>NZ_RSCL01000110.1 GCF_003991905.1 Dulcicalothrix desertica PCC 7102 | reverse complement strand
CTGATACTTTTAACCTGGACATTTTTGAACATCTAAGACATTCTCAATGTTTAGTACAACATCACCAACAGAGTCAGTGAAGGTGGTATCCCACATCGCCTTGAGGAAAATCCCCACGGCTCCATTAAAATCTCGGTCAATTTCATAACCGCAATTTGGGCATTTAAAGTTCTTAGAACTACCTAGTTTTCTATGAACATGACCGCATTTAGTGCAGGTCTTTGAAGTATATTCTTCAGTTATTCTTACCAATTTGGAACCGTAGCGGTTACACAAATGTTCTAAGGTTTGAGAAAACTGATAGAACGCCCAAGTCATCATTGCTCGTGCTGTTTTGTTTTTTAACTTCCTTTTCTTCTTAACAACCATTTCAGAAGTTTCAAAAGTTGGAAGCACAATTACGTCGTAGTTTTTGGCAAGATAAGAAGCTACTTGTTTATGGCACTCAGAACGTAGATTTTTAATCCTTGTTCTAATTCTTTCCATAGCCTGTCTTAACTTATATCTTAGTCGTTTAAAATTACGACCAACAGATTTATCATGTCTTGATTTTAGCTTGTCGAGATGG
>NZ_RSCL01000109.1 GCF_003991905.1 Dulcicalothrix desertica PCC 7102 | reverse complement strand
CCAGTAAGGACTAGTAGACGCAGCCAAAAGTATAGCAGACTCAGGATTAACGAACAGCTTTAAAAGATGAAACTCCTCCTCTCAAGTTAAGATTTCGAGTAGTTTCACCACTAACAGTCACAGATTGACCTGTAAAGTTTTTACCTGTGTAAAATTTCCATTTTCCACCACTAACACTAACTCTTGTAACTTGTTTGCCCAGCTTACCCACATTTCTAACACCACGCTGGCTGCAAAAAACTTTTTGATTCTGCGCGTTCCTGAGTTCAATCCTTTTGACCGCACCTGTACATCCATTATTAGATTGGGCGGATGCATGATTTGCTGTTAACATTGTTCCACTCACCGAAGCCACAGTTAAAATTGCTACAGTCGCTAGTTGTTTGTTAAAGTTAAACATGATTTTACTCCTAAAGAGTTGAATTTAATTTCAGATGTGGGAACGCTTGAAGAAAGCGTTCTTTTTACTTATAGGGTAATCAAAATTATTTTATGCATCTACGCAGAACCACTATAAACATAGATAGTAGCAACGCCACACGAATAGCGCAGATTGTAAAAGCCAAGCTGGGTATAGGTTTTAAATGTAAAAG
>NZ_RSCL01000108.1 GCF_003991905.1 Dulcicalothrix desertica PCC 7102 | reverse complement strand
GTGACTGGGGTGAAGTCGTAACAAGGTAGCCGTACCGGAAGGTGTGGCTGGATCACCTCCTTTTTAGGGAGACCTACCCATTTTGGATTGTCGATTTTGGATTTTAGATTGAATAAAAATAAAATCCCAAATCGGAAATCAAAAATCCAAAATAGTGTCATTCCTAGGTCGGTTGTTAATGCAATGTGGCTATCAAACTGTATTATTTGGTTCCTGTTTGGGCTATTAGCTCAGGTGGTTAGAGCGCACCCCTGATAAGGGTGAGGTCCCTGGTTCGAGTCCAGGATGGCCCACATTTTGGGGGTTTAGCTCAGTTGGTAGAGCGCCTGCTTTGCAAGCAGGATGTCAGCGGTTCGAGTCCGCTAACCTCCACATTTAGATAACATTTATTGAAAAAAGCAAAAATAAATGTTAGTATGATTGTATTGTAAAGTTCAGCAACTATAGTTAGTAATATAACTAAGCCTGCTGGATGTATATCCAGTAAGAACCTTGAAAACTGCATAGTGACGCAAATTGTAGGCAGTAAGCGTGTGAAGTGTAATTACTAAAGTAATTATTACGAGAATCACACGGGTATTGAATTACAAACAATCCTTTGAATTAATTTGAATTGGTCAAG
>NZ_RSCL01000107.1 GCF_003991905.1 Dulcicalothrix desertica PCC 7102 | reverse complement strand
CTGGTTGCTCGGAAACTGGTGCGGTTGTCTCTAAATTTGGTACAGTCGCTTTTGTGTTTTGGTTTGAAGCTTGTTGTAATGGTAAGGTTTCTGAAGCTTGATGTGGTACTGGTTGCTCGGAAACTGGTGCGGTTGTCTCTAAATTTGGTACAGTCGCTTTTGTGTTTTGGTTTGAAGCTTGTTGTAATCGTAAGGGTTCTGAAGCTGATGTGGTACTGGTTGCTCGGAAACTGGTGCGGTTGTTTCTATATTTGGTACAGTCGCTTTTGTGTTTTGGTTTGAAGCTTGTTGTAATGGTAAGGTTTCTGAAGCTTGATGTGGTACTGGTTGCTCGGAAACTGGTGCGGTTGTCTCTAAATTTGGTACAGTCGCTTTTGTGTTTTGGTTTGAAGCTTGCTGTAATCGTACAGGGTTCTGAAGCTGATGTGGTACTGGTTGCTCGGAAACTGGTGCGGTTGTTTCTATATTTGGTACAGCAGCTCCCGTGTTTTGGTTTGAAGCTTGTTTGTAATGGTAAGGTTTCTGAAGCTTGATGTGGTACTGGTTGCTCGGAAACTGGTGCGGTTGTTCTATATTTGGTACAGTCAGCTCCCGTGTTTTGGTTTGAAGCTTGCTGTAATGGTAAGGTTTCTGAAGCTTGATGTGGTAC
>NZ_RSCL01000106.1 GCF_003991905.1 Dulcicalothrix desertica PCC 7102 | reverse complement strand
AGACTTTTACTTTCTTTGGTGCATCGATTAAATGCTTCGTCTAATCGCTCGATTCCATGTTGCTGTCCCACTACCCCAAATTGCAAGCAATTTGGTTTAGGCTCTTCCCCCTTCGCTCACCACTACTAAGGGAATCTCGTTTGATTTCTTTTCCTCCAGCTACTAAGATGTTTCAATTCGCTGGGTTGGCTCTGACTTGTCTATGTGTTCAACAAGTAGTATATCGGGTTGCCCCATTCGGAAATCTCCGGCTCAAAGTTTGCTTCCAACTCCCCGGAGCATATCGTCGGTAACCACGTCCTTCATCGCCGCTGCGTGCCTAGGTATCCACCGTCAGCCCTTATTCGCTTGACCAATTCAAATTAATTCAAAGGATTGTTTGTAATTCAATACCCGTGTGATTCTCGTAACTTAGTAATTACACTTCACACGGTTACTGCCTACAATTTGCGTCACTATGCAGTTTTCAAGGTTCTTACTGGAAATACATCCAGCAGGCTTAGTTATCTTAATAACTATAGTTGCTGACTGTATATATGCTTAATTTTTAATTAATCCGAATCGGATAATAGTTTGAAGCCAAAGCCAATCCTCTCTCGACCTAGGTAATGACCTTCTTGTTGTTTTTTTTACACTACTAAAGTAGTGATTACGAACGAACAAGTTGGGTA
>NZ_RSCL01000105.1 GCF_003991905.1 Dulcicalothrix desertica PCC 7102 | reverse complement strand
GAGAGCGAAAAATTTCAGGGGAGCTGGGTTAAATAATGCGGTAAAATAACGCAATGTCTAATTCATCTGAACCAGTCGTTTACCAGTTAAAAATATTACTACTCGGTATCAGCCCAACAATTTGGAGGCGGGTACTTGTTAGGAGCGATAGCACAATAGAAAATTTGCACTACACCGTTCAGCTAGCAATGGGGTGGTCAGATATTCACCTCCACCATTTCATCATTCACGGCAAGGAGTACGGAGTTTCACAAATAGGTGGAACTATGTTTAGTGACCAAGCATCAGAGGTCAAACTTGCAATATTTGGTTTTAGGGAGAAAGAAAAGTTTTTATACGAGTACGACTTCAGTATCAACCCAGTAATGGGTACATGGCGTCATTGGTGGCGCCACCAAATCAGAGTCGAAGCAATAAAGGTATTAAAGCAAAACAAAGTTTATCCTGTATGCACTGCTGGAGGGGGCGTTTGTCCTCCTGAAAACTGTGGTGGACCTTGGGGCTTTATGGAAAAATTGGAAGAATTTTCAATTATGGATGTGATTGAATGCTTTGATTCGATTAAGATGAGCAAAAAACTTGACATCGATACGGAGGAATTACAGGAAATGGTGACCTGGCTTAAGGTTTACCGAAACGAGTTTGATTGTCAAAAAGTTAATCAAGATTTACTACAATACT
>NZ_RSCL01000104.1 GCF_003991905.1 Dulcicalothrix desertica PCC 7102 | reverse complement strand
GGATAAAACACATCTTTTTTCAAGCCTGCCGTTGGAACGTTTGAGATAGTACCAAGCGACTGTAACGGTGAATTTTAAACCGACTAAGCGTACTTGCTGCCCTTGTTGATGGAGATGTTTTAAAACTCTTCCATCCGTTAGCTTACGACTTACAGATATACCTGTAATGGCATGGTATTTTAACTTTCGTATGCCGTGGATGAATTCAATGCTGCCAAAAGCTGTATCAGCTAAAATCATCACATTGAAGTTTAATTTTAACGATTTGGGTAAATGTTGAACCAGTTTTAATCCTAGCTGTGCAGGAGAGGGAGTGCCTTTACCTCTCCAAACGCGGAAACTCCAAGGAATTCGCCACTTTCCAACAACCAGATAAATCACCACCAAATGCAGCCCACGTTTGCCATTATAAACTGAGATTAAATGCTCAAATTCTTTAAATTTACCACATTTCTCCAGGGTCGTTAGGTCAATAATCACCTGTAAAAAAGGCTTGCGTCCTTTCGCCGACTCTGACAAAACTTGTTGTAAGGCGCCTTGACGAACAGTACGAATTAAATCTCGTGTTGACCAAGGATTGATGTTTAAAAATCGCGAGAGAGCGCTTGCCGATTTTGTTTGCGAGTGTTCGGGTAGAGCATGACCATTAGCCTCCAAGAACAGACCCAGCAAAGCTTCCAGGTTTTCTTTCTGGTAAACAGTGGGCATTAATTCTTTAAGGTTGTAGACTAAATCTTGGGCGTTGGCAAGCATTTGTCTTGCTTTTTTAAAATATACTTCACGCCCTTTTTCTCACGTTTTGGGTCAAATAAGCAAATTTCCACATGTGATTGCATCAAGAGCGCAAGAGCAATTTTTTTAGCTACCTAAGTAATATTACGTTTTTAGAGCATTTTTAAACACTTTAGTCCACTGTAGTCAAGCTATTTATCTACTGTTGCAATTTTACAGTTTTTATTTTGAATTTATGGGTTTATGCGGTAGGTGCAAGATATGAGT
>NZ_RSCL01000103.1 GCF_003991905.1 Dulcicalothrix desertica PCC 7102 | reverse complement strand
CCTGTCTTAACTTATATCTTAGTCGTTTAAAATTACGACCAACAGATTTATCATGTCTTGATTTTAGCTTGTCGAGATGGGAGCAAAGTTTAGCAATTTTATTAAAATCCCCGTTTCCAAACTCCGAGAAATCACTACCATCAAAGCCTGTTATAAAAGTTCTAACACCTGGGTCTAAGGCAATAACTTTGTTTGTAACTGTCTTCCTCTGCTCGCATTCTACAGGGAAGTGAGCAAACCAACGACCCTTGTTATAGGTTAATTCCGTGGAACCATCAGTTAGTATGCAAAAATTTTGACCCTTGAATTCTGGTTTAGGTAGATGCTTTGGTGGTTGATACCATCCATCTACCATTTTTGTAAGCAGTCGGGTCAAATTGAATTGTTAACTTTTGGTCACGAACACTGCGGAACTTAGCTATTTTTAATCCTGCTTGAGGATGTGGTTTCTTGTTTTTACCCTTACCAATAAAGTTAGGGTTTCTTGCAGTAAGAGACCAAGATGAGTAAGCATCCATTGATGCATTATCTAGTATTTTAGATACGTTCAATTCGTTACACCATTGCGGAATTAAACCGGAAGCTTTAAGCATAGTTCTAAAACCCATCTTACCTCCCTTGTTTCCGAGCTTTTCAAAACCTTGATTTTGGTTAAGGTAAGCAATAGAAATGTTGTAAATTTTACGGACTGCGGCTACCCATTTTTTCCAAATAACAGCAAGTTCTTTACTTGGGTATACTCGGTAACTCACTGTCAAGAGTAATTTGTTTTTTGTACTTTCTAAGTCCGTACAATCTACAACTGAAGACGTGGACGATGGCAAGAATATCCTCGACCATTTCTCGTTCTGGGCTGAGGTTTTTTTGGTCGAGAACCAGTATTTCAGTCTGCTGCCTAGTACAGAGCCATGAGATAATATCGAACCCAAAACGGCAAAGCCTATCTTTGTGGGCAACGACAACAAGTTTGATAGTGTTTGAGAGAACTCTGTCCAGTAAGGCTTGAAGACCTTTTCGTTTGAAGTTGAGTCCGCTTCCAATGTCGGTGATAATTTCTGCATCGGGATAACGAGACTTAAGAAAGTTAA
>NZ_RSCL01000102.1 GCF_003991905.1 Dulcicalothrix desertica PCC 7102 | reverse complement strand
GTTGAGTTGCTATCGGAAAGCACAGCAAAAGTAGATAAAGGTGTAAAGAAAGAACTTTACGAAAAAGTTTTTCGTACACGCAACTACTATATTTATGACCCGTTTGACAATAACTCACTTCAAGGGTGGCGTTTGAATGCTTCTCAAAAATATGAACCTATTACACCTGATAGTAGAGGTTGGCTATGGTCTGATGCTTTAGGGCTATGGCTTGGTACACACCAAGGTACTATTGACCGAGAAACTGCTGACTGGCTACGCTTTTATGATGAAACTGGTAATTTAGTGCTTTTACCAGAAGAAGCGGAAAAACAGCGTGCCGATAGCGAAGCTCAAAAAGCAGATGCTGAAACTCAAAGGGCTGAGGCTGAAACTCAAAGGGCTGAGGCTGAAGCTCAAAGGGCTGAGGCTGAAGCTCAAAGGGCTGAGGCTGAAGCTCAAAGGGCTGAGGCTGAACGCCAGCGTGCGGAACGTCTTGCTGCAAGATTACGAGAGCTTGGAGAAGAAGTTTAAATTTATAACTTAATTAAAGTCCCCTCAAAAAAGTTATCTATTGAGGGGATTTAATTTTTTACTTTATTTACTAATGCTTTAAATAATCAAAATTATAGAGTACAAAAACAACTGCAAGCGACTTGCAAATGATTTAATTATCCTGGTAATAGAGGCAAAAGTATTACTAATATTCATGTTAATAATTTTGAACTATACGGGTAAAAACGTTAAATATTAAGCTTCTGCGAGATAATAACAAACATGTGTACTCCGAAGGAGGCAGATAAACAAATGGCACCAGAAACCGCTGTAACTGAACAAACTGTAGAAGTTTTGCAAGAATCTGTGGACTGGCAACCACCAATGCCACCCACGGATTTGATATTTGACGACGGGGAACCCTTGGAAAGTAATCGCCATCGCATCGCCATGAACACCCTAATTCGGTCATTGTTGCAGCTTTGGGCTGACCGCAATGATTTCTTCGCAGGGGGTAATATGTATGTTTATTACAGCAGCACGCAAGCAATGAATCGAGATTTCAGGGGTCCAGATTTCTTCGTGACGCTTGATATTGACGGAACTAAAGAGCGTCAAGGTTGGGTAGTTTGGCAAGAAAACGGACGTTATCCGGATGTAAT
>NZ_RSCL01000101.1 GCF_003991905.1 Dulcicalothrix desertica PCC 7102 | reverse complement strand
TAAGTAAGTCGGCGCCAATAAACCAAACTATGTAAAGATATATAAATACGGAAATGCATCTACATGAGGTAACACAGCTATGGGCGCCCGTTTGAGAGTATTCTTAACTCGTGAGCAAGACGAAACCCTTTTAAAACTTAGGGCTACAAATGTACCACAAAAAGTCAAAGACCGAGCAGAGGTAATTAGATTAAATGCACATGGGTGGTACGTAGAAAAAATAGCAGGACATTTTAAATGGACTGCTCAAACAGTGAGAGAAGTGTTACATAGGTGGAAAAAATCAGGCACAGAAGGGCTTTGGGAATTACCAGGTAGAGGTGGGAAGACAAAATGGCGCTAGAAGAAGATATGTTGTTTTTAGAACAATGTCTTAAGCAAGAACCACGTACATATAACAGCAACCAATTAGCATCGAAGTTAGAAAACGAACGTTCAATTAAAATGAGTCCCGACAGATTAAGACGGGTACTCAAAAAAAGGGGATCATATGGAAGCGAGGTAGAAAAAGCCACAAAGGTAAGCAAGACCCGGTAGTTCGAGCGAATAAACAATCAGACTTAGAAATGCTGGAATTGTCTGCTGCGATCGGAGAAATAGATTTGAAATACTTAGATGAATCAGGTTTATGTGCATGGAGTGAACCTGGTTATACGTATTATTTCAGAGGCGAACAAAAACGTTTAGAACAAACTGGGCGCCGTGGTCGGAGATTAGGCATCATTGGCTTTTTACAACCGTTAATTAGTTTTGTCTACGGTCTTGTTATTGGGGGTGTTGGTCGTAAATCATACATTGAAATGATGGAACAAGAAGCCGCAGAGGCAGAAAAATCTGGTCGTATGAGAGTCATTGTTCAAGATAATGGGCCAATACATCGATGTAAGGAAGTTCAGCAATTGTGGTCAAAGTGGGAAAAACAAGGCTTATACATTTTCTTTCTACCTAAATATTGTTCAGAAATGAACCCGATTGAATTGGAATGGCAACACCTAAAAAAGGATGAATTAGCAGGAAAAATGTTTGACGACGAACTAGAACTTGCTTACGCCGTGATTGATGGCATTGAAGCCAGGGGAAACAGAGGGAACTACAGTACACAGCGTGTAAAATTTAACTCTAACGTCTCTTATTAACTTTTCGTTACATAGTTAGGAATTTTGGCGCCGACTTACTTA
>NZ_RSCL01000100.1 GCF_003991905.1 Dulcicalothrix desertica PCC 7102 | reverse complement strand
GAGAAGTGTTTGCATATAGCATCTAAAATTTTCTCATTGGATTCGTCCTTTAAATCTCTAAGATTCAGAGGAAACCGAGTAGCATAATCTTTGGCGCTGTCATGCCATCTAAACTCACCTTTTGGGTCTTTTGTGAAATCATATGGACTTGCAGATTTTTCTTTGTACCGATTGAGCAGGTCTTTCATTAATTCAGGCTTTTCGAGAATAAGCCTTTTAAACTTATCTTTATTCCTGACAACCTCCTTCCATGTTGGGGAATCAAACCACAATTTACCAATTATTTGATTTACATATTTTCTAAGCTCTTCGTTATGAAATTTTATATAATCTGCACCTGTCCATGAATAAGCAAGTGGAAGAGAAGTGAGTATATCTTGCGGTACTAGAAGAACACCGTAAGTTGAGTAGCAAGGTAAACCAAAAAAACACTGACCGCCTATCACTGTTGGACCAGGAGCTTTTGGTAGATTCAAGGATTCAGCAACTCCGCGAGAAAATCGAGCTAACTCAGGAAGTAATATACGAATTACCATATCGCTGATTCTATCTGAACCAAAACCTTGTTCAAAAAGTCCAGTAAGCTCAAAAATCACCGGGTCTAGTATTCCTTGCCTGACAAGCTCTACAACAGTAAGAGACAAATTATTTGCTAGCTTGGCTCCAATTCCTTTACCCCCATTATGATTAATTGAATATCCTAAGCCTGCAAGCGGAATTTCAGAAAACGTAAGTTTTTCAACTATTGCCTCAAATTTCCCCTTTCCCTCAATAACATTCAATACATCCTCTAGCACATCATCAAAGTAGCTCGTAACTTTTTCATACGAATTTTTTAGTTCATCAACAGAAGTTTTTTCTAGCAGCCTTGGATCCACGTAAAACTTTGAGTCTATCTCAATGAATCCGTTAAAAACATTGTGCTTTCTTAGTTCGACAGCATCAACCTCAAATACATCACTAACTCTTTTGGGCATATCTCTACATTTTTTGAATACTAACATTTTAAGCAGTGATAAACCAAATTGTCTTTAATTTGTCAGTGGCGCCTTTCGTCGTAGCTGTGCTGAAGCCAAAACATAATTACAGCTTCGCTCTTCATTTTCAACATGCATCATTTTTTAACAACTATAGTTGCCTATAACGTTATAGGCAGAAAATCCCTGCTTAGTCGTCCTATGCGAGCGAACAAAGACTCCAAATCTCTATAACCGCTTACTACACGTCTATGTGGCTCTTAA
>NZ_RSCL01000099.1 GCF_003991905.1 Dulcicalothrix desertica PCC 7102 | reverse complement strand
TAGTGTTCCATGTCATTAGTTTTGGGGTGTAGGATAAACCCTTTTGAGCTTAATTCTAGCGTCCTCTTTTCGGAAGCGCCAGTTAACACGAACCTGATTTTCATTACGATTCTCTTCCCAAATAGAGACTTCTTTTTTTAATGTTTCAATATTTGGTAATCTTCGATTTAAACACTGGCGCACTAGTACTGATAACTCAGATTCAACCATATTTAACCAGCTACCATGTTTCGGTGTATGGTGTATCTCTAGTTTTTGGGCAATCCTTCTGGCTTCTGCTGGTTCAAAGACTTCATATAAAGCGCCGATTGTATGGGTATTTAAATTATCCATCACCAATTTGATTACATCCGCTTCTGGAAAATGAACATCTACCAACTCTTTCATGCAGTAAGCAAAATCTACTTTTGTGCGGCGGTCGGTAACTTTAACATGTCTCCAACCTAAGTGTGGCGCCAAAAACGCAAACAAATTACAGGTTCCGTTTCTTTCGTATTCGTAATCTATTTTTTCTTTTTGTCCTGGTTTGTCTTCTGTTTTAGGCTTGGGAGGTATTGGTTCATGAACGTTCTCAATTAACAAGCATAATCTTTCATCAAAGCAAACTAATGGGCGCCGCGCGTCTGGCGGTTGCGCGTAAACATCTAGAACGTCTTCCATTTTGTATACGTATTCTGAACTCAACTGTGGTATACACCATTGCTCAATAAGCCAAGGTTTTAAATCAATGTTTCTAAGTGTGCGACTAATTGTCGATGTACTTATGGTGTCTATGATTTCTAAGCTAACCATTCGGTCGGCTAACATTTTCAGTGTCCAGCATCCACTGCCTTCTGGCGCCTTACTACAAGTTGTTGCAATTAAATAAGCTTCTAGAGTATCCGTAACTAATGACGGTTTTCCGCTACGTGGACGTTCAGATAATGTTGATTCTAAATTTTCTTCACAAAACTGTTGACGAGTCCTAGAGACTGTATTTATAGATGTATGTAGAGTTCTTGCAATCGCCTCGTCTGTACTACCGGAATCCGCCATTAGTAGCGTGTGCGCGCGGCGAATTTCCCTGGCGCCAGCCTTACCTTTTTTGACAAAATCAAGTAGCTGTACTCGTTGGTCGTCGCTTAGATTCACTTTATGTTTTTTATTCATGCACCCAGTTGATCTTATAATATAAGCAAGCGGCACCGAAGGCTCATATGCTTGTATTTTTTAGTTGTGTTGTTATATATTTAAAAGTATAGCACAACACCCCAAAACTAATGACACGGACTACTAG
>NZ_RSCL01000098.1 GCF_003991905.1 Dulcicalothrix desertica PCC 7102 | reverse complement strand
AATTTAACTCATCTCAACTTATTGAGGTTGATTTTCGAGATACTAACCTTATTCAAGCCAATTTTACTAAAGCTAACATCGTCTATGTTGATTTCCGTGGAGCTAATTTGCAAGAAGTAAACTTCTTAGGGTCTTCGTTGAATATTACTTTGTTAAATTATGATGCCGTGCGGAAAGTATCCTATATTGAAGGTACTATTTTCCACAATACTATCATGCCTGACGGCAGTATTCGTAGTGACGGTTGATTTTAGGATATCTTTTAATGTGTAATGTCAATATTTGTGATATTAGGTAAATAAAATCAGTAATTTTTTCTCAAACCCTATCAGAACAAGGATTTCAAGCTTAATATGGCGGAGAAAGTAATAGCTTCTTCTTTTTTATCCTAATTAGGAGCGAAGCTCGTTTTCTGACAAATATAGGCATAAACTTACATGTTGCTACTTCTAATACTTCCATCTGGCATAATGGTATTGTAGAAAAAAGCCCTGCTAAGATTAGCTCCTTCAAGATTAGCTCCAGTCAAATTAGCCTCTCGCAGACTGGTATCCATAAAATCGACACCTTCAAGATTGGCTCCAGTCAAATTAGCTCTACGGAAACGGGTGTTACTACCAAACCTAGCTTCTCTCAAATCGACTTCAGTCAAGTTAGCATTGTTGAACTTAGTACCAAGCAGATGAGTCCCCTTGAGATTGGCTCTAGTCAAATTGGCACCATCAAGACAGGAATCAGTCAAATAAGTATTCCAAAAATTAACACCTATCAAGATGGCGCCAGATATCTCGAATTCTTCCAGCCTAGTACCACTTAGGTCAGCGCCACTAAGGTTAATGCCAGACAAATCTGTCTCCCACAATTTAATAAGGGCGAAGTTGCGTTCCCCTTTCTCATACCTTTCCAACAATTCTTTGACTTTCATAATTTGCCTTTTGCATCAGACAACATATACAAAGATAGCTCACACTGCGAAGAGGAAAACTCCTATTCAGAACTAAAAAATAAAATTTCAAGTTGGCTAAAGCTCATGTCTGGCAAAGTTTTTAATACTTGTCTTTATTCCGAGCGCGTATAATAAACCCGAAACCCGTTTTGGCACGTTCCTGCCTAATAGTAAGTATTAGTGTATTAAACGCTACATCTTCTTTTACCAGTTTTATATGGTTGGGGCTTGGAATTTGATAGTGCTAATAATTGAAAATTTTCCTGAAATTCAGTTATGATAATGATTACAGCCGTCGTGTGGCGGCTGGTGACAGCTTTGCTACTTTTACCCC
>NZ_RSCL01000096.1 GCF_003991905.1 Dulcicalothrix desertica PCC 7102 | reverse complement strand
TTATTGCTAAACTTCAACAGGAAATGACTGATGCTTTAACTCAGTTGGACAGAGGAATGCCTAATAATTCCAAAGTCAAAATTCTCAAGAAAAAAAATGGTTGGATTTGTCTTACTCCTCTTGATGCACAAGCAGAACCACCACAGTTAGCACAATTAAAACGAGAAATAAACCAGCGTTGGCAAATGACTAGCTTGCTGGATATGTTCAAAGAAGCAGATTTACGAATTGATTTTACGAATCAGTTTAAGAATACTGGTGTACGTTCTAACCTGAGTCGAGATGTACTACAACGACGGGCATTACTATGTTTGTACGGCCTAGGCACGAATACTGGACTGTCGCGCGTTTGTTCTGGTGTCAGTGATAATGAAACTGACCTGCGTTACTTCAAAAAACACTATATACATCGTGAACATCTACGTAATGCAATTGCTGAGGTAGTAAATGCAACTTTAGCGGTTAGAAAAAAATCTATTTGGGGAGAGGGGACAACAGCCTGTGCCAGTGACTCGAAGAAGTTTGGTTCATGGGACCAAAACCTAATGACTGAATGGCATATTCGTTACGGTGGTCGCGGAGTCATGATTTATTGGCATGTTGAGAAAAAGTCTGCGTGTATTTATTCTCAATTAAAAACTTGTTCGAGTAGTGAAGTTGGAGCAATGATTCAAGGTTTATTGCGTCATTGTACCGATATGGAGGTAAAGAAAAACTATGTCGATACTCACGGTCAAAACGAGATTGCTTATGCATTCTGCCGACTATTGGGTTTTGACTTAATGCCTCGTATCAAGCGAATCGGCGATAAAAAATTATCCTTACCATTCGCCGAACAAAAACAAGACTATCCAAACCTACAACCCATCCTAAAATCAGCTATTGACTGGGAACTCATCCGTCAGCAATACGACCAGATGATAAAATATGCTACAGCGCTGCGCTTAGGTACAACAGAGGCGGACAATATTTTAAAGCGTTTTAGTCGCTCAACTGTCCAACATCCAACGCATAAAGCACTTAACGAGTTAGGTAAAGCAGTAAAAACTATCTTTCTTTGTCATTACTTGCATTCAGAAGCTTTACGCCGAGAAATTCATGAGGGATTAAATGTTGTAGAACAGTGGAACGGCGCCAATACTTTTATTTTCTACGGTAAAAACAGCGAAATCGCAACAAACCGCTTAGATGAGCAGGAGTTGTCAGTTCTGTGTTTGCATTTACTACAGATGTGCTTGGTATATATAAACACATTAATGATTCAAAAGGTTTTGGCTGACCCAGTGTGGATGAAACGAATGACGCATGAGGACTTAAGGGCGCTCACACCATTGATTTGGAAGCACGTTAATCCCTACGGAACTTTTCACTTGAATATGAACGAGCGGTTAGAATTAGATGCTGCGTAAAGTGAAAAATTTTTGCCCTTATCCAGTTTGGGTATAGGTTACAGCCGTCGCATGGCGGCTGGTGACAGCTTCGCTACTTTTACCCCT
>NZ_RSCL01000095.1 GCF_003991905.1 Dulcicalothrix desertica PCC 7102 | reverse complement strand
CCGGCGCGTTTTAATTGGTAAGTCAATAATTTCAAGAAAGCGGATTCGCCATTAGTGCCCGCATTCCGACTAATTGCCGTACTTGAGAAATGTTTCCGCGCGCAGAGCGTGAACGCCATTACATATACAGAGTTGAGGGGTTGGTGCGGGAGCTCATTGGCGAACAACTTCGTCTTTGAGCGCTTCTTCTGTACCGTTAAAACATTTGATTTAAAGGAATGAAATCTAATTTCGTAACCTATAAGGTTGCTAGCACCGCTATGTTAGCTATTTCCGCTCTTTCTTGTTTATCTATGAAAAAAAACATGACTAACTTCACAATAAAAACAGGTTTGCTATCTGCTGCTATTCTTCTGCTTAATGTTGGTATTGCACAACAAGCTCATGCTAATAGTGCAAACGAAGTAATTCAACTAGTTAATCAAGCTAGGTCTCAAGGACGTGTGTGTGGTAATCAGAGATTTGGTGCTGCTGGTTTATTGAATCGCAATGGTAGCTTAATGAATGCTTCACAGTCACATAGTACAGATATGGCTAGAACAAGAAAAATGAGTCATACAGGTTCTAATGGTAGTTCTATGAGCGATCGCGCTACTCGAGCAGGATATAGATGGAGAGGTATTGCTGAAAATGTGGCTGCTGGCCAAAAATCTTCCAGATCTGTTGTTCAAGCATGGTTAAAAAGTCCTGGACATTGTAAAAATATTATGAACCCCAATTATAACGAGGCGGGTCTTGGTTTAGCTCGTGGCAGAAATAATGTACTTTACTGGACAATGATGTTCGGTAGACGTTAATAAATAGTTCGGTTTTGTATAGTCAAATATAGTCAGACGTAGTTTTCTATAATAGATAACTTCTACTTCTTCGCAAAACCTTGTAGAAGGATTGGAATTGAATCCTTACTTAGAAGGGAATCACCATTAAGGGCGCATGACCTTCTAAATTTACCTTCCTAGGGGTAACTAACACCTCTCTATCCCCTATCCCGTTCACGCTAGTGTCTCCGAAGGAGAAGGCATTGGGAAATGCTTTGACTAAAATGTTATAACTGCCTTATCTCTTATTAAACATTGTAGGCGACATAATGCGCCGTTAATATCGGCATTAAGAGCTATACCATTACTAGTACCGTGCGGCGTAAATACGTCTACCATTTTCAAACCTAGCGAATGGAGATTTTTTCAAGGCTCGTAATGGTGGGTTTATTTCCGCCAAGCAGTACTAGTAACATAAAGACCTCTTTTTACTCGTTTACCAGATGGTTCCCAATTAAAAGGTTTGTTACCATATACCGGAATAAAATCCGAGTCCAAAAAACTAAAAGAGGACGTGTAAGATTCTTCTTGAATAATGACCTGAATTCCTTTCATAGCGCCCTTATAGGTCAACATGTCGATGAGTTGAGCGTGAGGAATTTGTACGAAGTTCTGTTATAAACCCCTCATTATAAACTATACACAACAACAACAGTAAGAAAGACCCTTGAATTGTTATTTTATGTAAACCTGTGGTATAAATACTACACAACAGCGCTAAGAGAGGTTGAGCCGAGATAGCTGTATTTTCGGAAATTAAGGCTTGAAACTCTTATTCTACTTAAGTTTGATAATTTGTTACTTTATTGTACGCAATGCTATTGGGCATTGAG
>NZ_RSCL01000094.1 GCF_003991905.1 Dulcicalothrix desertica PCC 7102 | reverse complement strand
TTATGACTAGGAATCTCAGCATCCGCTGGGTCATCTCTAAGCGTGACGAATAACATTTGTGACAGTCGCATCGTTGTCCCTTTCCTGTACTAAATAATCACTTTCTCGGTTAAGTTTAAATCAAACAAATCAAACTGGACACCAAACACCCAGTAAAAGCCTATTTTATCTCTCTGCGCCCTAATAGCCTCTGTGGTAAAAAATTCTTTATTAAGTCTTATTAAGGAATGCGCTTGCTCCGGTAGTCGAGTTGATAAAGTGCGATTTTCTCATCTGAATCTTGACGAGTCCTTCTGCCATACATATAATGTATGTATGACTTTTGAATATGACCCGAAAAAAGCAAAAACCAATTGGCAAAAGCATGGTGTTTCCTTTGCAGAAGCTGAAATGGTATTTTTCGATCCCCTTGCCATTCACGATCTCGATCCAGATTCAATTACTGAAGAACGTTTCATTGCAGTGGGGATAGGAAACGCTGGCTTACTACTGGTCGTTGTTTATACATTACGCGATGAGGTGATTCGACTGATTTCTGCTCGTCACGCCACAAAACAGGAGATAAAAGCTTATGAGGAAGGAATATGATTTTTCTAAGGGAAAACGAGGAGCGGTAATTCCTTCTCAAGGAAAAACACGCATTACTATTTACCTAGATGATGAAATACTAGATCAATTTCGAGAACAAGCTGAAATAGCTGGCATGGGTTATCAGACTCTAATTAATGAGGTTTTAAAGAAATATCTCCAGTCTCCTTCCGATCAACCTCTCACCCAAGAGGATCTACGCCGTATTCTTCGTGAAGAATTATCACTGCGCTCGCTCATGTAGGAAGGCATCAAGCTGTTTTGTTCACTAGATTCGTCCCTATAAATAAGCTTGTTCCGTTGCTGATTTATATTTGTATCAAATATTTAGAATCTAGTTGGAAAGTAGTTTGAGCATCGTCGTAGTACTGTGCTGATTCATACCACTCGGCTACGTGCAAAATTAAGTCTGTTAAATTACGGTAGAGAAACGAATAGTCTTTGCAAGATATATCAATCATCCGTATAGGATAATCATTAGAAGCGTCACAAATAACGCAAAGAAGAACGCTACTGTCAGACCACAACTGAAAAACAGGAAAGCTTTTCTCAAAGAAATATGCTTCTACTATGTTTCGGTAACTGATTTCTCCTAAAGACTCGTAATAAGCAGCAAGTGCGGTTTTTAATGGTAAGAAGTTAAAATTTTCAAAAACAAGCTGATCTATATTTCCATTATGCCATCCATACAATTCATAAATCTCTTCCGGTAAGTTAAACTGCAAGTCATTAATTTGTTCTTTAATATCATCGTGTGAAAGTCCGGTCTTAATTCTGAAGCTCGCTTAGGCATATTTATTTTTAGCCATACTTCAATTCGCTCTAAACCTTCAATCAGTTTTGACATTCTAAATTCTAATAATCAAGCATACAATAATTATATGATGTTACTAAGTAGGTGAACGGAAAAATTTACAACTATGTAACGAAATGTCAAACTGCTGCAATTCTCTCACAGTTTGACTTTAGCGCTTTTAACCAGAAGAAAACAAGTGTGCTTTATTTCTGCCCACCTACTTACATTATCTTCAACTTGTTTGGCATCGCTGATGTTGGGTATGCAAATAATGGCATGATAAGGTGCGATTGCGACGGGGAATATTATTCCGTCTTGATCGTAAGATTGTTCGACTGTAGCTTGTGCCAGTCTGGAAACTCTCACACCGTAACAACCATAACAAGGGGTTTTTCTTCTCCTCGTTCGTTGGTAAATGTGGCGCCCATTGCTTTGTGAGTACTTAGTGACTAGTTGGAAGATATGACCTACTTCGATACCCCGCGCGCTTTGAATAGAACTTGGTTTGTATTTGATAAAGGTGCTGAGGTAACTGACGGTACGAACGAATCATATCGCGCGCTACATACGTAATTACTTCTTCGTGCGTAGGACCCAAAGCTAC
>NZ_RSCL01000093.1 GCF_003991905.1 Dulcicalothrix desertica PCC 7102 | reverse complement strand
ATAAACATAGATAGTAGCAACGCCACACGAATAGCGCAGATTGTAAAAGCCAAGCTGGGTATAGGTTTTAAATGTAAAAGACATTAAAATCTCAGTGTGAGAATTAATTCTAAAACAGTTCTCGCAGGCGTTCAATATGTTGTAAAAGAAGTAAAATCACCAAATGAGGAAATATAGTAAGGATCTGCAATTTCTGCGGCTTCACCAAGCGTCAGGTAAGTCTGAGTTGGCGCCTGAATAAGATAAATAAGCCCAGTGTGCCAAAACATAAGATATAAGGGACAATACAAGCCAACGATAAACCCCTAAAAGGGTTCCTTGCCCAAAACGGTGCAATCCAAATCGGTGTTTTGCCGTTTTAAACCAACCCTCTCGGAATGTGTGGGCTGTTCGTTTACTACCATACGCACATCTATGAACTAGAATATATCTTACAGATTATAGGATTTTGGCACCAAGCCGCTGATTGCCCTATTCCTTTCCCCTCAAGGCATTAATTCCTCTTCCTCTCTAAAAATGAGCGAACGCACAGTATATACATACTTAAGCATTTATACGTCTGTGTACTTACTGATAATTTGGCACCACAGCATCAAAATTCAGTGAAAAACCTGTTATCAATGTATATTTTGCTGATTATATTGATATTAGACGGGTTTACTTCATCTACCGCAACATTTAAACAGCATTTACCTTTCAAAAAAGAATAAAAGTCAATAAGTGATGTAAGTATCAAAAAAAGCAACATCGCTTATTTCCTGGCAACTACTGTATGTTATATGAGATTTATTATTAACCGATTCCGGCGTAGTTTTTTTGTATCATTGTTGATGCTTCCTGGGATTACAACTTTGTTGCAACCTGTTGCTGCAAATGAAATTGAAAATAGAGCTTTTTTTGGTGGGGATAATCTAACAAATCAAGCAACTAATCGTGCAGTATTCAGTGCAGAAGCAGCAGCGTTGCAAATTGCTAAAGCTGCTGATAAAGTTGTCGTCAAACCTGGTGATACGGTACTTTACCGTATTACTATTCGCAATGTTGGCAATATCAATGCATCGAATATAACGCTAACCGATAGGTTGCCGTTAGGTTTGGTGTTAGAATCTAAATCTTTGCAAGCATCTTTATCTAATAATAACACTACGTCTCAAGTTCCTATATCTGTTGCCAAATCTACAGAGGGTAGTTTTTATGTGACTTATGCTGGAAGTCTGGCGCCTACTGGTACATTAAATATTATCTATGCTGCTACGGTTACTCCAGATGGGATGCGTGGGAATGGTAGAAATTTAGCAGTTGCAACTGCTGGTAGTGCAAGGAGTAATACTGCTAGTCATCAATTAAAAATTCGTTCTGGTCTAATTTCTGATTGTGGTACTTTGATTGGACGGGTGTTTGTTGATAAAAATTTTGATGGTGAGCAGCAACATGGTGAACCTGGTATTCCTAATGCTGTAATTTATATGGATGATGGCAACCGTATTATTACTGATGCTAATGGAATTTTTTCAGTAGCGAATGTAATTGCTGGTAATCGCACTGGAACTTTAGATTTAACTAGTTTACCTGGTTATATTCAGGCGCCGAATTTATACAGGATTGATAAAAATAGTCAGTCTCGTTTAGTTAAGTTGGCACCTTCTAGTATGGCACGAATGAATTTTGCTGTAACTCCTGCGTTTAGAGAGGGACGGCAATAATATGTCTAAAAAAATTAATCACGGCTTATTAACAATTTGTAGTACCATCCCTGTATTAACTGCTGTTAGTACATCAGCAAAAACAATTAATCATAACCATATTAAGCAAGATGATATTAAATCGAATGTAGTTGCAGACATTTCCGAAGATAATATACCAGTTTTTTCACCAGAAAAAGCCCAATCAAAACCAGAACAGTCAACCTGTAGGGGCGGGTTAACCCAAGATTGCAAAAACACCCAAAATCTATCTAAACCCGCCCCAGAACCCGCCCCAGAACCCGCCCCAGAACCC
>NZ_RSCL01000092.1 GCF_003991905.1 Dulcicalothrix desertica PCC 7102 | reverse complement strand
GTAAGCGTTCAGGGGGCGCCGACAAAACAGCAAGGATTCAGGCAGCAGTATGGTTCAGTTCCCAAAACTTTAAGCTCGTGACCCCCAAGGGGGGTCACGGTGCCATAAAAACGCTCGTAAAAAGTAATTATAAGACCTAAAAAAAGAATGACAATTAGCTTCACATACACGCGCAAAGACTAAATACATCACAGTAGTATCTAACCAATCTTGGGTGAAGTCGAACTAATTATAATTTCAATATTTGCTTCCCGAAGAAACACTAATAAACGAGCGTTCTTCAAGACACTGCAAAGGTATACGCTCCCACTAGAAAAAGGGCGTTTCATTATTGGGGTGGGCTAGCCAACAACCCTTAGAGCGCGGGCACCACCAATCGTTGCTCTTGCTGAGTCAACCTGATACAGATAGAAATGATGTTTTACGTTGGAACTAACCGGAGCGCAGCGGGTTGGCTGCTTGTCTTACCAAACGAGCAGTTTAAAAGAATCCTTATTTTATAAGCCATATGGCTATTATGTCTTATAAGTCAAACCACATTTAAAAAATCTTGTTTCTCTTTACCTGAGATTAGTTCTGGCAATAAGGAAGGAGGTTTTTTTGCTTCGCGAGCAGAAGTAACAGCTTGTGCCATAAATTCTAAAACATTACGATGCTGAGATTTAAGGCTAGTAACCACAGTCATCATGCGCGCAAAAAAAGTACTTCCAGCCTGTGTTTGCGTACCAAAGCTGGTGCGTCGCCATATGACAGCAGGACGAATTGCTCTTTCTGCTGCGTTATTTGTTGGTTCCACACTTTCTGTTGTCACAAACAGCCACATCGCAGGTTCAACCTTGAGTAATTGGCGACAAGTGCGAACGGTTTTAGCTAGAGGTGTTTTTTCAATAGATGTAATCTGATAATCAGCAGCTTCTTCCAATAATTCTTTGATCTCACTGCGAATATAGACAGCTATTTTAATAAAGTCACAACGAGCCAAAGTACCGTCGCGAACTCGATGCCATAACTCAAATAATTTTTCTTGTTGTTTAACGAGTGCGGCTCCTACTTCTCCAGATACCCCACTTCGTTCCGAGATTTTGATAAATTCACGTTTCAAATGTGCCCAGCACAATTGTCTACGCGATATATCTACCCAGTTATAGGATGCATATCTGTCCGAGTTCAAGATACCGGCAAAGTTTTCACCAAGCAGATTTTTAGCAGCTTCGGCGCCACGAGTCAGGGCGATTTCAAAAAATGAAACTAGTGGTGTGACCGCAACCCACAGCCAAGCAGACAGGTTTTTCGCGTTGCAACCGTCTATATTACCTTGATTAAAACCTGTTTCATCCGCCCCCACTACTTTGGAGTGTTGGACGTAAAGCTTTGCTTCTTCTACACAGGTTGCGACTGCATTGCTGGCTTCAAGTCTAAGTTTGTTTACCGTCCCTAGCGACATTGAAATGCCAAATAAATCAGCAAGCGCGCTTTGCACCATGCGATGACTGTTGCGATACAGTCCACTTAGTAAGGCTACCATCGCAACAACTCTGACTCCATATCCAGTTACGTTTACGTGGTCAGGTAGTGTTGCACGAGTACTTGCCCCACAATTATTGCAGGTCAATTGGTGTAAGCGATGTTCTGTAACTTCTGGCTCAATCGGCGGAATCTCAACTATTTGATGGCGGTACGGGTTAGTATCTTCTCCGCTTAAAATTTCTCCACAGCAAGTACATGTTGTTGGATAGTGGTCGTATGACTCACTACATTTCTCTACTGGGTATAAGTCTCTACTTTTACCCTCATGACCAGGCTGACCTCCCCGTTTTTTACCGCTTTTTTTCTTTTTTGATTTCTCGCCAAATCCTGGTGGGTCGCTACTTGGTGGCGATGACGAGTTTTTTGATGTTTTATTTACTTTTTCAGATAAATGCTGCTGAACTTCAAGCAAACCCGTTACCTGTCGTTCTAATTTCTCAATGCCATCAGCCATAGACTCCACCAGTTTTTTGACGCTGGCTGGAGTTTTTTCCCAATCTTCTTGGGATACTTGCTCTCTAATGCTGGGGCTGAGTTGTTCCATAAATCATAGACTACCAGATTATGGCTACTATTTTTACAAGCGCACCTTTACTTAAGATTGTTCGGGAGCAGTACAGCAGCAATCTAGGTGTCAGCCTATGCGTTTCCTGTAAAGGAACTTCCTACCTAGCTGAAGCAGCCTAATTAATTAATATCTTCTACCTAATTGCTCTCTAAAAATAGTTGCTCCAAACTCTCGCTTATCCACGAACGCAGGCGCCCCCCCTGAACGGTTAC
>NZ_RSCL01000091.1 GCF_003991905.1 Dulcicalothrix desertica PCC 7102 | reverse complement strand
GTAGTCGAAAATTCAACGATACTAGCTGAATCCCGAGTAGCATGGAGCACGTGAAATTCCATGTGAATCAGCCACGACCACGTGGTAAGGCTAAATACGTCTGCGTGAGCGATAGCGAACAAGTACCGCGAGGGAAAGGTGAAAAGAACCCCGTTGAGGGGAGTGAAATAGAACATGAAACCGTCAGCTTACAAGCAGTGGGAGTTCGATTAAACGAATGACCGCGTGCCTGTTGAAGAATGAGCCGGCGAGTTATATGTGCTGGTAGGTTAAGTGGATAGCACGAAGCCAAAGCGAAAGCGAGTCTGAAAAGGGCGTTGATCAGTATGTATAGACCCGAACCCTGGCGATCTAACCATGTCCAGGATGAAGCTTGGGTAACACCAAGTGAAGGTCCGAACCGACTAATGTTGAAAAATTAGCGGATGAGGTGTGGTTAGGGGTGAAATGCCAATCGAGCCAGGAGCTAGCTGGTTCTCCCCGAAATGTGTTTAGGCGCAGCGGTGAATATTAAGCTTTGGGGGTAAAGCACTGTTTCGGTGCGGGCTGGGAGACCGGTACCAAATCGAGACAAACTCAGAATACCAAAGTGTACTATCACTAGTAAGACGGTGAGGGATAAGCTTCATCGTCAAGAGGGAAACAGCCCAGACCACCAGCTAAGGTCCCCAAATCAATGTTAAGTGGGAAAGGAGGTGCAAGTGCAAAGACAACCAGGAGGTTTGCCTAGAAGCAGCCACCCTAGAATGAGTGCGTAATAGCTCACTGGTCAAGCGCTTGCGCGCCGAAAATGAACGGGACTAAACATTGTACCGAAGCTGTGGACTTGAAAAAGTGGTAGGGGAGCGTTCTATTTGATGCGAAGCATTAGCGGCGAGCAGATGTGGATTGAATAGAAGTGAGAATGTCGGCTTGAGTAGCGCAAATATTGGTGAGAATCCAATACCCCGAAACCCCAAGGGTTCCAGAGGCAGGTTCGTCCACTCTGGGTAAGTCGGGACCTAAGGCGAGGACGAAAGTCGTAGTCGATGGACATGAGGTTAATATTCCTCAACTAGAATTGTGGAGCATTACATGGGACGCATTGAGAAGCAACTATGCCCTGATTGGATTGGGAGGGGAATACGTTCTCCGTTTAGTTGTAATTGGTGTCAAGAAAAGCATGTAATGTGTTGAAGCAGTTATACCCGTACTCGAAACCGACACAGGTGGGGAGGTAGAGAATACTAAGGGGCGCGAGATAACTCTCTCTAAGGAACTCGGCAAAATAGCCCCGTAACTTCGGAAGAAGGGGTGCCCACAGAAATGTGGGTCGCAGTGAATAGGTCCAGGCGACTGTTTACCAAAAACACAGGTCTCTGCAAACGAGTAATCGGAAGTATAGGGGCTGACGCCTGCCCAGTGCCGGAAGGTTAAGGAAGTTGGTCAGGCTTTCGGGTTAAAGCTGACGACCGAAGCCCCGGTGAACGGCGGCCGTAACTATAACGGTCCTAAGGTAGCGAAATTCCTTGTCGGGTAAGTTCCGACCCGCACGAAAGGCGTAACGATCTGGACGGTGTCTCGGAGAGAGACTCGGCGAAATAGGATTGTCTGTGAAGATACGGACTGCCTGCACCTGGACAGAAAGACCCTATGAAGCTTTACTGTAGCCTGGAATTGTGTTCGGGCTTGGCTTGCGCAGGATAGGTGGGAAGCGTAGAGACATTCCTTGTGGGGAATGTGGAGCTAACGGTGAGATACCACTCTGGCGAAGCTAGAATTCTAACCAATGTCCGTAATCCGGAATTGGAACATTTTCAGGTGGGCAGTTTGACTGGGGCGGTCGCCTCCTAAAAGGTAACGGAGGCGCGCAATGGTTCTCTCAGCACGGTTGGAAATCGTGCGTCGAGTGTAAAGGCAATAAGAGAGCTTGACTGTGACACCAACAAGTGGAACAGGTACGAAAGTAGGCCTTAGTGATCCGACGGCGCAGAGTGGAATGGCCGTCGCTCAACGGATAAAAGTTACTCTAGGGATAACAGGCTGATCTCCCCCAAGAGTCCACATCGACGGGGAGGTTTGGCACCTCGATGTCGGCTCATCGCAACCTGGGGCGGAAGTACGTCCCAAGGGTTGGGCTGTTCGCCCATTAAAGCGGTACGTGAGCTGGGTTCAGAACGTCGTGAGACAGTTCGGTCCATATCCGGTGCAGGCGTAAGAACATTGAGAGGAGCCTTCCTTAGTACGAGAGGACCGGGAAGGACGAACCGCTGGTGTGCCAGTTATTCCGCCAGGAGTAAACGCTGGGTAGCCATGTTCGGAGCGGATAACCGCTGAAAGCATCTAAGTGGGAAGCCCACCTCAAGATGAGTGTTCTCACTACTTTAAGTAGGTAAGGTCACACGTAGAACACGTGTTAATAGGCTTTAGGTGGAAGTGTGGTAACATGCGAAGCCGAGAAGTACTAACAGACCGAGGGCTTGACCAAAAAACAATTCAAAGCGCGTCACTGTGCAG
>NZ_RSCL01000090.1 GCF_003991905.1 Dulcicalothrix desertica PCC 7102 | reverse complement strand
CAGGGCAAACGCATCTTAAATTGGCTTTGGGCAAGGAATAGCGGTCAAGTGGGAGCGCAGAGTTTCTTCAAATACGACTAATAACCACTACTAAACTATTTAACTATATTAAAATTTACTTAAATAAATATGAAACAAAAAAGCATGTCAATACTTATTTACTATAAAAATACAGACTTTTGATATGGTTCGTGCCCGCTACGAATACCGAAAAAATAGAGAGCATCCAGTCTTTGTAGAAATACTCAAACTTCATGCGCCGAGAGATAACAATATAATTTTAAATATAGCCAGTTACAATGCTCACTACAAGTATTACTTACCAACCGCGCGGTACTCATTTAAAGTTTACTAATTAATTAATAACTATTCTCAATATATCTCAGAATATGAACCAAAAAAATAATACTAAAAAAAACTATATGCATCGCAAGCGGAGGTTATTAGCTTTAGCTAATAACAACGCCACGGCGCCACAAAAAGAAACGTGTTGTGTGTAAAATAACAACACAGGATTTTGACTTGCTTAAAGTAATCATATACATCCAAGCAGCACTGTTCAGTATTGGAAACCACCTGAGTCGATGTAAACGTAATTATCATCACTGGAACTATTAAGTTAAAGTATAATTTATCACACTAATCGCTTGTAGTTGATGTCGCAAAGAAATTGCTATTAGAATCAACTATTGTTTAGCTAAAAACAGTAACATTTGCTGGTGTTAGTATTATTTTTTAGTAACTATTAAGAATAATTATTATTTAACTTGATGGTCGTTGAATGAATATTATGATTGTTTTGTAGTACATATACTGAGTCGTGTATTTAACTACATTTATCATTTTTCTCAGTGCCACATTGTTTAAGTATTTTTCCCAAAACCGAATGCTTCCAAAAAATATGGACATGTGATGATAATCTTGATTCATATTTCTCAGGTACAGCTATGACCGATTTAATGATGGAACCTCTTCAAAAGCGAACAATATCAGATTTTTTTGAAAATGTAAAAGACCCAAGAATAGAACGTACTAAACGGCACAAGTTGATAGATATAATTACGATTGCAATTTGTGCGGTTATTTGTGGAGCCGAAACTTGGATAGCAATAGAAACGTATGGGCAAGAAAAAAAGGAATGGTTAGGAAAGTTTTTGGAGTTACCGAATGGTATTCCTTCTCACGATACTATTGCAAGAGTGTTTGCAAAAATTAATCCTACTTCTTTCCAAGAATGCTTTTTAGAGTGGATAAAATCAGTTGCAAAAATAACTAATGGTGAAGTGATTGCGATTGACGGCAAACAATTAAGACGTTCATATAATAAAAAATCGTCTCAGCGAGCGATTAATATGATTAGCGCCTGGGCGGTAAGTAATCGATTAGTGATGGGGCAGCTAAAAGTAGATAATAAATCAAATGAAATAACAGCAATTCCAGAACTGATAAAAGTATTAGATATTTCTGGTTGTATTGTTACTATTGATGCAATAGGTTGTCAAAAAGAAATAGTTAAAACTATAATTAAACAAGAAGGAGATTATGTGATTGCACTTAAATCCAATCAAGGAAACTTATATCAAAACGTTGAGCAATTATTTAAAGAAGCTATTTCTTCTAGATGCAGAGGATTCAAATCAAGTAGTTACAGCACTCGTGAATCAGGACATGGCCGCGAAGAAATACGTAATTATCTAATGCTTACAGATATTTCAAATCGCATTGTAGATAGTAAGGAGTGGGAAAATTTTCAAAGTATTGGTATGGTAGAATCAGTAAGAATGGTAAATGGAGAAACAACAGTTGAAACACGCTATTATATCAGTAGTTTAAATCGAAACGCAAAAAAATTTGGGAATGCAGTTCGCAGTCATTGGGGTGTTGAAAATTCATTACATTGGATATTAGATGTTGGATTTAACGAAGATGACTGTCGCATTCGCAAAGATAATGCACCACAAAATTTTGCAGTTTTACGTCGAATAGCAGTTAATCTTTTAGGTAAAGATAAAAGTCGAAAGTTTGGAACAAAGAATAAACAGTTTTTGGCATCCATGAATAACGAATACTTGGCTGATATTTTGGGACTAAATTTATAATCGCTTGCCAAATATTGAACTCGTTATAAATGTTAGTAAATCTCTAACTATGTTTGACTTATTACTTTTAACAATCAACAGTAAGTTATGTTGAAATTCGGAGTTAATTTCGCTCCTTATTAAGTAGAAAGCGCATAGGATAAAAGAGCGATTACTTGTTGTTAAATATACTATTTATCAGGGCAAATTTTTTACAGGCGCCCGTGGCTGGGGCATGGCGATGCCATACCCTTCGCCTTTATTTGTTTGTTAATTTATTTATAGTAATTATGTATTAAATAAGAGTTATTGTTTAATGATGAATTAATTAAATATTGATATAGTTAAATAGTTGATAATGAATAATAGTTGTATTTGAATAGAATCGGCATTACTGTCTGACCGCTATTCCTTGCCCACAGCCCATTTAAGATGCGTTTGCCCTG
>NZ_RSCL01000089.1 GCF_003991905.1 Dulcicalothrix desertica PCC 7102 | reverse complement strand
CCCATATTCCGCACTTCAGAATGTCGCATAAAATATTACATAAATACGTACTGGCATTAGTAAATAAACATACTAATAATTTTTAAGTAAGCTTATATCCTGTATTGAGCATGAAAACTCGTAGAAATAAAATAAAAAACGCACAAAAATAACAACAACAACAAATATCTATTAAGTATAACTTATAAAAAATACAACTATATACATAAGTATTTTAACGTAAAAAAATATCCTTAACATGTAATTGCTGGATGGCGCCTAGAATGAAAAAGCCTGTGTAATAGAATTGTTTTGGTCGCTACTAGAAAGCGTTAAAGAGCTTCTTTTTAGAACAAAGTCACGTAAGCAGAAAATAGAATCTATATGACCCCAAATAGTTATGTATTTTATTTGACATAAGTATCATAATTAAAATTATTTATATGAGTTACAAATGTTACAATAAACTTGATGAATGTAAAATATGAGTAAATCGATATTAAGAAATAAACCTATATTACGAAGTTATTAGCAGGTTGTCTCCGCTTATAAATGCTTGGTTTTCAACTTTTTACAAGCGATAACATAAATTATTTTAGTATGCCGACCCTGCGATACCACTCGTGAGACAATTAGAAAAACTCGAAAATCTTCTAGAGGTAAAAATGTCTCCAATCGAAAATGCAAAAATAAAAAATATCGACCACTTAGGAATAGTAGCTGGGTTAATTGATGAGATAGGAATAGTTGAAACAATTAATTCAAAATTAGGCGTAGACTCCCGTGAGAAGATTACAGCGGGAATAATGGTTAAAGCTATTTTAATAAATGGATTAGGATTTGTATCAAGACCTTTATATTTATTCAAGCAGTTTTTTGATGATAAAGCAATTGAAATTTTATTAGGCGAAGATGTAGAAAGCGATTATCTTAATGACGATAAAATTGGAAGAGTCATGGAATAATTTATATAAATATGGATTAAATAATCTGTTTATAGAAATTGTATTGTCAGTAATTAAAAAATTTAAAATAGATACAAAGTATTCACACTTAGATGCAACATCATTTCATTTACACGGGGAATATAAAAGTGAAATTAATCAAGAAAGTCAAGAAGAAATTACTAGAGAAAGACCAATATTTATAACTAAAGGATATTCTCGCGACCACAGACCAGATTTAAAACAATGTGTTTTAGATTTAATCACGAGTAGTGATGGAGATATACCATTATTAATGAGAGCAGGAGATGGAAATGAAGCAGATAAAGCAGTATTTGGAAAAATTTTAACAGAGTTTAAAAAGCAAATAGTTTTTGACAGTATTATGGTTTGCGATAGCGCATTATATAGCCAAGAAAATCTCAAATTAATTGAGCATTTAAAATGGATAAGTCGAGTACCGATGACGATTAAGAAAGCGCAAGAACTAGTTCAGTCCGTAAATACTCTTGAGATGAAAGAGATAGAGGAGATAGAGGAGATAGAGGAAATAGAGGGGAATAGAGGAGATAGATACAGAACAAAACGAGAAAAAGACATATCAAAATTTAAAGGGATACAAGTGGAAAGAAGAAATAGTTAATTATGGTGGTATTAAACAAATTTGGCTAATAGTAGAAAGTCAAAAAAGAAAAAATAGCGATTTAGAAAAGCTAGATAAAAAGCTCAAAAAAGAAAAAAGTAAAGTTGAAAAATTGCTCAAAGATTTGAAAAAAGAAGATTTTGAAACTCCGGAGCAAGCGCGGTATAAATTAAAAGGAGTTAACAAACATCTGAAATTATTTGAAATTAAAGAAGTTAAACTTACTGAAAGTAAGTCAAAAGATAATAAAACTATTTATAAAATGGAAGGAGTAGGTCATGAAAAATTAAAAGAGATAGAAATACGAAGAAAAGAAGCCGGGAGATTTATTTTAGCAACTAATATAGTTAATGACGACGAAAAATTAAAACCAGAAGAGATTATTACAACATATAAAAATCAGCAGTCTTGTGAGCGAGGATTTAGATTTCTAAAAGACCCTTTATTTTTTGCTGATAGTTTTTTCGTTGAAAATCCTGAAAGAATAGAGACAATGCTATTTTTAATGTCTTTATGTTTACTAGTCTATAATCTTGGTCAAAGGGAACTAAGAAATAGCTTAAAAAGAATCAAAATCGGAATCAAAAACCAATTAGGAAAGCTAACCTTATCTCCTACATTAAGATGGGTATTTCAATGTTTTCAAGGAATTCATCTTTTGACTTTAAATAGTGTTAACCAAATTGTTAATTTAACAGCAGAACGTAATTTTATTTTGAATTGTCTACCATCATCTTGCCAAAAATATTATTTGCTTTCTTAAATTAAACAAACTTTTGAAAGCAAAAAAATTATCCACATTCAAAGGAACAGTAATTGCTCCTCAAATTTTTAATGCTTATAAAATCTATTTTACGAGTCAAATCTTTTACATTTGATTATTTATTTTTAAAAGTATATTCGTTCAGCACTCTATTTCTTCGTCATCCTGAATTTTTGCTTTTTTCTTGGTTGTAATCTTTTGTACTTCAAATTGAAGTGCGGAATGTGGG
>NZ_RSCL01000088.1 GCF_003991905.1 Dulcicalothrix desertica PCC 7102 | reverse complement strand
AAAGAGTATAATGTATTCTCTTTACCTAAAATACTTTTAATCATCAAAAGTGTAGAGTAATAGTTGCTTGATAGCACACATGAATGATATCCATTAGTTACTTTTTTAAAGTACTAAGTAATACTTCTATTTTCAACTTGCTGTATAAGTTACACTAAAAGTAGTCAGTAAGTATCTGTTTCTATTGTAAGAAATATTTGCGTATTTAGACGCTGATACTATCGTAATATTTATACTTAATTAATACGGTTGTCAAAAAAATGCCTGATTCATAAGAATTTATTCGCCATTGTGAAAAATTATAATTTCAGACATTATTAGACTTTACTCGGTTTAACAGTAATAATTTTGACATCTTAAGAATTGATATATAAAATTGTAGCTCAAGAGAGTAAATACTTTTATCGCAACAAAAGTAACTTTTTGATTCAACTATTTCTACACTCAATACATACTTTTTAATTCAAAATTGTCGTATTCTTGCCCTGATTTTTGAGATACTTTCACACATACTTATTTTCTTGGTACTAGTGTACGACCGCTCGTCAAGTGGCGGGAGATGCTTATTTCACCATAAAGAAATAATTTAAGCCGCTTGTAACAACTCTTGCTCGCACCCCAAAGTCAGTCCAGGATACCAAGAGCGAAATTTTTCCGCCCACTCAGAATTTAAAACCTGTGTTCGCACTTGAATCAGAAGATGGGCGCCCTCCATAGTCCAACGCATTTGCTGCTTTTTAACGAAGCGCTTGCTAATAATCTGGTTGACAGCGGACTCAACAAATGAACTTGAGATAGGCTCTCCGTTGTAATAGCGGTCGCCATAATTTGGGATATACTGCCCGTTATTTTCAATATAGGTTGCAAAATCTTCTAAATGGTCGCAGAGTTTTTGTGCTGCTTCGCTCTTGTCATCATAATCATCTGAAGCTAGTATCTGGGCGCTATCGAGTAAATCGTCGATTTTTAACAATCCCTTAAATACATTACCGTGCCACAGGCTCCACTTTATTTTCTTCAAATCTTCTTGGATAGATTCCGAGGAAATGTCTAAGTCAACATCTTCTTTCGTTATACCCTTAGCAATTTGTGTCATCACAGTTATTCGCATTGTGATGTGAAACCAATCAAGTATATGTTCCGCGTTAGGGTTGAGATAATACTGTAATTCACGTATACTCTCTTCTCCATCCGATAGGAATGTTACCTGTTGATTCATCTGCATCCCTTGGGACTTCAGCACCTCGAATATACGACGTTGCGGCTTTGTGTCGTAGCTAGCAACCATACCAAAAGTCTTAGATGTACCGTCTGCTTTTATACTTTTACCTGCAATAACTTGAAATTGTCCAGATTCAGACGATTTCCTATCATAAAAACGTACATACCCTCCATCCATACCGACCACCAAAGGCAAATCAGGTTTGGGCAGGCTATCCCAGTCCCTTTGGCAACCTTCTATTAATATTCCTTTTTCTGGAGGTAGCTCTGATTCCAAACGTTCGCCTAAAGTATGTAAATTATTACGTATCGATGTAGCGTTTATTTCTCCTTCTATAGGCAGTATCTCTGACAATAATTTAACAGAAAGCCCGTAAGACATGAGGGATGCATATTTTGATTCAAGGTAAAGTAATTCGGGTGATGTACGTTCTTTTAATAACTTTGCAACTGGGTTAAAGGTGCGAGTCGGTTGTTCGTTACAGTCACAATTAAACAATCTCCTGCATGACAGTTGTAACTTACCAAATAGTGTTCTGTATACAATAGTACGCTTATCTTTATGGAGCAGTTTACTGTTGCAATCAGGGCAAAACTCCTGTTGCTTCTCGTATTCGGCTACCTGTTGAATGGCTATATGACGTTGTGTGTTGTGCAATATTTGCTTTGCTTCTGCAATAGTTAGTCCCAAATTATCAGGTTGTAAATTGACCCTTTCAATTTGTGCAACTTCTTGGATTAGCTGGGTCTCACCCCCATCGGACTCAATAACAACCTGGACTTTAAACTTCACTCTATTCCCTCAGAAAAAAATAATGATTCTCTATCTCCCGTAAAGTATTTTAATAGATGTTGGTTAACTTTTTGACAGTCAAATTCGTTTCGGTAAACCGCTAGCCAGTCCCGTAGCTCGGCAGCTTCTTCTCTGCTCATATCAATTTTTTTGTTCCTTAATATTGAAGCAAAGCGCTCAAGCACATCTGGAATTGAAAGAGAAAATTCTTCTCTCGCTTTCATAAAACCCCAAGGACCACCACAGCCTTCAGGAGGGCAAACACTTTTTCCACCAGTGCATACAGGATAAAATTTATCTTGTTCTGATACCTTTATGGCTTCTACTCGAATTTGATGGCGCCACCAGTGGCGCCATGCACCCCCTGGCACTGGGCTAATACTGAAGTCATACTCGTATAAAAATTTTTCTTTCTCCCTAAAACCAAATGTTGCAAGTTTGACTTCGGATGCAAGGTCACTAAATATTTTTCCGCGTGTTCGTGTAATCCCGTAATCCCTACCATGAATCCGGAAGTTGTGTAAGTGCATATCTGACCACCCCATTGCTAGCTGAATGGTGTAGTGTAAATCTTCTATTGTGCTATTGCTGGTAACGAGTACCCGTCTCCAAATTGCTGGACTAATACCAAGCAGTAATATTTTTAACTGGTAAACGATTGGTTCAGATGAATTGGACATTGTGTTATTTTACCGCATTATTAGCCCAGCTCCCCCAAAATTTTTCGCTCTCCA
>NZ_RSCL01000087.1 GCF_003991905.1 Dulcicalothrix desertica PCC 7102 | reverse complement strand
TAGACTACTTCTTAAGTCTAGTCTAAAATGTACAACATGTCTAGCATGTCTGATGATTTTTTGTCCTATCTTTTACTCTCGTTGAGCCTTTCCCACGCCGATATATCCATTTTGCAGCGATAGCAAGCTGTCTCAGGAACTCTTGGATCGAAGAGAGCAACGTTTCCCGAAGAGTGGCTAATTCCTCCATCTATCCAAGGAACACCTGCGAAATAACATCGCTTGTTTAGTGAGCGTCTAGCACCAACGCTATCTAAACAACCAAGTACTACATCCATTTCACGCAGCAAACCTCGACCAAATGCCAGTTCTAACTTGCCAATGACTGGGTATACTTGGACATCAGGATTAAGTTCTTTTACTCGTTCGGTAACTACTTCAGCTTTGTGTCTACCTATATCAGACTCTCGAAATAATACTGAACGAGTTAAATTATGGATTTCAATAGTGTCATAGTCTACAACCCAAATGTTACCAATACCGAGCAAAGCAAGATTTTTCAGAACCTCGTTACCAAGCGCGCCGCACCCCACCACGGCAATCTTTGCATTGGCAAGCTTTTCCTGCTTCCAATTAGGAATTAATTTGAGACGGTCATATCTAGAGTCTGACATCGATAGTTATTACTCGCCCTTAGTATGTTGTCAGCAAAAAAGTATCGAGAGTTAGCGTCTATGATTTATTGTCATAGGTTATTCAGTAATATTATTTAAGTGTTTAAAACATAGCAGTGATTTTTATCACTATTTTTTTGCGATTAAATCACCAATAAAATATGAAGCTCTGCCGTTCTGCCCTGAGCTTAGTCCACCGTTCAAAAATCGCTACAAATATATAGCTATATGGCTTTCACAACAGTTTTATACCAAGCTGCAACAAATAGTATTATTTATTAAAAGTTAAATAAGTATAAAGTGATACTTAATAATTGGGTCAATATCATTCCTCATTTGTGCTATTTTTTTCTCGCTTACTACGGATGCGCGCGGCTTTTTTCGACAATTCCAATCAGTACAGGTTTTACTGTTTTCTACCAACGCGCGCGGCAAGCTTATTCGACAACTCCAATTGGTACTGATTCTTATTATCCTCATACGCCAAAATAACGCGCGGGTCAGCATGTCTACTAAGATGTTGTACCTTCCGGTAATCCCCCTTCGCCAAATCCAGCGCTTCCGTAATACCGCTATGTCTAATTCTGTGCGGTGACATCCTTTTACTAATCCCCGCACGCGCGCAAGTCATCCTCACAATTGCATACAACCCATCCCCACTCAACGGGCGCCCAAAATTATGAAAATCCATCGCAATAAACAGCGGGTCAGTTGGCTTCACACTATCACGGCAACGTAACCAACTATATATAGCATCTGCAACAGTCCTATTCAAATCCACCCTCACATCATCATTCCCCTTACCCTTTCCATACACCCGCAGTACCGACTCCTGATAATTAAAATCACTCACCTTCAACTTAGCAATCTCAGAGCGCCGCAGCACATTCGACCAAAACAGTAAAAACAAAGCATAATCGCGCTTACCCTTATCAGTCCTCACATCAATAACATCAAACACCTTATTATATTCATCCACCCTCACCCCAGAAGTATCCCTGTACTTAGTCACCCGCAGCGACTCAATGCGGTCACTATCAAACCGATAACTGCACCGCTTCAAATTCCTCCCCGCTTTAATCAAAAACTTAATAGCCGCAAGATACCGATTAACCGTTGCCGACTTCCTCCCCTCCGCAACCAGATAATTCTTAAACTTCAAAATCAACGTATTAGCAGACTCCTCATCCAAACCCCAAAACTCTTCAACATCATCTTGTGTAGGCGCCCGACTTAAGAAATACTCAAAAAACAGTTTAATATTGCCAGCATAACCCCGCTGCGTAGTCCCCGCCTTCTGCTGCAACTCAGTTAAAAAATCACTCCCATGCCGCAACTCACCAGCTATCGAACGCAGCTGACCCGACTTATAAGTAACGATTTCCTGGGACTTCCCACCACTCATAGAGATATTTGTGTTCACGACAATGCACCTTTTCATTAACGCCCAACCCCCCACACACTGACATCCGTTGAGCTACGCAAAACTCCCCCATTAGTACACAAGCACCAAATTACTAACCTTAGCCAATCAAACGGGGAGCGTATTTCATTACTTATTAAAACCTGTAGACTTACTATATTCAGTTAGTAAGCCGTACCGCACCATAAATTTCTCGTACAAGCTCAATTTTACTTATCATTAATAGCTTAATAATATCTCGGAAATCAAAAATAAAACTAACTCAAACTCCTTCCCGTGCCGCGCGCGTACCCAGCAAAAAGCGGTTTTTTGTACCGAAAAAACGATGATTTTTGTACCGAAAACAGCTTTTAAACAGTGCATTGAAACAGTAATTTTAATTTCAGGCAGTCGCCAATACTAAATTTAGTACCCTGGTACGGTACTAAGAGCAACGCAAAAAAATTTTTTCTATGGATGCATATTATGTACCCTAAAAAAAAATATTTTTTGAAATTTTCTCTGTACCACGCTCAAAATTGGTACTTTTTTTCTGTCCCCGTTGGTACTTTTTTTGCACTCAGTACCTAAAAAACAGGTACAAAACAGGTACAAAACAGGTACAAATAGGTTCTTTTAGTACCGCTTCTGTACCGTCACTGTACCTTTTATCCCATATTCCGCACTTCAGAATGTCGCATAAAATATTACATAAATACGTACTGGCATTAGTAAATAAACATACT
>NZ_RSCL01000086.1 GCF_003991905.1 Dulcicalothrix desertica PCC 7102 | reverse complement strand
AAAGTCTGACTACTTGCAACTATATTTACAAAACTTTGCATCGTGTCCCATTTTGCACGTATCTCGGCGGGCACCCTAATAGTATCGTCGCAAAGGTTAATAATTGGCTCAATTTGTTGGGGGTCGCCTGCTACTACTGCTCGTTGCGAACGCACCAGCAAGGGAAATAATTGATGTATAAGTGTAGTACCCGCTTCATCTACCAGTGCCAGTTTAACAATATTGGAATGAAGAATTGGCAGCATATAGCGTACTGATTGCAGGCTAGAGCTAATGACGGGGAAAATCAAGCTTAAGTCACGGTAGATGGCATCACTGTCAGTTTCCAGTTTGAGCAATGCATCTCCATCTCCCTCCAAGACGCTGCCGTAAGTTTCTAACGCCCGCATAACGCTATCCTTACGTCGGAGAACTTCTTGCAACAGAAACGTCCAGGCGCCTTGAAATAGTTCTAGTTGTAATGAGTGGTAGTCGCGGTAAAAACGACTATAGAAATCTCCTTGTGGGTAACTATCAAGTTGTTCTTGGAAAAGTTGATAATCAGCTTGTTTTAACTCTAATTGCTTGTTTAAAGATGTTAGTTGGGTTTGAATAGACGTTACTTTTTGGTTAAGATGCCAAAGTTGTTGCGATAAATCCAGTTTTTGGTTAACTAAAATCTGGGCTGTGGTTAAACTAGAACGGTCAAGGGGCATCTGAAAGGGATGTGACGATGCCAAAGTATTTAAAACAGCAGCGTTTATCCGGTTTGCTAGACGCTTAAAAATTAGCTTATCGGTAGTAAAATTAAGCCAGTCCAACGCGCGCTTGGTAATGGAGTCAGACTGTTTTGGAAGTTCGCGTTCTGCCTGGGATAAAGCTTCTTGTATTTGCTGGTAAGCATTGAGAGGAAAATTTGCATAATCACTCAAACTTGATAGCTGCTCTTGAAGTGCTTGTAACTCGGAATCCTTTGCTGCAATATCGTCATTGAGCGATTGGATTTCTACATTTAGTTGAGTTCTTCGTTCGGCATTAGCTGCTTGTTGGCTATTATTAAAGCGGTCTTGCTCTATTAATTGCTGAATTTCATTTTCTGCTCTTATAAGGTTGAGTTTAGCTTGTTCCCAAGACTCCTGGTTAAATTCATTATTTCTCAGCCAATCTTGGCTTGATTGTAGTTTTGGTAAAGTTTCCCTACGGATGATGCCTAGGTTCCCACCAGGTAGATAAAACTGTTCTGTAGGAAAGTTATCACTCAACCGAGAAAGGAATTTTTGAATGGCGCCGTTATTGGTGCTGGCAAATAGTATTAAATTATTCCCATCCTCTTCACCGCGAACAAGTCGTAATGCCCTTGTCACTACTTGCTGTGCTACCAGGTGCAGAAACACTTCTGTTTTCCCAGTTCCCGGAGGTCCACAAACAGCAGTAAGCAAATTCTCTTGAGTATGTTTGAGGACAGACGCTTGATATTCATCGGGAGCGTGGGAGGGAAAGGCGCCCCAAAACATCACCTCATGTCTGGGTAATTGTGGCGCCGACCAAAGGTACTGCATTGCTGGGTGAGTTTCTGTTAACCAGTCGCTATGGGGTGTTTGTTGAAGTTGCTGTAAAATAAGTTGCAAATCAAGCTTGAGCAGAGCATTATAGGGCGTAAAGTCGCAGCGCAGTAAATAAGGTTGTCGAAAAGTTTTATATTTCCCTTCTGGCAAGTCCACCTGGTCAAGAAAATCTCGCAGTGTGGGGAATCTCCCTTTAAAAGTGTCTTCCAAAAATTTCAAAATCCCTGACGCAACAACCAGTGATTCAGCTTGCTCCTCCTCTAGCCCATACAACCGCATTAAATTAACAACAACTGGCTGAAACTCATATTCCGTCAAATCCCAGCCAGTCTTGCGATAATTGCCTTTGAATATAGGTGAAACATCAACTGTGAAGAGAGGCAGATATTTCAGCTTTTGTTCTTTCCCCTTCCCCTGTATCAGATAAATTTGCGGGAAAGCAACAGCCATTTGAAAATCATTGGGTCTACCCCTAGAAGCTGCCGCTTGTTGCTGTTGCTGGAATTGTTTAAATACTTCGCCATCCAACATTAGCTTATTACCAACAAGCTGCACTCCCTTATCTATAACTTTCGAGTAAACATCCGAAGAACGTTCAACCTCAGCTTGGGTCAGTTCCTCTAACCGGATATAGGATAACCAAGCTTGTACTATCTGGATAAGTTTATCTGGCTCTAGCATGAGATTAAAAGGGAGCAACTGTACTTACTGGTATTAAATATAAGTTAATCTTTTTTCTCGCTCGGCGCCAACCTACCAGAGTCATAAATAGTTTTCGATTTTTCATTTTTTAACAATTATAGATGCCTATAACGTTATAGGCAGTGGGAGCGCGCATTTTCCAATAACGTTATTGGAAGTTTCCTCAGAGCCTAAAACATTTGACTTAATAACGTCCGAATTGTTAGCCCGCACGCATATAATTTCAGTAGATTTTAAAGGGGCGTCTGCTGTCTCCGAATCCTTTAATTCTCCCATCAATATTAAATCTTCTGAAAATTTTGTTTTCATTGTATGTATACCCTCTATCAAGCGCATCAAGTTTACTAATTATTGACTTCCCACCATTGAGTTGTATAAGAATTAGAGCAGTGTATGGCAATACAGAATTTCTTTGAATTCGTTCAAGTAATTTTTCATAATATTCACTTATTCCTCGTGTAGAGGTGTATTTCAATATGATTTCAATACAGTTATTTTGGCTGGATAATTTTACAATCCCATCGTTAGGTTCATATTTAACACTAAAACAACTCCCCTTTGCATAACACTCAAGCAATTCCAGTAGGATAAGTTGACCGATTTTTTCACTTTTAGGCTCTCCCGATTCTTTATAAAACTCAATAGACAATCCACTTTTTACTAGCTCAGAGAAGTGTTTGCATATAGCATCTAAAATTTTCTCATTGGATTCGTCCTTTAAATCTCTAAGATTCAGAGGAAACCGAGT
>NZ_RSCL01000085.1 GCF_003991905.1 Dulcicalothrix desertica PCC 7102 | reverse complement strand
GTTAAATTTAGCTTCATAGAGATTTGACCCCCGAAAACAAACACCTTCAGTCAAATAAGACTTACTAAAGTTAGCCCCTTGTAAATCTGCATCCCAAAAACCTATTTGAAAAAGTCTCGTTTTGCTCAGGTTAGCCCTACTTAAGTTAGCTCCTTTAAAAGATTTTTTAAACAAGGTCAGATTGCTCAAGTTAGCTTTGCTCAAATTGACTCCTTCAAAAGCAATACTGTCAAGAACAGCTTTTCTGAGATTGATACCACTTAAATCTATACCACTCAAATCTCTAGAAAATCTGTTTTTAAGATTAGCCCCAGCAAAATCTCTTTCTCCCAACTCGTACCTTTGCAATAACTCTTCAATATCCATTTCTAGGTTATTAGTACAAAAAAATTACATACATTTTTAGATTTCACTCACTTTCTTGGTGAAGAGAAACATCAATTCTATGGAATCGTGTTTACACAAGTGCGCTATCAAAGCATAACAGTCTAAACTTTTTAGATTTTACAGTATTTATTTACTGCCCGTAAATTGGGATTTGATTAAAAGCTTGCTGTGCGACTTCCTCCGCGCGTCGAGAAGTTACTTTGGAGTAGCGTAGAGTCATTTGAATGTCCTCATGACCCATAAGCGCACGTAGTTCATCAATACTAACAAGACCGACTCTTTCGGTTCCAAAGAAGTGTCTGAGTTGATGAAAGCAAACACCCGACAATTCTGGAATATCATCAATTAGCTTAACCAAAGATTTATAAGCTGCTGCATAAGACAATCGAGAAACTTTATTAGTAAATTGTTGTTGAGCGGTAAATAATGCGCTTATGTTTTGGTGTCTATAATATTTTAAGTAATTATTTAGACTAACCGAAGTATGTTCACTGTAAAAACACCATCGTTTTTTATTTCGTTTTCCAATCACCTGAAACTTACGATTGACAGTATCTATATCTTTTAAATCCAAGGCTAATATTTCCGCTATCCTTGCTCCACTGCTATGTAGCAAATGCACCAATGCATCTAACCGTACATCTTGTTTAACAGCTTGATATAAAAGATTTAATTGTACTGGTGTTAAATAACGCACTTCTTCATCACTATCATGCTCACCTAAATTAATATCTGGTTTGCGCCGTTTGAGTCGAAAAATTGGATTTGATTTAATATAACCCTGCTCAACAGCGAAGTTAAACAGTGCGTTAATTACTGCCTGATGCTTATGATGAGTAGTAAATTTTACCGACTTTATTGCATTTAAATATTCAACTAGTATTTCTCGGTCAACAATTTCAACCGACCAACGTCCATACTGTTTAAGTAAAGGTATAAAAATTGATTCATAGGTACGGATAGTTGAGCTTGCTAATTCTTGACGCTCTAAATACTTAGTCACTAACGTTGCTAAAGTCATACTCATTTTAAATATTTCTCATGTAAGTACTTGATTTTTTTGCACAAATATTAAATTAATATTATTTGTGCTAAAAATCACAATAATTTTATGAATGTTTCCATCGCGGATGCGGCGCCTGCCCCATCTGAACCATTGGGACGGTACATCCAGAGGGTTCGAGATTCTTTATCTTTAACTCAGGTGGAGTTAAGCGCAAAGGCTGGTATACATGTCCAAACCATCCGTAAAATCGAAGCTGGTGGAACATCCAGACTCAGCCACAAAGGAAAATCAGGATTAGCAGCCGCACTTGGTATTCCCCAGGAGTATCTCGACGCAGTAGTTAAACAAACACCTTTAGAGACAGTAACTGCACTGAAGTTTTGTCCCAAGTGCTGGACACCAGGGACGACACTTGACCCAATGTGGACATCTTTACGTTCAAAATATTGTTTTGCTTGTGGTACAACTTTACGTGACCGATGTGGAAGTTGCAATGAACGCATCATGTCGCTGAAATATAGATTCTGTCCATATTGTGGCGAATCTTATAAAAACTAAAGCGTTGTTTACGTTCTAAAAAATTGAATACCGACGGAGAAATTAATTGAAAAGACAATGGGACGCAACTGAGCTTGTAGAGCATTTCACCCTAATACCCGAAGAGGTGGCACTACTTGAAAATAAAAGTGAAGAGAATCGTTTGGGGTTTGCGGTTTTGCTCAAGTTCTTTCAGATGGAAGCTAAGTTTCCGCGTACCAGACAAGAAGTCCCAAAACTCGTTGTTGCTTATATTGCAAGTCTTTTAGGTTTGTCACCAAGACTTTATAAACAGTATGAATGGGAGGGGAGGACTTTTGAAAGGCATAGAGCAGAAATTAGAGAATTTTTTGGATTTCGGGAATTTACAGTACTAGATGGAGAAGAATTAAAAGCTTGGCTGTGCGAGAAAGTATTGACCTATGAACGTCAACAATCTCACTTAGAAAGCGCTTCTTATAAACGCTTACGCGAACTGAAGTTAGAACCACCAACTCCAGAACGACTTGAACGATTAATTCGGTCTGCGGTAACAACAACTGAGAAGAAATTCTGTACGAATATTCTTGGGCAGCTTTCTCTATTCTCGTTAAGGAAAATGGATGCACTTCTTGATACTAAAGATGGGTTTGATGATGACGAGAGCCACTTTCGCCAATCAGTATTTAACTTTCTCAAATCTGACCCAGGACGTACTAGTCTTCAAAGTATTTTCAAAGAAATATCCAAACTTCAATGTATTCGAGACTTACAATTACCGTTGAACTTATTTGATTTAGTTCCTCCGAAGATTGTTAACCACTATCGTCGGCGAGCTTCTGCGGAAACACCTCGTGAACTACGCCGCCATCCTGTCTCAATTCGTTACACACTGGTAGCTGCATTTTGTTGGCAACGTAGCCAAGAAATAACAGATAGCTTGGTTGAATTATTAGTGCAAATTATACATGGTATTAATGCCCGTGCCGAACGCCGTGTGGACAAAGAGCTTTTGGAAGAATTTAAACGGGTTGATAACAAACCCCGCTTGCTATTTGAAATTGCTAACGCCTCATTAGAGCATCCTGAAGAATTGGTAAAAGATGTAGTTTTCCCCGTAGTTAGCGAGACAATGCTAAAAGCTGTGGTTAAAGAGTACAAATCCAGTTCTTCTCAATACACGCAACGAGTGTATACAGTTATGCGCTCATCATACTTAAATCATTACCGCCGCATGGTTCCACAACTCCTTGAAACGTTGGAGTTTTGCTCAAATAATGATGTTCACCGTCCCGTAATTTCAGCATTGTCATTACTCAAAAGATACCGGGACAGCAACCAACGGTATTATGCTTTGGGAGAAGAACTAATTATCGATGGTGTTCTCAAAAACGACTGGAAAGAATTAATCGTTGAAGTTGATAAGGATGGGCAGGAACGAATTAACAGGGTTAATTATGAAATCTGCGTCCTTACAGCATTACGAGAGAAGTTGAGAAGTAAGGAAATTTGGGTTGTTGGAGCAAAACGTTATTGCAACCCAGAATCTGATTTACCCCAAGATTTTGAAATACATCGACAAGATTATTACCAAGCTCTTGGGCAACCAATAGAAGCAGAAGCATTTATTG
>NZ_RSCL01000084.1 GCF_003991905.1 Dulcicalothrix desertica PCC 7102 | reverse complement strand
TAGGGTGCCCGCCGAGATACGTGCAAAATGGGACACGATGCAAAGTTTTGTAAATATAGTTGCAAGTAGTCAGACTTTATGGTAGAGAAGAAAATAGAGAAAACTCAGTAAATACTGAGTTTTTAGTTGTCTAAGCAAAAATAAAATCTCCAATCTCATCTAACGACATAGGAAAAGTCTCCATATCAATTAGATAATCGCCAAAACGCTTGACGTGAGAGGTTATATAAGGACTTATGACCGCTACATCTTCACGATTAATTAAGTACCCTTCTTTCTGTAAATTCCGTAATACGTCAGTCAAATCAACAACATTTTGGAAGAGAACAGCATTCGCCACTAAATCTTTATATTTAATAGACTTTTCCTGCTCAATTGGGTCGTTTTTAGCGATAACTCCAAAGCCTCCAAAGAAAAACCACTTTGCGAATTTATGATATGCTTCTACTATGTTCGTAACAGCGGTAATATCTCTTCTTAACTGTATATCTGAGATATATTGCAGAAGAAAAACCGTTCTTACTACTCGTCCTAATTCCTGAAAAGCTTGATATAGTCTGTTTTTGCGACTATAGTTACTTAACTTACGCAATAAAGTCGCGCTCGATATTTTACCAGTTTGAATTGATAAAACCACCTGTAAAATATCTTGCCAATGTGTTTCAATTTTATCCCAATCAATAATCTCAGAAAATAAAGAATCAATATTTTTATAGACCGTTTTGCTGTCAGGACGGTAAAAATTTAAGTCTTTCCAGTTACGGATACGGGGCATTAATTTAATACCTAGCATATGTGATAATGCGAACACTGGCGTTGATTGTCCATGAGTGTCAGCATGGATTGTATTAGGTTGAATATCTGAAAGATTTTTATACAAACCCTCAATGATATAAAGCGCCTCGGATGTACCGCAAGAAATAAATTGGCTAATCAATGCCACATAGGTATCTGAGACATGATGGTAAGCAATTCCTCCGTAGCCACCGTAGCGTATATGATACTCAGACAACAGGTTTTCTTCGTAGAGTTCGTACTTGGTTCCATCAGCCGCTGCGCTCTTGCCTTCACCCCAAACGCCAGGAAGATTTAAGACGTTGTAACGGTTGATAATATCTACCAGTGCAGCATTTAACTTATCAATTGAGAAGTGGCGCCGATTAACAAACGCCAGTTCCTTGGCAGTAATAATACCAGGCATGTGTCTTGCAGCTTGGGTTGGTCCCAAATTGCAACCGTAAGTAAACGTTGTCAATAAATAACGTTCTTTTGCGCGTTCGATTTTAGGGTCAGAACCGGATAGTGGGCCAAAGTGACGTGTAAAATTAGTCCAATAATCAACATTTCTAAGAATATCGATTAAATTTCGTTCTGGTAAACGCTCTTCTATTTCTGCGATTAAAGCCTTGGCAGAAGCACTTAAGTCGCGAGCATGGTACTTTTTAAGTACGGGTTTTCCGTCATCACTAATAATAAAATGGTGATTATTTTCATAACCAGAGTCTACAGTATTAGCGGTTTCAGTTAACCAAGATTTTAGGTACTCAACAAACCCAGAAGCCGTGTTAGGAAAGCCTAAATTTTTACAATATTCGTCAATTAACGGTAAACATTCTAACCAAGGAAGCATCTGGTCTCGGTAATCAGCATAATCTTCACTGCCAGCTACACAAATATCGCCTGAACGTAATTCTGCTGCTAAATAATGAAAAACACAAACTTCCAAGTGACGGCGGAGAAACTTTGTTTTCCCACCTTGTTGTACTACAATTAGCTTGCGCCATTGTTCTGAGATAAAATCTAATTCAATAGTTGCAGATACAAAATCTGCGCGTCGATGAGAGTTATCAAGCACAAAGTGTAATGCATCAATAACATTTTGCTCACTAGTAGTTGATTTTAAATCCAAAGCTTTAACTAAACGGAAAAAGGTGCTGCGATGAGTTTTATAGAATTTCCATAAAAGTGGAAGATGATTATTACCTTTATATGCATTTGCTACCTCACATTCAGTCAAAAGTTTTTCCGCTCCACCATGACCCGTAAATATATTGTCTAATTTATTAAAAAGTGGTTCAAAGGAGTGTAACGGTTCATCAGCTTCTACTTTGGGATTGTCATCAAATAATGACAATTGGATTGATTCTGGATGAGAGACTGTTTGAGAAGCAATTTCTTGTTTCTCATCAACAAAAACATGTAGAGTATCCTGAAAGACATCAACTAACTTTTCTTGTGTTTCTTGAATTTTTTTCTTGATAAGTTCCAATTCATTTTTCGCATCATTATTTATTGAGCGCATTTGTTTAAGGAACATCTCAACCAGGTTGTCTCGTGTCGTTACTTGCTTGCAATAAATAAGACATAAAATTAGAGTAATCCGCTTAGGCAAGCTGAAGTCCTTGATTTCATGAGCATCTAAAACTCTTGCCTCGGCAGCGAAGTGATGAATTTTAGCTGTGGTTATGTCCGAGAGTAATTGTTTAACATCTCCCAAAGAATCAAGCCATGTTAAATGTATAATAAACTCACTAATATTATTGCGAGTCGGGCTTTTTGGTAGTTGTTTTAAGTTGTTAAACGAAGTTTGATGCTCTGATGGGTGACGGTCTAGTAAATCAAGTAAGCGTATTTGATAATCAGAATCAATCCGTTTTAATACCAATAAGAATAATTTTTGATTGACTACATTTCTAACTCGACGAACAAGCCTGTTTAACGTATTAAATCCTGGTAATTCATAACGATTATTAATCAACTCTGCAATTGCTACATTCATTAAATCAGCAGGATTATCCATGATAGATGCTGATTCACTAACCGCTTTAACAGCTATATGCCGAGCATTTTGGTTGTACTGATTAACTTGAAGAAATGAGCGTATAGCTATTCGATGTCTGTACATTGCTTTGCGGTTTTCATAACCTAAAGCAGTAGATGAATGAAATTTTAACTTACTACGAATATGGTTAACTATTTTCAGAGGAACATCCGCTAAGTCTGGAAAATAACCAAGTCGCTGAAATGCTTTTAATACGACTACTAGGTTAAGAATATTACTTTCTCCCTTAGTGGTATTGTAAGCGAAAGCTATCTCCGACTTAGTGGGGGTATAGATTTCGTTCAGTTCTTTCTCGGTAAATTGGCGTTTAAATCTAGGGTAAGCGGTACGTTCGATTGATGTCACTCTGGTATGTTGAAAATACTGATATTACTTTTATAGATATAAAACAAAACATGCACGCTTATTATTGTTTATAACTTTTTTTCTTAAGCGTTTTAGAGGTTTGACTAATTTTATCTACTGTATTTTTGTAATAAAAGCCACAGTAAGGACAGTAGGAGTGCTGAAATGATATGACTGAGCGACCGCATTTGAGGCAATGAGACATAAGCTCAAACCCGCATAGAAAACAATGCTTTGACCGAATATCATCCCAAATTGGTTCTGTAGGTGTCCCTGGAATCCAACAGCGCGGGCAAAATTTAATACATGCAATTTGGGGAGAAATTTTTTCTTTTTTGCAAACCGCTTCCAGATACTCAGTCGGTATCGATAATGCCCTAGCCAAAAGATGACGGGTTTTGTACGAGAGTCGAGTAGTAATACCTCGTTCTATTTTCCCCAGAGAGTGCAAGTGGATACCAGCGCTTCGAGATAACTCATTTTGGCTCATCTTTAATTCTAGACGCAAGCGCTTGATATAGCCTCCAAGGGCTTCATCTTGTTGTGGTATCTTATGAGTGTCCATTAATATTCATCAAAATTCTCTCTAAAAAGATATATTAAATATATACTTTTTGTTTTTAGATAAAATATATAAATGGGGTGAAATTTGACTGTTACTGTAGCCACTGTTATTACTGAGTTTTTATTGCGTTCTAATGTTGCTAAAAGTACGAAACGTACTTATGAAAGCACGCTAAAACCTATACTTTTACAGTACGGTAGCTGGGCAATTGAAATTATCAGTAAGCAAACTTTAACCGAGTATCTAAATGAGTTAAAACATTTATCGTACACTACTCATCATAAGCATCAAGCAATACTACAAAGTTTACTAAATTTTGCAGTTGAGCAAGGTTATATAAAGGTGAATCCAATTCGTGGCTTAAAACAGCGCCAACCGAATCCAGACAAAGGAGAACATAAAACAGATTCTAATGTGCGATATTTAACTACTCAACAGCTAAACATACTATATAAAGCTGTAAAGTCTGACCTACGTATAAATGCAATAGTACATTTATTGCATTGCTCAGGTTGCCGTATATCAGAGCTTTTGCCACTAAATATAGAAGATATAGATTTAGCTAAACCTCGGTTTCAAGTAGTTGGTAAAGGTAATAAGCTTAGATACTGTTATTTAAGTCAAGACGCACTTGCAGCATTAAGTAAATACATCAAATATGGGCGCCATACAGGTGTCAGTGCTTTATTCACAGCACAACAGCCAGTAACTAAAATTACTAGTAGAATCAGCTATCGTACCGTACACGAAGATTGGCGGGAATTAATAAGTATATACCCGGAATTAATTAAAGTTAGAATTCACGATTTACGACATACTTTTGCTACCGAGCGTGTCGGCTTAATGGGTATTGAAGAATTACGTGCGCTTATGGGTCATGAAGATATTGAAACAACTCTACGCTACCAAAAAGTCACATCAGATAGAGCAGAAGAAGTTGCTATCAACGCTCTTAATTACTTAGCATCAAATCAAAATAAATAATTGAGGTGCGCTCGATTAAGCTAGAGTTATATAAACTACAAGTATGTGTATAAATCGTAATTTTTACACATAATAATATCTAATTCGCTGGTAGATGAAGAGAATGAGGTATACTCGGCGCCAAGAGAGTGAGTTTTGTTATTGCCTCTTTACCATAAAGGCTAATTTATTGCAAGTATCTTAACAAAACTTTGCATCGTGTCCCATTTTGCACGTATCTCGGCGGCCACCC
>NZ_RSCL01000083.1 GCF_003991905.1 Dulcicalothrix desertica PCC 7102 | reverse complement strand
CTTCGTCATCCTGAATTTTTGCTTTTTTCTTGGTTGTAATCTTTTGTACTTCAAATTGAAGTGCGGAATGTGGGTTATTAAATAACATTACATCCAACCAAACAGGCGCCCTCCTACAAAAACTCCAAAACGCTCTCACTCCAAAGGGCGCCTATAACCTAAGATAAATATGCCACCCCAAGCCCAAATTAAAAAATGTCGTCACCCTTGCTACCAATAAATAACATGGATGCCCGTCACAGAGGCTTACTACCCTCGACGGCTGCCAATTATTTAGATGCAGCACGGGTATGCTTAGACAGACATCATACTCCACCACAAGAATTTACCCTCATAGATGATAATAATGAATCACTAGCTCTCGTTGATTGGAAAATAACTTCAGAGCGGGATAAAAACGCTTGGGCTAATCAAGATGATGCAACTCGTGATGCAGCTTATGCTTTTGCACTAGCAACTACAGAACTACTACGAGGATTGGTAGCAGTAAGAAGAGCAGAAACCCGCACAGGCGCCGATTATTATATAGCACCAATTGGTCAGGAAGTCGAAGACCTAGAAGGATGTTTTCGGCTTGAAGTTTCCGGTACAAACTTAGGCGTATCAGAGATTAAACGACGTTTACGGGAAAAAGTAGACCAAGCATTACAAGGAGACAGCAACTTGCCAGCCTTAGCTTGTGTAGTTGGATTCCGCGTTAAATTAATAATGATACAAACGGTAGAACCTTAATTATGAGTTGGGTATCACATCATTCTCAAAGTGAGCATTATGCTAATTTAGCCGAAGAAGCTCTTAGAGAGCAAAATAATGCTCGTGCTATAGAACTTTATCGACTTGCGGCAGAAGCAGAAATTTTAGCGCTCGAAGCTTTAGAACCAACTAAAACAAGAACCATTGGTATTACAGCAGTCAGTGCAGCCTCTCTACTATACAAAGCACAGGAATTTCGTTCTTCCGAGCAACTAGCTTACCAATGGTTAATAACCGACTTACTCCCAGCTTTTGCCATCCGTCAATTACAAGAGTTACTGCAAGTAATTTGGAGTTCAAGAGAATTAGTGCAAAAAAGAGCTTGAAAAAAAGGTTCTGTAGCTCCTCAAACAGGATGGCGCCTCTAAAATAACCATACAACCCGTTATATTGTACTATCTACATCCTCACTTACAAGTTCACTTAACGTCTTCAAGCGAACAGGTGGCTGATTAGGAAGCTCAACCAAAATAGTTAAATTACCCCCTATAGCATCAACATAGTTCCTCAAAGTAGACAGCAACATATCAGACTCTCTTTCCAGACGTGACACATTAGATTGTGGCATTTGCAAACTTCGTGAAACTTCCGCCTGCGTTAACCCTACAGCTTTTCGCAACTCCTGCAAAGTAATATATTCAGCTTCTAATTCTTCAGCACGAGCCAGTATCCGTTGCTTACGCTCTTCTGGCAACTTATCCCATATACTTTGTAAATTTTTCCCTTTAGTCATTGGTTCTCCTCCTCCTCTTCCTTTTCTTTCTGCTTCTTCAACTGGGTCAAATGGTCATCGAAGCGTTCATCCGCTTTTTTAATAAGTTGCTTATAAAACTGTTTCTCACTCATCCCAGATTTATCGCCGGCAACAAGTAGAATTGCTTGACGTTGCGGATCAAAAGCAAATGCAACTCGCCACACACCGTCCGAAGCTTTAAACCGTAACTCTTTCATATTTGTATGCTTAGAACCATTGAGTGTGTCCACATGAGGTCTATTTAACAGTGGTCTATACTTTTCCAACATCGCCACCTCTGCTAATAAAGCATCTTGCACCGCCTCAGAAAATTCCAAAAACTCCTGTGCAAAAGAAGCATACAATTCAACATTCCAACACATACTAATACATTATCATTCATGATATATATCGTCAATGATATTATTTTTTGTGCTTTTTATATAGAGACGGCGCCTAACGTTTCCTCCCCCGTTTCCTACCAACGCGCGCGGCAAGCTTATTCGACAACTCCAACTGGTACTGATTCTTATTATCCTCATACGCCAAAATCACGCGCGGGTCAGCATGTCTACTAAGATGTTGTACCTTCCGGTAATCACCCTTCGCCAAATCCAGCGCTTCCGTAATACCGCTATGTCTAATCCTGTGGGGAGACATCCTTTTACTAATCCCCGCGCGCGCGCAAGTCATCCTCACAATTGCATACAACCCATCTCCACTCAACTGGCGCCCAAAATTATGAAAATCCATCGCAATAAACAGCGGGTCAGTTGGCTTCACACTATCACGGCAACGTAACCAACTATATATAGCATCTGCAACAGTCCTATTCAAATCCACCCTCACATCATCATTCCCCTTACCCTTTCCATACACCCGCAGTACCGACTCCTGATAATTAAAATCACTCACCTTCAACTTAGCAATCTCAGAGCGCCGCAGCACATTCGACCAAAACAGTAAAAACAAAGCATAATCGCGCTTACCCTTATCAGTCCTCACATCAATAACATCAAACACCTTATTATATTCATCCACCCTCACCCCAGAAGTATCCCTGTACTTAGTCACCCGCAGCGACTCAATGCGGTCACTATCAAACCGATAACTGCACCGCTTCAAATTCCTCCCCGCTTTAATCAAAAACTTAATAGCCGCAAGATACCGATTAACCGTAGCCGACTTCCTACCCGAAGCAACCAAATAATTCTTAAACTTCAAAATCAACGTATTAGCAGACTCCTCATCCAAACCCCAAAACTCCTCAACGTCATCTTGTATAGGCGCCCGATTTAAGAAATACTCAAAAAACAGCTTAATATTCCCCGCATACCCCCGCTGCGTAGTTCCTGCCTTCTGCTGCAACTCAGTTAAAAAATCACTCCCATGTCGCAACTCACCAGCTATCGAACGCAGCTGACCCGACATATAAGTAACGATTTCCTGGGACTTCCCACCACTCATAGAGATGTTTTGTGTTCACGACAATGCATCTTTTCATTAACGCTCAACCCTCCACACACTGGCATCCGTTTAGCTACGCAAATGTCGGTTCGTCCGCGAACCGACAGCAAAAGCAACAACTTAGTACAAATCAACCAAACAATCCTACTCTTACACTAGGCAGGCGCCGCATCACCAGGTTATTAGAAGCAGCAAGGCGCCGAAAAACAACTCTATTCCTACGCGCTTTCCAGAGAGCGCTTCTTCGTCGTAATTAAAACCGTGAACATAGAGTTAGCAATTAAACATAGTACCAAATCAGAAAAAATTGGTACGGAGGTAACTTTGTTTAAGAATAATAGTTTAATAATATTACTGAAAACCCAAGATGAAACTAACTAAAACTCCTCTTCGTACCATCTCCGTACCATAAAAAATAGGGTTTCGTACCAAAAAAAAGGCTAATTTCGTACCAAAAATAGACCAAAAAATGGTACGAAGTAACAATATATGTACCATTAGGCGGTACCTGGTACATGGTACGGTACCATAAAATTAAAAAAAATTTTTTTTTCTATAGGCCATAATATGTCCTCCTAAAAAAAAATTTTTTCTCCGTACCATGCCAAAACCGTACCATTTTTTGGTACGATTTTCGTTTTTCGTACCATAAAAAGTTGGTACGGAAACGCAAAAAAATGGTACGAACAGGGTTTTTCGTACCATCGTCCGTACCATCACTGTACCATTTTATTTATAAGACCGTACCAATCAGTTTTTAGGTTAGTAATCTCAAGTTTTACTAATATTTATTTAGCTTAAATATTAAGAATATTATTTATATTGTTTACTAAAAACAGCAATTAAAAACAGCAAATTATAAATGATAAAAACTGAAACCAAAATATTGGTACCAGTGTAGGTTCCCATTTGATGTAGTGTTGAGTGTTAAAATAACTGGGAAATCATAAGGGCGAAATTGGGTACATCGCTTTTATGCCTATATAGTTAAATTTGTAATTTCTAAGGTTTTTCTTATCCCGGTTTTCTGTTCCATTGCTGCCCACGTCGCGATTTAAAATGGTTTGGTTAAGGAAGAACGTGAGGGGTGTAGGTAAGGATGCCAACTTCTGAACAGTTAAAGCAGTACTTTAATTTGACAATATATTTGACGCGCTTGGGTATGTACCGATAAATTTAGGAACCCTTGACCGACGTACAGGTAATGTGGTTATTCTGGCAGGGCAAGAAATAGTAATTGAAATTTACCCATCTCAATATTAGGGTGTTTGCTCGGATGCCCACCCCACAAGAGAATTTTGAGTATTTTTTTTGGAAAATCTCCACCATTTAAACGACCGTTCACTGTTTCTTCAATATTTGGGGAGTCAAATGTTCTGGAATTCCGTCTAATTGAATAACACTGCATCCAAGTTTATAAGCAAACTCTACAGATTCGTCGGCACCTATAGCATTATAAAACCCTGTGGCAAACTTAATTGCAGCTTCATCACCAATAGCCTTATTCATCCCCACCACATACGGAACATGTTTAACTATTTCTTTTGCTTGAACTTCGGAGTAACAAGCGTTGAGGACAATACATTCGATGCAAGAGGAGAATAACTCAAATAGTTGAGCTAGTGCAAGTGTATCTACAAACCGGAAATTTCCGGTTTCATCTTCTAGTACTAAACCATCTTCTCCGGCACCGTGACCAGAGAAATGGACTATTTGTGGTTTGTAATCTAACAATGCTTGGTATACATCTTGAACACGTACTGCCCAGCGTTGTTTCAGGTCAAATAGTTCTAGTTTCTTAGCTCGTTGTAATCTTGAGTCAATTTCTCGCACTTCTTCATCTAATCGTAAAGTCGAAGTACCTCTGGGATTTGCTGCTAAAATCAAAATAGTTTTGGCACCATTCTGGCTTTGTTTTTGTTCTGCTGCATAATTATGCTGAATTCCAATTAAGTCACCATGTACTGTAACATCTCCTGCGTTAGCATTGCCAACAGGCGCATGAAAAGTAAAATAATTTTGCTTTTTTGGAGCTTCTGACATAATTTAATTCCTTTTATTGATTTGGTTGGTTATTTTGAATGCCAATTTGATTACCTCTAATATTTACATCTCCAGTATTTACGGCACCGACAGTTCCATAATAACCCACATTCCGCACTTCAATTTGAAGTACAAAAGATTACAACCAAGAAAAAAGCAAAAATTCAGGATGACGAAG
>NZ_RSCL01000082.1 GCF_003991905.1 Dulcicalothrix desertica PCC 7102 | reverse complement strand
ATCTATCACATTTAATTCCCCCTAGCACCCAAGACGAACACAGCGCCCAAACTATTGATTCGGGCTTATCATTATTAATTTCTTCTAATACTCAACTAAGTAATGACCATGAGGTGCTAGGGGAAAATCTATCACATTTAATTCCCCCTAGCACCCAAGACGAACACAGCGCCCAAACTATTGATTCGGGCTTATCATTATTAATTCCTTCTAATACTCAACTAAGTAGTGACTCGGAGGTGCTAGGGGAAAATTTACCACATCTTATTTCCCCTAGCACCCACGATGAATACGGCGCTAAAACTATTGAAGATACCTTATCATTATCAATTCCTTCAAATACCCAACTAAGTAATAATTATGAGGTGCTAGGGAAAAATATATCACACTCGATTTCCCCTAGCACCCAAGAGGAACATGGCGCCCGAACTATTGAAGATACCTTATCATTATCAATTTCTTCTAATACTCAACTAAGTAATGACCATGAGGTGCTAGGGGGAAATATATCACATTCAATTTCAAGAAGCACCCAAGAGGAACACGGCGCCAAAACTATTGAAGATGACTTATCATTATCAATTCCTTCAAATACCCAACTAAGTAATGATTATGAGGTGCTAGGGGAAAATATATTACATTCAATTCCCCCTAGCACCCATCGCAAACACGGTGAAGGTAGCGGTAATCTGTCCTGGGGTTATGCAAATGCTAATAGCAAGAAGAAAAAACCAATTAAACAGCTTTATTTTGAATGGGAATACGCTGGTATGAGAGGCAAAACTTATGTGCGTTCGCACCTTAAAGAAGAGGTAATTGCATTAAATGATGCGAAGGCGCCAGTTGTTGAAATATTAGATTTATTAACTTATAACCCAAAAGTAGCAGAAGCTCTAGGTATTTGAGCTAATAATCAATTTGTCATACGAGCGATAAAGACAACGGCGCCAGTTTTTGGACTTATGAACCACTGTAATTAAAATAATATTGGCGCCTGTATTAACATTGATTACAGGCGCCATTAGTTGTATTGCATTCAAGTTTGACTATTTTCAGGTTCTATCGCCAACAGCTATATATTTCATTGCTGTTTTTTATATTAAGATATTAAGTTTTGGCTCTAGCTATGTCTAAAAGTGTTTTGATAAGGTAGTGAATAAAATTAAAATATAATGACTAAGCGTAATAATGTATATCGTGGATACCCAATCAAAAAGTTTGGTCGTGGTAAAAAAGTAATATTTCAAGCGATTATTAATGAAGTCGAATGGTCAACCATGATTGAATCTGACCTGAAAAAAGCAATTGATGCTTGGATTGATGAAGGAAAAGAACCCCCAACGCGCGCGCGAAAGCTATGTAATCAACAATCATAAGTTTAAGAGCAGGCGCCTTGAAAGTTGAGATATTCTTGAAGCTTTAGATACGAGCATTATAAGTATTAAAGTATAAACTAAACGTTTTGTATCTATATTACTAATCATAGGCGCCGAAGCACATCTATATATTTTATCGGCGCCTCCGAAGTGAGTGCGATAGATTCAAGAAGGCACTTGTTATGTTTTGATTAGTGGCGCCAAGTATATTTTATAATCTGAGCGTATAAAAATATTTGATACTAATTTTAGGAGATAATGTAAGTTGTTAGTGATATGCGAACGGGGAATTTTGATATGAGAAGTTTTTGTTTCATCCTAATTATTACAAGTTTAGGGGTTTTAAATACTGGCGTACCATTTTTCTCTAATCAACCAATCTTGGCGCATAATAAGAACATTTTAGAAAAGCGAGCATTAGTCGCGGTTGCACAAAAGTGTGGAAACACGGAAGTTGTTGAACCCAGTAAAACAAGTAAAACAGTAAGATTCCCCAAATTTGGTATCAAAGTTAAAATCCCTTCCAACTATAAAACATTTCCTCGTAAAGACGGTTCTATAAGCATTCTTGACCCAGGTTCCTATGAAGCAGTTAGATGTCAGGTGCCTCACGGTTTGTACTCATTTGATATTCAACTTTTACCTAATCCTAAAAATTTAGGTTCTTCGTTACTTGTTATGCATACACGTCTAAAAAATAGGTTAAAATCCTTGCTGGGTAAGGATAACAGCCGTTAATCTTAACGTTCGAGCCTTTACGATAAAATCTAGACTCAAACTGCCTGTAAGTCTTGATTTTAAAGGGGAAGTCTCAAATTTTAGTTTAAAGTTCAGCATAACACCTACGGAAGAGCCAAAATTTATCTTTAAAGACTTTTGCCAAATCTAACTATAAAAATGAAGTAATGAGAGTATATGACTATAATCAAAATAATATAAAAGCATTGCTGATTGATTTTAAAGGTGGTTATGGTGCTTCTGGAATTTTTAAAGTACCAAGTGTTAAAGGTATAATAGAAATGACTGCTTCTTGTGACTGCGAAGTTGATAGAAAAGATGTTGTTGACTACCTCAAAGTTACAGAGTTTATTAGATAAAAACTAATTATTAGTAAGTTATTGATTGAAACAGGCGCCAATGTGATAATTTGTGCTTAGGCGCCTGAAGTTAAAATTTATATTGCAACATTAGTACTATCATAAAAGCAATGTATCCAATGCTTTGGGGCACCTGTAATTAAAGATAGAAGTAGATGTAGCTTGTACGGTTTTATAGAGAAAATCTCCTCAAAACGGCGCCGAATTATTTACCATTTCAAACGCAATCCATTGGGTCAACACGACCAATACCAATTTCTAAAAGCTTTTGCTTCACATTCATAGCTTCCAGTCCACAGAAATAATATTGTTTATGACGTAGGTCAGCAATGTAAAAACCAAGTTTACCACCACTGATACGAAATAACTCGACCAAAATTTGTTGTTTGTTAATTCCGTACAGCAATTCAAAGTCATTGATATCCACTTTAAGATAAGTCGAAAATGGCTTCATGGATTTGAATAGCCATCCAGATTCTTTTCGCTCAATTATGCGAATGTAATCAGGGAGAATTACTGTTGTATCGTTTATATCAGTCATTGCTATAATAAAATATATAATCAAGAAAGCCTCAACAAATAAGTTGAGGCAGTATATTCAATTACTAATCAAGACTTCTATGAGTCTTCGGAGCTTTCGTCATTGGGAGTTGAAGGTTCGCCTGTTAACTCTTGGGGGAGTTTATCTACAAGTTCTCCTTCTTCTCCTTTGATGTCAGCTTTGAAATACCCAAGCTTCTCACCATCTTCTTCGCCCGGTATAAACGCAGGCTCGAAAACTTCGAGTTCATTGGGTTTGACATCTTTACGATGTCCATTACTGCCCTTCAAAGTCAATTATAATACCTCCTTATGGATTCAATGTTTGGTGTTAGATATTTTTATTCTCACATATAATATTATCGCTCATTTATTGAAAAAAAAGCTAAATTTTAAATAAAATTGTGGAAATAAAACTTTTATATTACTAGCAAAATTAATATAAAAAATGTTATCAATTATTTAAAATAAACAGAGGTGATTAAATCGCTAACTCATCATTTAATAAACCACTTACAAAAGTTAACTTATGTTGTGCAAACCTTTGAGCAATCCTCAATCCTGTATCTCTACCACGTTCTCTTGGCTGACGAGTTCCAATCACAGCAATTGAACGTTCTGGATTGTATAAAAACATATAAAGTTGTAATAAAGAAAATTAGGCATCATATCTTAGACATTTTAAAAGTATTGAAAGACGCGATAATGGTGTTTTTTTGTTTAACAGGCGCCGTTTATAAAGTAATGAAAAACGATTAAGTAATATTTCGTGCCACCGCAAGCGGATATATCAAGGTTTATTATTTGTAGGAGAGGCGCCTTGTTTATTCAAGCTTTTGATTTTTTTTCTAACCCATTTCCATCTAGCTACAATAAAAATTGATATTCCAGCTAAGATTGCTCCAATACCTGTAGAGTTCTCAATAACCCACTTCCAATTTTGATTTAACCAACTAGTTGGACTAACCGACACACTTATTTCGCGCTGGAAAGTTTTCAAATCAACATTTTCAGTAGAACCGTTTTTTCGCACGCGCGCGTAGATAGACATATATAGCTTTTGCTCGCCTGCCTCTGTTGGGGTAACGCTCCATCGCCATGCAGCTATACCATTTTGTATTAAAAATCTATTTTCTTCGTTTAGAGATTTTGTATTAAAGTTGGCGCCTTCAAGTCGCGCTCTCAAGAACGAGCTAACCTGTAACTGGGCAGTTTCCGTTCCAGATTGATTTCCAAGTTCTTTTTTTAAATCGCGTCGCAAATCATCACTAATTACTACTTCTACGACTTCAGCATCGTTAACCTTCATTTTATCTGGAACATTAAAAGCTATTTGCCCTGGTCTGGTTTCGACAACTTTCTTCAAAGCTTCATCGGCACCGTCAGGTATTGAAGTTTTATCTACGGATTGTGCTGGTGGGGTTGTTGCGGCGCCTGCATCTGTTGGTTCTGCCGTTGGTACTGAAGAAGAGCCAGCGTCACCTCCTGCTCCTCCTGATTCCCCTGTATTTAGAATATTATTAGTAACTATAATTACATGCGTAACACTTATAAAAAGTAGTAATAAAATCCAGAGACGCTTGTTTATCATTGCTTTTAAATGTACTTACAGAATTTCAGTAAATACCTACAAGTTGCTTATTACACATTCCGGCTAATTTTGGCGCCATTTATCCGACTAAAACTCTTTCAGTTGCTTCAATTACAGGCGCCAATGTAAAAATGAATGTATCCACTTAATTTAATATAAGCGCCCCCGAAGTCAACTTACCGACACACTCGAATTTGCGGAATAACAACAAACCAATCTTCGGTTATTTCCCCTATGACATCATCTATACTCATATGGCGATATACACTTTTAACAGTTACCTCACCTGAAAGAAATTCAAACTGCCCTGGTACACATCCTTTCTTAAACAGTTCTTTATTTGCTCGTTGAGACAAGGCGCCAACACACTGACCATCTGTACTGTAAATATTCCAACCATTTTTATTTGGATTCACTTTTATCAATAATTCGGCGCCTTCAATCAAGTTAACAATGACCTGCTGATTTTTCTTCGTGTTGTAATTACTTAGGAAAATATCCCCAGGAGTTAAATCAGAATAGAACATTTGAAGAGGTAAAGAATCGGTCTTTACAGTGAGTCGTTCTGGAACGGCGCCTGCTTCGTGTACAAATTGCAATTGCTTAGTAGTACATATAGTCAGTTCTTGCTTTGCGCGCGTCATAGCTACATGGAGAGCGAAAAATTTTGGGGGAGCAGTAAATATGAACTCCCAATCATTGAAATCTGCTTGCAAACATCACCAGCAATTA
>NZ_RSCL01000081.1 GCF_003991905.1 Dulcicalothrix desertica PCC 7102 | reverse complement strand
CAGCGTGTAAAATTTAACTCTAACGTCTCTTATTAACTTTTCGTTACATAGTTAGGAATTTTGGCGCCGACTTACTTAGCGCAGATAAAACTGTCAAGCTATGGAATAAAGATGGCAATTTTATCAAGAGTATTGACGGGCATCAAGACACAGTTAATAGTGTTGATTTTAGCCCAGATGGCAAAATGATTGCTACTGCTAGTTGGGACACAAATGCCAAACTTTGGAACCAAGAAGGTGAATTAATTAAAACTCTTTCCGGGCACCAAGATGGAGTTCATAGTATCAGCTTTAGCCCAGATGGTAAAATAATTGCTACTGCTAGCGAAGATAAAACTGTTAGACTTTGGACAAATAAGGGTGAATTAATGACTACTTTGATAGGTCATGAAGCTGGAGTTTTCCGAGTCAGATTTAGCCCAGATAGCAAGATTGTAGCCACAGCTAGCAAGGACTATAATGTTAAGCTTTGGAGTATAGATGGTAAAGAATTAAAAACTTATCGAGGACATAATGATTTAGTTTTGGGTCTCAATTTTATTCCTAATAGTCATACCCTTGCTTCTGCCGATCGTATGGGAAGATTAATTTTTTGGAATTTAGATTTAGATTATGAAGGATTACAAACCTACGGCTGTCATTGGGTACGTGATTATTTAAAAAATAATCCTAATCTTAACAATCAAGATAAGAAAATCTGTGATGGAATGGTAAGGATGTGAGGAGTTTTTAATTTCAGCATAAGGTTCAGCCTTTTTACTGGTGTTATGGGTTCGGCTGTTCGATCTGGGGCATTAGTATATGTGTGCCCTTTACCAGATATACTTGCAATCAGGAAGCTGGTATAAACTGAAAATTACTAATAATAACCTCTACCTCTTGTAAATCAGTTGGTGGTTGACCTTGAAACAACCAAAGGTTCATATGTACTCTCAAAGGCTGCTGAGGTATCCTCTTAAGACTATCATCAGGCTGGTAAGTCCAAGCGTCTATTTGATGTTCATTATTGTTGGTGTGACCGTGAAGACTTTGAAAGTCAACCTTTTTACTAGACCAATTGAATCGATGTGTTGTGTAATTTCCGTTTAGAGAAAAACTGAAGTTATGCCAATCTCTCTTTAGTCCGGGAACACTAGGCCAAACAACAAAATTACCATTTGGATTCTCAGAACTACCCCACCTTGCTACTTCAATATCTATTTCATTCGTTTCTTCTTGATTTGGAGCCACAAATTCAGGATAATTGAATAATCCCAGTACGATATTTGGGTCAAACTGGTCTATGCGACCAATTACGTAAAATTGGTACTTTCCAAATCCCAAATTCATTGTTGTGTAAACTTCGGCACAGTACCACTTTCCATCTTGTTGAGTAATCTTAAGGTGTAAACCATCTTTGTCAATCCAGACATTATCGCTGCTCCAATTGTTTGGACCAGGGCCAACTGTTACATTATCTTTCACCTGCCACTCATAGCCTGAAAAATTAATAATTTTTGTGTCATCCATTTTTGTTCCTCATTCGGAGATTGTAACGTTTTACGTTTGTTACTCATGAAGTATACCTACCATAATACCAGCACCGACAAAGAAATCAAAACCCTTACTGGGCATACAACAGACGTTAATGGTGTCACTTCTTATTTATTGGCAAGACTTTTTAGCATAAGTACTTATAATAATATACTAGATAGTCTTAGTAAGTACCAATTGCTAGTAAACAGCGAAGGTAGATAATCCCTGTGTTGAACTTAAATGTTTCTATAAGTACAAAAAAATCAAAATTTTGGTTTATAAAAGACTTGTGAATATAAAAAACGTGGCGCCACTACTCTTGTATGCGGTTGTTGCTCAACTTCTAATTACAATTACATATTGTAACTGTAAGTATAAGATGAGCAATTATGTAAGCACAAGTTGAGCAATATATTCCTTCAAACCCTATATTCTCGTAGAGCCTAAAAGTAGAAATGGAGGTTTTGAAACTATAAGTTGAGCGAACATTATATTTAGAAACTATAAGTTGAGCAAATATTTCCTACACGCGCGCTTATAGATGTATGGTGTTGTGCTGATATAAACAGTCGGAAAGGCTTGTACTCTAAGGAAGAGGGCTATATTTTCGTTTTGTAAGCATAAACCCTCGCGAGTCATTTTGTAGGCATAAAGTGAGTTATCTGAAAACCAGATTAGCGAAAAATGCCTAGATGCCTTTGTTTGTAAGCGTTTTCCTATGAGCTTATAAGCTTATACATAGTTTTGAATCCAAAGCTTTCTGTGCGAGTATCAGTGGTAATTCGTCTGTTCTTATAAGCTTATAGTCTTATAATGAAACGCTTACAAACAAGGGTATATAGCCATTTTTGCTTTATACGCTAAAACAAGTTGCTCAACTTATGCTTACAGTTACACATATACTACAGCACTACAACATAAAATAAGTATCCCTTATCTTTTATACGGTATTAACTACGATTAAAATTACGTGGTAAAATTCAAGGGCGGTTTTGGGGACTTTTATTTATAGTTCCCAGCAAGGGTAGGCAGGATGCCTGCTCCACAAGAGGGACATATGAAGGTTGAGTCTGTTAGTATTAGAGACTTTAAGCGCTTTGAGCGTTTGGAGGTGTCGTTTAAAAATCAAACTCTCGATACTGTTAGTAATCGTTTCCTGTTACTGGGTGATAACGGTACTGGGAAAACTACGCTGTTGCAAGCTATTGCGCTTCCTTTGGCTTTGGCTACTAAACAAATTGGGCGAGTTACTGATTTTGATTGGTTGGGGTTTCTTCCTGGTCGCTACCAACGTTGGGGGGCGCCGCTTATTGAAATCGAAGTATTATTTACCTCGGAGGAAATAGCTACTACTCGCGCGTTGTTCCATAGATGGGCTGCTACTCAATCGGAACGTGCTTTGGTTGAACCTGGTGATAATAAGCGCGTTCGGCTTGTTCTTGATGGTGAACGCTGTTATGCTGCCTCGGATGCCCAATATTTTCAGTTTGCTGGACGTTATTACGCGCGCAGTTTGTTGGAGACTGACCCTGCAGTACGTTCTGAGTTTTATAAGCTGCCTGGTATTTTTTGGTTTGACCAGTTCCGTAATTTAGGTGTGACTCCACAAAGAGAAGAGAACGGCGCCAGCCCAGCAAGTGCAAGTAAATCTACTAGTGGAAGAGTATCTTTTGAGGTGGGTGTGGCGAGGTTACGTAAATATTTGAATGGGTGGAAGTTTGCTCAACTTACTCGGACTTCAACTGTTGATTATTTGACGCAATTAGAAAATTTATATACTAAGATTTTTACCGAACGCTCGTTTGCTGGTGTGGAACCAATGCCTGGTGTGGATTCTCCTACACCTGAAGATTACTATTTTTTAATTAGTGACGGGCGCCGTAATTACGATATTGTGGAGATGTCAGCCGGGGAACAGTCGGTGTTTCCTATACTTTACGAGTTTGTGCGTCAGCAGATAGCTTACTCAGTTGTATTAATTGATGAAATTGACCTAAATCTTCATCCACCAGCAGCACAGTTATTAATAAAGCAGCTTCCTAAACTTTGTTCAACTTGCCAGTTTATTGTGACAACTCATAGTGATGCTGTTAGCGATGTGATTGGTGAGGATGATACTTACCGATTGGCTGGGGGTTCGCTGTGCCTGTAAATATTTTATATTGTGAGGGCGTTGCTAAAAGTCCAGATGTGCGAGTTATCGGCGCCATCATTCCCCCTGGTTGTATAGTACGACCTATTGGCAGTAAGCAAGGTTTAGCCCAACGAATACTTGGCGCCAGGGATGTGCGGACTGGTTCAACTGTAGCAGGACTGAGAGACCGTGACTTTGATAATGATGATAATCAACCAACTGCAACACCCCGTGATTGGTATATTACAGAAGCTGGTACGCGCGTTGCTTTGGGTTGGTATTGGGAAAGAAAAGAGATTGAAAATTATTTGATTGACCCTAAAGTTGTTAAAAAAGCATTGGGTAGTGATGCTCCACCTATGGAAGAGTACCGCGTGGCACTTACCGCTTCTGCTCAAAAAATAGGCGCCTATACTGCTGCCAGAATTACGCTATCACTTTACCTCTCACATCGTCCATCACCACCTTACAATTCATGGGGAGATGAGAGAGATAAGAAAGAGGGTTATCGCTTCCCAAAGGACAAGGGACTTACAGAAGTTAATTGCAAAGCTGAACTCAACAGCATTATTAGGCAATATGAACAGAGACTTGCCTCGCCTAAAAAGAATCCTATAGAAGAGTTTGAGCGATTATTACCTACTTGTTGTCAGGGAGGCAGTCGGTTTGTAAATCAAAATTATATGACTTTTTTCGCAGGTAAAGATTTGCTTTATGGAATGCGAGACGAACTTTCTAGATTTGGTTTTGATACTCCGGTTGTTTTTCGTGAGCGCATCCTCAAAGGCATTGAGGAAACGGCAGAGGATGTATGGACATGGTTACCTGAGTGGCAACGGTTACGAGATTTTATCAGCACAGTAGAGTTGTAGAATATGCCTAAACCTTTTAGTAATAAATGTTTGTTGTGTTCTCAGCTTTCCACTACGCAAGCAAAAATAGTGCATGGTTCTGATGGTGATAATTGCTGGGATGCTAAACACTGTCATAACCGCCGTTCGTTTTATCGGCACCGCGCTCAACATAATGATGAAGGTATTGATACGATAAGCATTGAACCGCCAGCTAATTATTTTGCTGTACTGTATTTGTATAAGGCGCCTGGTGATAAACCGTTACATGCTCTTGGCGCCGAGTTATGGTATGGACAAAAGGCGATTTGTCGGTTGGAACCTATTCATTGCTTTGGGTTGACCGCTGGTAAAATTAAGGCTTATACCGAACAGGTATTAAAGGCTTTTTCTCAAAAGTACAATTGTACTGTCTTTCAATATAAGGAAATGTTCGAGATTAACCCATCAAAGTGTCCAATTTCTGAATGTCCATTACGCCCAGATGTGTAGCTATGGCAGAGTTTCAGCAGTTAACTATTTGGGATATCTTGGATGAGTTATCGTCGGCGCCACCCGATGCTACGCTTGATGTAGTTTGGGAATGTCTTGATTCGGAGTTGCCATTGTTGACTATTGAGCAACAGTTGTCAGCTGCTAGTTTAGCGTTTGTGCAAATTGCCGATATTCTCAAAGCGCGCTCGTTGTTGCTTTTGGAAGAAACGCGCGATAGTAATAGTGACTTGGGACCTGTTGTTGATAGTGATTTTTTTGCAGGTTTGGTGCGGATGTCGATGCACCTTGACTTGGATGACTTGAAAGAAGCACCTATTCCCCAAACGTTTCAACCTCATGGCGCCCATAATTATCCTAATATGGGGAATGATTCAGTTGCGGCGCCTGTCGAGAAGGATAACGTTTTGGAAATGCTGCAAGCTGTCGAGAGTTGGGATGATATTCGTAATTTAGCAGGTAACGAAGATGTGGAAACTTGGCGGCAGAAGATTTTTGATTATATTGTGTGTAGAGAAGGCGCCGTTCGTTTGGTTGAACTTACGTGCGTTTTAGGGTTGGCACTTGTGGAAGTTTGGTTGGGTTTGCTGCTTGGAGATTTTAAGTTGGAGCAGCGTGGGGAGTTTTATGATGTTGATGAGGTCTTTGTGCAACGGATGTAACGGATGTAACGGATGGGTTATTTGTTACAAATGAGTAAGTATTTTTCCCACAGAGACCGAATTAATTCGGTCTGTACATACACAGAGAAGAGTCGCGCGCTGTTGAACCGCTCCAAGCCCACTTGCTCAAAATGCGGTAAAGTAGATTATGAAGTGTTACTAGGAAATGGTACAGGCAACTTTGGCGCCGTTACCAACTTTGACGTAGGAGATACTTCCAGATTTGTTGCTGCGGAGGACTTTAACAAAGATGGTAAACCTGATGAACGCAATGCCACACTCTTTTTCCAATAATGTCTCAGTACTACTCAATACCACTATGCCTCCTAATTATTACTTAACTTAAGTAACTTTGGTATGAAATACAACGGCACCCTATATCTCTCTGAAGAGGTGACAAAGGCACCGAATTACAAATCAACTACCAAATTATACAAAGCATCAATTACCGCTGGGTAGATAAGAACGCGCGCGGGCATTATTTTCTATAAGCCAGCAATTCTAACACTACCTATATAGTTTCTCCCAGAAGCGATAATCATTCTAATTCCAATTCCATTTGTATTGCTTCCTTAAATGGTTCACTTTTATTACTGCGTTTAGAAGTGGCGCCAGTACTTTTCTCACTCCTCTCTTGAGAGGTGTCAGCACTTTTCTTACTACGCTTAGAGGTGGCGCCAGTATTTTTCTCACGTTCCGCGCGGATGCGTTCGAGTAACACTGATGCGGGTTCGTCGTTGGGGTCTTGGGGAACTAAGGCGCCGCGAAATGCTTGGGCTAGTATAGTTTGGTCGAGTTGGTTAATGGCGCCGAAGGTTTGTTGATATTGTTGCGCGATGATGTCAGCGGTTTTGAATAAAAGTTGAATTTGGCGGACAACTTCTTTTTGTTCTTCAATTGATGGTAAAACAACAGGTGTGTTCATTACAACTTGTTGATTTATTTTTGGCATATTACCTGCCGTACCAGTTGCGTTTTTCCTAAAGTACAAACGAGTAGCTTTATTTGAAAGAGCGTAGTAAATAAATTCAGGCGTTGTTTTTTCTTCTATCACCTGAATTTTCATTATTAAATCAGGATAAATAAACTCTCCAAAAACACCATTATAAATGGCACAGGTTCCAACATAATCTAAAGTATTACTTCTTTGTATTAAACCCACATTCCGCACTTCAATTTGAAGTACAAAAGATTACAACCAAGAAAAAAGCAAAAATTCAGGATGACGAAG
>NZ_RSCL01000080.1 GCF_003991905.1 Dulcicalothrix desertica PCC 7102 | reverse complement strand
AGTTGTATTTGAATAGAATCGGCATTACTGTCTGACCGCTATTCCTTGCCCACAGCCCATTTAAGATGCGTTTGCCCTGTGTCGCCAGAAACAATTACAGGTTTAAATTTAAGAGCCTCAAGCCAACCACTTTCATGTTCTTTGACTAATTTGAGGTAACGTTCTCGGAGAGTTTGCACTCCTGTTACTTTATTTTTGGGGTTGATTTGGTCGTCAAGGGTGGTGCCTGGTAACTGTTTTGGTTGCATTGCCTCGGTTAGCATTTGAGCTTGGCGTTCTGCTGACTCTCGAATTTCAGTATATTCGGCTTCGGTGATATCACCCGCTATCAAGGCATCACCAAAAGCTCTACCTGCATTTACCTGTGCTTGAAGGCGCCCATAATCTACCCAAGCTTCAAGGTTTAAACGCTGCTGAATGATGCCCTTTGCCCAAAATTCGTTAATCTTGGCACGGAATAAGGGGATAGCAAAAGCTAGTTTACGCGCTCGGTCGTTAGCCTGTACTGAAACATACCCAAAACACGCCGCAGCACCGAAGCCTAAAAGTGCCTTGTAAGGGTTGTAAGGTTCGTCGTTTAGGGTTTTTAGATAAGGCTTACCATAACCATCTTTCTCAGCAATTTCACGTGGTAGTTTTGGTAATTTTCCTTTACGGTACTCAGGGTTAGTTGGTAAACTTTCGCCTGGAGCTTCTACAGCCCAAGTCGGAACAAGGTAGTAATTGGATTTGTCGTTTTTAAGCTGATTTAACGCCTCTTCTGGGGTTGGGACATGGTACTTAGGCGGTTCAGGTTTAGGCGTTTTCCAACCCAATTTCTGCGCTTGCTGCCAGTTTTCTAGCTCTTTTTTATACTGCTGCTTCAGCCTAAAAGCTTCGTCGCGGTGCTTCTGGATATGACTGCGTAGTTCAAAAGGTGTTGGCTGATACGAGTATTCATAGTATCTGATGTCAGTACCGTAGAAGGCGCCTGCCAACAGTAAAGTACCAATACCCATGCAGCCCAAGTTTAATAGATTTTGGCGTGACTGCTTTGGGCTAGGCAGTACCGTGTCAATCACGTCTTGCTCAAGTTGAAACTGTTTGTTTTGTGACATGACTATTTTCTGCGTCTAAGTAAGAAAACAAGTATCGCAGTGATGGCTATTGCAACCCCGTAGCCCATGTAATCAGGTGCTTTTTGCTGCACGGGGTTGGTAAATTCTTGTTGTTGACTGTAATAACGCTCGTTTCCTTTGATAGCGCGGTCGGACGCTTCCCAATGAGGACGTAGCGCAAAAAATCCTACACTGGTAATGGTTGTGGCACGACTTATAGATTTCCAGAAGTCTGGATTTAGTTCAATGCTGAAACCTTTCTCTGATACGGCGCCGCTAAACTGCTCAATTGCTGCAATTACCGTTGTCATAACTGCAACAGAGTAACCAATGGTACAAACGTAAGCAGGGATAGCGATAATCCGTGCCACCGCGAAACTTCCTGCCATGATTGAGCTAACCGTGAATGTACTAGATGCTACAGCGAGAGTATTGGCGTTTTTAAAAAGGGCATCTAGAAAAGAATCAACCCGCGCGTTGTCTTTGAGGGTAATTTCTGTAAAGCTTTCCGGCGCCTCCTTTTCAGTTAAACTCTCTGGAGACGGTTGCTGCTGAAATAGCTGCAATAAAATGTCATCTTGTGGATTCTGCATAAAGCAGGAAGTTAAGAGTTGAAATTATTAAGCGTGCTTGTATCAATTAAATCTGCCTCGTAAAGAACGGAAAGGATGGAGTCTTCTATGCTTTCACCACTTGAAGTAAACGATAAATAGGAATCTTGTATCAATAATTTGCTACGTGGGTAAAATTCAACGTCTTCATAAGTTAAATCATCTTCTGGAATCGAATCATCAATCGCTATCCAATCCTCTTCGACTTCAAGTAGCCATTTATTAAAATCATCATCGATAAAAGACAGAGACTGTCCAAGCTCAATGTCAGATAAAGAACCAAGTAAATCATTCAAATTTTCAAATCGTTTCATCTCAACCTCCCTTTATGAGTGGTCAGAATTTGCAGAATGTCCCTGGCAGGTATTCAGCTACCAGGAAGAATTGTTTTTACAACGAGCGAATTAGGCGCCCGAAGAAGTTACCAACACCTCGAAAGAAACCACCAATGGCGCCAGTGATACCCGACAAGTTAAACCCACCACCTACTGAACTAGGTAAAGTGCGTTGGGGAATGGCTCCTAAGTTGGCTTGGCTACCGTCGCGTTGAATTGCTGCGAGTCTGGCAGCTTCATATTCTTTATCAGCTTGGGACTGCATTGCAGCTAGTTTCTGCTGTGCGGAGTTGCCCATTTTAGTAAGCTTGTCACGGTAGGTAATCTCTCCCAGCCGCAGGTTGACTTGATGCTGGGCAGTTAAAAGGTTCATCTGTTGGGCGTGTTTGACATCAACTTCGGTCAGGTCATTAGTTACTTTCTGCTTTTGCTGTTCGAGAAAGTTCATCCACTGCTTATTTAAAACCAGCCCCTGCCCTTTCATTTGGACAATTTGACCCCCGTTTTTTGCAGCCGATTTGAGCAGGTACAACACCGCTTGGTTAATATCCTTTGTGCCGTCGTAAATTGAAAAAGCTTGCTTCAGCACGGGTTTGATATTCCTCCGCGCTTTCGTAGTCATGTTGGCATAATCAGCCAGGTGAGTCGTTGCTTCCTCATCACCCATCATGGCTTTAATAATCGTTTCAGTATCTAAACCAAAGATGGTTTGAGAAGCACGGGTAACATCAGGCGCCGCTACATGAATTTTAATTTTAGGGTTTTGATAAGTCATGATTTTTCTTAGTTTTGGTCGATGTGAATATTGTTTTGCTGAACATATCCGGGCACTGGTTTTGGATCAGAAAAGTACCTATCAATGGCATTTGGTATACGCCGAGTATCCTTACAGAAGCGTGATTGTGAACTGTTACAAATTGGCGCCACCGCGTAACTTCCAAGCGTTGCTAATAACAACAAACCAATTACACTGTGAGCAATTGCATTAAGTTGGTTAGGTAAAGAGTGACGATACGCGCGCTCATCTTCAACTCGATTGGAAATCATTTCTATCACCATGCGTAAATCAGTTGTGTCTTTTCCAACATAGACTTTTCGGTAAAGCTCCTGCATGAGTACTCGAATCTTGTCCTCATCACTAATTAGACCTAGCTGGTAGCTCTCGCGCTGCCAATCTATATCGTTTTGTTTTGCACGCTCCAACGCATTCCCCAAGTTCGTTAACCCAGTTTCAATGTGCTGTCCAAGTTTCATAATTTTTCCCCTAGTTTTTACATCTCGTCTATCTCAACGCTTGCCATATCGTCAGAGTCTTCCCACCTCCACGGCGCCTCATCCCCAAACATTTCCCCACAACCCTCTTGTGACAAAGACTCTGGCTCGTCCCATGCACCCGATAAAGTTAAAAGCTCAAAGATACGCTCTGCTTTCTCACGTGCTGGCTCGTTATCAATCGAACCAAGTGCGTCTTTGTTGCCCTGTGCTAAACTCCAGATGATTTCTGGCGCCACATCTCTTGAGAGATTAGGTAATAGTTGACCGTGAGCTAATGGAAAAGGAGTATCGTCAATTGTTGTAAAAAAATCGTATGGATTGGTTTCTTGCTCTACCCACTCACCACCGTCGTTGTAGTAGAGAGAAAATTCTGTAATTCCCTCGCATAGCAGACCAGTAGCAAAACTCTCAACATCATTTTCGTCATCAAAGTGGTATGTCCGTAGGTCTTCTAGTTCAGGGTTGTTGTTGACTGTGATTCGCCAGTCAGGGTTATTACTTGTCATGGCATAATTTCCTTGTTGTTTTCAAAACAAGCGTTTTAAGCAGAATCATCTTTACTAAAAGCGGCTATATCCCTTTACCATTGCAGCGAGCGCATTTTTATTTGCTTCTACCGTCTGAGTTTTAGGCGGTTCAACTTTTGGCTGGTTTGAGGATTGTTTATCACTCTCAAACTGGAAAATTAGTTTTTCAACTGCCCCAGCCAACGCCTGTGGTGGAATATCTAGGGGCAAACCAGCAATTCTGCACGCTTCAATAGCTGCAAAGTAGCTAATAGTAATTCGGCGTGAAGAATAATTACTCATGTATTTCCTCCAAGGTAATTTCAGTTAGAAGTTTCAATCCTTGAGCGTTGATGAATTGAGGTTCTCTCAGGGTGACGAAACCTAGAGAAGCAAGCCTGTCTCCTACTCCAGAATTAGAGGCGCCGCCACCCCAACACACGAGGTATTGAGCTTTGTCCAAGTACCCGCCATTAGTAACAAAGTTGGCGAATTTCTCTATCCGTGTATCCCACCACGTTTGCAGGCATTGTTCATACTCGGTTTTAAATGGTTTCCCAGTTAGATGGTTGCCCCCGTAAGTAAAGGTTCCAGCTAATATGCCTTGGTTTACCAAGTTAGGAGAATGTTTTACATCCTTACTCAAAAAGCTATCTAAGTCGTTGCGCTTGTCTAACATCTCAGCAATCATCTGGTGTAATTCACCACATCCACCTTCTAATAAATGTCGGTCAATTACTGCACCACTGCCGTTAAAGATAGTTATCAACCAGGTACTAGAACCAATATCTAAAGCTATAGCAATCTCCGAAGCATCCAAATGTAGGGACTGACTACCAAATAAACAATAGGCGATGCTGCCAAATCCTTCTGGATAAATGCCAGTAATGGTAATTTCTATAGTTTTAGTAACAATCTCGCGACTAACTGGATGTTTGTGTTGGAAAGTGTGAACTCCCTGGACTTTGCGTTTGATTTCAACACCCCACCTATCAGGGTTGTGGTTGCTTAAACTAATCCAGAGTTTCGACCCATCTGGCACATTAAGAATAGCTAAATCAGCCAAAATACTTTCTAGTGCCAGTTCTGCTTTTAAAGCTTTGTTTTCGTGCAACAAAGTATAGTTAGCTTGTGCCGTAGCTGCCGTTCCCCAAAAATACTGTTTTTCCTTGAGGTCTGAGCGAGAACCTTCTACATAACAAACCCATGCTCCCGAACTAGAAATGGTTTCATGGTGATTAATGTTACGATTCCGCAATAGCGAATACGCAGCAGGAACAACAACCGTCATGTTGTCGTAAATCGCTTTTCCATAACCAGCACCCAAGTCCTTACCGCTAATTAACGATTTTGACCGCAAACTGGCGCAATGGCTAACGGTAGCCAGCCAGTTTTCTGAGTTGGAATATTCAACTGTCATGGTTCAAATGTTTTATAACAATTCTTTAGATAATTGCTTTGACCAGCGTAAAACTGGCTGCAACGCGGTTGTAGTCAGCAATGTGGTAAACAATGAAAACTCCTATTCAACAGGAACTTTCACCTTCAAAGACTGTGATTAGGCGCCCTCGGAGCCACTTTCCGGCTTCCATTGCCTTTGTTACGTGACTTTTTTTGGCTGTTAACAATATAGTAACAACAGGTGCGTCACCTCGTCAACTAGTGACCAGTTAGTTACGACAAACGCGACTAGAGGCGATAATTTCAAACAAGTGAAATATTATTCATAGACACTTGTTTAATGCCATCCCAAAAGCCTCGTATAACACTGCGACTAGACCAAGAAGATATTGACCGCTTAGAGAAGTGGGCTAAAAAGGAGTTTTTGACAGTCCCCCAACTAACACGGGTGATAGTCAAAAAAGCTATAGCCGACTACTTCAAGCTAAAAAATGAAGAAGAAGACTCAGAAGTTTGATATTTTCCTAGGGGATAAGTTAGGCACAAATATATCCCCTAGGAAAAGTTAGGCGCCCTAATTTCTAGGGGATAAGCTGGCTTATATCTTGCAGCATATAAATCTAAATAACTAATAATACTAAGTAATTATAGATTGTTGGCTATGTTCCTACTCGCATAGTACTGAAAGTACTAAGCTAATAGCGTAAGTCCTCTTAAGAGGACTTCACAAAAATGTTATTATTATCACTGCAATTTATGTTTTTGAGAGTTTTTACTTAAATGTGCAAGATTTCAGATAGGTGTCAATATATCCATATCCCCTAGGAAAAGTCAGTGTCAGAATTCCTAGGGGATAAGCAAGACATAACTATATCCCCTAAGAAAATTGAGTGTTAGAATTCCTAGGGGATAAGTTAAACACTAAATATATCCCCTAGGAAAAGTGAGGTGTCAAAATTCCCAGAGGATAAATTTTAGTTCAACGGCTTCTTTTAATGCTTGAGCATCAACTTCTTTGAGTACTCTAACAAGTCTTTCTTTAAAATTAGAGGATATTGCGGCGTGCAAACAGATAAAAAATTTCTCTCTCAATTGGAAATTTTCACTTTTATTGAGTAAGTTCCTAAAGCACAAAGCTATTTTCACTCTTTATTACCTTCTCCGACGAGAGTGCCCACGGACATAAGTTCCATCTTTGCGAAAATACCCTCGAACATAGGTAGAACCAAAATTTAAGTTAGGTGCAGAGTATGTACTTCTTGTATTATTAACATATTCATTAGAGCGCTCACTAGCTGCTCGATTACCACAACGTCTACCATCTGAATCAAGTTGCCACGGAAAATCACACTTTCCATAATCTTTTTTATCATTAGGTACAGCTGTTAAGGGAGTTCGATACTGATTATCTTGTTGTTCGGCGCCATTTCCTGCTGTAGAAACAGTATTAATATTAGAACCTGAGTTAGGTGGATATGAAAATAGTCCTTCTGATTCGTTTGTCAGAGCTTCTTGTTGTTGATTATTAGTTTTCGTTGAATCAAAGTTATTTAAATTTGCGTCTTTGTTAGTTTCTGAAACAAGTATATCCTGTTGATTCTTTTTATCTGTAATTAATCTTGTTTGTTCTTCGCTTAAAGCATCCGGAAAAGTACCCGTATATTTATAATTCGTAGATTTTTCAACAACTAAATTCGTATTTATTTGATCATTTATTTTACTGTTTTGTTCAATTTGTAGTTTGCCTTGATTCTGATGTATATCAACAACAGCTTGATTTTCTCTATAATTGATAGGATTCGATAAAGACGTTGTAGGCAAACTTAATTTATCAATTGAATTATAATTCTGATTAAAATTAGTAGAAACAATATTGGATGTAGAAGTTGGAGAAACTAATGGAGCGTTGCTTATTGATGATGGAGAAATAAGTAACTGGACAAAATTAATTACATAAATACGTGGTAGAATATTGGAGACCAAAAAGGTGCATTTATTAAGATTTT
>NZ_RSCL01000079.1 GCF_003991905.1 Dulcicalothrix desertica PCC 7102 | reverse complement strand
AATTTTCCTGAAATTCAGTTATGATAATGATTACAGCCGTCGTGTGGCGGCTGGTGACAGCTTTGCTACTTTTACCCCAAGAAGTACAGCTTATCAGTCAAGGAAGTAAATGTGCGTTCGGCTTTGATATCCCGTTCCATCTTATGCCGCACTGCATACAAATATACTCGCGACATATCTACAGGTTTACCCGCTTCAATATCTGGCAATGCTTCCAAAATTAACTCAGTCATTACTGGGCGCCGTGCCAAGTCTAAAAGTTGCGGGTTGCCCATCACAATTTCCACAGTTGTAGACGCTGCTTGATGTGATAACACTTGTTGAATTTGCTCGTCGTTAAATTTCTCCAGTTCCAACACTTCAAACTGCGGTGTTTCTCCCGTCAAATTTGCAGTTGAAGCACACAATTCTGCATTTAACAGCGCGCGTCCTTCTTTCGCTTCAGGAAAATGTTCGGTACGGCAAGTGAGAATTACCTTGGCGCCAGGAACTACAACCTTTGCCAACTCCCAAAAGTTATTAATCATTTCTTGTCTATCAACCCTTGCTGCCATCTCATCGAAACCATCGAAAATTAGCAGCAGTTTACCCATGCGATTGAGTTGGACAAAAGCATCGTAATGTGGTAAAGGAATTTTATATTGACGAAAGAAAAACTCGGAAAACAGTGATTCCACACTCACAGCTTTCGCATAGTCTCGCAGGGGAATTACTAAAGGCAAGCGGGGCAGTTCTGTACCGCGTTTTTGGGCATCGCGATAACGTTGCAATGTTACCCAAGCATAATGCAATGCGAACCAAGTCTTACCTGTACCGAACTCACCAAGTATAGAAATATGCTCTTTCGCTGGGTCATCAAGCCAACGGTCTATGTATCCATCAATCCATCCGTCTTGCTCCGAGTAACGACTGACGGCTATTTGGCGTTTGGTAACAAGGTCGATTTCTTCTTTGTTGCAACCGAGAGGCACATACTTAGTATTAATTTTCCGGCGTTTAACTTCAGCCTCTAACCAGTCCAAGTATCCACTGAAATCGGCATCCTGTGTCAAAAGTTCATCAAAGGTATAGCACCCCAAGTGGCGATTTTCCTCTTTCTCAATCTCCGAGCGTGCTGCCTGCGAAATCCTACGGGCAGTTATTAACCACCCTTCATCGGTGCGTTGTGTTTCTACTGACTGGCGTAAAGCTATTACATCAGCCAGCCCAGCTTCCCCAGCAATACCGCGTACTAAGATGCGGTCATATCGATTACGCCGTACCGGGATATTTATAATCCACTCGAAGTAAGTATCACTCCATATTTCATAATTCTTTTCAAACCTATAGCCCAGTGTCTCAAACCAACCGCGCGCTTGTTGTGCAAGGAATATAGCTTTACAACTATTTTCATATCCAGTAGAGGCGCCTGGTAACGCTGGGTAATTTTCTGCCGCCAACCGTGCGATTTCTGTGCGAATTCCTTCTAAAGAAGGTAGTCGGTTAAGTTGTTCAGTAATACTGGCAATGCGCTTGTGTAGCGAACCAAGCTGATGACTCATCAAAACATCCGAGGGAGTGCGACTGCGTTTAGCAACCTCTATAAATACTGTGGCGAATTCAGCCACCTCTCGGCGAACATCAAGTCCTAAGTTGCGAACTTCGTCCCCTATCGCGTAACTATCGAGAAATGTATCAACTTCAGACAGGAGAATTGAAGGATTATTATGGTCAAACGCTTTGCGAAACGCCTGTTTGACTTCTTCGTGACGGAAAATTTCCAGCAATTGTCTAGGTCTACCAATGCCATATTCTACCAAAGTATAAGCGTATACCCCGCTAAAATCGTTGGGCGGATGCTCTGGGTCAAGCTTAAACTGCTGTAGTAGCTTGATTACAGTTTCATTACGTTGGATTTTGTCCTTGATGATAGGACTTGCAAAGCCAGCTAGAGCTTGAATGATTTGGTCAAGAAGTGGTGGTAGCACAGATTTTATGTATAAAAGGGCGTATACGACCTGTTAATTACACTTATAGTAGCGTGTAGTGATAAAAAATGTAGAAAGATAAAACAAACTGCTATTATGGAGATAGAAATAGAAAAATTTATATTGAGTAAAAGTTTGAATAATTGCTGTAATACTACTCAGGAGTGAAGGAATTACATTGGAAATGAGACAGCTAAGGGACTTTTTATAGTACATAAAAATTATTTAGTAATTTATTCAAGATTATTGAACCAATTGGTTTTAAGTTCTTTCTCTATTTCGTTAATAGCCCTTCCAATTGCAAAATATATATTAGCTGAACGATGTCTATTATTTCGTTCCAAAATAGATAAATTACTTCTTCTAATTTTATAATGCCACCATTTAGAACCATCTTGAAATAAATGAATAGCATATATCTTATACAATACATCATATTCATTATTTCCACAGTATTTAAAAGATTCTATAAATTCTGCATTATTGGGAATATTTAATTGTTGAATTTGACCTGGCTTAACAATCAAATTATTTCTATTGATTTCGCTAATTTTGTCATAACTTAAGGTAAGCAAATCTACAAAAATTTTCTTAATTATTTCTTGTTCATTTGCGTTTCCATCTATGTCGAAACATACCTTTACTTCTGGACGGTTGCGTAATTCTTCAGTTAATTGTTTTGCAAACCCAGATATCGCTTCTAATGCATCCGAGCTTTGAGCGATGCTTTGTGCCAAAATATCTCTAAGTTCATCAAATGTTTCAACAATATTATTGGGTTTTATTTCTACTTCTCTATTTCCAACAGTAATATTTTTTATGCTTTTATTACCTGCAACAAAATCTTGTCCAATGTTTTCACCATAATTACCGCCATTCGTACTAATTGTTCTGTGTACTATTGTTTCAGCGACTGTTTCAACCACAGTTTGATTGTTTGGTATTACTTCTACTTGTTTTACTGACTCTAGTCGGTATTGATTTTTTGCTATTCTTTGATTCCACCAATTCCACAGATTCCACGATAGTGTAATTGCACTCGATATAACGAAAGTTAGCCCGAATATACCATTATTAATACTTATAGTGAATACTCTATAAATTAAAGCAACCAGTGATGATAAAAGAAACGAGAAAGCCACTATTGCTATTATTGATATTATTAATTGTATTAATTTTTTTTTATAAAAAGACATTTATTTAATGACTAGGTAGTGCAAAATAATACTTATGTTTTAGTAAGTATTTTATATTTATACATTAATACCAAGTAATTACCGGAAAAAAATGTGATTAAAGTCACTTGATAGCAGTGATTTTAAATATTTTTACGTAAACTTTATTTTTTAGGTACAGACGGGTCAAAAATAAACGGCGCCAATTGACCCATGAACAGTTATCGTTAATGCTAGACTTGTCTTACCTATGAGACTTTTCATTGCAGTCAAAAAGTGCGGCGCCTAGCGTCCTACTTATAGACAAGTATTCGGCAATATGGCTCTAACACTGTATTCCACAGTATTTGGAGGTGCGTTTCCCCTGGCATCTAACTATCCTTTACTTCTTGCCAACCTTTAACTGCTCCAATAATGAATGCTCCGGCTGGATTATCGATAGCTTTTTCAAATGCTGCTAAACCACCTTCTTTGACAGCATTTATAACTCTCTGTTTCATTGTTGGGCTACTTTCAAGATGTTTAAGTACTTCCATTGCTACTACCATATGTCTTGCTGGAGTGTTGGAGGGGTAGTTACTTTCTAGCTGTTTGAGTAGTGCTTGAATTTCGCCTGCTGCTTGCACTAAGCTTTGAGGTTGCCCTGTGGCATCGTAATTTCCCTGGATGTAGCTGCCTTGATTTACTTCGTTATAGTTACCGCCACCTATGCTAATGCGTTCGCTTTTCGCTCTATATCCTGGATTATCAGAATAAGTTATAAAGTTTTGATTTATAGGTGCTTGAGAAATATTCTCCTTGATAAAGGCATTTCTTAATTTTTGCATATCAACTTCAGATATATTGCTAGTTATAGTAAATGCTAATCTTTTTTTACTCCAAATTTCTGTAGATAAAAATTGTACATCTACAATGGGGATTCCTGATATCTCGGTCAGTTCACCTGCTTTAAATAAAGATTTAATCTTCTCCAAACTTTCTTGAGAACCTTCTAAAATTAACTTGATGCTTCCTTCCTCAATACCAACGATTTCTATGGAAGTATCTCCAGTAATACTCTGTAAAAGAGCAACAATAGTTTTTAATTTTTGTACATCAACTTTATCAACGCTACCAACAATTGCATATCCTAATCTTTTTTGTCCTTGAGTTGTAAGCTCTGGATAACTTGATGATTGTTGTATAACCTCATCTTTTTCCTGCAAGACCATCGACGCAGTTTGTACTGCGTGTTTCATGTTTCTATCGCTTGGCTTAATATCTTCTTTCTCTTCTGAGTCCAGGTCTGCAATTTCTCCCCAGTCTAGAAGTAGTTCAGTACAGATAGCTTGAAAAAAGCGTTTTTCAACAGAACCTCTGCCAAAAAACTTACTTACAACCTGCCGAGTACAGTTAGTACGTCCTGCTAAATACTCCTGCGTCCAGCCTTTGATTTCAAATGCTTTTTTAGCTTTTTCTAACCCTGCTTTTGATATTTTATATGACCTAGGCATAAAAGATTAATATAATTATTTACAAATATTACATAAGTTTTACATAAGTTTAACGCTTTTCTAAAACCACAGTTTGAAGCACTTGGAGTTTGATGGTAATAGAAATAACTTCCAGCATAAAAACATAAGCCACAAAGGAATTACATTATGTCCTCTATGCTTCCTGCAAACCAAAATCCCTCTGCACAACACCCTGAAAGCATGTCTGGCGCCACACAGCATATTTTGGGTATTGTGGAAAATGTCACGGCGCCTCTAAACCAATCAGATACCGTTGAATTAGCCAAGACTGGCGGACAAACAGCAGAGAATATTTTCAATATCTTAGTAAAGTCTGGCGGCAGACCCGTAGCGATAATCCTTGCCACTGCTGTTTTGATTATGTCTACTACTCTACCTATTTGGGCATTGGGGCAATACCAAAAAGCTGTGTCTGAGTCCATACGGCGCCAAGAAACTCCTCTGATTCACCAACAAAAGTTTATTGGAGATTAAATTGAGATGGGCGATATCAAGCAATAGTATATGTCGCCCATCGCCTTTCATTTAGTGCTGTTTTGCGTTACTACGGGCATAAAGAACGTAAAATTATAACTATTTCTCCTTACACAAATAAATCAACAAAGTGTCGAAACTAGCGCAACGCACGAAGTATCTAACTATTCTTAACTTCCTGCCAGCCTTTAACCGCTCCGGTAATAAATGCTCCAGCAGGATTATCGATAGCTTTTTCAAACGCTGCTAGACCACCTTCTTTGACAGCATTTATAACCTTTTGCTTCATTGTTGGGTTACTTTCAAGGTGTTTAACCACTTCCGTTGCTACTACCATATCTCTTGCTGGTGTGTCGCTAGGATAGCTTGTTTCTAGCTGTTTAAGTAGCGCTTGAATTTCGCCTGCTGCTTGTACTAAGCTTTGAGGCTTTCCGGCAGCATAGTAATTTCCCTGAATGTAACTACCTTGAATCTTTTCGTTATAGTTACCGCCACCTGTGTTGATAGTGCGATTTTCACCGTTACTCATATTGGTATCTCCTTAAATTAAATTATCATCTCTATTAAACTTGAAACTTTCTTCATTAGTTAAAAAAAATTACACATTTACCAATTACTAAATCTTTCTTTGTCTATCTTTCCTTTAGCCTCATCGATAGCAAATTCTTTAAAATAATGTTCGCCAGTTGCGCTCAAAAGAGCATCATCTATTTTATAGTGCCAAACACCATCTTGGTCTGATTCCAGATAAATTGTATATCCTTTATAATCAATTTCTTCCTCATAATCTTCCTCGTCTGTATCAACTCTATAATATTGCGTTTTTTGATTCAGAAGATGATTATTGATAATCAAAAATCTAATAAACTCATCGTATACTTCGCTGTCATCAACATTTTCATCGATATGAAACTTATCTTTAACGTAAGGCTTTTTCCTAGTTTCTGATGCTAATTCTTTAGCCATTTGAGCCACCGCTTGCTCCGTGCTATATCCTTGATTTTGCATCTTAGTTAAAATCACTCGAAAATCATCAAGTATGGAAGTAACATCTTTACTAATATCTACACGATTGTTTTGTATATTTATGTAGTCACCTTGTATACAATCACCTTCAATTAACCTATTATAGTTACCACCATTTGTATTGATATCATAATTTGTATGAAAATTACTTTTATCTTCTAAATTATCTAGCTTTTTATTATTTTTAATGTGCATTTTTTGTTTTAAATATAGATAAATCAAAGCTATAAATATGATTATACCCATGAAAATAGCAACGGCTTGTTTGTTATCAACTATGAACTCCGCTACTTTAACAATTACTAATGCAATTAAAAGCAAATATATAATTTTTTCAATATTAGACAGCCTATGTCTAAAGTGGTAAAACAGTTTTACAGAAATTTTTTTTGCATAGCTCATACTACGGTGATAGTATTTGTAATTTTAGTAACTAAATACTAATACCAACTTTATCCTGAGAAAGATATAGTATAAATCTTTGTTTGTCGGTGAGTAATATCACTGACGTAGTTAAACAAATGTGCTGTTTAGCCAAAAACAAGGTCTTGGCGCCAAACTTGCTGCAATACTACGATTTGGAACGAAGTGGTAAAAAAATTGAGAGTAAAATGAATTATAATGTTCAGCAACTGACCAATACGCTGGAGCGGTCGCCTGGAGAATCCTCAAAAATGGCGCCGCGCCGAATTAACTCTTGCTTTATAGGTTCGGAAATTCCTGGGTTTTTGCTAAATTGTGCATTGCTCACGTTCGCACCACTAAAGTCAGTACCAATAACGTTAGCGTATTTAAGGTTCGCATTACTCAAGTTAGCACCGATTAAAATAGAATAGCTTAGATTAGTGTGAAAAAGGAAAGTGTTACTTAAGTCGGCGCCTTCAAGATTGGCATTACTTAAGTCGGCGTAATTTAAATTAGCATTACTTAAGTCAATATTATTAAGATATTTATTCCCACGCCCTTGAACAATTTCCCATACTTTACGCCACTTCTCATCAATTTTTGTTGTATCATCAATTATGGTAAGACTTAAATTTCCATGACCCAAGTTAGCATAGCTTAAGTTAGCACCACTAAGGTCAGCACGGCTTAAATCAGCACGACTTAAATCAGCATTTTCCAAGTTAGTATTGACTAAATTACAGCCGCTCAAGTCAGCACGACTTAAATTACTTGAGTTGAAATTAGCATCGCTTAAGTTAGCATTTTTTAGATTGGCATCACTTAAATCAGCTTTAGTGAAATTAGTATTAATTAAATTAGCATTTTTTAAATAAGCATGACTTAAGTAAGTATTAGATAGAGTAAGCGTTCAGGGGGCGCCGACAAAACAGCAAGGATTCAGGCAGCAGTATGGTTCAGTTCCCAAAACTTTAAGCTCGTG
>NZ_RSCL01000078.1:6528-9039 GCF_003991905.1 Dulcicalothrix desertica PCC 7102 | reverse complement strand
AATGTTTCTCACTGTATCGACAGGAGTCTACCTACAAAAACTTTAGATGGCGCCGTTAAAATTCGAGATTGGTTAGTTGCTAACAAAAGTTCTTCTACTGCCAAGCGAATACTGACGCAACTAAGTGCTTGTTGTGACTGGGCAGTTAAATCCCAATTAATCAAACTAAATCCATTTGAAGGTATGTCAACCGATATAAAAATTCCCAAGGGGAAGAAAGACGATGGGGATATTAACCCTTTTAGTCAAGAAGAACGTGACCAAATCATTGCAGCATTTCAAAGCAATCAAAACTATAAGCATTATGCATCGTTGATTGAGTTTTTGTTTTACACAGGTTGCAGACCATCCGAAGCTGTGGCTTTGCAATGGAAACATATAGCAAAAGACTTTAATTCAATCCGCTTTGAACAAGCTGTAGTCATTTCTCAGTCAGGACTAACGTGTAAACCTGGCTTGAAAACTCAGAAGAAACGCATCTTTCCAGTCAACGCGCGTCTTGCAAACCTCTTGAAATCTATCAAACCAAGTTTTCGGGCAGGTGAAGCGAAGGTGTTTCCTTCACCAGAAGGTAAGTGGATTGATGTTCATAACTTAGCCCAAAGAGCTTGGAAAACAGTTCTTTCTACACTGTCGGAAATTGAGTATCGTAAGCTTTACCAAACTAGACATACGTTTATCACCTTGGCACTCGACAATAAGATGGATGTGAAAGACGTGGCAAAGTTGGTAGGTAATTCACCAGAAATTATTTACCGACACTATGCGGGGCAAAGCAAAGAGATTATCGTGCCAGATTTTTAAATGCTTGTGAGTTGTCATAAACATGATTGTGGCGCCTGCCTTATCTGTAGAACGGCGCCTCAATTACTCCGCACGGGTGTATTCTAGGCTTGTAGAAACTTTTAATAAGTTATCAGAATCGTATAGTTAGAATTTACGTATCATTTATAACGTATTTTATTGTGTTTGCGTGTTTATATTGAGAAAAATTCGAGATTGTATTTTTGTGTTTGGTATCAATAATTAAATCAATTACTACAGTGTACTTAACTGGCTAGCAGCATCGGAATTATCATTTATGTGCGGGCGAAGTAATAAAGCTGGAATCAAAATATAAGTGTAAGTATTACAGACTTGCCAAGATTTTTAAATACAAATGTATTGAATAACTAATTATGTTCAAAGCTTAAGTCTTCATCAAATGTATTATTAACAAGGCATTCCATTAATACTATATCACTTGCGTTAATAAGGTTAACTTCACCATCGTCATCGACAACTCGAATAAAAAACTCTGATGGTGTGTAGGTGTTTATACCCATTATCTTGTCAATAATTTCCTGCAAATCATCTGGCTCTACTTCGCTATAATAAAATGCCTCGTCTATACCATTTAAAACTAAAGCCAAAGAATAATACTCTTCCTCTTCTTCATTATTGCTTACGACAACGCCATAATCCCACAAAACCTGGCACATCTGTATTTGAGTAATTTTAATATATATGTTCTGATTCTTAGATGGGTGTTCGATTTCAACAAATCCACCATCCGTCACATGGTCACGATTTAAAAGGCAATCTGAGATTCTTTTAGCTGTTTGCTTCTCAACAGAGTAAATAAAAGGATTCTCTTTATCCCTAAGAAAAAATTTCAAATAATAATTTTGCATACAAAATACTCTCTTCACCCTGAAATATAAGTCGCCAAAAGTAAAGTCCTCTATTTTAGAGTAACCCACAGGACAGGTCACTACTGCCTTGCTGAAAATTTGACAAGTATAATCAAGGTGCCATACTAAGTATAAGTACAGCACCCTAATTGCTATTAGCTATATATTAAAATTCAGAATCTTTATAAAGTTGACTTCGTTGGATAACGAAATGAAACTTAATAATTAGATTCTCATCAAATTACATCTAAACACTCTATCTTAATATTTTCTTTATATTTGTTCATGCATAATGTTTGAGTAAAGGTTTCTGTTTATGCTGTACTGGCGCCGAAACAAATATCAACCGACCACTTCAGACATGCTAGAACAAAAGTATTGTAAAAGAATACCGAACGGCAACTGTTGCCGTTCGATAAAACAGATAATCAAAGAACAAAATTACCAATATTTAAAACGTTTGTAATCTTTCCAGCGCCACCGCACGAACAAGGCGGTTGGCATCAGTCGCAAGTTTAGAAAGTGTATGAGTAGGTGTACTGTTGTTTTGGGCAACAGCGTATCTTTCTATCCAACATATGGAATCAGCGTGTTGCGCTAGGAACTCCGGTGGTGTGATTGGGTGAAGCAGCAAGATAAAACGTGTTGATGTGGGTTTATCAGAACTAGCGACTTCTGCAAGAACGGCACCTGCTTTTTCAGGGTCTTTCTGTATAAGGGCTTTTACTGCGTGTGCGCGTATACCCAACGAACCCTTACTTTTTTTGGACAAAGCTAAGAGAGTTTTCACACTTATATTTGGATTTTTACTAACAGCAATTAAAACATTCTTGTTGGA
>NZ_RSCL01000078.1:4189-6518 GCF_003991905.1 Dulcicalothrix desertica PCC 7102 | reverse complement strand
TACCAATATTTAAAACGTTTGTAATCTTTCCAGCGCCACCGCACGAACAAGGCGGTTGGCATCGGTCGCAAGTTTAGAAATCACATGAGCAGGTGTACTGTTGTTTTGGGCAACAGCGTATCTTTCTATCCAACATATGGAATCAGCGTGTTGCACTAAGAACTCCGGTGGTGTGATTGGGTGAAGCAGCAAGATAAAACGTGTTGATGTGGGTTTATCAGAACTAGCGACTTCTGCAAGAACGGCGCCAGATGAATCAGGGTCTTTCTGTATAAGGGCTTTCACGGCGTGCGCGCGGATACCCAACGAACCTTTGCTTTTTTTGGATAAAGCTAAAAGCGTTTTCACACTTGTGTTTGGATTTTTACTAACGGCAATTAAAACATTCTTGTTTGTATGAAAAGTTAGTTCATGTAAAGTTTGAGATGATGTTCTTGGATTATTAGCAACTGCTAAACATAATGCAACATTACTGTTGTAAGCGATATTAGATAAAACATCTTGTGGTGTCGCTGGATTATTGGCACATTCCCATGTTGATAAAAAGTCAGTTATTTGTTGATTATTTGAAGTAGATTTATTTTTGAGGTTAGTAATCGCTTCGATACAAACTTGGTAATGCTCATCTTCAAGCAGATTAAATAAAATATTAATCGGTATTTGAGGGTTTTTAGCTATTAATATTCTAATTGTCTTCTTGATGTAGTTTATTAGGGAAGAATCTGACTGATGATATTGTGATTGAACATATAAATGCTTAAAAATATAAGCTAGATTTTTGGGTTGACGTGCAAGTGCAATTAATATATCAAAATTGTCAATGCTTGCAAGCTCTTGATAAACATTATAATCAATATTATCTGACAAAAGTAGTAACTTGCAAATACTATTAATATATGAAGAACTTAAATGTGGAGAATATTTAAATAAATGATAGCGTTTGATATAAAATAGCATTGATGTTCGGGCTGATTGAGGACTTGATAAAGTTGGTTTACTATCATCTGTTGTAAACAATTTTTTTAAAATAAATTCCGAAGTATTATAGTTACGGTAAATAGCTTTTTTAATTTCTGAGCAATCGATTAAAGCTAATTTTTCTAGAACGAACAATGGTGAGTTAGGATTTGATGCAACAGCAGTTAAAATTTTAATTATTTTTGGATTAGCAAGTTCTATTAAGGTATTAGCATGTGTATCTAAGTAACCAGGTTGACTTAAATCGATTGCCGCTCTGATTTCTGGACTTAATGCATCTAGAACTAATTCCGCTATTTCTAAAGGAGTTTCAGATTTAGCAATAATCTTTAAGTGAGTATAGTCAGATAACTTAAGTAACATCCTTTTATCTAATATGCCAACATCATACATAAATATTTCTTTTTCTTTGTTGGGATGTAAGAATGTATACTTTTTAATTGCTTGCCAAACTTCTTTATTCCATCCTTCTGTAATTTCACCTGCGACTTGAACATTTTGTGAAGCTACATATGCAATACTATCTAACGCAATGTTTGCTGACTCTGACATTTTTATCTGATTAATTATTTGCAATAAAAGAGATTTAGGCGCCTTTGAATGATTAGCGATAATGTTCAGTATCTCAACATGATTACATAAAGCTGCCATTTTCATATATTCTAGTGGGATATCATCTAGTAATAAAATATTTTTAACAGTTTGAATAGGCATTTGTTGAAAAAGGCGTGGATTTTTCTGTGCAAATAATCGAAATGTTGGATTATTTATCAATTCATACGGAAAATAGGCGCCGAGTACAATTAGCTTGACAATAGGTGTATTCGGATTTGCAATCAGGCTTCTGTATATTTCTATTTTATACATAAGGATACTTAATACTAATAAAGTTTGGGTTGGAGTGGCATAATTATTAGGCACTAAATATCTAAATTTAGTACTTTTTAGCGCTAGCTTATGTAATGCATCAGAATGAGTATTTGCATCTGCGGCTTGTTCGATAAATGAGTTAATCATATCAATTCTCCTTAAAGTGTCTGTAAGCGTTTTCACATATGAATTACAATCTGTAGATACGGCTATAAGAATATCCTTGCCAAGCGCCAGTATCACTTGTTTAATCTTTGATGGTAGAAAGCGAGGTAAGTGATGTTTTCTACTCTTCATACACTCATCTCTTTTTTGGAATCTGACAGTCGGTGAATAGATTTTATTTCTACTCGTCTTTATTTGTATTTGAGGCTAATCTTTTCTTCGCTTTCTTCTTGTGCTGGCATGATATAAGGAAATCGCATGATTGTGAGCAATCGGATTGTAACGATTTTTCAACCAGTCTTGAACAAGTTCTAAG
>NZ_RSCL01000078.1:4038-4179 GCF_003991905.1 Dulcicalothrix desertica PCC 7102 | reverse complement strand
CTCGTATTCTGATTGAAGTAAAAAAGCTAGCGCGCGTACAATGCTTCGGCGCGCGTATGCAACTGCCGCCCTTGTTAATTGTACTGATGCTGTAACGAAGGCGCCTTTAATAGTAAGGCAAATCAAACAATATTTTCTTGG
>NZ_RSCL01000078.1:3604-4028 GCF_003991905.1 Dulcicalothrix desertica PCC 7102 | reverse complement strand
AAAAGATTCGTGCGCCAAGCTCTAAATTTGTTTTAAACTTAATTCAAGTACGGTTAATTAATTAGCCAATGCGGCTCAAGAAAAATACCCAGCCCAACTCCAGATAGCTTTTAACTTTTTGAGTAATAGATGTGGAGCAATCAAAATGACCGATACTACACTAATAAGGAAAGTACATTGTTTCAAAGCACGAGGAGCAATGAGCAAGGGAAAACTAACAAGATAAGTATCTCTCGCTTATTGTAACCAGGTGGCATGATTGAGCGCGCTTCCGGTTTTCTCAGTTTGTCTTCGTTAGAGAGCAACAAATCACCTTGCACAAAATAGGTTTGATAACGAACAACTCGTCATACCGGAGCTATGAGATTTTTACCTATCACCACTCTTTATCTACCGATACTAAAACTGAATTAGGCGCCGAAGA
>NZ_RSCL01000078.1:0-3345 GCF_003991905.1 Dulcicalothrix desertica PCC 7102 | reverse complement strand
AAATCGACGCTGGGAGGTGGTACCTCGTAACTCCTTAACTAGTTGGGCTAACCGTTCTGTTTTAGTAGTCATATTCAAAAATTATACTTTTTTGGTGGAAATAAGTGTAAAAACTTTAATTCGAGTGTACCGAATAAGGTAAATTATTTAGAATAGTGACTAATTGGCTGGACGCATATGACCAAACAATCAGTCAGTGATAACTAAGGTTTAGTAATGGTAAAAGCTATAACCCTATGCCAAAGCGAAACAGATTGTTACAAAAATTGACGATTTGATTCAATCTGGAAAAACCAAGTCTGCCCTTGATTTGCGCTCATGTTTAAACGAACAAAGTATAGATGCTGCGACAAAAATTCTCAAAGCGCTTCCACCCGACAGTAACGTGAAAAAATTAGACGACCAAGAACTTAGTTGCTGGAATTGTAAATTTTGTACTGGGGAAAAAAGGGAAGATAAGCATATTTATTACTGTAATAAGTTTGGTTTATTAAATTTCTTGAAGCAAACTGCTGCCTCAAGAGCCGCTGATTGCTCAGAGTGGAGTCATCGATTCGCAATAGAGGAACATGTTAATTCGATGCCTAACCCCTCTTATTTCACCCTTACCCTTCCATCACATCTACAACCTTTATTCGAGGATGCTGCACGAGTAGAATCAATGCCTTTACCAGATTGGGTTTGCCACCATCTTTTAAAAATAGTTCAGTCATCTAAAACAAGTATGGGTAGTAGACAGTCTAATTAAAAGCAGGGCTTTATGGTAAAAAAAGGTAGTTATTCATCGAAAAAATGTCCTTGTCTTATTTGTAAAAACATGACGGGGAGTTGTAAGAGGAATTGCGATGGTAGTATTTATTGCTACCACTCAAGCCCGGATATGGCGCCTTCTGGCTACGTTCATGTTCGAGAGTTATCAGAAGGAATGGGGCACGAGTTTATTGAGCCACTTATTGTGGATGAATTATTAAGAGCCGCAAGAGAGCTTCAAAGTCGAGGCAAGAAAGCATCGGCTAGAGAAATGTCTGATTTAACTGGCTTGCCTTCATCTTGGGCAATGGCAGTACAAAAAGCTTATCCGTTATTATTTCCTGAGTGGAACAATAAGAGTAATTTGAGTTACAATAAACCCAAGCTAAAAGGCGCCAACACGCTTATGGAAAATTTTCCACAATCGTCTCAAGAGAAAGTTCTGAGCGATGCAGAACGCGATAAGCAATATAGACAAGTATTAAGTCAGCTACAACTACAAGAAACCCACCGCAATCATTTAAGGGACGCGCGCTCATTAGCTGAGTTTATCGACTACATAGGTTTTCGTTCATGGCAGTTTATTCAAGTCTCGAATGTTAGTGCAGATTTACCAGGTGTCGTTAAGCGAGATAATTTGTTCTATTTATGGGGCGCCAAAGGTATCTTTTTACCGATGCATAACGAATTAGAGCAAATAATCGCATTTCAATTACTTCCAGATAATAGAGAGACTGGTAAATATAAATGGGGTTCTTCTGCACCAGTTAATGGAAGCTGCCCACGTTTGGATAACGGGGAAATGCCATTAACATTCTGCCGCCCTCAAACGGTTGAAATACAGTCTATTGGCTTTGTTGAAGGAGTTTTAAAAGCATGGTCAGTAGCTTGTTTTCTAAAACAAATAGTAATTGGGGCGCCTGGAGCAGCTTGGGACTTTAGCCCAAAATTACTTAGACGTTATTTAGAAAAAGTTGCTCAAGACAAAAATATTCGCCTACCAGATGTAGTTATTGATTTATACGTTGATGCGGGAATGCTTACCAATGAACACATTATGCGCCGTTACTATGAAACAATTAAGCTGCTTCAGCAATGGGAATGTAAGGTAAGAATTGGTTGGTGGGGACAATTTACCAAAGATAACTTAGATATTGATGACTTAATTATTCGAGGTTTGAAATGCCAAATAACTTATATTTCGGTTAACGAATGGATAACGCTGTGGTCCGAAGAGATGCGCTATTCTTTATTAAATAGTGATGTACAGTTTGACACCAAAGATTGGGTGGCGCCAGTACAGCATCTTCATCGCTCAGAGTTAGGGTATCGCAAGGCTAGGATGGGTTTAGAAGAGAATTTGGGATGGGAATGGATTCCAAAAGCAGGCTTCAGCTTTATTGTTGAGCGCGAATTAGTTGGAACCAATAATGCATTTGGTGGATTAATGTTACAGGTAAAACGTAGCTATGACTCAGTAACAGAACAAGACCGAGTGGTAGTACCAGCAGAAGCACTGCACAAGGTTACTGATTTTATTAACTGTTTAGCACGTTCCACTGGAAAAGTTTACCTCGTAAATAAGCTCAAGCAAGAAGAACTTCACAAATACCTGCATAAACAAATAGCTGCTTATCGTGCGCGTGGAGGCAAAGTGTATAAACTCTCAGAACGTATTGGTCGTCAAGCGGACGGAACCTGGGTGTTTTCAGATTGCCAAATATCTATAGGTGGACGTTTTATTACCGAATCAGAATCTGGTTGGGTTTTCAACCATGCTTTGATTGCAAAAGAAAAAATTCCTCTTCCTCAAATAAATCAGAATGTTGAAACGGACGTATTGAAACGCTTAGTTACCGCAATGCGAAATTTTTTTGGAGAATCTGGATTTATGCCTGCGTTTTTTACAATGGCTTTTAGCGTTGCGGGTCTATTTTACGATGAAATTCAAGAGTCGGAAGGCTTTTTCCCAGTTTTAGGACTTTACGGTGATGCTGGCACAGGAAAAACAGTAGCAGCAAATATAGCATTATCATTACTTGGCTTAGATTATCGAGCAACACTTCATAAAACCTCTGAAAGTGCTTATCATGAGCGATTTAAGCTGATGGGTGGATTGACGCAGTTTCTTGATGACCCCGATAAAGCTCAAATTGGTTGGATTTGTCAACAAGTCAAAACGCATTATGGTGGTGGGTCGAGGTTTGTAAGGGAGAATCACCAAGACCCCCACAGTCCTCTTATGGTCGCTTCTAATTATTCGATTGGCGATGATGACCCAATTGTTCTATCTAGATTAATCCGTTTAGTTTTTGAACAAACTCCTAAACCAGTTGCTTTTGGAGAATTACGCTCAGTTTCTCGCATTTGTTCGTGTGTTTTACCTGATTTAATCAAATTAGGTTATCCTCAACCAGAAGTTAAGGATTTAGAATCACAACTAATAGAAAAACTTCCTGCTTCACACGCTCGATTTGCATCAAGTTTAGCGCTTATTGGTTACTATGCTTTTCGGTTGGCTGAACTCAGTGGCGCCGTATCATCATCAGAAGTTTGGAAATATCTTGCTTTGTTATGTGATGATGCAAATAAAGA
>NZ_RSCL01000077.1 GCF_003991905.1 Dulcicalothrix desertica PCC 7102 | reverse complement strand
ACAGCGTGTAAAATTTAACTCTAACGTCTCTTATTAACTTTTCGTTACATAGTTAGGAATTTTGGCGCCGACTTACTTAAATCCGCACGAACTTTCTTTGTTTCCAAGTCATCAGTACGTTGAGCGTTTAGTACTGCGGTTATCATTTTTTCTAAAGAAGGTTTAGATTTGCCTTTTTCTGCCGCAGATTCATAGTATTCTTTCTGTCGTTCAGCTTCTGCGAAAGCTGCGAGACTTACTTCAGCTGTAATATCATAACTACGACGTGCATCTTGATGATGTTGTAACGCTATTAAACGCGCACATTCTTCAAATGAATTTCCTAACTTTGTGCTTAAACCACGCTCAAACTCGTTAATTCGTATCATCTCTGGTGGAATAATTGCTGCCTGAAAAGGTTTTAATTGTCCTTTCGGTGAAGTTCGCGATAAATACTCTACAGCGCTATCTGGTTTAATAATCTCACGACCTTTATATGTATTGATAAGACCTTCAATAAATCCTTCTAAATATCCCTTAATTAAGGCTCGTGTATTTGCATTAATAGCTGTCATATTATTTTTAGTAATTCTTTTGCTACATGATAAACAACAGGTACTGATACAGCATTACCAAATTGATGTTTTGCTGTAGACTCATTTTCAGCAATTTTGAACCATTCCGGAAAACCTTGTAATCTTGAATAATCATAAGCTGTTAAAGGTTTAAATTTTTTGGGCTGATAAATTTCTTTAATAAACGTTTGTTTAAATATTTCTGGCTCTTGACATTGAATAGAAACTGTTGCCACAAAATCTCTAGTTCCTGTTGCTGTTAAAGTTGCGATAGCGTCTGCATGAGGTAAAAAAATCTTAGATATACCGTTAATGCCTGAAGAAATTTTAGAATTTACAAATTCATATCCTATATCTTCAACCAATCTCAGAATTTCTTTAGAAATCAAACTATCAAGTTCTTCTTGCTTTAAATTTGGAACTAACTTTTCTAGAACTTGGTAACTTAATGGGTTTCCATCCTTCGGTCCATAAAGCTTTTTTCTTCTATTTCTTAAAATTGTTTGACAAATTAACTTTTCTCTGATACTAGTTTCAATTAAATCCCAAGAGTGAACGGTAGTGTGTCCATCTCTAATATCAGCGAACGTAAAAAAATCGTTGAGTTCGTCTATTCTTTGAAATCGACCTCGCGAAGCTGGTATTTTACCATCTTCAAATAAAATTTTTGAAGCAAACTTTTTTTTCGTAAAATTGTTACGTTGAATACCAGGAATTACATCATAAAGTTTTATTTTATTTTCCAAGGGTTGCGGAAACGTAAAACTCCATGCATTTTCTAAATCATTTCTGACACCAACAATAAATATTCTATCTCTATCTTGCGGTACACCAAAGTCATAAGAATTTAATACCTGGTACTTCACTACATAACCTGCTTGTGTAAGATTGGTAATAATATGGTTTAAACTAGCTTTATTTCTAGGCTCTGTCAAACCTTTAACATTTTCAAATATAAAGCATTTCGGCTGATTATTTTGCACTATTTTAAAAACATTAAACCAAAGCTTACCTCTAGGGTCATCTAAACCAAGTAATTTTCCTGCAATAGACCAAGGTTGACAAGGTACACCACCTACTAATACATCTATTTCATCAAATGGTAATTTCTCAAATTTTGTAATATCGCCTAGAAATACTTCTTCTGTATTATTAATAAAATTTTTTTGATAAGTTTTAATTGCTTCTTTATCAATCTCTGAATAAGCTAAACATTTTCCTCCTAATTCTTCAAGAGGAATTCTGAATCCACCGATGCCAGCGAATAAGTCTACAAAAGTAAATTTAGATGCACCTAACTTAATATTAGTTGGTTGAATTAGTTGAAATAATTCTAATTGTTGAGCATAAACATTTGTTTTCATCTGATTTGAAGAATCAATACTCCTACGCTAAATAAGTATAGCAGTTTGCTCATCAATTGTAAAAACCTCTCTTACCTCTTATTCTGCGCTCTCTGTGTCTCTGGGGTAAATTTTTCTAGCCAGCTTTTTTACAATTCATGTAAGACTCCTATATTGAGGAAACTATTACGATTATATAAAACCTCAACTTTTTGTCCAATGCGGTGAGTTTATATTTGCCAGGATTTTTACCAAATAGCTGACAAATTTAAAACAAATCCAGGCAAAACATTTTCACCTGATAAACTACTAGGATTTTCTAAAACTTCAACTTCTTGCCCAACACGGTAAATTTCTACTTGCCTTGTCTTACGATTTATCAACCAACCCAAACGCGCGCCATTATCTCTATACTCTCTCATCTTTTCTTGAGTTGCTTTCAAACTATCACTGGGAGAAAGTAACTCTATTACAAAGTCAGGGCAAAGTGGTAAAAATTTGGTTTGCTGTTCAGGTGTTAGTGCATTCCAACGTTCTAATTTTACCCAAGAAGCATCAGGGGAACGGTCGGCGCCGTTAGGTAAATGGAAACCACCAGAGGAATCAAATACTATTCCTAGTTGGCTTTGCTCATTCCAAATCCATAATTGAGTCGTTAATGAAGCATTACGATTACTGCTTTCTCCTCCGACTGGTGGCATTATAACTAATTCCCCGCTAGCTGTTCTTTCAAACCTTAAGTTTCTGTTTGCCTGACATAACTGGAAAAATTGCTCGTCTGTCAGTTCAATAACTGATTGTATATCTATTGTTAGGGCTTCCATAAAATTATTTGGTATTACCAGGTTTGAATAATTTGCGTACACCTTCGTCGTAACTAAGTATTTCTTTGCACCATTAGGGTTGAGTAATTTTGCGCTTGCGAGGTTGTGCTATTACCAGATTGCTACCAAATTCAAAACAAACCCAGGTAGAACATCTTCACCCGATAAACTAGTAGGATTATCCAAAACTTCAACTTCTTGCCCAATGCGGTAAATTTCTACTTGCCTTGCCTTACGATTTATTAACCAACCCAAACTGGCGCCATTATCTCTATACTCTTTCATTTTTTCTTGAGTTGCTTTCAAACTATCGCTGGGAGAAAGTATCTCAACTACAAAATCAGGACAAAGAGGTACAAATCTTGTTTGCTGCTCAGGTGTTAGTGCATTCCAACGTTCTAATTTTACCCAAGAAGCATCGGGCGAACGGTCGGCGCCTGATGGTAGTTTAAATCCAGTAGATGAGTCAAATGCTATACCTGTATTATCTGTATCAGACCAATTAAATAATTGTTGAGTTAATCTGCCATTTCTATTTCCTGTTTCTCCTCCTGCCGGTGACATGATAATTAACTCTCCTGTTGCGGTGCGTTCAAATCTCAAATCTTTATTTGCCTGACATAGCTGGAAAAACTGCTCGTCTGTCAGTTCAATGACTGATTTTATATCGACTGTTAGAGCTTCCATAATACTTTTTAATTAGTCTTAATATTTTTGTATTTATGAATTATCGGTATTAAACGTTTATTACTTTGTTAGCGGCATCACTTAAAACTTCATCCATCCAATAATTTATGCTTTTTCCTGTTTTCTTGGCAGCAATAAATATTTTTCGATGATTTTCTGAGGTTGTGCGGAAAGGAAGCTTGCCAGAAAAAGGTTTGTCTGGTTCTTGCCCTAATTCTTCACAAAAATCTAGGTATTCGTCAACTGATGTTTTAAATTCTTCATAGCCTTCATCAACATTCTTGGCTTTAAATGTCACAACATCTTTGATGTCTAACACCCTACCGAAAAGAATTCCTGCTTCTAAATCAACTTCGATACTAGCTGTGTATCCCTTATAAGTCATCATAATTTAATATTTAATACAAATATATTGGCACCAGTCACTATTCATATTTTATCAAGGCTCAATTCCTGCTGCTGAAAAGCGGGTAATGAGGCGCCGTTCATCTTAGTTACCTGCTTAAACAAATTAGCTGAAGGGACTTGTAATTAAAAAATCCCTAAGTTGTTGTGGGATGCAATACTATAAGGGATAGAAAATTTCTCGAAATCGCTCCCCCCTGACCCCCCTTATTAAGGCTACGGTGTACACATAAGTCTTAAAAAGGTTCTTCGGGGGCTTCGGGTGCTTCGGATGTAGGGCAGGGAGGAAGAATATGAAGCAAGCTGGCTTCATATTTGATTTAAAATTTGGCTTGAATAGTTCCTCAATTTCCTCACTCCTCCCGTTTCCAGCCTCCCTCTGTATCCAATGCTCCCCTGCCTCCGATGCCAAGGATTTGTGTGTACACGGTAGCTTATTAAGGGGGGAAAATGCTGCTCTAGCCCCCCTTATTAAGGGGGGTTGGGGGGGATTTGTATTCTATCCCTTGTAGTATTGTTGTGGGATGGGTTTTGGGGGCAGGCAGGGATGCCCGCTCCACAAGAGGATGATTTATTCTATTCCCTCGATACGGTTTTCAACTTCTTGGTATAACTCGCGGAGACGTTCTAGGTTCTCTTCGCTGGTTTCCCAATATCCACGACCGTTGGCTTCCAACAATGTTGTTACCATTTTGCGGAAGGAGTTAGGGTTCAAGTTGAGCAAACGTTCCTGCATTTCTTTGTCGTTCATGAAGGTTTCGTTTGCGTCTTCATATATCCAGTTATCGACGGCGCCTGCTGTTGCACTCCATCCTACAGTATTAACTAACCGTTTGGATAATTCGCGTACTCCTTCGTAACCGTGAGCAAGCATTCCTTCGTACCATTTGGGGTTAAGTAATTTGGTACGGCTGTCTAATCTTACGGTTTCTGATAAGCTGCGAACTTGGGCGTTTGCGGTGGTTGTATCTGCCATGTATGATGCTGGCTTTTTACCATCCGCGCGCAAGCTAGCTACAACTTTGGTTGGGTCGGAGTCGTAGTAGTGGGATACGTCGGTAAGAGAAATTTCCGAAGAGTCGAGGTTTTGGAATGTTACCGAAGCTGTTTTGAGACTTTGCTCAAATATCTTTCTGGAGTTTTCCATCATTCCTGGGTTGTCTGCACTGAAGGCAAACGATTTGCGGTTGAGATACATTTCCTGTAACTCAGCTTCGCTATCCCATGAACTATTTTCTACCGCCAGGTTAATATTTGATGAGTAAGAACCGGAAGCGTTGGAGAATACGCGCGTTGCTGCTTGACGCAGGTTAATACCCATTTCTTCCGCTTGTGCCATTGCGTGTTTGCGAATGAAGTTCATTTCCAAAGGTTCGTCTGCTTCTGCTGCCATTTTTACGGCTTGATCAAGCAGGTTCATTTGGTTAATAAACAAGTCGCGGAATACACCTGAGCAGTTGATTACTACGTCGATACGTGGGCGCCCTAATTCAGATAAAGGTATTAATTCTAACTTGTTAACGCGACCAAGTGCATCGGGAACGGGTCGTACACCAACCATCCACATGATTTGTGCTAATGATTCCCCGTAGGTTTTGATGTTATCTGTTCCCCAAAGTACGCAGGCAATCGTTTCAGGGTAGTTACCGTCGTTTTCTGCCATGTTACGCGCGAGCAGTCTATCAACAACGATTTTCGCTGATTGTACTGCGGCTTGGGTGGGAATTGATTGCGGGTCGAGTGCGTGGATATTTTTACCTGTGGGTAACACATCTGGGTTGCGGATGGGGTCGCCACCTGGTCCAGGTAGAATATACTCACCTTCTAAACCACGTAATAATCCCGCAAGTTCTTTATCTGCACAAACTTGTTCGAGGCAGAATTCCAAATATTCAAATAACTTCTTGATGGAATCGGTATCTACGTTGGTGTAACCGCAGTTGTGCAGTGCTTCTACCCACGGTTCCTTTTTGCCCATGTTGAAGAAGTTGAGTTTGGAAATTAATGATACTCTTCCTTCGGCATCGGTTTGGGCTTTTACAAGTGCAGAAACTGCCGCACGTATTGCCAAGGTGATGTTTTGTAATAACTCAACATCTTTGAGAATACCTTTATCGCTGTTTCGATAAATTTCTTCTAAGTCGCGATATATGCTATTGGCAATAATGCGGGGTAAACCAAGAAGTTCTTCTTCAGTACGGTCTAAGCTAGCAATATTTACAAGTGTTGCTATTGCTTCTTCTGCACTTGGTGGTTTACCAATTACATGTAACCCACAAGGTAATAACCGTGATTCGATTTCCATTAACTTGCGGTAAACGATACCAACTATATTATCCCGTTCATCCTGGGACATATCTTTAGCATCGGTTTCAGGCAAATCGATATCTTTATCCAAGTTAACTATCCGGCATTTATCCATGATGGTGTTAACAATGGGGATACCTCGACCACCGTCTTTTAAGGTTTGGTAAGAAGCGATTAATTCACTAAGTTCTTTTAAACCTTTGTACAAACCAGCATTTTCAGCAGGTGGAGTTAGGTAAGAAATTGTTTCAGCGTAACCGCGACGTTTGGCAATTGTCGCTTCGCTAGGATTATTCGCTGCGTAGTAATACAGGTTGGGAATGTTACCAATTAAATTATCTGGGTAACAATCACCTGACATACCCATTTGCTTACCAGGCATGAATTCTAACGAACCGTGAGTCCCAAAGTGAAGTACTGCATCGGCGCCCCAAACCTGTTCTAAATAGGTGTAATATGCGGCAAAACCGTGGTGTGGACTTGCGGAACGTGAGAATAACAACCGCATTGGGTCACCTTCGTAACCGAATGTTGGCTGTACACCGATAAACACGTTACCGAAGTGCTTACCGTAAACAAGTAAATTTTGTCCGTCGCTGTTAAGGTGTCCTGGTGGTGGGCCCCAGTTTTCTTCCAAACGTTGCGAGTAAGGTGTTAATTCCTCGTATTCAGGAACAGACATCCGATACGCTACGTTTAGTTCAGGGCTGCTGTACTGTGCTTGTACGTCGTGAATGACTGCTTCTAACAAAGCTTTCGGGTCTTCGGGTAAGTCTTGCACGTCGTACCCGTTATCACGAAGTCCTTTCATTACCTCATAAATAGAACCAAACACATCCAGGTAAGCGGCAGTACCCACGTTACCTTTATCTGGTGGGAAACTAAATACAGTAATAGCAACTTTCTTGGTTAACTTCGGCTTTCTACGCAGGTTAGCCCATTTCATTGCCCTTCCAGCAATTGCTTCGATACGGTCTTGCAGTGCAATAGCTTTACCCGTTGTACCATCACGTCCCGACATAATAATCGGTTCAATGGCGCCATCAAGTTCAGGGATCGCAATTTGCAGCGCGACTTGAATCGGGTGCAATCCTAAATCACTATCCAACCATTCTTCGGTAGTTTGGAATACCAAAGGTAAAGCGACCATATACGGACGATTGAGACGCTTGAGCGAATCAATTGCTTTTGGGTGGTCTTGTCTAGCTGGTCCACCAACAAGTGCAAATCCTGTCAAAGAAATTATTGCGTCTACGTGTACCTGCTTAGATGTAGGTTCGTAGAAGTAAGCATCAACTGGCTTAGAAAAGTCCAAACCACCAGCAAATACAGGTATAACCCTGGCGCCGAGTGATTCTAACTCCTGTACCATTCCGACATAGTGAGCATCATCACCTGTAACAAGGTGGGTACGCTGCAATACTAAACCGACACATGGCGCAAGAGGGTCTTTTAAATCTTTGGAAATATCTTTGCGACTGTTATACCAGTTGAGATACTCACGTACATCCTCATACATGTTAGGCGCCAGAGGGTGCCAAACTCCCATATCAGGATATACAACTGGTTGTTCGTATTGTAGAGACGTTACATGTAACGTCTCTACGTCTTTTTTAAATACATATTTATCGACCAGCATCAGCAGGAAGTTTTCGAGGTTCTCAGGAGAACCACCCAACCAATACTGAAAACTGAGCATGAAGTTGCGCGCGTCTTGTGCTTTCTCCATAGGTAGGTACTTCAGCACATTTGGCAGTGTCCGCAATAGCTTGAGCATCCCATCTTGGAAACCGGCGCCAGATTTTTCCTTGCGCTTTCTCATAAACTGGGCAATAGCGCTTTTGGATTGTCCCAACTGTGCCAGCGAAAAGCTACCCATCTTGTTAAGACGCATAACTTCTGGCATCGATGGGAAAACCACCGCTACATCCAAAGAGTCTCGAATGGGTTGTACAGCTTCGACGACCTTCTGCGCCAAATCTTCAATGAAAATTAATGAAGCTATAAAAATATTTGCGGTTTCCAACTCCCGCTTAAAGTCCGCGTAATTTTCTGCGTCGCGGAGTTCTTCAATCAAGTATCCGCTTATCTCAATCGCTAAATTCGGGTTGTTTGCATTGATTTCCCGAACAGCCTGAGATAAAGCACTTTGATACTGAGACTCTAGCACGACATAGACCACCTTGAGTAAATGCCGTCCCCGCAAGTCATCGGGTGCAATATGACGAATGGTGGACTTGACGTGAGTGAACATGCTAATGAAGCTCCTAAGATATGCGTGTTCTCTGCTGGAATTCCAATGGCTACAATAAGCAAACCTTTGGCTCTCCTTAATTCGGCTACGTGAGGCACTATATGAATTTTTTATCAGAAAATGCGACTCAAAAGCCGAATTTGTCGTTTGTTTGACACAAAACGATATAAAAACTGAGACTTTTCGTTACAAAAGTTTAGATTATCAGAAAGTAAATACTCACACAAATGTTAAATTTTATTTACATTATTATTTAACTATTTAGTTATTAAAAGTTTTAAAGTGCTTCTATCTCTTGTGGAACAGGCATCCCTGCCTGTGCATTTAAGTAATAATCTTTACCACAGAGACACTCATGGCACAGAGGTATAATTTAAAGGTAAATATACTACTATGTGTTATGAAAGACAAAGCGAAGTCAAAATCGTAACTTTGTTTAAAGGCGAAACGTTGCTTCTAAAGTAATCCACAATTAAAATTTAGACGAGGCGAACGGCGCCGTGACCTAAAATAAATACTTTAATACTGCTTGTTTTTTAATATAATCCAGGCTTGACATTGATTGCTGGTATAATACCTTGCAATTAATTAACAAAGCTAAAATAAAAGATATAATGCACGTCATTAGCCGTAAAAAGTTACGATCCCATATTCCGCACTTCAGAATGTCGCATAAAATATTACATAAATACGTACTGGCATTAGTAAATAAACATACTAAT
>NZ_RSCL01000076.1 GCF_003991905.1 Dulcicalothrix desertica PCC 7102 | reverse complement strand
TATTAGTATGTTTATTTACTAATGCCAGTACGTATTTATGTAATATTTTATGCGACATTCTGAAGTGCGGAATATGGGTTAATAGATATTTGTTGTTGTTGTTATTTTTGTGCGTTTTTTATTTTATTTCTACGAGTTTTCATGCTCAATACAGGATATAAGCTTACTTAAAAATTATTAGTATGTTTATTTACTAATGCCAGTACGTATTTATGTAATATTTTATGCGACATTCTGAAGTGCGGAATATGGGATTTAAATAACCCAATCACTTCAACTCGACGGTTTTCAACTTCGGTAGAAAATACACCTTGTTCTTTAAATAACTTAGGAATATCACCAAACTCACGCCTTGCACCCGTATCAAACATCACAGTATCTGGACTTTTTAATTGCTCTAAATTAGCTTGCACTCCTGGCAATTTCAATGTTTTGTCATGCGGATTAAAACCAATTGCGTAAAGATTCCAGATTTGTTTATTTTCAGGATTCTTCCACTGTACAGGACTTAAATAAATCGGACTTACTGACTTCACACCAGTATAACCAAGAGCTTGATACAGGCGCCGTTCACTAAACCTATCAAGGGAAATAAGCGACTTGTAGCGACGACTGACTAAAAAGATTTCACCATCTAATACATTATGAATTTGCACGGCGCCGTTGAAAAGCGCACTGCGAAAGCCCATTTGCAAAAACATTAGCACATCAGCAAAAGCTATACCTGCTATCGCGACGAACATTCTCGACTTTTCCTTTTTTAGTTGTAGCCAAGCAATGGGGAGTTTACGTTTCATTTTGATTTTCATAAGTTAACTGCCACCTTCAGCTTCATATTGCTAAACCCTGCCACTTTCCGACTATCAGCAGCATTTAGACGAATTTTGACCTCTACAACCCGCGCGTCAATATCAGCAGCAGGGTCAGTGTTAAGAACGTCTTTCTTCATCACCTCCAAACCGATTTCATCAACAACACCCGCTATCGGTTCAGTTAAAACACCACCACTAACACTGGTAATAATTGCTGTTTGACCAGCACGAATCCTCGGTAAGTCTGTTTCATAGACTTCTGCAACAGCATACATTTGGCTTGTTTCTCCCAACGAAACTATGCCTTTTTGAGTATCAATAATTTCACCTGCCCAAGTATTAACCCTTAATATTTGCCCATCTCTAGGCGCCTTAATAACAGCTAAATCAAGTTCTGCTTGTGCTTGTTTAACTGCTGCCTTCGCACGATCTACTTCAGCTTGAGCAGCCATAACATCAACAGGTCTAACTTCCGCAATTTTACTTAGTGTCGAACGAGCTTCTTTAATTTGTTTTACCAAAGTTTCCTCTGTCTGGCGCCGATTTGCTTTTGCCTCGTTGAGTCTTTGCTGCGCTACATCTACAGTTAATTTTTTATCATCTCGTAGTGACGCAGACACTGCACCTTCTATTTGCAGAAATTGATAACGCTTATACTCTCTTGCTGCATTTTGCACTTCTGCCTGAATACGCGAAATAGTCGCATCACGTGCAGCTAATTCTTCTTGTAATTGTGCCTTAACTCTTTCAACGGTAGCAGATTGTGCTTGTATTTCTCCTGTTTTGGCGCCTGCTTTGACAATAGCCAAGCGAGTCTGTTGCACTTTCACCTGTTCAAGCGCTTGTTCAACAGATGCAACTGCACGGTCGCGTGTATCTAAATAAGCTATAACTTGCCCTTTTCGCACCATATCCCCCACCTTCACCAAAAGTTGCCCAACCCGACTTCCTTGATTTGGCGCCGAAAGTTGAATAACTTCACCCTTTGGCTCTAATCTTCCCAACGCAGTCACAGCTTGTATTGCTGGTGGCGCCACTGTTGGAGATGGTAGTGGTGATGTGCGTAATAACTGTGATGTAATGACGGCGCCGATACCAGATGCAATCATCACAAACATTAATAGATATAATCCTCTAAACCTTTTTGGCAATCCTTTAAACACTGATTCGCTCATACTCCTCCTTTAATTAAAAATAAAAGTGTATATACACCTTTTTTACAAAAAATTAATGGCTTAATAAATGAGTTGTATCCGATAAATGCGACATCAAACTTTCCCATCGTTCCTTTCCCATCTGCGATATCATCGATGATTGCGCTTGCTCCCAAAGTGGTAAAGCTTTCTGTAACGCTTCAACACCTTGAGGTGTAAGCGAAATTAAACGAGTGCGCTTATCCTTGCCTGGGTTAATTTGAATTAATCCTTCACGTTCCAAGGGTTTGAGATTTCGCGTTAGCGTTGTTCTATCCATAACCAAGTATTGAGCAAGCTGATTCATAGTGCTTTCTTTCATCGTCGCAATCACCCCTAAAATAGAGAACTGCGTAACTAGTAAACCACTAGGCGCCATTTGTTCATCAAAAAGTTGCGTCACAACTCGTGCTGCTTTTCTTAGACTAAAGCAGGTACAACTGGCGCCGACTCTGTTTAAGGTGGCTTCATCAATTGGTTCGACTTCGTTTTTCATAAATTAAGTGTATATGCACTTAATTTTATTGTCAATACTTTACATTTTACCTCTCGCTCACAACTACTTACATTGACAGCATGATTTTATCTCAAACTGCTTAAGGCGCCTTTAAAAACCAGGAATATTTACTAAAATAGTAAAAGAGAACTATGTAAATATTACTTTTAAAATGGGCATGAGATGTGAATTATGTGAACGCGAGATGGAAGACCTTACCCTCCATCATTTAATTCCCAGGCAGTATACCAAACGCAAGAAGCTAGAAGTAAGCTCAACAATTAATATATGTTCAGCTTGCCATCGCCAGATTCATGCTCTATTTGATAACAAAGTTCTGGCAAAGGAATTAAATACGATTGAGGCGTTAAAATGTGAACCACAAATGCATAAATTTATAGCATGGTTGAAAAAACAAAAGCCCCAGAAGCGAGTAACCGTGCATCGCCAAACATAAATAATAATCGCAATGATTATTCTAATATCACTTTATTCAATCGCAGGTGTTGGTACAGGCGATATCGCAGTTTTGCTCGCTGTTGCAAACAAAGCCTAGTTATTTAAAAGAATTTATCTGTTACATCCGTTTATCATCCGTTGCTAATCTTTCTATCCCCAAATTCAATGACTAGTGGTACAGGCGCCTTAAAAATGATTTTATATTGACTGTATATTCAGTCATAAATTACATAAGATAGTGATGGCGCCGATACCAAATACAAGTGTCTAAAAACTCAAGCTGTACTGGATTGATTATCTTGGTTTTACATGTTGTTTCAACCACTCAACAAAATCCTCGCGTTCCATCTCACTTGATGCTAATTGTAGAATAACTCGCTCTTGTTCATCAACTGAGGCATCAATTTCCAGCCCATTCAATACCAAAAACGTTTCCATTGCTGCGTGACCAATACGCTTGTTGCCATCCAAAAAACAATGGTTCATAACTAACGAAAATCCTAGAGCAGCAGCTTTATCAACTATTGTAGGATACAAATCTTCGCCACCAAATGTCATTCTAGGTTGTGCTATTGCTGACTCCAACGCTCCTAAGTCTCGTACTCCCGATGCTCCTCCAGATTGATTAATAATCAGGCGATGTAGTGAAAAAACTTCCAGCAGTGATAAATAGCGAATCATGCTAAACGCTTATACAAGTCGGCATTTTTTTGCAGTACATAGCTTGCAGCACTGGTAAAATCAGTTTGCGGATGATTGAGCCACTCGCTTATACGAATGCGTAGAAACTCTTCCAGAGAAATGCCGAGTTCCTGCGCTAACTCTTGCATCTTCTCAAATTGTTGATCCGAAATGTTTATAGTTATGCAAGCCACAAGCAAAGCCTCTAAAAGGTGGGAGATTACTGGATGACTTACTATTATAGCAGTTTGGAGTTGCAAATCCGCTCCGGCGCTCGCTCTATTTTTCCTCGACAATTCAGGGTATTATGCTACATTTTTGCTCGCAAAGTTAATGTTATTTATGTGAACCGCACGTCTCGTTAGCTGGTACTGCTACGGGCATTTGTTGAGGGAAGGGCAAATTTAAATTATTCATCAATTCAATAAAGCTATTACGGTTATGTCCATAAAATCGTGGATTATATAGTTTTTCTTCACCAATAGTGGATACAGTTAGCCCTTGATAATCGTGTGCTGGATAAACTAATGTTGTATCGGGTAAAGTAAATAATTTTTGCGTGACTGAATCAAACAATGCTCCAGCATCGCCACTTTGAAAGTCAGTTCTTCCACAACCAAGAATTAATAAAGCATCTCCAGTTAATACTTTTTCGTTATTTAGTAAATAAGACATATGACTATCTGTGTGTCCTGGAGTTGCTATGGCTTTGATTTCTACTGAATCTAGGTGTAATATTTCGCCATCTTTGATTTTTTTGTCAGCACAATTAACTGAAGCATGTTCTGGTAATATTTTTAAGCATCCTGTCGCTTCTTGCAGTTTTTGGGCGCCAGTAATGTGGTCGGCGTGGATGTGCGTTTCAATACTATAGCGTAATGTTAATCCTAATTGTTGCAGTACCTGTAAATCACGTGGGACTTGCTCTAAAACAGCGTCAACTAATGCTGCATTTTTTGTTTTCGTGTCAGCTATCAAATAAGTATATGTACTTGTTATTTTATCAAAAAGTTGGCGAAATAACATATTTGTATGTTCCATTTTTATAATATCTACTCAAGTAATTCGATATTCTTATGCTTTTGCTTGCTCTCGAATTTCGACTAATGCTATTGTTTTCCATAAATACTTGATTTTAAGTAAACGTATAGTATATAGTTGTACAAATTGCCCTGTCGCTTTTGTTAAAGCACAGCTTAAACGTATAGCTATAGGTACAATTGGCACCGACTTTGTTTAAGCAATTGCTTGTTTAATATCGCTAATCAATTCATCTATTCTTGCTTGAGTTGTATTCCAAGAACACATTAATCGTATTCCCCCAACACCAAGAAAGCTGTAAAATAACCAGTTTTTTTCTCGTAAGCTCGTAACTACATTTTCTGGCAGTTTTACATAAACAGCATTCACTTCTCTAGGAAACATTATTTCAACGCCTTCTATTTTTAATAATTCGTTCTCTAAATATTCAGCACATTGATTAGCATGACGTGCGTTTTTGAGCCATGCACCTGTTTCTAATAAGCCAAGCCAAGGCGCCGAGATAAATCGCATTTTAGATGCAAGTTGTCCAGCTTGTTTACAACGGTAAGCAAAATCTTCGGCTAACTCTTTATTAAAGAATATAATTGCTTCTCCTAATGCCATACCGTTTTTAGTGCCGCAGAAACACAACACATCTACCCCAACTTTCCAGGTAATTTCCGCAGGGCTTTTATTTAGGGCAACAACCGCATTGGCAAAGCGGGCGCCGTCCATATGAATTTTTAAGTCGTGTTTTTGCGCCAAAGAATGAATTGCAGCTAATTCGTCAATAGAATATAGCGTTCCCAACTCAGTAGCTTGAGTCAAACTAATTACTTTACGTTTGGGATAATGAATATCCGCGCGCTTCCCTAGTAATAAAGCTTCTATAGACTCTGTGGTTAATTTACCATTGGCGCCTTTAGCTAGTAGAAGCTTGGAACCATTCGAGGTAAATTCAGGGGCGCCGCATTCACTGGTTTCAATATGAGCATTTTCGTGGCAAATCACACTGTGGTAAGATTGACACAATGATGCTAGTGATAAAGAATTTGCGGCAGTGCCATTAAAGACAAAGAAAACTTCGCAATCAATTTCAAACAACTCTCGAAAACTATCTGACGCTTTGGAAGTCCATTCGTCGTTACCATAAGCAGGAGCGCTACCCTGGTTCGCTTGTAGTGTATATTCTAATGCTTCCGGGCAAATACCAGAATAGTTATCACTGGCAAACTGTTCTAAATTAGAGTCCATTTGTCGTGTTTGATTTGAGGCTTGGGAGGAGAATATACTATATTAGCGAAATAATTTATTGAAGTGTGTTGTGCGTGGTATGAGTAATTGCCTATTTTTACCACAGAGACGCACAGACGCAGAGAAAGAGTAAGTGAGATTTATGCATAGGCGCCACTCTATACAATCATTCTCAAGGCAGCACCCGTAATAATTATGACTTTATTTTTAATTCAATTTAAATTTTCATAAATAAATTTAATAAACTCCCAAGTTGTTTTGAAGTGTACCATGTGACAATTGGTTCTGATTCAACTAAAATATAATTATGTTAACTGATATCTTGCGCCTCTACGTATAAATTCTTAATTTTCAATAAGCATGTTTCTAATATTACTGATTAATTTAGTTGATTTTAATGAACATTGTGGTAATTTTATAAATTTCCTTTTTTATTAGATGCTTCACTACGTTCAGCATAACAATTGTGGTAATTTTATAAATATCCTTTAAAGTAAATTTCGCTGTGCCCAAAGTGCTGCTTGAACTCTGTCGCGCATTTCCATTTTAGTTAAAATCTGAGTGACGTAGTTTTTTACGGTTCCTTCGCTTAAGTAAAGTTCTTGGGCGATTTCTTGATTATTTTTGCCTGAACCTATTAGTTTGAAAACTTCGATTTCTCTTTTGCTGAGTAAATCTTGATAATTGTTTGTAGAAGGTGTGGAAGGTTTCAGTTGAGAAAATACTTTTAAGGCGATGGTTGGACCCAATTGGCTGTAACCTTGAGATACAGAACGAATTGCTGCTGCGATGTCTTGAGATGGGGTACGTTTGAGCAAGTAACCCAAGGCGCCTACTTGTAGTGATTGTAAAATATATTCGTCGTCGTCAAACGTTGTTAATACCAAAATCCGAATCCAAGGATAGTGCTGATGTATTTCCCGCGTTGCTTGTACACCATTGCATATGGGCATTTGCACATCCATCAAAATTACATGGGGTTGAAGTGTTTTTGCTAGTTCAATTGCTTCATTCCCGTTTCTCGCTTGTCCAACTACTTTTAAATCAGATTCTACCGAGAGTAGCGCTGCTAGTCCTTGACGAAAAATATCTTGGTCATCTACAAGCAATAGTCGAATCATGCAGGAAGTATAATTTGTATGTGAGTACCTTGAGCATATGATGTTTGAATTTCTAGTTTACCCCCTAAAAGCTGCGCGCGCTCTACCATACCTTGAATTCCAAAACCTGTACGTAGTTTTTGCGCGTCAAACCCAATACCGTTATCCTCAATCTCTAACATAATACCATCGGGAGTCAGGCGCCCTATTAAACTTAATTGAGAAGCGCGCGCGTGTTTTTGCACGTTCATAATTGCCTCTTTAGTAATGCAATAAATTTGATAGCTTTTATGAATGGGCAGTTGAGGAAGATTTACTTGAAAACTAACTTGAAGTGCTGAGTCTTGACGTGCTGCGTCTAGTAATGCTGCCAAAGCTTGATTGAGGTTAAAATCTGATTGACGCATTCGATTTAAAGCTTGACTTACATCTTCAATACATTGTCCTGCCAGAATTTTGGCTGTATCAACTGCTTGAAATGCAAGTTCTGGGTTATGGTGGCGTAATTTTTGAGCTACTTCAAGTTGAATATCGAGGTCAGTTAAAGTATGACCTAATGAATCGTGAATTTCTCGTGCAATTCGGGTACGTTCGAGAGTGGCAACTAAAGATTCAACTTGCTGTGCTAAATCATCCGCACGCTGACGACTTTCTTTTTCTGTAACAGCCATTGAGCTAGCCATAATCACAAAAGTACTAGCAGATATATAAATAATAAGATTAATAAGTACGAACTTGAGAGGATTACCTGGGTCAAATATGAAGCGAGGAATAGGTTCGAGAGAATTTTTAGCCCAATCAACTTCAGCGAGATAGTCACTAATAATCCAAGGCGCCACTGTAAAAGCTGTAATTAAAATTGTTGTTCGACGGTGTAATAAAAAATAGCTTTTGGCAACATAAATAAATAGAAGTAAACCCAAATCAATTCCACTTCGTCGTACAAAAACTATAATCATTAACGGCAAAACAATATATCCAAACCGTTGCCAATATGGACGTGTACTTGGGAAAAAACAGCCAAACAACACAAAGATACTATAAATTCCTAATAAAGAAGGTAGTCTGCCATACACTCCATTACTAAGCCAGCTCCCAAAATGAACGATAAAGAAAATCCACTCTAAGTATCTAAAATTTCGGCTCAGTGGGTAGGGGAATGCCATACTACATAATTTTTGAAGTTTTCTACGACTATAACTCACCTGTTATATCTATGAAATATGACTCCAGTCATGTTTTTATGTGCTGTTTGGTAATGTTATAAACCAAGCAATTTAGATTATGTTATCGAATAATACATGACTTCCCAGCTACTCTCGTAGATAATTTATGAATAATTTATTTTAATTTGTAATAGGTGAAAAAAATGAAGTTTAAGTTTAGTGGAGTTATTCTAGTTTTAAGCACTATCGCAAATTTGGCACTATTGTCTCATCAAGCAGGCGCCAGTTTCAATGGTAAACTAAACGTTCGCATTGACGGATTAAAAAGCCAGAAAGGACAAGTTTGTTTAACCGTGTTTTCTACTAGCAGAGGATTTCCTGATAACGGTAAGCGTGCGCTTTCTGCCCAATGTACCAAAATAGGAGGAACACCTCAAACAGTTACCTTTCCCAACTTAAAACCAGGTAACTATGCCATTGCAGTCATTCATGATACCAATGGTGATGGCGCCCTCAACCGAAATCTTATTGGCATTCCAACAGAAGGTTTTGGGTTTTCCAACAACCCAACAATCCGTACAGGCCCGCCAAAATTTGGTGAATCTGCTGTTTTAGTCGCAGGACCAAATACAAACATCCAAATTCAACTGCAATATTTTTTAGGTAGCTGAGAATAACAACATGAAAATTCAATATAAACTAGGTAAGACAATATCTTTAGCCTTAGTATTATCAAGCTTTTTAGTTACTTCAACTTACGCTAACTCTAAACCCGTATGGAATGAAATATCTCAAGCACATAGTCAAAACAATCAACCTGGTACTATTGTTGAAATAGCAGCGGACAACCCAAAATTTAAAACACTGGTAGCAGCAGTTAAAGCCGCAGGTTTAGAAGAAACACTTTCCGGCAAGGGACCATTCACCGTTTTTACACCTACAGATGCAGCTTTTGCAGCTTTGCCAAAAGGTATTTTAGAAAATCTGCTAAAACCAGAAAACAAAAAAACCTTGCAAAAAATCCTTACTTATCATGTCCTAAACGGCGCCGTCGAATCTAAAAGTTTAAAAAGAGGTCAAATAAAAACCGTTGAAGGTAGCTCAGTTGATATTGGGGTCAGCATCAGGGGTCGCGTTCGGGTTAATAAAGCCAGAGTTATACAGGCAGATATTAAAGCCAGTAACGGCATCATTCACGTCATCGATAGGGTAATTTTACCTCCTGGCATCAAGTAATCTAACAATTATAACTCTTGATATAACTCTTGTGGAACAGGCATAGAAAGCCTGTCCTTTTCTTTTTATATCATTTTGACCCCTAGCAAAGCAGTATTAAAAGTTAGGGGAATCCCTGAAGGAAACTGTTTCCCCTAAGCCTGAAATACTTACCACGAAAAAATTGTAAGCTTCAAACATAAAAATAGCCTAGGGGAAGATGTAGGGCTTACTTTATGTACATAACAAACAACACATCTTGAGGAAACAACCCAATGACACAAACACACACTATATGTAAGGGCGGGTTAACCAATATCCTACAAAAAAACTCAAAATCCAGTAAACCCGCCCCCCACCCGCTCCCCCCACCCGCCTCACCCTCCCAACCATAACCTAAAAT
>NZ_RSCL01000075.1 GCF_003991905.1 Dulcicalothrix desertica PCC 7102 | reverse complement strand
GCTGTGTTACCTCATGTAGATGCATTTCCGTATTTATATATCTTTACATAGTTTGGTTTATTGGCGCCGACTTACTTAGCAGTGGCGAAGCTCTGACTGTCGGGGCTAAATTTAACACTCCAAATCAAAGTATCATGACCTTTGAATGTGCTAATTTTCTTAGCTTTGTTATTCCAAAGAATCACAGTTCCATCTTGAGTTACCGTAGCAATTTTTTGTCCATTAGGAGCAAAACTAACATCATTTACACGACTATTATGTTTTAGTAAAATGTTAATTAACTTACCAGATGGTGTCCAAAATTTGACATTTTTATCGGCACTAGCAGTAGCAATTTGCTTGCCATCTGAACTAGAAGCAATATTAAAAATAGCACTTTGATGTGCCGGGATTACTTGCAGCTTCTTACCTTGTATCTGCCAAAGTTTGACGCTTTTATCTTTACTTGCAGTCGCAATCATTTGATTGTCAGGACTAAAACTAGCTCGCCAAACCCAGTTTTTATGTCCGGTAAGGGTTTCCAGTTTCTCACCATTTTTATTCCAAATAATTACAGTTTTATCAGTACTAGTAGTGGCAATCATTTCACCATTGTGGCTAAAACTAACACTTGTTACTGAATCTTTGTGGTCATTTAAACTTTTAATTTCTTTACCGTTAATATTCCAAAGCTTTGCTGTATCATCTGCGCTAGCAGTGGCAATCAACTTACCATTCGGGCTAAAATTCACGTACACAACCCAACCTTTATGTCCTTTAAGTGTTTGTAATTCGTCCCCGTTTATGTTCCAAAGCTTGACTGTACCATCAGCACTAGCAGTAGCAATAGTCTGACTATCTGGGCTAAAGTTGACACAATGTATTGCCATTGCGTGTGCTTTAAAAGCTTTGATTTGTTTCCATTGGTGGTTCCAAATTTTCACATTTCCACCATAATCAGCAGTAGCAACTGTTTGGTTGTTAAGACTAAAAGTGACACTATAAACTTTATTATTATGGGCATTAAGGGTAGTAATTAATTGACCTGATGTTGTCCAAAATTTGACAGTATTATCCCAGCTTGCGGTGGCAATTATTTTTAGATCGGGACTAAAACTAACGCTATGAACTAAAGCTTTATGTCCTTTTAGAGTTGTAATTTGTCTCCCGTCCAAACTCCATAGTTTAACTGTTGTGTCTCTACTGGTAGTAGCAATTATTTTACCATCAGGACTAAAGCTAACATCTATGATTTCATCTAAATGTCCTATTAATCTGTTGCGTTCTTTGACTTTGTAAACCGCTTCTTGCAATAAATCACTAATTTTGATTTGGGTATGAGCTTTTTTGTCAAAAATAAATGCTAAAGGGCTGATATTACTGAGTTTTTTCGATGCCTTTAAAATTATTATTAGAGCATCAAAATCCTGATTTGATACCAACTGGGCTGCTGTTGTAGCATTGAGAGCTTCGATTTCATTCTTATTAGTATTCTGCCCTTGCCACCAAGCTATTCCAGCCAGTATCAAAGCTAACACTAAACCACTCGTCAGTCCTAAAATAGTCAGTTGGCGCCTGCGCTTTTGATTCCTACTTTCACGTTCCCGAAATTCCACCGAGAGCGCAATAAAACTCCTCTCCACCCCACTCAATTCTAAAAAACGTTGTCTTTCCCAATATTCAGCATCTGCCAGTGGTTTTCCTCGTAATAATGCCCCTTCATCAAAACTACTACTCTCCCAAGTACGCATTGCTATCCGTAACTGCTCTTGCCAGTGGCGAAAGTCCCTATCAAGCTGCATCCACAGATTTAATTGTCCCCAACTACGTATTAAGGCTTCATGGACGACCTCTACTGTATCTAAACCTGTTTTCTCATCTCTTCCAGTAACTACCAAACGCGCATCCGCCAAGCGGGTGACCAAATCCCAATTTTCCTCACCCACCTCCGCGCGAGTAGCTACACGGCGGGTATCCTCCGCTCCTTCCCCCGGATGCACCAGTTGGGTAAAAATTCGCTGTGCCCTCTCTTTTTCCTCAAAGTTAAGCTGATTATATGCGGAGTCAGCATAACAAGCCAATGCTGCTTCTACTCCACCAATTTCATCATAAGCAGCATGGTTTAACTGTGCCTTATGTTGTTTTGCCCATAGTTGAGTCAAGGCAAACTCTAATAAAGGTAAATTCCCCGGTTCGACACTAATAGTGGAAAGGATGCGTTCTACCAGCCCCTGTTCAATTGTTACTCCCAATAAAGCAGCAGGTTTTTCTACTGCGGCTTGCAATTCTTCATCCGTCATCGGACCAAGTTTTAAGTCTGCATATTGTAAGGCATCAGCAAAGGGACGATAAGATAATGCTTGTCCAAGAAAATCTGCCCTGAGAGTGATGACGAAGGTGAAATTACGACAATGATGAATAGCTTGAAGTAATCTATCGAGAAAAGTTTGGCGTTCTTGTACATCTGTGCTCATAGTATAAAGTTCTTCAAATTGGTCAGCTATGAGCAAAAAATGCTGGAATTGATTTTGTTTTTTGATATCATCCACCACCGAGCGCAACCCATTTTTGTACTGCCCCAAGTCGCTGGCAAAGTTTCTTATCTCCCGCAAGCGTTCAGTGTGGCTAAGTAATTGTTTGTGGACTTGGGACTGGTCAATTAAGGCAGTTGCCAGGTTAAACAACGGTCTGGAACCGGGACGAAAGTCAACAATATGATAATTTCCAGTATCTCGTAGGCGCCTTACTAAACCAGCGAACACTACACTAGATTTACCACTACCACTGGAACCAATAACGGCAACCAAAGGTTGATTTTGCACTGCATCCACCAACATATCGGTGAAAGTTTTTCGTCCAAAAAAGAACTGTGCATCTTCTTCGCGAAAGGCAAATAAACCACGATAGGGAATAATATCAGTAGGACGGCGCCCTAAGTCTAACCAATTTGGTGGAGTTGCACCCGTATTTTGACAAATTACTGGCAACCAAGAAGCACAAGGATATTTATCCTCAAGTCCATGCAACTTTAACCTGGCTTCCTTAGCTGCTTGATATAAGGACTTGCCACAAAGAGCAAAATCCTCTAAAAAATGCTTTAAAAATATCTGTGCCACTTCATCTGGCACCTGTTCCCGCATGACAATAATTTGGGGAATATGTAGCGTTTCTAACTCAGAGGCTAATCCCAAACCGTCACAGGAATTGAAAATTGCTACAGCTAACCCGTTGCTCTTCGCTTTTTTTAAACCATATTTGAGGTCATCAGTAGTTAAGCTTTCTTTATTTTCATTAATATATATACGACCCTTATCTCCTACTGTTTGGCTGTGACCTGCAAAAAACAAGATATCCCAAGGTTTTTCCCACAATTGGTCATTAATTTCATAACGTTGAGGCTGTACTAAAAAAGTTACCGAAGTATCCGGTAAACTGTTGAGCAATTTTCGGTCTGTTTCCACATCAATACCAGCACTGTTGCCCAAAATCGCCAGAATTTTGACTTTATCTCTAATAGTTGGCGTTTTGGTTGTGATAGTTTTTTGATAATCGGTTGCACTTAAAGCTAGTTCGGCATGGGGATATTCTTCCACCAAATCCCAAAGATGCCAAGGTATTTGTCGTAATTGCTGATTAGATGTGCGAATTAGTATCCGTACTATTTCATTTTCTTGTAATTCCTTTAACCAACTCTCCCGGATGGAGCGAAAAGATTCTGTAAGCAACCAGTTATTTAGTCGCTTTTGTAACTCAGTTGCGGAATTTTTGCAATCTTCGTATTTGTCGGTAATAGAACCAGAGTAAGTAACTTTTTTAGCTTTGAGCGCGCGATTGTCACTCCCCAAACTACGGTAGTGCAATCGCCACTCGTCAATTTTTGTCTGCAAATCTGTAACTGCTGGTAAAAAACCAGTGACTTCGGAATCGGGACTAACACCTTCAAAAGCGATTGAAAGCGTTACCCTTACACCCTGCTGTAAATCCCCATCCAATTTTAAGACAACTAACTTTGTCATTGGTCGCAAAAAAAGAGCGCTTTTGTTTAGGCTACACTTTATCGGGGAAATTTACGCAAAAATTAAACTTGAATTCAACTTATCGTTTTCATTGGTTTCAGGTTATATGTGTTTCAACCATAAACTGTGACCAAAAGTTTGGATGTTGAATGTCTAAAGATAAAACATGCTTTTTGTCTAGCAATTGTTTCAAAACTTCATAATAATTTGATAAACAAAGAAAGAAACAGTGGGCAATTGCCAAAACAATTACTCACTGTAATTAACACACAACATTGGTAAATCTCAATTTTAGTGCTTGATAATTTTCAATATAATGGACTGACAAAATAGTAACATTAAATACATGCTTGTTTAATAGCCGAATTTATACGTAGAGGTCAAGATGTCAGTTAAGCATTCTCGCATTTAGTTCCCACGATTTTATAAGGATGTTTTGCTTGTCGGTATTACATCGGGTAATTTATCCTCCACCAACCGCAGGGGTTGATACTGGTAGGCAGCAATAGTCGTTAGCATAGTACAACAACCGACGACAATGAATATTAAGCTCATACCTGCTTGAGTTCCTGTGCCGATAATTTTTCCTATACTGACTGCTATTGGATTATTGTCCATCATTAAAGGTTGAAAGATTTTTTCCACTAATAGTCCAGAGACCAGATAAGCTAGTAAGCGGAACAAACTACCAATCATACTTCTGACAGCAAAAGTCCTTCCCTGCAAGTCAGGTGGAACTTTTCTTTGCCAAATGACTTGATTAGAACCATAGATGATTGGTAAACCAAAGGAGAAAAGGAAAATTGAAAGGGTGAGGAGTGGGATGGAGGTGTATAACCCCATAAATAAAATACACAGTCCTCCTAGCAATTGAAAGCCGAATAAGCTGTAAATCAGTTGTTGCGAACCTCCCCAAGTACTTATCAATAGACTGCTTGCTATTGAACCAATACCACCGATGGATACGATGATACCGAGTACATTAGTTGAGGTTTTTGACAGCACAAAGGGGGTAAATAAAACGTTAAATATATTGAAGAAGAAGTTGTTAGAAACCATGAAAATCAGCAATCCTAGCAGTCCCTCTCTAGCAGTAATGTATGTCCAGCCGGAAGTAATATCTTGCAATAGCGAACTTCTGCCCACTTGTTTTGTATCATCAGTCTTAACAGTATTAATTTCAGGGAATCTAACTAAGAATAAAGTCATTAAAGAAACAAAAAATGTAGCGAAGTCTAATAGAATAATTTCCTCAATGCGAATAATACCCAGTAGTACTCCTCCTAGTACAGGTGAAATTAATTTGGTAGCAGACCCTGCTAATTGCATCATGCCGCTAGCGCGGCTAAGATGCTGTTTAGGCACTAGCAGCGTGATGGCGGCAGTATAAGCGGGAAAGTGCAAGGCATTGAAGGTTGAACTGATAGCAGTAGCCAGGTAAATGTGCCAGATTTCAATCCGATTAGTGGTAATGAGAAGAGCAATTGCCAAAGTAGATAAAGCGGCGCCGGAATCACTAAGAATCATAACCCAGCGGCGATTCCATCGGTCTACTAAGACACCAGCCAAGGGGGAGATAACAATCAGTGGTAGGGCACTGGATATAGTAACTAGGGTAAACTGGGTGATTGACCCGGTGCGCTGGTATACCCAAATATCTAAAGCAAAACCAGTGAGGCTAGAGCCGATTAGGGAGACAAGTTGTCCAAACCAGATGAGAATGAAAACTCTCATCCTAACATGAGTATTGTATTTTATCATATTTTTTGCTGCCCAAATCATCTATTTGTCCTATTCAAGGCAAACTTACAGAGGTTTTTATTACTGATAAATCAAGAGATTTACTCCCACAGCAACACTGAGGGTAGTGCTTCTGGGTATGCCAACCGCAGTAACTCGTAGCCAATGCCAGCTGTTCCTTGAAAGAAGCCGGGGTTGAATACACGGTTGGGCAAGTTAGCAAACAATTGATAGCCTCCCGCAAGTTTTGCTCTGGCTACTACCCAAGCAGTTCTTTGTTGCGCCACTTGCAGCAATTCAGGACGGGATAGTTTTTGGGCAGCTACTAACATTACTTCACAACGACCCAAATTACCACAACAGAGATGGTCTACAGAGTGCAAGGTATATTTTTGAGTAGTTTGTAGAGCTATTTCAATATCTTGATGAATTTCCGAGGTCTCTAAAACAGGCAAACCACCTAAACGTGCCAAGGCAATTCCAGGGGCGCCGTAACACCAACTCGCTTTAAAATGTGGTTGACCTTTTTGTTGGCTGGGAGAGCTAAAGTCTTGCCAGTTTGCGGCGGAAGGAGAGAAAACACTGCGTTCGTAGGCAATTCCCTCAAGTGCTGCCTCTAAATATGCATTATTTTGGGTAACAGAATAAAGCTGTAATAAAGCATAAACAATGCCAGCCGCCCCGTGAGAAAAACCTGTTAAAGGCTTGTTGGCAAAAGTTTTCCAGGCTTTTGGGAAACCATCAACGCAAATTTGATGCTTTAAAAGATGTTGACCACAAGCTACTGCTTTATCTAAAACAGTTTGTTGTGGTATCTCTTGGTAAAGTGTCAGTAGACCTAAAATTGCCCCAGCCGCTCCCCCTACCAAATCTAACTGTTGATCAGATGCAATAAGGTCAAGTGTAATTAAGTTAGCAAATTCCAAAGCGTTTTCAATCAGTGTTGGTTCTTTAAGCAAATGGCTGATTTTTACTAAAGAATAGATAATGGAACCAATTCCTGTAGCTCCACCGATACCAATATTATTTGCAAATACTTGGGTCAACTCTGCATCGTTTGTATGCAACATTCTGCACGTATATTGTAATGCACTTAAAACTAGCTCACGGTTACAACTAGTACCTTCTAAATAATCAAGAGCTGCCAAAAATAAAGCTATGCCACAATTACCATTGTAAAGACTTTCATCTAAAGGCTGGAATTGGAAGCGTTCGACTTTGGGAATATAGTTTAAGCTAATCCAGTACATACTACCGTCAGCTTCCCTTATAGCGTGGGAGCGTATTTCTTGAGCGATAGCTTGTGCAGAGGCAACTAACTCATCACTAGTTAAATAGTTTATTTGCATTTCATCAGTTACTTTGGAATTGGAAACTGTTGTCACTTGCTCAGTTGCAAGTGTGCGGTCGCGTCCAAACTGTTCCACACGGGCTACCCTAGCATCAAAAGTTCCCCGAATAATTGCTACCTGCCGTGCAAAATCAACCTCATCAAATTTTTGCAGTCGCAATATCGCCTGACTATAGCTTGCTGCGACAAAATACTCTTCAATTGGTTGATCTAATCCAATGCTTAAAGCATCGCTGTTAGAATAAGCTCCAAAGTAGGGAAAATCTAACTGTTCTATTGCCTTCAGTTCTGAATGCAAAATTGGTAAAGACCTAAGATCCTCACTATTTCTGAAAAATATTCGAGCTAAAATATCTAATTCGATGCTCCGGTCAACACCATCACAGAGAAATTCGGGAGCCAGAGTTTTTTCTAAGATGACACCGTAAGCTTTAGTAGGACGAAAGACAAAGCGTACCTGTTGGGCAAAAAGTTCTGCTAAGGGGCTAGGCTCTGCAAGTAAGAATTGCCGTCGTTCCATTAGAAAACTATACATTTGTCCAAACCCATCAATCAACTCTTCAATATAATCGTTTGGTGACAGGGGCATTTCATATAAAATCGGAACATTTTTCGCCAACGGTATCATTACAGTCTGGTATATTTGGTGCATATTATCTGTGTTCACGGACTGCCATTGCAGTAATTTCCAAGGTGATAGCTGTGGGTCAACACTACCTAAACCGCTAACATCATAAGCAATATGTTTATCCTTGTTAATATCCCAGCAGGGCAACAACCCAGTACGAAGAACTGAATCTTTCCAAAAATTTTGGTTTGGCATTTGGGCAACTTGAGGAAACTCTTCTAGATGTTCCGGTTCATGATGCAATAGAGTTTCCGTGTCAATTATTACCAAATGTTCTCCACTAGCTATTAAATTTTCGTGATGGCAGTCATTTCCTCCCAAAGCATACAATAGGCACAGCAGCATCCCTGCTCGTTGATAAAAGCGTTTTGCACTAGCTTCATCTAAGCATGGCTGTTGTTCTACATATTCCATCCAGCCATAATTTTGACGATTAAGAACCTTGAGAACCTTAAATGGTAATAATGCATTTTGCTGATTGCACCAATCTAAAAGCTTGTTAAAACCAACTTCTAAACCTAAATTTCTGGGTTTGTAAACTAGTTTCACTCCCGACTCGAAGCTGAGGGAAATTACACAGCGTCCTCCTTTATGGGGGTCTGACAAATTTGGATTGATTTCAACAACTTTCCCTAGCACACCACTAGCTTGGCTAACTATATTAACTGCTGAATATACTTGGGCAAACTCTTGTTCAATTTCGGATTTATCTGCTTTTAAACGTTGTAAGAACTCTGCCGTTGCTTCTACCCAATAATCAACTTGAGTTGCGATTAGCCTTCCTAGCACCGGATATTTTTGAAAAAAAACCAGTAACCCATCCTCCAGCATTTTTTGTATAAATGCTTTGTAGTAAGTGTTGTTTGATTCGGCTTTTGTTTGTTTTAATAAGATATTGAGAAAACTTTCTCCCAAAGGACGAAAACGAGAGAATTCAAATTCTAGGGTTTTCTCACAAAGACCCACCAACTTGGAGAGCAAGCTGCGCTCCATTGTTAAATAAGCTTCCTGACTCAGCAATTCTAAAGGTAAACAACTATAATGCGATAAATAAAATTCCAAGCAGGATAGCCCCAAACGAGTTTCTAATTTCTGCCGTGCAACAAAACAGGCTGGTAGCAGTAAATCTTCAAATGGTAGCGGTTGTGAAGAATCAATAGGAATTATATCTCCGAATTTTAATTTATTCTGGGCACTATCAATAATTTCTTTTAAAGTTGCTGACCAACTTGGTAAGACTGTAACATCGACGGCTTTTATCTCTCCCATAACTGCACGCAATCTATCAATATTCCACCCAGCTAAATTTAGCCTCTTGTAAAATTTCTCCCAATTTCCATCAGCCACAATCTCACACCAGCGTTCTAGTCGCTTGTCAGTGAAATTTTGTTCGCTGTTTTGGGTCATGTCAACTTCAAACAAATTGCTCTCAATACGTTCAAAAATAGAGGTTGCTTTAGCTGTAATACTTGCTAGTTCTAATTGACTTAGATCGGATTTATTTGGTATTAGCATCTTTATATATTTTCCTTCATTGATAAGGGCGAACAAAAGTTCGCCCTGTTTGCTATATTTGCCCTTTATTAAGTTCTTCCTTCGCTATAAAGTTAGTGAGAAGTTTACTATATTTAGAAAGGAGCGCTGCATCGGCTCCAAGCATTACAGGTAATACCTGCTACGATAGTGGGATAATCAAATTCAGTATTCTTCACCTTCAAATTATCTTGGGTTTTCCACAAACCACCGATAGCAGCTTCTACTGCACTGGCAGCTTGTACTTCTTGAATGCTGAACGAGTAACCATACTCTTCACCCAGCACAACCACTAACTGAGAAAGGCTTTCTAAATCGGTTGCTGCTCTGAGTTTGTTTTGCAGTACCTGGTTGCTCAAGACTTCTTGGAAAAACTGTTCTAAGTTGCTGGTTTTAGCTGTGCTTTGTACTTGATTTAAAGTGATAGTAGTCATGTTTGTTTCCTTTGAAAAATAGAGTGTTTTTTGGAAAAGGCAATGTGAGCGCTTGTTTGCTAACTCCTTCGCTCTTTCTTAATATCAATACTATTCTTTTCTAATTGGATTGATAATTAATTATTTTTGGGTACTCAAAGAAGCGTTAATTAATTATTTTTAGGTGGTGATAATTTATTTCTCTGTATATATTTCCTTAGTCATATGAAATGGATAGATGTGAAAAAAATTATACAAGAGCAGCAGTGAGTAATTGTTTCGGCAATTGCTGACTGCTGCTTTCGAGATAGCATTACCCTGATGGGTACTTTTCCAACAACAGAATTACAAAAAAAGTACCCTTAAAGGTACTTCGATGTATTTTATATTGAGGCGCCTACCCACACTAGCAGTAATCATGTCAGTTTTTATACAACAAAATTCTCGATTACGCTAATATCATCCAATGCTATCTTTATACTAAAAGCATCTCCAACAGAGGAGAGCGAAAAATTTCAGGGGAGCTGGGTTAAATAATGCGGTAAAATAACGCAATGTCTAATTCATCTGAACCAGTCGTT
>NZ_RSCL01000074.1 GCF_003991905.1 Dulcicalothrix desertica PCC 7102 | reverse complement strand
AGTATGTTTATTTACTAATGCCAGTACGTATTTATGTAATATTTTATGCGACATTCTGAAGTGCGGAATATGGGATCTAAGTAAGCATATTCCTGTCTTACGTATAGAGAAGGGCATTAAAGCGAGAAAAGAATATTATTTTTTTATTGCTGTTGAAAGTCCGCAAAAAGGTGCAATACCTGAAGAGGTTTATGAGTCAAATTTTCTCCAGTTAAAATATTTTAAAATTCCTGCAGTCCGTAAAGATGCCTGCTTTACTTACGAAGATATCAAGCAGATGGTTGGCGCCAGTCATGATGTCCGTGATTACACTAATCCTATACCGTATAAAGCTTTACCAAAAATTATCAACAAGCATTGGTTTAATTTTACCGAGTCGCAAGAAACAAATTATTCATCTCAATTAAGTGATGCTTCAAGTAAATATAAGCAGTTACTATACTGGTTATCAGCACTTGGTTATGGCACTTTGGAATCATTTAGAAAAGCTTGCGACAAATTAAATATTGAAGAACCATTACGAGTGTTGCGGCGGCTAAAATTGTTAGGACATATTGAATTGTCGTTAGATGGAAAGCGATGGTCAATAGCACCAACGACAACAGTTCAAATCTCTTCAAATTCAAATTTACAAGAGTTTATATTATGTGGACAACAAAGTTTAGAGTTATTAAACAAGCTGCAACAATATGCGTCGGTTAATTTTATAAATCAACCATTCGGAGATGCACCTCCTTGTGTCCATATCCAAGTTGACAACTTAAACAATATTTCTACTTTACACAACAATATTAGTAATAATCTTTCTATAACAAACGCTGGTGAAGTATCAAAACAGTTGGCAAGCATATTACCCAATATTAATATTTGGAAGAATAATCTTGTTAAATTACCAAGTATTGTCACAAGTTGTTACGGCTGGCAGAAATTTGATGGCTGTAATTTTGTGGATTGTGACTTGCCAACAGAATCGGGAATGTATCAAATGTATAGCCAAGATACAAGCGTTCATACTCCACTTCGCACCTTGTTCTACGACAAAGAAAGCAGTTGTTGGGTCTCTGGCGACTGGTATGGTTTGCGATTCTTAGCGTTGCAACAAATTCAAGAACCATGTATATTTATTTACAATTCAAAAACGAAACATTTGGTAGTACCTGTATCACAAAGATTCCCAGAGATTTACGAGCGCGCATTGGTTCTGGCATCAGGGATACTTCCTACTTATAAGGATTCGTATTTGCTTTATACCAATATAGAACCAGATTTAGTAAATTTGCTCAGTTCTAAACTAAACCTAACTTGTAGCGGGGAATCGACTTATGCATGATTTGGTAGGAGCGTATCAAAGGCTTGACCGTATTTATCAGTTATATATCCAAAGCGCATTTCCACTACGTTATACAGCATTAGCGACTGAGCGTAATGATATTCTCAAAAAACCAGGCATTTTGAGTCAGGCGCCGTTAGTTGAGCCAGTTCCTACCTACCCCTCATCAGGAATGGATTTAGCAACTGCTGCGGCTCGATTACCTACTGGATATAATGATTTAGTTTCTTTAGGGCAAATGATTTTTGACCCAAGCATTCCGCTTTACGAGCATCAATGGAAAAGCTTGGAAGCAGTAATTTTAAATAAGAAAGATATTGTCGTTACCACAGGTACAGGTTCGGGTAAAACAGAATGTTTCTTATTGCCGCTTTTAGCACAGTTAGCAAAAGAATCCGCGTTTTGGGCTAATTGTCCACAAACAACTAGTCAACAGAATTGGTGGAATGGTAAGGGGAACCGAGTATCGCAGTGGACACACGCACCTCGACCAAAAGCTGTACGTGCATTAATTTTATATCCGCTTAACGCTTTAGTTGAAGACCAGCTAAGACGATTACGAAAAGCACTAGATACTTCGCAAGTTCATCAATGGTTAAATACTGCGCGCGGTGGTAATCGAATTACATTTGGTCGTTATACTGGGCAAACAGCAGTTTCAGGAGAAAGAAAACAAGATAGTATCGAACGGTTACGACGAGAGTTAACAGAACGCTCGCAACAATGGACGGAGATTCAGAAATTGCAAGACCCTGAATTAAATTATTATTTTCCGCGCGTTGATGGTGCTGAGATGTGGTCTCGTTGGGACATGCAAGAGTGTCCACCGGATATTTTAATTACAAACTACTCAATGCTCAACATCATGATGATGTGAAGTATTGAGAATAATATTTTTAGCGCAACACGTGATTGGCTTGCAAGTGAAGAAAATAATGAGTTTTTCTTAATTATTGACGAACTTCATAGCTATCGCGGTACTCCTGGAACGGAGGTAGCATATATTCTTCGCTTGCTGTATTCGCGTTTAGGACTAACACCAAATTCACCACAACTGCGGATATTAACAACAACAGCGAGTCTTGAACAAAATTCACAGGGAATGGATTTTTTAAAACAGTTTTTTGGGCGTAATAACTTTACATTTATTAGTGGGCAGCAAATATCACCTCAATATCAAGCGCAGTCTCAGATAACACCGCATCAAAATGCGTTTGCCAATTTTGCTCAGTCTGTTCAGCCCGATCCATTCAAACCAATGGCACCACCGGACGTTAACGATTCTAAAATTGCAATGTCCAATTTAGCTCAACAGCTAGTAACCTCAATAACAGCAGTAAAAGAAGAAGAACAATTAGGCGAAGCCCTAGCTACTATTGGTGCATCGGATGCGTTACGAAAAGCTTGCCAAGATGCTAGTGGCAGTGTGCGTGCGACAAACGTCCAAGCATTGGATCAAAAACTTTTCCCAGGTGCCAAAAATAATAATTTTGTATCAGATGCAACGCGAGGACTACTTTTAGCATTAGGGATGTCTAAACAAAGCAATGGACGTTCTGTGCTACCAGTGCGCGGACATTTATTCTTCCATAACTTACAAAGCCTTTGGGTATGCTGTAATCCAGATTGTACAGATAGTAATGTTTTTCAAAGCGTAAGACAAAACCCACAAAATTCTAATCGTCCAACAGTAGGTGCCATTCACGCTACTCACAGCCTAACTTGCTCGTGTGGTTCGCGTGTTCTTGATTTAGTCGTGTGCGAGGTGTGTGGTGAAGTTTTTCTAGGAGGGTACAAAACAACTTCTAAAATTGGCATAAAAGATGTAGAAATTTTGACACCTGACCAACCCGACCTTGAAGGTATTCCTGACCTTGTAATTCTTAATCAACGCTATGGAAACTATCGTTTATTCTGGCCATTACCCCACGATGTACCTGCTTGGAGTAATAAACCGCAGGATTTAGAGTGGCAAGTTCAGGGCAATAAGTGTAAGTGGGTGCAAGCAAAGTTAAATGTTTCGACAGGAATACTTTTAGAAGGCGCCGCTCCACCACAACAAAATGAAATACCAGGATGGGTATATAAAGTTGAAGGTAGCAATGCCGCAGAACAACGTGCTTTACCTACAAAATGTCCCCGATGTGATTCTGACTATAGCAAGCGCGAGCAATTTCCGACCTCACTACGTATCCATCGCACAGGTTTTCAAAAAGCGTGTCAAGTACTAGCAAGTGGTTTACTTAGAGAAATGCCAGCACCACCTACACCAACAAGTCGTTCGTCACGTAAGCTAGTTATATTTTCTGATAGTCGTCAGGATGCAGCAAAATTAGCAGCAGGTATGGAACGTGACCATTACCGTGATATGGTACGTCGGTTACTAATTGAGTCATTTCAAGGATATTGGTCCGAGCTTGTAGCTTTTTTACGTGTAAGCTGTACGGGTAATACTGGTGCATTAGCTTCTTTGCAAGCCGAAAATTCGCTTCTTTATAGTGCTGTTACTGCGCCACCAGAAGCTGATGATATGTTCAAGCGCAACCGATTTGGTACTGCCTACCCTAGCTTAGTTAGTGAAGCTATGTCTTGGCTTTTCGGCGCCCCTGCATTTAATCCTATTGCGCGCGACGAATGGCTTAATTTAATTCGACGCTATCCCGAACGTATTCCCTTATTAAATTTAAGACGGACAGTTCGCGATGCTTTACTTGTATATGGAATTTGTCCGGGTGGTAGCGATTTTCGAGCCTTAAACTACAGTACTGGACAAAACAAAAGTCAACAGTGGGAACCTTGGTATAACTGCTATAACTGGACAAATAGTTCTGTTACTTCAATTGTTAACGCTACAACCCAGCAAACTGACCATATTTCTCGGTTGGAAGATATGCTAACCGACGAGTTAATGTACGTGCTGTTTCAACATATTGCACGAACTCTTGAAGGAATTGGTGAAGGGTGGTTAAGTTATCAACCGCAAGGAAACCCAACACAAAAGCTTGTAGAAGTATGTGAAGCAATTATCCGGCAACTTGGTATTCGTAAATTACACCGCTATTCACGCTATGTACCCGTTGGTAATAATTTTTTACAACCTTATTTAGAACGGTATATCAAACGAGCTGGCTTGAATGAAAAAGACGTAGAGAAACACTTACTTCAGTCAAAAATAGTTACATCTAGTGCAAAAGGACTTGCCCTCGACCCAGATCATCTTTATCTCGTTTTACCACCAAACCCAGTTAATGGTTCGCGTCAAGGATATCGATGCCCTCAATGTAATGCTTTCTTTCTTCAACCAGCAGCGGGTATTTGCCCCGAATGTAACAGTGACCGTCGTTTTGATGACCTGAAAATCCCTTCGATTAAACTTGTTACTGGGCAAACAACGAGCGATTTTGATTATTACAATTATCTTTCTTCTGAATCTGGTTCGCCGTTTCGGATGAATGCCGAAGAGCTAACAGGACAAACCGACAAAAGCGAACGAATGAGGCGCCAACGTAGATTCCAAGATATTTTCATTGATAATGAGAATCCTCGTGTTCAAGGAATTGATCTACTCAGCGTGACTACAACGATGGAAGCAGGAGTTGATATTGGTTCGCTGCTTGCTGTAATGATGGCAAATATGCCACCCCGTCGGTTTAATTATCAACAAAGGGTAGGACGAGCAGGGCGCCGGGGAGTAGGTGTTTCTTTGGCTGTAACATTTTGTCGAGGTCGCAGTCACGACGATTTTTACTTTCAGCGCACAGAAAGTATAACTGGCGATCCTCCACCAGCTCCTTATGTTGATATGACAAGCGAACCGATTTTTAAACGAGTTTTGATTAAAGAAGTATTGAGACAAGCGTTTTCGGTTGCAAAAGAAAACCTCCAAACAGCAGGTATTATTTTAGACAACAGCGGCACTGATAACGTACACGGTGAATTTGGTGCGGTTGTGGATTGGTTGCATTACAAACCAGAAATAAATACCTGGTTAAGTAGTGCAGCAAATCAACATACAATTTCATCGATATTGAGCAGTTTAGTGCCTCAAACCAAATTGCCTAGTGGCATTCAAGCGGCAATGCTGGGTTATTTATGTAATCAACTGATATCAGAGATTCAGGGCGTTGTGGATGATTCAACTTACACTCAAGATAAACTCAGTGAAAGGTTAGCAAATGCTGGATTACTACCGATGTTTGGTTTTCCAACGCGAGTACGCTTACTTTACACCAGGTGGCCGTCTCAAGCTAGACAATGGCCTCCAGAAACTGGAGTTGTAGACCGTGACCTTGATTTAGCTATCAGCCAATTTGCACCATCATCACAAACAGTTAAAGACAAAGCCGTTCACACTGCGGTAGGAGTAGTTGAGTTACGTCCTCAAGGTAATAAAGGTAATTTAGTTTCAGAATCAGGATTTACACCCGCACTTCCAAATGGCAATTATGCGCTTGCTATTTGTGGAAACTGCCAAGCTGTAACATATCCTTATCAACCAAATCAACGCATAACTGGCAGTAAATCAAAAAAAGAATTATGTCTTGTTTGTGGGACAAAAGAACTACGTTGTATTGACGCGCGAGAACCGAAGGGATTTTTTACAGACTTGCGTCCGCAGGACTTTGATGGACGGTTTGAATGGCAACCACGTTCAACACGACCATCATTGAGTGTTGATGCCAATATTGGTGTACCAACTAATTTACTCAATGCTTCGGTGTACGCATTTAATGAGAATATCATCACTGTTAATGATAATGGAGGTAAAGGTGGTTTTGAATTTCAACAAGCAAAAGTTTTTGGAGAACTAAAAAGTGGCGCCTATGTAGTTTCAAAAGAAAGCGATGACTATGTAAGCAGTTCTGGTACCAAATATACAATTGCACTATTATCTCGCCGAAAAACTGATGTTCTGTTAGTAAGTTTGAATTATTGGACAAAAGGGATATTTGCGAATCCAACTGACGTTATAGGTCGTGCAGCTTGGTACTCGTTTGCATTTTGGTTGCGGGTTGCTGCTGCTTCATTGTTAGATGTTGATGCATTAGAATTGCAAGCTGGTTTCCGCTCACTGGGACAAAACGGAATGATTTTTGGTCAAGCATTTCTCTGTGACCAATTAGAAAACGGCGCCGGGTACTGTAAATATCTTGCCCAACCTCATGTATTTCAACAAATTATGATGCAAGCAGACCTAAATACTGCGAATAGTGTTGCTGCTACATGGTTAAATTCTCAAGGACATAGTAAGGATTGCGATACTTCTTGCAATTTGTGTCTACGCGATTATCAAAACCTTGTTTATCATGGCTTACTCGATTGGCGCCTCGCACTTGATATGGCACGTTTAGTATCGAATTCAAGCATCAAAGTTGACTTAAGCTCGCCTTGGAGTAGCTGTATTCAAAATCCTTGGTTAAGTTTATTAAACAATGCAGTTCCAGCAACACTTCAGCGTTTAGGTTATCGTCCTCCAACGCAATTTAAAACGCTTACAGGTTACGTTCACCAAAATCCCAAACGTAAAATTATCTTAATTTTGCGCCATCCCCTGTGGCAGGATGACCACCCTGAGTGGATTGCAGCTTCTATTGAAGCTTTAGCACAATATCCAACTTATACAGTTACGGATGCAAATCCATTTATGGTTCTGCGACGACCAGGAGGATATGCATAACTAGGGCTTGCAAAAATTCTTATCTTAGATATTAAGTGCTAGCTTTACCCAGTTCAATTTTTACCCGTTCGCAGTATACCAACTCCAATAGTGAAAAGCTGCGATTGTAACTTCATGTTCATAAAGCGATTATATAATTTTTTTTCTTAGTATTTAATAATGCCTTATTGTGCTAATTCTGTAAACGTTTATAAAGCTTCTTTTACGGTGCCACCCTTACACCAAGTACTACTATATACAGGTATAATACAGTATTTATGTATTAAACTTATATATGATTAAAGATTTAGCTTACTATTGCAAAAAGTTTGCCCCTAGGATAAAACAAACAAACCCTAGTGGTTTAAACGTGAATCGCAGTCTGGGCACGGCGCCAAACAAACCAATTTTACTATTATCTATCATCGAATTAATCAGCCGAGGGGAGATTAGAAAAAATCAAATACTCTTATCTGGTGAATTGGTCGCCACATTTATGAACTTATGGCGCCACTTAGAACCAACCCGCAAGCCAGATATAGGACAACCGTTTTTCTATCTACGAAGTGATGGTTTTTGGCACTTCCAACCAAACCCTGGATTTGAGCTAGCTATAAATTCCAAGGCAAAACTAGTATCAGCAGGCGCCATCAAACAAGCAATAGAATATGCGTACTTGGATGACAAGTTGTGGCAAATATTACAAGACTCTCATAATAGAAGCGTGTTGATACAAGTGTTGATTGATGAATGGTTTAGTGGCGCCAGTAATATTGAAGGAATTTTACAAGTAAATGCTTTTGCTGAATTGCAGGAAGAGTTAGAGCGCGCGGGTGGTAAAATTTATCAGCCATCTGAACTTGATTCTGAACAGAAAATTATTGTTAGAGACGCAGCGTTTCGTAAAATTGTTACCGCAACTTATAACTTTAGCTGTGCGTTTTGTGGGCATCAGATACTTGATATAAACGGGCAAGGTATTGTGGATGGCGCCCATATTCTCCCCTTTTCAAAATTCTACGACGACAAAATAGACAATGGACTGGCGCTGTGCAAGACACATCACTGGGCATTTGATAGGGGATGGTTCAGTATCGAGGATGATTACTCAATTATTGTTATGGATGGTTTGCGAGAACAGGCGCCGAACTGTAAACCGATGCATGATTTTGTAGGGGAACAGATTATGCTACCAGCACAGACACAGTATTATCCGCGCGTGGAAGCTCTAAAATGGCATAGGGAAAATATATTCAATGCTGCTTAAGTTTTGTTCAAGGCGCCGTCTGACATTACATTAAATATCTAGATATTTAAGTACGAGCGATAAGCATATGTTGGAAGGCGCCAATTTTATTCTTCTGTTAATCAACAGCAACTGCGCTTTCTTTTTTGTCTCCATTTTGGTAATATGAGGCAGATGTATTGTAGTTACCAAAATTTATCTTAGGAATAGTGAAATTTGGCAGCTTTAAAGAATCGGAAATAGATTTGGAAAGTTCTTCAGTAGAAACAAAACCACCAGCTACAGTATCAAGCTCATCACTAGATAATTCAATTGCAATATGATTGTTAGTTGTTTGAGTCATTGCTTTGTCTCCATTAAGTATTACAGTTTATAAATAAAGGTTAGATATTTTAGTTTCATGAAAACATCGGTAAAAGGTTTGAATTATACATCAGGCGCCTACATCGTTCGCAGTCGTTCTTTAGTTTGAGTAAGATGCTTGAAATAGAAGTTGCATGAAGAACGCCCGAAAGTTATGCCAGTTATCAACTTGCAATCTTTTTAAAGGCATCGAGAGAATATATTTAATGTGGCATAAGTTCAATCGGCGCCTTCACTGTGTTCTTGTTCAATCATCGTCTTCCTGTTCCCAAAAAAAAGTAACTTTGATGGTGCATGTAAAAGTTCCAATGTATTGAATTGGTAGTTCAGGTGTTTTTTGCGTAACATGCCCAAAATCTTCATCGAAAAGCAGTATTATTGCATTTGCGCTCTCAATTCCAAGTCGAAAAGAAGCATCAACAACCTCTGATGAGAAAAATGTGCCTCCAGTTATGTCATTCCCTGAGACATTTTTAATTAAATCAGCTATGAGTATGTGACCACATGAACTGTAGTAAGCGTGAAGTTGGTCGTCGTCAAACCAACGATAATCAATATAGTAGTGCAAACCTTGATAATTGTACGCTTAGTAAAGTATTTTGCGAAGCATAATTTTCACTGTTGTCTTCAAGATATTCCTCATACTCTTGTTGTGAAACAAAGTTACCCAACCATATTGCAACGTTAGCATCTTCGGTACTCACAGGTGTTTTTCGTCCCATAACTCTCTCCATAAGATATAGCTTGCCGCAACAAATGCGTGGAGGCGCCTGTGTTTTTATATTTATAGGCGCATTAATTAAAACTCTATTTTCTTTGGATAGATATGAATGCCACCACTGGTTGTTTATAAAGGATAGCAACAAATATTACTTGTTTCAACAGGCGCCAGTCCGTAGACAACCGCAATTGAAATTCGCGACTTTGTTGCTATGTAACTGCGGCGTATACAGTGGACAAAAATTTTTTAGAGTAAAATATCTATCTGAAGTCGTAGACAAAACAATTGGTTTAACGGCGCCTGCAGCTTGAATACCCAAGGTCAAAGGAAGAGGCGCCACATTGTAAACCAATGCGTGACTTTAGCATTTCTTCATATAAACAAGCGTAATTATACTTAGAAAATTTACAAATATAAAAGTATAATAGAGAACAGCTAGCTAATTATACTTAAACCGCTTAATTCATGTTCAATCTACGTAAAACCTTGCTTCCAGTAATCAGCTTGTCAATTGCGACTATTGGAAACTGTACCCTATCAAGCCAAGCACAAGCTTTAATTCAATTTAATCAGGAGTATGATTTTTTCACTAGTGCCAGTTTTATCGTAGAAAAAAATCTTTTGGTTGGTCCAGCTAAAGGTGTTACGATAGGCGCCGATTTTAGTTTAAATTTGTTTGAAAGCTTAGTATATGCAAACCTTGCAGATACTAACCTTGCTATCCAAACAGGCGCCCCAGTTATTTTTGATGCAAATCCACAAACGTTTGGCGCTTTGGAGCCACAAGGCGGTATTACGTTTTTTGGAGAAGGTAATGATAAGCTGTTTGGTACTCATAAAGGTGTAAATACAATTAACCCAGTGACTTTAAACGTAGATATATTGGGTGATATTGTTATTAATGGTGGTGAAGGTAGATTTATAGGCGCCAGTGGTAGTGGAACTATTGCAGGAAAATTTACTTTAGGCGCGAGTCAACCAGGTAAAATGTTGGTAAGTCTATCTTTTGATACTCCAAAAAGTATTCCTGAAAATGCTAATTCAGCAGGTATTGTTTTTGCCGCGTTATGTGCAGGGATAATGTTGAAAAAAGCATTAGGTGTTAAACAGTTAAACCATTAATTATTTGAATTAAACAAGTTTTTAGCTCCAAATTACGTTCACCACAACAAGCAAGCGCTCCCATGTGGTTTTTACTATTGGCGCCTAAATAAAAATATAGTTCAACCAGTAGAGCATCGAAGAAAACGCTACTGTACCAGGGTAGGCGCCTGTTGTGGAAAAAGTTGGGCACAGATATTCTGAACGTAGCAAGTGGCGCCTAGAGTTACTTAACAGTTATTGGGTATATAATTTCAGAATCTGTATCTGAATTAGCTATATTAGAATTATTCTGGGAACTATCATTCATTAAAAAACTTGGTTGAGATAAAGGTAATGGCACTGAACTCTCGTTATAGTTATAAACGGCGCCACAAAATAAACTAAATTTATTGAATCGAGATTTGGCGCCTATGCTTTAATCAGCTTTTAATGACGTAATACAAATAATTTATTGGACAACAGGACAATTAGTACCAGTATTAATAGAATTTGGAGTAACTACTGTTACAAGGTTGAGTAATGCCAAACGTGATGGTTTAATTACTGATTACCGTATAGAGCGAGAGGGTGTGTATCAAACAAAATACAACGGATGCTTTTTCTGGGACATCGTTTTTGAATATCGAGTTGAAGAGTATTTCGCGCGCTTGTAAATGTGGGAAGTTACAGGCGCCGATATATCTCCTTAATAAAATAATACGTTTCGTATCTAAAATGAGAGATACTAGTTTCAATTTGCTGTTGGCGCCTGTTAGTAGCGCAGGATGTGAGTGGCGCCCTATTTTCAAAAACTTTTTATACCTAAGTTACTCTAGAAATAGGTACGAATATGAAAATCAATATCTTCTAGACTTTCCCCAGATTCCAAAGCTTTTATCAAGGAAGGAGCATCTTCTTTTTTTATAAATTTAACCTTTTTACCGTTGTAGTAAATAACTATATAAACACTGTTATCTTCGTAATCATAAACCGGATAATCACAAGTATAAGCTGGAACTTTTTTAACTTTCTTCTTCATTTGTTACCTTCCTGGAGACCCTTGTAATAGCGACAAATGTCGATTATTAATATAAATTTAATACGTTTCGTATTTAAACATAGAGATACTGAGATAGGCGTGGTTCTATAGTTTAATGGCGCCAAACCGTAAACCAATGCGAGATTTGTCACGGTGAACAGACTAATACTACCAGGGGTAAAAGTAGCAAAGCTGTCACCAGCCGCCACACGACGGCTGTAATCATTATCATAACTGAATTTCAGGAAAA
>NZ_RSCL01000073.1 GCF_003991905.1 Dulcicalothrix desertica PCC 7102 | reverse complement strand
AACAACCGCACCAGTTTCCGAGCAACCAGTACCACATCAAGCTTCAGAAACCTTACCATTACAGCAAGCTTCAAACCAAAGCAATAACCCAACAACGCCGAATATAGAAACAACCGCACTAGAAACTTCGCAACAAGTACCATTACAACAAGCTTCAAACCAAAACACTAACCTAACAGTGCCGGATATAGAAACAACGGCACCAGTTCCTATTCAAGCAAAATTTCCAGAAACTTCTAAAGTCGAACCAAGAAAGCAAACACGAGTTCAAAAAAGTAAACCGGCAATACCAAACATCGAAACAACGGCACCAGTTTCAGTTCAACCAACATCACCAGAAACTTCTGAAGCCGATCCATTGCAGCCTGCGAAGGCAGGCTTTACTCATATAGCCACACCTTTTAAGGTGTCCCAAGATGATGCCATTAGCGGACAGTTAAAGCAGTTAAAAAATAAAGCAGATACACAAAAAAATCTGAATTTACTAGAGCATCTCAACGAAGGTGGCACAGAAAAAGACATTGTACAAAGAAAAACTGCTGCTCACAATAATTATTCATCGCCACCCTTAATTTTTAAAAAATCAACTTCAAATAATACATCCTCTAGTAATAATATAGATACCCCTTCACAATGGTCAAGTATTGAAAGTTTATTAAATATAGGTAATGAAGAGTCTAGTTTTACTAGCTCTAATAGTGAAATTGGAGGTAATTATAATACTAAAACAAGCAATCAACTTCCTATTCAACAAAAACCTGCATATTCGCATAAAGCGGTTGATGATAATCAAAATAAAAGTTCACCTAGCGATATATCTAACGATATTAAACCATTTACTGAAACTATAAAAAGTTCTTTTAATGAGTCATTTAATTCAGATTCATCTAATTCAAAGTTAGCTGATTCAAAAGAAGATGATGAAATAGCTCTTGAAGCTCTTGCTCGTGAAGTTTACACAAGATTACGACAACAGCTAGAAATTGAGAAAGAACGTCAAGGTAGCTTTACAGGTCGTTTACCTTGGTAATACGATGATTGCGCGATTTTACTACCCTGCGGGAAAACTCCGTTTACGTATATGAATAGATTTTAAGGAAAACAATTAATAATGCCAAGTCCTTCTGTAGTCACTCCTCAAAAACGTCAACCTCAACTCGAAAAAGCTAAACTCAAAGCTTATAACGGTGAGGCGCCAGACATTGAGTTAATGTTTAACCCTAGCGAAATTAGCTTTTCTCGAACTGTTAACTGGCAACAACATCCAGGGAATAGAGGAACAACTTTATTACCGAAGATTAACTTCTCAGGTGTTGAACCTTATCAATTTATACTTAGACGATTAATCTTCGATACCTATGAAACGAAAGAGTCTGTAATGACATATATAAATATTATTAAAAAGGGAGTTGAAACTATTGAAAATCAAACTGATACACGTCCTCCTGTTTATACATTTATATGGAAGGATGAATATTTTTACTGTGTAATGGTTAGTCTAACCTATACCCTAAATATGTTTCTTACTGATGGTACACCAGTTAGAGCAATGGTAGATATTTCATTACAAGAAGTAGATAAGAATAATCTCCCTGGAGGAAGTCAATCTGCTTCTCAGGGGCAGCAGCGACAAAATAGCTCTCAAGGTACATCTCTTTTTAACGACAGCCCAAATCAATCTGGTGGAGGTCAGAATCTAGGAGGTGGAAGCCAGAATCTAGGAGGTGGAAGCCAGAATCAAGGAGGCGGAAATCAAAATCAACTAGGAGGCGGAAATCAAAATCAAGGAGGAGGAAATCAAAATCAAGGAGGCGGAAATCAAAATCAAGGAGGCGGAAATCAAAATCAAGGAGGCGGAAATCAAAATCAAGGAGGAGGAAATCAAAATCAACTAGGCGGAAATCAAATTCAACTAGGCGGAAATCAAATTCAACTAGGCGGAAATCAGAATCAGCCTGGTGGAGATGCAAAACCACCTGGTGCAGGTCAAAACCAACCTGGTGCAGGTCAAAACCAACCTGGTGCGGGTCAAAACCAACCTGGTGCAGGTCAAAACCAACCTGGTGGAGATGCAAAACCACCTGGTGCAGGTCAAAACCAACCTGGTGCAGGTCAAAACCAACCTGGTGGAGGTCAAAACCAACCTGGTGCAGGTCAACCAAAACCACCTGGTGCAGGTCAAAACCAACCTGGTGCAGGTCAACCAAAACCACCTGGTGGAGGTCCGAAACCACCAAAAGGAAAGAAGAAATAATGTACAGGTAATGTCTTAGTCAAAACGAATGAGGTTTCGGGGAAAAGGAACTGATGTTAAAGAGGAAAAATACGGCATTACCTTGGCAATAACGTTCTTTTCCCTTTCCCTTATTATGAGGCAGTATTGATATCTTGATATCTCACTACGTTATTCGACCTACTTCAATATTCTTTAGAATTTTTTTGAGTTTAAAAAATATGGCACAACAAAGTCTTTATTTAGCTCAACCTATAATCGAAATAGGCGGACAACAAGCAACTCCTGAATTAATGAAGGATTTGTTGCAAATTACTATTGAGGAAAGTTTGCACTTGCCTGCAATGTTTACATTGGTAGTTCATAATAGTTATTTGCCTACTAATGATAAAGCACAATACCAACCTTGGCGCCACGAAAAATTGTTTGAAATTGGTAAAAAAATCAGATTAGGGTTTATTTCTAGTACTACCCAAGACTTACGTTTTCAGATGGAGAAACAAGGCTATTTAATTGATGGTGAAATTACAGCAATTGAAGTTCATTTTAATAATAAATCTGAGGCGCCTATAATAGTTCGCGGTTATGATACCTCGCATCGACTGCATAGAGGGCGCCAAAATCGCTCTTTTTTGAATAATACCGATAGCGATATTGTACGCAAAGTTGCTACTGAAGTAGGTATACAACTTGGAAGAATAGACGAGAGTGGCGAAGCTCATGAGTATGTTTTTCAAGAAAATCAAACTAATATGGAATTTTTGCGAGAAAGAGCGGCTCGTATTGGTTTTGAGCTTTTTATTGAAGAGGGTAAAATTAATTTTCGTAAACCAGAAGCTCAAGTAGCTGTACAACTGAAATGGCTAGAAGAAATTAGCAGCTTTAGTACTCGCGTTACTAGTGCAGAACAAGTAAGTGCGGTTGAAGTGCGTAGTTGGGACTATACTCAGAAGAATATAATTACTTCTACGGCTAATTCAGAAATGGTAATAACTAATACTGGCAATCAAAAAGGAAGTACTAGCAGTAACAAGTTCAACATCGGCATACCTCCAAAAATGACTGTTGTAGATAAACCCGTTTTTAGTGCCAAAGAAGCAGAGGTAATGGCTCAGGCTTTATGTGATGAATTAGGGGGAGAGTTTGTTTATGCAGATGCGAAAGCAGAAGGTAATCCTAAAATTCGACCGGGTAGGTTTGTAACTCTACAAAATATGGGCGAACGTTTTAGCGGTAAGTACTATATTACAGAAACACGCCACTTTTACAGCCAGCGAGTTTATACTACGGAATTTAGCGTTCGAGGTTTGCGTTCTGGTAATTTATACACCTCGATATCACCACAAATACGTTTACAACCTGGTCAAACATTTTTAGTAGGAATTGTCACTAATAATCAAGACCCTAAAGGATTAAGTCGAGTTAAAGTCAAGTTTCCCACTCTCACTGAAGAACATGAGAGTTACTGGGCAAGAGTTGTATCAACAGGCGCCGGAATTGGGCGTGGTACAGATTGGCTACCAGAAATTAATGATGAAGTTTTGGTTGGTTTTGAACATGGCGATATTCACAGACCTTATATTATTGGCGCAGTCTGGAACGGAAAAGATGCACCCCCAACTCCTGTACGAGATAGTGTAGTTGGTGGTCGAGTTCGTTTGAGAACTTTCAAAACCCGTGTTGGTCATCAATTACAGTTTGTAGATGAAGATAAAGGCGCTAGTAACACAGGTGTATATATTCAGACAATAGCTGGGCATAAAATTAGTATTAATGATACTAAAAAGTTTATAGAACTTAAAACAGCATCAGGACAGGTTGTAAATCTTGATGACACTCTTGGCACTATCAGCATTACAGCAAATACCATGATTAGTAATAAGGCTACTGCTTCTATATCCTCTATGGCTGCATCTATTAGTTCAACAGCAGCCGCCACAATGAGCATGAGTTCACTTGGTCCAATGACTATGACCGCAGGCGCCAGTATAAGTATGACGGCTGGTGGCGCCATCACAATTACTACACCTGGTCTTTTGGCTATTACTGCTGGAACTATGACGCTAACTACTACTTTGGGTCCAATTACAATGACTACACCAATAACAGGTCCCAAACCAATTCCATAAACAAGGGGGAAAGATTAAAGGGGAAGGGGAGAAGTACTTCCTTTACCCTTTTGTTGAAACTCGACCTTTGGCGAATAGGTTTATATCTTCTGCCCCAATATTTTAGATGTATATGAATACTATCTACTGCGGAGGGCGCCCGGAATGCCAAATCCCGTTTATGGTCAGCAGCGAGAATATTTAGGTAGAGGTTGGGCTTTTCCACTGCAATTAAATTTGCAGGGTGGGATAAAGTTTAGCAGTGAGGATGAGAAAGTCAGAGAATCTATTTGGATTATTCTTCGTACTAGTGTAGGTGAACGGATTTATCGACCGAACTTTGGGTGTCGCTTGTCAGAATTGGCGTTTGCTCCCTTGAATAGCGATACTTTACTACAAATTCGTATGTATGTGACAGAAGCGTTGGAAGTTTGGGAACCGCGTATCATTCTTAATGATGTTCGCGCTGACCCTGACCCAATACGGGGTAGAGTTGACATTATTATTAAGTATAAACTCAAGGATTATCCTGATATTTATAGCTTTGTTTATCCTTTTTATTTGGTTTCGGCGGAGTAGGGGGGGCGGGGCACTTTTGGCGCCCACCCCATAAGATAGATAATCCAAATCTATAATCCAAAATCTATAATCTAAAATCTAAAATAAAGCTGTGGAATTTGACTTTTTACCAAAATTACCTTCCTCCAATTTGGATGACCGCACCTTCGACGATTTGGTGGATGAGTGCATTATGCGTATTCCTCGCTACTGTCCTGAATGGACTGACTATAATCTGAGTGACCCTGGAATTACGCTAATTGAATTGTTTGCTTGGTTAACCGACCAAATGCTACTTAGGTTTAATCAAGTACCGCGTAAAAATTATGTAGCCTTTCTAGAATTACTGGGCATTCGTCTCCAACCACCTGCGCCAGCGCGCACGCATTTAACTTTTTATTTAAGTTCTGATTTGCCGGAAACTTACACTATTCCACAAGGAATTGAGGTTTCAACGGTACGAACTGAAACAACAGAAGCTATTACTTTTAGTACTGATTCGCCTTTAATTATTGCAAAACCCCGTTTACAACATTTTCTAACAGCATTGACTGTAGAAGAAATTCCTCAGTCTTTAAGAGAAAGGGTAACTAGTACTTGGAATCGCCAATCTGAATCTTTCTGGGAAGGTAGCGAACAACCAATATTTGAAGAGGAACCAGCACCAGGTAACTGTTTTTACATTGTTATTAATTCTGATGACCCTCTTGATGGTAATGTTTTAGAAATTACTGTTCAAGGCGCCTCTGCCACACCTACTGGTATTAATCCTAACCAACCTCCACGTCGTTGGGAAGCTTGGGATGGGGAGAAATGGCAACCTGTTTTATTAAAAGAAGTAGACGATAAAACACGAGGCTTTAGTTTTTATGAAATTGCTCAACAGGGTAGTTATCCAGAGCAAGGTGCCGAAGTACGGCTACATTTACCGCAAAACTGGCCTGTAACCAATTTTATATCATACCGGGGTCGTTGGATTCGCTGTTTACTCATTCCATTAGACGCAAATAATTCTGGTTATAATCGTCCTCCACGAATTATAGGTTTGGGAGTAAGAACGGTTGGTGGTACTGTACCTTGCAGTCAAAATAACTTAATCGAAGATGAACGTTTGGGTATTAGTAATGGTAAACCAGGGCAAGTTTTTCAACTCCAACAACCACCTATTTTAGAACGTCGAGCCGAGGAATACATTCTAGTTATTCCTCCAAATGGTTTACCTCAAAAATGGGAAGAAGTTAGAGATTTCGCAGATTCCAATTCACAGAGCTACCACTATATAATAGATTCGATAAGCGGTACAGTTCAGTTTGGTCCGTTAATTCGTGAACCCAGTCAACTTAAAAGCGAAACACAAGTTCGGGCACGCATCCAGCAACCAAGACCAGAAGATACATTTGTTCAAGTTCGTGATATAGAAAATAACAACCTTGAACATCAGTACGGAGCAATTCCTCCACGCGGTTCAGAAATTCGCATGGTTTGTTACCGCACAGGAGGAGGTAGAGAAGGTAATGTTCAAGCAAATTCGCTGCAATTTTTAAAATCTGCTGTTCCTTACGTGAAGAGTGTTATCAATCATAAAGGCGCCATTAATGGAGCTGATGCAGAGTCACTCGAACAAGCAGTAATTAAGGCGCCGCGAATTTTACGTTCCCGTGACCGTGCAGTTACAGTTGAAGATTTTGAAGCACTAGCTCAAATTGCAGCTCAAGGAGCAATTGCTCGCGTTCGCTGTTTACCAGCAGAAATTAATCGGCAAGCAGGTACAGTTAGTTTGTTGATAGTGCCCAATTACAACACAGACGCTATTACCCAAGGACAAGGTTTATCTCCTGATAAATTCGACCTTAGTCCAGCACTTACTCAACAAGTTTTGCGTTACTTAGATGAAAGAAGGTTATTAGGAGTTCAAGTACAACTACAACAACCAGAATATATTGGTGTTTGTGTCCAAACCGAAATTGGTTTAGAACCTGCTTATGATAACCCTCTCGCTCGTGAAGAAATTCTGCGTGCTATCCGAATATCACTGTATAAATTTTTAAATCCCTTAACTGGAGGTATGGAAGGAAAAGGTTGGGCATTTGGGCGCCCACTTTATGAGTCAGATATTGTGGCATTACTCCAACAAGCGCGTGGTGTTCGCTATCTCGGCCCTGTTTTACTATTTCCTATACGCTTTCAAGGTGGCACATGGAGGCGCCAGCCATCACCAGAGCGCGTAATTGACCCTGGAGTCCAGGGATTAATTTGTTCATGGGCTGATAATAACTTGCGTTCTGGTCATGTAGTTAATATTCTTAATCGTTAATAAATTATTAAGACGTGATATATCACGTCTCTACATTTAGGACTATTATGGTTCAAAGTCGTTCTAGCTCTAAAGTCAAAATAGACTTAATTCCAATGCAAATTCCTGAAGCACTACCGGGAGTAGCTTTGGCATTTACAGGGGCAGAAAGTCTTGATGTTACTACTGGGCAGAGTTTGTTACTACGTCCTGGACACAAGAGCGAAATGATTGTGCAAGTGCAAAATTTGACGAAAAATCCTTTACAGTTGGACTTGAAAGTAAAAGGTGAGTTTCCTGCATCGTGGTGTCAAATTGGCACAGAAGGCTCTGAAGTTCCACCTAAAGGTACTATGCAAGCTGTACTTTATTTTCAAGTCCCTGTCACGTTTTTTGAAGATCACTCTGCTATTATTCCAGGGCAAAAAGATACATTAGACCTTAACTTTCGCTGTTCTGTTCATTTACATTTAGACCTCGGTACAGAACAAATAATAGAGACAAGCGACGAATTTAATATATGTATACGACCTTGGTCTACGTATATGGAATTTTTGCCGCTTCTTTATCGTGAAGTAGACTTTATTGGTCGCTTCATGAATATCTTTGAGCAAGCTTATCAACCAGCAATTGATAGTTTTAATTCTATGTGGGCAAACCTCGACGCTTTAACGGCGCCGCAAGCATTATTACCATTTTTGGCTCACTGGGTTGGTTGGCAATTTGACTCAGTATGGGAACTTCCACAGCAGCGTCGTCTAATTCGACGCGCGGTTGAGTTGTATCGATGGCGAGGAACTCGTAAAGGTTTGCGTCTTTATTTACATTTATATACTGGATTACCTTTGGATGAAGATATACAAAATGAAAATGATAAACATATCAGTATTACTGAGCCTTTTGGTAATGGTTTTATTCTTAATGAAGCTGAACTCGGAAATGCTGTGTTAGGAGGAGGACAAGCATATCATTTTGTTGTGCGCTTGCGACCGAAAGAATCTAATACTATACACGAAGCTCTTATAAGGAGGATTATTGAGCAAGAAAAACCCGCTTTTTGTACCTATGAATTATCTATAGAGAATCCCCCCTAGCCCCCCGCGCTCTGTTGGGGGGAGCAAAATCCAAAATTTCAAATCTATTCATGTGCGAAGCAAAATCCTTATGTCACATCCTTTTCCACCTCCACCAATTCAACCTTTTGAACGTCTTCAAGCTTCTGATGGTTTACTGATAAATGCTGAACGCTGGCGTAAAGCACATAATTATCACCGCGCGCGGCAAAATACTCATTATCAATGTTTGAATCAACCTGGAATTGTTTGCGGTTTGGGTGTGCAAGATATTCCAGCGCCGAGTAATGTTGAGGCTAAGTATCGAGATGGACGTTGGGTGCAAATTCAGCCGGGTATTGCGATAGATTTGGCTGGTAATTTAATTGTTGTGCCGACACCTTATGATTTTCCAATTGATTTAGAAGTTGCTAATACTGAGCCGCTTATGGTCTATTTAACTGTTAGTTATATTGACCCTGAAGACCTACGCACGCGCGATTCTAGAGATACTGTTCGTGAGACTTATCGGTTTGACCAAAAAAACTCAACGCTTGATATTTCAGAAATTGAAATTTGCCGTATTCTTTTACAGCCAGGACAGAAAGATATTACCCAACCTGGTGATGCATTTTTTCCAGGTTATAATAATATAAATTTACTTTACCGTCGTTCAGCACAAGCGCGACCTCAAGCAATAGTGCGATTTGCACAGGTAAATCACAGTGATTCTGGATGTGACCGCAATTTTTTCAATGTATCTTACTTGTTACAATCAATCGAGCCTTTGTACTTTTATTTACGAGGAACTGATGAAGCGGGGCAAGTTAGTTTATCGGAAAATTTTCAAGAATATGACTTACTTTATCTGACTGGGCAAGAAGCATTATCATTTAATGATATCGAGTTGGAAGCTCTAAAAAATTACTTAAACTCAGGTGGAGTACTTCTAGTTGATGCACCGCGAGATGCAATTCCTTTAATAGAAAGTACTTATTCTTTAGGAGAACAGTTAAAAAATCCTTTAAGACCTTTAGCTGAATTACGACGCGACCATCCTTTGAGAACGCACCCTTTTTTATTTGCAGCTTTACCAATTGTAAATCAACGACCAATTGAAATATCAACTGCTGGAGGAATTATTTTAATTACTGGTGATTTAGCATCCGCTTGGGGATTAGATAAAGACCTGACGCTGCCTAGGGTTGCAATCCGTACCGCTCAAGAATTAGGTATTAATATTCTTGCTTATGCTTGGAAACGGCGCCAGTTAATCGGGTTACAACAAGAAGACGATTCTGGAAAGTGGTAGTTGTTTATATCTAATATGGAAAATTTAAAAATATTTCTTTTTATGTATACATGAGTGATGATTTATACCATCACCTTGGCTTTTTCAATGCGGTTTCCCTTTATGTGTGTCAGTGCCGCATTCGCTCTCTTTAAATTCGACGCTCAACCGGGAACTTGGAGTGTAGCAGAGTCGATTTTGGTTAACTCGCAAACAGGGTTACTCAATGGTGCGTCTGATCGCCGCAGACCTGAAGGTGGGGCTTATGGTTACTAAATAACGTTGGTTCCTACTGATATTGGTACATTGGATGCTCCTGTATCTTAGAGACAACTGTGGCAAAATGGGAATATAATCTCTCTTAAATTATGGTTAAATCCAATGCTTCCCAGTCATACTCTCCGCAATCGCTATAAAATCATCAAGCAATTGGGAAGCGGTAGCTTCGGAATCACTTATTTAGCTGAAGATCTAGATTTACCCGACCATCCTTTGTGTGTCGTCAAAAATCTTCGGCAAAGCCAAAGCCAAGACGAGTTACAAGTCTTTATTAATTTTTTTAACAAGGAAGCACAAGCTTTATATCGCTTGGGTCGCGAATATAGTCAAATACCACAGTTGTTTGCTCATTTTGAAGAAGGAGGCGAATTTTATCTAGTACAAGAATATATTGATGGACACGATTTGAGCCAAGAAGTTTTTTCTGGTAATAGATTAAGTGAAGCGAAGGTAACGCAACTTTTAAAAGAAATTTTAGAAGTATTATCAATTATTCATAATAAAAATATTATTCATCGAGATATCAAAGCACAAAACTTAATGCGTCGCAATAGTGACGGTAAAATAGTATTAATAGACTTTGGAACTGTCAAGGAAATTAGCACTATTAAAGTTAATCCTCAAGAGCAAACCAGTGTAACTGTTGCTGTTGGTACTTATGGCTACATGCCTCATGAACAATTAAATGGATATCCCAAGTTATGCAGTGATGTTTATGCAGTGGGGATGTTGGGAATTTATGCTTTAACTGGAGTTAGACCGCAGCAACTTCCGAAAGACCCAGACACTTTTGAAGTAATTTGGCGAGATCAGGTTTCGGTTAGCTCCCATCTCGCAAGTGTGTTAGAAAAAATGGTACGTTCTAACTACAAAGAACGATATCAAACCGCAGGTGAAGCGTTGCAAGCACTAACAACACCATCATCAGAACCCATACATTTAACACCACCGTCTTCATCATCAATTTCACAACCACCACATTTTCTTGTAGCAAACCAGAGATTTTTTATTGGCGCCGGAGTTTTAGTGAGTTTACTTTTTGGAATTGGGTTATTATTTATGACTTCGAGACAGCACACAGCAGATGCGGAAATATGCTCAGAAACAAATGCATTACCTAATTCAAAAATATCACCAGATTTTATAGATAGTAAAGGAAATAAATATTATGGAGAATTTAAAAATAAAATGTATAACGGTTGTGGAACACTAGTTTACACAAATGGTCAAAAATATCAAGGGAGATTCAAAGAGAGTAAGTTTCATGGAACAGGAACGTTTACATTTGAAAATGGCGCTCGCTATATAGGTCAGTTCTATGAAGGTAAATACGAAGGTATGGGTAAATTAATTTACAATAATAATTGCCAATATATAGGGGAATTCAAACAGGGTATGTTTGATGGTCAAGGAATCTGCATATCTCAAGACGGCTCCCATGAAGGAATTTGGCGCCAGGGCAAATTACAAGGGAAAAATAAAACTTGCTGCGAGTAGGTTGTGAATCAATGCTAAAAAATACGAGATTTTCAAATATTATAATACCTATTAATAAAAAATGAATCAGAAATCCTTTATCAACCTAATATTGCTGTTCCCTAAAGCTTGTTTAGTCTTTATCAGCAGTTTCGTTATTGGTCTAGAGCCATATTTACAAATGTCTCTAGCCCAACCTCAGCCAGAACAACCACCAACTCCAGTTACCCCGCAAGATACAACACCAACTCCGGAACCACCACCAACTCCAGTTACCCCGCAAAATACAACACCAACTCCAGAACCACCACCAACTCCAGTTACCCCGCAAAATACAACGCCAACTCCACTTATTCCACAAAATACAACGCCAACTCCAGTTACCCCGCAAAATACAACACCAACTCCAGCCAAACCACAAAATACAACACCAACTCCAGCCAAACCACAAAATACAACACCAACTCC
>NZ_RSCL01000072.1 GCF_003991905.1 Dulcicalothrix desertica PCC 7102 | reverse complement strand
AAGGACTCTTTTCATAATTAATTTTACTTAAACGCTAAATAAACATTCTAACATTTTAGCACGTTAAGTACGCAAGAACCGTATCTGTGGTGAAAAAAAGTTATGTATTTTACCACAGACGCACAGAGTTCACAGAGGAGCAGATGAATTTTTATCCCAGTATTGTATCCACGTTGACAAGACTTGTGAGGCATAGCTCTATGTTAGATTTGGCACTCTTAAGCGCCTGAAGGTAGTTAAAAATATGTTTGAGTCTAGAACATATTCGGACTTCTGTAATGATGGTATTCATCCTTGGCTAGAAATTCTAGCTATAATGTTTCAGGTATAATGTAAAGCAGAGCATAAATTCTTGAAGCTAGAAGGTTTTTTATGGATAACGAACAAAAAGTTTTAGAATTAAGTGGAGTACAAATTACCGAATCTTTATTATCAGATTTAGAAGAACTATCAAGATGTGCTGGAAAGCCTTATTCTGCTATTTTTGCTGATAGCTTACTGCGAAAAATACGCTCGATGATTGATACATGTATGGGAGACCCCTATACAGAAGTTGCAGTAGCGCTACATGATGCGCTAGCGAATCAAAATCGTTGGCTTGATTATAAGAATGAGCAATATAAAGGTGCTTATAATTTATTTTCATCTTTAGTCAATCAGAGAAAAATTAACAATACAGACGTTGAAAACTCAATAATAGCTTTAGATAGACTGGGCTTTAATACTATACCGTTTAGTGTTAGTTTTGATGATACCTCTGAAGAAGGACAAGAATTATAAATGCACGAGTCAGATAAATTAGCTGAAGGGACAGAAGAAACAAAGCATTTCTTAGATACTTCATTTGTTCGCTCATTATTACTTGCTTCACAAATTTACCAAACTTATCTAAATTCTTTTGTTAACAACCAACAGCTTTATATTTCCAACTATGTTCAGATGGAAATAAAACGCAGTTACTTATTGAATTTAATCTCTTTTTATTCTATTTTACGTTTCGGTGCTATTAATACTCTAGGAGATGCCATCAGTCTATGGAGCAATAGATTTAAAGGTAGCGAACTTAAAGCTATTTTACAGTTTATACCTCAATTCTTTGGAGATTATCAATTTAATCCTAACGACCCTCAAAATAAAGAAAAAGCTCTTTATCTTTTAGCAAGCTATATCAAGCGCTTTGAATTGTTATTAAGAACAAAATTTAAGCAAACAGAAGATTATACAGCTTGCGCGCGCGCTCTTGTACCCCTTGATGTTGATTTACAAAATCCGTTATCTGGTTTCAAAAAGTTTGTTTTAGAATTTGAAGATGTTAAAACTTGTCGAAGTAAATGTCAAATAGAACAATTTCTTTTAAACCAGTATCGTTCAGAAGTCGAGAAATTAATTGAAACAGCTAATAATCTACCACGAAATACTAATACAAGGGGATTTCTTAATATTGTAAACAATCTGAAAGAAATATTAGCAACGGGCACTGCAGCTTGTGACTGTAGAAGATGCGAAAAAATTGGGGACGTTGTTATTGCCTTAAATGCACCACGTAGTATGCAACTAGAACATACTGATATTTCATTTGATTATTTATGTCCCCCTATTAACCAGCCACATTATAAACATGCTTCGGAAAATCAGGTAATCATGAATATACCTGTACTCAATGATGAAGATTAAAGTATTATATGTGCCGAAACTTTGTACGAAAAGTGAGATGAAAAAGTTCGGCACTGTAACTATCTTCTTATTACATGTTCGTAAGGATTCAGCTAGAGTGGTTGGAACTCACAGCCAACCTGTTTCTTGCTGGTTATACACGCCGTGAAATACAAACAGCGCTAAATGATTTTTTGCTCGATAAACTTTCTGTTGGTAGCGAGAGTAAATCTAGCGGTCGCTCTAAAGCAATTTCAATACTTTCAAAAATATGGGTTACAATACTAGCAAAACTGGCGCCATTACGAGATGAAGCATTAGAATTTTTACAAAATACTCCCAAAGAACAACATCTACCCATACATTGGGGAATGACAATGGCTGTTTATCCATTTTTTGGCATTGTCGCAGAACATACTGGAAGGTTATTGAGACTACAAGGTTCATTTGCAGCAGGTTCGATACAAAGACGCTTACAAGAAAAACTAGGTGAACGGGAAACAGTATCGCGCGCGACTCAACGTGTACTGCGCTGCTTCGTTGATTGGGGTGTGCTACAAGATACGTCAGAAATAGGTGTATATCAACCAGGATTAACACAATTAATTGATAATAGAAAGCTAGCAGCATGGTTAGTAGAAGCTGCTTTAGTTGCAAGTGATTTTGATTCCCAAGCTTTAAGTGTAATTAGCCAAACCCCGGCATTATTTCCATTTGTTATTAATTCAATTAACCCCAGAGATTTTGAGGCTAATCAAAGACTTGAATTTTTCCACCAAGGACTAGATGAAAGAATGGTGATGCTGCATGGAGTATAACTGGCAACGGATGTAACGGATGTAACGGATGAAATACATAGCTTATCCGTTACATCCGTTGTATCTGTTGCAAATCTTTTCCATTTGTTAGGCAATATACGGGGTTTGGTGTGGGTTGATGTTGGATGTTGGGTTTCGCGCTGTGCGCTCCACCCAACCTACGTTTTATTGTTCTGTAACTACAGTTTGAGCTAGTTTTATTGTGGGGTCGGGGAGTATGTTGTAGCGGATGTATGTTCCTAGCACAACTAATAATATGATTATTAAGGCGCCTATACCTAGTGGACTTGGGAGCCAAAATACTACTTCGACGTGGTTAAGTGTACCTGGGTTGAGATGCCAAGTTAGTTGTTTGCCGTTGGTTTCGGGTAATACGGGGTTTTCTGTTGGTTCTACGACATTTTTGGCGCCCCACGGTGTTTTTAGGCTAAACTCTAGGTCTAATATTGAGGCTGCGTTTGCTAGTACGTTACCGTTATTGGATATTAATGCTAGCGAACTTAAGTCTAAGTCGTAAATTAACTTGTTCCGAATTAGTAACAGAAAGTTGTTCTGAAATAGTAGTATATTTGATTCAATTTTTGGTAAGTCTGTATTAACGTCTTTGTATTTACCTTTTTCATTGAGATTAGGGTTGAAGAATTTATTAAACTTGGTTTGTAATTCTTCGGCGTTGTTAAAGGGTATTGTGACGACAACTTCTTCTCTAGAAAGGCGCCGTATTTTACCATCAAGTTTACGCGCACGGCGTTCAATACTATCTAACCATTCATATACTGAGTCTCCACTAAATGTAGTAAGACGTTCGCCTAAGTGAATATGCTGCACAAACTCACCGTAGTTAGAGTTATTGAAGTTTACGCCAACGTCATATTTTACACAGCCTGATAACAATAAAGATGCTAAGGCTATTAAGAAAATAATCCGTGCGCGTTTTGAGATGCCTTGAAATAGACGTTTAAGATATTTAGTTTGTCTTGCAACCAGTCGAATCATATAGCTTTGTTCCTTGACGAGTTATGCATTAAAATTTAACCAAACTAAATATGAGAGCGTTACGGCAACCCCTATTAAAGCAACCCAAATAAAGCGATTATCTTCGGTGTTGACTTGGCTTAAGTCTACATATTCCTTTTGTGGTGCTTTTTGTGTATTCGATGAAGTGTTCGTTACAAACTTGGTTTTATCATTATTACTCGACGCGGCGCCCATATCTGGTATCTCTGTCAACCATTCTTTGGGGCGGTTCAATTTAGGCGCCTTCCAGATATACTGTAAGCGTTTTGCTTGTGTACTAGTATCAATATCAGGATGACGCTTAAGTTGCTCACATAAGTCAACAGCATCTTGGTTTCGTCCTGCTGCTTCATATGCTGTTGCCAACCAAATTTGCACCTCCCCACCAAAGCGGGTATTACGAGCAACAAGCGAATTCGCTCGCTCTAAACTTTCAACAGCTTCACGGTATTTCCCGTTTTCAAACGCCACTACCCCGCTTTGGTAAAGGCTTCTAGCCATTTCTGTACTATCTATACTCATTTTTATTGCATATCCCCTCAAAGCACTTCTTTTATTGTGCCAATTTTGGGAATATCTAACTCCGAAGCGAGCATCTGAAATATAAAAGTTATTTTATTCGATGCTTTTTAAGTGGTTATGGCACAGTGACACAGGTTTGTGGTATGTTTTACTTGCTTTATAAGAAATTTCATATAAAATCAGCGATGATGAAGATATTGTAGAGATTGCTTTACGTCCTCTAGTCTGGATGGGAGACTCTCGCAAAAACATCCGCGAGTTCCCGGAAGACGTACAAAAATCAGTAGGGTATGCGTTGCAATTAGTACAAGCAGGAGAAACACCTATGGAAGCTAAACGCTTTAAAGGAGTGGGAAGCGGTGTTTACGAAATTGTCAAACGGTATGATACTGATACATATAGAGCGGTTTACGCTGTTAAAATAGGGGAGAAAGTCTACGTTTTACACGCTTTTCAAAAAAAATCGAAACAAGGGATTAAAACCCCGCAGGCTGATATTGACTTAATTAAACAACGTTATAAGGACGCGCAGGAAAGGGAAAAACAAGCATGACACAAGAACCTGTTTTTGAAGAAAGCAGTGGTAATGTATTCGCTGACCTTGGTCTAGAGGATGCAGATGAACTTTTTACCCGTGGGAAAATAGGAATTCAGGTACTGCGTCTGTTGAAAGCGCGCGACCTAAAGCAGCGCGAAATTAGCGAACTTCTTGGTATTTCGCAGCCAGAAGTATCTCATTTAATGAAGGGAGAATTTCAACGCTTTAGTGAGGGTAAACTTCTAACTTTTCTTAAGCGACTCGATACGGAAATTACCTTACATCTTCGTCCTCGTCATGAAGGCACCACAATGAACGAAACTATAATCTCACTGTAGAAATTAGATTTTAGTGCTAAGTGTGATAGCCGTTGAAAATTCATTGGTGAACAGTTTGTTATAAATATCATTATCAGAGCTTAACCATTCTTCATAAGCTTGAATTATATCATTGACAAAATTCTTGCGTAAGTCCTGTTTATTTTAAAAATTCCTCAAATTGTTTAACCGCAATACTTGAGCCGACTTGCCAACCTCGTTCGATATATTGCGGTATCAAAGTTTTGACATCAAAATCAGGGAAAATACAACTTGTTTGGCTTTCGCTGTACTGTTTTTGATCATATTGGTAAATCAATAACCCACTTCTTCGATAAATCCACAGTTCTGTAGTAGCAATTACTTGGTAATCTTCTGGTTTTGTCATTGACGTTAAATCAACTTCAATGGCTAAATCAGGGGATGGGTCATTTTGTAAGTCAATACGTTCTTTACCTAAAATGCGTTGACGATTTTCGATGTAGAAGCAATAATCAGCTTCTGCTCCTTGTTGATTACTATACTTTAAAGTAATCGGTGTAAAAGCTTCCCATTTCTTAGAACTATTTCTGAGCAATGCTTTGACAAAATCTGCCAACATGTCAACATTTTTACCATGTCCGGGTAATGGAGACATAACCCTGATTTCACCAGTTAAACTACTATATTTAATTCTTAGTCCTGATTTATGCTGCCGACGAGCAAGTAAATCTTCGTAATTTTCCCACGTTCTACATCTCAGAATTAACTCATCACCTGGCGCCAGTTCTATCTTATCTTCAGTGATAGTAGGTAAAGTCATAAAAACCTCATGACAATGAATAATAAATTTGTTTTTGACAGGGCGCCATAATAATATTTTATTATGATAGTTCAATCTTTTGTAAGACTGTAACCTAATGGCAAACCATCTGAAGCTCTTAAGATAACGTAAGCTTTTTTGAAAAGAGGAGCGGATGTTTGTAGTCCTCGCCTATGTCTTCTTCGCTGAAAAGTCCCTGATATTTCTACTAAACGAACTTGAAGTTGGGCATCGGGGTCATCATCATCTATCGGTTCAGAGAACTGCCTAGCTCCAAAGTAAGTCATCAAAGCACATCTAATAACTGTTGAGTTAGTTGCTTTAAACCTTGCTCCTGATTGTAATGCTTTTTGTATCGCAGCTTCTTCACCAATATCGGCGCCTGGGTTAATTTCTTTAGGTAAACCAGGTAAGGGTTCATTATCTACTCCTGGTAGTTCATAGTTATTATTTTGATAATTTGGTGCTGGCATCATATACCTTAAAAGTTGATGTACAACTAGAGAATTTCATGTCTAGTCAAGAAGTTTTTGTATTCGGCGCCTCTTTTGCCCAACAACGGTTGTGGTTCTTTGACCAGCTTGTACCGGGCAATGCTATATATAATGTGCCTACGGTTATTCGTTTACATGGTTCGCTCAATCAAAGCGCGCTCGAATTTGCATTAAACGAAATTGTCCGGCGCCATGAAACATTACGCACTACATTTACAATACTCGAAGAGCAACTTGTGCAAGTTATTGCCCCAAGTTTGCTGATATCTATTAATACATTAGAGTTACCTGCACAACAAAGTGAAGCACAAGCTAAGTATATTATTACGCAAGAGATAGAGCGTCCTTTTGATTTGTCTTCAGGACCATTGCTACGAGTGATATTACTTAACCTTTCAGATAATGAGCATATTTTGTTACTGAATATGCATCATATTGTTTGCGATGACTGGTCTATTGGAGTGTTAATTAGTGAGTTAGGCGCCCTTTACACTGCCAAAATAAAAAATCAACCATCCCCGTTATCACAACTACCTTTACAATACGCTGATTTTGCGGAATGGCAACGCGAGTGGTTAACTGGAGAAGTTCTAGAAAATCAGTTAGCTTACTGGCGCCATCAATTAAATGGTATTACAATGCTGCCTTTACCTACCGATAAACGGCGCCCTAATATTCAAGCTTATCGTGGAGCTACACAATTTTTAGAGTTACCCCTCAGTTTAGTTGATGCACTCAAAAAAATATGTCAACTTGAAGGCGCCACTTTATATATGATATTGCTGGCAGCATTTCAAACATTGCTTTACCGCTATACATATTCTGATGATATAACCGTTGGTTCACCAATTGCCAACCGTAACCGTAGTGAAATTGAAGGATTAATTGGCTTTTTTGTCAATACTTTAGTGTTGCGTACCGATTTTTCAGGAAATCCAACTTTTAGCGAACTATTAGCCAGAGTACGGGAAGTTACATTAAAAGCATACAGTCATCAAGACTTGCCGTTTGAAAAGCTCGTTGAACATTTACAACCAGAACGCAATTTGAGCGCAAATCCTTTTTTTCAAGTTGTATTCGGTTTTGAAAATGCACCAATGCAGGAATTAGAACTGCCTGACTTGGCGCCAAGTTTTATGAATATAGATTTAAAAACAACTCGATTTGATTTAGAATTACACTTATGGAAATGTTCTTCTGATTTTAGAAGTTTATGGGGTGGAGACTGGAAACATTCAGAGGGAATTAGAGGAATAGTAGTATATAACTCTGATTTATTTGAAGGTGCTACTATTTCTAGAATGTTAAACCATTTTACAACACTTTTAGAAAGTATTGTTGCTAGCCCAGAAGAACGAATGGCGAATTTACCCATTTTAAGCGAACCAGAATTAAACCAAATATTGTTTGAATGGAATGATACTCAAAGCGATTATCCTTCAAATCAATGTATTCATAAATTATTTGAACAACAAGTTACACAATACAGTAATAATATTGCATTAGATTTTGAAAATGTAGAGACGCGATTAATCGCGTCTCTACAATATAACGAATTAAATAATCGCAGCAACAAGCTCGCGCATCATTTACAAAAATTAGGTGTAAATACAGAAGTTGTAGTTGGAATTTGCGCTGAAGCTTCAATTGATATGATTGTAGGAATGCTAGGTATATTAAAAGCAGGGGGAGCATATTTACCTTTAGACCCTAGCTATCCCCTAACGCGACTGAATTTTATGTTAAAAGATTCATCTGCTCAAGTTTTGCTCACACAAGAAAAATTTGCTCAATACTTTGAAAATTTCTCTAATCCAATTGTAAATTTAGATAAAGATTGGGAAATAATCGCACACGAAAGCAAACAAAACCTAAATAGCGAAACCAGAAGTGATAACTTAGCTTATATTATTTACACATCAGGTTCTACAGGTACACCGAAGGGAGTTGCAGTAACTCACAAATCAGTAAATAGATTAGTTCGCAATACTAACTATATAAATATCACTTCTAATGATAAAATAGCTCAAGTTTCAAATACTTCCTTCGATGCCGCAACATTTGAAATTTGGGGAGCATTACTAAACGGCGCCCAACTTATCGGCATTAGTAAACATATAATACTCTCACCAACCGAATTCGCATCACAGCTAAAACAAAAAGATATTAGTATCTTATTTTTAACAACTGCCTTATTCCAAAAAATTGCTAGAGATGTACCCCAAGCGTTTTCAACCTTAAAATACTTACTATTCGGCGGTGAAACAATTGATACTAGATGGGTAAAGAAAGTTATCCAGAATGGGGCGCCGCAGCAACTAATCCATGTTTATGGGCCAACTGAAAATACTACATTCTCTTCTTATTACCCCATACACGAACTACCATCAGCAACATCTATACCAATTGGGCGCCCAATTTCCAATACACAAATCTATATATTAGATACAAATTTACAACCTGTCCCCATCGGTGTTGTGGGGGAAATATATATAAGTGGTGATGGACTAGCGCGCGGCTATATAAATAATCTTGCAACAGATATCTTGTGGAATAATGTTGCAACAGATATCTTGTGGAGCGGGCATCCCTGCCCGCCCAGTACAGATGGAAGGGACGGGCAAGGATGCCCATTCCACAAGAGTCCATTCCACAAGAGTCCATTCCACAAGAGTCCCTTTTATAACAAATTGATTTATAAAACGGGTGATTTAGGAAAATATTTACCAGACGGAAACATAGAATTTATCGGTCGCATCGACAACCAAGTCAAAATTCGGGGTTTCCGCATTGAGTTAGAAGAAATAGAAATCCTTCTAAATCAACATCCAGCAGTTAGAGAAGCAGTAGTCATTGCTACTGAAGACATACCAGGTGATAAATATTTAGTTGCTTACATTGTGCCTCAACCGCAACAGCAAGTTACAACTAACAATCTACGCGCGTTTCTCAAGCAAAAATTACCAGAGTATATGATACCAGTCGCTTACGTAGTATTGGAATCATTACCATTAACACCAGTAGGTAAAGTAAATCGTCATGCCTTACCTAAGATAGATACGCTCAGTCTAAATGTAGAAGAAAATTATGTCGCACCTCAGACTGATGTCGAACAGGTGTTAGTGGAAATTTGGGCAAACATCTTGACAATGGGTAAACAACCTATAGGAATTCATGACAATTTCTTTGAACTGGGTGGTCATTCTTTACTTGCAACTCAGTTGACTTCCCGAATTCGAGATATTTTTCATATAGACTTGCCTTTACGCAGCTTGTTTGAGGCGCCGACTATTGCTAGTCTTGCCAAGTATATTCAAATGCACGCTTTAAATACCACCAGTTCGAATAATACCAATGTTGAGCAAGAAGAGGTTGAGTTTTGAATACAGTTGAATTTTTATCTTACCTTCACCAACTAAACATCCAAACTACTGTCGAAGACGAACGGTTGCTTTGCTCTGCTCCATCTGGTACCCTAACACCCGAACTACGTGCAGAAATTCAAAAACGCAAACCTGAAATTATCTCCTTTCTCAAAAAGACACCTAATACTAATACTGCAATACTACCTTTATGTGGAGGAGACGTGATATATCACGTCTCTACATCTGTAAACCCTCCTCTTTCTTTTGCTCAACAGCGTTTATGGTTTCTTGACCAGTTGTTTCCAAATAATCCTTTTTATAATGTCCCCTTCGCGCTTCGTCTCACAGGTACACTAGATATAGCAGCACTCGAATATACTTTTCAACAAATAATTCGGCGCCATGATGCTTTACGTACCAATTTTGGATTACACCAAGAACAACCAATTCAAGTTATTGCTCCCGAATTACAAACACCTTTAAAAATCATAGATTTACGTCATCTTGCAAAACATGAGCGTGAAATACAAGCGCAACAACTAATTAGTCAAGAAATTCAAAGTCCTTTCAATTTATCAAAAGGCTCTTTACTACGTATACTATTACTTAAGTTAGATGACACTGAGCATATATTGCTTATTAATCTGCACCACATCATTTCCGATGGTTGGTCTATTGGAGTGCTAATTAAAGAAATCGCAGCATTTTACCAAAACAAATCATTACCTCAATTACCGATTCAATATGCAGACTTTGCACGCTGGCAACGTCAATACCTCCAAGGAGATATATTACAGAACCAATTAAATTACTGGCGCCATCAGTTAGATAATATTTCAGTACTAAATTTACCAACAGATAGACCAAGACCAGAAGTAGCAACTTATAAAGGTGCAAGAAAATTTCTTCAATTACCTTCAAACCTAAGTCAAGCACTAAAAACTCTTTCAAAGCAAGAAGGAGTAACTTTATTTATTACCTTACTGACAGCATTCCAAACTTTACTTTACCGCTACACTCAACAAGATGATATTGTTATTGGTTCGCCAATTGCTAACCGTAACCGCAGTGAGGTAGAAGGGTTAATTGGCTTTTTTGTCAATAGTTTAGTGCTGCGTACAGATTTATCAGGTAATCCAACTTTTAAAGAATTATTATATCGAGTTAGAGAAGTCGCTTTAGGCGCCTATCAACATCAAGATTTGCCGTTTGAAAAATTGGTAGAATTGCTGCATCCAGAGCGTAACTTAAATCAAAACCCTCTGTTTCAAGTTGTATTCGCAATGCAAAATGCACCCCAGTCAACCTTAGAGTTACCTGGTTTGACTTTGAGTCCATTACAACTAAATTATGAAACAACACGGTTTGATTTAGAATTTCATTTATGGGAACAAGGTGAAAACGTATGGGTAAACTCAGAAGGAATTAGCGGTTTCGTAATATATAGTACTGATTTATTTGATGATGCGACAATTACCCGAATGCTAGGACATTTTCAAGTCTTACTCGAAGGTATTGTAAATAATCCAGAACAAAACATAGCAAATTTACCGCTATTAACCCAAGCAGAGCAACATCAGTTATTAGTAGAGTGGAATAATACTCATGTAAATTATCCTCAAGATAGATGCATTCATCAGTTATTTGAAGAACAAGTAGAAAAAAACAATAATGCGTTAGCGCTGGTATTTACAAATGTAGAGACGCGACATGTCGCGTCTCCTCCAGAATGCGAAAAGACGCGAAATTTCGCGTCTCTACAACAATACAATTACGACGAATTAAACATTCGCAGCAACAAAATAGGGCATTATTTACAAAAACTAGGTGTCGGCGCCGATGTTATAGTTGGACTATGTGTAGACCGTTCAATTGATTTAGTTGCGGGAATGCTTGGTATTCTCAAAGCGGGTGGTGCTTATTTACCTTTAGACCCTAGCTACCCAACCGCGCGTTTGAGTTATATGCTTGAAGATGCCCAAGTTAAAATTGTCTTAACTCAGCAGCAATGGGTCGAACATCTTGGTAAACATGAGTTACAAATAATTTGTTTAGATAACGATGAGGACATTGCTCAAGAACGCGAAGATAATCCTGATAGTAATATTACAATTAATAACCTTGCTTACGTTATTTATACTTCTGGTTCAACTGGAAAACCAAAGGGAGTTCAAATAGAACACCGTTCGTTATTAAATCTTGTCTATTGGCATCAAAAAACTTTTTGTATTTCACCTCAAGACCGAAGCTCACAAATCGCCTCTGTAGCATTTGATGCTTGTGTCTGGGAAATATTTGCTTATTTAAGTGCAGGGGCAAGCATTTATTTTCCAGATGATAATATAAGACGGGCGCCGGAACAACTCCAAGAATGGCTGAATAATAACGAAATTACAATAAGCTTTGTACCAACACCTTTATGTGAAAAACTTTTATTATTAGATTGGTCAAATAAAGCAACTAAGTTACGATTATTACTAACAGGTGGCGACAAACTGAATTATTATCCCACAACTGAGTATCCTTTTGTCGTTGTCAATAATTATGGGCCTACTGAAAATACTGTTGTCACAACTTCTGGCAATATTCCTACAATAGGTCGTCCAATTGCAAACACACAAGTTTACATACTTGATGAGCATTTACAACCTGTGCCAATTGGTGTAAAAGGTGAATTATACATTGCAGGAGATGGACTAGCGCGCGGTTATATTAATAATCCAGAATTAACAAACATCTTGTGGAGCGGGCATCCTTGCCCGCCTAGTATTAATATAAGGGACTACAAAATTTATAAAACAGGTGATTTAGGACGATATTTACCAGATGGCAATATCGAATTCTTAGGTCGTGTTGATAATCAAGTAAAAATTCGTGGTTATCGTATCGAGTTAGAAGAAATCGAAACCCTTCTCAACCAACATCCAGCAGTACAACAAGCTGTAGTTACAACGCAAAATACCACATCTCTACCAGAAAAACGGTTAACAGCTTACATAGTTCTAAACAAAACTCCCCACTCAGCACTCAGCACTCAGCACTCAGCACTCTTAGATGAACAAATTTATCAATGGCAGATGCTGTATAACGAAACTTATAATCAACCTGCTACTGAGTCAGACCCGACATTTAATATAGTAGGTTGGAATAGTAGTTATACAAAGGCGCCAATACCAGCAGAGTCTTTACGTGAGTGGGTAAATAACCAAGTCGCGCAAATTTTAGCTCTACAACCCAGTCGAGTCTTAGAAATTGGATGTGGTACTGGATTACTATTGTTTAGAATTGCACCTCATTGTACGAAATATTACGGGACAGATTTTTCTAGTGTTTCGCTCAATTATATTCGTCAACAGTTAGCACAAACGCCATATCAACAGGTAACATTATTAGAGAAAATGGCGCCCGATTTTGAGGGTATCGAAGCACAAGCTTTTGATGCGGTAATTCTCAATTCGGTTATACAGTATTTTCCTAGCATTGATTATTTAATACAAGTGTTAGAAGGCGCCTTAACAGCAATTGCTCCAGGTGGGTTTATATTTATAGGGGATGTGCGTAGTTTGCCACTATTGGGAGCATTTCATGCAGAAGTGGAACTGTATCAAGCAGAACCTTCGGTTACACGTACACAGTTGCAACAACGAGTGCAAATGCAAATT
>NZ_RSCL01000071.1 GCF_003991905.1 Dulcicalothrix desertica PCC 7102 | reverse complement strand
TCACTGACTCTGTTGGTGATGTTGTACTAAACATTGAGAATGTCTTAGATGTTCAAAAATGTCCAGGTTAAAAGTATCAGGTACTCCTGTGGATTTTTAAAAGATGATTACCAGGAGCCAAAACTTGCTACAACGATTATGACTGCCTCTATAATTGCAGCTTACCAAGTAGAAGTTGCAGTACAGTTGTTGCTAGGAGATAGCAACCTCAAGCCAGGAACACAATTAATTTTGCCAGTTAGTGTTCCAATTGGTTTCCGTACAATCGAATTTAGCTTGGATAGGGAATGTCCAGATCATTGGTCAATCCTAGAAACCCAAGACACCCCTTACCAACGATTTAGCCTTGACCATACACCTAAACAAGTGGCAACCAAACTTGATCTGGGCGATGATTGGAAGCTAGAGCTACCTTTTGATTTCGTATCAAAGCTTACTTGTTATAAATGTGGATATGTTGAACCTATTCAAAAGCCTCTTCAACAAATAAAACAAGGTCAGCTTAAATGCCCCCAGTGTGGCGAATCCCATAGAATAGCTACACAATATTTCCAGATTACTAGTGTATCTGAAGATGCTGAAAGGACATTTTCGACTTTTACTTTATGCGACCAGGAAGTTATTCAGTATATTCATAATAACCAGCGCATCAACATTGAGTTAGTTTCTGACTATCAAAATATTTAAACTGCAAAGCGAAATCATGATAGATAATACATTAATACAGCAAGTAGACACTTTGACGAATCAGCTTTCTTTAAAAGAAAAGGTAAATTTAGCAACTAGCCTGTTGCAGCAAGTACGTGATGAAAAAGTAAGAAATTTATTTATGGAATGTGGGGAAGTAACTTTGACATCAAAAATTATAAATTATGGTCACAAAAATGTCATTAAAATTTCATTTGAGTGGGAACAATCAAACTTTTACCGAGAGGATATTACCGTGACCGTAAGAACTTGTGATCAGACTTTTCGTAAATCAGCTGAAGTTCCAGTAGATATGTCTTTGGGTGATTTTCGACAAGCAGCACAAGAGATGGTTGGTTTATACGCTGTCCCTTGCACTTTGGTTCTAGAGAAAACGAACAAGGCAGTTGAGGATAATGACACATTCCAAAGCGCTGGTATCGAGCCTGGTACTGTATTTGTTATTACGCCTGAAGCTGAAGGTTAAGAGGTACGCTTATAATAACCAGCGCGTCAATGTAGATTTATTTGCTAACGATACAAGTATTTAAACTGGAGAAAACAATAAATTATGGAAGGCATAACCGTAACTGTGAGAAATCTTAGTGGAGATTTTAGAAAAACCACCGACGTTCCGCTAGATATGACTCTGGGTGACTTTCGACAAGCAGCACAAGAGATGGCTGGTTTATCCACCGTCCCTTGCGCTCTAGTTTTAGAGAAAACCAACAAAGCAGTAAGAGACAATGACACTTTCCAAAGTGCTAGCATCCCGTCGGGTGCTGTATTTATTCTGACACCTGAAGCTGAAGGAGGCTAAATTATGTCTATTCGTGACGAAAGATTAACAAACGACTATCGAGCCTTACAAAGACTCTGCGCTTTTAATGAACCGGTTAAAATCAAAATACTAGAAAAAAGGGGTGAACCTCCAGATTATTATCGCATTCAGCTTTCTAACTGTAAGGGAGTAGAGTCAGTAAGCAGTAATATACCAAAGTATCGAACAGAACATATTATTGTTATTAGCAATTTTCCATCTGAATACCCTGACCCAGGAAAGCTACCTAATGTGACAATGGAAACCCCAATTTTTCACCCCAATGTATTTTCACATGGAGGATTTTGCTTCAAAGGGGGTGAATTAGAAAAACTTAATCAACCTCTAGATGCTTTAGTAAAGAGAGTTATTAGCATGATCCAGTATGAAATTCGTCGTTTTGGAGTACCAGCTAATAGTAATGCTAGAGACTGGGCAAATATAAATCAACATCTATTCCCACTGAGTACAGATTCAACTACTAGTCAGTCAAAGCCGAATCTTACCTGGAGGTAAACTTATGTCCAAACTCAAGTGGCGTGATTCTGAAGATGTCTACCAACCCATTAGTCGTCATCTTCAGGATTTTTTAAACGAAAAAGAAGCATCATTTGAACTAAATATTGGATGCTCTTACGCGACTCTCAGCAACAAGCCAATGAATATTTTCATTGTTGAAGAAGCTGAAGATGAACTTAAAAAACATTTAACCATAGACCCTAACAACGAAACAGGAGGTGTTTTAGTTGGACAAGCTTACTTTTGTCCAGAAACCAAAAGTCATTATACAGAAATTTTAGGGTCGATTGCGGCACCGTATACAGTTGGTAATCGAGTTCACTTTAAGTTTACTCCTGAATGTTGGCAGGAAATACTTAAAATTCAAAAGCAAACTTTTCCTAATACTACAATTGTAGGCTGGTATCATTCCCATCCTGGTCATGGAATTTTTCTCTCTGGTACAGATTTGAATACACAGAGATTATCTTTCAAACAGGTTTGGCAAATTGCTACTGTTTATGACCCGATACAACATAAGATAGGCTATTTTTACGGGGAAAATGGGAGAAGAATTGAAAATTCTTGCCTTATATATATTAAAGACAAATCATCTGTATTGCCTGAAAATATCGAGTCAGAAACAAATATTAATTTACAGCCAGAGCAGTTAAGTAATAGCAATGCACAAGTTATTCAAGAGCAAGGAAATAGAAATAGAAGTCAACCTGTATTATATGAACAGCGAAGTCTATCTCCAGATGCCGAAGAGGAAGATGAAATATTATCAGATTTAGATAATTTTTTTCTTAATATTAGAAAACTAGTGCAACTTTTTATTAGCGTTTTTAAAATAACACCATGACATGGCAAGATACATTTGAAAATTGGGGATGGGGATTAAGAAACTTATTCGGGGGAGGAGAAACTGTAATTGGTCCTAACGAGCCTTTACCTCCCACAGATATAAATGTTAGAGATATAAGAGACTATTCTGGAACTGCTAGTATTAACGAAATTACTAATATTCTTGACAGTTCTAGTTCTCCATTTAATCAAGCTAGAATTATAAAAAATTCAGACAGATTTGCAACACAGCCTGTTTTTAATTTAGGTCGATTCTTGGAAATATCTGGGGGTAGAGCTAACCAAACTGAAAATATTTGGTTGCAAGAAAAATCTATTTATAAAAATATAGCAATTATTGGTCCTCCTGGTTCTGGCAAAACCGAAGGGTTAGTTATTCCGGGTATTAAAGCAGCTATTGATGCGGGTTTATCTAATATAGTGATTGATGTAAAAGGTGGTTCATTAATAGATAAACTCGGACAATATGCGGAGCAGAGAGGAGTTAGAGTAATTTATTGGAGCGCGCTTCCCCAGGAAGCTTATCGCAGCCATAGTATTAACCTTCTAGACAATGTTAGCTCTCTACACGAAGCGAAAATACTCGCTAAGTCTTTATATGGCGCCACTGATGACTTAGGGGAAAATCGGAACTTCGCCATGAGAGATATCTCTTGGATTGCTCAGTGGATAATGCTGGTTAAGCATATTTATGGTAATACAGCAACATTAAGTCATATTTACCAAATCGCTGAAAATCCTGTAGAAAGATTAACAGAACTTTTACAACAATCCCAGGATGCTCGATTACAAAATTCAATTCAATCTCAAATAAGATTGATGCAAGACAGTGATGATTCAGAGCAAAGTTTTACGTGGGTTATTCAAGATGCCATTAGCTTTTTTTCTTGGTCTAATTTTGAACAAGTAACACAACATAGCGACATTTTACTAAGGGATATTCAAGAAAGACCTACTTTACTGGTAATTGGTGCTGAATTAGCAGGACGTGATATTTCTAAAAAAATATCGTCTGCTCTTATTGATGTTTTAATGACCATATTCTATGAGCGATGGACTCAAGACGAAGAAGGTACAGGTATTATTTTCTGGATAGACGAATTTCCCAGAATTCAAAAACAAATTGATATTGCGGAGTTTAGCAGCGTAGCTCGTTCGGCTAGAGGAAGTATAGTTATTGCCGCTCAAAGTTTAGAGCAAATTGAGCCAGATTATCGAGAACAGGTTATGGAGAATTTTGATACTGTTGTTCTCTGTCGCGGTGTTGGTTATGGGGCAGCAGAGTGGCTGAGTAACCGAATCGGTTCCCGCAATCAAAATCAGAGAAAACGTAGATATCACGAACCTAACCCACAAGATGAACTTCCTTGGTTACGGACTCGCTCAGAACGACAAAGGTATGAAAATTGGCGTGAATCTACTGCTGTACTAGATATTAGAGAAATTCAGTATCCCGTTGGAAATGAGTATGTGGCTATTGTCCATTGTAGACAAGCTTGCCGCAAACCTTTTCTAGTGGATTACGAAAGAACGTTAGAACCAAGTATTATTTGGCAACCTTCAGCAAGATTCAGATTAAATTGGCGTGATACCGCGTCTCAACCACGAGCTATTACTGGTTCAAATTATCCCAGCTTGAACTGGCGTGATAGTGATGTTGCGGAAGAAGCACCGGAGCAGGAAAGAAGTAGGCGAAGATTAGACTGGCGAGATTAATAAGTTGTATATGATTTGAGAGATATTTTTATGTCAGGCAATATAAATTGGAGCCAAGCACAACAATTAGATAGTAATAGTGGTCTTTGGTTTAAGTTCGGAAAAGATAACAATGGAAATTGGCACATTTTATCTTCTGGCGATAAGGACAGTCTAGAAAAAAACAGTGTTACATATCACACCCACCACTGGCAGAGTAATGGACAATGGTACTCTCAAGGCAGGCGAGGAAATAAACACACAATTGGTAAAGACGGGCTAATAGAAGGAATTACAAGACAAAATCAAACAGGAAGGCTTGATTTAACAGAAGCCGAAAAGCAAGAACTTAATTTAACAAATGAGGAAGAACACACCCTTACACACAACGAAGTTAAAAAATTAGCAGATTACAGAGCGCGTCAAGCTTATGGTAATGCCGGATATGGAGGTACTAATCATGGTGTTGAAGTAGATAGCAACGTAGCCGAGATTCTTAATAAGCAAGTTCAGCCGTATCAAACTTCTACACAACCTAAACCATCCTTAACTTGGCGAGATGAAGATATTACAACAGCCTCTGTATCTGAGTCAAGTACAAAAACATTAACTTGGCGAGATGAAGATAGTACAACAACCTCTGAACCCATAACACACCAACAAAATTCATCTAAAAAAACTAGAAAGTCAACGCGAAGGAATACAAGATAATTTAAGCTATTTACCTAAAACCTCAGTAAATATTTGGAGATGGAAACTTTTGAGACTGGTGTTAATTGTGCTTGGACTGGACATAAATTTCGCGCTAATGAGCGAGGAATGAAATGTCTTAACCCGAATTGTCCACGGGTTATGAAAATTTCTGCATGGAATGAAAGAAGACGCTGTTTTTGTGGAAGTACTAACGCTGTTGAAGCGATAGCGTTTTCTAGTATCAATCCAGTACAAACTCAAGCGAACATAGAACAAATTCACCTAACTTTCACAGATATAGAAAATTCAAGAATAGAAACTTTTGAGGCTGGTGTCAAATGTCCCTACACAATGCACACTTTTGCATCAGGTGAACGAGGAATGAAATGTCTTAATCCGAGTTGTCAAAGGGTTATGACAATTTCTGCATGGAATGAAAAAAGACATTGCTTCTGTAGAAGCACTGACGCTGTTGAGGCAATAGCAACGACTTCTCACCCGACAAATTTAACCATTAATCGCCAAGTTACGAGGATACCTATAGATTGGCGCGACACTACTCCTGCAAACACTTCAACAAGTTCTACTAACCCTATAAATTTAGGTAATACTAATACTCACATTGGACAGTTTTCAACATCTAATCAGACTAATATAAATACCAATATTTCTAATAATACTAATAATCCCTCTACAAATAGTTCAAATTTATCTTTAAAATTACTGAAGCTTGTTGGAGTTGGAGCTTTTTTATTGTTTGTTACATATACAACACCACTTAAAAATTTAATTAACCCTCTATTTTGGCAATCTTTAGTCTCACAAGAAAAATTTCAAGTATTTAAATCCAATAGAAAATCCCCAGATAAATTTTTGCAAGATTATTACTCACTTATTAATAATCGTGAATATTCAACAGCATGGAATCGTTTATCTGCAAATTTTAAAAATAATAAATTAGTTAATGAGGCAGGTTATACGTCTTATACAAACTATTGGAAAACTATTGAAAGAGTAGAGGTTTTAGACACAAATATCGAATTAAACACGGAAGAGAATGCTAGAGTATATGTTCAAGCTAGATATTTTATAAAAGATAAAAATAAATCTGTTGATGAAGCTCACCGTTTATTTTTAGTATGGGATAAAAAAAATAGCAGTTGGCTAATTGATTCTCCTAGAAATTTAGAAACACTTCTAAGAAAAGTTCCTAAAATTACCAATTCTTCGCAATTACGTGCATTAAATCGCCAAATTTATAACAAGATTAATCCAGCTTGGACTAATCGTTCTAGCCTAACACAAGATTGGACCTACCGCGTGGGTGTGGTGGCTGATGGTACAGTCGTAGGTTACGAGGCACTTAGCAAAGAGGCAAATTACGCAGCAGGACAAACTCCCTTACCTAACTTACTTTATGGTTCTGATAAACGTGATGGGATAATTAATGAACCTATAGCTCTATTTAGAGTAACTTTTCGCAAACAAGGGCTTCTGGAAGTTAGCCCTTGGCTGTGATATTCGAGGACACCAAATAAAACCGAAACAAAAATCATAGACTTCTATGGGAATCGCACTTGTGTCTATCAAAGTCAACGCGAAGATGCACAAGATAACTTGAGTCATTTATCCAAAATCTTATCAAATATTGGAAATGGAAACTTTTGAGGCTGGTGTCAATTGTACTTGGACTGGGTATACATTTCGCCCTAGCGAGCAAGCAAGGAAATGTGTCCAATGTTCACGGGTTATGAAAATTTCTGCATGGAATGAAAGAAGACGTTGCTTTTGTGGAAGTACAAGCACGGTTCTAGCATTAGCTCGTCTTAGTACCAATTCAATACAAATTCAAACTAGTGAAGCGCAGACTGCTTTTACTCATAGGAATTCAGAAAATCATACACTAGAAACTTTTGAAGCGGGTATAAATTGTGCATACACAATACACTCGTTTACATCAGGTGAGCGAGGGATGAAATGTATGAATTGCTCACGGGTTATGACAATTTCTGCATGGAATGAAAGAAGACGTTGCTTTTGTGGAAGCACTAACGTTGTTGAAGCGATAGCAACTACCCTTAACCCAACAATTTTAACTACCAATCCTAGACATAATCCTCAAACTTCAGGTACATCAAATACTCAGAGAACACATATAAATTGGCAAGATAGCACATCTGCACAAAATTTAAGTTCCTCTCAGATACCTAGTAACCCAAACAATCCTAGAAGGAATGATACTTTCCTGACACGGCTTGGCTATGTTAGTGCTGGAGCTTTTCTATTTTTTATAATATATGCAACTCCTCTTAAAAATTTAGCTGACCCTTCATTTTGGCAATCTCTATTTCGTAATACTGCTGTAGAGCCTAACAGTCAGTCGGTTCCCATACCAAATTCTTATCCAAATAAAGATGATCTAAATTCAGAAAAAGGATTAAACTACACGAATTTACAAAAACTACTAGCAGCAGGAAATTGGTTTGAGGCTGACAAAGAAACCGAACAGGTAATGTTGCAAGCTGTCGGTCTTGGAGAAAGCAATTCTATCAGTTATAAACGACTTTCGAGTTTTCCTTGTACAGATTTACTCACAATTGATAATTTGTGGAAAAAATATAGTAATGGACGCTTTGGGTTCAGCGTTCAAAAAGAAATTTATCTGAACGCTGGTGGGAAGCCTGATAGCAACTACTACGTAGAAGCCTGGAAGAATTTTGGAGATAGCACCGGATGGAGAGTAAAAGGAGAGTGGATCAAATATGGGTCATTAGAGGGTATTAATTTTAGTACTTCAGCCCCTCCAGGGCACTTACCATATAAAGTCCATTTGACTATGGGAGCTAGAAGACCCAATGATTTAGGATTCTTCCCTCGTATGTATAGTTGTAATTTGTAATATTTACCGTTATCTCGCTTTCCTTTGCAATATGCTCGCGCGTTAACATCATTAAACTCTTAACGTGCAATACAGGCGCCCCCTCTCTCCAAAAAAACGGCGCCAATTGTCCCCTGACCAGTTATCGTTATGTATAACGGGGCAGGTAAACAAAACTCACTTATGAGCCGAATCATCGCAGTCTTTAACCAGGCGGGAGGTGTTGCCAAAACCACGCTTACTCAGAACCTGGGCTACCAACTAGCGCAACTGGGACATCGTGTCCTGCTTATTGACATAGACCCCCAAGCCAGTTTAACTATATTTATGGGCTTGGTTCCGAGGCAATTAGAACAAACTGTCCACAATGCTATTGTGGAGGAACAACCCCTGCCTATTGTTGAGAAAATTCATGGTATGGATTTAGCTCCTGCTAATATTTCTCTCAGTACGGCGGAAATGCAATTGGTTAATGCTTCCATGCGGGATTTCCGCCTCAAAGAAGCTATCGAACCAATTCAAGAAGATTATGATTTTATATTGATAGATTGCCCTCCCAGCTTGGGGCTGCTTTCTTACATCTCGCTTGTAGCTGCCACTCATGTTCTTGTGCCTCTGGAAACCCATTTCAAAGCTTTTGAGGGCACAGGTGAACTGTTAAAAACGGTGGCTACAGTTCGTAACAAACCGAACCGTAAACTGCAAATAGCCGGATTTGTGCCCACAAAATATGACGCGCGCAATTCCCAGGACACTCGTACTTTAGCAGCCATCACGGAACAACTAGCAGGCGCCGGAACTGTCTTTGCCCCCATCCCTCGCTCTACTGCTTTTGTTGATGCATCAGAAGAACGAATGCCCCTTGCGGTGTATGAACCAAAGCATCCATCTGTTCAAATTTTGAAAAAAATAGCCGTTAGCTTAGAGTCATTACAATGAGACGCACTAAAACCAGCCAACCCCTTAAAAGCAAAATCGAAGTACCTTGGGACACTACAGGCGCCCTTAATTCCGATTCTCAAGTATCTATTTCGTTAGACAGGATTTCTCTGCCACCGACACAACCGCGCCGTTATTTTGACTCCGAGGCATTAAGGCAGTTAACTGAGTCTATAAAACAGCATGGCATCTTGCAACCTTTATTGGTACGTATTGTTGATGCAGGAAAACTCGAATTAGTAGCAGGTGAGCGACGCTACCGTGCTGCATTAGAAATAGGATTAAAAGAAGTTCCCGTCGTTATTAGAGAGTTAGACGAAAACGCAGCTTATCAACTGGCACTGATAGAAAATTTACTGCGAGAAGACCTTAACCCAGTTGAGGAAACCGAAGGCATCCTGCAACTGCTGGCTCTTAAACTAGGTCGAAATCTTGAAGAAATTCCGCCATTACTACGGCGCCTGCAACACGAACGCAAAGCATCTGCTAAGTCTTCCAATAACGTTATTGGAAAAAAGAAATTCGACTCATTATTATCTGAAGAGGACACAGAGTCGGCGCCGGATAATTTAGATGATAACGATGTTGAGTCAAATGTATTAGATTCTGAGGAAGTTTCCAATAACGTTATTGGAAAGGGAGACGATAAACCAGAAGCTGATAATCAAGTAAATCCAGACCTTATTATTGTTGAAGAAGTGTTTGATGGCTTGGGGTTAATGACTTGGGAATCGTTTGCTAATAACCGCTTACCGTTGTTAAACCTTCCAGAAGATATCCTTGAGGCACTACGGAAAGGCAACCTTGAGTACACCAAAGCCAAAGCTATTGCCCAGATTCAAGATAAGGATGAACGCACAGCCTTTTTAGAACAAGCTATTGCCCAAAACTGGTCTTTAAGCGAAATCAAGCAATATATCAGTGAGAATAAAGCCCCAAATACCCAAAAAACAGAGCCGAACAATTACAAAGAGCGCTTTACTGCTGCGACTGCCAAGTTAAGAAAGTCGCGTATTTGGTCTGACCCATCTAAGCGCAAACAGGTAGAAAAGTTGCTTGACCAATTGGAAATGCTGGGAAATGTGGGGTAAAAGGGTGGCGGTTAAACTCCTCGTTCTCTTATCTACCGTCACCCGCCAGCACCCAAGAAGGGTGTGGCTAATAGAACAAAGCCCACCTGCGTGGGCTAAAGAGACTAGTCCACGTAGGTGGGCTTCGTATCAATAGCTCCACCCTTCTTGGGTGTGAGCGGTTATCATCCCGCTTAAAAAAGAGACGCAGTTTTGGCGCCGAGTGCCATTTGTTTTATAGGTAGAGGCTGCTCCGAAATTCTTCGCGTTCTTATAGCAAAAGCTTCATAATAAATAGAGGAAGTAAATAATTTTCTCTTTTTCCCTCTCTATTAAAAATAGGAGTAACTTGATGTTTGCTCATAAAATAGAAGCTGTTTTAGCTGAAGATGGAACTTTAACACTGCGTGGCTTACCTTTTCATGCAGGGGATGCTGTGGAGGTGATTATTCTAGAAACTCAAACTCCACAACAGACTGTTGCATTACCCAGCCAACCAGAGGCAAATCTTTATCCATTGCGTGGGAAAGTAGTTCGTTATGATGACCCCACTGAACCAGTTGCTTTGGAAGATTGGGAAGTTTTGCAATGATTATACTTGATACACATATTTGGGTCTGGTGGGTTGACGGTAGCGAACGATTAACCAACAAACATCAACAATATATTGAGGAATATCAATCTCAGGGTTTGGGAGTAAGTATTGTTTCTTGTTAGGAAGTTGCTAAACTAGTAGAAAAAAATCGGCTTGTTTTTTCCTGCCCAATTAATGAATGGCTAGAAGCTGCTTTGGCTTACCCCGGAGTACAACTATTAAATTTGACTCTACCGATAGTAATTGATTCAACACAGTTAAGTGGATTTCATACTGACCCTTTCGACCAAATAATTGTAGCGACAGCAAGGATTAATGGTTGCCCTTTATTAACTGCTGATGGGAAAATCCTTGATTATCCAGACGTAGAAACACTGTCGTAGTGTCAGAATAGAGGTATAAGAGCTAATCTACAACTTTTAAAAATTATGAACATCCTAACTTAAGCCCTCGATATGAGCAATTTATTCAAACATAAATTGCTGGAGGGAAATACGAAAATCCGGAAGTAGTTATTAGCAAACGCAAAGTAAAAGTAAATATGATCATACGTAACTACGCTAGTTGTAATACCTGTAGAGAAAAGTATATCTTACGGGCGGGAGTTGGCACAGAAAAATACCAGCTTCATAGTTTTGATTGTAAAACTTGTGGATTGCCAATTTCAGTAGTTGTGAGAGCAAATCCTCCTAGTGCTTATTTTCAAGCAGAGGAAAATGTAACTATTGAAGAACATGAAGATAAGAATGCAATTGTCATAAATTTACATCCATTTTTCGCATTCAATAAAGATGAGATTCATGACCGAATGGCACTGCCTTCATTGTTATACATGAACAAAATAACGCCGTATTTACGATTTGTTTCAAATAGAAAATTTCTAGGAATAGAAACCCAAGATACAGGGCTACAATTTAATGTACCAAATGCAAGTCATCTTTGGACTACAGTTAAAAACATCTTTTTGCTAAAAAATGGAGATGGGCAAGATAAAAGAATTAAAAAGGCGATTGAGTATTATGAGAAACAACGACAAAAATATTTTTCAGAAACGCGAGTATCAACTCCTAAAGAAGTTGCAATCAATTTCTTTGATAGTCTCTTTTATCCACGTTTTGAGCAACTTGTAAAACCTGTGATTGAATTGATTTATTCAATTAAAGATAATCACCCAGAGAAGTTCGCAAATTTTTTACAGTTTTACTTAGATAATCTCCAAGCACAACATAATCGACAATATCTCTCAATTTTTTCTGATTATTTTAAGATATATAACCAATTAAGCCAGGTTGTTGTACATTCACGAATTGGTGATGAAGATGTTGATGATAAGATAATTGGGTCAAAAGATTTTGAAAATGTAAAGTTGTATTATGGTCAAGCATATGAATCTATAACAAGCTTCTTTGTAGTATTTGCCTGTTTAAATAATATTTTTCTAGGAAGAGATTACGACCAGTTTCAGTCAATGACGTTGAGTAAATATATGAAGGATGTTAGCAAAGAGAAAAGAGCTAATCCTTTTGAACATACCAAACAATTTTATACTTTCACAGATGGCTTAGACAGTACATTAAGAAACGGGTCACATCATGCCTCAATATGGAGAGATGGAGAGAATATCTTTTATAGAAGTGGTGGCACTGGCGCTCAGAGAGAAATTGCATATAGTCGCTATCTTCACTTGTGCAATAAGCTAACCATCTCGTTGGCGGCATTATTTATTGTTGAGCTTGAGCTAAAAGATATTTAAGCCGAAGTTGGTTTGACAAGCGATACGCCGAACATGCATGTTTACCCCTTATCACTCCAAGCCATGATTGAACGCATTAGTTCGGGAGGACTGCCATGAAAGTTACCACCAAAGATAGTCAAATACTCAAATCTGTTAGCCCCGATGTCTTGCAGGCACACTTACAAGCAACAGGTTGGCACGAAACCGGACGTATCTATGATGATGCTGGGTCAATTTGGCGCCTTAAAAAAGATGCCGCGACTGAATATGAAATCTTGCTACCTCTCCAACGTGATTTAGGTGATTATGCCGAAAGAATCAACGACATATTAAAAACATTATCAGTAGTAGAAAATCGTGATCATGTTGATATATTAAGCGAATTTATTACCAATTATCCCAACATCACCGTGCAAGGTGTGGTCACGCAAATCGCTACTCCTCAAACCGATACACTCAGTGGAGAAATTACTTTACTGTGTGCAGTGTTTGATAAATTACAAGAAATTCAAACAGACCTCGCAGACCATGATTACATTTTAGCTATTAAAGCCTATCAGGAGCGTTTACCAATTAGCTGCACAGGTGATTTAGTTAAAGAAGATAATCATTTTATCCTGAAAAATACGCGCGTGTTTGCAAATCAATAACATTTAAGAGCCACATAGACGTGTAGTAAGCGGTTATAGAGATTTGGAGTCTTTGTTCGCTCGCATAGGACGACTAAGCAGGG
>NZ_RSCL01000070.1 GCF_003991905.1 Dulcicalothrix desertica PCC 7102 | reverse complement strand
CTAAGAGGATGTTTGAAAAGTATCTGTGAATGTCATGCTGAGGCACGAAGCATCTCAGTATATAGTTTGAAACCCTAGATTCTACCCTGCGGGAAAACTACGTTTACGTTCCGTAAGACTCCACTCAGAATGACAATTTATACCTTATCCGACTTTTCAAACATCCTCTAACTGCTTGATTGATTGAAAAGCGATTTTTGCACTTTCTTTATTTCCCAACATTTTCAACCAAATAGTGTCAGGGTTATCAACCAGTTGCTCAATAATCACAATTCCCATCCGCAATATTTCAGGAAGCCGATATACACCCATGCCCAATTTTGAAGCTAGTTGAGCGTTACATAAATTCAATAGTTTTTCACTACAATTAACCGTCAGTATCCAAGTAAATGGGTTTTGATCTTCTATTTGTTGTTTTGCCTGTTTCGACAGTCGCCCAGAAGCTGTTAACCCTAGCTTGGTTTTGTTATTCTCTACGAGTTCTTTTTGCTTTTGCGTCCAATAAAGATTTTTTCGAGTAATCGATTTATTAATATCTGTCTCTTCTAAATAGGAGCTATAATGTTGGATGATAATCGTTGGATGCTCTTGCATTAATTGGTCGAATAAACCTAAATTCTCTTGCTGCCAACCTTGATTTTGTCGTTTCATAAACATCAAATCAATTTCGAGGTCTTCATCGTTGTGGATTTGGATATTTTGTAGAGTATCTCCTTTTATTTTATATAAAGATTGAATATAGAATTTGAAGAATCTATCGTGTTTGTATTGAGCCATTTAAATTTATCTAGTCCTTGACAATGCTTTGATGTTATAATTAATTTAAGCGATAAAAATATCTTTAAGCCATTATAACCAAAATTAGTGTTAAAAAACACAACTAAATCAAGAAATCAAAATTGCTAAAAAGCTTAATATTTTAAGTTTTTATTGCACTTTACATAGTTAACTTTAATTGTACCTACCTTGTACACATTTATTATCACATTACATCGTAACAAAACTTGACAAGCACTGCTACAGTTTATCGGAATTGATGGCGCCCTCAATAATTTAATGCCTGCTTGTTACTAATGCTATTCAGTTAAATGAGACTTTATGCCCTTAAGTATAAACTACATCACATCCAATACTGCTCGGTTAACGTATATTCTTACGTGACATGTCACGTCTTTACGGGGGTTTTACGTTTCGCAATTGCCTTAACCGAGCAGTATTGACATCGCATCTAATCTACAGTTAAAAAAATTACAATTAAAAAATAGTCCTATTTGAGAAGACTTTAGTTTGATTTATTACTGTTCTTGATTGGGTATCCATTGCTCTACCTCCTCCCTTGCAGGCATAGACGTTGTTTAAGCACAAACATTAGTATTATAGCCCAATATAGGAGGTACACATATTATAATACAAGTGACAATAAGCGCTCTGTTGACGCATCAGTTGTAGGGTAAGACTGTCTTCGACAAGGCTAATACTACGCGCTTACGTGCGTGTGCGGCACCTGCAGATTGATTCTGTGTAAGCGTGTTTATTAAAGAATACAATATTCTGGGTTATAAGCTCTAAGATGAGGTGGTATTAGTCCTAAAACAATATTCGATTTTGGAATACCTACTTTTGCGAATTCTTCACCAATCTCAATATCTGTTTTATTTATTTGAATCCAAACTTTATCTTCAATAATATCAACATGAAGAATTGGATTAAAAATGTGTTTAGACCCGTTCCAGCCTGTTCGCAATAGTTGATAACGGTCGCTATGAGTATCAAAAATAGTTACAATTTTAATTTGCAAATTATCTTCTGGGAGATCAGCGTGGGCGGAAAGGACTTCCGTTATTAGCTTACGATATGTTTCTTTTATAGGCGCCTCGACAGTATTATGAGAATCCTCAACGGTTTGATTTGTTACTGTTATGGATTGGGTATCCATTGCTCTACCTCCTGTGTTGTATCATCCACAATTAACAAGTTTACTTGATTTTCGGTGATACTAGCTTGATAAAATGATTGGCTTAACTCTTCTTCATACACAGACAAGGGTACTGCAAGATAGAGAATACGTCCGAGATTTTGATACCGAATAATCATTCTATAATGAATATACTGACCTATAGCTTGATGAAAGGCGTAAACAATACTGGCAGCAATAAAACTTTTGACTTCAACTGCTATACTAACCGTACCTTTTTGCGCTGTAATGAATTTATCGGCACTCAAGTCAACCTCTAAATTTGTTTCATTAAAATTTAGTTTGAGAGGTTTGATATTAAGCCATCCGTCTTGTATTAGCGCTGTTTCAACTGTTTTATAAAAGAGGTCTTTAGCAGGCATTTTTTAATTATCGTATTACACTCTATAATAATTTACTATATTTTTGCGTAAATAATTACAGTTGTTTAAATAGTTAAAATATAATTATATATAAATTTTGGTATGTAATCTCTACCTTTGCGCTGCGAGGATGTGTACACCACATCCATTATCACATTATACCGTAACAAACCTATTCCTTGCACTGCTTGCTACAGTTTATCGGGATTGATGGCGCCCTCAATAATTTAATGCCTGCTTGTTACTAATGCTATTCAGTTAAATGAGACTTTATGCCCCTAAGTACAAACTACATCACATCTAATGTAAAGTAAAAAAAACCACAATAAAAAAAGTCCTCTTCAAGAGGACTTAAGCTATTAGCATAGGTGTTTACAACCCTATGCGGTTAAAAACATATCCAAAAATTGACAAACACAACGTCACATAGATTACATTCACACGAAAAAACGGCGCCTACAAACCATCCGTTACATCCGTTGTATCCGTTGCAAATAGCCATTCCTCCACAAATAAAAAGGACTAATCAAACTACTCACAAACAACTGCATCTCACAAACAGCAACTAATTCTGTGAAAACTTGGCGCCTGTATTTAATTAGATGAGTTATTATTTTGCGTAAATCATTCATCATGTAAGCAAAACAAGCAAAAGGTCTTAATTGCGGTTTAATATTAACCATCCTTGTAACGTATCTACTTAAACCAATACCGCGAAAGAATGGTAATAAATATTCTTTTTGCAAACGCCAGTGTGGGATTTGATGGTGAATTTCCATAGCAGGGTTATACCAAATCTCCCATCCGGCTTTTTGGATATATGAGAGCATTTCAGTATCTTCACCAGTCAGCATGTTACCGTTAGCTCTACCTGTGAGGATTGGGTTATCTGGTATGCATTCCATCCAAGCTTGTTTACGAACAACTAAACCTGCTGATGGAGGCAGCATTTTTTTACGCTTGTCGTACAGTAAAGGAATATCACCACGTTCTGTAATAGCTAGAAATGGAGTAATGCGTTTAAAGTTTGGTGGTGGTTCAACTTCCCAAGCTGGATGTATTTGACTTGCATAGGCACCACATTTAGGATGCTGTGTACTAAATGTATATGCTTGATATACCCAATTTGGTTCTGGATAGTTATCGTCGTCAAGGAAACCTATGAGTGTACCTTGCGCTTCAGATACTGCGCGCTTACGTGCGTGTGCGGCGCCTTGTTGGGTTTCGAGGCAGTATTTTAGTGGGAAGGGGTGGCGCCAGTCTTTTTGATATTCGTGTACTATTTTAGCGGTGTCGTCTGTGCTGTTGTTGTCAACTACTATGATTTCCCAGGTAATGTGTTCTGTGTTGATTTGGTTTTGTAGGAGTTGGAGGAGAGTGGGTAGGAGATGGGCGCCGTTATAGGTGGGGATGGCGATGGTGAGGTTAATATAAAAGGTCATATTATAGTATTTGAGAACTTAAATTGCTGGTGGTAAATTTGGACAATAAAAAATGCGCCTGATTTTTCAATTTTCTCTCAGAGGTGCATTTGTAATATTCGTATTTACACTGTTTTTGAACGTATGGTAATAATTTTCTATACTTAATCACACTTAGTATCTTGTGTAGTTTGCATCCCTCCCAATAAAGTTTGAATAATAACACAGCGTTTAGTATTGCTTGCTTGTGTTGGGCTTGTAGAATTAGGAATAGCTATAACAATCTTTAAGCCAGTAGTTCCTAAGTTAGCATCTGGTAAAGTGCCTCTATGATCAAAAGTAATTTTCCTCGGTGTTGTGAAGTTAGCAGATGCGGCACCAGCAGCAGTATTTTCACCTGTAATGTTTGTACGTAGGAGAAACTGTTTAGAGTTTACTCCTATTTCGCCTCCTAATGATTTCCATGTACTTATATCTGTAGCTACTGCATCTATATCTGTGCCACCAGCAGGATTAGGCTTTTTAGTAGGAACAACAGCATATTCCAATGCATTACTATTTTCCCTGAACCAAACACTATAATTTTTTTTAGTTTTTTTAGCTTCCCTTTGAGCTTCTTGTACGGCTGCAAAAACAACATCGTTAAGCTTATTTAATCTTTGTCTATTTGTAAAAGCAAGCCAACCAGGTGCTGCAATAGCTGATAAAATACCAATAATTATAACTACCGCAAGCATTTCAATTAGAGTAAATCCAGCAGTTGATTTAGATAAAGAATTATTGGTTATATTTTTGTGTCTGACACAAAAGTGGAGATAATTTAGCATTTTATTTTTTGAAGTTAATGTGGTTTAAAAACTGATTATTAGTATTGTTTTAATTTATTCAATTCCAAGAAATCCACGACCTTTAATTTGGACAGTAGCAGTTGGAAAATATTGAGCATTATTTGCACTATATGTTCCTCCGTTTTGAAATTTTGCCAACGCATTACCTCTAATAAAAACACGTGCTATGTAGTTTTGAGAATTGACACAAGCATAAAAACTATATGTTTTTAAAGTTGCTGGTACTGAGCTTTCAGTATATCTTGGGACTTGTTGCTCATCTGCATTACAACTCTGAGATGGAGGTAAGTTTTGAGTACTTTGGTCAATATAATCAACTAAGGCTGTAGGAGAAATATTGTAAGCATCTGAATGCTTTGTCCAGTTACCTAATTTTTTCTTTAAATTACCTTCTAAGTCTAAATTAAATGGCATGAAACCACTATCAGGCAATGTTAGATAGTTAACGGTTCTTGTAGTCCCATTTACAGTTTCACTTCTAGTTAGAGTTCCAGTTACATCACGTATACCATGTCTAATTTCCCAACGCTCAATTCTAGCAGTTGTTGAGTTCCAAGTAGAACTGCCACCTTGTACTAAATAGTAAACAACTAGAGAGTAAAGTTGATAATCTTGGTCACTACAAGGATTACCAGGTAAGGGCAACTTAACCAAACAACCTGCTCTGACATCAGTAGTTCCAACTTTTACATTTTCATTTTTATCTAAAAAGTAACGCTTCCAAAAGACAAGTACTGGAACTTGAGTTTTACCTGCTGGTGTAGAAGGTAATTGGCTAAGAATACCGTTAATACCGTCTGCTGATTTACCATAAATACCATCGGCGTCATAAATGTATATTGCTTGTTCTAAATCTTGAGAGATATAGTCAAGTGCAGATTGTATCTCTTGTTCTGAATTAGTTTTTGCTTGTTCTTTACGGTCTGTATCTAAAATATTAACCATAAATCCAAGTAAAGGGGTTATAACTAAGACTGCCATAACCATTGCCACAAGTAGTTCAATAAGGGTAAAACCTTGTTGCGGAACAGAAGATTTTATTCTAGTTTTAAAGAAATATGTAAGTAAAGTTCTCATCTAGTGGTTTTCCTTTTCCTTTTTATTTTGCTTTACTCGCATTTTATAGCTAGTATATAAATCGGGTTTTTTATTAAAAAACCCGGTTTATTTGGGCTTATCGCAAATATTGAAAGATGTCAGTTTACTGTTCACTCAATTTTGCCGACAACCACCAAAGCGGTCACAGTAGCTACCATAATTAGTGTCAGAGTCTCTTGACAATACCTCAGTACTAACTTCGATTAAGGGCGCTTGTCTATTCCCCAAACCACCTGTGAAAGTCGCCTGTTGCTCACGTATCCTTAATGCCCTACCGTTATTGAACGCATCGGCTCTATAAACTCGCACAGCTAGTACATAGCCTTTATTAGCATCATCAATAGTGGTGCTATTGGTGGTGGTACTGCGAAAAGCTTGGATAATAAAGTCTTGGATACCAGAGCATTGACCATTTGCATCACGGTCAATGCAATACATACTAGCAGTTGCAGTATTGGTGCAATATCCAGCAGTTAGGGAAGTGCAAGACAAACTCTGACTGGGAGTGCCTCCTGAGTCTACGAAAGCAACACGACCTGAAGTAAAAGCTCTAGTAGTAGGGTTAACCTCAGATAAAAGTATTTTGTGTGATGGGGGTCTGATTGTTCCTGAACGAACACCATCAATGTATGCTCTAGCAGCTTGAGTTCCTAGTTCTACGCGCTTTGCTTGTACACGAGTCGCAACTGACAAGGTAAGTACTGGTGCAATAGCCGCCAAGAGAATCGAAGCTACTATCATAGCCATCAAGGATTCAATGATTGTAAAGCCAGCTTGAGAGTTTGCAGATTTGACTCGTCTAACTCTGGTCGCAAACTTGATGTTTTTGCGGAATCGCTTACATTTCATCATTGTAGTTCACCTCTAACTAGCATTTAGGATGGATAAGCAGAAGTTGGACAGTTTGAAGGACGATAATTCTGAGGAACTACAAACTCTGACCAAGGCGTAGAAGCACTAGAACTACTAGGTTGCTTTTTGCTGCATAGCAAAGCGTTTATCCACGGGTCATCTTTACTAACTTGACGGAAATAGTCTGCTGGTGGACCAGATGGAGGAACGGTAAAGCGTTGAGCAAACAAGTCGGGTAACTGCGATAAGAGGGCAACATCAAGACCCCATGTCCTTGATGGCGGCGTGTAGTAAGGTAATGTACCCTCTGGTAAACCTTTATTTGTTACATATCTGTTGAATAAGTAATCAAAGAAACTGATATTGCTGGCAACACTACCACCAGTTGTTACTCTGCCACTTAGTATGGTCGAAAATGGTGCTGTTGAGTAGCTACTACGTTTAAACTGAATAAAACTGCCACTAATATTAGTTCTGTACTGAGGATTACCGTCACCTCCCCAATATTCTAAGAAGCGAACAAAATTACCTAAACCTGCTGATTCCTCTTCTGGGCGACTTGGACTATTACCTGATACAAACGCTGAGTTAACAATCATATCCTGTGTTGCTTGTTGTACCCATTGTTTTTGAATAAGCACAGTTCCACTTCCCTGGTTCAGTGTTGTATTACTAGCTGTGGGAGTACCTTCAGGACTAAATATTTGAAGAACTGGTACTAATTGGGGTTGTTGCGTTCCTGTTGGCAACGTTCCTTGGATAAACAATGGATTATCAGCACCATAATGAACATTTGCAATGTTGTTAGGTGAAGCTGCATTGTTAGTTGTTCTAAACCACAAAGCTAAACTACCAGCTGGTGCATCAGATGCCGGACGAGGTCTTGAAACGCTGAAAGTACTATACGGAAACCTTTGTACTCTCCCAGCACCAGCACCAGTAATACCTATTGGTACCGGCAATGCACCAGGAACCGTAATTATGCTTCCTGTTGAGTCTAATAATTGATTACTGTTATTTCTTAAGAAAGCAACTCTTCGTGCATAACTTCGGTATTGAAGAGCAGCAGGTTGAGCAGTAGTACCAGCTTGATGTGTATTTGGAATATCAAGACTTACTGTGCCATCTGTAGTAATATCTGATATTTTTAGCGCTGTGACTCCGGGTGCTGCTGGTCTAATGAACCAATCTCCATCTCCACAAGTACTTGCAGGCACATTGGTACAGACCTCCATCAAATACTCACGAGACTCAGATGTTCTCCTTTGAATAGGTGTTATACCATTCGCCAAATATGATGTTTTGAAGTAGTTCGCAGTAGCTGTATTGGGATACCCGCTAGTATTAGCCCAATTGGCAGTAGTTACAAAATTATTAACTAATGCTGTGTTTGGAATAGTTACTGAATTATCTCTCAAATCATAATCACCATGATTACGGAAACCATCGCGAAAACTGCCAGACAGAAGAGTTATAGCATCAGAGATAATTGTCGAAGGGCGCCATAAATCTCCACCAGTTGCGGGACATCCTGTTCGACCTGGACGGCAAGCGTAGTTACTGTTAGGAGTTGTACGACCATAAAAACCTGTGCCTGATACTGTTTGAGTAAACTCTTCAATTTGAGTTGTAGCAGTTGAGCTTGTTCGGTGTAAGTTAAAATCTCCTTCTACATATACAGGTAAGTTGCTAACTAAAATTAAGCCTTTCTCAGCTTGATTATATGTTAAGTTTGCTCCACTACGTGCTAAAACACCACCATTGATTAACCGAATACCATTCGGACGGCGAGTTGGGTCTAGTTTAAAGTCAGTTTGGCTGAAAAGTTCAATTTGTGCTAATCTTTTTGGGTCACTAAGACGATTAGGGTCTACTGGTGCAGTGTTGATAGTGGCAAAACTCAAATCTTCCAATGCATCGTCACGAGTTGCGTAAATAATACCACTATTGGGTAATAAATACTCGCCAGTTCCATAAGGTGTTGCTGCAAGATAACCAATATCTATCTCGGTAACGCGAACTTCTAACGGTTGACGCTGTTCTAGATCAAGTCCATAGTCGCCTCTTACACCAGTTTGATAATCATTAAAATTCTGAATCGCTTTAATTTCTCTTGAATCCAAAAAGGATGCTTCTTTGATTTTGTCATGCGCGATAACAGCATTAGACACTGTTGCTGTATTATTCAAAATAGCGATTGAACACAGTGCAGTATCTACTGCCGAATAGTCCTCTAATGTAAAGTTTGTGAAGTTACCATTCCTAGAGTATTTCTCTATAGCATTTCTTAAAGGCTCATTAACGATACGTCCATTAGGGAATACCAATCTTGACTGACGCTTGAGAGTATTTAAGGTGGTAGCATTTATGCTTCTACCAGGAAAAGTGTAGGCAACACCATTATTAGATTTACCATTCGCATTATAGTTAACAGGTAAAGGACTACCGTTGTAATTACCATTTCTAGCAGTAGTTTCGTTAGTTGGATCGTAGTAACTGCTTACGCAAGCAATGGGAGTCCGGTCAACATTTTCAAGACTAGCCGTTGCTGTACCACCTTTGTAATGGTAGACTGCTGTTGCTCGCATTAACAAATCACCTTTCAAGCTATTAGCAGGATTTGTCATTGGCATCGCATCAGACCAAGCAACTATATTCGGGCTTGGTACTCCGCTATCATTAAAGGGCGCTGGTAGAGGCATTTGATTCAAACCTGCACCAACAAAGCTTCCATCGAGCGTTGGAGTAGCTAAGAAAGAGTTTGCAGCACGAGGATAGGAGGGTACGTCACCGACTACACCATTATCATCTACATATATTCCGGCACCTGTTACTACACGTAGACCACCAACATTTGCTAAAGGGTTGGCAGAGTTATCTTCAGCTGCTTTTTGTTCCCAGAAGTCGTTACGTTCTGTTACACCTAAGTTTAATTGTGCTTCAATTTGTGAGGCGCGAGTACGATGCTTATTGTTATTAGCTGGTGCATTCCAAAAAGTATTACTAGTTGGGTTTACTCTTTGACGAGCTTTTTGTCCGCTAACATAACGACCTTCATCATTCTTCCAATATGCAGGTAGGTTATTTCCAAGCAACATACGGTCGCCTGGATTTAATTCTTTGCCCGCATCCTTTTGTGCTGCTGGTTCAGTCGCTGATAGTTTGTCTAAGCTAAGAGTAAGTCCTGTATTTGTAGAACCTATCTCTCTCCATTGTTGCGGTACCTCTATTTCTCCACTGCCCGAAAAAATAGAACCAGTCGCGAATGAACCTAATGCTTGAGCATCAGTTGGTATTGCTTGCGAAACTTCTGCAAATGGTACACGGCGAGTACGGTTTCTTAAGTAAAGCTCTATTTCATCACCCAAAATATCGTAAGCTCTATCTTTGTCTATACCAGCGCTTTGCTCAACCCTTTGTTCAAAATTATCTTTAATCGCTTGAGGATATTTTGTTACGCCAGCAACAGCAGTTTTTAGCTGTTGAACTGTACCCGTTGGATTATCTAATACAGTAGTGCATGTTGTACAAATATCTAGAGCTTCATTTTTCATTCTGCTGATACGTCTATCATAAGCTGCATCATTATGCCCTATTAACCTACCACCATTTAAAGTTGTAGACTTTTCAGTAGTACTTGCACCCACTTCAGCAGTATTAGTTACTGGGGCTACTCTGTAACCATTAAATCTATGAACTACAACTTTTTTCCGTTTCCCATCATCTTGAGAAACGTTACCATCTCCAAAATTTCCACCTACTGTTATTTTGGCGTACTCCGCATCATAAAAACATGAATATTCACTACTTACTTGTCTGAAAACAACGGCATTATCTGCATATTGTCCACTCGCAAGTAAGTTACTATCTGTATGTACAGCACCATTAAGTTCTAATACGCTACCAGGAGTAATTTCCAAGTCATTCTGAAACCATACAGCTTTATTATTAATAGGAATTCTTTCTCGATCTTGTTGATATTCTAAGGCTGAAAAAGCAGACTTTCCTTTCTCAAAATTAGTGCCAAGACCAGCTGTATTTTCAATCGGCACATTAACGGTATAAACAAGAAAGCTTTTTGCCAATGTTCCGCCAGCTTTATACCAGTCAGAATCACCTACTAAACTAGCACTTGTACCAAGAGCAGCAGCACATGCACCACCAATTTGGCTTTTATCCATTGGTGGAGTTCTTGCTTCAAGCGGATTTCTAGGACGATTAAATGTGTTAGTACTAGTACTACGTGTTGGACTACGAAAATAGATACCATAAAGAGTATAAGTATCGAATTTACCGTTATTGTTTGTATCAATAGGAAATGTCCAAGCCGTATTTAAAGTTTCATCTTGTTGCAAATTGGCTAAGTTGCTTTCAATGCTGTTATCTTTATCAATATCAAAACCTAATTTGAGACGATTCTCATCACCAAAATCGTATCTTTTGTTGTTTTTTATTACATCATAAATAGCTACATCACTAGGAGTCGAGCGTGGTAATGAAGGGTCATTTAATAACTGTTCTATCTTTGCCTGCGCGCGGTCTAGTGCTGGCATTGCGGCATTGACAACAGCTTCATTAACTCGTACATTGCTAGCATTCTTCGCACGCTCAAACGACCTAAACACAATTGCGACGGTTAGTAGTACTACCACTATCGAAACCATTGCAACCGTAGGCAATACAAAACCAGCGTTGGGAGATTTACGCCTATTTTTCGCAACTAATAAAGTTTGCAACAACCACACAAATTGCTTTTTGAGTGTAGCGATATAAGCACAAAACTTTCTGTAGTTTTTCCGGATAACCTTAATCAACTTGCGATTTCGAGACATAGCCCCTTTCCTGCGAAGTAATAAAATGCGATTTTTATCAAAATGTTTTTTGTGGTAAATTTAGCCTGCTGAAAATACAGCAGATTAATCTAGCCTCGTATTTAAAAACAAGACTTTAAATAAACAACGTTAACTCGTTATAACGATAACGAGATTTGAAACAGTTGTATGAAATTGATTATCGTGAATAAATCTTCCGGTTAATGAAGATTTTACCTGAACTAATTAATTTATAGCTGAGAGAGAATAATAATGCCATAGCTTTACATTAACTTTGTAAAATGTGCGTCTTCTCTAAGGGAACTTAATGAACAAGTCACTGTAAGAGTAAGCTTATGTTACCCATCGGAAGGCTAAAACATATCAGTTGGTAAGGAAAATCATTCTAGTTAACCAAAAAGGGTATAGTTTACTATTGTTTAATTTTGGTGAACCTAAGCTCAGGCACCCTACCATTTCGGACGTAAGATAGAACTTCATAAGAAATTCAACGACTTTGCTTAGGCGCCTTGGAATGTTTATAAGGTTTTTAGATGAAGGGGAATTTAAAATCTTGCTAGGTGCTGAGAAACCGGGTTTCTTTCGTGACTAGTGGAGATTGTGGTGTTCAGTGACGAAGAAACCCGGTTTCTTTGGCAGGTGCCTTTATTAACTTACTAGCTCGCTCATGACATGCTTGGCGCCTTCAACGGCGACTTTCCAATTTAAGCGTGTTTGATACTGCTCGAACGATGACAGCGCTAATTCTATATAGTTATCGTAGTTTGTCATCAGTGAATGCACGTATTCGCAATACTCAGAGATATTGGCTAAGAGCGAAAAAGTCTTGCCGTTGAGGTTATCTTGAATTATGGTGCTAATACCACCTACGTTTGTTGCTATGCCAGGAACTCCAAAGGAATTTGCTTCTGCAAATACGTGGGGTGTACAATCTGCTTGGGTAGGTAATATTAAAAAGTGCGCTTCTGCAAATAATTGATTCAACTGTTCTATTCCCTGTGGTTTGGATTTATCGATAAATTCGATAACTTTGACTGTATCTGGTAAAGGTTCTTTGACTTTTGGCTTGCATCCAACTACTATCAATTCTGTCTTCAACCCATTCTCGTTTAATTCTTTAACTACCTTAAGTGCAGTGTCGCCTCCCTTTCTTACCCAGTCAACGCCAATAAATAGTAATTTACATGGACTTGGCTTTTTAGCTTTGATTATAGTGTGTATATCATCCAACGTGCGATTACACTCAATATTGGCGCCCCAAGGTATGACTTTTACTTTACATGAGTCTATACCATAAGTTTTAATTGCCGTTTGTGCCGCCCATTCTGATGTATACATTATTAAATCACATCTGTGAAGTGCTGATGCTTCCATTTTGTAGATGTTTTTGATGTTCTCGTCGCACAAGTTTTCCATGTGCCGATAAAATTTAATCAGCGAACTCAATGTTGCATCTGTCCACAGCACTAATGGCTGTTTACATTCAACATAGGCTATTGGTACTATATTTTCTGGACACAATGCTATCGAGGCGTTTGATTGTTTTAATTTTTGTTCGATTTGACGTGCATAGTTTTTAGATATTATTGGTTCGTAAGAACGGTAATAATCTTTTTTATATATATTCCTGTATATGCTCCACTTCGCTCTTGTAATTATTTGATATTTTTTAGCAAGGGCGCCGATATAGTCTATTGATACATTTTGCTGGGTTAGTTGATGCGCTATGTAGTTACCTGCTGCACAAAGTCCTTGATGGTTTCTTGACCAGGATGTTTTGTCTAGTACGTTGTATTCTGTAACATAGGCAAGTTTCATTTTCATAATTTTTGTTAAATAACACAAGTATAAAATTTCCCAAGCGGGCGCCAGATAATCTCATTATTCCCAAACGGGCGCCCCCAAGTGTTATGAGTGCCAAAAGGGCGCCGTAATTTATCTCCATAAATGCGCTCGTGTGGGTTTGCTTCATAGCAGCACATCACAGAAACGACAGGCGCCGCTAGTAGTCCGTGTCATTAGTTTTGGGGTGTTGTGCTATACTTTTAAATATATAACAACACAACTAAAAAATACAAGCAT
>NZ_RSCL01000069.1:338-14608 GCF_003991905.1 Dulcicalothrix desertica PCC 7102 | reverse complement strand
ATTGCTTTTGTGTCTCCACAAGCTGCTACCACAATGTTGCAACGCTTGGAGCAAGCAAAACTAATTACTCGGCGCCCTCCAAAACGTGGTCGAGTGCTAGAGACTTATCTGACTGAGCGTGGTGAGGAGCTTTTGCGCGAAGGTGACAATATAGTAGATGAAACCGAAGCACGCTTTTTCTCAAATTTTACACCCTCTGAACTTCATGATTTTAACGAATATCTCCTGCGCTCTATTGCGAATTTAGATTTTAATAAATGATTAAACCAAACTAATTACAAACAATTCTTCAATGTAAATTTTTAACTATACCGTCTAGATGGTATAGTATTTATAATTAATCATACTTTATCTAGTAGTTATTGCAAATGATACAGAAAGCTATTGCACTAATTCCGTCTGAATTCCGTTGGGGGCTGTTTTTCCCAATGCTATTCCTCAACGGCTGGCTTTTGCTTATACTCGTACAACAAGTGCAACCTCTAACTACAATAGTTGTTCTAGCTATTTTGTTTGCATTCTTACTAGATTATCCAATTGGGTTTTTAGAAAAACTGGGTCTAAAGCGAGTATTGGCTGTAGTAATAGTATTTGTAGGCGCCCTAGTTGGTTTAGTTGCTCTCGCACTAACGTTGGTGCCTGAAATTATTCTACAAGCTAACGAATTACTAATTAATTTGCCCCATTGGATTGAATTAATTGACAAGCAAGTAGATGTTCTCAATGCTTGGGTCGAAGCTCGACAGCTACCAATAAATTTAGATGGGCTTACTGTTCAGTGAGCGCGAACAGTTGCTTCGTCAAGTACAAGTGATTGCAAGTCGGGCGTTTGATGTTGCTTTTGAGACTCTTGGTAGTATTGCGAATGTATTTTTAATCCTTGTTTTCACGCTGGTGTTGACTTTAAGCGGTGACAGAGTTTGGCAAGGTTTATTAACTTGGTTGCCTTTATGGTGGAGAGAGCAAATACAAAATTCTCTACGGCAAACGTTTGAAAATTTTATTTCCGGTCAATTTATTATTGCGACAATTTTGACAGTTTTACAAACTAGTGCATTCTTACTGTTAAATGTACCTTTTGGTTTGCTGTTTGGAGTGGTTATTGGAATTATGAGCTTAATACCATTAGGAGGCGCCACCAGCATTGCAATAATAGGTTTAATATTAACTATTCAAGATTTTTGGGTCGGAATCAAAGTTTTGCTTGTGACTGTTATACTTGGTCAGATAAATGAAACATTAATAGCTCCCCGTATTTTAGGTAACTTGGTTGGCTTAAACCCTTTTTGGCTTTTAATCTCGCTTTTCTTAGGCGCCAGATTTGCAGGGCCGTTAGGATTATTCTTGGCAGTGCCAATTGCCAGCTTTATTAAAATTTTAGCTGATGCAATTAGAACTTCAAGTGCTATAGAAAAAATACAGTAAAATTGTATCTAGATTAAGAGTTCGGAAATAGTTATGTCCCAATTTTCTACTTCAAGTAGCACTTGGTAAAGGTATATCCTGAATATCCTTACAAATTTCAAAGATCGAACGGTCTTCTACTTATTGAATGGTCTCTAAAATTTAAATTGTTCTCTGTCTATAATCAACAAAATCATCAGAAGTAGGCACAAACTTGCCAAATTTTTTATTATGCTTATCGTATATCCAAACGGATATATATTCCGCTTCCCTAACTTTATTCCATCCGTGCTTTTCGCGTGGATGTAACCACTTTATATGGATATAAAGAGTCAATATTATAATATTTATAATCATTTATAGACAGTTTTGTTACCTTATGGTTTATTCAAATGGCTCGTTTAAAGATAATAATCTATTTTTGTTATCTGCTTCATCTTCTACTAGCTTTAGTAATACATCAGGTGTCAATACATTTTCTCCTGGGATTTCAATAGTTACAGTTTTATCGTTTTTGGTATCTTGTCTTCCCTTTAATGATATCCAATAAGCACAGCTTTTAACCAATGTTTCGTTTTGTAATCACTTGATTTAACCTTAGAAGCAAATGCACTTATTGCCCTAGTTGATGGCATTGGAACAGGAGTAGTCATCAACCCCGAACAGTTTCACGCTCCGCAGCAACGATACCTCGTGCAGCGATATATAAAAACTTTACTTGCTACATCTTGAACACCTAACGCAGCATCCACAGCAAAATACTCAATACCCGATCTACAGGTGGCAGGGGGTAATCCGCCAGATCGATTGTCAAGGTTTGTCCTTCTAGCTTCAAAAATCGCCAAGCCGTTCCACTGGTGACACAACCATAAATCACCGATATTGATGAAGAAGCCATTTCATTAAATATCTGTGCTGCAACCATTTCTGCGGCACATTGCCCTAACCCAGACTTAGTATCCTCTTTCTTGGCTTCGACAATAATCACCGCAGGTGCTTTAATAAATAACTGCTCCGCTGATTTACTTACCAGAAAATCACAACGTCCGCTCAATTCTGCCTCCACATCCACCGTAAAATCTTCGCCAGAGAACACGCTTACCTGCCGATTTAACCGTCGTCGAACTTCCAACAAAATTGGCGTAATAATTGCCTCCGACCTAGCCTTCTCGCTACTTACCGCAATTGCCCAAGGTAAACTATCCGCCAAAGTTTCACGCAGCAACTCACTCGGCGCAACCGATTCTAGTTCGGGAATAAACGTGTCACCTTCCACAATCATAAGCGAAAAGTCTTGAACTACCTTGCGTAATGTGAACTTGTTGTATGGCATGGTTTTTGTAAATTCCAGCTTGCTACCGTATTTTAGCGAAGAAGTAAATCGTGGGAGTAATATTGACATGTTAACCGTCTAGCTGGTACAGGAAAAAAGTGTTAGCAAATATTCAAATTAACCCGAGTTGCTAGTTACTCACGAGGTAACAAGGACACCTCGTATCACAGGGTACCCAACCATAATAAAATCCCCTCCAGAAGAATAATTTGGAGGGGCATATGCGTTCACGAAATAATTGCTATCTATGCGCTTCCCCGACGACTTGTTGAAGGCTATTGGGCATGAAGATGATATCCGTAGGGGCATGAGTGATGCAGAAACTATTACAACAGATGACAGTGGCAGAAATATTTTTCTGTGGTAATCACAGCAATGCTTGTAGATATATGAGAGACCATAATCTCGTTCCACAAATGTTAGAAAAATCACAATTCAATTGGCGCCTGCTTGATTATTTCAAATTGGCGCCTTCTAAGCATCTATATTGGTGAAAGAATATTAAGCAGGACTTACGCATGAAATGTTAAAAACCTGGTTTTTTGCATAAGTCCTGTTGATAAGCAAAAACTTGAAATCTATTGGTAGACACGGGCTTTGCGAGTTCCGGTGACAGCTCCCATTATTGATGCGAGTAAACCCAGCAAAGAACCTAAAACAAACCACCACAAACCACTACGTACATTCGCAGCAGCTTCACGGGTTTGTTGAGCGCTTACATTCGGTGTATTTGCAGGTAAATTCAAGTTACCTTGCTGCTGAACTTGGTTGATAACCTCACCTGCATTAGAAGCGGCAACACCAAAAGCACCAGATACTCCACTTGCTATTAACCAAGAACTAAGTGCTAAAGTAGTTGCCCACAAAATTGCACCGTTAAGAATAGCTGTACTGCGGCTCATTGGGCCACAAGCACGAGCAGTCACCCAACCACCTGTGAATAAAGAAATTAATAAACCAATAATTGACCCAATGCCTACATTCGAGGCAACATCGGACGAAATTGTTCTGGGGGCGCCTGAATTTTCAACGCTACCTGCCCCAATCGCTGCAAATAAAGCACTCAAAACGAGTTGAGTAGCAAGAGCAACTACCAAACCTGAAATAATTGGACCCCATCGAACACGGTCATGATAATCGCCAACTCTATCTGCAACTACAGGGTTAGCAACATAATCACCTGTAGGCTGATTAACGTATGCCATTAGTTTATTTTTCCTCTGAATTTCTGAATTAAATCTGATTGCAAAAAGCTATTCTTTGCAAATAAGCCTTAGCATTAAAATTATATTAAAATTTATAATTTGACTATCTGCCATCAGGAGTAATTAATATATCCGTTTGGCGTAATATTTATTAATAGTTTGTAAAGATATGGTAGGACAGGTGAGACACCTATCCTACGGTTATTTATTGCCAGACGTAAATTAGGATAAATAAGATAATCCAAATTACATCGACAAAGTGCCAAAAAAGTGAGGTAGCGTATACTCCGTAGTGACCGTTATCAAAGTTACCTGGAATGAATGAGCGTGCGAGAATTATTGTTTGTAAGATAATACCTGTCAGAACGTGTAATCCGTGGAAACCTGTTAGTAGGTAAAATAAACCACCGAATACGCCTGTGGTAAAACCAAATTCTAAGCCACCCCATTCTACTGCTTGACCGTATAAAAAGTAGCTACCCATGAGCATTGTTAATAGCAGAAATATCCGGTATCCCCAGAGGTTATGACGTAATAATGCGCGTTCTGCAAAGTAGATAACAAAGCTACTTGAAACTAGGATAACTGTGTTGATTGTTGGTTCTTTTATTTCTAGACCTGATACACCAGTAGGTAGCCAGGTTGGTGTGGAGAGTTTGGTGACGATGTATGCTGCGAAGAAGCTTAGAAAGATTACACTTTCTGAAAGTAGAAATACTACGAAGCCGTATTGTTTATTTCCTTCTTCGTCGTGTTCGTGGGCATGTGGCGCCTGTATATGGGTTTTTATTGAGGTTTCCATGATTGGTAGTGGTTGATGGGGCGGTATTGGTTGATGGGGGCGGGTGAACGTTAACCCACCCCTACGTTATTCTTGGTGTGCGGCGCCTGCGACTAGGGGTTCGTTCATGCCGTAACCGTAGGGTGGTGATACTACTACGGGGATTTCTTCAAAGTTTTCAACGGGTGGTGGGGAGGATACTAACCACTCTAGACCTATTGCGCGCCAAGGATTATCTGGCGCCTTGTCTCCGTTTATCCAGGAACTAATCATGTTTAAGATAAACGGTAATGTTGACATGCCAAGTATGAAGCCGCCGATACTAGCGATAACGTTCCAAAATGTGTATTCGGGGTCGTATGATGCGACTCGGCGTAACATTCCGTGTAAACCTAGGGGATGCATTGGGAAGAAGTTGAGGTTGGTACCAATGAAGGCTAACCAGAAGTGTAGTTTACCTAAACCTTCGTAGTACATACGTCCGGTCATTTTAGGGAACCAGTGGTAGATGGCAGCAAATAAGCCCATCGTGACGGTTCCGTAGAGAACATAATGGAAGTGACCGACGACGAAATAAGTGTTATTAACATGGATATCAATGGGAACTGAGGAGAGCATAATTCCCACTACACCAGCAAACACAAACATTATTAAGCCACCCAAGGCAAATAACATTGGTGTGTTAAGTCGAATTTTACCGCCCCAAATTGTCGCTAACCATGCGAAGACTTTAATACCAGTTGGTACCGATACAAACATTGTCGATACCATGAATACCATTCGCATCCAATTTGGTGTGCCACTGGCGTACATGTGGTGAATCCAAACTAAGGCACTCACTGCGGCTATCATTAATGAGGAAATCGCAACTACTTTGTATCCAAATAACGGCTTGCGCGAGTAAACTGGAAAAATTTCCGAGAAAATACCAAAAATTGGCAGTATTATTACGTAGACTGCTGGATGCGAATAAAACCAGAACAGATGTTGAAAGAGTATTGGATTTCCACCTTTATCTGGATTGAAGAATGCTGTACCAACGCTTAAATCAAACAGTAGCATTATGGCGCCTGCTGTTAATGCTGGTAATCCAAATAACTGAATAATTTGCGCGCTGAAAACTGCCCAAACAAACAGTGGCATACGGAAGAAGGTCATTCCCGGCGCCCGCATTTTGACGATGGTTGTAACGAAATTTACACCACCCATGATAGAAGATACGCCGGAAACTGCCACTGCAAGCAGCCAAATAAATTCACCGTTGATTAAGTTTCCTGTAGGGTTTTGGGTACTAACTGGGGGATAAGACCACCAACCAGCTTGTGCAGGGCCACCCGGTACAAAGAAGCTCACCATTAATAATAGACCCGCAACGGGTACCATCCAGAAAGCTGCTGCGTTTAGGCGAGGAAATGCCATATCGCGGGCGCCTATCATTAAAGGTACAAGATAATTTGCGAATCCAACAAGTGAAGGCTTTACACGTCCACTTTTTGTGGTAAACTGCTCTGACATTGATAATGGGGCAAGTCGATGCGAGTTGGTTATGTGAGAGTGTCAACGGGCGAGCAAGAAGATGCATTGGAGCAACAAACATCTCGGATAAACAAAGCTGGCGCCGTGTTAATTTTTAGTGATATTGAATCAGGGAGAAGCGACAATAGAAAGGAATTTAATAAAATGTTAACGATGTGCCGTGAGGGTCAAATACAGGAAGTTATTGTAACTCGTGTTGACAGACTTGCAAGGTCAGTAATAACAATAAGTAAAACAATAGCTTTGTTCGAGGAATTAAACGTAAAGCTTATTATCCTTGATGCACCAGTTGATGATTCGTCATCACCCTTCGGTTGGTTCTCACTAAACCAAATGGCAGGTTTGGCAGAATTTGAATCTAGATTACTTCAAAATAGAGTAAAGCATGGACTAGCGTATTTCCGCGAACAGAACAAAGCATGTCCACAACCACCGTTCGGCTATGTAAGAATCGATGAGAAAAACGAACCGGATATGACTTTACATAAATCCGGTAAAACTCACTGGGCTATCGCCGCAGAAATCGTTGAATACTTTTTAGAGAATAAAGCGTCGTTACGAAACACTGTCCAATATTTCATAAAGAAATATGATGTTAAGTTCTCACCGCCAGGACTAAGACAGTGGTTCAGAAATCCAGTATTAAGAGGTCACACTCGGTACGGCGTTAGAAAAAGCCGCATAGATTCGTCAAAGTGGGATATCCGAGAAAATACTCACACAGCTTTAATATCAAAGGAAGTTTATGAACAGATTGAAGTGCAGTTATCAGAGAATAAGAATCTTTGGGGAAAAAATTTTGAAGGTGGTAATAATAGAAACAGCGTTGGTCGCTATTTATTGTCAGGGCAAATAATCTGTGGTTGTTGCGGGTATAAGTGCTATGTTCACGACCGAAAAAAAACTAATGGAATCCGCTGTAAACGTCGAAGAATTTATGGTGATGCAGAATGTGATAATAAAACAGCGGTTCCATTAAAGAAGGTTATCGAAGCTGTTGATAGTGCTTTAACAGCAAGGGCTATTGAATTAAAGAATTACACTATTAACAATCAACCAACTATCGAAGAAACACCTGATATTATTGAATTAAAGGCTCGGTTAGAAAATTTACAGAAAATGCCACAGGATGAAATTATTGAGGATGCGGTACGGAGAACTATATTAAAAATTCAACAGTTGCAACAAAAGAAGACTCATGGTGTAACTGTCAGTAATCACTTAATAAATCAACTCAGGGAATCGTTTAATGATTACGAGTTCTTCAAGACTCTTCCGGACGAAGTTAAGAGCCAACTGTATAAAAAATTCGTTAAACACGTCAAGGTTTTAAACGGCGATATTGTCGAGGTTGCGCTCGTTGACATACTGGGGTAGTAGCGACGGGTCAGCCATTATTTTAGTTTTTGTTTCAACATCGAGGTGTTTAATCTTTTGATACAACAAGCCAAGTCTTAGAAGCGCTTCCGGCAATGTTTCTTTCTTCATGCAAACAACAGCGATTATTTTATATGAAATATTAGCACGGAGATTTTGTTGAAGTATATCGTAGCAAACAATTTTTGCGCCAATCCACCTTCTAATCAGAAGGTGTAATTAAGAACTGCGTAAACCTAATTACTCAAACTAATTTGGCTCAATACGTAACAGTTAACTTTAGCAAATATAGTTCGATTGATGAAAAATTTAGCAAGCGCTTGGAGCACTGGAGAATTCAAAATAGCATTAGTTATAACTCGTGTGATTAACATGACACTTCAACTCAAAGTTCCAAACATGGCTTGTTCTGCTTGTGGCGCCACAATTACAGATGCCATAAAGACTATTGACCCGACTGCTGAGGTTCAAACCGACCCAAAAACAAAATTGGTTAACGTTGAAACCAAAGCATCTGAGGTTGCAATCAAACAAGCTATCACAACAGCTGGTTACTCTGTTGCATGACTTTATTGGATTCTTCCGTCTTGCTAATTAATTTTTGCGTTGCTGAAGGTAATTCGTATTGTAATATCAGCAACGCTTTCATATCAATTTAATACTCATATACTAAGGAGTCACAAGAATGGAGAACACGACTTTAAAACTACGCGGTATGAGTTGTGCGAGTTGCGCGCGCAGTATTGAAGAAGCAATTAGTTCTGTTAATGGTGTTTCAGAATGTATCGTTAATTTTGGCTGGAGCTATGCAAAAAAATAAACCATAATCAATTAATAGCGACAAATATTGTTCGCAAACTTACTATTTTGTCCAAAGTCCAATAATTTATCTTTATTGAAAAATAATCCTTTAGATATATTTGACTACCACAAAAAATCTTATAGTTATTCTAACTTATGTATGACTATGTAAAACATTTAGATAAATCCAAAGAGAGAGTTACAAGTAGTGATTATTGGATAGTATATTATTGTCGTAACCGCAATTATTAAATTTTAACCTAAAATTTGTTGCCAGGAGCGAAAAGCTATGGAAGAGTACTTAAGCTCCCAAAAGTTTTTCTATTGAAGACATAGATATAACAGTAAATTGGCAGTATAAAATTTAGCATGAAATGCCAATGTACAAGAATATTTATATAAGAAATTTATCATAACTAACAACTTATGTATATTCCAGTTTCTCCTTGGGGATTGATGTCAGAAACTTACTTCAAGGTATTTCCAGCAGTTCGGAATTACTTAAATCACTGGAAGATTCAAGCGCAGCAAATTCCAAATTTAGAACTTCGGAAGCAAGCCTGTGCAAGTATTGAAGACAAACAATTCCACTGTGAAGGTGGCTCAATCTACGGATTACTTGCCATGAGCCATTGGCAGGAAGCGGTCGAATTTATCGTTGCTTATCAAACCATTAGTGATTACTTAGATAATTTGTGCGATCGCAGCAACTCGCTCGATCCCAAAGATTTCCGCGCCTTACATGAATCGATGGTTCATGCGCTTATGCTAGATTCACAAGACACAAATTATTATTGGGCTCGGGACGATCAAGCAGATGGTGGTTATCTACAAAAATTGGTTAGAACTTGCCAGTTAGTATTGCGTAAAGTATCGAATTATTCAAAAATTGCGCCGACACTGCATGAACTAGCAAATTATTACTGCGATTTGCAAGTTCATAAGCATGTCAAGCTTGACGAGCGGGTTCCACGATTAAAGACTTGGTTTTGTTCGCACCAGGAAAATCTTCCTCCGCTTCGCTGGTATGAATTTTCTGCTTGTGCTGGATCAACTCTGGGAATTTTTTGTTTGGTGGCTTATGCATTCGACCGGAATTTATCCGATGAGCTTACTCTTCAGGTTAAGAATAGTTACTTTCCGTGGGTTCAAGGATTACATATCTTACTAGATTATTTAATTGACCAGGAGGAGGATCGTATTAATGGAGATTTAAACTTTTGCTTTTATTACAAAAACAACGATGAAATAGTTGAACGATTCGAGTATTTTATTAAAAATGCAATGCGAAGCGTTTCTCAATTACCTCATACTCGGTTTCATCAATTGATCAATCAAGCGCTATTAGGAGTTTACCTCTCGAACAAGAAAGTCAAAAAGCAACAGGAAGTTCAGAATATAGCAAAACAATTGATTCATTTGGGTGGTAATCCAGCATCCTTTTTCTTCCGGAGTCGTTTACTTATGTCTCATTGAGGTTTAACTATGTCTAAAATTGCGGTTGTTGGTGCAGATCCAGCAGGATGTTCAGCTGGATATCATTTAGCAAGAAGTGGGCATGATGTTACACTACTTGACAAAAAATGTTTTCCTAAAGACAAAATATGCGGCGATGGCATTAGCATTGAATCCATCCAAGCAGTATCGATCATGGGAATTTACCCGCAGGATATTAGAAAATTGGCTTCGGACTATGCTCCCATTCACCGTTTTTTTCTGGGAGTTTCTAATCAAATTTATCATAGTGAAACGACAAAACTTGAAGCTTATTGCATTCCTCGACTTGTGTTCGATCAACTACTTTATGAGAAAGCAATTGATGCAGGATGTAATTTTATGACTCAGACTATTAACAAAAATAATTGGCATCATCAGGGGTTGTATGATGCATTTGACACTATTATTGATGCACGTGGCGTTTATGCAGGCGAGGTGAATGCTCTCGCTATTCGTGCTTATTGGACTCTCAATCGGCAAGATTTATCCCAAAAGGAGTTAACTGAAGCTCAAATTCACTTTGACCGCAGCTTGGGAGTAAATGGCTATGGCTGGATTTTTCCAGTTTCTACGCAGCAGGACTCTATTAAATTCAATGTTGGGGTTGGAGTTTGGTTAGATGAATATCAGAAAATAAACACCAATATTATTCAACTTTTTAAGCAATTTATCCAGAGCAACGAAATTGTACGACAGATGCAAAGTAAGGTGGTGAGCCAACAACCTCCAAAGGTATTTCCTCTGGCGACTGCTAAGAAAGGAAATAAGGTTGCTGATGGAAAAATTCTTAGGATTGGAGATGCAGCAAATCTAACCGATCCGTTAACAGGTGAGGGAATTGCGAATGCAGTCAAAAGTGGTTTCCATGTTGCACAAGCCATTAACATGGGCAACAGTCCCGATGCTGCAGCAGACAATTGGCAGTATCTCTACGAATCTCACTTTGAAGCCGATCTGCGTGCGGGTCTAGGCATCAAAGCGTTCAGAAAATTTTCATTCATGAATTACCTGCTGATCTGGCTGATGAAACAGAACCCTCGCGTTGCTCAACAAATCAGTCATGCAGTCGCTGGTGTCGTCCCTTATAACGAGGTTATAGCATCTCTTAGATATTAGCCCGATTTGCTCTTCAATCTACTATTTCAATGAATATATGCATCACTCTATACTTTAGGAAAATATTCTGTATCCTGAAGCACAAAATTAGATGCGCTTACCCTGCTTAAGTTACCAACCTGAGATGAAACCGGTCATGCTTCCAGCAAACTTTACAGCTATCTGGTTACTACCAATAATTGCTAAATGCTCAGGTTGCTGTATATATACTTTTTCACATTGAAATGAAATATACATGAAATCCTGTTACCGAAACGACAAAAAATCTAAAATAAATAGTCATGCATACACAAATGAAATCAACATGAAATTTTTCTATTCCATTCGTAACAAATATTTCTTATGCCATTAGGAAGACGTAACTATAGCTAGCAATTTTTTACTGTAGCGACAAAGAGGCATAAATACTGCCTTATGTAAGATTTATCAATTTAGGAGTCAAATAATGACTACAACAACTCATCAATCCCAGCTTGAAACCTGCATTCAGAACTGTCTTGACTGCCTGCGTGACTGCGAATATTGTGCAAGTGCGGGTCTTAGCAGCGACATGGTACAAATGATGGTTCAATGTATCAAGCTATGCCAAGACTGTGCTGATACTTGCACCCTTTGCGCGCGTTTCATGTCTCGTAATTCTGCTCTCCACACTCAAATGTGTAGTGTCTGTGCTGAAGCTTGTAACCGTTGTGCTGCTGAATGCGAAAAACATAACAGCGAACATTGCAAACGCTGCGCTCAATCTTGCCGTCGCTGTGCAGATTCTTGCCGACAAATGGCTACATCAATGGCTGCATAAGTAGCTCACTCATGATGAACACTGGCTGTCGCTATCTAAAACGACAATCAGTGTTCATTTCTTAAAAGCATTCATGAAAAAACTTTATTTCATGAATGCACATCTCTTTCTTCAATTACGGTTTGCAGTACAATAAAAATTCTTATGCCTTCTATCTTCTACTTACTATCTTCTTTCTAACGCCGATGGGTATACAGATTGAGCGATTAATACTGGTCTATTTTTATACTCTACTTCCAACTGTCTTTCAAAACCAGTATCCCAATTGAAACCAAACTCTCTTTCAATATCCGCAATAACTAAGGGGCGTAACACACCAGTAACAACAACTCTTTCATCTGCTCGAATAGGTACTTTTGGATTTGGATTTACCACTAACAAGTCTTGCCCGCCAATTAGTTTATCCTCATCAAGGGTAAATGAATTATCTCCAACGATTTTCTCAACTTCTGCTGGGACGGCAATAACCTTGTTATAGTATGCACTTGGATTACTGCTGATTTCCCCTGGTTTCGGTGCTAAAGCAATTGATTGTGCAATAATCGCTGGCTTATTTTCATATTCCACTAACAAAGTCGGGTCTAAGTCCAAACCATACTGTCTCTCAATGTCAGCGACTACAAGGTTAGCGACTGGGCCTGTGATTTGTAAGTCAACGTTTTCTGGTAACGGCGCCACACTTCCTGTGGCATTTATAACTATAATTGGCTCGCTGCCAAAAAATTGTTGGTCGCTAACGGTGAATGTAGTCGGGCTAATTTTTCTTACAGGTAGGCTTCTGATAGTTACAGTTTTACCAACCAGCTGGACTGTATTGTCAGCTACTTCTTCTGCCGTGACGTTAGTTTCTCCTTCAGCACGCCTTGCTTCTAGGTTGTTAGTGCAAGCAGCACCCAAAAACATCGTCGTTAATGCAAGCGTAATAGTTCCAACTTGAAAGGGTCTACGGCATTCACGTGCGCGCTTGCCACTAAAATTAGTAATCAATTGATGTATCATGAGTTCCTCCGTTAAAAACTATGAAATAATTGCTTAAATTGTTGAGCTATTCATCAAGGTATTACATCAAACTTTGCTGTAAATAACTTAAAAAATAGATAGTAAAGCTCATGTATTAAGGTGTACTAAGGGCGTAAAAACCTTTTAGGATTATTTATTTTTAAACATTAACTAAATTTTAAAAATTGCATTAATAGTCATTTAAAAATAAACGCACTTTTAATATATACCTCAATAGTGGAAAGTTGGTGGAAAAGTTTTACTACACACTAAATTACGACTTTAGACATAATTTAACTACGCTCGAAGTAATAACTTAAGCGCGACGTAGTTTTTGACCTCAGTTATGCAAATATTTAATAGGTTCAAAAGCTTTTTCTAGTTCCTGGTTTCCTTTTAGCAACTGTTGATTTTGTGACTGTAAAGCTGCCAACTCTTTATTCAAGTCTTCATGCTTAGTCTTCAAAAGCAAATATTTTTGTGATAGTTCTTCTTGCTCTGCTTTGGCTACGGTTAAGGAGCTATTAGCCCCAATTGCAAAGCGAGTAGCAGTACCAGCCAAGGTAAGGAAAATAATTGCAATAATGGTTGGCATCCAAGCGCTTAATTTGTACCTGTTTACCTGAGATTTATACTTATCCATTTGGGAAGTAGTAGTTTTTAATTGCTCGTTTAGTGCAAGATACCTTCTCTCAAAATCCAAAGTTTTAAACCGCATTATATCTAATTCAAATTTTTGCGGAGCATCATTTATATGATTTATTAATCTTTCCTCTGCATCGGGGTCTGAAATTTGCCCCTTAATACATTGGATAAGAATCTTCCTTGCTTCTTTAGAATCATTTGCATCAGCTATCGTATCTATTACCATCGTGTAAGCAAGTGTTTCTTTATCAGCATTAACACTTTCAACTAAGGAATTTGCGATTGATTCGTATAACATAAGCCTATGCCTTCACTTGACTAGTTAATTTGAAACTCGAATTTTACTAAATTTCGCGCACTCAAACTTTTGCCCCTCAGTTATGACTTCTTTCTCATCCACCCAAGCTTGCTGTAACTGGATTCTATGCACTTGAACTACCACACTAGTGTAAGCAAAATCGTAATCTCCTTCCTCTTCCCAAATTACTTCCAAGCTATTCTTATTTTGTTGCATTTGGAATTTATCCAGGCGCCATTTACCATATCCATCTCCTGCATCGCTGTAAATGCAAAAGGATGAAGTAGGGGTTAAAGATAAATTCTCCGTGTTTTCTAGTGTTGGGTAAATATGAAGAATTAATTGCCTATCTTCTTGCATCGGTAAAATACTTCCAGCTTTAATATAATCCCTGTAAGGATTACAAGCTTATTTTTTAAAAAATTTAGCACGCTAATTACGCAAGAGCCAAATTTGCTGTAACTATAAATTGGCAATCT
>NZ_RSCL01000069.1:0-328 GCF_003991905.1 Dulcicalothrix desertica PCC 7102 | reverse complement strand
CCATCAACTTGAATAGCTGCTAAAACTAAAAAAATGCCGATGATACCAAAAACAAAGCCACGAGCAGCAATTCCAAATCTGCCTAAGCAAACAGCCCAAGTTCTTTCACGATAAGACATTTCGTCAAGTTTTAACTCGCGACGAAATTTTGCTTTGTATGCTTGAAACAAAAAAGAAATTCCTACACAAATTACCATTACTCCCCCCAGTGCAACAAGCCATCTCCCAAAAGGTTGAGCTAAAAAATATATTGTCCAATCTTCAAGTGGCTCGTCGTCATTACTTCTCGAACCCATAATCAGTTTTACTGCCGTCAATGCCAAACCTG
>NZ_RSCL01000068.1 GCF_003991905.1 Dulcicalothrix desertica PCC 7102 | reverse complement strand
TTTTCCTGAAATTCAGTTATGATAATGATTACAGCCGTCGTGTGGCGGCTGGTGACAGCTTTGCTACTTTTACCCCTGGTTGTGGCACGACTTACCGACTTCCAGAAGTCCGGATTTAGCTCAATGCTGAAACCTTTCTCTGATACGGCGCCGCTAAACTGCTCAAATGCTGCAATTACCGAGGTCATCACTGCAACAGAGTAACCAATGGTACAAACGTAGGCAGGGATGGCGATAATCCGCGCGACCGCGAAGCTCCCTGCCATAATTGAGCCAACCGTACACGTACTGGATGCAACGGCGAGGGTATTAGCGTTTTTAAAAAGGGCATCTAGAAACCCCTCAACCCGTGCATTGTCTTTGGGGGTAACTTCTGTAAAGCTTTCCGGCGCCTCCTTTTCAGTTGGCTGAACCTGGGACGATTGCTGCTGAAATAGCTGCAATAGTATGTCATCTTGTGGATTCTGCATAAAGCAGGAAGTTAAGGGTTGAAATTGTTAAGCGTGCTTGTATCGATTAAATCCGCCTCGTAAAGAACGGAGAGGATGGAGTCTTCTATGCTTTCGCCGCTTGAGGTAAACGATAAATACGAATCTTCTACCGATAATTTGCTACGTGGGTAAAATTCAACGTCTTCATAGGTTAAATCATCCTCTGGAATCGAATCATCAATCGCTATCCAGTCCTCTTCGACTTCAAGTAGCCACTTATTAAAATCGTCATCGATAAAAGAGAGGGACTGCCCAAGCTCAATGTCAGATAAAGAACTAAGTAAATCATTCAAATTTTCAAATCGTTTCATCTCGACCTCCATTTGGGGTGGTAAGAATTCACTTTCTTGCCCCTGGCAGATTGAGCTACCAGGGGGAATTGTTTTTATAGCGAGCGAATTAGGCGCCCGAAGAAGTTACCGACACCTCGAAAGAAACCACCAATGGCGCCAGTGATACCCGACAAATTAAACCCACCGCTAACACCACCAACCGAACCAGGTAAAGTGCGTTGGGGGATGGTGCCTAAGTTGGCTTGGCTACCGTCACGTTGAATTGCTGCAAGTCTCGCAGATTCATACTCTTTATCAGCTTGGGACTGCATTGCAGCTAGTTTCTGCTGTGCGGAGTTGCCCATTTTAGTAAGCTTGTCACGGTAGGCAATGTCCCCCAGCCGCAGGTTAACTTGATGCTGGGCAGTTAAAAGGTTCATCTGTTGAGCGTGTTTGACATCAACTTCGGTCAGGTCGTTAGTTACTTTCTGCTTTTGCTGCTCCAGAAAGTTCATCCACTGCTTGTTTAAAACCAGCCCCTGCCCTTTCATTTGGACAATTTGACCCCCGTTTTTTGCTGCCGATTTGAGCAGGTACAGCACCGCTTGGTTAATATCCTTTGTGCCGTCGTAGATTGTTGCAGCCTGTTTCAGCACGGGTTTGATGTTCTTCCGCGCCTTCATAGTCATGTTGGCGTAGTCAGCTAAGTAGGTAGTAGCCGACTCATCGCCCATCATGGCTTTAATAATTACATCGGTATCTAACCCAAAGATGGTTTGAGAAGCACGGGAAACATCAGGCGCCGCAACGTGAATTTTGATTTTAGGGTCTTGATAAGTCATGATTTTCTCTCTCAGTTTTGGTCGATGTGAATATTGTTTTGTTGAACATATCCGGGAACTGCTTTTGGCTCAGAAAAATACCTATTAATGGCACTTGGTATACGCCGAGCATCCTTACAAAAGCGTGATTGTGAACTGTTACAAACTGGCGCCACCGCGTAACTTCCAAGCGCTGCTAACAGCAACAAACCAATTACACTGCGAGCAATTGCATCAAGTTGGTTAGGTAACGAGTGACGACGCGCGCGCTCGTCTTTAACCCGATTTGAAATCATTTCTATTACCGCGCGTAAATCACTTGTATCTCTTCCAACATGGGCTTTTCGGTAAAGCTCCTGCGTCAGTACCCGAATCTTGTCCTCATCGCTAATTAGCCCTAGTTGGTAGCTCTCGCGCTGCCAATCTATATCGTTTTGTTTGACACGCTCCAACGCCGAACCCAAGTTCGTTAACCCAGTTTCTATGTGCTGCCCAAGTCTCATACTTTTCCCCCTAGTTTTTACAGTTCAAATTCTTCGAGCGTTCTGGTGTCTATTTCGATACCGGAGATACCGTCAGAGCCTTCCCATCTCCACGGCGCCTCGTCCCCAAACATTTCCCCACAACCTTCTTGTGATAAAAACTCTGGCTCGTCCCATGCACCTGATAGAGTCAAAAGCTCAAAAATACGCTCGGCTTTCTCACGAGCTGGCTCGTTATCAATCGAATTAAGTGCGTTTTTGTCGCCCTGTGCTAAACTCCAGATGATTTCTGGCGCCACATCCCCTGAGAGATTTGGTAATAGCTGCCCGTGGGCGAGTGGGAAAGGGGTATCATCAATCGTTGTAAAAAAATCGTAGGGGTTGGTTTCTTGCTCTACCCACTCCTCACCGTCTTTGTGGTAGAGAGAAAATTCTGTAATGCCTTCGCACAGCAGACCTTGGGCAAAACTCTCAACATCACTTTCGTCATCGAAATGATATGTCCGCAGGTCTTCGAGTTCGGGGTGGTTGTTGACTGTGATGCGCCAGTCAGGATTATTGCTACTCATGAGATAATTTCCTTGTTGTCTATCGTTCTATTGCGGCGGTAGGTAGCTCCGTTATCGGGTTTTGAGGCGATTGCTTAGGTCGGCAAACTGGGGCAATCGTCCTCAAAACAAGCATTCCAGGTGGAATCGTCTCTTATTTGGCAGCATATCCCTTTACCATTGCGGCGAGTGCGTTTTTGTTTGCTTCTACCATCTGAGTTTTAGGCGGTTCGGCTTTTGGCTGGCTTGAGGGTTGTTTATCACTCTCAAACTGGAAAATTAGTTTTTCAACTGCCCCAGCTAACGCCTGTGGTGGAATATCCAGGGGCAAACCAGCAATTCTGCACGCTTCAATAGCTGCAAAGTAGCTAATAGTAATTCGGCGTGAAGAATAATTACTCATTTATTTCCTCCAAGGTAATTTCGGTTAGAAGTTTTAATCCTTGAGCGTTGATGAATTGGGGTTCTCTCAGGGTGACGAAACCTAAAGAAGCAAGCCTGTCCCCCACTCCAGAATTAGAGGCGCCGCCACCCCAACACACGAGATATTGAGCTTTGTCCAAGTACCCGCCATTGGTGACAAAGTTGGCGAATTTCTCTATCCGGGTGTCCCACCAAGTTTGAAGGCATTGTTCATACTCGGTTTTAAATGGTTTCCCAGTTAAATGGTTGCCCCCGTAGGTAAAGGTTCCGGCTAATATGCCTTGGTTTACCAAGTTGGGAGAATGTTTTACATCCTTACTCAAAAAACTATCTGAGTCGTTACGCTTATCTAGCATCTCAGCAATCATTTGGTGTAATTCACCACATCCACCTTCTACTAAATGTCGGTCAATTACTGCACCCCCACCGTTAAAGATGGTTATCAGCCAGGTACTAGAACCAATATCTAAGGCTATAGCAATCTCAGAGGCATCCAGATGTAAGGATTGATTGCCAAACAAACAATAAGCGATGCTGCCAAATCCTTCTGGATAAATGCCAGTAATGCCAATTTCTATAGTTTTAGTAACAATCTCGCGACTAACTGGGTGTTTATGTTGGAAAGTGTGAACTCCCTGAACTTTACGTCTGATTTCAACACTCCACCTGTCGGGGTTGTGGTTGCTCAAGCTAATCCAGAGTTTCGACCCATCTGGCACGTTAAGAATAGCTAAATCAGCCAAAATACTTTCTAGCGCCAGTTCTGCTTTTAAAGCTTTGTTTTCGTGCAATAAAGTGTGGTTGGATTGTGCCGTAGCTGCTGTTCCCCAAAAATACTGTTTTTCTTTAAGGTCTGAGCGAGAACCTTCCACGTAACAAACCCATGCTCCCGAACTAGAAATGGTTTCATGGTGGTTAACGTTACGATTCCGCAATAGCGAGTACGCAGCGGGAACGACAACCATCATGTCGTCGTAAATCGCTTTTCCATAACCAGCACCCAGGTCTTTACCGCTGATTAGCGATTTTGACCGCAAACTGGCGCAGTGGCTAACGGTAGCCAGCCAGTTTTCTGAGTTGGAATATTCAACTGTCATGGTTCAAATGTTTTGTAACAATTCTTTAGATACTTGCGATTCCCCAACGTAAAACTGGCTGCAACGCGGTTGCAGTCCGCAATGTGGTAAATAATGAAAACTCCTGCTCAACAGGAACTCTCACCATAGAAGATTGTGATTGGGCGCCTTCCAAAAGCCACTTTCCGGCAATCAGGAGCTTTGTTGTGTGACTTTTTTAGGCTGTTGATGCTAATATAGCTGACAGTGGCAACACTAGTCAACTCAAGTCAGTACTTTTTCTAAAACTCTGTAAGAGGCGTAAGCTGATAGCAGAGTGTAGACAAGTGTTGAGGATGGCAACAAGAAGACCAAGGATAATGTTTACTTGCTCTGAAGAAACGAAAGAAACTTTAGAGGCTTGGGCTGAAGAGGAGGGACGGACTGTCAGCAATATGGTAGAGCGCATTGTCCTTGAGGCAATTGCTACCAAGAGCAAAAGGCAGCAGGAAAAAAAATGAGCTTAAAAACTGTCAATATTACCCTATGAAGCAATGAGTACAAACGCTCGCGGTTCTTTCATCGCTGTGTAGCAATTCCGGTTTGTGCTTAATGGCAATAGCGTTCTGTATATTGGCAGAACAATTAATTTGGCTCAAAGGTGGGTTTCTCGTCATACTGTTGGTGGTCGGCTGGTAGCTTACCCCTCTTTTTGAGTAGCCGTAAAGCTTTATCGGCTTTTACTATATAGTTAGAGTGTTTAGGGCTTTAAAACTATGAAATTTTACACATCACCAGAACTTCTGGCTGAGTTGGATAATTTTAGCGTAGAACAATTATTAGAAGTCAAAGAGAAGGTTGATAAATTAATACAATCGAAAACCTCAAATACTTCTAAACAAGAAAATACAACTCAGTCAGGTCGAATTATTTACCATACGGTAACTAGACATCCTGTTCCTAATAATTTCCAAGTAAGTATCAAGGGGTCTTACATAAAAGCAACCGAAGTTTCAGATTTAGCTCAAGATATTGACATTGTTGTTTCATCAGGAAAACAGGCTAATAATCAAAGCGATATGCAAGCTTTAGATTCAATGATTGCGCTCGTTTCTGAGTGGCAACAAGATGAATCAGGGTATGATGAGGAAATTTATCCAAATATAGAAGCTGCTTTAAATCAAGATTAAAATTTATCTTTTAAATGCAACAAGTTATTTTACTAGATACTAATCCGTTATCACAGGTTACTCATCCTAAAATCAAACCAGAAGTAATAAAGTGGATGCAATCTTTGCGAGAAAATAATATTGCTTTAAAAGCTCCAGAAATCTCTGTTTACGAGGTCAGGCGAGAGTTAATAAGGTTAGATAATAACAAAAGCATTAATCGACTTAACCGATTTATAAGTCATAGTTTAATACCTATTGATTCAGAAACATTTGAACAAGCTGCTATATTTTGGGCTTTCGTGAGGAAGCAAGGAAAACCAACATCTGATGATAAAAGCTTAGATTGCGACGCTATTCTTGCAGCACAAGCATTACAGCAGTTTGAATACTATGACAAGGTTACTGTTATTACGACTAATGTTAAACATATAGAACGTTTTGCAGCAAACAACGAGTTAGAGGTAGTTGATTGGGTAACTACCTTGAGTAATTTTACCTAAAATCGGGAGCATTACAACGATGCAAACACCAAAATACAATAATCGCTATGCGCGCGCTTACAGAAAAAGACTTCTCAAACCAAATTGCTGGAAAACACACTGGATAACGGCGCCTCTCATAGCTTGTCTACCGGAACTAAAATCACCTTACATTCTGTCTACTTACTTCTCTAAAATCGGGTAATATTTTTTTGTTCTTCCCTCGAATAAAATACCTCAAACGCTTACTCCACAAAGCGAAGAAGTGGGTAGACAACTCTAGAAGTAGGTAGACAGGTTTTTCTAGAATCGACCTACGCTGCAAAGCATCAAAGGTGGGACTGTGCCTGCAAAGCGTTTTTTTGTACGCGCTATGTACGCAGGCGCTTGCGCCAATTATCATTCCTATAGTGCCTCTCAAAGCTTAAGCGCTAATCGTAAACTATGCGCGTTTTTTCAATCATCGTTGGCGCCGAATGCTAAAATACTCCATTACTTTGACACTTGCGTGAATCGCGACCGACGGGAAATATTTCATATTTTTGAGTTGTTAGAGCTAGCACAAAAATAATTTTTAAGGTACTTTTTAGTGCGATAATCTCCATAACAATGAAATAAAACCTTGTTACTACTTTTTATTTTTTAACTTGATGTCACAGGATAATAATATTAACAATAAACATCAGAAAAATCAGAATGGTCGTAAACCCAATAACTCTGGTATAATCAATCTTAGTAACTTAGTGACAAAAGCTGACCCTAATTTACTTCTTGATAAAAAACAATTATTAACCGTGTTACAAAGTGACTTCTCAGAAGGCATTAAGAAAATAGCTATAAAAGCGGCTATTCGGATAATAGAAGATGCACAGGAACAACCAGAGCGTGCGCTTGATGCTAGCTATGTAGAAGAAGTTGCCACGCAGATAGTAGAAAGCTTTACAACGGAATTAAAAAACAACACAGCATCTTTAAGCGTACCGGACAATGCAATTTCCGAAGCTGTACCCGTTCCAGAATCACAACTAAAACCCATAGTTCCTGTACCCTCCAGTGCCCTGATGTTTTCTAGTATGGAAGCTTATACGAGAAAAGACTTATGGCGCCAGGATACCGAGGGAATAGCTTATTTACAGCATAGAGCTAAGGGCAACCCCAATAATTACATTGAGCATTATGTTTCTAGTCCAGGGGATATTACAATGCTTCCCTGGAATGAAGCTCAACAAATTATTGATAAATTTGGCTTTACAACTGCCAAATTACACCTGATTTTTGCGGCACACACTATGAATCAGGAGAAACCTTGGCAAAGCACATTCACCCTGAAAGCAAGCGATATTATCCAAGAATTTGGTTGGAATAAAAACCACGAAAAACCAAAACCAGAAAAGCTACTAGAGATTGCTAGCACAGCTTTTGCACTTGATTGTTTATTAGTAAAAACTGTGTGGGTAGAGGGAAGGAATAAAAAAGGAGAAATTATAGGTAGCGTCCCTGTAGGGAGAATGTGGAACGTCCAAATTAAAGTTAGCGGTCAACTTAATTTTGAAGGAAAAATAGATAATCCCGATGAAGTTTACATTACAATACAGCCTGGATTATGGACTTATGATTTTTTGAACCGAGCAGGCGCCAAATCGCGGGAAGCTTTATATCAATTTGGTTACTTAGCACAGCAAGTATTGAAAATTGACCCCTACCATGATGAGCTTGCCCTAAGACTAGCCATACACCTAACATTGGACAGTCGAGTTCGCCTTGATGGAAAGTACAAAGTAATTGAGCTATTAGAAATTGCATTCCCCAAAACGGTTACAGAACAAGCCCGATTAGACCGTCGCAGAGCCTTTGACCTAAAGCTGCGCTGGGATAGTGCAATAAAGCTACTGCCGGAACTGGGCTGGCAGGTAGTATTTGACCCAGAAACCTACCCGGAATGGCTAAAACCGGACTCCAAGGATAAAAAGCCCAAAGGCTACCTGGAGAAACTGCTGGATGCAAAGTTAACCATCAAACCGCCAAACCCTATCCCGGAACTCATAGCATCCAAAGCAAAGCCAAAACCCAAAAAATTACTACCACAGTCTAAAACCAAAGCTACGGCGCCACAAAACACCTCTGTAACCAGCAACCAAGTCAGGGACGCGCGTATTGCCAAAGGATGGACACAAGCTAAACTAGCTGGTTTTCTCAGCGTATCCCAAAACCTCATCTCCTTGATTGAACGGGGTGAGCGCACCGTTAATCCAGAACTAGCAACCCAAATCCGAACGCTTCTAGATATCCAAGATTGATTCTTGTTCTAAAACAAATCCCCCTCAAAACTTACTTCAAAACATTGCCCAGTAAAGGTTTTAGCTTTAAAACAAAACCATCCGTATCCCAGGATAAAACACCCGTATCCCAGGACAATCTTTTGAACGGGAACCTTACTGCTGGTTGTCGAATGGTTTTCTGTTTTAGTTTTGTTTTAAAAAAAATAATTCCAAAAATAGGCTTTAAAAGCTTACCCAGCATAGCTTGTAGCTCTAAAACAAAGACCCCCGTATCCCCGGACAAAAACCCCCGTATCCCCGGACAAAAACCCCCGTATCCCCGGACAATCCATTTGAAAATTTCTTACTACATAAGGGTTTCAGCCTCTTAAAACAAGGCGGAGAAATAGAGTAATTAGATCACTTTGCCAAAACCGTTTCTGCGGTTCTGGCAATATTTTGCAATGCTATATACATTTCGCCAATTACTGAATTACTCCCCCTTGTCCCTAGACCTCTCTTGGGTACTGTTGCCAGACCTCCGGTTTACCAGCTTCAAAGGGGGTGAGGACTGATGAAAGATAATGCTCTAAACCTATACCCCAACGACCTTACAGAAGCCGAGTACCACGAGCTAGCGGTACTGAGTGCCATCCACCCCGCACTCATCGAAGCTAATTTTATCCACATTGAAGGCGCCTTAGTTTACACATACTTATTTATCTCCGAGCAAATAAAGCGCCGAAATACTGGTAGAGTCACGGATGGATTCTTAAAACAGTACCAGCACGCCGAACATGGAGGCATGTGGATTAGCGGCTTAGACCCTGTCAACGACTGGCGCCCGATGGAATGGGGACGCTTTAAACCCGAAATTCCCCGTATTGATTGGCAAAAAGGTAAGCCCGTCAAATACGAATCGCCACCAAAAACACCCAACCGCGTCACCTATTTTGATGTCCCTGACTGCATTTGGGATTTAGTTGCACAGCGTTACAAAATAAAACGGTATAACTCTTCCCTAGCTCGGCGCCTCCAAGACAAATTGCGTCCGCTCACATTTTGGGAGTGGGTTATTCTTCACCCAGAAATCCCAATAATCTTATGTGAGGGTGAGAAAAAAGCTGCCTGCTTGATGAGTTTGGGGTTTGTAGCAATTCCCCTCCCAGGTATTTGGGGCGGACGGGTTGGTAAAAGAGACTTCTCAGAACGCCTGCACCCCGACCTCATGCACATAGCACAAAAAGGGCGCCAGTTTATCATCCTTTTCGACTACGAAACAAAACTTAGTACTCGTTGGACTGTTCATCAAGCCACCGTGCGTACAGGCGAAGCAATTGAAGCAGTTGGTTGCGCTTGCGAAGTAGCATCACTCCCTGGTCCAGATAAAGGCGTTGATGATTTTGTTTTTTCTCGTGGTCCTAAAGCCAACGAGGAATTAACAGCAATTATTAACGATGCCAAAACACTTGCACATTACAAACGTTCTTACTTCAATGGCATCCACCGAGGATTAACTAATAAATATCCCGCAGATATTCGCGTCACCGTCAAGTACCTAACTGAAGTTGTGAACTTACCGGATGCTGGACTAGTAGTAATAGCAAGCGACATGGGCACCGCTAAAACCGAACTGGTTGCAAGATGGCACCAACGCAACCCAGAAGCGCGCTTTCTCAACAACGGGCATCGGGTTAACTTGCTGAAAAACCTTTCAGAACGTCTCAAAACCCAAATGTACAACGAGCTAAAACACGGAGACTTAGCCAAAGCCAAAGCCCTCAGCATCACCATCGACAGCTTGCACAAGCTCCATACCGACGCACTTAAATATGACTGCGTATTTATCGATGAAGCTTGCCAGTACCTCACCCACCTACTACATAGCAAAACTTGTAGAGAAAACCGCGCGCAAATTTTAGAAGTTCTAGAATACATCGTCTACAACGCGCGATTAGTTATTATCGCCGACGCGCATATGGATGACATAACCGTGAATTTCTTCCGAGCAATGCGTCCAAAACGTGAAAAGCCGTTAATTATCGTAAACGAGTGGAAAAATGGCGGGCGCCCAGTTTTTTGGTACGAAGGCAATGATTCTTCTGCCCTAGTTGCCCAAATTTCGGCTGCGCTAATAACGGGTGATAAAGTTATGGTGGTCTCCGACTCCAAGAGGTTTATTAAGAAACTGGAAAAGTCGCTTTCTATGCCGCTCTTCGTGAAGGACAATTCTGACTCTAACTCACAATTACCTCCAAAGATAGATGACGAAAAAACGTCATCTATCAATCAGTCGCTGCGAATCTGGGCGATTCACTCCGAAAACTCCGGCAGCGAAGAAAATGTTGCCTTTATCAAAGACATAACTAACGCTGTAACGAGTCTAGATGCCCTTTTAACATCCCCTAGCTTGGGTACGGGGGTTGATATACCTAATTATCATTTTGATGCCGTTTTTGGCGTTTTTCACGGAGTTTCGCAAACAGCGACCGAGTGCGTACAACAACTGTACCGCTACCGTCCCAAAGTACCAATTGACGTTTGGGTGGCACCGAGACCTCCTTTTGGCTACAAGGACACCAACGCCACCAAAATCAAAGAAAGATTGCTGCAAACCAACCAAATGACAGCTTTTCTGCTAAAAATTGACCGGGAAACTGGCAAGCGAGGCGCCGAGAAAGACTGGGCATTAGACGCATACTGCCAAATACAAGCGAAACGCCACCAATCAATCAACAACCTGCGCGCAGATTTACGCAACTTGTTGACAGAGATGGGTAACACAATTATGCCAATGGGCGCCGAGGATGATGCTCTAGCAAAGGAACGTCTTAAAGAAGCTGCTAAAGCTTTGGATGCTGCTTACTGTGACGCTGTCGCCAAAGCCAAGGATATTCCTCCTACTCAGTATCGCCAGCGTCAAAGTAAAGATTACCTCAAGCCAGAAGAAGTTTTTGAATGCGAGAAATTCCGTATCAAAGACGCTTACGGTATGGAGGTTACTGAGGAGTTAGTAGCAAAAGATAAAGGTGGGAAACTACATCGAGACATTGCTGCATTGGAGGCAGTAATCTCAGAGCCAGAAGGAACAATTACTGACCCACGCACAGGTAAAACATTCCCCTTACCGCCAGCCATTGTCACAGAGAAAGACCGCCAGGAGCGGTTGCACTTGCCGTTGTGTATGGACTGGGGAAATTATTCGCCAAGGTGGCTAGCAAGGTTTACTTTGGGACTGCCAAAAATCCTCAAACGGCTAATTGATGGGGAGGAAATTACCGCTGCTGACCCTGATTTGGTGCGGATGACCAAATTTGCTATATACTGCGCGCCTCACGTTAAAGCAATTTTAGGGTTTACAGTTCCCCCCGACTGCGAACCAATATGGTTATTGGGAACCCTGCTTGAACAGTTGGGATTAAAACTAGTTGACCATAAAGTAGGTGCCAGAGGTAAACAGGTAAAACACGTCTCACTATCCAAAGAAGAATTTGACTTTGCATTGAAAGTAATTAAACACCGGGAAAACAAACGCGCCCAAAAAGAAGAACGCGCGCGTCAAGCCGCCGAAGATCAACGCCGATACCAAGCTGGAATGCTTGTCATGTACGGTGTTGAGCCTCCTAACACCCACGTATCTACCCCCCCCCATAATGGTATAGGGGAACCCCCATTGGGAGGGGTAGATACTACCGAGAAAGGAGGGGTAAATTTCGTCCCTAATGGATAATTTCTCCCCTAAATAAGCCATAAAACTTCCGAACGTTTGTTTATATGCTGTAAGAAAGAAGAAAAAATGATTGCAAACTACGTAAATTGAGTTTTGGCACATTGCAGTTTTATACCTAAACTAATTTGATGTACTGATACTCACTTCAACTACAACGCTCGCATAAACCCCAACTGTGCAACGAGCAAGCACAGTACAGTTTGTGCTGCCAATTAAAAAACCTTGCGGCGCCTGCTATTTGTAACAAACTGCAAATGGCGCCGTTATTTATATATTGATTTCATTGTTAACTAAAATGTTTTTATTATGACTTTACGTGTGCTTGAGAATTATCAGGCGCCATAAATCTATATTTTGCCTTGATAGTGCGTGACTTCTGGAATTGAGGGTGCCTGCATGGTAGTCATTCTCAAATTGTTTAACAATGTATAATTTATAAGAAATACTGGGGGTGTACTCTACCGAAAGCTGGTTGAAGTTACAAGCGTTGGGGTTTATAGTCCAGCTACTTGTAAAGTCGATGTTAACAAAACAACAAGGAATACTGAGTTCTTACACCCCGCATGGCTCTTAACCCTGATTACACAACGTATCTTGAAAGCATCGTCCAGAATGAGAAGTATCAATGCTGGTCGAATTTATACACATCGACTGATGCAGTAGGTAAGCAGGTTGATATGGGGTTGATGGCGGAATTACAAAGTGGAAAGGAGAGCAGCGAACGTCTACCTGTGTTAGAAGGTATTTGTAAATATGCTAGAGAGCATGTGTTATTAGTGGGTAAACCGGGTTCGGGAAAATCAACCGCGTTGCAACATCTGTTGTGGGAGGAAGCGAGAAACGCATCGGTGATTCCTGTATTAGTTGAGTTGCGTTCTTGGCTCTTAGAAACAGCTTCAGTTATACAACTCATTCAAAAGATTTTTCAACGAAATAGACTGCGATTAAATGAAGACAAAATCGAAGACCTGTTATTTGATGGTAAATTACTGTTGTTGTTTGATGGTTTAAATGAACTACCATCCGATGAGTCGCGGCGCCTTGTGGCAGAATTTCGTTCAGATTTTCCCCAAACCCCGATGATATTTACAACGCGCGATTTAGGAGTTGGGGGTGACTTAGGAATTAAAAAGCAATTGTCAATGCAACCTTTAACATCTGAGCAGATGCGCGCGTTTATTAGAGCGTATTTGCCTAAACAAGGTGAAGAAATGTTGCGGCAATTGGGTGATAGACTCCAAGAATTAGGAGAAACGCCGTTAATATTAAAAATGTTGTGCGATGTTTTTAATAGAGTAAAGCAAATTCCCAACAGTCGGGGAGGGTTATTTCGTTATTTTGATAGAGAATTCGACCAATTAAAAGGACAAGTGGCTGTTACAGAAAAATTGCGTCAATGGAAGCCAGAGTTATTGCAACATCTAGCGTTTACAATGATGCAAGGAGAAAAGCCAAGGGACTTAAGGTTGATAATTTCTCGGACAGAAGCGGAATACGTTTTAGAAGAGTTCCTCAAAGACAGAGTTGACTCTCCTGGCGAAAAAGCGAAATATTGGCTGCAAGATTTATTAAAGCATTATTTAATTCAAACGGTTGATGAAAAACATATACAATTCCATCATCAATTATTTCAAGAATATTATGCGGCAGAATATTTACTGCGATTATTGCCTTCTTTGAGCGATGATGAACTCAAACACAATTATTTGAATCTTCTCAAATGGACAGAACCTCTTGCGTTGATTTTGGCTTTGTTGGATAACGAGGCACTAGCGGTGAAAGTAGTACAATTGGCATTGGATGTAGATTTGATGTTGGGTGCTAGACTGGCAGGGGAGGTAAAGAGAGAGTTTCAGAAGAAGACGGTTGATTTGATTTTAGAGAAAAAGCTGCATAAAGAACTTGAGATTGAACTTTTAGGTAGCACCCGTTCTAAATTGACTATTGCTTATTTAAATATTTTTTTAAAACATGAAGATTTAGATGTTTGTAAATCTGCTGTGATAGCGTTAGGAAATATTGGAGATAAATCAGCGGTTAATCCCCTTATTAACGCCCTAAAACACGAAGATTTATCTGTTCGCATGTGTGCCGCAGATGCGTTTGGACAAATCAGAGATGAAGCGGCAGTTAATCCCCTTATTGATGTTTTAAAACATGAAGATTCAGATGTTCGTAGTTTTGCAGCAGATGCGTTAGGACAAATAGGAGATGAGGCGGCGGTTAACTCCCTCATTGATGCTTTAAAAGATAAAGATTTATCTGTTCGTATGTGTGCAGCAGATGCGTTAGGAAAAATTGGGGATAAAGCAGCGGTTAATCCCCTCATTGATGCTTTAAAACATGAAGATTTATATGTTTGTAGTTCTGCTGTGATAGCGTTAGGAAAAATTGGGGATAAAGCGGCGGTTAATCCCCTCATTGATGCTTTAGAACATAAAGATTTATCTGTTCGTATTTTTGCCGCAATAGCATTAGGAAAAATCGGAGGAGAAGCGGCGGTTAATCCCCTCATTAATGCTTTAAAAGATAAAGATTTATCTGTTTGTAAAGATGCCGTATATGCGCTAGGAGAAATTGGAGAAGAATCGGCAGTTAATCCCCTCGTTGATGCTTTAAAAGATGAAAATTCATGGGATTGTATTTTTGCTGCAATAGCGTTAGGAAAAATCGGAAAAGAAGCGGCAGTTAATCTTCTCATTAATGCTTTGAAAGATGAAGATTTAGATGTTCGTATGTATGCTGTAGAAACGTTAGGAGAAATCGGAGGAGAAGCAGCGGTTAATCCCCTTATTGATGCTTTAAAAAATGAAGATTCAAATGTTCGCAGTTCTGCCGCAATTTCGTTAGGAAAAATTGCCACTGACTCAAATTTATCTCAGCTATGGAATATGCTATTAAATAAAAATTACCGTGAATATGGCTTTGTCCAAGATATCATCTCACAAATTCAAGAGCGTTATAAATTTTATAACTATGAAATTTTTCGTTCTCCACTAGTTTTTGATAGCAACAAGATAGATTTAGTGAACTCTCAATCATCAATCACTCATAATTATTATCCCATATTCCGCACTTCAGAATGTCGCATAAAATATTACATAAATACGTACTGGCATTAGTAAATAAACATACTAA
>NZ_RSCL01000067.1 GCF_003991905.1 Dulcicalothrix desertica PCC 7102 | reverse complement strand
CTTCCGAAAAGAGGACGCTAGAATTAAGCTCAAAAGGGTTTATCCTACACCCCAAAACTAATGACATGGAACACTAGTGGTTCGTGTCATTAGTTTTGATGTGTTGACGCAGATTTTTGATCCCCCCTAACCCCCCTTAATAAGGGGGGAACAAGAGAGCTATTCTTAGCCCCCCCTTATTAAGGGGGGTTGGGGGGATTTAACTCTACACCCCAAAACTAATGACATGGACTACTAGGTTTTCATGCGTAAGTCTTGTATTTAGCAGTGTGAACCGTGGTTCACAAATTCTCCGTAAATGTAAGTATGTTCAAATAAACATACGAAATGATATATTGACATTCAAAGATATAGATGTATTAAAAGTAATGAAAGTTACTATATATGATTACTTAAATATGAAAGCTGTTTTGTCAAAAAAAATACGTCAAATCATTAAAACCTTAAATAAAGTGCGTTTGTGGCAAAGTCTACTGGCTGGGCTGCTAGTACTATTATTGTTATACCCTCATCCCGGCGCCACTCAAGAAAACCCATCTAAAAAAACGCTCCAAGTTGCAACGAAGGTAATTCCTCCGTTTGTGTTTCAAGATAAAGATAAACTTTCGGGGTTTAGTATTGACTTATGGCGCAGTATTGCTAACGAAATGGGCGCCGACTTTAAGTTTACCGTGTATCCAACAGTACCAGATGTTCTTAATCAAGTTGAACAAAATAAAGTAGATTTAGGCATTGCAGCAATTTCCATCACTGCGGAACGGCAAAAGAAATTTGATTTCTCTTTACCAATGTTTGCAGGGGGGTTGCAAATAATGGTGAGAAGTTCTGAAAGCAAAAATAATATCTTCCCTAACCTGCTACAGATGTTTTTCTCTCCAACGCTTCTACAGCTTGTTGCCATTGCACTAGTTTTAATTGTAATTGCTGCCCACATAATTTGGTTATTTGAACGTCATCACCAAGAAGCAATGATTTCCAAATCTTATTTCCCTGGTATTTTTAAAGCATCTTGGTGGGCAGCTGCAACTTTAGCGACACAAGCTGATGAAATGCCCAAAGGTCCACTCGGTCGGATGATAGCAATAATTTGGATGTTTATTGGCGTGATTTTTGTCGCTTATTTTACAGCAACCGTTACTACTGCTATGACAGTACAACAACTTCAAGGTGATATTCGTGGTATCGAAGATTTACCCGGTCGAGTTGTGGTTACTACTGCTGGTAGTACTGCATCTGAATTTCTACGTCAGCAAAAAATTAAAGCTGTTGAAGTCGGTGGTATTGAAAACGCTTATGATACTTTACTCAGGAATCAAGCTGATGCTTTAGTTTTTGACTCTCCTGTACTTCTTTACTATACAGCTAACGAAGGTAAAAATAAGGTTGAAATTGTCGGCTCAATATTCCAAGAAGAAAATTACGGTATTGTTTTACCAAATAATAGCCCTTACCGTAGGCAAATTAACAGTGCGCTATTGACTCTTAAAGAGAATGGAATTTACAAGACTTTGTATGAAAAATGGTTTGATGTCAAGAAATCTTAATAATTACCACACAGTCACAGAGGAGTTTATGAAAATGTGAACCGTGGTTCACATTTAGAGACTTTAGGCGCCTTCTTGCAACGGATGCAACAGATGTAACGGATAGTTTATCTTGTAAAAACAATACCTAGTCGATAACAAATAACTCATCCGTTATGTGATCCGTTGTCAACGTCAAACCGATATAAGTAAATTCTTTACCATGATTGCGGTAATAGGTGAATATGCTCATCAAAGTGGTTATTTTGGCGCCATTGGATTTGATGTTCTTGAAAATAAAGATGGAGAGCTATTTGTAATAGACACTAATCTTCGAGTTAATGGTTCCACTCCCCTATGTTTACAGCGTCATGCTTTACTCAAACTTGGAAAAGAAGTTGCTAAATATTCAAGTGATTACCGCATAGCAAGAACTTTAGAATCGACTTTTAAAACCTTGAAAACAGAACTTGAAAGCAGCGACTTTATAATTCTATCAGCGCAAGAAATTAATAAGGGAAGTGACTATACAGATATCTATGGAATCATTGCAGCAGATAGTATTCAAGAAATACAATCTATCGAGCAGAAATTACAGCATAAGGGTTTATTGATTGTTTAGGTTGTTGAAAGGTTGACAGTCTTTTTTTGTGTTAAGCACATGGCAATGCCTTTTTCGTAATAAGCTGCTTCGTTAATGAAAATCGGATAAATAGTAGACGTTCCTTCGTATAAAATTTCTCGACCATCAAATGTTAAAAATATTGGGTCTCCTGAATTTAGAGGTTGATAATCTTTAAACTGACGTTGGGGGTGAATCATTGCTTCAATTTCACCCCGTGCGTTTCTCGGATAATCGATAGCGCCTGTATAATTATAAATAGTTAGCGTACCTGGTATTTGAGGAGATTTACCTTGGTTGTATGCTTCAAAATAATCTAAAGCTGCAAGTATTAGTTTTTCTGTTTTCTGAAATAGTTCAGCGTTTAACACTCCTTGAGCAACGGCGCCAACTTCAATAGCAAAACCTAAATCACTGAGTGAATCAAGATATACCGCGTTTTGGGATTTAGGAGAACAACAAACTTTTACATCATCACTAAGCAAACTTAAATAAGCAGATAACCCAAGTAAAAAAGGATGCTCACTACTTAATAATATGCTTAATCCCATATTCGATGTTGTAGTGTGTAAATCAATAATTACATCATAAGGCTTACCTTGCGGAGATAATAAAATTTTTTGAATTTCTTTCGCGCGCGTATCCTCATAGCTAGAAAGTGTAGAATTTTGTAAATCAGCACGACTAAAACAGCGATTTAAATCTTTGTCAATATACCGTCTACATTCTTGAATAGCTTTAGGATTACCAAATACAACCTGAGACAAAAAGCTAGGTCGAGTTATTAAATCTTGATTATTGGTAAATTTCTTGGCTACGTAGACTCCCGTCAACTCGTTTCCGTGAGTACCACCCACTATTGCCACAGTACTAATTTTATCCATAAGGTAAATATAAGTAAAATTATATACAAGTATTTGAAGAATTGTTTAAGGGCGAGTAGAATTTACGGCGTATGTATATATAGATGATAAATAGGATTGATGTTGAAATTAATTTTATCGCGCGCAGGGTTAATAACTGTTTGCTGTTTGACAGTTGCCTGTACGCAAGCTCCAGATAATCAAGCGTCGAATGCAACGAGTACTCCATCAGTAGAAGCGACTGCTACAAACGTAACTGCCACTCCCACACCTGCTGTTACTGCCACAACTACACCTACTTCCACCCCAGAGACTAAAAAAGGCACCGAGAAAGTAATTACCACTCCTTCAGGGTTGAAGTATGTAGACCTGAAACCAGGTACTGGTGCCACACCAAAAACAGGACAAACTATCAGCGTTCACTATACTGGCACTTTAGAAAATGGTACCAAGTTCGATAGTTCACGCGATAGAGGCGAGCCGATTGAGTTTACGCTTGGTGTTGGACAAGTAATTAAAGGTTGGGACGAAGGTTTAAGTACGATGAAAGTTGGCGGGCGCCGTAAATTAATTATCCCACCGAATTTGGGTTACGGCGCCGAGGGTGCTGGTGGTGTTATTCCTCCAAATGCCACTTTGCTTTTTGATGTTGAGTTATTAGGAGTCAAATAGTTCGTTACATATGTAGAGACGTTACATGTAACGTCTCCACAGGGTTTTGGGTTTTATGTATGTACTTGCGGAACCTAAAATTAGGTGTAACTATTTAAATAGTTATACTTATATAATCTATCAGATTATTTTATTGAGGAAGTACAGATGTCGGCGCCCTTCTGTTATTATCATTTCTACCTGAGCGACTAGTAATGAAGTAAGAAATAAGACCTAACGTCAGTGCTAATGCCAATGCAATCCCGACAATTTTTAAAGTGTTGCTATTTTGAGGTGTTAGTTTATTTTTTCTTGGCTGATAAATTGTATCGTCAGGCGCTTGTTGTGGTATTTGATTGTTAGCAGGCTTTGGTTGATATATTGTATTATCAGGTGTTTGATTAGAATTTTGATTATTACCAGCACGAGAGTGTTGCACTACTGTATTATCTACAGGCTGTTGGTTGCCTGAATTTTTTGCTGGTTTAGGTTGAAATAATGTTTTATCTGGTACTTTTGGTTTGTTCTCACTGTGAGTGACGCGCGGTTGCATAATAGTACCTTCTAACGCGCCTTCTGGAATAACTTTTGGTGCCTCTTGTGAAAGATTTTTATGTCGATTTTGCATTATTGTACCTTCAGGCGCCGTAGTTATAGGAGGATTTGACGCTGATGGTGATTGAGACGGTTGAAATAGTTGAGTTACAGGCGGGTTTTGCGGTGGTTGTAAAGGTTTATTGATGGTTTCTTGATTGGAACGAAGTTGAGGTTGGTTTTGTGGTGGTTGTAGAGGTTTATTAATGGTTTCGTGATTAGAACCTTGTTGAGGTTTGTTTTGGGGTAGTTGTACAGGTTTATCTATTGTATCATTGTTAGATGCTTGAACTGATCTAGGAACGGTTTCATTATGAGAACCTCCTGAAGACTGTTGAAGTGGTCTAGGAACGGTTTCGTCATCAGAACCCGATGAAGATTTTTGTGGTCTTGCTTGAACAATTGTTGTGGACTTTAAAGTATTGGCATTAGTCGCGGGTTTAATTGCAACTTCCAACGCTTGAGAAAGTTCACTGACTGAAGCAAAACGGTTGCTTGGTCTCTTTTGAAGACATTTTAGAACCACTGCTTCCAACTCTAAAGGTAATTGCTCACACCCAGGTTGCGCGCGTAACGGTCGAGGTGGTTCATAGCTATGAGCAAGTAACCATGAGGGTTCACTGATATTATTACCTTTAATGCTCAAACCAAACGGGTCTGCCGCACTAAGCATTTCATAAAGGATAATTCCCAAACTATAGATATCGGCAGTTACGTCAATATTCTTGTCGTTTTGAATTTGTTCGGGTGATGAATAGCGAAACGTACCAATAAATGCTTTAGTGAGATTCGTATGCTCAGAAGAATCACTATAAATTTTGGCAATTCCAAAATCTAAAATCTTCACCCACTCACCAAAGTCTTTAGGAACCAAAAAAATATTATCTGGTTTCAAGTCGCGATGGATAACTTTAATGCGTTCTGTGTTCTTGCCATCACGCTGCATCACTACACCTCGGTGTGCCAGTTCCAAACCTCTACACACCTGTGTCATAATTTTGACCGTGCGTTCAGGTGATAATTGCCTTTCGCGCATCAATAATTGTCGCAGCGTTTGCCCACGTAGATACTCCATCACATAAAATGGATAACCTTCAGTAGTAACTCCACAATCACTGATTTCAATAATATGGTCACTTTGTAAAGCAGCACAAATTGCAATTTCCCGCTCAAAGCGTTGTCTCATCTCACCAGACGCGACCAATTTATCTTTGAGCAGTTTCAGCGATACATCTTTACCAACGCGCGTATCTGTGGCAAGGAAAACATCACCCATACCACCTCCACCCAAGCGTTTATCTAAACGGTAACGCTGGTTATCACCAATCAAGCTACCTATCCAAGAATTATTAGATGGTGGGGAGTTCATTTGGGTAAACCCATCCTATTTTTTAATAAAGTTTTCTCTTGAAAGTTTAATGTACTAGATAATTCCACAATTAATTAATAATTATACTAATAAAATAATTATAAATTATCCTAATATATTAAATGTATAGTTAACATTATACTTTTGTCTAAATCACAAGACACCTAGGTTGGGTGGAGCGCTACGCAGAACCCAACATACACAATTAATCTCAAGTATCATAATTTATGAGATTGCCATGAGGAATTAGGATGAGTAACGCGCTCTCTATAGCCATCGTCACAGCAGTAATAAAAAACTTGTTAGAAAATGGTTTAGTCAGTGATGCCATAGCAGCTAGTGTAGGTGATGTACTTGTAACAGCGTTACCACCAGACAAAATTCAAGTTGGCAGCGATGAACGCGCGCAAATAAACCTTTTTTTATATCACGTGACGCAAAATCGTAATGTAGACTGGATATCTCAGGAATACCGCAATCGTCATGGTAGTATTACACCTAGTAACACGCGCGCGACAAATCCACCCCTAGCTCTTGACCTACATTACGTACTAACAGCTTACGGCGCCAAAGACTTCCAAGCAGAAATTTTACTAGGTTACGCGATGCAGATGTTGCATAAGTTACCTATAATTACATCTGATACTATTGAAAATGCTTTAAAGAATGCAGCCGATACAAGTACGTCAAGCGTATTTTCACAGGCTATAACAGGTTTATCTGTATCTAATTTAGCAGCACAAATGGGGCAAATAAAAGTCAGTCCAGAATTTTTGAACATGGAAGACAGCTCTAAAATTTGGTCTGCCTTGCAAACGCATTATCGACCTTCGGCTACTTATCAAGCGTCAATGGTTCTGATAGATAGTGATAGTAATGATAAATCAGACTTTGTTGACTTAATTTTGTCAGAACCAACTATTGAACAAGTAGCGGCGCCAGGACAACTTGAAGAAATTACAGTAGGCAGTACACTACTAATTCGAGGTAAACGATTACGCGGTGATATTACCCAAGTTAGACTAAATAATATAGATAAATTATTTACACCTTTCGACGTTCAAGACACGCAAGTAAGTATACAAGTACCTCCATATTTAAGCGCGGGTGTGCAGACTGTACAAATCATACACTCTTCGATGAAAAGTACAGAGCAACATAACCTCATCGAATCAAACATTATGCCATTTGTACTACATCCAAAAATCACCGTAGAGACGTTACATGTAACGTCTCTACAGGTTAATGATGGTGATTTACGTTCAATAGACATCAACGTTAAATTTAGTCCAAAAGTTGGTAAAGACCAAAGAATATCAGTACTACTAAATAAAATATCAAATCATGAACCTTTCTCGTACTCTTGCTTGGCGCCCTCACAAACAAAAGACACCGACATTATCACAATACCTCTTAAAAAGATTAAACCAGGAGAGTACTTAGTACGGGTAAAGGTAGATGGAGCAGAGAGTGCATTATATAAAAATCAAAGTGGGGAATATGACTCACCGCGAATAACGATTAAATAAGTAATGGCGGGCAGGATGCCCGCTCCACAAGAGGTAAACTCAAACTACATCATTTGTTCTTGTCCACCACCACCGCCTAACATACTGCTAGCCATTCCTCCAAGAGGACCAAGCATTCCGCCAAGCGCTCCACCGATACCTGACATCATACCTCCACCGCCTTGTTGGCCACCGCCACCGCCCATCATTCCTCCCAATGCTCCTAACCCACCCATTAACATAGGTAAGAAACACTGAACAGGTTCGGTGCTATTTTGAATTGGCGGAATAGTCTTGAAGCTACTAGTTGCCCCAGGAACTTGTACCTGCTGACCCTTCGCAGCTTTTGCTCCAAGTTGGTCAGCTTCTGTTTCTAAGCTGGGGTCAGCATTGATAGGGGCGCCTTTACTTTGGTGTGGTACAGATACTCTTCCGGCTCTTTGTTGCACTACGTGAGTTAGTTCATGTCCTAATAATGCTTGTCCCGAAGAACTTTGCGGGTTATATTGTCCTGGGGCAAAGTGAACATTATTGCCTTGGGTATAAGCTAAGGCGCCCATTGATTTAGCTTTAGGGCTGTCTGTATGGATACTGACATCACCAAAACTTGTTCCAAAAGAGTTTTCCATTTTTGACTTAACTGGTGCAGGCATGGAACCGCGAGAACCAGAGGATGAATTCTTACTAGTCTCGCTTTGTTTTGAAGATTGAGCAGATTCTGACTTCATTTGGGTGATACTGTGACCAAAGCGCTTTGCCTGCTTCAATTGAGTATTTAAGTCTGTTTGCTCATTATCTGACTTGTGTTGCACAGCAAACCCACGACCTTCAAATTGATTATCTGGGGTTGCAGTGTCTTTTGAGGTAGACTTTTTCTGAAGAAGCTGTTGAGTACTCATTGTTTGTTCCGGGTATAATATTGAACAAATAAATCTTATTTGATTGTAGGACTTCAGTGCTAACTACAAAGCATCCAAAACTACTTATAATTGCAATACACAAAATTATAGCTCAATGTATTTATTGAAAATCCTGCAGAAAATTAGACTAAAGTCTAATCTTTTATATTGACTTACTTACTAATGGTTTTAATCTAGAAATAGACTATTAATCATTATAGCTAAGTAAGAGTATTTGTATGTATAGCCAAGTGTACCAGCGCAAGGAAAGAAGTAAGAAAAGGACACCCCATTCCTTAACTAATCTCGACTCAGGAATGCTCCAAGGGCGCCCATTTATTATGCAATTAAGAACACTATCACAGCAACCAGACTTAAAAACATCTCTAAGTCAGGCAGAACGTTACGGTCATCATCTTGATGCAATTCAATGCGCGGGTCTTTCTACTACGGCACCAATACAAATGCTCTCGACTTTGGAAGAGGAGGAAAAAAAGCTAACATCAAGTATGGATTTAGAAATAAATAAGGATGTTAAAAACTCCTCTCCAAACCTCTCCCCTTATAGGAAAGCTGTTTTAAATGTTGCTAGTTCGTCGTCGAAAACCTTTAATAAAGAACATCGAAAAGAAAAAAATATTAAGACGGAATCAAAAAAAGACTTTAATGAAAAAAATCAAAGCGCAAAGGAAACTTCCGAATCAAAAGAGAAAGATAAAAAGCAAAATCAGCATCAGCATTTAACATCACCCACAAATAAAAATTCTGAGCATAAAGCAACAGAAGACTCCTCACATCCTCACGATCCAGAGGTAAAAAGATTGTTAAATAAACAGACTCAAGATAATTTAGCACAGTCTAATGGCGGTGCCCAAAAGAACAATCAACAGAAAAATGAAGAGAGGTTTGTTGCTCCTCCCTCTACTTACGATGAAAAGAAAAGCGCTCCAAGTCCTAAAGTGGGAACGCACAGTCAATATCTAGCTAAAAGAGAAGCAATGGATATGTTGGGTAATAACAAAAGATTTACTGCTACCCAGCGCGCGGTTAAGAATCCTGTAATCAATACTCATAAATCTGATACTCATAAATCTCGAAATAGCAAAGCTGAAGATAGTAAGCGTCAGGTAAAATTAAAAAATGCCGCAGAACTAGTTCGTGACCAAGTAATTAACGAAGATAGACAAGTGAAGGAACATCTTCGAGGAACGCTAAATTTAGACCCGGTAATTGTTGCTAAACAAGGTGGTGAAGAGTTGATTTTGCAAGAGATGTAGTAGAATTACTACAAGCAGTAGGGGGACTGCACCAAGCCGAAGGGCTGCCGGATTTTTACTTGTCTTGACCCAACCCCAACAGCAAAAAAACTCTTGCAAAAACCAGTGGCTAGTGCCTAGTAAAAGTTTAAGCGACTATATAAAAAAACTAGCAAAAAATCATATCAGATAAGCTTTGCCAATATTTACCTATATTGAGGCCATTGCCCGGTTTCTACCGCCGGTCGCGCAAGTCGCATTTCTGCCCGGTCATATGGACCAACACGAACAGTTCTGTTAGTAGCTCCTTGGGCATATTCTACTGTATGCATATTATTTACCATTGTATTGTAGGAATTGTTTGCAGCTAATCCTTGTGGAGTTTTAGCGTTTCTTCGGAAGTTTGGATCGAAAGCATACCCTAGTTGATTTATTTGGACTGCACTGCTGACATCTCCTGATTCAAGCAGTTGTCTTTGAGTGTCTCGATATGATCGTGAGTTAAAACCTGATGCATCAGGATTTTTGTTTGTTCCAGTTCCCGCATGACCCTCGTGCGCTTTACGCACCTCTTGATAAGCTGGTGCCTTGTTATCCATCTGGGTGGAACGACCTGGAGCTCCCCGCCTTAAGCCTGATGTTCGGTTCAACGGCTCAAAACCTATTGGGTGTTCCGATTGATGTGTCTGACCTGATATGGGGATTCCGTACTGATCACTAAGCCGTTGCTGCTCCTTTTTTTTGTAGCCGTGTTGACCTGGTGAATATTTGGCTCTTGCCATTTGAATGGCTTCTGCATTACCACTTTCTCCAGGTTTTTTTGCCTGTACTGCTGTAGTATTAGAATCACGACCAGTCTGCATGTTGTGGAGATGGTAACCATAATTTTTAGTCTGCATCAAAGATGTCTTTAAATCTGGTTGCTGTACATTATCTTTTTTTGATTGCACAACAAACGGACGCGATTGAAACATTCCCTGAGTTGAAGCCGTTGATAATGAAGACGTTGCCCTAGTAGTCATATTATTAGGAGCGTGTGATCGGCTGTTCATAGCGATATCCTAAGTTGATTTAAAAATTTTCTCTAAATTTATACTATTATATTTACTAACAGATGTGCTGCGGGTACTGTAATTTTAGGGTTTGATGTATCCACATGTTAATATTTCTTGAAAATCATCTCAATAAATTAGACTTTAGTATAGTTTTTTATGTTGACTTATTTAATAACAGTTTTAATTTTAGAATATATAAATGTAGGTTTGGGAACCACTGCATTGCACGGGTGCCCTGGATTATAGCAAGTGGCATTGCTGTGTAACCTAAGAACAGAGGATGTGTAGCTTGGAAATCCAAACTTAAAGATTAACTCACAAAGATATTTTCCTATCCAAGCATAAGGTTATCACGATGGTATACAGAGCAAACACCCAAATAAATAATACTAGGAACAAAACATCGGTACCAAGTACTTCTTCAGAAGGGATGTTCCAATCACAACCAAAGGTTGTGCAACCAAAAGTAGCAGAAAAAGGGCAGCAAAAAGACCTAAAAACATCTTTGATGCAGGCAGAGCGTTATGGTCACCAACCCAGCCAGGTGAATTTTAGCAATCAATCAGCCTCGACAGGTCAACCCGTGCAGTGCGCGAAAGGCTTCTTTGGATCCTTCTCTAGCTTATTTGGAAAGAAAAAAAGACCTCCAAAACCCCAGAATGCTGGAATGACTAATCAAAAGCATTCCTCGTACCAAGCAGGAAAAGATAATCTGACAGCACACCACAAATATCCTTATAGCCAAATTCAGCAAGATTTTCAAAAAAACAACATTTTGAACAACCCAAACTCACAGGGCGCAAAAAATTATCAAAATTGGGCAGACCCTAAATCTTCAAAACAGAAAGTGAATGAAAGTGATGTTGCCTGGGCGCCACATAATATTTTCATGGGTCCCAAGGGTGAACATCGAATCGACGACCCAGGAAAATTTCCTCACGCACCTCAAGTAGATACCCACTTTACGCCAAAGGGAAGTGTAACCCCAAATAGTAAGGTTGCACTCCACGCTTACAAAAATGGATTAGCTCATTTCAATCCAGCAGACTTAACCAACAAGCTACAAAGTTTAGTTAATACAAATAAAGCTTCTCAGTTTAATCCCGCTGAGTGGACAAAAGTTGGTGCCAACAAAAAGAACGAATCCTTATATAAACAAACGGGAATGCCAGCAGATTGGCATAAGTGGAGCATTGATGATCGCATCAAGTATGCCAAATAAAAACTAAAAAATGTCGAAAGAAAGCAAATTTATTACAAGGCTTGTAGAAATTGTAGCTAGTTAGCTAAACGCTTAAGTTAGAAATCTTAACCAAAGGAAGTAAATATTATGGTATATGACTTAAATAGCTTTGTTTTACAGAAGGATACTCTACTTTCAGAATCAAAGTCTTGGCAATATCAAAAAGATTTTTTTAACGACCAAGGTATTAATGCATGGGCTGGAAAAGTTCCTTTCTATATTACTAGTAATCCTTATATCGCCAATTCTTATGCCAATATTATAATTCGATTTTTTCAGGATTGTATTCACAAAGATATCTATAATCCTTCAGAACCATTTTATATTATAGAGTTAGGGGCAGGGTCAGGTACGTTTAGTTTTTATGTTATCAAGCGTTTGTTGGAGCTTCAAAAGGCGTTATATTTAACAGATATAAAGTTCGTTTATGTAATGACCGATTTCACTGACAATAATATACAATATTGGCAAGATCATCGGGCATTTCACAGTTATATAGAGAAAGGACTTTTAGATTTTGCGCGTTTCGATGTTGAAACAGATACAGAAATTAACTTGATACGTAGCAACAAGGTTTTAAGTGCTGATACAAGGCGCCCCATGAACAGTTACGTTAAGAATCCGTTGATAGTATTAGCAAATTATATCTTTGATACAGTATCACAAGACATTTTTCGTGTTTCTCAAGGTAAATTTCAAGCAGCTTTAGCAACTCTATCAACCCAAAAGGATAATGTTCAAGACAATAAACCAATTGAACTCGAACAATTAAAAGTAGAATTCTCTTACGTAGATAGCAACATTCCTTTCTACCAAGACCAACATCTTGATGCTGTACTCTCGCATTACCAAAACCAAATTGATGATGGCTATTTTTTATTTCCAGTTGGAAGTTTGCGGTGTATTCGCCGTTTAATGGATATTTCTAATCATAAATTATGTTTAATTACTTCTGACAAAGGGTATTCAAGGTATGGCGATTTACACCAGCAAGAAGAACCCTGTTGTACCTTTCATGGCTCATTTTCAATGATGGTTGATTTCCGTGCCATTGCTCAGTACTTCAAGCAATGTGGAGGTGACTATTATCATCAGTTTACCGAACAAAGTCTAAATACATCTGTATTTTTACAGGGATTTGATTTACAAACCATGCCTGAAACTCGGCAGGCAGTTGAAACATTTTTAGATGCTTTTGGTCATGCAACAGTATTTAGATTATACGAACACATAAATCTCACTAAATCCTTTTCCACACTTGAAACATTATTAACATTTTTAAGTACAACTCAGTGGGATCCACACGTATTTAATTCATCCTTTGACTTGATAATAAATCAAATTAGGTCGGAATATACTTCGCACGCGGTTGTAAAAGATTTAGCATTTATTATGGAAAAGATAGCAGTTAACTTTTATTATATCCCCTATTCAATCGATACGTTATTCAATATCGCTTTATTCTTCCAAGAAATTGGCGAATACGAGAAGGCACTACACTATTACTATCAATCTATTAATTATTATGGCAAAAACGATGTAACCTTATACAACATGGGGCTTTGTCATTATTTTTTAAACAAACCCGAACGCGCGCTAGAAATGTTTGGGGTAGCAGTCAAACTTAATCCAAATTACATAATGGCAAGAGGATGGATATCTCAAATTGAATCAGAAATGTGTGAACAATGATTTATTACTTTGTAGGGTAGGCAATTTCTTCAATATCTTCTTCTAAATCTTCTCAAGAAATATCTGGATTAATAGCCTGAACTAATTCATCAGTTAAGGGTTGGTGTTCAAACACTGCTAAAATCTCTGTTTCTGGTTGACAGACTCTAATGTGAACCAAAATTTTAATAACCCAAAATTACAGAAACAATTAAACTCACTACAAAAACAAGGCGCAATCTTGAAAGATTTAGCAAATCCTGAATTTATGCATTAGAAAAGTTTACTAAGATGAAGGAAAGGTCGATGCGTTCGTAGGGCTAACATGTCCCGCGTTTCCTCTACCGTTAAGCATCAAATTGTTCATTAAACCAGAGGAAGTAGGCGATAACGCTGATTGTGGGAAAAATCCTCCTTTACGATCGTTTATATGTGATGACGCTATGCGTGTTCCTCCCGGACTAAGCATTGGTTTTGAAATATTATTAACACCAAAATCGAATGTTTGCTTTGTCCTTGGCGTTAAGCTATATGTTCCTCCTGGGCTTTTACTAGCATTCGGATCAAAATGATGTCCAATAGTTGAATTAACCTTAGAACCCCCAATTGTCACGTTCATAGGCGCCGCATTTAAATGTGTCGCCATTTTTTTCTCGTACATAGCTTTCTCCGCAGGCGTTTTGGCTGCAAGCATTTGTTGTCTATATCGCTGCATTCTAACAGCACCAAAGCCTGTTGGGTTTCCAACTGTATCCTTTGGATAAAGGGCATTTGTTGACTGTGTAAATTGCTGTTGTGTGATCTTACCTTGGCGCCGCTGTTCCAATAAGCGCTGCTGGTCTTGGTAGGATACTCTATGGTTTCTACTGTATTTAGGTGTAGTTTGATCAAGCCTTTGATTTGGACTTAGTGTGGTTTGTCCATTTGGTCTGTTGTTGAACTCATTAAGATAAGTTGGTTTATAGCTGTCTGGAAAATCTGGTCTATCAGACTTAGCTTTCTTAGACGGATTCCCCCCTGCTGGTGAGCTTGCTGGACGTTTCTTTCCAGCTAACTGGACTGGCTGGTTACTTAGCTTCGGTTGTACTGTTGAGACTGATTGATTGGTTAAATCTTTCTTTCCTAGGTGATGTCCATATTTTTTTGCTTGTATTAAAGATGTCCCCAAGTGAGGTTGTTCTGAATTGTGGTTTTTTAACTGCTTCTGAGACGGAGACAACTCAAACGCTCCCTTTACTGAAGTGTTTGAGACAGGTAATGTTTCATTGCTAGTTTTATTTTTATGAATACTAAGTTTGTCAGTCATAAATATCACCTTAACTTGAATGAACAATTATAGTTTATTTGACGTTTATCTCTAAATTAGACACAAATAATTTATGTGAAATCATCCATATAATTAAACCCATCCTTTAACTTCAGTATCCGTGAGCGTTCGCTCTAACTTGATATACTCGCTCTTCGCTGCCTGCAACATGTAATACATTGTTACTGCATCGTTTGCATCGGCTGCTAAAAACGCTGCATTCATCGCGATACTCCGAATATTACCTCCTGCAACATTGAGTTGTCCCAACTTTTGATAATCTAAACCTTCTGTTGGTGTAAGCTTTGGAAAAATCCGGCGCCAAATCTCTGCCCTTTGAGTAGAATCTGGGAAAGGAAACTGGGTAATAAAGCGGATACGACGAAGGAATGCTTGGTCTAATGAACTTTTCAAGTTAGTTGTTAATACAGAAAGTCCACGATAACTTTCCATACGTTGTAATAAATAGCTCACTTCAACGTTAGCATGACGGTCGTGAGAATCTTTTACTTCACTACGTTTACCAAATAAAGCATCAGCCTCATCAAATAGTAATACTACACCACCTAACTCTGCCGCATCAAATACCCTACCAAGATTTTTCTCTGTCTCCCCAATATACTTACTAACTACAGCACTTAAATCAATCCGGTATAAATCTAATCGTAACTCCCGCGCGAGTACTTCTGCTCCCATTGTTTTACCAGTACCACTGACACCAGCAAACAAAGCGCTTATTCCCAATCCTCGCTTGCTTTTGCCTCCAAAACCCCAGCGTTCGTACACCTTTGCTCGTTGCTTAACTTGTACAGCAACATCTCTAAGTACTTGTACCTGAGATTCTGGCAATACCAAATCTTCCCAATTCGCAGCACAATCAATTCGCTGTGCCAAATCATCTAATTTCGGACGAGCTTGCGCGCGGCAAGTATTCCAAAGAAGATGATTAAAATCTTCCTGTACTCCTAACTCCTGTACTCCTAACTCCTGCCCTCCTGACTCCTGTATCTGGCGCCATTGAACACTAGCTTGAGAACAAGCAGCTTGAATCACCGGAACACTGAGATTGAATTGAGACACCAAATTATCTACTTGAACATTAATAAATTCAGATGTACCATCCAATGCTTGTTCCCAAATAGTATATTGTTCTTTTGTTGTAGGACGTTCAATATCAAAAACCAATAACGGTCTTAATCGCGAGCGTTTACGTTCAGTAGTCGTAATAATTACCGGAGAACGCATCCACTCGCATAAATACGTAATCGTTCCTTCTCGAACTGTATCTGCACCCTCTAAATCATCACAGTCAATTAACAGCGCACAATTAGCAAGTGCGACTTCTCTCTCCCAAAGTAACTTAAATTGCTTAAGGTCACTAGGATTTGTTGGCAAAGCATGAGCTGCAATTGCATACAAGTCAAACCCTACATAGTGACAAGCCAAAGCTGCAATTGGACGTTTACTAGCTACTTCATTCCCACATAACTGTAATATTGGCAGCTTGAGAAAATCATGAATCTCTACCCACCAAGCAGCTACCATTTTTTCTGAGATTTGTGTGTGAGAGGGTACTAAATCTGAAGTCACTGTTACAGGTTCGACTATCCCTAACAAACGGTCATCTAGATGCTGTGTACCCATTAAATAATGCAGTATCCGCTCATCAATCCGCAACGGGCTACTCATCAACTCACTTCCAGAACCAACTTCGATTAACTTCCACCTGCGTAACGCACCTGCAGGAGAAAAGGCGCCCCAGTGCATACCTTGCAACACCGTCATCGCCAAACCAAAAGTGGGATAAGTACGCTGTGCATTACCGCAAGCAGCAGCACAAAGTATTGGAAAACTGGCATCAAGTTCTACACCAGCACATAACAACAGCAAATTCCGTTCAAAATCACTCAAACCAAAAGTCGCACAAAGTCTATCTAACGCAGACGGTTCGGAGGACGTTATTGAATGGTCTATTAAATTTCTTCCTACGGGACTTTCTCCATGTGTAATACTATCCCCCTCCAGCAAACTTGGGTCAGCGTGCTTTACCAAAGTCTCCCTAAGCTGGCTTAAGGCAAATGTCATATACGTATGATTATCAACGTTCTGATTGCTTGTAGTCGTTGCGCTCATCGTTAAATCTTCACAGTTTAAGTATTAAAAATTACTAATACGCGATTTGAAACCTTTGTATATTATTACATTTAAACCGTTTATACAGTCACGCACAGGCGAGACGGCGGGAGCTACATGAACTCCCAAAATTAATGACATAAAGTAGTATGCTCTAAGATAAGCATAAGAGAAAATACATTCTAGGCTTATTCGACTTTCGTCTATAATTACTGTCTATAATTACTGTCTATAATTACTGTCTATAGCATTCCTAAATGATTTGTAAAAATTATATCCCTGTAGAGACGCGATTAATCGCGTCTCTACAACGTGCGGATTTTATGAATGATTTAGGACTGCTATATCATTACTATTTAAGAAGTTTTAGTATTACAACAAACTGGTTAGTGACGGATTCTTATTTACAACAAATAACTGCAAATCTCGCTGCATCGATTCCTACAAATAATTTACAGGCTACATCAAAGGTATATTTTCTAATTTCTTGGTACCAAGTTAATGTACCTATTTTTTCCCCATTCCATTAAATTTGATGAATATCGCAGCATAGCCGCCGAGCCTCGTCTGTGCTATGGTCAGGCGAGATGCCGTGAGCCAACAAGTTATTTTATATACTATCAATTTTAATGACATGAAGCACTAACGCGCGTTTCATAAATTCTGACGGCTCGTCGTAAAAGCGAGTAGTAAGGACGGAGAGTCTTAACCTCTAGATAATTATAAAAGAAAATACATTCTTAACATTATCTACCAAAGTCTATAATTATTGTTTGAGCGGCGCCATTAAAAGTTGTAACCAATTCCTAACATTAGTCCGACATCAGTTTTATCGAGAAAACCGACATTTACTCCAGCAGTAGCGGTAAATTCAGGTGATAAGCGTACATCCACACCACCTGTAAGGAGAAATCCGACGGAACTACCTTCACTTGTAGAAATAGCTGCTCCCCCTCCAATATAAGGAACTGCAATTATTTGAGATTCTCCAAAATCTGTGAATGATTCCACTGGAAAGTCAATTGTTACAGGTAAAAGAAATACAGCTTTATCACTGACCACAGCAGCAGGACGAAAAGAGAAGTTATTTGTTAAACCAATTTTACTGAAGACAGTAAAGGCAGTTTCACCCAAAGCTGTATCTCCACTCAGTCCAAAATTACCACCGACCCCAATATAGTTACGAGTAGGTATTGTTTGATATTGTGTTGTATTTTGTGGGGTAACTGGAGTTGGTGTTGTATTTTGTGGGGTAACTGGCGTTGGTGTTGTATTTTGTGGGGTAACTGGCGTTGGTGTTGTATTTTGTGG
>NZ_RSCL01000066.1:163-18045 GCF_003991905.1 Dulcicalothrix desertica PCC 7102 | reverse complement strand
CTACCTAATTGCTCTCTAAAAATAGTTGCTCCAAACTCTCGCTTATCCACGAACGCAGGCGCCCCCCCTGAACGGTTACAAATATTCTTTACATGTCCAACAATTACTTTTGCTGCTCTATCAGCTTGATTTTCTGGAATATCTTTGCATATCCAATCAAATGTAGTTTTCCATATTTCCCAACGCTTGAGATAGCTTTCTTGATTAGGATGATGGGTAGCAATAATTCTTGCAGCTTCGCTAATTACTACTGATTTTGTTTTAGATTCCATATACTTTATTAATTTGATAAGCTTTTGGTGCGCTTTTTTGTACATCTAATTGTTTATCTATACCAAAATGTTGACGTATACTATCTAACCCCTCTAAATAAGTCATAAGTGCGGTAGAACCAGCTACTTGATATAGCGAGATAGCATTTTCCCATTCTTGGAGACTGGCTTTTTTATTTTTGAGGATAGATACTACAGCAGCAGGAAGTTGAATTTGATTCCCTGTATCTAAATCATGATGGACAACTGTTTCTAATAACAGTTCTTGTTCGCTGGTAACTTCAAAACCTTTAGATGTGTTAATTTGGTGTAGTTGAGCAGCTACGTTAAATAAAGGCAGCTTTAACTGAGTTGGCTTTTGGCGTTTGGTAGGAGTAGATAGGCGCCTTTTTGATTTGATTTTGACAGGCTCTTGAGGTATTTCGATATTTAAAAGTTGTGATATTTCCAAGGATAATTGTCCGCAAGGCGCCAGTTTTACATTTACATCAAGGGTACAGTGAGGATAAATAATGTGGTATTTATAATCAGGTTTGCACCGAGGGTCACCAAAAACTCGCAGTTTTACTCGCAGTGTGTGGAATATCCAACCACTTCCTCTGTCTGTAGAGTTTGGTAATTGCACAACTGGTAAATCTTCTGTCCACTCAATAGTGACTATGCGGTCGCCTGATAATCCTTGCCAAATATCTTTAACTTTTGCGCCTGGATGTTGTTCTTGAAATTTCTCTACCCAGGTGCGTTGTTTTTTGTTTAGCTTTGGTTTCGTTCTTTTCTTAGATTTTGATTTAGTCATAGTAGCTATAGCGCATGTACAAAACCTGCACAAGGACTTCTACCTTATGCAGGTACAAAATACTAGCTTTGTATTAACCTTTATCTGCCCAAGAGTTACAGATAATTGATTCTGGAAGTTCGTTTTTATGCACAGGAACAACTGTAATAAATTGACTCATTGACTCTCTCATTGCTTGTTGGACTGCTGTTGCCACCTGTAGAACATATTCGGTAGCAGCTATAACATTTAGCTCGTCATGACATGAGTTTCCCAACCATACTTTTCCTAACCATTCTGGATGTTGGTCATAGATGGTTATGAATTTGGCTTTAGAAAGTTTAATGATAGTGGCTTCCGTCAGTGTCCAAAATGCAGCACAAGCATCTGGTAAGCGGACTGAACACAGCTTTTTATCACCAAAATCTTCTGGATATTTAGGTAGAAACACATATCGTCCGCTTATCGATTTGACACAGCCCAAACCGAACTTAGCGCGCGATTCTATTTCAGCCAAACCCAAGACGGAAGGTTTGAATTTATTGGCATTGCGTACTATCTGTCGCTGGAATTGCGCCAAGGTGGAATAAGTGTTCTTCCAACTATTGGTATGCAATTTGGCTTCTTCCAAACTTAGTTCAATTCCAGAACCTACACGCACTGTCTGCTGGTGTCGTTTTGCTCCAGAACCATTTTGGGCGCCATAATGTGCCGATTTGCTGACTGACCTTAATAGTGCTGCTTGTTCATTGTTGGGGTGAGTTTTGTCATTTTTCCACCGTTTTATGTTTTCCTCCGTCCACTCTTCGCCCAAACCTTGAGCTTGGGCAATTTTGGCGCCAATAATACAGAAAGCATCACCAGTAGATGAATTTAGTTTTTCGATGAGTAATTTATCTCCCGATGCTTGGGCTGCAATAGCGGTATGGGCGCCCATGAGGTCATTTATGATGTAAGTGTAATTGGGTGGCGCCACAAATACACTTCGCACGCTTGGTAGATTTAACTGTTTTAGTTCGTGAGGCATTTTGTCAGGGTGCGGTGGGTTCATGAGATTTGGGTCGCGACAATTTGAGCGTCCTAATCCCATTGGTCCAATTTGGTTGTAGCTTCCTCGAACTCGACCATCTTTAATGTTCCTAGCAATGCCTTTAAGGTAGTTAATGTAATTTTGCTGAGTGCGGATGAGGGATAGGAGTTTGAGAGATGGAATACTCCAATGTATACTAAGGGTTTCGGCTGATGTGTCTTTAAGATTGAGTTTGAACTTAGCGTTAATTAGTGGTAGAAGCGCTTTCGAGCTGTTAATGACTCCTACTGCTTCTGGAAAAGTTTCTTGTAGCTGATGAATTAATTGCCCTAGCACTAGCTCATATTCAGCAGTTACCTGTTGTAGGACAAGGGTATTTACAGGCATTCCGTAGTATTCCATCTGGGCAAATGCTGGAGAAGCTGCACACTCAATTAGTCCATGTTCCCAGGCGCCTACTTTCTGCATCAGCAGTTTGAGTTGGTCATAAATATTCAACACCACAGCAGCATCCGTAGCAGCATAGTTGTACTGACGATTAGACAGTTTGCCGTTCCCCAATTCTCCCCATCCCCAGTCAGAGGTTTGGGCTGTTTTGTCAATAAAGATGCCTAATCGCAAACACAAAGATTCTAGAGAATGGGGACGACCGCGTACTTGTTCTAACCACTGGTTTAGCCCAGCCCAATACACCTGAGATAGTAGTTGTGTATCAATGAGATTGCGAATCGGAAAGTTGTATTTGGCGAGCATGAAAGCTTGCTCAAACAACAACGCATGTCCTACTACTTCGACTGCGGGGTTAGCCAACCTTTCCTTTAAAGTTTCCCAAAACCCAATTGATTTTAAGTGTATATGTTTGCTCGCGCGCTCCTTGGGCGCCCATCCTAGATCAACTACAATTACCTTACAACCGTGATTTGTGGGTACTGCTATTTGGATTAATCTTATTTCTCCGGTATTTGGTGATAAAGCACCGTCCTTATCCTCCGCTGTTGAATACGTTTCTAAGTCAAACCCAAATCTGGAACACTGTTTCCACAATTTAAAGTAGGTGTTAAATTGTGAATCATCCATCAACACAACTCTTGAATCTAATTCTTCTTCTGGAAATAGCATGAGAGAGTGTTGATGGAACTTGTTTTGGTTTTTTTGGCTCATCTAAGGCTTAATTGTCTCTGTAACTCTCCTTCTTTCTGCATCTTAAAAGCTCTAGATTCTATCTCTAAATGGTAAGTAGAATATGGATGCTGAGAAAGGAAATATTCTAAGTCAGATAAATCTGTTATTGTTAGTTCCATTGGAATAATTACTTCTGGCTTATAAACTATGATTCTAGAATATTCCTTGTTAGGACATTTTGATATTTGAGATAAATGATAAGAAATAGATTTTACATCTAAGTAAAAATTACTGAGATGGTAAGCGGCTACAACTTCTACAAGTTTCTCTATCTCAAATATTTCCTCTTCAATTATTTGATGCTCTTTTGCTTGGAATCGTACTTTCATTAATACTCCGAGGGCAACATCAGAACTTTTTCACGAACGTAAAGCTTTATTTGAGTAAGTGGAAAATTTGTATATTCAATTTTTTGAGTTACAACTGGTTCGCAGTCACTATCAATACGACAAGTTAGTTTTGCTGTTTTATCTGCCTTAACTTCTAACTGCCAAAGTTGAAATTCCTTAAGTTCTGGGTGTTTTAATAGAAGACTTCTATTTTGGTGAGATGCTATAGCGTCTATCAGCCAGAAAGAATTAGTTTGACTTGCTAAAAATTTGACACCTTCGGTATATGATAGTATTTTGAGCCAGTGAGTGAATAAAGCAGTCGAACCAGTAAACTGGGCTAAATCAGCTTTTTTAGTCATTCTAAAACCTTGCGAATTATTACTTTACAATAATAAAGGCGTTAGCCTTTCATAGAATTAATAAAGCCTCAAATATTCGTGTAATTTGTAATTTGACTTTGCCGTTTTGCAAGCAAATAGTAAAAAAAATTAGCGGCAAAGCTATGGTATAAAAAGCTATTTTTACGAAAATTATACCAACCAAACAGAAGATTTATTTTCAATACTCAGATACTGCCGTTCGTGTTGGCGCCGAAGCAGTCTAAATTCATCATTTATGCTTATTTTAGGTGTTATTGACGGTAAAAACCACAATATTAAATCACGGCAATCTCAAAGTTCAAAAATCCAATCGCGGCAAAGTAAAAGTAAAATAGGCTTTTTTGACACAGACATACACCGCGCTGTTTGAAGCTTTGCAATACCTTATGCTGCAAAGTCAAAGTACAAATCATAATTCGGATTGTGATTTGTAATTTGACTATTAATGCACCTATTGGCTTGCAGATGGGTTTGCAACCAGGGCAAATTGCAAGTTCTTCAATTGCTAGAGATAACATAGGTAATGCAATTAATGGGTTAGGCAGTTAATTCAGGTACAATAGCGCTAATTAGTGGTGAAATTACTCTAGACTTTGGTGTGGTATTTATAACTAATGGACAAGTGCAACTAGCAGCATTAGCGAGTAATGCTGCTGTTTTGTTTGATTTCAATAAGATTGAGTTAAATTTTACAATACCTGATAATGTAGGACGGGCGCCTGTAAAATTAACGAATAAAGCTTTAGCTTAAAACTTGAAATTGACATTAAAAGTTTCCATTACCGTCGAAGGAGATATTTCATCGTATAAAATTGAAGATACCAAAGTAGCATTGCAGGAATTAGGATTAGATAGTGATCTTGAGTTAGAGGATTAGTAAAATATAATGATTAGATGGCGCCATTTAATAAAGCTCCTAATATAGTCAAGTGGCGTCAGTTTGCGTAGCTTTTAAGTTTATATAAATATCAACGGCAGCAAATTTAAAACTATTAGATTAATTTTATTACTTTAATCATAATTTTAAAACTTTTTTAATATTTCTCTATAAGCTTATTTGATGTTTTTTGTTAAATATTCTGCCAAATTTTAACTGTTTTGTCCTTACTGGCACTTATTAAAGTATGTCCATCTTGGCTAAAAGCTATAGAAAGAATTGGCTCTGAGTGCCCTTCAAGAGTGCGAAGCAAAGCTCCTGTTTTTGCACTCCACAGCTTAATAGTTGTATCTTCACTACCACTAGCAATAATTTTTCCATCATAGCTAAAGGCAATAGAATTTACATCATTTGAGTGACCTTCAAGAGTAAAAATTAAATCTCCTTTTTTTAAATCCCACATTTTAATAGTGTTATCATTACTGCCGCTAGCAATCGTTTGCCCATCTGGACTAAATATCACAGACATTAGCCAATCTGAATGACCAGTAAAAGTGCGAACTAATTGCCCGGTGTTTAAATCCCACAACTTGACAGTTTTGTCAAAACTGCCACTAGCAATTGTTTGTCCATCTGGGCTAAAAGCAATAGAATAAACAATATTTGAATGTCCTGTAATGGTGCGAATTAATTCTTTGGTTTTTAAATTCCACAGTTTAATACTCTTGTCATCGCTGGCACTGGCAAGTGTTTGTCCATCTGGGCTAAAAGCAATAGAACGAACAGCTGACTGCCCTGTTAATGTGTATATTTTCAAATTCCATAGTTTAATGGTATTATCCCAACTGCCACTGGCAAGAGTTTGTCCATCTGGACTAAATGCAAGAGACGAAATAAAAGACGAATGCCCCTTGAGAGTACGGATTAAAGTTCTTGTTTTTATATCCCACAGCACGATATCTTTATCGTCATCGCCACTTGCAAAAGTTTCTCCGTCAGGACTAATGGCAATAGCTCTAACGCTTGCACTACAAAGAAATGTTTGCACAAGTCTCCATTTTTGAGCATTCGCTTTGATAGTTTCTTGCTCTTTTACATCGTCTGCAGTTATTTTTAGTTCTTTATCATAAACTTGCTGTATCTGTTTTTGAAGGTCTTTGAGTTCATCTATATAAGGACGTATAAAATCTTGAGGTAAACCTTCTTTTGATAATGCGGAAGCTATTCTAGCAAATTGAAGTTGATAATAAGGGTCAAGATTCAGATAGTAAATATCAGCAGTATAAGCTGCTAATAGTTTACTACCTATAACTATTGACTGGCGAATCATACGGAGAGCTTCTATTTCATCTAAGCCTTGCGATATTAATTTTTTTTTTGCTCTCTCCCAGTACAAAGTTTGACTAGAGAATATAGAAATTTTACTATTATTTAGTCCCCAATAACCAACATTAAAATCGCAGGTGTAATCAGTAACATTTATATAAATAGTTGCGGTTGGTATAGGAGCTAAAATCTTATACAATTGTTCTAAATTAATATCGCTAACTGGATGCTTAAAATAACCGCTATAAAACTCAACTTGGTGTTTTTTATCTCGTTCTGGGTAATACTGAGCAAGAAATGTACCCGTACTTTCTAGCTCAATTTCAAGGTTATTGCGGATTGAAGAGGGAGCGTCCTGGCTCACTCTTGGAGGTGAAAGTAATATTAGTAGACAGTCTTTTTGCTCTGTTAATATATCCTCTGTTTCTTTACGACTGATAATACCATTCCAGTTTTCTAAATCCCAGTTTCCTTGAATTTCTTTTATTTTTAAGTCAATTGCTTTATCTTGGAACTCACGCATTGAGTCTCGGATTAACTCAATTAATTCAAGTTTTGTTTGAGCATCTTGTTTTTGAGAGTACTCAGAAAATTTTTGTCTAGCTTTTTCACCAGAAATAACGTATCGAAGACGTTCTCTTAACCCCTCTCCTATTCCTAAAGGTATCTCTCCTATTCCTTCTCCTGTTTTGCGAGCAATACTTCCTGCCCCTTCTCCTATGCCACGATAAAACTCTCCTATCCCGGTTCCAATTCCCTTTAATGCAGGACTCAGGTAATCGTACAACAAGCGGGGAGAGAGGTTAAAAGCTGAAACACCTGTATTTTCAGAGGACTGAGCTAGCGCTATTTTGGTGGTATTTTTCTGTCCAAAATCAGATACTAAGAAAATGACTGTCCCCACACTGGCTTTAGTGAAGCTTTTTAAAAAATGACGACGTTTTAGGGCGCCTGATGTCACTTCAGAAGCGTAGACACTTGTATTTTGCTCTACTTTTCGCTCTTCAGGTTTCAAAATCCAAAGCTCCTTTCTGTTTCAAAGTGGGAGATAGAAAGAATACAAAATAATATTCTGATACAAGTTCAGTATGAGTCACTCCTCAAAAGTTACCATATTACTTGAATGGTTTTACATCAGTAACGTAAGCAGTTACATTCGTAGCTGGATTAAAAAGCGAGTACCAGCTACCACCTGGTTGATCAAGGTATGTTAAACTAAGATGGCGACCAATTGATACGTTTGGTTGTGAGTTATACCAGACAACATACTTTTTCCCCTTAAAGAGGAAAATACCTCGAAATGCTCCTCCTTGCGTATCATAACCATGATCTTCAATCATCTCAACAGTGCTAACAGTATAGTCAACTTGGGCGATAATTGTCGGTGAGGTGTTTTGAGTAATGCTTTGAGCAATAGATTGTTCAACTGGAATCGCAAAAAAGAGAAAGATAGCCAGAAAACAAAAAATTAATTTCCTCATTATAAATGCTCCTACATGTTAATAAAAAATATTAGGAGGTAATCAACACTTTCGCAGTGCCACTATACTTTAATCATCTTTATCTTTGAACTTCTGCATCGTGTTGGTATGCCCAAACAGCCAAAAATCCAAATATACATGCAGCCCACAGTAACCAAAGCAAATCTATTGAAACGTAATTATCATTACTCATTCCTGCTGACCACATTACTAACCGACCGTAATGACAAAAAGGTGAAAATGCGATTAAATCCTGTACAGGTTTAGATACGGGAAGAGGTAAACCGCAAGTGAACAACGCGAAGGGGATAGACAAACCAGTAATTACGTTAACGCTTTTAGGTTTGAACAAATAACCTAGTGCCAGACCTAAAATTACAAAAGGGATAATTCCTAAGATAAAACTGAAGAACATAACTAGCCATCGTCCCAAATTTTCATGAATTCCTAACCTCCAGGCGCCTAAGAGCAACACAAGTAAAAGGTTAACTGTTAAAATTGCTAAAGAAACGAGAATTTTGGCAGCTAAATACACCGTGGGTGGCAGAGGACTAACTCGTAACAGTTTTAACCATCCCTCGCTACGTTCAGTAGCTATTACATTTCCAAGTCTCTCAATAGCAAATGTTAGTAAACTAATACCAGCAAAACACAGCAGTTCTATTTTCCCCGCTTGTTCATTGGGTGTTAAAAAAACAACCATGCAAGGAAATAAAAGAAGACCTAACAAATAAATACGATTGCGGGATAACTTTAGAAATTCTATCCATGTTTGGCGCCAAAGCATCGACAATAAATTTTGTGATTCAACCGTAGAGTTACCTTTTTGCTTTAAGTCTGGTGTATCACGAATAATTTCAACCGCAACAATCTTACTTTTACCATCTTCTTTATTCCATTCAAGAGTAATAGAACGAGTTGCCAGAGCTTTTATTTTATCTTGGTCAGAACTTTCATTAGTAACCATCAAAATAGTTATACCCATTTCTCTGCATCGCTTAATCTGTTCCCAAAAATCTTCTTTACCCTCTAGGTCTAACTCTTTGGTTGGCTCATCCACTATTAGACATTTTGGTTTATCAGCAATTCCTAAAGCAAAAATAATTCTTTGTTTCTCACCACCAGATAACTTGTCTAAGAAATCATCATGCTTACCTTCTAGATTTACTGTGCTAAGAATTTCTTCAGCCGATAAAGGATTGGGGTAATAACTGCGCCAAAGCTCAACAAATTCTTTTACCTTTGTTTCTTTAGGAGGTTTTACTGTTTGCAAAACTGCCCCAACATGATTTTTTGATTTTGGATATAGAGGTGAGTAACCGTCCAACTTTACTTCCCCACTATCAGGTACGTCAAGTCCCAAGATGAGGTTTAATAAGGTGGTTTTACCAGAGCCATTAAGTCCTTTCAAAATTACAAATTCACCCTGCTTAACTATCAAATTAATTCCTTCTAAGCAGAACCTTTCACTCAGCTTCTTATGGACATTATGTAATTCAATTAAATTCATACTTCTCTCTCAGTATTAAAATAAAGAGTTAACAATTAACCAAATTGCCAAACCTACTCCTACAGCTACTGTTGCTGGAAGTTCAAGAACCGTCAATCCTACAGCAGCTGTTAGACCCGCTCCTACAGCTATAGGTTCAAGCAAACCAGTATGACGACCATCTGTACAAGACCCTATAGTAAAAATGCAAAAGTCGCTGCCTCTAGTAACTGTAAAAAATACTGCAACTGTTGCTATAAAGAACAATCCTACTCCTACAGTTCTAACAATAGGCTTGTCCAAATCAAACAAAGATGTCTTCTTCTCAAGCTGCGAGGATGTATTTTTTTCAAGCTCTGAAGAACCCGTATTATTTTCCATTTGTGCTGAAAATGCGTTTTTTTCAGGTTGTGATTGCATAGCTATTACCTCAAATATGTAAAATTATTAAAATTGAAAAAATTTGATTTAAGATATTGCTTCTAGAGACTTTCTAACTACAAACCAAATTGCCAGACTTACTCCAGCAACAGTAAGTGCAGGAGCTTCCAAAATCGCCATAGGAACAGTTACTGCTGCAGTCGTGGCGACAGCTACTAATTCTTTTTGACTTATTCCGTCACTACCTCTATCCTGATTTTTATATTTAGGAGCAGGAGGTACGGGTTTAGTTACATTGTCACTACCTTTTTTGCTGTTATTATATGTAGGAGTCAGATTAACAGGTTTATCTGTATAACGTACAAAGTTGTTTGAAGAACTAGTATTTTCAGCTACAACAGTTTCTTTGCATTTAGTGAATTGCGACCAGTTATGTGATTTATAGATTGGGTTACAACTATTTTGAATACCCAATGTCACTATTATAATAAGCAATGTCCAAGATATAAAACCTCTTAACAAAAGCGTTTTTATCTTAGATTCTTTATATTCAATTTTTAAGAGGTTTTTTATTGATTGCATAATCAGAATATTCCCTTATATACAAATTGTGCATGAAATTTTTCTATTAGGAACCTTGAATTTTTCGGACAATTTTTCCATCCTCTTGCAACTTCTCTATTACAGCAGCACAAAATCCAGGTTTTCCTCGCACTATGAATGTTTTCTTCTCTCCCTTCTCCGTTTTTAGTTGAAGGAGACCCCATAGAATTGTAACTTCCCTTGAAGTATAATTTGGACTTTGCCATTCAACCGTAATCGTTTCTTCTGCGCCAAACAAATCTTTAATCTTAGAAAACATTGGGATATCAATCCCAGCCTTTTTAAACTGCTTAGGGGTTATATACTCTGTCATTTTAGCTTTTCACCTTATATAGTTATAAATAAAATATCCAGCCCAGCGCTTGTTATCATTATGAAATTGCTATGAAGTATAGCAACCGTGCGGCTGATGCAGCAATTAATAACTTAGCACGTTTATCTATTATTAATGGAGATAGTACCGCAGCTATGGTTTTAATAACTTGTTAGCTGTTGAAAGCTATGTTCTGTTTTTATGTATGTGCTTATAATATTAGTGCCTATAAAGCTGTACATCCTTAAAAAGTTTGGATTGCTACCTAATTTTTCTCCGACTAAATGACTCATACTAAAGTTGGAATGTATGCTGGCCAAAGCCACCTTACTTAATTGGGTCGTACAATTGGTTCTTCATCATCACCAACCTGAGTAATTCGTCCAAAAAAGAAATCATGTTAGAACAAAAATATTTAATAGTATTCTTATATCTTAAAGATTGTTTACAAAAAGAAACTTACGGAGAACGATACAATTGTTTCTATGAAGTTATTATTTGGCATATTGTCCAAAATTTAGCTTATCCTGACTTCTATCAAGCTTGGTGCTGACCTACTTAGACCAAGTTACGCTACAAACGCATATAGTACAAGGTGCCAATTAATTCCTTAAGAAAAAATTGCATAAGTTTGTTATAGGCAGAAATACTGATAAATATAAGTTTAATAACAAACTTTGATTATCATTATTGTTCAGGATAAAGTGCGATGAATAAGAACAAGGATTTATTACACTCGCTTCTACTGTGTGCCTTTCTCTCGCTTAGTAGTACTTCGGTTCATGCACAAATTACACCTGATAATACTTTAGGGGCGGAAGCTTCTAAACTTACACCAAATGTACTAATTAATGGTGCCTCTGCTGATTTGATTAATGGTGGCGCCTTGCGTGGTAATAATCTTTTTCATAGTTTTAGTGAGTTTAATATCAAAAATGGACAAGGAGTATACTTTGCCAATCCGTCTAGAGTAGTAAATATATTGACGCGCGTTACAGGTAGTAATGCATCTAATATTTTGGGGACATTGGGTGTTGATGGTGGTGCCAATCTATTTTTAATAAATCCCAACGGTATTTTATTTGGTCAAAATGCGCGACTTGATATAGGAGGTTCGTTTGTTGGGACGACTGCGAACGGTGTGCAATTTGGTAATCAAGGTAATTTTAGTGCTTCCGCACCGAAGGTGCCTGGGTTATTAACGATTAATCCTTCAGCATTGTTTTTTAATCAGATTAATCCAAATGCTGCAATTGTAAATAAATCGGTGGCGCCTGTAAATTTTAATTCAGCAGGTTTCATAGTATTTGGATTGCAAGTACCAGATGGTAAGAGTTTGCTACTGGTAGGCGGTAATGTCAGTATGGATGGAGGTGAATTAAATGCTCTTGGTGGAAGAGTTGAGTTAGGTGGATTGGCTGAACCTGGAACTGTAGCGTTAGATATAAATAATGATAATTTCAGGTTAAGCTTTCCCGAACAGGTGACTCGTGCTTCGGTATCTCTGATAAATCAAGCTCAAGTACACGTAGAAAGTGCTGGAGGGGGCGATATTACTATTAATGCTCAAAATATAGAGATTTTGGGAGGAAGTGGTCTTTTATCTGGTATTGGACTAGGTTTAGAGGCGCCGACGAACGTCGCAGGTAACATTACGTTAAACGCAACAGGAGAAATTAAAGTTGCTGGCACCAGAAGCGGAATTCGTAATGTAGTGCAATCTGGCGCAAAGGGGAATGGCGGAAATATTGCGATTGATACTGGTTTCTTTAATGTATTTGATGGAGGTATAGTTGTTGCTTCAACATTCGGGCAGGGGAATGCTGGGAATATAACAGTGAATGCAACAGGTGCCGTTTCCTTGAAAGATGCTGCCATGTTTAGCTCCATAGAAGCAGGGGCTGTGGGTAAAGGTGGCAATATTAGTATCAATGCAGCTTCTCTATCTTTAGCTAATGTTGCCCAGTTACTAACAGCTACTCGTGCTGCATCTAGGAACCAACCTGCAGGTAAAGGTTCGGCTGGCGATGTAGATGTAAAAGTTACAGGGGTTATTGATATTGCTGGGAAGAGAAATGAAATCAGGAGCGGGATTTTCAGCAATATAGAAGCAGGTGCAGAAGGACAGGGCGGAAATATTACGATTGATACTGATTCCTTCAAGTTACGAGACGGTGCCCAACTTCTTGCCTCAACTTTTGGAATTGGTGATGGGGGAAATGTGAAAGTTACTGCTTCTAATTCTGTTTCCCTTATGGATAATGCTGCCATAGGTAGCACAGTAGAAGCTTCGGGTGTAGGTAAAGCTGGCAATATTATTATTGATGCTGCAACACTATCATTACAAAATAGTGCTAAGGTATTAACTTATACAAATGGTGTATCTGATACGCAAGGGTCAGTTAGCCTAGATGCAGGGAATGTAAATGTAAAAGTTACGGGTGCTATTAATATAGCTGATGAAAAAAATACATCAAACAGCGGCATTTTTACTTATGTGGAGCCGGGAGCAAAAGGTAATGGAGGTAATATAACCATTGATACTGGTTCCTTGAACTTACGAGACGGCGCCCAACTTAGTGCCTCAACCTTTGGAATTGGTTCGGCAGGGAATGTAACGGTAAATGCAAAGGATTCTGTACAAATTACAGATGCTCTTATCCTTAGCACAGTAGGAGCTGGGGGTACAGGTAAGGGTGGCAATATTAACATCAACGCAGCTTCTCTATCTTTAACTAATATTGCTCAACTGCTAACTGCTACTCTTTCTGCATCGGGGACTCAAGGTGCAGGAAGGGGGAATGCGGGAGATGTGAATGTAAAAGTTACGGGTATTGTTGATATCGCTGGTAAAAAAGATACATCAAGCAGTGGGATTTTCAGTCGTATAGAAACAGGTGCTGAAGGTAATGGGGGTAATATAACTATTGATGCAGGTTCCTTCAACTTACAAGATGGTGCTCAACTTGAAGCCGGAACTTTTGGAATTGGGAATGCGGGAAATATTACGGTAACTGCGACAGGCGATATTTCCCTTATCAATAATGCTCTCATCACCAGCACTGTAGGAGCAGGAGGTGTAGGTAAGGGTGGCAATATTACCATTAATGCAGCGACACTATCATTACTTCGGGGTGCCCAACTACAAACTTTTACCCAGGAAGCATCTAATACTAAAGTGGCAGGTAGAGGGGATGCAGGAAATGTAAATATCAAAGTTATAGGTGCTGTTGATATTGCTGGTAAAAGAGATGATATGTTTCCCAGTGCAATTTTCAGCAGTGTGAACACAGGAGCAGAAGGTAATGGAGGAAACATAACCATTGATGCAGGTTTCTTCAACTTGCGTTCGGGTGCCCAACTTGCTACCTCAACTACAGGAATGGGGAATGCTGGGAGTGTGACAGTGACTGCAAAAGATTTTGTTTTTCTTGCAGATGGCAACATTTTCAGCACAGTAGAAGCAGGAGGCGTGGGCAAAGGTGGCAATATTACTATTGATGCAGCTTCTCTATCACTACTTGAGGGTGCCCAACTATTAACTTCTACTCGTGAAGCATCTAATACTCAGCTACCAGGTAGAGGGAATGCGGGGAATGTAAATGTCAAAGTTCAGGGAGTTGTTAATATTGCTGGTAAAACAGATAAATTGCTCAGTGCCATTCGCAGTTCAGTGGAAACAGGTGCAGTAGGCAATGGTGGTAATATCACTATTGATACTGATTCTTTCAAATTACTTGATGGTGCTCAACTTTTCGCCTCAACTTTTGGACAAGGCAATGCGGGAAATGTAACAGTGACTGCTAAGAATTCCGTTTTTCTTGTAAATAATGCTCTCATCACCAGTAGTGTAGGAGCAGGAGGTGTAGGCAAGGGTGGCAATATCAATATTAATGCTGCAACACTGACACTACGAGATGTCGCTCAACTACAAACTACAACTTATGGTGCATCTAGTACTCAAGGGGCAGGTAAGGGGGACGCAGGAAATGTAAATGTCAAAGTTTTTGGAGAAGTTGATATTGCTGGCAAAAAAGATATGTTTTCTAGTGCGATTTTCAGTTATACGGAAAAAGGTACAGAAGGCAATGGGGGTAATATTACTATTAATGCTGGTTCCTTCAAATTACAAGATGGGGCTTTTCTTTCTGCCGCAACTTCTGGAATTGGCAATGCAGGGAATATAACGTTGACTGCAAAGGATTCTATTTTCATTGCAGATAAAGCTCGCATTGGTAGTACATTAGAAGCAGGGGGTGTGGGTAAGGGTGGCAATATCGATGTTAATGCTGCAACACTAACACTATTAAATAGTTCTATACTGGCAAGCTCGACCTTTGGACAGGGAAACGCTGGTGACATAGCAGTGCGAGCAAAAGATGCTGTTTCCTTTTCAGGTAGTTCTTACGTTGCCAGCACAGTAGAAGCAGGGAGTGTTGGTAAGGGCGGCAATATTGATATTAATACTGTAACACTAACACTAAGAGATGGTGCCCAAATATTAACTGGTACCAAGGCTACCACCCAAGGGGCAGGTAGGGGAGATGCGGGGAACGTGAAAGTAATAGTTACAGATGTTGTTGATATTGCTGGCATAAAAGATACATTTCCAAGTGGCATTTTCAGTTCTGTGGAGACAGGAACAGAAGGAAACGGAGGTAATATTACTATTGATGCTAGTTCCTTTAAATTGCATTCAGAAGCTGAACTTCAAACTTCAACTTATGGTATTGGAAATGCGGGAAATGTAACGTTGATTGTAAAAGATAATATTTCTCTTGTCGAAGCTGACATTTTCAGTGCAGTGGAAGCTGGAGGTGTCGGTAAAGGTGGCAATATCGATATTAATGCTGCTTCACTGTCGTTATATGGCGCTCAAATAGCAACTGGTACTCGTGGTGTATCTGCAACTCAAGGGGCAGGTAGGGGAGATGCAGGGAATGTAAATGTGAAAGCTTCTGGGGAAGTTAATATTGCTGGTTTGAAAAATGGGTTTTCCAGCGGTATTTTCAGCAGTGTGCAACTCGATACAGTCGGTAATGGGGGCGATATTACTATTAGTGCAGATTCCTTCAAGTTACAAGACGGTGCCATATTAAATGCTCGCACCGAAAATGACAACAGAGGTGGCAATATTACTGTAAATACAAATGTTTTTAAAGCCCTTACTGGAGGGCAACTTATTACCACTACCTCAAGGAATGGACGCGCAGGTAAAATCGAGAGCGAAAAATTTCAGGGGAGCAGTAAATATGAACTTCCAATCCTTGAAATCAACTTGCAAACATCACCAGCACTTAAGAGCAACATTGAATAAGTAATATTTAAGACTAAAAAGTATATTATTATACTTCAGATTCACTTAACTCTCACTCTCATAGTAAAGAGTATAATGTATTCTCTTTACCTAAAATACTTCTAATCATAAAAAGCGCAAAGCAATATTTTATTTTTAGCACATATGAACAATATTAATAAGTAACTTTTTTAAGCTACTTAGTGATACTTGTATTTCAAAAAAACTGTAAATCGCGTCTAAAAATCATCAGTAAGTATTTGTTTATATTGTTACATATCAATAAGTATTTAAACGTGTATACAGTTGCAATATTTAAATTTTATCAATATGGTTGTACAAAATATTCTTGATATGACAAGGATTATTAGCAATTGTAGAAAATTCTAATTGAAGATTTTATTTAACTTTATTTATACAACAAGTAATAAATTTTACACTAACGTTTTCAACGCCTAAAGTTTTGGTCAAATAAAATAAATACTTTTATTACAATAAAAGTAGCTTTTTTAGTTAACTATTTTATACTCTAGATATACTTTATTGTCAAAAATAGTCGTATTTTTGTCCTAATTTTTTGCGATACTTTCACATATACTTTTATACTCAGTAATTTAGTACTAAAATATAAAAGTGTTATAGACACTTGTTTTGATGTAAAAAATGCTTTAAGTCGCTTGTAGTGTAAACTCTTGCTGGCGCCCCAAAGTCAATCCAGGATACCAAGAGCGGAATTTTTCTGCCCAATCAGAATTTAAAACCCGTGTTCGCACTTGAATCAGAAGATGGGCGCCTTTTGGAGTCCAACGCATTTGTTGCTTTTTAACGAAACGCTTGCTAATAACCTGATTGACAGCAGACTCAACAAACGAGCTTGAGATAGGCTCTCCGTTATAATAGCGGTCGCCGTAATTTGGGATATACTGCCCGTTATTGTCGATATAAGTTTTAAAATCTTGTAAATAGGAATCAAGTTTTTTAGCTTCAAGACTGGGTTGACCATATTCCAGGTCAGTTAATGTATAAGCGACACATATCAAATCTTCAATTTTTGATAATGCTTTAAATACATTACCATGCCATAAACTCCACTTTATACTCTTCAAATCTTCTTGGATAGATTCGCTATCTATGGCTGGTTTATCAATTATTTTAGTTATCCCCTTCGCAATTTGTGTCATCACAGTTATCCGCATTGTGATGTGGAACCAATCAAGTATATATTCTGCATTGGGATTGAGATAATACTGTAGTTCGCGTATACTTGATTCCCCATCTGATAGAAATGTTACCTGTTGATTCATCTGCATTCCCTGAGACTTCAGTACCTCAAATATACGGCGCCGTGGCTTGGTGTCGTAAGAGGGAACCATGCCAAAACTCTTAGATGTACCGTCAGCTTTTATACTTTTACCTGCAATCACTTGAAAATATCCAGATTTGGAAGATTTCCTATCATAAAAGCGGACATACCCTCCATCCATACCCACTACCAAAGGCAAATCAGGTTTAGGCAGGCTCTCCCAATCGCTTTGGCAGCCTTCTATCAATGCTGTAGTTTCGGGCAGCAACTCTGACTCTAAACGTGTACCTAATGTATGCAGATTATTACGTATTGATGCAGCGTTTATTTCTCCTTCTAGTGGCAGTATTTCTGATAGAACTTTAACTGAAAGTCCGTAGGACATCAGGGATGCATATTTTGACTCAAGGTAAAGTAATTCGGGTGATGTACGTTCTTTTAATAAATTTGCAACTGGGTTAAAAGTACGGGTTATATGCTCAGTACATTCACAATTAAACAATCTTGTACATGACAGTTGTAACTTACCGAATAGCGTCCTGTGTACAATGGTACGCTTGTCTTTATGGAGCAGTTTCTTGTTGCAATCAGGGCAAAACTCTTGTTGCTTTGAGTATTCGGCTACCTGTTGGAAGGCTATATGACGTTGTGTGTTGTGCAATATTTGCTTCGCTTCTGCTATGTTCAGTCCCAAATTATCAGGTTGTAGGTTAGCCCTTTCAATTTGTGCCACTTCGTGGATTAGCGGTGTTTCACCCGATTCAGATTCAATAACAATTTGGACTTTGAATTTCACATTGTTTCCTCAAAAAATAATGTATCCTTATCTCCCGTAGAGTATT
>NZ_RSCL01000066.1:0-153 GCF_003991905.1 Dulcicalothrix desertica PCC 7102 | reverse complement strand
AGATTCAATAACAATTTGGACTTTGAATTTCACATTGTTTCCTCAAAAAATAATGTATCCTTATCTCCCGTATTTTTTTTTAGTAAATCTTGATTAACTTTTTGACAATCAAACTCGTTTCGGTAAACCTTAAGCCAGGTCACCATTTCCTGT
>NZ_RSCL01000065.1 GCF_003991905.1 Dulcicalothrix desertica PCC 7102 | reverse complement strand
GCTGTGTTACCTCATGTAGATGCATTTCCGTATTTATATATCTTTACATAGTTTGGTTTATTGGCGCCGACTTACTTATCCTAGTTCGCTAAGAGTTGTACGTTTGTTGATTGCTTGTTTGTACCTTTCGGATTCTCTGATGGAAGGTAGTACTAAATCGGCGCCAGCTTCGTCACGCATTCCTTCTACTGCTGCTCGGCTTTCGTGTGCTTGGGTGTTACCAATCCAACGGTCACGAAATGGTAAAATTCCTAAAACGTCGGCGCCTGTTGCCCCCACATCACGTAAACCATTGAGTAAGTCGAGGGTACGCACCAAGGAACCATAACCTTTTACTGATGCTTCTGCCGGGATAAGCAAAAAATCTGCGGCGCCGATAACAGTTAAACAGATTTGTGACCTTTGTGGTGGAGCATCGATAATGCAAACTTTGAAGATGTTACTAACTGCTTCTAGTCGGCGTTTGAGTAAAGTGGCGCCGACTCCACTATTAGATAGATAATCTTGTACCGTGTCGAGTTGGTCGTCAGCGGGGATGAGAAATAAATTGTCGTTGTCTAGGGTAGGGTAAATGCTATCTTCTGGAGCAACTGTTTTTTTGAGAAACTCTAACAAAGTTGGTTGGTCGGGTTCTAACTCGAATCCTAAATAAGTTGTCAGGTTATGTTGGGGGTCAGAGTCAAGCATTAAAGTCGGCAAACCTGCACGCGATAGTAACCGACCAAGAAATAATGCGCTCGTGGTTTTCCCTTGTCCCCCACTTAAGCTGGTGATGGTGATTGTGAGCATATATACATTTATCAATGTAGCTTTTTAAGTTAGAGGCTTTTGGTTATTTTGTCAATGGCTAATTTTAGTTAATTGGCTTTTTGGCAACGGATAGAGCGGATGTAACGGATGAGTTATTGGTTTTAAACTAGGTCTTATGTTCTATAAAAGTTTATCCGTTACATCCGTTCATCATCCGTTGCCAATTGGCTTTTTGGATGGGTTGATGGCGCCTTCCGTTTTTTCAGATAATGCTGTAAGTGTTGCTATATATTAGTTATAACAAATTTAGCTTTTTGGAGAATTAGCTTTTTGACTGTCTAGATAGAGGCTTGAAGTTAGCTTTTATTAAAATTAGCTTTTTATACAGTTAGCTTTTCCAAGACTAAAATGAGGTGTCAAAGTTAGCTTTTGGCAAATTTAGCTTTTTGGATAATTAGCTTTTTTAGTTGTTTTGATGGGCGCCTCCGCAGTGTAATCTTACGCCATATATTTATGAGTACGGAGTTTACTAATTAAGGAGACTATTTTTTACCCTTTTGTAACGCTATTGGGAAGCTCTGTTTTTTGGACTTACCGCAAAATATAGCTGCGAGCGATAAAAGCAAACGTCAAACTCCATAAAAAAGTTGACTTGCCCTAATATTAGAGGAACTTGGACAGCTTTTGTCCAAGCAAATACAAGCTGTACAGGTTCAAACTGACCAATGACTGCTTGAAGAACTAAAACACGAGCTTCATACTGAGCTAAGTTGCCTGTCAAATTTATAGCTGCTGTCTGACGTTCCCAAATATATCCAAGTTCTACACCAACTGGATAAGGTAGTACATTAACTGTGGCGCCAGTATCTAATAATGCAGAGTTTGTGATGGTTGATTGTTGGTTTATAAGCTGGATTGGCATATAAGGGCGAAATCCAGCCTCACCCAACGTTGTATCAGCACTGATAAAGGGGAACTGTTCGCTATTAGTCATTATTTTGATTTTGAGTCGCGTGCAGAACTTCTAACATAGTATTTGCTGCTTCAAAGGCATCATAAGGAGACCAAACAGGGTACGATTGTCCAGGTTTAATTAGGTCAGCTTCTTGTTGGGCTAATTCTGAAACTAATACTTGTACTATGTAAAGCTTATCGGCACGGTTGAGTCCTTGCAGAGTGTTGAGTAGTTCTGCTGATACCATGTTTAAAATACTCCTGCTACTTCAATAGTATTCTAATCAGAATATTGGCACATGCTATTATTCTTCGCTTGAATTTGATCTTATAGCTTTTACTTCACATTTGTACTACCAAGTAAGGGTTGCTCGCACGCGAGCATGTAGTAGTGTAAAAGTGTGAAAAGTTAGGAGAAGGGGATGAAAATTCAATCTGTGCAGCTAAAATATTTCAAAAAGTTTCGCTCCTCACCCGAATTTGATTTTACTAACCCAGAAACAGGGTTGGCACGGGATATGATTATTTTAGTGGGAATGAACGGCGCCGGAAAAACTAGTTTATTACAAGCTATCGCTGCAACGTTAGGTACTGCAACTGGACGGTTACAGAAAATTTCTGATTTAGACTGGACAGGGTTTAATTACGAACTACTTAGTAATAACTGGGGAAAGTTTGAACCAGAAGTAACTGTAAAAGTACAGTTTTCTACTCCAGAACTTCAAGCTGTACATAATTTACACCAAAAATTATCAGAGATGGGACGTGGTAGAGTGAGTCCTGCTCAAAAGCATATTGTCTCTCTTAAATGGAACCAAGGACGTGTACAAGCAGACAGTGCTGCTGAGTTATTTCAATTTAAAGGGCGAGAATATGCAAAACAACTGCGTCGTACTGAAGGGTTTCAAGTTTTTGAGCAAGTGGGTACAGTTTTATGGTACACAGAACAAAGAACTTCTACAAGTTTAACCACTGAAGACCCACAATTAAAACTGGAAATTACCGAAGACCTTTTACGTGACCGTTTGTCAAAATGGCGCCTGTTTCACCAAGATGTAGAAAATGGTAAAATTCAGCGATTACGTAGTGGGCAAAAGGATTTATACGCAGAAATTGAGCGTGCTTACAAAATAGTGTTTCCAGAACGTAGTTTGATGGGTCCTGTTTTACGAGAGAATGTAGATGATATTTTGAGTGAACCTTGGTTTTATTTATACGATAGTAAAAACCAGTACGAAATATCTGAGATGTCGGGAGGTGAGCGTGCTATATTTCCAATGTTAATGGATTTTGCTAGCTGGAATATTAATAATTCAGTAATTTTAATAGATGAGATTGAATTACATTTACATCCACCAATGCAACAAGCATTTTTACGCGCGCTACCGAAACTAGGTAATAATAATCAGTTTATAATTACTACCCACTCTGATTATATAGAGCAATTAGTGCCAGAAGCATATATTATACGGTTAGAGGTGTAGCAGTGAGTGTAGTTGGTGATAAAGTTATCTTTTGTGAAGGTAAGCAGAGTAGCTTAGATTTTAGGTTAATCAACAAAGTTATTGAAAATATTTCTGTCAATAAACCCACTATTGTTCCCTCTGGTAGCAAATTCACTTTCTCGGTCTTTGTCGAAGGTTATTTTTCGAGAATTGAAACTACCAATAAAAAATATATAGTTTTTACCTTCGGTACACTTCGTGAACGTGACCGTGATTTTGATATCAAACCTACAGATAATATTCAATTGGTTAAACTTGGTTCAATGTTGCTCACGCATCGAGCTTGTGTTGAAAACTATTTACTAAACTCTGATTTAATCCATAATTATTGGGTTACAAGGTATATAGAAAAGCAAAATAATCCTATTTCGCGTTGGGGACATGGAAACTCACCGGGAATAACAGCTATTTCCACATGGATAGAACAAGCTGCAAGAAGTTTACAAGATTATCAAGTTGTAAGATGGGCACTAGCTGATTTAATAGAATCAAGTGGTTCACGACAGCAGCTAAAAACCACATGGACAGGTGGTAGCGGTAAACTTCCATCCTCGCTGACAATACTTGATTGTCAAACTCAAGCTTTAATGTTAGTTAACCAGTTTCAACAAGCTATTAATACTGTTACAGAAGATAGATTTTTAGCAAGTATAGCTGCCTATCAGCAACAGTTTTCAAGAACCCACTTTTTGGTCAGATAAACAGTACTTAATCTGGTTTCATGGTAAAGATATGCAAAAAGCCATGCAGCAACAGCAATCTCAATATATATCTCTCAATGCTTTCTTTGATTGGGCACTTAACCAAATTGATATCAATCAGCACCCTGATTTGATTGAGTTACATGCAGGGAATTGCTTCGTTATAGGCGCCGACTTTGAGTAGTTCCAGGCGCCTAATTTCTCCCAACTATTTCCTAATCTTCTACGGCACCTAAAAATTTAAGGCTGCTAATTTCTGTCTCAGTTAAACCTTTAACATCTGTAATATTCATCTGCTCATAAGGCCTTTTTGGTATTAGGGTTTTTATACAATTAGCTGTTTTTATATCCCACAGTTTAATTGTTCCATCTTCACTACCACTAGCCAGAATTTTGCCATCGGGACTAAATGAAATGGATACTACCCAGTTAGTATGTCCTTCCAAAGTTTTTAAACACTCACCTGTATGGAAATCCCATAACTTTATTGTTCTATCGCAACTGCTACTAGCTATAATTTGATTGTCAGGGCTAAATCTAACGAATTTTACGTCACTGCGATGTCCTTGTAAATTTTTGATACATTGACCAGTGTTTATATCCCACAGCTTTACAGTTTTATCGTAGTTACCACCAGCACTTGCTAATACTTGCCCATCATTATTAAAACTAATAGACCAAACCCAATCAGTATGTCCTTGTAAAGTTTGGATGCACTTACCAGTGTTTATATCCCAGAGTTTCACTGTGCAGTCCTCGCTTCCAATAGCTAATAATTTGCCATCAGGACTAAAAGCAATCGATTTGAGCCAACGATTAATTGTATCTCCTTGTAAGGTTTTTATGTATTCACCAGTAGAAATATTCCACAACTGTACTGTCGTTTTATCAGCTAAAGCTAGAACTTGACCATCAGGACTAAATCCAACAGGTAAAACCCAACTACTAGCTGCTTCTATAGTTTTGACACAATTACCACTAAGCAGATTCCAAATTTTTACTGTTCCATCTGAGCTTCCACTAGCTAGTATTTGCCCCGAAGGACTAATAGTAGTACATGTTACCCATCCTTTATGACCTTGTAAAATTTGGAAGCACTCACCTGTATTACAATTCCATAATCTTAATAAAGCATCACTGCTACCACTAACTAAAGTCTCACCATCAGGACTAAAATCAACGGATAATACTAAATGATGGTATCCTTGTAAAACTTGAAAACATTCACCTGTATTAATGTTCCATAATCTAACCGTTTGGTCATCACCTCCACTGGCTAAAATATTATCTTGTTGGCTAAAAGTTACCGAGCGTACCCAATCAGTATGTCCCTTTAATATTTGAATGCATTTTCCAGTCTGTACATCCCACAGTCTTACTACCCCATCAGAACTGCCAGTAGCTGCTATTTCACTTTTTTTATCAAATGCTACTGACCATACTATACGAGCATCACCCCGTAATATATGTATGCATTCACTCGTCTGAATATCCCAAATTCTTGCTGTGTAATCACTACCGCTACTACCGAGAATTTTACCATCGAGACTAAAGTAAAGTGACCTGATTTCACCAGCGTGACCATGTAAAGTTTTGAGGTATTCTCCTGTGTTGATATTCCATAGTTTTATAGTCGAATCTTTACCACCGCTAGCCAGCATTTGGCTATTAGGGCTAAAAGCAACAGAACATATTCTACCAATTTGACCGCGCAAAGTTTGGAGACATTCTCCTGTGTTGATATTCCACAATTTTATCGTTTCGTCTTGGCTACCACTAGCTAAAATATTGCTATTGGGACTAAAAGCAACAGAATAAATCCTATCAGTATGACTGTGTAAAGTTTTAATGCATTTACTCGTACTGACATCCCATAATTTCACTTTAGAGTCTTGACCACCACTAGCCAAGGTTTGCCCATCAGGACTAAAGGCAATTGTTCGTACCCAATCAATATGTCCTTGCAATGTTGAAAGTCTTTTACAATCTGCTACTCGCCATAGATGAATTTCCCCGTTGGCATCTCCTGTAGCAAAAATCTGTCCGTCTGGGCTAAATGCTATCGAAAAAACAGTAGCTAGGACTTTAGTAAAAATAGAACCACTGAGATTAGAAGAGGAAAAATTGACATTATGTAGGGTCGCTTCGGTAAAATCAGCATGTAAAACTACGGCTTGAGAGAGGTTAAGATGATTTAATGCTCCTTTATCTAACTTCAACAGCAACGTTGCTGCATTTCCTCCAACATAATTTACTTCACTCTCGCTTTTTCCGCGCGTTGTCTCAATAATATTAACTATTGAGTTTTGAGCATCAATATTTACCATTGGTAAAAGCAAATCTATGACCGCTTTGGTCAAAGGCGCCTTTCCAAAAGTTTCCCGCAATTTCTCTAACGACTCGCCGACAAAACCTTTCAACGATGCCAATTTAACACCGACATTGGAAAGAAAATACTCAGACCAAGTATAAGAGAGTGGCGCCTCTCCAACTACATCTACCTGTCCACGTGCTAAATCAGTAAAATCTGATGCTAATGCTCCCAACTCAGCCGCAAATTTGTAAGCCACGAAAAACTCTAACAGCGAACGATGAGCTGGGGTATAATCGCCATCAGCATTACGAATCAACATCGTTTGCGCCATCATGTCATAATGCCAATGGTCGAGGTCTTTTTCCTCCTGCACCACTCCACCAAATAACTGTCGAATGCGGTCAGGGAAAAGGCGATAATTTAGACTCATTTGGTCAGTAGACAGCATTTCCCATGACAGTTCGCACAAGAAGTACAGCTTATCAGCCAAGGAAGTAAATGTGCGTTCGGCTTTGATATCCCGTTCCATCTTATGCCGCACCGCATACAAATATACTCGCGACATATCTACAGGTTTACCCGCTTCAATATCTGGCAATGCTTCCAAAATTAACTCGGTCATTACCGGGCGCCGTGCCAAGTCTAACAGTTGCGGGTTGCCCATCACAATTTCCACAGTTGTAGACGCTGCTTGATGTGATAACACTTGTTGAATTTGCTCGTCGTTAAATTTCTCCAGTTCCAATACTTCAAACTGGGGTGTTTCTCCCGTTAATTTTGCTGTTGAAGCTTGTAATTCTGCATTTAACAGCGCGCGTCCTTCTTTCGCTTCAGGAAAATGCTCGGTACGGCAAGTGAGAATTACTTTGGCGCCAGGAACTACAACTTTAGCTAATTCCCAAAAGTTGTTAATCATTTCTTGTCTATCAACCCTTGCTGCCATTTCATCAAAACCATCGAAAATTAGCAGGAGTTTACCCATGCGATTGAGTTGGACAAAAGCATCGTAATGTGGTAATGGAATTTTATATTGGCGAAAGAAAAACTCTGAGAATAATGATTCAACACTTACTGCTTTTGCATAATCTCGCAGTGGAATCACTAAAGGCAAGCGGGGCAGTTCAGTACCGCGTTTTTGGGCATCGCGATAACGTTGTAATGTCACCCAAGCATAATGCAATGCAAACCAAGTCTTACCTGTACCGAACTCACCAAGTATAGAAATATGCTCTTTAGTGGGGTCGTCAAGCCAACGGTCGATGTATCCATCAATCCAACCATCTTGCTCTGAGTAATGACTGACCGCTATTTGACGCTTGGTAATGGGGTCGATTTCTTCTTTGTTGCAACCGAGAGGCACATACTTAGTATCAATTTTGCGACGTTTAACCTCAGCTTCTAAAAAGGAAAGATATCCACTGAAATCGGCATCCTGTGCTAAAAGCTCATCAAAGGTATAGCACCCCAAGTGGCGATTTTCCTCTTTCTCTATCTCCAAGCGTGCTGCTTGCGAAATCCGACGGGCAGTTATTAACCACCCTTCATCGGTGCGTTGTGTTTCCACTGATTGACGTAAAGCCATTACATCAGCCAGTCCAGCTTCCCCAGCAATACCGCGTATAAGGATGCGGTCATATCGGTTACGCCGTACCGGGATATTTATAATCCACTCGAAGTAAGTATCGCTCCATATTTCATAATTCTTTTCAAACCTATAGCCCAGTGTCTCAAACCAACCGCGTGCAATTTGTGCAAGGGATATAGCTTTACAATTATTTTCATCAATTAAAGAGGCGCCTGGTAATGCTGGGTAATTTTCTGCTGCCAACCGCGCGATTTCTGTGCGAATTCCCTCTAAAGAAGGCAGTCGGCTAAGTTGTTCTTGAATACTGGCAATACGTTTGTGTAGCGAACCAACCTGATGACTCATTAAAACATCACCAGGAGTGCGACTGCGTTTAGCAACCTCTATAAATACTGTGGCGAATTCAGCCACCTCTCGGCGAACATCAAGTCCTAAACTGCGAACTTCATCCCCTATCGCGTAACTATCGAGAAAGGTATCAACTTCAGAAAGGAGAATCGAAGGGTTATTATGGTCAAACGCTTTGCGGAACGCCTGTTTTACTTCTTCATGACGGAAAATTTCCAGCAACTGTCTACGCCTACCAACGCCATATTCCACCAAAGCATAAGCGTAGACCCCACTAAAATCGTTGGGTGGATGCTCTGGGTCAAGCTTAAACTGCTGTAGTAGCTTGATTACAGTTTCATTGCGCTGGATTTTGTCCTTGAGAATAGGAGTTGCAAAGCCAGCTAGAGCTTGAATAATCTGGTCAAGAAGTGGTGGTAGCACAGGTTTTATGTATAAAAGGGCGTATACGGCCTGTTAATTACACTTATCGTAGCGTGTAGTTATAAAAAAGTAGAGAGATAAAATAAACCGCTATGTTCCGAATTATTTTATAGTATACAAATACACTCTACGATTCTAGCTTTTACGCCCTATACATGTTAGACACCAAGTACCAGCACGAAAAATACTCTCAGGTGTAGCTTCCCATGTATGACCTTTTTGGCACTCCCACAATAGCTTATGCTTAGTTCCTTGATAAAAGGAAGACAAACACTTTCCATTTCTGTTTGCTGCTATCTCATGCATTTCCTCTATATATATCTCTCAATGCTTTCTTTGATTGGGCACTTAACCAAATCGATATTAATCAACACCCGCTACAACAATCAGCTTATTGTATTTTAAATTACATTTAGATAAGCTAACATCGTACTTGAGTTATAAATATATTTTCTTTGAACAACAGATATTAATTGTTCATATTTATACTTGAAAAAACGTATAATTTACTATATAAAGAAGTTTAATTTATTAGAAGCGTTGAAGTCTGTAGCTTATCAGGTTGTATTTTTTGTTTATCAGGGTCGTGTAAACTTGCTACATCGGTAGCATGTCGTCTCCTTGTCGCTAAGATCATACACAAATACTAACTGGCTGCGCTTTAGTCACAAGTCAGTTATATCATGGTGCGCTATCGAAGTTTTGTTTGCATAGATTACTCTCATTTCAGATATATTATTAGCGCCCAATGAAATTAACTACATTCTTAAAAAATTTCAAACTAATCATTTTAGATTATTTATGAAGGACAAATAAGTAACGTTATTTATCTAACCGGAGAATAAAAAATCGGTCAGAATTGGTCACTTAATTATTGTCCACAACTGGCCTGTTAAACATTTGATGATTTATTTAATGTGATAGTACAGACAAAGAAAGCGATTGAAGTTAGTTGATAACCTAAGCGCAATAATGTCTAACTTCCCAGACAAATGCTTTGTAACTGGGAAAAACTTTAGAACAGAATTTGTGATTTATAAGGAGTAAAGTTAAAATGGCAAGATTTCGTCACGACAATTTTATCAACGAACTAGAAAGGCTTGCATCATCGTATCCAGAATATGGTGATATTTTAAGACAACTAGTAGTAGAAATTGAACGAGGAAAGATTGAAAAAATTAGACAATTACTACAACAGAATAATTATTGGTAAGTTGTAGCCACAAAACCAAAATTGATAGTTTAATGGTAATTCTCAGTTGATTGAAGTCTTTAAATTAAATCGCATTGTTAAGCTTAACAGATAGGAATTTGGGTAAAAATATATCTGTAAGCAAGCGGTTAAAGCAGTATACAGGTAAGTCAGAAAGCTCTCCCACTTTGGTTTTGTGGGTCAGTAAGGGATGGACTGTGCCTGTATACAGTACTCAACTGAGAATAGCTATTTTTCAACCGAATTTTTAAAATTTTGTATTTACTGAAATATATTACAACTATATATAGAACATTTTTTCAAGCTACTTGGATAATACCGTAAGTAGTTTTATATTAATTACTAGAGCAGCGGAACAACTGCTATCAAGTAGTCTAAGCAAGCTACTAGAGTTTTACCTGCTTCCTGAGTAAATTTTTGAATAACTTTTTGTTCTTTGATAAAGATTAATGCTTTTTGATACAGTTCAGAGTCGAAATTTAAGGGAATTAAAGATTGTTGCCGAGCTTCTTCTAATACTCTTATAGTTCCCTCTTGTAGACAAATATGGCATATTCGCAGATATTCAATGATATCTTTAGATAATTCGGAAATGATTTTAGCGTATTCTCTATCTCCATCAAAGAGATTTTGATTGCTACATTCTTTTAAGGCAGCAGAGGCTGCTTCCTCTGCTAAATCTAGGCGATTTCCCTTTAACCAATCCATTGCTTGATTATCGATTTCTGTATTCTTTCGATGTTCTTGGAGAATTGTTTCCAAATCTCTTATTAATTCACTTGCTATCGAAGAGTCGCTTCCACGCTCTGCGATTTTGCTTTTAGCTTCTTCTACTTTTTCGTCTTCTAGTGAGATTACCGAATTATAATCTAAACTTAAAGCGTCGATAATAGAAGTTGCATAGCTCTTATCTACATTTTCGCCGTTAAAGAAGCGTCTAACTGTCCTCTCACCTACTAACGCCATTTCTGCAATGCGCTCGTAAGTTAAGCGATTACCTTCACTATCCTTACCTTCCCTTCTGGCTTGGTCAAGAAGCCCCTTTCCTTTAGGACTAGCACATACGCCCCGCAATTTTCGTGAGTTGCTCATGGCTGGTTAATCAGTGTAGCTAAGTGCGATTAATTTGGAAATTAGTCATCCGCTACCCTTAAGTCAAGGACAGAATCGGTAACTTATTTATCTCATTATCGTATAAGTGGTTAAAAAAGGAAATTTAGTTATTGTCCGATTCAGGTCTGGTCTTGTTTTTATGCATCGGGTTAGTGTTGCACTATACGTTTCACAGGTAAACGCAAATGCAAAACACATCAGCGACATCTACTATCACGTTAACAAAATTTACCAGCCACCATAACCACCACAGCATAGCTATGTATTGGTTTAAAGAGCGTTCCCGACAAGCTAAACTCAGCTTTAATATTGCTGTTGGTTTAGCGGCAGCTACTACCGTTTTGAGCATCGCAACAGCGATATCAGTATGCACGGGTAGGATTTCAGAAGCCACAGGTGCAGCGGGATTGGGGCTGACATCGGGGGCTGTTAGTGCCTATTGTTTCAAGCTCTCCGACGATGCTAACAAAAGATTAGATGCTGCCGCTAGAGAGCTTCTAGATGACGAGTAGTTGAAATTTAAAAAGTAATTTTCCGTCTTACTTGCACTTTGTGCGGTTGCGTTTCCGAGATTGTTTTACCGCCAAAGCGCATTTTCTTCCACTTGGATGCGCGGGATTTTATTACTATATAGCTATATTTCTCGCGTTTCTCTTTTCACTTCCTATTCTTAACCGTATAATAAAACGGGAACATCGCCTCGACCACCCACGAACATCACAGCAAAGCACATGGCAGAAGTTTTACACTTTACAGGGTTTATCAAAGGAGTAATTTACCGGACTTACTTAGCTGAAAAGTTAAAAAAGATAAATATTGAAGAATTTGATGTCAATAAGTCTCCCAAATTTGGGATAATTAAGTCTTCTGTCACGGAAATAGCCTATTCACAGTGGGTATCGCCAAAAAGAACTAGAAGTTACCCTTTTACAAGAATTTACAATACATACGGCGCCTCGAAAGTCATAACAATCATCCCAGTTATCAAAGACGAAGGTAAAGATGGTGATAGAGATAGAATTCAGTATTCAACCATCTCGTGGATGAATTTACTTAATATTTATATCGTACTTGCGTATTACGAAACGGCTGATAAAAGCACAAAAAAGGGGCAAGCTGATAAGCAGAAGTTAACAAATCAAAAATTTAATAACGAATTTGTCAAATCTCAAATCGATGAAATATTAGCGTACCATCAAAGCGCGCTTCATTGGAACAAAAGCTTATTTGAAGAAAGGTTTGTAGAAATTTTTGAAAAAGCTCTTGACTCTTATGATTCTATTTCTCAAAAAACTGGAGTGGAAATCCATTCTCGGCAGGGAATGAATAGCTATTTAAAAGCAATTATAGAAGAATTCGAGGAATTTAAAAATATTTCTCTTAAAGGTTCCCAAAGTGCGAGTAAAAGGGAAGCTCTCACATCCCACGAGCTAGAATATTTAGTCGATAGTTTAAAGGCTACCTTCAGCATTGAAAATTACTTAGGAGGAGTTTATTACTTAACCCCTGATGAAATATTTCATAACGGAGATATATATATAATACAAGAATCTAAAAATACTTCCACAGATTCACTACCCAAACTTTCAGATATCCAAGATGGATTATTTAAGTTAATATTATTCTCTAATCTCGATTCTTTAAACCTTGATGGGCAAGCAGTATCATTTATAACCAAGCTAAAATTAACTGGTAAAAACGTTATTGGCGCCATTACATTCCCAGATGCCTCAGCAGAATTAGAATCATTTCTAGCTGCTAATTCAAAAACATTCAAGAAAAGCCAAAAAGAAATAATTAGGGAATTGGCTATAGAAGCAGAACACAATCAAAAACTTAAAATTGAAATAACCAGTAATATTACTTAAAATATATAATTACTGGAATATCGTATTATTATTGTACTATCAAATTTATATTTAAACGTTAGTCAGCAGTATAGATTATGTCAAAAACCATGATAAAAAGTCCACTACGTTACCCAGGAGGTAAATCAAAAGCCATTGACCAGATAGCCGAATATATACCAGATAGTTTCTCCGAGTACAGAGAACCCTTTGTAGGAGGTGGTTCTGTCTTTATATACTTAAAACAAAAGTTACCTCACCTTCAAATTTGGATTAATGATTTAAATCGTGAACTCTTCCTGTTTTGGAAGTTCTCTCAATCTCACCTACCACAACTTATAGAAGAAATACGTCGCATCAAAGATAAATATACAAACGGTAAGCAACTATTTGAAGAATTAACGAAAGTAGACATTAATAAATTATCTGATTTTGAGAGAGCAGTACGCTTTTTCGTCCTTAACAGAATTACCTTCTCTGGCACTGTAGAATCTGGAGGGTTCTCCGAGCAAGCTTTCCACAAACGGTTTACTCACTCGTCTATAGACCGCTTAGGAAAGTTAGAAAATATTTTAACAGCAGATGTAAAAATTACCAACTTAGATTACAGCGAGCTATTACAAGCAGAGGGTCAAGACATATTTATATTTTTAGACCCGCCTTATTTTACAGCTACTAAATCAAAACTTTATGGGAAATCTGGAGATTTGCACATCTCCTTCGAGCATCAAAGGTTCGCAACCAGAGTACAAAACTGTCCCCAACGCTGGCTAATAACTTACGATGACTCACCTTTTATTAGAGAAAACTTTAAATCATCTTACCTGAGCGAATGGGAATTGCAGTATGGAATGAATAATTATAAACAAAACGGCGCCGCCAAAGGTAAAGAGTTATTCATCACTAACTACGCAATTAAAGAGTGTCCCAATAGTCATGACCAACAAGCACCAAAACAGTTAAGTTTAGAAGCTCTTTTTTAACCATCCTTATAAAGGCGCCTATAACCCAAAAAATAGTACCATGAGTGTGTACCAAGCAAAGTTCGTAATTCCTATTCGGCGCCGTGATGAATTAAGTATACAAACAATTCACACACAGGAAAAACGATTATGACCGACACATTTAACACCACCGCTCAACTTCAAAAGCCTGTACTCAAAGAAGGTTCTAAGGGTGATGCAGTTAAAGAGTTACAAAAACTACTATTAAAATATGGTGCATACGTAACAATTGGCAGTTCCGGCGCCTGCGTATTCCCAGGAGAAGAAGTAATTGATGGTAACTTTGGTCCCAAAACCACAGCCGCAGTTAAACTATTCCAAGCACGGATGTTTTTAGTACAAGACGGTATCGTTGGCGATAAAACATGGCGTTCCTTGTTCAAAGGCGCCCCTGTTGATATGCCTGTTCTAAAAAAGGGCAGCAAAGGAGACTTAGTTAAACAGGTTCAACAAAGACTATCAATTGGTGGCTATGAAGTTGGCGCCGTTGATGGTGACTTTGGCAACCGTCTAGAAAAAGCTGTAAAACAGTTACAAAAAAACACTGGCTTACCTGTTGATGGTGTAGTTGGCGAGCGCACATGGTTCGAGTTAAGCAAAATTAGTACAGTTTTCTGCTAAAATTTTCACTTTATATATATAGATTTTGGCGCCAACGGTTAATATCAATTTAACAAGCATAGAATTTGTAATAAAAGCGCCTCCTAATATATTGGAGGCGCCATATTTATATTACCTTTTTAACCAATTGCAATTAATAATTACGCGGAGATTTCGCCAAGGTTAACTTTGACTACCTTATTTTTTTCGGTTTCACTCTTAGGTAGTGTCAAATTTAAAATACCGTCTTTATATTCTGCGGTTACGGCTGTGTTTTGGATGCGCGCGCGTAACGGAATTACACGTTGGAACTTGCCGTAATAAAATTCGCTTCTGGTTTTACCGTTATCTTCAGTTTTTGTTAGAGTAAATATTACGTTGCGTCACCTTCAGGTAATACCATTTCAAGCGTCAACATCTCATTTGGTTTATCAACAACTAACCGCATTATATCCAGCCAATTTGAACCAATAATAGTTTCAGGAAGATACTCACCAACATGGACAGGGATTGTAACTTCTATATCATCAATAATAATTTTACCTTCGTAGATATCAAACCTTGCCGAACCCCTCGCCGTCGTCATTTCAACTTGTAAAGTTATAATAGACCACCCCAAAGCTTCCAAATCTTGAGCTTCGATGGCTAACCATCCATCCGTAAAGCCAGTATCAAGTAAAGCTTCAACAAAAAATTTTTCATTATTGGCGCCAACAAGTTCAATTCCAAAAAATAATTCCTTATTGTCGCCAAACCGTCCATTTATCATATTTTTCCACAAGAACCCGTATCATTAAGCCGAAACATCGTTAGCTTTGGCTCATTACTGTAACCGTATGAAGAAACAACTTTTTTTGTGATTCCATCAAATGTTGGGTCAACAATATATTCTTCCGTGTCAGGGTCAATGGCAATATACCAGTTGTAGTGAGCATCAATCAAGCTGGGACGCACACGCTCAAAAATGACACGACACCTTGCTGCAAGGTCGTCACGCAATTGTCGGCGCCTTAAAAGTTCTTCGGGTGGTATGGGTTTACGGGGTAGGTTAGTACGCCGTGGTTGAGATAACTGTGTCATGGTAATAAAACGCTCCTTTATATGATTTTATTATGGCGCCGCTCAATGTGGCGCGCAATTCATGAAAATCAGGGCGCCTTCCTCTTCTCGTGACTGAGTTGCTCATAACTCCAGGCGCCTCATTAATATTTAGTTAATTTGATTACCTACATTTATATTTAAACAGTGTGATTACTGAGATAATAACTGCGGCGCCACTTAGTAAATAAGAGTTATTACTGCTTTGTATAAAATTTATGACTTAACTCCTTAATCCTCTTTAATACAAGAGAAGGAACTTTTTTGAGAATAATGTACCTCTTCATGAATTGGTTCTCCACTTATTTGATTGAGTGTATTGTATATTGCCTCTGCATTGCCCCAAACAACATTACTATCCGAAGCGCGATAATACTTCAGTTTCAATAAACTTGCAGTAAAAATCACCATCGCGAGCAACAAAATAACCGTATATGCGGCAAATAATTGGTCGTGCATCGTAGATAAGACAAGAACCGGAGTCCTCGTCAAGATACGGGCAAACAATATATTTGGGCATATTATTTGACGCTATCTGCATCAAAAGTAAATTAATTTTTTTCTTTATCTCCGAGCGTGCCGATATATTAAGTGCGGCAACAGCTTCATCAATACGCATCCATTCAAGACGACTTAGTTCAGGGGGACTTGCTAGGTGGCGACAACAATGGTCACAACCCCGCTTGCACAACCACCAATCATTTTCATTACGAATCGCCTTGACTCGTAATTCGATACGCTCATCGAGAACCAGCAATTGTTGATAACTATCCTCAGACATAAATTCCTACTCAATTTTTACTATAAGCTTTAATATTCTCCTACCTGTGATTATTTTAGTGTAAAAAATAACACTTACTTTATACACGCAGGATTTAACCAATTCTGCTCATGTAAACGCTGCCAAGCCTTATGGATATGTTGAGGCGCCAGTAATTTACGTTTTCTTTCACTCCATTCATGCACCAAAGAAATAGCCTGTGTACTATCAACAGCAGGGTTAATTTCCTTGGTTGCCACCCAATGAACTGTTGCAAGTAATTCCATCCCATAAGGTGTTTCATAGCCAAATATTAAATTACCTACTCGCTCTAACCGTTGTTGCGCTTCGTCGGGTTCGTTATCCAAAAAAGCTTGTGCTGCATCTCTACCTTCTGGCAATACATAAATTTCTGCATTTTCGGCTTTGCCAGTTCCATCTCCGTAACCACAAATATAATGTCCTTCCACATCTTTCAAAACATGGTTAAGGTTATGAGCATAGGGACCATATATGTGTTTTACATAAGGCAGTTTCAATGGTTCCCCAGCTTCTTGTAAAAAGTAAGCAAGTTTTTGAATTTCTAGCTTCGTCAACTCGTAACCTGGAATACCGTAAAGTTCGAGCAACCGAATAAATAATGCACGCGCGCGTGTCATCTTGGGCTTTTTGGTCGCAACAATCATATTAGATGCTACTGAGGCGCCTGATGGCTCGAAAATTATTACCGAAACATCTGGAAGTTGAGAAAAAGCTGATTCAATAAGTGGTTTAATAACAGCCCAATCTAAACCACCATTTCCGCATCCAAGGGGTGGAATAGCAATTGATGTGATACCCAGTTGCTGTACTTGTTGAACTAAAGCTACCAACCCGCTTTGTATATCTTCTATTTTAGACTTACCTTTCCAGTGGCGTTTGGTGGGAAAGTTAATAATGTATTTAGGATTAAATAAATTACCTGTTGGGAATATAAACATCCGTCCTGGTTGTACCCCACCAGTTCTACAAGCTTTTTCATATGAGCGGAAGTTTTCAGGGTAGCGGAGTTTAAATTGCAAGGCGATACCTTTACCCATGACACCAACGCAATTAACGGTGTTTACTAGGGCTTCAGCATTCTCTACCAATAAGTTGCCTTGCTTAAACTCAATCATTTTCCACTCACTAGTTATTCAATACAATATTACTATTTTGATTATTTTAATAGTACCAACTGGGGTAAACCTTTACAGGTGTCGAACAGTTAAAGTTTTGTAATATTTGCTCAACTTGTGACTTGACTGTATTATTTATAACTCCAATTTGTGCAATTAGTGACCAAGGACAGAATTGATGCACCAAAAACTCAGCTTGTCGTCGGCGCCTTCTATCTCCATCCGAAGGTGTATTATTCCAATATCTTTCCCGCATAATATCCCAATCAATCATATTTAAGAATTGAAGGTCGTCATAAAATTCACTATAATCCATTACTGCATGTCCATCTGTAAAAGCAAAAACTAGATTGTTAGCTGCTATTATTTCTGCTTCTGTTATTATGTAAATTACTGGAGTTTGCCCTTCTGTATATCCTTCAACATTACCTTTGTTAATTGTATACAGCATAGGTGAACGTGGAGCAAAATAAAAAGGAATATAATCATGTAAACATCCACCTGCTGCACAAGGTACACGGATTAATGCGCGTCTATCTTGGACACTTCCGTGAGCAATATCCTGATAGCTTATTTGTTGCTGCTTGAGCCTATTGTTTGCTATCAATCCGCCTAATTGTAGGATAGATTGTAAGTTCCTAATATGGGTAATATGATAAACAAACGTAGGCATTGGGTTATTTTATTGGTAATCAAATGCTGCGAAAAATATACAAAATTATGGTTCTGAGATAGCTAACCTCTGTTGGGTTTTTTCTAATTCTTTACGTGCATCTTGAATGTCTTTTTCTTTTCTCGTACTGCCTCCTTCTTTTTGCTTTAATTCTTCCTCATAAAGTTTTATACTTTGTTTAAAATCTTCAACCGCTCCAGCCATATCTTTCTTTTCACGGCGGATAATAGCACGGTTAAAGTATTCTAAAGCGCTTTTTAGTTCAACCGTGTAGTTAAGCTCTTTCCATTCACTTCTATCCGCAATTCGATAAACGTCAGTAGTACCTTTGCGTACTATTTTCGTTATTAGTTTTTTATCCGTAAGGTCTTTTAAAGCGTATTGAGCTTGTCGGACGCTCATCTTGCAGATTGCTGCAATTGTCTTTAAGTTAGCGTAACAATCGCCTCTACGGGCTATATGTCCGTAAATCCTAAATTCATAGGGGTCTAAACCGTATAAATCTAGTTCCATATCAACTCTGATTGGTTTCTTTGGTTTTGTATCTGAGTCTATCATGCACAGTATGCGTATAAAATCTATTCCCAGGCTTTTGCATAGTAACAGATTTTATACGCACAGTATGCGTAATATTGACACGTTCTGGTGCGTACCTCTAAGATTAAAAATGTAGGAGCCGAACGAATACCTTGGCGGGGACTTTCAATTCGACTCCTAATAAATACTTACCCTTTAAAGGAGGGCAAAATTGTTCAGCTCTAATTTTACCAAAAACAACCCCGATTTGGGAAGTCCAGATGCTCTAAGTCAACAAGTTGCAGAGCGTTTGAGACAAGCGCAAGCTCAAGAACTTGTCAAGATAATTGGCAAGGACACACTGGTTGATGTTTTCCAGGTATTGTTCTTCCCAGATGTAGTTTCGGAGTTTTGTAGCGAACTAGAGGATTTGGGAGTTCCAGTAGACGGAAAGTTGAGGGCTAAGATACGTGGTAACGAGCCAACAGTGGTACGTCACGCAATTGATGCTCTAAAAGAAGCTTTGATGCAAGGTAGAGTAGATAACCCAACTGGGTTTATACATCATGCAATTCAAGGTCAGTGGAGGCCGAATTCTCTCAAGAATCTATAAGGTTTATAACCAATCAGATTAAGCAGTTAGCGGTTGCTTGAGGAGCATATTTGAGCGCAACCGCTTTTTTATAAGTGTGGTTTACTTCTAAAAGTCAGAGCAATGCGACCGGAAGTAAAGTATTTAAATGCAATTCTAGAAAAGGCGCCCCATGCAGGGGCTTACAATCATTCAACAACTTTTACTGTGTAGCCTTTGCTACATTTTTGTACTAATATCCATGTTTTGGCTTCTGGTTCTAGAGCAGGCATAATACGGAAGTTAAAAACATCTGCCCAAGTTTCTACACCAAAGTTGTTAGCAAACTCATACTCAAGTTCTTTAAATCGTGACCAGTCGCGGTCACTAATTGCGTTAAACATGGGAATTACCGTACTTAGCGGTATAACAGCGGCTGTTTCAGTCATCTAAATAACCCTCAAAAATACAGACTATTGGTAAAAGGCTATCTTCTTCTGTATCTATTATCTCTACTAATCGCTTACCCGTGTTCCTCGCGATTCGCTTGCAATACTCCTCGGATGCAGCTATCGACCAATCTCTTTTTTCCGTTACTGGGTCAAATTTACCTTTGGAACGCTTTATTCCGTCCGAACGCTCGTTGTTTTCAGTCATGCACTCCCCCAATAAATTACAGGTTTTAGAATACGAGAGCGAAAAATTTCAGGGGAGCTGGGTTAAATAATGCGGTAAAATAACGCAATGTCTAATTCATCTGAACCAGTCGTT
>NZ_RSCL01000064.1 GCF_003991905.1 Dulcicalothrix desertica PCC 7102 | reverse complement strand
GAGCGTAATTTCTCAGAAGCATTTGCCTTTTGGGATGCCCGTTTTTCAAGTTCTATAATTCGACGGTGGTCAGCTAGTTGATGATTGATAGTTTGAATTGTGGGGTCTGATTTTATACGTTTAAATAATTGCTGTGCCGTTTCTCCCTGCTTTGGCGCCAGTCTATCTAATTCCAGGGTGAGGGGTTCAGAGTTTACTGAAGAGTAATATTCTTTAACTTTGGTGTGGGTGGCTTTGCTGCCTTTTACCCCGCGTTCGATACCCAAAGGCGCCAGCGCATGGGCATAAGAATCTTGAAACTTGGATAATTTGATGCTGGCTTGGCGCCCATCACCACCAAACATCTCTTTGTGGCTTAATTGTTTGGTTTTGTCGTTGATGGGAACTATATAAGCGTGGATATGGGGAGTAGATTCATCTAAATGCAACTCCGCGCGGACGCATTTATCACCAAAGTTATCTTGTAACCATTTAGACGAAGCATTGGCAAAGTCCCACATCAATTCTTCATCCCATTCCCCAGCTTTTGATGGGTCATGGGGACGAAAAAATTCTGGAGATGCGCTCAAAAATATTTCGCTGCACAGCACTGCATCTTTACGCGGCTTATGTTTAGTATGGTCAGCTATTTTGGATAAAACTATTTTTTCTAGTTCGGGGTCATCCGACTCACCAATTAACCGAATATTTTCTTTATAAGGGTCAGCGTTTGGTGTATCTTGAAGACGGGCAGTATGTTTTTCACTGCCGCCTACACTACCCAAACTTTTTAATTTACCAACGCGCATAATGGCTTTTGCGGTCATTGAAAAAACCCCCACCAATAATCTGGGAACATGCCCCGCAGGGCGAACGTACTTCTGTGTCCGAGAGAGCCGTTTAGGCGAACGAGGATGGGCGGCGCCCACCCCGAAGGGGCACAGAAGTGAAGTGAGTACACTTCGATTATAACGAAGCTCCCCGAAACCGCTTTGGAGGAGACGAGCGGCGTGCGGCACAGTAGGAAAATAGTAGGAAAATGCCAGGATTGGTGTGTACCACGAGCTTGATATCAACATGCTTGTGGACACAAAATTCCTGCCATTTTCCTGGTAGACAAATCTATGCCTTTTGACATAGAAAGCAAGTTACGCTGTGGTGACGGTGCGACTACGACACAATTTGTGTTGGTCGGCATGGGGAATTTTAAACCAATTATTTTTTTAAACATAGATTGAACTCAGGCGCCCAAAATTATTTTTTTGGGAGAGCGGGAGATGCGCTTCGATTTGGGCAAATATAATTCATGACCAATTAGTGATAGAAGAGGGACTAAAGAGGGACTAAAGAGGGATAAATCGGGAGTCACCATCATTATTGATTAGTATTAATATACTGAAAAGCCATGTTTTATCCCGATATACTCCCTTTTTTATCCCTTTTTTATCCCTTTTTACTCCCTCTCCCAATTATTGAGTATTTATACTGTAAGAATATTCGACAATGTATTATGTATGTAGTTAAAATGTAGTTAATTCAGATGGGACAACGCGCGCGCTCTTATTCTGATTGAAACTCTCTAAAAAGAAATTAATTGGTTTTCTGCTGTATTTAAACCTTGGTTAAACCTAGGTGTCACCTAGGTGTCACCTTACTTGGGTGTTCGGATAAAATTAATTACACAGAATTATGCTGAAACCCTTGCCCAGCCTAGAAACCAACGTGTAATTATTCTATATTTGTATTTATTACGTCGGGCAGTGGCTAATGGTGATTTTAAATCAAAAAAGTAATTAGATTTGCAGTTTATGGCTGTTTTGCTTGGATTTGGTGTCACTTAGGTTTAACTAAGGTGTCACTTAGGTTACATCAGTACAGGTTGGTTTGATAGTTGACTAACTTCGTACTTATAAATACGATTTATCGATAAATAAACCGCAGGAATAGATTTATGTAAAAGCTTAAACCCTTGGCAAATGTGCTATTGATTAAAAAAAACATTTATAAAAAGGCGCCCGAAATTATTTTCGGAATATTATTGGGTTTAAAGAGGCAATTGGAGACAAAATGGAGCCAATTGGAGCCTAATTATAAGAAGACCTGATTGATTTTCTGATGAATGAGAGCGTCGGTTGGCTCCAATTGGCTCCACCCTAAAATAAAAATACTGATATCCTCAATCTGATTTTTTTAGGTATTTTTACCAAGACAACCAAAGCCAAAAGAAGCCAAAAGAAGCCAAAAGAAGACTTTACAAGCTTTGTTATTAGCAAAACTGATTGAAAATTCTCGTTCTTGCTGGCTTATATTGTCTTATATTGGTTTTACTCGTCTAATACGAATTTTTGTGAGTGCTGCGAGGGTAAAAAGCTTACGAAGCAATGCGCCATCGGGAGTTGCTGTGGTTGCTTTTTTATACTCGTATTATATCAGGGGCACTCCGTCTGCATGAATTTGAAGCGTGGAGCTTGAAAAATCAAAAGTGTATATATTACACAATTTAATTATTTTAAGTCGATTCGACACCAATTAATAAAAAAAATCCTCGTGCGTCGGGCGCCCAACTCAAGATGCAAGACATCGTATTATTAAAACTTATCTACATAAAGATTTGTAAAATAGCTGGTGATAAAAAAATGTTCGGAAAATTGTTTATAGCTGACCACAACAATTCGCAATTTCTCCTACCATAAGCGGATATCCTTCGGATAACGGAGACACTACCCCTTCGGGGAAAACTTCGTTTACGTGAACGCAATTTAAGAGCGGGACATGTAACGCAATTCTGTGCGTGCGGCTATATTTGATATTCTTTGACGGTATATTTATAACCTGATTCGGGTTTACATAAGTTGATTCAGGTTAATGAACGAGGTCTTTAATACTTGATTCATGTTTGTGTTAGTGTTGGTAAATTTTCGTTCTGGGTTTTTGCTTTGCGTGGATGTTTCAAGCATGAGTTGCGTTGACATAAGTTGATTCATCTAAAGATAAACTGGTTGGTGATTGACAACTTACCATTGTTAATAAAATGCTGGATATACTTGATTCAGGTTTGAATTTAATTAATACGCTTGTGGATAAATATTTGTTATTTTTATCGTGGATAACTAAAAAATAGGTCATTATCGGAGCCTTTAGAGCTTTCATTCCCTGCACGTAGAAGTGTTTTTAACAAACAACGCTTGCCCTTGAAAGCGAAAGATAAACTTAGATATCAGGGAAGGGGGCACACTATCTTCACTGTCATTACCGTCACCCCCATCGCCCCCTTCCCTGATATCTCTACGTGTTATCTCGCTGTCAAGGGTTTGTTTAAAAAGGCTTTGAGTAATTCCTCGCCGCGCTCGTTACTATCTCAAAAATTGAAAAAATTGAGATAGTAAGTTCAGGCACCAGGGGAGTTGCTATTGTCAAAAATTAAAAAATTGCACTTGTAAATTTTCCCCCGCTGCCCAAAATCCCTATCGGTCTAAAGCGCGACTATATAGATAGAATAACATTGTCGGTCACGAAAAATAAAGCTTTTTCAATCTCTATTTCCGTTTTCGTCCTTATCTCGGCTCGACCTCTATCTTGGTGGCTACCCAAGTACTGTCGCATCTTAAAGGAGAACGAGAACCTAATTTTTTCGCTCTCCTATCTCGGTTGCTACCCACAGCCCTTCGTGAAAATCATAAGGATGACTTTTTAGGAGGAGAAGTTTGTGGTTCTGCCGGTTGTACTTCCGGAGCAGGGACGTTGCCATTACCCAATTTTAGATACCAACGCCCTTTATTAAGCTCCAATAAAGAGCCTCCTCTATATGAAATTATCAACGTGTCCTCAAATTTTTTACGCACACCATTACTGTTAGTGTAAAACCCCTGCACATTAGCCGTTAAATAGACGGGTTTTATTTTGTTGTAAATGATTTTACGCTCTTGTATCTTGTTACCACCAAACTCCACAATTTTATCTTCAACAGCAAGCTTTGCAGAATATTCTCTTGGAATTAGTTTCAATATTGAATCTTCATCCTTGTTTTCTAAAGCTAGGAGATATTGTTCAATCACCTGGTCGGGGCTATCGGCACCATAGCTAACTAAAGAATTAAAGCTAATTAGGAAAATAGCTAGAACCACACTTAAAGTTAAACCTATGCTTACAAAAATTTTCCTCATTGGTTGTGCTGATTGCATAATTAAGTTATTTATAACTGGACAATAAGCTCCAAGCATAAAACTTTGCGCCTGGACTCTTATCGTAAAACTCGGAAAACGTTACATCTATTCTATTTGGAGTATGGTAAGCCAAATAAATAACACCATCATTAGTCTTTTTTGATACCATCATTGTATGCTCCATGCCGTCATTATTTTGAGGATCAAAATCAACGCTAATAACGTCTCCTGGAACTAAGTCCGCTACTCTACCAATGGTTCTAGCTCGTGGTCGATTTAAAATGAATTTGAAGAAATAATCTGCATTAATCCACGTCCAGCTTTCACCTGGCCAAATACCTGAAAAATCGTACCACCAATTGGTTGCGTCTCTGTAAAATCCCTGTTCACTTGTCCAACCTCCAGCCTTCAAAGCTTGGGAGACAAAGTTAGTGCAATCCCCTCCTAGGTTACCTGTCATCGAATAATCACGGTACTGTGAGTTAGGAGTTTTAGCATAGTAGTAAAGATATTGGATTATTGCTTGACGATTAAGTGAGGCTTGTGCAATTTTTACGGGAGCGTTGTATGCTCGACCGTGAGCAGAAGATTTATTAGGGTTATTAGAAACAGTTGGTAATCCAGTTTTACTGACTTTAACTGGCGCGACTACTGCTGAAGTCAGGCTAGATTGCTTATCTGTTGGTGGTGCTAGTGGGTCGGATGGAGTAATGTTAGGGTCCATTGGTAAGGGGGGAATCTTCTCTTTGGGAGTACCTTGTGTGGAACCAGGATAATTTAAAATCTCACTTGAAATCAGTTCCCACTGATTACCTTGCAGACTAAAAGTGAAACGATGTTCAGTAAGTCCTTGGCTTTTCTCAGGTGAGTCAGGAGACATGATAGATAAATCATAATAACGGTCAGTATCCTCTACCGCATCTAAAGTTGCTGTATTTCCCGCAATCTTCAGATCTTTTACCTCCAACTTAGTCTGAAAACTTTTAAAGCCAATTTTGCGTCCCTTTAAAAAGTCCTTAAGTTCTTTAGCTTTCTCTAAACGTTTTTGAAATTTAGCATCACGAATTTTAGACACCTTGGGATTACGCCTTTTAGCTCCTTCTTCATCACCACTAACTTGGACATCATATTCTGCGCGGAGTGCAGATTCAGCGATACTGACAAGCTCCGCCTCGACATTGGCTGGAACAGAATTCTTCTTGGAATTATTCTGAGCTTGCACGTTACTTGATATAACAGACCCGATTAAGACTAAGCTTGCACCCAGGAAAGCTAATCTTTTGGATAACATATGTTTTTTAGTCCTTAAAAATTAGATGTTTAAGTGTCGAATATACGGTTGCTATCCGTATAATATTTTTCTCAGTAACGATAATAATCATTACAATCAAACCCTATCAAAAGGAGAAAAACTTGTCTGTTACATCTCTCTCTTGTAATAAAAGACACCACATGCTTTATCGGCACATTTTGAATAGAGGTTGAGCCTCCTATATTTGGATTTTTGGAAATTAAAGCTGAAAATGCTTACCTTGCTTAAGTTAGAAAATTTGCTACACACCTTGTACGTAAGAAAATTGTCGGTCACGAAAAATCAAGCTTTTTCAATCCCTATTTCCGTCTTCGTCCTTATCTCGGCTCGACCTCATTGTTTCTTACTTATTACTTATTTTTACTCAATTTAGCAGTTAAATTGTACTTATATTGAGTATACATAATGGTTGGGCAAAAATATTGTGAAAAATTTCTATGGTTTATTGATCTGACTAGTTATCTAAATTACTTATAGTTTTGAAGCAATATTAAAGAATTAGCTTATCAATATTTAATAGTCGTGAATTAACACCCACTTAATCGCAAGAGTTAATACTATTAGAAATTACCCCAAAAATCATTTTGATTGATAGACATAAGTCTATATATTTTGACTATACTTTACATTGCTTAACACTTTAAGCATGAGAATTTACCAGATAAAAAACATTTTTAGATAGATATTAATCTATAGATACTGCGAGCAGAAAACCGTCTATACAAAGTTCATCAGAAATAGTAAGCACACGTAATATGGTGAAAATTAAACTCAGTTGATGTAACACTCGCGGTATTGTTTGAGTAAGACTACTCAAATGAGTACCCATGAATAAAAATCGTGTGCAACTTAATGTAAAGCTTGATAGCGAAGAATCTCAAGCATTGGTGGATCAGTTAAGGCAGGAAGCTTTAGCCAAGGGTTGGACTCTTAGAGATGCCCTGCTTGATGCTGTGAAGCAGTGGTTAGCTAATCCACCTGCACCACCACCAACACCAGAAGGGATGCTTCCAGAAATTCTTAATCGGCTGGAAGCCTTGGAAGCAAATGAACCAGACATTACAGCAATTACTAATGCAGTGCTTGAGCAATTGCCAGAAAGCATATCTACTCATATGGGTAGGCAGGATGTAGATTACCTCCTAAAGCGAGTAAACGATTTGCAGCAATTTACCCGTCAGGAATTAGCAGCTAGGGATAAGCGCTTAGATGCTATCAGGGATGCGCTTTCTATAATCCAAGCCAAAATTAGCGAACTTCAAGATGGTCAAGCAACGCTAGCAACTGCTATCGCATCCGATATCAATGAAAGTAAAGATACTCAACCAGTTACTCAACTAGTTACCCAAATAAGTACTCAAGTAGATACTCCAGCTTATAGCCAAGCTAAAAAAGTATCAAAAAAAACTAATACTAAGACATCAAAAGGTCAAAATACTCATAAAAGTACTCATAAAACTACCCAAAAAGAAAAAGATGTACTAGCCTCTAGCCTAAAGGCGATTCAAAGCAGAGAAAGCTTAACCTGTAGGCATTGTGGAGCTATTGCATCTCATAAACGCCACGGCACAAGGAAAAATAAAAGCACTGGTGAGGTAATCCAGCGATATCAATGTATCGAATGTGGCAAGACTTTTTACGATGAGCCTTATGCAGCTAGCAGGCGCCAGCCTAACGAGCCGCTAACCTATGAAGAAATTAAGGATGCTACGGATGAGGAAGTACGGCGAATGAGCGTAGCAGACCAGTGGCAAGCAGTTTGCGATGACCCTAGTGAGTACCCAGATTGGCAAGAAACAACGAAAAATATTTTAGATGGGGTACGGTGGAATGAGCGAAATAAATGATTTGAGATTTACGGTGCCACCTGAAGATTTGGAGCGTTGGGAATGGCTTTTAAAAGAGATGGAGAAGCGCGAATTGATTACCATCTTTGAGGTATCAAAACACTAGGATAATCGGGGCAATAGCAAGCTTAAGCGTCAATATTTTAAGATTAAGATGAACGCGGAGAAGCAATGATTAATGAACAAACTTTAATTAATTTAGTACGTGATTGGACAGGCTGCTTACAATACCAAGAAGCGTTAAAAGTGTGTTGCAAGATTGCTGATTATGTCGGATTGCAGGCACCCAAAACTTACCAAGAATATAGAGATATTTTAGTGTGGGTAGATAGTAATTACCCAAATGTCTATTTAGAAGCTACAAAAGCAGCAAGGCAATTTTGAATAATAAGATAAATAAGTAATAAAAAACCACCCTAGCAATACCTGCTAAGGTGGCTTTTATTTTAATTAATTTATTGGTCAGTGTCGTTTAATTCTTCAAGTCGAATTGCTATTTCTTCCAGCGACGATGCAACCTGGCTCAATCCCTGGTGATTGACATACTTCACTAACGAACGCAAGATTTCTGCAATAGTATAATCATTACTCTCAATTTGATTCCAAACAGCAATTAATAAATTATCTAAAGCTTGCTGTTTATTCGCAATAAACCAAGCATCGATTGTTTCTTGGATTTCAACTAAATCTGATGACATTGCTCTCCTAATATACGGTTAAGGCAGTTTTATTTTTGATTGGCGCCTAACCTTGATATTTACCTAAATAATGTTCTAAGTCATCGCTTACCCAATCTTGGTCTTTTACGAACTCATATTTACTGTAGCCGTAGGTAGCGATAAGCTCGTCTTCTTCTGTTAGCCAGATTGTTTCATCCGGTTCGTAGGTCAAATCACTTGATTCTGTACCATATTTAGTTTCAAAATCAGAGCAATTTATATTACCGTAAGGGTGCATTCCACAGATTAAATCATTCCCATTGTATTGATGCCCGTGAAAGTGTTTACAACTAGTACAGCCATCAATCAAGTCTAGATAATCTTGTTCATTCTCGGTAAAACCTTTAAATTGGTAGCTATCATTATCAGTATCAAAGTACTCACCAAATACGTTGTTAACATCATTGGCTTGCAAATCATCTAACCAGTCTTCAAATGACCAATTACTACAATCTTCACTATAGTCAATCTCACTGGTTAGGCGCCAGTCATCATCAAACATTGGCTCTGGGTAATCGTCATCCCAACCTGGTATAACCTCTCGAATGTTGTAGGTTAGTTTCATTAAATCGCGTATTAGTTTATCCCACTCACATTCTTGGTTAGCGTGCGTCAACCAATTCGAGAAACCTTTGTAAACTCGCTTAATCAATTCCATGTTTCTCCTAATAGTAATTGCGTGTTTGTAAACTGATTTCGTAACAAAAACTCAACACTGCCATTTTTGGGGTCAAAACCGCTTCGGGGTAGAGTGTGTAAACATCGTAGTTATTTCGGGGTGGTTTACCCCGATTCATCCCGAAAGTACCCCGATTAAGCTATACATTACCCCGAGGTGATGAATGATTCGGGTAGCTTCGGGGTCTACTGTGTAAACATCGTGGCTACTTCGGGGTGAATTTACCCCGATGTCCAAAACCCCAAAAACTATGCATTCCTGCTTTACCCCGAAGCGTATGTATGCGTATCCACAAATTTATCGCATCTCATATACACCCCCATCTTTTAGCGTCATAACATTTGCCTCTATTAACTCACTCAATAAACGCTTAATATCGGGTGATTTAGCATTAGGTACGCAACCAGAAGCACGACACATTTCTATTGTGAACATTGTCTTACCTTCATCCACCTTACGTCGTATCCACGCAATAAGTTTTTGAGCATCTTCTGATAGGTCTTTATCATCTTTAGTCCAGCAGTCAGCAATTAATCCCCTCATTACATTTAATTTAGAATTGTCTTGTTTAGGTAGTTGATTAGCTGATTGATTAGCTGGTTGTGAAGGTGCAGAGAATAAATCTGTAAATACATCAGGATTGCTAACCAAATTTCTGATATCTGGCACATCGATTTTTTTGGCATCGTTGTTAGGAATATACAGCACTCCTTTACCACTTGGGCGCCAACCGTCAGGGCTATTTGAATCTGGTTCAGCGATTAAATTTAGTGTTACTGCACCGCTTGATTTTATTAATTCTGCCAAACCTTTAGGATTACCAAACATCGCCATAGTATCGTGTTGTGCAGTAATGATTGGAAAGAATCTTCCCTTACGACAAGCAATAAACATTTTCTGCCAGAAATGTTGGATTAGTGGTAGTCCTTTTTCCCCTAATAAGCCTGCCCATTCCCCACACTCTTCAATCAAAATTGTTATTGGGTAGTGGTTATAGCTGCCAACTGGTTGGTTTTGATATTCGGTGTATCTGGTTTCTAAAATACCTAAAACAGTTGTTAAACCTTTAGCTAAGGAAGTAGCGCGCGTGGCATCATCGGCGCCAACTCCATAAAATTCTGTACTAGTAACTAAATGTGGTTCTAGCCCACGATACATTTCAAAAGATTTATGCGGATTGATGATGATTAATTTGTGCCCTTGTTGCAAGCGATAACGCAGTAATCCACCATTTACTAAGGTAGTTTTACCACTGCCTTGCCCACCAATCACCTTAAGCACACCAGCTTTAAGAATTGGAGCAATCGCACTATTTTGTAATGTTTGAATTAGCGCAGGTTTAATGGTCATATTTTCGTTGGAGGCGCCGTTAACTTTATCGCCAGGATTGTTTACGTCATCCAAAGATTGTCCGGGTAATTGTGCTTGGTCATTACCAGCAACATACTGAGCATCTTGTACACCCTGCATTCTGGCTTGCGATTCAGCATCTAAATAAGCTTGCTGTGTGGCAACAATTTCATCTGGAGTAAGAATTGCAGCTTGGTATCTTCCATAATTAGCTTCTGCTTGAGCCAATTTATGCTGAACTGCGAAGCGTCCATCAATAGCGTCAGAAGCCATCTGCACACAGTTTCTGACGCCATCGCGATGCCATTTAGCATGTACTTCTTTTCTGTAGCCTGGAGCTAATTTATTTATCAGATTTAATCGTGCTGCACCCAATCCAGCCATTCCTAGTCCTCCAGCTATCGCAATGGCGCCATAAATCCATTTATCTTTTGTTTGTGGAGGTATTGTTTTGAGGCGTGTTAACTTGTTATAAAACTCTGGCTTAGTACGCTGCCAATCAAGAAGGATTGGGTCAGAAATCCAATACCTTTCATCGGAAGTGCAGTACTGAATACCCTTTTTCTCTGCTGCTTTTAATATCTTAGGATTAGTTGGCTTAAAACATACTTGAGTGTACCCAACAGTGCTTCTATTATCTGTGTAATTTAGGGCTAAGGCGCCGATTGCAGCTGCGGCACATCCGATAACAGTAAGTCGATACGGAACACTGCGAACTGCGGATTTGAGAGCATCAGTATTTGGTGTTTTCATTTCATTTACCTCTAATTTTATTAGTTAAGAAATTCTAGTTTCGTAAGGAATTAAGCTAATGTATTCGTCGGTGTAAGCGTTCATGAGATTGATAGGGTTGCCACATTCATCACATGGCTCTAACCCAAAATCTGACCATTCGTAGTCTTCATCATTGTTTTCGTTGTAGTCTTGCAACCAATCTTCATCTAGTTCAGCTACTTTGTAATCACCGTACCATTCACACTCATTAAATAATAATTCGTAAACATTTACAGTCACATCGGGTCGAAGTTTATACTTTTCATCGCCATAAATGCCATTGATTCTTGTCATTTAATTAATCCTTTTTTGATGTGGACAATGTAACCGCCTACCCATTGCAGGTAGGGATTGAAGCTTTACTTACTCGATTACTTTTTAATTGCAAAAAATCCAACTGCGATTAATGCCGCAATACCTAACCACAAACCAGTTAAATCAAAACCATTTGATTGTTGAGGTCTTACCTCAATTTCTCTAATTTCTGTTGCTATCGATTCGTGAGCTTTTGATGCAATATTTTTATCTTCAAAATAGGGACGACTTGCAGCATAGGTGCCACCAACTACACCAGCACTTGCACCTAACGAGCTTAATAACCAAGGTGAAGAATAAAATGTTTTACCGTTTATTCGACTACCTGATAACCCTGCACTAATCAAAGAAGCAGCAATCACCCCACTAAAAACCATATAGCAAGTAGGATTGTAAGTAGTTTCAAGTACTGCATTCCCTAAGCATGAATTAGCGCCCAATGCAGTTAACCCAGAACCAACAGTAGCGTAAATTTTTGAGGTAGTTCTATCACTTTCAATCTCTTGATTTAATACTTCGTAATCCTGTGCCTCTGCGGCTGTCGTAAACCAAGTCTCGTGGTTCTCAGGATTTTGAATTTGAGTATTGGTTAAGTCTTGCTGTTGTTGATTTGTTGTGATGGCGCCTGATTCCTCTGGCTGGGAGAAAGCATTGGTATACTGCTCTATTTCCTCTAAAAAGTTATCCATAATTTTAGAAATTGTTATTTTTTGAGGTGGGCGAGTACTTGTAATACTCACCCTATTGTTTTAGATTCCTAACCAGCTTCGTACCTTACTTACTCCGCGACCAATGGCGCCGAATATCCCGAATAAACCTCTACCAGTAGCGCTATCAGCTATTGCATCAGTGCCCATCGGCAACCCATTTACGGGTGTATCAACAGAATTAACATTTACATTGGAGCTAACACCACCAGGCATGGAAACTCTATTTGGTTGCGTTAAAGTTGGGGCATTACTTCCTAATTGCATTGCAGCCGAAGCCCGTAAATCAGTGTGCCTTTCTTGTAATTGATGATTCGCACTATCAGCCTTTAATTTCAATTGGTTGTAGCGCATCTGCACGTTAGCTCTAAATATTTGAGCTTGCAGATTATTATCAGCTTGCTGAAACATCATTTGGGTAGAGTGCCTAGCCTCTTCCTGTCCAAATTGGGCACCTGCTTGTAGCTTCTTTTCTTGCAAGAAGTTACCGAATTGTTTCTGAGCCAAAGCAGCATTATATTTAGCACCAACAATCGCCTTACCAAACTTATTTACTGCTTGGGCTAGCATCCCTAAAGTTATGGTTTTTTCGGTTGTTCCAGCACATACAATTTCTAGTTGTTTGCGAATCTTCTCTCCGTTTTTAGCCCAAAATGCCGCGTCTGCTTGAAGGTCTTTAAGTGCTGCTAGTGCTTCGGGACTTAGGCGTCCGTTTTTTAAAGCATTCGCGTCAACACCAAATAATGTTTCAACTGCATTCAAATTTGAACCCGCAACACCCGAAATATGGTCTTTGACTTGTTTACCTGACATTAGATAAGTTCTCCTTTTAGTAATAGTTAGAAGGTAGCGATATTACACACTACCAAGTTGTAAAATTAGCTGCCTAAACCGTATGGGTATGGGTCATCACATACATCACTTAAGGTTTCTTGTTCCCAAACAAACTCAACTGTGGAGCGGTCAAATAAGTGGGAACCGTCGCATAAGTCGTAAACTCTGCTGATTCTTTCGCGTAATTCGTCCGACTCAATCATTTCGATGTAATCGTAGGCTCCGTCTGTGTTGTGAGAACGCCAGCATTCAGCTAAAAATGCACTAGCTGGGGCATCCAATCCATTAGCTAAGAATTGACCATCAGGGAATCCAGTTTCGACATAATTGTTGTCCCAATCGAAGTTTTCAAAATCGGCTTGAAAGTGTCCGAAATAACGAGTATTTTCATCACCTCTAACTGGGAAATCTTCATTTTCATCTTCTGTATTGGCTAGAGAATGACGATTATTAAATCTGTTAATCATTTCGTCGATTTCGGGGTCTAATTCTGCACTCAATTGCTTTGCATCCCAATCGGGGTCTAACGCCATTTGGCGCCTTAATGCTGCATCGCGAAGTGGTGATAATCCCCAATTATTAGGATTAGAAGCAGGATTAGTAAAATCCTCAACCATTTGCAATCCGTCCTCTAAATCAGTGTCGATATCAGTTAGTGAGGGAATTTCTAATTCTTCGCTTGTTTGGCTTTCAAAAATATCCATAGCTAAACACCAGTGTTCATCATTAGCAAAGTCGTCTTTGTTCAAAATGCCTGTTTCGTAGGCTTTGTGTAACGCTTCAAGGTTAAAGCTTTCATCAAAATTAGAATCGTCGCTGTGAATAATATTAGTCATTGTTTCAATCCTTAAATTAGGGTAATTCTGAGAGTAAATTGATTGCTTTAATCGCTACAGATGCAACGTTAATCGCGATTAAAATAATCCAGCTAATTCACTTGCATCGTCGTATGTATCAGGCTTAATATCTTGCTTTTGATGAGATGTTGTATTTACCGTGGATTGAGAGTTTGGCAGGTATCCAGTTCGCTTTAAATCCAGTAATAAAAAGTTTACAACTTCGCCAAAATCATCCACTCCAAGCACATCTGCCCATTCCTTAATAAGTTTGTGGAGGGGCTGTCTTATAACAATACGAATTGATTCTTTAGCCATTTGCATTTACCGTTTGATAAAGATGTTTTGCGGCTTTTTTTAGCCCTATGGCATTACTCCATACCGGGTCATCTGCTACTACGAAACCCTTAAGTTCAAGCGCTTCCTTAACTTTCGGCAGTAATGCACCTCCACCTATAATTAAGCAGGCATCCGCATTAATCTTCCAAGGTTGGATGAACTTGAATACTGGAGTTAATGCTTTTTGAATCCAAGGCTTTAGCTCTGCGTCGTAGATGTCACTAAAGCTGAATAATTTACCGTACTTAAATTCTCTACTTTCGATGCCCAATCTAATCAAATGAGGAATTGTAATTTCTCCATTCAATCGCTCGGTAAACTTAGGATTTTGGCTGATATTTTTAATTAAATATTCAACCCCAAAATCGAGTGGATTGCGCTCAATCATTACACCTTTAGAGCCTATTAACGTTGCTATATTGGTGCGATTACCGAGGTCGATAATGATGTTATGTCCTTGTAAATTTAACTTGTCAGCATTTGCAGCAATCGCGCAGTGCCCTTCCTCATAAACCTTCAGCACTTTAACAGTTACTTTGGTGGGGATAATTTTTCCACCAAATTTAACAATGTGAGTACCTTCTAATGCCGCAATTAACGACTCTTCTAAACCCTCTTTTTGGTGAAGTGAAACACAAAGATAAACCTCAATCTCCGCATAATTCTTTTCAATGTAGGATAAGGCGCCCATCAAATGCTGCAATGGTTGCTTCACCTTAGCTTGAGGGTCATCGGTAGCTCGTAAAGTACCCACCGGGTTACGCTCATAGGCTAGCCAACCACTCGCCCAGATTTGAGTAGGTAAATCAGCTTTACCTTCAAGGTATTCAACGTATCCTTCTCTTGGAGTTTCTGAAGGACGGTGATTGTAGTACTCCAAGTAACTTGGAAAGCGCTCTGTCACTACATCAGAGCTAAATTTTACGTACCCATTCCCAACATCCATTCCTGCTATTAAAAGCAGCTTCCCTTTCTGCCCTGAATCGGCATTTTGGGCATTTACTTCCATATCTGCCATGAGTTATTACCTCTATTGTGGTGTAATAGAATTGACTGAATTCTTTATGTGGTAAGCTTTTCATCGCTTACAATCAAATATCTTGCTGTATGGCAGATTTGACACGCTTAAACTTATCTGTACCTCTGCGTCATTTCTGCCACTCCTCTAATATAGACGTTAGACCACAAAACCACAAGTGGTCTATATACAGTGTTATTTATACTTCCGCCCGAATAATTTACAATCACTTATAGTGGATTTGTGGTTTATACTAACTGTCTATGGCTTCAGCCGCAAAGCAAGACGACGAGAGAATGTACTTCAGGACGCGAATCCCCAAGGAATTGCACCGAGAATTTAAAAAAATTTGTATCGATATAGATAGAACTATGGAGGATGTTGCAGCCGAGTTAATCAGTGAGTGGGTTACTTCGCAGAAGGGAAAAAAACACTAGACCTAAAAACCACTTGTGGCATACTATAGTTATTGCTAGATACAAGCAACATTATTAATGGACTTATAGTTCTGTGGTTAACAAAAATAATTTTGATAGCAAGGGGTGAATGTGACGCAAAGCTCAGACCGATTAGACCGCATGGAGCGAATCCTTGAGCAAACGCTTGAGGCTAATTCCCAGTTTCAAAGAGAAACTGCGACTGCAATCGCATCGCAAAATGCTGCAATTGCTCAAATACTGCAAATCCAGCAGAGCAATGCTAGTACAATTGCGTCACACGGTGCTGTAATCGCTCAAATCTTCGCACAGCAGCAAACTAATACCGAAGCTATTGCACGAGTAAATACCCAAATTGAGGAAAGCTCGCGCCATTTAATAGAAACTATTGATTACGCAATGGGGCGGATAGAGGAGATGGTACAACGCACGCTCAATCCAAGCCCAAACGGTAACCCACCTTTAGAGTTTTAGGGGGCGAGCTAGATGAGTGAAACAGCTACATTAGTACCATTAACTGATTTAATGCCGATTTTAGGCGCCATTGGCGAACGCGATTGGGCTAAATTCAAAGAGCTTGAGCGCGAATTTGCTAGCCGTCACGGCTTAGACGTTTGGGAAGATGTTTTTAACTTTCGGCTCAAACCTGTACTGGATAAGGAGTCTGACAGATGGCTGTTAGTACAATGGTGTAGCGCTGGGATAAAATCGGTAAAAGTGGTGGGTTGAGGTGACACCGCGCAGAAAGGCTTCACATCAAAGGCTTTTGTATCCCTTACTAAGCTTATGTTTTATTTCTATCAGTAAGAAATAGCTGCCTTAAATTTCTTACTCGCAAGAAACATAGTACATAAGTAAGTTTGCTTACAAAAAGTCTTTGCAACGTTTTATTTTGCGTTTATCTTATTAGATGCTAGGTAACATTAATACTGAGTATATAATTCCAAAATTCCGTTGAAACATAAACCCCCCAGTTGTTAGAAGCAACCGAGGGGATTACAGACTATTTTGCTTTGCCGCTGACTTTGAAACGGATGCGGGAAAGCACATAAAATTTACTGGGAGGGGGAAACCACCCAACAAAAATATGTTATCTAGAATACATTGTAACTCATTTCTTACTGACGCTGCTAGCACAGCTGCACGCATACGAATAAGTAATGGATACTCACAATATAGCATCATTTGTCAAAAAAAGATTGAACATGGCATTGCTAAAAATTTTGATTTTCAGGAGCAGGGCAAACGCTTTACGGATAAGGGCAAGCCTTGGAATGTAGACGGGGAGAGGCATACAGGTTGCATGATAATCTCTTCGAGGCTGCATAAAAAACTGCAAAACCGATTAATTGAAGGAGGCACCCACCATGTAACAGAGGAGGCAGCAGTATGAGTATCTTTGCTGCTTTCTCAAAGAAAAACCGCTGCCCGTTATGCGATGGGGGGAATGATTGCCGCTATTCCAAGGAGGACCCAGATTTTATTCAATGCCACGGCAATGTAGGCGCGAGTAAGGGCGAAAAGATTAACGGGTACGTTTGTGTCAAGGAACAAACGAACGGACACACTGCCAGCTTTACTCTAGATAACAGTGAAGAGTGGAATGAAGAAAACAGACGGCAACAGCTTAATCTTAGACGGCTGGAGAATGAGAAGAGGGAGCGCGAGAGACAAGAGTCTTTTAAAAGCTTACTTCCAATTACAGAACGAGACGAACAGTATCGGTCAGTTATCGACCAGCTTCCCGGATTGAGTCACTATCACCACCATAAGGCTTTACACAAAAAGCGTGGTTTGATGACGGATGAAATTCTTTTCGCCTACGAGCAAGGATGGATACGCACTTGGCAGCCAGGGATGGAAGTTAAAGGCGATTTTTCTAATCTGGCAGGTGTAAACCCTGACACCAACACACTTACAGGGGTAGGGGGAATCAGTATTGCTGCCACCAATGGTGAGGGGCACATAACCGGATTCCAAATCGCAACCGATAACCGTGAAAAATATCCTAAATACATTTGGTTATCTAGTAAGAGCAAGGGTGGCAGCCCCCCAAACCTCACAAATAGTGAGCTACCTCTATTTATATGGCGCCATCCAGAAGCCACCGAAATCACGGAAACTTGGTTAATTGAAGGGGGGCTTAAGTCGTTGATTGTCGCTCTCATACTGTGGTTTCGACTTGGGCGTAGGGATATTCAAGTAATTGGTGCAGCTGGCGGCAACTTCCAAGCATCGGCTTCTTCTTTCAAGGCTGGTTTAAAGGTTCAAACATCAAAAACAGTTAGGTTATTTCCTGATGGCGGAGCAGTTTATAATCAAGCAATTTTAAATAATTATAAAAAAGCTATCGATATCGCTACTGGTGAAGGTTTAAGTGTTTGTGTGGGCTGGTGGGGTCAGTTCACCAAAGCCAAAAATGATATTGATGAACTACGCGACTTTAATAAAATTGATTTCCTCACCACTGTAGAATTTTTTGAGCTTACAGATTCTCCAATTCCAAATAGTGAAAATAATCCTGATTCCAATCTACCAAAGCTTGAAGGACTAGCATTTGATCAGTGGCATCGCCGCAGAAAATACACTCCAGATATCGTGATTAATCAGGCGGAATTTAGCTTCGGTAATATCCCTAAATCTGGTGTAGTTGTTGCTGGTAAAAGTGGCTTAGGTACAGCTAAAACTAAGGCGATGATTGCCGAAATAAAGTCAATTGAAAATCAAGATAAAGGTGCAATTATATTAGGCTACCGCAACAACTTACTTATTCAAACTGGTGAAAGAGCAAAAGCAGTAGGCACAGTAATTTATCATATTCACCAAGATGACGATGCTAAATTAATGGTTGCCGATGAGGCTAGCCATCATATGATGTGCTTAGATTCAATTAAGCACATTGATGGATATTTTAAAGGCAGAGACATTTACCTCGATGAAACCTGCTCAGTATTGCTTCATGCTGTTACTGGCGGAACGCTAGGAGATGAACAGGCTAAGGCTTTGCGGATGTTCACTCAAGCTATACACGATTGCGATAGAATCTTCTTGCTTGATGGTAATTTGGCTGATATACACGTCGATTGTATAGCTAAGTTGGCTAGTAATAAGCGTATTATCAAGATAGAAAACAAGCAGAAAATCCCGGCTCATAATATTACTTTTATTGATGGTATTGATGAAGATGGCGAGATAAAAGCAGGCGACCGAAGCCCATTAATTAAGTTTTTTTTACAGCCAGATGTAAAGCCTTGGATATTCTGCGATTCCAAAGAGCGAACAAAAGTACTTTATAAGCTTCTCACTGAATCGGGTAAACAGGGATATGTATTAAATTCCGAAACGACTTGTGAAGATTGGGCTAAGGATTTTCTGGCTAATCAAAACAGGTTTATTGAAACGCATAAGCCAGACTTTATAATACTTTCGCCCTCTGGTGACAGTGGATTAAGTTGTACTCTCAACGGCTATTTTACTCATAAATTTAGCTTCTTTGCTGGAGTATTGAGAACGAACAGCCAGCATCAAGCTATGTTTAGATTGAGAGACAATACCATCCCTCATTATGTATTTTGTCCCAATACTTCCAATATAAGAATTAAGTCAACGCCAATAACTTACATACAAAATAAGCTGAAGCAGATTGCAGATGAACAGATAGCTTTATCCGCAAAAATTGCTTGTGAATCGGCTGATAGTGCCGAGATGGCACAGGTTGCTATAGCATCTGCAATAGCACGTCAGCATGATGATTGGTGGAATCTCTCACATACACTATCTGTAATAGATAATTATGAAATTGATAATTATAAAGCGTGCTTAATTCATGCTCTTATTGAAGCTGGGCATAACGTAAACATTGAGGAGTGGGAGATATCAGGCACCATTAAAGGTCTAGAAAAAAATGCCAAGATTGAGATTCGGCAGCAACACGCCAAAGAAATTTTTAATGCAATCGAATTTCCAACGATTGAGGAAGCAAATAAAAAAGCGAAAGCCGGTCCCGATAAAGACACCCAAAGGCGAATTGAAAAAACTCGTCTGCTAGACCGACTGCCAGGGATTCAGGATTCTGAAGTTTGGAGCGATTGCTTTATCTATAACTGCTACATCGAAGACCATGAATTTATTCGCCAACAGGAGCGCTACTGGCTACTAAGTAACTACGAAATTTCACAGAAACGACACGAATCGAGTTGGAATCATGTAGCATTTGCTGAAGATTTCTTCGGGCGCCGTGTTAGCAATATGGGGCACGATACCATCTGGGCTTTGCGTGAGTTAGGTTTACTTTCTTTTACCCAGAGTGATAAAGAATACCACAAGGATTCACATGAAGTTGTTGGAATAGTCGAGACTTTACGCACGCGTGCTGATATTCGGCTGGCTCTAAGGATTAACCATCTGGAGCCTGAATCAGAGGATAGTGGGGAGCGCTTCAGGATTTTAAATAACCTTCTCTCCCTCATTGGCTTTAAAACCAAATACACACGCAAACCTAACATAGAAACTCTTAAAGGTAAAATTCGGGTCAGGCTCTACGCGATTGTACCCACCGTCGAACGCACCGAGCGGGACACACCCCCTCCTAATTATATAGATAAGCCAGGGTGTGTCCCACCTGAAGAATCCTTATCTGGTCAGGATTATAGCCAATTAGACCCCCTAGCAGCACAGCAGGACACACCCCCCCTTACTTATATAGATGAGCCAGGGTGTGTCCCAACATCTGAAGTTAAACAATTTGACTTGAAAGCCGCACGACAAGCCATTTTAGACGCATTTGAGTATAAATATACTAAATGGATGGAAAGCAATAAATCTCAGGTTAGTTGGGCTATCGAGCCGACAGCGGAATCCTATAAGGAGGAAGAATCAGCTAAAAAGCCAGCCGATGACGTTTTGATGACAGAAGAAAAATTACAAGCAGTAGCCGATGATTTAGCTGCCTGCGAAAATTCCGAGATGCTGTGGAAGCTGCGGCAGCATTACCCAGTACATGTACTGAAAGCCGCTGCCCGTAAGCTAATAGCAGAAATTAAAAATAGAATTCTCAGTTGGGTTAAGCAGCAGAATTTAGTAAACCAGCCTATCAACCCGACCATACAGGATGAATTTGTGCTGGCACCTATAGAAGGTTTCTAAAATTTACTATCCCAATTTTTGAAAAATTTAGAGTAGTAACTGCTAATGCAGTGGTTACTAGTCTATCTATATATATATTGATTTTGGCGCCTGCATCGGGTAGGCATTGCTTAATGTGTAATAGTACAGGAGCGTACAAACTCGAACGTCAATTTACTAGTATTCCACTCCCCGATTCCTTTTCTTTTCTGATAAAGGGCGCCCTGTACTTTCAAGCCGCGAATACTCCAACAATTCCGTATTCCAATCAGTAGTTTTTGGTCGCGCGATAGTTGTTTGTGGCAGTAATTCTTTAATAGCTTGCCCCATCGAGCGTCCCGCATCATCGTTGTCGCAGGCAACAGTAACAGCAGGAATGTCTTTGAGAAAATCCAACGGTAAGCTTTTGGGACTATCAACCGCCAAAAACATTGTCCTTGTTGGGGTCATACCAGAATGTGCAGAAACAGATAGCGCAGCACATGAAAGCGCATCGATGGGAGACTTACAGATAACTACTTTTTGTAATTCATCAGTTGGCTTACCACCCAAGTCGAAGTAAAACCACCCCAAAGTTCGTTTTGTCCCAAGGGCGTATCCCATAAACGAATTGTCTTCTCCCCGTGTCCCTCGCAGAAATGCCCCTGTGGTTTCTGTTTTGAGTGATGGCGCCTCTTTTGGAAGCTGACGCATTGTAAACACAGCATTTTGCTGGTTGTCAGCATAAAGCCACCCGTTGGAGCGAAGGGCAGTAAGAAAGTTTTCTGGCAGTCCCCTAGTTTGAGTTAAATAATTCTGTACTGCTTGCCACTTCTCATCATCCTTTTTTGGAGGTACAAACATATGTGCAGGTTCTTCTGCAACAATTTTAGTGGCTTGTGTTTGTGTGTAAGCTCTGGTAGCACGCAGCATCCCCTCTGACCCAAAACGGTCATGTAACCAGGCAACCGAAGACCGAAAATTACAACCCGAAACGTGCATAACCAAATCAATAGCCCCACCACCACCTTTTTCTGCTGTAAAGTCATACCATTTAGAATCATTAATATTGATAACTTGCCCTAATCCCTTCCAACGGTTCTCTCCTTTATCTGCTTTATCTAACCCCAAATGCCACGCTACATCCTCTAGGGGCAAATCCCTTAATTGGTCGGCTTGCTGTTTCCAGTAAAAATTCTCTTCTTCCAATTCTGCTACACGATTCTCTAACTCCGAGCGTAATTTCTCAGAAGCATTTGCCTTTTGGGATGCCCGTTTTTCAAGTTCTATAATTCGACGGTGGTCAGCTAGTTG
>NZ_RSCL01000063.1 GCF_003991905.1 Dulcicalothrix desertica PCC 7102 | reverse complement strand
ATTTCTTCGTCATCCTGAATTTTTGCTTTTTTCTTGGTTGTAATCTTTTGTACTTCAAATTGAAGTGCGGAATGTGGGTTCAAAGCAGGTAATCAATATATCTCACTTCGAGCTACAACTGTTGTAGGAATTACTAACCACTGACTTATCTTATCGGCTTGGTTACAAGCCGAAACAATCATACAAGTATAAAAGATTGCTATCAACAACCAGTTTATACTTATATGAAAAAAATATTATAAATACTACAGCTAGTACATTATATAATACAGCAATGATAGGCGCCTGTAAATCTTCAACTTATACCTAAATATTTAGATACTTAAATACTTACTAATCAGGAATCATTCTTTGAAGTGCTTTACTAGACAACTCGTTGATTTAACTGGCGCCAGTTTCATTTAAATAAAATAAAATCATTGCTTGCCCATTATCGATGTAGTAAAAATGGAATCCATCACTTTCTATATCATCCATTATATAAGAAATAGTTAAGGTATCAGCCCAATCATTATCAACTTCAATGGTAAAGTTACGCTGCTTACCATTAATTTTATATTTTAACCAAGCTTCCTCAGATTCTATATTTACATAGTCTTCGATATCTGTAATTAAATCTGGTTTATTGGCAACCAAGCATAACCTTTTAACAATATTGACATAATCGCCAGTTTGATAAATACATTCGGTATCAAAATTCCATACCCGCGCGCATACTGCCCGACCCCAAGGTTCACGCTCAACCGAGGCGCCAAATATGGATAAAAGATAGCCAAAGGGTTTTTCCTCATATGCTTCGCGCGGCAATGAGTACAAGAGGTCATCAACGGTAACTCCTTCGTTGAGAGTCAAGCCCAGTTCTGCAAGCTTTTCGAGTTGTTGTTCTAGCTTCATGGCGCCTGTTGCTCAGTAGTATACAAATACTTATGTTAACTGCTAACCTTAAAAATGCTTAAATAGTAGTGGCGCCATAATTTACAGACCCATGTCGAGCAAACCCAAAGGCTGGTATAAAAACATTACCCTTCGCCCCGTCCTACCTGTAGACGGTTATGAATCCTACGAAAAAATATGCGGGAATGTAGCAAATATATATTTTTCAACGAATGAAGAAGAAGTCAGGCGCCTAGTATTAAGAAAACCCAAAGAATCAATGTGTATCACTGTCTACACTTTCTTTAAAGTCGGACAAGCTAAATGCCCAGCGTATTGGGTCGGTGGGGATTTAATAACAGCTTTAATGCAATCTAATTTATCGGTAGAAATTGAAAAATTGAATTGGGCTATGGTATCTGGGATTTTTATGCTACCATTAGGCGCTATATTATCCCCAGAAAATCATAGTATTACAGCAATCTATTGGCATTACGATACGGACAATGGTTTATTATATTGGGTTGGAGTAGATGATTTGTCATCCTATTGTCGTCGTTTTTCAATAATTAATAATGAAAACAAATTAATCTACAATGATATTAAAGAATTAGATGCAGGTGTAGTAGTAGAGTTTAATCAACACTTACAATCCATATTTCTACGACTGCTATTAATCATGGAATGTCGTCCTGAATATGTAGAGACAGAAAGCGCGCGCGTCGTTGTTAATAAAGGTTTTTCTAAGAAGAATGATAAAGATTATTATCAACCATTATGGATAGGTAAAGATTATCGCTTAAAACGAGAAGGCAAAGAATCTACAAGTGGCGCGACTGGTAGTAGTAAAGCTCCGCATTGGCGGCGAGGTTTCCTTAGAAATCAAGCTTATGGAGAAGGGTACAAAGAGCGTAAATTAGTATGGATTGAACCAGTGTTTGTAGTTGGTGGGGAGTAGTGGACACCTGTTACAGTATACTCTACACGTATCTAAATATCTAAATACTTGGATATTTGAGTATTTATGTTTGGCGCCGCAAAATTTAAAACTATAGATATGAATAGACGGTAACAATGAGCAAAAAAAAAGTTATGAAAAATCCACAAACTATAATCATTAAAAAACTCGGCAAAGATGAAAGTAGGTTAGCTCAAGAAGCTGTTATACTATTTTTGGATGAGGGTGAAAAGCCAATTAGTATAGAAAAAATGATTAACCTACTTAATCAAGAAAATTTTTATTTTGTAGTTGCTATGAAAGGCGAAGAAATATTGGGAAGACTATATGGTTATGTTTTTGAGCTACCGAAAGACAATGGCAAAGAAATGTATTTGTATGAAATTGATGTTGATAAAAAATATCAAAGACAAGGGGTTGCTAGAGAATTAATTAAGTTTACATTAGAACTAAGCAAATGCCAGGGAGTTGATTGTATTTTTGTTGGTACAGAGGCTGAGAACATCCCTGCACAAAGGCTCTATGCTAGTACCGGAGCAATTTTTGAAGGTAATCTTCCTCATTATATCTATAACCTAAGTTAGTTTAGATAGAGCCTGTATTCGCTGTTGGTAGGGAGTAGGCGCCATTAGCTTGAATCCAAATATTTAAATATCTAAGTATCTAAATATGTAATTAGTCTGAATTTAATAATCAAGACAGGCGCCTTTACTAGCGATAAGTTCTTTAACTGACCGATATTACTTATTGCTATGCACTGCTTCCATATGTAAACATCTGTATAAAAATCATCACAAATATATAAGATTATTTTGTAAAACAGCGCTTTTTTTGCGTTAAATACTTAGCAATAAATTAATGCCCGCAATAATAATTACAGATTACTTTGTATCTAAATATTGCTTAGTGCCATCGCGCGCGTTCCATTTTTTGCGTTGCAAGGGTTTGAGTGGCGCCGATTGTTTAAAATGGCACCTGGTAATGATTTTAGGCACCGATTAAGATGTTACAGAATCTCTCAAAACAATCGAAATCGTTTCCATTAAGGCGCCGGAGAAATTGGAGTTGACAGACCATGAGTGCCTACAACAAGATAAATATCCGCAGCGTGCGGTTGCATAAGTCTCACAATACCAGCGCTCCCGCTTAACCGAACCGTATTGGAACAGATACAGTTCCAGCTCAGTCACTTACTTAGGTGGGTTTTTAAATCTAACAATTAAAGCGGAAATTTTCTGCCTAGGGTGTAGTTTTAGATTTGTGAGTGGGGTTAGCAGCATAAATCAAATCAAGAAACTTTGCGCGCGGTATTGTGATATGTTTTTTCAGCGGCTTCGACGTTTTTATATTGTAAGTCTTGGTTTTTCCCTACTTCTATCGTTAGCTAGTGGAATTTTTGTGTACCAAGTTTCACCTTTGAGGGAACCAACCTTTCAACCTAATAGTGCAAATGCAGGCTCATTAGTACCGTGGCTACAAGGTGTAACAGAAGCGCATTGGATTCTAGTCGCTAATATTTTAGCGTTTCTAGTGTCTACCAATCTCACGCTTGTTCTATGGCAGCAAAAGATATCTAACAAAAATTATTGGTTGCCACATTTCATACTTATGATTCTAGTATGGGTAATACTATTTAGAATTTATTGGATTATCTTTATAGGTTACTTATTACATGAATGGTTGATTGATTAATTGATGCTTTAAATTTAGGCGCCCTGACTTCTGACCTAAATACTTAAATACTCAAGTATCTAAAAATTTAGATATGAACAGGCGCCCACTAACCAAAACATACATTACTCAAAGCGTTTGTAATTTTTCCAAAGCAACAGCGCGTACAAGTCGGTTAGCATCAGTTGTAAGTTTAGAAATTACATGAGCAGGCGTACTAGGGTTTTGAGCAACAGCGTATCTTTCTATCCAACATATAGAATTCGCGTGTTGTGCTAGAAACTTCGCTGATGCCAGTGGATGAAGCAGAAAAATAAAACGTGGTGATGTTGGTTCGTTTGAACTAACGAATTCAGCAAGAACGGTGCCTGCTTTTTTGGGGTCTTTCTGGATAAGTGCTTTTATGGCGTGCGCGCGAACACAAAAAGACCCTTTGCGCTTTTTAGATAAGGAAAATAGTGTTTTCACACTGATATTATGATTTTGAGTTACGGCAATTAAAACATCATGATTTGGCGTCAAAGCTAATTGATGTAGAGTTTCGGCTGATGTGTTTGGGTTATTCGCAACTGAATTACATAAAGAAATGCTTTTAGTATCGGCAATGCTATGCAAGATATCTGATGGCGCCTTGTGATTATTTGCAAGTTCTAATTTTTGCAAGAAATCGACTATTTGTTGATTATATAAAGCAAAGTTAGTTTTGAGATTTGTAACTGCTTCGTTACGAACCTCAAAACAATCATCTTCCACAAGATATAATAATATTTTGATTGGTACTTTATAGTTTCTAGCTAATAGTACTCGTAGTATTTTTTTGAATTTATCAACTCTTGAAGAATCATTTTTACGGTATTTTGTTTGAACATATATATGCTCAAAAATACTTGCTGGTGTTTGAGAATGGCGAGCAAATACAATCAATTTATCAAAATCAGTTATTTTCTCTAACTGTTTCCAAATATAGCTACCTATATTATCTCTTAACGATAGCAAAGCATAAATACTTTCAAGATTTAAAGCATTTAAACAATGTTTTATTCTGGATGGATGACAAATATATATAATACCGTGTACTAACCTATTTAATGCCTGAATATCTTTCCCATTTATCTTTGTATCATCAATTGGATATATTGTGTTTAATATAGAATCAGAGCTATTATAATTACGGTAAACGGCTTGTTTTACCACTGCATTATCTATCATAGCTAATTTTTCTAAGACAAATGTTGGTAAACTAGGATTTTCTGCAACAACTGCTAAAAGTTGGGTTGTCTTTGTCCTAGAAAATTCGGCTAAAGTATTTACAGGAGTATTTGGATTATCCGCTTGATTCAAACTGAGTTGAGCTTTCGTTTCCATATCAAACGTGTTTATTATAAATTCTGCTATATGAGTTGGTGTTTGCGGATTTGCAGCAATATTTAATTGAGTATCTAAATGTAAATTGAGTAACAATCTTTCATCTAATACACCAATGTTATATAAAAATTCTTCTCTTTCTTTAATACGATTTACGAATGTATATTTTTCAATCGCGTGCCAAATTTCTTCCTCCCATCCCTCTGTTATCTCACCTGAATAATTCACATGTTGTGATGCTGTATATGCTTCTTCTAACCTTTTGGGGTTATTTACTATTTGTGACAAAGCATGAAAAGGCGCCTTGGGATGGTTAGCAATAATGTTTAATATCTTAGAATTATCTCGTGAAGCTGCCATCACCAAATATTCTTCAGGTACATCATCTAGTAGTAATATGCTATGAAGTGTTTCAAAAGGCATTTGTTGGAGCAAACGCGGATTTTCCAATACCAACAATGGAAATACTGGATTATTTATCAATTCAAATGGAAATTCGGCGCCGAGTGCAATTAGGACTTCAACAGGCGTATTAGGATTAGCTGTAACATTTCTTTGTACTTCTGGGTCATGTTGATAACCGCTTAATGCTTCTAAAACATCAGGTGGAGTACTAGGATTTTTGGCTACAACGCACGCGAGTTCAATGCTCTCCGAAACCAGGTATCGCAAAATATCAGGATGAGTATTAATATCCACTGCTTGGTCGATTAAGGAATTTGACATAGCAATTTCATTTATTGGCGCCTGTAAGCATCGTTATATTTTACTGTGTACTATGCTAACGATGCTTTGGTGGCGCCTGCTATACACATTAAATATCTTAGTGTTTAAGTATTTAAATACCTAAGAAGCAACGCGCAAGTATAGCTTAATCTCCAAGTCGGTGTGATACAGAATCTAGCAATTAATAAATTCTATTACTTCAGCAATACAAATATACGTAATTTACAGGCGCCTATCCTCGCTCGTTAAGTACTTAAATACTCAAGTCTCTAAACGTTAAAATGAATGAACAAGCGCCCAATATCCAAACCCACCAGTACTTACAAAGTTTGTAATCGTTGATAAGCAACTGCGCGTACAAGTCTATTCGCATCTACAGCAAGTTCAGAAATGACGTGAGCAGGCGTACTAGGGTTTTGAGCGACAGCATATCTTTCTATCCAGCAAATAGAACTAGCGTGTTGTGCCAAAAACTCTGGAGGCGCCAGTGGATGAAGCAGGAAGATAAAACGTGGCGATGTTGGTTCGTTTGAACTAACGATTTCAGCAAGAACGGCGCCAGATGAATTGGGTTCTTTCTGGATGAGTGCCTTGATGGCGTGCGCGCGGATATTGGAATAACCCTTCTTCCGCTTCCTCGATAAAGTTAAAAGTGTTTCTACACTTGTATTTTGATGTTTTGTTACGGCAGTTAGCACATCATGATTTGGGTGAAAAGCTAGTTTATGTAGAGTTTCGGCTGATGCATTTGGGTTATTTGCAACTGCCAAACATAAAGCAATACTTCGAGTGTTAACAATATCGTGTAAAGTATTTGGTGGCGCCTCTTGATTATTTGCCTGTTCCCATTTATCTAAAAAATGAGCGACTTGCTGATTATATAATGCAAAGTTTGTTTTCAAATTCATAATTGCCTCACTATAAACTTGAAAACTATCATCTCTAATAAGATGTAATAAAATATTAATTGATGTTTGAGGATTTCTCGCTAATAATATTCTTAATGTTTTTTTAATACTCTTTGTTTTTGGATAATTGCTTTTATAATATTTTGATTGAAGATGTATATGCTTAAGGATATGTACTGGTGTTTTCGGATGACGGGCAAGGGCAATTAATACATCAAAACTAGTAAGGTTTTCTAGTCGTTTCCAAATCAAATCATCTATATTATTGGATAACAAAAGTAATTTACCAATGTTATTAATATCCAAGTCATTTAAATATAAAGCAGTCTGATATTTCTGATAATATTGTATAATCTTCATTATTGAGTCTTTTAAATTTTGAATACTTTCTTCATTTTCCTTCGTATCATCAATTTGATATAAAATTTTCAAGACAGAATTTGGAGTATTATAGTTACGGTAAATAGCTTGTTTAATTTCTTGATTATCCATGTTAGCTAGTTTTTCCAAAACAAATACAGGTGAACTAGGATTGCTTGCAACAGAAATTAAAAGTTGGTTTTCCTTAGCATCAGAAAACTCGATTAGGGTGTTTATAGGCGTATTTGGATTACTAGCTATGTTTAAATTCCTTTGAGCTTGCACTTCAGGGAAAAAGCTATTAATTATCAATTCTGCAATATCGCTAGGTGTATCAGGGTTATAAACAATATTTAAGAGACTATAGGGAGTTAAACCAAGCATTAATCTCTCATCTAATACACCAGCATTATACAAAAATTCTTCTTTCTCTTTGATTCGATTTAAAAACGTATATTTATTGATTGCGCGCCAAATTTCTTCATTCCAACCTTCAGTTATCTCGCCCGCAAAAGTTACGTGTTGTGATGCTATATATGCTTCTTTCTCCCTTTTCGGATTATTTACTATCTGAGATAGAACATGAAAAGGCACCTTTTTATGGTTAGCAATAAGATTGGATATTTCATAGCTATCTAGTGAAGCAGCCATTACCAAGTATTCTTCAGGTATATCATCGAGTAATAACACGCTCTCTATTACATCAAAAGGTAATTCTTGAAAAAAGCACGGATTTTCGAGTACCAACAATGGGAATACTGGGTTGTTTATTAGTTCATACGGAAAGTCGGCGCCAAGTGTAATTAACTCTTCAACAGGCGTATTCGGATTAGCTGTAACATTTCTTTGTATCTCTGGGTCATGGTCATAACCACTTAATGCTTCTAAAACGTCTGGTGGGGTACTAGGGTTTTTGGCTACGACGCGCGCGAGTTCTATACTTTCGTCCGCCAAGTCTCGAAGTATATCAGGATGAGTATTTATATCAGCTGCTTGGTCAATTGGAGAATTTAACATCGTAATTTAAATATTGGCGCCTGTACAATTTTAATATTTTATATTCATATGTACTAAGTTTATACAATCAAGAGCAGGCGTCACTTTGTGCTACGTGTAACCAAAATACTGCACAATATATATAGTGTTGGTGCCTATCGAAGTATTTAGACATTTGAGTATCTAGATATTTATAATAATTGGCGCCTTCAAGTAAAAGTAGTTGCGTCCTGAAGGCAAATTTATGTCTAAAAAATATCTTAATAAGATAATTAAAAAATATAACGTCGATAGGAATGATTTTACACAAGCCATAATTAAAGGTTCTGAGTTGATTAATCAGTTGAAAAATATAAATTTAAATTATACAGGAATTTGTGGTTCGTTCGCGAAAGGAACAACTATTTCATTCAACTCTGAACTTGATATTTTATTATCTATAAATTCTACAAACTTTGACATACTTCCTAATATATATAATGAATTATATAATTATTTAATCAACGCTGGGTATAATCCTTACAATAAGAATATATCAATTGGTGTCATGGTTGATACTTATAAATTTAACTTAATTCCAGTTTGTAAGGACTCTCAGTCTAGGTATAGATACGTTATTTATAAAGCAAAAACTAATTCTTATATTAAAACAGACTTGTCTAAGCATACTTTACATGTAGAAGATTCTTTTCGGACATCAGAAATTAAACTTCTTAAAATATGGCGAGAGTTACATCATCTCAACTTCCCATCCTTGTATCTTGAATCAGTAATTATCAAATGTCTTAAAAAATGTATGTATAAAGACATCGAATCAAATTTTGTAGAAATACTCTCTTTCTTAGCAAATAACTTACAAAATACAAAGTTTTTGGACGTAGATAATAGTAGTAATGTTATTTCAGATGATTTAAGTGTATATGAAAAAATACGATTAGCTAATCAAGCACAAATTTCTTATCAAGCAGACGCTTGGGAAGAAGTTGTTTGGTGATTATATACTGGATTTCCTGGAAACTCTAGCAATCGGCGCCCTAACTACAAATCTTGACTATATAACTATAAAAAATTATTAATTCAAACGGAAAGTCGGCGCCGAGTGCGATTAACTCTTCAACAGGCGCCCTTTGGGTTTGCTGTAACATTTCTTTGTATCTCTAGGTCATGTTCATAACCGCTTAATGCTTCTAAAACATCAGGTGGAGTACTAGGGTTTTTGGCAACGACGCGCGCGAGTTCAATACTCTCGTCCGCTAAGTCTCGCAAAATATCAGGATGAGTATTTATATCCGCTGCTTAGTCGATTAAAGAATTTGACATTGTAAGTTGAAGATTGGCGCCTGTTTAATTTTAATATGCTGTGTAGGCGCCACTCGCATTCCGCTTAATCAAAAGAAGCTTTAGTTGATCGAATTTTTAGGGTTTCTAGCATTCCCAAAAAGTCAGGCTAGGTTACTATTCTCCATCTGAACATTTTATATAGTTACATTTATCACTATTTCTAGTTACGGGAAAGATATGCAGATTATTTTTATGAACGGTCAGCAAGCATAATAACCTTGCATTTATCGTTTATATATCGTATTCTCTATGCTAAGTATTTAAATACTTAAATTTTTAGATATTCAGATATTGGGTACCATTGCTGCGGCGCGGTAAATTTGGCGCCAACCAGAACGTATTTCTTAAGGCGCCTGGAGTGATAACGTCGAACTACTTATCCATATCATTCAATTCATTTGTTTGACCAAGCACGCGATTTGCAGCATGAATGTACCGCGCGTACCAAATATCCGATTGCATGTAGTTGCCATTGATAAAGTAGAGAGCAGAAAGAAGATTATTGGCGCCGCAATAGAAAGTAGCAGTTTGTATTGTTTCTTTCAGACATTCATCAGATTTACTTATTCTATGTAGTTTTCGTATATCTTTTAGATGGTTATTACTCTCAATCGCACTGCAATGAAGACTGGCATTATGAATTAGGCGATTGATATCCCACTTCTGATTTAGTTCAACTGCGTACTTAATTGCTTCCAGTCGGTTTTGTTCAAAATTGACCATAAGATTTTTTGTTAAGCGGTAGAAGTAGTGCCATAAAATTTTTAATTAATTCATTTCATACATGTAAATTTAGGTTTCATTACCCAAAATATCTTGAATACCAAATAAATCTTTTGGTGAACAATCTAATACTTTACACAGCTTTGCTATTTTTACAAAGGTTTTAGTCCCATCTCTATCTTTCTCCCAATTACGAATAGTGGAGGTGTCCACGCCTACAAGTAAAGCAAGTTGGCGTTGAGTCAAATTTTTTAACTTACGTAGGTCAGCGACCTTTGAGACATATATTTTTTCCATCAGAACCTTAATCTTCCTGCTTCAAAATATCATCAATTGTTAACTTGTCATCATTTCTCAATTGTCTTACCCAGTTCCGCAATTTAATTAAAGTAGCAAAATCACTTTTCGTTAATGTTCCGGATTTTGCTGCTAATAAAGTACGACGATCTATTTTTACTCCTTGCATTAACAATTGCTCATAAACCGCGTTCACTGATAACCCCAAAGGCCAGTAAGAACCAATATTAACGAAAATTTTCAAAGTTCATATCCTTACAATCTCAATATATGTTCTTACCTGAAAGCACTTTCAGGCAATTTCGCTACCTTTGTTATAAGCGCCACTCACTACGTTCATTTGAGTGAAACGAGTGGCGCCTTTTCCGTATCGGATTTCTCTAAGCCCTACTTCCTGTGAAGGAAGCAAGCCTTGATTTTAAAGCAGGAACAAGTAGAACATTTGTGCAAATGCGTCTAACATAGTTTACCATATTGTTGAACATTAGTTTACCATAAAAACAAATCCGCCCTACCGTATCGACGGGGGCGGACTTTCCTTTGCGGCATTGAGTATTGAATCTCGCCATTGCCTGAGAGCATCGTTCTCTGTTCTCAGGCGACTAATTCCCCCAACAAGTGTTGCTTAAGGCTTATAACTTCTGCTTCCAGTTTTCTAAATTCATTAAATTCAGCTTCTAACTTTTTAAGCGCATTAACCTCCATTTCCAGTCTAAGCAAGCGTTCTATAGATTCTTCTGGAGTTACAAAATCTTTGTTCAAATAATTTCTTATCAGCATTAAGAGAAGCTCTGAAGGTGTTTTGCCCTCAGCTTCCGCGCGCTCTTTGAACTGCTGCTTCTCAATGGAAGGTATTCTAACAGCTATACGTTCATCAGCATTCATATGTACTGGCTATCCATTATGTTTAACGTTGTTGTACCAACAGTATAGCTACAGTAAAGGAATTTTATAAATAACGGTAAACAACGGTAGACAAAAGTTACACAAAGATTTACCATAAAGTTGGAGAGTTAAAGTAATTTCTCTTCAATACCAAAAGCCCTCCGCGCAAACTACCAATAAGTACGGAGAGCTTTGTACACCTAAGTAAAAAATAGTGCATTTACATTATGTACACATCTGCTGGATTTACACAAGACTTTAATTACTCTAGATTCAAGAGTCAAGAGTTAGCTCAGTTAGCTCAAACGACTCTAGATAACTTTAAAACCTTTCTCCGCTATACTTTCGACGGTATCATCCTTATAGGGCAGGAGTTACAATCGGTTTACGACCAGTGCCTTACATACGGAAGAGAAGGTAAAAAGGTTTTCAAACAATGGCTTGAAAGTAGAAGTTTCGGCACCAGTATTTACATTGCTAAGAGCGCGATGCAATTGTACAACTGGTTCAAGGATTTAGACCCAAGATTACAACGCTTGATTCGTGAAAACGTCCAAGATTGGAAAGTGTCAGCATTGCGCCATTTAAAGCACTTGGCGGATGATGTAATAGAAGCTGCTGTTACCACAGGTAAGAAAACAGCCTCACAACTCAAACAACTTTCGGCAAGAGTTGCTCAAAAATTGGCACCTGTTTCTATCTCCGCCAACAACGAGGAAACAATTAAGGATAATACAGATTCTGAACTGACACCTGTCGAGTTACCAGAGACTACTTCCACAGAAGAACTGGCGCCCGTCGATTTATCAGAAACTTCCACACAAGAGGAGGCGCCAGCTACACGACAATTAGGTTTAGGAGTGAGAATTATAGTTCAAAACGAGTCAACAGGATGGAACGGCGCCTGTGGGGTTATCACGGACATTGGCAATAACAATGATTTTTGGGTTCTATTAGACCATGCGATTGCTCAGGGAAGACCCGCAAAAAATTTACTTAAATCTCACCAACTGCGGTTGGAAAGAACGTCAGCTAGAATCCTTACCACTGATGATATTGAACAAATCAAGGCAGAAGCTATCAAACAATATAAATTAGAGAACGCGGAAATAGAACAAGCTAGATTCGCGGAAATTCAAGGCGCCGCTGAAGCAAAAGCTTCATGTGCAAACGCATCGTTCGAGAAACACGCGCGAAATATGGAAGCAAAAGTATCCAAGTTAGTTGAGCATCTGGAAGCATCGGAGCAAGAAATCGCGCGCTTGCAGACCTTAAATGTAGAGAACCAACAGTTACAACAACGAGTTACCGAACTAGAAAACGCGCTTCTAAAAGCAAAAGAAGACAGTTGGGGTAATATTTTCAACGCTCAAGCAGCGAAAGTTCTCAACTCCAATATTAAAAAAACAGTACCTCAACTATTATCTAAAATTGAACAGTTAGAAAAGGACATACAAGAGAAAGACGCTGTTATTGTTCAATTGCAACAAACGGCGCCACTCGCTGCGCTCAAATTCAAAATTATCAATTCATTCATGTCCCTCTGAGGGAAAATTCAAAATTAAAGAAGTAATTTGAAACAATCTAATTTAAACTCAGCTTGAGTATGTTTGAATACCCTCTTACTATTTTGAATTTTGAACTTTGAATTTTGAATTTGAACGAAGTGAGTGGAATGGTTGGAACCGTTCAGGGTATCGTGATAGCAACGGTACATTATACAAAGGCATAAGTGCGATTAGTGCATTTGTTTCGGATTTAACGCGCGAGTTCCAAAAAGAAGCTGCATTTTAAATCAATGAACTAATTAAATAATACTTTGCGTATCGTTTTATGAAACGATTGGTTGATGCTGAGAAATTTGGCGCCTATTCTTTAACTAAATGTCTAAATACTCAAGTATTTAAGTATTTACTAGACAGGCGCCGGAAATATGGGCAGTATTACAGGCACCACTCAACCGTTAATTCTTCCGCCCGCTGCGTCGAAAATCCCAAGGCATCACAGGATTATCCTGATTCCAAAAACCTAACCTTTTACGCTTTGCAAGAGCTTCTGCTTTAATGTACTGTTCTTGGGTGGCGCCACATGCACTGAGGTACTGGGTATAAACTACTGCTTGTCCCTCTTTCACCATTTGTAAATTAATTGAGCGGTTATTTGTAAAAACTTCAGCTACTAATCTTCCATAGCGGTCGCGTTGTACTTGTCTAACCTATACACTGGCGCCACGTGGTAACAATTGTTTTAGTCGGTTTGTTGAAGCGGCGCCGTATGGATTTTGTTTCCTTTCAGGTGTGTCCATGCAGGCCATACGTATCGTTTCAGTTTTACCGTTCATCGATACTCGGATAGTATCGCCATCACCAACACTGACAACTTGGGATGGTGTATTTTGAGCAGATGCTATACCACTGCTGACTATTACAAGGCTTAGAGTAATTGGAAATAGTTTTTTCATGGGTTTATCTTAAACTTCGATACCCTAGTATTCCCTGTGGAAAGCTCTGAGTATCGGCGCCTGTTTACTTATTAATGCTTACATGTCGGCTTATAGTAAATGCCCAGTATCTTATAAATACTTAAATACTTGAATATCTAAACATTTAAATACCCAGGACAGGCGCCGTTAAGGGTACAGAGCGCGAAGCTGTCACCAAGTTGCTTTCCTAACGGTTTAGTTTAGCCCTAAAGACTTGTGTATCAAGGAATAGTGTTTACAAATATAGAGACGCTTTACTTTGGCGCCGATACTGTGAAAATAAATATTGCAAAAATAAGTACATACTGATAAATTTAGTATGTACTGAGTAAATGAGTAAATACTGGGTATTTATGGAAATGGCACAAAGGATAACTATCACGCTGTCAGACGAGCTATACAACCGCTTACAAATAGTGAAAGATAATTTCAACGTATCTCGTTTATGCCAGCAAGCGATTGATTCAGCCGTTCAGATGGAAGAATTCAAAGCTCGAACTGATATTTCTCCAACCGAAAAGGCTATGACTCGACTGCGACAGGAGAAAAAACAAGCTGCCGAACGTTGGAATGAGATTGGTTTCAATGATGGAGTTAAAGAAGCAGCAGAAAATTTAAGTTATAAGGAGCTTAAGTATATTGGTGAGGGGGGTGACATTAATGAGTTAATATCCAATATTGAACCGCCACTGATAATGTATATCGAGCATATGTGTGAAACGAACGGGTATGACGATAGGCAAGATTTTGAACTTGACATCTATGTTGCAGCTTGGGTTAAAGGCGCCTGTCACGTTTGGAATGAAATTAAAGACAAAATTTAGTTAAGCGCATCACAGGAACGGCGCCTGTTATTTTATAAGTATTTAGGTACTTAAGTATTTAAGTATTTATAATCGGCGCCTCTATGGCTAATAAGAGCTAATACCAACATAAAACTTCAAAGTTTAACTCCTTACAATCTTAATAAAGTCTTTTAATAAAACTGTTTCCACACAATTGAAGGCGCCCATATCTCATTAAATATCTAAATACTTAAGTATTTAAAGTTTTTATCTTGCTATGCTTCGTTCGTTGTTTCGGTATCAAATTTTACTTTTAAGTCAACGCCCAAAGCTTTTTCAATTCCCCTCAATGTAGCGATTGGCAACTCTTGAATTTTTTCATTTTCTATCCGATTCCAGTGAGGCACACTTATACCTGCTGCTGCCGCCAATTCAGTAAGAGATTTATTTGATAGCACTCGGTAATCTTTTATACGTTTACCTAACCCAGGAAACTCTTTGCTGAAGGTGACTCGCATCCACACTATTCCATACAAAATACCTCCTTAGTATCTCCCCTCCCATGAATATCATCACAACTTGTTAAGTGTTGCACTTAAAGTATTACTTTTAATGTAATATAAAGAAAATAAGAGAAGCGGTTTTGTTTTTCACGCTTAAACCGCTTCACGTCCAACAATATTTTTAGGACTGTATATATTATGCATGAATCTATTGCTTTTGCCCAGCCTACCCAGTTTGAAGTTAAGAACGCCACTAATACTCCTCCACTCAAGCTGACATACAACTTCAACTACACCGAGTTCAAGAGCTTTGACCTTCAGGAACTAGCCAAAGCCACCCTTGGTAACTTTATAGGTTTTATGCGAGTAACATTTGATGGCTTGCTTACGAATGGTAAAGCTTTACAAAACTTCTACTTGGAGTGTGTAGCTACATGCCCAGACGGAAAGAAAGTCTTTGAAAAATGGCTGGCTACTGATTTCGGCGCCTCACGTTGGGCAGCAGAATCAGCGATGAAATTATCGGTATGGTTTGAAAAATTACCATCAAGGCTACAGTACTTAGTTCGTGAACGAGTTCAGCACTGGAAGATTTCTGCACTTATTCTGCTAACGCGCGTAACGGAGGATGTGTTAGAAGAAATAATTACCACTGGTAAGAAAACAGCCGCACAGGTGAAAAAGTTCATTGCTAAGAAAGCTAAAAAAGTATCTTCTGACAAAGTATCAAGCAGTTCAAAATCAGTCTCTCAAGCAACAGTAGTAGATTCTAACTCAGAATCAAAGGAGGCACCTGTCCAATTACCAGAGATTACTTCCACACAACAAGAGGCGCCTACTCCTAAATTAGGTCTAGGAGTACGAATCATAGTACAAAACGAGTCAACAGGATGGAATGGCGCCTGTGGTGTAATCACGGATATTGGCAACAACGATGATTTTTGGGTTCTGCTAGACCATGCCATTGCTCAGGGAAGACCTGCAAAAAATTTACTTAAATCTCACCAACTGCGGTTGGAAAGAACGTCAGCTAGAATCCTTACCACTGATGATATTGAACAAATCAAGGCAGAAGCTATCAAACAGTACAAATTAGAGAACGCCGAAATAGAACAAGCTAGATTCGCAGAAATTCAAGGCGCCGCAGAAGCGAAAGCAAAAGAGTCAAACGCATCGTTCGAGAAACACGCGCGAAATATGGAAGCGAAAGTAACCAAGTTAGTTGAGCACCTTCGAGCATCTGAGCAAGAAATCGCGCGCTTGCAGTCCTTGAATGTGGAAAATCAACGGTTACAGCAACGAGTTACCGAACTAGAAAACGCCCTTATTGGCGCCACAAAAGATACTTGGGGTAACACTTTCAACGCTCAAGCAGCAAAAGTACTTAACTCCAATATTGAGAAAACAGTTCCTCAACTTCTGTCCAAAATTGAACGGTTAGAGAAAGATTTACAAGAGAAAGACGCTGTGATTGTTCAATTGCAACAAACGGCGCCTGATGACTCTATTATTTCTGAGTTTGGAGAAATCGGCGCCATACGGGGCTGGAATGGTTGGGGTCGTTCTGGGTATCGCGACACCCACGGAACACTGCATAAAGGGATGAATGCCATTAGTGCATTTGTGTCTGATTTAACGCGCGAGTTCCAACAAGAAATTGCATTTTAAAGCAATAAACTAATTTAATTAATACAAAACGTATCGTTTAATTTATAATTAGTAGATGCTGATGAAAATTCGGCGCCGTTCAGTGATGAGAAAATATTTCCTACTTAGGGTGGGTATGCATTGATTCACATCGGCTTTCCAGCTATTGACAGGTAAATACGCACTCATTTAAGACTAAGGAGTTTTACCAATGATTCAAAATAGTTACAAACTCTCAATTCCGGCTCCTGAATTTCTGCCAGAAGCAATGAATGTGGCGCCAGAAACGAAACAATGGCTTGGGATTTACTACACTGCAACAAATGCAACTTGGAGCGATGGTGGATGGAGCAAAACTTTCAGCTACTACGACGTGTACTATCCTCTTTTAAACAATGATGGTATCAGTATAGAATTAGTAAAAGCACACCAAAAACTAAAACCAGAATACAATATCGATTTTGGTTCCGATGATTCAGAACCAACACACATCCTTTTACTCAATCAACATTCTTGCGACTTATACATAGCAGAATTCAAAGCAGGAATGAAATTTCTACGGGAACAATATCCCAAGCCTGACAAGGGCAAACAAACGGTAATCACAAAAGAAGAATGGGAGCAAATAGTACTTGAACACAAAAAGTATATACAGGAATGTATGCAGAAACCCCCAAAATTTGGAATGTTTGAATCGCTCTTCAATATTAGTATTTATCGTAGCAGAATTATGAATTGGTTTAATAATTACTGCATAAACTAACATGAAGACACACTCTTCATGTTCATCCTATCACCCGTGATTATTCAAGAGCGGGTTTTTCATACCTTCAATGGTATTATCTTGATAGGGCAAGAGTTCTAAGTAGTTTTTGCAACACTTGGTAACAGCTTGGCTATATCTATATAAGCCAAAACAAGGGGCACCCGTGGTCTAAACAAGGCGCCTCTTATAAACAAAATATAATATAGGTTTTGATTGAGTGATTCAACAAGGGCTACACCAAAAGTTATAGAAAAACGTACTAATCACATTTAACTGGTTGCCATCTAGGGTTGCTTCAACGAGGCTACACCAAAAGGTATAGAAAAACCGCTTTCATTTTAAAATTACACAGTATAAGGTTTACTTTCACAAGCAGTTAGAAAAATCATTAAAAGAGAAATATAACAGATAGTAAAATAATTTTTTATCATTTTTTTAAGTATTACGAATGTTCTTATTTAGTAATACAGGCGCCTTCTCCACAACAGGCGCCAAAAATCATTAATTCTTCCGCGCGTTACGACGAAAATCCCACGGCATTACAGGGTTATCTTGATTCCAAAAACCTAAACGCTTACGTTTTGCTTCTGCCTCTGCTTTGATGTACTGTTCTTGAGTGCTGGCACAAGCATTTAAGTATTGACGATAAACCACTGCTTGCCCCTCTCTGACCATTTGAAGGTTAATTGATTTACCACCAACAAACACCTCACCTACTAATCTTTTGTAGCGGTCGCGTTCAATTTGTCTCACTTGTACAGCGGCGCCACGCGGTAATAATTGTTTTAGTCGATTTGTTGAAGCGGCGCCGTAGATTCCTTGCCTTTTCTCAGGTGCATCCATACATGCCATACGTATCGTTTCTGTTTTGCCATCTAAAGCTATCCGAATAGTGTCTCCGTCACCTACACTTACTACTTGGGCTGGTACATTTTGAGCAGAAACGGCGCCGTTACTAGCTACAACAAGGCTTAAGGCAATTGGGAATAATTTTTTCATTGGTAGATATTTTACTTTGATATCTTAAGTATTCCCGATAGGAAGCTTTGAGTATCAGGCGCCTGTTTATAGAACATATGTACGCAAAGAAGGTGGCGACATCAAACACCAAAGCATACATATATCGCTATAAAGTAATGAAAATTACAATAGGGTGCCGTTTGATAATCGTTCATGCTAGCGGTATTTTTTGTACAACGACTTATACGCATATCTACTGTCAAGTTGGAAAAATTTAATTTTTTAGCTAGCTAGTTAATACTTCATAAATAATGATAATCAAATTATATTATCTTAAAAAGCATAAAAATTTATATTAATTTTAGATGAATCGGTATTTGCGGATAATTCGGATGACAATTAATTTCGGTAATCAATATAATGAAGCACATGATATATCACTTACTACGTCAATCAAGGATGCAATTACCGCTGCTAATAAAAACGAAAAACTTTTGCCATAATAATATTCATCGCAATTTTTTTGAACTTGTAGAAAGCGAATTATCAATTGCTTCATTCATGTCGTGGATAGTCATATGAAAAACAAGATAGTAAATCGTCAGCCCGAAGTCGGTCACTTTATCCGTGAATTTCGTCTGTTGAGCGGACTTACGCAAGAACAATTTGCAGCTTATGTAGGTGTTACTTACCCAACAGTCAATCGTTGGGAAAATGCACGCTCAACACCCTCTCCTATTGCACTACAAGTAGTACAAGAGAAAGTTCTACAACTTGGTGAAGAAGGTCATAATTTGCTTGCTAAATATATTGACGGTTAGTTCCTTATTCAAGCGGTGCTTTGTCAGTTTAATATTTAATATTTATGTCTGTTTTAAAGCTAAAAGTGCTTTTATACAGGCTTTCTTTCTATATGTAATATTAATTTAAACATATCTTTAACTTTACAACCGCAGTACAGGAGTAAATCATAAATGGCGCCGTATCCAATAACGATAATTCCAAAAAAAATATTAACAAATCATCAGAATATTACAGAATCTTTAAATTCGCCGACAATGAACCCGCAGGAAGATACTTTTTTTTGGTATTATCTCGAAAAATATTTTCCTCTTCAAGTAAAGCGTGGTTACTCCTTTGGGTCATACACTCCAGATTTTATATACACCGACCCAGTTACAGGAACTTATATAGATATAGAGCTAGATGAGCCTTACGTTTACGGTAAAGAAGAACCTACTCATTTCCAAGGGTACGATGATAAACGCAATCAGTTATTTATAAACAATGGTTGGGCAATCATTCGTTTCAGCGAAGAACAAATAGTTCGATATCCAGACAGTTGTTGTAAAGAATTAGCTGAACTCATTACCTACCTCAGAACTGACGAGAGTATTCTTGAAGATTTCTTAAACATCCCAAATTTGCCGCCTTCCCCACATTGGAGTTATAGTGAAGCGCTTAACATGGCGCAAAATAATTATCGTGATACTTATTTAAGTATAGATTCTAATATATCTAGTATCTTGAAAAACATTGATAATGGTCAGTTCATCGATACGTTAAAACGTTTTATTAATGTTGAAGTTGATACTGAAACTCGAAAAACTAAAGAAAGATGGCAGAAACCTATACATGAACGTGTACAAGAAGGATATAGCATTGACAAAGTTGAAGTTATTGAAGTAAGTGGTACAAAAGCTTGGTTACGATTTTCAGAAAATATTTCTAAATTTGATAAAAGCGATAACCTTATATTAAGCCGAGGTAATCCTACAGACAAAGAAAAGTTTAAATGTACTATTATTGAAGAAAATGATTCTGAGTTTCTTGTCGGCGCCGCATATGGACAAAGCTTTGATAATTTATATCCAAGTGAAGGGTGGGTATTAGATGCTGGTATCATTGATGTAAGACATCTATTAATCGGCGCCTTAACTAAGCTTGCCAATAATCCCACAAAACGCGAACAGATATTAGGTATTCTAAACGGCGCCATTAAACCAAGCTTCAATGCCAAAAATCTAACGTCAAGTCAGTATTTAGTTGATTCAAACGCACTACCCAAACAAAAAGAAGCATTCCAAAGAGCTTTCGCAACCGATAACTATTATTTGATTCAAGGTCCACCGGGAACTGGTAAAACTTGGTTGCTTGCTCAAATTGCGGTTAGTCTTGCTCGTTTGGGACAGCGTGTTTTGATTACTGCTTTTACTCACTCCGCAATTAACAATGCTTTACAAAAAATAGTCCAGGTTACAGGTTATAACAAAGTAATCAAAATCGGCGCCTACGATAAAACCGAAGGATTAAGTTGGAACGGTGATAATGTACCAAATTATGAAAAGTTTATTCGGGTGCCAAAAGAACTAGATACAGAAGGGTTGATTATTGGCAGCACTTGTTACGCAACATGTACTAAAGCATTAGAAAATGTGAATTTCGATACGGTCATATTCGATGAAAGTGGTCAAGTAACTTTACCAGTTGCAGTTGTGGGGATGATGGCAGGTAAGCGTTATATATTTATCGGAGACCATAAGCAAATGCCTCCTGTGATTGTTGGTAGACATGGGGAGCAGTGGGTAACTCGTTCGGTATTCGAGACATTATTTAATCATGCTCCGGGCACAATGTTAGATGTAACTCATCGAATGAATGCTGAAATTAATGATTTTCCTTCTCAATGTTTCTATGATGGTAAATTAAATCCTTCTCCAATAGCTAAACAACGTTGCTTACAGTTAAAGATGGCGCCAACTCAGCACGTTGATATTCTCGACCCTGCTAAACCGAACATTTTTGTCGAAGTACACCATCAAAACCGAGGTATGCGCTCACCTGAAGAAGCCAAACTTATTGGCGCAATTGTACATGAGGCATTAGTTTGTGGTATTAAAGCATCAGAAATTGCTGTTGTTGTACCCTACCGCGCGCAGGCAAGATTAATTCGTCAACAGCTTCAAAAAACAGCTTCAGAATATGGAATTGCAGTTTTAACATCTGTATTAGTGGATACCGTGGAATCAATGCAAGGTCAAGAGCGAGATATTATTATTGCCTCGTTGACAACTTCAGACCCTATACACGCGGCGCAAAGAGCAGAATTTTACTTTCAGTTAAATCGTTTGAATGTTGCCATTACCCGTTCCAGGGTAAAACGAATCGTTGTAGGCAGTCCTATTATTTTTGAAACCGAACCAAAACAAAAAGAACATCGCTCTTGGGTACAGTGTTTCAAAAACTTTTACCTACAAAGCACAATTCTTACTCATTCACTGTAATACGTAAATTGATTTTAAAAATTAAATAGCTTTTTCGTTCCTAGAATCGGTTCCGACATAAGCTGTGGTAACTATATAGGCGCCGATGGATAAACATTTACTAATCAACAGGATATTTTTTGATATGTACCGTAAAACACCGTATACGGTTTCCCCCTATTCAAATAATAATTTTTCTACGACAGTAGAAATAATAAAAAACGGGTATCCACCAATGAATTTTCAAGAATATAAAAAAGAGTTTAATAATGCTTTAGATGATGAAATAAAAACGTTGAAGAAAGAGGGTGGTCAACAAATATATGTGAATGATGGGATATACCTCGGTGTTCGCGGGCGCCAATATGTTTATTCATTTTCTGCTGATAGAGATATATTATTACCAGACGATACTCCTTGTATTCTTATACCCCATATTCCGCACTTCAGAATGTCGCATAAAATATTACATAAATACGTACTGGCATTAGTAAATAAACATACTAATAAT
>NZ_RSCL01000062.1 GCF_003991905.1 Dulcicalothrix desertica PCC 7102 | reverse complement strand
TACCTAATTGCTCTCTAAAAATAGTTGCTCCAAACTCTCGCTTATCCACGAACGCAGGCGCCCCCCCTGAACGGTTACTAGATAGATTACCGTTAATTAGGTTTACACCATCTAAATATGCAAGAGTTAAGTTAGAACCAGTAAGGTCTGAGCTATTTAAATCAGCACCTGTTAAATTAGCACGAACTAAATTTGTATGCCTTAGCTTGGCTTTTACAAGATTAGCATTACTAAGATTGGAACCGCATAAATCAGCACCAGTAAGGTCAGCATCACTTAAATTCACGCCCTCTAGATGATTACCTCTAGCACCTTGAGACAGAATATCCTGAATTAAACGCAACTTATAATCTGATTTAAAATCTTTAGAATTTAAATTGTCATCACCTGAAAACTCGATATATTCCACAGGAATACCTAGTACTTCTGTTAGTTTTCCTTCTTCAATTAATTTTTTAAGCTTTTCTAGACCTTCGTAAGAAGCTTCTAGTGTAAGTTTTATACTACCAGATTCAATATTGATAATTGTTAAACTTGCATCTTCTGAAAACTTTTGTAAGTGAATTTCCAAAGCCCTGAGTAATTTTTCATCAACAGAATCAATTGTACCAGTCAGGACAAAAGTTGCTTTACCTTTATGATTTATATCTGTCTTACATTTTGCTTTATTGGGGGTCGCATCTGTTTCTTTACGGTCGTAATGCTCTGTAATATAAACTTGTTTAGCTTGAATATAGTGCTTGCCGATTCGTTCACTGTAATTACCACTTTCTGTTTTTATATCACGCTGGTTCGGTACTTTTTGTTCTGTCATACTCAACACATTAGTAGTAATTAGCAGCAATTAGACAAGCTATCAACTATTGAAGTACAAAATTATACTTATATTCCCTTGCTTTACTGCCTTCGTGAGCAGCACACCAATAAAAAAATAGAAGCATAATTACTCAATAGTGTACGCAATCCTTTTTTAGTATTATATTTGCGTACTAATACCAGAGTAACTATCATAACACATGTAATATTAATTACATGCAGTTTGTGATTTGCGTCATTATACTAGATTATTGTCTTAACTTTTTACTCTTAACTGTATAATAAAGTGAAAGCGGCGCCTCGACCCATCACAACAAAGCACATGACAGAAGTTTTACACTTTACAGGGTTTATTAAAGGAGTAATTTACCGAACTTACTTAGCTGACAAGTTAAAAAAGATAAATCTTGAAGAATTTAATGTCAATAAGTCCCCCAAATTTGGATTAATTAAGTCTCCTATTACAGAAATAGCTTACTCACAGTGGGTATCACCAAAAAGAACCAGGAGTTATCCGTTTACAAGAATATACAATACATACGGCGCCTCAAAAGTCATAACAATAATCCCAGTTATCAAAGATGAAGGTAAAGATGGTGATAGAGATAGGATTCAGTATTCAACCATATCATGGATGAATTTGCTTAATATTTATATTGTACTTGCGTACTACGAAACGGCTGATAAAAGCAATAAAAAGGGACAGGCTGATAAACAGAAGTTAACAAACCAAAAATTTAATAACGAATTTGTAAAATCTCAAATCGATGAAATTTTAGCATACCATCAAAGCGCGCTTCATTGGAACAAAAGCTTATTTGAAGAAAGGTTTGTAGAAATTTTTGAAAAGGCTCTTGACTCTTATGATTCTATTTCTCAACAAACTGGGGTAGAAATTCATTTTCGGCAAGGAATGAATAGTTATTTAAAAGCAATTATAGAAGAATTCGAGGAATTTAAAAATATTTCTCTTAAAGGTTCTCAAAGTGCGAGTAAAAGGGAAGCTCTCACATCCCACGAGCTAGAGTATTTAGTCGATGGGTTAAAAGCTACCTTCAGTGTTGAGAATTACTTAGGAGGAGTTTATTACTTAACGCCAGATGAAATATTTCATAATGGAGATACGTATATAATACAAGAGTCTAAAAATACTTCTACAGACGCACTACCCAAAGTTTCAGATATACAAGATGGATTATTTAAGTTAATATTATTTTCCAATCTTGATTCTTTAACCCTTGATGGGCAACCAGTATCATTTATAACCAAGCTCAAATTAACAGGTAACAATGTCATTGGCGCCATTATACTCCCAGACGCTTCACCAGCAGAACTAGAATCATTTTTAGATGCTAATTCAAAAATATTCAAGAAAAACCAAAAAGAAATAATTAAAAAACTAGCTTTAGAAGCAGAACATAATCAAAATCTTAAAATTGAAGTGACTCGTAATATTACTTAAAATATGTAATCAGTTAATTATTATATTATCATTGTACTATTAATTTTATATTCAAATGCTAGCCTACGAACGTATATATTATGCCAAAAGCTATGATAAAAAGTCCACTGCGTTACCCAGGAGGTAAATCAAAAGCTATTGACCAGATAGCTGAATATATACCAAATAGTTTCTCTGAGTACAGAGAACCCTTTGTAGGTGGTGGTTCTGTCTTTATATACTTAAAACAACAGTTTCCTCACCTCAAGTTTTGGATTAATGATTTAAATCGCGAACTGTTCCTGTTTTGGAAATTTTCTCAATCTCACCTACCGCAACTTATAGAAGAAATACGTCGCATCAAAGATAAATATACAGACGGTAAGCAATTATTTGAAGAATTAACCAAAGTAGATGTCAACAAATTATCTGATTTTGACAGAGCGGTGCGCTTTTTCGTCCTCAACAGAATTACCTTCTCTGGCACCGTTGAATCTGGAGGATTCTCCGAGCAAGCTTTCCACAAACGATTTACAAAATCATCTACCGACCGCTTAGAAAGATTAGAGAGTATCTTAACAGCAGATGTAAAAATTACCAATTTAGATTATAGCGAACTATTACAAGCAGAGGGTCAAGATGTATTTATATTTTTAGACCCACCTTATTTTACAGCTACTAAATCCAAGCTTTATGGTAAATCTGGAGATTTACATATCTCATTCGAGCATCAAAGGTTCGCAACACTCGTACAAAACTGTCCACAACGCTGGTTAATAACCTACGATGACTCACCATTTATCAGGGAAAACTTTAAATCTGCCTACCTGAACGAGTGGGAATTACAATATGGAATGAATAACTACAAGCAAAACGGCGCCAAAAAAGGCAAAGAATTATTTATCGCCAATTATAATGTAAACAATAACGAAAACCAACAAGCATCAGTACAGTTGAGTTTAGAGCTTTTATTTTAGGTTATATGGAAAACCTAACCCCCTAACCTCCTTCCCTACGAGGGAAGGGGGAACAAATATACTCCCCTCTCCTCGCAGGTTCCGGGGTTGGGGAGAGGTTTAAACTCAAAAAATAGTACCCTGTTGTGTACCAAGACAAAGACGTAATTCCTGTTCGGCGCAGTGATGAATTAAGTATACAAACAATTCACACACAGGAAAAACGATTATGACATCTACATTTAACACAGCCGCTCAACTTCAAAAGCCCGTACTCAAAGAAGGTTCTAAGGGTGATGCAGTTAAAGAGTTACAAGGACTACTACTAAAATATGGTGCATACGTAACAATTGGCAGTTCCGGCGCCTGCGTATTCCCAGGAGAAGAAGTAATTGATGGTAACTTCGGTCCCAAGACCACAGCCGCAGTTAAACTATTCCAAGCACGGATGTTTTTAGTACAAGATGGTATCGTTGGCGATAGAACTTGGCGTTCATTGTTCAAAGGCGCCCCTGTTGATATGCCTAGCTTAAAAAAAGGCAGCAAAGGAGACTTAGTTAAAGCAGTTCAACAAAGACTATCAATTGGTGGTTATGAAGTTGGCGCCGTTGATGGTGACTTTGGTAATCGTCTAGAGAAAGCTGTAAGACAGTTACAAAAAAATACTGGCTTGCCTGTTGATGGTGTAGTTGGCGACCGCACTTGGTTTGAATTGAGCAAAATTAGTACAATTTTCTGCTAAGATTTTCACCTTATATAAGATAGCAGGCGCCAACGGTTAATATCAATTTAACAAACATAGAATTTGTAATAAAAAGCGCCTCCTAATATATTGGAGGCGCTATATTTATATTACCTTTTCAACCAATTGCAATGGATGATTACGCAGAGACTTCCCCAAGGTTAACTTTGACTACCTTATTTTTTTCTGCTTCACTCTTAGGTAGTGTCAAATTTAAAATACCGTCTTTGTATTCTGCTGTTACGGCTGTATTTTGGATGCGCGCACGTAATGGAATTACACGTTGGAACTTACCGTAATAAAATTCGCTTCTGGTTTTACCGTTATCTTCAGTCTTAGTTTCTGTTTTGCGTTCAGCTACTATTTTCACTGCGTTTTCGGTAACTTCTATATTTACATCTTTGGCTTCAACACCAGGTAATTCTAATTTTAGATGTACTGCTTCGTCTGTTTCGTGCAGTTCCGCAGCAGGTGTTCTAAATGCAGGCGCCTGAAATTCTTCAAACAATGAATCTAATTGACGAGTCATTGCATTCATTTCTTGCCAAGGGTAGTAACGTGCTAACATTTTGTGTTGCTCCTTCTCAAACTTGTTTAATTAATTAGTTCGGTTTATTGTTTCGTATGTCCTTATAGTAATAAAGGCTAAAATAATTGGAAATACGGTTTCTATCACTTTTACATTTATGAAAACCGACCATTATTAATGGAATATTTAGAAGTAGTGTAAATACGAATAATATTAGTACGGTTAACTCAACCGAGGCACCGAATTAACAAATAAATACTAAATTGTCAATTGATTATATTTTTCCACAATAACCTGTATCATTAAGCCTAAACATCGTAAGCTTTGGCTCATTGCTATAACCGTATGCATTTACAACTTTTTTCGTTATTCCATCAAATGTTAAGTTAATAATATATTCTTCTGTGTCAGAGTCAAAATACACAAAATTATAGTTCTGAGACAGCTAACCTCTGTTGGGTTTTTTCTAATTCTTTACGTGCATCTTGAAGGTCTTTTTCTTTTCTCGTACTGCCTCCTTCTTTTTGTTTTAATTCTTGCTCGTAAAGATTTATACTTTGTTTAAAATCTTCAACCGCTCCAGACGTATCCTTCTTTTCACGGCGAATAATAGCGCGATTGAAGTATTCTAAAGCACTTTTTGGTTCAACCGTGTAGTTTGGCTCTTTCCATTCACTTCTATCCGCAATTCGATAAACGTCAGTAGTACCTTTGCGTACTACTTTTGTTATTAGTTTTTTATCCGTAAGGTCTTTTAAAGCATAAGGTAGAGCAGCTTACCCAAGTAAGTTTCTACATAGCGCAATTCAAGGTAAATGGAAACCTAATTCTCTCAAGAATCTATAAGGTTTATAACCAATTAGATTAAGCAGTTAGCGGTTGCTTAAGGAGCATATTTGGGCGCAACCGCTTTTTTATAAATGTGGTTTACTTCTAAGAGTCAGAGCAATGCGACGGGAAGTAAAGTATTTAAACACAATTCTGGCAAGGGCGCCCCATGCAGGGGCTTACAATCATTCAACAACTCTTACTGTGTAGCCTTTGCTACATTTTTGTACTAATATCCATGTTTTGGCTTCTGGTTCTAGAGCAGGCATAATACGAAAGTTAAAAACATCTGCCCAAGTTTCTACACCGTAGTTGTTGGCAAACTCATACTCAAGTTCTTTAAATCGTGACCAATCACGGTCACTAATTGCGTTAAACATGGGAATTACCGTACTTAGCGGTATAACAGCGGCTGTTTCAGTCATCTAAATAACCCTCAAAAATACAGACTATTGGTAAAAGGCTATCTTCTTCTGTGTCTATTATCTCTATTAATCGCTTACCTGTGTTTCTGGCAATTCGCTTGCAATACTCCTCGGATGCGGCTATAGACCAATCTCTTTTTTCCGTAACTGGGTCAAATTTGCCTTTGGAACGCTTTATCCCGTCCGAATGCTCGTTGTTTTCAGTCATGCACTCCCCCAATAAATTACAGATTTTAAGATACAGCCTCGGATGGCGCCACCGCAGTTTACATTCATAAAATTTTATATTTATGTGTGTCTAACTCGTAAATTATTAGTTACTATAGTAAAAATTCCAATTTTTAGGATAGTAACTTGTGGTCAAAGTCGATACGCCCACACTAGAGCAAATTTCTGCAGGTCTAATTAGGGTTAAGGCGAAACAAAAACCCCTTTACCCTTACCCTCCTGACTTGCAAATGGGTTACGACAAGGTGGTTCTGGCATTTTTAATGAGTGGTAAACCGGATTTGGCGCCAGCTAGTGTACCGGAGTTTTACGAACTTTGCGAGCAACCCTTGTCTGAGTGGGGAGTGGAAATTGACGACGAGATAGACAGTGACGAATCTCTACTTTTTTTTAGCGAACCCACAGAGTTAACAATTGAGTTAGCGGAAGCTTTCGGTGGTAGTGTACTGAGCCAAGAGCAGGGTAAAATTGCCACTAAGTTACTGCAACACTGCCACTCGCATCCACAAGGGATACAAATTTATACAAAATTCCGCAGGTTTATTGTTGAGCATCCTGTGCTGTCGAACCAAGAGTTTGTAGAAGCTAAAGGGAATTTTGGACTTGGTGTTGGCTTGTCGGAATTACTAGATGAATGCTACGAACCAATACCGAGTTGCCACGAGTTAGAGGGAAATTTTTATGCTTGCCCATACTGCTATGCGCTGGCAGGAATAGACTTTTCAAAGCAGGTAATTGCAAATTCTTGCTGTAACCGCTGTCCACCTGGACGCAGGTTGAAGCGTAAAATAAAATTACCAGACAACTGTTTAAAATTGAAGCGTAGTATCGAGCGCTTTTGGTTTTACCCAGGACGCGCGGAAATTCAGCTATACCAAAAGTTGCTAGATATAAAGCTAGATGTTGAACTTTACCCAGAGCGCGACAGCTATGATATAAAAATCAAGTTTAATGATGGTGAGGTATGGGCACTCGATTTAAAAGATTATTCAAACCCTTATTTATTAGTAAGGAATTTGGGTGATGAGCCAATACCTAGCGAACCCGAATGGAATGTTGCATATATTGTTATTCCTGCGGAACGCAAAAAAGACCGTCCTGCTTATCTAAAAGAGCTTAAATCAAAATGGCGATGGGAAAATGTTAAACCCATCTTCGATGATGCAGTTTTTGCACTGGCTAAAAAGAAAGCGGGTTTAGTTGAAGATTATTCGGAGGTTAGTGAGGAGTTAAATAAGGAGACTACACAAAATAAAAGTCCCACCAAAAAAAAGGGTACTCATACATGAGAGAAACAAGGTCTTGGCGCCAAAAAGCAGCACAATCCTTACAAAAAACAGATTTACATAAAGACCAAATTGAAGCGTTACTCGATTTGGAGTTATGTCTATTTGCCGTCGAAAAGTTAGGTATTCAAGCAGAAATTGAAACAGCAATATCTGTATGGCTGCTTATATCCAATCGATTTTACCTATTTCCACGACTAGCTGAGTTAATCCAATCTGAAGGAAAAAGAACATTATTTAATCTCAGACAGCTAGTACCATATTTAACAAACGAAGATGCTACCGAAAGATTAATAAAAATATACAACCAAATACCTTCAAAGTATCGAGCATACGATGTTGATAACAAAACTTATCGATTTTCCCAAAAATCCATGCCTTCAATATGGGGCAACCGTTTTGAACGTTTTGAAGAATTACTTAGTAACAAACTAAAGTATCGTCAACGTACAGTTAAATATGCCTCACCAGGTAAAGAATATAGCTTTAAATCAGGAGAAAAAACTTATAGTGTAAGACTTCCACAAAATTTACCTACATATCAAGGAAGAGTCATATCGGTACACCGCGATAAAAACAAAGCTATCTCTATTACCAAGCAGGAAATGCAAGACGCAGCCAATATTTTAGATGAACGCTGCAAACAAGACCATAAACGGCGCCTGCAAAACATCATTATTGAGCATTTTCAAGGAATGGGTTATGTAGAAATAGATACAATTGTATTCGATAAAGTTAAAAACTTAGTTGGACTATTAAATGCAGGTAAATCAACCCTAATTGAAATACTAACTGTAGCGTTAGCAAACAAAAAACATAGAGTTGGCATTGTTTTTAACGAAGTTGTAACTTGTCTAAGAATGGCAAGTCTACTTAAAAAAGTTGGTTTACGAGTATCTGTAGTAGTTGGTCAAAGAAGTCGAGGTACTCACCTTGAAAACTGGCATGGTGTAAACGGTGGACTGGATGGTTTTACCCATCTATCAACAGCTTGTCCCCTAAGCCAATACTTTCAACCCGAAAATCCTCCTTCTCCTCCATGCTTTGATTTGAGAGAGGTAAAAGATGACTCAAAGGATGATAGTGAAGACGACAACGACAGCAACAGTAAAGGAAATGGTCCAAAAGTTTGTCCCTTGATAGGTCAATGTCCGAGACATCGTGATGCAAACGAACTCGCAGACTCAGATGTCATTTTAACTACAGTCGCAGCAGCCATATTTACTCGTCCGTTACCCCACGTCAGTCCGCAGTCAATTACCTACTACGAATTGATGTACCGCACTTGCGATGTTGTATTTTTCGACGAATGCGACAAAGTACAATCTAACCTCGACTCAACATTCTTACCTGCGATTAAACTAATCGAAAAAGGTAGTAATGGATTTCTCGACCAAATAGTAACATGGACACGAACAACCAAACTGCGTAATTCCAGAAACGACTTGCGGCAACTTACCTTTGGGCAATTTAATCATGCGCTGCAAAATGCTGATTCGCTTGTTGATAATATCTGTACGCAATTACAATTATCGCCCGACGAATCCGAGTGGCTAGCAGATAAATTCTTTACTTGCTCATCGCTTGCAAGGGACTTTGTATTACAAATTGCCAAGGCTGAAGGCATAGATACTGACTCCGAGACTTTCATTCTAGATAAAAACCCTGTATACGAGGAGTTATCCAAATTCTTACAAGGCGCCTGGAAAGAATCCTGGCTTGCTGAGTATGCAATGAGACTTAATCATGAAAACTATCAGGAACAGCAAGATACAATTACCAAGATACAAAATGAGCTTACTAAAAAAGGTTGGTTAAAAGCAATCAGCGATAAATGGGGATTTTGCTGCAAGTTCGCATTATTCCTTAAATTAGTTTTGTTCGTGTCATATTTCCAACAATCAATCAAAGCTGCATACGCACTCGAACAACAAGTTGATGGCGCCGACGAAATTGTTTTCTTCAACCGCATTCCACGAGACTTTTACGGTCTAATACCAGGACTAGCATCTGGTTTAGTTTGTGGCTTCAAACTCGAACGGCAGGAAAATCAATTAAAACTTTGGTACTTCCAAGCACTCGGACAAGGACGCTGGCTGTTAGAAAACTTCTCTAGTGTATTCGCGGACGAAGGAACACAAGGAGCGCACGCTTTATTACTCAGTGGTACAAGTTGGGCAGGTCAAAGTCCTATCTATCATGTAGATAAACAAGTAGATTACTTACTGCGTCCAAGAGTTAAAGAAGCGGTAGAAAGCATTGCAGAAAGTAGTTTTCACTTCACAGAGTGCTACTATCCTGATGGTAAACCTGTACGAGTTTCCGGAGCAACAGACAACAAAGAAGAAGCGCTGTTACAAATAGTACGTTCGCTGCTTCGTTCAACCGATACCATGCAACGAGACTTTGACGCATTACCCGAAGATAGAAAGCGTTTAATTTGGTACGTCAACAGTTACGAGCAAGTAGATTTTGTTTACGAAGCCATTGACAGTATTGATACAAGCTCATACTGGAAAGACCGAGTAGGAAAATTAACATCGCGTTCCCCACTCGAAGATATAGACGAATCCTTGATTCCTCGCAGTAACGTAGAGAATTTTGCAGACACAAAGCTAGCAATTTTACTAGCACCAATAAGCGCAATTGGACGAGGTAAAAACATTTTAAACTCAGCAGGACTAAGCGCATTTGGTGGAGCATACTTTTTAGTGCGTCCACATCCTGCACCCGATGACCTGGAATATAAATTTAGACTTGCATTATGGAGAGAAAGAAAAGCCATAGTATCTGAGAGAGAAGGCGACTTTATTGAAGTTTGTAACGCTTGGAAAAGCGAAGGTTATGGTATATTTCTTAAAAGTCTTGATACCGAACTACGCTACTCCTACAAAGGACTATCCAAAGAAGTACGCGAAGGACTAATTTGGAGTTTAATGGTATTGACCTGGCAAGCAATAGCTAGAACAATACGCGGCAACCAACCAACTTTAATTCGTTTCATCGATGCAGCATGGGCGCCGAACCTAGCCCTTAAAAAACCAGAAACCGAAAAAGATTCCCTACTCAAAGGATTCAAATACGTTCTACAACCCTACTTTACCAAAACCAGGACAGGCTTTGACGCGCGCGACATAGCCCTAGTTCGCTCACTTTATGAACCATTCTACCGTGCATTGGAGAAAATACATGGCATCTAGATCTAATTCTATACAACTGTTTGCAGTACAAATACCAAAGAAAATCGTACTTCCATTTGACTTGTATGCATTGACTTTCCCCAAAGATTGGAAAGACTTATTTTGCCAATTACAGCAGCATAAACATGGTAAAAATTACATCTTACCACCAATAGAATGTCTTAACCAAGCACTTACACATTCAATCGACCCAGACATTTTATTCCATTCTCCAAATGTATTAAGAAAGACAGCACCTGCTAATTGGCTTTATTCCAAAACTAACGAAATATCCACAAAAGATATTGCTAGTACTACCAAAAATTGGTTAAATATCTCATTTAAAGATTTAAAGTCTTTGACAGCAGATGAAAGCCAAAAAATTAATGCGCTATCTAGTAAAGATTTACAATTTCATCAAGTTCAACTTCCAGAACCTGTATGGAGTATTAAAGATGGTGAACTACAAATTGACCCTTTGTACTACAGCCTGATTCCTTACCTAGTAGCAAGTGCAATAGTAGCAGAACCGTTACCTTTAACCCTTCCCAACAGCGATAAAATATTTGAAACAATACAGTTTTATGAATGTGTAGCAGAAGAATCTAACGAGATAGAACTGATTAGCTGGCCAGCCGTAATAATTACAAAAGATAAAAAAAAGAAAAACAGTAAAGAGAAAGAAAAAATCTCGCATTACTACTCTTTCTTACTAACCTTTTCACTCCACTACAATTCTGAAGGAGAACCTTATCTTAATTGTGATTACGGTATTCGACGTTGGGTTAGTTGGGAGTTAGAATATCTAAATTCAGGTAAAACGGCTTATGTTAAACATAAACAATCTCAAAGATTTGTACCATCTAAGTTAAAATATATGGGAAAAGATAAAGGAATCGATTTTGAAGGCAATCTCGTACCTTTATTTAATATCCTTAACTTCAAAGATAAATTTACGGCTAAAGACGTACTCAAAACACCCTATAGAAATGATAATTTAGTTTGGGGTGTAGTTTATGATAATACAATGTCATACTCGCATTTTAGCGAGGATGGACTATTCCCGATAGACAATGAAATACTTCATAAAGCTTGTTTAGAGCGTATACAGAAAGTGCTTGGTCAAGAGTTTGCACCTGTAGAACCTTATTTACGTTGTGACTCTCAAAAACTACTAGAAAAACCTTGTAAGGAATATGATAAGGTCAAAGAATTTATCAAGAAGCATTTTGCCACTCCCAACTTAACTCCACCATTTTACATTCCGCCGAATCTTGAATTAGTATTATTATCACAGAGTAATGAAGCATCTGAACTAATTCGTCCGCTCGCTAAAAAATACGGAATTAATGATGTCACTATACATAGTCTCGGTGCTTTGGGTGCAGAACTATCTGGGAACAATTGGAAAAACGACTGTGCTAACAGAATTAAGGAATTCCAAAAAACACTTCCTTCATCACCACCAAATAAAAAAACACTAACCTTAATTGAAATACTACCCAAAGAACACTTTCGGAGAAGTGCTGAAAAAGACCCAAAACCATGCTTTCGTCCCGCATTAGCAAAGCTTAATAGCGTTACCGACCACTTTGTACCAAAAGATAACAAGGATATTGCTGACTTCCTAACGGCAGAAGCATTAAATAATGAAACTCTTAAAATAGAAGTAGCAAAAGCCGCTGCCAAAGAACAGGGTAAGTTCGTAAAAAAGAAGTCACTAAAAAGTAATTTTGCTCATTGTATAGAATCATCGCTAAAAAGTGGATTATCAATGGCAGGCGCCTATACTTATCCAACATTTGAAGCAGAAAACTCATTTACAGATACTGCAAGCGTCGGTGTTTACAAACATCATTACTATACAGGAGAAATAATTAAATACCTTCCTGTAGCAGTACGTATGGATAAAAATGGTATCACTGCTAAAGCCTTTGGATGTGATGAATGGCTGGATTTTTACATCTTCCAAATACAAATGGCTGATGGTCAGTTTACACCTGTAGAGTTCAGCAAAAGTAAAATTCAAAATTGGGTGTTTAATAACTTATTCAAAGAAACGAAAGAGCCAACATTATACTGCTTTGATGCTGCCAATTTACGGATGGCAGGTTTACCTTGTTTGCAAAAAAAATACTGGAGAAAGCACCAACTTGGTTTTGATATTTCAGATAATCCCAAAATTGAAAATATCACCTTGCTTCCCATTGAGCAGTATCCGCATGTGCGCGTAGCCAGCATAATTACACCAAGCACCAGCGAAGTTCCTATTTACCGTGTTTGTGATGAAAGCGGAGAGTTTCTTGGACACACCGCAGGTGTCTTTCATCCCTTATCAAAAGGAGCAGAATGCGGATATTATTTTTTGAGTAACCAACGCCCTGAATCTCGCAGCGACGGTATTCTCAACCAAAGTAAATTAATACCGCTAGTCAAAAAGAGAGGTCAAAACAAAGGAGAACCCAAAATGCCAAATCCCCAAGCTCAAGGATACAATCCCCGTGGTATTTTACTTAACCTGACACTTCAACCAGGGGATAGCTTTCAAGATTGGGCGAGCTACGTTCAATGCCTACGACTTTACGGACTAATTCAATACCTCGATGCCACAAATTACCCCGCATCCCTGCACCTTGCTGCTGGACTTGGCGCCTATAAACCAATTCAAGCAATTAGAAAACCATAACCGAAGTTTGTTTTTCGCTTATACACGCATGGAAGTACTATAAAAGTAAAAGTACTATAAATATGTCTTACAACATGTACTTAGGGCATTCAAAAACGTGAAATCAGTAGAGTTATTTACAGGCGCCGGGGGTTTGGCGATGGGAACAGCGAAAGCTGGTTTCCATCACTTAGCACTTGTGGAACGCGATAAACATAGTTGTTACACTATCCGTGAAAATCAACAGCGCTCTAATAATGCTGCTAGTAACTGGCGCCTTCACCAAATGGACGTAGCGGATTTTGATATCTCTACTATTGGTAAGGAAATAGACTTATTAGCTGGTGGTCCACCTTGCCAACCTTTTTCAATTGGTGGCAGACACGGCGCCCATCTTGACGAACGAGATATGTTTCCCCAGTTTTTTCGGGCAGTACGCGAACTACGTCCCAAAGCCTTTTTAATTGAGAATGTACGCGGATTACTGCGTCAAAATTTTATCAATTATTTTGAGTATATAATCTTGCAGCTTACTCACCCAGAAGTTTTACTTAATGATAATGAGTCTTGGATTGAGCATGTGGCTCGGCTGGAACGTCATCATAATGGCGCCGTTCCCGATGACCTTGAATATAAGGTTACTTATAAATTACTAAATGCGGCTGATTATGGTGTACCGCAAAAACGCGAGCGAGTTTTTATCGTTGGCTTCAGGTCTGATTTAAACATCAATTGGTCTTGGACTGAACCGACTCATACCGAAGAGGCGCTTATTTGGGACAAATGGGTAACAGGTGAATATTGGGAGCGCCACAGTATTCCAAGTAGCGCGCGTCCAGATTGTAACCCAAAACTACGTGCGCGCTTACAAAAAACTGGCGCCAGCTTATTAGGTAGTATGACCGCTCCTTGGCGTACCGTCCGGGATGCTATTTCTGACCTACCCAACAGTCATGCAGCTTCATCTATACCCAATCATATTTATATTCCAGGGGCAAGAAGTTACCCAGGACACACGGGTAGCCCCTTGGATGAACCTGCTAAAACACTCAAAGCTGGTGTACATGGTGTTCCTGGCGGAGAAAACATGCTTGCTTTACCATCAGGAGAAGTGCGTTATTTTACAGTACGCGAGGCAGCAAGGTTGCAAACTTTCCCCGATGACTATTATTTTCCCTGTACTTGGGGTGAGTCGATGCGTCAAATTGGTAATGCGGTTCCCGTCAATCTTGCTTATATTATTGCTTCTAGCATCTACAATCATTTGCAGTTTGTTACAGCTAATAAGAAAATTGTAAATGCTGTTTAGTGATATTACTCATGCCCTTAGAGGTTTTTCAGGCGCCTGCCACTTTACGCAACGAGTTAATTGAATTTCAAACTAGACAGCGGTGCTATCCACTTGCAGAACTTGAACAGTTGAAAGAGGAATTATCTGGTTACGTTGGTGTTTATTTATTATACTACCGAGGAGAGTTTCCTTTGTATTCAGGTATTAAAATTGCTAACCAAAATTCTTGCTGTATGCCAATTTATATTGGGAAAGCAGAAAATCCAGGTAAGCGTACTGGTAAAGAAAATGTAACAGGAGGATTAATTGGGCGTTTGAGGGAGCATCGAAGTTCAATCTTAAAAGCTACAAATCTTGATGTTACGGATTTTGATTTTGAAGTAGTGGCAATGGCAGTAGATTTGGTTGCTTGGGGTGAAGCTATATTAATACGTCACTTCCAGCCCGTTTGGTGCAGTATAATTTCTGGCTTTGGTATTCATGCTCCGGGTAAAGGACGGGGAGCGCAGATGCGTTCGATGTGGGATCAAATACACCCAGGACGCTCATTTGCAGAAAAGTTATCCCCAAATCCAGTTACAATTGAGAGTTTACAAACACAAGTGACACAACATTGCCAGAATGTAGCTACGCGGTTGGGATGTCCAGTAGAAAATGAAGGTTAAAAAGTAACATAGTATTACCTCTCACCGGAAAGCATTGCGGAAGCCCATAGCGTTATAAAATGATACAACATAGTTTAAAATTCATATATTTTGAGGTATATAATGAATGCTGAAGAATTTCTCAAACTTTATGAATCAGGAGAACGAGATTTCTCCAAAATTGTTTTAAAAGGTGTTCAATTAAATCACCTTGACCTTAGCAACATTAATTTAAGTCAAGCTTGGCTTGAATCTACTTGTTTGATGGGGACAAATTTAAGCAATGCGAACATATAGCGTTTCCCAGTCAAATGAGGTATAATACCTAAATTAAGGTAGTGCATCTTAAAAAAGTCAAAATGAAAGCATACTCACTTGACCTACGTCAGAAGATAATTGATACGTACTTAGAAGGTGGAATCTCGCAACGTCAGCTTGCAGAAAGATTTAAAGTAGCTTTAAGCTTTGTTCAAAAAATACTTAAACAGTATCGAGAGACAGGAAGCATAGCTCCTAAAATAAGGATACAACAAACTCCACCAAAGTTAAACGAAGAACAACTAAATGTTCTTAAAAAAATTGTAGAGGCAAATAACGATGCTACTTTGGCGGAGATTCGTATTTTATTGGAACAAAAAACAGGAGTGCTGATTGGTCGTTCAACAGTAGATAGAATGTTAAACAGAATGGAATTCACGGTGAAAAAAAAACATTGCACGCGGATGAAAAGGAAACTGAAAGAGTTCAGTCATTAAGGGTAAAATTTTGGGAGCGAAATGCAAGCGGTATCTCCTGAAAACCTTATATTCATTGACGAAGCAGGCGTAAATATATCTTTAATAAGACGATTAGCACGCGCGACCAAAGGTCAAAGAGCGCATGGAACTCGTCCTCAAAAACGTAGTAAAAATGTCTCAGTAATTGGCGCCATCGGATTGAAGGGCATAATAACCAAGTATAGCCTTTTAGGCGCAACTGACGGACTTACGTTTGAAGCTTTTATCTCTCAAAATTTAGTTCCGCAACTTTGGGAAGGAGCTTGTGTCGTAATGGATAATTGCTCTATTCATAAAGGTGGAGAGATTGAAAAATTAATTGAAGCTGCTGGGGCTAAGGTAATTTATTTACCACCATATTCTCCTGATTTTTCACCAATCGAAAATTGCTGGTCAAAGATTAAAAGCATATTACGTTCTATCGGCGCCCGAAATTATCCAGATTTAGCACAAGCTATTGAAGCAGCTTTTAAGAAAGTCTCTTTAAATGATATTCGTAATTGGTTTACTCATTGCTGTTATTGTACCTCACTAGACTAGGAAACGCTATAAGCGATGCTCATATAAGGTTCTGCTACCTGGGTTCTGCCAATCTAACCAATGCTAATTTGAGTAATTCACAAATAGAAGTAACTAACTTTAACGAAAGTAATTTAACTAATGCTGATTTAACCAAAACGCTTCTTTGTGACTCTAGTCTAATTAGAACAAATTTAACTGAAGCGACAATACAGGAATGTAATTTTAATGGTTCTTTCTGTCGCCAAGCAATTTTTACAAATGCTTATTGGGATTGGAATTACGCAGACGCAATTTTTCACGAAACTATATTACCTAATGGAGATATCGAGAATTATCACTATGATATCAGCGAAGATGTTAAGTCATTACAAAAACGCTATGACTCAGGAGAAAGAAATTTCACGTTTGAATTTTGCAGCTTAGATTTGACAGGAATTAGCTTGAGAGGTAGTACTCTATATTTCATGGGACTTCCAGAGTCTCAATTGCGTTATGCTGACTTAAGAAATTGCAATTTTCAAAGCTCAAATATTCAAAGAAATTTTTTTGATTTTGCTGACTTAAGTGGTGCTGTTTTCAAAGAGGCAGGTTTAGCAGATAACTCCTTTGTTGGCGTTAATTTAAGTGACGCAAGTTTTAAAGGAGCATATCTATATGAAGACAATGGTCACGGGTGTTGTTTTGATGGCGCCATCTTCTGTAGAACTATTATGCCAGATGGAAGCATTAGAAATAAAGGATGCTAAAAGTTTGTATATAAACATTTTAACCACTATTAAAGCTTTTATAGTCAGGCGCCTGTATCATCGTGGACAGTGACACTTGACAATCCGTAGAAATACTTCTATACGTAGGTGCCTCTACATTCATTTTAAGAGCGAATATGAACCAGTTATTTCCTTTTTTTTCTCTACGCAAATAAATATAGTATAATAATTATCTAATTATAGCAGTATTTATGCGAGCAAATAAACCGAGTTTTGCCTCTTTTAGACGATAATAACGTTCATAATGCTACCAAGGTTATATCATACTAAATATAAAGTTGTATAAAAAGATAACGTAAAAGCACTACACACTTCGGGATGGGCTATGACAGTATGAATACACAAGGACAAAGAAATTGCATCCACCTAAATAAATAAAAAATGAATTTTAAACATATTTCTGCTTTTGCTGGTTTAATTACTGCGAGTGTTTTGGCTGTATCTGTATCTCCTGCTCAAGCTTTTACTTTCACGACTAATTCTACTTACAATAATAATCCCAAGGAAGATATCTTTTTAAAATCGGTAAAGCTAACCGATGGTACTGTAATTAACGATTTTGCTTTGGTGAATAAAGCTAAAATTGTTCAAAACGATATTTACACAGGTGGCAATAGTGGCGCCGCTAGTTCAGAAAAAGGAGACAATGCCCAAGGTATAAATGTTGAAGACCCTACAAATCAAAATCTAGTTACCAGCTTAGGAAATCTCAACCTCAATAATATTATTGACGACGAAGATACAGGTTCTTTCAAAATAAACCTTGGCTTTAACAAAGCGTTAGATAAACTATTTTTCTTTGAGCGTGGAATGAACAGTGATTTAAGTGTTCAAGCTCTTGATACTAATGGTAATTTAATCGGTAATCTTTTAACTCTTTCTCGTAACGATTCAAAGTATGCTGGTTACAGCATTGACACTACTGAAATTGATGGCGCCCAAGAAGTTGGTTCTTGGGGTGTAAGTCTTGCAGATTTAGGAGTTTCTAGTCCTATCAGCCGTATTCAGTTAACATCTCAAGCTTCATTCAATGGGCCTGATTTTAAAGTCGTTGGTGCAGTAGCAAAAAGCACTCCTGAACCAACTAGTTTAGTAAGTATTGGTTTAGTATCAGGAATCGTCGCTCTCTTAAAGCGCCGCAAAATTGCTAAGTAACGATATAGCAATTAGGTCAATGTATAAGTATGGCGCCCACCCTCATTTTGCTCCCCCTGAGTACTTGGATAGGCGCCGACACCGAAATTATAGAGACGTTGCTGTGATGCCCTCTCTACTTATAAGCAACCAACTAAGGGCAAGCACACCTTGGGTTTCACTTTTTCAATAACACGCTCCACCGCTTGTTCTGGTGTAGGAATATTTACTCCTGGGATAAGCTGATTTACTATGCTAATGTAGCCACTTATCTCGGCTGTAGCACGAGCAAACTCAGAAAATCCTGAGAATCCAACGTCAAAAATACAACCTTCCATTAGGTCTTCTGTTACCTTCGCTTGGGTGCAGGCTTCGCGAGCTTTCTGCACCTGACTAGAAGATAACATATTGAGCGTTAAATATTTATCAGGAAACGCTAGGTCAGTGTAGTTTTTAGTTGTTTTTCCAGGTGGATAATCAAACAGGGATTCATTAGGTTTGACACGCCAGCTATTTGCAAATTTTTTGTACATATTATCAAAATACAGTTTCTCAGAGGCATCTAATGCACCTGGAACTCGCAATCCAACAAGGTTTAACACTTGCTTAACATCGCCATAACTAGATCGAGTCTCAGAAATACTGGAGCCACCACGAATCTGTAAATCATCATTGGGATTTCCATTCACATTACCTAGCAATCCACTATATTTTCCTGAACGATTGTAAACGAAGGGTGAAACATTCAGAAACGCCTGGGTGCCAGAACCTCTTGGACTAATGACAACATTTTCGCCACTTGGAGCATGAATCACATAATTATCAGCCTGTTTTGAGATAGAGCCACCATCAGGTAAGCTTAATTTGTCGTTCTTGAGAGTTACAGGTTTCCCATTTAACCTCAAGGGTGTGCTGGTGTTTCCATCTGGTATATCTCGTGTATATAAAGCTACACGGTTTTTGCCAGCTTTTACTGCGATTGCAGTGTTAAGAGACATCGACGAACCAAAGGGAGAATGGCGTTCTTGTACTTCAAACGAGCCATCGTTAGATTTAATCAGGATGGCTTCACCCACCGTTTGTAGACTATAAGAAAAGCCATCGATGGTTGCAATATGTGGGTCACCGTAGCTTTTGCCCCCTCGCTGTTCACATTCAGGGCGGTTGGGACGATTGTTTTTACATGGTGTTTTAATACCCATCAAGACTTTGATTCGGGCAAGATTACCTCCAATTTCGGGTTCTTCAGCAATAATTTGATTAACGAAGTCTCTTGTCGCAGTGATTGCTAAGGCTTCTGCTTCCGCATAGTTAGCTCGCTCCCTTTCGTCTTTATTGAGTCCATTTGAGCAAATAACCGCTGCACCATGACGCATTTTTCCTTTGGGCGCTTTACAAGATGCAATCGGACCAACACCCATAAAATAACCAGAGGTGAGAAATTTGATATCGCGTGAGCCTACTAAGCGTGGGTCTAAGGCGCCTGGATCGCTAGGTTTTTTTGCGGGCATAAAACCGGGTGGTGGATTTGGCACAACACTTCTGCCAAGACGAGCATCAATTTCTTTGTTCCGGAAGCCTAACTCCACCCAGTTGCTATGAGCATAAAAATCTTGTAAGGAATGCAAGGCTTGACCCAGGAGTCGTCTAGCTGTTTTACCTGCTTCCACGTTGGCATTGTTGTCGCCATTTGCAGAACAATTACAGTCTTCTTTTTGATTTACTGATCGTAATGCATCCACAACGCCTTGTTTAAGTGTTTTTAGGCGAGTCGAGCCGAGTTCAAACAATTCATTGTCAAAGTGATTCTGAGGAATATCAAAGTCTTCTGAGGTGCGCCAACTTGATCCTGGTTTTAAATCAACACTCCGGTTTCCTTGATAAATTTCTTCGATTGCTTCCGAGGTAAATCCTAGTTGTTTTCCATCTTCATCGATAATTGGAGAATTATCAGGAGTTGACCAGGGGCCTGCTAAGGTAGATTCTGTAATAAATCGATGCCCTTGCCCCTGTTCATCGGGTTTAAAGCTAATTGTGGAAGGTCTTAAAGTTTCAATTTGGCTAAATTCTTGGAACGGAGATATGGAATAATTATCTGGTATTTTTGCCATTACTGGGAAAAACATTGTGCCTAACAGAATTGACACAAAACTCACAATTACAGTCAGCCAAAATCTAACACTACGCATAAATCAACAGTCCTAATAAATTCAATCATTTAATGACTTACACTTAATCGATATATACTTACAAGGCAGGAATTTTTAGAACTGGAATACAATATTACTATAATTTACCTTCAGATTGACACAAAAACTCTGAAAGTAAGACAAATTCAAATTTAAGCAGCACATGCTAGAATAAAATTAACTTTATCCCTACTAGGAGTAAGCCGAATATTTTAACAACAGCACAAATTAATACTATAAATAGGATAATATTTCACCCTAAAAAATTGTTAACATTACTAATAGGATGGTTTGCCGATTTCAAACCAATTATTAACAGTCTTAGTCACTACTACAATAAGGTAAAAGGAAGAAAGTTTATTTCACAAGCTCTCCAACTATTTTTAATATTCACTTATTTCCACCATAATGTACTAGTTTATTGCACATTTATACAGAGCCGTATTGCTCTATTGCTTTAAATGATACATCAACTCGCTTAACATGACAACAAAAAGTTTATTAAATTATGAAACTAAGTTTTTTATTATACAAAAATAAGCGTTTAAATTTGTCATTGAGTTTCTTTGTTGAAAAACGTTTAATAATTATATAACTGTGATATACAAGTTCAGCCACTTAATGGAAGTGGTATTTAAATATTGTGTTGTGGATGGCTACACTATGCTAGTCCGCGTTTGGGAGTGTCTAAGTTGTAATATTCGTCACGATAAAGCATGATGACGACAACATCCGCATCTTGCTCCAAGGCGCCGGATTTTCTCAAATCAGACAATAATGGTCGTTTATTTGTGCGTGATTCTACTAGTTCAAGGGTCGGCTGACAATGGATATTGTACGAGTTAGCACGATATTGATTATTACCTTTGCCGATTGTAATGAGGTAAAATAATAGTCAGTCAATGAAGCATTTTTTTGATTGAGATAGGGGTGGGAGCATCATTGGAACAGAAAACTGGGTAATCGCTTAAAAGTCTTATTGTATAGGAATTTTATTGAAGGTTGTAGTAGCTCTTAGGCATGAAATAGCATTCGTAACCTCTTAAGGGTGATGGGCATAAATACTTTTGTAGTATTCGTGTAACAACGCTTAATCCAGTTTTGTGCGCTTTGCATGACCTTTTCATGTAAGACTTGGATTAAACAAGTATTACTTATGAAGTAAGACATGGCAAAAATGCTTAATTTTAGATGCCCTAGCGACCTGCTAGGAGCAATAGACCAGTTAGGGCAACAACGATATCCCGCAGATAATAACAACGGATGCGACCGCTCTAAAACTTTAATTGATATCATTGCTGCTGGTATAAAGGTATTGTCCGATGGTTCTATTGAAGTCTCCGTTAGTAAGACAAGTAGTAAGACAATTTTAACAGAAGAACTTAAATCGGTAATTAAAGATGAGTTGCTGTCTGAATTTCAAGAAGTCATAAAACGTGAACTTACAGGTGTAAAACAAGAAGTAGACGAGAAGCTCGCTGCATTTTGTGAGCGAATAAACACAACTGAGCAGTTTGAATCTACACCCAAGTCTAAAAAAAAGGCGCCAAATTTATTAGTTCCTGTAAAAGGCGCCGAAATACCAGCACCCGAAGAAAAAGCCCCCAATAAAAACCCTGCTCAAAAAGCGAATACCTTAACTGAAGTTGATAAAGAAGTAGTCAAGCAATCAGCGCTTATACAAATTTGGTTGCGAGTTGAGAACAACAACAAATTTATTCGGCGCAAAAAGAAAGTAAGAGAGTATATCGAGCGCAGTTGTTTGTCTTATTATAACGCTCAAAAAGTTACGCCTTCAGGTTATGATTACCTTGTTACCATTTTTTATGAGAATGATGAAGACTTAGATAAACAAGTTTATGACTTATTTCGGGAAATGGACTCAATAGCGGATATGGATTACTGCTTTATCGAAGTTGATGCAAGTGAGGTTGGTACAGATAGAAGGTGGTAATTTACTTATATATCATAAAAGGTCATCAATATGGTACAACAAAAGCTTAATATTAATCAACTTAAAGAATATCTTAAAAATCGTTCTCAAACGGAACTAATCGATGATATTACCGAGATGTTTAGAAAATTTCAGTCGGTTAAAGATTATTACCACATTCAGATTTATCCTGAAGACGAGAAAGAGATTGCTACTAAATGTAAAAAAGTTATCTCAGATGAGTTTTTTCCATCGCGAGGATTAGGGCAGGCAAGACTTTCGGTTGCTAAAAAAGCTATCTCTGAATACAAAAAGCTGTGTACTTCAGATGTAGCTTTAATTGATGTTATGCTTTTTTATGTAGAGCAAGGGGTAAAATTTACCAGTACTTATGGCGATATTGATGAATCTTTCTATATAAGTATGGAAGGAATGTATGAACAAGCATTAGGCGCCATTATTAATCCTGAGTTAAAAGATATCTTTCGAGAACGGTGTCGAAAAATTAAGTTAGATGCGTCTGGATTAGGATGGGGCTTTGATGATGCTTTATGCGAAGCTTATGAGTTTACTTTTGGTAAGAAATAGCCATAATAACTTAGAATTTTTAGATGCTGTAATGGCGCCTGTAGTTTGAGTGGCGCCTATGCTGTCACCTGGCTGTGACAACGCTATGACAATGGTTGGAGGTATATTGTCGCCTGTCGCCAGCTAGTTATAGAATAGCGTTTTTGGGGGTTTATGTTGCATTTTGAGGCGACAGGTGACAGGCGACAAATATTAGGAAAGAGTGAAAGTGTCACCGACTAATTTACCTATATTCGCATTTTCAAGCTCTTGCATAATAGCTTTCATTTCTGAGGCATTTGGTCTATAGTTCTTTAACCTAAAGTTACGATAAGCATCACGAACTTTAATGCTTATAAGCTGTTGTTCGTTCATGTACTTAATAAAAGCTTGTGCTTTGTCGCTGATATTTGAGGAAGAGTTATTATCTGATGATTCATGATTATCATGGGGCTGATTTGATGCATCTTGAGATAATAAATCATTTAGCCTTTTGATCGCAGCCTTCCACAAATTTCTTGGCAACTCCTCAATGGGTATATCATCCTCCACTTGTTCTTTATCTTGGTTTTTCGCTTTAATTTCCGCGTGAGCGGAAGCTATTATGGCATTATAAAGTTTGGCAGGATTTAACCACTCAGGGATAGTAATTTTAAATTCAGGTATTACATTACCATCTGCGTCTTTATACCCAATCAATTCTCCTTTATAAAGGGGTGCCATATCATTTGTGGATCGCAGTTTTATCTCAATAGTACCCGATTTCTTCGCATCACTAAAACCGCTCGAACCACCCGTGCCAGCATTAGTGTTGCTATGGGTAATTAAGATCATTGCATCGTGTGCTTTGCGAGGATTACCAATCACACCTTGAATTAATTTTGGAGCATTTTTAGCACATTCAGGTTGTTCGGCATAAGTGGTCAACTCATCAATAATTATTGACTCCCAAGCATCTTTTTCTGTGCGGGTTTTCCACCGCTCAAATATTGCTTCTATGCCTTCATTTATACTCACCCAGTTCTGTTCACCACCGTAGATTTCTGCTTTTAGTTTTTCTAAAAATACCCATTTTTCGACTGTGTTTTGATGAGCATGGGGGTCTAATACCATCGCTGGCTTGATTCCCCAGCAGATGAAACGTAAAAGCGCCAGTGCTGCCGTGAAACTGGATTTACCACTGCCCATGTCGCCAGACAGGGCAAACGCATCTTAAATTGGCTTTGGGCAAGGAATAGCGGTCAAGTGGGAGCGCAGAGTTTCTTCAAATACGACTA
>NZ_RSCL01000061.1 GCF_003991905.1 Dulcicalothrix desertica PCC 7102 | reverse complement strand
ACCTTTTCGTTTGAAGTTGAGTCCGCTTCCAATGTCGGTGATAATTTCTGCATCGGGATAACGAGACTTAAGAAAGTTAATTTGCTGTTCAAGGTCAGATTTTTGACTGCGGCTTGAAACTCTGGCATAAAGTACGGTTGCTCTAGAGTCTGTGGGATTTCCTCTTCGCATAGGGATAATTGAATCAAGGTTGTATCTTCTTTGACCTCCTTGGGTGAAGATTCCTTCGATTTTCCCCGCTTCGAGCCACCTTTCGAGCGTTTTGGTACTGACTCCAAGTTTAGAGGCAGCGACCCTTGGTGGTACATAGTTTGTTGACATCTCGTGTTTCTAGACTACTTCTTAAGTCTAGTCTAAAATGTTTAGTATGTCTAGTATGTTCGACTATTTGTTGTCCTATCTTTAACTCCTAACTCTTAGAGGTGATAAATCACGTCTCTACTAAATTCCCTCCTTGAGTAGACCTGTAATTTCAGAGCGGCAGTAGTTGCTAATTTCTGTGACTACAGTCTTAGCTTTTTTGCCTTGATACATTTCTCTGTGCTTTGACTTTATCCAATAGGGGCGCCCGATAAGCACTGCAACCCGACGGTATACTACTAAAGGATGCCAACCTGGTTGGTTAAACAACGGTTCGCTTGGGTCGAACAGAGTCAGAAATTTCAATGGTATTGCTGATGTGTTGACTTCTTCAATAGATGCTATCGCAATTGGCAAAATCGCTAGGTTATCAACTTTACAGCGCAACGCTAAATGCGCGAAACCTCGCTGAAACTCTGCTACTTGGTTGGGTTGAGTAAAGTTTACCATTGGTTTGGTGCCTTCGGGAAACAACCCTACCATCTGTCTTGATTTTAGTAAAATTTCTGATTGCTCAAGTAAACTAGAATACCTTTGATTTTCTGCTTCTAATGGAAAGCATCCGAGTGCGTGGGTGACAAATTCGCGCATGACTGGTACTTGTCCCATGTAGTGATGGCAAGCGAATCGAATTGGATGTGACAATGCTGCCATTAATAGTGGTGCGTCCATGAAACTGCGATGATTACTCGTGACTATTATGCTGGCATCTTGGGGTATACGATTTTCGTAGTAGCGAAACATAGTCGTTGATAACGCCATCAACAACGCGCGAGAAATCTCTAGGGGACTATTTATATTCATGCTCTTAGGTGCTAATGTCATGCGTCAAAACTAAAATCAACACGAGTTGCTGTCTAGTTCTTGGATTTTTACATTTCTTCACTCAATATTAGATAGCCTTAAGGTAGAAACCGGGTTTCTCAAAGAAGAAACCCAGAAACCCGGTTTCTTGGTTGAGATATCGTAATAACAACAAAAAGTTCGCATAGAAACCCGGTTTCTTGGTTGAGATATTGTAATAACAACAAAAATTTCGTGTATAAACCAGGTTTCTTGGTTGAAATATCGTAATAACAACAAAAATTTGGTATAGAAACGCGGTTTCTTGTATCTCCAGTAACAATAAACCGTTAAATAAGCTATAAAGCGAAATTTTTACATAAATTCCAAATATGAACTTGTTGCTTAATCAATTTAGAGGCGCCTCTAAAGTTTGCTAATATAAAGCTTATGGTTGTAAATCCGTGATAAATGTTTTATAATTACGTGGTTTTAGCTACATACACCAGATAAAAACTGTTATAATTCTCTTTAATATTGCATGAATCGAGACGAGACAACAAAAAATACATTTGCGCTGACAACACCGTTATATTATGTGAATGATTTACCACATATAGGCAGCGCTTATACAACTATGGCTGCTGATACGATAGCAAGATTTCAAAAATTGTTATCAAAATCTGTGTTGTTAGTTACCGGAACTGATGAACATGGGCAAAAAATTGAGCGCAGTGCCCAAGCCAAAGAGATGAAACCGCAACAGTTCTGCGATGAGATTGTACCTAACTTTATCTCATTATGGAAATTGTTGAACATCCAATACGACCGTTTTAGCAGAACTACGGCGCCAAAACATGCTTCGATAGTTCAAGAGTTCTTTAAGCGCGTTTGGGATAATGGCGATATATATTTAGGTCAGCAAAAAGGCTGGTATTGCGTATCGTGTGAAGAATTCAAAGAAGAACGTGAACTGTTGGATAAACATCGCTGTCCAATCCACCCAACCAAAGAAGTTGAGTGGCGTGATGAAGAAAACTATTTTTTCCGCTTATCGAAATATCAAGATAAATTATTGGCGTATTTTGACTCGAAACCTGATTTTATTCAGCCAGAAAGTCGTCGTAATGAAGTATTAAACTTTGTAAACCAAGGATTACAAGATTTTTCGATTTCCCGCGTCAACTTAGAATGGGGTTTTCCTGTTCCCGAAAATCCAAAGCATACACTTTATGTTTGGTTCGATGCACTATTGGGTTATATAACTGCATTACTAGAACCGGATGATGAGCCAACACTTGAAAATGCTTTAAAAAATTGGTACCCATTCGATTTACATCTAATTGGAAAAGATATTTTAAGATTTCATGCCGTGTATTGGCCTGCAATGTTAATGTCGGCAGGGTTGCCATTACCAGGAAAAGTCTTTGGACATGGATTTTTAACCAAAGACGGTAGAAAGATGGGTAAAACTCTTGGTAATACAGTTGACCCTATTGAGTTGATTGATAAATATGGCGCCGACGCAGTTCGTTATTACTTCCTTAAGGAAATTGAATTTGGTAAAGATGGCGATTTTAATGAAGTAAGGTTCATTGATGTTGTAAATGCAGATTTGGCGAATGATTTAGGTAATTTACTGAATCGAATTTTAGGCATGGTGAAAAAATACTGTGGCGGTAAAATTCCAGTAGTTACAGCGGAACATATTGATAATGATAATCCTTTAAAGGGGCTAGGTTTACATCTAGGGGAACAAGTCAAAATAGCCTATGAAGCGCTAGCCTTCAGTCAAGCTTGTAATTTAGTTCTGTCGCTTGTACAGGGTAGTAACAAGTTTATCGATGACCAAGCGCCTTGGAGCTTGTATAAACAAACTCGGCAGCAAGAAGTGGAATGCGTATTGTATACTGTGCTGGAATCTGTGAGGTTAGCAGTTTATCTATTATCCCCAATAATTCCCAATATCAGTACTGCCGCATATCAACAACTAGGTTTTGAAGTCAATTTTAATGACCCAACCAGTATTGATTTGGCACCATTCGATATTCATTCTAAATGGGGATTGCTGAGTAGTACACAAAACTTAGGCACACCCCAACCCATTTTTAAACGAATTGATTTGTCTAAAAACGATTAGTTTTTTAATCTCTGTTAAAGGTAAATTCACCAGTGGCTATATTTTACTAACTAAATATAATAGCCCTGGATGAATATAATCTAGCCGTAACCATCATAAAACGTTCAATAACAGTGTTTCAGCACATTTTAGTATCCTTTATTACATTGATAACAAACGAGGTATGACAACAATGTTAAGTAATTTAGAAGCCGACTCAATATTTACGCCTGAGCAGGTTTTAGAAAATCGAGGTAGAGTAGCTATATTTATAGATGGCTCGAATTTATTTTATGCAGCTTTGCAATTAGGTATAGAAATTGACTATACAAAGTTGCTATGTAGATTAACTGGTGGTTCACGACTATTACGTGCTTTTTTTTACACAGGTGTAGATAGGACGAACGAGAAGCAGCAGGGTTTTCTGTTGTGGATGCGACGCAATGGTTATCGTGTCATCGCTAAAGATTTAGTGCAGTTACCAGATGGTTCTAAAAAGGCGAATTTGGATGTAGAAATTGCAGTAGATATGATGGCTTTGGTCGATTCGTATGATACAGCGGTATTAGTGAGTGGTGATGGAGATTTAGCATACGCGGTAAATTCGGTATCTTACCGAGGTGTGCGTGTGGAGGTTGTGAGTTTACGTTCTATGACTAGCGACAGTTTAATTAATGTAAGTGACCGCTATATTGATTTAGAAATGGTTAAAGAAGACATTCAAAAGACCCCACGTCAAAGTTATCCATACCGACCACTAACTGGTGTTGGTTTTTTGGAACAACCTGACATGAATGGTCATCTGGAATTACCGGAACCTTAAATTGAGGCAAGGGGCGGAATGAAAAATGCAGGCGCCGGAGCGGTTTTGTTTCGTCTGTCTATGACAATTGTATTAGTGGTAGGACTATTTGCTTGCAGTAGTCCTCCTCCAAAATCACAAGCGAGCAAAGATAAACCAACAAACCAGCCAAACGATAGTCAGTTAACTTTATTTGAAGGTTCGCTAGATGCAACTGACGAGTCAGGAAGGTTAATTTGGCGAGTTAATGCTAAAAAAGGCAGGTATACAAAAGAGAAAGAAATAGGGCAACTTGAAAGTCCTTACGGTGAATTATTTCAAGATGGTAAGGCTGTTTATCAGGTAACTGCCGAAAAAGCCGACATTCAGCAAAACGGAAAACAGTTATTGCTTAAAGGTAAAATAGTCGCAACAGACCCCAAAAATGGTGTGGTATTGCGTGGTAATGAATTAGAATGGCGCCCACAAGAAGACTTATTAATCGTTCGTAACCAATTAAATGGAACTCACAAGCAACTTGTCGCAGTTGCACAAGAAGCGCGTGCGAAAACTCGTGAGCAAAAAGTAGATTTTTTTGGGGGTGTAGTTGCAACTTCTGTAGACCCACCATTACGAGTGCGAACCGAGCATTTAACTTGGAACTTAAAACAGCAAAAACTAATTGGTAACAAACCATTGCAGTTCGAGCGATTTAAAAATAATCAAATCACCGATAGAGGTAGAGGTGACGCGGCAGAAGTTGATTTAAATACTAAAATTGTCACCATTACCAAAAATGCCCAAGCAGAGCTAGCACAACCACCAATACAAATTGCTAGTAGTTCAATGGCATGGAATCTTAACAAAGAAATTGTTACAACTAAAACACCAGTACGTGTACTTCATCGTACAGATAATATCATAGTCACAGCAAATCAAGGCGAACTTAGAATACCTCAAGAAACCGTATATTTACAGGGTAACGTTAATGCTGTTGGACAAAGGCGCCAAAATATAAAATCAGATAAATTAACTTGGTTTTTAAAGAATCAGCAAGTAGAAGCCCAAGGAAACGTATTTTATCAGCAACTTGAGCCAGCGCTAAGTTTCACAGGTGATACTGCATCTGGTAACATCCAGCAGCAAAATATTATCGTTAGAAGCAGTAACAACAATAATAGAGTAATTACAAATATCATTCCCCAAGAACCACAGTAGAGACGTGATTAATCACGTCTCTACAATTAACCCTTATGAACTACTTCGTTTCTTTGTGCTTCACCAAGCTGGGGTAAAGCTTTGTTTTCTGCGTGGGGGGCAATAGCAGGTGGTACAGATTCGGGAACTTGAAGTTGTTTGACTAGGTTTTGTAAGAGTTTATCTTGCTCAGTACGAAAGGCGCCAACGAAAGGGCCTCTATTAATAATGGCAAACCAAACTAAACCACGGTCACGTGTTGGAACTACACCAGCTAATGCACTCACATCACGTAACGTCCCTGTTTTCATGACTGTAGCGTTGGGTAAATGACGCGCGTGTACTGTACCACGATGGTCAAAACCTGATGTAGGGAATAAATCAGCTAGTGTCATGTTATTTGCGACTGCTTCACGTTGCAGTATCATCAACATCGCACAAACGGCACGGGGAGAAATCCGATTTTCTACTCCTAGTCCAGAACCGTTGATTAATTGAATTTCTGATTCTGGAACTCGCGCGAGTTTGGCTGCTTTTGACTGGACTACTGTTGCTCCTCCTACTGCTTCTGCTAACATTTCAGCCATTTCATTGTTGCTGAATACATTCATCTCATTGATGAGTTGTTTGAGTGGCAATGAATAATGTCTGATTAGTAGATTACTTTCAGGGACGGTTTGAGTTGCTAGTTCGACTTTGCCAGTAATTGTCAGTTGAGGTTTTGGTGTACCCTTGGGCATGGTTGAGTAATACAGCTTAATATCACGCGACCAAGTGGCAGAGTTGAGTGTTTGTTTGAGAAATTGTCCAGCTAGTGTTGGGTTTCGCTGGAAGTTCATTGCAAAATTGCCAGTAATAATTAAATTACCCTTAACTTGCTTAATACCCATTTGGTTAAGCATATTGCCAAGCGTTACTGCTTCTTGAATTACAAATAATGGGTCTCCACCACCTGTTATGACTAAATTTCCTTCTAAGACCCCATTTTTAATTGGTCCTGTTGCGCTAACCAATGTCTGAAATTTATGGTCAGCGCCCAAGGTTGTCAAAGAGACAAGCGAAGTTGCAATTTTTGTCAGCGATGCAGCTGGTATTGGTATTGTGCCTTCATGGTTCGCCATTAAAATTGGACCTGACTGTATCCAAATTCCTTGACTCTGCATCATGTTTCCAGCGACTAATTTAGCTGTCACCAGGTCTTTGAAATATTGTTGAACCGTGGTAGTACCTGCTGGATTAGGGTCAGGGGCTAAAACCAGACCTGGGCTACTTTGCCATGCCAATGCTTCTAAAGCATCTAAAGGCTTGACTTGTAACCCTGCTATTTCCAGCCACAGCGTAAACAAGCCTGAGCCAATTAATTCCAGCATGTTTATTCCTCAATAGGGATGTAGTTTTTAACTTTATGTGATAATATGCTGTTTCTACGATTTTGAGAATCGAGTAACTATAGTAACTAATGATTTTTAATTACGGTAGTGCGTCTGAACACATTTGATTCAAGCTTTAAGCTAACTTCTCATTAGTAGCGCAGTATTTCTGAGGCGCAAGCGGAAAATATCATTATATATACGCTTAACATAATAAGTTTTTACGCTTAATGAGTGAATTTTCTACCTTTTTCTGAAGCTGGGCGCCTGAATCTGGAAAATTTACCTTATCTTTAAAAATAGCTAGAAACCGGGTTTATTGATGAAAATTGTCATAAAAAGAACATTTGGCGTAGAAACCCGGTTTCTTGGTTTTAGAAACCGGGTTTATTGATGAAAATTGTAACAAAAAGAACATTTGGCGTAGAAACCCGGTTTCTCCCCTTGTTTGAATTGTCAATAATTGTTAACGTAGTTACAAAAGATTTGAAAGAAAGATGCTTGCTCGTTTGGGTTAAGGCATCTGGTAAAATTTGTAAGGTTTCTAGAAGCTTTAAGCAATGGGATCGACTTGCGTGAGGATCGCAATTGACGCAATGGGAGGGGATCGCGCACCTGGTGAAATCGTGACTGGCGCACTGCGGGCACGAGAAGAACTAGGTGTAGAAGTATTATTGGTGGGAGATCCCCAACAAATTGAGGCTGTGCTGCCACCTAAAACTAATACAGCGCAGATTGAGATTGTCCCTTCTGAGGGAGCAATCGAAATGGAGGAGGAGCCTTTAAGCGCTATCCGGCGCAAACCGAAGTCCTCTATCAATGTGGCAATGGATTTGGTCAAGCAAAAACGCGCGGACGCGGTTATTTCTGCTGGTCACTCTGGAGCAGCGATGGCTAGTGCTTTGCTGCGTTTGGGAAGGCTAAAAGGAATTGACCGTCCAGCGATTGGAGCTGTATTTCCAACAATGGTAGCCAGTAAGCAAGTACTCATACTTGACGTTGGCGCCAATGTAGACTGCCGTCCGAAATTTCTTGAACAGTTCGCTATCATGGGTTCGGTTTATAGTCAGTATGTGCTGGGTATAAATGAACCAAAGGTAGGTTTATTAAATATCGGCGAAGAAGACTGCAAGGGCAATGACGCAGCAGTACGTGCAAATCAGATGTTACGTGAAAACCCAAACATCGATTTTATCGGTAATGCTGAAGGGCGTGATGTTCTATCTGGTGACTTTGATGTAATTGTCTGCGACGGTTTTGTGGGTAACGTGCTGCTCAAATTCGCCGAGGCCGTTGGGGAAGTGATGCTGCAAATTATCCGTGAAGAACTACCACAAGGTATACGCGGTCAAATTGGTACTGCAATCTTGAAACCTAACTTAAGGCGAATTAAACAGCGCATGGACCACGCCGAACACGGTGGTGCATTACTTTTAGGTGTAGACGGAATTTGTATAATCAGTCACGGTAGCTCACAGGCGCCTTCTATTTTTAATGCTGTGCGAATGGCAAAAGAAGCTGTGGACAACCAAGTGTTAGATAGAATTCAATCTCAATATCAAAGCCTACAGCGCGAAAGCAGTTAAAGAGTGTTGAGTGCTGAGTAAAAAGTGCTGAGTGCTGAGTACTCGGCACTCACCATTGTTTGATCGATTTAAGCGTGGGAGAGTAGGAGTGCAAAACACAGGAATTATAATTACTGGAAGTGGGTCAGCAGTGCCAGCAGCTTGCCTTGAAAATAGTGCAATGACTGCGCTTGTTGATACTTCTGACGAGTGGATAACAACGCGAACTGGTATTAAAAAGCGACGAATTGCATCAGAAAAAGAGTCTTTGAGTGGTCTTGCTGCTGTCGCAAGTCTTCAAGCCATTGCAATGGCTGGAATTACCGCACAAGATATAGATTTAATATTACTTGCAACTTCCACACCCGATGATTTGTATGGTAGTGCTTGTAAAGTTCAAGCTGCTTTAGGCGCCAACCGAGCTGTCGCGTTTGACTTAACTGCTGCTTGCTCTGGTTTCATTTTTGGTATGGTGACAGCGGCTCAGTATGTCAATACAGGTGTGTTTAAAAACGTACTTGTGGTTGGCGCCGATATACACTCACGTTGGGTAAATTGGCAAGACCGCACCACTTGTGTACTATTTGGTGATGGTGCGGGTGCAGTAGTTATGCAAGCTAGTTCAAGTAATAATTTACTAGGATTTGAGTTAAGAAGTGATGGTAGTCAGAATCATTATCTTAATCTTGGTTACACTGCCCAAAGTCAACAACTAACCAAAGACATTACCGTTGGCAAAGGAAATTACCAACATGTGACTATGAACGGTAAAGAAGTTTATCGCTTTGCCGCTCAAAAAGTTCCAGAAGTAATAGACAAAGCTTTATTTCGCGCCAATATAAGTGTTGAAAACGTTGATTGGTTGCTTTTACATCAAGCTAATCAACGCATCCTCGATGCTGTTGCCCAGCGTTTAGGAATACCAGACCATAAAGTTATCAGCAATCTTGCCAACTATGGTAATACCTCTGCCGCTTCTATTCCCCTAGCACTTGATGAAGCTGTGCGTGCAGGCAAAATCAAAAATAATCACATTATTGCTGCCTCCGGATTTGGCGCCGGCTTAACGTGGGGAGCGGCTATTTTTAAATGGGGAAAATGATTCTATTTTGGATTTTGGATTTTGGATTTTGGATTAATCAGTAAATTTAAAATCTAAAATTGCTCAATCTAAAATCTAAAACCTAAAATGGCTCAATCTAAAATCTATTCATGTCCCGAAGGGAAAATCTAAAATCTAAAATGGTTAAGACTGCGTGGGTGTTTCCAGGACAAGGTTCTCAAGCTGTAGGAATGGGAATCGATATTTTTGACTTGCCTAATTCTAAGGAAAAATTTGCTCAAGCCGAAGAAATTTTGGGCTGGTCAGTAATTGATATTTGTCAAGATGAAGAAAAGCTCGCTAGTACTATTTACACTCAGCCGTGTTTATATGTAGTAGAGAGTCTTTTATGTGACTTATTAAGCGAAAAGCAAAAGCCTGATTTGGTGGCAGGACATAGCTTGGGCGAGTATATAGCTTTGTATGCGGCGGGTGTGTTTGAATGGTCAAATGGATTGCGTTTGGTTAAGCGACGCGCGGAACTAATGCAAAATGCATCTGGTGGCATGATGGCAGCATTAATGAACTTTGACCGTGAACAGCTTTCTCAAGTAATTTCTGAAACTCCCGATGTTGTGCTAGCGAACGATAATAGTCCAGCACAAGTTGTTATTTCTGGTACACCTGATGCTGTCCAAACAGTAATGTCAAAGGTAAAAGCAAAACGAGCAATACCTCTAAATGTTTCCGGCGCCTTTCATTCACCCTTGATGGAAGCAGCGGATAATGAATATAGAGAAATTTTGGAAGCTGTAGAATTCCAAAATGCTCATATTCCAGTACTCTCTAACGTCGAACCAACACCATCAACCGATGCAAGCTCGTTAAAACAGCGCTTACTCAAACAAATGACAGGTAATGTTCGGTGGCGAGAAATTTCGCTTGCACTTCCAGAATTAGGTATCGAAAAGGTTATTGAGATAGGCCCCGGTAATGTTCTTACTGGTTTAATTAAGCGCACTTGCTCTAACTTAACTTTACAAAATATTCGCTCTTGCTCTGAATTACCAAATTAACAAAGAGTGATGAGTGCTGAGTGATGAGTGCTGAGTAGTAGATGGGAACTATATACTCAGCACTCAGCACTTTCTACTCAGCACTATTATTGAAACCAATGGTTGATGCCGAAACCAACTGCTCGGTTATGATGTGACAGTTCACTTGCTAGTTGTAGTGCAGCAGTTCTACCAACATCTGTTTCAAAAACCGATGAAAATACTGTATCGATTTGATTTTGCTGACAAAATTGACGTAGTTTACTTGGTGAACCAATAATTAAGGGTTTGATTACAAAAATTTGGCGCCATCCTTTTGAGTAGCAAGTTTCAAGATTTTGAAGTGTGGCAACTGACTCATCAAGCGCGAGTTTTGTATTATAGCTAGCACTCAGTTCCAACATTTGCTCAAACTGAGATCGTGGCAAAGGTTGTTCAATAAATTCAATGTTTACGCCGTTTGCCATTAATTTATCACAAGTCTCTAACCAGAGTTTTGCCTCATCTAAGCTTAGTCCTCCATTCGCGTCTAACCGAATGGCGCCGTTGGCTAGATTTTGTACTATTTTTTGTACGAGTAAATCAAATATCGCGAGTTCTTCATCAATTGGATTAACGGCTATTTTCCATTTAAAAGTACGGTATCCTGATTGCCATAAAGGTATTGAAGCATCAATAGCACTTTTCCCTGCAGGTAGTAAAGCGCTGAATTGTAGGGAGGGGGGTTCTGGGGTTTCTGTCAGTGCCGTCTCGAATCCGAACTGACATGCGGGTAATGTATCGGGGATAGAGAGAATTAACTCACTATCAATTTGTTTGGGTAAAGATGAGCAAAATTCTAAAGCTTGCTCAAGGGTTTCTGAACCAAACCAGGGAATAGGGGCAATTTCACCCTGTCCAACCTGACCATCTTCTTGCTTAAGGGAAACAATAATGCCTTCACGAATTTCCCATACACCGTGGTTAGTTTGAACGGGGTGAATAAATCGCCTTTTGTAGGGATGAAAAGTAAATAGATATTTCACCGCTTCTAAGAATAGACAAAAATTGGCAACGAATGATGAACGGATGTAACGGATAACTGATCTTAAATAATGATATTTTGATTAGGACTTATGCAAAAATTCTCTAAACGGTTGTGTACAGTGTAAGTCCTATTGATTTGCAACGAATAAATCATCCGTTACATCCGTTACATCCGTTACATCCGTTGCAAACTTTCCTCCGTGTACTAGTTAGCCTTTGTAGTCCTATTGACTTGCAACGAATAAATCATCCGTTACATCCGCTACATCCGTTGCAAAGTTTCCTCTGTGTACTCTGTGCCTCTGTGGTAAAAAATAGAAATACTAATTTACAGGCAAGGATGCCTGTTCCACAAGAGAAAGTTAAAACCCTAGTAAGAACCCTAACCCAAATAACGAACAGCACCAAAAATGTACGGCGACTGCGATAAATTTACAGTTGCTGACTTTATCAGGTTTGTCGTGATTTTCTTGGACGTGACGACAAAGTTTGACGGCAAACGGTAAACTGCCCCAACTTAGTAAAGTCCAAATTGGGAAAAAACCCAAAATTACAAATATTGCTGTGAGTGCGTATATACTTATAGTACAAACAGTCAAAACTTGGGCACCTCGAAGTGTACCGAGTCTAACGATGGGTGAAAGTTTGCCTGCTGCAAGGTCATCTTTGACTTGGTGGAAGTGCGAGCAAAATAGAATTAAGCTTGTGGCGACTCCAACTACGATTGAGGCAACTAAGCTAGAAATCGAGGCAGTTTGAGTTTGACTGTAGTATGCTGCGGAACATGCCAATGGGCCAAACGCAAAAAAACATAAAATTTCGCCTAACCCCTTGTATCCAAGGCGAAAGGGGGGACCCTGGTAAATGTAACCTAAGCCACAACATAGTAAAATAATTCCAATTACCGTTAGGTCTTGTTGCCACCAGCTAATTGTAAATATTCCTAACAATCCGAATATTAAACACAAGTTTCCTAACCAAAATACTAATGGCTTGTTTCCCGTTAAGTTTACTAACGAGTGATGCTTGTTTATATCAATTCCTGTTTCGGAATCATAGACATCGTTGCTGAGATTTTCCCAAGCTAATATTAATATTGCGGCGCCTAAAAAAGTAGAGAAAATTATGGTGTCAAGATGTTGTGTTTGTGCATAAGCAACGGCGGTTCCTACCCAAATTGGCATAATCGCAACGCTGTACATGGGTGGCTTAATTGCTGCCATCCACAATTTGTTATTAGGATATAAAATCAGCTTTGTAGTCATTTTTTAAGATTACTAAACTGCCAGCAAAGTTCTTGAAGTTGAAATTACCAACCTTGGTAACATAACCATCGTCACGAACGCAGCATTGCTTTGATGCTTCCAGGAGGACATTGTACCGCTTATTTGCCAGTACAAATAAACCACTGTTAACAAACGAAGGATGTATCCCCATATGAATCATCTTATCGGTCGTTTTGGGAGCCATTAAGTCTAGCCTGAAGGCGACGCTTTATGTTACCTGTAGAAATACGACCACGATTCATGACTCTTTAGGAAGATAACTTCAAAAAAATTTACTTTTCTTCAATACCATGACAGTTTCTCCATGTCGCTCTGACTTTCTTGTATATAATAAAGAAATATATCAATTTCTCTTGACTGTTCGGTCGCAATGTGCCCGAAGTAACAAGAATAAAATTGCAAGTATTTCGTTCGAGATTAATTTGGTTGACCCTTTGGTAGTTCTGGCAAAATTAGCACGAGCTTCACAAGTAACTTTTTATTGGGAAAATCAAGTTAGTGGAGAATCGATTGTTGCAATTGATGCAGTAGCAAAGCTAGAAATTACAGGTGAAGCAAGATTTAGTTCTTCAGAAGAATTTATTCAACATAGTTTAAGCAATCTTGTATGTTTTGAACAAGATAAACCAAATAATACAGACATTAAAAACATCCAACCACGTTTTTTTTGTAGCTTTAGTTTTTTTGACGAGAACGATGAGTCAGATTACCCTTTTTCGTCTGGAACTGTTTTTTTACCTCGCTGGCAAATTTCTGTTAAAAACAATCGCTGTCAGGCAATGGTAAATCTGGCAATTGATGCGAATACTAATATTGATACTATTTTACATGTTGTGTGGACAAAAATTGAAATTATTCAATCTTTAGCATATTATTCGCCTAATTTAAACAATTCGCCTGCTAAATATAGTCAAAGATTGGTAGCAAACCCAGAAAAATTCAAAGCTTCTGTGACTTCTGCACTCAAGGCTATTGGCGCCGGAGATTTTAGTAAAATTGTTTTAGCCTCAGCACTTGATATATATTCAAGGACGGCATTTAATATATTCAAGTCATTAAGTAACTTACGCCAACAGCATCCTAACTGTTACATATTTTCTACAAGTAACGGTAAGGGACAAAGTTTTATCGGCGCCAGTCCGGAACGGTTAATTAATGTAAATAACCATTTTCTTGTGACTGATGCATTAGCAGGAAGCGCACCGCGTGGTAAAACACCCGAAGAAGACGCTGCAAATGCCAATCGTTTACTACTAAGTGAGAAAGAACGACACGAGCATTCCTTGGTTATTGACTTTATCACACAACAATTATTGAAACTGGGCTTACGACCACAGTTTGTTAAATTTCAAGGGGTGCCACGTTTACGGCAGTTATCAAATATTCAACATTTATGGACACCCATAACAGCAGTTGTTCCAAATAATGTGCATCCGTTGCAGATTATAGCCCATCTGCATCCCACACCAGCAGTTGCCGGTGAATCACGGGATATCGCAATGCAGCAAATTCGACGTTATGAAAATTTTGAACGAGGTTTGTATGCGGCGCCTCTTGGTTGGGTAGATACTAATGGCAACTGCGAATTTATTGTTGGTATTCGTTCGGCATTAATTGATGGCAACCGCGCACGGTTGTATGCAGGTGCCGGCATTGTTGCTGGTTCTGACCCTATGAAGGAACTAGCTGAAATTCAACTCAAATTTCAAGCTCTACTAAAAGCTTTGGTTTAAATCACAAATGGAAAAATATAAGTAAAAAAAGTAACTCATTAATCGTGAATACTTAATCATCTGCGGACTGCGCGACTGGCTCAACGACAATATCAATTGGTGCAGGTTGGTCAATTGGACTTGCCGCCATAATCGAGTCGAGTACCCAATCGTATGGGTCTCCGCTATCGTCTGCTGGGTAAGCTTCCCAGACAGTATTCATGTTTTCTTCGTCGTTTAAAATAATCACAACTTAGTTTCCCTTCGTTTTTTATACTTCAATTTTCTACGGAGATTTGTTTATATATCAGGAAAATACTTGATATATATAACACTTTATAGCTAGCAATAGCTTACGTAAAAATAACTAGATTGATTTTGAATGGCAATGTGAGAATATACGTCAAACCTTGTTTAATATTCTCATAATCTACCGTTACATTCGCAGTTAGGGGGTTAGATACCTTGAAGTTGGCGTGGCGCCTGCTTCATACGCGCACACTTCGCTCTAAACCTTGTAAATTAAGAAAATCCTGATAACCCTTCTGAATGGGAGATGCCGAGCTTCTACTACCTGTAACTCTTTTTATGCCCTAAAGGAATACAAAAAAGATTATTTGAGGTTTGTTATGCAGATACTAACTTTTTATACAGCTAATAAGCAAGCATAAATTGTCAACCTTAAAACAAACGTCACAAATTTTACGTGTTTTTTAAATTGCTTCAAAGCTTAATCTTGCCAAATTGGCACTTTTATATATACTTGCCAATATGGTCCGCTTAAGTAATTTTATTTATTTTATAATCAGAGAAAATTTAAATTTTAATAAGCTCAATTTCGCCAGTGACAGGGTTAATACGAATTTTTACCATATAAACGCTTTGTTGCTTGCGGTTGCCGTTTGGAGTAAAGCTAATTTCTCCAGTGGCGCCGATTAAGCTAAAGTCAGGGTTTGCTATATAGTTAGATATATTACTGCGTACATAGCGAGTGTTGAAATTTTGTGTATCCAAAGCTGTAATTAATGCTTTGGTTGCATCGTAAGTAAGAGCGGTATGCCAACTTATGCGTTTTTTCCAAAGCTGGTTAGCTTTTGTACTAAAATCAGAGGGTATTATTCCAGAATACCAAGGTAATGCAATGGCGCTACCCATTTTATTCTGAGCGAGTTTTCTAATAATTTTGGAACTATCAAGACTATCTCCACCTACAACTAAATAATTGTACTGGTTCGCATATTCAATAACTTGCACTGCTGCATCTGACGTTAAACCATCGGTGGTAGGGAAAAGAACTATTGCATCGGCGCTCCTATGTTTAACTTGATTGAGATTTGATTCAAGATTATCGGATAAAGAAATTTCTGCGGCAATTTTACCACCGAGTTTGGTAAAATGATTGCGTAATTGTTTCAGTAACGATTCACTGTATTTACTGTTGGGGTTATAGAATACTGCTGCACGACGTTTATTGGCGCCAATTAGATAATTTGCCAAAATATCACCTGTAACACTGTTACTCGATACAACTCGAAAAAAGCAGTTTGGATAGGTTACTTGGCATTTGTTTGCCAGGTCATCAAAAGTAGCAGTTGGTGAAATTAGTAAAAGTTTTGCTCTTTGGTAAGCTGGAAGTGCTTCTAAAGTCGTCTCGCTACGAAAATGACCGATAACTGCGACAACATCGTTTTGTTTTCCTAACGCTTGAGCAATTTTGAGAGCATATGAAGGCTTATTATTATCGCTGGCAATTAATACATGTAAGCCAATTTTTTGACTTTGATGTTTTTGATTAAATTCGTTTTGTGCCTGTGCAACTCCTTGTAAAATTTCCTGACTCGAATTTATTGTATCATTATTACTATCACTGATGGGAGCAACAACTGCGATAGTCAAAGTTTTAGTTTTATAATTACTGGCTTTGAGACGTGCGTTATTTAAATAAATTAAAGTTTCTGGGTCTGGACGTTGTTGAAAAGATTGTTCTAATAGTTTAACAGAGTCAGCATATTTACCTGCTGCAAAGGCGTTTACTCCGTCTTGTTTAATTTTATCTATAGAGTTAAGCATCAGAATTTCTTCGCCGCAACTCATTTTATCATTTGAGTTAAAGTGCCGTATCCAAATTTTTTCGCAACCGTTTACGCCAGTAGCATACCAGTAACTACCAGTGAATCCTACTAAGCAAAAAGCAGCAGCGTAGATAATTTTTTTATAAATGCGAGGAACTGGGGTTTTACGATTTAAAGCAGCAATAATAGCACGTGTGTTTTTTGGTCTATCTTCCCAGTCGTGTTCCATCATGTTATCTAGTAAATCACACACCAATTTAGTGCGAAACTTAGAGATAACACCCATTCTTGCATTATTTGCAGGTAAATTTTGGCGCCAGTTGAAGTGACTAGATTTTTGTATATCAGAAAAATCGCACGGATGTGTACCAGTTAATAAATGTACGAAAGTGCGTCCTAAAGCAAAAAAATCTGACTGTCGAACAGCAAGACCGTGTAAATATTGTTCGGGTGGTGCATATCCCACAGAACCGATACAGGTACCATGTGCTAACGTTTCGTCTTCTTGTAAAAATGTCTCTGCTAAGTCACGAACGGCGCCGAAGTCAATTAGCACTAACTGTCCATTATGTCGTAGCATAATATTAGCAGGTTTGATATCACGATGGAAAAAACCATGTGCATGAACTTGCTCTAAAATTAAAGTTATCTCTTTTAACCACTCGCGCGCTAATTCAAAATCAATTGGTTTATTATTTCTCTCATTCAGCCACTGCTGTAAATTTACACCGTCTATCTTTTCCATTATTAGACAATGTAATGGCTCACTACCGTTTTTGAATTCAACTTGAAAGTAACCATCGTCCACCTTTGGAATGCCAGGGTAATTTAAACGACTTAAAACTTCAGCTTCGCGCTTGAATAATTTAATAATTTTATCTTTTTTATCACGCTCTTTTGCATCACGACTGTCAAAACGCGATAAATTCAAAATTTTAACAATTTTAATACTTTTGGTTTCATCTTGCGATTCAATCTCAAATGTCTTTGCGAACCCACCTGCTCCAATGAGTCTGATAACCCTATATTGCTTTTTTAATAACAAATTTTCACCACAGTGAATGCAAATTATGCCGTATTTATTAATTGGGTCGGTAGGGTTCGGGCACTTAGGATTGAGACATTGACTCATATAAAATTATGTTATGAAATTCTAGAAAATTTAAATTGTTCAAGTCAGCATACACTTACAAAAGTTATCATTTCTTGATTTAAGAATATTTATGTATTCTAATTATATATTTTAGTTAGATATTTTAAGGTATAATATACCAGCTAATATTTTTGGTCAGCTTTAGAGCTGTTCTGTTTCATTTAAACCTGACTAAATCTATATTAAACAAGTTTCTTAGGCGACTACGCTAAAAAACAAAGCGTTAGTTGATGAAAATTCCCTGAAGTTCCCTGAAGTTACATATGTCAAATTCTTTTGTCTCAATAACCGTCAAGCTATTTGCTGCATATCAAGAAGCATATGGAGTTCCAGAGCTAAAGCTGGAGTTTCCGCAAGGAACCCCAGTTAAAGCAGTATGTAAGCATATTATTGATGAACGTCCTGAACTCGCGAAGTGGCAGGACGTTACACGCTATGGTGTAAATTTACTGTTTGTTGAACCAGATACTCCCCTCAAAAATGGCGATGAGGTTGTGTTAGTACCCCCCGTTAGTGGTGGTTAATGCATTCTCTTGTGGAGTGGGCATCCTGCCCGCCCCTAGATTTAACGTTCTATTTGTAAATCGTCTTTTTGAGATTCGATAATAATTTCAACTCCTCTGATATCGAAGAATAAAACTTCAACACGACGGTTGAATGCGTGTTCAAATGCGTTTCTACCTGGAGTTTTGAGTTGACGTTCGCCAAAAGAACGTATGACCATACGTTCGGGTGCAATACCTTTTTTGATTAAGTAATTTCTGGCATTTCTCGCGCGTCTTTTTGCGAGGTCTTTGTTGTATGCATCGGATGCGCGTGCGTCGGTGTGACCTTGTAGTTCGATGACTATTGTGGGGTATTGCTGCATTACTGCGGCTATTTTATCGAGAACTTCGCCACTTGCGGAGCTAATAAAGTCTTTATCTAATGCGTAATGAATGTTATTTGGGACTCGTAAGCGAATGGGTGCGGGTGGTACGGGTGGTTCGGGTGGTGCAGGTGGGGGAGTCGGTGGAGTTGGTGGAGTTGGGGGAGTTGGGGTAGTTGTGCAGTTGGGAATTTCACCTCGATGTTGAGTTAGTTTGTCTTGGTTTAATTCTTTTATTTGAGGCGCCTGTTGTGAAGGGGAAAGAATTATAGTACTGTATGCAGGTTCGGAGGTACCGTTTGAATCTGTGGCAATAGCGCTCAGACGAGTGAGTGGTTGTAAATTTTGTAATGTTGTTTCAAAGTTTCCTTTCGCATTAGCTTTAATGGTAGTTATGGCTTGACTTAAGGCGCCATCTCGACCAACGCGATAAATTTGAATTTCTGAATTTGGGTCGGCAGTTCCAGCGATGGTAACTATATTATTGATAAGCAAAAATTCTTTGGATACAAACTTTGGAGCGTTGATAGCAGCGTTTCCTGTATCTAAACGACGATTTGAAGATGTTCTAACTGGGTTCAAGCCGTCTCCTTGTTGAAAATCTGATACATAAGCACTAGCTCTGGTATTTAAATCAATGCTGAGTCCTTCTAAGTCAGCAAAACGGTTATTTTGAATTACATTGCGAACTGCGGCACCATTTAGGAACGAACCACCGTTCGGAAAAGCAGTGACAACAACACCTGGGCCAGCTTGGTTGGTAATTTCGTTATTGGTAACTTTATTATCGCTTCCCATTAAGTAAACTGCTGCACGTCGTAAACGGCGCCCGTTATATTTAATTTGGTTATTGGTAATTTCTACGCTTCCTTGGGGTTTGAATAAAAATGCTCCACTGCCATCGTTAGCGCATATCAAGTTTTCTTTTATTTGCGAACCGTCGATGGAACCTTCTAAGCGTATAGCATCGGGCATTCCCGCTAAACCATTACCAACAATGATATTTTGTTTTATTTGTGTTGAAGCAGCAGTTGCTCCTGTAATAATGGCGCTACCTTCATGGTACGAAATGCGGTTGCGCTGAATTGTGGCGCCGACGGCATTAAATACCGACACACCAAACGCCGAAGGTGTCTCTGGCATTTTTTCGTCGGGTGTTATACCCAACCAGTTATTTTCGATAACTACATTTTTAGCTTGATCTGAAATAAAAATATCTGCTGGAGGAATACTAGCAGTGCGTTCATGTTCGCTCGTAAATCCGTATATACTTAAACCGCGTATTGTTATTTTATCTGCTGCTACCGTAAATCCACGTATAATATTACGTGTTGCTTCAGGTTGAATTGAAATAACTGGAACTGGTATATGAATTTCCGCAGTTGCTGACTTCGATGCGTTGTAACCTGGTTGAGTGGCGCCATCAATAACCAAATTAGGCGCCGTTAATGGTGGCAAAATATCTTGCAAAGCAATAGTCGTTTGCTGTGAAGATAAATTGAAATCAATTCTAGGTGTATTACTGGGTGAGACTTGTGCCTTTTCGGAGGCAGAGAGCTTTTCTTGTGGTAACTTGCCGTTCACAATTTGAATAGCTTCGCGTAGCGTCACCACATCATCTGGTTGTATAGCGCCGTCTTTGTTACTATTGACTACTACTCGTAATGATGTTGACCTTGACTGAGCAACAGCAACGTTTGATACTGCTATAAAAATCAGACAAAAAGATAAGCCAATATTAGAAACAGAAAGAAAATATTGTATAAATTTATTATGCATTGTTTTAAGATTTAACAGAATTACAGTTATTTTTAGTGCGACTTTTCCAAATCCAACCCTGCTCAGGAGCGCTAATTTCTATCCAACCACCATTTTCTTTTCCAGTGGTAGTAACTTTAGTTCCTGCTTTAATTACTCCAGTTCTTGAACGTCCAGGTGTAGAGCGTATATTTGATGAACTGACGACTACAATACAATTATTTGGTTGTTGTGTTATGTTTCCTTTTGCTGAATTTGGTTTATTTTGTTCGATATTATTAATATTAGTTTGGGCTTGGATTTGATTTTTGTTGGCAGTTATAGTTGCGGTTTGCTGTGGTTGACGGTTGGCAGCAAGTAAACTACCACAAATTAAAATGAGCGCGCTGCTTGGTGCAATAAAGAGTGGTGATTTATAGGGAATTTTAATAGTTAAAGTTGGGCTAGGTTGCTTGCTCAGTGGTGAATTAGAACGATTAACAGGAGCAATTGTAACTGTATTTTGTGCAGGAGAAGTATTTTCAAATTTAGGCAAAGTCATTGTAGGAATAGATGCATCTGGATTTACTTTATTTGTGGGTATATAAATTGTTTTGGCTTTTTCTTGCAGCGATTGCAATACCGAGATTGTATGTACATAAACTTGTTTGATATAGTGATGTCCTTTCAGTTGCAAAGCATTGGCTAAAGCTTTTGGTGTTCCAGGATTAGTAAATGTAGATAGTGCTAATAATGCATCACTTGCAGTTTGGTACCGATATTTAAAGTAGTGCCGCACCATTTTGGTTAAAACGGATGTTAGCTGTTCATTGCTTTGGGTATATTGGCGCCACAATATTTCTCCAGTTTGCGGGTCTTCTGGTAATTGACTTGGGTTGAGTCCAGTTAAAGCTTGAATAGCAATTATTCCAAGAGCATAAATATCACTGCTTGGTCTTGGTCTACCTTGTCCTTGCTCACTTGGCATATACCCAGGAGTCCCAATAGCGACAGTTTCATTTTGAAGCGCTTCTTGAGTTATGAGTGAATGCATCTTCACTTGCTTGACGGCGCCAAAGTCTACCAAAACCAACTTATTATCACTACTGCGACGAATTAAGTTATCTGGTTTAATGTCTCGATGAATAACTCCATTGCTGTGAACAAATTCCAAAATTGATAAAACTTCAACGAGTATCTGAATCACGCTTGAATCACTAAGTCGATTTCCGAGATTCAGTTCTTTTGACAGTGGATGTCCAGCAATAAATTCTTGTACCAGAAAGAACTCTTCGTCTTGCTCAAAGTAAGCGAGTAGCTGCGGTATCTGGTCATGCTTGCCTAGTTTTTCCAGCGTTTCCGCTTCACTATTGAATAGGCGCCTAGCAGTTAACAAGAAATCTGAATCGCTAGTTGCTGGCTTTAGTTGCTTTACTACACAGCTAGGATTTCCTGGACGACGAGTGTCAAGGGCTATATAAGTATGCCCAAATCCCCCTTGACCAAGGACTTCTACCACTCGATAACGCTGGTCTAATAATCTGCCAATCATATTTATGCTTTCACATAATTAGTCTTTAACACTACTTAACTTTTTCATTGATATTTTTTTTACTCCGGATAGAGCAATTTAAATACGTAATTACACTAGTTTGTTTTTTATCATTATTCTCAAAAAATCTATACCCGACAAATTTTATCGGGTATGTTTGACGAGTATTTTTACTCGTGATACCATCGAACGAAATCGACGCAAGCAAGAACTAGGGAGAAGCAGAATGACACAGGTATCTACAGCACAGGCAGCATCCACAGCACAGTTAGCATCCACTGCTAAAGCTTTAAAGTGTAAAGAGTGTGGCGCCGAGTATGAATTGAAAGCGCAGCACGTATGCGAATTGTGTTTTGGACCTTTGGAAGTCAAATATGACTTTAGTAGTTTGCGCTTCTCTGTAACTCGCGAAAGTATTCAAGCTGGCCCGAATTCAATTTGGCGTTATCGTCAGTTCTTGCCCGTTGCAACAGATAACTATATAGATGTTGGTACAGGGATGACTCCGCTAGTTCGTTCACAACGTTTAGCGCGGCGCCTTGGTTTAAAGAAACTTTATATTAAAAATGATGCTGTAAATATGCCCACCCTTAGCTTCAAAGACAGGGTGGTATCGGTAGCACTATCACGCGCCCGCGAATTAGGCTTTACAACAGTATCTTGTGCAAGCACTGGAAATTTGGCAAACTCTACAGCAGCTATTGCCGCACATGCAGGTTTAGATTGTTGTGTATTTATTCCTTCTGATTTGGAAGCAGGTAAAGTTCTGGGTAGCTTAATATATAGTCCAACTTTAATGGCTGTTCATGGTAACTACGACCAAGTTAACCGTTTGTGTTCAGAAGTTGCAAATACACATGGTTGGGGTTTTGTCAATATAAATTTACGTCCTTATTATTCTGAAGGTTCTAAGACTCTTGGTTATGAAGTTGCTGAACAATTAGGATGGGAATTACCCGACCATATTGTGGCGCCGCTTGCAAGTGGTTCGTTGTTTACTAAGATATATAAAGGGTTTAAAGAATTTGTCGAAGTCGGTTTGGTAGAAGATAAGAAGGTTCGTTTTAGTGGCGCCCAAGCAGAAGGATGTTCACCAATAGCAGAAGCATTCAGAGAAAAACGCGACTTTATTAAACCAGTCAAACCAAACACAATTGCAAAATCAATAGCTATCGGAAATCCTGCGGATGGTGTATACGCTGTTGATATTGCGAACAAAACAAATGGTAATATTGAATCTGTCACCGACGCAGAAATTATCGAAGGTATCAAGTTATTAGCTGAAACCGAAGGTATATTTACCGAAACTGCTGGTGGTACAACCGTTGCCGTGCTGAAGAAATTAGTTGAAGCAGGTAAAATTGACCCGGATGAAACTACAGTTGTTTACATCACAGGTAACGGTTTGAAGACCCAAGAAGCAGTTCAAGGTTATATCGGCGAACCCTTCACAATCGAAGCGAAACTTGATAGCTTTGAACAAGCACTCGAACGCTCACGTACTTTAGACCGTCTCGAATGGCAACAAGTACTTGTTTAGTTAAAAGTAATGAGTGCTGAGTGCTGAGTGAGAAGTTACTACTCAGCACTCAGCACTCAAGACTCAGCACTCCTTATTTTTTAGATTTTGATTTGTATGACAGTAAAAGTATTAGTTCCTACCCCGCTTCAGAAGTTTACCAATAACCAAGCTGTTCTGGAGTGTGGAGGTAATAGTGTTGGCGAACTTTTGGAATCACTCGAACAAGCTTGTCCTGGTATTAAAGAACGTTTATGTGATGAAAAAGGACAACCTCGTAGATTCTTAAATTTCTACGTGAATAGCGAAGATATTCGCTTTTTAGATGGCACATCTACACCATTAAAAGATGGTGATGAGGTAAGTATTGTACCTGCGGTAGCTGGTGGTTAATCGTAGAGACGCGAGGAACATCGCGTCTCTACAGGATATAATTTTTTAAAATTCTCATTCACCGCGACGGTAAGCCTCAATTTCTGCCGCAATTTCTTCTTCTGTAATTTCTTGTACTCTCGAAATTTGTTGTGTTTTATCAAATAAGTTTCTGACTTTTTGGCTAATTTCTGCTCTGGAATTCTCTTCTGCTGAAATACTTAAACCTTTCATAGCTGTTTTTTGGTTATTATACGCTCTTTTTAAGAGACATTTAGTCTGGATACAAGTATACCTTACTGGACAGAAATCTCTATTTTGTTAACTTGATGCTGATGGCGCCCTCTATAATCCCATTTCAGTTGTAGGTAAGCAATAATATAAAAACAGGAATTTAATCGCAACCAATGGATACTTTAGTTAAGTGGACGGTGAACGATTACCATATGATGATTGAGGCGGGTATTTTTAAAGACCGTCACGTAGAACTTTTAGCAGGGGAAATTCATGAAATGGCGCCAGAGGGACCACCACATACATACTACGGTGGAAGTTTGTCTGATTTTTTTCGTGGATGTTTGAATAACCGTGCGTTAGTTAGGGAAGCACGTCCAATTACACTTGCTGATAATTCTGAACCAGAACCTAATATAGCATTAGTGCGGGGAACTTGGTCAGACTATCGTTTACGACATCCGAGTCCGGAAGAAGTATTTTTATTGGTGGAAGTATCACAATCGACCTTAGCTAAAGACTTAGAAACAAAAAAACCTGTTTACGCAGCAGCCGATATTCCTGAGTACTGGGTTGTCGATTTAGTCAACTCACTGTTGATTGTATGGTTCTTCCGTACTTAACGTGCTGAATTAAGATTATAGTGCCAAGAAAGTAAAGCTCTAATTTCAAAATTACGAAAATTT
>NZ_RSCL01000060.1 GCF_003991905.1 Dulcicalothrix desertica PCC 7102 | reverse complement strand
CTATTTCTTCGTCATCCTGAATTTTTGCTTTTTTCTTGGTTGTAATCTTTTGTACTTCAAATTGAAGTGCGGAATGTGGGATATAAAATACAGGCACATACAGACTCAAGTACCAGGAACGTACTGTACTCGAAACCTTTGATTTGCTCCACCAACGCACGTGTACTGGACAGCCGAAGCATAGTCAGAAGAAGAAACATTATTTATACTCATGCAGCGCCCACTGTACTGCGACCAAGTGGTGAATGGCTTCCCAGCCCACATATCATACTTATTCGATACTTTCCACTCAGGTTTGCGTGCATCAGACGAGCCGCTTTCACACCCGTCCTGCTTCAATACATCATTTTCGCTGTTGCTATAAACCCAGATACAGAGCTTTGAGTGCCGATTCCTAAACTTGCGGACACTTTGCCCGTTGCTATCAGTACTCATGTGTAAAATTTTCCAGTGCTGGGCGCCAAAGTTACCTTTACTCATTTGCACGATACGAGTACCTACATTCTTGGAATGGTTTTCAGGCATAAGCGCTTTACCACTATGCTCCGCAATAATCCAGTAGAAAATATCCGTAGACCCCGTATGTTTGAACTCGATACCGAGATCACGGTTCTTATTAGATTCCTTAGTACTCGAATCCCAGAAAAAGACCCACAAAAAGCGAAAGCCGGGAGGTAGCAATCAGTTTGGGGGTAAAAGAAAGGGAAAGGCAGACCCTACTGAAGCTCAAGTTATACTTGAACGAGAACAAATGAAGGTTACTCAAAAAGGGGCATTCACCGTGGCTCCGTAACTGGTTATGGTAATGATTTTTCAGTTATTACCAGTTTTTATCAGGTTTTTTAGTAGGTGCTGAGTATACACCTGTAATATCTGCTAAATCAGTTGTTCTCTACGACAGAATCGCTTGGACTTTAATTTAAATTATTGGGATTATAAAGTATGGCGCCTGTGACGTGTAACAATTATCCATGACTAACCTTGAGGCGCCTATCTTTCACTTTATACTTATGTACTATACGATAGTACAATCTGTAATGGCGCCTGCATTAAATAGCTTTATTAATCGTTGGTTCAAGTGTTTCAGTATTTGCCTTGCCAAAACCAGAAAATAATAATACAGGCGCCTGTACAGTCAATCATTAGCAATCTCCACTACTTATTTCATAGCTATATTCGTATATATTAATAATTTATTGTAATACTCGCACTAAAAATCACACTTATAATAAGAACTTGTACATACAGTAAATCAGAATTTAGCTAAGTATGATTAAACTTCTTTTAGCAACAACAATATGCTTGTGTTCAATTTTACCAACTGTTAAAGCTAGAGCGGCTAATTTTACTTTTAACCCAACTGTTACGTTTGAAGTTGGAGATGGCTTCTCTCCCGGAACTTTTGATGGTCAAGGAGACACAGACGCAGTTTTTCCTGGTAATTTTGATACAGTAGTGCTTGGTACTTTCGGAGAGAACAGTGAGAATGCCGAGTTTAATCTAAGTGGACTTTCTATACCTGTTGAAGAAACAATTGCAAAAGCTACTTACCAAGTAACAGTTTTACCAAATTTAACGGGTGGTTTAGGAGTTAGTAATATAAGACCTTCTGGGTTAACCGTGCGTGGATATGTAGGTAATGAACAACCTGATGAAGAGGATTTTCAAGCTGGAACTATTTTAGATACTGCCAAGGTTTCGCCAGAATATATTGAGGAAACCTTAAACTTCGATGTAACTTCATTTATTCAAAATATAGTTAGCGATGGCAAAAATATACCAGGTTTTGGTATTCGTGCCCAAAACATTGGAGCAATCACTTTAGACCGTGGCACCTTTTCTGGTAAAGGGCCAAAATTACTAATCACTACTGCTTCAACTAAAACCACGGTTCCTGAACCAAGCTCAACATTTGGTATTTTAGCGTGCGCTTTTTTAGGCAGACTGATACTTAATCGTAAGTCGCAGTTTCTGATGGTTAAGACTACTAAATAGCGAACGTTGCAGCTCTCAAGGTGGAAAATGGCGCCTGTAACCTTTAATGAATATCAATTTGCAGTTAAAGAACTTGAACCAGCATTCGATGCAGCCAACGTATTGCGTTTAGGAAAAGATATTTTCTACCTTGTCTCCGATAGCGGTAATAAATACGGCGCCAAATGGCTGCAAACATTTTTAGGTAACGAATACTGAGTGCATACCTGTGACAATATTTACTCTGGATTTCATGTAGATACTACTATTACGGTTGTTCGCCCTGGTTTGGTGGTAATGAATGCAGAACGAGTTGGTGAGCAGAATCTACCCAGTTTGTTTAAGGGATGGGATATTATTTACATTGAGCAAATAGTTGATACTGGTTATATAGATACAGCTTTATGCTCCGAGTGGATTGGTATGAATTTCTTGATGGTTAATCCAAATTTAGCAGTTGTCGATAAAAATCAATATCCTTTAATTCGAGAGCTTGAAAAGCGCAACGTTGATGTAATACCCCTCCAACTCAGGCACTCAAGAACACTGGGAGGAGGATTTCATTGCGTAACTTTAGACGTGCGGCGCCAAGGTTCTCTAGAAAATTATTGCGCTTGAATAAAGGCGCCTCCGGATGGCAGTTTGTATTTAAATATTCCTTGCTCGCTTAATTATTACCACAGGTGGTTTAACGCACGGTGCCGATAATTTACTCTAATATGTATTAAACTGTTAATTAAAGTAATCAAGGAGCGATAAAAGTCATGCGATTACATTTTCTAAAACGAGATGTTCAAACACTACTTGAACATTCTAAAAAGTCTGAACGGTATGCATCTACATATGAAGGCGAAAGGACAAAGCGACCACAGTTAGTAATTGTAGGGGATGAAGGTATATATCTTATGTCTACTAACGGCAAACCAAGCTTATTAGAGGACGGCGTCCTTGGCGAACCAACTCCAGATAACCCTGCATTTGTAGTGTTTGCAAAAGAATGCAATCCGAAAACACTGCCATTTGAGGAATGGCGCCGTATAAAAGAACAATCATTTGGTTCAGATGGAGTTTATTTTTTAGGAGCAGATTTTATTGAAGCTGCCTTGCTTAAACCAGGTGAATATATCCAACTTGAAGTTACCGAAGAGGAAATAGACGCATTATATTAACTATCAATTTATTTAATTATGTACTATATGCTAGTACGCTATGAGAACAATTTGTTACTCGGCACCTATCGTTTTTGAGGGTAATTATTCACAGGCGCCTTCTCCGAGCCAAAAAGCGCGCACATCAGACATTAAACTTCGGCGCCTCAATGTAATCTTTATTATTAGCACCCTTTTTCATTAACAGGCGCCTTTAACCAAAATTGTTATCGATACCTTCAATTGCTGATATTACCGCACGCTTGTACGCATCAGTAGTAATGTCAATACCCTCGCAAGCCTGAGCAAGGATTAATGCTTCTAGACCATCAATGGCACCGTTATATGCAGGCAGTGCTTCAAAATTCCGTTCTGATACGGCTTCTCTTTCATCACATTTGAGTCCTACAGAGGTCATTGAACAGCTGCCCCCAGGAGTGTACTCAATTTCAATAAACTGATCGAGACCAATAGATATAATGTGCTTCATAATTGGGGCGCCTGTGACGTGTAACAATTATCCCTGACTAACCTTGAGGCGCCTATCTTTTATCTTTGTATAGATGAAGCATTGGGTAATTGTCGGTGCTGTATCATATTTCTTTTTTACAATCACCGAATACTTAATATGATGCATAAAACAGGCGCCTAATATTTTAATAAATACTGGTCGTTTCGATTCTTTTTAAAAGACAAGTATAAATTTATGTAAAGGTTTTCGGCGCCCGTTTCCGTTTCTTGGTGCCGTCTGGTAAATCAAACTCAATGGCTGAGTTAAAATCAACTTCCAATACTTCCAATTTCTTTACAACTAAAGAAACATGAACTTGTGTAAGCTCTGCAAAATGCTTTGATAAACCATGTAGTGTAGGTCTTGAGTGTCTTATATTACTTTGATGAGTGATGTCGTTTATACGGTCAGCAGCCTCAGAACAATCCAGTATAAATTCTGCCAAGCGATGAATATCACCGGGAAATAAAACAGCTATGTCTTTAAGTTGGGATAAATAAACTATTGTTCTTGTTACTCTCATAGCGAACAAATTATGAACAATCCTGATTTTACTTTGTTTTAGGGCGCCATCAAATATAGAGGCGCCGTTTCCCAAAGAATTATTACTCTTGTGATTCAACATCTGAGTCTCTAAGATACCTACTTCTCCTCCAGAAAATTATCCATACACCGTTCTGCCAAAGCGGCAATAGTTAATGAAGGATTAACACAAGCGGTTGAACCGGGAATAAAAGCACCATCAACAACAAACAAGTTCGCGTAACCTTTAACTTTCATGTACGAATTGCAAACACTACCAACTGTAGCGCCTCCAAGTGGATGAACAGAAGTACTAAAGTCTAATGTTTGCGAATTGGTTATACCACTAGCTTGGTTGAGTTTCTGATATGTGGCTTGATATGCTTGGGTTAATTTTTGATTGTTTGCTGAGTTTTTAGGCCAGAACAAGTCGGTGGAGTTTGTTTTCGCATTGTAAGTTAACTTTCCTTCTGGCAAAGTAATTCCTTGAGCCAGAGTCGCATAAACACCTTCTGGCAACGAAGAAAAAGGAATTTGTTCGATTACTACAGGGGCAATTGGGTTATCAAAGTCTTCTATTCCACCGACTGCGGGACCTCCTTGTGTAGGATTGGTTTGACCCGAATTTGTAGCCACAAGCAAGATCGAATCACCATTAGTTCCCCAATTCATTCCTACGTTGTTATTCAAACGACGTAGTTTACCGTTGTACTTCGCTCGCAGTAACAATTCAGTAGTTCCGATTGAACCAGCAGCTAAGAATAGATAGCGACAAGTAAAACTTTTTTGAGCAATTACTGTTCCTTGCTCATTAATTTGATTACAAACAACCCGAAAACGTCTTTGATTAAGTTCCTCAATTTCTGTTACCACATGTAAAGGTAAGATTTTGGCTTTACCAGTAGCTTCTGCCATACTCAAATAATTCTTATCTAAGCTATTTTTGGCGCCGCTGTTCATGCCATATAAAACTTCACCCACAATTGCAGAAGGTACTTTCTGACCAGTGATTTCTTGACGAACAATATCCCAATCAACATTTATATCAAGTTTGTTTACTTTTAAGTTTGCCTTTGCTGCTTGTTCTAAGAAAGTACGGGCAGCTAAATAGTATTTAGTTTGGAGAATATCATCTGGTATGGGGGAAGGCTTAAGAATTGAACGTACCCGTGGGTAGTAAGTACTATCAAGTTCCTCGTAATTAATGCTGCGAGGAAAGACCTTGTAAAAATTTTCTCTTGTCGGTTGGTAAATAACAGCATTGTAAACTAAAGAACCACCACCTACACCTGCTCCTCGCAAAACATTAATACCGTCCCCAACTTTAATGTCAAGTACACCTGTATATACGTCAATCGGAACATTGTTAGAAGCTACTGCTGTAGAACTTAACCACGACGAACGTCCATCTGGCTTTGCTCCCGTAGAGAAAGTATCTCCCGCATCGGTAATTAACCATCGGCGCCCTCTCTCTAATACAATTGTCTCAATTCCTGCTTGGGCGAGACGTAGCGCTGCGACTGCTCCACCAAACCCGCTACCAATAACTATTGCTTCAACGTTATTTTCCTTGTTGGAGGCAGAAGCACTAATTGCTGAAACTCCAATAGATGCGCTAGCCAAGAGTGAAGTTTGAATGAATTGGCGACGATTTATTACCCTGAACATACTAAATTCTCAACAGTGTAATTTTATCTAAGTATTGTGAAATCTTATATTGATAGGCGCCTTTAACAACCAGAAGGGTGTTTTGGACACTAATGTTTTTAGTTATTCCGTGCATGTACTAAAAATAGTACAAATGGATAACAATTTATTCTCATCTCAGATAATAAGACATTTAAAAGTTTATTGATAGAAAATTTTTACAGGCGCATTAATTAAATTATAAGGTTACAATTTTTAATATTTATTGAGGCTCACAACTTAACTTTAGTTGAGTCTTTGCACTGAAAATAAATGCAAAAATATGCATCTCTGAGGGTACTGATTAACAGGCGCCCTGCTAATCAACACTTCACACAGACCAAAATACTATATAGCTAAAAAGTAATGATTAAATGTATCGATTGTAGAAATCAGTAGGCCCCTCGAAACTCACGAATCGGAACGCGGTTACATGTCCCGGAGGGGAATTATTATGTGGCGCCTAACACAGCGCCCTTTAACCAAAATTGTTATCAATACCCTCGATTGCTGATATTACCGCACGTTTATACGCATCAGTAGTAATATCAATACCCTCACAAGCCTGAGCAAGGATCAACGCTTCTAGACCATCAATGGCGCCATTATATGCAGCGAGTGCTTCCAATGTTCCTTCTGATACGGCTTCTCTTTCATCACACTTGAGTCCTACGGAGGTCATAAAACCGCTACCACCAACAGTATATTCAATTTCAATAAACTGCTCGACACCAATAGATATAATGTGCTTCATAATTAGGGTGCCTGTATTTCATACTTAAATATTTTTCATCATAAATGACTAAAATCATACTTTATACTGAGCCATTCATACGCCGGACTCACATACAAAATTTGTAATTTATTTATATATAGATGGAATCTTGGGTTATTATCGCCACTGTATCATATTTATTTTTCCTACTTAAGATAATGTAAAAGCAGGCGCCTAATAATCTTCTCATCAGTACTATAAATAGTACAGTTTAGGAACCATTGGTTCTCATTTTCAACAAACGGCGCCGCTTAACGCATGGTCAAGCAGTTTGATTGACCTATATATTGACGCAAGCGAAATGTTACTGTTGCTTCTCTAACATACTAAGAAGAGCGATTATACTGATGGAAACAATTATTAGGCACCGAATAAACTACTTAGCACAAAGAAAAACGGCGCCTGCTCTTTTAGTGCATGAAGGCAATGCAGTATCAGCATGATTGTAGTGGGCGCCAAGCAAGTTATATATTCACCAAACTAATACGAACTAGCAATGACTTCATATGCCTGTCCAGCAATAAAATTGCTTACATCGTCGTGATAAAATACCAGCAATAAAGGCAATGTTGCAGCTTCAGCAACTAGTTCCATTGGGACTGTAAAAAGGCTACCAGGTCCCGATACCGCTATAGTAAATACAACACCAGCAGCAACAGCAGCACTTGCAATTTCTAGTAAATGCGAATTAGTTTCATCTCTTAATGCTGCATTAATACGTTCGATACCTTCGCGCGTTAAATTAACGGTGACCTGCACAATTTCTCTTGCATGTTCAACAATATAATGTGCAGCCTGATTAGCTATTTCTTGAAGTAAAGCTTCTTTTAGATAAGGCCAAGCCCAGTCCTTAAACTTTATTACTGCTGGAATTAATCCCCTAATTCTGCTTATTTGAGCATTGGCTGGTTCGGGGTTAAAGCCTGCCAAAACCGTACCAACACTAATACTAATGAATGCTCGTCTTGTAAAAAGTGTCATTGTAGAATCTCCCTATACGCAATCTAATTAAAATTGAAGCAATCGGGATAATCGCTTCATATATACTTACTTGCAAATAGCAAGAAGCTATTTATGCAAAAAGTTATAATCACGCTCAAAATCTACCTTTTGACATAAGTACAAATCTATTATAAAGAGTAAGCGCATTTAATTTTGTAATGATACACAAACTGTATGAACTTTTTTTAGCTATTTCTCACAAAGTAAACACCCTACCGCACAGGCGCCGCGCACATCTTCATGGAAACGATACAGTGAGCAGCGTAAACATTGACTTACGTTTGGATTCAAGAAATTAATGCTCAAACAGGCGCCTGACTTTGTAAAAATTATGAAATAGTAGTTGTTGCAAGTGAAGTTCACAAAACTTTGCTTCTTGTCCCATTTTACGAAAACCCGGCGCCACTTGCTGCCAACTTACGCACAACCACGCTAAAATATTGAACTGTTTTGTAATCGGCTTCAACAAATGCGCGAGTATCGCTGTACAAGGAATGCCCTATACCAGCATGACTGTGCTGGACGTAATGACCTGCGGGAACGTCAGGGACATTATATCTGGGCTAGGAATGAGGAGGAAGCTTGGCAGAAAATGGCAGTTCGGTATCCAGAAGAAACCACAGCGGGGTTTACCGTCGAGGAATGGCAAGGGGGAGATGTAAAGGTAGTGGAAGTTAAAAGGGATAAGGATGGGAATGTAATTGAGGAGTGATGGCGCCGGATTGGATACCAATTCTACCTCTCGGTCACCGCCTGTATAGATTTTATAGGTAATAACAACGTATCTTCAATTTGTTTACGAACATCGCGGTTAACATAACAATCACTATTAAGACATTCAACAAGTAACTTATTGGCGCCGTGATATTTTTTCAACAGTTCTTTTTGAGAGTCAGTAAACTGCCAGTCATGACCAATATTGCGATGTTCAATCATAATAGCCCTTAGTTGTTCTGTCCAATTGGCGCCGTTCTCTTTCCACCATTGTTTGAAAATATCATAATTTTCTCTTGGATTAGGCAGTTCAGTTTTTAACTGCTGCAACTTGTGCTTCAATTCGTCTTCAAGAGCGGGGTCTCGGTCGAGGTCTCGGTCGAGGTATCGGTCGAGGTATCGGTCGAGGTATTGGTCTTTGGCGAGCATGAGGGCGAGTTCTCGGCCGAAGTCTCGTTCTACGTATCGGGCGAGGTATCGGGCGAGGTCGAAGTCTCGGTCGAGGTATCGGGCGAGGTCGAGGTCGAGGTCGAGACCGAGGTCTTGGTATCGGCGGTATCGGGAGAAGTTGAGACCTCCGCCGAGGGATAAATAGTAAGCACGCACAGCAGCAGGTTTATAAGGCGCCTTAACCGAATTAGATTTTTCCTCAACCCAAGCAAGAAACTGCTGGAATTTTTGATCACCAGCTAAAAGCCCATCAATCTGTTGTTTCATCAATTGTAACAATGAGTCCGCATTAACTAACATTCCCACAGTTAACAAAAAAACTTCACGCCAACGTGTTTAGATAATATGAGTACATAAATCTAGTAAAAGTTTATTATTACCTGCTTCTTTAATTTTTCTTGCCGTGAAGTACTCATGAAAAGTCAAATGTGAGAAAGAGTAAATACCGCGCGCGCGTTCCACAAACAAACCATGCTGCGCTTCGATTGATTTTAATACTGCTTCACAATCAAGCTGTAGCGCTTCTTCGTCATCACTATAGTCAGGTAAATTGCGAATATATTCAATAATACGTGCTTCAACTTCTTTTTGCTTGAAGAAATATTGTCCCTGCTCAAAAGTTGAATAAGCGACTTGACTTAATAAATCTTCCTTGCGTTTGAGGGATAGTTTCTTGTATACTTGGTCGCGTTCAATATTGCGCTTCACATCCCACTTCTTGAGTAGTACATCTAAACCTTCTTTATAAAGCTCAGAGCGATTTTTAGGAAATTCCGCCGAATCTTCAAATACCAAACACAGTAACGTTAATAACAGTGGATTCGTTGCAAGTTCACAAATTGCTTTATCGTCTTCTAACTTTTCAAAAAATTTTGTAGCTTTTACTGTGTCCTTTTTAGCAGTAAACCACTTTTGACTAAAAGATTTAATTTGTTCATCATTAAAATCAGCAACTTCGACTTCAGTAAACTGCCCAAAAGTATATTCCTTCGCAGCAATGCGACAAGTAATAACAAATTGATTCACAGGATAATCATTTGTAAAATCTTGAATCAGCTTTAAAACCCGCGCGCTATCAGTTTCTCGTACTTCATCTAAACCATCCAGAAGCACAAGCAACTTACCTTGTTTTAATAGTTGTTCTGCGGAATTTATACCAGTATCCGTATTGGTTGTAATATTATATTTAATAAATATTTGATTTAAATACGTTAATAAATTAGGCTGGTTCCGCGCCTCTGCGAAATCTTTGAGCGTGATAAATAAAGGAATAGATTGTTCTTGAAACTTGCCTTTTATACACGAATACGCTAAATACTTAAGAAAAGTTGTCTTCCCAGCACCAGGTTTACCCAAAATCATTAGCTTGGAGTATTTTGCTACCGCTTTCAAACCTGGTACTCGTTCGAGACGTATCCCTCCTAAGCTAAATCTCTCAAAATTTTTTACAGACACATTTTCAGTTAATTCTTCTATAGATGCTCGTCTACGTCCAGTAATTTTTTCCAAAATGTTAACACTGGTGTAAATATGATCTAACCCTATTGGCTGCGTCATATCTAGTACACGCATACCGCAACGTTCTTCAATATCGGCGCCAATCTTCTCGCGTGCAGTTATTACTAACTCATCAATATGTATAGTCTCAGTTAATAACTCCTGTCCGGGCGCCGATTGTTCGTTACTTATTTCTTGCCACTTAAGTTCCAGTATGTTGCAGATACTAACGAATATTTTACGGTCTACTTTCTCACCACCGAAAAACTTAGTAACAGGCTGTCTTGATATTGTTAACTCGTTAGCTAAATCTTCCTGACTCCATTTTTTTGCTGTTATCGCATTTTGAGCCAAATGGATACCCTCATCACATGCTTTTAGCGACCTTGTTCCCATAGTTCAGCACAAAAAACTATATCAATTCTAGATTAAAATTCAAAGTCACGCAAAAAGTAGGCAGAAGTCAATCAATGCTTGTGCTGATGTTTTCAGACCAAACCTTAATACTTAAAACAGTTGGAACTAACAACCCTTATCTAAGTAAATTATTACCCTGTATGAAAAACAACTTAGTTTCAAAAACTCGTAATTCCCTGTGGGTGCTAATCATTCTTACACTGCTGGCACTGGCGCCGAGCTTGGTTATTCTCCTAGACAACAACTGTAATTCTGTCAGTTTGGTAATTAAAGCATGGGGGTTAGAGTACCGACTCTTTGAAGGCGGATGCGACATACAACCCAAACAATAAGAGTAAGCCAAAAAATGAATGATCCTGTAGTGTCATGCTGAGGAACGAAGCATCTTAAAGCGTTATGTTAACGTATTTTTTTCGCAGAGTAAAATATCCGCGAGATTCTTCACTGCGTTCAGAATGACATTGGGCATTTTTTTTCTTGGAGTTCTCTAATACTTAATTAGCAATATCGGCGCCCTCTGTCTAATACAATTGTCTCAATTCCTGCTTGGGCGAGACGTAACGCTGCAACTGCTCCACCAAACCCACTACCAATAACTATTGCCTCAACGTTATTTTCCTTGTTGGAGGCAGAAGCACTAATTGCAGAAACTCCAATAGATGCGCTAGCCAAGAGTGAAGTTTGAATGAATTGGCGACGATTTATTGCCCTGAACATACTAAATTCTCAACAGTGTAATTTTATCTAAGTATTGTGAAATCTTGTATTGATAGGCGCCTTAACGGTAGGACAACGGAGAAATCAACAATTACCTCAGTAGATAATTCTATAACTGAAGCAGGCGCCCAATAGTATTTCCTTGTGTACTATTTATTAGTACATTTTGAGAACAATTCGTTCTTACTTGCTTATTGGCGCCTACTTACTAGTTCGCATTGAAATCTTTTACGCACGGGAATTTATTGGTACAGGCGCCTACTCGCTGCCAAATTACGCACAAAAAAGCTAAAATGTTTCGCGTGTTTTAAATTGGCGAATGGCAAATGCGAGAGTATCGATGTACCAGGAATGCTTTATATCAACATGATTGTGCTGGAGGTGACGACATTAGAGAACGCCAGGGACATTACATCCACGCGAACAGCGAAGAGGAGGCGTGGCAAATTATGGCAATGCGGTATCCAACTGAAACGACAGCAGGGTTCACCGTTGAAGAGTGGGAAGGTGGTGATGTGCAGGTAATTGAAATAAAACGGGATAAGAACGGTAACATTATTGAAGAGTAAGGCGCCGTTGTTATTGGCGTATGCCTAAAAATTCTGTACTGGCTTTTCTGCATGTTTTTCCATTGCATCTAAAATTGCAGTAATATCACTTTTGTATCTATTTACTAAATTTGCATTGGGATATGTTATCCAAAATTTAAAAGTTCTTCTATCTAAGGTGAAAACTGTATCATTATCAAGGTTACTTTGTTTATCACTAACACGAACAGTTTTTATGCCATCTTCAGCAGATGTTACTGAAACATAAGATAACATTTGATTATTTGTATCGTACCTCGTGATAGTGAAATATTGCTCACCATCATCCATTGAGGTGTGATGGCATACTGATGCTTCTTGATCTACTTTCTCCACTAATCTCTGGTAAGGCGAATTACAATGACCATCATTCACCTGAGCCATAGCAGAATTTGGCAAATAACAACATATTATGAAGAAAGTACTAATTAATTGTTTTTTCATATCATTATTAATTTAACTATACTCTTTTTAAATATTAAGCATTACAACAGGCGCCTATAATTCATTTAAATCTTGGGATATTTTACAGCTTTGGAAACCGAACGCTGGTTCACATCTATTAAATAAACTCCCTTTGCGGTGTAAAAGTAAAACTTTGAATTTTGTTTAACAATCTTATCAATTGTTAAATTTGTAAGCTCCATGTAATTAGCGTCGTCCATCCCAGTAGCTGGATAAGCACGTCCGTTGGTTTCTATTTGATATAGTATTCCTCCTGCTGTTACGGCTAAATAAGAGTAAACACCTTTGTCCATAACGCCGTGTAGGATAATACTTTCGCCTCCTGTACGACGAAGAATATTAGCAAAACTAGCATCATTTTTATGACGTGAATTATAAATCAAGCCATCTGGTAACTTTATGCGTAGATGACTAGGAATTTTAGTATTATCAAAGTTTCCTCTTCGACTTGTCACATATTTATCTAGTAAATTGCTTTGGTGCTGCAATTTTTTCCAATTGATTTTAACTGGTTTAACCGCAGTTTTTGACAATATTGAATTATCATAATTTTTGTACACAGACTGCTGTGCAAATGTTTTGGCAGTAATGAATGGAGTAGTTAGTAATACAATTGTTACTAAAGTACATTGAAGGAATTTTATCTTATTCATGGCAGTAAAAAATTATAATACTCTTTGTAGCATAACGGCGCCGTAACTTAGTATCTCGTTGGCAAAGAAGTAGTACAACCACCCTGCTTTAGTTTTCTCTTTGTATCAGCAGTAAAATACCAATCCCTTGCAGGCGCCGTGTTCATGCTATGGGAGCAAGTTCATTTATAGCGTTAAGGTCTTGAGAGTATTACGTAATTACCACCAAGAAGGGTATTAATATTACTGTATCTCCATCCTGACTTACCCTGCTCATTCAACGTAGATTGGAGAGATGATTGTGAAATATTACCAGGTATTGCTACGACTTTGTATTCAATTACTGGTCTAGACTGAGCTTTTGCAGTCATACTCTGTAAAGGTGAAAAAATAGAAATTACAGCAAAAATTAATGTTGCTACTATTCCGATGTTCAGCAAAGATTGCTTTTTCATACTTAATGTGTTTTCAGTTATATGTAAGTTGTATTTAAACTTGTTTAGTCGCGAGATGTCCAAGTTCGCAGCTTGGTAAGTACAGGCTTATTCGGTGTAGATAAAGAGAGCCTGTACTGCGTCATTGGTACATACGAGCCATTACCACCAGCGACGGTTACTAGAAAAGCTGCTTTGTTGCGCGCGTCATTGGTAACTTCGTGAATAAAAACAGAATCTATCGGTTTTAATTTTAAATGTCTTGCCTGTTTGAATCCCGGTTTAGAAATACAGACAATTGCGGCGCCGTCTTCGTATCTAGCAGAATAAAGCCAGTAATTCTCTCCTCCTACTTTGAATTCTGATTTGTAGAATATACGATATCCATCGTCTGGATGGATTTGTTGATGGTTTCTACACTGACTATCAACAATTGTTTCTTGAGCTATTGTTGGACTATTAGGGAATAATCCAACTATTAAACTGATAGTCAACCCAACTGTAAGGTGTTTTATCGACATAAGAGTGTTGATTGATTTTGTAGTTAAATTATGCTTGGACAACTTGAAACTATTTTCGGCGCCTCGTTACCGACAGAATTAAACAGGTATTCTAAACTGCCTATTAATTTTTTGTCTCATTTTAGCTGTAGGTCTATAAGTAAAATCCGGTGGGTCATTGTGAGCGTGATAAACTTGCCATTGACACTGGCTTAAAATCATACGCATCAAACTGATATCAGATTTTGAAATAGGAATAGTTTGACGGTTAGATAAACGCTTACCGCTAATTTTACCGTTTACTTTTATATCCAAAGCCTGTGTAAGCTCACATATTCTCATACCTAGGGAATGTATACCATATCCACTACATCCACTTTCTTGACAAGATGATATAATTTCTCGAATTTCTTCTTTAACTTGTCCAACAGATTTGATATGTTTAGCTACTTTTTGTACTTCAGGAGAATTGGCTGATGCTATTTGAGAGCTAAACGCTATACCAGAGATAGCAGAAATAAGTATGATACTTTTGATAATCTTCATAGTTATTGGAAGTAGTAAATATTTGAATTAATCTTTGATACCGTTTCTCTGGTCGTACAATGTCGGCGCCTATAAAGCAAGATTCAAGACCAGTCCAAACAGTTTTTCGGCGCCGCTATACCCTCAGAGTATTTATACTTATTGAAATTTTTTAAGCTTAGTTCTGCTCGACGATACCTGACCAAAGGGTTCGCTTCTCCTTGAATGTTAATATTTATTAAGCTAGAAGAAGCTAATCTCAATTGCCCATTATCAGCGCTGTTCCATTTTTTGAGTTGACTTCCTTTAAAATCAGAGACTAAACTCAACGCGCGCGCTCTATTTTATAAATTAATAATATGATAGTCTTGCGAGAAAATACTTATTTTTCTCAGTTCAAATAAAAATGATTAAATTACGGCGCCACCATTAGATAATCAAATATATCTGTCATTTATACTCATTTAAACTATGAGATGCAGTTCATATAAGGACTATAACGATTAATACGATACCTTATCAATAGGCGCCGTAACTACTGTAGAATCAGTCATCACCTGTACAATGGCGCCGCTGCAAACCCTTGATAACACGTTATTTTTAGCAAACAGGCGCCGTCATAAAAAAATATTTCCTCGTTGACCCTCATATTCTCTTCGCAATGTTCCCAAATAATATGTAGGAATACTTTGATAGTATTAAACAAAAAATATAGATTGACAATCTAAAATGTTAGTATAATAAAAAAATTTAAAGTGGCGCCACTTACTTCTCAAACATTTAAAGTTCACACATTCAGTGTTGTAAAAGTTACTGTAGAATACTGGCGTCGATTTTAATATTTAGGCGCTTGTTTGATGTGAAAGCGCATTCTTATTATTAATGAGGAAGAGTAATAGGCGCCCATCACAATGCTTCGGCTGTTACCAATCCTGATTAATTATTTATATACTAAGCGCGATTATCTTTGTCTTGGCTTTTTCGGATTTGTTTGTGCTGGAATACAATCGTTCTTTGTAGGGTTGGAGGCTTGAGCGGCGCCGATATTTATATCACGAATTGCGACTTTACCATCTATAGAATTTGCCGATGCATTAGCTGCTGGAATATTATAATTAACTTCAACAACTGCTAAATTAGTCACTTCCCGTGGTATCTCAAAGGTATAAATTATTTTTGTAGGAACACCCTCAATTAGATTTGCAGCTAGTGGTTCACCGTCCTTGGATATTGATTGACCGATTTGGGTTTGTTTTGCAATATATTGATTACCATTCGTATCAATAACTCTACCTCTAGTTTGAGTACTCCAGCTAATCCATAGTTTTCGATTCTCTTTTTTTAGATTTGTTGCTAGAACATCACAAGCAACATTTTTACCAACTCTTTTACAGCCTTGAACTCTAAATTTCAAATCATTGTCTTCATCAACCTCTTCTTTTGACTGCTTTATACCTTGTGCAATGCTTGTGGAGCTAGCATTCACCATCGGTAAGTACGACAAAGCAACAGTTGCTACACTCACTCCGGCGCCGAACATCACGGTAGATAAGGCAATCACTTGAACAATATTCTTTGTACGAAGCATAAATTATACATTTGGGTTTAACGAGAAGTATAGTCTCACAACACTCTAAAAAGTTCCTCAAATAAATTTATACCGTATTTAAGGCAATGTTTTATACTTGTGTGGGATTTTAGGCGCCTGTTTGATGGAGGCGCCGATGTACACATAGTCTCTCTTTTTTCTCTTGGTTGGTGTCACTAAAAACTAAATCGCTGTTTTTTGTGGTTTACCCGTAACAGTACTAGAACGAAGAGTACTAATACCCGATGAACCAGATTCCACGTCTATTTTTACAGTTAAAGAATCTAGAACATCAGCTAATTTGTAGTCAATTCCATATGGTGTGGGAATTAGCTCTGTAAGTAAAGACTTAACCAAATTTTTGTTTAGAATCTCCCAAAAATCAGTCTCGTTAGGATATTTTACCAGGAAATTCTCAATATATTTCTCAATCGGCAAAAAATCTGGATACTGAAAGGGGTCTGGAACTCCAATTCCATCAATATAGTCATAGCTGACTTCAATATCAACAACCGCTTTTCCTTGATGCTCAATTGCATAGTCATCGATTTTGAAAGACCAACTTTCATCAAAATCAATAGTTATAGGTGCCGGTGATGTTACAATCTCTGCATCTTTAATTGTAGCGATAACAAAGCTATTCTTTCGATCAATAGTATAGCTGTTTTTGTTATCAACAAGGTTAAATACAACAGTTTCGTCCCCTTCCACAACATTATCTTCATATGCTCCGACTGCCAAAGAAGCAGTTTTAGCACCTGGGGCAATATCGATTAAGAAAAAAGCGCTACCGTTTTCTATAGCAAATGATGTGTCTGTAATGTTGCTGCTTTGTGACTCAAAACCTACAACAGATGCATCATCAGAACCACCATCAGAGTCACTCACTAAAAATTTCAGTTGCAAACCTCCTTTTGGTGCAGGTGTACTTAGGTTAAATGAATATACCAACGGTATCCCACTTCCTTCAACAACTGTTGTTGATGAGAGTGTCACACCAACCTGCGGTTTTTCACCGTGTTTTACGTGATTACAAATCGAATTGGGCTTAAAGCTGTTATCTATTTCTAAACGCAGCACTTCGCCTTGTCCAGCGGTAAAGCCCTTGTTAGAAATATAAATATCACCATCAGTACCAATTTCTATACCTGTGGGATTAATTAGCTCATCATTTGTAAGCGTCGTGCGAGTTCTACCATCTGGAGACACATAAATCAAGGCGCCTGTGTCACTGCCATTCAAAATACCATCCGCGTCGTACTCTAGAACATATAAACCACCGGACTTGTCAAAGGCAATATCAGAAATATTGGTAAAACCACCTGCATAAACTTCGGGTTGACCATCAGCATTAATGCGATAAACTTGCGCTGTCCCTGTTTGAAAAGGAAACCCAGTCAATTCGCCAACATAAAGGGCGCCATCGGGACCAACGGTGACTGAAGTGGGGACAGATTGCCGCACCACAGTTTTACCTGTGAGGGGATCAGTTGTGGAACGAGCCGGAAAGACAGTTTCTAAATTAATTTCGCTGCCAAACGCGCGAACGGATAGCAAATCATTGGCGCCTGTATCTAAAACATAAGCCTTATTGTCCTTAATCAGCAAATCGTAAAGGTTAGTATTTACGTCTTGTCCATCAGGGTTATTGTTTTGTTCATAGGCGCCGAAATCCCTTAAGAGAGTCCAGGAACCACCATCATCAAAACTATCAATTGCAATCAACTGGCTAAAATCAGGAATTTGTAAAAGATTATCTCGATTAGCTGGATTACTGGCGAGACCTACAATCGCATAGGCGTTTCCATCAGCATCAAATTCAATATCATGGACACCTGATGCATCTGACCCATTGGGGAATGCTACCGATGGTAGTCCGGTGACAACTCGCTCCGCAACACCGTTTTGAATTCGGGTAATTGCACCCGTTGCGCCATAAAACAACGAGGCGCCTGGTAGACTTGGAGACGGAATACTGGCGCCTGTTCCCCCTCGTCCTGCTTCCGCAACATAAAGGGCGCCCGATGGGCCAAAGTTCAATTTACGTGGACCGTCCAGACCAGATGCTAGCACCTCAATTTCTGATATCTGTGGCGTTCCCACTGTCACATACGCTTTTTTACCAATTATTTCACTGCTGCGACCCAAATTAAAATTTAACTCCTCAAATGGCGCCGTTTGAGCCGAGCGAACGTTAGAACTGCTGTTATTCAAAGAATTGTCTATGATAACACTTGCATTCTGTTGATGATACATAGGGTTTTCTGTCCTTGAAGTTACATAATTGTGTTTCAAAGGTACTTATGGGCGGCAATAGAGTTTGTTTATGCAAAGAGAACCTCTCTACACAAAAGTATATTTTTTTACTAGTACGTTAAAATTATGGACAATGAATAAAATAATACTTGCTCCTCTTGGAGTTCCCCAGATAACTTTATTCCGTATAGTCGGCAATATCTGATACTAAGATGTGAGATTTTAGGCGCCTGTTTTATGGAGGCGCCAACATTAAAAATATCAAGGTAACACCCTTGTATTTACGGAGAAAACCAAAAACCCAGCTTTAATAGCCGGGTTGGTTTTGCGGTATGCCCGCGCGCTTTAGTATAAGAAGTAATAATAATCGTTTGTATATTAACTACTACAACTGCTGTTTTTATGATTTCGGAAAAGTTAAAGTTTATTTTTAGATTCCGGGCGCCTGTTCTTCCATACTTAGATTTACCTCTGTCAAAACAGAGTAAAATGACACTCTATACTTAGATATTTAGACGTGCCTTCTCACAAACAAACCTATTATCAGTAAATATGGCGCCACTTCTAGGGCAGGCACCTCACATCTATTTTTCGCAACCAATTCCATTTTTATCACGTTTACAATCGTGATTATATTGACTCGTCGCTACTTCTGATTCATCGCTTAACTGCTTATAATCATTTAAACAACACCGCTGTAATCCACTTCAATTGTCCACACACTTCAGGAGAACTCATGTTTGACCACGTCAAATTTGGAGTTAGCAACTATGCAGCGAGCAAAGAGTTCTTCCTCAAGGCACTCGAACCGCTCGGCGTAGTCGTTGTCTCGGAGGGTTCGCCGACATACGGTGTCGAGATTAGCTCAAAGGATAATACTTCATTGTGCCTGTACCAAACCGAGGAGAAGCCAGCGCATCTTCACTTGGCGTTCACGGCCCTTAATCGCCAGCAAGTCGAAGCTTTCTATCGCGCGGCTTTGAAGGCGGGTGGCAAAGACAATGGTGCGCCTGGTCTGCGCCAGCACTACCACCCAAACTACTATGCAGCTTTCGTCATTGATCCGGACGGGCATAACATCGAAGTGGTTTGCCACGAACCCGAAACCTAACCCTTCCCTGACGGCGCCTCAAAGTAATTAAAATAATGCTTATTATAAATACAGGATTCTTCCCTGACGGCGGATTATATGTCAAGCGATAATCATAGCAACAAAGCTTCAACAAACATGGTGCCAGAAGCCGCTAATATCGGGTTAATGCGACCTCCTTTTATATACCTGGGCGCCATCACTTTGGGTGTGTTGCTGCATTTTACATGGTCAGTACGGTTCGTGCCTCCTGCCGTGAGCGTGCCGCTCGGTTGCATTACAGTGCTTATCGCCATAGCTCTGTTCCTCTGGGCTGTTCGCGAGTTTCGGATTGCCAACACACCCGTGCCGGGTAATCGTCCCACCACCGCTATTGTACGCACTGGACTATATCGTTGCAGTCGCAATCCTATTTATCTGTCTTTTTCACTGCTCCAGCTTGGAATCGCATACTGGGTCAACAGTCTTTGGCTACTCATTACCCTCATACCAGCAGTGGCGCTAATGTCGTTCGTGGTCATTCCACGAGAGGAACAATATCTGGAAACTCTCTTCCCGTTGGATTACCTATCCTATAAAGCTTCTGTACGTCGCTGGCTGTAAGCAGCAGCCGAACAATAGTTTATTGAAACCAACGTAACACTACAATTTGTAAATTAATACTTTATTAGTAGGCGCCGTAACTAGTGTACGATGGCAGATTAGCAAACCCTTGATGTTAGGCGCCGTTATCAGATAAATATTTTGCTTTGACTGGTGATGTTGAAGCTATGATTCAATCTTGCATTGCGATGGACGAACAACATCGTCTTGCTATTTCTAGAGCAACAGATAACTCCAGATAAATTGAATAAAGATAGAACATAATGTTCGGCGCCTCTAAAATTTTTGCCACGATATAAACTGATTAAGTTTCAGGCGCCTGTAATGTGGCGCCTATTTTATGTAAATTTATTTCTTACTTTCAATGAAATTTGTGACATCATCGACTATACGATTAACTATTCTGTATGAACAAATACCAACACCAAGAACAAAACCTTGTAAAGCATATTCTGCAACGGTCGGCGCCTCTAAAAGTTTTGCCACAACAAAAATAACAAAGGAAGTGATGAATATGATGGCGCCTATCAGTAAACTGGGAGCTATTACAAACTTATCTTCTGTAGTTGAGACTTTTGATTTTATCATATATACAAAGTGCTTAATCAAAGTAGTTGCACGGACTCGATTTGATATTCTTGCACAAAATATATTAAGTGACATTCTTATATATACGGAGAAAACCAAAAACCCAGCTTATAGACTGGGTTTGATTGCGGTATATCCGCACAAGTTTAATATAGGAAGTAATAATAATCGAATAATATTAGTTGCTACAACTGCTGGTTTTGTGATTTCGGAAAAGTTAAAACTGATTTTTAGATTCCGGCGCCTGTCTTTCATACTGAGACAAATATTCACTAACCAAGAATAAAATCATACCTTATACTGAGGTTTTTATACGTCTGACTTATATTCATAAGTTTTTATCAAAATATGGCGCCAGGTATATTGTATATTAACGAGGAAGTGAGTTACGAACGTATTAGCTATGGGTGAGACAGTAGCAATAGAGGGTTACTATTAAATAGTACTCATAAAGGAGCAGAAAAAGACTATGCTGCACACAGATTTCTTTCAACAAATCAAGCAGGTAGAAATCCCTTGGGGTAGTACAAAAATTTCCCTACCAATCTTCTATTATGATGTTGCCACCCTTTCTGTGCAATTTTTAGCCTCGATTGAAAAGGTACGTCAATTTTTGCCCTCTAAAAGGATGCACCCGTTTCGAGTTACACCTTGGCATTGTGTTGTCTCTATCTCAGCGTTTGAGTATCGACATAGTGATATTGGAGCTTACAATGAAGTATCAATTGCAGTACCAGTGATATTAGATAAATCTTCTCCCTTATTTATAGGTACTCTACATAAAGTCCCGACCGTCCCACAAGTCTATATCCATCATCTACCAGTAACAACAGAAATTGCTAGGGACTTAGGTGTAGAGTTCGCTGGTTATCCCAAGTTTTTAGCAGATATTACTTTTGAGAGGGATGGAAAGTGGGTCAGGTGCCACCTTAAAGAAGCAAATCAGTCTATTCTCACCCTAAGTGGTCAAGAGGGAGTGTTACAAAATGTTCCTCGCTCACGAATGCAACCGATTACCGTAAGGTCTGGGTATTTGCTTCGTTGCGATGTAATCGTAAGTGAGCGACAGTGTTGGAGTCATCGAGACTCTTCTAGGGTAAGTCTTGAACTTGGAGAGCATTCCATTGCCAAAGAATTAAAAGAGTGGAACTTAGGCAAGATTATCGGTTATCAGTATGCACCGCAACATCAAGTTATTTTAACGCCAGTGATTGAAAGTTTTTCAGTAATCTGAGACGCTTCGAGGCAGGAACGTGCGCTCCGGAGGCAAATTTGTATGCACGTTAAGATTGTAAACGCAAGTCTTTAAATCTTTACCTTACAGTAGTTTCAGCCAATTATAATTTAGATTTTTTTTATCCGTTTTTGATCTGGCGCCTGTCTTCCATACTTAGATAAGTACCCATCGCTAATGAATACATTAATACTTAATACTGATGTTTTAATTACAATAACAGTTGTGCTAATTATTACTTTGCCACATAAATTAAGTAAATTCGGCGTCGTAACTCCATCCCACCAATAGCTAACATAGTGGAATGTTTATCACGTAGTGCATCGTCAACGACTCAGGGCTAAAGCCACTGAAGCTCTCTAGCGATTGCTTGAAGTTTAAGGTTTTGGTTTTAGTTGACCAGACTCAGTACTTCGTTACTATGTTATTGGTAAGAGTTAAAGACCTACTCCGAGATGCGTAGCTAGTCTCGTGACCCTAGAACTGAACGATTAAATAGACTTATTGAGTGAAAGTCAGTGTCGTTTGGATAGTACCGACCAATAACTTTGTCGTTCACGAAGTGTCTCCCCTTGGGAGAAGCTAACATTACTTTGAGTAGAAAAGGCGATTCTCGGCATACAGAGATATGGATAAACACTACTCCTCTGTTTATCCAAAGAGAGCAAGGGGAAAGATTCAATCAAGTTAAAACTTGTTGGGTCGCTTCCCTCTCAGGTCGCGCATTCTCTGAGTTTCCCGCATACCATGTAATCTTATGATAAAACCGAGAGCTTCCCGACGAATACCAGACTGTACAAGATGTCGTTTTTACTGTGGAAACCCTTATCTATTTTGTGCAGTCGTCCCCGATGGTCCAGATGGTGAAACTTGCCCTTACTTCGCTCCTGACCCAGACGCGGAGGAACCCGAACTTTGGGAACCAGAAGGCGCCAGATATATAAACAACGAGTTAGTAATAGAGCGTATTAGTTATGGGACAAGGCAGGCGCCGCAACATCTCACCACAGAACAGCAGCTGCATATAATAGATAACCATCCCTTATTTACTGGCAAGTGCCCACAGTGCGGTCATACCTTTAACCGTGACTACACTGCTATTATCCACTTCGATTGTCCAGAATGTGGATGGGTCGATGATAGTATTTAGTGGCAACAGGCGCCTATACACTACAATTCCATTAATTATCGGGCGCCTAACATTATTACTATACTTGTATCAAATCTTACCATTCTCTACTTTAACTGTAAAATCTGGTGCGATTTGGACGTTCATACTGCGGTATCCTGGCTCGAAATAACCTTGTTTGCCAGAAGAATAGTTTTTACCAGCAACGTTAAAATTTACAGTTACGCTTGATTCACCTGAAGGTCTAACAGAAATTGATTTTTTCTCATTAATGCTAACCTTTCCAATTTGAACTGAAAAATCAGTACCTGAAACTACAACATCGTTTAAGATACTTTTAGAATTATTAGTGATGTTAATAGCCGTAGGTCGATAGTCTTTGGAACAAGACAGCAAAGTTATTGTACAAATTGCGAGACTAAAAATAGATTTACTACTTATATTCATAAAATTATTACTTTATGTTAAATGATGACTTTCTTCCTCAGTACATTTACTAGACTATTTTTATTCTTCAAGACTAGCCTAAGTAAACGGCGCCTGTACTCACAAGAATCACGACTTCATTAAACTTGTCCCTGAATAATTTTAATTTAGTTATATAGTTTTTAATAAATTCAATGAAAGGAGCAAGTGCTAGGTATCCGAAGTTATAATAGGCACTAATTACTAAATAACTATATATTCATACTACAATTCTAAGTTTTTATCGGCGCCTGTTCAAAGTGATTAAAATAATGCTTATTATAACCAAAGGACTACAAATGTATTATTTAGCTCAGGTTAATGTCGGCGCCACTCCTGCAACCTTGATTGGTTTAGCTTATATTCTTCTAAGTATCGTTTACTTCTTTTTCATGATAGCTTGGCTAGTTCCACGTTTTCATAGACTTAACCCAAGCGCTATCACTATGTACATTCTACAAATTATATTTATAAGTAATAAGCTGTTAACAAAGTTATCTGCACCGAAATTCCCCGTCCATTCATGGCGGGGATGAAAGCACACAGAATGACTTTAGCCATCAGTCATGCTATGATTTCTAATCATTTGTTCAAGATATTCACTTGCACTCATACTGTTGAGTGCTGCTAGTTCTTGTATTTTGTACCAGGCTGTATCTGTAAGCATAACACCACGTTTTTTCTTCGGTTCATCGTATAAAACTGGTTGCTCTCTAATTCTTTTTTTTCCTTTTCCTGTTGACATTTCTAGAACATTCACCTATACTAGATGTTACATAAAAGCTAAAGGAGGTGAGTAAAACTTGCTAACAAACTATGTGTATAAACTTCAACCTAATGAAAGTCAAAGTACCGGAATGGGTCGTTGGATAGACATGCTTAGGAGTCATTACAATTGGTGTTTGAATGATAGGATATCTCAGTATAACCAAAAATTTATACAAGGTGAATACTGTGATGTTAGAACTAAAGCTCCTGCTTGTCCCATAACTTGTTTTGTCAGCAAGAGTGGAGCCAGCGGAGAGCCTTGGAAAGAGGATAAAATATTTGAAGAAACATTGCAATCAATTCAAGGTGAATATTGCCAGATACTGGTAGACCTTAAAAGTCTGCGTCGTAGTGTTGGAGATATTCAAATTACTGCATTACCACAACTCAAAAAGGCAAGACCTTGGTATGCTGATATTGATTCAACAGTATTACAACAAAATGTTAAGCGGTTGGATACAGCATACGAAAATTTCTTCAATGGGCAAGGCTTCCCTTCTTTCAAGAATCGTAGTAACTTCACGTCTTTTACTTATCAAATGGGTGTAAAAGTAGATGGTAATAAAATCTACTTGCCTAAGTTAGGATGGATGCGATTTCATAACTCATATCTTGCACCTACCGCATAAACCCATAAATTCAAAATAAAAACTGTAAAATTGCAACAGTAGATAAATAGCT
>NZ_RSCL01000059.1 GCF_003991905.1 Dulcicalothrix desertica PCC 7102 | reverse complement strand
AAGTATTTTAGGTAAAGAGAATACATTATACTCTTTACTATGAGAGTGAGAGTTAAGTGAATCTGAAGTATAATAATATACTTTTTAGTCTTAAATATTACTTATTCAATGTTGCTCTTAAGTGCTGGTGATGTTTGCAAGTTGATTTCAAGGATTGGAAGTTCATATTTACTGCTCCCCTGAAATTTTTCGCTCTCCATTAATGACGATGAATAACTCGATGGATAGCAAAGCATTTGATGTATTTATTGAAAAGTTTTTGGTGCCTCAATTGTGGTCAGGAGCGGTAGTTGTTATGGATAATTTACCTGCCCACAAACTAGCATCAATTAAACCAATGATTGAATCTGTAGGTGCTAAAATTATTTGCTTATCTCCATACTCTCCCGATTTTAATCCAATTGAATTGTGGTGGTCGCAACTCAAATCTTTTTTACGCAGTTCTGCTCCAACTACAACAGAAATGGTTGATAAACTAATTTCAGTTGCGCTCGACTTAATAAATCCTCAACATTTAAAAAACTGGTTTGCTAATTGCTGCTATTGTACCTCATAACACCGGGAAGTGCTGTATATCTAGTATGCTGATACGCCTGCCAATCAAATCGTTAGGATTTTGGATGGTTAGGGTATTAGGTCTTCCTTGAAAATTTAAGATAGCTCCGTTCAAAAGGTCTTCGTTTAAAATGACTTTATAGGTTCTTTTGTTTTTACAGGATAAACGCAAAATCCCTACCTAACTTTACGGATAACCACACTAACTCGCCTATTTCGGTTTTGTAGTTAAAGTATTACAGTACATAGGCACTGAATGCTGGTAGGTGCTACACAATTAGACAAGAAAATCTGGGTGTATTGATATGGGAATTATAGGAATAGCGTTAACTGGCTAATTACATTTATGAGTTCATTAGTAGTGGAGCTACGAAGAGATGCGCTTGACTCTTCGGTTTCTGTGCTGAGTTTACTCCGCAAAGCTTTAGTAGTAGCAAAAAAACTCGATATTCAAGAATTCGAGAATTGGATAGAATTAGAGCTTAATGGTTACACTGAGATAGAATCTATACCTGAGTATCGTTTTGTTCAAGGGCAACTTAAAGGGCACAATCCTTTTCGTGGATGGCAGCCTATCGTAGTAATGGATACTGAAAGTATAGAATCTTACGAAATCATACGTAACCCTCCCATTACTGATCCAATGAGCCAGATAGTTGCCTTAATTCAAGATACAAACAACAAGAGCGACAGATTGGAAATAATTTTAGCTGCTGAAATAGAGGCACTATTAATGAGAAGTATAGGTAGAGATTTACCTATAAAATTAACTATTAGCAGCGCCAGCCTACACAGAATAGCGGATGCTGTAAGAAATATTATTCTGCGTTGGGTATTGCAACTAGAAAAGGATGGAATTGTGGGAGAAGGTATGAGCTTTTCTCCAGAAGAAAAAGCCATAGCGTCTAGTCATAGTTACCATATTTTTATTGAAAATTTTGTAGGAGAAAAATTTATGTCAAATACCCAAAATAACGATTTTCGTGGTGTTAATCTTGGTGGTGGCGTTGCTGGACGGGACTACACAGGAGACGTAATTCATAATAATGTAGATAGAAATTTAGCTGAAGCGGCGGCAGAGATTCAAGAATTACTCGAACAATTAGAAAAATCCTACCCTACTAACACTACTTTTGAAAAAATGACAGTTGCTTCTGAAGCTATTAAGCGCATAGAAAGTAATCCTGAATTGCATCAAAAAATAATCAGTGCTTTGAAAGCAGGCAGTACGCAAGCTATTTCACAAATGCTCAATCATCCATTAGCCAGTTTTATAATCGCTGCATTTGAAGATTGGCAAAAAAATAAGAGTAGTTAAAGCAGAATTACTAGTTAAATCATTAAGGTCTTTTGACTAGCTTATTACCTTCTTTTCTAAACCCATACCTACTATACCAATTGGTTAAGTCCTCTTTATTGAACCTGGCACCTCCAATACCGCCGGGGTCAGCAAAAAGTACCACAGGCAATTGTCGCTTGGCTGCGTGTCCAATAATTTGACGAATTAAATAGGAACCCAAACCTTTATCTCTATTCAGTTTACTAGGAACTTGCAATTCATCTACCATAAAAACTCGTTCGCCATTGAAATCCTTAATCGTCGCGAAAACAAAAGCAATGCTTCTTTGCTGTTCAAGCTTTTTCTGCCACCGCTTATATAAGAAATAATCAACATCAATACAGTCGGAATTTTTTCTCTCATCAGTCTCCAATCTATACCAGAAAACAATCCATATGTCCCGTAAGGCACGCCTGATAATATCCATTTATACTCACCATTTTAGAAGTTGGGAGTAAATTAGTAACACTTGCTAATCAAGCTTTTGTAGTATTGCAATTTTTGGTTAGTTTCCAAAGTTCTCTTTGCTTTGACTTTACTGTTGTAAAGCTGCACCGCTATTTTTTTAATTATCACTGTTTCGCAAACGGATATATAAGCTTGTAATTCCTGTAAATCCAGCTTGTTTAATTGTTGTATAATTTGAATTTTTTCTAATTCGTTCATAACAGCTTTTTCTCTCGCAACTTGAAACAATACAAGCATTATACTTTGAGTATGCCTCTGCAACGTACCTAATAAAGTAGGCAATTTCTCTTAGTCCCCATCTTTCTGCTTATTTACACCAAGTCCGCCAGCACATCCGAGATTTCTCGTTGCTGCTGCTGGCGTTTGCGGTTGTCGTCGTACTTTTGAATCGTGTCAATGCTGGCGTGCCGGGACAGGTTCTGCACCTTGCGGTAGTTCCCGTTGCTGTGATCGAGGGCGGTCGTAATCGAACTATGTCTTACTCTATGAGGGGACATTGGCTTAGAAATACCAGCTTTTTTACACTAACTCACTACTAGGCGCCGAATCGATTCACCAATCAATCTATCTTCTATATCCCCTTTGCGGTAAGACAGGGAGCCAAACAGCGGTTCATAAACAATCGCATTTTTCCACTACTCAACATCTCTCAAAATTGTCTCAATTTCTGTTAATTTTTGACGCAAAGTATCCTGTAGTTCAAGCAATTCACTGCGTTCAGTTTTCTTCAACGAATCAAAAGAAAGCTTTTGCAAACGCCTTACTTCCAGAGAAACTGGTTTACGAGTACTAGTAATTTCAGTCTGTGAGGTTTGATGAGATGTTATTACCTCGTTAACTACTTTGCGTGTTGCAATTACCGATAAGTTTTCCTCAGCTACTTTTTTAGTCGTTTCTGCACGAATCACATGTGCTTGCTCTTCGCTGATGCCTAAGTTTTTAGCGGATAATTTTTGTAGCGCTATTGCGTGCATACCTTTTAAACCACTACGGATAGCTGCTTTCAGGTCGTCAGCTAAAGACAACATGGGGAAAATATTTGCATCAACAGAAGCAGGATTAAGCTGTAAATCTAATAATATTGACAGCACAGCTTGTTCATAATCGCTCAAACCAAGACTTGCTAACACTGAGTGCTGTTTTTCTGGCGCCTCTGCAACTAATTCGGCAACGGCGTTCATACGTTTTTGCATATTTAATCGCCGCACAACTGTTGAGAGAATACGAGGAATATCTGATGCATCAAGTTCAGTATTACTAGCAATTTCTCTTACAATTGCCTCTGCTTTATCAAGGGGATTGAGGTCTTCACGATGTAAAGAAGTTAATAAAGCCTTACGATGTAAACTTTCTGGTTCTGGGATAATTACTGCTTGTAAAGCTTCCCAACCCAAAGCTTTAGCACTACGCCAACGACGTTCTCCATCAAATAGCAGCAATTTCTCACGCTGAATTAGAATAATTGGCTGCAATTGTCCGTCACTATTCAACGAACGAGACATCGATTCAACGCTTTCAGGTAAAAATGTCTGTCTTGGTTGCTCAGGATTTGGTTCTATTTGTTCGATGGGAATCGATAGTATACCTGTTTGTGATTGGAGTTGTTCGCGCAATTCTTTGAGTTGGGCTTCCAACTCATTCGATCCACTTGAGCGTAGTTCTTCAATCTCAGCTTTGAGCTTGAGAATTTCTTCTTCAGCTTCAGATAATTGCTGAGACTGCTTGGCGCCGGAGAAATAATTACTAAGGTCAGGAGCTTTGCGCGCGGTTGGTTTGCGGTCAGGCATAATTATTTATTTGCGGTAACTTTCGATTTCTTGCCAATTAAGGATACAAGAAAAGTAGCAATTTCTTTGAAATCATCTTTGGCAGGATGGCTTGGGCGATAAAGATGTATTGGTAAACCTTGACCACTGGCATTAACAAACTCAGCACTGTCTCGAATAGCAGGAAACGCGCGGATACCCATTTGCTCTAACTGTCCGGGCAAACTAGCAAGCATTTGTCGGTGAGTAGCCCTGCGTGCGTCATACTGGTTAGGCACAAATCCCAGGATTTCTGGAACTGGCTTCAAACGCAAGTGCTTGCAATGGTAATAGTACCATTCCAGTAAATGAGCGGCGCCTTGAATTGATTTCGGTTCGAGTTGTACGGGAATAACTATATGTGTACAAGCAGCTAGTGCCATCAAAGGCAAAGGACCAAGTGTTGCAGGACAGTCAAAAATAATTAAGTCGTGTTCGAGTGGACTATCAGTTAAACAATCCCCCAGCAAATAGGCACCGCGTTTGTGTAGTACTAATTCATCAGCAGTTTGTGTCAGTACCATCCCACCCTGACAAATAACTACTTTATCGGTATAGTCGCTCCAACAATTTACAAGAGGCCACGTACCATCAAATTTATCTTTGAGGACAGATGCAAGTGTCTGTTCTGGTTCAGGTGGCGCCAACCCACAAAACAAAGTCAGCGAACCCTGTGGGTCTAAATCCATCAAAGCTACACTATGCTTACGTTTTGCTAATTCATAGGCTAAGTGAACAGAAAGCGTCGTCTTGCCACTTCCTCCGGCATTACTGATCACAGCTAGTCGAATTTGCATGGTTCTCCATCATGTATAGATAGTTTATTATCATATAACGTTATCCGAGACATACAATTCATCAAAATACTGCTATTTTTTTGTAGCCAAGTTTACTTCAATAACAGCAAAACATCAACCAAATTCTTGATTTGACGTGGAGAACATTAATATTTAGAGTGATATATTTGACTTAAGACGGCGCCGAAGGAAGCAGCAATGACTTAAAAACTTGACAGAAAAGTTTGCAGAACTATACACCTTAAAGCTTGCCAGACAGTCTTAGCATACTGGCATCATTTTAATAAACATTACAAAAATTCTTGTTCTCTATTCGCAGAGAGTAATACAGTTGGTTAGCTATGGGAAGTTAATAGACGTAGATATTTACCTAATTAGGTGCCTCAGTCACCGCGCTTGGCAAAGCGCGAAAGCAGTTTCATTCTGCAAAAGAACTTTAAACAATTCGGTAAATGGAAAAACAATTAGAAACAAGTAAATACACATGTTACATTTAGAAGCGGCGATATCACTACAAGTTTGATTGGCTAGGACTGATATCAAATCTTGCTGTTGTCCGTATCCTAGTGACAAATTTGACTAGAACCAACTACCAAGAGTAATTATGCGCTCCTAGTAAGAAGCAAAAAATCTCTCGCCCGCCACCTGCATTCTTAAGTACTTGACTGCTCAACTGTTGCTAACTGTTTGCGTACTAAATCAAAAAACTGTTTTAATATGTCGATAGCTGGAAACACGAGCGTGCTATCAACAGCGTGCAAACTTTCATGCTCTATAGAGTGTCGAAAACTTACTGCATCCCTGACTTGTTTCATGAAAGCATCTGGGTCATTTACTAACTTTTCCTGTTTCAAAATTTCTTCAAATTTTCCAAGAAGCTTACTAATAGGTGCTTTATTTGGTGTGGTATTTTTTATCTGAATACCCTTTTGTTCCGCCCATTTTCTAAGAATTCCATCTACACCGGAAACGCAGAATCTCATAGCAGCTAAGTCATGCCCATGCCCAGCATATGCCTCGCCTTTACGAAAATTACTCAACTCTATATCTGAATCCAGATATTGCTTAAGGGATTCACTAAAATGCTGAAGCAATGAACCATCAGGATCAATACAATATGGACGTTTGGGCAAGACACCCATAGCAGGGTTCATCATATATTTATCTGATTGTAGGAGATTGCCATTGAGGTCAAACTCTCGAATGTAACCATAAGGAAATGAATAAAATGAGTAGTGCGGCACGGATGCCCACGGTATACCAACATATTTACGGTAATAATCCGCAAATTTATTCAGACCAGTAACAGCAAATCGGAGTGTTGAACGCCTAATTGCTGTGTCTTGTACGTCATCCTGAATTTTGGGAACTACAAGCGCAATAGTAAAAAAGCCCTTCAAAGTTGTGATAGCAACATTGGTTGCTGTGGGAAAGTTTTGAGCCTTAAATTCATTCACCATAGATGGAGTGCCGAAAACCTGCGTATACTTGCCATTATGGTAATAAACAACTTCAACAAAATCATTATCAAAACGACAGATTGACTCATACTTAAATCCTAGCCCTGGAACGGCAATTTCAAATACTTCTTCTGATGCACCTGAGAAGCACAGATATTCCGAAAGAGGCAAAGAAACCAAAGCAAGATGAAGGTTAGCTTCTTGTGCATTATTCAAAATTGCCCAATATTCTTTCGCACTGGCATCAGATTGGATAACTTTAATAACGTTGTACGTAAACCGGAGAAATTTATTACCTTCATTTTGGTACAAAAGTTTTTGGGCTAAGGTAGTAGCGTTCAAAGCAATATATTCTGTAAGATTAGGCTGTTCAATATCCATTCCACAACATTTTGAGCGTTTAGCAATTTAGCAGAGATCCTTATTGTAACGATTGTCTTGCAACAGAACGAACTCGAAACTGAAAATTTTACTGATTGGATGCATTAAATCCAGCTAACAAAAAAGAAACGAATCAAAAATCTAGTATAGTATAAGTATATTTATATACCCACTCTTCAAACACCAGATTTAACTTGAATCAGCTGCTGGTTCCAATCGCGCGCTTTTGGTTTAAGCCTACTTGTTTGAGGTAAAATTTTCTGAATAGCCTCAAAAATCTCCTTACCTGCTGCATCGTTATCATAAGCCGCGACAATATTCTTGAAGTAACTCAAAAACTCAACTGGCATACACCGAGGACTGTCAACAGCTATATATATAGTTTTCTCCAGTAAAGAATACTCTAACGCTGCAACTGATAACGCTTCGATTGGAGATTTTGCGAGAACCGCGCGCGTAATCTTATCCTCACCGTGACCGCCAGTAGTAAAATGAAACCAACCTTTGCTGCGTTTACTACCCTTGGCTAATCCATAAAAAGTATTGTTAAATCCATAAGTTCCGCGTAAAAATGCACCTGTGATTTCCAAGTCCATCGCCCGCATTACAAACACGGCATTTTGTTTCGCATCACCATATATCAACCCAGCCACATGAAGGTTATCAATAAAATTTCCAGGTAACTTTCTTACAGCAACCAAATAATCCCTCACCGCATCCCAACGACTTTCATCGGGTACTGGCGCCATAAACTGCGGTGCCAATTCCTGGGAAACAATTTCTTGAGCTTCGGTTCGTGCGCGATGGGTAACTGCACGTAGCATGTCAGATTCCCCAAAAATATCATATAGCCATGCAACTGCTTGCCTAAAATTGCACTGCAACAAATGCATCGCCAAATCAATGGCGCCTGCACCTCCCTTTTGGGCGCCACTGTAATCATAAAACTTGGCGCCGACTACTCGCACAGAATGACCATCGCCTTGCCAAATTCCTTTATTATTTAGATGCAGCCCCAAATGATAAGCGACTTCTTCCAGAGGTAGGTCACGTATCAAGTTAGCTTGCGCTTGCCACAGGTCTAAAGTCCAGGCTAAATTTTGCACACGCTGCTCTAACTTCTGCCTTTCGCGCTCGCTTGCTTGTGCGGTCTGCTCGATATATTTTTTCTCTCTCAGTTGTAAATCGCGGTCATTGATTTGATTATTAAGAATATCCAGTTGAGGCTGAAGAATTTCTTTGATTAACTCACGATATGCAAAAACCGATTGACTATCATTGGGTATTGGTAAAACATCGTCTAAATTAATGTGGAACGACTTACAATTTACCGCAGCATAATACTTTTGAATATCCATGTGTTGAGCTTTACTGCCTTTGATGCCACGTTCAATACCAAGATGACTAACAGCAACGGCAAAGCTATCCTGCAACTCTGACAATTTTATTCGACCGTGGAACAGCGCTCTAGCATTGAGCTTACCTTGATTATCGAGCGGCACAATAAAAGCATGAATATGAGGGGTTGTCTCATCAAGGTGAAGTTCCGCGCGCACCACCCTACCGTAATAGCGGTTAAGCAACCAATCAGTACAAGCAGTTGCAAAATCATCTACTCGTTCTTGGAGATAAAACCCAGAACAAGCTGGATTCTCAGGACGGAAGTATTGGGGACTTGCACTTAGAACCATCTCAATACCCAACACAGCATTCGAGCGAATTTTCTGGTCTCCGATTTTCTCCACGAACAAAATCCTGAGACTTTTATTTTCGCCGACATCGATTAACCGAACATTTTTTACCGATAAATCAGCATTGGGAGTTTCGCGCGCTCTCGAATTATGCGAAGCGCAGGTATTCAACTGTACCCAACTCTTAATTTTCTTAATGAGACAGACAGCATAACTATTCATAACTGCATCTTCCCATTACAACCAAGGCACAGTTACAATGAGTTATCCTTGGTAAACAAATATTCTCAGTTCTTCACACTCTTGTTTGAGTTTTGTATCGTACAATCTTCGTACCACTTGTAAACTCAACACCTTTTACTTAGCAAGTACCATAACATGTGTCGCTACTGCCAATGATATCAATGTACGCTTATTTAGCACTCTGGCACTTTTCACGCTCAAATCAGGCACCTGAAATTATCAGTAATCATTGTCATAAATTATGCATACAATATCTAATATTGTGTAATAAGTGGTATCAATACAAAAAATTAATATATTCTTACTGAAGAGCAAATATAACATTAAATACCAATAAGAGTTAACTAAGTAGTATTAACACGGATAAAAAGGTTCGGTTAACCGAATAAAGAGTGTATATGATGGCATTATCACCTCACGTGTAATAAAAACCATCGATATAATTAATTCATTTTTGCAGGATAAGCATATACCACATACAGATACATTATTTTCAAATATTTATAAATTTTAAATTACAGATACAACGCTTAAACATTAGCAGTATATATATCGTTACATATTTAAAATTATCTTGTTAAACAACAAAGATTAAATTCATAACAAAAATAATCGATATAAATTTAGATTTATCGTAAACAATTAGAGTTTCATAAAAATTAGTTTTGCAGTTACAAAAACTATTACAAAACTAATATTAATATTTAACCCACATTCCGCACCCAACTGTCACAATTCGGTAATTACTGAGAATAAATCTACGCTTAAAGAATAAAATAATACTTCAAAATAACAGAAAGCATTAAAAGACAGGGGAAAAGCTAAAGCTTGAGCTTGTAGCTAATTCTCAACGCTTGTCAATAAGATTGAAATTTACTTTATAATCAAATTAATAGATTCACGTCTATTATGAGATTTAATTAGAAGGCTTTTTATAATACATTAATCAAAATAGAGTATAATTAATCATGTCAATACGAAGAGCCATAAAAATAGAAATAGCTCAAAACAGTAGAAGTATTAAATGTCAAAATATAAAATATAGACAACAATTATATTAGAACTTGGTAGTAGCGGTGACAATCTTGAAGAAATAATTTAATTATAAGGTCTCTATCTTGGTTCCAATTAGATATTTGCTTCTCGTCATTAAATGTAACTAGATGAATTGATTGAAAGCACTGAAATATCCATTTTAATGTCGGATTATCTATCAGTTTTCCTAGCTGATTTTTAATTTTTAACTGTGATTCATACAGAGCTAAACGTATTTGTCGCTGCGCTAAAGTGTAAACTAATAAAGACAAGCCCATTATCATCGCCAATGCTTCTATTCTTTCTGGACTTTTTAAATAAACGCTATCAGCGAAAAATGATGGGTTTTTAAGAAAAGAAAATCCTCGTTCACATGATTGTTGTGCTTTATATTCGCAGATCATTACACTGTTAGGCAATTCACTTTCAGATAAAACATTAGTTGCAAGTATGAAGCGCCCAGCACTCAAAGTATCCTGATTAATCTTATCTTCATTCTCTGTGAATGTTGCCGAAATTTGATAAACAGTAGCTTGCTGATTTGATGGTAGCTTTTGTTTCTTGCTTTTGATTGTAGTGACTTGACTTTCTAAAATTTGATGATATTTGAATTTTTCAGATAATTTTGATAATGCTTTAACCGCATCTGCCTCACAAGCAAACTCTTCTAACGACAATTTTTTTAAATCTCTTTTCGTCTTTTCAAATGATTCGACAATTTTTTTTGAGAGTTTCTCTAAATCTGACTTTTTTCTTTCTTGACTTTGAACAACTAACCATCTTTGCTCTACCCCAGCATAAGTAACTCTTTTAGCTACATATAAGTATCCTTTTAATTCACATTCTAAAAATTCTGATTCTGGTATTGTTGATACTAAAAGCTTTGCTTCATTTATACTTAAAGGCACCCTTGATAGCCATTTAATCCCAGACATCTTCTCAATGTTTTGTTCAGTATATAATGCACAATCTGCTACTACTAAACTATCAAAGTTAATTTGTTTTTTGTAGTTAGCTGCTATTTCTCCAAAACATGATGAATCTACTTGATTGCCTGATGCTGACTGAAAAAATATTGGTATATCTCCATCTCCACTGCTTATTAATTGCATTAAAAACTGTTTTAGGTCTGGTCTATGGTCACGAGAATAACCATATGTTATATTTATTGCTTGCTTCGATTCTATATTCTCATTTCCTAGCTCTTTCTCTTCCTGTCCTTCTTCGTCTTTTTGTTTTTTCAGATTCTTTTTACCTTTTGATTTTTCAAAGATGACTTCTGGAAATGAAGATTTATACTCTCCATGCACATGCATTGATGATGAATCTAGGTGTGATGTTGAAGTTGATATTTTAAATTTCTGAATGACATTAATACTAATAGCTAGAAAAATACTTGACAATCCTTTTATGAATAACTTATCCATAACCCTACCAAGCTTATAATCATTCAGATACTCTGGTTTTATTCCTTCTCCTAGGAGATGTTCGCATGGTATTGTTTCAAAATATTTTGGAAACATATATAGAGGTTGAGCTACAAATCCTAACCCATTTAAAATCATTGCTTTAACAACATGCCCCGCACTAACTTTTTCACTTTGCTCTTGAGGTACAAAATTATTAATTATTTCTACTAAACCGATAGAATCTACTATTCCTGCAACAATTCCTAAGTGGTCGATGTTTTGTATTTTCGTATTTTCTATATTAAACATAGTTAGAGAACCCTCATTCACGATTTCTGTTTCAATTTTCGCATTTTGAGAGCCAAAATTATTTTCTACTATTGCCTGAGTATAATAAAAATAATTATCATTAAGCCTGAAATATTGTTTATTGTCATAGCTCTTTAGTACTATTTTGTTGAAATTTATTTAGTACTAATGAGCTTGTGACAGTTGGGTGCGGAATGTAGGTTTAAGGTTAAAAATACAGAGTTGTGTTATTTGAAAAATAACGAAACAAAAAATACAAGTTAATTAAGTATTTTCAATAACTAATTCAAAATCTACACAACTTTAGCAATAAAACAATCACATGCACTCAAGAAATCGGAGCAAAGTACCAATTTAATAAGAATTTTGCGTTGTTTGAGCTTTGTCACCAAGAAACTATTGCAAATTATTAAATGCTTGCAAATAATTTATGACGCTAATAATAGAAGCGTTTGGTAAGACAGTAATAATTTACATGATTATAAAATAAAGCTAGTTTAAAGCTTTATTTGTGAGGTGTTAAAATCACATTCAATTATTAATAAAGAAGAATGATGGAAGAACGTTAGTTAAAAATGTATAGCAATCTAGTGAAATAAAGAAAACTAACCCTTGAAGAACATCTCAAAGGCTTATTCTGAGCATCCTTACCCATTGCATATCTAGACCAGACAAGGATGCCCAGTCCACAAAAAAAATTGGATATTTTATCACTTAGGAGTCCTTAAGAGAATCAACTACCCATTACATTCAGTATTCGTTATAAATCTCTCTACTTATACAATTTCATACTAAGACGTATCATTAAGCACTAATATTGAATCCTCAACTAACCATTCCAATCCGCCTGTTATCTTCGCAATAGCCGTAAATACAACCGTTAATAACTTGATTCTAACTTCAATACTTGTAGCAGCTAATATATCTCTAAACTTAATACCAACTATACTGGCTACTTCCAGCAAATTGGCTATCATATCCCGTACGCTTTCTTCACCAATCAACGGCAGATAAATACTTTTCAACCATTCTGAGTCTTCGTCTAAATTAAGAACAACATTTTTTGTATTCAGTGATGCAATCAAATCAATTGCTGTTTGACGCAACTGGCACCATCCACCTTCAAGGTTCAAATCACTGGCAATTTGAGATATTCGCCCTTGAGTCACAGGTTCCGACATGCCAAGCATTACGTCTGATTGCGTTACATAATGTTTACCCTTTAATATGTGTTCGCCTAATGATTTAATAATCGCATATTGTGTTTGCTCTCCATATTGAGCAGCTTCAACAGCTATTTCAATCGCACGCATGGAAACAAACTTACATCCAGGCAGTTCATCCTTGATGAAGGATATGTCAAAATCACCAACAAAATAATAAGTTAATTTTTCATGCAGTCGTAAATGTGAACGCAGTCTTCCCCCTTCCTGAGATATCTCAGCACGTACCATCCCATCAATAAACTGTTGAAATGTTAATTGATTATCATTATCATAGCCTTTATTAAATTCTAGCTTACTAAATTGATTTGGTACATCAGCACTACAAATATCTAAATCAATTTGTTCGCCTGTCAGTATCTGATATTCTGCTGCCATTTCCCCTATATGGGAATAAGGTACACCTAATGAAACTAGTACTTGCGTATCTAAAAATCTATTTACACCACGTCCATCTCTAAAATGATAACCATCCCCAGGTAAGGCATGTATTTTACGTTCAATAAAATTAACTTTCTTGTCGTTGTGATTATTTATAATTCCATCACGCAACGCTAACACGCGCGGCAACATTGATTGCTTACGTCTATCCTTACCCAGCGTTCCCATTCCGGTTACATGTACAACCGTTAAATTCTCATAACTTGGCAATGCTTGTTCAACAACTAATATGTCTTCAACATCTGTATGTAGCTTCAATGCTAGATGTCGCACATCCATTGTGCCATCTAAATAAATGTTGAATTTAGCTGCGCGCGCTACATCCCTATGTCGATAATCTGCTGTATGTATTGATAGTACTCCTTTCTCAAAAGCAAGAGCGCCATCAATATAATTGCCCAAGACTTCCAACAGTGGTACTAACCAATTTAAGCTAACCGAGTTCAATTGCTGCTTGACATCTTTATAATTCTCACCGCGCAACAACTTATTTATCTGCCTACCGCGTGCTTTATCTTGTTTTGTACCAACCGAAATATCAAGACTATCCGATTTTTCAATCAGAAATGCTAAGTCAGGTGTCAGGGCTGGTAACAAGTCTTCAATTATATCGCTTAAGCAGTCGGGCAATTTTCCGATTATTTGCCGAACTTGAATATCACTAAAACCATAACGAGGGGAAGTCGGAAGTTTCGTACTTTCTACTTCCGGCTTTTTACCAGGTGTAAATAAACTTGATAATTGTAGTAATACTGGTTTCAACTTGTTATAAGTTTCAGGCGCCGCAAGCGCTAATTGACCAACAGTTTGGTTAAAATCATCAAAACGAACTTCGATTTTAGTACGTGTTCGCATTAATTGAGATACTTCATCCCATATCACACCACACTTGTCATACTGATAATCCTCAATGCTCGGCATACTATCAGGATGCGCGCGCACTTGCGGATTTTTTAACGACCTTGTTCGTAAAAAACGGAATCCAAACCCATCACCGATATTGTTTGGACAGGCATTGCTAAGATGGCAACCACCACATATCGGATTATCGTTACTCTCAATATTTTGTATGTTTTTAGCGGCAAGTGACCGAAACATATGTTCACGAAAACAATTAGACTTCGTAAGCTTGTTTCCATCAGCATTACTAGTTGGTCTTACCAAATATGATTTACCTAACGGTGTCTTACGTGTGTTGTCAATCTCCAAACCATTATGACGTGGTATTAAATCAACAAAATTTTCCTCAACCGTTACCGTAGTTGGGTTGCGATGGTCAGCAGCAAGATAAAACAATTGGTTGATGCTATCAAATTCCGCAGCTTTCAAACTACCGGCTGTATGCGACTTACCCAGACCTGGCACTGATTTATCAAATATATGGTGCCATCCCTTGCTCGTTGCTTCCAACCACAAGGTAAACCTTTCCGATGCTTGGTAAATTATCTTCGGACACCCAAGTTGAACATATTCATCATAATTAGGTAAATTGCCGACTTGATAATTAAGATTGTTTACAATTACTTGCTTTTTATCCGTATTTAGTTGTTTGTCAAATCCTCGTTTTTCTTTAAATACACGACGTAACTTATCTAATTGGTGCTTAACACCATCCCAAAACTGCAACGGATTACGTGACAAACTTTCAAATTGATTCCAAGATAGCAGTTCATAGTTACCAGTATATTCATCAGGGTCAGGGCAAGATTTATCAACTTGTCCCCACCAAGCAATCCGCAATTCATAACCCCATTTCCTCAACAACTGATAAGTTTTTTTGTACTGCCGCATTACTTGCTTGTTCACAACGGCGCCAGCATCAGCCCATAGTACAACTTGTTTCGTGCCATCAAGAAACCGTGATGCAGCTTCAATATATCGCTTCAATGTTTGAGGACTGCCTGCAAAGTTACCACCTGCGGCGCCGATACATAAACAATCACGTAGTTGGGCAAGTATATAGGGTTTAAGGATACCCTCAGCAAGCATTATATATTTCAATCTCAATTTTGCATCTTCATGCTGGTTTTCACTTTCATGATTTTTAGCAAACAAATGTTGATTTTGTAATGGTTCTGCACTTTCAAAAAAGTTTTTACTTAAATTTGTGTTGTTCGATATTAGACTATGAACACGCATAGGTACGCAGAATGTGAGGGGAAGTTCACCATTTTGTAAATGAACACTGGCGCCTGTATTTCTCTTCTTATTAGATTTACTGCTTGCCCAAAAATATTTAGGATTATCATCACCTGGGTTATCATTACGAATTTGATAACCAACGATTTGAAAGTACTCGTTCCATACCGGAACCATATATCCAGTAGTGAAATTAGTCAGGCTTTTACCAGTTATTCCTACACCTGCAAGACGATACGATACTTCAAAATCCAGCTTTTGGTATTGGTCGATACTACGAAATAACCCCGCGCGTATTAATTCATCCGATAATCCCCGACGTTTGAGGTCATCATGATGTTGAGGTTTAAGAGGTAATTGGTTAATTAATTTACTATGTTGGCGATGACGCTCACTTTCATCCAAAGACTCAGCATGTAGTTTGCGACGTTCTACTTGAAGCTGCTGCCATCGCTCTCTATAAGCAATACGTTCAGCTTCTGTATATGAGCGTCCATCATCGGGTACAAACATCCCCCATTGACCACCACTAGTCAGACCCACAAACTTCCAGCCAGGAGGTGTACTGTAGGCATCATGGGTATTCATGCAAAACCGAAAATTTCTGTCATCCGGTTTCCAGCCACAATCCGGTTTTTGTCTACCGCAGATGGGGCAATACTCAAAACGTGAAGTGCGCGGGAATTTCATCTCTCACCTACCCCTGCGAGCGTTTTTCCTGCAATTCGCCATTCAATAATTTCGATCCAGTCAACTTCCTCACGTGTACAAACTACGGTGCCTAATAATCGATTTAATAGGTATCGGTCAGTTGCTGTGGAATATTCACTGGCGATTAATCGATGTATGCGGTCACGTAAGCGAATCTGGTCATGTGTTTCACCTTCCTTATCCAAGGTGAGTAGCTCCGAGCATTTGTATTGATGCTCGTGTAGGTCGTCATCATATTTATCTCGGAAGCATACCGTGGCGATGGCGTTAGCAATTCTGACTACGCGACCTGAATGGTAATAAGTTAGTTTACGTAACAACTTATCAGGGAAGAAGAATATCGCCCCCTCTACCACTGCGCTTACTCTATGGACACGGTTTGCCCTTAACAATGCAGATTGAATTGTTTTTGCTTTTCCACTGCTGACTAAACTCAACACTTCGTCGCAGTTTGGTGCCTTCAATAGATTCGCGACTGGATTGATTCCTGCTGATTCCAAGTACGCTTCAAGTGCAGCAGCTTCAATTTCCTTACCTAAATGACGTAGTTTTTCACATTTCTCAATAATAGGTTTGGCTCTTTCGTAAGTTCGTCTGGACATCCCAATACGTTCACCAACCTTATCTGTCGCACGCTGTTTTTTATCTGATTGGAGTGGGTCACGTGACCCACTCCAATCAGATAAAAGCACTACTGGATAATAGTCATGATTGTCATCATCGATGCCCGATTTTTCAGCATCTTTATTCTTCCAGCGTTGCTCAAGTCCAGATTGGCGCCTTATTGCTGCTGCTTGTTTTTCAAGTAATTCCCACTCCTTACCCTCAATGAGTTGTTGGTATTTTGTCTTCGGTCGGTTGCGGTTGGCGGATAGTATGAAGTGCTTTTCTGCTTGCTCCGAAGGGAATGGGTAGCAAATTACTGGTATAGAATCGATATCAAGGACAATTGCTGCGCGCAAGCGGCGCCCACCAGAAACAACTGTATTAATTAGTGTACGTGTTGATACTACTAATGGCACCATAATGCCATTTGCTTCAATATCTAGCTGCAAATCAAGTTTTTCTTCAGTGTTTCCATATATACGTAGTAGCTCAGTATGTAAGACTAAATCACTTGAATTGAAGTACTTTGTTTCTGTATGATTTGTATTCATACAGCCCTCCGATTGTTTAAATGGGGATTGAAAGCCTTGTAATTAGGCATTTATTAAACACATGAAATTCGGACTTGTTTGGGAAAGTTAAACCAACCCAAATGCGGAAATTCTTAAGCCTATGTTAATTTTTAAAACAAATACAAAATTATTAGCGTGTAAACACTTCCCAGTGTTCTGCCTCGACCATAAGAATGAAAGTTCGTCTTAAGGTTACTCAACAGAGCAACTCATCACTCTCGACAATATCGACTCCCATCGTGGACAACTTCGTTAAGTCTTGTTAAGATATCTCTATGAAATAAATTATGAGATACGTTGCATCTAGCTGAGGGTAGATGTGCCAAATCTGGTGTAATCATGATATGATAAGTGTTAGGTTGGTTGAACGAAACAATTTAGTCCTATTCAATGAATAGGTAAAGTTGTCTCCTTTATCAGAGCCTTGGTGGAACAGGGCTTTGATTGAGTATTTGGTTGAAGTTACTCTTACACAGAAAGTATATCAGATATCAAATGGTTTTGCAAAAGAGTACAGAAAAAAGAGGTGATAAATAAGATGCCTCCCTTAGCACTAAGTCCTATTGAAAAAAAAGCATTGGAGCATGTAGCAATCACCAGTAGTACAGAAGTAAAAAGAAGAGTAAAGATACTGCTAATGCTTAATGCGGGTGAAAAATGGGCAAAAATAGCCCAAGATGCTAAGGTTACAGACCATTCAATATCAAAATGGAAAAAAAGATGGGTTGCAAGCAAGCTACAACCACAGACCTGGGATGATGCAGTTGCTAAGGTCGAGGAAATTCTTGGTGGTGGCATGGGGCGCCCTAAAAAAGTAAAAGCCAAAACAGAAGTCTCCAAAATAGTGGAAATCAGCGAGTGGTGCAAAACTCGTCAACCAGGTGCAAATACTTACCAGCACAACAAGCAAGTGGCTGAAGCAGCAAAGCAAAAAGGTTTACCAGAAATGTCACCAAGAACGGTTGGTCGTCTTTTAGAAGAAAACAAAGTTCTATCTAACTAGCTTCCCGGACTTAGGAAGCATCACAATCTTTAAAAAAGATAAAAACTGCATTTACAGTTTTTAACCCTCCTTTTAACTCGCAGTAGCCGCTGCGTAGTGTTAAGTTGCATTTTTATGCTTTAGGGTCGGTAATCGAACAGCAAACCTTGAGATCAGAACTTACCACCGAAAATAGCTGTTTGCAAGGGGTCAAAATCGCTTATACGCCGGACTCACAAACAACTTATACGCCGGACTCACAAATAAAACTATACGCCGGACTCACAAACAAAATAGGGGTAACATATATTATTGATATGTATTAATAAATACCTTAATAAATATAAAGTAACGTATAATCAGTAGCTAAAAACTTTGCATCACTGATGAATATGTATAAAATTTAAAATAAACTACTTAGGAAACTATACGCCGGACTCACAAACATTTAGGAGGTAATATACGCCGGACTCACAAACGAAACTATACGCCGGACTCACAAAAGAAACCCTAAAAATCATACGCCGGACTCACAAATGATTGTTAAGATTCGTTAAAGACAGCATGTGTCTTTTTGAGTACAGCAGCACAAAGCTTGGTAATATTTGTCGAAACGACAATATATATAGTGAGGGTGTGTATGAGTAAAAAAGACACTGTTTTCCAGGTTGACGGAGAACTGATGATGATATTGCCAAGGGCAGCAGCTTCAATTGCAAATCCTGATGTCCAACCACCTATTTTTCAAATGGACGCAGAAGGTTACTTTTTGGAAGTGCATGTTAAGGGTGACCCGTTGGAAGACAGCGAAGTAGCTGTTAGCCGTCGTGTTCGAGTGGATGAGATTTCTAAAGAGGAGTGGAAAAATATAAAAGACCAATATCCTAATTTTGATTTGAAAGCATTTACTGACGAAGGAATTAGTAAAGGACTTGAGAAGATTCAAGATCGCCGCATTCAGCGCTTGTTTTCCGCACTGATTACTTTTCTGAATACAAGACAAGTCAGTATTTTGTTTTTTCTGTATAGAAAAGCGCGAGAGCAGGGAAATAGTCGTGTAGTTTCTTTTCGGTCTAACGAGTTATTAGAGAATTTAGGCTATAAGCCTACTCAAAAAGGTTATTTTACTGCAAGATTGCGCTCGCAACTTAACCAAGATTTAGTGGCTCTCCACAGGATTGAATTAGTGTTTGCTCGTTCATTAATCAAAGGTAAGAATAAAGGAGCTAAGGTTGTTGTCAAAAGCATTATCCGTATTCAAGGTTATGAAATAGACAATTTGCCCCGGAACTTTGATTTGGCTAAAGCAGCTGATTACACTTATGAATTAGCGGATGCTTATACGATAGCATTAGAATTTTTTGATGGACTGGAGCGAACGGGAGACTATGTGGAACTTTCTGACAATATCGACATCAAGCAAAAGCAAGGCAATAATGCTAGGTATGATTACAAGATGAAGTTGATAATTTACCTTGCTAACCGAATGAGAAGGGATAAATTAACTAATGGTAAACATTTGCTTATTTCTAGACGGTATTTATTCAAAAATTTAGATTTATTCGGTAGCAATGTATCTAGAAATAATCAAATTTTGTGGCGAACTATTGAGGAGTTAAAAACCGACGGTTATATATTAGATGCCAAAGAATTGCCCGAAAAACGAAGTATGGTTAATATTCAATTTGAGATTAATCCTGATAAATTACGTTATAATAGCAACTATTGTTTTACGGACAAATAGTGGCATTGCTCTTGTTATAAATATAGCAAATCATTTTTTTTGTATTAATTATAACTACTTCTAAGTGATAAAAAATATAATGCCTCCGGAATAAAACGGAAGCATTTGTAGAAAAATATTAATTTGAATTGAAACGTTTGTTCATTTACCTACTTTAAAAAGGTATGCTAGAGTCGTCAGCAATATTTAAGTAGCCATTTTTAGATGCAACTGCTGCAACGGCGCCAACTAGCTCTTTATGATTTTGTGTTTCTTGAGAAGTTATAGAAGGAGTGGGAACAGAAGAGAGTTTTGTAGTGTTAGTGAGGATGAAGGTACGGATGACTAAAGTAGGCTTCTTTTGTTTATATCCACGACCAGAATCTATTATCTCTAAATCTATATAGCCCATTGCTACTCCACTGGCGCCTATACCAGCTTCGGCAATACTGACTGCTGCGGCGCCTTTTGCTCTGTAGGCAACCTTGTCTTCTACTACTCCATCTTTGGAATAGTGAGAGAAAGCACATTGCCCATAAGCAATTTTTACTCCTTGCTTGTCAAAAGCTTCGTTTAGGGAAATAACTCGAATAGTATGAGTAGAGCTAATCATAATTTGTGCCTGAAAATTATTGTTTTTTCAATTAATAAATGCGCTTGAGCGCACATAAAAACCAAAATACCTCGCATTATTATCAGAACAAACGCGAGGTATTTTGGTGGTTACATTAGAAATTAGCGTTAACTAATTGGCTATGCTCATTATTCGATTCAGCTTGTTCTTCGCTTGAAGAGTTGTTTCGAGGAGAATTAATGAGTTCTAGGTTGCTGACACGAATTAGAGGTTTGTAGCGTTCTTCACCAGTGTTTTTATCGTTCCATTGTTCTAACACAAGTTCACCATTAATACCAATTGTTGAACCTTTCTTTACATACTCGGCACAAACTTCTGCAATACTTCCCCAGCACTCAGCATCAAACCAAAGAGGGTTATCTGATTTGTAAGGTGCTTTGACTGCAATGGTTATGGCAGATTTGACGGCGCCTGATTCAAAATATTTAGTTTCGGGATTTTGTCCTACACGTCCAATAATTTGAACTTGATTTACGTATTGTTCGTTCATAGTATTTTACCTTTGGTAATTTTCTTTTATTAGCGCTTTTGCGCCCTTTTAAATAGGAGGTTATGCCGAACTAATACAATCGTTTATAATCAAAGATAGTTGTTTATAATTGGATTTATTTTGATTTTCAGTATTTTTTTGAGCAATAAGTAGCTGGTTGAGGTTATGAACTGCTCTACCTAAATTATTTTGCCATACTCCAAAACTCCGAGTTTCGTATCCATATCGTCTTAAGGTTTGGCAGCATAGACAATTGCATAGTGGAACAGTTGGATTTTCATGTGGTTTGCTGGCTTTATACTTTACTAAACGCTCTCCTTTGATTAGGAAGAATGAGCCAGCAATAAATGCTTCTTTAAAATGCGAAGCTCCATCAAAACTAGTAATGTTAATGTCATCAAAGACGCGCGCGTATGCTGGAGAAGATAAGCCAAACACATGAATCCAGATTGGTTCTGGCAATTGACGTAATTCTTGAGTAATTATTTTGATAATTTTTGTGTTGTATTGTTTGTTAGAAGCAGTTGCTACTAAACCTCCTATCCCTATTGCTCTGTAGCCAAAGTTATATAAATCCAACGCTCTTTCAATTCTCGCTTCTATCGAAACCCCATGCACTACAGCCATTGCAATTCTGCCTTCAAGCTTTTTGGATAGTTCGATAAATTGTCTAGCACTTTCATAATTAAAGCGAATACGTGTTTCTAAATTCTTACCCAACAGCAAAGAATCAGGAGCGACAATAATATCCCCACTTCTACTACGCTTTTTATATTGGTGAATTGCCCAATGTGGCGTAACCAAATTTTTACCTAACATCGGGACATCTAGATGTCTATAAGTATAGGCGCCGCAGTCCCAAAGAATTTGGCTGTGATGAGGTATTACAGCTTGATTGAACGCTATTGAGCATAACCATCCGTCAGGTTGATGCTCTAAAAATTCCCAAATGCCTCTTTTATATCCGTTAATTTTAATGTAGTCTGTTTTGCCTATTGCTGCGAAAAATTTCATTTTTGATAGCTAAATAAGCTAAAACTCCCCTAAAGTATCAGGGAGTTTTAGGTTTGATTAAGAAACAGGAAGTAACGTAACATCCCAAACTAATCTTGGTAAGACTGATTTCAACATCGCAGTTTTGGCTAACTCTAATTTTGACAACCAATCTGTACTACTTAAGCAACTCCACCATCGGTTTTGTAGATAATCAAGCAGCCAAAGTTGTTGCTGAAAGTCCAATGTTGCTTCTATTTGTTTAGAAATTTGAATAGCTTGTAATGCTGTTGTTGGCGGAGTAAGGAGAGCATCGAGTATAGATTGCGGTATCAATTGCAACTGGTTATGATGTGTGATTGCCTGACCAGGACTACCAGCGGCAAGTGCCATGACAGTGGGATTGTTTAGAATGTCTTGGCGCCCCAATTTCTCTAGTACTATCGCCATATTTGTACTATTAAGTTTGTGGAAAGGAACTTGTTGACAACGGCTAATGATAGTAGGTAGTAGTTTTTGTGGCTGAGAAGAGAGCAATATAATAGTTGCTATTTTCGATTCTTCCAAAGTTTTGAGTAAGGCATTCGCAGCAGCTTGATTCATCTGGTGCGCCTCCTCAATAATGACCACGGATTTGGGCGCCATCAAAGGAGAGTGGCAGAGGAATTGAGTAATTTCTCGAACTTGCTCTATACGAATTTGAGGTTTAACTTTTCGCTGCACTCCATTATCAATGAGTTCGCTTTCCTTCAACAACTCCCCTTGAAACAGATATGTTGGTTCTACCCATAGCACATCAGGATGATTAGTGATTTTGTGAATACCAAAAGCCTCAGCAATGAAACATCTAGCTGTTAGAGATTTCCCTACTCCGTCTGAACCAATGAACAGGTACGCTGGGGCGATACGCGAAGTACTGTGTTGGCTGTGTATCGCTCCTTCGAGTAGCGATATTGCCAGCGTTTGTCCTACTACTGTAGAGAGTTTAGAGCTTGATTTTTGATAGTTTACAACTTCCACCGCGCGCTCAAGGACTTGAGTATTGTTAAAAAGATTCATACGATGGTATTACAAAGCTGAATAATTTGGGTTTGAAGGGCGAGTTTTTCATCGTTGCCACTTTTAAGCATTAACTCAAGCTCCAGTAAGATTTTGAGCGCATTTTTTAGCCTGCTTAAACTTAGGCAAGTAATTTCCTGACGGAGAAAGTAAAGTCGCTTGGGGTTTTTTAGTTCTGCTGCTTTTGCGATTTCCCCATCATCTTTACACCCGCTAGCAACCATCAGTTTGACTACTAGCCAAGTGCGGAACATTGTTACTAGTGTGCAGGCTATCCTTAAAGCAGGTTCGTTGCTTCTTATTAAGTTTTCCAGTAGTTCCAAAGCTTCCGAGACGTTCCCTAAACGAATAGCATTAGCAAGTAGCAGGTTATTACTGGCGCCATTGTTTACTAAGGAAGCTACCACTTCAGCATTTACAGGTATACCTGAAGCATAAATACTTAGTTTCTCCAATTCGTTCCGCAAAAGTCTTGTATTGTTACCAGTTGATTCGACCAATTCCTTACAACCATCTGATGTTAAAGTTACACCAATTTCAAGAGCAAGCGCGCGAACTTGGTGCGTTAATGCTTCCGTTTGCCATTGGGGGATTAGAGCGAACTCCCTTACTTCTCCATACTCCAATAGCAGTTTAACCGACTTGTTCCTACCATCAGGTTTATTAGTGCTGGTTATAAGCAGCACATTGGTTTCAGGGATGTTCGGTAAAATACGTTCTAACTGCAACAAAATTTCCTCCGGACAAACTCCCAGCAAATAGCTGTTAGTTAAGTGTACTAACCTTCCCCCACTCCCTACTGGTGCTGTCATTAAGTTAGAAAAAGCTTGGTAGATGGTTTCTTTTGATTCTGGTAAATACTCCGTATAGTTGAAACTTACCCATTGTTTATCCAACACCGTTTGTAACAATTGTTGAACGGCACGATTTATCAGGAATTCATTTTCACCCCAGTATAATTTTATAGGCATATTTGTAATCCGTTATTATGGTGTCAACAACGTTAGAGCGTTAGCTCCGCGTTAAATAAATTAAAATTACAGATTATGGATAAACAGTTATCTAAGAAAAGTGTTTTTGAACATTTAGATAAAATAGCAAATACTGATGCGGGTACAGAGAGAGAAGACGAGGTTTTAACTGGATTTTTAAGGAGTCTTGGATTACGCAAACCTTCAAAAATGACGGAGCAAGATGCTGAAAAATTACTTGTGAATTTAGCAGAAGATAATTGCTCCAAAGAGTTCGTTGAATCTTTAGTATATTGGTTACTTAGGCAAGGAATTTCTTCAGTAGCAAAGGAGACGATATTAAAAAGCGATTTAGATGGTGATGGGGTGCCATTGTGGCAAGAGTTGATTGATGGAACTGACCCCTTCGCCGATGACCGTAATCTTTCTCAAAAACATAGCTATTTAGGTATGGAGCTTAACAAGGTCAGAGAAATAGAGATTTAAAAAATATATAGCACTTCTTTATGAAGTGCTACGTATTGTTATAATGAATCGACAGCAATGAAAGCTTGGAAATGCTCTTTAATTCGTTTTTGTACTGTGGCGCCACATTTACCCCACCACTCTTCGGTTGGGTTTCCTCCTACACAAGAGAGAACAGCAGTAAATCCTTCTCCTTTATAACGGATAGGGAGAACTACTTCACCTTTGGCTGTTTGACGAGGATTGCATTGTACACCAAAGCTATTAAGCATTCTTTCAAGCTTGTTTAGTTGCTGAATTTCTGTCATAATAAATATTATCAAAAACGCTAGATGACGGATTTATCAAACACTTTTGGTTAGTCCGTCTTTTTCGTTTTGGTCGGCGCTTCTGCGCCAAAATATTCGTAAGCGTTCAGGGGGCGCCGACAAAACAGCAAGGATTCAGGCAGCAGTATGGTTCAGTTCCCAAAACTTTAAGCTCGTG
>NZ_RSCL01000058.1 GCF_003991905.1 Dulcicalothrix desertica PCC 7102 | reverse complement strand
CGCTTCCGAAAAGAGGACGCTAGAATTAAGCTCAAAAGGGTTTATCCTACACCCCAAAACTAATGACATGGAACACTAGTACTCCATGTCATTAATTTTGTAAGGTTGTCAATCAAAAAGCTAGTTAATTAGGACTTCTTACTTCTTCAATTTGACCAACTTCAAAAACTAAAATAAAAGGCTGTCCCATCTGTTTGACAATAAATTCTTCTAGTAATTCTACTTGTCTAGGAGTTACAGGTTCTTTCGCTCGCACACTTAAGCGGATTACTGGTGGATTTGTTAACCAGTTAGTTTCGCTATTAAGTAGTTGTAATCTCTGAAAAGTTACAGTTTTATTTAATAATGCTCGTCGTACACTAGCTTCTAATTGTGCCTGTCTAATTAATCGAGTAAAACTTACACCTAAAGGAATTAACAAAATTGTAGTTAAAGCTACAGTCCAAAGAAGAGGTTTTTGTGCCCGTTTCATTGATATGTAACCTGCTAGCAAAAATGTCAACATACACGACAAAGCGATACCTAGCAAGTTAGTTAAAAAAAGCAGTGTTGCTCCTAAACTTAACGACCACTTTAACTGTGCTAATCCTAAACCTACTACACATATTGGAGGCATTAAAGCAACAGCAATAGCTGTACCTGCCAAGCTACCTGAAATTTTCGGCTCAAGTTTTGCGTATCCGCTAATAGCACCTGCTGCTACAGCAATCCCTAAATCTAATAAATTAGGGCTAGAACGTGCTAATATTTCACTACCATAAGTAGGAAGACCTACAAGCTTTCCCAAACAGTAAGAAATTATAATTGCTAGCAAAATACCTATACACAAAGAAACTAAAGCCTGACGAAATAAGGCAATATTTCCTTGTAAGGCACCAAATGCAAACCCACGGATTGGTAACATTAAAGGAGCAATAATCATGGCGCCGATAATGACAGCGGCACTGTTAGATAGTAAACCGAAAGTCGCAATGGCGCACGAGGCAACAATTAAAGCTAGGTAAGATAAATCTAAAGTTGATTCTTCTTGCAGTTCATTTTGTATTTGTTGAGGTTCAACTTTTTGAAGTTGTTTGCTCCTAAAATTACGGAAGCGTTGCCTAAGATTATTTTCCAAATTATCCTCCAATAAAAATATTATATAGTAGTTATAATAATAAATTATTTATGAAGGCGCCTGTTGCCATCTGTCAAGAATATCCTTAAATAAACTTTCATCTATCCATGTTTTAACAACTACTGTGAGAGGTAATGCCATCAATAATCCTAAAGCTCCAAAAAAAGTGGTAAAGAAAAGCTGCGAAGTTAAAGTGACCGCTGGTAATAAAGCTACCTGCTTTGCCATAACTGTCGGTGTTAGCCAGTAACTTTCAATATTCTGAATAATAATATATAATATTAACACAGCAACTGCTTTCCAAGGCTCATCAAGAAAAGCAACTGTCATAGGTAAAACAGCACTCAAAGTTGGACCAATATTAGGAATAAAATTGAGTAACCCAGCTAAAACGGCATGAGCAAGTACTAATGGAACTCCTAGAACCAATAAACCAATTCCACTCAGAAGCCCAATAAACAACATTTCAATCAAAGCTCCAATTGTCCAACTTCCCAAACCTTCTGCACACTTTGATAAAATTTCTTCAACCCGTGAGCGATAAAACCCAGGAAAAAACCTTACAAAACCTTTGCGATACGGTTGAGGATTAATTAGTAACATGATTGTCAAAATTATTACTAATAAAAACTGTAAAAATACGGTAATTGAAGTTGAAAATAAAGTGTAAGCTTGTGTTATAAAATTAGTGGCTAAAGGCTGAATTTGCCGAAGTAACACATCTATATCAGGAATTTCTATGTCCCATCCATTTAGTCGCTGCTCTAACCAATTGAGACTTTGTTGAATTTGGTTTGCTCCTGTTGGTAAAAGCAATAATAATTCACGAAACTGGCGGACAAATTGGGGTAAAATCAAAAATAAAACACCTGTAAACAGTGTTATTACTATAAGTAAACTTAACCATACTGCCCATATACGCTTTATACCAAACTGAGTTAGGCGCCGAACCAGCTGATTAATAGCTACTGCTAGGACTACAGCAGTAAAAAATAATAATAGTAACTCGCGAATTTGCCAGAGTATATAAAGTGAAGCGATAAGCGAAAATAATCCCATCCATTGCCCAAGTTTCATCGTCTTTGACTCCTTCTATATTCTGTAAGCTTGTTTGCTCTTAGCCAAAGTCCAATAAAGCCAATAATAGCTGCAATAATAAATAAAGATATAGGATTAAACTGTATTGCAAATTTTATACCTGGTTCATAATGCCATCGTAACAGCCAAAAAATATTACTACCGATTGTAAAAGTCGGTACTCTTATAATTGTAAACAGTACAAGCATTAATACAGTGATTACGCTTAGGAATAAAAATGCGAATAAAGTAATTTTGAACCATTCTTGTAATAGTATGCGAGTTTTTTTAGTATTCATATAATACATAGGCACTACTTAAATTTCTATGATTGTTTATAAATATGAATTAAATGTGACAGTAAATGCTAATCCTTTCAGACTGGTATCTACTGTACTGTTTTGATAACTTACTAGATTATCAAAGCTGCATTCATCCTGCTTGAGAAGTAAAATATTTAATTTTTTAAGCTTAATTTTTCTTTCTCCAGTATATAGACATTCGTAGCTCATTATTCTATTGTCTGAGCATATCACTTTCTAGTCACATTTACTTTCTAAATTAACTGTATGAATTGTCTAACAATCATAGACATTGAAATAAATATCAAAATTTAAAGTTACAAATTCAAAATTTTACTAGGAAAAGAATATGCGAATCAGTGTTGGTTCTCCATTATTAACTATTAATCACGGCAGCACTTTTATGGTGACTGATTTAAATGGACAAATTGACTACAATGGTCATCAGGGTATTTTCTCTGAGGATACTCGTTACTTAAGTCACTATGCTTGCTATATTGATGGTCATCCGTGGATCCGTTTGAGTTCTACGACAACAACTTATTATGCTGCACGAATTTATCTTACTAACCCGGAATTTTATGGCAGAAATGGTACGGTTCCCAAAGGTTCGATATCGCTTATTATTAGTAGAACAGTTGAAGAAGGTATTCACGAGGAACTAGATGTAACTAATTATGGACTAGAAACAGTTAGTTTTAATCTAGAAATTGCCATGCGTTCAGATTTTGCTGATATATTTGAAGTGGAAACAAAGCAGTTTGTACGACGAGGACATATTGAAACTAGTTGGAATGCTGAAAAAAAAGAATTGGCTACTAGCTATAAAAACGATGATTTTTACCGTTGCTTAATATATCAGGTACAAAATAGCACATGCATACCACACTCAGCTAACGGGCGCCTATCTTTTCCAATTCAACTCCAACCAGGAGAAAGTTGGCACGCTGACTGTAATTACATTTTAATTGATAATGACCGTGTGCTATCAACTATCGATTTTTCTTATAAGCAAACAGTAGATGAAAGCGTCATCAATACAGAAATTGAAAGGCTGCATTGTCAATGGGTTGATAGCGTGGCAGAACTTAGTTGTACTAACGAACATTTGAACTTACTTTATCGCCAATCTGTCGAAGATATCGGCGCCTTACGATTGTATGATTATGACTTGGCGCCTGATGTTTGGATACCTGCTGCTGGTGTTCCGAAGTTTGTAACGGTTTTTGGGAGAGATAGCTTGATAGTCAGCTTGCAAAATATGATAACTCATGCTGGCTTTGCAGTTGGCACTTTAAAGAAACTCGGTCAATTACAAGCTACTGAGTTAGATGACTGGCGTGATGCTCAACCAGGAAAGATTTTACACGAAATTCGCACTGGAGAATTAGCGCGTTTGGGACAAATTCCTCATTCTCCCTATTATGGTAGTGCTGATGCGACACCTTTATATTTAATTTTGCTACACGAAGCTTGGAAATGGATAGGAGATATTTCACTTCTACAAGAACAGCGTGATGTGGCTTTGCGTTGCCTAGAATGGATTGATAAATATGGTGACTTAGACGGTGATGGTTTTCAAGAATACCAAGTACGTAATAATTCACGTTATGGTATTGAAAACCAAGGTTGGAAAGATTCTGGTAACGCTATTGTTTACCCAGATGGCGCCCAGGTACAAGCACCGAAAGCATTATGCGAGTTACAAGGATACGTTTTTGATGCTTGGATACGAATGGCAGAAGTATTTGAGGTGTTAGGGGAAAGCGAATTTTCTCGCGAGTTATATATAAAAGCTGCAAAACTACGCGAACGTTTTGAAGAACGTTTTTGGTGTGAAGATATTGGTTTTTATGCTTTTACCCTAGATAAAGATAAACAGCCAGTTAAAACAATAACCTCGAATGTTGGTCATTGTTTATGGAGCGGTATTATTCGACCCGAACGCGCGCAACAAGTAAAAGAGCGTTTATTTGCACCAGATATGTGGTCTGGTTGGGGTATTCGGACTTTATCGACTCAAAACCCAGCATATAATCCTTTTTCTTATCACCTTGGTTCAGTTTGGCCTCATGACAATAGTATTATTGCTTTAGGATTAAAACGCTACGGATTTTCTAAAGAAGTCGCTGATGTTGCTCTGGGAATTTTTGAAGCAGGTAGCTTTTTTAGCAATTATCGTTTGCCAGAACTTTACGCTGGAGTTCAACGCGAACCTGGAAGTTTTCCGGCGCCTTATTTAGAGGCAAACGTACCTCAAGCATGGGCAGCAGCGTCTGTGTTTCAAATATTACAGGCAATGTTAGGTTTACGAGCATCGGCGCCGAATCACTGTTTATATATAGACCCATATTTACCTGATTGCTTACCAGAGTTAACATTGCGACGAGTGGAAGTTGGTAACGCTTCGGTTGATTTACGGTTTTGGCGTGATGGAGACTCTACAAAATGGGATGCCACAGTAGTAGAAGGTAATGTTGAAGTTAAACAGCAAGCTTGGCGCCCTAGGTAATAAATTTATGCGGTACGTTGTGATATTTAACAAAAGTATAGAAGCATAATTTGAAGATTTATGAAGTATGGAATATGAAATGGGAGGTCACTTTTCGCTCACATTCATTTTTTAATATGAAATTAGCGAATTAAATAAGGAGACAAAAATGGCACTTGTCAAGATTACAGACTATTACTACGACCATATAGATAGTCGCTCTGATGTTGATAATATCGATAATTTCGACGTTTATACCGAAAGAAATGAAAAAGTCGGTACAATTCACGATATTTTAGTCGATCAAACAAACGGACGCTTTCGCTATTTAGTTGTAGATACAGGTTTTTGGATTTTTGGCAAAAAGGTTTTACTACCTGTAGGTCGTGCAGATATTCATTACAGCGACAAACGAGTTTATGCCAAAGGACTAACTAAAGAGCAAGTGGAAAATTTGCCAAATTACGATGAACTCGAAGAAATTGATTATGACTACGAGGAGCAAGTACGTGGTGTTTATCGCGGTTCTGTTGCTACTTCTGGTCTAACTCAACCTGCTGCTTACGACCGCGCGACTTATAACTATGAGCAAGACTCTTCTTTATACGATATACCAGAAACTGATAGTACAAGTGATGGTCAAAGTTTGAAGTTGTATGAAGAAAGATTGATTGCTAACAAGCAACGTCAAAAAGCTGGAGAAGTTTCGATTGGTAAGCATGTTGAAACTGAAAATGTTCGCGTTGCCGTTCCTGTGGAAAAAGAAAGAGTAGTTATTGAGCGTAGCTCTCCCACGAGTACAAAACCAGCGGGGGTGCCAAATGATGCTTTTCGTTCTGGTGAAGTAGCTCGTATGGATATCTACGAAGAAAAGGCAGATATTCAAAAACAAGCTGTTGTCAAAGAAGAAGTACGAGTTAAAAAAGTTGTCGAAAGTAATACCGTCGAAGCTACTGAACAAATCCGTCGCGAAGAATTGGATATCGATACTCAAGGGCGCCCTGTTGTGGAAAGGTAAAAATTATATCTACGCGGGATGCGATGAATCGCAGAGACGCTCCGGTTCCTCGCGTCTCTACAATGTACAATTTGAACGAGGTAATTATGAAATTATTTTCAATTGAAGAATTAGCAACTTTAACAGCGCAAGAAAACACAGATTGCATTTCTATTTATATGCCGACTTTTAAAATGAGTACGGAAACGCTACAAAATCCTATTCGCTTTAAAAATCTAATGCGCGAAGCTGAGGAGAAATTAATTGCAAATGGAATGCGACCGCAAGATGCCAGAGATTTATTACTTCCTGTCCAAGAACTAGATGAATACGATTTTTGGCAGCACCAAAGTGATGGATTAGCGATTTTTATCTCAAAACATTTTTTTAGTTACTACATTGTACCTGTTGATTTTCAAGAGTTAGTCGTAGTTACCGACCGCTTTCATCTCAAGCCTTTAATGTCTTTACTTACAGGTGATGGTCAGTTCTACATTTTGGCACTAAGTCAAAATTTAGTTCGTTTGTTCTTGGGTACTCGTTATAGTATTAACGAAATAGAATTAGAAGATGTACCCACTAGTATGGCTGAAGCTTTAGAATATGATGATCCAGAAAAAAGTTTACAGTTCCATACTGGTACACCTCAAGGTGGGAGTGGAAGCCGTGCGGCAATCTTTCATGGACATGGAGCAGGTAATGATGATGAAAAAGAAAATATTCTTCGATACTTCCGCTTGGTCGATAAAGGATTACAAGAGTTGCTAAAAGGTCATGCATGTCCTTTAGTTCTTGCAGGTGTTGACTATCTTTTACCTATTTATAAGCAAGCAAATTCTTATCCTAATTTACTTGATGAAGGTGTTACAGGAAATCCTGACCAAATGAAAGCAGAAGAATTACATGCACAAGCTTGGCAAGTTGTTCAACCTTACTTTGAAAGCGCCCAAGATGAAGCAGTCGCTTACTATAAAGCAAATTTAGGAACCGGTAAAACAGCTAGCAGCATTCAAGAAGTTGTGCCCGCAGCTTACTATCAACGAATAGAGTCTTTATTTGTACCAGTAGGAAACCAGAAGTGGGGAATGTTTAATTCTGAGACAAGCAATGTGGAGATACACTCAGAACAAGAACCTGGTGACGAAGATTTGATGGATTTAGCTGCATTACATACTATTCTTAATGGTGGTACAGTGTATGCTGTGGCGCCAGAACAAGTACCAGGGAATGCTCAATTAGCAGCAGTTTTGCGTTATTAACAGCTATGAACCATGTCTTGGGTCGTGGTAAACGCAAGCTCGTTATAACCACATTTATAGTTACTATCACCAGTGTGCTATTAATATCGCCAGAAAAAGCACTAACACAACAAATTCCTATCACTCCAACTACTCCTCAACCAGAAGAAACTGAAACTGCAACAGATGGGCTGTTTTTCGCTGATATTATTGTTAGAGGACAGCCCGTCTTTCAAATTGGTAGTGTTGGTTCGGTAAATGCTAGCCAACGCGCACAAATAGTCAACCGTCGTATAGCGGGTATTTTGGCGCAACCTCAAGCTAACAGAAATGTTACTACTGTACCCGACCAATCACGAGGTATTGCGACGTTACAAGTAGGCAATCGGGTTTTATTAACTGTTACCCAACAGGACGCGCAAGATTTTAATGAACCAGTCGAAACTTTAGCACAACAGTGGGCACAAGAACTTAATCAAGCATTTGAACAACCACCGTTAGCTATAGATGTTGGACAAAGATTATATACTACCGTGCGTCAGTTCCAACGGGATACTATTGACAACCTACCATCTTTTTTAGGCGCCACTTTAGCATTAGGTGCAACTTGGATAATTGCAGCAAGTGTTCGTCGTCTAACCTTATTTGGTTCAAGGCAATGGGAAGTAGACCGAAATTCTAAAATTCTGGTGAGTCGGTTAATGTATGGTGGTGTTTGGGTAATTGGTTCAGTTGTTGCTTTGGGAGTTTTGGGACTTGACTTTGCGACTTTGGTCGGAACTTTAGGATTAACAAGTGTAGCTATTGGTTTTAGTTTGCGAGATGTTTTGAGTAATTACTTCTCTGGAATTATTTTACTTGCATCTCGCCCTTTTAGGTTAGGCGACCAAATTATTATTAAAGAATTTGAAGGTACGGTAACTCAAATTCAATTACGCGCAACAACATTAAAAACTTATGATGGACGTGTAGTTTATATTCCTAATCAAGAAGTTTTTAGTGCTACTATTACCAATAATACTGCCTGTACAACTCGTCGTAACACTCTGACAGTGGGGATTGGCTACGAATCGGATATTACGAGAGCAAAAGAAATAATTAATGAAGCTGTTTTAGCAGTCGAAGGAGTAGAAGCAGACCCGAAACCAGATATATTAGTGCGCGAACTTGCGGCAAGTACCGTAAATATTGAAGTTCGATTTTGGATTAATTCTCGACGCTTGCCATTTTTAGAAATGACTTCTTTGGTAGCACAAGCAATCAAAGAAGCATTAATGCAAGCGGGAGTTGATATGCCAACAGATATTTACACTGTAAGGTTACGAGGTATAACGCCATTTAATGACAATCATCGCGTTAATTATGAAGAGCAAAATCACAAAATTAATTAAAAGGAAAATAAGCCGTGGTTCCACTACGAGACAATAACCCAACAACAATAACCCCATACGTTAATTATGCATTGATTATCATTAATATTCTTATATTTATCTATCAAGTAAGCTTAACACCACAACAATTACAAAGTTTTGTTCGCGTAGCAGCGTTAGTACCCTGCCAACTTTCTGGAACTTGCCCTGTTGGCAATCAAATAATTCCAGAGTGGCTGACTTTAATAACTTCCCAATTTTTACATGGTGGTTTTTTACACCTTGGCGGAAATATGTTATTTTTAGCTATTTTCGGTAATAATATTGAAGACCGTTTAGGGCATGTTAAATATTTAATTTTTTATTTAACTTGTGGTGTTTTGGCTGCATTAAGCCAATGGTTCTTTTCACAAAATTCTACAATTCCAGCTTTAGGCGCCAGTGGTGCAATTGCAGGAGTTTTAGGAGCATATATCCTCAGATTTCCACGCGCGCAAATTTTGACTTTAGTTCCTTTAGGATTTTTTATAACTACAGTGCGACTTCCTGCATTCTTGTTTCTAGGATTTTGGTTTTTCCAGCAAGCTTTTTACAGTGTAGCTAGCTTACAAGTTCGCAGTAACATTGGTATGGAAAGCGGTGGCATAGCATATTGGGCACACGCAGGAGGGTTTGTTTTTGGCGCCCTTCTTGCTCCTCTATTCGGTTTATACAATAAGCATCCGTGAAATATAACAAGGAGTAAAAAAGATGAGCGCAGAAGAAAAAAGATTACAAGAAGACCGTAATCGTCAAGCATACTGGCGCCGGTGGGGACCTTACTTAAGCGAACGACAATGGGGAACAGTACGCGAAGATTACAGTGCTTCGGGTAGCGCTTGGGATTATTTTCCCCACGACCATGCTCGTTCGCGCGCTTACCGTTGGGGAGAAGATGGTATCGCTGGTATTTCTGATAATCATCAGCGTTTATGTTTTGCTGTAGCTTTATGGAATGGGGAAGACCCTATATTGAAAGAAAGAATATTTGGATTAAGTGGTCCAGAAGGTAATCATGGTGAAGATGTTAAGGAATATTATTTTTATCTTGACAATACTCCTTCCCATGCTTATATGAAATATCTATACAAATATCCCCATAAAGCCTTTCCGTATAGAGAAATAGTAGAAGAGAACCAGCGACGGGGATATCGTGACCCAGAGTATGAATTAGTAGACACAGGTATTTTCGATAGCGATAGATATTTTGATGTATTCGTTGAATATGCTAAAGCGTCACCCGAAGATATTCTTATTAAAATTTGTGTAGTCAATAGAGGTAATGAGCGCAAGACACTACATGTTTTACCCACTTTATGGTTTCGCAATACTTGGAGTTGGGGAGAAAATAGTGAAAAGCCAACTTTAGCGCTTGATGCTTCGGGTTTCGTTAAGGCTTTTCATTCTAGCTTGGGAGAAAGATGGCTCTTTTGTCAAGACTCTAAAGAGTTATTATTTACCGAGAATGAAACTAATTACGAGCGTTTGTTCGGCACTGCAAATCAAAGTCCCTATGTCAAAGATGGAATTAATAACTATATAGTTAATGGAGATGAAAAAGCGGTAAATAAAAATAAAACGGGCACAAAAGTTGCTGCACACTACGAAATAACACTAGATGCAGGAGAAACTAGGACTATTTATTTACGGTTAGCTGAGAATAAAGATTTAACAGAACCTTTTGGCGCCGATTTTGAGAATACTTTCCATACCCGCAAACAAGAAGCTGATGAGTTTTACCAACGTATTTCTGGGCAGAATTTACCTGAAGATGTTAGAAATGTACAACGTCAAGCTTTTGCCGGGTTGTTGTGGACAAAGCAATACTACCATTATGTTGTAGAAGATTGGTTAGAAGGTGATTCTAATCAACCAACTCCACAAAGATATAATGCTCGTAATAAAGAATGGATACATCTTTATAATGATGATGTAATTTCCATGCCTGATAAATGGGAGTTTCCTTGGTATGCTGCTTGGGATTTAGCCTTTCATGTCGTTCCTCTGGCAATGATTGACCCTGATTTTGCTAAACGACAAATGGATCGGTTTACACGAGAATGGTACATGCATCCTAACGGACAAATTCCCGCTTATGAATGGCATTTTAGTGATGTCAACCCACCCGTTCATGCTTGGGGAACTTGGCGAGTTTATCAGATTGAAAAAGAATTTTATGGTCGTGGTGACACTGATTTCCTTGAACGAGTTTTTCAAAAATTATTGCTCAATTTTACTTGGTGGGTCAATCGAAAGGATAATAATGGGGATAATGTTTTCCAGGGAGGATTTTTAGGTTTAGATAACATCGGCATTTTTGACCGAAGCTCTGAACTGCCGACAGGTGGATATTTAGAACAATCTGATGGTACAAGCTGGATGGGCATGTATAGTTTGAATATGCTGGTCATTGCCCTTGAACTAGCAAAATTTAATCCCACTTATGAAGATATTGCAAGTAAGTTCTTTGAACATTTCCTTTACATTGCTGATGCAATGAATCATATTGGTGAGACTAATATCCATCTGTGGGATGATGAAGACAAATTTTTCTATGATGTACTGCACTCACCGCATAATGAACGTCATCATTTAAAAGTTCGCTCGATGGTTGGATTAGTTCCTTTGTTCGCAGTGGGAATTCTAGAAGATGATGTATTAAAGAGTTTTCCGAGTTTTAATAAACGATTTGAATGGTTTATCAAAAACCGTCCTAAATTGCAAGAAAATATAGCTTCTTTAGAAGTGCAAGGAAGCGGAGCGAGAAGACTATTAGCTATTGTGAATCCAAACAAGCTTAAAGCTATTCTACAAAAAATGCTCGATGAAACTGAGTTTTTGAGTCCTCATGGTGTTCGCTCAGTTTCTAAATTTCATGCTGATAACCCCTATAATTTTGATGTTGATGGGCAGCAGCATAGCGTTAATTATGAACCCGCAGAATCAACAAATGGAATGTTTGGTGGTAATTCTAACTGGCGTGGTCCAGTTTGGTTCCCAATGAACTTTTTAATTATTGAATCTCTACAAAAATTCTATGATTATTTTGGTGATGATTTCAAAGTTGAATGTCCTACAGGTTCTGGACAGCTTATAAACTTAGCAGAAGTAGCAACCGAACTATCTCACAGATTGATGAGTATTTTCATCCGCAATCAAGCAGGTAATCGTCCTGTTCATGGAGGTCACAAAGAATTTCAAGGCAATCCTCACTGGCGTGATTTAATTTTGTTCTACGAGTATTTTCATGGTGATAACGGCGCCGGATTAGGAGCTAATCATCAAACAGGTTGGACAGGATTAGTCGCAAATTTAATTCATGATTACTGGCATCAGGGGGGCGTGTGAGATAACGAGGAGTCCTACCCCTGAATGACCAGCAGTATCCTCAAAGCGAAGGGAGTTAGGGGGTTAGGTTTTTCTGTACTCTTATACGAGCAATAGCGGCGCCAATACGGTTGAAAAAATGTTCTGTTTGTGTATCTTCTCCACCCCAAGCAGGAATTTTTGCACCAATCATAGTGAAGAAATCATATATAATAAATTGAGCAATCTTTCTATTCTTACCCGAAGACGAATAAACAATCTGACAGGGATAAGCAAGAGTACCTATAGTAGGGAGAAATCCAACTAAAAAGGCAACCCAAGGAATTTCCTGTTTGTTAATAATTGCTTGTATAATTCTAAAAATTGTATAAGTTTGCCGATAAACTGGACCCCCAATAATAAGCCAAGTAATAAAAACAAATTCATCAATTAAACCAACTACGTAAAGTATTGGTACAAGTAAGTATTCAAGAGTTTTTATGAATAACTTGATACCTATATGAACAGCAAAATCGTTTAAATAAGCACTGCTTTCCTCCCTTTTTAAAGATTGGCGTAAAATCTCAGCTTCTTCTTCGTTTAATTGCTTTCTATCTTGCCAGTATTGAATTCTTGTTGCTATATGATTTCTTGCTAACTGTAATCTATAGCGCTGAAAAAATATAAATTTCCGAAATCTTTGAAGGAATTGTATATAATCAATCTTAATAATCTTATTAATTATTGCTATAGGCAATTGAATAAATAGCTTCCTTAACATCTTTCCTAGTAAACTAGAAACTTCTTTTCTATACCAAAATAAAGGATGAGCTAAAAACCATCTAGCTTCCTGCTCGTTAATCAATCCTTTTTTAAGTTGGTATTGAATACTACAATCAATCCTCCTTAAATTTTTCCATTTTTCTTGATGATAGTGCAATTGGTCAATCTTATTTAAAATTTCATAATACTGCTTGCTACCTAAATTTTCCTCTAACTGAAAACTATACTTATTTACATACTGCTTTAATTTAATATTATCTACATCATCAAATAATGCCCGCCCATATTTAATTGAGGTGGGTATATAAAACGAAAATAGCGCTAGGGGATTCATTGGAAATAAAGCTGGTACACCTGATTCTAAATCTATCCAAACAAAAACAGGTTTGCTAGAGTCACTGGCTAATAAAAAATTATTTAAAGCTGTAGGTGTTCCTTTTCCTACTTGCCAAACTAACCCGTCAAAACCAGCTTCAATTAATTTCTTTTGTAAAGGTCGCATCACACCATGAATTAAAGCTGGTAATTCACGAATTCGGTCTTGGTTACAGGGTTGTTGTAGAGCTACATGTCTACCTTCAATAAACTCTGTATCCATTTGATAAGCTTTAAATTCTTGATTCCAAGAAGTAATTTTTGCCTCTGCAACTCTTAAATTACCATTATACCAATACTGTATTAATGCGCTTAAAATTTGACGACGATAAAAAGCGCATTTTATAGCGTCTTCATTCCATACATAAGGATTGGGAGAACCAAAGAAAAAGTAATGAATTAGACTAGCAATAGTGTCTGAATAAAATATTTTCCTTGCTATTAAAGTTTCTTGATGATTTACTAAAAATACTCGTCCAGACCTACCAGCACCTAATAGCTTACTTTCATAATCTTGTAATTTATTCATTGATTTACCTAAGTTTAAAATTTTAGTCGGTGCAATTTAAATAACGACAAAAATAAAACTACAACTGGAACAATTTCTAATCTTCCTATCCACATTAGTAAGATTAAAGTAAGTTTACCCAACCAATGCAAGTCAGGATGAGTAATTCCTACAGATAAACCCACACTACCTAAAGCAGAAGCTGCTTCAAAAATTACATCTATTAAACTATATCCCGGCGCCACATGCAGTAAAACTACTACCCCTAAAGTAATTCCACTTAACCAAAGTACTATTAAAACAGTAGCAGCTTCAACTGTACGACTAGCTTCCGCTTCCGTCACAATTTCCCCTTCTACCCGATAATACATAGATTGATTTGGTTGCAGTACTACTTTTTGTAAATGCCATACAACTGCTTTGCCAAAGGATACCAAACGATTTAGCTTTATCCCCCCAACAGTGGAACCAGCGGCGCCACCTACTACCATTCCCAAACTTAATAATAGCTTTGCGCTCGAACTCCAATTTCCTAAATCGGCTGTTTCAAATCCACAGGTTCCCAAAGCAGAAACCCATTGAAATAAACTATCTATCCAAATAAATGAACCAAAAAACCAACGGTTCTCAAATAATAGCACAAAAGAACCAAGAGCTAGTAACAGCCATAATGCTTTATGTTGAGAATCTTGCCATAATGCTGATAAACGTTTTTGCGTAATAAATTGGTAATGAATAGGAAAGCTAATGGCGCCTAAAGTCATTACTACAATTACAGCAAGCTGAACCGCTGAATTATAACTAGCAATACTATCATCTTGTATACTAAATCCACCTGTAGAAATACCTGTTAACCCATGATTAATAGCATCCCACCAAGGCATTCCAGTGATGCGAAATAACAAAATACTGAATCCGGTGTAAAGCAAATAAATCCACCAAATTCTGCGTACTGTAGCGCTAACAGTTGCGGCAATACGTTTCGAGCGACCCTCTGCACTGTAAAGTTGGTAAGCATCAGTATTTGGTTCAGACACAGAGAGAACTAGTACAATTACTCCAACTCCACCAATCCATTGCATGAACGAACGCCACCACTGTAAACTGTGCGGTAGTCTGCTTTCATTCAGCGTTACAGTTAATCCAGCGCTGGTAAATCCAGAAACAGCTTCAAATAGAGCATTCCAGAAATCTTGGAATTCCCGTATAGTTACAGGTGTTTGGGCATTAGCAAAAAAAGAAGCAGTAACCCAAAATGGAATGGCGCCTAAAAATGGAATTATAGCCCAACTCAAAGCAGCAATTATCATCGCGTGACGTAACTGAGTTTCCCCCTTTACTTGAAAATTGCGATATAACAACTGACCAATAAGTAAAGAAGAAATCGCAGTTATCAAAAATCCCCAGACTACATAATATTCTCTAAACCATAGGCAAATAGGCAAAGAAGCAACTGCCATTACACCTGGTACATGGAGTAATAAGCCAACATCATGTAGGATAGAATGAATATGAGGATTAATTTGTTGAGCTTTTGTTTTCACTTGTATAAATACAAACTGTATAAGCGACGAGCAGAGAGATTTTTATTACGGTTTTTGATTTTTTGGGCAATAGTCCGAACAATTGGTTGCTTCATCAGTAAGAACAATAGAAGGTTGTACTGCACAATTTATAAAATGATTTTTTGCAAAATATCGGCATTGAGTACAACGGTGGTTTGGTAATGAATTTTTACACAAATCTAACTGGTCATCTGATACATCTTTTAATTTTTTTGATGCCAGGAATAAAAAGCCTCCCATAAAGAAAATAAAAGCAAGAATCCCTCCTCCTTGTGTAATTAAAGTTTCAGTAAGCTCTGCTTGATTTGATAATGTTTCTTGAACTTGAACTTCTTGCCGCATTGCTTGCTTAGAAGTTACTAGTAATATTTTATTCTGATGATTTAGCGTCAAAAACATATTAACTGACCTCACTTTTTAAATATATAAGTGCAAGCATTCAACAATTGTTGCTAAAAGTATTTTTAAGAATATAGCTTTATCAAAATGCTTTTAAAACTTCATGCTTTATATATATAACTTTTATATTTAGCAAAAATAAATCAGTTGTATATCTATCAATAGTATTGCTTCTAGAATTAAAGAATATATTTCCTATGATTTTGATTACGGTCACTTTTTGGTAACAATCGTTTATTAAAATATAATCTTTTTAATCTTAATTATTATCAAAGATGTTTACCGAAATAAGTTTAATATTTAAAACTAGTTTGTTTATAAAAATTCTTGTAACGAGCCTGCAAATTTCTGCGCTTTTTGTGTAGTGTGGACAATTACTGCTGTACTTCTACCGAAAGGCATACTACTTTAGATATGTTAGTTACGTTGTAACATTCCGTAAGCTAGATGCTAAAGTTCTACTAATTGATTAGTCTAAGCAACTAAAAGCGATTCTTGAAACAAACGAAATAGTTCTATTAACCAAATGTTCCTATCTTATAACGACAGGGTTGGAGACATGCTACAATGAAATTTATCAATAAATCAAAGTCTTTTTTGGCTGGATGTACACTGGCTTTATTAATTTCTCAAGCCACCAACGCACAACGACCAGAACAGCGAAGACTTGAGCGAATGGAAGGTTACTTGTCAACGCCACAAAGACTAGATTTTAATGAATCTCTTTTGCGACAGTTGCAACTACCGCCTGGATTTCAAATTAATGTATTTGCTAAAGGCTTAGGTAATCCTCGTAATTTAGTTGTTGCTCCTAATGGTACAATTTACGTTACTCGTCGTGAAGAAGCTGATGTTGTTGCACTCAGAGACACAAATCGAGATGGACGGGCTGACTCGATGGATATTGTTGCCAAAGGTTTAAAGTACGTTAACGGTATTACAATTAATAAAAATCGTCTTTACCTTGTCACTGACACCAGCTTATACGGCGCCGACTTGCAAGCAAACGGTTCTCTTGGAAAACTGCAAACTTTAATTTCTGATTTGCCTGACGCTGGGCAACATCCCAACCGGACAATGGCTTTTGGTCCTGACGAAATGCTTTATATTTCTGTAGGTAGTACTTGCAACGCTTGCGACGAAACCAACCCTGAAAGTGCTACCCTCCTGCAGGTGCAACCGGATGGTAGTAATCGTACCATTTATGCCAAAGGTTTACGAAATACAATCGGCTTTGGTTGGCATCCCCAAACAAAGGAACTATGGGGGTTAGACCACGGTACAGATTGGCGAGGAAATGACCTACCACCAGAAGAATTAAATCGTATTGTTCAAGGTGGAGATTATGGCTGGCCTTTTTGTTGGGGTGACAGGCGCCCTGATGTATACTTACCCGCAAACCCAGAGGGGAAAAGTAAAGAAGAATACTGCGCTAAAACCCAACCACCAGTGTTAACTTATACAGCACACAGCGCACCATTAGCGATGATATTCTACACAGCAAATCAATTTCCACAAGAGTATAGAGGTGATGTTTTTGTAACAATGCGTGGTTCTTGGAACCGTAATCCACCCGTGGGTTACAAAGTCGTGCGGATTCGTTACCAAAATGGTAAACCTGTGAAATTTGAAGATTTTATAACTGGATTTTTGACAAAAGACAGAACAGCACAATTTGGTAGACCAGTAGGATTAGCAATAGCACCGGATGGTTCGTTGTTGTTTACGGATGATACCAATGGGGTAATATATCGGGTTGCTTACACAGCAAAATAAATTAATTTACAAACTATAACGTATCCCAACTATGAAGATATTTATGTTTGTTTTTGTTCTGCACCATCTGGGATGGAATAGTGAAAAAATGCAGTTGTAATGGGAACGAATGGTCATTAACTTGTGACAAGTAAGCAATGAATACTTTAACAAAAATCTGGTTCCCAATCTTCACGGTCACACTTTTAGTAATGGGATGCGAGAGGGCAATTGAGTACTTACCACCCTTGCCTAGGGTAGAAGTACCATTAGAAAAACCGCAAACTACTCTCTCTGCCCAATCTGCCAATACTACGAAAATTGAAGCAGCTATCCGGGCAAGCATTAATCAAGTTCGTCAAAAAGAAAAACTCCAACCTCTAAAAAATAATGAAAGACTCGCAGAAGTTGCTCGCAAATACAGCAAACAGATGGCGGAAAAAAATTTCTTTAGCCACACTGGAGTAGATGGGAGTACTCTTGCTTCGAGGGTTGAGGCATCAGGCATTATTTATTGGTTAGTGGGAGAAAACCTTTTTAGAGGAACGAATCTAAATGAGCCTGTAAGTATTGCTGTAGAGGGGTGGCTAGAAAGTCCCGGACATAGAGCGAATATCCTGCGTCCCCCTTTTAACGAGACAGGTGTAGGTGTTTGGCGAATTCAAAATACTTACTATATCACGCAGTTATTTTTACGACGATAGCTGTGGGGGTTGTCCAAAAACAAACCTATGGAGGGTTTACTATGTCGCTTGATGTATTAATTGTAGGCGCCGGACCAACAGGATTACTTTTAGCTGCACAGTTAAGGCGGTTTGGTATAAATGTACGCTTAGTTGACCAAAAACCGCAACCCTCCGATCAAAGCAGAGCAATATCAGTTTTTGCTCGAACTTTGGAAATTTTTGATAAATTAGGTGTTGCCGAAGAAATGATTAAGCGTGGGCGCCAGTTACACGGAATTAATTTATATAATGATGGCAAGCGCATAGCCCACGTTGGTTTAGATAATATTGATTCTTTTTTCCCCTTTGTTCTGAGCTTGCCACAAACTGAAACAGAAAAGATTTTGACACAGCTTGTTGAAAGTTTGGGTGTAAAAATCGAGCGTTCTGTTACTTTTACAGCCTTAGAACAAGACAATGATAGTGTCACTGCAACACTTTGGCATCCAGATGGAGAAGAAGAACATTGTCGAGCAGCTTGGATGGTAGGATGTGATGGCGCCCGTAGTGCTGTCCGCAAAGCTGCAAGTTTGGTTGATAAAGGTAATAATATTCCAGCTTTATTTCTTTTGGCAGATGCGAAAACTTATTGGCAGTTGGATAAAAATGAATTTCACATCTTTTTTAGCTCCAATGGGGAATTAGCAGCTTTTCCGTTACCGCAAGATAATTATTGGCGAATCATTTTAGACTTCCCAGCAGATACGGAGGCGCCGGAAAACCCAGATGTAAAATTTTTTGAAAAACTATCACACGAGCGAATACACCTGCAAGCATCTTTTAATCAACCAGAGTGGATAAGCAGCTTTCGCGTTCGTCAACGTATAGTCAATAAATGCCGCGCGGGAAGAGTATTTGTTGCTGGTGATGCTCTCGCTTCTCATAGTCCAGTGGGAGGTCAAGGAATGAATACAGGTTTGCAAGATGCTTATAACTTAGCTTGGAAGTTAGCTTTAGTTATTCAAAATCGAGCATCAAGCAACTTACTCGACTCATACCAGGCAGAACGCGAGCCAATTTCTAAGTCGCTATTAACATTTACAGAGTTGGCGACACGGGGAGTTATTCTCAGCAACCCCGTTATCAAACAAATTCGTCAATATCTTGCTAGTTTTTTCACTAGCTTTGGTAGCGTGCAAAAATTCATTGCTAATACTTTGTCTGAGTTAAATATTAATTACACTTACAGTCCTATCGTGGGTGAAAATCAAGCTTTTTCTTTGACTAATTCACATTCCCCAAAGTCAAGTTTAATCGACTCGTTACGCTTTCGTTATGGTTTAAAAGCTGGTGAAAGGGCGCCGGATGTATTAATTCAGACAGTAGACACTTCAAAACGTTTACACAAAGTACTGTCTGATTTGAAACATAATCTTTTATTATTTGGTGGTTTGAATACAAAAAAGGAAAAATATATCAAATTAAGCCAAATTGCAAGGGAAATGCAAGAACAATACCCTTATATGGACATACATATAGTTCTGTGGGAATCACAGATACCAGATATATTCGATTGGCATCAATTAATACTGCTTGACCCGGAAGGTAGATGTCATAAACGTTACAGAGCTTTTAGTGAATGTCTTTACTTAATTAGACCAGATTTTTACATCGGTTATCGGTGTCAAGGAACTGATGTATCAAAACTCATAATGCACTTGAAAGTATAATATTTAACTCATTGGAATCAGCAAAGATGACACAACTCAGAGAACCTCAAGAAACACAAACAATTAGAACACACTCGCCAAAACCACCTAGCGGCTGGAATTATACCACTCATTGTTTTCTTTTTAGTGCGCGACCCAGTAGAAATTCTCTCTGTTGGTGGTGTTGTCACCACAGTACATACGCCCGTTGTCGTCTTTTTAACGCTTTACTTAAACCGAAAACAACTTCCTGAGTCTTTGCAACCAGGTTGGTTTTCATTGATCTTCATGATTCTGTCGGGACTATTCTTCACAGGTTTTGCAATTCTCTATTTTCTTGATTTATTCGGTATGGATTTTTAAGAATATAATTGGAGAAGCCGTTATGGCAAAGTTTAGTTATCATGCTTCCCACGAACAATTTAAGCCACTCGAACTTTTAAAGTACGCACAAATGGCTTATCAGGCAGGGTTTCAGGGTATATCTTGCTCAGACCATTTTCACCCGTGGAGTGAAACCCAAGGCGAAAGCGGTTATGCTTGGTCTTGGTTAGGCGCCGCGATGCAAGCAGTACCTTTATCTTTTGGTGTTGTTTGCGCTCCTGGTCAAAGATATCACCCTGCCATCATCGCTCAAGCTGCTGCCACTCTGGCATCGATGTTTCCTCAACGTTTCTGGGTGGCTTTGGGTAGTGGTCAAGCATTGAATGAAAATATTACAGGTGAACTTTGGCCTTCCAAGGAACAACGTAATGCTCGTCTTAAAGAATGTGTAGATGTAATACGCGCGCTTTGGGCTGGGGAAACAGTGACCCATTACGGTTTAGTGCGCGTAGAAGAGGCAAAACTTTATACTCGTCCAGAAATTCCACCTCTAATTATAGGCGCCGCAATTACTCCTCAAACAGCTGAGTGGGTAGGAAGTTGGGCAGATGGCTTAATTACCATTTCTCATCCCTACGAGATGTTAAAAGAAGTGGTAAATGCTTTTCGTAGAGGAGGGGGTTTAGGTAAGCGAATGTATCTGAAAGTACAGCTTTCTTACGCTGAAGACGAGGAAACAGCCCTTCAAGAAGCACACGAACAATGGCGCACAAATATCTTTAAAAGCCCAGTTTTAACTGAGCTTCGCAGTCCACAACAATTTGATTATGCAGCACAATTTGTCAAACCAGATGATATGTATGAGTCTGTCAATATATCAAGTGACCTGCAACAACATATTAAATGGTTGCAAAAATACATAGAACTTGGTTTTGACAATATTACTCTACACAACGTCAACAAGCAGCAACAGCGATTTATTGAAGTTTTTGGAGAAAAAATTCTTCCTGCACTTCAGGAAAATAATCTTCAAACAGCTTCTTTAGTCTCCTCCAGGTAATTGTTACCTTGTCGTTTCACTTTAGTTTCAATTAGTAGTAAATTATGAACGGAAAATTACTTTTTCTAGCCTCTGTTTTTGGTTTAAATATGCTGATGGGCGCCTGTCAGCCAGCTACCGACTCAGGAACAACAACTCCAGCAGACGGAACAACAGTCCCACCCGCAGGAACAGGAACTACAGTCCCACCCGCAGGAACAACTACAATTTCACCTACTCCCCGTTAAAATTTGACTTGCTTGATAATGATTTAGTATTCAGATTGTCAAAACATATCTGGATTAAAAGTATCAAGCATATCTAGGAGAATATAAAGACCGTAAATTTACGGTCTTTACACCCCTATTTCTATTAAAAAGATTTTTTTTGTATAGGCGCCTACAATGAATATTAACAATAGCAACTCATGCCTTCTTTCTCTAGAGAGATGATGCTCAAGACATGAACTTTTAATCTACGACTATACAGTTGAGGCAAACCGTTTATGAATGTCGCCTCTATAGTTCCAAAAATATTGGACTACGTTCAATTTTGATTTGATAACTTACAGTTTTGCTAATATTTAGGCGATTAATATTAAGTTTTCTATCTATTATTATCTTTAAGTAGTATAAAATCTTGTGGCGCCAGTGAAAGCATAAAGCTGTTAAAGTTAACATGAATCAGCCAGCGATTACTAAACCTATCGTTAGATAGTTTTTCTTGACTGAGTACAATCCCCTCAAACCCTGCGACATAGGGTGGGTAGAGAATTAAAACTTTATCTTTCAATTGAATTTTTTTTGGGTCAGATGATATTGTTTTTAGCATAAAATTTATAATTTGATTGCAATACACTTGATGATGGATATTGTTTACAAAGTACAATTAACAGTTAAAAAAACGGTTTAAAGGTTTAAACCGTTCGTTACTAGCAAAACTGCGTTCATTGTTACATTTAACTTTATAGAATTTAATTTTACATCACATATTTCAATAGAAAGATTTTAATGTTAAGTCTTTATGTATTACTTAATACAATAACTTCTATGTTGCGCTTAGGCTGATTTGAGCAAGTAAATATAAAACAATTCCATAAGAAATCACTTTCTTTTCACATTTGTTGTCAACACTAGAATTAAAACATTCAACTGGTGCGCTTAGGCTACAAGTATTATTGCTATGTGAAATTTTGTAACGTGTCATACACTACTATTTATATGTACTAATTACGTAAGTTCTTCTTATAAATACATAAAGGATATTGAACCTATCTTTCAAAATTACGATGGGCGCCCGCACTGAGAAAAAAATATACACTTAAGGCAAATGATTTGCGACCACTTTATCCGATAAAAAGTTATAAATATAAATTAAGCAACATCCAATATAGGAGTTAGAATAAATGAGGAGTTTTTTACAAATTCAAACATATCATGACCCTGACTCAAGTAATAAAGATATAAATAGGGACTATGAGGGTGTTTTAGTTGCTGGTCAGCCATTGCAAATATCTTTAGAAAATCTGGCGCCTTCTCTTGACACATTTGTTACTTTCAAAACACGGGGAGAAGTCGAAGTTTACTCTAGTACTAATCAACTCATTTCTCTACAAACCCCGGTTCCTGTTGAACAAGTTTCAGAAATTTCCCTTATAGCAAGAACTTTTAGCGATAGGCTAAAAGACCGTTCTTTAGAAATAACCTTTCACACAGGAGCTGGTCATCAACTGAGTCAAGCTACACTCCACTTAACTTGTCTTCGTATTTGTCTAGATGTGGATGCAGACCGAGATGGAATTATTGAAGAAAATAATCCTCATAAAAAAGATTGGCAATGGGGGATTAACGGTCATGGTGCAGTCCTATTAGTTAATAAAGATTGCGATGTTGTTAATTCTGATGGCCAAGATAATGACGTACAGGACAATCTTAAAGGACTGCTAGATTTAAAAGATTTAAGCTTTATGATTGTTCGTCGAGTTGGCTTAAAAAATTTGCCTGATGGATGCGAAGTTTACTTATCAGTTAACCAAGACATTGCCAAACGAATTCGCATTTATGATGAATTAGATAAAAATGGCGATGAGTTAATAGGGGCAAAGATAACAAAAGCAAAAATTATAGATACTGACCGAGACATTCTCCTTGCTGTAGAAGGATTGAGTTATCCCGATGCTGATTTTAATGGTATAGTTGAGATTACTTTAAATCTCATGAAAGATGGAGAAATAATTGGCAGCGACCGTGTAGTTTTTCGAGTTGCTCCTTGGATGATGACTCCCAATACTTTATCTCCAATAAATGTCTTCGTTTCTCGTTTATCTAACGGAAGTAACGAAGAATTTATCGAAGAACTGAGAAAAGTTGTGGGTAAAGCCAACGCGCAGCTAGACCCTGTTCCTTTTGAGTTTCATCAAGACGACCCTTGGATGCGAGATGAAATTGAAATTGGTTACACTCAGGGACCAGGACGCTTTATGCACGTAATTCTTGATTCGCCTCGCGACCGTGGGTTAGACCACTTAGCCAAACGTCATTTAATGGGAACTGACTTTGGTTATATAATTCGTAAAAGCTGCGAAGAAGTTACAAAATTAGACTCTTTTGGTAATTTAGAAGTTTCTCCACCAGTAACCGTGAAAGGTGTTAATTATTCCTTTGGTCGGATAATATTTGGGGGAACGCGCGCAGAAATTATTGAAAAGACACGTCGAAAATTAAAAGTTTTACGTGATTTTTTCTTTGCCCAAGAAATTCAAGCCCCTTTTGAAATTTTTTCTGACTGGCTTAGTGTAGGGCATATAGACGAATTTATGAACTTTATTGGCGCCGCTAGCCCTAAAGGATTTAAGTTAATTTTAGCCAGTCCAGACAAATGTTACGAGCTTCTCAAACGTTTACGAAATGAAGGACATTCTCAAGCTTTATTGCGGCAAGGTAAACAACTTGATGACAAACCTGCTGATATTAGTGTGGCAGATGTTCTCGACAATGAAGAATTAGCCCTTAATAACCAACGCTTCCAAAAATATATTAACTGGAATCGAGAGGTTTTGAAACAGGAATTAGATTTAGGTGAAGAAGATATTATCGAATTGCCCACATTGTTTCGAGATGATGGCGAAGGGCGAGCTAAAAGTTTTTTCCCAAACACGGTAAATATGGTTGTTCTCAATCAACATTTGGCTATTCCTAAACCATTTGGACCCAAGGCTAATGCTCAATGCCAGTTTGAAGCTTATGTTAAAGGAGTTTTAGAACCTTTGGGTAAAGAATGCCACTTTATAGATGATTGGGACACTTATTTTCGAGAAGGAGGGGAAATTCATTGTGGTACTAATACGAGTAGACAACCTTTTCCTCAAAAATGGTGGGAGATTGAACCGAAATTTTTGAAGTAATTAGTAATTAATTGTATTTGCATGGAGAACAAAATTATGAAGTTACAGCGAACTTTAATATTACTTGTAACAACCGTTAGTGTTGCTAGCTTAAGTGTGAGTGGATGTATAAATGCCCGTGATTTTGAAGCTGATGCTCAAACCCCTGCTATAAATGCCACAGCACAACAAGACCAATATAATTTGCTTTATGTACCAACACCACAATCTGTAGTTGATGCAATGTTAAAAATTGCACAAGTTAATAGTAATGATTTAGTTTACGACCTTGGTAGTGGTGATGGTAGAATTCCTATTACAGCGGCACAAAGATATGGCGCCCGTGGTGTTGGAATAGACCTTAATCCCGAACGAATTCAAGAGGCGAATGCCAATCTACAGAGGTCTGGAGTAGGTAATAATGTGGAATTTCGCCAACAAGACCTGTTTGAAACAGACTTAAGTAAAGCCTCAGTAGTAACACTTTATTTACTACCTGAAGTAATGACAAAACTAAGACCAAAACTGCTACAAGAACTTCGGCCAGGTACCCGCATAGTATCCCACGCCTTTGATATGGCTGACTGGAAGCCACAACAAGTGCAAGAAGTTGATGGTAGAACAATTTATCTGTGGGTTGTGGTTCTTGCGTACTTAACGTGCTAAAATGTTAGAATGTTTATTTAGCGTTTAAGTAAAATTAATTATGAAAAGAGTCCTT
>NZ_RSCL01000057.1:332-25267 GCF_003991905.1 Dulcicalothrix desertica PCC 7102 | reverse complement strand
TAGTTGTATTTGAATAGAATCGGCATTACTGTCTGACCGCTATTCCTTGCCCACAGCCCATTTAAGATGCGTTTGCCCTGCTACTTTTACAGGTTCTTGCTTATCAATATTTGCATTTTTAAGAATTGGTAAAAAGTCTATGCATCGTTCTAATATATCGCGTACAGGCTTATAATCATTAAGCTTAATATCAGTACTCCATTCGTCTGGTTCGACTAATCCACCTAGTAAAAGCCTATCATCTCCTCTAGGAATTATATAAATCATATCCTGGTCAGATGTAGAGCTATCAAATGACATACAATAAGATTTTAAGACAGGCGCCATTGTTTTGCCATCGTTCTCAACTTGCACTAATGCTCCACGTAAAGGATACATAGTATCATCGTTTGCTAGTTCAGTTGAACCTAAACCACTACAATTAACAATAACATCGGCGCCGAATACAGCTTTTAAATGCTCTTCCTGCTCTAATAAACTTCCAGATAATTTTTGTTGAATAATATTAACTTCTGAATCAAGAGCGCATTTTACCAACCAGTCTATATACATATCAGTATCCACCATAGGAGCGATAAAAGTATATGCATCTTTCAACTCATAACGAGTATTAATATTATTCTCTTTAATTAAATTTGAATTACGCTCAAATCCTTTTACTTTATTTTTGAACTCAAGCATCTTATTATATTCTTTCTGGTTCTCTTCAATTAGATGCTTGAAGAAAAACACAACAGGACGCATTCGTACTCCAGTTTCTGGTTTTGATGCAAGTTTTTCAAATATTTCATATGAAGTCATACACCATTCTTTTGAACGGGCAAGAGACTCCTCATTACGATGATGTCCACAAACTGCTGGTGGATACTCCCACAACGCACCCGCAATAACAGAAGTGATATCCGGCGCCAAATTTTCTGCAATCACAGTAACATTAAAACCTTCTTTTTTTAAACATAAGGCTGATGTTAGTCCATTAACACCAGCACCAATAACTAAAGCTTGGGGATGCTTCTGAGAATTACTCATATGTAAATATTCAAAACTAGTATATGGGCAAACTTTAGCATGTCCATATAGTAATAAACAGTTATTACAAACTTCTGCTGGCACTTTTTTTATTACAACAATAGATTCATCTCTTTCCAAAGTCACAGTTACTAAACCAGGTTTAGTCTCCCCATGCTTGCAAATTACACATTTCATTATTTTTACCTCCTAACTCTAAAATCATCTGACCAAACATTTAAATCTGGAACATAAGCTGTCACAACATACCCTGTGTCTGTAGATTCATCATAAGAAAATACAACGTGAATTGGTTTACCATCTACATAATCAAATATTAAATAACTAGGAAAAGGCTCATCATCTATATTCTCTTCTATTATTTCCCCATAAACTTTGCCGTTAATGAGCAAGCTAATGTGTTTTGTGGTATAGCCTAAACGCTCTGCCAACTGCGCTTGTGTCCAGTCACGCTCTTCTAAAAACTCTGCTATTGCATCACCAGGGGGAGATACCCAATCTGGATTAAAAGAACGGGTTGTCTCAATCATGGTAATCTCCAATAAAAATAATTATTTAACACATGATTGATTGTACGGCAAAAAGCCGGACAAATTAGGTTATAATCAAATTAACTTATATGTTTAGAGGCGAAACATGACTGTAGTCACAAACTCTAATGAAAAACCGGGGCGTTCAAAAACTGAACGCTTGGAGGCTCGTCTTAGTAAAGAGCAAAAAGAATTGTTTCAGCGCGCGGCTGATATTTTAGGACTAACGCTAACAGATTTTGTGATTAGCAGCCTTCAAACCGCAGCAAAACAAGCTATTCAAGAACACGAAATAATGATTTTGAGCCAACGCGACCAAGAGGTTTTTGTCGAAGCACTCCTCAACCCGCCTGCTCCTAGCGCGAAATTACGGTCTGCTGCTCAATCGTATAAACAAAAAATGGGTGCATAAGTGAGCGATTCTGATACTGTTGATAGCTTTGATTATTTTGTAGAATCTCTAAGTAAGCAACATGACCGGGGAGCTTTTTGTTGCAGTATTGAAGCATTAGACCGCTATTTAAAACAGCAAGCTCTCCAAGATGTTCGTAAACTAGTAGCTGCCCCTTTTGTCTTGATTGAAAAAAATTCTGGCGCCATTGCTGGTTATTATACTTTATGCGCTACTAGTATTAAGATTAACGAACTACCTACTGAAATTGTTAAAAAACTTCCGAAATATCCAGATGTTCCCGCAACGCTTCTGGGTCGTCTAGCTGTTGATCAAAACTATCGTAACAAGGGTTTGGGTGAAGCGTTGTTAATGGATGCACTCAAACGTTGTCTAAAAAATGAAATTGCCACAATGGCTGTAGTAGTAAGTGCGAAGGACGATAGAGCGCGTTCTTTCTACGAGCATTACGATTTTATTCGTTTTCCCGATTATCTTTACAGGCTATTTCTACCAATGACAACTATAGCCGTGATGTTTGAGTAAGCAGATTGTAACAACTTGATGCTTTGTTTGTGGATTAGGGGACAGAGTACTGGCGCCCAATACAATAGGAAAGGGTAAAATTAGATGGGGAAATTGCCCGCACGCGGAAACAATTATTTGATTAGAGATATTTCACCATGATTGCTAGTACTAATTTTATACCGATGTCTCCCCAGGAGTATCTTTCATGGGAAGAACAGCAACCCATTAAATACGAATACGTCAATGGTGAAGTTTTTGCGATGACAGGTAGGACTCTTCCCCATAACTCTGTGGCATTAAATTTAGCGTCTGCTTTGAAAAACCACCTTCGAGGTAAGGGTTGTAAAGTTTTTATGGCAGATGCAAAGCTTGGTATATCTAAGAAAGGCCCATATCATTATCCTGATGTGATGGTAACTTGCGATGAACGAGATTTAACATCTCGTAAAATTGTTCAATTTCCTTGCTTAATAGTTGAAGTTCTCTCTCCTGGTACTGAAGCATATGACCGTGGTACCAAATTTAGGCACTATCGTCGTTTGAAAACACTCAAAGAATATGTTCTAATTGATGCGGAAAAAATATGTTTAGAGTGTTACCGCATTAACGAACGAGGTAAGTGGGAGTTAACGTCATATTTAATTGATGAAACAGATGAAACAATAAAAGTAACAAATACAGAAGTAGATGAAATTGAGGTTTGTTTAACGAGTGTAGACTTTAATTTTCCAATTTCTCTGTTATATGAAGACGTTGTTTTTGATACAAGTCAAGAGTAGTGTTGGCTACTTTTCTTGTGGGGTAGGCATCCAAGCAAGCACCCTTAGAATGGAACGGGCAAGGATGCCCATTCCACAATACAGGAGAATTAAATTTATTCTACGGTTACAGATTTTGCTAGGTTACGTGGTTGGTCTACGTCTAAACCTCTACGCGCGGCTATATGATAAGCGAGTAGTTGTAATGGTACTACGGTGAGGATAGGTGATAATATTTCATCAACGTTGGCTATGGGTAGTAAGTCATTGAATATTTCTCCTGCTTCACCGTCACTTATTGGTGTTACTCCTATTAAACGAGAGTCGCGCGCTTTGGCTTCTTGGGAGTTAGAAATTACTTTTTCGTATACTTCACCAGGTACGGCAATGGAAACTACTGGTACTTTTGCATCTAGTAATGCGATTGGACCGTGTTTCATTTCTCCAGCGGGATAACCTTCTGCATGAATATAGCTGATTTCTTTGAGTTTTAAGGCGCCTTCTAAAGCGATTGGGAAATTTATTCCACGTCCTAAGAATATAACATCTTGGGTATCGGCAAAATCATGTGCCAATGTTTCGCTCAGTTGTTCTTGTTTTTCTAATGTTGCTTCGATTTCTTTAGGTATTTGACGCAACCCGTTAATTATATCTTCTATTTTTTCAGCAGGAAGGCTCTGGCGCCGATATGCTAAATCAATTGCCAGTGCATAAAATGCCATTAATTGGGCAATAAATGTTTTTGTAGCAGCTACACCAATCTCAATTCCTGCTAATGTACTAATAATATGGGGTACTGAATGTCCAAGGGTGCTTTCTGGACGGTTGGTTATACCTAAAAGCCTTGCTTGATACTTAGGTTCACGACCTTGGCGCCGTTCTCTTTCCATTCCTAGTGCTGCTAATGTATCAGCTGTTTCACCTGACTGGGTAACACCTATAGTTAAAGTATTAGCAGTTAAGGGTGCGGGTGCATAGCGATATTCAGAAGCATAGCTGACTTGAGTTGGAATTTGCGCTAGTTGTTCTAGTAAGTATTTACCCACAAGTGCGGCGTGCCAACTAGTACCACAAGCTACAATTTGGATTTGTTCTAAATCAGCATAAAATTCGCTGGGAATGCTTAAATTTATAGGTGATTCATTATTTGGAGTCTCTGTAAAATAAGCGTCTAAACAAGCACGCACAACACCTGGTTGCTCATAAATCTCTTTGAGCATAAAGTGCTTGAATCCTTGTTTTTCAACCATTGTTGGACTCAAGTTGAGTAAGCGAGGTTGTTTCTTCAGTCGCTTACCCGTAAAATCGTAAACTTCCACACCCAACGGTGTTAACCTGGCTATTTCACCATTATCAAGTGGTAATACCGCGCGCGTATATGAAACAATTGCAGGTGTGTCAGATGCACAGAAAAATTCACCCTGCCCAAATCCAATTACTAAAGGCGCCTGTTGACGCACTACAATTAACTCATCAGGAAAATCAGCACTAACAGCAGCTATAGCAAAGGCGCCATTAAGTTGACCAACTGCTTTACGAACTGCTTCAAAGAAGGGTGAATATGCTTCCCCTAAAGCAATTTCCTCTTGTAGAAATCTAGAAATTAAATGCGGAATAACCTCTGTATCGGTTTCCGAACGAAACTCAACACCAAAACTCTTGAGTTCCTCACGTAACTCTCGGTAATTTTCAACGATACCATTTTGTACTACAGCCACACGGTTAGGTGTGTCCATATGGGGGTGAGCATTATATTCTTCGGGTTTTCCGTGTGTTGCCCAGCGTGTATGACCTATACCAATTTGAGCAGGGTTTTCTATCGACTCCAACTTGGAACGTAAGTTGTGTAACTTACCTTTCGCGCGTACACAATTGATATCACCTTCTAAAATCGTAGCAATTCCCGCAGAATCATAACCACGATATTCGAGCTTTTCCAAACCAGAGAGCAATATCTCTGTCGCTGCTTGAGTGCCAATATAACCAACGATTCCGCACATTGATTCACACCATGCTATGAGGACAAATTAAACACGTATCCATAGATATCATAACTGGTGGAATTTTACAGGCAAAGATGCCGATTTATACCCTAAATTATTTTATGTGGCGCCAGTACCTGACTTTGTTACACAGCCTACAAATTAACCACTTCAATACTTATGTTCGGTTTTCACACTCCTCCTATAGGAAGAGAACTGCAACGCTGATTATATGTACCATCTTTATTGAGCAGAGTTATTAATAAATTTTTACAATACAATAGCAGTTAACTTATCGCTGCAATATGGTTTTGTCGCTGAATCGGCTTACATGTTTGCTTGTTATGGTATTATGCAATGCAGTATTTTTAACAATTATAAATCAGCTTATGAATTTAGTAATCTTGGTGTAAAATTAAGTGATAAGTTTAATAACTTAGTCCAAAAAACTTTGACTTTAGAGGTGATGTCTGGTCATATAAGTCATTGGCGCCAGCCTCTTTATTTATCTCACGCACTAACTCAAGAAGCTTACCATGCAGGTTTAGATTGTGGAGAATATCAATTTGCCTCTTATACATTATTATATCAATCTTACAATCGTTTTTACCAAGGGTACAATCTACAAAAATACTTAGAAGAGTTAGATAGTTATTTAACTTTTTCTCGGAAGGTAAAAAATCAACCTGCAATTGATACAATAATTGGTTGCCAGTTAATATTAGCAAACTTGATGCATGTTGATAATCTTGGAAAATACAAAGATGAAATAGAACATTTTGAAGATTGTAAGCGGCGCCAAATAACTCTATTTATCTGTCCATATTTAGTCTTAAAATCTCAAGTGGAGTATTTATTTAATCGACCGCAGTCTGCTTTAAAGTATGTGTTAGAAGCTAAAAATATTCTTGCTGATATTCCCGGTGTAATTTCGGTAGGGGAGCATAACTTTTACTATTCCCTTATTTTAGCTGCTGTATATCCTAACGTTACAAAGCAAGAGCAAGAAAATTATCTCAGCCAAATAAATGAGAATCAGAAACAATTACGGTTGATGGCAGAGAATAGTTCGGAAAACTTTCTTCACAAATATCTGTTAGTTGAGGCGGAATTAGCTAGAATTTATGGTAAATTAGAAGCTATCGAATTATATGATAAAGCTATATTTAAAGCTGAAGAAAATAGTTTTGTTCAAAATGAAGCTTTAGCTTCGGAACTTGCAGCAAAATATTGGTTGGCTAAAGGTAAAGAAGATTTTGCTCAAATTTATCTGAGAAAAGCTCATCACTGCTACCAAATTTGGGGAGCGACGCGAAAAGTAGAAGATTTAGAAACACAATATCCAGATTTAGCAGTAGCAAAAGCAAGTAATACAGAGCAAAATACAACTTTGACAACCAGCTATACTTCAACAAATAAAACTGCTCTTGATTTGATAACTTTACTAAAAACAGCACAAGCTATTTCCAGTGAAATTGTTTTAGAGAAATTATTAGCATCTTTGATAAAAATTCTGATTGAAAATGCTGGCGCCGAAACTGGCTTTATTTTATTCGTAGAAGGGGAAAAATTAAAAATAGCTGCTTCTGCGTCTGTAAATTACGAACAAGTAATAGTTTTTCCTAAAACATCTGTAGACAGCTTTCAATCTTTGCCGCAAACAGTAATCAATTTTGTGTGTAGCTTGCAGCAGGATGTAATTTTAGATAATGCAGCTTTCTCAGGTAAATTTACTAATGACCCCTATATTGTCTCCCGACACTTGAAATCATTGCTTTGCATCCCAATTATCAATCAAGGTAAGTTGATTTCTTTGCTATATTTGGAAAATAATTTAATTACAGGAGCGTTTACACCAGAAAGAGTTGAGGTATTAAAGATACTTTCCGCTCAAGCTGGTATCGCTCTCGAAAATGCCCTTCTTTATTCTTCTGTGGAACGAAAAGTATGGGAAAGAACTCAAGAGCTAAATGAAAAAACATTACGTCTTGAGGAAACTCTTTCTCAATTGCAAAATACCCAAACTCAACTTATCCAAAGCGAAAAGATGTCTTCTTTGGGACAATTAGTTGCTGGGGTTGCTCATGAAATCAATAATCCTACCAGCTTTATCTACAGCAATATTGAACCAGCAAAACAATATATTGATGACCTGCTACTTCTAATTCGTTTATATCAAAAACATTACCCTCTACCAGTTGCAGAAATACAAACAGAGGTAGATTCTCTAGATTTAGATTTTGTAATGAGCGATTTACTGAGACTTTTGAGTTCAATGAAAGTGGGAGCAGACAGAATTAAAACAATAGTGCAGTCGCTGCGAAATTTTTCGCGTATGGATGAGGCTGAATTTAAAGCAGTTGATATTCATGAGGGTATTGATAGTACCTTGTTAATTCTTGGACATCGCTTGCAAAAACAATCAGACCGTTTGCAAATAAAAATAATTAAAGAGTATGGGGACTTGCCGCTATTAGAATGCTATGCAGGTCAGTTAAATCAGGTATTTATGAATATTTTAGTGAATGCTGTTGATGCTTTAGAAGACGCTAATATTCCTGAAGCTAGTATTTGTATTTGTACTCAGAAAGTTGATAACAATATTGTCATCAAAATTTCTGATAATGGGCCGGGAATACCAGATAATCTTCAGCAAAGACTTTTCGACCCATTTTTTACTACCAAGGATGTTGGAAAAAATACGGGTATGGGTTTATCTCTCAGTTATCAAATTGTTACGCAATACCACGGGGGTTCATTGAAATGTTTTTCCACTGTAGGCAATGGCGCCTCGTTTGTGATTGAAATTCCAATGAGAAAAAACATTCCACACTCTTAAGACGCTTATGAGGATTTTTCTTCATTCTATTACCTCCTATGCTTCGAGATTATCTTTACTCGCCCATAGTGTAGGGTAGTGCCTGCTTCCAAGTGTCGGCGCCACCCAACACGGTGTTATCCTGCTATGTAGAAGAGGCGCCTTCCTTGCTCCCGTATTAAGTTTTGTAACGTGTTGCAATAACGTTATTGGAAACGGGAGGCGCCATAAAAATATAGAAAAATTTTTCAATCCTGCATAAAAGCGGGTTACTCAATACGCAGTTATTCTTGTGTGAAAACAAGGAGAACAAGCTTTATGGGAGTAGAACCGCCATCTGTGATGCTAAAACTCAATACAAAGAAGCCTTTATCGTAAGCGTGTACCACCAACTGGGAAAATAAACAACAGCATACCTATAAAGTAAATAACGCTATGGATGCACTGGACATTAGGCTAGAACATCTGGCTATTACTGCCAAACAATTTCCACCCAAAAGTAAGTCTAGACAGCTTGCGCTTTCTGAACTTGCCAGTAAAATTCAGAATTCGAGAAGGCTTTTTTGTAAGGGGAGATATAACTATCCAGAAGATGTGTATATCGAAGCTTTGCAAGAAACATGGTTGTATATTTCACGAAAAATCGAGAAATATGACCCAGAAGTTGGGACGGTAATGGCTTGGGTAAATTTTATCTTAGGTAAGCGTTTTATAGATGCGATTAGACGCTATACGAGAAACCAACAAGCATCTTTAGATGAACCTGTTAACGCTGGTGAGTCGGGGACAACACTTTTAGATACACTTCCACAACCGCAAATTCTGCCTGATTGTGAGGAGATATTACAAGAAATTTTGAGAGAAGACCCAGATAATTTATTTAAAGTTGAGCATATTAAAAGTCATCCGCAGGCAAATTTTCAAGCCATTGCCTTACGTCGGTTGGCGAAACAATCTTGGAACCATATGTCTGATGAATGGGCAATAAAAGTATCAACACTCAGCAGTTTTTATCAACGCTGTGTCAAATATTTTATTCCTAAAATTCAAGAATATTACCAAAATTATTATCACAACTAATTTACTTGTAAACCAATTGAGGTAAAAACGCACATTATGAATTACACCAACGAAACGTTACATTTTCAAGTTTCTTTAACTGCACAGGCATTTCATTTTGCCCGACAGTTGAGTGGTAAGCAGAAAGATTTAGATAAATCTAGGCAGGTTTATCTTAATACTTTGGCTGTATATGCGGTTAACTTTTACTGTCAATATTTAGAGGTGGAGACAGATTTAGAGCATAGTGATAGTTGGAATTCGCTCTCGCATTTGCTATTAGATGCAGCAGATTTAGAAATTACAGGTGTTGGGAAACTAGAATGTCGTCCAGTTTTACCTGGGGCAAAAACAGTTAAAATTCCACCATCCGTTTGGAATGAGAGAATTGGTTATGTTGTGGTGGAAATTGATGAATCTTCCAAGTCAGCAACATTATTAGGGTTTGTCAAAGAAGTTATTACTGAAGAGTTACCATTAAGTAAATTACAATCTTTGGCTGATTTAATTGAACATTTACAACCTGTTGCAGAAGTTTCCCCCAACCCTTCTGTAATAGAACAAACGGTAGTACATTTGGGGCAGTGGTTGCAAAACTTATTTACATCAGATTGGCAATCTCCTGATTTAGTATTATCTCCTGCATACCGCAGTGCAATTCGTCCGAAAGTTCAAGAGCCAAATTCCCAAGAAGTTAGTGTTAGTGGCGCCAAAGTGATTGACCTGGGAATACAACTATCATCTCACAAAGTTGCTCTAGTTATTCAATTAACTACACAAGCGTCAGGGTCGGTGGATATTCGTTTGCGGGTATATCCGACTGGTGACAGCATTTATTTACCACAAGGGTTACAGTTAATTGTACTGAGTAGTGATGGCAACCTTATAAGCGAAAATTTTGCCAGAAGTGCTGACAACTGGATGCAGCTAGAACTAGAAGAAGGACGACCTGGAGACGAATTTCAAGTCAAATTGGCTTTAGAAGATGTTAGTATAATTGAAAATTTTATACTGTAAGCCCCTCGGAGCTAATCTACCGTGTACAAACATCTTTAAATAATCCTCCTCAATATCCCCCCTTTGTGCCCTTTGTGTCTTTGTGGTTCCATCAAGAGGATAAACCACTCTCGTCACAAAGAACACAAAGAAAGAGAAGAAAGGTGCTTTTTAGAGATTTGTGTGTACACAGTAGCGGAGCGAATAAGGAGGTACCTATTATTGGTAAATTAATCAGCAAACCCCGAAATGCCACAAAGTAAGTAAGGTAACAGTAATGGGAAAGTTAGTTATTCTGCAATTACCAGAGGGAGATTTTCAACGGGGTTTTGCTTGTACTGTCCAGATTGGCTTGGATGGAGATACGATTGAAACACGAGGGCAAATTACTGGTAGATTACCAGCTAACCCCGACATGCCACAACAGTTAAATGATGAGTGGCGCCGAGTTTTTAATACAGATGAAAATTCGCGCATTAAAGCAAAACAAGCTGGGACAACTAACTTTTCCAAAAGTAACGCAGTTAACAACTTTGTTTATTATCTCAATGATTGGCTTAATAATTCTGGGGATAGGGAATGGCAAAAAATTCGAGATGGTTTACAGCAGCATTTAAATAAGGAAGAAGAAATTCGGGTTATTATTCAAACTCAATACCCAATTTTACGTCGTCTTCCTTGGCAAGCTTGGGATTTGTTTGCAGACAACTACCCCAAGGCAGAGATTGCTCTGAGTCCAACTACTTTTGCAACCCCTGGTGATTTACCTGCCTTGAATTCAAACAAGGTGAGAATCCTTGTTGTGTTAGGGTCAAGTACTGTAGCTGATGGTTGTCAAGAAATTGATATTACGTTTGACCAGGAAGAACTGGAGAAGTTAAAGCAGCTTGGCGCCGAACTTAAATTCCTTGAACAACCTTCCCCACAAGAGTTACGGGAATGTCTTTGGCTTGAAGAAGGCTGGGATATTTTCTTTTTTGCAGGTCATAGTTCCAGTTCGGATGATGGTCAAGATGGGGAGATTATTCTCAACGAGTTAGCTCAGGGCTTAAAAATAACGGAACTATTTGAAGCGCTCAAAAAAGCCATTTCTCGTGGTTTACAATTGGCAATTTTTAATTCCTGTGATGGTTTGGGTTTGGCTAACCAACTAGCTGAACTAAATATTCGTCAAATGATAGTCATGCGTGAACCTGTACCTGATGCAGTTGCCAAAACATTTTTAAAACACTTTTTAACAGCATTAGCCTGTAATAATCAATCGCTGTATGCATCGGTACGAGAAGCGCGCTTAAGGCTGGAAGACTTTAACGAGCAGTATCCCGGTGCAAAATATTTACCAGTTATTTGTCAAAATTCTGCTGTAATACCACCAACGTGGGAAAAATTGCGGACTGGTGGGAGGATACATGGTGCTAACTGGGATGTTAACCCCCATCTTAACCGTGAAAATGTTAATTCTAGGCGAATTGGCGCCGGGATTTGGAATTTTTGCTTTGGTCAGCAAGCAGTGGCGACCGTGGGCAACCCTGCTCGACCAGAGAATCAGCGGATATTATTAGCCGCAGTCAAAGAGGAAGTTACAGCACGGTTAAGGCAGTCGCTACACAATACCGTACTGATTAATTTAGGTAAAGAGTCACAACCCCAACAGGTGAAGCGACCTTGGGATGCTGAGATAAAAATTGGTTTAAAGCCTGCTGAACCTCTCCCAGATACCACAACTATTTTGGAAGTTTTTGACTCAGAAGAAATTGTAGGGAAACTGTTAATTTTAGGGGCGCCTGGTTCGGGTAAAACAACTACACAATTAGAACTAGCTCAAGAATTAATAAAACGTGCAGAAGAACAGCCTAACTATCCGGTTCCAGTTTTATTTAACTTGTCCTCATGGAAAGATGACCGCCTATCTTTAGCTGATTGGTTATTGGCAGAACTGAAATCTAAGTATGGTGTATCAAAAAAACTTGGTAAAGAGTGGGTAAATAAACGTCAATTGCTACCATTACTTGATGGTTTAGATGAACTTGAAGCACAACGTCAAGAACTTTGTGTTCTGGCAATTAACAAGTTTTTAGCAGGCGACATTAGACCGTTTTATCTAGTCGTTTGTAGTCGAATAGAGGAATATAGTAACTACGCTACTCAATTGCAACTTAACGGTGCTATTTACCTACAACCTTTAACAAATAATCAAATTTGTGCTTATCTAGGCAGCATTGAATATATAGAACTGTGGTCAACTATTAGTAGTGACATAGACTTGCTAGAGTTAGTTAAAACACCCTTACTACTCAGCATTACTGTTCTAGCATCTAAAGAAATATCTGTTGAAGAATGGCAGCGTTTGACTTCTACAGCAAATCGCCTTCAGTACTTCAGCGGTTATATCCCCTGGAACTACGCGCGCTTCCTCGACTACTGCACAGAGCGCTTATTCCTCCAGCGTGTTGGTGGTCGTTACCGCTTCATCCACAAACTGCTGCAAGACCACTTTGCCCAAATGGAGTTTAAGCAGGATTAGCGAATTTGGAACACGGTAAAGGAACAAATAAAGTTTAACCACATTACTTTGGTTGCCATACGATGTGCGAACGCTTCGCCAGCAAACCTGCCAATCGTTCCGCAAGGGCTAAATCATCCTCTTGGTAGGGTAAACCAATGATATTGGCATGGTTCGCAGAATCTTGCTCCACATCCAAACCAACTGAGCGAACGTACCTAACTTCAAGACTTGCCACTCCATAACACTTGCGAAACAACCCAACGCACTGTTCTGGAGAACATACACTGGCAAGATTGACCGAAAGTCCTGGCTCTCCTGGTCGAAGGAAATAGGCATCTGCCTTAACCTTCCCTGTGTCCTCATCAATCCATTGTTTACGTAACAGTGCCCGATAAACAACTGCATCCTCTGAATAATGGCTCAAACTGGCTCATGCTTGGTTTAGCCACTCCAACCAATACACTAACATAGATGCTGTCACATCCCGTTCGACGGCGTAGTTGTCTCCCATCTCATGGTATAAATAAGCTTGTTGTTCTAAATCCGCAGGGCAAACCAACCGAACTTCGGCATCAGGCGCCTGTTTACTCCATGTTAATCGAATGCCGCCTTTTTCATCCGTCGAAACCGAAGCCCTCGGAAACAAATCTCCAATTGCTTCATAAGCATCCACGACCAACCGCATTGCCAACTTAAAGGCTTTTTGGCTCGGTTGTAAAATTCCATACTCATCCGTCTCATCCTCTTCTAAAAGAGCAACGAGCCGCTTCAATGTCACTGTAATATCACTGCTGGAGGGTTTCGCTAACGCTCGCACGGTCATATAACTCAAATCAATTTAGCTTATTGGTACTAGCTTAACACGAACAAAAGTCTTATCGGCAATTAACGAGGGCGTTCCCGACCACATAAAGCTTGACCAACATGAGGTTGTTCACTGTTCTGATCAATACTCAGATGTGAAACACCCGTCATTAAACACTTCACGCTAAGCCTTATTCTCTACTTTAGCGGTTATACTGCGAACGGGTGAAATGTATACTTTTGTCATGCTGAGGCACGAAGCATCTTAAAGATTTTCGTTTATTTTAAAAGTAAAGTTTTAACCCGTTCTTAGTATACATTCCTTGGAACTACGCGCGCTTCCTCAACTACTGCACAGAGCGATTATTCCTCCAGCGTGTTGGTGGTCGTTACCGCTTCATCCACAAACTGCTGCAAGACCACTTTGCTCAAATGAAGTTTAAGCAGGATTAGCAAATAATGTGGGTAGGCGCCCTGTTGTTGTAAAATAATAGACAAGGTTATTCCGAACGGTTGAAAAAGTCTCTCTTATGGCTCAAGTTTGTTAAATTCTACACACACTAATTTCAGTGTTGCCACTGTTTGTTTAAGTCCTGTATTTAGAAGTGTATCAAGGTACTCTGCCTGTGTTTTAGGGGGATTTTTAAGAGTTTGGCGTTGTTTTTGAGCAGCAGTACAAACGGCTTCTGAATTCAAGTCGATTAAATCTTGGATAAATTCATCTGGATGAACTGCTTCAACACCATAAGGTTGTAAGGCTTTTGCAGGAAAATCGCTCAAGTTAAAAGTAACTATAATATTAGCTTGGCTGTGAATAGCAGCTGCTAATACATGACGGTCGTCCGGGTCGGGAAGATTGATTGTTGTAATTAAAGATTCATAACCAGTTACCAAGCAATCTCGAACATTGGCATTCATAAGATTTTTTGTCCGAGTTAACTGTTCAAGTGTTAAATCAGGACGATTTTTCAAAACATTCCTTATCCATTCTGAATGAATCTCTTCTGTCCACTTGGCTTTAAATAAGTCCCTAAGTGCCAGCCACATGAGAAAATCCCTTAGTGGGGCTGGGTATAAAATGCAGGCATCATAAATAGCAGTTAAAGACACGTTTGTAACCTAGTACCCCATATTTAGTTCTTGTGCTTGCGCTGCCAACTCTGCCAGAGTTTGCATTCGTGCTGCGTCAATTTGGTTTTTATAATTAATTACATCTTCAGTTAAAACCCGGCGCCGTGTGCCGACTTTACGGTAAGGTATTTTCCCTGATTCTAATAATTCAACAAAATAAGGACGAGAAACTTGCAGCAGGTCAGCAGCTTCTTGAGTTGTAATTTCCTTTTTAGTTGAAACTATACTAACGCTGTTACCTGCGGCAATTTGTTTCAAAATTTCTACAAGCGAGTTTAATGCAGCAGCAGGTATAGTGACAATTTCTTCCTCTCCATCATCTGAGATTAGCTTGAACTTCCCATGAGAGAGGTGTTTTTGTGAATACAATGCCAAGATTTGACTACTAACTCTAGCAAGTGCTACATCCTCATGTGTGGGTGCTAATTGCTTGATACTTCGGTTTACAGAAAGTGTCATTTGGGGTTTGTTTGATTAATAAAGAATTTGCTGTATATATATTATAACATGAATACGAAATTAGCGAAATAAACGAAACAAACGAAATAGCTCGGAAATCAAAGTATGATTTTTCAGCATCAGAGGATTTTGTATCGAAAATGAAAAAAATTTTACGAAAGGCGCCACAGTTGCGAATTCCCCCAACTCTCCAATTGCTTGATTTTCCGTACTTCCCCTGCCAAAGTGCTTCCCTGCTCCCGATGCCAAAAAGTTGTGTGTACACGGTAGCCTTAATAAGGGGGGTCAGGGGGGATTAATCCAAGAATTGCGTATCAAATACAACTTTTCAAACAACCTCTTAACTTTGACCTTATGCGTGCGTCGGCGCCGGATAATTTAGAATTAGATGCGTAACTCGGTTGAGTCAAATATCAATGGTGCAACTAAACTTATGACCAAAATAGAACGAGATAAAAATCGAGAAGGTGTTAGTTATGAGGATATTGCAGCGGCGGCAACACGCATTAAAGGTCAAGCACTACTGACTCCGGTTTTTACGTCAAAAACAGTCAACGACCGCACCAAAAGCCAAGTATTTTTCAAGTGCGAGAATTTCCAGCGTACAGGGTCTTTTAAATTCCGAGGAGCATATAACGCTCTAATACAACTATCAGAAGAACAGAAGCATCGTGGAGTTATTACCTATTCTTCAGGAAACCATGCCCAAGCTGTAGCACTTGCAGGTAAGTTGTTAGGAATCCATACTACGATAGTTATGCCAGAGGATTCCCCAGCAGTGAAGCAGACTGCAACCAAAAGCTACGGTGCAGAAGTAATTTTTTACAATCGTTACAAAACTACACGAGAAGAGGTAGCTGGTCGCTTACAGCAAGAGCGTAGTTTGACTATGATACCACCCTACGACCACCCTCATATTATAGCTGGACAGGGTACAGTTGCTCTTGAACTCTTTGAGGAGGTGGGTTCTCTAGATTTACTGCTGGTCTGCTGCGGTGGTGGTGGTTTGCTATCTGGAAGTGCTATCAGTGCTGCTAACCTCTCCCCCAAATGCAAAGTTATTGGTGTTGAGCCAGAAAAGGGGGACGATGCCACCCGCTCTTTCCATAGCAAAACTCTGCAAACGGTTCACAATCCTGATACCATTGCTGACGGCGCCCGCACTGCTTCTCTTGGCGCCCTTACTTTTCCTTTAATACTGCACTACGTCCACGACATGGTTACAGTATCTGATGAGGCGTTGCTACGAGCCATGTTTTTTCTCTGGGAACGGCTCAAAATAGTAGTTGAGCCAACAGGAGCGCTTTCTACTGCTGCTTTGCTGGAGGGAATTGTCAGTGCAGCCAACGCGCGTATTGGGGTTATTATTAGCGGTGGTAATGTCGATTTAAAACAGGTTAGCAATTTTGCTCAAATAAATGAAATTCGATAGAATCCGGTGAGACTTTGAATGCTGTCTCTATTTTTTCTTCTACTCCTAACCATTTATAGGAGCAGGTAATCACTAATAGCTTTCGATTCTTTTGTACTTGAACAATTTGAAGCGGTGTAATTGAGTAGAAGGGTTCCTCTGAATCCTCTGCGCTATTCAAAACAAAATCTTGAAGTGTGATGTTAATATCAAAAGAAGATTGCAGCACTTCACATAGCTCCCGATGCTTATTCAAGGCTTGTTCATGGTATGGGGCAAGTAAATCATCATCGCTGACACAATAAAACTGTTTTTGTTGCCGCGCTTGGGAAATTACGGTTTGTGCCTCTTCTAAATGTAGAAGACGATGGCGAAACTGTCCTACTGGCAAGTTATCGAGACAAATATGCCAGAAAGAAACAAAGAGTTGGCTTGCTTCAGATGTCATAATTTTTCATTTCTTGAAGAGCGAATTCGACATTCTCACAGAGATAATCTTCGGTTTTGAGGTAAACGGTGGGAATGGTTTCTCCCGTTATAACATGTTATATATATTTTACTCGTCAATTTACTAGTATTCCAATCCTCGATTCCTACAACAACCAAAGCATTAAGAACGAGAGTAAAAACCCAACCGAGGATTAAGAAGGTTTAAATTAGATTTATATTATTTATGGTGGTGTTAAATATTGCACATGTCCAAGGTTTCTTAGGAATTTAACTGTAGGATGGGGAAATTGTTCGTCAGCGTAAAATTTTGCCACGGCTTAAACACTTTATTGCATCACTTCGTCATTTTCTCTAATTGCCAGTTCGATTTCTGACTGGTGAGCTTCTGCGTATGCCCAAGCATTAACTAAATCGACTGCAGTTAAATGTGGAAAAGCTTCTAAAATAGTGGCATCACTGGCGCCAAGACGGCGATAGTTAATGAGGCTCCAGACAGGAATACGGGTTTTAGCAATACATGCATCACCGCCACACACACCTGGTGTTTTTGTAATTCCTCGCGAACCATTGCTCAAGTTTTGAGTCAATAGTCGAATAGCTTCAGCTTTTTCGGCAGGGTCTAATGCCAGAAGTTGCTGTTGTAAGTCAGTTAGAGGCATTTTGTTTACCGAGATTTTTAACAAGCTATAAATGTCTACTATATCAAGGTATTTATTTTTATGAGAATAGCTATATTTGGGGTCAAGGTGCCAAAACCGTTTGGAAGGTGCCTTTTAGCAGTATATTAGTTTTGTTTAGTACAAGGATAATAGGTATACCTTAGCCAAGAAAAGGCGAATTTTATTAACAGTTGATTTGGATTTTGGTTACTTGCTAGCAGTAAGTAAAGCTACATTGCCAAGTGTCTAGTTATTTAAAATCAACTATCCGTTACATCCGTTGTATCCGTTGCCAAATTACCTCTGTGCCCTAATAGTCTCTGTGGTAAATAAAAGTACATGAAAAGCACAGCCTGGGAAGGCTGTTCCACAAGAATTTTCATACTTTTCACAGGCAAGGTAAACTTATGAAATTGACTGAATGCTAAACATAAACCTATGCCTAGTTTTTTATTGGAAGTTGGTACAGAAGAACTGCCAGCAAGTTTTGTGAGCAGTGCGATGAAGCAGTGGGAGCAGCGTATCCCAAAAACTCTTGATGAAAATAGTTTAGCTTGCGAGACAGTAAAGATATATGGAACTCCGCGACGGTTAGCGGTGTTAATAACAGGTTTACCTGTACAGCAACCTGATAGAGAAGAGGAAATAAAAGGACCACCTGCGAAAAATGCTTTTAACTCAGATGGGGCGCCTACACCTGCTGCGGTAGGCTTTGCGAAAAAGCAAGGGGTGGATATATCCGCTTTTGAGGTGCGTCCAACTGATAAGGGTGATTTTATCTTTGTTAAAAAAAGTATTCCTGGGCGCCCTGTTGCAGAAATATTTACCGAACTTGTCCCACAATGGATTTTTAGTTTGGAAGGTAAACGGTTGATGCGGTGGGGTGATGGTGACGCGCGTTTTTCTCGACCTATTCGCTGGTTGGTAACATTGTTAGATGATGCGGTGTTACCGTTGGAGTTAGATAATGGTTCGGAGAAAGTTATTAGTAACCGAACTTCGCGCGGACACAGGGTGTTGCATCCGGAAGATGTGAATATTGCCCATGCGAATGATTATGTGGAAACTTTGCGGACAGCGTATGTTGTTGTTGATGCTGCTGAACGTGGTAATACAATCAAAGAGCAAGTGTATGCTGCTGCTAGTGGTAAAAACGGCGCCACTGAAATTTACTCTGATTTATTAGAGGAAGTTATTAACCTAGTCGAGTATCCTTCGGCAGTAGTTGGTAATTTTGAATCAGAGTTTTTGGAGTTACCAACGGAAGTTATTACAACGGTGATGGTGACACACCAGCGTTATTTCCCTGTTTTTGAAGGTGAAGATAAAAGGAAGCTCCTGTCTAACTTTATTACTGTATCGAATGGCGACCCGAAAAAGTCGGATGTAATTGCAGTGGGTAATGCACGAGTTATACGCGCGCGTCTTGCTGATGGTCGTTACTTCTATGATAAAGACATTGAGAAAAAGTTAGAAAGCTTTTTGCCGAACTTGGAAACTGTAACTTTCCAAGAAGATTTGGGTTCTGTGCGACGTAAGGTTGATAGAATTTGCCAAGTTGCTAAGTATATTTCCACACAACTAAATTTATCACAGAAAGATAGCGAAGACGTTCAAAGGGCAGCACTGTTATGCAAAGCGGATTTGGTTAGCCAGATGGTCTACGAGTTTCCCGAACTGCAAGGTGTAATGGGTGAAAAATATGCTGCGGTATCTGGAGAGAACGAAGCGGTATCAAAGGCAATTTTTGAACACTATTTACCACGCAATGCTGATGATATTTTGCCGCAAACTCTAACGGGGCAAGTTGTTGGTTTAGCTGACCGTCTGGATACTTTGGTAAGTATATTTGGATTGGGAATGATTCCTACTGGTTCGTCTGACCCGTTTGCACTACGACGCGCGGCAAATGCGATAGTTAATATAACTTGGGCAGGAGATTTAACAATAAATCTAATTCAGTTACTTGAACAAGTAGTTAACGATTTTGCAACTGCATATAATAAGGATGCAGCGAAATTGATTCCCATTCTAAAAGATTTCTTCTTGCAACGAGTAAAGACGTTACTGCAAGAGGAAAAACAAATCGACTATGACTTGGTAAATGCTGTGTTAGGGGAAGACCCAGAGTATACAGAAAGAGCATTACAGGATTTACTAGATGTTAGAAACCGCGCCACTTTCTTGCAACAAATTCGCAACGATGGTAGGTTAAGCGAAATTTACGAAACCGTTAACCGTTCTACGAGGTTAGCAGCACAAGGTGACTTGGACTTTCAACAGTTAGACCCAACGCAGCTTGTGAGTAAAGAATTATTTCAGAAACCATCCGAAGAAGCATTTTATAACTCACTAGTAAATTTACTGCCGCAAACTACTGCAGCACAAAAATCACGCGACTACGAGAAGCTTGTAGCAGCGTTACAGCAAATTGCCCCGACTGTAAGTACTTATTTTGACGGCGCCGAAAGTGTCTTAGTTATGGACCCCAATCCAGATATTAAACGCAACAGGCTAAATACGCTGGGTTTGCTGCGAAATCATGCCCGTGTTTTAGCGGACTTTGGATGTATCGTAAAAAGTTAACAACAATGTAAAAAAAAGCTTTGCGGATGTAACAAATTAACGCTAATATAAAAAGGCTTAACCAGGGAAATAATACAGTCTATGTCCAAAGCCCATGTTATAGGATTGGGAAAGTCCGGTGTAGCTGCGGCAAGATTGTTGAAACGAGAAGGTTGGGAGGTAGAATTAGGTGATTCTAAAACCTCCCCCGACCTACTCAAACAACAAGAACAATTAGCAGCCGAACAAATCACAGTTAAACTGGGTTATACTTTACAACTCGATAACAATTTACCGAAATTAATAGTTGTTAGTCCCGGTGTCCCTTGGGATATTCCTGTCTTAGTGAAAGCGCGCGAAATGGGCATAGAAACCATTGGCGAAATGGAACTTGCATGGCGCCATCTCAATACAGTACCGTGGGTTGGTATCACAGGTACTAACGGTAAAACAACGACAACTGCATTAACAGCAGCAATTTTTCAAGCAGCACAATTAAAGGCGCCTGCGTGCGGTAACATTGGCTATGCAGCTACAGAAGTTGCTTTAGAATTTGAAAAAGCTGAGAACGATAATAAATTAGATTGGGTTATTGGTGAAATTAGTAGTTATCAAGTAGAGTCATCTTCTACCTTTGCTCCGCGAATAGGTATTTGGACAACTTTTACACCCGACCACCTCGCACGTCACAAAACGCTTGAAAATTACTATAATATTAAAGCTAAATTACTACATAACTCTGAATTAAAAGTACTCAATGGTGATGACCCGTACTTGCGTAAAATAGGCGCCAGTCAGTGGTCAGATGGATATTGGACAAGTATTCACGGCAAAGAACAGCTTATAGGTGATAAAGGTTTTTATATTGAAGATGGTTGGGTAATAGAAAAAATATCTTCTGAACCATTAAAAATAATAGAGGCGTCAGCACTGCGAATGGTAGGCGCCCATAATTTACAAAACTTACTCATGTCTGTAGCTGCAGCAAGGTTAGCAGGTATAGAACCAGAAGCTATTCATAAAGGTGTTAGCGAGTTTCCTGGTGTTCCACATCGCTTGGAATATATATGTACTTGGGAAGGAATTGATTTTATTAATGATAGTAAAGCAACTAATTACGATGCTGCCGAAGTTGGTTTAGCATCAGTAAAAAGTCCTGCTATATTAATTGCTGGTGGAGAAGCAAAAGAAGGTGATGATACTGCATGGCTAGCAAAAATACAACAACAAGCAGCCGCAGTTGTTTTAATTGGTAACGCGGCGCCGTTTTTTAGTCAGCGTTTGCAAGAAGTTGGATATACTAACTTTGAAGATGCGGGAACTATAGAGAAGGCTGTACCAAGAGCCGCAGAGTTAGCAAAGCAACATCAAGCAGCAGTAGTTTTACTATCACCAGCATGTGCAAGCTTTGACCAATATCCTAATTTTGAAGTGCGTGGTGATGACTTCCGCAAAGTATGTCAGGAGTTTGTCAGGCAGTAGGTTGGGTGGAGCGCAAGCGTAACCCAAAATAATAACATTATACATATTTACCACAGAGACACAGAGTACACAGAGAGGGGAGTTTGAAGTAGGCGGAAATTTCCTTGTCAGCTTTGACGTTGAATTATTTCATAGCTAAAAAAGTTTGACTTATCTTCTAACTACCTCTTTTTACTCAGGTGGATGTAAATTTACACTTCTCAGCAAACGACGCAAATTAACAACACCAAAGCGATTCAAATGCAAAGCTTCAACTGTTGCTCTGCCACAAGGTGTTTTACCAATAACCTGTGTAAAATCATTACTCCATTCAAAATGCTCACTCCAAACTTGTTGCCGAGGATTATATAATGCAATTTTTTCTCCTGTTTCTAAGTCGAGTGCCTTTACTTTGGAATGTTTATGACCATTACAGCCAAAGCAACTCCAAGCAAGATTTTCTAAAACTGTCTCACCACCTGCTTGCTTGGGTTTTATATGTTCAACAGTAAAGGTTTCAGTAGCAAATTGTTCGGAGCAACGACAATATTCGCAGTAACCACGGGCGCGAGTAGCAACAAGACGCTTCATTGATTCAGGAGTTCTTGACATCACATTATGCCGCTATGTTTAGGCAAGAACTCGTCAATCAGCATTTTTAAATCAACGTTACGAAGTTGAGCAAGTTGAATCAATGCTTCTGCGCGTTTGGCATCTTGCTGTTCGACGCGCTCAATATACATAAGTAGTTCATGATGCTCTGTGTCCGTAATTTCTCCAGCCTCATTTTGTAAACGCAAATAAGTAAGTCTGTTTTGTTCTTCGGGAGACAAACGGTTTTGAATAATTTGAAGTAAGGTAGCTTCACCCTTTTCAGACTTTGGCGCCTCCGATACCTTGAAAGCTTCATGAGAAAGGGCTTCCAAGAATTCAACTGCCCGTTCTAAAGATTCTCCTGGTAATTGTTCCAGCAGCGCAATTGCTCTCTCACGAATGGATGTTGGTGCAGTCATAGGAAAGTTGACCTTGTTTGCTTCTATTTTAGCGTTTTATCACTAGTACTGCGAATGGCAGATGCCAAGCGAGAAGATTTTCTGACTCGAACATATTGTAGTTATTTTCCGAAATAGGCATCAACGCACTGGTAGTAATACTTAAGATAAAAACACTATACTGGGCATCAACGCTCTAGTAGTAATAGTTAAGACAAAAAAAACTATACTGAACTTGATAATCGAAACATAAAGGGACTTACCCCGTAAAAAGCCTAGTTATAATAACTGGGCTTTTAACTTCAGGATACGCTGGCAGAATTATTGCAGAATTAAGCTTAGGTAGTTTCACTTTGACCAGCTTGTGTGCGGGATAAGCCATTTTCTTCAGCTTCCATATGTGGTATTTCAAGTAATAGAAAAAGTAAAAGACCTTGAATGACCAATAAGTTAGTGACAAGGAAAAAAGTAGCTTCTTCGATAGGTAGTCCAAATAATTGGAACCCTGTTGTGTATTTGTCGGAAATGTGCCAAATACCATTAGCAATTGCAATACGGTCAGCAACCCATAGATATAGTGTTGGAACAATGACACCTAACAGCCAAATTCGCTTCATTGCCCATAATGTTGATGTACCAAGAAGCCATTGCAGTGCCAATATCGGAGTAGCCCAAGCTAAAATTAGTCCTAAGTATAAGGTGTTATCCCACTGCAACATCAAAAAACCTGTAGTAGTTAATGCGGCGCCAAATATAGGTAACAGTACTTTTAGGCTAGACAAAGACTCTTTTTGTACTGGCTCACTTTTACGAGATAGCAAAAAGGACAGCCATAGTCCAGTAAGAATAGGCTGAAGCAAGAAAAACAAGTATTCCTCAATTGGCACGTAACCAATAGTACCTACTACCCGACCAATACCGTATCCCCAAATTTCTCGAAAGACTAAATAATTATCCCAAGGTGTAGTGTAAATCAAAGCCATGAGCGCAATGAGAGGAAGCGCAAGCTTTGCCCGATATCCTCCAATGTCCGCAAAAGGTCTTCGTTGAAGCCATGCAAGTACTAAAATTGGTGGAAAGATAAAGATAAGGTGAAATGTAAAGTAACTCATAATAAAGGTACAAGCTTTTTTGTCAATTTAAAGTTTTTAAGAATTTGTCAAAACATATTGTAGTTATTTTCCGAAATCGCCACTGGTGCGCTTGTAGTAATAATCAAGATAAACAACACTATACTGAACTTATAATCTGAACGTGACGGGGACTTACCCCATAAAAGCCTAATTATCATAATTAGGCTTTTTGTTTATCTATCTATATATTGACGCATTAGAAAAGCAATACCAATTAACCCGGCACTAACCAGGGTCATGTCGGTTCTGGGTTCTGGTACTGTTTTGGGAATTTGAAACGAACCTTTTAAAAATGCTCGACCTCTTAAAGGCGCCGTTGGGTCTGCGTTAAGTGGTTCACTTTCGGTAAAGCTGAAAAAACCAGTGGCGCCTGCAAATCTACCTTCTCCACCTGTTATTGTCACGGTTCCCGAACCATTCAGCACACCGTTTACGTTGTCAATAACCGCAGTTGCATTACTCAAACCGACTAACTTGTCAGCATTGGCGCCGAAGTACATATCCATACCAACTGGCAAACCTTGTACACCAAACTGTGCAGCATCCGGAACAAAGGTAAACGTACCTGTTGCAGGATTAAATTGACTATAGTTTGTACTACTAAAATTAGTAAGACCGTAAGGAGCATTCGGATTACTACCTGTGATAGATGCCCTTGTTAGGTCAGATGTGATGGGTTGTAGAATAACCTCTGTGTCATAGAATGTATCGAAGTCAAAGATAGTTTGAGCATCACTTTTTTGCCAACTCATTCCAACACTTGCGACTGACACAACTGCTGCTACAAGCCATGTATTTACTTTAAAAATAGAGCGCATAAATCTTGTATTCTAAATTTACAAAACTGTGATTGTAACTAATTACACTCGTTAGATTAATGTATTGTTGTAAAATAAGCAATCTTTAACAGCATTTTTATATTACATCTACCTTAAGACTGAATTATTGTAGAGGCACCGACTTGCAATTTGGTAATGTAACGCTAGAAATCGAAAATATCATGCTGTTCCTTAAAAGTTCTTTGCGTAAGCTCTAAGTTAAAATCAGCAGCTAATAAATCAATACCATCAACAATTATCGGAATTTGACTAGACTCTATTTGCAAACCAGAAAAACACTTTTCTCTAAAATGCTCTCTTGCTTGAAAACGTTGAATGGCGATTTTTAAAGGACGAATTACTTCGTAAGCATTCTCAGCTTTCGCAATTGCTGACTATTGTTCATGTGTATTACGGCATTGAGCCAGGATGTTTGTAAAAACCTGCATTCCGTC
>NZ_RSCL01000057.1:0-322 GCF_003991905.1 Dulcicalothrix desertica PCC 7102 | reverse complement strand
AAATTAAGGCTTGAAACTCTTATTCTACTTAAGTTTGATAATTTGTTACTTTATTGTACGCAATGCTATTGGGCATTGAGCCAGGATGTTTGTAAAAACCTGCATTCCGGTCCTCAAAGGGCTTGATGAGCGCGTTGTAAATAACGGTTTTTTGACTCTGATGTAGCAAATTTTAAAACCGATGCAGGGCAATAGTTTTCAGACCCGGAATGCAGGAAATTGCACGTATCTCGGTTTCATGCCTTTTACATTTAAAACCTATACCCAGCTTGGCTTTTACAATCTGCGCTATTCGTGTGGCGTTGCTACTATCTATGTTTAT
>NZ_RSCL01000056.1:4676-25893 GCF_003991905.1 Dulcicalothrix desertica PCC 7102 | reverse complement strand
TAGTCGTATTTGAAGAAACTCTGCGCTCCCACTTGACCGCTATTCCTTGCCCAAAGCCAATTTAAGATGCGTTTGCCCTGCCAGACTTGGCAGCTAATAAAACTGATGATTGGGAGCCTAATTTATCAGGTTGGGATGTGAGTTACGGTTTACCTAAGTGAGGAAAAAATGCAATCTACCCAACAACCTTTACAAGAAATGTCATTAAAGCAGAGGTTAAACATGGTTAATAGCCTCTACATCTTTTATCCTCGATTTAAGGATATTTTGTCTGCTATAGAGTACTGCCATCATTTTTCTTATTGTAAAGATGAGCCGGAGTGTATGTTTCTTGGTGGACAAAGTGGAGTAGGAAAAACCACTATTTATAAAACTTATGCTAGTAAGTATCCTAGGCAAATCAATTCAGAAGGAACAACTGTTCCAATACTAGCTGTGACAATTCCCGCGCCAGCAACAGTAAAGACTGTTGTGACCAAAATGTTGTGGGAGCTTGGCGACCCTGCTTATGATAAAGGTTCAATAGGTAATCAGACGATTCGCCTAATTGGTTTACTGGATAATTGTGGGGTTGAATTGATAATATTGGATGAATTCCAACATTTCATTGACCGCGAATCAGATAAAGTTTTGAGAACTGTTTCTGATTGGTTAAAAACTTTAATTCTAGAAACTAATTTACCTATTATTTTAATTGGCTTACCAGAATCTGAACAAGTTCTAAAATTAGAATCTCAATCTCAACTTAGTAGGAGATTTGCAAATCGTTGCTACTTGTATCCTTTTTCATGGCAAGAAGATGGAGGAAAAGAGTTTCGGACTTTTCTCAATTTATTGTCATCGAAAATACCCCTGGTTGAAACGTTTGATTTATCAGATGAATACACAGCCAGAAGAATTTACTATGCCTCAGATGGAATTGTTGCTTATGTTATGAAGTTAATTCGTTATGGAACTTATTTGGCTTTACAACGAAATCAAGAGAAACTCGATTTGTCAATAATTGCTACTGCTTTTGAAAAATATGTTCAAGCAGATAAACCAGGTAAAGTTAACCCTTTTCTTTTTGATAACTTTGAAATAAATTCAGTAAATAAATCAACTGTAGAATTAGAAATTGGTGCTACCAATAACCGTATAAAATCCAAATCTAAAAAAAAATCTGCCTCTAATATCTTAAGGAATAAGTAAATTGTCTAATCACTTTAAAACATTGCTACGTACTCCAATTCCCTATAAAGATGAAAGTTTAGCAGGCTACATCCTACGTTTGGCTGAAATTAATTACTATCAGTCTCCTAACTGGATTTTAAATCTTGCTGGATTGAAAACAAATAAAGGAATTTATCTCTATGATAATCTATTAGAAAATACGCCTTCGCAACTTAGTAAACTGATTCGATTAGACGATAAACAATTATACCTGATGGCTTCGCTGGCTTATGAGGTAGTAAATCAATTAAATTATCTGCATTACAAAATCTATAAATACGCAATAAAACTTTGTCCTCATTGTTTAAATGAATTTAACTATTTTCGGAAAATCTGGGATTGGGATATAGTTCAAGCTTGCGCTTTACATCAGTGTAAACTCATACATCAATGTCCCAATTGTCAAAAAAAAATCAAGTGGGCAAGACCCGGAATCAGCCAGTGTAAATGTGGTTTTGATTTTCGTTGTTGTACTTCTGAAAAAGCTGACGTATATCAAGTAAATTTGTCTCTTTACATACATCAACTCGATAATAATTTTAAAAAGAGCATTGATTATGTTCAAAATTAAAACAAATATTGCTAATTTTTACATTACAATTATAAATCTCGGCAAGTAATCATTCTATCTAGGGTTTGCTGAAAACTTTATAAAACGAATCGCTCTAGCGCTCACAGTACAAAAAATGGTTATTTCGGAGGTTGACTTACAAAGCAGACCCTATAATTTTTCAGCCAAATGCATGGATTTTGAGCCATAAGGCGCCACTGAAGTGCATTTACTTGGAATCAAAATGCTTAAAACCCCTGCTTGATAGCGGTTTTAGTTCTATTCAGCAAGCCTTATGTACTCCAAAGCAAAAAAAGTCACTTTATGTGCAAAGACGAAAATCGGCGAAAGTCTTATGAGACCGTTGTTTCACTTTATGCGCGAAATCATGAGTCTGAAACCCCTATAAATTCGTTTCCAGAATTTCGCTTTATCTGCGAACCCATAAAGCTATTAACGGGTTGTTCAAAAAAGGTGCTAATACCATTTTTATATGAAGATGCATATTATTCTTAGCCCCCCGAACTCGCGGGGGGTTGGGGGGATTTTATTACTCGCAGCTTCAGATTAAATCGGTATCAGTATAGTTTTCTACTAAAACCACATTATCTTAACCTCCTAAAGCTTTCATGAAACAGGCGCCTTTGCCCTGGTATAGTGGGTCACTTAAGTGCTGCTTACGAAGTGGTACACTGAATACTTGATACTTTATTATTGAACTCAGGCTGGAGATTTACAACATTAGTTGCTCCAATAAACTGTATTCGTCGTCCTTTGAATGCTGCATCGGTGTACAGTATACATTTTCTCCCTCTGGGAATTTCGAGTGAGGAAATTTGGTCGTTAAAGCTAGCAGGAATAGTCTTACTCTTAGTAAAACATAATGAGAATGAGGCGCCACCTAGGTCTCTACTTTTGTAGAACTTTGCAGGGTTTGAACAGTTCTGTCCAAAAGCAGGTTGGCTAAAGCCCGATATAGATAAACAAGAAAGAGCGGAAATGGCTAAAGTAGTGGTAGTTGCGATAGCAGCGGTTACAAAATTAGATTTCATAGCTTTCATTCCTTTTTCTAACAAATATTGCTTTCACGTTTTTTCAAAATTCCAAGAATGGTACTTTGACCTTACATTTCAAAGTTTACTGAGTTCTAATGCTTAAATTATTTCAAATTCTTATGGTATTTTGTTAGATTTTTATGATAAGGAGCGAACCTGTTTTGGTGTCATACCTGTAAATCGTTTAAACTGTTGTGTTAAATGACTTTGGCTAGAAAAACCTACTTGTAATGCAATGTCTGAAATTGCTAAATCTGTTTTCGACAGCAGCATTTTCGCACGTTCCACCCGTTGTTGAATCACATACTGGTGCGGAGAATTACCTGTAGTACCTTTGAACAAACTGGCAAAATAAGTGGGGCTGATATTGACGACTTCTGCAATTTGTACTAACGATAAATCTTCGTCAAGGTGAGTGTGAATATAATCGAGTGCTTGCTGCAATTGAGCGCCAGTTAAGGTTTTATTATCAGATGAAATAATTTGCGCTTTGGTAGAATAGTGTCGCAGTAAATGAATTACCAACACCTGAGTTAAAGATTCAACGTATAACTTACCCATAACTTCACCTGACTCCAATTCGCTATATAGCAGCATCGCAATATTCTTCGCGCATAAATCATGCTTAACGAAATCACTCACAAGGCTGCTTTTTATACTTCAATCTACTATCTAATAAAGTAATATTAATCGCGCTAATATTTTCATTTAGCGGCTTTTACCTCTAAATGGAAGATATAAGATATCAAATATTAGATAATTTAAGTATAAATAACTGGACTCCCCTTATGTTTCCATAAATGGAAATAAATGGAAAATTGAAGGCGCCTAATACGTCAGTTTTAATATTGACATCATGTCCGGTTGATTGTCCAAAGTTGTAGAGACGCAAAATTTACCTTCGGTACACTCCGTGAATGCGTCTCTACAACTTTGGTAAGCAAGCCCTACAGAGTACAACTAACGAACTGCTCTTAGAGATGAGACTCTATTATTGAGCCGTCCAAGATTTCCACGAGCTTCATCTGGACCTATTTCAATAAATGCACCCGTAAAGTTTTTACCTTCGTAAAATCTCCACTTCTGACCATTATTGACTTGAATCGCTGAAGCTCTGTTGTTAAATCTACCCAAATCTGGCACGGCTTTATTTGTCTCAAATGATGCTCCTCTACCAATTTTCTGATCCCACAAAATCACATCTGGTACGCCTTGTGCCAATACATTTGTTTGCTGAATGGCGCCGACCATCAAACTAGCACCTAAAACTGCCAAAACCTTCAATTTAGTCGTTAACATTGTTTTTTCTCCTTCTTTTATCTATCTGAAGTGTACTGAGTTTCAATACTTGACTGCTTTCAGATTCTTACAATAATTTGTTAGTTTTTTATAATAAAAACAAGTTTTAATTAAATTCATTTTGTGTTTCCATTTTTGGAAAACCAACTACCAAATCTGGAAATTAATTTGCATTATCAAGTAATTCATTTTGTTACATGTTGGTTTAGACTATCGTTATTCTGACTAAAATATATAAATTATGTGATATTTGGAAACTATAGCTTATGAGCCGAAACACAAACGATTCGAGTAAGCAGATATTTTTGGTTATCGATGACCATGAGGCAATATTAGAGGGTACAGTCCCAGCTTTAAAGCGTACTTACCCTTCATCTGAGATTTTGACAGCAAAAGACGTACAAACTGCTCAAATGCAGCTAAGTTACCATCCAACGCTAGTTATAATAGATTTAAGTTTACCAGCAAAACCTCATGCTCCTGCAAGTCCAGAAGTCGGGATGCAGTTCCTTAAAACTATAATTGAAAGTAAGCTGGCTCCAAATATTTTAGTACTGAGTACAAACATTAAACCCCTTATACAGTTAAAGCCTATGATTAATTCATACGAGGGTGGATTTGCTGCAATGGATAAATCGCTACCAATACAGGAGATGCTTAGATTAATTGATTTGGCTTTGCGAGGTTCAATATACCTACCACCCCAGTTGCGGTCACGTTCTGAGTTTGACCGCAAATGGTTAGAAGTTTTAACGCTTAAATTCCAAGAAGGTCTAACCGATAAAGCGATTGCCGAACGTATGCAACTTAGCGACCGTACTATCCGTAACTACTGGGTTCGACTACAAGATGCTTTGGGTGTTTACGATGAACCAGATAAGGAATTAAGAATTCAAATTGAAATTACCGCGCGCAAGTTAGGGTTAATTAACTAGTTATGTTGAAAATTCTGATTAGAGCAGAAATTTTGCGTAAATTTGCACTACCAGGATTAGCAGTGATAGCCTGTATTATATTCGTTCGGCTAACGGGTTCTTTGCAACTATTAGAGTGGATAGCTTTTGATAATTTTCTACAGTTACGTCCACCCGAAGCATCCGACCCAGAGGTTGTAATTGTTGGAATTAACGAAGATGATATCAGAACCGTTGGGAAATATCCTATCCCCGACCGAGATTTAGCTCAATTGTTAACAATTATTCAAAGTTATAAACCTGCAGCTATCGGATTAGACATTTTTAGAGATTTAACTTATAGTCCTGACCGAGCAATATTGAGCAATATTCTTGAAAATAGCCCTAATTTAATTGGAATTGAAGCAGCTTTAAACACTCGTTCTTCCTTAGTTGTCAAACCACCTCCAGAGTTACCACCAAATCGTATCGCAATTTCTGATGTAATTCTTGACCCGGATGGAAAATTACGACGCTGTTTACTTGCAAGTCGAGGAAATGAAAGTCAAATTAAATACTCTTTATCATTAAAGCTTGCACAATTATACTTACGCTCAAAGGGTATTTCTTTTAAACATGGCGCCCGTGCTGATTTTCCAATTTTTTTTGGTAACACTGAACTAAACCGTTTTCATTCGCATACAGGCGCCTATGTTAACGCTGCTTCAGGTGGCAATCAAATATTAATTAATTATCGTAGCAGTAAGTATCCATTTACGATTGTATCGCTTACCGATGTTTTATCAAACCGAGTTAAACCCCAGTTGATGCAAAACCGCATCGTTCTAATTGGTATGATGACAACGAGCATTAATGATACTTTTATGACTTCAGCAACTAAAGGTACTTGGCTAACTGATGTCGTAAATAGTACCGACCAATACCAGCTAATTTACGGTGTCGAATATCATGCACATGCAACAAGTCAAATTATCAACAACGTTCTCAATAAAAGACCATTCATTCAAACTTGGTTTTTTGCTTGGGACTACTTGTGGATTTTTACATGGGGTATACTAGGTATCGCAACCGGTTTACTTCTTCAATCTCCTTGGAAAACACTTCTAAGTTTAGCTCTAGCTAGCTTCTTGTTGATATTAATATGCTATTCGCTAATTGTTGTATCTTGGTGGATACCTCTTGTACCAACATTATTGGCATTGTGCGGCGCCGGCTTAACAACATCATTATTCGACCAAAACTATAGAGTTTTCATGGAACAGCGGATTTTGACGTTGAAACGTACTTATGATGCAGTTCACAATGGTCCACTCCAAACTATAGCAGCAATGCTGAGAAGTCTTGATGATAACTCGTCTAATTCTCAACTACGTATGCAGCTACAAGCTTTAAATTATGAAGTGCGGACTGTTTATGAAGTAATGAATCAAGAGCTATTATCTTGTAATAATCGCTACGTTGATACTCCAATTCCAACCTTATTATACGAAATTTACGAAAACACATTAATGCGTAGTTTACCAGGATTCGATACAATTAAAACTTATATTGCTCCTGATTTTACCCCACTTGAAGACTGTTATCTTTCCCCAGAACATAAAATAGGTTTGTGCCTTTTTTTAGAAGAAGCCTTGTGTAATGTCGGTAAACACGCAAAAAATGCAACTCGTTTAGATGTTGTTTGTAAGCGAGAGAAAAGCTTATGTATTCTACAAATTATTGATAACGGATTTAATTACCAAAGTAACTATTCAGGGGGGCGCCATGCTCAAAGCGGACGTGGCACAATTCAAGCTAAAGAATTATCAAGTAAGTTACGAGGCACATTCCAAAGAAAAGTACGTTTACCCCAAGGTATCATTTGCGAACTGACTTGGCGAGATATTAAACCTTGGTGGCAACGTATCTTGAAAAAATCTTGAATTGAAATGTTCGTTAATAAGAAAATTCGTAGGTTGGGTACAGGAACGGAACCCAACAAATTTTAACGTTACGTTGGGAACCGAGGCGCCTCCACTGAGATAATATAAGTTCTATAATAAGATACGCAGTAAACAAATGTAAAAATTGGGTGTTCTACACCTTTCTTAATTAGCTATGAATTTTCACAATTTTATAAAGTCTAGTAGGCAAGCGGTGGCTACGCTGCTAAGTATTGTATCTTTAGGAACTTCGCTATCTACAGCAATACCTTTGACGGTTTTAGCAAACACCAAAAAACCACCTCCTGACCAGGCGCCTACAAGTGGTAGGTCATCTGGAAGTCGCGGTTGTGGAACCACTGTAGCATCAAACAGCGGTCTTGCACTTATTTTACTTAGTCCAACTGACTCTCCAGCAAAAACAGTTTTAACACGTCCGACATTTGCTTGGTTTGTACGTGATAATGCATCAGTACCGATGGAATTTAGATTATATGAGCGAGAAAATAATAGTTACAAGCTTGTTAAAGAAATTAAAGGTAATACTTTTAAAAGCACTTCTGGAATTACAGTACTAACACTTGCCCTATCGGCGCCTTCCTTAGAGGTTGGTAAGCAGTATCGCTGGCAGGTAGCGTTAGTTTGCGACTCCAATCGTCCATCTGGTAATTTATTTGCTTCCTCAGATATTCAAGTTGCACCAATACAGCCAAGTTTAAAAAGTCAACTAGAACGTGTACGCGATAATTTGGGACAAGCAAAGCTATACGCTCAAGAAAATCTTTTGTTTGATGCTCTAGGAATTGTTTTAAAGTATCCAGGCAATGAAACTCAATTCAAAGACTTTCGCTTATCTTTATTTAATAATATAACGGCGCATAATCCTGAACTACAGGTGCTATACAATAGTACAATTCGTTCTGTAGAGCGTTAAGTATATAAAGGGGTAAGTACATGATAAGAATTATACATTTTTCCTTTTTGTATAGTTTAGTAATATCACTTCTTGGTAATCTTTTGTACCCCAATAATTTATATGCTCAAATTCTCCCAGATCAAACGCTTCCGAATAACTCGAATGTCAAATTAGACGGTAGTAGTAGAACTATATCAGGTGGAACAACAGTAGGCGCCAATTTATTCCATAGTTTTTCAGAGTTCTCTGTTCCCACTGGCAAGTCAGCTTATTTTAATAATAATTTAAATATTGAGAATATATTAACGCGCGTCACGGGTAAGTCAATTTCTAATATAGATGGATTAATTCGCGCCAACGGTACAGCAAACCTATTTTTAATTAATCCAAATGGAATAATATTTGGTCCGGACGCGCGCTTGGATATTGGTGGTTCATTTACTTCAACAACTGTAGGCATAAAGTTTTCTGATGGAAGCATCTTCAGTGCCACTGATACTAGGGCATTACCTTTACTGAAAATAAATCTTACACCTGGTTTACAGTATGGAGTTAGTCAAAAGGCAGCGACTATTAAGAATAGTGGAAATTTGGCGCCAGGTCAAAATCTAACGCTAGTAGCTGATAAACTAGATTTAACTGGACAGTTACAAGCTCCGAAAGATTTAACGCTACTAGCTACCGATACTGTAAAAGTCCGAGATAGTCTAACGGCGCCATTTCTTGCTACTTCAGGTGGTAATCTTACCATTCAGGGCAATCAAGGTATTGATATATTAGCAATAAATCATCCAAAGTTGGCGCCTATAGTAAGTAATGGCAATTTAAACTTGATCAGTGATGGTATTATTTCCGGAGACGCACGCTTTGTTAGTGGTTCGGGTTTATCCATAAGAAGTACATCGTCACAGTTAGCAAATTTTGTTAGTAAGCATGACCCAATAATCAGTGCTAACGGTAATGTTGATGTTGCTGCTAATTATACAGGAGCATCGCTATTAGTTGAAAGTAAGGGTAATATACGGTTGCAGGGTAATGTTAATATAACTAGACCATTAACTAATTTACCTGCTGAAAGAGATACGGAAATTTTAAACACAAGTACAGCATTAATTTTGCGCTCAGGTCAAAAAACTTTAGCTTATGGAGGCGTTAATTACGGTAATTCACCTACTTTTAGCACAGAAAATGTCCCCGAAGGAATAACACTAGGTGGAAATGTAACATTACAACCATTTAATGGTGTTGGAGGGATAGTTGACTTAAGCGCAGCATCAGGAAATGTAAGCACTCAAAAAATTTTTACGAACGGTGGCGCAATCAATATTAATAGTGCTGGGACAATTAATAGTGCTGACACAATTTATACTAATGGACAACAACTAGATACTGTCAATAACGCTCAAAATGGAGGTGACATTAATCTAATAGCTTTAGAAGACATTACCGTTAATGGTTTGTACTCTCACTCGTACTTGAAATCTGGAGACATTAGCCTGATTAGTAAAAACGGAGAAATTCGGGTTAACGGAAATATCAGAAGTTCTACTTATGGCAAAAACAGAGCAGGAGATATTAACATCAATGCACAATCAATATATATTAACCCTATAGAAATTCGTGCTAGTACCTTTGCACAAGGGGATGCAGGCAATGTGAATATCAATGCTCGCAAAAATGTTAACTTTAATCAAAGTCGAGTATTAACCACTGTAAGAGAAGGGGCAACAGGCAAGGGAGGTAACATTAACATTACAGCTAAAGATGTGCTTGTCAGTAATGGTTCACAATTAAATACCGTTACTCTTGGGAAGAAAGATGCAGGTAACGTTAATATAAATGCCGATACGGTTACCTTTGATGGATATTATGATACTTTCTATAGTGGCATATCAACAGGCTCCACAGGTGAAGGTGCTAGTGGCAGCATTAATATTACAGCAAATTCGCTTTCTATTACCAATGGCGCCGCACTAAATTCTGAGGCTGAGGGGGGTAGACGAAAACCGTCAGGAGACATTAACTTAAATATCAAAGGCACAATCTTAATAACTGGTGGTGGCGATACTCGACGAGCAAGTAGAATTACTTTAGGCTTACAGGGAGGAGTAGAAAGTAGGAGTGGAAACCTTAACCTTCAAGCTGGTTCATTAATACTAAAAGACGGCGGTTATATCACGAACAGAATTCGAGATGGGGCAGAGGGAAACGGAGGTAATATTTACATTAAAGCAAATTCAGTTGATATCTCTGGCATTATTAACCCCAGCGATAAAGTTGTTGGTGGAATATCTACTAGTAGCAGTAGCGATTTTGCTGCTGGCAATATAATTACTGGCAATATAATTATTGATACTAACACCTTAAATCTAGAAAACTCTGGGTATCTCCTCACTTCTACATTTGGTAGTGGTAAAGCAGGTAATATTACAGTAAATGCTTCAAATGTAAAAATATCTGGTTCCAATAGTGGTTTATTTGCCAGCAGCGCAAATTCTGGTTTCGCTGGCAACTTAACTATAGATGCTAACTCAATGTTGCTAGATAATGGCGCCAAAATAACTGCTGATACGACTGGTAGTGGTGGAAATATATTTCTCAATTCACCTTTACTATTATTACGTCGAGGTAGCAGTATAACTACTAATGCAAGTGGTAATAATATTACTGGCGGTAACATTAATATAAATGCCAAAAATGGCTTTATTGTTGCTGTTCCTTCAGAAAATAGCAATATTCGAGCAGATTCAGCTAACTTTCGCGGCGGAAATGTTATTATTGAGAATATCGCGGGAATCTTTGGTATTGATGCAAGCAATAATCCATCAGATAATGTAAGTGAGATTACTGCCAAAGGCGCCACTCCACAATTGAGTGGTAATATACAGATTCCTATACCTATTGTTGATCCTAGTAAAGGTTTAGTTGAACTTCCTGTTAATTTAGTCGATGCCTCTAACCAAATTAAGAGTGTATGTACTCCCAATAATCCTAAACTTGATAGTACTTTTATTGTAACTGGTCGCTCCGGTTTACCTGTCACTCCAAATGAACTATTACAAGATCAAAGTACTGGTTTTGATTGGATGATGTTTCCTGCCAAACTAGAATCAAATACAACGAGAATAAATAAGCCTTCCGGACTGGCAGTGGCGCCGACTATTATAGAAGCTTCAGGTTGGGTAACTGACAAAAATGGCAATATAGAATTAGTAGAGGGAGACGCTATTAAAACCTTAAATTATAGACATTGTATAAATGCAGGATGAATTTAGGTTCAAGTTATTCTCCACCGAGAGGCTCAGGGGGGAATTCGATTTGCACCCCTTCTATTATTGCCAGTGTTTGGTGGAGAAAATTTAGCATTTCTAGATTTTGTACTCTCAGAGCGAAGTGATGCGGACTCGGAGCAGAGGATGGTGTTGCTGAACTTGCCTAAGCACCGTCGAAAGTTGCTCGGAACTAAACTGCCCCTGAAGTTTCGCAACGGTGACAAAATCTATCGGATAAAACTGGTTGTAGAGCCAATATAAATGTTCAAATGCGCCTAAATACCGTTCCATGAGGGACTCCTATTGCTATCCTCGGTTTGTTGGATCTCAAGACAGATAAATGATAAGTAATGGTGTTGCTAGTCAGGGATTCTCCTGATTTTCCATTAGAACTGGTTGAGCGATAAAGGAGTTCTCCTGATTGTTTAGTTTTCCAGATATTGACGTTGTATGCCTTCGCATTGCAAGCTACGGCAAACAAACCCCACTAGGGGGGATACTGTGCAGCTTCTGAAAAGCCCTCATATCAAAAAGACACCTGCGCTCAAAGTCTCCCTATTGCTAGTTTTAAGCACTGTTGCATAAGATTACATAGGTTTAATAGAGCGCAAGTTAGAACATTAATGTTTGCTGGCTTTTACACTTGATTGTAATTATAGGCGCGATCTATTAATGTGTTTGAGGGCAAGTTTGGATCGATTGCCTTACGCGCACTGTCAACGCCTACAACGGGCAGCGTCTCCGGATCGAGCAAGCCAAGTTGAACCAATACGCTCGCTTGATCCCAGTAGATGTGTTCGTGGGCTAGCTTGCCGTCGCGGAACTGGACAATCGCTACCAATGCCACTTCAACCCGTTTAAGAGTCGGAGCAATGCCGGGTACCATCCAGTCCATGCGGATGGTATGAGTGAATTTAACCAGCATTTCATCGACAAGCCGATCGGTTCCAATCGTGCGCGAGATTGGGGTTAGCTCCATGTCTTTTGGTATTTGTGGAATGCCGTATTTGGAATAAAACTCGCGCAGTGCTGGTTTCCCTACTCCCCCAGTCATTACCGGAATGTCATTAACATAAGCATCCTCAACCATCGTGGCAAGAGTATCTTCAGTACTGTGAGTGCCAAACTCGTGTCGCAGATGCTCTTCCCAAAGTTCTTGCAAAAATTTCTGGGCTGGTGTCAGGTCGGTAGTTGCTTGTAAAGAAGCTTGTTCGTCTATAGTTCGCTCTGTTACCATGTTCGATTCTCCTAGTTTTATCTATCCTTAGTGTATTAAGTCCCACTGTCTGACTTCTTTCAGATTCTTACAACGATTTATCAAATTCTTATGGTGTTGAACTAACGTTTCGTACACGCATATCGCCGTTGGATAGTGTTGTTTTTGTAAACTTCTAGTGTTCCAGATTGCTGGCTATCCAATGTTCCATCCCAAACCAAGTATTGATGATTACCCTTCTGAAACTTGTAAACTCGAACGCCTTCCGTTGCTTGGCTTGTTCCTCTTCCCAAACTCAATTTTCCATTGGAACTGGTTGAGCGATAAAGGAGTTCTCCTGATTGTTTAGTTTTCCAGATATCGACGTTGTATCCGCCTTCGCATTGCAAGTTAAGGAGCAAATTAGCTGTGGAATCTGCTGATGCAGGCAGGGCGAAATGAAGTATCATACTGATTGCCAAAGCTGGAAGAATTGTGGAATAATTTAGGAATGCTTTCATGGTGTTCTCCCTTTTCTGAACGTTGATGAGCTTCCCTTAGCATTGATATCTTTGTATTGATATGACATGTTCAATGTTCAGAATTTACTTGCCATGTAATAACAATGATTTCTGCAAAAAGTAAAACAACTAATAGCCCCGAAAAAGCTCGCATTCCGGGCTTCCATTGTCCAGTTCTGACTTTGAGCATCCCAGATCATCGAAACAATCTTTATTCCAATTCCCAACCAGGGCATAATTACCACTGAATTCTGTCTGCGATAGAAGTTGAGCGTCTTCTCACGCCAAAATGGGAAGGTATCGAGGATACAAACGAGATAGGACGCTCCTGCATTAATTAACAAGCTTGTTTTCAGACTTGAAGGTAGGTTTGGGTACCCAAGCGCAATCGCCGTCAAACAAACTCCCAGCGCGAGATACAGGAAAGTAAACAAGGTAAATCGCTTCATTCTTTCTCCTATAAAATACCCAGTTCTTGGTTCACGCAGACGATACCGACCACGCTCGGCGCCACCGCCAGTTGAGATTCGCTCTATTTAACTAGAACCAGGAAACGCAGTTCTAAATTTCACTGCCTGCTATTTCCGATAAAGCTTATTCTCGGTTAGTTAGAGTTTTCGTAGATAGTTGCTCCCGCACTGCGGAGTTCATCCAAGAACCATTTGGTATCCGAGAGTAGTTCGGGTAGGTAAAGCCCAGAGCGAGCAGGAGAACGAGCGTTCAGTCCCAGTACCGACGCGAGAGAAAGAACGACGCTCAGACCTGTGAGTGAGGCTGTGCCATGCTTGAACGTAAGCATTGATCGCGAACGCTTCGTTCGACCATCGGACTCGCCCTCGATCTCGACGATGATCTCGGTCGCTGCCTCACCGCCCACACGAAAGCTGGACGATTCACCATTCACGAGATCGAAGCGTACATCTGCTGCCCCGGTGGCGGCATGGAGACTTACGGTATCGAACGTGGAAAATGCGGTGGCATTGAGCGATCTACCATCGACTGATTCGACCTTGCCCTTTGCGGCATCGCCGGACAGCCATACGCGGCGCCCATTCTCGAATACCAGTGCGGCGGGAGCAGCCCCATGTACCCGCTCCATGTCTTCTAGAGCCGCTGGACCGACTGAATCCTTCTCATCAACGATTGCTCCGAACCTGATGGAGCGGACAATCTCGAAGCCTTTGGCACTGTTGAGTGCCAGAAACGTAGCCGCACCAGCCATCCAATGACTGGCGAGTACGACGGGTGCTGCAGTTGCACGATGCGCGAACAGCGCCAATTCGGGACCGATTTCGGTAAGGGCAGCGTTGATGTTCAGGTAAGGAATGCCCAAGTCCTGTGCGTAGCTCAAGCCTTTGAGTCCGGCTTCGGGAGCCAACATAACCACAGCAGAAGAAGCAATATCATCATCGAGTCCTAACCGAGGCTTATCGAGATCAATGGCGACGGCTTCGGCAGCACCAACCTCCTGGGCGACCTTGCTTGCCGCTTGCAGGTTCCGACCTCCGACAAGTACTGGAATGTCGGGATGCCGTGAGCGGAACCACCTTACGGCAGTACGCCCTACGAAACCCGATCCAAAGAGCAAAAAGTATCTGTGCTGTCGTCATAAAGTTAGAAGCGCGTTCGTGGTCAAAAACAAGGGTTGGTTCTTTATTTTTCTCTGACATCTGAATCTCTCCATAGGTTTTAGCTCGTGATTGCAGTAACGCGGATCTCAATACGCATTGTTGGAAGTCCAAGAGCTGCAACTCCTACCTCTGTCCAAATGGGGGCATGGTTGGGCATGTAATGACGAAGTAGCTTGACCATCTCATCGTTAACCTCCGGAGGAAACCCGCCAACATGGTAAGAATTAACGTGGACAACATGCTCCCAACCCGCACCAGCAGTCGCCAAGGTTCGCTCTACGTTCCGAAATGCCTGAGCAATTTCATCTGCGAGCGATTTGGGAATTTGTAGATTGTCATCCCAGCCACCTTGACCGGATGTCTCCACTCGATCGCCAATTTTTACCGCTTGCGAGAAATGCAATTCATTCAGCATGTATTTGCCATAACCGGGAGTAACAAAAAACTTGGGCTGATTCATGGTGTTCCTTTGTGTAGTACTTTTGAATCAATCGAGTTTGCCATAAGTAGCAATCGTCTTCTCTACTAACGCTTTAATATCTGCTTCACTACTGACCTCTGAATGGACGTATAAACATGAGGGCGCCCATTTCACATTGCTATGAATCCTTTAGGGTTCACGCCAGCGGTAATCCACTGGCACCCAGGCATAACCTTGATCTGCTGCCATTATGTGTCCAACGCCGGGAAAGGGCAAATGTGCGCCTGCTATCAAAATTCGGGATGCTTCCGCTCTCGCAAACTGTTTTTTGCGTTGTGCCGCAGCAGCATTGGCATCGACATCATAAGCAACTGTAATTTCTGGCTTGGGAAATTGCACCGAAGCAAAGTGAACAATATCGCCCCAAAACTCGATGCTCTCGCCCTTGCTTGCCGCCACATAGCAGCTATGACCAGGAGTGTGTCCGGGTGTGGGATGCGCGGTGATTCCCGGTAGCAGGGCTGTCTTGCCAGAAAACGATTTCACCTTGCCTGCATCTAAATAAGGTTTGACAGTTTTCGTGGCTTCGTCAAAGTACTTTTCAGCAACGTTGAATCGCGTGGCATTCACTCGATCAAACCAGAAATCGACATCTGGCTTGCCGACATAGAGCGTGGCGGCAGGAAACACCCGTTTCCCCTGTTCGACCAGCCCCCCACTATGATCGGTATGAATATGAGTCAGAAGAATTGCATCAATTTCGTTAGGTGTGTAGCCTGCTGCCTTTAACGATGTTTGAAGCTTGCCGCCCAGTTTTGGACCAAAAAAGGTTCCGGCTCCTGTGTCCACGAGTACTTGTTGATCTCCAGTGTCGATCAAGAAAGCATTAATCGATGCCTCGACAGGATTAGTCAGAAAGTTTTTCTGAAGCAGGCGATCGGTTTCTGTTGGATTCGTATTCGACAGTAGCGTATGTAGATCCTGAGGGAGTGTGCCGTCGCTCAGGACTGTAATTGTGAAATCACCTAACTTGAATGGATAGATACCCGGCACTTGAGCGATCGCACTTTTGCCTGGTGCTATCGTTGGAAAGCTACAAGAGGTCACAATTATTAGCACTGTGGTTGCAACCGCTATCATCAGTCTATAAAACATATTAGAACCCTTTTAGCGATGAAGGACTCGATAGATAATTACCCCTGAAGAAAGTCCAATAACACGGGATTGACCTGATCAGCATGAGTCCAATTGATGGCGTGTGGTCCGCCAGGGATGACAACAAGTTGACTGTTTTTAATTAGCTTCGGGAGTCTCGCTGCGGTGGACTCAAGTGGCAAAATGCGATCGCTATCTCCATAAATAATCAGGGTTGGCACGTCAATGCGGGGCAGATCATCGCGAAAATCAGTGAGCCAGGACGGTACACAATCTAAAGTCGCTTTCGCAGAAGTCCCTACAGCCACAGCCCAACTTGCCTGAATTGCTTCATTACTAATCCGCTCACCCAGCAACACATCCACATTAAAGAACGCTTTGAAAAATTCAGAAAAGTAAGCTGGGCGATCTTCAACGATCGCTTTCATAATGCCATTGAAAAATAGATCGCCTTACGCGCGCTGTCAACGCCCACAACGGGCAGCGTACCCGGATCGAGCAAGCCGAGTTGAACCAATACACTCGCTTGGTCTCAGTAGATGTGTTCATGGGCTAGCTTGCCATCACGGAACTGAACGATCGTTACCACGGGCACTTCAACCCGTTTTCCTGTCGGAGCAATGCCAGGTAGCATCCAGTCCATCCGAACGGTATGAGTGAACTTAGCCACCATTTCATCGACGAGCTGATCGGTTCCGATCGTGCGCGAGATCGGGGTTAGCTCTATGTCCGGTGGCATCTGCGGAATGAAGTATTTGGAATAAAACTCGCGTAGTGCTGGTTTTCCGACTCCCCCAGTCATTACTGGAATGTGGTTAACGTAGGCATCCTCAACCATCGTGGCGAGAGTGTCTTCGGTGTTGTGAGTGGCAAACTCGTGCCGCAGATGCTCATCCCAGAGTGCTTGCAAGGCTTCCTGAGCGGGTGTCAGGTTGGGGATTGCCTGTACATTTGCTTGTTTGTCTACTGTTTGCTCGTTGACCATGTTAGATTCTCCTGAGTTCTATCTAAACTGTTTCGACTCTGTTCGATGGGAAGTTTATAGATGAACTTTTACACGGGATCGGGTAGTGCTTTTTAACGAGGAAGCGATCTTAGATTTGTGCCATGCCACCATCGACGAATAGCTCAATGCCGTTGACAAAGCTGCTGTCATCGGAAGCGAGAAAGACAACACCTTTGGCGATTTCGTCAGGCGTGCCGACTCGTCCCAATGGAATATTTTTAGCTTGGCTCTCCACAAATTCTTTCGCCTGCTCTTCACTGAATCCAAACTGATCGTAACCAGGAGTCGGAACCACGCCAGGACTAATAGCATTCACCCGGATTTTGCGTTCTTTAAGGTCGAGTGTCCAGTAGCGGGCAAACGATCGCACGGCAGCTTTGGTGGCGCCGTAAACGCTGAAGGCCTTTGTGCCAACGATGGAAGCAGTTGAGGCATTCAGGATGATGGAAGCGCCCTCTGGTATCAGCGGCAGTGCCTTCTGCACAGTGAAAAGTAAACCCTTGACATTGGTGTTGAATGTTTTGTCAAAGTGTTCTTCGCTGATCGATCCGAGCGGGATGGGTTGTCCAAGGCCAGCATTCGCAAAGATCACATCCAAGTGACCTTGCTTTTGCTCGATCGTGGCGTAAAGACGATCGAGGTCTGCCAGATTTGAGACATCGCCCTGAATGCCCATAACGTTTTTACCAATCTCGTTTACAGCAGCATCAAGTTCAGTCTGACGACGACCCGTGATAAAGACATAGGCACCTTCGGCGACAAATCGCTTGGCAGTAGCAAGCCCAATACCGCTGGTGCCACCCGTAACGAGGGCGACTTTGCCTGAGAGTTTTTGTGACATGGTGTTCTCCTGGTCGAGTTTAGGGATTCACATACAAAACCGTCTTACCTGAAAATTTGCGCTACATGTGAGGAAGTTTGTATGGGATTTTCCTGATTCTTTATACCGAAAGCGTACTAAATTCCAATGCTCAACTTCTTTCAGATTCTTACAACATTTTATCAAATTCTTATGATGTTATAGGTTGAAAACGGGAGCAATGCGATTTTGTTAAATTAGCCCAAGAGTTGGTACATGCAAAAAATTATTTTCAGTACAAAATTTTATTTAATACACTACAAACAGTATTAATACTGAATTAAGCTCAAACATAAAATTATTTTATTATATAACTATAAAATACAAAAGGCTTAATTACATGAATATACAAACTAATATAAAATTACTAAAAAACACTTTAAAAAGCGAGGGCATAGCTACGCTATGCCGAGCGCACGGGCGCCTTGAATCAAAAATTATAAACTCAAAAATGCGGTAGTTGCAGCGTATATGACGGATGTTACCATACTTTATTAAAAATGTTCAAAAAAAGGTAGGATTACTGAGTAGCAATAGTTTAATAGCTCGGATGCGCCTACCATGACAAAATATATATATCCAACTTTAGATTTAAGCAAATCAGGCTTTATGACGATTGGTATTGGTTATAGCTATAGAGCCATGCTTCAAAGTCATTTTGACTCATTTGAGATGGTTTCATCATTTTAGTGAATGTGGTTTCACTATCAGGTTGATAAGCCCTATAACCCTGAGTAGCACTGCAATCGTAAATAACTGCTGTACGAGGAATGCGGCTGTTTTCGTAAGCGTTAAGTGCTGCCTCTATATTTGGTGCGACAAAAAGACACTCCGCCAATTCGTAAGCATCTTCAAACGCCATATTTGCGCCTTGTCCTAGAGAGGGTACAACAGGATGAGCCGCATCTCCCAAGAGCGTCACTCTGCCTTGACTCCAATATTTTAAAGGCGGTCTATCGCAAATAGGGCGCTCTACAATGTCTGCCTTGGGTGTGGCTGCGATTATTGCTTCTACAGGCTCTGCCCACTCTGCAAATGTCTCTAGAACGCGCGTCTTAGCATCGGTTGTCCGTTCATAAACATAATCGTCCGCCGATAATGCACCTGCACCCCAAAAGGTAAACCCCCCACCTACATCCATCAGCATAAAATTTTTACCATCGGGTGCTGTTATTAAAGTTGTTACGTTGGGAGACAATTGCTTGTGAAAATATTGGGTGACACCACGCCAAGACATTCGCCCTGCATAGCTAGGAAACTTATCTCCTATTAAACCCTGCCTAACAATAGAATTGATCCCATCTGCACCAATCAGCAAGTCTACCTGGACTGTTTTTCCACCTGCAAAATAGGCTTTAACACAGTTGTCCTGCTGCTCAAAGCCAACACAGCGATGCTGGAGATGAATGATTTCGGGCGGCAGTACCGATACAAGAATAGCTTGCAGCTTTGACCACTGAATGCTTAACATGGGCTGTCCATATTTCTGCATTATTTCCATTGGCTTTGACGCGATTGTCTCTCCAGTGCTGCGTTTCAAGGTCATAGTCTCGATTGGGCTGCCTGCTTTTATTAATAACTCAGCTATCCCCGGTTGAACTGCATTGAGGCTATTCAAACCGTTTGGAGTTAAGCTTAAACCTGCACCAATCGGTCGCAAAACTTTTGCTCGCTCATAGACTTGCACATTAAATCCCTTCTTTAATAGTGCATTCGCGGTAGCCAAACCACCAATCCCACCTCCAATAATTGCAATGTTCATAAAGCTTTCGTAATAATATTCGCCACGAGAAAAACGATTAGAACCTTGGTGGACATCACACTTGTAAGTATCATGCTACTGTGATAGAATTTTATTGTCTTTATTACCTAAAATTATCGTCATTGGTGTGGTAAACGCCGCTTTTAAGGTAATTTTGCTTGTCGAAAGGCGCCCAACGTCGAGTCTTACCGTGTGAGCGAATTGGGTGCGAGATGTCCAATCGTTGATCGAAACACATCATCTGGATCATATTTCTGCTTAAGATCGAGCAATCGCTCATAGTTCGACCCGAAGGCAAGCCGAACGCGCTCAATTTCATGCTCATCTAAGAGATTGATGTATCCGCCTTTGAAGGCATAAGGCGCAAGGGAGCCTGAGATGTGCTGTGCCCATTGAATATGCCGCTGCTCCGAGTCCTGTGGCTCCCAAGCTGCGATTAGCTCAACCATCAAATGATCCTGTCGCAGTGCAAAAGCAGTTTCCGACGCACCGACGCGGCTCGCGGCTCCATGAAAGTGATGCAGCGCGATGAACGAAAAGGGGGAAGAAAATGGCAGTCCCTGTTCGATCAGTGTGTCAATGATTTCAGGCTGAAACCCTTTGATAGAATGTGTTTTAGCAGAGTAGTGGCGCCCCTTCGGTGCATTCGCATCCCACTGATGAATAAATTCGTTATACGTTATGGATTGCACCTGATCGACTAGCACAGTACGAAAGGTTCGTAGGGGTGCGATTACTTGCTCACCTGCTGCGCTCTCACCACAGTAGCTCGGTAAGAGAAAGAGAACTGTCGCGCCCTCTGGCATCTGAATAAACCCAGACTGAATCGTCAATTCATCGGGGATAGTAGCCATGAAGTCGTTCAAACGGCGTAACACGGTTCTAGCTTCCCCTAGCGGATAGAGCAGCATCCCAGATAACACGGTCGTGAGTGGATGCAGGCGATACTCCAGGGAAACGACAACGCCAAAGTTGCCTCCCCCACCGCGTAGTCCCCAAAGCAGATCGGGATGTTCTTCGGCGTTTGCGGTTAGAAGTTGCCCCGAAGCAGTGACCACTTGTGCAGACAGTAGATTATCAACACCCAGCCCATACGCTCCTGTGAGAGGGCCGTATCCTCCTCCCAGGGTAAATCCAGCCATGCCAACGGCGGAGCAGTTTCCTGTCGCTGTCACCAACCCATATTGGGTAGTTGCCTCGATCAGGTCACCGATCGTTGCTCCAGCTTGAACGTGAGCTGTGCGCTGGTCTGGATCAACGGTAACAGCTTTCATCTGAGACAAATCAATCACCACGCCCTCAGACAACGCTCGTCCAGCAGTATCGTGTCCTCCCGCTCGAACTGAGAGGGGCAGCCCATGTGTCCTTGTCCAGCGAACGGTATGAATGACATCTTGTACAGTTAAACAACGAGCGATCGCAGCGGGTTGTGTTTTCACCCTACCATTCCAGAGTTGACGCACCTGTTCATAATCAGCAGCTTGAGGCAGAAAAAGCTGTCCTGTGAGCAGTGCTGCGAGATCGTTG
>NZ_RSCL01000056.1:0-4666 GCF_003991905.1 Dulcicalothrix desertica PCC 7102 | reverse complement strand
GTGATGGTATGTAGTTGTCATGATTTCTCCTTTGAGGGTCATTGTTTGTTGAATGACGGCGACATTAGTGGGTTGGCGATTGCAAATTCTGCTGCTAGTCGCGCCCTGCCACAATAATCTTTTCTGCTAAACCAACCGGGTTAGAGAACATGACCTCGTGACTACCGGGCATTTGTACAAGCCGAAATAGCCCCAAGCGGTTAGACATTCTCGGATGCCAACCCCATTGTTCGCTTTGAGGGAGGACATTATCTTCTGTACAGTAGAGGTAACTTTTAGGAATGGGCAGCGAGTAAAACTGCTTCAAGTCCAACTTGTCAATCCACGGTTGATACGGTTCAGGTGATAATCGTGCGTAACTGGATTGAGCCAGTTCGAGGTCAGCATCGTTGATCAGCGCTTCTCGCCACATCTCAAAAGGTATAACCATCATCTGATTGTTTGATTCTCTAACTAGCTCGTCGAGTAATGCTTGAAGATGCGGTGGAACGTTATCTCTAACGCTCTCTCCATCATTGAGGACAAAAGCATCTAAGAAGATCAGTCGTCTAATCCGATCAGGAATCGCTTCAGCAACTTTAGCAATAATCGCCCCGCCAAAACTGTGTCCTAGTAGGACAATATCGGTTAAGTCTTTACTCACAATGTAATCGACGATCGATTGTGTACATTGAGCATGGTTAACGTTTTTATCTACGCTTTTACCATGTCCGGCGATCGTGGGAGCAAAGCAGTCATGTCCTTTTGCTTCTAGATGGTCACTGACTGCTTGCCAAGCAGAACCATCATGCCAGGAGCCATGAACTAAGACAAAAGTTGACATAAAATCCCTCCTTGAATTAGCTGTTCTCTCTTGAAATAATCATGAAATCGCTTTAGAAAAAAGCTTAGACAAATCTTGCCAGCAAAAGACTAAGAGTAAAGGAAAAGGCAGTTTGTATGGGATTCTCCTGATTCTTTATACCGAAAGTGTACTAAATTCCAATGTTCAACTTCTTTCAGATTCTTACAACAATTTGTCAAATTATTATGATGTTATAGGTTGAAAACATAATCTTGCTTTAGAACCAATTTCCTACCAAAATTAAAGGCGCCCAATAACCTGGATGTTTACGTTCATTTGAATTTTGTTGTAGCCATTGTTTTTGAGCTTTTTGGAGTGCTTTGGCTCGACTCATCCCCTGACGAAGATGCTTGTAAAAGCTGCCAATTAATCTAGCTGTGGATTCATCATCAACTTGCCATAATGAAGCTACAATACTACGGGCGCCAGCTTGTAAAGAAAGACCTGCAATACCTAAAGCATCACGGTCGCTACCTACTGCTGTTTCACAAGCTGTTAGCGTTAGTAGTTCTAATGAGTTATTTCTACGCGCGCGAATAAATTCGTAGAGCTTATTCATTGTTAACTTTTCGTTATACTGCTTAATCTTTTTAGTTCCCACGTCTGATTCTAACTTACCAGTTACTAAAAAAGTATCGCGTGAATCAATACCAAATTTTCCGTGGGTTGCTAAGTGAATAATTGGAAAGTTGTTTTGCGTTAACTCTTGTTTCAAACGTTCTGGAGTAAAAGCATTATCTATCAGCCCCTTACTACCTGGTAACACGCTTTTAATATTATCGAGTTCAAATTTTACATAATTTAAGGGTTCATAGTAAATTGAACCTTCAATAACGGAGCGTTGAGTTAAACCAAACGCTAATACTCGTAAGTCTTGTGTACTTAGTTGAGTTTGCTCTGTTAACGTCAAGCTCAATGTATTCGCAATTGCATATTTTTGAACTAAAAACTCGTTGCCGTCGTAAAGCGTTGCCATTGGAATGGTGCGAAAAATTCCATCGTGAATAAATACTAAAGTTTCAATTTTGGATTGCTGCAACTGTTGTTCAAAAGGACGAATTAGCCAGTCATATACCTGAGATGCTTTTTGTTGATAAGCATTCGTCAAATCTGAACGGTTTTCTAAGTTGTAACGCAAATCGTTAATAATTGAAGACACATTTGAACGAGTAACAAACGCCCAGTATAGTTGTGAGGTAGAATTATTGTGATTACCAGGTAAAGTTAAAATAACAGCAACTCGGTTTTCTAGAATTACTGTATTAATAATAGCCGTATGAAGATTAATTCGCGTTACGGGTTTGCTAATTGTCGGTAATGTACAATCACTACCTAGATAATTTTGCAACTCTGCTACACGTAAACCATCAATTGTTTCTAAAGCAAATTCCAGATTTTTAATTTGACTGTTTGCCTGTACCTCTTGCTCTAAATATAACTTTGTCAATTCACGATAAACTGGTTCAACAGTATCACGAAAATCAAATTGAACGTCGCGTCCAGCAATGGCTAAATCACCACGTATTGAATTAAGTGCCTTTACCGAAGTCTCATAAGCTGCAATTGCTTCAGTATTTTTACCTTGCGATTGTAAAATTCTTCCTGCTTGCCAATCCCATAAGTAATGAGTCGGTTCTATTCCTGCGAGTAATTGCGCTTGTTGTGTTAATTCTAATGCTTTACTATAATCTTTTTGGCATTCATACACATGTCCTAACTGACCTTGTGCAAAAGCTAAAGATTGTTTATCTTTAATACGTTGAGAGAGTGTAACTGCATTTTGGAGTAATTCAATAGTTTCAGAAGGTATTTGATTAGAACAGCTATATGCATCAGTTTCTTTAGCTTTTATTGGTACTGTTACTAATGTGTATAAATTCGCAAGCCTAATTATAGCATACGCTTTATCGCGCGAATCTGGAATCGAATTTGAGTTTAAGTTTAATAAATTATGCGCTTGTTGTAAAATACTCTTTGTTTCGTTGACTGTACGACTATGATGATAAGGAACAGCTAAATTAATCATTAATCGTAGTTCATTTATGGAATTTTGCCCACGAGAGAGAGCAAGACCTGCTTCAAAGTAACTTATAGCTTTATTATCAAAATCGCGAGAAGAGGAAGTAAACTTTTCTTCTTCTGTTTTATCTCCTGTTTGAATCGCAAATTCTAAATACCTTCTAGAGCGTTTTGCAAGAGTGACATAAGTATTTCCTAAACCATTTAAAGTAGAAAGAATATAAGAGTTGTAATCATATTTTTTTGCATTTGTCAACGCTTGTTCAAGATATTTAATCGACTGATTATAATCACCTTGTAAACGGTAAGTGTTTCCTAAACTAATAATTGCGCTCATCTCTCCTATAGAGTCAGAACTTTCACGAGCAATTGTAACAGCACTGTATGACGTACATTGTTCTGAGTCACCGCATAACAAAGTAATAGCTTTACGTCGTTGTCCCAAACTACTATAAGCTTGAGCAAGTTCTGTAAACATCCTTCCCATTTCTTGACGGGCGCCTACTTTTTTATAGTATGCGACAAGTTGATTAAGAGTTGTAATTGCATTTTCTATTTGACCAACTTGCTGATATGCCCGTACTAAATATTTCGATACAGTTACCGTATCACCATGACTAAGATTATTTAAAACACCTTTCCACTTAGAAATGGCACCGAGGAAATCACCATTTTTATAATCGTTTAAACCGGGAAGTATCAATTTTGAGTTAGACACTTCAGAAGCAGAAACACTGGCGCCCAAATTTAAGCCCAAATTTAAAAATACCAGAGAAACTTGACCTAAGTATAAACAAAGACTCAAACTAATGACAAATAATACGTAGAATAAACGATTTTTCACGAGACAACCTCTTAGTAAATATTCTCAGCGTCTCTATAATCATTAATAATCTATCTCTAGTATGAAATTAAAGTGTAATAATTTTTTACATAATTATGACATGTTCAATGTTCAGAATTTACTTGCCATGTAATAACAATGATTTCTGCAAAAAGTAAAACAACTAATAGCCCCTATTAAATGTAAATTGGTTTTTAAACAAAAGGTTTTACTTTCTTTGTTTTATACCAATCCTTTGAGTCGGAATAGAAAGCTGGTTGTTATACTTAGTCACAATTGCTGGCGCCATCAATCAGTTTGTTTGAGGTACTGAACAAAGCTTTTATCTATTGTTTAGTTTTGTTACTAAAATCTGAAACCTTTACTAGACAAGGCACCTAGAATTTAGATGCGTTTGCCCTGCCTCTGGGATCTATTTCATTAATAAATTCATAATGGGGTGACAAACTCGATCAGATTGCCGTTATTGTCTTGAATGATACAGAGGCGAATACCCGGATCAGGATAGCTTCCGAGTTCGACAAATGTTTTCACACCACGTCGATTTAATTCAGCAAGAACTGCATCGACATCTCGAACTCGAAAACAAAAATGTCCGATGCCTGTTGTCCTTAATCCCTCACCAAGATTAGTCGCGATCGGCATTCCTGATTGTGACTGAGTAGAGCCAATAATTTCGATGCGAAAGCCATATACACTGAGATAAGCCAATTTCAGATCTGGGAAAACGCCTACTGTCCATTCATGTTGGATCGTCGCATCTAGCTTTTCTTGATACCACTGAAGCGTTTCCTCATAGTTCGGTACATTCAAGCAAACATGATCGATTTGCATCGAACTCAGAGGATTTGAGCCTAGAGTTGAAGATGTTTGAGTTAAAATTGTCATTTGAATCTCCTGTAATTGTGAATGTTCTAGATACCTCAGAGTCTTACCGTGTAAGCGAATGGGGTGCGAGA
>NZ_RSCL01000055.1:1052-28640 GCF_003991905.1 Dulcicalothrix desertica PCC 7102 | reverse complement strand
TAATAGTTAAGATTAGTCTTGGATAAATTGTATTCAAGGCTACAATTTTTGGGATTTTTGAAAAGTTTGCGATTTACTGAGGTTCTGTTCAGTATGGAAGTATGTGGGCTTGTAACAAAGTAAACTATTATCGGCGCCTGATTCTCGGATTAATTCATCTTCAAGTCCCATGTTGCGGATAATTAGTTCAGCAGACTCTTCCTTGGAATTATGGTCTTCAGTTTTGAGGAGTTGGACTAGTTTTTGTACTAGTTCCTGTTGTGGTAAATAACAATGTCCATCCTCGGCGCCTTCGCTTAGTACGTGAATAATACCAGCTTTGTATCTATATTCTGAATTGGAAGGCACACCAATGTTGCGTGCAATTTTATCAGCAGTTATAAATCCAATACCATATATATCTGTGGCTAACTGGTAAGGGTTATTTGTAACAGTACCGATGGAACTGGCGCCATATTGTTTGAAAATCTTAACTGCGTAGGTTGTAGAAACACCATGAGATTGTAGAAAAACCATTACTTCTTTAATAGCTTTTTGAGTTTCCCAGGTTTTTTGAATCATCGCGATGCGCTTTTTAGCTATACCGCTAACTTCGGATAGGCGCCCGATTTGATTCTCAATAATATCTAGTGTTTCTAAACCGAAGTGAGCAACTATACGACGCGCGGTAACTGGCCCAACTCCTTTGATTAAACCGCTACCAAGATATTTCTCTATACCTGTTAGGGTTGCGGGTTTAGTTTCTTTATAACTTGCAACGTTGAATTGGGCGCCGTATTGAGGGTGGTCTTTCCAAAAACCAGTTAATTGAAGCGTCTGTCCTGGTTGGATATTAGCAAAATTACCAACAATTGTAGTGAGGTCACGGGCGCCGGGTCGTTGTAGACGCGCGACGGTATAACCAGATTCCTCGCTATAAAAAGTTAGACGTTCAACCACACCTGTAATAGTTTCAGATTTAGGCGTAGCATTAACTTGGTTAGGTAGGGTTTGCATTATTCAATTCGTAACAAGCGTTGTTTGGTAATTATATACTAGAGAGATGAAACAGGCACCCGTAATTAAAAACAAAATTATTTAGTACACGTAGTATTTACACAAGGAAGCATAGAACCTGCACAAAAGCGGAAAGATTAAGTATGTTTTCAAGTGGCGCCGCGCGCATCGTCGGAAACAGCAGTATGGTAAGGAGCTTAAAAATTGGCGCTATGTTTGGATTCGTGAAAGTATTATCAACAAGAACAAGTACGAAGAGGCGCCGAACATCTACAGAATCTACGAAGTAGGATAAGAATCATATTCTTCGTCATAAGTAGCAGATTTATAATCAATTAGATTAGATATAGAATTTTTCAACAAATCAATTTCCAAAATCAATCTTTCTATTTGCTCTTGTTGAAATATAAATTTTCGATTAACAGATAAAAGATTTTTATCTACATCTTTAAGATTCTGCTCAACTATTAAATCTAAATATGAATTAATTTTAAATATTTTGTCATCTAATGTCTTTAATGGAGTTGAAGCATCTAACTCAGTAGATAAATTAGCTAATTGACCCTGAAAAGACTTAGACATATGATCAAACAATGCTTCCAAGGTTTCTAATTTTTGGGTAGAAGCTTTTGTATTGATAACTTCAGAGAGCTTTTGAGTTTCGGTGCCTAGTTGTGATAATGAGGCACTTTGTACTTCGCTATTGTTAATTTTTGCCGTAAGCTCGGTACTAATGAGCGCCAGTTGATTTTGAAGAGACTCAAAGTTATCATTTAATTGTGCTTCTAACTTCTCTAATGTTTCAATCGAAGCTTTAGTGTTAATGGTTTCAGATATGTTTTGAGTTTTGGCGCCTTGTCGTAACAATAAGGCAATTGAATTTTCGCTCTTGCTAACTTTTGCCGTAAGTTCTGTAGATAATATATTAAAGTAGTTTTGAATTATACCAGATATATCATTAAAACGCGCTTCTAACTTCTCTAACCTTTCAATAGGAGCTTTAGTGTAAATGGCTTCAGATAATTGTTGAGTTTCGGCGCCTAGTTGTGATACTGGAGCAATTAAATTTTCACGATTGTGTACTTCTGTTGCAGTTTTTTGTTGTACCTTCCCACGATTAAGAAAATTGATTAAAAGCGCTATAGTAAGCGGCGCCGACACATAAAAGATGTTTCCAGTCAGCGTTGAGATAATAGAACCTATCACACTAACAATGATAAATAATGCTTCGAGATTCATAAAATTTAAACCAATAGTGTAAATCAAATTTATTTTTCATGCAGCAAAATATCGGCGCTTCATAAAAGACAGGCGCCGAAATATTTATTTAAACCATAACTACCTTTCCAGACTCTTGGATTTCAGATATAAAGTCTGAATAACCAGAAGAACTAATAGCAAGATAGTTTTCTGGGCGAGTAAGAGCAACATACATTAAGCAGCGTTCCTCTTCTACATTGGTATCGTCAAACTGTCGTGGTAGGTGGTCTGCCCACATGAAAATTACCGCACGGTATTGTAAACCTTTGGCAGAATGAATAGTTTGTACTTTAATACCAGGTTCAACAACTCGTGTTCGCGCGCTATAGTCGTTGGGGTCATTTAACCAAACAACAGGCGCCAAATCAGTTAAACCTTGAATCAACTGCTGTAAAATAGGTTGCTCGTTTTTATAGGCAAGTGGATAGAAGATAGCAATTTGTTCGGGTTTAAGAGGTTCAATTTTATTACCAAACCAAGTACCATCAAGCAAGTTTTTAACAATTGTAAGAACTCTGCTTGTTTCTTCCCTACGACTTAATGATTTAACTAGGACAGGTTTGACACCCGCGTAGCGTTGACACTTAGTCGGGTCTACAAACATTGATACTATAGAATTTTCTTCTTTGTCCTCAGTTTGTGGTTTGGTTGCAAAAATAGAAGCAAGCTCGATAATTTCTCGTGCGTTACGATAGTTTTTATCTAGGTCAAATTTGTTGGAAATAGTTCTACCTTGTGCTTTGATGCCAATATCTTTCCACCTTACCTTAGCGCGACCATACAGACCTTGACTACCATCACCGACAATCACTAAGTCGCCGTCGTTAGGGTCTTGCATTGCTTCAAGAACACATTTATACCATGAGACAGCAAAATCTTGGCATTCATCAATTAAGACACAATCATAACGACAGGTATCATTAGTACCATCTTCAAGCGTCTTTAAGAAACGCTCGCCTAATTGGTCGTTTGATTCCTTCTGTCTCCGCGCGGAACCATTAGCTTTTGCCCAACCATCAAAATGTTTGACTGTAACTCCCGGAAATTCACTAACAGCTTTATTTAAATAAGTAGCTAAAGCAACGTTATAGCAGAGTAGAAGAATTTTAGCTTCTGGATTTTGGGCACTTAATAACCGCGCTTTCGCAATTAACAGTACAGTTTTACCAGACCCAGCAACACCATAAATAATCCGGTGTCCATCACCAAGGTTACGCGCGTTATTTTCTTGACGTAAGTCTAAGACTTTTAAATCTAGTCCAATATCAAGTGGTTCAGAGACTTGTCCCGAAGCACTAACCTCGTTATTGGGTGTGGGTAGGACAATTTCACGGTGGATAATCGCTCTAATTGCATTAGTCTGATTTTCTCCTAACTTGGGGAAGCTCCAGAACGGGTCAAAGAAATTTTTAAAAACTTGGTAGAGTTGCTTCCCTGTAAACTCATCATCAGTCCAAGACTCAACAACGTCGCGCGTAACTACTTTATTTGGAGGAAAGGCGCCGTCTAAATTTCCAAGTTGGTGCTGTTGTACCTGTGACCTGGTCATATTAGACATAATTGCAAAGTGTCCAAATGGGAAAACAAACCTTCCTTTATGTTCTCCATCCTTCTGCAACAAACGTTTACCATAACTGTGGTTTTGACATTCATCCATCAAGGACAACATGTAATCGCGTGCTTGTCTAACTGGATGATTACGTCTAACTTCTCCGCGTTGTTCTTTCAAAAGAACCGAACCAGAATCGGCGCCTAAAATATCCTTGGGATACCAACCCTTCACCTCGATTACCAGTAACCCTAAATCTGGTAATATAACTATAAAGTCAGGGTAACGGTCTTCTACAATTGGCTCGTAGTATACGATGCAGTCATCGGGCAACTTTTGCAAAACTGAAAAAAGCCTCTTCTCTCCTGCTGACGCGCGGGAAGGAAGTTTATCAGGAACCATTTCTGCCATAGAATTTTATCTCGTTGTTTTTTATATCACAGTGTCCAGGCGCCGGGAATTAGAAGCTCAAATACAATACTGAGCATTTTTAATACTTCTTTAAGTTAATGTTGTAGAAGCACGCATGAAACCTGCAATTAGATAAAAACCAAGGCAAAAGCTCTCTGTGCAATACTTTTAGCTTGCGTTTTTATAGAAATAGTCTCTGGTAAGATGCATTCCTAAACAACATTAAAACATTTGTACTTAATTTAAGGTAGTAAATGCTTCCTTCATAATTTACACCTTGAATACAGAAAATTACGGCAATATTCAGTACTCTTTTATGCTTTTAATATAAGTATTTTTTATCAAACAACGCGAACTATCATGTAAATATCAATCTAATATACTGACAATAGTATATATGCTTGAAAAAATATCGAGACTTCAGGCGCCTCAACAGCACGATAAAACAACCTTTTCAGTACATATCGACTAAAAAATATTGATCAATTTTATAAATTCAGTATAAACTCGTGGAACAAGCAACTAACTGGTTACATCAAGTACAGTGTTGCGGAAGCTACAACTGAATAGTTGTTCTGTGGTCAATTGCCTGTTTTGAGATAGTAAGATTTTTTCCATCAAATTGGAGCGGCGCCTGTTGGGATAGACAGAGCGTGATTTTTGGGTGCAATTAAATTTTTGTTGAGTTTACAGTTTAGATATTCACTCTCACTTATGAACGAACTAACGAGCTACAAGGAATTCCACGACTTATTAAGATTGGGAAAAACACCATTAGACTTAGGATTTGTTAATAATATCAGCGTTGGTGATATTGCACGATTTGCAAGTCGTTATAACATGGCTAAATCATGTAAAGGTATTATTTTAGAAGGTTTTACTGATAAAACAACTGAGGGATATGGAGGGTTAATTAAACTTTCCTTGTGTTGGTCTACCTTTGAACAATTTTTAGAAATACGTGGCTTACAGCAAAAAGATACTAAAGAACTATTTGATGCGTATAATGCTGCTGCTTTATGTGAAGAGATTAAAACTTATGATAAAAAAAAGGCTTTTTATTCGTTTATATACCCAAGAGTAAAAAGGTCGCATCAATCAGAAATTGACAAACTGTTTGCAAGCCAGGAATTAAATAGTTCTTATCTTGTCTCAGGAATAAGGCATATATTTGTTCATGGATATTTATCTCCTCATGCAGGTGGTTCACAACCGAAAAATGTAGTGAAAATTTGTAATATAATTTCCGAGTTTGTATTATATATAATTGATTCGGAGTTTTCTAAACAAATAAATTCCTATTTAGTTATAAATTAGATAACCCGCTTAATTCATTTGTAGCGAATAACGAGTAATACATTTACCGACGGAGCGTTAAGGCGCCGATTGCTAAAAACCTTAGTACTTAGTACCCTTAGTTATTCTTAAGGGAAAGATGTATGACATTAAAAAACGTGTGGCGATAACGCTACACGTTGAAATTTTAAATTCGATATGGTGAATTTTAGTTATAACTTAATTCCCTCCAATAATCCAATTTGCTTCATATTTGTTGGTCTAAATTCATGAATACCAGGAGCAAATCGCTGGCGCCAGGTATCCGCCCAAATAAATTCAATTCCTGCACTAGATGCGGCGCCGTCATCCTCTGGTCTGTCCCCTATTAGCCAAGCTTCTTCTATTGCCTTATTTTGTAGGAAGTGGTTAATCATTCCGGCGCCGGGTTTTCTAAAACTTCCAAGCTCCGATATATCATTCTGCTTAATTTCTAAAGCATTATCTCTAAATATTTGCCATGCTGTCAGCCCTTCAAAGTCTGGGCAAAAGTAAATTAATTCAAGTTGTGGTAATAACTGAAGTGTATTTCTCATTTCTGTAATAGTAGTATCCTCAATCGATTTGTGAGGCTTACCAGTACTTTGGTTAATCGCTGCACATCCTCCCTGATTACTAATTCCTATCATTACGTAACCCTTGGAGCGGTGAAAATCTAAACCTTTGGTAACACCATCCATTACCTTGATATCTTCAGGGTTTTCTTTAAATGTGGCGCCGGATTGTGTTTCTGTTAAAGTTCCATCAACATCGAAGAATATTACTTTCATGGTTGTTTCTCCTTGAAATACCTGTAATTTAAGGGTTACGGGCGCCTCATAAATTCTAAGGCGCCTCAGAATAGTCTACGGTTCGTTAACAATTAATCCAAATTTATGATTTTGGATTATGTTTCTCTTGGAATCTTTGATAAAGCTGATAATTTCTGTAAGTGGTAAACATTGGTTCTGCATCGCCATAACTATAGATACGGCGCCTGTGTGACAACGAACGCTTCTATTCTTCCATTGTCCATCAACTTTTTCTTCCCAAGAAAAGCCCCAATACCAGTGCTTAATATTATCGGGGTCGCGAGTGCCTGTTACTCTTGGATAAAAAACTTCTGCTCCGCTTGAAAGTGTTTTTTTGTCAACAAATTTATACAAGCATCCTTTACGCTGTCGTGTAGGTGCAAAAACTCGAAGAGTAGTATAAAAAGCCTCTTGTTCCTCTGGAGTATCTAACTCTATCTTTTGTACTGATTCAATTTGTTGTTGGTCATTCCATAGATATTGTTCTTCAGTAAGTTGGTCTTTACTCGCTTTGTCACGATTGGGTTTCTCGCTGTTAAGATAATGCGAGTTAGATAGAGTTACAGTGTTGTCTGTTTCAATGTCTCCTGTTGGGATTATATTTTTAGCTTCCTCCAAAGCTTTTAAAGCTTCTCGTAGCGAATCAGTTTGTTGGTGAATCGCGGTATGGATACTACGGTTGAGAGCTTGTGAACTTTTTATATAAGCCTCAACTACAGGTGATAAATCTATAGCTTTGGAAGACTTAACAGGCTTTTGGTTGATAGTTAACCAGGCTTCAACCCAATCTAAAACCAACAATCCAAATTCAGAGTTGATCCACATTGCTGCTTGAACAGCCAGTTTGTGATGTATCCAGGTTTCATCATTGTTAGAGGTGCCTTTTTCCACAACAACTAAAGTAGGATAAGTTGATGTAATGCTTGTATTGACTGGGTTAGATGAATTTACCGGATTCGGCTTAATGTTTAAACGACAGGCTAAAGCAGTAACTAATTCAAAGGTTGAATTAAGCGCTAACCAGTTTGAAATATCCTCATTGAAGGCGCCGCACATTGCAGTAGCATTAAAGTAACCGTCCTCGCAGCGTTGAGGAATCTCGAAGTTATTGACTTTGTGAACTATGATATCCATGTGCGTTAGTAACGTAACGTACTGCCCCTAGGGTTTCGACTGGTACCAACAGTCTCCCGTGAGGGGCTTTATTATTTTAAAACATTACTACTAATTAAATCAACTGTTTTTGTATTAATTTACTCCTTCAATATATTAATTTTTAGTATTACTAATTTAGTGTGCAAAGGTTGGCAGTAATTAAATTATCAGGAATCTTATTTTTTCTTTTTGTTCTTATCTTTCTTGTCACCTTTACATTTACTCTTCTTGATAAAGCTGATTATTTCATCGACTGTACAGTAATTATTTTGCATCCCTATTATTAAAGAGACGGCGCCAATAGGAACATAAAGGCTGCGATTTCTCCACTCACTGTCTACTTTTTCTTCCCAATAGTAAGCCCATCGCCAGTGTTTAACATTATCAGGGTCACGGGCGCCTATTACTCGTGGATAGGATGCTTTTATGCCATTCTTCAAAGTTTTTTCTTCTATCCCCTTACATAGAGAACCTTTGCGATGCCTACCTGACTTGTAAGTTTCATTTAAAAATCTTTCAGTGTCTAACAAGACATCTAACTCGTTAACTTGTGCGGCTTGGTGCTTATACTCTTCATCAACTAGTACATTTGTCTGATCTTGTAGTAATTCAACCGATGCATCATTCTGTAAGGTTTCCCCCAGGTATTTATCATCACTATTTACCAGTACAAAAGATTCACTGCGCGCCGAATCAACCGATGTATTGTTCTGTATAGTTTCCCCTAGGTATTTATTTTCACTATTCACTAGTACAAAAGATTCATTTTGTGTCGAACTAACCGATGCATCATTCTGCATAGTTTCTCCTAGGAATTGCTGCACCCCTAATACATTTGATTCGTGGTCTGATTTTTTCGATTCTTCTAGTACATTAGTTTGTGAGCTTTGGCACCTGAGTTCATCTTGTTGCCATTGCTTCCAGGCAGCTTCATATTCTGCAGGTGTCATGAAGTCATCTGGATCAGGCACCTCATAACTGTCATCAAATAATACTGATAACTGTCCGTTTGAATCTACACTACGTGGTGGTTCTTTGCCGAAATACCTAGAATCCCATCTATCACTATCGCTGAGTAAATTACTGCGAGAAAGATGTTGATTATTAGTAGTACTATTTGCTACCTCTGGAGCGTTGATATTTTTCCTGGGGGAAACATTGTGTGTATCAGTATCAGTAGAGTTAGTAGTAGTATCTGCTACCGATGAAGTGTTGATATTTTTCCTGGGGGAAAGATGTTCATCAATATTAGTAGGGTTAGTACTATGGATTTCTGGAAATGCGGCGCCAGTATCCCAAGCAGAATCGTAAGAATGATTATTAGTCTGGTAAGAGTAGGCGCCTGTGTTAAATAATGATTCTGATTGAGTAATAGATTTTTTACGCTTCGGCATCTTGCACCCCCTGTACAGATTCGTATTTATTACTACGTTCTAAGTCGTGTTTGTACTGTGCGTGTGATTCCTCTGCAATAGTACGCGCACGCTTTCTTAAACTCTTACGCATAGCAAGCTGTGCAAGAGTTTCATCAATTAATTGCTTATTTTTTTGGAATCCTTCAAACTGTAGTCTTGTTGTTTCTTCCCAATTTCTACGTTCTATTCGGTCTAATTTTTGACAATCTATTTTAGTTAACTGTTTATCAGTGTTGCCCTTAAGGTGTAACCATCTAGAACCAAGATTGCAATTTTGACAAACTGGATTGGCGTGTATGTTTGGGTCATAGCCCCTGATTTTACGTTTGGCAAGGTGATACTGTACCCAACCTGTATCGTGACAACAGAAACAATTCCAAGTTGGCATCTTGAATATCTCTTCGCCTTGGGGCTTTGGAAGACTTTCACGCCGAACGGTTACAGGTAGTACTTGCTCGAATTCTTCATCATCAATCATTTGCTACATCCTCACTCGATTAAATTAGCTTTTTCTGCCCATTCAAAAAATTCTTTACGTTCGGAGTCTACGTCGCCGTCTTCGTCACACATGAAAGTTACGGCGCCGAGTTGGTTTATTTCGTTCAACCACTCCACGCGAGACGGGTGATTCTCCCACTTGTTGGTTTGGGTAGTCGAAGGTTTATTACATGAAAGCAACCATTTATCTCTAACTTCCTCCCAATTTTTGGCAATCCACTTTTTAGGAAGCTGTGGAGGTTTAGGAAGATCACTGGCCATCTTCAAACCAAACTCTAAAAAACTCTCTCTTTCCTCGACAGAGAGAGAGTCTTCAAAGTCTTTATAAGTCTTATTATTCTTAGGCGCCTGAGTTTCTTTTACAGCAGGGGTTTCCGGCGCCGATTTTAATCCTGACGTGACACTTTTCATCTGGGAATTACTGGCGTCATCTCCAGATGGTTGCTGTAATCCTGGGATGTCGGCGTCATCCTCAGATGAAACATGTGTGTCAGATTGACAAGTGTCACAATTTAAGTTGCTTAATATACCTTTGTGGTGTAGACGCATTGTGTACTCTACATCTTCAATCACTAAATAATCTTTTTCACCAAGAACCCGAATTGCTTCATACACAGCATTACGAGAAATTTTTAAGGAATTAGCTATCTGGGAAGCTCGAATATTTATACCGTTACCGTAAGGGTCAAGAGTTCGGATGTATAACAGCACACTAGCTTGAGATTTGGTAAGTTCAGTAAAGATTTTTATTACCTCTTCATTTTGTAGTGGGTAAAATTTGCCCTGTATTTTGTCACTCATAGCTACGCCTCTTCAAAAGTTACTGTAATGTCAAATTCCTTGCAGGTAGCTTGAGCTGTGGCTAGCTTGGATAAATCAAGGCGCCCAAATAAATGAATGCGTTTATTGTGTTCTGGGAAAAACGAAGAATAAGCTAGAAGCTTGCCCAGAGCTTCTTTCCAGTCGTTTATCTCCTTAATCTCAATAATTTCTGTAGTTGTAAGTAGATCAATGCGACCTACAGCAGTGACAACTTCCACGGCGCCGCCTAACTCTTCTTTCATACGGTCGCGTATTGTCATCTCAATGTTGTTTTTTGAGGTCAAATAATTTTTGTACCAATCAGGTAGTAATCCTTTGGACGCTAATACTTCGATTGCAGAGTTTACAGCCCTTTTAGTTATTTTCAGTTCCTCAGCAATTTTTGAAGCTTTTATTCTGGCGCCGTTTCCGTATGAGTCAGCAAGCTTTATGTACATCAGTACGCCAATTTGAGATTTTGTCAGTTCGATGTACCATTTTTTCCATTCATCAAACTGTATTGAGTAGAAGTTACCCTGTGTGTTTTCCACGGCGCCTATACTCCTTCACCTGTAAGCGTGACGAATGATACAGTAGGCACAGCAAAATATACGTCTTTAGACGCTTTGAATGTTTTTTGAATTGTCATAAGCTAGTTATTCGATCAATGAATGCCTTGGTGGGGAGCTACCCATCGGGGCTATTTTGTTTGTTACGAACGGATGTGGTTAATCAGTATTGAAAAACCACGGTTACACTGATTGACTCAATGTAGTCAGAAATACAATTAGAATTAAATTTTTCATTTGTCTTTGTTCGTCTTTTTCGAGTACAAACAGATTCAGAAGTTAGGCGCCTGTTTGTAAAGTAACGCGAACTAAATTTCGCTTGAGTTTTTACGGTGTTTTGAGTCATAATAATGCCCACAAGGTATTAGTCCCCAACAGGTGAAGTTAGGGTTGTTTTTTGGCAGTGACTAGAATTGGTTACTGTTATGTTTTCTATGGCTAACAGCGAATTAGTTGCTAGGATATAGGAAGCGCGCACATTATGAGCGCGTTTGCTTCTAATCAGCGATTGAACTATATTAGACGATAACACTAAAGTGTAACTAAAGGTAATAGCGAAAAAATGCAACAAATTATTACAGAGAACATGGAATTGCATCAGAAGCTATTTGATGAGATGATGACTCGCTTCAACATCTCAGGGAAAGAGCTAGCTATGGCGATTGGAATATCCGAAGGAATGCTTTCACGTTTCCGCCGTGGTAAAGCTGATATAGGCACTTCCAAGTTTTTATCAATACTAGGCGCCGTACCAGAGGAAGCAAAAAACTGGTATTTATCACGATTACTTGGTGGCACCAAACCAAAAACAACCAACTTCCGTACTTGGATCGAATCGGCGCCAATCGAGGAAAAAGCCGAAGCATTGCGCGTTCTTGCTGAAGTTGTTGCCAAAACATATGCTGGTAATAAAGAAGAAAGTTTTGTAGACCTGCCAGTTGCAGTATAGGCGCCCGTCTTTATAGTGCTGGTTGATAACATTTGCTTATCCATCAGGTTTTTCCAGTAAAGGGGAAGATAAATTACCTTATAAGATAATTTTACGCAAAAATATTGCTTTTAGGGTCAATTGTATATTAAGATTTACCTATGCAACTGAGAGATGCATTATTTACGGCAATAGATAAATATCAACTGACCGCCAAAGAACTGAGTGAAAAAGCTGGTGTTAGCCAAGCTCAGATATCTCGGTTCCGTAAGGGCGAAGATTTAGCTTTTTCCACTTTTCAACGATTGGTAGATGGTTTGCCGCGTGATGCAAAAAATCATTTCTGTACCTTACTAATAGTTGGTGAAATGGACAATCAGGAACTAGGAGAGATGATTATGGTCGCCGTAGCTCAGTTGCAGAGCCGTGCTATGGAGTCACACAATAATGGATTGGACAAAAATAAACCCTCTGGAACTACCGTCCCTGCTGCTTGAAAAAAAGCAAGATTTTCCAATGCGTCCCGTAATTTATTTTTGTATTAAAGGAGACACTGTACTTTACATAGGTCAATCTCAGAATTTGTATTACAGATGGCGAGGTCATCATCGGTACTGTCAGTTAGTGAAAGAAAAAAACGTAGCAGTTCATTGGCTTGAGTGCGTCGATGGTCATAAACGTATAAAAATGGAAAAGATTTTTATTAAACGTTACAAACCACCCCTCAATGTAAGCCCTATTTATCTAAAAGTAGTTTTGAAAACTGGAAATAAAGTTTGTAGAGAAAGGCAAGTATTTCATAACAATCAGAATAGACATAGTGTAAATAAACATCAACAATTATTTGCTCAGATGTTGATACGTTTTGACATCTCAGCAAGAGATTTAGCTGCAGCTTCTAATATTTCAGAAGTAATGCTCTCGCGCTTTCGTTGTGGAAAAGCGGATTTGGGCACAGCCAAATTTTTGGCATTAATTGCGGTTATCCCCGAACCAGCTAAAAATTGGTATTTATCGGAGTTACATGGTACCAAGTCCACAACTAGTTTACGTTTGACATTTGAATCGGCGCCAGTTGAGGAACAAGCAGATGTACTAAGGTTAGTTGCTGATATGTTAGTCAGCAATAATCACAAAAGTACAAGTGATTGCTTTATCACCGAATCAGGAACTGAAGTAAGTTAAACGAAGAAGGATTTTCAACTATTAAGAATTTGCGGCATTCATAACGGTAGTATAGTGTGTTACAAAGCACTATATTACTGTATTGTATTGGCGCCACTCGTTATGAACAAGCAGAAGCGTTAGTCTTGCTTCAAAGTTTGCGCTTCCGCATCGTAAAAACACGAGGAAAGGTAAACTTACATGCCTACAGTAAAAAATGTAGTGCAGCTAATATCTTGAAGTTAATAAGATAGCAGTAGTACTTAGATACGATAAATACGAATTATATTTTGTTTTTAATTAATTGCAGCTTGAAGAGGGTAGCGTGGCGTATCTCAATTCCGACCATAGTACCTGTATTTTTCAAGGCGCCATTTGACTCCAAGATATTTCTCTCTGTCATAATCGCGCAGTTTGATAAGTTTGAGAATGGTTATGATTACATTTTTAGCACGCATTTGATACGAAATAAATTGCTATCTAAGTAAGCTATTATGCGTACTTTTCATGCGCGCTTAGTAGTAATTTAACACTACGTTTAAATAATAATATAAAACCTCTTTACATAAACTTCAGTAGAAATACGGAAATTTATTTATTATTTTTTAATAAATAGAATTTTGGCGTAAATAAAATAATACTGCTGTAATTTAATAAAAACTTAAGTTTTCTAGGTGTTCAAAAGACTTTTTGCCTGTTTTCCAACAATTTTTCAATCTCACTTTCTTTAAGAAACTTGTGAAATTACCTATGCATGATAATTGCAGTTTGCGTACATACTTAACAATTGTTTAAGTATTAAGTTGTAATAATGTATTCGATAGAATAAAACCTATGTGAAAGTGTTTTGTAAACTATTGTAAATACAATACCCACTGTATATGGTAATGATGGTAGCTGTACATGGAAATTACTATAGTACATCTGTTTGTATTTATGTACGGCGCCACTCTAGAGGATTGTTCCAAAAGGGTTGTAACTAGGGATTGCGTCTGTTGTAAATAGTCTTGTATCTGTAGTAAAGCGCTTTGTCAGTTGACTGAAAATATAGGTAAATATGGGCAAACCTTACGTTAATTGATTTCTCGCCAGTTTCTCTATATAGTCACTTAAACTTTTACAGTCTGCTGAAGCTGCCTGCTCTTGTAGAAGCCTCTTTGCTGTTGGTGTCAAAGCTAAGTTAACCCTGACTTTAACCTCGTCGTAATCTTGACCTTCTCCACGTAAACGTTTTTTACCCATTTTCAATATATTAGTTATTGCGTAATTTCTAGATATGTATTATGATGTTGTTAATGGTTAATAAGGTTGCAAAAATGAGCTTACCAAAGAAACCACGCTTGTACGCAGCACAATTGAAGAAAGATGCCGAGAAAGCCAAAAGACTGTTAATTCTGTCTGGTTACTACGTTGACTGCTGGTTTGTCACTAAACTTGAGTCTGTTCTGAGGATAGAGACGACAGTTATTAATCCAGTAATTGAATGTAGTGATAGAGATACAATCGACGCTCTAATCAACACGCTTTATACAGTTCGTGCGGATACCTACAACGTACTTGGAAGCGCGCAGTTCTGGAATGGTTCCTGGTTTGGAACTCAGAACATCGTTGCTGCTCATAGTGGCAAGCCTGAAACACGTCTTGTGAACGGCAAACCATTACCCTCCAAGATATTCGAGTGGACAGTCCAGGACACAGCAAAGAATATATTGGCAAGTCAGGAAGCAAGCAAAGTAGAAATAATAAAACGTATTTATAAACGAATTCCATTACATGTAGGCGCCGACTTAACAAAACAACAAGTAGCTCTTAATAAAGAATTAACCAAACAGCGTCAAGCTGCAATTGATGCATTAAAGTCATTTGAGACTATCAAAACTATCCCGTGGTTACTTACTTGTTTTGACACAAATCTTACTGCTCGTTGGCAAGTGCCCAGATTTAAGTAGGTTTAGTGAACCCGCTCTAACACAGGCTGCTCTGTAACCTCTCTGTCAAGGTTGGAGGTTTTTAACATATATAGAACAGTATTCGATTGGTTCCATTGAGACTTTTCTCAGTAACGTCAATCAAATTCTGTATGTTACTCACCATAATAAATACCCATTGATTATGGTATTGAGTCCTGTATTGTATCAGATTGTTAAGACGCTGATTTTAAAGGCGCGTAGCTTTTTAGTACATATGTTTAGATTATTGGCGCCGGGTGTGATTAATTTAAGCAGTGGAATAGTAAACCCTTGGGCGTGCGAGTTACACCTATAAATTTTCCAAAAAATAGAGTAGTAACATTTTTGTTGTGTCCAAAGTGCAAGAAGGATAGTAAATTATAGTTGTTGTATAGGAGCGTGCGTTATGAGTGATGAGTTAAGACTACAGCAGCAGCATGAATTTTTGAGTTTCTTCGAGTATGTTCTAAAAGACCAAGTACTGTTCGGGAAGTTTATGGATGTACTTGATAACTCTGAAGAGATGATTTATTTAGCTGCAGAATATGGGTTTCCCCTGGAGCGTGCAGCAATTAAACCAGGTGTTGCACGAGTGTTAGACATATTAAAACAAGAGTAGCGGTGCCTATCTGTTAATCAAGTAAGAACCGAACACCACATGTATAAAATGTTATTTATGCGAATAACTTTATCTTGGGATACGCGCGCGAATTAATAATATTAGTGATTCGGCGCCGGAACTAGAATAAGCAATTCCAAGTTGATATTCCAAGTTGATATAAAGCGCATTAAATTTTGTATAAAAAGAAAAATAATTAATACGAGAATGAGAATAAATATGTGAGCGTGGAAGGAGTGTGAGTGTGGTGAAACTTCAAGCTTTGTCATTGATTGCAATCTCTACTATTATATTAACTACGGGTAAAACAGCGACTGCTACAACGTTTAATCCTTCTCCTTTATTCACGGATGTTACAAGCTATACAACTACGTCAGGTGTTACAGATATTTATTTCCCTAACCCCTCTGATTTAAAAACTGGTAATTACTCGTTTCCTATCGCGCTACTATTGCAAGGCGCCAACGTCAATAAATCAAATTACTCAAATTACGCTAGTACAGTAGCTCGGTATGGATTTGTAGTAGTTGTGCCCAACAACGAACGCGAACTGGCGCCAGTTGGAGAAGGACTTTTTGCCGAAACTTCTCAAATAAATGCTATTTTGGCACAAATGCGAGCAGAAACTTCTAACCCGAATTCGCCAGTTGTGGGTATTGTTAATACTGAAAAACTTGGATTACTTGGTCATTCCTTTGGGGGAAGTGTAGGACTATCAGCAATTGCGAATGTTTGTTTGCCTCGTTTCTGTTCAACACAAGCAAGTTTACCAATTGAAGTAAAAGCAGGCGCCTTTTATGCAACAGGTTTAGCGCGCACTCCAAACGTTTTACCCGTAGAGTACATTCCAATCAATAATTCGATACCTGTTGCCTTATTGAGAGGAACACTTGATGGTATCATTCCTCCGTTTGTAACGGATGGTACTTACAACAATATACAGAATCCACCAAAAGCATTGATAAGTTTAACAGGCGCCAATCATTATGGCATTACAAATACAAATAACCCATCTGGACCATTTCCTGATAGAAATACTCCTACAATTCCCCAAGATGTAGCAATTGAAACTCTAGCTCGTTGGAGTGGGCTGTTTTTACGTGCGAGCATTCTTAATGATAAAGAAGCTTTTAAGTATGTGTATTTTACAGGTGATGTCGCAGACCCAAATGTTACAGTAATTAGTGAGCGTGTACCAGAATCGGCGCCTACTATTGGGCTTTTTGGAATAGGTTTTGCTGGAATTATAATTAACTACGCACGAAAAAGAGTAAGAAATGGGCGTTAAATACAGGCTTCAACTTGGAGATGGCGCCTCTATATAGTAGAAATGTTTAATATAAAAATGGCGCCTATCAAATAGCAGAAGTCGAGGTTTTCCGGTGAGTGTTACCCGTTCGACTCTTTGTACATAGCACGCGGCTCTTTCGAGTGGTTGTCCTTCTCGATCCTACTTAGGCTAATTTTAAAAATCAACCTTTTCGTACTAAAGAAATGCTCTTGCAATCCCTACTTGGTTTACGTGCTGGGAGTATGAAGTTGGCAATCGCTCTGGTTGTTTCCCTCATATATAAATACTAATACCATTTTTATATGAAGATGCGCTTTATTACTCTTACTCCCCCCTTATTAAGCTATCCATTACCCGGATCTTTCTCAACATTCATGAGAGTGTTCACTCACATCCCTCTAACCCTTATGGCGCCGTTTTTTATTCTCAATAAAAACCGTTTTTTAGCGATAAGATGAAAGCGAAATTGTCAAGTATGTTTGACACCTCAGTCTTCAAGACGCTTTTATAATAAGGGTTTTAAGATTGTTAAGAAAGATGTGACTAATGCATAGCCTTATTAAGGGGGGCTGGGGGGGATTTAATTATTTGCAGCTTCACATTAAATTGGTATAACATATTTTCTATCAGTTAGAAATAACTTTTTTTGATTTTTTTGATTTTTTAAGCGATTTATTTCAGTAATAATTATAATTGAAATGTTTGGTATAAAAGGTTTTAGGAGGCGTGAGTATCAACAATGGTCTATATTAAAATGAATGTATATAGAGTAAGCATTTGAGGGTGTTGTGTGGAGAAAGCACGCCAATTAGATATATTTTCAGACAACGGCATTGAACAGGGTCAACCTCGGCAACTTGAACTCCCTCTCGAACAGTCGGCGCCTCCACCTTCACCAGGCGCCCAATTAGAATTATTCCCCGATAAAAAATTCCGTGCGCGTCGTTCCAAAGAGTTGGTAATGGATGTTGACGCATTACAGCGCTGGAAAAATCAGATATTAGAGTATCAGCAACAAACGCGCGTTACTCCCCCAACTGAACAAACAGCACTATTTGACCTGGCGCCATCCCATTGTGAAAGAGAACGCATTGACCCATTGCAGCTGCAAATGCAGTCAATGGCTTTTTACAGGATGCCAGCGGATTATCCAGGAGAAGCTTGTTTATATTTTGTAATTGACTCGGCGCCGGGACTAATCCTCTACGTTGGTGAAACTTGCCGCAGTAACAAGCGCTGGAAGGGTGTACATGATTGTAAAGAGTACATCGCTAGTTACCAGGATTTACATTACAAGTACAAATTGAAAACTGCTGTGAATATTGCTTTTTGGTGGGAAACTCCACAACGACGGGAATGGCGCCAGGAATTAGAACAATATTTAATACTTAAGTGGAAGGCGCCGTTTAATAAGGAAAACTGGGCACGGTGGGGGCAACCATTCGGCAAGATAGTTTAAAAGTACTTTGTAGTATTTTTGTATAAATATAATAAAGTTGGAAATGGCACCGTGTGAAAAATAACCATTAAATAGCTGTAAGCCTTGTCAGTTATCCATTTATAAGATTGGCGCCCGTTTGATAGCTGCATAAGTTAATTTATCCCATACCTAATTAAACGATAGAAGAAGCGAAAAGCATCTTAAGAGTAAAAATTAACTTTGTATTTATTAAGGAATATCATCATGTCAACCGAAAATAGAAAGCAGTTACAAGACGAAAACTATTTAGCTACACTTGGAAGAGGTGAAGTTAATAATGAATTAATTGGAAAAAAGGAGTTAACAGAGGCTATTGAGCCTAAACTTGATAGTGAATATGTACAGGAAGTTGAGCAAGAAAATCTAGAGCCATCTATTAAGCCAGAGGGATGTGTATGGGTAAAACCTTGTCCAGGAACTAATAACTCTGGTTGCTTAATATGCAGCTAATTAATTAACCATACATGAATTCAGAAATTTAGGACTTACGCAGTTCAAGCCAGAAACTAGGTTTCTTCGTGTAAGTCCTAAGTCCTGAGTCTTGAGTTTAAATATACAGTTGTATTAAATTACTTTAATCTCTACATGTTTCACATGTCGAATTGTGGTACTTTTATAAAAGCATATCTGTATCATGTCATGTATGAGTAGTATATTAGTGTGTAGATTGAGAAGTCACATTTTTCAACTGCTAAGTTATTGTAGTCAAGCTGCAATAATTTTAATCGGAAACTTTAGTAGTGCCCAAATCACACCAGATACTAGTTTACCTTATAATTCAAGCGTAGAGACTATTAATAATAGTAAAGTCATAAATGGAGGAACTCAAGCAGGAAGTAATTTATTTCATAGCTTTGAAGAATTCTCCATACCTTTAGGGGTAAATGCCTATTTTAACAACAAGTTAGATATTCAAAATATTATTACTCGGGTAACGGGTTCTAAAATTTCTAATATAGATGGTATAATTAGCGCAAACGGCGCCGCTAATTTGTTTTTTATTAATCCGAACGGAATCCTGATTGGTAATCATGCCGAATTAAATATTGGCGGGTCATTTATAGCAAGCACAGCAAGCAGCCTTAACTTTGCAGATGGTAATCAGTTTAGTGCTACTTCTTCCAATCCTCAACAATTACTAACAGTAAACTTACCCATTGGTTTACAATTTGGAACAACTGCAAATCCAATCCACTTGGCATCTCAAGCAAGTCCAGATAATGCAACTAACAGTTTAGGTTTTCCGGTTGGTCTACAAGTCCCTCATGGCAAAACTTTGGCACTTATTGGTGGCGATATAATGTTGAGTGGTGGCAACTTAACAGCAGTATCCGGACAAATTGAATTGTTAAGTGTAGGGAGTGATAGTAAGGTAAGTTTACAACCGACACCGTTAGGTTGGGTTTTTGGGACGGCATATGTTGAGAATTTCCAAGACATTAAACTTATGTCGCGAAGTGGAATTCGATCAGTTGTAGATGCTAGTGGCTCTGGTAGCGGTAATATCAATGTGCAGGGTAAGCGTGTGCTACTTACAGGCGCTTCAACTGTCAGGAACATAACACAAGGCTCGTTTGCAGGAGGAAATGTAACTGTTCAGGCAACAGAGTCTGTGGAATTAATTGGTCACAAAACCTCTTTGTCCACCGGAACAGAGAGCGCGCTTAAGGCTGGTGATTTAACTATAACAGCGAAGAACTTGGTTATCAAAGATGGAGCGCAAGTAGTATCTTATAGTGATGGTTCAGGGTCGGGAGGACGATTAACTGTAAATGCCGACAATTCTGTGGAAATAATCAATGGACATTCTTTTATATTTCCAGGTAAAAATATTAATGTTTTTGCACCCAGCGCAGTTTTGAGTATAGCTTTTAGTATTGGGAATGCTGGTGAAATAAAAGTCAATACAGGTCGGTTGTATATTCAAGATGGAGCAAGAATATCAACAGAATCTCAGGGACAGTACTCGCCAGCAAACAATCAATTTATACCAGCTACAGGGCAAGGAGGAAATTTGATTGTAAACGCCAGAGATTCTATAGAAGTGGCTGGAGTTGGTAAAAATATTTCCGAAGTCAGTGGTTTATTCACTTTAACTAAAGGTTCTGGAAATGCTGGAAATTTGAAGCTTAACACAGGGCAATTAATTGTACGTGATGGAGGTATAGTTAATGTTAGCAGTCAAGTTGATAAAAATTTTATTTACTCTTCAAATGATATAAATAATTTAGGCTCATCAGGAAGCCTTGAAGTAAGCTCAAACGAAATTATTTTAGATAACCAAGGAAAACTGATTGCTGAAACTGACTCAGGTAAAGGTGGTAATATAGCTTTACAGGCGTGGGATTTATTACTGATGCGTAGAGGTAGTCAAATATCAACATCAGCAGGTAAGGCACAAGCAATTGGAGATGGCGGTAATATTACAATTAATATCCCTACTGGTTTTATTGTGGCGCCACTTCGAGAGAACAATGATATTACTGCGAATGCGTTTAGCGGTAGTGGTGGCAAAGTTCAAATTAACGCGATTAGTCTTTTTGGTACGGCGCCGCTTAGTCAAGAAGATTTAGCTAGACAATTAGGAGTTAACAATACAAACTCAAGTTTGCTTGACCCAAGTCGGCTACCAACAAGCGATATCACGGCTATTTCCCAGCAGAATCCAACATTGAACGGCGCCGTTAATATTAATACTCTAGACGATAGCACTAACCGCATACCGATTAATTTACCAAGGAAGCTAGTTAACCAAAGAATTGCCCAAAGTTGTCCAAAAGCGGTAGCAAGAGGTGAAAGTCAATTTGTTGTTACTGGACGTGGTGGAATACCTACTAGTCCACAAGACTTAATTAGAAGTAATACTATAATTGAACCAAATTGGGTTTCTATTAAAAGAAGTAATAGTAGAAACGAGCAAGATTTTACACTTCATAGCGTGCGCTCTATAAACGTAAATTCAAAGCAAAGTTATTCGGAGAAGATTGTTGAAGCACAAAGTTGGATGCGTTCTCATAATGGTGATGTGTACTTAGTTGAATCGGCGCCAAATTCGGCAACTAATACTCTGAGGCATTCTGGAGAATGCAGTTAAGCGCGCTCTTTGATAGACTACTTGAGGATGAGGAAGTTAATAAACCAATACTTTTAAGCACCGTTTCCGACGAGTCCAAAAGAAATATGGTGTTGCATAAAAGACGTGCCCATATCCGTAAACAACTTATGGTAAGGAGACAGGCGCCTACTCTGTACCGAATTTACGAGGTAGCTGATTACAATAATCGGCGCCGCCTATCATAAGATGCATGTTTAATTACAAAAATTAAACCCATTGACGTAAGCAGCAAATAACTAAACCTGCTATTATCATAAACGTATGTAAAAAATATATCTTTAAACATACTTAGAAGAATAATGCAAGTAGTTTCCAATACTAAAGAGGTTTCGTTAGATGGATTTAAAGAATTTGTCAGTGGACGCTGAGTCATTAGAATCAATAGCTCAGATTATCGAAAACTCAGACTTAGTATTCTGGGTATGTACCCCAGATGTAAATCAATATTTTTATATTAGTCCTGGCTATGAAAGAGTTTGGGGCAAGACTCGTGCGTCGCTCATGGAAAATCCCCACTCCTTTTTAGAATCGGTTCATGCTGATGATTTAGAACGTGTTACTTCCTCTACGGTTGGTGATACTGCATATGACATCGATGTAGAATATCGTATTATCCGTCCAGACGGTGAAGTTAGGTGGGTGCGTGACCGAACCTTCCCAGTTAAGGATAAAGATGGCAATATTTACCGCATGGTAGGTATTGCAGAAGATATAACCGCTCGTAAACAAGCATAGAGTCATATAAAGCAAAAACGATAGGGATATAGATAATACGAATAATTACAACCGCAGTATAAAACCTAAGATAATCAATAAGGATTATCAGAGGTTTTTACTGTGGATTTGACTAGCATACAAGTTTTGATGCAAACACCACTTGGCCAAGTTGTTGAAAAAACAAACCAGGTATTTTGGATATGTTCTGCGGATTTTAGCAAAGTTCTGTATGTAAGTCCAAACTACGAAAAAATATGGGGTCATAGTAATGCTCGACTGTACAATAATCCGAAAGCATTTTTAGAACCTATACATCCCGACGATCGCGCGCGAGTAAATACCTCCGTTCACCAATTAGTAAATAGACAAGATTTTGATGAAGAATATCGAATAATCCTTCCAGATAAAACTGTGCGTTGGATACATGGTCGTGGTTATCTTATACTCGATAATAACGGAAATGTTGAGTGTATGGCAGGAATTGCAGAAGATATAACAGACCGTAAAGCGGCTGAAGAAGCATTGCGTGAAAGCGAGGAAAAATTTCAGCAATTTGCCAATCATGTTGATATAGTATTTTGGCTTTGTAACAGTAATGTTAGTGAGTACTACTACATGAGTCCATACTATGAAAAACTTTGGTGTAGAACTCGTGAGTCCCTTTATCAAGAACCACATTCGTTTCTAAAATCAGTACATCCCGATGATCTCGAACGTATAACTTCTATAGCAGTTGGTGATAATGCCTTCGATATAAATGAAGAATATAGGATTATTCGTCCAGATGGGTCAATACGGTGGGTAAGAGACCGTACTTTTCCAATTACAGACAAAAATGGCAATATCTATCGCATGGTAGGTGTTGCCGAAGATATTACAGACAGTAAACAAGCTCAAGAAGAAATATGTAAGGCATTGCAACGAGAGCGAGAATTAAGCGATGCCAAATCCCATTTTATTGCAACAACATCCCATGAAATTCGCACTCCACTTGCAATAATCCAGTCATCTTTTGATATATTGCAGAACTACCTAGAAAATCTAACGGCTGAGAAGAAGCAAAGGCATTTTCAAAAAATAGAATCTTCTGTTAAACGTATTGCAGCTATAGTCCAAGATACATTACTAATTGCTGAAGGACAGGCTGGAACATTACAGTATGAACCAAGGGAGACAGATGTGGTTAAATTATGCCAAGAAATTATCGCAGCAATTTATGAGGTTAATGCTAATGCTAACAGAATTGAATTTAAAGTGTCGAGCGATGCATCAATTATTAAGCTCGACCCCAAACTGCTCAACCAAATTTTAAATAATTTGTTGGGGAACGCGATTAAATACTCACCTCAAAATAGTACTATCACCTTTGAATTAAATTTATCTTCAGACAGTGTGAGTTTCCGTATTAGTGATAAAGGTATCGGCATTGATATTAGTGACCTACCTCATATTTTTAATTCATTTTATCGCGCAAGCAATGCAAGTAATTACCCAGGCACAGGGTTAGGGCTTGCGATTGTTAAACAGTGTGTGGATTTACACAATGGCCAAATATCAGTTGAGAGTGCTGTTAATAAAGGTACAACATTCATTGTCAAGATACCTAAATAGAAAATGTTCTACCCCGCAGGCGCCCTTTAAAACATAAATTTAGTATAAATGTTTTTCTAAAAAAGACTTAGAACGCTCTTGAGAAAGAGTTGCGTATTCCTCATGGTAATTTTTACCATCGGCACGTGCGAACGCATGGTCAACATTTGGATAAGTATAAATAGTGACAAATTGATTATTTTTTAATTCGTCTTTGACTTTTTCTTGAGCAAGTTTTGGAACTAAATAATCTTCCTCAGCAATATGAAGCATCAGCGGCGCCTTCATATTGCCTGCTTCGTCTAAATAATCTTCAATACCCACACCGTAGTAACCAACGTTACAATCAGCGTTACCTCGTGATGCCATTAAATTTTGTGGTAGAAAAAGACAACAGTTTTGGTAGTTAGAGGAGTCTTGGAGGTACGTTTGGATTAAGGAGACAACGATAGATAAATATATCGAGGCGCCGCAACAGTACCGAATTTATGAAGTTGCTGATTAATACTAATATACTAATTAGTAACGCGCGCGCGGTGGGAATAATATATAGTCCGAGCATTTACCCAGATTTTGGAGCGCGCTATGCCAGTTAAAATAAATAACCCTTTAATGCAATATCACCCAATTCGTTTTTATGAAGTGAGAAAAGATTTTATTGCACAACCGATAAATATTTTATTATCAGGTTTAAAGGGTAATGTTAATCATGTATTTTCAATTTCAGATGAGATAAACAAAGAAGCTTGTTTATCATACATGAATGCTTATATCAGGCAGATTTTATTGTCAGTATCGCCACAGCCATATCCCAGACACGTAAGAAAAATTTATAGAAGTAATCAAAATTATTATTTAAATCAAGACGAATTGGGAGTAGAATGGACAACTGAATTATTAAATTTAATGAATGACAATGAATATAGAGCTTTTCAGCAATATGCTTCTTTAACTAATTATGGTAGTAATATTTTTGATTTTTCGTGTATATTACTAGATTTATTTGCAGAAACTGATATAGGAAACGTATTGCTAAAAGATATTTGCTTGCCATTTCAGACAATATACTTACATTTTGGGAAACAGGAGAATAAAAAGATTAATGGCAGCATGAACTCAATAATTCAAACACTGAAACGTGTAGAAACATCTACGTCTACAGAAGATATTCACTTTTTATTAGACGGCGCCTATATTACCCAGTGTCCTAAAAGTGGTACTTTAAGAGTTACTTTAACTAGCGTCAAAAATAAACATAGTAAATATTGCAATAATTGCATTGATTGCTCTGAAGAGGTATTAGCTTTTATACTACCAGCGAATAATTTAAATACAACTGTAAGTGAAGCAGTTTCTTGGCAACGTGAAATATTATTAAAATCAAATCAAACCGAATTACACCAAACAATTGTAAACAAAATAGTCGATGAAATAGTCAACAATTTAAACCTAGTTATAAACTGTGCCTTATACCTCCAATCTTACCCTGATGATATCGAAGAAGATTACACGGAGTCGGCGCCGCGAAACTTAGTACAGCAAACCAAACGGGCGCCGGGTGCTGAAAAAGCTGCTCAAAAGAAGCTAAATCAACTAGGTTATAGAAAAATTAAGTTCTGTGGGAGAAAGAGACAGCAGTTTTGGCAACTGGAGGATGAGGATGTTTCTGAGCGAGTACTGGTAGGCGCAGCTTCAGGGGAACCAAAAAGAAACATGGCGCCGCATAAACGACGTGCCCATATTCGTAAACAACGCTACGGTAAGGAGTTACAGTCTTGGAAGTACGTATGGATTAAGGAGACGACTATACATAAAGAGAAGTATGAGCCAGGAAAGGCGCTACAACAGTACCGAATTTATGAAGTCGCTGATTAATAAATGAATATTACAGTTGAGAGCTTGACAGTACTTTAACAACGTATCTCTTTCTAACCTCTCCGGCATGATTCTCATATTTTTATGCCTGCTTATGGTGACAGTCAGGCATCCCGGTGAGTAATGCAAGCTCTTTATAATCAATTTCTTTGTCAGCCATTAGTACGGCAAGGCGCCACTTTATCCGCATGTGATTTATTCTCGCGCGCAGTAATTTATACGTCGAAGTGCAACTGTAATTTATAGTGCTTTCAGATTATTGAAGGCGCCTGCTCGTATTTATGGTACTAAAATCTGGTAAAAACTATTAATATCTATTAATACTACTTAAAATATAGACCATGTATGGAATCTGCATTCACTTAGTACCATGTAACAAATATCACAATCATCATATTAATATAAAGAAAATTAAGTTTATCAATCTAATTACTAAAATATCTGTATAGAGGCGCCTACTCTGTACAGAATTTATGAGGTTGCTGATTAAATTCAGTAGAGACAACTTTAGGCGCCTAAAAAGTTAAGTTCTTAAGTATGGAAGATAAATAAGAGTTTAAATTATTACTTTTCTACTGATAAAGTGGGAGTACGTTTTTTGAATCCATTCTTTAACCCTGTGATAGAAACCAAAACACCACCGAGAGCTAATAATACAGGCGCCGTCTTGGGTTCAGGTACTGTAACGGATTGCGGTGGATTTTTGAATGCTTCAAATAATGTCGTCGCTGTGGCTGCTGATAATCCTTCAATTTCTGCAACAACAAGCGCGCGTTCACTATCAGTTTTGGCATCCCTTAATTTCTCATAATTACGGAATGCTAACTCGCGCCATAGAGCAACAACTTGGAAGCGTTGTAAATCATCTTCAGTACCAGGTACATCTGCATCATCAATGGTTGGGTCATATAAGAGCGCAAGTTCTTCTAATATGTTGACGTTTAAAAGAACTTGATTAAATAGGTTATGGTCAGAGTAACTAATTGGAGTTCCTTTTTGGTTAAGTTCGTACAAGACAAACGGTAGGTCGCGTAAAATATGCGCGCTCGTCCCAAGTGCTAAATTTCCACCTCCAGATACCGTCTGGTTTTTTGCTGCATCAAAAGCTATCTTCCAAGCAGGAGGAACATCGGAACTACCAGAATGATAATCGTCATAAGCTCGAAAATAATAGTCTGCGAATAATGCGTCTTCTTTAATTATTGAAGTCGGATTGTCAAAACCAACTGAGGGAAATAAATTTTTGAGAGTTTCGGTAGTTCTGAGATAACTGAGAGCAAAAATTCCATCTCGGTCGCGTTGTGCTTCTAATGGCTGATACCTTTGTTCCATTTCTTGAATAACCAGGTCTAAACACTCTGGTCTTCCTTCAGTACAAACTGGGATAGAAGCTAGTCCTGCAGCAAAAGCTGAACTTTGCATTGAAAATAATACCGCAATGCTTCCCAACACGAGATTTTTCATACTGGCTTTTTATGCTATTTTTCACCAGTTTAAGTGAAATTACCGAATTATAGGAAGTTACAACCATGAAAATTAGGTGAATAATTGATTGAATTTGGAATCAACGAAGTTTCTACACGCGCATTGTCAAAGGGCGTAATAGTTGTAGCGCCTGACTTTAATATTGTTCTTTAATCAATACAAAAGCACTATACTTATATGTGAGTCCGGCGTATAGTTTTGACACGTATTAGATAGATGGTGCCCGACAGAAACATCTATATATATAGGCGCCTGTTTTTAATCAATACAATTTGTATGTGAGAAGGCGCGTATAGTTTCTACACGTATTAAATACAAGGCGCTTTTTTCAAGCATCTATATATATAGGTGCCCAAACACCATAGTTATATAAGTAACACTGATATATTAGATAACTAATGATAATCACTAGTTTGTTAAAATGTTAAGCAATGTAAACTATATTAAAAACAAGCAAGCAAATCGCTTGTATATACATATTCATTTTCACCGCAATCATAAAATCATGACCGCAACTTTACAACGTCGCGAATCAGCGAACGTATGGGAACAGTTCTGTCGTTGGATCGCTAGTACCGAAAACCGCCTTTACATT
>NZ_RSCL01000055.1:0-1042 GCF_003991905.1 Dulcicalothrix desertica PCC 7102 | reverse complement strand
TGCTTTATCATTGCATTTGTAGCAGCACCCCCAGTTGACATCGACGGTATCCGCGAACCAGTAGCTGGTTCTTTAATGTATGGAAACAATATTATTTCCGGCGCCGTAGTTCCTTCTTCCAATGCAATTGGTCTTCACTTCTACCCAATTTGGGAAGCAGCTTCTTTAGATGAGTGGCTTTACAATGGTGGTCCTTACCAGTTAGTAGTATTCCACTTCCTGATTGGCGTATTCTGCTACATGGGTCGTGAGTGGGAACTTTCTTACCGCTTAGGTATGCGTCCTTGGATTTGCGTAGCTTACTCTGCACCAGTCGCAGCAGCAACCGCAGTATTCTTGGTCTACCCAATTGGTCAAGGTTCATTCTCCGACGGTATGCCTTTAGGTATCTCTGGAACGTTCAACTTCATGTTGGTATTCCAAGCAGAACACAATATATTAATGCACCCCTTCCACCAATTAGGTGTAGCTGGTGTGTTCGGTGGTTCGTTATTCTCTGCAATGCACGGTTCACTAGTAACTTCTTCCTTGGTTCGTGAAACAACCGAAACCGAAAGCCAAAACTACGGTTACAAGTTCGGTCAAGAAGAAGAAACCTACAACATTGTTGCAGCACACGGTTACTTCGGTCGTTTGATATTCCAATACGCTTCATTCAACAACAGCCGCAGCTTGCACTTCTTCCTCGCTGCATGGCCAGTAGTTGGAATTTGGTTTACCTCTTTGGGTATTTCCACAATGGCTTTCAACTTGAACGGTTTCAACTTTAACCAATCAGTAATTGACAGCCAAGGTCGCGTCATCAACACATGGGCTGACATTATCAACCGCGCTAACCTCGGTATGGAAGTAATGCACGAGCGTAACGCTCACAACTTCCCTCTTGACTTAGCAAGTGGCGATGCTTCACCTGTCGCATTATCGGCGCCTGCAATCAACGGTTAATAGTTGACAGCTAAATAATTAAACCCACATTCCGCACTTCAATTTGAAGTACAAAAGATTACAACCAAGAAAAAAGCAAAAATTCAGGATGACGAAG
>NZ_RSCL01000054.1 GCF_003991905.1 Dulcicalothrix desertica PCC 7102 | reverse complement strand
AATTTTTGCCCTTATCCAGTTTGGGTATAGGTTACAGCCGTCGCATGGCGGCTGGTGACAGCTTCGCTACTTTTACCCCTTGTTTAGAATGCCTGTTTCGTATGCCTTATGTAAGGCATCGAAATTAAAACCATTAGCGTTCATGGTGCTAAAATCCTTGTGTTCATTTTTTTAGGTGAGCAAGCAGCCGTTTCATCTTGGCGGAGGAGGCGGCTGCTCAAAATCTGTCTAAGAGCGGTGTCAACCTTGCTATTACTGGGTCGATTTCCGGTTCTTGGATTGGTTCAATTGATTGAATCATGTCCGAACATTCAATTTGTTGAATTATGTCAACTTGTTGAACCATGCCCGTTTTTTGGTAATTAATCTGACTTTGATTTACTGAATATTCCGGAGCCTGATAGGTTGCTGGTGGTGTCGGGGAATGCGCTACTGCTAACGATTGTGTGATATTCCAACTCGTTTTTAGGTGAGAACCATAACGAGTTAAAAATACTACAAACAAATTTGATAGCGAATCAATACCCGTAACTGCTAGCAACTCCTCTGCGAACGGTTTGTGCTTTTGCGGCAGCACTATCCGCGTTGTGGTCATATGTGTTCGTGTTCTTGTTGGGGATTTGTTGAGGATTTATTCAGAATCTTGGTGTGCTTTTTGAGAACTTAAGTGAACAAAATAATCTTAGCATAGAATTGCCATGCGTCAAGATGGCGATTCTATGCCAATGTCCCAGAAAGAGCATTTATGTGGATAATCAAGATGGAGAACCCGCAATATGATTCAATGTCAAAGAAAACCACTATTGTTTTACCTGATGCAATTTACGAGGACTTGATACGTTGGGCTGAAGCAGAAGGGCGCCCTACAGCCAACTTAGCTGCGTTCTTGGTTGAACAATCAGTACGAGCCAAGTTTAAGGACAAATACCCGGCACCACCAAAATAAAAAAAAGGACAGAGTTAAAACTGTCCCCAAAAAGTTGTATAAAAAAAAAGACCCTGTGGTGGAACACCGGGTTTGGGAAACTTCAATTTCAAACTTGCACATACTCCTAGGTATGTTGCTTGCTTGTCGCATTACTGCGTCGTGCTTCCTACAGCTACAAACTGTAACTGCAAAAAGGTACTCTGTCTGATTCAATTACTTTATTATTCCCATGATACCTTTTCGCAGCAAAGACAAGCAACCAATCAAATGTACTAATTAGGGTATGAAGGTTTGAAGTTGGTCAAGGAACAAAAATTATGACCGACACAATTAAAACAGAAATAGCAACTAGCTTTGAAATTCCAACCCAAACCGTTTTTGGGAATGTATCAGAACCACCAGCAGCGAAAAACCCAGCAGAAGCTTCCAGGCTGAACGACAAACATTATAAGGAGTGTGTGTCGAACAGAGGGTTAAGTCCTGAATGGGTATTGATGAACGCACGTTCGATGGATGCCAAAGAAGCGTCCGAACGTTTGGGTTACACTGCAAAGTCAGATGGTATTTGGCTTGAGGGATGGAACGGTTTTGGACAGTTTCGCCCAAACAAACCCTGGAAGAATGAGGGGGATAAAAAGGCACCCAAATATAGGACTGCTACCGGGGAAGAGTATGACGCAATGTTGCCCAAACATCCTACCAATAGGCAATATTGGACGGATTATATAACTTTGCGGGAATTAGCATGGAAGATTAACGGGCATCCTTGTTTACTAATTACCGAAGGGTTGTTCAAAGCGATTTGTGCGTGTTTTAATGACATTCCTTGTGTTGCATTAGCAGGCGTAGAGCAAGGTTTGACGAGTGCTAAATTAGACCCTCAAGGGAAACGCTACTTAGTCGAGACACTTGAACGCCTTGCACGAGAAGGTTTTGGTTTCATAATTATTTTCGATGCTGATGCTGCAACGAACGACAATGTAAATATTGCCCAGCACAAACTAGCTGTACAACTGAGTAAATTTAAAGTACCTGTATATATAGGTACTGGGTTGTGGAGCGTAGAGGAAGGTAAGGGCATGGATGATTACATTCAGAAAAACGGAGCTGATAAATTCAAGCGCGAAGTTTTGGGCAAGGTTGTTAACTTAGAATCCTGGGAGAAGCAGTTTAGCTCGTATGAAACTGATAAAAAATTACCACCAAGAGCTATTGCGTGCGAGTTGGCTCTCGAATTTAGAACTCTTTGGAAATATGATTTAGAGCAACAAACTTGGCGCCGATACAATGGGAAGGTTTGGGAAGCGATTGATAGCATAGTTTTTAAAACTGAAGTTTACTTGCAACTAAAAACAATGTCGAATGCTGAATGCAATTATTCTTCCTACGTCGAGAACGTTATTTATTTCCTGCAACTGGAGTTATTACAAAAAGAATGGAACTCGTTCGACCGTAGTAAATGGATTGCGTTTTCGGATTACGTTTTAGAGGTAGAAACAGGATTTCAGCATGAACATAGTCCAGGTTTTATGTTCACTTCTCACCTTAGTCATAAATGCCCCAAACTGGCTTGGGAGAAAGGAGGAGACATAATAGAATTATCAAGGCTTCATGCTCCAAACTTCTACGCTTATGCGATGTATGCTCAAAACGGAGATGTAATGAAAGTACTAAAAATGCTTGCATTTATAAACGGTACTTTAACTTATCAATTTTCTGCTTTGCAAATGTTCATGTTGTTACTGGGAGCGCCAGGTGCAGGGAAAGGAAGCTTTGTCAGAATCTTAGAAACAGCCGTAGGAAAAGGGAATCATACAAGTGCTAAACTGCATCGCTTGGGAGATGACAATGTAATTGCAGCAATTATAGACAAGCAATTAGTAATATGTCCAGATGAGAAAAAACAGAGTACAGATATTTCGGGTTTGTTATCCTTAACCGGAGGGGACAGTATACCCTATCGTCAAATTTATAAACCAGCAAGTAGTTCCAAGTTCCCAGGTTCTCTAGTCGTGGTTGCAAATAATAATCCTTTTATTGGCGATACAACCGGAGTTGATAGACGCATAAGTTTATTGCAATTTGATAATCCAATTCCTGTTAGAGATTGTGGGATGGAACAGAAAATGCAAGAAGAGGTAGGGATATTAATTTCTTTGGCATTGTCGATGGATTGTGTGCAAGTCAAAAATCTAATTGCTGGAGTTGACTCAGGGTATAGTCCAGATATTAAACGTTTAACCTGGTTGCACAAAACAGAGAATGATTCGGTTGCAATGTTTGTGGAAGAAATGCTGGTTCCTGCTTCCCCTAACGAATACGTAATGCTTGGAGGTAAAGGAGATAATAGTTCAACATTATTCGGCGCCTATCTAAAAATGTGTGAGGAAAACGATGGACGCAGTAATTACACCAGGAACAATTTCAAGAAACACTTAATTGAAATATGCCACGAAATTGGTTGGGTACAGGTTCGTGAAACCAGATGCGGACCAGGCTTTAGAGTTTATGGTGTAAGGCTTAGAACCGAAAATGATAATAGCCCTAGGGTTAGTGATTGGTTTGGTAGTACAGATGGTCAGTGTAGAGAGTGTAAATCCAGTGTAGATGTTAGTGTAGACCTCAAACCCTTACAGGATAAGGAAAGTGTAGATAGTGTAGATAATTCCTTACCCAAAGTAAACAGTGAGAACAGCAAGCAACCAATGCAAGTAGATGAATCTGAGAACCCGTCGGGTGACTCGAAAACCTACACTGCCTCTCAAGCTATACAGGATAAGGATTTGAAGACTACACCAGTATCTACACCAACCTACACTCCTACACTAGGAGAACAAATAATACAGACTTTTGATAATACTTCTGCACTAGGCAAAATAATCCTTGAAGCAGCCGATACCTTAGAACTAGACGCATTTGTTCTAACTTGCACACCGGAACAAGTGAAGAAAATCAAAGCTGCAGCGAAACTTGTTTGGCGCCCAGGATGCAATTCGTTTGGTGAGTACCGAGGTGAAAAATGCGAATTGATGGAGTTTGGTACTACGAAACGCACCTGGAAAGTTCGCCCTGTAAGTGGTTCCGAGACAATCAGTGTCAGTGTTTATGATGTGGCACCTTGGTTGGGGGTTTAGAGTTTGAGTTATTTCACTTATTTGAAGTTGTAAAACCCCGCTGCCAGGTTACTATTCCAAAAATCCCAAAATTTGGGGTAGTAGCGGGATTTAAAATGATTTGGTTATGGAAATAGTGAGGGGTGCGAGTTATGGCATTGAGGGTAAAAGTTACGCGGGCGGATTTTGAATCAGCATCTTCAGACGGATGGGTTGATGGATTGGTACAGGGGAGAAAAGGGTTTTGGGCATATGTGGAACTGGGTTCTGAGCAGGAATACATTCCCAGCTCAAATGATGACCCCAGAACTGAGTATCGACTTTTTAGGGGGTGTGATGTATTTCTTGCTGAGAGTCAGGAGCAGTTGGAGTCTGTAACTGACAATAGCAATGCTAAATTAACTAACATAACCGTAATTTTGTACTGCTAACCAACGGAGCTAATTTCGGCACTAAGTTTTGAGCGAACCGGTCCACGTCGCTTAATTGTCTGAGGTTGGATTTTATCTCGGTTCGCTTCGAGATAATCTCCCAGTTCGTCCATAGAAACCTCGACTTTTGAACCGTCTTTCAGGTAGACAGTAGCCATTAGTTCGCTCTCGGATGAAGGAATTTGTTCCATTGTTGTTGTGTAACTTGGTTGGGAACCGTAACTTATATTATTGTATTACCTTCCCATATGCTCCTGACTACTGCGCGCGCTGCGGTAGTATAGGTACAGTATCGGGGGCAATTTTATAGTCTTTCTTGTCGCAGTTGGCGCCCAAACCCGTAGCTCTGTACTGTTTTCTGAGCAAGTAATAAATGGTAAACAGTAGTCATGCTTTTTGCGCTCCAGGTGAGAATCCATAACTTATATTGTTAGGCTATCTATATATATATTGATTTTGGCGCCTGCATCGGGTAAGCATTGCTTAATGGTGTAATGGTACGCTCCTCGTACAAAAGAGAATGTCAATTTACTAGTATTCCAGTCCCCGATTCCTTTTATTTTCTGCTTCAAGGCGCCCTGTACTTTCTTGCCGCGAATACTCCAACAGTTCGGTATTCCAATCAGTAGTTTTTGGTCGTGCTATAGTTGTTTGCGGTAGTAACTCTTTAATAGCTCGTGCCATTGAGTGTCCCGTTTCATCGCTATCGCAGGCAACAGTAATAGCAGGAATGTCTTTGAGAAAATCCAACGGTAAGCTTTTGGGACTATCGACAGCTAAAAACATTGTTCGCGTCGGGGACATACCAGAATGTGCAGAAACAGATAGCGCAGCACATGAAAGCGCATCGATGGGGGATTTACAAATAACAACTTTTTCAACTTCATCGGTTGGCTTACCACCCAAGTGGAAGTAAAACCATCCTTTTGTTCGCTTCGTACCAAGCGCGTATCCCATAAACGAGTTGTCTTCTCCCCGCGTTCCTCGTAAAAATGCGCCTGTGGTTTCTGTTTTAAGTGATGGCGCCTCGTTTGGAAGCTCGCGCATTGTAAATACAGCATTTTGCTGGTCGTCAGCATAGAGCCATCCGTTAGAGCGAAGGGCAGTAATAAAATTTTCTGGCAGTCCCCTAGTTTTTGTCAAATAATTATGTACTGCTTGCCACTTCTCATCATCCTTTTTTGGAAGTACAAATTGCGGTGTTGGTTCTTCTGCAACAATTTTAGTGGCTTGTGTTTCTACGTAAGCTTTGGTAGCACGCAGCATTCCAAGAGACCCAAAACGGTCATGTAACCAGGCAACCGAAGACCGAAAATTACACCCAGCAACGTGCATTACCAAATCAATAGCCCCACCGCCACCTTTTTCTGCTGTAAAGTCGTACCATTTAGAATCATTAATATTGATAACTTGCCCTAATCCCTTCCAACGGTTCTCTCCTTTATCAGCTTTATCCAGTCCTAAATGCCACGCTACATCCTCTAAAGGCAAGTCTCTTAATTGGTCTGCCTGCTGCTTCCAGTAAAAATTCTCTTCTTCCAATTCAGCTACACGGTTTTCTAGCTCAGAGCGTAATTTCTCAGAAGCATTTGCTTTTTGGGATGCCCGTTTTTCAAGTTCTATAATTCGACGGTGGTCAGCCAGTTGATGATTGATGGTTTGAATTGTTGGGTCTGATTTTATACGCTTAAACAATTGCTGTGCCGTTTCTCCTTGCTTTGGCGCCAGTCTATCTAATTCGAGGGTGAGGGGTTCAGAATTGACTGAAGAGTAATATTCTTTAACTTTGGTGTGGGTGGCTTTACTGCCTTTGACCCCGCGTTCGATACCTAAAGGCGCCAGTGCTTGAGCATAAGAATCTTGAAACTTGGATAATTTTATACTAGCTTGGCGCCCATCACCCCCAAACATCTCTTTGTGGCTTAATTGTTTGGTTTTGTCGTTGATGGGGACGATGTAAGCGTGGATGTGGGGGGTCGCTTCATCTAAATGTAGCTCCGCGCGGACGCATTTATCACCAAAGTTTTCTTGTAACCATTTGGACGAAGCATTGGCAAAGTCCCACATCAATTCTTCATCCCATTCCCCAGCCTTTGATGGGTCATGAGGACGAAAAAATTCTGGAGATGCCGATAAAAAAATTTCGCTGCACAGTACTGCATCTTTACGCGGTTTGTGTTTAGTATGGTCATCTATTTTAGATAAAACTATTTTTTCTAGTTCGGGGTCATCATCCTCACCAATTAACCGAATATTTTCTTTATAGGGGTCAGCGTTTGGTGTATCTTGAAGACGAGCAGTATGTTTTTCACTGCCGCCCACACTACCCAAACTTTTTAATTTACCAACGCGCATAATGGCTTTTGCGGTCATTAACAAAACCCCCACCAATAATCTGGGAACACGACCCGAAGGGCGAACGTACTTCTGTGTCCGAGGGAGCCGTCCAGGCGAGCGAGGATGGGCGGTGCCCACCCCGAAGGGGCACAGAAGTGAAGTGAGTACACTTCGATTATATCGAAGCCCACCCGAAACTGCTTTTGGAGGAGACGAGCGGCGTCGGCACAGTAGGAAAATGGCAGGAAAATGGTAGGATTACTGTGCAGCAAAGTGCTTGATATCAACAGACTAATATCAAAAATTCCTGCCATTTTCCTACTCGATAAATCTATGCCTTTTGATATAGAAGGCAAGTTACGGCATGGTGACGGTGCGACTACAACACAATTTGTGTTGGCTGGCATGGGAAATTTTAAATCAATTATTTTTTACACATAAATTTAACGAGTACCCCCGAAATTTCTTTGGAGGAGACTCAAGGCTTCAGCGTAGGAGGGAATTAGTAGGGATTTTTTATCCGCTAGCTTGATGGTGGACACAAAATCCCTACCATTTCCCTACCAATAAAATCTATGTATGAAGATATAGAAGGTAAGTTATGGCATGGTGACGGTGCGACTACGACACAATTTGTGTTGGTTGGCACGGGAAACTCCTTCCCCAATTATTTTTTTAAACATAGATTGAACGAGTGGCGCCCGAAATTATTTTTTTGGGAGAGCGGGAGACACGCTTCGATTTGTCAAATATAATTCATGACCAATTAGTGATAAGAGGGGGACTAAATAGGGACTAAATAGGGACTAATCGGGAGTAAATCGGGAGTCACCATCATTATTGATTAGTATTAATATACTGAAAAGCCATGTTTTATCCCGATTTACTCCCGAAACACTCCCGATTGACTCCCTTTTTTATCCCTTTTTACTCCCTCTCCCAATTATTGAGTATTTATACTGTAAAAATATTCGACAATGTATTACAAATGTAGTTTAAATGTAGTTAATTCAGATGGGGTAGCGCGCGCTCTTGTCCTGATTGAAACAAATAAAAAAAAGGAAATAACTGGTTATCTGCTGTATTTCAACCAGGGTTAAACCTAGGTGTCACCTAGGTTTAACCTAGGTGTCACCTTACTTGGGTGTTCGGACAAAATTAATTACACAGAATTAGGCTGAAACCCTTGTCCAGCCTAGAAAACAACGTGTAATTATTTTTAGAGAGGTACTTATTACGTCGGGCAGTGGCTTATGGTGATTTTAAATCAAAAAAGTAATTCGATTCGCAGTTTATGGCTGTTTTGCTTTGATTTGGTGTCACCTAGGTTTAACTAAGGTGTCACTTAGGTTACATCAGTACAGGTTGGTTCGATAGTTAACTAACTCTGTACTGATAAATACGGTTTGTTAATCGATAAACCGTAGGAATAGATTTATGTAAAAGCTTAAACCCTTGGCAAGTGTGCTATTGATTAAAAAAAACATTTATAAAAAGGCGCCCGAAATTATTTTCGGAATCGGAATCGAGTTTAAAGGAATAAAGTTTTTAATTGGAGACAAAATGGAGTCAATTGGAGCCAACTTATAAGAAGACCTGATTGATTTTTATGATTTGGAGCGTTTTGGTTGGCTCCAGTTGACTCCACCCCAAAATAAAAATACTGATATCCTCAATCTGATTTTTTTAGGTATTTTTTACCAAGACAATCAAAGTCAAAAGAAGCCAAAAGAAGACTTTACAAGCTTGGTTATTAGGAAAACTGATAGAAATTCTCGTTCTTGTTGTCTTGTGTTGTCTTATATTGGTTTTACTCGTCTTAGACGAATTTTTGTGAGTGCTGCGAGTCTAAAAAGCTTACAAGGCAATACTTTGAAGGAGTTGCTGTGGTTGCTTTTTTATACTCGTATTATTTCAGGGGCACTCCGTCTGCATGAATTTGAAGCGTGGAGCTTGAAAAATCAATTGTGTATATACTACACAATTTAATTATTTTAAGTCGATTTGACGCCAATTAATTAGAAAATAATAAAGGGAGTCGGGCGCCCCGACTCATGATGCTAACAATTATTATTAAAACTTATCCACATAAAGATTTGTAAAATAGCTAAAGCAGCAAAATGATTACAGGAATCAATCATATTACTTTATCAGTGTCTGACTTGGAAGCATCTTTTGACTTTTACACCAAAGTTCTAGGGTGTCAGCCCGTCGCTAAGTGGAAAAGGGGTGCTTATTTATTAGCAGGTGATTTGTGGCTGTGCCTATCCTTAGATAGGTACGCTCGCACAAGTCAAGACTCTGAATATACTCATATTGCTTTTAGTGTTTGCGAGCAAGACTTTGAAAAATATCGCGCTCACCTGCTTGCTTTAGGAGTTCAGCTGTGGAAGCAAAACACGAGTGAAGGCGAATCTTTATACATTCTTGACCCAGATTACCATAAACTTGAACTGCACATAGGTGACTTGTGGACAAGAATTGCGGCTGCTTCTAAAGCTCCCTACGAGGGTATGAAGTTTTTTGACGTACCAAGCACAGGCTTCCTGTAAAACGTAAGTTCAGCGGGCATGGCTGGCACCCCCTATATTTTATCTGAAAAAACGGTATATTTATAACTTGATTCGGGTTTACATAAGTTGATTCAGGTATAATAAACTTTGTTTTAATACTTGATTCATGTTTGTATTGGTGTTGGTAATTTTTCGTTCTGGGTTTTTGGTTGGTGTGGATGTTTCAAGTATGAGTTGTGTTGACATAACTTGATTCATCTAAATATAAATTGGTTGGTGATTGACAACTAACCATTGTTAATCAATTGCTGGATATACTTGATTCAGGTTTTAATTTAATTAACACACTTGTGGTTGAAACGAGCAGTGGGCAGTGGGGAAACATCATGAATAATATGCCTTTAAACCTTTAATTAAAAACTACTGCCCATTGCCGACTGCCTTACCCGTTGGGCGGGGTCTTAAACCGAATGGTACGCTTGTAATGCTCAAAAGCTTCCTGCGACGCGGGGATTCGGAGACACTCTTACGCTTCGAGGACATAGGTGGGTGACCGCCGAGATACCTGCTCTAAGAGGCACGTCGTAAATTAATATGTGCGAACCTTTATACGCACGAGAGAGTGGAACCCTCGGAAAGGCACTGACGTGGCATATAAAGTTTATTTTTATTTTAATTGAATTAGCATTGCTATAGTCGAATATTGTTGATGCAAGAGCGATGAGATTAGCAACCACTGTTGGAGTTAATACAGGAGATTCGCCAAATGAATACATTAGTTTCAAAGAGCTTTTTTATAATTGGAGTAATGGTGTGGTTAATTATCAGGATTCCCTATCAAAGAGAGCAAAAAGAAAACATAATTATTAATGACCAAAAAACTATACAAGAAAAGATAGTTCGTCTTTTGGTATTGATGGGGATAATGTTTATCCCTTTGGTTTATGTTCTGTTTCCAAGGTTAAATTTTACAAATCACTCTCTACCGATTTGGGCAATTGGATTAGGTACTGCAATTCTTGCACTTTCACTTTGGTTGTTTTGGCGCAGCCATCACGACTTAGGGAAAAATTGGTCATCAACGCTGCAAATTCGTGAAGGGCATACATTGACAACCAATGGTGTTTATCAAAATATTCGTCATCCAATGTACACTTCTGTCTTGCTACTTTGCATTGCACAAGCACTATTGCTTCCTAATTGGATTGCTGGTCTATCTGGATTAATTAGCTTTAGTATCGCCTATGCAACACGAGTTAATCAGGAGGAACAGATGCTGCTCAACAGATTTGGCTCGGAGTATGAAGCCTATAGGCAACGCACGAAGCGATTAGTTCCTTATTTGTTTTAAGCTATTCTAATTTAATTGGAGTTGGATGGGGTTGAGGGATAACTTTAGCACTGCTTATGGGGGTGAAATAAGCAGCGGTACAGAAAGTTACGTTAAGGAATTGAATCACCAGGAAGAAAAACTGTACCAATTGAAGGGTCTTAAATTTTAGAGTCTGAAACCCTCGCTGTATCGTACTCGTTTGCTGTGCCAAATAGAGTATAGATTAATTGATACTTTGAGGATAGCACTGGACACTGTGAACGAAGTGTAAATATATTGCTGTGCAGAGTGTTTATACAGTAATGGTTTCAGCCTTAGCGTAACTTTCTGTACCATTGCTTATCTGACCCCTTATGCCTGGACTTTAAGTGTACTTGTAAGTGGCACCTGTAGTGTTTTCAATTTGGGTGTAATTAAGGCGCCCGATTATCGACTGGGGGGGTTTCTTAAGGGGGTATCCCCCTTGAGCCAGTCTGCCTGTGCCGAGCGAGTAGCGATGGTAAAACGTAAGTTTTAAGGCATGGCTGGCTCCCTACCGAGGCGCCGGGGGTCACGGAAAATTTGGAGCATGGGAACTGTGGGTTAATTATAGAGTTGGGAGCCAAGAGAAAAGCGTGGTGCCTGTTTTTCACTCTGCTAGATAAAAAAAAAGTCATTATCGGAGCCTCTGGAGCTTTCATTCCCTGCACGTAGAAGTGTTTTTTAACAAACAACGCTTGCCCTTGAAAGCGAAAGATAAACTTGGATATCAGGGAAGGGGGCATACCATCAAGACTTTTATTACCGTCACCCCCATCGCCCCCTTCCCTGATATCTCTACGTGTTATCTCGCTGTCAAGGGTTTGTTTAAAAAGGCTTTGAGTAAATAATTTTTTAACTTTACCTACACATATATATAGATAAGAATGCGTGACAGTCAAGTTTTGGGAGTTTTTGTTTGATGGACGGCGCTTTGCTTGGAGCAATTCCCCACCGCTGGGTTACTATCCCAAAAATTGAAAAAATTGAGATAGTAACTTCAGGCGCCGGGGGTTAGCTTACTTTAATCCCACCACCAGAAGGTGCGAAGGAAATTGGCTATTTTTTCCAACTCCCGCACCCAAACTGGTATTGCGGAAGGAAGAAGCCTCGCGACTAAAACTAAGAATCCGATGATAGGTTGCCAAGTTCGGCAGAATCTTCGAGCTTTTAGCAGGATAGAGGTTTTATTTTTTCTCCTGGCTACGTTGCTCTTTGGAGTTTCATAAGTACGTTCTCGAACATAGAGAGGATGACGAAGCTTTATCAATTTACTTAGAAAGATTCCGCGACCCCAATGCTAAGGTATACTCGCCCGACCAAGGGTTTGATGACCCTGAAGTTGTACCAGTACTCAATAAACTGTTGTCCAAGCAGCGCAATCCAGATTGATATCAAATTCAAATTACCGAAGCTCGCGCGCGCTACGAGTTTTGGTATTGGTACAGGGCTTGGGGCAATTGCCGAGTCTTTCTTGTCGCAGTTGGCGCCCGAACCTGTAGCTCTGTACTGTTATAGTCGCAAGTAATAAATGCGTCAAAGGGGTGTGTGCCATCTTGGTGTATGACCCGCTGTTGTAAAAAATCAAAAAATTACAACACTAAAATGCGGCACTGGGATAGTTTTAGGTTCTCTCCTAATTTTCAAGCTTCAACATCCTCTCCTCAATTCCTTCCCAAGTAGATGGGGACACTCGCACTGCTGCATCTTTACACTCAATAATTAAGCGATTTGCATAGAGGTAATTGCTTAGTGCTTTAATTTCTTCTTTAGATAAATTAAGCATTTCTGGGGTGAGGTTAAAAGCATGAAGCCATGTTTCTATGAGTTGTTTAGTAAATAACTCGCGCACAGTCCTTGGCTGTTCATCACTAGGAATTAGAGTTTTAAGTGCTTTCAATTGGGCAATTAATGCAGTATAATTTACATTATTAAAAATTCGATCATCTTTTAGCAAGTTCGCAAATTTTATAAATCTGTTGATGGCGTCGGTGTTGGCGTAGGCGATGGCGATGACGTAGGCTTCGGCGTAGGCGTAGGCTTCGGCGTAGGCGTAGGCTTCGCCGTAGGCGATGACGATGGCGTTGGCTTCGGCTTCGGCTTCGGCTTCGGCGTTGGCGTTGGCTTTGGCGTTGGCGTTGGCGTTGGCTTTGGCGTTGGCGATGGCGATGGTGATGGTGATGGTGTAGGCGACGGCGTTGGCGTAGGCGTTGGCTAATGCACGTTTACCTACAGGTTTAATATCACTCGCAGAACCTGTAGTTTCTTCGTGTGCCCAACGTAGCAACGCTTGTAACTTAGGAGTATTAATATAAGAAAGGGCTTGTTTTTCAATTAAAAGCAGTAATTGGTCAGTTCTATCCATTAATCCTGCAACTAAGAGAAAAACTTCTTGCCAGCGTGTATTTGCAAGTTCTTTCTTCACCAACCCCTCAATTTGATTGCTACTTACTATATATTGAGCAGTTAGATACTCTTGAAGCGTTAGGTGAGAAAAGGAAAGTACGTCTTTGGAACGTTCTACTAAAATACCCTGTTGGATTTGAATTGCTTCTAAAATTACGCTTGCATCTAGGTGTTTTGGCGCATTCAAATTATCTGCTAGAAACTTGCTAATTTGTGCTTCTACTTCACGCTGGCTGAAAAATAGCTTATTCTCAACAAAATTGTCATTGGCTATTTCTGCCAGCATCATTTCTTCCAGTTTAAAATTTAAATCTTGGTAAATGGGGTCACGTTGCACACGCTTTTCTGATGCCCATTTTTTTAATAAAACATCCAATGCTTCACTGTACAGTAATGCTCGATTTTTAGGGAAAATTTGAGAGTCATCAAATACCAAACATAATAATGTCAACAATAGCGGTGTTTGTGCTAATTCCTTAGCCGAAGCATACTCTGGTTGTTGTAACAATGAGTAGCATCTTTGTGCTGTATTTACCTGTTTGTCTTGCTCTGATTGAAACCAATTATTGATGAATTGCTCTATTTGCTCGTCATCAAAATCTGCCATTACTACATCATTAAACCGTTTAAAACGGCTACGATAAGCCGCAGTGCGACAGGAAGCAATAAAACGGTTTTGTGAGTGTTTATCTACAAAATCTTGAATTTTTGTAATTGCTTTATCTAGTTGTTGAGTTGGTATTTCATCCAAGCCATCAAGTAATATTAATAATTTACCTTTCTCTAAAAGCTTTTTAGTTGAATCTTGTGGCTTGGGAAAACCACAGCTTTCTAACTCCTGAATAATTGCTTGTTCTATATTTATTTTACCTGTGGTAAATCGCTTTAATTCCAGAAACACTGGAACACATTCATGCTTATATCCACTATTCTTACCTTTCAATGCCTCCAAACCCAGGCGCCGTAAAAATGTAGATTTACCCGCACCTGGTTGTCCTAGTACCATCAAGTATTGCTTTTCGTTAGCAACCTTAAGTCCGTCTTGTTTCTTAGACTCTAACTGAAACCCGCGCGTCTGTGACTTACGAAAAGCCTCTTCTAAATTATTTATCGACGCAAACGCTTTAATTCCTTCCTCCCCTAAAAACTGTACTGCTGTATAAACATCCTCAAGCTTTACTGGTTCGTGCATCCCCAAAACTTTGAACTTACCGTGGCGTTCTTTAATATAAATACCAATTTTATCGCGCGCAGTTTGTATTAATTCATCAATATTTATAGTCTCAGTTAAAGTACTAGTAAATGACTCAGGAGTAATCTTTTGTAATTTAGGATTCCCAGGATTTGAATCTTTGGCAGCACGAACTAAGTCTTGAATCCATCCTTGAGATTCTGCTGTTGTTATTAAATTAAAAACAACATCTCCTAAATTACTTCCTCCAGAAACTACATCTAAATTTCTTTCTAATTTAAACGACAACATCTGCTGTAATGATGATTTAGTTGGAAAAGCATCAAGTAAAGCTTGTTGTAAATTCCTACGCTGCTGCCCATCCATAGTGATGTTGCTGATTATTGTAAAATTTTACACAATGACTACAGTACTGTTAAACTCAATTCTGGAAAAGTAACAAAATTTTACATTGGATAAAAAACACTAAAAAGTACAAATTAGCTATATAGGAGAGCGAGAATCCGAAAATTTTCGCTCTCCCTTGGGTTGCATAGCACCGAGATACTTGTAAAAACCTGCAAGATGGTCTGAAAACACTTGTTATGTCTGGGTTTAGCAATTTACTCATAACAGGAAATAAAAACATTGGAAGTGCATATTGCAGGTTTAAATTATGCAATTGGATTTTTCCCATACTTTTCAAATAAATCGTTTAACGCTTCTGTCATTAAAGCTTGAATCGATGTTTCTTCGTCCATTGCAAGTTGCTTTAATTGTTTACAAGCAGCAGGGTCAAAATGTACGGTTATGGCTTTCTTTCCACGTCGAGAAGGTGGTATTTTATCATTAGCATCATTATCTGAATTTTCAAGCGGTTCTATTTTTTTACTGACTTGGCTCCTGTTAGGTTTTTTAGAAGCATCGTTCAAAGCAGCGGCTAGGTTAGGTTTTTTAGGCATAGTTCTGTGTCCAGCTTAGTGGCATGATGGCATGATGGCATTTACTTTAGCTGTTTTAAAATCCACTTATAAAGACTCTTAATTTCATCAGCAGCTTTACTACCTGGTTCGTATTCTTGAACACTTAACCCAGCAGTAACCGCGTGAACAAATGCCATTCTTTGAGTTAATTTAAAGGGACATATTTCAATATCATGTTGAGATATTGCGGTTCGCGCTTCATCCCCTAAGCTTCCTTTTGGTGGTACAGCATTAAGAATTACAAAAGCGGATTTGTTCGCCATTTTGACTAAATCAACGGTGTCAGAAATTGCTCTTAAATCGAAAATGGCAGGGCGGCACGGAATTAAAATTAGGTCAGCAGCACGGATAGCGGCTAGGGCTGCGGTTTCGGAATGAGGAGAAGTGTCGATAACTATAATTTCTGCACCATTTTCAACAGCAGCATCTAAAACGTGAGTAAGTCTAGATGCTTGTGCGGAAACTACAGCAGGTGATTCATCCTCTCTGCTATCGCCCCAACCACTGGCACTTGCTTGTGGGTCGAGGTCAATTATCGCGGTTTGTTTTTTGTTGAGGAAAGCAGCGACGGCAACGTGAACGGCTAAGGTTGTTTTTCCGCTGCCTCCTTTCCTTGAAACGATTGCAATTGTTTTCATTGTTCAAAATATGTTCAGTATCACCATGATGGCATGTCATCATGGCACCATGCCACTATGCCAGATAGCAGAAATACCAGCATTGCTGCTGTAAATGCGATACTCCCTGCCTACAAATTATTATTACGCTTGCTACTTTCACCCCTTGGTGTTGAGAGGGGCAGGAGATGGGTCGAGGGTGCAGCAGTACTTACGTCTAAAATTCAAGGTTTTTGTATTTCTGTTTACTTGACTTCCAAATTGCACAGTATATAATTACTACCTTGAACCAGAAAGAGGTAAATATGCCTACGAAGAAATTTTTTATTTCATATGATTTGAGTTTCGCTACAACTCAAGATTATCAACGTATTGAAAATATGTTGATTAGTAGTAATGCTGAAAGAGTTCTAATTAATTTATGGGTTTACGAAGGAACTCTATACGAAAATACCATAAGCGTGCGGGATGCATTATTGCCTTATTTTAAACTAAACGATAGATTACTCGTTATAGATGCTAACGAATGGGCTTGGTACAATGCACTTTAGGTAAGGAACATAAATTGTTATAAAAAAGCCAGGATATTAAATTCTGGCTTTTTTATCAAAAGGGGGAGAACGTACCAAATCGGCAGGACTGTACCAAAAAAGGTTTTTTGTACGCTAAGGAAATATTAATAATGCTAAAACTCTTACTATGCATACGTTTCAGACAATTAAAAAATTTTGATTTTTTGGCGTTTAGTGCCTAAAAGTAGTAAAAAACATCCCTCAAGAGCATTGGGCTGAAAACCTTGCTTGGTAACACTTGAGCGCAATTCATCTAATTCCGAGCGCGTACAAAAAACCTTTTTTGGTACGATGACCCCAGGGACTGCTAAGTAGAGCAGATACTCAGCCAGGTGTACCCATAGCCGATAAGCTATTGCTGATACTTCCTGATTTATTTTAATCCCATATTCCGCACTTCAATATATAGTACGCTCTTATTCAAGAATAATTCCTAATTATCAGCGTTGATTAAGTATTAATACTGTTAATTAGTGCTATTTTTGTTCATTATCTAACCTTGATTAACAGAATATTGGAAATCTACGTGTATTACACGATGAAGTGCGGAAAGTGGGTTTAATTATAGTGTCACATTTTTATATCGATTACGACTAAATAGTTAGACTGCTTTATAGTGGTTCCCAGTCTAGTAAAGTACACTTTTAAAGCCTCTTTTTGGCTAATAAAGATAAAACCGTACCTCATTTGCTTGGGAGCAGCTATAAAAAACCCCTATTAAATCAGGAATAATGCTTATGTCCTATCATCTTTGTAGTCGATCATCTGTGGGGTAAAGTTACAAGTTAATGCTTATTAGATTTTTTACTTAATAGCTTGGAAACAAGGTTGTTAGGTTAATCATTAATCTGGAATCTTGTAAAGAGCTTGCGAGTAAGTTTGAATGTCATCTCTTGATATACTTACTCGAAAGCAAAACTTTAAGGCAGTCTTTGAGTCTTTGCTAAGAGAAGATGGTCAAATTTTTCCGATTGTTCAACGAAAAATTAATAAGTATGGGCTTCGTGATACTGAATTGTTTGAAGTTCTCAGTGAGGTTTATATACGTGGAATTGATACGATTGAAAGAGGAGGTAAGATAGATAATCCACAAAGGTGGTCTTATAAAGTAGCTCACTTTGTGATTTGTAATAGAGTGCGGAATCAATATAGAGACAAAAAGCATTTTAATTTCATAGAATTAGATGTAGATAAGTACGATAGTACTGAGTGTAAAATCGTATCTCAAATCTCAAATGAAAATGCTGAATGTGATAATGAGATTCTGCAAGAAAAACAGTTAGAGAAATTGTGGAAAGCTTTTAGTGGTTTGAATTCAGAAGACCAAATAATTTTTGACTTACGTTTTAGACGAAGTTTGTCTTGGAAAGAAGTTGAAAAACATTTGGCTGATTCTGGAATACAACGTAATATTCCTACACTACGTAAACGTGGAGAGCGTATTAAAGAACGGCTTAAGCAGTTTCTTTTAACTAAAGACTAATGTGTAAGAGGGGATGTTAACTAATTTGTTTAAAAATTATTTCATTCCCTTTTTTACTAAAACCAATAAATTTTTATTGCCATGAATTATGGGCACAAAGAAAATGCTTAAGCATTTTCAAACTTACAATCTATTTCGACAATATCAAAAGCTGACAACTTTGCCAGTACTTTCCGTTGTGGATACACAGCGTATAATAAAAATTTTAGAAATAGCTGAAACTGATGATTTGTTAGATGCTTTAATCACTAACTTTGAATATTCATTAGTACAAGAAGAAGGGTTTTTAGAAGAAGATTATGTTGAATATTACAAACAACAAAGTGAAAAGTTAAAAATGCTTATTAGAAATATTAGCTAGTAAAAATTATCTTTTATTATTTTGAGTATGTGATATAAGTTGTTTCACAAAATAGATGTCACATTTTGAGTAAGTTACGACTAAAGAGTTGATAACTTTTAGTCAAGTAATCGTAGATTATGAAAAAACAAGAAAGTAATAGTTTTAAGAACTCTGGCAAAAAAATACAAAAATGGGACTGGCGAAAACTAGTTAAAAATGTAAGGGATATAGCTTCTATAGTTTCCGTAGTTCTCTCTCTAATTAAAATTCTTCAGGAGTTAGGTTTAATACTGCTAATAAAAAATCTTGATGATATTGAATAGTTATTAAACCCGTCAAATATCGCCAATTATATTTGGCGGGTTTCAGGTTGACTAGTTTGTGGTTGAGTGTTAGCGATGTCGTCTAAATTATGTTTCCCGACTTCTCTCCCACAGATGACAGCATACGGTTAGAGGTAATGTGTAAGACTTACTGTAAGACATTACTAAAGACTGGGAACATACATAGAACTGCTATCATTTGGTCGAACATGGAGATAGCGAGAAGTCGTAGCAACGTTATCGTGCCGCAAAGTATCTTTTACTAACCCTATATCGGCGCCATTTTCAAGGGCATGGTTAGCGTGAGCGTGCCGCAACCAGTGAGGAGAGACTTTTTTATTGATACCAGCTCTTGATGCAGCAGTTTCAACAATACGTTTAATCTGGCTCCGGGTGTTAGTGTCCTGGCATGTCCCTGGTATAAATTGCACTCTATATTAAAAAAACATTAAGAGCGAATATACTAGTTAGAATAACTCCTATATAATAACTGATTGTACAATTAGCAACCAAGGAGTTGTTATGAATTATTGTACCAATGGGAAGATTTACAATTCGCAAGACATACAAAATCTTGACCGGGAAGAGATACAATATTTGTCTTGTTTTCAAAGATTAGCAAGTGCCTTTAATCCGCAATATTATGATATTTTGATTAATAAAGAGGATTATGGCAGATTGTTATTTGTTGACTTGATAGATCGAATCTCTCTAACAGCCGTAAAAATTTATCTCAAAGATGCCCATAAACCTATTGATGACCCTGTAAATGGAAATGTAATTCAGGCTGCAATCAATCACTTTCAATCAGGAAATGAAGAAAAATTAATACTTAACCGTCGTGTTTGACTGAATAATGGTTGGATGTAATGTAAAACAGGTGTAAGACAGTGTTAGAAAGGTTGTTCCTTCCCTTTATTCCAATCAATATTAGAAAACCGTTTTGAGTTAAGTTTGGTGTAACGCTCGGTATGTCTAATATCCCGGTGCCCTAAAAAATCTTGAATAGTCCTGGTAGAGTATCCAGCGTTGACAAGGTAATAGCCGCAGGCGTGGCGTAATTGGTGTGGGTGAACTTTGATAGTTAATCCGGCAAGTTTACCCAACCGAGACAGTAATCTTTGTACCGCAGCGGGAGTCAGTACTTCTCCCCTTTCCCCCACAAAAACATAATCGTTGTTAGGATTAGAACTTCTCAACCGTCCCAAAGCTTCAATTTCATCTTCTGGTAGTGGATGCGTACCACTCTCACTTCCTTTTTTGCGCGTGATAAAAATCTCACCATCAATTAAGGAAATTGCATCCCAGCGCAACTCGCAAGCTTCGGACACTCTTAGCCCGTGGCGGAACATTAATAGAACAAGAGCATAGTTCCGAACCTTGTGGCGCCCATAAACTTTTGCAATTTCAAGGAGCTGATTGACCTCACCTACGGTAAGATGCTCCCGTGACCTGTAATCCTTGTTCTTGCGGCGTACTAACATTTTAATAAAACATATCTGTTAGTATTATGCGGCTAAATACGAACAGTTTCTAGCCCCAAAACCCTGATTGTTGCGTGAGCAGTGTCCCGTTATAGTTTTTCCTGATAAGTCGCTCCCTGTACCCAATACGCAAAACCGCCTTTTCAGCCATCACAGATAAGTTTTTACTATCGGATACACAATAGAGTGGTGACACGCTAGTATATGTACTAAAGGCAGTGACGAGCGCCTTAAAGCCCTGTGTGTAGGTATGTAGCCTGGTTCGGTTGCTTTTTCTGCTCACTTCAAAAGACAGAGTTAAAAATATTTTGTGAATTTTTGATACAAGGTATATATCCAGGCGTTGACCCCTTTTAGTCAAGAGCGTTTTTGGATTTAGCATAAGAATTGGCAAAGTGCTGGCGTAGCAGGTCATGCATAAATCGATATCCACCACCAACTCGTTGTAAAAACAGACGGTTAGTGCAGTAGTCGAGAAACTTGGCATAGTTCCAAGGGATATAACCGCTCTGACAGAGAATCACACGCAAAACAAAGTGTTTGATAGCTGGTGTTCCACTTCTAGGTATTCCAATAAGTAGTCCAGCACACAATCCCATTACTAAGCTATTAATTAAAGCTTTGTTTGGATTAACGTCCTGTTGTTTAATTGGAATTACAAATATTAATAATGAAGCCAATATGCAAGTTACTGTTGATATAATTATAGTATTAATAACTGATTGTTTAATTCCTTGATTAGGAATAGTTTTATTTTCTAATTCTACTCCATCAAATCCAAAAATCAGCCCTACTATCAGTCCTACTATCAGCATATTTAAAGATTCATAAAGAGAAAATTTGAGATTTCCAACGAATTGAATTCCAACTTCATTCAGCCCATAAATCAGCCTTACAATCAGCCCATAAATCAGCCCATAAATCAGCCTATTTAAAGACTTATCAAGAGAAAATTTGAGATTTTCAACGGGTTGAATTTCACCTCCTATCATCTCAAAAATCAGCCCGAAAACCAGCCCTGAAACCAGCCACGCTATCAGCACCTTTCTCAGCTCATATCCCAGCTCATCTTCCAGCCCAAAAATCAGCTCTCCAATCAGCCCAAAAATCAGCCCTGAAATCAGCCCTGAAATCAGCCACTTTATAGTTATCCTAAAATTTATTAGACGATTAATTAATTTAATACTCTCTATTTTCTTTTCTATTAGCTCTCCAATCAGCCCATAAATCAGCCCAAAAATCAGCCCATAAATTAGTCCAAAAGTCAGCCCTCCTATCAGCCCATAAATCAGCCTTCCTATCAGCCCTCCTATCAGCCCTCCTATCAGCCCTCCTATCAGTCCTCCTATAACTCCCCATAAAATCACATTATAAATAATTTTTTTAAATTTATTACTCAACCAATCTGGCTGAATTTTTTCAATAAAAAACTCCGTTGCACTTTCTTCAATTAATCGACGCGATAACCAACTTAACCAACGTTCAGTATTTGACTGTAATGGTTGTTTATCCTTATAAGGACGTTTGAGCATTCTACAAATATAAGCATCAAATAAATATTTAAGCCGCTCAGAAGAAGTTTTGAACTGTTGCCATGTTTGTATTGATAGTTCTTCAGTAGCGAGGACAATAATATTCAACAGAAGTGGTGTTTGGGCTAATTGCTTTAAATCTTCATCTTGACTAATATTATTCCATAATTCTAAATTATCTGTACCTTGTAAATATTGATAAACTTGTTGTAAAGTGAAAGAATGTAGTTCTAATGAGTTATTTAGTTGAAGCAAGACTTTATATCGTTGATACTCTTCTATCCGACTACAAACGATTGCAGGATTAGTCCAATTACTGGGATGTAAAAATTCATTAATTTTTACAACGCACTTTTCTTGACGCTCTGCTGCTAATTCATCCAAACCATCTAGCAAAGGTATAATCTCTTGATTTTCTACTAAACCTTTACCAATATCTTTCCGTACCCCATATTTGTCTTTTAACTGGTCAATTAACCATTCTTTGATACTGTGGCTATCATTCTTCCAAGAAGATAAAGAAAATAACACTGGAATAGAATATGCTGGGTCATTCCTAGCACGTTTTACTAGTTCCTCAGCTAACTTAAGAAGCATGGTAGTTTTTCCAACCCCAGGCTTTCCCAAAATCAATAATCTGCCATCAATCTCCGACTGGTCATAGACTGCGGTTAATTGTGTATTGGTTAAATGAACTTTTGGTTTTGAGCCTACCTTTATCTCACTTGCCCAAGGTAATTCAATCTGCTCTGGATTTTGGTCTGTATCTTGGACAATATAAATTCGATTATGTAATGACTGCTCTAATCGTGAGATAACTTCAGTACTAACTTGCTTTAACAGTCCCTTTTGAACATCATTTCTAGAAGAAAATTCAAATCCAGATTTACTAATAGCTCTTAATTTTGGATTGCCAGGGTTTGCTCTATGTGCTGCACCAATTAGTTTTTCAACCCAAGCTTCTGCTTCAGCCGTTTGTACTATCTTGAAAACAATTTCTTGTAGATTTCCTTCTCCTGCAATTACTTCTAGGTTCTTATCTAATTCAAACGACAGCATTTGTTCTAGTGATGCTTTTGTGGGGAAAGCATCAATTAGAGCTTCTTGTAGTTGCTTGCGCTGCTGTCTAGATAAACCCATTTTGGAGTACAAGTATTAATATACTAGAAAATTGCGGACTAATAGAAAAATATTTATAACATTCTACAGGGTACGTAAGATTAATTCCGGTTCCTAGCCATTCACGGGGCGCGTACTGCCAATTTTTAGGCTTGGGGTAAGGGTTCATATGTTCTTCCCCGCGCAACTCATACAACCGACGATAAGTATCCAGGGGCACACCCAATCGCTCGGATTCCATTACCAAATCGTATTCTCGCTGCAATCGGTCGGGTCCGTCATACACGCGATTAAAGCTTTCACGCAATTCATCAATGGTTGGGGGGGTGTTGGTCATCTTTTCTTGAACACGTAACTATCCTCACCTAAATAGATACATTTGTTTACAAGTGTTTTCCGAAGTTATACTCAACTTTTTTTGACTTTTGTCCAAGTTCGTTTTTGTTAAAAGGTTGTAATACAATGCGCGTTCAGGTTGGGTGTAAAATCGTGTAAGACATCGTGGTGCAAGTAAGACATGGCAAACAAACTGCTCAATTTCCGCTGCCCCGAAACCTTACTGGAAGCCATTGATAAAATAGGACAGGAGTATTATCCCGCAGACAACGATAGCGGCTGCGATAGGTCTAAAACCTTGATTGATATCCTCATGGCTGGGGTTGAAGCACTAACAAACGGTGAGGTTGTTTTACAAAAGCCTGGAACCGTAAAACAGGACGTAAGACAAGTAACCGAAGCTGATATCAAGGCAATGGTTGAAGTTGTGGTGGGGGAGAAATTATCCCACCTACCCGTACAGAACTCGGTACAGACTCCGGTACAGAACATTTCTAACATCCCCACCAGGAACGAGTTCCACGACTTAAAGGAACAAGTAAACACTTATAAATTAGGTTTAATGCGCGAGATTCAGAACCGGGATAAAAGTATCAATTTACTAGCGGAACAGGTTGCGGAACTAACTGCGCGTCTCGATGCGGCGCCGCAATCTGGTACAGTTTCCCCCGAAGTTTTGGAAACCGCGAAGGAAGCTGTTTTGAGAAAATGGCGAGTAGCTAAGGCGCCAGAGAAGAAAGAGAGAATCGAGCAGGCACTCGATAAATTTATTGATGCTATTTCCCCACCCGAACCTAAACCTGAAACCGAAACAAAGGATGTAGCTGGGGGAGAAACTAAAAATAATGATTTCAAACCTGATAGCATAACTGATATCAGGACTAATATTAAAAAGAAAAAACCCCTCACAGCTTGGGAGGAGTGGGAAGAAATCTGTACCGATAACATTATTGAATTGGATGAACTTTGGCATGAGAAGTAGAAAAGTTAAAACTCCAAAAACTCCCCCCAATCCCCCTTCAAAATCCGAATCTACCCCTGTTGATATGCGATTAATGGGGACTGAAGAAGATTTAGAAAAATGGGCTTGGTTCCTTGAGTTGGTAGAATCAAAAGGTATGATTACTGTGCTGGAGAAAGGCAAGCTTTACAAGAATCGGGGGGAATCTAAGCTTTATAGGTTGTACATTAAAATAAAACTGAATCGATAGTATGAACTGCCCAATTAATTTAGAATGTCCTGCAAAAATATGTCCTAACCGGAATAATTGTTATGACTTATCTTTGTCCTGGGAGTTACCTTTCTATCGCAACCAGGAAGGGTTGTTTGTGAAAACTTCCTACCGCACCAGGTGGCAGAAACAAGCGCACAATTCGATGGTTGGAGATATGCTTTATTGCCCCCTTCCTAGCGGTGACTATCAACCTATTTTGGATGGAGGAGAGCAAGAATATTTAATCAAAATGCGAATCGGAGAATCTTTAACTGAAGCTGGGTGGTGTGCTGCAATCCCCTTACCTAACCAGGTTGTTGTAGAGTCGGAAGACGACTTAGAAAGTGTTTTTTGAAATAAAATTAAATTGGTAAATATAATGTATGTATCATTTATTTGATATTACCCCCAAAAACTGAAACGAGCGCGTAGTAAAAAAGTACATAACATTCTCCTAACATTATTTCGTTCTTTGTAGAGGTATTTTGTATTACCGGAAGGTCGCCGCATCAATACCGGAACCCGGCTCGTTCCCGGCGACTCTCCGGCGGTTCCCGGCGGGCGTGGTGATTTCTCCCGGCGGCTCTGTGTAAGCTTCCCGGCAATCTCCGGCGTTATGCGACTTACCCGGCGCCGCATTGAAAAAAGCCTAAAAGTACATGTTTCTGGAGAGAGCCGGGAACCACTAAAATTCATTCGGATCGAAGTTATCTCGGTCTGTTAGCGTTCCATATTCTTTGAGGGATAGCTGTCTGAAAATGTACCGAATTGCATTGACTCTACTAACTTCTGGATTGTCAGTTTTAATCGCTCTCAGGTTCTTAGCAGCAGTAGGAGCATCATAAGGTTTACTATCTTTTTTACGCTTCTTAACCCAATCCAAAACCAGCTTCTCTGCTTCATCCAACAACTTGGAAGTGTTGAGCATTCCCTCAAGAGTTTTGATGTCAGTTACAGGATTGGTGTCACTACTTGGTAACGATGCATTTTCAGTTTCTGTTGCTTTATCTTTACCCCCAAGCTTAGGCATTATACCCGCAAAATAATCACCACAGTATGCAACACAAACAGGTATCATTTCGGTTCTTGAATAAGCTTTGAGTTGGTAATATGTATTTATCAATGCTTGCCTTATATTAGGGTCTGGACAGAAAAACCGACTAGTAATTATTTGTTCGATAACTCCATAACTTTCTTTCTCCCTGCCTTGTTTTATGTATCTATTCCCAAGAAATAGTAAATTAAATATTTGGCGTAATTGGGCATCCAAATCTTTAATACCCAAAGCACTTAAATTAAAGCTTTGAAGGGAACAAATAAATTTACTGTTAAAGTCACGTCCGGTTGTTAGTACTTCAACAAGTTTTGAACCAAAATCCCAAGTAGGGTATTTAAAAGTTAACTGACTTGATAAGGCTATCCAGTCATCGAGAATAAGAATGTCAGGTGTTAAGTTCTCTCTTTTATCTTCAGGGAGTGCAGCACGGTCTTGATAGCGTTTAAACCAATCATCAAACTGTTGCTTAATTGTTTCTAAGTCAGTAGTAGAAGATGGGAATACACATCCTTGTTCCGCCAACCCGCAAAACTTGTCATTCTTCACAGACAAGATGGTAGTTTTAGCGCCTGGAATTGACTTAACCTGACGAATAATTTCATTAAGTGCAACCGATTTACCGCTACCTGGTGCAGCAATTAAAGCAGTTGAACCATCTTCTTTTACAATGCGAGTTAATAATTCTGCTACCTCTTTTTGGCTGCCCTCAATATTAAACTCGCCACTTTCTAACGCGCGCGATGCCATTTCTTGATACGTACCTGGGGAACCTGGTTCGAGTTGTGCTTGCTGGTATTGAGTAGTTTTTGGAGGAACCACCCAACCAAAACGTTCGCGGTCGGCATCGGTAATATACAAAGTAATTAAATCTTTCTCGGTTTCTGAGAGTGCAGCCCACATTTGTTCTCTGAGCTTGGCTTCTTGTAACCCGGCATAAAGATTAATCATTCTTTGTGCCCATTGTTGTAATGCTTCTGATGTTAAATTGATATAATTACTCGCAGTTAACCTCTCAATCTCCATTGATTCCCAGTATGCAGGGCGGATTCGATTTAATGCCTCAACTTCGCGCTTACAAATATATAAAGTAGCCAAACCAAAAACTAAACTGCTCCCTGTTGCAAAGTCTTTAAACGGGTTTTCAGGTATTAAGTTACGAAATTCATAAACACCTTTTGATGCAATCCCAGCTACTGCTAACGAACCATAGGGGTTGTAATCAGGATTGCTGCTTTCTCTCTGTGCCTTGCGAATATAACCAAGTGGGATTGTATGACGTTGACGCGGTTTACAATAGCGGTTTCCAAGTAATAAATTTTTCTCAGATTGAACCCTACCCTGCATGTTGAATTTAACTTCGCGCTTCTCCCTAATTACATCGTCGTAACGTTGTGCTGACTCTGGGTAAAAACATATTTCTGTTTTTGTAATGCCGTCCCCCAACAAAGAAAAAGGTAAACAGGCAAGGGCGCCTGTAATTAATAATTTTCTTACCCAAGTTAACGAACCTGCACTATACTCTAATCCCTGTGGCGCGAACTGGCGCTGTACCCTATTATCCAATCTTCCTAAATCAGTTAATTCCTCTGATTCAGTACTTTGAGAACTTTCAACAATTTCAGCTTCTTCTGCCATAACGAAACCTACTTTTTAATCAAAAATTTGTACGCTACAAATACTAAAATTGCGACTCCAACTCCTATACCTAACCCACTGTAAAAGCTATTATCTTTTGGTTTAGGTTGCTTGATTCCTTCATAAATATCTATCTCACCTTGAAAACTTTTAACTCCTTTGGCGGCTATCTCCGAGGCTTTATCTTTGTCATTGAAGTGCTTTACTGCTAACAATATTCCGAATGTTGTTGTTGCTCCTGATGCTGCTAGCTCAACCGGACGCTCTACCCGAAACGGTTTAAAAGCAATGCATGATAAAGTAAAAATTGCACTTGTTGCTGGGAAGAACGCAGTCGTTGCACCTGTAAACCAACCTAAATAACCTGCATTAAATAAGGTTTGAGTTACTAACTGTTGGGCACAGAGAATAGTTATTGTCCGTCCACATATTTTTATTAGATTTATTTGCTTATCAGTGCTGATGATAACTTGAGATACTTGTTCACGTTGATATTTATTGAAATCAAAACCAGCATCTTTGGCAATTTCATCAGTATCAACCGAAATCGTAAATTGTGGTGATGGTGTAAACCCAAATAACCCTTGTGTGGAGCTTTGTTTATTGTCTTCCATGCTGATATAATCCAGAATGCTTATTTCGCGTGTACTATTCCCGTAGAAGTTAAAAACACGGCTTTCTACGGGAAATAAAATTATCTAGAATCGCGCTTACCACCTAAATTTCTAAACCAGTTACCAACACCGCGAACAGCATTACCAATCGCGTTACTACCTGGTGCCGCTTTCCATTGTTCACGTCGAGTTGTGTTGCGTGATTGTTTTTTGACCTGAGAAACCTTCGCATCAATTTGACGTAACGCTTCTTTATGTTGGAAGGTGGCTAAATTTAATTGTTTACCAGTTCGGTATTGAGTTGAAGCAATTCGATTATTACTAATAGCTTGATTGAGAATAAATCCGCTTTTAGTTTGTTCATCAGTTTCTCGAACAGAGTTAATAGACTTTTGAGTATTTAAAAGATTACCAGCAATCTTTTGAACACTACCTGCGCGCGTTCCAGCAACAGATGAAACTTTATCTGTAATTTCATTAACAACACTCCACACAACCTTTGCGTTTTTATCTCGAACGTCCCACTGATTGAGTATTTCTCGTAGTTGAGTAAGTGCCGTTGTGTCTCCACATTCCGCACGGTCAATTAGAATTGGGTCAATCCCTAAAGACTGAAGTGCAGAGAATATTGTTGGCGCCGTGAATGTGAACCTAAACTCCATTATTTCTCTCCATTAAAAAACCTGAAAATACCTGAACTTAAAGCATTAGAACCGTTACAGAAAGGAGAATTAATTTTGAACTGCTTACAACTTTCTGTAACCGGAAAGCTTGCTAACCCAATTAAGGTGGCGAACGCGATGAGGATAAAAATCCTCGGAAACCTACCGTAAAAATACATTTCAACTCCTAATAAGTACCGTCACCCCAGGTATCCGCGAACGGGTCAAAGTCATTGCTTTTATCATTTTCGCTCTGACAATTTTTATTCCAAGCACCTGCATTATCTAACTCTTCTATTCTTCTAGATGCCCAAGTGCGGGTAACTTCATCTTCAATATTTTCTAATGCATCAAAGTTACCTTGCCCAAGTTGGAAGATGACATCTGGCGCCACCTTTCCTGCTAGGTGCGGTAACAATTGACCATGAGCTAGTGGGTAATCGGTATCGTCAATTGTTTGGAATTCGTCGTAGGGATTAAAATCCTCACCGTAGCCTGGAATAATATCTGAAAAATCTGTCAACTCGTTATTTGGATTGTTTAAGTCGGGGATTTCTAGTTCGTCGGACATTTGTTCTGTAAAAATATCCAGTGCGGTACTCCATTCTTCGTCAGTACCAAAATCGTCCTTGTTGGGGTAAAAGTAGCAAAGCTGTCACCAGCCGCCACACGACGGCTGTAATCATTATCATAACTGAATTTCAGGAAAATT
>NZ_RSCL01000053.1 GCF_003991905.1 Dulcicalothrix desertica PCC 7102 | reverse complement strand
ACGATTGGTTCAGATGAATTGGACATTGTGTTATTTTACCGCATTATTAGCCCAGCTCCCCCAAAATTTTTCGCTCTCCAATTAAGTCGTTCAATTACGTAAAGTTTAAGTTATGTCTATTCATTATTATGTAAACCAAGCTTATCAGATAGCTGACTCTTCAATCAGTTCTTTATTAGCAGTTTCTCCTCATGAAGACTTAGTATTTAGTAATAATGAAGGATTGTGTAAGGGTGCTGATATATACACTGTAATAACTAGGCGACAAGCAGTTTCTCTTATCAATTGTTATTTTCATAGTTCTTTAGACTCTACTGACTTGAAAATTGAAAATATTAGTTTAAATGATTTAAATACCCTAAATGCTCTACAGAGTATTTACTTGAGTAGATTAGAAGCTAGGATAAATGAGCATTTAATTTTTCAACATGCAAAACAAATACTTACTTTTGTAGACTATACCATTCTAAAAGTTTTATATCCTTTTCCAAATGCTAATAATTATAAACTTCTATTAGAAGAATTTAGTAAAAATTTTTTATCAATATCTGAAGGTCATTTCAAAACGTCAAAAGATATCATTACTTGGTTTTTTGCTCTCCGACCAAATATTAGTTTTGTTGCAAGTGAAAAAAAGACAATTGGTCTTTTTTATGCTGAAGATGAAGCTTACAGCATTAGCCTTAGATTTGCTGCTTATGCGGATGATTATATAGATAAAGATAAGCTTAGACTTTTTATAAAAAAGCTACATGCTTGGAAATTGCTTCATACTCCAATTGATATAAGCAGCCAACTGGCAACAGCAAACTCTCGGAATAATTAATATCATATCTCAAGGGCAGGCGCCTGTTATAAAGTGTGAACTTCGTGGCACTGGAAGTCTAACCAATACACAAATACTGGTTTATGGGACTGCACTATTTAAACAGAGTTAGAGGGTGCCCGCATTGCTTTAGATGCCTAAATACCCTAATTAATTTGTGGCACTTTCAAAATTCCGAACAATTATACTAGTTAAGGTTATATCTGTAGGAAATTTTCATCGGCGCCTGTTCAAAAATTTCTTATATCTTTAGTAGTACATAAAAAAGCAATTGATGTTTGGATTGATGAAGGAAAAGAACTGTTATAACGCCCGAATCTTATGTAATCAATAATACTACGTCTTAATATTGGCGCCTCGAAAGTTGAGGTAGCCTGTTGCTCCTGATACAAACATTGTAAGTATTAGCGCCTCCCTAACGTGTTGAGGCTCCTATCGACCCCAAAAGCAACGATAAAAGCGACCCGAAAAATCTACAGTTACTGCAAAATAAAGCAGTGATGTTAAAACCATTGTCCCTTGGAATGTTGTAACAGCAACAGCGGGAACACCCCCAAAAACTGCTTGTGATGAAACAAAGCTGATTTCTTCAAGCTTAAACAAACCGTAATCGTCGGGAATATCTACTCGACCAATGTTAGTAACACCTACAGTGACAGGCGCCTCTTTATGTCGAGATAGAAGAGATTCGTAAATTTTTCTAGACATTAGTATGCTACTGAAAATATCTTCTCGGTAGCCATGTGTTAACATCCAGCGTTCAAATGGGTTGAACAGGCGCCTGAAGCATTGAGGTGGGAAATATCTACCATAGAGTTTCAAGACTAAACGTGCCATATATTTATGATGATTACAGGCGCCGCATTTTCACATTTCTCGCTCGGAGAAGAAACTTCTCAATACTGCTAAAAGTTGACTGCTATGCTATACTAAAAGACTAGCTTTACTTTTCTTGAAAATAAATGGTAAACTTATGGCAACACTAAATTATAAACTAACTGGGAAATATCTTCCACCGCAAATATTTATTTTGGGAATATGTTTTGTTCCTGGAGTTAATGAAATCAGTGGTGAGCAGGTAAATGAAATACGGAAATTTATTAAGACTGATCGTTTGCTTCAACATTATTTAGATCAGAAAATTCTGAGCATCCAAGATTGAAAATTTGGCTCTTTCTTCTTAAGTATCTGTATCAGCAAAAAATTATTGTATGTCACTTGTAGTGGTGATGCAACTAATCTTCGCTCGACTACTAATTAGTCATTTTACAATTGGGGTAATTGTGAATTATATCAACCAAGCAATACTAGAAAATCTGCGTTTTGGTGGTAAAACTTCTGAAGCATTGAAGAATACATTTAACTGTAGTTATAGTGTCCTCGATCAAGCATTGCGCGCGCGTCGAGATGCATCTGAAATTGAAATAAGCTGGAGTGCCGATAATAACCATGTTAGAATTTACAAACTCAAGCATAAATAAAAATCTATTTTATCGCCTTCCCGACAAGCCGATGGTACTTTTTCAAAGGTACAAACAAAGATAAAGGGCGTTGATGAATACGAGATTCCCCTATCCAAGTTTATAGTTTTGCACTTAATTTACTGGGCGCCGCGCCAATCACCGTGATTTAAAAGTTCGATTAGTGACATTATTATTGAGTACTCGATAACTACGGATGTTTTGCCTTCTATCATTTTACCGAATGGAAGGACTACGGCGCCTGAAAAGTGAACGATATGGTGCCTAATAACAAAGCAGCATTAACCTATTAGTACATTAATTATTGTTTATATTTTTGCTTTCTGCCCTTTGCCTTTCGTGAAAAATTACTTAAAATTAAATTTCGTGATTGCACGATTCTGGCGCCATCCCCATCGCAATGAAGTTTTAGGGCACTTAGCAACACCCGAAGAGCTTGAATATCTAGCAAGTGAACAGCTTGTACATACTCGTCCAATGCTGCCACAATTATCGCAATTTCTCTTCAATAGTTGAGGGTGATATGTACTTATAAGGTTATTACAGGCGCCTTCAATTTCTGCAACTCTCACATTTATTAACTACGGCGCCAGCTAATTGCAGAATTTGTATATGATAAGAGATGGTGCCAAAAATAAAAACCTTTGCATAGGAGAGAAAAACATGTCTAATGTTAAAGTTGCATTCATGTAGCTGCTTGTGTGGAGCAGTAAGCGTATTTGCTACAAGTATGAGTAATCTTGTAGGAGCTTGCCATTGTAATATGTGTAGAAAGTGGGGCGGAGGAGCTTTTTTAGTTGTAGAGTGTGGTGCCGATGTTAGTTTTGAAGTTGACTCGTTAATTTGAAAGTGACCTTTTTGTTTCTTCAATCCCATACATTAACCACCTCTCTATTTGGCAATATTTATTTAGATATTTATAAGTATATTTTCTTGGCAAAAAAACAATATTTATCTAATATTTAAATATCTGATTGAAGTCGCCAAAAATTCATAAGTTTTATTAATTTTTAATGAAAGGGCACTTGTTCTGATATTTCATCATATCAAAATTTCAAGTTTTAAAATGTGGACTATAACTATTCATTCTATAGAACCATCGAGAAAAGTATAGTCAGATGCTTGCATGACGCACACAATTATGTAAACTTTACTCAAAGCAATGTAGAATTTGTCATTTTGTATTACAATTAGTCCGTTTTACTCGGATATTGTCCAATATGTACAGAAAAAGTTCTATCTAGTACTACGTCTAAAAATGGACGAATTGATTTACTGACTGGACTCAAGGCATTAATTGAAGCAATTGATAACGAAGATTCGGAAGAAGATACTCAGGAAGAATCACGCCCAGAGTGCGGTTCCCGTGGCGGCGCCAGAATTGAATGGAAGACTGTAAAAGGTTATAGACCATATCCTTATCTACGTTTCCGACACGAAGGTAAATACCGAAGCTACTATCTTAAGCATTTAACCAAGTAGTCACATCTAGTTAGGGTGCGCTCGCGCCTCTAAAAATGCCCTCGAACGCACCCTAACTAATTATTAGCACCTGAAAACAGTAGAAACAATTGTACTTCCAAGCCTTGGTATTACGTTATTTGAGGAGCGTTAGGGTGCGCTCACGTCCCCTAAAAATGCCCACGAACGCACCCTAACTCTGTATATAGTTGATCAATGGCGCCTGAAATCAAAACAAACTTTTGTACTAAGAGTTTGTAGTATTTTGCTATGCCGTCAGGGATTGTTAGGGTGCGCTCACGCTCTTAAAATGTCTTTAAGCGCACCCTAACTAAATGGTGACTATTTTTATTGCCTTCTCATTTATCTACCGTAAAACTTACCCAGAAAAGTTACTACTACCATTGCAGCAAATGCTATGCAAAACCCACCTGTTGTAGTTTCTAAATTAACTTTAAAACCTGCAATCTCGGCTCCGCCTCTCTCAGGACGAGTTCCTGACTTCAAAAGATTAAAACCTATCCAAATTAAAAATATTGCAAAAACGAATGTCCCTGCAACTACGATTAATCCAGCTGTATCATTTGCTGGGCTTGACTGTGCTAACAGGGGGTTTATGTTTATCATAAAGTTAGTATTTTTTACGGCAATAGTAATCATCTCTTAATTTAGATTACCGTATTTTGCCAAATTATTTAATATAGTTCACCAACTCTTTGGTATAATCATTATTTCAAACTTCAAAATGTAATACATAAAGCTACATAATTAGTTTCTGGTATAAGCAAATAAAAATACACAGAGATATTCAATAAGTCAGCATTAAGAAATGAACCTATGTGATGTGATATTACGTTGTTTGAGTTAGTTAGGGTGTGCTTATCCATTAAAAAATGCGTTTGAGCGCACCCTAACTAATTATGGTGCCTGAAATCCCTACGAACAAGAGTACTTAAAACTTGTAATATTACGTTGTTTGAGCTAGTTAGGGTGCGCTTACCCATCAAAAAATGTTTGCAAGCGCACCCTAACAAATCGTAGTGCCAGTATTCAATTACAGTTAGTTTTTGCCTTTCTTGACAGAAAGGAGGGCACCTAATCTTACTTATATTTTAAAACTAAACGCATTGTATCTATATATTGTTCTAGGCGCCTTTCTTCGAGTGCGCGTTGCATCTGTTAATTGTAAAGCGATGGAGAAAGTTGTTGGTGGACGGCGCCAACATTAAAATTAAATAAGCCGATGTAAAACCGAAGTATGAATCCTACGTTAGCTGGGCAAATATTTGAATCTTTTCTACATCCTGGGGAAAGAGCAATTGCAACTCATAAACTGTCATCTTTTGGTGTTAATGCCATACCAGTTTTGGAGTCGTTGTTTAGTGGTGAGGCTAAAAATAGTTGGGGCGTTTCCTATTCAAGATTAGGAATGCCTATATACTGTGGACTTATAACCGCAAAACTCTTAGGTTCATTGGCTAAACCCTTGGAACCATTTATCCGGGAGTGCCTTCATTCTGCTGAAGGGGGAATGTACGCAGTTGAGGCACTGCGAGCGATTGGAACTCTAGATGAAACCTCAATTGTTGAGCTAGCCGCTTGCTTGAACAAAAATACTAGCCTTGCTTGGGAAGTTGCTTATACTTTGCATTGCTGTGGAGCAGAAAAAAATGAAGCTGTTATAGAGATTGCGAATTCCTCACAAAAAATATCTCGAATCTTAATTGATGCAAGAAAGAGTTATTACAAAAACCTTCTAAATAGCTAACCTAATACTTCTGCTCATGGTGCCTGTAAAATTCTCTATATGCGATGTGCGACTATTTGTATTATCGTTGATGGACACAAATTGAACGGCGCCATGAGTCAACAAAATCTCTGTGATTTGGTAACGATAACAGGTACACAAACTACATATTCTGATTACTAGGTTGTAGGCGCCGCATATGAAGAATTCTACATATGCGCGCGTATCTGTCAGATTAAGCTATCTATCATAAATACATTTAGTTCACGTTTAAACTAAAGATATTGACAAAGTGTACTCAATTCTAACTTGTTACCAAAAAACTGGAATTGTTATTTCAGGTATGTGAAGTTTCATGCCGGGTGTAATTCGGTCAGGGTTTCCTCCAATTATATGAATATTGGCATCATAAATTACACTCCACATATTATGGTTTCTATAAACAGACTGAGCAATAGTAGAGAGAGTATCGCCTGATTTTACTATGTATGTCATAATCTTATCCTTTAATTAATAGAGTGGTTAGTGAAAGAAGGTTCTTAATATTTTCCTTCTTGTTAAAAGTTAATAGTTTTAGACTTGAACAAGTTATGCACTTCACAATTTCCCCCACTCCCTAATGAAGGCGCCTGTAATTATTGCGAATATTTGTATTACAAAATCAAAGTAGTGCGCTATTCAAATGGAGTTAGGGTGCGCTCATATGTCTAAAAATGCTCTTGGAACGCACCCTAACTAATCAATGGTGCTAGAAGCAGCGTGAACATGTGCCTGTTGAACTGATTATTAGTACAAACGCCTCTCTAAACAAGATACTAGTTAGTTCTAGATTACTCTGTTGGAATATTACAGGCGCCGCTATTCAGTTCCAGTTCGGGAGGCACCAACTTTAGAGAGAATGAGGCACCGCAACTAGATTGAGCGACAATCTGTATACTCATAATCCCTAGCACAAATATTAGTATGGCTAGAATCAACGATTTACTGCGCGCGATAGTTCCAGCAGTATCTTGTGCTATTGATTCGGTTTCTTTTTCGCTTGCAGGTTCGGCGCCGTCTAATTTATCGTTTTTTGAAGTGATTACAATCTTTATTTACAAATGTGTAAAAATATCTAAGATTTTGGACACTTCCCTAGCTTCACGTATTCACGGAAACTTTTACTATATAAATAACCTTTGTTTTCCCACCATTTCGCGGCACCTGTTTCTTCTAAATCTGTTCTCATATTTCTGCACCAACCTGCCCATAATTCTTCTTCTAGTAAATTATTCTTATATTGATAATATAAATTCTCATATAAATTAAAAAATGTACTCATAATCTCATTAAATCTGGTAACTTCATTTTCACTCAAACTATTTGGCTCTTTCTTACCAAGCGTGTATATACGCGCGACTTGTTCATCTTGGGTAATCAATGCTTCAAGTTCTGCAAAACTGCTAATAATCGCTTGATAAGTAGCGCCTTTAGCTGCTTTAGTACTTTCTTGCACTTGGCGAGCGAGGTATAAAAGCGATATAACCACTGCAATTGCTTGGATTACATTGGTAGCAGCCTGAATTATTGAAGTGATATCGCCGATGCTTAGGGCAGCTAGAAACAAGCTCATATTTCAACTTTTGTTTTAAATTTATACACTAGCATCAATTGAAATATACTTAGCATAAAAAATTACGCGCATAATTTCAACAGAGTTAGAGTGCGTTTGTGTGTCTATAAATGCATAGTCACCGCACCCTAATTAACTCATGGCGCCTGTGATAACTCAAATTATCCTTTGCATCAAAATTTACAATACATAGTTTGTATCTATATCAAAAGCAAAGCATTGCCGGGTAAAGGTTAACTGACAAATTGCTTACTGTAAACTAACATGTTTAATGTAGTGCAGAATACCAATACATAGACCCAAACGGCGCCTGTTATGTCGAAAACCTTATTCAAACAAATCAACTATCCGCTCTCTAACCTGATTCAGGATATCGACATGGGTGAAATTGGGCTGCCGGATATCCAGCGTCCGTTTGTTTGGGAAGCTGCAAAAGTTCGGGATTTGTTTGACTCTATGTATAGAGGATTTCCCGTTGGTTATTTTCTATTTTGGTCAAACGACCATTTGACTGGTTTAAACTCCAGCAATACTCGCCAGATTGGCTTGGAGTCGAAACAAGTTAAAGTTCCCCGTCTGTTAATTGTTGACGGACAACAACGACTCACTTCGTTGTATTCAGTTATCAAAGGGCACTACGTATTAACAAAGGACTTTAAGCAAGTAAAAATTCAAATTGCCTTCCGTCCCACAGATTCAACGTTTGCTGTTACAGATGCGGCAATACAAAAAGACCCGGAGTACATACCTAATATTTCTGAACTCTGGTCAACTTCTACCGATATATTTGAACTAGTTGATTCTTTCCTCGAACGGTTAAGAGAAACGCGCGAGGTTAAGAGCGAAGAACGCACGAAAATCAAAAAAGCCATCAGTGACCTAAAAGGGGTAGAACATTATTCCTTTACTGTGATGGAAATTGCTTCACATGTCGAAGAGAACCAAGTATCAGAAATCTTTGTTCGTATCAATTCAAAGGGTGTGACCCTTAAACAAGCTGATTTTATATTGACGTTGCTTTCTGTGTTTTGGGACGAAGGCAGAAGACAACTTGAACAATTTTGCAGGGAATGCCGTGTACCATCCTCAAGTTCGGCGCCTTCCCCATTCAATTATTTTATCCATCCAGACCCTGATCAAATATTACGGGTGTGTGTAGGACTGGCATTTAAACGCGCGCGGTTGCAGTATGTGTATTCAATACTTCGTGGTAAAGACTTGGAGACAGGGGAGTTTTCTGATGACAGGCGCCTTGCTCAATTTGATGAACTCAAAGTAGCACAAACCAAAACGCTAGATTTAACAAATTGGCACGAGTTTCTAAAAGCATTGATGCAAGCTGGTTTTCTTAGTGGTTATATGATTACCTCGGATATTGGGCTGTTGTACGCATACGTAATGTTTTTAATTGGTAAATACCAGTTCAATATCAAACTGAGTCACCTTCGTAATGTAACCGCGCGCTGGTTCTTCATGACTGCAATTACCGGGCGTTACTCAAACTCCCCTGAAAGTGTCATGGAGTCGGATTTAGCAAGGTTACGTTCTCTCAAAGATGGCAAGGAATTTATTAGCAGCCTCGACAATGTGATAAAAAATACGCTGACTGAGGACTATTGGAATATTACCCTTGTTAATGAGCTAGAGACTTCCTCCGCACGCACTCCTGTGTTATTTGCTTACTATGCTGCACTTAATTTACTCGGCGCCAATGCTTTGTTCTCTAAACTTAAGGTACAGCAGCTGCTTGACCCTGCCATTAAAAGTAAGAAGTCTGGGGTTGAACGTCATCATTTGTTCCCCAAAGCTTATTTGAAGACGTTAGGTATAACTGAGGTTCGGCAAACCAACCAAATTGCTAATTATGCTTTGGTTGAATGGTCAGAGAATATTACTATTTCAGATAAGGCGCCTGCTGATTATTTCCCTGAGTATCGCAAGTTGTATAAGGATAATCCTGCGGAGTTAGAGCTTTTGATGCAGTGGCACGCTTTACCGGATGGTTGGGATAAGATGGAGTACGGTGAGTTTTTGGGCAGGCGCCGGATTTTAATTGCTGGCGTTATTCGCAAAGGGGTGGAGAAGCTGTTTGGTTAAGGCGCCTGTTTGATGTGGCGCCGATATCTATTGAACGAGCATGAAAAGTTTTTGGGCAGACGCTCACGCAAGGCAAATAGTGAGTTTGGTTGGGCAGATGCTTGTCTAGAAGAGCAAGAAGGCGCCATAATAATCTTTCAAAACTTTTTGAACGTAAAGTCGAAAATTTAAGCTACTTCCTTTGACGTAATGTCTTTTCAAACCGCTCTGCTAGAATAATCGTCATAAATGGATCAACAAATCCCCCAAAGAATGGAAGTGAGCGTATTATAGCTAATAATACAAGTGTTGGGTCTAACGTTGTCTGGAGAACTCCTAAAATTGCATTTTCTGCGGCTTTGCGAGTATAACAGCGACAAATAACGTTTGCATTTTTCATGTATACGTCAATTGAATCAGATGCGTTATTTACGGAAATCACTTCAAGGTAAATGCGGTCACCTGGATTCAATAACTCAATATTGAAATCGAGTTCGCCTTTCTGACGCTGCAACTCACTAATTTTTCCAAAACCAACTACTGGCTCAGTTTTCAGGTTGTAACCTACGATTTTTGCATTGTTATCCAGCCGTATTAGAACTGGTTGATTTCCAATTGCTTGATTGCCAGAATTAAAGACTTCGAGATTAAACAGAAATACAGATGTTGCCTGTTCTCCTGAATATTTCACTTCTAACTCATTGCGAATTGTATCTGAGAATGCCAATAATGAAGATGCATCATTGATAACGCAATCAACTCTCTTAACTTGGTTCGTTTTTTGCCAGACGAATATGGATGCTGCCGCTGTTATTAATGCTCCAACAAGCCCACCAATAACCGCAGCAATTGTGGGATTTTCATACCATTTCATCTATTGTATAACTCCTCATTGCATAATCGCAGCCATTTAATTGGCTACACATCCTCAAATATGCTTTGTAGCCCAATGCATAACTAATTGTTTAAATTACACTAATGAAACCACTGTGTGCCGTATGTGACATTAATCACCTTTTTTGAGTGACATTGATTTGATTGCACGTAATTTATCAACATAAGTGCCAAACTTTCCTCCTGTAAATTACCTTGTTCTAATTTGCGCGCGTTGACCAAACTGTTGATAAAGTCGATGTAACCAGGCAGAACCTCGGAGTCAAAAAGCGTATCCCCGTAAATCGAGGCGCCTAAATTTTTAACATCAGTGATGGTAGGTATTTCTCCTTCCCCCGTTGCGAGTTCCCCAACAAGTTTCTTGTTTAAATTAGCCAGCCGGGAAGCTTGACGTAATAGCTGACTTTCACTGTTCGCGTAGTAGATGTAAATATTTTCACACTTATGAGCTTTAGGACGGTCGATTCTACCAATACGCTGTTCTAGAATCATCGGGTTCCACGGTAAGTCTATGTTAATTATATAATCAGCATCTTGAAGATTTTGACCAACCGAAAGTGTTTCCGACCCAATTAGTACAGATATTTCTTCGCTCTTGGTTGGACGGTCAGTAGGCTTTTTACAGCTAGCGACTGGTGCAAATAACCGGAAAACTTGCGCGCGCTTAACTCCAGTACGATGATTACTTCCCTTATAGAAATTATGAGGAGCAACAGTAATAGCAGCACTTGAATTATTACGGTAGTATGATTTAGTGGCACCGATTGCCATACCAATACCTTTGGCGCCGATAATTCCATCTCGACACATGTAGTCATAGTAATCAATAACCGTGTCTGAGAAGGTAGAAATTAATAGTACCTTGTGACCTTTATCTATAAGTTCTTTTACCTTGTTGGTAACTTGTTCTCGCTTATGGTCACGGAGAAACTCACCAGCTAGTAAATTTTGAACTTGGTCTAACTGCCGCAAATCACCCTCGCAGTCAGAGAGAATACGGTTATATATATATTGTGCCTGCTCAGGGTTATCTCGAAGTGCGTCAGTGTAATTGTTAATTAAGGTTCGTAGCTGCTGGCGCCGTTGTTGTCCTTCTTCTTGATCTTCGTCGCTTTCGTCTTCTTCTTCCTCCTCATAATCTTCATTAAATGTTTCCCAGTCATCTTGGTCAAACAATGTAGGTTGATTTTTAGGAAGCGATTCAAATTCGTAGTGGACGAGAAGAAATTGTTTTAACCCATCAGCATCAGGGGTTACTTGCTCTAAAAGGTTTTGTAATTTACGAATTCTACTACCAAAACCCTTAATAGTACGTTGTAGTGCGTACATCGATGACTCCGCACGTTGAAGAAACAGGCGCCGTTGGTTACGAAGTAGCGACCGCTGTTCAACGTTTTCTCTTAAATAACGAATTGGGTCAGCAAAGGGAATAAATAAACTATCTTCAAATTGAGTAAATATTTGCTCTAATGCTTCCTCGGTACTTATCTCAAACTCTACTGGCAGCCATTCGGCAACACGTTTAGCATACAAATTCATATCAGGGGTAGCTTCCCGCAGCATTTGACGGGTACGCTGAAGAAACAGTTCTTTGTAAACACGTCTAAATATCTCAGTATTATCTGTAAAGTTTTCTACTCCTATATCCCTACTTTGAAACCAGGTTACTAGTTCACCAGGTAAATTTAACTGATTAAAACCTTCGGGACGGTTGAGGAAGGGAGACAATATATTATAGATATCCTCACGGCGGTTATTCCAAGGAGTAGCAGTTAACAGTAAGAAGTAACGCTGTCTACCAGATTTTCTATCCTGTTCCTGAATTTGTAAGCAAGTTCGATGAATACGGTTTCTATAATTGCGGATACCCTCGTGTGCTTCATCAAGGATGATAATATCGGCGCCACCATAACGGTTAAATTCGGTAAGAAAATTATTCCCCTTCCGACTCATCAAATTTTTATTGTATAGTTCATAATTATTACTAGAAAAACCTAACTCAGCCATTTCGCGTTCCCAGTTATCATGCAGCTTCTTTGCGGCGATGATAGCAACTTTGGCGCCGTTGTTTTGTTCCCCGTATAATTTAGCCACAGTCGCTGCAAGTCTTGATTTTCCTAGACCCACAGAGTCAGCACACACAGCTACACCAAAATCTTGCATGACTCGTAAACAATGCTGGGCGCCTGATTTTTGGTGTTCAAACAGCACACCATCGTAAACGAGTTTGTCTAAAATATCGCTGCTTTCAACCTGGAACTGATGCGGACGCTGATGTGCTAACCAATATAGAAAATCGTTTGGCTTACCATAGGCGCCTTTGAGGATAATTTCAACAGCTTGTTTAAAACCTACGATTTCTGGATATTCGGAAATCTCTAATGTTGGAGTAACAGTAGGTGGTGCCGTGGGGGAAGTTGTATAAGTACCATCTTCGGTAGTTATTTGAAACTCAGTTAATGTTGTTGGTGGGTGGTCAGGGTCAACATTAACAGTCGCAGTAATACTTTCTGGTTCTTTACTTTCAATTGTTACCGTTACTAAAGTGTCATCAGGGATTATAATATCTTCGACTTTATCAAGATTTTTACCTGTAATCTCAACTGTTGTAGTTTCCCCCGGCGGTAATTCTGGGGGTGAGATAGTTTCTATAACTGGTTCGTTTGCTTTTTGGCGCCGTTCTCGTTCGGTAAGTACTTGCTGTAAAAATTCTTGGCTAAGGTCAAATGATAAATCTTCTCGTTCCCATTCCGAGTCAAATTGACGAATACTATCGTGAATAGCTTCGCTGTCTAACTTAGAGTCCCAAGAATATAGAAATGTCAGTAAATCGCAAACTTTTCAAAAATCCCAAAAATTGTAGCCTTGAATACAATTTATCCAAGACTAATCTTAACTATTAATTAGATTTACTTATAACTAATTTCTTCTATAAATAAACATTAACTCAAATTTCAGTACATAAAAACTAAGAAACCATATTCAATTATGGTGAAAGGTCTTGGCAAAATCCAAGACATTCATGACAGGCGCCGAAAAAATAAGCAATTCACGTCCGCTACTCGCTCCTGTACATAGAAGTAGTCGTTTTTAATAACTCATACGTGCGTAATTAATGACCCGACAAAATCACTTTTATGTTGGGAATATTCTTGAATATTTGAATTTAAATGGTTTAGGTAAAAACCAATATTGAGCGGCTTAATATGTGAATTTTAGTTCTAAATTATGAGAATATCTATGTTAAAAAAACTTGATTATTTGCTTTATTCTTAGTGATAAAAAATATTTTTATAGTAATTGTTAATTATTAATGTTAGTAATATATAGCGTTTCTAATTAATTTCTGGAAAATGATGCTGATGTGAAAAATAACAAATAACACAAATAATTTGGGAATGGTATGTAATTAATATTAATCAGACGGAATAGGAATATAAACATTTCTTGCAGTTTTATATTTTTCTTCAACTGTTTGCCTTAAAAAGGATAGCATTTGCTTAAGTCCAAAGAGCTTACTATAAACTAAACGTCTACCTTTGCGAGCGCGACTAATTTTAAACCAGAGCAAATAAACCCAAATATTAACTAAAATAAAAGATATTCCAACGAATAGTAATCTTAAAGCGGGTTTTTTATTATTTGTTCTAATACGGCATAAATTTTTTAGTCTATAACTGCTTTCAATACCAAATCTTTTTCGGTAATCTTCATGTACGTAAGTTAAATTAATTTTTACATCAAAAACAACATAAGCGAAGTACTCTACTCCACGTTTTTTTCTTTTGCCTTTCCCTTTCCTATATTTACAAACAATCCATAAGTCAAAAGTTACATCATCATCTTTACCTCGACTCATTGTATAAGTTGTTTTATAACTACTTCTACCATTCAAAAATTGTTTAATTCCTTTTTTATTGCCCCTTCTTATTGCTGGCATTATAAAAGGTATTTTTAAAGCTTTTAACCATCTAATCACAGGAACATTAAAAAAACCTCTGTCTAGGTAAAGAGTTTTTATATCTATATTTAAATTGCTAAGGGAACCGAGTAAATGGGTTATAATAGCCACACTGGTATCATACCAACGAACTCCCCGAATAGCCAATGTCACTCTTTTATTTCTTGTCAATACATATACAGTTGCGTAAGCGTAAAAAGAATTAGTACCGGATTTTGCCTCACTTCTGTAAATATAATCTTCTTCATCACTATTTGGTTTCCCATAATATGGAATTAAATTTAAATCAATTGCAATTTTATGACGACCTTTTTTTATTCTTTGAGGAATTCGGCTTTTTAAAGCTGAGTTAGTCTGTTGTTCTACCTGCTCAAAGTCATCAATTTTATCCAAATGATACCTAATATCGTTGCCACAAGGACTTTCATTTAAAACTTTACTTGTATTTTCAATACTATCTCCAATACTTGCCGCTCTCACTAAAATTTCAAAAATATTCTGTTGATTAGTTGCTCCTTGAGTCTCAATATTAAAATTTTCTGTTAAACAGTTTATAACTTCATCAAGTGTCTCTAAATCTGTAAGAGCTAGTTGTTTTGTTGTCATCGGCTTAAAATGATAGATGGCACCCGTAATTTTATTTAAAACAAAAATATTTTGTTCAAGAGCGAGTTAAGTTTTTTATTACAATTTAACCTAAATACAAACTTACAACTTAATTCGCGGTTTTATTACGCGAATACTTTCGGTTTTCATTTTTTTCTTTCTCTTCGTATAAGTCAAGCCAACCTTGCTTAATCGTATTAATCATGCGTTCAAGAGCATCAATTTTCGCACGCCGAGCTAAACATATAACAGCTTCGTTGTATGCAGCGCTACCAGGCTTTCCTAAGTGTTTGTATTTAGAAAACTTTTTTGGGTCGCCTTGTTCTGGAAAAACAGCTTCTTTACATTGTAATTTATAGTACCAGTAAATATCGCTCTTACCTTTTACTTGGTAACGCAGAATCCAGGAATCCGCTGGCGCCAGCGGACCAGACTCAGCTATCTGCTTAATCTCACGTTCAAGATTTGACATTAATGCTGCAAGAATGTCAGCACGCATAATAATGTCTTCTTGGGAAGATAATTTTTTTGACATTTCATAAAAACCAAACTACTTTATTCGCGAACTTCATGCGCGAATATAATTAGATTATTATGAAAATACTTCTAGAGGTTGAGAATTAACTAAAAAATATAAATCTTCATGAAAATAAATACTTGTTTGAACAATAATTATAGTAATAATTATCAAGTTTCTAGGATACTCTTCAGGCGCCTAAAACTAAAATACACAACCTATTTTTATAAGCTTTAATTATGTACTAGGTGCTTTTAGTTACATTTGTATACGGGTATCCACAGCGTTCAGAAAAACTTTGGGATTTACTGAAAGTACATGAATTAGGTAAAGAAGTAAGAATATTTATTGACGAAACAATAATATGAAAATTCTGTGTCTCCGAGTCATGGGAAGATTTTCTTATGGCTTACTCAGTTTGTAGAATCGAGAAGATAAAGACCTGGGCGAATTTAGCAACCAGCGCGCAACATACAATCCGAGCGCGCGAAACCTTGAATGCTGATTTATCTGTTGGCAACACTTGGTTAATAGGCGCCCTTGATTCGGATATAAATAAGCTAATTCTTGAGAAGATTGGCGCCCAATCAATCCGCTCAAATGCAGTGCTGGCAATAGAAATGTTATTAACTGCTAGTCCTGATTACTTCCGTCCTCATGACCCAACATTGGCTGGAGTGTATATCCCTCAAAGAGTTGAAGATTTTGCTAGCGCTTGTACTGATTGGTTAACTACTCGTTACTTCGATAGAGTGGTACGGGCAATATTACATCTCGACGAGTCCACACCACACATTCATGCTTATATTGTTCCACTGGATAATCGAGGTAAATTGAACGCACGCGAATTATTCAACGGCAGGTACAAGATGTCGGAACTGCAAGATAGTTTTGCGCGCGCAGTCGAACATTTAGGAATCGAGCGCGGAATTAAGGGAAGCAAAGCTAAACATACTGACATCAAAAAATATTACGCTGCGGTAAATAGTCAATCGCACCATATAAACCTTGAGGATGTTTTACCGTCCGAAGAGGAAGCTGTATCAATATCCGAGTACCGTGCGCTCGTCAAAGAAATTCTTCAACCTAAACTAAATGTTCTAAACAACCAACTTGTACACCAGGAGTTGAAACTTCGAGAGAAACGGAATATTGAAATTGCTGCACAAAATAGTGAGAGAGAACGGCGCCAGTTAGAAGCGCGCGTGCAAAATTTAAGTTGGACTCTCGAACTTTGGGAGTCACAAGCGAACTTACTTCGAGACATTCCCTTAGAATCAATCGCCTACCAGTTAGGACTTCACCCACACCCAAAATATCAAGGTCGTTGGATAAATGCAAATCGCACTATAAGTATTACTGGTTCCAGGTTTTATGATTTTATCGGCGCCGAACATGGTGGAGGTGGCGCCATAGATTTAACCATGCATCTACTCAACTGTAATTTTAGGGAAGCGGTTGCTTGGCTACACGAGATTTTTGGAGAGTCGGAAACTTTGCGCGCGGTTACTCACCATGCTAGGGAGCAAGCTACTGTAATTATCGCCACTGAAAAACCTAAGCAATTTGTGGCGCCTGTACTTGATGAAAGTAAATGGGGTGGTGTTAGAGATTACTTAATTGGCACCCGTAAACTACCCCCTGCTCTTATTGATAACTTACATACTGCTGGATTAATTTACTCTGATGAAAAACAAAACGCGATATTTTTGATGCGGTCGTTACCTGATGGGGAAGTAACAGGCGCCTTTTTAAGGGGAACTTATGGGCATCACAACACTTTTTATGGTTTAGCCAAGGGTAGTAAACGCAGCAAAGGTTCGTTTCATTTTACTACTGGTGGTCAAGGTGAAGGAAAAATCGCACGCGCGGTTTTAGTAAAATCTCCCATAGAAGCGTTATCTGTTGCAGTGTTGAACCACTCGCTTACGGAGAAGACTATTTATATTGCTGTTGATAGCGTGCAGTGTGTACCAATAGAATTTTTAAGCTACTTCAAGGAAGTTGTTGCTGCTTATGATGCTGATGGGGAGGAGATAGCTGGCGCCGTTAAGAAAATACTACCTCAAACTACAAGACTGAAACCTTCATATGGTGATTGGAACCAGCAGTTAGTTTTAATGAGATAGTTTTTGGTGGCGCCCGATACGTGGTACTTACGATTTTAAGGAATTGCCTGCATGTTACATGTTGGTTTCATGTTTCGCTTGGTGGGCGTAGTTACTGTTTCCAAGTTGATTTTTCCGAACCACCAGAGTTCGTGACTCGCCGCAATTCTTTGATACCCCAAGGATTGTAAATGTCGCTATCTTTGTTCCATACTTTATTGGGAGCATCGTCCCAAGATAAGTTTTTTCCGGTCCATTTTGCCTTAATCGTGCCTTCATGCTTGCCGGGGTTGACTATCCGATCCCAAAAATTATCTTTATCGCCATTATTGTCATACCAATTGCTGCGAAAATCAGGCAAATTAAAATTAACAGAACTAAAATTAATCAATCTGCGATCTAGAGCATTTGTAAACACGTCAACAACCGCACCATGAGCGTCGTAGGCATTCAATCCGTCTTTGCCCTCAAATTTGATTATCAAAGAAATGTTTGCCGTACCAGCTTTGTCATTATCTCCCGCAGTTCCTAAGCTGATACCGGGTATGCCCAACCAATTATCCGCAACTACAAATGCTAGGGAATTATTAGCTATGTCTCTAAAATTTGAAGGACCTTGTTTGCCATCCCTTTGGTTGTCGATATCGTATCCAGTTAACCCATCTGCTGGGAAAGCCGGATCAAGAGCAACAAAATTTTTGACTTTACCGAAAAGTCTTCCAATTTCGGTACCGATATATGTACCCAAACTATGCCCGACAATACTTAATTGCTGGGAATCAATGCCCAATTGCACCAGACGATCATGAGTCCATTTGCCAATCGTAGAAATCCATCCGGCAGTTTTGTACGGAATGATGCCATCATCCAAGCCAGCTTCTGCAATACTACTCCAATCTAAAGACAAAACTTGATAATCTTGGTATTCGCTAGCCTCTTTTGCCAACTCTCGGACTGTATCGACTTGATCGTTGTTATTCCAACCATGAATAACGAGGATAGTTTCCTTTCCGGATTTTATGCCGTTGGATGTACCACCTTGACTAGTTTCTCTTTCGGTTCTGCCACCTTCGTCGTATCGCCATATATTTGTCGGTTTTTTAAAACTGGCAAATTGGGAAAAGTCTGTGGAAATTTTGGTGCTGCGAAGTTCTATATTGTATGCTGTGACGGTCTCTGTATTTTTGGGAATTACTCGGATTGAGTATTCACCTGGATTTAAAATTTTAGCAATAAAATTTCCTCTGGTTCCTTCATGGAGGGATTGGGAAATAATTTCTTCTGGACTGTCTACGGCGCCGTTATTATTTTTATCTTGAATTAGTTGTAAGTCGATTGCGTTGTTGCTGTCGATTGAACTAATATCGATATTTATACGGGAGGAAGTAATATTAAATTTAAACAAATCACTCGTATTATTAAAATCTCCAACAGTATCGCTGCGTTTTTCTTGTTTACCGTCTGCAAATTCGCCTAAATAAATACTATTTGTATAGAGATTATTCGCAAAATCATTACTCGAACTTTGAGAGTATGCATTTGTACCGAGTGGATTTAGCAAGTCCGGGGTAAATTGGTAATTTAGAGCGCTGCTAAGGGGGCGAGATAAATCCGGAAAACTATCGTTAAATTTAGATACCATAATAATCACCTATGAAGGTTTGTACTCGTAATTTTTCGTACAATTATAGTTCAAAATGCATTCATATTCCTCAAGCGTGAAAATTGAATAAATAATTTTATACTCTTATCTGTACGTATCACCGCTGTAATTATTGCCAGTGAAAAACCTAAACAATTTGTGGCGCCTGTTATTGTAGCTAAATTATATTGGTTGTCAAAAAATAAAAGGCGCCTGTAATAGAATTGTAAAAATGGTGTCTCTTTTAACTAAACCAATCTACGAGTTTCACAGGATATTCCATCTTTGTCTGCGTCGAATGAACGTTTGGCGCCTTTTGGAGTAAAATTAACGCGCGTTCTTAAATTTTTGTGCCCTGCTTTGTTCGCAGCACCACAAGTTTTGAAACGAGATAATGCAGCTTCGTTTCTAGCTATTTGAGATTTTGATGCTAGAACAGAAGTTTGAGAAAAGACTAGTATTGCAATTACTGTTCCAAATTGTAACGCGCGTGCAACTGAAGTAAGTTTTGACATATGAATGAGTATAATAATGATTATCGTATATTGTGTACAAAGTTGGGAAAAATTAATCCGGATAAAACTGGCGCCGTGAACTATGTTTATTTTTCGCAACCAATACCATTTTTATCCCGGTCAAATCCATGTGGGTCTGGTGGTAGCACTTTAAAGTTTTTCTTGTCAACATCAGAACATTTTAAATTTTTAGAGTTTGGAGCTATGCATAAATCTGGATATGCTGGGTCGCAGTTTTGCCCTGACGGCGCCTGTGCTTGCTGTTGAGAAGTAAAAGGGTTGAAGTTTATATAAGTTGCAACTGCAATAACTGTACCAACTATAGATGCAATTATTCCTATTCTATTTAAGCTTACTTTCGATTCTTTCTTAATCGGAGTTAAGTGAATTTCTTCTATTTTATTATCGCTGGAAGATAAAGTAATAATTCGGTTATATTTTTCATATCCTTCTACCTCTACATGAACGCGCGCGGAAACTTGTGCTGCATTTAATAAAATATTGAATTGATAAAAACCTTCGCTGTCTGTGTGGGCTGTCTCTGATTTACCATCTAAATCAAGAGTGACTTTGACTCCACCAATACGAGTTTTTGTTTCGCTATTTAATATACGTCCAGTAAAATAAGTTGTAGCATTGTTCATTATTTACTCCTGGTTAAACTAAAATCAAAATATTTAAAATACTGTGAACAGGCACCAATGTTTAACGAGCATTTATTCAGTAACATTAATAGTAAATATACACTTGTTGAAAAATATAAATTTTAATCAACACGCTTGAAGCCAAAGCCTTTCTCTGTTTTATCAACCGAAACAATAAAGCCTGTATTTTGATGATGACCGACTTAAGCATACTTATGTACTGTTGTATCTACGTATTCTTGAGGCAGTTGTCAAGACTAAATTTATAATACTTCGGTTTTTACTTAAATAACAACTTCTATATAATATTCATACTCAGTAAGAATGATTACGGAAAAAGGCAAAACTTTTTTGCTTCATCTGAAATGTAACGCTAAAATCCTATTTGATAGGCTTTTCAGGTATTTGAAGGCGCCTGCTACATTATCTATAGAATGATTATTACCACTTACGTTTTACTTTGCAAGAATAAAAAGATACAAGGTCTTTTGTTGAAGATGGCGCCGTTTGCCTTCTGAACGTTTATGGTAAATTATTACAAACAAAACAACCGTACTCAGTCAAAAGCACTCCATGCTTTTCACATTTGTTCAACTCTATCGCCATCTGCTCATCAAAGCTTGTGTTTAGATGATGCTTTATCTTCATCTGCGGAGCCTTTATTAAATCTTCAGCTGTTAAGTTTAATACAAGCATATGAATTTGCTCCAGGTCGCCACATAAAACATCTGGAGGTGTACCAAAATCTAATACATTCCAACCAAGTTTTGCTTGTGCCCCCTCAATAATTTTTAACATGAACGCTTTTTCTTCATCAAAATTTTCGAGCGTCCAAGGTATTTCACTTAGGTCAAACCCAACCATCCCAAATCCAACTTTACTTTGGTCGCGTTGCGCTAACCACAGTACAAGTTCTGCCTCGCGTGGCGAAAGTGCTAATCTTGAGCCACTCGTGACAAGTACGGCTAAAACAACATCAGTGCGCCCATTACTCATCTTGAGCGAACCAAGATTTCTATATTTTGGATGCGTAATTCTGTTTCCCATAACAAAGCTTTATTTCTCGTCGAGTGTCGTTCCATACTGCATAAAATCTAACTATCTACTCCTATATTATAAAAGTTGCATCTTTAACAGCGCTCGAATGTTGATTATTATACATTTATAGGAATATTGCTTGACAGAATATTTTTATTTATGAATAATCAATTACACAGTAAACATATTATAAATATTCAAATATGCAAGCATCATTTTTTACAGCAGTTCTTCTGCCTGTTGGTTTAGCAATTATTATGTTGGGAATGGGTTTATCCCTAGTACCACAAGACTTTTTCAGGGTTTTTAAATACCCCAAGTCGGTAGTTGTGGGTTTGTTGAGTCAGTTAATTCTGTTACCACTAATTGCATTTGGTATTGCTAAAATAGTGCCAATGCCCAATTTTATTGCAGCGGGTTTGGTGATTTTAGCTCTGTGTCCAGGGGGTGTTACATCTAATTTAATGACCTTTTATGCTAAGGGTGATGTAGCCCTTTCTGTCACCTTGACGGCTTTAAGCAGTGTAATTACGGTTCTTACAATTCCGATTGTCGCCAATTTTGTACTTCAGCATTTCATCGGTAAAACTACAGCATTGCAGTTACCAATTGGGACAACAATCTTACAAATTTTTATTATCACCATCTTACCAATTGTCTTGGGAATGGTAGTTAAACAAATCTTACCCAAATTTGCTCAACGACTGGAAAAAATCACTAATAAAATTTCGGTTGTACTTTTAGCTGCGATTATTGTGACTCTAATTATTCGCGAATGGGCACGTTTACCTGGGTTTATTCTCCAAGCTGGTGTAGGTGTAGTTCTTCTCAATACTCTATCAATGCTAGCAGGTTTTTATATTGGTAAATTATTTAATTTAAGTATTCCCCAACGAATTTGTATTGCCATCGAGGTTGGTTTTCAGAATGGTACTTTAGCAATCGCAATTACAGCTGGATTACTAAACAACCCAGATATGGCAGTTCCTGCGGCAATTTATAGTTTGTTTATGTATATTACAGGCTTTTTGACAATTTATTATGGGCGCCGATATGCCCGTTTACATGTCGTACCGCAATAAATGGGAGTAGTGCTATGAAATTTAACTATTGAACGGCGCCAGTTGGAAGCGCGCGTACAAAATCTGACTTGGACTCTAAACTTATGGCAAGCACAAGCCAACTTGCTCCGAGACTTACCGTTGGAAGAAGTTGCTTATCATCTGGGGTTGCATCAAAACCGTCAAGGTAACTGGGAAGGTGATGGTCATGCTATCAAAATAATCGGCGCCAAGTTTTATGATTACAGCGGCGCCCAATATGGTAGTGGTGGCACCATTAATCTGGCAATGTATTTGCTACAGTGTAACTTCCGCCAAGCTGTTGCTTGGTTACATGATATTTTTGGAGAGTCTGAAACTTTGCGTGCGGTAACTCATCATGCCAAGGAGCAAGCCAAAGAAATTATTTCTACCGAACCAGTTCCAGAATTTGTGGCGCCTGAATAATTTTTCAGTACGCCATAATTAATCAATTAGCTTTCATTAAATGAAAACTTAGTCTGAAATACAAACCCAAGAGTAAGGGTCATTCGGATTTTTCGCTCGTGCATAAGCATTCGGGTTGGAATATTGTTGGCGACATGCAGCACCTACATCAATATCCTCATAACCAGACCTAGTATGACAAGCCCATCCCCAAGCTGTATGCTCTACTAATACTGCCTCCCCAAACATAGGCGTGCAATATCCACCCATATCTACTCCACCTAGTTCACCTGCTTGTGCTAAGTCAGGAAATATTAATGTACCAACTAATATTAAAGCAATAGCAAGCGCTAAATTCCGAAAACTTTTAATCATATTTATTCACTCCTTATTTCTCGTACTTCAGTTTTTGTTTAATATAAGGTAATCGCAAGTTTTCCCTTCCCTATACTTTTGAGTAGGTGCAAGCAAGATTAACTTATGCAGCCAACTGGAAATTCAACCAGTCTGTATTTTTGATGCGGTCGTTGCCTAATGGTGATTCTTTTGAGGGAAAATATGAAAGTCTCATTTGAGAACAAATATCCAAATATTACTCGTTGGGTAGACGAACACACAGGTTGGATTGAAATTGGCTATAACGTTGATAGTCCTCTTACTTCCTTCATCCGCGCGCTCGATTGTGGTGGAATGTTGTGGGAAGGAAAGGACAGTTACGAAAGTATTGATGAAGCATTGCAAGATTTAAACACAGGATTGAAGGATGTTTTGGAATATATTTACGGCGCCGATAGTTAATTTTGTTTATTTGAGACAAAGTATTAATATCCGCTCTAAGGGCAACAAGTGTGGCACCGATTATTCCTAACTATTTTTAATTAAACTCGATACTACAGATAAATTAAAACCTTCTCCCTGTTGCTCAACAGTATATTCTAAAATTAATCTTTTTATTTCATTAAAATGTTTTTGTTTCCTTTCCATTAACTCGTTGATGACGGACGTCATATCGCTTCTAATATTCTTCGGCATTTTTGCAACTATTTTTGGTAGTTGTATTGATACTGCTTCTTCCTGTTTTTCTGGCGGCATTATTGATGCATTCCAAGCTATAATACCTAACATCACTAAGGATTTATATTCCTTCAAAGTTTTACCTGCATTTAAATATGGTTTGAGAAATTGTAGCAGTACGTCTGACATTTTCTCATATCCTTCCGGTTCAACGATGACTTCTGCGTCTATATCTCCGTACTCTCCTTCTTCAACCTTTCTCATAAATTTTTGTGCTAATTGCCGCTTTGTCTGTAAAGCTTTTTTCTCTTGCACTAGTTCTTTAAATCCTTTGCTTTTACTTGCCATGACAATATAAAGGTTTTAGGCTTACTTTTTTGATTATCACAAAGAAACCTTTCCCCTTGGTGTTAAGTTTTTGTACCAGGCAATATATACTACTAAGTATATTAATTCGTTTTTATGTTCTTCGTTGAAGGCGCCACTTCATAAATTTAACAAAAAGTACTGTCTCCCAATGGTTCTTCGCCTTTACATTTTAACTTAATCGATTCTGTGGAATCCTTGAACAACATACTACACAAAGTCCATAATTTTGTGAGCAGGTGTTGCATATGTTCCAGGCATTATTTAGGTAATTTCTCCTTTCACTACCAAATTCACCATTCCATGTTTTGTTACATTTTGGGCAGGTTCCGAAAGACCTAACCGTTTGATGATTTTCACAAGTATCACAACAAAATAATCTTTGATCTTCGATTGACATAAGAGCTTTTCAACATAGTGTTTAAACGAGACTATTCGTTATTGCTCAAACTGAGCGAATCGCTGTCTATCATACTAAAAAGTAGAATCAAATTTCTGAATCCTTGGAGTCAGGCGCCTTTTGGAGTAAAACCAACGCGCGTTCTTAAATTTTTGTACCCTGCTTTATTGGCAGCGCCACAAGTTTTAAAGCGAGATAATGTAACTTCGTTTCTAGCAATTTTTAGTACTTTAGACCTAGTGTGATAATGGATATTTCCGCACTATCATTTTTCCTACGCATATCAATGCTTCCAGTGTTTTGTCCAAAATCTACTAGTTAAAAATTCAAAGCGCAGTTGTCCTAAATGAAGGCGCCTGTTAACTAGAATAGCAAAGTTTCAGGCGCCAAAACCTCACAAATATAGTTTAAATTAGTACAAAATGGCAATGAATAAAGAGTATAAACACGTCCTGCGCTAATCAGAAATTGTTTGTGTAGTTACAAAAATCTTAGATTTAAAACCACTGAAGGGATTTATAATTTCGATAGATACGTTTGAAATTATGACCGATTCAAGCATCACAGTTATACAAACTGCACAACTGGCGCCTCTTGTTGATTTTCCTATTGACCAAGACACGGATGTTATTGACCAGTTGCTTGCAGATACCCGTTCGCCAAATACGAAGCGCGCGTATGAGAAAGACCTGAAAGATTTTTTTCAATTCACTACTGGGCGCCTGCCGAACCAGCATTTAGTATTAGAGTTTTTACAGTTGGAACAATCTCACGCTGTCGGGGTAGTCCTTAAATACAAAGCGCACTTGATAAATAAAAAGAAACTTTCAGAAGCAACTGTGAATCGGCGCCTGAGTGCAATAAAATCTTTGACAACGATGGGGCGAAAGTTGGGGGTGTGTTTCTACACCTTGGAAGATATTAAAGGTGAGAAGGTTGAATCATACAGAGATACTACTGGAATTCCATCCTCTGAATACGCGCGCGTTATTTCTCAAATAGATAGAGCAACATTAAAAGGTAAACGTGACTATGCTATTTTGCGGTTGCTTTGGGATAATGCGCTGCGACGGGGAGAAGTTTGTAGTTTAAATGTTGGTGATTTTGATGCTCAAGCTAAAACTTTAAGGATATTAGGTAAGGGCAAAGGTACTCAAAAAACTACTATTGACCTTAGTTTTAAAACAACTGAAGCAATTACCGATTGGTTGATTGCTTGTGGTAGTAGTACTAAATTGAAGGCGCCTCTATTTACTGTGCTTGCTTATAACGGTAACGGTACACGGTTGGGTGGGGAAGCAATAAGGCGCCTGATTGATGAATTGTCCAAGGAAGCAGGTATTACTAAAAAGATGTCACCTCATAGGGTAAGACATAGTTCTATTACTACTGTGCTTGATAAGAATAACGGTAATTACCGTGCGACACAAAGATTTAGTCGTCATGCAAAACCTGATACTGTTATGAAATATGACGATAATAGACAGAAGTTACAGAAAGAAATGACTGATATATTGGCGGATTTGATTTGAGATGGGCGCCCGTCGTTAATTTTCTCCTCAGCACCTAACACCGGGTTTCTTACATGTTTCCTGTTTAGCTTTGATTTGTCCTGGTTTTTACTGAAAATATAGTAATAATTACTAAGATGAATATATGCATGTAATAATATGCTTTTTAGAATAAAAATTATCTGGCTGACAGCTTGCTTAACTTTTGGGGTTAATATTTTTAGTTTACCTGTATTTGCTAAGGATACAGCTACACCTTCCCAAACAGAAGTCAGGGAAATGCTTAAAAATATTTGTGGACAAAATAATATCTTGGTGCAAGAAAATATGTCAGGAGAAGATAGACTTGGATGTAGCGCACGCGAAGCTAAAAAACGTATTTCTTTATCGATTACTAATGAAGATATATTTAGAGTAGAAGGATTTATCTACGGTAGCTTTAGTAAACCAGGTGTTAAAGAAGCTTTAGTTGATATAGAAGCTACAAGCGAACCACGCAGCCTTTTTTACGGTGGTAGTATGTTACTGCGTCGTTCGGGTCAAGGTTGGTCATTTGTATGGTATAAATCCGGATTAAGACTAAATAATTGTTTGAAAGTACCATTTAAAAATAACCAAAGCAATGTTATTTGTAAATATGAATATTATAGTGCTAACTCACAGTCTGAATGGCTAACTTTAATAGATTTTGAAAATAAAACACATAAAAATACAACACTATTATCAGTGAGTAATAATCTTGGAAATTGTAAACCTCCATTCCGAGATATAAAAATAACTAAGTTTTCAGGACGAGATATAAATAGTGATGGTACGACAGATATCATCCTCAATGTTAGAGCCGGAATCAGTAATGCTAAAAAAATACCTGAATCTCAATGTAATGAAGTAAATGGCAAATTACCAAATTCTAAAATGTATCAGCTAGTATTTTTATATAATGGCAAGAGTTTTCAGCCTACACCACAAACAGCCAAACAAATTAAGCACTTTGATTATTTAATGAAAACTTATATTACTAAATAATCATAAAGATTTTAGTCTACTTCCAATCGCATTGGTAGTTTTATTTACATTATTCATCGGTGACGGCTGCGCTAATGCTTCCGAAGGATATGTACGCAGCGTGCAAAAGTTAAGTCGCCACACGAGTATTAAACACTTTGATAATTTACGATGATAACCGTGCTAACGCACAGGGTAAGATTATAGCACTGTTGGAAGATTTGGTTTGAAGGCGCCTCCAACTTGATATAGTTAGTGTCAGTACGAAACTAGTGAATAAATACCCGGCGCCAACTGAGGATTTGTCTGCATAGGTACAAAAATGAACTTGCTTGAAAGTTTTACAAATTATTGTAATTGTCCATCTTGTTTCTTCGCCTTCACCAAAAAAGCTCTCATTACGTTGGGAATTTCACGGGGAGGTGATTGCTCAACGTAGCGACCGAAGTTGGCGCCTTCATCACCTGGTTGGGTAACAAGAGCTTGCCAGCCATAATGGGCTAGTAACTCTTCTGGAGTATCGCACCCAAAGCGGAAATAACCTTTGTAAGGTTCATACTCCAAACTTTTGACGCTAATCAGATCAACTCCAAGCTCACTGCCATGAGTTGATAAATTAGAAACTGATTGGAGCAGAGCATGAACTTGTGCTTCTGATAAATACATGAGTAAACCCTCGATCAACCAAACTGATGGAGATTGAGGACAAAACCCTGCTGCCAACAACTTTTCTTCCCAGGACTGGGTAAGGTCGCAAGCAATTAGGTGATGTTTACAATACATGTTTGTATTTTTGAGGAGAGCGTCTTTATAAGCTAGCACCTCCACATAGTCGAGTTCATATACGTCAACTTCTCCCATCCAGGGTAAGCGGTAGGCACGACTATCTAATCCAGATGCCAAAATAACAACCTGGCGTGCAGTAGCTAGAGAAAGGAAGTCATCAAAGAAACGAGTCCGAACAGCAACATAAGCTTGATCTTGTTTCTTAAGTTGTTGATCAACTTGTTGAAACGCCTCGGAACCTGCTAAGGTTGCAGCGAAGGGATCATCGAACAATCTATCTTCTCGAATAGACTCGCGCGCTCTCATCGCAGCCATCATCCGCGCCGTAAAAGGAACGAATTTACTGTAGTCTTTGGCGACACTAATTTGATTAATCTCGCTCATATTGCTTTATCAATAATTTAATTACTTAAATATTACATGTTCACGCTGTAGTTACAAAGAGTTACTACTAACTGGCGCCAAATTGAAGCGCGCGGAAGTGAATCCCTGTTTTCTTCCTAATCTTATCTACTAATTTACGCACCGTATCGTAGCTTATGCGTTCTCCAGCATTACGATTGGAGTGAGATAAAAACAATGGACTATTCGGTTGTAACGCTTCACCGTTGGATTGGCGCCAGTTTAAATAATCATCCAATAATTGTTTTGCCCAATCGTCTAAATTTACATACTCTTTGCTTACGTGCTTGCAGGAACTAATATGTAATCGGCGCCCATCGTAGTCTTTAACATCTAAATTGATTGGTTCGCCTGGACGTAATCGATGACATAGCACTGCTATTAATGCTAGATTCCGTTTTGGATGATTTGAAGAGGCAACCGCATTTAATATATCTTTGAAGCTTTCATCACTTAGTTTTTGGGTTTCACTGGTTGGCAGTAAGGGAAGTTCTACTTCCATAGTTGGGTTTTTAGCTATATAGCCACTCTTGTACATCCACCCGAAGAAGTTACTAATGGTTCCCAATACTCTTCTAACGCTTGCGTCACTTAATACTTTCTGCTTTGCTCCAAACTTATGTAGCATCAGGTATTTTTGAAATTCTGTTATTTTATCCGCGTCTACGTCTCCCCATGCGGTCGAAGTCCATTTGAGAAAATAATTAAAGTCGTGACGATAAGCTTTTTGAGTAAGCGGCGCCAGGTCATGTGCGTTTAAATATTCATTAATTCGGATTATTCGTAAATCTGTACAAGCGGTAGGAGCCATTTGAGGTGTAGATTCTTGAAATAAGGGGATTATTACGACTTCAGGTATGTTTTTCAAGGCGCCTACTCTACTTATGCTTACAATTTCTATTCCGGTTAATATGATAACCGGAATAAGATTAATCTAAGACAAAATTTTATGGGTTCGCAGATAAAGCGAAATTCTGGAAACGAATTTATAGGGGTTTCAGACTCATGATTTCGCGCATAAAGTGA
>NZ_RSCL01000052.1 GCF_003991905.1 Dulcicalothrix desertica PCC 7102 | reverse complement strand
AATTTTTGCCCTTATCCAGTTTGGGTATAGGTTACAGCCGTCGCATGGCGGCTGGTGACAGCTTCGCTACTTTTACCCCTACAAAGTTGGAAGTAAAAATTTTAGAATACGGGCACCAAAATAGAATTGTTTCTAATGGGTTATTCAATCAACACTGGGTTGATGGAGGTAGTTTGGTGGAATATCCAATTCTAATAAGTTTCATGGTGAAATCTAATTTGCCAAGCAAGACGCTTCTAAGTGGTTTTGGAGATGGAGAAAAAATTTCCAATACCAGTTTTTATGATGGTCACTGGTCAAAGGTATTTTATCCAGGCTTAGTTAATGTCAATCATATAACCGAAATTCCAACTGACACTAAGTCAATAGTTATCAATTACAAATATATAACACCCAGTTTAACTGTTGATTTAGGCGAATCAACTGTAATCCCCAATACCCCTTAGATTTAATTTGTAGTAATTAGATATTAGGTATTTATACATTGAGTTTTGAGGCGCCTGTTAATCATTAGAACGTTTATAGCAAATTAGGCGCCTGCTGTAGAAAAAGTTGGGCACAGATATTCTGAGCGTAGCAAGTGGCGCCCAGAGTTACTTAACAGTTATTGGGTATATAATTTCACAACCCGTATCTGAAATAACTACATTAGAATTATTCTGGAAACTATCAAAATTAAAAAAACTTGGTTGAGAGAAAGGTAAGTTTTGCCCTTTGAAAGTATCTAATATAGATTTTTGAAGATTCGTATTACTCGCAAAACCGCCAGCAACAGCATCAAGCTCATCAACTGATAATTCAAATGCATTAATATTTTTGATTAGGCTACTCATTGTTTTATTCCTTTTGTTACTAATGTTCATGAAATACAAGTAATTTTCAGGGTTTACGATGTTTCATTGACTACTTATACGGTCATGTTAGATATTTTAATTTTATAAGTACATCGGTAGAAAGTTTGAATTACAACATACCTGTCTGCATCTTTATATGGTCATCCTTTAGTTTTAAAATTCTACGTTCTTAAGTTCATGGCGCCATTAATGCACTGTAAAGACTGACGGCACCCTCATAAATCCATGTTTTAACTTAATGGTCATCACGCTTACTATACGTCGGACTTACATTCGTGTTTTGAATATTGGCGCCGAACTCTCTTTATAGTTATAAACGGTGCCACAAAATAAACCAAATTTATTAAATTTAGATTTGGTGCCTTTAATCAGCTTTGAATGACGTAATACAAATAATTTATTGGACAACAGGACAATTAGTACTAGTTTTAATAGAATTTGGAGTAACTACTGGCGCCGTTGCAACAAGTTCAATACCATCATCACCAGTTTTTACCCAGCCTTGCGCTTCAACGATTTGAGGAGTAGGGGAATTTTTTACTAATGATACAGGTGCCTGAATAGTTACATTTTGTTGTAAAGTAGCGAGCGCGCGGGTTGTAGTTGTGCCTGTCATTGGCTCCAGGGGACTGGGTGGTAAACTACCACGTCCTGTGATAGTAAATTCTCCTAATGGTTTGGCGCCGGGTTGTCTAGGACAAATTTGAGCAACTTGTCTTGTAGCATCAACTACTTGTTCTGGTAACTCGATTAGTCCTTGTGCTGGTTGGACTTGTGGTTCAGTAATAGATATTTCTCCTTGAACACCTAGTTGAGAACTTGCTGTAATATCACTAGTTTCTGTTGACTCAGTAACGCGCGGTTCTATACCAAAAATACCTTGCGTGCGGATAACAACATTACCACCTCTACCAGTGAAAGCGTTAGCTGTAATATCACTGTTTTCACGCTTATCAGCAACTATAAATGGTGTATTAATTGTGATATTGCCTCCGTCACCTCCAGCTTGTTGAATACCTGCGGTTGTGGAAATGAAACCACCTGTGCGAAGAACCAAGTTTTCATCAATATTAAGGATAATATTACCACCAGTACCCGAAGTAGTTACAGCAGCAATACCTGAAGAGTTTGAAATACGAACTAGTTTGGCTTTAATATCTGTGTTACCAGCATTACCACTGGCGCCTGTAAATGCTGAACTCAAAATACCACCTATTTGATTACCGCGCCCTTTGCCATCAAGATTAATTGTTTCACGAGCATTAACAGTAATATCTCCAGCATTACCAGTGGCTAAAGTAGATGTACTAATTCTTCCGCTACCATTCATAAACAACGAACCTGTATTAATATCAATATTGCCTCCCCGACCTTGAGCTTGTTCTTCTAGGGTAGTAAAAACACCGCTAATAACAGCATTGGAGACGGCGCCTTTTACACTCACAGTATCACGGGCATTAATTAAAATATTTCCAGCATTGCCTGTACCAAAACTGCTGGCACGAAATTGCCCACCGTTGCTTAGTGTGAAAGAATTGGTGGTAACTCGGATATTCCCACCTTTGCCAACACCCCCTGAAAGTAAATCACTAAAGGCGCCGCTTTGGATATTATTCTTATCAATACCATCAGCAATAACAGCATCACGAGTATAAATATCTATACTTCCAGCGTTGGTCTTGGCAAAAGTGGAAATTTGACCACTATTAGTTAACCGAAGTGTTCCTGTTTTAATTTCAATATTTCCACCATTCCCCGTTCCTGATGCAAATGTAGTAGCTTGGCTTGGTAAATTTTTACTACCACTGCCATCGAGTACAACAACATCATGGGTATCGATAAATATATTACCAGCCGAACCATTTCCACTACTAGCAGCACCAAGGAAGGCGCCATTCTTTAAAAATAGTGAATTAGCAGTAAGGCGAATGTCACCACCATTACCTGTGTTATCAAGCGTAGAACTAGTAGCAGCAGTAAATAAACCATCTTTACCACCGTCAAAAGTTACGCCGGAGCGAGCATTAATAATAATGTTACCGGCGTTGCCACGTCCCGATGTATTGCTAGTAATTTCGGCGCCATTGGAAACTTCGAGCGAACCCGTTGTGATTTCAATATTGCCTCCACTACCTTCACCATCAAGTAAAGCAGTAGTCAAACCACTGCTTACATCAATAACATTAATAACATTACCATCAAAAATATTTACGTCCTTAACTTGACCATCAAGTTTGACAGTATTGCGAGCATTAATAACGATATTACCTGCATTCCCTTTACTTTCTAAGAGAAGAGAAGACATCTTACCACCATTGGTTAAAAACAGCGAACCTGTATTCACATAAATATTACCTGCGTTACCATTAATTGCAAAAGTGTCAGTTCTGCTAGGTAAGCCTCTTCCACCTATCGAGTCAAATGTAATCGTATCCCTCACATTCATAAAAATATTTCCTCCATTTCCTTCCCCGCTATTATTTGTTTTAATTGCACCCCCATCTTTAACTAATAAATCACCTGCATTTATACGAATATCACCACCATTACCAATACCACCAGCAATAACACTTGAGACTTGACTACTATAATTTTCTCTACCTCCAAAACCTATAAAACTAACGTTATTGTTAGCAGTGATTGTAATATTACCTCCATCACCCCTTGCTGAACTATTGCTAGAAATTTGGGCGCCGTTGCTAACAAGCAATGAGGGGGTAATGATTTGTATATTTCCTGCTTTACCCACACCTTCTAGCAAGTCACTACTAATAGCAGTTATTCCATCAAAATCTAAATTGTTGCCAAAAAACTTACCTGCGTCACTGAAAACACCATCAAGAAGTACGCTATCTCGCGCTTCAATCATAATATTACCAGCCAAACCCTCACCCGACATATCGCTTGATATTTCACTACCATTATTCAAGTTTAGTGTTCCAGTTTTGATTGATATTTCACCTCCGTTGCCAACCGCATTTCTAGAAATATCACTATTGATACGCACTAATGTATCTAAATTGATAGTTTCATGTGCGTAGATAATAATATTCCCTGCATCACCTTTCCCAAAAGTGTTGCTGTTTGTAATGAAAGCTCCATTTTTGACATTTAGCGTCCTTGTCGCAATTTGTATATCTCCTGCATTGCCTTCACCATTGATTTGAACAGAATTAATAATACGGCTAAAAGTATTACCATTTGTACCATCTAACAAAATATTATCTTTAGCATTAATGGTAATATTACCCGAATTACCTTTACCTCTAGTGCTTCCTTGAATTTCTGAACCGTCTAAAATGGACAACGAGCCAGCATTAATAGTAACATTGGCACCATTGCCTATAGTACCTGCATCTACTTGACTAACAATTCCGTTAGTTTCTCCTAATCTAGGTTTGAAAAAATTTATATCACCTTGCACATTAATATTAATATCACCAGCATTTCCTTGTCCGCCAGATATACTCGTATTATTACTAGCTTCAACGCGCGATTGTATTTGTGAGCTATCCGTTAAAGATAGCTTCATAGCATTAATACTAATTTTTCCGCCGTTACCTATACCAGATTCTCCAATATTGTTATATATAAAACCATGTGAAAGTTCAACGCCAGCTAAGACTTGTAGCGATATATTCCCAGAATTCCCTTGTCCAAAACTCCCAGTGGCGAGAAAAGCTTCATTACTTAAAGTAAAAGAGCCTGATTTAATATTAATATTACCACTATTGCCGATTGCGCCTGTTAATACAGAGTTACTTATTCCACTTGCTAAATCATCTTTTTGCCCTGTAATTAGAACGGCGCCACTAGCATTAATATTCACATTTCCCGTATTACCTGTACCAAAGTTACTGGCGTTGATAAATCCACCGTTACTTAGCGTTAAAGTTTTTGTAGCAATATTAATATTACCAGTTTTTCCAAATGCTGTTTCTTGTAATATATTAGCAATAAAGCTACCATCTGTTAGCGTTGTTGCTTCTGTAGCATTAATAATAATATTCCCACCTTGACTACTGGGTGTTCCTAAACCTATATCTATACCTGCCCTAATTTTACTACCTTGGGTCAAATTAACATCACGCCCATCAATTTTGACACTGCCGTTATTACTACCTCTAACATTAACTTCAGCATTGTTGCTAAGAGATATATTCGCACGGTCAATATTATCAGGTATCGTCAAACTGAAGTTATCACCCGCAATATTTAATCCAATATTTCCAGGTGCAGCTAAACCAGCTAACTCTACGTTTCCCGACCGGGCAAAAATTCCGCCACCATTAATTAATACACTTCCACCCACAAGTAACAAGCTTTTACCGTCAGGGACTCTTAAACCTGACATATTTACATCTACAGGCGCCACTGAATTATTTTGAATAGCAGCATTTGAATTAATCTGATTAAATAACAACGCCGAAGGGTTCACTGTCAACAAAGCAGGCGCCTGTTTATCACTAGCATCAAACACCCCAAAGTCCCCAAACTTAACGCCATTCGCAGTTGTTCCTACAAACGAACCCCGCACATCTAAAGAAGCATTTTGACCAAACAAAATACCATTCGGGTTAATCAAAAACAAATTAGCGGCGCCATCCACCCCCAAAGTCCCCAAAATATTTGAAGCTCCGGCGCCTGTTACCCGCGTCAGTATATTTTGCACCCCAACAGGATTACCAAAATACACTCTCTGCCCATCACCAATATTAAACTGGCTAAAACTGTGGAACAGATTAATACCCCGTTGGGCGCCTCCATCAATATGGTCAGCAGGGGCGCCGTTAATTATTTTATTCGGTGTGAGGCGAGATGCTTCGTTCCCCAACGTCGTATCTGGCGTAACTTGCGCTTTCGCTGGTGCGGTCAGTAATAAAAAACTGTATACCAGAGACGGCAAGAGCGTTTTGAGGATTAAGTTCATTGCGTATAACTCGTTGGGAGAATAGATGCAGCTTCTTAATTGCTACATATACCACTATTTCCAAGTGCGTACTAACATATGCAACATAACTCAAAAAAACGGGTAATGATAGGCGCCTTAAATTGAAATAGATATCAAATAACAAGTTATTTACTGCATGAATGTTTGCTCCGAAATCAAATTTACTACGGCGCCATAAAATGTAAGCGTGAAGCAGTCTATTTATTATATTTTGAGCAGTAACCAGCTATATTGGGCGCCTCAAAATTAGCCACATTATTCTAGATGGCGAACAGGTAGTTTTGTAAGCTCATGCAACTTCAAAGCTACTTCTGTACGATGGCATCTTGCGCTTTGTAACTCGGCACATAATAAAAGGCAAGTTTCCGATTGAATTATTTTAGAAACTTCTTCTAGTGCTTGTGTTGCCAATGACGCTGAAGGAGGAATCCATTTGCTGTTACCACTGGTGTTACCTAAAGCTGGCATTGATATGTATTTGACATTTTGAGATTCACAACATGATTGTATTTCTTGACCGTACCACTTCCGACTCCACGCGCGCGGAGAATTACGTACATCAATTACGTATCTAACATCGAATGATTTTAAATACTGTATAAATTCATCGTAGTCTTTTCTATTACCGTAACCAAATGTGAGAATGTAATTATTAGTGTTAATATCCTTGCATATCATTGTTATTTACCTAAAATAAGCTTAACTGTTCTGATTGTACTATTGGTGGGTAAAATAATCCAATAATCATGAAAGAATTCTTATGATTTTTAAGATTTCCAACAATAAAGTGTAAATCGTTATTTTTGGCTAATTCTTCTAGCTTTTGTTTTACTTTTACTAATGATTCTTGTTCTTTTTCTTCCATGCTGTTCGCTTTGGAGTTATTTCGACAATTTCTATATAACTGCATGATTTCCCAGTCACTTATGGAATATTTATGTTTTTCGCCTGCAACTGAAGTAAATTCGTATCCAAATTTGTAAGGAATTTTCTCTAAATCAACCGATTCCTCAAATAAATCCTGTTGGTCTAATACTGCTTGCTGTTTCGGCGCCCATTCTCGTTTAGTAGGTTTACAGTAGTATTTGTTTATACTTGATGGTTTAATAATTCCTAATGACTTATTTTGCTCTTTTATTTGTTTAATAGAATCAAATTTTAATGGCAGCAGTAACGATTTTCTCTCTTGCCAATTATTCGATGTGCCTATTTTTCTAACGATGTTGATGGTATTCGGATTAATCCGATAACTTTCTTCCCTAAAATCTTTATCGTTTCTTTCTATATCAGCTTCGATGATTGACCATCTTGGGTATCGTTGATCAAAATCAATATATCTAAATGGAATAGGGTATATCCGAATCCACTGTAATGGTTTTTCATCATCACTGAGCAAAACCCCTGCTGTACAAACTGTTTCTCTATATTTTTTGCTGATTGATGGATAAGTTTTAGTTGCTATCAAAATTTTTCTAGTATCCATAGATTTATTCTTATATAACCAAATGTATTGCCATTGTTATAAATGTAACTAATTATTACGATTAGAGTTATGTGTAGGTAAAGGGAAAGAAGCTTACAAGAGGCGCCTTCTCTTGAACAGTTAAGTAGTTATGTATTAAATGTTTAAGTCATCACCGTCATAAGTGTAATCCAATAAATCCCCAGGAGCAATAATTTGATTGTCGCCACGTTTACGATAAGCTCTTGATAATCCATCGCAAAGATTCTTAAGGACTTTGCCGCTAATCTGTCTTATTTCATCAACATTTTTTAACCTTGAAATAGAAGTTGTATGAACACCTGAAAGTTCTGCCAATTCCCGATTTGTAATCTTTTTATCAGCCATTAATACTCTCAACCGCCAGTAAATCATAGCTTTATTTCTTCATGCCCTACAACAACTTCTTTAACCGGACTGCCAACGAATGATTACTTCTCCCCCCATTGCCCGAATAGCAGCTTCAACATTTTTAAAGCTACAGTTGTTGGGATTATCTAAAATTTTTGCTATGGACGTGACCAAGCTGCTTGTTTTCTTGCTTTCCTCTCCAAATATTGAGACGCGGATACGATTAACTTTCTGTGCGAGCTTATATGTAGTCCAGCCAAGCTTTTTAAACCTTGAATTAAGTATTTTACTATCCATGCTTATAAGGATGCCATAGTGTATAAAAAAGTGTGATGGCGCGTGCTTTTAATCATGCTACCCCTTTTCGTTCAGGAGTTAGCTTTGACTCATGAGCAGCATCGTTTTCCTGCTCTTTAAGCAAATTTTTGCGTCTAGCTCTCTTACGTTTTATAAGACTAAAGACCTTATCGGCATCAGGTGGGTTTTTTGGGTCTATAGAATAATCGAGCAAATCTCCTGGGGTAATCGGCGCCTCCAAATCTTCTGCTAGTTCGTTCAATGCGTTGCACATCAAATTTAATGCAAGCCCATCAATGCGCGGCATGGTTTTAGCTTTTCTCAGTGCGGACATCGCGTTGGCACTGATATCCAGTTCAGAAGCTAGGTCTTTGGACTTGATATTGTACCTAGCCATTATTTCTCGAAGTCTCCACCTAATCAAAGTTTTGTACATGCAAACACAACACTCCAATTTATTTCATCTTTGACTAGACATAAATCGTCTCTTATATTGTAATATAAGCATGAACTGGACGCAGATTGTAAAATTAAGTTAAGCTAATTAAATCAAAGTCTGACTTGTAATACAATTTTTGTAAAGGACTTGGGAGTTAGGAATCGTCCAAACGCTTTTATAACAACCAAAACCTAAATTTCCAAAAAACAAGGCGCCTGCTACATTCCCCAAAGGATTACAAACAGGCGCCCCACAATAAAAAAAGCTCTCTTATGTTTACACAAACTCAGAATTTCAGCATTAATAGTTTAGATGAACTACCAATATCCCCATCGCAGTTCAACGACTTTATGAACGATGCAGATAGTATGTTGCACCCGATTGGCGCCCTCTACACGTCAACAGTGCGTATCTTGCGTCATGCATCCTGGTTAGCAGAGCAAAAAGCAAAGCTAACTAAGCAGGAATATAAAGAATTATTAAGAAAATATAATTGGGAGGGCGAAAAAAAAGCTCATTTGAAGATAGATGAAGCTTTTGGTACCTTTGCTCCATACCAGTTGGCGCAAATCGAACCGCGCACCCTCTTTGTAATCGCTCTTAACCTCAAGAAATATCAGTCAGTTATTACCCAGATGCAAACCTTGCCTATCATTACGCTGACAAGGTTCGTAGTTTGATGAAGAAATGCCACAAAGCAAGAGCAACCAAAGAAACGGAAGAAGCTACCATTTGGCGAATGATGCCAGATAAAAAGCGCGCGTGCGTTATTGGACCGATTTACAACCAAGCAGTCGGTGTCATGCTCGAAGAAATGATGCATAAGTCTGGTAAAAGCGCGCAGTCTGTCGTCGAGGAAGCTTTGGTTGCTTATTATGAATCTGAATACGGTTTCTCAGTATCTATTGAGGCGCCTGTTGTTGATGTAGTTGGTAATGCAGCGGCACCTACTGTTGATATTGAAGATGAAACGGCACCACATGTTGAAGTGGTCGTTGTTGAAGCGGCGCCTGTTGTTGATGTGGTTATTGTTGATGAAGAGGCGCCCGTCGTTGATGTAGTCTCTGAAAATGAAGAGGCGCCTAACATGCATTCAGAGGAAGTAGCTAATAGTAATTCTGTTTTCTCTTGGGATGAAAACTACGTAACCGCAGAAAATTTTACGTCGTCAGAAATATTTTCTTATGAGCAAGAGTGTAATGAAGACGAGGATTTGCAGGATGCTTGGAGTTTTGAGGTAGACGAAGAAGACGACGAATTAGAGTTGGCGCCCGTCGATTTACTAATTGAGGCACTGCAAACTGCCACATCATGGCAAGAAATCAACGAAGCACTCAAAAACAATGAAGAATATAAACAGGAAGCCTGGGATGCTTTAACACCTGTTGAACGCAAGAGAATTATAGAATTGACTCCTCCAACCATCGCAAGGCTTAGTAATGCCAAGCGTACAGGTTTAATTACTGATTACCGTGTAGAAAGAGAAGGTGTGTATCAAGTTAAACAAAACGGATGCTTGTTTTGGGACATTGTTTTTGAATACCGAGTTGAGGAGTATTTCGCGCGCTTATAAATGCGGGAAGTTATGGGCGCCGATTATAAATATTAATTAAATATTAAATTTTCAAGTATCTAAATTTACGGGTATTGAGATAAGCGTGGTTGAAAGTTTAACGGCGCCTACCCTTATTGTACTTGGATATCCAGGCGCCTAAAAAAGTACATATTGCTGTAAAAGCAAAAATACCGATAGTCTTTCTTGTCATTTTATACAAACTTTACATGATTTGCATAATTATGCATTGCTAGACCTATTTTATTTAAAAGAAAAAACATTCTTGCTATTATCTTTACATTGATTTTTGTTATGTTTACGCATCTCTTAATAACTGGCGCCAAAAGCCTTAATAATAATAGTGAAGCGTACAGAGTAAAAAAGACATGTCTATATTTACTTACTTACCTCCTGCATCTGGTTTGCTTGCTTGTGGTAAGGTCGTTTCCGCGTCGCCAAGTCTTACTCAAAGTAGCATATCTTAAGAGTGGCGCCTCTAATTTATAAAGCTTATAATAACTTGACGTGATTATATATACTGAAATGTTGGAAAAAGATACAGAAGAAAGTTCCGATAATGTAAAAAGGTACATTGAATATTTTATTAAATGCTGTGAGGAAAGAAATGTAAAAGGTTTTGATTTAGTCTTTGATAAAGTAATTGAGGGATTAAAACTTTCATTTTTACAAGTTTTAGTTGGTTTTCTACACTATCAGAATGATATTGATTCTATTGATTGGCTCTGTAGTCATATGTGTTCCAAGATTGATTGTGGTTCAGATAATGATAAAGATAATCTCCCTATTACAAGAGTTTCTATGTTCTTAATTAGGTTAAAGATGTTACCGTTTATTGACTTTTTGCCTAACTACTGTGACCGAATTGTTATTACCAACGTTCATAAATTTGGAGAGTTTTCTCCAGATGTAAAAGCTTACCTTGAGAAAGAAATTGGTCTGATAGAATTCTCAAAAGAATATACGACAGCAGCAATAGATGAATTTCATTTGTAGGCGCCGATAATTAATAAGCTAAAATCAATATGATTCACTAGAGATTCTAAGTTTGTAACTTTAGAATCATTCACCACAACAGTGCCTTCATGTACTAGTTGTGGTTTTTATTTTTGGCGCCTTTTAAAATTTCTTCATAGAAAAAATAGTAATTATACTTAGAAACTTTACATATATAGTGGTAAACGTAAGCTTATTGCACAACCGGGCAATTTGCAATAACTGTATTACTTTTTGGAGTAACAGTAGGCACCACTGCAACAAGTTCAACACCACCATCACTAGTTTTTACCCAGCCTTGTGCTTCAGCGATTTGAGGAGCAGGGGAATTGTTTATTAAAGATACAGGTGCCTTGTTATTAGAATTTTCTGGCTCCAAAGTGGCTAATACTTGTTGGTTAGTGGCGCCTGTCAGTGGTTCGAGGGGACTGGGTGGTAAACTGCCACGTCCAGTTATGGTAAATTCTCCTAATGGTTTGGCGCCTGGTTGTCTTGGACAAATTTGAGCTACTTGTCTCGTCGCATCAACTACTTGTTCTGGTAACTCGATTAGTCCTTGTGCTGGTTGAACTTCTGGTTCAGTAATAGATATTTCTCCTTGAACACCTAGTTGAGAACTGGCTGTAATATCACTAGTTTCTGTTGACTCAGTAACGCGCGGTTCTATACCAAAAATACCTTGTGTGCGGATAACAACATTACCACCTCTACCAGTGAAAGCGTTAGCTGTAATATCACTGTTTTCACGTTTGTCAGCAACTATAAATGGTGTATTAATCGTGATATTGCCTCCGTCACCTCCAGCTTGTTGAATGCCTGCGGTTGTAGAGATAAAACCACCAGTGCGAAGAACCAAGTTTTCATCAATATTAAGGATAATATTACCACCAGTACCCGAAGTAGTTACAGCAGCAATACCTGAAGAGTCTGAAATACGAACTAGCTTGGCTTTAATATCTGTGTTACCAGCATTACCACTGGCGCCTGTTACTCGCGTCAGTATATTTTGCACGCCAGCAGGATTACCAAAATATACTCTTTGTCCGTCACGGATATTAAACTGGCTAAAACTGTGGAACAGATTAATACCACGCTGGGCGCCTCCATCAACACGGTCAGTGCTGGCGCCATTAATAACTTGATTTGGTGTAAGGCGAGATGCTTCGTTCCCCAACGTCGTATCAGGCGTAACTTGCGCGCGTGCGGGTGCAGTCAGTAATAAAAAACTGTATACCAGAGACGGCAAGAGCGTTTTGAAGATTAAGTTCATTGCGTATAACCCGTTGGGGAATATGATAGATGCAGCTTTTGATTGCTACATATACCACTATTTCTAAGTGTGTACTGAGATATGCAACATAACTCAAAAAAACGGGTAATGATGGGCGCCGAATAATTTAAATATGTATCAAATAACCAGTTATTTACTGCATGGATATTTACTTCAGAATTAATTCACTACTAAGTGCCCACCTAATCATGTTTTAATTGTTTTGCTTTTGTTTTTATGCTCGTTTCGTCGCATACGCCACTCGGAAAGCTACTGTCACAGCTTTATTTCTTCGTGCCCTACAACGACTTCTTCTACGTTTTGCCAACGGATAACAACTTCTCCACCCATTGCCCGAATCGCAGCTTCAACGTTCTTAAAACTACAGTTATTTGGATTATCTAGCACTTTTGCTACAGAGGTTACTAGGCTGCCTGTCCGCTTACTCTCCTCACCAAAAAGTGAAACGCGGATGCGGTTAACTTCCCGTGCGAGCTTGTAGGTAGTCCATCCTAGCTTTTTGAACCTATCCGAAAGAATTTTACTATCCACCTTTACAACATACATTTCACTATACTCCTCCTATTATTTCACTATCATGAAATGTAGCAAGTGCTACTTGTACGAAATAAACATATCATAAATTTTTGTTAACTATATTTTTTCAATAATTGTTTATTTCATCAGCGTGATAGTATTAGTATAGCAAAAGCGCCTTGTTGTCCAAACAATAGGGAAGACAACAAGGCGCCACAAATATTAAAAAAGCTCTACTATGGTCGCACAACTCCAGGGATTCAGCATTGCCAGTTTAGATGAACTAGTGATATCTCCATCGCAGTTCAACGACTTCATGAACGATGCAGACAGTATTTCGCATCCAATCGGCGCCCTATACACCTCAACAGTGCGTATCTTGCGTCATGCATCGTGGCTAGCAGAGCAAAAAGCAACGCTTACTAAGCAGGAATATAAAGAATTATTAAGAAAATATAATTGGGAGGGCGAGGAAAAGGCTCATCTGAAGATAGATAAAGCTTTTGGTGCTTTTGTGCCATATCAACTAGCGCAAATCGAACCACGTACAATTTTTACAATTGCCCTAAACCTCAAAAAGTACCAATCGGTAATTACCCAAATGCAGACCTTGCCCATCATTACTCAGGACAAGGTTCGCGGATTCATGAAGAACTGCCACAAACTTAGAGCTTCTAAGGAAACAGAAGAAGCTACTATCTGGCGAATGATGCCAGATGGCAAGCGCGCGTGTGTTATTGCGCCAATCTATAATCAGTCGGTTGGTGTCATCCTTGAGGAGATAATGAAAAAAGAAGGTAGACCCTCGCAATTAATCCTCGAAGAAGCATTGATGGCTTACTATGAGTCCAAATACGGTTCCCCAGTATCAGAGGAAGCGACTCTTGAGGTACTAGAAGAAGTGGCGCCTGTTGTTGATGTGGTTGTTAATAGTCAAACGGCGCCTGTTGATGTGGTTGTTGAAGATGAAAAGGCGCCTGTTGAGGAACCAGCGTTAAATCATTCTGTTGTTTCTTGGGATGAAGACTTAGTGAGCGTAGAAGAATATGACGAAGAAACAGATGAAACATCCAACGAGTACAATCCTTGGAACGATGAAGAGTTGGATGTACAAGAAGCTTGGAGCTTTGAACCAGATGAGAAAGACGATTTGATTGAAGATTACAAATTTGTAACCCCCGTTGTATCCAAAACTCCGGCGCCCTCCCAACCATACCCGCCAACTGGTTCACCTGTTAAAGTTACTAGCTCGAAAGTATCTGTTTTGGAAACAGTTATGCTTTCTCCGGTTGACTTATTGATTCAAGCTTTTCAAACAGCCAAGTCTTGGCAAGAAATCAACGAAGCTCTCAAAAATAATGAAGAATACAAGTACGAAGCTTGGGACGCTCTTACACCCACAGAACGGCGCCGGATTATAGAATTAACTCCTCTTACCATCACAAGGCTTAATAATGCCAAACGTGAAGGTTTAATTACGGATTATCGTGTAGAACGCGAGGGTGTGTATCAAGTGAAACAGAATGGATGCTTGTTCTGGGACATTGTTTTTGAGTACAGGATTGATGAATATTTCGCACGCTTGTAATTCAATGCAGGGAGTTAGAGGCGCCGATTACGTAAACTTACTAATACGCATCGTATCTAAATTTGTAGAAACCTTTGTTGTCGCGTGGTTTAAAGTGTAACGGCGCCTGCTATTACCATGCTTGGAAATTTACTGCCTCTATAAAGGAACAATAGATGATGAAAATAACCATATTCAAATTAAATTTCGGCAATTATAGACCGCGCCGAAGCATTTCAAAGAATCACTGCATAAATCCATGAATAAGACCGTATAAACAGTTCTGAAGATAATATTTCACGATTATATACAGTAAACACGTATGAAAACTAAAATCATTACTGCCTCATTGACAGCGATAGCGTTGTTAACTTCCTTTGCAAGTGTTATTTCACCAGCTTCTGCCGAAGTATATTTACCAAAAACTCAAGTTGCTACAAATAGCTTTGATTACCCAAGTGGTTATTTTAAAGATGTTACATGGGGTGTTCAACTCACATACAATGGAGGAGAATATAATTTTAAGCGTATTCATTTAGAAACGCAGCAGAGTATTGATATTAGTAATGGAAGAAAATCTGGCAATAAAAATCGTCAAGTTTACACCTGGAAACAAGATGGATATAGCTATCGAGTTTCTTACAGACCACAACAGCCAAATATTATTCGTTTGGAAATATATCACCCTTCAGGACAAGCTATATTAAATCGTCTACTATATAAAGGTTAAATCGCGAAAACACATTTATTACTGTTTGCCGCTAGTAAAGAATAAATCATGGCGCCGACTATATATAATAAATGTTTAAATATCTAAGTACTTAGATATGCACTCTGATTTAAACGGCGCCTATTAATCAACCAACATGGAGCGCGCTTCTGTGCATCGAGCGAAAGCGCACGCTTCTTTATCGAAGTGTTCTAATCGGGTAGGCGCCGGGTTTGCGTTAAAGAGAAAATACCGCACAATTATTGAGTAATTTATTAGTACCAGCATTTGGTAATAGTGTTTGTGGGCGCCTAATTACACAGGTAGCAAGAAAAATAATCAAGCAGAAAAAGTGTGCCTAAATATACGACGTTGCTTGAAGTCCGAGAGCGAAATGTTAACAATTTTTATTAATTAAATGTTGATAACTAAACTTTAGTCAAGTGTGTGTATCCAAGTATTCATGTAATATACGTTTTGCTTTGTTAAATAATAAAAATAAGGAAATTGAATATGACTAGGGGAGTAAGGCGCCGTCAGTTTCTTCAAACCTCGGTAGCAGCGACTGCAAGCGTGGGCGTTTTGAACCTCCAGAAAGCTTTTGCCTCTGGTTATACTGAGCGTGTAGAAGCTGTTGTAATTGGTAGCGGTTTTGGTGGAGCAGTTGCTTCCTTACGGCTTGGTCAGGCTGGAATCGAAACAGTTGTACTGGAACGTGGGCGCCGATGGGAAATAACTGATGCAGGCGATACTTTCTGTACGTATCAAAAACCCGATGGTCGCTCTAGCTGGCTAAGTCCAACTACACCATCTCTATTAGGTGGAACTCCGATTGACGTCTATACGGGAGTTTTAGATGTCAAGGTAGGTGATGGTATTACTGCTTGGCGAGGAGCTGGTGTAGGTGGTACTTCTCTTATATATGGCGGAATTACTTATCAACCAACTCAAGAACTTTTCTATCAAGTTTTTCCACGTAGCATTGACTATGAAGAACTTAATCGGGTTTATTATCCACGAGTACGTTCTATACTCAAACCATCTGCTATACCTGACGATATCCTCGCGACGCAATTTTACTTAACAAGTCGCATTGTTTTAGAGCAGGCAGCTAAGGCGAATCTAAAAGCACGTAAATATGATATGAATATTGATTGGGATATTGTTCGCCAAGAAATCGCTGGACAAAAAGTCCCAAGCACAATTGTAGGCGCGTTATTCTACGGTATCAATAGTGGAGCAAATCAAAGTTTAGATCGTAACTACCTTAAAATGGCTTCATCCACTGGGTATGTGCAAATACGGCCTCTGCACGTGGTAACGGAAATAGAGGAAGCTGACAATAATCGTTTCCGAGTTGTTTGTAATCAAATTAACGAGCAAGGAGTTGTTATTAACAAGAAAACGATAGTTTGCCGCTATCTATTTTTAGCAGCTGGTTCGATTGGAACTACTGAACTATTGCTGCGAGCTAAAAATACTGGTAAATTGCGACGTTTAAGCGAACAAGTAGGGAAGTTATGGGGAAATAATGGAGATGCTCTTAGTATTGTTGCCACATCTAGACAAACTAATCCAACGCAAGGTGGTCTTGTAACTGTGATTGAGGATTTTGACAATCCAATCTCTCCTGTTGTACTCGAACAATTTCCTTTCCCTGGTGCCCCCGAAGGCGCCTATGTTGCTTTAAGTCTTGCACTTAGTAAGCCAGAGGGGTATTTAAAATATGATGCTTCTAAACAAACAGCTAATTTAGTTTGGCCTAAAAACTCAGCTAATAATCAGAAAATCCAAAATGCAGTTCTCGATACTTACCAACGTTTTAATCAAGCTAACGGTACAAGTTTAGCCCAACCGCCTGATGCTAATACAACTGCTCATCCTCTCGGTGGAGCAACAATCGGCGCCGTGTGTAATCCTTACGGACGAGTTCACGGCTACCGTAACTTGTTTGTTGTTGACGGCGCCTTCATCCCTGGTTCTTGTGCCTGCACTAATCCTTCCCTAACTATTGCAGCTTTGGCAGAGCGTAGTATGGATAGATTTCTGAATGGAAATTTTAAAGACTGATGGTGGTAATGATTTTATTAGTTATTACCAGTTTTTATCAGGTTTTTTAGTAGGTGATGTCTAACTACTTAGACTCTGCTATGAACCGTGCTTCATGGTGCCTACTTTTAATCAACCATTACAGGCGCCTAATCATTTAAGTAACAGTTGCAGTTTTATTGTATTATTAAATACAATATTTATTAATATACACAAACTTTATCTAAAGAAGCGTAATTATACTTAGAAAGAGCCAGAAGAAACATTTTCCTTGGACGTTGAGTGTGATGAAAACGAGAATCAGGACACTTGGAGTTTTGAACTAGACGAAGAAGACGACGAGTTAGAGTTGGCGCCCGTCGATTTATTAATTGAGGCATTGCAAACTGCTACCTCTTGGCAAGAAATATCGAAGCACTCAAAAACAACGAAGAATACAAGCAGGAAGCTTGGGACGCTCTTACACCTGTAGAACGGAAGAGGATTGCAGAATTGACTCCTCTAACCATTACAAGGTTGAGTAATGCCAAACGTCAGAGGTTAATTACAGATTACCGCGTAGAGCGTGAAGGCGTGTATCAAGTAAAACAGAACGGATGCTTGTTCTGGGACATTGTTTTTAAATATCGAGTAGAAGAATATTTCGCGCGCTTGTGAATGTATGAAGTTACAGGCGCCGATATACCACCTTAATTAAATAAGACGTTTCGTATCTAAAAAAGAGATACTGGTTTCAATTTACTGCAGGCGCCTGTTAGTAGCGCAGGATGTGAGTGGCGCCCGTGTAGCTAGTTGTATAATATTTTTGTGCTGTGCTAAATAAATATGCATAATTTATCAACTTTTAGAAGTATAAACTTATATCCTACCGACATTTTAGAGTCTTGTAATAATGCTTAATCCCAAGATAATCGGCAGTATGCTGCTTGCAGTTTTAATGCCTACCACAGTAATTGCTGAGACTTCCACTTATGGAACGACACTTAGACCTCGCACTTGTGCATCAAGAACGGAACCGTCGAAGGGAGCGCTTAGTGTCGAACAAGCAAAGATGTATTTTATCTGCGATAAAGAATGGCAAAACGGAACCCCTGGTCAAGTTAGCCCTACTAGTTCTATATGGCTTATCGACAATCTTGATCTTAAAGTCGCCTCACCAGAGCGTCCATTCAACCAAAACGACTTTACATACACTCATTATCAAGGGGGAAAAATTTTAGCCATCGATACAGAAAAACCTATATACGATATCAGAGGCAGTTACACCAGTTATGTTTGCTATGAAATTAATCGTGTTCATGCGGCTGGAAAAAACTGCTCTGTTACTTCTTTTCCTGACAGTAGCGGTATATGTTTCCGAGATACTTTTAGCGAATGGCACTGTTCTATGAGGGGTAGGTCTAAAATTCTCCACAAGATGCCGCCGCCTCCCAGTCGGCAAACAGCATTTTGAGTGAGGCGGCGAACTGTAAACTGATGCGGGAATTTGCAGGGGAATCAGTAATATTACCAGCACAACAACAATATTATCCGAGGGTAGAGGCACTACAATGGCATCAAGAGAATATATTTAATGCGGCATAAGTTCAATGGGCGCCTTCAGTGTGTTCTTGTTCAATCATCGTCTTCTTGTTCCCAAAAAAAAGTAACTTTGATGGTGCATGTAAAAGTTCCAATGTATTGAACTGGTAGTTCAGGTGTTTTTTGGGTAACACCCCCAAAATCCTCATCGAAAAGCAGTATTATTGCATTTGCGCTCTCAATTCCAAGTCCCACAGAAGCATCAACAACCTCCGATGAGAAAAATGTGCCTCCAGTTATATCATTCCCGGAAACATTTTTAATTAAATCAGCTATGAGTATGTGACCACATGGACTGTAGTAAGCGTGAAGTTGGTCGTCGTCAAACCAACGATAATCAATATCTGCTGCAAACTTTGACAATTGTACGCTCAGTAAAGTATTTACTGGAGTATAATTTTCACTGTTGTCTTCAAGATATTCCTCATATTCTTGTTGTGAAACAAAGTTACCCAACCATATTGCAACGCTAGCTTATAAAGGTACTCACAGGTGTTTTTCGTCCCATAACTCTCTCCATAAGATATAGCTTGCCGCAACAAATGCGTGCAGGCGCCTGTATTTTTATATTTATAGGCGCATTAATAAAACTCTATTTTCTCTGGATAGATATGTGTGCCACCACTGGTTGTTCATAAAGGATAGCAACAAATATTACTGGTTTCAACAGGTACCTTAACGTAGACAACCACAATTGAAATTCGCGACTTTGTTGCTATGTAACTATGGCGCATATGGTAGACAAAAAAATCTTGCTGATTTTTTAGAGTAAAATATATGTCTAAAGTCGTAGACAAAATCAACGGCAGTAAATAATTGGTTTAACGGCGCCTTGACTTAAAGACCAAGGTCAAACGTGAAGGGCGCGAAGCTTTTACAGTAATGATGAGTAGTACTTATGTAAACAGAAATGCCTCATGGAAGCTTGTGTTTCATCACCAGACACCACTGTAGCTTGGTGTAACACGATAATGTGGTAGTTAATGTAATGCTTTATCGTGAAACGGCACCTCTATAAAATTCGAGAGCAGCTACAGCTTTATCTACGAGGTGTCCCAGAGCAATACTATCCGCGCTCTGCATCACTGCTTGGGAATAAAGAATTATTTTCCTCTAGATAAATAAATATGGATGTCACCACTGCTTGCTCCTTCAAATGGGACAAAATATCAGGCTATCGACAAGTAGGGAATTAGTAGGGAAATTAAAACCAATAGCTTGATACTGGACAAAAAATCCCTATTAATTCCCTCTTGAAAATCTATGTCTAAAGTTATAGGTATTTATACATTAATAAATTCAAGCTATGGTTTGACGACAACTGTAAAACTATGAGTGTTATTTTCTTTGTTACTTTCATCAATAAGTTTGTCATCATCAAGTGACAAAACTACTACGTTTTCTCCCTTTGGCAGATAAACTTGAGTATGAATCGCTTCAATGGCGCCTCCTCCAGCATTCCTTTTACCACTAAACTTAACGCTGTGTTGATTAACAATTTCCTTATTACCAATAAATAGGCGATTGGTAAATTTGGGTAACGACGGCGCCTGTTTATCAGGTTTGGCAAATAAATAGTATCCAACGTTAAAAGCGTATTTCCCGTTGGATTGTAAAACTGAGTCAGATGAAGTCAAAATAATTTTTTGTCCTGCTCCAACACCTCTGGAACCTTTGTTCATATCTTCGAGCTTTCCTGGTTTGCCGCCAAAGTACAACACAGGACGGCAACTAATATCTGGCTTTGTAGGCGCCGCTGCTACATCTCGAAGCATAGTTAGAGATAGCATTGATATTAGAAAAGCCTTTAGGAGAGCTTTATTCATTTGAGTATTCAGTTATTTGATTAAGTGTGCCTCAGTATACGATTAATTTATTTTCAATACTAGTTACATTTATGACTTGACAGCGTTTATTTGTATGGGCGCCTTATCGAGTAACAAAGAAAATATGGATGGTACAATCACTAATTAGTACTTTAAAACTGGAGAAATAAATATATACTAATATAACTATTTAACAATAGTTACAGATTTAAGGTAATTTATGTTCAAATTGCGTAAAACTTTGCTACCTGTAATTGGGTTATTACTTATTGGTGTCGCCACCACCTGTGTATCTAACCACGCACAAGCTCAGATTAACAAGAATAAGGCGCCGTTAAATTCAGTAGTACATTTATATAGTAATAATCAAGTAAAAACATCGGCACCGAGTGTTCCGAATAATGCAGTCACCTTGGTTGGAGCAGGCGCCCCGTTTCCAGCGCAACTATATCAAACTTGGTTCCAAGAGTTTAATAAGCAGTATCCAAACGTACAAGTGAACTATCAGCTAATAGGTAGCGATGCCGGAGTTAAGTGGTTTATAAAGGGAACTGTAGATTTTGGCGCCAGTGATGATGCGATGACTGATAAACAAATTGCACTTGTAAAAAGGGGTGTAATGACTTTGCCGTTAACTGGTCGCGCGCTGACAATAGCTTACAATTTACCTGGCGTAAAGAATTTAAAATTACCACGACAAGTTTATACTAATATTTTCCTTGGCAAAATTAAATATTGGAATGACCCTGCAATTATTAAGGCAAACAAGGGTACCCGTCTTCCTAGACTACCTATCACAGTTGTGTACCGCGCGGACGGCAGCAATACAACGCAAATATTTACTAGACATTTGAGTGCCATTAGTCGAGAGTGGAGAAGTAAAGTAGGTAGTGGTAAATCTGTTAAATGGGTTACGGGAGTAGGCGCATCCTAGGTTCAGAAGGTTCAACAGCCCAGATACAACAACTTCCTGGTTCGATTGGTTATTTAGAATATGCTTTTTCTGTTCAAAATCAAATACAGGTGGCGACTTTAGAGAATAAATCAGGGAGATTTGTTGAGCCAACGATAAACTCTTTTACTCAAGCACTAAATAATACAACACTGCCTGATAATTTACGTGTGTTTATAACTGACCCAGTTGGCGCCGATTCTTATCCAATTGTTGCTTATACTTGGTTACTAGTTTATAAAAAATATGATGACCCGGATAAAGCAGCTACTTTAAAATATCTTTTAAATTGGTCATTAACTGAAGGACAAAGATTTGCTTCTCCCCTAGGATATGTACCATTACCCCCTAGAGTAATTAGAATTGTTCGAGAGAAAGTAAATCAGACTTTATAGTTGGTGCCACTTACTAGCCTACGCTACAGGATATTCTACAGATAACGGGAAAACTGCATTTACGTTCAAATTCAAAGTTATCGAAGAGAATTTTGAATTTGAGCTTACTCATGGGGCACCCAGAGTTACTTAACAGTTATTGGGTATGTAATTTCACAACCTGTATCTGAATCAGCTACGTTAGAATTACTCTAGAAACTATCAAAACTAACAAACCTTGGTTGAGGGAACTAGAAATAAAATCTATTCTTAATTGTTTCAGTAATCCCTAATATTAAACCAATCAATGCAAAGATAATACCTACGATTGAAGGGAAAAATTCAATTAATTTTAAATCAAATTCTAATTTTAATAGATTAACTATAATGTAAATTCCACCATTAATAAATAAACCCAAAAAATAACCTATCATCAAACCTAAAAATATATGATACATTACAATCAATGCACCATAAAAAATAATTTTAAGTAAATATATTATATTTTCTATCATAAATAATAGCGTCCCTGTAATTTTTACTCCATGCGTATATAATCTTACCCATCTTTTCCTACTTATTTATTCATAGTAAAGTGCGAGACGCTATAAACTCTTTAGCTATTAGAGTATTTTATGCTAAACTTTACAAAACTTAACATTTTTCAAGTTATCCTTACCTTATTGCTATCTACGTCTTTATATGGTCAACCTTCATTTGTAAAATAGAACGCTAACTTTACTTGAAGGCATCTAACCACCTTAAAAACTAACGGCGCCTCAATAATCCATCGTGCGTTTATTGTAATCATGCTTATTATACGTCGAACTCACAAAGGGTTTTTTAATATTGGCGCTAATTACTAACTTAATTAAGTAATACGTTTCGTGTCTAAACTTGTATTTTCGTTGTGTGCTTTAAAAGCGTAACGGTGCCCAATTGCATCGTACTGACGTATAAAGAACAGGCGCCTTTATTAATCTATTTTGTGGGCGCCTAATTACACAGATAGCAAGAAAAATAATCAAGCAGAAAAAGTGTGCCCAAATATACGACGTTGCTTAGTGACATGAATGCACTTTGAATTTTCCCGGTATAGGGACATATTCATGTCCGCTCGTAAATTTGAGCGGAGCGCGAGTGGCGCCGTTGTCGCTCCTAAAGCGTTATATTAAAAAGAAAATAGATGTTTTCAATTCTGAGGGTAGTACATTGAGTTGGCTACACGTTGGGCAAAGATTTCTGACAAATAACCCTGATTACTACGTTGTAGAAGATGAATGGACAATTGTTAGTATTGATTATCCAACTATAATCTTTTGTAACGAAAAACATTGGTTGGTGGATATCGCCTATGTTCAGCCGTTTTCAACAGAAACTGTAATTGGTACAATTGAACGTGAAACTGATACAGCAGTAATTATAGCTCTTAAGCCGACCCATCATGTTTGTGAAAAAGGTATTTTGCTAGAAGCTTCTAAAGCTAGCTTGCTCAAGAACCTTAACCCAGTTGTTTATTATTAAATTAGTCTGAACCTCAAATGCAGCTTACATATCGCGCGAATTTAAGTATCTAAATATTTAAATATTTAAATATCTAGAATGCTGGCGCCGTTAATCAACTAGTATTTCAGCAATGCATCGCTTAACAGCGCGCTTCAAAATCGGGAGCGTTCTAATATATCAAAGGCGCCACTTAATCAACCAACATCTCAGCTAACAGCGCATCATTAATTTGTTGTGCTTCTTCTGTTGAACGTTCCAATACCTCAAAGGCGCCGTTTATAGCTTGTTGCACTTTGGCTGGTAATGCTTCAAACTTCTCGTAATTGATAATAGTAATTCGACAACCAGTGTAGGGCATGAAATCAATAAACGGCGCCAAACGGTATTTCATCAGAAGTTTTGATAGCAAAATTATTGGTTGACGGGGTTTATCGTTATCGTCCGAACTATTGATTTCTGAAGCAAAGTATCCGCACAGCCAGCTAAGGGTATCAATATCTTTGTTTAATTCTCTCAAAGTACCTTTTAGCACTTTATTGTTCATTTCTACTGGCAAATTATCAAAGATTTTATCCAGCGCTTCTGGTTCGCGACGCCGGGAATACTCTACTGCTTGCCCAATTAACTTGTCGATTTTGGTAGGCTGGGTTTTGCCGAATCCTTTAGATGCCATAAATACCTATGTTTTTTAAAATTATCATGGAACAGCGAGCGAGTGGATTTATAGGCGCCTGGACTAATTTTATGATAAAAATGTTAACTTAGTATTTGATTCATTTTTGAGATTCTAAGAAGATTAATTCTTTCTATGAATTGTACTCCACCATTGAGTAAGTCTTGATGGTGGTTTACTTTTAGGCGCCAATTTAATCTAAAATTATTCTCATTATTATAAATAATTTTCTACTAACTATAACTAATCCAGTCACAAATTTGGCCTTGACGATTGTGGATGATGAGTTCACATTTTTGTTATGAGTGCAACCTGGCGCCCTTGTTGGATAGCTTTCTGTTGTTTTGTACAAACTAGAAGTGGAACATTATCGGCGCCTTCAGGAATAACAGCCCAACCGTCTTGATAGCGCATTACATGTAATTTTTTAGAATCCTCTCTAAAATGCCATATTCTCTATAAGTCGATACAAAGTCTATAAAGAAGTCGTTGTTAAAAGCGGCGCCTGTATAAACTCAAATTTAAATATGGCGCCTAAATCAAAAAAGAATTGCCTGATGATAAAAACAACATTGTTGCAAGCGCCTTTCCTTTTCTCAGTAACCAATAGGTATAAACTTAGAGTTATTACTGATTACGTCTTTGCCGATTCTAGCTGCTACGCCTTCAGGAATACCGTTGATGAGGAAACAAGAGAGCTGTAATTTATACTCTTCACCCTCTGTAAACGCGCACGGCAAGTCTACATATTGTTGATATACTTTGGCGTAATGAGTATATTCGGGGTCTGGATTGGTAATTACTTCGTCGGCGCCTTTAATTATTTGCACTTCTCTACCTTCGCGTCCCCAGGTAGGTTTTGCTACATAAGGAGGTTTGATTTGGTCTGGCGCCATGAATGTTGGTAAAAAGTTCCTACAATCTAATCCATCAGTACTAAAAAAATCACTTCCTAACTCTGTAATTAAAGCCATTAAAGCTTTGTTTTGCAGAACAAAAGAACTAACTGGATTGATTAGGGCGACTTTGCGCGCGTATATTAGTGGTTCAAAATAATTCCACAAACCAACTCCTAACTTTGGGTCTTCGTCTGAGACCATCCATTCTGTGGGATAGATACGATATATAACATCAACGATTTCCCCAGTGTCGTCATAACAATAGTCTTCATCCATCTCCAAATTTTCGACTGCACAAAACCGAGAAGAGTATTTACATAAAGACCTGAGATATTCAACTGTGCCAATATCCTCCGGCGCCTTTGAAAGTGCAGCAAAGACAATGTTACACTCGTCGGGCGCCTTGTCTAAATATCTAGCCGATTCCTCAATGTACTTATTAAGCTCGCGTTTGAGTACTGATTCAGCATTGATATTCGGGTCAGCTTTCCCAAAATGATTAACAACAATACCGTTCATTTTAAAGGTTTCCACTACGAATGTGGCTACTTCGGCGTTGCACTCCAGTAAGTAAATATCGTCGTCGGTGAGAGCAAAATCGCAGCGGGCAATAAACGGCGCCTGTGTATTACTTCTAATTAATCGCAGTGTTTCTTCTGGGTAGTCGAATTCTTCTACAAGCGTCTGGTCATCAAACCTTTTCATGACTTCGCCAGCTTTAGTTAAAACTTGCCACACACTAGCTGCCGCGCGTCGAACTCGTTCTATCGTGGAAGGCGCCACTTCTAAAACATCGTAGCAAGCGTAGTTATCAACGTCGTACCAACAAAATATATCTTTGTACTGCTCGTAGAATTGGCGCCTTGTATCAATTACATTACTTAACATAGTTAATATTTGAATTAATTTATTAGGAACTTGAACCACCAGAGCGAAAACTACCGAAGCCACTAGCTCTACCTGGACTGCTACGATAATGTGGACTTACATAAGTGCCGTTACTGCGTGTATAGCCACTAACGTAAACTCTCGAACCACTACTGTAGCTAGAGTAATTGGAGCCACCAGAGTAATCAGTATAATCGCTACTTTCCGTATCGCCATAACTATCACTTAATCTGCTAGAACTATGATCAAAATCGCGCGCTGAAGCAACTACTGGTTCTTCGGTTGGGGGCGATGGTAGTAAAGCAGTAAGTGTTTCTGGTTTAGTAATATTTAAGAGTGAGATACTCTGTGTACAGGAAATTTCTGAACTAGTGTTTTGAGATGTACACTTCTTAATGTCATCAATAGCTTTACTAACTTCGCGGTAATTGTTTCGATAGGCGCCTAATTGCGATTGAAGCTGAGTAGATAAGTGACTGTTTGTGGCAACTTGAGCTAGTGAATTAATAGCTTGTTGCCACTGTAACTTTGCATTTAATAAATCAGGTAATGTTATATTAGTTGTATCTTTAGTAAAATAAAACGCTCTTTGTGCTGCTTCTACTCCAGCCGAAAAGTTCTGTAAAGATTTTTCTTCACCTGTGATAAATGTACCAACATCGCTGAAATTACGCTCAACTGCGGTTATTCCTAGTTTTGCCGTATCAGACACAAATGTGCCTGCGGAAATTTTTTTAAGTAAGCTGATTGATTGCTCCCACTTGGTTCTAGCTTCTTGCCAAGATTTGGAGTAACTTTTATCTTGTACTAGTTTAGCTGCTTCTGAATCCAAACGTTGTGCAGTTTGTAAGTTGACTAAAGCTTCATCCTCAATTTTTATTTTAGAATCAATTTTAGCTAAAATATCATTTAAATTAGTAATTTTATTTTGAGCGTCTTGATAAGGGTAGCCAGGTAAATTAGGAATTTCCTTAAGTTTAGATATGCTCTGTTGTATATTTGCTTGAGTTGATTTTAAAGTTTCTAAATTAGGAATATTATTAATGTTGTTGTTACTATCCGCAAGACTTTTTACATCGACAAGTGTTTTCTGATGTGCCGAATAAGCAGAAGTAACCTCGATTATTTTATTCACCCCAAACCAACCCAAAATGACTGCTATCCCTATAGCAATCCAACTTTTCTTTGATTTATTAGAATTCATACCCTTATTAATACGTGTCTAGGATTATTGTTCCCATTCTCCGTATATAAGTAACAAACCTGGTTTTATTCAATACGAGCATCAAATTATATACTGATGAGCAATGTTGTAACGGCGCCACTCGCAAGCGAACAATTATTAGGGTTAGTAGGCTGTATTGTATTATGGTGCCAGTTGATTATTATGCTTCATGTTCCTGGCAAGTGATGAACGTATGGTTACTACACATGCCTACTTGACGTGTGGAAACTCCCCAGATACGGATGGTGCCATCACACTTACTACAAAAATACAAATGGGAACAATTTGTTCACAAATTTTGAGCTACTCTCCCCCCACCTGTACGGCGCCTGTCAAAACTGATAAAAACAGATAAAAGCCTTATACAGTAAGCTTTTGGTAGATACTCATCAAAACCGCTATTTATTCATCAAATGAGAATAGTTATTATTTTTATCTACAAATAGGCGCTCCATACTTCTGGGTAAACCATTTTTAAATGAATTTTATCTCCACTTTGTAGTACAATCTGATTAAAAATTATTAGTGTGCCCAAACTAGACACCGATTACAGGCGCCAAAAAATTAACTATTCACATCCATTGCTTTAAATTAATGGACTAACGTTTTATAGTCGCGTTCAATCTATAGTTCATAAGTTGAGAACTATTATCATTGCTCTTAGTCTTGTTGAAAGCTAAAAGATGTTTAGTATTAAATTAAGTGCGTATTCAATTTTCAGAGCAGGTAAATGTGTAGATGTTTCTGATGTTTGGGGATACGGCGCCAATTTTCAACCAACCGAGTATTCAAGGGTACTGCATGAGTTACGCACTTGGATATTCAATAGTGGTGAAAAACCTTATATGACAAAGGTTTCGCGGACATGGGCGGTATGAATGGCGCCCTCAGTTGTTTTAATAGTGACGCTTCCATTCAACGAGTCATAGCCTGTTAATTCACCTTCAAGTTTGACGGCGCCATCTATTTTACGTACTTCTACGTGGCAGCCAATGAAGCCTGTTACATCACCATCCATCTCTACTTCTAGAAGTGAGAAATCTGAGGTTTCATTGATTTCTTGAGGTTCTTGGGATTCTTGATGACTATTTTTTTCTTCTTGATGACTATCTTGAAATTCTTGTTCTTTAGGGGTTTCAAGATTTTTAGGAGCATTCTCATCATTTTGGGTCGGGGGGGAGTCTTGCTGTTCTATGACTACTTCTCCATCAGTAGTAATTGTATATAAAGTCACTCTTCTATCACGATTCGAGCTAATTGTGGAAATCAGGCGCCTAGCTTCCATGCGGTTCAGTTCGTTGTACACTGGGCGCCCTTCCTCTTTGGTCATCCCCATGAGTTCAATAATCTCCCGTCCACTAAGACCCTGCTTATTAAGGCGTAATACAGCTAATATCCGGTCGCGGAGTTTGTCTTGTTCGCGGATTAGTTCCATGTCGGTGCGCCCGTAGGAGTTGTTTTCTCCGTTAAACTCCAACTTCAATAACTGTCCCTCGATGTCGCGCGCAAACACGCTCAACAAACGAGCAGGGTCGTTGGGTTCAATTACTAAACCCTTACCACCATCTGGTGATTGCTTGGGAATTTGGTCTAATATCCAGGCGCCCCAAGTAGCAGCGACAATAGAGGATGAACCACGCAGTTTAGCAACACCCATCGCTTCTTTGTTCTTGTTGGTGTGATGAATTAGTATGCCCGCACATTTAAAGCGGTTGAGAACAGTTTTGAAGTTATAGATAATATTGGCAAATTCTGCCGAATTCTCGCTGATTTCCGAGTTTGTGCTGATAGATTTGAGCGAATCTACGATTACCAGGTCTGGTTTGAATTCCTCCATTGTTTTCTCTAATTCGTAGAGTTGGTTAATTTTCCATTCGCTAACTACCATTAGATTTTCCCCATCTCCCAAGCGGAACCCACGACGAACAAGTTTCGCCTTCGTTGAACGAACAGTTTCATCGTTGGAGATAACCAAAACCTTCCCACGTCCGCACTTAAGACCAAGAAAAACGTCTTCACCTGTGGCAATTGCAAAAGCTGCATCAATCGCCATCAAAGTTTTTCCACACTTCGGCGCCCCACCTAAAACAACCAATTCCCCACGTGGTAAGAGTTCAGGGATTAACCAATCGAGGCTCTCTGATTCGAGTTCGAGTAGTTCATCGAATGTGTACGCTTTCAGGCGCCGTGGTTGTAGTTTATATTGTGTCTCTTGGATTAAGGCTTCCAATTCAGTTTTGGTAATTTTGTAACGGCTACAAATCTGGGAACGCTTGAGGATGCGCGCTACTGAATCAGTCTCTTGTACCAAGTCAAGTAACTCTAATCGTAAACGTTCGGTATTACTCGTCACATCGTTAACTGGTTTCACGGGTAATTTTCCTGCTGGACTAAAGGTTTCTGCTTCTAATTTGTTTCCAATAGCCGCCATGATTTCAGAGACACTGGCGCCATCATTAATCCAATCTTTAATATCCAAGCCACCAGACTTGGGTAACTTAGACCAATAGAATTCACTTGGAGGTGCGTATAACCACTTGGCGCCTGGAAAATCTTTACTAATTTCCTCCATGTGTTTAACGCCTGGTTCGTCACGGTCGGGGCATAAAACAATATCGGCGCCACTTAAATCTTCTTTGTAATTTCCATAGGAGCGATACTTACCGGCGCCTCCAATGGTTGTAGTAGCCGCTAAACCCAAATCCCATAGGGCATCAGCGACACCTTCGCCTTCGACGATAAATATTGGCTTACCTTCTACAACTGCTTGTAGTAGGTCGTTGTATCTGTACCAGCTAACTTGTTGTTGGAGCGCGCGTTTCATCTCCGACGACATAGATTTTGCAGGCGCCCAACCAATACCATTCCAATATTCTTGGTATACATCTTTAGAGAATTCGGATTTGCGGACAATTACTACTTTGATTAGTGGATTGTTGCTATTGTCGGTGTAGATAAATTCTTGTCTGCCAATTGGGCGAGGCGCCTTGTTAAGCACAGGGGCATAGTATGGAACGCCAGCTTTGTCTGACTTTGATGTTGCAAACCAACTTGGGGCTGGTTCGGCGCCTCTATTGCAAACGGTTAAATCGCCGACTGAATAGCACCAATCAGTGTGGTTACAGTGCGGACATTTGTTCCCATTCTTGAACTCTTGAAGTATAGAAGGCATAATATAGGTCTCCATGTTAAGTGGGAGAGAGGCGGTTTCGTTTTCCAGGCAAGACCGCCTCTCTTGTTGTTTATTATGTACTAATTAATTGGTATTAGTCAATTAACTGGTACTCATTAAGTGTACAATACTAATGGTCTAGTTTGCACAATGAATATGAAAGATTTAAGGTTGAGAGTTGGCAAGAGAGCAGAAGAAATAGCCGTTGAACTTGGTGTAGCAATTTCTACTGTTAGGAATTGGGAGCAACTTAAAAACGTACCTCGGATGACTCCTATGGGTTTTGAGAAGTTGATGAAAGTTTACCAGTGTACCTTTGAGGAGTTGTTACAGGCTCAACGAGAAGCAGGACGATTAGAGGATTGACGCGCGCAGTCAGGTTTTGGTTATTTTTTAGGCGCCGACCATAAGAGTAAATTAACCCGCGCGCGCCTTGATATACCTTACTTTTTAGGCGCCGACCAGTTCAAAGGTTTACCTGGCGCCAAAGCTTCACAGAGAGTTCGTCCAAATTTTTTCTCACTAGCTTCATCTAAAACTTCCATAGTTGCCCAAAGTAATTCAGGAGAACCCCATTTTTTACCTAACATAGAATGATAAAGCCAGTCGAGAATGCTTAAAGCTGTTGTGCAAGTTTCTACATCTATTTCGTACATATTCATTTGAAATTTATTATTCGCAAAGTACAAATCGATTTGGATTGTTAAATTAGATTCCTTGAACCAAACGCGATACCACCGTTCTTGGTCATCCACTTTCCACTTGTAAGAGGGCTTGCTACGCTTGGCAAGTTGTTGCTTATCTACCAATTCATAAAGCTCTGATAAATCAAGTGCTAGAGGTTTATTAGTCGGCGCCTCTTTATCAACAAACTCTATAGCTTTAATCCATCTTTGAATTGGAATAGTCGCTAATTTCTTTTGAACTGAATTCATACATTTATCTTTGACTTTACAAGCAGGTATATTTCATCAGTAATAATATTGTAAGTTAATTGTGTTAATTATAATCGGCGCCTATTTTAACTGAATTAACAATAAAAATACTAATATCGCTGTTTACTTCTACTTGTAGCAGCGAAATCTTTAATACGGAAGGCGCCGCAAATTCGAGCAACTGTAATTCTTCAAGCTTCCATACGCACACCTAGGTCGATATTTAATACTTCTTCGATTCTACGTAAAGTTTCGATTGGCAAGGCTTTTGTTTCTTCCGACTCAATTTTGTACCAGTTGACAGGACTCATAGGAATTTGACGGCATATCTCCGCAAGTGAGCGCCTATCTGTTAGCCTTGCTTCTTTAATCTTTTCCCCTAACCCAGGCACTTTTATATCTGTAACTTTTCTTACTATCATCGGTTCGACTTAATGATTGAGGCTTCTTATTTAACTATAAACTGTCAGTTTATCTTTTAACGTTAACTTACAATTAACAGTTAATAAACTTACAATTAATGGTTTATACTAAAGGTGTTTGAGATAACAATTTTTTAGTAGGGCGCCTGCGTTATGAGTCAAGCAACATTGGATATATTGGTTGAGGTAACAGACTTTCCAGAGCTTTCTTACGATGAACAGCAAGAACGTGAACGTTTACTCATATCTTGCACCTACCGCATAAACCCATAAATTCAAAATAAAAACTGTAAAATTGCAACAGTAGATAAATAGCTTG
>NZ_RSCL01000051.1:32269-33592 GCF_003991905.1 Dulcicalothrix desertica PCC 7102 | reverse complement strand
ACCTGACTGGGGTGAAGCCGCAGAAATTGCATTCCAAACTATATTCCCTCATTTAGCAGTGTTACTTCTTTTACAAGATATTGAACGCTTGAGAGAACTGGCACTGAGTCAAGGAATTAACATTGAAATTTCCAGGTGCAAGATATGAGATACTCAGATTTAATATCCTGAAAAATTCTGTCGCGAGCAGCGCGACCTTGAACTGGTGGTCTTTCTAAAAGGTGTGTAACCGCGCTTCTTATCTTAAATGATACCGTGCTAACTCAGCTGTAGCCTCAAATGGTTCTTCTAAAGATGTCATAGAAGGATGAGCGCATCGGCTTCTATCTTCAAATAATCTTTCAATATCAGACATCTCAACAATTGAAATAAGTTCAAATGGTTTTAGCGATTTCTTAGGAATATCTGACTCAAACTGCCAAAGCTCTTTTACTTTTTTTTCTGAACTAAGTTTTTCAAATTGGTCTAATAAATTTAAAGCTTCTTTATCTTCTAGAAGCTTTAATTCTCTCAGTTTATGAAGAAAATCAAATACAACAGCATTCCAAGTTGCGACAATGCAAGAACGATATGCTCCAGCTTTATAGCAAGCAACTGCCTCTTTAATAAATTGTTTAGCTTGCTTGTCTCTACAACGTGCTATTAATTCGTCCAAATCAATGAAAGCTTCGTACATAGACAGTGGTTTAATATACATAATTTTATGTATATTAGCGTACATACAAGTCTAATACACTATAAGCTTATAACAATCTCGAAGTTCTGCTTCAAGATGTAAGCGAAAGTTAAGATTTTAGCAGTGGTTGAAATACTTAGTTGTTTACTTCGCCCCAAAAAGAGGTGATGACAGGCGCAAACTCGGAGATATCTGGACTTGAAGCAGGTTGACAAATATATTTAGCTCTATTCTCGATGGCTAAAATTCTATCAGTGTCGCGCACGTACAAAGGGACTATCTTATCTCGTTGTTCCAATAATTCTGCCAACCCTATTTTCATTTCTTGCTTTTGATGGAATAACACGCGCGCTGCCTTTTCCACTATCCGTGCGAGTTCTGCTCCTGTGCAATTAAGTGTTTTATTGAGAATTATCCGCCATTCTTTCTCGGTTAAGGGGTCATCTTGACTGTAACGCTTATCAAACCGAGCTAGATGCATTGTCAATATTTCCTTACGCTCTATAGCTTGAGGGAAACCTACGTAAAATATCTCATCAAATCTTCCTACCCTGGTTAGCTCTGGAGGTAGCGCATCAAGTCGGTTAAGAGTCGCCACTACAAAAGTCGCGCTAGTTTTCTCCTGTAACCAAGTTAGCAGCGTTCCC
>NZ_RSCL01000051.1:10949-32255 GCF_003991905.1 Dulcicalothrix desertica PCC 7102 | reverse complement strand
CAAGCTTCGACACGTCCAAGTAATCTTTTCAGATAATTGGCGCCACCAGCCAAAACTGCTGCTGTATCAACGCTGACTAAAGGAAAACCTAAATTTTTAGCGCTGACATGTGCTGCCAAAGTTTTCCCTGTTCCTGGTGGTCCCACTAATAAGCAACCTTTGGGAAGGGGAATATTGGCGCCTCGCGCATCAGGTAAAAAGTCCTGCTTTACCTGAGCAATAAACTTTTTGAGCAAGTCCAAACCACCAAACTCTGGCAGATTTGGCTTGGCGAAAAAATTTAAGTTGAAGGAACGGAAGCGACTAATTTTGTATGAGAGTAAATTTTCGGCTATAGAATCAGTATTTATCTTCCCTCCAGAACGGATTGAAGAAGCTAACCCTAAATTAATCTCCTCAGCTGTCAACCCAGAAGCAATATTAACAAAATCAGAAACGTTAAGCTTTGTATACGATTTGCCAAGCAATTTTTGTAAAGATTGCGTAATTATATCATGTATCTCGTCAATAGATGGTAAGGGAGTCGAAAGGGTTGGAATCAAACTACTCAGAGATTGCGGTAATTCTACATCTTCAGTTGCTAAAATCACTAAGTATTTTGACTGATTACTGTTTTTCAAATACTCATATAGGTTGATTAGATGCGAGACAATTTTAGTTGAATTGCAATTACAGTATTGTTTGAAACTAGTGCTAATCAAAGATGGTAGATTTTCAAGAACATAGATTCCATCCGATTGGCTGTTTAATAAAAAATCAAAAGCTGTAAAAATAGTTCCATTTTCCGGCTGGAAGCTACTTTGAATAGAAGAGAATATTATTGTACTTGATAAATCACACTTGATCTGATTAAAATAACCCCAACCTTCATTCCATAAATAAAGAGGAAGATTTTTATGAGCTGCACATTGATAGTAAATATGTGTCAGTACAGCGATGCGTTCCTGTACTGGAGCATTCACACATATAATTTTGCTACCAGAATCGATTAATAAGTTTAAGTCAGATAATTTCATGGTCTAAAATGGTAATAGTTTGGATATTACGAGCGTTAATTTATCTTGATAATTGGTTATTTGCGGCTTTTTGCGATTGAGCAGTACTTGCATCTTGTTGTTTACGAGCAGGTTGCAGTTTAGGAAGAATTTGCTCAAAATAAATTAAATCTCGCTCGCTCATATTAGTTTTAAGCTGTCCGCCAGATTTCTCTAACAACGTACCGCGTCCATCTTTGGCATCGATGCTTACTTTTCCATCTGGACTAGCTTGCCATGTATAAGAAAATACGCCATCGATTTTTACTTCTTTTTGTTGGACAGCAGCGTATTGAACAAGAGCATTTGTAATTTTCTCAACGCGCGCGAAATACTCAGCTTCTTGTTTACCAACAGGAGCGAACGATGCGGGAATAGGTTCATTTCGTTCTAAAGAGTGTTGCAAAGCGTTAATATTTTTCCGATGTACATTTTCTAATTCGCCTTGTTCGACTTTTACGCCGTTGGGAGTTGAGCGAAACTTCATGATTGAGGCGCCTGTAACTAACTCATTAACTTCATACAAAGAGCCATTACGGGAAATTTGATAATCACCTGCTTGGTATTGATTAGCTCCTGGTTGTGCTTGGAGGTCAAATAAATCTTTAAGAGTTGTAGCGATATTACGTTTTTCTGAGTTATCTTTATACTCACGTACACTGATTTTCATCGCAGAACCAATACTACTCAATACAGTTACCATATTATTAATGCTTTGCTGCCACCATGAAGTATTTTGTGGTTGCTGTAACCTTTTATCAATCAACTCTTGATATTGATTACGCTCTTGCTGTAATGCTTTAATTTCTGCTTGTAACTGTTGAACAGATGTATTTAGTAAGGTTTTTAATGGGCTATTTTCTAGCGCTTGCAGCGATTGCATTACTCGCGTTGAACCTGGAGCGATGGTAATGGTTTGTTTATTATTTGTTGGCGCCTTATTTTCATTATCGCGCGCTGCTTGAGATTCTTTTGATTGAACAGCTTCTTGCTGTAATAAAGTATTTATCACAACTTTGCCGTTTTCATCAGACTGTAAAACAACTTGCCCATCTAGTTCAACCCTCTTATTTGCTGCTCCTTCTACAACATCACCGACTTTCGTTGTACGCAATTGTTGAAGTTCTGTAATAACTTGAGGGTTAAGAAGCTGCCCAGAAAAGGATGAAACTTCATCACGGAATTGATTTCCCTCTTGTCCGTAAATTAGCCTGTCATTATCAAATATTTGCAAGCCCTGTTTATCGTTATCTTTCTCTTTGGCATCAAGTAGGGTTCGTAACAATGCTTCAATGACTTGCTCATAATGCTGTTGAATTCCCTTTGCATCGCTTGCTTCAACTGTAAATATATCCGGCATTATAATAGCCCTCCTAATACAGATGTCAAGAGTTTGAGTCGATTAATAAGTACCTCTGAACCAACATAAAAAACCATTAGTTCTCCATCGATAAACCAAGCGGTAAATTCACTTACTTCTTCAACTGTACGAGTGCATTCATAAGCAAACTTATCGTAGACTTTTCCAGCTAATAAGCCATGTTGGTCAAAGACTTCAATAATATGTGGATAATAATCACCATCTAGAGGCGGCTTATCAATGGTTTCAATAACCATTTTTAGCCATTCAGGATATCGTGATAAAACTGAGAAAAGTTCTTCATTAGAATCAAGTTGTAAAAGTCGCATTTTCTTATCTTCCTTAAAAAACATTGGCTAATTCTTCTGGAGATGGCAGAGAATTAGATTGAGATGGTACTGGAAATAATTTCTCTGCTAATTCACGACGCTCCAAAAATTGTTGTGAGCGTTCAGAATCACTAATTTGAGCAGAATTACTTTGAATTAATCTATGAAGTACAAAATTCCACTTTTCCTCTGACCAATTCATTTCAGCGATGTCAGCAGCAGGGACTTTTACCATTTGTAATAGAGGAACATACGCCTCACCAGCGCGCGTGTAAGCTGGGTTAATAATCACAGCTTTACCAGTACCCATCTTCGCGAACTGTGCTGGCTCTAATAAATGCCGTTTTTGATGATGTTCGTTGCTGCTGTGAGAACCACCCCCTTTCCCAGTACTGCGGGACTTAGAACTAAATTTAATTTCCATTTCCCCCAAATAGTCGCTAAACAGCTTTGCAGATTCTGGGTCTTGAGGGTTAAAAATAAACTTGGTTGCAGTACCTCCCAAAATAGCCCGTGCTAGCTCTTTGCCGTATACTTTCTCAAGCTGGGCGATGTTTTGGTATCCCAAAATGCCGACAAATCCATCTTCTCTATTTTCGTTGAGCCAATTTACTAATGCTGGTAAATACAGAGTTGGTAATTCATCTAACGCCACCACCAAAGGGTCGATACGTGGTGTTGTCCGCGATACGTTGCGTGTAACAATCATATGTAAGATAGCAGCCAACAGTGGCCCAACGATATCTCGGTTATTTCTATCCAAACCAAACACAATTAGCTGCTTGCCGTCCAAGTCTAACGGTAGCGTTGTTTTGCCACAGAAGGCGCCAACATAATCGCGTTTTAGAAAGCGTTGAAACATCCTTTGTGCAGTACCGATGATAGATGCAGCCGTCTTTTCTGAGTCCTTGACGCTGATTAATTGAGAAAGTGGGCGTGAAGTCCATACTTTCAGCTTTTCAATTGAAGCTGCTTCCAAGCGCGCAGGTAAATTTGGCAAAGATAGAATCGCCTGTGCCATCATCAAATCACAGTATTTTTCTTCTCCAGTCAGAGTTTTAATTGCCTTTGTCACAAGTAAAATCCCCTCAACCAAAGAGTCTCCCGCTTCCTCAAAGAACTTATCACTACTAGCATTACCCCCACGGTCAAAGTTACGCGAAATTACCTGTGTAAGTTGTCCTGCTGCGATTGCGTCCTCTTCATCTGCTAGCAAATCTAAAGGATTACAAGTCTCACTTTCTGAAAAACCAGGTGCAAACACGCGCACAGTGTAACCCCGTTTCATGGCGTAAGCTACAGCCCGTTTAGTTTGAGCCGGAAATTTAAAATCATAAAGGCACATTGGAAAACCTTGGTCAAAAGCGCTACGAATTAAAGGGTCTATCACCGAAAAAGTTTTACCCGAACCAGCGGCGCCGATAACAGCTACACCTCGTTGAGCATCAGGAACATATAAAGTATGATTCGCTGAAATAAACTCATTACACTTACTCCCAAAATTTGTTTGCGTTTGAATTAATCCGAGACGGCGCCATTCAGCATTTAAACGAGTACGCATTTGTGAAGGAGTACCAACATATAGTGCAACAGAGTTACGGGTTGGTTGAGCAATCTGCTTTTTCGCCTTATGGGAAGCGCGCGCTTTCTCACGGGCGCCGCCCCAATAACTCGTAGCCACTTTTCCTTTATAATTAGCTCCTGACAAAAACTTAAAAATACCAATAGCAGCAAAACAACCAAGTAATACCAACCCAGATTGCGATTTCATCAAATTCGCTAATCTTTCTATTTGTAAGCTTTGTGTGTTGGTGGCTAAATATTGCGTTTGAGAATAATTTGAAGCGTATCTACTCACTTTTTTGTTCCTTTTACTTCACTCGTTACTGCTGTCAAAGACTCGTTAAAGCGCGTGTATTTTTGACCTTCGTAGCAATACAGAGCGCTCGTAACCATATTTTCTTTATTTGCGCTTTGTGTAATTACCAAACAAGGAAATCTTTGATTAACAGTATCTGAAACTTGAATCAAATTTGCGAGCGGTGGTAGATTAGGATTGGCGATTACTTGTAAAATTAACTCACCTGATTCGGTATACATTGAGTAAATACAACCCTTTGCTCCACAAAGTTTTGGTGAGTGGTAGTCAAACAAATATAATTGACCCGCACCTTGTGATGGGATTTGCATTACTTTGACTAATTTCTGGTCAATTTCAGGCGCCATATCTACGGATAATACTTTTTTGAGTAGTGCGGCTGGTGTATTATTTAATGCGCTTTTCCAAGTAGCCACACGGTTATTGAAAGCAGGGTTTAACTTGAAAAGCAGCATTATAGTAAAAATTGTAATAATTACCGCTAAAGGAATTACTTGATATTTAGAAAGTTTTAAACCCAGAGGTTGTCTTAATATTGGTTGCATAAATGAACCTACATATATATACATCGTTTGATTAATTTTGTAGTATGCGTACCCACAACGCCAGTCGCGCAGCCGCCCACGGCGCTGGCTCCTCTGTGTTCTCTGTGCCTCTGTGGTGAAAACATATGTATTTTTTACCACAGAGACACAGAGAGCGCAGAGAGGAAGTAGAGTTTTATTGTCATAATATTAGGATTTCTGACTCACCTTGACAGGGCTGATTAAGTGCAACCCATTGTTTGCAAAGATTTAGAATACTGGCTAGCAACATTATTGCCGTATTCTCGAACTGATGATTCCTCACTAACATCGCTAACTGTTGTATCAACAGGAATACCCGTACCAGCAAAATACATCTGACCCGCGCGCTCAACTAAACGTTCTCCAGTAAAGGCTTTTCCAGTAGTTGGGTCAATTTGCTTTTCGCTTTTATCAAGTAATTCGTTAACATCTGATGCAATTAAGGTTTGCTGCTCAGAGGGTGAAAAATACTGCGTCATTTCCTCACCTGTGACTTTTTCTCCTTTATCTAACTTGCCAAGGAATTCTGTTCCACCGGATTTACTTGCGATAATTCTCCGCACATCAGGACGCTCGGACATCAACTGCATGGCGCCTAATGGGCGACCGCAATTACTTTCTGAATCACACAAATAATTTCCTACCGAGTTGTAATTACTTTCTGTTCCTGATAGCGCTGTGCTTAAAGCATCAGTATTTGCACCCGATGAATGTTGCTTAGAACAGTTACCTTTAACTGCTTGTAATAAATTCGATACGCTGCTACTTGAAACAATTGGCGCCTGATTAAAAGTAAAACCGTTACTCTTTAACCCTGTGGGAGTAGAAGTAGAATTTTCGGCGCCGACCGTATTCAAACCTAGAAAAATAGGGTCTTTTTCTCTGTAAGTCATAAACGGGACAGGGCCAATGAAATATGGTGTACACCCTAAATCAATAAAACTATTTCGCATACAAGCCCGGAAGAATAAAGCTTGAGACATCATTCCATCAACTTCTGATACATCCCAAACCGCAACTTTGAACGCCGAACCAAATAGATTTCTACCCGTAGGTTCTTTCCCACCGTTGACCGAACCAAGAATTCCCGAACCACCCTTAACTAATTGGTACTTTCCACTTACCCAAGCTTTTCCAGAAACCGTATCAGAACCTGATAGCTCTATATGAGCGCAATCTTTACTACATTGCACAGCAAACCCTTCTTGCTCACTTCCTGAGATAGTACGATTACGTAATTGCTCATCAGTTCCAAAAGCTATATCAATAATACCAACTTCTGCACCAACTGAGTTAATAGGATTAGGGAATTGGGAGAAAGACACATTATTTAACCCTGGTATTTCGTCAATATAAACTCCTTGCCACTTGTCAAATGTACCAAGTGGAGTTATTTGTAACTCAGGAATGGAATCTATATTATAAGCGCTTAAGTCTAATTGAGTAAAATTTAATTTACCTAAATGTGGAGACTGCTGTAACAAGTTACCGATTGTTTGATTTGCATTAAAGTAGCTCGATAAATCTTGAGCGAGTAAATCGTAAATTGGTTTGACTTGGGCAATGGTAATTGTTTTTAAATCGGGGATAGCTTGAACTAAACTTGATAAATTTTGCTTTTTCATAATACCAAAGCTGTCTAAAGTAACTTTATTCAAATTTGAGTTCACAATTTGAGATATATCATTAAGCGAAAATTTTTGTAGTTCAAAAGAATCTTGAAAATCACCTAACATCGTAAATGAATCTGGAGTTTGTCCAGCATTCCAATTTCGAGAAGGGTCATATCCCAACTTTTGGGTTGTATCCGAAGGTGCTTGAAAAGAAGCTGATTCGCTAATCGCTGGCATTTTTGAAAAAGTTATTTGATTCCAATCAGGCATACGAGTATTCTGCCAAGCAATTGTAGGAATCTGGTTTTGAGTGGATGGAGGACTAGATATACTTTGCGATTGGGATATAAGTATTATTGCACAAAATATTAGTATTGATAAGCTAACTCTAAATGCTAGGTGAGAAGGATGGTTTAATATTTTCATTGTTATTATCGGATTATTGGTAAAAATGATGTTGATGTAACGAACCGTAAAGGCGCATAATCCGGAGGATTTCCCGCAGGGTAGAGCGCAAAGGAAGAAAAGAAGGATTTTTTTTAGTTATTGATTACACGCTGTTTAAAATTATCAAGTTGCCTATTTTGACCAAGTTGAATTAATCGATTGACTAGCTGTAAAGAAATCCCACTTTGCTGGGCAGCGTTTTCTATTGATTCTCCAGCTTTTATATTTACCAAAAAGTTTTCAAGACGGCGCCATAAGCGAGAACCAGGCGAAATTAAACGTTGTTGTTGAGCAGCTTCTAACCCTCTAGCCATAACTTGCAAATTCGTGATATTTGTGGCGCCTCTCAAGATGATGGTTTCTGGTTCTTCCGGTTTCGGTATGACTTCTATCGTGTGGTATTCAGGTGTTGCATCACCCATCGCGACTCGAAAAACATATACTTGGCGCCCAGAGTTACCTTTGGCTACTACGGTTAACAAACTGCTATTGATTTTTGGTAACTGTGGGACTTTTAGCGGGTTTATTCGCCGTAGATGTAATACTGTTGCTCCTGGTGTTTCGCAAGGGCGCCCCAACCCAGATAAGCAACCATCGACATCGAGTGAAGCAATAGCAGGATTATCTAACCATACTTTTTCTACTACCTCGCCACTTTTAATAAAAGAGATGTTAACTCCGTACCCTGGTGATAGTTCGATTTTTGGTATTTCTTCCTTACTATTTCCAGTAGCTACATCTTGTGAGATTTGACGTACTCCTTTTAAATTGACTGTTTGGGCTGACGCTAAAAAAGGTTCGGCAAGTACCGTCACAACAGATGAAGCAATAACTACTATGCTTTTTAGACAAGCTTTCATAATTAAAACTCGAATGACTTATTAATAAAAACTTGAACATTAGTACCAGCTTTGACGTACCAAAATTGTTCTTGCTGTTGAATGGATGCCCTAGCGCGCTGATTTCGCTCTAAGATTTGTTGGGTTAGCTGCTCAAATCCACCCGACAAAACTGCCCCCAAGATATTGGTTCGACTTTGGCGATTAGAAGAAAAAGTAGTTGTACCCCCGAAACCGCTGGAATTAAAGATTTGTTCTTCTTTTGGCTGATTAAGGACTTTACCTACTTTTGCTAAAGAACCAACAACAAATGTTTCTGCGTCTCGCGATGCTATTTCTCCTCCTTTATCTCCCCACTTTGAGGCCATTAATGGTTGACCGGAATTACCACGAATGCTTATTGCTCCTGGTGGAAGAACATACTCTTTACCATCAATTACAACCTGCGTTGCTTGAAGTTCTACAAATCCAGATTTTTGGATGTTGTCCACCTGGGCAATTATTTGAGAACCTTTTGGTAAGGTAACAAAACCATCCTCAGTGGTTAATGGGTCGGTAAGCTCAACAATAAACTTTTCTGCCTGTGTCTCGGTAGTTGAATTTTTATTAGTGTTATTGTTGGAATTTTTACCCCATACCAAAGGAGTAGTTAACTTTCCAGATGCACTGGCGCCTACTGTTAATTGTTGTATGGGGGCGCCGTTTATTATTGCTGCTTCTTCTAAATGGAGTGGTTCAAGAGAATTAGTTTCAACGGTTTCGCTTGATACTGTTAAAACAGGGGTGGCTTGAGGGATTGTAATTTGTGCTGGTTGTCTATTATCTACAGTATCGACAGTGTTATTACTTAGCTTATTACTATTGGATGTATCAGAGTTAGAAGCAATCTCACTACTTCCATAACTTCCTAAACGGTTAATTGCCGTCCATTGCTCCATTGGGTCAGTTGGTTGCTTGATAGGAGTCGGCGCCAACACTTTATTTTTAGGAGCAACTTTAGGAGCATCATTTACTACTGGTTGTAATCTTCGACTTGAGGCAATACTGGGAGGATAGTATCTAGCAGGTCGGTAACTTGGACGAGGAGGATTATAAACTTGAGGTGTGCGTACCTGTGCTGAAGCTATTTGATTAGAAGCACGATTGATTGGTTTTCGCTCTCGAACAGGAGTTTTACGATTTTTAGAACTCTCCACCGATTTAATCTTCTCTGCTTGACTACCCAAAGCTAATTCTGCTTTTAGTTTTCCTGTAAGAGCTTCCTGTTGATTGACATTTGGGTCAATTTCTAGCTTTGGTTTTGGATTGTCTAATGCAGCAGTTTTCGGCGCCGACTTCGGTGTACCAGACATAATTGTATTTAAAAACGTCGCTCCAGCAGCAAATACTACAAGCATTACCAAACCCACGGCGCCGAATTTAGCAAATGGATTAGTAGCAAAAGTTGGCTGTGTTTTGCCTAATTGGGGGTCATCAAAGAGTTCCGACTGTGTAACAACATTATTTGAGGCTTCTTGAGTTGGAGTTTCTACTGCTTCATCATTCGAGGATGTTAAACTATTGAAATTAATCTCTTCCTCGTTTAAACCTAACAATCGAGCAAAAGTTTCTGTATCCCAATTAGAACTAGGAGTTTCTGAGGATTCCACCGGATTTATTTCGGTTGAATTGGTGTTGTGTTCTGACGACTGCATTATAAATTCTCCTGCGGTAAATCTCGAATGGCGTAAATTTCCAAGCCGCTCGAACGAACTTGATAAATGATTGCTGCTAGCCCACTTAGTTTGTTGGGAGATTCTGGCGCCTCTACTGCTCGCACAAAAATTTCTTTATTAAAGGGAATCACTTCTCCTAAATTACTACCTTGGTCAAATATGGTCAGATTAGCAATCATTTTTACCTTCCATTTACCCTCAGCTATTTTGACAGGTGATTGAATTGAGAGCGGAATTAAAACTACTTGCGTTTTTCCTTTGAACACTCCAGGTGGGGTAATATCCGCAAGCATTTTTAAAAAATCTTTACGAAAATCTTCAGATAAAGTATAAGATGCTTGCCAAGCTCCAGAGGCAACTTTACCTCGTGCATTGGTGAGCGAGCGAATATCAATGCCTGGGTCAGGTTTTGGTAGTCGTGTTTCTTCAGTTGTATTTGCTGGTAGCGTTCCCGACCAATTCATCATTAGTGTCATCGTATCTGACACAAAACGCAATACAACTTGAGGGGTGCGTTCAAGACTACCGATAGGCGCCACTGTAACCGATTGACCTGTATCTAATTGTACTAAGCTTGGAGGCGCCTTTTTACTCAATTGAGAATACGAACCGTACAGTAGTATAAGTATAAAGAATGTAATGATATTTAACCCAAAAGTACCAACGGCAAATAATGCCAAAGTGTCGCCAGTTGAAAAACTTTTGGACGTGCGATTTAAAAATCTAAGCCGTTTATTCTCTGTATTTATACCCAGTTTTTTATCTACATTAGTCATAATATACTCTCGTTTTTGATTACAATTTATTAACCATCCTAGTAACTAATGCAGAAAATCCAATACTTGCAAGACTAGAAAAGCTATTAAAAACTGCCATTCCTCCACCTGCGGCTAAAACTACAGATAAAATTGGAGCAAGAATACCAATTGCAAAAGCGAAAATCATTGGGTCGTTATTATCAGAATTCAGCACCATTGTCGCAACTAAGCCAGAAATTATATTGAAACAAAGCTTAATCATTCCGACTGAGAAAAAACCTACTAACCATGCAAGAATAGCTTTTTGACCTACAGGAAGTAACGAACCTCCCACAGCAAGTGGTCCAAGTAAAGCAGTCAATAGCAAGCAAATTTCGACAATCCACTGAAAAGCAACAGCAAGCGCTAGTAACCAGCCACGTACAGCTAATTGGAAAATGTTGGTGTTAAAAAAATCACTAATACCTTTAAGCCAGTCTGGGCGGTTATCATTATCAAGTTGAGATTCAATCTCTTTAGCTTGTTTTGAAGCATTTTGCAAGCATTCATTTTGCTGCGTAGGGTCAGCAATTGCATCACACTGCGAGATTAACGATTGAATTGCATCTCCTTTCCCTGTTTTGAGCATTACTTGTTGGTAAGCTTCTTGCAGTTGTACAGATGCTGATGTTGAAACCAACAAAGTTTGGTTTGTTTGATTAATTATTGCCCTTAACCCTTGAGTTGCAGTCGCTAATGGTTGACCGTTATTTGCGAGTAAAACAATTACTATGATTATCCAAATCAATTCCGTAAAACCCTTAGAACTGTCACCGTCTATCATCTCCCGTGTCCACTGGACGATAAAAATTAGTAAAGTGCCAACAGCAAAGAATATTCCAAGATTAGCAATGGCGCCATATAACCCACCACTCAATACATCGCTCCACATTTTATCCATCGCTTGCGCCACAGCTTCACTCGCAGCTAAACCATCTTCTGTAATAGTAGAAGCTGCTTGACCAGGGTTAGGAGGTTTAGCTTGAGCCATAATAGAAAGGCAGGGAGCGGGGAGCGGGGAGCAGGGAGATGGGAAAAGAGCCAATAAAAAGCCATGAGGAAATGGAAGTGTATCAAATGGCATTTGATGTAGCCATGCAAATTTTTGAACTGTCGAAAAACTTTCCTGTGGAGGAACGTTATTCTTTAACTGACCAAATTCGTCGCTCATCACGTTCTGTCTGTGCAAATTTAGCGGAAGCATGGCGTAAACGTAGGTATGAAGCTGCTTTTGTTGCAAAATTGAATGATTGTGAGGCAGAAGCTGCAGAAACCCAAACTTGGCTGAAATTTGGAGTGAAATGTAACTATTTAGACGTTGAGAAAGCTAGGGACATTTATGCTACTTACAATCGGATTTTAGCTATTTTAGTAACCATAATCAATAACCCATCTCCTTGGATTTTAAAACGCTAATTCTTTTTCCCCCTGCTCCCCGCACCCTGCCCCCTGCCTCTTAAAATAGACGCGCTTGCGCCGCAGTACGTAAATTACTAAAACCTTGACCAACACTTTCCTTCTGACGCGCTTGATTTTGGCCATCCAAAGAACGCGAAATATTAGTCAAATTAAGATTAGCCAACTCTTGAGACTGCTGAGACTTCAAACCATCCGTTCTCATTGCTCCTAAAATTGCTGCTGTAGTAGCATTTTGTTGAGCAATACGCTTCATTACATTTTGCGTAACTACTTCCTCATTTGCTGCCGAAGCATTTGATTCAACTTGTTCAACCGAAGTTTGAGTATTTTCAAGCTGTTGTTTAGTAAGTTCTTGACCAGCTTTACTTAAAGTTCCGTTAGTCAAAGCGCGCGTAATTTGACGGTCTACTTCATTTGTTGCTCGTTCAACACCATTAACAGCTGTATCTGAAGTTACTGCTATATCTTCAATTTTTTCTCTCGCTTCGGTAGAATCTGGTAATCCTAACGCTCCAATTGTATCATTAATAGCTGCTTGCAAATCTCCATTTAAAGATTGGCTTAAAGATTGCATTTTTTGAGAAAGTATTGACGATACATACTGATTTAAAGAAGTTAGTTCTTGTTGCCATTGCCCAAATAGTTGAGTTAATGGATTGTTTCTCACAAATGGTATTTCTAATGCATAAGCGCTTGTTAGTCCAAAAGTGGATATTATTAAAGCACCAAAAACACCATATGTAACCTGCTTAATTTTCTTCATAATACCCCTACATTGAAAATTAAAGGCAGTTGGCAATCGGCAGTCGGCAATCGTTACAAAAATTATGGAATTCAAACCCTTGCACGAGCAAGATACAGTTAGCAAGTAAATGAAATGACTCTTTCCTACTGCCCACTGCCTACTGCCTACTGCCCCCTTCACATTGCCCCAATCAATTGTTTTGAAAACTCTGTTAAAGCTACAAACTTATCAGGGTACTGCGCTAAAACAGCAGTTCGTTGTTCTTGTTCTTGAGGATTATTCGCGACTGCCGCTAACAAATTAAATGCTGGATAATAACGGCAGAAAGTAAAAATTCCGTTATCATCCAAAAGCCACTGTGAGTAAACACCCTCCTTTTTGGGAAAAAAGCTTTCTGTCGCGTTACGAGAAATAATTTCTTGTGGATACTTCAAAATACTCACAAAACTATCAATTGCAGTCGGTTGGATACGTCCAATTAGCCGAGTCGTTAAGTTTTGGAAAATCTTAGCTCCTGATGGAGATTGAGCAATTGTATCTGGGTCTTGAGCAGATAAAATTACTCGTATTCCAGCTTTGGCGCCATTAGCACACAATCTACCTACAAGCGCAGCAATCGAATCGTATTCAAATAAAATTGGACTTTCATCAATAAAGAATATGCTCGCCGGGGCTGCTAAAGCTCTACGTAGTGCAGCGCTATAAGCACTTAAACTTAAAATTGCCGCATCTTCATCATTAGATAAGTTACGCAAAGCAAATATTAAGAGCCGCGCGTTACTTCTAAAAGTAGAAGGTTGTGCCAAAGCTTGACCAACTCGCGACGAAAGCCAAAATCTTAACCGTAGGCGAATAGCTTCTAACGCAGCTTTGGTATCACCAGTTAACGAATCAAGCCGTAAACGTTCATGCGAACAGAAATTTAAGAAGTCATGCAAAGTTGGCATTGTAGCCCATTCATCTGAACCAAACCCATTGACATATGCTGCTGCATAACGGTCTCTAATTAAATCGTCACTGAAAAAAGCTTTAAGCGCAAGTGCTAAAATCGAACGCACCGTATCGGTAATCACTTGTGATTGGGCGCCGCTATAACCACGACGATTACCAGTTACCATTGCGAGTATTGCTGTAGCAAGAAAATCTTTGTAATCTTCAAACCTTTCTTGCTGGAGTTTCGAGGGGAGGGAACGTAAATCGGGTAGTTCAAATAAATTACTTGATTCTTTTCCAATATCAAAATATGCTCCATCTTCACCCATAAACCGAGTGTAATCAGTAAAGGTACTTGTTCCATCCGGTTTTGGGTAGTCCATTGCCACCACTGGCATACCATGAGCTAATGCTTGGGTTAAGATACCTGATGCTAATACACTTTTACCCGCGCGCGTGGTTGCAAATAATCCTAAATTCTTGTGCTGAGTGTATAAATTTATAAAGACAGGTGTTCCTCCTTCTTCTGCTATTAACTCCAAACCCCTATCATCATTGGATTTTGTTCTCACCAATGGCATTAGCCCAGGCGCCTCGCTACTGAGGTAAACTGGGCGTCGATTAAATGGAGCAGTCATCAAACGTTCCCAGGTTATAGGAAAAGTTTGCAGCCAAATTCGCCAAGGATATTCTGTTTCTCTTACAACCCATGCTGGACGCAAGAAGCACGATTGTAAGTAACGACAAGCTTCATCTAGCTGTTCACGGCTTTGGCGATGAATCAAAAACACAATACCTATATGGATAGGAACGGCACCTTCGTAAAGTTCTTCCTGCGCGGCAATAGATTTTTTGATGTTAAGCAGGGACTTTACATCAACGGAGTTTTTCTCTTGCGCTATAGTTGCGGAAGTGTTTGCCTGTTTAGTGAGACGCTGCATATTAGTTTTGACAAGCATCTCGTTTGCTCGCATCAACTGGCAATAAATCGAAGTGTCGTAGACTCGTTCTCGTGATAAAACAGACCATAAATAACGCATTTGACGTTCTTTATCCATCCAACCACTAGGTTTATCTACCCATGTAATAGCTCCAATATATTTAGAACCTATATGCACCCAGCGTTTATCAGCTACGGGAACCGATGACTCAGATTCCATTAATAAAGATGTAGGGGCAACATCTGAATAAATTTCCTCTCGTAGCCCCGAGTCATCTAAAACTAAAAGTTGGGGAATAGGACGAGGAACTGTTTCATTAAATCGTTGCCAAACTTCTTCCCAAAGCTCCGAGGCATTTAAAGGGCGAATATCAAGCCCCATTTTGTTTGACAATAGTTGCTCCCATAGTTGAAAACCATCAGTAAAAGATGCGTGTAATAAGCGTTCGATGCCAATAAATTGTAATTCGTTGATTTCTCCTGTAAACGATTTCCATCCTCGTTCGAGTTTTGACAGTACCTTTTCAATTAAATCAGAAGTTCCAGCACTATCAGGTTCAATAGTATAAGTGCAATATAACCGCAGGATTTTGGGTTTACGAACGCCTTGGTTAGTTAATTGCTGAATTCGATGGCGTTCACCCATGAGTAAATATTGCAGTTCTTTATTTGGTGCGGTGTCTATTAACTCCTTTAATTGTTGTTGTCTCGTTGTATCGTCAGTAAATGAACCCAAATGAATCGTTAAGCGCTCACCTTGCGGTAAATCTTTTAACCCAGATTCAATTGCATCAAAAACAGGGTCAATTTGTTCGGTGCGTAGCGTTGAGTGAACCCCCATACACTCAAAACCAAAGTGAATCAGAAAATTATCGGTTCCTTTTCTTAGCACATAGGCGCCTATTGAACGTCCCTGAAGATTAATTTGCAACATCGTAACTAACGCTAATGTATCTTCGACAGGCGTTAAACGAACCTTACTTTCTCCATTATCAACAATACGTTTACCAACTTTTGACTTCACCATTAGCCCCTACTCCTGTTTTTAACTTTACGGGCTTTTTTGGTGTTAATGATTTTTGACTGCAAAATCGGCTGGTATGAACAACGTACTCTAGTCCAATTAGGTGTGGCTACAAACTTTGACAGAATTTTCCAGGCGCCATTAGCAGTCAATATCCACCAAGTAGAAATTCCCCAAGCCGCAGAAGCTATAGTCCAAACCCAGTTAAGCTTTAACAATCCATGACACAGGTAATAAGAAAGAGCGCAAATTATAGCCCAAGGAATTAATTGGTCGGCAGGAAATGGTCCAATGTTGGGCTGCTTTCCCAAAGTCGCGTTAACAGTGCGGTGTTTTGATTTATTAGACTCCATATATTAACCTCCACCAGCACCACCGCCTCCACCAGCGGCGCCACCACCGGAGCCAATAATCAAATTTGCCAGAATATCGCCCATAGTCACTGCAATTAAGATAATCATCGGTGTACGGGCTAAATTCTGCCAATCCTCGTCCTGACGGGCGGCTTGAACCACTCTTACCAAAGAAATTCCCAAGTAAAGTATGAACAATCCTCGTAGTACGTTGAAGGACAGAGTGATAGCTTCATCAGCACCCGTAAACTGCCCAGTCATCCAAGTTTCGGCGTTTTGGAAGAACTGTGCATGTGCAGGTGTTGCAAAGGCATCTAAAAACAAAGCTGTTCCAATCAAGATTAATGAGGTGCTTGTAATCTTATAGCGATTGTTAAACGTTACCAGATAATTCAAGCATCGATTGAACTTACGGCGCCAAATTATTGCAACTCCACCAATAGCAAACATACTCAACTGCACAATGCCTGCCAAACTCTGATTAATCGTTACATCCAATATCATCACTCCACTTGCTATCACGGATAAAGGGTAAATTGGATATTTGAGAAAATTAAGCTTCGATAAAACCGAATTTTTGTTGTTTGCGTTTGAGTGCATAGTCAACCAAAACAACGAGTGTGTTATCTCCCCTTTTACCTCGGTTAATCGTGAATAAAAATCAACCAAATGTCTGATATTGTTAAATCATTTTTATCCTAAAAAAGAATTTAATATTATGTTATTTGTGCTACATTAAGCCAGCTAAAAAATAAGTAATAATCGCGATTATATCAAACTAATTAGTATAAATATATAGCATAGTTTACGCACTAAGACTTGAAGTAAGTAATTTATGCTTCAATTGCAATCTGCGTAGCATACGTAGAAAATAGTAGATAGTAAGTAACTCAATAACTAGCTTTATTCCTTCAGTTATCTTTAATTAGTAACCGCTGAAATCCGGATACAGCAATGATTATAATTATCTATTTGTTTTAGTTACTGTAGTTACTGAATAAAAATATCAGTTATAAGTAAAAATAAATGCAAATTTTTCTGATTTAGGTTCAATTTAATCGGGTCGGCACCTGTTATTTTTGATTTAATAGTAATTTCAATCGTTATAAATGCGAAAAGCCACTATATAAGCAGCTTTCATGCGTTGCTATAAAATTGAAAGTTCAATAGCTGATTATTCGTTGGTAAGCGCGATTAATGGTATTCCAGACTTAGAAGGTGTTTGCTTTCACCAACTTTGCCACACTTTTGGCACTTATATACTGAATCAAGAAATAATTACTTATTCTTCAAAGAAAATGTTTTTGCTGCTTGGGTGCAGCCTACCAGTAGGTTCGTCTATAAATACCCCATCGACCCATGTAACATTGCAAAAGAAAGCAGCTTCCTCGCCAAAACTATTAAAATTAGCACCTTGGAAGTTAGAACAAATAAAATTACCACAAGTTGAATCAACACCAACTGCATTCATACCGCGCAAATCGCAGTAAATCAGTTTAATACTGTCGAAGCAGCAAATATCCATATTGGCGCCTCGAAAATCACATTTGATGAATTTAGTTGCCAAAAAATTAGAAGCACGCAAGTTGGAATTGCTAAAATTTATATAAATTAAACACGCGCCACTCAAATCAATAGACTGGAGGTCAGCCCCTCTCAAATCAGCACGGTACAAAATGATGTCTCTAAAGTCTCGCTCGCCATTTGTATAGCGTCTTCCAAATTCTTGGCTATCAATAACTCTGATGAAGTTATATTCGATATTGCCATTAGGCATAACAGTATTGCACCAAATAGTTTTCTCTGTGACTTTAGCATTAGTTAAGTTGGCATCGGTCAAGTTGGTATCGGTCAGGTTGGCACCAGTTAAATTAGCACCAGTTAAGTCAGCACCAGTCAAATTAGCACTAGTCAAATCAGCGTTAGTCAAATCAGCGCTTCGGAGATTGGCATTACTTAAGTTGGTGTTAATTAAGTAAGTTTTGCTAAGATTAGCTCCTTCCAAATTGGCAGTAGTCAAGTTTGCATCAATTAAACTACTATCTCTTAACCAACTTCTTTCCAGGTTGGTATCACTCAAATTAATGCCAATCAACCAACGAGAGTTAATATAGACAGTTCTTAAATCAACTTTACTAAAATCCCTCTCTCCAGCAGTATAACGCTGCAAAAATTCCTTAGCATCCACAACTTGACTCCTGCATTACCAACATATTTAAAATAATCAGCAAATACCCTTAATAATTTGCGCTTATTGAGGGTTAAAAAATGTCAATTCCAATTGGCTATAACTAATTTATGGTAAAGATTTCGAGACTTTCGCTCATTCCGAGCGCATATAGTGTTCCCGACGAGCGCACGTTCCTGCCATTACTTGAAGTAGGTAAAATAATTTATGTTAACAACCCTTTTACCGAAATCTTGATTTCTGGAAACGAAACAGGACTAATTTCTCCATCTACAAGTGTTATTTCGTCAGTATAACTTCTGTTAACTGGGTTACGAAAAACTTTGAGAACGTGATTCTGTAAATCTACAACCCAATATTCTAAAATGCCAGCCACAGCATAAGCCTTTTTTTTGGGGTCTAAGTCTTTGCTTAAGCTGGTGTTTGAATATTCAATAATCAAAAAGACGTTTTCAGGGTAGGGATGACGGGTTCGATAAAGTGTTCTTAATGGCTGGACAATTGCCACATCAGGTTCTGGCTCCGAACCAGTTGCGGGTATTGTAATAGGCTTTGCACTACGTACTATTGCTTTCTCACCAAGTAAGGGACGCAAATAGTCACCTGCATCTGTGCTTAACTGAGCATGTTCAGGACCTTCCGGTGGCATCTCAACAATTTCTCCGTTTAATAGTTCGACGTGACGGTCTTTTAAAAGACCGACTTGAATCATGAGGTGATAGTCATCAAGTGTCCACTTGGCAGTAGTCACAGTCATATAATGCCTGTTTTTCCTTATTTAGAAGATTCTACCAATATTTTACTGCCCTTTGTGGAAGGTAGGAGAATGTCCATTGCCTACTTCAAGCTTATACTGCTTGTTTTGACGAGAACACATTTTTAAGAAAAAAAGATGCTTTGGTTTTACGGGTAGAAACTGTAGTAACGAAGAAGTGGAAAATTCTTAAAATAACTGTTGTACATGCATTACAGCAGTTACTGTGTTGTGTTCTATTGTTGCTTTGCTAGTTACCATCTCTATGCAGGCACCTTCCAAATCTAACATTACGTGTGGCGCCTGATGTTAAAGCATTCGGTAATAACTATACCTTTAAATTGCCTGCAACCGAAGTTTGTACTCATGGAACACCCGCACTTAAGAATGAACTAACGTTCAACATTAATGTTATCGCTGCAAATAATGCACGTCAAACTAGTTATATGAACAAAAATCAATATCATCGAACCTGCTCCCTTAATGGCTGCAACCGATGAAGAACTATCACCACACACAGTAAGGACCTTCTTTGATAGTGCCATCAGGCATAGTAGTATGCCAGATTACATTGAACTTCCTGCAAAGACCTTCACCGTTGACATTGGAGTCTCGGAAGTCAGCGTGAGCCAAATCAGCACGTTGAAGGTAACCAATCTTAGCACCAATGAAAGTAGCACCAACAGCTTTAACATGGCACATGTTAGCCTTAGTCAAATCAGCCCCAGTCAAATCGGCATTACTCAGGTTGGCGGAGAACAAATTAGCATCCCTCAAAATTGTTTCCCGCAAACCAGCTTCATCCAAATAAGCACCGAACAGATCGGCTCCAGTCAAATCAGCCCCACTCAGATCGACCTTTTCAAGATTAGCTCCCCGCAGGTTAATACTCCGCAAATCACCACCTTCGAGTCCAGTAATCTGACCATCAACCCCATCTCTCTCGCCCATTTCGCCAACAATACGAATCAACTCAATCCCATTAAAGTTACGCTCCCCAGCTTTATAACGCTCCAACAATTCATCAGTAGTAATTCTCCAAACCATAATTTAACCTCCAACTTATTTTCTGATCTTAAATCTAGTGCGTCTGATCTCTGGCGCACCCTTTTTGATCCTACCAACCTCTTTGACCTAACCCTCCAAATCTCTGACCTTCCCACAGGACAACCAGCCGAAAACCAAATTCGACCAATACGGGCGCCAATGGCGGTGGAACCCTCCTCATCGATAACGACGCTAATGGTGTAGGCTGGTTCATCGATACCACCCCTTGGGAAAACAGCGAAGTTGCCCAAACCCTAACCGACACAGCATTCCTCCGTGCAACAACAGGCGTCGATACAGCAAGCACCGACCAAACCAGTAATTATCAACCCAGTTGGCAACAATGTAGGAACAACCATTAACCCAATAACCCTAGCAATTAGTACAAACCTCCATAACTTCGAGAACTGTTTCAAACCATCTCAAGTGTTGAACTGTTTTATCACGTCCCTTTGCCGTACCCAATGTTAATTGTGAGTATGGCTTACCTTTTTCAGTAGGCAGATAATCAGGATTGCCTTCTGGGTTACGAACTTGAAAATCCTGTTCAATCAATAGTTTATTAACTCTCTGTGCTGAATACGTTTCACAAGTAAGTTCAGTTAATATTTCACCTAACTGGGTAGGCGCCAGTAATTTATCTTCTACTGGGACAAGCAGCATTAATTTAGCTTCTTCTGCTTCCTCCTGTAAATGAGGATATCTTTTCCCGATTGCGTTTAGCTTGGCGCCTGCAACTAATTTTGGTTCTAAGCCAGCCTTACCAAGTGTTAAATCTAGTAAGGTTGATATTTCTTCCAACGATGGTATCCGAAGCTTGGACTGTTGCGGCACCTCTATTACTCTTTGAGATGAAATAAGCTGGCGTAACGCACGGTTTGCCCAAATACGAAACTCAATGTTTACCCACTGCGCGCAGTCAATCGCAACTTCCGAATGTGCCCAAGTGCCTTGACTTTGTTTGTCATTACCACCTTTAATTGTGATGACTAACCCCGAAACGGGAATCGCCGTATCGGCTGAAAGTCCTTCTAGGAAAGCTTTTGTGCTTTCAAGACGCGAATAGTCACTAAACTGCTTCTCATGAGCCTGACACATTTGAGTCACGTTGACATAAGAAGCAGGAATATCATATTTACCAATTTTTGTGGCTTCAGTGAGTTGGCAAATTGCGTGATTGTTCCAGTTGTGAGTTAACATTTTTACCTCTTCAAGATTTTCTATGTAAGTAAGAAGGAGGCGCCATGAAAGATGGATAGCGCCCCTTTACACATCGTCCAGGTTGTGTAAATCATGATTAAAACTTCCTTCAAAACTACTTAAT
>NZ_RSCL01000051.1:10580-10939 GCF_003991905.1 Dulcicalothrix desertica PCC 7102 | reverse complement strand
AAGTGAATCAGAAAATTATCGGTTCCTTTTCTTAGCACATAGGCGCCTATTGAACGTCCCTGAAGATTAATTTGCAACATTGTAACTAGTGCTAATGTATCTTCTACGGGTGTTAAGCGAACCTTACTTTCCCCATTATCAACAATCCGCTTACCAACTTTTGACTTCACCATTAGCCCCTGCTCCTGTTTTTAACTTTACGGGCTTTTTTGGTGCTAATGGTTTTTGACTGCAAAATCGGTTGGTATGAACAACGTACTCTTGTCCAATTAGGTGTGGCTACAAACTTGGATAAAATTCTCCAGGCGCCATTAGCAGTCAATATCCACCAAGTAGAAATTCCCCAAGCCGCAGAAGCC
>NZ_RSCL01000051.1:2140-10570 GCF_003991905.1 Dulcicalothrix desertica PCC 7102 | reverse complement strand
GGCTGCTTTCCCAAAGTCGCGTTAACAGTGCGGTGTTTTGATTTATTAGACTCCATATATTAACCTCCACCAGCACCACCAGAAGCACCACCAGCGGCGCCACCACCGCCTCCACCAATAATCAAATTTGCCAGAATATCGCCCATAGTCACTGCAATTAAGATAATCATTGGTGTACGGGCTAAATTCTGCCAATCCTCGTCCTGACGGGCGGCTTGAACAACTCTTACCAAAGAAATTCCTAAGTAAAGTATGAACAATCCCCGTAGTACGTTGAAGGATAGAGTGATAGCTTCATCAGCACCCGTAAACTGCCCAGTCATCCAAGTTTCTGCACTTTGGAAGAACTGCGCGCGTGCAGGAGTAGCAAAGGCATCGAAAAATAAAGCCGTTCCAATCAATATCAATGAAGTGCTTGTAATCTTATAGCGATTGTTAAACGTTACGAGATAATTCAAGCATCGATTGAACTTGCGGCGCCAAATTATTGCAACTCCACCAATAGCAAACATGCTCAACTGCACAATGCCTGCCAAACTCTGATTAATCGTTACATCCAATATCATCACTCCACTTGCTATCACGGATAAAGGATAAATTGGATATTTGAGAAAATTAAGCTTCGGTAAAACCGAATTTTTATTGTTTGCGTTTGAGTGCATAGTCAACCAAAACAACGAGCGTGTTATCTCCCCTTTTACCTCCCTTAGTGGTGAATAAAAATCAGCCAAATGTCTGATATTGTTAAACCATTTTTATTTGAATGAATTATCTAGAATTAAGTTATTTATGCTACGTCAATAAAGTCATTATCTAAGTAATAATTGGTAATTATATTGGTTTACTTGTATAAATATATAGCGTATTTTACGCACTAAGACTTAAAATAAGTAATTTAAGCTTCAATCGCAATCTGCGTAGTATACGTAGAAAATAATGACTAGTAGGTAACTTAATAACTAGCCTTATTCGTTCAGTTATCTTTAATCAGTAACCGCTGAAATCCGGATACAGCAATGATTATAATTATTTATTTATTTTAGTTACTGTAGTTACTGATTAAAAATATAAATTATAAGTAAAAATAAATGCAATTTTCCATGCTTTATATTCAATTCAATTAGGTTGGCGCCTGTTATCAAATTATTTAACAGACAATGGCTATGGCTAGAAATGCAAAAAGCCACTATCTAAGCGGCTTTCATGCGTTACTATAAATTTTCATTCATAGAAGAGCGGAGTATTTGAAGTAAGTAGAATAATTTATGTTAACAACCGTTTTACCGAAATCTTGATTTCTGGAAACGAAACAGGGCTTATTTCTCCATCGACCAGTGTTACTTCGTCAGTATAACTTCCGTTAACTGGGTTACGAAAAACTTTGAGAACGTGATTCTGTAAATCCACAACCCAATACTCTAAAATGCCAGCCACAGCATAAGCTTTTTTCTTGGGGTCTAAGTCTTTGTTTAGGCTGGTGTTTGAATATTCAATAATCAAAAAGACGTTTTCAGGGTACGGGTGGCGAGTTCGATAAATCGTTCTTAATGGCTGGACAATTGCCACGTCCGGCTCTGGCTCTGAACCAGTTGCAGGTATTGTAATAGGTTTTGCACTACGTAAAGAGTGCTTTCTCGCCAATTAAGGGACGCAAATAGTCGCCTGCATCCGTACTCAACTGAGCATGTTCAGGACCTTCTGGTGGCATCTCAACAATTTCTCCGTTTAATAGTTCGACATGACGGTTTTTCAAAAGACCGACTTGAATCATTAGGTGATAGTCATCAAGTGTCCACTTGGCAGTAGTCACAGTCATAAAGTGCCAGTCCTTCCTTGTTTTGGAGATTCTACTACATATTTTATGCTTGTGCCGCTTGTTTTGACGAAAGCGCATTTTTACAAAAAAAGATAATTTTGTCGTATGGGAGTAGAAACTACAGTAACAGCAGCTTAAAAAATTCTTGGAATTATTGTTGTATCTACATTACAGCAGTTACTATGATGCATCTTATTGTTGCGCTAGTTACCATTTTTTGAGGCGCCTCCCAAATCTAACATTACGCGGCAGATTCTGCTGCTAATAGTGTAAGTTTTAGGACACCATTTATTTCTACAATGGCGCCGGAACTTCCATAACTTCAAGTACTGTTTCAAACCATCTCAAGTGTTGAACTGTCTTATCACGTCCCTTTGCCGTACCTAATGTTAATTGCGAGTGTGGCTTACCTTTTTCAGTAGGCAGATAATCAGGATTGCCTTCTGGGTTACGAACTTGAAAACTCTGTTCAATCAATAGTTTATTAACTCTCTGTGCTGAATACGTTTCACAAGTAAGTTCAGTTAATATTTCACCTAACTGTGTAGGCGCCAGTAATTTATCTTCCACCGGGACAAGCAGCATTAATTTAGCTTCTTCTGCTTCTGAGCGTAGATGAGGATATCTTTTCCCGATTGCGTTTAGTTTGGCGCCTGCGACTAATTTTGGTTCTAAGCCAGCTTTACCAAGTGTTAAATCTAGTAAGGTTGATATTTCTTCCAACGATGGTATCGGAAGCTGTGACTGTTGCGGCACCTCTATTACTGATTGAGATGAAATAAGCTGGCGTAGCGCGCGGTTTGCCCAAATACGGAACTCGACGCTCACCCACTGCGCGCAGTCAATCGCTACTTCCGAATGTACCCAAGTGCCTTGATTTTGTTTGTCATTACCACCTTTGATTGATATCACCAACCCCGAAATCGGAATCCCGATATCGGCAGAAAGTCCCTCCAAATAGGCTTTTGTAGAATCAAGTGCTGCATAATGCCCCCATTGCTTCTCGTTCGCTTGACACATCTGAGTCACATTAACATAAGAAGCAGGAACATCATATTTACCAATTTTTGTAGTTTCAGTTAGTTGGCAAATAGCCTGATTATTCCAGTTGTGAGTTAACATTTTTACTCCTGTAAAATTCTCTATGTAAGTAAGAAGGAAGCGCCATGAAAGATGCATAACGCCCTATAATTGCTGCAAATTTTTATGCCAAAATGCCGTTAGCTCTTATCGTCGGAGTCGTGTAAATCATGATTAAAACTTCCTTCAAAGCTACTGAGCCGTTCCCTCAAAAAATCGATTGGAATTTCTACACAACTACGAACAAGCATTTCTGGTGGTTTCGGCATAATAATCTCTCCATTTATATCAGCTTTGATATTCACTTTCCAGCGTTGGTAAGTTATTGAAGAATCACGGTCACAATGAAATTTCTGTTTACTATAAGTTTTCCCTCCTACTTTCTCAATCTGCTGCCGAATCATTTTTTGGCTATAAGGCAGGTCATTTTTAAAGTAACGCGACATCAACGACCAAACACCATGTAAATAAACAGCCAAAGATTTATAATTTCGATTTTCCAGATTGTTATCTTCTGTAATTAACCGACAGTTCCATTCACCAACTTCAGTTTGAGAACGAAGTATAAGCAATTTATCAATGAAATCATCAAGCGAAGATTTTTTGGATTCGTCTTTATTTGCATCATCACATAACAAAGCAAGATATTTCCAAACTTCTGATGATGATACGGCGCCACTGAGTTCAGCCAAGCGAAAAGCGTAGTAACCAATCAACGCCAAACTTGATGCAAATCGAGCGTGTGAAGCAGGAAGTTTTTCTATTAGTTGTGATTCCAAAACCTTAACTTCTGTTTGAGGATAACCTAATTTGATTAAATCAGGTAAAACACACGAACAAATGCGAGAAACTGAGCGTAATTCTCCAAAAGCAACTGGTTTAGGAGTTTGCTCAAAAACTAAACGAATTAATCTAGACAAAACAATTGGGTCATCGTCTCCAATCGAATAATTAGAAGCGACCATCAGGGGACTGTGGGGGTCTTGGTGATTCTCCCTTACAAACCTCGACCCACCACCATAATGCGTTTTAACTTGTTGACAAATCCAAGCGATTTGAGCTTTATCGGGGTCATCAAGAAACTGCGTCAATCCACCCATCAGCTTAAATCGTTCATGATAAGCACTTTCAGAGGTTTTATGAAGTGTTGCTCGATAGTCTAAACCTAGTAATGATAGTGCTATATTTGCTGCTACTGTTTTCCCTGTCCCAGCATCACCGTAAAGTCCTAATACTGGGAAAAAACCTTCTGACTCTTGAATTTCATCGTAAAATAGACCCGCAACGCTAAAAGCCATTGTAAAAAACGCAGGCATAAATCCAGATTCTTCAAAAAAATTTCTCATCCCACTAACTAAGCGTTTCAATACGCCCGTTTCAGCATTCTGATTTATTTGAGGAAGAGGTATTTTTTCTTTTGCAATCAAAGCATGGTTGAAAACCCAACCAGATTCTAACTCGGTAATAAAACGTCCCGAAGCAGATATTTGGCAATCTGGAAACACCCAAGTTCCATCCGCTTGACGACCGATGCGTTCTGATAGTTTATATACTTTACCTCCACGTGCGCGATAAGCAGCTATTTGTTTATGTAGGTATTTGTGAAGTTCTTCTTGCTTGAGCTTATTTACCAGGTAAACTTTTCCAGTGGAACGTGCTAAACAGTTAATAAAATCAGCAACCTTATGCAGCGCTTCCGCTGGTACTACCACTCGGTCTTGTTCTGTTACTGAGTCATAACTACGTTTGACCTGTAACATTAATCCACCAAATGCATTATTAGTTCCAACTAATTCGCGCTCAACAATAAAGCTGAAGCCAGCCTTTGGAATCCATTCCCATCCCAAATTCTCTTCTAAACCTTTCATTTTCTTCCGATACCCTAACTCTGAGCGATGAAGATGCTGTACTGGCGCCACCCAATCTCTGGTGTCAAACTGTGCATCACTATTTAATAAAGAATAGCGCATCTCTTCTGGCCACAGAGTTATCCATTCATTAACTGAAATATAAGTTATTTGGCATCTCAAACCTCGAATAATCAAGTCATCAATATCTAATTTATCTTTGGTAAATTGTCCCCACCAACCAATTCTTACTTTACATTCCCATTGTTGAAGTAACTTAACTGTTTCATAGTAACGGCGCATAATATGTTCGTTGGTAAGCATTCCAGCATCAACGTATAAATCAACAACCACATCTTTTATTGCAATATTTCTGTCTTGAGCAACTTTTTCTAAATAACGTCTAAGTAATTTTGGGCTACAGTCCCAAGCTGCTCCAGGCGCCCCAATTACTATTTGTTTTAGAAAACAAGCTACTGACCATGCTTTTAAAACTCCTTCAACAAAACCAACAGACTGTATTTCAACCGTCTGAGTCCGGCAAAATGTTAATGGCATTTCCCCATTATCCAAACGTGGACAGTTCCCATTAACTGGTGCAGAGGAACCCCACTTATATTTACCAGTCTCTCTATTATCTGGAAGTAATTGAAATGCGATTATTTGCTCTAACTCATTACGCATCGGTAAAAAGATACCTTTGGCGCCCCATAAATAGAACAAACCATCTCGCTTAACTACACCTGGTAAGTCGGCACTAACATTCGAGACTTGAATAGACTGCCATGAACGGAAACCTATGTATTCGATAAACTCACCTAATGAGCGCACGTCCCTTAAATGATTGCGGTGGGTTTCCTGTAGTTGAAGCTGACTTAATACTTGTCTATATTGCTTATCGCGCTCTGCATCGCTCAGAACTTTCTCTTGAGACGATTGTGGAAAATTTTCCATAAGCGTATTGGCGCCTTTTGGCTTGGGTTTATTGTAGCTCAAATTACTGCTATTGTTCCATTCCGGAAATAGTAACGGATATGCTTTTTGTACTGCCATTGCCCAAGATGAAGGCAAGCCAGTCAAATTAGACATATCCCTGGCTGATGCCTTTTTACCCCGGCATTGAAGCTCTTTTGCGGCTCTTAATAATTCATCGACAATAAGTGGCTCGATAAACTCGTGCCCCATTCCTTCGGATAATTCTCGAACATGAACGTAGCCAGAAGGCGCCACATCGGGGCTTGAGTGGTAGCAATAAATACTACCATCGCAATTCCTCTTACAACTCCCCGTCATGTTTTTACAGATAAGACAAGGACATTTTTTCGATGAATAACTACCTTTTTTTACCATAAACACCTGCTTTAATTTGGGCAGTAGGTAGTGGGCAATCGGCAATCGGCATTAAGAAATCTACTGCCGACTGCCCATACTTGACTGAACTATTTTCAAAAGATGGTGACAAACCCAGTCTGGTAAAGGCATTGATTCTGCTCGTGCGGCATCCTCAAATAAAGGTTGTAAATGTGATGGAAGGGTAAGGGTGAAATAAGAAGGGTTAGGCATCGAATTAACATGTTCCTCTATTGCTAATCGATGACTCCACTCTGGGCAATCAACTGCTCTTGAGGTAGGAGGTTGCTTCAAGAAATTTAATGAACCAAACTTATTACAGTAATAAATATGCTTATCTTCCCTTTTTTCCCCAGTACAAAATTTACAATTCCAGCAACTAATTTCTTGGTCATCTAATTTTTTCACGTTATTGTCGGGTGGAAGCGCTTTAAGGATTTTAGCCGCAGCATCTATACTTTTTTTGTTTAAACATGAGCGCAAATCAAGGGCAGACTCTGTTTTCCCAGATTGAATCAAATCGTCAATTTTTGTTACAATCTGTTTCGCTTTGGCATAGTTACGACCACTTCCCAAGCCAACAAGCTTTGCTACTTTGTTACGAGTTAGACCCCTTGACGAAGAAGGAAAATTTTCCACATGCGTCTTATCCACATTTCTTCCCAATTTTTGATTAGTAGAACAAGCTGCTAGCTGCTGTCGTTTCTTGGCTTTCTCCTTTTCTATCTGTTCCCAAGCAATGGCTTCACGCACTTTTTGCTCATTTGTCTTATTACGGTCGGCATTTTCCAGTAATAGTGCTTCCAATTCAGCTGAGGGGTTTGGAAACCGCCGAATTTCAACGCTTATACTGTTCCAGCCTAAGCAGAGTGCTGCTTTCCAATAAGGATAGCCATTAATAATGATATTGTGCTGGTTAATCAACAGCGGTCTAGGAAATTGGGAATTACGAATCCAGTTAATTACGTTAGATACGTCTACCTCTTCTCCATATATAGACATATAAAGAGGATGTGGCTTAAGCAATGCTGGGTCTACCGACCAAAATACAGAACAAGGTATTGAAGTTACGCTCATAAAAACATGGTGGTGTACAGAATTTGTTTTAAACGCGAACGAGTCCTATCTGGATTAGATTAAAATCGAGATAGCCTATTACTAATGGCTACAAAGGTACTACTCTTCGGTTGCCTGACCGCGTTTGAAGAGCAGGTTTATAAGAGCGAAAACCCTTATTTATTAAGGATTATAGCTTTTACCATTACTAAACCTTAGTTATCACTGACTGATTGTTTGGTCACATGCGTCCAGCTAATTAGTCACTATTCTAAATAATTTACCTTATTCGGTACACTCGAATTAAAGTTTTTACACTTATTTCCACCAAAAAAGTATAATTTTGAATATGACTACTAAAACAGAACGGTTAGCCCAACTAGTTAAGGAGTTACGAGGTACCACCTCCCAGCGTCGATTTTCGACCATCTTGGGTGTGAGTAAGTCCTGCGTCAACTTTTGGGAGTCTGGCTTGGCTTTCCCTGATACCGAAAATCTTGAGAAGCTAGCAGTGTACAAAGGGTGGACACTTGCCCAATTACAAACTTACTTAGTACAAGGTGAGTTACCGTCATCCGAACCTTTACAGCAAATTTTGAGTACATTACGTTCCCTTCCTACAGAAGCAGTCGCCATTGTTGCTTCTGCTGCAGTGGAAACGTTAGTTAGTCGTAGCAAGTCTCCTCAAACGGCGCCTAATTCGGTGTTGGTATCGGTAGATAAAGAGTGGTGATAGGTAAAAATCTCATAGCTCCAGTATGACAAATTGTTCGTTATCAAACCTATTTTGTGCAAGGTGATTTGTTGCTCTCGAACGAAGACAAACTGAGAAAACCGGAAACGCGCGCTTAACCATGCCACCTGGTTGCAATAAGCGAGAGATACTTATCTTGTTGGTTTTCCCTTGCTCATTGCTCCTCGTGCTTTGAAACAATGTATTTTCCTTATTAGTGTAGTATCGGCCATTTTGATTGCTCCACATCTATTACTCAAAAAGTTAAAAGCTATCTGGAGTCGGGCTGGGTATTTTACTTGAGCCGCATTGGCTAATTAATTAACCGTACTTGAATTAAGTTTAAAACAAATTTAGAGCTTGGCGCACGAATCTTTTTCTTATGATTTCTATATCTAACGACCATTAGTCTATATTCACGGAAACAATTTATACAGAATATTTGCAAATAATTTGTATATAATTACGCAGAGCTTGGCGCTAGTATGCAAGAAAATATTGCTTGATTTGCCTTACTATTAAAGGCGCCTTCGTTACAGCATCAGTAT
>NZ_RSCL01000051.1:1804-2130 GCF_003991905.1 Dulcicalothrix desertica PCC 7102 | reverse complement strand
AAACTTTTCTTACTCTTACTATCTGTAATAACTCTCAATCGCATCCAGTTAATTTCTAACTTACGTAGAAAATATTGAAAGAGTGTACTAGATAATACAGCTTGATTTTAAGCGTGAATTATCATGTCATCAAAAAATTGTCAAATGAGATATAACTAGATATAAGTAATGCATGGTTTCAAAAATTATCTTGATGCCGCTTTCCTTAATAATGAAATTGAGATATTTTTTGCTCTTTCACAAAAAATATTTGATTGAATGACAATATTCGCAGTCATATACATCTTCTCGAAAAGGCAAGTTATTCCAACATAGAAGCTATGGAA
>NZ_RSCL01000051.1:471-1794 GCF_003991905.1 Dulcicalothrix desertica PCC 7102 | reverse complement strand
AAACTTTTCTTACTCTTACTATCTGTAATAACTCTCAATCGCATCCAGTTAATTTCTAACTTACGTAGAAAATATTGAAATAGTGTACTAGATAATACAGCTTGATTTTAAGCGTGAATTATCCTGTCATCAAAAAATTGTTAAATGAGATATAACTAGATATAAGTAATGCATGGTTTCAAAAATTATCTTGATGCCACTTTCCTTAATAATGAAATTGAGATATTTTTTGCTCTTTCACAAAAAATATTTGATTGAATGACAATATTCGCAGTCATATATATCTTCTCGAAAAGGCAAGTTATTCCAACATAGAACCTATGGACTGAAATATTAGTGTCTCACACTCAAAGGAATCAAACTATGTATCAGTTTGTTAACAAGCAAGTTGCTTCAGAAAAACTAAATCTTAGTTGCGCTACGCTGAAAAAGTATCGTTTAAATGGAACATTAGTTGAAGGGACACACTGGATAAAAGTTAATTGCCGTTGCATCCGCTATAATTTAGAACTTGTTCAAGACTGGTTGAAAAATCGTTACAATCCGATTGCTCATAATCATGCGATTTCCTTATATCATGCCAGCACAAGAAGAAAGCGAAGAAAAGATTAGCCTCAAATACAAATCAAGACGAGTAGAAATAAAATCTATTCACCGACTGTCAGATTCCAAAAAAGAGATGAGTGTATGAAGAGTAGAAAACACCACTTACCTCGCTTTCTACCATCAAAGATTAAACAAGTGATACTGGCGCTTGGCAAGGGTATTCTTATAGCCGTATCTACAGATTGTAGTTCATGTGTGAAAACGCTTACAGACACTTTAAGGAGAATTGATATGATTAACTCATTTATCGAACAAGCCGCAGATGCAAATACTTATTCTGATGCATTACATAAGCTAGCACTAAAAAGTATTAAATTCAGATATTTAGTGCCTAATAATTATGCCACTCCAACCCAAACTTTATTAGTATTAAGTATCCTTATGCATAAAATAGAAATATACAGAAGCTTGATTACAAATCCGAATACACCTATTGTCAAGCTAATTGTACTCGGCGCCTATTTTCCATCTGAATTGATAAATAATCCAACATTTCGATTATTTGCACAGAAAAATCCACGTCTGTTTCAACAAATGCCTATTCAAACTGTTAAAAATATTTTATTACTAGATGATATCCCACTAAAATATATGAAAATGGCAGCTTTATGTAATCATGTTGAGATACTGAACATTATCGCTAATCATTCAAAGGCGCCTAAATCTCTTTTATTGCAAATAATCAATCAGATAAAAATGTCAGAGTCAGCAAACATC
>NZ_RSCL01000051.1:0-307 GCF_003991905.1 Dulcicalothrix desertica PCC 7102 | reverse complement strand
TCAGAGCGGCAATCGATTTAAGTCAACCTGGTTACTTAGATACACATGCTAATACCTTAATAGAACTTGCTAATCCAAAAGTAATTAAAATTTTAACTGCTGTTGCATCAAATCCTAACTCACCGTTGTTCGTTCTAGAAAAATTAGCTTTAATCGATTGCTCAGAAATTAAAAGAGCTATTTACCGTAACTATAATACTTCGGAATTTATTTTGAAAAAATTGTTGACAACAGATGATAGTAAACCAACTTTATCAAGTCCTCAATCAGCCCGAACATCAATGCTATTTTATATCAAACGCTATCA
>NZ_RSCL01000050.1 GCF_003991905.1 Dulcicalothrix desertica PCC 7102 | reverse complement strand
TTGTGAAACGCCGCAGCGGCTACGATAGTTGGAGAGTTGTCTCCTGCAACAATTGCTCGGTGCCAGGGCAATAATACAAAACAAAACCCTTCTCTTGTATATAAGAGGAGGTTTTTGTTTTTGGCGCCTTTTTATTAAATAAACAATTTATTAAAATGTGTTGGGTTACGCAAAGCCTCCACCCAACCTACAGTTTTAATATAGAGGATAAAGTTTTTAATAATTCTATTGCTGTATAAGGCTTCGATAAAAACGCTTTGGCGCCAACCGAAGCTGCTTCAGCCATTCTTTCGGTTGATGCTAATCCACTTGTAGCAATAATTTTGACCTGCGAATTGATTTTTTGTAACGTGCGGATAGTAGTTAAACCGTCCATTTCTGGCATCATCATATCCATCAAAACTGCACTAATCTCAGCTTTATGTTGAGCATACAGCGCTATCGCTTCAATACCATCACTAGCTGTAAGCACTTTATAATTACCCATTTCTAATGAGATTTGAGTAATTTCCCGAATCGAAACTTCATCGTCTACAACCAAAACTAATTGCCCGTCACCTTTTGGCTGTTCTAAATCTTCAATTTGCTGACTCATGGCGCCTTCTACTGCTGGCAAATATACCTTAAACTGGGCGCCTAACCCAACTTCACTATACACATTCACAAAACCACCGTGGTTTTTAATAATACCAATAACTGTTGAAAGCCCCAAACCTGTACCTTTACCAACTTCTTTAGTAGTAAAAAATGGCTCAAACATTCTCTGCAATATTTCATTTGAAATGCCAACTCCCGTATCCGAAACAGTTAGCATAATATAATTACCAACTTTTGCCTCAACATTCATCTGAGCATATTGTTGATCAATATATAAATTTTCAGCATAAATACTTAAAGTTCCACCATGTAGCATTGCATCGCGCGCATTAACTACTAAATTCATAAGTACTTGATGTAATTGAGTCGCATCTGCACAAACAGTCCAAAGATTTGGTGATATATCTGTATATATTTTGATGGACTTGGGAAATGTCTGTTTCGCAATCTGCTGAATTTCTAAAAGTAAATGCCGAACTTGAAGAATAGTCCGCTTACCTTCAATTCCTCGCCCAAATGATAGCACTTGCTTGACCAAAGAGGCGCCACGTTTGGCACTAGCTTCTAATTCTGTAAGCAACTGCTGACTATTGACATCAGTGATTTTTTCCTGTAGCAGTTCAGCAATCATCAAAATTGGCCCTAGTGCATTGTTTAAATCGTGGGCAATGCCACTAGCAAGGGTACCAATGCTCTCTAATCGCTGAGAACGAAAAAGCTGCGCTTCGAGTTGTTTCTTCTCAGTAATATCAGTATTAACAACAAGAAACGATTTTGGTTGTCCTTGTTCATTACGTACCAACGTCCAACGACTTGAAACAATTATTAAGTTGCCAAACTTATTGAAGCAACGTAACTCACCTTCCCAAAAACCACTCGATTGTACAACTTGTTGCACTTGATCGAGTTGAGGCACTTCTTGGTACAAAAGCTGATTAGCATTTTGACCAAGAGCTTCGTCTTGCTTCCAACCATATATACGCTCGGCACTCTCATTCCAAAATATAATTTGGTTGTCAAGAGTTTGTACATTAATTGCATCGCTGGCAACATTTAATAAAGCAGCTTGTTCGCGGATTTTCTCTTCAGATTTTTTGCGTTCAGTAAGTTCAGTATTAACTTGCTCAAAAAGTGTAGATTGCTGAATTGCAATCGCCACCTGCGTAGCTAATTGTTGAAGCAAATCAATCTCTAACTGCTGCCACTGTCGCGGTGACGAACAGTGGTTAGCTACTAGCAACCCCCATAATCCGGATTGCACAATTGGTACTACCAAATTAGCTCTAATTTGAAGCCGAGCTAATAAATCAACATGACATTTTGATAATTCTGCTGTATCAATATCCTCAATCGCTAGAAACCGACCTTGTTGGTATAGCGTTCGACCAAGCGGTTCTCCAAAAAAAGAATCTTTGATTTTTGTTCCCAATATAGAGGAACAACCAGAAGCTACTGATTCTACAGCCACATATCCACTCCAATCTGGCTCAAACCGATAAATAAATACACGCTCAGTTTGAAGAAACTGCCGAACTTCAGATACTGTAGTACTAAGAATTTCTTCAAGGTTAAGAGATTGGCGAATGCGTTGTGCCATAAGTGCCACTAATCGCTCTCGAGATGCTTGCTGTCGTAATGTCACCTCAGTACGTCGTCGTTCGGCTAACTCAGCAAGTTGTTCCGCGCGAGTTTGACATTCACGCTTGACCCTCTCTCTATAATTGCAGAAAAAATCAGCCAAACTAGGCTCGTCTTCGAGTAAAGCCCCAAAATTATCAATAACTCGCTTATCTGCTTCATAAGGCACTTCGGGGTGAGCTTCCATCCACACATGACATGTTTTAATATAAGCAATAAATGCAATTAAATGCTGGTAGTTAACAGAACCTAGAATCCGTCGCAGTTCCTGACGATAATGCTCATCCGAATCTGGTAAGGCAATAAAAATTGAACAGTAAAGTAAACTTCCTTCAAGTTGCGAGTTTGGTTCAGGCCAGACAATTGGATCCGCAGACTGTGCCGCAAGGAAGCTAAGATGTTTTTTAATATCCGTTGAGTTAGGCGCAGGTGCTTCAAGCAACTCCAACACGTCGCTTGCCATCATTCCTAAAGGACGCAAAGTACAACTATGGCAAATCATACAGTAACTCACAGCACAGAAGCGCGAGAGGTACGCAGAAAGTTTTTCCTTAAAGAGGACTGGCAAAGGATTGTTTATATACGCGCTTAGAGTCTGTTGCCATAGGTTTTCCAAAATTTGCGGATTCTTTTCTGCTGGTGCAAAGAAAGGTGGAACAAAACCAAATTTTAATTCAATTTCTGCCTTAATTTGTTCGCTGGTTCGCGGCTTAGTCATAGCAGGGTTAATTTGCTGTTCTTTATTAAAAACTTGTGACATTGTGTTTTTCAATGGCTAAACAAATAAGGAATTTATTAATACTAGTGATGATGTACTAAAATTTTGTCCTTATACTTTGTTTGAGTTATTAATGGCGCCAGTTCACGGCTATATTTCTATTAGGAGTTGTAACGTGCGCGATTATAAAGTCATACCAACTTTGGTTTAACAATAATTCTAACGTACTGAGCAATAAATAGTACTGCTGTAAATAGCTTTTTCAGTAATTTCAACATACAACTTACCTAGTGTAATTAGGACTTGTTGCTCAAACGAATAGCCTTAACAGGTATTAAATAAATAAATTGGTACTTATAAAACTATGGTAACAACAAAATTCGAATATTTCACGATTAGTTTCAAAAGCTACTCCAAGTCTAGTCAATTGCTCAAGTTTTGAGTGACACATTTTTATTAGCAGTTTTTATAAGCAATGACGCACCATCATCTTCGATAAATATATGCGGCGCCGATGAAAAGTTGATTAACTACTTTCTGACAAACTGTTACAATCTACCTGTAACGTGCATTACTTATAATATACTTAAAATGTTTGCAATTAGATGCTATAATTGTGAAAATTTAGATGAAGTTGTAACTCTCTGGTATCGTAGTTGGACACATACTTTTCCCAACTTGAACCACCCACAGCCTTTTAAGGAGTGGAAATCACGATTGCAAAATGAATATGCTCCATCGGATGTGTGGGTTGCAACGACCAAAGAACGAATAGTCGGTTTTCTGGTTGCCAAAGACGGCGTAATTTCTCAAATTTTTGTAGATGTAGATATACAACGAAGTGGGGTTGGAACTACATTGTTAAATCAAGCAAAAAAAATTTATCCTGACGGTTTGAAACTGACGACGCTTGAGCAAAATGTAAACGCGCGTCAATTTTATGAAAAGCATGGTTTTGTGCCAGGATTAAGGGGAATTAATCCAATTAACGAACAGTCGAATATTGAATACTGTTGGAATCCGTGAAACAATAAAAATGGCACGTTATGTAGAAAATGGTATTTTATTAAGAAATGTAACAGATTTTAGGTTATTGCAGAAATTAACGTGTTGAGAGTCCGATAGGTAAATGGAGGTTTACCTATTTCCGCAATGACCGAACGAGCAATGACCGAAAAAATGCTACTGGGAAATCATGCAATGGCGCCTGAAGAAATTATACCGTTACTGGCACAGTATAATTTGATTGGGCAGTTATTACGTGAAACTATTATTGATGAAGCAATTGCTGGTATATCCTGTACTCCAGAAGAAATATTAAATGCTTGTGAAAGTGTTTATAGACATTTTGCGTTAAGCAATGAAGTAGAAAAAAATGTCTGGTTATCGCGTTATAGCTTAAATCACGAGCAGTTACAATTGCTAGCCACCCGAAAACTTAGAATTGAAAAGTTTAAACAAGTCAACTGGGGAAATAAAATAGAGTCATGTTTTTTACAGCGCAAGCGAAATTTAGATAAGGTTATTTACTCGTTAATTCAAACTAAAAATCAGAATATTGCTGGTGAAATATTTTTTCGCATTAAAGAAGGTGAACAAACCTGGGCTTCCCTAGCTAGCCAATATTCTATTGGAAATGAAGCGCAAACAGGTGGTTTAGTTGGCCCTATTGAGTTTGGTAATCTAGCAAGAAATTTGGCTATATTGCTTTATACAAGTCAATCTGGTGTAGTTCAGGCGCCAATTCCGATAGGAGAATACTGGGTTATTTTGCGAGTTGAAAAGTTTATTGCTGCAAGTTTAGATAATTTTATGCGGCAACGTTTGCTGAATGAGTTGTTTGATTCTTGGTTACATGAGCAGTGTTTACAATTACCAGATTTTGAGAAAGCTTGGATGGGTATCACTCAGAAAGTTGTACCTATCAAATCTAATTTGGTGGCGTAAAAATTTCAGTCGATATTACGACCAGAAAACAAGTATTAAATATGACATCTATTACTGTTGACATTCAAGCATTTTTATCTGAAACGTTTCCTTTTAATGTATTGGAAGCGGAGGTTTTAGAGAAGGTGCAATCAAAGTTTAAATTTGCGCGCTATTGTATGGGGCAAGTCATAATATCACGCGATATGCGGGAGCAAGTTAGTATTATTTATTCTGGAACTGTGCGGTTGTTGGGTTATGATAAACGCACAAATAAACCTGATACACTTACACTATTACAACCAGGTGAGTTAGTAGGTTGGGTTTCGGTATTACGGGAGGTTGGTTGCGAAACTGCGATTGCATCTACTGAAGTTGTTTGTCTCAACCTGCCTGTAAGTGATTTTATTGATTTAATGAACCAAGAACCGCTGTTTTCATCTAGCTTGCAAAATCGTACACATATTAGTGAAGTTTATGATTTGCTAGGTGAAGAAATTTTGCGACGTGCGGATGGCGCCACTAATTTAGTTAAACTAGCTTTATCAGCAATCGAAACGGCAATAGTGCTTTCGGTTGAGATGAGAGAAAAAAGTAGAGTTATATCTAAACTTGGCCCAAAATATACTTGGTTAATTAGCAATAACTCTGCTGATATACCAATAGGGAGCCAAATTTCATCTGATACAATTGGTAATATCAAAACCAAGCAAACACGTTTAGTTGGGATTTCAAAAGATTTATTATCACTATCATCAACAAAAGAGCTATCAGAAGATAATGATTTTTCAGATATAGCTTATGCTCCAGAGTATACTGCTGAAATTGCAGTTAATAGAGCAAATCAAAAATACCCTTATATACGTGGTAATAATCAACAAGAAGCAGCTATGGCTTGTTTCCAAATGTTGAGTCAATATTTCAATATTCCTTTTCGTAAAGATATGCTGCGAAGAATCGTAAGCAAACAGTACGAACAAGGAAGTTTATCGTTGATTTTTTGCGCTGCGGTTGCTGAACTCATGGGTTTAACTAGTCAAGTCGTTAAAGTACCCGTTACTGCTTTGACTCGATTACAAACCCCATTCATGATAGCTTGGCAAGATAGTTTTGCAATTATTTACAAAAATTCCCCTCAAGAATTACTTATTGCTGTTCCTGAACTAGGATTAATTCGTCGTCAACCGAAGCGTCTCGATACTTGGGGTAAAGATGGTGAAGTCTTGCTACTCCAACCAAACAAGCAAACTCCTCAATCTCGCTTTAGTTTACGCTGGTTTGTTCCTTCTTTACGGCGCCATCGTAAAGTTCTCATTGAAGTATTAATTGCTTCTATAGTCGTGCAAATCTTTGGACTGGTAAATCCTCTGGCAACCCAGGTAATTATTGACAAAGTAATAGTTGGCAACAGTCCTGACACACTAGAAGTTTTTGGTATATTTTTGATTGCTGTCGCAGTAGTTGAAGCTATTCTCAGCGCAGTTAGAACCCAGCTATTTGTTGATACTACCAACCGTATTGATTTAACGCTAGGCGCCGAAGTTATAAATCACCTCTTACGTTTACCGTTGTCGTATTTTGAACGTCGTCCGGTTGGTGAATTATCAACGCGAGTCGGAGAACTTGAGAATATTCGCTCATTTCTAACGGGAACTGCGCTTACTGTTGTTATGGATGCGCTGTTTTCTGTTGTTTACATTGTTGTGATGGCAATTTATAGCTGGATGCTGACATTAGTGGCACTTGCTACTGTACCGCTATTCGCTTTGCTGAACTTGCTAGTTTCACCAATGATACGGCGCCAATTGCAAGAAAAAGCTGAACGCAACGCCGAAACCCAATCTTATTTAGTTGAAATAATGGGGGGAATGCAAACAGTCAAAGCTCAAAACTTAGAATTGCGCGCACGTTGGAAATGGCAAGAAAAATATGCTCGTTACATTAGTGCTGGTTTTAAAACTATTTCCACCCAAACGACTGCTAGCTCTATTAGTAGCTTCCTAAATAAATTCTCTAGTCTTCTTGTACTATGGGTAGGCGCCTTCCTCGTCCTCAAGCAACAACTCACCCTCGGACAACTTATCGCTTTCCGCATTCTTTCAAGTTACGTCACAACTCCGCTACTACGTCTCGTTCAGTCGTGGCAAAACTTTCAAGAAACCGCACTTTCTTTACAACGTCTTAGCGATATCCTTGATACACCCCAAGAAACTGAAGCTGAAGTACAAAACATTATTATGCCTGCAATTGTGGGCAATGTACGTTATGAAAATCTTTGCTTTAGCTTTCGCCAAAACGGACAATTACAGCTATGTAATATCAACTTAAATTTAAATGCGGGTTCATTTGTGGGTATAGTCGGACAAAGTGGTTCGGGTAAGAGTACTTTGTTGAAATTGCTACCGCGACTCTACGACCCTAAATCAGGCGCCATTCTTATAGATGGTTATGACATCAGCAAAGTAGAACTCTATTCACTGCGTCGTCAAATAGGAGTTGTATTACAAGATACCTTACTATTTGAAGGGACTGTGCGCGAAAATATTGCCCTTGCTTATCCCGATGCTAGTGATGAAGAAATCATAGCAGCCGCAAAAGTCGCTTATGCTCATGATTTTATTATGAATTTACCCAATGGCTACAATACCCAAGTTGGTGAACGCGGTTCGTCACTTTCTGGTGGACAGAAACAAAGAGTTGCCATTGCTCGCACTGTTTTACAAAATCCACAATTACTGATTTTGGATGAAGCTACTAGTGCCCTTGATTACAATGCTGAAGGACAAGTTTGTAGAAATTTAGCTCAAGCTTTTAAAGGTAAAACGGTATTTTTCATCACTCATCGTCTCAGCACAATCCGTAATGCTGACACTATTTTAATGATGGACTCTGGAACTGTTGTAGAACAAGGAACGCATGAAGAATTAATGTCCATCAAAGGATATTACTACTGCTTGTATCAGCAACAGGAAACTCAGATTTAAATAGTTAGGAGTTAGGAGTTAGGAGTTAGACCTATGACTAATCAATACAAATTTGACCAACCCGTTCTTCTTGAACAATCTTCTAATTGGTCACGTGCGATTGCATGGGGAATTTTTGGTATTACTGCGTTTACTATAACTTGGGCAAGTGTTTTCAAAATCGATGAAGCAATTCACGTTACGGGTAAATTAGAACCAAAAGCACCTGTCACCGATATTCAAGCACCTATAGGTGGTGTTGTGAAAACGATTCACGTTAAAGATGGTGAGTCGGTACAGCAGGGCAAACTTCTAGTGAGCTTAGAAAAAAATACTGCTGAAGCTGAACTTACATCATTACAAAACATTCGTACTGCGTTGATACATGAAAATAATTTTTACCGCAGTCAAATGCAATCTATGTCACCAGTTATATCTCGCCAAAAAGCTGAATTATTGGCAATGAAACCAGAAATTGCTTCATTAAGTCAGTCGCGCGCGGCTTTTGTTGCTGAAAATCAACTCTATCGCGCTCAATTACAAAATTCCAGTGTAATAGCACTAACACCCGAACAAAATCTCAGATTGCAAGCACGTCAAAATCAGCAAACTTCTCTACTGGCAGGGACACAGATGGAGATAGAACAAGCAAAACAACAGTATCTTCAAAATCAAACTCAACTTGTCAACGCTAAGGAAGTACTGGAAATCAATCAAAAAATTCTTAAAAATCTTGACTCACTTGCTAAAAAAGGCGCCTATCCCAGACTGCAAACCCTTAAGCAAGAACAAGATGTTCGTATTAAAACTGCCGAAGTCGCAAAACTAGACCAAGAACAGCAGCGATTAAAAATAACTATCGCTCAAGCGCAAGCAAAACTCCAAAACACCTCAGCCCAATCAAAAGAAGATATTTTCGCGCGTATTACTACGAACGATAAGAGTATCGCCGAAATCGATAGCCAACTAACCAAGATTATTCTGGAAAACCAAAATAAAATTTCTGAAATCGATAGTAAAGTCAGTCAAACAAAAACCACCCTCAAGTACCAAAGTATTACTTCACCTATTAACGGAACTGTATTTGAACTGAAAGCCAAAACTCCCGGTTATGTCACAACTTCTAGCGAACCTATCCTGAAAATCGTACCGTCATATAATCTCGTTGCCAAAGTTTATATAACTAACCGCGATATTGGATTTGTACACGAAGGTCAGCAGGTCGATGTTCGTATCGATTCGTTTCCTTTTCAAGAGTACGGTGATATTAAAGGAGAGTTAATTGAAATTGGTTCCGATGCTTTACCACCCGACCAAGTGTACCAATATTGGCGCTTCCCTGCAAAAGTTCGTCTTACTGGACAAACATTACAAATTGCAGGGCGCCATGTACCGTTACAATCGGGTATGTCTATTAATGCTAATGTAAAATTGCGAAAACGCACGATAATGAGCATTTTTACAGATTTTTTAGTCCAAAAAACTGAAAGTCTAAAGTTTATTCGATAAAAATAAGTACTATTGTATGGTTGCCAATGGCGACCCTACTTTAATCTTAAACGTGCTTCTTGTTTAACCAAACCATTCATGGCAGCTTCTTGCAAACTCATAAAAGCGTTAAAATCTTCTTTGTCATATTTAGTTCTCAGAAGCTTACGTAATTGATTTTCGTCCGCAAGTGTTAAATAACCAGTTGTTAATACTTCTTTGACCACATCACGAATTAATACCATGACTAATATCCTGACCAATTTAAATAAGGGGATATAAATAGATACCAAATGCGTTCCTCTACCTTTTCTCTGGAGAAAAGGTATCGTTTTTATGCATAAATACTTCATTTTACAAAACTTAATGTTAATTGTTTGAAAAACGTCTCTGTATGGATAAAATATAACTAGTTATATTAATTACTTATTTTTTAGTATTATTACGATAATGATATAGCTATTAAATTTATTATGGTAGTAGTCTATGGCATTAATTATGGTAGGTAAGAATATTGGCAACGGATGATGAACGGATGTAACGGATAGGTCATTTTAAACAACAATATATAAGTTTGTGACGAATAACTCATCCGTTACATCCGTTGTATCCGTTGCAAGGCAACCCATCATATTTAATTACACAGACCACTAACTATTATGCAGAATCCTAATCATTAAAAGTATAAAAAAACACATAACAATAATTATCCAAAATCGAGTATAAAGTAAAAAATTCGAGTGTTTGGCGTAAAACTCGTAGTGTAGGCCTGAGTATATATAGAGGCGCCTACAATTTTTGATGAGCTTTGGGGTTTTCAATGGACAATACAAGGAGCAAGGAACTTGATTTAGAGCTACAACAGCTAGCGCTCTTGGCACAGCAGCAACCAGTAAAAACCATTAAAAGGCAGTTAGTATTGACACGGTTGGTTAATGAAATTAAGCTATCCGGTAGACTTTGCCATCCACAAAGAAATCAATTTTCAGCAAGACTCTATGAAGAAATTTATAATGAAGCGCTTCAAGAGCTTTGGTTATATATTTGTCAAAACATCCATAAATATGAACCTGAGCGCGCGTCCGTTATTGTATGGGTAAATGTATTACTCGAACGACGATTTTTTAGAGAAGCTATTCCAAAAGTTTTAGGTAAAGCGAGTGTGGAACGTATGAATTTATCAGAATTAGAAAATACTCCATATTTAGAAGAACCACCTGCACTGACAGAAGTTTTAAGAGAATATATTGAAAACGACCCGGAAAACTTGTTTAAAAAAGAACATATCGAAAAATATCCTTCTGCCACTTTTCAAGCTCTAGCACAACGTCGATTTAAGGGCAAATCTTGGAAGGAGATAGCCGCAGAGTTTGAAGTAAAAATACCTACTGCTAGTAGCTTTTACTACCGATGTATTGATAAGTTTCAGTCAAAAATACGCGAACATTGCGTTAATTGTTAGTTAATTAAATAAATAATTAAAATTTACAGTGCAAGAGTACTAGCAATGCTTACCAACCACCAAGAACATTTAACTTTTACAGTTCCGTTGACTTTAGAAAATCACAGTCTTGCTCAAACTTTTAGGCGCCAGCAAAGCGATTCAACGAAAGGCAAACAAGTATATCTTAACACTCTGGCTGTATCTGCTGTTAGGTATTACTTATGTTGCATGGGAATTGAAACGAATTGCGAAAATTGTTCGAGTTGGAATTCTGTGGCACAATCATTTATGGATGTCGGTGATTTAGAAATTCCTCAACTTGGAAAACTTGAATGTCGTCCAATATTACCTAATAGTGATATAGTTCGTATTCCCGCAGAAACTTGGTACGACCGCATTGGTTATATTGGGGTGCAGTTTGATGAAGCTTTGCGTGAAGGTACTTTGCTAGGGTTTGTAAAAAATGTTGCATCATGTGAGTTGCCAATTAGACAATTACTGTCTTTAGAAGATTTACTTATTCACTTAGACGAACTACAACAAACAGCGCTTAGTAGAATGCAAGTTAATCTTAGCCAGTGGTTTGAAAATGTTTTTGCTGCTGGTTGGCAGTCTTTAGAAGCATTATTAACAGCTAATGTTAGCCAACAAGCCTTTAGTGTCAGAAATGAGACTAATATAATTAATACAGTCAGAGGAGCAAAGCTGATTGATTTGGGATTGCGACTTGGGCAAATTTCGCTAGCATTATTAATCGCAATTACTCAGGAAGCTAAAGAAAGTAGGTGTATTACTATACAACTTCACCCGATGACTTCTAACAAATTTTTACCTAATAACTTAAAATTAATTTTAATGTCTACTCTTGGTGAAATAATTCAAGAAGTTCATTCCAGAAGCATGGATAATTATATACAACTCAAACGATTTAGAGGTAAACCTGGAGAGCAATTTACGATTTGTATAACTAATAATGAATTTACACTTACTGAGAATTTTGTTATTTAGTAGGTAATTTAATAGGAATGCAAAAGTTAGTTGTTTTAAGTTTGGGAGAAGGTAATTTAGGTAGTGGCTTTTTGGTGACAGCAAAGCTATCTAAACCTGGTGAGCATCCAATTCAGCTACGAGGTGCTTTACCTGCGTTTCGCGAATTACTCGAACTAGAACGAAACTGGCAACTATTATATTCTGCGCTTTATCGTCGTGTGGATTTTGCCCCTCGTCTAGAAGTCGAAGATACAGATGTTACAAACGTTTCTGAGGTTGAATTTTATGATTTATGTCAAACTTTGTCAGATTACATAAATACTTGGCTGAACTCAGATGCATTTCGTAAAATAGATAAATCTTTACGCACCCACTTAAACATCCATGATGAAATTCGGATAATTATCGAAACCAATGATGTCATTGTGAAACGACTTCCTTGGCATTTATGGGAATTGTTAGAAGATTATCCTAAAGCTGAAATTGCTATTGCATCTCCAGAATATCAGAAAAAATCAGTTACTCAACCTTTAAATAGAAAACTCAAAATTTTGGCGATTCTTGGTAACAGTCAAGGTATAGATATAAATAAGGATAAAGAGTTTTTAGAAAAATTATCCCCACAAGCGACTATTAAATTCCTTATAGAACCATCTATTGAAAGTTTAAATAATCTTTTATGGAAAAACTGTGATATTTTATTTTTTGCTGGTCACAGTTCGAGTCGAGATAGAGGAGAAATTCAACTTAATCAAACTGATGTTTTAACTGTTGATAAATTAAAATACGCGCTTAATAAAGCTATTTCTGGTGGACTTAAGCTTGCTATATTTAACTCGTGTGATGGCTTGAAGTTAGCACAAGATTTAGCCAACTTACACATTCCCCAAGTTATTGTAATGCGGGCGCCTATTGCCGATACAGCCGCGCAAGAATTTTTAAAGTACTTTTTAGAAGCATTTTCCAGTGGACAATCATTATATGTAGCAGTACGTCACGCACGCGAACGACTCCAAGGTATCGAAGGTGAATATCCCTGCGCTAGTTGGTTACCAGTTATTTGCCAAAACCCAGCTGAAGAACCACTGTTGTGGAAATTACCACCCAGAAAATTGACTTGGGGGAATCTAAGCAAAATTTTAGTAACGAGTACGCTAATTACTATCTTAGTTTTAGGCGCCCGCTATTTTGGATATCTCCAACCATTTGAACTAAAAGCTTATGACCGTTTTATGAGTCAGCGTCCAGCTATCGAACGGTCAGACGAGCGTTTGCTTTTAGTCACAATAGACGAAAGTGATATTCGTTACCAAAATCGTAGACAAATGAAAGGTAGAGGTTCATTATCTGACCAAGCGTTGGCTGATCTTTTACAAAAACTCGAAGCATACAAACCCCAGGTTATTGGTATCGATGTATATCGAGATTTTCCAGTAGAACCCAACTACCCAGATTTAGCGAATCGATTGCGCTCTGACGATAGAATTTTCACTATATGTAAAGTTAACGCCAAATTTGATGGTGAAGAGGGAATTCACGCACCATCTGAAGTACCAAAAGAACGTTCGAGCTTTAGCGATTTTGTCGAAGATAAAGATGAAGTACCCCGGCGCCATCTATTACAGTTACAACCAGATGTAAAATCACCTTGTACTTCAGAATATGCCTTTAGTCTTCAGGTTGCGAGTTACTACTTAGAGTCAAAAGGTATATATTCAAATATTACTTCCGATGGATACTTAAAAATTGGTGATGTTGTATTCAAGTCATTAAAAGAACATTCTTCCGGTTATCAAAAAATCGATGCATCCGGGTATCAATTGTTGCTTAATTATCGCTCATTATATCCAACTGAAAAAATTGCTACATCGGTATCGCTTCGGGATATTCTCAACGGTCAAATTCAGCCAGATTCACTGAAAAATAGACTCATTATTATTGGTGTCACTGCTGGTAGCACAGCAGATTATTGGAAAATTCCTATCAGCAAAAAGCGGATTCCAGGCATTTTTGTGCAAGCGCACATGGTTAGCCATATATTAAGTGCGGTAGAAAATCGTAGACCTTTGCTGTGGTGGTGGTCTGGATGGGTAGAAACAATTTGGATTTGGGGGTGGTCAATAATTGGTGCAATAATTGTTACCTATATTCAAAAGCCATTACACCTAGGAATAGGGGTAGCTACAACTCTTGTGGCACTACTTGGTATTTGTTTCAGCATTTTTATACAAGCTGGATGGATACCCTTTATTCCTTGTGCTTTAGCATTTGTGTTAACTGCGACTTTTACCATAATATGGATGCGTAAATTTGTAGCTTCTAAATGTAGTTAAAGGAGGAGTACAAATATTGCCAAAAATTGGAAGCTCGCATTATGGCTGGTATACATTTACTAAAATTCTTCATAAGATTTTTGCTGTTTGTTGTAATAATTAATTTTATGAATTATCCTTTATCGGCGCCAGCACAAAGTATTAAACTAATAAGTAGCTCTTTGAATCAGTCTAAAAACCGTCTTGCTAAATTAAAGTTTCCTAATAACGGGGCCCCTGTAGGTAGGCGCCGAGGTGGTGCAAGACGCGAGGTATGTCCAAGCCTTGATAATAGTTTAGATAATAGTTTAACTGCACTGGTTCCAGGAGAAGATTCGGAAGTTGAATCGAAATCTTTTCTAGCGTTGACTGTTTCTGAGTATCCAACATTTTGGATTTATCTACCAAAATTTACCGCGACAGTTACAACCGGACAATTTTCGCTTCAAGACGAAAACAACAAAGATATTTATCGCAAATCGCTAACTTTACCTAACAAATCAGGTGTAATTGGGTTTAAATTACCACAAAACGCGCGTTATGCATTAAAAGTGAATCAAAAGTATCAATGGTATTTTAAAGTAAGTTGTAATGAAGCGCAAAAAAAACCTAGAAATTATTACGTTTATGCATGGATAACAAGAATAGAAATGACCTCGAATCTTGACAGTCAGTTAAAATCCACTAAACCGAGGGAATATATAACTTATGCAGAGAATCAAATTTGGGAAAGTGCCTTAACAAATTTAGCTGATTTACGTTTGAGTAATGCAAATTTACCACAGCTAAGAGAAGATTGGACTGGTTTGTTAGAATCTGTGGGTTTAGGTGAATTTTCTCAGGCGCCAATACAGCGTTACCAGTTAGAGGAATAGTTGTTATCCGTGTATTAGTTATTAAATTTTATCGAAAATTCTATATTGTCAAATACTTTGGAGGTTTTGTATGTACATCAAAGAGATTTTTAAGCGTTTTAGAATATACATAGCTACCTTAACTATGTTAACAATTGGATTATTCTCTTATAAAGGAGATATCGTTTTAGCAAAGAATCCAAGTAAAATTGATGTAAATACAGCAAAGAAAGAGGCGATTCAAAAACATTCTTATATTCGGCTTCCAAAAAAAGATCACCAGACAGACTCACCGTCAAGACATAATTCATTGAATTTACAGCGAATAATCTGTAATACAACTGCCGAATCTGCTCCCTATAATATGGTAAGGATAAAAGTTTATAAACATAACCCAGATATGCCGGATGGCTTAGAACTTTTAGCATATTGGGGACCAAAACAGCTTAGTTCAGGAAATAATGATGCGGTTAGTATTATTACAACATTTGAACACGAGATTTTAGTTCAAGTCTCTTACCTTGGTGAAGATGGTACAGAATATTTAATTGGACAAGAATGGTTAAATGGGTGGAACAATCAAGATTTGAATTTTATTAATGAAGGTAATAGATCAAACTACTCAATGTCTTATTCAATTAGTATTGATGATTTATCTAGTAATTCCTCTCAACAATAATGAAACAGCACGTTTGCCAATCGATAAAGACCGCGATTGCATTCTGTTTTCTATTCGTGAATAATCGCACTCAAGCACAAATAGTTCCAGATGCAACACTAAAAGTTAACTCTCAAGTTGTTTCTCCTGAAACCAATGTTGAACAGGTAATAGGGGGAACTGTTGCAGGTAGTAACTTATTCCATAGTTTTGACAAATTCGATATCAACGAGGGTAGTAAAGTAGATTTTGTCAGTCCTAGTGCAATCGCAAATATTTTGGTGCGGGTGACAGGTGGAAACCGTTCTGATATTAAGGGAACATTAGCAACATCAGGTCTATCGAAACCCAATTTCTTTTTAATGAATCCGGATGGGATTTTCTTTGGTTCAAAAGCTAGACTTGATATTGGAGGTTCGTTTGTCGCAACAACAGCGAATGCAATTCAATTTGGTGATGGCGCCATTTTTAGTGCATCAGTACCTAATAATCCTGAGCTACTAACAGTAAACCCTTCGGCTTTTTTATTCAATCAAATAAAAAGCGCGCCAATTACAAATCAATCAACAGCAGCAATTACAGGTTTAAAGGTTCCTAACGGTAAAAGTTTGTTGTTAGTGGGTGGAGATATAAATTTACAAAGTGGGATATTAAACGCTCAAGGTGGTTATATTGAGTTAGGAGGTTTAGCAGGTTCTGGAAATATCGCATTAAATACTGACACTGATTTTCTTAAACTTAGCTTTCCTGAAAATGCTCAACTAGCTAATGTCTCACTTACTAATGGCGCCGCAATAAATGTACTTGGTCAGGATGGTAAAATAGTAATTAATAGCCAAGATTTTAGCATAGATAAAAGTTCTTTACGTATAGGTTCTTCGCGTAATACTCAAGAAGCAAATATTATCATCAACGCTCAAGGTAATATGAATGCCACCAACAACTCGAACATTTCTTCTAACGGTAGCAGTATTGACATCAAAGCTGGAGATATTTATTTCAACAATACAAGATTGAGTAGCCCAGCAGCGAGTAGAAATGCAGGTAACATTAATATAAATGCTCGCAATAGTATTAATTTAGTAAATAGTGGAATTAGCAGTGATTCTAATGGTGTTGGTAATGGTGGAACAATTGATATTAGTGCTAAATTACTATCTTTAAGCGATGGTGCTTTGATTTATACAAGAGCGTTAAACCAAGGCAATGCAGGCAACGTCAAAGTCAACGCTGACGATATCAACATTGCTGGAGTTAATTCCATTCAAGGATTTTCTAGCGGTTTATTAACAGCTTCTGAAGAAAAAGATAGTGGTCAGGCTGGTAATATTGATGTTACTACCCAGAACCTGCGTATATCTGATGGAGGAGTTTTAAGTGCTAGAACTCTCAGTGTTTCACCTGGGGGTAATATCTCTGTAAATGCGAATAAAGTTGAACTTTTTGATGGTGGACAAATACTCACCAGCACTTTCAACAGTGGCAATGCAGGGAATATAAATATTAATGCTAACTCGGTTCAAATATCTGGTACTGACCCTACATATTTTGAGCGACTTGACAAACTACGTAATAGTAGATTTGACGCTATCCAAATAATTGATAATGATAGCTCGGCTAGTGGTTTATTTGCACGCGCGCGCGGAGACACAGCAAGTAGTGGAGGAAATATTCAAATCCAAAATTTCCAGCGGTTAGAGTTACGCAATAATAGCCAAATTAGTACTACTGCTGGAACAGAAAATAGTCCTGGAAATGGTGGTAATATCACGATTCAATCACCTAATGGTTTTATTGTTGCCGTTCCAGAAGAAAATAGTGATATTACAGCCAACGCTTACAATGGTAAGGGTGGTTTTATTAAGATTGATGTACAAGGTATATACGGTTTGGCGCCGAATAAACAACTTACTTCATCGAGTGATATCACTGCATTTTCGCAACTCAATCCTGAACTGAATGGAATTATTCAAATTGATAGGTCTGCTGTAGAACTTAATACTGATTTACTAGAGTTACCTTCTGTACCGACTGATACCAGACTTGCTCAAACTTGCCAATCGACTATAGCAACAAATCAAAGTAGTTTTAGTATTATCGGACGTTCTGGTTTACCACCGAATCCGAAAGAAGTGCTTAGTGGTGATGCGGTACAAGTTGGTTGGTTGGAGCCAAGTACATCAAATCAAAATAATCAAATAGCATCTGCATCTAAGATTTACGTTCCAGCGAAACCTGTACAAATTGTGGAAGCAAATACTTGGGTAAGAAATTCTAAGGGTGAGATATTACTAACTGCAAATGAACCGACAAAAAACCAAAGTGATGGTTTGGAAAGCAATGCTCAATGTGCAGCAAAGTAAGGTGGGCAGTGCCCACCCTACAAGTTGTCAAATTCATCCGTTACATCCGCTCTCATCCGTTGCCAAGTTACAACCAGTTGCCTACTAGTACATAAGGCGCCCAATGAAATGGTTTTTTATCTTTTTGCAAAACTGCTAGTTGGGCTTGACGTAATGCTTCGGCTTTACTCATTCCAGTATTTAATTGTTGGTAAAACTCACCCATAAGAAAAGCAGTAGAACTATCTTCAACTGACCATAGACTTGCTAGTGTACTACGGGCGCCTGCTTTTACAGCAATACCCGCAAGTCCTAAAGCTGCGCGCTTATCACCAAGAGCTGTTTCGCAAGCGCTAAGGACGAGTAATTCTATATTAGTTAAGCTATTTCCGTCAGTAGTTCGCAATAATTTCTCAAAATCTCTGACTTTTAACAGACCATCCCAAGTTAGAATAAAAGTTTTTTCTGGGTCGGAACTAAATTTACCATGAGTAGCAAGATGTACAATAGAAAAAGAGGTTTGCTGTAATTGTGTTTGCAAATTTTTTTGGGTGAATTCTTGATTTAATAGTTGTTTGCTTTGAGGTATTTCTGACTTAACTTGTTTTAATTCTTGCGGTACATTTTTTAAAGGAGCAAAGGGTTGATTGTTAATAACTCTTTTTTCTCCTACTCCCGCAGTCAAAGCGTTGATTTGAACTTTTTGTAATGGTTGTGGGTCAATTAACTGTAAACCAGGAGTCAGAGCTATAGCATATTTTTCAATTAAATATTTATCCTGTTGCTTGTTATACAAAACAGCCATTGGAATATTTCGTAAGCTAGCATCTAAAACAAATACTAAAGTTTTAATCTTATTATTAGTTAATTGTGTTTCAAATGGTCGAATCAACCAGTTATAGATTTGTCCTGAATTTTCTTGCACTTGAGAGGTGTAATCAGGTTCTTGTAAGTCTCCTCGCAGTTTGTCGATAATATCTTCAACTTGGCTTTGAGCAATTTCAACTTGGTTATGTGCCAAGTTATCTTGTCCTGGTAGTTTAAGAATAACTTCAATTCTATCTTTGAGGACAATTGGATAAATAAATGCTGCACTTCTATCTTTTTTATCTACTACTTGGTCAATATTGACTTTTGGTATTAAACAAGCTTGACGAAAAAAATTGTCTAATTCTGCTAACTGTAATGATTCGATTACATATCGTGCTTGTTTGAGATTTTCAAAGCTAGGCTGATAGTTCTTATTATTGTATAATTGTAATCCTACCAACTCGCGATATACAGGTTCTACCATATCACGAAACGAAAATTGGATTTCTGGATTCATGAAGAGCAAATCTCGACGTAAAGATTCTAGAGTTTTGAATGCTTCTTGATAATAAGAAATTGCACCGCGAGTATCACCTTGTTGATTGAGTAATCTTCCTAGTTGCCACAACCATTGGTAAGTAATATCACCAGATTGTAGACTTGACGCAATTAATAATGCTTTTTGCGTCAGTTTTTGCGCTTCTGCTAGTTGGTTGCTTTTTTCATATAATCCTCCCAAAGTCCCTAATGCATAAGATTCCGCGCGTTTATCACCTAGTATTTGTGCTTGCTGTACTGAAGCAGATAAAATTTTAGCAATATCTAGTAATGATATATGGGTATTATTCTGTTGTAATTTAATTAGACTTTCCGCAAAATTAATTTGTGCGTAAATGCTATTTCGGCTTGGTGATAAATTTTTAAGTTCCGATTCAATTTGCGGAAGTAAAGATAATGCCGTGGATATTTGCTTGTCATCTATCAAAAGTCTGAATTTATTTAAATGTGCTTGAATGCGTGTTGTGGGAGATGCAATTAGTTCTGCTCGTTTGTAATATTCTAAAGTTTGTTGTACTAGCTTTTTTGCTGCTTCATTATTTTGAATATAAAGTAAATTGCGATATTGTGCTAAAGTTGTATTTCCCAGACTTAATAATATTTCGCCAAGTTCAGTAGAAGCTTGAATATTACTTGCGACTTTTCTACTTTCCTCTAAAATAACTCGCGATTGATTCAAATTTCCAATAACCCGTAAAACGTTACCAAGACTACGTAACCCAGTTGCTTTTACAAGTGAGTCAGGTTGTTTTGTTAAACGTTGTTCCACCTCAGTTAATACTGTTTTTGCCTGATAGTAAAGCCCTAATAATTGCATGGCAGAAGCTGAATTAACACGGTTGCGGATTAAAAGAGCTTCATTGCCATTTTTTTTATAAATATTAGCAGATTGGCGCCAAGTTTCCAGTGCTGCTTCTGTTTGACCCTGTGCAAGTTGTAATTTTCCTTGCACATCTAATGTTTGTGCGGCAATATCTAAATTAGATATTTGTAAATGGGCAAGTAAATTTAGAGAACGTGCAATAGTAGCTTCTGCGTCCCTTAATTGTCCCATTTGTTGGTAAGTTAAAGCCAAATTGCTCAATGTTACAACTTGGTTAGCTTTGTTACCACTTCTTTCAAAATCCGCATTTGCCTGCTTTAATACTTTAACAGCTTCTGCAAGCCTTCCCGCATCGTAAAGCGCTTTCCCTTGTTGTAGTAAATTTTCGGTTTTAGCGTGCGTATTTTGAAGTCGAGATTTTGAAGTCAAGATATTAACACGAATTAATTCAGCATTAATCGGCGCCGTTGTAATGGTTAATACCGCCGTCAAGAGCAAAAGTGAAAATACTAGTTTCACTCTCTTAAATCCATTATGCCGCTTCACCATGCTTTATCGCTCGTATATTTTACCTTTCTTCTTTCTCCAATATGCTACCGCAAGTTACAAGTGACAAAAAATAACCAGTCAACAATATACTTGTTGACTGGTATTTTAGTGTTTTTTCTTGTGGAGTGGGCATCCTTGCCCGCCCTTTTAATTTTAGTAGTTCCCTAAGTCAAAAAGTTATCAACCACGTAATCACCGACATTCTTACCGACTTGTACCCCGTCTACTGTCGCAGCGTTGATGTGAATACCACCATAAACACGACTAATAGCATCTTCATTAGCAGCTTGAGTAAAGCTACCAAAAGAACGAGAAACACCTGGTAGTTCTTGAGAGGAAATGTCAAAACTGATATTGTCAGTACCGTAGAAACTTGCAAGAACTTGGGCAGAGGCGCCACCGAAGACAGAGTGTCCTGATATGTAATCTGGAAATGGGGGTGTATCTAATAATGGTTCCCAGTTGGGGTCTGCAACAGTTTCGGGATTGTTATCTTTGTCACCTTCGCGAATTGCTGTAATTGGACGGAACTGTTCATAAGTATACTTGGCATCCCAAGCAACGATACCAGCATCAGCTTGAGCAAGATTTAACAACGCGAACATGCGAGCATTTTCGGCAAGGCTGTTACTTTTTGCAAGGGCGATATCCTGAGCAACTGCGTTCCACTGACCAGGTGGACGGAAGGTATCATCACGGTCATATGCCCAAAATTGAGCGATTTCAGTTTGGTCTGCATTGCGAGTTGTACTGTTTTCGGCGCCGAGACTTTTAACTTCGTTGTATTCTTTGACGTAATTGGGGCTACTGTATTCTGGCAGTGAATCAGGGCGAAATTGGGAAGCACTCGGAATTGCAAAGGGTGTTACTAAACCCCACTGCGGTAAAAGCGCAGGTTTCATGTTAGTGTCATTATTCGTCGTTTCGCCATCGGTAAATGTAGGTTTCCAATCACCAATTCCATTTCCTGGTGTATAGTTGACGTTGATATTTGAACCGTCATTTTGGCGCCCATTGTAAATTTGGTTGGCTACTTTTTCTCCGATTTGTATACCTTTGGTTTTTGCAGTACCATCTGGAACTGAGTTTAAAAATGTTTGATAGTAACCATCAAAGGTAGCTTTTTGGGATGGGAACAAGTCAACGAGGGCTTTATGTGCCGCTGCCACTGCTGCGACTTCCTGCGATGCACCTGCGGCTTCTGAAGCACTGATATTTACTAAGTAAGGTTTATGACTGCGGTCAATCGCGTTAACTGCGTCATAGATAGCAGCGTGAACAATAGCTTGGTTGCGCGCGGCTATTGGTGGTGCGGTTCCTTTAAGTGCATCGCCTTTTCCAGAATCCGCGATTGCGTTCAATAATATCGAGTTCCACTGAATAACTACATCACCTTGGGTAATTATTTTACCTTGGCTGCTATTGATAGTATTATTACCCTGATTCACCTCGGCAAACAGATAATAAAGTCCGGGTGAAACGACACTTGGAGTACGAAACTCTGATTGTGAAAAATCTACAGTAATTGTTTTCGATTGACCCGGCGCCAGTTGGATATTTTGATTTGCCAGAGTACCCAATAATTCATCAGTTCCTTCGAGTCGGTCTGTGGCGCCTCTTGGTGAACCCAACACATTTAATGTATTTGTATCGAGTACATTATCAATCGATGCATAAAGTTTTAAGTCAACTGGGCCATTAAAGGCTGCATTACCCTTATTGGTAATAGAAACATTGACTTTACCCTGTTCCGTGGGGAAAATTCCTGGAGTTTGGAGAACATCACCAAACTCTACCGCTAGATTTGCTGCCATAGTTTATTTGTTCCTGTATTTTTTCCTTGGTATAAAATCGAGTTTTTACACGAAAACAAACTGATTTGCGTCGTATAAATTCAAACTAGTGGATGAAATATCTTGAACAATGCCAATTAATTCAGGTGTATTTTGACCTTGGGTAAGAAATACTCCTGTACCCGATGTAGAAGCAATAGGAGAACTTCCTAATGTATACATATCCGCTGAACCCGCAAGTTGAATTTTATCGATGCCACGGGCAACATTAGCGCCAACAAATCCAAAATCTGTAATCAATGCATAATCATTTGTACCAGTCGCATTGGTATTGCTGTCATTGTAAAGGACAACATCGTAAACTACAGTGTCATTTCCATTTGCATCTCTAGCGTTAGCTTCTGCCAATCCTAAAACAAAGGTGTCCTTGTTTCCTGCACCTGTCAAAGAATCAATTTCACCGACACCAAAGCCATTTTGAATTTGTCCAAAGAAATCTGTGTCAGTACCAATTAATTTATCTTTACCATCGCCACCATTAAGCGAGTCATTACTTTGTCCACCAAATAAGTTATCGTTGCCGCTTTCACCATAAAGAGTGTCTTTTCCGCGTCCTCCATAGATTTGGTCGCTGCCTCTACCACCGTAAACTATGTCATCTCCACTAACTGCGGGGCTTTGTTCAAAGTCATCACCGTAGAGTACATCATTTCCTAAACCACCGTAAATAGTGTCATTGTTATTTCCACCTTCGGCGTAGTCGTTACCAGAACCACCATCGATAAAGTCTGTACCGTTTTGACCGAAAAGAGAATCGGTCCCATCATTACCGTAAAGGGTGTCGTTTCCGATACCAATTAAACTTGAATTACCGCTAGGTGCAAAATCTCCATATATTTGGTCATTCCCAGCGTTGCCTTCTACATAGTCGTTTCCGGCGCCACCACTAATAGCATCACTTCCACCCAAACCATAGACTTTATCATCACCACCAAGTGCAGCAATAATATCATCGTTCTTTGTACCGTTAATAGTTTCCGAGTTAGGAGTTCCTCGAATTGGATTGAAGCCAGAATTTACATATTCTCTATATTCTGGCGCCTCATTGATATTTTCGATATTTTGATTTGGCTGTTTATCTATATTTGGTTTTAAATTGCTGTTTTCAAGTTGTCCTAATTGTTGTATTTGTACTTTTTGGTTTGCATCTCCCTCTACTTTTATAAGTTCTGCAACTGGTAATATTGTTTCTGTTTCATTTTGAAACTTAAAAGAGTTTGGTTCTTGAGTATCTAACTCTGAATCTCCCACATTTAGCTCATTAGAGTCATAACCTGCTATTGTCATTGTTTTACCCTTAAGATTGCATGAGTTTTAAATTAGTAAGCAATTGAGTAGTTTTGCTTGCCTTTTTATGCTATGCATTCTAATTTTAACTGTCAACAAGTCTTGACCATTAAATAAAACATAATTCATGTAGTTATGTTTTTATTCAGCAAACACCTATATTTTGAAATTAGTTAATTCGTTTTTTGTAATTAATATTTATTTTTGTAAATCTTTGCATAATTTGACGTTTAAAACTACGACAAGAATATGTAGCAGAAACCGGGTTTCTAGGATTTAAAAGTGATAGGAGGTAAGCCAGAGTGGATACACAAGGTTTGTACTTAACTACTAGAGAGCGTAAAATATTACAGCAAAGCTTACATGCTGATTTACGTTCTGAATGGCGCCGTAGAATTGAAATTATGTTGCTAGCAGATACTGGTAAAACACAGACACAAATTTGTAAAGCAGTTGGATGTTCACAAGAAACCGCGCGCTACTGGATTATGATGTTACAAATAGGTCAAGCACACAAATGGAATGACAGTAGTATTGGTAGACCAAAAGTTGTTAGTGACGAATATGTAAATAGATTAAAAGTGCTTGTTTGCCAAAGTCCCCGCGATTATGGATACTCAAATGGACGTTGGACGGCACAATGGTTACGGACACAGCTAGCACAAGAATTTGACATTCAAGTCAGTAATTATCACATCACTCGTTTATTAAAATCAATGGGACTTTCAATGCGAAAATTATCGTCATCAACCCTAAATCATTTTTGATGTTTTTTTGAGTAGACAAGCTTTTAGTTGTTGAGCAAGTGTTTCGACATTAGGCGCCTTCAGCATATTAAGATGATTGCCTGGAATTATATGAGTGTCTACTCCTTCACTAGTTAGCGCATCCCAACAATCGTTTAGATTTTGAACGGCGCCTTGATGAACATTTGTTCTAAAAAGAGTAATTCGGTTTGGGTAGACTTTTGGGACGTAGTTAAGGACTGCTTGAGTATTAGCTTGAAAAATACGAAGCATTGGGCTAATTGTTAGCTCGTTCAAAATTTGAGACTTAGATTCATCAGATAAAAGGTTTGCTATCGCCGTATCTCCTTGAAGAAAACGTGATAATATATTACTTACAATTTTTTTAACAAATTTATTTTTAGAATTTGAAGCTATAAATAAATAACAATAATCAAGTAAAAAAGACCAAATATTACGCGCAGCGACTGTGAAAATATATTTCAAAACATCGCCAACAGAAGGTTGATTACTAGAGATAGGCGCCGCAGTGTCAAGTAATGCTAGTAAAGCCACCTCATCTCCATTTGATTGTAGCTGTTGAGCCATTTCAAAAGCAACTAAACCACCAAAAGACCAACCAGCCAAAAAGTAAGGGCCATTCGGTTGTACTGTACGTAAAGCTTTAATATAACATGTAGCCATATCCTCAATGCGAGTTAATGGTGTACTTTCTCCATCGATGCCAACAGGTTGTAGTCCATAGAAAGGTTGATTTTTTCCTAGATAATGAGCTAATTCAAAATAAGGGAGAACAACACCAAAAATAGGATGTACACAAAATAAACGAGGATTTTCCCCATTAGGCTGAATAGCAACTAACGGAGACCAAGGTTGAGCATCATTTAAACATAACTGACTTGCTAACTGAGCAATTGTTGGATTTAGAAAAAGAGCAGCTAAAGGTAAATCTCGTTTTAACTGCTTATGTATTTGTTCTATAAGCTGTACAGCTAGTAACGAATTACCTCCCAAATCAAAGAAATTATCATTAATACTTACACGTTCAACACCAAGAACTTCAACCCAAATTTTTTCCAGTTTTAACTCAGCTTCAGTACGAGGAGCAAGAAAAACACTAGTAATAAGCACTTCAGTGCTTTCCCCCACAGCTAAAGCGCAATAATCAACCTTACCCGCTGGTGTCAATGGCAAACAATCAATTACTATAAAACCAGATGGCGCCATATAATCTGGCAATTTTTGTTTTAAAGTTTGTTTCAAAGTCTGTTTTAAACTATCTAGTTCAATTATTGATGCCTTTTGACTCTTGACAATATAAGCCACCAAATGCTTATTTCCTAATTCATTCTCTCTAACAACAACAACAGATTGTTGTACATCTTGATGCTGATTTAATACAGTTTCAATTTCTCCCAACTCGATACGAAAACCGCGAATCTTTACTTGATTGTCAATACGACCTAAAAATTCAATATTCCCATCTGCCAAATAACGCCCCAAATCACCAGTTTTATAAATTAATAATTCAGTTTTTGTGGAATTAACATACCCACGCGCCAAACTATCACCACCAATATACAATTCCCCTACAACCCCAATAGGCACAGAATTTAAATACTTATCTAATATATATACTTGGGTATTAACAATCGGGCGCCCAATTGATAATTTATCAGTCACACTGGTAATTTCTGCAACCGTTGACCACACAGTAGCTTCAGTAACTCCATAAGCATTAAAAAAGCGGCGCCCTGGTTTCCATTTTTTTACAATATCCTGAGTACAGGGTTCACCAGCACAAATAATAGTTTGCAGTGCTGGAAACTCTGTTTGCGGTAAAACAGCTAGTACAGTAGGTGGAAGCGTGACATGAGTAATTTTATTACGACGCAACATTTCAATTAAAGGTTGTCCAGGTAAAAGGGATTCCTTTAAAGCTAAATACAAAGTTCCCCCTGTTGCTAATGCCATGACAATTTCAAAGATTGAGGCGTCGAAACTTAAAGAGGCAAATTGTAATACCCGCGCAGTTGGTTGTAAGTTAAAGGTTGATTTTTGAGCATGTATTAAGTTAGTTAAACCTTTATGCTCTATTTGAACTCCTTTGGGTTTTCCTGTAGAACCAGAGGTGTAAATTACGTAAGCTAAGTTGTTGGGGGTAAGGTTACTGGTAGGGTTTATTTGGGGTTGTTGTGTGATATTCAAGTTTTGATTGATGTAGAGTTGATCCCCCCAACCCCCCTTGATAAGGGGGGCAGAAGATGAGGAGGAATGGGTTAGTAAGATTGATATTTGGGCATCTTCTAGCATGTAGTGAAGACGCTCAGGGGGATAAGTTGGGTCTAAAGGTAAATAGGCGCCACCTGCTTTAAGGATGCCTAAAACTCCTACAATCATATCTATGGAACGCTCTAAGCATATACCAACTAAAAACTCTGGTTTAACCCCAAGTTGTTGTAAATAATGCGCTAGCTGGTTTGCTCGAATGTTGAGTTCTCGATAAGTTAATTGCTCCGAACCAAAAACTACAGCAACAGCATCAGGAGTCTTTTCAACTTGCGCTTCAAAAATCTCATGAAAACACAACTCGATTTCTAATTCTCTTCCCCCCCTTATCAAGGGGGGTAGGGGGGATTCTATTATCTGCAAATCAGAAATTTTCTGAATAGGATTAGCAACAATACTTTCTAGCAACGTTTGAAAATGTCCCAACATCCGGGTAATAGTGGCGCCATCAAATAAATCAGTACTATATATAGCTTGAACTTTCAAACCTTCCGCATCTTGCCACAGATGAAACTCCAAATCCAACTTCGCGCTACAATTCTCAATTTCAAGTACTTCAAACGTTAAACCTGGTAACTCTAATGCTTCTACTGGAGTATTTTGAAGTGAGAACACAATTTGAAACAGTGGATGATAACTCAAAGAACGTTCTAGGTGTAGTGCATCTACTAATTTTTCAAAAGGTAAATCTTGATGAGCATAAGCGCCTAAAGTAACTTCCTTGACTCTACAAAGAAGTTCTTGAAACGTTGGATTGCCTGATAAATCAGTACGCAATACTAAACTATTGACAAAAAAACCAATCAACCCTTCTATCTCGCTACGGTTCCGATTCGCAATTGGTGAGCCTACAACAATATCAGATTGCTGCGTGTAACGATATAGCAAAATCTGAAATGCAGCAAGAAGCGTCATAAATAATGTAACACCTGAATGCTGGCTAAGTGACTCCAATGCTTTATTTAGCGATTGCGGTAATTGTAAATATTGTTTTGCACCTTTGTAACTAGGAATTGCAGGTCTTGGTCTATCGGTAGGAAAATTTAATACTTCTATGTTATGTAACTGATGGCGCCAGTAAGCTCGTTGAGTTTCGAGAACTTCTTCGGTTAACCACGTGCGTTGCCATTGAGCATAATCAGCATATTGAATGGGTAGTTCCGGCAGGTTGCCATTTTGATAAAATATACTTAGTTCTCGAATTAACACTCCAATTGACCAACCGTCAGCAATAATATGATGCAAACTCAGTAATAAGACGTGTTGAGCTTCTTCAAGTTGTAGTAACGTTACTCGTATTAGTGGCGCCGTAGTTAAATCAAAAAGACGTTGAGACTCTGCGGTTGCAATTTGCTGTATTTGTATCTTGCGTTCTGCAACCTCGATATTACGTAAGTCTATTAGAGAAAAGGGTATAGTCAACGAAGGTGCAATTACCTGCACTGGTTCAGATACCAATATAAATGAGGTGCGTAATACTTCGTGGCGCCGGAGAATATCATTAAATGCCTTTATAAGCAAATTTCTATCGAGCGAACCTGTGAGACGAAGCGCTGTTGAGACATTATAGAGAGGATTGTCTGTTTGTAATTGGTTAAAAAACCATAATCTAGCTTGAGCAAATGATGTAGGAAAAACAAAAACTTCTGTTTGTTCAGAAAAATTAAGTTTTTCCTCACTTGCTGATACTGATGTTCGCTTAATTGCCATAGACTATACCAGGAGCGTTGCCATCCTAATTTTAGTAGAATTCTAGAAACCCGGTTTCTATGTTAAAAAATACCAAATTTATCTTTAATTGAGGAAAATACCTAATTTTTCGATTTTTTTTGAAACTTTCTATGGTAATATTCATCTTATAAGAGAAATACTTATTGTTGTGATTACCTATTTTTGCTCGTTATAGCTCATATCTATTTTGTGATTCTTCAACTTTGGAAGAACACACTGTGGGTTTTTGAAGCTTAATTTTATAGTGGCATTAGAATTCAGTTAAATTGTACAAAAATTCGATAAGCATGAAGATTAACCTCTGCACAAGTAGGTTTAATTGTCATAGCTATAGAAACCGGGTTTCTACGCCTTCATTGTCGCAGACAAATCATTGTTTTTATTACAAGATTTAAACGAAGAAACCCGGTTTATTTTGTTAATTATAAAAATAAAAATAGTTTTTTCTCAAAAATGGTGACATGAAAACAGTTAATCTTGGCAGACAAAAATTTTTACATAATAAAGAGCTTACCTTGCTATTAGAGGAAGTTTCTCATAATTCTATTAAAGGGTGTCTACAAGTATTAAGTCTTTCACAAACATGGTCTCTATATTTTGATAAAGGACAATTGATATATGCTTATCAAGCAAATAGCATGTGGGATATTTTTAGTGAGAAATTACAGCAATTATTTCCTCAACTTAATAATTTAGATAATGAACTTGATGGTCAACTTCAAGCCATATTCGATAGTAAAACAGATGATGCAATACTAGACAGACCAGATTATTTAGCAATATGTTGGCTAGTTGAACAACAATATTTAAACTCATTGCAAGCTGGTAAACTAATAGAGGAAATGGCTATTACAATGTTGGATTCATTTCTGAAGCTAGGAGATGGGGCTTACGAATTTATACCTCAAACCTTACCAGATTATCTACCAAAATTTTGTCATCTTGATATTTCCTTGTTGATTCGGCGCCGTCAATTACGCTCTATGAATTTAACTAATGTTAATCTTTTTAAAGAATCAGCTAATCGTAGTGAAATTAAACTATTTTTAGATTTAGAACAAAAACACTTGAAACCAAATGTAATCAATGATATCACAGTTACCACTGAAAATATTGAAGATAGCACTTTTAAAATTAACAAATTAAATGATAATAACACTGAACAAAAACCTTATAAAGTTTTATGTATCGATGATAGCCCAATAATGTTAAAAACAATTAAAAGTCTTTTAGACGAACAAATATTTACTGTAATCAGTATTGATGACCCATTAAAAGGTTTAATGCAAATTCTTCGCATTAAACCCGATATAATTCTGCTTGATGTTTCCATGCCTAACTTAGATGGCTACCAACTTTGCTCTTTATTACGTAAGCATTCAGATTTTCGTAATACTCCAGTAGTGATGGTGACAGGAAAAACTGGATTTTTGGATAAAGCACGAGCAAAAATGGTGAAAGCTTCGGGATATTTGAGCAAACCATTTAGCAAAGCTGATTTACTGAAAGTCTTATTTTCACAAATTGGTCATATGTAGAGACGTGACATGTTACGTCTAAAATAGTAGACCAACGCCGCGACCTTGACCTTGTTCATACGGTTATATTTACTGCATGGCTTGACACTTAACATTATCTAGGAATTTTTTATAAATCAGATTGTATTGCGATAATTATTCTTTAGAGAGTAATAAAATAAAATTAGCTAGAGGTTGGTTGTAAATAGCTTCTTTGAAATGTTGTGCCTTTTCCTGATTAGGAATTTTTGCCGCTAAGTCCACTAAAAGCTGGTTTGGTATAAAATTTGAGTATTTTTTTACAGTATGTTCAATAACTATGCTGGCGATAGGACCGATAATATTAGTCAGTTCTTGCCGACAAATTTCTAAAAATTGTTGTTTGAAACCAGTAAACTGTTGTAGAGGCAATTCACTATTCAATTTGTTATATTCTAGAAGTGTTTTTTCGAGTTTTTGTAAAATTATTAATTCTTCTAAATCATGGTCAACTACTTGCTGATGATTTGGCATTGATATATTGACTTTTTCTGTTAGTGTATCTTTTATAGGCACTGCATCAGCTACCAAATGCGAATTATTATGTAAGTTGTTCAATAATCGGATAATTTCTGTAGGTGACTGGTAGCGTTCGCTTGGTATTTTTGCGAGCATTTTTTCAAGGATGCTCGCAAAATAATTGCTGATATTAACTTGGGACTGCCATTGCCAATTGAGAGATTCATCTACCAACATATGCGGCATTTTTCCACTCAAAAGAACTACTGCACAAATTGCAAGTGAGTAGATATCGCTAGAAGGATAGGAATATCCCCAACGCAATTGCTCTGGTGGAGAGTAACCAATTTTCCCTACTATTGAATTACGAACAGAATAATGGATATTTAGAAAATCACTAGGTATTTGAGTGAATGTATCTTTAGCAATTCCAAAATCAATCAATACTGGTTTCGATTGATTGTGCTTAAGCATGACATTATCTAATGAAATATCCCTATGAACAATATTCTGTCCGTGTAAGTACTCTAAAACTGGTAATATATCTGTCAGCCATTTTCTAACTTCTGTTTCTGAAAATGCTTTAGCTGTTTGATTAAGACGACTAGATAAAATTTCTGAATATGTTTTGCCGTCAATATATTCTTGGACGATAAACACTCGTTGTCCATCTGCTAACCGAGCTAGAAATTTAGGTACTTGGGGATGATTAATTTGGTATAAAATTTTCGCTTCACGTTCAAAAAGTTCCCTACACTTCTGTAGTTTATCTTCTCGATATGTCGGTGGTACAAACTCCTTGAGAACACAGGTTTCACCGAAACGCTGGTTGTCAAATGCTAAATATGTCCTTCCAAACCCTCCCTGTCCAAGAAGTTTCTGAATTAGATAGCGATTATCGATCAATGTTCCTTGATTGATTGCTGGTATCATTAGAGGATGCCATAGGTTTGTTACTTTTGTAGGGTAACGTAGCCCAAATTTATGCACGCCTTCGTTGTACCTGGCATCTAAAATCAAAATAAACGCACAGGTTTAGAACTTAGACGAGTAGCAATTCGAGCCACTCGGTCAATCACAGCACTCATATACTTATAGTCTGGTACATCCGCATTTGGTATATATCCAATTTCTTGAATCAAAGTTGGAGATGCTTCTCGCATATACTTCTTAATCAAATCTCGGTTTGTAGTTTCAACGTTTGGTGCAATCAACACAGCTCCTGGTGGCACATTGTGAGAATCAGTAAATAAGACGCGAAACTCAACATTATTGAACTTCGTATGATATAAATTAAATTCCTCCCATGACACAGCACCAACATCAGCCTGTTGATCTGCGACCAGCTTAATCACCTCAGAAGGAGTCGGAGCAAATAAAACCTCTTTTAACGTTAAACCGTAAAGATTGTATAGTGGAAAATAATATCCAGACGCAGCACCTGGTGTACCTAGTGCAACTGTTTTACCTTGTAAATCTTTCAAATCACGTAAGCTACTATCACTCCTCACTACCAAACAAGCGCGTGAATCAACATTTATATTAAGTGAGAAAAGAAGTTCATATTTATAATTTGTACTTGCTAATGCTGCCAACCCAGGAGGTGCAAATACCAATGACCAACTTTGACGTTGAATCCTTTCTATCGCTATGCTTTCATTAAATGCCGGCTCTAACTGTACAAGTGCCTTTGTTTTATTTCCCAAATACTCTTTAAAGCGCGCGAATTTCTTTAGCGTTTGTTTAGAATCTTCATAATTGACTATACCTACAACCAATTCTACCTGTTTTCTTGATAGTTTTTCTGTACTACATGCAGCCACTATGAATAGCATTTGTAAAATAAAAGAGCGTCGGCAAAGCTGTAATGGCATCAATCGATTTCACCCAAGTTTTTAATTTCTCGATATCACAATCTAACTAGCTCTCTCGGATATGATTTTTTACGCCAAATTCAAGCCGCATCTAAGATTGCTACATATCTTTTTTATTGTCTAGCAATTCTAAGCTTACTGATATATTAATTCATAAAAAGTTATAATACGCATTTATGAGTTTCTTGCTATTTAAAATTTGATAATAAATCACATAATTATGAATTTAATTTTTTTTACAATCTCGAAAATCTTCAATAGAGTCATGGTATCTTTATAAAAGGTATTGTTGTAAAAATTAAGGAGTTAGGAGCCAAGCCAAGAGCAGGAAATGCTCCTGAACCATTACACCTTGTTAAGTAATATATCAACCAAAACTTGAACGAGAGCGAACATACCAATATGAAAATCAACACAAAAGTCAATTTAATTCTAATAATAGTTTTTATTGGTGGTATTTTCATCAGTGGTACTGCTTTAGCTAGCGTACTCACACAAAAAACAGAGAACGAAGTGTCTAATAAAGCAGTAATGCTAATGCAAGTAATCAATTCTATCCGAGAATACACCAATGATAGAGTTCATCCTTTATTGTTACCAAAAGTCGAGAATGAAGGACGATTTATTCCAGAGTCAATACCAGCCTTTTCAACAAGAGAAATATTTGATATTTTTCGTAAGAACAACGAGTATAGCAACTTTATTTACAAAGACGCAACGCTCAACCCAACAAACTTGCGAGACAAAGCTGATGATTTTGAAAGTAATATTGTCAAAGAGTTTCGCCAAAATCTCGCTTTGACCGAAAAATCTGGTTTCCGAACAGTATCTGGAGAAAAACTATTTTATAGCGCTCAACCTCTTAAGGTTGAACAAGAAAGTTGTTTACGCTGTCATTCTACACCTGATGTGGCGCCCAAAAGTCAATTAGCAGTTTACGGTAGAAACAACGGTTTTGGTTGGAAGTTGAATGATATTGTTGCGACTCAAATAGTTTATGTTCCAGCAGAAGAGATATTTAATCAAGCAAGTCGCTCTTTCTTAATGGTACTAAGTGTGTTAGGAGCTATTTTTACAGTTATCATCCTAGTCATCAATCTCTTATTAAAGAAAACCGTACTCAAACGCATTAAAAGGATAGCTGATGTAGCGCAACAAGTTAGTGTTGGTGATATGAATGCTACTTTTGGTAAGCAAGATAAAGACGAAATCGGCGCCTTAGCAGAAGCGTTCAATCGGATGAAATATAGTTTAGAAATTGCTTTAAGTATGTTGAATAATCCTAAATAAAGTCAGATATGTAGGGGGCAAATTCAATTTTTTTCTACCCCCTACTTTTCTAGTAGCCGTTGTTCAAACTCATAAGCTTGTTTTGGCTCAGAAATTTTCAAAGCTAAGTTTTTGAGAAATTCTGTGCGTGAGATTTGTGGATTTGATTTTAACACTTGTTGAACTATAAAATTAGCAATTGGACCAATTATATAAGCTAACTCGCTCGTACATTTACGAGTAAATTCTTCATCGACGCTCTGAGTAATCCCAGATTTTTTTTGAGGAGCAGAAGCTTCTAAAATCGCCATTGCAGAGGACTGAAAGTGCTGTTGTTTTTCAGGCGCCAGGTAAGCGGCTAAATTATTAACCAAGAGTTCTAAGCTGCTTACTTGTGTCAACGCTTGTTGTAATATAGTAGACGCAATTAATCCTATTTCTTGCTTTAATAACTGTTCGAGTTGTGAGTATTGCTTAGTATCTATCTCTAATCTACCAGTTGGAAGTATATCTGGTTGTTGAGTTGATTGAGATAATTGAGTTAACTGAGTCGGCGCATTAACAACTGCAAACTTTTCTTCTGGAAAAGCCTGAGAAATATTACCAGGTAAAATATCAATTACGGCTTGCGTACCCGATAACGACGTATGTAAATTAATCCCTTTGGCAATAGAGATATTTTCTAACTCACTAATCCAAGACGCAACAGGTAAACCAACCTGTGAATTAGCTTGACTCAATGTTTCAAACAGCGCGCGTGTAAATACTTCTGGTTTCTCTGCCGAAGCTGCCCCAGTAATTATACATTGTCCATTTTCCAAACCAGATTGCAAATCTTCTATCCAGTTTTCTAGAGTATCAGCTTCTGGACAATCTAAAACAATAATCTGTTTTGAATTATACGCGCGTCGTAATTCTTGTCTTAAAGTCGAGCGACTCAAACGGGCGCCATTACCCAAAACTAGCCATGCTTCACCATCTTCAATTTCTTCAACATACCCCCGTATATATAATAACGCAGTCGGAATATTTCTTTGACTACCAATCTGACTACCAATTTGTGTATATGATGCTGTTTGCTCACCACACCAACGAATTAATTCTTGTATTGAAGCACGTATTTCTGATAAACCTTTGTCAACACAAGAAACATACTCGACTTCAAACCCACCACATCCAGAGAATACGCGACTTAAATCAGTTGTATTTTTGTTGTTTGTTAAGCCATCAATAACTAATGCTCGTCGTGGTAAGATTAGTTTTTCTGTACTTTTAGCTTTAACTCCTAAGACTAACTCTCCCACACCTTCAACAATCCGCTTCGGTGTTTGTAACGGATATTCCGGATGTAACTTACTATCACCACGTTTGAGCTTTTGCTGATTTATCAAACGCAGTTGTTGATTCATCTTATCTATATATTGCAGCGTCTGACGATACACATACTTATAAAGTCCATCAGCTTCAATTACACCATGCGAGTCAGCCGCTTCCCCCATTAACCCCTGCATCAAAAAATAAGTAAATACTCCATGTCCTAACTCTGGAAACTCCCAAGATTGTTGACCTTGATCGCACGATAGTAAAGCACAAAAACCCTTGCTTTGTGACGCACGCTGCCGTAATATATCCATCATCTGCGGCGCCGGATTAACAGGAGCTGAAACTGCATTTCTAGCTCTACCTACTCCTACCAATCGCATATCACCACTGTGACAAGTATCCAAACAAAGTAACTGCTGATTCGCGCTACTTCTTGAGAGCCTTTGTACCAACTCTTGCATCCCTAGTCCTGTCGCTAGCAAGTCGTCTTTGCGGGTATCTCTCATACACAGCACAGCTTCTTGCTGAATGGGTTCTAACATTCCGTGCCCAGAAAAGTATAGCAATATCGAATCGGAAGTTCGAGAAAGTGACACTATCCGCTGTAACGACGCGCGTACTACCTGTAAAGTCGGCGGTTGTGCAGTATTATCATGATGAATTATTACTTCTTTATTTGGAAATCCCTCTGTAGCTAATTCAAATGCCTCTCCTAACCCTTGACAGTCTATAGCTGGGTAGCGCAAAGAAGGTAAACTGTCATCTTGGTAGTCATTGATACCTACCAATAGAATCCACAGTTTGGCTTCTCCCGTTCTTAACGTATTAGTTGAAAAACTAGAACCAACACCGACTGGAGGCATATCCCTTAATCCTATAATTACATTTAAAAACGATTTCTATACTTGAAGCTACCCACTTACTCAAACCCTCAGATTTATTTTTAGGAATTATACTTATATAAAAATTATCTATCTTATTTTGTATATAACATAATCTATTTTTATATTACAATATTTTAATCGTGCTTTGATTTTCAATAAACATAGCTCCAAAGATAGATTTACATATATAACTAGATTCTGATTAATCAGATTGCCAAGACGGCGCCCTTAATTAAGCTATAAGGAGAAGAAATTATGGATACCATAGATAAAATAAAGATATTAGATTAAACTACTAATTGATACCATTCATGTTTGTGGTAAAAATAATTACAACGACTGTACGGGTCTTTATCGAAAAAAAGTAATAGAACTTTGAGAGAGCGCTGCATTAATTATATAAATCACCACCCATCATATATATATAGGTTGTTTTTTCACAGATTATGCAGGAATAAGTTGTTGGCTTATGCAAATGCGTCAAAGTATAATTGAATTATTTTCAACATTCTTAGAGCTAGACGCTTCTAGAGTGATTGGCTGGGCTACCGATGCCAGATTGCGGCGCCATATGATAAAATCACTTTCCCAGTTGTCGCAACCAGAGCAATCGGAGGATTTTTGGGTATATTATTGGTATAAACTGTGGCTAGATACTCCGGAAAGCTTGGTTCGGGATCATTTATCAGCTTACCTACAAGAAGTATGTTACTGGGCTGCACGTAAAACGGTTACAGGTATTTCTTCAAGTCAGTACACGTTATCTGACTGCTTTCAAATGGCAATTATACGTGTCGATAAAGTTTTGAAAGGGTATAAGCCGAATATGGGGTTTAGCCTCAAAAATTATAGTAGTGCCATATTCAGCAGTGAACTTAAAGAAATGTTGCGGCAGCAAAACGAAATTGACATTTGTACCAACTGGCGCCTATTGAAAAAGGTAACTCAAAAACGGCTAATAGAGTCATTGAAAAATGCTGGACAAAGTGCAGAGGCAATCGAGCGTTATGTGCTAGCTTGGAAATGCTACCAAGAATTATGCGCTCCCAGTCAGCCATCGGGGACTCGTAAATTACAAAAACCTTCGGAAGCAACGTGGCAAAGCATTGCTCAACTTTATAATAGTCTAAGGCTTACCCAACTAACGACTCCAGGCGCCGAATTAAACCCAGAAAGTCTAGAAAAGTGGTTAACTAGTTGTGCCAAAGCAGTGCGAACGTACTTATATCCTAATATGACTTCGCTGAATGCCAAAATAGGGGAAGATGATGGAGGAGAACTACAAGACATTCTGCCCCAACTCAAACAAGAGTCTTACATATCAGAAATTATTGCTGCTGAAGAACAACTTGATAGACAATCACAACAAGCCCAAATTGGTGATGTATTAGTAAAAGCACTCAAAGAGCTAGATGAAGAGGCACTAAACATTATCCAAATATATTACACTCAAAAATTAACTCAGCAGCAAATAGCAAAGGAACTGGGAGTTAAGCAGTATACAGTTTCTCGGCGACTAACCAAAGCTAGAGACACACTACTTCTCAAACTGGCAACATGGAGTCAGGAGTCGATGCATATTTCTCTAAATCCCTCGGTACTAAATTATATAAATACCGTATTAGAGGAATGGTTGCAAGTTCATTACAGCCGTAACTCTATATAGCAAGGAGCAGTGACTATGACATTTAACTCATTACCTACCATCGATAATCCTACACATTTATGGTTAGAAATTCCTGAAGCCGAATTAGAAAGAAGTTGGCAACACCAACCCTTTTCTACACCTAACCGTCGTTGGATAGCATATCTTAACCGCGTATCGCTTTCAGCATTTCTTCCTTGGCTACACTCTGAGCATGACAGCAATGCTCAAGCATATCCCAAAGATGCAGCTTTACCTAGTATTTGGGAAGCTGTTAATGGTACCGCAATTAGCTTCGGAAATAAAAAAATGGTATTAATACCTACCGAAGCCTTAGATATTGACGAATTTCGTGTACCTCAAGAATGGGTAGACATTCCTAACTGGGTAGCTGACTATTACCTAGCAGTACAAGTAAACTTAGAAGAAGGATTTATCCGAGTTTGGGGATATACAACCCACGTGCAACTCAAAAATGAAGCAAGCTATGACGCATTCGATAAAGCATATTGCTTAGACTCTGAAGACTTAATATCAAACCTAAATATTTTGTGGCTATCACAGCAACTTTGCCCTGATGTAACTCGTGCTGCTGTGGCGCCTTTACCCAAATTATCGCTCTTCCAAGCGCAAAACCTAATTCAACGCTTAGGAAACCCTAACGTTATTATCCCCCGAACTCAAATACCTTTTGCCACATGGGGCGCCCTTTTACAACACGGTGGTTGGAGACAACGTTTATACGAACAACGTCAAGGAATACAACAATGGTCTGTTAACGAGTGGTTACAAAATGGTGTATCTGATTTTGCCCTCTTATTTGGCTGGGCAACCGTTGATACAGCAATGGCTGGGGCACGGGGTTCAAATGTGATAGAAACATCACCAAGTATCGTGCGGAGATTAACTATCAATTCACAGCAGTGCGAATTGCAAGTGCGACCCCAAGGTAATATTACTTCGAGAATTTGGCGCTTTGAATTGCGCGCACTCCCCGGTGAATTACTTCCTACAAGTTTTAAACTCCGACTTCTCACAGAAGATTTACAACCGTTTGAAGGTAACGAAGTTGAAGTTAGAACATCGGTAGAAAGTGTCTACCTTGAAGTAGCGCTGGGTGAGTTGCCCGAAGGATTAGTTTGGGAAATTGAACCAACCCCTGATAACTTTGAACTAGAAATTTTATATATTTAACCTGTTGATAACCATCTTTTATGACTCTGATTAAATAAAATTATTCAGTAGGTTGGGTGGAGGAACGGAACCCAACAAAAACTACTTGATATTGAGAAGCGAAAAGCCGCTCCACCCAACTAACGGGCAAAGCAATTCAAAGAGCATATTTATAACTTAAACATTATTTAGTTAACAAATCAATATTAGATTCAGGCATGTTCGAGATAGCAGTGGTACCTCTGACGATTTTTTGACGATCAATTAGTACAAATAAACTGTGATATTAGAGAATTTTGCCGAGTTTTGCTCTAATTATGTTATTACTCACGAGCGCATGGGAATTATAAACGAAGAAGCGACTAACCATATTTTGGTTTTAAGCCCTGAAACCTAAGAAGTATAATCAACCCATGTCTAATGATTCTGAGCGTAATTCTGCTGTGAACGCTGCTGCGACAAACAGCATCGAGCATATTCAATTGCAGGATTTACCTGTAAATGCAGTGCGTAGATTGCACAAAGGTGGGGTTCGATCTGGTGAACCTTTAAGAACTAGGGTCGAAGCTCAAGAAATGTTAAATAAAATCCCCCCATCTCAGCGAGCAGGTATTGACAGTACCGAAGCTGGTCAAAATACACAAAAATACTTGTCTGATAAGCACGCTAGTCACGTTAAGCCTCATAGTAAAGGAGGCTCTAATCACCCCAAAAACATCAAATGGGAGAATGCCAAAGACAATATTGCTCGTGGTGGTAAACCTATGTCTTGGCAAGAGCAAATGAGACTGGATGCTAAATGGCATTTTGATAACTTAGCAGGAGGTGTTAAAGCTGGCATTAAAGCGGCGCCCTTTGGAACTGCAATTGGTGCTGCAACAACGGCGCCATTTTCGATGCTCACCAATGCGCTTCGTGTAATTCGAGGTGAAATTTCTCCACAGCAAGCTGGTGTAGAAACATTAAAAGATACTCTTGTTGGGGGTGCAGTTGGAGGTACAACAGCATTTGCAGTTACAACAGTAGCAACAATGTGTCCGCCAATTGCAATAGCTTTAACTGCCGTTTCCCCTGCCTTAGCTGTTATTGGAACTGCGGGTATGATTCACGAGTTTTTTAATATTCTTAATGAGCATAAACAGGTTGTTAGAGCTTATTACGAATCTTTAACTCAGCAGGAATTAGGACGTTTGCAAGAGATTGAGAATGAGCTAATTTACGAACATAAGAAAAATCTAGAATTTTTGGCTAAGGCAAAATTAGTCAATGAACAGATTACAAATCGACCTATATTACCAGGTATCGAAGGAGCAGTAAAAAGATATCAAGAATCAGCAGCTATTGCTAAATCTCTAGGATTAACATCAGCACATAGTGAGTTACTTGCTGATTTTATTCCTCAGCTTCCGCCAAAAAATAAGAAATAAATTTTAGTATCCACACTTTTTATGCTCCCTTTTCTTTTCGGTGCCCTTGGATTAGCAGTAGGGGCTGTTGTTGGTGCTTTTACTACTCATGCAGCAGGTGAAAGTGATAGACAAGCGGCTCAACATCATAAAACTGTTGCAAATGAACTAACAGATAAATACACAAATTTAGAGAAACGATACAACGAACTAGCAGATAAAAGCAAAAAGCAGATTTTAGACTTAACTCGTCAGCGCGCGTTAGATGAAGTTGAAAAGGACTGTTTGCGATTAGCGGTTAGGTTACAGCAAAGTCTCATTTCCCTAATGTGGGATATTGATAGAGAACCAACAGAAGCTGCTTTAAAGAATTTTGTACAAGCAGTAGAACTAACTAATACTGTTCTCTGTAAAATCAATGAAGAGCTAATTTATGTTCCTAGTGATTACTACGCGCGTAATCTTACTGCTGCTGTTAAACGAAAATATTTGAAGCAAGTAGATTATTTAAATGAATCGAGTATAACAGAGAAAAGAACTTCAGAAGACGACTTTGAAAAAACATTGGATAAAAATGTAATGGAATACAGTTATAAGAATATGCATTCTGAAAAATTTCAGTCAAGCCATAGTAAACTTTATGATACTGGTAACAGGTTCTTAAATTATCTAAAACAACTTCGTACTCAACGATTAAAAGAAGGAGATGATACTCAAAGACTACAAAGTGTAGAAGATGATATTATCAGAGCATTGAAAGCTTTAAATGAACAAAAATTTCAGGTTGCTGTAATTGCGGCAATGAAAGCAGGTAAAAGCACCTTTCTAAACGCCTTAATTGGCGCCGATGTATTAGCAAGTGAAACAGAAGCTTGTACAGTTTGCCGGACAGACATTCGTCCAATTAAAGCTGGACAAACACCCAGACTTTTAGAATATCAAGATGGTAAACGAGAACCTGTAGTTTTAATACAAGGTGAAGCAGGAGAAATTCGTCGAAAATTTTTAGAGCGTACCCATGAAATTCGAGAAACACAGAACGCTGATGCTACAATACGTTTTGAATTAGAACATGCTGTTGAAGCCATTAGTCAAATTCCATCTCTAGCCGGCTTCACGTTAGTTGATACACCGGGTCCAAATGAGTGGGAATCAGTAAAATTTAGTACAGTAGCTCTAAAACAGACTGCCTTAGAAGCACTCCGAACTAGCGATGCTATATTATTCATTCTGGATTACACATCATTTAAAGACAATACGAATGCGGAATTGCTTCAAGATTTGATTGGGCAACGTAAGGAGTTTTTAGCAAGGAGTAATAAAATTTACTTTATTCTGAACAAAGTAGATAGAAAAGCCGAGAAAGATAGACCCATTGAAGATGTGATAAAAGATTTAAGTCAAACCTTATTAGGGTTTGGAATACCAGAGCCAATTATTTTACCAGCAAGTGCATGGCAAGGATTGTTAGCAAAACTTATACAAAATAAAGTTGCAACTAGAGAACATGAAGCAGATTTTGACAAATTCTTCCTTTTCAGCTACATGGAAAAAGATGAACATGGCAGACGTTATATTCCAGAATTAATAGATATTGCACCAAAAGCTTTACAGGATAGTGGCATTACAACCATAGAAAATACTGTAATTCAAACAGTTGTTCGCAATTCAGGGTGGAATTTATTAAGTGATGTTTTAGCTACGTTAAATAAGTCTGCTCAAGCTATTGAAGAGACTTTTATTACAGAAATGAAAGGGTGGGAGATCGAGTTTGAAGAACTTCAACAAACAATAGAAGAATATAAGCAAAATTCTGATTTAGCTAGGGGGAAAGTAGCAAACGTAAAAAAGTCCGTAGAGGAACAGAAGCAAGTATTAATTAATACGTTTAGTCAAGGAATTAATAAATTCGCTGAAAACGCTAAAAAACGTATAGGAATGGAAATCGATAAAGTAGCAAAGGATAAATCTCAAAAACCTGTACATAATAAGGAAGGCAAAAACCTTTTAGCGTATTTGTGGGAGTTTGCTTTTTTTGTAGCAGCTTCTAGCTCAGACTCTTATAAAATTAGGGTCAATAATAAAAAAGATGCTGAGAAAATTGGTAAAACCATCAATGAATACTGCACCCCTGTAATACAAAGCTTTTGGCTAGATACTCAAGACAAACTCATTAGAGAAGGAACAAATATTCGTGAAAGTTTAGTTAAAGAAATTCAAAAGGAAATTCAAGCAATCTCTAATGAACTTTCCAAGTATTTGGGAGATGCTTTAGAGATTGAGATAGGTATCAATGAAATTCAGTTTCCAAAGTTTGAATTTTCAGGAATTGATGCAAAAATTGAGCATCAGCAACAAGTATACGCTAGAACTAAAAAAGAAAAAAGAACAAAGAGCCGTTGCTGTGAGTCAGATAAAGTCTATGAAGTAGATGTTCCATATACTGAAACAGTGTCTTACTATGAAATCGATTTACGGCTCACTTACCAAGGGATTCAGCAAAAGATAGACTTACAAGTTCAGAATAACATTGAGTTGCTTGAGCGCGTTATTGAAAAACAAATATCAGAGGATTTCCAAAAAGGCGAAAAGCAAATCAATAACTATATCAATCGGTTTCAGGCTGAATTTGACTACTTGTTAAAGGAACGGGCAACGAGGGAAGTTGAGGCGCCTAATATTATTGATCATCTCGAAAGCCAAAGAATCGAATTAAGTGAATATCTTAATGAATTGAAGTTGATTAAAGGAGAGCTTGATAATTGGAGACCGATAATAATGTTATAAAAATAGAGGGTAAGGTGGGCAGTGCCCACCCTACTGATTTTTACTGTCTTTATTTAACGAAGATAATTTCATTCGCCGACTGTCGCGAGATATTGGTACTAGTGCAGGCGCCTGACTTTTTGCGTTATTATCTTTCAAGCTTTCCACGACTTTAGATAACCCTGTAATTGTCGGCGCCTCAAATATACTACTTAAAGGCAACTCGACTTTGAAAGCATCGCGTACTCTTGAAGGTATGGCTTCACTCAAACCAGAAGTTATTTTTCGCTGTTTTCAAGATGAACCTCGGCGCCATACTTATAATATTTTTGAAT
>NZ_RSCL01000049.1 GCF_003991905.1 Dulcicalothrix desertica PCC 7102 | reverse complement strand
AGGAGGAGTTTCATCTTTTAAAGCTGTTCGTTAATCCTGAGTCTGCTATACTTTTGGCTGCGTCTACTAGTCCTTACTGGCACCATACGAGAAAATAATATACTCGGTGACGGTTAAACCTTCGCTCCCGGCGCGTTTTAATTGGTAAGTCAATAATTTCAAGAAAGCGGATTCGCCATTAGTGCCCGCATTCCGACTAATTGCCGTACTTGAGACGCTTACGTAATGAAATTGAATAAAAAATTAGATTGAGACCAATTAATAAGTAGAAGCCCGACGTTGCTCACAATATCATATATAAAAAGCAAGTTCAAACAACCGTGTTGAATTAAGCCACCAAACATATCAAACAATCTTAAGGAGATAGAAAAATGATGTCATCGATTAAACGCTTTAGCGCGGGAGCAATAATTGGATTAGTGATTGCTGCATCATATTGGAGCAGTACAACCTTATTCTTTCACTATCAGCTAAGTTTAAGCAGAGGCATTTTAGGATGTTCAGTACTGTCAATTATATTCGGGTTAATAACGCTTAAATGGGGCTACGATGCCCTATAAAATTTATTAGATAATTCGTCTAAATCAAGCTAATTAAGAGATACTTATACCTTGTGCATGACAATCCGTTATATCCATCGCTAAAGTAACCGTTCAGGAGGGCGCCCTTATATTAGACTATATGTACTAATACATTAAAACTAGTGGTATAAATACTTAAAAATTGCTATAAAATTTAGGCACTGTATCTGAGGTTGAGCCGAGATAGCTGTATTTTCGGAAATTAAGGCTTGAAACTCTTATTCTACTTAAGTTTGATAATTTGTTACTTTATTGTACGCAATGCTATTGGGCATTGAGACAGGATGTTTGTAAAAACCTGCATTCCGGCCTTCAAAGGGCTTGATGAGCGCGTTGTAAATAACGGTTTTTTGACTCTGATGTAGCAAATTTGAAAACCGATGCAGGGCAATAGTTTTCAGACCCGGAATGCAGGAAATTGCACGTATCTCGGTTTCATGCCTGCTTCGTTCCTCAGTATGACAATTTTAGATGCGCGCGAAAGCGGGAAAACTCCGTTTACGTTCCTGAACATGACAATCTTAAGAGACTTATATACTAATTTTGCTTGTCATTCTTATGTCATTTTTCTTGTTCAGATTAGAATTACCACCGACCGTTAACTATTAAATGTTAATTGTTCATGTGTATTACTGCCCTATGAAAAACAAAGCAAGATTTCGATATTAAAGGGCAAAAATTGAACATCAATGATGGTTTTGGTTTATTTATGCTGTAAATAAGCGAAACCTGAAAACGTCTACTCTGTAATTGTTTTGTAAATTCTACAACTTTACTATGTCACACACACCAGGGATAATTGTGCTGCCTCAATCTACATCAAATATTCCAACCAACCCACAAGAACGATATGATGCTTGGGCGGAATGTTATGATGAACGTACTACTAATTTTAATTGGTCGGCGCCTCAATTTTTACTCGATGCAGTTGTACGCTATGCACCCCCAAAGGGTTTTTTACGGGTACTTGATATAGGTGTTGGAACGGGACAAGCTAGTGTGACCTATCTTGATAGTGGTGCGTTGGTTACTGGTTTGGATATTTCAGCGTCGATGTTACGGCAAGCTAAGGCTAAATATCCTCAGTTTCATGCTTTGATTGAACATGATTTTAATCGTCCGCTTGTTGAAGCAGGGTTGAAACCACAGAGCTTTGATGTTGTTTTGAGTTGCGGCGCCGTTCATTTTGCCAAGAATATTGCTCAAACTCTGTCACAGTTAAGATGGGTGCTTGCTCCAGGTGGGTTATTGGGGTTTACTTATATACCTTTTCAACAGCGAAGTTTTAGCAGCGCAACTCAACCACATTCACCAAGGTTTGTAGAAGGTATGCTAAGAAAGCTTGGTTTTGAAGTGCTGGAACATCATTCGTTTGTTGCTTATTACGATGGTGGTGATTTGAGTGACCCTGTACGTTACCAAAAAATTATCGCGCGTTGTACACAACCAGTCATTTCTTTACCAGCAGCACTACAGGAAATTGACCGGACTGCTTGTGTTGACCGTTCGCTGTTAATGAGTGTTGCTAGTCAACCTTTGATGAGTGGTTATCAAAATACAGAATGGACGGAAGATTTACTTAGTGTGCGTATTGATAATCAGCTTTTAGTTGATGTTTTACGAAAGCAGGTTGTACAGGGTTTAGTGGCGCCGAGATATTTACCATTACCTAAAATAACTGCTTTGGTAAGTCAAAATAGTTTTGCTTGTGATGTTTTAGCGATTATGCCACATCCTGATGATGAATCTATTTATGCTGGTGGAACAATTGCTGCGTTAACTCAGGCAGGAAATAGTGTGCGTTTGGTTGTTGCTACAGACGGTGGTGCTGGACGTGGTGGAACGGAACTTACAGTTAAACGCAAAGAAGAATTACAGCGCGCGGCTAAGATTTTGGGTATTGAGTCGGTCGAAAGTTTAGGTTTGGCTGATTTTGGAAAATATCGTGATGGCGCCCGTACTCAACCTGTTACAGCTAGTGATACGCTTTCGATTTGGGGATTGGATAATACGTTAGCACTGATTGTTAAGCAAATTCGTTTGGTGCGTCCGCGAATTTTGTTGACTTTACATCCTCTTGTTGACCCAAATTACTCGTTGCATGGTCATCATTTGGGGTTGGGAACTGCTGTGTTGGTGGCGTTTCATTTGGCAGCAGACCCTGGTTTTGTTGTTCCTGATGCTCCTGAATTGGCGCCTGTTGCGGTTGAGGGGCATTATGTGATGATTCCTTCGCATCATGGTGTTGAGGTGATTGATGGTGATGTGATGCGGGTTGAAATTGATGCTGTGCGAAAGTTACGCGCTGTTGAGGCACATCAGAGTCAGAGTTATTCTATACAGGGTTTGATTTCAAGACTTGGGGCGGGCAAGATGCCCGCTCCACAAGAGGCTCCACAAGAGGCTCCACAAGAGGGTTTTGAGGCAGTTCAAGTATTACAGGCACGATGTTGTCAAAAATTTTTAATGGCGCTTCCTATTTGTAGGAATATTTTGAATATTAAGCTTTCTCGTGATTGGATGTCTGCTTATAATTCGTTAGTTTCTCGATGTCATCGGCGTGATGAGTTAGCTGATTTGTTAGAACAGCAAGCTGTATGTTGGGGAAGTTCGCAAGAAGTTTTTACTAATATTCAAAAGCTTCGTGATGATAAAACTGTTGCTGTTGTTACTGGGCAGCAAGTTGGAATACTAGGTGGTGCCGCTTATACACTTTATAAAACATTAGGCGCCATTAAGTTAGCACAGGAGTTAGAGTCTCAAGGGATACCAGCAGTTCCAATTTTTTGGATGGCAAGTTATGACCATGATATAGAAGAAGTGCAGCGAGTGGAAATTTTCTCGAATTTAAGACCTAATATATTTAATCTTGGCTTACCACCAATTCAAAGTCCTGTTGGTTCTATAAAATTAGGTTTAGGAATTTATTCGCTACTCGACGATATCGAAGAATCTTTCCAAAACCTTCCACATGCTCAAGAAGTTGTAGCAGCGTTAAGAAGCGCATATCAACCTGATGTTACTTTTGCTCAAGCTTTCGCTCGTTTTCTAAGTTACTTAACAAAGCATTTGGGATTAATTATTCTTGACCCATCAACTCGTGAGTTTGCTACCTTAGCTCGTGATATTATTGCGCGCGAACTTTTTGATGGTTCTCAAGATGCATTACAACAAGCGAGAGAAACATTATTACTACAAGGGCTTTCGGAAACTATTCCCACAAAGCGTGATGTATTGCAAATGTTCTATACAGATGATAATGGAGTTAGGCGCCGACTGCGTAAGGTAGAAGGTGGGTTTGCGATACAACAAACGAACGTTTATTTAACGAATGAAGGCGCCAGAAATATTTTGCATTGGGAGCCAGAAAAATTTACACCAAGTGCATTAATGCGTCCTTTGCTTCAAGATGCTGTTTTACCAACTATTGCCTATGTAGCTGGACCAAGTGAATTGAAATATTTTACACAGTTACATCGAGTTTATACTTGGGCGAATATTCCCATGCCACAAATAGTTGCTAGACCATCTTTTACTGTAATAAGCGCCGATACTGCAAATATACTCAATCAAGCAGGTGGAACGTTAAAATTAATAAATAGTGAGAAACCAGGTTCTTTAATAGGACGCGCGGGTTTAGCTAGTACAATAAATCTTGCTTGCGATGAGTTAAGGGTATTGCAGCAACGTTGTTTTAAATTACTCGAACAAGCAAAAGCAAATAAACGTGTAGGTAACACAGCTAAAAAACTTCAACTAGATATTGAACAATGGTTGAATGCGACCGCATTATTAATAGAGTCATGGGGAGCAAAGCGTCCTTTTAAAGCATTCGCTTACGCAAAAGAAGAACTGCCTATACTTGCAGCAAAAGTACATTCAGATTTACAACATTCGGGAAACCCTGGCTATCCACCATCAACGCGCAGTATTGGAAAATTAGCTCAGAAATTAATTAGTCTAGAACGCACCATAGTTAGAGAAGGACGAAAGCTGAATATAGCTGGAGTTAGAGCTTTTAACTCAGTTAGTCCTAATAATACACTTCAAGAACGCCATATAAGTGTTGCTGAATTAATTGCCACACACGGTAAATCTTTAATTTCTCATTTATTACCAATTTCCCAACCTGATAATCAGTCACATCTAATAACAATTCGCTAAATCTCTGGTTTTAATCCCCCCAACCCCCCTTGTTAAGGGGGGCTAAGAAAAACTCTTGTTCCCCCCCTTATTAAGGGGGGGTTAGGGGGGGATCATATTGTCAAAACTTAGATAAAAACAGGTTTATGCTATTCTCCTCCACCCATACCATTACATCAAATCTTTCACCCTCCATCACTTCCGACCTAACATCATTGCGAGTAGCAATTTTGTCTCTCGGAGGTTTGGGAGGCAGTGGCAAAGTTGCAACAGAACTGGCGAGAGAATTAACAACAGCAGGCGCCAAAGTAATACTTCTTACCAGTCCACAAGCACAATGGGTAAGTAATGATGAGTTGAACTATATACCAGTATCGGCGCCAAAAACTCCAACACCCGCAGATTCAAAATGGATAGTACCACTAGCACAAGAAATTATTCAGCATGTTGAAACTAATAATATTGATGTGTTGAATGTACATTATGCTGTTGGGTTAGTAGAAGCAGCACTCGAAGCGCGTCAAGAGTTAGCAAGTCGTGGTTACTCGTTATCTGTTTGTTTGACTTTACACGGAAGTGATGTAAATAAATATGGATGCGATTCTAACTATAATGCTCAACTACGAGATTGTATTTTGGCGTGTGATTGTGTAACTGCTGTATCAAATTCATTAGCTTTACAAGCAGTACGGATATTTTCTCTACCTTGGCGCCCGATAGTAATTCATAATGCGATTGATTTAGAAGTATTTCATCCGTTCCGTAGATGGATAGCGGCGCCTTCTGATACTTTGAATTTATGTCATGTTTCTAACTTCCGTGATGTCAAACGTCCTTTGGATGCTATTTCTGTATTAGCGCATGTGAGAGGTGCAGGTGTACCAGCTAGACTAATAATGATTGGTAATGGTCCAAACTATATTAGAGGGCGCGAATATGCAGAAGAATTAGGGGTAGCAAACGAAGTGATTTTTTTAGGTGCTGTTTCTCCTACGGAAGTTGTGCGCTGGTTGGCTGTGACTGATTTGCAATTAGTTACAAGTGAATCTGAGTCATTCTGTTTAGCAGCACTCGAAGCAATGGCTTGTGAAGTTCCTGTTGTGGGTACATATTGCGGTGGTTTAGAAGAGATTATGGCTATTTTAGATGTTGATATGCCTGCTAAATTATTATCGGCGCCTGGTGATACAACGGCAATGGCAGCAAAAATCGTTCAGTTGTTTAATACTCCATCGAATTATCAAAAGCTTCGCGACTCTCTAAGAGATAAAATTCAGCTTCATTTCTCACGCAAAGCTCAGTTACAGGCTTACTGTAATATATTAATGGGCATAATAGCATGAAATTAGCAAAACGTCAACCTCCAGCACTATTAGTTATTTTGGCATTGTGGTTAATGGTATTAGCTTCGAGTAGTCAAGCGACAATAGTGGCGCCTATTTTGTCACGTATTGGTGAAGCGTTGAATATACCTGAAGCTTGGCAAGGAAGTTTGGTTACTGGTTATTCTGTTGCGCTGTCGTTATTTGCCATTATTGTTGGCCCTGTATCTGACCATTTGGGCAGAAGACCTGTGTTGTTAGCTGGCACAAGTTTAATGGCAGTAATGTTATTAATGCACGGTTTTGCTAATGATTTTATATCTTTGTTAACGGTGCGTATTGGCGCTGGAGTTTCTGGAGGTATTTTAACAGGTGTAGCAGTTGCGTATGTTGGAGATTATTTTCCCTATGAGCGAAGGGGATGGGCTTCGGGATGGGTTATGAGCGGTTTTGCTTTTGGTCAAGTTGTAGCAGTACCCGTTGGGACAATATTAGCTGAGAGATATGGGTTTAGGGCGCCGTTTTTTTTATTTGCCATTATTGCAGCAGTTTCGTTCTTTCTGATTTTTATCATTATTCCTCAACCTCCTATTAAACGTCTTGAAGAAAGGTTGTCTGTAAAAATAGCACTGAAAAATTATTGGGTGTTGTTACAAGAAGCGAAAGTTAGAAGTGCAGCAGGCGCCTATGCGACAATGTTATTTGCGGTTTCTACATTCGTAGTCTTTTTTCCTACATGGTTAGAAAAAGAATTTCAAATGACACCTTCAGCAACTGCCACATTATTTATGGTAGGAGGGATAGCGAATATATTAGTGGGACCACAAGCTGGTCGGTGGTCTGACAACATAGGACGCAAGCCTATGATTATAGCTTCTTGTGCAACATCTGCTGTTGTGTTTACTGCGGCGCCGTTTATTGTTACAGGTACATTATCAGCTTATGCTGTATTTTTTTTAGTCATGATATTACTAGCGTTACGTTTAAGTCCTTTACAAGCACTTTTAACTACACTTGTTCCAGAACATCAACGCGGTTCCCTAATGAGTTTAGTTGTCGCAGTTGGGCAACTAGGTGGAGGACTAGGTGGTATCGCTGCGGGTGTTGCGTATGCAGAGTTTGGTTATATTGGTAATGCTTTTTTATCCGCGCTATTTATTGGTTTAACAGGACTGATAGTTTGGCGTGGTTTAGAAGAGCCATCTCGGTTATTGCTTTCAGAAAGAAAACGTTTATCCTAGTTGCTTTATGCCCAAAGTTTTAGTGGTATTTCTTTTTACTAGTGAGACACAGAGTCCTTTGCCGTCAACGTTTCCAGCTTCAAAAAATATTTAGGAAATTTTTCTTATAAGTAGCAATACTACAATAAATAGCAATGCTTATCGAATAGTTGCTGTGTTTGATTATGACGCACGTTTGTAACGCTGTGCTTCTCTCCAAACATGGGGGGTATTATTATGATAATTGCGAAACTGACTATAAAAAAGGTTAATATTTTTATAACCGACTTCTAAAGCAATCTCATTAACGGAACAATCAGTTTTTAGAAGTAAGTTACAAGCTTCGGCTATCCGACGCCTGATAATCCAATCATTTACTGTTGTGCCAGTAAGTTTTCGCACTAAGTCAGTTAAATAAGCTGAGGAATAACCAACAGCTTGAGCGACTTCTTTCAAACGAATAGGTTGATGATAATTTAATTCAATAAACTCGAAGACTTTACGCAGTCGTGATATAGATGGAAATATAAACTCTTGAGAATTAGATTTTTTACTTTCTGGAATGATATATGATTTTTCCTGTCGTATATGAACACTAACAAGACCATTGTCTGTACTAATTACCTCGAACCCGGCTCTCTCTAAACATTTAACTAAAAGGTTTTTGGTTTCAGAAGTTTCATCAATTAATAAAATATTATTCATTTTTTCTCCTGATATTTAATCAAGTTAGACTTCGATCAGATTTTATTATTTACAACATTTGAGATATTTATAGCAGTCCTGAATCATTCATAAAATCCTTGATTTTGATATAGATACATAATTCCAAGCCGAGTATGACGATTGATTGATAAATATGGTTTTGTTCTCCTAAGCGAGATTTACTTTGTGAAATGCTAAAGCTCTGTGCTGTTCACCGTACAATGCTTGTAAAAATAATTACTTTTGCATTAGTGATGATTATTGCTGTCTAAATAGCTCGTATCATTATTAATGATTGTTGCCCAGGCATTAGATTCTGGATTTGTGAAAGAAGTCGGCAATCTTGAAACTTCTCAACGTTAATAACATGAACCACTATCAATGCAAAGAGCAATTAAATTTAGTTTGCGCTTATGACCAGCAATAAGCAATGGAAGTTTGGTATTTTTAGCAGGAACTTAAGATTTTCAACTTTTTTTATACTTGGCTTCAAATATACAAAAAAATAATAAGTATTTTTTTATACTTTTGATTATTATCAGAATTATCATATATATTTATCTATATTTATCTATACTTCCTTCACGCTTAAAGATACTGAAATCAATGAACTGCAAAGGACGCAAAGGAAGAAGAATTTATATGTAATCTTGTAGCAGGAAGGGAGTAATTATATATTTGAGTAGAAATATAATTACCGATTTTGGGATTTTAAGTATTAAAATATACTTATTATTCTGGATAAGTAACAGTGTATTTTATTTTCTATATTTTTAGATGAGGTATAAACTGCATAAATTGAAATCAGTGGCACCCAGCATGTATTGAGTGATACTTCTAAAGTGTACCTAAAAAATTTATTTATACACACTCGTACTATTTTTTAGTTCGAGAGAGGAAAGTTCAACGACTAAGAGTTTTAGGCAAAATCTGAATTAACATAAGGTGTATCAATGAAGGAATTTAAGCAGCAGAAACGTCGGCGCGGAGTCATTTTGACGAACCAAGGATTAAAAAGGCTCCAAGCAGCAACATCGGAGTCAGAAATTCAAGATAACTATGGAATTCGCTACACTCTTAATACTTTGAGCGAACGTACTTGCTTAGACCCCCATACTTTAGTGAAAATATATACTTGTAAAGCTAGGGTAGATAAACGAACCCTAAGTACCTGCTTTGAGGCTTTTAATATATCTTTGGCGCCAACTGATTATTATCAACCGTCTGATTCTGAGGCAGCATGGTGTCCATCAGAGGATAGTGGGAAGCAGCACTCAATGCGAAAACTAGATTGGGGTGAAGTACCAGATGTCTCTGTTTTTTATGGGCGTACATTAGAACTGGTAACTCTGGAGCAATTTATCATAGAAGATAATTGCCGTTTGGTAACGTTGTTAGGTATGGGTGGGATAGGTAAAACTTACCTATGCGTAAAGTTAGCTCATAAAATTCAAGATAAATTTGAGTTTGTGATTTATAAAAGTTTTGCTAGTGGGTTATCGTTCAAAGATATGTTAACCGAACTGATTCAATTCCTGTCAAATGGACACGAAGCTAGCTTACCAGAAAATGTAGATGCATTAATTTCCAGACTAATACATTATCTACGAGTTAATCGCTGTTTACTAGTGTTAGACGATGTAGAAACAATTCTGCAAAACGCTTCCGCAAGCGATGATAGCGGATGCTATTGTGAAGGTTATGAAGCCTATGGTAAACTTTTCAAACGAGTCGGAGAGGTGCCGCATCAAAGCTGCTTAATATTGATTGGTCGTGAAAAACCCAAAGGAATTGGGCAGATGACAGGTGATACTTTACCAGTTCGTTCGTTAATTTTAAAGGGTTTGCAAGTATTAGAGATACAAAAAATATTTCAAGCCAAGGGTTTCTTTATTGGTTCACCGCACGAGTGGGAAAAACTAGTCAATTTCTACGCAGGGAATCCACTTGCGTTAAACATTGCTTCTACTACTATTCAGAAGTTATTTGATGGTTATATTGCGAAGTTTCTCAACCAAAGAACTTTAGTGTTTGGTGAAATTTATGATTTGATAAGAGAACACGTTAACCGTTTATCAAATACAGAGAAGCAAGTTATAGAATGGTTAGCGTCGAATCATCCTGCTTCATTTTCTCAAATACAGAAAAGTGTATTGCCTCTAGTATCACCACAAAAATTGCTAGAGGCTCTAGAGTGCTTACAAGAACGATGTTTAATCGATAAAGCTTTACATATATCGATAGAGGAAAGAGATTATCTTTTCACATTACCGCTTGTGGTTAAAGAGTTTGTAACTGAAAAATTAATAAAATATAACGCGGAGAAAAATGGTTCTATAGTTTCATACTCAAATCTTGCCTAAAAGGTAATTTGTTTGAAACGGGCTTTTGAATTAAAAAAACCCGACTTTACATTAATTGAAGTCAGGGTTTTTAGTATTTAAGTTAATATTTAAAACAATAAGGGTTTTTGATGGAGTGGCGCCTCCTAATATAGGTAAAAGCCCAGTCTCTACTTAAGAGACCAGGCGCCTTAAATAGTAACACTACCCGTCATCATCTGTTGTGCAGTTGGTTGCGTAATTCCAACTTCTGGTTCAATTGTGACTATAACTGAAGTAGTGGTGCCCCAATTTTTTAAAGAAATTGTTTGCGTAACTTTACCAGTATAGTATGGTATAAATCGACTACAATCAACTTTTGCTCTATCTACAAATGTCCACATTCGATATACTTTCCCTTGAGGTAAATGGTAAACTCATTTAAAACCTGACAGACGTTACATGTAACGTCTCTACTATTGATTTGGATTACTGTTATCAAGACTAGACAAATCAGGTTCAATCAAGGGATTGAAATACTCTCGAATCAGAGCAATTCGCCCATCAACAACCTCAAGTACACCAATGTACTGATTCCGGTAAGGGTTTTGATTGCTTGCCATACGGAAATCACCCTGTCCTTCCAGAATCACAGCGTTGTCAAACTTTGACTGACGAAAGATTACATTCACAAAGAGAATTTGAGAATACTGGCTAAAAATTCGATTGAAAAAAGTATTTGCAGCTTGCTTACCTTCCACTCGAATACCTCCTGGTCGCAGTCTAGAAAAAGGTTGCTCTAAAACAATATTTTCTGTCACTAACTGATTAATTGTACTAATATCCTTAGCTTCAACTGCTTGAATAAATCGTTTAACGACCTCAATGCGCCCACCCGAAGTAGGTGAAGCATTCTTAATTTGAACTAAAACCCTCTGGTTTGATGGTATAGCATTTACACTACCCATAACAGACAAGCTGACGCAAAGCACAAAACCAAGAATAGCTAGTAATAAAGCTTTTCGATTCATACTGATTTCTCCTCAACAAACACTTTACTGATTAATAAATGTGAACCCATAAATCAAAGGTAAAATAACCTAGGGAAATTGTCCAAGTCGTTTTTAGCGCTCAACTAATAACTTCAGGTTATTAAATGGAACTCCGACAATTGCGCTACTTTGTTACTGTCGCATCAGTGCTGTAGTACCAACGACGGAACCGTAATGATGTTAATTTGGGCAACCGCATAAGTGCTTTTATTCAATCACCTAATTTTAGGTAAGTAAGCGGCGAAAAAATATATCACATTCATGCAGAGACGCTTGGGTATCGCGTCTCTACAATGCACTTACAAGTTGCAGCTTAAATCCTATTTTAAATTAATAACTATGTATTAAATTTTAGACGTTTTATTCTTGAGTTTATAAAAGGTATCCAAGCTGTCCTGGATGCCTTTTTATTTGTTTATAAAATTGCAGGTAATTAATTTTAACGGTGTCTTCGTGGTTAATTTATCCTTTCTCTGTGTTCTCTTGTGGTCTCTGTGGTAAAAAAAATACATGAATACACAGGCAGGATGCCTGTTCCACAAGAGTAAGAATTTAAAATGATAAATGCTGAAATAATTTAACATATATTTGGGTGTGGAAATGTTAATATATGCTCTGTTTTAAAGTTATATATACTAACTGTTTTTGTGTAATAAATACTGCTGAGAATTTGCATCATTGATTACAAGTTGACTTTTAAAAAAAATAAGCTTTAAAACAACTTTACAAAAATATTTATGAGCAGAATATAGACAGGAAAAGCTCAACTATATTAGGTGCTTCGGAGAGAACGCATGGTAGCCCTCACAGAGAACGTCCAACGTCGGCTAACAATACAGACAGTTGAAATTGCCCCAAATATTACAGCGATTCGTTCGCTTGATTGGGACCGCGACCGCTTTGATATTGAGTTCGGTCTGCAAAATGGTACGACTTATAACTCGTATCTAATTAAGGGCGATAAAATTGTCTTGGTTGATACTTCGCATGTTAAATTCCGCGATTTATATTTAGATACGCTGAAGAGTCTTGTTAACCCAAAGGCAATTGACTATATTATCGTCAGCCACACTGAACCTGACCATAGTGGGTTAGTGGAAGACGTTCTCCAGTTGGCGCCGCGCGCTACAGTGTTAGCATCGAAAGTGGCGCTACAATTTTTGGATAATTTAGTTCATGACCCGTTTAGTAAAAGAATCGTCAAATCTGGAGACCGTGTAGATTTAGGTGATGGACACGAAATTGAGTTTATATCAGCACCTAATTTACACTGGCCTGATACTATCTTCAGCTTTGACCATAAAACCAAAACGCTATTTACGTGTGATGCGTTTGGAATGCACTACTGTAGCGATGATACATTCGATGTCGATTTGGAAGCGATTGAACCTGACTTCCGTTTTTACTACGATTGTTTGATGGGTCCAAACGCACGCTCATTGTTGAATGCAATGAAAAAAATGAGCGAACTTGGAGAAATCAAGATTATTGCGAATGGACACGGGCCGCTACTTTACCATCACCTCGACTTTTTGAAAGAAAGATATCACAACTGGAGTCAAGTACAAGCTAAAGCTGACACCACAGTTGGTTTGTTCTTCGTAGGTGGCTATGGCTATAGTGATAAACTGGGCCATGCAATTTCCCACGGTTTACTTAAAACGGGTGTTGGTGTAGAAGCTCTTGATTTGAATACTGCTGATGTTCAAGAAATTCAAGGACTTGCTGGACGTGCATCGGGTATAGTAATTGGTATGCCTCCTAGCACGAGTGTTACTGCCCAGGCTGGTATTAGTTCACTCTTGGCTGTCGCGAAAGAAAAGCAATTTGTTGGTTTCTTTGAATCTTTTGGTGGTGACGATGAACCAATTGATTCGTTACGCAGACAGTTTACTGAACAAGGTATTAAAGAAGCTTTCCCAGCAATTAAGATTAAAGAAACACCAAGCCCTGCTACTTATCAACTTTGTGAAGAAGCTGGTATTGATATTGGGCAAATGCTAGTTCGTGACCGTAACATTAAGCAAGTTAAATCGCTTGATGTCAACATGGAAAAAGCACTTGGTCGTATTAGTAATGGTTTATATATTATTACTAGTCAAAAATACGGTGTTAAAAGCGCAATGCTCGCTTCGTGGGTTGCACAGGCAAGTTTACAACCATTAGGGTTTACTGTTGCTGTTGCCAAAGACCGCGCGATTGAGTCCTTCATGCAAGTGGGTGACAAAATTGTCCTTAACGTATTAGAAGAAGGCAATTACAAAGAATTAAAAAGACATTTCTTGAAGCGCTTACATCCCGGCGCCGATAGATTTGCTGATGTTAAAACGCAAACAGCAAAAAACGGGTGCCCCATTCTTGCTGACGCATTAGCATACATAGAATGTGAAATCGCTGACAGCATGGAATGCAGCGACCACTGGATTATGTACTGCACCGTCAAAGAAGGTCGCGTCGCCAAACTTGAAGGCATCACCGCAGTCCGCCACCGTAAGGTTGGAAATTATTATTAATTGTTGTGTAGAGACGTGACATGTCACGTCTCCCAAATCCACAAAGAACCACAAATCCACAAAGACGCGACGTGTCGCGTCTCTACATAATATATATCTCATCCCTTAACCTATGAGCGAAAATTCTCGTGATGTGCAAGTCTTGCCAATTGCAACAGATACTACAGTATTACGCGCGCGCAGTTGGACACGGCAACGTTTTGAAATTGAATATGCGCTCTCTAGGGGCACAACGGTAAATTCATATGTAATTCAAGCCGATAAAGTTGCCATTATTGACCCCCCTCCTGAAACTTTTACTGAAGTATACAAAGAAGCTATTAAGCGCTGTTTGGAATTAAAGAGCTTTGATTATGTAATCATTGGTCACTTTAGCCCAAACCGTATGGCTACATTACGGGCATTACTCGAAATTTGCCCTGATTTAACTTTTGTTACATCTGTACCAGGAGCCGCATATCTAAAGGCAGCATTTACTAACCCGAATTTAAAAGTGTTAGCGATGCGGGGTAAAGAAGACCTTGATTTAGGTAGAGGTCACGTGTTAAAATTTATACCAATTCCTAGCCCTAGATGGCCCGAAGGACTTTGCACTTACGACCAACAAACTCAAATTCTTTACACTGACAAACTATTTAGCGCGCACGTTTGCGGTGATGAAATTTTTGATGAAGATTGGGACAAATTTAAGGAAGACCAACGCTATTATTATGATAGTGTGATGGCGCCGAATGCAAGTCATATTAAACCAGCACTAGAGAAAATTTCTGATTACCAAGTTAGGATGCTAGCTTGTGGTCATGGGCCTTTGGTGCGATACGGCTTGATGGAACTGGTAAAATCTTACGAAGAATGGAGTCGTGCGCTTTCTCATCGTGAGATTAAAGTCGCGTTATTATATGCTTCTGCTTATGGAAACACCGCGACTTTAGCACAAGCAATTGCATTGGGTTTAACTAAGGGTGGTGTGGCAGTCGAGTTGATAAACTGCGAATTTGCCGAACCCGAAGTAATAAAAGATGCGGTGCAAAAATCGGAAGGATTTATAATTGGGTCTCCCACTATTGGAGGACATGCTCCTACACCTATTCATACAGCCCTTGGTACGGTATTATCTGTTGGTGATACCAACAAACTTGCAGGTGTATTCGGTTCCTATGGCTGGAGTGGTGAAGCTTTCGATTTAATTGAAGGTAAACTCAAAGAAGCAGGATTTAAATTTGGGTTTGAAACAATACGCGCAAGATTCAAGCCATCCGATAGAGTACTCAAAGATTGCGAAGAAGCAGCTATTGACTTTACCCAATCTTTAAAACGTGCGCGTAAAATGCGCTTACCTCAACCTGCTGCTAGTCCAGTAGAACAAGCTGTTGGTCGCATCGTGGGTTCAGTATGCGTTTTAACTGCAAGACTTGGTGAAGTCTCAACCGCGATGATGGGCGCCTGGGTATCGCAAGCTACATTTAACCCACCAGGTTTGACTGTGGCTATTGCGAAAGAACGCGCGATAGAATCACTATTACATTCAGGAAACAAATTCGTTTTAAATATCTTGGCAGAAAATAACTACCAAGAATATATGAAACACTTCCGCAAAAACTTTGCACCTGGAGAAGAACGCTTTAATGGTTTTGATACAAGTACTGCTGATAATGGCTGTACAGTATTAGGAGATGCTATAGCATATTTAGAGTGCAGCGTCAATAAACGGATGGAATGTGGCGACCACTGGGTAATATACGCAACCGTTGATAATGGCGCCGTTATGCAGCAAAATGCAGTTACCGCAGTTCATCACCGCAAATCAGGAAGTTATTATTAAATAAAAAATCCCTTCGTTCGTTTATTCGTTCGTTCGTACTAAGGACTTTAGTCCTTACATCCAACCCTGCTTTCAAACAGCAGGGTTATTTACCTTATTAGACACAAAGTCCACAGAGATAAGAAAGGCGCCTGTGCTACACTACTGACAAATAGTATTGATATATGATTTAGGTATTGCTGTTGCTACTAAAGTAACTTCTCCTTTCGCATCAATTACCCATGCATGTGCTTCAATGATTTGTTTTTCGTGTAATTGTGTAATATTAAAAGGCGCCTTCTCAAGATGATTTGATGTTTCTTGAATATTTATATCGATTAACTCAGTTGCGACTTGTTCTAAAAGCAAACTATCTGGACTTGATGATAGTCCACTATGTCCAATAATTGTAAATTTATTTTGATTACTTGCTAGTTTGCCTAGTGCTGAACAACTTTGCGCTATTTGCGTTGAAGAGTCTATTATATTGACTGGCAATTTAACCAAACCTAAGTTCTGGTTAAAACTGATAGTATTAATTGTCACATTTCAATTGAACCCAAACTCAGAACTAGCGCTTACTGTCCTACCATTAATTGTGCAAGTAGTACATCCAGGTGTAACGCTAGAATTGACTGGTAAAGTGCTATCCGGAACAATTTCAGCTAATGCAGGGTCAACCCAAACCAGATATCCAATAATTAAACTCCATAACGGGTTTAATAAGGAGATGTTTTTTCTCATAATGCTGCAAGACCTGATTACTTATCGTTAGTATTCCCAAAAAATCAGGTTTACTTAGCATTGCGTGAGTTAAAAAAATAGATATTGCTACAAATTGAAATATTCCGCAATTGCCACAAAGACAATCGTCAGCAGAATGTGTAATCTTTGACTTGTATATTCAGTGTTAGGTATTCATAATTACAAATCAAACACTGTAGAACACTTTTACACCATCCTGCTTACTTTTGATATGACTCCAGAACAAACAAACATAAGATTCCCCGTTTGGCAGTATTTAAACCAGCCCTTGCTTGGCGAAAAATCCCCTATACTCAATCCCAGAAGGTTTGCTCATGTTTACCGAGTAGAGCTTTTGCAGCGATGTTGGGAGAAACATTGCGATGCTAAGGGGCAGTATTAATATAGGTATTATTACGGGTGCAATATTTTTATTTTAGTTGTAACACGTATATATATAGCTATACTTCAGATTCCCGACCTTTTTAAAAAAGTCGGGAATTTGTTTAAATTATTTTAAGCTGCCGTAATTTGTTTATTTCTAGTTGCACTCCTTTTAATCCTTGGTTGCTGTAGATGATTGGCAACGGATTCCGGAACGGATGTAACGGATAGTTGATGCGTGAATAACTACTTTGGAGCGTTTGTAACTAATAATTTATCCGTTACATCCGTTGTATCCGTTTTAAAACGATACGAATTGTATACCATACAGTACATAAGATTTACTTTTTTTGATTACAAAATTGAAGCAATGGAGTCGCACGGGCATATAATAATGACCTGATATTAATTATTTTTATAAAAAGCTATGTCTTTCGTACCTCTACACATTCATAGTGATTACAGCTTGTTGGACGGCGCCAGTCAGTTGCCAGAATTGATAGACCGTGCTATTGAGTTAGGGATGAAGGCAATTGCCCTGACCGACCACGGTGTAATGTATGGTGCGGTTGAATTGATTAAGATTTGCCGGGGTAAGACCATCAAGCCGATAATTGGCAATGAGATGTATATTATTAACGGTGATATCACAAAACAGGAGCGGCGCCCGAAGTATCACCAAGTAGTTTTAGCGAAAAGTACTAAGGGTTATAAAAATTTAGTTAAGTTAACATCGATATCGCACCTTGAGGGTGTTCAAGGTAAGGGTATTTTTTCACGTCCTTGTATAAATAAAGAGTTATTACAGAAGTATCACGAAGATTTGATAGTGACTAGCGCTTGTTTGGGTGGAGAAATACCGCAAGCGATTTTAAGTAATAGACCAGATGCCGCGCGGAAAGTCGCACAATGGTATAAAGATGTGTTTGGGGATGATTTTTACCTAGAAATTCAAGACCACGGTTCACAAGAAGATAGAATTGTCAACGTTGAAATTGTTAGAATTGCGCGCGAGCTTGGTATAAAAATTGTTGCAACAAATGATTCGCACTTTATTTCCTGTTTTGACGTAGAAGCACACGACGCACTACTGTGTATTCAAACGGGTAAATTAATTGTCGAAGATAACCGAATGCGGTATAGCGGTACCGAGTATTTAAAGTCCGCTGAGGAAATGCGGCAATTATTTCGTGACCATTTACCTGATGATGTTATTGAAGAAGCAGTAAATAATACAGAAGAAGTTTCTGATAAGGTAGAGCAATATAATATTCTTGGTGAACCGAGGATTCCTAATTATCCAATTCCAGCAGGACATACAACCGATACGTTTGTAGAGGAGGTTGCTTGGGAAGGGATACTCGAAAAGCAGCGGTGTAGAAGTAGAAGCGAATTAGATGTTACTTATAGAGAGCGAATGGAATATGAATTAAAAATGATTCAGCAGATGGGATTCTCTGGATACTTTTTAATTGTTTGGGATTATATTAAGTTTGCTAGAGATAACAATATAGCTGTAGGTCCAGGTAGAGGTTCAGCAGCAGGTTCATTAGTAGCGTTCTCAATGGGTATTACAAATATTGACCCTGTACACCACGGGTTATTATTTGAGCGGTTTTTAAATCCTGAACGGAAGTCAATGCCTGATATCGATACAGACTTCTGTATCTCTAAGCGTGATGCAGTTATTGAATATGTTACTAGCAAATATGGCGCCGAGAGAGTTGCACAAATTATCACTTTTAACCGTTTAACATCAAAGTCGGTATTAAAAGACGTTGCCAGGGTGTTGAATATTCCCTATGGGGAATCTGATAAAATGGCAAAATTAATCCCGGTATCGCGTGGTAAACCAACACCCCTTGCAAAAATGATTGCCGACGATACCCCATCACCAGATTTTAAAGAAAAATATGATAATGACCCTAGAGTCAAACATTGGCTTGATATGGCAATACGTATTGAGGGAACAAATAAAACCTTTGGTGTACACGCTGCGGGTGTAGTAATTTCTGCCGAACCGTTAGATGAGATTGTACCATTACAGCGTAACAACGACGGTTCGGTGATAACCCAGTATTATATGGAAGACTTAGATTCGATTGGGTTATTGAAGATGGACTTTTTAGGGTTGAAGAATCTTACCATGATTCAAAACGCTCTCGACTTGATACAGCAAAATCATAACTGTAAGCTTGACCCATATGAAATTACCAGTTTAGAACGTAAAGCTCAGAGAATATTTGCCAAAGGTGGAGAAAATGCCAGGTTGCCTAATGACGTGAAAAAAACGTTTGAATTATTGGAGTCAGGTGAGCTAGAAGGAATTTTTCAGCTAGAATCATCTGGGATGAAGCAAATAGTACGCGATTTAAAACCATCTAATATAGAAGATATTTCTTCTATTTTAGCGCTGTATCGACCGGGACCATTAGATGCAGGCTTAATTCCTCACTTTATCGACCGTAAGCACGGACGTGAGGAAATTGATTATGAAAGTCATCTTTTGGAACCAATTCTTGATGAGACTTACGGTATTATGGTGTATCAGGAGCAAATTATGAAAATTGCTCAGGATATGGCTGGATATACACTAGGTCAAGCTGACTTGCTACGTCGCGCGATGGGTAAAAAGAAAGTTTCGGAAATGCAGAAGCAGCGCGAAAAGTTCATTGATGGTTCAACGATGAATGGGGTGAAGAAGCAAGTAGCTGAGAAGCTTTTTGCGGATATGTTGAACTTTGCTGAGTATTGTTTAAGTTACGATACTGAAATATTAACTATGGAATATGGGTTTTTGAAGATTGGTGAGATTGTAGAAAAAGAAATTGAGTGTTCTGTATTTACCGTTGATAGTAATGGTATTGTTTATACACAGCCTATTGCTCAATGGCATAATCGCGGGCGCCAAGAAGTGTTTGAATATGAATTGGAAAATGGCGCCGTTATTAGGGCAACCAGAGACCATAAGTTTATGACAACAGATGGGAAAATGGCGCCTATCGATGAAATATTTGCACAAGGTTTGGATTTGCTACAGGTTAGTAATTTATCTGAGGTGTAAAGCGACTGGCAACGGATACAACGGATGTAACGGATAAGTTATATCATGTCCGGGGGCATAACCATAATAAAATCTCTGTAGAGACGCGAGGAACATCGCGTCTCTACGTGATGCGGGAATTATGGGTAATCAGCCGGACATGATATTATTGGTGCAAAACAAATTTTAGTCATTTAAAAGCAACTATCCGTTCATTCGTTGCAAGCTAGCTTGTAAAAATTAAAACATATAGTTATGTTCGGTACTACTGGTTAATTTAAACCAGTAGTACTTGTGAAGTGAGTATTGTTCAGGTGCTGGCGCCGCTTATTAAACTGAACTTTGATTACAGTAACTTTGAATTTTTGATGATTTATAGAACTGGTTATAAGCATGTTAGCTCCAAGTAAGGGAATTATGATGTTTCAGGTGCGGTAATTCAGGCGCCGAAAAAGGGTAAAGCAGGTAGACCAAGAACTAGGGTACGAAATTCATTTAAAATTTTACTGTTATTACGTTATGATAAAAAGTCAAGTAAAAAATAACTTAAATAATTTAGCGAACCTTTAAATGAGTTTGTTTCAAACGAGCCAAATTTGAGAAAAGGAAAAGATGAAGTTGGGGCAACTGGCATATAAGAAGCTAAAAAACCAGGTATATTTAAAGCTTCTGCGATGTTGTAACCCCACGTAGCTAATAATGGAAAAATAATTGCATCACTTCCAAGACTCGCAGACCATCCATCTCTTAATTGTTGCTGAAAGACTTCATCGCTTATCGGATTAAAACTACCTTTACCCTCAAGTAACCTATATCCTGCTTCAGAACGCAAAAGCTCTTTGTAATCTCCTGCAATGGGAGCATATTCTATCCCCTGTTGTGTTACAAACTCTTCAAAAATTTTGTGAGTAGCAATTTTTACAGAAAACCCTGCTTGTTTTAATCCCTGAGCTAAAGCACAGAATGGATTTACGTCTCCTCTAGAACCAACGGATAATATAGTTATCTTTAGTTTTTTTGCCATTTTTCAGTTACTTAAATTACGACTAATAAATTATAAAACGTAGTTTGATGTCACAAATCTCACTTACTACCGATGCAAGTAAGCATAATCTAGTTCTAAGGCGCCTAAGCGCTTTGGGTGAATATATGCCCTTGTCGCTAGTACTACGCTCTTTGAGTTAACTGGCGCCAATATGAGTACTACTGGTTAACGATTTTAAATAGTATTTATGAACTGTAATATCAAAAAGGCTCTTTTTTGGTACTACTGGTTATGTTAAACCAGTAGTACTGCGTGAGTAGAGTACTGTTCAACGGCGCCACAAGTACCACTGGCAATACTGCTCGGTTAAGGCAATTGCGAAACGTGAAACCCCTGTTCTTACGTGACATGTCACGTCTTTACATACTGGTTGATGAAGCGGCGCTTGTAGATTACGTGAGCTAAAATATGTATGTTTTCAATGTTACTTAATATTCAGTCCATTTTAATGGACTTGTGCTATGAGCCTATGGGTTTTAACCATAGGCGGGTTAATGATAATTGAAATACGAATGAATGATAAACCTGTGTTGATAAATGGGAACAATAACCCTGAGTCATAATAAAAGCTACCTTTATGAAAAGCTTTCAATGGGTTTGTTGCCTTGGTATAGTTAGTTTGATGTTACATATCCCTGCACGCGCGCAAATTGTGCCCACCTGCCAATCAAAATCTCTTAAATCTCAACTGCCGCCATGCATCTCTCACTTATCTCGGTCTTATGTCGATTTATTTCTATAGTATATTGCCAGTAATGTTACAATTATACAGCTAATAAAACTAATTAAGTTACCATACATTAGAATCATATCATTATAATAGTAACCATACAATATACCATTGAATTGAATAATATTAAAGCCAGCAAAAGTTATTAAAGAAATGTTTTTAGCGCTTTTAGTTTTATAGATTCTAATTGCTTGTGGGACAAACAAACTAGCATTAAATATAAAACCTAAACCAAATAAGAAAGTCACTATTTCTTTCATCGCTATCAGTTTATAAAGGTACCCTAGATGACTATGGGTGTTTAGCCTTCTACTATTTTACTTTAAGTTCATAAATGCTGTATCTGAGAAACTTGTCTACTGCCTCAAGGGTGAGTTTTGTAGCAAAAGCTTAATATAAACTGCTTTATATACGTAACAATACTTTACATACGGGAAACCATGAAAGATATTATTAAACGAGGATTGCGGCTACTGTCGATGTTTTTGGTGGTGGTTACAAGTAGCATGATGTTTTTGTCATCTACTGTTGTAAGTTCTCCCTCATCTATTGATATAGATGCTATTAACAAACAAGAAAATCAAATATTAAAATCAGACAAGCCTGTTAAAGTGTCAAAACCCGATGAAGCTACTGTAATTTTGACACCTGAAGAAGCTGTGAGACAAGCAAATACTTCTGCCAAAAAACGAGAATCGTTTTCTAAAGGTCTTTTTAGCGAATCAAAGACTTTTGATAAATCCAACGGTTCTAGTAATAATAATGATAATTAGTTATAAATACTGACCTCAAAACTTATGACACGTCTTTAACAGAATATTTGTATTGCCTCGCTTGAAATTCCTTGTTTTTGGTACTACTGGTTAACTTAAACCAGTAGTACTGCCACCCTACAGCTAACGGTGAGAGGAAGGGATTTCGATGAAAAATTTTGTTCCTTTTCCTGGTGCTGAGTCACACCAAAGTTTACCACCATGTTTCTCGACTATAATTTGATAGCTAATGGATAATCCTAAACCTGTTCCTTTACCTACTTCTTTTGTGGTAAAAAATGGGTCAAATAGCTGGTGACGAAGTTCTTCGGGAATACCAATACCATTATCAGTGATGGAAATTAGTACGTTATTTTCTAAAGTTAGTTGAGTGTGAATTATAATTGTCGGTTTATAGTTAGGTTTATCCGCACATTCTTCTAATGCATCAATCCCATTGGCAATAATATTCATAAATACCTGATTTAACTGTCCGGGATAACAATCAACTAATAGTAAATTACTATAATCTTTAATCACTTGTATTTCATCACCAGATTTGGTTTTAAAATTATGCTGTAAAATCATTAAGGTACTATCAATACCCTCATGTATATCAACTTGTTTAAATTCTGCTTCATCCAGACGTGAGAAGTTTCGTAAAGAAAGAACTATATCACGAATACGTTTTGTGCCAACTTGCATTGATTGGACAATTTTAACAAAATCGTTTTTGAGAAAATCTAAATCTATTTCTTCAGCTTCTGTTTGTATCTCTAATGGCGGATTTGGAAAATGGTGTTGGTATAAATTAAGCAATTTTAGTAAGTCTAGAGCATAATTAGTAAGATGAGAAAGATTACCATGAATAAAATTAACAGGATTATTAATTTCGTGTGCAACTCCTGCAACTAGTTGTCCCAAACTTGACATTTTCTCGTTTTGAATTAATTGATTTTGAGTACATTTAAGTGAATGTAATGTTTGCTCTAGATGAACCGCTTGTTCTTTTAACGAGGTATTTTTTTCTTGTAGCTCTTGAGTTCGTTCTACAACAAGATTGTCTAAATTTTCGTAAAGACGCGCATTTTGTAATGATATGCTTATTTGTGAGCAAAGCAGCTTTAATACCTCTAATCGTTGACTTGTGAAGGCGCCTGCTGCTAAACTATTTTCTAAATAGATAATTCCGATTAATTTTCCTTGATGTAATATAGAAGTGCATAAAATAGATAATGGTTTATTTTTCTGAATATAATCATCTTCTGCATATAACTCCTCTTGAGTTGCATTAGTTAAAACAATGCTTGACTGAGTGAGTTGTACGTAGTTGATAATTTTGCTTGGAGCTTGAAGAGAAGTTTGATTGAATGGAACTCGTTTAACTAAGACTTCATCTTGTTCTGCAAAACCTGCGGCTTCTATAAATAGTTTATCATCTTCTACCGTAATCAGTAGACCATAGTCGGCGCCAGTATTTTCAATGACTATCTTTATTAGTTTATCCAAGAGTTTATCTTTTACAATTTCGCTAGCAAGGGTTTGGGAAGCTTTAATAATGCTTGCCAAATCAAGAAAATTGCTGTTATTACCGCTTGTGGTAGTGTGATTAATCGTAGAGACGCGATTAATCACGTCTCTACAAGGCGCCGTTGTTATAAACTCAGAGTAGCGCGCTTCTAAATCTTGAACTTTACTCAAAGCTCCCCAGCGCGTGTAATAATAATCAGCATCTGCAAAGTAAGGTCTTGCTAGTTTAACTTTACCCATTTCCAAGTAAAACTTAGCTGCAAGCTCATTCGCAATTGCTAAATTTTGAATATACTCGCTCGCTTGCGCTGCTTCAATTGCATCATCATACAAATGTATTGCTTCTAACTGATTATTGGTAATCCGGGCAATCTCCGCTTTGACTAATAAATACTTATGCAAATAGTTATCAGGGCAATTATCTGCCCAAAGTTTCATCTTTTCTTGATTACTACTAAGCTTTGTGATAATTTCTTCTTTTTCTGCTGCGGATGCAGTTGGGTAAATAGCAGCAAGACTTAATGAATAATAAAAATTATACTCAGTAACCGTGAAAAACCCAAAACTAGCAATTAGCTTCTCCTCTGCTTGTTTAGCAATATTACAAGCTTCGGTATAATCACTATTAAGGTATAATAACTGTATCTTTAAATAAGAATGCCAGTTAATACCGCTATCAAAACTATTTGATTGCCAAAATTTTAACGCTTCCTCTTCATGAAATAATTCATCATGGTAAGCATTCTTTTTTGTTGTAATACCTTGAAGGCGCCAAATAGTATGTTGAAGCGACAGAAAAGCCAATATCATATTTTGGTCTTGAATCTGTTGAGCAGAAATTAAATACTTACTAACTTGCTCAGAAACTTTATCCAATTGAGTACCAATAACAAACTGAGTGTAAACTAAGAAATATATTGCCCAAACTCCATAAAGTAAATCTCCACTTTCCATACAGGCAAGGTAAGATTTTTTATACAACGGTATATTAGTTTTTAAATGATTCTTATATGGATTGTGCATATGGCAGAATATATTGTAGACTTTTCCAACAAGACCAGGATGGTTATATTTCTCATTTAGCTTAACTGCTAAGGAACCAAATTCGTATGCATTGCTATAATCTCCCTGTATACCTAAAATCATTCCGTAAATGGCATAACCAAAGGAAGATGTATTTGCGTTACCATATTGAAGTGATAAGTTAACAAGTTTTACCGCTGCTGTATCTAATAAATTTGATTTAGCTGCAATGTAAGCAAGAGTCCATAAATGAATAAGAATACTAATACGAACTTGTTGATAACGCTTAGTCATCTCTGCTGCATTAAATAAATCAGCAATATTTCTTTTATTTAAGTTTAGTTCAACTTGTTTAAATTCTTGTTGAAGTATAATTTCTAATTCTTGTTCACTTTCAGGAAGATGTAAATCAAATAATTTTAAAGCTTCATATCCTGAGTGAATACCGTTTGAAAAATTACCCTGAGTCATATCGCAGTTCATTTTTAGCTGATAAATCTCAGCTTTATCAAAAATACAACTGCTATTTTCCAAAATAATTTTAAAAAGTTCTTCAGCTTCTTGAAAATTACCAGTTAAGTATTTACATTCTGCAAGCTCTCTGTACAACTTAAATGTTAGTTCATAATTATTATTCCAATTCGGACTCGATAGTAATTTTATACCTTTCTCTAAAAGTTTAATTGATGTTGTATAAGCAGTTGAAGCTTTGGCTTTTTTAGCAGCAATTAAATTAAGTTCTGCTAATTTTATCTTTTCTCGCTGGGAAGTAATTAAATCTTGACCTATATTTAGATGACTGACAATATCGAAAATTGTATCTTCTATATCTTGGTTATTGCTTGCAAGCAACAAACGACCTATTTCTAAATGAACAATTTTTTTATTTTCTTCGGGAATAAGTGCATAAGCAGCTTGTTGTACTCGGTCGTGCAAAAAGCGATATTCAATAACTTCATCGAACTCTTCTAAAACACGAGGAGTTTTATAAGTATCGCTTAAGGGTAATATTAAACCAGATTGTATAGCTTCCCATAACTGGGATGCAGTTATAAAATGAGAATTTTTGTTAACTGTAGCAAGGACAGTCAAATTAAAACGGTTTCCTATACATGCTGCTAGTTTGAGAATATTTTGCGTAGGTACTGATAAATTACTGATTTTGCCAATCATTAATTCTACAACATTATCGGTGATTGCAGCTAAGGTGATTTCTTGAATATCCCATTCCCATTCATAAGTCCTTAAATTAAACTTAACTAATTCTGAGTGGAAGAGTGATTTTAGTAGTTGTGTAAGGAAAAAAGGATTAGCATCTGTTTTTGACATACATAGCTCTGCTAGAGATAGTGATTTTTCAGGAGAGCAATTAAAAGTTTCGCTTAATAGTGCATTTACATCAGTCAGTTCTAAATTTTTGAGTATAATTGTATTGATAGTTCCATGATGCGAACGTATATCATCTATAGTTAGCATGAAAGGATGTGCAGGGTTAACTTCATTGTCACGATAGGCGCCGATTACAAGCAAATATTCAATAGAAGTATCAGTGACTATTAAGTTAATTAAATTAAGAGAAGCGACATCAGCCCATTGTAAATCATCCAGAAAAATAACTAGTGGATGCTCATGAGTTGCAAAAATACGTACAAACTCTTTGAATACGCGATTAAATCGGTATTGAGATTCGTTAGCTCCTAAAACGGGAATTGGAGGTTGTTTACCAACAATCAACTCAACTTCAGGTATGACATCAATTACTACCTGCCCATTATTTCCAAAAGCCTGTAAAAGTTTTTGGCGCCATTCTTCAATTTTATCATGACTCTGGGTTAAAATTTGCTGAACCAACCCACGGAAAGCCTGAATTAAAGACACATACGGTACATCACGTTGAAATTGGTCGAACTTACCAGCAATGAAATATCCATTTTGTTTAACAATTGGTTTATGTATGGACGAAACCAAAGAAGATTTACCGATACCCGAATAACCACCAACTAGCATTAACTCGGTGGCACCATGACTAACTCGCTCGAACGCTTGTATTAACATCGCTACTTCTTGTTCACGACCGTACAGTTTTTGAGGTATTAAAAGCTGTGTAGAAAAATCTTGTTGCCCAATAGTAAAATTAGGCACATAGTTAGATTCTTCTAAAAATTGTAAACAACGCTCTAAATCTGCTTGAATACCCAATGCAGTTTGATACCTATCTTCAGCGGTTTTAGATAACAGCTTCATGACAATATCTGAAACAGCTTTGGGAATATTTGTATTTTTATTGCATGGTGATACAGGAATTTTAGCAATATGTGAATGTACTAACTCCATTGGGTCTGTCGTTGAAAACGGTAACTCACCAACCAGCATTTCGTAAAGAGTAACACCAAACGAATAAAAATCGCTACGATAATCTAGCGCGCGGTTCATTCGACCCGTTTGCTCAGGAGAAATATAAGCAAGAGTTCCTTCTATGACATCATAATTGCAAATATTTGGTTGTTCTTTAGATAATTGCGTAGCAATACTAAAATCAGTAACTTTGACAATCTTTTTATCTAAATTAATAATTATGTTTTGAGGATTAATATCTTTATGAATAATATGATTTGAATGTATTTGATTAATAACTTTAATAATTTTAATGCCTATATTTAAAATATCAATTAATGTAAGATTGCTTATAGACAGAGCTTTTTTCAGTGGAATACCAGCAAAATCTTCCAAAACAAGCGCAAATCCCGACGAGTATGATTCCAAAGCGTATGGCGTAACAATTCCTGGTAACTCCAAATTTTTAGTTATTTTGTACTCATGCTTAATAGAAGTAATTTCTTGAACCGTAGGGTACTTGCTACTAAGTATTTTTACTATAACTGGCATTTGGTCAGCATTTCTTATACCTCGATACACCAAAGTACGTTTACCAGCATGGATTTGCTCTAATATACTGTAGCCTAGCAGCTTCATCATAATCTATATAGGGATATTAATTATAACTACAGTTTTAGTATTCCCATATTTAAACAATAAATAGATAATTAGGCGCCGCGTGAGTAGTACTGGTTATCACGTTTTATAGTATTTTTGCATTATTTTGTTTGAAATTCCTTGTTTTTGGTACTACTGGTTAACGTTAACCAGTAGTACTACATTTCTTAAATATGTATACATGGTATTTTTTATAACATAAATTCAGTACATGTGTTCGGAACCAGCAACTAGCTAGTTGTATCAATTAGTTATGTATTTTGAAAAAGTATAATGAAAAAGATTATGGAATTACAAGGTTTTGCTAAATTTCATCAGCTTCTTAAGCTAGACCAACATCCATCTGACATGGGATTTAGTTCTAAGGTGAGAGCGGGGGATATAATTCGATTTGCGAGTAGAGTCAGACTTGCCAAAAGCTTTAAGGGGATTAATATTGATGGGTATTCGCAGGACGCTAATTATGGTTATAATGCTTTTTTCTTAGTCTTTTTGACGCATTCGGCTTTAGAGCGATTTATAGAAATAAGCGCGCTCAATTTAGATGCACTAGATTTTATAATGGCGCCTTATAATCCAGAAAAAGTTATTGAAAAATTTTTGGAAAAAGATAAAAAAAGCTTACTTTATAATTTTATCTACTAGAGAGTAAATAAAAAGCTAAAGGTTAAGTTAAGTGACTGTATAAATAATAACAGTACAAATATTGCTCATATATCAGCTTCTATTCGGCATATATTTGCTCATGGGCACCTATGCGCGCATTCCAATGGTGTTAATCCAAAAAACGTTTATTCTATTTGTATATCACTATCAGATTTTTTACTTAATTTCATGGATGCTGAGTTTGCAAAAAAGATAGATGAGCATTATTACTCTACCTGTATTTTACAAGCACAAACAATTCTTTTGGATGAGATGGGTTCTAGCGATGTATCCTTGGAATAATTGCGTGCGCGTTATCTTTAAGGGGCGACATGAGTACTAATGTAGAAAACACACCAAGAGTAAATCGTCAATTCCTGCTTGCTTCTCGTCCGGTTGGAGATATTAAAGAAAGTGACTTTGAGTACAAAGAGGCGCCTGTGCCAACTCCCAGCCAAGGGGAAGCACTGGTAAGAAATTTATATTTGTCGCTTGACCCTACTAACCGCATTTGGATGAGCGACATGGTGCAGTATATGCCACCAGTAGAGTTAGGGGAAGTAATGCGAGGTGTTGCTATTGGAGTTGTAGAAGAATCTAAGAATCTGTTCCTTAAACCAGGAGATATAGTCACAGGACTTTTAGGTTGGCAAGATTATGCATTGTTAAAAGAGAACCAAGCAAACTTTGTAACTAAAATTAACCCACCTTTACCTGACCCCTTATTTGCTGCAGTGGGTCCACTGGGTGTTACTGGTGTAACAGCTTATTTCGGTTTGCTAGAGATAGGGCAACCAAAACCAGGAGAAACAGTTGTAGTGTCAGCAGCGGCAGGCGCCGTTGGTTCAGTGGTAGGACAAATTGCTAAAATTAAAGGCTGCCATGTAGTTGGAATAACAAGTTCAGACGAGAAATGCCAATGGTTAACTTCTGTTGGTTTTGATGCAGCAATTAACTATAAAACTACCGACTTAAACAGCGCGTTAACAAATGCTTGCCCAAATGGTGTTGATATATACTTCGATAATGTCGGTGGTTCAATTTTAGATACAGTAATGTCGCATCTAAATCTATTTGCGCGCATTCCTCTGTGTGGTTTAATCTCAACTTATAACTCTACCGAACCAGTACCAGGACCATACAACTTTGGTTTGGTTTTAATGAAGCGTTTACGGATACAAGGATTTATTGTTAGTGATTATCATAATCGTTGGCATGAGGCAATTAAGGATATTGGAGAGTGGATGAAGCAAGGGAAAATAAAACAGGAGTATGAAATAGTTGAAGGTTTAGAAAAGGCGCCAAAGGAAATTATGAAACTTTTTAATGCAAACAAAATAGGTAAATTAATTATTAAAATTGTATAAATTATCTATTATGTTCAGAGGAGATTTGAAAAGTTTTATTTAATTCGTAATTATTGGTTTAATCCCCCCTGCCCCCCTTATTAAGGGGGGTTAGGGGGGATTTTATAAGATTTTAGCTAAATGTGATACTTTTCAAACATTCTCTTAAATCAAATATTTGAACCGACAATTCGCTTCAGCCATTGCAATTTTCCTTTATAAGGAGCATATCGAAGCTTTATATCAAATAAAAAAGACCTTTGCAGTACGGTTTTGTAATGGGAAAAAGTTTCAAAACTAGTTTTACCATGATAGCGACCAATACCGCTATCACCTACACCACCAAATGGTAATCCAGAAGCAGCAGCTTGCATCACAGTATCATTTATACAAACTCCTCCGGATGATGTGTTTTGTAAAATTCGCTGTTGCAGTTTTTTATCTTGAGAAAATAGATATACAGCCAAGGGTTTTGGTTGAGAGTTAATGATGGTTATAGCTTTGTCGATATCACCATATTCAATTATTGGCAGGATGGGTCCAAAAATCTCTGATTGCATGACTGCTGAAGTTAAGGAAATATTATCTATGACGGTGGGAGCAATGTAGCATTCGATTTTGTTGCTTTCTCCACCTATACAAATATGACCATCTTGCAAAAACTTAACTAGTCTGTCAAAATGTTTATGATTGATAATTCTGCCATAATCAGGGCTTTTGGCTGGATTATCGCCATAAAATTCTTTGATACTTTTTTGAAGAGCAGTTAACAACTGAGGTTTGATGTTTTTATTGACTAACAGATAATCAGGCGCCACACAAGTTTGTCCAGCATTGAGAAACTTACCCCATATAATGCGTTGGGCGGTACATTCAATGTTAACATCAGCATCTACAATACAAGGACTTTTTCCGCCTAATTCTAAAGTTACTGGTGTCAGATGTTTTGCAGCTGCTTCCATAACAATTTTACCAATAGCTGTTCCACCAGTAAAGAATATATGATCAAATTTATCTGCTAGTAGTTGTTGGCTAGTGTCTACACCACCTTCTACTACAGTGATATACTCTGAAGCAAAAGATTTGGTGATAATTTCGGCTATAACTTTAGAGCAATTACTCGCTAATTCTGATGGTTTAATGATGGCGCAGTTACCCGCTGCAATCGCTCCTACTAATGGAGACAAAGTTAGCTGAAATGGATAATTCCAAGGTCCAATTATTAAAGCTATTCCAAGTGGTTCTGGGTAAATGTGTGCTGAGGCAGGGAGCTGTTGGATATTAGTTGCTAATTTTTGCGGCTGCATCCATTGTTTCAGATTTTTAATTGCATAATCAATTTCGCTAAGTATCAAAAGTATTTCTGTCCCATAAGTTTCAACTTCTGCTCTGTTTAAATCAGCTAATAAGGCGTGTGTAATATCTGTTTGATGTTGAATTATCGCTTGTTTTAGAGCTTTTAGTTGAACAAGACGAAAAGCAAAATCTTTAGTTGTACCACTTTGAAAAAATTTCCGTTGTTTGCGAATCGTATCTGATATTGATAGTTGAAAAATCATATTTTTATAGAGATGATAATATTGGGGTTTAACTATTGGCGCCTGTCAAGCTTTGCCAATCATTCGCGCTACAATTTTGCCAGAAGTGATTACACTAGGCAGTCCTGCACCTGGATGGGTTCCAGCACCTACAAAATAAAGGTTACGAATATCTTCACTTTGATGATGCGGACGAAACCAACCAGACTGTGTAAAAGTTGATTCCATTGCAAAAGCACTTCCTTGGTAACTGTTGAATGTATCGCGGAAATATAGAGGATTAATACTATGCTCGGTAACTATATGTTTTGATAAATCTGGTAAATAATAGCGCTCAAGGTACTGAATTACTTTATTCCGAAATGGCTTGGAGTTTACTTCCCAGTCTGTCTGTCCACTTAAGTTTGGCACGGGAACGAGAGCATACCAAGACTCACATCCAAGGGGTGCTAATGATGCATCGGTAGCGGTTGGACGATGCAAGTACAAACAAAAGTATGAAGGTAAATGTTTACGTTCAAAGATGTCTTGCATGAAATTGTGATATTCAGGCGCCATCAGCATTTCATGATGTGCCATGTGCTGATAACGGCGATTTGTACCAAAGTAAATGACAAACACAGACATTGAATGACGCATTCGTTCAAATTTAGCAAGACTATAATGACGTCGAAACTTTGCTGGCACTAAATTCATATAAGTAAAGGCGACATCAGCATTACTCACAACTATATCAGATGGTAAATATTTACCATTCGCTAAAATGGCGCCTGTGGCATAACCAGTTTTATAATTCATGGCAATTTCAGCTACTGGTGTATTGAGTAATAACTTACCCCCAAGCTCGCAAAAAAGTTGTACCAAAGCATTAACTAAGGCTCCTGTTCCTCCCATAGCAAACCAGACACCGAACTTTCTTTCCAATTCATGAATTGTGGTAAAAATTGAAGAAGTTGTAAAGGGATTACTACCTATCCATAGAGGATGAAAACTAAAAACTTGTCGTAGTCGTTCATCTTGAAAATATTGATTAACGAAACTAGCAACTGATTGTAAAGGTTGTAAGCCAATTATCTTAGGAGCAAATTTTATCAATTCGCAAAAATTATTCAATGGTTGTTCCATCAGTGGCATAACTTTTTTGAAAATTTTCTCCAAAGCTTGCTCAAAACGATAATAGCCTTGAATATCTTGGGAATTAAACTCGCGAATCTGCTGCAAAATATATTCGCGGTTGCCAGTGAGGTGAAAAACTGACCCATCGCTAAAACGAATGTTGTAAAAAGGGTCAAGCTGAACTAGCTGTACATAATCTTCTATTCTTCTCCCATTTATTTGAAATAATTCATCAATAAGGTAAGGTGCTGTAATTATTGTTGGACCAGCATCAAAGGTAAAGCCATCTTGTTGGTACACATTAGCACGACCGCCAGGTTCTGACTGCTTTTCTAACAGTGTAACTTGATGTCCTTGAGTCTGTAGTCGAATTGCTGCAGATAAACCACCGAATCCGCTACCAATTATCACAATCTTCATAATATTTTGTGGATATTACTGAAACATTAGTATCTTTATAGACTTAAGATTCCCAATAGAGGGCATTTAATAACAAATTTCATAGTTATTTAAATTTTTAAGATTTATGGTACAAAATCCAGCATTTTTAGATTCCGAAACTAAGTTAGGAAAAGAGTTAAAAAATACACATAAAGCTTGGAAGCAGGCGATTGCCGAGCCAGGGCAAGAATTTTCCTCCACACCTTTGCCAGTTTTAGAAGGCACAATACCAGAATATTTACGGGGTACACTTTATCGCATTGGACCAGGGCGCCTCTCTCGTGGGGGTATCCAGGTCGGACACTGGTTTGATGGCGATGGTGCGATTCTTAGGGTTCATTTTGGTGATGATGGCGCCACTGCTTTATACCGCTACGTGCAAACCAAGGGATATCAGCATGAAGTCGCAGCAGGCAAACTTTTGTATGGTAACTATGGAATGATTGCACCTGGACGATTCTGGAACCACTTCCTAAGACCGCTAAAAAATGTCGCTAACACTGCTGTTATCGCTTTACCCGATAAACTTTTGGCGTTGTGGGAGGGTGGTAAACCCCATGCACTTGATTTAGAGACACTGGAAACACAAGGTATAGATAGTTTAGGCGCCTTAAAAGGAGGTTTGACTTATTCCGCACATCCCAAACGCGACCCTCAAACTGGGGAGATTTTTAATTTTGGTGTCACAGGTAAATTCAAAGGTTGTTTGAATCTTTATAAATCTGACTCTACTGGTAAAATATTGGTATCAAAAGCATTTTCCCTTGATTGGCTTCCTTTAGTACATGATTTCGTGTTAGCTGGAGAATATCTCATATTTTTCATTCCACCAGTTAAAGTACACGGATTGCCTGTTGGTTTAGGATTGCGTAGTTATGGTAACTCCATGACCTGGGAACCGAAATCAGGAACACAAATTTTGGTATTTGATAAACAAACCTTATCTCTAGTTAGCCGTAGTGAGACTGAAGGCTTTTTTCTTTGGCACTTCGGTAATGGCTATGTAGATGAAAACGGTATGGTAATGATAGATTTCGCTGGCTATGAAGACTTTAATATCAATCAACGTCTAAAGGAATTGCCAACTGGAGAGTTAAAAACACCAACAAAATCAGGATTATGGCAGTTAATTTTGAATCCGAAAACAGGCAAGGTAAAGGCAGTTGAAAAAGGATATAATCATTTAGCTGAATTTCCAATGGTATCACCGTTAGAAATTGGACAGAAATGGCGATACACTTATTTTTTGGGATTTGGGAAAGGAACGAATACCACAGAGGAATTTTTTAATGCTATCGCGCGTATTGATTACAAAACCGATTCTTTGACAATTGCCGACTTAGGGGAGAACCGCTATCCTCTAGAACCTACCTACGCAGCAAATCCCATAAATCCCCAATCAGGGTGGCTTTTAACGATAGTTTATGATGGCAATAACCACACAAGCGAAGTATGGATTTTTGACAGCGAACATCTAGATGATGAACCTGTTTGTAAATTAGAATTACCAAGTGTAATTCCCTTGGGATTTCATGGAATATGGAAAGGTAATTAGTTAGGAGTTAGGAGTTAGGAGTTAGGAATTGGGAGTTATGAGTAAACAAACAGTAAATTTGGGAATAGTTCAAGAAACTTTATTAATCCCCCTATGGTCGCGTGCGGTAGAAGCAAGTCAGCCAGAACCGATACTGTACGATGCAAAAGCCAAAGAAATAGTTTCTCAACTAGATTATGATTTCGACAAGTTTCAAGCAGCGAAAAGCACCCAGGTGATGATGTGCATTCGAGGTAAAGCTATTGACGAGTTGACACAACATTTTATCCAACAAAATCCGCAATCTACAATCGTGGAAATTGGCGCCGGTTTAGATACTCGATTTGAGCGGCTTGATAACGGACAATTGTATTGGTTTGATTTAGATTTGCCTGATGCAATAGCTGTCAGAAAACATTTCTTTGAAGAAAACGGGCGCCGACATTTCATTAGTGGCTCTGTGCTAGAGCCAGAATGGATAAATCAAGTCAAACAAAATTGCCCAAATTCACCAAAATTATTTATTGCTGAGGGGGTATTGCTTTACTTTACAGAGGAACAGGTAAAAACACTCTTGGCAATCTTAGCGCAGGAATTCCCAGGTTCATACCTAGTATTTGATGCTGCTTCACCATTTATTATCAAAAATCGCAGAAGCTACGAAGCTGTAAAACACACTTCTGCCAAATTCCAATGGGGTATCAAGAATATTAAAGATATAGAAGCTTGGGACTCTCGATACAAAATTATTGCTTCTCGCTACATCTGGCATTTCCCAGAGTTTCGCAAACGCTTCTCTTTCAATGCCCGCTTACTTATGGCCATTTTGCCACCTTTGACCCGCTCTTATGCAGTACACTTAGCCTCGATTTGCACTAACGCAGATTAATTCCAAACCAGTAGTACTCTACCAGACAGCACAACTACTGGCGCCACTTCGTACTACTGGTTCACATCGTTTAATAGTACATATGATTTGAACATAAAGCAAATGCCGCAGAATGGTACTACTGGTTAACATAATGCTCTAAAATGGTACTACTGGTTAATTTAAACCAGTAGTACTTTATTTAAGCACGTTGCCTGCTGGCGCCTGATTATTCATTAATCCAATGCGTATTAATAGTACCCCGACGGGCACTGTCAAAAGGTATATGTGTTTTCAAAAATACATATGCTAGTAAATTACTCTGCTTCGCACTTGTACAGGTTATTGTATAAGTATAACATCTGCAAATGTTCATAGGCGCCTATAAACATTTGATTTAAGATACTCCAGATATTCCAATAAAAAAAGGGATGTATTATTTACATCCCCATGTAAGTTAAAATATTATTAGGTAACAAGTGAAACCTTATGGCATACAGCGATTTCACGGTTGGTAAAGTTAAACAGGCATTTGGAATTCAGACAAATGAAGGTGTCGCATTTTTTCCGGAAATTTCTCCAGTTGCACCAACTTCTACATTGTTAGAGGTTTTATCAGAAAATCTTCCACTTGCGGTTGCACTACCAAGTGAAAAAGCCAAATCTGAACTACTAATTAGCCCAATTTTGGTTGAAGTTAGAAAGTATCTCAAGCGACAAATCAGCTTATTTTCAGGACAGGAATTTACAGTTAATCCTGAAGTTGGACTATCAGGAGTGTGCGATTTTCTAATCAGTCGGTCACCTGAACAATTAGAAGTCGAGTCTCCGGTTATTGTGCTGGTAGAAGCGAAAAAAGCAGATATTAACAGTGGTATGGGGCAATGTATGGCAGAAATGGTTGCAGCACAACAATTTAATCAGCAAGCAGGAGAAGAATCATTCCCTATTTATGGTTGTGTTAGTAACGGAATGTTATGGCGATTTCTCAAACTTGAACAAAAACAAATAACAGTGGATTTTAAAGATTATTCCTTAGAGCCTATATCTGAATTGCTAGGTAAACTGGTTTGGATGTGCAGGGGTGAATAAAGGAGCGTGGTTTGATACGGTAAAAATGAATTTACCTTTTATTTCAAATTTATAAATCTTTAACACTAATGACTTTGCACACATGCTTTTAAGGGCAAACTGGCGCCTTGAGTACTACTGGTTATCACTCGTTTGTAATTCATTTGTATTGTATTGTTTGAAATTCCTTATTTTTGGTACTACTGGTTTCGGTTAACCAGTAGTACTGCTTTAGAATCATTGTTAGACTGGCGCCGCAAGCACTACTAGCAAACGGCGCCTATAAACAAATATTCAACAGGCGCCTTAAAATAAATCAACCATCCGTTACATCCGTTACATCCGTTGCCCAGCTAACATACTCGCATAAGGTGACTCATGCAAATGGGCTTTACCTACAGAACCAAAAAGCTGTATTTTCTCACTTATTACTTCTTGCATTGCGCTAATCGCATTTTGCATTAAGTCTACCAAATCAGGACTTTTAGAAGTGCTTAAATCCTTTTTCAAGTTCTGTACGTAGGCTTGTCTTACTTCTGTATTGACGTTAAATTTACATACACCTAGTTCTATTGATTTACTTATCATCTCTGGTGGTAAACCAGAGGCGCCATGCAATACTAAAGGAATATCAATATTTTTGCGGATACGAACTAATCTTGGAAAATCTAGTCTTGGTTTGCTTTTGTATTCTCCATGTACATTACCAATAGTCACTGCTAAGAAGTCAACTTTTGTAGCTGCGACAAATTCAACTGCTTGGTCTGGGTCGGTCATTAAAGCTTCTTTTTCTTCAACGGTCATTCCATCTTCGCTACCGCTAATTCTACCTATTTCTGCTTCGACTGCAGCGCCTTTGGAATGCGCTAATTCGGTCATCTGTTTGGTAAAGGTTAAATTCTCTGTGTAGGGTAACGGTGAACCGTCTGCCATTACTGAGGTCATTCCAGCGCTTAATGCTTGTTGAATTGCACTTGCTGAGGTACTGTGGTCTAAATGTACTGAAATCGGTACTTTTGATGTGCGTGCTGCTTCCATACAAAGTGACACTAACGCTGTACCACCAAATTTAAGTGAACCAGGGTGAATTTGTAGCATGGCAGGACTTGAGAGAGTTTCGGCTGCTTGCACTACTGCTTTGACCCCTTCCAAATTATATATGTTAAAGGCGCCGATTGCATAAACGTTCCTGCGCGCGGTTAAGAGCAAATCCCTTGTTGAAGCAAGCATATTTATTTCTCCCAAAGAAATATCGAACCAGATTTAGTTTGACATGGACAATATAAAAATATGTTTAATCTTGACTTTAAAGTCACTAGTGTCGCGTTTGGTAATTATTCTCTATACAACAATATATGTAATATTACTTAGGATTGATGTTTGATGAAGCTAAGTCTCAAGCTGATGAATAGGAAGTTTCAAGAAACAATTTCTCTATATATACAGTCAAAGACTTGTATATAAATAAGTCAGTGTGAGTACTTTTAAGAGGTTATATGATGCATCGGTCAAAGTTTTGGATGTTTTTTCCCATTGCTTTAATATTTACAAGTGTTCCACAATTGTTACAATCTGATTCATCTGAAGCTAAGTCTACATCAAGTGCGGCGCCTGTTACCGTCAAAGCCAATCAACTTGCTAGCCCAACTTTGGTAGCAAGCGCTAACTACCTCTCATCAATTGAATCACAGATTATTGCGGAAACGAACAAGATACGGACGAACCCTAAATCTTACCTTCCAATTCTCGAAAATTACCGCAAACGCTTCCAAGGAAATAAAGTCAAAATTGGAAACAATTCATTTTTGGTGACTCAAGAAGGAGCAAGGGCAGTTGACGAAGCAATTGCATTTTTAAAGTCACAACGTCCAATAGGCGCCTTATCTGCTTCAAGAGGAATGTCGCTTGGCGCCAAAGACCATGTAAAAGACCAAGGACCCAAAGGTTCAATAGGTCATAACGGTAGCAACGGTAGTAGTCCTTTTTCTCGTATTAGTAAATATGGAAAGTGGCAAACTACCGCAGGTGAGAATATCAGTTACGGGCCTGCAACTGCTCAAGATATCGTTATGCAGCTAGTTATCGATGACGGTGTGCCAGATAGAGGACACCGCAAAAATATCTTTAACCCTAATTTCAAGGTTTCTGGGGTCGCGTTTGGAAATCATGCTAAATACGGCAAAATGTGTGTAATCACTTATGCCGGTGGATTTAAAGATAAATAAATATTGATATCAACTAAAAAAGGCGCAAGCGTGTAAGCGAGGTTATCGTCAAAACCGATAACTTCCTGCATTCTTTTACACCTGTTCTTATTTCCCAGAAAAAGTAAATTTTTGTAAAGATAATGTCTAATTTGGATAAAAGCGTTTATGAGAAAGTAGTAAGAGCAAAACGGTTAAACAACTTATGGCAATGTATAAGCCAAAACCTGATGACGCAGTTCTAGGAAATAGTCAAATTCCCAATACTCCATACAATGCGGTTGTACTAGGTGGAGTTGAAGGTATCAAGCATCGGCTTCGGAATAGTTCATTAATGATAAAATTAGAAGAATTAAGTAATGCGCTTCAAGACAATGAAGAAGGATTAAAGCGAATATACGAGTTTCTGTTTCTTGAGACTGACCCTACAATGAAATGGGTAGTTTCAAATTGGCTACGGCAAAAAGCATCTGGAACAACGCGCGCTAAGTTAACAAAATATATATCTTGTTTAGAACATATTCCTTACGAGTTAATCGAACTTTCTCTGACAACGATGGATAGTGTTATAACAGCTAAAGCTTCTCAAGAAGTTGGAATGAGCGCGACTGATACAGGAAAGGTGCTAAAAAACATTTATGCTCAAGGCGCCAAAGTAATAGAACAAATTCTTAAAATTATCTATCCGCTTCAAGATGTAGAACAAGCAATGCAACATCTATTCGGTGGTACAGTTGAGCAACTTCGAGTTGCTGAGGTAACAAGGAATGCAGCTTCTGAAGCAGTAAAAATAGCAGAAAAAGCAGCTCTCATGGCTGAGGAAATAAGAATTGCCGCAGAAGCACAAGCAGCTAAAGTTGTACAGAAAACAAGAATTATTATAGAAGAAGAAGTAGAGATAATAAGAGTTTTACAAGAAACAAGAAAAGCTTACGAAGAAGCCGCTCGAATGGCGGAGGTTGCAAGAATTGCGGCAGAAGCAGTTAAAAAAGCTACAGAAGGAACTTTATAAACTTTAGTACTAATGTCATGAAACGATTAGCGCCAGTTTAATCTAAGTGTTTATATGTATTAGTGCATTATATAGAGTATTACATATCAACCGATATAATTCTTTAAATCTAAACGACACTTCGTATATTAATGGCATGAAATACACACATTTAGCAATTGTAAGTACAGTATTTTTCTTGGCTACTGCACAAAATTCTGCGTTCGCGGACGAAGTATGGAATAGCAGTTATGGTAAAGTCGTTTACCAAAGTGATAGAGGTAAAACAGCTATTTGGAGTTATCCCGCAGGCGCCATTTTCATTGAGGGACTAGCTGGAGTATTCAATAATCGTGGAGTTTATCACGGCTACTGGATTGGCAAATCTAATGTTAAATGCGATACAGGGCGAGAAGATAGTTCTGGTAAATTAAGCAACACTTGGGGACGATTTTCGATTCGTTTTACAGTGCCTAATTTTCCTATGCCTTGGGAAGCAAAATGGAGCTACTGTGAAGCTGAACCAACTTTTTCATGGAATGGAAATCCGATAACAGGCGCCATAACTTATTAGTATTTATGTTCGCATTAGAGATATTCGGAAATTTATAGCTTGCACTTGTAGCTTATAAACAATTGTACAAGATGTCACAAAGTGAATTTATCTAGAATACATGTATTGAGTTCCCAGATAACCCCAATGCGTCGGATACTTCCTTGGGTATTTGCCCCTATCAGCTTACTTTTTTCTTCGTGTCAAATTGTGTTGCAACCTGATTTTCCCATATCTATACAACCTAGTGACTCTGGTGTTCCCGTTAACGAAAGTGACTTATCACGTTTGGAACAACAAGTTATTGTGGAAATGAACAAAGCCCGCACTAACCCCGCAGCTTATGTAGCCGTATTAGAAAACTATAAAAAGCGCTTTGAAGGTAAACGAGTTAAATTATCATCTAATCTCTACTTGCAAACTACTGAGGGAGTTAAAGCTGTTGATGAAGCTATTCAATATCTTAAAAAAGTCTCTCCTGTTCCTGCTTTGAGTGTATCTAAAGGTTTGTCACTTGCTGCACGCGACCATGTTAAAGACCAAGGCGCCAAAGGTATTACAGGTCATACAGGAAGTGATGGCAGTAATCCTTTTGAACGGATGCAACGCTATGGTAAGTGGCAAGTTATAGCTGGAGAGAATATCAGTTACGGTTCTCCCACTGCCCAAGATATTGTAATGCAATTAATTATTGATGATGGAGTACCCGACCGAGGTCACAGAACTAATATATATAACCCTAAATTCAAATTAGCAGGCGTTGCTTTTGGTATTCATTCTACCTACCGACAAATGTGTGTGATTGATTATGCTAGTGGATATGTAAACAAAATTAGTTAATTTCTCAAAATAGCTTAATATGCACATTTTCACCATCTACGCTTTATCAGTTTATGTATTAAATGTTGCATACAGCTCTTTCAGGGAAAAAGCGTGATGTTGTTACAAAATTTTACAATTATGTTTATTGTGTTAGTGGTAAAATAATTAGGACATGTAAAAGCGCACCCAGCCGTTAGAAATTGGGTACGCTTTTTAAAAAATATTAATTAAATTCTGGAGTTATCTTAACATGGATATCGCGCTAACAGCTCAACTTTACCAAGTTTTTTTACCCCAACCTGCAAAACTTAATCTAGCAACGGCTGCGGATGATATTCATTCGTTATTAGAGTTGGCATCAGGCGCCTTGATGGCAGCGGGAGAAGTACTAAAGCAAACAAAACAGCATCTAAGTCGCGCACGCTTCAGCGATTGGTTGGATAAAAACGATTTTGTCACTGGTGATGCAAATAAACTAATAAAGCTATTCGAGAGTTTTGGTAATATATATGATGATTTGACAACAGTCAGTCCTTTATCGTTGATGGGCTTACTGGCGCCGAAATATGGAACAGCCAGAGATGCACTGGTTGATATGGTCGAAGAGTTTCGTAAAATCAACGATACTGTGACAACGCAAGATGTAGAAACTTTACGTAAGGCACATTCCCCACAACCCAAAAAGGCTCAAGCTGTAGTTAAGATGGTTGGTAATCAGCCAGGTGGTACAGGTATATTTCGTCTGGAAGTCAAAAGTCCTGAGCTTGCTAACCAGATTGACACCGAATGGAAGCAGTCAGGTTGCAGTCCAGATAAGTGGATGGAATTTGTATTAGCTTCAACACATAAAATTCAGGATATTGCCCAGGTGGTTTTAGGTCGTAAGATTGTTGAGGTGTCAGAGTTATCTGAGTTGGATGTGGTAATTGATAGAAGTCAGAATATTAATAACCTTGTTGGTGTTGAGTTAGAAATTGATGATTTCGGGCAGGTGTTGCCATCCCAGGTAGTTGAGTGTTTGAATAAATTACGCGATTTGGATGTGAGTCTTGATAATTATAGTAATCCAATCGCTCGGCGCCTGCATCGTGAAGAAAGAGCTACGGTTTTAGCCCAGTTGAAAATATTGGCAGAAGAATATCAATTAGATATTGAATCGTTGGTGTGGCGCCAGCATCTGGAATTGGCGCGTTGTTGATGATTAATTCTCCCATCGGCGCCTTTTGTTTGGGGCGGGTTTCTGGGCGGGTTTAGTTATATGCTGGTAAAGAGTGAAGATTTTGGGTTAACCCGCCCCTACGTTATGCGTTATCAATCTGTCCGTTTAAAAACTTATGTGCGTGGTCAGGGTTTTCCTGTACTTTGCTTGCATGGTCATCCTGGTTCTGGCGCCAGTATGTCGGTGTTTACTAACCATTTGAGCAACCGTTTCCAAACTTTGGCGCCTGATTTACGCGGTTATGGTAAAAGTCGCTTTAATAGGGACTTTGATATGTATGACCATTTAACCGACTTGGAAAATTTATTAGAACAGCACCAAATTCAAAAGTGCTTGGTTTTGGGATGGTCGTTGGGTGGAATTTTAGCTATGGAGTTAGCGCTAAGGTTTCCTGAGCGTGTTAGTGGATTGGTGCTAATAGCTACGTCTGCTCGTCCGCGAGGTAGTCATCCACCAATTAGCTTACAAGATAATATCTATACGGGTATTGCTGGATTGTTGAATATGGTAAAACCAGGGTGGCGATGGAATATTGAGACATTTGCCAAAAAATCTTTGTTTCGCTATTTAGTTGGACAGCATACACCTAGTACTTATAAATATATTGCATCAAATGCTGTTCCTGCTTACCTACAAACATCTCGTGCTGCAACACGCGCGCTGTTTAATGCAATTGGTAGAGGATATAATAAGTTACCAGATTTACATCAAATCGAATGTCCTTGTTTAGTACTTGCTGGAACCGAAGACCGTCATATTACTGTTGAGTCTAGCCTTGAAACTGCGAATAATCTCAAAAATGCTGAGTTTAAACGTTATTTGAATACTGCACACCTTTTTCCGTGGGAAATACCACAAGAAGTTTTAAGTGATATTGATAGCTGGCTTTTACAACATCCATATATATTTGAAAACAAAGGTATTTAGAATTACACCCATAATTAGGCTTACTAGCTTAAGGTTTTTCTAACCAAGCTATAATATCATCACGGTTTTCTACTAAACCTTTGTAAATTAAAGAGTCTAAACTCATAGATTTAATTGCAGAAACTAATTTTTGTCTCAAACAACTATCTTGCTTAATTTCTGCCACATCTCTAAAATATGTTCTAATTGTAAAAATTGCTGCATCACACTCAGGTAAACCCCAAATAACCTGACGTTCGATTCGTAAATATAACTCAGGATTATCGATATCAAATTTTCTACCTCCCCAAACTTCAGCTGGTGTATTTAATGGTGGTTGAGGATGATGGTTGAGACGAGTGTCTGTACTTAAACCCCAAGCAAAGCGTACCATTGGTTGATGCATAATCATTGTATTGGTAATTGCCTGGGCACGCTGATTAATTTTTTCAATTCCCGCAACGGGTGCGTGAACTGTCGTAAAGTCCTTACCTATTTTATCTTCGGCTGACCAATGGTTGGGAAAACATAAATGAATCGCGCCTACCCAATTTGTATTATTCGCACGACAAATAACTGTAACATCTTCTTGCACTTGTGCGGCTAATGCATCTAAACTACAGATGTAAGATGGGAATATAGTACTCTTAGGAATATCTACTTTTTGTAAATGATAATCTTTATCGAAGTATAGCTTTTCTTGAGTAAGTTGACAATTTAAAGCTATTCCCGAAGTAAAGCTTTCAAGATGGAAATAATTTGGATGTTCGTCAGTTAGGCGCCTGATAATAAACTTTATCACAGCAGCATCAACTACATTACTATAATTACTAGTTTGAAAATATTTGTTTAAAGCCTCTTGACGAGATGCCAGCTTTGTATTTCGGTAGTCAACAAAGGTATTATCAATCTGGAATACATAGTTATCTACTATACCATTGCCAAAACATTTACTTAATGGCACCATTCCAGGTTTGACTTCATAGCGTCCATTATCTAAAGGAAAATAGCGTGCAACAGCAATATCTATATTCATAAACCTCGAAGTATCCGTTCAAGGGGAATCATACTACCAAACCAAGTTCGGTAAGCCGTACAAATCAAATAATTGCCACTTCAGAAAGAGGTTTGCTCCCATTAGCACTTAGATAAAGCAAGTGCTAAAAGTGAAGGGTGAAATCACCACGAACACCTCTTTCTCTTATAGTATTTGCGCTTCGATTACAACAACACAACCTATAACTTACAAAAGAAAGGACGATAAACCGAAAGGAGGATTGTTATGGCAACCCTTAGTTTGGCAATTTCCAGTTTAAAACCATTAGGAGACCGAATATTGGTCAAAATCAGCGAAGCTGAAGAAAAAACCGCAGGTGGAATTTTCCTTCCTGACACAGCTAAAGAAAAGCAACAAGTTGGTGAGGTTGTTGAAGTAGGTTCGGGTAAGCGTAATGATGACGGTTCTTACCAACAGTTGGAAGTAAAAGTCGGAGATAAAGTACTTTATTCCAAATATGGTGGTACCGATATTAAACTTGGAAGTGAAGACTAGGTCTTGCTGCGCGAACAAGACATCCTCGCAGTTGTGAGTTAGTAGAAAGCGCTGAGTGCGCTCGTGCGCTCGTGCTGGGTGATGAGTACGCTTGTAAGGGCGGGTTCACGAAAAATTAAACATATTATTAGGATACCCCTAAACCCGCCCCGAAACCCAATAAAATCTAAAAATCTAAAATCATTTGAGAATTATGGCTAAGTACATTCTTTACAACGAAGACGCTCGTCGTGCATTAGAACGTGGTATCGATGCTCTTGCAGAAGCGGTTGCTGTAACTCTTAGTCCAAAAGGTCGTAATGTGGTTTTGGAAAAGAAATACGGCGCCCCGCAAATTATTAATGATGGTGTTACCATTGCGAAAGAAATTGAACTAGAAGACCATATTGAGAATACAGGTGTATCTTTAATTCGCCAAGCTGCTGCTAAAACTAACGATGCTGCTGGTGATGGTACAACTACTGCGACTGTTCTCGCTCACGCAATGATGAAAGAAGGTTTGCGGAACGTTGCAGCAGGTTCTAACCCTATTGCTCTCAAACGTGGTATTGATAAAGCAACCCAATTTTTAGTAAATAAAGTTGCACAACACGCACGTTCTGTTAGTGATTCAAAATCTATTGCAGGCGAAGCAACTCATGCTGATAAAAATGAATTGATGGGTGGTGCTGTCGCTACTTTATTCCCAATTACCTGGCGTGAACCTTTTGGATTGGTAATGGTAGAATCGATGGCAGCAGGTACACCAGTTATTGCAATGAATCTTGGTTCGGCGCCTGAAGTAATTAACCCTGGTGTAAGTGGTTTCCTTTGTAATGATGTATCTGAGTGCGTAAATGCTACAAGTATTGGAGGATGTAATTGTCGAATTTGATAGCAGCGAGGATAACGAGAAAGGCGCCCAGTAGCAAATCAGTTGAGATGCTTACCAAACGCCTAGATAAAATCGAATCGCAATTTACTTTTAAACTAGACGCAATAAAGTCTTCACTCGAACAACTTGTGCGAGCGTTTATCTCAAATACAAACACTCACCACAACCAACGTCGTCCGAGTTCGTACAATATCCATCACCAACCACTCACTCGTTCAAATTACCTTCGGTACACTACGTGAACAAAATTATTAATTCAAAATGCAAAATTAAAGAAGTAATTTGATATTCTCACATCTACATAGAGATTAAGTATGTTTGAATACCCTCTTAAATTTTGAATTTTGAATTTTTAATTTGAGCGCAGCGAGTGGCGCCTGGGATTGAATCCTCAAACTCTCTTAAACGAACGTCAAAACCGAACTACCAAGGAGTTTATCAGTTATACCAAGAGCCGCGACCCTCGCTCTTATGGTTGGGAGTGTGAGTACGATTATTGGCGAACTGCCTGGAGTGGAGGTAGGTATATTCGGCATGTAATTGTGTGTCCCAACAGCATCAGCGAAGCCGACGTTGTGGTTTAAGCGTGGGGTGGTGGGAAGTTGAGATGTTACGTATGGGGGTATATAGGGGCATAATAGGTGATGAAAACACGAATTTCAGATGCAGTAAAACTTATGTATTGACTACGGAACTGAAAATTGTGTTTACGGAGCATACTTTTGGAAAAAGCGAATTATTTAAGTCCTTTTAAAGACTCAATATCATTGTTTAAATTGAGATTTGGATAATTCCCAGGAGATAGAATTATACTACGACCTTTTTTATTTTTTTTTGCCCAAAACTGCCATTTCTGATTGTTCAGAACCTTGATAGATGAAGTTTTATTGTTAAATCTGCCTAAGCTATCTACTCCCTTAGTTAGTCTGATTGCACGTCCCGTAAAATTCCGACCTTCATATAAAATTACATCTGGTGTTTTTTGAGCAGATACAGGAACTATCTGAAGAGCAAATCCACCCATCGCACTTGCTATTAATAGTCCTACTGCTGTAATGCGCGAGTTGAATTTACCTTGATTAGATTTCTTAGCTGTAAACATAGCTGTTTCCTTCGATTTATGTGTTCTTGGTGTATAGACTTGCTTATGAAATTGAACGAAGAGCGCTTTCTTCAAATTGAAAATCGCATTGTTTAATTACCAGTAAGCGGGATGAACTTTCTCGTTCTATTCATTAACAGGGGTGACAAAATTAATTTATGCAGTCAGCAATATCAAGCTGCCTCAGATTTGATATAATTAGCTCTTGGGGCATATTATGGAATCCAAGTTGGGCAAAGCTTTGAAGCTATGTGGAAAATTAATGTAAGCGTTCTCTAAGGGTCGCGGCGCCACTTTTAATCTATGCGCGGACATGAAACACAACCGAGCATAAGTACTACAAAACAGGAACCTGATAGTTACACCGATTTATAAAGCGTTTCTTGCAGTAGACGCTCTGCGCGCGGAAACATTTCGCAAGTACGGCAATTAGTCGGAATGCGGGCACTAATGGCGAATCCGCTTTCTTGAAATTATTGACTTACCAATTAAAACGCGCCGGAGCGAAGGTTTAACCGTCACCGAGTATATTATTTTCTCGTATGGTACCAGTAAGGACTAGTAGACGCAGCCAAAAGTATAGCAGACTCAGGATTAACGAACAGCTTTAAAAGATGAAACTCCTCCT
>NZ_RSCL01000048.1 GCF_003991905.1 Dulcicalothrix desertica PCC 7102 | reverse complement strand
ACTCGGTTTCCTCTGAATCTTAGAGATTTAAAGGACGAATCCAATGAGAAAATTTTAGATGCTATATGCAAACACTTCTCCGAGCTAGTAAAAAGTGGATTGTCTATTGAGTTTTATAAAGAATCGGGAGAGCCTAACAGTGAAAAAATCGGTCAACTTATCCTACTGGAATTGCTTGAGTGTTATGCAAAGGGGAGTTGTTTTAGTGTTAAATATGAACCTAACGATGGGATTGTAAAATTATCCAGCCAAAATAACTGTATTGAAATCATATTGAAATACACCTCTACACGAGGAATAAGTGAATATTATGAAAAATTACTTGAACGAATTCAAAGAAATTCTGTATTGCCATACACTGCTCTAATTCTTATACAACTCAATGGTGGGAAGTCAATAATTAGTAAACTTGATACGCTTGATAGAGGGTATACATACAATGAAAACAAAATTTCCAGAAGATTTAATATTGATGGGAGAATTGAAGGATTCGGAGACAGCAGACGCCCCTTTAAAATCTACTGAAATTATATGCGTGCGGGCTAACAATTCGGACGTTATTAAGTCAAATGTTTTAGGCTCTGAGGAAACTTCCAATAACGTTATTGGAAAATGCGCGCTCCCACTGCCTATAACGTTATAGGCATCTGTAATTGTTAAAAAATGAAAAATCGAAAACTATTTATGACTCTGGTAGGTTGGCGCCGAGCGGAAAAAAGATTAACGTGTATTTAATACCAGTAAGTACACTTGCTCCCTTTTAATCTCATGCTAGAGCCAGATAAACTTATCCAGATAGTACAAGCTTGGTTATCCTATATCCGGTTAGAGGAACTGACCCAAGCTGAGGTTGAACGTTCTTCGGATGTTTACTCGAAAGTTATAGATAAGGGAGTGCAGCTTGTTGGTAATAAGCTAATGTTGGATGGCGAAGTGTTTAAACAATTCCAGCAACAGCAACAAGCGGCAGCTTCTAGGGGTAGACCTAATGATTTTCAAATGGCTGTTGCTTTCCCGCAAATTTATCTAATACAGGGGAAGGGGAAAGAACAAAAGCTGAAATATCTGCCTCTCTTCACGGTTGATGTTTCATCTATATTCAAAGGTAATTATCGCAAAACAGGCTGGGACTTTACGGAATACGAGTTTCAGCCAGTTGTTGTTAATTTAATGCGGTTGTATGGGTTAGAGGAGGAGCAAGCCGAATCATTAATTGTTGCGTCAGGGATTTTGAAATTTTTGGAAGACACTTTTAAAGGGAGATTCCCCACCCTGCGAGATTTTCTTGACCAGGTGGACTTGCCAGAAGGGAAATATAAAACTTTTCGGCAACCTTATTTACTGCGCTGCGACTTTACGCCCTATAATGCTCTGCTTAAGCTTGATTTGCAGCTTATTTTACAGCAACTTCAACAAGCACCCCATAGCGACTGGCTAGCTGAAACTCATCCTGCAATGCAGTACCTTTGGTCGGCGCCACAATTACCCAGACATGAGGTAATGTTTTGGGGCGCCTTCCCCGGACACGCTCCCGATGAATATCAAGCTTCTGTACTAAAACACACTCAAGAGAATTTGCTAACTGCTGTTTGTGGTCCTCCGGGAACTGGGAAGACAGAAGTGTTTCTGCACTTGGTAGCACAGCAAGTAGTGACGAGGGCGTTACGACTTGTTCACGGTGAAGAGGATGAGAATAATTTAATACTATTTGCCAGCACCAATAACGGCGCCATCCAAAAATTCCTTTCTCGGTTAACTGATAACTTTCCTACAGAACAGTTTTATCTCCCTGGTGGGAACCTAGGCATCATCCGTAGAGAAAGCGTACCAAAACTGCAATCTAGTCAAGATTGGCTGAGAAATAATGAATTTAACCAGGAGTCTTGGGAACAAGCCAAACTCAACCTGATAAGAGCAGAAAGTGAAATTCAGCAATTAATAGAGCAAGACCGCTTTAATACTAGCCAACAAGCAACCGATGCTGAACGGAGAAATCAACTGGATGTAGAAATACAATCTCTCAATGATGATATTGCAGCAAAGGATTCCGAGTTACAAGCACATCAAGAGCAGCTATCAAGTTTGAGAGATTACGCAAATTTTCCCCTCAATGCTTACCAGCAAATACAAGAAGCTTTATCCCAAGCAGAACGCGAACTACCAAAACAGTCTGACTCTATCACAAAACGCGCGTTTGATTGGCTTAATTTTACTACCGATAAGCTAATTTTTAAGCGTCTAGCAAATCGGATAAACGCTGCTGTTTTAAACACTTTGGCATCGTCGCATCCCTTTCAAATACCCCTTGACCGCTCTAGTTTAACCACAGCCCAGATTTTAGTTAACCAAAAACTGGATTTATCGCAACAACTTTGGCATCTTAACCAAAAAGTAACGTCTATTCAAACCCAACTAACATCTTTAAACAAGCAATTAGAGTTAAAACAAGCTGATTATCAACTTTTCCAAGAACAACTTGATAGTTACCCACAAGGAGATTTCTATAGTCGTTTTTACCGCGACTACCACTCATTACAACTAGAACTATTTCAAGGCGCCTGGACGTTTCTGTTGCAAGAAGTTCTCCGACGTAAGGATAGCGTTATGCGGGCGTTAGAAACTTACGGCAGCGTCTTGGAGGGAGATGGAGATGCATTGCTCAAACTGGAAACTGACAGTGATGCCATCTACCGTGACTTAAGCTTGATTTTCCCCGTCATTAGCTCTAGCCTGCAATCAGTACGCTATATGCTGCCAATTCTTCATTCCAATATTGTTAAACTGGCACTGGTAGATGAAGCGGGTACTACACTTATACATCAATTATTTCCCTTGCTGGTGCGTTCGCAACGAGCAGTAGTAGCAGGCGACCCCCAACAAATTGAGCCAATTATTAACCTTTGCGACGATACTATTAAACAATATCTGAAAACCGCTTTTGTGGATATGGGCATGGGGAATGAAGACTATTATCGCTATGCCCCCACCGCCAAATACACAGCTACCGCTTATCATCGCGCGGCTGGCGCCAGTGGTACAGAATCCGACTTAGGCAACGGCATTATCCTTAGAAATCATTACCGCTGCACCCCACCTATTATCCAGTTTTGCAGCCCCAATTATCCCGGTGGTCTGCAAATTATTTCAGATTATAACGGGGAAGCAACAGTTAAACACCTGCTGGCTTACCACGTAGATGGAAGCCACTTAAATCACACTAATCCCGAAGAAATCGAAGCCATAGAAAATGTTATTGCCTCCTTGCTTCAACTCGGTTATGGACTTGGCGGCGCCGATAAATCAAAGACAATTGGGGTGATGTCCCCATTTTCGCAGCAAGCCAATGCCCTGAGATATCGACTCTCTAACCGTTGGCGAAACTTTTCTTGGGATGATATTGGCACAGTTCACACCTTCCAGGGGGGAGAGAAAGCAGCCATTATCTTCTCTCCTTACCAGTGCCAAAAAGAGCATAGTTTTTGGTTTCTTAATCGTAAACCTAATTTGCTGAATACCGCCGTTAGTAGGGCAAGGGAATTATTTGTTTTGGTGGGCAATCTCAGGGAACTGGAATTAGCAGGTGGTGAAACTAAGCGGTTAGTTGAACATATTCGGCAATATGGAGAGATTCGCTAGCAACTGGAAAAAATCGGGCGGCGCCAGCGGAGGGGCAGGCGCTGCTATGAAGGAATATGTTATTCATGAGGATTTATTGGCAGTGCCTGCCCCCGCCCGATTTAGCGCAGCGGTTTCCAGTTGCGTCGGGGCTTGTTACTCGTTCTTCAATAATCATTTCGGAGAGCGGCTTGCCTCCTGATGCCTCTAGTCTTTGGGTCAGTTCACGCCACGCTTCTTCTGAGACTGGCTCAATATCGCTGCGATGTTGAGGAGGAGTGACCAGTCCTGCTGCCACTAGGGACTGAATTATTTTTTCGGTGTCCTTGGATGATTCTTCTGTCAAAACTTGCAGCCGCACAATTTGCCCATCAGTTAGGGACAAAGGATTTTGGGGGCGCAGCATCCCATTAGAGTAAACAGCAGTAATAATTTCTGACATAATTGGCGCGCTATTAGACAAAGCGTTTTGACGAGGCTGTATTTAACCTAGCGTACCACCAATTTACTCGTCAATTTACTAGTATTCCAATCCTCGATTCTTTTTCTTTTCTGCTTCAAGGCGCCCTGTACTTTCTTGCCGCGAATACTCCAACAGTTCCGTATTCCAATCAGTAGTTTTTGGTCGCGCGATGGTTGTTTGCGGCAGTAACTCTTTAATAGCTTGTGCCATTGAGCGTCCCGTTTCATCGTTGTCGCAGGCAACAGTAATAGCAGGAACGTCTTTAAGAAAATCCAACGGTAAGCTTTTGGGACTATCAACAGCCAAGAACATTGTCCGTGTTGGGGTCATACCAGAATGTGCAGTAATAGATAGCGCAGCACATGAAAGCGCATCGATGGGAGACTTACAGATAACTACTTTTTGTAATTCATCCGTTGGCTTACCACCTAAGTGGAAGTAAAACCATCCCTCCATTCGTTTTGTCCCAAGCGCGTATCCCATAAACGAATTATCTTCTCCCCGCGTTCCTCGTAAAAATGCGCCTGTGGTTTCTGTTTTGAGTGATGGCGCACAAGGAGGAAGCTCGCGCATTGTAAACACAGCATTTTGCTGGTTGTCAGCATAGAGCCATCCGTTGGAGCGGAGGGCAGTGATAAAATTTTTTGGCAGTCCCCTAGTTTTATTTAAGTAATTCTGTACTGCTTGCCACTTTGAATCGTCCTTTTTTGGAGGTACAAACTGCGGTGTGGGTTCGGATGCAACAATTTCAGTGGCTTGTGTTTGTGCGTAAGCTCTGGTAGCTCGTAACATCCCCTCTGACCCAAAACGGTCATGTAACCAGGCAACCGAAGACCGAAAATTACACCCAGCAACGTGCATTACCAAATCAATAGCCCCACCACCACCTTTTTCTGCTGTGAAGTCGTACCATTTAGAATCAGTAATATTGATAACTCCCCCCAATCCCTTCCAACGGTTCTCTCCTGAGTCAGCTTTATTTAACCCTAAATGCCACGCTACATCCTCTAGGGGCAAGTCCCTTAATTGGTCGGCTTGCTGCTTCCAGTAAAAATTCTCTTCTTCTAGTTCAGCTACGCGGTTCTCTAACTCAGAGCGTAATTTCTCAGAAGCATTTGCCTTTTGGGATGCCCGTTTTTCAAGTTCTATAATTCGACGGTGGTCAGCTAGTTGATGATTGATAGTTTGAATTGTGGGGTCTGATTTTATACGTTTAAATAATTGCTGTGCCGTTTCTCCCTGCTTTGGCGCCAATCGATCTAATTCCAGGGTGAGGGGTTCAGAATTGACTGCTTGATAATATTCTTTAACTTTGGTGTGGGTGGCTTTGCTGCCTTTTACCCCGCGTTCGATACCTAAAGGCGCCAGTGCTTGGGCATAAGAATCTTGAAACTTAGATAATTTGATACTGGCTTGGCGCCCATCTCCCCCAAACATTTCTTTGTGGCTTAATTGTTTGGTTTTGTCGTTGATGGGAACTATATAAGCGTGGATGTGGGGGGTTGCCTCATCCAAATGTAACTCCGCGCGGACGCATTTATCACCAAAGTTTTCTTGTAACCATTTAGACGAAGCATTGGCAAAGTCCCACATCAATTCTTCATCCCATTCCCCCGCTCTTGATGGGTCATGGGGGCGAAAAAATTCTGGAGATGCCGAGAGAAATATTTCGCTGCACAGTACCGCATCTTTACGCGGTTTGTGTTTGGTCTGGTCAGCTATTTTAGATAAAACTATTTTTTCTAGTTCGGGGTCATCCGACTCACCAATTAACCGAATATTTTCTTTATATGGGTCAGCATTTGGTGTATCTTGGAGACGGGCAGTATGTTTTTCGCTGCCGCCCACACTACCCAAACTTTTTAATTTCCCAACGCGCATAATGGCTTTTGCGGTCATTGAAAAAACCCCCACCAATAATCTAGGAACACGACCCGCAGGGCGAACGTACTTCTGTGTCCGAGAGAGCCGTTCAGGCGAACGAGGATGGGCGGCGCCCACCCCGCAGGGGCACAGAAGTGAAGTAAGTACACTTCGATTATAACGAAGCTGCCCGAAATTGCTTTTGGAGGAGACGGAGCGCGCGGTGTTGCGAAGATATTTCGCTCCGCATGGCAGGAGTAGCGCAACCCCAATACTATCAATTACCCCAGGATTGCGTGGCATTTATTTGAATTTATTAAAACCAGACAAAAACCCAAATTTAATTATTTTCAAAAAATCCAGAATGTGAAAAATATAAAATTAATCATTATTCTATCAAATGGTCGTTTATCATTCACTTTGTCGGATGTGAAATTGAAAATAGTCAGCAATTCTACGAATATTATCGGGTTTCACGAAGGGTTTCATTTCTGAACACGAGTTGAAACTGATGAAAGATTAAAGACGGTGTTTGTTTCATCTATGACTTTAGACGTAGATTTATCGAAGTATCCCAAAATTGTTTTTGGGGGAGGGGAGACGCGCTTCAATTGGGCAAATATAATTTATGACCAATTAGTGATAAAAGGGGGAGTAAAACGGGACTAAATCGGGACTAAATCGGGAGTCACCATCATTACTGATTAGTATTAATATACTGAAAAGCTATGTTTTATCCCGAAAGACTCCCGATTTGATCCCTCTTTACTCCCTCACCCGATTATTGAGTATTTATACTGTAAAAACATCACCGATGTATTATAAATGTAGTTTAAATGTAGCTAATTCAGATGGGGCAACGCGCGCGCTCCTATACTGATTGAAACAAATTAAAAGGAATTAATTGGTTTTCTGCTGTATTTCAACTAGGGTTTAACCTAGGTGTCACCTTGCTTATTATTAATAGCAGTTAATCAGGTGATTTTAAATTAAAAAAGTAATTAGATTTACAGTTATTGGCTGTTTTTGCTTAAGTTTGGTGTCACTTGGGTTAAATTAAGCTGTCACTATAGTTGAAGTTAGGTTACATCAGTACAGGTTAGTTTGATAGTTAACTGATTCTGTACTTATAACTACGGTTTGTTTATCGATAAACCGGAGGAGGTGTCCTTTCATAATTATCACTACCAAATAGCGAGAATGTAAGGGAGGCGCCTATCCGATTACCGATTACACTACTCAAAATCCATCAATCGGTTTGCCAACATCAGTATCTTAAGAGTCTTGCATCGCCGTGTAATTTTCGTATCGGTTATCGTGTGCTTTTGCTCGGTAAATTTTAGGTTCGGTTAAGCGGCTTGTTGCTCAAGCGCGCGGGTTGCTATCCCAGAAATTAAATTTGGGATAGCAACGAAGGGCGCCCCTCGCTTGGTAGACGTTTGAAGACATTACCGATAAGATTGGGAGTGCAATCATAGAAACTATCTTTTGGCTTGTTGGGATTGTGCAGAATAGCAGTTAGTTTTGCTGTACGCAAACTCTACGCCTTGGTTGGCATTAGCTTTAAAGTTAACCGTTCCATCGCAGCTAGTGTTACTGAACGACCAGATAGCATATCCACCAAGTACAAGTATGCCCAAGCCAATCGACGATATGACGTAAGCAGTAAGGGTTCGCTTAGAGGGGGAAGTATTGTTGGGTTGAGTTGTGGTAACTTTGTCTTTATTAGTAACGATTTTATTGTGTAATGGCTTGTTATTCATGTTTTTGCTCTTTGTGTAAATTTCATAGTTCTAATATCGAGCCAAAACCTTGAAATACTGACCACACAATGATTGTGTTGTAAATAACTTATGTTTTTTCTATGATTGCTTTATGCCCAAGTTTTGCTTGCTCCCGTAATTGCTCCTAAAACACCCCAGCCAGAACATGACACAACAAACGTCAGGCAGAAAAAAGAAGAGAATTACTTACAAAGCCTATGAACAGGGTGTAGAGAAAGCAGAAAAAGCTTTGGTCAGGCTAGGATTTGAGTCAAAAATCAACTTTGCAAAATCCATATTCGTTTCTCGCAGTACGGTGACAAAATTTTTTCAACGTCAGCCAATTGAGCCTGATCTGTTTAAAAGGATATGTGAGGAACTAACGTTGAATTGGAAAGAAATTGCAGAAGTAGAAGAAGTATCGGAGCCGTTAAAAGCAAAGGATTGCAGTACGCCAATCACATTGGAGGAGGAGGGGGAAGCGCAAACAATTAGTCGTCAAGTGACTTTTATAGATAAACAAAGCGGCAAAACTAAAGCTGTTATCACATTAGAAGGCGATATTAATTCAATTAATAATCATTTAGCAGTGCTGTTGGAATCAATTTTAAGGCAAAATTCAGGTGATACGATAACAATTATTCGCACTGAAAAAGGCAGTATCAAATTAATTATAGAAGGTTCTCAAGAGGATATTAGACGACTTATATCTCGCATCCAATCGGGAGAATTACGAGAATTAAATGGTTTTCCGATTGAGGATATTCAAATTTTAAAAGAAAGTTCGGGTGATGATGGAAGTCACGAAATTGATGATAAATGGCGCATAGTTCAAGAGATTGTTGAACAGCCAGTTAAGGGGCGAAATCTGAGTGGTGCTGACCTAAGTGGTGCTGACCTAAGTGGTGCTGACCTAAGTGGTGCTGACCTAAGCGGTGCTGACCTAAGTAATGCTGACTTAAGTGGCGCTGACCTAAGTGGTGCTGACCTAAGTGGTGCTGACCTAAGTGGTGCTGACTTAACTGGTGCTATTGTAAAAAATGCCAGATTTGTCAATAATCAAGTAATTCATAAACAATTATTTTCTAAAAGAATTCAAGTTTACTGGAAAATTTTAACAGATATTTTAGGTGAATCTATATATCCATTGATGCTTGTTTATGTTTTTCAGAAATATAAGTTAGAGGCTTTATATAATAGGGTTTGGGAAATCAATATTTTTATAGTGATAATAGCAATATTACTATCTATACAACTTCTTAATAAATTCATTGAAATAACTAAAGATAAAAATTTCCCCATAGCATTTACAGAAGTAAATGAACTCAATCTTTTAGCTATTGCATTTTCATTTAAACGTTTGGTAGAAAATTATCCACAAGCTGAACTGAATATAATAAATATAGAAAAAACTAAAGATATATATATTATTAAAGTAAGCGTATCAAAAAATGCAGATGTAATTTATTTATCTGAAGAATTTCATACTTATTATAGGGAGGTAAAACGTTTACCATTGGAAAATCTTAAATCATTAGTAAATGGAGATGTTTTAGCTTTAAATTTATTGACAATGATTATGGCATTTGTTCAATTTAAAATCACTAATCAAGACAATTAGAATTAGAGCGAGTTTTATTAAAAGGTTGTCAGAGTTGTCATACAACCGTTTGTTCAGGTTGAGGATAGAATTTTGTAAGACATAGTAAGACGGCACGTGTACTATGGCAAACAAATTACGATGGCTTCCAATAACGTTATTGGAAAAATATTGTGGACACTCCCAGCGCTCCGAAGAAGGTTATGGGCAGTCGGCGCCTTCGGGAATTAGATGACTCATAAAGGACGTCCGAAAGGACAAATGTTATGTTGGGCAATCTCTCACTCGCTAGAAGTCGCTGGCGGTAAAACTTCCAATACCCGATTTTTTCTTTTCTTCTTCAAGATACCGCATCTTTCCTTGCCGCTAATATTACAAAAAGGGACTCATTCCAATCAACCAAAAAAATTAACAAGCCCAGGAGAAGACTCTATTATCCATTTGGTTGTGTTCCTTGGCATTTGAACATTGAGGCTGAGTGCAACTGCCACAAGAATCATCTGTAGTCTTTCGGCTTCGGGAATAGTTTCAATATTATTAAATATTTGGTTAATTTCCTGGGTTGAATGGAACGACAAAGGCATACTCTCAAATTTATTTTTCCAGTATTTCACGAAGAAAGGTAGGATTACTTGACGATAGATTGTTGTAAGTGTTGCAGGTTGATTGTAAACAAAAGGTGCTATTACTGAATGTTCTAAAGCTGCTCCTGAAAGTGGGGTATCGTTCTGTAATGTCGCAACCAGGTAGCCAATTACTTTGAGAACAGCGTAATTTTTAGAATCAAAGGTTCTGCTATAACGTAAAATTCCATCATGTGATGCTTCTTGGGAGTAAATCTGCTCAAGTAATTCTGCTGCTGTTACCCAAAGATATGAATCAGTGGATGTTGTGCTTATTTGACGACAAATTGCTGCTACTTCTGTTGCTTGAGTTTTGGCAAATTGACTATCATGAAGCGCAACAGTAGCAATACGAAAAACAGTAGGAAGTAGACCAATTAATACTGTATTTTGTTCAGCTTTTAACCACAGTTCACTAGGTTTATCACCTAGAATAGCTTCGGCATCAATTTCAAAATTTCTCGGTAATTGACCAGTTTGCAGTTGATGTACACTAGCAGTGAAAAACAATCCTGCATCAATTGCAATATCTAGCACTTCTGCAAAGCAATTTTCATCCAATAAATATGGAATCGCATCAAAACAAAGAGTTGCAAGAACTCCCTGCTGGTTTGTCGCTCTTGCATCATCTATACCCTTTAAAGACCAAACTGCTGCCCTTTCGTTATTGCCAATAGCTTGAGCAAATATTGCTAAATTTGCTAAAGTAGTGCATTCTAAATTCCTTCTGTAGTAAGTAACTATTTCCGGATTTAGATGGAAAAACATTCCTCGTCGTGGTGTAGCATATGGTTCTCCATTCCTTGTTACTGAAGGAGGACTTCCAGTGCGAGCAATTGATGTGAAATAGCCTGTAACATGAGAAAATACCGTAAAGATTATCTTCCAATTATCTGTATCTGATTTGCAGGCTAATAAATGCTTCATAGCTTTATCCAATGATAGAAATACAGCACTTATTTCTCCAGAGAAGCCTTGAGCAATTGCCTGTTCGGAAAGCACTTTTACTAAAGTAGTATTATCAATATTATTAGTATTTTCTGCTAAAACTACTGCTTGTCGAGCAAACTCAACTGCGAGGGGAGAATCTTGTTCGCCAGTTGCACGACTCATACTCAAAAGAGCTTTTATCCGAGCTATGGGATATGCGTTAGTATTTTCGCTCAAAGCCTGACTTAGCCAGGTTATAGCCTCATTATTGCGGTTTGCATTTACTAGTTGTTGACCAATACAGCCCTTAATTAAAAACTGAACACGTGGTTCGCTAGATGCCAGCCTTAGCGCTATTTCTGCAACAGATATTGCAGCACTAATATTATGCTGATACTCTGCCAAAATAATAATTTTAGACCATATTGCACATGCCCATAGCAGTTCCAAGTCAAGCCTGTAAGCTCTTTCCGCGAAGTCTACATATGCGACAAAAACTTCTGGCCAATTTTGCTCCTCTCTAGGTTTTTCAGATTCTTTTAACCACAAATCTTCCGAGACTATTAAACAACCTAACTCAGCTACTTCATGAGTAAAGGCAAAATTTCGTTGTTCGACAGTAAGTTGCTCTACTGTATTAATCCAATCTTGAAGTTTTTCTGTAGTATTAATTCCTTGAGCGGTGGTCCAAATAGCAAAGCCTAAAGATGCTGAATCTGGTAACACTAACTCATTGCCAAGTATCCGAGCAGAAGGCAGAAATTGTAAGACTGTTCTTAAATATCTATTTGCACGTATTGGATCATCTTGATCAAATACAGGATAAACTTTCATGCAGGCTGTAACTACACCTATAGCATCATCTTCATTCGCTTCTTCCAGTAGGGCATCTAAGTCTTGTGTGAGGTAGGAGATAGGCTTATTATGTTTATTTCGAGCAGTAATTTGAAATCCGCGTAAAATAATACGGAAGCTTAAATTCATTTCTTTGGGCAGTGGCAAACTACCCCAATAAGACAATAAGTTTCCATAATAAACTGCATTATCAACTTTACTTAGTTTATCGAGTGCCGAGACAAGCATTAGTCCCGCGCGATTAAAGTCTTCTGCTCCAAGAAAGTGAATAATTACATTCTCAATATCAATTGAATTCAAATTATGTTTTGAGATAATAAGTTCAGCAAGTACTTGGTGACATGATTTCTGTGTTTCAGGCAACAAATTACTGCTGCCAAGCGGTTTAACTAAAGGAGAAACTAGTAAACGCTCATTAACATCACACTGTACCCACAGTCCAACCAAAGTATACAAACGCTCAATTGCTCTTTGGATTGGAGGATCGACAGATGCAACTGCTTGTACATCCTTTTGAGAGAAGCTACCAACAGTCAAACAAAGACGGTAGAGTAAATCTCTAGCATTTTCATCCTCAATAGAATCCAGTACTCGCTTTACCGTTTGGCTGTTGAGTGCAGAACGATAATCACCCCTGAATAATCTTTCCTCTATGTCCCCAGTAGTTTGCCAATTATGCTGACGGAGATACCGTGCAATCGCCACAATTAATTGTGGATGCTGCTTTGCCAGTAGTATATTGATAAATCTGGTATCAGCTTGAATAACAGAAGCAGGTGCCCCATATGCTTGGAGTATTTCAGCTGCCTCGTTATCGTTAAAAGGCGGAGTTTCTGTAGAGTAGAGAATTTGCCCTTCTAGAAGCTCTTGAAGGGTAAATGGAAGCTGATATGGGCTAGTAGATAATAGCTTTACACCATACAAATTACACGCTCTTGCTAGTTGAACTAAGCGTTCCGAAAGTTCATCGCTTCCTAACAATTCAGGCAAATCATCCAGCACCAGTAAGGCGCCATTTCCTAAACTTTGGCAAATATGGCAATACCAATTATATCTATTACTTTGTGGTGGTAAATTTGTTAATAGCTTCAATGATTTGTCTAACTCTTGAACGGCTTTTTCAATATTTAAATCACGTAATTTTATCCAAGCACAACACGTACCAATATATTGAACAAGTAAAACAGCCAAGTGTGTTTTCCCTGAACCACTAATGCCATATATAGCTAACCAAGTAAAGCTATCATAAACTCTTGCTAAGGTAGTGACCGTTTCTACCCGACGACTCAATTGCTCAACCATCGGGGGAATACTTAAATCCGGTGGTTGAAAAATATAACTAATAGCAACATCAATGCCTTGCTGTTGAAGCTCTTGTTGTAACTGGTTGCTAACTGGCAAAATGACATTTTGCAGTTGTATTAAGCCTTGCTCTAAAGACGATACTCGTGGCTTTAGAGAAGATACTTGTGATTCCAAATTACAAAGTCTATTTAGTAGTTTGTGGTCATTTTCACTTAAAGTTGGAAGCGAAAGCTGCTCGATTAAATCCTGTATCGCCAGTTGCTTTATACTTGGTTGAGATAGCAGTTTAAAAACATAAAGAAATAGCCTTTGGTAAAGTTGCTCTGCTTCAATGTCGTTTGTCGCATATTGCTGTTGTATGATAATTTCTAAAATACGCGGACTTAAGGACTGAGCAGAAAGTGCTTCTGTACTCCACTGAAATTTATTAATCAGATCAAGCAAATCATCATCGCTGGAAGTTGTTATGAAATTCCGAAAAACATTCCAGGTGGTGTCAGGTAGATTATCAGGCTTTTTATCCCTGCTTAAAATGTTACGAATACCAGTTAAAGCATCATCTTGTGAGATTGCTTGCAAACTCCCTTGACGAATTTGCTCCCAAATAAAAATACCCTCGTTTCTTTTGAGCATTGGTGGCGAAGGTCGCTCCAGCGTTACAGAAGCCGTCGTAGTATACAGAAAACGCAGGTTACTTCCAGAATTATTGTGACGATGTTCAACGAAGTTAGCTATCGCAGCAACAGAACTCCAAAGTGTAATAGAATTTGTATAATTTTTAACCTGTTCGAGCAGCCTTTGTTCGTCTCCAACTAACGAGCGCGATATTAGATCAATATCTTCTCCGCATTCTAGTTGTAAATATTCATCGGGCTGCAAATTTAGCCAACGCTCGATAGTCAAATCAACCTGATAGACATATCCTCGAATAGTGTCTGACGCATCTCTATTACGTGGCGGAATAAATCCAGTCATTGTCTATAATGCATCCACCAGTTCAAAGCGCACCCTTTTCCCGATGACTCTGGCAGCACGTTCAATAGTATCCAGCGTTACGGCAGGGTTGTCTGGGTCTAACAGACGGTCAAGGGACGACCTGCTTGTTTGCATTTGTTGCGCCATTTCCGTCTTGCTCAGATTTTTATATGCCATCTCCTTTTGGATCTGCCATGCAATTACCCGTTTGACAGCAATAATATTAATGTCGTTGAGCATCCCTTCTTCCTCGAACAAGTCATCGAGAGAGGAACCTATATGAGGATTTTTCTTCATCCCATTGCCTCCACTTGCTGTTTTTGTTCTCTTGCTAAATCTAGGTCTTTCTTTGGGTTTTCTGGGTTTTTTTGATAAACCCGTGCAACTTTCACCATGTTGCAACGGCGCCTCTATGATAGGTACAGTAAGCGTGATAATTACTTATGCCGCGCAATTGTTTGGAGAGGCACCTGCCTCTTTATGTCGCACCCAAATCAGGAATTTTGTATGTTAAGAGATTTAGGTAATCGCCCAAGGGTGCTAACCCATACACAACCCAGTTTTTTTTTTTTTAGGATAGGGAGGCGTTTCAACCTCCCTCACCTCACTAACTTCGCTGACCTGGGGTTGGAATCAGTAAGCCAATGAGTGCGCCTACCGCAACTTTTGTTAGGTCAGTAAAGGCGTCACGAGTTGATGGATCAATGATTGCCAAAATGACGGAACCACTAACAAGGGGTAAAACTACCAATGTTAGGATTACGTAATTTTTCATAATTTCTAGCTCCTTTGTTTGCTGTTTGAAGTGGCTGCCCAGAGCTAGGGGCACGGACAGATAGCAAATTTTGAGTTTAGCGACAAACTTAAAATTTACTTCATCCCGGTTATACCTAAATTTCTGGGACAAATGCCTATATTATTCATAACATTAAAGCATTAAAATACCTGCCGATGTCAAGATATCGGCAGGGTAAAAATTTTTCTCACTCACTTACCAGGTGCTTGTATAAATAAGCACTCTCTTGTCAACTTAATTTATCAAGTTAGTTTCCTTTTTGCAAGAAACTTTCTTACAAGAATCTAAAGAGTTTTCATAATTATAAGAAAGTTTCTTTCAATTAGAGTACAAGAGAAAAAAACAAAAGACAGTGAGATGAAGTAAATTTTAAGTTTGTCGCTATATCTAATTTAAAGTGAGAAGAATGCATACGTCAAGTAAGTTGTATCATTTTATGGAACAGTCTCAGCCATTCAGGGAGAGGATGCTTTAGAGACCATCTTCTCCAAAAATCAGAAGGCTCTTGAGGAGAGATCGCAAGCTTGTATTTGAGATATTTAACGAAAACAGGGAGATGCTCTGTGTTCTCTGTATCATTGTTGGGAACAGCCTCCGCCCTGAAGCGAGAGGGCACTTTTGAGGCGATCTTCCCCCAACAATCAGGAGGCTTTTGAGGAGAGATAACCTGCTTGTGTGTGAGATGTTTAACGAAAACAGAAAAATGATCTGTTTTCTCTGTATCATTGTCTGGAACAGCCTCCGCCCTGAAGCGAGAGGGCACTTTTGAGACAATCTTCCCCAACAATCAGGAGGCTCTTGAGGAAAGATCGCAGCTTGTATTTGAGATATTTAACGAAAACAGAAAAATGATCTGTTTTCTCTGTATCATTGTCTGGAACAGCCTCCGCCCTGAAGTGAGAGGGCACTTTTGAGACAATCTTCCCCCAACAATCAGGAGGCTCTTGAGGAAAGATAACCTGCTTGTATTTGAGATATTTAGCGAGATATTTAATGGAAACAGGGAGATGCTCTGCGTTCTCTGTATCATTGTTGGGAACAGCCTCCCTCCGCCCTGAAGCGAGAAGGCACTTTTGAGACAATCTTCCCCCAACAATCAGGAGGCTCTTGAGGAGAGATAACCTGCTTGTATTTGAGATATTTAAATGAGATATTTAATGGAAACAGGGAGATGCTCTGTTTTCTGTGTATCATTGTTGGGAACAGCCTACCGCCCTGAAGCGAGAAGGCACTTTTGATACAATCTTCCCCCAACAATCAGGAGGCTTTTGAGGAGAGATAACCTGCTTGTATTTGAGATATTTAAATGAGATATTCAACGGAAACAGAAAGATGCTCTGCGTTCTCTGTATCATTGTTGGGAACAGCCTCCGCCCTGGAGCGAGAGGGAGCTTTTGAGACGATCTTCCCCCAAAAAACAGAAGGCTTTTGAGGAGAGATAACCTGCCTGTATGTGAGATTTTAAGGAAAACAGAAAAATATTTTTTTTCTCTGTGTCATTCTCTGACACAGCCTGAGCCATTCAGGGAGAGGATACTTTGGGGACAAGCTTCTCCAAAAAAAAAGAAGGCTTTTGAGGAGAGATAACCTGCTGCTTGTATGTGAGATGTTTAAGGAGAGCAGGAAGATGCCCCGTAATTCTCAAGCTTTTTACTATTTCAGTCGTCAACATTTACTGGTAAAAAAATGCTTAACTCTTTGTCGAACTTCCAGCCAACACCATCAGGGTCTTTACTTTTACTCCATTGAGTAAAATCAACTTTATCTCGTTTTTTGTTAAGAGTAGATTCACCTACCTGCAATCGTTTAGCTAATGCTGATTGCTTTAATGGGGTAGTTGTCATCAACTGCTGGCTTTCAGTCTTTTCAGAGGAAGTTTGAGCAGGCTCTCTGTCAAAAGTAAGCGTCCATGCATTATGATTTCCTACTTTGTAATTATTTTGCTGCCCAGCTTTCAACTTTATCTCAGGTATTCGCACGCCTGCTAAATATTTGATAAATTTTTCTAATCCCATTTCCGAAAATCCTGAGCGAGCAATCGCATCTATGGTTACTAAATAACCAAAATGGTTTAATTCTCCTATCTGTTCTAAAGTAATGCGTTGCCAAGTTTTGAATAATTCTATGGAGAAGCGCTGCTGATCAAATGCTTCGTCCGAGCTAGCCAACGGTAGATAATGGTCTGCTGTCAACCTATTATCAGAGTTTTGTGTAAGTGCGGCAACTTGCTCAGAGAGGTTACTAACTTTTTGTTCTAAAAGTCTCAATTGTAGACTCAGAGCAGTGTTATCGGAAGAAACATCATGAAAAAATGCTTCTAAAATTACATTTAATGCTTTGGAGTCTGCCAAATAACCTTGATCCTTTTTCCACTGTATAAACTTATTGTACAGACGAGGATTAGGGTAGCAGGTTAACTTAGGGTTCTTGGTCGCCATAAGTAACTTATTTTTAGTTCACTAATATCATACCTCGCACGCATTATCATGCCAGCACTTGAGAAGAGAATGTACTAAAAGTGGACTACTAGTGAAACAAGCACGAGCTAATGATTTTCACACTTAAATACATTAGTGACAATTAATACCTATGCAAAAGGTTTCGACCATCAAAGCCTAAAACAACTCTCCAAGTTTTTGCTCACTAAGGGTTTCCACTGAGATACGTTCAAGTGTTAAATTAATTCTGTTCGTTCACGCTGCAACTATTTGGAAGTATGTCGATCGCTGAGAAGTTTCGCTGGGAAGAAATAGACGACGAGCAATTTGAAGAACTTGTGTTTACAGTTCTGAAATCAGCAAACCCGCAACAAATTAAATGGCGAAAAGGACCAGGTGATAAGGGAAGAGATATTCAAGCACAGTTTCGTCGGCAAGGCGCCCTTGGAGATGAAGTAAATGAAACGTACTTTGTTGAAGTAAAGCACTATCAAGGAGGTGTTTCTCCTAGTGCTTTTGAAGGTTCGTTAGCATGGGCATCAGCCGAGCAACCACAGGTCTTACTAATTGTTGTTTCAAGTCACCTAACTACACCATGCCGCGATTGGCTTGATATTTGGCAACGAAATCACCCCAAGATTCGTGTTCCCTCTCCTTGGGAACGAAAGGAAATCGAAAATGAAATTTTGAAAAGCTCTGTTGCCAGGGAATTGGCAATATCTTTTGGATTATTACCTCCATTTATTCAAGATTTACTTCCGCCTAACCCTGAAACATTTCGGACAAGCCAAGATGAAACTAGGTTGGCTATGGAGTATCGTTACTGGATTACCGAAGAAGAAGTCGAAAAAATAGGTTATGTTGTTGAGCTTCTTGGTAGATTAGAGCGTATAATTGTAGCTGAATGTGGTTCACACAAATATTTTGAAGATGTTTGTCTTGCCGTTCCAAATTGGTCTACTTTTCTAATACTTTTAAAATCACAGCTTCAATTGCAGATTGCTATTAGAGATTACCTTTTTGCATTAAACAGTGATGTTCATGCCGATAAGATGAACAGTTTCGTTGAAAAAATTAAAGAATGTGTTGAATTAGTTCGACAAGCTGGCGACGCTGCTTATCATATAGATTAACTATGGCGCCAGCAGTTAAACAACACGTTGGAGCGCTTTGTAACTTAACTATATATATGACTAACGAACCTCAGAAAAGCGCGCTCGCTTTCAAGAAGATTTGCGCTTACCCACACGTTCAGCCAACTTGCGGCTAATTTCCGCCTGGTACTGTTTGCGGTTATCGTCGTAAATCATTACAGTTCTGGGGTCGGCATGGCGACTAAGGCTTTGCACTTTACGGTAGTCCCCATTAGAAATTTCAAGGCTGTCAGTAATGCCGCTGTGACGGATTTTGTGAGGGGTCATGCGCTTTTTGATACCCGCGCGCGCGCAAGTTCTAGTAACAATATTGTAAACTCCATCACCCGTTAGCTGATGCCCGCAATAGTGGAAATCTAAGGCTATAAATAAAGGGTCATCTGGTTTGAGCTTACCACGGCAATCAAGCCAATCCTGAATAGCTTCCGCTGTAGGCGCCGGCACATCAATCCATTCAAAATCAACACCCTTACCCTTGCCAAAAATTCTCAACTTAGAGCTATTCAAGTCAAAATCCCCAACCAAAAGCTTGGCAATTTCGCCGCGTCTTAATACATTAGTCCACAATAATAGAAACAAAGCGTAGTCGCGCTTGCCTCTGGGAGTATTAATATCAATTACGTCAAATACCTGATTATAAGTGTCAACATCCACCCCAGTGGTGTCGCGGTAAGGTTTAACCTTTTCCTTTTTAATTACAGCCGAATCATAAACAAACTGACAAAACTCCAGCCGTTTGCCCCACTCTACAAGATATTTAATTGCACAGAGGTAACGATTAACAGTGTTAGCTTTTAACCCAGCATTCATCAACCGCGCTTTGTAATCAAGAATGACGTGGGTAGCTGTCTTTTGGTCTAGGGCAAAAAACTGCTTAATCATCTCGAAGCTTGGCTCCATACCCCACATTGTCACAAAAAATTGCCGCACATCACGCACGTAAGCACGCTTAGTTTCTGCTGACCTAGTGTCCTTTACCAGTTCCGAACGCCAGTTGGCTTCGGACAGGGGGGGAATAGCATCAGTAAGTGATAACGCGGAATCAAAACGGGTAGTTAACATAGCACGCTAATGTTAATTCATGTTTACATTACCGCACTTTTGACCCCCACGAATATTTTTTTTGAATTTACACCCGAATTTCCTCGCATCTTTAACGTACAATTACCGACGCCACAATTCAAAACCCACAACAGCTATAGTTGGCGGCGCCTGGTAAAAACGTATACTGGTTCAAACCGATACACACAAGGGTGATAACCAAAAAAATTGTAAGCTGTCTTTAGCTTCGTGTATACGCAGTACAGACGCGGCAAAAATAGAACGTGAGTCTATTAATAGCGACAATGCCTTTTTTCAACAGATACCTATAATTTCCTGTATTCCAGTCCTCTTTCATCACAGAGTAATGTAGATAATCTTTATTATATCTTGATGATAATTGCAGTGAAAATTGGGAGGCGATAAGCATAATTTTATAAGTAAAATGGGTTTAAGATACAAGGAGAAAAGTCAATGTCTAACGCTTTACATGAAGCTGCAAAAAGAAAATTTGATTCTTCTTTCCCTGGTTTAACTTTTGAAGAGAAAAAGTTATTAGAATTATGCTCTCTATATAATCAGAAAGTTGAAGCATTAGTTAAAGATTTTGTCAAACATCCCAATGGTTATAATGTCAAAAAGAAAGACTATTCGATATCTCCAAAAAAATTTATTGGTTGGGAGAAAAAAGGAAAATCTTATGATAGAACAACTGGACACATAACTTATTGGGTTTTTCGTCTTAAAAATTTTAAAAAACACCAAGAAACGTTAGATTATATCTCTAAAGATAACTGGAAGATGCTGTTACAAGCTGAAAATATACTACACAAAATATCAGAACCCTAATTAAACGGGCGTTGCTAAAAAGAGCGAAATCGTCCCATGAATCAGCAACGCCCTATGAGTGTCAATCTTGAAATTCTTAATGTAGATTTGAGAGTGTCACAGCGCTCTCAGTTGGCGCCAACTTGTAAACCACATGTGTACTCCTGCGTTGGCGCCGCACGGGTTGCTATATATTGTATAAGTATTTAATAAGGACGATTTTCTCTACCGTGATATACACTTGTGATTATAACTGTGTCGTCGTCTTCTACATAGTAAATAATGACATAACCATATTTACCAAAAGGTACTACTAACTTTCGGCGCCCAGAACCATCGTTTAAAATGTTTCCTTTATAAGGAGTATCAGCAAGACTAAAGCCTGCATCTCTAATTTTTTGTGCAGCAAGAAATGCAGCATTTTCATCCCTTAACTTCAGGAAGTCAAAATGCCTCACAAGGTCAGAGAGTGCTTCTGGCAACCAAATTACTCTGGACATGGAAGTTCTCGGTTTGTACCAACACTATCTAACCAAGCAGCAACCTGTTCATGGGGAATACCATAACCTGTTTCTCGGTATCTCTGTAATCTACGCATATCTTCTTCTTTAGTTGCATCGTCATTGGTAAACATCAAACCCTGCTCATGAAGTTGTTGCCAATCTGATTCACTGAGATTATAACCTTCATCATGGTGTGTTGAAAGGGCAGTTTTTAATGCGTCTAAACTACCATCCGATGTATCAACCCACTCTCTAACGGCAGTTTTTAAAGCATCCAAAGAATTATAAGCTTCAAGCTGTGTAGCTATTTGCTGCTTAATATCTGTCATGGTGTACTTCTTATAAATATAGTAGAAAATTATATCTATATAATTATAGATGAACTCAATACTGCACGGCGCGGGAGATGTTAATTTTTACGGCATTGTACCGAGAAAACAACGGTGCAAGCGCGTTAGTTTTGATATCTCTTGAAGTGGCGCCAACATTTTTGTTCAATTATTAATACGAAAAACAACCACATTAACGCCGTTTTTGCCTACACTCCTACACAGCCCAGTCTGGGAGAGGATTTCAGCCCTACACAGGCGCCTACATAGGTCTACACAGGTCTACACTGCCCACACCAACATTTACGCGCAACCCAATCAGAGCAAGGCTTTCAGGTCTACACAGGTGGTCTACACTGCCTGTTGGATTAATTTCTCTGCTCCCGACACAGATATTTACAAAAATAAATATTAAAAGTGCCACTCTTTGTGAAAGAGCGGCATTTTTGTCCGATAATGAAATTTGTAAAGTGTGCTGCTTTCCAAAAACTCGTTCAGTGTGACTAGTTGGAAGCTGGAACCACTGATTGGTTTGTAAGCGACACACCGCTAACTCAATAGCTAGCCTCACCAATATCTTACCCAATTTTGGGTACTTTTGGGTCATTTGTGCATGAAAATTTTTTCTTGTAATTTTGCTCAAAAGCTCTCTTGAACCAGATTCCAGAGATATCGGTGAGGCGGAACACCTACTAATCAAGAACATCAGAGGTTTTGCCGTGTTATCCGAATCTACCCTTAATACTCGCCACAGCAACGAATGTACTATTAAACGTGGTTTAGCTCCTGAATGGATAGAAGTGAACTGTCGTACAGTATCAGCGTCAGAAGCGAAGGAACTTCTGGGTTATACAGCTTATTCTGACGGAATGTGGTTAGAAGGCGCCAATTTCCAAGGACAGTTCAAACCAGATAAACCTTGGGAAAGTCGAGATGAAAAAACCGGTAAAAAAAGCAAACCCAAGTACCGCACTCCTTTAGAGGAATACGATGCGATGTTGCCCAAACATCCAGAAAACCCGCGTTATTGGGATGATTTGGAAGCATTAAAGCTTTTATGCTACATAATCAACGGTATTCCCTGCTTGGTTATAACGGAAGGATTTTTTAAGGCTATTTGCGGTTGCAGCAATGGTATTCCCACCATCGCACTGTTGGGAGTAGAGATGGGTTTGACACCAGGTAGTGCTGACCCCCAAGGAAAACGCTACTTGGTGGAGGGTTTGGAACGCTTTGCGCGCGCGGGTTTTGGCTTTATTCATGCGTTTGATGCTGACTGTGCTACTAATGAAAATGTAATTATGGCTCAGTTAAAACTAGCTCACCAACTGGCAAAATTTAAAGTACCGCAATATAGCGTAACTGGGTTGTGGACAATAGATGAGGGCAAGGGTATGGACGACTACATTCAAAAGAACGGCGCCGAAGCTTTTTTAGAAAGAATATTAGCAAAATCTATAACTATCGAGCAATGGGAAAAGCAATTTAAATCATGGGACGAAGTAAAAAAAGTCTTATCTCCCAGAGAAACATCTAAGTATCTGGTGGAACGTTACCGTAATATATGGAAGTACGACTTAGAACGACAAACCTGGCGCCAATGGGATGGGAAAATTTGGGTAGCTGTTTCTAACAAAGTATTTGCACAATCCGTATATCGAACAATTGAAACAAACCCCGAAAGTCAATTCAAAACCTTCTCCTACTTAGAAAACGTGATTAAGTTCTTAGAGTTAGAGCTTTTGGAGCAGGAGTGGAAAACTTTCGACCGCATGGAGTGGATTGCTTTTAACGACTGTGTATATGAAGTTAAAACAGGTAAAATCCACGAACACGCTCCTGGCTTTGGTTTTATTTCTTGCTTAGAGCATAATTTCCCCAAACTTGTAGCAATAGATAGTAATTCTGCACTGCTTGACCAACTGCGTATAGGCGCCCCAAATTTCTACGCTTGGGCAATGCATTCTCAGCAAGGAGACCCCTCAAAAGTCCTTAAATTATTAGCCATCATTAACGGCGCCATCAAATTCCGGTTTTTTGAATTACAAATGTTTGTTCACCTACAAGGAGTTCCAGGCGCCGGTAAGGGAACATATGCAAGATTACTAGAAACAATAGTTGGGAAACCAAACTATACCAGTGCCAAACTCAACAAACTGGGAGACGACAACGTTATCGCCGCAATCATTGATAAACAGCTAGTAATCTGCCCTGACGAGAAAAAACAAGCGTGTGATTTTTCAGGATTACTTACTCTAACCGGGGGTGATAATATACCCTACATCGCTAAGTACAAACCACAAGCAGATGGTAAATTTTACGGCTTAATCGTAGTTATCAGTAACTCCAACCCATTTATAGGAGACGTAACAGGAATAGACCGCCGTTTAAGTTTAGTAACTTTTGATGTTCCGCTACCGTGTAGAGATATGGCAGTAGAGGAAAAAATGCAAGCAGAAGTACCGCAACTAACTGCACTTGCATTGACAATGAACGACCAAGAAGTAAAAGACCTAATTAAAGGTTCAGGTGCAGGAGCAATACCAGACTTCAAACGGATGCAATGGTTACACAGAACCGAGAATGACTCTGTAGCCTTGTTCATGGAAGAAATGTTAATGCCTGCAACACCAGATAAATATGTAATGTTAGGTGGCAAAGGTGACGACATCAACACCTTATATGGCGCCTACATGCAAATGTGTGAAGAAAACAACTCAAAATCTCTCTTTACCAAAAACAACTTTCGAGGACATCTCCTAGAATTATGCCGCGAAACTGGATGGATTGTCCGGGAAGCTAGACAGGGTAACGGTTGGCGGATATATGGAGTGCAGTTAAGGAATGAAGAAGAAGAGGCGCCTCGTATCAGTGAATGGCTAGGTGAGTGTAGGCAGTGTAGACCCAGTGTAGACCCCAGTGTAGACCCCAAACCCTTACCCAGTAAGGAGAGTGTAGGGTGTGTAGACCAAAACGCCTCTAAAGCAACTTTTGAACATGCACTGCTGCAAAAAATGCTTGAAGTATGGGACAACCTTTACCAACTTGGCGAAATCGTACTAAAAGCATCCGAAGAAGAACTACAAACAGCCGTCCAAAACTGCACCCCTGAGCAAATAGCCCATATTAAAGATGCTGCAAACTCCGTTTGGCGCCCAGGTTTAAACCGCGACGCAGACTATAACGGCGAACGTGTAGAAATTTGGGAAGCTGGAAGTCAAAAGCGAGAAGTAACTGTTCGTACTAAATCGGGCGCCGTTTTAAAAATTAAACGGGGTAATCTTCGTCCCTGGCTCGGCATTTAGTCAGTTTTACGACAGTTTGCGTTAGTAGATAGTCGGGCTTTTTCAGACGCTGCCCGTGAAAATTAAACGCCGCACGCAATCTGAAATACATGCGTGCATTTGCAGAAACATACCCAGACGAACAATTTGTGCAAGAGGTGCTTGCACAAATTACTTGGTATCACAATATTGCTTTAGTTGAAAAAGTAAAGCTACCAGAGCAACGCTTATGGTACGCTCAACAAACTATTCAATATGGTTGGAGTCGCAATATATTAGTTCACCAGATAGAAAGCGGATTATATCATCGCCAAGGCAAAGCAACTACTAACTTTGATAAAACTTTACCTCAACCACAATCAGAACTAGCCTGCCAAAATATTATCTTACCGACCAAAAACCCCAACTCCGTAGTAACAAGCACCAGTGCCACAATGAGGCATATCAACTTTGACTTGATATGTTCCACTTCTGCGAGGTGTGAAACCAACAACTGGGGTGTCATCGTTATCATTATCGTAGCCAATAACATTACCATTTTGGTCGTAAACGGTAATATCTAAATCTGAGCAGTCGCGGTCGCAAACTCCAACAATGCCATAAGATTTACCAGCATCAAGATTAATATTTACATAGCCTGACCCGCCATGATATAGCATATTTACATAGGGGTCATGGGTTGATTCGTAGCCATTCAGACCAGCACCGTAAAGAGCGTTTATTAATTGTACTGCTACGTCACCAGTGAAACTGTTAGCGCGCGCTTTTGTTGGTGTTAAAATAAGGGCGCCAAAGAGAAGAGGTAGAACTGCGAATACTTTAGTTTTGAGGTTCATAATTTGAGCTTCCTTTTAGTAGTTAAGCTGTGTAGTTTGTTAGTTTTTGAAAGCAGAAGCTTTTGGTCAATAAAATCAAGCACAAGGATTTTGTAGAGACGGTAATTAATTACGTTCCACGATGGGTAGCTTATTTTTTAGGCAGACAAATCTATTGCTGCAAGATATGAAATTAAGCTTTTGGGAGTGAACTTAGCCCCTTGTGCTTGTTCTGTTATGTGTGCGATGGTATAGTGCTGCTTTTACGCAAATTCAGAAAAATCTGAGTAAGACAGAAATGGCACAACAAATGCTTTAAGAGCGCAGGTCGTCCCTTGACCTGTAGAAATTTGGGAAGCTGCGAGTCGAACTCACCTGAAAAATTTACAATTACCCATCCAGAAGCAGGTTGTTTCAACCACTTTACGCCTAATATATAGATATCGCACATCGAGAACGAGAACGTTATGACCGGAACTAAACCTACTCGTACCGCGCGCAGAGGACGTATTTTCCCGGAAATCCAATGGACTCCAGAACAAAAAGCCCAATGGAGGACAGAGCGTGAGGAATTCCGTAAGCGCTGTCAAGTAATTTTTGATCAAGTTAAGCCAGATTTAATGCAAACCCATTACAACTGGTACATTACGATTGAACCCAATAGCGGCGAATATTTTATTAATAAAGATGAATTTTCTGGCGCCAATTCCGCGCATGAGAAATATCCAGGTGCAGAGTTGTATACTTTTCGTATCAACGAAACAGGTGTGTGCGGAACTATATGATTTCTGGTTTTTTTGGTGATGAGGACGCTCTTTTTTTTGAAATTGAATTAATCGCATCGGATGGCTTAGAGTTGCCGATAGATGCCATGTTTGATACAGGGTTCTCCGCGTTTTTAGCTATTAATAATCAAGACTTAGATGCATTGGGATGGACTTATATAAAACAGCAAGCAATGTTTACAGCACGCGGAGAAGCAGAGTTTAGACTTTATCTGGGGCAAGTACGAATTGATGGGCAAGATTTTAATATACCCGTGCATGTAGGTGAAGAATTAACAGAAGTTTTACTTGGGCGCCAATGGTTACAAACTAAACAATTATTAGTAAATATGCAAGCAGGTATATTGACTTTAGGGTAGTGTTCCATGTCATTAGTTTTGGTAGGTTGGCGTGCCAAAAGTTTTGGTAGGTTGGCGTGTCAAAATAATTCATTTGCACTATGATTGGCGCCATTCCAAAACAAATAAGAATAAAGCTTATAAATAACCCATGTAAGACTATATAGCTTTTTCTTTTTCCATAATTGTATTTTTCGATACAAAATCCTCTGATGTTGAAAAATCATACTTTGATTTCCGAGCTATTTCGTTTATTTTGTTTATTTCGCTAGTTTCGTATTCATGTTATAATATATATGCAGCAAATTCTTTATTAATCAAACAAACGCCAAATGACACTTTCTGTAAACCGAAGTATCAAGGAACTAGCACCCACACATGAGGATGTAGCACTTGCTAAAGTCAGTAGTCAAATCTTGGCATTATATTCACAAAAACACCTCTCTCATGGGAAGTTCAAGCTAATCTCAGATGATGGAGAGGAAGAAGTTGTAGCTATACCAGCAGCAGCATTAAGCTTGCTTGTAGAAATTTTGACACAAATTGCTGCAGGTAATAGCGTTAGTATAGTTTCAACTAAAAAGGAAATTACAACTCAAGAAGCTGCTGACCTGCTGCAAGTTTCTCGTCCTTATTTTGTTGAATTATTAGAGTCAGGGAAAATACCTTACCGTAAAGTCGGCACACGGCGCCGGGTTTTAACTGAAGATGTAATTAATTATAAAAAACCAAATTGACGCAGCACGAATGCAAACTCTGGCAGAGTTGGCAGCGCAAGCACAAGAACTAAATATGGGGTACTAGGTTACAAACGTGTCAATGACTGCTATTTACGATGCCTGTATTTTAGTAGTTATCTGCAAATAAATTCCAAGCTTGCCAAGGAAGACGACGTAAAATCGATAATAATTTTCCATAACATTATATACCTTAATCCAGTTTTAATGAAGCAAAATGTTCTTGTAATAAGCGATGAATAAAGATGTAGCCACCACCTACTTTTTGTAAGAATATGCGCTCTGTAGCGTAGTCAAGGAAGCGAGCGTAGTTCCAAGGAGTATATTTTTTGAAATAAAGAATGATTCGTAGAGTGATATGTTTAATAACAGATAAAGCTGGAATTAGTGCAAGTATCAATCCCCAAAAGATGCCATAATTAAGTATTTGCCCTAATACATCGTAGTTCGTATAATGTGATAATGCAATAAGTTCTTGTTCTAAATCTAGAGTCCACTTATTAATGAGACCCAAAATTAGCCCGCCAATCAAACTAAAAATTGCAGCATTGATACTCGACCTGTAAATACCTTGATTCGGGAATGCTTTTTTCTCTAATTCATCTCCTCTTAAACCAAAACATAAAATACTAATTAATCCACAAAATAATGCAAATATCCGAATTGATAAACCAGATGAGTTATTGAAGGACACAACTAAAAGAAATATTAATCTTTCAATATATTTATTATTAAATGAATAGTTATTTATTATTAGTTCCTGGCTATGATTGTTTAGTATCTGATTTTTACTTATCTTAGCAAGTATTTTATTATTGTAAATATAAAAACAGGTAATTAGAGTGCTAGTTATTATAATGAATAGTGGATTTGTAATTATAACTAAAAGTGGAAGTATAATTATCGCAAGAGAAGGTTGAATTAAATATAAAAGCATGAAAATTGCTGAAGTTAGCGTGAGAATTACTGAATTTAGTATTCCAATAATTAACCCTAAGAAAGCTCCTTTTATAAAAATAAAATATATCTTAAATAGAGATATATTGATTTTTTCAAATGTTTTAATTTCTTTTGTCCTTTGAAGCTTAATAATTATCATATTAATTATTGCAATAATAGTAGTTAAAACAAAAGATACTTTCCAATTCATAAACAGTATAATAAACTTTTCAAAAATTGTAGTATTATTTGTAAATTCTGAACCATAAAATTCTGAACCATAAATTGAATAAAGGCTTGGCGAAAATATTGATTCGGCAGTGAGACTAATCAAAAAACACCCAAGTAAATGAAAAGTTATGCCCACTGCAAGCACAAAAATAATTCGGTAAATCCATTCATGCGTTTTATTTAACAACCAGCTAGGCTGCATACTTTCAATTAAAAATACTGTCTCTTTTTCAAAAGACATTCTTTTCGCTAACCAAATCAGCCAGCGCATAGAATCCTCTTTCTTATAACGCTCCTTCTTCAAACCACGACGACGTTCAAACATCCGCTCAATGTATTTATCAAGCAAATGTTTTCGGCGCCCTTCTATTGAATCAATTATCGGTAAATCTTCACTCTCCAACCCTTGATAAGCGAGAGTCATAATATCAAGCATTAGGGGAGACTGTGCTAACTCTTGAAGTGTTTCATCCTCTTGCCATAAATTTCTCACTGCTGCTAGTTGGGAACCAGCAATATCAAAATAATAATTAATTTGTTCTCTTGTTAGTGGTTGTAAATAAATTGCACTTTGCAAATCTAAGCGATAATTTAGCCTTTCATAATCTCTAATCCGACTTGCAATAACAATTTCCGTTTCTCCGTAATCTTGGCGAAATTGATTTAAAGCTTGAACGCACAAATTTCGCCGTTCTTCTTTCACTTCATCTAAACCATCAAGTATTAATAGCAGCTTTTGTGATTTAATCAAGAAAAGCGCAAATTTTTTAGAGACTTTATAACTGCGTTGAAATTCTTTAACCAGCCAATCAGCGATAGTCTGCTTTGCCTTTTCGCTACCCCAAGAAGACAAATTAAATACTACGGGGATTGGTTGATTAACATCAATTTCTGCACGGTTAATTAAATCGCGCGCTAATGATAATAAAGTAATTGTTTTCCCTGAGCCAGGTTGACCTAAAATTAGCAGCGTTCGACAGAAAGCCATTTCATTAAATTTATCTATAACTCTTGTACCTGGGGCTAAAGTTTGCCTGAGTTGATTTGGTGTTTCCCATACCATTCCCCAAGGATGATTTACTGCGTCGAGTCGTTCCTCTAACCCTAGTTCAAGCAGTACCCTGCCATGCAGTCGCTTTTCTAAAACACCTTCTACCCAGAAGTTTCTCACTTTACTGAGCAAAACCTGACGTTTTTGGTACTCTTCGCGGCTAAGATGGCAGTTAGGATTCCAGTTTGCACCATGTATCCTCCCACCAGTCCGCAATTTTTCCCAAGTTGGCGGTATTACAGTAGGATTTTGACAAATAACTGGTAAATATTTTGCACCGGGATACTGCTCGTTAAATTCTTCTAGCCTTAAGCGCGCTTCCCGTACCGACGCATACAGCGATTGATTATTACAGGCTAATGCTGTTAAAAAGTGCTTTAAAAATGTTTTGGCAACTGCATCAGGTACAGGTTCCCGCATGACTATCATTTGACGAATATTTAGTTCAGCTAGTTGCTTCGCTAAACCCAAACCATCACAGGAATTAAAAATTGCCAGTTGCAAACCACGAGAAATAGCTTTTTTGAGCGCTTCAAATAGTTCCGTTATATTTAAGCCTTGAGCTAGCTCATTAAGAATAATTTCCCCAACTTGACCATCAAGAGAACTTGAACTATGACCAGCAAAAAAGAAAATATCCCAGCCTTCTTCAAGCCAAAGACAATCCCGTAACTCTTGTGGGTCAGGTTGTTTGAGGAATTTTAAAAAGGCGCCAAGCTGCTTTAACTTCTCCAGTTCTTTTTGGTCAAACGTAATATCAATTTCTTGACTACCATCAGCTACAGTACTTGACCCTAACACAACAAGGATTCTCACCTTGTTTGAATTGGAGAGAGGTAAATCACCAGGTGTTGCAAAAGTAGTTGGACTCAGAGCAATTTCTGATGAAGGATAATTCTCTGCAAACAAATTCCAAGCTTGCCAAGGAATCCGGCGTAAAATAGGGTCTTTAGTTTGAATAATTACCCGAATTTCTTCTTCATTATTTAAGGACTGTTGTAAAAAATCTCTAATTTTCTGCCATTCTAAGTCGGTAGAATTATTCAGCCAGTTATTGAGATACTCAACAAAGTTGTTAACTGTGTCAGTGTGAGAAAAGTTAGTTACCCCAGCTTGTTTTGCTTTAATACGCGAATTTTCATTAAAATTAAAAACGCTTCGCCACTCATCATTTAACTTTTGTGGCATGTCGGGGTTCGCTGGTAATCGACCAGTTATTTGCGCGCGTGTTTCAATAGTACCTCCATCCAAGCCAATCTGGACTGTACAAGAAAAACCTCGTTGAAAATCTCCCTCTAGTAGCTGCAAGATAACTAACTTCCCCATCACCATCTCCTTACTTGCTTTGCTTGTTTCTTACAACAGTCTCATGTAGAAATCACTTTGGGTTATACCTCTGTCCTTAACATCTGTTTTCGTCCACATCTCGGTTTAAACTTTTATATACTTGGCTAAAAGATTACTTACTATTTTTAGCTTTAATTTTCTTCAGAGTATGACTTCTCTAATTTTTTAAGCTCTGCTTCAGCTTGTTTTACTCGTTGTTCTGCATTGTTGTAAAGTTCTATTGCTGCATTTCTTTTATCATAGCTAAGATAAAGCTGTGGATTTTCCTCAGTAAACCTGCCAAAATCAGTTGTTAACTTTTCCTCCGCAGATTGTAAATTATTCCAAGCTTGATCGCGTTTTTCGTAAGCCTTTTGTAGTCTATATTTAGCTGATTCAATTGCAACTGAGTCCTTTGAAGATTGTGTAGGATTAACAGCAGGACTAGAAGTAGAACTAGGAACAGACGCAAGATTCCGACCTTGGCTGGGTATATTTGATACTGGTGGTTGCCCAGTTAGCGCAGGTGGTGGTGACTTTGGCATAGATACTGGCACTTGTGGTGTTGGTGTTGGTGATGCGGAAACATTTGAAGCAATACCAACAGAAGGGAAATAACCACCACCTGTCCCTTGTGGGGTTGGTGATGCGGAAACTACCGCTTGAGGCGCCTGCAAATTACTGGCAGGCGCAGGAAGTTGTAATGTAGGCGTTGGTGATGGCAAATTTGATGACGTAGACTCTGTAGGTTTGGGTGATGACGAAAGTTTTGAAACTGTTGTAGTTAGCATAGGGCGAATAACAACGATAAAAATAACTGTTACTGTTCCCAATCCTATTAGTCCAATTAAAAATTTCCATAACGGCAAGCGAAGGTGAGGAGTGAAGGGAAAGTTCACACTTCGTTCCACAACCTTTATGCTGCCACGAGTCCGTAACTGTTTCCACGTCGGTGGTATTACAGTCGGATTTTGGTAAATAACTGGCAACCATTTCGCACCTGGAAACCGCTTCTCCCAATCTTCCAATCTTAAACGTGCTTCCCGTACTGCTGCATAAAACGACTGATTACGACATGCAAACGCCGTTAAAAAGTGTTGCAAAAAGGCTTTGGCAACTGTATCTGGGACTGGTTCCCGCATCACAATCATCTGACGAATATTTAACTCAGCCAGTTGGTTTGCTAAACCTAAACCATCACAGGAGTTGAAAATAGCTAATTGCAAGCCACGAGAAATAGCTTGTTTTAGGGCTTCTTGTAATTCTGTAATTTTTAAACTTTTTTCTTTGGAATTAAGAATAATTTCACCAACTTTACCATCTTCCGAGCTGGAACTGTGACCAGCGAAAAAGAAAATATGCCAACCTTCCTCTTGCCAAAGATATTCGCGCAACTTTTCTTTTGAAGGTTGCTTGAGAATTATTATTTCTGCTCCTTGGTTGCCTAGCTTTTCTAGTTCTTGCTGGTCAAATTGAATATCAATTTTTGGGCTGTTTAATCCAACTGTATTTTCTCCTAAAACCGTAAGGATTCTCACCTTTTTTGACTGACGACGAGGTAAATCACTAGGGGTTTGAAAACTAATTGGACTAAGAGCTATTTCTGCCTTGGGGTAGTTTTCTGCAAATAAATTCCAAGCTTGCCAAGGAAGACGGCGCAAAATTGGGTCTTGAGTTTGAATAATTACCCTAATTTCTTCTTCCTTACTTAAATGCTGTTGTAAACCATCTCGGATTTTTTGCCATTCCTTATCCCTAGAATCATTAAGCCAATCATTGAGATAATCAACAAAGTTCTTAACTAAATCAGTGCGGGAAAAGTTAGTTATTGCAGCTTTTTTTGCTTGAATGCGGGAACTTTCATCAGAATTAAAAACGCTTCGCCACTCATCATTTAACCTTTGTGGCATTTCGGGGTTTGCTGGTAATTTACCAGTAATTTGCGTGAGGTTTTGAGTAGTATCCTTATCTTCCCGAATCTGAAGTATACAAGTAAAACCCCGTGCAAAATTTTCGGACGGTAGCTGCAAGATCACTAACTTCCCCATTGGCATCTCCTTGTTAGCTCCGAGGGGCTTACAGTATAAAATTTTCAATTATACTAACATCTTCCAAAGCCAATTTGACTTGAAATTCGTCTCCAGTCCGTCCTTCCTCTAGTTCTAGCTGCATCCAATTGTCAGCAACTCTAGCTTGATTATCGCTGATAACGGCGCCATCACTACTCAGTACAATTAACTGCAACCCTTGTGGTAAATAAATACCGTCACCAGTTGGATATACCCGCAAACGAATATCCACCGACCCCGACGTTTGTGTAGTAAGTTGAATAACAAGTGCAACTTTGTGGGACGCTAGTTGTATTCCCAGGTCAATCACCTTAGCTCGACTAACACTAACTTCTTGGGAATTTGGCTCTTGAATTTTCGGACGAATAGCACTGCGATATGCGGGAGATAATACTAAATCTGGAGATTGCCAATCTAATGTAAATAAGTTTTGCAACCACTGACCCAAATGTACTACCGCTTGTTCTATTACAGAAGGGTTGGGGGAAACTTCTGCAACAGGTTGTAAATTGTCTATTAAATCAGTTAAAGATTGTAAGTCACTCAAGGATAACTCTTCGGTTGTAACTTCTTTGACAAACCCTAATAATGTAGCTGTTTTGGAGATTTCATTAATTTCTACCACAACATAACCAATTCGAGAAGTCCAAACTTCTGGTGGAATCTTAACTGTTTTTGCTTCTGGTAAAACTGGACGACATTCCAATTTACCAACACCTATAATTTCTAAATCCGCTACATCTGATAGTAAATGTGAGAGCGAATTCCAACTATCACTATGCTCTAAATCTGTTTCCACTTCTAAATATTGGCAGTAGAAATTGACCGCATATACAGCCAAAGTATTGAGGTAAATCTGCCTAGATTTATCTGAATCTTGCTGTTTACTACTTAACTGTCGGGCAAAATGATATGCCTGTGCAGTTAAAGGAACCTGAAAATGTAATGTTTCGCTCGTGTAATTCATGATGTACTTTTTCCCTCAATTGGTTTACAAAGTAATTAATTTTGATAATCTTTCTGGTAATATTCCTGAATTTTAGGAATAAATAATTTAAGACAGCGTTGATAAAAACTACTCAGTGTTGATACGCTTATTGCCCATTCAACAGACATATCGCCCCAAGATTGTTTAGCCAACCGACGTAAAGCAATAGCTTGAAAAGTTGCCTTTGGATGATTTTTAATATGCTCAACTTTAAATAAATCATCTGGGTCTGCTTGCAAAATTTCTTGTAATATTTCCCCACTATCAGGCACAATTTGCGGTTGTGGAAGTGTATCTAACAGCGTCTCATCTAAAGATGCTTGTTGGTTTCTCGTATAGCGTCTAATTGCGTCTATAAAACGCTTATTTAAGATAAAATTTACCCAATTTATTACCGTACCAATTTCCGGGTCATATTTCTCGATTTTTCGTGAAATATACAACCATGTTTCTTGCAAAGCTTCAATATACACATCTTCTGGATAGTTATATCTCCCCTTACAAAAAAGCCTTCTAGAATTCTGAATTTTACTGGCAAGTTCAGAAAGCGCAAGCTGTCTAGACTTACTTTTGGGTGGAAATTTTTTGGCAGTAATAGCCAGATGTTCTAGCCTGATATCCAGTGCATCCATAGCGTTATTTACTTTATAGGTATGCTGTTGTTTATTTTCCCAGTTGGTGGCATAGTCTGGAGATAAAGGCTTTTTTGTATTGAGTTTTAGCATCACTGGTGGCAAGTTTACTCCCATAAAGCTTGTTCTCCTTGTTTTCATGCAATAATACATGCGTTGGGAGTAACCCGCTTTTACGCAAAGTTGAAAAAAAATTTTCCAATAACGTTATTGGAAGCCAAAATATTATGCAGTAACTATCCGGCGCCACATACCGAACCGAAAATTTACCTAGACCGCGCGCTCCGAACCGATACAAAATCGCTCTCAATGAGTCCATACGCGGATACAAGAAAAAAATAAATATTGTTGTTATCTTTCCTCCAAAATCGCCACTTGTTCTTAGATATTGCTAATAGAAAAGACATAAATATCCGAATTGATGGTAAATTTTTTAAACCAAGAGGTGTAGCAATGGATGATTTACCAGCTAATGTGAAGAATTTTTTTAATAGTAAATATATCGATAACGGGGAGTTATTTATTTTATTAGAATTATTAAGTTGAAGCAGGAAAAGAAAGAATTATTAGTTTTCATAGTTGTTGATTATTTAGAGCCAACAATAGCTGACGAAAATTTTTGCCAGACTTGCCTGAATCGATTAAATTCTCAGCTATATTGACTCCTGTTTTGAGTTGGCTCACAATGTCTTCATGAAGATTAGGTACTTTCTCCCCTGCTACTAGTAACAAACCTGCGTTTGCTACCAAAAAATCTCTTTTGGTTTTGAAGTGCTGTTTTTCTCCTTGGAGAATTTCCCAGAAAATATTAACTTCTTCTTTGAGTTCTCGTTCTCCTTTAATCTCTTCTATACTGGCTCTTTCAAGACCAATATCTTCTGGTGAAAACTCAGCAATTGTAATATTTTCCGAGTCAACTTTAATTATGAGATTATTAGGAATATCTTTCACTGGATTAACACAGGCGTTAGATATTTCATCAATTCCATCATAACAGTGATAAATTATACCTTGACTTCCCAAGTGTAGATATATACCAAGAACGTAAGGTATCATTCCTAAGTGACAAACTCCTGTGGAATGATGAACTGGATTTAATACCTGTGCGTTTGGAGCAACTATTTTAAAAATATCTATATTTATAGGTATATCTATTTTTTTTAATATTTCTTGCCAATTTTCTTTTGTAGGTTTGTATCTACAATTAATCTCCATTACATTTTGATGCCACAGTTGTTTTCTTGCTTCTCTGAGCTTATCTGAATATGGAAATCCCAAATCAGCAAGTGAAACAAATGCGAAATTGTAGCTGGCAAGTAATTCTTTTAAACTTGAGGGGTGAACTTGAATATGGTTGTATCCAAGTTCTATCATGGCTTGAGAACTTCCATGAGGAGAGGTTACATTTCCTGTTCCTGTCTTGCAGATTGTTACTAGAGGAGCGGCAATAATAGATGCGTGAGTTGTGGCATGTATTGTTTTAATAAAATCTCCTCCACTACCAAACGCATGGTCATGAGGAGTCAAATCAAGATTATATCGTTTGTCTTGAAGGTATTTCCAAACTTTTTGTCTTAAGTAGTCTACAAGAAAATTTACCTGACTAAACCCGATTGTTCCGTTGCCAGGGGAAATTTTTAGTAGCGTTTTTGTTAATTCTTCAATATTCTTGGTGTTATCGCTACAACTATCAAAAAGTTCTATCAACTCTGCATTTTTAATAGGTTCAGTATTATTTTCTGCATCAATAAATTTTTCAAAAACTTGTTCTAGAATTCCAAGTCGCTCCAAAATCTTACGTTTTTCACTAATAAAACCTCTAGAGTAAAGAAGTCGGAGATCTTGCTTACTGATACTTGATATAAATTGACACATATAATTATAACCTTGCCTTGTGCCTTAAACCGTAACAAGTTAAGGTTATAGCACATTTGCTAATTGTCGAATAGGACAGTAACACAACAAAAGACGGAGTGATATCTATCACTTAAGCTATCAGTCGGTAATTATGAACCCAAAGAAGTGGCGCCATCTCAATAATTACTCCCGGAGTGTAACTCGTAGCGCTTCCTGTCGTTGAGGAGGCATTCGATAAATTCTTCTGCATGTTACTAGTTTGGGTAGGGCTTCGGTCATAGTTACTACCTCCACGGTCGCACCCTGCGCGCGTTTATGCTTACATATCGAAGCGCGTCAAATTTGCTCTACGCACTTATATTTTCGATTTCTTGGTTTGCCAAATATGCATTAAGTGCCTCGCGTATCAAATCTGGCACAGTACAATTGCGCGCGTCGGCAAGTTTTAAGAGTTCTTCTTTTACACACGGACTAACCACCGCCTTTACCTGTTCGGTAAGCGGTTCATTCCTTCCGTAATCAAAACGATATTTCACCCCAAAATCAGGATTGCCGCGCGGGTTTGCCATTTGTGGAATTGGCGCATATAACTACAACTGCGTTCATTATACTACGTCTACATATGAACAGAAAAACTTATATTTAATCAGCATCAACAGTGGTGTACATCGCTGTTATAATAAATATACTTCTTCCGGAGGTGAAAAGTATGAACAGGGCTGCTATCGCCGAGGTTGTTACTAACACAGACTCAACACAGAACGAAGATAATGTTGAGTGTGCAACTTCTACCGTTCAAGATTATGAGCTTACCTATGACGAACAGCGCGAGCGCGAGCGACTCGAACGTCTTGTAGAAAGGGCATTTTACCAGGCGGGACTAGCATTAAAAGAACTTAGGGATAGACGACTTTACCGTAATACACATACTTCGTTTGACGAGTATTGCAAGGACAGGTTTGCATACCACCGCTCACGCTACTACCAATTAATTAATGCAGCGACAATTGTAGATAATCTTCAATCATGTCTACAATTTGTAGACATTTTACCAACCGCAGAGGGTCAAGTCCGACCGCTCGTTCCCCTCAACCCAGATGAACAACGTCTTGCTTGGACTCAAGCAGTTAAGGCTACAGATGGTAAAGTACCATCAGCTAGAGTTGTAAAAGATATTGTGGATAAAATTCGCGAACGAACTAAATTGCCCAATCCCTACCGTGTTGGTGAAGTGTGCCTAATCTTACCCAAAGATAATCCTGATTTACGCGGTAAAAGTGGGTGTTGGTGTATTGTTACGCATGTTGGAGATTTTAGCTGTACCATCGATACGTGGGACAACGAGTACACAGTGAAAATCGAACACCTCAAATCGCTGGAATATACTGATTCGGAATGCGAATTTATGGGCGAACTGTTGAAAAGATTACGGCGCCTGCATCAATTACCAAACCACGATTCTTCCATTGATTGGCAGCTTGCAGGATTAGGGAAACGTTATGAAGCTTGGCTTACTAATGTACAAGAGGAAGTATTGCACACATTTGAGAAAGCATACGGTTTAATTGAAACTTGATTAACTTTAGAAGCGCTCAATCATCGGCGCCTCGAAAAGCGTGAATTGCTAGGAGAGGGTCAAAATTCATGCAAAATATGTGATGTTTATTTCGCCAAAAGCCTATATAACATTCATATGCTGCTTTCAAGAGAGGAGCGCCCTCTCTTAAACCGCTTCGGCTGACTACAACGGCGAACGTGTAGAAATCTGGGAAGCTGGAAGTCATGAGAGCGAGAAGTAACTGTTCGTACTTTATCCGGCGCCGTTTTGAAAATTAAACGTGGTAATCTTCGTCCCTGGCTCGACATTTAGTTTTACCTAGGAAAGTTTGCATTATTACTTGTCTGGAGTTCTTAGGCGCCGTTTTGAAGATTAAACGGGGTAAACTTCGCATTTATTTTACTCAACACAGCTACCGCTTATTTTATTAGAACGGGAGCAACCGACACATACAAGGGCGTAGGGTGTGTGACGCCATTGAAAAAAATTGAGCGTAGTGATAAGACTTGTAGCCTGATCGCACCGGCAAATCAATGTGACTTAATAGATGAACTTTTCGCATCTATAATTAAGTCTACAATTGTAATAACAAATTACCAGAAATTGCTATGAGTACTGAACAAACTGTTTTGGAAGTAGAAGCAGCAGAAATTACTAGGTCTTTTTTAGAAGACTTACAAAAACTCTCTTATTATTCTGGAGAACCAATAGCTGCCGTTTATGCATATAGCTTACTCCGGAAAATGCGAGACATGCTAGATAGATGCATTGGCGACCCATATACAGAAGTAGTGATGGCATTACATGATGCACTTGCATACCAAAACTATTGGATTGATTATACTAAAAACCAATATCAAGGTGCTTACGAATTATTCCTATCTCTTGTTAATCGAAAAAAACTTAGTGATGCAGAAGTTGAAGATGCTATTTTGGCTTTAGATGATTTAGGATTTAATATCATGCCATTTGAGGTACAACTAAATGATAATATTCAAGAATATGAACAAGATTCAGAACAAGATATATAAACTATATGTCAGATAAAATTGAACAAGAGTATTTTCTTGACACCTCAGTAGCACGTTCTCTAATACTTGCTACACAACTATATCAACATTATTTCAAATCGCAGTTTAATGGCAAAAATATTTACATATCTAACTATGTTAGAATGGAAATTAAACGTAGCTATTTAATCAATATTATTTCCTTCTATTTTATTTTACGTATGGATACTATAAATAACATAGGAGACGCAATTTCCCTTTGGAGTAATAAATTTAAAGGCAGCGAACTCAAAGCTATTTTACAATTGATACCTCAACTTTTTGGTACTCGGCAGTTTAACTTTTATAGTAAAGAAGATAAGGAAAAAGCTATTGCCGCTTTAGTCATATACATCAAACGTTTTGACTTGACATTAAGAAAATCATTTAAAAATACCAACAAAGATTTGACAGCTTGTAGTCGTGCAATGGTTCCACTTAGTGTTGACTTAAAAAATCCAACACCAGGACTAAAAAAGTTTGCTGATGAATTTGGAGATATAAAAAGCTGTAGAAGTAAATGTCAAATCGACCAGTTTATATTAGTAGAATATAAAAAATCGATTGAGCAGTTAATTCAAATTGCGTCCCAATTACCTAAAAATACTAATACAAGGGGATTTATTAATATTGTAACTAATCTTAAAGAAATCTTGAAAACAGGCGCCACAGCGTGTGATTGTAGGCGCTGCGAGAAAATTGGAGATGCTATTATTGCTTTAGATGCACCTCGCAATATGCAATTGGAATATACCGATAATTCCTTTGACTATCTATGTCCAACCATCAACCAACCTCATTACAAGCACCCATCAGAAAATCGAGTAGTAATGAATATATCAATTATCGATGAACCATAAAAAAATTACTTCGAGGACTTAAATTTATCAATATCCTTCTCTCCTGACATGAAGAATTTTAATAATGATTTATCTTGAAATCTACAGGTTTGCATAATTCCAAGTAAAACGAGATATGAGGTAGCACCAGATTCATAAAAAGACCCTGATATTTTTCGTTGTATAGCAAGATGTCTAATCGCGCGCTCTGCTGTGTTATTATTCCAGGGTATAGCATCTTGTTCAAGAAAAGTGAATAGGCTTTGCCTATAACGTTCAAAGCGTTTTTGATATTTAACTGCTAATTCAGAGCGGTAAACTTTATCAAGTATATTTTGAGTATAGAATTTTTCTACGACTTTATTAAACTTGCTTAAATGTCTCTTTTTTAAGCCATATTTTTCAACTGTTTCAAGTATTGGTATAATTAAGTTCCTTACCTCAGAAACAAAACATTCAAACTCAGTATCAAATGGCGCGTCCCATAAATCATCATTTATATCTTTAATTAAATGACTCCAGCATTTTTGCTGTTTACAGTTTACAGAGTCATAACCGCCATAAAAATCTGAAACTAATACACCCTTATATTCAGATAAAATTTCATGAACAATTTCTGCTTCTCTCGTCTTAGTTAGTCGGAATATTACATGTTTACCGTCGGTAAATACCCAAACGTATTGATTTATTCCTCTGATGCTTATCTGAGTTTCATCAACGTGAATAAAAGGGCTTTCTAAAATTTTTTGAATAAGAATTAGTTCAGTTTCTGCATAGTGTTCAGAAAATTGTTTTAGGAAATAAGTAATTGTTCCTTCGGCTATGCTTTCACCAAATAATTCCTCGGTTTCCTGCACAATAATTTGATATGGTAATCTAAGAAAAAGTCTTTGATAAACAACCCAAGCTTTAAATCCATGTCCATAAGAACAAGGACGACCCATTCCAAAAAAACTTGGTGGCGCCGAATATTTTTTGCATATTGGGCAGTAGTTCTTATAACCTATATACTTGATAATATTTTTCCTGCATCCAGTTTTAAAAAAAATAAGGTCAATAACTATTTTGTAAATTATCTTGCGTTTTTCTTGGAGAAGTTCATTATTACATTGTGGACATGCTTCTAAAGCTGGCACATGAATTACTTTGTTTATTTTTGAATTAACTGCTCGGTTGTAATTTTTATACTGTCGTGCGCCTCTTTTTTTGATTTGGCTATTCTCATCAGTATTATCTTTGGAAAGACTTATCTTCTTCTTATCGTAGTCGGCATGAGCAAATTTAAGAATTGTGTCAAATTGGTTGTGAATTTTCTTGCCAACTTCTGTAGATTCTTTTTTAGGTTGATTAGCGAAATCAATATTAGATTGCAATTCGGAATTTGTTATAATTTTACAATATTCATCTGCTAATAGTTTGAGCGCGCGACAATCATCTTGATTGTATTGAATCAACTTTTGCTGATGTTCAACTTCTTGGCTGTCTTCCCATTGATATCGCCAAGCAATACTTTGCAATCCAGATGCATTTGGAACTGTCCAATAAATTCCTATAAAATCGCCAATTGCTTTTAGACTATTAGAATAAGTCGGAAAGTATACCTTGCCATAAATATATGAGTTAAGATTTATCAAACGCTGTTTTATTAACTCACAATCAGTTGAGTACCTTTTTGCTAATTCATTAATGGCTTTGACTTCATAACTGCCATAATGATAAATTACAGCTTCAGGATATGAGTTAATTTTTTCAATCAACTGCTTCCAAATGCTTTCTTCATCATCAGCTGTATTTGCCCAAAATGAATGATATGAAGCATTCTCTGCCGTGCAAACCAAAAGACCAATTAGATAATAAAAATTCTCATCGGGAATACCTTCAATATCTAAAAAAAGCTCAACTGGTTTTCTAGATAATGAGGGTATTTCCTGGATATATATTTTCTGCTCTCTAATTGCTAAAGCTTGCAGTTCCAGGCTGTGTTTTACAGGTAATTTACTTTTTCGCTTTTTCTTATTTCGTCTGAGTCTAAATAAATACGAAAGTTGATGAATGGTAAATATTCCCTTTTTGTGGTACTTTTGAATTGCTTTAGGTGTCATTCTATCGAGCAAGCTAAGATTATTCTCCTTGACAGCTTGTTCTCGACATAAATCCCGAAATTGACAGGATGGGCAATGCTTATTCAAAATCAAAGGTGGAGGTTCAATAGGCTTTTCTTCTACCCATCCTTGTAATGTTTTAAGGAATGAAGTTATTGATTTATAACCACTTTCCAGTTTAACTCGATGAGCCTTTCCATCCATTCCCACAATTGTGCCTACAGCAGGTAACTGTTTTTGAATTTGTCCGAGAATTTTACCAATAAATAAAAGTTCTGTTTTATGTTCATTGGTGATGCTGCAAGTTCCAATAATAATTGTCGGTTCGTAGATTGAATTACGACGTGATGAGGAAGCATCAACTTTTGTTAAAACATCGCAATGAGCTTCCCAATACTCAGATTTAAGGCTTGCTTCAACGAAAAAATCATTTCCCTTAAAGTTATTTTTATCATATTTTTTGGCGCCAATATGTTCTTGCTTAAAAACCTCTAGATACTCAGCTTGATGAGTCCTTTTACGTTCTTCGATAATGCGGGAGTAGTCATGGGGAGTTCCCTTATCATCAGAAAACAGCATTAAAAATGCTTTGCGAGGACACAGGGAATAGGCAACGAACACTTCTGACGTAATGATAATTTCGGTACTCATGACAAAATATTTTTATTATTGCGGTACTGGATGGTACAAACCATCTTTATCATTCCACTCCCACCCAAACGAACGCGGGTCTCGGTTGCGGGTATAACTAATAAATTCTTTGGTGCTGAGTTTTTCTCTTTCTGCTGACAGGGTTGCTGGGTTTAGTCCTAACCGTTGAGCTAAGTTCTCGTGGGGGAATGCTCCAAGTTCGACAGTTGGTTGCTGGAATGGGTTATAAGAATTTGAGCGACTTCTTGAGTTTTGGTTGCTTCTGGTAGTGCGAATTGCCGTTTCGATTTTTTCTAACTGTTGCAGCAGGGTTTGGCGATCGCTTTTTAGTTGAGTTTCGAGTTGGTCGAGTTTTTCCTCCAGGCGCCTGGTATTCGTGTTTGTAGGGATAAAATTGATAACAGTTTTGCTATCAAATTCGGCAATTACATCCTGAAGCCTTTGCAGGAGGGCGATTGTGTGTCCTTCTCGATGTAACCGTGATAATTCGCGTACTGCTGAAATCAAGGCAGTAGGTACGCGAAGCATTTGGCTTTTGGGTGCAGGTTCGCTCATACTGATATCAAAATTGCTATCAGTAAATTTTACCAGTTATGGGTACCTGTTGAGTTACATTCAAATATATATAGTTATTTGACCGTGTGCTTGAACTAATTGCACCTCCAAAAAAATGGAAGAAGCTCAACTGCTCCACAAAATTAACCAAGGTATTGACCCAGAACTCCGCGCTCAGTACCAAACGCTTCGCGCGAAAAAAGAAGCCGAAACTCTCACGGACGCTGAGTACAACACCCTGATCCAACTCAGCAACACTATCGAACAATTCGGCGCCCAACGCCTCGAAGCCCTTGCCAAGCTCGCTCAACTTCGCCAAGTCTCCCTATCGGAACTCATGGAAACACTAAGTGTAGCGAACTGCAAACATAAACGCTTCAAACTGCAAACAAGTCAAAATTGAAACCACATTAACTGCAAATAAGGGGGGTCTCAAAACCACATTATCTGCAAATCAAACCACATTAGCTGCAAACAAACCACATTAACTGCAAATAAACCACATTAACTGCAAATAAGCTGTAATGCTTGGAAATAGTGGATTATAAGATTTTGGCGCCTGCGTGTGTCCAAAAAATACGAACTTTTAAGCTGGACACATATGTACACTATTTGTGGTTTAATTTGAACTGTATACGTTCGGTTAAATACAAATCGCGGTTTAAACCGACAGTGAGTGTATTATGGTTATTTATGCTTATTTGAGAGTATCTACCGACCACCAAGACCTGCACAACCAACGACATGGCATTTTGGAATATGCCAACGTACATGCTTTGAGTCCTATTCAATTTATAGAAGATACTGTTTCTGGGCGGGAGAAATGGGAGTCACGAGGTATCGGATTGCTGCTGACCCAAACGGCTGTTGCTGAAGATGTCGTAATTTTTTCAGAAGTTAGCCGCATGGCACGCTCCACCCTACAAGTATTAGAAATGCTGGAGTGCTGTGTGCGCCGTAGAATTAGTGTTCATATTGCGAAACAAGGCATGGTATTAGATGGTTCCATGCAAAGCCGAATTACAGCAACGGTTTTGGGCTTGGCAGCAGAAATCGAGCGTGAATTAATTGTACTGAGAACAACCGAAGCCCTCGCCAAACGCAAAGCTGAAGGAAAAATCTTGGGGCGACCCAAAGGGCGACAATCAACACACTTGAAATTGGATACTCGTGAAGCAGAAATTCGTAACTATCTGAACAAAGGTATCAGCAAGCGCTCGATAGCCAAACTTGTCGATTGTTCCCCCTCCACTCTCTAAGATTGGTTGGAACGTAAGCATCTCCATCCACGAGAAAAAGTGGGGTCGAAATTATAGGATGCCCAAGAAACAAATACCAGCAGAAACGGTAGTAGACCTGCGTCGTCGTCTGAACCAACTACCACCACGCAGTAAGGAACGTAGGCTGTTAGTTCAGGAAATAGCTCACCTTTATGGCATTTCCGAAGATACTGTGTATCGGGCATTACGAGAGGATATGCAGGTTCGCTCAGTGCGTCGTGCTGACCGCGATGTCCCCCGTGTGATTCCCAAAGCCGGACTAGAACGTTACTGTGAAATAATTGCTGCCATTAAGATACGTACATCAAACCGCAAAGGGCGCCATTTATCTACGGTGCAAGCAATCCGTCTTTTAGAAGAAGACGGTATCAATACTCCAGACGGTCACGTCACAGCTCCAGCAGGACTATTAAAACCAACGACCGTCAACCGTTACCTGAAAAAATGGGGTTACGACCGCGATACCTTGATACGACAGCCACCTGCTGTTCGCTTCCAAGCCGAATACAGTAACCAATGTTGGCATTTTGACTTGAGTCCGAGCGACCTTAAACACGTCAAAGCACCAGCCTGGATAGAACCGGGGCGAGGACATCCTTTATTAATGCTTTATAGCGTAGTCGATGACCGTAGTGGTGTTGCATACCAGGAATATCACGGTGTTTACGGTGAGGACGTAGAAGCAGCGCTGCGGTTTATGTTTGCTGCAATGTCAAAAAAGGCGGAACCTAACTTACCCTTTGAGGGCATTCCCCAAATGCTCTATATGGATAACGGTCCTATCGCTAAAAGCTTGGTATTTCAAAAAGTAATGAAAGATTTGGGGATTGATGTACGTACCCATTTACCCAACGGCAAAGATGGGCGACGGGTGACGGCTCGTTCCAAGGGGAAAGTGGAACGACCATTTCGTACCGTTAAAGAAATGCATGAAACTCTCTACCACTTGCATGAACCAGAGACAGAAGCCGAGGCAAATGCCTGGTTGATGAAGTTCTTGCTGCATTACAACAGTCGTACCCATCGCAGCGAACCCCATTCGCGAATTGAAGATTGGATAGATAACCAGCCCGACGATGGGGTTAGGGGAATGTGTCAATGGGAACGTTTCTGTACTTATGCACGTTCACCCGAACGTCGTAAGGTTGGCATTGATGCTCGCGTCACAGTTGAGGGTGTGGCTTATGAGGTTGAACCGGATTTAGCAGGGGAAACAGTAATTCTTTGGTGGGGTTTGTTCGATAACGAACTGTACGTAGAACATTCTGAACGTCGCTATGGTCCCTTTCTTCCTGTGAATGGCCCAATTCCCCTGCATCGCTACCGTAGTTTTAAGAAAACGCGAACCCAGAAACGGGCTGACCGAATTGAAGCTTTGGCTAGACAGCTTTCCTTGCCAAGTTCGGCTATTGGTATAGGGGATGTAACAATATTAGGTGATACAAAAGAACTGAAAATAAAACCTTTTGTTGACTCCAATCCATTCACCGAACTGACATTCAGCACAGCGATTGCGGCAAAACTAGCTATAGCTGAATATTTAGCACGTCCGTTAGCTAAACTTACGCCCGAACAGGTGACTTATATTGACGCGGTTTGTACCAGCACCCTCAATAAACAGGAGGTTATGAAGCAGGTGCGAGATTTTTTTAATCCTTTACCTGGTACAAATAATGCTGAGTGATGTCATGACTTATTTTGGTCTCAAACGTACTTTAGACCATGTGGGGTATTTTGAAACTGAAGACCAGACGAATTTATTTAAAGAACTGAAGTTACAAATCAGGCAAAGTCGCTTAATTGCGATAACGGGTGTTGTTGGTTGCGGTAAAACCACCGCTTTACAGCGCCTGCAATCAGAATTAGTTTCCGAAAAAGACATTATTACCTCTCGCAGCCTTGCAGTTGATAAAGATAAAGTCAATTTGGGGGTTTTAATGACTGCTTTGTTTTGCGATTTGAGTACGGAGAAGGATGGAAAAGCACCAACCCAACCAGAACAAAGGGAACGAAAATTATTAGCATTGATTCAAAAATGCCGTAAAACCGTAGTCCTTTTCGTAGATGAAGCCCATGACCTTAATAACAGTACGTTGGTCAAAATTAAACGTTTGATTGAATTGATACGTCAGAATGGTTGTAATTTATCCGTAGTTCTAATTGGGCATCCTAAACTCAAAAATGATTTACTAAGACCATCTTTGGAAGAAATTGGTGCCAGGACAGATGTATTTAGCTTTGAAGGTATTCGAGGTCATCAGACTGAGTATATAAAATGGCTATTGGGTGAGTGTATTCACTCTGACTGTATACCCGAAGATTTAATTACAGATGAGGCGATTGCATTTTTAGCAGAACGATTAACAACTCCATTACAAATCGAACATTACCTACGTTTATCCTTTGAGAAAGCTTACCAAGCTGCAACCAAACCTGTCACTGTTGGCATACTTGAAGCTGTTTTAGCTACTGGACTTAACGATTTAGAGCCTCGTTTAATTAGACACGGATATAACGCTAAGGTGTTAGCTGAGTTATTAAATATACGAGTAAGTGAAGTTAATTCTTTTTTGCGCTCCCAGTTACCTCCTGGTCGAACTGAAGATTTAAGAGACCAGATGTTGAAAATTGGAATTCCTTTGTATGCGTAATGTTATTTGATTCAGTCTACTAGTTATAAACCTTGTAAAAACGGAGAATACTACATCCAGATTTTTTTGTTTTATTGTTGTCCACTATATATATAGATAAATAGACACATGTGTCCAGCTTAAAAGTTCGTATTTTTTGGACACACGCAGGCGCCAAAATCTTATAATCCACTATTTCCAAGCATTACAGCTTATTTGCAGTTAATGTGGTTTATTTGCAGTTAATGTGGTTTGTTTGCAGCTAATGTGGTTTGATTTGCAGATAATGTGGTTTTGAGACCCCCCTTATTTGCAGTTAATGTGGTTTCAATTTTGACTTGTTTGCAGTTTTAAGTGTTTATGTTTGCAGTTCGCTACACCTAACTGATTATCTTACACCTGCATTTTTATATGTAATATTATTCATAAGTGCTACTTGGATAAAACTGCGCTATGAAACTTTTTGAGCAGCAATATTGATTGCCTCTAATTCTTCGGGAGTTAAAAGCACTTTGCTACTAAATACCGTATTGGTAAATTACCCGAAGCGAAACAAATTGTTGAGGAATATTCGCAAATATTGCAGCAGGCTAAATTTATTGAAATTCCCATCACTACAGTTCATGCACTTAGAGCAGGAAGTTTGCCAATTGACCACCGAGACCCCTTTGACCGTATGATTATGGCTACTGCTGAAATTGAAAATTTGCCTGTTATCACTTACGATGTAGCTTTTAAAACTGGATTAATTCAAGTAATTCCCGACCCCAAGTAAAGTCTATTGAGGGACTTGTACTAGGTTAGCAATTGTTTCGTTTAGACGGGTGAAATGCTTAGGGTTTAGTGTTAGCAGTTGGTCAACATTTGCTTTTAGCGCTGCTTGTGCAATTAGTGCATCAAAAATTCCTCCTCCGGGGATATTTAGAGATACCATTTGAGCTATTGCCGCTTGATAATCTTCAACCAATAACGGAACGAATTCAAAATTTTTTAAGTTAGCTGTAAGCTGTTTTTGTGCTAATTGAGGGCTAATTTTTGGTTGAATAGGTAAACGAGTCATAACAGAATAAATTTCTGCTAAACTATGTGTAGAAATGACCCCCTGAATATTTTGTTGTAATGCTTGGTTTAGTCGCTGCACACAAGCGGAATGACTTTGATGACTAACAACTAGTGCAGCGACTATTACAGAACTATCAAACATGACTTTCATTAAGGCATAAGCTCCTGAATACGTTCGTTACGCATATCATCTATAAAGGTAACAAGGTCAAAATGCGAGGGTAGTGGAGCATCAACTACTAAAACATTACCTTCGTAATAAGTAGTTGGTTCTTCTTGTGATGGTTCTTGAGTTTGCTCGTTGAGTCGGTAAATTTTTTCAGCAACAGTTTGAATAATAAACTCCTCTAATGAGATACCCTGAGAGCTTGCCCATTTTTCAACTTCTTGTTGAAGATTAACAGGGAGATTCATATAATCAAAAATTCTCTATATGTAACATTATCATTATAAACTACGGGAGTCAGTAAGAATTGCCTAACATGGTTATTAACCGTTTAATTTGACCCACTCGCTTGCGTTGGTCGTATCTTCGTTTCGCTTCTGTGGTAATTTTTTCTACGAGTGCCTCATCTGCATTTACAACTGTCCAAGCTGCTTCTAGAAATGTTTCTACTGTGATTCCTTTGTCTTTGCAAAATTGGGTTAGTTGAGAGTCAAGGTCTTTTTCTAACACAATAGCCGAATGGCGCCGTGTTTCGGGGTATTGTTCAAGTTCGGCTTTGAGGGATGCAAGCGTATTTATATTATTATTGTTTTCGGCGACTGTTACAGGTTGTACTTCTGGTTCGGTTGACTTGGGAACGAGTGCGTCAATTCTTTCTGGAACAGTTGCGCGATTGCGTTTGTTACGAAGTTGGTTGAGTATGTTATCTGACATTGTTTAATTGCTCCCAATACATGCACGGATTTTCTGAATTAAGATTTCAAAGGGATATTCCAGGTCGTTATAAGTAAGTCGGCGCCAAAATTCCTAACTATGTAACGAAAAGTTAATAAGAGACGTTAGAGTTAAATTTTACACGCTG
>NZ_RSCL01000047.1 GCF_003991905.1 Dulcicalothrix desertica PCC 7102 | reverse complement strand
ATAAAGGCTAATTTATTGCAAGTATCTTAACAAAACTTTGCATCGTGTCCCATTTTGCACGTATCTCGGCGGCCACCCTCTTTGGCGCCAGAAATCAATTCTTCAACCCATCCCTGAGCTTCTGCCGTTTTTATTACATTAAAGACAATTTCTTGTAAATCATTACCCCCTGCAATCACATCTAACTTTTTATCAAATTCAAATAATAAAAATTGCTCTAATGAAGATTTGGTAGGAAAAGCATCAACCAAAGCATCCCGTAATTTTTTATACTGCTGACCAGATAAGTTTATAGTAGCTCTATTTATATTTAAAGATTTCTGCCTCTCTGTTTCCAATTCCCGTTGTAATGGAGTATTTTGGACTTGAGATTCCCGATAATCTTGCTTACGTGACAAATTCACATCATCAATCAATCTGCGAACATCTACAGATTCATAACTTTCTTCGCATTCAACTTGATATTTACCAGCTTTTAAACGCTTACGTAAATTTTCTAACCGATAAGCATAAGGATTTTCACTGACTGTACATTCTTCACAGTTACATGAAACCAAAGTTTGATATTGCAAACGTTCAAAAGAACGATGGATTTTTTCTAGTTCGTGGGTAACAACTGCGAGTAACTCTTTTTTGCGGTTTCCAGATACGCTAACTTTAATTTCTCGTTGATTGTAATTTTCAACGACCTCAACGCGCGTTTCATCTTTATTAAGAACAACACCGCTTTTCCAAACGAGTTTTTGATTTTCAATCCAAGGGTGTGTTTCTACAATCAAGCGCGTGAGAATACCTTTGGGCATAAAATCATACTTGTAGCGCAAAACGAGATTATGAAATTTATCCCAATAATACTCAGGTTGCTCAATATCGAGTAATTGCGGTGCAATGTAGTTACCAGGACGGCTAGGAATTTGATAGCAGAGCTTAAACCGCATCATTAATTGTAGTAGTTCATCTCGCATCTCAGCATATTTACTGTCTTGCCAAATATCAACAAGATTTTCTTGAGTAAAACATCCCAGATTTTGTTTAACGGTTTTATTATCTAAAACTTTATAAACCGCAGTTGTAGCCCATTCTGGTCTAAGAATAACATAATGTTTCAGCGTCGAATCGTCTTGGAAATGCAAACAAACACCAAGGTCATGCAGATAACGACTTAACCGCAGCATGTCCTTGCGGTCAGTCAATTGATTAGTTTCACAAAGTTGAAAATATTCACTAAGCTCGATATAATCGCGAGTTATAGAATAATTTTCCAAAGCTACACGAACCCGCACCCAGAGTTTTGGTAAAGGTGACTTATCACCAACATGAGGAAGACTACTGATATAAAATTTGATTTTTTCTTTAATTTCAGCTAAACTACGATTTGTTGCTAAATTAGTTGCTAAAACTTCTTTCAAATTCGTAAATTCTCCGCGTAACTGACGCTCGTTTACCTCAGTTTCACGGTCTTGCTTTTCATTCTTAATAATCAAAACAGGACTATTATCGCTTAAAAGTTCGGCAACTTTCAACCACCAATAAAAATCTGTATTTTCTTTACGCGTATCAGCGACTAAAGCATAAAGAGAACGTTGGGTAAGAAAAAATTGGTGGGTTTGGTGGTAGATTTCCTGACCACCAAAATCCCAAATATTAACGCGAAATTCATGACCATTGTCAAGCGGAAACTTCCACTGAATAACATTAATACCTTCAGTTGACTTCTCACTTGATTGAAGTTCGTAGCTTTCATCTTTAATTTTCTTAGCCAAAGAGGTTTTACCTGCACCCCCTTCACCAATAATTAATAACTTTGCTTCATAGAGGTGTTCTGTTTCTTTGGGGTCTTGCACTCGAAAGTAAAAATCAAGTATTTCCTTAACATCCCCCGGTTCTCCAAATACAATATCTTTTTTTCCTAAAATCTCTGGTGGAACAGGGACTGGGTTTCCACGTAAATCAAGTTCTTTAAGTTTGCTAAGTTGTTTTATTTCTGTTGGTAAACTACTCAGTTGATTTTTGCTCATGTCAAGGAATTGTAAGTTTATCAGTCTACCCATCTCTGCTGGTAAGCTACTCAGTTGATTACTGCCCAGAGTAAGGAATTCTAAGTTGACAAGTTTTCCTATTTCTAATGGGATAACACTCAGTTTATTCACATTAAGGTTAAGATATTTTAAGTTAATAAGTTTTCCCATTTCTAATGGGATACTACTTAGATTATTTCCCATTAAAGTCAGCGATTGCAAATTAAATAGTTGCTCTATTACTGGTGGTACACTACCCAATGGATTTGCGCTAAGGTCGAGAGTTTGCAAGTTAAAAAGTTGTCCTATTTCTACTGGTATACTACGCAGTGGATTCCAACTAAGGTCGAGAGTTTGCAAGTTAACTATTTGCCCTATTTCTGCTGGTATACTACTCAATTGGTTCCAACCAAGGTTGAGGGTTTGCAAGTTAACTAATTGCTTTATTTCTGCTGGGATATTACTCAGTTCATTTCTAGTAATGTCGAGGGTTCGCAAGTTAAATAATTGCCCTATTTCTGCTGGGATATTACTCAGTCTATTCCGGGCAACTTGAAGTTCTTCAAGTTGATTGAGCAATCCAATTTCTTTCGGTAAATAACTCAAATTATTTCCGATAGCACCAAGAAACTCACCATCTTCGTCATACTCATACTTACCGAGAATCAGCTTTTTGAGTTGAGTCAGCTTACCAATCTCAGGTGGTAAAGCTGTTAACCCGTTACCAGAGAGGTCTAATTCTGTCACTCCCTCTGCTGCGGCTTGTTCTATTACCTGTAGCAATTCTTCCTCGGTCATCAGCCAATACTGAAATGTAACATATCGATTATAGTTATTTTAACTACATGCTGTGAAAATGAAGCAACACTCCAAAGGTGCCCTTTGCACCTAATTATTCACACAATACAAAATGCGGACATAGCAAAAGTCAAACGCAAGTCCATTAATTAGCATCTTACACAAAGACTGTATAAACCACTAAAAGTTTAAATGCAAGTAGTAAAAATTGCTCATTTATCGTCAGTCCTCTTATAGAGGACTTTTGCTATTAGTGGTTTGAACCACACGCGGGTTAATTTTTAATGACGGATTACAAATCTATTGAGTATTGATTATTACAATGTATCGATTGCGTTAGACATCGCGCCTTGGAGCGCGACAACAATCGTAACTGTATACAAACAAGCATTCAAGTAATAATAGTGACTATAATTTTAAGATAATTACTTAATACAGGGCTAAATTACAAAAAATGCTTTGTGAGTCCGGCGTATAATATTTTATGTACAGCATGTATAATTTAATTTTAAAAATTGTATAAATACTTAAATATTCTTGAATAAGTAGTGATGCACAAGCTCTTGCATTCTCGTATATTAAAGCTGCGGCGCCAGTATTTTTTGGGCAGTCGCGTTAATTTGCGGGAAAGTAAGCGACACAATTTGTTGATTTCCAGTAAATACTGTTTGATTGTAAACTTTTCCTTGTAGCAAGCAGACTGTCACCTTATCTTCTAACGGGTCAACAATCCAGTATTCATCGACACCAAAGGCTGCGTACTCTAATGTTTTGATATTATAATCATCGATTATTAACATTCGTCCAAGCCAAAATAATCGTTCGATGATAATTCAAGACGCAGCAATGAAAGAACGTCTAAAAAGAATTACTGAGGATTTAATAGGTGGATACCAAATCGACTTTAGATGAAAAAAAAGCAAGTTTCCTTAGCGAAGATATTTCACACCGCTTAGGACATATCGCTTCCAACCTAGCGCGCGTTCGCTCGTTTTGTAATAGTGCGTTCAAAAAAGGTGTAGAGGTTGTAATAGATGAGACAGAATGGTTTATTGAGTGGATAGCACCAGAAATTGAACCAGAACAAGCTGAAGAATTAGTTAATATTCAAGTTCAACTCGCGCGCTGGCAACTTAATTTAGATAATATTTTGTTAGATGAACTTCGTCGAGAAGAAGTAGCCAAACAAGCGGAAACTTACTCACAGAGAGTTTTAGATATGTCAGGTTTACTTGAATCTCTAACATGATATTAAATGTCAAGGTGGAATTGTTGGGGATTTGTGAGAATAAATATATCGTTTTCTTTGATTAAATCACCTGTACACAACACTGGTAAGCGTTCGGTATATGCTTTAATTGCGAGAATATATTCATGGTCAGTTAGTGTAGTGTTAACTGGACGTAATTTGTCAACAACCACACCAAATAATGTAATATCACCGCTTATTGTGCCTCCATTAAAAGATGTAATTTGTGTTACTAATCCTTGAAGAGTGATATTAGGATAATTGGTAATAAGTTCGCCAATAATTTCTAATTGTGAGCGATTTTGAACAGTCGCAAGGGTTTCTACAGCTTCACACACACGCGAAACATAATCACCCAAATCTTGACTATTGGGTAACAATATTTCAAATTCGCCTCGTTGCGGTTCTTTCTTTAACCAAATCGTACCATTATCTAGAAATGGACGGTCGAGGCGCCATCCATGAGATTGGAGATAGTCCCTTAATTTTTCTAGTTCGATATTTCTGAAAACTTCCGCATCTCGAACTATAACTTTCATGCTTTACCTCCTTGGGAGAAATGCATTGCACGAACGGCGCCCATTTCATCGTAAAATCTACACAGGGTATATACGAGGGTGTAGATATGGCAAAGGTCGAGCGTGAATCTATCAACTTTAAGTTGCCGAAACCCTTAGCCGACGCGCTTCGTGCTAAAGCTGCTGAACTTAATAAGTAACTGGACAAAATTAATTACATAAATACGTGGTAGAATATTGGAGACCAAAAAGGTGCATTTATTAAGATTTTATATGATATTCATTAGAGACATCAATCCCCTATCACTTAAATTGCTAGAAAGAATTTATCGTCAAAGCCGACATCATCAGGTACGACAGAGAGCGCATTGCTTGATACTAGCAGCAAGTGGCAAAAAAATGAAAGAGTTGATAAGGATTTTTCAGGTAAGTTACAAAACAATCTATAACTGGTTTGACCGTTGGGAGTTAGAGGGAATAGTCGGATTGTACAACAAGCCTGGAAGAGGTAGTAAGCGAATATTTAGCGACGAACAGGAAGAAATAATTAAAAAGTGGGTTGATGAAGAACCAAGACAGTTAAAAAAGGTATTACAAAAAGTTAAAGAAGAATGGGGAATTGAGGTAAGTACTAAAACAATTAAAAGAATAATTCAAAATTTATCTATGAGTTGGCATCGAATGCGTAGAGATGTTGGTGGAGAGCCAGACCCTATAGAATATAAGGAAAAGAAGGCACAACTCGAAGAGTTAAAAAAATTAGATTCAGAGGGTAAAATAGATTTATATTATTTAGATGAAACTGGATTCTGCTTAATTCCTTCTGTCCCTTATGGTTGGCAAAATATTGGAGAATATTTACCAATTCCAAGTAATCGTAGTCGGCGCCTAAATGTATTGGGCATTATGAACAGAAATAACCATCTTGAAACTTATGTCTCATCACAAAGTATTAATTCAGATGTTGTTGCTCATTGTATTGATACTTTCTTTTCTACAGTAGATAAACCAACAGTAATTGTTGTTGATAAAGCTTCTATTCATACAAGCAATGCCATATTCGATAAAATTGAAGAATGGCAGGAGCGTGGGATTACAATATTTGAATTACCATCATATTCGCCACAATTAAATTTGATTGAAATTCTCTGGCGATTTATCAAATATGAATGGATTTAAATATCTGCTTATTCGAGTTGGCAAACTTTTGTTGCATCTGTTGAAAAAATCCTTAGAGAATTTGGAGAAAATTATGTAATTAATTTTGTCTAACTACTTACTACTGCCACCGACCTCGTAATACAAGGGTTAAATCATGTCTTGGGTGACATCCCTGGTGTAGAAGGGAGCGTAGAAATACGTCTATACGAATTAGAAGAAGAATTTTGGCGCCTGAAACAAAATACAAATGTCGGCGCCAACCCTGAGCATGAAAGCAGATTAACAGCATTAGAAAATAAATTTGAAACCGTCACCAACCAACTAGCAAAATTCGAGGGTGCGTTATTGGTGATGCAAAGTAGTATAAATGCATCAAAGTCTCGGAAATCAAGTTATTCTCAACCATATAACACTCAACCAATTAAAATTGACCCCTTGGATGAGAAAAAACTGGCTTTTAGACTTAGTACGACAGTTTCAACGCTAACAGAAAAACGTAATACTCTCAGTGCCAAAGAGTTTGAAGCATGGACAAGAGACAAAGACAACGTTAAACGTGGCTGGAGATATGACGAGAAAGAGGGGTTGTATCATGAAGTAAACGCAACTTGATTTATGAACGTACAAGTTATTATTTTGGTTGACAGCCAACCGAATGAAGATGATTTATCTAATTTAAAATTAGCAGCATCAAAACTCACAAACAGGCAATCAAGCATTGCGGTACATGTAAATAAAGAAGGTAGATATTATGCTTTGACTACTAATTTTACAATGAAAAACGTAGCGCAGTATAAAGTAGTAGACGACATTGATGAAGAATTTCAATTCTGGACTGTTGAATTAAATGGCTATCAAGAAACGATTATTCGTTTCCCGCGCTGAGTATTTTTATCCAACAAACACCATTAATTACATATACAAACGAAAAATTACTGTAAGGAGAAACCAAGTGGCTCTTGTATTTGTTCACGTTTATATACCCGTAGAAAAAATTGGTAAGCTGAATAACCATACAGAGTCTCTAGCTCTAGAGGAAATTGAGATGTCGAGAGTTCCATGTGTGGGAGAGTTTGTTAGGTATAAAGGGTATAATTACAAAGTCGATAAAGTAATTCACAATCTGGATTTTGATAGAAGCAATTCTTTAGCCATAGTCAACCCGGAAGCATTTATTCATGTGTCGCTATGTGATTTATAAATCTTAGTAGTTGAACGCGGTTCGCGCTGGTTTCCCTTTCTTCTCGCTCTCTAAATGCTTTTCAATTCGCTGTATTTTAGTATATATATAATCCACCTGTTTTTGAGTTTTATAAATCTGATGTTGTGTAATTTCAGGTAATGATACAGGTACCAATTGAAAAGTTGCCCTGGTGAAAAGTGCCAAAAGCAGGGAGAAAAAGAATATATAAAATATTGCCCCCACCCAGGATAACGATAAATTTAATTCACAAATCCAAGTCAAAACCGCGTTTTCCAACTGGCGCCATATGCGAGTTAGCATTTGCGTTCGTCTGCTTTTCTGGGTTTGAGGGTTGGTCAATTGTTCTATTTTCGACATCAGGCGCCTCTGGTTCTGTGCTACATCCCAAATCTCCCCCTTTATCTCGGTCAACTCCCTGTTCGCTTGAGTTATCGAAATCTCCCTTTTCAATTCCCCCATTTGAGCAGTTGTCAATTCCACTTTCAACAACTGTTTCTCTTCGAGGGTTTGATTCAATTGAGTCAATAGTTTTTTCAACGTTGGTATTTCCCCAACGACGCTTTTCAAACTCTCGGAGGCTTCGCTCAAGTCCGTCAATTGCTCCAACTGTTGCTGCGAGGTTGAGTCTAATGCGTTCAACGCTGTCCCAAGCCTGTTGCAAGATTGAGCCAGATTGTTGATTGTCTCGCTCTGGTCGGCTGCCGCTGCTAATTGTTCCGTCGTTAGTTCCGCCCACTCAGATAATTCCCCTTGTAATTTTTTAAACAAATTTTTCCAATCTTCTGGGGCTGTTTCTGTTAGCTGTGCTAAATATCCAATATATTGCACCAACCGAAACGCTGGGTCATCTTGTTTCATTCCGGAGTCAAGCGCGAACCGCAACACTTTAGTTTGAAACTCTGGAGGTTTATCCTCTAAAAGTTTATCTAAATGAGATTTATCGGCATTATTATTTTTACCGCTTTTACTGTTTCTATTAGTTGCAGCCATTAATCTAACCCCAACTGTACTGCTGCTTTTTCTAACTGAGTTTCTGCTTTATCAATCCAACCAAATATCCGGGATTTATTACTCACAGTTAAAGCATCATGTTCCAATGCTAAACGGAAAGTTAAATCATTGGAGTCGATAAAGTCGAAAATATCATCAAACAACTCTGGTAATAGTAACTCTACTCCACCATACGCAGCGATAGTTGAGCGCACTTTGGAATTGTCGTACCGAATAAACTTATTTTCCGAACCCCAGTAAAGATTTTTAGCCACCACATAATCTACCTGGGCGCCACAAAAATCTACTAACCGTTTTAACTGCACGACGCTATCTTTTACCCTTCCCAACACAGAAACCATTGTGATGCGGTATCCCATACGCTGTGCATTCTCGAACAGACAAATATCATTTGCTATTTCCTCAAAATATTCCGCCGCTCCAGCAGGTAAGTCCACCAACGAAACTTTGGGAGAAAAACGCCCTAAATCATCCTGCAAAGCATCGGCACCACCACGCTGATTTAACTTCAACGTTTGCACTCCAGGAGGAAGTTGATTGTAGTGCCGATATAGTTGTGGGTTTGACTGGTCGCACTCATAAGCGATGCAATTTATATTTCTATGACGGTAAGTATCCAAAAGAATTCTCGCCATTACACTTTTACCAGTTCCACCTTTATCCCCGGTTACTAGCACTAACCGTCCAGTGCATTTTGGTTTCGCTGTGGTTTGTTTTGCAGTAGTTTGTTTTGTTTTGGCAACCATCAAAAGCTCCTTTTCGGTCAATTACAAATCTTCGTCGTTTATTAATTGGGGTTTGAAGGCTAAGGAATTAGTATTGTTAGCGTCAGTATTGTTGTTTGTGGCTAGGGAACGTTTATCAGTTGAATTTGCTTTATTTGGTTGTGTTACCTTAGATTGTGGTTGACCATTTCTGGATGACTTACCGTTAGTTTGTGCAGTCTCAGTTGGGTTAGAAGAGACAGGCATTTCTTCAACTTCCGCACGTATATTGTTATCTATCTCGCTCCCACGAGTGTCCCCTAGAGAGGACTTAGATTTTTTACGAGTTTTTTTCCGGATATCGTTGAGCAGGTATTTAATGCGTTCTCCACTAATATGGATATCCAAAGAAGCTAACGTAGTTGAAACCTCAGAATAGCTATAACCTAACCGCAGCACCCTTTCAATCTGTCGGCGCATCTTCCTAATAGCATCGCGCGCCGATACATCGTCTAATTCCTTTGCACCCAAAGCCCTCAGCGCATCTAACGCCTCTGGAATTTTAGATTTAGAAACTCTATCTTGTGTCACGGAGATAACGACTCCCAGTAAAGATAATTCAATCTCTTTTTTTGTTTTACCTCGATTAACAGTTACCGTACTTCTCTTTTAACACTTCGTTATCATTTTTTTTATTAATTCAAACAAAATTATAACATTTTGACAAATTTTATACCTAAAGGTAGATATGCCGTATATCAATTATTAGAGTGAGTTTATATCTAAAATTCCAAGCAATCAAAGTATTTTGTTCCAAAAAACTAGTTAGAATATTCGATAACAATTCACTTTCATTCTCATCCGCACAGGCGCCTCTAAAACTTTCTCTTATAAGTTATCTATAGTTAACTTATATTCACAGGCGCCCGCGCTTTCGTTTGTCTCACAGTTAACTTATAATCACAGGCGCCTGGTTATTCCAAAATCCTCCGTGATTAACCCACAGCTCCCATGCTCCAAATTTTCCGTGACCCCCGGCGCCTCGGTAGGGAGCCAGCCATGCCCTAAAACTTACGTTTTACCAGAGCGTTACGCTCGGTACGGGCAGACTGGCTCAAGGGGGATACCCCCTTAAGAAACCCCCGGCTTCGGTATCGAGCGCCTTAATTACGTCCAATCTTGAACACCACAGGCGCCTTAACTACGCCCAAATTGACAACACAACAGGCGCCATCTACAAGCACACCATCAGCAACCCTTAAATGAACACACTTTGATTAAAGAAAAACCCATGTCACGCTCAATAGTTCGCACCAAAATAATGCAAATCCGCGTATCCGACTTGGAATTTGAGATGATTCATTCGAGAGCATCCCAAGCCGGACTCTCATGTTCAGAGTTATTTAGACGTAACGCACTACTGCGTCCATTACCGAAGCGAGTTACTAAAATAGCCATAGACACTTACATTGAACTAGGGAGAATTGGAAACAACATCAATCAACTAACAGCATCCGCTAACGCGGCAATAAAACTGGGGCAAAAACCACCATATTCGTGTGACGAGTTAGAAGCACTTCGAGAAATACTGCATCAAATACGCCGAGAAATTACATCGAGTGATGAGTCACTCCTTGAAGACGAAGACGACTTAGACGACTAGGACCACAACGAAGCATTAAACGAACAATGATAGCCAAGCAAATTAAAGGACGAGGCTTTCGCGGTTTACTCGAATATGTCGAGAACAAAGAAGAAGCCGAACTAATTGGTGGAAATATGTCAGGTCGAAACCCGCGAGAACTAGCAGCCGAGTTTAGATTTTCACGACAGCTAAACCCAAACGTTGAGAGAGCAGTTTATCACGTATCGCTTTCACTGGCGCCGGGTGAATATTTACCTGACGACACCTGGAACGAAATTGCCGAGCGCTACTTAACAGGCATGAACTTTAACAACAACCAGTACGTAGTTTACCGCCACAGTGACAAAGACAACGACCACATACATATAGTGGCAAGCCGCATCAAACTAAACGATGGCAAATGCGTACATGATGGATGGGACTACAAGCGCAGCGAAGTAATAGTTCGGCAGCTAGAACAAGAGTATAACTTAGAACCAGTACCATCCAGCCATGAGAAACTAGAGCGTACAGCCAGCACAGGACAACACCGCCGAGTAGAACGAGAGCAAGCCGAGTACTCCAAAGGTTTAAGAGAAGCACCCCCAGAACAGCCAATAAAAGTTAAACTCCAAAAAATAATTGACGGCGCCACTACCGACCACCCAACAATGTCAAAATTTATAGAGCGATTACTTGAACTTGGCGTAGAAGTTCGTCACGGTTTGACTCGTAACGGCAAGTCAAAAGGCATTAGCTACAAATTATCAGGACAAGCATTTAGTGGTTCTCACCTAGGAGCAGCATACACATGGACGGGACTACAAAAGCACAAAGGTGTAAGTTACCAGGATATAAGCGATAAACAGTTGGTACATAATGCGGCGCCAGCAAAACAAGAAAACAGCAACTTGCCCATCGACACAAACATTAATACAGACACTACTGATATTACAAACTCCAAGCGCGCGCATCAACAAACATCCTTAAACAGAGAACTTGAAGCAGCCAACCAACAGGACATAAAGATAGTCAAACACTTACTGCAATCAGGAAGACCATTAGAGGAAATAAAACAAAGCATCAACGCTACTCTGACTGAACGTACACCAACCGAGATTAGAGAGTTAGTTATGAAAGCAGCATCTGAGCTACAGCAAGAACATCAAAAACTTATTAGAATGCAGAAAAAACAGATCGAATCAGAACGTTAACTCTGTATAAACTGACATTTTGCAGGATTCTCTCTAAGTTAATAATACTCAGTAATTGTAAATTATTCGCTGCGTTCTAACCCGCTGTGCGTGTTGCAAACCCGTATGCTAACAGCAAAAGTCCTCTTGAAGAGGACTAAAAAAAATGTTATTTTTGTTACTCTATATTATCTGTTGTGTAGTTTTTACTTAGAGGTGCGAGATAGAGGGGCATATTTGAACATTTATACTATTTTTTCTTATTTCGATTTTTTCGACGGGATTCTTTTTGGATTTTTTTCTTTTTATTAGCTTCAGCTTTCCCTGGCTTAAATGAATTAGTAAATCCTGATGGGCTAGAGAAGACGCTATTATTTTGTTTTAATTTATCATTACGAAAACAAGCCCATGATTTCATCTCAGTGATTATATCGGTAATTAAGGTAAATTGGCGATTTTGACGAAGTTTGATGAGTGCTGCTTCTGTACCTTTTTGAAATGTATCATCTACGCTCTCTTGGTCTATAAATAAATCATCTATTAGGTTTAACTCGAATGCTTCGTCAATTTGTGGCTTTAACTCGACGGCGCCAAGTTTACAACTATTGATTACCAATTTAGTTTTAATAAAGTCTGGTTGAGTTTCGGGTTCTCTGGAAAAAAGCTCTGCAAAATATTGAATAAGCTGCTCTCTAGGTATAATTTCTTCGGCAACTAATGTTACTAATGATTTTAACGCTGCACTTCTAACGTATTCATTAGCTTGTTGGTTTTCTATTAGTTGTTTTAATGGCTGAAGATTTCCGTCAAATACTGAGGCAATTATTCTGTTTAAGTCGTCTGTTACTAGGTCTCCTGTTACATCTAAGGTTATATCTCCGGGAATTGAGAAAAAGTCGAGAATTAATGGGTAAGCTGCTTCCTCTCTAAATTGAGCTAGTAAATATAGTGCGTAAAGATGTAAGAAGTATGTTGAATCTTCTAATAAATCTTCTAGATTGTTTTTACATTCTTCCAATATCTCTAACAATTTTGGAGTAATTTCGGTTTTTTGTTCAATAGCGCTCTCTAAAGCTAAACGGGGAAATGTTCCATTATAGGTTTCCAATTGAGACAAAATTTCTTCTAACAGCATACTCAATATTTGGCTGATAAAGATACGAGACTTACAATTATTAATTTTCACATAATCTGTTACATCCGAGCCAATTATTTAAAATCAGATTTCCTCTTGCCTTCTTGTTTAAGAAACTATTGCAGCTAAATATACACAACTCCTCAGTATAAACATATAAGGATACGTGGCTTAATCTTCCCTACTACTTAGATTCTTGAAAGCTGGTATATCACAGCGCGCTTGGTAGTTTCAGATGGCACTTCTGCCCTCTGTCTCCAGTGAGCGCTGACAAATGAAATTAAACCCTTTTATATTGACTTTTCTCAACCTTGTTCATCCTGATTTTTTAGACGTTGAGCAAGTAAACAATCCTCAAAGCTAAATGCTTCTTCATCCAGAAAACTAGATATTGCCATTTCAATGGTAGCTTCGAGTGGGCATTCAAGTTCAGCGGATTTTTTTAAAAGTGCAGCTTTTATATAATCAGGCAAGTTGTTAACAAGCTGATCAATCGCTTCAGAGGAAAGATGTTTGGTACTAAGAGTTTGAGTCATACTTCTCTAGGAATTTTAACGTTGTAAGGAGGATTACTAGCTTGGAGAATAAGAGTCTCTAGTTCATATAATAACCCTGGTTTTTGCCATTGGTTGAGAGTGACGAAGGCAATACGCACATCTTCTGGGTCGTAGCGGTCAAGCCATCCCCACAGAAAAGCTTTGTGTCCCCCACGTAACCTGTCTCGTAGGTTTTTAGCTTTGCCAATATAAAGTAACCCTTCGGTCAAATGTCGGAATGCATATAAGCCTGCTGTAGCGGGGATGCTTAAAAACTCATGACTGAGAGGATGACATTGATCAAAAGGAGTGAAAGCGAGAGTGTCAAGAATTTGGCGGGCTTCTTGTTGGATAGAGTCGGGCATGGTAGCAGGAAATTACATTTGCCCGATTTTACCTTGAGTAGAGCAAGAGGAATTTATCTATTAGCGAATACATTTAAGTATAGGGGTTTTGCATAGAGCGAAGCCCTTATATCGCTCCAAACCTCGTAGTGATAATAAGCTTCATAATACTCTTTACCCTTTTTGTGACAGTGCGCCAATGTATGCTGCCGCTCCCATCACCCTTATGTCGGCGCCTTTTCAAGCGTGGATATATTTGTTGTATCTGAGTTATCCCCTAGGAATTGGGAAGCATCTTGTGAGTAGCGAGATATTATAGATTCTTCGCTGCGCTCAGAATGACAATTTAGGGATGCTTCTAAAAGTTCAGGCGTCTCATCGCTTTTCCTAGGGGATATATTTGTGTCTTGCTTATCCCCTAGGAAAATTTCAGGATTATTGCTGGGAGAGGTTTTCAGTAATTTGGATAGTATTGCTTGTGGTAGCTGCACTACTCCATACGCATCGAAGACGAATTGAAACCGCGCGCTGTTATCTCCCCAGTAAATTAGGATATGTGATTGCCTTGCTGGTAGTTTTGGTTTGTAGTTTGTGTCGAGGAATTTGATTCGCCCTTTCCAAAAACAGACTGGTTGAGTTTTTAATATGGGTGATAACCAGTTAGTATCTGTGGCGCCTAGTAGTACATGTATTTAAATGTACTTTTAATAATCGCGCTTAGTAACTGTGAGCAATGGCAAAGTCAACCATCGGCGCCTATGCGTCGTAGCGTGTACTTTACCAGCAATTGCAACGAATGCGGTTATGGTTTGGAGCAACGAGAGTTTTACCTACGCCATCAAAGGTTTAAGGTTTTCAAGCTTCACAGTTAGGATATCCTCTCTCCAAACCTAAATGTTACAACATTGTCATACATAAGAATAAGTACCAAATTGACAGTTGAGCATCAGTTGCACTATTTTGATGTTTGTGTATATAATACTTTTTAGCAGCAGATTTGTCTTGTCTTCCAAATCTAGCGTTTAACCTAGTTACTAAATTTAACTCTTAGATATAACTCTTAATTTAACTCTTAGATATAACTCTTAATTTAACTCTTAGATATAACTCTTAATTTAACCATTAGGTATAGCTTTTAGTTTAAACGTAATAAAGAAATTGAAGCGGAATGTAGAAGAAGGCTCTGCTGCTAAAGCCAAAAACTTATCCGCCACTAAAGCAACCAGCGGAAAGCGCTTATTTATCAGCTTGTCTGATGATACTGCTTATCTGCTTAAGTTCCTTGCTTAAACCAAGGCATTACTCTCAAAATGAGGCTCTCCATAGGGCTATTGCAACGGAGGTGTACCTTTTGGAGGAGAGAATGCAGCTTCACTAAAGTTTTACTTCAGAAGCCTGATAAGGAGATTCGCGAAGTACTCTTTAGGTAATGCAAGGTGAGGTGGCTCCTGTAAAAAAATTGGAGTCGTTTACTTTTTATGAAAATTGATAGCTGTGGCAATGCTGCAACTTCTGGCACACATGATGAAAGTCAGTTTAACTCAACCAAATCAGAACCTGATATTTCTTCGAGTGGAGACTTGCAAATTTCTGATGACTTACAAGATGTTTCGCCAACAAACGAAATCGTCAAAGAGACTTCTGATTGGACGGATAAGCAAAGGGAAACAACTCGAACTAGGTTAGTCATGTGGTTGGTAAAGCTACTGGGTTGCTCGTTACTAGGTACTTTTACTTTGACAGGAGTAGCTGCATTTAGTCCTAAAGCTGACAAAGAGCTAATTAAGAATTTAGTTCCACAGCTTATTACAACTCAAGTTACTTTACTTGGTGTAGCTTTCGGTTACTACTTTGGCAATAAAGAAGATTAACCTCTTTTATCTCTGAGTTCTAAAGGCGCCTTCTGCATTTAGAACAAAATTTAAGACAAGGGAGTAGTGGCAATATTTGCTTACTATTCCGTTGTCAATGTTTCTAATTGGGAGAGTAATTTTTCTATTTGTTTGCGCTTTTTGGGGTCTGACCAAATACCCGATTTTCGGATTTTGGTAGTTACAGCAGCGAAGCGTTCTATATAATCATTAGAATCTTTTTTATTTGTAGATGTTGGCGCCTGATTTGAGGTAATACGTTGCTTGATTTCGCTTAATGACCAGTTGTTAGCAGTAGCTTGTTCTAAAAAAGCTGTGCGTTGTTCTAAATTAGGAATTTTGGCGATTATTTTGGCTTTGGTGTACTCAATGGCGCCACGTCGTAGTGCCTCAAGGATTTCTTCTGGAAGGTTTAGTAGGGGCAAGCGATTTTTAACGAAGGATTCCCAAGTCATTAACCCTAAGCTATCAAATACTTCTTTGACGATTGTTAGGTCTGGGTTTACAGACTCTGGCTGATTGGGGTTTAGGTTATTATACAAAGGAGCGCCCATAACGTTATGGGTTTCTGGGTTGCTATCTCCTTCGTCTTGGTCTATGACTTTATTGGTTATAGAGTCGCTTTCAACTTTGCCCATAACGTGATGGGTAGCTGTAGATGCTTTTTTCTGTTGGCGTTGTAGGCGATAAAGTACGGTTGTTATTTCCTTAATGTTTTTACCTAGTTTGAATGCTAGCAGTTGAAGGATGCTTTCGGTTTCCTCGATAGGGTTAAGGTCTTCTCGAAGTAAGTTTTCTATTATTGCCAGTTGAAAAGCTGTGTTGTCGTCTAATTCTCTGATTACAACGGGAACTTCTTTTAATCCAATACTTAAGGCAGCACGGTAACGTCGCTCTCCTGCCACTAATTCGTATTTACCTCCATCAATGAGGCGCACTAACAATGGTTGCAGTATACCATGCTGTTTTATGGATTCAATTAACTGCTCTAATGCCTCTGAGTCAAAGTAACGACGCGGTTGAGTCGATAGTACAATAATCTGTTCTAGTAGGATGGACGCTTGCGAATCGGTGTTTAATTTACCTGTGATTAACCCAGGTTCTTCTTTTTTGCTATTTAGGGGTTGCTTGGTTTTATTGCTTGTCATTTTGATAATTATAAAAGCAGGCTATTTTTTACAATACCCTAGTTGTGATAGGTGGCGCCTGCGAGCGTGGTTGTTATCTAGTTAAAAACTGCGAAGGGGAGTAGCGCTATGGAGAGTTTACCTGGCCTGTTACAAATGAAGAGAACTGGTGATGCAGCTATAAGTGGGCGCCTGTTTCAAGGGAGATAACTATTGCGGTAACGGTTTTTAGCTGCAATTGCAGGATTTGAAACTAATCTTAGGGACTTCCAAAAATTTAATTCTCCATCTTGTGGGGTAGGCACCTAAGCGAACACCTCCTTTGAATGAACAGGCAGGATGCCCATTCCACAAGAAAATATTGGAGATTTTTTTATTTGGAAGTCCTTTAGTACTATGTCAAGATATCAGATATCCAAGGTTATCATCTTTAGCAGACATACTATTTGTATAAAAGTAAGCACACTAAGAATAATAACGATAACCTTTATTACAAGGGGCTATCCCTGTGTTTCTTAGAAGAATTGGTTATTGATGTGTTACTATACTTAAGTATTTTAGGTAAAACTTTAGAATTTTTTTACAAAATCTGTCGCATTATCAGTATAAACCGATGTTATGTTGTAATGTAAGCTTAAAATAAATCCAAATACAAGGTTGAAAAGATTTATTGGGCAATACAAAGCACTAGTTTACGGAGAGATGAGTCGCAAGCTAGCCCTTATCTTTATCCTGGCGGTCAAATCTAAAACCTATTGAAGATACGGTTCTACCAAAAAAATGCATTTATATTTACCAGGAGATGATAATGGCTACCAAACTAATTAAGTTAGAAGATGGCACTTTAATAGAGGTAGAAGTGCCAGATGATCAAGCAAGGCAGATTGCTGCTAGTACTGCCGATAGAGTTAATGCTACTTTTGACAAAATTAAGCCGATATTGGTAAAGGCTTGTCGTCCGGTAGCTGCGGCTTGGAAAGAATTAGATAAAGAAATGCAGATTGAGCAAGCTGAAGTTGAAATCAGCTTTGGTTTTGAAGGTGAAGGCAGTGTATACGTTACCAAAGCTAGAGCTAGTAGCAATTTGAAAGTGAAATTAGTAATAAAACCTAATAATGAACCATGAATCAAAATTTTTCAGACTCAATTATTTTAATTACTAGCACTGATACGACTGATTACGGTGGAAACTTTGGCACAGGATTTGTGATTCATCAGGATGAACATATAACTTATGTGTTGACTTGCGCTCATGTAGTGGAAGAAGTCGGAGGAGTAGGTAGAGTAAAAGTTGGTGGTTATCCTGCAAAGGAAGAAGTTGCTTCGGGTAATAGGCAAGGCTGTGATTTAGCTGTTTTAGCAGTTGAAGATGGATTGACTAAACTACCATCACTAAAGCTAGGTGTAGTTGCCGAAAAGGGAAGAGAGTTTATTGCATCCGGCTGTTACACTGACGGCACAAAGACCCGTAAGCTAGCTTCTATTAGTGGCAAGTTAGGTGGAACACAAATAATACTGGAAGAAAGTGATCGCACTCCTGCCTGGAATTTAGAAATTAGTAATGATAGTGAACATGACTTGAAAGCAGGTTATAGCGGTTCACCTGTTGTTGATAAAGCCAGTGGCTATGTTTTGGGGGTGGTTGCTCAGTTAACAGGGCAAGGTAAGGGGGTGGCTATTTCTATAGAGGCTTTGGGCAAGATTTGGCAAGGAAAAGGAATGCCTCAAAATTTAATTAGTAAACCTAGTGCTGAAAAAATAAAGAGCGGAGGTAGTATGACTCCTGCCATGCAGAGAAAAATAGAGCGACTTAAGAGAGAGCTTAATCTTGCCGAGAAACAGTCTAAAGAATTGCAAGAACTAATTGAATTAATAGATGTTGAGATTAACGAGCATAGAGACGATTTGACACGGCAGCGTATGCTGAATCAAAAAAAAGAACGTTACGAACGAGAGCTTCAGCCACACGAACTAAAGGTAGAAACGCTGCTAACTGAGATTGACGAACTGACTCAAGAGTAATTATAAAAAGGAGGATTAAGTACTAATGATAGATGAAAACTTTTCTGCCAATAATCAAGAAACAGAACAGGAAAACGCTACTAGTACTCCAGATATATCTGCTGCTAGTGAAGAAAAAAATCAATTACAAAGCAGTAGCACACAGGGAAAGATTGCTGTTAATCAAGTAACAAGTGAGAAAGAGATTGGTGTAACAACGACACCAACTAACTTGCATCAGGAAAGAAGCAGCAAAATACCTAATAAGGGTTTAGACGATATAAATGCAGCGTCAGCTGATGTAAGCTCTAAAAACCCATTTAATAAAAAAGGAACTAGTCATAAAGGTGGCAAAGGCGAATTTCCTAATCAATCCCCAACAGAAGAAGATAAAGAGAAAAATAAATATAAGGATATTCCAGATAATATTTTAGAAACATGGCGGGAACGATATCAAAAAGAGATAGAACATTTAGATAAAAACTATAATAAGTTACGTGAAGAAATAGAAGGTTTAGACGAAGATTATAACGAAACTGACTCTCAAAGCCAAAAACGTACACTCAAGAAAAAGATAGAGAAGCTTGAGTCTGAAAGTCAACAGGTTAAAGAAAAGCTAGAACAGCGTGAGGAAGAGACAGAAAAAATTAAAGATGAACTTAATAAAAGAAATGCTACTAAAAATAAAAATCATGAACAAAGTCATAAAAATGATTCATCAGAAATTGAGATAATATCAGCTACGACTTTGTTCAAAGAAGATCAGGATATTGAAAACACAGTCTTTTATGTAGCAACTTTATTTCCAGGATTAAATGCTCAAGATTTTAAGCGAGTTGTTGGATTATTACTAAAAGGTAGAAAAAAATCTATTCCAGTTAATACACCAGTTTTTAATAATGATATAAGATTTGGGAATTCGGCAAATAATCACCCGAATGGAGGAGGAGGAAACATTGGAGTTGGTTTCCAACCTGGAATCGGTGTCCCACTTAATAATGCAGGAGCATTTCCAAATTATCAGTTTCAATCCCATACTCCCTTTATTGAAGAAGCAAAAACAAAGGAATTAACTGAAATTTGGCAAGAGAGCTTTGATAAACCTGACCAATATTTAAAGAAGTGCCATTTAAAAGTTGAGCGTCAAGATGGAAAACAGGTTATTACTTTCTCTCATCCTGAATTAAGAGAAAATTTTATAGCTTATTTCGAGAGTGAGCAAATCTTTTACTTTGAGCAACAATTGCAACGCACACAAGAACTAGATTTATTACTTGATTCTTCTCAGGAAGTTGCGGATAATGCAATTAATATAGCAGTCAAAACAGCAGTTTATTCTCCTAATAATTATGCAGAAGATTGGCTAATAGAACTCCTCATTAAAATTGCCGATGAGGATGAGAAGAAACAAGATATTTTACTTGAAAGATTGTCAAGGTTAATTTATCGTTTACAAATTGAGCCTGAGTATTTACATTCTGAAACCATAGCTCAAAAATTTTTAGATAGATTGATAAGTCCACAGTATCGTAAGCTGGCTTTTTCAATTATTAGATATTTAATATACTTACATTTACGTACTGGATTGCTAGGAATGCAATCGGCAAGAAATATATTAAATTGGTTGAGGCAATTGTTAGATAGTGAAGATTTAGAACAGGAAGAAGACGAAATCAATAATAAATACAGTGATATTAAATCAGATATTTATAATTTACTGGAAGAGACGTTATGGCAAAGTGGCTTTCATTTATATATTTATGAATTACTAGAAATTCTAAAGGAATGGTTGCCTGAAAAAGATACTTCGCCAGCACGATACTCTCCATCAAATATAGCTGGATTGTTGCTGTTATTTGCTTACTGTGGAGAAACCACATTAAAATTAGATTTAAAATGGTATGGCAAAGGATACTATGTATATCCTCTGTTTGCGCCATTAAAAGGTAGTCCTGATAGCAATGTAAATGAAGAATTCGATACTTTAGTTAGTTGGTTGTTATATCCGAGTCAGAACGGAGATCTGGCCGTCAAATATGTATTGGAAATGCTTGAAATTGATGAAAATAACCCTCTGGAAACAATTGGCTTTTTTATTGCAGAATGGTTCGTGATTATATGGGGATTTAAAGATGAAGAACCAGAAAAAGAAGCTTTGAATTTATTCGATAACTTACTTCGTCGTATTATTTTGATAGCCTCTCGTTCACAACAAAGACAGATTACGGAGCGTTGGACAGAACTCACAGAGGAGTATTTAGATAAATCTGTACAGTATGAAGAATCTGGCAATAAAGAGTTAAAGAAAGAGTTTATTATTAGGAGAAAACTACTGAGAGAATTGAAAAAACGATTTAAAGCATTACAACAAGAAAATTTAGAGAGCAACTAAGGAGATAAATATGAGTCAAGAAAATTTTCTCTATGATGTAATCCGGAAAGTAGAAAGAGCCGAAGCAGTTGCTAGAGCTAAAAATAACTATTCTACAGGAAAAGTTGTAGTAGTTGACAAACGAACAGGGGAAACCCAAGCGAAAATACCAACGATATCTTTTGGCGGCAACTTAGTATATTATATAGTTTCTAACGATTCTTCTATTTTTTCTGAGCCTAGAGAATTAAGAATAGAAATTACAGATTTTTCTAATAATCGGACGTTGGGTATATCTGTAACTTATCGTGCTAGTTGTGAAGCTGATAAGAATAATAATGAAGAAAAAGTAGCTAAAGCACTCCATAGTGATACTTCTCCAGAAGCAGAACTCGATAAAAAAATAAGAAGATGGGTGATTGAATTTACCCGCGACCGCGTTGCTGATTTCATCGATAATTATTTTGATGAAATTAAAAAATTGCAAAATAATCTCCAAACAAAAGCTAGAAATGAAGCTGGTCTAAGGCTTGATTTGAGAATTTCGCCTATTCAAACACAAGATGCCCGTAACCTAGTTTTCAGTAACAAAGATGCTTCAAATATTGCTGAACGTAGTGGCTTGATTATTGAAGTAGAGGATGTTGCTAGTAGTCGCCAGTTAAGTATTACTCTCGCTTACCGTGCTAGCTATGATCCTATAGATAGAGAAAAAGTAGCTCAACAACTGTTTACTACCGGTAAACCGATAAGAGACGAAATAGATAAAAAAATTAAATACTGGGTTAATTATCACCTTCGTGGACGCGAGGGTGAATTTATCGACCAATATTCAGGAAAAGTTACAGCATTAAAACAATATTTACAAATTACTGCGAGAGAAGAAATTGGTATTCAACTTGATTTAAACATTTCTTTAACCAAACAGGTTGAAACTATAGTAATTCCTCCTTCAGAAATTACTGTCCGTGTTTCTGATTCTGATGAGGCACTAGACCTAACTATTCAAACAGAATTATTAGTTTTAGACCGCATCAAAGCAATTTCACATTCAAATAGATGGGGAACTATACAACTAACTAATCTGTTGAACACAGAAATAAAAAATTATTTGCAATTACATACTAAAATCAGTGATTTTTATTATGAATTAAAAGATAAAGTTAGAAATGGTTTAGTAGATTATTTAAATCAAAAGCTAGCTGATAAAGGTCGCATAATTAGCTATTTATATCTAGATAGCAAGGTAGCTAATTCCTCACCACCGCCAAAAGAACTTGTTGAAATACAACATACAGTTGAATGTAAGGTTCAAAACTATTCAAGACCAATACGTGTAGAAAACACTCTTCAGATGTTACCTCAAGATGTGAGAAGGTATATTTCTGCACAATCTCCTAATTTACAAGCATGGGTTGAGAGCAAACTGGAAAAAATAATTAAACCTTTGTTGTTAACAAAGAAGTACATAGATATCCTAGATGATTTTCAAAAAGATTCTCAAAAGATTCGAGAAGCAATGGAAAGAGAAGCTGCTTCTATTGGTTATGCAGTAGAACATATTGTTTCTCTACCAAGAATCGAACATCTTAGACTAAAAGAAAATTTTGAAATTTTAGATGAAAACCAACAGTTCTCAACTAATACTGCCAGTATCAAAGTAAAACTCAGTACTAGTATTAACGCTAAATTTAAAAATTTCAATAAAATTGAGGATTATCTGAATGGTAATGTATCTCAAATTATTGAAGAAATGCGAAAGGTAGTAAATAGCACAACTAGGGAAGTGTTGCGTAGGATTGAGCCAGAACGTTTTTATATGCGTTTCTATGTTGCTGAAACACATGTAGAGAAATCTGTCGAACAAGAATTAAAAGAGACAATTGAAGCAACATTAAAAGAACGTTTTGGTGCCGAAATTATTAGTATTGTCCCTATTCCAGAACAAACAGAAATTATTGACTATTTACAAACACTAATGGGGATGATAGGTTCATTCGAGTGTAGTATTACTCCGTTGAGTGGTGGAGAAGTTGTTAATTTTAAAGGAGACTTTAAAATATTAGGTATTGAGACAGGTAGTTGGTATAGATTTCAATCTGTATTTCAATCTATGCAGCAGTCGCAGCAGCAGTTGCGGCAAAAACTTAAAGCGTTGAAAGAACAATACTCTAAGCTAATTAAAGCAGGAGATATAGAAGATAATAGTGAGGAATTAGAGGAGATAAGTGAGGAAATTAGTAAAATAGAAAGCCAGACTAGTGGCATATCTGAAATCAAAAACTCTATTGAAAAAAGCATTAACTCAAAACTGATGAATGCTGGCAGTGAGTTACTTAGATATACAGATATTCAACTATTGTCTACTATGGAACGCTACATCAACGAGTGGGCAAGGGGAAGCGTTATAGATCAATACGGTTTGGAAATTAGTATACGAAATTTGTCTCGTACTCGTACTGAGCAAGAAACTTATGTGTTCAAAGCTCAACAAACATTGGAAAAAGCAAAAGTTGATGAGGCTTTAGCACAGATTCAAGCAAGAACAGAGCTACGTAAAAAGCAGCTTGAAATGTCCTCAAGAAGAAATCAAGCAAAATCTGTAGAACTTGATAAATTATATGAGCGAAAAGCAAAACTGATTGCAGACCCTGATGCCGAAGCGGATGAACTTCAAAATTTAGAGGCTAAAATAAACCGTTTAGAACAAGAACTTCTCAACCCCTCTCTTGAGGATGCTGAAAGCAGTCTTCAGTTACTAGAGCCTAACAAAAATAAGGGTCGGAATTCTTTATTATTTGAAGAACAAATGAATCTACCACCTAGCCAAAGCAATTCAGATTCTTAATCTAAGCGTAATAGTAAGTGCTAGCAATCAAGAAGAAGATTGATGAACACTAAGCATAGATTAAATTTTTCATAGAACACTGTATAATAGCACATACAATTCCACATCGCGTAGCTCTCTAGCTAATGAAAAATAATTACATCAAATTAACTAATTTATACAATGGCTGAGAATGACTGAAATTGTGGTTACATTTCAAATAGAGGATGGTAGTGCCGAGAAAACCCTCAAAGATATTTTGCTGGACTCTCAACTAAATGAATCTCGGCAAGCAGTGCAGATGCTACTGGGATTACCAGAGAATCCACCTTGCCGACTTTTCTTAGAAAGAACTAATGAAATATTAAGGGATAACCTAACTTTTAGGGAAGCGGGTGTTAGGTCAGGTGACAAAATAATACTCATTCCTTCTGTGCAGTCAGCAGGGAATAGCAATTCGCATTCAGGTGCTTTCTCCAAGGTACAACTGGAAACTGCAACTTCAGCAAAAGCCATATCGCTAGTTACGTATAAACTCCAACTGACAGTACTTAGCGATAATCAGCAAACGGAAATTTACGACTATCCTATCGAGCTTACAGAGTTTTACGAAGATAACCCGCAGCGTTTTTTCAGCGACTCCAACGCGCGCGAACGCCAAAGTTTTATAAATGCGCTGCAAGAAATAGCGTCAAGGGAGGTAAAAGCTTTTGAGATAGACAAAATTTTACGTGATTGGTGTGACGATATTTCCCTTGGATACCGTAACACTGCTGTAAAAATTTAATATATAGGTTAGGGTGAACCGACTTCTGCCCAAACTGTTTTATAGGCAGGATTAGTATTAGGGTCTATAAATGCCTCTAGCTTACGTATAACTATTTTCTGTCCTGGTTGAGATATACCAATTTTGTCTATCAACTCGTATTTTGGTGGTTGCGGTGGGGTTTTTCGTAAATTAGCTGCCACCGAGAGTGTTACTTGCTTGCCAACAGGGGGCACGGTTGGTGATGAGATGCTTATAGGTATAGCTGTGGAAACTAGAGGTTCTCCAACCAAAGTATTGCTTGCTCCTTTATCTACGGCGCCTATTCTAATCCAACCGAGAGATTGATTTGATTGCTCAGGGAAAGAAGCAGATTTAGCAGAAGCAATCTCCCCACCATTAACCATCCGGTCGAAAACCAACCGCGACATTTTTGGAAAGATGTTTCCATCTTTAGCATAAGTTTTATCTTCGGCGAAAATAGCTAATATATAAGCATTTTTACCGTTATTAGTTTTGATAAATGCTACTTCTTGCCGCGTAGAGCTAGTCCAACCAGCCTTGGATAAGAAGTAAACATCCTTCGGTAAAGACTCACCAAAGAAAGTACGTACAGGGTTGAATTCTCCAGCATTGGGGTCAAGTTTTTGCCAAATTTCTAGATTCAAATCTTTAGATAGCCATCCCGCCATTTTCTTGCTGTATTCCGGTGAAACTGCCTGTTCTTTAACAATTTCGTACATAAGTCTGGCAACTTGCTGAGTTGTAATTTTGTTACGAATGGGCTTTTGGAGGTCGCCACGCATTTGTAAATCACGACCTTTAGGTTCATAAAGTTTTTCACTGGGAATAGGAAAAGTCTTTTGGCTGATATCAATCATTCCATAGCCTGCTTGTTCAAAAAAAGAATTCATTTGGTAGCGTTTACTAAGCCAAGTCTGCAAATCTTTGCCTACTAGCTTAGACCCAGATGTTGTCTCGGTAATTTGGTCGATAATACGGCTAGCTGCTTCGTTATCTGATTTGACAAGCATTTTCTCTAGGTCGCCAGTAAAGGCTTGTTCATCTTGTAAAATACCTTTTTGAAGCTCACCGTAGAGAAGTGTCATCCAAAATAGTTTCGCAACGCTTGCAGGATACCTCAGTTGTTCTTGTTGGTAATCTGCAAATTCACCTGTGTTCACGTTGATTAAGGTTATTGATAAAGCATTTTGTGGCATTCCTTTTGCGGCAGCCAGATTTAGTAGTTCATTAATAATCCCTTGTAACTTCTGACTATGCTGAAAGGTTGGTGATGTTGTAACGTTGTACGCCAATTTTACATTTTGTTGTGTTGGTTGAAAAGAAAAAGCTTTCGCATTGCCCAAACTCATTTTCAACTCGAAGGTAGTAGAACCTTTAACAGCAGCAACTTGAATCGTGTATCTGCCAGTTGTGGGTAAAATGGGGTCATACAGTAACTGGCGCCCTGGTGTGAAAACTAAAACGCAAATATCTTGATTTGTTTGATAGTTCAGACGTTCACCCGCTTTTCCCTGAAAAGTATACCCGACAAATTTGCTTTGATTAACTATTCCAGTTTCTAATACAGTCTGTTCACCTAATGCGACTGGCTTTGCATCCTGGCTCTCTAGTGGAACTGTAGATTTGTTTGAACAATTACTTAAGTTTTGCTTGGCTTGATTCTCTGAAGTCTGAGAATTATTACATCCATAGATTATTAATAACAGTAGAGTAGATATAAACCTTTTCATAGGATTAGAGAAATAGGTACAATAAAATATTGAATTTTTCATGAAAACAAATGTCTAACTATAAATCATCAAGTCGTTTTTTGATGCTCGTGAGATTTGTCAAATATGTTTACAAAATTTAATGCACCCTAATCAATTTATAGAAAGTTATTTAACATGAAGGTCGTGGGTTTGGGAACTTCTGAATTTGTTCGAGAGTATCGTAAGCAGATATTTTCCACTTGCCTTGTTCAAATTGCAAGTTGTAAAGAACTCTACTTGTGTCAGATACAGTTTTTTCTCTATCGATTCGGCTATTTTTACAAAGAGTTCGTTCTTCAGTAGTAACAACTTCAATTGTTGCTTGATTACCGCTAGCAATGAAATTTTTAATGCTATCAACTTGTTGTAAACCATAAGTATAGTAAGCATTGTATTTTTGCAGCCAATTCATTGAGCTATCTGAATTACTCACATTTATTCCATAAGCTTTGCCAGTTAAAATTTCACTGCCTAAATTTCTATCGAATGGACTAGCAAATAATCTCCGCTTGGTTTGTTGCCAGTTTTTCACCACGTTTACAGCCTCATCTTGGGTTATTGGCGATGAAGGCGAAGAATTTGAATTTGGGTTTAAATTTGAAGAATTTGAGTCTGAGGAATTATCTGTATTATTGGAAGAATCAGAAACATCTAAACCCATTGCTAACTCAACAGTTGTAGACCCTTTTGGTGCAGATATTTGAATAGTATATTTCCCAGCTTTTGGTAATACTGCATTATTCAAAAGTTCATTGTCTGGAGTGTATACCCAAACGCAAACACTCTCATTTGTTTTATAGGTTAATTTTTGACCTTTTTGAGCATCAAATGCATAACCTATTGATTTAGTTTGGCTAACTATTCCAGATTCTTTAGTTATCTGAGATTTAAGTTCGACTTGTTGCACATTTTTTGCAGACAACTTTTCAGGCTTTTCGGGGCATTCACCTGAAAGAATAGTATCTTTAGGTTTTGGATGTTCTGGCGGATTTGGGCAAGCTTGTAATCCAAAAGTTGTAAAGATGAGAAAAGAGAGTAATATTTTTTTCATGTTTTTTAAAGAATCAAAGATTAATCTAAATTTACACAAAAAATTATTAAATATTTGTTGTAATTATAGTTTAAAATTAAATGAAAGCATATTTTACATTTGTACTACGATTTTCTCTTGCTGTTAAACAGCCATTTTTTGGAACTGTCATTCCAAATTAAATATATTCGATTGTTCTCATCGGTTGCTGTTCTTCCTGTTTTCATAACATATTGTAAATCTGCATCTACTATTGCCCGATTATCGCTTTGTTCAACTGTTCTTACGTCACCAATGTTTATTCTCTCAACACTATTCCACCACTCGGCATAATCACCATAAGCATTAGCGCTTCCTGATAATCGTTGAAAATCGGGAGATAGATTATCCCAAGTTTCTTGATATCGACGGTTATTAATTGCAATATAATGATCTTTCACCATCTGTGCTGGAGATGGTCGCTCTGATGATTGAGTTGAAGAACTTTGAGAGGTGTTATTACTAGCAGTTGTGGCTGATTCGGCGCCGTCTAAGTTCATTGCTAGTTCAAAAGTAGTAGAACCCTTTGGTGCAGAAATTTGAATTGTGTATTTCCCATTCTTGAGTAAAACGTTAGTACTGATAAGTTCGCTATCTGGCGTGTAAACCCAGAGGCAAACGTCTGCACTTGTGTTATATTTCAGCTTCTGCCCTTTTTGTGCCTCAAAAGCATATCCTGTGGATTTACTTTTACTAGCAATTCCAGATTCGGTTGTTGTTTGATTATTTAGCACTATGGATTTAACATTTTTAATATCCAGCTTCGTCTCCGGTTTATCAGGACAATCATTTGAATTAGACTGCTTAGAATTAGCCGAAGTTTGCCCAGAAGTGCCACACCCAGAAATAACTAATAACAGTGTTAGAGATAGCAACAGTTTATTCATTAATAATCCTCCAATGCTTGTTCTTTTAACCGTTTTCCCCACAACCAAAAGGGAAGTACACCACCAAGCCCAAGAATAAGCAAGACGCATAAGAGCATAATGTGTCTCACTTGTGGGGGAAGTGTAAACCAGAAAATGCTGTAAGGTTTTGGTTCAGATTTGACGACCGCATTATTCCCTGACGATGTTAGCTCTACGTAAACCTTATGCTTAGAGCCACGTTCAGGATTTGGTTCGGTGTAAGAAATTTCGTATTCACCGAGTAAAGCGTCGAGAAATAACTTTAAGTTAGAAGCAATAGCTTGAGCATTTCCTGAAAACTCATTAATTCCACCACTTAAGTTGGCAATTTGTTTAAGACGGTCGCGGTCTACAAATTCTTCTTCTGGAACTTTACCTGCACCTTTGCCCAAGTCTTTGCGGGTAGCGGCTCTGGTAAGTTTGTATTTTGCACCAAGTTGTTCTGGTGTTAAACCATATCCCAAGCTATGTACTATAATTCCTTCGTTAATTCTCAGAAGACGTTCCAGGTTTCTAAAATCCTGTTCTTCGTTAACTGCATTATGGTAACCGTCCGACAGCAATATGACTGAGAGTCGTGGTTGAGGTTCTTGAGAACCCTCCGGTACATAAAAACGACGGTCTTCTGTATTGCCTAAAAACCTTAACGCCTTGGTGAGTGGCTCATAGAGGTTTGTCGATGCACAAGGTGTCAAACCTGAAAGATAATTAAGATGGTTTTCTAACTTAAAATCACCCGCAGGAAAAAACTTGTCAAGGGTATCATTATTAACAACGTAACCTTCACATTTGTCTCCTGGCGTGCCAAAAGGAACAATTGCTAACTGGGTATTACCGCCCCGTTCTGCTAAAACCTGAGAAAATTCACGTATAGCACTAATTGCTCCTTCCAGCTTTGTTTTACCTCGGCTATCTGGCTGCCTCATACTGCCGCTGAAATCTAACAGTACAATAATCCAAGCTGGAGGTGGTATTGATTGTTCGGGATTTTTCCAATCTTTAGGCTTAAATTTAACTTCTTTATTATCTACTAGCAAACGAAAATCTGTATCTAACAAGCCCATAACTGGTTTATCTTCTTTGCCTTTAACCTTGATACGAATTGTCACTCGGTCTTCGTTAACAGTAGGGGCGCCGATAATTTCAGCATTTTTTACCTGTGCCAAACTCGGATTACTAAAACAAGCAAGCATTAATGTTGATATACTAAGCCTGCGGATCCAAAAAGCGATTGTAGTAGACAAATCTATAGATTTTTTTCTCATCTTGTCCATATTGTTGTTCTAAGGTGTGAAAAGTCAAGACATAGTTATGTTTTAGAGGCACTTTGTCATTTTTTTTAAGCGGTTGATTATTAATTCTTATAGTTTGTATAAAATTTTTATTGGGTACTAGAAAAGCTTCGCGTTTTTGCAATTCCAAGTAAGCGGCTTCTGGTGGTGTTCCCGGTAGCCGAATATTGGCACTTTCATCCGAACCTATTGTAATTTTGGCTATTTCTGGCAATTGAATTGATAAACCTTCTTCTATTTCATCGCTATCACCTTTATTTACAAATTTGAGAGAATTATTGATTGCTGGATAAGGCACTTCCTCATTTGTTATCGATGAATCAATTGAGTCATATTTTTCTCCTGTATACTCAAACCCGGCGCCTGCTCTCAGTGCTGCTAGATAACTGGGTGAGGTACTAATACTAAGCGCCAAACCAAGCAGCAGTCCCAAAACAGAAATACCTATAGGTTCTTCAACACGTTTAAATTCTGTTGGCATTTGCCCAATAGGAATACGGATTAATTCAAATAGTAAAGCAGCAACCAAACTTGCCCCACTGGCAGCAAGTAAACTATTTTTTAATCGCTTTTGAAACCGTTTTTTATTACCTGCTTCTAAACTATGCCAACGCCAAGTTAATCCTTCTGCGAACCCAACCGAACCACCAATTAATACCCAGCTAATCATCCTAACCAGAAATGCCGGAACAGGAATTTGAGGCAATAATAGGATTATTGATAAAATACCAGCTACTATCCCTGTTAAAAGTCCTAAGCCAACAGCGATAATTACAGGAAGAGGAGACTTTTTTAAGCTGAGTTTAGGTCGAGTCGGACTACTAACGAAAATTTCATTCATTACCATGCCAATTGCTAGTGAGATGGCAATACAGGGGTATAAAACAATTTCTGAAACTTGTTTTAATAAGCCAAAATCAGCAATGAATATTTGACCAAGGTTCCAACCTATCAAAGCTGATGCTACCCCAGCTAATATGTATAAGTATATTCTCATATATGTTAATTCCCTAGAGGCGCCACAGGTATAGACGTTTTTTTCAAATTTTTCTCCACATCTTGTTTAAGAGATTTAATGACATTTCCTGTCGGTAGAATATATCCTTCGGCTTTTGCAGGTTGATTAGGTTGTTTTTGTAATTGGTATGAATAAATGGTATTAATCCAATCATTTTTTAATTCTGGAATTGGCTCTATACTACTATCCAATACACTTTCATTTAAATTTGAATTACCTAATGTTTCCTTAAGCGCTGCAATAATATTTAGTCTAGTTACACCATCTGGTAACGATTTTTCTTGTTTATCTAAATCATTTATTATTTTATTAATTACTGGAATTGTTACTTTTTCAAACTTATCGAAAGCGTCCTTTTGTTTTTTACCTTTTGGTATTGGCGTTATTTGATTATTATTTGAGGCAGTAATGTTAAGATTATTATTAGGGTTGCTGGGTTGAGACATATCTGTACCTACTGCATCAGGAGGTGTTTTTGCGTTATTTGTTGCAGTTTGTGGTTCTCTAGTCATTTCTGATAAAACAAAACCACCCAAGCCTCCTAAAAAAAAGCTGAGTAATACAAAAACAATTACAATATGCTTTGGCACGTCTGATTCTCCCTGGTCTCTCCTGTACTGTTCTGAATAAACCGTTCTACCAAAAACATTTTCTTGACCTCTACTGTTAGAAAATGCTTTTTTAAATAATTTGTCTGATATTACATTATTTTTATTTGTGCGAGCAGTAAAATAAATAGCAAATCGGTAATAAAGTAATGCTAATTCTCTATTGTGCAATTTGTCTAAACAGTAATCTCCTATATTATCGAGTACATTGGCAGGAGGATTATATACTTCTATCTGTTTAAATAAATAGTTTAAATTATTTTGAACAATAGAAGAGTCTGGAAGCGTAGGTATTAAATTAGCTTGAAATTCTAATGAACAGGTTATATTAGAATTTAAATCTCTTTTATTTGCATTATTCTTAATCTCTAACCAATCTAAATATTCTCCTAATTTTTGTGGAATGATCAATGTTCTTAGGGTTAATAATCTTACCATTTGCGGGCTATAAATTTTCTGACGGATAGCATTTATCGCACCCTGCCCATCAAATAAATTTTCCCAGTATTGTTGATTTACTTGTTTGTTACTTAAAGCTTCTGCAATAATACCAACTACCTCCGGTTTCACAGTCGAACTACCCATTAAACTTTTAATCGCTGACTTAAGGGCTTGTTCGTCTACAACTAGCGGAGTTTGAACTTTAGGAGTATTAGCTGCTGCCCTTTGCAATATTTGATAAGCGCGCTCGCTTGCTGCCTGAATGACGATAAAACTCAAAGGCTTTTCTAGTGCCTCTGCATTAAACGCCCATGCAACAGGTTGACCATTGGCTAAAGCAGCAGCCGAAGCGTTAATCTGCTGTAAGCTGTATCGCTTGTCAGAGTTAATAATGATTGGTGTAGAGGTGCTGTTTTGCAGTAATTCCTTCGGAGGATACGAGGTATTTTGAGCATTAAATGGAGTTGCTTGCCCTAGTACTTTAGTTTCTGAGGGGTTAAAAACAGGTTTGCATTGATTTTTTCGCTCATACTCCTCCATCCATAAAACTATATTTAATAGATTATCTCGTCCTTCGCACAGAAAGTAACGATAAAAAGAAGCACTGCGTCCTTTTTCATCCTGCCCTCTACTCACGACAGCTACAACTGACCAGTCAGAAGTTGTGCTATCTAACACTACACGACCAATAACGGCTGGTTGGTCACCAAATGCACCTTCTGCAACGGCAAATTCCTTATTGGCAATTGAACGCTCTACGGCATGAGGTATCGCATTAATAGTTACATTCATGTATTGCCCAGTGAAACCCAGTGACACCCAGCTACCATCTGCATTGATTTGTGGTCGAATACCAGTGCTAAATTCGTGAATCTGAATAGAAGTCATGGGTTTAATCCTTAATCTAATCCTGGGTGACGCTCACCTTTATATAGCCAATAAATAGGAGCAACTAAGCCGAATGGGCGCCAGACACTGGGGTCTAGTAGAACGGAGGCAACGCCATCACGGTCACGACGTATTTTCTGGACATTCGCCTCTAGTTGACGAGTTCCTAGCATTCCAAAAGCTGAACTTGCAAAATACTCTACACTACCTTTACCTAATTGCTGCCAAGTTTCTAATTTTGTACACACTTGGCGAAAGCGTGCTTTTGCTAAATCTTTAGGCTTGTGACGATTTACCCATAAGTCTGGCTGTTCACATTTAGTTAACACTAGAGCGATACGGCGCCTTTTACCACTTTTATCAGCCTGTCCCCAAGCATCCAAAAACTTATCTAATCCCTTGGCGTACTCTGCATCTTTAGTACGGGCAATCCCATCCAACAAAAACAAAATTCCTTCCGCCTCTAAACAATCATTTACATAATCTTCCAGTAAAGGGTCGTCCTCACGGTACAGCAGGTCAGTAAAAAATTCTCCTGAGTAGTCTTTGCAGTTGATATTCAGTGTTAAACGTTGACTGGCAGGATTGAGATTGGGACTCTGCAAAGAAAACTGACGTTTTAAAATAATGCTCAAACCATAATCTCGTAAAGCATTAGTATTTTCAGTCAACGGAGTTGGTTCTAGCTGTAACCCTTGCTCCAACATATTTTGCGCTTGACTTTTCAGCACTTTGCCATCTTCATTAAAAGCCTCAACAGCTTGCACTGGGCTAGACAAGTCAGCATAAGCCCAACGAGCTAAAGATGCCATATACGTGGTTTTACCAGAAGCACGATCGCCAATCACCCGAATCGTCAAACTAACTGAAGTTGCTCCAGGGCTATTTTCTTCTTGTTTATTAACTTTTTTTAACCAGTCGAGCATCAGATATCATCCTTGCTATAACCTATCGCTATCATAACGTTATATAACGATTATCATACTCCTTTACACTTACGCAATTATAATGTTATGTATTTATACACTTAAGCACTGTTTATTAAATAAATATGAAGATAAAATCCCTGCTATACAGGCATAGCGGTTTTGCTATTCAAATCTAAACTAGCAGATTTAGGTAAAAAAAGTTATATCTAAGGTAGATATACTTTTCTTATACAATAACCCAGCATCTACTAGCTACGTGTTCCCTCGGAGTAGCGGCTGGAACTCATCACGTTAGGATGATGAAAACCTTCTATACCATGTTAATCATGGGAATTGAGACAAATTCACAACGAAAATCTGGTCTAGTTGACAATGCCAGACCAGATTATAGAAAAACCTCGCGGTCATACGTTCAATTTGAGGGGAATTGCTTATGGAAGCTTGATAACTCAAATTTATTGTCCATCGAATAAGCCAAATACCAGAATTATGAGCTTAACAGCGAGTAGTAAATATTTACTCCATTCAAATCGATTCACAGACAATTTTAATCCACATTTACGGCACACATATTTATTAGAATTATGTGGGTCTTGTGCGAAAGGACAACTGCCTTGCTGGCATTGGTACTTACATTTATTTGGGTACATAATTTCATCTACTCCTTAAATTTATCGCGTTAGCCATGTGTGAATTTCTAAAGACAATATTCTGTTATTTAATCCTCCATGTCCAACGTATTTAAGGCTGTTAGCAATGTCATTTAACATCCATGTTTAATGTTTTAAAAATATATAGCAATAAAATTAAATACTTAAGGAATTTAAAGGAGTTAAAGGAGTTAATGCAGGAACAACAAAGGAGAAAACGTCGGCGTGGTCGTATTCTGACTGAACAAGGATGGCAAAAACTCAATGATGCCTTCAGAGAAAGTGAAACTGGAGAAAAGCTTACTAATGAAGAAATAGCCGAAAAGTCTAAACTTAGCGTTGATACTATTAGCAAAATAATGAATAGGGAGGATGGAGCTGATAAACAATCTATAGAACAGCTTTTTAGATGCTTAGGATTACAAGCAACTAAATATGACTATTGTTATCTTGATGAAGAGCAAGATTATCCAAACTTAAGCCAAGTAGCAACTCTACACATAAATAATGAGAAAGATGATACTTTAATTGATACTAACAAGAATAGTACTGATACTGATTTCTATTTAGAACGTTCTTCTTTTGAACATCGTTGTTACGAAGCAATATTACAGCCAGGTTGTGTAATTAGGATAAAAGCTCCTTGGCATATGGGAAAAACATCACTAATAAATAAGATTATTTATCATGCAAAAAAACAGGGTTATCTAACAGTGCTTTTAAAGTTTTCTCCTGAAGATACCGAGACTAGCCTAGATCAATTTTTAAGGTGGTTTTGTGCTTGTATTAGTAAGCATTTGAATGAATCTGAATTGAAAATACCTTTATCTAGTAATTTAAACGATTATTGGGATAATACTTATGGCAGCAAGTACAATTGTACACATTTTTTTGAAGAGAACCTATTACAAAAAATCCCAGAAAACAGCATATTGCTTCTCAGCTTAGACAATATTGATTCTCTTGACAAAAACCGAAAAATTGCTAATGAATTTTTTGACCTTTTACGCAATTGGTGTGAGGAAGCTCAAAGGCAAAATACTTGGAAGAAACTAAGATTAGTACTAGCATATTCTAGGAAGATTTATATTGATGATATTTATAGATCACCTTTTAATGTAGGTGAACATATTGAACTATTGGAGTTGACACTTGAGGAGATAAAACAATTAGGAAATTTGTATCAACTTACTTTAAATATTGAACATGTTCAGCAAATAATGCAAATTGTAGGTGGACATCCCTATTTAGTAAAGCTTGCCATTAAGGAAATTTCACGTAATCGGCACACTAGGATTGAAAAATTTTTAACGACAGCTTTTACGTATACTGGAATTTATCGTGAACACCTGGAAGCTTATTTATTTCTTCTGGATAAGCATCCGTACTTAAAAGATGCAATGAGAAATGTAGTTAATTCTACTGTTTCAGTACGGTTAGAGTTAACCCAAGCATTGGAGCTAGAAAGTATTGGGCTTGTGAAGCTAGAAGGAAATGATGCAAAACCACGTTGCGAACTATATCGTCAATATTTTCAAAAGTATCTATAAATTTAACCCATGACCATAGAATCTAACTCTGGCTACAAATATAAAGTTGGCGGGAGTTTACCAGTTGAATCTCCTACTTATGTACGACGGCAAGCTGATACAGAATTGTGCGAGAGTTTGAAAGCTGGGGAATTCTGTTATGTACTAAATTCTAGGCAAACAGGAAAGTCTAGCTTAATGGTACAAACAATTCATGACTTAGAAGCAGATGGAATTACTTGTACTGCTATTTATATTTCTGGACTTGGTAGTCCGGATACTACTGAGGAACAGTGGTATGCAAGCATACTTAGCAGGTTAATAAAGAATTTGAATTTGACAAACGAAATTAATGTTAAGAAATGGTGGCAGGAATATAATGATATACCTCCTGTAGAAAGATTTAACGAATTTCTTGAAAAAGAATTTTTAAAAAAGTTATCTAAGAAAAACACTGTAATTCTTTTTGACGAGATTGATAGCGTTATAACTTTAAACTTTCCTATTGACAATTTTTTCAAAATTATACAAAGTTGTTATGATAAACGTAGTACACACCCAGATTACAAGCGTTTAAATTTTGCTGTCTTCGGTGTAGCAACACCTCACGAATTAATTAATGATAAAAAAAATACCGCTTTTAACATTGGTAAAAGAATTGAATTGCATGGCTTTAGTCTTCAAGAGGCAAAACCATTAGAACTTGGATTGCAAAATCAAGTTAGTAATCCCAGAACAACTCTTAAAGAAGTTTTAGAATGGACTGGTGGGCAACCTTTTCTCACTAATAAAATATGTCAAATTATTCAAAATTTACCATTTCCTATTCCAGCAGGTAAGGAAAAGGATGAAATTGCCAAGCTAGTACACAAATATATAATCAACGATTGGGAAAAGCAAGACAATCCAGAGCATTTACAGACAATACGCGACCAAATTTTAACGCGAGGACAAGGCACAAGTTGTCTCTTAGAAATATATAAAAAAATTCTGCTACAAGACGAAATAGTTGTTAATGACAGTCCGGAACAGCTAGAATTACGGCTATCAGGTTTAGTAATTAAAGTACAGCAAAATTTAATAATTAATAACAAAATTTATAGTTCTGTTTTTAATCAGAGATGGGTTGAGCAGGTGCTAGCAGATCTACGTCCCTATGCAAAATGCTTGCAGGCATGGCTGACTTCAAATCGTCGAGATTCATCTCAATTATTGTATAAAAAAAAATTAAAGGAAGCTCTAATATGGTCATTAAATAAAAGCTTGCTTCAGGAAGAGTGTGATTTTTTATATGCAAGCATTAATTTAGATAAAAGACAAGATTTAGAAGAAGAAAAGAGACTGAAAATACAAAAAAATGAAGCTGAAAAAGCAAAACAGTATCAAAAAGAAAAAGAGGCTAGATTACAAGAAGAATCATTAAAAAAACAGGAACAATTTCAACAACAAATACTTTCTTTAGAAAAAGAAAAAAAAGAATTAAATAAAAAACTCTTAGAGAGAAATAAACAAATAAAAAAATGGAAAAATATTACTGTTATTACTATTGTTATTCCTATATTATTTAGTTTTTATAATTGGCTGTATAATCAAGTTTTCTCAAAAAGTACATTTGCATCTTTACAATCACAAAATTATAGCAGTAGTGGAGAACGACGTTTATTTGATAATAATCAATCTGAGATGGAAAAAGGAATAGAAGCTTTTCAAAAAGATGATTATAAAGAAGCAAAAAAATATTTTGATAAAGCCATAAAGATTGCACCCGATGACCCAGAAGCCAAAATATATCTTAATAATTCCGAAGTTTTAGAACAGGGTTCTCATTATACTTTAGGAGTTATAGTATCAGCAGACAATACTAATGATGCGAAAGAAATTTTACGAGGAATAGCCGATGCTCAAAATAAATTTAATGAATTAAGAATGCAAAGCGGTATAAAGTTGAAGTTACTAAATGTAAGAATTTTTATCAATCAAGACAATTATGATGCATCAGCCAAAATAGCAAAAGATGTGGTAAGCAACCCAAAATTTTTAGGAGTAATAGCTCATAGCTTAAGTAGTGATGCACTACAGGAATACGATAAGGCTAAGTTACCTATAATGTGTCTCATGAGTGACTGTACATCTTCTCTACGTTCTTCAAATCAAATTTTGTTCCAAACAGTTATCTCTGACAGAGCAATTGCTCGAAAACTGGCTAAACAAATCATCAAAAGCTTGAATGATAAACAAAAAAACAAAAAAGTAATTATATTCTATGACTCACAAACAAGCATAAAGCTTCGAGAAGCTTTTGAGCAAGAATTTAAAAAATTAAGAGGAGAGTTTGAACATAGTATTATTGTTGATTTAAGTCAGCCTAAACTAGATATTAAAGCTGAAATAGATCGCAGCATAAAAAGTCAAATTAGTGTTGCGGTTCTATTACCAAGTACAAAAACAAATGACCTTGCTATTAATATTGCTCATGAAAACTCTTTATTGCCTCCACAGAAAAGATTACAGCTTTTTGGTAGTACTATAATGTACAATTCTGAAACCTTAATTAATGGGCTTGTAGTTGAAGGCTTAACTTTAGCTGTTCCCTGGATAAAAGATAGCTCCTATGGTAAAACAGCAATAAAAACATGGCAAGGAAAAATAAGTCATCGTACTGCTGCTAGTTACGATGCAACACAGGCTTTAATTGAAGCTCTAACTAAAGACAACGATTCAAAACGAGAAAATGTACTTAATAATCTAAAGAGGGTAGATCTTTCTGAAAATGAGACATCAGGAGATGAACTCAAATTTTCGTCTGTGGGAGAACGTATTGGGGAAGCTCATCTTGTGGTTGTTGATAAGAACAAAAATGAATCTGCACCTGAAACTTTTGAATTTACTTTTACAGAATTTAAGTAAACAAAATTCCTGAATAATTTACTTAATCAAAATAACTTGATTTACTAATATTATAATTTATCATATTCTCCGACCTTTACTCAACCAGTATAGAGGAGCGATCATATTATAAGGTTTCCACCGTGTTGATTCTCTAAGTACAGCATTAGAACCATTCTTTCCTGGCACATCTTTCCGATTAGGTCGAGGATCATTTCTTCCTAACACTCCAAAAGTTGAAAGAGCATAAAACTGTAAATTTTTAGCTTGGATATTTGCTCTTAAAATCTGTTTTGTTTTAGGTAAATGAACATCAAAAATATCCATTTCTGGTTCTAAACGACCAGACCAAATCTCTCCCCGTTCGCACTTGCTCATAACTACAGCAAGGCGTAATTTATTTAGTCTACTCTTCTTATCCATTAACTCTATATACTTTTTCAGCATCTTGCTGTATTCGCTATCTTTCGTCCAATCACTTAAGAGGATTAAACAACCTTCAACATCGTCTATCAAAGATTCGTTAATAAACTCTTCATTTAGCGAACTAGAAAAACCAGTCTCTAACTCTTCAAATATCTCTCCCGGATAATCTCTTACAACTAAATTTATTTCTTCATTTTTTTTTAATAAAGTATTTACTTTAATTTGAAATTGATATAAAGGAGCATCGTCGATACCAGAAGCAATCTCTGTAGGAGGCAAAGAATCTCCTTGACATATGATATTTTCAGCCTTTTCTTCTAATATCTTGGCATCACCAAGAGCTTGCACGTTAAATGAACTAGATTTTTGAATCTTCTTTTGCTTATCAGGCCAATATGCTAACCCTGCTAGGTAAGTTGTCTTGCCAGAGTCGCGTGGACCAATTACACAAATGTTTCCCATTTTAATATCCTTGTAGATTGAATAACTTAATAAGATAAAAAAGTACCTAGGTAGAGCCAAGGTAATTCTAATAGTTTACGATGATAAATACTAGTAACAAAACAACTAACTGAGGTTTTAGACATAGCCTTATTAATTTGTTCTATTTGAGGTTGAACTGGTTTAAAGTATCTATGTAAAACATAGGAATGACGTTCTTGCCAATTCTTTGCAGCCAGTTGTGCAGCTTCTTTATCGAGGTCGCAAAATAAATCTGCTTTGTTTATACAAATTACCACCCGTTTAGCTTGAGAACAATCATTGCGGAAAAAATCTACCCAGCGATTAAACCTGTTGCACCATTGCTGTCTAGTTAAAAAATCCTTGGCATCCACATTTGGTTTTGAAATAATATTTCGGTAAGGTGGAAGTATTAGTATAATTCCCTCACTCTTACGGATTGTACCCAAGAGATTTTTCCACTTATCAGGGTTATCTGCCTGCCATGCTTTTCGCCAGACTTCCCCAGGAGTATCTATCCAATCCACAGGAATTTTTTTGAAACCATTAGGAAGTCTAACCTGAATTTCTAAATCGCGATTGTCAACTTCCTTACTAGCATCTGTTGCTTTAGTTCCCTCTAATTCCTCATCATATAAGAATGATTTGAGTTGTTCGTAGTCAGGACTAGAAACTTTGACGAATTCATTTCGAGGGTTGGTTAATTCCATCGCTAAGTGAGTTTTACCAGTACCGCGATCACCAATATAAATTACTCCCACTTGATACCCTTTTTGTGATTATTAAGGCAAGATAGTTAGTAAGAAGAGGATTATTTAGCCCTTCTAACCAAGCACAACGTACAAACTTGAAAATAAATTAGTTACTTCTCCAAGTTTTTCCTCCATCAAAGTAAAAGGAACAAAATTTTTTTTATAGTATATTTAAGGATATGATAGCAAAAAAGACATCTTTGATGAATCCAAGATTTATCAGTAACCGATATCTAACTTTTCCATTGCCCTCCGTTTAGTCTGCTCACGCAAATGTTAAATAATTGTAAAAACTGGTAAATAAAGGAAGGCGCCTTTTTGTGCATCTAAGCTATGCACTTGAGATAACAACCGCTTAATGTCCAATTGCTTGCCTGCGGGAATAAATTTCTTCTAGAAGTAAATCCCGCAATTCGTTGGCAATATCATCAGGGGGATTACCTGCAAGCGCGCGTCCAATTAACTTTTCTGCTTCTCGTAATTCTAAACATTCTATGGCAAGCGTTGCGGCACTGCGATGAAGAACCGATCTAGTTGGTTCAAGGTCGAATAAGTTTGCTACTAGGTCTGCGGCAGCTCGCTCTTGAGAAAAGGCAGCTTTCGTTAACTCCAAAGCGACGGTGGTATCACCCCTTTGACTAGCTAAAAAAGCTTGGTCAACAAGCTCCATTGCTTCTCGATGAAGAATTTCTACGTCTTGCATTTTTCAACTACACGGGTATATGGTGTGCCAAATTCGACTACGCAGACGTAGCCAGGAGACAAAGTGTCCGAGGGGCTAATCTGTTCTAACTTCATTTTAACTCTAGATTCAATAATGCTTTGGGAACCTTTACGGATACCAGATACTTCCAAACGAGCTTTTCTTTGAAATAAAGTATTTGGGTCATCAATTGAACCTAACCAAAAGTCAAAGCCAAAACTTTTACCTTTAATAGAGCGTTCAATTACGGTAAGTCCTGTTAAATAAGGCATGAGAAGCGCAGCAATACCATAGGCGCCGTACTCAGTTGCAACTTCTTGATCCGCATTAAAGCGACGCACAGTATCGTTAATAGGATTCCATTGTATTTCAACTTGAGTATTTTGTATACCATTGATTTGAAGGTTAACACGGTAAGGATGATTTTGATCATCCAAGCATACTGCTGCTGCGTCTTGACAAGTAGCACCAAAAGTCAGTGACCATCCAGGTCGTTCTGGTTTAGATTGAGAAAGATCATCAAGGTACATTCATGTTTGGTATATTACCTACCATTGATTATTTAAACAATTACATTTTTTTTAATCATATAGGAATTTATGTGCTGTCGGGTGCCTTTTTCAGTGTTGTTACAGAACTCCCAAAACCTCTAAAATTTCTCTTACAGGCGCCTTTTCCAAATCCAAGCTCTGCACCTGTGATAGCAACCGCTTGGGAATGTACTTGGTAGATTTAACTTCGCGCTCACCATCGCTCCAAAATTCGTAGTGATAATAAGCTTCATGATAATCTTTACCTTTTTTTGTGACAGTGCGCCAATGTATGCTGCCGCTCCCGTCGCCCTTATGTCGGCGCCTTTTCCTAGGGGATATATTTGTATCTGAGTTATCCCCTAGGAATTTGGGCGCGTCTCGTAAGTCTTGAGATATTGTAGATTCTTCGCTATTCGTGGAATGACAATTTGTATCTGATTTGTCGCCTAGGAATTGTGGTGCTTCTATTTTCCTAGAGGATATATTTATGTCTGAGTTATCCCCTAGGAATTTGGGCGCCTCTATTTTCCTAGGGGATATATTTGTGTCTGACTTATCCCCTAGGAATTTGGGCGCCTCTCGTAAGTTTTGAGATATTGTAGATTCTTCGCTGCGCTCAGAATGACAGTTTTGGGATGGTTCTGGGAATTGGGGTTGGGGCGCCTCTATTTTCCTAGGGGATATATTTGTGTCTTGCTTATCCCCTGGGAAAATTTCATAAGTGTTGCTGGGAGAGGTTTTCAGTAATTTGGATAGTATTGCTTGTGGTAGTTGTACTACTCCATACGCATCGAAGATTTCTAGAAACCGTGTGCTGTTGTCTCCCCAGTAGATAAGTACATGTGATTGCCTTGCTGGTAGTTTTGGTTCGTAGTTTTGGTCAAGGAATTTGATTCGCCCTTTCCAGAAGCAGACTGGTTGAGTTTTCAATATAGGTGATAACCAGTTAGTATCGGTGGCGCCTGGTACAAGTGCGATGGCTTCTGTTACTCGACCAGTTGCGATTTCTTCATTTAGTTTGGTAATCCATTTGCCGGGTTCTGAGTATGGTGGGTTGAGAAATATTCGTCCGTGCCAAGGTTGAATTAATCCGTTGTCTGTATGTGTGTAATGTGTGGATGCTGGTATATTTTTGCCAGTTTCTGCACAGGGGTCTAGGTCTATTTGATTTAGTACTTGTATTACTAAGTCAATTATGTGTTGGGGTGTATACCAGTTGTCAGAGGGTTTTTCGCTGGTTTTGGATGTTTTTTGAGATGCAGCGGTTCGTTGAGAGGTTTCTAGGTTTGGCGCCAACATAATGAATGTTTTTCCTCTATGTTCTCTGTGCCTCTGTGGTAAATAAAAGTACTTGACTGCACAGGCGAGACGCCCGTGCCACATGTTAGTAACTGGTGCGTTTGAGGTTTTTGAATTGGGTAAATTGTGATTCAAATAGCAGTTTTACTATTCCTGTTGGACCACCGCGATGTTTGGTAATGATGACTTCTGCTAGTCCTCGGTCTGGTGTATCTAAGACATAGTATTCTTCTCTGTAAAGCATTATTACGAGGTCGGAGTCTTCTTCGATTCTTCCTGACTCGCGCAAGTCTGACATGAGCGGTCGCTTGTTGTTACGACTTTCTACACCACGATTTAGTTGTGAGAGTAGGACGACGGTTGTGTTGCATTCTCTGGCTAGAAGTTTCAGTTGTCGTGTGATTTCTCCAATTTGACGAGCAGATTTACCGCTACCGTCATCACCTCCAATGTCAGCCATTAATTGTAGGTAGTCGATGCCAACCATGCTAACTTTGCCGTGTTTCGCTACCATACGCTTTACTTTGGAACGCAGCGAAGCAACTGTTAGTTTTGGCGAGTCATCTATATATATTTTGTCTTGGCTTAATTTTTCAACAGCTACTGCTAGGTCTTTCCATTGGTCGTTGCTAATTCTGCCAGATTCTAAATAAATTCCTTCGACTCTGGCTTCTTGACTCAAATATCGCATCGCCCACTCTTCTTTTGTCATTTCTGTACTAAAGAGTATTACGGGTTGCGAGGAATTACGGGCTGCATTAATTGCCATGTTACCTAGCATGGATGATTTTCCCATTGCTGGGCGCCCTGCTAGTGTTATTAATTTACCTGGTTGAAAGCCTTTTATTATGAGGTCTAAATCATAAAATCCTGTAGAAATACCAGGTTTAATAAGACCTTGAGATATTTTTTCTATATTGTCAAAAACATTTATGAGTGGCTCTGCTAAGATTACTGGCTCAGTTTCTTGGCTAATAGCTTCTGTACGGATACTTAAAAGTTTAGTTTCGGCACAGTCCAGCAGGTGATTAATTTCGCTTTCGGTGTCATAAGCAAGTTGATAAATTTCTGAAGCAGCTTTTATTAACTGTCGGCGCCGATATTTTTCAATCACGATGTCAGCAAGAGCATCAATATTTATTGCCGATACAGTTGATTCTAAAAGCGATGCTAATTTGCTTCGACCGCCGATGGACGTCAACATATCAAAATCTGTCAGATAGTTGGTGACACTCAACAAATCTGTCGGTTTATTGTCACGATGCAGCGCTTCTAAAGCAGAGAAAATATGTTTGTGCGACGAAATATAAAACATCTCTGGCTTAAGAATGCCTTCGACTCTTATTATCGCGCTTGGATCAAGCATTATACCACCCAAAATCACCTCTTCCGCTTCAATATTTTGCGGGGGCAATCTATCTATTGCTCTAAAGTCTAATTCGTTTGTGACTTGCATATTAATTTTTCAAATATTTGAATGGATGAAGCAAAACCTGTATTAACAATTCACGTTACAAAGTGCGTTCACATATTGTTACCGCACGCGCAGTAAATTGTTAGGTATTTATGTTCAAATGCCGTTGTAAAATTGCTTGGAGTCTGGGGTTAGGAGGCGCCGCTGCTCTTCTTGCTGCTTCCTCTTGCTGCTGTTTCTCAAGCTGCGCCATGTAATGTTCTCGATGTTTGGCAAAAAATTCTTCTTGTTCTTTGTTTCGCTGCTGTTCGGCTTCGTGACGTGCGACAAATTTTTCAAAGTCATCGTTTGCATCTTGTTGATTTTTTCTTGCCCAGTTACGAGCAAAGGAATAACCGGATAATGCATCTGTATCACCACTGGAAGCGAGGAGTGTTCTTGCTTTCCATTCAAGAAAGGCTTGTTTTAGTTCTGGGTGATGGGCTGGTTCCCATTGATTAATTTGTTGATTTTTACTGCTATTTGAAGATTGTTCTCTATTTCGCTTGTTCTGATTTATCGAACTTGCGGCGGAATTGTTGTCTTCATGAGGAAGTCGTTGTTCAGATGAAGAATTTTTTTGGTTATCGGTTTTAACAACTGGTTTCTCAACTTCTGATGATCCTGGTTGGTTATCAACCTTGGTAGCTTCTTGTTTAATATTATTTACACACACACCAGGGCGGGGTTCCGGGGCGCCGCTAGGCGGGGCGGATATTTGTGTATTTTTAGTTGTATTTTCTGATGTAATCTCTGAGGGCGGCTGAAACGTTTGCTGTGTATGGGTTTGAGGTGGGTTGAGTTGGGCGTTTTTGTGCAACTTGTTAGGCGTTTTTGTGCAACTTGTTCGGCGTTTTTGTGCAACTTGTTCGGCGTTTTTGTGCAACTGTTGATTTTGCGTTGTTTCAGCGCTTTTTTCACCTGTTTTTTCTACTATTGGCTGATGGCGCGCAATGGCTTCGGTAAGTGCTTCCTTATTTATTCGGTAGTAAAGTTTACACGGTATGCCTTTAAGCTCAACAAATAATATTCCTAGCTCTTTTAGGTGCTTAACTACTGTGTCCTGCTGGCGCCGGGTCAGTCCGGTTTCTTTTTCCCACTCTTCTTTGGTTTTATAAAACCAACCTTCGGGGTTGTTAGCTTTAGGAGTCCAGTAGTAGGCTTGTGAGAGAAAAATCCCTGCTTGGGCACTTCCACCAACAAGTGCAAAAATTCGGTGGTAAGCAATTATTTGATGGAGGAGTTTTGGTAAGTCAGTCCAATCAAGATTTGGGGTGATTGGTTCTTCAGTAACTGTTTGTAACGGTTGTACTAATTCAAGCTCGATGGTAGCGCATGGTGACATGATATTAACTCCAAAGTACTAAAACGGTCTTTGGAGCGAGTTACTTATCCGCCGAATCGTTGTCGATTTGATTGCTTAAACTATTTTACTCATGGAAAATAGGATTTTCTTATAGTAAAGTAGATAATTTCCAAAATAACTTATTAAAGTTGTTGTGAATTTGGGCGCAAAAATCTACAGAACTCTACACATGGTGTACAAATCCTGGTAACATAAAGACAATAACGATTGAACAAACGGAAGGCTAAACCACTAGACTATATCCGTTACAGTGCCGCCAAGCTAAAGCAACTGATATAAGTTCTATGGGTAAGCTAACTCGCTCTAAAAGCATCATACAGCTGAGGTGCCACTCTTGTTTAAAGGGTGGTCATTTTGGCTAATATTTTTATTTTCGTGCTTATTGCTCATCCTTTAAATCCTCTTTCAATTTATAGTTTCTTAGACTACAATATACCTCATAACATGTAGAAGAAACAACCTTTTTTTCTACATATATTTTATAAATCACTTGTATGCCTGCTCTCACCATAAAGCCTCAAGACCTGAGTCCGTTAGGGGAATTGATATTCAAGTTTATTAAAGAAAACGATATTTCCATGCGCGAATTTGCTGACATGGCGAATATCACTCGCCCTGGACTGCGAACAATGTGCTTAAAAACAAGCAATCCAACGCGCTCAAGCATTGTGAGGTTGGCGAAAGCAATGGATAAATCACCTCTGGAACTTTATCAGCTAGTTTGTTTAAACAGAGAACTAAACCCTTATAAACCCGATTTAATCGATAAAGCTATTAAAGGATTTGATTCTGTTCTAAGGGATATGTGGGAGTTGGTACAGGAATTGCCTGAAAAGGACAGACCTTCCGACCTGGAACTTGTTAATCAAGCTTTGGATACTCTTAGGTCTTGTATACCTAGGCAGTAAAATCAAAACAATATAACAGTCGAGAGTAAAGTTCTTGTAAGGTGGGCATCATTATCTACCTTCATGTACTTTACCTGAACGCGAACCGTTATAAATTACATTAGCAGCATTTAATAAAAGGTGTATGGGACGCTAGTCTAGGTTTTATCTATGACTCTAGACGTAAATCTATTGGAAGAGGGTCATAAACTCAAAGGTATTTTAATCCACCCGCACGTACACTAACTAATTATCAGTGCAGATGTTTTATATAGTTACGATGTAATGTGTCTGTTTGCTCTACTAGGTTTTGTGGCGCCTAGTGGCTCGAAAATTATTACTGAGACATTTGGGAATTGGGAAAAAGCTGATTTAATGAATAGCCAAACAACATCCCAATCTAAACCACTGTCTACTCCCAGTCTTCAAGCGGTAAGCTTGGAACTCGACTAAATTCACCTGTGTTGTGCGTAACCAATATTAGATTATTCGCCATTGCAATTGCTGCAATCTGAAAATCATTAGGACCTATTGGTGTACCTAATTCTGTTAATTCCGCACGGATTCGTCCATAAATAATTGCTGCCGCATCATCAAATGGTAGCGATACAAATAAATTCAGAAATTGTTGCTGCCGAGTAAGCGTTCTTTCCATATCGTTACTCCGCATGGCGCCGAAAAATAGTTCTGCTTTGACTACAGAACATACAGCAATCTCTTCTCTTCTTGTTGACCTTATACGTGTTCGTACTGTTGGCGACCTACCATTGAGGTAGCGAGCGCAAACGTTAGTGTCCAACAAATACCTCACAATATTTTTTCCCGTTCCTCAAATTCGCCTTCTGAATCAATTACAATTGGGTCATCCGCACAACTACCATAAGTTTCCTCAAAAAAACCGGGTGGGTATCCAAATTCATCGAGTGTGTTTGGCTGTGCTGGTGGTTGTAATGGTTGGTATATTACCATTATTTCTACTTCTGTATCTATTATTTCTACTGGAATATCTAAATGTAAAATACCGTCGGCGCCAACTTTTTTGTTTAGTTTAATACTTTTCATAGACAATTCTTACGCCATTAGATAAGTTTTTTGATTTAAGAAACTGCTGGTTCATCCAAGCTTAACTGATGGGGATTTTTAAGAATAAATGTACCGTTTTCTTTGATTAAGTCACCTGTGCAGTAAATAGGAAGGCGTTCTTGATAAGCTTTAAGGGCAAGAATATAGTCGCGGTCTGCTAGTTCAGTATGGATGGAGCGTAGTTTGTTAACAACAACACCAAGTAGCGTAACTTCTCCACTTAGCTCTGCGGCGTTGGGAGTGGCGATGTGGGTAACAACTGCTTGAATGGTGGTGTTAGGCGCCTCTGTAATTAAGGCGCCGTATATTTCCACTTGTGAACGGTTTTCTGCCAGAGCGAGAGTTTCTACAACCTCCGCCATCCTCCGCTTGAAGTCAATAATTTCTGGTTTGAGGGGCAGTAGAATTTCAAAACCGTCTAAAGTCCAGATGGATGCTTTATCTCCCTGTTTTTGTTGCTGCTGCCAGCCATGTGCAACCAAGTAGGTTTTTACTTGTTGGGGGTCAATGTGTTGAAATTTTTCTATGTGTGGCTCGATTGCTGTCATAAGTTTTCTCCAGCAGCGATGCGTTCCATTATAGTTTTGAGTGCGTTAGGACGCGCAGATATTTTGACGCGGAATTTCTATAGTGATGGTTGTTTGTTCCTCAAGTGGTGGTCGTCCCCGTAGCGATAACCAGTAAGCGCAACGTTTGAGGCATAGAGAATCTTCGGTTTGGGATAACCAGTCGTTAGCATTTTTTGGTATCAGAACAACTACTAATAGTTGTGGTATAAAGGGGTCGTTTTCTCGAAGTTCATCGTAGTTTTTAGCGGTGAGTCGGTATTTTATAGATTCATTTTTAAGGATATCTTGGGATGTGGATTTGATTTGTATATCAAACCTGGGTAAGCGCTTGGAGTTGATTTTACCTGGCACGGTGATTGTAGCGTCGATGCCGCTGTCATCTAATCTACGTGTAGCAGTTTGGAGAGAGTAACCTATGCTGCTACTAACAGCATATATATAAGCGTAACTAAAATCTTCTTTCTGGGTATTGAGGTTCATTTGATGTTTACATAAATGCTGGCGTTCAAATTTGATAATGAAGATATTTTAAGACTGTGGCGCACTTTCCTGTTACTATGGCGCCGGATAGTACAATTCTTCTTTTTCCCCCAACCGCAATTCTATTATTTAGCCATGCATCCAAATAAATTTATAGGGAGAAATTACGGTTTCAGTAGGGAAATTACTGTAAATTTAATTACTTATACGTATTTACTGAAGGTAGCAAAAGTATGCGAAGCTGGGGAATCATGGGGACTACGTTATTAATCATGCTTGTGGCGCCTAGATGCTCCCCATCAACACAACTATCCAATAAGGGACTTAATCAAGATTCTTCTAAAGTTGAGCAAAATTTAAGTATTCCTGCAAATTTAAAAGCAAAGTCTGACCCAACCCTTATTCCACTTCCTAGTAAGTAGTTAGACAAAATTAATTACATAATTTTCTCCAAATTCTCTAAGGATTTTTTCAACAGATGCAACAAAAGTT
>NZ_RSCL01000046.1 GCF_003991905.1 Dulcicalothrix desertica PCC 7102 | reverse complement strand
ACAGCGTGTAAAATTTAACTCTAACGTCTCTTATTAACTTTTCGTTACATAGTTAGGAATTTTGGCGCCGACTTACTTAACAGGAAGCTTTCCAGACATCATTTTTGCAAACGCGCGTACAGCCGTAGATTTACCAGTTCCTCGTTGTCCACTAAGTAAAACTCCACTAATACGGGGTGCAATATATGCTAACTCTAGTGCCAGCTTTAACTGTTGCTGACCAACAATTAGCGTGTACGGCAATATTTGAATTGCTGATTCTCCAGTTATACTGGTTTCGATGGGTCTTTGAGTGTCCATTTCATTGTTACCTCCATCTGTGCCTCGGCGCCTAATTTTACTAAAACTGGTACACCCGCTTTAGAATCAAGCTTAATTGCCAGTTTTACCTCAAATTCATTTGGTTTAACAGCATCACTCATTTGACTAATGCTCTGTATTACCTCTCGCGCGCAACTGCGAGATAAATCTAAACCCCTACCAAATACATCTTTTGCTGCCCTGACTACTCTCTCTCCACTATCTCGAAACACCTCATCGTCATCTGAAGGCGGAATTGTATCCACCTCAATATATATATATCTACTTTTTCTCCGTCAATTATGCTTGTACTTTGAATAATGGGCACAAATAGCTCTCCGAACAAAATTGGCTACAAGCTTGTATTATATAAATAATTGTCCTAACGTTATTAAGTCCAAGCGCGGTAGAATGTGCTGTCCTGCCAAATTTTGGCTGTACGTTCTTCAATAGCTGCTAGTTGGGTATTGCTTAGTTGCTCAAAAGCACGAGCTACTTTAACATTTTCTTCTAATTGCTTTACGTCATCTGCTGAAATTATGCAGCAGTGAACACCAGCTTGCGATAAAGTATAACTCATTGCTTGTTGCATTCCTGTTAAACCACTAGATTGAAATAACTTCCCGTAAGCGGGTACTTTCATTGCTATTACACCCACATTTTGTTGCCGAGCTAATGGTAAAACCGAGGATAAGAACGGGCGCGCATGATGTTTATCTGCTGCGTTTATGGGAATAAGCGTTGTGTGAAAAGGATAGCGACGCATTGCTTCAACTATTACCTCTGGTTCGTGATGTCCGGTAATACCAACAAATCGAACTAACTTCTGCTCTTTAGCTTCTTCTAAAGCTTTAATTCCGCCATTTGCACTAAAGATTTTTTCGACATGTTCAGGCGAAGCAACACTGTGCAGCTGCCACAAATCTAGATAATCTGTATTAAGACGCTTTAGAGAACGCTCTAATTCTCGCCACATACCATCTCTGTCTTTTTCATAAGTCTTACTGGTTAAAAAAACCTTTGAACGGTAAGATGGCAGGACTTTTCCCAGATAAATTTCATTTGTTCCGTAGCTAGCGGCAGTATCAAAATAACGAATACCAAGTTCAAGCGCTCTTTCAATAATTGCCAAAGCATCACGTTCTCTATCCTCTTTGTCGAGTGGTGTTTTTGTACTTGCACCTCCCAATCCCAACAACGGAACTTTTACCCCCGTGCGTCCCAAAACTCTTTCGGGCATAGAAACTGGTGTTTTAGCAGCATCGGAACTATGGAATTGCAAGCTATCTGCTGCCACAATACTACCAGCAACAGCCATACTGGTAATTAAGAAATTGCGCCGCGTTTTTTTTGCTTTCATAAATTTCTTCGCAAGGTTGTCTTCCCCAAGCAGACCAGTCGCTACTTTGTTATGTTAGCGTACAAAAATAGAGATACTTCAACCTGTGGAATGAGTACCGAGTTAGTGTTTTAGTTTTATTATTTAGCAATAAATAGTGAAAAACAGTTTATCTGTTTTTGAGGTTATGGACATTAGATACAGATGGAAAAACGGCGCCGCACCAAGTCGAGACCAAGCTGCACATGAACAGCATTTGCTCGATGAAAGTCAATTCAGTAATGAACAAGATAAAAAAATTGCTGAGGAAACAGCCAGGAAAAAACTTGGTGTACCTTTGGTAACAGACGATGATGCACGCTCGGTGTTACCAAAAGCTGCTCCCCCAGATTCACAAATACAATAAACATCTGCAAAATCTATTTGCTCTCAGCAGGCTTTGTCAGTACATAAAATATCTAAGTAAAAAATGTGTATAGTAGAGACGCGATTAATCGCGTCTCTACTAAATGTTTGTCCACGTTGTATTCAGGGAATAATAAAACCAGATAATTTATACACCTGTTTACACATGGAATTTTTTCAACAACTAATTTTAATACTAGGTCATATTGTTGGTTTCGTTGATGGCAGAACTATTCAGGTTCAAGAGAATACAGGTAAACCAGTTACCGTCAAACTTGCATGTATTACTGTACCTGAAATAACTGGACAGCGTAAGCAAGCAGAAGAAAGCTTAAGAAAGATACTGGTGCCAAATACTCCCGTAATTGTCAAAACTACAGAATCAGTACAAAATGGTAGTACACTTGGTGAGGTGTTTGTAGATAATAAGTCTATAAATCTTCGCATGGTAGAAGAAGGCGCCGCTACTGTTGAACTAAAAACTTTGAACAACTGTTTTGAAAGCAGGAGTCAATATTTAATTGCTGAGGCCACTGCTAAGAACAAACGTTTAGGGTTATGGAGACAATCAAAAGTATATTCCTTGCGTGGAAAACTAATTTATAAAGAAATTCCTCCAGTTATGTCACAAGAAGCTTATTTGGGTGAGGAGTTTTTTTTAATTACTGATTCTCGCTTAGGTCGTAAAATGGTGTTGCGTCCATCTGAACAAGTTTCTCGCACACAGTTACAGTCATTTCATAATCAACAGGTTGAAATACAAGCTGTGTTTGTTGAAGGTACTCGTCCTTCTCAAGGAAGTAGTGCTTGTCCTATTGATATTAATGCTCAATGTTTGCCTCAAGGTGCAGGCTATCGGGTTTTATCTATTAAATCTTTGTAGCACAGGCATACGAACTGTGCCACTTAATACTATACACGCAAGAAACGGAAAAATACGTATATCGCTGAAGTTATGAGTTGTAGCACCATGTTATGCTCGGAGTGTCTAGCTGGGATGCGCCGCAGTGCATCCACAGCGTTCGACATATCATTGACAATCTTTTGACTTTTCAGCGATTCTGCTTTAATCATAAGTGAAGCGCCGACTGTGGGCATTGATTCGTCAAAATTAAAAATTTTATATAGAAATTAATATGTATATGTGATTTTTTCTTCGGTAGTGGGAATACTAGGGAAAGTCGATTAATGCTTGTTGCTAAATTTATCGATATTTCCAATAATTAAACTTAGGCTTTCGGCATTCCCTATGAGTAAAGACAAATTATTTCGTCAAGAGTCGTTAGAGCGATTATCTTCTCCAGAAAGACTAGACCAGTTGATGCAAATAGTCAACCCTAAAGATTGGTTGCCTTTAACGACTTTGGGTGTTTTTGTTGTCGGAACTTTGATATGGAGTATTTTTGGTCGTATCCCGATCACAGAGAATGCTCCCGGTGTGGTAATTCTTCCTAAGCGGGTAACGCAGTTTCAATCGAATATTCCTGGACAGTTAAAAACAGTAAACGTTAAAGAAGGTCAATGTGTAGATAAAGGTTATGTGTTAGCAACGATTGACCCCCCAGAACTTAAGCAACAGCTAGAGCAACAGCGCGCTAAACGTGGTCAGTTGTTGGCACAGTCGCAGGATAGTGGAGCATTACAAGGTGAACGTGCTAAGTTAGAAAAAGAAACTTTAGCGTCTGAGCGTTTAAGTTTATTGCAACGTTTAGAGGCGGCTCGACAGCTTACTCCTATACTTAAGGATCAAGATTTAAAGATTATAACCCAGCAACGTCAAAGTTTAGAACAACGGTTGCAATATATACTGACATTAACTCCTGCTTTGAAGAACAAAGCATCAAATGCAATTGCTCAAGAAAAACTTAGTATTCAACAACGTCTACGAGATTTTGAAGCTTTAGTTCCTGTACACAAACAAAGACTGGAAAAACGCCAACAATTATTAGCCGAAGGCGCCATTACCGCCGACAGTGTGTTACAGGTAGAACAGGAGTACCGCCAAGCATTACAGTTAATTTCCGATACACGAGCGCAGTTAAAACAGTTAGATGTAAAGGAAACAGAGTCACAACAGCAATATTTAACTAATATCAACAGTATAAGTGAAATCCAAGTTCAACTTAAAGATTTGAGTCTCAAGCAAACTCAGGCACAACAAAAATATCTCGATAATATCAACGGCATCTCCCAATTACAAAACCAACTACAAGAAGTTACTACCAAAGCTAAACGTTTGGAGCAAGAAAATCTATCAACCTCTAATAACAGAATAAACGAAATTAAAGAAGTAGAACGCAATATTGCTTACATAGAGGCAAAAATAGGCGAAAGTAGCCAAATTATCAGCAAACAAGCTGGATGTATTCTAGAGGTTACTTCTTCAGTTGGACAATTTGTTAATGCTGGCTTTCCTATTGCTACCATGAATGCTCAAGGTGAAGGAGGAAAAATGTTAGCGATTACTTATTTTCCTGTTAAAGATGGTAAGAAAATGAAACGGGGAATGTCAGTTCAAATTACCCCTGACACAGTTAAGCGTGAAAGATTTGGTGGTGTCGTTGGCAAAGTTGTGTCAGTTTCTTCATTTCCAATTACTCCGGAAGGCGCCTTTTCTGTTTTGGGTAATGCAGAATTAGTCAAGAAATTAACCGCTCAAGAACCTACGATTGAAGTGACTGCCGAACTCGAACTAGATGAATCTACTTACAGTGGTTACAAGTGGTCTTCGTCAAAAGGACCACAGTTGAAAATTTCACCTGGCACTACTACTACTGCTCGCGTACAAGTTGAACAGCAGGCGCCTATTACTTTTGTGTTACCAATTTTAAAAGAGTGGACGGGTATTAATTAGAAATGACACAAGCAAACACTAAACCTAAAATTTATAAGCGAGCTAAAACACCTACATTACTGCAAATGGAAGCTGTAGAATGTGGTGCAGCAGCTTTAGGGATTATTCTCGGATACTATGGTCGTATAGTACCATTGGCAGAATTACGACGAGAATGTGGAGTATCGCGCGATGGCAGTAAAGCTTCTAACGTTCTCAAAGCTGCCAGACGCTATGGTATGGAAGCTAAAGGTTATAAAAGAGAACTTGCTAGCTTACGAGATATCAAACCACCTTACATTGTTTTTTGGAACTTTAACCATTTCCTGACAGTGGAAGGATTTAGTAAAGAACGAGTATATTTGAATGACCCTGCCACAGGACCGCGTACCGTCTCTTTACAAGAATTTGACGAAGCTTACACAGGCGTTGTTTTATGTTTAGAGCCAGGAAAAGAATTCCAAAAGGGAGGACGTAAACCTAACTTACTATTCTCACTGCTTGATAGATTAAAGAGTTCTGTTGCCGCTCTTACTTACTGTCTACTCGCCGGGTTATTACTAGTTATTCCTGGCTTGGCAATACCTGCTTTCAATCAAATATTTATTGATAACATAATTGTTGACCTTCGAGCCGATTGGTTACGTCCATTACTGCTCGCTATGGGCGCCGCACTCGTGTTACAAGTATGTTTAACATTTTTGCAAAAGCGCTACCTGCGACAACTTAAAATTAAATTATCTGTCGGAATGTCAAGTAGCTTTTTTTGGCATACCCTAAGACTACCAGCAGGTTTTTATGCCCAAAGATTTGCTGGTGAAATTAGTAATCGTGTTCATATTAATGACAAAGTAGCTGAGGTAATCTCTGTTAAATTAGCCAGTAATATCATAGATGCGGTTATGATAGTGTTTTATGCCATAGTCATGTTTACCTATGACTGGCTACTCACGTTAATTGGCATATTTTTTGCTGTTGTAAATATTGTCGTTTTTCAATATATCTCTCGTCAACGGGTAGATGCTAATATGAGATTAGCTCAAGATATGGGAAAAGCTGCAGGTGCCGGAATTGCCGGATTGCAAAGTATGGAAACTCTGAAAGCGGGAGCTTTAGAGTCAGACTTTTTTGCACGCTGGGCAGGTTATTATACAAAAGGAATTAACTCGCTACAAGAATTAGGTGTTACAAACCAAACTATTGGGGTTTTGCCGCCACTTTTCAATTCATTAACTTCTATGTTTATACTAGTACTCGGTGGATTACGAGTAATGGATGGTCATATTAGTATTGGAATGTTAGTAGCGTTTAAAAGCTTAATGGAAAGTTTTCAAAAACCTGTTGATAATCTTGTAAAATTTGCTGGCGAAATTCAGGAGTTGGAAGGAGATATTAACCGTCTTGATGATGTATTAAACAATAAAATTGACCCTCAATTAGAAAATGCAACTCAGTCCGGGCCAAAACAACTCGCATCACCAATTAGTACTTACCGTCTAAAAGGTCATGTCGAGTTAAAAAATATTACCTTTGGTTACAGTCGTGTAGAAGTACCTTTAATTGAAAACTTTAACTTATCACTCAAACCAGGACAAAGGGTTGCGTTCGTTGGAGGTAGTGGTTCCGGTAAATCCACTGTGTCAAAGTTAATAACTGGTCTTTATGAACCTTGGGAAGGAGAAATCTTCTTTGATGGCAAACCTAGGTCAGAAATACCTCGGTCTGTGATAACTAATTCTCTGGCAGTGATAGAGCAAGATATCTTACTTTTTTCTGGCACAGTCAGAGAAAATTTAACTTTGTGGGATCCAACAATACCCGATAGTCAGTTAGTCAAAGCTTGTATGGATGCTGCTATTAATGATGTAGTAATGGCATTACCAAGTGGATATAACGGGCAATTGATGGAAGGAGCAGCTAATTTAAGCGGAGGTCAGCGTCAGCGTTTAGAAATTGCTCGTGCTTTGGTAACTAATCCATCAATCGTGGTCATGGATGAAGCAACTAGTGCGCTAGATACAGAATCAGAGAAAATTATCGACCAAAATATCCGTCGTCGTGGTTGTACTTGTATTATTGTTGCTCACCGTTTGAGTACCATTCGAGATTGTGATGAAATAATTGTTATGGAAAAAGGTAACATAGTACAACGTGGCACCCATGAAGAGTTATTGGAAATGGACGGCTATTATGCACGATTGATTCGTTCAGAAGGGGGAAAAAATGATGCTTGATTCTCTTCGTGCTGATATATTAACCTACTTTGGTGCCAGTATTTCTGAAACTGAAGAATTACTTGCCTACAACCACAACGTATTTGAGCGGGATACGTTAACTCATAGAGTCGAATTTCCCCTTGTTTCAGAACCTCATGTCTCAGCATGGAAAGAATATGCTGTTGCCGCACTAGAAGTTGGGACATTTCAAGCGTTAAAATTCCGACTCGTACAGTTGCAATTTCCTATTCAAGAAGGTATGAGCCAAGATTCAGCGTATCGCGCAGCTACACGTAGAGGTGTTATGACAGAAGCAAGTGGTTTGATTTTAAAAGAACCGTCAAAACTTAAGTTGTTCATACATCAAAGTCTAGCAGGCGCCATTCCAGTTTTACTTGCCCCAAACCGAGAGGACTTTGTATCTCTAGTACAAGCACTAACAATGCGGAATGAACCCCTGCCAGTGCCAGCTTCTATGGGAGCTTGTATTGTAGGTGGTTTCAACAACTGGGATAGAATTCGTAGCTTACGTCAACAATGGGAAGCTAAAAACCTTGAGAATTGCTCAGAAAGTGCTTGGAATAAAGAATTTCAGCAGATAATTCCACAAAAACAGCTTTATCAGGATAGATTTATTATTTTGAGCAATGGTGCTTATAGTGGTGTTTCTGCTCAAGATATGGGATTAGAAGAATCTGAATGGTTACGCTTATCCCTTACAATTCGTTTAGAGCATGAATGTACTCACTACTTTACACGTCGTTTGTTTAATTCAATGCGTAATAATTTGTTTGATGAGTTAATAGCCGACTACCAAGGTATTGTCGCAGCTAATGGATACTATCGGGCTGATTGGTTTTTCCGCTTCATTGGTTTAGAATCATTTCCTAGTTACCGAGAAGGAGGTAGACTAGAAAACTACCGGGGTCAGGCGTCTTCTGAAGATTTACTTTCGGATGGTGGATTTAAAATTCTACAAGTCTTAGTGAAAGCAGCCGCAGAAAATCTACAGTGCTTTGATACTGAATACTTGGATAAAGGCAAAATTAAAGACACAAGCATTCAATCTCTAATGTTGATGACTTTGAGCCACTTGACCTTGGAAGAATTAGCTTATCCAGAGGCAAACACTCGTATTCAAGAAGTTTTAGACCAATTACAAATAACTTTGTGTACAATGTAGAGACGTTACATGTAATGTCTTTACAACACGTTATTCAATTTGATGTTATATCAATACTTTACAACTACCTCTAGTTTCTTTTAAAGAATTTAAATAAGGTATCCAGTAACGTTTCACAAAATTCACCATCCCTTGATGTTGTAGTGGCACCGTCCAGATGCATTTAAAAATGTTAGCCTGACATTGACGTTTACCTGCTTCCGCATATAACGAAATAATTCGCCCCATTTTCTGCAAATCCTTCCGGACAAAACTACAGGTATAACGGATTGTGTCTGAAGAGAACCGATGGTTAATCACCCATCCTACTACTTGTTCTTTGTAACGCAAACCTAAACTATTTAATGGTTCAAAATTATTTTCATATTGAAAAGGTATTAAATCTTCGGGAATCCAAGGCTGAATTTCCTGCTGTTTTTTCATAGCTTGTCGTTCTTGTTCGGTAATTTCCTCCCAAGGGAATATACTGTATTCAGAAGGAAGATGACTGTACTTCTTTACCCACTCTGCTTCCAATACTTTATTGTCTCCTCTACATACGAGCATTCGTGATTGTGGAAGTTCCCAGTGACATTTTTGAAGCAGATGTTCTAGAACTGCTGTTGTGGGTTGTCCCGCCATGTAAACAATCTCCACTTTTTTACATCCTCTAGTTTGTAGCTCTTGTTCTAACCGCTTGAGCAAAGATGTTCCCAACCCTGTATTGCGATATGAAACTTTGACAAATATAGAGAGAACCTCCGCAGATTGATTATCTTCGCAAATTTTTGCTAGAACTAAACCTACTGGTTGCTCCTGGTGTGAAGCGCTAATAGCCACTATAGACTGTTCAGAGTCTATGTTTCGCAGTGAATCGCGGAAGTTCGGGAAAGTTAAACTTTCACAATGGGTTGCTGCTGACTTTTCTAAAGTGTTGAGTAAGTACATTTACTACCTCTTAATAATGAAGTTGCCAAGTATTGTGGTATAGCAAACCATGTCCTTAAAGCTTGCTAATTGCAAAGTATAAAAAAGCACTACAGGATGTCTCGAAGTCAAAAAGTGCTTAAATTCGTGTACTACTGAACGAAGTTGCCAACACTCTTCTTCCGTAAATAAGTCAATTTCAGTTATCATTATAAATAATTTTTACTGAGTTATTCGCTTATGTACAAACTTGATGAACTTATTATTAAAAAACATGTTAATTTTAAACAATTTTAAATATTTTTATAGTTGATGAGAAAGGAAGGTTTTTTTCACAAACCTTCCTTCAATCTTAATTTTGTGTGCAACAGCTTATCACACAGTTAAATTACAATGCCTAAATACTACCAACCGCTAAAGCTTCCGCCAACACTTATGCCACCAGGACCGACACTTATACCACCACCAATCCTAGGAGAACTTTTACCGCCAGCCACAGCTTCTAGTAATTCATCACTGAGTTCACCAGACTGATTTGCATTATAAATTTCTTCAAGTTTAGCTTTCATTTCTTCAACTGAGAAATTATAGCCTTTTTCTTGAGCTATTTGCATAGCCATTTCAGTAGCGCTATCCAGACTATCAGCTGCTGCTAAACGATCTCTAAGTGCTGCATCTGAGATAACAGCAGAGGTGAATTTTTCCATGTTCGATGTAGACATAATTAATTGATTCCTTATAAAATAATTGAACTTTTCCTTTTTTATTGAACTTTGAATTTTTAAATATAACCTCAGCATTATTACTGATTTCTAATCAATAAAATATCGGCTTGAATTATCTTTTTGTAAATAATTTTAAGTATATAGCAATATTTATTATTCAATAATATAGTGCTTGATGTAATCGATTATAAATGCCGTAAAATACTGAATTGTAGAGACGCATTCACGCTGTGTCCCGCAGGGAATATATCGCGCCTCTACATCTACATATTTTTACAACTCATTTCGGATTATTATATAAAATATTTTTATTTATGCCCAATCTTTTCTAAAATCATACCGACCAGGAGCAAGGATATCGTTTGGATCGAGTGTTTGTTTGAGGGTTTGCATTAGCTTTCCATAGTCATCTTGGGTACGTGGAAGACTATTCATCGATTGAATACCTAGACGGTATGGGATATGCCCATCTTGAGTTAACAGTTGCAGCAAGTGGTCATGACAAGACATTGCTCGTTCATCCTCAAAAGGAACATCCCGGTCAAACATAATGGCGATAAATATCTGTACACTTCTTCCTGATATGCAACTTATCGCAATATTTGGCTCGAACCCATACTTATTAACTGTTGTTTCAATTGTGTATATTGCTTGGGTGATCACTTGTCCATCAAAGGGCAAAATTGGACAAAGCCACACAACACCACAAAGATCGCGGTCGGGGTTAATATTTTGTGGTAAAGAAGTTTTCTTACGCCAGTAAGTGCTTCTTATATTTTGGTCAGTAGGAACACCTAGAGACGAGTTGTTAATTAGTAAATCATTATGGTTATCTTGATCCATAAAGCTCAAAGATTCTACCTGACCTGTAAAGGTTTCTTCAATTAGCTTGCGAATTGCTAACCCCTGCTCCCGACTAGCAGAATACAAGCATCCAGTACCAAGCCACCGCTCGAACCTTTTCAATTCCTTTAAACACAGAGGTGTCTTCTCACCCATAATTTGCCAAGGGTATCTCCCTTGTCTTGCTAAGAATTTATAGCTATTCCAAAAGGTGAAACAATTACTTCTAATCGCATCCTGTAAAATCAGTGGTTGAAGCTTATCTATAAAGTTACTCAAATGACCACTATCCTGAATCACACAATTAAATGTCTGGAAAAACTTGGGTAGAGGTGTTAACCAGACGGTCATTTGGGTGACGATACCTAAGTTAGATTGGCTGAACAACCCATCAAGTGCAGGACCAACACCCCAGCGATTAACAGCTTTAGCACTGGCATTAGCAAAGCGACCAAAATCTGTATGAATGCATTCTCCTGTAGGCAAGATAATTTCAAAATTACAAACATGAGCCACTCTCTCTCCTAATGGACCCGAACCGTCACCCCGTTCCAAGGTATTACCAATCACACTCGCTTCTGGTGAACCGCCAATCACAGAGATAAATAGCTTTGAATTTTGCTCTTTCAAAAACTCATATACCTGACGGAATGTTACACCTGGCTGTATGGTAATGTAAGCAAGTTTTTCATTGTAATCTATAATCCGATTTATCCGGCTCAAGTCTAGAATCGTGCAGTTATCTTGTACTGGAACTCGCGAACCAAGTCCCCAGTTTTTTCCACGACTGATAGGATATAGAGGAGTTTTATATTGATTTGCAATTTTTAGGCACTCTTGAACCTGACCAACAGTTTCTGGACGTAACACGGCATAAACTCGTTGCGTCGTCGAAAAAGTTGCCTGCTCGTAAGTTGATAGGGTTGCTGTGTCTGTTAGTAAATAGTCTGAAGTGAGAACAGCTTGCCATGCATTTAATAAATCATTCACGTTTTTTACTCACAATGTGGCAAAAAAAAACTTTACATCTATCTAAAGTTATATTTATTTTTTTGGCATCAGTAATTGTACTGATGAATACCACTTACTTGACGATAGTAGGTTGGGTAAAAGCTTTGCTCCCCCCAACAAATACGATTCGCAGTTCGCAATTACTCAAGGTAATTGTTGATGTTGGGTTCCGTTCCTCCACCCAACCTACAATCCAATTTTTTAGCTTAAGTAAGTAACATTCAATTGTGCTGGCAAACATGCGTAACTAAGTTGTAAGCTGGAAGCGGCGCCTACATTCAGAACAAATATTAGTGTTAAAAGCTCAATACTTCGAGAGTGTCGAGAATATATCTAGCTGCATCCACAAAAATTTCATTTATTTCTTGAAACTTATCAGGATGAATTATAGATTTTAAACGTTTTAAGACTACTGTATCATCAATACCATCACCACCAAAAACAGCCTCCAAAAAATTAACATATTGTGGCTCAATGCTTAACCAACTACCAGCAGAATGTAAGTATTTTCTTTCCTCAACTGATATTTCGCCATCTACAGCAGACATTTCATAACAGAAACTTATCAATAGTATCTTTTCTGGTTCTGATAAAGATGATGTAAGCTTTAACCACTCTTGCGGTTGTTGATAAATATCACTTTGAGGAACTTTCTCCAATAAAATTTCCATCAACTCACGCACATCATTATCTTTTTGCGGAATTAAACGCTTAATCGTTTTTACTAATAGTTGTTTTTCTACCTTTTGCTGCATACCATCTGCCATCATAACCCCCCAACTCATAGTTAGTAAAGATGTTAAAAATAGAATAATGGTATTAATATCACTCTTAACAAGTTTTTTACCTGTAATACGTGTCAACAGTTCTACGGAATCTAAACTAACGAATCGTAAACCTAAATAATCAAAATTTTTAGGATTGATTAAATTTTGTAACTCTTTCCAAACAGCAATATTTTCAATATACTTACTAGTATACCAAACTTCTAAAACTTCCGTATATTGAGGAGGAATTTTCAGTATATTTGCTGTTGCTCTTAGATATTCTCTTTCACCAGAAGCTATTTCTCCATCTACCGCTGACATCTCATAAGAAAAACTAATTAACAAGATTTTTTCCTCTAGAGAGAGCGATGTCGTCAGCTTTAACCATTCGGACGGATTTTTATATACCGGGTTTTCTCGGATGCCTTCAATCAAAAGTTGGATTAATACAGGTACATCACCCTTTTTAGGAACCAATTGTTCAATGGTTTTTTCTAATAATCGTGTTTCAGATTCAGTAACAACACCATCAGCAAACATTACACCTAAAGTCATCGTGACTAATGCTGATAAAAAAATTACGCTCTTGTTTACATCTGTATGATTAAGCCTACGCCCTGTTAAGCGCGATAACAATTCAACTGCTTCAGATTGAACTAGTACTGTGTTCATAACTTAAAATACCTTTCACATGAATAAAAAAAATCAAGTCCTCAGCCCTAATTTCCTCCTTAAAGCAAATCAACCTCTACTTTTGGATGACCATTCCATTGTTTGGACGATTGAATCGGGAGTGGTAGGGTTATTTGCGGTCGCAATCGAAGACGGTATTCTAGTAAGCGACCGTCGCTATCTATTTAGTGCAAGTGCAGGGGAGGCATTATTTGGCTTTGATCTTGCTAAGGTTAACTCGATAGTTACATCAACTGAGGAGACCAACCATCCCAAAATATACGGAATATTAGCAGTACCCTTAGAAGAAAGTTATTTAAGTAAAATTACGCAAAATGATTTTGAGGAGTTGGTAATTGATAATCAAAGTTTATTGGTAGCCAAACCTGTAAGCAATAAAATAATCGTTTCAGCAGAAAAGTGGATAGAAAAATTTTCTACTTTCCCTGGAGTTGTCAACCCTACAACAATTCTAGATACTTCGACTTTATACACTTGGGAAAGTCTTTCTGAAAAGCTGGTGCAGATGCACAAAGATTTTCTGCGATATCTCCATCAATTAGAACAGCAGGAATCCGAAGAAATACTGACTCAGTTTCAAGCAAGAGAAAAACTCAACCTTCAAGTAACCACTGGGGCATTGGGAGAACTTGCCTCTATTCTCAAACCTAAAGCTAAAACCTTTTTAGAAGAAGATACTAATTTACTAATGGCGGCAGGCGCCGTTGGAAAAGCTTTAGGAATTAAAATTCTGCCTCCAGGGAAATCAGAAGACTTAAATCGTGTCAAAGAACCAGTTGAGGCAATAGCACGCGCGTCTAGGGTTCGTATGCGTCGAGTTATTTTGACTCCTGGTTGGTGGAAACAAGACTCTGGAGCGTTGCTAGCCTATACTGCTAGTGATAAATGTCCTGTAGCACTTATACCTATAGGTGGTAGTAAATATGAAATATTTGATCCTGAAACTCAAAAGCGAACTTCTGTAGCAGACTTTTTGAAAAAAAAAGAGTTAGAACCAGTCGCTTACATGTTTTATCGGTCTTTACCAGATCAAAACTTGAAAGCGGTAGATTTACTTAAATTTGCCTTAGCGGGTCGTGGCAAAGATATTATGGTCTTGTTTTTAGCAGGGGTTATTGGTAGCTTGCTGGGCATGGTAACTCCTCAAGCTACTAGTATCCTTATAGATAAAGCTATCCCTGATGCAGACAGGGGATTTGTAATGCAAATTGGTATTGGCTTACTAGCAGCTAGTTTTGGTACTGCTATATTTCAACTCACCCAAAGTTTTGCATCATTAAGGCTAGAAAGTAATTCTGACACTGGTACACAAGCTGCTGTATGGGATAGGTTACTCAATCTGCCCATGTCATTTTTTCGTGAATACTCTATAGGGGATTTGCAATCACGAGTTTCAGCGATTTCCAAGATGCGTCAGCAACTAAGTAGCAGTACTTTAATGACTCTTTTCACCAGTTTGTTTTCCTTACTGAATTTGGGTTTGCTGTTTGTTTACAGTTCCAAATTAGCCTTGGTTGCTGTGGGTGTAGGTATAGTCGTTATGATAGTTACAATTATATGTGGCGCCCTTACTCGTCGTACTATGCGTCCTTTGGAAGACATAGAGGGAGAAATTTCTGGCTTGATGGTGCAACTCATCGGAAGTGTTTCTAAACTGAGAATTGCAGGCGCCGAAAATCGTGCTTTTGCTCACTGGGCAAAAAAGTATAGTAAACAACTGAAGCTTATGTTGAGTACTCAGTTAGTTGAAGACGTGGTTGCAGTATTTAATATTATGGTACCTGTTGCATCTTCTATGATAATTTTTGCTTTATCAGCTAAAATTACGGCGGATTCAATGCAACCAGACGCACCAGCGGATGCAGAAAAGTTAACTGCTGGAAGTTTTCTTGCTTTTAATGCAGCTTATGGGATATTCATCAATGGTGTTACTAACTTAAGTAATACCTTGATTCAAATGCTCGAAGTAGTAGTTTTATGGGAACGTGCGCAACCAATTCTTCAAGCAACACCCGAAATTGATTTACAAAAAGCTAATCCTGGTAAACTGACTGGCAAAATAGAGTTAGAACATGTGTCTTTCCGCTATCGTGCAGATGGTCCTTGGAATTTAGATGATGTTAGTATTAAAGCTGAAGCAGGGGAATTTATTGCTTTTGTTGGTCCAAGTGGCAGCGGTAAATCTACTACAATTCGGTTACTATTGGGATTTGATACACCTGAAGTAGGAACTGTTTTTTATGATGGTCAAGATTTATCAGGACTAGATATATCCGCTATTCGGCGCCAACTAGGTGTAGTATTGCAAAACGGTCGAATTAACAGTGCATCGATATTTGATAATATTTCCAGTGGCGCCTTAATTACGATGGATGAAGCTTGGGAAGCTGCACGCATGGCAGGGTTTGCCGAAGATATTGAGGCCATGCCAATGGGGATGCACACTGTAATTTCTGAAGGTGGTACGAACCTATCTGGGGGGCAACGTCAACGAATGTTAATTGCTCGTTCCTTAGTCTTAAAGCCTAAAATTTTGATTTTCGATGAAGCTACTAGCGCACTGGATAATCGCACTCAGGCAATAGTCAGTGAAAGTTTAGATAGGTTGCGGGTAACACGAATAGTAATTGCCCATCGTCTTAGCACCATTCGCAATGCTGACCGTATTTATGTAATTGAAGCAGGTAGAGTAGTACAGCAAGGAACTTTCGATCAACTCGCCCAACAAGAAGGACTATTTGCGAAATTAATGGCTAGACAAATTGCTTAACTATGGGTGGGCACTGCCCACCCTACTGCTACCGCAAGAAACGGAAAAATACGTATATTGCTGAAGTTATGAGTTGTAACACCATTACTGGTATGCCGTACTTTAAGAAGGTTTTAAACGAAATACGGCGCCCATGTTGTTCAGATACACCTGCTGCTACTATATTTGATGATGCTCCAACCAATGTACCATTACCTCCTAACGTGGCGCCAAACATCATTGCATAAAACAAAGGTAGTACTTCTGGAGGAAATTGTCCATTAAAACCAGATTGAAGAATTTCGGCAGGCGCCATGCCAATATTAACTACATATTGTTTAAGTAGGGGCACCATTGCTACTACTAATGGAATATTCGGAACAACACTCGATACTAATCCCACAAAAAATATTAAAAAGATTGAACCTAAAGCAATATTTTTTCCCAATACTGCTGCGAATACTCCAGATAAGTTATTAATTACTCCTGTCTTTTCTAACCCTCCGATTAAAACAAATATACTCATAAAAAAGATAAGTGTACTCCAGTCAACATCACGAAGAATATTGTTCACCGAATCAATTTTACTATTGTGTGCAAGCAGCATTGCTAATCCGGCGCCTAAAAGAGCTACGGCAGCAGGTGAAACTGGTACTGGCAACCCTTCACCTATGACAAAAAATAGTAAAACTAGAGCTACTATTAACCCTCCTAATGCTAAAACACGTGGATGATTAATTTTGGGGTGCGGTAGTTCTTGTAAAGTATCAAGTTTTGTATTCCAAATTTTACGAAATAAAAATGGTAAGGTGGCAGTAACGGTCAAAATAGCAATTGCTCCACCGAAACTTAAGCGATATAAGTAATCGGTAAAACTTAGATTTATGGCATCACCAACAATATATGTAGCTGGGTCACCAACAATTGTTAACAGTCCTGCACTATTCGCAACAAATACTAGTAATAAAAGTAATGGTACAAAATTTACTCCCACTTCTTCTGCCATTGGAGGAATTAAAGGCGCCAGTAACATAACTGTAGTTGCATTAGGTAAGACAGCGCAAATTGGGGTTGTAATTAACACAATACCTAAAAGTAACCGTTTACCTTCACCTTTGGCTAAAATTACTAGTTGTGTAGCTAAATACTCAAAAATTTTAGTTGGTTCAAATGCTCGAACTAGAACCATTACACCAAAAAATAATGCTAAAGTACCGTGACTGTTACCAATGTAACCAACAGCGTCTTTTAAAGTCATGACATTGGTAAATACAAGCAATAATGCACCTAATAAAGTTGCAATTGTCAAGTGTACCCACTCAGTCATGATTAAAAAAATAACGCACAAAAATGTGATAATGCTGACTAATGCTTGCCAATTTTCCATCGAATACCCCTAATTAACTATCAAATTTCTGACAATCTCTGATAAGATGGTCTCATATTAGTTAAAAACAACTACCTATTCAAGGTAGTTGTTTTGCACTTTTTGGATTTTTTTAATTTTTATGACATTTAAAATTTGAACTAATCATCTGCGGTAAAGTTTTGTTCAAGGAAATTAAGAGCATAGTTACGAAGTTCATAATACTCTTTTGAGTTTCGCATTTCTGAGAGATTTCTAGGATGAGAGAAGGGTACGTCTAGAATTTCACCAATATTAGCACTAGGTCCATTGGTCATAAGAACGATGCGATCTGACATGTAGATTGCTTCATCGACATCGTGAGTAATCATCATTACCGCTTGTTTGTGATTTTCCCAGATATCTAACACTTGACGCTGTAATTTACCGCGCGTTAATGCATCCAAGGCGCCAAATGGCTCGTCCATTAACAGCATTTTAGGGCGAATCGCTAATGCACGTGCTATACCTACACGCTGTTTCATCCCTCCCGATAATTCATCAGGGTATTTATCGGCTGCAGCAGTCAAATTTACCATTGCCAAATGCTCGTTAACAATACTGACTTTTTCAGCACGAGTGGCATTTTTTAATACCTCATCTATTGCTAGACGAATATTTTCTCGCACAGTTAACCAAGGTAATAATGAGTATTGCTGAAACACCATCATTCTTTCGGCGCCAGGTTTACGAATTTCTTTGCCATCAAGTAGCACTCGCCCGGCAGTTGCTTTTTCTAAACCTGCCACGATTTTAAGGAGTGTAGATTTACCACATCCCGAATGCCCAATTACAGAAATATATTCATTTTCGCCAATCGTAAGATTAACTTTATCTAGCACTACAAACTCATTGTTGTCTTGTTTACGATAAGACTTACGTAAATTGATTACTTCCAAAAATGCAGGACTATTCAAATTTGACTCCTGGTCACTTGTTGGGTAAATGGTAGATTTCATTGTATACCTATATACGAAGATAGTGTGTGTACTAATTAGGACATGAAGAAGGATTGAGGACGGTTTGCGCGAATTTCAAAACTTTTGAGATATCCTATAGGGTCGCTGGGGTCAAATGGTTTTTTATCAATAAAATTATCAGCAAGCTCGATTTTGTAATCTTCTTTTGGTGATTCAATACCCATTTCTGCTGCAATTTCACGATACAAGTCTGTTCGCCATGCTTTGCGCGCTAGCAGTTCAGCATCTTTAGGAAATCCTTTATTTTGTCCCCATCTTGTAGCCTGTGTCATTAACCATAAACTTTCAGACTGCCACATAAATGTTGAATGGTCGTTAGGAATACGCGCTAAAGAAGCTGGTAAATCAAAAAATATTGTTGTTTCAGGTGATGATACTATGCGTTTATTCCCATCAAAACCACCATAATTGTATTCTCCTACGATTCCCGGACGAGTTAGCTTGGGTTTGGCGCCTGTAAATGAGCGGTCAGAGATAATTTTCGCGACTTCTTCATGGTTTTTGGGGTTGCCACAGTATCGACAAGCTTCAATCATCGCTTTAACCAACGACCGATAAGTTTTGGGATTTTCTTTAATAAACGACTCCATTACAGCAAGTAACCTATCTGGGTGTCCATGCCATATTTCGCGTCCCTGAGCAAACGTAAAGCCAATACCTTCGTTACCAGTAATGGCGCGCGTGTTCCAAGGTTCTGCCACCATATAACCCTGCATTGCTCCAATTCGCATATTTACCACCATTTGCGGTGGGGGGACAATTATAATCCGAAACTCTTCATCTGGCGCCACTCCCGCAGCCGCAGCTAAGTAACGAACAAAATATTCGTATATAGCAGAACTCAGTACAACTGCCCAAACGCGCTTTTCTGAAGGTAATTTACCGAAGTAATTACGAAAATCACGTCCAAACGTTTCTAAATCACCGTTATAGTCTTTCCACGGTCGCAACCCAGCTTCCCACATTACCTTATTCATAGTTAAGGCATTACCGTGACGGTGAATTGTCATCGCTGCACATAATGGAGCATGACGGGCGCCTTCTGCACCTGTACGAGCGTTTGTGACGGCGCCGCATACAACCGGAGAAGCATCCAAACGTCCAAAAATGATTCCATCGCGCGATGTTCCCCAACTAGCTTCACGACTAAGGGTTACATTTAAGCCGTACTTACGAAAAAATCCTTTTTCCCAGGCGATAGCAAATGGCGCACAATCGTTTACTGGTACATAACCAATAGTCAAATTAGGTTTTTCGAGAGTTTTGGGATTAACAACCTGTTCAATTTCTAATGCTTGCTTTGATAAACCCTGTGGTGCCCGGTTTGCCTTGACAGCACACGAAGAAAGGACGCTAAGAGCTGCGGTCGATCCTACACCTTGGATAAAATGGCGCCGTGTCCAATTATTATTTATGTTACTCATACTCTTAAATACCTATTTACGATGAGTAACAAATTCTTGGAGTTTAGTAACAGCGTAATCAAGTAATAGTCCAGTTAAACCTATTACAAAGACTGCCAGAAAAACAGAGTTTAAATTAAGACGACTCCATTCGTCCCAAACAAAAAATCCAATTCCAACACCACCTGTTAACATTTCTACTGCCACAATTACAAGCCAAGCTATTCCTAAGCTAATTCGTAAACCCGTAAAAATATAAGGCAGACTTGCAGGTAAAATAATTTTGGTGATTTGGCGCCAACGCGGCATTTCTATAACTCGCGCAACATCAATATAATCTTTGGGAACACTCGATACTCCCAAAGCTGTATTAATGATAGTAGGCCAAAGCGAAGTAATAAAAATTACAAAAATCGCTGATGGGTCTGCAAGATTGAAAATAGCCAGAGAAATTGGTAGCCAAGCCAAAGGTGATACAGGTTTAAAGATTTGAATGACAGGATTAAGTGCCATCATCGCTTGCTTGGACATACCAACTAAAAACCCGACAGGAATAGCAACTAGGGCGCCTAGTCCAAATCCGATTAACACCCGACGCAAACTAGCTATTAGTAACCAACCGATTCCCAAGTTACCAGGTCCGCGTTCAAAAAACGGATTCATTATATAGTCAAGATTAGCAACTAATGCCTCTGCTGGAGTTGGCATTAGTTGAGGGTTTAAAATTGCAATTATCCACCATAACAAAATGACCCCCAAAAACCCCAAACAAGGCAGCAGAAAACTATCGCGCAAAATGAAGGGTTTAGAACGGCGCCATACCGCTTGCCCAGCAACCGCTGCAATTGCTGCTAAATTTAATTGGAATATCACAGAGCAACCTCAACAGATTTTAGTAGGTACAAAAATCCGAGCAGTACCAGCCGAGGATATCTGATTAAGATTGCAACACTAAAATTAATATAGCGCTATCTTTTCAGTTTCCTCTCAATGCCTACGAAGTTAGCTGACGGGCTAGAGTTGAGAGATACTCCTCTTTTTAAAGTTACGAGTCCTGAGTTCTGAGTGGGTTTATTTCTCAGCACTCAGCACTTTCTACTCAGAACTTTAAAAAGATACGCCCCAAAATTGGTTCCTCCGTTCCGAAAGTTCCTATATATACTTAGTTTTCATAAGTATAATTTTTACTATCGAATTAGGCTGACTTACTCTAAATATAAATTATAACATTAATACTACTGTATACCTATCTACCTTTAGGATTAGCATTACTTATTGTTGTATAGGTCTTAATTCACATTAACTTAGTTAAACACTGTTGTAATTACTCCTTAAGATAGATAAAATATTTTTATTTATTGCTAATGACAGTTACATAGCTAAAATAATTGCAATAAAAATAATATTATTCTCAATTTTAAGAATCAATAATGAATGTTAGTGATCTGTTACTAGAAAAGACCGACGCAATTACAAATGAATGGCTAGCAGAAGTCCGTAAGGACAGACAGATCACCACTGCTGACAAATTGCGTTCGAGCGCTATAATTGACCATCTCCCTGACGTACTCAAGGCGATGTCACATGTACTAGTGGAATCTCACGATAATGATATTCAAACGATTGTTAAAGCTAGTTTACAACATGGTGTTCTTAGAGCAAGACAAGGATATGACCCATTAGAAATTGCAAGGGAATATCATTTATTGAAAACAGTAATATTTGATACTCTTGAAAAAGATTTAGTGAGTATAAACACTATAAAAGCGATTCGCGCGATACGAATAATTGATGCAGTCATAGATGAAGCGGTAGCTCAATGTTTCAAGAGTTACGTAAGCGAGCGGTTACATGAATTACAACAGTTGCAAAGTCAACTGAAATTAAATAACGAAGAATTGAATCGTTTAGTGCGTGCAAATCAAGACAACGTTTCATTTTTAGCACACGAACTAAAAAATCCCTTAACTTCTATAATCGGGTATTCAGATTTATTTTTGCGTGTACAGCAACAACCACCCGAAGTTAGAGAGAAGTATAATAATTTAGCGCATATTGAGCATATACTAAACAATGGAAGGCAACTACTTCGCCTTATCAACAACGTATTAGAGATTTCGCGGTTTGATGCTGGAAAACTGAAAGTAAAAACTGCACCTACAAACGTGTGCGAAGTTATTAAAAACGTTCACGAAATGATGCAACCTCTCGCGCGGACTAAAAATTTGACAATAACAGTAGATTGTAAGGCGCCAATCGAAGTTATTACAGACTCATTACAGTTACAACAAATAATTACCAATCTGGTAAGCAACGCAATTCGCTACACTGAATCAGGAAGTATAAAAATTAACTGTGAACAATTAGGCAGTGAAAAATGGAGATTAGCAGTAATTGACACTGGAATAGGAATAAGTAAAGAAGACCAAACAAAAATATTTGAACCATATTACCGTGTTAACCGCGAAGATAAATCATACCCTCCCAACAGTACCGGGTTAGGACTAGCAATTGTAACAAGGCTAGTAAAACTACTACAAGGAAAAATAGAAGTTACATCCGAAGTCAACTTTGGTTCAACCTTTCAAGTGACATTTCCCATCAAAATATCGGGTGCGTGAGGTTATAGTTAGTAAGGAACTATCATGATTATTGTGTATGATTACCACAGTATCGGCGCCTGAAACGGTGTTAGAGCAACTGAAATGGCGTTACGCTACCAAAAAATTCGATGCCGACAAAAAAATTCCCAGTGATGTGTGGAAAGTACTAGAGCAAAGTATGGTACTGGCGCCGTCATCGTTTGGACTACAGCCTTGGAAATTTTTTGTAGTCAACAACCCAGGAATACGTCAGCAGCTTTTACCACATTCTTGGGGGCAAGCACAAGTAGTAGACGCATCTCATTTAGTAGTATTTGCGATTAAAAAAGATATCGACGCAGAATATGTAGACCGTTACGTTGCGCGGATGGCTGAAGTTCAACAAGTACCTGTAGAAAACTTGGCAAAATTTGCTGGAGTCGTCAAAGGATTTATGGAAAAACCCCCATATCCTCTTGATTTAAACGAGTGGTCAACCCGACAAGTTTACATCGCGTTAGGGCAATTCATGACCACTGCTGCATTATTAGGTATTGATACTTGTCCAATGGAAGGATTTGTGCCTTCAAAATATGATGAAGTGCTAGGACTACCAGAACAAGGGTACGCTGCCGTTGTCGTATGTCCCGCAGGGTATCGTTCTGCTGAAGACAAAAGTGCAGAAAGACCCAAAATTAGATTCGAGACACAAGATGTCGTGCAATATATAGATTAATTTTTTCTTTGATATTCGTACTAAGCACTTCAGTGCTTTCTTATTTAAGCACTAAAGTGCTTAGTACGAGCTTCTAATCAATCTTTATAACCCATCCCAACATGGATAGCAAACGCGGCGCCAACTCCCCCACCCAATCCAGTCGTCATACCCTTAACAGTTCTATATAACGCATCTTCTGTAAAACACTGACCAATATTACTATCATCACAACTAGGCTTATTCGTAAAACCCGATATTCCACCCACTACTAACCCTGCCATTGCACAGCAAGTTACAAATAAAAGCAGACGTTTTTCACTTTGATTTACAGTCATTGGTTACTCAAACTTTGTATTCTTAACTACATTCAACACAGAGACGGCGCCTGAAAATCATAAAAATAATTACAGGAACACGATAAGTTCAGTCGATAGATAGATGCTTATAAAAAACACCTTTATTAGTTATAACGGCACATACGACACATTAGCAACCAATGATGTTCCTTATTTTTGCAAAAACGTTGACTAAATTTTAGAAAAAGCTTCAATACAGCATGTAAATATAAAGTGCAAATTGCCAAAAACGCTTATATTTCTACGATATGCTTCATTTTTTCTCTAAAAACGTAATTAAACACAATTTGCTCCTTTAGATGCAACAAGAGTGGCGCCGTTCTGGGCTTGTAAAGGAGATAGAAAAAGCGAACTTTCAGCAGGCATAATTTTTTTAAGAAGGCTACTGGTTAATGGGTACGCTATAGAAATATATCAAGTGTGTCAAGAAGCGTTGGCGTATATTCAAGGTTATAATAATGTTCAACTAGCCGGAATTGATATTAGAACTGTTAATGATATATCTCTATATAATTTAAAAAATCAATGTTGTGTTCGACTATGGGGGTTGTCAAAGTTTGAGAATAATCAAGATTCTCGATATCAAAAATTTTTCAGCAGGACATTGGAGCGTTTAAATCTATACACAGAAGACCTGATTAAAATACTCTTCAACGAAAACCTAAATATTGACAGATTACAAGCCTCTGCTATAGTAAGTAAGATTTTAGAAAAAAAACAAGTAAAACAGGAAGTTATAAATACTAACCTTCCTATCAGACTAGCTAACGTTCTTGCAAAGAAAGAATACCTAAAAGCCCTACTAATTGAACGTGAGATTGATTTAGATTGTTATCAAGTAAATAAGTATTTGCAACTAATACCTAAAGACGAAAATTTTGTTGATAGCAATCATTATAAAAGAATGACTATTTATGTAAAATCCTTTTCTTATAGTGATTTACGTGAACCAGGTTATCGTAATAGACCAGTTATTGGAAGTAAAGGCGCCAGTCATCAATCTCAAAATTTAGTTGCTTTTCCTTATAAAGAAGCATATCTTCTTGCAACAGTAGACCGAGTGTTCTGGTTACTGCTAGAACCTTACATTTCAGATTTTGCTAAAGTTCAATTAAGTGAAGACGAAGGCTATTTAGAAAAGTATTATATCTCCGCACGGAAAACTTTAGTACCTTCTATAATAACTGTTACTTTAAACGGAAGGTGGAAAGCAAATATTCCATTTAGTCCTCATAATGAAATATCCTCTTTTGTAGAAGCGGTAGAGATTATTAAGAGTCCGTTACGGGAAAGCGGGATACCTAAATTAAGGTATTCTTTCAAATTGTAATAATCCGCGCATCATTTGCAATATCCGCGTTTTGGTAGAGGCTGAATTAATTCGGTCTCTCTTACTTAATCATTTTTAAGCTAGTGGTCAATATCATTAATTCTGAGAATAGGTGCCGTGCGCTTCAACTTTCTTAACTCTCATCTCTGTGCCCTCTGCACCTAATCGGGTAAAAATCTCTACTACCAAAATTAATGACACGGGGTCATCGCGAAGTGCTTTTTCATAGCGTGGTGTTACTCAACCAACATTACTATACCGCTCAGTCCATTTTAATGGACTTACGCTATTAGCCTATGGCTTTGAGCCATAGGCGGGTTAGAAACGAAGCAAGAAATTACATTAATAAATAATATTGTATTGGGTTTCCCTGCGGGACACTACGTGAACGCAAAGCCTCTACCCAACCTACCCCAAAAATAATTTATACGCTGGATTTTCGTTTTCGTCCCAGTATGTATAGCCGAGGGTGTCTAAAAATGCTTGCCACTCTTGCATTTCTTGGGGTGGAACTTGTATACCTACTACTATTTTGCCGTAGTCAGACCCATTATTACGGTAATGGAAAACACTAATATTCCAGTTAGGACTCATTGAGCTAACGAACTTCATTAAGGCGCCAGGGCGTTCAGGAAATTCAAACCTGTATAATAGTTCATTGTGTGCTAATGGTGAGCGTCCACCAACCATGTGCCGCAAATGCAGTTTTGTAAATTCATCATCGGTTAAATCTAACGTAGGGAAACCGCAATGTTCAAAAGTTTCTACCATTTTGGCTCTATCCGCGCGCTTTTGAATTTGCATCCCAACAAAAATATGGGCGATTTTTTCATCAGCAATACGATAATTAAACTCAGTTAAGTTACGTCTACCAATACATTCGCAGAATTTATGTAAACTTCCTGCTTGCTCAGGAATAGTTACTGCGAATATTGCCTCGCGTTGTTCCCCATATTCCGCGCGTTCAGCAACAAAACGGAGACGGTCGAAGTTCATATTGGCGCCGCAAGCAATAGCAATTAAAGTTTGACCTTCAATTTGTTCCCGTTCTACATATGCTTTGGCGCCTGCGATAGCTAAAGCACCCGCAGGTTCGACAATAGAGCGAGTATCTTCAAAAACATCTTTAATAGCAGCACAAGTATCGTCAGTATTGACTAATATAATGTCGTCTACATATTCCTGACACAACCGAAACGTTTCTTCCCCAACTTCCCGCACAGCGACACCATCAGCAAATAACCCTACTTGCGACAATCGCACCCGCTTTCCAGCTTGTAATGATTGGTTCATCGCATCCGCATCAACAGGTTCCACACCAATAATCTTAATTTCTGGACGCAACCGTTTTATATAAGCAGCAACTCCCGATATCAACCCACCTCCACCAATTGCCACAAATATCGCGTGTATAGGTTGCTGATATTGCCGTAAAATCTCCATCCCAATCGTACCTTGCCCAGCTATCACATCTGGGTCATCAAAAGGATGAATAAAAGTTAAACCTTTTTCTGCTTCTAACTGACGTGCGTAACCATAAGCATCATCATAAGTGTTCCCATGCAGAATAACTTCACCCCCACGCGCTTTAACTGCGTTGACTTTTACCAAAGGTGTAGTTTCTGGCATGACAATAATAGCGCGCGTACCCAATTTACTGGCGCCGAGAGCCACACCTTGAGCATGGTTTCCCGCTGATGCTGCAATAACACCTTGCGCTAACATATCAGGTGGCAAGTTTACCATCTTGTTATAGGCGCCACGCAGCTTAAAGGAAAATACTGACTGCATATCCTCGCGCTTAAGGAGTAGCTTATTGTTGAGACGCGCAGACAGTAAGACAGCCAAATCAAGCGGTGTTTCTTGGGCTACATCATATACACGGGCAGTCAAAATTTGTACCAAATAGTCGCAAAGCATGGGCGCCTCTGTTAGTAAATGCCAGATAAATCTTAATTCTACGTTACTTGTGTATCTGAAGCGACAGGCTTGTTAAGGTTACTTGTTGGGGATTGAAAATTTCACAATTATCCGTTTTGCAAAAGTTCCCGCGATTATCACACACAAGGCTATTGATTAAGTCGAACAATCTGCTGGGGTTTGATAATTATATCCGTAAAATCTCAGTAAAAATAGTTCCAATCTCTAATTTAAGCGTAGACAACCTGTAAACAACAGTAAATATATTGAAATAGTTTTTGATAATCATTTTCTAAACGTTGATTTTACATAAAAAGTTTAATTTTTTAATAAATTAATTAACTAACTTCATATAGTTTAGATTAAACACTATAAAAAAAAATAGGTATTTTTAATCTTTGCGCTTGATTATAGTCCTTGTTAGCATAATGGTTGTAAAACAAAAAACGTCAAGATAATCACGGACAATTTTAAAAATGAAAAATAAATTGATGTCAACAACTATCCGCTACGCACTTGGAACTGTGATTGGGTTTGCAACTCTTGTTTCAATGATGGGAGTTTCGCTAGCACAAGCATTAACAATTAATTCACCTAACGGAAAAGATATATCAAACATTGTCCTTTACGTTACAAATCCTTCGGGTACCATCACCAAAGTTAAAATTGATAGTGTCTCTGGCACAAAAACCTTCAATCCAACAAGTCTTTTACAAAAATATCCAGGCACTCAACTTGTTGCTTATACAATCAAAGCTGGGAACAATAAGTCTGATATGGGACCAGGAGAGGGCGAATTAGTTATTCTCAATTCTTCATTAAACAAGAACCAACTTCCTATTGGTGCTACTGATACTCAAAATACCTATCAGTACACCCAAGTATTACAACTAGCTCAAACTCCAACTCAACCTGGAACCCCAACTCAACCTGGAACCCCAACTCAACCTGGAACCACAACTCAACCTGGAACCACAACTCAACCCGGAACTACAACTCAACCCGGAACTACAACTCAACCCGGAACTACAACTCAACCCGGAACTACAACTCAACCCGGAACCACAACTCAACCCGGAACCACAACTCAACCCGGAACCACAACTCAAACCGAAACCCCAACTCAACCCGGAACCACAACTCAAACCGAAACCCCAACTCAAATCGCAAATATTCAGCCACTAACCGACACTAGAGACGCAGTAACAGTCCCCGAACCTGCAACTGCAGCAGCACTTGGAATATTTGGTTTAGGTTTCATACTCAAGAACAAGAAAAAAGCTTAAAAATATTAGCTTTTTAGCAATATAAACTCAGTAAGTGCATCTACCACCCACTCAAGCCTTCTTTTGAAGTTAAAAAAATCTTTGAATTTTTCCGTTACCGCTAAAACTCCAGGTGTATTTATGAGAAGTCATTTTAATAAAACACGGTACACTGGCTAATAAAATAGCGCCATTTTCAAAGTTAAGTTTTTAATTATCTTTATATTGCACTTGCTCAAAGGGATGTAAACTATACATCCATTTTGTCATTTAGAAATAAAATCCCTTCGCTAAAAAATTTTTGCTGATTTCCGTAACGACCGAAATTGTAACTGTAGTCATCGATGTAAGCAACCACACACAAAAAATTAAACAATTATAATTATGCCTACTACATTTGCTACTTTACAACTCGGTTCAACTGGCGCCGCTGTTCGCGATTTACAACAAGACTTAACTATTTTAAAATATTATGCTGGTGCTATTGATGGCGTGTTTGGCGCCAGAACTAAAGATTTTGTAATGAAGTTTCAACAACAAAATGCAGTGAAGGTTGATGGTATTGTTGGATATGAAACTGAAGCAGCTATCGAGCGTCAAGTATGGGTATCGAGACGACCAGTATTAAGACAAGGTTCAACTGGACAGGATGTTAGAAATCTTCAAGGCTTACTAAAAGGCGCCGTTGAAATTGGGCAAGGTGATTATAATATTACTAAAGTTGATGGTATATTTGGCACTAATACTAGAGATGCTATTATCGAATTTCAAAAAGACCGTCATCTAGCTGGTGATGGTGTAGTGGGTGCAATTACTTGGATGGAAGTATCTTATTTAATGTCTCACGATATGTCACCAGAGCAAATCGTTCTAAATGGTATTTTTACAAGAGCTTAGTTTTTAACACACATTAAAGGGACTTTAATATTTCGAGCTATATATTGATAATTTTCGTTGTCTTGTCAACTTTGAACTTCAAGTTGACTCAATTAATTTATTTTTGGGTTCAAATGGCACCGGAAAATCAACTGTATTTGAAGTCTTGCAAAAAATTCAGTTGTTTATAAGTGGTGACAGTAAAATTGAGGCAATCTTTAAATCAAAAGATTGTACTCGCTGGCAAATCTCGAAAATTCAACGCTTTGAACTTGAAATTTTAAATCATGATGGTGTTTATAGATATGAATTAGGCATTAATCACGAAAATCAAGATAAATGTCGCGTTGATTACGAGCATTTATGGTTTGATAATCAACTTTTATTAAAATTTGAGTTAGGCAATGTTGAAATATTCAAAGATAATTATACCAAAGAATCACAATACTCTTTCATTTGGTCGCAGTCAGTTCTACCTTCGTTGCTGTCAAAAGCTGATAACACTAAAATAACTTGGTTTAAGGAGCGAATTGCACGATTTATTATTGTGCGAGTTATTCCAAGTTTAATGCAAGATGAAAGCCACCAGCAAGAAAGGCATCTGGCTAGCCAAATGGAAAATTATCTACCTTTTAGCATCACCCGTAGGTTATTGGTTTGAGCGTCAAAGTAATACTTCTGTTCGAGTTAAGCATATTGGTAGCGGAATATCAACTAATTCTGCACTGCCCGTTTCGGAATTAATCGCGCGGGGATGGTTGAATGAGTCAGCGTAGGGTTCAAATTGTCATTCTTTGTGAAGACAGAGGTGAACCGAAAACGTAAAAAATGTTGGTGTCTAAAATGTACCGATATTTTCCTACACAACAGGAGGTTTTTGCTCGATACTTTCTCAAAAAACGTGGTTTTAATGGTTTATTTAGAGCAAAAATTTGCCTTCCAAGTAGCCAATCAGGAGAGCAGTATGTCCGTACTCAGTATCCAGCAGAAGTGAAAGCGTATCGCCAAAATCGAAACCGCGTATCGATTGGGTTAGTTATGATAATTGACGCAGATACAAGCATACCGCAGGAAAGACTTGACTGGCTAGCTCGTGCCCTTGCTCTTGACTTTCAAGAAAGCCGCCAACCCGATGAGGCGATAGCAATATTTGTCCCCAAGCGCAATATCGAAACTTGGATATACTGGTTACAGGGGGAAACTGTAAACGAGGAAGATCCCTACTCCAAATTTCCTAACGCTGAAGCCTCTTGTAAACCCGATGTTGAAAATCTAGCAGAACAATGCCGTTCTCAAAACCTGCCTGCATTGGCGCGGGAATCACTTCAACTAGCTTGTGGGGAATTACAACGCTTATTAGAACTTCTGAAATTAAGATTTGCGTCAACTTGAATTTGTGAACCAATGGTTCACATTTGGCGTTGAAATTTATTCTTCCCACCTCAGTGTTCTCTGCGCCTCTGTGGTAAAAAATATTCTGCACAGGCGGGGATGCCTGTTCCACAATGGCTGTTTCACAAGGCGCCAATTAGAGCATTATTCCAATGGCGGAATCTAAATTACGGCAATATACTTTTTGGCTATATTCCTGTGATAGTTGCTCTGATGTTTGAGGAAAGCGGGTTAGTGTGGCCTGTTGAATATATTCCATGAACGGGCGCCTATATTTCTCATATATCTCGAAACATTGAGTTATTGCTGGCATATTATCCCAATGATTATTTTGAGCTATGTTTGTAATTTGAGTGGTAATAGCAAGTGCATCTTCAAAACCTTGGTTGGCGCCTTGTGCCATAAAAGGTGGCATTCCATGCGCTGCGTCTCCTACTAATACTGTACGTCCTTTGCTCCATTTCGAGGCTGTGGCATGGTGAATATAGTAAGGACGCTTTTGTATTTTGGTAGCTGGAGATAATCTTACTAGTTGTTTGAGTTCTGATGGGAAACCTGCTTTTTCTAATTTGTGATAAGCAATTTCAACTAGTGAACTTCCTGATGTGTTGTTTAATACTTCTAAAGGTACAGCCGCATGTAACATGTACCCTACCTGACCCTTGCCTCTGCGAAAGAACATTAATCTCGAATCTACTGTATCGTTACCCATCGATAAAACAAATCCTTCACGGAAATATTTTACTTCGAGTTCTGTCTCTAATTGATTTGGAATATCAGTATTTTCAAGACAAAATATAGCGGAAAATCCTGAATATTCAGGTTGTGCAAAAGTTGAATTTTCAGTATCTTTGTAAATAACTTTACGTACTGTAGAATTGATACCGTCTGCTGCAACTAATAATTTAGCTTGGTAAGATTTTCTTTCAAACTGTTGGGAAGGCGCCTCTAAATTATCTTCTTCCCAATAAGCATACGGGTTAATATTGACACTAGCATCAGATACACAATCTATTCGTACACAGTTACTATCCTCTTGAATATTTACACAGCGATTGTTGATTATTACAATATCTTCAGGTAGTAATTGCCTTAAAGTTGTTTGTAAATCATACCAAGCCAGGGAAACTCGACCTTCGCCATATTTTTCAAACCAGTAATCAAAGCCAAGAGGAGTTGAGTATACATTATTTCCTTGTAAATCTTTGTAAACCCATACAGGTGAAGGTTTAGAAGTTGGGTTTTGTGAAGAAAGAAAATTTCTTTTGATTGCTTCGTAAGCATTAGAGTCAATATATCTAATAGCTTTCAACCCATTTGCCAAAAGGTCTACTGTTTGACCAACTTTCCGAAACGCGCGAGTTTGATCAAGTACTAAAATATTTTCTATTCCACGTTGCCGTAAACCGAGCGCTGTTGCTAACCCAACTGGCCCGGCGCCAATTATTACAACATCATAAATATTCATAGACATTGCGGGTGGTGCGTGAAAGCATTTTAATTTTTCGTTTCATTTTAGATTGTAATAGCTTTCACGCACCCTACTCCTCTTTCTTTGCGCCCTTTGCGCCTTTGCGGTTTATACCTCTTCCTCTGCGCTCTCTGTGTCTCTGTGGTAAAAAATAGATAATGCACACAGGCAAGGATGCCTGTTCCACAAGAGGGAAATTTGTGAACCAATGGTTCACAAATTGATGTAAGCTTTACCCAACAACGAAGTTGACTAATTTACCAGGTACTACAATTACCTTTTTAATATCCTTACCCTCAATATGACGTTGTGCCACCTCAGAGTCGCGTGCGTATTGTTCCAACCCAGCTTTATCCAAAGTTGCAGGCACCTGTAAGTCACCCCGTTTTTTACCGTTGATTTGAATTACTAAGGTCATTTCATCTACAACTAAAGCTTCTGGGTCAAATTTTAACCATTCATGAATATGTACTGATTCAGAGTTCCCTAACTGGTGCCATAACTCATCGGCGATGTGTGGTGCAAACGGCGCCAGTAACACTATTAAAGTATTTATACCTTCGGCATATACAGGCGAATCTTTACAAGCCACATCAGCTAAGGCATTGCTTAATTTCATTAACTCAGAAATTGCGGTATTAAATTGATATCCTCCTTCGATATCTTCCGTAATTTCTTTGATAGCAATATGAATTGCCCGACGTAAGTCTTTCTCTGGTTTCGTTAATTCATTAGTACTTGTTGAATTAACGTTACCACTAGCTATAAACTCTGTAACTAGGCGCCATACTCTATTTAAAAAACGAAATTGTCCTTCAACATCCGCTTCATCCCATTCCAAATCTTTTTCTGGTGGCGCCTTGAACAATATAAACATGCGCGCGGTATCAATACCATATTTGGCAATAACATCTTCAGGCGCCACACCGTTACCTTTAGATTTGGACATGGTAGCGTAAACAAGCTGTAAAGGTTCGCCTGTTTTGGGGTCACGAGGGTCTTCGGCATTTACTAAACTTGTAGGAACCCATTTATCTTTATCTGATTTATTAGGGTTCATATAAGTTAAACCTTGTACCATTCCTTGAGTTAACAACCGTTGGAAAGGTTCGTCAAAGTTCAATAAACCTCTATCGCGCAATACTTTAGTAAAGAACCGCGAGTATAACAAGTGTAAAATCGCATGTTCAATACCACCTACATATTGGTCAACGGGCATAAAATCGTTGACTCTACCGGGTTCAAATATTTTGTTCTCGTTTTTGGCATCGGTAAACCGTAAGAAGTACCATGATGAATCAATAAATGTATCCATCGTATCGGTTTCTCGTTGTGCTGGTGTACCACAACTTGGACAAGGTACATTTTTCCAACTTTCCAAAGAAGCCAATGGCGAACCACCCCGCCCTGTTAATTCAACATTGTCAGGTAATTGTACAGGCAAATCTTTTTCGGGAACTGGTACGGCGCCGCAATTAGGACAGTGAATAATGGGTATAGGGGCGCCCCAGTAACGCTGACGCGAAATTAACCAGTCACGTAAACGATATTGAATACGCGCTTTACCATAACCTTGTTTTTCTGCATACTCAACTATAGCTTTCTTCGCATCACCCGAAGCCATGCCATCAAATTGCTGTGAATTTACCAACACCCCAGCTTCAGTATAAGCAGCTTTTAATTCAGCTTCTGCTTCACCATCAGCAACAATTACAACTTTAATTGCCAAATTTTGATATGAAGCGAATTTAAAATCGCGTACATCATGTGCAGGTACACCCATTACGGCGCCTGTACCGTACTCATACAATACATAATCAGCAATCCAAATAGGAATTTCTTCTCCTGTAAATAGATTTATTGCTTTACCACCTGTAGATATACCGCGTTTTGGTTTATCTTCAGCAGTACGCTCCATCTCGCTTTGGTTGCTAACTTCTTGTACAAATGCTTCAACTGCTGCTTTTTGTTCTTTTGTAGTAACTTTCTCTGTTAATGGATGTTCTGGCGCCAACACTACATAGCTAACACCATAAATTGTATCAGGACGTGTCGTATATACAGCTATTTTTTCATCGCTGCCAACTATGGGAAACTCTAAATAGGCGCCTGTAGATTTGCCTATCCAGTTAGCCTGCATTAATTTCACACGTTCGGGCCATCCTGGCAACTTATCAAGGTCGTTCAATAACTGCTCGGCATAATCAGTAATCTTCAAAAACCACTGCCGTAATAATTTTCGCTCAACAATGGCGCCGCTACGCCACGAACGTCCATCAATAACTTGTTCGTTTGCTATTACAGTTTGGTCTACGGGGTCCCAATTTACCGCAGCTTCTCTTTGATAAGCCAAACCTGCTTCAAAAAACTGTAAGAAAATCCACTGTGTCCATCTATAATAATCGGGCGAACAGGTAGCAACTTCACAGTTCCAGTCAATTGAATAACCGAGACGCTTTAACTGTTGCCGCATTTGTTCAATATTTTGATAAGTCCATTTTGCTGGAGGAACACCTCTGTCAATAGCAGCATTTTCCGCAGGTAAACCAAAAGCATCCCAACCCATCGGATGTAGTACCCGATACCCTTGCATTCTCTTGAGGCGCGCGATAGCGTCAGTTATGGTGTAATTGCGGACATGACCCATGTGCAAGCTTCCCGAAGGATACGGGAACATAGACAGCGCATAAAATTTTGGCTTGTCGCTATCGGTGACTGTCTTGTCTAAGCCAAGTTCAGTCCATGTGTTTTGCCATTTTTCCTCAATGTCTGCTGGGTTGTATCGAGACTCCACTGCTAATACTCCTAATGCGTTAATCTTATTAATCTTAGTTTCTGCTTAGTTATTGTGACATACTATTTTATTCGTATTCACAGCAGAACCAGATAAAGCGCTATAGTTGAGTATTTATACTCTTGCTTAAAATACATTTAGTTGAGCCAAAATTTTACTTTAATAGCCTTATTATTGAGTACGATCATTTTCTCGTTGTAAAACTTTACGCAACCAAGGCGCCGGATTTCCTTTTACTGCTATTAATAATCTATCAAGGATACCAGTAATTTTTTCTTGGTCTAATTCTGGTGTCATTGGCGTAATACCGTTTTTTATTAGTTTCGCTGCGGGTACGGCGCCAATTGAAGTGGTATAAACTATTGTACAGTCATTAAGTGCATCAATTACAGTTGCTATATCAGTATCGCTCTCACCTTTATTTACCCTCAATATATTATCTTTATTTTTATAACCATATTGGGTTGTTTCAGGTTGCTTTTCTACGCAAATAGTATCTAAAAAATGATACCCATATTTTGATATTTCGTAGATATCAAACTTTTCGGCACTCCCAAAGTCGGAGTTTATATTAACCTTATCTGTTGTGGCAAAGGCAATTTTCATTTTTTGCTATCTTATGAGGATGGTATATAGCTATTAAAATTTTAGGATTTATCACGCTTCTACAAAAAATATCATAGATAATTATTTATGTTAACCGCGAAATTACATAATATTATTCTAGAGAATACGCGCCAATCTCTCTTTTTCTGCGTACTATGTGTCTGTGTTGTAAAAATATTTACCGTATTTGTTATTTTGTTTGGGTTACACAAAGCCGGAACCCAACCTACAATCTACTAATTGTTTGTGACAGATATTCAACTGGTACTTTTTGTAACGCTGCTATTAAATTACTGAGGGTTAATTGTGATTAAGGTATTTGTTTATGGAACTCTCAAACCGGGTGAAGAAAATTATACAAAATATTGTGCGGACAGGGTTATTGATTCCCTGCCCGCTTTTACAATGGGTAAGCTTTATACTCTTCCACAGGGGTATCCGGCAATGACGCTGGGGAATAGTCCTGTTTGGGGTTATATGCTTTATTTTGCTGATTCAGATATTTTGGCTGAACTTGATCAGCTTGAGGACTATCACCCCTCTCGACAAAGTTCAGAAAATCTCTATAATCGTCGATACATTAATATATTCAGTCAAGACCACACAAATACCACTCCTGGACGCCCGCAACGCATCGGCGAAGTTTGGGCTTATCTTATGGAAGAAAAGCTTGTTCACCAATTGGGCGGAACTTTACAGGATGATGGTTTATGGAGTGCTTCCAAACAGTAAATTTTCCTAATATAGGCTTTAATTATCAGCTTTAATTAATTAATCAGCTTTTAATATAATCCATTTTCGGCGTTGGGTGTTTGCCGCTGCCTTTCAACTGGATTTGGCGCCACTTCTGTTTTAGGAATTGGAAATATTGGCTGGTTAAGGGCAACCATCAATGTTTTAGGCGAAGCATTGGATTTGGTGGCAATAGGTTGTGATGCGGGCTGCGATGCAAATTGAATAACTCTTGAATCGCCAGAGAATATCCCTGATAAGGCGCCGAAAGCACAAGCTGCAATTGCAGCTCCCCCAAACATTCCTGCTAATTTTAGACGCCGACGCTTTAGTTTACCTAAAACCTGCTCAACTGTTTCTTCAACTGGCTGTTGCGACTCTGGGATTGGTAGAGTTCGCAAAGATTGCCGTAATTTTAACAGTCGAGTATAAAGTGTTTTGACTGACTGGTCATTTACTAACCACTCTTCCACTTGCTTGCGTTCTGTTGCTGTTACCTCACCATCGAGGTATGCACTTAATAACTCGAAGCGGTCACGCTTCACCATATCCATAGCACCCGTAAAATCATTGGTATGCTTTACATCCCCTTCTAACAGGTTTTGATTTTCCTGCGAGTGAGAACGGTCATTAAATTGCGAATTAGTATTCATATTAACACCATTACCAATTCAAACACGGGTAAATAAATCGGACAAAGGTGAGAAATTCTGGCTATTTCTTTCGGCAGAAGCACTCGATTAATCTCTAACTTTTTTAATTTATTATACAATCTTGCTCTCAATTAATAATGGTTAACCATTACTACTTATGCATCAAGATAGCTTTGCAATTGTGATTGCAGCCTTGTACGAGCGCGCGCAATGCGAGATTTTACTGTACCTAAAGATACACCTGTAATCTCAGCAATTTCTTCGTAAGCCATGCCTTCGATTTCTCTAAGGACTATTGTAGTCCGGAATACTTCGGGCAGATCAGCGATTGCGTCACGTAATTGCTCATAAAATTCACGAGTGGTTAATTCTTCTTCCGGACCTGGTGTATCACCAGCAATTTCCCAATCCATTTCGCCGTCTTCTACCGAGCGGGGAGCATCAAGCGACAGTGGACTAACAACCCGTTTGCGCTTCCTTAACTCGTCATAAAACAAGTTCGTGGCAATTCGGCTCAACCAACCCCGGAATTTAGCGGGTTCTTGCAGTTTGCTGATATTGCGAAATACTCTTATCCAGACTTCTTGAGCCAAATCAGCTCTATCTGCCCAGTCAGGAGCTAGGTGGTATAAAACTCTCTCTACCTGAGATTGATAACGACGCATTAGTTCCGCAAAGGCAGCACGTTCAGGCCGCAGTCCTTCTTGACAGCGTAATATCAAATCGTGGTTTGAGAGTTTGTCAGCTTGCACTTCCTTTTGTTCCGGAAGCCTGGTATCGATTTGCGACCAGGACACAGTAATCGATTGACTCATAGATCGTACTGGCTTTTTAACATCCCTATCTATTAGACATCCTAATCACTCAGTTGTTCCTGGGGGTAGTGACGGATTTTAGACTGTAACACCGATGTATCTAAATTGTGCCAATTTCATTTAATGTAAAAGATAACTCTTTGGCTATCTAGCTTTATATGTCAGAGGTTTCTTACATGTAAGTGTTATTGAGTGCATATAGAAATGATACTTACTTCGATGCAGCAGTTGTAACGTCATTCCTCCAGGAAGGCGCCTTTTATTAGGATGGTCTACATATACTCTACATCTCGAAGAGAAACCGGGCTTCTATATGAAAAATTAAATTTTTTAGTAAAATCTTTACAAGAAGCCCGGTTTCTTACTTTTTGTTTTGTGGCACAGATACCAAAATTGTACTAGTTTGCTCTACTTGCGCTTTCTGCTGAAAACTCGTATCTGTATTAGTGCGCTCTTGTTGTCGAGTCTCTAAACACAGATTCAGCGAAAATGTAATTGTAATCGCTAGCAATAATTTTTTAAACATAATTTTTCTCCCACCCACACCAAAGTATGATTGTCTGCTACGCTAACTAAGTTCCAGGGAGCTTATGTTTTTAGCAAATGTTTTAACTTGTCTTAACTTGTTGAAACTTAAATAATCCAGAACCAGTTAACGCGGCACTTACGGTCTACCCTCACAATTCTAGTGTGCCCTTTCCCATTACCATATTTATAAGGAAATCAAAAAAATATTATAAATTTTTTATGTTGGGCACTAAATTCGGATACGACAAATCTATATAGATAGTTAGTCTTGATAAATAAGCGTCGCTTATTATATTTAATGTGTATGTAGTTTGAAAGTGAGCTTGTTCGATGGTCAAAAATGAATCTATAGCGCGCATAGTCATGCTACTTTGCTTTAGTACTGCTTTACTAACGCTTGCAGTACGCTGGCATATTTCTAGCTCAAATCGTGCGATGATGCCAATGGCAACTCGTTTCGAGGCGCCACCTGTTAAAAGTGAACCTTCACTGGTAGAAAGATTTACAAGCTTTCTCAAACAAGGTCAAATAAGAGCAACAGCAGGAGATGCAGCAATAGCTACATCTCCCGATGTCAAATTGACCGGGCAAAAATCTCAACAAGCATTGAACTCGGAGCTGCGCTTGGTTGTAGATTTAAGTAATCGAAGAGTTTATGTGTATCAAAAAGGCGAGGTTATTGCTAGTTATCCCACAGGTATTGGTAAAAAAGGTTGGGAAACTCCCACAGGTATATTTAAAGTCATGCATAAACAACATGACCCTATTTGGCGCCATCCAATTACTGGCAAAGTGTTTTCTCCAGGTGAAGATAGTCCTCTAGGAGATAGATGGATTGGTTTTTTATCAAATAAAGATGGGGAAATAGGGTTTCATGGAACACCAGACGAGACGCTAGTAGGGAACCCAGTCTCTCACGGTTGTCTCAGAATGCGTAACCCCGATGTTCGAATGCTTTACGACCAAGTGAAAATTGGAACGGTCGTTGAAGTTCGCCATTAAGACTGCGCTTTTTGCTCAAACGCAGGAGCATAAGCTTGAAGCAAGGTGCTAACTTGACGCAATACCTCATTACCTGTGTTCTTAGGAGTTAACACAGTTTTATCATCGTTGGGTCTGTCGAGGTTACGCGCTATTGCTTCACTAACTTGTTGGCTAATTAATTCTTGCAGTTCAGTTTTAGCACGCGCACGTTGCCAACTGGCGCCTTCTTCGGTAGTAGCATAAAGCGGTGGAAGACGGTTGAGTGCGTAAGCTGCAATGTCACCAACATCTAAAGACCCTTCACTTGTTGCTTCAATTTCGGCAACGCGGGCAACTGCTTCAGTCAATACCAAATCTTCCATGACGTTGATAAACTGTTTGCGAGGTACCGCCACTACCTCACCTGTTAATAGTGACCCCATTAAGCGGTCTAACGCCATGTACTCTTCAATTGACAATTCTGACGCATGGTCGCAGATTCGCCCAACTTCAGCTTCCATAGCAGGTGTCAAATAACCATCTTGGAGAGCTTGTTCTACAATTTTTCCTATACTCATACTACTCATCTTTTTTTTAAGCCACCCAAGTTTAGGTAGGGACGGTATCAATCGAATCTATAATTGCTTACTAAAAGTCAATTGTAAACAGTCTACACGTAAATTATGTAGCAAATATGCATCTGTGTACATTTTTACTTCATAATTTACTTTGTGACTTCATTTATAACTTACTTTTCAGCAGTGCCATGTAGCCAAGGCATTGGGTCAACACTTTTGCCATTAACATATAAACCCCAGTGTAAATGAGGACCTGTCGAGGCGCCTGTGGAACCAACTGTACCTATTTTTTGACCAGGCTGTACAAAATCCCCTTCTTTGACTGAAATTTGTCTAAGGTGCATAAAAATACTTGCTACCCCTTGCCCGTGGTCAACACCAATCACATTACCATGAACTTTAAACCCTTGTGCTACAGTTCCTACTAATACTACACGTCCCGCTGCTGGTGCTACAACCGCAGAACCAGAGGCGCCTGCATAATCCAGTCCGCGATGATAATAATCATTCGCAAACACTCCATTATAGTAGCGTCTAACACCGTATTGTGTACTCATCCGTCCTTGGTTAGGTCGCTTAAAAGTACCTTTCCAAAACTTTTCAGGAGTACGCACTTCGCGGAATTCACGCGCACGTCGAAGTTCTAGTTCGGTTGCTTTAACTCCAGCTTTACCAGGTGGTAAATTAATCCGCTGTACTGGGAATTTACGGGTGCCGATAGAAAGTGTTAAATTTTTAGTTTCTCCACCACCGCTGACTTTTACTGTGCGTCCACCTGGCTTTTCCAAGGGGGTAGTAGGAATAAATGCTCGATATTTATTTGGAGCAATTTCATATGCCGTATAAGTCTCTTGACCACTACTAACAGTTACATTGCCACCATTGGCTGGATTATCCAAGCTCACAATTACCGAAATCGTATCCCCTAATCGCGGAGACTGTGGAGTCATTTGTACTTGTAAGGCTTTGACAGGTGAAGACAAAACTATTGGCATTGCTACTGCCAACGTCATGCTGGCAACAGAGAACACTTTTTTGAATCCAGCTATAGAAGCATTAAACTGATTACTTAAGTTACTAATACGGTTTGTCGTAGTCATAGATTTACACAACACAATATTGCCTTTGCGGTACTAAAGACTGAATCATCGGGTACAGTGTTTCCCACAAAAAGCAGATGTTTGTACACGGTCAAATTAGTTAGTAATTTAAACCGTCCATAATATTATGTATAAATCCTGTACAAAAGCAAGGTTTTTAAAAGTTTTAATTTTTACGAATATTTACGAATATACGTCTTTATTCAAATTAGACTTCAAATACAACCATATTTTAGCTGAGTGGTGCTAATTCCTCGTTTCGCGCCAGTTTTCCATCTTCCATGTGAACAATTCGGTCGGCAATATCTAAAATGCGGTTATCGTGGGTTACGAGCAAAATCGTACACCCTTGTTCTTTGGCAAGGGTTTGCATTAAATTAACAACATCCCGACCAGATTTACTATCAAGTGCAGCAGTTGGTTCATCTGCTAGAACAATTTTTGGATGACCCACAAGTGCCCTCGCAATAGCTACTCGTTGTTTTTGTCCTCCCGATAAATCATCTGGAAAATAATTGGCACGGTGTCCTAAACCAACTTGCTCTAACATCAAAGCAGCACGTTGATTCATTTCTCTGGGTGAAATACCTTTATGAACCTCTAAACCCATCCGCACGTTTTGTAATGCCGTTAAACTTCCATGTAAATTATGTGCCTGAAAAATATAACCGTGCTTACGACGTGCTTGTGTAAGTTTTCCTGCACTGGCGCCAACTAATTCGTTTCCTAGAACACGTAAACTACCCGACTGTGCCGAACGTAAGCCACCAACTAAAGTTAGTAGTGTAGTTTTGCCCGAACCAGAAGGACCAGTCATAATAATAATATCGCCCCGTCTAATTTCTAGGTTAATGTCATATAAGACCTGCTTACGGAGTTGACCCGACCCAAAAAAATGGTCAAGATTTTGAACCGAGATAACAGATTCCATTTCCATCAAATTTTCCATATTTCCCCTTTACCTTCTTTAAAACATATCGGCTGGGTCAGCAGATTGAACTTTACGTGTAGCAATGGCGCCAGAAATCATACACATAATAATTGTCATAATTTGCACCTGAATTGCACGTGAGACAGTCATTATGACTGGTAAGTTTGTTGCATTACGAGTCATTGCATATAGCCCAAATGATACAGTTACACCTGGTAAAAACCCTAGTATAGCTAAAATTATAGCTTCTTCAAATACCACACTTAATAAATACGAATTTCGATATCCCATTGCTTTAAAAGTCGCATACTCTTTCATATGAGCATTCACGTCAGTGGAAAGCACTTGATAAACAATAATCACACCGACCAAAAATCCCATTCCCACCCCAAGGCTAAATATGAAACCTATGGCAGTATTTGTTTGCCAATATTCTCTTTCAAACGTAATAAACTCTTCTTTTGTTAAAACTCGAACATCATTACCTAAGTAAGAACGTAATTGATTGGCAATTAATACTGGGTCTGTATTTGGCTGTAACTGTAATAACCCTAAACTTACACTACCCGCATCACGGCGAGGAAATAATCTCAAGAAATTTTGGTCGCTGGTCATCAAAGTTGTATCGGCAATAAATGAGGCGCCAACTTTGAACAGTCCACTAACTTTAACTGTACGTCTATCAATTTCTGCACTAACAGATTTACCAGTGTCAACTGTTGATATCATTTCAGCATAGTCACCACGTCCTGCACGGTCAAATAAAACAGTGTCAGGTAACTTAATTTTGCTAAGTTGGCTTATAACTTCGGGTAAATCAAAAGCTGACTTATTTGGCTGAAAACCTGCCACAAGTACCGTAGCTTTTTTGCCCGTCTGAGGATTTTTCCAATCTAGAAAATTAACATACATCGGGTCTGCTGATTTTACTCCAGGTATATCCATTGCTTGAAAAAGGCGCCTGCGAGTAAACGAGGACATATTAGCCAAATTACGTGCTTGGGGACTAATCAAAAAAATATCAGCTTGCATACTACGGTGTAACCGAGTATTACTATCAAACAACGCCGACTGAAACCCAAGCTGCATAAACATTAGTACATCGGCAAAAGCAATACCTGCTAATGCTACAAGAAACCTACCTTTTTCGTGAGTTAGCTGTAACCAACCCAGTGGAGTGCGACGCTGTAATTCTTGAAACATGTTAGATTTTAAATCATTAAAAATTTTTATTACAATTGAATTACTGTTTGCACTTGCAAATTTGTAAATCTTGCTGCTTGTAAGCTTGACATATCATCGAGTTTGACATGTACTTCAATAATGCGAGAGTCAATATTGCTGGATGGGTCAGCGTTAACTATGTTTTGACGTTGAACTTGATATCCTACCCTGTCAACAGTTCCTTCTAACTTTTGGGGTAACGAGTCGCTAGTAACTTGAACTTTTTGTCCTTTGCGTATTTTATTAATGTCACTTTGATAAACTTCAGCAACTGCGTACATTTGATTCGTTTCGCCAAAGTCCACTACTCCCTCGTTTCCTACGGTTTCACCCGCGCGGGTATTTATCTTTAAAATTCTGCCGTTTTTAGGCGCCCGAATATAAGCCAAAGCAAGTTCAGCACGAATACGTTCAACGGTTGCCACTGCACTTTCAATTTCAGCTTGAGCAGCAGTAACATCGGTTGGACGTACTTCCGCAGTTTGTGCTAAAGTTCCCCTGGCTTCATTAATTTGTTGTTGTGTACTGGCTATAGTTTTGTCGCGAGTAGCTTTCGCTTCGTTAATTTGTTGTTGCTGTGTGGCTATAGTTTTATCGCGATTTGCTACTGCTTCTTTTATTTGTTGTTCTAATGTTGCAATTGTACGACTTAATGTTGCTTGGCTTTCTAATAACTGTTGAGTTGACGTTTCAGCATTTAACCTACGTCTATCTACCTCTTGACTAGATATAACACCCTCTTTATATAAACTTTCATAGCGTTGCACATCAGCAGTAGCATTACGTCTTTCTGCTGTTATGCGTGCGACTGTTGCCTTTAGAGCTTGTCTTTGTCCAGTTAATTCTGCTTCTAAACGGTCTATTGTGGCTTGTTGTGTTGCTGAGTCTCCTTTTAATTGGGCTTCAAGTCGGGCGATTGTTGCTTGTTGTGTTTTAATATCTCCTGTTAATTCCGCTTGTAAGCGATTAATTTCTGCACCTCGCGCCGTTAATTCTCCTTGTTTGGCGCCTGCTCTTACCTGTCCTAATTGTGCCCTGGCGACGGCAACTTTTTTTTCTGCCTCTCGCATCGACGCTAATAGACGGTCGCGGTTTTCCATCACCGCTATTGCCTGTCCTGCTCGAACGACATCTCCCTCTTTGACTAATAATTGCTCAACCCTGGTACCTTGATTGGATGTTGGCGCCGTTAACTTTATAACCTCACCTTGAGGTTCAAGCCTTCCTAACGCTGTAACCGTAGTTACCTGGGGAGCCGCCACTGCAACAGGTTTTGGAGCCGACGCTTCCCGAACCCGATTAGTTATAAAAATTCCAATACCCCCAGCAATTAAGCCGCCAATAATCAACTTGACTAATGGGCGCCTGGGTTGAGGTGATTCGAGCTTGTGGTTTTGCACCATAGAACCGCCCTGTGGTTGTATATACTAAACCGTTTAGTTTTATAATATAACTAAACTAAACCGACTAGTTCAGATGAATAAATCAGAAGTTCTTATATTTCGTAGCTTTACTTTGGTATATAAAAATAGTTCATGCTAACGAATAAAACGGTAGTTTTTCTGTTGTATTTTTCCGGTAGCTGTAATTATTTCGTGTTAAATGTAAATAACAATTGTTAATTTAAACACATATTCTTACTTAGAACTCGGTCGTTTAATTACTATTTAACCATGTTAAGTATAAGATTTACTAATGAGTCTTGTGTTGTGCTTACATCTGAACACAATTTTAATCAATCGCTGTTTTTGTTACAAAATCTAATTTTTTGATAGTTATAGTCAAAACTAAAAATACACTAACAAAATTCAATAATTAATAGTGGGTAAATGTATAGCTAATTTTTGAAGTGATGATGTGTTGATTAATATATAAAACGGAACGTATTAGTAATGGCACGTATAAAAACGAGAGAAATTGAGCGCGAGACGACTGTAGAAAAAATAGAAAAAATCTTAACTGGCGCCATGCAAGAGTTTCTTGCACATGGGTATGCAGGGACAAGTATGGATAGAGTTGCGGCGCGTGCGGGGGTGTCTAAAGCAACAGTATATAGCCATTTTCACGATAAAGAAAGATTATTTAAAGCTTTAATTCAACAATCCGCTCACAAAAAATTTGAAGATTTATTCGATAAGCTCCCACTTGAAGGAGAACCTGAAGTGGTATTACGACATTTAATTACAACCGCACTACATCGAATGATAAGCGATAAAGAGCATCAAGCCTTCGTTCGGATATTAATAGGAGAATCTGGACGTTTTCCTGAATTGGCCAAAGCTTGGATTCACGATATTATGACACCGCCACTTAAAATTATTTGTGAATACCTAAATAAACACCCAGAATTAAATATACCCGATGCCGAAGCGACAGTACGAATGATGATTGGCTCAATGGTGCATTTCATGATGACTCAAGAAATACTCCACGGAAAGGAAATTTTTCCAATGGAAACTGACCGTATGGTTGAATGTTTAATGTATCATATACTTAAAGATTAGTTTAATAAGATTTATTCCCACAGAGATAAGTATTAGCAACTAAAGAAATAAACAAACCATTTCTCCAATGTAACTTTAAAACTATCCAATACAAAACAACCTCAGTCAACATTGTGGCACTACATGCCAATATAATCAACTAATAAAACCTTAAACTAGAAAATTGACGTAGTAAAAACAAAACGATTAGAACTTCAATAATTAAAGAAACCAAAAGCGCGGCACATTGCGTCATATTCCCAATGGAGTAAAACAATAAGTGTAATATCACGTAAACTTCCGGAAAGGACTCAAAAAACAGTGGTGTAGTAATTAGTAGTCCACAGAGGTAAAAATACTATGCCAGCACAAATTAACTCATATCCTATACTACAACTCGGTTCAGAAGGCGCCAAAGTAGAAGAGTTACAGCGGTTGTTAATGCCAAGACTTCCTGGACCAGACCGTTTCCCAGTTAATGGTATTTTTGGCTCTGAAACCGAACATGCAGTAGAGACAGCACAGTACCAATTTTTCCTCAAGCAAACAGGCATTGCTGACGAAATGCTTTGGAAGTCATTATATGCCAAAGCACCTGTAAATAAACCAGTACTGCGTCGCGACACCAAACATGAACTAGTAGCAATGGTACAAGAAGTCCTGAAGGATAATGGATTATATGGTGGCGCTGTTGATGGTGACTTTGGTGCAGGTACAGAAACTGCCATTAAAAATGTACAGCGTACCCGCCGTTTAACCATTGATGGTGTTATCGGAAACCAAACTTGGAAAGCTTTATGTGATATAGCTACTTTTGTAACTGTAAATTAATACTCTTCATAGTACAAAAGCTCATTTAACCTTGCTTTCCTGCGCGTTTATTAACATAAATAGTATAAATTTTAGCTTCGGCTGTCCCATAGAGATATAAAAGTTTGTATGCTGAGACTAATAGTCTTAATAATTCGTTAAAAACTGTGCAAGAAGATTTCAGATTAATAATTGATTTAGTTTCAGTTCTCGCCGTTGCTGCGTGTGGTGGTTTATTTGCTGCACTGTTGCGACAACCTGTATTGCTGGGGTACCTTATTGGCGGGATGGTCGTAGGTCCCACTGGACTGGGGCTAATAAAAGAATTAATTCAAGTCGAAACATTGGCACAGTTCGGTGTGGCGTTTTTGTTATTTGCGTTGGGAGTAGAGTTTTCGCTGGCAGAACTTAAGAAGGTTCAAGGTATCGCACTTGGGGGAGGTGCCGCCCAGATAATTTTAACAATAGCAGTTACGGTTTTGGTGTGTGGATTTTCAGGTTTTTGGGGAACCTTGCCAGCGAAGGGAGTGTTTTTAGGCTCTATACTTTCTTTGTCTTCAACAGCGGTTGTTCTCAAATGCTTAATGGAGCGTAATGAGACAGAAACGCCTCACGGACAAGTTCTGTTGGGTATATTGGTTGTACAAGATTTAGCGCTAGGTTTAATGTTAGCCGTGTTACCTGCTCTCGATAAACCACCCGAATTAATAGGGGTAGCGATATTAATGGCGCTCGTTAAAATTGGGTTGTTTACAGCAGGTGCCGTTGCTGTGGGAAAGTTCGTAATACCATCATTATTAAGGTTACTTGCGCGTACTGAGAGCAAGGAATTATTTTTATTGGGTGTGGTGGCGTTGTGTTTAGGAATTGCCTTATTAACCGAATATTTGGGACTTTCGATTGAAATGGGCGCCTTTGTTGCAGGGTTGATGATATCGGAAGTTGAATATGCTGACCAAACGTTAACATACGTGGAACCCTTGCGGGATATTTTTGCAAGCTTGTTTTTTGTTTCTATTGGGATGTTAATCGACCCCCTATTTCTATGGAACAACCTGGAATTAATATTGGGGTTGGTTGCTTTGGTATTGGTAGGCAAGTTTTTCATAGTCACACCAATCGTTAAATTATTCCGCTATCCATTGAAGACGGCAATTATAGCAGGTGTTGGGTTAGCGCAAATAGGGGAATTTTCGTTTGTACTTGCCAGTAAAGGTCAAGCTTTAGGTTTGGTATCGCGTCGCATTTATTCACTGATTTTAGGCACAACAGCAGTTACGCTGATTATTACACCATTTTTATTGCGGTTAATACCGATTGTGTTTGACTGGATAGAGTCAATACCTTGGTTGAAACCATATATTAGTGGTGAAGTTGGTCCAATTGAAGTTTCGGAAGATTTACCCTACAAAGGGCATATAGTTGTTTGTGGTTATGGGCGTGTCGGTAAAAACCTGGTTAAATTGTTACAGATGCACGATTTGCCATTAGTCGTAATAGACCAGTCAGAAAGCCGAATTCAGCAGTTACGTGAAGCAAAATTACCGTATGTGTACGGCAATTGTGCTAGTCTACATGTATTAGAAACAGCAGGAGTAAATGCAGCCAGAGGAATGGCAGTTGCGCTTCCTGACCCAATGAGTAGTAGGTTATCTTTAAAGCGGGCATTAGAATTATCGCCAGAACTTGATATAGTTTTGCGTGCGAATAATAACAAAAACATTGAGGTATTTTATCAATTAGGCGCCCGTGAGGTAGTACAGCCTGAATTTGAAGCTAGTTTACAAATGGCGACACATTTATTAACTGATGTGGGATTATCACCAATAGTTATTCAGCGCGAAATGAAAGAAATTCGCGATCGTCATTATTTAGATTTGCGTCCAGAGGAAACTGAGTCACAGTCAAGACGTGGTGTAAGGGAAGCAACACAAGACTTAAATCGTCGCTGGTATCCTCTTCCTTCTGGTTCACCTTTAATAGGAATGACGCTCGAACAAGCGGATATGCGTTACCTAACGGGAGTTAGTTTAATGGCTATCGAACGTGCAAACGGTAAAGAAATCGATTATCCTGACGGTAAAACAAAATTAGAGGAAGGCGATAAATTATTACTAGTTGGTCAAGATAGCGAATTTGCAGCATTAGACGAATTTGCCAGAGGACAAGCAACAATTCCCAATCAAAGTAGTGCGTGTCAGTGGATATTTGTCAGTAGCGAATGCAAATTAATTGGGAAAACACTTGAAAAAATAGAATTTCAAACAATTTTTGGGGTGCAAGTGCAAGCAATGCGTCGGGATGGTAGATTTATCCGTATTCCCGACGTACACACAGAGTTACAATCGCGTGACCAGCTATTACTATGTGGCAATTTAACAGCGCTACAGCAACTTGAGCAATTACTGGCGCCGTCGAATGTAACAATACCCATAGCTATCACCGTTGTAAAAGCAAGCGAAATTGAAAAGCTGAAAGAATACTTACCATTAGATAACCTGCGAGAATAGAAAAAAATGTCAAGACCGAATATATTCGGTCTTTTACCTTTAACCTAAAGGCTTTATGTAAGCAATAGCCTGCTTCCAAATAGTCACTTTCTGACCGCTGCTATCTTGAACTAACATGCACTGTAAATCTTGCCATAATATTTTGCCACTGATAACATCACCTGTTGAAAGCTTTACTTCAACTTGCGAGGTTTCTTTAATCAAGTTTTGGACTTGACGAACACTTGGTAAAGAGGTATCGAATTCTGTAAGCATTTTGAGTAAAGATAAAATAATAAACTTTCATCCTTGATAATTCATCTAGAGGGTAAATGGCAATAGAATTTACTAAGTATCACGGTTTAGGTAACGACTTTATCTTGGTTGATAATCGCTCAACCTTAACTCCCGCAATCACTCCATCCCAAGCAATTAAATTCTGCGACCGTCATTTTGGAATTGGTGCCGACGGTGTAATTTTTGCCATGCCAGGTCAAAACGGTACTGACTACACAATGCGGATATTTAACTCCGATGGTTCAGAGCCAGAAATGTGTGGTAATGGTATTCGTTGTATGGCAGCATTTCTAGCTGATTTAGAAGGCACATCACGCCAAAGCGACAAATATCTTATTCATACGCTAGCAGGCACAATTACTCCTCAACTAATGCCTGACGGGCAAGTTAAAGTAGATATGGGAGAACCTCGCTTACTTGCTAGAGAAATTCCTACTACGCTATGTCCTCCCGACCAAAAAGTTGTCGAACATCCAATTGAAGTCAATGGTAAAACTTGGGAAGTTACCTGTGTTAGCATGGGCAACCCGCACTGTATTACCTTCGTTGAAGATGTTGCAGCAATAAACCTTGAAGAAATTGGTTCCAGATTTGAACATCATCCAGCTTTTCCACAGCGTACCAACACCGAATTTATCCAAATAGTGCGTCGAGACTACGTAAAAATGCGCGTTTGGGAACGTGGTGCCGGAATAACACTAGCTTGCGGAACAGGCGCCTGTGCATCATTAGTAGCAGGCGTACTAACAGGAAAATGTGACCGTATAGCCACCGTCGAACTTCCTGGAGGAGAATTAGAAATAGAATGGTCAAACATCGACCAACGAGTTTACATGACAGGACCTGCCGAAAGAATCTTCACCGGTAGATTGTAGGGTGCGTGGCGCCACCAACAATCTCAACCAGAAACAATAATCCAGTGGCACCACACACCATTAATTCATTGAACAATATATTTGATGGGGTTTGTGGCTGTTTGAGTAGGCGCCTAAAAAATTTTTTAAAATTTTTCCAAAAAAGCTTGACATTCTCTGGTGGACTCGTTATCTTATATAAGTCGGCGGCGAGAAAGAAACCGCAAACAACCGAACCGAGAAAAAATAATAGTTTGAAAGCCAAGTAACAAGTCAATCCTCGTCAAAGCAATGCATTAAATGAGTTTTGCTTCGGCAAAACAAGATGGGGATTCTTCAAAGAATTTTCACAAAAGAGCTAAACAAACAAGTGCCTAGTAATAAGTAATTGATTACTTTCTAAGGCATTAAATCCAAAACGGAGAGTTTGATCCTGGCTCAGGATGAACGCTGGCGGTATGCTTAACACATGCAAGTCGAACGGTACC
>NZ_RSCL01000045.1:15567-50379 GCF_003991905.1 Dulcicalothrix desertica PCC 7102 | reverse complement strand
TATGTTTATTTACTAATGCCAGTACGTATTTATGTAATATTTTATGCGACATTCTGAAGTGCGGAATATGGGATATAACGTAAAGTTGAAAATGGCACCGACACACTCGCAGCGATTCAGTCGGCTGGGGTTGCACGGGGCAAAGCAACATGGCAACCCCAGAACGTTTTTCTTGCAATTACAAACCTAAAACAATGTCGTACTCATGTACCTCATAGTGCTAAAAATGATAAGTAACAAATCAGTTACAGTGGAAGCAATACTGCTCGGTTAAAGAGATAGCATAGGCTGAAACCCTTATAATGTCGTTGTTTATGATGCCAAAAAAAGCTTAACCAAGCAGTATTGACAGTGGAAGGCGCCGTGACAATGATACACGAACTGGTGCCACTCAGCAGGGAAAACTCCGTTTACAATTTAAAATCTTTTATGCGCTTAATAACTATATAGCAATTTAGTCAATATATAAGTTTTGGCACCTGCTAAATGTAGTCTTCACCACAAGCTACATAATAACAGGCGCCTAACTTTAGTATTGAATTTTAGAACAGCACCTTTAGTTAATAAAGAACACACAACTTTCAATAAATTCAAGGCGCCTGATATTTATTTAATAGCAAGCAATAAGTTTTATGTACATCTATGTAATAGATATTAGATGGGCGCCTTAAATTCACTTTTATTTGGCAGCGATGGATTGACCAGCTTTGCTGAATATTTCTTGAAGGTTGGTAACAGAAGCAGTATAGCTACCACCGGGACCCGCGAAGGTTTGTTGACCTACAGCTAGGTTCTTTTGAGAGAAGCTGTTACCTGCATCTGATGTAAACCCACCGACATCCCAACAATTCGCAAGTCGCAATTAATTACTAATTTTAGAATTAATTTTCTCTTTGATTTTGCGGGTAGAAGTTACTAAGATTTTTCCTATCTCTTTATTCTCTTGAAGAAGAGGTTCAAACAGATTTTTATCTACTAATTCAGATTCTATCAAAATTTCTAACCAGTATTCTGTTTCTCTTTCTTCCTTCAGTGCAATTTCTAATTTATGGAGAAAATCTTTATCTGATTGTACGGATTGTGCTTCTCTTACATTAGCGCCAATACTAGTTCCGCTGCGTAACAACTGTTTTGATAATGTTTTACAGACCCCTGCTTTTTCATCTAGAAAGTCACAAGCTTTGATTATTCTAATAGCAAATAATTTTGTTTTTTCGGCAATAGTAATATTTCTTTGCATAATTAACAACCTAACTCGTAATATTATTATATCGCAAAAAAAAACTAATTTACTAATAAATTGTTTAATTATTTCTTAATTGCGAATTGCGAATTGCGAACTGCGAATTGCAGTGTTGTTTTGCTGCTATATGTACATAATAGGAATTTCGGTTGGTTGAATACATCGGAATAAAGTTTGGATTGTGATTGATTATTTCTCCAACTATTCATGGTCATACTTTTGTTGGAGAAGTGATTATAGAGTAAGCAGAATTCATAAGAACAGGCGCCGATATCTTCGAGTACTCAACAAAAAAAGGATGTATATTACTACACATCCCCTAATATAGGTGCAAATAATATGAAAATTATCAAAAATCTAAGTTTAAAAATTGGCGCCACTAATTATATGATTAGTAACACCGTATATATTAAAAATTAAACGTTTGTAAAGATACCATTTAGAACGATTTGCTCAGGTGACATATCATAAGATTTAACGTAAGACAATTCCATCCAAGTAACGGCGCCTACTACACCATCACCTGCTAGGTGACGGTCTTTTTGAAATTTGATAACAGCAGCTTTAGTATTGGAACCAAATATACCATCAATGTTGGTAAAGCTAGAATCACTATGAGCAATTTCAAGGTCTTCTTTGAGTAAATTCTGAAGATTTTTAACTTCTTGTCCAGTAGAACCTTGCTTCAACACTGGTCGCTTTAATACCCATACTTGACGCTCAATTGCAGCTTCAGTTTCATAACCAACAATACCATCAACTTTTACTGCACTTTGTTGTTGAAATTTAACTACAGCATCTTTCATTTTGGCGCCGAACACACTATCAATGGCGCCTGTATAATATTTGAGAACTGTTAAATCTTGTTGTAAGTCACGAACTGCGGCGCCTGTAGAACCAACTTGAAGAGTAGCAAATGTAGTAGGCATAATTGTAATTGTTTAATGTAGTTGCTTACACCGATGTCTACATGCAAAGTTTTTCCAGTTACGGAAACAATCGCTCATATTTTTCTACATTTTGTTCAATTTATATAAGTAGATATTAGTATGTGATTTGCAAACGTAAATACCATTGATCAAAATCACAAACCAACAATAGGCGCCAACTCTTATCAATACATTATGTACTCAAGCATCTGTATCACTCTATATATAAGACGATTCTAGAGAAGAATTTCTGAATTTTTTGAGTTACGGGGTTGGGAAGATAAAAAATGTAGGCGCCCGTTTCACCCTTATACTTACATATAGTTATGTGATGATATATATGCTATCAGGCGCCGCTCTACGTAAAACTGGTAATGGTTATGAGTTCTCGTGACTAATATGCACGCTTATGAGTTTGTATGGGAAAACTTAGAACAACTGTTTAATTTAAAACCTGTCGCGCGACAACATCCAGCTAAAGGGGAGTTCTGCGATATCCTAGCTGTATACAATAAACAATTGTCTATACTGGAACTGAAGAACACCGAAGATAGGTATGTGGTACAACAATTAACCCGCTACTATGATAATTTGTTCGACTTAAAACCATTTGCGGAACAGATAGATTACAGTTTACCCGTTAAATTAATAGCTTTGGCGCCTACCTTCCATCGTCATAATTACATTGACCGTAAGTACTCCAGGCTAGATATAGATTTTGTACAAATTACAGGTCGATGTATGTAACTGATTACAGGCGCCAACACTAACAAATATCTAGATACTTAAATACCTGAGTACTTGGAAACTATAGGCGCCGATAATAGAAGCTTCTGTTATTCAAGATAAGAGTTCAGGCACTAGCACATCCATTATTTTTGTTTATGCTTGAGTCTTGAAACTGCAGCAGCAATACCAATTGCGAATATGCCACCTACAAAACTTGGCTCAGGGATAGATACTCTATTGAGGTATATGATGCCAGCGTTAACAATGATGTTGCCACCATTAGAGTTTGAATTGGTAGAATTAACAGAAGTATTATTAGTACGAATGATTGGGTTGGTAGTTGAATCATTGGAGATAGTTCCATTTTGTCTAATGCTAGCGTTCCCAATCGTTATGCTTCCCGAACTTTGAGCCTTGGCGCCGCTTTCAAACGCTACCCACGCTCCACTAATTACAAGTAAAGCTGTTAACCAAATCTTAAAGTTAATCATACGTGATATTTAATTTGCGGTATCAAATAGTCGCACTAATCGTAGCATTACTTATATACTGCTGACTATTAATATATTGTTACGTTGTTGAGTGGCGCCACTCACGTAAGTACCGGAGTTACTATATCAAGGGTTTGAACAAATAAATCGAGTTGTATTAGGGTGCGTTGACGTGTTTATAAATGCCCTTGGATGCACCCTAATTAATTTGTGGCGCCTGGAAATTGTGAACATCAGTACTTGAAACTATTGGTACTGCCTCTTAGTTAGTTTGTTAGGGTGCGTTTATGTGCCTATAAATGCCCGAAATACCCTAATTAATTTATGGCGCCTGAGTACTGCGAACATAAGTACTTTTTAATTCGGAGCCGGTTCAATCAAGGTTTTTGTAAGAAGGCGCCCATTGTGGGTACTGTGGATAATTTGCATCGTAATCAAAACCGTTTAAAAATGTTCCATTAGTATTTTTCACAATATGGATTACTGCGTCTAACGCTTGTCTTAAGGCAGGTTCAGTCCATCCCCCCTCAACAGAGTAAGCTTCACCAGCAAAATAAATACCAGAAGCAGCACTATGTTGTTGGTTGTATGTTAACAAGGGATAATCTAAGTTCCAGCTTCTTTTTCGATAAAGCTTTGCACAACCATGATAAGTAGGTTGTCTTTCCCAATGAATAACTACTGGTTTACTTGTATCAACATAAGGGGAAATTGGCATTTGAATATTTTTAGAGTTCGTCAAAATATTGTCTAATTCTAATAAACATTTTTCGGCTAAAGTTGCATCATCCTGGTAGGCTTGTAATTTAACAGTGTCGTCTTCCCATGTATAACTGACTAGTAATACTCCTGGGTCATTATGGGATTTAGTGGTAACTGCTAGACCATATACATCTCGGATAAAAGTATCTGTACTAATGACTTGTGGAATTGGGTCATTGTTAGGATTTAAATTTGGCTGTTCCCAGTATCTTTGTTTCAAAGGATAAAATACTTTGCAGCTAGTAATCCAATGAGATTTCTTGATACTCAGTGATACGGATGGTGCCAGCATAGTAGAGTCAAAGTTTTTAAAAACACAACCCATTTCTAACGCCCACGTCGGCACGGTTACAATAACAGCGTTGTAGTGTGATGTGATATTATCTGAAACAATCTGAATACTATTTTTACCTAAATACTCAATTGTGTTAACTTTGTTTGATGTATAAAGATTGATGCCTGGATAAAGTTGTGTTGCTTGATAAAGAGAAATATTATCAACGAAGGGACTAGTAACTGGCTCATAAAAAAGGCTTTCAGGAAGTGATTGTACACCTAAATAATGTGGTGATTCTAACTGATTACCTAAATTATCCTTAGTTGGCTGATTCCATTGTTGCCCAGGTGCAAAGTTACCATCATGATCAAATTTGCCTTGAATCAATTGATGATTAGTGGCAAAGCCAAATAAAAGTGTTCTGATTGGATATAAGCAAGAGATATCGTAAAAGGCGCCCCAACCTCCATCTCCGGCGCCGATAACATCAAAATTCCACGCTTCTTGTTCGGTCATTCCTAGACCACCAAAGTATCCAGGTATTGAGGAGTCATATTCAGAGATTGCATCTTTATAAACTAAGTCTTGAAAGCTCATCGCTCCGTAATAATTAACAAGTCTATGCCAAAAGACTTCCCACAAATCCGTGTTGTAGAGTTTCTTCGCTTCTCTTATGAGCATATCAGCAAAGTGAGTCCACTTAGAATGGATTATCTGTAAAAGTGGGTTAGGGGGTTGTTCATTTTTTAACCAAATATCTAAGCGTGGTTCTAAATATTCGTTTTTTGAGTCAGGTCCATTACCATTATTAATATAAATTCCAGTGCTAGCAATTGCTTCAGAACCAGGATTAGGAAAAGGTTGTGTTGTAATTCCAAATAAAGTGCAATAGTAATCTAGAACACAATTACCACTACCTGGTTCTATAAAAAAAGGCATTCTCATGGCGCCCATTTCAAAGGTTGTGTATTGGTTTGGCGCCGGAATTGAGTAAAGTCTACCACCGATTCGATTGCTTGCTTCATAAATATCAATATTTGTATAGCCACTGCGGAAAAGCTCTCTAGCAGCAAGGAGTCCTGCTACGCCTGCACCAATAATAGCAATGCGAGCATTCGGATTATTGTTTTGAGCTATTGCATTACCTTGTGCAAACTCTAGTAGTTTATAGTAATTGAAATTAAAATCAGCAGTGTTAGGAAATGAGAATTGCCACGAACTACCGTTAAACTCACTAGCTTCAGATGCAGCCCCAATGGTATTAAAATTTTTGTAAATTGACATTTTCCACAACAATAATGATGTTTGCAAATTCTAAATTACGCAATGATTGAAAACTAGACATAATCTAGCTCAAACAATAAAGCGATATATGAGAAATCTTTTTTGATTTGTGTAATTATGCTTAACATCCTATCCCAGCAATTCTTAAATGGAAACTTTTGGTTACGTATATTCAAATAAATTTTGCATACACTTTATTTTCTCAGTATTTATACAGTTTTAGAGAAATATATCAATCAAGCAATATAATGTTTTTATATTGAGTACGTTAATTTTTTACATTTCATTTTAATCATGATTGGGCTTTTATTAGTAGTGCTATTGTTTTTTGGCTTATATAAATTTATTCCCAAAAGAGTATACTAACAACACCCCTAAGCTAGTTATGTTTTACAAGTAATCTATGATATATTAATTTGTTCTCTTTTTCTATTGTTTTATTAGTTCGAGTTTTTCGCTTTATAATACTGTACCCCCAAAATTAGCTTAATACAGTAAATTGAGTTAAATTCTATCTAATTTATTTGTATAGCAATATATTTATAGTTAGCCATTATTGATACATAAAAATGCTATTTTAATTCGTTGATAGATAGGCGCCTTCGATTATGGATTGACCAAGAAAGGTAAGCAAGATGAGCAGGGAGTAGTGGCGCCAGGAACTTACTATATTATTGTTCGCAGCAGACAACTTAACTCAAGTAAAGTTAGGTATAAAGTTACTGTAAAGCGTGATAAAATGATTACTGTGGAGCAGTAGTAAAAACAATCGCGAACAATGAGCTTTCAAAAATCAAAGAAGCACATTGTTCGCGTTTGATGTTTATATAGTTATTAATGCAGCTTGGTACTGGCGCCGCTTTGATATAGTCATTACAAAAAGTTGGGTAGAGCAGCGTGATTAGCTTTTAATCTTGGGAACAATAATAAATAAAGCTTTATTTATTAAGGGGGGCTAGGGGGTTTTAGGCAGGCGCCCTTTTGATTGCTTTCTATCTATAAGACGAAACTACAGAACTATTTCTGAATTTTTTGAGTTACCGAGTTGGTTCTATTAAAAATGCAGGTTGTTAACCTTTGATATGAATGGCGCCGTCATAAGTAATGGTACCAATCTTCAGATACTCAGATACTTAGACATCTGGATACTTGAAGTATTGGCGCCCTCACACAAGTTTCTTCATACCTACAAAACGAAACTACAGAACTATTTTTGAATTTTTTGAGTTATGCCAGTTTTTGTCAGCCAACAATCATGTGATTCATAAACACTGGCGCCGTTGATCCAAATCACCAACTAGCCACTACATATCAAGCTACTATGCTGCCATAAGTAAATATACGCATAAAATTTAATATGAAAAATATATTAATGTTAGGGCTGCTTGCTATAGTTGCTTGCTCTCAAACGAACCAAGATATAAGTCAAAATTCCACAGGTACAGAAACTACAACCGCAACTACGACTACATCTCAAGTCCAAGAAGCTGCGGTGCCAGTTCCACAAGTCACAACTCCAGCAGTGGCGCCTGTTCATAATTTTACTTTTGCGGAATTGCTAATTACTGACATGTAGTAAGTTTTAACCAATGTATCTATCAAATTAATAACACGGGTAATAATTCAAGTGAGGAGCTATGCGTAAAATTATTTGCAGTTTGATGAGTATTAGTTTAGTTGTAGGTATGCCATTAGTAGCGAATGCTAGCGCAGCTTACAATCAATTCAAAAAAACGCAATTCCAAGAGTTTAGTGGTGATAAAGCACCACAGAAATGCCCGCTAAAAAAACTTGAAGTAACCGAAGATAATAACAAAGTCAAATATGAACTTTGTGCTGTTTCAGGTAGACCAATATTTATACGAGCTAGTTCTGGTGATATTACTTATGCATTTTATCAGTTCAGAAAAGGTAAATTAGTGCAAATTTCATATGTTGACCATTTTGTTTCCACTGGTTTGCGTAACGAACAACCTGTAGTAAGGTGGAATGATATTGATAAAACTGTGAATTATAAACTAGGCATCAAAACAAAGACAGCGACTCAACAAGAGGTGAATAAAATCAAAAAAATCCTGATTTCATTCAAAAAATAATATATCCATATAAAGAGAAAAATTGATAGAAGGTCTCTTCTCGGTCGGTTAAATATGGGCACTCGTTCCATCATCATATATAAACAGGCGCCAAAACTCATGAACGCGCGCTTCTGAGGTAGAGGGCAGAGGGCTTTTATGTAAGTTCAGATGGGGTTTCGCATAAAGGCATACTACGTAAACAGTCCCCAACTGAACGCCCTTCACTCCAAATAAATCCTAGATATTCAAGTACTTGAGTATTTATAAGTTATCGCCGCGAATAATCATCAGCATTGGGTGACAATTTATGTCCTGCCTCACCCGCAACTTGGGCGCCTGATTCACCTAAAACTTTTGAATAAAATAGACCTGCCAAGCAAGCACCTAAAATCGGAGCTACCCAAAACAGCCATACTTGTTTAAATAGTTCTACACCAGCAAAAAGTGCAGGACCAGTACTACGCGCAGGATTAACCGATGTATTCGTTATAGGTATGCTGATCAAATGAATCAGTGTCAGTGCCAAACCAATAGCAATTGGTGCAAAGCCCTTTGGCGCCCGACCATCTGTTGCACCTAAAATCACAATCAAAAAATGAAGGTAAGTATAACTTCTGCAATGAAACTAGCAGCCAGTGAATAGCCCCCTGGAGAATGTACCCCAAAACCATTCGTCGCTAATGGATTAGAGCCAGAAAGCGTAAATCCTGGCTTGCCAGCGGCAATTAAATAAACTAAACCTGCGGCAACGATTGCTCCTAATACCTGAGCAATAATATATGGAAGCAATTCACCACCTGGAAAACGCTTTCCTGACCAAAGACCAAATGATACGGCTGGGTTAAAATGGGCACCAGAAATATGACCAACTGCATAGGCCATAATTAGCACTGTTAGACCGAAAGCCAGAGCCACACCTACAAAGCCAATTCCGAATTCATTGGCTTTCGCATCTGGAAATGCTGCTGCAAAAACTGCACTTCCGCATCCGCCGAAAACTAGCACAAATGTCCCAACAAATTCTGCAAGACATCGCGTCAAAAGTGATACCATATATATATCCTTACTTACTTAACTAACGGACTAATGTTTGTTTGCTGCAAATTGTAATAAAAGGTGGAGAGCAGGAGTGCTTTTCATAGTGTTTTATATGCGTATATTTACTTGTGGCAGCATAGTAGCTTGAATGTAGTAGCTAGTTGGTGATTTGAATCAACGGCGCCTGTACTCTTAAATCACATAAAGATGGGCGCCAGTGTTGAAAATAACTGTACCGTAATACCACATACGCATACGGTCGCATCTACGTAAGCAACGCTATGGTCGAGGTTTAGAGCATTGGAAATTTATTTGGATTAAAGAAACGACAATTCACTGTGAGCATTACCAACCAAACCAAAACTCCTATAGGATTTATGAGGTTGAACCAAAGGATTTAACTAATTAATATTCAATCCGGCGCCACTCAGCAGGGAAAACTCCGTTTACAATATAAAATGTTATCTGCGTTTAATAACTATATAGCAATTTAATTAATATATAAGTTAACTATAATCATTTTCAGATGCTATTAATTCTAAAATATCGCGAGGCGTTTGTGGATTTACGGTAAGAGCCATATTTATAAAGTAATCATTTTTAGCAGCCAAAGCTCTAAGAATATGTGACGGTGTTTTTTTATTAGAAGCAATTATTGATAAAACTGATTCACATTCATCTTTTGTTAACAGTTCTAAAGTCTTTATGTTAACGTTTGGGTTTCCTGCAATCACTTCTCTAAGATGTCTAGACTTGCTTTTAGCTAATGAGTTTAAAGTTTCTTCTGATGTATTTGTATTGCTAGCAACACTAATGCGAATTTTTGAGTTTTTATCTTGAGCTAATAATGATAAAATATTCTTGGGTGTGTTAATATTTCTAGCAGTTGCTTCGCGCACTTCATTATTTTCATCAAATGCTAATTTTTCTAAAATATGAGCAGGTGTATTTTCGTTCGCTGCAACATTAGCTCGCACACCAGGATTATCATCGTTTAAACATTGTTCTAATAAAAATGATGATTTTATTCCATAAGCAGCAGATTTACGAATTGATATATCATTATGATTTACCCCCCACTCTTCAAATAATAATGGAACATTATCCATCCCAAAAATTGTATAATTATCTAAACTGGTGTTATAAGCTTCCTCAAGAAAGTACGGATGTTCTAAAAGTATTAAACTCAAACTAATATTGTTTAACACCTGAATAGGGAATAAATTAAATAATTCTTTTAAGATATCTGGTGGCGTATTAGGGTTTTTAGCAATCTTACAGAGAATACTTTTTGACTTCTTATATTGCGGCGGCATTTCTTCCGAGCTTAAATTAGCATCGTAAAGCGAGTATATATATTCTGATTTTTGTTTTAACGCTAACTCTCGCAGAACTTCTTCTGGTGTGTTTTCGTCTAATACTACTTCCATATTGTTGTTCGTTTTATTGGAGCGGTTCCATCATATACACCAATTGACACTATTACTCATAGATACAAAAGTACCTAATTATAGGCGCCAGTCTTTATATATTGTGCAGCATTGTGGTTATATATATGTATCACGTTACGGCGCCTGAAGGTCAAGTTCCACTTGAACGAGAACGAGCAAGGATTACGAGTAATGGGGCATTCACCGTGGCTCCGTAACTGATGGTGGTAATGATTTTATAAGTTATTACCAGTTTTTATCGCCATAAAGGCAAACTACGCCCTTCAGGTTTTTTAGTAGGTGTATGAGCAGAACAATTATTGAGACAGTAACAAGTATTAACGATTACATTTTAATGCTCCACCTATTAAAAAAATTTAGGCGCCTTTAATTATAGGTAATAGGCGCCTGTCATTGTTAATTATATGTAATCATGTGCTTGTAACCATAAAGATCAAAATGGCACAATTGTTCAGCAACTAAATACACAGAGATGCTAACCCTGCAACAATTCCATGCGGAATTCGCTTTTCGATTGTCTTAATTTCTGAATTGTATGTAGTAACGATTATTACAACGTAAGTTGCGACAATAACAAAGGGAATACTACCAATCAAAACAGAAATGCTACCTCCCAAAATTGCCAAGATTAAAGAAATTATTTTAGCGTTCTTTGCTCCCACTAATACAGCTAAAGTCATCGTACCAACTAATTTATCACCTTCAATATCGTGAATATCATTAAGGTTACTTGAAGACGCTATAAAACAAAAGCAGGCGAGCGCAAGCAACACCGCTTTTTGAGTCCAAGCACCACCAACAGCTGCTAAAGGTATCCAAGCAACTAATACAGTCCATAAAGTACCAACGTAAAACGCTTTAACTCCAGGAAGTTGTTTTGGTGATTTTCCTTCTGGTAAAAACTTAAGTGTATAACCTAAAGCTGGAGCTATACCGAATAAAACAGGTGGCAAAGCTGCTGGAATCATTGTTATTATAAATAAACTAATGACTGTAGCCAGAATTATCGAAATTTTTAGCTGAGATAAGTGTTGAAATATCCAATTTGATCTATCTTTCATATTCACTTTATCATCAGTTTGAGAATAATTTATCACATAGTTGTAGTTATAAATTATATATGTCAGAGCAGAAACAAGAGCAAATACTAAATAATTTTGAGGTAGGTTGAGTGTTTTGTATACACTGAAAGTATATCCCATAGCAGCAATAGCACGCATAATATTTGCATAAATTAGCCAAGAACTAATTTCTAATGCAAATACTTTAATATCGAATTGCTTATCTGTGATTTGAGATTAATTGAAACTTTTCATAGTAATCTATTTTCTATTGGTTACATAGTCATAGATATCGCGGTTATAGACTTATGCAGTTTTGTGAAAGTCCCTGATAAACGGCGCCTGTAAGTTTACTATCAAGTTGCTCGGCGCCAATCAGAGGATTATGAGTACAAGTAGCACATACAGGTTATAAACGCTTATTCAAGTACTGTGAATCGAGAACGTTCAACTTGTGGGAGATACTCTTTATAAAAGAATTCTGTCGCATTTAAAAACGCAACATCTTCACAAGTTAAATCCGGCAGCTTGAGCAAACTTTCGAGTCCAATTTGAGCGCATTGAACACTAGAGTAATTTTCCAACAATGAAAAAACTCTTTTGCGAACTTGTGTATCTGGGTCAACAATTTTTTTCGCGTGTATATCCTTGGGATGTAAATTTACTACCTTGAGGCGCCTCGATGTTGTATTTCTAAATCCAAATACTACGTAATCATCTGTAATGTCTATTACACGACCGATTGAACCACAATCTGAAGGTATAGCGAATGCGCTAAAGCTGTAAACATCCCAAAGCTTGTATTTATCAAAAAGCTTGCGCTTACTATTAACCAAATCAATAACTTTTCCCACGATTAATACACTCCTAGTTTTTTGCTTGATTGTAATATTTATTGCACTTAACTGCTCGCCGCATTCATATGCCCTTGTCAGGCGCCACTCAATGACTTGTTAAGGCTCTATAGTAATGGTTGGTTTAACTTCTTGAAGACTCTTTTGATAATAAAATTCTATATTATGTAGAAAAGCTTCTTCCTCATAAGTCAAATCTGGAAGCTTAAGTAAACTAGATAACCCACTTGCAATAGGTTCAATGAAGTGATGCTTTTCCATCAACGAAAAAATTCTCTGGTGCCTTTGTGTTTCCGAGTCAGCAACCAGTTCCGCGCGTATATCTCGTGGTCGTAGATGGACAACTTTGAGGCGCCAGTTAGTCATGTTTCTAAAACCAAATACTACGAACTCGTTGGTTATGTCGATTACGCGACCACACAGGCTGCAATCTTTTACGCGCGTTTCTTCTGTAAACATGTACACATTCCATACTTTGTATTTACGGAAAGGGTTACGTTCTCCACTATTTGCCCAGGCAATAGCTTCTCCTACAGTACCCACATTTCCTGATTCTAGGATGAAGACAGCTTCTGAGTAGTTAGGATTGCGAATAAATTTGTACGCTGCGTCAATACTGCGGTTAAGTTCCTTCTCTAGTGCGGCGCCTGCTACTAATTTATTTTCCTTCTGTAATGCCAAAATCTCCTTGTAGACTTGCTTTGAGTTGGAATATGGTCCGGCGCCCATCTTGACTTTCTTTGCTACGGTGTTCCGAACATTGATTGATTTGATATCTAAATCTATCGATTCTCCTTCGGTCGAATTCGACAAAAGGAGGAATTGTCTCATATACTCGGCGCCTGCAGCCTGATTCTTAGAAGCCAACGGTCTTAAGTGCGATTCCCAATGTTGCGCCTCGACCATTTTCTGGTAGTTGGTCTTACCGTCACGGTTAAGGTTGAGCGACAGCACCCAAGCTTCTTCTTCAGCATCGGATGCACAATCAACGTACCGAACTGGTACGCTGTCCCAGCCTAACTTTATTGCAATCGCGCGTCGGCACTTACCAGAAAGTAACACATTGCTTCGTGATGAAACAACTAAGGGAGTCAAAATAACACCTCGATTTGCTATGTCTTGCTCCAAATCAAGTCTGCTTTCGTTCTCTCCATAGATTTGGATGAGTTTAGGATGCACAACCAAACTTTCTGGATGAGTATAAAAAATGTTGGTTTCGGAGGTAGTGTTCATATTCGCACCTTGAATGTAAATGTATTGGAATGTGAGTAAAACTTGAAATTTTGAGGCGCCGTGAGTCAGCCTAAGTACGGTTATTTAACTGTGTGATTAACAGCATGTGTATGTCCGTTCAGATGGACTAATGAGCGTTGTCATTCGCCTCATCCTTGGCTAGCCACTTGGAGAATATTTCTAGGCGCCCATCGTTAGGGTTTTTGATGGTATAGAATCGCTGCCTATCTCCGGCGCCGTCACGTCCACCAGCTTTGAGTTTTAGCCCAAGTTTTTTGATGATTTGTCTTAGAACTTGTATGGGTGTGGCGTTTTTAGAGATTGTTATCCCTAATAAGTCTTTAATCTCACTGCGATACTGTAATGCTTTAGACAATAAAACTTGCATATCTTCATCATTTCCACGGAATACTCTGTCAGTTTGAGAAAGTATTGCCCCAATACCTAATAGTTCCAGTGTTGCAACACTCGCAATCCAGGTGCTACGGTTGAAATCGGGTATGAATACTCGGTTTGAGCTTTCAGCGAGGATTTTCTCAACAACTTTTCTATCACGCTCAAGTAGGAACGGGCGCCCGACAGTTAGATAGTAATGCAGTCTTATTGCAGGGTAAAAGCCCTCATCATCAGCAGCTACCAAATCAGCGTCAACGTCCACTGAATAACGCAGCGACAATTCATATTTCTTCTCTATGTAACGTTCTTGTTGAGTCTTAGCCTTCTTTGTAAGTAGCGCTTCATACTCAGAAATGGTCATTTCACCGATATCTTGTTCTGATACTTGGTTACAGTAATCAATGTAGTTGTTCTCCTTCATTGCTTTGAGTTCACCAGCGATTTGCTTTTCTGTAGACTCCGAAGGGAGATTTTCTTCTGGCGCCTCAATTACTGTATGCCCTTCTAACTCCAGGGCTGCAAGAATTGAAGTGTTGTAATCTTTCATACCAGCGTTGACACGGGCGCCCATGTTTCCCCAAATTGTAAGAGCAGTACCGTTGATGGTATAGTTATTTCCATCAAAACCAATCAGGCTGAGAGAAAATTTGAAAACCTTGTTCTGTCCAGAAATAAGGGATTTATAACTGGTGGATTGATTACCAGCAAAACTTAGACCACGTGACGCAGCGTAGACATGCAGTGGTACAAGTTCACGCAATCTTGCAACCGCTTGGCAAGCAGAATTTACAGGGCTAACTCCTTGGAAAAATGCCCAAACAGAAGCAAAATGTCCTTGAATATCAATGCTTACGCCTGTTTCAATTGTGGGCGAGCATATCACAATGTCGTATTGTGTAAGGATTTGGTTGAGTTTTGATATACATCCTAATGCCGGATGACCTGGTTCGCGTACAGAGTCCGAATCAATACGCAATATTTTTAAATTGGGGAATAACTGGCGCCAGCGCGCTTCTAAATTAATCGTTCCAAACTTAGATTTTGCTTTCTGGGACTGTGTAATAACGAATACTTTTTTACCAGCATGGATTTCGTCCTCCAAAACAGCCAACATTTGAGTTGCTTTCTCATACGAGATTACCAGGCGCCCATTAATTGGTCTCCACGCATTAAGGACTATCCAAGGTTTTATATCAACCTCAGCAAGACCCAATACAAAATCAATGGACAAGTTGCTTAGGTCAGCGTCTAGTAAAATCACGCCTCCATCATTTGAAGTGAGCGCGTTTCTAAACAGGGCGCCTAATTGGTCAATTACTTCTGTTCTGTGTTTTTTAATTTCTGTGGACGCGGTAAGGGCGTGCCAAAACACTTGTTCGCACTCGTCCACTATCACAAGAGCATCCTTCCAATTTTGGGCGTTGAACTGTGCCTGACTTTCAGGGTGTAAGGAATCAACACACAACCCAAAACCAAAATAAGTTCTATTGCCGTCGTTGATTTCTGCAACGTAATCCAGCCCAATACGCCCGCATATTGATTGACCCAACTGGATTCTATGGGTAATTAGTATGGTAGGAAGTCCCAAGCTGATTCGTAGAGCGACAATACTAATCAACAATTCTGTTTTACCTGTGCCTTTTGGAGATTTGATAGCGACTAACTTTTCTCCATTTGGAAGCCGCATGGCGCCCAAAAATTCTTGATTAATTGTTACAGAAACGCCTGTAAGCCTCGATAAACCCCATGCTATCCACTGGTCATAAGTTAAAGCAGCATGAATTTTGTCATAGGCGCCTACTCCATGAGCCACTATAAAATCGTCCACTCCTTTCTCTTTACCAGGAAGGCAAGTAATCCGAGTATCGCAGCCCTTCTCTAAAAGTAGGAAGTACAACCCGTTAATGGCCGCATCCATACTTCTGATTTGAACAGGACGATCTTCGTAGTCAAAACAAATATTTATTTCCCGCCCAGGTGTGGAAAAGTGTTGTAATTCGGGAATAAGCGCGCGTTCACTAATTTCCCCGTTCTCTAAAATTCTCGACTTTCTGTAACCTGCGAATATTCCAGGTAACGCGATTGCAACATATCCCGCTGTTAATAAGGCGCCTGCTTTTTTCGCCCCTTCCACTATTGATACAGGGATATTGTTTACTTGTACCCACTCCCAAAAACTGATGGAAGGAATATACTCGTCCACTGAATCTGAATAACTATATACATCCCTCTTAATGGACGGGGGCAGTGGAACATCATAACGCTTACTGATTTTCTCCCAAATATGTAAGGGGACGTTGAGGAAAATCGCGCGCATAAGAACACCAAACGGATGTTCATATTTAATCTTTTTATTCTCAACGGCTTTAAATCCGTTGTGCTTGTTACGTGGAGTATCTGGTTTGAAGCTTCCCCATTGATTTATGACGTAACCATTCAACGGGTCGGCGCCGTCAACCCACCAGCCACCATTTTCTAGATGACCATAACGCGCGCGGATACTTCGCCATTGAGCATCTGGGTGGACGCGCTTTGTAACGGAAGAGGGGTCGGGGATCAAATATTGGTAAACCTCATCCCCTACAAGGGATTTGACGTTCAGCTTGATTATTTCTGGGTCAACGCCACTTTCTGTCCACTCTTTGAAGTGAGCTTTGGTAATGTAAGGATTGACTGAAAAAGCCTGATTAACTGGGTTTTCAAGGGAGACGGCTAGCATTATATGGCGCCTCCTTCATTTTTTAAGCTAACAGCAACAGGTGTACGTATTGTACTTTCAGGGTGTACTACGCTAGAATTCATATTAATCCTTTATATGAGTTGAGGTGGTTTATGCCCCTTAACGCAACTGGTAGTTTTGTGCTTTGTTGTAGCAAAGCTGCTACCCGGAAACCCTGGTTGTTGTAGCAACTGGGGTTTCTGTTTTAAGTACTCGTATGAGTGCTTCGTTCTATATTACTAATATAAGTAGTAATAAATCAAGTAATATTTTGGAATTTGGGGGGTATTTTAACCGATGGGCATTCAAGAAAATCCTCAACACTCGTACTTAAGGCGCCGCATATCCCTTCCAGTTTTTCCATCGAGACGCTTGGAGGTGTAGTTTTTTCAATGGAACTAGGGTATTCACCACGTTCAAGATGTTGTATTAACTGGTAAGCACAACCCGCACGGGCAGCTAGAGATTGCATGGATTCCTTACCACGCATAGCTCTTAGCTTGGCGCCGAGTTGTTTATTCCATCGAATAGAACTAATTAATTGTTTGTTAATAATTATTAATTCTTCGCTTGACTCACTAATACCGTTAACAATCATGATAAACTAGAAATCACTAATATTATTAGTAGTGCTAATAAAAATACACATCTCAAGTATGACTGGCAAGGCACCAATTGGCTTCTGTATGAGCATATTAAAAGAGCGCCGGGACTGAGACTACTGAAATGTAAGCAGTTATTCTACGCTTTCCGGGTGTAGCTCCATTGAAGCAAGCAAGGTATGCCAAAATACTTGCTTGCGTTTGTCCACCTTGTTCTATGTGTAAAGGCTATAGCTATAAATGAAGTGAAGCACTTTGTCTATAGCCTTTAGTTTATTTGTATACTCTTAGCTAGCAGCAGCAAACTATAAATAGGGTTGCTGCTTTTTACGCTCTTACACAAGCGCCGTTAAAGTTAGAACTTTGAAAAAAATTCTCTTCTTCTTGAATAAAGCAATTTACTCAGTATTCAAAGCGTCGAAAGTAAGGTTCTATATGGATACTCCCCAAAATATTGAATATGCCGCCGAAGTATATTAATATAAACGTACTTTTTGAATTACTGTATTAAAATAAAGTAGTCAATAATTGGAGGAATCATTCATATGCCTAAGAAGATACTTCAAGAAATTAAATCTTTGAAAGTTAATAAACCTGAAGCCAAGGTAAAATGTATTTTAACTTTGGATGATATAGACCAATCATATGATTGTGATGAAGAGGAGTCATATGTTTATAGATTATACTGTGGCGCCCATGAGTTCGTGGACGGGGATGTAGAAGAAATCAAAGACCCTGCGGTAGGAAACTATTATTACTCTAAACATGTAGATGCGCCTTATCAAATTATAGATGTAAAAAGCTTAGACGATTTTTTGACAAGAGAGATGAGCCAAGCTACCAACGAAGAAGAAAAGCTAGACATCAACAATTATGTAAATCAACTGCGTGAGTCAGGCGTAAAATGTTGGGTATCGTTAAAGTTGATGCCTATGGATGAATTAGAGGAAGAAGAAGATTATAAATCTATTTTAGATTACAAGTTAAGAAATCGTAAATAATTAGAAATTGCAGCACTTAAATATCCTACTTTATTATATATATGTAAGATAGGATATTTAAAAAAAACTAGAGCGGCAAAACTAACTTGAGAGGTGAAATTAAAAGCTTAATTACGTAGGCGCCATAGAAAATATCAAACGAGTTTACTATGCTTCCAGGCGATATCTAGCAAGTTTTACCGCTCTAGAAAAAAACAATATAAATGAAATAATATTTGCTAATATTTAAATTACATTAATAGCAATTAAATAATTAATAATTATGCATTAACATGATATAATTTTCTATAGTAGCAAATAATTTAATAGGAGATGTCTAGTCAGCAACCCCGCTCTAAAGAGACGGGGCATCTAGCTTGCTAGAAGCCTTTTGACTTTAGGAATAGCTGACCAGTTTAAGTCTTAACTGACTACGTTCTAATCGTCACGACACCTACGGATGCGTAGCTAGTCCGTCCACTATAGGTGGGTATCCATTCAGCAATGTCGTTAGTCATTAAACATCTTTATCGGGTTAAGGAAGTGTGGCTAACCTAACAAGCGTTTAGAACATTAACGAAGCTAACATCACCCAGTAATGGAGGGACATATGTCCAAAATATTTTTACTTGATACGAATCAGCAACCGTTAAATCCAATACATCCAGCACAAGCAAGACAACTTTTAAAGAACAAGAAAGCAGCAATATGGCGACGCTTTCCTTTCACTTTAATCTTAAAGGAAGCGAAACCAGAAGTAGAAGTTCAACCCTTGCGCTTGAAGCTTGACCCCGGTGCAAAAACAACTGGTTTGACATTGGTAAACGATACGACTGGCGAAGTAGTTTTTGCAGCAGAAATACAACATAGAGGCTTTCAAATTAGAGAAGCATTAACTTCAAGGAGGCAATTACGCAGAGGACGTAGAAATAGAAAAATAAGATATCGTGCCCCAAGATTTAATAACCGCAGACGAAAAGAAGGTTGGATTCCACCAAGCCTACAGAGCCGTATTGATAACATAATTACCTGGGTAAAACGATTACAAAAAATTGCGAATATTAGTGACATTAGTCAAGAGCTAGTAAGGTTTGATATGCAGAAAATGGAGAATCCAGAAATATCTGGAATTGAATATCAACAAGGAACACTAGCTGGTTACGAAACACGACAATACTTGTTAGAAAAATGGGGTAGAAAATGCGCTTATTGTGGTGTAGAGCATGTACCCCTACAAGTAGAACACATTCACGCCAAGGCAAAAGGAGGTAGTAACAGAATATCGAATTTAACCTTAACTTGTCAGAAATGTAACTTAAAAAAAGGAACTAAAGACATAAAGGATTTCTTGAACAAAGAACCTCAAAAACTAGAATTAATATTAAAGCAAGCTAAAAAACCTTTAGCTTCAGCAGCGGCAGTAAATACAACTAGATTTACATTATTGAATGCACTGAAGAAAGCTGGTTTACCAGTTGAAACAGGCAGTGGAGGATTAACTCAATTTAACCGGACTAATCAGGGACTAGAAAAAGCACACTGGGTTGATGCTGCATGTGTTGGCGAATCAACTCCTAAATTAATAATTAAGGGAATCAAACCATTAATTATTACAGCAAAAGGGCATGGTACACGCCAAATGTGTAGAACAGATAAATATGGTTTTCCATCAAGATATGTGCCAAGAAACAAGTATGTATATGGTTTCCAAACTGGCGATATTGTTAAAGCAGTTGTAACAAAAGGTAAGAAGGTCGGTATCTATATAGGTCGCGTTGCAGTCCGAACTACTGGTAGTTTCAACATCTTGACCAAAATAGGATTAGTTCAAGGAGTTAGTTATAAAAACTGTAAAAGTGTCCACAAGAAAGATGGTTATTCTTATGCTTACTAAAGCCAAAATAATAAGCAGAATTTATTCTGCTGACTCGTTTTTCCTCCCCCAACTGAAGTTACGGGTATCCAAACTCGCACGGAGGTTTTAGATGACTGATGCAAGTAATCCATCACAGGAAGTTTACACTTTATTAGCAGAATTGACACGCAGGCAGCTACAAACAGACGCTCAAATCGAGCGCACCCAAGCGCAGATAGAACGTACTCAGGAGCAATTGGAAAACACGCAGTACGAAGTAAGAAGTCTATCAAACGATGTCACGCGCGTGTTAGGTCGTAGTGCAGTTTTAGACGAAGTATTGCTGGAATTACGCGATAGCCATGAAACCATGCGTCAAAATTTTACAGAGCATCAACGCACTACAAACGCTGCTTTAAATAGCTTGGAAGCAATATTATTAAGATTGATTGATATAATCAACAGAGATTTAAATTAATTTAAAAGTTTTTAGTATATGGGGGTGAATTAACTCCCCTCATATCCCCTAACTGTTATATATTTTTATCGGCGCCTCCGAAGTGAGTGCTATGGATTAGCCTGTTATATTTTGATTCATGGCGCCAAGTATTATTTTATAATCGCTATTTTGCACGTAAATTCATTGGGCGAATGTCGCGGACTTTGAGGGTTCTTTTGCCTGCATTATCGACGCCTTCTTGTTAATATTCAACAGCAGAAATAGTAGAATTACAAAATTATTTACGGTAAAGGTGATAATCATGATTTATATCGGCGCCGATGCAGGTGAAGCGTTCGCGGACACAGGATTGTCTTATCTTTTGGCAGACGCGCGCTTAAAAGCAATTATCAAGGAGTGGATATCATTACGGACAATACATTATCCTGAAGTTTCAACAAGTAATGGAGGCTGGCGCCTGATGGTAGTATAGAAAACGGTGCCTACCCTTAATCCACTTCAACCTATCTAAAAGTTAACAGTTATTAATATTTTATGCATTTTCCATAGGGTCAACACGACCAATACCGATTTCTAAAAGTTTTTGCTTAACCATTTCTGCTTCGGCGCCGCAGTAATAATACTTTTTACGGCGCAGGTCAGCAATGTAGTAACCAAGTTTACCACCACTTGTACGGAATAATTCAATCAAAATTTGCTGCTTATTAATCCCATACAGTAATTCAAAGTTGTTAATATCCACATTCTTGTAAGTTGAAAATGGCTTCATCGCTTTGAATAGCCATCCTGAAGGCTTATGCTCGATTATGCGAATGTAATCAGGTAAAACTACCGTCGTATCGTTAATATCTTTCATCGTTATAATAATTATAGAATCAAGAAAACCTCAACTGGTCAGAGTTGAGGAACCGTATATTTGATTACCAGTAACGACTCCTATGAGTCTTCGGAGCTTTCGTCGTTGGGAGTTGAAGGTTCGTTTGTTAACTCTGTAGGGAGTTTATCTACAATCTCTCCTTCCTCTCCCTTGATGTCAGCTTTGAAATACCCAACTTTCTCATCATCTTCTTCACCAGGCATAAATGCAGGCTCAAAAACTTCGAGGTCGTTGGGCTTGACATCTTTACGATGCCCATTGTTGCCCTTAGAAGTCAATTTATATTACCTCCTTATTGTTCAAGATTTGATGTGAGGATTTTTATCTTCACAGATAATATTATTACTCATTTATTCAAAAAAATCTACTATTTTTATATATAATTTTACATATAATTTAGATTGTCAATGAGGCTATATTATTTTATAACAAAATTATTTTCGTCACCTGTTATTATATAAAAATAATAATTAGATTTATGTTATGAACAATATTAATCAGCCTGGTAAATACGACGCAGTTATAGGGAATGAGGATATTAATACAGGCGCCGTAGTTTTAGGTGGAATACAAGGAGTTAAGCAACGGTTATGGGCGCCAGTTGTTGAGCATCGAATTGCAGCTTTAACTGAAGCTATTAAATACGGGCGTGAAGGACTAAGCCTTGTTATTCAAGCTTTAGATGATTCTGATGTATTAGTCAGAACCCAGGCTTATAAGATTTTGGGCAATATTAAGGCGCCGAAGATTAAAGCTAAATTAAAGGAGTTTTGTGAAAAATATTATTTAATTCGTTTTGACGGTGCATATCAACATCGAGCAGGTAATTATTATCATTATATCAAATTCTACCCTGACTATACTGTCATTGAAGTATGTATATTTGATGCACCAAAACCATTTTTAGCCTGGTTTGAAAAAGATTATGAAGATTCTTCTAGTGGTCATTATGTAGTAGATAATGAAGTTAATAATGTCAAATTTTCAATCGATTGTATTGTTGGAACAGTAGACTATGTAGCAGAGATTAATGTCAAAAAAAATCTTATCATTGAATCATGTTACCAAACAAATTCTTATCGCACGCGCCAAGAATATAAATTTATGAAAATATACTTATAATAGGCGCCATTCGCACGCTTGCTATGATAAAAATAATAACTCTTTTGATTATAGTTCAAGTACATTAGTAGGCTCCCAATCATTCTACTTATATTATTAGAACAGCTAGTTTTGATTTACAGTTGGCACCGTCTTATAAATTATTCTTGCTTGAAAATCAATATTTCCGTATTGCGGTTGTATTCCACACTACTTTTACTCAACATAACACTAAGGTTGCACCTTAGTTACACCTAACTTTAAACTTGCTTCTCTATTCCAAATGTTTGTCAACCAAATTATAATTTTAATTTAGTATTTAACTATCACAATATAGTTAGCGCGCGTCAATCGTGTATAACCTTACTTACACCTTAGTTACATCTAACTGTAGGATATCGCGCTTATCAGATATACTCCTCACTACGGCGCTAATCTCCCTCTAGCACTGCGTTTGACCTCATTTCAACATCCCCTGCGGCACCAAGGCTCCTCTGCTTGTTCATATATCCTAACAAGGTATGCGAAGTAGGGTCATTTTGAATCGAACCATATGTCAATAAGCAATGATTATTGATAATAAATTAGGGGCGCCGTTTAATTGATAAGTGCTTTGAACATAACACGTGCGGCGTTCTTCTATAAAACTGTGTTCGCGTGTTTCTACCAACAGACATCTGGATGTTTCAAATGTTACGGTAGATAAAACACATCTACTACTTATGATTAAGCCCCGTGCGGTACGCCAATTACCCGAATGTCCGAATTGCCGCTTTTATTGCAACAATCCTTTCTTCTTTTGCGAAGTTTTCCCTGATGGAGTAAAGGGAAATTCATGTATATATTACGCTCCTGAAATCGGCGCCCTTTATAACGGGCAAGTTATCAAACAACCATTACAAAATCGCACTATTGAAGAAAAGCTAGTACTACTTGATAAACACCCACTATTTACAGGCGCCTGTCCGAATTGTAATTACAAGTTTTCTAATCAAGAACTTTTAGCTGAACAGTTCATGTGCCCAACTTGTGAGTGGAGTGATGAATGATAGGCGCCTGAACTTTCAGCATTTTTCAGTATAAAATAAAAAGATTATGTTTGATTAAACACATGTATAAGAAAATTACTACAATTACAGCTACAGTGTTGCTATGTTTGTCAGGAATTGCAAAGGCAGAAGAAATGAACTATTGGTTGCCAGAGGATTTTAAAGTTTACGTTGGAGCAGAAGGTAGTGTAGTTAATTGGAATGCTCCTGGGTACGAAGAAAGAGTACTGCCAACGGTTAATAAATACCAAGGAAGTGATGGTGGTTACATTGCTTGCTATTCTCGAAACAAAGAAGAAAGCATTTATTCTGTAGGTGGTGATATTTATGTAATGGGTCAAATTCGCCTCCAAGGTAAATATATTGGAAGAATATTTCATCCAATTGGTTATGAAGCTCAAGATATAAGTGCTGCTCAAGAATTTAAAGACCTTTGTAATCAAACATTTCCTACAGCAAAAGGCGCCGGATGGGCTGGTGGCGATACAGGCGGTTGGTTTGGAATCTGATTCGTGTATGACATAAAATTTGGCGCCGACACAGCTAACTGAACTCAAGGAATTGTTAGAACTTTAATTAGCTGCTGTTAATCAAGCTTTGGGTTAGGCGCCGTTTGTAAATGCGACAGCCTCATGAAGCTTTATGAACCTTGGCATAAAAATCGCGACTCCGCGCGCATAAATGCGGGGCGCCGCATTAAGTTATCTAAGTAATTGGTTAAAGGGTCGTCCAAATCTACGATTTTCCCTGCTTAGGGACATGAAGGTGTGGGCTTGTACCCAGCATACAATTAATAAATTTGCTTTCCTGCGGAACACTGCGTGAACGCACATGTAAAGCAATTCACAAATATAATTTTCAATTGCGTTTATGTCCCTATACCGGGAAATTGCGAATTGCTAGGTCAAATTTTCTTTTGCTTCCAATAAGATTAGCTACACTTACTTGAACAGTAAGCTAGCAAAATTATATAGATATTGGCGCCAAACTTGCCATTCATGGGCGCCAGAACCTGTTACCCATACGTGTTTAATTCCAAATGAGGTTAATTCTTCATGTGCTGTAGTATTAGCTGCTAACAAACCATCTTCTGTACTACAACCCAGCCAAAGTAGACGCAGCTTTCGATTTGCCTCTCTTGGATTATTGAAAACTCCACTATAAGATTTTTTAACATCAAAATCTTTAAGTAAAGAACTAAAGCCACCAACCCAAGCAAACTTATCCAAATTTGATAGACCAGTCTCCAAAGCTTGCCCGCCACCCATCGAAAGTCCAGCGATTGCTCGATATTCCCTGTTTGTAATCGTGCGATAATTGCGGTCAATCAATGGTATTAAATCTTTTAAAACAACTTCTTCAAATGCTTCATTACCCCAAGAATCCGGTGGAAGGGGCACACCAGGTTTACGCGCGTAACCATTATCCATCACCAAAATCACCTGGCACATTAGAAGGAGCTGGATAGCCTTGTTGCACTTGTGTATAAACAGGTGTTGGAATAATTATGGCAACAGTTAAGAACGCAGAATAGAAGGTCTTAATCATTACATTATCAGACTAGAGAAACATATAGTATACGTGGTATGAGCAATTCGGTATACACCTGTCGAATTTTAAAATTCGACAAAAAATATAATATCAAATTGCGCCAAAGTGTAGTACTTTATAAAGCTACATGCAGGTGGAATATTGAATATATGCAAGTAGTATTAGCGATACTCGCAAATGCAGGTGGAGTAGGTAAAACAACGCTTGGTGTGCATCTAGCGTATGAAGTAAGTCGTCGTAAGCGAACGGTCGCACTTTTAGATTTAGACCCTCAACGGTCATTGGATGTCTTTTGTGGGTTAGAAGGCGCCGATGTTTCAAGTACAATTGCCCAAGTATTATCCAAGGATTTTAAGGGAAATTGGAAACTGGCGCCTGTTTGGGAAGACTCAGGAGTTGAGGTTTGCCAGGGACATCCAACAGTAGCGGAAGTAGCAAATGACTTAGTAATTCGTAAGCGCGGAGAGTACACACTCTTCGATAGATTAAAAAAATATCCCTTACCTCACGACTTAGTTATTATTGATTGCCCAGCAACACTAGGCATGTTAACAGTCAATGCTCTAGCAGCCGCAACCCATGTATTGGTTCCTATTCAGTTAGAGATGAAAGCGATTGCAGGTTCAGCGGAACTTGTTGAGTGGTGTGTAACAACAGCAGACGAATTACAATTAGAACCACGACCACCAATTTTAGGATTTGTACCTAGTATGTATGATTCTAAAATAGCAATGCACCGTCAATATTTAGAACAGTTACCCAGTATCACAGAACAATTAGAAATCAAACTGTTCCCAGCAGTTAGGAGTTCAAACGAATTTAAGAATGCGAGTGCTTATGGTATCCCACTCCAAAAATGGCGCCAGTTACATCCAGCTTGTAAAGACTTTGACCAAATCGCATCAGACGTAGTTAAATTAATCAAACAAAAATAAAGGTGGAAGATAATGGCGCGCGCTTTACCCCAAATAAACACCAAGTTCAAGGGAGCGGTTCAAAAAACCGAGCAGGAGAAGAAAATTGCCGAATTACAAGCAGAAGTTGAACAATTACGTGCAGTATCGGCGCCAGAACTAGAAGCAGAAATAGAAAAGTTACGTAGTCAAATACAACAGTCATCTGGGGAAGTAGAAGTTGATGTGAATTTGATTGACCCTAACCCTAACCAACCAAGACAAACAATTACAGGCGCCTCGATTCAAAATAAAGCACGATTACTCAAAAAGCACGGTCAAATAACATCGGTAATTTTAGTACCGTACAAAGATAATCGTTATATGTTGCTGGATGGGCAACTGAGATGGGAAGCCGCGCGCTTTTTAGGATGGGAGACAATACGTGCGGTAATTGTACCCCAACCACAAGATTTAGAACAATCTTCACTATTAACGTTTCTTGGTTTTGAAGATTTGAACCCCTTGGATAAAGTAGAAGCTATTATCAAAGAAATAGTCAAAACTACAGATTTTGAAGAGTCGGAAATATCTACAACACTTGCTACCGTAATTAAGCGTATCGAGCGTGATAGTAAAGTCAAGGAGCTAGCAAAATTAATTGATGTTAGTAGTGAGGAGCAGCAACAAGGTTTAAGCGAGTTGAAAGTAGAAGGTGCCGAACAAGATATGTTTCTAATTTTACTCGAACTCGGTTTAAATCCCGTTTCCTTCCGAACTAACTTAATGCCAATGTTATCTTTACCCCAAGACCTTAAAAAAGCAATTAGGTCTAATGGATTGAAAGGCGCCCATGCATTAGCGTTATCTACACTTACTGCAACTTCATTGAAGGTTTTAGAAGATACTGCATTAAAAGAACGCGCGTGGGCTACTGATAAAGTTTTAAAGAAAAATCTGACTGTACCAGAAACACGCGCGTTGATTAAGGAAATTAAAGCAAAGTATCTCAAAAAAGAAAAGACCGAATCGAAAGAGATTAAAGTAGTTATACAAAAAATCAATGTACTCACGCAGGGAACTATAGAAGGCGCCAGTACAGAACAGTTAACTGAACTGAAGGAGTTATTAGAACAAAAATTGGCTGCTGTTAATCAAGCTTTGAATTAGGCGCCTGAGAATTTCTTACTGCAACATCACATACTACACGAAAACCTATATCGTCAAGAAAATTGTTGAGGTCGTTGGAGTAACGAAAAGCTGAACGGCAAAGCTGTGGATTGTAAAACCACGAACCACCACGCATGACATTTCGCTCATTATTTCCAGACTTCCAAATGCTGGCATCAGTAGGCGCCTCACAATGATAAAAAATATATATACAAGCGCGCGGATTTATCTTTTATATAACGATTACGGCGCCCAGAGCGTATATTTATATTTTATATATATACTTATTATGGAAATTAAAACAAACAAACTTTACCCTTGTCCTTGTTGTGGTTACTTGACTCTGGAATCACAACACAGGAGTACAAATCTATTCTGCCCAATTTGTTTTTGGGTTGATGAAGCAGACAATTCTAACTGGGTAGGTAATCGTTTCCTTTCTTTGCGTCAAGCCCAACTTAATTTTATTGAATTCGGCGCCTGTGATCAGGAATGGTTAAATTATGTTCGTCGTGCCAATGAACGAGATATTCGAGACTCTAACTGGCAACCTGTAGAACGTTTATTAGAAAATATGAAACTAAAATTGATTGAAAAAATTAATCAAGCTTTTAATGGTGTCAGCCTTGAAGACGGGCTTTCTTTGTATGGGGCAAGAGCGCTCGACGATTGGTGTAGCATAGAAGAAGCAAGGAAAATAAGTCAAAAAATGACTTTTGAACAAAGATGGCAAGATATTCCGTCATATTTTCTAGAAGAGTTAGGAGATTCTTTTGGGTTTCTCGACTCAAAAGGATTTCGCTACTACTTACCTGTTTTTATGATTTATTCCCTAAACAACAACAGCGGTTATGCATTTACCGACTCTGTGTATTCTGCATTGAAATACAAACCCAAATTTTATCAAAAACATTTAGCTTTACTTAACCAAGAGCAATTAGAAGTCGCTCAAGAATATGTCAAATTAATAGATAGTTATGCATGAGGAAAGCAGGCGCCTCTTGCGTACAAAGCGCGTACTAAATTTGTTACTACTTCCACCAGCGTTAAAATAACAAGGTGATACCGATAACAATACCAAAAAAACTGAGGCGAATATAAACGAGGACGCATCTCTTCGTTGTAGAGCGGTCTTTCCAGAAGCTCCCAACCAGGTATAAGCAATCGTCCCTGGAATTACTCCAATTAAGGTTGCAAGCGTATAAATCTTTAAGTTGATTGTGGTAAGTGCCAATAGAAAGTTAATAATATTAAACGGAGCTATCGGGGCAAAGCGTAAAGATAGAACAAGGGAAAAGGGATTGCGTTCGAGTGCTTGATGCCCTGAATTCAACAATTTATGTTGACCGAATTTTGCTGCTGCCCAATCTCGATTGGGGATACCGAGTCAGACAAAATGCTCCTACTCCCCCCAGTGTGGCGCCTAATGTAGACCAAAGGTTTCCCCATCCCAAACCAAAAACCACGCCTCCAGTCAATGTATGAATTGTTATCGGCAAACCTAAGATTGTTACCAATACGTAAGTGGAGATAAATAAAGGAACAGCCCAAATACCTAATTTTTGCAACCATTGGGACAGAATCTCTTGCCAATCGTAAATTCCTTAAGGGAGTTGTGAAAAAGAGTAAGATTGCACCCAGTAGTAATAAAATTGGGAAATGTTTGCGGAGTAAACGCTTTAATCTCACGGAATTATACTCCATCCTCAGACGAGTGCATCAATATTTTACGTAACTCTATTGCATGAAAGATACTCAAAATATCACATTGCCAAGTTGGTAACAACAGCGTCATGGCAATTTCTTCTAAACTATTGAGCCAACAAAGCGTAATTGCTAACCAAAGGGTGTTCGCGTAACTAAAACCAAATAATCCCAATGTCGCCGCAAGTAGGGCTAATCCCCATGCTTTAGCAGTGTAGGTGTGGTAACTTGGGAATTTCTGAAACTTGATTAGATTAATCGCAAATAATATTAGCTGGATAGCAATCGCGGATAATAAAGGTACTCGAAAATCGATGATTATTTGGGGATATACTAACCAAGTACTAATTGCTACACACAAATACAAACAAATATCAGCCCAGCTATCTGCTTGACGAAGTTTAGCTGTACTAACTTTTAATCGACGGGCAATAATACCATCAAAAATGTCTGAAAGCACAGCAATAACGTAACCGATGATGAACCAAAAACTGGTTATATGGTTTAAAGCATCGAAAACTAGTAAAGGGGCTATAGCAAAGCGCATCCCTACTAAAATACTCGGAATATGTGACAGTTTTATCATCGCTCCCCACTTTTCAGATAACACCATAATAGAATACATTTAATTCAAGCTAAATTACGCAAATATACTGAAAAAGCTTAGGCTCCATTAATTGCTTTTAAAGAGTGCTGAGTTATTGATTGGCACGGTTTGAGTTGCTTTTTCAAACAATATTTTATTTCTCGGCGCCAATAAGTTGGTTGTGAATACAGGCGCCTAATTATTTAATCTACTGACCGATGATTGTTGAGTGGATACCAAACTTTGAACGATAAAAGTCAATTTTTGTTTGACGGCGCCATCATTGCAATACTAACTGTCAACAAAAACTTTTAGTACATATGCTTGTGTATAGGCGCCAGTTTTAACTAGTAGTTCGGACTTAAACAAAAATCTGCGCTATAAATATAAATCAACGAGTATAAAAGTGCTTTATTATTATGTTGCTTCCCTCTGCTAACTCGACTGAATTATCTCACTCCAAGGCATCTCTCGAAGATACAGGCGCCAAAACGCAATCTTTTTCTTGGGATGATTTAGATGCCATGTTAGGTTCAGCTATTGCTTATAGCCCTGTATTGGCTGCAATTACAGGTGATGTCAAAGCAGGTATTTTTCTTTCAATGGCATATCACTGGATGTCAACTGATGGTGATTCTCAAGGTTGGTTCAGCAAGACCAAGGAAGATTGGTTTAATAAAACCGGATTAACTCGGCGCCAGCTTGACACAGTTGTTGGGCGCCTTGTTGATTTAGAACTCATATTTATTAAATATGATGGCTTGCCACGCAGACTTTTCTACAAATTGAACGAAGAAGCTATAGCAGATGCAATTTCTCGCTACTTGGAGCAGAACCCAGAGAAAAGTTAAATAATTTATAAAGCAAGATTCAAGCGATGGCGCCTATATTAGTTGAGCTTTTAATTATCTTGATTAGAGGCGCCAAATCATTGTTCTTTATGTTTATTTTTTTCCAAAAGGCGCCCGATGGTTCTTGGTGACAATTCTGGCAAACCGCTCTGAGCAGCAGCAACAGCTACTTGTTTGTTGTGCTGATGCTTTGATTTACTAGGCTTTTGGTCTTTACTACATTCGCTTAATTCAATAATTGCAGAAATTTCCTCGACTGATTTAATCTTCTTGGGTCTCCCCATCCCAACACCAACAATTTCTTCGACTTTGGCAATCGCATCATCCCAGTTAGAAGGCGCCTGTGTACTTGCCAACCACCTATTTCTCCATCGGTTTACGACTGACCCACTTATCCCCATTTCTTTATTAATTTTTGCAAAGCTTTTTCCTACCGCTAGTGCAAGCAGAATCTTGGCTCTGGTACGTGTGACATCAGAACCTGTTTTAATTACGTACTCCAACGCTCTCTTCTCAAGAATACTTATTTTTAGTGGAGCAATGCTAGGCGGCATTTTTAACCCTTGTGTTCTTACTTTTGCCAAAATAATTGATTATCTGATATTTTAACTTGCGTCTCTGATTTTGGCGCCATTATTTAAACTCGTTTTACCGCTAACCACAATATTTATATAAATTTTTATTACCGAAGGCGCCGTTACTTATGTTTGGGGTGTATACGAGCGATGACGGAGGCGCCAATTAAATGAAAAGCAGCGTGTTTGTGTTACTAAAGCAAAAAATAAATATATCTCCATTTCAACACTAACCTTGCATGGCGCCTATGGTTGTCCGAGAAAAAATCAGGTCATATTAGCGCTACAAAATTACAAAACTTTATCACGTTAATGAATTAGTCGTATTTTATAACAGACTGTTCGGCGCCGCTTCAAGCTCGATACAAAACGTTAAGCGACACTCTTTATGGCAAAATGAAGGCACACAATAGCACAAGTTGTATTACCGGCTTGATGTGGGAGGATAGCAGCACTTGTTGTTGGCTCAACATTACCTACAGGCATTCAAAATTCGATATATGTGAATTAAAGAGTCGATTGATTAGTATGGGTTCTGAGGTGGCGCCGTCTTAAGGTTCCCATAAAATTTTGGGTATTTTTGGAAATAGGAGTATTACACCAACGCTGTTGTATGTCAATGGTGCAAGTGACAATATTGCTGATTTTGCTGCAATAAGTTTAAAGCGTATCTATTAGTTAACTATATATTGTTACACATGAATACCACTGTTCTAATCAACCAATAGACAGATTTATGATTTGAGAGGTTGGCAACAAATAAGCATCAACTCAATACGAGGATAAGCGCCATACTGTCAACTAACAGTAGAAAATATCCTATTTTTAAGCGCATGTTAAATATGTTGCACACTTTCAGTATTAATTAACTAAGTATATAGTAATATTGGCTACATGAGATTTTGTAATGCTTTTTCTATGGATTAAAAAATAAAATTTGTACACAAATAGTATCAAATGATTTAAACTTACATTAATGCAAAAATATCAAGTTTGCGACAAAGATTTTGTTACAGATGCAAGGAGGGCAACGTAACTACACAAAAATTTACAGCCAAAAATATCTACTCTGATGTTCTACGAGTGACACTTTGGCTGTAAAATCGCTAAAGAATTAAATATTGAATTGTGAAGTAAGCGCAAATTACCCTAAGATTTACCGAATTCTGCTTGGAGGCGGATTGAATAGTAAATCCAAGAGGCGTATTCGCTCTTCTGTTCCATACACCAACATCTTACTAGAGATTGGACAATTTTGTGTACTTTGGTGTCACTTCTAGTTGCCTTTTTGCCGTTGAATAGGGCAAACATTTATGTAAATTTATGTTTCGCACTAATTTACCGTAAAAACGCATGACTTTTAGGTGCCACTCAGATACTCAGATGAGCGTGTATGAAAACAAGAGCGCTAATCAATCAGAGCAATAAGAAAGCGCTTTTAACACAAGATTTGTAAATGGAGGTAACTGCGCCCCTGTAGAACCCATACAGCACCCACAAATTTACTTAAGCCAACTTGACAAAATAAGCAAAAAAAAGTCGGTTAGCGGGCGCCTCCCATCCCAAAGCTTTAATCCCTTTGGGTAAAAAGATGCCAAATGCCAGAGCCAACATACAAAATAAAAGGTTCTAAAACGTTAACAAAAATTAAGGCTCAAAGTCATCTGTATAAGTGATAAAGCATGGCATTTTTTTAGAAGCGCACTAACTGACTCCACCTATCAGGAGTCTCTATGCCTAATAAACCAATTCCAACAAGGCGCCATAATCCCTGTATATTATGTGGCGACACAACAGGTAAATGTCGTGAAGTCGATGACCTCCATATGTGTATGGAGGGAGCAGACGGAACTCAGAACCAACCAGGTCTCCAGTTCATTGGAAACACCAAAGATGGTTCATGGGGAATGTATGTAGAAAGACAATCAAATACGGATGAATTGAATGCACGGCGCCAAGAACTAGAACAAATTGCGCGCGCTCGTAAAGACACAGAACGCAAACAATTTCCAAGATTGTTAAGTACATCTGAACGTGATGGCGCCATTAATCAAATTTTGTCCCAGTTAAATTTATTTTCTAACCATCGTGAAGATTTGCAACATCGCGGATTAACCGAGGAGCAAATCAACCAGGGGATGTTTAGAAGTGTCGTACAGTGGCAAAAACTTGATTTTCAGGTTAATTACAAACTCGCAGGCGTTTCGATTAACGGAGATTCTTTAATCACCCAAGCTGGTTATCTTTGTCCAGTATGGGCGCCAAATGGAGAAATCATAGCTTGGCAGCTTCATTCAGATGATGCCGAACAGGGTAAATACAAGTGGGCATCGTCCCAAACTAAAAACCGTCCCAATGGACCAACACCCCACCTAACCAATGGAGAGTTACCTCTTACTTGTTGCCGTCCGATTAGTGGCACAACATCCAAACGTATACGTCTTAATGAAGGTATTCTAAAACCTTGGATTACAGCACAGAAACGTGGAGAGATTGTTATAGGCGCCGCAGGTGGTAACTTCGCTGGCTCTCCTCAAACCTTGGAGTCTTACCTAGACCAATTAGCAATTGAACTTGGAGGCATTGAGGAATTAGTACTTGAAGTTGACGCAGGCGCCGTTGCTAACCGTCAAGTAATGCGTCAATATCGCCGTACTCAGCAATTGTTGAAGAAACTTGGCTACGAATTAAAAATTGGTTGGTGGGGACAATATACCAAAGATACACCTGACCCTGATGAGTATGATGGCGCCATTTCCATAATTACATGGTCACAGTTTGAGGCTATACACCGTAGTACCCAAAATCATCTTGAAGATATTAAGCACGAATTAAGCAAGCTTGGAAAATATTTATCCAAACAGTTTAAGGGTTTTGGGGAGGCGCCACTCATATCTCCTGTTAAACAGGCGCCTGTATTTATCTACAAACTCGGTAACTTACCAACTCCCGAAGAATATGTTGATTTGGGTTTACCAAAAATTCAATACACCAACGAGCAGCGCTTATCAATTTGGTTGGAGGCTGTTGAGAAGAAATGGCACGATATCTTGGATTTATCGGCACCTGGTTTAGGTAAATCATACTCTGCGAGTTTAACCGTCGCAGAAGACTTTAATCTTGAACATTTGTATTATTTAGCTGCTGATCATCGTAACCCAACTACAGAAACAGTAGAACAAAACTACGTAGATTTGGTAATTCGTCACAATGGGTTAGAAATAGATGATACTCGTAAAACAGCTTGTGGAGAGCCTTTTTTAGTACATCCTAGAAAGAAATTAAACGTTAAATTGACACCTGGGAATTGTCACCGTCACCATTTGTTTAATGAGCTAAAGGCTAAAAATGTACCCCATATTGAAAGTGGTGATTCCCCTATATGCATGGGATGTTCATTGTTCAAGGCTTGTCAAACTTCAAGTGGTTATGGCTATGGTTTTCGTAATCAAAGATGCCATGTGTTAGCGGCTCCACAAATCCGCGCGCATCCTGATAGTTTGCCATCTGCGGATGAATATAAATACTCCGAGTGTGGGATATTTTGGGACGAAGCTTCAACACTTTTAAAAACTCATACATCTATCTCTGTCACCTTGAGTGATTTTAACCAAACAATTGGGAAGTTAGCGCTCGAAAACCCTGAAGCATTGGACGAACTGCGCCCAGTATTAGCGGTTATCAAATCATTACTTAGTCAAGAATTAAAACCACCAAGCAGATACGGCTTTGATTCAGGCGCCATATGGGAGTTGTTACCAGAGGCGCCGTTGACTAACCTCAACGAAATCATTGAGGAATTAGAAGAAGATTTGGCGCCTGACCTTGATTTCTTGCGTGAATCTGCGGATAAAGTAAGTATAGAAGGTCTGGAAGGTGGAGCCAAAAAAGCAGCTAAATTTGCTAACCGTATGTTCCGTCAGGAAAATAATCAATTAACCAAGAGTGCGTTACAAGAAGTTACGCTTAATTGGTTGGCGCCACTACTACAAGTGTGGAGTAAAGAGAAAGTG
>NZ_RSCL01000045.1:8809-15557 GCF_003991905.1 Dulcicalothrix desertica PCC 7102 | reverse complement strand
TCTTCGTCATCCTGAATTTTTGCTTTTTTCTTGGTTGTAATCTTTTGTACTTCAAATTGAAGTGCGGAATGTGGGTTAAAAGGTTAAATCATGCCAAACGCGAAGGATTAATTGCGGATTTCCGTGAGATAAGCCCTGGTGTGTATGAAATTAGATACAACGGTTGCTGTTTGTGGGAAACCCTGTTTGAATACAGAGTAGAAGAATTTTTTACGCAACTAATTACTCAGTCACGCGCGCGAGTCTAGTTAAGAGCGCTTGTATTAAACAAATGAATGTGGGTGTAGCAGGAATGCTACATTAGTTGGTGCTATGTGGTGCCTAACTGTGAAGTGCGTTCAATAACTAACTATGATTTATCTTGTTGTCGGTTTAATATTATCAAGTTTTTCTAGGAATAGTTGACTTGACCGATTCACGCTCATGTAATCTATCAAACCATTCTCTCACATGAGGATACTGAATTCGCCAATCTTCATTTAAACGTAAGCTGTAGTAAGAGAGCGAACATAATGCTGCTACGTCTGCTGCTGTCCAAGTTTCGCCGCCTAACAAATATTTCGCAGTAAGCAGTTGCTCATCAAAAATTGGTAAAAGGCGATTAATTAATGTTTCATACTTTTTTCGGTAATAAGTAGGAGCTATATCACTCGTTAAGTCGAGTACCCATAGACGTATAATGTTATCACCTAAAACATCTGCTAATTCTTCCCATTTACGACACTCAAGCCTTTGACGACGAGCGAGCGGATAAAAGTTTGGTTGTGGATAGGTTTCATCTAAATACTCTGCAATCAGTGTAGAGTCCCAAATAGTTGTGCCATCTTCATCTACAAATACAGGTACTTGACCAATGGGAGAAATTTTGAGAAATTCAGGGGGTTTATTGACCAAATTGATTTCTTTTAGTTCGCAATCTAACCTTTTCTCAGATAAAAATATACGGATTTTTCGGGAAAAGTTTGATTGCTGATGATAATATAAGGTTCTGTTCATAGGATTACATGGTATGTGGGAAACTCAGTGTTTTAAAACTGAGAGGAAAGCGACTTAACAACTTTTAACTTGATTGGTATTTGGTTTATTAAAACTGACCTTAAAGAAGCTATTTTAAGACAGGCAATTTTAATTGGAGCTAATTTTAGCGGGGCTGACCTATGCGACGCTGACTTAACTATTACCCAAGCATTAGAAACTAATTTCATTGCAGCAACACTAGCAGGCGCCTGCATCGACGACGTTCGGGAGCATCCACTTTTGGCAGATCGACTTTTCTAGACTACCCGTATAGTAGGCTTTCCGGCGCCAAATAATTATGTATGTTCCAAAAGTAGATGCTCCCACGACGTTCCTCCTCGATATACTTTCAAAGATTTATTATTGAGGTTATCAAGTTAAGGGCTGGACTGGCAAATTTGCGTCAATTTCAATTAAGGTAACTTTGGCATTTTCTACCACTGTATTTCCTAATAACGTGTTTTGCAATGCTTCAAATTTAGACTCTGCTTTGGTAATCCGTTCGTAATGTAAAATTACATGATAACGTTTTTCGATTGGCTCTTCAGATGCAGAAAGCTCTACTGCTCGAAAATCCTTATTTTGACTTTCTTCTGCATAAGAGCGGTATTGACCGGCTAACTGCGAATCATGCAATAGCTATGGCATGTTCTTCGCTTTGACCACAGCAACGAATCTCATCCGAGGGTTGGTCAACGGAGGGCGATATTTGACAAACAAAGCTTCCATTATCATCAGAGAGTACATTAATTGTAACTGTTTTGGTGATTGAAGTCATAACTGGTTTGTATTATTAATAATAAAAATAAAGGTTATATTTCAGTCCACTCTTGGAAGCAATAATTAGCTTTCTCTATGAGATTGCCAAAGTATAGCTTCCGAGCCTTGAAGTTGTTCAAGAAAAACGGGTATGTAGCCGTCAACAAGAGGATAACCATACAATGCTACCCCTAAAATTATGTATGAAAAAATCACTGTGTCTAGGAAATCTAGAATTTGCATTAACTGGAACTGCTTTTTCATAGCCTAATTCCGGCAGGGAACGGCTCACGTAAAGTGCATTGTTTTTCCAAAAATAAGGTAATACAATCGGCGGATACCAATCTCCTTCTTCGTCATGGCTTTCAAAGTAAACAGATATTCCACCCGGAAAGACATGATATGGCTGTGGTTTACTAGGTAATGTTTTAGACATGATTGATTCTTAAGAGTGCATTGACTCAACTTGCAGGAATTTATTAAATCATAGCTCTTTTTGTACTACAACATTTTGATGCGCGGCAACCTACCAAACCTACTATAAAGAAAAGCATCGCTGCTTGGCTAAACGGACGTACAATGAGAAAATTATACTTTAATCAAGTAAAGACTCAGTTGTAGGATAAGCGACTGAAAGCATAGATATTAATCAGTTTCTCCGGAGTTAGGGTGCGTTTTTCAGCAATAATTGCACCCTAATTAGACAATATACGGTGAAAAATAATATACCCTAATTCCTATATTTATGTATGCGCGCATATGTGAACAAATTGTTCACAAAAGCATCAGGCGCCTTTGTCACCCCTTCAGTCTCTTGACAGATGTAAGGTAAATTTATATCATATGCTGCGTTGCGTGCTTAAAATAGTGCTAATTATTTTGCAATAAGTTTTAATTGCCACTACAAGCTGCAACCAAGGTAGTGCAATTTGATTGCTCGGCGCCCAGGAATCTATTCTATAAGTCCATCTTTAATGTTGGAATACATTTTATGGCACCGAGTAATTATACTTATTCGATTAATATCTATTAATTAAAGTTCGGCGCCTATAGCTGGTTCTGACTTTTACCAAAATAATCGTTTTTTATTTGACATCATACCCTATTTTTAGCAAATATTAATGTAAATAAATGTATCTCAATTCAAGTACTACAAGGAAGGGTGCCCCACGATTGTTCAAGAAAAATTCAGGCATATTAGCGCTACAAAATTACAAAACTGTATTACGTTAATGAATTAGTCGTATTTCATAAAATAGCATTTGGTGCCACAATAAAGCTTGAAGCATTGCGGTAAGGCGATACTACAATGACATACTTTGACACGTTCTGACATAAGTTTCACGATATTTTGATGTAAGAATATAGCAGCACTTGTTTTTGGCTCAACATTACCTACAAGCATCCAATATTTGATATACATGAATCAAAAAGTCGATTAATTAGTATTGGTAATAGGTGGCGCCGTCTTAAGGTTCCCATAAAATGTTGGGTATTTTTGGACATAGGAGTACTGCACCAACGCTTCTTTCGGTCAATGGTGCAAGTGACAATATTGCTAATTTTGTGGCAATAAGTTTAAAGCGTATCTATCAGTTAACAGTGTATTGTTACACATGAATACCACTGCTCTAATCAACCAATAGACAGATTTATGATTTGAGAGGTTGGCAATAAATAAGCATCAACTCAATACGAGGATGGGCGCCATACTGCCAACTAGCAGTAGAAAATTTCCTATTTTTCCCTCATGTTAAATATGTTGCACACTATCAGTATTTATTGGCTAAGTATATAGTAAAATTGGCTACATTATAATTAAAATGTTTTTTTATAGATTCAATTATAAAATTTGTACACAAATAGTATCAAATGATTTAAACTTACATTAATGCAAAAATATCAAGTTTGCACAAAGATTTTGTTAGAGATGCAAGGGGGGTAACGTAACTACACAAAAATTTACAGCCAAAAATGTTCACTCTCATGTTCCACAAGTGACATCTTGGCTGTAAAATCTCAAAAGATATTAATAAATTGTCAGGGAAGCGCAAAGCCCCTACGATTTACCGAATTCTGCTGGGGAGCGGACTGGTAGTAAATCGAAGAGGTATATTCGCCCTTCTTTCCATACACCAACATCTTACAAGAAATTGTCCAATTTTGTGTATTGTGGTGTGACTTTTAGCTGCCAAGAAGCTATAAAACTCGGCGTGCATCTATGTAAATTTATGTTACAGCCGTAATTTTTATAAGTTGGCACACTCGTTACACGGCGCCACCAAATTACTGAGATGACAGTGTAGGAAAATAAGATAGCGACTCAATCAAACAGTTTGCGCTTCCTGACAAGCTTTGTAATTGGAGGTAACAGCACCCCTATAGCACCCATAAGTGAACTCAAGCCAATCCGACAAATAAACAAAAAAAAGTCGGTTAGCGGGCGCCTCCCATCCCAAAGCTTTAATCCCTTTGGGTAAAAAGACACCATGCCAGAGCCAACCAAAACAAAAAAAGTTCTATCAAACGTTAACAAAAATTAAGGCTCTAAGTCATCTGTATAAGTGATAAAGCATGGCATTTTTTTAGAAGCGCACTAACTGACTCCCTTACGGGTTCGCCACTTTGGCTCTAAAGAAACCGACACCGCCAAGTGGACTCACCACCTATCAGGAGTCTCTATGCCTAATAAACCAATTCCAACCCGGCGCCATAATCCCTGTATCTTCTGTAACGACGAAACAGGTAAATGCCGCACAGTAAATGCCGCACAGTCAATGACCTCCATCTGTGTATGCCAGGTACAGATGGAACCTATACTAAACCAGGTTTCCAATTTATCGGAAACACCAAAGATGGTTCATGGGGCATGTACGTTGAGCGTCAATCTAATACTGAGGAAAGTAATGCGCGGCGCCAAGAACTAGAACAAATTGCGCGCGCTCGTAAAGACACAGAACGCAAACAGTTTCCACGTTTGTTGAGTACATCTGAACGTGACGGCGCCATTAATCAAATTTTGTCCCAGTTAAATTTATTTTCTAACCATCGTGAAGATTTGCTTAGTCGCGGATTAACCGAGGAGCAAATCAACCAGGGGATGTTTAAAAGTGTCGTACAGTGGCAAAAACTAGATTGGGCTGTCAATTACAAACTCGCAGGCGTTTCGATTAACGGAGATTCTCTAATCACCCAAGCTGGTTATCTTTGTCCAGTATGGGCGCCCAACGGAGAAATCATCACTTGGCAGTTACATTCGGATGATGTTGAAAGCGGCAAATATAAATGGGCATCATCCCAAACCAAAAACCGTCCCAATGGTCCAACATCCCATTTAACCAATGGAGAATTACCTCTTACTTGCTGCCGTCCGATTGGTGGCACAACATCCAAACGGGTACGCCTGAATGAAGGTATTTTGAAGCCTTGGATAACAGCACAGAAACGTGGAGAAATTATTTTAGGCACCGCAGGTGGAAACTTCGCAGGCTCCCCCCAAACTTTGGAGTCCTATCTTGACCAATTAGCAATTGAACTTGGAGGTATTGAGGAGATAATACTAGAAGTTGATGCAGGCGCCGTTGCTAACCGTCAAGTTATGCGCCAATATCGCCGTACTTACCAGTTGTTGAAGAAGCTTGGCTATGAGTTAAAAGTTGGTTGGTGGGGACAATATACAAAGGGTACGCCCGACCCTGATGAGTATGATGGCGCCATTTCCATAATTACGTGGTCACAGTTCGAGGCTATACACCGCAGTACTCAAAATTATATTGAGGACATCAAGCATGAATTAAGCAAGCTTGGAAAACATTTATCCAAACAGTTTAAGGGTTTCGGGGAGGCGCCAGCGACCAAACCAATTAAACCTGTTTGTGTACATATCTACCAGCTTGGCAACTTACCAACACCTGAAGAGTATGTTGATTTGGGATTACCAAAAATACAGTACACCAACGAGCAGCGGTTATCGATTTGGTTGGAGGCTGTGGAAAAAGGTTGGCACGATATCTTGGATTTGTCGGCGCCTGGTTTGGGTAAGTCATACTCTGCGGGTTTAACCGTCGCAGAAGACTTTAATATTGAAAATTTGTACTATTTAGCTACTGATCATCGTAACCCAACCACAGAAACAGTAGAACAAAACTACGTAGATTTGGTGATTCGTCACAATGGGTTAGAAATAGATGAAACCCGTAAAACAGCTTGTGGAGAGCCTTTTTTAGTACATCCTAGAAAGAAATCAAACGTTAAATTAACACCAGGTAATTGTCACCGTCACCATTTATTTAATGAACTCAAGGCTAAAAATATACCCCACATTGAAAGTGGTGATTCCCCCATATGCATGGGATGTTCATTGTTCAAGGCTTGTCAAACTTCAAGTGGTTATGGCTATGGTTTTCGTAATCAACGATGCCATGTACTAGCGGCTCCACAAATCCGCGCGCATCCAGATAGTTTGCCATTTGCAGAAGAATATAAATATTCGGAGTGTGGATTATTTTGGGATGAAGCTTCTACACTCATCAAAACACATACTTCAATTTCTGTTACACTTGCTGATTTCAACCAAACGATTGGACAATTAACTCTCGACAATCCCGAAGTAATTGAGCAGTTACGCCCAGTATTAACTGTTATTAAATCGTTACTTAGTCAAGAAGTAAAACCAACAAGTAGATATGGGTTTGATAACTCCGCAGTGTGGGAACTACTACCTTATTGCCCCACAAACCTCAACGAGTTAATTGAAGAATTAGAAGAAGACTTGGCGCCTAATCTTGATTTCTTGCGTGAATCTGCGGATAAGGTGAGTACAGAAGGTTTAGAAGGTGGAGCCAAAAAAGCAGCTAAATTTGCTAACCGTATGTTCCGTCAGGAAAATAATCAATTAACCAAGAGTGCGTTACAAGAAGTTACGCTTAATTGGTTGGCGCCTTTACTACAAGTGTGGAGTAAGGAGAAAGTA
>NZ_RSCL01000045.1:8301-8799 GCF_003991905.1 Dulcicalothrix desertica PCC 7102 | reverse complement strand
TCACTGTGCAGCGTTGGCGTACCTTATCCCAATTTGGGACAACTTGCTATTGAGTATCACCTATTAACAGGAGTAGAGGTAAGTTTAGATACCAACGATGCTGATGCAGAGTTTCAGAATTTCGTGGAAGCCAAAGTGCGAGCTGAAATCTTACAGGAAGCAGGAAGATTGCGTTCACACCTTAGACCCAACGAGGAATTGTACTACTACTTTATTGGTGACCATGACTTAAGTTTTTTAATTAACGAACTTACATCAGTACGTTTTGAACAAGTTGAAGCAGTAAATATTACTCCGTTATCAGGAACAGTAGGACAACAAACCAAATGGTTATTAGCATCCGCGTACAAACAACTTGTAGAAAGTGGGAAGAAGGTTACACAAACTTCCCTTGCCCAAATTGTTGGAATAACCCAAGAACGAGTAAGTCAGATTGCTTCTGAACTTGGTGGTTGGAAGGCACTCAAGGAATTATTAGTTTTATTACTGACTGCCAAT
>NZ_RSCL01000045.1:7895-8291 GCF_003991905.1 Dulcicalothrix desertica PCC 7102 | reverse complement strand
GGCGCCTTTCGTTGTGAATATGGTGTGTTGTCAATATACATGCCTAACTTGCGTCACCGTGCAGTGGCTTCAAATGCTGCATTCAATATCTACCTTGATGCCACCATGCGTGCTGAAGATTTGGCATTAAAGCTTGGTGTAAAGAATGATACTATCTTGCTTCTTGAACAAGTTAAACCAACATATGAAAACTTGAAAATTATTCAGGTTGTGGGTATGGGGAAAGTTGGCAAGGATAGAAGCGAGACTATGGATGCAAGACTTTCTGCACTCAAAAAAGAATTGATTATTAAACATCCCAACCTGCAATTTTTGGAGTGGAAGAAACACGCATCTAACTACGATGGCTATCATTTCCGCGATGGCAGAGGGATTAACAGGTTTAAAGACGCAGAT
>NZ_RSCL01000045.1:7750-7885 GCF_003991905.1 Dulcicalothrix desertica PCC 7102 | reverse complement strand
CTTTCTGCACTCAAAAAAGAATTGATTATTAAACATCCCAACCTGCAATTTTTGGAGTGGAAGAAACACGCATCTAACTATGATGGCTATCATTTCCGTGATGGCAGAGGGATTAACAGGTTTAAAGACGCAGAC
>NZ_RSCL01000045.1:7520-7740 GCF_003991905.1 Dulcicalothrix desertica PCC 7102 | reverse complement strand
AATCAAGAAAATTATAGTTTTGAACCATCAGATGAAGACCTGGTTTGGGCAACAAAAGAATATTTACCATTACTGGTCTCCAATCCAGATGATTTACCCGCGTCTCAAGTAGTCGCGCAGGTGTTGGAACTCCCAGGCACCTATGGTTGGGAGTATTTTACCCAAATGGTTGTTTCTCAAGTTCCAAAAATTAAAGCATCCTTGCTCGCCTATTTAATTC
>NZ_RSCL01000045.1:6779-7510 GCF_003991905.1 Dulcicalothrix desertica PCC 7102 | reverse complement strand
TCAGACAATTGGTACACGCCACCTTACATTGTTGAGTTGGTTGTGCAGGTATTGGGTGAGATTGACCTCGACCCATGTGCAGAAGTTGGTAAGAAAATTCCCGCGCGCGAACATTACACAATAGATTTCGACGGATTATCCAAACAGTGGCATGGTCGCGTATTTTTAAATCCACCATACTCGTGTCCTGGTAAGTGAATTGCCAAACTCATTGAAGAACTTACAAGTGGTCGAGTTACAGAAGCTATTGCATTGGTACCCGGCGCCACAGATACCAACTGGTTGTCACCTGTTTTAAAAACTCAACCAGTTTGTTTTTGGAAGGGACGGATTAAATTCTTAGACCCCAATTACGAACCAAAGCTGCCCGCGCGGCAATCGCATGTGTTGATTTATTGGGGAAGTAATAGCGCGCGGTTCTCTGAAGTGTTTGAGCAGTATGGTGTATTGAAACTATCAAATCATAATCGTAATAATGACCAAGTGCTAGGGGAAAATTTAGGACATCCTATTTCCCATAGCACTCAAGAGGAACATGGCGCCCGAACTATTGATTCGGGCTTATCATTATCAATTTCTTCTAATACTCAACTAAGTAATGACCATGAGGTGCTAGGGGAAAATCTATCACATTCAATTTCCCCTAGCACCCACGATGAATACGGCGCCCAAACTATTGATTCGGGCTTATCATTATTAATTCCTTCTAATACTCAACTAAGTAGTGACTC
>NZ_RSCL01000045.1:0-6769 GCF_003991905.1 Dulcicalothrix desertica PCC 7102 | reverse complement strand
AATCAAGAAAATTATAGTTTTGAACCATCAGATGAAGACCTGGTTTGGGCAACAAAAGAATATTTACCATTACTGGTCTCTAATCCAGATGATTTACCCGCGTCTCAAGTAGTCGCGCAGGTGTTGGAACTCCCAGGCGCCTATGGTTGGGAGTATTTTACCCAAATGGTTGTTTCTCAAGTTCCACAAATTAAAGCATCCTTGCTCGCCTATTTAATCGAGGTCTTACCGAGCGAAATTAGGGCAGTGTTTGTGCAGAAAGCTACCAACATTGTCAAAGTTACGTAGCAATACGCACGCATATTTTCCACGGCTATGAAAGGCGCCTCACCTGTGTGGACGGCGTGACAGAGACACTTTACCTAAAAATAGCAACTATGAAAGATAAATCATCAGACAATTGGTACACGCCACCTTACATTGTTGAGTTGGTTGTGCAGGTATTGGGTGAGATTGACCTCGACCCATGTGCGGAAGTTGGCAAGAAAATTCCCGCGCGCGAACATTACACCATTAATGAAGATGGTTTATTTCAGCAATGGCATGGGCGTATATTTCTCAATCCACCATACTCGTGTCCTGGTAAGTGGATTGCCAAACTCATTGAAGAACTTGCTTCTTGTCGAGTTACAGAAGCTATTGCATTGGTACCTGGCGCCACTGACACTAACTGGCTATCACCTGTGTTGAAAACTCAACCTGTCTGCTTTTGGAAAGGAAGAATAAAATTCTTAGACACTAATTACGAGCCAAAACTACCCGCACGGCAATCGCATGTACTGATTTATTGGGGACGGGACAGCGCACGGTTTATAGAAGTTTTTGATGCGTATGGAGTAGTGCAACTTCCGAATACAATACTGTCCAAACTACTGGAAGCCCCCTCTAATAATAAGTCTGACATTTTCCAAGGGCATAAAACAAATACAAACGTATCTCCCATTCCAACTGAGGTGCCTGAGTTCCAAGGGGACAAAACAGACATTAATATATCCCCTTGGAAAAGTGATGAGCCTGAGTTCCAAGGGGATAAATCAGACATTAATATATCCCCTTGGAAAAGTGATGAGCCTGAGTTCCAAGGGGATAAGACAGACATGAATATATCTCCCATTCCAACTGAGGCGCCTGAGTTCCAAGGGGATAAGACAGACATGAATATATCTCCCATTCCAACTGAGGCGCCTGAGTTCCAAGGGGATAAGTCAGACATGAATATATCCCCTTGGAAGAATGGTGAGCCTAAGTTCCAAGGGGATAAGACAGGCATTAATATATCTGCTAGCTCATGTCGCCGAACTAAGGGTAATGGGAGTGGCAGCATCAGATGGCGCACTGTTATCAGAAAAGGTAAAGAATACTATGAAGCTTATTATCACTACGAGTTTTGGAGTTCGGGCGAGCGCGAAATTAAATCTACCAAGTACATTCCCAAACGGCTGCTATCCCAAGTGCTTTCTCTAGATTCCCAAAAGGCGCCTGTAAGGGAAATTTTAAAAGTGTTGGGGGTGGTGGTATAAAATTATTTGTTGATTTTTCAAGCCAATAGTGGTCACCTAATTTTTGGGGTAGAGGAATATTAGTATTCACGTTCTGCTCATCTAATCAAAATCTTGTTAGTGCTTGGGCGCCAACTATAACTATGAGTCTGTTTATTGAAATCTAGTATTTTCGGCGCCTGCTTACACACAAAACTTAATATTTTTCCTCCCTCTGGCATGATTACAGGCGCCGAACAGTGGAGAGCGTGCAATATGCTCGTAGGAATAACAGAGGTAACGAATCAAATTTATTTGCTTTTCTTCGCGAGCATTCAGAACAGGATAAAAAGCTAATCGAAAAACAAGTTTATTCTTGCTTATGTTGTGCAAGTGGTTGCGCTTTTAATAGTGGTTTCTTGTGTGCAGTTCACCCTAGTGGTTCATCGAACTTACCCTGCCCTGATTATAGTCGGCGCCGTTAAACTGTAATAAATCTTAACAAATAACACAAACCAAGAGTAGGCTTGAAAAACTTCTACTCATGCTGCACATTTTCATGTAAAACAGGCGCCATAATTCATTTACTATGATAAAAAGTATACTTGGACGAAGTAAAAACCCGCGTTCAATCATACAGGCGCGTTCTTAGAGTGTGGTTGACTCACTCTCGTACTAGGCGCCTAAGAGCAATTCACGCCCCTCCGGTATGGACTTTTTCCTCCTTAAGTTTGGGAGCGGCGCCGAGAAAATCAATTCACAATATAAAGTAGATAGGAGAATTATGTCGAAATTTTTCAATGAATACTTTCAGGAAGATAAAGTTTATTCAAGTCTCAAGAATCAAATTGTTAATCTTATTAATGAGCGTTCTACTGTGAAGAAAAATCAGCAGCTAGATAACGATTTAGTACCTGTATTTTCGACTACTGAGAATAGATTTCCTGTACTTAGAAAGGTAGTGAGAGATTTAGCAATAAAAAATCCACACTTGAATTTTCAAGTTTTTGACGGTGATTTTGCTTGTTTAGTGAGCGAGCATATTCCTTTAAAAGAAGAATTTTCTTATACATGGGTTGAAAAATCCCCTAGGACAGGAAAGTATTTAGTCATGGCTCGTCCTCCAGCAGCATCAAGAAAAGACAGTTTATGCGTATGGAAAAATGAAGTTGATGCCCGTAACGTAGCCCAACAAATACTAAATAAAATAAGAGAGTTTCCAATTCAGGCTTGGGACGCTAAACATAGCTCTGATTTTTATAAAAAATTTCTGAGAACTTTACCTGATGATGACGATGAAATACTCGGTTTAGTTAATCCTAACGACGGCAGTGTCACCAAATTTAACTCAAATGCTCAAAAGACTGTTAATAATTCCTTTAATAAAGTACTCCAAGGTGAAATTAGTCGTGAAGAATTTTATACTCATGTCAACGCTGCGACTAAACAAAACGGCGCCGATAATAATTAACCAATCGAGAATTTTTCACAGAATTTGGTGCCATTTACGACGCAAATTTAATTCTGCATCAATTTCTGCTTTTATATAGTAAATAGCATCTAACTCTGTATGAGCAATAACAAATACCCCACCAGCAACGGCTTTCCAATTCCCATTTTTTAGCTGAGTAATTCTAAAACAAATGTTTCTATATTCCATTTGCTTACGAATAGGCTTAACTCGTTTTATATTTTCGTCTGACATATCAAATTGTAGTTATGTTGTATTTTATCTTAATCTATCAAATCATTAATTTCGATAGGCGCCAACAATAATCAAGTTATTAAACCACAAACAAACGTTCGGTTGGAAACAAATTGTTCTCAATTGAGCAGGTGTCCAAAAACCTCACCAATTATGATTTATTCGTTTATTAGAGTGCGATTGAGCCGATACAACGTACTCTAATAACTAAATATACGGTAATGCAAATATACTTAAATTTCTTAAAAACAGGCACCCAAAAGCATTATAATCACTTGCTTCTCTATTAAATTACAGGCGCCGATGGCACATTGGTAAAATTTTTAACTACAATAGGCGCCACTCATTGATGCTTCCATTTCAATTAAAATATCTGAAGCATAAAACTGCTCACAGAATACATCGTAACAATCAAAATTAAACTTACAATCTCTCACCATGTTAAGAGAACCAAGTAATAAACCTAACCAAACTTCGACTGGCGCCAATTCCAAGGGCGCGCGCATCAAACCCGACACAGTTATTATCTGAGTTGGCGCCACCCCAATATATTCCCTAATCTTACTAACCCAAGCTTCAACATCCTCGCTGTGGGCAATGTTTAAAACTGACTCCCACGCTTGTTCACTCGTCACTTCTTCTGTATAAGCAAGTGTCTCTAGTAAAGTTTCCTTATCGACTATTTGTACTATTGAATGGTTAGCTGTGTCAGGCGCCCACACGTAAGGCTTCCTAATAGAACTTACCAACGGTTCGATAAATTCATCAAAACGAATGTCCATAGTTTGTCTTACAAATACCGCAAAGTCAGCATCACCCATCACGGGACCATCATCACCTATAACAGATTCAATTTCTTCAAAAGTTTCAACACTGCGAGTATGGAACACTTCGACCATCTGTACTAATGCATCTGCCGCAACTTGTAACTGCTCAGTTGTATCTAAATCTATTAATGATGCGTCAAGACCGTCCCATAACAAGCGCCAGTCTACTTCAAGTGGCGCCGATCTGGCTTCCTCCAATAAATCCCAGATTTCTAACTGTATATACTTCTCATTCATAGTTTATCCTGACATACTAGAGTTTTACTTCTAAAGCAAAAAGCATATACAGCAAGCATTTAAGTCTATTTTCCTTCTAAAAACTTGGCGCGATTAAAAGCATTTTTTTCATTACATGACAAGCTATAGTAACGTACAAATGTTTCATATCTAGGCACCTGCAAGTGCTTTCATTTAAAACTTTATCCGGGGATACGGGCTTTTTTGTTCTATTGACAAAGCTTTATTTAACAAGTGTTTGAGCCTGTTTTTCGTGCTGTTTGTTTTAAATAATTTAAGTTTGTGGATTACGTGGGCAGGGTCTGATTGGGCATAAACACGGGTCAAGTCGTTCCAGGGAAGCAAATTTTCTAACTCCATAATTTGAAGTCAATACTCCCTGTAACTTCCTCGTATAAGCCAAAACTTGACTTTTCGTCATCCCGACACAATGAATTGGTTTAACAACCGCGCGCTTTTCTTGACCTTTCCAAACTTCGGCGCCCACTGCGTGTACAGGTGTTTCAGAACCAGGCGCCCTGTACACAATTAACGTAGCAAAGTAAATATCAGCAAATTCCTCAATGTCTATAGATATTTCCTGGGCTAGAACAGAAGAACGTCTCATAGCGCGCGCTTGATTTCGCCTGTAAGAGTGTCGTGCGTGAGACCTACGGCTGTAACATACCGCAGGATTCCAACAATTATCCCCTTGGGCGCCATGTATTTCTTTCGCCTGTGAAGCACTCAGCATGGCACATTGTTTGCACTTGGTCGGTATCTTACGTTTTTCAACTGGCGCCATAGCTACCTCTTCGTTGTGTAGGTTCGCGCAAAAAGCGCTAATTTTAGAACGTGATTACGTTGTTTCAGGCACATATTTTCGCACAACCTGGCTAATTTTTTCGCGTATGCGCGCTAATTTCCAGAACAATTCGCGCTCCTGAATGCAAATTCCAGGATTTGACTGGCACGGAGTCCAAAAGCATTGTGGTAGATACTGGAGAGCGCTTTTACCTATATCATGCTTGGATTTCCCCTTGGGCAATATTCCTTGCAGTATAAAGCTTACAGCGAAAAAAATTGCATGACCGTGCGAAAAATTAGCGGCTTTTGTGCGAAGATTAGCGCTTTTTGCGCGAACCGACAGTTGACTCGTTGTAATTGTACACTGAGTCGTATAAAATTATGGGTTCGCAGATAAAGCGAAATTCTGGAAACGAATTTATAGGGGTTTCAGGATATGAGTTTCGCGCATAAATTGAAATTGATAATTTAGTGAAACCAAATTCGCGCATAAAGTGAAATGAATTCGCGCACAAAGTGAAATTCTCTGCCTAATGGAAGAGGAGAGGTATAAAGTGGTTTGCTATCGTATACGGGAAATATATTAAACATCAGGAGAAAAAACAAATTGACAACTCCTGCTCGAAAAATTACCAATACCGGGACAAAGAAGAATATCGGTCGTTTTTTCAGCTTGAAGATGCATTCTGGTGTTTGGTATGAGTCTTTGTTGGAAAGAGACTATATGTACTTATTAGAAATTGACCCAGATGTCCTTTCATATTGCAGCCAGCCCCTGAAAATAGCTTATAAACAGGAAAACAAACAATTAAAATATACACCAGATTTTTTAGTTGAACGAAGTCAGAAAAAACAGATTATTGAAATTAAACCTAAAAAACTAATTAATTCTGACAAAAATACAAGATTATTCCAATGCGTAGCACCTATTGTTCAATCCCTATCTTGGGATTTTTTAGTAATAACCGATGAAATGATAAGGAGAGAACCTCTTCTAAGTAACATTAAACTTTTATATCGGTATGCACCAGTTAAACTAACTCCGCAGCTAACGATTACTTGCCATAAATATTTTCAAAGTCAACCACCTATCTCTCTCCAAAAAGCTGAAGACTATTTAAGTAAGAAAGGTATTTTTAGGGATAGTTTGTTGAAATTAATATTCATTGGATTTCTGTCAACTGATTTAACAATTCCAATTGGAAATAGTAGCTTGATTAGTTTATATCAAACAATGAATTGACAAAGGATTTATGATATGAGTAAAGTAGCGTTTAAACAAGGACTCCACTTTTGGTTAGAACATCGTGAATATGTAATTCAAGAAAAAAGAGCAGATGGAAATTTGAGAATTGTTGATGTTATTAGCAATGAAATTTCTTTATTATCCGAAGTAGAGTTAATGCAATTATTTTTATCAGGTGAGCTAGAATTTGATAGTGATTCAAATAAAGCAAAACCTAAGACATATCAAGGAGTAGATTTTTCGCAAGTACCAGAAAATTTAAAAGTTGAAGCACAACGAAAAGAAAAATATATAAAAGAAGTTATAGAACAAAAAATATATACATATACCAAATCATCACTAACACCAATTATTCAACTAGTTTCTCAAACAATTTCAGATGATAAACCACCTTCATATACTACTCTTTATGGTTCTTGCGTACTTAACGTGCTAAAATGTTAAGATAACTACCCTGTATTTCAATAAAATTTATTATGAAAAGAGTTTT
>NZ_RSCL01000044.1 GCF_003991905.1 Dulcicalothrix desertica PCC 7102 | reverse complement strand
TAAGGGACTTCCAAAAATTTAATTCTCCATATTGTGGAATGGGCATCCTTGCCCGTTCAAACTATGGGCGGGCAAGGATGCCCACCCCACAAGAAATTTTTGAGTATTTTTTTATTTGGAAGTCCCTAAGATACGCTTCACTCTAAGTCTTCTAAGAGAGAATCTAGTTCGCTATCGGTTAATTCAACTAAATTAAAATCGCTACTAGTATAACAAGATGCTGGATTAACTAAATAGGCGCCCAAATTACGCAAGTAATTTTCTGCCAAGTTTTTTATGGTTTGGGCGCCATGTATATTTTTGCTGTAAGACCAGTCAACGAATAAACGTTCATCTTGAATACGAGCGTTTACAGCTAGAAGATGGGGACGTTCCTGTTTACCAAACATTCCTGAACCTGTAGGAACATTGCTGAGACTAAAAAGATTGTTGCTATTTTGGTTATCAATTTGTCCCAGATAGTTGAAACTGATTTGCGGTTTATGTAAATTTGCTAGTGTTTCACGTGTAATTTGATTCTTGTTTAAGTAACGGAGTAATCCATAACTTATACCATGATGGGGAATAGCGCGAATTTGGTTTTTAACTTCCTTAAGGTAGTTCTCTAACTGATTTTCTTGGGGTTTTTGCAAAACAACAGGATAAAGCGAGGTAAACCATCCGACTGTTTTTGTAATATCTAACTCGCTTCCTAAATCTTCTCGCCCATGTCCTTCTAAGTCAATCAGTATATTAGATTCGTGGTTTTCTGTAAAGGTTTTGAGTAATGCTGCTAGCAAAATTTCTTGTACACCAGCATGGTAAGCTACAGTTGCTTCTAAAAGAAGAGATGAGGTTTCTTGGGCTGAGAGTTGCGAAGATTCTATTACTAAGCTTTCGACTGTGTTGGCGCCATTACCGATATTATCTAAAGGTAAAGTTGTTGGATATGATTGTGTTTGCCAAAATTGAAGGTCTTTTTCAATTATTGGCGAATTTGCTAGTTTTTCTAAGCTTGTTGTCCATTGTCTGTAAGATGAACTTTTGGCTGGGAGTGAAATAAATTTGCCTTTCTCAGCTTGATGGTAAGCTTGGTTTAAATCTTCAAAGATTATTCGCCAAGATACTCCATCGATTATTAGGTGATGAGCAAAGAATATTATCACATCGCCATGTTCTTCTAGATTTTTGGCGTAAACAACTCTTAGTAAGGGGGAATTGTTTAGATTTATTAAGGCTTGTTCTTGTTCTGCAATATCAGCTAAGACTTTTTCTTGTTCACTCTTGCAGTAGCTACTAAAGTCCTCGATACGTAATTTAATCGGGGCTGAATCGGTATATGATTGTTGCCATATGCCGTCAGGAGCTTCATATCTTAATCGAAAAGCATCGTGATGAGCTACTACAGTTTCTAAAGCAGTTGCAAAAACGTTAATGTCCAATAATTGGTTAGTACTTACAGCTACTATTTGGTTCCATTGGTGAGAGTGTGGTAAGTTTCGCTCAAAGAACCAATGTTGAATAGGGGCAAGAGGTACTTTTCCTGAGTTAGCTGAGTCAACTTCTATTGATGAAGTACGCAATGCTTTAGCTCTCGCTGCTAAAGAAGCTAGGGTTTTAGTTTCAAAGATGTCTTTTGGACTTATATCTAACCCAGCTTCGCGCGCGCGGGAGACAATTTGCAAGGTAATTATCGAGTCGCCACCCATCTCAAAAAAGTTATCATTTGGGTTTACTGTTTCTATACCCAGTACTTCAGCCCAAATTTTGCACAGTATCTTTTCTGTTTCACTGGCTGCTACTGTTGATAATTGTACAGTTGGTATTTCAGGCGCCTTCAGTGCTTTGCGGTCGATTTTTCCATTTGGAGTTAAACTCCATTCTTTGACAAATACTATTGCACTTGGGAGCATATAGGACGGAAGCACTTGAGATAAATCATCAAGTAGTGAGTGAGAAGTTACCTCTACTGTTGATGTTATAACGTATGCTACGAGTCGCGGGCGCCCAGGTGTATCTTCTCGTAATAGTACCACAGCAGAGTTTACGGCTGGATTTTTTACTAAAGCAGCTTCGATTTCGCCTAGTTCGATACGATACCCATGCAATTTAACTCGGTTATCTTGCCGACCCAGAAAATAAATATGACCATTGGAATCGTAAACACCAGTGTCTCCGGTGCGGTAAAGCCGTGTTCCAGGTTCTTTGGCAAAAGGATGAGGAATAAAAGCAGACGCTGTTAACTCAGGTCGATTTAAATAACCGCGCGCTAAACCAATTGCATCGATATAAATTTCTCCTGGTATACCTGGTGGCACTGGTTGAAAATACTCATTAAGCAGGTATATTTTGCTATTTTTCATACCCTGCCCAATACTTGGTTCACCAATTAAATTAGAACAATCCATCATACTCGCGCAGACGGTTGCTTCTGTTGGCCCATAAGCGTTAAAAACTCGACATTGTTTACCCCAGCGTCTTAAAATGTTACCAGAAGCAGCTTCTCCTGCCACAATTAAAGTTTCTAATGTTGGCAGTTCCTCTGGTTTGATTGTTGCTAGTACGGATGGCACCAGGGTTAAATGGGTAATTTTCCATGCGGTTAAAGTAGACCAAAGTTCTGAACCTGGAAAACGGTTGGATGCAGGCGCCATATATAAAGTTGCACCGCTGCCTAATGCCATAAAAATCTCTGAAACTGCCGCATCAAAGTTAAGCGAGGCAAACTGGTAAATTCGACTTTGTTTTGTGACACCAAAAGTTGTTGTTTGAGCTTCAACAAGGTTTTGAACTCCCGCATGGGTTACGAGAACACCTTTGGGTTTTCCTGTAGAACCGGAGGTGTAAATTACGTATGCCAAATGGGATGAGTTGATATTCAGGTTTAGGCGCCGGGAAGTATTATGTTGTGTCCAGTCAATTTCTGATAAGCTAATAACTTGATGCGATTCATGGTTATGTTTAAAGGCAATAGCTTCTGTAGCTAAAATTAAACTAACTTGACTATCCTCTAAAATAACTTGCAAACGTTCTTCAGGATGTGCAATGTCTAATGGGAGAAATGCTCCTCCAGCTTTTAGTACAGCCAATAAGGCAACGATAAAATCAATTGAGGGTTCAAAGTATAACCCTACTAAAGATTCATAACTAACACCTTTTGATTTCAAGATATTCGCAAGTATGTTAGATTTACGCTCTAATTCCCCATAAGTAATAGAATTGGCGCCAAAAACTAAGGCAGTTGCATTTGGGTCTAAATCTGCTTGTCGTTCAAATAATTGATGAGCCGCATGAAAATCTTTCCAATTAAACTCAGAGGGGTCGGGGGAGAGGTTCTCAACCAACGCTATTTCTCCTAATAGAACCTCTGGATTTTTAGCTAGTTCTAACAAGAGATATTGCAAGCGTTGCAGCATCGTTTTTGCTGCTTCGTCAGATAATAACTGTGTTTCGTAATTGAGCTTTAATAACAGCCCAGTATCGGGAATAAAAGCAACAGTTAGAGGGTAATTAGTTTTTTCATGAAACTCGATATGCGAAACTTCAATTCCCTTACCCTGATTTTTTAATGACTGGTCAGTAGGATAATTTTCAAACACTAAAATACTTTCAAACAAAGATTCTCCAGCCGGAAATTCAATGCTATCACGAATATCTGTGAGCTTGCTGTATTGATACTCTTGCATTTGAACCTGACGCTGTTGAATTTCTTCTAGCCAGTCTTTTACAGTTACACTTGGATTTAAAGATATTCGCATGGGAAGAGTATTGATGAATAACCCTATCATGTTTTCTACCCCAACTATTTCTGGTATACGACCAGAAACAGTGGCGCCAAATAATACATCATTGCACTCGTTTCGGGCGGCGCCATATTTTTGTAAAAGTAGTGCCCATGCTGCTTGTGCTAAAGTGTTGAGTGTAAGCCGATGATTTTGAGCCATGTTGAGCAAGTTGGCAAAGTCTTCATCACTCAAACGTAATTCTATCGCTTCATAATCATTTTTATTATGAGTTGAGGTTTCAATATTTTCTTGTGGTTTCCATGATATTAAGGTAGGTTCCGAAATACCTGCTAACTGAGAACGCCAAAATTCTTCTGCATCTTCATAGTTACGCTCTGCCAACCATTGAATATACGCGCGGTAAGGTATAATTGGGGAAAGATTATGCTGAACACCCTGAAGTTGGGAGTGGTAAATTTCTAGCACTTCTTTAAAAATTATCGAAATAGACCAACCATCCAGAAGTATATGATGGTGACTCCAAATCCATTGCCAATTATATTCATCCAAACGGATGATGACAAAACGCATTAATAAAGCTTTACCCAGATCAAAACCCTGTTTACGGTCACTAGCTAAATATGAGTCTAATTGAGCTAGTTGTTCTGCTTGTGATAAATGGCGCCAGTCTTTTTCTAAAATAGTAAACTCGACAGAATTATTGACAACTTGAATTGGTACTTCTTGTTCCCAAACAAATGCACTACGGAGAATTTGGTGTCTATCTACAACGCTTTGCCAAGCGACAGCAAAAGCTGAAGTATCTAATTGACCTGTAATTTTACCTGTTACTTGCTCAAAATAAACACTATCATCTGGAGCATATACAGAGTGGAAAAGCATTCCCTCCTGTAATGGCGAAAGAGGATAGATATCTTCTAAGTTGGGATATTGTGTCTGTAACTGTGAAAGGCGAGATTGATTCAAGCATACTAACGGAAAATCTGACTCTGTATATGTTCCTACACCTGGTTGGGTACAATGTGCCAGAATTTCTAGTAAATTTTGACGGAACTCAACACTCCACTTAACAATTGTCTCTTCCAGATGTAAATTAGTGCTGTACAACCAATCAACACGTAACTGTCCTTCAACGACAATACAAATAATATCAATTAAATGTGGTCTTAATCCATTGGGGTCGTGTGAGGGTTGGGTATCTTCGTTTAACAAATTAAAGAAATTATTATCCCCGGTTTGGTTACGAACTTGACCCAAGTAATTAAAACTGATATCAGCAGGAGAGTGAACTAGTTCTGTATTACTGTCTTGTAGATATCTTAAAATTCCATAACCTAAACCATGCTGAGGTACTGAACGAGCTTGTTCTTTAACACTTGTAATTAAGTTTTGGGTACTTAAGCTATCAACAGTACTAGATGGTAAATTAAGACATAAAGGATACAGCGTTGTAAACCATCCAATAGTGCGAGTAATATCTAATTCGCTTGATATATCTTCCCTGCCGTGCCCCTCCATGATGATTTTAACTTTATTATCTGTGGTAATTTTACTGATAGTTTTGGCAACAGCAGCTAGTAATAATTCTTGGGGTTGAGTGTGGTAAGCTTTGTTGGCTTTGGTAAGTAATATATCTGTTTCTACTTGGGTCAAAAATACTGAACTAGTTTTGACCGAAGACTCGATATTTTGCAATTGAAGTGTTGGATTAGAAAAATCTAATGGTAATTTAGATTGGCTCGATTCGAGCATATTTAGCCAAAACTGCTTTTCTGACTCAATTGCTGGGGATTTGGCGATTGAATTAAGAAACTCGCTCCAATGCTTAAAAGATGAAGTTCGTTGTGAAAGTATAACAGGTTTACCCGCACTAATATAACTCATGGCGCCTGCTATATCTTCAAGTAAAATGCGCCAAGAAACACCGTCAATAATTAGGTGATGGAAAACGATGAAAAGTTGATCTGGATATTTGCCGATTTTACCTTTAAATAATGCTGCACGGGCAAGGGGACCATTATTTAAGTCTAGAGATTGTTGTAAACGCGCGCAAGTTTCTTTAATCGTCGCGTTTTGCTGTATCTCATCTAAAAGTGTTAAATCAACAATTTCAAAACCAAAAGCTGACTCGTTCTCATTATAAAACTGGTGCCATACCCCTTCTTCTTGGTAAAAGCGTACTCGGAAAATATCGTGATGTGCGACGACGGTGTTTAGAGCTTGTTGAATAATTTGTGAGTCAAAGAATTTATTAACTTGTAAAAGTACTGCTTGATTCCAATGGTGAGGATTTGGTATATTTAGTTCAAAAAACCAATTTTGAATTGGACTTAGAGGTGCTTCTCCTACAGCTTTTTCAATACTTGTCACTTCTGATTGTAACTGTTTGGCGGCGCCTGCAAGTTCTCTAACAGTCTGTAGTCTAAAAATATCCTTTGGACTTAGCATCAAATTTTGGCGCCGTAATTCTGCTACTACCTTTAAAGCCAAAATCGAATCACCACCAAGTTCAAAGAAATTATCTTCCACACTAACAGCATCAATGCCTAACACAGTTTCCCATACTTGGCAGATAACTTTTTCAGCAGGTGTTTGTGGTAAAACTAAAAGCCGTTGAGTAGTAAAATCACTCCAATCTTGGGCAAGTAAAGCTGCACGGTTAATCTTACCTTGGTTCGTCAGCGGTATTACATCTAGAAAAAGAAACGCTGACGGTATCATATATTCAGGCAAATGCTGTTTGAGAACATTTCGTAAATAACTGCGTTCTACAAACTTATTACTAGCGACAATATAAGCCACAAGACGTTTATCTGCTTCATCACCATGTGTTAATACAACAGCTTCTGTTACTTCTGGAATCGAAACCAAAGCAGATTCTATCTCACCAAGCTCAATCCGAAAACCACGCACTTTTACTTGATGGTCACTGCGTCCCAAATACTCTATATCTCCATTCGGTAAACGTCGGGCAATATCGCCAGTACGATAAATTCTAGCTCCGGTGCTGCTATATGGGTCAGGAATAAAACGTTGGGCTGTAAGTTCTGGACGGTTAAGGTACCCTCTAGATACACCCATCCCACCAACATAAATTTCACCAGGGGCGCCCAAGGGAGTTGGTTGAAGTGATTCATCTAAAATGTATAGTGATAAATCAGGGATAGGTACACCAATAACGCTGCCCCGATTTTGCTGAATATCTAAAAGTGTGATGGGACGGTAAGTAACATGTACGGTTGTTTCTGTAATGCCGTACATATTAATTAACCTTGGTTGCTCGTCTCCGTAACGTTCAAACCAAGGACGTAAACTTTGTAGTTCTAAAGCTTCTCCACCAAAAATTACTACTCGTAACCCTAAAAAGTTATCGGTTTCTTGGTCTGCACGAATAAGTTGACGAAAAGCAGAAGGTGTTTGATTAAGAACTGTAACGCCTTCTTGGTACAAAAGTTCGCGGAATTCGGCAGTCGAACGACTCTCCAAATAATCGACAACAACTAACTTACCTCCATAAAGTAAGGCGCCCCAAATTTCCCATACAGAAAAATCAAAAGCAAAAGAGTGGAAAAGTGTCCAAACATCATTCTCGTTAAAATTAAACCAAGATTCTGTAGAACGCATCAATCGGGTAACGTTGCTGTGAGTGACCACACAACCCTTGGGTTTTCCTGTAGAACCACTGGTATAAATAATATATGCCGCCTGCGAAGAATGTAGAGACGTTACATGTAACGTCTCTACATGGTTTTGGGCTGTATCTTTTATATCTTCTAATGTCACCACTTGCTGGCTAGTAGTATTCACAGAAGAGAGCAAAGCTTTTTCTGTCAGCAGTATAGAAATACCGCTATCTTCTAAGATAAAGTTTATTCGTTCGCTGGGATATGCCGGGTCAAGAGGTACATAAGTTCCGCCTGCTTTTAAAACAGCGAGTAATGAGACAATTAGCTCATGGCTGCGATTTAGAAAAATACCTACACGTATTTCTTTCCCAACACCCTGTTCTCGTAGAAAATATGCTAGTTGGTTTGAGCGTTCGTCAAGTTCAAAGTATGTTAATTCTTGGTCTTGATATTTAACTGCAATTGCATCACTGTAAGTATGGGCAGTTTTGGCGAATAAAGAAACTATATTTTCATTTGCTGTTTGCTCATTGATAGGCGCCGTTGCAACTCCCTTAGATATAAGTTCCTGACGTTCGTTTTCGTCTAATAAAGGTAAAGTATTTATACCAACATTTGGGTCAGCCACTGCTGAGGCAAGCAGTTGACAATAATGCTTAAGTATGAATTGCGCTGTTTGTGGTGTAAATAAATCAGTATTATATTCTAGTATCGCTGACCAATTGCTTCCAGATGGCTCAAGCATTAAAGTTAAATCAAATTTGGCGCCACCGTTATCAAGAAATATAGGATTTACAGTCAGTCCAGATAACTGAATAGAATCTAAAGGTGCATTTTGGAGGGCAAATAGCGTTTGAAAAATAGGAGAACGACTAGGGTCACGTTTAGCTTCGAGTTGCTCAACAAGCGTTTCAAAAGGTACATCTTGATGAGCATATGCTTCTAAACAAGTTTTGCGAACGCGACGCAATAACTCACGTAAAGAAGGGTTTCCTTCCATGTCTCCCCGCAATGCTAATGTGTTGACAAAGAAACCAATCAAATTATCAAGTTCGCTTTGTCTACGGTTAGCAATGGGACTGCCAACAATAATGTCAGTTTGACCAGAATAACGAAACAGTAAAACTTGGAATAAAGCCAACGCTACCATGAAAAAAGTGGCGCCTTCAGACCTGGCGAGTTCTTCTAAAGATTGATAAACTTTATGAGGTATTTGTGTGCGTACCGTAGCTCCATTCCAAGTTTGCTGTATAGGACGGGAATAGTCCAAAGGTAAATTTAAAGCTGGAGGTAAATCAGCCAGTTGGGTTTTCCAATATTCAAATTGATTTTTAATTTCTGGTTCCTGTAGCCAATTTTCTTGCCATTCCGCATAATCACCATATTGTATTGGTAGCTCTGGTAAAGAAATTTCGGCGCCGCTTATATACGCATTGTAACAAAGGCAAAGCTCCTTGAAAAACACTCCCAAAGACCAACCATCACTGATAATGTGATGCATATTCACGAACAAAATATGTTCTTGAGGTTGAATTTTATACAATATTGCTCGAATTAAAGAACCTTTAACGAGATTAAAAGGTTTGCGAGACTCTGTAACTAGTTCCGATTCAGATTCTAGTATTTTAGACTCTAAAGTAAACTCGATTTCTGGGTAGATAATTTGTACTGGCTCACCATCTTCTGTAGCAAAACTTGTCCGCAGAATTTCGTGGCGCCTGATAATTGTTTGAAAAGCGTTTTCGAGAGCTAGTTGATTAAGTTCGCCATGTAAGCGTAAAGCAATGGGAATATTAAAAGCATTATTATCAGGATTGATAATTTCTTGATACCAAAGTCTTTTTTGTGAGCGAGAAAGAGGTAATATATAGACTTCCATAATTTATTTAAATGAGTTATTATTTACTAATAAAATTTGGCGATAGTGCGTAATTTATTCGTTATTATTTTTTCTTTATTGGCGCCATTAATTTAATTTTTTGATATTGATTTAGAAAAAAAAGAATAAATTTGTCCAAGATTTTATAATATGATGGTACCCAAATACTAGCCGAATTATGAATAGAATAAGAAACTTTGTTGCCGTCCAAATTATCAATGACACCGTTGATTTCACTGAGTACATTTGCTTCAAAAATATACTCTGGGCAAAGGCGGACTGTATTTTTTTCGTGATATTTCTCTGCAAAAAAACAATCCTTTAATAAAAAAGGTCCTGTGGTATAACATACGTAACGTGGCATAGTAACGAATAATGAATTGTATTTTCGAGATATTCCTGACTTACGTTTATCTAATTCCTGAAAAACTTTTGACCAAAGCGGATGTTTGGGAATACTGCCTATAATAGCGTTATTACAGCCATTTGAAACAATTAGCTCATAGTCTTCTAGCAAATCGTCCATAGGTTTGATAAATTCTATGTCCATATCTATATAAAAACCTCCGTAGTGATACAAAAGAAAATAGCGAATGGCATCGCAACGTTGAATGAGATGTGGATAAGAATCATATACTTCTAAAAACCAAGGATAATTCTCTTGGAGAAAGCTCCGGCACTGCTGCTCATCCCAGAAATAATACTCCCAATTAGGGTGAAGAGCTAAAACAGTTTGGCGATAAGGAAGAAACTTTTGCGGAATAGCTGCTTCGCCTTGATAATAGATCTGATGAATAATTTTTGGAATCTTGCTCATAATTTAGACTATCCGACAATAATGTAATGTTGTTCAGTCCTGACTAGTGGTCTGTGTCATTAATTCTGGAGTGTAGAGACGCTCCCTATCGCGTCTCTACAAGATTTTGATTTTTATGCAACACTCCAAAACTTATGACACGGACTACTAGTACCGCTACTTTGGAAGTCAAAAGTCATTTGACTAACTACAAACTTAAAGTTGACTATTTAGGTAATAACTATCGCGAGCAAGCAAGAATTCTTGATAAGCAGGTATGTAATCTATCACTTGAGTTATTTTCGCTTGTTGCTCTGGTGTTAATCCTTTTGCTTGTTTCCACTTAGCAATAAGTTTATCTATGTTAGTGTTGTCTAGTGATTTATGTGACTGTGTTTCATGCTGCCGATATTTATACAGCTTCTTAGGTATAAAATGAGCATCACTTAGTAATGCCATCTGGATAAATAAATCCACTCCTTCATACCCTTGTCCTAACCACTCAGACCACCCAGATGTTTTGAGATAAACAGACTTACGTAAAGCAGTCCCTGCTTCCCTACATACTCCGGTAGCAATCGAGAAAAAAGGAGTTTCTGGAATATCATCAGGAACTTCTTTAAATCTTCCATCTCCAGATGGAAAAAATCTTGGTAGGGGAGAAAATGAGTCTAAATCTAAAATCCTATCTTCGCTATCAATAAGCCATATATCGCTGAAAATCAAACCAACGTGAGGATTTTGGTCTAGGTATTTAACTATTACCTCCAACGTTTCTGGCTCAATACAGTCATCCCCATCCAAAAACATTATATATTCTGACTCAGGGGAACAAGCTTTAGAACCGTTGTTACGCCCATTACAAACACCTCCATTTGGCTGTTGGATGAATCGTAAACGTGGTTCTTTTTTGACATAATCTAAAATAGCTTCTGCTGAGTTATCGGTGCTGCCGTCATCTACTATTACATAATCCCAGTCTATAAAAGTTGAAGCAATTACGCTTTCAATTGCTTTTGCAATATACTTTTCTGCGTTGTAACATGAGGTTATAATACTAATTTTAGACATGATTTTTGACCTTGTAAATATTTTTGTGCGAAGAATATAGTGCTTTTAGCCCCACTAGCACCGCGCGCGTCGAGGGGGATTTAATTTTTTAACCGTGTTGTATTTACATCTCACTTTATTGATTAAACTCAATACAATCAACTTATATAAGTTAGGGAAAGTTAGGGAATTTATTAAGTAGGTTAGTTTAAATCTGTTTAGTTCGCTATCCCCCTAGTTTTTGTTGCTATCCATCCCCACCTTGTGGCTACGGTGTACACACAAAACCTCGAACCCCACCCCCAACCCCTCCCCGTACGCCTGTCGTGTACACACAACTTTTTGGCATCGGGGGTAGGGGAGCACTTTGGCAGGGGAAGTAGGGAAAATCAAGCAATTGGAGAGTCGGGAGATTTCAAAAAATTAATTCTAAGGGCACCGATATGTGATATCATGCGGAGCTGAAAAGCCTTAAAAACCATGCTTTTTTCCTCCCTGCTACCCCTGCCACCCCTGCTAAAAGAGCTTTTTAAGACTTATGTGTACACGACAGCAAACGGAGAGGGGGTTAGGGGAGGGGTGGGGAATTCCGCAAAATTGTTAAATAGAACCCTCATTGCTGAGATTGACAACACGCTTTTTCCGACTAACTCGTGAAATACTGGTAGTTGTTTGATTGGGTTCGGATGCTTCAATTAACTTTGCTAGTCCTTCGGGTGTACCGTTTTGGAAAACGTAGGGCAACGGCAACTCGGTTTTATAAGTTTCTTGCAAACGGGTAACTAACTGGGTAACTCGTATCGAGTCTCCACCCATATCAAAGAAATTATCCATTACTCCAACTTGTTCCAGCTTTAATACAGCAGCCATCAGCGAGCAAATATTTGCTTCCACTTCGTTTCTCGGCGCCACATAAGGTTTGATGTTTTGTGTCCAGTTAGGTGTAGGTAATGCTGCCCTGTCAACTTTTCCATGAGGTGTTAGTGGAATATTTTCAAGTGGAATAAGTGCGGAAGGCATCATATAATCTGGCAGTTTCTTAGAGAGGAAATCACGCAAGACTATAATTAGGTCATCTTCTTGATGAGGTACAAAATACGCGACAATACGCGCATCTCCCGCAGATTCAGTGTAAGCGGTGGCAAATGCTGTTTTAACTTGTGGATGACTCATCAAAGCTGCTTCAATTTCTCCCAGTTCAATGCGGAAACCACGTATTTTAACTTGCTGGTCTGAGCGTCCTAAATATTCTAAATCGCCATTAGGTAGACGACGCGCTAAGTCGCCACTACGATATAAGCGACTATTGGGGGTTTTGGCAAATATATCAGGAATAAAGCGCTCTGCGGTTAAGCGAGGATGGTGTAAGTATCCCCGTGTAACTCCGGCGCCACCAATATATAATTCTCCAGGGACTCCAACGGGTACAGGTTCTAGGTACTCATCCAAAATATACAGTTTCAGGTCGAAAATTGGCTGACCAATAACGCTACCACAGTTATCTTTAACATCTGAAAAGCTGATGGGACGATAAGTTACATGAACGGTTGTTTCTGTGATGCCGTACATATTAACTAGTTGAGTTTGGTTGCCATAACGTTCAAACCAGGGTTGCAAGCTTTGCACTTCTAATGCTTCTCCACCAAAAATTACATAGCGTAAGTTCAATTTTGCTTCTGTATCTACTTGCACTAACTGTTTAAATGCAGAAGGAGTTTGATTTAGTACCGTTACTTTCTCTGATTGGAGTAATTTGAGAAAATCTACGGGTGATCGACTTGTCCAATAAGGAACAATTACGGTTCTACCTCCGTAAAGCAAGGCGCCCCATAGTTCCCAGACAGCAAAGTCGAAAGCATAGGAGTGGAACAGAGTCCAAACATCATTACTATTAAATCCATACCATGACTCCGTTGCTTTGAACAGGCGAATAACATTATTATGGGTGACTACACATCCTTTTGGTATACCTGTAGAACCACTGGTATAAATTACATAGGCGGGATGTTCGGGTAATATTGTGACTTCGACAGGCGCCGAGGATTGATTTTGTAGTTGTGGGGCAATATCTTCTAAAACTAAAATTTCAATTTTAGATTCTGTTTGAGATAGAGAAATTTGAGAAATTGCCGAACTTTGAGTTAGTAGTAAGGAAATTCCACTATCCCGCAAAATAAAATCAATCCGCTCTTGAGGATAATTAACATCAATTGGAACATAGGCGCCACCTGCTTTGAGAATTGCAAGGATACAGACAACTAGTTCTTGTGAGCGTTCAAGACAAATTCCAACCAGGGTTTCTGACCCAACACCTTTACTTTTTAGGTAATGCGCTAAACGGTTGGCATGTGCTTCAAGTTCGGTATACGTTAAACTGTTATTACCAAAGGAAAGGGCTACTTTCTCGGAATATTGTTTAGCTGCATTGGTAAAAGCGGAAACAAGGGTATGGTCAGACAAATTACTAACTGCATCCATGTTGGCGGCTAATAGCCAGTTCTTATGTTCTACATCTGACATTAAAGATTGGCTATGAAATGGCGCTAGTGGGTTGGTAGTAAGGGCGGTCAGCGCAGCAGTATAATATTGACCATATTGCTCAATTTGGGTTTTGTCAAATTCCTGAACGTCATATACTAAATCCAATTTTAGCGAAGAACTTCCAGGAATGAGCGCGAACTTTGCCACCAAGGGAAAGTCAGTTTCTTCAAAATCCTCAACATTAAGAATTTCAACTTGGGGTAAATTGAGAATACCTTCGTAAACATGAAAATGGGTATAGTTAAAACCAACGTCAAATAATGGTCGTTTATCGATGACTCGTTGAATTTCTAGTAAAGGAAAATTGCGATAAGGGAGGATTTTATTTTCTACTTTGAATACTGCTTTTAACAGTGATAGCCAACTACTTGGCGCCAGTTTCATTCGCAATGGTACTGTATTTAGGAATAAACCGAGGAGTTTCTCACTGCCAACATTTTCAAGTCTTCCATTTAGAACATTTCCTGTAATTACCTCTGTTTTTCCGGTAATATATGACAACACACGCAGATGAGCAGCTAATAAAGCAGTTTTTAGGGGTACTTCTGCACTGTTAGCAACTCTAATCAAAGCCTTTGCTATATTATCATCTATTTTGACTGCTACACGTTCGACTTGACGCGACGCTGCCGTTTGCTTGCTACGTGGGACTCTGCTCAGTTCCATATCACTGAGATACTGCTGCCAAAATTGACGCATTTCCTCATTTGCTATTGCTTGTTTTTCCTGAGCAATAAAATCTTTATAAGTAATGGGAAGGGTAGTTAATGGTTCATATTGTCCTTTCAGATGCTGAATATAACGTTGTAGCAATTGAGTTATTAACGTTGCCACACTCCAACCATCCAAAATAGCATGATGAAAACTGAAAGTGAGGCTAATTTCGGAATTAGAAAGTCTATGGATGACAAAGCGGAATAAAGGAGGACGACGAACATCAAAAGAGTTTGATTTTTCTAATTCAACCCATTGTTTTACTTCTAAATAAGCATTCTTTTTATCCCTCAAATCGTAGATAGTTAAAGGTATTTCTACTTCTTGATGTACAATTTGCAGCGGGGTGCTATATTTTGTCCAGTCAAAAGAAGTACGTAGAATTAGATGAGCTTGACAAATGTCGGTAATAGCTTTTTGCCAAGCATCCTCTACATGATCAAGACGCAAATAGAAAGTAAAAATATCGTGGAAAATAGCCGAGCCGGGATGAAGCTCGCTATGATAAAGCATACCCGCTTGTAAGCTAGAAATTAGATATGCATCTTCTACATCTTGGGGTAAATTCTTTTTGTCTTCTTCTTCTAACAGAGTAACAGATGGGGCTAAATAAAACTTACTTTCTACATCGGATACTTGTTCAAGTGCCGCTAACTGACGTATAGTTGGATTTTCATAAATATCTTTGATGGAAATTTGAATCTTTTGATTTTGGGCTTGTCCTACTACCTGCATTGCTAGAATTGAATCACCACCAATTTCAAAAAAGTTATCGTCAATACCCACTTGTTCGATAGTGAGAACTTCTGACCAGATGGTACAAAGATGCTCTTGCTGTAAATTTTGGGGACTTACATATTGAGAGTGTCGCGATAGATTAAAGTTGGGTTTCGGTAAAGATGAAGTATTGATTTTACCGTTAACTGTGAGAGGAAAGGCATCCAGGCTAATATATGCCGTAGGAATCATATAATTAGGAAGCCGGGACTGCAAATACTCATTTAATTCACTAGTACTAGGTGGTTGTTTGCTTACATAATAAGCTACAATACGTTTGTCTTCACCTTCACCATAGGTAGTTACAAAAGCTTCTTCTAATTGTGGATGCGATGCCAGAGGCGCCTGAATTTCTCCTAACTCGATCCGAAAGCCACGTATTTTTACTTGATTATCTATTCTTCCTAAGTACTCTAAATCACCATCTTTTGTCCACCGTCCCAAATCACCACTGCGATAAAGTCTACCTTTACCAAAAGGGTTGGGAATAAAACGTTCAGCAGTTAAGCCAGGACGATTAAAATAACCGCGCGCAACTCCGGCGCCTGCTACAAAAATTTCCCCCGTCCATCCAGTAGGTACTGGTTCGAGATTTTCATCAAGCAAGTATATACGAAGGTCAGGAATTGTCTCACCAATGACACTACCAGTATTTACCGTCAAGTCTTTAAAAGTAATTGGACGATAGGTAACATGGACAGTTGTTTCTGTAATACCATACATATTTACCAAACGGGGAGTTTGATCTGAGTGTCGCTCAAACCAAGGACGCAAACTTTCTAAATTTAAAGCTTCGCCACCAAAAATTACATATCGTAATGCCAATTCACCCGTACTTGTTTTATCCGCGCGGATAATTTGCCCAAATGCAGAAGGGGTTTGACTTAGAACAGTGACGTTTTCTTTGGTAAGAAGCTCACGGAAAGCTTCGGGAGAACGACTCAACCAAAACGGTACAATAACGACCTTACCACCATAAAGTAATGCTCCCCACAATTCCCAAACAGAAAAATCAAATGCAAAAGAGTGAAACAGTGTCCATACATCAAAAGCATTGAAGCCAAACCAAGGTTCTGTAGAACGCATTAAGCGCATAACGTTACCATGAGTAACCACACAACCTTTTGGAGTTCCCGTCGAACCACTGGTATAGATAATATATGCTGGATGTTGAGGGTGCAGTGATACTTGTGGGGAAGATGGATTAGCGTCATTTTGAATCTTGCCCCAAATAGATTCCCATTTCAATACATTTATATTAGTAGAAATTAATTGGCAACTAGAAGATTCGATAATTAATAAGGAAGCACAGCTATCTTCGAGAATAAATTCTAGACGTGAGGCAGGATAATTAAGATCTAAGGGAACATAAGTACCCCCGGCTTTTAAGACTCCCAGTATAGCAACAACCATATGTTCTGAGCGTTCCAGACATAAAGCTACTCGTGTTTCTGGTTTGATGCCAAGTTGTTGTAAGTGATGAGCAAGAACATTTGCCCTTCGATTTAGTTCTGCGTATGTTAGCTTAGTATTTTCGCATTTAACCGCAATATGCTGAGGATACTTGCTAACAATTTCCTCAAAAACTGAAACTAATGTTTCTGATGTCGGTAATAATTTAGTACTATTTAAAGATTCTTGAGTTAGGCGCCAATATATTTCTGGTTCAATAAGCGACAGTTGAGAAATAGGTTTATCTAGATTTTGCTCTAAGTTTTCTAAAGCGTCATCAAAAAGCTTTTGAAAATGTGTAACTATTTCTTCAATAGTTTCAGCATCAAGGTAAGAGAGATTATAATCAAAATCTATTTTAACGTCGCTTTGATTATCAAACTCTCGTACATATATTGCGAGAGGAGTTTTTTGTTGACCACTGTAGAGAGGTTCACAAATTGTTTCAGTTTGCTCAAAATGCTCACTATAGTCATGTTTTTCGTAAGAGAGGGTAAGATCAAATAGATTTTGATAGTTTTCTGAGTCTAAATCTAAATTGGCAATACGCTTCATTTCTCCCAGAGGTAAGCGTTGATGGCGATAATCTTGTTTTAATAAAGTGCGGACTGTCGTTAAAATATCAGTAAAGGTTTCGTTATTATTAATTTCCGTCCGAAACGGCAGCATACTGATAAATAGTCCAACTGTGTCTTTATAAACCTTTTTGCTCCGGTTTAAAATTGGTAGACCAATGACTAAATCATTTTGTCGATAACGCTTGCTTAAATAAATAAATACAATAGAAAGGATAAAATGAAATGGATTTGATTGGATTTCTTTACAAACAGCTTCAACTCGATTATAATGTTCGCGTTTAATATAAATTGCTTTACGGGCGCCAAGCAGTTGAGGTTTATGCATTGACGCAAAAATCTGAGGACTGACATTTTCTAAACGCTGAGTCCAGTATTTTATATCACTTTCAAAATTCTGAGACTGTCGATACGCAGATTCTTCTTGAAGATAATCAGTAAATATCAAATTTCGCTCTAATGGTTCAAATCCAACATTAGAGATAATTTGATTGTAATTATTAATCAAGTCATTAAAGGCAAGCGAAGTACCCCAACCATCAGCAATAATATGATGAAATTTTGAATAAAATAAATATTTTTTGCTGCTTAATCTAATTAACTGAAAGCTGCAAAGAGAAGATTCTTTCCCGAAAGTAAAAGGTTGATTAAAATCATTCTCGATATATCGTTTAGCTAGTTGTTCAACATCATCGGGGTTTGAGCAATTAGCCGAAAAATCAACTAGCTTAAATTGTTGCTCTTGGTGTGGTGCTACAAACTGAAACGGTTTACCCTCAGATTCATAAATACGGAAACGTAAACCTGGGTTGCAACGAACCATGTGATTTAAAGCTTGGTTGAAATATCCACTATTCAAGATTCCTGTAATTGTAATAACGGCGCCGATATTAAAGTGCGAACCATCAGACCATCTCATTTGGTCAATATAAATATCGAACTGATTTGTAGAAAGCGCTAATTGTGTATTCATAGCAATGTGTATATTTTTGGCTTATTTAGTATTTTATTAGAACATTAATCTTTGCTCTGATTCTTTGAAAATTAACTAACTAATACCCATTTAGTAGGGCTTGACGTTTAGCTTTGCTTTCAGCCCAACGAAACACTAACATACCTACAATCAAATATCCCAGTCCATTCATCAAAGCAAATATGAAACTAGATAAATCTAAATTTTCATTGCGTCCCATTAAATCACGAAGAACATCAGAACCTACAGCCATTGGTAACATTGCTCGCAAATTTAGTAAAGACTTACCCCATACTTCAGAGGGAAAGGTTAGTAGAAAAAATAGACCAAATTGAACTAATCCCAGTAGTTGCTGGACACGTTTATAAAGTAAAGTTAAAGCTGCGATTATCAGGGATAAACCATAAGCTCCTAATAACACTGTAAATAGCGGTAAGATGATAGCTGGTGAAAAGTGTAAGTAGCGTTTCGTCAACAGCATAGTAAATATTAAAATTCCCAAAATAAACGTTATATTTAACGTCAAACTTGCAATCCCACGAATCAATAAAACTGTTAAGGTGCCGAATGGAGATAAAAATATCTGTTCTAAGGTTCCAGTCTGAGCTTCTACTTGTATTCCAAAAGCAATACCTCCGACAATAAAGACTACGAGTATCCAAAGCACGTAGCCAATTACGATAACGTCTAGTCGTTCACCTACGTTTATTTGCTCACTTGTATTTAAATTAGAAACACCAGCAATGTAATTAGCGCTTAAAAATAGTCCATAAAAAACGACTGCGTTAGCGATAATGCCGCTAATAGCATCAATTGGGTAGCGAATAAACTCTATCCAAATCCGTTTAAATTCCGCCTGAAATAGTTCAAACATAGCTATGTTGTTTTAGTAATTTTAAAAAGACTTGAGTTAGGTTGGCTTTGTCTTGATTAACTTGTAGTATAGCCAATGGTTCTAAAGCGGCTAATACTTTATATAATCCTTCTTTTGTGCCAGTATAAATGATTCTTTCTTGTTCCGATTCTACTATGGCACCTAAAGTTTCAATTTTTGTAATTTGTAATAAATCTAGCTCACCTTCTACTTTAATAATATAGCTAGAACCAGAAAAGCGCTTAATAATTTCCTTTGTTGGTTCTTCTGTAATAATCTGACCTTTTTGGATAATTGCTACCCTGTCTGATATTTCTTCTGCAATATCCAATTGATGGGTTGTCAGTAATATTGCACAGCCTTCAGATGCTATTTGTCTTACTAAAGCTTTAACACTTTCGCTAGCTTCCATGTCCAAGCCTAAAGTTGGTTCATCTAATAGTAGCAACTTAGGTTTGTGAACTAAAGCTACCGCAATAGATAGCTTCTGTTGCATTCCTCGTGAAAGTGTTTTTACAGGCGCCTTACGTTTATGCATTAAACCAAACTGGTCTAACAGTCTAAGTGCTTGTTTACGTGCCTTACTGCTATTAATTCCTTTTAATACACCAAAATATTCAAGATTTTCTTCAGCAGTTAGGCGCCAGTAAAGATTACGACTTCCTTCCATAACTGTACCAAGCATTCGTAGCGCTTGTGGATTGGTGTGAGGATTACAGCCTGCAATTTTTACCCATCCAGTATCTGGTTGAATTAAACCTGCAATTATCTTAATACTAGTTGTCTTGCCGGCGCCGTTTGCACCTAAAAAAGCTAATATTTCTCCAGCATTGATACTTAATGATAAACCAGATATGGCTTGTATTGATTGTTTACCTTGCTGATATTGTTTGTGTAGATTGTAAACCTCTAATGGTTTCATATTTTATTGTTCCTAATTACTGCGTTGGGTACGGTGGGCTTCGGCCCACCTTACTTTTTTAAATAAAGAAATAATATTCCAGTAAACTTTTGCCCCGACGCTAAAAATAGCGCTTATTATCCGATGATGTAGAGGAAGCCAAAGGGAAGCCATATGATGTATTGTATAAGAATGTTCAGTACTATTTTGCTGAATTATTTTCTCATCAATTTCCATAGGCGCCCCTGGTTCAAAAATATATCCCGGACAAACGCGAACAGTAGAACATTTATGGAAACTGCCAGCAATCACACAATCATCAAATAGCATTGGTCCTGTACTGTAACATACATAATAAGGCATTGACTTTTTGAGTAATGCATTAATATTTGAATTTGATGGCAACTTATCTTTACGCTCTTGTAATTCATCAAACACTTTTAGCCAAAGCGGATGTTTTGGAACACTGCCCATAATAGCATTATTAAAGCCAACAAGCTTTGACAGAATTAGTTCATAATCTTCAAGTAAATCGTCAAGAGGTTTGAGGCATTCAACATCCATATCAATATAAAATCCACCATAGTAATGAAGGATGAAATACCGGATAGCATCACAACGTTGAATTCGATGAGGATAAGAATCGTAAACTTCTATAAACCAGGGATATTTCTCCTGAATAAATGTCCGTGACTTTGCTTCATCCCAAAAGTAATGTTCCCAATGAGGATGATGTGCTATAACCGTTTCATGGTAGCCTTGATATTTTTTGGGAACAGCCGTTTCACCTTGGAAAAAAATTTGGTGTATAATTTTGGGTATCTTAGCCATAACTATATTTAGATTACTTGGTATAGTTTTTGAGAAATGTTTTGAAGTATAAGTTGTTGTGCTGAATGTATAAAGAAGTGGTCGCCAGGAAACATATGCATTGAAAAGTCACCCGTTGTCTGTTGGTGCCAAGCTTGTAAACTATCCTGACTAATTTTGGGGTCTTGCTGACCACCAAAGGCAGTAATGGAACATAAGAGTGGATATTCGGGAGTATAGACGTAATTTTCAACTAGCGCAAAATCTGCCCGTAGCATCGGCAAAAGCATTTGCATCAGTTCAGTGTTTTCTAAAACTTCTTCGGGAGTACCATTCAGGCGCCGTAATTCTTGTAAAAACGCGCGTTCTGGTAAATTATGGATATGTTCAACCTCGATAGAAACTTGAGGTGCATTGCGTCCAGAAACAAATAAATGCGTTGGAGTCGATGAATATTTTTTACGAAGCAAATGTGCAACTTCAAAGCAGACTATTGCTCCCATACTATGACCAAAAAAAGCAAATGGCTTGTCTAAGTAAGGTACAAGAGCTTGAGTTAGACTAGAAATCAACTGTGAAAAGTTAGTAAATGGCTCTTCCATTAACCGACTTCCCCGTCCTGGTAGTTCGATAGGACAAACTTCAACTGTGTTAAACAAGTTTTTTTCTAAAGTTTTCTCCCATCCCCGAAAGCTCATTGCATTACCACCTGCATAAGGAAAACAAAATAGGCGTAGACTCGCTTCATAATTTCGTTTAGGAAATGTTACCCAAGATTCTCGTTTTAGTTCGGCTACCATAATATTATTCTTGATTATTAATGAATATAAATGATGAATGTGGAGTACAGCGAAAAAAGCATATTTGTCTGCTTACTAAATTCCTAATAATGCTTACTGAAGCTGCAATGGCTAAAGTTATAACGCTGAAATAAATCAAAACTATTGCAGCTTGCGCTAAGTCATTGCGATATTGCTTCATACTTTCTCTTTTTAATTTATTGTTAGATTACCAACCCAAGTTTTAAAGAAGTCGGTAATCTTGATTTTTAAGCTGATTGTTCTGCCATTGCTTTCCTTAAGCTCAAAGGTCGCATATCTGTCCAAACTTCTTCAATATATTTCAGACATTCTTCTTTTGAACCTTCTTTACCCACGGTTTTCCAGCCTAATGGAATTTCTTTTTTCCATTTCGGCCAAATTGAATATTGTTCTTCGTGATTCATAACGACGAGATAGATTGTGTTGTTTTGTGTTGCGTTGTTCATAATTACCTCTATTTGTGAATTAATAATTGTTTACGTTTATGCTTGTGTATCTTGTGCTGGGAATAAATTTACAATTTGTTTAGTTAGTATAAATTTGGTGCCACGTCTAACTACATTAGGAATACTCAAATCATGAACATCCCATATATTTAAAGGAATTAGGCGCCGCTTTGATTTATTTAATTTTGCTACTTTTAAATTGAGATGTTGCTGTAATAAATGATAATTGCGATTTACTTCTACGGCAATTTCCTTAAAAGTGAACAAAAGATTTTTTATTTCATTTGCCAAGCTATTTATTTTATTGGCTATAACTGTAAGTTCTTGTACTCCTACTTCAAGTTTACATCTCAACTTCTCTAACTCTTCTTGTCTTGTGCTTTCTGCGACTTCTCGCCAATATTTATCTAATTCTGATATTTCGGCGCCTAATTCGCTGAAAGCAGTTACTTGCGGGTCTTTATGATTAACAAGTAAACTTAGCATTTTGTCATTACTCCTATGTCGTTTTTTAAATTATTTTGGTTTACATATCAAAGCTTTTTCTCCTTTAGTTAATATATTTATAAAACTATTAAACTTACTTGTCGATATAGAAAAATTATGTTCATTGTTAGTTCCAAAACTTAACTTTTCTGTACAAGTAGGTTAGGCACCTCGCCTGACCGAATCCACATCACAGGACAGATATGCTACAACTCTTTTCTATTCGACTATCTCATAATTTAACTAACCAAGTATAAATTTTTACTCATATAAACTTTGTCTTGACTTGCTTCGTTAGTTTGAAACCAGTAAGGAATAAATTTACGGTATAGTTCACAACTAGGAACAATTTTATTTCCTTGCAGTGTTGCCAACCCCATATTGCAGAGTTTAAATGCTAACGATTTTTCTAGCTCTATTGGTGAGGATGCCTTAACTACTTGATGATATGCTGCTGCTAATTTAGGATGCTGCTGTAAACTGCGTAAATATCGTTGCAGGTGATGACCATAAATATCTGTATCTGTAGCGGCTACTTGTAATAACTCACTCAAAGTAAGTTTTTGCTGTGTTAAATGTTCAAAAGTCTGTTTTACTAGATAGGGATGCCCACCAACGAATTGCATTAGCTCCCTCGTTTCGTCTTGGGACAGTTGAAGTTTATAGCACTGTGCTAAACATTGTACCTGTTCTGAAGTAAAAGGCTGAAGTTTAATTGTTAGCCCAGCATTAAATGATTCATGAGTATTCAAAGAATTATAAACCTCTTCGGTATCGACGAGAATAAATCGCAGATTTTGCCAGATAGGATTTCCACTATCTCCATAATTCACTTCTTCACACCAAGAATCTAATAGCGAAAAGAAATCTTCGGCAATTTCTGGATATAAATGTACTACATCGACATTATCAAAACCTAATACTAATGTTCCATTAATTGCTGGTAATAAATACTCTTCAAAGTAAGCCGTGCAGTTATTTTTACTACCAAAATTTTCATTCCAATATTCTTCTATACGATTTGGTAATTGCAGCTTGCGAGTGATTGAATAACATAACCAACGCAAAAACTTATCTAAATCGTTAAAAGTTGCTTTATCCGCGCGCTTCAAACTTAGTGCTACAGTACGTACTTCTTGATTATCAGCAGTAGAAGAATTTTTTCTAGCATAATCGAGAATTTTGAGCATCAAAGAAGTTTTGCCCATTTGTTGGGGAGCTTTGATTTGAATGAGGGCGCCTGGTTTTATTATTTCTGCATAACAGCGAGACTCAACGAGAGGACGCTCTATATAAAAATTCGACTGACATGGTATGGCTTTTAGCAGAGATTCAGATTTTGTTGATGGTTTATTTTGTAGCTTCTCTTGAAATACTTGCTGCGCTAACACAGCCATCAAATTATTTTTACTAACTTTCTTCCCCCAGATAGATGACAAAGATTGCCATAGTTTTGGGCCAACATCATTTTTTATGTATTCGGGAGCATATCCACATATAGCCGCAATCTCATCGTACTTCTGACCTTGTAAAACTCCTCGTAATACTTCTATTTCAATATTTTTCAGATGTCTTGATTCCTCCGACATTATCGCCGTATTTACAACTTGTAAGGCGACTTCAAAAGAAATAAGTGCTGTTTCAGATGTATTCCTGACTTGGCTTTGCATAAAATTTTGCTTTATTGTATGAATTGTTTCGCTTCAACTCTTCGCTTTCCTGTTCCTACAGCTTTCTTTTCTCTAATTCCTGAGAAGCTGCTAAACATCTAGAGCATCGGTTTAATAATGTGTAGTCACCAAAGCTTAGATTTATGCATTGGGGCAGCCGATTTGTTTTAAATCCCGTAGATGACAAGCTAACATCTGATAGGTTAACTGCAACGAACGCAGTGTAACCATCAATACTTTCAACTGGCTACCTCTCCGAGTGGATAATACACGAGCGCTGTTGTCTAATAACCGTTCGGAGTTTGCAAACGCTAACAAATCTAGTGAAGGCACCCGGTATTTACACTCGTATTTATTTGTGAATTAGTACTTACACAAAGTATATTACAGGCGCCGACTTTAAACGTTTTTAAGCGTATCTATATTTACCCGTGGTACCGTAATACTTAAAAAATCATTCCACAACAGGCACCATTCTTTCACGAGTCAACGCACTACTTTCAATAATAATAGCCTTCAAATTCTCATAATATAACTGGCTAAATTGGTAACTGTTCAACGGGGCGCCATTTTATCAGCTAAGGCAGAGGGCAGGAGGCACTTATGTTGAAGGGAATTCTGATTCCAGCAAGGATGCCTGTGACCGAAGGGAACAAGGGGGTATAAAACCCCACCGTCGCGCCCGGTGTCAACGTTTGTGTTGTGGTCAGAAAGCCCATCTGAACGTACATAAGTGCCCTCTGCCCTCTGCCTTCTGCCTTCGTTCATAAATTGGTTTTGCCGTGGATTGTTATAAATATTGCCTATAATAATATGTCATAATAGATACATGAAGCTGTTCGATAACTGTATTAAAGCCAAGTGGCTTTAATACATCTCACTACATTTTTTGTAAATTTTTATTGTTTTTACTTTTATTTAGGTTGGACATTCAACTGCTTCTGTCATCATAATCTTAACTCTCTGTCAGCCAATAAAATTGATATCCTTCTAGAATGATGCGACCATCAGATTGAAGAGGCTTTATACCACTATATAAATCAACAAACTTACTATAAGTGTTAAAGCCTGTATTTCTAAGCTTATCTAAATCCAAGTATTGGAGATTTGCATCAAAATTGGCAACGACCAATACTTTTTCTGATGGACGTTCATGATTGAAACGAATATAACATAGTAAATGTTCATTGCCTACGTGCAGCAATTCGCGGTTGTTAAAATCAGCAAATGCAGAGATTTCTTTACGGATAGCAATCATTTTTTTCATAGCAGTGAATACCCTGTATTCCACTGTGCCTTGTTTTTTACGTAATTCTGCTTTTTCCCAATCGATTTTAGGGCGATGTACCCAACGATTGTCATTGATTTTGCTTGGGTCATCTGTATAACTGTAATCATTAAGCACAGCAATTGCATCACCATTATACATCAAAGGGATTCCTCCAAAAGATAGAATAATACCGTGGAGTAGTAAAATTCTATTAATTGCAAGGGCAATCAAACGCTCATCGGCATCTGATAGCGCAGATTCTAATCCAACCAAAGAAGCTAATGAACCGCAAATACGCGCGTCTCCTGTAGCTTCATTAGGCATGAATATCAATCCCTTAGATAATGATGAATCAAACTTACCGCTCAAGTAATCAACTAAAAATTTTCTATGTGTTCTCGGCTCATAACCAGCTACTTGAATATCGTAATCGTCAAAACCAAAACCAATGTCATCATGACAACGCACATAGTTTAGCCAAGTCGCGCGTTCTAATTTGTTAGGCAAACTTTTTATACCTTGGTAAAGTAGTTTAGTGTTTTTAGTTGCGATTCCATCCCATAATAATGCCATTAAAGTAGCGTTATAAGCAATCTCGCATTCTTTAGCAGCGATTGCATCTTCACCAAAATACTTAATTACTTCAACAGGAGCAACGATTGCTTCGGCAATAAATAACACACCAGGCGCCGTCACTTGACAACAATCTTTCATTAACTGCAAAATTAGATGGGCATTGCGCTCATTTTGGCAAGAACTGCCGATTTTTTTCCATAAAAAAGCAACAGCATCGAGTCGGAGAATATCTACACCTTGATTTGCCCAAAACAGAATAATGTCGAGCATTTCAATAAAAACTCTCGGATTGCTGTAATTTAAATCCCACTGATAACTATGGAAAACCGTCATTACCCATTTTTCCATTTCGCTATTCCAAGTAAAATTACTTGGAGCTGTTTCAGGAAAAACCTCTGGCATGTTTTCCTCAAACATATCAGGGATTTCTCTGTTTTCAAAAATATAATAGTAATCTTGAAAATTACGATCCCCCGTAATTGCTTTTCTAGCCCATTCATGCTCATCAGAAGTATGATTAAGCACAATGTCTAGAACCAGCAAAATATCACGCTTTCTAAACTCATAAGCAATACGACGAATATCTTCTAAATCACCAACTCTTTCGTCAACTTCTCTAAAATCACTGATGGCATAGCCCCCATCACTTTTACCAATTGGACACTTCAAAATCGGCATAATATGCACCATATTAATACCTAGCTCTTGAAAATAGCCTATTTTGTTCTCTAAATCTGCAAGGTTTTCTGCGAAACCGTTGGAATAAAGAGCCATCCCCACCCATTTTTGAGACAAAAACCAGTTGTGATCCTGTTCGCGTTGAATATCCAACTGCTCTAATTCTCTTGAGCGGTCAATATAGCCTTTCGCCATTGTTTCAACTAGCCGTAACATTTGCACTTTAAAATCATCGCGATGTCCGTACAGTGTAAAAAATAACGAATGAATAGCGTAAAAATTCGCACCAAGGCGTGTATAAAAATGCCGCAAATCTTGCCGACGAATTTCTGGCTTTAAATCATCCAGTATCGAATTTAATAGTGAGTGAGAAATTTGTTCGTACATAGTATTATCTTAATTGTCGTGACAGTCTCTTTACAAATTAAAAAAATTATAATGCTTAATCGCTTCTAAAATGCCCCAGGCATGGGCGCCCTCAGCAAAATAAACGCGCTCAGTATTAGTCAAGCTCGACAGTTCTTCGCGGTGACGATTAGCAATGACCACACCCAGAGTATTGCCGCGTAACATATCTTCATCACCGCCAGACCCACCGCTAACCAAAAATCTATCTAATGGAATATTCCATTGTTTGGCTACATAGCGTACCGCTTGACCCTTAGATGCTCTTGCTGGTACAAAGTCGAGATACTGACCAAATGAAAGTGTTGTATTAACCGACAATTCTTGTTGCCGCAACAAACTCAAAATTTCTTCTAATGATGGTGCGATGCTCGCATCATAATAATAAGAAATCTTAAAGCGACTTTGCTCACTTTTTGGTTGCAGTGTCAAGCCAGGTAATGGATCGCACAGGCGCCGTAATACTTGTGGTGTCCACCCACGATCTATATGGTGATTCCAAGCAACATCGGCAGTTAGTTGTGGAGGATAATAAATTTCTGTGCCTAAACTGGTAATTAAAATGTCAGGGGTTGGAATACCATGAGTTTTGAAAAGTTTTAGGGCTGAATCAAACCGCCGACCTGTAGCGATTCCAAATAAAAACTCTCTATGATGTTGGCGAATTACTTGTACAAATTGCGACAATGCCTCAGCATCACCTAATAACGTATTGTCGATAGAGGTGAAAATAGCCCTTTTTCGATAGCTACTTGCTTTGGGTGGCAGTGTTGGTTTTGATAAAGGTTCGTGTTGCAATAAGGGTTGAATTTTTCTTAAGTAGGTTTGAGCATGAGCATCCCATGAATAAAACTTAGCAACATTTTTTAAACCATTTTCAGAATATTGTTCCCAAAGCGTTGAATCAGAGAGAATTGTTAATAAAGCTTCGGTAATTGCGTTTGAATTCAAAGGGTCAACCAATAAACCATTATGACAATTACCAATAATATCCACTGGTCCACCATTTTCTGTTGCAACCAATGGCAATCCACTCGCCGCAGCTTCTAATAAGGTTAAGCCAAAAGGCTCGGTAAGAGCAGGATTGACAAAAACACCTTTTGATGATGCGGCTAATCGATAAATATCCGCCACTTCTCTAGAAGTATGATGTTTTGGTAAAGCAACACAGCCATAAAGCTCGTAGCAATCCACCACTAACAATAATTCGGTTAAAACATTTTGGGCGCCTTCGTTCAATTCTCGAATATCATCTCGATTACCTGCAACAATTACCAAATTGGCTAATTCTTGTAAATGTGACGATTGACCATAAGCATCTAACAGGGTGACAATATTTTTTCGCTCATCAGGACGCGATAATGCCAAAATTATCGGCTTATCAGGTAGCTTCAGAAACTTTTCTAATGTTTGCTTGAACTCGATAGTTTCACCCCCAACTCTAGGCGGGTAAAACTGCTCTAAATCAGTCCCTGGTGGGATAACCACCATTTTTTCAGGTGTGTAACAATCATAAAGCTCGTACTGATCTTCAATTTCGTTGTAAGTGCTGGTAATCACCAAATCTGCATTGCTCAAGGTGTCTTCTTCCGCACTAATACGTTGCAGCATGTGATAGCGTTGCTCTATATCCTCCATCGTCATGCCCAATGCCAACAATCTACGGTACTTATCACGTCCTAAAGAATGCCCAGTGTGTACAAGTGGTAAGCCTGTTAAATGCGAAAGACGTACCCCCACATATCCTGCATCAGCATAGTGGGTGTGGATGATATCAGGCAAACGTGGTTGCTCATGTAACCAAGCAAACAAACGATCCGCAAAGCCATCAAGATGACTCCATAATTCTTCTTTGGCAATATAGCCATTAGGCCCTGCTTCAATCCTAACTATCTGCACTCCCGCCCCCAAAGATTCGCTTGCTGCGCTATAATCAGCGTCCACTGCACTATCAACAACCCGCCGCGTGACTAAATCAACACGCTCCACATCCGGCTGAAGAGCCAAGGCTTTAGCTAATTCAACAACATATTTAGTTTGTCCCCCAGTATCTGCGTCACGACCTAATTCCAGATTGTGACCTCGGATCAGCCCATGAATACTAATTAGTAAAATATAACAGGGCTTGGTAGTACTTTTGTTTGACATCATTAACTCTGTTGAATTAGTTTGCATAGGAGTGCGTTAAGTAATAATGCAATAATATCTATTTACTACTAACTAGCACATTCCAAAATCCATATATAGTAAGAATTTTAAAAAATGTGCTTGTTTCATATTTTAGTTCTCGCGCGGCGCCCGTCGAAGGGCTTATATCTTGCACCTCTCCGTATATACTTGTGCTTAGTAAAAAGCATGACAATAAAGCTACATTATTTTTACGGATTTTTCTTGCTAAACCAAGAGTTTGAGGTTTTATACTGAGTGTACAGGGTATAAAAAAAATAATTAATTAATTGAGATATTTTCTTGTAATTTCTAAAACTTGAGGATAATTTCCTTGGTCATCATGAATAGTTTCTAAACCAACAACTAGTTCGGGTTCAATAAAAGATTTTTCCCTTGGCGCCAAATTTGATGCGTTGAGTTTTCTTTGAGCTAATTGTAAATATTGTAAAGAAGAGCGAATACTCATTTAGCTCGTTATGAATAACATTTATTTGACTTAATTGTTGATATTTCTTGAGTAATATTCCTATCTTGCTGGTATTTTTTTTAACTTTGTTCTAGTACAGATAATTCTTGACGCCCGAAGTAAATTACCAAGGGCGCCTCCAAATCGCTGATTTGTATTTGCTTTTAAGCAGCTACTTCTTCTTGATTTTCTTGCTCTGCTGAAATTGATACCAGTTTAATATGTTTTCTACCTATATTGATGGTGAATTCATCCCCTGGTTTTAAGCCTAATTGTTTTGTATAAGCTGAACCTATTAGCAAATTGCCGTTAGACTGCACTGCAATTCGGTAGCTAGCACTGCGTCCGACATGACCATGCTCGTCCGAACGGGTATCAAATGATATCTCTTCTGCATCAAGTAGGGCATTGAGGAATTTCATCATGTTAACTCGCTCTATACCGTCTTTGGTGACGCTATAGTAGCCGCACGCTTTAGCTTTTTCTTCTTTACTGCTATTTGGCAGTTCTTTGACTTTGTTAATTAATTCCTTACCTTCTAGAGGCTCGATTTGCTTAACTTTTTTAGTTGATGCCTCAGTATCTTCGGACTTAGTTTGCTTAACTTTTTTAGCTGATACCTCAGTATCTTCGGGCTTAGTTTGTTTTACTTTTTTAGCTGATGCCTTGTTTTCAAGAGACTTTGTTATTTTCTTTCTTGCCATATTGATACAGTTCAGTTACGAAATTAATTGAGATTTTGACGGTATTACTTTTATTGTATAGACGATACTTCTTTTATGGCAATAATAATTTCTGAAAATAGGCGCCTGTTTTTTTGCTGGAGAGCTAATTCACTATTAACACCTCTAATTTTAATTAGTACAATAAAACTATTGATGATGCTTGCTTCCTTTTTTATCTCTCACAATTTATTACCGATGTACAATATCGTAGGTTCAACAGATAATTAAAGATGGTGCGTCACAGCACTTTGATTTTTTGCTTCGTTGCAGACGCACCCGACTTTGTTAATTTTTCGATTTTTTGCCAATTTTTTCCTAAATCGTATTTTTGCTAGAAGTCGATACCGGGTTTGCTAGCTAAAAGGGTGTATAACAGGTTTTATGTGTTATTGCCTATTGAACAATGACGGATACTCCTATTTCACGAAAATCTACTCAGTCGAAGTCGAAGTCAAAGTCGAAGTTAAAGTCGCAAGATTCTGAAATTGACTTGAAGCAAAGATTGACACAAAAGCGTAAAGCTGCTCAAGCTAAGAAAGAGTTGATTAATTTTCTTTCTGCGGCTGTCGGTGCCGGGTTGTTTCTTGGTGTTATTCTATTCTTGGTCGGTGGTATTAAAGTTGCTGTACCCGGTGTTCTAGGGGTAATTTCTATTTCCCTTTCTTACAAATACCCTGTCCCAGCTTTAATCGCTTTTATGGCTTATGTGCCATTTGGTGGTACTATCACGTATTACATCGGCAATAGTCCTATATTACAACTCGCTAAGGATGCTTTCTATTTACCGGCTTTAATCGGGTTATGGCAAAAGCTGAAAAAAGAACGTTTACCCTTGCTTATCCCCCAAGAGATTAAAACCCCGTTATATATCTTACTTGGGTGTTGCGCTTTAACTCTATTATTTGTTAACGTCCCCCAACAATTCAACCCTCCCCCTTCTTTGCCGTTTAAACCTGCTCCAAAGGAGTTCCCTATTGGTATGGGTTTATTGGGACTCAAAGTATTTTTAGGTTATGTTCCGTTAATTAGCTGCATTTATTATAGTATTCGCGATAAAAGAGATTTTCTACGACTGTCACGCTTACAAGTCATATTTATTCTTATTTGCGGTATTTTAGGAATTATTCAATATTTGCTGCTGTTAGTTGGAGTCTGCGAAGGTACTCGTAACGCTACTGGTGACGCTTTATATAAAGCTTCTATTGATGCTCGATGTTATTTCGGCGGCGCCCTAATTTATAGCCCCTCTGAAGGTATGATACGTTTACCCGGAACCTTTGTGGCGCCGTGGCAATGGGCATGGTTTTTAATATCCAGCACGTTTTTTACCTTCGCAACCGGATTTAGCGACCCCTCAATACTTTGGAAAGGTATCAGCTTAGGGTCTTTAGTTGTAGTTTTCATCAATGCTGTTATTTCTGGACAGCGTATTGCTCTAGCTTTAGTCCCTGTGTGTTTCATTCTCTGTCTATTACTCACAGGACAACTCGGTAACTTGAAAAAATTTATTCCCATGTTTGGAGGACTTGTATTAATTCTCGGTATCGCGATGGTCAGTAACCCCACTGTTGTTGCAGAACGTACCGAAAGCTTTACCAGTCGTTGGGAAGCTTCTCCTCCTCAAGAATTTATTGTCAACCAATTCGAGGAAGTTTGGAAAAACGTTGATGGTCCCCTTGGTAGTGGTCTTGGTCGTGCTACCAACTCCGCACGTGCAATGGGTGAAACTAAATTAGTCGAAACATACTACCCCAAAGTATTGCACGAAGTCGGCATAATTGGGCTAATTGCCTGGATAGTATTTGTAACATTTTTGACTATTATTTGCTTCAAAACCTATCGAAAAATAAAAAACCGTAATTTCCGCAGTTACGCTGCGACTATGTGGGTGTTTATATTGTTTATAAGTTACAACACTTATTACTATCCTCTTGATGTTGACCCGGTAGCTGTATATTACTGGTTTGCCGCTGGAATTTTATTAAAACTTCCGGAAATCGATAAAATCGAACGACTCAAAGAGGAACAATTAGAAAGGGTGGAGACCACAAAAGTTAAAAAGAAGAAAAGTTAGGAGGGGCGGGTTCACCTAAATTTTACATTATTTTCCAAGATATAAATAAACCCGCCCGTACATTAGTTAGGAGTTATAAATTAAAATGAATTTACCGTATATATCAGTAATAATACCGACTTATGGGCGTGAAGAACCTTTACGCGACAGTATCGATGATATTTTAAACCAAGATTATCCTTACTACGAAATTATTGTTGTAGACCAAACCCCCCAACATAAACCTGAAATAGAAACTTATTTACAGCAACAAACCAAATGTTGCAAAATTAAATGGTTCCGTTTGAACTGGGCAAGTTTACCCGGCGCCAGAAATTATGCGGTGCGACGCTCAATTGGTGAGATAATCTTATTTATCGATGATGATGTAAAAGTAGAACCTGGATTTTTAAAGGCTCATGCTCAAAACTTTATCGATAACCCAGAAGTAGGCGCTGTAGCAGGAAGAGTATTTGACCGAATGAAAATGGCAGATGCTTCTATAGGTCGTACTCAAGGTGACGCAAACTATAAAAGCATCGATTATTTACCACCCCAAGCAATGGACCCAGGTATTGCTTGGTATTATATCGACTTAGTTCACACCGTCAAACCCCAACAAGTATTAACCGCAAGGGGGTGTAACATGTCGTTTCGTCGTGAAATCTTTTTCAAACACGGTTTACACTTTGATGAAAGATTTCGTGGTAGTGCAGTACGGGAAGAATCAGACTTTTGTTTAAGATTACGTCAAACAGGATATAAAATTTGGTACGACCCCGAAGCACATCTTATTCATATCGGGGAAGAAACGGGTGGTTGTCACGATATCAGTACACGTTCACCAAAATATCAACTCACCTTTTACCATAATCATTTTTTGATGGGTTTAAAAAATCTTACCGCAAACCAGGCACTAAGATTATACGCGCGTTTATTCGACTGCCATGTACTTGGGCGCCCACCTTGTCATAAAAGCGGTTCGCCAATTAAAATTTTAACGCGCTTTGTCTTCTATACTCTCGGATTTTTCAAAGCTTTAGGTACTGTTATTCAGTCCAAATGGAACGATGGACAAATATATACCCGTCTTGATGATACCGTAGGCGCCTGAATTTATTCCCTTTCTTTGTGCCTTTGCGAACGAGTGCGGTTCAAATAAACAAACCGCAAAGTACGCAAAGTACGCAAAGGAAGAAAGAGAAGAAATTATATATATCAAACCATGAAAATATTAGTTGCTAGTCATACATATATAGTAGACCTCAATTGCGAGAAACTCCGCGCACTTTCTCGACTCGAAGAGGATACCCAGGTTACAGTAGTCGTTCCCAAACGATGGAAACCTGGTGGAGTTCAAAACAAAATCATCGAAACTCAATATCAAGACGAAGGAAATTTCCGAATAGTCCCAGTTTCTAACTTTAGTCAAAACCATCAAGGTTTACTGACATTCGGCACCGATTTAGTACCCTTACTTAAATCATTCCGTCCTGATATAATTCAAGTTGAGCAAGGTGCCAAAAGTTTAGCGTATGCTGAAATGATAACCTTGAACAAACTTTTAGCACTCAAAGCTAAAAACGTCTTCTTTACCTGGTGGAATTTACCATACTCACTCAACAAAGTCGCTTCTCTACTCGAAAAATATAACTTAGATAATACTCACGGTATTATATCAGGCAACCAAGACGGCGCCTCCATTCTTAGACAACGTGGATATAACGGCAAAATCAAAGTTATGCCACAATTAGGAATCGATGAAAACCTCTTTACCCCCAAACTTCAACCTGAACTCAGTGAAAAATTAAATCTTAAACTCGGTGAGTTTATTATTGGCTTTGTTGGTAGATTTGTACCAGAAAAAGGCATAATGACGTTATTGAGTGCGTTGGAAACAATAAAGCATAAAGAGTGGAAGTGTTTGTTGTTGGGAAGAGGAGAACTCAAAGATGAATTATTACAGAAAGCGCGTGCGGCTAATTTAGAAGATAGAATAATCATCGTTGAAAGTGTACCGCATCACGAAGTCTGTAATTATATTAATTTGATGAGTACTTTGGTATTGCCATCAGAAACAACATATAAATTCAAAACTTTAACGTCAGTCGGTTGGAAAGAGCAATTTGGACATGTGATAATAGAGGCGATGGCATGTCAAACACCAGTGATAGGTTCTGACTCTGGGGAAATACCTCATGTGATTGGAAATGCTGGGATGATATTTCCGGAAGGTAATGTAAACTCGTTAGCAAATTGTTTGACTGCGTTGATCGAAGACCCAGAGTTAGCGCATAATTTGGGACAATTGGGTTATGCCAAAGCGATGTCACAATATACTAATACAGCTTTGGCGAAACAGCAGTTAGACTTTTATAAAGAAATATTAACAAAATGAAAATATTACAAATAGTGCCATCTATATCATTAATATACGGTGGCCCAAGTCAAATGGTGTTGGGACTGGCGCCTGCGTTAGTAAAACATGGCGCCGAAGTCACTATACTAACAACAGATAGTAATGGTGACACAGGACAAAAACCTTTAGATGTACCATTGCAGCAACCGATAAAGCGAGACGGGTATGAAATAATTTATTTTCGTTGTGTACCGTTTCGTCGTTATAAATTTTCGCTTTCATTATTAAAATGGTTAAATGAACATGCACATGAATATGATGTAGCACATCTTCATGCATTATTTTCTCCGGTTACGAGTGCAGCAGCGGCAATATGTCGTCAAAACAAGTTACCTTATATATTGCGTCCACTAGGTACACTTGACCCTGCTGACCTACGTAAAAAGAAATATCTCAAAAAAATATATGCAGCATTCTTAGAACGTTCTAACATTGCAGGCGCCTCGGCTTTACATTTTACCAGTAATCAGGAGGCAAAAGTATCAGAACGATTTGGAGTAAAAACACGCGATATTATATTGCCACTAGGTGTAACACCCTCAGCAAATCAAAGTGAAGAAAATATTCGTGCTAAATATTGCATATCAGAAAATGTGCCAATAATTTTATTTATGTCGCGGATAGACCCTAAAAAAGGTTTAGACTTATTAATACCCGCCTTAGAAAGAATTCAAGCACAAGGATTGAACTTTCATTTTATTCTAGCTGGTACAAATCCCCAAGACCCCAATTACGAAACATCCATTAGAACACAATTAGAAAACTCACCCTTACATCAACATACTACTATTACTGGGTTTGTCACAGGCGCCTCCAAATCAGCACTACTCGAAGCATCCGACATATTTGTATTACCCTCATACTACGAAAACTTTGGAATAGCAGTAGCAGAAGCAATGGTTGCAGGTAGACCCGTAGTTATATCTGACCAAGTACACATATGGCATGAAATATATAATAGTCAATCGGGATGGGTAAGTAAAACAGAAATTAACTCTCTCACCGAAGCTATCATCCAAGCACTGCAAAACCCCCAAGAAAGAATAAAACGAGGAGCTAACGCAAAAGAATGTGCCTTGAATTCATTTAGCTGGGATGCAATTGGGCACCAGATGGTAGAATATTATCGAGAAATAATGACATAAACACGTAGGTACGTGACCCAATATAATACATAAAAATCTTGATTTGCGTATTTATCTTGAGAAAAAATCGACTTTTTATTTTAACTTAGAGCAAATAAATATACACGAGTGATAAACTTTTGTGTTGAGTTAATTGCATTAGTTGTGGAATTAGTACCGATTGCATAACTTCTTATAGTTTCGAGATATATATAGCAGGAGAGAATATTTATATAGTCCTTAGCATTCTAATTTGCTGAGGATGTTTTTTATATCAGTACAAAGCTGTTACTTTATACACTTAAAATTAGGTGCCTATGAAAATGTGAACCACGGTTCACATTTTCAACTTCTTACCAGTAATAAAAAGTTAATCTTCTGTACTACCAGTGCTGGGAGCAGCGGCAGGTGTAGATTCACGACTGCGACGTAAAGCGTTGCGTAAACGACTGCTAGAATCTGATGCAGGAGAAGATTGATTAAATTCCCGGCGCCGTCTGCGAGTTGGTTGTGTTTGACCAGATGTTCGGACATCGGCTGTAACTTCCCGGCGCCGACGTGGTGTTGGCTGAGTTGATGATTCACTTTCTGTACGACGACGCAAGCGACTACCGATAGAATTTTCTCCTTCAGAAGAACGTCGCACCCGTCTAGGAGTAGTTTCTGGTGCTGAAGTAACTTCGGTTTGACGACGTAAACGACGACTTAATCTATTACTTGTTGACTCAGACGAATTAGAAGATGCTTGCTGTGACTCAGTGCCAAAGCTGCGGCGCCGTCTTGTTGATGTTGTTGGTACATCGCTGGTTGCCGTGTTGGCATTCGCTTCTAATATACGGCGCCTGCGTCTTGGTGTACTTGATTCATTATTACTAGTGCTAGATGCTACTTGCTCCTGCCTTGAACGCTCTTCACGCTCTCGCCGACGTTTTTGGACATCACGATAACGTCGTGAACCAGAAATTGCAAACTCTGTACCAATATTTACTCCTTGTCTTCCGCTTTCGGAAGGCTTTAACTTCCACTCGCGCGCTTGTCTTAGGGTTTCTTCGTCAAGGTCTCTATCTCCACTCGAACGAGCTAACTTTACATTGGTAACTCTACCCTCATTGTCTGTATCAACAGATACTTCTACTCGTCCTTCTGCACCTCGACGACGGGCACGTTCTGAGTATTTAACTTTACATTCGCGACAGGCAGCACGACCATCACCGCTACGGCGTGAGTTATCGTCGTCTCCACTGTTGCTTGGTAATTTGGGAGTTGTAGGTGCCGTTGCGACTCGTTGTCTACCATTACCTTCTGAATTACGGGTACCTGTACCACCATCACCAGGGTTTAAAGCAATACCAGCACCGCTACTATTTCCAGTTCTGCCTAAACCTGAACCAGTAGTACCAGTACCACCACTGCCACTTGTACCAGCCCCAGTAGTTCCTGTACCACCACTTCCTCCACCAGTTCCTGTATTACTTGTAATACCTGTACCACTACCTGTTAATGCAGTAGTACCACCAGGGGCGCCGCTTCCACGGGTTCCTGTATCTCCATTACCAGGTGTTCCTGAACCTTCGGCACTGCTAGCAACACTTTGGCTACGTGATTCTCTTACACCTCGCAGCGTTTCGCGTAGTGCATCAGAATTATTATTTTGGCTTGGAGTATTTGCAGACTGCGAAGATGTATTGGTGTTGGTACGAACAGGATTACTATTTGATGATGCAACTTGACGTGGTTGTATTGGTCTTTCTGAGTTTGTATTTTGGGTAGTTGCTCTTTCAACTTTGGGTTGAATTTTTTCTGGCTGTACTACCTTTGCTTCCTCAACTATTCTTTGTGTTGGTTGAGGTGGCACTACTGTTTGTCTTTGCGGTACTGGTATTGGTATTGGTACGGGTTTTGGTACAGAAGGCGATTCTATTTTTGTTTGTGGCTCCACTTTTGTATTGTTAGACACTATTCCTTCTGTTGAAGGTTTACTTGCCGAACTTGTCAGAACTTTTGTGTCTTGTTCTAGTTTTGCAGTCTCTTTTGGTTTCTCCAAAGGTTCTTCTTTTGGTTTCTCCGACGGAGTATCAACAACCGCAAATTCTATTGGGTCTTCACTCACTTCAGGCGCCCTAGTTAGATAATTTCCGATACCGGAAGCTAATACACCTACATGTATACCCAAAGAACCAATCAGACTCAGAGTGAGAAAACCCCTCAGAGCTTTAGATTCCTTTTCACGTTGATTAAAAGCGGTGTTGGAGAAACTCATAATTTATTGCTACTTATTCTCACTATATGTACTATAAAGTTATGTAATTAATAAGTCAACTAGAAAACCAGCACATTTTTAGCGACTAGTTCCACTAATCAATAAGATGTCTAGAGAGCATTTTTGAGTATTACTCGCCCCTTCACTTTCGACTAGTATACCAATCCTTTACACAATTGATACAAATCAAGCTTGAAAAAAATCTTAACTTAATGTCATTATGATATACATAAAGATGAGATATTATCGCAACATATTTCAAATTTTGCTGACAATGTGTTTGGTAGTTTGAAACCCTTGTAGCTAAACGCAAATCTGAGATTTATAAAAGGATATGGGAGGATATGGGAATAGATAAGTTATTTGCCGCTGGTGGTATTGTCATGTGGCCCCTGCTTGGTTTCAGCGTTGCTGCAATCGCGCTAATTATCGAGCGAGTTCGTTTTTGGTATCGCATTACCCATCGTCAGAATAAAGTAGTCCGCGAAGTTTTAAATCTTTACCGCTTGGATAATGTCGTTGGTGCGTTGGATAAACTGCAAAAGAATACAGATTTACCAATCGCGCGTATTTTTCTCTCTGCACTAGAGTTAGAAGGAGCTAATCCAGAGGAATTTCGTTTGGCACTCGAAAGTGAAGCGCAAGCAGAAATTCCGATTATGAAGCGATTCAATAATATATTCGAGACTATTATTTCTTTGGCGCCGTTGTTAGGTTTGTTAGGAACTGTATTAGGATTAATCGCATCGTTTGCTTCACTCAATCTAGGTGATGTAGGTGGTACAAAGACTGCTGGTGTAACATCGGGTATCAGTGAAGCGTTGGTATCTACTGCATCAGGATTAATTGTTGCGATTTTCACCTTAATGTTTTCTAATACTTTCCGAGGACTATATCAGCGTCAAATTGCGTTCATGCAAGAATATGGTGGACAGTTAGAGCTACTTTATCGTCGTCGTTACGAGAAAGGAGGAGAAAGAAATTATGCGATTACAAGATGAGGCAGATATTCCAGCACAAATTAATATTGTGCCAATGATTGACGTGATATTCGCGATTTTGACGTTTTTTATCATGTCAACGCTATTTTTAACACGGCAAGAAGGTTTACCAGTAAACTTACCGCAAGCAGCGACTTCGCAAAAATCGCAAATCCCCACTAAAATCACTGTGACAGTCGATGCAGAGGGTGAAGTCAGTGTGAATAAAGTACCAACCAGCATTGATGCTTTAACTGAAAAGGTGCGTACATTAGTAGGTGCAAATCCAGAATCGGTAGTGATTATTAATGCTGACAAAACGGTAGAACACGGTGAGATTGTTGAGGTGATGGATAAAGTGCGTCAGGTAAAAGGCGCCAAGTTAGCCATTGCAACCCAAAGTCCGAAATAGTAAACTTGGCAACGGATTATTGACGGATGTAACGGATGAGTGATTCTAAATAACTCATCCGTTTTTCTGACCAAATTATCTAAATTACCTATCCGTTACATCCGTTACATCCGTTGCCAACTTTCTTGCCTTTCCTCCAATTGGTACACACATGGGTGTCCCTGCTACTGGGTCAGGTACAACTCGACATTCCAAACCAAATACTTCCAACACCATTTCTTGTGTCATCACAACTTCTGGTCTACCTGCTGCAAAAATTGTGCCCCCTTTAACAGCAACAAGATAATCAGCATAACGACAAGCTTGATTTAAATCGTGCAGCACCATTACAATTGTTCGCTGTTGATTTTGGTTCAAATCAAATAATAAATCTAATACTTCTATTTGGTGTGCCAAATCTAAAAAAGTAGTCGGTTCATCTAATAGTAAAATATTTGTGTCCTGCGCTAATGCCATTGCAATCCACGCGCGTTGTCTTTGTCCACCAGATAAAGTATCTAATTCGCGTTCACCAAGTTCTTTGATTCCAGTTGTCTCTAAAGCTACTTCTACCAAGCGCTCATCTTCTTTTGTCCATTGTTGTAACCAGTTTTGGTAAGGGAAACGTCCGCAAGCTACTAAGTCGCGAACTGTTAGACCTTCCGGCGCCACTGGTCCTTGAGTGAGTATTCCTAACTGTTTAGCGACATCTTTAGTAGATAATTTAAATATATCTGCTGAATTTAAATATACTGTTCCATTACTAGGTTTAAGTAATCTTGCTAATCCACGTAATAATGTAGATTTGCCACAACCGTTGGCGCCGACTAATGCTGTGATTTGTCCTTGGGGTATGGTCAAATCAAGATTTTTGATAATCGTAGCGTTATCATAACCAAGAGTTAGATTATTTGCTGTTATTAAGTTTGACATGTTTTATAAAGATTTACGACTTTTGACTAACAAATACACAAAATACGGTGCCCCAATAACAGCAGTTACGATACCACAAGGCAATTCTATCGGAGCAAAAACAGTACGCCCAATAAAATCAGATATTACTACAATCATGGCGCCTGTTACTCCTGCGACTGGAATTAAACCTTGATGATTTGCACCAACTAACTGCCGCGCGATGTGGGGAGCAATTAAGCCGATAAAACCGATTGTTCCAGCGGTTGCAATTGCTGCTCCTGAAAGTGCCGCACTAATTAATAGTAAAAAACTGCGTTGCCATTCCACCCGACTACCCAACCCTTTAGCAATATCATCTCCTAAGTTTAGAGTATTCAATTGCGGCGCCTTCATTATAGATAAAGGTACAAATACAACTATCCAAGGTAGTAAAGAAAAAACCTGTTCCCAAGTTCGACCATAAACACTACCCGCTAACCAAACCAAAGCTTGACTGACATCATATATATTACCGAATGTCACCATTAGACTAGTAAAAGCACTTGCGACAGAGGCAATTCCAACACCAATCAAAATTAATTTAATCGGATGAGTTCCTTTATCCCATGCCAATAAATAAATTACCAAAGAAGTCAGTAACGCACCAGTAAAGGCAGATAGAGGTAAAACTCCTACAGGTAAACTCGGCAACAGTACTATTAAACTAACAGCCGCTAGACTGGCGCCTGCGTTTACACCAATAATGCCAGGGTCAGCTAAAGGGTTTTTAGTTAAACCTTGCATAATTGTTCCAGAAATTGCCAGTGCTATGCCCACTAAGCAAGCGGTTAAAGTTCTCGGTAATCTTAAGGTATTAATTACAAACGCATAATCAGGGTTTCCTGTATCTATTCCTAATACAGTTTTAATTACAACCAACGGTGGAGTCGGGTATTCTCCAACGGAGGTGTTAATTACCATTGCCGCAACAGTAATAAATGTCAAGATAATAAATATACCAGGAACTTGGCGTTGCAATCTTAAAGAAATACCAAGTTTGGGAGAACGAATAACGAGTGATTTCACTTCTTCACCTTCTTTTTCGCTAAATAAACAAAGAACGGCGCCCCAACTAAAGCGGTCATAACTCCAACGGGAATTTCCTGGGGTCTAATTACTAATCGCGCTAAGACATCAGAACCTAAAAGTAAGATTGCTCCAAAAACGGCACTATAAGGTAAAATCCAACGATAATCAGTGCCAACTATAAAACGAACAATATGAGGAACAACTAAACCAATAAATCCTATTGACCCAGCAGCCGCAACCGCAGCACCTTCTAAAAGTAGAACACTAACGGCACCTGCAATTTTTACCCATAAAGTTTGTTGCCCTAATCCCTTCGCCACATCCTCCCCCAGACTTAAAATTGTGATTTGTCTAGATAAAGCGAATGCGATTATCAAACCAATAATTATGTAAGGCAGTATTTGAACAATAATGCCTTCATCAATACCAGCTAACGAACCAGCTAGCCAAAAGCGAATTTCTTCTAAAGTACGTTGACTGACAATGAGAATACCTGTTGTTAGTGAAGCAAGTAATGCACTCACAGCGGCGCCTGCAATAGTAAGATTGAGAGGGGTAACACCACTACGTCCCAGCGATGCAAGGAAGTATACACTAAAAACACTGACTCCGGCGCCTGCAAATGCATACCAAATATAGGTGCTTGGAGTTGAAGCACCAAACGCGAAAATACTAATTACCACAGCAAAAGCAGCGCCTGCATTAACACCTAAAATACCAGGGTCAGCAAGAGGGTTACGAGTTATACCTTGCATTATTGCACCAGCAGTAGCCATTGCGGCGCCTACCAGCATTGCAATTATTGAACGTGGTAAGCGCACAGTCTGAACAATTAGGTGTTCTCTAGAACCATCAAACTGAGTAAAAGCACTTAATATCTGATTAAGCGGAATATCGGCGGCGCCAAACGAAACGCTAAAAACTAAACATACCAGGAGAGCAGTTACCGCTAAAATTAAGCCTCCAACAGGCAAAGTTAGCGACAATAGAAAATTTCTCCCCAAAGATGAGGTTGATTTACTCATTAATTATTGAGAATTACTTTTAAGTCACCTACTATATTAAATACCATAACTTCTCATTAATTTGAATACACAAGGTGCCTATCCAATTAACCCGCCTTCATTAATATCTGCGGGTCATGCCAAGTTCCAAACCTTGACTTAGTGCAGCAATTGCTGAGTCACAGTCGTAGTCGTCGGTGTCAATTTTCCAAGTTCCTTGCCCAATTATGGCAACCTTGCGCGGAATAGTACAAAATTGCCGCTGTTCCATAATTATCGTTCTGGTAATTGTTTATTTGATATAATATCGACGTAAAATTACCCAGGAAACAACAGGTGTACTAATTAAGGCAGTGACTGAGTTTAATGGTAGCACAGTTTGGTTTCCAGGAATAGTACACATTAAATCTGCGATTAACGCCATAATTGCCCCCATTATTATTACCGCAGGTACTAAAATACGATGGTCGCAACTACCAAACATGCTTCTACATAAATGGGGAACTGCGGCTCTTGCGTACTTAGCGTGCTAAACTTGTGGTAAAATAAGCTTAAAACTCTTGCTGGGTTTATCTTACAGCCATTGCTACCTTCAGAACGGTTTTTTATCGCTTAAATTTAAACTATAAGTGCCTATAAGCCTTGTAAATAAAGCATACTTGTAAATTTTAATTAAAATTTAGCACGCTATGTACGAAAGAACCGGAAAAGGTTAGTTTGCTTAACGGACAATTGGCAAATAATATTAGTGGAATTACAACAATAAAGAGCTTTACTGCGGAAGAATATGAAAATGCTCGATTAAGAATTGAGAGTGAAGCGTATAGAAAGAGTAATAATAAAGCAATTAAACTACAATGGCTTCTGTAGATAGAGTTATGGATTTATTAGATACACCAATTCAAATTAACACAGGTGATATACATTTAGACGTAGATAAGGCGCGCGGGGAGATTGAATTTAAAAATGTCAGTTTTAGTTATCAAACAGAATATCAACCAATCATCAAAAATCTATCTTTACATATCGGTTCCGGAAAAACCATTGCCATCGTTGGTTCTACAGGTTCTGGTAAAAGCACCTTAGTTAAACTCTTGCTCAGATTCTATGATGTAACGGATGGTACAATTACAATAGACGGTATAAATATTTAAAATTTAGACTTACATGATGTACGTCACAGTATCGGTTTAGTTAGCCAAGATGTATTTTTATTTCATGGCACAGTCGCAGAAAATATCGCTTACGGAAGCTTTGGCGCCAGAGACGAAGAAGTAATCAACGCTGCTAAAATAGCCGCAGCACATGAATTTATTACCCAACTTCCCCTTAAGTATGAAACAATAGTAGGCGAAAGAGGTCAAAAACTATCGGATGGATAAAGACAACGAATTGCCATTGCCAGAGCAGTATTAAAAAATCCACCCATCTTAATATTAGACAAAGCCACATCAGCCGTAGACAACGAAACCGAAGCCGCAATCCAACGTTCCTTAGAAAAAATTACAGTAAATAGAACCACAATAGCTGTCTTCCCATCGTCTTTCTACCATCCGTAATCCCGATTGCATATACGTTATGGAATATGGACAATTAGTAGAAGCAGGCAAACACGAGCAACTATTAGAAAAAAATGGAATTTATACAGTGTTGTGGCGAGTACAATCAAGAGTAAGGTAATATTAATTTTTTTCAAATGATCCTATTTTTTTCTACCATTAGGCGCCAATTGTGATATTACAACATGTCTTCTAATTTGGTTCATTTGTACCCATTGTGATTGAATTTGTTAGTGCGTGAGTTACTCTAAGCTAAAAAATCTGGTAAACGAAGCTTTCATGTTATCCGTAATATATATATTTATGGTAGGATAGTTTGCGGCAACAAAAAAAATGTACCTGAAGGCGCGAATTATCATTGGCATAAAAGAAATATCTTCTATACAATAAAAGTAATGCCCTCAAAATTTCACTTTAATTTCGTAACTAAACTGTATCAATATGGCGAGAAAAAAAATAACGAAGTCTGAAGAGCGCGAGCCATCAGCGAAAAAAGTCAAACAAGTCAAACCCGAAGAAAACAAGGCATCGGCTAAAAAAGTCAAAGAAATTAAGCCCTTGGAAGGTGAGGCATTAGTTAGCAAAGTCAAAGAAATGCCGAACAGTAGTAAAGAAGAAAAAGCTAAGGCCTGCGGCTACTATAGCGTCACCAAGAACGGCATAGAGCGAGTTAACATGATGAAATTCCTCAATGCTCTACTTGATGCAGAAGAGATATCATTTGATACCCGTTCGGATGAGCATGGTCATGTCGGCCGCAGTCCAAACTATCGAATTACAGTGCAATCTAACGGCAATTTGCTTGTAGGTTCAGCTTATACAAAACAATTGGGCTTGAAACCTGGAGATGAATTTACCATCAATATCGGAAGAAAGCACATTAAATTGATATCAGTCTCAGAGCAAGAAGAGCCAGAAAATCAAGACGAACTTGCTGCTTAAAAGCTAATTTAAATCTATGATGGGCGCCCTTTGTGATAAACTTGGGGCGCCTTTTCTAATCACGGGACACGAATTAAACGAATTATTCAGCACCAACAAAAGCTTAAACGGGACACGACAAAATAATCTCACAGTTTGTACTTGTGCGAACAATATAACGCTGGGACTGGGTGTTTACACTTGTAACTCCTTAGTGAGATGGTGCGTACCCGAACTATATTGATAGGTGCCATTAATTTATCTCCTAGCAGTTAACGGTTAACTATTTCTTGCAAATTCATGATGAGAAAATCCAGCCATATATGTAATAAAATTACTCTCAGGTTCAGAAAATTCTTGCCTGCACAAAAGTGCCTTTCTAAGTAGCTTAATAGCGGGTCTTCTACATAGTTTGATTAGTTCGGTTCTTCCGGAATTAGCGTGCTAAATTTTAATCTCAGTCGATAACTTTCCTTTAAAATCAAGGCAAACGCGGCGCTTATAGTCGTACATTTTAGTTAGAATGCATTATTGTAATCAAAAATGGCTGTAATAAAAGCCTAGTAAGAATTTCAAGATTATTTTTAAATAATTTAGCACGCTAATTACGGAAGAGCCAAAAGTTTGAGGTCTAAAGCAATGTAAGTATGACCAAAGCTACCTGTGCCCAAATTTTGGACGATTTTATAACGTCCGCCTAGTAATTGACCTAACATAATCGTAATCAGTTATGGATATTATAAATTTTCTATAAAGAGTAGTCAACAAAGCGTAGTAAATCGTAAGAAAAACTCGTTTTTTGCTGTTCACTTCGCAAAACTCCTCTGTAGTCGTGACCAGTAGCAAGCGAGTCTTAAACTCAACCACATGGTACGTAGGATGGTAGGAATTTTACAGGCAGACTACCCAAGCCCAATACAATGAATGTGGTCGTTGCTTACCGCTCAAGATTCATTGCATACCTAATCTGTTACTAAGCTAGGCTTTCCGCAGTACAAAGACTGCGTTAGTTCGATGTCGTATTATTGCTTTTAATCCGATGTTTCGAGCAGCGTTTAAACCGGAATGGGCAGAATAACAATTTTTAGGATTAACCACAAAGTCAGCACCTGGTTCATATTTTGGTTCTAATTTCCCGTCATGAATCATGCGTATTGCTACTTCACCACTGTGTAAATTAATCCTGTACAATTCGTTATTCCAAGGGTCTAATCTTGAAGTGTATCTGGGGTTAACACGAGTAGTTAGTATCCCATAGTCTTGATACGCTATCCGGTTGGTTTCTTGAAACACCTTAGATTTTAACCAATAAGCTCGTTTTTGATTTGAACGACGGGAATATTTTCCGCGACAAGGTTTTAAATTGGTAAGATGTTCAAACGCAATTACAGAACATTTCCAATCATGAGCAAAATGTGCAATTCTTCGTGCAACTCTTCTACTCATTTCCCTTTCTGCATTGTGTATTTGTTCCCAGCGTCGATTACAAAAACCTTTATTTATAATTCCAGTTTTTTGCATTCGGATTGCTATCCGTCCTAGTCGTCTCTTCCTACGCTTTGTATGGTTCGATTGAGATATGAAGTGTCGTGCAACTTCCACAACTACACCGTTAGCGTCGATTTCTAGAACGGAAAGAATAGCAATATTACGATCTAAATCCATATCAACCCCTAAGACTCGTACTGAGTTTTTAGCAAGTTGATTTTTAATTCCTCCTGTAGCGGGAATATATTTTTGTAAACTGAATGTTAGATAAGCCTTGTTTCCTTTAATTACAATGCTTGGTGATGCTTTATGCCAACCATTTAATCCTGTAGGGTCATGAACAAATGACCGACTTTGATAATCAAATTTAATCCACTTCCATTGACCTTTATTTTTAATTTTTAGCAAGATATTTCCGTCGAAGTCATCCTTCCAAACTCCAGCATCATAACTGGGAGAAAAATTAAATTTTCTGGGCTGTACTGGAGGTCGGTGATGTTTCTTTTTATTCGGTCTATCCTTCCATTTCTGGTATGAAGTATTCCACGATTCCCATGCACCGATTGCCTTACGAATTGCGGAACGCTTTAACTGAGATGGAATATCAAATGGAAGTGCAAATTCGCTACCTGGATTACTTAGTAATTCATAAGCTCTCCATCCTGAGTACTCAGAATCATCCGACAAAACGTGTTCCGGATAAGTATTTATCAATGCAAAATAGAAATTTACAACTTCGTTATAAGCCAATCTTGTTTCAATCAACTCAATCCCATTACGAATCAATTTGCATTGTAAAGACTTAGTTCCAATGTTGTAACCTTTCTTTTTCTGTAGCATTGACAAACCACCCTGTTTTTCCTTCGCTTAAAACGATTATCACAGAATTACTCTGTTTTGTCAACCTCATTTAAAATCTTTTTTTCGTACTTACGCAGGAAATAAAGTTTGCTGCTGAAACAATGCATTATGCTCATAAAATCCTCCATCATTTCTTGATGCGGAGGTTTGTAGGTATTATTTAAAACAATTATCTTGCAGCCATTCAGGTTACAAAACCATTCAATGAAGTCAAATCCAAACCTTGCCAACCTATCCTTATGGGCAACTACAATATTTGTAACTTCACCCTTTGCGACTTTTTCCATCACCTGTATGAATTTCTTACGCTTGAAATTTAGTCCTGAACCGATATCCGTAATACACTCATTGCCTGGGTAATGGTTTGCTAAGTACTCAATCTGTGTTTTTAAATCATCTTTCTGAGAACTTGTTGAAACGCGCGCATATAAAATTGTGGTTATTGAACCAGATTTAATTTGTTCGAGACTGGATACTGAGTACCGTCTATGACCACCTGGAGACTTGATACATTCTATTTTTCCGTCATTTGCCCAATCCACTAGGGTTCTTGGATGGAAACCATACCGTCTTTGTGCTTCTTGTGGCGTTATATACATTCACAGATTAACTACGCTTTACCATGATATGTTACACTACATTGATATTAGATGCAACGACAGAAAAATGCTGGTTGACACAATATATATTAGTACAATAATGCTAAGATGCTACGCTGCGGGAAAACTGCGCCCTTCGTTCGCGACTCATGACATGAGGGATGCGTTGAATAATTCTTTGATGGTTGTAATTAGGAGTTGTGGTTCAATAGGTTTAGACAAATGTCGTTGAAATCCTGCTTGCAAAGCTTGTTTTTGATTTATTTCTCCAGCGAATGCGGTGAGGGCAATTGTTGGTATAGTTCTATATTGCGGCGCCAAAGTTATTAATTGCTGAATGAGTGTATAACCGTCCATATCTGGCATTCCGATATCACTTACTAATATATCTGGTTTGTTGTGGACTATAGTTGCAAGAGCTTCGGCGCCTGAATTAACGGCTGTTACTGATGCTCCATATATAGACAACATAGAGGCGATAAACTCTAATGTATCGGTATTATCATCAACTACCAAAACTGTAATACCATCTAAATTAAGGGATGACTCGGAGGCTTTGTTATCGACGTTTGTTTGGCAAGAATTTGGTATGAGTGGTAATGTAACAGTAAAGTTTGCCCCTTGCCCTTCGCCTAAACTCTCTGCATAAACGGTTCCACCATGTAGTTCTACTAGGTGACGGACTATTGCTAATCCTAAACCTAAACCTCCAAATTTTCGGGTTATGCTGCCATCTTCTTGACGAAAATAATCAAATATGTAAGGAAGAAAGCCGGGGTTAATGCCTTTACCATTATCGCTGACGATTATTTGGGCTGTATTCCCAAGATGTTTAAGAGCGATGCTTACTTGTCCTCCAACGTCGGTAAATTTAACTGCGTTGGACAGCAGGTTCCAAACTATTTGCTGTAATCGATTTGCGTCACCTGAAACTTGTCCTATATTTGGTTCAAACTTTGCATTTATTTGGATTGATTTTGCTTGTGCTGCTAGCTGTACTGTTTCCATTGCAGCTTCAATTGTCGGCGCCAAATCAACTGGATGAACACTTAGAGACAATTTGCCTTGTAAAATTCGGGAGACATCAAGTAAATCTTCGATTAGTTCCGATTGTAACTTGGCGTTGCGTTCAATGGCGTTTAATGCTTGGGCGGTTTTGGAAGAGTCGAGTTTGCCTGTTTGAAGTAACTTTGACCAGCCTAAAATGGGGTTTAAAGGTGAACGCAATTCATGCGATAATACCGCTAGAAATTCATCTTTAATTCGGTTGGCTTGTTGCAGTTGCTGTGCTTGTTGTTGAATTTGTTCATGAGCTTGCCGTTGCTCGGTTTTGTCCTGCAAAATTTTCACAAATCCCTGCACATTTCCCGCTTCTGAAAGCAATGGCATCATTAAACCGCTTGCCCAAAAGCGACTGCCATTAGAGCGTATGTGCCAACGTTCGTTTTCTGCGCGTCCTTCTGTCAAGGCTAGTTCCATTTCTTGCTCGGCTCTATTAATGTCGTTGTCTTCTGGTGTAAAAATCAACCGACCGCTACAACCAATAGCAACAGCCTCTGTATAACCCAAAACCCTTTCGGCGCCTGAATTCCAACTAGAAATTATGCCGTTAAGGTCAAGGGTAAAAATTGCGTATTCTTTGGCACTTTCAACCATGAGCCGGAAGCGAGATTCGCTTTGACGCAAGGCTTCTTCTGCCTGTTTACTATCAGTAATATTGCGGAAGAAAATTGTAATTCCGTTGTTTGCTGGGTAGCTGTTAACTTCATACCAGCGATTATGGTCTGGGTAAAACGCTGTCAATGACTCAGCCACACGGTTACGCATGACGCGACGGTGAAGCTGCCCGAATTTAGTATCCGCAAGTCCAGGAAACCATTCCCAGAAATTTTTACCAAGCAAGGCGCCTGCATTACAGTCAAGCAAATGTTCTGCTGCCTGATTTACATATGTAAATTCCCAGTTAAAATCGAGCGCTAGGAAGCCATCTTTTATACTCTCCAAGATATTTCGGCTTTGCTTCTCGCTTTCGATTAAAGCTATTTCCGCAATTTTGCGCTCAGTAATGTCAACGGCAACCGCGTAAACTACCTGTTCTTTGGGATACGACTGTGCGTTCCAAAGCAACCAATGCTGGGAGCCATCTTTGTGACGATAACGGTTTTCAAATGCAAATGATTTGTTACCCGACAAAACACGCTCTATTTCCGCTTCGGTTCTAGCGATATCATCTGGGTGTAAGAAATCAGTCCAAGGACGCGATGTCATTTCGTCCACCGTCCAGCCAAGCATTCGTTCAAAGGTTGGACTGGCCCATTTAAAGTAACCGTCTATACCAACTACTACTTGCAAATCTGAACCTACGGCAAGAAAACGCTCCCGTTCCTGTTCAATTTTTTTACGCGCCGTAGTATTTGTAAATAAGATGCCTAACTTGTGGCTTTGCGGTTCGCCAAGGGGAAAAGCGTTGATATCAAACCAACGATTCATTACATTCGATTGATTTTCAAACCGAACGGGTTCGCCAGTTTTCACAACTCTACCATAAATTTCAAACCAGAAGGCTTCGATATTGGGCACGAGAGAGGATATGGTTTTACCTGCCGCTTCCCTAAGTCCCGTAAGCGCTTCAAATACTGGGTTCACTACAAGAAACCGATAATCAATTGGTTTATCGTTTTCGTCAAACAACACTTCGCAAATACAAAAGCCTTGGTCAATAGACTCGAACAACGTGCGATATTTTTCTTCAGATTCACGCAATGCTGTTTCGACGCGTGTGCGTTCCAATTTTTGAAAGATGCGGTTCGCTAATTCCTGCATCAATTTAATTTCGTCATCGTGCCAATTATAAGGCTGTGAATGAAACACAGTAAACGAAAATTTCCATTCCCCGTCTCGAATTAACGGGATATTAAGTTCCGCACCGATCTTAAGCTTATGAAAGCGTTGTGCGTCAAAAACACGTTTATCAGTATTAACATTTCTCACAACAATAGGTTTTCCGGTTTGGACGGCGATTAAAAATTCGTCGGTAACAAACTCTGAAATGCGATAGGCGCCAACCAAACTCGGTATATTATCTTGATGCCAATTATATTCAATTAACGCTTCATCTGTCGCCAAATTAATTTTGGTAAACACACAGCTTGAAGTATTGATATAACCCCAAAGCTTTTCGCCGACCAATTGCACAATCTTATCTACATCATCTATATCCACCAAGTCTTGACTAATTTTATCAAGAAATTTGGCGTTGAGTTCTGCACATTTACGCTCGCTAATATCTCGAATTTGCTGCAATGCCCGTATTACAGATGGTACTAACCGTTTTATACGTTGTTTGAGTACATAATCGGTGGCGCCATTTTTAAGTGCTACAATCTCTAACTCCTCATCCAAACTGCTAGATACAAAAATAAATGGAACATCAGGACTAATTTTACAGGCAATTTCTAGAGCAGAAAGTCCATTAATATCAGGAACCGCAAAATCAGCCAAAACTAAGTCAAATACATTATTATCGAGTGCTGCAACGAAATCTGAGCGGGTTTCCACTCTCAATAATTCACAATTAATGGCCCCCTGACGCAAGGTAGCTTTAATTAGATCGGCATCCTCAAGATTGTTGTCAAGCAAGAGAACCTGAAGCGACTTCATATCAACATCTCGAAAGGAGTACAATCTCATCGACTTACTATAACAGCACCAGCAATAGCTGCTAATGTAATATAGCATTAGTACTAACTCAAATCAACTCTACCCAAAGAAATACAAAAACCTAAAATCCTGAAACGAAGCGCAGTTACTTATAGCATCACGCACCCACTCCTAGTTAATATAATCACAATCAATTTAAAAACTTAAGTACTTAGCGCAAAATAAGCGCTATTTTACAGGATGAACATCTATAATTAGCATACTTTTTATACATAATCATACACAACAGCGAGCTTTGTGTAGGCAAAACGGCGCCTGAAAGCATTAATAATAAAAAAATATGTACTATAAGTTTAGACGATATTATAGGAAATTTAAAATGAGGCGCCGAAACAGTTTGTACTCTATCGTAGCAAGTCTTGCAATTGTAGCAATAACTACAGTAATCATGTTAAGTATTTTAGGAATCACTGCTCCTGTAAGCTATGCAAGCACAATTACTCAGCCAACGTTAAAAGCTCAAACACCGCATATAATCGTGTATCGTAGTCCTGAGTGTACCTGTTGCGGTGGGTGGATTAAGCATTTAAAAACAGAGGGTTTCTCTGTCCAAGATTTTCCGACATCTGATATTGAGGCAGTAAAACAGAAGTTGCAAGTTCCCGATAACTTAACATCTTGCCATACAGCAATGATAGATGGGTATGTTATTGAAGGACATGTTCCGGCAAATGATATCAAACGTTTGCTTGAGAAAAAATCAAATATCTCTGGCTTATCTGTTCCTAATATGCCTGTAGGTACTCCTGGAATGGAGATGGGTGATAGAAAAGACCCATTTAGCGTCCTTTCCTTCGATAACAAAAACAGAATTGGAGTATTTAACCAATATCTGTAGTGTAGATTACTTTCATCGCCGCAAAAATTGAGAACTGGTGTTATGACAATTTACATATTGCTGAAGTTCTTATGGAGAATTTCTTAACCCTGTTGTTGACGTAGAAACATTGCGAGATTGGCAGATGGCATTACCCAATAATACTGCTTTTAAGCAAGCATCCCTCGAATGATTGGTGAATTTGGCGCCGATTTAATTAAATCCGCAAGAGATAATTAAAGTTTTAAGTAGCAGGCTTAAGAGAATCTGTAACTTTTACAACATTGCCTCTCAAGCCGCAAATACTACAAACCTATTATTTAATGTTCGTGCAACCAGTTGTTCAAATCATCAATACTAGCAAAATCTAATAACGCTTCGCCAAGTGCTTCTAACTCACTTGAGTTCATAGACTCAACACGCACGCGCACTTGAGGCAATAATTCTCCAAATCGTCGTGACAGCAAGCGTAGAATTAACGATTGTTCACCTTCTATTCGTCCTTCTTCTCGTCCTTCTTGTCTTCCTTCTTGTCTTCCTTCTTGTCTTCCTTCTTGTCGTCCTTCAACTCTACCGCGTTTGTAACCAATTCGCTCACCTGTGGTAAGATAAGGCATACTCTGCTCCTCTTCAAATTGTTTTAATTCTTCCCAAAATTTATTTTCTAGCCTTTCTGGTAAAATTATAACCCAATCTATAAATCTATAGAGGTTACGAATATCTTGTTCTTCTAGCCCTTTTTCATAAAGTTGGCGTATCAAACCAAATTTTGACTCTTTGCGCTGCTTGGGTTTTCCTTTAAGGGACTTCCAAAAATTTAATTCTCCATATTGTGGAATGGGCATCCTTGCCCGTTCAAACTATGGGCGGGCAAGGATG
>NZ_RSCL01000043.1 GCF_003991905.1 Dulcicalothrix desertica PCC 7102 | reverse complement strand
AACCCCAACCCCAACCCCCACCCCCGCAAACAGCAAGGATTATTAAACTATGGCAAATTTCGAGCATCTGACTTTACTAAGAGCAGGTGCATTAACCTGGGTAAAATGGAGACAACAAAATCCTGATATAGAACCAGACTTAAGCAGCACAGACTTACATCAAGCAAAATTAATAGATACCAACCTAAGCCATGCTAACTTAAGTCTAGCGAACCTAAATGGCGCCAAGCTAAAAAACTCCAACTTAAGCTATGCAAACCTGATTGGCGCCGACTTAAGCAACTCAAATCTGAGAAATAGTTTAATGTTAAATACAAACTTAATAGCGACAAACTTACAAAATGCTAATCTTAGAGATGCGGATTTAAGTGATGCGAATTTAAAACGCGCAAATCTAATAAATGCCGATTTAATTTCAGCTAACTGTATTTCAGCAGATTTAAGTGAAGCCAACTTATATGAAGCAGAAGCAATAGGAGTATATTTTTACAAAGCAAATTTTTATAAAGCTAATCTCCAAAATGCTCACCTCGGTCACGCTTTATTATCGCGCGCAAATCTCAGCACAGCAAACTTGAACAGCGCTGACCTAAGACGCACAAATCTAAGTGGAGCTAATTTAACTTTCTCGAACCTTGAAAAAGCTAACTTAAGTAATGCAAATCTAAAAGGAGTTAATTTTAAAGGAGCAAATTTAGTTAATACAAACCTGAAAAATGCAAATTTGAAACTCGCTATTAATTTATCTATTCACCAAATTCAATCCGCGCTTAACTGGGAAGATGCAGACTATGATGAAGAATTTATAAATCAAATAACTAAGCAACTAAAAAAGGTTGATTATTAACTTTTCGGCGTTTATACTTACGTAGTAATTTAGTTGCATCTTCAGCGGAAATAGCACTACTAAATAAAAATCCCTGCATGAATTTGCAATCAAGAATTTGTAATAGTCTTCGCTGTTCTTCAGTTTCAACTCCTTCAGCAACTACATTCATATTTAAACCATGTGCTAAAGCAATTATAGCAGTGGTAATTGCAGCATCATGCGTGTTTGTCGCTAAATCACGCACAAAAGACTTGTCTATTTTTAGAGTATGTATTGGAAAATTTTTAAGATACGCTAGCGAACAATACCCAGTCCCAAAATCATCTATAGATATAGACACACCCATGCGATGCAAATCATTTAATATGTCTTTCGTTAAATTCATATTTTGCATGGCAATACCTTCAGTTATCTCTAATTCTAAACACTCCGGCGCCAATTCGGTTTCTATAAGTATTTGCTGTACCATATCTACCAAATTTGGTTGCTGAAATTGACGCGCAGACAAATTTACTGCTACCGAAAGCGATGGTATTGCCAAAGCTTTCTGCCAATACTTAGTTTGAATACAAGCAGTCCGAAGCACCCATTCGCCAATTGGTATAATTTGTCCTGTTTCCTCAGCTAATGGAATAAACTTGGTTGGAGAAATAGCTCCTAACCCACTATGCTCCCAACGTAGCAAAGCTTCCATTTTAGTAATTTTACCAGTAGTAATATTTACTTGCGGTTGATAATAAACAGAAAATTCTTCCTTCTCTAACGCATAATATAAACTATTCTCTAATATAAATAGCTCTGTAGTTTGCGTAGTAATACCAGAATTGTAAAACTGATATTTATTTCTACCCTGAGATTTTGCACGATTTAATGCAGCATCAGCATGTTTAATTAAAGTTTCTGCATCATCACCGTGTAAAGGATAAAGCGCAGTTCCAATACTGGCACTAACGTGTAGTTGATGACCTTGTATATCAAATGTAGGGTTTAAAGCTGCTAATATCCGCTCTTGTATATTTATAGCATCTTTGACATCACGAATTTTAGGCAAAAGTATAGTAAACTCGTCACCACCCCAACGAGCAATAATATCTCCTTCTCGTAAACACTGCGTTAAACGTTGAGTGACACTCTTGAGTAAATGGTCACCAACTGCATGACCTAATGTATCGTTAATCGTTTTAAAACGGTCTAAATCTAAAAAACATACAGCAAGCTTTTCTTCATTCTCACTAGCTTGTTTCAAAGCCAAGACCAATAACTCATTAAATAATACGCGATTCGGTAAATCAGTTAATAAATCGTGTAAAGATTGGTGACGAATTTTTGCTTCCGCAGTTTTTTGTGCAGTGATATCACGGAAACTCCATACTCTACCGACAATCTTGCCACCTACATACTGAGGTTGTGAATACCGCTCAAAAATTCTACCGTCTTTGAAGGTAATCGCGTCATAAACTTGTGAAGAAGGAAGCGCACACAATTTTCGGATTGTCGCAACATAATCTTTTGGGTCTTCTAACTGACTAAGTGCAGCTTTCAGAGCTTCTCGATCTGAACCAGAAGTAAGGAGAGCTTCAGAAATTCCCCACATTTGCACAAACTTCTGATTGAATCCTGTGATTTGCCCCTCATTATCTACAACCAAGATACCATCCGCCGTTGACTCCAAAGTTGCTTGATGTAACGAACGTGATTTCTCTAACTCTATCTGTATCTGATTAAAACGATTATCACATACAGAGTCAATAGGCAACGTTTTTAAAGGTGAAAAAGTCTCGTGAGTTTCTGATTCTTTGTCGTTATTGGCAAGACTTGCAAAAGCTATACCTTGTGGTTGCAAGCTTTTTGACCTTGGTAACAGCAATAATGGAAACAAGAGCGAGACTATTTTTGCTTTTAAGTGAGCAAGTAAACCAACCATTAAGCACATCATGGTAGCCGCTACTATAGTAAAACATTAGGTTTTGATATTTTTGGCGTTATTTAAATCATTTCTTGGTTCTTTAATACTTCACACTCCCTAATCATGGCGCCTTCCCACAATAATTTTGGTTAAACCAATTAAGGAGAATGAGAATAGAAACCGAGATAAGAGAGTCAAGCAAGCGAAACACCTTTTTTATTAACACTAACATGAGACTAACAAAAACTTATACACATGTATAGGTTGAAACTACTTAACGTTTTGAGGCACCATCTAGGGAATCATGCTTACACTGTATGAACACTAGTGTTTCGGATAATTGGACGCGCTTGAAAGAGGTGGTATCAATTGCCAAGGAATGATGAATTTTTAACTAATAGTAGTTCTTATAAAAATTCGATGAAGAATAAGTAGAAATAATATTAGGTGTGATGGAGGTACTGCGGGGTACAATACTTGGCAAACAGCAAGCTAATATTTTTGGTTAAGTGAGTAAAAACAATGGCAGAAACTAAAATTGGCATAATAGGTGGTAGCGGTCTATACAAAATGGACGCATTAAAAGAAGTTGAAGAGGTGCAAATTGATACACCATTCGGTTTACCATCAGACGCATTGATTTTAGGAAAGCTTGACGGTACACAAGTTACATTTCTTGCACGTCACGGTCGGAACCACACATTATTGCCAACAGAGTTACCATTTCGTGCCAACATCTACGCGATGAAAAAGCTTGGTGTTGACTATATAATCTCAGCGAGTGCGGTAGGTTCATTGAAAGAAGAAGTAAAACCATTAGATATGGTGGTTCCAGACCAGTTTATAGACAGAACAAGAAATCGAGTATCTACATTTTTCGGTGAGGGTATTGTTGCACACATTACATTCGGTGACCCTGTTTGTCAACATCTAGCTAAAATTGTTAGTGATTCGATTACTGCCTCAAACTTAGCTGATGTAACTTTGCATAGTGGTGGTACTTATGTTTGCATGGAAGGGCCAGCATTTTCAACAAAAGCAGAATCTAATCTTTATCGTAGTTGGGGCGCCACGGTAATAGGAATGACGAATTTACAAGAAGCAAAACTAGCGCGTGAAGCAGAAATTGCGTATGCGACAATGGCATTAGTAACAGACTACGATTGTTGGCATCCAGACCACGACAGCGTAACAGTAGAGATGGTGGTAGCAAATTTACAGCGCAACGCCGTCAACGCACAAAAAGTTATTACTGAAGCAGTACGGCGCCTAAGTGAGGAGGCGCCTATAAGTGAAGCGCATTCAGCATTGAAATATGCAATTTTAACTTCGTTAGATAAAGTACCAGATGCAACAAAGCAAAAGCTAGAAGTGATTTTAAAGAAATACGTGTGAAAGAGCTGTAAGCACTTCAGTGCTTAAACATTGCTTAAACCTTACGATTATTGGGCTTGAAAAACAAAACTAAAACTTGCCCAATTATTAACATTCCATACGTAAGCATCACTTGTATCTTTTTTGTCTTTATATGCATCATGTAAATCTTGCAAAAGCGCAACTGCAACTTCGCTAGGATTCGATACAGGCACAATTCGCTGTTGCTCTACTCTTGCCACTTTTGTTACAGATAGTGCAGCAAGGGTTTGAGTCAAAGGCGCCGTGCTAAGAATAAGCTGAACTTCCCACGAGTCGCTAAGTCCTTGTATAATCCACTCAAAGCCTGGGTTGGTTTGGGGAACGGTAGTAGTGGCGCCAGGTTCAATAGTGATATTTTGCAGTGATGGATTAGATGGTGCATCTTCACTCTTGTTTTGCCAAGCGTATAATCCAAAGGCATTTTTACTACTATCTAACCCTAGCAGCATTAAATAAAGAGTTTGATTCGATTTATTTTCAATTTTATATTGAATACGATTCCCTATAGAAAGTTTGTTTAATTCTATCGTCGTAAGCACTTTAGTGCTAAACGCTCGACCTCTAAAAGTTTCCCTAATCATTATTGGTTGCGAACTGGCGCCTGCGTGAGAAGCTACTACTTCGAGTGTAACTTTGACATTTAGCAGCGATGAAGCTTCGTTTTCAGTGATGCGCCATAATTTTGCAGCAAGTAAAGTTTGTAATTTTGGTGCCAGTCTTTGCGCTGCAACTTTTACTGCTTCTCCAACTTCACCTACGGTGTTGGCAATTAATTCTCCACTAAGGCTAAATAAACCATAACGACTAGATGATACCATTGCACCAGTTTCTTGAGGTTTATCTAGCAATTTACCAAATATATAATCTGCGGGTTGTTCTGCGACTGTACTCGAAATATGATTGAGTGTTGCAAAAGCACTAGTTGCGTCAACACGTTCGATACGTTCTAATTTATCTAGTCCTATATTAAGGTGGATGTTTTTTGGAATAACGCGCACAACTTCTTGAATTAATTGTCCAACCTGTAAACTAATTGGAGTTTCTGTACTAGAGTCAGTACGAAGTGAAGCTTTTGCCGTTAACCCAGAGCGTACACGCAATACCAAATTAGGTGATGAAGCTGAATTTGAGATAACAACAAACCTAGAGTTGGCGCCTATATATTCTAGTACATGCGCTGGTACACCTCCCAACCAAAGCTGTACCGCTTTACCATCTTCTTCTACACTAGTAATAGCACCTTCGGCACCACCTGAACGTACTGATTGAATATTAATATCGGCGCCTATACCGAAATTACTGGCAAATGTCCCTAACTGCTGAATTTTTTTACTGTTTATTAAAGTTGACTGTTGATTGCTGCCTAGTTGCTGTACGGTTGAATTAACTTTTTGCAAACCGAACTGCACTGTAGTTGTTAAGCTATTTTCCCAAAGGTATTGCGTCAAAGCATAAGTAAATAAACCAGTAGTAAACCCTGACATTTGTAGCTCTCTAGCTGACTGATTAGAGTTTGAGGTTGCAGATAATATTAAAGCAGGAGGTGTGGTAATTGCTTGACTTTTAAGTTGTTTTTGATACTCTAATTCATCGTTAGCGATATTAATATTATCAGGTATTTGAACCGCGCGAACTTTTAAACCACAATTTTTGCTGTGATTAATATTATAACCAGTATCAAGTACAGCAATTACATTTTCTGTTTTGAGTGCGTGTAAAATTAGTTGCAGTGTTTCTTCTAATAAATAATTAGTTTCACCTTTCTTTTCAAGACTATCGTCAAATAATATCAGTGCTTTTTGTGACTTTACATAAGTAGAGTAACCACTGAAGTGAAAATAAACTACATCACCAGGTTGAACTTGACTGTTCAAATCATTAAAAGCTTTCTGAATTAAACTCTTACTAGCTTGCTCATCAGTTAAACATAAAATATCAGACAGTTGAAAACCAAAGCGATGAATTAAGAGTTGCTTTTGTAATTCGACATCTGTCAAGCAGCCATTCAAAGTGGGAAACTGAGAGTAGTTATTAATGCCTACAAGCAAAGCCAACTTACGCGAACTTGTTTGAGCCAAAGCTTGATAGTAATCATTTCCCAAACTCAGCCACTCAGCTTCAGTTATTCCCAATACTGCGAGAATGCCGCCAATACGCTGCAAAAAAGTTCGCCGTTTCATCATTCGATACCTCAGCCCCATTTTATATCAGATAACAGATTAAAGGGCTAAAATCCTGATTGTAAAGCTGACTCAAATACTGTTTTTTAAAAATAAATACTGTATGTCGGAAAGGGGTAAGGGTAAAAAAGACCTTTCCCCTTTACCCTTTAAGCATTCACCGGGACTTGCATTGCTCTAGCTAGCTCCGCAGCAACTTCTGGACGCGAAAACTCTGGTGGTGGCAATTCTCCACGACGTAACATTTCTCTTACTTTTGTACCTGACAGGTGAACTCGTTCTTCTTGAGTGCTGGGACTTGTTTTGGTTGTCGCCATTTGCTTTGTACGCAAACAATAAAAAGCATGTTCAAACATCATTGGGGTAATGCCAAGTTCTCCAGGTTTGAACTCGTCAAAAATATACTGTGCATCGTAGGTACCATAATAGTCACCAACTCCTGCATGGTCGCGTCCAACGATAAAGTGGGTACAACCATAGTTTTTACGAATTAAAGCATGGAATATTGCTTCTCTAGGGCCTGCGTAGCGCATTGCTGCTGGGTTAATTGCTAAAATCACTCTGTCTTTGGGGTAGTGATTTTCGAGCAAAATTTCGTAGCAACGCATCCGCACGTCAGCGGGGATATCATCTTCTTTCGTTGCTCCCACTAGAGGATGCAGAAACAAGCCATCTACAGTTTCCATTGCACACTTTTGAATATATTCGTGTGCGCGATGGATAGGGTTACGAGTTTGAAAACCAACAATAGTTCGCCAACCTTTTTCTAAGAACATTTGGCGTGATGCTGCTGGGTCTATTTGATATTTTGGAAATAATGGGTGAGCATTCCGTTCTAAAAGCCATACATCACCAGCTAAATGTACTGGGTCTTGGCTGTACAGAACTTTTACACCTGGGTGCTTTTCATCATCAGTACGGTAGACTTTAATAGCTTCGCGTTCTTTGTTATAAGTATATTTTTCGGTTAGTAGCAATACACCAATATACTTACCTTCGCGGTTATCTAAACGGATATAGCTGCCCTCGGTTAGGGGTGCAGCAACTTCTTCTGATACTGATAATGTAACTGGAATTGACCAAGCGGCGCCCGATTCAAGGCGCATGTTCTCAACAACACTGTTATAGTCTGCTTGGTTTAAAAATCCTGTTAGCGGACTAAAACCGCCAATGGCTATCATTTCCAAGTCAGACACCGCACGCTCGTCGAGTTGGACTCGTGGTAAATAATTAGCCTTTGAAAGAAATTCTTCTTTCTGTGCAGGAGTGGCGATGCGGTTAACCAACTCTCCACCGTGGGGGGCAATGGCTTGTTTCTGGTAGCTCAACTTAATTCCTTCTTTCCTGTGTAATGCTATGAATGTCAAACTATTTATTAACTTATCATTTTGCCTGACTAAGAGAGAAAAAGATTAAGAAAAGGGGAAATGTATTTTCTCTTCCCCCTTCGGCTCTAAACTTCAGCTACTACTGCTTCTTCTTCTCTCTCAATGAACATTTGTACGCGAGCGCGATAATCTCTAAGAGTACTATCTACCCAGTCGCGGTCATTGCTATTGATATAAAGATGTACTAGAGGTTCTGACGCATCAGGTAGTACCAATATCCAGCTATCATCGTAAGGCTGACAGATTTTTACACCGTCAATAAGTTCTAGGTTTTGTGCTGGGTGAGTTTCTACTAAATACCGCATCAAGGCGCCTTTAACAGTCCAAGGACAGCGAACCGTATAAGTTTTGTGGATAACACGGGGTAATTCCGAACGTACTGATGCTAACGAACGTTCTTGAATTGTCAGCATTTCAATGATTTTGGCAATACAGAACATGGCGTCAAAACCAGGATGTAGTTCAGGGAAAATAAAGCCTGTATCGCCACTGCCACCGAGCATAACATTTGGATTTTTGTTACATGCTTCCATTAACGCGGTTGGGTTAGCTTTGGTGCGGATAACTTTACCATCATGGCGCCGAGCTATTTGTTCAACGGCACTCGAAGCATGAACAGGAACAACAACGGCGCCGCGTGGATGTGAGGTTAACACCATATCAACCATTAACGCGGTTAATATTTCACCACGGATAGGCATTCCAGACTCATCAACTAAAATTAGCTGTTCACCGTTTGCTGATACTTGAATACCAAAGTTGGCTTTTAAAGCTTCGACGACGTGTCCTAACTGCGTTAATAATCCTTCGCGGTTAGTTGCTGACATTGCGCTTTTATTCAAACTCGCATTGAGTACTACTGCATCGGCACCAAATTGGTCGAGCATTTGGGGTAGTACTGCACCAGAGACTGCGTAAACATAGTCAATTACAACTTTGGCGCGACTATTACGAATTGTGTCAATATGTAGAAATTTTTCAAAAGCCATGCAGTAAATGTCAGCAACCTGGCTAGGGTATGCCACATCCCCAACTTCGTGAATTAGGGCGCGTCGCATATCTTCCTTAAAAAATGCCCCTTCGATTTTCTTTTCTTTGGGCTTAGAAAGATTGATACCTTTATCATCCATAAATTCAATTAGGATGTAGTCCGCACGGTCGGGGTGTACGCGCACATGAATACCACCAGCTACACCCATTGTAGGAATAACAGTGCGTGTGATGGGAATAGCGGTTGCATCAAGGTTTTGAATGTCAATACCTACCGACATTAAGCCTGCAATTAATGACCGTGTTACCATGCGTGAAATGTTACGTTGGTCACGCGATACTGTGACTTTTGAACCAGGTTTGAGTGTAGAACCGTATGCGGCGCCTAACTTGACGGCAAATTCGGGAGTTATATCAATATTTGCTAACCCTTGAACTCCACGCTGTCCGAATAAATTGCGCTGTGCAGTGTTACCCCAAATTAAATTGAGATTTAAAGTGGCGCCAGATTCAATTTTTTTACTAGGCCAAACTCTAACAAACGGGCTGATTTGTGCTTCTTCTCCAACTGTCGATAGCGAACCTACCACTGCCCCTTCGAGTACATGGGCGCGACGGTCTACCCGTGTTCCTCGTGCTATTACGCAAGCACTTAAGTGAGCTTCATCACCAAGTATTGCACCATTCCAGACAATTGGACGTTTGAGACTAGCATCGGCACCGATTGTGACATTATCACCAACTACAGAACCAGCCTCGATTTGAACACGGGCGCCAATTCGGCAATTATCACCAATAACTACAGGAGGCTCAATTTTAGCAGATTGGTCAATGTAAGTATTTTGACCGACCCATAACCCAGGTGATACTTCGTTATAGGCAACATCTAACTTGACTTTACGTTCGAGAGCATCATATTGTGACTCACGATAAGCATCTAAGTGCCCGACATCGCACCAATACCCTTTGGCAATGTAGCCATACATTGGTTCACCCTTTGCTAGAAGTAAAGGAAATAAAAATGAAGAAAAATCAGATTCGGTATTCTCTGGTAAATAATCTAAAACTTCAGGTTCTAGAATATATGTACCAGTGTTAACAGTATCGGAAAAAATTTCGCTCGTCGAAGGTTTTTCTAAAAATCGGTTGATGCGGCCGTATGAGTCGGTAATTACAACACCAAATTCGATTGGGTTTGGAACGCGCGTTAATATCAAAGTAGCCTTTGACTTTTGCTGCTTGTGGAATTCAATTGCCCCAGTTAAGTCAAAATCTGTTATGCTATCGCCACTAATTACTAAAAAAGTTTCATCAAGAAGCTCGGCAATATTTTTAACGCAGCCTGCTGTACCTAAAGGCTGGTCTTCTTCGACGGCATAAGTCATTTGTACGCCAAAATCGGCGCCGTCTTGGAAATAATCGCGTAATGCATCGGGAAGGTAATGCAAAGTCGCAATGACTTCGTTAATATTATGCCGTTTAAGAAGATTGATGATGTGTTCGGCAATGGGGCGATTTAGTATCGGCACCATTGGCTTAGGCAGGTCGCAAGTAAGAGGACGAAGCCGTGTCCCTGAACCCCCTGCCATTAATACTGCACGCATAAATCCTCCTTAGTTATCTTTTCGACAAGTGCTGTTTATAGACGAGGTTAATAGTTAAGTTTTGCCTGCTGTCTATAGTTTCCTACGAAAGTTCATGTTTTAGGAACTTTCAAGAGAAGCATCTGGTCGAAGGATTGATCTCCCGCTAATCGAAACACTAGCTTGTTTTTGAAGAGAAAATCAAGAAGGCACGAATATGAAAGCTTAACAATTTTTAGCACTTTAGATTTTATGCAGTTTTAAAATATATCACATAATGTATCTGGATGTATCTGGAATGGGTGCCTGTCGAGTTGTAGTTAGCCCATATAATCAAGATACTGGCTGTTCGCACCCAGATTAGACTACACTAATATGTATAAATATGTATAAACTATGTTCGTGATAAGAAAAACTACCGAAGTGTAAAATCACTTGTCATTCTGTCACTTGTCATTCTGAGCGCAGCGAAGAATCTAAGGTTTCCTTATATACTAAGATGCTTCATTACATTCACCATGACAATTAAAGACACTTTTAAAACATCCTCTAGAAATACTTAGCTAACATTATTACCACTTGTGTTTGGAGTAAATAGGAATGTCTACTTTAATTGGTGTTGTATTTGTAGTTGTTTACGTCAGCGGTATTTGGAAATTCTGGAATGGGTTTGAAAGAACAAACTTTCAAAGGTCATTACCAAACCGTTTAAGCTTATCATTACTATGGCCAGTATTATTAATTACAAATAAATCCTATCGTCGCAATTTTAGAAAAGCCCTAAAGGGTTGAAAATTAAGTTAGAGATTTATATTCTTAATATAAAAATAAGATTCCTGACGCGCTCCACTGCGTTCCCAGGAATCTTATTTTTTAGTTACTGAATGTATTTATTATTATATATTACTCAGGATTTACGCCTAATTCTTTTAATCGTGCAGCTAGACGTTCTGTTTTGGCACGCTCAGTTGCCAGCATTTTTCACCTTCCCATCAAATTTTTATGTCCTGAAGATGGTTAGGAATCCAGCTATAAGTGTAACCATTCCTGGCAGTGGCGCCTCCAAAGATATCACCGTTGATTCAGAAGATGAAGTGATTCTCTCTCCCGAACAGATTCAACGTCCATTTGGTTAATTGCATGTCTGATTTACCTGCTGATTTATCGACTTTGGAAGTGGCACTCCGAAATCTAGAGTCCACAGGATTTTGTCCAAACTAATGTGTTGGGTACATTTCAGCTATTAGAAGCTAGTAAGGATTATTGGCAAAAGCTATCACCACAACGACAACAGCAATTTCGATTTTTACATGTATCTACAGATGACTAATGTCGGGTATATATAATTTGCTTACCTTAATATTGTTTCGCAGGCGCCTTTACGGTCAAAAATGCGATTATTATTACTATAATTTTTTCATTCTACGTATTTATCGCCAAAAAAGCGCTTTATAGAATATAAATGGTTGCACGAACGTTACCCCCGATTAAACTTACCTTCATTATTTCTCACTTGAACCCTCGATAATAGCTGACACTTGTTCTTTGAGTTCAGATAAATTTGACTCAACAATTTCCCAGACTAAGTTGAGATTTACCTTCAAATAATCATGAATTAATACATCTCGTAAACCTGCCATTTGTTTCCAAGGAACATCAGAATATGTAGCCTTCAGTTCCGGAGATAATCTTTTCGTTGCTTCACCAATAATTTCTAATTTTCTAATTACTGCATCTTGAATCATTGTCGTTTGCATAAATGCATCCCTTCCACCGCTGGTATATTCCTCTATTCGCTCGATACATTCTTTTATATTACTTAAATACAAGCGTTCGTCTTTCATAAGATTACAGCTTCCCTCAATACTTTTTCTCTAATTAAACCATCCAAGTTTTCTGGTTCAGCCACATCAACTTTTCGCCCTAACAATTCTGACAAATCCTGCATTAAGGCAATATAATCAAATAAACTTCGTTTTGGTTCAATTTCTACCAAAAAATCGACATCACTATTTGAAGAAGCTTCACCTCTGGCTACAGAACCGAACACTCGTACATTTGATGCACCGTGTTTAGCTGCTATTTGTAGTATTTCTTCTCGTAATGGTAACAATAATTCTTCAATTCCCATAACTGAACTTAAGCAATTTTTATAGAACCATTACTTCTAATTTTATACTTTTGATAAAAAATACACAATAGCAACGGGAAGATTTTCAAACGAATCTGTACGTTAAGCTGAGAGCAGTACAGGTAGTGCAAAATCATCCCCAGGGGCAACAAAAGCAAAACCTAAGCCCAATTCGAGTAAAAAATCACGGATATGGGAAATTAGAGCTTTTTCGAGGTCACGTTCTTGTACTTCTTTGCTTAAGCTAAGAAAATCAAAATTATAAGGGTCTTTTTTGCATGTAATATAAATTGGCGAATTTATAACTACGCTCATACCCGCCGTGCGTACTAAAAGTCCCTAGGCGTTGGGGCAAAAGTCCATTTTAATGGACTGCATACAAGAGCAATATTAATAACATCCTTATTTTAAATTAAGAATTAATACGTAGAGGTGCAAGATGTCAGTTAACTAATCTTGTGGGATGGGCGTCCTCGCCCGTCCTAATATCGGGGCGGGCAAGGATGCCCACCCCACAAGAAATGAGTGGAGATGTTTTTATTTGAAAGTCCCAAGAAATTACCTGTGTCTTGTTCGTCTATTCTTCAGGATTTATGCCTAATTCTTTTAATCGTGCAGCTAGACGTTCTGTTTTGGCACGCTCAGTAGCCAGTTGTTGCTCTGCTTGTTCTTTTGGGCTAAGTATCCAATTACAATTGGCATCATACCAGCGCAACCATAATCTTGGTACACCTTCATAAGTACCTTGCCATAGTCCTATGCCTAACTCTAATTCCGGCAACCAAATTCGAGAATTTGTAATGCTTAATTCTTGGTAACGACCTGCTGTATTTTGAAACACTCGTAAATGGTCATTATAGCGGTCAAATATTATATAGTAGGGAACGCGCAGTATTTTTTCATATACCTCCCATTTTGTTGGTGGTTTATTAATCTCTCGTAATGTTTTTCCTAAATCTTCTTTTTCTGTACCAGGAGAAAGTAATTCTACTACTACGTTTGGGGCTACTCCTTCTTGCCAAACCACATAACTTAGACGTAATTCGGTTTGTTGATAAAGACGGGGGATTCCCAAAACTGCAAACCAGTCAGGACGTTTGAACCATAGAGTATGGTTAGGGTCGTAGTATAAATTTAAGTCACTGCCAACAAATGTTTCATCTCTTGGATAGCCAGGGGGCATAAAGGTATCTTCCAACAGACGGGGTTGCCAAATATGAAACTGGTCAGGCAAGCCAGGTTCCTCCAACAATTCACTAGGAAGATCGTACATTGTCGGTAGCACTTCTTTTGCAGAGCGAGGAGGGTCTGTTTGAAACATAGAACTTAATTGTAAACCAACTTACTCTAGGTTAGCGGATGTGAGGAATTTTTGGTTGTATAGATTTTTGACGACGTAAAGCAGGCGCCCTCAGAGTGATAATCCTGCGGCGCCGCAGGATATTGGTTGTAAAACAGAGCGTTCCTTACAGGCTTGATAAATAATACGGTATTGGGCTTTAATCAAAGTCAAACTAATTTATATATAATATATCCATATTAAAGTAAGTATAAAAATGAGTTCAGAGCAAGAGCTACTAGCTAAATGGCGTGACTTACTCAAAGAAAGACAAGATGAGGTCTTAGATTTTGTTGAATTTCTTCACGTCAAAACAGTAAAACCACAACATTTGTATCGATTACAACCTTAAGTTTCTTTGTAGTAGGCATTTTTATATGATATCACCATAATCATGATACAATCATTCACTATCAGCAACGTATACACGAGTGCGTATCTCACGTTTTACTAGCTTTGCCTGAGTAAATTTTCGTGGGCGCCAACTTACAAACGCGCCCAAGATTGAAGAACGTTAACAACACAAATTACAACCACAAAAAACAAACGTTCAGTTACAGTTATTCGTGCATAGGCGCCTTTAAGAGAACTCCACGAAAAAGAATGGCCAATGTCATTCTGAACGCAGTGAAGAATCTCGCCCAAGTGCGACTTTGCGGAAAAACTATGTTTACGTTGTGCCTTAAGATGCTTCTACCTGGTGCATGACACCACAGGCTCATTCATTTTTTGGCTTACTCTAATTGAAAAACGCTGATAGAAGGACTTTAATCAAATAGCAACTTTTGTTACTTGCATAAATGATTTACTACGTATTTATCGCCCTCCGGGCAAACTGCGTTAACGCAGAAAAAGCGCTATTTTATAAAACAGATGTGTATGATTAGTATAGTTTTTATACAATTAGGGATTTAACTCACTAAAATTATTAATTTTAACTTCACCATCTGCGAAACGTGCTACTACTTCAAGCTCACCTCTCATTGCTTCAATGACCTGACGTGAATGACTAACATACATATCGGGAATAACTTACAGTAACAAAAAATAGTAATTGTTACTTAGTCCTCTAAAAGAGGACTTTTGCTATTAGCATAGTATTTTCAATACTATGCGGGTTTGCGCCATATGCGGATTTTCGACCCGATGCGAATTTTCAATCCTATGCAGGCGCCTCTATGATACGCATGAGATTTAAATAAACAAATATATTCCTTAACCTAATCTTTAAACAAATTGTAGTAAATGCTTGTTGCTCATATGATGTGTAAAAAGTAAAATGAATCCGGAATTACATATGCAAGTATATCTACTTATTGTATTTCATCTCACATTATATTGTAATCTAATTTGTTTTATTCAGAGCATTTTAGATTTTAAATGTAACTAGTTTAACAAATAAATATGCAAACTGTATTAGTAACAGGCGGCGCCGGATTTATTGGGGCAAATTTTGTCCTAAAGGCTAGACTTGAACAATGGGCGAATGTAGTTAATTTAGATAAATTGACTTACGCTAGCAATTTACAAAGTTTGGCAGAACTTCAAGACGATGGCTATAATTTTGTACAAGGAGATATTGGCGACAGTGCGTTGGTAGCTAATTTACTCGAACAATATCAACCGGATGCAGTTATCAACTTTGCGGCAGAAAGTCATGTTGACCGTTCAATATTGAGTCCGCAGGATTTTATAAATACCAACGTAGTTGGTGCATTTCAGTTATTAGAAGCTACTAGGCATTATTGGCAAAAGCTGTCACCACAACGTCAATCCTCATTTCGCTTTTTGCATGTGTCTACAGATGAGGTATATGGTTCATTAAGTCCTACTGACCCAGCTTTCCGAGAAGATACCCCTTATGCACCTAATAGTCCTTATGCAGCATCGAAAGCAGCATCTGACCATTTTGTGCGCGCGTATCATCACACTTATGGTTTACCCACTTTAACTACCAATTGCTCCAATAACTATGGGCCGCGTCAGTTTCCAGAGAAACTTATTCCTTTAATGATTTTAAATGCGTTAGAGGGTAAACAGCTACCAATATATGGAGATGGTCAAAACGTTAGAGACTGGCTTTATGTTACTGACCATTGCGAAGCTATTTATCTTGTTCTTCAACAAGGGAAAGTTGGCGAAACTTATAATGTTGGGGGTTTGAACGAACAAACAAACTTGACGGTGATTGAGAAAATTTGCACCATTCTTGATAAGTTGGCGCCGAAATCGAATTATCTTCACTCTAGTTTAATGACGTTTGTTAAAGACCGTCCGGGTCATGACCGACGCTATGCAATAGATTGTAGCAAGATTAGCCGCGAGTTAGGTTGGGCGCCGAAGGAAAGCTTTGATAGTGGTTTACTCAAAACTATTGAGTGGTACTTGAGTAACTCAGCTTGGGTAGAAGGAGTGCGAACAGGCGCCTATCAAAACTGGATTAAGCAAAATTATGAGAGTAGAAATTTGCAACGGATATAACGGATGTAACGGATGGTTGATTCGTATATTCGTAGGTTGGGTGGAGTGAAGCGTGGAACCCAACATCTAAATTATTAATAAGTGGCTATTTGAGGATTATCAAGTGAAAGGCATTATATTAGCAGGCGGTTCTGGCACAAGACTTTATCCTTTAACCCAAGTTGTCAGCAAACAACTAATGCCTGTTTACGACAAGCCGATGATATATTATCCCTTGTCTGTATTGATGCTGGCTGGAATTCAGGAGGTTTTAATTATTTCAACCCCAAAGGACTTACCTTTGTTCCAACAACTTCTAAAGGATGGAAGTCAGTGGGGTTTAAAGTTTAGTTATGTAGAGCAGCCTAAGCCAGAGGGTTTAGCGCAGGCTTTTATTTTGGGTAAAGATTTTATTGGTGATGACTCTGTTTGTTTGATTTTGGGCGATAACATATTATATGGACACGGTTTGACAGATGTCTTGCATCGCGCGGTTAAATTTACTGAAGGTGGCTTAATTTTTGGCTATCAAGTTAGTGACCCCCGACAATATGGTGTAATTGAGTTTGATTCTATAGGACGCGCGATTAGTATCGAAGAAAAACCGTTAGAGCCTAAATCTAAATATGCTGTACCAGGTATTTATTTCTATGATTCGCAAGTAGTGGATATCGCTTCTAACCTCAAACCCTCTGTGCGCGGAGAGTTAGAAATCACCGATGTAAATTTGGCTTATTTAAACCAGGGTCAACTCCAAGTGGAAGTCTTAGGTCGAGGGTATGCATGGTTAGATACTGGTACTCATGAATCTTTACATCAAGCGGCAAACTTTATCCAAACCTTAGAAGAGCGACAAGGGCTAAAAATAGCTTGTATTGAAGAAATCGCTTATAGACTGGGTTATATTGACTCTTATAAACTACGCGCATTAACTAAACCAATGGCTAAGAGTAGCTACGGTCGCTACCTAATGCAAATTTTGGATGATGAGCAAGATATTATGCATAAACAAAATATACCCGCAGTTACAGATATCAGTGATAAATTTTTAGCGTTGCTGTAGAGGCGGGTTAACAGATATTCTAAAACAGTGTTGAATATTTCATAAACCCGCCTGTACAAAATCGAGGGTTAACAGATATCCTAAAACGGTGTTGAATATTTCATAAACCCGCCTGTACAAAATCGAAAATCAACAAGGGTATTACGATGAAGGTTATACATACGGAAATTCCTGATGTGGTTATCATTGAACCGCAAGTTTTTGGAGATGAGCGAGGTTTCTTTCTTGAAAGCTACAACCAAAAAGCTTTACTAGAAAAAGCAGGCATCACAAAATACTTTGTACAAGATAATCACTCGCGTTCTGCAAAAAATGTATTGCGTGGTTTACACTACCAAATTCAGCAACCTCAAGGAAAGCTTGTAAGAGTAGTAGTTGGAGCAGTATATGATGTGGCTGTAGACTTGCGAAAAAGCTCTGAGACTTTTGGTAAATGGGTGGGTGTACATTTGACTGCCGAAAATAGGCGCCAGCTTTGGGTTCCACCTGGATTTGCTCATGGTTTTGTAGTGTTGTCTGAATATGCAGAATTTTTGTACAAAACTACAGACTTCTATGCACCAGAGTACGAACGCTCGATTCTTTGGAACGACCCTAATTTAGGAATTGTTTGGCCTCTTGAAGAAGAACCAATCTTGTCTGGAAAGGATAAGGCTGGTAAGTTACTCCAAGATGCTGAGGTATTCGTATGAACATTTTACTTACAAGTGTAACTGGCCAGGTTGGTTGGGAGTTGCAACAGACTTTGATGAGTTTGGGTGAAGTGATTTCTGTAGGACGTGGTGCTAGTCACCCAATGCAGATGGACTTGGCTCAACCGGATAGTATTCGCAGTGTTATTCGTGAAGTTAAGCCTGATTTAATTGTTAATCCTGCTGCTTATACTGCGGTGGATAAGGCGGAATCTGAAGCAGAATTAGCAATGGCGATTAATGGGATTGCTCCTGGTATCATTGCTGAGGAGGCTCTAAAATTAGGTGCCGGGATTATTCATTATTCAACAGATTATGTGTTTGATGGTAAAAGTCATATTCCTTATACAGAGTCTGATGAGCCAAATCCGCAGAATGTTTATGGAAAAAGCAAATTAGCTGGTGAACAGGCAATTCAAGCTGTGGGGGCGCCGCATTTAATTTTACGTACCAGTTGGGTATATGGGTTGCGAGGTAAGAATTTTTTGCTTACAATGCTTAAGTTGGCACGGGAACGCGAAGAGATTCGTGTTGTAGATGACCAAATTGGGGCGCCGACTTGGAGCAGGATGATTGCGGAAGCCACAGCACAGATTTTATCTCAAGCTGAGGGTAATGTGTCAGATTTTTTGGTTGATAAGGGTGGTTTATATCACTTAACCGCTAGTGGACAAACTAGTTGGTATGGTTTTGCCAAGGCAATTTTTGAGCATGATACGGGTGAACGCAGAATGCAGCGGTTGGTTGCGATTCCAAGTGAGCAATATCTAACACCAGCGAAGCGACCAAGTTATTCTTTATTGAATGGGCAAAAACTGTTTAATAGTTTTGAACTAACAATGTCTGAATGGGAAAGGTGTTTAGAGCAGGCGTTTAATTCAAATAAATAACTTCTATCCTGGCTGCTTGACACAACTTTCTAAAGCCAATATTTCACACAAAGATGTGTCAGACACCAAACTTCCATCTTTCTAACCACTATCTTTCCGAAAGAGAATAGACTTTTCTTGTAAGTATAAACTAGCAAACATATTTATCTCTGTTGAGTCTGTTAATATGTAAGTGTTACGAGGCAAAAGCGAATCTCAAAGTCACTCATCACCGAAAACTCTAGTCAATGGATATTATATCCATTAGCAGTAGCGCTTGTTTTGAGGCTTTGATAAGGAGGTAGAATTAGTTACTTCAGATATAACTTTAGACTGATTACAAAGTTAGGAAATGTAATGAAGAAGCAATTCAAACTCTAATCTAGATTGCTTCTTTGCATGAATAAAAATAAAAATTATAGTAATATAAAGTGAGTAGCAAACTTTCCAACTTTGTACTGCTAAAAAATGCTTTTGCAAATCTAGTTCGTGGAAGCTTTAGCGCCTTAATTGCAGTTATTTTACCACCATTTCTGGTGCGGACGCTGCCAACAGAGACTTTTAGTGTCTGGGTACTTATTCTACAGTTAACTGCTTATGTTAGTTATTTGGATTTTGGAGTACAAACTGCTGTAGGACGTTTTGTTGCTTATCACAACGATTTAGGAAATTTCGAGGAACGTGACCGCATCGTCAATACATCCTTTGCTATATTATGTGGTTCTGGATTATTAGCTATATTGTTGATGTTCACGCTAGTGTGGCAGTTGCCTCTGATATTCCGTACTATACCAAATAAATTACTGACAGAAACAAAAATTGCACTTTTATTAGTTGGTAGTTCCTTAGCAATTGGTTTACCATTCTCAGTATTTAATGGCGTTTTTGTTGGTATACAGAGGTACGAGATACCAGCTATAATTACAGGTGCTGGGAAGCTGACAACTGCAATATTGATTGTTATAGCAGCCAAAATGAATGGTTCTCTTGCACTAATGGGGGCTGCAATTGCAGGAGTAAATTTTATATCTTATATTGTACAGTTTCTAGCATGTCAAAGATTTAATCAAGGCATTAAGTATAGCTATAATTTAGTTTCAAAAAATGCTGCTAAAGAAGTTTTTAGCTATTGTTTTAGTCTATCTATAGGGTACATAGGGCTATTATTAGTTAGTGGAGTAGACACAACTATAATTGGTATTTTTAACTTAAGAGCAGTAGCTTATTACTCAATAGCTGCTAGTATAATTACTTTAATAGTCGGATTACAAAGCGCGATTTTCAGCCCTATTTTACCTGTAGCTGCAGTTATGGATGCACGATCTGATGCAAAGCAATTAGGTAAATTATTAATTACAAGCACTCGCTATGGGATGTTCATGTTGTTTGTAACTGGAATACCCCTAATTTTAGGCGCCAAACCTTTCCTTACCTTATGGGCTGGTCAGGAATATGCAGAAAATGGAGCAATTATCTTACAATGCTTGGTTATCGCAAATATTATCCGTCTTTCATTTGTTCCTTATGTCACACTTGTAATAGGTACTGCACAGCAACATTTAGTGATTGTTTCGCCACTACTTGAAGGGTTTTCAAATTTAATTACAAGTTTAGCTTTAGGTTCAATTATGGGAGCTACAGGAGTTGCGTTAGGAACTATAATTGGTGGAATAGTTGGTGTTACTGGTCACATTTCGTATAATATGCCTCGTACAAAAGGAATTATTTTTTCTAGATATACATTTATCAAAGATGCTTTACTTAGTCCTTCAATTTCCGTTATACCAATCTTGTTAATTTTGCCTGCTATGAGCTTTATTAATTCATCATTAATTAGTGGAATACTATTAATTACTGGTTCGATTAGTGTAACATTAGTACTTATATGGAATTTTAGCCTCTTAGATTATGAACGAAAATTTATAATTTCATTAGCCATTTCAACAGTTAAGAATGTTATTAAACTTTAGTATAATCAATCAATTTTATTCAATGTTAAAGCTCTAAAAGTTATGCTATAAACACATTTTTTACATCGTTCCTTAGCTCAAAATAGAAGCATTAAATGAAAAAATCTGAAAGAAAATTATTATCTATGGTTGAATCAAAATTTACCAAATCTGATAGTTTACAAGGCATAAATATAGACTCTATTGCTGCATTAATAGTTACTTATAATCCTGATGCTAAATTGATAGCTTGCGTTACTGCTATTAGCAATCAAGTATCCCATATTCTCATTATTGATAATGCTTCTAGTACAAATTGCAAAATAATTCTAGAAGAAGCAGAAAAGCTCAAGAATGTAAGTATTATTTTCAATAAAGAAAATGTTGGGCTTGCTACAGCCTTAAATCAAGGAGTTAGTATACTCAGGAGCCGTAATTATCATTGGGCAATCACCTTAGATCAGGATAGTACTGCTACACCAGGTATGGCTCACGAATTATTATCCACTCTAAATAGATACAGTCAAATTGAAAAAGTTGCTTTTGTTGGTCCTTACATCAAAGATGAAGGCAGTCTTGGTAGTGAGCCTAAATGGTTATCGTCAAATAAATATTTTCCCTTTCTCTTCAAAAGAGTTGAATGTCAAGGCAAAGATTTGGATGATGTAACCATAGTTATAACATCTGGTGCGTTAACTAATCTTGATATGTTTCAAACCCTTGGACCTTACAGAGACGATTTTTTTATTGATTATATCGATACTGAGTACTGCTTAAGAGCAAAAAAGAATGGCTACAAAATACTAGTTAGTTCTAAAGCTGTAATGTATCATAATCTCGGTAATAAGCAAGAAATAAAATTTTTATTTCATACTTTTAGACCGACCTTCCACAAACCATTTCGTAGATATTATATTGCTAGAAACCAAGTTGCTATGCTAAAACAATATTCCTTTTCATGTGTACATTGGCTAGGATTTGATATAGTAGCAAGCCTATATAATTTATTTCGCATTCTTCTTTTGGAAGACCATAAGAAACAAAATATTTCTATGATTTTTAAAGGATACTTAGATGGGGTTAGAGGTAAGTTTGGTAAACTATAAATCTCGAATATTTCATAGCCAATAATAGTATGGTAAATATTGTATATGCTTCGACTCTCATCTCCTAATAAGGGATTTGGATTAATTCTTCCTATTTCTTTAGCCTTTGTAGGTGCAGCAGCTGCTTTTTACGAAATATTTGGAGAAAGTAAAGATTCTCAAATATATTTGCAATATTTTGACTACATGATATCAAAGCCAAGCTGTTTTGGTGAAGGAATTTTTAATTTCGAGATTGGTTTTGAAACAACAAGTTGCTTTGTTTCGTCTATTTTAAAGTCTTCTACTCTAGTTTACTCTTTTTTTGTATTTGTTTCTCTATTACTAAAGCTAATTGTTCTGTTTTTAACACTTTTAAATACTAAGTCATCAAAGCTTAATATTAAGTTGTGTTCTTTTCTTTCTGTTTTTCTATATTTTTCGAGATTTTTCCCGCTTCATGAATTAACTCAAATTCGCGCTTCTTTAAGCATTGCATTTATATTGGTTGGCTCATTATTATTGCTCCAAGGATCAAATCTTAACAAACAAGTATCTAAAATTAATCCATTCGCATTGTTAATGTATTTTATAGCGTTTTTATTCCATATTTCAAGTATATTAATTTTACCTTTTTTACTTATTTCATTCTATATCAAATCTCGTAAAGATATTATTGTTTATTCAATTATCATATTTATATTTATCAAGTTATTTTTCTTACAAATTTTAGTTAACTTTGGAGTAGAACTTAATCCTCGTTTGAATGAATATGTGGATGCTCCAATATATTTACAACCTGTTAGCTTATTTTCACCTAGACGTGGTTTAGACGTTTTTCTTATTATCATAGGATTACGAAATTTCAATTCACAAAAACGATATTATAAATTCTATCTGAGCGTCTTCACTTTTTCTATAATTAGCCTTTATTCTTTGATGGATACACCTGTGTTTGCCCATCGTTTATCTGAGATAATGCAGGTGTTTGGTGTTCTTTTAGTGGCTGTAATGAGATATAAAAGCCAACTCATATTTACAATTCCATATGTTGTGATAGTTTCCTTTTTATCTATATATGCTTTCTTCTATACTGATGAATTTTTTGGATAAGTTATGTCGAATAATGAATTATCGGAAGAATTTTCTAAACTCGGTTTAGCTCGTTTATCTAACTTTACTTGGCTTTGCACTGCTAGAGAAACTATAAGTGTTTATGAAGGAGTATTAAAAAATTAAATATGGAAGATAAAGCTATTCTCAGTGTCTCCCTGGTTGTTTACAAAAATAACCCCGAATTACTTCGTAAGGTTATCTCATCTATTTTTGAGACTCCTTTCAAAATTCACATGACTGTAGTAGATAACTCTCCCACATCTCAATTATCGACATTATTTAGTGGAGTTAAGAATATTGATTACCTTTATAATGATAGTAATAATTATGGCTTTGGAAAAGCTCATAATATAGCTATTAATCATTTCAACGCCAGATATCACTTAGTTGTTAATCCAGATGTATATTTTAATGCAAACGTTATTCCAGAGTTGATTAAATATCTTGAATCTAATCAGGATATAGGTTTGATTTCACCAATCATTTACTATCCTAACGGTGAGATTCAGTATTTATGTAAGCGGTATCCAAGCATCTTTTTGCTCTTTGCAAGACGTTTTATACCGAAAAAATTACAAATATTATTCCAGAAACATCTAGATTGGTATGAAATGCGTGATATTGGTTATGGTAATGTTATGGATGTACCGTATTTATCTGGCTGTTTTATGCTATTTCGTAGAAAGTATTTAGATGAAATTGGCTATTTTGATGAAAATATTTTTATGTATTTGGAAGATGCTGATATTACTCTTAGAATGTCAAGAAAATATCGAACTGTTTTCTATCCGCATGTTCATATATTTCATCATTGGGGTAAAGGTTCTTACAAATCATTTAAGCTTATGATGATTAACATCCAGTCCGCAATATACTTTTTCAATAAACATGGATGGTTTTTATTTTAAATCATTAACAAAGTATGTATCTTAACTAAGCAATAACAACATAAAGCGCTCCTAGGGCAAACACATCTAAAATTAAAGCAAAAGTGGCAGCTTCGGCAGCTTCAGCTTCACTGTCATTTTATTCTGCACTCTTATGCTGCTTCGTAACTACATCGTTTTACATCAATTATTACGTATATACGTACTTTATATTTTTTAAGCTTACTTGTTTATATTTATACATATATTTCCTTGGGATGACGCTATATTTAAAGTCATAGATTTTACTAATGTTAGTAAATAGAATGATATTCACAACACCATTTAAGCAGGATTGCTTATCAACTCTGTTTATTCTAGGGGTGTGAGTAATAGTTTCTGGCGTGCGTATTGCTGTTCTGATAAAGACTGACCAATTGAAAAAACTTAACAGTTAACTGATATCTAGTAATAATTACAGATGTTTACAGAAGTTTTGTCTGAAGGTTCAGTAAGCACTAAATCCTTGTGGAGTCTCCGCAGCATCCCTGTAAGGCTTTTAGCACTCGATATTCTAGGCTTATTTATTTGTTTGAACTTAGCTGTTTGGTTACGACTAAGTGAACCAGTTGACTGGTTTAATCCCACTGTTTACGGATTTGTGCTATTTACTCTTGCAGGACTTTATTTAGCAGATACCTACAAGCCAGATACGCAAATCGCAGGTTTACGGGCGCCAGCGCGCATCTTGGTGTGTAACGTTATAGTTGGTGTAATTAGTGCTGCCTTGATTTATTTATCTGGTGCTTGGAGAGAAAATCCGCTGTTGTGGCGAAGCGTTCTACTACCAAGCTTTGCATTATTTACACCTTGGGCAGTATTATTACGGATGATAGCAGCAAGTTGGACGCGCGCACATGTTCAACAAAGTCGTTGGTTAATTCTGGGTGCAAGCGAGAATACTAAAGAATTTATTGAAGATTTCCAAGCTAAAACTCCGTTGGGACGTTTAGTTGTACTTACCGAGAAGCTTGAGAAGTGTACTGAACCCATTTACAAAAACGTCAATTGCGTGGGTAGTATTTCAGACTTCCCATCTTGGACTTCTCAGCTTTGGTCAGGGGTACTAGTAGGAAACAAACTAGAATTATCTGATGACCAGGTACGGCAATTGATGCAAATGCGACTAAAAGGGGTTCCTGTCTATAAGCTGCCAGATTTTTATGAATCATTGTGGTATAAACTGCCATCATCCTTACTTCAGGATAATTGGTTTGCCTATAGCGCTGGTTTCAACTTAATACAAGGTCGAATTGATTCAAAAATTAAGCGGATTATTGACATCATCGCAGCTACAACATTGCTCGTCGTTTTGTCTCCAATTATGTTGCTTGTAGCAATAGCTATTAAACTTGATAGCCCAGGCGCCATCTTTTACAGTCAAGTCAGAGCAGGACTCAACGGTAATCCATTCAGAGTTCATAAATTCCGTTCAATGTATAAAGACGCAGAAAAGCGGGGGGCACAATGGGCACAAGAACGCGACCCCAGAATTACTAGCGTCGGATATTGGCTGCGAATTTTACGACTAGATGAATTACCACAGATTATCAACGTCTTACGAGGAGAAATGAGCTTAATCGGTCCTCGTCCAGAAAGACCTGAATTCGACATCAAACTCAAAGAAGCAATTCCTTACTACGAAGTACGTTATTTAGTTAAACCAGGAATCACCGGATGGGCACAAGTTTTGTATCCCTACGGCGCCTCTATAGAAGATGCATACAAAAAGTTATCTTATGACCTTTACTACATCAAGAATTACTCCCTACTATTAGACGTAGCAATCGCTCTTAAGACTGTGAGAGTAGTTCTTTTAGGGAAAGGTAGATAAATTAATTCCCAAAGGGGGATCTGTCATTCTTCACTGCGTGAAGAATCTCGCGCAGATGCTTCTACCTGGTGCATGACACAGCAGGATCATTCATTTTTTGCCTTACTCTTATAATCTACTAAATAAATGAATAAAAAAGTACTAGTAACAGGAGGCGCCGGCTATATAGGTTCACATGTCGTTCGTCAATTAGGCGAAGCTGGTTATGACGTAGTAGTATACGATAACTGTTCAACAGGCCTACCTCAAGCGGTACTTCATGGTGAACTAATTATCGGTGATTTATCAGATACAGTATTTCTCCGCCAAGCATTCTGTAAACATAAATTCAGTGCTGTACTACACTTTGCTGCTAGCTTAATCGTACCTGAATCAGTCGCGCGCCCTCTCGAATACTACACCAACAACACTCGTAATACCCTAAACTTGCTCCAGTGCTGTAAAATCACAGGCGTTAACCAAATAGTTTTCTCCAGCACAGCAGCAGTTTACGGAGAACCAAAAGAAAACCCAGTTACGGAATTAACTCCAACCCAACCAATAAATCCTTACGGACGCTCAAAACTGATGAGCGAGTGGATGATTCAGGATTATGGCACCACCTCTGATTTACGCTACGTTATTCTCAGATACTTCAATGTCGCAGGCGCCGAACCAGGAGGCAGACTAGGGCAAATGTCAGATAATGCAACTCATTTAATCAAAGTTGCTTGTGATGCTGCATTAGGTAACAGACCTGAGCTAAAAGTTTTTGGTACCAACTTTCCGACACCAGATGGTACCGCAATCCGTGATTACATTCATATTGAAGACCTTGCAACAGCACATGTAGATGCTTTACGCTATCTCGAACAAGCAAATCAAAGCGAAACCTTCAACTGTGGTTATGGCAAAGGTTACAGTGTGCAGCAAGTAATTGAACGAGTTAAAGCAATTTCCGGTGCCGATTTTCCTGTCATCGAAACATCTCCACGTCCCGGAGACCCAGTATCAGTTGTCGCATGTGGCAATAAAATTCGTCAACTACTAGACTGGCAACCCAAATACAATGACCTAGATACAATCATACGCACAACCTTAGATTGGGAAACTAAGCATAAGAATTTATTTAATATACGAGAACTAAAAGTTAAAAAGCTTGAGAAGTTGGCGCCAATTTAGCAACGGATGCAACGGATGTAACGGATGGTTGATTGGTGAGGATTTTGTCTATATTATAGAAGACTGTCAAAACCGGACTGTGGTCGGCGCCTCTTATACAAAAATTGCTTGTGGCGCCGATACTTGATAAAGAGTTATAGCCAGCCCCACAGGAATTATACTAATCAACACAATACGCACTCGCTATAGCCAATCCCATAAACCAGAGAGAACAGCGCAAACAAAATTTAGCTTAAATTATAGTATTATTTATTACATAAATTTTAATTATTAAGTATTTATTGACTTGAAAGCGCCTTTTTATTTTGGTTAAAAGTATATACTGTAACTAAATAATGACACAAGAAAGGCACCTTTTACCCTTGTACTGGCAGGTCTAGAAACTCTAAACTCCTGTCAGCAAAAGGAAGTCGTGGGGGGTTCGCATTGGAAGTAATAACTGCATGTTCTATCTCCTTGTAAACTCTCTTGGCTGGAATCTTTACAAGTGCAGCAGCTTCGGTTGGAGTGAAGACAACATTCATTGTTTGAAATAAATTATTCCCTATATAGGGAACATTTTATCAAATTACGCACTCAATAACAACTAATTTCGAGGCGCCACTTATTGCTTCCAGTGCTTGATTTCTCGTTCAAATGTGGGGTATTACCCCGTTCGGTGCCAGCAGTAGGTGATACTTGGCGTTTTGGCAAGCTAGATAAACAGTCTCTTCATATTACCCAAGACATTACTCTGTACCGTGTGCCTGATGATTTAGACATTTTGATGCAAATATTAATTGGAATTATTGAATAGCACTTGCGCGGTTATTTTAACTATTTCTATTATTAAAACTAGCTCCAGTTCTGCCAGTCACAACCCACAAAAGCGAGCGTCCAAAATCTCGTACTACTCTCACCCAAGATTCTGAGATTACACCCTTTGAAGGCACAGCAACAGGTGTTATAACAATTCCTCGACTACCCAAAACAACAGTCGCAATAACTCTTGAGCGACGCATATGATAATCGGATGTAATCAAATAGAGATGCCATAACTTCTGGCTCACAAAATCATCAGCTAATGTCGTAAAATTTGTCACAGTATCAGTTGGGCGCCCATCAAGATGCAACTGCTTTAACGGCACACCAAGTTGTAAAAAAATTTGGCGATTAGCTTCATTCTCTCTTGGGAAATCAGAAACCCAAATATCTAAATTAGAATGAGACTGCCAAAACTGCGCTGCAAACTCCATCCTATCAGAGGCGCCTCCCAACACAAAAATTGCCTGTGGCGCCAACACTTGATAATTCGTTACAGTCAGCCTTACAGGAATTATACTAATCAACACAACCAAACCGACTAAAACCCATCCCATAAACTTGAAAGAACGGCGCCTATAAATCTTACTTAACATAAATTAGTAGAATTATCCCAGTAGTTCCACCGCAACATCTCGTAATATAGCATTGAGAGTCTAATTTTCAGTGATTTGCAGCCTGTAATAGTAAAATTAAATTAAAACTTAGTATTATTTATTACATTAATATTTAAAGCAATTAGAAAATCCATCAGAGTAGATTGGTTTCACATAAATCGATTTGTAGAGACCGTAAATTATCGGTCTCTACTCGCACATATACCAACCATCCGTTACATCCGTTACATCCGTTGCCAATTATCCCTTCCCACTAGGTCGTTCACCAATCCGAAGCAGAGGCGCCTCCACCTTGCCATTTTGTTCAGCTTTTTCACTCGCTTTCATTCCATAATATCCCTTGGAATGGTAGTAACCTCCATGTACATTGCTTGCGTTTACACCATTTGCAACCATTCCTAGAACCTGCTGCCCTGACTGCTCTAACTGCATTTTCGCAGCATTTGCAGCATCTGTCTGAACCACACCAGGACGCGCGACTAATAATATTCCATTTGTCAGCTTACTTACAATTAGCGCATCTGTTACCGCAGTTACAGGTGGTGTATCAACAATCACAAAGTCATAATCTTTGCTTGCTTCTTCGAGTAACGCACGCATTCGCTGCGAATCTAAAAGTGCAGCAGGATTGGGAGGAATTGTGCCGGCGGTTAGTATATCTAAGTTATGTATTGCTTCTTGTGCAATTGCTACGTACTCAGCTTGTCCAACCAAGACTTCACTCAACCCCATAAAGTTAGCTTTTTCCCAAACTTTATGCTGTCGCGGGCGCCGCATATCTGCATCTATTAACAGCACTCTATACCCCATTTGTACTTTAGCCACTGCTAAGTTAGCAGCAACAAAAGATTTACCTTCGCCAGGAACAGAGCTAGTTACAGCAATAACTCGCAGTGCTTGATCAGAAAGCGTAAAACTCAGGTTTGTCACAAGCATTTCAAAAGCTGATGTTGCGGGTGAATAAGGGTCTTTAAGCACTGGTAAGTCGTCCCCATTTCCCTTACTGCCACCAAGCTGCGGAATTGTGCCCAGCAAAGGATAACCGAGTAATCGCTTGGCTTCTTCCACACTCTTAAGCGATTTGTCCATTGCTTCCAAAACCAAGGCGGCGCCAACACCTAGTATAATTCCTAAAACTCCACCTAATGCTAAGTTAAGAGGAATTTTTGGAGATACAGGTATTTCAGGAACTTCAGCCGCAGAAACTACGCGCGCGTTACCCACCTTTTGCTGCTCTACAACTTCAACTTCTTGTAACTGCTTTAAAACTTGTTGATAAGTTGATTGTGCCACCTGCAACTTACGCTCTAACGCGCGCTGTTGTTGTTCTAATCGAGGTATAGCTGTTAGGCGCCCTTGGTAATTTAAATATGCTGTTTGTAAAACCTGCACTTGATTATTCACTGCTAACCTATCTACTTCAGATTTCACCAAATCCAAAGTCAAAGTTTGCTTGAGTTGTCCAATCTGCAAGTTTTTCTCTGATACAGGCTGTTTAGTATCAACTATTTTACCAACTCGCTTTTCTAATTGCTCCCGAAGCGCTTGTACTTTAGCTTCTGAATCCCTAACTTTTGGATGTTCTGCAGTAAAACGAGTCTGCAACACTGCCAACTCATCTTGTGCCTTTTGGTATTCAGCTAACACCTGCTGCACACCAGTCGATTGATTTAAATTTGCAAGCTCGACAGCCTGCTGCGTAGTTAATTCTAATTCTTTTTGCAAAGCAACAGAGCGACTCGATGCATCTGATAGCAGCGCTTGTGCCTTGGTAATATCACCCGACAAATCTTTAAGCGCTTCTACTCCATATTTTGCTTCCTCTGGTAACGAAACTACTTTATTCTCATCTTTAAATTTACGCAACCCAGCTTCTGCCGCTATCACTCGTCCCTCAATATTCGGCAATTGCTTACTTAAAAACTCGCGCGCACTGGTGGCATCCAAGCGGTTGACTCGTATATTATTCTCTATGTAATACTTTACTAAAGTATTAATAACATCTGCCGCGACTTTTGGATCAGTATCGCGGTAAGTCATCTCTAATACATCAGTACCTTTAACACTTTTAACTTTGAGAAGCTTAAGAAATGGTTCAACTTTTAAAGGTTTACCCTTTTTATCCTTGAGTTCTAACTCGCTAATAGTTTTCTTAACAAGCGGGTTTGAGCGAATAACCTCTGCCTCGGTATCTAAAGGACTACTAGTATTCGTCAGCGCGCTTAACGCTCCGACTTTCTCACTTAACCCAGTTAACGAAGAGGCGCCGTTATTCTTAATTAACAGCTTTCCTTGCGACTCATAAACAGGTTTTTGTGAAAAAGTAACAAGCGCAGTTAATCCAAACACTGAACCCATTACGCCTGCGGTAACAAGCCAACGTCTTTTTAATATTCGTAAATACTGCTGGAAGTCAACTTCGTTTTGATCTTCTTGATTAGAAGGCATAATTGTATTCACTCAAACTACAAAAAAATAAAAAACGTGCAGCCGCTCCTTTAAACTCACATAAGTCTTACACATATTTGTATTTTCATTAAAAAATACATTTTTATATAGATAGATCATTATATTATTAACTCTTCTAAAATATAAACTAAATATTTTATTTTACAAGTTATGTTCGTTACATTCAACACGGTTAAAGTACTGTTAATAATTCCTTAAACTTCTGAATAAAGATATTAATATTTCCTGTGGGATGGTCTGTAAGAATGCCCCGTTCTTATTTACAAAGACATAAATCAACCGCTAATAGTTTTTAATTTAGTAGTTTTTATTACACATATATTCAAATCTGGCTGATAATTCATTAAACTACATCATGTTTAATTTAAATGCAACATCATTTCATCTTTTTTTATTACCTAATGTTTTTAAAATTATCTAATTTTGTTACGTTTGTGTTTAATAAAAATTGTTGAAAGTTCCCGTACTTTATACATTTTTTAAATAAAAAAATAGATTGCCAGTAACACCGAGTACACGCAATACTGCTCGTTTAAGAATTTAAATCCCCCTAACCCACCTTCCGCGCGGGGCTAGGGGAATCAGTTATGTTATAAAAGTTTAACTGAGCAGTATTGAAAGCGCGCGTTATTATTTCGTTTCTAATTATATTTAAGTTAAAAGTAAATTAAATGTTTTCAAAATCACAATAGGCGCCATCGCAATTTAATCTGACAAAATTAAAACTCTTGTACTATATAGTTCAAGCAAGCAGAAGCAAAAACTGCGGGAAATATCAAGTAACATAGTCAGTTTTCACTTTTTGCTGTATCTTTATTAAAAATGGTAGATGTTAATCACAATTCTCCCGTCATGGTAGTTTTGACAAGGACGGGAGATTTTTATCCGATGCTTGATTTTAACGAATTGCTGGAAACCACTTTGACCATGCATCCCAATTTTGTACAAGGTCAGCTAAAACTTGGTATCCCTTCGCGCGTGGATGTGCTTTGTCATAGGCGCCTACTTCATCAAACCACACTGTAGATTGTTTGAGCAAGGGGAATATATTTAGATAAGGTATATCGAGTGAGTTGCAAGTGCGTGCAAAATATTCGGATAATTCCGCGATGCGAACATTTTGGTCGTTATCTAACGTTGGTGGGGGACCGACCATCAATACTGGATATAGCTGTTTTGCTTCGCTCAAAATTTGTCGAGCATTTAAAATAGAATTCAAAAAAGAAACTCGTGTTTTTCCACCTTCAAGAACTGTATCATTAACACCAAACGAAAATACAACTCTACCGTTATATTCGGGTTGCAAACGGTAAGTAACTTCTGGTAGCCATCGTTGTTTTAACTCTTCGCTGGTTTCGCGCCGCACTCCCAAGTTGTAGTAAGTAATATCGTAACCTTTTTGATTGGCGCCTACACAAACTCGACCAGTCCAACCCAAACACTCTGGGTCTCCGGTTCCGTTGACAAATGACTCACCAACAAAGCAAATTCTAACTTCGGGTAGATGTTCTGATTTCACTTTTATATAAAATATTTTTTGAGTAAAAATTTACTATACAAGATGTATAGAATTGGTAATTTGATTATCTTATTTATAAAATTTTTATTTGTGGCGCCTTGGGACAATTTTTAAATTGTCTATCTAAATTGTCTATTTTATGAATATAAAAAACCTATCCGTTACATCCGTTATTATCCGTTGCCAATCTTGATATTAAAATTTGTAGCACAGGGTATGAGCCTGTGCCACATTTCAGTTATCAAATTGCCGATTGCTTAACTAGACTCAGATTAATATCTGTAACCGCCACCACTTTGTTGGTTAGGTTTGTGAACAATAAAGCTAAGTACTTGACACTGCTTAATATTGTCGAAACCAACAACGCGAATGTAGCAGTTGCCGTACTGTGAACGACACTGTTGTACTTCACCTAATACTTCTTGGGTGCTACGTGCGTTGAACAAAGGTAACTTCCACATTGTCCAGTAAAATTCAGTTGGTTCTGACTGTTCGTTAAACTCAACTGCTGGAATGTAACCTTGGTTAAGGATGTACTGAACTTGCTTGGTAATTTGCACGTCAGTCAAAGGGGGAAGGTAAGAAAGAGTCTCGAAACGACGCTCTTTTGGTAAAGTTTGCATATTTCTTTGGTGCGAATGGGTATAAATACTTTATTTGAGGCGCAAATTGATTATTGGGTGGTATAATTACCCATCATCATTTGATTGCTGTTCGGGTTCTAAGTCACTGGCGCCTGGGGTAGATAAACTAATTTGCGTAATGCGTTCAAGATGCTGCTTGCGATGTTCCATATTAGCTTGCTGAATTCCTGAACGAACCATTTCTGGAAGAAATTCGCTAACTTCCTCAGCAATATGTTCACGAACAGTCATTATTCGCAATGCCAGCTCAGGCTTTTCGCTAAACAAACTTTCCAAAAACTTTTCCCCATTTTGCACTTTGTCGGCCGAAAAGTTATGCAGCCAATAAGCCAAGGGAGGATTTGTTTCATCAAGTTGTAACAACACCGTTCGCAATGCCTGATACGTCAAATAACTTTGTAACGTTTTAGCCGTGTCTTTCGCAATTTGTTTTATGTTCATGCCTGACCCCAGCCCATAAGGAGTGATGAGTATAAAGTTCTGAGTGCTGAGTGAACAGCTAACTAAGGGTCTTAGATTTTGAGCAAAATTTCTGTCTAGCATATTACTTAGCCCAAAATACTTAATGGGAGACGTAACATATTACGTCTCTACACTCAGCACTCAGCACTTTCCACTCATAACTACTAAACGGTATCCATTGCCTCGAACTCGAATTTGATTTCTTTCCAAAGTTCACAAGCAGCAGCCAATTCAGGAGACCACTTACAAGCTTCACGAATAACGTCGTTACCTTCGCGAGCCAAGTTGCGACCTTCGTTACGTGCTTGAATACAAGCTTCAAGTGCAACACGGTTTGCTGTGGCGCCAGGTGCGTTACCCCAAGGGTGTCCTAGAGTACCACCACCGAACTGAAGTACGGAGTCGTCGCCGAAGATCTCAACGAGCGCGGGCATGTGCCATACGTGGATACCACCAGAAGCAACAGCCATTACTCCAGGCATAGAAGCCCAGTCTTGTGTAAAGTAAATACCACGAGACTTGTCTTGTTCTACGTAGTTTTCACGTAATAAGTCAACAAAGCCCATTGTAATACCACGTTCACCTTCGAGCTTACCTACAACGGTACCTGTGTGAATGTGGTCACCACCAGACATCCGAAGAGTTTTAGCTAAAACGCGGAAGTGAATACCGTGGTTCTTTTGACGGTCAATTACCGCGTGCATTGCACGGTGAATGTGGAGCAGAAGACCGTTATCACGACACCATCTCGATAAAGTTGTGTTAGCGGTAAAACCTGCAGTTAAATAGTCATGCATGATGATGGGCATTTTGAGTTCTTTCGCAAACTCAGCACGCTTCATCATTTCTTCGCAGGTAGGAGCGGTTACGTTTAAATAGTGACCTTTAATTTCACCGGTTTCTGCTTGAGACTTGTGGATAGCATCAGCTACGAACAAGAAACGGTCTCTCCAACGTTGGAAAGGTTGTGAGTTGATGTTTTCGTCGTCTTTGGTGAAGTCCAAACCACCACGTAGACACTCATAAACCGCACGACCGTAGTTTTTAGCAGATAAACCAAGTTTTGGTTTAATGGTACAACCCAACAAAGGACGACCATACTTGTTTAACTTATCGCGCTCTACTTGAATACCGTGTGGAGGACCTTGGAAAGTCTTGAGGTAAGCAACAGGAATCCGTAAGTCTTCCAAACGCAGTGCGCGTAATGCTTTGAAACCAAACACGTTACCTACAATAGAAGTCAACATGTTTGTTACGGAACCTTCCTCGAACAAGTCTAAAGGATAAGCAACGTAAGCAATATATTGATTGTCTTCGCCAGGAACTGCTTCGATGTCGTAGCAACGACCTTTGTAGCGGTCTAGGTCGGTGAGCAAGTCAGTCCAAACTGTTGTCCAAGTACCTGTCGATGACTCAGCAGCAACTGCCGCACCTGCTTCTTCGGGGGGAACTCCTGGTTGTGGAGTCATCCGGAATGCAGCAAGAATATCTGTATCTTTAGGTGTGTAGTCTGGGGTGTAATAAGTTAATCTGTAATCTTTAACCCCTGCCTGATACCCTGATTTGCTCTGGGTTCTCGTTTGAGCGTAAGACATATTTCCCTTCCAAGAAGTCACTCTTTGTTATTCGCAATTCACGCACGATGCAATTTCCCACGCACCTACATACATGCTTTTGCGTTAAAGCATGTTTTGGTGGCATTCAGGGTTTACCCGTTCTAAATTGTTAGTTCAGCGTTGTTTCACTCAGCTTTCAGGTAAAAACTGTCTTGATAAAGACTACCAAGACGGATTGCCCTCAACTAGCTTTTAGTAACCAAAGGCTTGTTTACTCGTTAACACTATAACCATCTATTTAAGCAGATAATGTCTCTCTTCTTCGTGCCAGAAAAAAAGCTTTTTATCTTTTTCTTATCCTCGCGCTAAATCCTCGCGAACACTGCCATACTGAATGACCATTTAATTCAGACACAAACAAAAATTCCAATATACGGAGATTTAGGGGTTGACAAGCAAGAGATAAAAATCACACCGGAGCGTGAATTGCTACCTGTTACACAAATATACCAAGAAATTAATAAGTTAACCTTTGAATATTCTTAACTTTTATATTTAAATTTTTTATTAAATAAAGATTTAAGTTTTTTGTAAATTTTTCGTTACAAACACTTTACAAAGTGCATTATGTATGAATTAAAGAAACCGGGCTTCTGGATAAATTTTGCTTTTCTAGCAAAGACTTGATTAAGAAGCCCGGTTTATCGTTCAAGTTACTGTATAGAAATGATGAAATTTTGGGAATACTGAGGATAACCCGAAGCTTCCATAACATAAACGGCGATGGGGAGTGTCCAAACGAGGAAACAGACAGTGGTATTGTTGAAGAAACGCGCTAGTTTATTGATTATTTCTGTCCTTTTTGGGATGGTGACTCTACCTTGGGTGAAAGTCGCTTCTTCTCAAGAAACCTTACAAATTAACCCATCCGAGTTAACCCCAGCTTATCCTGCTGCGGCGCCTCCAACTGGTGCATCTGAGTCACCAGATGGAAGAATAGAAGAAGTAGACTACCGGGTTCACGCACTACAGCCTGATTTTACAGGTAATCTTTGGGTGGGTTCATGGCGAGGTTTATCGCGAATTAACCCAAACACTGGTAAAATATTGGCGCGCGTCAGTTTACCCAACATTGCCATTGGCGCCTTAACACAAGATAAAGTCGGGCGGTTGTGGGTAGGAACATACGAAGGATTAAAGCGAGTAGACTTACGTACAAGTGAAATTACAGCGCAAAACTTATTTTTACCATCCAAGCGAGTTTTATCATTATTAACAGATAAGCGTGGTTATATATGGGCAGGTACCGATAACGGGTTGGCACTGGTTAGTCCAGACCAAGGTTTAATAATGACCACCCTGAAAAACTTACCAGGTGTAAGCGCAAATGCCATGACCTTAGATGCAGATGGTCAACTTTGGGTGGGAACGCTTGACGGTTTGGTGCGAGTCAACACAAAAAATGCCTTTATATTAAAGACAATAAACAACTTGCCAGGGGGAACAGTACAAGCATTAGCAATTAGTCCACAAGGGTTAATATGGGCAGGTATGCCAAATAATCTACTTGTAATTAACCCCAAAAATGGAATGGTGCTACGTTCAGTAACTCCTCTACGTGGCAAAAACGTTACATCAGTTCGCTTTGCCAGAGATGGTAGCGTCTGGGTTGGCACTAACAACGGTTTAATGCGACTCAACCCAAACACAGGAAAATTGTTAGACCAAGTTGCCGGGTTGCCATCGAGTCGCGTTTTGGCACTGGCGCCTGACACAGGTAATAAACTATGGATAGGAACCAGCGAAGGTTTAGCGTGGTTAATGCCCAATATGCCTAAAGCAAAAGAACACCTAGCCTTCGGTAGACAGGTAAAATAAATTTTGGATTTTGGATTTTGGATTTTGGATTCCACGCCTAATATAAAATTAAAACAACTGTTCCTGTCTTACTGTCTCAATCTAAAATCCCCAATCTAAAATCCAAAATCGTCTATGCCCGTTACTATTCAACAAATTATTCAGTGGAAACAGCTAGGTCGTACAATTGTGGCGTTAACGGCTTGGGATTATATTACGGCACAGCTAATTGATGCTGCTGGTATAGATATAGTATTAGTTGGCGATTCAATGGCAGTAATGCTTGGGTACGAAACAACATTGCCAATTACATTAGATGAAATGATATACCATGCCAAAGCTGTACGTCGTGGAGTTAAGCGTGCGCTTATGGTTGTAGACTTACCATTTTTAACTTACCAAGAAAGTATTCAACAAGCTATACACTCCGCTGGAAGAGTTTTGAAAGAAAGTGGCGCCCAGGCAGTTAAAGTTGAGGGTGGGTATCCAGCCATGATAGAAACTGTAGAGCGATTAGTACAAGCTGGTATACCTGTTATGGCACATGTTGGCTTAACACCACAGTCAGTACATCAACTTGGTTTAAAACAACAAGGCAAAACCGAAGACTCTGCCCAACATATATTAAATGAAGCCATAGCCCTCGAACAAGCAGGCGCCTTTTCAATAGTCTTAGAACATATCCCCAGTAACCTAGCATCACAAATTACAGAACAACTCAGTATTCCTACAATCGGAATCGGCGCCAGCGTTCACTGTGATGGTCAAGTACTAGTAACTTCCGACATATTAGGACTCTCCGAAAAACAACCACCATTCGCAAAAGTTTACACCAACCTACGCGAGATAATTAGTGGCGCCATCTTAAAATACAGCACAGAAGTCAAAGAACGTAAATTTCCCACGTAGGTTGGGTGCTAACCCAACATTTATCCCAACATTTATAATTGGAATATTTTTACCACAGATACACTCTTGACACAGAGAAAAGAGCTAAAGCAATGCTAGAAAAACAATAGGTTAATACCACAGGTGAAAAATAACCTGTAGTACTATACTTATAGTTTTCAGACTTTCCTTTTTTCTTCTCTTGAAATACCAAAGCTAATTTTACACATTACAAACAATCTAGGTATGATTATTCATGGGCTTCCATATATGCTCGAAGTAATGTGTTAATTTGTGTTTGATATCCGTGCCCTCTCGCTTTAAACCAGTCTAAAACATCACTATCTACACGTAGCGTAACTTGTACTTTCTTGGTAACAGGTTTTAAACCACGACGTACAACAGAATTAGCAAACATTTCTGGTGTAATTTCTGGACAATCTGAAAAATCAATATCCTCATCGGTCATAGCATCAACTCGTTGCCAGTCAGTTTGCGATTTGTTGGAAGTATTTGGTTCTTTCATTTTTTGTTATAAGAATTAACATATGAATTGTAGAGCAGAGATAAAATTAAAGTCATTTAAGCAAACAGATATATTAATTTCTCATAAGTAAGATTTGAAAACAAGGTCACTTAAATATTATTACTAAATATTGGTGTAAATATGGTGGTTTTAAATTATTTGTGAAACTGATAATTGTAGAGACGCGATTAATCGCGTCTCTACATGTAGGCATTTTTGACTGGAAAAAATTATACAGCAAAGAAGGTAAAAATAGATACCTATGTATAGACGTTATATGCTATGGCTAGTGAAAATGTAAGAATTTTTGATAAATAATAAGCGATTAGCCCACCCAATGGTTTATATTTACCGAGTGGGTGTATGGGTGCCAACTGCTTGAATATTGTAAGTTGATTAAGTGGAAGCATTTAAGTCAAAACTTTAAAATCCTGCCCAGAATTACCTCAAATGCAAGAATTCAGCCATCATGTCTAAAGTTCTCGTTTCCGATCCAATTGACCAAGCTGGGATAGACATACTATCTCAAGTCGCTACCGTCGATGTCAAAACGACATTAAAACCAGATGAACTAGTAAACATCATCGGTGAATACGATGCGTTGATGATTCGTTCAGGTACCCGTGTTACAAAAGAAATTATTGAAGCTGGTACAAACTTAAAAATCATCGGTCGTGCGGGTGTTGGTGTAGATAATGTCGATGTCCCAGCGGCAACACGCCAAGGTATTGTAGTAGTTAATTCCCCTGAAGGCAATACTATTGCTGCTGCGGAACATGCACTAGCAATGATGCTTTCCTTGTCACGTCACATTCCAGATGCAAATGCGTCGGTTAAACGTGGTGAGTGGGATCGCAAAACTTTTGTTGGCGCCGAAGTTTATAAAAAAACTTTGGGTATTGTGGGTTTGGGCAAAATAGGTTCTCACGTTGCTGCTGTTGCAAGAGCAATGGGAATGAAGTTGCTTGCTTATGACCCATTTATTTCCACCGAACGCGCGGAGCAAATTGGCTGTCAGCTAGTAGATATGGATGTACTCGCACAACAAGCCGATTATATTACTCTACATATTCCCAAAACTCCCGAAACCACGCATTTAATTAATGCCGAATTATTGGCGAAAATGAAGCCAACCACTCGGATTATAAATTGCGCGCGTGGTGGCATTATTGACGAAGCCGCGCTAGCGAGTGCAGTTAAAGAAGGTAAAATAGCAGGCGCCGCATTAGATGTATTCGAGTCGGAGCCGTTAGCCGAATCAACTTTGCGCGAAGTTGGCAAAGATATAATTTTGACACCGCACTTAGGCGCCTCCACAACCGAAGCCCAAGTCAACGTAGCAATAGACGTTGCCGAACAAATACGCGACGTATTGCTTGGACTGCCTGCACGGTCGGCAGTAAATATACCAGGATTGGGGCCTGATGTACTAGAGGAACTCAAACCCTACATGCAACTGGCAGAAACACTTGGTAGACTAGTTGGGCAGCTAGCGGGTGGAAGAGTTGAATTACTCAACATTCGATTGCAAGGGGAAATAGCAACAAATAAGAGCCAGCCTTTAGTAGTTGCAGCGTTGAAAGGCTTACTGCATCAAGCTTTGCGCGAACGAGTTAATTACGTAAACGCCAGCATTGAAGCCAAAGAAAGAGGAATACGAGTAATTGAAACTCGTGATGCTGCTGTTCGTGATTATGCAGGCTCACTTCACCTCGAAGCAACAGGTAACTTGGGTACCCACTCCGTGACAGGCGCCTTATTAGGTGACGGAGAAATTCGGCTTACCAACATGGATGGTTTCCCAATAAACGTTCCTCCAAGTCAGCACATGCTGTTTACCCTCCACCGTGACATGCCAGGAATTATTGGTAAATTAGGTTCCCTTTTGGGTAGCTTTAATGTCAATATTGCCAGTATGCAGGTAGGTCGCAAAATCGTTCGCGGTGATGCGGTAATGGCACTCAGTCTTGATGACCCTCTACCCGATGGCATCTTAAGCGAGATTACCAAAGTCCCTGGAATCCGCGATGCATATACAGTAAATTTATAACCAGTAAAGACGCGATAAATCGCGTCTCTACTCAGTACAAGCGCACTCTTATGGCAAACACTTGGTGGGAAATACAAATAACTTGCGAACCTGAACTTGAAGATTCTATTTTCTGGCGCCTAGAAGATTTTGGGTGTCGTGGAACTGCAAGCGAACGAAAAGGGGACGTGAATTTAGTTAGGGCATATTTGCCGCAAGTAAAAGTACATCTAATCGATTTAGCGGCATTATCATTATTATTGCGCCAAGATGCATTATGCATTGAATTACCACCCCCCACTTTACAGTGGCATTTAATTGATGAGCAAGACTGGGCAAGTAGTTGGAAGCAATATTGGCATCCTCAAGAAATTGGTGATAAATTCTTGATTAACCCAGCATGGCTACCCATGCCTACAGACTCCGACCGACTAGTAATTAAACTTGACCCAGGTGTCGCTTTTGGAACAGGAAATCATGCCACCACTCAGCTTTGTTTAGAAGCCTTAGAAATGCGATTTAGTGACTATGGGACATCTTTTACAGGTGAGAACACTAAACTTGATGATGTGGTAATTGCGGATATAGGATGCGGCTCTGGTATACTTTGTGTCGGCGCAATTTTACTCGGCGCCAAAAAAGCTTATGGAGTCGATACCGACCCATTGGCAGTAAAAGCAACAATGGAAAATAGGATTCTTAATGGTATTGAGGCAGACCGTTTATTTTCGGCAGAAGGTAGTGTCGAAACTCTAGCAAAAATACTTGAGCAACCCGCAGATGGGATAGTTTGTAATATATTAGCTGACGTTATTATTAAGCTTGTACCACAAATAACCGCTATAACAAAACCTACAACTTGGGGTATTTTTAGCGGTATTCTTGTAGAACAATCCAAAGCCGTCGCTGATGTATTAGAAAAGCATGGCTGGATAGTTGCTGCACTATGGAAGCGCAAAGAATGGTGCTGTTTAAATGTGCGACGGTGTTGAGGCGAGTTTACGAAATATTACAATACCGTTTTATGATATCTGTTAACCCGCCTTTACGATACTTACTTCTATAGGTTTGTTCCGCGTCGCTTTGTTATAGTTAACGTTATTTCTTTTAGAAATGATGATTTTTTTAGCAAACCCCTTATCTCTCAAAATACCTGCAATCTCTTGTCCTCTATTGGAAGCAAGAGTCTGACTCAATTCTGATTCCCCTACACCTACATTTATACGTATAACCACATCCTGTGAATTATATTTCACTGCTGTATCCGCTAGTTGCTCAAGAGCTTCTCGACCTTCGGGTGTAAGTAAAATTGTATCAATTACAAACTTTACCTCTTCTTGGATAGGTAACTTTTGTATATTTTCAACTTTTTTAACTGGTTGAGGTGTTGGGGTTAAAGTAGGAGTTGCGGTAGGTGTTGGTGTTTGTTCTACAGGTAACTGAGCTTCAGATGGCGCCGTTGTACTGGGTGTAGAATCTGTTAAAGATTGTACACTGTTAGAATTAGTACCAAAACCAAATTGATATGCCCACCAAATACTACCAGCACCCAAACCAAATGTAACTAACAAAGCTATGACAATTCCTATCGAGCTTTCACGCATACTCATAAGACCTAGTTTAACCAAGCAGACACTTAGTTCTTTTTTTACAATCTTTCTTGGTTAATTACTAGTCATATTTGATACCATTGGCAACGGATAATGAACGGATGTAACGGATGGTTTTTTATAATCGCTCATCCGTTACATCCGCTGCAAACTATATCATTGTTTCGAGGCGCCGTACTAAGTCTTGTGCTTGTAAAACACCTTCGATTTTGTCTACAGGTTTTCCCTGTTTGAACAAAATAAGTGTTGGTAAAGCTTGAATACCGTACTCACTAGCTAGCTGTGTATACTTTTCGGTGTCAATTTTCGCTACACGCATCCGACCTTGGAGTTGAGCATTAACTTGTTCCAAAATCTGGCTCATTAGCTTGCACGGCCCACACCAATCTGCATAAAAATCTACTAATACAGGTACATCAGAACTAGATAGCATTTCCTCAAAGCTATTGAATTGCTTTTTTGTAGACATAGAATACAATGCCTTTTTATTAAGGTTTGATATCAATCTTAATTCAAATGCTTTAATTTCGACCTATCGCGTCAAAATGCGTTGCCTTGAAACAATTTACCTTCTATAAGGCGCCTTTTGACCAAACCAGGCAGAATTTTTCCTTTAGCATATACCCATCTATTCAACTCAGAGGGTACAGCATCATAATCAGAAGCGTTTAACTTTCTTAATAATGTGGAGTTAGCGAAGTTAGTTTCACCCAAATTAAACACAAAGCTTACAAGTGCATCAAACTGATTTTGATTTAGAGGTACTTTTACAAGCTTGTTTACCACAACTTCGGCGCCGCTCACATCCGTGCGTAGAATTTCCATCGCGCGTTGACGTGTAATTCCACACTTAAATTCTTCTGGTTCACTTCCATTGATGGGGCCGTAATGTACGAGGTGTCCTACTCCAATTGTGGCGTGGTTTGCTGGGCAATTGTATAAATTTAAAAATATACCTTCAAATTGAATTATTAACTCCAAACCACGGTCGCTGATTTTATAGGCGCCTTCTTTAGCTGGTAAATATATAATTTGCCCAATTCTCAACTTACGCGCTTCTGCCTCAGTAAAGAATTGTCCGTTTTCATGGGTAATTTCTTGCCAGCGGTTAGCATTTCCCAACTCACGTAACGCTATAGCACTCAGCGTATCACCTGCTTTAATTTTGTAAGAATTATTCATAATAAAAATTTATTGAGAAAACTTACTTAGTAAAACATCAGGAATCGGACGTGGACGCATTATTTTAGTATCAACCCATACCCATAAAGCTTCAGCAGTTACTAATAAATCATCTTTGTTTTGTTTACGGATTTCATAACGTCTACGGGCACGAGTACCACGAATTTCTTCGAGCCAAGTTGTAATTTCTAATGTATCGCTTGCAACTGCTGGACGTAAGTAATCAATTTCAACCCGTCGCATGACAAACACACCACCAAGTTCTTGATAAAGTTCAAAATTGAATCCTAGCGATTCTGAATGCTCAATGGCAGCTTGTTCAAGATAATTTTGATACACAGCATTATTTACATGTCCAAGAGCATCCATTTCATAATGACGAACACGTAACAGCGTTTGAAATTTTTCCATTTTTAATTATTCGATATCACCTGTAGGAGCGCAAGATTGAGCAATTGGTTGAATGCTAGCTTTTTGCATTAATTCAACTATTTGTGTCAAAGTACATCCATAGGTAGATGCAAGTAGCTTTTCGGCTTCACTTTTTGCTGCATCAACAGATATACCAAAGCTCATAATTTCCTCGTCTAAATTTCCTGTGATGCTCTCAACAGGAACTACACATATGTATTGCGGTTCGTTTTGCCTAATTTGTTGTACCATACCATTTCTTGATGAAGTAATATTAAGATTAAGTTAAGATTGATGTCAAAAATAAGAGCTTCAATATATATCTAACTCAAATTAGGGAAAATATAAATACAGTTCAAAAAATAGTTCAAAAATAGTTAAGAAAATGTACTTGTGTAATTTACGAAGAAACCGGGTTTCTACGCATTCATTGTCGCAGACAAATTGTCGTTGTTATTACAATATCTCAACGAAGAAACCCGGTTTCTAGGGTTTCTAAGCTACACAATTATATCTTCTAAACCTTATTCGTGCCTATTGGTTGTTTTACCTTGGCATTAAGGAGCGCGCAAGTAATGTCAAATTTTGATTGCAAGAAAAATCAATTTAAAAAATAAACAGATTTGAGGGGAATATCATGGCTCGCAACAATTTAGTTAGCAACGTGCGGCAGTCAATGCAAAAAGATTCCGTAAGCTGGGGGTCTTTAGCACTTTGGATTGGTGGATTAATTGTACTAGTTTCGATTATCGTTAGTTTTTCTAATTAATACGCGGTCGTCGTTGTAGAGACGTTACATGTAACGTCTCTACATCTAGGTATTGTGTTATGCGGCGACTAATTCTGATTCTTTCTCGACAGGCGCCCCATCTTGAACAAGGGAACGGTTTTCACCTTTACCTTGTAGAATATTGCCAGCGAAAGCTAACATCGCATTAATTTTGCGCTGTCTCCATTCATCAACTAGTTTTTGAACTTGGATGGGAGACATTCTTCGAGTCATGGCTTCATAAAGATATGCAGCATGTCCAGTTTCATCTTGCGCGATGCTTAACATCCCTAGTTTGAGGTTGCGTGCTGTCGCATCGTCTTTGGGTAAAACTTTTGCCATGCGCGCAAAGTCTTTACTCGCATCCAGTTCCAGGATGTATGTACTGCCCATAAACACATCCCAGTCTATTACCTCTGGTTTGAGTTGTTCTTGAGAATATCCTGTAAAAAAGGCGCCGAAGAAAGGACTGCGTTTTTCTTGGGATGCTTTCTTGTCGCTGTCTTCCTTTTCAACAGCTTTTGGTTGATTTTTAAAATCAATTACTTGTTTATCGAGTTGCTTAAGAGCATGAGCAAAGATTTGACCGTGCCGAGTTTCGTCGGCAGCATGTTTTACTAATCTTTCTGCAAGCCATGTATCGCCCTCTGCGGCTGCACGTTCTGATAACTTTGTCAAAAATGGGACTGACCCTGACTCAGCAAGCTGAAACCCTGCCAGTACATTAGGACGAGTCTTAATATCGCGAATCTGCAACGCCGAATAGTATGCAACGGCGCCTGAACCCGCTAAATGCATGAGATATGTGAGGAAATTCATCTCTAATAGCGCGCTTTTATTTTATATACAAACACTTTTACTATACTAACGGTTAATTTTTCCAATGGACTGAACCGTAAATTTACTTGAAAAACTTCTGTACTGTGACTATATTAGGTAACTGTTGAGACTTGTTAATATTTCTTAACATAGCTTAACTAATTGCAACAGACTTACCTTCCAAGAATCACTATGGCGTGCATCTGCCCTCTAAATTTAACTAAAACAATGCTATAGCCTCGAATCATATGCTCGTGATTCGAGGTATTTTATTATGGGGATAATATAAACATTTATATCTATGTTCAAACCTAAAGGGTTTTTGATTGCTGTTATTGTGGTGTTACTTATTTTCACTACAGGGTGTGCATTACTTTTGCCTTCTAAGCCTGTAAGTGTACATTTGACATTAGGTAATCCTAGCAATGCGAGTACATCAGACCCGAATAACTACTTAATTATAAAGAAACAATATGCACTTTCTTACAACCGTGATAAAGGTATACCAAATTGGGTAAGTTGGGAATTGAATAAATCTTGGTTAGGTGAGGCGCCTCGGTCAAACAAATTTCGACCAGATGATACACTACCCGAAGGATGGTATCGTGTTACACCAAGTGATTACACCCGCAGTGGTTACGATAAAGGACATATGGCGCCTTCGGCAGACCGTAGTAAAATCGGTGAAGATAATGCTGCAACTTTTTTAATGACTAATATTATCCCACAGGCGCCGGATAATAATCAGGGTTACTGGGCTGACTTAGAAAATTATGGTAGAAAATTAGCAGCAGAAGGAAAAGAACTGTATATAATATCAGGTGGTTATGGTCAGAAAGAGACGATAGCTCAAGGAAAAGTCGCAGTTCCAGAAAGAGTATATAAAATAATAGTAGTTACCGAACCAGGAAAAGAAATAAACTCATCAACAAGAGTAATTGCCATAGACACACCCAACACCAACGGTAATAAGGAAAGTAGCTGGACACAGTATTTAACTACTGTTGAGGCATTGGAGAAGAAAACGGGTTATGATTTTATTACAAGTGCCGACAAATCAGTTCAACGGGTGATAGAGGCAAAGGTTGATGATGGGGTGGCGCCAGGAATTAAGCAAAGAAGATAATCAACTACTGCTTTATATCATTAATTTAAATGGGCTGGTTTGCAACGGATACAACGGATGTAACGGATGAGTTATTGGTTAAAAACACAATTTGTTATCTAAAATCAACTATCCGTTACATCCTAGAGTCATCCGTTGCCAGATTTGCCTACTCCCAAATTTAAGTTTCAATAACCTTAGTACAAAGTCCAGCCAAACCACCCGATGAAGCTTTACCAATAATATAAACATCAATATCAATATCACCCAATCTCACAACCTTAATATCACTAAGACATTCCTTAATCACCTTAACTAAATTCTGATACTTGTGAACTATTTCCTTATCTTCTGAAGAATGCCAATCTTCTTCAGTAGTTGCAACATCAAAAAAAGATTCTAACTCCACAAATTCAACTTTAGTATCAGGCGCCTTGTCCAACTTAGATAAAATAAACTTAGTATCCACTACCTGCTTTTCTTGACACTCCCAAAAAAGCACTTCAAAAGGATACTCAGACTCGCTCATAAACAGCAAGCCATCCGAAGCTTGTTTGAGTTTGTCAAACAACTGTTCATTGTTTAGGGCGCCGTTTGTGTTTACGTTAGTATTCGACACATCTGCTTGAAATTAGGAAACATCTTTATATTACACACCTTTGGATTACTTTCCAAAATTTTAGCCAGTGTTGCCTAACCAACCACCTTGACCGATTTAATCCCAGCGCTACACCATTGCACCAGCAGCCATCTATCAGACTCCTTGTCCAGTGCGGGTTTGAGGCGAAAATTAAAAACATCTTCCCATACTTCTAATCCGTGTTTGCTTGCGAACTCACGCTCAAGCTCTTTGAACCTCGCCCAATTACGTTCGCCGATAGCGGCAAAAATTGGCATTAAATCAGTTAATGGCACTAATGTAGCTGTTTCACTCATTAATTTCGCCCTCAAAAATGCAAATAATAGGCATAAGTACTGTTTCTTCTGTATCAATTTTGTGAACCATTGGTTCACATTTTAATGGGGCGTGAACTGCAATGCCTGATAAATAGCTTCAGGATTGGCAGCAATAACCTTGAGGTAAGCCTGCGCTGTCTGGTCTGGCTCACTGCGTCCTTGCTCCCAGTCCCGCAATGTGCCAAGCGGAATATGGTAACGTGCTGCAAATTCTTCCTGCGTCAACTGCAACGCACGGCGAATAATTTTTACACGGGATATCCGCCGCATACGCTTTAAATCTGTATCGGTAAGCGGTTGTGCGTCAGGGTCGCTAAGAGCTTTCTCGTAAATTTCTTCTTCAGTCATAGAACGCACAGGCTGTTTAGGAAATGGTTTTTCGCTACCGTCAGCTAACACCTCAACCACCGTCCCATCCTTGTGCATTCTCGCGGTAATAATCGTTTCGTTCATTCTTGGTTGCCTCACGTGCTGATATAATCCTGATTTTCTGCCCTCGTTCCGTGTATACGACCATTAAAAGTCTGCTGCCCGCTACGCCAATAAGGATAAACCTTTCCTCACCATAAGCTTTTCTATCGTCTAGTTTTTCAATGCCGAACGGGTCACGAAATACTTCTGAAGCTTCCTCAAAACTTACACCATGCTTTGTATAGTTTGTGACAGCTTTTTGATAATTTCATTCAAAATTATCTGCATCATTCATAATATACGGGATACCAGTAGTTTTGTCAATATAGCTGCGTGAGTTGGCGACCCTTATGCGAATATTCTCACAAATGGTCGTTTGTGAGAATATATGATGACTTTTTGTTCAAAGTATAAAATCCTGAAACTAAGCATAATAATTTAAATGCCGCAAACTTTGCCCCAGCATTGTCATGGCAATATTATAATATAAAGAAGTATTTTTGAATAAAAAATTATGGTTACAAATATCTCGACCGTTACTATACCTCATAGTTGTTATAAACGATTACTGAGAGAAAATCCGCAACTTAATAAAAAACGGTTACATAAGGATTTACGAATTGGAGCAATTACACTCTCTGTAAATGCAGTAATGGTAACTCGCAATTTTAAAGATTTTTCTCAGATTCCTGGTTTAGTGCTGGAAAATTGGACATAGTTGTTGAATTATTGGTTCCCATTTGTGAACCACGGTTCACACTTTGTCAGTAAATTTGTACTTATTTTCGTTTAACTGGGTTCATCCAGGTTTCGAGACGGCTAAAAGCTTGGGAAGATAGTAGAGTTAGACATAGATATATTATTGCGACGCCTGCATAAATTTCAAAGGGACGGTAGTTTTGCGCTACTATTAATTGTCCTCTGCGAACTAATTCGTCGAGGCTGATAAATGCCACTAAGCTGGTATCTTTAAGCATACTGATAAATTCGTTACCTAAAGGTGGTAGCATACGGCGAAAGGCTTGAGGAAATATGACGTAGCGCATTGTTTGTACTGCATCTAACCCTAGTGATTCTGCGGCTTCAGATTGTCCTGTTTCGATAGATTGAATACCTGCACGTACTATTTCAGCAATATATGCAGCACTATTTAGACTTAACGCGACGACAGCAGCAGCAAAGCGGTTAAAACTAAAATCTAAACCTAAATTTTGCACTACGGCAGGAATACCGTAGTAAATTAGCAAAAGCTGGACTAATAATGGTGTACCACGAAAGAAATCAATATATGCTCTGGTAGCCCAACGTAATGGTGTAATATGTGAAAGTCGAGCAATACCAATTAAAGAACCAGCAATTAATCCTAGAAATACTGAAAATAGAGTTAGTTGCAGCGTTATTAAGGCGCCTTGTAAAAGTAAAGGAAACGCTTGCAATAGAATATTAATGGAGTTTGGGCCACTATCAGTTTGGGTAGCAAAGGCTAATTTTTCGGGTAGTTTTGGAGGTGCAGTTTTAAACCATTTTTGATAAATCTTATTATAAGTCCCATTCTCTAAGATTTTCCCTAAACCATTATTAATCAATTCTAAATTTGGTGATTTTAAAGGTGTGGGAATACCATAATACTCTTCTGTTAATAACTGGTCTATAACGTTAATACCTGGTAAATTCCCTGAATTAATAGCATAAGCAATCACAGGTGCATCACCGACCATCGCATCAACATTACCATTCGCCAACTCTTGTAACGCTAAAGGAGTAGAATCAAAAGTGCGAAGTTCGGCACCAGGAGCTTCTTTTGCTTTTGCGGCGCCTGTAGTACCAATTTGAACTGCAACTCTTTTATTCTTTAATTTATCAAAACCTGTAATATCTTGATTATTATTGCCAATTGCAATCGCTAAACCCGATTTAAAATAAGGACGAGAAAAAGAAACAGCTTGTGCGCGTTGCTTAGTAATAGTCATCGAACTAATAGCGGCATCGATTGTTCTTGCCTGTAAAGCAGAAATCAATCCATCAAAAGGAGTAGATTGAAACTCAACCTTAAAACCAGCTGCACTACCAATAGCATTCATTAAATCAATCGAAAAACCCTGTAACTCACCCTTTGGTCCTTGAAACTCCATAGGTGGATAAGCAGGTTCTGTACCAACCCGTAAACTCTTGGCGCCATCTTCATTACCCGACCCACACCCATTTATAATCAGTAAAAAACAACACAACCCCGCCAATACCCAACTAAAAATTCCTTTCCTCATTCTCTTGCCTTTGCTTTCCTAGGGTTGAAACCCAAGGCTATTGTGGTTCGTTAATATTAATAGACAGGACGGGCAAGGATGCCCATCCCACAAGAATAATTAATACAATTTATTAAAAAACCAACAATGAGCAACGCAGTAATAACATTTGAAAACGTAGAGAAAAACTTCGGCGCCCTCAAAGTCCTCAAAGGTATTAGTGGTAATATACACAGAGGGGAAGTCATAGCAATAATAGGTTCATCAGGATGCGGCAAAAGCACCCTACTACGCTGCTTCAACCGCCTAGAAACCATTAACACAGGCAACTTAACCGTAAACGGAATAGACTTATCTCACCCCAAACTCCATCGAAACGTACTACGGCAACTACGCACTCAAGTAGGAATGGTATTTCAGCAATTCAACTTATTTCCCCATCTAACAGTTTTACAAAACTTAACACTTGCACAACGCCAAGTACTAGGCAAAACACCCTCAGAAAGTACCCAACTAGCAAAACAATATCTAGATAAAGTAGGTTTATTCGATAAAGCCGAATCATACCCCGAACAACTATCAGGAGGGCAAAAACAGCGAGTAGCTATAGCACGCAGCTTGTGTATGAACCCGCAAATAATGCTATTTGACGAACCAACAAGCGCACTAGACCCAGAATTAGTAGGAGAAGTACTACAAGTAATGCAACAACTAGCAACCGAAGGAATGACAATGGTAGTCGTTACCCACGAAATGCAATTCGCACGTGAAGTAGCCAACCGCGTATTTTTCATGGATAGTGGAATAATTTTAGAACAAGGAACCCCACAGCAAGTAATTCAAAACCCCAAACACGAAAGATTACGCAATTTCATGAGCAGATTAAAAATGTAGGGGTGGGTTAATCGCGCATCTTCAATTCACGCATGATATACTAAACCCGCCCGCAGCAAAACGCACGGAGTTACAAATATTCGCTTAAAAATTCATATGGGTCTTCATCCCAAGAAGGTTCAGGACAAAGCATATTCAACTTACTAATAACATCCGCTTCAATATCATCACTATCATGCCTATCAAATAGTGACATAAGCTCCTTCCAGTCACGCTCTTTAAGAGGTGTAAGTGGAGCAGCATGACTATTTGCTTCTTGTGCTAAGAAGTTGTTATATGATTGACCTGACTCGCGCGGATGATAATTATTCACGGCATATAAAGAGCAAATAGTCTAGCGTAGTATTTATTACATTAATACTAAAATTATATGCCAAGAACCGGACAATTATCCTATCAGAGAAATTACCGTGCTTGTGCGATTCAAATCAACAACTAAAACTGACAATTACCGCTACTAACAGTCGTAGAACCACTTACATTACTTGTAGATACCGTATTATTACCAGGAATTCCATGTTCAACTTGAATCGAACCGCCAATTGTATTATCAATATTAAGTACACCAATTTGATTATTGCGTGGTCGTAAACAAATATTGGCGCCAGTGCCAATTGTGATAGCATCTAAATCTGAATATTTGTATTGTGTGAGAAACCTGGTTTCTTTTAGAGTAAGCCAAAAAATGAATGATCCTGTGGTGTCATGAGTAGCGAACGAAGGGCGCAGTTTTCGCGCTTTCGCGCGCATCTTAAAGCGTGATGTAAACGTATTTTCCAACAATAAAGCATCTCCGCTAGATTCTTCACTGCGTGACTAATGACCGAAAAGCATTTTTTTTCGTGGAGTTCTCTTATTGAAGCTGAGGATTGTTATGTTCAGTGAGAAACCTGGTTTCTTTTGTTAAGGTTGAGGATTGTTATGTTCAGTGTTGAAGAAACCAGGTTTCTTGGGGTTGTAGGGTAACTCCGAAAACTTGAGCGAAGCTGTGAGCGATTTTGAGACGGACTTCATCGCTGCTTATATTCGGTATCCATTCTGCTAAAGAAGCTACGGGTTTGTCAACTATGCCGCATGGAACTATATTGTTAAAGCCGGTCATGTCGGGGTTGACGTTGAGTGAGAATCCGTGCATGGTTATCCAGCGTTTGACTTTGATGCCAATAGCGGCAACTTTGCGACCTTCTACCCATACTCCTGTTAACCCAGGAATACGGGCGCCCACAAGTCCATATTCTTGAAGTACTATAATTAACACTTCCTCTAATTGGCGTAGATACCAGTGTAAATCTGGTTGATAGCGATGTAAGTTTAAAATTGGATACCCGACTATTTGACCTGGACAGTGGTAGGTTACTTCACCACCACGTTCGATGCGATGCACTTCATATTTACTGTCTAAAGGGTCAAATTTCAGAAATTCGAGATTGGCGCCTTGTCCTAAAGTATAAACAGGCGGATGCTCGACCAATATTAGCACGTCTTCTAAATTCGGGTTATTGATGCGTTCTTGCAACAGTGCGCGTTGCCATGCGAGTGCTTCTAAATATGGCATCAAGTCTTGGTTATATAACGAACAAGAATAAGGAGTAGAAATATTGTTAAAAATCATAGTGAAATTCAACTATTTAACAAAAAAGGGAGTATTGCAAGATACAGGCATGGAAAAACAGAATTAATTAACATTTGTAAGGCTATTTTCCCCTTTTCCCTGTTAAGGAACGAAACAAATGTCAAGCTGTGCAAAAGATTGTAAAGGAAAGTCAAGATAAGCGGTTTTATAAATTACAAAGTGCTAGTTTGAATATATAACCTCAATGGTAATGGTGCTGGAGGGAATTCTCTGCCACATACGTCACGCCAAGAAGAAAGAACAAATGCACTCTTCTCCGGCGCCTAGTTTAAAAATGCAAAAGCCATGTTGAACAAAGCTACTAAAAGCCTTCGGAGATTTACAAGGAAAGCTAGTTAGTTCAGGAGCCATATTATATAGTAGAGGCGAGTTTAGAAGTGGAATTCATGTGGCAACAATTAGGCATAGGGGGAATTGTAATTTTGATTTGTAACTTAATTTTGGCGGCAGATAGACCTTACCGCATTCTAAAGCGTAATTCAACTCAAGAAAAAGTTTGAGCGGGAGAGTTTACACATGAAGCTTGTCATCCACGGCAAAAATATAGAAATCACCGATGCTATCCGTGAATATGTGCATCAAAAAATTGAAAAGGCAGTAAGTCACTTTCAAAATATCACCAACGAAGTGGATGTCCATTTAAGCGTTGCTAAAAATCCCCGAATTAATACCAGACAAGCTGCGGAAGTGACGATTTATGCAAATAAAAACGTTATCCGTGCCGAGGAAAGCAGCGAAAACCTATACGCAAGTATTGATTTAGTAGCGGATAAAATCGCGCGTCAATTAAGAAAATATAAAGAACGCATTCAAAATAAGAAAGCTCCCAATCCAATTGAAGAAACCGTCGTTGAAACAGCAACAGTTGTTGATGACCTAATAGGTAATCGTACCCCTGAACTACCCAAAGAGGTTGTGCGAACTAAATATTTTGCCATGCCACCAATGACAATGACAGAAGCTTTAGAGCAACTGCAAATGGTGGGTCACGATTTTTATATGTTCCACAACGTAGAAACTGACGAAATTAACGTTATTTACGAACGTAACCACGGTGGATACGGTGTCATCCAACCCCGCAAAAATAACAACGGGAATGGGAAGAACGGTAAAGCAAATCACGCTAGTGTTGTAATGCCAGAAAAACACCAGGTTAACCGATAAGTTACAACACCCTCAAGGGTGTCGCGACACGAGCAAAGCCCGCCTTCGCGGGCTAAAATGCTTTGTGCTTTGTAGGTTGGGTGGAGGAACGGAACCCAACATTAAACTACTAGTAGTTTGTGTCATTAATTTTGGTGGGTCGGTTGGCAACGGATGTAACGGATGTAACGGATAGCTGATTCGTTTAAACGAGGCGCCGCAAAATCAAATCTTGTTTGTAACAAATAAATCATCCGTTACATCCGTTAAGTAGTGAGGCAAAAATATTTATATAAGTAAGTCGGCGCCAATAAACCAAACTATGTAAAGATATATAAATACGGAAATGCATCTACATGAGGTAACACA
>NZ_RSCL01000042.1 GCF_003991905.1 Dulcicalothrix desertica PCC 7102 | reverse complement strand
CAAAACCCTCTTCATAACTGATTTTACTGAAATAAAAAATAATTATTATAATATTTTAGCACGTAAAGTACGGAAGAGCCGGTTTTATATTAAATTTGCGTTGTCTGTGAAGGTAAAATAATATCGTTTGTTTATCGGCGGCTATATAGGCTAGCCTACACAAGCATCGCAAATTAATCGGCGCCATAAGACCGCACCATAAACCCTAAGCATCAAATACAAGTGCAAAAATGGCACACATCTCCTGCATCTTGTTGTTTGTTATAATATTATATTAAAAATACCACTACTAACACAACTGAGAAACAATAATAAAAAAAAGTAGTTTAGTGCAAATTATGTTAAAAAAATCTTCTTTTCTGGAATCAGAGGAATCATTATTAAAAAAATGCCTAGAACACATTCAAAGATTATCGAATGTCGAAGCAACAGTAAATCAAGCAAGCATTTTCTCTTAAAATAAGGTGTGTTTCTAATTCATTAACTGACCCTTGGGCAATGTTAAGAAATCTAATATAGTCACCTGTTGACCTTCTTCCATAGCCCTCTGCGATATTGGCTGGAATAGATGCGGCAGATTTTCGCGCTTTGTTGCACCATACCGTATAATTCGTCTCTAGGAAAAGATTTAGTCAAAAAGTAACACTTTTCAGCTATACTTATACCTTTCTGCCACCACTTAATCAAACAATTTCTCCACCCCTTTGCGAACAAGACCAGCAATCAAACTCCGGCGCATGCCCAGAAACTGTTGATACTCCATCTTTTCCCAACCATCAGGTTGCATGGTGCCACTGCATGGTTATGCTCCTTTAGCGGTCGGGAATTTCTCGATTGGCTAATATAGACTCTAGGGGCTTGAAAGTTGTCAAACTTCCTGTTAGTCAGTTAGTCTTGGCTTCAAACGCTTCCCAATCCTTAAGTTTCATAAAAATGGTCAGAGATTACTATGATTCTTAGTGAAAAACCTTACTTAGTTAAGATAACCTCAAATTTCGATGAAGTGCCGTCTTTTAAAGAATATCCTTATAATTTACCAGCAGTTAGGCATCTTGAAACACTTGACTTTCATCCAGATGTAACATTTTTAGTGGGCGAAAATGGCTGTGGTAAATCCACTATAATTGAGGCTATTGCACAACTTTTAGGTTTTAACCCAGAAGGTGGTAATAAAAATACACAATTTTCAAGCCGAGATACTCATTCGTCCTTACATAGATATCTAAAGGTAACCAAAAGCTTTATGAAGCCCAAGGATAGTTATTTTCTCCGAGCTGAAAGCTTTTATAATCTTGCTTCTTACATGGATGATGTTGGTTATCTTGGGGGATATGGTGACAAATCTTTACATCAGCAATCTCATGGTGAGTCTTTTATGAGTGTATTGAGTAACAAATTGCGAGGGCAGGGACTTTACTTGATGGATGAACCTGAAGCTGCTCTATCACCAATGCGACAAATGTCGGCTTTATCATTGATTCATCAATTGATTCAAAAGAAATCACAATTTATTATTGCAACTCATTCACCGATTCTTATGGCTTATCCAAGTGCGAAAATTTATTGTCTTTCCAATTCAGGGATTGAAGAAACGGAATATAAACAGACAGAACATTATCAAATAACTAAGAATTTCTTAAATAGCCCTGAGCGGATGATTGATATTTTATGCAATGAATAATGGGTCGTTACATTGGGTATCTGTAAAAATGACATCATTTTAGTTTTTAAAGGCTTGCTAAATAAGATAATTTGAACCTTGTTTGTTTTGATTGTCCACTAATTACTTAAATAGCACCTGTAATAAGTTTACGGATACAATACGTTGAGTTTTTAAATTTGTACAAATGAATTATGTATATACATGTTTAAAGCAGTATAATTATTGAGATAAACAGTATATATCTGGGAGCAGACGTATAAAAAAGATATAAGCTTATCTTACACTTATAATATAAGCATAATTATTGGGCGCCAATAGATGCAATGGGAGCAATGTAGGAAGTAACTTACACTGTTCAATTTATGGTTTCATAAATTCAGGTGCCTGTAACAAGCTTATGAATGCTGCGCTTAGTTTTTTATAAATTCGCTATAGCCAATTTTCTTTATAATTAATTTGTAAGTGAATTTTACCGAGACATAAAAATGGACAAATACATATGTATAGTTTGCGGGTACGAATATGACCCAGAAGTAGGCGACCCAGATAGTAATATCAATCCAGGTACACCGTTTGAAGAAATACCAGACGATTGGGTGTGTCCTGTATGCGGCGCCAGTAAAGACCAATTTGAAAAAGTTGAATGATAAATTAACTACACATACTACAATTAGCAACACGTGTTAATATTCGGCATTTTCCATTTTCATTTATGACTATTTGAGAAGGCACGTCAATAACCCCGAAAAATTGTTTGTTCTAGAAGGAGCTAAATTTTTACTCAAGCCAAATATAAGCCAGAGTTGATCAACGGCGCCGCTATGAACGTGAACCAAATGGTTCTGTTGGCGCCATAACTCAACAAACAGGCGCCCAATTGTAACCCTTATTGTTACGTAGGTGCGGCATAGCCAACTTACACTCTCAATCGAAGGTGCAAGATATCAGTTACCTTAATAGAGGCAAGCAAAAGCTATATACGTCTATCTACGCGCGCGTGCGAAAAATGTGTTATTAAAATCTTTAAGAACAAGGGATTTCAATTACAAATTTTGTTCCTTCCCCTAAGTTGGAATCGCACCAAAGTTTACCCCCGTGCTTATCTACTATAATTTAATAGCAGATGGATAATCCTAAACCTGTTCCTTTACCTACAGGCTTAGTGGTAAAAAATGGGTCAAATAAATGATTGCGAACCTTTTCAGAAATACCAGAACCATTATCAGCGATGGAAATTAATATATTATTTTCTTTTGCGAGCAAAGAAGCTTTAAAACCTCTAACCTTTGACTTGTGAAGGCGCCTATCGCTAAATTATTTTCTAAATAAATTATCCCAACTAATTTTCCTTGGTGTGAAAGAGAAGTGCATAGAATAGATTTGGGCTTATTTCTCTTAATATAATCATTTTCTGCGTACAATTTTTCCTGAGTCGCATCAGTTAATACGATGCTTTGCTGAGTTCTTTGCACGTAATTAATAATTGTAGTTGGAGCTTGGAGACAACTTTGATTGAATGGAATGCGCTGAACTGAAGCCTCATCTTTTTGTGCAATGCCTACAGCTTCTATAAATAGTTTATTATTTTCTATCGCTATAAGTATACCATAGTCTGCTCCCGTATTTTCAATAACTATTTTTATTAACTTATGTAAAGTACGGAAGAGCCAGAAATAAGGAAACGTGTCTTTATAACCACAGATTAGAAAATGCAATTTTCCTTGTTCGGTTTTTACTACTTTTTATGCCGGAAAACCGAATTAAATCTAAAATAGTGCGGACTAACATACAGGCTTTTTTGACAAGGATGGGCATAACCACGGACTAACCTGATAGTAAATTAATCGCATAAACGACGTTAGCCTAAAGGTATAATGCTAGCATCACCAAAATCATTTATATTCACTCTTGACAATTGTAATACGTAAAAACTGCGGCAATAATAGTATAATATTTGACATATGCGTAAACGTTTAAAAATTACCGAAATGTTTTCCACTTTCGCTTACTTCAAAAACGATAGTGATGTAAAATGGATTACCGACCATAAACTGCGTCGAAGTATTGAAAGTTGTTTGAAGCAGTCATCATCACCAGATTCAGAACAATTTTGGTCTTTTTACTGGTATAAAATTTGGCTTTCAAAGTCAGATAATTTAGCTTTCATGCATTTATCAGCTTACTTGCAGGAACCTTGCTATTGGGCAGCTAAAAGTATAATGAACAAGTTTTCCAGTACTACGTATGAATTCGCTGATTTCTTTCAAATGGGTATTGCGGAAGTTAAAAAAATCTGCACTGGGTTTAAGCCGGAAAGAAATTCTAATCTAAAAGCTTATGCGATGATGGCGTTTCCTTCGCTGTTCAAAGATATTTTGCGTAGGAAGAGGGATGCTGATATTTGTACAAATTATGCTCTGTTACGTAAGATAACGAAAAAGCAATTTGTAGAAGCTCTACAGAGTGCTGGGCTAAATTCCGAGGAAATAGCTAGCTATAAATTAGCTTGGAAATGTTTTCAGGTACTGTATGTTCCGAAACATGGTAGTGGTATTGAGAGGCTACCAGAACCAGACCAGGAGCTTTGGTCACAAATTGCAAATCTTTATAACCGAGAACGCCTGAGTAAACTACTATCTCCTCTTAGTGAATTAAACCCAGAGACTGTTGAGCAGTGTATGAAAAAAGCTGCGGTGTGGCTACGTTCTTACCTTTATCCAGCAGTTAATTCTCTGAATATACATAATAGTGATACCGACTCGTCTGGAGAATGCAATTTACCTGAATTGACATCCGAGTCTTTAATGAGCGAATTAATTGCGAAGGAGAATATTCAGGAACGTCAAAATCAAAGGCAGCAAATACACGATTTTTTATTAGCTACTTTAGAAAGGCTTACTCCCGAAATGCATGAAGTTTTATACCTCTACTATCAAAAAAATCTAACTCAACAGGAAATTGCCGTTCAACTAGATAAAAAGCAAGTTTGGGTTTCTCGCAAGTTAAGCAAAAGCAGAGAGACGCTGTTGATGGAACTAACGAAGTGGGAGCAAGAGTCACAACAAAGTCAAGGAAGAGTGAATGTTTCCCCAAACCCAAACGAATTAAAGGATAGGAGCGTTGCTTTAGAGCAATGGCTTGCTGCTCGTAGTTGGTCTTAAACAAAATTAGTAGGCATATATTTTAAATCGATTAGGAGATAAGAGTGATTTTCGAAGCAAAGCCACAAGAATGGTGGTTGGAAGTTCCCTCACTTCAACAACAAAAGTTTTGGGAACAAAGCCAACAACATACAACAGTTAATAGTCGCTGGAATGCGTATGTTAATCGGATATGCCTTTATACGATGTTAGAGCTGATACGAGATGATGCTCCCCAAGCGAGTATATGGCTCGGCGCGTCGAATATGCCTGCTGTGTGGGATATTGTGAATGGTAGTGCAATTACTATAGGCACGACAAAAATAGTTATAATTCCTACTGAAGCAATTGATGATGAGTTAGAAGTTCCCCAGGAATGGGTGGATATTCCTAGTTGGGTTGGAGATTATTACATTGCCGTACAGTTTAGGTCTGAAGGTAATTTACGAATTTGGGGTTATACGACTCATCAAGAATTGAAAAATAATAGTACCTATGACCCAGAAGACCGAACTTATTGTATTGATGCATCAAATTTGACATGCGATATGGATACTTTTTGGGTAAGGTACGAGTGTTACCCTGAAACCAGTACGCGCGGGGATGTTTCTTTTCTACCCGAATTATCTGTAGCCCAGGCAGAAAATTTGATTAAGTGTTTAGGTAATGCTGAAGTTGTTTTCCCACGTTTGGCTGTACCATTTACAACTTGGGGCGCCTTACTGAAAAATCAAAATTGGCTTTCTTCACTTTTCGCAACACGACGAGGAATAGAAACCAGTGCAACAATAACCCAGTTAACAAGATTAAGCGAATGGTTACACGGAAGAATTGATAATATCTGGCAAACAATTGAAAATACGTTATCAAACCAGCAAGTTGCTACAGCTTGGAGAAGCCAAAATACACAAAGCTTAACTACTCAAAATCAAAACCCCATATTTACTATTAACCGAGTCAAAATATTAGATTTTGCTTCTTCAGGTAACGAACAAGTAGCTTTATTAATAGGCATATTGCCAATTAGCGATAATGAAGTCACAATTGGTGTTGAGATTCGACCAATAGATAATGCTGTTTACTTGCCAAATGATGTACAAGTTAGGCTACTTGATGAAAATGGCGATGAGGTTGGACAAGCAAACGCTCTGGTTACTCAAACTATTCAATTTCAATTTGGTGGTCAACAAAGTGAAATGTTTAGTATCGAGGTAACTTGTGGTGGTCAAGTAATAACTGAACATTTTGTAATTTAAGCTTGTAGGTGTAAATGGATAAAATTCCATGAGTAAAAGAGTTATTCTAAAATTAGACGGATACTTAGAACAAGGATTTAAAGTTACTTTAGAAGTGGGTGAAGAAGGACATGTTCACTTCAGCGAAACTACATGTTCTCTACCTAAAAATACTGAACTGATTCAGTGTTTAGATTTATGGCAGCAAAATTACCGTCAAATTTTGGAAAATACTCGTATTACTCTCCAAAAAGTCAAAATTAAAACTAATCACTTGTCACAAATCGATACTTGTCGTCATTTAGCTCAAAATTTACAAACTTGTTTTAAACACTGGTTAGAGTCTGCTGAGTTCCAAAATGTTGAGAAACGATTGCGAGAAGTGTTAGGTCAGCAAGAAGCTGTTCGCGTCTTGATTTATACCCCTGATAATCGACTGCGTAAATTACCTTGGCATTTATGGGAGTTTATTGAAATATATCCTCAATCAGAAATTGCTTTTAGTACGGCGCCAGGTCAGATAAGTATTGGTAAACCTGATAAAAAAGTTCGAGTTCTGGCAATTTTAGGTTCGAGTGAAGGAATTGATATAGAAGCTGATGGTCAAATCTTAAAAAAACTTCCTTCTTCGGAGGTGAAATTTTTAGTAGAACCTTCTCTTGGACAAATTAATGACTTACTTTGGGAGCAAGCTTGGGATATTTTGTTTTTTGCTGGACACAGTGAAACAAATGAAAACCAAGGTCGAATTTATATAAATCGTGAAGATAGCTTGACATTAGACCAACTTAAATACAGTTTACGACAGGCAATCAAAAATGGATTACAGTTAGCTATTTTTAACTCGTGTGATGGCTTAGGGTTAGCTCATGAACTAGAACAGTTGCACTTGCCACAACTTATTGTCATGCGCTCCCCTGTGCCAGATAAGGTTGCACATGAGTTTTTAAAGAATTTCCTTAATGCTTTCGCGCGTGGTGACTCGTTGTATGTTGCCGAAAGAAAAGCGCGCGAAAGGTTGCAGGGGATGGAAGACAAATTTCCCTGTGCTAGCTGGTTGCCGATTATTTTCCAAAATCCTACAATTATACCACCAACTTGGGAAAAATTGTCTAATCCAGATAAAGGTAAAAAATTCACTCGTTGGCGCCAGTTAGGGGTATTATTTGCTGCAAGTGCAATAGTGACTGGTTTGGTGATGGGAGTGCGTTTTTCTGGAATGCTAGAAGGATTAGAATTACCTGCTTATGACCTTTTGATGCGGATGCGTCCCCAAGAATCTCCAGATAATAATTTTGTGATTATAAAAGTGACAGAGAATGATTTTCAATTACCCGAACAGAAAGACAGACAAGGTTCGTTATCAGACCAAGCGTTAGATTTGGTTTTTAAAAAGTTAAAACCGCATCAACCAAGAGTAATTGGTTTAGATATTTTTCGTGATTCTGAAGCCGACCCTAAGTATAAAGATTTAGCTTTGAATCTACAACAAGATAATTTTATTGGTACATGTTTTGTTGGCAATGCCGACAGAGAAGGTAATTCTCCATCAGCCAAAATAAAACAAATACAAATTGGATATGCAGATGTTTTTCCAGACCTTCCTTATAATATAATGCGTCGTGCTGTTTTGGCAATTGAACCAGAAGCAACAGACCTTTGTCAGGTGGAGTACTCGTTCAGTTTAAAAATAGCACAAACTTATTTAACAAAACAAGGTATAGAACTAAAATCTACTCCCGAAGAGTATATACAATTAGGAAATGCAGTATTTAAACCTTTAGAAAATCATAACGGTGGCTATCAAAAATTAAAAGCGAATGGACATCAAATATTAATTAATTATCGTTCTGTAAATGATTCTCCTTTAAAATTGACTCCAAATATATTCACATTAAAGCAAGTGCTTAGAGATGAGGTGAAACTTGATGTAGTCAAAGACAAAATTGTATTAATTGGTATAGATGCGATAGGTAGCGCCAAAGACCATTTTTTGACACCATATACTCAAGACGAACAAGGACAGATGCCTGGTGTAATCCTTCATGCTCAGATGACAAGCCAAATTATTAATGCAGCTTTAGGCAAGCGCCCATTACTTAAAGTTTGGTCAGTACAAGCTGAGGCTATTTGGATATTGGCTTGGTCTTTTTGTGGTGGTTTATTAGTTTGGCGGTTAGGACGGGCGCCTGTTTATTTAGCTTTGGCAGCTAGCTTAAATTTGGTTATCTTATATGTTATTTGTTATAGTTTTCTTGCTTACAATTCAACCTGGATACCTTTTGTGCCTCCAGCCATAGCTTTTGTAGTTACAGGATGTTGCCTGTTGAATAAGGCGAGTAAAGATTGAAAAAACTTTAAAATCCCCCCTAACGCTCCGCTTTCGGTTGGGGAGAAAAAGAGTGTTTAAAGCTATCCTTATTAACCTGAGTTCGACGTAAGAAAGATGGCCGAAGGGGGATATTTTAGTAAAATCAATAAAATTAATACCAGTATTTCTCGTGTAATTGGTTAATCAGTAAATATTCTGTAATTATTTCTTTCGTTTCTAGTTCTGGTTGAATATTGGTATCAATAGCTTGAGTAACTGAGTTTAATTTTGTGTCATTATCAAATTCTTCCCCAGAATCCAGTCGGTGAGCTAGCTGCATTACTTTTTGAGCATATATCTTGGGAACCCTAATAGTACAAGTGTATGGATTCTTCCAAATTGGCTTTCCAGCAGCATTTTCTCGTTTTCCTCCCCGGTTGTTTCTCATAATTCTGATTAAATCACAAATTTACCTCTTCTTAATATACCTAAAAAAGAAACTCGGAAGGCGCCCTTCAAATCCAGTTATGATTTAATCACTAAATCAAACTTGGATGTAATTAATGTAGGTGATTAAATCGTAACCCAACTGTAATAATTATTACTCAACATGAATATCAATAAGTTTAAAATTATTGATTTTGTGATTATTTCATATTTGTATAAAATAAACAGTGTTCCGCTTTTGACCAACGAAAGTACCCTAAGAGGTTGTTTGAAAAGTCAGATAAGGTATAAATTGTTCCAAGCGAGTGGAGTCTTACGGAACGTAATGCGGAGCATTTGCCCTTACTGCTAGAATCTAGGGTTTGAAACTATATACCGAGATGCGCGCGAAAGCGGGAAAACTGCGCCCTTCGTACCTCAGCATGACATGAAAGCACACTTTTCAAACATCCTCTAATGCTTGACGAGCATTTTGTTCAACTAACAAAATTGTTGTTCTTCGCTCTTGATTTATTTGTTTGATGAGGAAAAAGATTTCTTGCACTAAGTTCGGTGCTAAACCCATACTTGGTTCATCTAGTAACAATAAGCGAGGTTTTACCATTAACGCGCGGGCATTGGATAACTTAGCCATATTTACAGCAAATTGTCTGTTCACACGATGCGAGAAGATTATGAGCTGAATAAATTAATCAATGTCTCCCCTAATAAGCTATAAGAGTGGGCTGGTTATGGGGAGTGTGGAATCTAACTACTGGTAAACAAATTAATACACTTATTGGACTGAAAGACGCTGTTATTACTAGCGACGACCAGCAGGTATTGGATTTCCTGGTTTTCCACGGTCAGCCAGTTGAACTACTATTGCTTGTCTATCGTTTGATATATTATATAGGTTTTTTGGTCTTGGTAAAGCACGCGCGGATGGCGCCAGACACGTGAAAGTAGATACTACGATAAGTGCAGAAAATAGTAATTTCTTCATAATCAATTATGCTTATAAATTTCTGTTTTTGTTGCTTATAGTTGGATTAGCTTTCGCTTGACTGTTGTCTTGTTTCCCGTTGCGATCCGTAATTATGTGTTCTTTCCCTGATTTCCAAAAACTAATATGTCCATTTTTTGAAGCCTATACACTTTGGGCTTATTTCAAATGGTGCAAGATGTCAGTAGCCCTGAGCTTTATTAGAACAATATTACTAAATTTTCCCCAAAATAGTTACTTGTGGAGTAAGGAATCCTCTGTTTATAATAAATGTTTGGTGATTAAGCGCTGCAACATTAATATTAAAGATTTTATATATTAAGTAATCTTATATATAGTAAATTATGGTAGTATCAATAAATTTAGATTTCGGTGATGGCGATTTTGAGCATGGGTTTGAGCAAGGTCAATTTTTAATAACAATTGCTACTTCAAACTCCAAGAATACGCAAATAGCAACACAGCTATCTCCAAGTCCAGAAATACCTAAATTATATGAACATTGGAAACATCAATATTATTATCTACTACAAAGAAGGCAGCAACGTGGGTTTAAAAACAATCAACCCACTCACATTTCATCACAAGATTGTCACCAACAAGCAAAGGCTCTACGGCGCCAGCTGCATGAGTGGCTCGAACCTGTAAATTTAGAATTAGAAACAATATTACAGCAATACGCGGATTCAGAAATTCATTTAGTCATTCATACAGAGAAAGTCATATCGTTAACAACGAAAGATATTTTACATCGCCTACCTTGGCAAGAATGGAATTTATGTTTTCAAAATTTATCCAACGGAAATAATGTTATAAAAAACTATACAGGTGAAGCAGCGCTTTGCTTTAATTCTAATGAAGCCAATACTGCTTACAATTTTAACAATGACAAAATTAGAAGGGTGAAAATTATCAGTATATTTGGTGATAGCCAAGGTATTAATACAAATGCCGATAAAGAACTGCTCTCAAAGTTAAAAAAACGAGGGGCAGAATTAATTAATCTTATTGAACCAAGTCCTGCTGATTTTATCAAACTTTGGGATGAACCGTGTGATATTTTATTTTTTGCAGGTCATAGTGAAACTAAAAACGATGGTACTACAGGGATAATTAAAATTAATCGTCACGAGAGCTTAAGTCTGGCGGATATTAAAAAAACACTTCTAGCTGCAATAGCGAAGGGTTTAAAGTTAGCAATATTCAATTCTTGTGATGGTCTGGGTTTAGCAACCCAATTAGCTGAATTGAATCTTCCTTACATTATTGTATGGCGAGAGGTGGTGCCAGATGTTATTGCCCAAAAGTTTATTAGCTACTTTTTAAGTTCTTTTGCAAGTGGTAAATCTTTATTTGCTTCTGTAAGGGAAACGAGAGATAAGCTGTTTGAGCTTGCAGAGTCACAAAATTCAGAAAAGCAATTACCAGGGATAACTTGGCTACCAATTATCTGTCAAAATACAGTTGAACCTCCACCCCTGTGGTCAGATTTAGGTGGACTAACTGGTGTACTTCCTGATAATCCTTATCGGGGTTTGTCTGCATTCCAAGAATCTGACGCACCCTTTTATTTCGGTAGAGATAAATTTATTGCCGATTTGCTAAACGTTGTTTATAATATGCCTTTAATTTCGGTAATTGGCGCCTCTGGAAGTGGTAAGTCTAGCGTTGTGTTTGCGGGTTTGGTACCGAGGTTGCGAAGCGCGCACGATGTGGAAATAATCAGTTTTCGTCCTGAGAATAAACCTTTTGATAATTTGGTTATTGCTCTAAGTCACCTTGACCCTAACATCAGAGACGCTGCATCAAAATTTGATAGCAGGCTAGCACAAATGAGTTTAGACTTGGACTGGTGCCATGATGAAACAAAGTTACATAATTATATTCAAGATATTATTTCGGTTTCAAAATATCACCGTTTAGTATTAATTGTTGACCAGTTTGAAGAAATTTATACCTTGACAGAAGAAACCGAACGGCACAGTTTTCTAAAAGCTTTATATCTTGTTATTAAGCATACGTCAAATTTTACCTTAGTCCTAACACTGCGGGCTGATTTTTTAGGAATTGTTTTAAATTCTTTATTTGGTAAAGCATTGCAGGAATATACCCCTTTATTACTGGCGCCGATGAACTCCGAAGAATTGAGGGATGCTATCGAAAAACCAGCAGCTTTAATGAAGGTAGAATTGCATTTTGGATTAACAAATAAATTAATCGATGATTTGGGCAATCATCCTGGACGCTTACCTTTGTTAGAATTTGCTTTAACGCAGTTGTGGGAGAAACAAGAAAATTGGTTTTTAACTCACCAAGCTTACGAGGGAATTGGCGGGTTAGAAAAAGCTTTAGCACTCCACGCGGATGAAGCATTAAGAAACTTATCTGAGTCAGAGAAACAACAAGCAGAAAGGGTTTTTATTCAATTAGTGCGTCCAGGGGAAGGGACACAAGATACTAGGCGTGTGGCAACTCGCTACGACGTAGGAAAAAAAAATTGGGGTTTAGTCAAACGTTTAGCTGATGAGCGTTTAGTAGTGACTGGATGGGATGAAACCGAGAAAATAGAAACTGTAGAAATTGCCCATGAAGCATTAATTCAAGAATGGAGAACTTTGCAGAAGTGGATAGAGACTAACCGTGAGTTTCGCATTTGGCAAGAAAGACTTAAGCAAGAAATCCGTGACTGGGTTTCCAGCGCTCAAAACCCAGAAGCTTTATTGCAAGGAGTGCGGTTAGCAGTAGCAGAAGATTGGTATAAACAGCGTACAGATGAAATAACATCACAAGCACGACTTTTTATTACCGCTAGCATTAAATGGCGCAAAAAAGAGCAGCAAAAACTTCTTCGCAGACGACAGTTAACTATTTTTACGCTTACAAGTGTTTTAATAATAACCTTAATGCTAGCCCTGAATGCATGGTGGCAATGGCAAAACTCAGCGAAAAGCGAAGTTAAAGCTATTAGTGCATCTTCAGCAGCACTGTTCGTTTCTAATCAGAGGTTGGACGCGCTTAGAGAAGCAATTAGGGCTAAACAAAAATTGCATAACTTAGGAAGTGTGGACGCTCTAACTCAGAATAAGATTGAATTGGTGCTACGGCAGGCAGTTTATGGAGCGGTTGAGTCCAACCGTTTGGAAGGACATACTGGTGAAGTTAAGAGCGTAGTTTTCAGCCCAGATGGTAACATGCTTGCCTCAACCAGTAGCGATAAGACCGTCAAACTTTGGAAGCGTGACGGCGCCTTGCTAAATACTATACCGGGACATGAAGCTGGGGTTTTAGGTGTTGCAATTAGCCCCGATGGTCAAATAGCTTCAGCAAGTGAAGATAATACAATTAAATTGTGGAGCAACTCAGGCGCCTTATTGCATACTTTTAAAGGACATCTTGATGCGGTTGAGGCAATTGCTTTTAGTCCAGACGGCAAGACTTTAGCTTCGGCTAGCAATGATACAACCATCAAACTTTGGAACCGCAATGGCACGTTGTTAGATACTCTAAAGGGACATCTTGGAGCGGTTGAGACAGTTGCTTTTAGTCGAGATGGTAAGATTTTAGCTTCGGCTGGTAATGATAAAACTGTTAAATTGTGGAACGTGGAAACACGCGCGTTCTTGAAAACAATTGCTCAACATGATGATAAAATTTGGAATATTGCAATTAGCCCCGATGGAAATATAATTGCCTCCGCGAGTGCAGATGGCACTATCAAGCTCTCAAATAAAGAGGGTAATTTGTTAAAAACTCTCAGAGGACATCAAGCTCCTGTTTCGGGAGTTGCTTTTAGTCCAGATGGTAAAATTTTAGCTTCATCAAGTTGGGACAACACTGTTAAACTTTGGAATCAGGACGGCGCCTTATTGACAACGTTAACTGGACATACAGATCGGGTTTGGAAAGTAGCTTTTAGTCCTGACAGCAAGATTTTAGCCTCGGTAAGTTTGGATAATACTATCAGAATATGGAAATTAGATAGTGCTTTGCTAACTACCCTCCAAGGTCATAACGCTTCGGTTATCGGAGTTGCTATTAGCCCTGACGGTAAAACTGTTGCTTCGGCAAGTGACGATAAAACCCTTAAACTTTGGAGTCAAGATACCACATTACCCGTTACGATTGACAACAAAGCAGCAGTTTACAGAGTAGCTTTTAGTCCAGACAATAGTACAATTGCATTGGCGGGTGTAGACGGTACGGTCAAACTGTGGGATAAAAATGGCACTCTCCTCAAAGTTCTTGTTGGACACAAAGCTGGTATTTGGGCTGTAGCTTTTAGCCCTGATGGAAACACTATCGCTTCAGCAGGTTGGGATAAAACAGTTAAATTATGGAATAAAAACGGCGCCGAACTTAAAACTTTTAACGGGCATCAAGAAACGGTATGGGATGTTGCAATAAGTCCTGATGGTAATACAATTGCCTCAGCTAGTTCAGATAAGACGATTAAACTTTGGAACCGAGACGGTGCCGAACTTATCACTCTTAAGGGACACGACTCTGGAATTTGGGGTGTAACTTTTAGCCCAGACGGTAATATAATTGCCTCAGCTAGCGAAGATAAGACCGTTAAACTCTGGAAGCGTGACGGCACACTACTAAACACTCTTAAAGGGCATCAAGCTGTAGTCTTTGCAGTGGCAATAAGTCCTAACGGTAAGATTTTAGCTTCGGCAAGTGCAGACAAAACTATCAAACTGTGGAATTTGAAGACAGGCGCCGAACTTGCTACTCTCAACGGTCATAGCGGTAGGGTTTGGAGAGTTGCTTTTAGTCTTGATAATAAAACTCTCGCCTCGGCTAGTGATGACAAAACAGTAATTCTATGGAATTTAGACCATGCTGCCGAGTTAAATAAGGTACTAGCATATGGTTGCGACTGGGTACGAGATTATCTAAAGACTAATCCTCATGTGAATAAGAGCGACCGCACCCTGTGTAATAAATAGTTCTGAACGGTAAGCTGGGCAGTGCCTACCTTACGATAAAGCGTATAGGTTCTTAAAATCAACTCTATATATCTATATATAATGTAGCCCCTAGAAGGTGAATCATTTTTTAAGAAAGCACCAATCTTACCGTTGTTTATGTCATGTTTTGTTAAGTATGAAATAAATTAAATCATTATGATATTACCGACAAACTACTGGAAAATTCAATTGCCGTCAATCAGCGACAAAAAAATCGATAGAGTCAAGGAATTTTTTGAATTACAATTTCCTTCCCTAAGTAAAAAGACCACACTATCAGTAGAAGACAATAAACAAATTCAAACGGTGTTATTGGAAGTATTTCGTAAAGCTGATGACGTTAAAGATCGCGCGTTAGCTGGACTTTGTTTACGGTGTTATGTTTCACATCAAATATGTATTACCTGCCGAAACATTCCTAACATCTACAATATCAGCGGAGAAAAGCTTTTCACTCATACTGATTTACTACCCTTAGTTTTAAACGACGATGGTAAAGCACTGGTAATTTTAGATAGCCAGGGTAAAACCCAACACATCTTGAATTATCATGATAATACAACTCAATTAATTCCAAAAGGAGCAGAACTTTTTAGCGTTAATATATTACAAAAATATAATCCCGACTTAGTTAATAATGAAAACTTAGATAATTGGGTTAAAAGACTTACCTGTCACAATGAAAATATCCGGTCATTTTTGTGGGAGTTTGGATTAGCAACTCCTAGTGATTGGGGACTTTTGTGTAAAACTATACCTCGTCCCCTCTCAAAACTATTTTCGGCAGAAGAACTTGAAATTATAAAAGCTTTTCAAACAGTTTATCAACGCGATAGAATAAAAACACGCCAAAAAGGACGCTGTTCTGAACCAACACAAAGCCAACTGCAAGAAATATTAAGTTTGTTGCAGCAAAAAAATCTTGTTATTTCTGTTAAAGAGTTAATTAATAATCTTAAACAAATTGCTGAAATTTTACGTCAAGATTGGCTTTACAAAAAAACAGGCAGCACTAAAACTGTATCGATAGAGGTTTATAATGATTCAACAAATAATTACTTTGCCAACCCAGAATTGCCTTATTACAAAGACCGTGACTTGGAGGATATAGAATTAGAAAAATTTCAAAAAATTTGTAAACAACTATTTGACCAAACTTTAGACAAAGTAATAGCAGAAGTAGTCCAACAACGTATTGAAGAATTGAGAAAAAGTAAAGCTTATAATAACTTTGCTCAATGTTATCCAGAAGGATTACGACTTTACTATCAAGAAAATGTATCTTTAGGTGATATTAGTAAAAAATGGAAAATAGAATGGAGTAAAGCACGACGTATTTTTCAACTAGAAAATTTTTTAGATATTGTCCAATATCGAACTGAAGAAGCTTTCTTAGAGCAATTTTTAAAATTGCTTAATAAATCTCAAATAGCACCATTTGATAATGAACCAGAGAATCTAAAAAATATTGTTGAGTCAATTAGAGAGTTTGTTTTCAGTAAAGCTTTTAAAGAAGCTAAAGCAGAACTACTCGCTAGTAAAAAACAAACAAAAAACAGCTTATTTGCTCAGAAAATTCGCATTTACCTTGACAATTTATATTGTACTGCTTAAATAATAAATCAGATAATAAATACGAAGCAAAAATGAAAACTTCAACTCTTTATAACCTAAATACACTAATTATGAAAGACCAATTTCTACCACGAGTCGTTTGGTTAGAAACAGAAGATTTTGAACAAGCGCGCTTTAATTGCGAGACTAACTTCAATAAGACCAAAGGAATAACCCAATGGCAAATATATCTAAACACATTAGTATTTCAGGGTTTCCAAAGATACTTGAAAGAAAGAAACCCAAATATCACCATTAATCAGAACAATCACAATCTAGCATTTGATAATATATTCTACCTAACGAGTAATAAATTTAGTTGTTGCTTAATTATTTGCGATAACTTACTTGACGAACTTGCGACTATACCCAAAAAACTTATTAACTCATCTCAACATGCTCATTTTTATGTGTTAATAGAAATTTTTGAAGAAGAACAACAATTAAACATTCATGGATTTGTACGGCACGACGAGTTATTTAAATACCTTCAAAGGCAAAATTTAGAATCTTTATTATCAGATAGTTATCAACTACCACTATCTTTATTTGATAGAGAGATAAATAACCTCTTGCTGTACACTCGCTTCTTACCACCATCTGCAATTCAATTACCTGTAGCAGCAAGTAATAATACACTTAGAGAAACTATAAAAGCTTCAACGCAAACCGCATTAGTCAATCTTTGTGAATGGTGGAATGGAGTTTTTGAAGAAGGTTGGGAATCTACAGAATCTATTTGGAACGGTATTTCCAATAATTTCGCTTGGGGTTACGTTAGAAGCACTCAAGTGTCAAATAATTTTCCCCTTTCGCGCACTAAATTATTTGATTTGGGTATAGTACTGCAAAATAAACCTATAGCCTTAGTTATTAGCATTAAAGACGAAAACGAAGAAAAAGGAGTACTTGCACAAGTTATACCTCACCATGAAGAATATTTACCATCTGGCTTAAAATTAAAAGTTATCCTTAATCCCAATACAACAGAATCCGAAAGTCAGGAAGTTATCGCAAGACAAACTTCGGAGGTCATTCAATTAGAATTTAGTGAGGCGCCTGGTAAACAATTTCAAATTGAAGTCAGCTATGAAAATACAGCAGTTAACGAAGCATTTCTCTTATAAAATTGGTGCCGATTTAATTAAATTCGCAAGGTACGGATAATTGGGTATGTTTCTAGATTCTCTATTTGCGTTAGTACGTTCTGCTCAATAGCGATTTGTAGTAGTTTTTCAGTAGAACAACCTTCATAGTTATCTATAACCAAACGACGAGTTGACTCAGCGTGATTTTTTAGCCAGTCATAAACTAATGACATTTGTTGAGTTAAATTACCTATTTGCAATAATCCTTTCATTGAACCGCAGTGTGAGTGACCACAAATGACTATATCTTTAATACCTAACGCACCAACTGCGTACTCAATAGCTGCACCTTCTCCACTATTGCGGCGCCGTAAGCAGGTATAATATTACCAATATTACGAACAAAAAATAATTCACGCCTTTTGACTTTGGGTAATCAAACAAGGGTCAATACGAGAATCAGAGCATGTGATAAATAACACAATCACTTAGTTAAACGTTTTGTACAAATTTAGTAAACAAGTACAATTTTATGCATGGCGAATTTGGCAGCGATTTAATTAAATCTTATGTGGGATAACGAAATAATAGCAATGTTACAACAAAGTTATAAAATTGCCCAAGCATCACTCAAAACAGGAGTTAGCTGTCACGAATTGGTAGGTATAAACATATACATGTATATATGTAAAAAATATTCCCCTCTCCTGCAAGGAGAGGTTTTTTAAATTTTAAAGGTGTTGATGGCTCAAGCTACCTGACATATACCTAGGGCTTACTTATGCTTCGATTAATTGCAAGAAAATCTTCTCTAGCGACATCTCTAAAGGTTCATTTCTAATCAATGTTAAATTTTGCTCTGCCGCAAAACGTGTTATCAATCGCTGAATTTGCATTACCCATTCTTCTGATGCTTGTACATTGTAAGTCCAAACATCACCGTGCTGTTCAGCTATTGTTACATTGTTTATACCTGGAATTTGTTTTAAGCTATTAGTAATGACATTGTTTGCTCCTCTCAAAACAACTTTTAAGGCACCTTTGCTGTAGCTGCCCAAAAGTTGTTTAGTTGGTGCGGTTTTTACAAGTTTTCCTCGATTTAAAATTGCAACATAGTCGCTTAGACGTTCAACATCTTCAAGAATGTGAGTAGAGTAAAAAACAGTTGTTTCTCCTCTTAAATCACGCATTAGTTCTAAAATTTCTGCACGTCCAACTGGGTCCATAGCAGATACTGGTTCATCTAAAATGACCACAGCAGGTTTACTAACTAAAGCTTGAGCGATGCCTAAACGTTGTCGCATACCACCCGAATAATTACTACAGCGACGATTAGCTGCATCTGCTATACCAACTCGTTCAAGCAAATTATCAATACGTGATTTTGGAACATTACTGTGATAACTAGCAGCGTACTCTAACACTTCCCGCCCAGTCATCCAACCATAGAAGCGTGGGTCTTGTGCTACATAACCTAAGTGGCGCCGATGTAAACCTGTTTTTGTCACAGGAACACCGTTAATATTTGCACTACCGCTAGTTGGGTTACTCAATCCTACCAAGATTTTAATAGTAGTACTTTTACCTGCACCATTGGGTCCAAGAAAACCGCATACTGAGCCTAATGGTACTTCTAAGCTCAAATTGTCGATTACTTGGAGCTTGCCGTAGTTTTTGCTAAGGTTTGAGATTGAAATTGCAGAAGTCATTGCCAATTTTTAATGTTAGAATCAAAACGAATGTGGTGTTAAGAATATTCTTTGCTGTCAAAAATAACTTTGGCAATTACTGCCATTAAGATAACATATATAAAAGATGCTATCGCTTTTTGAATACTCGGTGAACTAACTAACCAATCAACAGTATTACTAGGGTAATATGGTGCAAATAACCTTAAATTATTGTTTGGCACAATATTTATAAAAAACCCACCTACCGCAAGCATTAAAGCGCCAGCAGCTATAGATGATTGGTTTTTAAATAGCAGACCTAATACTATACAAACTAACACCCAAAAAGCAACACAATAAAGACCTGCCATATTTGCTATTATAACTTCGTTAAATCTTGGTGGTGTATATTTAAGACTAACAACAGCTACAACTAACGAAATTATATTTGCTGTCACAACTGCAATTAACCAGGTCATAAGCGTTGTGACTAACCACTTACTCAGTAAAAAAGCATTGCGCGATAGAGGTTTACTTAGATTCCAAGCAATTGTACCAGCATCTACTTCTTTAGAGATTAAACCAATTGATAAAAGAATTGTAACAGGCAGTAGCCAGAAAGAATTTAATCCATAGCTCGATGCAACTTGCGTTAAATCCGTTGGTGGGAGAGGTTTATCCGATTGCTTTACAATAAAACTTGTTGACACATTCGCCACAATTGATGTGAGCAAAGGAATTAATACAAGTATCGCAATTGTGAACTTTTTACGCTTCCATTCTTTTAACTCTTTATTAAAGAAGGGAATGAAGCCAAGTAAAAAAGTTCCTAGGTTCGATGAAGAATAATTAATTTGTCTGGACATATTGCTCTATTTAGTATCTAGATAGCATGACTTTATGGCTAAAACTATATGATTCAAGAAAGTTTGTAACTACTATCCCATTGTATTTCTTTTTAACTACTCGCACTAGTATAGTTTGCTACTGCTATACGCCAAGCAAGATTGCTGAGTAGCAAAAAGATTCCAGCGAGCAGCAAACTTCCTAATGCCATTTTCCAATCTAGCCGTCCTACTGCTGCTGAAGCTGGGACTGTAGTGGCGAAAACAATTGGTACTATAAAAGTTAAGAAAAGGCGTGCCCAACGAGGATAAGCCGAAGCTGGAAAACGTCCTGCTGAAAAAAAGGTCAAAAATATCTCAGAAATTTGGCTGACTTTTACAAACCAAAAGGAGGTGATACTAAGCAAAAACCAAACGGAATATATAATAACGGCGCCGGAGAAAAGTAACATCAGTGATAATAGGAAATTTTTAATGTTAGCTGTTCCCAAGATAATCATGCTATAACTTAAAACTCCTACTCCTAAAAAAAGGTCTAGAATACTCCAGATGTTTATGCGGTAGAAAGAGACTAAAAACTGACCATTTACAGGTTTAAGTAAATTGAAATCCATATATCCTGTATGGATGTCTGTAGGAATCTGAGTCAGATTTGGTTCAACCACACAATTTATGAAGGACTCAATAATCATAAAGACACCTAAAATTGCTAAAGTTTCATAGAACGACCATCCCCCTACTGACTTAGTATGATTAAACATTACTTGAATAACAATGAAACCTGCACTTAAAATCACCAAAGAATTTAAGGCACTTAAAACAAATTGAACTCGGTACTCAGTTTCTAATTTTAACGAATTAGCTACGAAGATTTGTAAAAATTTTAGATAACGCTTCATGAACCCACCGCCGAATATTTCTGAAGACCTTTACGCCAAAGTAACCGATATAACGCAGTTAAAACAACAACCCAAAAAATCTGAATTATAAACCCTTCAACCAACTCTACCCCGTGCAATCCAAGTATCACATTTATGGGAAAATCTATAACGTAAGGGAACGGCGTGTAAGCCAGTACAGACAGTAAAACTTTTGGAAAAAGAGCTAAAGGTGCTAATGCACCACCTAAAATAAGCTGTAGGGTATAAAGAAGTTCGTGGGTAACGTCTGCTTTATCAATCCAGAATGCCAATAAACCGAGATTAAAGCTCATGTTAAAGTGAATTAACCAAGCTGCTACAAGAGCTGGAATAAATGCTAGTACGCTTAATATAGATAGGTCAGATAATGCCCCTACTATATAAAAGCCTGCTAGTGTAAATGGCACAAGCAATGGTAAACGTACTACCAGATCACCTAAATTGGCTGTCATATACATCCAGTAAGGATTAAGGGGCAGTAGTAACTTAAATGACATATAACCTAAGCGAATGTCACTATTTAAATCTTGGATTGTCGATACTTCGACTGTCTGAGTAACGAAAAAAACCATTAAGAAGTACGTGGCAAAATTTTTTGCACTATAATCACCCATCGGACCAGATTCTGCTAGCCCCATCCAAATAAACATCATTATTAAAGGCAGAAAACCAGATATGAGCCAAATTACGACCTCTACCCTATATGCAGTAGCTTCTGAGAAAGCATTGACTAATAAAGCTCGAGCTTTCCAAATTTTATACATCATGATTTTTCAAAATTATTACTGTGCTTCAGTTTGACTTGACCACTACGGAATACTTCACGGACAACTTCTTCTATAGGTATGTCTTCGATACTGATATCGGCGACGGGAAGATTCTTCAGAAGTTCTACAGCTGTCTTTGTGACTGCAACGTGTTCGACGAGTAATTCTGCGATATTAGCAACATGGCTGCGAACAGTGCCATATCGACGCAAGATATGAGCTGGTTGAGGCTCAATAAACTGGAGCTTCAACACTTTGTGAGGGGCTTTTTGTTCTGTAAAGCTTTTTAAATCTCCATCAAATATAAGTTTCCCACTGTTAATGACTAGAATACGCTTGGCTAAGGCTGTAAGGTCTGCCATATAATGCGAGGTCAGAATGATTGTCGCACCATAATACTCGTTGTATTGAGCGATAAATTCACGTACAGCCTGTTGCATATTGACATCTAAACCAATAGTTGGCTCATCGAGAAAAACTATTTTGGGCTGGTGCAACAAGGCTATAGCTAATTCACACTTCATGCGTTCACCCAATGACAGCTTACGCACTTGCTTGTTTAAAAGACCTTTAAGCTCCAACATCTCAGTCATTTCTGCTACTCGCCGTCGATAGGTACGATCGGGAATTTCATAAATTGCTTGATGAAGTAAAAATGAGTCTTCGGCACACAAGTCCCAGTCTAGTTGCTGTTTTTGACCCATTACTAAGGTAATTGAACTTAAAAATCCATGCTGCCGATACTTAGGTGTAAAACCAGCAACTTTTATCTGACCTTCAGTTGGGTGTAGCAATCCAGAAAGCATTTTTAGCGTTGTTGTTTTACCAGAACCGTTGCTTCCTAAAAAACCCACTATTTCACCTGGCGCAATTCTTAAAGAAATATTATCAACAGCTTTGATAATTTTGTTATTGCGATTAAAAAAAGATTTGAGGCTACCTTTAAGCCCTGCTTCTTTCTCATGTACATAATAATGTTTAACGAGGTTGTTAACTTCAACTATGTTATTCATATGTTTTTCTAAGTACCTGATCACTTGCTAATCTTTCAGGACGGGAGCAACCAACACTATTTTTACATGAAGATGCACATTATTATTCTTACTCCCCCCTTATTAAGGGGGGCTGGGGGGATTTTATTAATTGCAGCTTTATATTAAATTGGTATAAGTCCTGATTTATATGTAATGGTGATGCAATTAAATACGCCTCCGTATTTAGCGATTGCATTTGCATCTAAAAAGCATACGTGTTTTCCAAATATTTGGCTATATTTTTCTTTAGCATCTTCATCCTCTGGGATACCATAAATTGGTACGTATACCATATTTTTCGTTCTTAAGAAATTTATATAATTTCCTGATGCATTGTACCAACCATAGGTTTTATTAGGAGAAGGACAGTATGGTATTTCAATTCTCTCAACATTTGGTAGATGCTTATCAAGACATGCATGTAATTTGTCTACAAATCTACGCGAGTGAACATTCGCATAATTGTAGTCATTAATTACAATTCGTTCTCGATCAAGCCATCGGATCATGCCATCAATATGTCCAGTTCTATCACCTGGCTCTACAGGAATCACTACCAATTTTTCAATAGGCAGGTTATTCTTTAGTAAACTTTCTATTTCTTCCCTAGATTTGCTTTTATTTCGAGAGTACAGCTTTTCTGTCATAATTACTGTACCTTGCCCGTTACAAATAAAATTACCACCCTCTAGGCATATATCTATAGGTATTATATTAGCATTACCTTCTGAGGCAACCCTAAAATATTCCATACATGATTGTTCTGTACTTTCATTAAGATGACTAGCACAATAGGAAGGGTTGTAAATAAATTTGGCATAGCATTTATCTAGTTGAACTGGGGTAAAATCCCTTAACCAAATATCTTTAACACAGGAAATGTAAAAGATTGATGGATTTACCCCACTTAGCCGTGACATTTTTTCACGATGTGCTTGATTGGGGACAATACAAGTAACTTTATCGAACTTTGATATCTCAACTAAAAAATCAGCATAAAATAGTTCAAGTTCACAAAGATAATCGTTATAAATGTCCATGTAAACTGTTGGTAATACCAAAGTGACATGGTCAGTTTCCCAATCTGGAATCAGATGCATATTTCTTTCATTTCTTTTATTTGTTTCAACTTATTTTTTTGACGGGAAAAATTATTTTTATTTTTATTTTTATTTTTACTACTGCAGACGCTCATTGGTTCGTCATATACACAAGCAAAAGATTTAGAATAAAAACCATTAAACCGTGTTGATAATGCATTGGAATACGCGCCCACTTGATCGATTTCAATCCAATCTCCTTCACGCACGTCTTTTGGTAGTTTAAAATTACATGGTATCATATCAGTCGAATCACAAGTAACACCACATATAGAAAATTCCTCCAACTCATCAGAAACGGAATCATCTGGACGAATTAGCTGGGATAATAAAACAGTCTCAGAGTCTAGTAACTCAGACAAGGCGCCGAAAATACCATCGTTGATGTAAAGTTGATTAGACTTTCGCAGCAACACTTGTACTATTAAAGAACAGCCAGATGCTACTAACGCGCGACCAGGCTCTGCTAAGATTTGAACGGACGATGCTAAATTAATTCGATCTAAACCATTTTTGATTTCCAGCATATATTTTTCCAAAGGCGCCACCTTTGTACCTGGATAAGCTGCGGGAAATCCACCTCCCACATCAACACACGTTGGCTCTATATTAGCATAGTCTAACACTTCGCCCACAATATTTAGGGCTTTGCCGTAAAGTTTTGGGTCAGTACACTGAGAACCGACATGAAAAGTAATACCTGCTTTCAATCCATATTTTTCAGTTGTTTGCATCAATTTAGCTGCTTCTTCTGGTTCTGCTCCAAATTTTTTAGCAAGGTGATAAAGACAGCTATCAGATTCTGGAGTCTTAACACGTGTCACTATAACAACATTAGGATCCGTTCCTATTTCTTGAACTATTTTCTCAAGCTCATCTAGATGGTCAACTGCATAGTACCTTACTCCATACTTGAAGTAAGCAATTCTTATAGCTTCGCGATTCTTGACAGGATGCATAAAATGCGGGCTAGTGCGATAAGTATTAAATATTTGCGCGATTTCTGACTGTGATGCTACATCGAATTGTTTGATTCCACCAGAAGATAAAGCGTTTAAAACAAGTGGATGAGGGTTACATTTTACTGCGTACATTACAGTCCCTGCAAATTGAGAGATAAAATTTTCTGCTGTCTGCTGAATAAACTTTGGTCTTACACAATAAACTGGGTAATTTGGCTGTAAAGTTTTAACAAGGGAACGCACATCAGAAAAATGTGGAAAGTATTCCTGATTCATATTTATATCCATGATTTAACCTTTGGTAATTTATTGTTAGCTTGGGTAAGGTCGTCAGTGACGACCCTACGATAGTGCAAAATGTCGGTTTAAAGAGCGACTAATTCTTGCTGAGACTCGAACTGAAAAACTTTAACATTGCCAGCTTCGTTAAGCGATTCACCCATTATGTAATTATTGCGGTTGAGGTGCATAACTAGACAGGATAAAAGGGCGCCAGATTTGCAAAATTCTGACAGATTAAAGAAAACTGGTTCCATACCTAAAGAAGAACATAGTGAGCTAACTGATTCTATTTTGTTCTTCTCGTATTCATAATCTTCATGAGAGGGAGAAAGGTCTTGAATATGAGATGCACAAAGTAGATGTTTTCCTAACACTATACTGTTAGTTAACCCACTATACGCATCATCAACACTTACATCGTGAATACAAGTATACTTTTCTAATTCATGTAAAGTCTCTTTATCTACAATTTCTGTACATACTGCTAAATGTTCCGGAGAAAGTGGTAAAACACAACAGTCTAAATGATACAGATATTCATCTTGCATCAACAAGGGAATAACTTTCATGTCAAAAGTTCTGCTAAACCAGTCTAATGCATTTTTTGATGTGCGAAGACCGTATGCACCAACGTAAACGTTATCTCGTATATGCTTTAAATCCGCCTCACCCTCGAAATATTCAGGAGCATCTTGAATGGAGAATTTCATTAGCTTGAAAAAGTCACGTCCAATCTCGCTCTCATTCCGTCTTGGTTCGGAATAAAAATTAGAGATGACAACTGTTTTTTCTGGTGTATGTGGCAGTACAATCCCTAAGTTAGCTACGTAAGTCTGGTCTTGAAGTCCAGGAACGCTTGGAAGCAAGTAAACAACGGCATAACGTGACATGAAACTGTACAATGACATGAACTGGGATAAAGTTTTTTCTTTATCAATCACCAATTCATCAGGCTCTAAGTCTAGCATCCACGCATTATTCGGAAACTCAGTAGATAGAGAGAATGGCACATTCATCAAAAAGCCAGGTTGTTTACTTTGAGCAATGTTTAAGTCGTTGTGTAACATATGACTGTATTAAGTAAATGGAGTATACTGTTAATGCATCGTTACTCAGTGTTGATTATTAACTAGAAGTTTTCCTAGCAATGTCAATATCAAACTGACGAAGAGTCTCTTCTGTTTCGTGATAGTATGGTTAGTGGTACTAAAGACTTATAACAATGAGCGCGCTGCTACTGGGAAAGCAAAACTTGGACATCTGTAGCAAGCTACCCTTTGTGCAAAGAAGAAGAGTTTTATACCCTAAAAAGTCTCTAAGATATTAATTACAGCAGATACTTTTTGTTAATACTATTGACCTACTGAGTCAAACTTGGAAACGCTGCTATTAACGTTATAACATCACGCTACTACTTATTTTTCCTAAAAACAAATTTTTATATAATTTCTTTACATTTCTTTACAATCACAGTTACAAAACCTTGTTGGTTGTGGAAGGGAAGTAATGAATAAGCATTAGAAGCGATACGAATATAAGGGTAGATGCCCTTTTACAAGGAAACGACCCGAAGGTAATAATGAATATAGATGACAAAGAAAACAAAACAACTTATAAAGTTGTAGTCAATCACGAAGAACAGTATTCTATTTGGCCATCTGAGCGAGATAACCCACTCGGCTGGTGCAACGCAGGTAAAACTGGTTTAAAAGAAGAATGTCTAGAATACGTTAAGCAAGTATGGACTGACATGAGACCACTTAGTCTTCGTCAGAAGATGGAGAAATCTTAGATGTTAGATGACTTAAAAAATACCATGTATAACTTTTCAACTTTAGTTGAGCTTCTGCGCTACCGAGGGCAATACCAGGGTGATAAAATTGCTTATACTTTTTTACAAGATGGAGAAATTGAATCAAGCAGCCTTACTTATGGAGAATTAGACCAACAAGCACAAGGGATTGCAGCTTCTCTCCAGTCTCTTGGAACTACTGGCGAACGCGCGTTACTGCTCTATCCGCCAAGTCTAGAGTTTATTATTGCTTTTTTTGGGTGTTTGTATGCCGGAATTGTACCAGTTCCCGCTTACCCGCCGAGGCGAAACCATAATATGTCCAGGCTAGAGACAATTGTTGTAGATGCCCAAGCGACTTTTGCGCTCACCATATCCTCAGAGTTAGCGAACCTAGAGAGTCGATGGGCGTTGAATTCAGAAATATCTGGGTTACGCTGGCTAGCAACCGATGAAATAGACAAAAACTTGAGTAGTTTCTGGCAAGAACCAACATTAAGCAAAAATACTTTAGCTTTTCTTCAGTACACTTCCGGTTCTACAGGAAAGCCGAAGGGAGTCATGGTCAGTCACGGTAATATATTACACAATGAAAGACTGATTCAAATGGCTTTTGGGCATACGAAGGAAACTATCTTTGTTGGCTGGCTACCTCTATTCCATGATATGGGGCTGATTGGAAACGTCTTACAGCCTTTGTATTTAGGAATACCAAGCTTTCTGATGTCACCTGTAGCTTTTCTGCAGCAACCCGTTCGTTGGCTGCAAGCTATTTCCCGCTATAAAGCAACTACTAGTGGTGGCCCAAATTTTGCTTACGATCTGTGCGTAAACAAGATTACTCCCGAACAAATCTCTAGTCTTGATTTGAGCAGTTGGGAAGTTGCTTTCAACGGTTCTGAACCTATTCGTGCAGAGACATTACAACAATTTGCTCGTAAGTTTGCTGATTGTGGTTTCCGTTACTCAGCATTTTACCCCTGCTATGGGATGGCTGAGACAACTTTATTTGTCTCTGGAGGTTTAAAAACGGCGCCTCCTGTTTTATATAATCTTGAGGAAGCAGCCCTCGAACAAAACCAGGTGCTTTCATCGACATTAGATCAAGTCGGTTCCCGGACAATTGTGGGTTGTGGTTTAACTTTGTTTGATAAAATTACAATTGTTGACCCCAAAACTATGCTCCAATGCCGATCTGACCAAGTGGGAGAGATTTGGGTTTCAGGTTCAAGTGTAGCTCAGGGGTATTGGAATCAACCGCAACTAACAGAACAAATTTTCAATGCTGATATCGCAAATACTGATGCTATTGACGCGAATTCGGCGCCAAAAGCTAGTGGTTCATTTTTGCGAACTGGAGATTTAGGATTTTTCCAAAACGGAGAGTTGTTTGTTACAGGTCGCTTGAAAGATATAATTATTATTCGCGGGCGCAATTATTATCCTCAAGATATTGAACTTACACTCGAAAAGAGCCATCCAGGACTGCGATTTGGTTGTAGTGCGTCATTTGGGGTTGAAGTTAATGGCGAGGAAAAATTGGTTGTTGCTTGTGAGGTAGAGCGAAGTTACTTGCGTCAGCTAAATGTGGATGAAGTAGTTGGGGCCATCCGCTCGGCAATATCACAGCAGCACGAGATACAAGCTTATGCTGTTTTATTGCTCAGAACTGCAAGTATCCCAAAAACTTCTAGTGGTAAAATTCAGCGCCATGCTTGCAAAGTTGGCTTTCTTGATGAAAGTTTAGATATTGTAGGTAGTAGCATTTTAGAAGATTCTTATCTAGTCGATAGTATAAATAAACTAGACCGGGAAACTCTTCTAGCAATGCAATTAGAAGATCAACAGGGGTGGCTTTTATCTTACCTTCAAAAGCGAGTGGCTCAGGTACTCAAAGTGGCGCCTTCTCAATTAGACCAACACCAGCCTCTCACCACTTTAGGTTTTGATTCTTTGATGGCTGTCGAGCTAAAAAACGAGATTGAAACTAGCTTTGGTGTAATTTTACCAATGACCAGTTTCCTCGAAAGTTCTGGCACTGCCCAGATAGCGATTGAAATACTTAATCAATTTACAGCAAGTAGCCCTACCTTAGAAACTGCTCTTGTTCCAATTCAGCAAGCTAATGCTGAATACCCCCTCTCCTATGGGCAACGCTCTCTGTGGTTTCTGCACCAGTTAACACCCGATAGTCCTGCTTACAATATTGCGGCGCCTATACGCATAAAAGCAGATTTGGATATTCCTGCTTTGCAACGCGCGTTTCAGAAATTGGTAGATCGCCATCCTGCCTTAAGGACGACTTTTATGGCGCCTGATGGCGAACCTAAACAACAGGTTCACAATTTTAAACAGGTTTACTTCCAGGTAGAAAATGCATCTGCTTGGAGCGAGACATTCCTTAATAATCGCCTTGTTGAAGATGCTTACCGACCCTTTGATTTAAAGCAAGGTCCTTTACTGCGAGTCAATTTATTCACTCGTTCAACCAATGAATATATCTTACTGCTAGTTGTACATCACATTATTGCTGACTTCTGGTCTTTGTCAGTACTCCTACAGGAGATGGGAAAACTTTATCAGGCAGAAAAAGATGGCACAACAGCAGCACTGGCGCCTTTAGAATTGCAGTATACTGATTACGCGCACGCTTCAGTACAAATGCTGGCAAACGCAGAAGGAGCGAAACACTGGGCTTATTGGCAGAAACAGCTTGCAGGAGAGTTGCCGACGCTGAATTTACCTACCGACCGGCCTCGACCTCCTGTTCAAACATATCAAGGTGCTTCCCAGTCCTTCAAGTTAAATGCAGAATTAACGTCTAAGCTCAAAGCATTAAGCCGCGCTCACGGTACTACTCTTTACACGACCTTACTCGCAGCTTTTCAGGTGCTATTGCTGCGCTACACGGGTCAAGAAGATTTATTGGTTGGTTCGCCAACAGGGGGTAGGGTTCGAGCTGAGTTAGCGGGATTAATTGGTTATTTTGTTAACCCGATAGTATGCCGTGCAAATCTATCTGGAAATCCAACATTTAAAGAGTTTCTCAATCAAGTACGCTCCAAAGTACTAGATGCTTTTAAACACCAAGATTATCCCTTTGCGCTTTTAGTTGAGCGATTACAACCAACAAGAGACCTCAGTATATCTCCACTGTTCCAAGTTATGTTTGTCATGCAGAAAGCGCACTTGCTTCATGACGAAGGCTTAACAGCGTTTGCTTTGGGCGAAACGGGAGCTAAAATGAGTTTGGGAGATTTGCAACTGGAGTCTTTAGGACTGGAACAACGGATAGCTCAGTTTGATTTGACACTGACAATAGCTGAGGTGGAGCTTGAACTTGCCGCATCGCTTGAGTACAACATTGACTTGTTTGATACAGATACCATATACCGAATGTCGGAACATTTACAAACTTTGCTGGAGGAAATTGTTGCTAATCCAGAGCAGCCAGTTTCTAAATTGCCCCTGCTAACTGCATTTGAGCGGCATCAGTTGGTAGAATGGAATCAAACTCAAAGCAATTATCCTCAAGATAAATGCATACATCAATTGTTTGAAGAGCAAGTGGAACGAACTCCAGAAGCTGTGGCTGTAGTATTTGAAGATTTGCAAATTACTTATCGAGAGTTAAACACGCGCGCGAACAAATTAGCGCACTATTTACAGCAACTGGGTGTAAAACCTGAACAACTAGTAGGTATTTGCATTGACCGTTCTATAGAAATATTGGTTGCATTTTTGGGTGTTCTGAAAGCAGGTGGAGCTTATATCCCGCTAGACCCACAATTACCTAAACAGCGTTGGCATTCAATTCTCAATGACTCGCAGTTGAGAGTGTTACTAACTCAGGAAAAATTACTACCTCAACTCCCTGAGAGTGAGTTGCATAAAGTTTGCATAGATAGAGATTGGGGTACAATATCGCAACATAAATCGGACAATCCTCGATGTGCTGTTCATCCAGAAAACTTAGCTTATGTTATCTACACTTCGGGGTCTACAGGTAAGCCCAAGGGAGTATTGATTCAACACTCTAGTTTGAGCAACCATAGTTGCGCTATCGCCAAGAAATATGATATTAATAGTAATGATAGAACTTTAGAGTTTGCTGTATTCAGCTTCGATCAAGCTGGCGAAGAAATTTTCCCCCCCCTGTTGAGTGGTGCAACAATGGTGATGCGACCCGACAGGATATTTACCTCGATTGTAGATTTTGTCCAATTTGTAGAAAAAGAAAAGCTGACAGTGTTGAACCTTCCAACACCATACTGGCTTGAGTGGACGAGAGCATTGTCTCAATTAGATGTGTATTGCCCAAAAAGCGTGCGCTTGGTAGTGGTGGGAATGGAAAAAACTCAACCAGAGCAATTAGCTTTTTGGCGCCAGCAGGTTGGAACTAATGTTAAATGGTACAATGCTTATGGTCCAACCGAAACTACAATTACCGCCACACTTTATCAACCTGTACCCTGTGCTGAAAAAGACATAGCTCATTGCGTACCGATTGGTCGCTCTATTGCCAATACGCAAACCTATATTCTCGATAATAATCTCCAATCAGTTCCTATTGGAGTACCAGGTGAATTACATATTGGTGGCTTCGGTTTAGCTAGAGGTTATCTTAACCACCCAGAGTTGACGGCTCAAAAGTTTATTCCCAATCCCTTTAGCAATGAACCTGGAGCGCGACTCTACAAAACTGGAGACTTAGTTCGCTACATGAGCGACGGCAACATTGAGTTTCTTGGTCGCATTGATAATCAAGTCAAAATTCGCGGTTTCCGCATTGAACTTCCAGAAATTGAGGCAATTTTAACTCAACATCCAGAAGTAGCACAAGCTGTGGTTATTGTTCAGGAAAACCAACTTAACGATAAATGTTTAATAGCTTATGTTGTTCCCAAGAAGCAAGCTTTAACCACTACAACACTGCGGAACTTTTTAAATGAAAAATTGCCTGAATATATGATTCCTGCAATTTTTGTGATGTTGGAAGCTTTGCCTTTCTTACCCAATGGTAAAATAAATCGCCGCGCGTTGCCAGAACCAGAAAGTCTTCGCCCCGAGTTAAATGTGGCTTATGTAATGCCGCAAACAAAAATTGAGCGCTTAATTGCTGCTGTTTGGCAAGAAATGCTTCAGGTAGAAAAAGTTGGTATTTATGACAATTTTTTTGAACTAGGAGGACATTCATTACTCATGGTTCAAATACACAGCAGATTAATAGCAATATTGGACAATATTTCAATTCTTGACATGTTTAAGTATCCAAGTATACACACGTTAGCTAAATACTTAAGTAACAAACACAGCGAAGAAATTGTTTCAGAAAACCGCTCTCGCCTTGAAATTCGCAGCGACCGCCAAACTTTGAGGAATCAACAAAAACAACTTAGGCAAACGCACAGAGCGCAAACTAACGCGAAAGGAGTTCCAAATGAATAAACCATCTCTTCCTTTAACCAATGATTTAAATAATGATTTTTTAAATCCTTCAGAAATAGCTATTATTGGTATGACTGGTCGTTTTCCTGGAGCTAAAGACATTGACGAGTTCTGGCGAAATTTACAGCACGGAGTAGAATCTATTTCATTTTTCTCAGATGAAGAATTAAATTCTTCAGGTGTAAACCCTGCTGTGCTAAATAACTCTAATTACGTTAAAGCAAATGCTATTTTACCAGACATCGATCTGTTTGATGCTTCTTTCTTTGGCTTTAGAGCCAGAGAAGCTGAAATGACCGATCCACAACACCGTATTTTTTTGGAGTGTGCTTGGAACGCAATTGAAAGTGCTGGTTACAATACAGAAACTTATAATGGTGCGATTGGTATTTATGCAGGTGTAGGAATGAATACTTACTTGCTAAATAACCTGTTGTCAAATCTTGACCTTAGCGAACCAACGGCTATTTACCAAGCGACAATTACAAACGATAAAGATTTTCTCTCTACACGTGTTTCTTACAAACTCAACCTCACTGGTCCAAGTATTACTATTCAAACTGCTTGTTCTACTTCATTAGTTGCCGTCCATTTGGCTTGCCAGAGTTTATTAAATGGAGAATGCGATATTGCTTTGGCAGGTGGCATTTCCATTAACATACCCCAAGAAATTGGTTATTTGTATCAAGAGGGTATGATTCTTTCTCCTGATGGGCACTGTCGCGCTTTTGATGCTAACGCTCAAGGAACTGTCAACGGTAGTGGAGTTGGAATTGTAGTTTTGAAGCGGCTGGCAGATGCAATTACCGATGGCGATTGCATCCATGCAATAATCAAAGGTTCTGCTATTAATAATGACGGTTCTGTAAAAGTTGGCTATACGGCGCCTAGTGTAGATGGTCAGAAAGCGGTCATTTCCGAAGCGCAAGCAATAGCTGGGGTAGAAGCAGAAACAATCACTTATGTAGAAACTCATGGAACCGGCACAGTTTTGGGAGACCCCATTGAAATTGCAGCTTTAACAAAAGCTTTTCGTGTGACTACCGAGAAAAAAGGGTTTTGTGCTATCGGTTCGGTAAAAACTAATATTGGACATTTAGATGCAGCGGCTGGTGTAACAGGTCTAATTAAAACTGTCTTGGCACTCAAACACAAGATGATTCCGCCCAGCCTGCACTTTGAAAAACCAAATCCAAAGATAGATTTTGCAAATAGCCCTTTTTATGTTAATACTACATTGTCTGAATGGAAAACAGATAAAACTCCGCGCCGTGCTGGCGTCAGTTCTTTTGGCATTGGCGGCACTAACAGCCATGTTGTTATAGAAGAAGCGTGTTTTGATAAACCCTCTGGAAAATCTAGACCTTGGCAACTGTTATTGCTATCAGCAAAAACTAGCTCCGCTCTTGAAGATGCAACTAAAAATTTAGTTGAGCATCTACAAAAACACCCCGATCAAAAACACACCGATCAAAAACACACCGATCAAAAACACCCCGATCTCAATCTCGCTGATGTTGCTTATACGCTAAATATTGGTCGTAGTGCTTTTAGTCATCGAAGACTAGTTATTTGTGAGAATTTTGATGATGCAGTTACAGCACTCAAAACTTTAGATTCAAAACGAGTTTTAAACAACTTCCAAGATTCTAAAGAACGACCTGTTATATTTATGTTTTCTGGACAAGGGGCGCAATACGTTAATATGGGCAGATCACTCTACGAGAGTGAGCCTATTTTTAAAGAGCAAGTTGATAAGTGCTGCGAACTCCTCAAACTTCACATTGGTCTGGATTTGCGAACTGTGTTATATCCCGAACAAAAAGTTGATGAGGCGACACAGTTGTTACAACAAACCGCCATTGCCCAACCAGCGCTGTTTGTAATTGAGTACGCCCTCGCTCAGTTGTGGATGGCGTGGGGTGTGCATCCGGAGGCAATGATTGGTCATAGCATTGGCGAATATGTCGCTGCTACATTAGCTGGGGTTTTCTCACTCGAAGATGCCCTTATAATAGTGGCGAATAGAGGAAAACTGATGCAGCAGTGCAAGAGTGGTGCAATGCTATCGGTTCAACTTTCCGAACAGGAAGTAAAACCCCTGTTGGCGCCAGAACTATCCTTAGCTGCAAGCAATGGACCTTCCTACTGCGTGGTGTCGGGTACAACCGAAGCGGTGGAACAATTGCAACAGCACTTAGAACAAAAAAATGTAATATGTCGGCGCCTGCATGTTTCCCATGCTTTTCATTCCCAAATGATGGAACCCATCATTGAGCCATTTACCCAATTGTTAAACGTTGCACTTAATCCCCCAAAAATTCCGTTTGTCTCCAACGTTAGTGGAACTTGGATTACAGCAGCCGAAGCAACAGACCCCAACTATTGGGCGAAACATTTGAGACAAACAGTACGTTTTAACGAAGGAATTGTTGAGATACTCAAAGAGCCAGAACGCATATTACTAGAGGTAGGTCCAGGACGAACTTTGAGCAGCTTTGCTCTTCAGCATCAAACTCAAGAACTGGTAGCGTTAACATCACTGCGCCATCCCCAAGAACAACATTCAGATGTAGCATTTATTCTCAATACTTTGGGGCGCCTCTGGCTGTTTGGGGTTAAGATCGATTGGTCTGGTTTTTATGCTTATGAACAGCGTCATCGTATCCCTTTACCGACGTATCCTTTTGAACGTCAGCGTTACTGGATTGAACCACAGCAACAGGTACAACGAACAAGCGACAGCAAACACAGCTTTTGCAGTCCCAATTCGATTCTGTCGAAATTGGTAAAAGCTGCTCAAAGCCAAGCTCGTGCAGAAATTAAGGGATTTGATGAGCAAACTTATCTGGCGAATCAACACTGCTTGGATCGGTTATGCGCTGCCTATATAAACCTTTATCTAAACCATAGTGGTGTTTTTAGTAATCCTAATAAAAACTATTCTATTGAGCAGTTGTTTGAGAAATGTCAAATTATTCCTCGCTACCGTCAATTGTTATGTCGTTGGCTTAATATATTAGTAGAGCAAAGTCAACTGCATAAAGACCAGGATTTATTTACTAATTTTGTGCCATTTTCTGATGACTCTCTTAATGCTCTTTTAAAAGAAGTCAGAAGCAAATTTGCTGACACACCCGAAGTTGTAGATATTGTTCAGCACTGTGGAGAAAATCTTGAAAGTGTACTAACTGGAGAAAAAGAACCGTTAGAATTGTATGCAGGCTCGACTCAAAACACAGAAAATTTAAATCAAAAGTTACCTTTATACGAATACTATAAAGATATAATCAAGACTAGTCTGGAACAGGTAGTAAAGTTATTGCCCCCAGACGTGAATCTTAGAATTTTGGAAATTGGCGGTGGACAGGGGATAGCTACAGAAGCTTTGCTGCCAATATTGCCACCACAAACTAACTACACTTTTACGGACGTAGGCAGTTTGTTCCTACGATTAGCCCAACAGAAATTTGGTGCCTATCCCTTTGTTGAATATCGCTTGTTAGACATTGAGCAACCTCCAACTGAGCAAGGCTACTCAACACACAGCTTTGATGTCGTGATAGCTGTGAATGTGCTGCACGTAACCCGAAACATGACACAAACTTTAGAGCATGTACGCTCTTTGTTGGCGCCTGGAGGGTTGTTACTACTCTGGGAAATTACACAACCTGAAGTATCATTTGACATAACAGACGGGTTGCTAATGAATCCGATTACTGATGAAGAACGCAGCCAAGGAAATCCATTTTTATCAAAAGAGCAGTGGCATAAAGCACTACGCGATAGTGGATTTGTTGAGGTAGTAACTTTATCTGAAACTGAAGCTTTTGGGCACGATGTTTTAGTAGCTCAAGCTTCGACGTTAACAAATTTATCTACACCTTCAGCATTTACTGTATTAGTTCCAAAAAATGCTGACCAAATACCTCAATCATTAGAGCAAAAACCTGACATTGCCGATTGGTTTTATGTTCCATCATGGAAACGCACGATGGCGCCGCAGCGTTTTGACGTAAAAGTTCAAACAAAGCCGGGATGCTGGTTAGTGTTTACTGATGAGTACGGCTTAGGTGAAGAAATTACACAACAACTTGCATCATTAGGTCAAGATATAATTACTGTCAAAGTAGGAGAGCAATTTAGTCAAGACAGCGAATTTCCTCAACGGGTATATAGAATAAACCCTCAACATCAGGATGATTATAATAAACTATTTAAGGAACTCCGCACACTGAACTTAATTCCAAAAACGATTGTTCATTTATGGAGCGTTACACCAAACCTTGAAGAATTATCAATTGATTCCTTAGAAAATTCTCAATACGAAAGCTTCTACAGCTTGCTATTTTTAACGCAAGCGCTTAGTGAAAATAATCAAACACATTCCCTGGAAATTGCAATTGTCTCAAACAATATGCAAGAAGTGACAAGCTCGGAGTTAATGTGTCCAGAAAAAGCTTTTGTGTTGGGAGCATGTAAAGTTATTGAGCAAGAGTACCGAAACATTCTCTGTCGTAGCATTGATATTGATGTTATTCCCAAAACAGAAAATTGGCAAAACAAAAAACTTGTAAATCAATTGCTAGCAGAACTAAAGAGCGAATTATCAGATCGAGTTGTAGCCTACCGTGGTCTTCATCGTTGGGTACAGACTTTTGAACCCGTCCGCTTGAATGAAACCGTAGAAGAAACACCGCAGTTAAGAGAAGGAGGAGTTTATTTAATTACAGGTGGATTGGGGGGTGTTGGTCTATTTAATGCAGAATATTTGGCAAAAACAGTACACGCAAAGCTAATATTGATAGGACGCTCTGTCTTCCCTGAGCGAGACGAGTGGTTACAATGGCTCTCAAGTCATGAGCCGGATGATAGCATTAGTTGTAAAATTCGGAAAATACAGGCACTTGAGGCGTTAGGTGCAGAGATTTTGGTGCTGAACGCCGACGTTACTGAGCGAGAACAAATGGAAGCAGCAATTACTCAAGCCAAAAATCGATTTGGTCAAATTCATGGGGTTATCCATAATGCTGCTGAAGACAAACAAGAATTAATTGCACAAACAACGCTTTCAACAAGAGGAATTGTTTTTTCACCCAAAATTCTTGGCACTTTAGTGCTAAACCAAATATTCCAAGATGTCGATTTAGATTTTTTGATACTGACTTCATCTCAAGCTTCAATTTTAGGTGGAATTGGACAAGCTGAATATACTGCTACATGTGCCTTTCTTGATGCATTTGCTCACTATAGTGCTTCTAAACACAGCAGGTTGATTAAATCGATAAATTGGAATAGATGGAAGACACCTGAATGGATAGCTAAGGCAAACTTAGAACGTGTGTCACAAGGATTAACACTTGAACAATCAGGTTTAACGCTTGAAGAGGGCATGGAGGCATTAAAGCGTATTTTGTATAGTAGCACAGTGCCTCAGATAGTTGTCTCAAACAGCGATTTTAATGAGTTGATTAATCGAAACCTAATTAATTTGCACTCGACGCTCAATTCTTTAGAAGAAGAATTTAGTAAGGCTAGCCAAGCTAAATCAACTCACAAGCGTCCTAACCTAGCGAATGCTTATGTTCCTCCGAGTAACGAGATTGAGAACACTTTAGCCGATATTTGGCAAGAAACTTTTGGTATTGAACAGGTAGGTATTTACGATAACTTTTTTGAGTTGGGAGGAGATTCTTTACTTGCCACTGTTGTCCTATCTCGACTGCGTAAATCATTCGAGATAGAACTGCCCTATAAAAGCTTCTTTGATGAGCCAACTATAGCTAAAATCGCTGAGATTCTCGTACAAAAAATGTCTGAGCAGGCAGAACAAGAAGAACTGGCTAAAGCTTTAGCAGATATTGAGCAGCTTACAGAAGATGAGGCACTGACATTAATACAACAAGGAATAGAACTAAAATCTTCCCCTTAGCGTACTTTGCGTCCTTAGCGGTTCGTTAAAAAAATAACCGCAAAGACGCAAAGGACGCGAAGAAAGAGAAGATAAATAACTTGTTAAAACAAGAGGTTTAAATGACGACAGATTTTAACAAACGTATTGCAGGTCTTTCCTTAGAAAAACGTAAGCTTCTGATGCAAAAGCTTAATAAAGGAAAGGTTTTACAAACACAAATAAAGCCTCAAAACAGAGATAGTAGCTGTTTTTCTCTATCCTTTGCCCAGGCTAGACTATGGTTTCTCAACGAACTTGAGGCTGAGAGTGTTACCTACAATGAATTTGAGGCTATAGAGATTGTCGGTTTGCTGCGAGTCGATGTTTTAAAACAAAGTTTGGCAGAAATTGTTCGGCGCCATGAAGTTTTGCGTACTACTTTCCGGGTTGTTGATGGGCGCCCAGTCCAAGAAATTACCTGTACTTCAAGCGTAATACCGATTGTGGATTTGCAAGCGTTACCAGAACAGGAGCAGTCAACTGTTGTACAACGGTTGATGGTTAAAGAGCAAAGTTGCCCCTTCGATCTTACTAGTGGTCCTTTGCTGCGAATGACTTTATTAAGGCTGGGGGAAGAAAAGCACTTAATGCTGCTTACCATACATCACATCGTTTGGGATCGATGGTCAACGGGAATATTTATCCAAGAGTTATCTGCACTTTATAAAGCTTTTTCTTGCGGAATGCCTTCTCCCTTACCAGAATTGTCGGTACAATATGCAGATTATGCTGTTTGGCAACAGGAATGGCTGAGTGGGGAAGTGTTAGATACTCAACTTAACTATTGGAAACAACAGTTAGCCGATGCTCCTCCCCTTTTAGAACTTCCTACAGATCGCCCGCGTCCTTCTGTACAAACTTTCCGTGGTGGCGCCCAACAATTTCAACTCAATTCAGATTTAACTCAGAAGCTGAAAATATTGAGCCAACAGTCGGAAGCAACTTTATTTATGACCCTGTTAGCAGCTTTTGCGACTTTACTGTTTCGCTACAGTGGTCAGAAAGACATTGTTATGGGGTCGCCAATTGCTAACCGTAACTATCCAGAAATAGAGCCTTTAATTGGTTGCTTTATCAATTCTTTAGTGCTACGTATAAACATCAAAGAAAATCCAAGTTTTTTAGAGTTGCTTCAACAAGTCCGGCAGGTTGCTTTAGATGCTTATTCCCATCAGGATGCACCGTTTGAAAAATTAGTAGAAGTTTTGCAGCCAGAAAGGAATTTGAGCCATCACCCCTTATTCCAAGTGATGTTTATTTTGCAAAATGCTCCAGTGGGAAGAATGGAAATGCCTGATTTAACCCTAACTCCATTGGAAGTTGAGGACATCGCCGCCAAGTTTGATTTGTCTTTATCAATGATGGAGACCCAAGAGGGGCTTCAGGCACGATGGGACTACAATAGCGATTTGTTTGATGCAACCACAATAACTCGAATGGCGGGATATTTCCAAACTTTGCTTGAAAGCATTGTTGCCAATCCACAGCAACGAATTTCTAACTTATCGCTATTGAAGGAAGCCGAGCAGCATCAACTTTTGGTAGAATGGAACTCTACTAAAACTGAGTCTCCAAATGAGCAATGTATTCATCATTTATTTGAAGCTCAAGTAGAACGGACACCAGATGCAGAAGCGGTGGTCTTTGCAGATCAAAAATTGACTTATCAGGGACTAAATAGTCGGGCTAATCAACTAGCTCGTTACTTGCAAACACTAGGGGTAAAACCAGAGGTACCAGTAGGCGTTTTTGTGGAACGCTCCTTAGAGATGGCAGTAGGACTGTTGGGGGTTCTTAAGGCAGGAGGGGCTTATATACCTTATGACCCGCAATTACCCAAAGAGCGTTTAGCTTATATGCTGTCTGATTCACAAGTACCAATTTTGTTGACTCAGCAGAAACTAGTTAAAGAATTACCTGATTATCAAGGGCGTATTGTTTGTTTGGATACAGAATGGGAAGCAATTGCTACTGAAAGCCAAGAAAATCTTAGTAGTAGCGTTAACCCAGAGAATTTGGCTTATGCAATTTATACTTCAGGCTCAACAGGTCAACCTAAAGGAGTACTAATCACGCACCAATCTTTGGTACATTATGCTTTAGATATTATTAAACAATTTAATCTACAACAAAGCGATCGCTTTTTGCAATTTGCAGCAATTGGCTTTGACGTTGTTGTTGAAGAAATTTTTCCGACTTGGTTAAGTGGCGCCACGGTCGTCCTCCCAGAAAGTAGCGAGATAATTTCTTATGCCGATTTTCTGCAACTCATAGAGCAACAAAAGTTAACAGTATTTGAACTGCCAACAGCTTACTGGAATCAATGGGTATATGAACTATCCCGTTTACAAAAAAGCCCGCCTGCTTGTGTGCGTTTAGTAATTATTGGTGGAGAAAAAGTATCACCAGAACGATTGGCAGATTGGCAAAAGTTTTGCATTCCCTTAATCCACGTTTATGGACTAACCGAAACAACGGTAACATCAACGCTTTATCATATAGCTGGTGGTACAGAAATACAACCAGTTTGGTCTGAGTTACCAATTGGTCGCCCTATTGCCAACACCCAAATTTACATACTTGACTCTAATCTGCAATTGACATGTGTTGGAGTACCAGGTGAGGTATATATTGGTGGTATGGGGTTGGGTCGTGGCTATCTTAATCGTTCTGACCTTACAGCAGAGCGATTTATTCCCAACCCTTTCAGTAATGTCACTGGTGAACGTTTGTATAAAACTGGTGATTTAGCTCGCTACCTGCCTTGTGGAAACCTTCAATTTTTGGGACGATTGGATGAACAGGTAAAAATTCGAGGTTTCCGGATTGAGTTGGGAGAGATTGAGGCAGTTCTAAGCCAGCATCCGTCTGTGCAACAAAGTATAGTTTTAGCGCGTGAGGACGTACCAGGCAACAAGCGTCTGGTTGCCTATATTGTTCCCAAAAAATATCCAAACAACTTCCACCAAACTCTCAGAGATAATCTAAAGCAAAAGTTACCTGAATACATGGTACCTTCTGCCTTTGTGTTGCTCGATTCGCTGCCTCTAACGCCAAATGGAAAAGTGAATCGACGTGCTTTACCGGCGCCAGATCAAACTAGATTGGAGTTAGCAGAAACTTATGTGGCACCTCGTAGCGAAATAGAGCAAACTATTGCTACTGTATGGCAAGAAATACTTCAGCTAAAAAAAGTAGGTATTCACGATAATTTCTTTAATTTAGGCGGACACTCACTAATAGCGACTCAAATAGTTTCGCGTCTAAGTGATGTTTTTCAGGTAAATATACCGTTGCGTTCATTATTTGAATTCCCGACTGTGGCAGGTTTAAGTATAGCTGTTGTACAAAATCAACTTAAACAAGGCAATATCGAAGACATCGGACAATTTCTGGTAGATATTAAAGACCTCTCGGAAGATGAAATAGAGTCAATGCTAACCAGTTAACGCAAAGAAAAATAAACACATTTTATTTCAATTAATACAAAGAAAGGAAGTATAATGAATACAATTCCCCCTGCTCATTTAGAATGCTGGATGAGAAATTATTACTTCAATACTAATATTGATATTAGCAGTAGTAGTGTAGAAAGTTTTTCGCTAGCCGACATTCGCCAACTTACCGACCTTACACAAAAAGAACTTGATAGTGTTGTTTTCAATGACAGTTCTAGCTATGGTAGTTTTGATTTACGTAAGGAAATTGCCTTCCGTTGGGGAAATGAAAACCCCGAACAAGTTATGGTAACTCATGGCTCTAGCGAGGCTATATACTTAATTATGAGTACGCTTCTTAATGCTAATGATGAGGTAGTTGTATTAGACCCTTGTTACCAACAGCTGTATTCTATTGCTGAATCTATAGGATGTAAGTTGAAACCTTGGCGCCTACGACCTGAGTATAATTTTGTTCCTAATATTGAGGAAGTTAAAAGCTTAATCACCCCAAATACTCGTATGGTCGTGGTAAACTTTCCTCATAATCCCACTGGCGCTTCCCTCACTTTAGAGGAACAACAAGAGCTTATTAACGCAGTAGCTGAGGTTGGAGCTTATCTTGTATGGGACGCTGCTTTTGCCGAACTTGTTTATAAAGATTCCCCACTTCCTAATCCCAACTTATGGTACAAAAATTCTATTTCACTAGGAACCCTTTCCAAAGCCTACGGATTGCCAGGATTAAGATTTGGTTGGTGTATAGCTTCATCAAATATATTAGAACGTTTTGTTTATAGGCGCGACTACATCACCCTTCACCTTTCACCATTAGTCGAACTAATTGCACAGAGGGTTATACACAAAGTAGATAGCTTTCTCAATATTCGTTTACATCAAGCACATACCAATTTAAAAATTTTATCTGAGTGGATCTACCGACATAAAGAGTTTGTAGATTGGGCATATCCTCAAGGAGGAGTTTGTGGGTTCTTACGTTTGCACACTATTTCAAACTCCGAAGCATTTTGTCGTTATTTAGCTAACGTTTATGGAGTCTTACTTGTACCAGGTAATTGTTTTAACTATGACAACTATGTAAGGTTGGGTTTTGGAAGCTCTACACCTCAATTAATTGAAGGTCTTAATCGTCTGTCAAAAGCCTTAGTAAATTATCAAGCCAAACCATTGTAACCATTGGTTCACCACTATAGCTGAGAAAAAAGAAACAGCAATACAACAAGCAAACAAAAGAGAAGAAGAAAGTAAAATGGAAAAGATTGTTTTATCCGAGCAAGAAGTAAAGCATATTAAAATAATTCTAGAGAGGCTTACTTCTCAATATACATCAGTAGAAGATGTCGAGTTTCTGAACAATGTCAACACCGAAGCTCATGAACTGCCTAAAAGATTACGTGCATTTATTAATAACTTTAAATTATTAGAACCATCATCAGGGATTTGCTTAATTTCCGGATATCCAATTTCAGATAGTAAAATAGGAAAAACACCATCTCATTGGAAGGATAGACCAGAAACTTCACCTACTTTAGAAGAAGAAATTCTTTTTATGCTATTGGGTTCATTATTAGGTGAAGCTATTGGTTGGTCTACTCAGCAAGCTGGACATATCGTCCATAATATTTGCCCAATTAAGGGTCATGAAAACGAGCAGATTGGTAGTAGTAGTGAACAACCACTTTGGTGGCACAACGAAGATGCATTTCATCCTTATAGAGGTGACTATATTGGTCTAATGTGTTTACGAAATCCAGACCAAGTTCCTACTACTGTTGGAGCTATAGAGAAGGGACAACTCCAACGAGAGCTAGTCCAAACTTTGTTTGAAGAACGTTTTACTATTCATCCAGATGAATCACATTTAGAAAAACATAAGTTTAGCTTAAACACACTGCCAACGAATTGTGAGCAGTTTCTAGAATCTGCCTATAATCGAATAAATAACATGAATATAAACCCCCAAAAACTACCACTATTATATGGTGATTTTGAATCTCCATACATTCGTATTGACCCATATTACATGGATGATTTAGAAAATGATAAAGAGGCAGCAAATGCACTTAACCAATTAGTCAAAGTAATTGAAGGCAACTTAATAAACCTTGTTTTACAGCCAGGAGATTTTTGCTTTATTGACAATTACAAAGCAGTGCATGGTCGAAAAAGTTTCAAAGCGAATTTTGATGGAAAAGACCGTTGGCTTAAACGGATAAACATAACTAGAGATTTAAGAAAATCACGAAGTATTCGTCCGACTGTTACCTCTAGAGTTCTCTTCTAAAAAATTATGCTAATTCATATGAGCGAATTATCACAAAACATTTCAGATATTTCTCCAAAAAAGCTTGCATTGCTTTCTAAACTCCTTAGAGAAAAGGGTCAAAATACTCTCAAAACACAAGTAATTACCCCCCGCAAGAGTGAATTAAACTATTATCCCTTATCTTTCTCCCAACGGCGCCTGTGGTTTTTGAGCCAACTAGAAGAGGGAAGCGATGCTTACAATATGCCTGCTGCTTTACAGTTGACTGGAACAATTGAGATAACTGCTTTGGAACAAACCCTACGGGAAATCGTGCGGCGCCACGAAGTTTTGCGAACCAATTTCGTTGCAATCAATGGCGCCCCAGTACAAGTAATTAATCCTGCTAGGGCAATGACCTTACCATTGGTAAACTTGCAGGCGTTGCCAGAAGTTGAGCAGTCTACCGAGGTGCAACGGTTAGCAATCGCAGAGGGTCAACGACCTTTTGACTTAACTAAGGACCCCTTGCTGAGAGTCACACTATTGCGGCTGAACGAAAAATTTCATGTGCTGCTTGTTACAATGCATCACATTATCTCCGATGGCTGGTCTATTGGGATATTCATTCAAGAGTTTTCCATCCTCTACAAAGCTTTTTCAAAAGGTGCGCCTTCCCCCCTACCAGACTTACCTATTCAATATGCTGATTTCGCTTGCTGGCAGCATCAATGGCTACAAACTGAGGTGCTGGAAACAAACTTGTCTTACTGGAAGAAGCAGCTTGCCAATATACCTATACTGGAATTACCTACAAATCGCCCACGACCCGCAGTCCAGTCCTTTCGCGGGACAAGGCAATTTCTGCACCTGCCTAAAACTCTAACTGAGGAACTAAAAGCATTAAGCCATAGGGAGCAAGTCACCTTGTTCATAACAATGCTTACAGTGTTTCAGATATTATTACATTATTATACGGGTCAGAATGATATTGTCGTAGGTACTGATGTAGCCAACCGTAACCATACTGATATTGAAAAGGTGATTGGCTTCTTTGTTAACCAGTTAGTATTGCGTACAAACCTTAGCGGCAACCCTACTTTTCAAGAATTGCTAACACAAACCCGTGAGGTGTCACTAGAAGCTTATACCCACCAAGATTTACCATTTGATAAACTAGTAGGCGCCTTAAATCTAAAGCGAGATATCAGCCGTACACCCCTGTTTCAGATAAAATTCGTCCTTCAAAATACTCCAATATCAGCCTTAGAATTTTCGGAGCTTAATGTAAGTTTCTTAGAGGTTAATTACGGGACGACAAAGTTAGACCTGCTATTGGACATGGAGGAGACAGAACAAGGGCTAGTTGGAGCGTTGGAATACAACACAGACCTGTTTGAAGCTTCTACCATTGCCCGACTGTTAGAACATTTTGAAATGCTTTTACACAGTGTTGTAACACAGCCGCTAAATACCAGGCTAAATGCACTAGAACAGATACTTGCTGAAGCGGACAGACAAAAACAACTCATTAAAGATAAAAAACTGGAAGAGGCTACTGCCCAGAAGCTAAATAAAGCCAAGCGCAAGTCAATTTAAACATTTGAATATAAAACTGGAGTAGAATTATGCAAAGTTTAACAGGTAATGCTTTTCGGATTTCGCCTCAGCAAAAGCATGTATGGTTGTTACAAGAAAGTGATAACAGCCATAGCTATTTATCTCAAATTGGAGTACACATTGAGGGAGATATTCAGCCAGACATTTTAAAAGCAGCCTTAGAAAGTATCGTTAATCGACAAGAAATTTTTCGTACTAATTTTTATTGCTTGCCTGGAGATACTGTTCCGGTTCAGAGTATAATTGAAAGCAAAACGGTATCGATTTATAATTACGACTTTAGTGGTCTTGCTGCTCAAGAACAACAAACTAAAATAAATGCACTTTTTGAAGAGGCAAGATTACAAGATATTAACCTGGAAAAAAGCCAAATTTTGCATATAGCTTTAATTAAGCTGTCATCATATGAGCATATTTTATTTGTTAGCTTACCAGTTCTTTGTGCAGATTGGGTGACACTCAATAATCTGGTTTATGAAATAGGTCGTTCCTATACAGCTTACTTGCATGGTCAGGAAATATCTGATGAATCAATGCAATATGCAGATATTTCTGAATGGCTGAATGAATTACTTGAGTCAGAAGACACAAAAACAGGAATAGAGTATTGGCGCCAACAAAATATCTCTTCTCTTTTAAACTTGAAACTTCCTTTGGAAAGTCAACCTTCTGGGAAAGAGCGATTTGAACCTCAATCTCTAAGCTTAAACATTAATTCTGATACGGTAGTAAAGATTAAAAAGCTTGCTCAAAAGTATAATACCTCGATTTCTGCATTTTTACTAGCTTGCTGGCAAGTTTTACTTTGGCGCCTAACTGAAAAGTCAGAAGTTGTAATTGGAACCGCCTGTGAAGGGCGTAAACATCAGGAATTGAAAAACGCTTTCGGACTGTTAGCAAAGTATGTACCCATTCATTTTAATCTCAAGGCTAATTTTAAATTCCAAGAAGTTCTAGAACAAATTAGTCGGTCTTTACACAATATCGATACATGGCAAGAGTATTTTGCTTGGGAGCTTGCAGTAACTGATACTGACTTAGCACCACACTTTTTCCCTTTCTGTTTCGATTTTACAGAGCAAGCTGAGAAATATACTACTGGTGACGTATCGTTTTCAGTTTACAAGCAATACGCATGTACAGATAGATTCAAAGTCAAACTTTCTAGTGTTTGTAGAGATGACTTTTTGCTCTTAGATTTTTTCTTTGATTCTAGCTTATTTTTAGTTGATGATATCAAAACTTTGTCAGAACAATATTGTACATTACTGGAAAGTGCTATCAATAACCCTGAAGCTGCAATCTCTGATTTAGAGATTCTTAGTAAGATACAGCAACAGCAGTTGTTAATTGAGTTCAATAATACAAAAACCGACTACCCCGAACACAAATGCATCCATCAATTATTTGAAGAACAGGTAGAACGCACACCAGATAGCATTGCTGTTGTGTTTGAAAACGAGCATTTAACTTACGCAGAACTAAATGCTCGATCCAATCAACTAGCCCATGAACTACAGGAGTTAGGAGTAAAACCAGAAGCATTAGTAGCTATTTACTTAGAGCCTTCCCTAGAAATGGTTATTGGAATTTTTGGTATCCTTAAAGCTGGTGGCGCCTATGTACCGTTAGACTCGTCATATCCACAGGAACGGCTGGCCTTTATGTTAGAAGATGCCCAGGTTCAGCTGGTGTTAACTCAACAAAAGCTTGTAAAAAGTCTTCCCGACAAATCACGAGTAATTTGTTTGGACAAGGATTGGGAAGCAATTACATACGATAGCAACAAAAAGCCAGTTAGTACAGTAAAACCCGAAAATTTGGCTTATGTAATTTACACTTCGGGTTCTACTGGGAAGCCCAAGGGAACAATGATTTCTCACCAAGGACTAGTTAATTATGTAACTTGGTGTGCAAAGGCTTATGCAGTAGCAGATGGGGAAGGCGCCCCAGTGAACTCTTCGATTGGGTTTGACGCAACAATCACCAGCTTATTCTCTCCATTATTAGTTGGGCAGAAAGTAATATTGCTACCAGAGAATCAAAAGATAGAATATCTTAGTAATTTATTAAGCTCTAAAAATGATTTTAGTCTTGTTAAAATTACACCAGCTCATCTGGAAATACTCAGCGAATTGTTACCGCAGAACCAAGTTCCAACTCGAACTAAAGCCTTTATTATTGGTGGTGAGGCTTTACCACCAACAAGTGTTGCATTTTGGCAGACGCACGCACCCCACACTAAATTAATCAACGAATATGGCCCAACAGAAACTGTTGTTGGATGTTGTGTCTATGAGGTTCCGCAGCAAAGCTCCTTGGCAAATTCAATTCCCATTGGTCGTCCGATTGCGAATGTTCAGCTTTATATATTGGATGAATACTTGCAACCAGTTCCTATTGGCGCCAGTGGCGAACTGTATATAGGAGGTGCTGGTATAGCCCGAGGCTATCTCAACCGTCCAGAGTTAACTGCTGAGAAATTTATCCCTAACCCCTTTTGCCAAGAAAAAGGAGGGCGCCTGTACAAGACTGGTGACTTAGCTTGTTATTTACCTGACGGCAACATTAATTTCCTCGGTCGTGTTGACTCTCAAGTAAAAATACGTGGTTTTCGGATTGAATTAGAAGAAATTGAGGCAGTACTTAAGCAACATCCACAGGTACAAAAAGCAGTCGTTATTGTTCGTGAAGACACATTAGGCAATAAACGTTTAGTAGCTTATGTTATTCCTGATCAAAAACAATCCACTACAGGTGAATTGTCCGACTTCGTGAAGCAGAAGTTGCCTGAGTATATGGCGCCAAATATCTTTGTGTTCATTGACACGCTACCCCTGACACCTAACGGGAAAATTAATCACTCTGCCCTACCCGTACCAGATACTAGTAAAAGTTTGGAAAAAGACTTTGTGCTACCCCGCACCCAAACGGAAGAAATTTTAGCCACTATTTGGACTCAAGTTTTGGGACTAAAACAAGTCAGCATTTACGATAACTTCTTTGAACTGGGTGGGGATTCGATCCAGAGCATCCAAATTACTGCTCGCGCGAACCAAGCTGGTTTGCAGATCAGTCCAAGGCAGCTTTTTCAGCACCAAACCATTGCCGAGTTAGCAACTGTAACCGAGACGATCCCCTTTGTTCAAGTGGAACAAGATACAATCGTAGGCTCAGTACCATTAACACCTATCCAACATTGGTTTTTTGAACAAAATCTTCCCGAACAACATCACTTTAACCAATCGCTTCTACTAGACTTGCAGCAGGATTTTGATCCTGATCGATTGGAAAAAGCCATACAACAATTAATTATCCACCACGATGCGCTCCGGCTACATTTTGTGCAAGAAGCCTCACATTGGCAGCAATTCAACGCCGATACCAATGTCGCTGTATCTCTTGATCGAGTTGATTTGTCAGCACTGTCAGAAGCAGAACAAAAACTAGCCTTAGAGGCAGCAGCTAATGACTTACAGGCGAGTTTGAACCTGTCAAATGCACCACTGATGAGAGTCACTTTATTTGACCTCGGCTCTGCTCAACCAAATAAGTTACTGTGGGTTATCCATCACTTAGTAGTGGATGGTGTTTCCTGGCGCATTTTGCTAGAGGATTTGCAAACTGTTTACCAGCAGCTTAATCAAGGTGAGCCAATCGCTTTACCTCCAAAAACGACCTCTTTCAAACATTGGTCACAATCTTTAAGCGAGTATACACAATCACCAGAGCTAGAGGAGGAACTGAAGTACTGGCTAGCAAAACCTCGGTTTGAGGTTCCCTCTCTACCAGTAGAGCATTTGTTTGTTAAAGAGAATAATACTGTCGCATCGAGTCGTACAGTATCTGTGGCGCTAAGTAGTGCAGATACCAAAGCTTTGCTACAGGAAGTACCACAAGTATACAATACTCAAATTAACGATGTACTGCTAACAGCCTTAGTGCTAGCTTTTAATTCGTCGTTCGGAAAAAGGCGCCTATTAGTTGACTTGGAAGGACACGGACGAGAAAACCTCTTTCAAGGGGTAAACCTATCACGCACAGTTGGGTGGTTTACAACAATTTTCCCAGTGCTGTTAGATTTGGAGGAGACAATCATTCCAGGAGAAGCCTTAAAATCTGTCAAAGAACAGTTGCGCCAAATTCCTAAGCAGGGGATAAACTACGGTCTATTGCGTTACTTAAAGCAAGATAAAGCAATTTCCGCGCGACTACAAGCTATGCCCCAGGCTGAAGTACTTTTTAACTACCTTGGTCAATTCGATACAGTAATATCATCGAGTTCACTATTTGAAATTGCACAACAGTCCATCGGAGCAGAGTCTAACCCACAAGGCAACCGTAGTCATCTACTGGAAATAAACGCTTTGGTAAGTGGAGGACAACTGCAATTGAATTGGACATACAGCGAAGCGGTTCATCATCGGGCAACAATTGAAAACCTCGCTCAAGAGTTTATAGCAGCATTGCAAAACCTTATCGTTCATTGCCAGTCACCTGAAGCAGGTGGCTACACACCTTCAGATTTTCCCTATTCTGGACTTAATTTGCAGAAAATTAAGAAATTACTTGGCAACAACCGACAAATTGAAGATATCTATCCCGCCTCGCCCCTACAAGATGAGATGATATTTGAGTTTACGGAATATTATGAAGATTCGCAACCGGGAATATTTCTATCTCGTCTGCATTTGGAGTTACATGGCGCCTTAAATGTCCCGGCGTTCAAACGTGCTTGGCAGGAAGTTGTAGCTCGACATTCGATTTTCCGTACTGCTTTTTTATGGGAAGAACTAGATAAATCGCTCCAGGTTGTATATAAACAAGTTACACTACCTTGGGAGCAACAAGATTGGCGCGGGTTATCTCCGAAAGTGCAGTCCAAGCGTTTGAAAAAATTCTTAGGAAAAGAACTGAATCAAAGCTTTGACCTTTCTAAAGCGCCACTGATGCGCTTTGATATTATACAAACGGCTGAAAATGTCCATCAATTTATATGGACTCAACACCAATTATTAACGGATGGATGGTCTTTATCTCTTGTCTTCAAAGAAGCTAGTATCTTGTACAGAGAATTCTGCCAAGGCAAAGATGTATATTTAGAAAAACCCCGTCCTTACCGGGATTACATCGCTTGGTTACAGGAACAAGACCTATTAAAAGCTGAGAAATTATGGCGCCAGGAATTACAAGGTTTAACTAAGTTAACTACTGTAGATGTTGACGAAGAACCTAGTCCTTTTTCAGACGAGGAGGAATATTACAATACGCGAGAAATCGCCCTATCACAACTAACAACAACAGATATTAACACTTGGGTACAACAACATCATCTAACTTTAAACACAATTGTGCAAGCGGTTTGGGCATTGCTTTTGAGCCGCTACTCTAAGCAAGAACAAGTTCTTTTTTGGACTGTTGTTTCTGGTCGTCCTGCAACTGTGACAGGAGTTGAGGAAATGGTAGGACTTTTCATTAATGAAGTTTTTCTGCAACTACAAGTATCTGTTGAAAACCCATTGCTCAGTTGGCTCAAAGAAATCCAAATTAAACATGCTAAATTACGCCAGTACGATTACTTTCCTTTAATAAGTCATGTTGAAGAGTGGGTTAAGATGCCTGAATCGCCTTGGTTCGATAGCTTATTAATATTTCAGAATTACCCAGTCATAGATGCCTTGCAAGAGTTGCCGGATAATTTAGAAATAAAATTCATTGATTATGATGAAAAATTAGACTATCCCCTGATGGTAAAAGTAGTGCCTGGTGTCGAGTTAAATATTGCGATTTCGTATTCTTGTCAATACTTTGACGCTGATGAAATTAATTGTTTACTTGGAGATTTTAAGAATGTGTTGGAAACAATTATTGCAGTCAATCCACAGGAGAAAATTTCGGTGCTAAAACAAAACCTCTTTCATCGTAAATGAATATCCACATATTTGTAAGGTGGCTTAAGCCACCCTACTTTCACCCTACTTTCATCCAAACTATCATCCAATAACTAAAAATGGAAACACTTTTACAACTCAAACCAACCCCAAGCTTAGTATCTAACCAACAGCTACCAGTCGTTAACAGCTACAACGAATGGGACCCCTTAAAAGAAGTTATTGTTGGTCGCGTTGAAGGCGCCGCAGTTCCAAAATTAGAGCCAGCTTTGGAAACCAACTCATATCCAAGCAACTTGTGGTTTTTCCAAAAGTATGGGGGTCAACCGTTCCCACAAGAACTTATAGAAGCTGCCGCTAAAGAATTGAACGAGTTTTGCCGGATTTTAGAAGCGGAGGGTGTGACGGTGCGGCGCCCTGATGTCATCGACTTTACTCAGCCTTACAAAACTCCAGATTTTGAGGCGAATGGGTTCTATGCCGCTATGCCTCGCGATATCCTGATCGTTGTTGGCAATGAGATTATTGAAGCCCCAATGGCTTGGCGCTCCCGCTTTTTTGAATACCGCGCATACCGCTCTTTGATGCTTGATTACTTACGGCGGGGGGCTAAGTGGACAACGGCGCCTAAGCCTTCCATGTCAGACGAATTTTATGATGTTGACTTCGCCACAAAACCCGTAGAAGTACGGTATGCCCTGACTGAAAAAGGGCATTTTGTGAGCCGAGATACTGAACCCAGCTTCGATGCGGCTGATATTGTGCGCTTTGGGCGAGATTTGTTTGTCCAGCGTAGCCACGTTACCAACAACATAGGAATTACTTGGCTCAAACGGAATCTAGGCGACAAATTCCGGGTTCATGAAATCAACTTCCCAGACTTAAATCCAATGCACATTGACGCTTCCCTAGTTCCTCTCAGACCAGGATTAGCTTTAATTAACCCTGCCAGACCTTGCATCCAAACTGATCTTTTCAAAAAAGCCGGCTGGGATTTAGTAGAAGCCGCTCCTTCTACCCTTCCCGACAACTGGCCTATGTATATGTGCAGTAGTTGGGTGTGCATGAATATCTTGAGCTTAGACCCCGAAACAATTGTTGTGGAAAAACAAGAGCAACCCATGCAGAAGCTTTTAAAAGATTTAGGTTTTAAAGTGATTCCCGTTGATTTCCGTCATGTCTACACTTTCGGCGGGTCATTCCACTGCGCTACTTGTGACGTGCGGCGCGAGGGTCAACTCGAAGAATACGGCTTCTCTAACCCCGTTGAAGATGAGCTTGAGGGATAGAAATTTTTTTGAAATCTGATCCCCCCTGACCCCCCGCAGGTACAAGATATGATCCCCTCACTAGCGCGCTTCGTGCGTTAGTGAAACATAAAAGAAACACATTTGACTTGCCTCACTAATTTGCTTGATACCAGTAGTATTAATTTTTTGTAACCCAACTTTCGCTTCACCAATTTGTTTGCTTCTTCTAAGAAACACATCCCCGGAGCAATAGATTTGGTAGGAGCGTAACGATTTAAATTGGCGGTTAAATTTTCATGATAATTATCACGCTTGATTATCAAAAAACAGCGCACGAGATGAGCGTTTTTATATGGACGAAGTGATTGGGAGTTAAGCCGTCGCCTTAGTCATGCAATGAAAGCATCTTATACAGCGCACTGTTCCTCAGTGATTGTAGGTTGAGCAACTAAATCAAACCCCTGCATCGTGAGCTTTTTTCTTTAAGTTGTTCACCATACGTTCATGGAACTTTTGTTCATAAGCATCAACACCTGGGTCTACATAGGCTGCTCCTGATGTCCAAAGACGGTAGAAAATACGTGCTTTCTTTGTGAGCCGCCGCAGTAATTGCCGAGGAGCGCCCCCATGCGAGATTGCATTCGTCTGTAAAAACCACCTAGGGCTGAATCGCTGCGACAAAGTGTTTGTGCTGCCATACGGAAAGCATTGGCAGCCCGATTGATAACAGGGCGAGTTTTGGAGCTTTTGACTTTGCCACCAGTTACACGACTACCTGGACACAACCCCAACCAAGAAACGAAATGCTTAACCGTAGGAAAACGAGATGGGTCTAATCCGACTTCAGACAATATAACCAATACAGTTAAAGCTCCAAGACCGTTGATTTGAGTAAAATCAACGCCTGTAATTCGGTATTGCAGGAGTACGTAAATCAAACTGGGGAGCATTTCCTGGTTGCTTTTTGCCACGACGTTTTGGCGAGCCCGCGAGGATTAATTTTAACGTCTATTTTATCTGCAAACCGAGCTAGACACTCCTCTATTTGAGCATCGCATTCAGTTATTTGTGTCTGGTAGAATTTATAAAGTCCTAGTTCCTGCGACAAAACAAACACAAGTTCTGGTCTATAGTCTCCAGTCAAAGCAGCAGCAATACTCGTACAACTTGCTCTAATATGTTCGTCTTTTAGTTCAGCTAACTTCTTTGGGTCACGCTCACCAGAAACAATGGCATTGATAATTGCCATACCTGTAGTACCTGTAATATCACTAATAACTCGGTGTAGTTGTATATTCATTTCAGTCAAAGCTTTTTGCATCCTTTGTACGTGGACACAAGCACTTTTAATTAAGTTGTCCCGTTGTCTCATGTAACTACGGAGGACACAAATTTGGTCGTCTGGACGCTTCGGAACCTGCCAACAAACCGTAAGTATGCAACTGTTGTAACCACTGGCAATCTAGTACGTCAGTTTTACGACCTGGTACAGTTTTTACGTAATGAGCAAAAACATCGTTTTACTTCAAACCCGCTACTTTCCAGAATTTGAAATACAGGTATCCAATAAACTCCCGTTGATTCCATTGCCACTGTTTCAATTCGGCATGATTTTAACCAGTTTGCCATCGCATACAAGTCAGCAGTAAAACAGCCGAAACTCCGTACAAAATCTTTATCCCTGTCTACGGGAACACTTACCCAGTGTCTATCTGCACCAATATCTATACCTGCCGCATTCAGGTTAATTAGTGGTAAATTAGAATTTGGTGATTTTGATTGCAATTCTTTTTTGCTCATGGTGACCTCCGTCATCGCAATCGCATTTCTGAACAGTAAATAAGTACCCTAACCTGAGTGTGGTGTCCAAATCTAATCTTCGCGCACGGGATAGTGATGTTCAACACTCACTTCACCAATAAATTCACCTTTTTCACTCAGAACCAGGCTCATATACGGGCGTAACTAACACCACTGTAAACACGGTTTTGACTGTCAGGGTAACTACTAATTATAGTATCAATCTCTAGAATTTTCCTTAGTATTCCTTGTGTTTCTTTCATATATCACTTGCGGCGTAGTCCGCTAGTCGGAGGCTCATATCTTGCACCTGGAAATATTGATGTCAAAACCATAACTACGTGCAAGGTGAATCAAACGCTCAATACTAAGTAAAAGAAGAGACACTACTAGTTGAGGGAAAAAAGATTCGAGAGCATTTTTTGCAGCCTCTCCCCAATCAGGTATGGCGGACGACTGGGTGAGCAAATGACTCATGTCCAAAACCTCGTAGAGACGCGATTTATCGCGTCTCTACATGTACCACAAATACACAAATTCGCTGTATTTAGCAAGATATGCATAAATACTAACAGTAATCTTTAAATTTTTCGTTAACATCGTCAGTATTCAGTCCAAATTGTTCAAGGCTATAGCGATGAACACCATGTTTGTGTTGCTGATTTTCTCTAATATACTGTTGGATGTTTTTTTCCATCTGCTCAGAGTAGTTGTGATCAAAATATTCGTAGATTTGCTTTACTATACGCTGCACCACATTTTTGTAATTCCATAATTAGCTCTCGCAACTAGATTTGCAAATTTACTATAACAATTGTTTTAGTTCTAATCTACTTATTTTTGTGTTTGGTTGGAATGCTTTCTATATGATCAATATGTATGAGTGAAATCAAAATATTCACTTTCAGAAAGTTATAGAACTTCGCGCTTGACCAAATTGGCTTGAATTTCTTGTCGGGTTCGCAAAACTTGCCGCAACTCTTTACGAGCGAATAACTTCAACTGGTCACCTATGTGCTGCGACTTAGGTTGAGTAGCGTTGCCATAGCTGGTGAGTGCCATAGCTTTTACTGGATTGGAAAATTCAATCGCAGCGACATAACTATCGCCTTCTAAGGGGGCAAATCGTCCATCTGAAGTAGGTGCAAAATCGAGAACCCGGAAGATACCGAGATTTCCATCACCTCCATTGGCGGGTAAATCGATTTTTTGATAGCGCAACCGGAAGACCTCTCCCCACGGTACATCAAGCGCACCATAAGATTTTTCTACAATGGTAGCAGCTGCATTAAGGGCAGTTACTGCGTTCTTTGGATCTGCTAAACCATCGGGTGTGGTGAGTGGAGATTTCTCGTTCCAAGGAATAGCGAATGATTCGTCTAAGTCGATTTTATTAACCCAAAAGGAAAAGAGTACGGCGCCACGGCTATTGGCATCGGCTTGACGATCCCAAGTTTGCAGTACATCAGCTGCCCGCCGCACTAAGGAGTTATTTGATTCGCGTGCAACGGGAATTAGCTCATCAAGCAGGCGATCGGCTAGTTCCATGCGTGTTGAGTGCTTATATTTAATCATTTCTTGGAAAGAGATTTGTTCATCTTCAGCTAGCATCTTGGCTGAACGCTGTGCCCGGAAGGACATAGGACTGCGTGGCGCCATGTAAGATGGATATTTATCTGGGTTAAGCACCTGTGGAAATGTTGTTGTCCAAGGCGGGTCGTTTGCATTTTGTAACCAACCGCTTGGTGGATCGAGTACGCGCGGTAGGTCATGGTAAGGGTGAGTTTTAGTCCATAAAGTAGTAGAAGTATTCCCAGGAACAATGCCCGACCAGTATTCAAAATCGCCTTGAGAGTGAACTGGGACAAGACCGTTAAACAAGTGCATGATATGCCCTTCTCGATCCGCGTACAATACTGTAAACATAGGCAACTGCAAGCGCTTAAGTGCAGTCTCAAACTCGGTAAGATTTGTAGCACGCCCCATATCCCACCACTGCTCTAGTACATTAGGGTGATCTAATCCGACAACTCGGAGTGCAACAGTTTTGTTATCTTTTCCTTTAATAACAGGTCCGTGTATTGAGCGCTTTACGACAAGTTTTTCCGAGCGTAGCGTGGCATCATTTTGCTTTACCTTTAAAATTTGTTCTTCTGTCTCAAAGGCTTTAACTTTGCCGTCAAAACGGTAGCCTCCGTCAGACAGCGTAAGTTCGTAAGCATCCCAACCATCGTGTGTGTTCACAGTGTGAGTCCAGCCTAAATAATCGTTGAAAGCAATAGCTAGAACAGGAACACCAACAAGTGCTGCACCGTAAGTATTAATACCAGGGGCAGTTAGATGGGTTTCATACCAGAGAAATAAATTTGACCAAGGAAGATGTGGGTTTGCCAGTAGCATCGCGTTACCACTAGCAGAATGTGCTGGTGCGATTGCCCAGCCGTTAGAACCTACTGAAGGAGCTTTATCACTTATACCAGCAAGGTCTCGTGGATCTACTACAAAAGTGAAATTAAGTACACGTTGAGTATGAGCTAGCAAGTCCACCCCATTGATTGGTAGTACAGCTTTTGCTTCTTCATCAATCTGATCGGCATGTTGTTGAGCATAAGTATTAATTCCGGCAGCAAAGGCATCAAGATACTGACGAAATTTCGGATTTTGTGCGTTGTACCAAGAGCGAGCGCGAACCGGGATACCCATTGTTCTCACCCATTGATCTGATTTTAAGTACTTCTCCCCGAAATATTCGCCGGCTCGTCCGCGCGCCTGTCCGTATAGGCGTAAAATCAGGTTCCCATGACTTTGCATTTGTGCCCAACCAAACGCATAAAAAGCGCTTTGTGCATCTTTGCCGTAAACATGGGGAATACCATAAGTATCCCAAAGTATTTCAGTTGTTCTTAACCCAAAGGTAGGATTATAACTTCCTACCAGTAAAGTCAGAATAAAACTAAAAATCATGAGAATTAATAGTAAACATGGCAACAATTTTTTTTTAGAAATCTCCAGTGAATATCTTAGATGGGTAAACATAATGTTTAGTGCTTATAATTTTGAATTGCTTTAAAATTATTTATGTGTAGACTTTTTTCAAGATTGGTTGATTAGAGGCGCCAGGATAAAGAGCGTTTGTACCACCACATCCAGTTAAAAATAATCCAAGACTAGAAACAGTAATGAGCAGTGCATTGTACCGAATAATTGCTTGTCTTGACTTAATACGGTTGTTAGAACCTGTTTTTTCCATATATGGCATCGTCAGCAACGTAAAACTTCTAATTACTAATTGGTTCCAATCAAATTTTTTATTCATCCGGTTTTATCAAAGCTAGCAGAAGCACTTGGTGACAAGGTAATCAGCTTCTGCTGCTCAAAGCACTATTACTTCTCGGCAGGGCAAATGCATCTTAAATTGGCTTAGGGTAAGGAATAGGGGTTACAGAACAGCGTCAACTCTCTCCAAGTACAACTATCAAACAATGCTCAACTATTTAACTATATAAAAATAAAACTAATTCCTTCTTAAAAAAGATTAATATAATACATAAATACTAAAATTTAACAAAGGCGAAGGGTATGGCGTAGCTATGCCCCAGCCACGGGCGCCTGTATTTTCTACAGAATCAACCTCATACCCGTCTGGAAGTTGCTCAAATTGCTCATGGTCATGCTGCTCAAGTTTTATGAGTACTTGAGAGTCAACAATAATTTGGGTCATAATAGATTTAACCTGTACTAACTGGTTAACATAAGGGCGAAGTCCGAGTGGCATTGGTACATTCGCCTTTATGCTTATATACTACTAACCCATTCGTACAAATGCAATACTATAAATAGATTATTAGTTGTTATATATGACTCTAAAAGAATTAAGACGTAAAGCAGGATTGAGGGCTGAGGAAGTGGCTGCGTATGTAGGTGTCTCATATGCGACAGTTCGCAACTGGGAGCAGGGGAGAACAATTCCAACACTTAATATTCTCCAAACAGAGAAGCTACTAAACCTTTATGGAGCATCGTTTGATGAATTTGCATCTGCGGTGAAAGCCACTAACACTAATTTAGTAAGCACCTAAACACATAATTTATACATAAATACTTGCTTTGGTACAGAAGCTTACTGTACTGTCAAGTTTTTGTATGTAAAATTAAAGACTTAAATTTAACTGATGGAACAGGCGCCGTTACAGAACAGAAGCTTGAACCACGGCTTATGATGTATGTGAGCGAGAGTTGTAACAAATGCCATAACACGCGCTTGTTATAGATACAGTCAGGAAAAGCAGGCGCCTATTTAACTCTTACCTTATTCTCCGCGCTTGAGTAATTATTCTAGTACTTTCCATGTAATACGGCGCCAATATTATAAATACTCAGATATCTAAATATCTAAGTACGCAAAAAGCAGGCGCCACTGTTACATATATTTTCTGACTGCATCCGCTGCCAAAGCTACTTGTAAGAATTTAATCGTTACATGAATAATTAGTAACAGACGCCTATATATAGATACATCTCGAATTCCCCACTCTGCAATACATCAGTACCGAATACAGGCGCTGCTACATTTCAGAACTAAGGGTAATACTTAAACTACAAGAACTCCCTCAGCATTTATTTAGATACATTACAATTTGGAAAGGCGCCTGTTGTCCTTAGAACATTGTGCGAATATTTTTATGAACATTATTACTACTCCACTTCTACTCCCAAAATATTGCACGAACTAAAGTACTATAATTTGGGATACAGGATTTCCCGCATCCAAGCTTATGGTTAGATGTGACTATAGATATCTGGATATTCATAAATAACAGGCGCCGCCGACATGCAGTAACTTATTGAAAGTTTGCCAACTATGAAATTATTGGCATTCCTGATTGTTTTATAGATGAAAGCAATTGCAAACTATTTTGATACTGGCAAGACTTTAATTTGACCTGTGACCAAAAGTTACTTCACATCTTGGAAAGGGCGCCAATTTTGGCGAGCTTTAAGGAGTCCAATCCTTCCAGTTCCTGAAGTTGCAGCCAGCCTTCTTTAACTAATTGGGCAAACACCATAATCAAAAAAGGATAGCGAAAATCGTATTTACCATCAAGGTCGTGTCGTCTTGCACTTAAAAAATCGTGTAAATGCCACATATCATCGATAGTAGTAATAATGTTTGCCCTCGAGCGAACCGATTGCATCAATCCAGCACTTTCCCGCTCGTAGGCTAGGTCAAAACAGTGATGCGCGGTTGTCTGCTCCTGCAAAGACCAACCGTTCTCAATTCCTTCGTTACTAATTTCAACTTCCCGAACGTCCATAAACTTACCACCACAAAGTTACTTAATTCCCCTACAATCCTCACATTGAGAATTGGTAGCGTCAATAATCGTTTAAATTCTCAGTAATTAAATAATTATTTGTACAATCCGTACAAAAGCCTACATAACCGCTTTCCAACGAAAGGCAATTTGATTATGGATAAAGCGAATTGTTTATAGTGGGCTTAACGACTTAGGTTGAGCAACTCCTTAGAAGAAGCCAATAAATCGATTGCCACAAAGAAAATCTGATTTTCTGGATTGAGCAGAAATCGCCAAGCAATATTCATGCCCACATCTTGTCCAAACCAAGGAGTTTGCACTTTGCCAGTTACTTTAATCCGGGTATAACCATCTTCCGTAGGTTCGGTAACTCCCCGTTCTGGCATCAATTTTAAGTTCTGGCAGTCTTCCCGGAAAAAGCGGAGAATCTCCGAGCGACCCACAACTGGACGCTCGAATGGAGGTTGTAAACCACCGTCGGGAGCAAACATTTGAATCAAGGCATCGAATTGATTGGCGTTCATGTTGTTCATGTATTCCAAAATTATCGGGTTTTCGACACCAGGAATCGCCGTAATTCGGTTTGAAGAGGATATTTCTTGGGGTGGGGCTACAGGTTCGGCAACGCGACTGTAACTACCTAATTGGGATGCGTCAAAGCCCATGTCCACCACTGTATTGCGAAGAACGGTAATTTGTTGACCGGGGTCTACATTGCGAATTGCTTGCAAGACTGCCAGGGCATTGCCTGAAAGTTGGTAACCTTGGGGTATTGGGCTGACAATCCCCGCTTCCATCCACTTCCCTAGTTGGAACCAGAAGCCGAGTTTGATATTTACCGACCAGGTTGCGTAGATGCGACAAATGGGTCGATCCGTACCGCTCGCTAGGTCGCGCATTAATTCTTCTTGCTCGGTAAAACTCATCCGCTCGATTTGACTGAGGGTGCTACTCACAAATTGCATGTTCACTGCATCGGGAGTTGCGATTGAGAGTTTTTTGCCCATTTCCAAATAGGCAAACCAAATTAATGCCAATCTATCTTCAATTGTCAATTGCTTGAAACGGGCGACAATCGCTGGAACTACATCCGCTGCAAGTGTTTCAGGGAAAATATGACGGGCTGATTCGATGCTAATTGACATCCCTTTGCACTCCAAGAAAACTAATTAACTTTAGTTTACACAAAAGTTACTACCATAATCTCACAAAACTAGAACAGGCGCCGTTTTTAAGAATAGGCGCCAACTGAAAGTTTTTGATTATTAATCAGTTTAATTAGGGTGCGGTAGTTAAGCTATTTTGTACTATACATGATTTCGGCGCCTTGAATGACTATAAAAAGTTTGCCAACTATAAAATTATTAGCATTCCTGACTATATCAATCAAAAAACAATATTCATCACTGGCTTTTGATAAAGACGCATGTACCAGCACCCAACCTCTACGTTTAGTAGGTTGTGTTCTATATTCTTCTTTTTTCAAGCCAACACAGATAGCATATGCGAATCGTGCATGGATACTAATAGCTTTTAAATTAGTTGGATAATTAATTTCCATTTTTTACAATATCTTAGGACAGGCGCCTGGAAGATTAACAGGGGTGCGGCTCGTTCTTAGCAGGATACGCCCTTAAATAGCGAAGTATGGCTAAGGTGTATTAATAAAGTCACTTTACTAATACATAACTGTTCTTGATATGTGGGTGTAAGTCCCACCCTTGAGGAGTACAAGTGAATCTCTACCTGCCCAGAGTGACCGAACTCGGAATTTCGGAGGCTTAAGCTAGGGTGTTGACTCTGTACCTTTTTAGGGGGTAAAAGTTCACGCAAAATCTGTGATGTCAACTTTGGTCAAAAACCCAAGCTAAACAGGCTTTTGAGTGATAAATTTATTGGCACAATTAGAGCGTGAATAAAAAACGGTCAAAAACCATCAAAGTCAACAGCCTAGGCTTAAGCTGGGAACAGGACGCAATCAGAGATAAAGCAGGTAAGTTATTGGACAATTTGAATGTACCAATTAAATGGAGTAACAGGGCAAACGCATCTTAAATGGGCTGTGGGCAAGGAATAGCGGTCAGACAGTAATGCCGATTCTATTCAAATACAACT
>NZ_RSCL01000041.1 GCF_003991905.1 Dulcicalothrix desertica PCC 7102 | reverse complement strand
TCACTGACTCTGTTGGTGATGTTGTACTAAACATTGAGAATGTCTTAGATGTTCAAAAATGTCCAGGTTAAAAGTATCAGTAACAGAGGTATAGAAAATATTTTTAGCCCGTTATTAATATCATTTGAAAAATACCCTCTAAGCCCCCCTTATTAAGCTATGCATTAGTCACATCTTTCTTAACAATCTTAAAACCCTTATTATAAAAGCGTCTTGAAGACTGAGGTGTCAAACATACTTGACAATTTCGCTTTCATCTTATCGCTAAAAAACGGTTTTTATTGAGAATAAAAAACGGCGCCATAAGGGTTAGAGGGATGTGAGTGAACACTCTCATGAATGTTGAGAAAGATCCGGGTAATGGATAGCTTATTAAGGGGGGTTGGGGGGATTAAATCTTTCTATTCAAACTCAATTTTGTCATAAATATCAGCCAAAGGTATTTCAAAATCCATCGAATTTAAACGAAGCGTTTCATTCAAATCATCGTACTCAGTAAAAGTCCAACGCTTATCATCTGTTTTAAAGTACTGCTCAACGTGTACCGTGTATTGGTCGATTAAAATATATTCTTGAAAAGTTGGAATAGTCCGATATGCGGCAAACTTATCATCTTTATCATAACTTTTAGTAGATTTTGATAAAACTTCAGCAATTACTAACGGGTTGGTTATTGTATCCCGGCGCCCTTCTTGCATTTGTAAGTCGCCTTGAACTACCATTACATCTGGATAAGTATAAATACGTTTTTTGGGAATCCACAACCTTTGGTCAGCAACAGAGACTCGATAAGGTTGGCGCCTGAATACGTAATTAAGCGTACCACCTAAGTTTACAGCAATTTGACTATGATTCGGCGTACCACCAGTCATAAGTATAATTTCACCGTCAATGTACTCATGGCGTTCAAGCGAGTTAACCTCTAACTCTAAATATTCTTCACACGTATAATGTTTTTTTTCAACTTGTGCAATCATCGGTTATTACCCCCAATCCGTCCAAGCCTTTATCTTGTATTGTACAAGCTAACTTAGTTTATGGTAAAAAATCAGCATAAATTTGGTTATTAAATAATGGATAAAAATAGTATTTTAGAGAAAAGCAACTCACAATTAACAACTTCTAATACTCAAAGAGGCGCCCTTTACAATAAATACAAGTCTAAAATTATTCACAATCCTTGTTTGGATAGAACTTTAGTTAGTTTTCAAGCCAACAAAGAAACCCAGTTTTCTTGGTTCAAATATCGAGAAGGATTTTCAGAAAAGCTTGTTACATACCTAATTGATACTTTAAAACCAAAACCCGGCGCCTTACTTGACCCTTTCGCAGGAGTCGGAACTTCATTATTTACGGCAAGTGATTTAAACTGGCAAACTATTGGAATTGAGCTTTTACCCGTTGGTGTTTTTGCCATAGAAGCAAAAAGCAATGCACGAACAATACATGTAGAAGCTTTAAGTTTAGTTATTAATCAAATTCAAACAATAAATTTTTCTGATTATTATGACCAACAGTACGCATTTAATCATCTGGCAATTACAAGTGGCGCCTTTCCTGAGTCTCAAGAAGTAGAACTAGTAGGTTATATATCTTATTGTAAAAACCATATTCAAGATATTTCTATACGTAATATTTTACTATTTGCAGCATTTTGTATTCTTGAAGATATTAGCTACACCCGTAAAGACGGTCAATATTTACGTTGGGATTATCGTTCGAGCCGTTCACGAGGCAAAAAGGAATTTTCTAAAGGGGAAATATTACTCTTTAAAGATGCAATACACAAAAAGCTAGCTCAAATTTTATCAGACTTGTCAAATAAAGACGCTGTTCAACTAGATTTATTTGACCCAAAACCAGAAAAAGGCGCCTTTAAAGAAGTAAACTTACAACTTCATCAAGGCACTTGTTTAGAAATCATCCCAACCATAACAAATAATAGTATAGATTTTGTCGTTACTTCTCCTCCCTACGTCAATAGATATGACTACACACGTACATACGCTTTAGAGCTAGCATTTTTAGGATGCAGTGAAGACGAAGTAAAGCGCTTACGGCAAACAATGCTTTCATGCACCGTAGAAAATCGAGATAAGCGGGATATATTAGAAAAACACTATATACAAATAAACCGTTACGATGATTTTATCAAGATAGATTCAACTTTTAATAAACAAGGCGCCTTACAAGAAGTATTAGGAATTCTAGAAACCTACAAGCAACAAGGAAAACTAAACAATGTAAACATTATCCGAATGATTCGTAACTACTTTTACGAGATGAGCTTTGTAATTTATGAACTAGCGCGCGTTCTCAAACCAGGTGGTGTAATAGCAATGGTCAACGATAACGTACAATACGCAGGGGAAGAAGTTCCTGTAGACCTTATATTATCGGATATAGCAGAATCATTTGGGCTGACTACAAAATACATTTGGACATTAGGACGAGGAAAGGGTAATAGCAGTCAACAAATGGGTAATCACGGTCGCTCCGAATTGCGTAAATGTGTTTATATTTGGGAAAAGTAAATATCGTGACAGAAGCAAATCGCCTTAATTATAGGTTACGCTCAACTTTCTTTTATCGTAAGTTAAAGGAGTATAATACACTTTCACTAAGGAATAAAATAGAATTACTATTTCCCGTAGAGCATTTATATGATTGGCAGGATAAATTGAACTGGTGCATTGGAGAAGATGCATTTAACTATATTGAGCAATCTCAACTACATCTAATTCAAGTGTTCTGTCATCCCCGATTAATTAGAGAACAACCTCAATTGATAGCCTACTACCGGAATATTGCTGCATTGTCTCAAAAAGCCGTTAGTAATTTAGTCAAAATCAGCGTAAGTAAATTTGAAGCCGATGATGAAAATCGCTACTCTTTAACAGATAATAATGCATTAGAGCTATGTAAACTTTTTAATGAGCATATTTCGCTTATTATCGATAGCTCTGTAGAAAGTATTACGGAAGAAGAGCTACACGCAATACTTTTAGCATCTACAGGGGCGCAAATTGATGGCTCATGGCGTAATGCTATTGGAGAAGAAGCAGAAAAATTAGTACAGAGACTTATCATAAAAGAGGCAAAAGAAAGAAACCTTCTTCATGCTTTTATTCTGCGTACTGGCACAGGAATCGAATTATACGATTCTAATAAACTTGAAGAACAATTAGGAAATCTCAAAAAGTACCGAAATTGCCTCATTAAAAATTTTCATCACTACATCGCTAGGTGTTGAAGGATTTTCTAGTAAATATCCACGAGATTGTTTTTGTTGAACTAATTTACGTAAAGCATTAGCAGGAGTATGAGGATTTTCTATTACTTCCCATGCTGCATCTGTTTCTGCTAATTCTTCTAATATATAAGATGGTGTTTCTGGGTACCTTGCTAAATTCCGGCGAGCATCATAATTCATTTCTATTAGTTGCCGAAAATATTGGTTTCTTTCTTGCTCAGGAATAGCTGAGTTAAAAGCTAATGCGAAATATATTTCCCAATTAGAGTAATCGTCTGGTTGAGAGTAAGTCTTAATTAATTGCAATAATTAATTTATAATTGCTAAAGGTGTATTACAATTCCCAATTAATTTGATGGCTATAGGACGATTAGCTAAAGTAATATTAGATGCAATTATTTGGGTTGCTAATTGTTCTAAAATGTGAACAGGAGAAGTTTTGGATTGTGCTATACTCGCTAAAATATCTACTTTTTTAAGCATTCTTTTAAACTTCCTCTATACAAATATCATCGTCGCTCATTTCATTGAATGCTTCATGAGCTACGAAATTTTTTTCGTTTAAATTCAATAAATGATCTAAAATTTGATTTTTTAAATATTCTGGTGTTTGTGAATTCTGAAAAACAGCAAGGCGAACCGATGGGTCAGAATCTTGAGCAAGACATTCCAATGTACTAACTAGCAAGTTTGGGTGTCGAGCAACATAACATCTCCATTCGTCTGGATAGTCAGTTAATTCAGCGAGAACTGAGCCAGGAGTATTTGGGTCACGAATTAATTTGAGTTTGTCGTTACTGTTACCTGACTTAGCTATTTGTATGGTGATGCTAGCAGGTAGGTTATTCCTTTCAACAATATAATATTTATAACGAGGAAATAATTTTACTAAAGCATCTTCAGAAGCGTTAGGATGTTTGGCTATGGCTTTAGGCACTGCTTCATTATAATGATTTAACAGTAAGTCAAGGACATCCGCAGGCGCCGCTAAGTTTTGTGCTATCGCCAATTGGATTGATTCAGAAGAATCTTGCGCTAACTTTGCTAATGTTTCAGGTGGTGTGTATGGATTACGCGCGACTGCTAAACGAATCCAAGACCAAGGACTATTACCAAGTACAGCTAATTCCTCTGGGTTGGTTTCCCAGTTTTGAGCTATTTCATGTTGAGCTTCTATTTGCTCTATTAGTTGAGTAGGGCTATTAGCATGATATTTAACAGCTATACGAATTGGTAGTTCTAAGTCTCCTGCTAATTGTTCTAATGTGCTGTAAGGAATATCTGGATGTGCCGCAGCTTTGAGTCGTTCTTGAATAATTGGGGAAAGTGCGAGTCTTTCTAGTAGCTTGACTCTATACCTTTGTGGCATGTATTGGTTTTCAATGCCTTCTATTAATCGATGTCCTGGCATCCACTGGCTTACTAATACTTCTGGAACAGGCGCCAATCTCAATAATTCTGCGACTAAGCGGTCGTTTTGTCCTAACGGCGCCGTTTTTATTGCTTCTTCTGCTATTTCCTGCCAATCTTCACCTGCTTCTCCGGCTAGGTTTACGTGCATACTCGCGGCTTGAGCGACTTCGGGATGTGCGCTGTTAGCTAGCACTTCTAGGAGTTGACGCGGCGCCTCGCTGTAATTTGCTACGGTAAGCTGATAGTCAACAGGTTGGTTTAATAACTGTTGCGGTTGTTCTATAAATTGTTGCAGTTCTGAAGGGGTAAATGCTTGAGGTGACTGCATGGTTATTTAGTTTGGAATGGATAATTTTATCTAGTATACATGCACTGATAAGATTGGCTTTAAGATTTAATGTAAATTTACAGCACTCATTAATTGTGGGAAGTAGGCGCCAATATGCTCTTTTCTCTGTGTCATCGGCGCCTAATCGGGTAAAAATTCTTGAAGATGCTTCGTTCGCGACTCATGACAGGGTGCCAGATGCTTCGTTCTAGATGCTTCGTGCCTCAGCATGACAGGGTAGCAGATGCTTCGTGCCTCAGCATGACAGGGTGCCAGATGCTTCGTTCGCGACTTATGACAGAGTGTGCTAGTTGGCGTGGACTTTAGGTTTTAGTTTGATTAAGTCGTCGATGTTGCGCTTTATGGTTTTGCAAATAGTATCGAGGGGTAAGTCGTTTGCATCGTAGCCAAAGGGGTTTTCTATTTCTAAACCTATTGCTTCTATACCAAATAGTGTAAAGCTGATTAGTGCTGAAACAAAGCCTGTCCACCACCCTAGACTTGCGACCATTTGAAAGGGTAATGATAGGCAGTAAAGTAATAATAGTTGTTTGAGATGTATTGCGTAAGCTAGTGGCATTGGTGTTCGCAAAATTCTTTCACAGGCGCCGAGGTTATCAACTAATTGGTTAACTAGTTCTTGCATTGCTGAAAGTTGATAGCTGTTAATACAGTTACGGTCGTATTGATGCTGTAAATAATCTCCTATCCAAAAGGCAACTTCGAGAGGAGGATTATCTATCATTGTTAATTTTGCGTACCGTGTTTCAGGCATGAGTTCTTCTAATTCCGCATTGACTTGTTCTCCTCGCAAATGAATTTTTGTCGCTACCGCAAATGCTACTAATAAATATAATGTTGCAATTTTGCTTTTTCTATCTTCGTATTCAGCTTCATTAACCGAAACCCATATTTGCCGTGCCAGGTTTCTGACATTATTAACCATCGACCCCCAACACTTTCGACCTTCCCAAAAGCGTTCGTATGCGGTATTGGTACGAAATACTAGCAATAAACCTAAAACGATACTCGGTATGAGACTGCCTAATATTGGTTGTGATACAGGCAACTTGTAATAATGAAGTACCGAAATGAAAACGGCAAAAATTCCACAACCTATAACTCGTCTATGTATTGCTCTGATAACAGAACCTTTTATTTGTAGTGCGCTTTTTAGCCAGTATCCTCTTTCAGCAGGCATATTAATTAAATAATATTTATTTGGTACGCGCATTAAATGCATTTTGCACGCTTTTTAACAATGTACCTTATTTCACTGTTAAATTTAACGCTCAACTTTATGAGTTGCCAAGGATACATCTGTATTTTTATAGTAAATAAGCCCTCTTGGCGCCAAAGAGGGGTTAGGAAAAAATAAAATTAAAAGCGGCAACTAAGATATTGTTTTTCGTCTGCTAGCGTTGATATGTGAAGCATCATATCTTTGTCACATGTTCCGGCTGAGTTACCTTGTATAATTTGTATTTTTTGCGATAGTCTACAGTTTTGAAACATGCTTTTTTCGGTGAAGGTTACGTAATCGTTTGCTTTGCAAGGGACTGTTGCGGAAACGTTGTTTACTACGATTTGTACGGTTAGGTCTTTTGCTAAAATACAGTTGTTTAGTTGTCCGTTTGGGTAATTAACAATTGTGCCGCTTTTACATACGACTGAGGCTTCTGCTGGTGTGGATAGGAGATTCCAGGTAAGTACACCAAGTAGGTATATTACAAGTTTTGAATATGTGTTCATAAAAAGTTGTTTTATTGCGTGATACTGAGAAACCTGGTTTCTTTTGGTTAAAATTGAAGATTGTTTTGTTCAGTGTTGGAGAAACCAGGTTTCTTAAAATAAAGGGCATCTTATTAAGATGCCCTGTTATGCAGGGAAACCCATGACAGGGTATTACCTACACCTTCCCAACAATCAGCAACAGTGACTAATTCCACGTTAGCCACATCACAGTCATAGATGTGAATACTAGTAATTTTATTAACGTGTAAACTTATATGACAGTGGTATATACACTGATTTTTGTTGAGGCAAGGGAGAAGTTACTATTACGTGTCTAGTTCTTGTTTAACGTGATTGTAGCGGTAAGATACTCCTGAAACGGCGCCTAGTAACAGCCATGAAAGTGCATTGAGTCGCAAGTCAAATAAACTTACGTCTACTGTGTTAAAAATTACCCATGATATGACAATTAGAAAATAGCTGAAGAATATTAGTTTGTCTTGTTCAGAACATATTGATTGTTTTAGTACTCGTATACTGGAAATTAAAATCCAGATAATTAAGCTTATAAATAATAGTGTGTTGGGTATTCCTATTTCTGCGGATAGCATTAAAAAGAAGTTGTGGGGATGTCCTAACCAAATATGCATTTTTTCTTGGTATACGGGGGTAAAGTTTCTTAGTCCCCAACCTGTTAAAGGACGCTGTTGTGCCATTGACCAGGCAAACTGCCATTGTGTTGTTCGCATTAGTTGAACTGGTCGGTCTGGAAACATTTGGTCGTTTAAACGTGCCCAAAAAAATGCTGGAACGAAGGTACGAAATATCCCAGCGATAGATGTCGGTGCGAATGCTGCTAAAAGTACACTAGCTGTAACGGCGCCAAAAAAACCAACTATAAGGCGCCATCCTTTAAAAACTGCATAAGCAACACAAGCTAAAATTGCTATTAACCAAGCATTACGTGAATTAGTTAATATTAGTGCTGCAAAATTGAGAAGTACAGCAAATGTCAGGAAGAGTAATGAGTGCTGAGTTCTGAGTGCTGAGTATGAAAGACGTTTTTTTTCCCCTATCTTTTCTAACCACAATCCAGATGCGAGAATAAAAACTATTACTAAATACCCAGCTAGGATATTCGCGTACATAAATACAGAAGACATGCGACCTAAAGGGTTTCCTCCAGGTGTAATTGTCCAACCAAATATATTAAAGATTAATTCCGGAGTTTTTAAGCCTAAGAACATTTGTCCTAAACCGAGTAATGCAACTGGTATAGAAGTGATTACCATTATCCAAGCAAGGCGCCGTAGTTGGGCTGTTGTTTGAATTAAAGTATCAAAGGCGCAAAATAATAAAATGAAGGGTACAAAATTTGGTAATCCCAGTAGTGCGGGTATTTTTTCCTGTGCAAAAAACGTTGTGATAATAAGCACTAAGCTAAAAATGCCAAATCCCTGATTGATAGGGCGCTTTACAATACTTTTGTACTTAAGCCACCAAGTAATAAGTAGTGCCAAGCTTAAGTTAATCACCCCCAATACAGGCATTAGAGGAAAAATCAACACTCCTACTTGAGCGAAATTCCAAGGTAGTTGTAATTTTGAATCTGGATGCTGTGAACCGTGTTTAGTCATTTGTCAAAAGTACTATTGCTAATTGTTGTTGGTCTTTTGCCCGCTCGTCCTGGGTCTGATGACGAAGGACTAACGACAAATGACTAATAACTTTTAAACTTTAAACTTATGACTAATGACTAATGACATTAAAGTCAAGCAGGTTCCCAACATTCTTCGCCACGAGTTAGACGAATTTGTGCGATTGTAAAAATTGTGGGGATTATCCGACCGTAATTTGTTGCTATCGCTCGCCACCCTAAATCAGCAAGAAACCATGTCCACATCATTGGACCAATAAAGGCAAACACTGTACGCGCGGCGCCGTATCGTGCTGCATTTACTGCCATTCCTTGACGTGCCATCTGTAAACCCACGTAATTTTGGAATTGGTCGGCTGCTATTTTTCCTCCTTGAATTGCAGCTTGGCGTGCCATTTGATACGCTGCGAAATGCGTAGCAAATTGACGCGCGATTTGTCTGAGCAACAGCGGTTGCACTACCGAAGTTAAAGCCAGCGCGCTACCTCCTTTAAATAGCAGTCCGAGTGGGTCGGGTTGCAATAATAAAGGTAGTGGTTCGTTTGTGGATATCGATTTTGCTAGCTGCGCTTGTACTCGTTCGGTCAACTTTTGTTTTTCCGCAGGGGGTAATTTTCGCCAAACGCGCCCTAATAAATGTAGAAAAAGTTCAGCTTCTAAATCAACTGTCGCCAAATCATCTGAATAAGTTACTTTTAAATACTTACAAACCTGAATTAGGGCTTGTCGGTAGGTAACTTGATTGGTGCGTCCCCGTAAAACCGTAATACCATCGGCGGCTAAATACCGAAAGCGTTCTTCTAGCGCCGATAGCCAAGCTTCACGGCTTTGGCTTTGCACTTCGATTGGTTCGGGTGTCTGTACGTAATCGAGGGGGTTGAATTTACGACTAAACAAGATTGCTGTTAAATCCTTTAATTCATCCTCTGTTGCCAGTTCCAAGGCTTCCCTCAGTTCATCCAATTTCCCTTCCTCCAAATCGCACAGCTTGTTCTCTGTTCCCTATTCTACTATCAGGTTTTATTACTCAATGGTAATAGTAGTAGCTGATAGCTAATTGATTATTGACCACTAATACATTAACCATTTACCACTAACCAATGACAGATGTTGTAATAATAGGCGCCGGAATGGCTGGTTTAGTTTGCGCGCAGCAGTTAACCCAAGCTGGTTATTCGGTGTTAGTAGTTGAAAAATCGCGTGGTTTTGGTGGCAGAGTCGCAACTCGTCGCTTACATAATACTTGTGCTGACCACGGTGCATGTTACCTCAAGCCCAAAGGTAAATTAATGACTCAGTTTGTTGAGTTATTAATACAACGTAACATTCTTCAAGTTTGGAACGGTACTTTTATGGAAAAGACACAAAATATTGTGTCTTCTATGCAACCGAGGTATGTAAGTCCGAATGGAATGAGTTCTATAGCTAAGTTTCTGGCACAAGGTTTAGATGTAATTCTTGAACGGCGTGTTGTTGAAGTTAATTTTGATGATAATCAATGGCGCCTGACTCTTGAATCACATCAATCTATAAGTACTAAAGTACTTATTACGGCAATTCCTGCCCCCCAAGCTTTAACCCTACTTGAACCACTCGAAGGTAGTATTCTTAATTCCACATTTATTAACAAACTGCGTTCGGTTGAATTTTTTCCAAGTATCACCGTCATGGCTGGCTATCCAGCTACGTCAACACCACTTCCTCAATGGAAAGCCATAACATTTGAGAACGATAATATCCTAGGATGGATTGGTTTCGATAGCACTAAACGTCTTAACCCCTCACAACCTGTTTTCGTAGTTCAAAGTAGCGCTGATTTTGCCGCACAAAATTTAGAGACTCAAGATTTACAGCCTGTAGGACAACAGATGTTACGTACTGTCGCCAACTCGGTCGGGTTTGACTGGCTTGCATCTCCTGATTGGTTACAAGTTCATCGTTGGCGTTACGCTTTTCCCAAGCACCCCTTACAAGAAACTTTTTTAACTGCCGAAACTTTACAGCCCTTAGTGTGCTGCGGTGATTGGTGTGGAGGTAATTTAATTTCAGGCGCCGTTGATTCTGGACTCAGCGCAGCAAGTGCTGTAAACTCTCAACTTCGACCCAATACCACCCTTGAAGATTGGAAATTGTAGGTTGTAGGGTGGGCAATGCCCACCTTGCTATTAATATTATCAATGTTGGGTTATACCTACGTGCTTATTAAGTATATATACGTAGAATAATCTAAATCTTAAGAAATAATTAAAAAAAATAATTACACTACCTATCCAGAAAATAGTTTCATAGAATAGATGAGTCGTAAGTTTTGATACCAACTACTTAATTACACTTGTTTGTATATTTACTGTACAATAATCTTTTTGCAAGATAATTTGTATTGATTAATACATAGTAGTAAAGATACAGCAATTAGAGTTAGTAACTGTAATTGGTAAGTAAAGAAGCTAATTCTTAATAATATATTTATTATTAAGGGATGGCGCCCAAAATGTTCACAATGAGTTTTGTGTATTTTTTGCGCGAAAAGTCAGAAAATCTAAATAATTAAGATAAGGCTGCTTACGAAATTTGGATGTCAGCAGACTTATGTTGATTAGTAAAAATTTGTTTACTAAAGATGAACTTTTGTTTAAGAAGCAAAATATAACTCAAGTAGTTTGATCAATTAAAAAACTCACTTGAGCAAAATTTGTTTGCTTACAACAACTATAAACTTAGTCATGTTTCAAATAATTAAGGGAGTATAGATATGGAAACTGCTGTTAAATTAACATTGCAATCAGTTGTTGGAGAAATACAAAAGGTATTAGATACATATCCTTACACTCCTTATCAACAAGTATTTGCAATTCCTGACATTCGTCAAGACTTAATAGATTATGTAGCGGCGCAGATTCCTTGCTTAGATAGCGATTTTGATACAGCTTGTGGAATCAATTATAAGTTACCACGTAACCCTTTGCAAGCAAAGTTGCACGTCCAAAGTATAATTCACCAAGGAATTTGTTCGATTATGGAACAAAAATCTGAATGGATTAGCAGATTGTTTAATGATACAGTTCAACCAAATTGCGAACCTTCACACTGGTTTGGATAATCTATTTAAGTTAGGAGTTAGGAGTGAGGAGTTAGGAATTTTAACTCCTAACTCCTCATTCCTAACTCCTCACTTTTTAATTGCGTCATATCCCCAGTTTTTGAGGGAATAATACCAGCGGGTGTTTTCAATATCACCCTCTGGTTTTTGTGCTGAGTGACGATGAATATAACTAACGACTTTTTTCATGTGAGCAAAATCTTCTTCTGTATATTCATCTTCGTCTTTTTGCAGTAACTCTATAATATGCTTTCCAGATTTATGCCCAACTGATTCGTCTTCTCCATCTTTCGTCATCCCTACGGATTTTGATTCTTCCGTATCTAACCATGACTCCAACTCTTTTGGTTTCATGTTTACTGACGTGCGAAATTCTTCAATTACAGATTTTACTTCCTTACTCATAGTTTGTTATTGGTAATTAATCTACTTTTTCGAGTGAATCTGGTTTGTGTGCTGCTTCTTTACCAGTTTTGTCACTTTTAACTAAATACTGAGGATTATCCTTAGAAGCTGCTACGTGATGTCCTTTTATATCTGTGGGTGAGGTAAGTTTTTCTTCGACTTCTCCTACGGTTTCACCACGTGAAGTCTTCCATTTAACTTTGTCACCTGCTTTTAATTCTTCAGACACGGGTTTTGTCCTTTTGCTTTCTACTTGCTCATATACCCGCTTATTATCTTTGCTGCCCAAACCTGATGAATCAGCCTTTGGTATAAATTATTTTATCTATCTGCTTGGGGATATTTATAAAAATAAATTTGCACCTACGCAGTAAAATATAGATTTGTTAATAAAACTTAAAAGGCAACGTGCGACTTCTTATATGAATATCCAACCAGAATTTCTCCAATATACTCAGTGGTCGGGAATTGCCACTTTAGCTTTAGCCGCTATAGCAATTTTAGCTTTTGTTTTTAAATGGGGTATTCGGTTTCGACTTGTGGGTACAACCGGGTTCATGTTAGTTATTACAGGAGGTTTGTTTGCCTTATCACTGGCGCCACTAACACGAACAGTAATTCCTGGCGCCGTTCGCTACAACTTAGTTTACGACAATGGAGCGACGCAAACCGTAATTTCACTTAAGAACGATATCACCCAAACCCAACTCGATGCCACTCTTCGCCAAGCTGCAAGTGATTTGTACTCCGCTGGGCGCCTCGGTGCTGGTACTAATAATCTCATGTTAATCCGCGCACGTACCGTAATTCACCCAGAACCAGGTGTTTCAATACCTTTGTACATTGGACAAGCCAAACGCTCTTTAGCTAGTCGCGATGACTCAAGCATGGCAATTGAAATTTTTGAAGATAAATTTGCTTTATTAGCAAAACCAACAGCATAGGCAACGGATTATAAACGGATGTAACGGATAAGTTATGCATCCGTTGCATCCGTTCTATCCGTTGCCAATTTTGTGTTTACTGATACAATTTTTATTATTTTGAAATAAAATATTACTTGAAGGTAGTTACTGTATAACTTAATGCATATGTATTAAAGAAATGGAAAGCGGATACTTACTAGTTAAGAACTTTATCAAAAAGTATGCAGAAATGTTACTGTTAGTTAATTAGTTATATGCCTAATAAATTTTTAGCCGAAAAGTTGTCTACTCAAACTTCTAGTTCGTTATCTTTCCTTGCAGTTGCCCCTGCGAAGGTAATTCGCGGTACCCAAGTGTTGGCTGCTGCTGTTGATGATATTGCCCGTTTGGGTAAGCGTCCTTTGATTATTGGTGGTAAAACGCTGACTGCAATTGAAGGTTTTTTGAAGCCTATCTTGAATGCTTCTTCATTGCAATGTTCATGTGCTTGTTACACTCCTGATTGTAGTGAAGCTAGTTTAGTTTCTTTACGTACTGAAGCCAAAAAGCATTCTTGTGATGTAATTATTGGCGTAGGTGGTGGTAAAGCACTAGATACAGCGAAGCTTATTGCTTATCAGTTAGATGTGCCAGTAGTAACAGTTCCAACTTCGGCGGCAACTTGTGCTGGGTGGACTGCTCTATCTAACGTTTATTCGGATGAGGGAGCATTTCTTTACGATGTTGGGTTAGCGCGCTGCCCTGATTTGCTTATTTTAGATTACGATTTGGTGCAAACGGCGCCAACTCGGACTCTAGTAGCAGGTATTGGCGATGCTTTAGCTAAGTGGTATGAAGCTTCGGTTAGTAGTGGGCATTCTGAGCAAACTATGATTATTGCTGCCGTTCAGCAAGCACGTGTATTACGCGATATTCTCTTCCAAAAATCCTTACAAGCACTCAAAGAACCTGGTGGTGATGCTTGGCGCGAAGTGGTTGATGCTTCTGTTTTAATGGCAGGAGTTATTGGTGGTTTGGGTGGTGCCCAATGTCGAACGGTTGCAGCACATGCAGTTCACAATGGATTAACTCATATTTGCGGGCGCCATAGTATCCACGGTGAGAAAGTAGCTTTTGGAATTTTGGTGCAGTTGCGTTTAGAAGAGATGGTTCAAGGTAACCAACTCGCTTCCTCTGCAAGACAACAGTTGTTAAAGTTCTATGCAGAAATTGGTTTGCCGCGTAATTTGAATGATTTGGGTTTGGGAGATGTGACTCTGCGACAACTACTTTGTGCCGTAGAAATTGCCCTCGACCCTAAATCAGATATTCATAGATTACCGTTTAAAGTTTCCTCCGAACAGTTGATGGCAGCAATGGTATCTACGACGGCGCCAATAGATAATAATACGATGAGTCGCGTTTCGGTGTTGGGAGTGAGTGATGAGGTTGAGCAATGAGTTTAAGTTGGATTAAGTCCGCAGAACGTATACAAAATTTACCGGCTTATCCATTTGCCCGGTTAGATGAACTCAAGGCAAACGCGCGGCAACAAGGTTTAGATTTGATTGACTTGGGAATGGGCAATCCTGATGGTAGTACACCTCAACCAGTCATTGATGCTGCGGTGAAAGCGTTACAGAACCCTGCAAATCACGGTTATCCACCATTTGAAGGAACTGCTAGTTTTCGAGGTTGTATAACAAATTGGTACTATCGTCGCTATGGTGTAAAGTTAGACTCCGACAGTGAAGCTTTACCTTTACTTGGTTCTAAAGAAGGTTTGGCACATTTAGCGCTAGCTTATATTAATCCAGGTGATGTTGTCCTAGTGCCTTCACCATCGTATCCAGTACATTTTCGCGGGCCCTTAATTGCTGGGGGAGAGGTTTATAGCTTAGTTTTGAAGCCAGAAAATAATTGGTTAATTGATTTAGCGGCAATTCCTGATGAGGTCGCACATAAAGCTAAAATTCTTTATTTCAATTATCCTAGTAATCCAACGGCGGCAACTGCTCCGCGTGAATTTTTTGAAGAAATAGTTGCTTTTGCTCGTAAGTATGAAATTCTGCTAGTGCATGATTTATGTTACGCCGAGTTGGCTTTTGATGGCTATCAACCTACGAGTTTACTAGAAATTCCCGGCGCCAAAGAAATTGGTGTAGAGTTTCACACAATGTCCAAAACCTATAATATGGCAGGTTGGCGCGTTGGCTTTGTAGTTGGCAACCGTCATGTTATTCAGGGACTGCGAACACTCAAAACAAATTTGGATTACGGTATTTTTGCGGCATTACAATCTGCGGCAGAAACTGCCTTACAACTTCCAGATACTTACTTGTACGAGGTGCAAAAACGCTACCAAACCCGTCGTGATTTCCTCATTGAAGGATTATCACAATTAGGATGGGATGTTCCGAAAACCAAAGCCACTATGTATTTGTGGATTCCTTGCCCACCAGGAATGAGTTCAACTGATTTTGCACTTGATGTATTACAAAAGACAGGTGTAGTGGTAACACCAGGTAATGCTTTTGGTAGTGGTGGTGAAGGATACGTGCGCGTCAGCTTGATTTCGGAATGTGACCGTTTAGGCGAAGTTTTGCGACGGCTTAAACAAGCTGGTATTCGCTATAAAGCTGAAGCCTTTGCATAATGTGTTGTAGAGACGCGATATATCGCGTCTCTACATATACGTGAAAATACGGATGTAATTTTTCCATAATTTACCGGATACCCGATACATAAATCCTCGCTTATATATAGAGAAGAACTAAGCAAGTGTACGTTAACACTTACCCAGGCTAGTTTTTTATTCTAAATTGGTTTCATAAGAGGATGTTAAATGGATAGCGCAAAAGCGTATCAAAAATGCTTAAAGCGGCTGACCTGGGCAACCGAAAGCCTCAAATTGGAGATTTCGCAGTCTAAACTTGAGCATATTACTGACTTGATTGTGCAGCCGATGACGGGCCCTTGGCGGTTCTTTCATACTCCGCAACATATTTTTGAAGTCGGTGGCAGTAAAGACCCAATTGAAGTTTTGGCGGCATTATTCCATGACCTTGTTTATGTACAAGTTGACTGGAGCATTCATTTTAATGTCGGTTATTATATTTCTCCGTTTACCAAAGAAATTAATGGGCACCTAACAATTCGCAGTCAGTCAGATTTACCAGCTGATACAATCTTTGAAATTGTTACTTCAGTTTTTGGATTTGTTCCTGGGCAAGTTCTCAACCCTTATGCAGGACAAAACGAGTTTTTAAGCGCTTTGGTTGCTGCAAAAGTCTTAGAACCCTTTGCAGGAGCGCCATTGTTAATGCAAATAGTAGCGTGTATCGAAGCGACTATTCCATTTCGTTCAGCATGTGAAAAAGGTTTAACAGCAAGCGAACAACTTTTAGAACGCTTAAAATTCACAACCCAAAAGTTCTACTTACTCGTCACGGATGCTGAACTGTGTGAAACCATAAAAAGAGGTGTGCGTGTCGCTAACCGCGATGTATCTAGTTTCGCGCATCCAAGTGCAGCAAGATTTCTAGCAAACACCTGGAACTTACTTCCCGAAACGAATCATAATCTTAGCGCTACCGGTGCTTATACGGTTGCCGACTATAGACTCGCTATTCAAAAAATGGAAGGGTTTATGGCTTCACTCAAACCAGAAGTTATTTTTCGCTGTTTTCAAGATGAACCTCGGCGCCATACTTATAATATTTTTGAATATTATGCGAAACGAAATATTGAGATTGCTCAACTATACCTAAAAGCTAAACTTGTCACTATTGCGTTGATTGAAGCGATTTCGTTTACCATCGGATTAGACATTCCCTTAGTCATCATGATGGGAGAAGTGCCTTTGCGCGGTTTTACTTTTATGCGACTTGAACATTTCTTGCCAGAAGTTGCGAATCCCTATGAGATAAAAAATAATATTGAACAAGAAGTGTGGAATTTACTGAAATTTGGACGCGCTAAGAGTAACTATAGCGACTTACAACATTCTCCTATCGCTACATTTATTGTTAAACTAATTGGATTCAATGGTATTCAAAATCAGTGTGACTTGGCAAAACAATTCTTTCTAGGCAATATTTCCAGTGAAGAATTTATTGCCAGCTTTGAAAATGCTTTAGCAGAGAAAATTATTTACGCACTCCAAGAGTTATTTGAAAGTCGTAAAATTGCTGTTAGCCACTGTTATAAATTTACTTCAAACCGAAAAACTCAACATCATTGATTTTAATCCCCCCGTGCGTCAGGGGGGCTAATAATAAAAATATCAACTTTATTCTTGTAATTCTGCACGTAATTTAGCCCATTTATTTAAAACATTTGGTTGCGATATCAATTGTTTTTGCAGCAGTATCACATCATCTTGAATATCTACAATCCCATATTTATATTCATTAATGAATCTGTCTACTAACGAAGCAAAATTAACTAAATCCGTTCGTTCATCTTGAAAGCTTTTTTGGTAGCGTAAATCACGCCATACATCTGCTAATATAAATTCTACATATTCAATTTGCTTCAAATCGTTTTGTATTTGGATATGAGGTAAACGCACAATTTTACGACGAGTGGCAAGATGCGGAAGTAGATAAGTTGTTGTTGAAACGCTTGAAGAAGGATTTATATTATTCATCAACGTGCGGACGTGTCCTACATGTTCCCACTGACGAGTTAATGGAGTGTATACCCAAGGATTAAATGATTCAGGTATTAAAAAGTAAAATGCACGATTCGGACTCGATATCACAGTAATAATTAATGATAAAACTATACACCTAATCCACCATCGCTGTACAGAAGCATTAAACTTATTTTGATTTTGTGACCACCATATAATGGCGCCATAATAAATACCTGGCATTACAGTTAAAGCATATCGAATATTCACTCCGAGGGCAAGTTTTCGCTCTTGAATTAAAAGGACTAATAAAGGAGGACTTATTGTTATCCAAGCAGTAGGTGATATTACTGGTACAAATAATAAAGGCAACCAGTGGTTGAGCATATATCGTACCCTTCTATCAAAAGGAATGAACACACTTTTGAAAACCTCTACAGGGTGAGTTATCATTCCCCACAAAATTTGTAGCGTACTGGGACTATCATTACCAGGAGCAAATTTACCAAAAATTCCTTTTAAATATAGTCGTGAATTATCATTAGAAAATAATTCCATAACTTGATTAGTTATCAGCGACACATAAGCAAAGCTAACTAAACACAAAGCAATTCCGACCCTAGCATGACGACGAGTATATATTAAGTAAAGCCCAAAACCAAATAGAGTGATTCCGGTATCTTCGCGGATTCCTAACGTTAAAGCTACAAATAACCAAAACAATGACCATTTACGTTTTGCAAATGCCCAGAGCATACTAAATACAAACAAAGGAATTTGACAATATTCATAAAAATTTGCCAATGTTGGTCCAATGACTGTATTGGCGCCAAAGTAAGCAGCTACAATTAAGACAGCGATGTTAGTAGGCAAATAATGACGCGAAGTAGCATAAAGTACCAAACCACCCGCTGTCATTAAAGCTACCTGCAAAAGAACTAAGGTGGCGCCTGTTGGGAACAAAGCGTATATTGGCAACCATAATATAAAATCGATGACGAAGTGCTGTCCTAAATGATTATAGAAAACCTTATGTATCTGACCATCAGCAATAACAGCACTCGATTGACCCGACGATAACGAACCCTGGAAAAAACGTCCGTGGATAGTGTTCCAAAACAACTGGTCAAAAAGTGCTTGGTCATAAGAAGCATAAAAGCTGTAAAACCGATGTAGTGCAAAAAATGATACTAGTACAAAAAAAATGCTAGCGAGTACACATACAAGGCGCCAGCCAGAAGTTTCATCCAGTGACAACTTCTTGATTTTGCTTATCAGCATGTTACAGTTTACAACCTGTATATTTAAATGCCTACATAAATAACATATTGAGAAACGAAAAACAAGATTTTAACAATCAATTATCAAATGCTCTGATTCTTTAATTTGTAGATGTCGATAATCTGATTATTTTGATTGATACGTGGCGAAGTATATTTATTTACTTTAGAATAGAGAAAATATAAATTAGCTCTATAGAAAGAGGCTTAAATCAAGTCTAGAAAGTTAAAATCAACGGCATTTAGTAGAATCTGTTATAAAATCGTGATAAATCAAAAGTTGCAAAGTTATATTAGTGTCATAAACCCTCAGTTACAAGCATTTTCAAATGAGGGTGATAGAAATAGTGGCTATAAATATAGCTGGTTTGACTGGTTTTGCTTATGGTATCCCCCAGGATGGCTAGTTTTATTCAATCGTCACTGGCAACATTACCATTCTGACCCTGATGGTTGGAAATGGTATGAGTATGGATTATTCCTTATTCCTGGTGGATTTTACTTAGCTTTATTAATACGTTGGTTACGTTTAGGTTGTCGCTCACCCCGTAACGAACAAACTGAGTTTAATCATTATTATCAACAGGCATTTCGTCAGGAAATATTGACACCGATTATTAAAAAATATTTCCGCGCAGAGTTACAGCAAATTGAAAATTTACCAGCAACAGAACCTCTAATGGTAGTTATGAACCATGCTGGAATGTGCTTTCCTTGGGATTTTATAACTCTTGGATATTTACTAAGCGAAAAACGAAATTGGACAATAAAACCACTTGCAGGAGTAGCATTGTTTGAACATCCTTGGATAGTTTGGTGGTTGCCTGTGGGATGGTCAAACGTTTTGGGTGGTATACGTGCCGAATTTAAAGCGTTTGAAAGCGCTGTTAAAGAACGTCAGGTAATTCTTTATGCTCCTGAAGGATTGCGTGGACCGCAAAAAGGTTGGCAAAAACGCTATCAGCTACAAAACTTTGATATTAGTTTTGAGCAATTAAGTCAGCGCTATCAGGTTCCAGTTCTGCCAGTAATTTGTGTTGGTAGCGAGAATTTGCATCCTTTTGCTATCAATATCAAAAAAATTCAAAGACTATTCAAACTACCATTTTTGCCCATTTCTCCATTAATACTATTACTAGCTATTTTTCCTTCGATGGGTGTTTGGGCGATGCGCGCGCGGTTACGTTATTACATTCAAACTCTTGAAGACATTGGTCTAGAAGAAGTTGATAATAACCGTACAGAGGCTTATCAAAGAGCGCAAGCATTAAAGGAAAAAATGCAGAAATCTATAGATATGAAACGGCTGTCCCCAGCCGTTCCACAAGAGCATTTGTAATGTGGACTTCAGTCCACTCTACTAATTACTACTAATTACCAAAACGATAACCTTTACCATAAACGGTATGAATTAATTGTGTTTCTCCTATTGATTCAATTTTGCGACGCAGTAAGCGAATTAATGCTGCAATTACATTACTACTTGGTTGCTCGGTATCGTTCCATAAATTTTCCATAATTTGGGCATGTGTAAGTAACTGCCCTGAATTTTCCATAAAAAATTGTAATAACTGACTTTCTTTTTCTGATAGTTCAATTACTCTACCAGTACGGTAAGCAACTTGATTTTCGATATCTAATTCTAAATCAGCTTTAATTAAACGCGGAGTCGGCGCCTCTTGCACTTGTGTAGTTGATGAACGTCGCAGTAGTGCCCGTACTCGTGCAAGTAACTCCCGCAGTTCAAACGGTTTAACTAAGTAATCATCGGCACCTGCATCTAAACCTTTAACTCGGTCATCAAGCGTATCTTTTGCTGTGAGAAATAGTACAGGTGTTGTTTTACCTTGGCGCCGGAGTTCTTGACAAATTTCTAGCCCGCTTTTTCCAGGTAACATCCAATCTAAAATCAACAAGTTATAATCGCCACTCAGTGCTAACTCACTGCCATGTAATCCATCATAGGCAGCATCAACGTTATACCCTTCGCGCGTCAGTAATCGACTTAAAGGGTCTGTAAGCTCTACTTCGTCATCAACCAAAAGGATTTTCATAATATTATATTTCTGTGAACCTGCCCCTACTTCGTATGATTACTGTTGCATTGCCCAAAGGTGGACTTTTAAAAGATAGCATTCGCTTATTACAAGATATTGGACTAGATTTTAGTGCTTTTTTAGACTCAGGAACTCGTCAATTACAACTGCCCGACGCAAGTGGAAAAGCTAAAGGGCTATTAGTTAGGGCACAAGACGTTCCAGTATATGTAGAATATGGGCAAGCACATTTAGGTATAGTTGGATACGATGTATTACGTGAGAAAAAACCAAGTGTAGCTCACCTTGTTGATTTAAAATTTGGTTACTGTCGATTATCGGTAGCAGTAAAAGAATCAAGTTCTTATCGTTCAGCATTAGACTTGCCAGCAAACGGTAGAGTTGCATCAAAATACGTCAACTGCGCGCGTGAATACTTCCAAAGTCTTGACTTACCAGTAGAAATCATCCCCTTATCAGGTTCAGTAGAACTAGGACCCATAACAGGAATCTCCGAAGCCATCGTAGATATAGTATCCACAGGAAGAACCCTACACGAAAACGGTTTAATAGAAATCGAGAGACTGTACGAAAGTACCGCCCGTTTAATAGCCCACCCATTAAGTTACCGTTTAAACGTAGGTAACATGGACGAATTAATCAGCAAAGCCCGCCACGCCATTACCGTAGGGGCGGGTTAACCCATATCCTCCAAAACAAACGAAAAACCTTGTAAACCCGCCCCCAAAACCCGCCCCCAACAAACAAAATATACAGGGCGGGCAAGGATGCCCACCCCACAAGAACCCATGCAAAAACCAACCATTGATTTTGATACAAACCCAACAGTGCCAACCAGCGAATACGATGAAATGGCGCGCATTGCTTTACCAGGTTACGAAGCAATGCATACAATGGCACTATCAATCTTAAAATCGCACCTACCCAAAACCGCAAACCTACTAATAGTAGGCGCCGGCACAGGAATGGAGTTGATACGATACAGTCAAAGTAACTCAGAATGGTCATTTCTAGGCATTGACCCTAGTGCCAACATGCTTGAAATAGCACGCACCAAAATCGAGCAACATAATTTATCGGAATGTATAACATTACAACAAACCTACACGCACGAATTACCATCAACACCGTTATACGACGCAGCAACATCGATTTTGGTAATGCATTTCATTCCCGATGATGCCAAATTAGCCTTTTTACAGAGTATTGCTCAACGCTTAAAACAAGGGGCGCCTTTCATTTTAGTTGATATATTTGGTAAAAAAGGCACACCCGAATTTGAACGGATAATTACCTACATACAATCATATTGGGAAGAAATGGGAAGAACTGAAGCAAATATAAAAGAAATGCTTGCCACCTTTGAAAAAGGTATTTATCCAGTAGAAGAAGCGCGTGTTTATGAATTATTGCAGCAAGCTGGTTTTACAAATGTAATAAGGTTTTATACAGGAATTTGGGTAGGTGGTTGGGTCGCATCAACATGTTGAACGGGCAAGGATGCCCATTCCACAATAAAATCTATTCCACAAGAAAGATTTTACTTTGAAAATCTGACTTTGTAAGTGTTGATTTTCCAGGGTTTGATTGATGACTCAGTATTGTGTAAAGGACGTTCTAATAAATCGACAGGCGCCTCTTCCAAGATTACACCCAAATCACTGTGTAACTGTATTTGTGTTTCTTTCCCGTTACATTCGTAGCATCGAAGTATCCACGCATCTGAGTCTTCAGCTTGTTTAAATGCCATTAAAATTAGGTTTTCGCTTTCTAGGTTTAAAAAGCTAAGGCTGTCTTGAGTTGACGTTAAGTCAGATGTAACATCGTCACGGATAATAACTTGTAAGGGAGCATTTAATTCATACCCTTTTTGTACTGTTTGCGCTTCTTCCCAACTACCTGCATGAGGATACACAGCATACGTAAATTCATGCATTCCTTTATCAGCTTCAGAGTCTGGCCATTCGGAACCTCGCAGTAAAGTTAATCGAAGTTGATTTGGTGTTGCATCGTAGCCATATTTACAATCGTTCAATAAACTAACTCCGTATGAATTCGAGGTAGTTAAATCAGCCCATTTTAATGCTGGTACTTCCCATTTCGCTTTTTCTTCAGGTGTTTGGGGTTTTGTTGTACGCTGAATGGCGCCACAAGGTATTTCGTAAGTGGCAAAATCTGATTCAATGCTTATAGAAAAAGCAGCTTTAACTAAAACGTGACGTTCTTGCCAATTGACCTGCGTTGCTATTTTGAGATACCTAGAACCTTTATCTAAAATATAATCTTGGCAAAATTCAGAATTTCCAAGGGTGCGAACTACACGTAGACGAGATTGAATTATACCTTTATCAAGCCATTCTACAAATTTTAACTGGGTAGCTGGTAAAGGATGCTGTGCATAATTTGGGTCTATATTCCAACCATCCCAATATTGACCACTATCTTTCCAGCTTTGGAGTTGATTTCCGGCACCATTAAGAATTTCTTTTTGATTAACTAGGTCGTATATACTATCTAAATCTCCACTGTTTTCATTGACAACTACCCGCAGATATTCATTTTCTAGAGAAAATGTTTGAGGCTCTGATGTAATAGTATTTTTAGATGTACTTGGGCAAAGCCAAAAAATACTGTAACCAAGAGAGGGTATATTTTCAGCAAGGAATAATAGTTTAGATGAGTTGCTTTGCGAAGGTATTATACCGTCTGAAGAATAAACACAAGCAAAAGAAAAAGATTCGGGTAAGTCTACACAAACAACTTCAGTACGTGACCAGTTTAGGGAATTAAAAACAAAAATCGGTTTAGCGTCTTTGTGTGGTGGTGTAGGTAAAGGCGCCTGAAGTGCAATTTCGTGTAAAGATTTATGTAAAATCTCAGTTCCGACTCTTTCAACTTCTTGCCATTCGGGTAGTGCGTCAGTATAAACTTCGGTAATTGATGAACCAGGTAATATATCGTGGAACTGGTTGAATAATAACTTTTTCCAAGCAGTTTCCAGTTCAGCTTTTGGATATTTCACTCCACAGTGAATATTTGCCCATGCAGCAAAAATTTCTGCCTCATATAATAAAATCTCACACTTTCGGTTGAAGCGTTTTTGGTCGGCATGTGTAGTATAACAACCACGATGAAATTCCAAATATAATTCATCGTTCCAAGTTGAAAGTGCTGAGTGCTGAGTACTGAGTGCTGAGTTAATGTGACGTAAATAATTTTCGGCAGTAGTAAATTCTAAATTTGGGAAAACCTGAGATTTTTGCCAGCGTTGAGCGATTTCCAACATATCACGAGTAGGTCCACCACCGTGGTCGCCAACACCAGGAAGCCAAAGTGCGTCTTTTATACCCGTTTGAGTTTCCCACTCACAGCTATACGCAGCCATTTTTTCTGGGTCAATACCTTCCCCAATAAGTCCTGACATATAACTAAATATCTCACTACCATCAGGAGAACGCCATAAAAAGGCGCCTTTCTGAAATTTGGTAGTGTCATTCCACCGTAATTTCTGAGTCACAAAATATTCAATACCAGCAGAAACCATAAACTGTGGTAATGTCCAGCAAAAACCAAAAGTATCGGGTACCCAGACAATAGGAGAAATTTTGCCAAACTTTTCTTGGGTGTAACGCTGCCCATAAAGAAGCTGTCGAACTATTGACTCTCCAGAAATCAAATTTAAATCAGGTTCGACCCAAAAGCCACCTAAAACTTCCCATTTACCAGCTTTAACTTGAGATTGAATCTGAGCAAATAAATCAGGACGATTTTCTTCTACCCAAGCATACAAAGCGGGAGTTGAGTGACAAAAAACCAAATCAGCAAAATCTTGCTGTAACTTTAATACTGACTCAAAAGTATTTTGTGCAGCGCGCCAAGTTTCTTCAACTTGCCATAACCAGGCCATGTCCAAATGCGCGTGACCGAGGAGATATATTGTTTTAGATTTAAAATCCCCCGATACTTTAAGATACCCTCTCTCTGTGTCAAGAGTGTCTCCGTGGTAAAACTCATTAACAGCTTCAGCCAAAACAGATAACCTATCAGGTGCAAAAGTTTCTAAATATTGTTTAACAACAGCAATCTCCGAAGCGACGAAACCGGGGTCATCAGCAGTACCAGACTCAAAAACGAGATGAGAACGCATCAAGGCGCCGGAGTCATGCAACGGACTAACTAAGCGCAGCGCTACAATAAAATCATCGCCACCTGTAACTGCTTCCGATAACAGTATACGTGGTGAAAAGTCAAATAAATCTCCGGCGGCAACAAGTTTACCATTAACATAAACTTGCACATCTTCTGCCCACCATACCAAAGCTAAACGTAACGACTTTCCTTGTAGTGAATAGCTTGGCACCAAACATTCGGGAACAGTAATTTTCTGCGCTAACCATAAAATCCTGCGTCCAGATTCCCAAGCAATATGTCCTTTATCGTTAGTACTAGCGCCATCCCATTTTGATATATCTTCTTGAAATACCTGATTTGCCGTCAAATCTAAAAGTGAATATCGCCAAGCAGCTTGAACCTCGGTTTGGCATAGGGCGCGGAGGTTATCAATTGCGGTGATAATTGATTTGGTATCAATTGCAGGGTTTTGAGGAGTCATATTTGAGCTACTATATTTCAGTCTTTAACTTGAATAAAGATTTCATCCTGGATCTAATATGTATGCTTTTTTAACACCTATTAAGTATTTACGTATTTTAAATTTTGGTTATAAAAGCTATTTAATACAGGTAGTATGGTTTCAGTTTGACCAATCACGCTTATTTTCTGCCAGTCGTTTACAGTTTCCATTTTTATCATGACTTCCAGTCGCTATCAAAGCAGGCTTTTTAACTTTTTCTCCCGCCAGTCGCAGCGTTTCGGTGACTCGGCGCTCCGCACTTGGCGCACAATACGAGTTGGTGCTAATTGGTCGTTAGAAGCATTACTTTATCCTGTATTTGCACTAATTCAGAAAGCTGTAAATTCTGCTGATAAACAACTTCGACACGCAGAGGCGCCGCAACAGAGGCAGTTAAACTCAGACAATAATACTATTGAGAACAAAAATACTCTTGATTCTGATATAGCAATTGTCCATATGCTAGAAATGGTAAAAAAAATACCATCACGCCCTCAAAAAAGTACAAATTCTGTACCAGAAAAATTAGATTACGTAAAATATCATCAGCAATTAGAAACAAATGATACAGTAAAAGGGTATTTATCAAAAGTGCAAGGAATTGCAACTCATTTAGGAAATAAACATATAGTATTGGTAACAGAAGATAATAAAGTGCTTGATATACTCACTTTAAAGCAGCAGCAAATGATACAAGATAAAATAGTGGCAGAGGTAGTGGAGTATTGGCGATTATGGCATTTATCTGGCACGCAAGTACAGTCTAACAAAAATTTCTTACCTGAAATAGACCAATTACTACATAAGTTAACAGGCGGCAATATAATTCCAACTGAACACAACTCGGAACAAAATCAAGAAATTGTTACACAATTATCTACACAATCATATATATCTGGTCTAGATACTTTTGTTGCTCACCTCGAATCGAGTATGTTGACAGTGAGGCGCCATAATCAAAATCAAAGCTTAGTAGCATCCATTGGCACGCTCGTCATGAATGCCATTAATCATTTTTTTGTCAAATCTACAGTTAATAGTCAATATGGCGAAGTTACAAATAATCAATTATATCCGTCATATAACGCAACATTACCAAAGTTAAAGCAGGTAGCAGACGAAACTGAAGACTTATGGTTGACATTTGACGATTTGTTTGGAGAAGAGCTACGGAGTGAAAATCAAGCAGTCTCAACTAGTAAGCGTCTAACTTTTAGCGCAAGCCAAAGATTATTAAATCAATCTTGTCATGATGAACAACCAGCGACGCGAAAAGTTAGTCAAATGGTTAAGAGCAGTTACATAAAGGGTAATTTAACTCATAACCCTAAAAAACCTGCTATAACTCAACAAGTCGAATCAGATACTCTAATTTTGAATCTTATAGACAGGGTTAACATAAAACAAGCTGATCAAATACCTACTTCGGATGATAAACCTGAATTTGTGGAAATTAGAGCAACGAGCGTCAGGTACGAGAAACATATCTTGGAAACGATTTTGGAGTGGCTGGATAATTTGATGCTGTGGTTAGAGGATAAATTCGTAAGAATACTTAAGTTAATTCAGCAAATCTTCACGTAAAATTAGAAGTTAACTAAATATGTAGCCAACAAATGACCTAATATTGTTTTTATATTTTTATAAACATGCCAACACAAGTGAGATACAGAGCGATGAGTTAACAAGTAACGTTTATCTATGCAAGGCGTAGAATGTATTTCAAATGCTTTTCTACAATAATTGTAAATCTACTTGCGTAATATATTGTGAATGCAGTATTATAAATAACTTTGACAATTTGAAGAGAAAAGCATTGTTCAATGTAACAATAACAATGCTTATTTCGTATACTTTGATGAGATTGTAACATGAGTGATACTACTACCGAGACCTCGCCACCAGCTTCCAACCCACCATTATCTCAACCAATTCCAAAGCCAACTCAGCCACAGCAGTATCGAGCTATTGGCTTATTGTGGGGAAAATACACTCCTAGCGCTGAAGAAATCAACAAGGGAATATTGCTTGCACCTGACGGTACAATTATCGACGCGGTTGTTAAGGGTAAAGTCCTTGGTTTGGTAAAATCGTCAATCGTCGATTTGGAGAAAGAACATTTGTGGGTAGTTTACCCAAAAACCCCTAAAGAAGAATCTCCTATACCTCTACACGTACAGATAGCCGGTATTTGGGAACCAGAAACTCTTCATCCAGAATTGGAAAAAACAGACTTGCTATATAAAGCAGATGAATTTTCGATACAAGGGGAAGTAGTTTTTCAAGAAAACCAAAAAGGCTTAATAGTAGTTAAGATACAACGGGCTGCGCTTCAACCTGATGATGTGCCAAAATACTTCAAGCTTAAACTACTGGGATATTTGCCACCCAAAGCTGCAAAAAACTTTTGGGAGTTCAAGGTCAAACGTGTGGGTACCGATTTAGTGATTCAGTCAGCCGAAAATATTGCATCACTGGCGCCTCCAGGAAGACCAGGAGGTTTTGGACGCAAACCCTTTGATAAAAATAGAGGAGGAGGTTATCGTCGTCCACCAGATGGCGCCTCCAAAAAACCTTTTCCCAAAAAAGGCCCAGGTTCTAATGGTCCAAGTGGTCCAACACAACCACCTGTCCTTAAAAAACCACAGCCTTAAAATAAAAAAAGAACGGTTAGCAGCAGTAATTGTAAGTAGCATTATCCTTCGGTATGCCTAAATCAAAATCAAAATCCAATAAAGACTCCTCTCAACCAGAAACTCCTTCCGCACCGGAGCAGCAACTGTTGAGTATTAAACCTAAAAGACCTCAGCAGGATGTGTTGGCTGACGCAGAAAAAACAAGTCCGCCACCAGACTCGCAAAAATTACTAGGCATCAAACCTAAAAAGACTGAAGAAGTTGCACCGCCATCTGAAACTCAGTCGGAGTCTACTTCTGTTCGCGAAGCTACACAAACGAACTTAAAGCGCCCTGAGTCGGCTCTAGAAAAAGAGCTTACACCCCTATCCCAGGCGCCTTCTGAGTCGGCTTCGGTGCAGAAAGAAGTTACAGAAAACCAAGAAGATAGACCGCCAAAACCAGCATTTCAAAAACCGCAGCTTAAAAAGCCACAACCACCTCCATACAAGAATTTAGAGGAAGTGACCATAAGCAGTGGAGAAACATTTATTGTTGGAGAACAAGTCAAAGTTACAACTGCCAATTATGGCGAATACGTTGTAGCAATTAAGTTTATATACGAAGCTGCCGATGGTAGCGTTTGGGCTAGTTATTCCCATACCAACAAAGAACAAAGACATCCTTGGCGATGGGGATGTTGTCGAGCAGATTTACTTAAAAAAGAGTTAAACGAATGATATAAAAAACACTTTATCGCTGCTCCACACCACCAACTACTGGTTTAACCTCAGTCGGATCAGAAAATGGGTCAGTACCACCAGTCCAGTTAAAGTCACTAATGCGGAAACTAATGCCTCCTAATTCTTGAACAGGATTGTAGCGTAGCGTAATACCGTAAGTACGACGACTGTATTCTAACGAATATTCGGTGCTAAGACTTTGCCCATTGTCAAGGTTGATTGAGGTTTGAAGCCCAAGTCGGAATGGTCCGTAAATTTGTTGAACCACACCTAGGTTTAGTACTTTGTTATCAACTGCACGGTCAAATAGAAACGGCGACAAACCGTTATTTAAACCTTGAGTATAGCTAACATTAAAGGCTGTGTAATCTAAAAAGGGTTTGGAAAAATTGCCAAATTGTCCTTGTATACCAGCGGTAGCAAGTAAAGTGCTTTGATTATTACCGCTGGTATAAAAGCTAGTCGTACCATTAAGTTCACCGTAAGCGGTTATGTAAGGTACAAGTGGGTTAGGTGTATAGCGCAAACCTTCAGTTGGTGTAGGAGGTAACGCTTGTCCTCTCCATAAAGGCAACCCACCAAAGAGTCTGGCATTAGTTTGAAATCGTCCTAAAGAAATGCGGTCATTATCGCGTCTGGCTACCAAAAGGTCTAATCTATCTGTATTTGCATCAATTAATTGAGCGCTGGCTTGATAGGTCAAATTTATACCACTTTTGCCTAAAGGTATAACAGGCGATAGAAGTACACCTCCTAAACTGCTTTGCACTCGTTGAAAACCCAGCGTTCCGTTATAGAATCTATCGCGGTAGCTGTATTCTAAGTTAAGAATATGCGGGTTTTGGGCGCCGAGTGCTTGCTGGTATCGCAAATTAGCCCGAAAAGTATCCTCAATTTTACTGAAGTCTAAAGTCTCAAATCTGGCATTTCCTTCAAAGCGACTTGTAGGACTCAAAACAGCATTAAGCCGAGATTTTAGACCAAACAGCGAAGCAAAATTATCGCTTCCAGTTATTGCCTTTTGAGCATAAAACTGTGGTGTTATTGTGAAACTAGACGTATCAGAACTAAATGCTTCAAAGCTTCGCTCGACAAATATACCACCACGTTGTTCACCGTCATATCCAATTGATGCAATTAGTGGAACATCGCGTTCTCTACGGTCAATTACCTGCTCATTTCTAGGAATTGGTATAGTTGTGCGTTGGTCAAAGACTAACCGTTGTCCTTGTGTTCTTATTCTGTCTCGCTGTGGCGCCTCTCGCGTTAAAGTCAGTTTATCGGCACGCAGTTCTAGTTCAGGTGGTGAAAACGGGTCATTTGTCAATGTGACATCGCGTGCTTGCAAACCACGTGGATAAAAACTAATTTGCGCTGCTTCAAAGCGAACTCGTCGTACTTGTCCACCTGTACCTGGCGCCTGAATATTAGCAGCATTAGCGGAAGTACCAACACCAATATCAATACCCCCAGGACTTCCTACACCTGTTAAGGGTTGATTTTGACGAATGCGGTCACTCAAAGGTCTGCTTTGCACTCCCAGTGATGCACTCGTTGCTGTACCTGGTGCTGCAAATGCAAAGTCAGTTCCAGCAGTTGGAATGAAAATTTCACCACTACCACGTTCTAGTTCGCCATCATCTTGAACAAAATTATACGTAAATCGCTGTCCCCGCAGTACTTGGTCTCCGCGCGTTAGTGCTACATTACCATCCCCAACCGCGATTAAATTATCTAAATTTACCTGCAAGCGGTCAGCATCAATTACTGCCCCATCAAACCTTACAACTACATTACCCTCTGCCGTCACAACTCGACGTTGTTCGTCATACTCCTGACGGTCGGCAACTACTTCTATAACTCTTCGTGTAGTTTGGGGTGTTTGATTTGGTGTTGGGGATGGTTGTGGCGCCTGTGGAGGACTTGTTGGTGTAGATTGGTTATTTTGACGGGACTTAAATTCGATTGTTGAAGGCGAATTTTGCTGATTTTGGGCGTAAAACTCAAAGTTTAAAGGTGGTTGACTTGATGGAAATGTGCTACTTGAAACGTTTGTACTGGGCTGATTGTTTGATTGTGAGGGTTTTGTTAATTGCTTTACTAATGCGGATGCTTGAGGCTGTGATAAATTACGACTTTTAGCAACAGTTTGATTAACATCTTGATTAATATCTGGCTGCATCGAATACCCAACTGTTAATCCAGACCCCAGCACTTCGGCACCTTGTGATGTAGATGGTGGTGTCAGTTCAGGTGGTAATTTTTCTGGTTGAGTTGGTTTAGCAGGGGTTTGGGCAACTAGACTCTTAGAAGCGTTTTCAGAGAGCGAAGATGAGTTAGCCTGTTTTTTTGTACTATGATTATTATCATTGAGGGCGATTTTAACTGGCGCCTTACTAGTACTGATATTTTGAGAATTACTATTATCTAATAAATTTTGGACAGGAGGTTGCGAAGGCGGCAGAACGGGATGAAGCATATAGCATACGTAAGCTTATAGAGAGTCAACTATAAGCCGGAAGTACGACTCAAACTGAGCGCGTATAATCTTCCGACATCAAAGACTTTTACATGTGCTGCCGCTCATTGGCAAGCCATCTGTTTTACAAGGCAGTGCCGTAGGCCCGCATTTTATGGTTAAACGAAACATAGCGCGTTCCATAAAATGCGGGTGCTTTGATTAATTATCGGGACATTACTCGAAATCCCGACGTCCGGGGTTGCGAGAAGGGTCATTCGATAAGAATCCAAACACGAAAAGCAGTACAAAGAAAGTAACAACAATATAAACGGCGATTTTTAAAGTTACCATGAGAGATTCCTTGGGATATGCGGCAGTTGCTGGTTTTACCTGCGATGCAGAAAAATATAGCTTCTCTATCTTACCGAAATCTCAGCTAGTTTTGTCGCCTGTTACTCAGAAACTCAGAAACCAGGTTTCTCTGATGCGCTTCCAATTAAAGTTTTGCTTTAATTGGATTGATTAAACTCATAGCTGTATTGACGCTTGATGATTGTAGATGTTTCCGTCAAACAGCTTTACCACTACCGATTAAATAAAGTAGTGCCATGCGAACAGCAACACCGCTAGTTACTTGGGTTTGAATTAAGCTAAATTCTGGGTCGTCCATTAAATCCGAGCTAATTTCGACACCTCGGTTGACTGGCCCTGGATGTAATACTTTTACATTTGGCTTACACCATTTGAGTTTTGAGCGTGTGATTCCAAACATTTGGTGGTATTCACGCAAACTCGGTAATAAATGAGCGGTCATGCGTTCTTTTTGTAGACGCAATGTCATTACAAAGTCAGCATCGCGTAGTGCTGGCTCTAAGTGCCAATGTATAAATAATTTGCGGCGCCCATCCAGTCCACTTGCTTCACCGTCGTTAATATATTCAGCAAATAATTTGGGTAAAAGTGTTGGGGGTGCTGCAAGATGAACCTCGGCGCCGCTTGCAGTTAGACTCCAAATATTCGAGCGTGCAACACGTGAGTGTAAAATATCACCAACGATGGCAATTTTTTTATCTTTTAAAAGTTCGAGTCGAGGTTGAAGCGGGTCAATAAGGCTACAAATAGTAAATAAATCGAGTAATCCTTGAGATGGATGTTCGTGTTGACCATCACCAGCATTTAAAACACTGACACGTTCACCAAGACGATCCATTTCTAGAGCTACAGCATTTGGGACACCTGCGCTGGTATGACGAATAACCATAATGTCGCATCCCATCGCCAAATAAGTTTTTGCAGTGTCGAGAATAGTTTCTCCTTTCGTCATCGAAGAAGTAGCACTGGTAAAATTTAGCGTATCAGCAGATAAACGCTTTGCTGCTAACTCAAAACTGCTGCGAGTGCGAGTAGATGGCTCAAAAAACAAATTCGCAACAACTTGTCCTTGCAAAGTTGGTACTTTCTTAGTTCTGCGTGATAAAACTTCTCGAAAGCTGGCGGCAGTTTGTAAAACTGCATCATATTCTACAGGAGTAAAATCTGCTAAAGAGAGAATGTGATGACGATTCCAGGTGCTAGTAGGCATAAATAGCTATAAAGCTTTCCATTTTAGATTTCAGATTTTAGATTTTAGATTATTGGGTTATTAGATTATTAATTTAATCCAAAATCCAAAATCCAAAATCCAAAATCCTTTTAGTGCTGTAAATGAAGAACATTCAAAGCGAACGAAATTAGCGATAAGAAAATCATAAATCCAATTGCGTCAAGCATTGTAGTTACGAGAGGTCCACTAATTAGTGCTGGGTCAAGTTTTAGTCGCTTTAAACCCATTGGTAAAAAGGTGCCTAACGTTACAGCGACTAGAGTATTAGTAGCCATAACCATTCCCGCGATGACTCCAACCCATCTTTCGCTGGGAGATGCCCAAATCATTGATAGCAATACCATTGTTGTGCCCAATGCGAGTGCGGTTCCTAGACCTGCCGTCAATTCTTTTTTAAGAATCTTCAGAGTATCTTTAGGAGTAACTTCTCCAATACCGAGTCCTCGAATTGTGACTGTCAAAGCTTGAACACCAACCGTTCCACCTGTATTAGAGAATAAAGGCATAATTACCGCTAACAGAGGTACTGATGCAATTACTGGTTGAAACGGTGCAATTGCGCTTGAGGCGCCGATATACAAAGCCATAATTGCTAAAAGCCAGGGTAAGCGCTTGCGAATTGTCATTAAGGGAGGCGCCAGTGCTCCATCATCACCACCACTAACACCCGCTAACTTTTGGATATCCTCAGTTGCTTCTTCTTCCAAAATATCAATCACGTCGTCAATCGTGATGATACCTACGAGTCGTTCTTCGCGGTCAACTACTGGTATAGCGATTAAGTCATAGCGCTTCATGATTCGCGCGACTTCTTCTTGAGGAGTTTCGGTTTGAACTTTAATAACTCTGTCGCTAGCAATTTCTCGTATCAGAACATCGGGAAAAGTGAACAATAACTGCCGCAATGACACAACTCGCACGAGTTTACGGTTGTCGTCGGTGACGTAAGCATAGTAAATCGTTTCTTTGTCTTCGTCTTGGCGCCGAATTTTGCTCAACGCTTCACCAATTGTTAACCCTTCACGCAACCAAACATACTCGGTTGTCATCACCCGTCCAGCAGTTCCTTCTGGGTATCCAAGAAGAGTGGCAGTTGCTTGTCTTTGCTCGGTACTAAGTTGTTGTAGTAACCGCTTCACAACCTTTGCTGGGAGTTCATCAAATAATTCCGCACGGTCGTCTGGACTCATTTCTTCAACAAGTTGTACCACCTGAGCATCATGCAAAGAATCAATAAGTTCTTCTTGCACCTCTGGAGGTAAATATTCAAAGACATCAATTGCTTGACTTTTATTGAGCAAACGGAAAGCTATAGCACGCTGTTTTTCGGGTAATTGCGTGATATAGTCACCCACGTCTACAGGTTGCAAACGATTTAATTCATGCTTGAGCTGGTTCAAGTCAGCAACGTCAACTACTGAATTGCGAGCATCTTCTAAAAGCATATTAACCTCCTAATATCTCCCCCGCGCTGGGAGATAGTTCTCCGAAGCTTAGAGGAGGGTTGTACTGCCATCTTGCGGACTTTTGTCCATAAATCCTTAAGAAATCAACATCGATATCCAAAATTGGGCATCGCTAAGTCATAATACTAGCCCGGAATACTAAAATCCGGTAGATGCCTTTTTTTATGAAGAGTAACATTTGCCCACAACCCAAAGTGCTGTGCGAACGATACTACCCTGACATGTATTGGAGTTGAGTAAATTTTACTACTATCCTTATCTGTGTCAAGCAAACTGATAAATTGATGTTCAAAATGTGTAAATCAGAAGCTATAAGACTTTAGGAAGTAGTTCTCAGTACAAAAACCCAAAACTAATGTAAGTGATACTACTGCAATTTATTTAATTACAGCACCATTTCACCAATCGGTTTGATTAAGTATGAACTTCTACCGAATCTGAACCACTATTTTTAGCCTTTAAGACAATTTAATCGAATTATGGTAGGTTTAGTCTTCTCAAATTCGGTAGATTTACTACTATTCCCTAAAGGTATTGACACCGAAAACTGTAAACTCCTTTATATCAGCTAATGTGTTGTGGCGCCGCTCGAAATTAACGCAATTTTATGCATCGACCTGTTAAATGACACGATAGCAGCTTTAGTCCTGAAGTTAAACTATTTTTACAAACTCGTCAACAGGTAATAATTTATACAAGTAAACCCACTTATCAAAAATAAGAGGGCTATTAAATAACCATGCAAACTTGATGATTACCAACTGAATATTATGTAGTGTATTGGTTGGCAATGACTAAATTAATTAAGATTGGTAGATGTAGAAGCATTTTAAGTTTAGCCTTTGAAATGGTATTAATCAGCCCGATAAAAGTTATAGCTATATTCTGATTAATATCAGATTGCACATAAAAATACAGATAACTTTTATACTATTTTGTAAAGATTTCAAGAAACCGGGTTTCTCAACATAGAAACCCGGTTTCTAAGATATCGACTTAAGAGGCGCCAACGGTAGATAATAAAGTTAACACTTAATTTCTGTAGCACAGAAGGCGCCTTCTTTGTGCGGAACTTGTGACAAAACGTTACATTATAAAGAACGTAATAGCTACAGGATTAAACACCTTTCTGGTTATCCCCGCATTAACTTTATGAAGACTGCTTCGCAACTGCAAACTCGTCTTGAATATTATTACCAGCAAATAAAGACGATTATTCTCAGTCGTCAAAATCCAATTACAGGTTTGCTGCCAGCAAGCACAGCAATTACTGCTCATGGTGATTATACCGATGCATGGGTGCGCGATAATGTTTATAGTATTTTAGCGGTTTGGGGTTTAGGGTTAGCGTATCGGAAACTCGATGACGATAACGGACGTACTTACGAACTCGAATTTAGCACGGTTAAATTGATGCGTGGCTTGTTGTTTGCGATGATGCGACAAGCGAATAAGGTGGAACAATTTAAACACACGCAGTCACCATTAGATGCACTGCACGCAAAATACAATACCACCACCGGAGATATCGTAGTTGGTGACGACGAGTGGGGACACCTACAGCTTGATGCAACATCAATATTTTTGTTGATGTTAGCGCAAATGACCGCATCGGGGTTACAGATAATTTATACGCTCGATGAAGTTAATTTTGTCCAGAATTTGGTTTATTATATCGGACGCGCTTATCGTACACCCGACTATGGAATTTGGGAACGAGGTAATAAAATCAATCACGGCAACGCTGAATTGAATGCTAGCTCTGTAGGAATGGCGAAAGCTGCCTTAGAAGCAATAAATGGACTTGATTTATTTGGTGTTAAAGGTTCTCAAGCATCGGTAATTCACGCCCTACCTGATGAAATTGCACGTGCTCGTATTACATTAGAATCTTTATTACCACGCGAGTCAGCTTCTAAAGAAATTGATGCAGCATTACTAAGCGTGATTAGTTTCCCAGCTTTTGCAGTAGAAAATTTAGATTTACGTGACCGGACTCGTAACGATATTATCAACAAGCTAGGGGGTAAGTATGGCTGTAAGCGTTTCTTGCGTGATGGACATCAAACGGTTTTAGAAGACACCCACCGTTTACACTACGAACCTTGGGAGTTGAAGCAATTTGAAAATATTGAGTGCGAATGGCCTTTATTTTTTACTTATCTTGTATTAGATGGGTTATTTAGAGGTGACAACGAACAAGTTGAATTTTACCTAAATAGTTTAGATACTTTGCTGGTTGAGCGCGATGGTATAAAGTTACTGCCTGAACTTTACTATGTACCTCAAGAACATATAGAAGCTGAAAAAGCACAACCGCAGTCACAGCAACGTTTACCGAATGAAAATGTGCCCTTGGTTTGGGCGCAAAGTTTGTACTATTTGGGTAAACTTCTTAGCGAAGGGTTTATAGCGGTTGGTGACATTGACCCATTGGGCAGACACTTAACAATGGGTAAAACTAGGGAAGCGCTTGTGCAAATTGCTTTATTAGCTTCTGATGAAGATTTGCAAGATAAACTCAAAGTTTACGGTATCGAGACGCAAACGCCAAAGCAAGTGGCGCCAACACAAGTTCGCGAATCCGAAGATTTGATAGCCATTTATACACAAATAGGGCGTAACGATAAGCTGGCATTAACTGGGCGCCCACCGCGTCGTCCTCGTAGTTTGACGACTTCACGCTTTTTCCGTTTAAATGGTGAGATGGTAGTATTTTTACCATCTTTCTTAGACTCACAGCAATTTTATTTAACCTTGGACTATCATTTTTTGGTAGACCAATTTCGTAGCGAACTAGCTTATATCCAAAAATACTGGAACGATTTAGGGCGCCCAACTTTAACTTTAATGCTGACACACACAATGTTAGAAGTGGGTAGCGAGGCATTACTCGAATTAATGCAGGAGCTTAAAGAAGGTGTTTGTAATGGAGTTAGAGTTAAGCTAGGAAAACTCAATCAATTGACATTAACAGGCGCCATCGAGCGTATAGATTATTTACAATACTTTGACTTTTTGCATTCCTCCGTTCAAAATGCTCTACCGCGTTGCACTTACCTAACATTTAGTGTTGACAAAAATTGGCAGTTGAGAAACACGCAAGAATTTCAAATGGAGTACGAAGCAAATTTAGAAAAACTGCTGTCGTCTTTACAGTCCTCACAAAATATTTACGAGCAAGTTGAGTTATTACAAACACTTGCCAGTTTGAAAGGACTTGAATTTGATACTGGGTTTGGAGGTGAAAACACGCGCGTTACGGTTAGCGATTTGCTCGACGAAGTTTATACGAAAGCTGCTGAATTGGGATTATGGGCAGTAGTTCGAGGTGCTGCGGGTTTGCGGCAAATGGCGGATATTAGCTTATCAGATGTGGTAACAAGTCTAATTGTGCGTGGTAAGCAAATAGCAGTAGGAAAAGCATACACCGAAGACTCACTTATCACAGTTCCTTTATCTCACAGCGAAATTGTAGAAAAAATTAATAACTTCTGTCGTGAGGATATTCGTGATAGGATGCTCACCCAGGAAATATTAATTTACCTGAGTAATTTAATTAAATCTGAACCTGAATTATTCAAAGGTTTATTAACAGTACGTGTTGGGTATTTGATTTTACTACTAACAAGTGAAATTGCGGGTGAATTAGTAATTACTCAAGACGAAGCATACGAGCAATTAATGCGGTTATCGCCATTTGAAGTTAAAAGTAGACTTAGAAAGGTGATGCTCGAATATTCAGGCATGAGTAATGTTTTGCGTAAGCAAGAATCGTTACACGTTAAACAAAAAGCAAGCGAAATTAATTGGTTAGCAGTATCACCAATAACTGAAGAAATTGAACCCCCTGAAGGAGGTTGGCGCCGTTTTCGTAAAGCAGAAGGTTCAACTGGACGTGTACCTTCATACTTTTATAAACAAGTTTGGCTGTTAATGCAACACTGTAAAGGTGTAGTAATTGGCGATAAGCTCGAACGTCGCAACCGTTTAGATAGTGAAGTAATGTTAGCAGAAATGACCGCAGGAGAGAAAAACTTTGCACTACGAGTAGAGCATTTACTTAATAAAATCGAATCTCCTGAATATCGACAGGTGTGTATTGAAGCACTCATTGAATTAGGCGCCATTGCATCAGAAAACCCTAACTTACAGATTGAAGATTACATAGTTTTAGATGTATTAATTGGTCACGCTGTTAGGTTAGCTTGGTTAGAAATGCGACCCGAACGTGGAGATAGGTATGACGAAGATAAAGCTTCTGCTTGGCGTTCTTATTACAGTACTTCGCCCAGAGAATGTGCTGGTCATATAGTTAAAGCGTTTAAGTTCTTAACTGAATTTGCCGAAGCTATTCCTGTTTGATCCCCCCCAACCCCCCTTAATAAGGGGGGCTTTATAGCACGGGCATCTGCCTGTGCTTTCATGTCATGCTGAACGTAGTGAAGCATCTCAAAATATATCTTTCATATAACAAACCACAAAGGCACAAAGAACACAAAGCAAAAGGCTTATTAATAACAAGCATTACATTTGTTTTGGAACTCCTCATAAGCTTTATTAATTGCCTGCATTACACTTCTTGCTTTCGCAGTCGCATTAACATCTGGATGATATAATCGAGCCAATTTATAATATGCCCGTTTCACCTCAGTAGCGCAAGCATCTTTTTCCACATCTAAAATTTCCCACCATTCACCGCATAACAAAGGCTCAGTTACTAACTTATTCTTATCTATATTATTCCAGATTATAACAGTACCGTTTTTACCACCACTTACTAACATATTCCCATTAGGACTAAAAGCAAGCGACATGATACTAGCTTGATGTGCTGTTAAAGTTCGTAATACTTTAGCTGTTGCTAAACTCCATATCTTAATTGTAGAGTCGGCGCCACCACTAATCAAAATTTTACCATCAGGACTAATAACAACTGCCTGCACTGCTGCTGAATGTCCAGCTAATACTAATGGTTGTCCGAAAGCTTCTAAATTCCATATTCGGATAGTTTTATCAGTGCCACCACTAGCAATAATTCTACCGTTAGGGCTGAAAGTAACAGATAAAACAGCTTCTGAGTGTCCGTTTAAAGTACGTTTTAACTCTTTTGTATAACGTCCCCAAAGCCGAATAGTTTTATCAGTACTGGCACTGGCAATAATTCTATTATCTGGACTAAAGGCAATTGAAGTAATAAAACCATTATGGCTGACAGGAGAATCTGAATAATACGCAGAACTAGAATAATTAAATATACCAAGATATTTTTTTGTCTGTAAGTGCCAACTACTTATTTTACGGTCTACACAACCACTGGCAAACATCTCATTATCAGGACTAACAGCAACACATAAAACGGCGCCTGCTTGTCCAGTAAAAGAATAGAGTTTTTTGCCCGTTTTTATATCCCATTCAATAACACTTCCATCATCGCTAGCAGTTCAAATCGTTTTACCATCAGGACTTACTGCTATCGCATTCACTGCTGCGGTATGTCCTTTTAAAGTATGTAAGCATTTCCAAATATCTGATGGCGCCGTTGTTCGCGATGCCATTTGTTTCCCACTTGGCGTTTCTAACTCGTCCTCTACTTCTAAAGTGGCAAATTTTTGGTTTAAATCTTCTCCAGATAAAAAAGCTTCTAATTCATTAACTGCGGCTGAATACGTTTCCACCTCCAGCACTTTTTCTGACCTACGGTCAAAAAGTTGTGTGGGAGTTTCAAAGTATTCAACGTCTAACATTTTTGCGATACCATACGCAGCAAGTCCAACAACTGCACCAACGTAAGCCATTGGCGCCGCACCAATACCAAATGCCAAACCAATTTTAGGTGCAACAATTCCTATTCCACCTACAAAACTCGAAACTGTTGCTCCACCAATGGCACCAACACCCATCGCACCCCAAGCTGTAACATCTCCGTTTATTACTGCTGTAAAAGCACCATAAGCTGCGGCGCCTGTCATTTATTTTTTTGTACAGAAGTTGATAAATTATAAATATTATGGGAATGATTGGTCACTTAAAAGCTGTGACTACTGATGAATTAACTGAGTTTTTAAGCTGTACGGATGAGGAATAAATAGGGTCTCTGCTCACCTCAAAACATAACCAAGACGATGATATAAATTATTTATATCTTGATAAGACATGGCATGGTTTGCATTTTTTACTAACTGGTGATTTAATTGGTTCTGAACCTTTATCATGGGTAATATTTGGCAACCATTCTGTTGGAGGGGATGAAAATCAACTGCTTTATGGCTATAGTTGGATTGGATTAAGGTATTTACTTCCTGATGAAGTTGCTAGGGTGTCGGAGGTTTTGTCTTCTATTACAGTGGAAAAGTTAAGGGCTAACTTTTTGTCTCAAGCTATGGATGAAGCCTTGATATATCCAATAGGTATTTGGGTTAGAGATGGTGAGGATGCTTTAAATTGGTTGCTGATGTTTTATGATGGTTTAGTCAAGTTTTATCAGCACGCAGCGTCTGGGAAAAAAGCTATTATAATGTATGTTGATTAATAATTTTGTATATTATTTATATTTTAGTTTTACGTCATTTAAAAGATTTCAAATTTTCAAGATGCTTCGTACCTCAGTATGACATTTTACATCATTTAAAAGATTTCAAGTTTTCAAGATGCTTCGTACCTCAGCATGACATTTTACATCATTTAAAAGATTTCAAATTTTTAAGATGCTTCGTACCTCAGTATGACATTTTACGTCATTTAAAAGATTTCAAATTTTCAAGATGCTTCGTACCTCAGCATGACATTTTACGTCATTTAAAAGATTTCAAATTTTCAAGATGCTTCGTACCTCAGCATGACATTTTACGTCATTTAAAAGATTTCAAATTTTCAAGATGCTTCGTACCTCAGTATGACATTTTACATCATTTAAAAGATTTCCAGTTTTCAAGATGCTTCGTACCTCAGCATGACATTTTACATCATTTAAAAGATTTCAAGTTTTCAAGATGCTTCGTACCTCAGCATGACATTTTACGTTTTTTAAAAGATTTCAAATTTTCAAGATGCTTCGTACCTCAGCATGACATTTTACGTCTTTTAAAAACTGAAATTATTGTAGAATGCTACCCTGCGGGAAAACTGCGCCCTTCGTGCGCGACTCATGACATGAGGTAATATTTTATGCGTTTGCTGTATAACTATGTTGTTTTAAGGTATGTTTAAAAATATCGTTTAATGTTTAATATAAGAATTTTTCGATGACATCAGTAGATTTTCCCAAGCATAAGAAGGCTAAAGCTTTAAAGCCTGGTAGCCGGCGCCCTGCCAAAGAGCTATGCAGTGAGTGTGGTCTTTGTGATACATATTATGTTCATTATGTCAAGGAAGCTTGCGCTTTTATTAATCAGCAGTTCGAGACTTTAGAACTACAAAGTCACGGCGCCACTCGTAATCTTGATAATCCCGATGAGGTATATTTTGGGGTACATCAAGAAATGATGGCGGCACGTAAACAGCAGCCTATTGAAGGCGCCCAGTGGACGGGTATAGTAAGTTCGATTGCTATCGAGATGCTGAATCGCGGTATGGTCGAAGGTGTTGTTTGTGTACAAAACACTAAGGAAGATAGATTTGGCCCAATGCCTGTTATTGCCCGCACTCCCGAAGAAGTATTGGCAGCGCGCGTTAATAAGCCGACTTTATCACCGAATCTTTCTGTACTAGAACAAATTGAACAGTCGGGAATGAAGCGGTTGTTAGTTATTGGTGTTGGTTGCCAAATTCAAGCGTTGCGAGCAGTTGAGAAACAACTAGGGTTAGAAAAGCTATATGTTTTGGGTACACCTTGCGTTGATAACGTGACGCGCGCTGGGTTACAAAAATTTCTGGATACTACAAGTAAATCACCGGATACGGTTGTTTATTACGAGTTCATGCAAGATTTTCGTGTTCACTTTAAGCACGAAGATGGTTCAACGGAGTTAGTGCCATTTTTTGGCTTAAATACAAAAGAACTCAAAGATGTATTTGCACCATCGTGTATGAGTTGCTTTGACTATGTAAATTCTTTGGCTGATTTAGTTGTTGGGTATATGGGGGCACCGTTTGGTTGGCAGTGGATATTGGTGCGAAATGATACAGGGAAAGAAATGCTCGATTTGGTTAAAGACCAAATTGACACGCAACCTGTAATGTCACAGGGAGATAGAAAAGCCGCAGTTCAACAAAGTATACCCGCTTACGATAAGGGCGTGACTTTGCCAATGTGGGCAGCTAAATTAATGGGAGTGGTGATTGAAAAAATTGGGCCTAAAGGTTTAGAATATGCGCGCTTTTCGATTGACTCGCACTTTACCCGCAATTATTTGTACGTAAAACGACAACATCCAGAGAAGTTAGAAGCACATGTACCGGAGTTTGCAAAGCGAATCGTTGGACAATATAAATTACCAGAATGATTTGTTGTAGAGACGCGATTAATCGCGTCTCTACGGAGGCGTAATGTTTTTTATCTTGGTTGACTTGGTGGAAGTTGTTCTGTTGTAATTAGTGCTTCCATTACTTCTTTAGCTATAGGCGCCGCGACAGTACCACCGTATGCATCTTTGCCTTTTGGCTCATCGACTATTGCTAGTACAACATAACGAGGTGATTCTACTGGTAGTATTCCTATAAAACTTGTAATTCTGGCGTTTGCCATATAACCACCACCACCAGCATTGGCTTTTTGAGCAGTACCTGTTTTACCTGCTATGCGATAACCATTTATTTGTGCTTCTTTACCTGTACCTTTAGTAGAAACAACCGTTTCCATCATTTCTACTACTTTTTGTGCTGTGATTGGTGAAAAAATTTGTCGGGCTTCCGGTCGTGTTGGTGTATAGTGCATTTGACCTTTACTGTCAAATAATCCTTTAACGACGTGAGGAGTTACTAATTTTCCACCATTCGCTAATGCTCCTGTCATTTGTACTAGTTGTAATGGCGTGAGCGAAAATCCTTGACCAAAGGATGTTGTTGCTGGCTCAATTGGGGTAGTGATAAATTCTTCCTGACTCTTAAGTTGACTGGCAACGGAGAATGGTAAGTCTGTCTCCATACCTTGCCCTAAGCCTAGTTTCTCTAACCAACCATAATAAACGCTGGGGCGCATACGTTGCATCATCTGCACCATCCCGATGTTGCTAGAAAATTTGAGAATCTGGGCAATATTAATGCTTCCGTAACGTTTGTCTTCTGAGTTTTTGATTGTACGGTCGCCAACTTGAATTGTTCCTGAGTCCCTAAATACATCATCGGGGTTAATAATTCCTGCCTCAAGACCAATAGCTACATTCAATGGTTTGAAGGTAGAACCTGGTTCATATAAGTCGGCAACTGCCCAATTTCTGAATAGTGAAATATCCGCTTTGGAATATTCGTTTGGGTTGTAAGTCGGTTGTGTTACCATTGCGAGCAGCGAACCGTCATAAGCATCCATTACTATTACGGCGCCACGCTTTGCACTGTAACGTTTCATCTGATTTTTTAATGCAGAACGAGCCGCGCGCTGTAAACGGGTATCAATTGTCAGTTGCATTCCCATATCATCAAAATTTGGGAACCCTTCTGGTGCATAATCTGGCATTAAGGCGCCATTACCAGCACGACTCAAACGAACTGCTTGTGTGGCACGTTCTAAAAGCTTTTCTTGACTATATTCAACTCCAGCCTGTCCTCGACGGTCAAGATTGACATACCCTACGACTTCGGAGGTTAATTCTTGGGTCGGGTAGTAGCGTGCGTATCTTTGCCGCAGTTCAAGACCATCAAAACGTAATCCGGTTATCCGGTCTGCAACTGCCTCTGATAAAGCAGAATTTAACAAAATATTACTATTTTGAGCGGCAAACCGACTTTCTAGCTTACTGGCATCTTGGTCTAAAATTTTCGCCAGTTCGGATGCCACCTGATGACGCGGCTTATTAAATTGCTTTGGGTGAGCGTGTAAAGTATAAACTTGACGGTCAACTGCCAATAAATTTTTATTACGGTCTATTACTTGTCGGCGAGGCATATAGGGTCTTAAGTTAACCATTTGCTGATTTCGAGCCTTTTGCGTCAACTTCGGACCGCGAACAATTTGTAAATTATATAGATTTATACCTAAACCAATACCTGCTGCGATTAGCACTCCCCAAACTGTAAATAAACGCAGTTTAAAATTTGCTGTTATGGGTGGCGCCACAACAGTACTATTATCATCATCTTTTATATCTTTCGATATATTTTTGGAATTTTGTCGCTGCCGACCTTTGAATTCTGCCTTGGGGAGGTTTCGGAATTTAATTTTGCCTGGTGGTAACTTTTGCATAATTATGAGTTAAAAGTGCTGAGTGCTGAGTGCTGAGTATAGTTAGGAGTTAGGAGTTAGGAGTTAGGAGTTAGGAGTTAGGAGTTACTACTCAGCACTCAGCACTTTCTACGAGCGCACTAATTAGTAACCAATAGGGATAGAATTTGGCGTTTGGGGTGTATTTACAACGGTAGATGGAGTATCTGGCTTTGAATTTGGCGCCGCAGGTAGGAAAATTTGACTTGCGGGACTTGGAGAAGTTAAACCAGCGCTCTTGTTTTCTGCTTCGGCAGCTATTTTAGTTTTGAGAGCATTATTTGTTATCGTCAACTGTCGCTCGTTACGCTGCAAATCTTGCAACTTTCGGTACGACTTACTCCACAGTTGCTGGGAATAAACAGTATAACCATACGCAATCAACGTTGAGACTACGAGTAAAAACGATAGCACTGAAGTATAACGCTGCAACGAACATAAACGCAACAACCAAGAGGGCATGGTCGCAGCTGCATTATACATTACAGGAATTTCTTGTTCTGCCAAAGGACGTGATTGAGTTAAGTTACCTAATGGTTTACTAGATGTTGGACGTGGACGCTGTTTTTTATTTAACCCCTGAGTCGAAGTCTGAGAAATACTCCCATTTTTATACGTCTGCTGCTTATTCCCCTTTTGAGATACACCTGTGATTTGCGATGCAGGTAAGTTGTTTTGTTTACCTTCTTGAACGTTAGTACTATCATGTAATACAGATGAATTTGAATTACGGCGTTGAGAACGTCTGCGTCGGAACCAACCGCCCGTTGCAGAACTATCAACGTTTTTTTTGCGAACAGCCATAACTTTGATTTGGAATTACGAGTAAGTTATTGTAGACGCTTGTGAGAAACCGGGTTTCTGCACCGTATGGGCACCTAATTGCTTGACATTAGCAAGAAATTACAATTTTTGGTATAATAATCAAAATGATAATTAATTTGCAAACGAACAAAGCCGCAATCTGTACCATATCCAACAATATTGTGACTCGCAAGCTAGAATAAAACCTGTTTAATACCTTAAATACTGATTTAATGCTCAAAAGCACATTTGAATGTGTCATGTAAAAAAGGTTAAAAAAAAGCAACAAATACGGTATGGTATTCAACAGGCTAAAATTTTATTGCCGCATTTGGTGAAAGAGGAGTTATGAAAATTAGAATCCTTGGTATTGCTCTCGTTTTAGGTTTGGCTACAACTCTCGGCGCCTGCGAAGGTGGCGGTGGTGATGCTGGTGGTGGTGCAAGTACTGCTTCACCTGGTGCAGCAGAACCAACTGATGCAGCTACAACCCCTGCTACAACTATTACAACCCCTGCTACTGGTGCTGCAACTCCTAAAGCTACCGGCGCCGCAACTCCTAAAGCTACAAAGTCTCCCTAGGCCTTAGTTGAGATTAGTCGGGCTTGTTTTCAGTAGTCGCTAAATGCTCCTCACTATACTGTTTAGTCAGAGTTTCGAGTCTAGTGTGGAGTAAATAATATTTCCTTGAAAATGTTCGGATGCAAACGCTATCCGACTAATATTTTCCTGAACTATTTTCTTTGTCCGTTTTAAATAAAATACTGACCTGACGAAGCTTTTTGTCTTTGGCAGGTCTTTATTTCTATTTGGGTTTTTTGTCAATTGGTTACTACTGTTGCCTAGAACGAGATTTGAAAAATGGATATAAAAATTAAAAAACTATTTTCATTTATTATGATTGTTGCTATCACCAGTGTTTTAACTATCGTAGCCAGTGGTTTACGTTTACCAGCTTTATCGTTACCACCAGCAGATGATATTCCCGAAGAAATTTTACGAACAGAGATTATTACAGCAGCGCGTTCGTCGGTTGACGGCAAACCACTGACTGCTGCTGAATATTTAGAACAACAGTCACGACTAAGTGCAGTTCCACCCCCAAAACTAGACCCAAAGATTCGCGAAAACATTTTTCTGCTGCGTATACGTAGTGCCTTAAAGTCAGTTTTTCCATTTTTGAATTTTTAGGGGCGGGTTTACCTATATCCTGCTAAATAACGAGTATTTAGGTGAACCCGCCCGTACAGGGGTTAAAATATCCATATTTCCCGCCTAAGTAGCGACAAAATTGAAAATAAATGTAAAGAATATATATAGAAATAAATAAAAAAGCAAATTTACTTAACCAATAAATCGCTCACGTAGGTAGCTCCATGTCTATGACCACCATCGCTCCTGAACAGGTTAACCGCATCATCTGGAACCAGCATCATGACCCTTTTGAAATTCTTGGTTCTCACCTTATTGACCAAAATGGTACAAACGTCTGGGCTGTGCGAGCCTACTTACCAAATGCCAGTGCAGTGTGGGTAGTTCTTCCTGAAGAAAGAAAAGAAATTGAAATGGAGAGTGTGCATGACCCGCACTTTTTTGAGTGTCGAATTGAAGCTAAAGAATTAAATAATTATCAGTTACGTATTAAAGAAGGTGAACACGAGCGTGTTACCTATGACCCTTATGCTTTTCGCTCTCCTCGTCTGACCGAGTTTGATTTACATATTTTCTCGGAAGGAAATCATCATCGCATTTACGAGAAATTAGGAGCGCACTTTATTTCCGTTGATGGTGTAACAGGTGTTTATTTCGCTGTATGGGCGCCTAATGCACGTAACGTTTCGGTACTCGGTGATTTCAATAGCTGGGATGGACGTAAACACCAGATGCGTAGGGGTGCTACTGGGGTTTGGGAATTATTTATACCTGAACTTGAAGTAGGCACACATTATAAGTATGAAATAAAGAACAATGATGGGCACATTTACGAAAAAAGTGACCCTTACGGATTTCAACAAGAACCTCGTCCTAAAACAGCTTCGATTGTCACTGACCTAAATTCGTATCAATGGCAAGATGAAGACTGGATGGAAAAACGGCGCCATGCAGAACCACTTAACCAACCGATATCGGTTTATGAACTTCATTTAGGTTCGTGGATGCACGGTGCTAGTGCAAACATACCCAAAAATCCAGATGGAACAAATGCACCTGTCGTTCCTGTTTCTGAACTAAACCCAGGCGCCCGCTTTTTAACATACCGTGAACTTGCTGAACGTCTTATCCCTTACGTGAAAGAATTGGGATACACCCATATTGAAATGTTGCCAATTGCTGAACATCCATTTGATGGGTCTTGGGGATATCAAGTAACTGGATATTACGCACCTACTTCAAGATATGGTACTCCTGAAGACTTTATGTACTTTATCGACCAATGTCATAAAAATGAGATTGGCGTGATTGTAGACTGGGTGCCAGGACATTTTCCTAAAGATGGACACGGTTTAGCATTCTTTGACGGTACACATCTTTATGAACATGCCGATCCCCGTAAAGGTGAACATAAAGAATGGGGTACGCTTGTATTTAATTATTCGCGGAATGAAGTTCGTAACTTTTTAGTAGCGAATGCTTTGTTCTGGTTTGATAAATATCATATTGATGGAATTCGTGTCGATGCTGTAGCGTCAATGCTTTATCTTGACTACTGCCGTAAAGAAGGAGAATGGGTAACAAATCAATATGGTGGTAGAGAAAATATTGAAGCTGCCGATTTTTTACGCCAAGTCAATCATTTATTGTTTAGCTATTTTCCAGGTGTACTTTCGATAGCTGAAGAGTCCACATCTTGGCCAATGGTATCTTGGCCTACATATGTAGGTGGACTAGGTTTTAACTTGAAATGGAATATGGGCTGGATGCACGACATGCTAGATTATTTCAGCATGGATCCTTGGTTCCGTCAGTTCCACCAGAACAATATTACTTTTAGTATTTGGTATAACCACAGCGAGAACTTCATGCTGGCGCTATCGCATGACGAAGTGGTGCATGGTAAGAGTAATATTATTGGGAAAATGCCCGGTGATAGATGGCAAAAGTTTGCTAACGTCCGGTGTTTATTCTCATACATGTTTGCTCATCCTGGAAAGAAAACCATGTTTATGAGCATGGAATTTGGGCAATGGAGTGAGTGGAATGTTTGGGGTGATTTGGAGTGGGGTTTGTTACAGCACGAACCACACCATTTGTTAAAGCTGTTTTTCCAAGACTTAAATCATCTTTACCGCAGTGAACCTGCATTATATTCCCAAGATTTTGCCCAAGAGGGGTTTGAGTGGATTGATTGTAGCGATAACCGTCATAGTGTTGCTGCGTTTATTCGTCGTGACAAAGACACAAACGATTTTATTGTCGTGGTTTGTAACTTCACACCACAACCTCATTCGCACTACCGCATTGGCGTTCCTGAACCAGGTTTTTACACTGAGTTATTTAACAGTGACGCGCGTAAGTACGGCGGTAGTAATATGGGCAACTTAGGAGGTAAGTGGACTGATAACTGGTCGATGCACAATCGCGAGTTCTCATTAGATTTATGCTTACCTCCACTAGGTGTGCTGCTTCTAAAGCTTGATAAAAATAGAACAGCTGCCGTAATGAATCAAGAACTTTAATTTTCCATATCTTGTGAAATTATCTCTTGTTGAATGATCTCTTGTGGAATGATCTCTTGTGGAATGATCTCTTGTGGAATGATCTCTTGTGGAATGATCTCTTGTGGAATGGGCATCCTTGCCCGTTCCAGATAAACAGGCGCCTTACCCACAGGAAGCTCAATTTGAAATTCTGTACCTTCTCCTGGGTTAGAAATACAGCGAAGTTTACCTTGATGCTTTTCGATAATGATTTGGTAAGCAATAGATAAACCTAACCCAGTTCCTCGACCAACTGGTTTGGTTGTAAAAAATGGGTCGAATATTTTTTGCTGTATTTGCTCTGGAATTCCACAACCATTATCGCGAATGCTGATTAATATACTATTTTGTGAAATTTGTTGAGTGTTAATAGTGATTTTTAAAACTTCTTTATCTTGAATCTGATTATTGAAAAATGAATCTTCTAATGCATCTATTGCATTTATCAAAATATTCATGAATACTTGATTGAGTTGTCCTGCAAAACACTCCACTAAAGGCAAATCAGAATAATTCTTAATTACAGCAATTTCTGGGCGCCTATTTTGTTGGTGAAGACGACTTTGTAAAATCATCAAGGTGCTATCAATGCCTTCATGGATATTTACAATTTTCATTTCAGCCTCATCCAACCGTGAAAAATTTCGCAGAGAAACAACTATTTTTTGAATTCGGTCTGCTCCCATTTTCATCGAGTTAAGTATTAACGGTATATCTTTTTCAATAAACTCAAAGTCAATATCTTGTATACAATCTTGAATCTGTTTTATTGGTTGAGGATAGTTATGTTGGTAAAGCTTTAATATTTTAAATAAGTCTTGGCAATATTCTTTAGCATAGACAAGATTGCCATAAATAAAATTTACAGGATTATTAATTTCGTGAGCAATACCTGCAACCATTTGTCCTAAACTCGACATTTTTTCATTTTGAACTAGTTGTATTTGGGTTCTTTGCAATTTATCTAAAGCTTCTTCAAGTTCTAAGAGTGCAATTTGACGTTCTGCTTCTAACTGTTTACGTTCAGTAATATCAATTGCAATCGACGCAACTCCTATAACTTCCCCAGTTCGAGTCACTAAAGGGTTATTGTACCATTCGCAGATAATTATTCTACCGTCTGCCGTTAAGTTTTCATTCACGCTATAGTTACCTACTCGTGATGTCAACAAATTGCCTATAATTTTTTCAACATGCTCTTTTACATGCTCAGGAATTAACATTTCAATATTACAACCAATTATTTGGTTTTCGGTATATCCAAATATTTTCTCTGCTGCTGGGTTCCATGACTGCACTTCAAGATTGGGAGTCCATTCGATTATTGCTAAAGGTATTTGTTCAATAAGTAATGACAGTCTTTGTTGTGACGCACGCTGTCCTAACTCAGTTTTTTGGTGTTTTGCTATTTCTGCTTGTAGCACTTGATTAATTTCTGCTAATTGTTTGGTTCTTTCTATAACAAGCGTTTCCATTTGAGCATATGCATTCTTAAGCGCTTCTTCACTATGACGGTACTTATCAATATTAATTGTTATATCTCGAATCGTACCAACTAAAAATTTATTACCATTCTCATCTATCAATAATGTTTTCTTTGTAGAGATAATATGAGTTAAGCCAAATGAATCAGTAAAAAACTCCTCGTTTTCACAAGATTCATTTGTTAAAAAAACTTGTTCGTCTTTTTCCCAAAAAACATCCGCTTCTTCCTTGGGAAAAAAATCATAGTCTGTTTTTCCAATTAATGCATCTCGCTTATATCCTATAAAATCACAGAAAGCATCATTTAAAAAAACCCAAATATGCTGTGAATCTTTGACAAATATTGGGTCAGATATACTATTCAATATTTGTAGTAACAAGTCAATTCTCCCTGCCAGTTATGTAGATTACTCTAATATTGGTTTGAGTTGAAACTTTTTATTGCTCCCAGCACAGCTATTTTTTTATTACTTATAAGTACTATGTTAATAAGTATTATTCTCATATTCATTAATTATATTACATACTACGCCATAAATAGTATTTTTTTATACGTGAATTTTCTAAAATTTAGTGCTGAAGCGTGACTCTATAAATGTCTTTGTAAAATTCCAATTAGAACGGCTGGCGCCTCAAGATGAGGTAAAATTCCGGTCTTAGGTATTGTATAAAAGTTTTGAATAGCAGTTGTATTTAACAATGACAATCTTTGCCCAAGACGGAGGCGCGTAAACTGTGCTTGTTCTCCCCAAAATATCGTTGTTGGTATTATCAGTTGTTGAATATATAGACTTAAATCGAAATATAAGTCACCGCGTAGAAATGCTAAAGCTGAAAATTTTGCATTTGGCTGTTGTGCGCTATATAAATATGCTTGTACCATTTCTTGGGTAACAAGTTGAGGTGATGCGAAGAGAAAACTTTGTAAAAAATTACGAACCGCTAATTCATTTTCGGCGCCAAGTGTATATATCAAGTCTTCTAACAGGGGTAAACTGATAAGTCCAAGTGGAAGTCGTCTACCGGCGCCTTCGCCAAAGTCATTAAATCCGGAAGGACAAATTAGAAATAATTTTTTAAATAAACTTGGTTGAGTAATAGCAAGTCGAATTGCTAAAGCAGCAGTCAATGAAGATGCAATAACTGTAACGGGAGAATCACAAGTTTGATTAATAAATTCTGTAATCGTGGTTAGATAATCATTAATAGTATAGTTACGAACTGGATGCGCGGAATCTCCCCAACCAATTAAATCAGGCGCCAAAATTCGATGTGTTGCAGCAAAAGCTGGATAGACTTTAGACCATTCATAAGCAGAGGCGCCACCACCAAAGTTATGCAAAAATAAAAGCGTGGGTCTTTGATGTTCGTCTATTAACCAGGGAGCGACACTTTGAGTGTAGTAAACTATGTTCCCTTGCGACGTTGGAATAACTTTTTGCCCAAAACCAGGTGGTTGAAATTGAATCACGTTTTTATCCCCGTTAAATTAAACCACAAGTAATTATATTTTAAGCAGAACTGCCGCTTTCACCTTTGATTACTGCTGCTCCAATTAAATGAGCTAATCTCAAAGCTTCAGGAACTTTACCGCAGTCAGTTAACCGCTGTAGTACAGATGCTGTAACCGAAGGATGTTCACCACAAACTTGAAAAACAAAAGGTGGGAATTCATAAATTGTTCCTGCGCTCCTTAGTAGCTCTAATCGTTTTTCAGGATAAGGTAAACGATTTATTGGCTCTAACATTGCCGTTAAATCGGGTTTTCTTCGCATTACAGCAACACAAGGAATTTGTAAACGCGCGCACAATTCAGGTAAGTTAACAAAATTTAATCCCCCAAATCCAATTCCATCGAGTAACACAATATGTAATTGTGGCAGAAACTTACCACCGATAAGTAAATTGCATATTGTATCGGTAGAATCAAAACCATCTTGTTGAATTTGTCCCCACACCATTCCTTCAAACCGGGTTTGCGCGCAAATAATTCCCGCTAGATTTACATTTTCTTTTGAACCGCGAATAAATGGCGCATCATCGAAACCAATGACGCGGATTGTTCGATTCAATTTGAGCAATAATTCTAGTTTCATAGCGAGTTTAATTTTTATATACGTAGGAAAAACAGTATTATCTGTAACACTATTGCTGTAGCACGGATTTACATTTTTGCAGTCAATCGATACAATACAACTAATGAATTTTGACAACGACAAAAAAATAAAAGCTGACTTCAACCTTTACCAGTAGATGAAGCCAGCGCTTGTGAAATCAACTTTATTGACAGCAATCGAGTTGAATATTAGTACTCATCATTGTCCAGATGATGAAGTACTCAGGGTGTTGATAAGTTAACAGTTGAGTATGAAAAGCAGCAAAATGCTTCTATTCTCTGCTAGCACCATATTATTAGTTCATTCTTACCAGTTGAAAGTTTTCGGCATGTTGCGCTCTCGCCTTTAAGCTGCTCTAACCTTAAGAGCGTGAGCTTGCGACATGTATGAAGCTTGTATTGCGACCGAAAGTTCGGACATTAAAGCATCACAACAATTAACTGATGAAACTGAAATTTATGGCGCCAACTTTTAAGCCATTTGGTTTTCAATCGCCCACCGTGCCAACTCGGTACGGTTATGGAGATTGGTTTTGCCTAACATATTGGAAACATGGCTTTCTACAGTTCGCTGACTAACGTTGAGTTCTTCAGCAATTTCGCGGTTAGCTAAACCTCGTGCAACAAACTGAACAACCTTGAGTTCGGTAGGAGTTAACTGTACATCGAAGGGAACTTGGATCCGAGAACCGTTTTCTCCTCCTTTGGCTTGGTGTTCTTTCCAACGAATCGTTTGTTTGAGGGAAGATTCAACTTGCGCGACGAGTTCCTCTGGTTCAAAAGGCTTGACCATATAAACATCGGCGCCTTTGTTAAGTCCTTTAACACGGTCGGCACTTTGTCCTTTAGCGGACAAAAACAGTACGGGAATCCAACTAGTGCGCTCAGTTTGCCGGACTTGTTCAACAAAGGTGTATCCATCCATTTCTGGCATCATCACGTCGCAAATAATCATGTCTGGAATATCCTGCTCTAAAATTTCCAGAGCTTCGCGACCATTTTCGGCAGTGATGACTTCGTATCCTCGGAATTCCAAGTAATCCTTTACCAGCAAAATGAGGTTGGGGTCATCATCGATAAGTAAAAGTCGTTTATGTTCTTTCATGCTGGGTTCTTTCATAGCAGTGGCACTTGTCGCACTTCGGTCCATGAGGTCTTGATTCGTTATCCTCTGTATTGAGTGGTTGAGATGTTGGTTTTCCCACAAAACTTGCCAATACTCTTTTTAGTTTCCAAAGTGACCAACACTTCTTTTAACCGCAAGACTTGGGGCAAAAGTCCAGTAAGGATACGTAGAGCAGTAGTATTTATAATGCGCTATTATATATCGCTTTGAAGAGTGCGGGTGAAAAAACACTGATTAAATAATAATTATTCAAGTTTACCGGATCGGTATTGGTACTAGATGCCCCCAGGTAAACAACCCGCGTCGCGCATAGCTTACTGCTTGTTCATATCCCTCACGCGTTGGTGAAGAAACCTTGTTAGAGTAATAAAGCAGGCGTCCTGGTTAAATTAGTTCTTGAATAAGACGTTCAATCATTTTACTCTTCGCGGGCGAAAAAGACCGCACCATCCACATAAACTACCATTATCGTTCGAGAGCAACAAACTAGCAAGCAGTTCGTTAATTGTTCTGAAAATTAGCTGAGTAAACCGGAAGCAAATAATCGAGTTTAGTTTTTTGAGACGTTTTTCAAGTAATTCCATAATTCCAAATAATCTTGGTTTGGGCAACCGACTATTAAATGGAAGAAAGAGCAACCTCTAAAAACAGCCTGAACAACAGCGTGTCCTTACTCTCGTTAAATCTACAGAATTACTTAGGCTTTTTTGACCGGATAGCTTGGTAGATTTTGGTATTTTATTGCCCTTGATTAGCATCATCTCCTGATTAAACTACACATCCTGATTACTGTTCTATATCAATTTCCACCGTTTGCAAATAAATTTGAAGACACAAAAATTTTCGTGAACCAAGAGAATTTACTCATAATTCGGCTTTTTCTAAGTATTTATACTCAATTATTCTAAATCTATATTATTCAAGTTCGGGAACCCGTACATGATTATTTCTTGCCAACAGCAGCCATATTTAGTTACATTAGCACTCATGAGTCGAGAGTGCTAAAAAGTAAATTCCTATGGCAGCTGTATCTTTAGTAAGTGTATCCACTGTTAAACCTTTAGGAGACCGCGTTTTCATCAAAGTAAACGCAGCAGAAGAGAAGACCGCAGGTGGTCTGTATTTGCCCGATAATGCACAAGAAAAGCCCCAAGTTGGCGAAGTTGTTGCAGTTGGCGACGGTAAGTATAAAGATGACGGAAATCGCGTGGCTATGGACGTGAAAGTAGGGGACAAAGTTCTCTACTCTAAGTACGCAGGTACTGACATCAAGCTAGGCACTGACGAGTACATATTACTCTCAGAGAAAGACATTTTGGCTGTTGTTAGCTAAAACTTTGTTTGGCTAATTGGCTAACAAGGAATAAAAGTTAGCAATTAGCAATTTATCATTCATGCTCCTACATTCATAAATCGCGACTTTAAGTAACTAAAAACATTATGGCAAAGCGAATTATTTACAACGAAAACGCACGTCGTGCATTAGAGCGCGGTATGGACATTTTGGCTGAAGCGGTAGCTGTTACCCTTGGTCCCAAAGGTCGCAACGTAGTATTAGAGAAGAAGTTCGGCGCACCTCAAATTATCAACGACGGTGTAACCATTGCGAAAGAAATTGAGTTGGAAGACCACGTTGAAAACACTGGTGTTGCCTTAATTCGTCAAGCAGCTTCTAAGACTAACGATGCAGCGGGTGACGGTACTACCACAGCTACTGTTTTAGCGCACGCAGTTGTAAAAGAAGGTTTGCGTAACGTTGCTGCTGGCGCCAATGCGATAATGCTGAAGCGCGGTATTGATAAAGGAACCAATTTCTTGGTTGAAAAAATCAAAGAACACGCACGTCCAGTTGAAGATTCCAAATCAATTGCTCAAGTAGGTTCAATTTCTGCTGGTAACGACGAAGAAGTCGGCGCCATGATTGCTCAAGCAATGGACAAGGTGGGTAAAGAAGGCGTTATTTCCTTGGAAGAAGGGAAATCAATGACCACCGAGTTAGAAATTACCGAAGGTATGCGCTTCGACAAGGGTTATATTTCGCCCTACTTCGCAACCGACGCAGAGCGCATGGAAGCTGTATTTGACGAGCCTTTCTTGCTTCTAACCGACAAAAAGATTGCTTTAGTACAAGATTTAGTACCCGTACTTGAACAAGTAGCGCGTGCTGGTCGTCCTTTGGTAATTTTGGCAGAAGATATTGAAAAAGAAGCACTTGCTACCTTAGTAGTTAACCGTTTACGCGGTGTATTAAACGTAGCTGCTGTGAAGGCGCCTGGTTTTGGCGACCGTCGTAAAGCGATGCTCGAAGATATCGCAGTATTGACTGGTGGTCAATTAATTACCGAAGATGCGGGCTTAAAGCTTGACACAGCCAAGCTTGATATGCTAGGTAAAGCACGTCGTATTACCATTACCAAAGACAGCACCACAATTGTTGCGGAAGGTAACGACCAAGCAGTAAAAACACGCTGCGAACAAATTCGTCGTCAAATGGAAGAAACAGAATCTTCTTACGACAAAGAAAAACTCCAAGAGCGTTTAGCTAAATTGTCTGGTGGTGTAGCAGTTGTTAAAGTTGGTGCTGCTACCGAAACCGAAATGAAAGACAAAAAGCTACGTTTAGAAGATGCCATCAACGCTACCAAAGCAGCAGTTGAAGAAGGTATCGTACCTGGTGGTGGTACAACTCTGGCACACTTGGCGCCTGAGTTGGAAGCTTGGGCAAACAGCAACCTCAAAGACGAAGAGTTAATTGGCGCCTTAATTGTATCGCGCGCATTAGCTGCTCCTCTAAAACGCATTGCTGAAAACGCAGGTCAAAACGGCGCCGTTATAGCTGAACGTGTTAAAGAACGCGAATTCAACGTTGGTTTCAACGCAGCAACCAACGAATTCGTTGACATGTTTGAAGCTGGTATCGTTGACCCTGCTAAAGTAACTCGTTCTGCACTGCAAAACGCTGCTTCTATCGCAGGCATGGTACTTACAACCGAATGTATCGTAGTTGACAAGCCAGAACCTAAAGATGGGGCGCCTGCTGGTGCTGGTGCTGGCATGGGTGGCGGAGATTTCGATTATTAATTGATCCCCCCAACCCCCCCGAAATCGCGGGGGGGCAAAGAATGGTTATTTTTTCCTGTAAAAAGGGAGATAAATATTACTTCTTGTGGAGCGGGCATCCCTGCCCGCCTCTGTATAAAAAACAGCTACTTCTTGACATAGAAGTTGCTGTTTTTTTATTTTGGAAAAGTACAGTGTTATTCTAAAATCTTAAATGTAATTTAAAATTGCATAAAGAGACGGGCAAGGATGCCCATCCCACAAGAGTTTTATTCATAGCTATGTACAACAAAATGGGTATTCAAACATCCTCTCAGGATAAGCAAAAAATAATACTCAGTAATGAATTACGTCGATAAAATAAACGATATATTAAAACCCTCTACACATGGCAATCCGCTTGTCATAGACTTATTTGCTGGATGTGGTGGTTTATCACTTGGTTTTGAAGCCCAAGGTTTCGAGACGCATGGTTTTGAAATAGATGCTGATTCCTGTGCAACCTATAGAAAAAATCTAAAGGGAAAATGTACAGAAATTTTACTCACACAGGACACCAAACTGCCAGCCGCTACAGTAATTATAGGTGGGCCACCCTGCCAACCTTTCAGTGTCGGAGGTCATCAAAAGGGTTTACAAGATTCGCGCGATGGTTTTCCTATATTTATAAATGCCGTTAAAACTCTAAATCCTGAAATTTGGTTATTTGAAAACGTTCGTGGATTACTTTACAAAAATAAATCCTACTTTGACGAAATCGTCGAAACCCTCCAAGACTTAGGGTATATTGTAAATTGGGAATTATTAAATGCTGTTAATTACGGTATACCGCAAAACCGCGAACGTTTAATTGTAGTTGGACATCGAGGTAACTTTAAATTTCCAAAACAAACGCAATGCAAAGTAACAGCAGGTGAAGCATTAGGAAACATGGCAGTTTCGGCGCCTCCTTCATCAAAGTTTTTGACTCCCAGTATGGATGAATATGTGGCAAAGTATGAAAAAGCCTCTTTTTGTAAAAATCCTCGTGATTTACATTTAAATAAACCCGCAAGAACTTTAACCTGTCGAAACTTAGCAGGCGCCACAGGTGATATGCACCGCATTAAACTTCCAGACGGTAGAAGAAGACGTTTGTTTATAACAGAAGCAGCAAGATTACAAAGTTTTCCTGATTGGTTTGAGTTTGTAGGAAGTGAAACAAGTTGTTTTAACCAAGTCGGCAATGCAGTACCCCCACTCTTTGCTCTTCAACTTGCTCAAAGTGTTCGAGATTATTTACAATCTAGTAATAGGTTGTCTAACAGTGAAATCGAAAAGCAAAAACCTCCTATACAATTATCGCTACCACTATCAGGTTTTTAATGTCTGAAGTACCAGAATATATTTATAAATCAGATAAGCCAATTCAGCTAAAAAGCTTAATCAATGAAGCTTTGTATATACTGGATAAATTTGGCATACCCTTGAGTGGGCTTAGTCAAAGACGTATGGAAAGAATGGCAATGGCTTTTTTAGCTGTAGCCAATGTTAAGCAAAATACTGATTGGGCAAAAGCTGATTATTCTCACGCTTTAAGAACAAGAGATATTATAAGATACTGTAATAATCATTTTCATGAAAATATTTCTGAAAGCTCTTATGATGATATCCGTAGAAAAGACTTGAAACTTATTGTTTTAGCAAAAATAATTAATGCTAGTTCAGCTAACCCAAATGCTGCTCGTAATGATGGCACAAGAAAATTTGCCTTAAATCCAGAGTATACTGCTTTAATAAAAAAGTTTGAAAGCGACAAGTGGGAACAAGAAGTAGAAGAATTTTTGTCTAGCAGAGAGACATTAGAAGAACAGTTGTCTGATAAAAGAGATTTAAACTTAATACCAGTTATTTTCTCTTCTGGAAAAACATTTGATTTTTCTCCTGGCAAGCATAATGAGCTACAAAAATTAATCATAGAAGAATTCCTACCTCGATATGGGTATGGGGCTGAGATACTCTATGTAGGTGATACAGCTAACAAATTTTTACATTTAGAAGCAGAAATTCTTAAAAGGCTTAAATTTTTTGAAATATCTCATGGTGAATTACCTGATATAATTGCCTATTCGCTGGAAAGAAATTGGTTATACCTCATAGAAGCAGTCCACACTTCTGGTGCAATTTCTCCAGTACGCCTTTTAGAACTTAAAAAATTAACAGAACAATGCGAAGCAAATATTATTTTCGTGACTGCTTTTCTTGACCGTACTACTTTTCGGCAATTTTCACCAGATATAGCTTGGGAAACAGAAGTTTGGATTGCTGATGCACCTGACCATATCATTCACTTTAATGGAGATAAATTTATGGGCCCATACTTGGAAAAATGATTCCTTGCTTAAATTGAAACGATAAGTGCCTGTAAGCCTTGTAAATAAAGCATATTTATAGATTTTAATTAAAATTTAGCACGCTATGTACGAAAGAACCGTAATAATTGCAATTATTAGTTAGAATTTAAGCCGAAATGCAAAATAAGAAATTGGAGACGAAAATAATGCACTGTATCAAATTGCGGTCGCATATAGGACAAGATGGAATTCTACATTTAGAAATTCCAGTGGGATTAATAGATAGAGATGTGGAAATAATAGTCATTTATCAACCACTTGAATCCCCTATACAACAAAAAACACCAGAAGAATTAGGCTGGACTCCCGGTTTTTTTGAGCAAACCGCTGGCTGTTTACAAGATGACCCTTTGGTAAGGTATCCCCAAGGTGAATAATGCTTTTATCATTGCTGCTATTGATGTTATGTGGCGCCGAATTACTTATACAAAATTATGTCACTATTAACATTAGCGATGTAGATAAATTTTAAAAATAGTAACTCTAAAAATAAATATTGGCACCATCATTAGACTCAACCTACGCAGTTAAGAACGCTCTAAAAACTCATCTGGTTCAATGCCAGCTTGCTTTAGTATGGCACGTAATGTCCCTTCAGGCATATCACCAGTATGGTTAGGAATAGTTGTGTAACGATTGGTTTGAGAATTAAACCAAATTTCGTGACTTCCTGCTGCTTGACGATAAAAAGTAAAACCGAAGGATTTTAAAATCCTAGTTATTTCTCTGTAGCTGAACCCTGCTAATCTACCCATAAAGCAATTTACTGACCTATCACTAAAGAATAATTAAACTCATCAGCAATTGGCTGTAAATAATCAACTTCTTTATCCTGAGATTGTGCCTCTAATAATTTTCGCGCAACATCACGAGCTATTTCTAGAGTCTCAGTAACTGTTCTTCCTTGTGCAATTAAACCTTGTAGTTCATCTGATGTTGCCAAGTATACACCCTCCGGCAATTTTTCAATGCGGATATTAAGCAATCTTTCCATCTTTATATAAAATATAAACACTATCTAATTATATTACAAACTTAAATTCCTATCATTGTTTCAAATTCTTCTAAGGCTTGAAAATGACCTACTTGCCAGCTACGTTCTACAATTGTGGGGATAATTTGGGTTATCGCTATATTTGGAAAAGTTGGGCTAGTGTCTGATTTAATATAGTTATTATTTTGAAGTAGATGGATAGTTAGAGTTTTACCGTTATAAATCCATACTTCTGGAACGCCTATAGCTTTATAGGCATCGATTGTTGTTTTAGAAGTAACATCGGCTTCAATTGCTAAATCTGGCGCCGGGTCATTCGGTTCAATACGGCGCCGACCTATCATTAACTGATAGTTTTCGATGTAAAAGCAAGCGTCTGGCTCTACACCTGCGGCAGCTTCTTTTTTAAAGGTTGTTGAGCCAAATGGTTTGTATCTTCTGCCTGTAGATTTAAGTAAAATTTTAACGATATCTGAAATAATTTCTTTGCGTAGTTCTTGTTCGCATGATGGAGCAATGATTTAAAATGTACCTTTGTAGTAAGAAACTCGTAAGGAGCGTTTGCTTGGCAATTCTTCTAAAATAGCTTCAAATTGTTTCCAGGTAACGTCAGGAATAGTTATAAAGCTACCAGGTTCAAGTTGTATGGTAGAAACAGGTTTGACTACTAACATTTGTGTACGATTTGAAGTTGCTTTTAGATTCTTCGCTGCGCTCAGAATGACATTTCTTAAATATTTTAGTATTTATTGTCGCAATATCAACAATGTAAAATAAACCGGATTTTTTAAAACCCGGTTTATATGGCGCCTTTAAACAATTACATTACAAATTCCCATTAGCCAGCATTTGAATAATGCGTGGCATACTTGGGTCAAAACCACCTAAGTCCCAAGACATTGGGTCTTTTGGGTCTACTAAGGTAATTCTGTATGGTGTTAGGGTAACGTACACTGCTTTGATGTTGGGGTTTACTTTTTGGCGATATTCAGCGACTGCTTGGGAGGGGTGTTTTGTTCCTGCCCAGCTTTCACTGTCTGTCCAAAAGCAAATTACATCAGCTTTGAATTTGTTTTTAATCATCCAATCATAAGCAACAGAAGCGTTGGTTCCACCAAAGTTGAGATTGCTGGCTTTTTGAACTGCGGAACTAAAGCTGTCTTTGGCTGTAATTCTTAAATCGATGAATTGAGTTGAAAAGCCTCGAATGGCATAGTTTTTTTCTGCTTTTGCCGTTACTAGTGCCATTGTTGTAGCAACTTCGCAGCAAGTTAAACCTATGTCGGCAACTTGACTGGACATGGAACCCGATATGTCAACTGCGTGCATGAAGACTTTTTTTGTAGGTTCGACGACATCGAATGATAGTTCGACTGTTTTTTCTAATATGTCTATAATTCGCGCGACTGGTTGCCAAGTTTTTTTACTGCGTCCTAATGCACCTCCTGACTGATAGGTTTTGAGTGCTTTGAGTGCGTCAATTGGGTGGATACGACCTTTGCGTAGGTGTTCTCGGTTATTAAGAACTGCTTCTACTCGGTCTAAGTTTGTTAGTTCATCGCTTCGTAGTACACCTATTTCTGTTAATGAACCTAAGTTACGTAGCATGGCGCCAATAGGCATTTCCAAAAATAACAGTTGCCATGCTTGTTTATCCATTTTGCCAACAGGCGCCGCCATTTCATGAGTTAGGCGCCCTTTTTGAATTGCTTCGTGGGTTTGACTAGGGTTGCGTTTGAGCCATTCGTACCACCAAATTTGTGCTAATGCGCTACTAGGAATTTGCGATGGTAATTCTTGCCAACCTTTAACTACCCAGTTGTAAAGCAATTGATGGTCATCGGTTTTAGGTTTGACGTGGAATAAGCGCAGTGCGTCGCGGTGTGAAAAACCTGAACGTTGTTGATATTTTAAAAGTTGGTACGCTAAACCTTTAACGTCTTCTTTTCCTAACCAGTTTCTACCAGCTTCGCGAATCACTTTACCAAAACCACGCATTGATTTTGTGTAGTTCAACCATTCGTAAAAGTGACTTCCCGTGCGAACAACCTGTGGGAAAATTTCCATGAATGCTGTTTTTGCTTCGGGTGTTTCACCCATTGATAACAATACTAAAGCCAAGATAGAAGCGCTGTTATTAATCGCGCGTCCATCGCTGGCATAAAGAATTTCATCGGCAACTCGACGAGGATTTTCGGCTATTGCTTGATTTAATACTGTCGCAAAGTCATTTGTTAATTCTTGTTTGCCAGCGTAGTAAGTGCTTTGCGCTGTACCTATTAGTAAGCAGCGACGCAACATTTGCCAAATACCTGCATCAAACATGTATCCACCACTACGCCCCTGAATCATTTCTGATTCGCGTCCAGGGATAGGTTGATTTTGAGGTGTGGCTTTATTATGGGATTTTGTAAAAAAATTGTAATTCATATACTACACTCCAGCCTTTGCAGGCAAAATACAGCCCTGAGTGTTTAATTCAAGGCTAAATGAAAATATATTTATCGCGGGATGCAGGATTTGAACCTGCGAATGGAAGATTGACGATAACCCTCTGTTGTTCGGTCTTTGCAGACAAGGTTGTTAACTAAGGACTACAAACATAAGTTTGTCTCCTGCCTTACCACTTGGCTAATCCCGCATAATTTTTTACTGTAATTAAATAAGTGTAGCGGAGCAGGATTTGAACCTGCGACCCTCGATTTTCACCGATAACCCTCGTAATTCGGTCTTTTCAGACAAGGTGCTTCCAAGGATGTAGAACTCTACCTAACTGAGCTACCCGCCACATGAGTAATTTAATTTACAGATTACAAACAGCGAAATCTGTATCTCGCTCTGTAATCTTAATGTAGTATGTGTATTACAAGATGTCAATAGGAATTTAAAAATATTATTTGACCAATTTTAGATGCGAGGAGAGGCGCCTGCAAAATAATGAAAAATAGTGGTTTCTGAATTATTACCCAATCCTCAAATCACCAAATTTGGTACTACTGGTTAGGTTAACCAGTAGTACTGCTGGCTTAATTTACTTATAGACTGGCGCCTCCTAGTAGTCCGTGTCATTAGTTTTGGGGTGTTGTGCTATACTTTTAAATATATAACAACACAACTAAAAAATACAAGCAT
>NZ_RSCL01000040.1 GCF_003991905.1 Dulcicalothrix desertica PCC 7102 | reverse complement strand
ATGCTTGTATTTTTTAGTTGTGTTGTTATATATTTAAAAGTATAGCACAACACCCCAAAACTAATGACACGGACTACTAGAAACCAGGTTTCTTTAGGTAAGTCCTAAAATACATGGGTTATAAAAAGATAATATTTATAGGCGCCACCCATGTAAAAACTAATGCTATCTAGTTGGGCTAAAAAGGCGCCTATATAGATAAGGCACCTTTATTACAAATTTTTATTCTATTTATACATATTTTAATTTGCCCATTCATAATCCAAATACGAAAAATCTTGGTGCAAAAAAACGCAGTAGCTTCTAATTATATAATTTAATCATGTTTAACTATCATTCCAAGCAAAAAACCAATAATTGTCCCAGAAATATGACTAACAAAACTAATTTGAGGTGTAGTTAAATCGAATAGTGTTTGTATCAAAATTATCAATAAAAAGCTTTGTAATTTTTTCGAAGCAATGCTACCTCTATTTTTCAACCAGTCGCGCAAAAAGATAGCAACAGAAACGCCAACTAAACCCATGACGCTTCCAGAAGCACCAACTACAAAGTTCTCTTGCGAATAACCTAATATATACATTAAAGTAACCGTCAACATTGCCCCAACACCTGTAGTTAAGTACACAAGTAAATATTGCTTTACTCCTAAAATAAATTCTACGACACGACCGAAATAATAAAGTCCAACCATATTCATGATTAAATGTAACCAGCCAAAGTGAAGAAATGTTGCAGTAAAAAGGCGCCACCAATCTCCAGCTAATACTTGTTGTGGAACCAAGGCGCCTAAATTATATAATGTATATAAGTTTGTACTACCTCCAAATCTAACTAAGAGTGCAAATGCTATTAGGTTTAACCCAATAATTAAAAATGTAGCTTTTGGTTGTCGCTTAATTTGACTTTTGCCTGTGTATCTTGCTTCTTGTTTAATTTCTATAATTATTCGTTCAAGAACATCTTTATCTACAGGGGGTAGAGTCAGCGGCGCCGTATATGATTGAGATAGGCGCCATTCTACAGCCGTACGGATACGTACATCTTCACAGTTAATTAAATTTAAAAATAGCTCGCGAGCAGTTTCATAATTTCCAGATGCTTGTTCAGCAGTAGCCAACCAAAAATTTTTAATAGTTTGAGGGTATATTAATAGTGAATTATTAAATAAGTTTGCGACTTGTTCCTTTTCTCCGCAAAATGCCAATATATATAGTTTTGCAAGATTGCGTGTTGATAAATCTGTTTTTTCTATACTTGAAAAATATTGTTGCCATACTTGTAACATTCCATTGACATCACCTATTTCTCCTAAAGAACGTAGATACATTACTAATAAATATGACTCTTTTGCTAGTATATCTGATGTAGTATTTTGTTGTATCCATAATACTAATTGTAACCAACGAGAATTAATTTGATATAAAGTAATTGCAGCAGACCTGCCAATTGGTGTTGTGGATGATTGGTAACATTGAAAAATAACAGTAGCTTCATCAATAAAACCCTTTTGAGCTAGCTCTAATCCCTTAATTAATTCTGGTTGCTCTTTTATGCCATCTAAAGGATGTAGTAGTCGCGCGAGAATGGAAAGTTTTCGAGCTTGTTTAAATTTTTGTTGAGCTAATAGTCGGTTGACATTTCTAAGTGCAATGATAGGAGTGACTATTAGTATAAGCCATAAGCTTCCACCAACTAAGCCTGCCATAGTTGGAGTAAAGTAATACAATGCTCCCGTGACAGCTAAAACAAACCCTGAAACTACAACCCAACCCGTAATCAGTCTCTTTGAACTGCGAATTGCATAAATGATTTGCAAAATGCATGATGCAGAAACTGTCCAAATCAGTAAACGGTTAATATCCATAAAAAAAAAGTTGTCTTCTGATTCAGTTTAGTATTTCATTTAGAATATAGATAAATCAAACGGAACATGGGGTAAAAAATGGCAACCCAACTTAGTGAACCAAAATCTCAAAAAGGCATGGTAATATCTTGGGAAGCGTTACCTGATGATTTTTGGTTAGAGGACGACCCGGTGGAAAATACAGGTCAGCCGTTATTGACTGGTGCTTTGCGTGAAATCTTAGAAAGGAACGTCAGCAAAAGGAGAGGTTGATTGCTTACCTGCAATCTCAAGGTATCGACCGAATAATTTGCCTGGTATTATCCCCAATTGATTATCTATGTGTTAGAGACTAAACATGTTTAGTTTCTACGAGGATTTATTTGATTTTGGGTATAAAATAATACAAGTATTGAAAGTAAAAATACGTCTCTTTCTCAATATAAATACTATAAATGTAATATTTGCGTAATTAAAGATACTATAATTTGAATTGATTACAAATGGAGTGAACTAAACCTAATTAATTCTATGCGAAAGCATGACAATTAGATGCGCGCGAAAGCGGGAAAACTGCGTTAACGTACCTCAGCATGACATAACAATTGTAAAATTTCATTGGCTGCTTTGTTACATACTCCAACTTCACCTAAACTTACGCGCATTTGCTCGTAGTCTGTTTGAAGAAGCTTTTTACGTTCAGGATTTAATAGTAGTTCCATTGCTGCCTGAACCAGGTTTTCTTTTGTTGCACGTTCTTGAATAAATTCTGGCACTATTTCTTTCATTGCTACTAAGTTAACTGGTGAAGCGTAGTCAAAAGTGACTTTTAGTATTTTTGTGCCAACCCAGTAGGTAAAGGGACTGAGACGATATAGTACTACTTGTGGAACTTTCAAAAGTCCCAACTCTAAATTAACTGTACCTGATTTGCTAATTGCTAAATCTGCTGCTGCAAGTACTTCTTTTTGCTGACCTGATACTATGGTCGCTTTTAGTCCATATTCTTGTATTGCTGTTTCGATTTTATCTTTATAGATATCTAAAGAAAGCGGAATCCAAAAATGTACTTGCTCTAATTTTTCTTGTAATGCTTGGGCAGCTTGAAACATTACAGGTAGTACGTACTTCAATTCTTGCGGACGTGATGCTGGTACTAGTGCAATTGCAGTCATGTTATCTGCTATGTGTAAATTGGCACGTGCTGTTTGTCGAGAAGGAAATTCTTTGACTCTATCTAATAATGGGTGTCCTACCCATGTCACATTTGCTGCATGTTGTTCAAAATATTTGGCTTCATTTGGAAATATCGCTAAAAGCTTGTCACTAACGTCTATAATCCGTTTAGTGTCTTTGGCTGTTAGTGTAGAAACCCAAACTTGGGGGGCTATGTAATATACTATTTTGACGTTTGGTAAATGGCGCCTTACATATTTACCTATTGCTAGATTTGGTCCCATGTAGTCGATAAGTACTACCAAGTCTGGTGGGTTTTGCTTTAGATAGGTAATTGCTTGACGTTGAATTTTTAGTGTGGGCAACAGATAAGGTAAAGCTTCTAATAATCCAAACGATGAAATTTTTTCTGTGTTACCTATTATAGTGGCGCCAGCAGATTTCATTTTTTCTCCGCCTAATGCCACTATTTCTAGTTTTAATCCAGATAAGGATGCTTGATGTAGTAATGCACGAACAAGTAAGGAACCTTGTAAGTCTCCTGATACATCACCTGTACTTATAAATATTCGCATGTTAAATAAAGTTAGGAGTGAGGAGTGAGGAGTGAGGAGTTAGGAGCTAAGAAGTAGAAATTAAGAAAATTGACATAGTTGTTTACAAGAACAAAAGTTAAAAGTTTAAAGTTTAAACCGAAATACTAAATTTATCACTCTTAACTCCTAACTCTTAACTTCTAACTCCTAACTCTCAACTCCTAACTTTTTATTCATCGTCTTTAAGTGCAGCTTTGCCTTTACCGGGTATTAATCCGCGTCTTCCTGGCATTTGTGATAGCAGTAAAAAGCGACGTAGATGTAGTAAATGCTCGGTGTCTCCTAGCATTTCAATTTCATCTAAAGCGTCTTTAAATGTTAGCTGTGAGCGATATAAAATACGGAAAGCTTTTTTGAGGTTTTGTAATTCTTCGGGTATGAAACCTGCGCGTTTGAGTCCAATCAAGTTCATGGCTCGAACTCTTGCTGGATTTCCTTCGATGGTCATGTATGGTGGTGCGTCTCTGTCGATACGTGTCATTCCTCCTACCATTGCGTGTCTGCCAATATGTACAAATTGATGCACTCCCAGTACTCCACTGAGTCTGGCGCGTGATTCAATGTATACGTGACCCGCTAGGGCAACCGAGTTAGCAATAATTACAGAGTCTTCAATTACACAATTATGACCTACGTGGACATATGCCATGAGTAGGTTTCTATTACCCACAAGTGTGGCTTCTCCTGCACCTGTGGCGCGGTTGATTGTTACATACTCGCGAATTAGGTTATCGTCGCCGATTTTAACCCAACTTAGCTCGCCGTCGTATTTTAAATCTTGTGGTTCTGTACCTATAACTGCGCCAGGGAATATTTGATTTCGTGCCCCTATTTCTGTGAACCCGTCTAGCACCACGTGGGCGCCGATTACGGTTTCGGGACCTACTTTCACATGCCCTCCAATCACAGCATAGGCACCGACTTGCACTGTAGAGTGAAGTTCCGCATTTGGATGTATTACAGCGGTAGGATGAATGAGCGTCTTCAAGGGTGCATCTCCAGAACAGTAAGCGTGCTGACTATTTGATTAATCCGTAGCCGAAGGTGTCGGGTTACCAACAAGCGTGTGTGTGAGGGCGAAAGTTATCGAAATTTAACAGATTTTACAATATAAGTTGTAAATAACTAATTTTCTGGTATCCTTTTTGGTGAATAAGGGCACGATTGTTAACGTACCCACATTCCTGATTAAAGGCATCAGGTAACGAGTGAAAACATAAGTTCGCCTTCACATGCGAGTTGACCGTCTACTTCGGCACGAGCTTGCATTTTACCGAAACGACGCTGTTTCACCCATAACAGTTCCACAGTCATTACTAACTGGTCTCCTGGTACTACCTGACGGCGAAAACGCACTTTATCTATACCAGCAAATAAGAAAAGTCCACCTTCTAACTCTGGCACTTGTGTCATTACGACACCTCCCACTTGTGCCATAGCTTCAACTATTAACACTCCTGGCATTATTGGGCGCCCAGGAAAATGTCCTTGAAACTGTGGCTCGTTGACAGTAACATTTTTAACACCAACGGCACTTTTACCTGGTACAAAATCAATGATTTTATCTACTAAAGCAAAAGGATAACGGTGGGGTAATATTTTTTGTATTTCTTCAATGCTGAAAACTTTTTTAGTTTCAGATTGTTGTGTAGAAGCGCTCTCTGATGCGGGTTCAGATGACCCAGGAGAGGTTACATCGGTAGTTTTGGGTTCGGTGACGATTGACATGGCACTCTGTTAATTTTGGATTTTGGATTTTTGATTCAAAAAGATTATAAACTGTAGCATTAATTTAAAATCTATTTATTGTCGCAGACAAATCATAAATCCAAAATTTTTTGAGCTAATTGAACATGTAACTGGTGGCTAGCTTTGTATGCCAAGAAGTGAGCTTGCGGAAATTTTCCAAGCAAACTTAAATCTCCCACTAAGTCCAAGATTTTATGACGAACTGGCTCGTTTGGAAACCTCAATGGCGGATTTAACCAACCCTCTGGTCCACAAACTAGTGCATTCTCCAAGTTTCCACCCTTAATTAATCCAGACTTTTGTAAGTACTCAATTTGGTCTAACAGTCCAAATGTACGAGCTGGCGCTATTTCTGTTACGAAACTTTTATCAGAATAATCTTCTGATGTGGGCATTGTCCAACTGTACCATTGATTACCAATTGCAGGTAAGTCAAAATCAATACCGTATGTAAACCTCGTTTCTGGTGCTGGCATCGCACAAACGAAAGCATCTTCGTGTTTTACCCAAATTGGTTCATTGATAACAATCGTTTCTTTTGAAGGAGATGATTGTGCTAATAAACCTACCTTCCCAATGCTTTCTGCCCACACCAAAGCTGATCCGTCAAGAAGTGGGACTTCTGGTCCATCAATTTCGATACGCGCGTTATCAACACCACAACCAGCCAAAGCAGCTAATATATGCTCGACGGTACGGATGTGAATTTCGTTTTTACCTAGTTGAGTTGAAAGTACAGTATGGTTTACTGCTGCTACTTGTGCGGGAATTATTGGGGATTCTGGTAAATCCACTCTAACAAAGTAGCGTCCACTTCCAGGCGCCGCGCTTTTGATGGTTACATGTGTGGTAACACCACTGTGCAGCCCCACTCCTGTTTGGAAGATTTCTGCGGCTAAAGTATGTTGTTGCATTCGCTTGGGTCAAGGGTATGGTAATAACGTCGTTAAACGTCATCAAAAGTCAATATTCATACAGTAAACTTTTGACTCCGGATTTTTAACTAGAAAAAGACTTATCAAAAAAGTATTAAGTAAATACAACTATTTGACAAGTCAACTAACTAACAGAAGTTAAAAAGTTAGGAGTTAGGAGTTAGGAGTTAGGAGTTATAATTCCTAATTCCTAATTCCTAACTTTTAATTAAAATCTTTCCCCGATTCCAAAGTTGATACGGCTATCACCATCGTCATTGATACCGTAGTCGATACGGATGGGTCCTAATGGTGATTGGACGCGCACACCTAGACCGTAGCCGTACCCTGTACCGTTTTTGTTTAATACTTCGGCTGGTCGCGTACTGGTGCCTAAATCACTACCTACATCGAAGAATAAGGCGCCGCTTACTACTGAGAATACTGGGAAGCGATATTCGACAGATGCCTGTACGTAACTGCGACCACTACCTAGTTGTCCTTCTTCGTAACCCCGAACTGAGTTACTACCACCTAATGAGAATGCTTCGTAAGGTGGCAAGTCTCCTAGGATGGTTCCTCCTTGGAAGTTGAAGGCTAAAGCTTGAGGCCCTTTAGTAAAATTAGTAAAGCTAACTGGAATGTAATAGCTGTAGCTACCACGTAAACGGGTTAAGAAAATGTTACCTAGTCCTACTGGTACAGATTGATCTACACCAAAACGCAATAATGAGCCACTTGTTGGTTGTAGAGGATTATTACGTTTGTCGCGCGAGGCGCCTAGTTGTAAAAATAATAAATCGTCTTCGCCAGTACCTGATGCGGTAAGTTCAACTTGACGATTTGGGTCTAAATTTACTCTCCCAAATCTTCTTACGTCTTGGTCAAAATCTCTCGTCGAAACTCGTTGGTATTGTAAACCTGCAGAAGCTACCCATTCAGCTGCCCTAAATGGATTTGCGGATAAAGGACGAGTAAATGTAACACCACCCCCGGTTCTAAAGACGCGCGGACGGTCTCCCTCTTCGGTTGGATTATTTGGGTCAAATGTTTCAATGTTATCGTCTTTGCCTTCAAAAAGAAGTGATATCGACTGTCGTCTAAACGCATTGATTGTATATGAGGTTCTGTACGGGTCTCCGGCTATCCAAGGGTCGGTAAACCGAACATCAAATAATAAATCACGTGTGGAAAGCTGTAATTCGGCGCCTAATTTCTGGTTTCTACCGTTGAGGTTTTGCTGTTGGTAACTGATGGTACCAAACAAACCACTGGCAGAACTTATACCTGCACCTGCTGCGATTGAACCGCTATTGCGCTCTACAACGTTAACGACTACATCAACTTTACTTGGGTCACTGCCTGGGTCAAGCGATACGTTAACGTCTTCAAATAACCCTAATCCAAATACGCGCTGCAAATCTCTTTGAACTATGTTGCGGTTAAAGATTGTGCCAGGTTTTAATTCTAACTCCCGCGTCACAATATACGTCTGTGTACTACCACGAATTGGTTCACCTTTTTCGTTGGTTTCTTGACCGTCTTTATTACGGAATCTAACGCGAATGTTTTCAACAACCCCTTCTGCTACTTGTAACGTCACTACACCATTTTCTGCTACTTGAGGGGCGCCGATAATGTTTGCCAGTACAAAACCTTGGTCTTGATAGCGTTTGGTTAATGCTTTAATTCCTTCTTGTAAATCACGTAGGTTAAGAATTCTGCCGTATTGTTCTTTAAATATTTCATCTACCGCTGCTGGTGGTAAAACTGAGGCTACATTTGTACCTGGATTAGCTTGAAGTTGAACTTTTGTCAAGACTGGGTTTTGTTGAACAACAAAGCTAACGCGCACACCTAGTGGTGTGTCTTCTGGTAATGCTTGTACGTTTGAGAAGAAGCCAGTTGCAAAAATCGAGTTAATGTCTTCTTGTAATTGTGAGCGTGTTGTGGTACGTCCTGCTTGTGTCCTAATTACACGATACACTTCTTTTTCTAGCTCAGGCGCCAATTGTCCGCTTTGAGGTCTAACTGACACCTCTGATACTAAAACGCGCGGTTCTGTTGGGGCAGGTGTTTGACCCGGTTGATTTTGCGGAGGCAGGTTAAATTGAGGCGTTGAAGGATTTTCTGGCGCCGGAACCTGTTGAGGAACCTGTTGAGGAACCTGTTGAGGAACTTGTTGCGGAACTTGTTGAGGAACTTGTTGAGGAACTTGTTGCTGCGATGGTGTTTCTGGCACTATCGGTGGTAGCGGTGTTTGCTGGTTTGGAACCGTATTAGGTATTTGGTTTGGTTGCTGTTGAATTGGTTGCTGTTGAATTGGTTGCTGTTGAAGGGGGTTAGGTAGTGGAGTTGGAACTTGACTCGTTGGAGAAAGTTTTATTTGACTACCATTTGGCGCCACAGTATTTGGTTTGGCACTCGCAGGTATTGTTTTTAAAGCTTCAGATGCTGCTGGAAAAACTGCAACTACTTGATGCCCATTATTAACAGTCGGAGCTAAGGTAGCAACTTCATTGGTCTTATTGCTACTTTGTATTAATTTTTGTACTAACTTTTGCTGCGGAGTTTGTGCATTTGCAATCGAACTGGCTAGTGGTGCGGTAATTGCCACCACAGTCACCAAAACGGGAGATAAGCGCATTTTATCTAGTTTCCTCTTCACGTCCACACACCATCAAAAAAAGTAGTTAATGTCGGTAGTTAATAGTAAGCGATTCGCGTTTTTGACGTTAGTCATCAGCTAATGTTTACTAGTTAACGGCTAATAGTCAAGGCTAGCAACTACAAAGGATAACCGAAACTATAAAAGAACGAGTAATAAGCTCAAATAGATTAATTTTTGGTTTCCACTGCCTTTAATACGCGATTTAGAACCTCCTGATAAGCATTTTCTACATTTCCCATATCTCGACGAAAGCGGTCTTTGTCAAGAACTCGACGGTCGGGGTCAGTTTGTTGTGAGGTATCCCACAAACGACATGTATCGGGACTAATTTCGTCTGCCAGCAGAATTTGCTGTTGTGAGTCCAAACCAAACTCCAGTTTAAAGTCAACTAAGGTTATATCGCAGCGCACCCAAAAGTCACGTAAAAACTGATTGATGTTTAATGCTAGATGAGTTACTTGCTCTACTTGTTCCACAGTGGCTAGTTCAAGTAATAATAAGCGCTCGCGTGTTAAAAGTGGGTCTCCTAGTTGGTCATTTTTATAATAAAATTCCACCAAAGGTTTAGATAGCACTGTTCCTAGCGCTAATCCTGTTTGTTGGCATAAGCTGCCTGCGGCAATATTTCGTACTACAACTTCTAGTGGAATAATTTTTACTGCCTTAACCCGCATTTGGTTCGGCGTCGGAGTATCAATGTAATGGGTTTTAATACCCAACGCTTCTAGTTCTTGAAAAAGCTTACTAGAGATGGTACAATTGATGACTCCCTTGTTAAGAATGCTACCACGCTTCTGAGCGTTAAAGGCGGTGGCATCGTCTTTGTAGTCGGCAAGCAAAATATCAGGTTCTTCCGTAGAGTAGATAATTTTGGCTTTGCCTTCGTATAACTTAGTGTGAACAGGCATGATAGAAAATTAGATATCTGGGCGTTCGACGCTTTGATGCTCAACCATTTTATCTTTAGTTGTCCCAAACGCGCGTTAAAAATTCCTATTCCGGCGCCTCACTTACCCCTAGTATCTGGAAATAACCAAATAGTAACTTTTCTACTTTGTAGCTATTGTACCTAAGTATGTTGCGATTAAAAAGTATTTGTGTAATTTATAAAATCAGTTGATTCGCGGATGTCAAGACAGAAATGTAACACTTTAAATAGTAATTATTGATACTTATTACTTAAACTAATTACGGCATAGTGATAATTAATATTAATTTTATATAAGAAAGATTATTAATAAGCATAAAAATGCATCTAGTGGCATTATAGCTACACTCAACTTTCCCACATTATATAAATACAGGGTTTTTCAAATGGAGACAGCACAAGTGAACAAAGACGATTTTCTTTACCCTCGCAGTCGTTACTATGGTCAAGTAAAACCAGAAAACTTGGTATTTAATGCTAACTTGCAAGAGTTCGCACAGAAAATTAGCTTTATTTGCAGCTTGGAAACTTCTGGTAAAATATCTCCCGAAGATGCGTATGAGCAAGTTAAGGCACTGTGGAAGCAGTTAAAACGAGCGAAGAAAGAGTTACATATTGGTGAGAATCCTTTTGGCAACACAGAAGAAAGTTAAAAGTGCTGAGTGCTGAGTGCTGAGTGGAAGTTAAAAGTTAGAACTCATTACTCAGCACTCATTACTCAGCACTCATTACTTAGTACTCATTGTCCATACTCCGTCCCATGAACTGGATGGGGGTTGATTTAGGTAATTGCGGGCGCGTTCGAGATGAACGTCTGTGGTATGGTCGAAAGGTCTGAGTTGTTTGGCTGCTTCAAAGCAAATAACTGCGTCTCGAAAGTTACGTGATATATACGCGGAACGTCCTGCATGATAGTGTGATAAAAATTCTTGGGTTTTATCATCTAGTGGTGTGCTACGGTCGCCAATTAGTTCGTATATATTAACGGCTTGGTGTTTTCCTTTGACACGGATTTTATCGAGTTGACGTACCCAAATTCGTTCGCTACAAAGTTGATACGTAAATTCGCTTAATACAATGTCGCAACCGTATTCTTTTGTTACTGTTTCTAATCGAGAGCTTAAATTTACTCCGTCGCCAATAACTGTGTAGTCCATGCGTTTGTGTGAGCCGATATTACCTGAAACAACTTCGCCTGAACTAATACCTATACCTATATGTATTATTGGTTGTTCTTGTATAATTCGACGCTGGTTGAATTCTTCCAGTCGGCATCGCATTTCTAAGGCTGCTTGTACTGCTTTCCATGCATGATTCTCATTTAATGGTAATGGGGCGCCGAAAACTGCCATTAACGCATCACCAATAAATTTATCTAAGGTTCCTTCGTGATTAAATACTGCTTCAACCATTGTTCCAAAATATTGGTTGAGCAGCGAAACTACTTCAGCGGCGCCAAGATTTTCTGTAAGTGTGGTGTATCCTCTGATATCAGAAAATAAAATAGTAACTTCTTTACGCTCACCTACCATTAATGCATCTTCGCCTAACGCCATGACTTGTTCTGCAACATGAGGCGTTAAATATCTATACATAGTGGTTTTCATCCGCTTCTCGCGACTGATATCCTCTAGAACTACAAGTCCACCACGTACACCTCCTTCAGGATTTGTCAAGGGGTTTACGGTTAAATTCATGCTGCGCTCAATAGCTTCAATCTGCGAAGCTTGTAGTAATTCTGACTGTGGAGTTAAGGGATGATTCCAAGGAATAAATATATCTTGATTGTTACGGTCGCGTATCGCTAGTATTGAGCATTGTATTGAACTCGAATTAGGTAATACATCTGTTGTATCTTCTGTAGTTGCAGCTTTTGCACGAGATGTAGGTATTTTACCCGGCGCCTTTGAAGAAGTTGTTTGGTCTGTAAAGCTATTTTCTGGCTGAATTTGAGTATATGTATAAATTCCTACTGTTAAATTTTGTTCGGGTACATAATGCCTAGCTCCTAACGTTAAGCTGTCTTGGAGTCGCATTTGTAAATTGTCAATTGGTACTACATCCCAAACTAGGCGCCCAATTAGGTTCTGTTCCCATAAGGGTTTATTATATTTACTATAAGCATCACTTAGAGGACATCCAAGTAACCCTAGGGCTGCATCGTTAATTGTAACAATTCGTCCTTCCATATCAGTTGAAATAACGGCGTCAGAAAGACTTTGTAAAATATCTTTTTGATACTGTTTTTCAAGCAATACATTTTCAAACAAACGCGCGTTTTCCAGTGCGATACCCGCTTGGATATTAAAAGCGCGCATAAATTCTTCATCTGAAGCAGTAAAGCTGCCTTGTTGCTTATTGATTAACTGCGTAACCCCAATTAACTCGTTTGCGGAATTAAATACAGGTAAACAGAGAATATTCCGCGTCATGTAACCTGTTTTTCTGTCGGTAGTAGGGTCAAAACGGGGGTCTTTATAGGCATCAGGAATATTTAGAGCGTCACCAGTTGATGCAACATATCCCACAATTCCACGATTTGAGGGAATTCTGATTTCCATCATTGTTTCCTCATCTGCTGCTGCGACTTTCGTCCACAGTTCATTCATTTCTTTGCGGTGTAGAAACAACGTACTGCGGTCAGCTTGCATGAGGATACGCGCTTGTTCCATCACTATTTGCAAAGTTGCTTCTAAATCTAAACTTTGCCCTAAAGTTTGAGTTGCGCGTAGTAAAGCTGTGGCGCCACGTTGGTTACGTGCGGCAACATAAAAAGACTGACAGCTTTCCAAAATAATGCCTATGGACTCAGCAAAGTCACGAAACCGTCGTTCGTCTTCCTGGTCAAACGGCGTATCACCTGCTTTATTTGCCAGTTGCACAACTGCAACAGTCTGATTTTTGCTGCTAATTACGGGCATACACAAAATATTTTTGATTTTGTAGCCCATTTGTTTTTCTAATTCGGGACTAAATAGAGGGTGACTTGAAATATCAGAAATATTTAAGTATTGACCCGTACTAGCTACATGTCCAGGAATACCAACGGTGATAGGAGTCCTAATTTCTATTGGTTTATGGACGTTTTCCTGTACTATTTTCGTCCATAATTGATTTTTATCGTAATCAACTAGAAAGATGGTGGTATGTTGGGCTTGAAGAATTTGACCGATTTTGAGGGTTATGGCTTCTAAAACCCTCTCTAGCATTGTTTCTAGAGCTTCATTGTTAATTAACTCTATCGCGCGCAGAAATTGTTGAAATTCGGCGGTGATAAAGTCAAGCAAACAAACGAATTCAGTGACTGACAGGTCTTTAACGCGACGTAAAAGGGCGTGAGTGCGGTTTACCTGCGTCAGTTCAGTTAAAGTAGCCAAGACGCTACCGGGACTGGGAAGTGTCATGGGAGTGTGTGATGAAAGAAGTTTATATTTCTAGCTTTAGATTTTAGAGGTTAGATTTTAAATAACAAATTTAAGTATTAGATTTTTCTCCATTTATTGCAATATATACTGATACGGATAATTTAGTTAATTAATTTAATTAATTTATAAGTACTAATGATATTTTAGTACGTAAACAAACACAGATGGATTTCTGCAAATCTTTCCATCTGTGTTTTTGCATCTTAGAAACCCGGTTTCTCAACAAAGAAACCGGGTTTCTTACTGGCAAGTTAAGCCACAACTTTCTGTTTTACCGAATAAACGACTTTTCGGTAATATGACTGTAATTGGCTTGTTGCTGCTGCCCATCCCCATTTTTCGGCTTCACTGCGAGCATTTTGACGAATCGTCTCACGTTCGTGTTTCTGGGATAGTAATCTCATTGTTGCGGCAATGGCGCCTGCATCGGAGGTATTAGGGTCAAATAAATAACCATTAACTCCATCAGTAACAATATCAGGAATACCACCAGAGCGTGCGGCAACTACAGGACACCCAGCGGCCATTGCTTCGAGTAGTACTAAACCTAGAGTTTCGGTACGTGATGGAAAAATAAACGCATCAGCACTAGCAAATGCACTACCTAATTCTACCCCTGTTAAATAGCCTACAAAAAATGTATTCGTACCAGCAAAGTGTTTTTCTAAAGCTTGACGGTGTGGTCCATCCCCTACTAAAGCCAACCGTGCATTTGGTATAGCTTCTAATATTGGTTTTATCCGCTCGATTTCTTTTTCTGCTGACAGGCGCCCGACATAAAGTAATAATGGACTTTCAGGAGAATTTTGTGATAGATGCGCGCGCACAACCTGACTAGCTCGAATTGGGTGAAATGTCTCAGTATCAACACCCCTTTGCCACAAATCTACCCGTTCGATACCATGCCCAGTAAGCTCGTCACACATTGCGGTTGAAGTACACAAATTTAAAGCTGCTTGGTTATGTGCTACCTTTAACAATTCCCACAATAACCCTTCGAGCATCCCCAAACCATAATGTTGAAGGTATTGCGGTAAATGAGTGTGGTAAGAGGCAACGAGTGGAATATCATTGATTTTGCTATGAAATATCCCAGATATTCCCAAAACTGCCGGGTTAACAACGTGGATTATATCAGGTCGAAAATTATCAACAGCTTCACCAATCGCGGGACGCGGCAATGCCATTTTGAGTTCAGGATACAAAGGTAGGGGAAAACCGGAGACACCATAAATTTGCGCTCCTTTATATTCGGTCATTCCACCTTCAGGACAAACAACCAATACTTGGTCACCATTACGTTGCAAATGGTCAACGGTATGACTTAAGCGCGTCACAATGCCATCGACCTTGGGCAAAAAGGTTTCCGTGAACAGGGCTATTTTCATAAATGAGTCGTTTGTCGATTGGTTTAGATAATTCTAATTTTTCTACAATTGCTGCATCTAGAACTAAATAAACATTTATTTAAAATTTTCGTTAGTAGAGACGTGATGAATCACGTCTCTACACAAAAAGATAAAAAGAGGGGTTAGAGTAAAGCAGGAATAAGCTTTTACCCTTTGCCCAGTGCTATCTGTGCCACTTAACCTTCGGTAAAATCTCGTTTTTGTCAACGCGATTTTGATACTTGACGGCAAAGTTTAATAGCGAATCAAGTAACGAATCTGAGAGGTAATGTGGTTGTAGCCCCAAATCTAGTAATTTAGTATTGATGGCGTTGAAGTAGTGTTCCTCTTTTTCAATCCGGGGATTTTCAAGATTGTTGATTTCTACGTTCAAACCGACTGCGTTACCAGCTTTTTTCACCATCATCGCCAAGTCACCGACACTAAATAGTTCGGTAAATTGGTTGAATACGCGGAATTCTCCTTGATTCGCAGGATTTGCAATAGCAATTTCGATACAGCGCACGGTGTCACGAATATCTAAAAAGCCGCGTGTTTGTCCACCTTTACCGTAAACAGTTAACGGGTGTCCAATTGCTGCTTGAATACAAAAACGATTTAACGCAGTGCCAAACACACCGTCATAGTCGAGACGGTTGATTAACATTTCGTCCATTCCCGTTTCTTCGGTTAAAACACCATATACCACCCCTTGGTTAAGGTCGGTTGCACGTAAACCCCAAATTCGGCAGGCAAAGTGAATGTTGTGGCTGTCGTGAACTTTACTCAGGTGATACATTGAACCAGGCTGTTTTGGATACGGTAGGGTATCTTTACGCCCATTGTGTTCAATGGTGATATAGCCTTCCTCAATATCGATGTTCGGCGTACCATATTCACCCATCGTCCCTAACTTAACCAAATGGCAGTCGGGGAAATCCTCTTTCATCGCGTAAAGCAAATTCAAAGTCCCAACTACGTTATTGACCTGCGTAACCACAGCGTGTTCGCGGTCAATCATTGAAAACGGCGCACTTCGCTGTTCACCGAAATGCACGATTGCAGTTGGTTCAAACGTATGCAGCGCCTTCTTCAAGAACTCGTAGTTTGTAATATCGCCAATAAATAGGTCGATATTTTTACCCGTCAAATCTTTCCAGCGCTGGAGGCGTTGCTGAATCGAGGCGATAGGCGTAAGCGTTTCTACACCCAACTCGTTGTCCCAGTGCCGTCGCACCAAGCTATCTAATATCGCAACTTCATAACCTCGATTAGAAAGATATAGAGCGGTTGCCCAACCGCAATAACCATCGCCACCTATAACCAGGACTTTCATTTTCACCAGTTTTTACTCGCTGATAGCTTAATCTATCACCCTTTGTGGCCCCTATATTCCATTTTTGTGACAGATTACGATGTTAACTGCCTCGAATTGTAAAGAAATATTACGAAATTGCCGTCAAAACGTTTTAGCATATTGACAACTGGGAAACAAAGCGATAACTTGAAATACATACCCGGGTAAGACCGTTAACAAGTTATATGCAAGCTAAGCAAAAGGTTACGCTATATTTATCGCCAGAACTGCATAGGAGATTAAAAATCCGTGCGGCAGTTGATTCTGAGCCGATGTCCGAACTTGCGGAGAGAGCGTTAGTTTTCTACCTAAAAAATTCGGAGTTAATTGACGAAATCGAATCATCATACGGAAGAACACATCGAGTTTACTCATGTCCAAGTTGCGACAGTTCGCTCGTAATACGTGACGGAGAACTGGTGTCACTGGGAAACCAGCCAGGACTTATCGAGCATCTCACTTTAGAGGAAATCGATGAGGAAGAGGAATCTTCAAAGGGAGAGGAATTAGTTCCTTGTTTGAAGTAGGTGACAAACGCTTAGTTCGTTCCGGCGCCAAAAGTAAAGTACACGCGGTGTTCTAAAGTCTCAGTCCAGGTCTCAAGAAGGTCGATGTATGAAAGAAGAGCTAAACATTCTAATTCAGGCTCAGTACCCCCTAATATATCTTGTGACCTCAGAGGAAGAGCGAGCAGAGCTATCAATTTCTGCAATTGCCCAGTCCTCGAAGCCGCAACGGCGGGTATATGTGTGGACAGTAACTCACGGAATAGTTGAGTACGGTCAGCCAAGAAACGTAACCCAGCACAATACCGTTTCACCCGAAGCGGCGATTGAGTGGATAATTCGCCAGAAAGAACCTGCTATATTTATACTTAAAGATTTACATCCATTTATTGATGCACCTGCGACAACCAGGTCTTTGCGCGATGCCATAGCATCCTTCAAAGGTACTAACAAAAATATTATATTAATGTCGCCGATGCAGCAAGTGCCCATCGAGTTGGAGAAAGAAGTAGTAGTTCTTGACTTCCAACTCCCAGATATGGGTGAATTAAATAAAGTTTTAACATATCATATAGATCAAAATCGCGGTCGTCGTTTAACAACTGAAGCAAGAGAGAAGCTTTTACGAGCAGCTTTAGGTTTAACAAAAGACGAAGCTGAAAAAGTCTACCGTAAGGCACAGGTAACTACGGGGCGCCTGACGGAAGATGAAGTAGACATAGTTTTATCTGAGAAAAAACAGTTAATCCGCCGCAATGGAATTCTAGAGTACATCGAAGAAGATGAAACCATTGAAGCGGTAGGTGGGTTAGAAGAACTGAAGAAGTGGTTAACACAGCGCTCGAACGCATTTACCGAAAGAGCCAGAGAGTATGGACTACCCCAACCAAAAGGGATGTTAATACTAGGTGTTCCTGGGTGTGGTAAATCGTTAATAGCCAAAACAACTTCTCGGTTGTGGGGTCTGCCACTGTTACGCTTAGATATGGGAAGAGTGTACGATGGTTCAATGGTTGGTCGTTCAGAGGCTAACTTACGGAACGCATTAAAAACAGCCGAATCAATTTCTCCAGCGATATTGTTTATCGATGAGTTGGATAAATCGTTTGCAGGCAGTTCGGGTTCCGGTGACTCCGATGGTGGAACATCGAGTCGAATCTTCGGTTCATTCTTAACCTGGATGCAAGAGAAAAAATCTCCAGTATTCGTGATGGCAACAGCCAACCGAGTTGAAAGATTACCAGGAGAGTTTTTGCGGAAAGGTCGCTTTGACGAAATATTCTTCGTAGACTTACCTACACCCGAAGAACGTCAAGATATATACAGAATTCACCTAACGAAACGCCGGACAGACATATCCCGCTTCGACCTACAACAACTGGCGAAGATGTCCGATGGATTTTCGGGAGCAGAAATTGAACAAGCGTTAGTCGCAGCGATGTACGAAGCATTCGCCCAAGACCGCGAGTTCACACAACTAGATATTATTGCTGCACTAAAAGCCACATTGCCATTGTCTCGAACGATGCAAGAGCAGGTAACAGCCCTGCGAGACTGGGCAAGACAGCGTGCGCGACCCGCAGCGTCCTCCGTAGCTGAATATCAGCGAATGGAGTTCTAAAAAGCTTTCCTCTGCTACCACAGGGGGAAAGGCTAGTCTCAAAAGCTAGCGCCGAACGAAAAAAGCCGCAACTTAATACATTTAAGCTGCGACGAACGATAGAAACGTCTTAAATTATCTATCTTCTCTTTGGAGGAAACCCAAATGTCTCATTTTAGCACACTCCGCACCAAAATCACCGACGCAGAAATCCTCAAAGCATCACTGCGTGACCTAGGTATTTCCGTTAAAACCGAAGCAGATGTTCGTGGTTACAACGGTCAGCGCGTTCGCTCTGATATCGTTGCTGTTCTCGAAGGCGAATATGACTTAGGTTGGTCACGCAACAGCGATGGTTCCTTCGACTTGATTGCAGACCTTTGGGGCGTTGCTAAAAAGCACAACCAAACCGAATTAATCAACTCGATTAACCAAAAGTACGCTGTAAACAAAACATTATCAGAAGTTAAGCAACGCGGTTTGCAAAACGCTAACGTTAAGTTGGTATTGCAATAAGCATTTCTGCGCGTTCCCAAAGCTGCACGGGTTAACCTACATTGGTAGCGGTTGACCCGCTTTTTTAAAAGGACTAGGAGGCATTAACTCCTAGTCCATATTTTTTGCGTTCATAAACTTAATTTAGCATTTCTTAACAGTTAATCAAGTCGCCTACGCTTCACTTACAAAAAATATAATTGTTCATCTTGTCTTGTGGAGCGGGCATCCCTGCCCGCCTTACAAGATTGTTGATTAAAGAGACGGGCAAGGATGCCCATCCCACAAGATGCGACTTCATCCCACAAGATGTGACTTAAATATTTACTATTTTTCTCAGAAGAGGTAACTTTTTAAGCAAAAGCACAATCAATAACGAACCAAGCACCAACAACAAACCATAAATAATATTTAACACTAAACCGTTGGATAAAATTAAACCACGGAAATATGGAATAGTTACGGCGCCTACAAATCTATGAACAAGATATATACCGAGCGTACTAGCACCAATTATTGTCAAACAGTTATTAACCTTGTCATTTGCATAAGTGAGCTTAGAAAAAAACACAAAAGTCGAAGCTGACATGATTAGCGTCATTATGGAGTAGTAGCCATTCCACACAGTGTCATAAAAAGTATTGGATGAAACAGTCATTAAAACGCCGTACAGAAATAACGCAAATAAAGCAGTGAAAAAAGATGTGACTAGCACTTTGGTTGACACATTGATTTTGTTGCTTTTAATTTTTTCACTAAGAACGGCGCCAACAATAAAATAAAACAAAGTATAGCTGTAGTTTCCAAATGGATTTACCATAGGAAAGAAATCAAAAGAATTGTCATTAAGATAATTAGAACCAAAAACAAATTTTGCTGAGTTTAACAAGTTAATCAAAAATAAGTTACCGAAAGAAAAAACAAAAACGATACAGCAAAATAATTTTAGAAGCTTACGTCCTGGAACATCATAAAATTCCTTGATAAATGGAAATAGCAAATATACCGATATTAATGCTTTTAAAAACCATAAATGCTCACTTGTTCCTTCTTTCAGAAAAAACCATGCCATCAAGAACTCTTTTATAGAATATGAAACTCCTTCAATGGGAATAAATATTACTGAGTAAATAAAACTCCACACAGAAACCAAAATATATAGATAAAGTACTTTTTTAAGATGGCTTCTAAGATTGTATGACTTATTCAATAACAAAGCCCCATTTACCATAAAAAATAATGGAACTGCAATGCTTGAGATGCCATAAAAAAAGTAATTTATATAAACTCCAAAATTAGGATTGTCGAGAATATTGGTATTAAGATTGTTGTAATGATATATACAAACCAAGTAAATAGCCAAAGCTTTAATCGCATCGTAATAATAAATTCTACTCTTGGTTTTTTCTTTGTTTATATATATTGGAGAAAGCTGTACCATACGAAAATCACCCAGTATTTTATAAAATCATATTATCACTTCAGCCATATAAAACTATAAAATGAGGACTTAAGCTGATTGCAAAAATTTGATATTAAAAAGATTGGTTTATAGATAAAAAACGCGCATGTAAACAGCAACAACCTAAAAAATAGTCATAGCTAAATCGCGCGTTTTGTGATAAAAATTCTACGATTACGACAATAATCTTAATATCACTTGGTGCCCAATACTGCTCGGTTAAGAAAATTCTATAAACCCAAAACCTTGTAGAGACCGTATTAATTCGGTTTCTGCATGTCGGTAATCATTGCAAAAAATCCTTAACCGAGCAGTATTGACTTGGCGCCTTGGGTATTAAGTCTATGCATGACACTTGGCATATTGCTTTTTTATGGAATACAACAGAACAAAGGAGGATTAGTACGAAAAACTACTAAATTTATATTTATATTCAGTGTTAACACTTAGGTTAATTGAATGTCTTTAGATCAACAGCAACACTCTAAGAGTATTAACTTATTTACAGCCATATGTATAGTTGTAGCTAACATGATTGGCATCGGTGTATTTACTAGTTTGGGCTTTCAATTAGAAGGTATTAAATCAGGTTTCGCTCTTCTATTTTTGTGGATAGTAGGTGGAGTCTTTTCGATTTGCGGCGCCTTAGCTTATGGAGAGTTAGGTGCAGCGATGCCAAGGTCGGGAGGTGAGTATTATTACTTATCTCGTATTTATCATCCCATTGTTGGTTTTTTGTCGGGGTGGATATCGGTGACTGTGGGTTTTGCCGCACCCATAGCTGCTTCGGGTATGGCGTTGGGAGCATATTTTAACAGTGTATTTCCAATGGCGCCTCCAAAAGTAATCGCGTTGTTGGTTGTGGTTGGTGTGTCGCTGATTCATACCACCACTGTCAAATTTGGCAGTTACTTTCAGCAGGTATCCACGATTCTGAAAGTGATGTTGATTGTGGTGGTGATTGGCTGTGGTTTATTTTTCACCCAACCTCAAGAACTAACATTCTTACCATCTGGTACAGACTTCAACCTGATATTCAGTTCACCCTTTGCTGTATCTCTTGTCTATGTCACCTATTCATACTCAGGTTGGAATGCTGCAGTATACCTAGCGAGCGAAGTTGAAAAGCCAGAAAAGAACTTACCTCGCTCTTTAATCATCGGAACCTTGATTGTGATGGGGTTATATTTACTGCTCAACTTGACTTTCCTTCGCACCACACCAATTAGTGAACTAGCGGGTCAACTTGAAGTGGGTTACATTGCTGCCAATCAAATCTTCGGTTCATCCGGAGCTAAATTAATGGGGTTGTTGATTTCCTTTGGTCTAATTTCTTCGATTAGTTCGATGGTTTTGGCTGGGCCCAGAGTAACCCAAATCATTGGAGAAGATATACCTGTATTTAAAGTACTTGCGAAAAAGAATTCTCAGGGAACACCTTTCTATGCGATTCTTCTGCAATTATCGATTGTCATTGTATTACTGATTACTTCTAGCTTTGAGGCAGTAATTACCTACCTTGGCTTTACTCTAAATTTGTCATCATTTATCACAGTTTTAGGTGTTTTTGTATACCGCTTGAGATATCCCGATGCACCTCGTCCCTATCAAACCTGGGGTTATCCCATCACACCAATCATATTTTTGCTTATCAGTGTGTGGATATTAGCTTTTATTCTGATGAATAAACCTGTTGAGTCACTAGCGGGTATTGGCACATTATTCATTGGCGCCGTTGTTTATTTACTAGTTGCCAGAAAACAACTCAAAGCATCTTAACTCACCAATATGTACGGTGGCTTAAGCCACCATACGAAATTATCAACTATTTACAACTATGAACAATAAGAAATATTATTCATGTTTTCCGGCTTGTATAGCATTCACCGCTTTACTTTTCTGCTCTAGTGCCTGCCAAAATACAGGTGGTAATAATGAAGCACGGCAATCAGACCAGCAATTAGCGATTAAAGACAACAAAGAACCTAAAAAAGAAGTTGATAAATCTAAATCAGAGCTTTTAACAGATACAGCAAAAACCCTAGCTGGAATTAATGTAGATGCGGGAAGTAAACTAGCTGCATTGCAAAAAAGTAATAGTTGGCAAAGCCATCAAAAATTTTATCAAAACTCTTGGTCAAAATTAGATGCACAGCAATTAACTAAGGTTAGAGATTGGACGAAAAAAGAGCTACAAAATGTTAATGCAACTTCTCCAACAATTTTATATCCTTTTAGCGGGCCTGATTTTTTATACTCCTATTCTCTATTTCCTAAAGCAAAACAATTTGTCTTAGCTGGTTTAGAACCAGTGGGTAATGTGCCTGATTTTACCAGTTTGAACGAGAGTCAGAAGAACACAAAGCTACAGGAAGCAAGAAGTTCGCTATATGCAATCTTGCAATTTAGCTTTTTCCGTACTAACGATATGAAGGTAGACTTGGAAAAACAAGGAGTTCTACCAATTTTATACGTTTTTCTCGCGCGTACTAATAATCGTATCCAGAATGTCCAATATATAGGTTTAGATAAAGACGGCAAAGTTCAACAATTTGCAAAGGGGATGGTGTCAGGGGTAAAAATTGCTTTTATTCCCGAAGGTGAAACTGAAGCTCGTGATTTATACTACTTTTCTACAGATTTATCGAATGATGGATTAAAGAAACGACCGGAGTTTGTTAAATTTGTAAACCAGTTAGACAATAAAGTCACTTACCTCAAAGCTGCTTCATATTTGATGCACAATGAAAGCTTCTCAGAAATTAAAAACTTGATATTAGCTGATAGTAATTACTTACTCCAAGATGACTCTGGAATGCCACTCAGGTCATTTGCTTCATCGCAATGGAACTTAAAATTTTATGGTTCTTACAGTCGTCCCATCGGTTTATTCAGTAATAGCTATCAAGCTGACTTGAGAAAAATTTACCAATCGAATAACAGCATTGAACCTTTGAATTTTGGCATTGGCTATAAATTTGGTGTAAATGAATCAAATTTAATGTTAGCCGCAGCCAAAAAGGTTGCTAGTAGATAGTTGAAAATCCCCCCTAACCCCCCTTACTAAGGGGGGGAGAAGAGTCCTTTTAGCCCCCCTTACTAAGGGGGGTTGGGGGGATTAATTTCTTAACCTAATACTCAATCATCCAAAAATCAAAAGCAGGATGTTGTCCACCAATTGCTTGCTGGACAACATTTCTACTAATCTTTAAACCGTTTTCGCTATTAGTTAGCATAACAATTCCGGCGCCTAAATCAAAAGATGCAATAATAATACTTTTGAACGTCACAAGGTCGCCCCAATGCCAAAAGAAATTTCCATTAGAAGCTTTTTCTAATCCCCAACCCAAACCCCAATCGAGTTTCTGATTAATCTTAATTTGGGGAGTGAGCATATTTTTCAAACTAGCTTCACTAAGTTTTGGACTATCAACTTTTCCCGGTGCCATCATGGCAATAATAAACTTAGCGTAATCAGTTGCAGTAGTGCGTAAACTACCTGCTGCACTTGCTTGTCGAGGTTTACGCATTGGTTTGGGCTTTGCTTGGCGGTCGTGTCCATCAGAAGCAAGTGTATTATAAGCAGGTTGCCAAATAAAGCTACTACTCTTCATTCCTAAAGGGTCTAAGAAATTTTGCTGTAAATATTGGGCTAAAGGTATTTGGGTAATTTCTTCAATTACGTGTTGTAAATATAGAAAACCTTCTCCAGAGTAAACAAATTTGCTACCAGGCGCCCTTAAAATGCGTAAAGGAGCATCACCACTCCAATTAGGAAAACCAGTAGTATGAGATAAAACTCTTCGTAGAGTGATTAATTTTAAACGTGGGTCAGAAATATAAGGTTTAGCAGTATAGTCAGATAAAGGTTTATCTAACTCAAGCTGACCTCGCTCAATCATTTTTAGAGCAGCGTAACCAACAAAAGGTTTACTCAACGAAGCAGCAGCAAATATAGTGTCATTATTAACAGGTTTTTTATTAACTTGATTAGTAACACCAAAACCTCGACTCCAGAAAACTTCACCGTTTCTTATCACCACAACAGAAAGACCAGGTATCAAAGATTTTCGCATCAAAACAGGAACTTGCGCTTCGAGATTTTTTATAACTTTGTCTGCTGCTGACAGCGAATTATTACGAAGTAAACTAGCCAAAGTAAAGCTAGAGAAACCAACTAAAGCTGTTTTTGTGGAATTGAAAAATTGTCTGCGAGATAAAAATTCGGACATTTGATTTTAGGAATTTATGACTTATGACGTTGTAGCATAGGCGTCCCGCCTGTGCAGTGATGTATTTTTTACCACAGAGACCCAGAGTACACAGAGAGCAAGAATGAGATGCTAATTAAATCTGGCGTTACTTCTTATTGTTCTAATCTATCTGCGACCACGTGCAAAGCTAAAGCTTGGACTTTTGCTACTGCTTCAAAGTGTGTTTGTCCGTAAACTAGTACACCTGGTAGTTCTATTACCTCAGCTATCCAAAGTCCGTTTTATTCACGCTCTGTCTCTATTGTGAAATTCATGGGTTGCCAAAACACAGTGTATGTAAAGATTTGGAGAATTTATATCCCGATGCTAGTCCAAAGATTCAGTAATGCTTATTATTACTGAACTTTGTAAATTGAGCAACCAACTATACACTTCGACTACTATGAAAAAAATAATCATTTTTGCCACCATTATCAGTTTGACAATTGGTGCAAGTTCGGCTTACGCACAAACGCGCAATCAGTCTGGTAATGCAAAAATAACTTCTCAAAATAAAATTAATCCAAATAATCAAAATCAAGTTAAACCACCGAAAAAACCTACTTATAAAGATAACAGTAGAGTCCCGGAAAGCAAACTGATTTCTAAAGAAGTCGCAATTGGTAAGCTAAAAGATGGCGCCACACTTATTAAAGCTGAACGCAAAGCTTGGAAAGATTACCAAAAAGGGACTAATGGCAATTTTCACGATATTGATGGGAATCGTCAAATTTGGGAAGTAGAGGTAAATTTACCAAAGGGAGCAGATTTTGGGAGAGCTTATTGTAAGCGAGACGCAAGAGCAAAAAAAGTAGTTGATGCAGAAACCGACAAACTATTAGCTTTTGAAATCCGTTGTCAGAAAGAAAATTTAGTATACTCTGGTTTTTAGAGTAAGTCTTTTTCTACCTTAATTAATTCAATTAGCCTTAAAATGCTTTGTTCGTTGCGGTTGGGCTGCAATTTGAGCATCGAGATGTACTATTAATTTATCCATCATCTCGTTTGCCTGAGCTATGGAGAGCGCGAGTTTTTCTAAGATTTTCAAGGTGTTTAGCTCGTACTTCTGCTGGTGCAATCAATTTACCCATTACAACCCCCAGTTATTGTCAGCGTTTAGAGGCGCCCTGATTTATCAAAAGCTTGTGTTTGAGTGAGTTATTTATACCATGCATCCTACCACTTACTTTATAGTGGCGCCGTTTGCATTAATGGCGCCTTCCCCATCGAAAGCTGTCTATATGCTTTATGCTTTTTTAAGGCGCCCAACTTTTAGATACCTAAATTGGAACTTTAACTGTTCTATTCCAAGACGAAAAGCTGAAACAAAACGTAACAGTTGATGAAGTTAACGCACTATTTACTTCCAAGTGCAAATTGTAGACGTGGTTACGAAACCAAAATCATCAATTAAATTTACACACAGTGATAAAATAGATTTAAATTTATATCTACTGTTTATAAAATTAAGATTTAAGAAAATGACAGCACGACAACCGAGATATAGCTTTGAAGATTTTGCTCGCCGTGGTGACGAAATTTACGAGACTAATATCAAACCACAAGTTGAAGCTTCTAACCGAGGTAAGATTGTTGCAATTTATATCGATACAGGTGCTTGGGAAATGGATACTAATGAAATTATCGCTTCAAACCGTCTTAGGGCTAAGTACCCAGATCCACAAATTTGGTTTGTGCGAATAGGTTCTCGAACTATTCGCCGCTTCGGTTACTCATCATATCGGAAATAATTTACCACATATAATAGAGGGTAAAGCAATGACAATGACTCAAGGTGGCGACAATGTTTTTGAGGATTTAGGTTTTGGCGCCGAGGAGGCAGCAGATTTAAAAGCGCGCGCTGACCTCATGATAAAACTGCGCCGATATATTCTAAACCAAGGCTTAACTACTGAACAGGCAGCTGCCTTGTTAGGTGAGACGCAGCGACAAATAAATAATTTGATGAATGGCGAGATTGATCTATTTAGTGTGGAGAAATTGATTAATATGCTAGTCAAGACAAGAATGTAAAAATAGTTACTATAAAAGAAGCATAAATTCTTAGCATTATAGAGTATAAACGAACTTGAGTACGAGAGAGTTGTAAAGTATCTGCAAGCAATTGGGTTAATAAGCACGACCAGTTATACTAAATATTAACAGGATAGGTGCCGATTTACTTATACTGCTTCTTCAGAGTATGATGTCGAGATTGCAGTAAAGCTTTATTATAAAAGCAGATTACCAGAGGATATTAATGAGGATATTAATATAGTCATGAGCATAACATTAACACCTGAGCAAGAAGGGATGATTCAAGTCCTACTCGAAACAGGAAAATTTAATAATATTGATGAAGTAATTGAAACAGCCTTACGGGGTTTAGTTGAAGAACACTGCCCTGTTAAATATGTTGGTAAAGTTTTAGTAGTAAAAGCGGCTCAAAATAATGTAGACTATGAGGCAGTAATTAATGACTTACGTGAAGAAAGAATAAATCAATTTATACCAGAGTGAAAATATTATTTGACACATCAATTCTAGTTGCTACCTTACATCTTGCACCAGTCCGAGAAACCGGGCTTCTTGAGAAAGATTTTACTAGAAACCCTTGGTTTGTCGTTCATATGCCCGGTTTCTTTGAGCTTGCCCTTGAATGCTGCAAGATATAAGCTACGCTTCTTGAAGACCATCCTAGATATTTAGACAGCCTACCTTGGCTACAGCGTGCTGCCTCAGAAGAAATACAAGGTGTTGTTTCAACTCACACTCTAGCTGAACTTTATGCTATACTTACACGGCTTCCACGCACTCCTCGAATAAGTCCAATGGTTGCCCAACGCTTAATTAATGAAAACCTCCAAAGATTTGAAAAAGTATTTCTTGGCGCCGAAGATTATGAAGCAACTATAACCAGAATGCTCGGCTTGAATCTTCCTGGTGGAGGAATTTATGATGCATTAATCGCCCAAGCTGCGCTTAAGGGTAATGTAGATAGACTACTAACACTTAATCCCAATGATTTCGCGCTTGGGTGAGGACATTGCATGTTTAGTACAAACTCCAACATAGATATTACTTCGTGGAGTTTGCATTTTTGGTTTGTTACTCTATTTCGTTAATCCAGCTTTGAATTGCATTGAGTAAATTTGGCTGATTAGGTGGGAATCCTCGCAAGGGTGCTTCTAGAGGTTCGTCAGTTATCCAAGCAATACTCACTACATCAGTAATTTTGCGGCAAAAAGCTATCAGTTCTTGACTTGGCTGGCAATTTTCAATAATAATAGCTAATTTTTGCGTCTTCAGTTGGTTTTTAAATCTAAGGATAAGACGCTTTAGTTGAGGAGCATTGTTCACTTCTAGCGGTTCTACATCAGATAAAGCTTCGAGATAGATTTGGTTGCATATTTCTTGAGATATAGCACTTGTATCAGTTTCATTTTCTAGTGCATAAGCGTTAATAAGAATAGGAAATGTTTTTTCCATAGCTTTCAATTGTAAGCGAATATTTGTAAATTGACTTTTGAAACTTTGAATTAGAGAAGATTCATAGTGCCAAGCTTTAAAAAAATCTGGATAAGCTATATTTCTAGCACAGTACCATGCCAACTGATAAAACTCATGATATAATTCAAAGTCTGTTTCAAAAATTTCACTAGATAATTTAATTTTAAACTCAGTAAGAATTTTCAGAATTAAATCTTGTGTTAAGATGCTTTTCAAAGAATATATTGCGATTGAACGAGTTTCTTGGCTTTGAGATTTATCTATTAATTTCAATAAAGTTGTACAAGCTTGGTAATCTCCTATCCCTTTGTCGCTTAATATAAACACTGCTGTTTGAATAATATCATCATTATTTAAAGGATTTTGAATTTGTCGAGAATAATTAGAAACAATTTTTTTATTATCTTCACCAGCATATAACCGTAAAAATTCTAAATCTTTTTCAGAAAATTGATAATTTTCATATTTTTTAGATTTTAATGCTTTATTTAAGAGAACATCATAATCTTTAACAATTATATTAATCCAGTATAACATGATTGTATACTGTTCATAATTTTCTAATTTTAATTTGTTCAAAATTAGTTTAAATATGCAACTAGCCGAAGGATTAAGTATTGATAGCTCTGTTAAATGACACATTGCATGTAATTGAATTTCTTGATTATTATTTTCAAAACTTAATCTACCTAATTCAATTATAGCGTTTACATTATATTGAGCTATTTTTCGTAACACAAGTATTAATTGCGTAGCGATGTCTGTATTAGTGACATTGTTAATTATTTCTACTATAATATAAATGACATCTGAATTATGTTTAGCAACATCATTTAATGAATAAATAGCTAGCTTAATAACATTTACATTTTGTGTACTTTCAATAATCAAACCTAAAGCAATAATAGCCTCTGGATTAAATTTAGCAATACCTACTAAAGTATATATACAATGTTTGCAAACTTTTTGATTTTGTGAGTTTTCTGCTAAATCTTGCAAAGTGTTGATAGCTATTAAATTTTCTATTTCTAATTGGCTTAAAGCATGTGCTGCAAGCCATAGGTTTTCTTCATTTTTAGATTTTTGAATGAATTCTGCTAACAATTTTATATATATCTGTTTATTTTTATCTATTTTACCTAAGTTCCATACAAACATTAAATAATTATACTCATCTTTAGTCTTCTCTATTAACTGATTTAAAATTGGTTTGATAATTTGATTTGTTTGCTCAATTTTAATTAACTCTTTTATCGCTAGTAATATAATATTTTCGTCTTGACATTTTTTAATTAAATTAACTAAAGCTTGAGTTATCTTTTGTTGATTAGTTTGTATTATTAAATTTCTTGCTTCTAAAGGAATTGGATTAAGATATCTATAAGCTTCACTAACACCAAACTTTACTAATTGCTCTATTATACTATCGCTCCACGGAAAAGTTTTAAATTCAGCAATTGCAGCAACAGCTAAAAAGAAAGCTTGACATTTATAAAAACCTCCGCATTTGTCTTCAAATTCGCATAAGCTTGAGAGAAACTCTGCTTTTTTAGCCTCTGCGATATTATCTCTTCCAAGCCATAATAGAACTACTTCTTTCCATTGATGCTCAAAAATTCGATAAGTGCCTTGTTCTGGATTAAGCGGAACATGCTTAAGAAAATAATCCCAATCATCGATTGCTAAAGCTGCAAAATATTCTTGAAAATTAGGATGAAAGAATGCAAAAACAGGCTCATCGGTTTGTATATCTCTGTGTACTTGATGTAACCAAATAACATCACGAGCTAACTCAAATAGGCTATTGCCCATTTCTTGACGTGCCACGCTTTCTCTAAATATAAATTTAGTATCGCTATTAATTCCTGCCAATGCTAATTTGCCCAATGCTTTATGTAATTTTTTTTGAATTTCCCAATCTACAGAATAAAAATGTTGCTTCCACTCCTGAAGATACAAAATAAACCGTTTATACAGAGCAGCTTTAGTTTCTGGGAAGCTGCCTTTATTAACATCAAAGGTTTGGCACAGTAGTGATAAGCGAAGAGGGTTTCTTACTAAGTCCCGGATTCTTTCTCTTCCTGGTTCTTGCAATTTAGCTTTTAGTAAATCGCCTTGTTGTTTATCATTGGCGCCATCAAACCAGTTTTCGATAAATTCATTAACTTGCTCTGATTCAAATTCCTGGGCTTTGAATGTATCAAACCCCGTAATTTCATTATTAACACTTGCATCCCAAACATTATTGCGGCAGGTTAATACGACCCTTATCTGATTTAGGCAATCTTTTAATTGAGATTGAATCGAATGTAAAGGTGTAGTATTTTGCATTTCATCTACGCCATCTAATAGCAGCCGCACACTACCTTGACGAAAGCGCTTTATAAATTTTTTTTCTATTTCTGGCGTAACATCAAGTTCAGGGTAGCTTACCCCCATAGCTTCAGGAAGCCACTGTTTAATAAGGTAATTTTGTAAGCTTCGTCCTTCTAAGTTGGACAAAGAGATAAAGACAAATAAATTTTCTGTGTTTTTTTGAATATAAGATGCAATTTTACTTAATAAAGTGGTTTTTCCTGCTCCTGCTTCTCCAATGATTGCAGTATGTCTATTTTTACAACCTTGGTTTTGCTCTGTAAACCTTTGGAGAAATTCATCATGTTGATAGATTTTGGCAATGACTTCTGGTTGTAGTTGATTTAACTGCTTTGGTTCAATATTTCCTGCACGACGTTGCTGTTGTTTTCGTTCTACCAAACCCAGACGGGCATATATATTTAATTCAAACCCCATCTCAGTTGCTTTTCTTCTGAGTCTTTGGGTTTCTTGCTGTTTTTCCAGCATTTTACTACAAACCAGGCGCCAGTCAATATCTTTGCTCTGCTTTGGTTGTAAATTTACTATTGCTTGGTTCCACTCATCTGAAGAAACGACATCTAGCGGTTCTAAACCAAATATTTGAGTTATCCAAGTAATAAAATCAGGTTCTACAGGCTTTCCTGACAAAAAACGCTTATATGTACTTAATGATACACCAGTGCGCTCTACAATATAATCTTGTGTCCAAATCTTTCTATTTAATTTGTGAATTTCTTGTTTCTCTAGTTCAGCAATCCTTTGTTTAATTTTCTTAATTCCTCCCGAAGTTGCTGCAACACCACGGGGTTTAGCGGATTGATTAGGTTTAGCCATTGCTGAGGGGATTTTTTAACGACTAAACACAGCATAGCTAACTTACTGTTACTTAAAAAGTTCAGTTCATTTAGGACTGAGCTGAACCGAACTGCTCTGGAAAAGTGCTGGCTACCAAAATATTCTGTAATTATTCACCCCAACGTATTTATATGGAAACTAAACTTCTTCCTTACTATCATGGCAAACCCTCCTGGGAAAATGGTATTGGATACCTTGTAGATAATCGCGGTGTTCGTCTTCCAGGTGTAACGAGCATTTTGCAAGCTACCAAATCTCCACTACAGAAAGCGCAATTGGTTCGCTGGCGTGAAAAAGTTGGCTCTACTGAAGCCGACCGAATAATAAAAGCATCCAAGGAACGCGGAACTATTATCCACGAACTAGTTTCAAAGCACCTTCTAGGTCAGCCTTATTCCTGCCCTAACTTGGTCAGACCTTATTGGGAAAAATTGTTGCCAATACTAGATAATATCGATAATATCAGGCTGGTTGAAGGAAACTTGTTTCACTATTATTTAGGATATGCTGGCAGGGCTGATTGCGTTGCCAACTTTCTTGGTATACCTAGTGTGATTGAGTTTAAGTCAGCCGAACGTCTAAAGCCATTGTACGATGAGCCTTTACAGCTAGCTGCTTACTGCGGCGCCGTTAATCGTCAGTATGGGTTGAAATTAAAGAACGCGCTGGTGATTGTCACTACTCCCGATGAAGCTAGCGTAACTTGGTTTGAACCAGAACAGGTTATTAATAGCTGGGATTTATGGAAGCAGAAAGTAGATGATTTTTGGCAAAACAGCGAAGCTTCGTGTATGACAGCGTCATAAAAATTGAAATATGCTTTTTATGACTGGGGCAGTCGTGAGAAAAAGTGGCGCCTGCACCATGCATTAAAATGTTTTGACCACATGTATGTTGCTTGCCTAAATTAAGGGCATTTACAATCATCTCTTTGTTGTGGTTCTTGCATTATACCTGGCTGATTCTTTTTAAGTGTTTCTGCTTCAATAGCTCTTGGATAAAATTTATGGAGATTTGAATTTATGTAGGAATATCCTACTATAAATCCTAGTAAAGATGGAAAAAATAATATACATATTAGAATCTTAGCTATTTTAAAATAAAATTTAGTTCGTTTTATCTGCTTTTGAACTATATTATTTTTTTCCTTCTCTTCTTCTAATAAATTCTGCTGCTTTTCTAATTCCCTCTTCAAAATTTCAGGGTCAGGATTTACATACGTTAAGCTTGATTTTAATTCTTGTGAATCTAACAAACCTTGAAGTTCTTTATTCTCTAACCCTTGACTAGTAATTAAAAATTTATAAGCATCGTCATTTAGGTTCTTGTCAGTAGCCCATAGTAAGGCATCTTTTAATTCCTGTCCTTTTAATAATCGTGATTTATCTTGGTTAGTTTCCCATTGCCTTAAACTTTCGGTAAAAGGGAGCCACTGATTTAATTCCCTATTAATCCATAATTTGCCAAAAACACGTTTATATATTTGATTAGATATTCTTAAATTATCATTTTCTTTAATGACTAAACCTGATAATCTTAATTGCCATACCTCATAACTATCAGAAGCTGTTACTTTTCCCTTCTGATTATTTTCAAAATCTAAAATATTATTATACAAATTTAATAAACGTCCTGTATACCGTTTATTATTGAGTATTCTGTCACGTATAGATTTTAAATGTTCAGGATTGTCTTGACTTTCCCAATTGTCAAGTATTCTTGACTTAACGATTTGTTTAACTTTTTCTTTTTCATTGCCAGTAAGAATTAATTCAGACGACTGTAAAATTAAGTTGCATAGTTTCTGCGTCAGAAAAGGTTGCCCACCCGTCCAATTTAATACCTCTTGAAAAACAGTTTCAGGGTGTTGACTGATAATAGATAAACCTTGTATCAATGCATCGCATTTTTTAAATTGAAATCCACTTAGATTAATTGCTTTACCTATGTTAAAGGGTGTACGTTCTTTGTCTTGTATTAAATCTGAAGGTCTTGCTACTCCCAGTAAACACAAACTTAAACGCTTATAGTCTGGATTTGTAGCGCTTTTATTGTAAAAACTACGAATTACTCCTAAAAAATCATCACATGGAAAATTTAAACTCAGAAGTTTATCTATCTCATCAATAAAGATAACAATGTTTTTATCAACTTGAATTAATAATATTTTTTCTACAAATAAACTAAATCTTTGTATTGCTGATAATTGATTATGCTGTTGCCACCAGTCGTTTAGATGCACATCTAAGTCTAACTGTCCCACTAGCTCGTATAATATACCTTTATAAAGCTGTTCTGAAGTAATTTGCTTTTCAATAATTGCTTGTAAATCTATATTCGCACAAATAATACCTTCATTTTCTAATGTGCTTTGAGTTTGTACTTGCAAACTAGATTTACCCATTTGTCGAGAATTTAAAACGTAGCAAAATTCTCCATCCTTCAATAAGTTATACAGTTCATAATCTGCCTGCCGTATAACGTAACTAGGATGATTAGCAGGTAAAGTCCCTCCAACTCTATATATTGATTTCGATGCATTATTCATTGGCATTTCCTAGTTTATTACGAAAATATTCGCTGTACAACTTGCAACGAATTTTTAGATTATTTCCATCTAATACTACTAGTCCTGTGCTTAGTAACTTATATTTAACTTCATCTTCTAAACAAACTGAACTATTTGTCATGACTATATTTTTGAAAGCTTGAAGTAGCTCTGGTTGTTTTTTTAAATTCAATAAGTGTTGACGCAAATGATTTCTATATATACCTTGCTCGGTATGAGCATATTCTAAGATGGAAGAGAAACTAATATTTTGGTCATGTTTAAGTTTAACAAATGCTTGTTTGACTAATTCAGGGTGTCCTCCAATAATATCCATAAATTGTTTTATTTGATATACCTCTAGGTCTAACTGATACAAGTTGTCTAAACTAATTAGTTCTTGTAAAGACAATTCAGGTATCTCTATAGAAATACCAACATTAAATGGAGATTGATTAATATCTTTTATCATATACACTTCAGTTGAGTGTATTACAACTAACTTGAGTTTTTTCCACGCAGAACGAATCTGCATTTTATTATACCAGGAACGTAGGAGTCCACAAAAGTCTTCGTATTCTTCCAAATTTTGAAAAACTAAATCCATGTCATCCATACACAGAATTAATTGATTTTTAACTGAATTTAATAAATAATCTTGAAAGTAACTTGTACAGTTAATTTTGTTACTATTTTTACAATCCCACAATTCATCTAGCCTATTTTGCAAATTTAACTCATTACCAATAATTAGACATAACCATCGTAAAAAATTTTCTAAACTATAGAAATCTTCTTGTTCTGCATCGTTGAAGCTTATGATTACTGTAGTATAGTCATGATTTTGAAACTTGCAAATAACTTTTTGAATTAATGAAGTTTTACCCATGCCATGAGGTGCTTTAATGCGAACTAGAGAACCTGAATCAAAAAGTGCTTCGTAGCAGTATGATTCAAGGCTAGGGCGTTCAACATCATATGGAAAATCCACATTTGCTGATTCCTCTACTATAACATCTTGCAAATTAACACCTAAAGCATCAGTTATTGCTTCTGCATATTCAGTTAGTAATGTCTCTCCTTTAAATAAGCGCTTTACTGTACTTAAGGACACGTTAGCTTTTTCAGCAAGTTTTTCGTAGGTCAATCGCTTTAAAGTGCCATGTATATTTGAGCGTTGAGCTTTTTTCGCGTCTCTAAGTTTCTGTTGTCCCATCGGACTGACTTTAACTGTACTGGATTTAGGTTGATGCATTACTTGTAATGTTTGCTACATTTTTCCTTCCGTATAGCTTATCTTGTTATGAGCCTAATTGAAAAGGTCAGATTGGTTCAGTTTTCTCTAGTTTATCTGAACTATCCTGGTCTGGAAAATCTACTTTACTCCCAGTAAATTAAAAATATCGAGCGGTATCAAACCTGCATGAATAGCAAAAAACGCCTAAGCTTGATATTTGAAAAAGATGAGAAAAAGGCTAAAATTTATACTCTCAGAATTGCGCCCAAACACAAAGACAGCACCCACGTACAACGGCGCCAGCAACAAAGGGCAATTAGCGAAGCGATGATAAAAATTGCTCTTTTATATGGGCAAAAGAAGTATCGGTACGGCGCCCAGCTTTTCACTCTTAATGACCGCAACCTGGATAATTCGCCTTATTCCCAATATAAGGATACTTTGAGAGGTTTAAGGGTTGTGTGTTTATCTGGGCTTCCCAATCCTCAGATTTTGACAGTTTATTGGGACAAAGAAATTAAAAACCGAGTAAGGAAATAACGTACATGCAAGGTGAGTATCCCTTACCTTTATTAACCAAGTTAACAACAAAACTACAATGCTTAACAAATTACTTCAGACGGCTTTAATTCTACCTTTCACTGTTGCTGCATTCGTTCCTCCAACTTATGCCCAATATACAGGAGGTAATACCACTCTCATAAAGCCAACTCGTATTCGGGCGCCGAAATTCGCGACACAACCCAGCACTAAGCAAAATCCTAATTGCGAATGTCCGTATGACAGAGCATATAAAGGCAGTATCTGCGGTAAAAGGTCTGCTTATGTAAGACCAGGTGAAAATGAGCCAGCTTGCTATGTGGGAGAGAAAACGGCAAGAGAGCTTTGGTGGAATAATCCTAACAATCAATTTGTTGATAAAAATCGCCTGGGACGGTAATTCGATTTTATTGGCGCCGTAAATGTAGAGACGCGATATATCGCGTCTCTACACAACAAACCCAATTTCTGAAATATTCACATCATACCTCTAACTAAAATCATGGTTTTAACAAACGGTACAAAGTCTTTCAACATCCAAGTCAAGAATAACAGCGTCTCGATTCAAAATTTAGAGATAACTAGCAAAGACGCTGCTGAATACTTGTTACCAATAGCACCAGAAGACCGACTGCAAGCAATTACTCGAATCTTTGAAGTTGGTACTTACTGTTTACAACGAACTCAAAACTCACAAGATTTAGACTTTGTGAAACGCCAAATACAAGCTTTACTTACAGATGTTGCTGCTGTTGTTGGTGTTGTACCTCAAACTGTGGAAGCTGAGTTAACTAAAAAGATTGGCGCCAACGATGGAGTTTTAGCACCTATTCAAGCGCAGGTCAAACTCACTTCGACTGTAATTAAAAGTCAGCTTGATGATGTCAAAAATATGATTGCGCGCGATATCGACCCTTTTAAAGAATCTTCAGTAATTGGTAGTGCCATTAAACAAATCAAAAATTTGCTAGACCCTTGCCGTAAAGATTCCATCCAAGGAATGTTGTCTGCTGCTGTTGTAGATGTAACATCAGAAAACGGCGCCTTAGCTAAAGCTGTAAAAAGTGCTGTTTCAGAATCTGTAAAACCACTTGCTGATGAAGTTGATAAACTAGCTAAAGAAATTCGGGGTCATGATGCTGCAACTGAAGCTTTGTTAAATACTACTTTTAAAGGCGCCACTTACGAAGAAGAAGTTGTACAGGAATTACAAGCTTTGTCAAAATTGATGGGCGCCGAAATTAGTTATGTTGCAACCGATAATAAACCTGGCGATATTATCGTTAAATTTTCAAGTAAATCTTTAACAACAACAGATACTTCGATAGTTATCGAGGTCAGGGATAGAGAATCTGAAGGTTGGGGACGTAAGCGTATTTCTGAGCATCTTTCCAAAGCAATGAGTTACCATAACGCTTCAGCAGCAATTTTTCTCAGTCGTACTAGCAACGGTTTAGCCCAAGAAATTGGAGAATGGGGAGAAGGCGCCTGTGGTCAGGGTTCTTGGGTAGCTACAACTCACCATTTATTACCTACCGCCATCCGTTTTTTAGTAGTGCAGCAAAAGCTAGAATTACAGCGCGCATCTCAACAGGGTATTGATACAACCTCTGTAGAAGCTCAAATCCTACGTATTCGCACAACCCTAAAACGTATAACCAACATAAATACTCACATCAACAAGCTGCGCGAAAGTTGCAACACAATTGCATCTGAAATAGATTCTCTCAAACTTGAAATTAGAGATGCACTCGACTGCATAGAAGATTCAATCACTGTATAAAGCATCACTCTTGTGGGACGGGCATCCTTGCCTGTCCTTTTAGACCCAAGCTTGATCTGCAAAGTTTTATTTTTAAAGTGTTGGTGGTAGAGTTTCAAAAATCATTGTATTATCCAACTCAATATAAAGAACACGATTTATCATATCGCGTCCAGATTCTAATTCGTTAGTTATAGCGTTGATAGCTTTTTCAACAACAGCTATTTGTTCGTTACGTAGTAATGCACCATTACGGATAAAAACAATACCAGCATGAAGTTCACAGCTACGAGCAAACCTTTCAAAATCACATACATTCGCTGTAATAATTATACGCTCCTCTTCAAAAGCATATTGTAGAATTTGGTAATCAGTGAAACCAAGTAAACCACGGTCTCTAGCCGCAACTGCATCAATCAGAAGATTTTCACATAGGTATTTATGCAACCGCTGGTGATAGGTCTTCATCAATCAGGAACTTCATGCTTTTTTGGGCGCCCTACGTTTGGGTATGCTTTGAAATAAATATGAGCAAACTCTATATCTTCATCAGATAAGTAAGGATAATCTTCGCGGATGATAGATACTTGCTCACCTTGAGATACCATTGCTCCAACATGGCGTACAGTAAGTCTCGAACCTGAGAAAACAGTCTCTCCACCCATAATATTTGGATCAGATATTAACTGTTTTTTCCATGCTTCAAAGCGTGTAATTAGTTCTGATAGCTCAGTTTTAATCAAGTTGAGCTTTAACTCAAAGTAATTCCCGATACCAAGGCTTGGTAAACTTAACCCCAATGCTTCAACTAAACGTTGATATAAAATAGCCCTATTTTCAACAGAGAATTCAAAATTTACATCTTTAAGAGCTTGCAAATAAATCAATGCAGCAAAAGGAATATTTGCTGGTGGAGATACTGGTGCCAATACTTTAAATTCTAGTTCCTTGTAAACTCGTTTTGTAGGTAATTGTACGAATGCAGCAGCTTCTGAGGGAGTAAAAATAGACTCAATAAGCATAATTGTTGCCTCTCAAATCATGAAATACAACAGTAGTAAATAAAATTACAATCACAACGTGATTTTTGAGTAATGCTAGAAAATAGTAAACTATTCCCCAGTTAGGGAATAGTTTAACATGAAAAATTATGTCACGTCAAATTTAAGCTGTGTAACAGTAGCTCAAAAGCATTGAGTTGTGCTGTTCGGAGATAAGACTTTTGTGGGATGGGCATGCTGGCACCAAAACTTTGGGTTAGGTATCGTGTGACAGGTGGTGATAGGTCTTCGTCAATCAAAAACTTCATGCTTTTTCAGGCGCCTCGTAATATCTTTTACCTTGGAACTCTCCGCCGCTCAAGATAAATCCGCTCTACATCTGAACGTTCGGCTATTTTTATAATAAAAGAAGGGGTAACTGCTGCTACTACTACCGGAGCATAAGAAGATTGGAGGATAATCTGCTGGTTATTTTCTTTAAGTAGATTTATGAGCGGTTCTTGAAGAAAGGCGCCGCTAGGGATGTTAAAATTACCTAGACCTTGGGTATTTTTATTTTTCAACCAAATAACAACGTTGATTGGTTTATTATTTCCTTGATTAATACGATTAGCTAATTCTGCTTCTAGTTTACCTACAAAACCTGTATTGTTGATTGCTTGAATAGCCTGGTTTAATGCTTCTTCGCTTGTTTTACTACCATCTGGATTTAAGGAATATACCATAAATATTGTTTTGGGTGTCTCTTAGCTTAAACCTAGTAATGCCAGTATCAGCTAAACGAGCTTGTTTAACTATAGTAAGTTTGTCTGTCAGTATACCTGTTATCTTAGAAACTTCTAATTTAGCCCTTTCATACAAGTTTATCGGTGTTTGGGCTATGGTTGCCTGGTTTACGGGTACTGTTACCCATATTACAAGTACTGTCAGAATTAAAAATGTAGGGAATCGTTTGTATTTTGGAAATGACATGTTTTTAGTGTAGCTCCGGGCGCCTTGCTTGTGTGGTTGGTCAGGTGAGACACCTAAGCTTCATTTTATGGGCAGTTCGTATGCCTGCTCCACAAGAATTTGATTATAAAAATGGTCAATTACATGGGATGCTGGATGATTGATTACGTTATTTTTGTAAATGTCTGTTAATTCTTCGGTTACTGTCACTGTTCCTGCTACTACTGCAAATCTGGGTGCAGGGTTCGATTGCATCGGCGCCGCTTTGACGTTACACAATAATTTTAAGTTAACTCTGGTTGATGGTGAGACGCAAATTATTGTTACTGGAAGTGAAGCTGCGCGTGTGGACAATATATATAAGGATAATCTGCTTTATTGCGCGTATGTAAAACTGTATGAACACCTTGGTCAAACACCTTCACCTGTAAAGATGGAGATTGGTTTGGGTGTTCCTCTCGCGCGCGGGTTGGGAAGTTCTGCTACTGCTATTGTTGGTGGATTGGTTGGCGCCAATATTTTAGCTGGGGAACCTTTAACTCAATCGCAGGTGATGGACTTGGCAATATCTATGGAGGGACACCCTGATAATGTTGTTCCTGCTTTAATTGGTGGTTGTCGTCTTGCTGCAACAGGTGTAAACGGTTGGGAGATTTGTGATATCCCTTGGCATGAAAGTATTGTCCCTGTTGTTGCTATTCCTGATTTTGAGCTTTCGACCAAAGAAGCGCGACGTGTGTTACCTACTGAAGTTAGCCGTGCGGATGCTATTTTTAATATTTCACACCTTGGTTTGTTATTACGTGGGTTGGAGACGGGAAAAACAAGTTGGTTACAAGCGGCTTTGCAAGATAAATTACATCAGCCTTATCGGAAATCATTGATTAATGGGTATGATGCAGTTAGCGCTGCGGCTATCAATGCAGGCGCCTATGGGATGGTAATTAGCGGCGCCGGGCCTACTTTACTTGCACTAACTGATACATCTCACTCTCTTGATGTTGTGGCTGCTATGGCTACTGCTTGGAAAGAAATTGGTGTTGCTGCACAAGTACGTGCGCTAAATATTGATAATGATGGCGCCAGGGTTATTAAAGACTAATCCCCCCTAGCCCCCCTTGATAAGGGGGGAACAAGAGCGGATTCTTAGCCCCTTAATAAGAAGAGATTCATTCGCCCCCCCCTTATTAAGGGGGGTTGGGGGGGATCAAAACTCATAACTTATATACATATGGAAAAACTTCAAGCTGAAATTGTCGCGCTTCAGATACAGATAGATGCTTTGCGTGAAGAACGCGCGACGCTAACTCCCGTTACATTAAGTGAGAGTGATGACTCACTTCAGGATGTTGTAAAGGTGTTACGGCAACAGGCAAGAGAAAACCCTCAACTTGCTGCCGAAATAAAGGGTATTGATGACGCTATTGCCGCACTCGAAGCCAAACTTAGACAAAGAAAAGGTCAATTACAGCGACTTCCACCCAGAGTCCAGCGCGCGTTACAAGAGGAACAACTCGAAATTGCCCGTAACAAAGCTAAGATACATGCCCAACGTATTAATGATATAGCCGCTGAACTTGCAGCAGAACTTCATGACCTTAAAGCTTGCGCTGATGAACTTAGTCCTCTTTATTGGCAAGTTTATTACAAACCTTTTATTACGGGCTTTAAGACCATTTCTGTCCCATACGTTCGTTCGGATGGTGAGGTGTGGACTATTGTAAATCGAATCGTTTAAATAGTTAGGAGTTAGGAGTTAGGAGTTAAAATCCTAACTTTTTTTTTAAATAAATCAGGAATCCTTGGGCTGAAGATTGTAAATATATATGAAGAAGTTATAAGTCAGTCTTAACCGTTGACGTTACATTTCTTTGTGCATAGAATAGACTTGCACCAAAGGCAATAGGTATTTACTACTAATATTCGAGTGTTAAATGCCTAAGATTGAATTTTATAAGGATTTATGCCGTTTACAAAAGTAAACATTCCTTAATATAATGTAAACAAGTCGAAAACACAAAACGATTATCAGTTATGAATAGCTTTGATTTTCCTTGGCTGAGTGCCATGATTGCCTTACCGCTAGTAGCGGCTGCGGCAATCCCCTTTATCCCTGATAAAGATGGCAAAACCGTTCGCTGGTACACTTTAGGAGTTGCGTTTGCTGATTTTGCGTTAATGATTGCTGCCTTCTGGCACAATTACGATTTTCAAAGTTCTGGATATCAGCTTGTTGAGAAGCACTCTTGGATTCCCCAACTTGGCTTAAATTGGTCTCTTGCTGTTGATGGAATTTCGATGCCGCTAGTTTTGTTAACTGGCTTAATAAATACACTTGCTGTTTTCGCGTCTTGGAAGATTACTAACAAGCCGCGATTGTTTTATGCAATGATGCTGTTGATGTATAGCGCTCAAATCGGGGTGTTTACAGCGCAAGATATGTTGCTGTTCTTCTTGATGTGGGAAGTTGAACTCGTTCCTGTATATTTATTGATTTCTATATGGGGTGGTGCAAAACGCCGCTACGCTGCTACTAAATTTATTATTTACACTGCTGCTGCTTCTATCTTTATTTTGGTAGCTGGTTTAGCAATGGCATTTTATGGTGATACCTTAACCTTCGACATGGTTCAACTTGGTTTGAAGGAATATCCCATCACTTTAGAGTTAGCTCTTTACACTGGTTTCTTAATTGCTTTCGGCGTAAAACTTTCTATCTTCCCTTTCCACACTTGGCTTCCTGATGCACATGGTGAGGCGCCTGCACCTGGTTCAATGGTTTTAGCTGGTGTGTTGTTAAAGATGGGTGGTTATGGCTTAATCCGCTTTAACATGGAAATGCTCCCCAATGCTCACGTTTACTTTGCTCCTATACTCGCAATTCTTGGTGTAGTTAACATTATTTACGGAGCATGTTGCGCCTTTGCTCAAACAAACCTCAAACGTCGCTTGGCTTATTCCTCAGTTGCTCACATGGGCTTCGTATTAATCGGTATAGCTTCTTACACTGAAGTTGGTATCAGCGGCGCCGTTCTGCAAATGGTATCTCACGGTTTAATTGCAGCAGCATTATTCTTCTTATCTGGTGTAACTTACGAACGTACTCACACCTTGATGATGGACAAAATGGGCGGTATGGGCAAAGTAATGCCCCGTACATTCGCACTGTTCACTGCTGGTTCAATGGCGTCACTTGCTTTACCTGGTATGAGCGGTTTCGTCGGAGAGTTGATGGTATTCCTCGGTATCTCCACCAGCGATGTATATAGCTCAAGCTTCAAAATTGTAGTAGTCTTCTTAAGTGCAGTTGGTGTCATCCTAACTCCTATCTACTTACTCTCAATGTTACGCGAAGTGTTCTACGGTAAGAAAAACGAAGAATTACACCTCGACGAATTTGTAGAAGATATCAAACCTCGCGAACTGTTTATCACCGCTTGTTTAATACTCCCCATCATCGGTATCGGTTTATATCCAAAAATCGTCACCCAAGCTTACGATGTTAAGACAGTAGAAGTTGCTCAACACGCGCGTGAAGCACTGCCTGTATTTGCCGGACAACAACCCGCTAGCATGTACAGCCAAGTGTTTACGGCGCCTGTAATTGCTCAAAATGTTGCAGACTAGTTCAAAAGAGAGCGAAAGTGCAACTAAATAGTTTAACCACAGAGGTATGGCATAGTGGGGGTGATTTCCTAATCACCCCCAAAATTTTTGCCGACTTGTAGCATAGGCGTCTCGCCTGTGCAGTGCAGTTAATATTTTTACCACAGAGGCACAGAGAACATAGAGAGGAGTGCTTGATTTACTGCTGCATAAGGCGCCGTTGATAAACTTGCTTATAACGAATAAATCTTTCCTATGTATATAATTTGAATCATCTGTGCTTTTAAGCACGTTATATACTAGGATGCATAAAACACAGAAGATTAGGCACTGTTCAGCTTATAATCGATGAACTAAGACAGAATTATCCTGTTTCCATACCGGGCAGCTAACTCAGGCATTGCGGTACAAAGGCTAAGACTTGTGAAGAAATGGTAAAATATATTTCCTTAATGCGGAAGACAGTAAAAAGCTGGTGTCGTAAAATAAGGGTAATTCAAAATCTGTTTTGTCTATCTTTAAAAATTTGTTTTTTATTTAAGCGTTAAAGCAGAGCATATCTGGGAGTAAAGCTGTGTCCACCGCAATTGTGATTGATTCTTACGAGATTCGGAGTATCTGGCAAAGAAAGGTCAGCCCATCATCACGATTTGATGAAATAGCTGCCAGGTTACGTAGAGTAGCCAATACAGTTAAGCAGGAGTGGAACAATTTTTCTGATGAAGACCGTGAGAGTTTAAAAAAACTAGCTTATATTCTTCGCGAAGAGCCACCAAAGGGCATAGTTAGCCTAACACGTAAACTTCGGATAGCAGCATATACGTTGTTTTTAGATGTAACCAACCAAAAAGAAGCTTTCTACTCCTGTATTGAAGCATTAGACCTGCTGGTTGAAAATATTTTGGATGCTGTTGAGCGTACTGACCCTGGATATCAAGCCGTTTTATCTGATACTCTAGAACAACTGTCCTTAGAAGATCAGGGTAAGGCATTGAAGCCGGAGGAAACTCGTGAGTGGTTGCGAAGCTTATCAGATAGTGCCCTTGAAGAGGTTTGAAACTAGCCTTAAAAAGGTAATTAAAAGTCATTATCGTAAAAATGAAAGAGCTAGAAGTTCTTTTTTGGAGTTAGTTGATTACTATATTGAGCAACTCCGTGAAAATCCTGGCTCTAATCCTTTTTCAGAAGATGAGAGTTTCCCAAAGGGGTGTTATGACTCGAAATTTAAATTTAGAAAAATTAAATTTAAAACCCCTGAGCTAGACGGTGCAGCAGGATGCGGTCGTTTAATGTATGTACTTTGTGAAGAAAAGTGTACAGTTTATTTGGTATGGGTATATACACACGAGGAGTTTGAGAAAAGGCCACCTGAAGATGATTTGAGAAGTGAGTTTACAACCATCCAAGAAAATGTAGAAGAAAGCTAAGATACTCTGTGCCCTCTGCGTCTCTGTGGTAAAAATAATCAATTGCACTGCAAATCTGAAACAGATATGCTACGTAGGAGAATGTGAATTTAGAATTGGATTGGTTGATTAATATACACTTCAACCTCAGTACCAGCTTTCAAGAACCAAATATTACCACGAGCCGTCATTTCTGAGATTGCTTGCTGGTTACGAAGGGTAATTTGCGGAACTACAGAATTCATTCCACCCTCTAATACTCCTGTTAATATGTTAGGTTTTGAAGTCTGAGTGACGATATTACCACCAACTGTGGTCAGTACCTGGGAATCTGTACGGTTAGATAACTCAGCAGCTTTTGCAATACCTCCTAGTACAAATAACCCTGCATCCATTCCCGCTATTGACCTACCTCTGTCAGGGTATTTATTTGCTATTAATGGTTTCCCTTTCGGCGCCCGAATTTTAATGCCAGATTCTGGTAAGGTAGTTTCTGTCAACTTGTTGTTTTCTTGCCGAATCACTGAAGTTACATTTAGCTGTAACATTCCACTATCTGATATGTTACGAATTTGCGCTAGTAATTCAGTACCTTCTGGCAACACGATGGCGCCATCTATATTTTTTAATGGTTGTTTTAAACGAACTACGAATGTACTATCGTTTTTGTTGTCATTTGCTGCTTTGTTTGTTTCTCCGAATATTGCTGTTGCTAAAACCGCTTTAACGCTGGTTCCAACTGCAACGCTTTTTCCACTGCGCTCTGTTGTTTGAGTAGGTTGATTTACTAGGGTAGGGTTACTAATTGGGGTGGGAAGAAGATTTGCCGCAGTATCTTGTGTGTTTTCTTGTGTGTTTTCTTGTCTATTTAATACTGAAGGGTCTACTCCTTCTTTCGCGCTAGCAATTTCTTCAATTACTTGAGGAGAAACTGGTTGTAATTTTGGTAGAACTGGTTTTAGAAGGTTTGGTTTTATAGATGCGACTTGTGAAGGGGTTGATGGTCGAGGTGAAACTGGTCTACTAGTTATTATTGGTTGAGGTGGATTTGGTGCTGGTCTAGATTGTACTACTTGTTTCGGTTGAACGACTCGCTCGACGGTGACAATTTTTGGTATATATACGGTAGGCGCCGGTGTTGGTACTTTTTGAACTACTACGCGCGTTATGGTTTTTGGAGGTGCGGTGGGAGTGGTAGTGGTAGGTGGTGGAGAAAAGGTTTTTAATTGGTTTTGTGCTGCTTTAACTGCATTAGCTTGTTCTGCTAAGGCAAGTTTTGTTTTTAATTCTTCAATTTGCGCTTCTGGTCGCGCTTCTTCTAATTCGTTAAGATTATTAGCTGCTTGAATTGGTTGCTGTTGAAGTTTTTTGGGTTTACTGGTTCCATTCATGGTTTGTGATAGGAATGTACCAGCTATTATGACTCCTATTAATGTAGAGGCGCCGACAAAAGCTACTTTTGCAAAAGGGTTTGACGCTAAAGACTGCTGAGTTTTTACCTCTTGCGGTGCTGGGGGTAATAACTCTTTGTTATTATCCGCAATAACTAAAGCGTTATTAGTTGTTTCTTCATTTTGTAAATCAGTGTCTTCAAAACCAACTAGGTCAGCCATTTGCTTTTCCCAGTCAGTTGTTTGTGTGGCTGGTGGCAAAGGATGCTGTTGTACCTGTTCTAAATCTTCTAAATCTTCTAATTGTAAATTATTATTATTGTCTGGCTTTTTCATATCGTTTTCACCGCTTGTTTGTAATATATAATGTTGATACAATGAATCGTAAAAAAAATAAAAAACGCAAACGAATAAAATAAAGATAATGCTATTGGCAATAAAGCTCAGTAAACTATTTACAATGTACATTTTTGGTCTTTTATATCACAAACTTTATATATTCTTAGTCGCGCTTCACTTAAACGATAAATAGCTGATTGTAAAGGAGTCGGTGATTTTGGTAGAGAGATTGATGATATATCTTCAGCTTTTACTAAGATTCTTTTAATAAACGGTACTGTATCTTGTTGAATATTATTTATAGATAAAATACGATGGGCTGATATTTGGATTTGCCATCTACCTTCGCTGATTTTCTCTGGTTGGGTAAGTTGTTTAATTATAAAAAGACTTTCTGTATTATTACTCAAATTAATTGCATTACCAGCAAATTGCATTTCTGATTCAAATGTTTGCCTTATCTCTTCTGTTAACAGCGATGATGTATCTTGCCAAGTAGCTAACGCTGGCTGTTTATTTGACCAAGTAAACATTAAAGTCATTGCTTCAGCAACAAAGCGACGTATTATTTCTGGGTGACGTTCTAAATTTTCTTGGCTGTTTACTGTAATTGCTCGTCCATCTATTAGTTGTACTAAGCTCGCTGGTAAGTCGGTGCTGACTGTTTTTAAGATGGAACTATGAAATATCAATAAGAGTAAAGTTAATGCACTTACACTAAATGTTGCAATGGCAAATAAAGGAAAAATATTTTGTTTGTTACTTGGTTGAGGAATTAAGCGCATAATCTATTTATTACCTGATAAAACTACTGGAATTAACTCCACAACGATTAGATTGACTATTTTGATTATCGTAAGCGTCGGTTAAGCAAAGATTATTGATTTCGTATATTTCTAGTTTCTGTGCCCGCAGGTTATATATCGCTTTTTGCAAATCACTAATATTATTTGTGTTTGCTAGAGGATGCTCAAATGAATCTATTGAACGTACTAAAAAATCTTTGTTAAAGGGAATTAGTACTCTCTTGTTGTCTGCACGTCTGATTTGAACTATATTAGCTACCAAACCCACTTTCCAGCGGTTGGGAGCTATTTTTTGGGGAGGATAAGCACGCTGAATTAATAATTTAGTTGTGATTTCTTGATTCAGGTTTTTTGTGAACAACTCTGCTGACGCCATTTCGGCTATTTGTCCTAAAAAACCCTGTCGAAAATCTTCGGCAATAGCAAAACTAGACACCCAACTAGTTGTAGGCACTTTTTTTGTGGCGCCTTCTGGTGTAATTATAGATATACCTTTATCAGGTTTCGGATTTGTCGCATCTTCTATAGTAATTGCTGGCAAGGCGCCCGTCCAGTTGAACATCCCAGCCATTGTTTGACTGACAAATTGCCGAATAGCTTCCGGTTGTTGGTCAAAATTATTTGTTTTTGAAGTCGCATTATCAAGCTGGACGAAATTAGGCGGTTTTCTACTACTCAAATTACGAATAGTCAAACCCTGTACCAATAATACCAATAATACCAAAATTTGTAACCCAAAAGTTACAAAAGCAAACACAGTTAATAAATTAACCGTCGTTTTTTTCTCTGGTAAAAATCTTGTCATCTCTTTCTTCGCATCCTTTGCGTCTTTGCGGTTCTATATTCTTCCACGCACCCAAACATTAGTATTATTCATCGCATTAAATATACTAAAACCTCCAAATGCTGCAAGAGTCAAAGATAAAATTGGCGCCAAAACTCCCAAACATATCAAAAACCACGTTAAATCAAGTTCTGCATCAATATTTTGAGAAGAAACATCGACAATAACGCTAGCTGTAATAACGGCAATGATATTAAATGATATTTTGGCGATACCAATTGCCGAAAAACCTGTCAACCATGTAAAAATTGGTTTAGTGACTACAGGAAGCAAAGAACATCCTACAGCCAATGGGCCAAGTGCTGCTACTAACAGCATGGTTGCCTCAATTAAGTTGTGAAAAGCAAGTTGTGACGAGATTAATATATTTTTGAAGGTAGTTTGAACTGTTGAACCCAGCAAAGAGTTAAACGAAAGCTCTGATACTGCGTTGCTACTGTATACGATTAAATTTACTTTCCTTTCAAGTCTACTTATCCAAGGTTGGGCGCCGTATAAGTCGCGGTAGTTTTGCCATAGGGTATCTATTTTTTCTTTGGCTTTAGTTAAACATTGTGTTTGTTGCTCCCCCATTAGTGACTGACAAGGACGTAATAAGGCGCCAGTAACTTCTTCAGCAACACTCATATTTAATGCTTGCTGGTATATTTTATTGCTATCTGCGACTTGAATAACTTGTTGGTTAATGCTATTAAGAAAATTTCTAAAACCTAAAGTTAAATGAGATAATGTAGTACCGTTACCAGGGTTAGCTAAGAGTAACACTACTACAAACGGCATGATTAAATTAGATAAGGGACGTGAGTATTCGCTTTCTAATAAATCTTTAAGCCATTGAGTGACAAAGACTAGTAATGTGCCAACGGCAAAAAATATTCCCAGTTTAGTTATTGCCCCATATAAGTTATTATTGGTGTTAGTTTGAAGAATTTCTATCCATTGTTTGTCCCAACTAGTTGTAATATTTTGTGCTGTAATGGCGCCGTTTCTAAGTATATCGGTGCTTCCAAATTGAGCAAAGCTTATATAAGTCAGATTCATAATTAGTTTTTTCTGCCTATTAAGTCGGTTTGTGATGTGACTTGTAATAGTCGTGCGACTTCTGCGGATGTGTTTACTCTTTGACTTCTATTTGTTTCATCTAGTTGTTGTGATATGTTTACTAAGTTTAAGTTTGTATACTGTAAGTCATGATGAATTTGAGTAGTGGTTGCAAGTGTTTCGGCGCCTATTTTTGATTGTTCTTTTTGAATATTGATATTTTGTAGTTCTAAATCTGCTAATCCTTCCCAAGTTAGCTGAGTAAGTTTTGCTTGGTTGTTTAATACGGAACCAAATAATGATAGAGGATTACCACTGGCTGCAATAGATGGTATGTTATTTAAAGCATTTGCACTACTTACTACTGCTTCAATTTCAATTTGCTTACGCTTTTTATTAGTATCAGCAGCATTTGCCATAGAGGCAATATTATTTACCACTTGTTCGGTATTTTGTAATTTGTTTTTAATACGTGTTTGCCCGTTCCTTCCTAAAGTACCTTCGACTGTTGATAAAGTCATTTGGCGCCCAATTTGGTTACTTACCATAGCACCATTTACTGCTGGGTTATTATCAAATTTATCTGACTGTGAATATTGAGTTATTTGTTCTCTGACACTTTTACCTATAGTTAGTGGACTAGAAGAATTATTTATAGCGCTTTGTGTCTGAACTTCATAAGGTTTTAGCTCAGATAGATTATTTGTAATATAATTTTTCAAATCATTACTATAAGATTGAAAGTCACTCCAAACATTTCCTAATCCTGCTGTGGCTGGTAATATGACTAAGCAGGTTAGTGTACTCGATGCGATGATAATTTTTAAAGGTTTAGTTATAAGCATATTTTAACTATTGCGAATTGAGCCAACGAGTTGACGAGCGAATTGTGAAAGCGCTTCGTATTTGTTACTGTGCTTTTGCATAAATTTATTTCGTGCGGCTTGTTCGTTGGGGTTATTAGCAACAACTGCTAATTGCTCAAACCCTGGATAGTAACGGCAAAAAGTATAAACACCGTTATCATCAAGCAACCATTGACTATAAATTTCTTCTTTACGTGGGAAGAAACTTTCTGATGCGTTGCGCGCGATGATTTCCTGTGGATACTTTAAAATATCTACAAAACTATTTACCGCGACTGGCTGAATTCGTCCAATTAACCTTGTTGTTAAATTCTGTAAAATCTTGGTAGCGGCTTTTGATTTAGCTATTGTGTCAGGGTCTTGGGCTGATAAAATTACTCTTACTCCTGCTTTGGCGCCGTTTGCACATAACCTTCCTACTAAGTCAGAAATTTGGTCGAACTCAAACAAAATTGGCGCCTCATCGATAAAGAATATAGAAGCAGGACTACTCAAAGCACGTCGTAGTGCAGCAGAGTAAGCACTGAGAGAAAGTAGTGCAGCATCTTCACTATCAGAAAGATTTCGCAGTGCAAAAACTAAGAGTTGTGCGTCAGTGGGAAAACTGGAAGGAGCAGATATTGCTTGTCCAACCCGACTTTGTAACCAAAAGCGTAAACGTAAGTCAATGACTTCGAGTGCTTCGTCAATTCTTTTACCTACAGAGTTTAAGTTGAGATGTTCGCGCGTGCAAAACAGTAAAAAATCTTTTAATGTTGGGGTTTTCTGCCATTCGATAGTTCCAAAACCTGCTACGAGGGCAGCTTGATAGCGTTGTTTTATTCCTTCGTCAGCAAAGAATGTACCTAGCGCTAAGTTAATGATTGAGCGTACTGTTTGCGATAGTAACTGATTTTCGCTGCTGTTACCCAATATCATTGTCATCAACGCTGATTCTAAGAATGCGACATAATCTTGAAGACGCGATGCTTGTTCTTCTTTACTTAAATCACGTAGGTCTGGTTGTTCAAATAAGTTATTCGACTGTTTAGAAATATCAAAATAGGCGCCATATCCTTTGAGAAATTCTGTATAGTCACTAAAAGTAGATGTACCATCAGGTTTAGGAAAATCTAGTGCGACTACTGGCATATTGTGAGCTAATGCTTGAGTTAATATACCAGATACCAAAACCGATTTACCTGCGCGCGTTGTTGCGAACAGTGCTAAATTTTTGTGCTGGTTGAATAAATCAAGATTGACGGGTGTACCACCTTCATCAGAGATTAACTCAAATCCTTTGGCACTACCAGAAGTAGTTGTGACTAGCGGTGTTAAACCCCAAACTTCATTGGTAAGATAAAGCTGGCGCCGATTAAAGGGTTTAGCAAGCAAAACATCCCAGACAATGGGTAAAGTTTGTAACCAAATCTTCCATGCATACTCAACTTCTCGAACTACACGCGCGGGACGTTGGAAGCAGTTTTCAATATATCTACATGCTTCGTCTAATTTTTCTAAACTTGGACGATGCACTAAAATTGTCACACCAGTATATATAGGAACGGCGCCTTCATATAACTTTTCTTGTGCTGCAACTGATTTCTGAAGCTTTAACTGTGCAGCAACGTCAATAGTATTGCTTTTTTGCTGTGCTAATTTAGCTGTCATGTTTGACTGCTTTAATACCCGTTGAAGAGTTGCCTTAACTAAAGCAGGATTTGCTGGCGCCAACTGACAAAAAATTTCAGTATCTACAACTGTGTCTCTAGCTATTAATTCCCATAAATACCGAAGTTGTGATGATTTATTTTGCCAACCTCCTGGTTTTTCTAAAAATGTCATTGCACCGACATATTTATTTTTTAAATGTATCCATTGTCTATCTGCAACGGGTACAGCAGATTCTGTTAAAAGTGTTGTACTATGAATATTTTCGAGTAATAACTTACTACTAGGTAACTCCGAGTAAATTTCCTCCCGCAATCCATTATCATCTAGTACTAATAACTGAGGGATATTTGGGGCAACAGTATCATTAAAGCGTTTCCAGCACTCGTGCCAAAGTTCTTGTGCAGTTAACGCTCGAACGTCCAAACCCATTTTATTCGATAATACTTGCTCCCAACGACGGAATCCTTCTTGGTAAGCATTAGAAATTATCGTCTCAATACGTTCTTGTTCTCTTTGAACTGCATCACCCTTAAAAGTTAACCACCAAGATTCGGCTTTAGCGATTAGTTTTTCAATCCAATCATTCGCTTCTACACTATCAGATTCTACAGTATAGGTTACATATATACGTAACTGCTTGGGTTTACGTACACCATCTTGTGTAAGCGCTTGTATTCTAGCTCTTTCTGAAGTCAATAAATACTGTATTTCAGGCGAAGTCGTATTTTTAATTAATGCTGCTAATTCTTTTTGTCTAGCTTTATCTGAAGCAAACGAACTGAGATGAAAAGTAATTCGTTCTTCACCAGGTAAATCTTTTAAACCAGCTTCAATATTATTACAAATTGAATCAATTTGCTCTTTTACTAATGTAGTATGTATGCCTTTACATTCAAAGCCGAAAACAAAGCAAAATTTATCTTTTTGATTACCTTTGCTTAAAAGATAGGCGCCAATATCTCTATCACCAAGCGCGAATTTAAGCATGGTGGCAAGATGTAAAGCATCTTCAAAAGGAGTTAATCTACTTTCGCGACCTGCGATGTCTACGCTTTGTTTTCCGATTTTGTCTTTCATAATAAAATTCTAGAAAACTCCGATAACGAGCGACACCCCTAGTCCAGTTAGGAACACCAATGAACTTACTTAAAAACCGCCAGCTTTTACCCCCTGTCAGTATCCACCAAGTCGCCATTCCCCATCCTGCTATTAACACCGTCCATAACCATTTTTGCCATGCATCAGCAAATAAACCTCCCAAAAAACCATTAACAATAAAGTAAGAAAGTAAAATTATTATTATCCAGGGGAAGATTTGGTCTGCAGGAATGGGGCCAAGGGATGGTTGAGTTCCTAATATTTGATTTACAGGTCGAAATTCCTTATCTTCCATTTATCCGGTAATAAAAGACGTTAAAACATCAGCGACAGTAACGGCAATCACTACTAGTAAAGGCGTTCTAGCAACTACTTGCCAGTCTTCGTCCTTACGAACAGCATTAACTACACCAACGAGCGATATAGCTATATATAGTAAATAAAGCGCTCTGATGACATTAAATACTAAACTTACAGCACTAGTGGCGCCAGTTTGAGATGCATCAGTTAAATTATTTTTAAAAAAGTTTTCTGCTTTTCCAAAAAACTGTGCAGCAGCAGGGTTTGTAAACCAATCTAGCCAAAATATGCTCAAAATTAGCGCAACAGCTAGAGTTTGCAGTAAGATGACCCAACGTGAAGATAATTTCGCGCGCTGTCCAAAGTGTTGAATACATGTAGTTGTTAGACCTACAAGTAGTAGGCAAAACAATAACACTGGACTATGAAGGCTAATAATTGTGAAAAAACATGCACAAGTAAGTAAGAATGGTGAAGACCTACACAAGCAGGTAATATATTTTTTGGTTGCTTTAATAAGTATCATATCTAAGTTATTAAATGACTCTGATATTAATCCCCCCAACCCCCCGCGAATTCGGGGGGCTTTAAACATCTATTCTCCTTTAAACACGGAAGCTTTAAACATCCAACCTCTTTAATTAAAAGGGGCTTTGACACCTCATTCTTGTCCCTCCCACGATTTCGGGGGGTTAGGGGGAATCAAAGCAATAAACATAGAAATTATATGGATAAATAATTAATTATGTTGTCTTCCAAAATACGTTTGATTCTTTTATTTAACTTATTGTTTTTTCAAAAATAAACTAAATATTAAATTAATAATTTATATTCAACAAAAAATATAATAAATCAATTGCTTAAATATTTGATTACTTATCCTTAACGTCTAAGGTATAGATTCACAACAGTGTTGCCTGAGAGTTTATCCTATTTTTGATAGGATAACAACAATTCGTAAAGTCTAAATATTAGCCACATTATTTTTTAAAGTGTTCTCTAATATACAAAACAGAGAATACTGAAGAATTGCATTTTCGAGTTTTTGGAAATCATTTCAATAACACTAAAGAATTGCCCCCTTGAGAGGAGATATTCATGTCAAAGCTGAGTCGTAGACAGGTGCTGATGTTTTTTGCTGGAAGTGCTGGTGCAGTAGTTGCAGACCAAGTTTTAGGTGGTGTTTTTAGTGCGGTTGATGCTATTACACTACCTTTGACTTTTACACCTGTGCGTTTACCACACCCACTTCCTGTTTATACCGAAAGTAAAAGTTTTTTACCTACAGGAATAGGAATTGGACTACAACTAAACGCTTCTGCTAATGTTCAATTACCTACCTATAACGTAATAGATGACGTAGTTGTACCACCAGAATACGAACGGTACGTAATTGTCGGTTGGGGTGATAGAGTATTTCCAAACCCCGAAGATTACTTTGGTTACAACTGCGACTATACAGGCTTTGTTCCCATCGGCAGAACTAACGACGAAGGTTATTTGTGGGTGAACCATGAATATGTTGGCTTCCCACTTTCTGGTCTGGCGCCAGAAACACCTACTGATGTCCAGGCACTTCCCAATGCTTATACACCTGTAATTGGATACTCTCTACCTACAGCTAGAGGTATTGAGTTAGATGGTGAATTCCTCTATAATTTAGGTGGTTCAATCGTTCGGATTTCTAAGCGCAATTCACAACAGCGTTACAGACCAGTAAAAGACTCGAAAAATCGCCGCATTCACGGTCTTTCTGGTTTAGGAATCAATAGTCAGCGTACTGATGCTTATCAAAGTATTACCTCTTGGGGAAGTCGTAGCTACCAGCAAGGCGACCAAAACTATTTAGAGGGTACTGGTCCTGCTGCAACGGATGTTTTCTCAAAAAGTGCAGATGGGCTAGGTAATAGAATTATTGGTACTGGCTTCAACTGTTCTGGTGGCACAACTCCTTGGGGAACCATTCTAACAGCAGAAGAAAACTTCCAAGGCGCCTCACTATTCTTCGTTGGTGTTACCGAAGGATTAAAACCAGATGGTACTCAAACAGATTACACAGATTCTACTGTTGGCAAAACCTTTGGTTTAGTTGGTGAAAAATATGGCTGGATGGTAGAAATTGACCCAGCTAACCCCAGCTTCCGTGCAAAGAAACATAGCTGGTTAGGTCGTTTCCGTCATGAAAACATTGCAATACGCGCGGAAAACGGTAAGAAATTAGTTGCTTACATGGGTGATGACAGACGTGGTGGACATACCTGGAAGTTTGTTAGCACAGGTACAATTGCTTCACCAACAAGTAAGAACAACAGTCAGTTATTTGAAAATGGTGTATTGTATGTTGCTCGTTTAAATCCAGATGGTACAGGACAGTGGATACCTTTACTCTTAAACACTCCTACAAATCCCATCGCACCAACTGAATTATCTTCTGTAGAATTTGCAGCTTTGGGTTCAGCACAGCGTAACGGTCTGCTACCACTACCAAGACGTAACGGTATTGCAGGTCAAACTACTGATGGTGGTGCATTTGGTTGTACTCGTGCAAATGAAGCAACAGCATTACCTGGTTACCGTGGCAAGTTGCTATCTAACTTCTATACATCTCAAGGCGCCATTCTTTGCGATGCGTTCTTGGCAGCAAACTTAGCTGGTGGAACTCCTACCGCGCGTCCAGAAGACCTCGAAGTTCACCCCCGCACCAAAGAAGTATTTATTGCTTATACCGATGGGGCGCCAGGTGGTGATGGATATCCAGACTCTCGTATTTTCCAAGTTGCTAAGTTAAGTGAAGCAGTTAACGATACTCAGCAATCAGGTGGAATTTACAAGATTATTGAAGATAGTGCAGATGGAACAGGTTTAACCTTCAAGTGGCAGAAATTTGCACAAGGTGGAGAAGCTGGTTCCAAAACAGGCGCCGGTTTTGCTAACGTAGATAACTTGGCATTTGACTCTCAAGCAAATGTCTGGGGTGTTACAGATATGTCAACCAGCACCCATAACGGTTTTAATATTGGCGCCGCAGGCACACCTAATACTATCAATCATGCCGCAAAAGGTAACGTTTCCAACTTCACAGGTGTATTTGGTAACAACTGGTTATTCTTCATTCCAACCAGTGGTTCTGACGCAGGAAAAGTAATACCTTTTGCTTATGGTCCAGTGCGTTGTGAAATAACTGGTCCAACTTTTGTTGGTGACACTTTGATTGTTGCTGTACAGCATCCTGGTGAAGATTGCCCAATCAACGATGGTACAGTTTTGAGTCGTAGCGTTGAAATGCTTGATTTGAATGGTACAACGTTTAACCAAACTCGTACTGTACAGCGTGGTAGTAGTTGGCCTAGCAATATTCCAGTTGCTGATGGTGGTAAAGGACAATCTACAGGTGCGCCTCGTCCATCTGTAATTGGCATTCGTCGCAAAAATTCAAACGGCAGATTTATCTAAACATTGTGTTGTAGAGACGCGATATATCGCGTCTTGTAATATTTGGAGACGCGATATATCGCGTCTCTACATATATACGGCGCCACATTTATTACTGGTGAAGAATATTAATTTACAATCATGAATAGATTTACACAACTGGCATATCTAAGCTTGTTATGGATTGTGGCTCTTGGAGCATCAGCTTCAGCTCAAGAGGCGCCCACAGTATCACCTAATTTTGAGGTTCGCTACAATAGCGAAGGTGCAGGTGTTGAATCGAATGGTAGCGTTGAAGGATTTATTCCTTTATTTCAAACCCCAGGTCAAAATGCTACTTTCCTTCAGGGAAGATTATTTTTAGATGATGACTCCCAAATGGGAGGAAATGTACTACTTGGATATCGTGTTTACGATAAAAAGGATGACAGAGTTACTGGTGCTTATGTTTCTTTTGATGCGCGCGATACAAGTAGAAGCTACTTTAAACAACTTGGTATCGGTTTTGAAACCCTAGGTAAATGGGATTTACGTATTAACGGTTATTTACCTTTAGGTGAGACCCGTAACCAAATTGGACAATTTTACTTTGGCGACCCTTTCTTCAAACAAAATAACATTGTTATTCAACAAGCAAATTTATTTGAAGCTGCTTTACATGGAATTGATGCGGAAGTTGGTACCCGCTTAACCAAAATTGGCAGTGGTGATTTGCGTGGTTATGCAGGTATTTACTATTTAGGAAATGATAATAAAGAAGCTTTTGGTTGGAAGGCAAGAGTTGAAGCACGTCCTACTAAGTTCTTATCTTTAGGCGCCTCATTACAAAATGATTCTTTATTTGACACCAGAGCAGTTTTCAGCGTTGGTTTAAGTTTCCCAGGAAGTGGCGCCACAAGAGGTACTGATAATAAACCCAGCAATTTTGCTCGCATGGGTGAGTTTGTCCAACGTCAAGCAGCTATACCTGTAGTTGGAGTTAACACAGTTAGTTCTGTCCCACTTACCAACCCCGCAACTAACAAAGCTTGGAGTTTTGTTCACGTTGCTCCTGGCAATAGTAACGGTACTGCTGAGTCACCCTACGGTTACGACAAAATTCAGCAAGCTGTTAATGATGCTGCTGCAAAAACTGATTCTATTGTTTATATCCGTGGAGATGAAAAAGCCATCATTCCTGGCTTTACACTTCTAAGTGGAGTACAACTTCTTACTAACACTCCTGAACGATTTATCAACACAGTAGAAATCGGTAACATCAAGCTACCTTTCTCTGGTTCTCGTATTGTGCCAAAGATTGGAGGTATAGTAACTCTTTCCAGTAATACTATTTTCAGCGGATTTGATATTAATGCGGCAAACGGCGCCGGAGTTCGCGGTACAAATATCAGTAACGTTACAATCACGGATAACCGTATTCAAGGCACTCAGGGAGAAGCAATCCTTCTATCACAAGTAACAGGTAACGTTGATATCATTAACAATACCATCGGTAAAAGTACTGGAAGCGCACTTTTACTTACTAATAACTCTGGAAATGCCAACATCAAAGTTACAGGTAACAATATTACCGATAACTTAAACTCCATCGGTATTAACTTAGGAGGAACTGCTACAGGTACAGCAGAAATAGCTAAAAATACCATTTCAAACTTTGGTATTGGTGTAGATGTTAGCTTAAATGACAGCGCCAACTTAAGCAAGTTAAATATCACCGACAATAGCATTACTGCTCCTAACAGTAATAATTCTTTAGAAGGAATTAAATTTAGAGCTTTTGACAAAGCAACTGCAACAGCTAACATTACCGGAAACGCCATCAGCAACACAACCAACGATGGTATTGGTGTTCAACTTAACCAAAACACAAAAACCCAAGTTAATATTACCAACAACAAAATTGAAAATGTTAAGGGTAGCGACTCATACACATTAGGTGGCGCCGCATTTGCAGATGGTATTGATGTACAACTGTTTGATAGTGCGAACGCTGGAGTTAGCATTACTGGTAACACAGTCAATAACACAACTGGACGCGGTATCAGCGCCTCAAACATAGGTGATGTCGCTAATCTAAAACTAGATATCACAGGTAATATCGTTAGCAATACTGAATACGAAGGTATTGGAATTGACAGTTTTAACGGTAGTATCACTATTAACAAAAATACCGTTTCCAATGGAAAAAGTGATGGTCTTTATTTAGGAAACATCATAGGCAACGCCGAAATTAGCGGACTTGAGATTAAGGATGCAGGCGCCGGAGTACGCGGAATAAATGTCAATAACATTAAGATTACCGACAGCCGTATCCAAAATATCAAGGGTACAGGTGTTGACTTACAAGATGTCACTGGTAAAGCCGAAATTAACAAGCTTAATGTTAATGGTGCAACAGGCGCTGGAATACAAGGTACAAATCTCAATAACGTTACGATTACTGATAGTAATATCCAAGGTACCACTGGTACTGGAACGATATCTCCTACTCAAGGAGAAGCAATTCTCTTATCAGAAGTAACAGGTAACGTTGATATCAGCAACAACACCATCACCAAAAACGCAGGAAGTGGGGTTTCGTTAAGCAATACCTTTGGAAATGCCAACATCAAAGTTACAGGTAACAACATTACCGATAACTTAAACTCCATTGGTATCAAGTTAGGAGGAACCACCACAGGTACAGCAGAAATTGCCAAAAATACTATTTCCAACTTTGGTAGTGGTGTAGATGTTTCCTTAAGTGAAAAGGCTAACTTGAGTAAGCTGGATATCGCCAACAATAGCATTACTGCTCCTAACAGCAATAACCCATTAGAAGGAATTAAGCTTAGAGCTTTTGACGAAGCGGTCGCAACAGCTAACATTACCGGAAACACCATCAGCAACACAACCAACGATGCAATTGGTGTTCAACTTAACCAAAACACAAAAACCCAAGTCAATATTGCCAATAACAAAATCGAAAACGTTAAGGGTAGCGACTCATATGGCTTGGGTGGCGCCGAATTTGCTGACGGTATTGATATACAGGTGTTTGATAGCGCTAGTTCTGAAGTTAGCATTACTGGTAACACAGTTAATAACACAACTGGAAGTGGTATCAGCATCTCCGACAACAGTGACACAGCTAACCAAAAGCTAGACATCGCTAATAATACCGTTAGCAATACTGAATATGAAGGTATTGGAATTGACGGTGTTGACGGGAATATAACTGTTAGCAAAAATACCGTTAGCAATACCAAATACGAAGGTATCTATTTAGAAAACACTACTGGCAAAGCCGAAATTAGCGGTTCTAATAATATTAGTGGTGCAACAGGCGCCGGAATTCGCGGTACAAATGTTAGTAACCTTACAATTGCTAATAACTTTATCTACGGTACCACTCTGACAGGAACGAATTCTGATGGTCAGGGAGAAGCAATACTCTTATCTGAAGTGACGGGTAACGTTGATATCAGCGACAATCTCATTGCTGAAAACGCAGGAAGCGCGCTTTTACTAAGCAACACTACTGGAAGTGCCGACATCAAAGTTACAGGTAACTTCATTACCGATAACTTCAACTCTATCGGTATTCAGTTAGGAGGCACTACAACAGGTACAGCAGAAATTGCTCAAAATTTGATTATCAACCCTGGTATTGGTGTAGATGTTAGCTTAAGTGACAGTGCTAACTTGAGTCAGTTAGATATCACCGAAAATGGCATCATTGTTCTTAACAACAATAATCCGTTAGAAGGTATTAAACTTAGAGCATTTGACCAAGCAACTGCAACTGTTAACATTACCGAAAACATCATCAGCAATACAACCGAGGATGGTATTAGTGTTGGGCTTAACAACAATACAAACACCCAAATCAATATTGCCAATAACAACATTGATAACGTTCAGGGTAGCGATTTATACGGCTTAGGTAGCGCCGAAGCTGATGGTATAGATGTACAGTTGTTTGACAGCGCTAGTTCTAAAATTAGCATCACAGGTAACACAGTTAATAATATAACTGGATATGGTATCGGCGCCTCCAACAACAGCGATGCAGCTAACGTAGAACTAAATGTAACAGATAATAACGTTAGCAATACCGGATACCAAGGTATTAGGATTGATAATTTTGACAGTAATACAACTGTAAACAAAAATACTGTTACCAATGCAGAAGGTGAAGGTATTTATTTAGAAAACACCACAGGTAAAGTTGAAATCAACAACAACAAAGTCGTAGATACTCGCAACCCATTAGAAGATACTGATTTGGAAAGCGGTATTTTTGTTTGGAACTATGAAGGTGACTCAGATTATACGATTGCCAACAATATAATCGAGACAACCTTCAATGCAACCGATTACCGGGTTGATGGTATTGAATTTAACTTGTGTCGCGATGTTGACCAAATTTACCAAGACAAACCTTGCCAATCAACAGCAACTGCAAAAGTCAATATAATCAACAACACAATTAAGCATAATGGTAACGTTGTTGGTGGCGCCGATGGAATTGACTTGAACTTAGGAAAATTTGCAGACGCGACCTTTAATATTACAAGTAACACAGTTAGCAATATTCCTGATGAAGGAGTTTCTATTGGTGCTGTCGCAGATTCAAAAGGAGTATTCAACATCAATAATAATGCTATTACCAATGTTGGTGATAGCGGCATAGAAGTTGACTTATTCCTTCCCGACCCAGCGGTTTCTCCTACATTGAATCAGTTCAATAGTAGTAATACTGAATTCAACATCACAGGTAACACAATTGATACTGCCAAGGATGATGGTATAAACTTCGAGGTTCAAGACCAAGCCAATACAAAAGTTACTATCACTGGCAACACTATCCAAAATATCGGCAGTGGGGAAAATGGTGATAGAGCGATTCAATTAGAAACATTCAACTCTTCTAAAATGTGCGCTGCTGTTGACAGTAACACAATTAGTGCATCTCCTAGACCTGCACTTTTAAGGTCTAACGATGCTTCCACACTTGAAGTTGTAGATAGAGCAAATCTTTCAACTCGCAATGGTGGCGCCAGCTTCTCAACTCCAGGAACAACAAACCGTCCAACTCCTTGCCCATAAAATTCGGTGGGCCGAAGCCCACCCTACTTTAACCCTGGCAATTTCCATTCTTGCAAAACTCGCGCCACAGTCTCGCGCGTAGCTTCGGCGCCGAAACCCCACGCGAGTAACGAGAAATAATCTACAACTCCTCTAGTCCCAAAAGTACCATTTGCCAAGTATAATTGTGTAAAACCTGCATTACCAAGTAAAAAAATAGCTATTGCATAACTTAAGGAATTAAAAATAAGCAAACGATTACGAGATAATTTTTCTAGCTTTGACGTATTTATCTCGTTATCTAAGTTGATATTCGGAATAGGTTCAACTAAACCAGCATGACTTGGATTCTTAATTGAAGAAGATACATTCCCTAAAAAGGTTCTACTCGGTGGTGCATTGCTCTTTAAATTCTGGATATTTTCAACTATCTCATCTGTCCGAGTTCTAATATCATCTTGCCATTTATGATAAGAATCTATATCTGTGGGAGAAAGGTTATACAAAAGCCTTTGCAGCGTTAACGCTTCTTGTTTCCAATACTTTTCTTCATCTCTTGCCTCATATGGCACTTGGTTAGTTAACTCACGAAATTCATCTAATTGAGTTTTTGCTAAAAGGAAATTATTAAGCTGTACTTGCACTTCTTGTAGCGCTTTACTTACTTGACCAGAACTGTCTTGTGATGGTCTACCTTTATTTATACTGTCAAGCTGCCAAGTTACTTGCTCTAAATAAGAAATTTGATTTTGAGGGTTTTCTTCTTCTACCCTTTTACGTAATTTCGACTCATAATCTAATAAATTTAACCAACCTTGCTTACCTTGATGCCATTTATCCCAAAGGTCTTGCGCTTGATTTGCAGCTTCTATTGCCGCACTAGAGCGCTTATTTTCTAAGGCAGTTTCCACCGCTGTTAAATAAGACTCAAATTTTTTATAAAAAGAGCTATCCTGTTTAAATTCTTCATCTACACGTACTTTACTACGAAGACGGGCAACTTGAACCACAACTTCATCGCGTGCCATCCATTCACTACGATACATTGAAATAATAATCCCTAAACCCACACCAAGTAAAAGAACACACAATGGCATCAGCCAATAGTCTTTGACTTTGATACTTATCGGGATAACTAACTCGCTATCAGGAGTAATCACCAATAGATTACCATTATACTCACCGCTTCTCACACCTTTCAAATCAAACTCAATTGGAGTTAGTAAAGGTTGATTATTAGGTAAACTATTAATACTAGAATTATTCAGGTTGACTTTAATCGCGTTTGCAGGGAATACCTCATTACCATCCAAGCGATTTAAATCCAGGCTTAATATTTTAACATCCTTAACAACTTGATTTGAGCGTAAAAACAAATTCCGTCTAACCTTTGGACAAAAAAATTGACCTAACCAACACTTTTGCTCTGCTATGGATATAGTAGAAGGTTCAGAAGTAATCTTCGGTTCTGCCTTTACAACAGATGGCGCCAAGAAGCTAGACGCAGAAACCAACATTCCAATAGTAAATATTCTCGAATAATTCATTTGTATTGTTTTTATAGATAATAAACGTATTATTGTGCTGTTACGCACCATCAACGCGAATGTACAACGTAATAATACTCAATTTTTATCAAATTGCTATAGGCGCCGAGCATTTAAATAAATTTCGTAGCATAGGCGTCTCGCCTGTGCTGTGCAAGTAATTATTTTTACCACAGAGACATAGAGGACACAGAGTAAATTAGAAGGAAACTCAAATAGGCGCCAACAAGCATTGATACAGCAAATTTCATGTTCATGCGGTACATGTAGAGACGCGATTAATCGCGTCTCTACGACGTTTTAAACATTATGTATGTACCTCATATACCTAAAATCTGCTGTATAATACATTTAGCTTTTTCTGGAAACATAGCTCCAGAAAATATTTATTGGTTAATTGAATATTCAAATACCAGTTTAGAAAAAGACTTAGAGGATGTTTTAAAAGTCGAGGCAGGTATAAAATGTCATTCTGAGTGGAGCGCGGCGGAACGTAAACGGAGTTTTTCCGTAGGGTCGAATCTAGGTTTTGAAACTACATAAAGAGATGCTTCGTCCCTCAGCATGACATTTACCAATAACGTTGGTCAAATACTTCTGCACAAATATTAAGCTATATTGGTTCTAATGTATCCAATGAACCAAGAAGGCCTAAGTCGAGCAATAAACGTAGCTATAGGCTTATAGCCTGTGCAATGGTCAGGCAGGATGCCGTGAGCCGACGCGATTAACATCCGTTACATCCGTTGCAAACAAACTTCATCTACATAAATTTTATTTAAATAAATAAAAAAGTATATTTGTACGGTATATAGTTAGTACAGTAATCCTAATCCAGAAAAACCTAGTTATGGCATGATTACCACAGGTGGAACTTTTGTGTTTATTAAACTAATAAAAGCAGAAACTCCTGAATATGCTCTTTCTGATATTTTTGAAATTCGTAATAGAGGTAATGCTTTATACGATGTGATGAAAATATTAAAACGTATTTGTAATATTATATGATTTTCAGCCGCGCACTTACTACATGAACCAGAATGACGAGCGAATTGCGATATGAAGCAATCAGGTGTTACTATTGTATTGACTTGCGTTAGGTAAAATCAGGACTTTGTAGTTATGACATTAGCTGTAGCCAAGTGGACAATAGACGAGTACCACCGCATGATTGAATCTGGTATTTTAGATAATCGGCGTGTGGAATTATTGAGGGGAGAAATTGTTGAGGTGGCGCCAGAAGGAGAACCACATGCTTACTTTAGCTCTGAGGCAGGTGAGTATCTAACACTATTATTAGGGGAACTTGCCACAGTTCGTCCAGCTAAACCAATTACTCTTCCTGATGGTTCGGAACCTGAGCCTGATATTTCTATTGTTCAGCGTTTGGGGCGCCAGTATTTACAACATCATCCGTATCCAGAAAATATTTTTTGGCTAATTGAATATTCAAATACTAGTTTAGAAAAAGACTTAGAAATAAAAACAGAAATTTATGCAGAAGCTGGAATTGGTGAATACTGGGTTGTTAACCTTAGAACCAAAGAACTTATAGTTTTTCGCAATTCCCAAAACAAAAAATATACTTCTAAATTTACTTTGACTGCTGGAACTATTAATCCTTTAGCGTTTCCGAATATTGCTGTGTCTGTAGGCGCCATTATTAGCACTTAGGGTAGAATTTCGTTATATGTTGGGTTACGCAAAGCCTTCACCCAACCTACATTCTAGTTTTATAAAATAGTCAAATAAGTTTCTGTAGGACTGATTGGTAAAACTTTCAACTACTGAAAATTACAATAAATTTAATTGATTGCCTATGACGTGTAGTAGAGACGTTACATGTAACGTCTCTACATTAATTTTGTTATGGTTTTGTTGCGAAATATGAATTTACAATAATTCTCTAATAACACTTTCCCAACGTCCCGTCACTATATTCACTACAGTTTCAAAATCTTCTTCAAAGATTTGGGCTGACATTTTGCGGATGTACCATTTCCATTTACTGCGGCTTTTACTATTATGCCACCAGTCAGGCGCCGCTAAAATTTCCCACACTTCTTGTAATGGTGTGTTGCGACTGCTAAAGGCAATTTTTATCGCTTCTGCTAGTTCTGGTTGCGATAAGTTTAGATATTTGGCATATAGCATTAAGTCGTATAATGTTTTTGGATGCCAGCGTTTTGCACCTAGTTCTACTAACCCGTGTAGTTTCCAGCCTACCATTGTTTCCGCGCGCGCTGTTTGTATTGATATTGCTTCACCTATTAAAGCTGGATATTTTATATATGAAGCAGGTGGCGCCAGTGGGTCACCAAATCCAATATCGATTTGAATGTTACGCTGGTAATGGTCTATATTAACATCGATGTTGATACGGGCGCCTGGTGATTCTGTTTCCATCCAAATACCTTCGGTTCGTATAGAATCTAAATGGAATTTCACACCATCAGCATAATCTGCCGAAAGTATATCTTGAAATTTTGCTGTTGTTTCGCCAATATCGAATGGGTATAAACCTAGAAAATCTACGTCTACAGCAATTCTCCGTCCTAATGGCACCCATAACCGCGTCATCATTCCACCCCGCAACACTAACTCATCTATATATATAGAGTTAGATACTCGTCGCAACACACTTTCGAGTATGTGGTATGTTAGTACTTCATCTAAAGGACGATTTGTTGTTTCGGAAATTTTAACCAACTGCTCTATATTATTCATCGTTCATCCGCTTCTAAAAACCTAGGTAAACCTCGGCATAAGTCTACGGTGTAACTTGACATCAAAATGTTTTAACGCTTTCGCTTGGAACATGCTCGACTTTTACTAGTATTACTACTAGCTACTCGCTCAACATGAACC
>NZ_RSCL01000039.1:33646-65562 GCF_003991905.1 Dulcicalothrix desertica PCC 7102 | reverse complement strand
TTCGTCATCCTGAATTTTTGCTTTTTTCTTGGTTGTAATCTTTTGTACTTCAAATTGAAGTGCGGAATGTGGGTTATAAAGGTTTTGCCGAAAAATGCATGGCTGAATACGACATCAACGGCTGGACTACACCAGATTTAATCAACCCAAGAGACGTAAATTACTTTAACAAACATTTTGAATAAAAACTTTCGTAGCTTATATCTTGTATCTGTATTTTTATGTAATATTAATTGCCGAATCTGCAACTACGCTCATACTCGCCTAGGGCGAAAAGCCCCTAGGCTAATAGGTAAAGTCCATTTAAATGGGCTGCGTATAAAAGTAATATTAAGAACACTATTGTTTTAAATTAAGAATTAATACGTAGAGATGCTGTTTGAATAGGTAGGTTGAGTAGAGCAGAGCGCACAACCCAACACAACAATTAATTAATCTATAAAAGGCGCCACCCACACGAGCTCATGCATGAGCAACAGGAATTTGCTCGGTTCTTTCTGGAGACTTGGCGCCAGTCGCGATAGCATGAACCGCATGAAGAATTTCGGCTGAGTAATATCTATTGCCACAATTATCGCAAACCCCAATCGTTACGTCTTCAAGAATAACAAAACCATCTCGATGTTTGAAAGCCTCGCGCTTGACAGTACGGGGTTGAACGGTACCTTCGCAATACTCACATTTGTATCCATACATACAATTAGCCCTCTAGCTCAGTTACTTCGTAAACTGTAATAATTAAATAACGCCCGTTGCTAGCGAAACGCCCAACAACACCAACGGGGGTTTGTTGGTCTAAAGCAGTCCCTACTACTATATATTTTGTACCTCTGGGGTCATCTTTTTCAATCCGGATGACTTGTCCATTAAGTACAGCTTCTTCTACATCCAAAATTGTGAGGAAATCTTCAGCCATCTCTTCCATTGCATGGGCTGACATATCATACTGATGAAGTCGGATTTTTTCCCTAATACGGTCAATATCGCTGCGAGGCACTTGTTTTTATTTGAGTTATATTCATTAGCAATTATATCAAGCAAGCGTGCCTTATACAAGGTTACGCTTTCTTATTCAAAACGCTATTGAGATCTAAATCAAAAATGTGCATTGTCTGTATCATTTGTTTCCTAGAAATTCAAGCGTAAAGATTCACGATATTCACGTCCAAGCCGCATTGCTTCATCATACACAGGGTCGGAGCGCAAATTTTCCAACAATAGCTTCCCACCAAGGAGTTTTTGAATCAGACTGTAATTTACTTTTAATAAGTGCAACTTCAGCCTCTAAGTTAGCTACTCTTTGCTCTATGTTTTCTGGCTCTATTGACATAATAACCTCTAGAATTGGTTTTTAAGAGTAAAAGTAAAGCAAATTATGGTATTATAGCATAACCTAAGTAATGCGTTTGCGCCATCAACAAAGCCAAAACCTTTACTTATTTTTGTTGCTTTCGTCTACTTATAAACTATTACTTTATCGCATATCCAGTATGCTGCCTCACATACTCTGGATGAAATGCGAGAACAATATCAGATGACGGAACTCCAGCAGCTACAAGTTCACAAGTTATCCCATCTTCTATTCCATCGCGTTGTATCCAAATTTTGCTATTAATAATTTCGACATGAACAATTATACCGTGGATTCTTTGAGTACCTAACCATCCTGCGTTCATTAGCACAAAGTTATTACGTTCACAGTCAATAATTAATCTATTGGCGCCCCAGCATTTTGGGCGACTGCTAAATGTAATCTTCGATCTCGATGCTTAGTAAATCCAATTAGTATGTCGGCTGGAGTTTTCGGATTTCTAGCTACAGCCAATCTGACAATTAACTTATCGTTAGCTAGTTTTGTAAGGATTGAAGCATCAACATTTTGGTGTCGAGCAACTTAACAAGCGCTCTTTGCATTTCCACATCTTTACTTTCTCTGGCTCTGATAGCAAGTTCTTCTAATAAACTACAATCCACTAGAGGATTAGCAGCTACTAATCTCGCTAACTCATCATCAATTGCAGCTAGTTCTCGTAATTTTTGTGGTGAGGTATTATGACTACTTGCTTCTTGCTTAAGTGAATCGAGCGACATTAAGTTAACACCCTTTTTGTTTTATCAAAAATATTACTTTTATTTTACTCTTAGATTTGAGCAAGCGCTAGGTTTAGTTAGGCACATAAGTTTTTGCAAGAAATTACGTAATTTATAAAGATATAGTAACTGATGTTTATGATCAACGGCGCCGTTCACATCTCAATATCGTACAATCTGTTATTATGGCGCCTTATTCTTGCTCAAGTTCTGTAATAGTCCACTCCCACATTGCCATAATAAACTGCGCGCATTTACAACCGTCGTCATACCATTGAATTACGTTACCATTAGTTCCGCACCATACGGTTGGGTTGGGTGCATGTAAGTCAGTTTTTGAAATACCCCAGTAAACAACCCATTGATTCTCATCTATAAACACAAGCTTATCATCGAACCACTCAAGTTCTTCAAGGTCACGGAGTCGGTTATGTTCTTTATTTATCCAATGTAATCCTGCAACTGCATAATACTGAACAAGCGCTTTAGGAATATTTAATCCGAGTTGTTGCAATTTTACTTGAACTAGTTCATCACCAAGACCATCTGAGGTTTGGAGAGGTGAGCCAAAAATTTCCTTAAATTGACTAGCGTAGTATTCTTTAAACACGTAGTTTCTAACTATTTTTCTATCGAAGATCTAACTTCTTGCCATGTCAATGTATCTTCAGGATTAGCTTCGCTATCTTCAATGCGATGATTAAGTTCTCGCTTTTGTTCGTCTGTAAGTTCACGAGGGAGCTTGCTAATAGTGCAATGCTATCCCAAATTGCTTGCACAAGGCGAATACGGTCTTCAACGCTCTTGTGTCACGATTTCATTTAAGGTAGCCGTGATATCCATACAACCAGCTTTTGACGCTTATAGAGCTTTAATGTGATTGTAACATACGGAATCCAGCTTGAAATAACATCTAGGTGCCAACTGCAGGCGAGCAGAATACTCTTTGTCGTTGTTAAAACCGCAGCAAATATGGGAATAATAAAATTATAGAGAACCAATAACATAGGTGACTTGCTTCACACAAATACGAAAAGGTTAAAGGGAAATATTACCTTTAACCTAGAAATTTAACTGTGGAGGATATATGAAATATTTTTAGTCAATGCGTATAAATAAATACATACTTTCTACCAGAAGAGGGAATAACATTAAATAATAGAAATAGGGAACAACAAAGTTTGCTTACTTTATAGATTAAAGTCTAAAAGTGAAGAAGTTGTGAATGTCAAAGAATAGTGATAATTATTTTTGAAAACATTTTGCGTTATTTAAGCTGATAGTAGATAATTCCTGAAAATGGAAAATGTAGAGACACACAGTTTATGGCGCCTCTACATCTATAAACGTATTTGGGATAACACTTAACAACAAAACTAAAAACGAGGCATAATAGGGAATCACACAACAAGCACTTTAATATTGCGAAAATCAATTAGATAAATTTGGTTTCAATTCCGGAGGCTCAACTTTGCTTAATTTATAAGTTAAAGCCTAAAAGTGAAGAAGCTGTGAAGATAAAAGCTTTTTTGATTATAGCGCCTACTTTTTTAAATCAATAAGTAATAATACCTGATTAAATAACAAATAAGAAAAGACTCTAACAAGTTACTAAGCGGTTTTCTGCTTCATCAGAGCTAGATTGATTCGGTATTGAGCTTCACGGTTGAGCCAAAACGCCGCTTTGTAAAAAATAAAATCCCCCCTAACCCTGCTTAACAAGGGAGAATAAGCCAATATATCTGGCACAGACAAACTTGCTCTACTTTAATGCCATCTTAGATTGATTGCACAAGGCAAATACATTCATTAATGGATGGTATGATGAAATGGTATGATACTATGATAATCTTAAAATATGGTTAGAAAAGTTACAATAACTCTGGATGACGATGTTCTTGCTTTTGTAGATAAGCAGGCATCAGATAGCGAAAATCAAGGAAATCGTAGTGCTTTCATCAATACTGTATTAAAAGAGTTGAAGAAGCAACGCTTACAAGAAGAACTAAAGGCAGCATATATACAAGATTCACAAGACGAAGCTTATCGAAAAGAAGCTGCTGTCTGGGATATAACTGTAGGTGATGGTATTGAATAATGCCGAATGGTAATTTAACGTACCGACGTGGAGAAATACGTTGGGTTGATCTGGAACCAACCATAGGCAAAGAAGCAAAAAAAACTCGTGCTTGTTTGATAGTTCAGAATGATGTTGGAAATCGCTATAGTTTCCTAACTGTAGTAATACCATTGTTGCCAGGAACGAAAAATGTACCATATGTCGTAAATGTCAAAGCTACACCTACCAATGGTTTAGACCAAGACCGATATCTTGATGTTGGACAAATTTGCGGTCTTGATAATAGTCGAGTGCTTGATTTAGTAGGAGTATTGGAAGAAGAGTATTGGGAATTGATACGCACCTGCTTAAATATAGTGTTGGATTTTTAACATTTTTAACCTTAATTCTAGAGTGTTCTCTTTTTGCCTCTTTCTTTGTGTACTCTGTGTCTCTGTGGTAAAAAATAAAATCCCCCCTAACCCCCCTTAATAAAGGGGGAACAAGAGGGGGTCAAAGTCCCCCTTATTAAGGGGGATTTAGGGGGATTAACTAGCGTGTTTGTAGTTGTGCGTTTAGTGCTTGGGTAATACGTGCGCTTGTTTGTTCAAGGTGTGCGAGTGTGTACATGTTGAGGTTTTGATGTTTGAGACTTGCGTTTATTGCTGCTTGGAGTTGGTTTAGTTGGTGCCATGCAATTGTACTTGCGTCTTCGGGTACGTTTACGGTTCGTAGTACCATATGCAATAAGATGTTGAGATGCTCGCGTTGTAGTGAGCGTCTAATGCTAGATATTTGTTGGGGTTTGCTACCAGTTAAGACTTCACTCCAGATTCCTTGTTGTAAGGTGTCGAAGAGTTCGGGGATGGTTAGCGCATTTTCTGGTACAGTTTTTAGTTCAATGTCTAGCAATCTACTTAGACGTTCTCCATCTAATAGTGAGTGCAGTACATTACTTTGTAAGTTGAATATCCGCGCGTGGATGGGATAGTCGAGACGAGAGATGGGTATTGCATTTCCCCAATGTTGCCAACGTGATGGCGCCAGTTGATTTAGTAATTCAGGTGAAAAATTAAAGGCATTTTCGGAGAATACATAATTTTGCAAGTTTGTCAATGCTTGCTGTTGTTTCTGTTTTGACATGGGAATAAATGCCCATTGCGTTTTTTCACCTGCGTGATGGCGCCCAAATGATTGCCCAGCTATGTATTGCACGAGTAGATTGGCGTTGCGTCCGTAGTAGTTAAATACACGGTTAAATAGTACGCGCAGATTGCTGTAACTATCTCCTTTTAAAGGATAGCGTTCATCTAAGCGTGTCCACATAATACGAGCATTATCTAACTGTGACTGCGAATATTGCAGTACATCTCCACTCATGTCCCAAGCATTCGCTAAAGGGTTTACGTCCCATATGTCCTCATCGGTTGCGTAGGATAATTCTGGTTCGGGTGACGCAGCAGCTATTTGCTCTAAAAATGCTTTCTCCTGAAGTGGAGTTATTTCTTCAACATCATTGGCAACTTGTTTATATCCATATACTATTGCCCATTTATCGTATGGACCGATCCGGGTGGGAAAATAATCACCTTGCTCGACTCCAGCAGGTGCAATGTTAACAGGTAGATAATCCATTACTGAACCTGTTAAACCCAAACTATGGGTAATTTCTACATTATTTAATTCCTCCGGCGCCAACATTGTACTGCCATGAAAGTTATGCCGCAATCCTAATGTGTGTCCAACTTCATGAGCTATTAAATAACGTAGATATTCATGCACATACTTATGCATTTGCTCAGAGTCAGGTATTGTATCTGTAAGCAGTGATAGTGCGAGTGTACCCATCTTCGCTTGAAACGATGATTCGGCGCCGTAGCAAACATCATTATCAGCGAGACAAGAATGTTTGGTTGTAGGGTCAAATTTTTCTACTAATGCCGTTGAACTACCTTTTACTAACGCGCGATATTCATTTTCTAGCGAACGCACCATACTAGCATCGACAATAATATCCGCGTCTAAAATTTCACCTGTTAGCGGATTAACTCGCGTTGGACCGCGTGCAAACCCTGCATCGAGAGAATTAAACCAGCGAACTGTATTGTAGCGCACGTCTGCGGGCTGCCAATCAGCATCATCTGACATTTGTTTTACTTCGATAGCATTTTCAAACCCGGCTATTTTAAATGCTTCATTCCACATCAAAATGCCTTCTTTGATTGCCGAGCGATATTCTAAGGGTATGGCGTTTTCTATCCAGAATACAATTGGTTTTTTTGGTGCCGATAATGGTAATTCTGGTTTAGATGCTTCCAGATGCCATCTGTTTATATAGCGTACAAATAAATCATCACCACGATTACGGGAAAAATCCTGAAACGCAGTAATAAAATATCCTACTCGGTCATCTGCAAGTCTTGGTATATAACCATTATTTTCTGGCAATTGAGAAAAGCTGTAGTGAACTGACAGCGATAATGCTCGACTATCGGGGACTGTCACCAAATCGGCGCCTTCTTTTGAAGAAAATCCGTAAACTGAGTCAATTTCCACATTCAGAGGAAAGCTATTAATGTCACTAAAATATGACCTATGTTCCTCTAGATGATAATCTGCTTGGAGTGATGATTTTAATAGCCCAGTTAAACCTGGGAAATCCCGCATTAACAAATCGCCTAAATCAATCAGCAGACTTTTAGTATACGGGTCACTTCCTGCAATTTCTGCGGCGCCGAGTACCGAATCTGTAAACGAACGCTTCAGCGAACGCTCTTCTGGTGCATTAATTTCTGTACGGAATTTTACATTTCGCACAACAAATTGTAAAGTATTGTTAACACGTTGAAAGTAAAATAAAAAGTCTTGGAGTGGAAGTCCGCTATAAATTCCACTTTCGCCAATCCCAGACTCAAGTGTTACAGTCGCTAAGTAATTTTTATTTAGTTGTTCTGGCTTGACTTCGAGATAAGCTTCACCAGTGTCTTTATACTGATAAAGCGTAAATAGACCGTCTAATTTCCGACCATCGCGAGTTATCTCACGATAGCGTCTCGAAGCCTCTTTGCGCTCAATTATTCGATTTTCCGAGCTGGCAAAACTGTCAGCAATCGCCACTTCAAATTGCTGACCCTCAAAAGATGATATCTGACTGGCAAATGCACTATTTGTGCCAAATATACAACTCCACAGCAGTAACCCGCAGATTACTACTTTTGCTATCCAATTATTCATTTCTAAAAGCCAATCACGCACAAAGCACGCAGTGTGCATACATACACGCTGCTTAGATATTTTATAGAATAGCGTTGTTTGATTGAATAAATATGTAGCGATTTTAGCCAGTAGAGTATGTTGTGGCAGTAGATATATTATGGGACGGGCTTTCCTGCCCGTTCCACAAGAAAGAGAAGTTAGAAAGTAAATGTTGTTCTTAACACACCTACTGTGGTTGTGTCGTTTCTGCTGTCACCTTCTGGGTTAAACAAAACGAAGGCGCCTGGGGTAATGCTAACGTTATCGTTGACTTTGAATTTGTAGTAAGCCTCTAAATGGTAAGGTGTCGCGCGTTGTACACCCGCAGCAGCAAGACTTGCATCACCGTCTGCATCAGTACGATACAGTGGTTGACCAAAAAGGATACCCGCAGTGTTTCCTTTTTTGATTAAATCCTTTAAGTGTAAACCAACCATCCAACTGGTAAAAGTACTAGATGCATTTACACGACCCGAAGAGTCATCTACAAATATAGCGGCGCCGTATCCTGAAAGTGCTAATTGCTCACTAAAACGGAAGTTTACTGTACCACCAAACGAGTTGAGTTTGACTGGAATTCCTAAGCCAATGTTGGCGCCTGACAATGCAAAAATATCGCTACTTGTCAAGCCTGTACCAAGAATATTTATTTCATGATAACTGTTGGCGTAGTTCAAACCAATATCTATTGATCTACTTGGTTTTAAGGTAAGTTGTGCTGCTACAACTGAACTTCCACCAAATATCCCTGAACCTAGTGGAGTTCCTGAAACACTAGGTAAAATATCTGGAGCATTTTGAGGAATATTCGCGTTGACGCTACCATACAGCGCGCGTAAGTCAATGGCATCTGAAAGATTGAAGATGAAACCCGCTGCTGATGCTAAACCAGTTCCAGAAGTACCACCAGAAACTCGTAATACTGGGTTTAATGTACCAAAGCGTGATATTGATTCTTGTCCTTCTCCAGCAAAAGGTAAAATAGCTGGGAATGCATCTGATACTTCTGCTGATGTGCCAGCAAACAAAGTTAATTTGTCAGCAATAGGGAATATATATAGAAGCTTGTACAGTTCGACACTATTGGCGCCTCTTGCCGATAAATTTTTTGGGTCAATACCAGGAAACTGAGGTTCAAAGCTAGTCCGTGCATTAGAAGCGCTAAGTAAAGGAGAAGCTAGTCCTAAAGATTCTTGAACGCTACCGCTACCATCTAAACCACCTAAGAAATTATGTGCTTGTAAGCCTGTAATAAGTAAATCTTTACCAGTAAAACTTGTATTCAGATTTAACCTAACTCGGTTTGTCAAGATAATATTGGGGTCTTCACGACCAGGCGCCCCACCTGTAGCACCTATCGCAGCAAATATTGCTTCACCTTGTAGCTTGGTTGTCGTCGAAAATTGATTGGCTTCAAGTTCTGCTGCTCTAGCTTCTAGACCATCAACTCGACCTCTCAATGTTGCAAGTTCAGCAGAGAATTCTTCTTGAAGTCTACGAAGTGTTTCTAAATCTTGTTTACGTACTAAGTCATTTGTTGCAGTAGCGATGAGTTCATTCACACGTTCTAAACAAGCATTCAAACCTGCCGCAAACTCATAACGAGTCATCGCGCGGTTGCCTCGATAAGTGCCATTAGGATAACCAGCGATACAACCATAACGTTCAACTAATGACTGTAAAGCTTGAAACGCCCAATCTGTTGGTTGTACGTCACTTAGCTGCGAGACTGAAGTAACTTGTTCAATTTCTTCAGATGCTTTTGTAGTTTCGTCTACACCAGTTTGATTTGAGTTTGCTTGATTAACATTTTCTGCTCTCTGCTTTTGAGTAAGCTTTTTGTTATTTTTTTGTTTGACATTTTTAACGTTATCTGATTTGCTTTCAAGATTATTGCTGATTTCGATGGCAAAATTAGTATCAGATAGCTTAAGTTCTGATTCCTGCTTGTTTGCTGTTATTGTATTTACGGGCACCGCTTGTACACAAATTGAGCTAGCTATCAGACACAAAAAGCTAGCTCCACCAGCAGAAGCTAGTAGATATTTTTTCATTGTTACTCCTCACACTTTAAATTAATTTAATCTGCTCAATTGTAAAATTAACCTACACCCACCAATTAACAAAGAATATTTAATTAGAGTTAATATCATTTTCGACAAATAAAACCTTGCAAAAAAATGATAATTCTGATATATACACTACTTGAATAATGTAAATGTTGTTAACTCAAGTGTATTTAATATAGTAAATGTATTTCCATCAACAATTGACACAATCTTTGATTGATAAATCTTATGGTTATTATTAAGTGCTGAGTGCTGAGTTTTGAGTGCTGAGTAATTAGTTGAAACTCCTGACTCCTAACTTCTAACTTCTACGAGCGCACTTTTTGAAGGTATTGCAAAATCATAATCGTAATGACTACACTAAAAGCTAAACTAATCCAATAAGTTCCTGTTACACCATTGTCCAAGACCCAACCACCTAAAATTGGACCAATAAAATATCCACAAGCCCAGCAAAGCGAGTTAATTGATAAATATACTCCACGTTGTGAAGCAGGCGCCAAGTCACTCACAAGCGCTACTGCATATGGTGTATACGAAACAATTGCAATAGCAAACACACCCAAAGCAGCAATTGCCATCTCTTTTGATACTAAGGCGCCTGTTTGCCAAACTAAACCAAAGCCTAATGCCCAAAAGCACGCACTAACCGTTAAAGCTTGCGTATGAGAAAAACGATTTAAAATTCGGGCAACTGGTAACTGAGCAAAAATTGCCACGACTAAATGCCAAGCAAATAAAGCACTGATATCAGTTTCGCTGAATATACTCTTGGCGCCTTGAATATTCACATAATTCTTGAAATATAAAGGTAAAGTGCTATGAAGCTGAGATATATATGTTGTAAAAATAATATTTACCACCACAAAAATACAAAGCTTTTGGTTTTGCAGCGCTGCTACCCAAGCATTTAAATACTGCCCTTGTTCTAATTTTTTATCTTCGACTACTAATGTTTCACTAATTGCAATCCAGATTACTACGAAAAATACGAGAAACGATATAGCATCAGCAGTGAACAATAAACGGTAATTATTTGTCGTTGAAACTACAATTCCCGCCAAAACTATTCCCATTCCCATTCCCAAATTATCTGCTAATCGGGTAATGGCAAAAGATAGGCGCCTATTACTATTTACCGTCAAGTCGGCAACAACTGCCTCTGTTGAAGGCCAATATAACCCCGTCGCAAACCCATAAATTAAATTTCCAATTATTAAAGTGATAAAACTATGAGTTGTTGCTAGTACCGATGAACCGATTGCTGCAATTCCAGTAGCTAGTAATAATGTACGTCGGCGCCCGCATCGAGGAGAGTCGGTAAGTGAACCACCCAATATTCTGCCAAAAATCCCAGCAACTGAACCACTGCCCAAAGCAAAACCCACTTCGGTAGCACTTAAACCAACTTGATTGACAAAGAATATTGGGGCATAAAACAAAGTGAATCCGGTTCCCACCTCTGACAAGAAGCGACCAATGGCTAAAATCCACACTTGTGGATGAATAGCGAATAGCCACTTCGGAAAACTTGGCTTGCGTAGTAATTTCATACTATCAAAGTGTTAATTAAAATTTACTTTTTTGTAATTCTTATCATTCAGTTTCTATAATCCTCACTAATTCCACAAGTTTTCCACAGGAGAGAGTAAGTTTTCCACAGCTATTTCACGGTTGAATCGACTGTGTATAGTAGCTTGTGGATTTTTTGTGCTAACCACTCTTTTACATATCATACTGAGTTATTGTAAAGATAAGTAAACTTTTTGAGGCTCAAACACTTATTATTACGTAAATATTTATTCTTTATGAATTATCTTGTAACATTTCGCAGCATTGACAAACCCACCTCCTGTTTCGCACAATAATTCGGCTTGCTTTTTTAAACAGGCAACGAAAGATTGACGGACGAGACATGGAGACAAGAGACGCATGAACGCAACAGTTAATATATTTACAGAAATTCCTGATACCCTCCACGAATCCCTCAAAACCTACTTGGAAACTCATCCTGATTGGGACCAAAATCGGGTGCTAACGGCGGCTTTGTCGTTGTTCTTGCTCCAGAATGGTGAAAGTGACCGTCGTACTGCACGCGTTTACCTTGAAACGCTGTTCCACCACTCCTAGGTGGGCTATTAGATGTTACGACAGGTTAATTTGTATATCCAAAAACCTAAAGTTAACAAAAAATAAGTACTTTTTGTCCAAGGAATAAAAAATAAAGCAATCGCTTATCTATAGCGATTGCTTCATAATATATAGCTAAATAACAATATACTTATTTTTGAGGAAAGTTATGTACTGATTGAGTTGAACTTGGTTGAGTAATAAATTTAATTTATTGCTAACGCTAAATAGTTAAATTTATATTAAGCAGCAATTTAGTGGGCTGCTTAATACTATAGAGGTTGAGAAAGCGCGAGGTTTGAATCAAACTGTGTAGATTTTAAATTTCTTTTAGTTTGGTTTCAAATAGCAGCTTTTTGTTCCTGTGGGTGAGTTGGACATTCAAACTTATATCCAACACCGCGAACAGTTTGAATTAAAGCTGGCTGACTGGCGTCAGCTTCGATTTTTTTGCGAATTTGACCGATATGAACGTCAACGACTCGTTGGTCGCCAACATATTCATAATCCCATACCTCCTGAATCAGTTCAGCTCGGCGCCAAACACGACCTGGGTGGCTAGCAAGGAAATGCAATAAGTCAAATTCCAAGGCAGTCAACAGCACAGGTTGGCTGTTTAATGTCACCTCGCGTCGCACGGGGTCTATCATCAGCTTTTCAAATACCAGGCGTTTTTGTTCGGCTGTGGTAACTACTCGCTGGCGTTTTAAAATGGCAGCGACTCGTACTTCCAACTCTCCCAAACCAAATGGCTTAGTTAAGTAGTCGTCGGCGCCTTTTGAGAAACCGCGAATTTTATCGGCTTCGTCGGCGCGGCTAGTTAGCATTAATACAAAAACACCATTGCGGCTTTGCATCTCTTGGCAGAGGTTAAACCCAATAACATCTGGTAAATTCACATCTAGAATTACCAAATCAGGGTTAAACTGCTCGAACAATGCTAGGGCTGACTTGCCGTCTTCGGCAGCTTCGACCTGGTAGCTTTGCTTGCTGAGAAAGCGTTGGATTAGGTTACGAACCGCTGGGTCGTCATCGACAACAAGAATCTTGGCAGGAGCCATGACCATCTCTTCTTACAAAAATTTATAGGATTAAATGTGCGTGCATGTTGCATGTGAGATTAGCTTCTGCAACGCTCTTCAAGTGGTGGGTAATAACAATCTACAAGGCGCCTTACACTTTTCCCTGATGTTTTACACCTCATCCAGTGTAATCAGGATTGCGGAGAATTATAACCCGCAGCTACAATTGGTAAATTGACTGGGATATAAATTTCCGATAATTGTGAGGTTTTGGCACGCCTTAAGTAATTACGCCCGTAGATGCATTAAATCTTAACGGTATCTTCATAGTACTGCATGATACTTTCGTTATCCTAGTTACTATGTAATTAAATTCGCGCTCGATTTAAAATTAAGTTATAGCTACACACCATAAAGGATTATGACGCTTACTAATTAAAGCAAAGTTTACGGCACGGTGAGTAACCAAGTCGGAAAAAAAAGATGTAACATGTTGTAGACGCTACAGTAATGGTATTCTTAACTTAAATTCTAGAGTAGAGCTTACTACCCAGTAGCGGCATGAGGGGATACACTGAGTTATTGCAATATGTTAAAGTAACCATAGTTAAAATTACCAGACTTTTATTAAAAAACTCGTGCTAATATCCAGTTAGAATATATATATATTATGAGTGGAACCTTGTTTAAACTTGTTCATAAGCGCAAAACTTGGTTTCGGCAGATAAAAACCGTAAGGCAAGCTTGAATTCGTTTGTTTTTTACATTAAGCACGCCTAGTACTGAGGCTAAAATAATTAACTCCCATGAGCGACCAAAATCCCTACGAAAAACTTGGGGTATCAGAAGATGCAACCTTCGAGGACATACAAAATGCGCGTAGTCGGCTTTTAGAACAGTGTAAAGGCGACAACAAACGTGTTGAGTTAGTCGAAGCTGCCTATGATGCTGTTTTAATGGACCGCTTGCGGATGCGCCAAGAAGGAAAAATTAAGGTGCCTGAACGTATTCGATTTCCTGAGCGTATTATAAGCGCGCCGCCGCAAGAAAGTTTATCAAAACGCGACCAGTCTCCAACGTGGTTGAATAGAATGCTCGATAAGCCAACTCCGGGTGACGTAGTTTTACCTTTGGTGTGGTATTTGGGTTTGAGTGCAATTTCTATCTTCTATAAAACAACAGGCGACCAAGTTCTACAACTTTCGCTGATATTGGGTGTTGGTATTAGCGTTTACTTTTTAAACCGCAAAGAAAATCGACTCGGCAGAGCTGTGCTATGGACTTTTGCAGGGTTGATGATTGGTTTAATTGGTGGAGGGCTAGTAGCTGCTGCCTTAATATCACAAATTGTTACGGTTGGCATAAGCGTAGATCAATTTTCCACAGTATTCACTTTTGTCCTACTGTGGCTTATTAGTAGCTTTCTCCGCTAAAGTGCTGAGTGCTGAGTGTTGAGTGCTGAGTGCTGAGTGCTGAGTTTTTACTCCTAACTCCTAACTCCTAACTTTACTCAGCACTTTCTACTCAGCACTATTCAAAGCAATTTTGACGGCAGCGCTCAAGTTTTTAACAATTAAATCTGGCTGAAAACTTTCTAATTGCTTGCGACTGCGAATACCGCATTCTACAGCTATAACTTTAATGCTATGTTTTTTTGCAGCAGCAATATCCGCTTCTGTGTCTCCTATCATCCACGTATTTGTAGCTTTCGGTAACTCTGTTAGCGCGCGCTCCATTAGTAAAGGCTTATCATCAACATCACGGGTTTTAACGTAGTCATTACTGAGACAGTAACACCGATTTTCTGGGAAAAACCTCCCCAAGTTATGCTGTTTAAACGCGAAATCTAGTTCACTTACACGTCGCATTGTCATCACTGCTAGGTCTATATTCAACTGTTTTATTTTTGTTAGTGCTTCAACCGCATCAGGCGCCAACATATCATGTTCAAAATAAGGCTGGGTATGCACTGTGTTTTTACGTAGAGAAGCGAACGCAGTTGCTTGGTCTTCACTTAATCCTGAAATAATACCAATTTGTTTTTCAGGAACTCGGTCACGCTTTAAAAGCCAAAATTCCTGTTTCGGTAGCAACCGCACCTCTTGTTCGGGATGCCGAGTTTTTTCTAAACAAAGCTCATATACCCGATAATACCGTTCTGATACGTCAACTATTGGACCGTCAAAATCTGTAAATATTCTTAACATATTTTTATTATTAATTTAATAATCTTAATATTTCGTTATCACACTACCCTAGTTAAGAGCGACTTGTGACAGTATAAAGTTTTGAATAACTTATATAAAATATTGGAAAATCTAATATAAAGTTTTTTAGGTTCCCGATTTAGTGAACAAATCGGGAATTTGACATTTAAATGGTTACTCCAAAGCGCGTTTTAGTTGTTCGCGCTCGATAGCTTCAAATAGCGCACGAAAATTGCCTTCCCCAAATCCTTTAGCAAGGTTACGACGTTCGATGAATTCAAAGAAAAATGTCGGTTGCCCGAAAATGGGTTGAGTAAAGATTTGTAACAATAAGGCGCCTGGATTATCTTCTCTAAAGTCAACTAAAATTTCTTGTTGAGTTAGGGAGTCAATTTCGGATGGAGAAAGTGGAAAACCGGGTCTAGTTACAAGCTTGGAATAATAAGTTGGGGGAACTACTAAAAAGGGCAAGTTACGAGAACGAAACAGAGAAATCGTTTCCAGTAGGTTAGACGACGATAAAGCAATATGTTGAATTCCTGCACCTTGGTTGAAGTCCAGAAACTCTTGAATTTGCGAGTTACCTGTTGCAGGTTGGTTAATTGGTAGCTGTACACCACCACAACGCGATATCATTACCCGACTGTGTAACCCTGAATTTTCAGTTTGGATGTTAAAACTTTGCTGTGGTTGAAAATCAAGTATTTTTTCGTACCAAGTTACAGCGTTGTCTAATTCCCCTGTTGGTACATTTAATACAATATGGTCGATGTTGACCAGGGTTCGTGGTTCGTGGTTCGCGGTTCTTAGGTGTGTTTCGATTAAGGTATGCGATAAGGAACCCCAAGCCTTAATTTTGGTAAATTGAGTATAAATACCATTCCAATAATATTCGCTAATTGGTTGCAAAATTTTGGCGCCGTAATTATAAGCGCGCTCTTGTATATCTTGAATATCTTCTACAGTAAATGCCACATCAGCTACACCAGGTGGGTGGTGACGTAGAAACTCAGCGACTGGACTGTTGGGTAATAACGGTGAAGATAGTACGAAGCAGATAGAACCGCTTTTGACTACTTGAGTACAAGTATGATTATCATTCTCGTAGTCAAGAGGATAAGGAGGAAGCATGTAGTCGTCTACCGCTTCAAAACCTAAAGTACTTACAAACCAGTCACGCCAAGCTTTGGCATCTTCCACGTAAAAGTGAACGTGTTCAATTTTCATAATTGCTGAAAATCCAGCCTCACAGTTCCATTGTTTGTAAATATTGCACTTTTTCTTGAATTTTCTGCTCTTTCTTAAGTAATAGTTAGCAATTAATGTTTAATAATTTAAAATTAAGAAGCTTTACAAATAACAAATTTTAATTTAAGTTCCAAAAGTAGAGATACCAGATTTTTGCAAAAAAACGGGTATCTAATTGATTTATTGCTCATCTAACATCCCGCTATTGGCGACTAATTTAGGGTATACTAATAAGAAAAATCCCATCCATGTCAATATCGGTACGGCAACGAGGATGGTTAACCAAATAATTTTGAATATAACCCAACTGGCGCCGATTATTGTTGTACCAGTTAGTAAAATAGACCAAGGTTGACACCACCAAGGTTTATAATCCCATACATTAACAGGTTGTTGTTCTGACATTTTTTAACTAATTATTAATAAAATATTATCTTTTATTATCTAATCATAACATTTCATAGAAGTTTTATCTACATAATCAAAGAATTCGTCTAAACTATTAAAACTTTCCTCTCCTTCTTTCACTCGCAACAAGGTGTACTCTTCATCGAGATTCCCAATTTTGAATAGGTTTTTATCAATATCATACAAATTAGCTCTCGTAAATTCTGCATCTATTAGTGCTTCACAATCCTTCAATGCTGCATTTTGGCGAGTCGTAGTACCTTTGTAATTATCAAGCCATTGTTTCAGTACATTGGTTTTACAGTTAAGCGCTAACGCAATTTCTCTCAATTTCCCTACGCTCTGGCTTCGTCTAAAACGCAGTACCCTTGGGGCTTTATGATGGGACGGGCAAGGATGCCCATCCCACAAGATATTAATTTAGTTATTTTTCTATTACTTCACGTACTAGCTGTGCTAATTTTTCGGCGCTATCTGGTAGGACTACAACTTTAGAGTTTTCTCCCATTTGTCGCAGTTCGTCTGGAGATTTTAATAAGCGTAATACTTCCTGAAGCAAAGTTTCTGCTGTTAAATCTGATTGTTTAAATAATAATGCTGCGTTCACTGCTGTAAACACGTTGGCATTATATGTTTGGTGGTCTTCTGCTGCAAAGGGGTAAGGTATTAATATTGACGGGGTGCCACATACTGCTAATTCGGTTAAACTTCCGGCGCCTGAGCGGCTTATCGCTAAGTTAGCTCTACGTAATAATGCTGCCATATTGTCGTAAAATGGCAAACATATATACTGCGGATGTTGTAAGCTATTAGCGTCGGGGTCACTTTCTCCTGTAAGATGAACAATGTAGGCGCCTGCTTCAAACCAAGCTGGAGCGCATTGTCGAACTAATTTATTCACAGCTACGGCGCCTTGACTACCACCGAATACCACTATTAAAGGCGCCTCGGCAGGAATTGGTAAATCTAAAGTCGCGGCAATTCCTTCATCTAAAAATTGTGACCTCACAGGAGTACTGGTGTAAATAGTTTTAGCTTTGGGTAAATATTTTGCAGCCACGTTAAAACCCACAGCGACAGCATCGCACCAAGGGCCAAAAAAGCGGGTGACTTTGCCGGGTAGGGCATTTGCTTCGTGGAGAATTACGGGTAGACCCAGCGAACGTGCGGCAATAACCGATGGTCCAGCGATATAACCCCCTGTGGTAAAAACTCCTTGGAAGTTACCTTGCTTGAGGAGTTTGCGAACTTCTAAAATGGAACCGATAAGTTTCCAAAGCGTAAAGAGCGAAGAAATTCCAAAACCTTTTTGAAATCCTTCGACAGATATGGTATTAAGCTTATACTGTTTGGGAACTAGCTGAGTTTCCAGACGATTGGGAACACCCAGCCATTCAATTTGATACTCTGGCAATTTCTCGCAGAGTGCAATTGCGGGGAACAAATGCCCCCCAGTGCCACTCGCAGCAATCAATAATCGTGTTGGTGTGTCTACCATCTAAACTTTTACCCGTGTGACTCCCTAGTTTAATTAAGATAAAACAAATTCGCAGTTTTCTTTCGTAAATATCTTACGTATCAGCAATGCCTAACTTGATTAAGTTATTACCTTTACGCTCGTATCGTACCAAAGTCAACCACAAGTTAACTTTTTTTCTGCTTGTAATGAGTTTATTCACTAGTTGGCAGTCTGTCCAAGCTAGTACGGCACAAAATGCTCCTGCCGAACTTACAAATTTGTTAACACAAATCGATTCTGCCGCAAGTCAGGGTAACACCAAAGCAGTAATGCAATATTACAGCCCTAACTTCACCCATAGCGATGGCTTAAATCGCCAAAGCATGGAAAAGGCTTTAGTGTCGCTGTGGCAACGTTATCCAAGATTACGTTACACAACGCAGTTACAATCGTGGAGAAGACAAGGTAACACAGTTATTGCCGAAACAGTTACACAAATTTCTGGATTACCAAGTGCAAACAGTCAGAATATGGTACTTAACGCCACAATTCGTTCTGAGCAGCGCATTAATGGGCAGCAAATAATACAACAGAATATAATATCCGAACGCACCCAGCTTACATCAGGAGCAAAACCCCCACAAATTGATTTTAGATTACCTCAACAAGTCAAAGTCGGGCAGCAATTCAGCTTTGATGCTATTGTCTCTGAACCTCTTGGTGAAGATTATCTTCTCGGCGCCGCATTAGAAGAACCGGTTAAAGCTGAAACGCTGCTTAAACCCACTCCTGTAAATCTTGAGTTACTTGGTTCTGGTGGGTTATTTAAAGTAGGAACGGCGCCTGCAACTCCTGGTAGTCGATGGATATCAGCAGTAATTATGCGTGGTGAAGGCACAACAATGATAACCCAACGCTTGCGAATTGTGAAATGATGTCCAGATACCCGACTTATTTCAGAAGCGGTTTTTTGAAAAAACTGGGATTTTTTATATGCACTTCTCTTGCCGCCAACCAAGCGATGGATTTCAAAGTGAGGTGATGTTTTAAAGAGCGCCATAATTTAATGAACCGGGTCAGTAAATTAGAAACCCCATCCGCCATGCGGTGGGGTGGTTCATGGAACTCCAAAAAATAAATCCTTTAAGCTTGTAGGATGGGCTTCGGTGCCCATCCTACAATAAAAATTGGATATTTATGTTTATTTGGTACTTTCTTATACAGTAGATTGCAAGCAGATTACGTATAACACTGTGTCAGGTTGATTACCCACAATTACCATAATGTAGAGACAGCATTTAATTCGGTTTCTACAAAGATTTTATTATGGTCATGCTACAGGACATAATATCAGGTGAAAATATCAAACTATTGCGGGAATGGCATCTTTTTTTTGTGCAAAAGTACTATTATAGTTTACGCCTTGCCAATATCCTCAGAACATCCTTGGCTTCGGCATAGCCACCTGGTAAAAGCAGCCAAACACAGGCATAAAAGAGAGCATAAATAAAACCATGCAAACATAAACTGGCGATTAAAAGGGGAATAGGCGGCATGATCAATTGAGCGAGATAAAGCAGGGTTGCCGCTAAAATAGATGAGATCGCGGGTCGCCAAACAGAACTGAAAAAATCGGCAAGAGATTTGCTCACACAATGAACCACAGCAGGGTACCTCAGGAGGCACATCCCAATCGCGTATCCCAGTGCGACACCGAAAGCTCCCCACCTTACACCAATGATGGTCGCGCTAGATGACCAGGATAGAGTTTTCCGGAAAACCTGTGTCAAGTTAACGAGCATTTGAAATTGACGGTGGAACCCTATTTCTAAGGGAAGAAAAACTCTTCAACAACCCCTTTTTATAAGGGGAAGCAAACCGAGCGATTGTGTGGACCGGGTGGATCAAAAAAGCACGACCCAAAGCCTTTGCTGCCATCCAACTCTGCCCGTTTCGTTGCAGCATGTCGGCATGATTAAATACAAAATCGGCAAATTTTTTGCGGGAATGGCTTATAAATAAAGCGTGATGCTTGGTGAGAAGTTTCTCAAAGCTTCGCTGGCGGCGTTGTGCATTGGAAGAGACTCGAACGCCTTCATAGGCAGATAGATGGTAGGTGATTTCCGCAATTCCCCATAATGAGCAAACCGGATTGAGTCGCAGAAATAATTCCGTATGGACTCGTGAATTAAAGTTCGGATCAAATCCTCCCATTTCTAACATTACCTCCCGTTCAACCACTAAAGTCTGCTTGCAAAAGAAAGATTCACCGGGTTGAATCTCCTCTAAACAAAAGTGAGAACCTCTCGGTAGCGTTGGCGGCAGGTGAGTTTCTAGCACTTGCCCTTGTGAGTTGACGATGTTAAGCCCAAACAGAACGGCGATCGGTGCAGGTAAATTTTGAGGCATTTGATCAATTGCCGAAAGCGCCTTTTGCGCCATGTCCGGCAGCAACACATCATCATCATCCAAATAGGTAATCCAGCGACTACGAGACTCGATAGCTCCTCGATTACGAGCCATCGCCCCTCCCTGATTAGATTCTAGGCGAATAACCCTGAGATTTTCTCGCTCTGGTAGTACTACTGCTGGATTGGAGCAGTCATCTACAACGATAATTTCAATATCTGTTATCGTTTGATTTAAGGCACTGGAAACGGCTCTATGCAATAGCTCGGGACGATTGTAAGTTGGAATAATGATGCTTAGACGGGCAGTATTCATCCTCTAGTTAACTCCTAGGCATATGAGACACGTTGGGGAACAGGAGTAGAACAAAATCTTTAGACGTTGGTAGACGCTGCGAAGAAACTCAGATGTGCAATCTAAATCTTCTTTTTAGAAGTATAAAGCATGACTTACTCGCGTTTGTTAGTGTCAGTAGTTATCGCATTATAACCCAGTTCACGCAGGGGAGAAAGTAGCTCGGCTTTTACCAGCCGCCAATCCAAAAACGAAATACTTGCCCAGTAATAGTTTCAGCAAAAAAAATCAATTATGAACCCATTAATTGCTCGTATGTTCCACACCCAAAAAATTGTCAGTCCAAAACTCTTTTAGGGGTTTGTTTAAGGATAAGCCTGCTTTGGAAGAGGCTTTAGCTTATAGGTGAGAAATACGTCAGGCAGATTATCTTAGCGAAGAATTAAATGAAGTATCTTTTGGATACAGACCATCTAAGTATTATCTAGCGGCGAACAGGGCTTGATTATGCTAATCTGTCGTCCAGCTACGCTTCAACCTTACAAATTGCCATTATGTGTAATTAGTATTTATTTATACTATAAGTAATTTACTTAAGGCGCCTATAAAACTAATCTATTCAGCACTAACAGGACTTACGGATGAAAACCTAGAAACCTGGAATATACGTTGATAACATGTAATAAAAATGACGATTTTGCTTAGAAACCAGGTTTATGCAGCGTAAGTCCTAACTAATTATGCGCGCTGAAAATACAACAATGGTGACGCAACGCCTACGAATTGTGAAATAGTTAATAAGGGTAAAGGCTTTTCTTTCTCCCTTCAAACTAATCAATTATGAATCAAATTGTTTTCATTACAGGTGCAAGTAGTGGCATCGGCGCCGCTTGTACTAAGGTTTTTGCTCAAAATGGCGCCAAATTAATTCTCGCAGCACGTCGATATGAGAAACTACAACAGGTAGTAGAGTTGCTAAGTATAGACTCGTCTAATGTGCATTTAATTGAACTTGATGTACGTAACCGTGCGGCAGTAGAATCTGCTATTTCGTCGCTTCCTGCTGAATGGTCAGATATAGATATATTAATTAATAATGCTGGTCTAAGTCGCGGTTTAGATAAACTCCACGAAGGCGCCTTTGAAGACTGGGAGGAAATGATTGATACCAATATTAAAGGTTTATTGTACATGACCCGTTATATAGTACCAGGGATGGTACAGCGCGCACGGGGTCATGTAATTAATATTGGTTCGATTGCCGGACACCAAACATATCCCAGTGGTAATGTATACTGCGGTACAAAAGCTGCCGTTAAATCAATTTCCGAAGGATTAAAACAAGATTTACTTGGCACACCTGTTCGTGTAACTTCCGTAGACCCTGGTATGGTAGAAACCGAATTTAGCGAAGTGCGGTTTCACGGTGATACAGAACGCGCGGCAAAAGTATACCAAGGAGTCACACCATTAACACCCGATGATGTAGCCGATGTGATTTACTATTGCGCGACCCGACCAGCGCACGTCAACATCAACGAAGTTATCTTAATGCCCGTAGACCAAGCAAGCGCGACTTTAGTAAATCGTAAATAATATCATTACAATATTAATATTTATTACGATTTGCAAAAATAGTACATTATGCAGGATACAGCCAACGCCCCAACGAATGGTATAACAGCATTAACGGCGATTAATGTTGCAAAAGTTTTTACCATAGTTTTATTAGTCGCTTTTAGCTTTATCTATGGTGTTCATGATATGCGACAGGTAATTTATTTGTGCTTGCATATCAGCTATTGTTTATGGTGGCTACTTGAACAATGGCTGTTTCCACAACGGTGCCAGATGTTTAGTGAACAAGTAGGAATTATTGGGTTTATATTTTCACTACTTTTTGTAGGTGTCTTGTATGCTTTGCCTGGGTACTTAGCATTTACTAACCAGGTTCCATTATCTATGACGGCAGTAGGTATTGCCTTACCACTATTTATTTTTGGCACACTTATAAATACTGCTGCCGACGTTCAAAAATTAACAGCCAAACAATATAACGCTGGACTAGTTCGAGATAATATTTGGCGCCTGTCACGCAACATCAACTACTTCGGTGACTTATTACGTTACCTCAGCTTCAGTATAGTAGCAGGTTCCCTTTGGGCATACATAGTACCCGCTACCATAACCGCACTATACCTTCAACGCATCAGTCAAAAAGAACAATCAATGTCATCCAAATATCCAGAATACACCGAATACCAACAATCAAGCGCGCGCCTTATCCCCTTCATTTGGTAAAATTTCTTGTGGAGCAGACATCCGAAGCTGCCCTTGTGTAATTGCTATCGTAATTAATACTTAAACAACCTTATGCTGGGTGAAGTGGTAGCATAACCCAACGTAAATCTAGTTAATAGCAATGGTCGTTACATTAAAGCGACATATCATACTATTTTAGTATATAAACCATCCTTTTTATCAGCAGGAAAATCAACTTTGAAGTGGATAGAGTATGCAGAAAGCAAATGAGTGTTTTACTAGGAGTACAAATCAAAGAAATAGGTAGGACTTTTATTGTAAGCAATATTTATTCACATTTATTAATGGATACATTATATTTTAAAACATATAGTAATACAATAATTCAATTAGTAAAAGCCAATCAAGATAGCTTATATCTCAAACTTTCTTCAAAACAAGAACCGATAATTGACCCAGAATACGAAATAGAGCCAGAAGACAAGTTAATTTTCAAAGCTATAGACATTCAAAAACTAAGCTTGCCTGTTGAATTTAAACGTATTACAGAGTTTTGGGCTGGCGTCGAAGATAAAGAATTTTTGATTGGATTTGTTCTACACGGTAATAGCCAAGAAGCTTTGCTTGCAATATGTACGGAAACAGACGAGATAGAAATAATTGATTATGATGCGTTCCGTCAACGAGTTGAAAGTTTTCCATTTTACTATAGGAAACTATCGACTTACTGGTATCAAAATACTGAATAAAATCTTTGTAAAAGCAGTAAGTATTTCTTTATAGTTTTGTGCAGATTATAGGATTTGTGTTGGGTTGTGCTGTCGCTCCACCCAACCTACACCGTAATCTTGCAAATTGCCATAATATGTAATTGGTATTTATTTGTACTGTGGTAAATAAGTTGTAGTCCTGCTTGTTCTAATTCTTCGATAAGTTCGGGAAGTTGGTGTTTATGATGGCGCCAAATAGTTATTTCTTCATCTTTAGAAATCTCCACCTTTTTATTTATTCCTGCGCTACTAAAATCAATAGTGTAATCAGAAGTAAATTTTAAATTGGCTACTACACTATCTGTTTTTTTATCGTATTTTCTAATTAGCTGACAGTCTTGGTGTTGGATACCTATATTCTTGTTAATACGTTGGTATATTTGTTCAGCATGATAGTAACAACCACCTCTTGCTACTCCATCCCATTGAGAGTTATTACCAATTTCATTAGTTAAGACTAGCAAGTCATTTCTGCCCATGCTTTGTCTAAAGTTTTTAAGTGCTTTGACTCGATGTTGAAGATTACCAATGGTAACACCCAAGTGTAAAAATATGTTTACATTATCTCGATGCAGTAAGTATTCAGGGATAGGGCTATTCTCTATGTCAATATAGCTATTTGTATACTTGATGAATGGAAACCATCTAGTAAAGTTTCTTTTTGAGACTTCGAGTAATTCTTCACTAATATCTAACGCTGTATATCTATCTATCCTGCCTAATTTATCAAGTTTACGAATATACTCTTTGACAGGATATGAATTTCCGGCACCTACATCTATTATGTTGACTTTCCGACTGTTTTGTGTATTCGCATTGAGATATTGAAAGTTATCTCTTAAAAGTTGAATTTCTACATTCGAGCGATACCAGTTAGGAATAATCAACTTTCTGTAGAAATTATCCCAAATATTGGCGCCTGCTCCTTTATAGGAATATTTTAAAGGTATTTCACGTCGAATTTTCAGCGCTTCGATTAGACTTAAAATTTCCTGTTTGGAAAAAACTGTATAGAACTCAGAACTTGGCTGTGCAATACGGTTGTTTGTTATGCTAAAATCCTGACTTTGTAAATTGCGATTAATTTTTTCAGCCACTGTTCTGTAAATTTAACGATATAAACAACTATATCATACCATTTCTATATGAAGATGCACTTTATTACTCTTACTCCCCCCTTATTAAGGGGGGCTGGGGGGGATTTAATTATTGGCAGCTTCATATTAAATTGGTATCAGCTTTCAATGGTTTGTGACTGCGCCAAATTTCTTTAGAGTTGTTATTTAGGTAATGCCTAGTTTAGAGCGCTGCTTTCTAAATTCTTCAAGCAAGTACCGGAGTTCCTCACCCAACATTACAATAGGGTTGGCTTCGTAGCATAAGCCTACTGCAGAAATAACCCAAACTTCATTATTAATAACATCTATTTCTGAAGAGTACATACATTCAGGAAGGTCTTCTTTTTGGCTAGCTCGATAAGCATAAATGTTGATGTCGAGATATATAATGTCATCAATTCCCTCCCCATCGGGAGCAAAAAGGTCTTCAGCCTGATTAGCGTAGTAGTCAGACTTCATAAGTATTAACAAATCAGATAGCAAGTTATCAGGATCATCTGAAACACAGATGTTTTCTGCATCAACAACCACAGTACGCATAAAACTTCAGTAATGGAACCAGTTACCAAATTACTTGTTAAGTTTGCTTCAACTATAAGTCCGAGTTTTTGAATTTCCTCTAGTTGAATGGGTTCAGCATGAGTAACATGCCCTAAGCGGATAATTACTTTGGCTGATATCTCCAGTTTCTTTAATGTCTCCACAATAGTTTGTACATTTCTTTTAGCAATTCTGCTTTGCTCACTGTATTCCTCTGGGGTTTTGTCTTGTCTAAAATATCCCTCTCCAACATGAACTCTAATTACAAAGGTTGCATTCTTCTGCTGTGCTTTCTGTTTAAGAAACTCATATAGCTTGGAAACGCTTCATTCCTTCTTGGGTAAATTCGCTTTCTTCTGGTCCAGCAATGTCCAAGCCAACAGTCCATCTGCTTCCTACTGCATTAAGTGCTTTTAAATCATTTTTTGTGAGTAGTTTATTTAGGTCTGTCGGCTTTTTTACTAATCTCTTGGTACTAAGTAATTGCAAAAAGCGAATATCAATGAAAGTTTCGCCTTCAAGCATCTCTCTAAAATCTCTAAAGGACACGTTTGCAGGTAAGCTTCCTTGTAATTCTACGTATCTTATATCCTGACGCTTTAGATTTTCTACGACTGCCCAGAGTACTTGTTTTTGGCTAACTCCCTGGTTGGCTCGAAGCATTTGGTTGCGGAATTGATAAGCAAGGTTGTAAGGAGTATTGCCAAGGGCAGAAAGAAGGTTGCTAACAATGTTTTGTGCTGTTTCCGAGTCAAGCTGTTCCGGAAATTCGTTGCTGCCGTCGTCAGTGATTATTCCCTCCTGTTTCAAAATATTTCTCAATACGAATCCTTCACGGGATTTGTTCTTGAAGTAGTTCCAAAGATTCCTCAGAGCTTGCCCATAATTTTCTCCGTAGTTACCAACACGCATAAGCTCTTCAGGTGTCAGTACGCCGTTGTAATGATTATGAAGTTCAGTATATCGTATAGACAATTTTTTTAGCTGTAACACTATTTACCAGGAACAGCTATATATTAAAATATTTAAGAATAAACCACAAACAGCGCAAAGGAACAAGTCGCGCACTACAAAATTAATCGCAGTATATCATCAACCATTCCATATGGATGGTCTAACATTGAAGCGTTACAAAAAATAGCTGATGTTAGTTTACGACCATGAAAATCTGGTAAATGCATAGCCCAAGTATTATAACCGGGACCGCTACCTCCGTGACCATACATAATATTGTATCTTGACTCAGGGTCAATCATTATTCCCAAGCCATAACAAGGGTTTTTGTACCAAGGGTGACGAGTTGGTGTTGGCAATGGGGTTAGCATTTCCTTTAAAGACGAAGAGTTAAGTAATTTTGCAGTAAAGAGACTTTCAAAGAATTTCACTACATCTTCTGCTGTGGAAACAATTAACCCAGTTGCACACCAGTCAGGATGATAACGAGGAATTACGTTTTCTATTCTGTTTTCTACATTTAATTCTCGACTAAAACCCGGCGCCAATTCTCCTTTAGTATCAACTTCATGCGCTACATATGTATTCTTCAAATCCAATACATCAAAAATCTGACTTTTTAATGCTTCGGCAAAAGTTTTACCTGTCACCGCTTCAATAACTTCATACAGTAACATGTACCCAGTATTCGAGTAACGAAATTTTTCTCCAGGTTCAAAATCAAGTTTTCCTTGGCATGTTAACTCGATAACTTGCTGATGTGTCCAAGGTGTTGAAGGATTTTTTCTTACGGCAGGTAAATAACTATATAAACTAGTATAATTAGGCACTCCACTTCTATGATTAAGCAGGCGCCGTAAAGTTACTGTTTCTGGAAATGGTAATTCTCTAAGCCATTTTGTAACAGGCTCATCTAAGTCTATTAACCCATCTTGCATTAATAGTAACAAGCAAGTAGCAACAAAAGTCTTGGTAATACTATATATGTAGAAACGACTGGCGCCCATATGAAAGCGCGCGTTTAAATCTGAATATCCAGCGCTTTCTGACCATGAACCATATTTTTCATCGCTAATTGCCACATTAACACCAATACATGGTTCAAAGCATAGGGCAGCGGATACAACGGATGTAACGGATGGTTTATTCATTAAATGGCGCCTTGGTTTATCTCTTATTAACTCTTCCTTTGTGTCCTTTGTGACGAGCGTGGTTTATCTTTCCTCTCTCTGTGTTCTCTGTGACTCTGTGGTAAAAAAACACATTCTCTGAACAGGCAGGGATGCCTGTTCCACAAGCCTATACTACAACCAGCCAACTATCCGTTACATCCGTTTTATCCGTTGCCAAACATTTTCCTGATAACGTCTTGATAACGCTCCATGACAACATTTCGGCGAATTTTGAGCGTTTGGGTTAGTAAACCATTTTCAATAGTAAATGAGTCTGGAATTAAATCAAACACAAGAATTTCATCATCGCGACGATAACCGGGACGGTTGCGGGTTTCGCGGTTAAGTTCTTCCCGGAATAAGTCTCGCACAGCTTTACTATTTAAATCAATGTTTTCTACAGGCTGATTTAACTTAGCTTCTAATGCTTCCATATTCGGTACAATTAAGGCGCCCAAGAATTTCTCATCTTGACCAACAAGCATTATTTGGTCGATATAGTCACTTCGTAAACAAGCGTCTTCAATTGGTTGAGGCTCGATATTTTCCCCGTTAGTTAGTACTATAGTATCTTTAGCTCGACCAGTTAAGACTATTTGGTTATCTGGAGTTAACCAACCAATGTCACCAGTGTCAAACCATCCTTCGTTATCGATAGCTTTGCGTGTAGCTTCGGGGTTTAGGTAATATCCTTTCATGACTTGCGGACCCCTGGCCATGACCAAACCTTTTTGCTTTGGAGCTAAAGTTTGACGAGTTTCTAAGTCCACAATTTTGAATTCTGTACCAGCGATGGGTTTACCCGAAGAACCGCGTAAGTTTTTGTAGTGACGACGTGCGGAGAGAACGGGGGATGTTTCTGTTAGTCCGTAACCGACTAAAATATTGATGCCAACTATTTCAAAAAATTCTTCCAAGTGCTGTGCTAATGAACCACCACCGCAAATAAGCTGTTTAACATTGCCACCTGTTGCTTGCTGAATTTTCTTGTAAACTATCATTTCACCCAAGAAATGCAACGGCGCCAGTAAAATAGTAGTTGTCCAAGCGTTCATAATTTGCGCGCGCGTTGGATTTAAGTTTTGTAAGTCTAAACCTTTCCAAGTTCGTACTGCTTTAATAAATCTACCGCTAACTGCCAAAAAGTTATTAATCAGTTTTTGCATTCTAGGTGATTTATCGCGGAAGGATTTTTGAATTCCTTCGTATATAGATTCCCATAAACGCGGTACACCGACAACGTATTGCGGTTTATATTCTTGTAAATCTTGCTTTAAATAACGACGGTTAGTATAAACTTGAGTACAACCTTGGGAAAGTGTGTAATATTCTCCTACACGTCCAAAGCTATGCCATGTCGGCAATATGCTTAATGTTTTATCACCAACTGCAGGTTGAATAATTGATGTGAGGGTATTAAGTTGATGTATGATATTACCGTGCGTTAACATTACACCCTTGGGTTTGCCAGTTGTCCCGGAAGTGTAAATTAAGGTTGCTAATTGGTCTCTATCAAGCTTTACATCTTTAAGAGTGCTACTCGATGCCAACTGCATGAGTTGATTATAATTAATTATTTTTACACTTGGATTTATTTGTACTTCCTCATCAGACAGCAGAACTATCCACTGTAAATTTGCACTATATACTTCTGGCTCAAGCTTTTTGAGAGTTTTAATATTTTCGACAACTAAGCCAACACTACCGCTATGTTCCAATATATAGAGCAACTCTTCTTTATCTGCTGCACTTGACCTTACCGCATTTGCGGCGCCTGCCATCATAATACCTTGGTCGGCAACCATCCAACGTGCGCTATTATCGGCAAACAATGCAATTCGTGGTAATACAGAATCTTCTGTATCTTGAGTAATCCCTAATACCTGAATTCCAGTTGCAAACTGTTGAATTTGATAGTACAGTTGCTCGTAAGTGAGAGTAACTTGAGGTTTGGCATGAGGGTCTATTAATGCAATAACATCTTTAAACTGTTTTGCAGCAATATGCCACATCGCAGGTAAGGACTGTAACTCAGCATAGCTAACCAAACCAGTCATTTGATATTGTTCGGTTTGAGAAAAAGAATAATTATCTATAGCCATAATATATAAGTTAGGGAGTTTGTGTATCTACAATATAGGTTCTACTAACTACTATTTATGCAGGTCAAGCTAAAAAATTAACGAAGCTACAGGACAGTTTGATAACCTGCCCCTGATAAATACTATGGTAACTATAAACAAATAGTTATATAAAGATTCTCTCTCCATGTTTAAATAAAATCTAAAAGTCTCTCTCCTTTAACTCTTACCTCTGTGTCTCTGCGTCTCTGTGGTGAAATACTTTTTTTTACCACAGAGACACAGAGAGCGCAGAGAAGAAACCAATTAAATAGTTTAAATATGGACAGTACTAAATTCTTTGATTTTCCACGTGAAGAGAAACTTTTTGGACTGCGACCCGAAGTTGGAAGATGGTTATTTATTCCTTTAGGGTTAACGGTGCTGCTATGTTTAGGAACAGTTTATTCTTGGAGTATCTTTAGTAGTCCATTTGAAACAGCACTACAAGCCAAACCCGGAACAATATTACTACCCTTCATGGTGCTGGGTGTGGTTTTTACCCTTATCATGCCAATTTCTGGGTTATACATATACAGGTTTAGTCCGCGTATACTCACCAGTATTGGTGGAATTATTGTTGGAATAGGGTATTTACTCTCAAGTATTGCTCCCAACTTACCATTTTTGATCCTTAGTTATGGTTTAATAGCAGGAATTGGTGTTGGTATTGCTTACGGTGTGCCACTTGCAGTAGCTGCACGTTGGTTTCCTGACCGTAAGGGTTTAGCGGTGGGGATGACCGTTGTTGGTTTTGGGTTATCACCGTTGATAACGGCGCCGTTAGCAATTATGTTAATGAATGGTAACAGTGCAATTGGTCTTCCTGGTTTTGGTGTACGCGGTACTTTTGTAATTTTAGGTATTGCTTTCACCATCATAATTTTAGCGATTGCGAGTGTGTTAAAGATGCCTCCGCTACGCTGGCAACCTGCAAATTGGCGCCCAACGGTATCAAATACAGAAGTTACCGATAGCATAGATACACCAATGGTGCAAACCCAGACTTTTTACGGACTGTGGGTTTGTTATATAGTTGGTACATTTGTTGGACTAACAGCAATTGCTACAACTGCACAAGTTGGAAAAGAAATAGTTGGACTACAACAGGAACAATTAGCATTTGCAATTCCATTATTTGCAGTATTTAATGGTATTGGTCGTCCTTTGTTTGGTTGGTTAAACGACCGTTTCAAACCCAAATTAACTATTATCGTTATCAATGTTCTGATTTTGTCTGCCTCGATAGTGATGTGGAATACATCACAAGGGCAAGTTACGAATTTTTTAATAGCGTACTGTGTATTTTGGTTTTGTTTAGGAGCATGGTTAGCAGTGGCGCCTGCTGCAACATTGAGCTTTTTTGGCTTAAGTAATTACCCTAGTAACTATGGTTTAATGTTTACCGCGTTTGGTTTTGGAGGTTTAGGTGGAATTTTTACTATTGGCGCCATACGAGGAATTACCGGGAGTTTTGCACCGTTTTTCTTTGTGACGGCAACTTTAGCTTGTGTGGGAATTGTAATGTCAACCTTTTTCCTTAACCGTCCGCGTAAGACTGCTATTGCTGACTTTTTGTTTAATTGGGTGATAAGTCCTATTAGTCCTGCGTTGCTTTCTTTTGTGGAGTTTTGGCTGAAGAGTGCTAAGGCTTCAAAATAAATTAAACGCCTATGGTTTAAACCATAGGCTAATAGTAGAAGTCTATTAAAATGGACTAAAATAATTGTATAAGACGCTGCTATATTATCAGTGTAATGGAATCCCAGACCCAAAAAATTTTGACTGAGTTAGAAACATTAACAAACGGTCTAATTTATCCTTTAACCGGAGATGCGCCATATAAAACTTTTTGCTGGCTTCTCAAGGAGAAAGGGGAATTTACTTTAGAGAAATTTTTATTTGATGTAAAAGCTATCAAAATATCTAATTGTCGCGATTTTTTAAATAATGTTCGGGAATATTCATCAGATTTAATATTTAAAAGGTACATTAATTTAATCAAAAGACTAGAGGGTATTTTTGCTATCTTGCACGTCTATCATTACTTTGATATACCTATTATGTTTGGTTATACCTCAAGTGGTGAATTGATTGGGCTAGCACCAGAGCGGGTTTATTCAACTAGAAAAGATTTAGATACTGTGTTAATTTATCCGGAGCAAATTCAAGCGAATCAAACAACTTCAGTATTAGTGAGAGAAATCAAAACTATAATTGATAAACTGCCTTATAATTTTGGAGATACAGCTTGTCCTGAAAGATTATTTTGGACAGTAAAAGTACTTTCTAATCGTAAATACATTATACCAGGAATGATGATTGATAC
>NZ_RSCL01000039.1:0-33636 GCF_003991905.1 Dulcicalothrix desertica PCC 7102 | reverse complement strand
ATTTAAAATCCAGTTAGGAGACTGATAGTAATTAATTTCAGCCAAACGTAGGATGTAGCCTGCTAAACTTTCATCTTTATGGTTCTTGCGTACTTAGCGTGCTAAATTAATATCATAGTGCCAAGAAAGTAAAGCTCTAATTTCAAAATTACGAAAATTTCTAAAGCCAAATCCACTTCGTTTTATTAGTTTCAGTTTATTATTAATTCCTTCTACTACTCCATTAGTAGTTCTTCTCTCGAAATATCCGATTATCTCTCCAAACCATCGTGTAATTGTCTTAACACTTTTTTGATAATAAGGTTCAGCTTTTTTTAACCAATCTAGAAGCCCTAAAATTCCTTCTCCTAAATCTTCACTGTTATCAAAAATATTACGGAATTCCTCTTTCAATGAATGCATTGTTCCTAACAAAGGTGACGCTTCTCTGATTTTATCTAATTTATCTTTCTGTTTATCTGTAAGTTCGCTTTCAGCTTTTAAGAGTGTAAATTTGTTACCTTTTAAACTATCAAATACTTTTTCTCTTGATTCTACATTTAATTCTAAAGCAGTTTTCTTTTCGTCTATTCTAGCTTGATTTAGCTCTTGATGTATAACTTTGGTAACATGGAACCTATCTACCGTCACGACTGCGTTTGAGCAAACCTTATCGACTAAACTTTTATAATTTCCGGTCATATCAATACTGACTTCTTCTATTTTATCTAAAACTTCTTCTCCCCACGTCTTCATGAAATTTTCTATTACAATTTGTTTTCTTTCTTTTACTAACCCTATTAATTTCCCCGTATCTATATCTACGAGTACAACAATAAACTTTCCTTGACCTTTAACTAAACTAATTTCATCGATTCCCAACCTTCTTAAATTACTTAAATCTATTGGTAACAATTTTTGAGCTACTTCTTCAATCATCGAATTAACCTCTTCATCACTTAATCCATTATTTTTCGCAACATTACTTACATCACTACTAATAACTTGTTTAACGATATTTTCTGCGTATCGATGCGTAAACCCCTTTTTCGTTCCAACAAAATCAAGGTGCTCACTAAACGTTTTTCGGCATGTTTTACATTTAAATCTTCGTCTATTTAAATTTAGTATTACTTCTTTATCTCCCATCGGTAAATCTTTTACTAAGTATTTTTGATTTTGATGTAGATGTTCCGACTTTTTACCGCAATGCGGGCATACTGCACTTTTCACTTTTTTACTTACTGATAAAATTAGGACTGAACCCTCTTGTAGACTGGACTCTACTACTACATCAGGCAAGTTTAATAGTTCGGTCAAAACTCTTTTCATAATAAATTTTATTGAAATACAGGGTAGTTATCTTAACATTTTAGCACGTTAAGTACGCAAGAACCAAATTTAGATTCGCTTTCAGAATGGATTGAATTTTTGCCATTAACTAAAGAACTTATGAAAGAAGCTGCTCAAGTTTGGGCAGAAGCTCGTAGTCGAGGAATACCAACTGCAAGTGATAAAAATATTGATGGAGATATTATTATTGCTGCTCAATGGAGACTTTTGAAAGAAGAATATCCAGGGCGAGATGTTGTAATTGCTACTACAAACCTTAAGCATTTACAACGTTTTACTGATGCTGACACATGGAGAAATATTAGGTAAAGATTATAATTGATCCCCCCTGCCCCCCTTAATAAGGGGGGAAAAAGGAAAGAGCTTTTGTGGAATCCTTTCTAAAATTCCTGAGCCAAACACCTTATCAAGTTCTAAATACTCTAGATGGACATATCCAATGTGACAATGGCAAGTTTGGTTTGTACAGGTTCTATCAACTAAATAGTTTTCCCAATTAGTATCATATATATTACCAATCGGCGCCTTAATAAAATGGCAACGTCGCATTGTACCCTGACCATCAACTGAAATAGCTGATTTACCCGCGCGGCAAGAACGTCCAAAACTTGGGTAATGTTGCGTATTCAATTCATACAACGGGTCAATAGACTTAAAAAACTCCCTGTCTTCTTGTGATAAATTCGGCAATTCCGCCTTTACAGCGTTAATCCATAAATACACATGTTCTGGTAAATCCTGGCGCAAAGCAGCAATTTCATGTTTAAACTGCGGGAAACCTACCACTCCAGCACTAAAATGGGCGCCGAGTTTATCCAGTTCCAAACACTTAGCAACATAACTGTCTCTTTCTACCCACTCCGGGTGAAAAGTAGCCCAAAGTGCGAGTTTATCTTTATTAGACTCCTCCACCCAATCTAAATTACAAGAAAGATTAGTTTGAATAGCAGCCTTATTAACATGAGGCATTTGAGTTAACCTTACCAAAGCTTGTTGATAACAGCGATGAATTAACGCCTCACCCCAAGGAGTAAAAAGAATAGAAAACTCATGCTGTGGATGTTGAGAAACCCAATTCACAAACCGTTCCAAATCTTGTTTATCACTAGCTAACTCAGCCGCTGTTTGCTGACGCTTCGCAAAAGGACAATACTCACAACCATAGTTACAACTAACCAAAGAACCCCGATAAAGAATATTCAAATGCATATAAACTCCCATTATTATCAAACCATAATATATCAGTATCACTCTTGTGGAGCAGGCATCCCTGCCTGCCCTACTCATTCAATTTGATTATTCACATGCAGACCAATACCTATATGGTTCCTGCTTCTCAGCAATAACTTGAATATTTAATTGATTCATTCTTTCAATCATTTCATCAGTCACACAATTATAAGAAATATTAAGAGTATCTAGTTGATGAATTGCCGGACAATAATTAAGCCAATATTTTACTGCTTCATCATATATTGCTCCCTTTGAAAGGTCTAATTCAACTAAACTTTCGATGAGTGAATCATTTATGATTGCGAAAGGAATATCACTAAGGGATGAGGAATTATTACTACAACTATGTATTCCTAAATAGTTTAGTTTAGGAAATTTATTGTATAAATCATAATTCAAATAACTAGTATTGTTATCTCTTTTGTCAAGCCACAGTTCAAGATATTCTAATCTAGGTAGTTCCATTTGAAATATTTCTTTGATTATATTAATTGAAATATCATAACCTTCAATAATAAGGACTTTCAAATTTTCATGTTGAATGGCACTAAACTCTAATTGGTAGTTATGAGAAATTTGATTATAATAATTAACGCGAATTTTCAATACTTCTAGCTGTGGGTACGCTAATAAAATGTAACTAAGATTGCTATAATACAATTGAATATTTCCCCATCCAGAATTATTTATATCTCCGAAAAATAATGCTTTAACATTAGTAAGTTGTTCAGAAGCTCTAAGTAGTGCGTCAATAGCAGAGCAGAAATTATAACATTCAAAATAAGTTGTATACCAAAAACCGAAGACCAAAGCTTCAACCTGATTAGCTTAGGGCTTTGTAATAGAATTTGCAGTTTTGTATAATAGTCTTCTCCTGGGACAGTTCTTAAAGCATAAGCAGTATCAATCGTATCACTAATGCCAATAACAGGGTCAAACTCAATAACTTTCCAGTTAGCGAATGTAGTTGCATGATTGTCAGGGATATCATAATACTTTTCAAATGTAGTCCAGAATTTATACTCTTTTAAAGCTGCTTTTACTTGGCTATTATCTATATCTTTTAGTAAACGTACCGCTGCTTTACGCACTTTTGCCGAATTATCATCTAAAGCCTTAATTACTAAATTTAAACCAGCATCACCGTAACTGAGCGCGCGACTCAAAGCAGAAACGCGCATTTCAACATCAGAACTAGCTAAACGTTGCTTAACACCCTCAACTCCACCTAAAACGGCGCCTAGTAATGGTGGTGCATCTCCTCCGCGAATAGCATCAAACTCTCCAGGTTGGTTCTGGCTCCCTGTCATAATTTTATTAAAAATGTAAATAATAATTCTTTTATAAACAAATAATTTTAATTACTACATCCGTTATAACACTGAGCAATATTAAATTGTGGAGCAGGCATCCCGAACTGCCTCCTCATCAAATCATTTTCACCCATATGAAGAATAATACCTCTGCGGATTTTGATTACCAGTAATAACTTCAATATCCAACTTGCTTATTTTCTCAACTATTTTACTATTTAAACAATTATGAGAAATATTAAGAGTATCAAGTTGACGAATTGCAGAACACTTAAGTAAAGCTTTTGCTCCCTCATCTCCAATTTTTCCCATTGAAAGGTCTAATTCAACTAAGTTTTCAAAAATTGGAGAATTTGCTATTGCAAAAGCAACATTATCTGGATAGTCATGGTTATAGTACCGTAGTCCTAAATATTTGAGCTTAGGAAAATTATGATAAAACACTGAGACAAATTGATTAATACTATTATGATTAATATACCTATCTCGACCAAACCAAAGCTCAAGATATTCCAATGCAGGTAATTCAAGCTTACAAATTTCTTCAAACACCTCATTTGAAATGCCAACACCTTCAATAATAAGCGTTTGAAGCTTTTCATGCCGAATTGGGCAAAATTCTAATCCTACCTCGTAATTTGAGCAATAACTACGTCTATAGGAGTTATTACGAACCTTTAATGTTTCTAGCTGTGGGTAAGCCAGTAAAATATAACTTAAATTACAGTATACGAGGGAAACATTTTGAAATTCAGAACTATTAATATCTCCTAAAAATAAAGCCTTAAGATTAGTAAGTTTCTGTGAAGCTTCTAGTAATTCATCCAAAACAGGACGAAAAGTAAAATCTTTTAAAGACCTTGTATACCAATATCCAAATACCAAAGCTTCAATCTCACAAGCATGGGGACTTTGCAATATAATTTGCAATTTATCTACGCCATTCAATACTGACCTTGTATAATAGTCTTCTCCTGGGACAACTCTTATAGCATAAGCGGTATTAACAGTTTCGCTAATGCCAATTACAGGGTCAAACTCAATTACTTTTCGATTAGCGAATGTAGTCGAATAATTACAAGGGATTTCATAATATTTTTCAAAGCTAGTCCAAAACTTATATTTTGCCAAAGCTGCTTTTACTTGATTTTTATTTATATTTTTTAATAGTTTTGCTGCTGTTTTCCGTACTTTTGCCGAATTATGTTCTAAAGCATCAATTAGTACCTGTAAACCTGTATTACCGTAATTAACCGCGCTACTCAGTGCGCCGATGCGCGTTTCAACATCAGAGCTAGCTAAACGCCGTTTAACTCCCTCTATTCCACCTAATACGGCGCCGTATAATGGTGGTGGTGTTTCTCCACCCAATACGATATCAAAATTTCTAGGTTTATTTTGATTGTTTGCCATACTGGTTCAAAGCATCAATGGCTGTCAGCGTTTACTTTACATATATTTCAAAAATAGAGCAAAAATCCTATATAATACGTAAAGTTCGCTGGAAAGTTTTGGCATAGATATAAAGCACCAGCATTTTTTAGAGGATGTCTCATTCATTTGACTTTTGCATGGAGGCGCCTGACGCTATGACACAAGCAGTTCCCAAACTCCTGACATTCGATAATTTTATAGCTCGGTATGGGGATGATGAGCGTTACGAATTAATTGACGGGGAACTCATTGATATGGAACCGACTGGGCCTCACGAAGAAGTGGCTGCTTTTCTGCTGCGAAAAGTTAACGTCCTGATAGATCAAATGGGTGTCCGTTGGTTTACACCTGCCCGTTGTTTAATTAAACCTCTGGTAGTTTCAACAGGTTTTCGTCCTGACGTAGTGGTGCTAGATAAAACAAACCTCGTCTTATAATTACTCGGCTACAGTACAGTAACGATTATGTAAACCTTTTTGACTTCCTACTATAACCTCCAAGAACAGCATCAAATTCTCTGGGGTCATTTTGATGATTTACCATACTTGATTATAATTACTCAGCTACAGAAGAATAACGGTCTTCATAATATTTTTGTTCACCGCTAATAACTTCAATATCTAATTGATTTAACCTTTCAATCATCCAATTAGTTAAACAATTATTTGATACGTTAAGAGTATCTAGCTGGTTAATTGCTGGACAATTTAATAAAGCTTCGGCGCCATCATCTCTCAAATTTCCCATAGAAAAATCTAACTCTATTAAATTTTCCACTATAGAAGAGTTAACAATTCTAAAGGCAATATCATCAGAATATGCGCTTTTACGTAGTCCAAGATATTTAAGTTTAGGAAATACGCCAGAGATTATTGGCATTAAATCGTTGATAGATGAGTCACCTCCAAAGTCATCACTTCCTAGCCATAATTCAAGATATTCTAACGCTGGTAAGTCAAGTTTACAAATCTGGTTTATTGACAAATGGCTAATTCCACCAGATTCAACAATAAGGGCTTTTAGTTTCTCGTGTCTAAGTGCGGGACTAAATTCTAGTCCTATATCTCCCATGTATGGGTGATTATCACCACGAACTTGTAAAACTTCAAGATTTGGATAAGCTTCTAATAGAGGGGAAAAGTTACTTTGTCTAATTGGAGAAATCAGATATTCTAAATCTTCAATATCTCCTACAAAAACAGCTTTGAGATTTGTAAGTGTTTGGCTAGCTGCAACTAAAGCATTAATAATAGAAGCCGAAGTTTTGTCATCTGTCCACAAACCAAACACTAAAGCTTCAATCTCCTCCAGCGCTGCACGATAATCACTTTCATTTTTGATGGGACGAAGTTCGAGCATGTAAACACATCTTCAAATTGCTGTATCTACATTTTACATACTTCCAACATTGCCTTGACCTCGCTTGTATAAGTGTCCATACCATTCCACAATATCCCTGGTAACAAATCCCCAAAAGCGTTAATCTCTAAAATTGCATGTTGTTTCCAATCAGGTAATATCAATAAATCAACGCCACAGTATAAACTCGTAGGAAATAACTTTGCAGCTTGTTCGCAAGTGTACTTCATCGCTTCCCAATTTTCGGCGCCGACTTTTTCCAGTAATTCCTCGCTATTTCCTTTGGTTTTGCGTAAAATATATAATTGAAATAGCTTGAGGCAAAAACATGACTACAGTAGCTATACAATCTATACAGGATGCTTCCGGGCAGAGGTGTTATCGTGCGGTAGCTGGTGACAAGCAGTCAATAGGTAAAACTGCTGGTCAAGCTTTGGATGGTTTAACAACTCAATTGGATGAAACCGAGTTTAACGGGGTACTTGTACTACAAAGTTTCCGTCCTGACCAATTTTTTGGCGCCGAACAGCAAAAACGCTTATCTGAATTAATGGAATTATGGCGTAAAGCGCGCGACGAAGAAAAGTTGTTTCCAAAAGAATTACAAGCAGAATTAGATAGCTTGGTGGAGGCTGAACTAAACGCAACAGCTAAAAGAGCAAAGTTTTTAATGCAACAACAAAGTGAATGAATCCAAATTATACATTGGTAGCAAATCGAGCTAATCATCGATGTGAATATTGTCGCGCTCCTGAAATTATATTTAATTTTTCATTTGAAGTAGAACATATTCGACCAGTAAGCAGGCAAGGTGCAGAGACATTAGATAATTTAGCTCTTGCAGGAGCGCTCATGCAATCTTCATAAAGGGAACCGTATATCTGGAATTGACCCTAATACTGGTACGGAAATTCGTTTATTCCACCCTAGACTTGATCAATGGGAGAACCATTTTCAAGCGAACATTACATTTGGCACAATAATTGCTTTAACAGCAATTGGCGCCGTAACTGTTGATTGTTTGGAGATGAACAGCCAGTCACAAATAATGGCACGGCAGTTTTGGATTAGTTTAGGTTTATTTCCGTGAAAAGATAACGTGCGGTAATTAACCCTATTTTATATTCCTTTCCAATATTGCCTTAACCTCACTTGTATAAGTATCCATACCATTCCATAAAATCCCTGGTAACAAATCACCGAAAGCGTTAATCTCTAAAATCGTGTGTTGTTTCCAATCAGGTAATATCAATAAATCAACGCCACAGTATAAACTACTAGGAAATAACTTTGCAGCTTGCTCACAAGTGTGCTTCATCGCTTCCCAATTTTCGGCGCCGACTTTTTCTAGTAATTCCTGACTATTACCTCTTTCGTTACCAAGGTGTAAATTCGTCATTGGACTTTTACCCAACCTGACAACTATATGCTGCGCTTTACCGTTGATAACTACTACACGCACGTCAAAACCACATCCCTGTAAGCGCGCTTTGGGTAGCCATTCTTCGACCTGTACACCTTCCGCAGTTAATATATTGATAACATCGGTAATTTCTTCTCTACGGGTATAGTTACGAATTTTACGCGAGTTATATAGTAAGGTTTCCCCGTTTTCTCGCACTCGTTCAACGGTGGTTATAGCTGACTCAAACTTTGAATTTGCTTGATAAGCAACAACTCCAGAAGCAGCGGAACCGTGGGAGAGTTTGACAAATACTCGCTCTATCTCCTGTTTTTCCATTTGTTCGCGTAAATGGTCGTAGCTGTGAATTTTACCAAGCGAACGGGGAACGGGAATATTATGGCGCCGGAATTTTTCATGACAAGCTGGTTTATCGAACATCACAGCGATGTCTTCGGGGTGGTTCATGAACCCCACTCCTAACCCCTCCCCGTCTGCAAAGAGGGGGACTGGAAGTTGCTGTAACCATTGTTGTAATAGATGGCGCCAGCCTAAATACCATTGACGAGGATAACAAATACGTCCTTTATCAAACTCTAATTTTACGACTTCGGCAGGACTTATGCGCTGGTGTTGTCCATCATCAGGTACGGCAAAACCTGCGGCAATAATAGCTTTATCAATATCAAAGTCTCTTTCAGGAGAGTCAAAGCGGATGATAGTATTAGGTGCCTTGAATTGTTCTAAGGTTTGTTTGCCTGCAATTAAGTCAGTGTAAGGAATAACAGTAGCAGGTGGTAAATTGAAATGGGAGAACGCTTGTTGTAGAAAACCGAGGCGCCTGTTTTCAGGGTTTGCAATAGCGATAAAGTTTAGCATTTTATTATTTCCATTTTTATTCATATAGTGCCCAGTAGCGAGAGCCTGGGTCGAAGTGACCATCTATTAAAGATAAGTCTTCTATCTTTTTAATTAATTCTTCAGAAAGATAATTACTACGTACTCTTAAACAATACAAAGAACTGATAGCTGGGCATTCAAGCAAAGTTTCCAAGCCATAATCAGTTAAATGCCCCTTTGATAAATCCAGTATTGCAAGATTATCGATAATAGGATAATCAGCCATAAAAGAAGATTGGTGTATTGCAGATGCAATTTCATCAGCATGTATATTATTACACAAACCCAAGTAATTTAAATTTGGAAATGACTCACCGAAAAAAACTGGCTTTAAACTTTTTATAGTAGCACTTAACTCATGATTACTACCCATCCAGAGTTCAAAGTACTCTAAAGCTGGTAAATTTAATGAGCAAATCTGATTAATAGCCAAATCACTTATATTTGCTGTTTCAATAATAAATGTCTTCAAATTTTCATGACCTTTGACGTGACACTCAAGGTGTTCACAATAACCGCTAATATTTAGCACCTCTAATTTGGGATAAGCTTCTAAAAGTCTACTGATATCACCCAAACCTGTGACAGATTTTTTCTCTTTATGCTTTTGGATATCCCCAAGGAATAAAGCTTTTAGATTAGTTAATATTTTGCTAGCATTAAAAAGAGTGTCTACAAATTCATAAAATTCATTGCTAATTTTTCGAGGATAATCATTGTGATATATGTTACATACTAAAGCTTCTATTTGATTTGCCTGGGGATGTTGTAATAGCAACTTTAATTGTTCTAAGTTAACTTCATAAGCAATACCTATTTCAGAGAAACTCTTAGTTTGAGAATTAAAGTTTTTAAACTTCCAATTTTCCAACTTAGTAAAAAACAACCAAGGATTATACTCTAACAATACTTGTTTTCCTACAATCCCCGCTTGTTCTTTCAGTAGTTTGACTGCAAAATTCTGTACATCCGGTGAGGAATCGTCTAATGCTTCAATTATTAAATCTAAACCAGCATCTCCATAATTTAAAGCAGTACTAAGAGCCGCAACTCGCACATCCACACTTGAACTACTTAAGCGAGTTTTAACACCTTCTATCCCTCCTAATATCATACCAGTAACTGGAGGCGCCGCTTCTCCTCCAAGTACCACATCAAAATCTCTAGGTTGATTGTCTGCCATTGTTACTTACCACTACACCACTCTATAATTAAGATGCCCATAAACTGGAAGATTATAAAAGAAACAAAGAAGACAAACAATTTTAGAATTTATTCATAAAGGGCACAGTAACGAGAGCCAGACTCTGCTTCTTCATCCTGCTGCGGTTCTGCAATTACTTTACAATTAAGCTGAGATAATTTTTCAATCATGCTTATGGATAAATTATTCATAGAAACATCCAGTGTATGAAGTTGATTAATAGGAGCAAAATTCAACAAAGCTTCTACACCATTATCGGTTAAAGTTCCCATCGATAAATCAAGTACTGCAAGACGGGTAATAACTGTTGGCAACTCTGCCAAACACTGGGCAATGTTGTCTGAGTAGTCACTACTACGCAAACCTAAGTAACTCAGATTGGGAAAGACCTTGCCTGCAAGAATAGGCAATAAATATTTAGTACTGATGTCTTCATTAGATTTATGATGGCAACCACCAAGCCAAAGCTCAAGATATTCTAGTGCTGGCAAGTCCAGTTTACATATTTGCTCGACTGTATCACTGTCAACAAACATTAAACCTGTTTCTACAACTAAAGTTTTTAAATTCTCATGTCGAAGCTGTCTAGTAGACAAACCCCAACCGCCACGAAACTGTAACACTTCTAATTTAGGGAAAGCTTTTAATATTGGAGTAATATCACCTAATTCTAAAAAAGAACTCATGAAAGGATGGGCTAGTGCATCTCCAATAAACAGAGCTTTAAGATTATGTAGCTTATCGCGGTTATCATAAATTAGATTTACAAATTTGTAAAATTCAACATCATAATTATTGTAAAATCCATGTATTTGACAAACTAATGCCTCGACTTTTTCAACATGCGAATTTTGTAACAACAGCTTCAAATGCTCAAAATTAACAGTATAAGCAGTACCAGTTGGGTTGATGATACCAATTTGAGGGTTAAAATTCTCTATTTTCCAATCTTCCAATTTAGTAAAAAATAACCAAGGGTCGTAATTAAGTAGAGCTTGCCTAGCTTTAGTACCACCTTTCTGCTTTAACAACCGTCCAACAAGATGTTTTAGCTGTTGTGAAGAATCATTATATAATGCTCCAATTAACAAATCCAAACCAGCTTCTCCATAATTCAATGCATCAGATAGTGCCGCAACCCGTACATCTACATTTGAACTTCCAAGTCGGTTTTTTACGCCCTCAAATCCTCCTAGCACAACACCTGCAACTGGAGGTGGTGCCTCTCCTCCAAGTACTACATCAAAATCTCTAGGTTGATTGTCTGCCATTGCTACTTACCACTACACAACTCTATAGTTAAGATGCCCATAAATTGGAAGATTATAAAGGTGATACAAGGTTGCTATGGAATATTTTCCGTCAGGCGCATAAAAATCCCCACAAGTGTATATTACTCTTTTCAGTACAAAAGCATTATAAATTTTAGTTAAAGTTTTTGTTGCTGTTGACCTAGCTTATACATTAGGTGCCGTAATTTCTATGAACACCAAACTTGTTGACTCACTTGTTATTCGTGTAGAGCATCATAGTACTCAGGTTCCAAAGCACTATCCCTATAATTAATTTCAAACTGTGGTTCTTGGCTACTCACCATTACATAACTCTATAATTAATATATCCAAAATAATAGAATGGTTTAGCTTGTAGAGTAGGCACCGTAATGTTTTATCCACTTTTGTTTTATGAATACCAAACTTGTTGACTCACTTCTGCAAATTATAGAATCTCTCAGTCCTGAAGAAACTGCCCTTCTTCAAGAAAAACTTGGCGCCATACAGAAAACTCCTGGTGTTTGCGGGGGTCATGCCTGTATTCGCAGTACTCGAATACCCGTTTGGACATTAGTATCCTTTCATCAACAAGGAGCTGACAATACAGAACTGCTCCGTAATTTCCCTGGCTTGACACTTGAAGATTTAAATAGTGCCTGGGCTTATTATAATCGTCACCAAGATGAAATTAATAGCATTATAGCCTCCTACCAAGAAGATGATATCTAATGGCTAACCTCTACTCCAACGAAAACTTTCCTTTTGATATTGTTACAATTATTCGTCAAAAAGGGCACAATCTTTTAACTTCTTATGACGCAGGACAAGCAAATCAGCGTATCCCAGATGAAGAGGTTTTAATCTTTGCAACCCAACAAAATCGTATTGTTATAACCCTGAATCGTGACGACTTCATTCGTTTACACCGCAGCAATGTTAACCACTCTGGTATAATTATTTGCAAAGATGATAGAGACTATGTTGGACAGGTAAATACTCTTGATGCATATCTTAAAGAGGATACCAACCTTTCTAACCGCCTTATCAGGATTAAAAAACAGAATCAGCCAAAATCTAGCCAGCAAATTTTTATTGTTCAAGAATATCGGAGGTAAACTTATTTAACAAATGTCTGAAAAAACAAGGCACTAATAATCATAGCAGTCCCATTGATTGTAAGGTTTTCAGGTCAGATTGAAAGTCTTCAACATCGTAATTTAGGCATAGCCCACGTTTGGCTAATTCGTGCTGAAATTTAATTACAGTCAACCCTGTCCATGCCCTAACTTTGCCACTGCTAATTTTACCTTGCTGATAAAGCATGATGCCAATTTCTATTTTCATTTCCGAATCAGTCATTTGGGTGGCATGTAAGATTTCGTCAGGAATGATAACGCTCATAAGGTTTTACCGAAACATAAGCATTTCTATTATTTTAATTGTTCTAGTAGGAATCGACTTAAAATTTAGGTGTAATTTTCTGAGTGGCGATAGTTATGAATCTCATCCTCTGTATTATTCTTAACTGAACCGCGAATGTATGTAAAACACTATATTTATAAAACGCAACGAATGCACCCAAACTTAAGCTGTATGCACCTAGACACAGTATTCACTGTTCTAACTAAGAATTAACTCTAAAAGAAATATCAAAACTATTGAGTTGTATTGTCTCTAAAAGGCGCCTATAAAAATGTCTTGTGACTCTCTTGTGGAACGGGCGTCCTCGCCTGTCCTTAATATATCAAAACAAGATAGGAGAGGTGCCTATTTTATAACAAGAGTATATAGGAGGCAGGCAGGGATGCCTGCTCCACAAGAAACTAATTATTTTATTGCTGCTGTTTTTGCGGCACATTCAACTAAGGATATGTCATGTTGGCGATTGGCAGGCGCCTCTATTTCATTTCCTGGTTGAACTGTTTTGAGTACTTCAGCAGCACGTTGATACTGTCCTGCTTCTGCGTATCCTTGTGCTAGTGCTTGAATGGCTTTGTTTTTAGAAGCTTGAGATGTGATGGGATTAATTAGGTTTTGTGCTTTATCGTACTGCTTGTTACGTGCGTATTCTAAAATAACACTTGCGCGCGCGATATCTTGCCACTCATTACCTTGCATTTGGTTAACGAGTTTAATTGCATTGTCAAATCTTTGTTTGCTAGCGTAGGCGCCTGGTAATTCATAATAAGCAGAGCCACCTGGGTCAGTTGTGACGATTGTTTTTTCTAGGTTCAAAGCTGGTTCAATTTGTCCTAAGTTAATATACCTTTTCGCAATGGCAGCTAAGGCAGGCGCCTTGTAAGCATCGTCTTTTATTGCAAGGGCAAGTTTTTGTAGTTGAGGAAGTTGGCTTATAGTTGCCTGTGATGCTATAGACTCTAGTGCTTTGCTTCGTTCATACTCCCCTGTAATTGTTTGCGCTAGCTGAATACCTTTATTAAAGTTACCAAGCTTGGCATATTCAATTGCAATTCCCGATAATGCCGTTGCTTTGCTATCCTCATCTTTAATGCGGTTTGCTAGTTGCAACGCTTCTGTAAAACGATTTGCTGCTGCATACTCAATTGCAATATATGCCAATGGATAATTTTGCAATTCGGGTGCAAACGAACGTGCATACTTTAAAGCTTGCGAAAATAAGCGGTCTGCTTGTTGTTTATTTCCTGCTTTGGCATACTGGCGCCCAATTATTGCTAATCCTCGTGCTTTCTCCGTACTTCCTGTTTCATTATTTATACTTTGAACAAGTTGAATAGCTCGGTTATATTGCTTTTTCTCTGCTAATTTTGCCGCTATTGCTACTTTGGTTTGCTGTGGTATTAAATCGTGTTGCATCCGTTTGACTAACTGAATAGCTTGGTCAAACTTTCCTGCGTCTGCATATTTTAGTGACACCGAAGCCCAATATTGTGATATAGCTTCTTGTCCTAAAATAATTGGCCCTTCTCCTGTAGCAGGTTCACCAACACTTATATAACAACTAAGCGGGATACCTTTTAACTTAAGCTGCGCGCTTTGAGACTGATTATTATTTGCATGTGTAACCTTTGTCTCAATAGGAATGGCGCTGACTCCGAGACACAATATGGTCAATGTGAATAAGATTGATTTTAATTTCACTTGTTTTAATTGATACCGTTAACTACCTACTGTTATAACCTACTGGGCAAATTGCTTAAACAAGGATAATTAACCGTTTAGTAGAGAAGAACCCTCTTTATATCAACCTACGGTAAACACAATGTTATTAAATTTCAAAAACAGCTTAAAAAGCTTAACTCTTGCAGGTTTAATGCTTTCTAGTTCTGCTTGCACTAACCTAATGACACGCGCGGAGTCATCTGATAAGACTCTTATAAAAGAGGAATTGTACTTTGGCTTATCTAAACCAGGAGGCAAAACAATCTCTGAGGTTGAATGGCAACAGTTTCTCAACCGCGTTATTACACCACGGTTTAAGGATGGGTTAACTGTTGTGGATGCTAATGGTCAGTATTTAAGTAGTTCTGGAGTACTGGTAAAAGAAAAAAGTAAGCTGATTATTTTGATTTACGAGGAAAATTCGACTAAAAATAAAATGGTTAAAGATACGATATCGAACTACAAACAAACATTCCACCAAGAAGCTGTGTTGAGAGTTACTAGTAATGTTAAGGTGTCTTTTTGATGGGGTTGTGTAATAACAATGTAGAGACGCGATTAATCGCGTCTCTACAAATATCGCCATGTATTATTAATTACTATCAACGATGGGTTTGTTAATTTCCTTACACTTATCTTCAGCAGCTTTGTAAGCATCAAGGTAAGGCTTATCACCCAACATCACATCACCATAATACTCATACGGTGCATTCCCATATATGGGTAAAGGGTCATCTTCAGGGTAGTCTTCCTGCGACTCTTCAAGAATTTCCTTTAAATTCTCTACCGTAATTCGCTGTGCTGCAAAATACAATAAGCTCTCAGCAGATTTATTGAGATGCTGTAGATTTGGGTCAATAATAGTATCTCCCACTTCAATCCACGCATGTTCAATGGGGCGATATGGTTGTCCCGCAAAAACCAAAAATCCTTGTACGTAAATCGCTCCCTCCGTCGCTAATGCTGCCTTATAAGCATTATCGAACGGCTTCTTCGACTTACTCTTTATATTCTTAGCGACCTCTAAGGACAGCGCTTTATCTAATTGTTTACTCATCCACAGCTTGAAAATCGAGCAGCAACAACATCCTAACACTCACCATCCGCTAAGGACATTGAACATTGGATATAAATCTAAAATAATTCGTTATATTTTCTCTACAGAAGTTTAATAGTACTAAAATATTATTTTTCCCTCTGTGCCCTCCGTGTCTCAGTGGTGAAATTATTTTTTACCTTATTAGGCGCAGAGTACACCACAGAGGTATCTTCTTTGTGATTCTATAAGACTTACACAACCGACAAATAAAAACGTAGGGTATATGGCGCCATTGAAAAATTGAGCGTAGGGTGTGTGACGCCATTGAAAAAATCAAGCGTAGTGAAAAAACTTGTAGCCTGATCGCACCAGCAAATCAATGTGACGAACGCATGTTTTGCTTCTGAAGTGGGAACTATATACATAGAAAAGTTTTGTCAACTCAAGTATTATGCCAAAAAACTCTGAAGAACCAAGAAAATTCGATGCAGTAAAAGGCGGACAAGTACCACCACCAGTTAGTGGCGCCGTTTTAGGTGGAATAGAAGGATTGCGTCAACGCTTTGCGACCGGGAATGAACAAGTACGTCTCGACGCTGTAACAAATGCGTCTATATATGGTGATGAAGCATTAGATATTTTAGTAAAAGCCCTAAAAGACGCATCATTACAAGTTAGAGTTAAAGCTTACCAAATTTTGAAAGAGTTAAATCAAGCAGAATCAGAAACAGCCAAAGGAATTCGTTTAAATATAGGTGACAAAATTTACTGCGTTTATCTTTCATCGCTTTCCTACGGTGATGACGGGTATTACGTTAGAGATGCAATTGATGACATTGACGACGAGGATGAAGATTATGATGAATATGAGGAAAGAAGTGAAAAGAACCTTCTTTATAAACCCCAATTAGATGATGGAGAAGGCTATGCACATTACATTGCGGCTTTAAAGTATAATGAAAAATCTATTACGGAAGAAGATTACCGTCCTGTAGTGATATCACCTCATATTTTCAGAGAAGAAGCAGAAGAAGCAGCAGAAATATTACACCGTAAAAGACTTTTACAAGTTTACTATGAGTATGGGATGATTTACGAACAAAATTACTATGATAAAGACCAATTGAATCAGTGGTGCAAAGAGAATAATTTATCAATAGCTTGCAAACGTAATGAAGAATCAGAGAAATTTCAAGTCAGGATATATAGAACTTTACAAGATAAGTTAAATATCGAATTGCTTAAGAAATTTTGGGAATATACAGTATCTGGGCACCTTGCTTTCGTTCATGAATGTATCATTGATAGAAAATGTTATTTACGACCGAATCATAATTTTTAAGCTAAAGCAATAAATAGCCGTATCCCATTAAAAAGCTAAATTACATAACATATTTTTCACGCTTGATGATATGAACGATAATTCACAAAAGCCTAGAGAATATGATGTTGTCCTTGGTGGGCAATCTCCACCTGCTATAGATGCTGCTGTTTTAGGTGGAATTCAAGGATTGCGTCAGCAGTACATAAGCGGAAATGATAAACAGATTATACAAGCTTTGAGTAATGCTCTTAAGTACGGCGAAGCTGGTATAGACTTGCTTATTGAAGCTTCGGATAACTCGAAATTAAATGTGAGGGCAACTGCTTATCAAATATTGTCGCAAGTAAATTTGCAAGAGGGTAATAATAAAGGAATGCCACAATGGTTAAAGCAAGCTTTTAGTAAATTATTACAAAATAAAACACAACGCATTATTAATAAAGGTATACCCTTAAAAGCAGGCGACATTATTTATACAGTGTATATTTCAGCAATTGATTTCGATGATGATTACTATACAATTCTCGACTCAATGCAAGCAATTCAAGAACATCATTTTGCGTATGATGAATCACCATCATTCATAAAAACCTTTTTCCTTAAAGAAGATGCAGAAAGCTTTGCAAATGAAATCCATATGAGAATTTTAGAAGGAAAAAATTTAACTGATGCTAATTGGAAAAACTTCTTAAAATCTAAAGCTGCTTTTTTATTAAGCCATAGCGATTTATCTGGCTTTTATCGAAACTTTGAACTACAAATAACTGATTGGTGTAAAATGCACACAATTAATTTCTTTAGTAAGATAAATGAAGATGAATTTGAATTTCAAGAGAAGATTATACAATATCTTAGAGAAAGCGGGCAGTATCAATTACTTGATGAGCTTAGGGAATTACTTGGGATAGGAAAATTTGCATTTGTCCACGAAGAAACTATTTTAGAAGACAGCTACCTTAAAATAACGGATAATATCTAATGCTTGGACTCAGTATTACAGCTATTGGACTTCGCACAACCAGTCAGTGCATGGAGATTTTTCAAACACTCCAGCAACCAATGCAGCTTGATTTTCTTGAACTTGCAATTGGTAGTCCTTGTGATATTAACTTTGATTACCCTAATGTCCCACTTATATTACACGATTCGTGTCTTTACAAAGACGGCATTCGTAAACGTCTTAGTTTACAACATCCTCAAACCTGGTGCCCATACGCCGAGTTTATCAAAAACCATGATGTACGCGCGCTCTCACTTCATGCTCCTTTGCAACGAGATATAACAAAGCATGAATTAGAGGTTGCTTTATCTAAGCTGGAAGATACTCTTAGTGTTCCAGTATATGTTGAGGTTATGCCAACAGAAGAATACTGGTGTTCTAGCTTGGATACTTTGGTAAATCATCCTTTATTGCTTGATGTATCTCATATTCTGATTTGGCACCAGGGTAACTTAGATTTAACCAAAGAAACTTGCCTAAGACTTTTAGACTCTGTACAGGTTGGGGAAATACACCTTAGCCATAACAAGGGTAAAGCTGATACCCATGATTTGATACCTGCTGATGTATGGTTTGCTGGATGTATTCAAGAATGGGGCGCCAGCTATTTTGTCACTTTCGAGAGTTTGCCAAAACAGTATGCAGAATATGAAAGATTAGATAAACGTAAATTTTATAGCAACAAGTAACCTACCCAGACAAGCAATTTATTTGGTACTTAATTACTATGATGAATGCTTCTATATATTATGTGGGAACTATATATATAGAACAGTATTGTTAAGTGCTATGGTAAAAGACTCTGAAGAACCAAGACAATTTGATGCAGTATTGGGTGGGCAAGTTCCTTCACCAATTAGTGGCGCCGTTTTAGGTGGTATCAAAGGCTTACGTCAACGCTTTGCTTCTGAAAACGAACAAGTACGTCTTGATGCTGTGGCAAATTCCCCAAATTACGGTAGTGAAGGAATAAATATTTTAGTTAAAGCCCTCCAAGACAAATCGTTACAAGTTAGAGTCCACGCTTATAAAATTTTAAAACAGTTAAATCAAGCAGAATCAGAAATTGCTAAAGGCATTCGTTTAAACGTAGGCGACAAAATTTACTGCGTTTATTATTCGTCACTTTACTACGGTGATGACTGGTACAAACTTAAAGATTTCATCAATGAACGCGATAAAGATGAACAGCGACTGTTCTATCAACGGCAATCAGGCTATAGAGACGGTTATGAACATAGCATTACAATTTTAAAGAACAAAAAACCATCTTATTGGTATTATGGTCTTTGTGAGTTGGCATCTATTTATATATTTAAAGATAAAGCGGAGGAAGCTGCAAAAACCTTACATATTGAAAGGCTTTTAGATATTGATAAAGAGTATGGAATGATTGAAGATCAAGCTTTGTATCATGAAAATGAACTTAGTCAATGGTGTAAAGATAATGGCTTATCTATCACTATTAATCCAGATGAAGATCAATATGAGTTTCAAGACAGAATTTTTAAATTTTTACAGCAAAGCATTGATATTGACCGTCTTGAAAAATTTTGGGAGTTTACTGTAAATAGGCGCCTTGCTTTTGTCTACGAGAGAACTATTGATAGAAAATGCTACCTCATAACAACAGATAATATATAATTCTTAGACTTAGTATTACAGTCAGTGGACGGAGCAGTTTCATAAACCTTTTGCTCTAAAAAATTGTGTAGTACGGCGTAATCTTACTTTCCGCCTAATATTGTTGTTTTTACGGAGGCTGAACTCATAGGTTTGTTGCTAATATAACTTATACCTAAGTAGGTTACTTTCTTGGGTTTTTCCCTCTGTTAATTTAATATGTCCTAAAAATTTCTAGATATTCTCGGTGCTTAGTATGATTTCTTTAACTAATAATAACGAATCATGGAGTTCTTTAATTGAAGCAGTTCTTGAAAAGGTAAGAAACGGAATTTCGCAAGGGACATGGCACTACAAGTATGGATTAGAGACAAATGATGAGATTAGTCAGTCCTACTATTATGGAGAAGCTATTAATGGCTCTTATTCTGTAAATTTTGGGTTTGATTTATGTGCTTTCTCACTCTATTATTATTATATAATAGTGAAAAACGATGAAGAAGTATTAATTAATATTGCAGCTAATCCACCTAGTAATGTTGATTCATTGAAAGCTTTACTAAATGAATATTGGATAGCTTTAAAAGATTCATGCGAACAGGCAAAGGCATTATTAGCTTTAGATATAGTAAATCAACTTCCTAATTAATTATGACTAATCAAGCTACTAACAACAGACTTGTAGTATTTGAAAAAACCTTGGAGAAAATCTGTTTAGGTATCAAGGAAAAAACATGGAAATGTGAGTTTTATAATCAAAGTACGCCACAATACAATTATTGGATGCTAGAAGCAGTCAATGGAGATTATACTGTTGAAGTAATGTATACAGATACGGAACAGTATGATTTTACTATAAAGCATAAAGATGTAGTATCCTATGAAGTATCAGAATCTGGCAATGAGATAGAATTCAACTTTATTACAGGCTATTTTATAAAGCTATTAAATGAGCATAAAAAGCTTGTAGCATCTTTACCTAACTGATGCAGAGCGAAAGATATAAGGATAAGAACATTAGATGTTGGGTCTCGTTCCTCGACCCAACCTACGAATTAATAACCGATATGTAGCATTCTTAATTTATTTGTAAAATTCATACGTGTAGAGACGCGAAATTTCGCGTCTCTACATTCAGGTATTTTTTACGTTACGTTGGGGTGTGATTATTTTCCCTTACGCAAAAGCAGATGCTTGAGGTTTGGCGAAAATCATTCTTCCTGCGGATGTTTGTAGTGCGCTGGTGACGATGACGCGAACTTCGCCACCTACAAAAGGACTACCTTCTTCGACGACTACCATTGTGCCATCGTCGAGATAACCTATACCTTGACTTGGTTCTTTTCCTTCTTTGAGAATTTTGATGTCGATGTTGTCTCCGGGCAAGTAACTGGGACGTACTGCGTTAACTAAGTCGTTGACGTTGAGTACTGGTACTTTCTGAACGCTAGCAACTTTGGATAAATTGTAATCGTTCGTTAACAATGTTCCGTTGATTTCTTGCGCGAACTTGACTAACTTGGCATCGACGGTTGCTATATCGTCATAGTCTGAGGAATTTATAATTATCCTTTCTGGATAAGTTTCTCGAATGCGGTTGAGAATTTCTAGTCCGCGTCTTCCTCGTACTCGCTTTTGGTCTTTGCTTGCGTCGGCGACTTGCTGCAATTCCTGTAGTACAAATTGTGGTACTATTATGGCGCCTTCTAAAAACCCTGTTTCTAAGAGTGCTTCAATACGACCATCAATAATACAGCTTGTGTCTAAAACTTTGGTGCCAGCGGGTTTTAGTGTCCCTTCTACTACCAACGCTCCGACACTGTTGGGATTAATAAATCTAATTAATCCTCGTCCGTGGCTGTCGGCTAAGTTCATACCAGTATAAGCTAGTACAATACTACCAACTACTGCTACCAATGGTTTAATAAATCCAAAGTCAGGAGGTATGGGAAGTAAAAATAGTGGCGCCAGCATTAAGTTAGCAAGTAGCAAGCCCACAATCAAGCCGATTGCGCGCGTTACTATTGCTTCTGGAGCCATATCACGAACTTGGGCTTCGAGACGACGATAACCCGTTTGAATTCTAAGACCAATCGCACCGCCAATAATAGCGGCAAATGCGGCAGTAACAAAGCGTAAAGCTTCTATATTTGAGACTCGACTTAGTGCCCCGTCGGGTAGTAAGTCGATACTAAAGAACCCTACCCCCGCTGCTGCCAGGATGAATGAGAAAATAATAATGGCATCTAGCATGTGGTTACACTGGTTTCCTGGTGTACAACTCAATCGAACTGAGTATTTCTCATAGGTTCTTTGTTACTGATATTAACTCATAACCTATGACAAAATTTATACTTACGTACTTACTAGAAAATTAAGATAATAGTATGTAAATATATTATAACTGAATAGTAATACTGTTTATATTCTTTATCTTTTTGTTATTAAGCTATAAATAAATGTAAATTTACACTCATATTTCTTGTTTATTTAATAGTTTATAAATCTTTGCAATTTAATTTGAATTTGATCCCCGAATGAGTAAACCCTAATGGACACAGAAGTAGTTATTTCCAGCATTCCACGGGCAGCTTACGTACACATTCCGTTTTGTCGGCGCCGATGCTTTTACTGCGATTTTCCAATTTCAGTTGTCGGAGACAAGCAACGCGGTGAAACTTCTGGTACGATTTCGCATTACGTTGAGGTACTGTGTCAGGAAATTGCCCTTACATCAGTACAAAGTCAGCCTTTGCAGACAATTTTTTTTGGTGGTGGTACTCCTTCACTTTTATCTACTGAGCAGTTAAAGTGCATCATAGCAATTCTTGACTCTAAGTTTGGTATTTCCACAGAGGTAGAAATTTCTATGGAAATTGACCCTGGTACTTTTGATTTAGAACATATTGAAGGTTACAAGGGCGCAGGTGTTAACCGTTTTAGCTTTGGAGTACAAGCATTTCAAGAAGAATTACTAAAATTGTGTGGACGCGCGCACACTGTCTCGGATATTTACGCTGCTGCTGACCTGATACACAAAGTCAATGTTCCTGAATTTAGTATTGATTTAATATCGGGTTTACCGAAGCAAACTTTAGAGATGTGGCAAGAGTCTTTAGAGAAAGCTATTTCTTTGGCGCCTACCCATATATCTATATATGACCTCACCATCGAACCGGGAACTGCTTTTGGACGTTATTACCAACCTGGTGATAAACCCTTACCTACGGATGAAGCTACAGTTAACATGTACCGAATGGCACAAAAAATCTTAACAGGCGCCGGGTTTTCACATTACGAAATTTCCAACTACGCACAACCCGGACACCAATGTCGCCATAATCGAGTTTATTGGGAAAATCGTCCTTATTATGGCTTTGGAATGGGCGCCGCAAGTTATGTAGAAGGTAAACGCTTTACTCGTCCACGTAAAACCAAAGAATATTACGCTTGGGTAGAAGCCGATGCAGTAGTCGATTGCGAAGTAACACCACCATCAGAAGTGTTATTAGATACATTAATGCTAGGGTTGAGGCTAGCTGAGGGAGTTAGTTTAGACAAAATAAAGCAAGAATTTGGCTTGGAGAAACAAGAAGAGATATTAAAGATATTACAGCCATATATTAATGAAGGCTGGGTTATAGTCGAAGCAGAAAGATTACGATTAACTGACCCCGAAGGATTTTTGTTTTCTAATGTAGTCTTAGCACGCTTGTTTGAGAAACTAGGAGAATAATTAAATGTATAAAATTAATACTGTTATAGAAAAAGATGGATATTATTGCCTGCACCGATAATAACAACTTATACAGACTTGCTATACGTATAAATGATGCAATTTGTGCAGAAGATACTTTAGAAAGTAAGGTAATTCGAGTTAATCGTCCCGCAATATAATAGTATTGCACGACAATAATCTTAAGGAGTAGGCGCCGATAGCTCTAACTTTATTAGCTCTTACCTCTGTGAACTCTGTGGTAAATATAATTATATCTATTGCACAGGCAGGATGCCTGTGCTACAACCCATCAAATAATTTGAGTTTTTGTTGTTAAGTTTCTTGTAAGGACTCAATTTCGGGTATTGAATTAGATAAATGACTTGGTAGATATTTCTTTAACGTCTCTAAAATCTTATCGGCAACAATCGGTTTAGTCATAAAATCGGTTGAACCAACAACTTTTGCACGCATTCGGTCAAGTAGTCCTTCGCTACCAGTCAATATAATTATAGGTGTTTCAGCAAAGCCTGAAATTCGGCGTAATTGAGAACAAATTTCGTACCCATTTACAACGGGCATAATTAAATCTAATAAAATTAAATCTGGTTTATGCTCAATTACTTTGGGTAAAGCTTGAACTGCGTCTTGAATTTTGAGAAATCTCATCCCGTTTGAGACAATTATTTGCTCTAATATTTGGCAAACTTGTGAACTATCGTCGATGCAGGCAATTAATGCGCTGGTTGAATTTTTCGGTTGTGACTTTTGTAGAGGTATTTTTTCAGGACTGACGCTACCTGGGAAAGGTAAATCTGGTACTGTTACAAGTTGAATCAAATCTTTTGAGATATGCGACAGTAAGGAGACGGTTATTTTAGTAAAATCTTGTTTTAGTAGAACTGATAAATCACGCAGTGTGTGTTTACCATTTACAAAAGTTATCAAGTTATTGTATACTGCTGAACTGACAATTTTGTTTAATTCCTCTGGCTTTTGAATTTGCGGCGCCAAATCAGGAAAGCAATTTTTTAAACCAGCGCTAGTCCAAGCTTTTAACTGACTTTGCGCGCGTTCAATAAATATATCTGTACTTGTAAAAGTCACAGCTAAGTCTAAAATTACTTGTGAATTCCGTATACAAATTAAATCGTTGCTAGGTTTATATTGAATTAAATCGAATAATAGCTCTTGAACAACACTTTCGGCAATAATTTCAACTTGCTTTGAGTCTATTTGATTTCTTTTGTCTAATGCAATAATTGACTGGTAATCCCAATGTTCTAACGCTAGATCGATAGCACGAATTTTAATTTTACTGATATCAATGTTTGGGCAATAATAAGTCATTAGCCGATACCAACGTCGGCATGGATGAATTCCTCCATTTGCCCAAATGATTCGACCAAACCTGAAGTAAAAGTTCCAGGTGTTACCAGATGGTGATTTAATTATTAATTTACCGCTATAGCGTAACTGCGTACAAGCTAAGAGTTCTTCAAGCAAATGTTTGCTGAGTGTTTGCATACCCACCATTATATATTCACAGTAATAATACTGAGTTTTATTAATAGCTCAAGCAATTAATTGAATTTGCTCGAAGTAATTAAAATAAGTATTAATTTATTTTACTGAATTTTAGCCTACATAAACTTAAGCAACAAGCTGTAGAAATTACTGAGAATGTATGGTGGGCACTGCCCACCATACTACACTTTACGGCACGATTAACACAGGACATGGGGAAAGATTAATCACCCGGTTGGTGACGCTATCGGTTAACCCTTCTTCGGTTAACCCCATTCCTCGACATCCCATGATAATTAGATTTGCTCCAACTTCATCAGCAACATCGCAAATGGTAAACGCGGGTTTACCTTCACGTTCGATAACTTCGGTTGGAATGCTTTGCTGTTCAAACACTGCTTTGGCGTTTTCGAGTAATTTCGCTACCGATAAAGGTGACTGCATTGGGTCAATAGACTCACCGTCGGTAGTTGGTTCTACCACCGACAACAGCACCAAACGACTTTTGTACGTTTGAACTACATTGACGACTACATCAGCCGCTTCACGTGCTTCGCGACTTTGATCGATAGGAAATAATACTGTTTTGAACATAGTGTTCACTTCCGGCCCCCATGACTCGGTACAATCTGGATGGTTCTATTTATTCAAAACATAGCATTCAGGTAATCAGGAGGTTGTGCCGTGTCGAAGAAATCTTTAGCAAATTTATCTGCATCTGACTTGTCTGGTAAGCGAGCATTTGTACGGGTAGATTTCAATGTGCCCCTTGATGATGCGGGCAATATCACGGATGATACACGTATCCGTGCGGCACTACCGACAATTCAAGATTTGGCTAGTAAGGGTGCTAAGGTAATCCTTGCTAGTCACTTTGGTCGTCCAAAGGGTGTTGATGACAAATTGCGTCTAACTCCAGTGGCGGCGCGTTTATCTGAGTTGCTGGGACAAGAAGTCGTTAAGTGCGATGATTGTATTGGTGATGAAGTCGGCGCCAAAGTTGGGTCACTGCAAAATGGGCAAGTATTACTACTTGAAAACGTTCGCTTCTACAAAGAGGAAGAAAAGAACGATGCCGAGTTTGCTCAAAAATTGGCATCAAATGCTGATTTGTACGTAAACGACGCATTTGGTACAGCGCACCGTGCCCATGCTTCGACTGAAGGTGTCACCAAGTATCTTAGCCCCTCGGTTGCTGGATACTTGATTGAAAAGGAATTGCAATACTTAGAGAATGCAATTGCAAATCCTCAGCGTCCTTTGGCTGCTATTATTGGTGGTTCCAAAGTATCGAGCAAAATTGGTGTTATCGAATCTCTGTTAGAAAAATGTGACAAGCTCATCATTGGTGGTGGGATGATTTTCACATTTTACAAAGCTCGTGGTTTGAACGTTGGTAGCTCGCTGGTTGAAGACGACAAAATTGAACTTGCACGCACTCTCGAAGCTAAAGCTAAAGAAAAAGGTGTAACTTTCTTACTTCCTACCGACGTAGTTGTTGCCGATAAATTCGATAAAGATGCAAACTCGCAAACCGTCAGCGTTGAGAAGATTCCTGATGGCTGGATGGGTTTGGATATTGGCCCTGACTCTGTGAAAGTTTTCCAAGAAGCTCTTGCTGACTGTAAAACTGTAATTTGGAATGGTCCAATGGGTGTATTTGAATTCGATAAATTCGCTGTTGGTACTGAAGCTATTGCCCATACCCTCGCTGATATCAGCAAAAAAGGCGCCATTACCATTATTGGTGGTGGTGACTCAGTAGCTGCCGTCGAAAAAGTTGGTTTAGCTGACCAAATGAGCCATATTTCTACTGGTGGTGGCGCCAGCTTAGAATTACTCGAAGGTAAAGTACTACCTGGTATTGCTGCGCTGAATGAAGCGTAAAAAATAGTGCTGAGTAGAAAGTGCTGAGTGCTGAGTATAATTTTAAAGTTATGAATTTACTCAGCACTCAGCACTCAGCACTCAGCACTCAGCACATACTCCTTTTCCGTATTATATGTATAAATTACTTTTTCACTGCGAATTGGTGGGTGGAAGTGCAGCTACAAGCATTGAAACTGATGATGTTGGATTTTTTGCTGAGGATTCAATTCCTGAACTATCCATAGGGCGAGTTTTACCGCATCAAATTACAAAATGCTTTGAGTATTATCGTAACCCGCATCTACCTGCGGATTTTGATTAAGGACTGAAGTCCTTACAACGAGTCCTTACAACGAGTCCTTACAACGAGTCCTTACAACGGCTTCTTATGACGAACAATTATCTATCGGTTATCCACACAAAGTAAGTTCAAATTGATACATTAATATTATAACATGTAAATTACAGTAAGCGAATGGCGCCTACATTGCTTATATGTTAGTTATATATAAATACAGATGTTCTGACTTACCAACATGCGGATTTATTCCTGGGTGTGGTAAAAACGGTAGGAACATTATTTATAGACGTTAAACTAGATTAGAAATATAGTTACTTATTTTGAAGCCAACAAACACTACCAAGGCTAGCGCAAATATTAGCAGCAAAACAAAGGTTCTTTTTATGGAAAAATTAGAGAAAAACTTCGATGCCAAGCGTCAACCAGTAAAGCGTTTAGCTTTAACAGGGGCGCTAGCAGCAGGTATGATAATGATGCCTTCTGTGGTAGGTGTGGCGCCTGTTATGGCTCAACAGCAACAACAGCAAAGGTCAGACAATCAGTTGAGCTATAGTGAACTGATTAAAAAAGCCAGTAGCGGGGAAGTCAGGAAGGTTGAACTTGACGAGACCGACCAAACAGCGAGAGTTTATTTAAAGAATCAAAAGCCAGATGCACCACCACTACGAGTGCAGCTTTTGAATCAAAACGGGGAGTTGATAGCTAAACTCAGACAAAACAAAGTTGAGTTTGGAGAAGCTTCTTCGGCAAACAGTCGTGCTGCTGTTGGGTTATTAATCAATTTAATCTGGATTTTGCCTTTAGTCGCGTTGATGCTACTGTTTTTACGTCGTTCCTCGAATGCTTCTTCGCAAGCGATGAACTTCGGTAAAACCCGTGCGCGTTTCCAAATGGAAGCTAAAACTGGGATTAAGTTTGATGATGTTGCTGGTATTGAAGAAGCTAAAGAAGAACTTCAAGAGGTTGTTACTTTCCTGAAACAGCCAGAAAAATTTACAGCAGTCGGCGCCCGTATTCCTAAAGGTGTATTATTAGTTGGTCCTCCAGGAACTGGTAAAACATTACTTGCTAAAGCTATCGCTGGAGAAGCTGCTGTACCTTTCTTTAGTATTTCTGGCTCAGAATTTGTTGAGATGTTCGTGGGTGTTGGCGCCTCTCGTGTTCGCGACTTATTTAAAAAAGCTAAAGATAATGCTCCTTGTTTAATATTTATAGATGAAATCGATGCCGTTGGTCGGCAGCGTGGTGCGGGTATTGGTGGCGGAAACGACGAACGCGAACAAACCCTCAACCAGTTGCTTACTGAGATGGACGGTTTTGAAGGTAACAACGGTATCATTATTATTGCTGCTACGAACCGTCCTGATGTCCTTGATGCTGCATTATTACGTCCAGGACGCTTTGACCGTCAGGTGATTGTTGATGCACCCGACCGTAAAGGACGTTTAGAAGTTCTTAAGGTACATGCACGTAATAAGAAAGTAGACCCCGCAGTTTCTTTGGAAGTTATCGCACGTCGTACACCAGGTTTTACAGGCGCCGACTTAGCAAACTTACTTAATGAAGCTGCAATTTTAACTGCGCGGCGCCGTAAAGAAGCGATAACACCATTAGAAATAGATGATGCTATTGACCGTTTGACGATAGGGTTAACTTTAAACCCATTAATGGATAGCAAGAAAAAACGTTTAATTGCTTATCACGAAATTGGACACGCACTGTTAGCAACATTATTACCACACTCTGACCCCCTTAATAAAGTCACAATTATTCCCCGTTCGGGTGGTGTCGGTGGTTTCTCGCAGCAAATCTTAAACGAAGAAGTTATCGACAGTGGACTTTACACACGCGCATGGATGAAAGACAACATCACCATGACCTTGGGTGGAAAAGCTTCTGAAGTTGAAGTATTTGGCGAACCCGAAGTTACTGGAGGCGCCAGTGGGGATTTGAAGATGGTGACAAATATTGCCCGTAAAATGGTAACGATGTACGGGATGACAGATTTAGGTTTAGTAGCGTTAGAAAACCAAAATTATGACGTATTCTTAGGTCGTGACTGGGTAACACGTAATGAATACTCTGAAGAAGTGGCAATTAAGATTGACCGCAAAGTCAGAGAAATCGCTACTCAATGTTACCAAGAAGCGCGCCGAATTATCCGTGAAAACCGCGCCCTAGTTGACCGTTTAGTTGATTTGCTAGTTGAACAGGAAACTATTGAAGGCGAACAATTCCGTCAAATTGTCGCCGAATATACACAACTTCCTGAGAAAGAGTTAGCAAAAGCTAGTCAGTAATGAGTGCTGAGTGCTGAGTGCTGAGTGCTGAGTGCTGAGTGCTGAGTGCTGAGTTTTAACTCCTAACTCCTAACTTCTAACTCCTAACTCCTAACTCTACTCAGCACTCAGCACTTTCAACTCAGCACTTATTATTAATATCCAGAATCACGAATAAATTTAGACTCTTGAATATTGATTTGTGTTTGCTGCTGCTTAATCAAAGAAGAACCTTGTCTTGCTTGTCTTACACCAGATGGTTGTTGTGCGAACATAGACCGCAGTATAAACGCTGGGTCAACATGATTGCCGTTATATTTTAATCCCCAATGTAGATGGGGTCCTGTAGTGCGTCCACTCATCCCAACACGACCAATTCTAGCTCCTGCGGGAATTTGCATACCTTGCGCTATTTGAATACCACCCGCACGGTCAACCATATAACGTACACCATTTGCAACTTCAACATTTCCTTCCATATGACAGTAAGTATGCTGCCATTGTCCTGATTGAATAACTAAATGGGTACCACAGGCGCCACGGTTTTCTACCTTTATAACTACACCTGTCCACCAATTACGAATATAACTACCTCGCGGCGCCGCTATATCTAAACCGCTGTGAAACTCCCAACCACCTCCACCTGTTGCGGAAGGACGGTAGCCAAAAGGGGACGTGTAAGCTTGAAAATTTTCTACTGGAAATGAAGCTGCTCGCCAGTTAGAAGTTGCCATTGCGACTTCTTGCTTAGGAAATAGAATGATTGAAACTGCCAGACTCAATCCTAATAAAAATAAGATGGCTCCAGTTTTTAATGTTTTTTGTAGCCGTCTACTCATCCGAAGCTTCCTCAAGGCAATTAGGTTTAGTCTGATTATTATCAGTATTAACACTGTTAAACAAAATAAACATGTATTTTTTATACATAATTTTATACTATTGTTAATTATGTCCAATCTAGCTTAACAACTAAAAAGGTCATTAGCCAAAGTATTAAAAATATCAATACCAATAACTTTAGACGTGGTGAAAACTTCAATGTTGCCAATTGCCAAAAAATGTTAACTTAAATCTTAAACTTCTTATAAACGCTCGTTATCCTTGCCGCCCATCCTCAAATCATGCTCGAAATATTACCTTTTAGCTTTGAGATAAATACAGTTGCCATTGCAGGCGCCAGTCTGTGGTCATTAGCACTATATCTAGCTTTCTCAAACCTCAGAGACAAAGTTACAGATTTACTCGACCGTTGGTTTAACTTCGCCGAGGGTTTCCTTTATACCAGCAAAGAAGAATTTGAGAAAACTCGCAAAGCCAGAGAATCACAAAACGCATTTTACGCTTCGGTGTTTAGCATAGTGCCATTCCTCATTTTTGGCGCCATCGCAAACTGGCTTCTCGACCTTGGTTTAGGAGGAAGCTGGGGCATTAGTACCGGAATACTAGCCTGCATGGGATGCGGAGTGTACGAACTAGGCAGAAGAGACGGACAATCAGAAGAATAGTTAGGAGTTAGGAGTTAGGAGTTAGGAGTTAGGAGTTAGGAGTTAGGAGTTAGGAGTTAGGAGTTAGGAGTTAATATATAAAGAACAACTTAAAATGTCATTCTGAGGAACGAAGAATCCCACAATTGTCATTCTGAGGAACGAAGAATCTTATTCCTACGCTTTATTACAACCTCTAACTTATAACTTCTTTGACAATTTGCGCCAATTTATCAGCAGCACCAGCTTGACCACGCACATCCTTTAATTTATTCCTAACCTCTTCTAATTTCTCAGGATTATCCAAATAATCTAAAACCATACTCGCCACCTCTTGAGGCTGAAGTTTCCCGACTAACTCCGGGACAATTTCTTGCTGTGCCCAAATATTAGGCCATGCTAGTAAACCCTTCTTCCGTAAAAACCACCAATTTATTAACTTGGCAAAACTGGCGCCAACACCAGGCAAATTAGCGAGTATACCCAGCAAACCATCCCACGAACGCATCGCATCAAGCTGCTGTGTTGGTAATAAAACAATCATGGGCACAGCAAGCGAACCAAGTTCTGCTGTATTGGCGCCCACCGTAGTTAAACAAATGCTACACTGCGCTAACAAATCGTAAGCAGGATTTTGCTTATATAGTTCAACACATAAACCATTAGCTGTTTTTAAAATTGGCAGTTGATTAGATTCAGATATTAAAGAGGCGCCTTTAAATTGAAAGTATTCAGCAACAGGATTTTGTTTGGGGTCAGCAAAGCTAGCCAAAGTTTGTAAATCTAAAGTCGGCGCCACAGGAATTATAAATTTTATCTCCGGCTTTTGCTCGTGTACATATTCAGCAATTGCCAGCGTTAAAGGAACACCCTGTGCCAACTTTGCAGCTTTAGAACCAGGAAGAATCCCAATAATTAAAGAATCAGTATTGTTTTGAATTTGATTATTATTATTTAATGCACCTGCTTCCGCCATTAAATCGCCAACTACAGTAAACTTGTTCGCATATTTAGACGATTTTGGCATAACTTCGGGTTTCATCACCCCAAACCTATCAATTAAATTATGCCAGCGCGCGTCCCACTCAGCATAAACAACAGTTTTGTAACCCAATCTCTTACCAATAACAACAGAAAAAAATTGATCCCCACCCAAAAATACCACAACACCCTTATTTCTCCAGTCCCAATTTTGGGCAGTTTTACCCCGTAGCAAAAATGGAAAGAAGTATTCGGCGCCTTGCACCCTGTCAACTTCAGGATACGATAGCACAATCTCAACTTCCTTACCGCTAGCATTAGGACAAGGAGACAGCACCACTGATATACGTACATCTTCACGACTATCACCCAAAAGGCGCCGTAAAGCCTTCACCACAGGACGCACCCAAGTTGTCACCTCACCCGGACCATTCGACAAAATTAGAATATCTACAGGAGTCATGAGCAAATAATTGACACAAACTAAAACTCAAGAGCCAAATATCATATAAATTGTTTCTAAAACCTGGTTTCTCCATCACTGAACACAACAGCCTCAATATTTTACCAACAGAAACCAGGTTTCTCACTGAAAATAATAATCTACAGAATACAGGCGCCAAAAAGGTTATAGGCTACGCAGTAAATGTTAATCTACTTTGTAAGATTAACAACAAAGCTATGTCACAGTACGAACGTTTAATTTTAATGGCAGAGGATGAGCTAACGCAATACAGCACCGACGCGCGTAAAATTGAAAAGCTTAGGCAAAAAATAGGTCTTTCCGTTTCTGCTAGAGAGCAAAAGGAAGTCAAAGAAGCACTTATAGCTGAAATGCCTACCGACCCAATTAGTCAAATTGTACTAAATCAGCGTCAAACGGTTGCCTTGCCTTTTTGGGGTATTGCTGGGTTAGGTTTACTGCTGGGTATTTCCTTTATGCAACCCCTAGATTTTATCGCGACTGTGGCAGGTGGCGCCGCAGCAGTTGGTTTACAGAAATGGGGATGGAAGTTAGAAGCCAAACGTCTAGTTCTACAAACTTTAGAAGATATCGAACAGCGCACAAGTAAAGTTTGACATAATATAGAGAGATATACCGCAAACGGGTAAAAAGTGAACTTTGTCATGCTGAGGAACGAAGCATCTCAAAGATTTTTGCTTGCTTTAAAAGTCTAGTTTTAAGCCGTTTTGAGTATAAAATGCAAGTACGCTATTATACCTTAAAAAGCATCTAAACTAATTACAGCAAATTTCAGGTATATGAGGTACATACATAATGCCCAAAACCTTGTAAAGACCGTACATGTACAGTCTCTACATGCACCGCATGTACACTAAATCCGCTGTAATTCCAAAGGTGTAATAGCATTTTGTAAAAAACTTTCTTACTTACGAGCTAATATAATAAGGAGCATTGGGAAAATGACCCTTACTTTTAATTCAGATAAATATAAAGAGCTTTTAACTAAGTATCAACCAAGGCTAATTAGAAATGAAGAAGAAAATGAGAAAGCTTTAGCGATAGTAGAAAAGCTTATGCACCGGCGTAACTTGACTCCTGAAGAAGATGAACTTTTTGATTTGCTAATTACTTTAATCGAAAAATTTGAGCAAGAATATTATGCTCCAGGTCAATCGTCTACACCTCATTCTATGTTAGTATTCTTAATGGAGCAAAAAGATATTAAGCAGTCAGATTTAGTTAGAGTAATTAGTTCTGAAGTTGTCAATGGTAAACGCGAAATTAGCAAAGTCGAAGCTAAAGCGTTAGGAGATTTTTTCAAAGTTGATGCTGATTTGTTTGTGTAATAATGATTTTATAACCCACATTCCGCACTTCAATTTGAAGTACAAAAGATTACAACCAAGAAAAAAGCAAAAATTCAGGATGACGAA
>NZ_RSCL01000038.1 GCF_003991905.1 Dulcicalothrix desertica PCC 7102 | reverse complement strand
CCATCTCGACAAGCTAAAATCAAGACATGATAAATCTGTTGGTCGTAATTTTAAACGACTAAGATATAAGTTAAGACAGGGTATGGAAAGAATTAGAACAAGGATTAAAAATCTACGTTCTGAGTGCCATAAACAAGTAGCTTCTTATCTTGGCAAAAACTACGACGTAATTGTGCTTCCAAGTTTTGAAACTTCTGAAATGGTTGTTAAGAAGAAAAGGAAGTTAAAAAACAAAACAGCACGAGCAATGATGACTTGGGCGTTCTATCAGTTTTCTCAAACCTTAGAACATTTGTGTAACCGCTACGGTTCCAAATTGGTAAGAATAACTGAAGAATATACTTCAAAGACCTGCACTAAATGCGGTCATGTTCATAGAAAACTAGGTAGTTCTAAGAACTTTAAATGCCCAAATTGCGGTTATGAAATTGACCGAGATTTTAATGGAGCCGTGGGGATTTTCCTCAAGGCGATGTGGGATACCACCTTCACTGACTCTGTTGGTGATGTTGTACTAAACATTGAGAATGTCTTAGATGTTCAAAAATGTCCAGGTTAAAAGTATCAGTGACAATGAAACTTATGTTTGATTTTTGAAATTATGCATTTACTCTTCCTTTGCGTACTTTGCGTCCTTTGCGGTTTAATTTTAAATATGTGTTAATCAATTAAAGATGTTGGGTTGCGCTGCGCTCCACCCAACCTACAGAATTTTTCATCTAAAATATATGTAACAAATTTCCTTCCCTCCACATAAACATGTCAAACCCTTACTATGTCGGTGGTCCAGTACCTCTAGAGTATTTTTTTGGACGCGCTTCAGAAATTACAACAGCGTTTGACCAAATTTCTAAACGCGCGCACTTAGCAATATATGGTAGTCCTGGTATGGGAAAATCGTCTTTGCTCAGATACTTAGCGGCGCCTGAAATTTGGAAGAGACGAGGGAAGGACATTTCCAAAGTATTTATAGTCTCACTTAGCTGTGCTGGTATTAGTCCGTTTACTCCTTCAGGGTTTTGGCGCGAAATTTTAAATCGTTTATACGATGATGCGAATGAAGCTTTACGAGCCGACATTGACCAGATATTGGACGATGAGCAAGTAGAAAAAGGAGATTTACGACGTATTCTCAAAAAAATTGGGCAGCAAGATAAGTTTTTATTACTCCTACTCGATGACTACGATGCAGCGTTGCGTACTAATGACCAGTACACCGAAGTGGAAATGCTGACTTTTTTGAGTGAGTTCCGTGACTTAGCGGTTCATAGCAACGAAGGTAGATACCTCTCTACTGTTGTCACTACTTTTCGGCGCCTCAATGAACTCGGTCCCACTATCACACCCGGTGGTTCTCCCTGGTACAATCATTATTTATTTCGATTACTGCGACCATTAACGACTGATGAAGTTAGCAACCAGTTGTTCGTTCAAATTTCTGGTTTATTTAGAGAAGGTGTTTTAAAGATTATTGATGGACATCCAGCTTTACTGCAAAATGCTGGTTATTTGCTGCATGAGACCCTGGAAGCAGGGCAAACTCCCAACATAGATATTTTTACACGAGACTTTGAAAGCGCTACCGAGCAGTATTTTCGAGATACGTGGAGATTTTCTACTGATGAAGAACAAATTTTATTAATGTTAATCGCACTTTGTAATTTACAAGGTCGTTTGAATAGAAATACTCGTTACGGTTTGGGTGATGTTGACCTTGTTTTTAGTCAGCGCAGTCGAGAACTTGTTGACTTGGAAGAACGAGGTGTAATTCAGCATACAGTTTCTGAAGGCAAAACTGTTTATAGTTTTACTTCTTCGATGATGGAGTGGTGGGTTATTCAAGAGATTCAAAATAGCAACGAAGAAAAACTACTAGCACGAGAGAGAGTTTTTCTCAATTTGATGAGTCGTGAACAAGCACAAAAAACACAGCAAGCTATTCGCTGGTTATGGCAAAATAAAGATACTGTTCAATCTGTAGTTATTACTGTTATTAAACAGTTTTTTGGCGCCCCCGCTTAGTTAGATTTGCTGCTAAAATCAAAGTAAGGGAGGTATTGCTGATGGTGTTCTCGGCTACTCAGTATTCAGAAAATCCTTACATAATTGGGCGCCCAATTTATGAACCAGAATTCTTTTTTGGGCGTGAAGAACTGTTTAATTTTATTAAGGATAATTTAAATCAGAAAGTACAGGTTATTTTGCTGCATGGTCAGCGGCGAATTGGTAAAACTTCTGTTTTATCTCAGATTCCTAATTTTGTTTGTTTAGATAACTTTGTGTTTGTACTTTTATCGTTAGAAGGTAAAAGTCAAAAATTGCTACATGAAGTTTTATATGAATTAAGTGAAGATATTTTTGACTACTTTGATTTTACGAAAGAGCAAGTAAAATTACCCACTAAAGAAGCACTAAAAGAAGATAAATTAATATTTTTTGATGATTTTTTACCTCAAGTATATCAGGCACTAGGTAATAAAAATTTAGTACTTTTACTTGATGAGTTTGATGTTTTGGGTGACTCACACTCAGATTCGGCGGTAACTCATTTTTTTCCTTTTTTATTATCGGTTATTCACAGGCAACCGCAGCTTTATATTATACCTGTAGTAGGGCGGCGCCTGGATGATATGCCAAACCTGCTCTCGTTGTTTCGACAGGCGCCTACTCAAGAAATTGGTTTACTCGATAAAATTAGTGCAGAACGTTTAATTACTAAACCTGCGAATAGTAGTTTAATTTATGAACCAGATGCTATTAATGCCATTTTAGAATTATCAGCAGGACATCCTTATTTTACTCAGGTGCTATGTTTTGCGCTGTTTAGCCATGCTAGAGAAAAACAAAAACCTCATATCACACGCGCAAATGTATATAACATTATTAATCAAGCAATCGAAATTGGCGAAGCTGGATTAACATGGTTTAGAGATGGTCTACCAATACCAGAGCGGGTTATTTTCTCTACGGTTGCAGAAATGCAGCAAGAAAAGTGTAAATCATCTGTACTTCAAGGTACACCATTAGCGTTACTACAAAAACATGGAGTTATTGCTTCAGAAGCATTACACAAAGCAGAAACTCGCTTACTCGAATGGAATTTCTTAGCAATATTTGATGATGCTAGAATGCTACAAGCAAGTAGCTATGTAGTAACCGTCGAGTTAGTTCGTCGTTGGCTCATTAAACGTTGTCCATTACGTCGAGAAATATGGGAATTAGAAAAACTTGATGAATCACTTGTTCATTCTATATACGAACAAGCCATTAAACAGCGGCAAATAGGAGAATTTTTAACAGCACTTGAATTATTACAGCAGGTTTTAACGATAAACCCTAATCACTTTCATGCACTGTTTGAACTAGCAGAGTTGTATTTTGATATTGGAGATTATTCTCAAGCTGTAGAACTTTATACTAGGGCGCATAAAATTGACCCGGTTCGTAATCATGAAGCTTTAGAGCGTGCGAAACAAAGTTATGCAAATCAAGGTAAACAGTATAATACATTCCGTGGCGCCATTGGTAATGTTCGTGAATCTAGCACTGGTTACAATATTCCTCGACTTGACCTTGAGAAATTTTATCAAGCTTTCAATCCAAATAGACCTTTACTGCGAGAAAATGCTTTAGAGCAGAAATATTATGTTGATTTTGCGTCGGTGCGGGGTGGTAAAATAGCAGAGTCTTTAGCACGCACAATTACGCGCATATCTCCAGAGGCGCCTACATGTCAGTTACTAACAGGTCATATTGGTTGTGGTAAGTCAACCGAACTGCTGCGTCTCAAAGCTGAGTTAGAGCAGCAAAGCTTCCATGTCGTTTATTTTGAATCTAGCTATATATTAGATATGGTCGATGTCGATTTAATTGACATCCTGCTTGCCATTGTCGAACAAGTTGCCGAAAGTCTCAAACCTATCAACATTCGTTTCGAGTCTAACTACTTTAATAAGCTATTTGGAGAAATCAATAATTTCTTGCAAACACCTCTCGACTTGGAACTCGAAGGGTTCTCTGCTGGTGCAGCTAAAATTACCGCAAAAACTAAGGAAAATCCCAATCGTAGACGACAACTGCGTGATTATCTAGAACCTCACACAGATAATATCCTGCAATTACTCAATCAAGAGCTTTCAAATATAAACACCCAGTTGAAAGCAAAAGGTAAAAAAGGACTAGTCGTTATTATCGATAACCTTGACCGATTAGATATTCATACTTTACCTTCTGGACGTTCGCTACCAGAACATATATTTCTCGACCACAGCGAGGAATTACGCCGGATAAATTGTCATATTGTATACACTGTACCGATGTCCTTGGTTTTATCGAATGACAATGCTTTGCTACAAAACCGTTTGGGAGGAGGAGTGGCGCCGCGCGTATTGTCTATGATACCAGTACGACATAGAAATGGAGAAATTAATAGTGTGGGATTAGCGCTGATGCGACAAGTCGTACTCGCACGTGCTTTTCCAGATGTAAGTCCAGATATGAGTCCTGTTGAAAGATTAAAGTTAATCAAGCAAATATTCGACTCGCACTCAACCCTTGACAGGTTGTGTTTAATAAGTGGAGGTCACGTTCGAGATTTACTGGGACTTGTATTTGAATGCTTACGTGAACAAGACCCACCTTTTGAGCGAGACACAGTAGAAGCAGTTATTCGACGCTATCGAGATTTTCGGGCAAATCCAATTGATTCTCAAGAATGGGATTTAATATTTGAAGTTTTAGAAAAGCAACATATTAAAGATGATGTTAAATACCACACGCTATTAAATAGTCTGTTTATCTTTGAGTACCGCGATACAGACGGTTCTTGGTTTACAATTCATCCTATCTTGGCAGAAACAAAGCAATTTCAATCGTGGTTAGCTTCATAAATCTAACTAACTTTTAATCTTTCCTAGGGCTGATTATACCCTTCTATAGACTTATTTAAACTCATATTGACTTCACTTCTAGAGTTAGAGGTATATATCAGTAGGAGTTGTTAATTTAGGAGTGTAATCATTAATTGGTTCGTGTATATAACGCGAGCTAATTAAATGTGTTTAAATTTTAACGAATAAAAAATTTATTCTCAGCAATCATTAACTTTTAGTTGACATTTGGAATTTAATTTAGACATTCAGGAGAAGAACGCAATGAGTCTTAAATCTAATAAATCACGTAATTCTGCTAAATTATTCGGCGCCATCTTTGGTGGAATGCTTATTGGTTTACCTGCAATTGCAGTAGCACAGCAGGCGCCTGTTAGGAGTGCAGGTTCTAAAATTAATCCTTGTCCAAGTATTTTTTACGAAGAACCCCACAATAACCGAGTGATGGTTCCCCAAGGATGTACGCCGAATGCCTATACAACCCGAATGAATGCTACTGGAATGGGCATGTCTAACTCCGCAGTGGCGCCAACTCCCGACCAAACACGCTTAGGTGTTGGTGGTGAAGCACCACAACCTTTAAACTATCCAAACCGTGGCATCCCCAACAGCCAAATAGATAGTAATACTGGCAGACGTGTAAATGGGCCTGCTGGTGGTTATACCAACTCAAGACAGTCTCAACAAAACCAAAGCAATTTGGGTGGTCGATATCAGAATGCTGTTGCAGCAGTATCTCCTAGTGATGGTCGCGTTACTGTTCGTTTAATTAACAATACTAATGCACCAATTGTCTTCCAAGCAGTTGGTGATACACAATTACGTACTTTAGCTGGTCGTTCTGAGATAGCACTGCAAGGTCTACGAGTTCCTACAACAGTTACCTTCTATCGTCAAGACCGTGGTTTATTGATGGTGACACCTAGAAGTTCTGAGTCTGGAATGTTGGAAGTGACTATGCAGGAAACTACTGATTTCGCAATGGATAGAACTGCACTGCGAATTGAAAATAATGGAAACGTTTTCCTTAATTAGTATCCTGTCTTGTGGGATGGACGGGGCTTGCGATGCCCATCCCACAAGATTTTGCTATTTTTTCAGTATTCGCGTTAGCCTATCAACTAAATAAATCTCTTTTTTGCTATCTTCGAGGGTGCGTGATATCACTATTGCTCGTTCGTAGAAGTTGCGTGCGGTTTGATATTTACCTTGTTGTTCGTAGAATTGAGCATATGATTCAAAGGTTATAAGTTGCTCTCCTAGGTCTTGCCCTTGTTTCGCCAGTTCTAAACGCTGTGCCAATAATTCAAACGCGCGTTCGTTACGTCCAACTGAGGTGTGCGCTGTAACTAGTCCATCGATAGCACGATATTCGTTTACACGGTCTCTTGTCATTTTCGCTAGTCGTAAAGCATAGCCAAATGTGCTAATGGTGTTTTGGTAATCTCCAACCGCTTGGTATGCTTCGCCCAAGTTATTATACGTATTCGCAAGAGCTATTGGGTCACGGGTTTGGCGCCTGTAGGTTAAAGCATTTTCATAAAGTTTAATCGCTTTGTTGTAATCACCTAGTCGTGCGGTTGCTAAACCAAGATTACTCAACGATAAACCCTGCCCTTCAATTTCCTTAATGCTGTTTGCTATACTTACAGCTTCTGCAAATGCTTCAAAAGCAGGCGCCGTGTCTCCTTGTTGTAATAGTAAACTACCTACGTTATTTAAACCAAAAACTTGACCCCGAAGGTCTTTAGTATCTCGTGCAACTGCAAGACGGCGTCGTGCTGCGTCTTCTGCTTCTTTAAAGCGTCCTAGCTGAATATACGCTTGACTAAGTAAGTCAAAAGCTAAACCCTCTGCTTTTAAATCATTTTTGAAGTAATAAAGCTCTAACGCTTTTAGTAATGAGTCAACTGCCTTAGAAGGCGCCTGTTGTTGGAGTTGCTGTTCTGCTATACGCAGCAAAGTATCCGCGTCATCACGCATCTCAGGCATTACCCTTAACTGTCTTGGGTAATGAAGTTGTTGGGTAATATCGGCGGCATTTGCTACTGCTGGTAAAAACAGAGAAGTTAAAAGAAGAGTGTAAATATAGGGCTGAATTTTAATTCTTCGCCTGCTTGAAAATAAAGATACTAGTGTTTGACTCATAAAAAACTTCCCGTAGTCGGGTTTAAGTAAAAGAATTTAGAAACTAATTATTTTTACAAAAAGAACACACATGACGGTAATACTACTGAGAAGCTGCCGGAAGAATATTATCGCCTAAATATATGGCTCGTATGTCTGTCGGCAATTTGTCTTCTAACATACGATAACCTTCCTGAAGAAAATTTGCTACTTCATGAGGCGCAATACTCTCACCCTCGGCTTGAAGGTAAGCAGCAATGCGGGTTTCGCTCCAATGAAATGTTTGTGCCATCAAAACCATTAAGCGCAGCACTGGGGGTAATTGTTCCAAAGCTTGTTCGACATAGCACCATAATGGTGGTGATGTCGCTTTGAGTGAATAGTGAATTGCTTCTGTGGGTGGTAATTCAATTTCGTTGATACAATAAGCTGTCATGTTAATCAGCCAATTTTGCAGCGTTAAGTTCTCGTTAATCTGCTGATTTAAATCAAGACCAGCAAGTTCATGGTACACATGTTTCCATGTGAGAGCAAATAAATAATCTGCTTGAACTGGTGAGCGAGCAGAATGGCGAATCAAGGTGTAAACTATAGGACTATAGCGGCAAAACATCGCCGTGAAGAACTTACCAGCCTCCGGATGCTGCTGGAATAAAGTTAACAGTTCATGGTCGCTATGGTGAAACAGTGATTTCACAAGCGGGTGGTTAGCTTCGGGGAAGTGTGGTATTTGCACGGGTCGTAACGAAAGATAATTGAAATTTGTTACTAATAACTAAAATAAGCAAGATAAAGTTTAGTTATTTTTTGCCTATTTTGGGGAAGGTATGATTAAAGCGCAACCGTTTAGACTTGTTTGTAATTGATACACTGGAAACACAGACTTATAATTTAAGTCCTAATCTCCATACAATTTGTCATTGGCTCCTTTATATAAAACACTCCGGTTTTCATGTTTATAGCAGTTAGTTTAGCTCCCTTTCCTCACCTTACCCTGGCGTCGTTCTTGCCTGCGCTGGATGGTTTAATGTCCACCCAAGGCATTATGGTAATGCTGCTGGCAGCTTATGCTGGCGCCATGTGGATGTTTTTGACTAGTGCGCCAAAAGTATACACGGTAATGGTGTCAGATTTAGAAATCGCTCGACAATTATACGAAGGTTTGCTCGATTTACCTGCTGCTGAAGTACCTCTGCACTATTACTATAATTACGAACAAACCATCGGCGCCGCCGGAATTGACCCTTTATACATGTCAACAACTCCCAGCTATTCGGGAAGTCGTAGTATGAGTAATGCAAGTGAGGGGCTTTGGTATCAACTCAAGAAAAATACCCAACTACACGTTATTACAGGCGCCAGTCTAGGTGCCAAAAATCAACAGCGTCACGTTTGTTTCGACAACGATGCACTAGAGTTGATTTTAATGCGTGTGGAAGTACGCGGCTTGAAATTTAAAATTCGCAGTCGCAAGCCCATGAACTTTTTGGTTAAAGATTATGATGGGCGCGTTATTGAAATGGCAGAAGTTGCAAATTAGTAGAAAGTGCTGAGTGCTGAGTGCTGAGTAAAAAGCACTCATAACTCATAACTCCTAATTCCTAATTCCTAATTCCTAATTCCTAATTCCTAACTAACTATCGAGCATCACTAATTAGCCATTGGTTAGACTCAGCGTCCCATACCAAGGAAAAACGTACCGAAGCAGGAGCTTGTTTACCATTCCTAAGCACATAATTCAATTGTGCATCGACTGTAGCTCTTGAGTCATTTTGCTCTACTAAATTAATTCTATCTACTTGAACTTGTTGAACTTGTCCATCCCACCAACCAATGTATGAATCAAAACCTCTAGGGTGAAGTTTACGATTACTTCGCAAAGTCGGAGTCAACTGATTCCAAGTTTTTTGTAAGTTTTTATTATTAATACCGTTGTAATAATTTTCTACAAACTCTGTTGGTGATGATTGTGCTTGTGGTGGATTTGATGGTGTTTGTTTTGGTATTACTGTAGGAACAACTACATCTGGAGCTTTTGTATTTGTAATTTCAGGTGTTGGAGTTGGAGACAGTGATGGTAAAGGTTCTGTTGTTTCAATTGGTGTTGAAGTATCGGTTGGAAATTCTGAATCTATAGGAGTTGGAACTACTTCTGGTTCACGTGTTCGGATTGGTCTAGGGGTAATTCGATTTTTAGGTCTTGATATTACAGGTGGTTCAGAGTCGTCTAGTGTTGGAGATGGTGTTGGTGTTTGCTCGCTCAATGTTGCAACAGGTGTAGGGTCTGTATCTGCAACTTGTTGACCTTGACGATTTAACATTGAAGCTAGAACTATTGCACCACTAAGTAAACCAGCACCAATTACGGCGCCTATTATAATGCCTTTTGTATTACTCGAACGTGGTATTTGAGGTGCATTGTTTTGATTAATGGGTGGTGTATTTGGTTGTTGGTATTGTTGGTATTGTTGGTTCGCAGGACTGATGGGAACCGTATTTTGTGGTGGTGGATAAGAAGCTTGGTTATAGTTGGGGGGTTGGGAGTAAGGGACCGTTGGTATAGAAGCGGAATTTTGAGATTGTAAAGCAATAAGCATGTCTCTAGCACTATTGAAGCGATGCTGAGGCACAAACTGTATGGCTTTATCTAACACCATTGCAAAACCTGGTGTCAAAGAACTTGCATACTGGCGCCATAATATTACACCTGTCGCTGGGTCGTTTGGTATTTCCTGGGGCAATTTACCTGTTAGTAAAAAAATTGCCGTCATTCCCAAACTATAAATATCACTAGCAAACATTGGTCTACCTACCGACTGTTCACTAGGCATAAATCCTGGTGTTCCAATTACTATTGACCTTGTGGAATTACCAGAGGGTGTAACAACTGTACCAATTGTCTCCTTCACGGCGCCAAAATCTATTAGTACTGGTTTACCATCAAGGTGACGAATAATGATATTATCAGGTTTGATATCACGGTGAACAATACCTCGACCGTGAACATAATCAAGTACAGGTAAAAGACTAATTAAAATATCGCGAACGGCATTTTCACTCATAACACCCTGAGATTGGACTTTGGCGTTGAGAGTTTGCCCTTCGATATATTCTTGAATTAGGTAAAACTGTCCATTTTCAGAAAAATAGGCATATAGCCGGGGAATTTGATTACTATTATCACCAAGTTCCTCTAGAATAGCCGCTTCGCGCTGAAACCGTTCCTTAACAAGTTGGTAAATTTCAGGATTGTTATTGATTGGTTTTAGCTGTTTAATGACACAGCGACGCTTGGATGGCATTTGAGTATCTTCAGCAAGGAAGGTTTCTCCAAACCCACCGCTTCCTAGAGTCTGTATCACGCGATAGCGGGTATTGAGCAGCATTACAGTAATTGAGCGTTCATGACAAGGGTGTTGCCTTAATATTCTACAACTTCTGTATAAATCAGCAGTGTATCACTGACCAGTTATAAATTTACCTAAAGTAGTGTAGATTATTTTTTGTTTGATATTGATTAATATAGGCAGCGTTATTCATTTCTAAATCTGATAGAAATTTTGAGGAGTCAAATTCTTTTGGAGAGTATTGCGGACGATACCACGACTGTTGATTAAAATGGCTTTGTAATCCTGGAGTGTCAAAACGGCGCCCTAATCGCGCAAAAATAGAATTACGCATTATATCCAACTCCAAAGCACTTTTTCCTTTTAAATCAGCATCGGTTACTGGTCGTTGTGATAGCCAATAATAATCATTACTAACTATATTTGTAGGTATTTTTGTATCTGTAACTTGAAAAGGAGAAAATTTAGTAATTAAAGGTAAAATTATTAAGGCGCCAATGATTCCTGCCAAAATTAAGCTAGCACTAGAAATCCTATTTCGACTTTTACTTGTAGTAGTAACTGGTGGCAGTGATGTTTGTGGCGCTACCTGTACTGTTTTATGTACTGTTTCTTGGACGTTATGATATATCGTTTGTGCAGTGCTTTTCAAATCATAAAGCATGTCTGACGCACTTAAGTAGCGTTCACGGGGATGATATCTAATTGCTTTATCTAAGATTTGCTTCAATGCAGGACTAACTTGAGAAGCAAAATTATCCCAAATTATTTCCCCTGTTTGGACATCGGTTTCTAACTCGTGCGGTTGTTTACCTGTTAGTAAATAAATAGCTGTTATACCCAAACTATATATATCGCTTCCATACATTGCCCTACCAGCTGCTTGTTCAGATGGCATGTAACCTGGTGTACCAATAATAATTGAGCTAGTGGGTGTACCTTGGGAGTTTAACACAGTCGCCATCGATTCGCGCACGGCGCCAAAATCAATCAAAACTGGTTTACCGTCTTGGCGCCGCACAATAATATTATCGGGTTTAATGTCACGGTGAATTATATGTTTGGTGTGAACGTAAGATAAAACAGGTAACAAATTTACAAGCAATTCACGAACTTGATTTTCATTCCACAATCCTTGATGTAAAAACTTGCGCGTGAGAGTATCACCTTCTATCCACTCTTGAACTAAGTAAAATTGCCCATCTGATTGAAAGTAAGCGTATAAAATAGGTATTTGTGTATGGGCGCCACCTAATTCTTCTAATATTGCTGCTTCGCGTTGAAAACGTTCTTGTACTAGCTGATAAATTTGGGGATTATTTTGAATAGGTTTAAGCTGCTTAACAACACAACGACGGAGTGATGGCATTTGGGTATCTTCTGCTAAAAAAGTTTCACCAAATCCACCACTTCCCAGAGTTTGTATTACACGGTAGCGGTTGTTAAGTAGCATTTGCAGTGTATAATTTGTTTTATACTAGCAAAATATTACTAGTAGAGACGTTACATGTAACGTCTCTACAATTTAACCAGGTTTTACAACTAAAACAGAACAGGGTGCATCTTCAACTACTTGACTGCTGACAGAACCTTTAACAATGCGTGTCATCCCTGTTAAGCCACGACTACCTATTACAATTAGGTCGGCTTTATAAATATTGCCAAGACGGATGATTTCTTCTGCGGGGTCGCCAGTAACTAGTTCAATATCGCTATCGACTCTTAATTCGCTTTGGTATAATTGTAGCTGTTTTTCAACTTGTTGATATAAAGTAGCCGACGGTTCGGGATGTGGACGGTCACAAGGAAGGTCATCTAACGAGTTTGATGTTGGAAAAACATGACAAAAAATAATTTTACCATCGCTCGGAAGTACCAAACGATGTACCGTTTCAATTACTCGGTCGGCTATTCCCGAATCGTCCAAAGCCACTAAAATTTTGTTAAGCACCACTGTCAACCTCCGAGGAGCGCTCCTGGACTAAAAGTACCAAGGAAAGGTTTGTATTACCCTAAACTTTTAGTTTGCAGCCTAATGGGCATTTTTGCCAAAATTAAGCAGGAAAAATTAACAATTGATGAAGTGGAAGTAGGGGTATGCCTCCCCTGCTTTTGACCCTAATCTGGGTTATCTAACTCAGAATCTGATTCTTTCTGTACTCGGCGCCTTACTGAATCAGCGTGAGAAGGTAAACCCTCGGCAGTGGCTAGAGAATCGATGGCGCCTGCGACTTTGGCGAGTGCTATTTGTGAGTACTGAATAATGCTTGAGTGCTTTAGAAAAGTCTCGACACCAAGCGCAGAAGCATATCTAGCAGCACCTGAAGTAGGAAGCGTATGGTTAGGGCCAGCTAAGTAGTCACCAACAGCTTCGGGAGTGGAATGTCCTAAGAAAATCGCACCTGCGTGACGTATGTCGGTTAACAACGCCCAAGGGTCTTCGACTTCTAACTCCAAATGTTCGGGTGCAAATTCATTCGATAGTTCAGCTGCGGCTGATAGCGATTCGACGACTACGATTAAACCATAGTGAGCAATCGATTTTTCAGTATCTAGTTGTCGCGGATGGTCTACTAGCTGTCTTTCTACTGCCACTTGGACATTTTTGGCTAGTTTTGCATCAGTTGTTAGTAATATGGCTGCTGCCATTGGGTCATGTTCGGCTTGCGCCAACAAGTCAGCGGCAATATGAACAGGATTTGCCGTTTCGTCAGCGATGATTAGTACTTCGCTTGGTCCTGCCAGGGAGTCAATGCCAACAGTACCGTATACTAGCTTTTTGGCTAGGGTAACGTAAATATTACCTGGGCCTGTAATTACATCAACTTTTGGTATTGTTTCAGTACCATACGCCAACGCACCAATAGCTTGGGCACCGCCGATTCTGTATATTTCATTAATACCAGCTTCGCGTGCAGCTACTAATACTGCTGGGCTAATACCTTTTCCTGTACCTGGAGGTGTCACCATAACAACGCGAGGGACACCAGCGACTTTAGCCGGAATGGCGTTCATGATTACCGTACTTGGGTACGATGCGCGACCACCAGGTACATATAGCCCTGCACGGTCTACAGGAGTGTAACGCTTGCCAAGAACAATATCATCATCACCAAAGTGTACCCAGCTTTTAGGGACACGCTGACGATGAAATGCCTCGATTTGCCGACACGCGAGCCGAATTGATTCAAGTAGTTCTTTTGACACCGCTTCGTAAGCTGCGTCGATTTCTGAGGCAGAAACGCGCAGTTCTGGTGCTTTTAAAACTTGATTGTCAAATTCCGCAGTGTAATGCAATACAGCTTTATCGCCTTGGCGTTGGACTGCTTGCAACACTTCGCGTACTGTTGCTTCTTTATGAACAACTTGTTCTGAGTGAGTGCGATCGCAGATGCGTTGTAGTTCTGCTCGAACGTCTGCCTGCTGAGTGATGATTCGCAGCATGGAGTAAGGACAATGCCAACTTTAAGAATATACCCGGTGTGAGAATGAGTTTTACTTAAAACCACTGGAGAGTGGAAGCTTAACTCAAACTTTCTTTTCTAGCTTAACCTGGATTTTTTTTTGACACTACAAGTGCAAGTTGACTTGCCGCACATAGTTATCATTATTTGATTTTCGGTTGGCTAGTAGTCAATGGTATGATACCGATAGATATCACCCATAATACTCGTACAAATTACATAGTTAGAATAAGCTTAAGCCGCATGGGTAATTGGGGATAAGTAAATGATAACAAAAATGCTTGTTTTTATGACTTTATTGCTAGTCTTTGGTCTTGAGCCAAAACGCGCGGATGCTTGACTGTGTTACTTAATAATTATAGAACGTTCCAACCACCCTCCTTTACCTGACTACTATGCTCGATAAATAGCACGCCTGCGTTTCAGGTCAAAGTCAAAAACAGTGACTTAATGCTTGAGTATTTAATTGTAACCTATTTTAATTTATATCACACATTTAATTTTACAACTTAATAATTACAGAGCTTAACGGGGCACCGCAAACGAAGATGCCCATAAATCGTCAATCATGCCGTTTTTGTCTAACTCCCTTTCATGGAATTATTTTGTTTTATCGTCATTACTGTAAATTCTATTATCTGTACGTTTCTTTAGCTTTTGTCATAACCATTTTACTCAATTAAGTATAAATACTTGTATAATTGAATTTAGCATTGAATCAAAAAACGTTAATAGATTTAAATAATTTGTTATGAAAGTAGCAAACAAACATATATATGATTAAGTAGTTAAACTATTTCATAATAGTTGGGAACATTTTTAATAAAGCAGCCATCGAGATATATATAGCTCACAATATAACTCGATTAAAGTTTGTATACCCGAATTTATCCCCCTAGCCCCCCGCTCTCTTCGCGGGGAAAAGAAAACTTAAAGCCCCCGAAGTCGCGAAGGTTTGGGGGATTAGATTTTTAACCGAGCAGTATTGATATAACTCAAAAAGTACATAGTTAAAATTATGGTATTTATACATTATCCCTATAAATATATATTTAACATAATAGTAAATCAATGAATAGTTATAATAACAAACATCATGAAAATAGAGTAGATAAAATTTATAAAATGAAAAAAGACTTCAATTTTAGCAAGAAATAATGCTTACAACGTACCTGATTTTAAATCTCAGTTTAAATCAATTGGCAAGTAAAATAATTTTTTAAAATTTGATTACTGTATTTGCTTTTAACACAATAAAAATTGACTTAGGTAAAGACAATGTGAAGTATATGTAAAGTAATTATATAAATATTGTTCGACTAATATTAAGAGTGCTAACTAAAATTAGTTGGTAGGGTGGACGAACAATGGCGCTGTGCATATGATGGGAATCATATGTATAGCTGATTGGTAGAGCGCAAACTTTGTGACAGGAAAATATCCAAGTGGCAAAGGAAATCTTGGTACACATACAATGCTATATACCCCCCAATATGAAAAGGCGAAGAATTCAGTTTTACCAACGATTTTTTGTATTTACTGTTGCATTAGTTGTGTTGTTGAGTGGGTTATTGAGTCAATTACCTAACAGCACGATGGGCAATACTGCTATTGCTGCGATGAATGTTGAGTTTCCACTATCTACAAATGGAACAAGAATTATTGACGCGAAAGGAAAGACTGTTTTACTCCAAGGTGTAAACTGGTTTGGGATGGAAACTGAAACTCATGTACCGCATGGATTATGGTCACGTGACTATAAAGAAATGCTTTCTCAGATTAAAAGTTTAGGTTATAACACCATTCGCTTACCCTATTCAGTCGAAGCACTACGGAGTGATAGTATTTCTGCTGTTAATTACACAATAGGCAGTAATAAAGAACTTGAGGGTAAAACACCCCTTGAAGTGATGGATATTGTTGTTAAAGAAGCCGAACGTCAAGGGTTAATGATTGTTCTTGATAGTCACCGTCTTAATACCAAACGTATTCCGGAACTGTGGTATGGCGATGGTTTTACCGAAGCTGACTGGATTGACACCTGGCGCCTATTAGCGCAACGCTACAAAAATCAAGCTAATATCATTGGCGCCGACTTGAAAAACGAACCACATGGTCGAGCAAGTTGGGGTACAAATGACCTAAGTACAGACTGGCGCCTAGCTGCCGAGCGCGCAGGGAATGCGATTTTGAGGATAAATCCCAACTGGTTAATTATTGTTGAGGGAGTAGAGTTAAACGTACCAGGACAAAAGTTAACTAACCATTGGTGGGGAGGTAACTTAGAAGGTGTCAGACGTTTTAGAGTGCGGTTAAAAAAACGCAACAAAATAGTTTATTCGCCACACGAATACGGGCCAGGTGTGTTTAATAAGCCTTATTTTTCCGATAAAAGCTTTCCCAAAAATATGCTTCAGCGGTGGGAAACAGGTTTTTATTACATTGAGCGTCAAAAAATAGCACCAATTTGGATTGGTGAATTTGGTGGTAAACAAGTAGATAAAAGTTCAATTGAGGGTATTTGGCAAAATAAACTAGTTGATTTTATCCGCGATAAAAATTTAAGTTACGCCTACTGGAGTTGGAATCCTAATAGTTCCGATACTGCTGGAATTTTGCTCTCAGATTGGCAAACAATCGACGCTCCTAAGCAAGTAATGCTTTCGAGGATATTGCCAGTTAAGTATAAGCCACCAGTACCAGTTGCACGTACAACAAATGGGCCAACAAAACAACTACTTTTGGCGCCTGTATCATCACCTACATCTGCTTCTCGTTTATCTTCTTCCTCTGGGCAGCTTCAAGTAACAACAACAACAGACTCTGATTGGCAATCAGGATTTTGTGTGACTTTTAAAGTAGGAAATTCTAACTCAACAAAGGTTCAAAATTGGCAACTCACATTCAATATGGATAAAGCTGCTATTAACAACTCTTGGAATGGCACCTTCAAACAGAAAGGCAGTGAGTACATAGTTACGCCATTAGACTGGGGACGGGTAATTGAGCCAAATCAAGTTCGTGATCTTGGTTTTTGTGCCAATAAATTAAATAGTGGTGGCGCCGATTATCTACCGCGAAACGTCAAAGTCACAATCGCATCCTAAACCAGTATACATATATACACAATAGAGACCGTAAATTTACGGTCTCTATAATTAGGGGGTTCTACAAAGATATTTTGAAAGAGAAAGACAAATTGTCTTTATTCTTCAAAATCATCTTCTTCTGCATCATCAGGTTCATCTTCTTCGTAGTCGTCCTCGTCAGCAAGGTCGCTAACTTCTGACACCATGAAGTCTTCATCATCAAGAATGGAGTTATTACGACGAGTTGAGCCACCGTAGCTACCATCAACAAGACCTGGAGCATCTAAGTTATAGTTACGTGCGGTACGGTCATCAAGAACCATGTCGAGAGAGTCTTCGACCTCATCTAAAACACCAGTACCCATATCAGTTGAGTAGTCATCAACGATACCAGGCTCCTCGTAAGTATTGAAACCTGTACCTGCGGGAATCAAACGTCCAATAATTACGTTTTCTTTCAAACCGCGCAACCAGTCAGATTTCCCTTCGATTGCAGCTTCCGTTAATACCCGTGTTGTTTCTTGGAATGATGCGGCAGAAATAAAGCTATCGGTATTCAAAGATGCTTTAGTAATACCTAACAGCATTGGTGTGTACTGGGCACGGGCGCCACCTGTAATTGCCATTGCTTCGTTAACCTGCTCGATTTGGCGCAACTCAACCAACTCACCAGGTAGCATTGTCGTATCACCACCATCATCGACGCGCACTTTAGAAGTCATCTGACGAACGATAACTTCGATGTGTTTGTCGGCAATATCAATACCTTGAGATTGGTATACTGATTGCACTTGGTCAACGAGGAAGTTTTGAACTTTTTGTAGAGCAACGCTAGCACAGGCATAAATACCGTCTTCATGACCAAGGTTGAAGAACAGTTCCAAGATTTCGTGGGGGTTAGCAAGACCATCGGTTAGTTGTTGCCCAGCCGAAACCTGTTGACCATCGGAGATTATTAAGTTTTGTCCGGGGCCAAGATTGTAATCTGTAACAACGCCGTTTGACTCAATAACTTTAAGTCCAATTGCTTCATCGCCATCGCCATAAACGACTTTGACTTCGCCACTGCGTTTTGCCAATATACAAGCTTCTTTCGGTTTGCGCGCTTCGAGCAATTCCTCAATTCTAGGTAGACCTTGGATAATGTCCCCAGTTTTGGCACGTTCAAACACGAGTAGTACTAAGTTATCACCCCGTTGTACTAAGCCACCATCTTCGACTTGGAGTACTGCACCAGGACTAACGCGATAAGGGCGCCCGATACGTATTTTGATGGTTGAACCAGAAGTCGCTAACGCGGCTTCTGAGTTTGCTCCCCCGTTATCTGTACCAGAAGATACGCTTATTACTTGTCCAGATTCAGGAGCAAATACTCCTGGTGCAATGGCAGAACCTTCAACTATTAAGTCGCCTTTATTTACGAGAGGCGCCCCAGTTGCGGTTAAGTTTAGAACATCGTTGTTACGTAAGACTAAACAACGACGAACAGCTTCGGCGCCTTTTTGGACACCGCGCACAACACCACCTTCTTTACATAGAATTTGGGTGCGAGCAACTACAGCATTAGGAGCAATGGTTTGTCCATCTTCGACTTCAAGATTAGTTTGTGTCGATCCTTGAGTTGCATCTGCGGAAATATCGCGACGAATTACGAGTGATTCGAGGATTACTAATTGTAAACGTTGAATATCAGAGTCTTCACTATCTGGTACTAATTCGATGTCCGCTGCCAATGGTGAAGCATTGTGGTCTTGGTCTCCTACGGAATCGTCGATTTCTAATACTAACTGTGTACGTAGAAGTTCTACACCTTCTACTGACTTAACGCGCTCTGAGTCTTTGTATGGAAGGCGTTGTACAGCTCGTAGTTGAATCGAACGTCCCGTGTGTTGACTTACAGATGTTGTTGATGGCACATCTGGCTCGCTAGGTACAGCAAATTCCACAACAGGACGTGATATTAATGCCGGACCTTCGGGTGATTCGACGTACTCGATATATCGTAGTTCTGTGGCGACTTGCCCCATCAACTCTTCACCAGGCTGTACAAATGTTCCATCGCGTCCCATTACTGCTTCTGGGTCATCGGCCATTAGTAGTTCACCTGGTTTTACTACGACTTCGCGGAGAATGTCGTTTTTCTGGGTGACTTCGATAACACCGCTATTTTGACAGAAGATGTCTTTAACAATTTCATCGCCAGCGTTGACAAATTGACCATCTTCGACAAGTAACAATGAAATATCTTTGTTAACTTCGTGTGTTTCTTCGGGTATCCATAATAGGCTACCGCCAACGGTGACTTCGTAACCAAGTTTGGCTTTGCCCTTTTTCTGGACTTCCACACCTGCGAACTTGAGTAAACCACCTGTGGTGGTACGGTAGCGGTCGTCAATAAGTTCTGCGACGACTTGACCGTTTTGCACTTTTGTACCCGGAGTTGCACGTAGGTTAAATACTTGGTTATTTCCAGTTGTTACCAAATAGTTATTGCGACCTTGAGTACTTTCTTTAGTTACGGTTGCCGAGTCGAGAACTACCGAAGCGGTAATGATTTCGATTTCTCTAGTATTTTTACCTGGTTCAATCGAAGGCAAACGTACTACACCACCATGAACTGTTGTAAGTTGGGTTTCTGCGAGTACCCCGTTTGTTTCTATACTCGAACCGTTATTTACAACTAGTTCGGCGCCTGGTGGTAAGTTATATACGTCACCCGACAAAATCCATATCAAACCACCCCTAGATGCAGTGGTAGTTGTGTTGCCTTGACGGTCGGTTTTTTGTTCTGCGACAACTTCAGAAAATTTAACTTCACCTGCAAGGTCGGTAGCTACGTCTTTTACTGCTTTTTCGGTGTTACCACGTCCACGTCCAGGTAATAAAACTTCTGCAACGAGTTGCCCGACTTTAACTTTTTGACCACTGTTGACGTAAAGTGTACTTCCTTGGGTAATAGCAACTTCGGTAACGGTGCCCGCGCTATCTTCAATTGTGATGTTACCGTTGGTTTCTACATACAAAGCATCTTCACCGTGACGAGTTCGGTAAGGACGTGTTCGTAATTTTTTGGTAAACTTAACGGCGCCTTCGTGTTCAGAGCGAACTTGTTTAGCAACCTCACCAGTGAATACACCACCTGTGTGGAAAGTACGCATGGTTAACTGGGTACCAGGTTCACCGATACTTTGCGCGGCAATGATTCCCACTGCTTCGCCCAAGTCTACCATTTTGGCGTGTGCCAAACTCCATCCGTAACAATGTTGACAAACACTTCGCGCAGCTTCGCAAGTCAGAGGAGAACGTACTACTACCCATTGCACACCAGACTTTTCAATACGTTTACCTAATTCCTCGGTAACGGGTGTATTACGTTCGGCAATAATTTCTTTAGTTTTGGGATGACGAACTTGTTCACCAATTACTCGTCCCATCAAACGAGTTGCCAAAGGTATTAAGGTTTTATCACCTTCGGTCATAGCAGTAATTGGAATACCACGGTCTGTACCGCAATCTATTTCCCGAATAATTACGTCTTGAGATACGTCCACCAAACGACGGGTAAGATAACCAGAGTCCGCTGTACGTAACGCTGTATCAACTAACCCTTTACGGGCACCGTAAGAAGAAATAATATACTCAGTAACAGTTAACCCTTCACGGAAGTTAGTTTTAATTGGTAAGTCAATAATTTCCCCTTGCGGATTTGCCATCAAACCCCGCATCCCAACTAATTGCCGTACCTGGGAAATATTACCACGGGCGCCAGAGAACGCCATCATATATACAGAGTTAAGAGGGTTGGTACTCTTAAAGTAGCGAACAACTTCGTCTTTAAGTGCTTCACTTGTACCGTTCCAAGTATCAATTACCTTTTGGAAACGTTCAACTTCTGTGATTTCACCACGAGTGTAGCGTTCTGTTGTAGCGCTAATTTCTTCTTCAGCAGCTTCAAGTAAACTACGCTTGGTTGGAGGAACCATCAAATCATCAACACTGATGGAGACCCCTGCTTTTGTCGCATAGCGAAAACCCAAAGCTTTGAGTTTATCTGCCATTACTGCTGTACGCGCTGTTCCGTAATTAATAAAAGACCAAGAAATTAAATTACGTAGTTGACCTTTATCAACTACACGATTACGAAAAACATAATTCTCGTTAGCCATAATATAAGTTAAAAGTGCTGAGTTTTGAGTGCTGAGTTTTGAAGTGCTGAGTATTGAAGTGCTGAGTTCTGAGTACTTCTTATACTCAGCACTCAGCACTTGGTAGAGACGCGTTATCCGGAGGATTTCCCGAAGGGATTAATCGCGTCTCTACTAACTTGCTAGTGCTTCTTGAATTGCTTTATTGTAAATAACGCGACCTGGCGTAGTGCGTACATATTGAGAAAGTACATTTCCTTTATCATCTTCACGAACACGGCGGTATTTGTACATTTTTGTAACAGTTCCGTCTGAGTTCTTGTTTTCTTCGATAGGCACTGTATCTGCTTCGTCCGATTCTACTTCTCCATCGAATCTGACATATATATAAGCGTGGATATCGACTTGCGCTGACTCGAATGCCATGATTACGTCATCTAGTGAGGCAAAATATTTACCAGCACCTTTTGTTGCACCAGGATTTTCTGCAGTTAAGTAATATGCTCCCAAGACCATGTCTTGGCTAGGGGTAATAATTGGTCTACCTGTAGCAGGTGACAAAATGTTATTTGAAGCTAGCATTAACAAGCGTGCTTCTGCCTGCGATTCTAAAGAAAGTGGGACGTGTACCGCCATTTGGTCACCGTCGAAGTCAGCGTTAAATGCTGGACATACGAGGGGGTGTAATTGAATTGCCCGACCTTCTACTAATATTGGTTCAAAGGCTTGAATACCTAAACGGTGTAACGTTGGCGCCCGGTTTAGCATTACTGGGTGTCCTTCGATTACTTCTTCAAGAACATCCCAAACTTGCGGGTCGTTACGTGAAATTAGTTTTTTGGCTGCTTTGATGTTATTAACCATACCGCTGCGAATTAAGCGGTTAATAACAAACGGTTGGAACAATTCAATTGCCATTTCTCGTGGCAACCCACATTGGTGAATGTGTAATTTTGGTCCAACTACGATTACCGAACGACCTGAGTAGTCAACCCGTTTACCAAGTAAGTTTTGACGGAATCGTCCTTGTTTTCCTTCGATAATGTCAGATAATGACTTTAATGGACGATTATTGGCGCCGACTACGGTGCGTCCACGACGACCGTTATCGATGAGCGCGTCTACTGCTTCTTGTAACATCCGTTTTTCGTTACGGACGATGATTTCTGGCGCCAGAATTTCTTGTAAACGTGCTAGTCGGTTATTACGGTTAATTACGCGACGGTACAAATCGTTTAAGTCGCTGGTGGCAAATCGTCCACCATCGAGTTGCACCATTGGACGTAAATCTGGTGGAATTACGGGAATAACCGTCATTACCATCCACTCAGGTTTGCTTCCAGTCGCGATAAAGTTATCAATAACCCGCAGACGCTTAATTAACTTGGCACGTTTTTGACCTTTGGCTGTGTTAATTTCTTCGCGAAGGTTTTCTGCTTCTTGTTCTAAGTTAATATCGGCAAGCAATCTTAATAAAGCTTCGGCGCCAATACCTACTTCAACACCAACAAGTTGAGAATCTTCGGCGTAGATTTGGTCTTCAATTTCTAACCACTGGTCTTCACTAAGAAGTTGCTTGTAGGTTAGCGTTTCCGCATTACCTTGATTTAATACAACGTAAGAGTTGAAATATACTATTTGTTCTACATCCCGCAACGGCATATCAAGCAGGATGGATATATAAGAAGGAATACCTTTTAAATACCAAACGTGAGCTACTGGTGCAGCCAACTTGATATATCCCATGCGATGGCGCCGGACTCGCGACTCAGTAACTTCCACACCGCAGCGTTCGCAAACTATACCACGGTGACGGACGCGCTTGTATTTACCACAGTGACATTCCCAATCCTTTGCTGGACCAAAGATGCGCTCGCAAAAAAGCCCATCCATCTCTGGTTTCAAAGTACGATAATTAATCGTTTCCGGTTTGGTAACTTCTCCGACTACCTGACCGTTGGGTAACGTTCTTTCACCCCATACGCGAATTCGTTCGGGTGAAGCCAAGCCGATTTTAACGTAATCGAACTGATTGTTTTGACCTGGTCTCATTTTTATCTCTTAGGACGGAATTAAACTTAACAAGTTGTTTAAATACACAGCTATTCACCGTGATGTGAGGAGTATTCAATTTTTAAGTGCGCTCGTACTGAGTGCTGCGTGCTGAGTGGAGTTAGGAGTTATGAGTTAAAACTTCTTTCTACTTATCACTCATCACTTATCACTCATCACTCAGTACTCATTACGAGCGCACGAGCGCACTCATTACTCTTCTTCGTCTGCGTCGCGAGAAGATAGAGACTCATAGGTGGGTCGTGGTGGTGTACGACGATTACCAACATCTGCCATCAAATCGACTTCAACGTCGAGTGAGCTTCCATCGGTTTGGGTTTCCACTTTGTGAACCGCAATATCTAAGCCAAGTGATTGCAACTCGCGCATTAGTACCTTGAATGATTCAGGCGTACCAGGTCGAGGAATAGCTTTGCCTTTGACTATCGCGTTCAAAGCTTCGTTACGTCCTTGCATGTCGTCAGATTTGACGGTTAGCAATTCTTGTAAGGTATACGCGGCGCCGAATGCTTCGAGTGCCCATACTTCCATTTCTCCGAAACGCTGTCCACCTTGTTGTGCTTTACCACCCAAGGGTTGTTGCGTAACAAGTGAGTAGGGGCCTGTTGAGCGGGCGTGGATTTTATCGTCTACTAAGTGTACGAGCTTGAGCATATAGGCAACACCCACTGTTATTGGACGGTCAAATGGTTCGCCTGTACGTCCGTCGTAAACCATGATTTTTCCTGGTTCATCCGGGTTATATACCCAATCTTTTCCTGTTTCGTCACGCGCTTCTTGTAATTTGCCGTGGACGATGGCTCGCGAAGATTCTTCTCCGTACATTTCATCGAATGGGGTAATTTTGAAGCGTACTCCTAAGTTGTGCCCTGCCCAACCTAGTAAACACTCAAATACCTGTCCTACGTTCATCCGCGAAGGTACACCTAAAGGATTTAGCACGATATCAACTGTGCTGCCATCTGCCAAGTAGGGCATATCTTCTAGAGGACATATCTTGGAAATAATTCCTTTATTTCCGTGGCGCCCTGCCATTTTATCGCCAACTTGGATTTTACGTTTTTGTGCTACATACACACGTACTACCATGTTAGCACCTGGAGGCAATTCATCGCCTTGTTCGCGAGTAAATAGGCGGACATCAACGACCCGTCCTTTTTCACCGTTTGGTACACGCAGCGAGTTATCACGAACATCACGAGCTTTTTCACCAAATATTGCTCGTAATAATTTTTCTTCGGGTGGTTGGTCAGATTCACCTTTGGGTGTTACCTTACCTACGAGAATATCTCCAGATTCTACCCAGGCGCCGATACGAATGATGCCTTGTTCATCGAGTTGACGTAATGCGTCTTCCCCAACGTTGGGAATTTCTCGCGTAATTTCTTCGGGACCTAGTTTGGTTTGGCGTGCCTCAATTTCATATTTTTCAATGTGGATTGAGGTGTATATGTCGTCTTGTACTAATCGTTCGCTAATTAAAATCGCGTCTTCGTAGTTGTAACCTTCCCAAGGCATGTACGCGACGACAATATTTTGTCCGAGTGCTAATTCTCCACCTTCGGTAGAAGAACCATCAGCGAGTACTTGCCCAGCTACTACTTTTTCACCCATCCGCACCAAGGGTTTCTGATTCAAACAGGTATCTTGGTTTGAGCGCTGGTATTTGGAAAGGTAATATTTTATTTCTCTCGTATCTGATGCTTTTGTGGAAATTTCGCCGTCAGCATTCTTGATTCTTGGACGAACACGAATCTCCGTAGCATCTACGTATGATACATCACCATCTGTACGTGATACTATTACCATCCCAGAGTCACGGGCGCCTTGTGCTTCTAAACCTGTACCGACTAATGGGCGTTCTGGTTTTAACAGTGGCACCGCTTGACGTTGCATGTTGGAACCCATCAGCGCTCGGTTCGCGTCATCATGCTCCAAGAATGGAATCATACTTGTAGCAACTGAGACTATCTGTACGGGTGATACAGCTACACAGTCTACTTGTTCTGGGGTTGTGGTCGAAAATTCCTGACGGTAACGGATAGGAACTTGTCCTTTTAAATAACCGTTTTCGTCGGTCATCGCGTCACCTGCTGCTACCCGCAAATCATCTTCTTCGTCTGCGGTCATGTAAACAACGGGCAAGTCTAACCGAACTTTGGCGTTTTCAACTTGACGGTAAGGTGTTTCTAAAAAGCCATATTGATTGACGCGCGCGTGGGTTGCGAGTGAACCTATCAAACCCGCGTTTGGACCTTCTGGTGTTTCAATCGGGCAAATTCGTCCGTAGTGTGAGGGGTGAATATCACGAACCGCAAACCCTGCACGCTCACGAGTTAAACCACCAGGACCAAGTGCAGAAAGGCGCCGTTTGTGGGTTAATTCTGCTAAAGGATTAGTTTGGTCCATGAATTGCGACAACTGCGAAGAACCAAAGAATTCTTTGATGGCAGCAACCAATGGTTTTGGGTTAACTAACGAAGCAGGAGTTAATACTTCTGCATCAGAGACTGTCATCCGTTCGCGAATTATCCGCTCTAAACGGTTGAGTCCAACTCGAACCTGGTTTTGTAATAATTCTCCTACGCTTCGGACTCGACGATTACCTAAATGGTCAATGTCGTCAGTGTTACCAATATCAAATTCAAGGTTGATCAGGTAATCGACTGCTGCTAATATGTCGGTAGGAGTCAAAACGCGCGTTGGTTCGGGAACCGAAAGACGCAGTTTTTTATTGAGCTTATATCTACCTACTCTTCCTAAGTCATAGCGTTTAGGATCGAAGAACCGCGAGTCGAGCAGTTGTTGTCCTCCCAATACCGTTGGAGGTTCACCTGGTCTGAGCTTACGGTACAGTTCCATTAACGCTTCTTCTTCGGAAAACTGTCCTTCTTTTTCAATTGTTTTTTGAAAATACTCAGGGTGACGTAAAGCATCGAAAATTTCGTTGTCTGATAAGCCAAGCGCTTTCAAAAGCACTTGAGCGCTCAATTTACGAGTTTTATCGATACGTACCCATACCAAATCGTTACGGTCAGTTTCAAATTTCAGCCAAGCTCCTCGGTTTGGTATCAACGAAGCTGAATAAGTACGGCGCCCGTTTTTATCGATTTCTGATTTATAGTAAACGCCAGGAGAACGAACAATTTGATTGACGATAACCCGTTCAGCACCATTGATAATAAACGTGCCTCGGTCTGTCATCAAAGGCAAATCACCAATAAATACGTCTTGCTCTTTGATTTCCCCCGTTTCTTTATTAATTAAGCGAGTTGGCACGTACATCTGTACAGCGTAAGTACTATCGCGTCTCTTCGCTTCCTCAACGCTGTACTTGGGTTCCTTCATTTTGTAGTTTTGACCCAAGAAGTGTAGCTCGAGCTTACCCGTATAATCAGTGATGGGACTAAAGGAATTTAGTTCTTCTATTAACCCTTCTTCCAAAAACCAGCGAAAACTAGAACGCTGAATAGCAATTAAGTCGGGTAATAGAAAGGCGGGTTCCATTATTGAGTCGTTAGTCATGCCTCTACCTTTATCATCAATATGAGTAAACTGAAGAATTAATACAACAAAAGCGAACTGTATACCAGCATTTACAAGTTTGCCATGCTGCTAAAATAGCTCCACTAAATTTATGAAGCGGTTGTCTAATTTGTTCATGGTAATTTTAGCAAGGGTAATTACCCTCACTCTCTGGTATATTTGCCAAGAATTCGCTATTAGCGCAATTACTTTAAGATGAGAGCGCTGATTGTGTATTTTTACTTTGCTCACTTCCCCTCCAAAAGCGCGGTCTTAGTGATAGTAGGCACTATCGAACCAAGTTGGTAATGTTTAAATTGGCTGGATAGGCGCCGTGTCTGCTACAACTGTCTAAATATTTATGACTTGTAGGAAATAAGATTTTTATATAGTTAACTTATCGTACTGTGTAAAGTTGACAATTTTTAATCAAGACTCGGGATGACCTTGAGTAAGCAGATAATAGTCTATATAGACTACCAGTCCTTTGTGCTGGCGCGAAGGTGCTGCGGGTTTACGAGATTGTAAATATTTATGTAGACAGGCAGTATACAGGCTCGATTTGCCACACTTCCCATTATGACGCAAACCATCAGTTTTTGGAGGAAATAATTTTAGCACATTTTATCCCCCATCTTAATTACTTGTGAAGTCAGACTAATTATATAGTATAAATTGACTTTATAGTGCTAATCCAAAAAGTTGGCAAGCATTTTGGGTAGTCTGAGTCGCTATTGTTTCAAGTGGTTCACCTCGCAGTGTAGCAACTTGTTCAGCTACATAACGGACATATGATGGTTCATTGCGTCTTGTTCCACGTTTCGGATGTGGCGCCAAGAAGGGACAGTCTGTCTCAATTAAAAGTCTTTCTGGACTAACAATTTTACAGCTGGCTTGAATTTCTTTGGCATTTTTGAACGTGACGGTACCACTAAAGCTGATGTAAAACCCCAAGTCCATAAACCATTGAGTTTCTTCGGGTGTACCACCCCAGCAATGCATTACACCTCGTAGTCGCTCACCCTTAAGATTTTTCCAACGTTGAAGAACTTCTTTGAGTTGTGAAGCCGCATCACGACAGTGAATGATTACTGGTTTATTTAAATCAGTTGCGATTTCTAACTGCGCTTCAAATACGAGTAATTGTTGCTCGTAATTATCTGCCTTATAAAAATCTAGCCCCATTTCACCAATTGCCACAACTCTCGAATCTGACGACGCTAAAGAACTTATTACGGACTGGGTTTCCATCGTCCATTTAGAAGCATCAAGAGGATGCAAACCGACTGCAAAGCTCAGTTCAGGCACGCGCGCTGCAATGGCTTGAATACTGGAAAACTCTGATGGCTCGACGCATGAGTGGACTAAATGTACCACACCAGCTTCTTGCCATCGTGAGCGTACAGAAGCAAAATCTTCTTGAAAAACCTCAAAATTGAGGTGTACATGGGTATCAATCAGTTGCATTTTTAACGTTCATGAATTACCTGGCCCCTCAATTAGCTTCCGCGTCTTAACGGCGCCCCGAATATAAGGTTATGCGCTACTTAAGCGGTTGCTACTTGGGTTACGGACTTGAGACGCTTTGCGAGTCGAGACTTTTTCCGGGCGCCGTTATTTGAGTGAAGCACACCGCGTTTAACCGATTTATCGATTTTGCTATAAGCCTCAGACATGCGAGCCATTACTTCTGTTTTTGACTCTTCAGTCGGGCTTGCAGCATAAGCATCTAATGCCACGAAGTACTTTTTCATCAGGGTTTTAACCGCCGACTTATACGACTTATTACGCATCCGGTTGCGTTCTGCGATTTTGGCACGTTTGAGAGCTGACTTATTATTCGCCACTGGTAACTTCCAAAAAATTAATATCTATAAAATGTACACACACTACTAGATTTACTAATATAGCATTCTTCTTGACAATGTAAAGATTTCAAGAAAAAATTTTTCTCGACCAATACCTGCTTGACTTTCAAATATTACTATATAGCTATTTAGTTGATTTAACTATTTCAACAAAAATTAAATCTTCTATCTTTTTTTACGATTATAACTATTTAATATTTTCAGGACTTACGCAAAAATCTTAGAAACCAGGTTTCTGTACGTAGTCCTAATTTTTTTGCGCTTTGTCGTCAGTACAGAGCTAACGAATGGCAATACAAAAGCACTAATTAGCAGATATTTGTTAAAAGCCTTATTAATCAAAAATTAACAATAATGATAGTAACAATACGCAAGTTTAGCTTCTATTTAGTTCATAATTCTGGCAATTTGTGTAATTTTATCAAAATAAATATACTATTAATAGACCATGAAATTACTTATGTTTATATTGTTTGCTTTGTATTAATTTTGATTTAAAGTCATCAGAAATAATCGAGCTTGCAAGATTTTGAATATCGTTTAGCCAAATATATGTTTTAACTATAACTAATAAGCTCGGTTCAAATACAGTAATATTACATAAAAACCGCCAACAGTACAAGCACACAATTGATACATTGTCTATAAAGTAAAATTCATCAAAAATTTAATTAAGGTATACGTCTCTTCATCAGCAATATATTGAAAATCTTTGATATACAGACTAAATTGGATACTAAAGCAGTAATCGTATACACTTAGTGCGCGGTAAAAATTTGATATAGCCTGATATATTTTTTACAGGGTGATTGCTGTTACTGCGCTAGCGCAGATGTATATTAACTTTGACAAGTAACTGAAACATAAATAAGACATGAGCCTCTCAGCATTAGGAAAATTTATTTTACCACCAGTCATTGCCGCAGCAGGGGTGTTTTCTGCAATGAGCCTGCCTCTAGCTATGATGGGTGACAAGCCAGTTGGCATTAGATATGAAGAGGAACCTGTTTTTGATGGCAGAATCAGAGATATTGCTCCTCCATATGTAGTATTTGTAACGGCTTTAAGTTTTGGAGTTGGGATTGGGGTTGCAGCAATAGGTGGGTGGCGAACTTCTGCTCGTAAATCATCACTGTTTCAACATCAGTTGACTACCCTAGAAGACGATTTGCAACAGAAAGACAAACTACTCAAAGAATTGAAGCTTTCCGAGTCAAGGTTACAAGTATCTGGACTGGCTAGCTTTTTAGATGATGAAGTGCCTTTCGACCAACCTGCGCTTAAAGCTTTACCCGCAGTTGTGAATCAACCTGTTGTACAAGAGCCAGTTATTGCACAAACTTCAGCCCAAAAGTATCAGCAATACTCTCCAAGTTCCGTGCCAACTATGGCGCCAAAACCAATGGCAACTCCAAAAGTCGCAGCGAGGGTGATGCCTTCTCAACCTACAACTGTTACAAGCGTGGCATCATCGTTTGCGTCTGCGGCATCGGCTCAAGCTTTCTTAAATTACGATAAGCCAAATCAAGTTGCGGATAAAGCATCTGTAAATGATAGCCACATTCAACCCCTAACTTCTGAAGGAAGCTTTGAAGCGATACAGCAACAACTTCGAGAAATGATGGAGCAGATGCGAGCTATGCAGAACAGTATGCAGCAAATACCTCAAGGGGCAAGCGTTCAAACAACTCCAAATAAATTTCAAGTTTATTACGAGGCGCCAAATTCAAGCGAGACACGGTTTCAATAAATTCAATAGAAAGATTATTAAATTTGGGCGAGTTGGTAAACAACTTGCCCAATGTTTTTTAATTGTTGGTTAGCGTAAAAATTCTCTTGCTGAGAGAGGGGCATTAGTTTGCCTCGATTTGCCTATAGTCGGTGGAGTGAATGTAGAAGCAGTAGCTAATGGTTGAATAATATATCTATTTCCCCAACCATCATTAATATCTTCTGCGAGTTGCTGTGGTGGTACAGTTTTGAGTGCCGGTAATGGAATTTCTTGAGATAAGCTGGCTTGAACGTATCTTTCTCCTTGATTGGTAAAGCGCAATGACTTACCTTCAAGCAATTGAACTTGTGGTGCTGACTCGATTGATGTTTGATTTTCTTGGTTTTGAATTCTTGGAGCTTGACTTTGTGGGTCAAAGGTAGCTGTAAACGTTACATCGCTTTCTGGAGTTTGTTTTGAGAATTGTTGATTCTTCTGCCAAATTTCCTTGTAGCTGCCGTCTGGTGCGACTTGCCAAATATTTAAATTTGCTTCCCATTTGCCCTGTTTCACTTCCACTATCTTGCGGTCAAGGATGGAACGGTCGGCATCCAAATCTGCACCTACAGTTTGTGGTTCGCTAGAACTGAGGTAACGAACCGCAGTAATTGCAACTTGACTCGATTCAGGTAAGTTTGTTTCACCTGTAATTGTATATACACCGTTACCACCTGCTGCTTGTACGTTTTTTATTTCTAACTTAACTTCGTTTTGTGCTTTTTGTGTACATCCGTAGTTTGTAACAAGTAATACCAAAGAAGTTAGTGTTAGTAGAGCTTTGGTGGTGTATTTTCGGAAACGATAGCGATTTAGAGCTAAATAAGGATTGTACATAGAAAATTTACTTAGATAGTGCAATTTCATGGATGTATTGCCTTTATTTTGCCCGATTTTTGTCGAAAAAGTGGTATTAAATAAAAAGATTTATGTGTTCTTGATGTAATTGATTATCCTCGACAAAATATGTACACTGTCCTCGAATATACTCACATTATTTGCTAAAGTGGCGACATCTACCAACCACAAAATTTACAAATCATAAAAATAGGCGACATGTTGCCCACTGTATTTGATCGTCATAAATTTACTTCCACAAGACCGACATACAAGCTTTACCTGTTGATGTGCGCTGCTTCCACCTCTTTTCTCTGGGTGTTTGCGACGAGTCAACCCATTAAAGCTCAAGTCAATCCTCAATCTGCTGGGGACTTGTTGTCGGTACCAAAGTCACCTCCTACAAAGTCTCAGACGCCACAGTCTGTTCCACCACCACCTGGTGAGCAAACAAGTGCTGTATTGCCCAATAGCACAGGTTTTGCAAATGTCAATAATTTGGTGCTTTCAAATGAGGCAACTCAATCACTTGGTCAGTTAGAAAACTCGTTTATTCAGGAAAGTAAGAATACACGCCAAAGCGTTTCTCGACGTTCTAAGAATCCCACACCAGTTACGCCTTTGAAGACACAGCAGTTTTCAGCTATTGGTGGAGATAGTTCAGATTCAATAGGACTACAACAAAGTAGTTCATTGGTATCGCAAAATTTAGGGCAGTTCAATAGTCAATCGGGTAATACAAATACCCAAGAGTTTACAGCACCTGGAATGGCGCCTGGGACGGGACCGACATTTAATCAATTATTAAATTCGCAGCCCAGTAACGGTGCAGTTGCTCCTTTACCTCCACTGGTTGGTGAAAGTCAATCATCACAGTTCGGCACAAACTTAGTTACTAACACAACTCCAACTTTTAACCAGCTATTAAATAGTTCGACCACATCTAGAGCGAACCAGGCTAATTTAACTGGCACAGCACCAACTTTCAATCAATTACTTAATGGTCAAAAAGTTGTAAATCAATCTTTTGTTAATAGCAACGCTCCTCTAACATTCGAGCAAATTCTTAATGCTCAACCAGGTGTTGGACAGGCGCCGACTCAAAGCGCACCACTCTCATACGAGCAAATTCTTAATGCTCCTGTTGGTGACCCGAACCAATCTATGGCTACATCGGTTGCCCCCACATTTAACCAGATTTTGAATTCGCAAGGTGGAACTTTTCCAACACAAAGTGAGGCAATAAGACAAGAGCGACTGCAAAGTCAGGCTCGACCAGAAAGAACAACACGACCATCAACAGAAGCGGGGCCTTTACTAAACAGTACTGCGTTGACGGAACCTACGTTGAGAGTAGAAGGTGTATACGTTACCCAAAAAGAAACATCGGCACGGGCACGAGTCGCAGGAATTTATCCACTGACTCCAAATGTTTTATTTGGCGCAACGCTTGACTTGGTTAGTAATGGTAGTACTTTTACTGACTCGCGTAACGAAGGTTTGAACATTAACGAATTATATTTTGCTACTTCGCTTTCGGGTTTACCTAATTTGCGCTTTGTTGTTGGTCAGTTAGATTTAACTTCGTACTTTGACCGTAATAGCTTTGCTAAAGATGGCGCCAGTCAGTTTTTCAATCCAGTGTTTCAAACTAACCCAGCTTTAGCAGCAACAGGTATTGCTTCGCGTCCTAGTTTACTTGTAAACTGGAGCGTTACAGATAATATAGATGCAAAAGCTGCTGTATTTTCTTCTTCCAATAGCCTAAGTAATTTTACTTTAGATGGGTTTGCTGGAGAAGTCGGTGTTCGGTATGGTAACGCGATTATTCGTGGTACTTATGCTACCGACCGAGATGGAGGCAACCGTGACTCTTTCCCAGAAATATTCAGCATTGCTAGAGGTTCGGGGCAGTTTGGAATACTTCGTGATGACCGTGAAGAAGCATACGGTTTAAACGCCGAAGTTTTTATTCCCAATCTTAAATTGGGATTATTCGGTCGCTACGGTCGCTACGAAAACCGCGATGCCAATAGGAGTGCAGATACTTACGTTTTGGGCGCCAGTTTGTTAGATTTATTTACCCCAGATGACCGACTGGGAATAGCTTACGGGCAAGCTCTAACAAGTGACTCACTTCGCCGTGGAGACCGTCCTGACGTACTAGAAATGTACTACGATTTTCCATTTTTATCTAATTTAAGACTTGGCTTTACGGTGCAGGGACGCGATAGTTTCGAGGAAACTGTCCTTGGTGTCAGGGTGAAATCTGATTTTGATATAACCCCAAGGGGGAGAGGACGGTAATGAGTATTGAGCAAAAAGGTAAAAGTTCCTTTTGGGTACAAGCGGCAATTAAAACCCTTTCCTTTTTTCCTTTGTACTTATTCGTTTTTAGTATTGTTGCCGCATCACCTATAGGTCTGATTGCTCCTGCTGTTGCTCAAAGGGGCAGTTCAGCAGAGCAACGAGGGTTTAACCTTCTCAAAAAAGGTTGGGTGAATGATGCGATTAAAGCTTTTCAACAAGCTTTAAAAAGCAATCCACAATCGTTACAAGCCAAGCTGGGACTAGCTATTGGTTATAAACGAGCAGGTAAAATTGATGATGCGTGGAATGCTTATCAACGAGTATTAGCACAAGACCCAAATAACCAATTGGCCTTAAAAACAATTGGATTATTTGGTACTTATAAACCACAGTGGCAACAAGGAGGTATTCAAGCACTTTCTAGAGTATTACAGCAAAATGCGAATGACTTAGAAGCGCGTAATTTACGGGCTATTCTTTACTTTTATCAAGGTAGACAGGCTGAAGCAGTTGCTGACTTTGAAATTGTGCTGGCAAACAATCCAGCACCAGAAACGATAATAAACGCAGCACAAGCATACACTTACAACGGCGCCTCTGCTAAAGCTGTGGAATTATTTAACCGTTATCGCAGCACAGGTAAACCAATTGTTGGTGATGCAGCTGTTGCCTACGGAAAAGCGCTGCGTGAAAGTGGTAACGCTGCTGCTGCTGTCCAGGTTTTAGAAGCACAACTACAGCGTTCTTCTGGTCTTGACCGAACAGGAATTGAAACGCGCAAAGAATTGGCTGTTGCGTACCTTGCGAACCAACAACCAAACCAAGCTGTGGCAACACTACAACCGTTGCAAGGTAGACCTGATGCGGTATTGCCCTTAGCTCGCGCGCTTAATGATATTCGCAGACGCTCGAATAATCCGGCTATTTCACAGCAAGTTGCAACGCTTTACCGTCAAGCTCTGTCTGCAACTCCGAACCCATCAACATCACTTGTACGTGAAGTTGCGGATGTATTTAGTGGTTTGCCCAATGGTGAGCAAGTAGCAGTTCAACTTTATCGTCAGTTAGTCTCACAGCAACCAAATGATAGAAGTTTGTTAGTGCGGCAACTCGCGTTAGAAAATAAGCTTGGCTTTATTTCTCGTGATGATTTACGACAACGCTTAAGTTCAGCACTGCAACCACTACCTTCTGACTCTGTACAGCAACAACAATTAGCTGTTGCCTTAGCAGAAATTAGCACACCAGATTCAGAGTTTTTACCTGTATATCAAAGTTTGGCGGCTAGTCGTAGTGATGTGCCAATGTTATATTTCCGAATTGCACAAATGTACTTGCAACTCGGTGATACAGCAGGCGCCAGACAAGCTTTAGCTTCTTATACAGCGACTCCCGCAGGCACTAGAGATTTAGCACACCAGCTATTAGCAGCAGAAATCGAGCGTCGCGAAGGTAGTTTAGATGCAAGTCTGAGACGTTACCAAGCTTTACTGAAGAGTAAACCTGACCGTACCGACATTTACGATGCTGGATTACGAGGATTTGCTGGAATTTTGCGGCAGCAAAAACGTTTCGACGAAGCGTTGGTTGTATATGACGAATTAATAAGTCGTAATCCGCAAAGCCAAGAAATGCTGTTAGGACGAGCAGCTATAGCTTATCAAGCTCGTCGCATATCTGAAGCTGAAGCTAAAGGCGTTTTAGAAAATTGGTTATCAACACAGCCAGCAACGAATACACCACCTGAGTTATATAGCTTGGTGGAAATATTACCGCTTTATCCTGAACGCGAAGCGCTTTATAACTACTTAGCTGAAATAGACCCTAATAATATTGCCATGCAATTGCGGGTAATTGAAGCTATTTCTGACCGCAGTCCAGCACAAGCACGCGCTCGTGTCAGACAGTTAATAGCAAGATTGCCTCAAAATGCCAGTACTTTTGAATTACAAGCCCAGCTAGCAAGAGCAGCAGGTGACTTGAATCAAGCAGGCAAAATTTATGAAAGTGTATTAGCGCAACAGCCAGATAATCTTGCTGCTCTATCAGCACTGGGTGGTATTCGATTTGAGCAACAGCGATTTGCGACAGCAGAAGGTATTTACTCAAAAATCATAGAAGAAAAGCCCGAAGATTTAGATGCACGTCGTGCTGCTGCCGATTTGACAGCAATTTTAGACAAACCGTTGAGCGCGCTCGCGCAAATGGAAAATTTACAGGTCGAGAAAATGCGTCAAGGTTCTCCCGACCCTGAGTTGTCACAACGAATGCAGCAAGTCCAAGAGGAATTCTTACAACGTCGTGGATTTCAGCCACCTTGGGAAGATTATTTGAGACGGGGAGGCAAATAGTAATTAATAGTGGCGCCAAAACTTGAACACGACTTACGCAAAAATCCTAGAAACCTGGTTTTTTGGTCGATAATTTGTAATAAAAACGACGATTTTGGGTAGAAACCAGGTTTCTGTGCGTAAGTCCTATTGAAAAAGGAAACTTGCAGCCCTAAGTTAATAGTCAAAGATAATTCGGGAATAATAAGCACAAGGATAAATTTTAAATAAAAAATTTCCTTTTATCCTTTTATCCTTTTGCCCTTTACTTCTTGTTTTAAGTTTCGACTTTGGCCAATGTTTTTCAAATCCAATGGTTCTTAGGATGCGGCAACTTCCCTTATTATTGGCAATTGTTATACCGATTGGTCTTTATGGTTGTTTCTCAGGTTATTCGTTTGTTAAACAGTCTACAGACAAATCAGTAGATACATCATTAAGTTCTACCCAACCATCTGTTGATGGTAGTGCTTCAACCTTTCTGGCTGCTTTGCCCCCATCTACTCCTAATCGGGAATTATTGGCGCAAAGCTGGGATGTCTATCGCCGTCGATTTATTCAAAGTGATGGACGGGTAATTGATTACGAAGCCAGCGACCGTTCTACTAGTGAAGGTCAAGCATATGCCATGTTACGAGCAGTATTGATTGATGATGCTGAGACTTTCGCTTTAACTCTGAAATGGGGTGAGAATAATCTCCAGCGACAAGATAAAGGACAAAAAACTGATAGTTTGTGGGCTTGGAAATGGGGCAAGCGCGCTGATGGAAGTTGGGGTTCTATCGATAACAATTTTGCTAGTGATGGTGATATTGATGCGATTACCGCTTTAATTTTTGCAGCGCGTCGTTGGAATCGTCCTGAATATTTAGAATTGGCACGTACAAAACTCAAAGATTTGTGGCGCCTATCTGTAGCTCCTGGTCCTCTAAATAAACCGTATTTATTACCAGGCCCATACGCTGCTTTTGTTCCAAATCCTTCAACACTGCATCTGAACCCTTCGTACTTGGCGCCGTATGCATTTCGTATCTTCGCTACCGTTGACCGTGAACACGATTGGTTGGGATTGGTTGAAACTAGCTATCAAATACTTGAAAAATCTACCCAGGTTTCAAAAGTTGGTTTGCCTAGCGACTGGGTATCTTTAGATATCAAAACAGGTCAATATCAAGCGTTGCCCTCTGATAGCCCAATCCAAACTTTATATAGCTTTGATGCTTATAGGGTTTGGTGGCGAGTAGGTTTAGATGCTGCCTGGTTTAATTCGAGTCAGGCAAAACAGTATTTAAAGAACTCAACGCAACATTTAAAGAAAATGTGGCGTACACAAAGCAAACTGCCCGCGCGCGTTGATTTACAGGGTAACAAACTAGTTGATTACGAAGCGACATCGCAGTATGCAATGCTGTTTTCTGCTTGGGCAATTATTGAACCAGAACTTGGGCAAGAAATATTGGCGAAAAAATTGTTACCTAGATATAGAGAAGGTATATGGGATGACTATTCATCATATTATACTCAAAACCTTGCTTGGTTAGGCTTAGTCAGTCCTTCGGTACTACCGAAGCAATTGTTGCGCTAAGTGATATATACCTTCTTCTTAATGTCTTTAATAAAGCATCAAGATTGGAGAGTCAATTATAGGTTATAAAAAGAACAAATTCTTTTTGGTAATTATAACGAAGACAAGACAGGCTTAATTATCACCAATATCCTAGTTATCCTTTTATTGTGTAATGTCTCATGAAACAGTTGTTTCTTCTTTCCCAAATCAGTAAGAAAGCGTTTGTTGTCACTTTCTGCTTGCTGCTATTCCCCAATGCACTGCCAAGCGCACGTGCAACAAATAGCGAAGACGTTAATGGTGTGGCAGAGCAAGAACTAATACTCGCACAAGCTACACCGACAACTCAAACTCCCAAAAAGACCGATAGTGTAAAGAGCGAAGAAACAACTGATGCAGCAGATGCATCTACCACAGCAAATGCATCTACCACAGCAAATGCAAAAGGTTTAGCCACCTACAATCTGGAGTTTAATCGCAGTCCAATTGTTGGTAACAGAATGCGGTTACGCGGTATTTACTCCGAAGCTCGTTTAGGTTTTACCCGTCCTCGTGGCTGGAAAATTGATAGCGGTACAGGAACAGTACAAGCGTTAATTCGTTTTCAGCATTCACCATCGCTTTATGCTAGTCGCTCGAATTTAACAGTGCTTGTTAATGGTAGAAGTGTTGGTAGTACACCACTTAACCGCAAGCAGTCTCAAGTCGGGCAGTTGCTAGTAAATATTCCACCAAACATACTTCAAGAGTATAACGAGCTAACAGTAGTAGGTCAGCAAAATAATTCGCCAGAATGTAGTGACCCAAACAGTCCTGATTTGTGGACAGAAATTCTACCCGACTCTAAGATTACTTTCAAATACCAAAGACAGCCGTTAGCGCTTAACTTTAGCCGCTATCCGTTTCCCATCTTTGATGATTTAGGATTAGAAACAAATAAGATTGCTTACTTACAACCAAGTCAAGCTTCTGCATCATGGTTAACTGCCGCAGGTCGTTTCCAAGCTGCATTAGGACGGTTAGCTGATTTCCGTCCGATTGAAACTAGCATGGTGTCTAGCGTTGCATCTGTTAAAGATGGCGAGCGCTTAGTTATTATTGGAACTCCTAGCGAACAACCCGCGTTAGCAGAGCTAAAAGATTTACCATTAAAAATTGCAGGTGGGCAAGTTCTGGATAGTAGTAATAATCCAGTGCCCAATGAACGAGGAGTGCTGATTTTAGCTAGCTCTAAAAAAGAAGGTGGGGCGCCAGTTCTTATCGTTACGGGTAATAGTGCCAAAGCTGTTGAAAAAGCTTCCAGATTTTTATCACAGCCCGATTTAAGAAAAATGGGCACAGGTCAAGTAGTTTATGTTGACCAAATTAAAGAAACAACAACTCCAGGCGCCCGTCAATGGCCGCGTCATTTGCCAGAAACAAATTCATTTAAACTTGGCGACCTTAGAACCGCAGTTAATAACGAGCGGTTTAAAGATGTAACTGTACAAGGTGCAGGGGCGCCAGCAGTAGATATTGACTTCCGCGCTTTACCTGATGACAGGTTTGTTCGTGGTAGCTCAATGAATTTGGTATATAGCTATGGTCCACAAGTTAACCCACGTACTTCTGCGGTTCAGGTTTTTTTAGACGGTAACTTTATTGGTGGTGCGCGCTTAACAAACGAGTCAGGAGAATCTAGAAAATCATTAAAAGTCGATTTACCTGCAAACCTTGTAAAACCTGATTCAAAGCTACAAGTCTTTTTCCGGATGAATGCGCGTGAAGCATTTGATAAACAAAAATGTCAGTTTCCTTCAGACCAGCAGCTAACAGGTACTGTTCATGAGGATACAAGCTTTGATTTGAAACGCGAAACTTCCGTTCAGCTACCAGATTTAAACTTACTCAAATTTGGTTATCCATTTGCGGCGCCTCAAGATTTATCTAAAACAGCTATCGTCATGCCGCAAAATCCATCTGCTACAGATATGCTGACGATGTTGGAATTTAGCGAACGTCTAGGAAGATTAAGCAAATCTGATTCAGTTAAACTTGACGTTTATACACAAGAAAATATACCGGAAACAGTTCGCAAAGAAGATAATTTAGTTGCGATTGGTACACGTGAGAAATTCCCGCTTCCAGATGCGTTGAAAACATCTGGATTTAATTTGAGTCAGCAGTTTACCAGGGGTACAGCGCAAGCAAGTGTAGTAACTCCGCAAGACACGCAAGGAATGATTAAGCAGGTTATTTCTCCTTGGAATAATCAGCGAGTTGTTTTGGCTTTGACTGCTCAAACAGAAACAGGGTTAGAGCGAGTGAGACAAGTTCTTAATCAAGACCCTTGGTTCTTCCAACTTAAGCAGGATACAGTACTAATTAGTAGTGACAAAAAAGACCCTGCACCATATGACCCAGACGCTTTTCAACTTGCTTTCTTTGAAGATTCTCCCAGTGTTAGCCGCGTTGAAGATACATCTCCACTCAGCAAAATATCACGATTAATTCAAGATAATTGGTTGCTATTGATTGTTGGAATTTTGGGTTCATCGCTCTTGCTGTTTGGAATTGTTCAGTTATATCTGAAGCGTTTAAACACAGAGGAAAAAGGGTAGTAGTAAGGTGGGCACTGCCCACCCTACTAGTAAGGGCAGGTTAACGAATAACCTAAAATTGAATTAAAACTTTCGTAAACCTGCCCATACAATAATCAAAAATCAAAAATCTTGAATCAAAAATAAAAATGTCTTCTTCCTCATTTAGAACACCTCCAACACCAAAAGCGCATAATTTTCTTACTAAATTTATCGCTGAGATTGCGCCGAGATTTTTTGACCGTGCGCTTGAAAAAGTAGGAATTAAGCAGTTTAAGTGGTTAGTACTACTATCTTTAGTAATATCAATTCCACTGATTATTACGCCGTTAGAAGTTTGGCAGCAAGGTGTAATTTCAGTCTTTTTAGTAGTGCTGGGTCAAATAATTGTTCGTGCAGAAGAACAAGAATCATCGATAGATATTAGCCAGTACTATCACTTATTCATGGTGTGGTTAAGTATAGTAACAACAATGCGATATTTATATTATCGCGTTAGCTATACTCTTAACTTTGATACTTGGGTAAATGGTATTGCTTGTGGATTACTGTTTGCCGCCGAGCTATACGCTATTTTGACATTGGTTTTGGCGTATTTTCAAACATTGAAAATTAAAGAACGTCAACCAATCAGTCTTAATGCTATTCCCGAAGAAGAATGGTATTCGGTAGATATTTATATTCCTACCTATAACGAGGACGTTGACCTTGTTCGCAAAACTGCGCTAGCTGCACAAGCTTGTGAATATGCACCTGGAAAGAAAACGGTTTATGTTCTCGATGACGGTCGTCCTGAACGTTATAAAGAGGATGACCCGCGTCGTGAAAAGTTTCGTGGGCGCCGTGAACAACTTCGACAGATGTGCGAAGAACTTGGCTGCATTCACATGACGCGCGATAATAACGAACATGCCAAAGCAGGAAACATTAATACTGCGTTCCGGAAAACACATGGCGATTTGGTAATGATTCTTGACTGCGACCACATCCCATCCCGTCAATTTTTGCTGCATACGGTTGGTTTCTTTTACGACCCTAAAGTTTCGTTTGTACAAACACCGCACTGGTTTTATAACCCTGACCCCTTTGAGAGAAATTTAGTTACCAGTGGTCGAATTCCTGTTGGTAACGAATTATTTTATAAGGTGTTACAGAAAGGAAACGATTTTTGGAACGCAGCATTTTTCTGTGGTTCGGCAGCGATAATTCGTAAAGACCATGCTCTTGAAGTTGGAGGAATTGCAGTAGAAACAGTAACCGAAGATTGTCACACTGCATTACGTTTACACGGACGTGGTTATAAGTCGGTTTATTACGACAAAATTATGGTGGCTGGTTTGGCGCCTGACACCTTCAACGCTTATGTTGGTCAGCAGGTTCGTTGGGCACGGGGGATGGCGCAAATTCTTCGTCTCGAAAACCCGTTGTTAAATTTCAAACATAAGCTATCTCTAGGACAACGAATTTGTTACTTAAGTGCAACATCACACTTTTTGTATGGATATCCGCGACTAGTATATGCTGTGGCGCCGACTTTGTTTTTGCTGTTTGGTATCAACTCCGTGCAGGGTCTTGGTATTGAAACTCTAGCTTACGCAGTTCCACACATTCTGCTATCGCTGTTTACCAACCATATTATTTATAAGCACGTCCGTTTTTCCTTCTGGAACGAAATATTTGAGTTTGTGATGTCGTTCCAAGCTGGATGGGTAACACTGCTAGCGCTGATTAATCCGAAAATGGGTTCGTTTAACGTGACTGATAAAGGCGTTAATATTAGCAAACGAACTTTTGACTGGGAGTCAATGCGCGGTTTAGTTGTAGTTACCGCTTTAGTTGTTTGCTCATTACTTGCCGTTCCATATTGGTTGTTGCTACGTCCTGAAGACTGGCAAGCTGTAATGGTGAACACAATATGGTCAGGGTTTAATATAATTTTGCTATCGAGTGCTTTGCTAGTAGGTTTTGAACAACCGCAAATCCGTACAGCCCATAGATTACAGCGTCGTTTAGCTGTAATGATTTCCGTCGATAATCAAACCTTGATGGGTGAAACGATAAATATTTCTGAAACTGGGGCACTAGTTAAGCTTGAATCTTGGCCTAATTTGCCTGATGAAGTTCAAATTGAAGTTCATGGTGACTTTACCGCACGCGCAACACTTACCGCAAGGGTTATACGTCTATCACCAGTAAACGACACAGAAACTCATCTCGCAATTGACTTTATAAATATTACTGATGACCAAAGAGACGCTTTGACTTTGGTTATTTATTCAGATGTTCGCGAGTGGTACTCTCAAAACCGTGAGTACGCAGACCAACCTTTTGCTTCGCTTGGTTTCTTAGCTACTAGTTTGACTCGTTCGCTACGTGACATGAAATCAACACAAACTAAAAAAGTTCGCAAGCAAGTGCAAGCGCACGGTCAAATTTATTGGGACGGTCATTTCTTCCCAGGTGTGGCTACAGAAATTGGGGTTACAGGTTTACGTTTAGAGTTAAATAGTAAGCGTGCTGTTTCTTCTGATAAAACACTGACGCAGCAAGATTTGCAATCAATGCAAAAAAGTAAACCACTCGTTGGTTTATTATTGAGTCAAGAAGCGGCGCCTGCTTCTCCTAATCGTTTTGTTGCAGAAATTACCTCGGTAATTGAAACTGGTAATGGTCTTGCAATTGAAATGAATTTCCCTGAGAAGTTTAGAGAGCGTCAATCTACCAAAATTAAACAACTGTTACAAGCGCTTTAGTACTAGTACTGTAATAAAAATAACAATATTCTTGTTGTCCCGGTTTCTCTTTGATGCCGGGATTTGTTTATTTGTACTTTGTTTGCATGACCTGTTGTTTATCGGTTATGCATTTGTGTGTTAGAAAATATACATTTAAATAGGCAGGTTGGATTGGAGGGACGGGCAAGGATGCCCATTCCACAAGAGTTGTATAAGAATTCTGCAATTACATTTATTATTGCTGGGTATTTTCTTGAACTGTGTTTAGAACACGGTTTTGCCACTGCCTGAGAGATTTGTTTTCCTCTCTCAGGCGGATAACTCCCCCAGGAGTTCTTGCTTCAGAAACTGAATTTCTAAGTCGTGCTGGTTAACTCGGTCTTTTATTGTTTTTAAGTCTGGGGTTAGAAAAAAATCCTGTGAATTTGCTAATTGAAGCATATCGGTCTGCTACGTCGTCTAATGAAATCAACGAAGTCTTAAATTTATATGGCGAGTTTGAACAGCAAGCTTGGTTTTCTTTAACTCTAATAGAGCGGCGCCGTGTCGTTGAAATAATGTCGTCATAGCTTCACAATTTCTCTTAAGTACGCTTCTGCTGTACAATAGACGTTTATTGTAAGTGTAGAAACGTAATTAAGATAAAATTTATACTTTGTTATGACAACAGAAAGTTATGCTGCTTTAGCTGCTCTGGAATACATTCCTTATATTGACGAGAACGGTCAATTGCCTGAACAGTTTCAAGGTAAAATAGGTGTGTATGCAATTTTTGATACCGATAAAAATTTACAATTTATTGGATATTCGCGCGATGTTTATTTAAGTCTAAGGCAGCATTTGGTTCGATTGCCTGATAAATGCTATTGGGTTAAGGTTCAAACGATTGAACGTCCTAGTCGTGCGACTTTGGAAAATATTGAAAAAGCTTGGATTGAAGAAAATGGCGCCGTTCCTGCTGGTAATAGTGAGAGTAAAGATGTTTGGACTCAGCCTGTAAATGTTAAAAATTTGATGACTGAGGAGGAGAAAGTTAATTATAACAGTCCCAATAATGATGAGATGGCGCAAATTAAAATTATTAAGAATGTCGCTCGTCGGGTAGAGGCAGAGATTTTAAAAGTTTTAGAAGCACGCGGTTTACAAGCTCAGATTCGATTTAACCCAAAGTTGAAGGAAGAAGGTTTATTAGATTTAAAATAGTACCAGAATACCAGCAGTAACTTGCTGTTATTTTGATGGGAAGTTACTGGAAAATTTTAACTTGATAATATGAAATTAATTTTTCAAGAAGTAAAGAATTTTAAATCTAAATTTATTAGATCTGTTTCAAGCGCTAAAATATTAGAATATGTTAGTTTAATTAAAAAATATATGTATAAAATAACAATGCATAAGCGTTCACAAGTAGCATTAGATACTCTTACAACGGAAGAATTAAATAGTTTCTGGCAAGTCTTGGACAAATTAACAGTATCAGGTGTAAATAATGGTTTAGGGGATAATATTGTCAAATTGAAAACTGAAGAGCCTTTATATCTTTTAAAAATTGACTCTAATATTAGAGCAATTATACAAGTTACTGCAAAAGATGAAATAGAGGTTTTAGACCTGGTAACTCAAGATACACTCAAAATGTTTTCGCGTGCCAGCAAATAGTTTGATAGCTTAATTCAATTTAATGAAAAATTTTATAAATATTGATTTTGATTTGTCAATCTGCCGTTCTCAACTTGCAGAATTTCAAGCACTGCTACAAAGCAAAAAATCTTTATCAGAGAAAGAGGATATTTTACCTTTCTTTCGGGATAGAGTTCATTTATCCGCATTTCTTGCTTCTTATAATATAAAAATTAGCAGGTATGACCGTCTGGCATTTGAATATGACATCTTTGGAGATTTTACGGCAGACTTAGTTGTTGGTGATTCTGTGACAAAATCTTACTGCTTTATTGAATTTGAAGATGCAAGACCTAACAGTGTTTTTGTTAAAAAGACAGGCAAATATTCTCCGGATTGGTCGCCACGATTCGAGAAAGGATTCAGTCAAGTAGTTGATTGGTTTTGGAAACTAGACGACTTAGAGAAAACGGATGATTTTGAAAGTCGGTTTGATAGCAGAAATATTGATTATATTGGATTACTATTTATTGGTAGGACAGAATATCTAGAAGTGAAAGAGAAAAAGAGACTCGCTTGGCGCCAACAAAATTTGGTTGTAAATTCTAAACATGTATACTGTTTTACATTTGATGAGTTGTATAATGATTTGTTATTTCGTTTAAATAAGTATTATTTGGCACCGTAATGATGGTAATGGTAAAAGGTGGGCACTGATGCCCGTACTACTATTGGTTTACAACTGGGATGCGTTTTTTCAAGTTAACTGTTCTAGTAATGACTTGAGGAATATAGAGTTGATGAGTTAATTTCAAGAGCGTAATATTAACGCTGCAATGGTAATGACACAATTTAAGAATGGAATCCCTGCTTGTGCCTGGAATCGTCCCATTGGTTTGGGTTGGAGTCAGCCTTATACTGTTCGCTATGCAAGTAATATAGATGATGGCCCTTGGCATGGTATGCCTTTGGGTGGTTTCGGCGCCGGTTGCATTGGACGTTCTTCGCGTGGTGATTTTAATTTTTGGCATATCGATGGTGGGGAGCATGTTTTTCAAAATATCCCCGCTTGTCAATTTAGTGTTTTTGAAGATGCTGAAAATACAAAGACCGCTTATGCTTTGTCCACTGAGGCGCCGCAAGATGGTAGTCTCAAAAGTTGGAAGTGGTACCCGTCAGATACGAATGGTACTTATCACGCTTTATATCCCCGTAGTTGGTTTGTATACGAACATCAAACGAAAGTACAATTAAGTTGCACGCAGTTTTCACCAATTTGGGCAAATAATTATAAAGAGAGTAGTTATCCTGTAGCTGTATTTGTTTGGAAAGCGACTAATCGAACGGAGGCGCCTGTTACTATCAGCATTATGCTTACCTGGCAAAATATGGTGGGCTGGTTTACTAATGCTTCAAAATCACCAGAAATTGTACTTCGCGATGATGGTAGTCCAGTATACGAATATCAGCCACGTTTGAATGAGAGTAAAGATAATTATAATTTTATAGTTGAAAATACTGATAAAATTGGCTGCGTTTTAGCTCGTTCTGGAATTGTTACACCAACCGAAGAAGGCGAAGGTGAGTGGTGTATTGCTACTAGTAAGCAACCAGGTGTTGAGGTGTTTTATCATACTCGTTTTAATCCTGTTGGTACAGGTGAGGATGTATGGAACAGCTTTGCAAGTGATGGTTCGTTACCTAATATATTAGATGCAACACCCGCCGACCACACTGAACAAGTCGGCACCGCGTTAGCTGTAAGAATAACATTACAACCTGGGCAAACATTAGAAATTCCATTTACATTGGCTTGGAATTTTCCTGTTACTGAATTTGCCGAGGGTGTTAAATATTATCGTCGCTACACTGACTTTTTTGGACGTAGTGGTAAGAGTGCTTGGGCTATTGCATCTACTGCATTAGATGAATATCAACAATGGTGGCGCCAAATAGAAGCATGGCAACAACCAATTCTTGACCGTCAGGATTTACCCGACTGGTTTAAAATGGCTTTGTTTAACGAACTTTATGATTTGACGGCTGGTGGAACGCTGTGGAGTGCCGCTACTGATATTGACCGTTACGGGCAGTTTGCAGTGTTGGAATGTTTAGATTATCGCTGGTATGAAAGTTTGGATGTGCGTCTTTATGGTTCATTTGGACTGTTGATGCTGTTCCCAGAATTGGAAAAAGCTGTAATACGTGCTTTTGCACGCGCTATTCCTAACAGTGATGACCGCACCCGCGTGATTGGGTATTACTATGTTATTGGTGCCGAAAGTCCATTAGCTATTCGCAAAGCTAAAAATGCCACTCCTCACGATTTAGGGGCGCCGAATGAACATGTTTGGGAAAAAACTAATTACACTGCTTACCAAGATTGTAATTTGTGGAAAGATTTAGGTAGTGATTTTGTACTACAGGTGTATCGTGATTTTATTCTGACGGGTGGTAGTGATTTTAAGTTCTTGGAAGAATGTTGGGACTCTGTAGTTTGTACCCTTCATTATCTTAAAGGGTTTGATTTGGATAATGACGGTATTCCTGAAAACTCTGGGGCGCCTGACCAAACTTTTGATGATTGGCGTTTACAAGGAGTTAGCGCTTACTGCGGTGGTTTATGGTTATCAGCGTTGCAAGCGGCAATTTCTATGGGGACAATTTTGAAAATAGCGGACGCAGCACTCGATACCCCAGAACTTGATGAGAGTATCAATACGTTTCAATCTTGGTTAGAACAATCGTTGCCTGTTTACCAAGCAAAACTTTGGAATGGACAGTATTATCGTCTTGATAGCGGTAGTGGTTCCGATGTTGTAATGGCTGACCAACTATGTGGTCAATTTTACGCCAGATTGTTAGGATTACCTGATATTGTTCCGATTGAATGCGCTCACTCTGCCCTAAAAACAGTTTACGAAGCTTGCTTTCTCAAGTTTAATGACGGTAAATTTGGCGCCGCAAATGGGTTAAAAGCAGATGGTTCCCCCGAAAACCCCAAAGCAACACACCCACTAGAAGTTTGGACGGGTATTAATTTTGGTTTAGCTGCCTTTTTGGTGCAAATGGGCATGAAAGACGAAGCTTTTAAACTAACCGAAGCCGTTGTTCAACAAGTTTACTCTAATGGTCTGCAATTCCGTACTCCCGAAGCGATTACTGCCTCTGGGACTTTCCGTGCCTGCGTTTATTTACGGGCAATGGCTATTTGGGGAATTTATCTAACCATGAATCAATCTATCAGCATTTCATGACATTTTTGACATCCCTCTCCGGATTGATGACTAGGTTGGTAGAAAAGTAGTGTGAGTTTATTAGTCAAATATCTTTGAAAAAGCAAGATACTTGGCTAAACTCACATTGCTACCTTCATTACAAATCTTCAAATGTTTCTCAGTAACAAAATGCTTGTAAAAAATTTTATTCAAACAGAGAATAATACCATAAGTGTCAACATTTTTTACATTACAGTCTGTAATTTAATCATAAAATCCTTGTTTTAGCAACTTTAAAAGCATCATAATTAGTTCTTAAATATACATAGCACTGATGTAGGTAAGAATGAAAATCAATTTAGTTTTTAGTGAAATTTTGATAAAGCACAAGAAGTTTTTTAAAGAAATAAGTCAAAACATTATAAAAATGTATTACAAATTAATTAGGTACTTTAGTAGCTCAAGTAGTATGTCGAAGATGTGGTTTCAGTACAACCCTATGTTTGATGTAATTCCACAACACAGTCTAGTAAACAAATATAAGGTGTTAATGTTGTAACTAAAAGCACATTTTAACCTGTTGAACGAACGGTAGTAAAGGATTTTACTTCGGATGTCTAAAAATAAATTGCTTGATATTGAAAGTCAACTTAGCAGAAAGTTTATTGCTTGATATTGACAGCTTGTTTCTAATTTCATAAGCGTACTTAAATAGAATCCCCATGAACTTCTCTCCGTTGTTACGAGTTCAGGGAGAGCATTTAAATCATCTACATGTTGATAATGTGCTTGCTCCCACTCCTGAAGCAACTATTAACCGATTATTTAGGTTAGTTGCAACGGATACGAGTCTCAGTTTTACAGCGGAGTTTTATGAAGCTTGGAGGGTGAAAGAGTTTTCGCTGGGTGATGAGTTGATGGACTATGAAAATCCAAAAGACACCCTTTATTTGGTTTGCAGGGGACGTGTAAGGTTATTGGGGTATGAACAAGAGTCTGCACGTAATGTATCAGCGCAGTTGCTTGATGTTGGAGAAAGTTTTGGTGCAGATGGGTTATTTTACCCGAATTTATTATCGTATCGTGCTGTTGCTGCTTCCAATGTTGCTATAGCGGAGTTGGCAAAAGCTAATTTAAAAATTTGGTTACAACGTGCTGAAAATTTTGAATCATATCTTCTTGATACTGTTGAAACGCGGCAAAAGATGATTTTCTGGAAAACCTGCACTTCTTTGCGCTCTTTAACAAGTCAAACTTTGCAGCATATATCACCGTACTTTGCGCTTCGTACAGTTAACACAGGTGAATTATTACCGTCAGCGACTCCTGCTTCCTTGGGACGTTATTGGTTAATGTCTGGTCGCACTGAGCAGCAAGATGCTCAAGTTGGTTATAGCTGGGGTTATCCGGATATTGCATCACCTGCATTCAAAGCAGAAACTGATTTAGTTGTATGTCATCTACCTGTTGAAAATTGGGAACTGGTCAAACTGTTTCTACCATCACAGAACTTTCACGAAGAAAATCATCAAGTTGAGTTACATCAAGCTGAGTTAAATCAAGTTGAATCAAACAGTATCCAAACAGCAACTACCTTTGAATTAAATAATAATACTTGTCAACAGAGTCAGAAATACAACAAACAAAGATACAACAAAAAATATCCGTTTATTGCACAGCAAAGTTCATCAGATTGCGGCGCCGCGTGTTTGGCGATGATATGTAAATACTGGGGTAAAAAAGTTAGTTTAAATACATTACGTCGTTCGTCCCAAACAAATCGTATTGGCGCCACGCTTTCATCTTTAGCTGATGCAGCAGTCAATCTAGGTTATTCTTCAGTAGCAGTACAAGCTAATTTGACCGCTCTTGCTTGGCGCCATTCTCCGTGGATTGCCCACTGGCAAGGTAATCATTATGTTGTTGTTTGGGGAGTTCGTTCTAATTATGTAGTCATCTCTGACCCAGCAGTCGGCAAGCTAAAGTTACCTATATCAGAATTTGAATCTAACTGGACTGGTTATGCTTTAATGCTGGAACCAACCGAACGATTACAACAACTACTGGACGAGAAAACATCACTTGCTTATTTTGGGCAGTCACTGTGGAAGTACCAATCTTTAGTTCTACAAATTGTGATTGCATCATTAGTTATGCAAGTTTTTGGGCTAGTTATGCCAGTAATAGCTCAGATTGTTATCGATAGGGTAATACCTGCACGCATGTCTGTAGCACTAAATATTTTTGCTTTGGGCTTTTTGGTCTTTGGTATTTGGCGCTTCTGTATCAAAACAGCACGTCAATACCTACTCGACTATTTCTCAAATCATATGGATATTAGCTTGATGAGCGATTTTATCTGCCATGTTTTGGAATTACCATTGCAGTTTTTTGAACAGCGACAGGCAGGAGACATTATCAGTCGTGTTGAGGAAAACCACAAAATTCAAACATTTTTGACTCGTCGTGCGTTTGGTATCACTCTAGATGCGCTATGTGCATTTTTATGTTTAGGATTAATCGCTTACTACAATTCACGCCTAGCTCTACTTGTTCTTGCGTTAACTGTACCAGTTGCTGTGTTCACAATAAATACAAGTCAGAAATTAAAACGCATATCGCGAGAACTCGCTATTGATACAGCAGTGCAGAATCATACTGTAAATGAAATGATAACGGGTATTACTACAATCAAAAGCTTCGGCGCCTCTAGATGGATGCGTTGGCACTGGGAAGAACGGTTCGTAAACACTATCAAAACACGACTCCGCTATCAAAGACTCTCAAATAACTTACAACTTACTAATAATTTGATAAATCACGCTAGTAGTACTTTAGTTTTATGGTACGCAGCGAGCTTGATGATACATGACCAGCTATCGTTCGGTAAGTTTATAGCTTTTACTATGCTCGTTAGTAGCATTGTCAATCCGATTTTGGCGTTAGTTGAGTTGAAAAACGATATTCATTCTGTGGTTGTTTCTATCGAACGACTCAACGATGTTTTGCTTTCCTCTCCTGAAATCAGGGATGAAGAGTTAGAGTTGCCGCCGATTCAAGGTGAAGTTCGTTTTGAGAATGTTAGCTTTCACTATCAAGGTGAGGAGCGTAACGCACTGCAAAACATCTCGTTTGTGATTAAACCTGGGCAAACAGTTGGTATTGTTGGCGCCAGTGGTGCAGGTAAAACAACGCTGTTAAATTTGCTGTGTGGCTTATATAAACCAGATTCTGGCAGGATTTTGATTGATGGACATGATATTTGCACGGTGTCATCTCAAACATTCTTGACGCAGTTAGGAGTTGTGCCAGCTTCTATATTTATATTTTCAGGAACTGTTTTGGAAAATATAACCTTATTCAGCCCATTTACGTTTGAAGAAGTCAAAAATGCGGCTCGAACTGCTGGCGCCCACGATTTTATTGAGTCACTACCCTCTGGCTACGACACTTTGATTGGCGCCCCATCAAAAACACTCTCTAAAAAGCAGCATTATTTAATTGCCATAGCTCGGGCTTTGATTCGCAAACCGAGAATGTTGATTTTAGATGAACCAACGAGCGCACTTGATGTGGGAACCGAAAACTTACTTCTTCAGAACCTTTCACGTGGCGCCCTTGGTTGTACAACATTTATCGTTAGTCACCGTTTGAGTCACCTTTCCGCCACTGACCGTATTTTAGTGCTGGATAGAGGTATCATTGTTGAAATTGGCAGACATCACGAATTATTCGCAAAAAGCCAGTTGTATTCACACTTAGTAGCGCGGTGAACCTAACTTTAATTAATTATTTATCCTCAAGTAATTGCAAATAATTATCGAATACTAGTTAGGAGATTATTTTTAATGCTAGATTACCTAAAATTTTTACGTATCGCATCATTTAAATATTCTGTAATTACAACAATCAGCTTGTTAGAAACCATATATTGAGTGTTTTTACCACTTCCTGGGTTGCTACGTCTTATGATTTACAACCCTTAGTTACTATATTGAAACCAGTACTGCTAAAAAAGTCATCCGGGTGAAAACCTACTTTAATACAAAAATTATAATTAGTTCACTAGAAATTAGCATTGATATGTTCGAGCTAAATGCTTATGTAGCAATAACTTTAACAAAAAAACTTACTTCCTTAACAAACTGTAAAAAAATTATTGATATGCAGTTGCACCACCACCAATTTTGTCAGTATTACCTACAAATTATTTCTTCATCGTTGGTTCACAAACCTCAGTTAGTGCTACAATTTTCTGGGGGCAATTCGCTAGAACAAAAAAATAAAACCTAGTCACAGTGGGGGGTGCGACCCCTCAACAATTAATAACAAGGGGACAAAACGTGAAGTTGCACATCACTTAAGTGAATTTGAAAAATGATTGAGTAAATTTGACAAAGAAGGTGCCAGATTGGCAGATGACATCCACAGAAAAAAATAGTGTAAGTACGAATGTTGTTATTTCAAGCTAAAGCTAAACATTTTCCTGTGTGGAGTCAGTGGCATATGTACAAATACTTAATCAATGGGGAAAACGTAGTGAGTAATACTATTTATCTCAAGTTAGTTAAATCAATAAGTTGATGGCGCCAATAATTGAGAGGATAAAACTGCATCTACCAACAGTCAGCAAATACTGTCACCTTGAGCATGGCTTCAAGCGAACAGTATCGATGATAAACAGTTAGATTTCGACATAGGTCAACTAATGAAAAGAATCATCAGGTCAAATGCAGTCAAAACCTCAAACGAGCTTACTTCCTTTGTACCAACTAAGGAGGTAAGTACATCATTTATGGAAGATAGGGTGAATTCGGTATCTTTGCAGACGATATTGAATCGGCAACCCTTGGTTGTTCCTTACCTAGTAGTTTTAAGCGGCATTGCTTTTTTAGCAATGAGCTTGATTTGGGCAATGAATACCAGAGTTGAAGAAGCTAGCTTGCATTTTGAATTGGCGCCATCAATTGGCAGAGAAAAAGCGTTTAAAACAGTAAATTCAGTAAATTATCAAACTGCTATCAAAATTATACCAAAACAATTTCAAAGCACTGAGGCGGATATCAAGTATCAAACCAAGCAGCCTACACACGTTAGATTTGTCCACACTTATCGAGTAGTCGATATGTTTTTTGAGGAATAACTAATGGTAAGTATCTCTTAAGATTGTTAGTCGTTGATATTCAATAGAGTCTTTTACTTCGATTCCATTTTATTTTATTTAATGAGTGAAACCATGAGTCAAGATAATCCTGGTATAAGTAGCAATTTTAAGAAGCCTGTTCACCCTGAACAGTTTGACCAAGTAGTTGAAGCAATTTTAGCTGGCAAATATTCTTGGGCTTGTGTATTAATGTTGCGCTTTGCTGGGTATAACCCTCTGCATTATATCCCTTATCGGACTTACAACCGACTGCTCAAAGACAACTCGCAAGAAAAGGCAAACAGCCAGAAAGATAATAATGGTGCGGCGCCAGCATCTGAGAAGTCTTCTCACAACAGCATTCCATCAAGTTGTCTAAGCAAAATTAAAGACTTGGCATACATGGAAGTAGTGGGCAAGCAAAAAAGAGAAATTAGAGGAGGTAATTTAGACAAATGGTTATCAGCGCAAATGCACGAAAACCTTTCCAACGAATCACAGTTACAGCCAGACAAACAAAATAGTTGCCTAAAAATGTGTGAATTCAACTAAACCCTCTTGTGGGGTGGGCATCCCTGCCCGCCCTACAACATTTCAACATCCTTACCCATGTAATACTTCATACACTACTTAAACATACCGAACATCAATTTACAGTTTCTTTGTAATAATCTGCCAAAATGGCAAATAACATGCAAAAATATTTTATACATTAGATATATAGCAGAAAACGAGTTATGACGGGTTATGAAGGGTGAAATTTTACTACATTAATATATTATGAATAAGGAGATGATGAACGGCAAACAAACTAGGTACGTTAATTTATGTTGATAGTGGTATTGTTACAGTTGGTGGCTATTTCTTACTTCATACCATATAAAGTCATGAGTAAGAATATGTAACGATACGCGAGTTTGATTGTTCTATCTGTTTCAACATCTAAATAATCCGAATCCTCCCAATTAGGATTATTTCATCACAAATCATGGAAGCTATACTTTGTAGCTTCCAATTTTTTATTAAGCGTTATGATTTTTAAAGTTTGAATAAAAATTAGTAGCAAAGGCTACTCAATATGCAGCTAAATAATATACCCTGAAAGCTAGTAAGATACAAATAATACAATGAGCGATTTTAAGACAAATGTTGAGGCAGAAGAAATAGTAGACTATCTCAAACAGGAAATGAGCTTAAAAGAAACGCGCCAAAATATTTTGTATCAAAGAGTAATCGCTTTTGTTGCACAACAGCGGGGAATAAGCGTTAGTAGTTTAGAGATAGAAAAAGAAGCTACAGAGCAGCGTCGGGAACTGCGGTTAGAAAAAGCTGCGGATACCGTAGCTTGGTTAACCAACAATATGATTACTCCTCACGACTGGGAAGTTGGTATTCGGAACCGACTGCTAGCACACAAGTTAGCGCAAGAGATGTTTGGCAAGGAAGTCGAAAAGTTTTTTGTACAGAACCGTGCGGAGTTTGAGCAGATTATTTTATACCGTTTAGTAGTAACAGACGATAAGCTCGCTCAAGAACTTTATTATCAAATTGAGGAAAGAGAAATTAGCTTTTACACGGCTGCACATAATTATGACATCGACTTAAACCGCAGGCGCCAGTGTGGGTATGAAGGGCAAGTTTATCGTTGGGAAATCGAGCCGGAGATTGCAAATGTTGTTTTTAATACATCGCCTCAGCAATTGATTGGTCCGATAAAAATAGAACGATGCTATCATTTGCTTTGGGTTGAAGAACTTATACCAGCCGAGTTAACGGAGGTACGGTATAAAGAGTTACTAAATCATATGTTTAAGCAATGGTTAAACTCAGAAGCTCAACAATATATTTGAAATTAGATTAATTGAACTATTCATGCAGTCCCAAATTGTTACTCCACCACCATTACAACCAGGAGACTTACTACGAGTAATTGCTCCCAGTGGTACTTTGCGTTCTTTAGAACCATTTGTGCAAGGTGTCGAGGTATGGCGAAGTCGTGGTTATCGTGTTGATATTATTTCTGACATTAATGACCGATGGGGTTATTTAGCTGGGTTAGATAATCAAAGGCGCCATCATCTTGAAGATGCTTGGTTAGACCCGGAGTGTAAAGCGATATTATGTGCTAGGGGTGGTTTTGGCTGTACTCGTCTTTTAGAAAATTGGAATTGGGCGCCTGTTACAAATCCCAAGTGGTTGATTGGGTTCTCTGATATTACAGCATTACTGTGGAGTTTATATAAGGTAGGAATTTCTGGAGTTCATGCACCTGTATTAACAACGCTTGAAAAGGAACCCGAATGGTCAAAACAACGGTTATTTGATTGGGTGGAAGGTCGTAGTATTGATGCTATTAAGGGTAATGGTTGGGGTTCTGGTGTGGTAAGTGGTGTATTATTACCAGCAAATTTAACGGTTGCAACTCATCTTCTTGGGACTTCTTATCAACCGGAATTTGATAATGTGATTTTGGCAATTGAAGATGTAGGAGAGGCTCCGTATCGTATCGATAGAATGTTAACACAATGGCGAATGAGTGGCGCCTTAAAAAAAGTACGCGGTATTGCTATTGGCAGGTTTAGTCAATGTGAGGCACCTGTAAATATACCAAGTTTTAAAGTTGAGGAGGTATTGAAAGAGCGTTTGGGAGATTTGGGTATTCCCGTTGTTTCTGAACTTCCTTTTGGACATGATGGTTGTAATGCTGCATTGCCTGTAGGCGCCAATGCAACATTAGATGGGGATAATGGGGTTTTAATAATTAACTCCTAACTCCGTACAGACGCGATGTTCCTCGCGTCTCTACATTTAACGTAATTTTCGCCAGGGTGTAATTTGTAATGAACCGTCACGTTTGAAGACGACGCGAAAATGCGCTAGGGGTTCTTTATCTTTGGGAGCAGCGATGTTGGAACCGTGAAGTTCTTGGAATATCATGGGTAAGGGTGTTTCGCGGAAATGGTCGTATGCAACTTGGTTAATTGGTTCGTAGTCAGCGACTACACCATTTTTGTTTACAGCGACACGATACTTTAAATCTTGCTTTGCCGTTGTTTTACCTTCCCAATTTTGACGTAACGTACTTGTTAGTTGTCGTTGTAGTCTTCTTAGCTGTCTAGGATTGGTAATTTTATCACCTATAACATCAGGAGTCGTGCGAAACCCTCTCCAAGGACTAATTTCTAGTACTCCTGATTTACGAAACACAACACGGAAACTTCCAAAGGGTTGCTTTGTCTGTGAAACAGAGTCCTTTGGACCGTAAACTAATTTGGGTAAAGGAGTTTTGCCAATTTGATTACGTGCAATTTGATTTACTGCTTCGTAAGCAATTATTTCTCCATTAGTGCCCATTGCCACTTTATATACTAAATCGTAACTAAGTGTTTTTCTTTGTGCCCAAGATGCGTTAACTTGATTAAAAAGCTGTCTCTTCAACGATTGTAGCTGCGCGTCATCAATTATTTCTCGACTCTGCGATATTCTATTAGTCGCTGGTTTCTGTGTAATATTTTGTACTTTTACAGATGAAGATTTTTCTATATTGACTAAAACTAGTGTATGTGTTGTATTCGAGTCTGGCGGTAATGAGTATGTATTAAATATAAACATATGTATAGTTCCAAATATGTGAATCAATTTTCATTATTGTTTTTTATTTAAACAATTTAGTTATTTAGAGTTTTTTAATCACTATAAGGTTCCAACTTAGCTATTTAATACTTTAACGCCTGTCGGCAATTTCTTAGAATGCTTTTGTTACAGTTAATTTTTTGTAACTTTGCAATTATTTGTGATTAACATATAAATTTTTATGCATTGGGCAAGATATTCACGTAACGAACCTTAAAGCACAGAGCGAAATATGATTTAATTTCAGCAATATCCACAGTATATGTAAAAAAACAGTATTATGAAATACAAAATTGTTGTGATTTGATGGCAAGGCAAATTTAGGCGCCATTGCAACGAATGTTTCAATATTGGCAAGTAAAGACGTTACATGTAGAGACGTTACATGTAACGTAAGAACAAGGGTTTCTAGTTTTTTAGCCAAGTGAGAACAAAAGCATATTCAAACGCTAGCTCTTTTAGGCTTTCATAGCGTCCAGAGGCGCCACCATGTCCGGCGCCCATATTTGTTTTTAGCAGTAGAATATTTTTGTCGGTTTTGAGTTCTCGAAGTTTTGCCGTCCATTTTGCAGGTTCCCAATATTTAACGCGCGGGTCGTTTAAACCTGCTGTGACAAGTAGGTGGGGATAGTTTTTTGCTTCTACGTTGTCGTAAGGAGAGTAAGATTTCATGTAATCGTAGTAAACTTTTTCGTTAGGGTTGCCCCATTCATCCCATTCGATAGCTGATAAAGGTAGTGATGTGTCGGCTATTGTTGTTACTACGTCTACAAAGGGTACATCAGCAACGACTACTTTAAACAAGTCGGGACGCATGTTAATGACGGCGCCCATTAGTAGTCCACCTGCACTACCACCAGAAATAGCGAGGTGTTGCTCGGATGTCCATTTTTGCTCGATTAAATATTCAGCGCAGGTGATAAAGTCAGTAAAGGTATTTTTCTTGTTTAGGAACTTACCGCTTTCGTACCATTTACGTCCAAATTCTCCACCACCACGAATGTGAGCAATTGCAAAAACAAAGCCACGCTCTAATAAAGGTAAGCGGCTTGATGAAAATGTTGCTGGATATGGATAGCCATAGGAACCATACCCTGTTAAGAATAATGGATTTTGCCCATTTTTAACTGTACCTTTTTTAGCTGTATTTTTTTTGTAAATGATAGATATAGGAATTTTGGCGCCATCAGATGCGGTAGCTATAAGCATTTCGCTTTCGTATTGAGTTTTATCGTATCCACCCAAAACTTCAGTTTCTTTTTTCAATTCCCGCGCGTTTGTCTCCATGTCATAGTCAAATACAGATGGAGGTGTAATTAATGAGGTGTAAGTAAAGCGTAGAATATTGGTGTTGAATTCTGGATTGCTGCCTTCAAAGAATCCGTATGTCGGTTCGGGAAAAGTGATATTTTGGGATTTATTCGTTTCTAAGTTTTGAACGGTTGCACATGGTAAGCCATTTACGCGCTCATAAATGACCAAGTGTTTAGCAAATAAGCTGACACCCGACAGCATAATATCTTCACGATGGGGTATTACCGTTTCCCAGTTTTGCTGTGATGGTGAAGCAACCGGAGCTTTCATTAATTTAAAGTTGATTGCCTTATCATTGGTAACGATGTAAAAGTAATCACCATGATGTTCGATTTCGTATTCTACACCTTGAACGCGCGGATTTACTATTTGAAAGGCGCCTTTTAAGGGGTTATTGGCATCGAGGAAATGAGCTTCGGAGGTAACTTGACTGCCCAAACTCATCACAATGTAAGCTTCGCTACGAGTTTTACCTACAGATAAGAAGTAGGAATCATCAGGCTCATGGTAAATTAAAACGTCTTCTTCTTGTGGTTTTCCCAATTGGTGACGAAAAAGTTTAAAAGGACGATTTGCTTCATCAACTTTTGTATAAAAAACTGTTTGATTATCATTTGCCCACGCAAAGGAATAATATGTATCGGATATAGTCTCTGGATATAACTTGAACGTTTTTAAATCTAAGAAATAAATTGTGTATCTTTCAGAACCATTGTTGTCAACAGCATACGCAAGTATTTCGTGATTAGGACTAATTTGAAAAACTCCGACGTTAAAATACTCTTGCCCTTCTGCAAGTTCGTTTTCATCGAGTAGAATTTGTTCAGGCGCCTCTAAGCTCCCTTGTTTGCGACAGTGAATAGCGTATGCTTTACCTTCTTCGGTACGTGAATAGTAATAATAATTATCCTTACGAACTGGTACAGATAAATCAGTTTCTTTAATGCGAGAAAGAATTTCGTCATATAACTGCTGCTGTAAATCAGTAGTTGACTTCATTGCCTCTTCAGTGTATGTATTTTCAGCTTCGAGGTAAGCAGTGACTTGAGGGTTCTCGATATCACGCATCCAAAAATAGTTGTCGATGCGACGGTCGCCATGTAACTCTAGAACATATGGCTGTTTTTGAGCAACAGGTGGAGTCGATTGATTTTGCGTCATATTATCGTGCATTATAAGCTTCCTAATAACGTTTATTCCTTGACAGCTTGTATTCCACGTGCTTTAAGACGACAAAAACCAATTGCGGGAATAATTCCAATAATTAGTGCTGTGAGTCCTTGTTCGCACAAATACAATACTAAATCGCGGTAAACCTCTGGAATAGAATCTTGAGCTAGAGATAGTAACCATACCAAAAAACTGATAAGCGCAAATGCCAATGAGTTAATAAAGTTCCACCACCAAGATTGTTTGGTGTAGCGTCGCAGTACTACCCATTGGAAAAAACTTATCCAGATTGCGGAGAAAATGAAGGCAACAGTAGAGGCTATAGTTAGAATAATAATTTCTTCGGGTGTTAACTCACGGTTTAGAGAGGCTCCGAATGTTTCGATGTACTCTCGCCAGACGTTAGAAACTTTTATAGCAGTTAACCAGCCAAAGCTTGTAGCTAGTAACCACCACCATCCAGAAATGTAACGGCGTACTACAAGTGCTTGGTCGGCGCCAAATATAAGGGCAAAGACAGTTAAGCTAACATAAGTTCCCCAGGTGAACCAAAGTGTTTGAACTTCGGGAGTCGCTTTAACTATAAATTGTTCGTTTATAACTCTTTCAATAGCGATGCTAGCAATCCCACCGACAACCCACCCAACTATGGTCATGAGTACATACGTCCAGAAAAATTTACGGTGCCTGTCGCGTGGTATCAAAAATTGTTGTTGTGAGTGAGTGTCAGGTGGGGTTAAGTCGGGCAGTGGTGGGTTATTGGGGTCAGTTTGCATAAAAATTTAAGTAAGCATTTAGTGTAATCGCTGACAAATTTAAGCATAAAATCTTGACAAATGAAATTTTTGATTTTTATTGAGCGGGAATTACTACAATTACAGGTGATGCTAGATAATGTATTAGCTTTAAGTCAACGAATCATTCTCTAGTAAAAGAAATTAAGAAAAGTAACCTATGCGAACTCATTATTGCGGCGAACTCCGTTCCGAACATATTGGAAAAACTGTCACCCTGTATGGATGGATAGATAGGCGCCGTGACCACGGAGGAGTAATATTTTTAGATTTACGCGACCGCGATGGCATCGTACAGATAGTCAGCGACCCGCAGCGCACCCCAGATTCATATGATGCCGCGAATGCTCTCCGTAGTGAGTACGTAGTAGAAATAGTCGGTAGAGTCACGAAACGTCCTGACGAATCATTAAACGAGCGTATTCCGACAGGAGAAGTGGAGATTTACGCCGACAAAATAACACTTCTTAACGGCGTTCGTAAACAATTACCGTTTCAAGTATCGAGTGCGGATACTGACCCAGTGCGGGAAGAAGTGCGGTTGAGGTATAGATATTTAGACTTGCGACGCGAGAGAATGGCGAACAATATAAAATTGCGCCATCAAGTTGTTAAAGCAATGCGTCGCTATTTAGAAGACTATGAAGGGTTTATTGAGGTGGAAACCCCAATTTTAACTCGTTCGACACCAGAAGGCGCCCGTGATTATATTTTACCAAGTCGTGTAAATGCCGGAGAATGGTTTGCACTGCCACAGTCACCACAGTTGTTCAAACAAATTTTAATGGTGTCGGGGTGTGATAGATATTATCAAATTGCGCGTTGTTTCCGTGACGAGGACTTACGTGCGGATAGGCAACCGGAATTTACTCAATTAGACATGGAAATGAGTTTCATGTCGCAACCCGAAATTATTGAGTTGAACGAAAAGCTTGTTGGTCACATCTTTAAAACCGTAAAAGGTATTGAATTACAACATCCCTTCCCTCAAATTACTTATGAGTCGGCAATGGATAAGTATGGCAGTGATAAACCCGATACTCGGTATGAGTTAGAACTTGTTAACGTTTCTGATATTTTGAAAGACAGTGGCTTCAAAGTCTTTAACGAAGCCATCAAAAACGGTGGCATAGTTAAAATATTGCCCATCCCCAACGGTAACGATGCAATTTCTAATGTTCGTATCAAACCAGGTGGCGATATATTTAGAGAAGCAAGTGAAGCAGGCGCCAAGGGTTTAGCGTATATTCGTGTACGCGATAACGGTGAAATTGATACAATTGGCGCCATCAAAGACAACCTCACAGAAGAACAAAAACAAGAAATTCTAACTCGTACAGGCGCCAAACCAGGTCATTTACTACTATTTGCTGCAGCAGATGCCCCAACTGTAAATAAGACCTTAGATAGATTGCGCCAATTTGTCGCTAGAGAATTTAATTTAATCGACCCTGAGAAAATTAATTTGTTATGGGTTGTTGACTTTCCGATGTTTGAGTGGAATGCTGATGAGAAACGACTCGAAGCATTACACCACCCATTTACGGCGCCGCACCCTGATGATATTAACGACTTGAAGACCGCGCGCGCGCAAGCTTACGACTTAGTGTTAAATGGCTTTGAAATCGGTGGTGGTAGTTTACGTATATACCAACGCGACATTCAAGAGCAAGTATTTGAAGCCATAGGACTTTCACCCGAAGAAGCGCAGGGTAAATTTGGTTTCTTATTAGAAGCATTTGAATATGGTACGCCTCCGCATGGTGGTATCGCGTTTGGTTTAGACCGAGTGGTGATGTTACTTGCTGGCGAAGAGTCTATACGCGATGTTATTGCTTTTCCGAAGACTCAGCAAGCAAGGTGTGTTTTAACAGAGGCGCCTAGCGGTGTAGATAGCAAGCAGCTTAAGGAGTTGCATGTAGCATCTACTAATAAACCTAAACAATAGATCCCCCCAACCCCCTTTAATAAGGGGGGCTAATAATTACCTCTTGTGGAGCAGGCATCCCTGCCTGCCTCTAAATAAATAATTAAGACAGAAGTAAGATGAAAGCCCATCTCACTCTTGTAATAAATCTACTATTTACCACAGAGACACAGAGGGCACAGAGTAGAGGCACATAAACCAGGGAGTTTTCCGTAGGGATTAATTATGTTTTTACAGAGAGCTTATTTAGAGGCGCCTAGCTGTGTATAAAATGTTAAAAATAATAAAGCTTATAAAAACAAATGCCTGCCAAAGACCGATTTCATGATGCTGTAAGACAAGCCTTAATAAAACAACAGTGGATAATTACAGCCGATCCACTCATAATAAAGATAGAAGAAGTTCAGCTTGACATTGATTTGGCAGCAGAAAGGATTTTAGCAGCAGAAAAATCTGAGCGAAAAATAGCGGTTGAAATCAAAAGTTTTTTGAGAACTTCGGCAATTACTGATTTTCATGTGGACTTTGGGTCAATTTTTAAACTACCGCCTTGGTTTACAAATGACTGAACCTGATAGAACTATTTATTTAGCAGTTCCTTTTGAGACGTTTACCACATTTTTTCAGCAGCGCTTTGTTCAAGAAGCTGTAAAAACTTACCAACTTAAACTTGTTGTTTATAACCCAGACAAGGAGGAAATTGTTGAATGGAAAGAATAGAACATTATCGTCAGTGTATTCGTAAGCTCTTAATAGAGCGAGCAGGATTATATACGAATAATCCTAATATTGAGTGTCAATTAGTTTTTGACACGGAACACGACCATTATCAGTTGCTAGATGTTGGTTGGGAAGAACTAAAGCGTATATATAGCTGTTTTATCCATATAGATATTAAAGACGGTAAAATTTGGATACAGCGCAATATGACAGAGTTAGATATTGCCGAAGAACTAGTAGAGATGGGAGTACCGAAGCAGGATATTGTATTAGGATTACATCCACCATATAAACGCCCATATACTGGCTATGGCGTAGCGTAATGTTTGAATTAAATACACTACTTATTTGTTTTTATGCAACGTAAACTCTGTATTAATATTAATACTGTGAAATTATAGCAATCCTCCCAAAAGCGGAAGCACAAAAATAGCCATTACAAGCTGATCAAGGTACTAGTACGCGATGGCGGAAATAAACCTACCATTTGAAATGGGTAAAAAGCTTACAGTATAAGTGTTATTTTTTTGACTTTTGACTTTTGACTTTTGACTTTTGACTTTTGACTTTTGACTTTTGCCTTGGTGTACTAGTATGTTAAGAGGTTACGAGTCAGATTCGCCGTCTTTCTCGTCTTCTATTACAAATAAATATAAATTAAATTTAAAACTTGTCTTGATAGAGCTTTAACTCTTCTGCGGCGTCTTTTGCGATGCTTTGACGTAAATCAAAAGGTAATAAGACTTCACATCTTGGGCGCCATGCTCGTAAGCGCATCATGATACCATTATCTTTATGGCGATAGTTGGCTTGGTAATAAGCGTCTTGTGGTGAGCGATTTTGTAATACGTTAAGTAGTATTTTTCGGTGGTCTGGTTCTATGGTTTCTTTAACGATAAGATTTTTTGCTTTTTCGTAATTTATGCGTTTAAAAGTTTCGTGACGATTGGTATTGCGAATATAACGGTTATCGTAATCGTCGTCAAATCTTAGTATCATTAATCGTGATTTTAAGTAAAAATCAAATCCCCAAGCTGTTTGGTCTATTGCAATAGCAATTTCATCTGGAGTTGGCAAGGATGCTTTTTTGTAACGTTGTTGTAAGTAGTTAGGAATATGTGGATAATTCCATGTTAACGGAGTAATATTTTGAATACGGTCAATACGAAAATTATACCAATCGCTTGTTCTATCAGGACTGTCGCCACAAGCGCATAAATAAACAGTCCTTTGCATATAGTAAATGCAAACTGGAAATACAACACAGTCAACATTACCTCCTACTCTTGCACTGTCATATGTGATTTTGATAGGAGGTACTGGAGTTCGCTTCCATAACTCTTTCAATTCATTATGCCAGTTATCGACTAAATCTGTCTTTTTGTTAGAAGTTACGTAATCGAGTTGCAGGAAGAAGCGTTGCACACCATTAATTTGATTTGAAAGATTTTCTGCAATACAAGCTAAATCAGCGTGCATGAAATTTAATTCGTAGTCGCTTTTTAGAGGTATATTTTCACAACTGTTTACAGGACGTGATGGAAATTTCGTAACGTTATAGTATTTTTGGTTTTCATATCTTAGCCAACCTAGTTCGGCTAAAATTTCTAAGTCTCTTTGAAGGGTACGACGAGTAACCGCAAATAAACGCAAGTCCAAGATTTGTTCTAAAGTTTTCTTGTTTTTTTTATCTTGAGAATCAAAAATTAGTAATTCTGTTTCGGCGTTTTCTAATTCGCTCGACTTATCACCGTGTTTTTTGTTGTTTTGTTTTTGCTGATGACAGTAATGTGATTTTATTGCTTTTATCCATGCATCTGGGGCAATTCCCGTTGCTGAGGTAAATAACCACTCTCTCACAGTTTTCGCACAAGCGCAGTTTGCATCATGTACTGTTGGAATTTGTTCTCCTTGAGGATGAGTTTCGCTAAAAAATAGAGGGCGCCAATCACTGTAACTCCATCCGTTGGGTAAATCAAGCTTCACTGTTTTATCTCCGTAAATGGTATATAACCACACCCATAAACGAATCGCGCGGAGTAAATTTTGCTTTAATGAACCGCGCGCTAACCACTGCAACAGTTCAACACTGGGGGTATCTTGAAATTCATTAACCACAATCTTAAATCCTTTGTTGCTATTAATCTAAGTTAAAATATGCTGGAAGTAGCGTCTTCCAAGTATAGTTTATGATGTAGCCATGCAAGGAGGTAAGGCAATGGTTACTTACAACATTGAGCGAAATGAGGATACCTTGCTGGTTGACTTTGGTAAACCAGCACAAAATAACCAAATCGTTAAAGATGCTGCCGCGCGGTTGGAGGAGATGGTAAAGTCTGGTGAACTGCGAGGTGGGCAATTACTCAAAATTAACGGCTCGGTATCAATTCCAGTGGCGTTTGTTTTAGCACATCGACTTTGCCACCTTTTCGGCGCCATTGGTTGTTTTGACCCAAAATTAGGAAAGTACGTAATTTGTATTACACATAATCCTGAGTATAATTTGGGTGATATGATAGATTGATATTTGCTGTATAGGGGTTTCGAGTACAACTACTATCAGATTTTATGAGTACGTATAACATTAGCCTGGAAGGTGACATCCTGAAAGTAGGCTTTGCAAAACCTGCTCACGGCGACCAGATAGTTAAGGATGCTGCCGCACGTTTAGATGAGATGATAGCATCGGGTGAGCTTTCTGGTGGAAAGTTACTAATGATTGATGGACCTGCGTCTTTGCCTGTATGTTATTTGATAGCGCATAAAGTATCTGAACTTTACAGCGCCATAGCTATTTTTGACCCAAAGATTGGCAGAAAAGGATACAAAACTTTTATTACAGCAGTTTCCCATACTCCCGCATATAAAATAGGCGAAATCATTGAAACTAATGAACCACAAAAAGATAAAATTAACCCAAAAGTTGTGATTTGTGGCCCTCGAAAGTCAGGAAAATCTTGTTTGCGCGAGGGTTTGAAGCAAGCTGTAATTGGCATTGAGGGGGCGCCTTATCCTTATGTTATTACCGCTTGTCCTGATGGTGAAGGCGCCTGGTTTTCTGAAGCAGCACAGCGTGACCCAGAGCTAGCAATGCAGTTGAAAGAGGAATATAAAGCCAAATTTACAGACGAATTTGCCAAGTTAGCAGCAGGTTGGGTGCGAAGTGCCAATACTCCTCTTAATATTATTGATGTTGGTGGAAAGACCTCAGAACAAAATCGCGTTATTATGCGGGAAGCTACCCATGCTGTGATTTTATCTGGAGAGAAAGAAAAAATTCCTGAATGGCAAGAGTTTTGTGAGTCCTTGGGGTTAAAAGTAGTGGCAATAATTTATAGTGATATAGATGGTGAACGGGATGTTATTGAAGAAGAGGCGCCTGTTTTAACGGGTAGTGTTCATTGTCTTGAAAGAGGTGAGGATGTTTCGGGACGGGAAATGGTAAAAGCTTTAGCGCGCGTTTTAGTCGGGTTGAGTAGGGGGTAATAGGAAACGAAGAGAAATAAATATTGCCTTCTAGCCTAATACTTAACCTATTTGGACTCGAATTAACCGATTTTTTTATGATAGTAAACATAATTTTCGTATTTTTAGCTACCTCTTTATGTCTGTTTAGATTATTAATTGAGTCAATTTAAGTTAAATTACTAATTTAGCATGTATCAGATTAATTTAAGACTAAAGTAAGTATAGTAAAAACAAACAATAGTATATTAAACCTATGAGTATAGCTGAACCAAACACTAACAATGTAGATCAAGTAGACCATTTGTTTCTCCTTGTCGGTGAAAATCCTTTACCGAACTATGTTGCAGCGAAGGTTTTACTGAAAGAGAATGGAACGGTTTATCTGGTACATAGTACTAATACGTCTGGTGAAGCACGTATTTTAGAGAATAAGTTAAAACCCATTAAGGTTAAGACTATTTCTCTAGATAAAAAAGAAGGTGATTCTAAATATATTAGAGATACAATTGGGAAATATGTAGAAGGTCTTAAAAAAAGTTCAAATGAGTTGAATTTGGGGATAAATTACACTGGTGGGACGAAGGCAATGTCTGTAAATGCTTACCGCGCGGTATTGGATGCTGTAAAAGATTGCAATCCTCAGTATAGTTATTTGGATGCGCGCAATTTACAAATGTTGATTGAGCGTGAGGGTAAATCCCCTAGTGCAATTCCTGTTGATGTTCAAGTCAACTTTGCAGAACTGTTTAGTCTACATAATTTACGATGGAAGCAACATAATCCACCAAATTATACCCCTATATTATATAATGTTGCAGAAGAGTTTCTTCATGCTTATTTATCAGATACTTCAAAAGGTGCGTCAAGTATAGCAGGACAGTGGCAGAATTGGTGTAGAGATAAATTGGAATATGGAAGGAAGGATAAAGATAATTTTTGGAGTGAAAATTTAATCCAAGCTAATACTATCGTTAGCTTAAATTCGGCGCCGGAAAAGATTAAAGTTATTTTAGATAATTTTGATGTTTTGGATAAGAAAGGAAATTTGGATTTGGGAAGTTTTAAAAATAAGGGTTTTGCTCAATATTCTGATGCTTGTGCTTGGTTAAGTGGTATTTGGTTAGAGCATTATGTTTTGGAGATGGTAAAGAGTGTTGTTTCTGGGTTCCCTGCTATTCACGAGTGTGCTATGTCTTTTCATATTGATGACCCAGCTAGTGGAAATGATAAGTACGATAGGTTTGAGTTTGATGTTGCTTTTATGCGGGATTATCAGTTGTTTGCTTTATCTTGTACAACTTCTGGTTTTAAGCCAATTTGTAAGCAAAAATTGTTTGAAGCACATTTAAGAGCTAGACAGTTAGGTGGTGATGAAGCAAGGGTTGCTTTGGTATGTTTTAATAATTATCCTGATGGTATTGAGCGTGATTTAGCAGTTACTTTGAGGGATAAGAAAGTTGTTGTTTTTGGTAGTAAAGACCTTCAAACTGATAAATTTAAGAAAAAGTTGAAGCAATGGATTGAAATTAATAGCCCAGTGTTATAGGTTTGACTATGAATGAATATATTGCAACTGTAATTGATACGACGGGGATTCAATCTTATATTTTTGGCAGTAATCGTTTACGCGAAAATATCGGCGCCTCTTTTATTGTAGAACAGACGACTAATGATTGGGTAAAGTCTATTCTTAAATCTGAGTTTGGTACAAATGCATATACTTATGATGAATGTTCGGAAGAGAAATGTATTGAGTTGGATGACCTTGATGCTGAGTTGATATATACTGGTGGTGGTAATGCGGTTGTTCTATTTAAACAGAAAGATGGCGCCGTTAGGTTTACTAAAGCTTTAAGCGAGAAGGTTTTAAGAGATGCTCCCGGATTGAGAATTGTGGTAGCTCATAGTGATTATTTTAAATGGGGGAAGGGGTTAGCAGATGTCGTTGATGGATTGATGAAGGAGTTGGAACGCAAGAAGCGCGCGTATAATCCTTCGACTCCTTTGCTTGGTTTGAGTGTTACCGCAAATTGTGTTTCTACAGGATTGTCTGCTGTTGATGTAAGTGATAATTTTGGTGTTCCTGCTAGTTACCCTGTTTCTAGAGAAATTGTTGAGAAGCTGAGAGTTGTTGATTCTAAGAATAAAGCTCCTGCTAATGAAAAGCTTAAAAGTTTGATTTTTCAGGAGGATTTACAGCATGATTATGAAATTCCATATGATGTTGATGATTTAGGTCGGTCGGAAGGAGAAAGTAGTTATATCGCTATTGTTCATGCTGATGGAAATGGTATGGGGAACCGTTTTAAGGAGTATGGCAAGGGTAAGTCTGACCGTAACTACGTTACCGCTATGCGTAATTTGTCAAAAACTGTTAACCAAGCTGGTATTGAAGCTCTAAAAGATGTTGCAAGGAAAGTTGTTAAATTAGCTAATGGTGATTTACAGGAAGAGTTTTCTGTTACGCAAAGAGATGGGAAAAAGTTTTTACCTTTCCGTCCCCTTGTTTATGGAGGTGATGATGTTACGTTCGTTTGTGATGGTCGTTTGGGGTTGTCTCTTGCTGCTCTATATCTTAAAGAGTTTGAATCTAAAAAAATTGCAGATGGTAAAGATTTAACTGCTTGTGCGGGTATTGCTATTGTTAAAACACATTACCCATTTGCAAGAGCTTATCAATTAAGTGAAGCGCTGTGCAGGAATGCTAAAATTTTTATGCGTGAGGAAAAGGAACGTTTGGGATGTAAGGATTTTTCTGCTTTGGATTGGCATATTGCAGCTAGTGGATTATCTGGTTCTATTAGCCAAATTCGTCAGCGTGAGTATGAAGTTTTTGAAGGTTGTTTGACTATGCGACCTATGTACTTGTATTCTGATGATGATTGGCGTAATTGGGAAGATTTTACTACAGTTGTAAATAAGTTTAATACGGATGATAATTGGGCTGGTCGTCGTAATAAGGTTATAGCTTTACGGGAACATTTACGGCAAGGTAAGGATAAAACAAAGCAGTTTTTAGAGGTTTGTGGTTTAACTGAAGAGTATTTACCACGTTTTGAAAAGTCAACAAATGATGATTTTTATAAATGTGGTTGGGTTGATAGGGAGGGTGAAAGAGTTTGTGGTTATTTTGATGCAATTGAAGCTTTAGAGTTTTATGTTTCTTTACGTGAGAAGAGTTAATGGAGATTTATAAATTTAAAATGCGACTGCTGAGTGATACGACTTTTGGACGTGGTGATGGGGTCGCAGGGTTGGTTGACCAAGAAGTTGAGCATGATGTAAATGGTTTTCCTTATTTGCGGGGAAGAACTTTAAAAGGGTTGTTGAGTGAGGAATGTGATAATGTGATTTCTGTGCTTGGGGAAAGTTCTTCGCGATGGCAAGTTACTGCGGAAAATTTGTTTGGGGTATCTGGTAGTACGCTGGGTACTACGTCTAAAATGCATGTTAGTGATGCTTATTTACCTGGGAAGTTACGAGAAGCTGTTGGTTTGCAGTTGAAACAGGAGGAGTATCGAGAGAGGAATAATAGTGGTTATGTGAAAAAGTTAACTGAGTTTGATGTTCTTTCTTCTCTAACTACTATTCGTCGTCAAACTGCTATTGATACGGTAAGTGGTGTTCCTGTAAAAACTAGTTTACGCACGAGTCGGGTTATTGTACGAGATTTGTGTTTTACTGCAGAGCTTTTTTTTGAGGACAAACCAACTCAGGATATGCTAGCTCTTTTAGCGCTGGGAGCTTTGGCTTTAAGACGGGTTGGTAGTGGACGTAACCGAGGACGTGGTTTTGTTTGTTGTACTTTACATAATTTTCAGGGTGTTGATGTTACGCAAAAGCATTTTCGTGATTTTGAGCAGGGGGTGTAAAGATGAAGGTTATTACTTTTCTGCTACATACTAAGCAACCTATTTTAGTAACTTCGTTTCAAGGAAACCCAAATAGTGATGTGTCTTTTTCTTATATTCCCGGAAGTGTGATAAGGGGGTTGTTGATTAGTCGTTATCTGCAAGGGTGTGGGTTAGGTAAGAATGATGATATTTTAGCTTTACCGGATGTAAAGCGGTTGTTTTTTAGTGGGGAAAGTCGTTATTTAAATGCTTATCTATATAGTGGTGAGCAGGAGAAGCGAACTTTACCTATACCTTTATCTTGGTTAAAGATAAAAGATGATAAGTACTCTAGATATGGAGAAATGAATGTTTATGATTTTAGTTATCGGTGCCATGATGAGGATTTATCATATAAGTCGTTAGATGAGAGTTTTTGTTGTACTGTTGATGATGACAGGGATATTATATTGTACCAAGAAGGGCGCCATATTAATATCCACAATATGCGGAATCGGAAAAAAGGTAAAGGTATTGATGGCAGCGGCGCCGTTTTTCGTTATGATGCATTATCATCTGGGCAAACTTTTCAAGCTGCGATTATTTGCGATAACCCAAATGATGTCAAAAAAATTAAACCTTTATTGGAACAGAGCAAGGTTTGGTTAGGTGGTTCCCAAAGTGCAGGTTATGGATATACAGAAATTAATAATGTTCAAGAGTTTGATGATTGGAGTGAATTAGGAATTGATGCTTCTTGTAGGGGAGAAAGAGAATTACTTCGTGTTACCCTGCTAAGTGATTTAATTTTACGGGATAAATGGGGTCATTATATAGTAAATCCAGAAGCTGAGTTGGTAACTGAGCTTCTACAAGAATATTTAGATGTAGGTTTAGAATTACAGGATAGTTATACTAGTACCGTTCTTGTCGGTGGTTTTAACCGTAAATGGGGATTACCTTTACCCCAAGTACCAGCTTTTTCAGCAGGTAGTGTTTTTGTATTTAGTTATAGTGGAGAATTAAAAGCAGAGAAAATTCTGAATCTGGAAAATAGAGGTATTGGGGAAAGAAGGGTTGATGGTTTTGGCAGAGTAGCAATTAATTGGTTGGAGGAACTTCCATATTTCAGAGCTAAGTTGCTTGATGATGATGTTGAATTGGAAGAAGCAAAGCTGGAAGCAAAGAGCGAAGACCAGAAGATTGCAGTGAAAATGGCAGAAAGATTGTTATCGCAGAAGCTAGATAGGTTGCTTTTAGAAAAAATTGATAGTCTTTATTTTAATCCTTGTAGGTTAACTAACAGTCAACTTTCTCGGTTAATGATTGTTGCTCAACAGTCTTTAGCTGAAAAAACAAAGAGTCCTATATTGGAGTTGTTGAAAAAACTGCCTAGAAATGCAAATAGTCAATTTGAAGATTCAAAACTTGATGGTGTTTCTTTCAAGAGAAGGATTACTGAATGGTTGGATAACCCAAGTTCGTGGATAGGTTCGCAGCATTTACAAGTTTCTATAAGTAAGTCGGCGCCAATAAACCAAACTATGTAAAGATATATAAATACGGAAATGCATCTACATGAGGTAACACAGC
>NZ_RSCL01000037.1 GCF_003991905.1 Dulcicalothrix desertica PCC 7102 | reverse complement strand
TCACTGACTCTGTTGGTGATGTTGTACTAAACATCCAGAATGTCCTAGATGTTCAAAGATGTCCAGGTTAAAAGTATCAGTTGTGAGTATACTTTAAAATCAGAATCTTTTTTAATATAGTTACTTAGGGCTATATCACTCAGATAATTCATTATAATACAAGCATGGCTAATGACTATCCCAAAAGTAGAATCAAAACCTTGTTTCCTAACCCCTAAAAGACTACAGCCTCAATGCCCTCTATTTATTTACTTACCTGGGATGGATGGCACAGGTCAATTACTGCGGTCGCAAACTGCCGGACTTGAGGCAGCTTTTGACGTGCGGTGTTTAGCGATACCGCGTAGTGACATGACCAGTTGGGAAGATATAACCCAAAGTGTACTTAGTCTAATTAAAGTTGAACTCGACCGAAACTCGGAACGCTCAGTTTATCTGTGTGGGGAGTCCTTTGGAGGTTGTTTAGCGCAAAAAGTGGCAATTTCGGCGCCTTCTTTATTCAAACGTATTATATTAATTAACCCAGCTTCGAGTTTTAAACTACGTCCTTGGTATGTTTGGGCATCTCCACTCATGAACTACGTACCCGAATGGGTGTTTGATGTAGGCGCCATTGGTTTACTACCTTTTCTTGCTTCACTATCCCGTATTTCTGAACACGACCGCACCGAACTTCTGGAAACTGTTCAGTCAGTCCCGTCACAAACCATTCGTTGGCGGGTTTCTTTATTACGCGAATTTGAAATAGACAATAATAAACTAGCGCAACTTACACAACCAACATTAATAATAGCAAGTAGCGACGACCGACTTTTACCATCATCAGAAGAAGGGCGCCGATTAGCTAATATTTTACCTAACTCCAAAATGGTAACATTACCTTACAGTGGACACGCCTGTCTACTAGAAGCCGATATTAATCTCTATGAAATTCTCAAAACAAATAACTTTCTAGGTGACTTAACAATTACCATACCCTCAAAAACATAATAAGTCTTGTAAAACATTCTTGTGGAACGGGCATCCCTGCCCGTCTCTTCATAAAAACCAGTTATGCTGTGCAAACAAATAGTCAGTATTTTCAGAATATCAAAGTAATATAATATTATTGAAAAGTGCTTACAGAAAGCGCGTCAAAGTTACACAAGTACAGCTATTCGCCAATTGCGTCAACAATTTCCAGCTAAATAATAAACTCTTGTGGAACAGGCATCACGAACTGTTAATATGCATTCTTTCAGGGGCGGGCAAGGATGCCCGCTCCACAAGAATTATGTAAGCAGTAATGTTAATCCTTAAGATAAGACACAATCTTCTTGCAGGAAGATGCATATTTTAGGCTTTTGTTTGATAATTTAGTTTAAAAGTCTTACTTAAACTAAATATTATTGAGCCATGTCAGACCAATCAGCTTCTAAGCAAAATAATAAATCACTTAATAAATTTGATATATCGTTAGTTCAATCATTAGCACAGCAAGTTAGTGGTGCAGGACAAGCTGCGGCAAGTCAAGCGCGTAAATTATTTGAAGTTTCAACGCATTTTACCGGACAAGTTGCAAACAGTCTTGGTAATAACTGGTTTATTCGTAAACTTGCTGGAGTATTAAATCTTAGCTGGTTGGTTGGCGCCTCAGATAACGTTAATCTAGATAAAGCCGCAGAGTCAGTAAAAAAACTCAAGCAAACTTACCCCAATGAAACACCTCAACAACTTGCCCACCGCATCATGGTGGAAAAAGCAACAAAAGCAGGTGGGATAGGTTTAGCAACAAGCGTTATACCAGGAGTCGCAGCAGCATTACTTGCTATTGACCTTGCAGCTACAACCGAACTGCAATCAGAAATGGTATATCAAATTGCCGCTTTATATGGTTTAGACTTAAAAGACCCTGCACGTAAAGGTGAAGTAGTAGCTATTTTTGGACTCGCTTTAGGTGGTGGTCGCTTGCTCAAAGCTGCTGGTTTAAGTTTATTACGTAACGTCCCCTTCGCAGGTGCTGTAATAGGCGCCAGTTCAAATGCCACAATGATTTACTCATTGGGATACGCTGCATGTAGATTTTACGAAGCAAAATTAGATGATGCTACAGACTTAAACTCAGAAGCAACAATAGATAAATTAAAACTTGAAAGTGAAGAATATCTAGAAAAAGCTGTTTCTCAACAAGCTATCATGGATAGAATCCTCGTTCACATGATACTTAGTAGTCATCCAAATAAAACCTGGGAAGAAATATTACCAGAACTAAAAGCCATCAACCTTGGTTCACAATCACTTGAAGAAATAGGTAAAAGCATTCATTCTCCACAACCAATAGAAGAACTACTCAACAAACTCGACCGTGACTACGCCATCACACTATTAGCACAATGTCAACGTATTGCCCAAATCAACGGTAATATTTCACCCGAAGAACAAAAAATTATCGGCGCCATCCAATCCAAATTTCAATTGTAAAATATTAATCCCCCAGCAAGAACGTTGATTTGGGGCGCTTTAAATTTTTCTTTCCTTTCCCCCCGAATTCGCGGGGGTTAGGGGGATTAACCTAATCCAAATTTGTCAACCGTACAAAGATATATATATAAAGTATTAATTAGCCTCTATCTAAAGGTACATTTATAAACTGCTTCAAAGCTTTAAGCTAGTTCTGATATACCTCTATAAAGTTGCACGTAAATAATGATTGTATTAATTTATATAGTAAATTAGTTAAGAAACTTGATACTATACGGCGCCCGAATCAATCCAAATGCAATATATATAACGATGCGTAACTTGAAGTTAATGCAAGCTTTTACCAAACTAGCGAGTGCAGTTGTAATTTGTATAGGCTGCATAGCTTTGTTAGGTTGGGCAGTTAATATTGATATTCTTAAAAGCTTAATTAAGAGTGCCGCAACAATGAAAGCAAACACAGCTATTTGCTTTGTGTTGGCAGGGGTGACGTTGTGGTTAAAAGCAGTAAGGGTAAATTATAAATTTTATTTAATCTCACAATTTTGCACACTAACAATTTTTATCGTTTCTTTAATTACACTCAGTCAATACCTCTTTGGGTGGAATTTTGGAATTGATGAATTATTATTTCGTGACTTCCCATTATCATCAGCTACATCACATCCAGGTAGGATGGGTGTAAACACTGCTATCAATTGGTTATTAATTAGTGCAGCACTGTGGTTAGAAAAAGGAAATACAGCCAAAAATAATAAATGTAGAGACGTGACATGTCACGTCTCTACATTTATTGTCCTTTTCATTTGTTTTCACGCTTTAATAGGCTATATCTATGGTGTGAGGGTTTTTTACTTGTTCCGCGCTTATCATACTTATATGACGGTGCATACAGCGCTCACTTTCCTAATTTTGTGTTTAGGAATACTATCTAATAATGCATATCGCGGGCTTATGGCAACCGTTACTACTGAACTTAATGGTGGTGTAACTGCGCGACGATTAATACCAACAGCTATATTTCTGCCTATATTATTAGGTTGGATAGTTATTAAAGGCGAAAAGGCAAATTATTATGATTTTGCTTTTGGTACGTCGCTGATGACCGTTTCGTTAATTGTGATATATTTATTTACGATTTGGCGAAATAGTATTTATCTAAATAAATTAGATAAAAAACGTCGTATTGCTGAAGCTACTGTACGTGATAGCGAAGCTCGCTATAGTATGTTAAGCGAAAATGTGCCGTCCATTCTCTTCACTAATCTACCGGATGGTTCATGTGATTACGTTAGTAAACAACTATATCAATATACAGGATTACCTAAAGGCGCCATAAGTGGGTTTAACTGGATAGATATTTTTGTGCATCCAGATGATAGAACACGAACTCTTGCACGTTGGTTAGAGTCGGTAAAAACTGGAGACCCTTTTGAAATAGAATACCGCTTTTGTGGCACCGATAATAATTATCGCTGGTTTCGGGGTCGCAGCGTACCAATTCGTGATGAAAATAATAATATAACTAAATGGTTTGGCGTTTGTACCGATATTGATGAACAAAAGCGTGCGGAAGATGCGCTGCGTGAAAGTGAAATGCGCTTTCGTAATATTGCCGAAACTATAGAAGATATTTTTTGGATATCTGAACCGCGAAATAATAATTTAATTTATATTAGTCCTGCTTATGCCAAGATATGGGGACGTAATATAGATTCTTTACATACAAATTATAATGAATGGGTAGATGGTATTCACCCCTTTGATAAACAAAGAGTCCAAAATGCTATCAATCAAGATTTATATCAAGGTACATATGATATAGAGTACCGCGTTGTTCGGTCTGATGGTACGGTTCGGTGGGTACGCGACAAAGGTTTTCCAATAGATGGCAGTAATAGTGGACGTTGCTGTGGTGTAGTAACGGATATTACAGAAACAAAGTTAGCACAACAAGAATTACAAGCACGCGAGGAAATGTTACGCCTTGCCTTAGAATTATCGAATGCTGGTGTATACGATTGGAGTGCCGCAAATAATAAAGTTAAGTGGTCGCCAGAATTTTATAGTTTATTTGGTATTGATAGAAGCGTCGAGCCGAGTTATCAAAACTGGCTTGAAAGCATCTACTCTGAAGAAAGAGACAGAGTACAGGCAGAAATTCAAACCACGTTACAACAAAATGGTAACTTAGATTTAGTTTACCGTATTAACCATCCTGACGGTGAGCGATGGATTAATGGACGCGGTAAAGCTTATTATGATGAACATGGCGAAGCTGTGCGGATAGTTGGTATTTGTTTAGATACTACGCAACGTAAACGCGCAGAGTTAGCGTTACAAGCAAGTGAACAAACCTATCGAAGTTTAATTGAACTGGCGCCTGATGCTATATTTATAACGAATCAACAAGGACAATTAAAAGATGTTAATAACAAAGCGTGCGAATTACTTGGGTACACACACGCTGAACTAAAGAGCAAATCTATTACTGACATTATTGCCACTGAAGATATACCGCGTTGGAAATTAGAACGTGAATGTATACTAGCGGGTAATACTTATATCGCTGAATATACATTAATACATCAGGACAATACAAGAATATTAGTAGAGATTAGTACTAAATTAGTTGCTGAAAATCAATGCGTTGCTTTCGTGCGTGATATAACTGACCGCAAAGCAATGGAAAACGATTTGCGACAGAATTTAGCTATTCTTAACGCGATTAATCAAAATACCCCTAATTTAATTTACGTCAAAGACCATAACAGTAACTTCTTAATGGCAAACCCTGCTACACTTGAAGTCATTGGTAAAAAGGAAGCAGAAGTTTTAGGTAAAAATGAAACTAGTTTTCTTCCATCCGAACAAGCTTCAGAAGTTTTACTACATGACCGCTTGGTAATGGAAAGTGGTAAAGTCCATGTATTTGAAGATACAGTAGAAATTTCCCAAGGAACCCGCACTTTTTTAACTACAAAGTCACCTTATTACGACTCGGAAAATAATATTATTGGGTTAATAGGTATCTCTGTTGATATAACTGACCGCAAAGATATGGAAAACCAATTGCGGCAGAGTTTAGCAATTTTAAATACTATCAGTCAAAGTACACCAACTCTCATTTACATCAAAGACCGTCAAGGTCGTTTGATAATCGCAAATCCTGCTACGCTTGAAGTCATTGGTAAACCTGAAGACGAAGTTCTCAATACCGACGTTGCTGAATATCATCCTGGACATGGGCAAGCAATGACAGTTTTAGAGAACGACCGTTTGGTGATTGAAACTAGTCAATTACATATATTTGAAGAGGAAGCAGAAACACGACAAGGAAAGCGCGTTTTTCAATCTGCAAAGTCACCTTATTATGATGATAACGGTAATATTATTGGGTTAATTGGTGTATCAACAGATATAACTGCACGTAAAGCAATGGAAAATGAATTACGCCAAAGTTTGGCTATTCTAAACACTATTAACCAAACAACACCTAATTTCATTTACGTTAAAGACCGTGACGGCAAATTCTTAATGGCAAACCCCGCTACACTAGAAGGAATTGGGTTGGGAGAAGCAGAAGTTATTGGAAAAACAGATTTAGAGTTTCTTGCTGACCGCAAGCAAGCTTTAATGATAATGGAAAATGACCGTTTGGTAATGGAAAATGGTCAGGTTCAGGTACTCGAAGAAACATTGCAATTTCCAAAAGGAACTTGTACATATATTTCTTCAAAGTCTCCTTACTATGACGACAACGGTAATATTACTGGGCTAATAGGTGTTTCAATTGACATTACTGAACGTAAACAAATCGAAGCGAAGCTTGCCGAAAGTGAAAATTTATATCGAACTTTAGCCGAAGCTTCATCACAGTTCGTTTGGTTGGTTAACTGTAATGGTTCTATGGAATATGCAAATTCCAACTGGCGCCAATATACAGGGTACCAAGCAGAAGATATTAAATATAATGATTGGGATAAAGTTATCCATCCAGATGATTTGCCAAATATAATATCAGGATGGCTTGAACAAATTAGTAATGGTTCAAACTACGAATTTGAATACCGTGCGCTAAGGAGCGATGGTACATATCGATGGTATCTCGCGCGCTCTGTACCTCTTAAAGATGGTCAAGGCAATATCATTAAATGGGTTGGTACTGCTACAGATATTCATGAGCTAAAAGTTACAGAACTAGCTTTGCGCGAAAGCCAAAATCTTCTGCAACGCGCGTTAGAAGTTACGAATACTTTCTTATGGGAACGTAATTTAAAAAACGACGAAATTACTTTTGTCAATGCCATAGTTGACCCAGTGTTTACCTCGGTAATGCCATTCGAGCAAGCTTTAGAGCCTGTCCACCCTGATGACTTAGAATCTGTAAGAACAGCTTTTGATTATGGAATTTCTACAGGTACAGTATTTGAAGTTGAACACCGTGTAAAGTTAGTCACTCCTGGTACAAATATCGAGTCGGCGCCATATCGATGGATGATGTTGCGGGGTCAAGTAAAATATGATGATAATGGCAAACCTGTAAGTATAACAGGCGCCACGCTAGATATTCACGAGCGTAAAATAGCTGAACTCGCACGGACAGAAGCTGAACACGCACTGCGGCAAAGTTTAGTCATACTCAATGCGATAAATAATGCCACAGGAACACTAATTTTTGTCAAAGACCTGGAAGGAAAGTTTGTAGCAGCAAACCCAGCAACACTTCGCACACTCGGCAAGTCAGAACACGAGGTTATTGGTCGCACGAACTTTGATGTCTTAACAAATTGTAACGATGCAGCAATGGCAGTTAGCAATGACCGCATCGTTATTCAAACTGGCGAAACTCATATATTCGAGGAAACGATATTATTTAACTCTGGTTCAAGAACTTATATAGTCACGAAATCGCCTTACCGCGATGAAACTGGTAATATCATTGGAATAATTGGCATTTCCACAGATATCACCGAGCGTAAGGATATGGAAACCGCATTGGCAGAAAGTGACAGACGTTTCCGCTTTTTAGCAGAAGCAATACCTCATTTAGTTTGGCAAGCTGATGCCAACGGTAAACCATTATATTTCAATCATCAGTGGCAAGAGTATTGTGGTGTCACATTAGATAATATCGAACAAACCATTGAGAATAAATGGTCATCGATAATACCTAGCGAAGATTTAGAGAAAACTAAGCAGCACTGGTTAGAATGTAAAGTTAAAGGAGATATATACGAAGCCGAATTGAGAATTAAACGCTCCAAAGACGGTGAATATCGTTGGCACTTAGCGCGCGCTGTACCTGTTCATGATGACGCTGGAAATGTTACGGGTTGGATAGGTACAAATACAGATGTACATGACAGTAAAACATATCAAGCTCAACTAATAGAGAGTGAAAATCGTTATCGCCAACTTGCCGAAAACGTACCTCAACTAGTTTGGGTATCAGATTCAGATGGTAGTATTACGTACTTCAACCAACGTTGGGTTAACTATACAGGATTAGATTTAAATTTATATGCAGGATGGGACTGGCGCCAAATAGTTCATCCCGACGACTTACCGCAAGCGATGGAAAAATGGACGACAGCTATTAGTACTGGTACACCCATGCGCGATGTGCAATACCGTTTAAGGCGCCATGATGGTACATTCCGCTATTTTCTAGCTCGTGCAGTACCAATGCACGACGCACAAAATAATATCACAAGATGGCTAGGTACTTGTACTGATATAGATGACAAAGTAAAAGCGGAAGAAGCTTTACGGCAAAGCGAACAGCGGCTACGTTTGTTTGTAGATTCAGATATAATAGGTATTCTTTATGCAGATTTTCAGGGCGAAATTTACGAAGCAAATAACGCCTTTCTAAAGATGATAGGTTATACAAAAGAAGATATTGAAAACAAAACACTTGACTGGCGCCATTTAACACCAAAAGAATATTTGCCTATAGATGAAATAGGTATTGTCGAAGCAATAACAAAAGGTGTTTGTACGCCATATGAAAAAGAGTATATTCGCAAAGACGGTTCGCGTATTCCTGTATTTGTTGGTTTTAGATTAGTCGAAGAGCAAGCAGCAGTAGCGTTTATATTAGATAATTCTCAAAGAAAGCGTGCGGAAGAAGAACGTGATAAATTTTTTAATGTGTCTATAGATTTGCTTGGCATAACAGGTTTTGATGGATACTTTAAACGTATAAACCCTGCTTTTGCAAACACGCTTGGCTACAGCGAAACTGAAATTTTAACAACTCCGTTTATCAATTTTATTCACCCCGATGATGTTGCAGCAACTCAGCGCGAATTTGAAAAACTAAAGAACGGCACCACAACACTTTATTTTGAGAACCGCTATCGCTGTAAGAACGGTGAGTACAGGTGGTTAATGTGGAACTGTGTTCCTGATGTTGAAAGTGGTTTAATGTATGCTGTCGCACATGATTTAACCGAACGTAAACAAGCTGAAGTTGAACGCGACAAGTTTTTCAATGTGTCAATAGATTTACTTTGTATTGCTGACTTTAATGGTTACTTTAAACGCATAAATCCTGCTTTTGTAAATACGTTGGGTTATGACGAAGCTGAGATACTTTCTACTCCATATCTAGATTTAATCCACCCTGATGATATTGCTCAAAGTTTAGGCGAACTCAAAAATTTAAAAGATGGCGCCGCTACACTAAAATTCGAGAACCGCTATCGTTGTAAAAATGGCGAGTATAAATGGCTAGTGTGGAACACGGTACCTGATATTGAAGCTGGCTTAATGTATGCTGTAGCCCATGATATTACCGAACGTAAGAAAACAGAAGAAGCTCTAAGACAAAGCGAAGAAAGGCTGCGCTTATTCGCCGAATCTGATATTATTGGTATGTTATATGGTGATACAATAGGTGGTATATTTGAAGCAAACAATGCCTTCTTAGATATTATTGGCTACACGCGCGATGATTTAGAAGCCGGTCGAGTTAGCTGGGTTGATATTACCCCACCTGAATATTTACCTTTAGATGATGCAGGTATTGCAGAAGCAAAAGTGCGCGGAAGCTGTACACCTTATGAAAAACAATACATTCGTAAAGATGGAACGCGCGTTGACGTATTAGTCGGTTATATACTTTACGGTGAAGACCGCACTCAATCAGTAGCATTTATATTAGATATTACTGACAGAAAAGGTGCGGATGCTGAAGTGCGGCGCCTTAACGAAACACTCGAAGAACGAGTAAAACAGCGCACCGCTCAACTTGAAGCTGCTAATAAAGAATTAGAATCATTCTCGTATTCAGTATCTCATGATTTACGGGCGCCTTTACGTCACATAGCTGGGTTCGTAGACTTATTAAAAAAACGGCTAGAAAAACAAGAAATAGACGAAACAAACAAACGATACATAAATACAATAGTTGACGCAACAGCCCAAGCAGGTAGACTAATTGATGACTTATTAGCATTTTCACGCATGGGACGCGCGGCCATGCGATACACAACATTAGATATGAATTTACTCGTGGAAGAAGTCAAGCGAGACTGCCACGATGTAATAAAAGATCGCCAGGTTATATGGCATATAGAAACTCTTCCCCAGGTACAAGGCGACCCTTCCATGCTGCGCCTAGTTTTGCGGAATTTGGTCGAAAACGCTTTAAAATACAGCAAAACTCGTGAAGTGGCATCCGTTACAATTGGCACCCTCAAACAAGTGGAAAGTGCTGAAAAAGAAGTGGAAAGTGCTGAGTGCTTAGTGCTGAGTGAAAGAGCAGGAACTACGGAAGAAAAAGTAAAAAAACAAACTACTACTCTTACTCCATACTCCCTACTCAGCACTCAGCACTCAGCACTTAGCACTCATAACTCAGCACAGAGTACTCAAGAAATAGTATTCTACGTCAAAGATAATGGCATAGGTTTTGACATGCGTTACATACATAAATTGTTTGGTGTATTTCAACGCCTGCACACCGACCCTCGGTTTGAAGGTACAGGAGTTGGGCTAGCAAACGTTCAACGCATTATTCACCGTCATGGTGGACGTGTATGGGCTATTGGCGAGGTTGACATTGGGGCAACATTTTACTTTTCATTACCTAAGAATAGTGAAGTGTTGCAACCATTAGAAGGGGTCAGGAGTGGAGATTAAAGAAAGGTCAATGGAACTGAAGCGTATACTCCTGGTCGAAGACAGCATTAATGATGTAGAGTTAATCCTGACTTCGCTGGCTGAAAATCATCTTGGTAATGAAGTTGTCGTCGTCCGAGATGGTGAGGAAGCCTTAGATTATTTATACCGTAGAGGTATGTACCGCTTGCGCCGTGAGGGCAACCCGGTAGTAGTTCTACTCGACTTAAAGTTACCTAAAGTAGATGGAATTGAGGTATTGTCAGAACTAAAAGCTAACAACTCGCTACGGACTGTTCCGGTAGTGGTTTTGACTAGTTCGCGCGAGGAACATGACTTAGCGCGGTGCTATGAGTTGGGAACTAATGCCTATGTCGTTAAGCCCATAGATTTTCACGAATTTGTGGATGTCATAAAAGGGCTAGGATTATTTTGGGCAATAATAAATGAACCACCACCAGGTTCAATACCTCCCGCACGTAGTAATGCTCAAGGAATTAGATAGGAGTTAAAATGATATGTCACAGCTAGTGTTTCTCTTGCTTGAAGATAGCTTGTTAGATGCAGAATTAATCCAAGCGACGCTCGCCGAGGGAGGCATTACCTGCGAACTCATTCAGGTGCAAACAGGCGAGGAGTTTCAAGCTAAACTTAATTCGTCCTGTTATGACTTAATACTTTCTGATTACACAATTCCTGGGTTTGATGGTTTCGCCGCTTTAGAAATAGCGCAGCAGCAATGTCCAGAAGTGCCGTTTATTTTTGTAACGGCGACAATGGGTGAAGAAGTTGCTATCGAAACGCTAAAAAGCGGCGCCACAGACTATGTACTCAAACAGCGTCTTGACAGATTAGTACCATCCATAATACGTGCCTTACGCGAAGCAGAAGAAGTAAAAGCACGTCAAAAAGCTGAAGCCGAATTACACCGTCGTGAACAAGAATTTCGCGCGTTAGTAGAAAATTCCCCAGATATAATAGCTCGCTTCGATACAAATTTTCGCACTTTATATATCAGCCCTGCAATCACCCAAATTACAGATTTACCTCCAGAAAATTTTCTCAATAAAACACCCGAAGAACATAATCTTCCTGAACAAGTTTATCAGCAATGGGTCGAAGAAATTCAAAGTGTTCTTGAAACCTCACAAGGACGTTTTTTTGAACTAGAACATCCCTCTCAAACTGGTACACGGTACCTCGACGTGCGAATGGTACCTGAGTACGGAACTGATGGAACTATCGAAACTATACTAAGTGTTGCTCGTGATATTACTGTAATCAAGCGCGCAGAAATTAAACTACGCGAACAAAAAGCAGAGCTAGAAGAACTCAACCGCGTCAAAGATGAATTTTTAGCAGTACTTTCCCACGAACTGCGAAGCCCCCTTAACGCTATTTTAGGATGGTCAAAAATATTACGTGGACGCAACGTAGACAAAGCAACATTAGAGCGCGCGTTAGAAACTATTGAACGCAACGCCAAATTACAAACCCAACTAATCGAAGACTTGCTAGATGTATCACGCATCATTCGAGGAAAATTAAGCTTAAAAGCTCATAAAACCAATTTAGTACCAGCTATAGAAGCCGCAATAGATACGATGCGTCTCGCAGCACAAGCAAAATCGATCGATTTTAGATTTTCGATTTTGGATTTTGCTTCGCACATGAATAAGTTAAGTGGTGAAAATCCCAAATTTGAAGTACTTGGAGACCCCAACCGTTTACAGCAAATAGTTTGGAATTTATTATCAAACGCGATTAAATTTACTCCTAACACAGGACGAGTTGAAATCGTACTCGAACGAGTTGAACGAACAAACACAACAGATACAAATTTTGCCCAAATAACTGTAAAAGATACAGGTATGGGTATTCGTAGTGACTTTATACCTTATGTGTTTGACTCATTTCGACAAGCTGACGGTTCCTCAACACGGAGATTTGGTGGTTTAGGTTTAGGACTAGCTATTGTGCGTCACCTCGTCGAACTTCACGGCGGTAATGTTTCCGTACAAAGTCCCGGAGAAGGAAAAGGCGCCACCTTTATAGTACGTATACCAATGGTAAAGAGTGCTGAGTCGAAAGTGAGTCGTGCTGAACCAAAAGAAATACAAGACCTACTCAGCACTCAGCACTCAGAACTCAGCACTCAAAACTTAGTCCTTTCAGGAATACGTGTATTAGTAGTAGATGATGATACAGACTCGCGTGACTTTTTAGCATTTGCACTAGAAGCATCAGGCGCCGAAATAGCATCAGCATCATCAGCAACAGAGGCACTAAATATATTACCAACATTCAAGCCAATGGTATTAGTTAGCGATATTGGAATGCCAGACCAAGATGGTTATAGTTTAATGCGGCAAATACGCGAACTGCCATATGAAAAAGGAGGCGCCGTTCCAGCAATAGCATTAACAGCATACGCAGGAGACGCAGACAAAAAAGCTGCACTTGCCGCAGGTTTCCAAACCCATCTACCCAAACCAGTGGCGCCAGACGATATAGTTAACGCAGTATCCGAACTAGTAAAAACCTAATTAAACATCTCCCTCTCTGTCATGCTGAGGAACGAAGCATCTTTAAACATGTCAATTGTAACAATATCAAAATTATAAAATAAAAAATGATATTTTGTTGCTGCTATTACAGTATTCTATAGATATAGAAGAAACTTTTAAAATATTATCCAATCATTTATTACCAACCTATTTGAAACAAATTAAATAAATTGCTAATGATATTGAATCAAGGGTTAAACGATTTGCATCTCAGAAAAAAAAGTTAGAGTAAGGACAATAGCAGCGGATCAATCACGCTTTGCTTTTTTCAACCAAAATTGTATTAGTATACGTTTTGCCTTGTCCATAGAGTTGCTTACCCTGTTCAACTATTTTTCTAGTTAATGATGCTGGAACGCTTTTGAACGTCTCTACATCCAAACGTGTTTTAACTAAAATATCAACATCTACAATTAAATCATCTAATGCGCTACTTTATTCTAGTAGTAGGTTGATGTAGCAAAGCTGCAAAGAAAAACTGAGGGATTTCCAAGAAATAAATTATCCATCTTGTGGGGTGGGCATCCCGAACCGTCCTAGAATTGGAACGGGCAAGGATGCCCATTCCACAAGATAAATGCCCATTCCACAAGATAAATGCCCATTCCACAAAGAAAAAAATGTTATAACCTCCCCAGGTGCAAGCATAAAACCGAAATTTTGAGCAATACTGGTACATGAAAGTTTAAGTTGAGTCCTAAAAATGGAAGTTCGAGCAACGAATACGCCACTATTGGAGTGGACGGGGGATGGTTTAGCTGTCGGATTATTTGAAGAAGCTACAGAATTAACAGGCGACTTAGCGGCATTAGACGAAAAGTTCGCTGGTGTATTAAAAGAACTAATAACCGAAGAAGATTTTAAGGGTAAACTTGGAAGCACATCTGTAACGCGCGTTGGTGCAGGTAGTCCGGTACGTAAAGTTATACTAGTTGGTTTAGGTAAACCTGATACTTTAAAGGCTGAAACACTACGACGTGCAGCAGCAGCTATTGCGCGTTTGGCGAAAAAACAAAAGTGTAAAACTCTTGGTATTAGTTTACCTATTGTAGATGGTGACCCAGCTATCAGCGCTCAAGCCATCACTGAAGGTGTACAATTAGCGCTTTACCAAGATATTCGTTTCAAGTCGGAGCCTGAAGACAAAGGGCCACAACTCGAAACAGTAGATTTACTAGGATTGAGTGGACAAGAAGCTGCGATAGAACGTGCAAATCAAATCGCTTCTGGAGTATTTTTAGCTCGGCAACTAGTAGCGGCGCCTGCGAATGCAGTAACACCAATTACAATGGCAGAAACAGCCCAAACCATAGCTAATGACCACGGGTTACAATTACAAATCCTGGAACAAGAAGATTGTGAAAAGCTTGGTATGGGCGCCTTCTTAGGAGTTGCACAAGCATCTGAAATACCACCAAAGTTTATCCACCTAACCTACAAACCACTTGTGACACCTAAGCGCAAAGTCGCAATAATAGGTAAAGGTTTGACATTTGACTCAGGTGGTTTAAATATTAAAGGTGCGGGTAGCGGTATCGAAACGATGAAAATCGATATGGGTGGTGCCGCAGCAACATTAGGCGCCGCAAAAGCTATCGGACAACTAAAACCCGACGTAGAAGTTCACTTTATTTCCGCAGTCACCGAAAACATGATTAGTGGACGCGCGATGCACCCAGGTGATATTCTTACAGCATCGAACGGTAAAACAATCGAAGTCAATAATACCGACGCTGAAGGACGTTTAACCCTTGCCGATGCATTAGTTTATACTGATAAGCTTGGAGTTGACGCAATAGTTGACTTAGCAACACTAACAGGCGCCTGTGTAATAGCTTTAGGTGATGATATAGCAGGTTTATTTACACCCGATGATAACTTAGCGAAACAATTAGAAGAAGCTTCCACCTCAGCAGGTGAAAAGTTATGGCGAATGCCAATGGAAGAAAAGTACTTTGAAGGTTTAAAATCTGGTATAGCCGACATGAAAAATACAGGCCCCAGACCAGGTGGTTCCATAACCGCAGCTTTATTCCTCAAACAATTTGTTAAAGAAACCCCCTCTTGGGCACACTTAGACATAGCAGGGCCAGTTTGGGCAGATAAAGAAAACGGTTATAACCCCGGTGGCGCCACAGGTTTTGGCGTCCGCACCCTAGTAAACTGGGTATTAAGCTAAACCCATAATGTAGAGACGTTACATGTAACGTCTCTACAACACACAATTTAACAAACAATAAACGGAATGCGAGGGCGCCGTGACAGAAGAAAGCAAATATCAACCACTTCAGAAATACCTAGAAAAAAGCAACACTGATGAAATTACCCTCACCTTTACACAAATTGAAGAAATAATCGGTGATAGTCTTCCCGACTCCGCGCATACCAAACGTCAATGGTGGGGAAATCGTAACAAAGGCGCCTTGCAAGCCACTTCTTGGATGCAAGCTGGCTATACTGTCACAAAAATTGACTTAGATGAAAAAAAAATCACATTTAGCAAATCAAATGGCGCCTACAAAGTAAAACCAGCAAAAGTAGAAGCTGTAGGAAATGAAGTGAAATGGAACAGCGAATCAATAAAAGCCTTGCGTCAAAAAATGGGACTTACACAAACAGAATTTGCTATGGAGTTGGGTGTTCGTCAGCAAACAATTAGCGAATGGGAAAACGGCGTATATGAGCCAAGACGTATGGCATCCAAGTACTTGAGTAAAGTAGCCGAAAATATTAAGTCGAACTATAATAAATAACTCTTTTAACTCTTCGCTCTGTGAACTCTGTATCTGTGTGGTAAAAAAAATTATATGTAATGCACAGGCTTTCTATGCCTGTGCCACAAGGTATCAAAATTAATGATATGAGCCAGTAGATTATTTAAGCTCTGGATGTGCTTTATCTTCGGCAGAAGGTCTACCCATTTTATTGATAGCGGCAATCATTTGATAGAGTCTTCCTAGGTCTCGTTGATTAAAGTCTAAAATCAACCTAGGTAAATCTACGGTATCGTCTTGTCCTTCTTGAGGCAAGGCTTGTGTTCTTTCGATTTTGCCTTGAACCAGAATATCGCTATAGTTAGTGTTGAGTTGGTCAAGTGCTTCGTCAGATAAATCTGATTTGAGTCGAATTATTAACCTGTTACTTACATAACGACTTGAATGGTAAACCTGATAAAACTGAGTAATTGCATCACAGGCTACATCTAAATTATCAGTAATGGTATACAAACTTGAATCATCTGGACTTACCAAGCCAGTTTGTAAAAGGTGTTTTTCAATATACTCGCTCCAGCATCGCCAATAATCACCACCTGGATGGTCTATTAGTACTAAAGGAACAGGGCCAAATTTACCCGTTTGACTCAAAGTCATGCATTCAAATGCTTCATCTTGAGTGCCAAAACCACCAGCAAATAATGCTACTGCGTCACTTTCTTTGAGTAAAAACAGTTTGCGGGTAAAGAAATATTTGAAATGAATTAATTTGTGGTCTCCTTCGATGTAGGGGTTTGCTTGCTGTTCAAAAGGAAGTTGGATGTTTAAGCCAAATGAATTTTCGCGTCCTGCTCCTTCGTGACCGGCTTGCATAATGCCACCACCACCACCAGTCATCACCATAAAATTTAAATCTGTGACGCGCTGGGCAAATTCAAGAGCCATCTTATATTCAGGAGTTTCAGGCGCCAAGCGTGCGGAACCAAAAATAGTAACTTTACGAACATGTCTATAGTCGTAAAATAACTGAAATCCTCGTTCCATATCAGTTAAAGCTGAGGATAAAATTTTCCAGTCAAGGCGCTCAATTTCAGTATCAGCTAAACTTAAAATCGTGTTTAGTGCTTGCTGAATAAATTGTCGATTTTTTAAAGTAGGTAAACGCTCAATCATGAGAGCGATATCCGCTTTCAGAGTGTCTAGTGTATCAAATGAAGCTTTGGAGGTCATGTTCCACTGCTGCTTTTCAGCTTTATATTTACGTAAAATTAGATGTAGGCTTTAGTTCTGTGAGTCTTAAACTTAACTCAATCAATGTACCTGCTGCAAGAGGCACCGTTTCTGACATTGGTAAAACCACCCCTACTATATACGCAGGGGTGGGACAATTTTTAAACCACGTTTGTGGGCAAATTATTCAATTCACCTCAAAAATCAACAGAGATTTAAATCAAAAACGCCATGCCACTAAAGGCGTAAAAAATTTTATCGAGAGGCAAAGTCACTCTTCTTTACCTCCCTTAAATATTTTACAAATCTAAAGATATTTTTCGAGAGTGTTAGCTAATGTAGTTTTCGGAACGGCGCCGACAACCATATCAACTTTTTGTCCACCTTTAAAAATCATTAAAGTAGGAATGCTGCGAATGCCATATTGACTAGCAACGTTTGGATTCTCATCAGTATTAACTTTTACTACCTTGAGTTGTCCATCGTACTGAGCGGCAATTTCATCCACAACTGGTCCAACCATGCGGCAAGGACCGCACCAGGGTGCCCAAAAATCAACCAGAACAGGAACTTCACTGTCGAGAACTTCCTGTTTAAAACTAGAGTCTGTAACTTGTGCGGCTGCTGACATGCCTTCAACCTTTGCCTACTACATTGTTTTCATTTTTGTGAAAATTCTACCACAGCAAGCACGCGCCGGTTCGGAGTCATGAATATACATTTACAATCACATTAAAGAATTTCTTTATATATTTGCCGCTTTTTTTAACCATACCCTAAAAAAGGAACCGCCCGAACATATAGTCCGGGCGGAGTGTGGTGTGAGGAGTGAACGGAAACATGCGTCTCCGCTTCTTCCATTGTAAGCGAGATATGTGATTTTTCCAGCAATTGTTGCAAATGCCAGAAAAATTTTATTAACGTTACTTGCCCATACCTAATTGCTGTGCTTTTTGGTAAACTTTTCCTTCCGTAAGCAATGACGGTGCGATTACGACTTCAACTTGTTGCATTTCTTTAATATTCTTGGCGCCTAAAGTACCCATACTAGTTTTTAAAGCACCCAACAAGTTATGTGTTCCATCATCAAGTCCAGCAGGACCAATGAGGATTTGCTCTAAAGTACCAGTGGTAGCAACTTTAATGCGTGTACCACGAGGTAGAACAGGACTCGGTGTCGCCATTCCCCAGTGATAACCTCGTCCCGGCGCCTCAGAAGCCCGCGCAAACGGTGAACCTATCATTACACCATCTGCACCACAAGCAATACATTTACAAATGTCACCACCTGTAATTAAGCCCCCATCCGCAATCACTGGTATATATTTACCAGTTTGTTGAAAGAAGTCATCACGTGCAGCAGCGCAGTCAGCAATAGCGGTAGCTTGAGGCACACCAACACCCAAAACACCTCGCGATGTACAAGCGGCGCCAGGGCCAATACCAACTAGTACACCTGCGGCGCCAGCTTTCATCAGGTTAAGGGTAACTTCGTAAGTTACACAGTTTCCAAGTAAAACAGGCATTGGCATGTCTTGACAAAAGGTTGCCAAATCAAGTGGTACTATTGACTCTGGCGATAAGTGAGCGGTTGATACCACCGTTGCTTGTACAAAAAACAAATCGGCACCAGCTTCTGCCGTGACTTTACCAAACTTACTGGCGCCTGCTGGAGTAGCACTAACAGCGGCAATACCACCAAGCTGCTTAATTTCTTTAATTCTTTGCGTAATTAATTCAGGTTTTATAGGTTCAGCATAAAGCTCCTGCATTAGCCCTACAAATTCGTCTTTACCAACAGACGCGATGCGGTCTAGAATTGGCTCTGGGTTTTCATAGCGAGTTTGAATACCTTCGAGGTTAATTACCCCCAAAGCACCCAACTTCGACAAACCAACAGCCATACGCACATCGACAACACCATCCATAGCGCTGGCAATAATGGGTATTTCCCGCTCGATATTACCAATTCGCCACTTAGTATCCGCTAAACTTGGGTCGAGTGTTCGATTTCCTGGGGCTAGAGCAATTTCATCGATGCCATATGCTCTACGAGCTGTTTTCCCCCGCCCGATTTGAATGTCCACGCCTTTTATGTTCTCAATTCTGTTTAAGCTAGGTTAGCAAATTGTGGGGTACTTCTACCTAATTTTCATTCACGACTTTAGATAAAATAATCGGCACACGCGAGCTATAGCGCTGTAAAATCGCTAAAATTATTAATATAACTTAAAATTTTTTTCATAATCAATTCCCTTGATTCAGTCTGAAACCCTAGAACTACTCGAATGGTCGCGCCTGTGCCAGCATTTGTCAACCTTTGCTGCCACAAAATTGGGTGCTGTTGCATCGCGACATCTTACAATTCCTACTTCAAAGAACCTGAGCGAAGAACTACTCGCGCAAACCAAAGAAGTCTACGAACTCGAAAGCCGTCTGAATAGTGGATTATCGTTCGAGGGTATTCAAGATATTGGGGATTCTCTCGAACGCGCGCAAATTCAAGGTATTTTAGCTGGTGATGAGTTGCTAGCCATTGCCACAACACTAAGCGGGGCACGTAATTTACGACGTGCTATTGATAACCATGAGGATTTAGTTGTATTAACTAGCTTAGTTTCTGAATTACGTACTTACCCAGAAGTCGAGCAAGAAATTCATCGCTGTGTAGATGAACGCGGACAAATTGCTGACCGTGCGAGTCAGAAACTCGGTGATATTCGTGCCGATTTGCGGAAAACACGTAGTCAAATTACTCAAAAGTTACATAATATTATTCAAGTCAAATCAAGTGCGCTTCAAGAAAATATTATTACTCAGCGTGGTGATAGATTTGTAATTCCTGTTAAAGCAACCCACAAAGACGCAATACCAGGTATCGTACATGACACATCGACGAGTGGTTTAACGTTGTACGTTGAGCCAAACTCAGTTGTACCAATGGGTAATCAACTGCGTCAACTCACCCGTAAAGAAGAAATTGAAGAAGAAGCAATAAGGCGCCAATTAAGCGAGCAAGTAGGAGCTATTTGTCCAGATTTAGAAAGATTGCTGTTAATAGTCACGACTTTAGATTTAGCAACAGCAAAAGCGCGTTATGGTTATTGGCTCAAAGCAAACCCACCTCGCTTTATCGATATTAAAGCCAACGAAAAAATAACCCTCAGACAATTACGGCACCCTTTATTAGAATGGCAGCACCATCACGAACAAGGACATGCTGTAATTCCGGTAGATTTATTAGTACAACCAGAAACTCGCGTTGTCACCATTACAGGTCCCAACACAGGTGGAAAAACAGTCACATTAAAAACTCTGGCACTAGCAGCGTTAATGGCAAAAGCTGGAATGTTTGTACCTGCACGTGAACCTGTAGAGTTACCTTGGTTCGACATGATATTAGCTGATATCGGTGACGAGCAGTCATTACAGCAAAGCTTATCAACATTTTCGGGACACATTCGCCGCATTAGTCGAATTTTAAATGAATTAGGTAGAGACGTGATTAATCACGTCTCTACATCATCATCATTAATTCTTTTAGATGAAGTCGGCGCCGGAACTGACCCAGCAGAAGGAAGTGCTTTGGCGATAGCATTACTAAAGTATCTTGCCGACTATGCATTACTAACAATGGCAAGCACACACTTTGGTGAACTCAAAGCATTAAAGTATCAAGATGAACGTTTTGAAAATGCTTCCGTAGAATTTGATGATGCCACACTGTCACCTACATATCGTTTATTATGGGGAATTCCTGGACGTTCTAACGCACTTGCTATTGCGCGTCGTTTAGGCTTAAACCCTGAAGTTGTAGAAGCAGCAAAGCAAGAAATGGGAGGTGCGAACGACGAAGTAAACTCAGTAATTGCTGGGTTAGAAGCACAACGTCGGCGCCAAGAAACTAAAGCTGCTGAAGCTCAAAAGTTATTACAGCAAGCAGAGGTTTTATACAAACAAGTATCCGAAAAAGCCACATCTTTAGAAGAACGTGAACAATCATTAAAAGAAAAGCAAGAAGTAGCAGTACAACAAGCTATAGCGAGTGCGAAAGGTGAAATTGCGACCGTTATTAGGCGCCTGCAAAAAGGAACACCAACCGCACAAGAAGCGCAATTTGCTACAAATAATTTGAATCAAATTGCGGAGAAATTTACAACACCTCAACAGCAAAAACCAAAAGTTGGGTTTATGCCAAAAGTTGGCGACCGCATTCGTATATCTAAATTAGGACAAACAGCCGAAGTCATAACAGCACCTGACTCTGACGGCGAATTAAACGTCCGCTTTGGCATCATGAAAATGAACGTTAAACTAACAGATATCGAGTCTCTCGACGGTCAAAAAGTCGAACCACCACCTGTAAAACAAACACGTAACACACCATCAAACAACGTCACCCCACCCCCAGAAGCTCCAAATATCCGCACATCCAAAAATACCTTTGACATACGTGGTAAACGGGTAGCTGATGCTGAAATAATTTTAGATAAAGCAATTTCAGAAGCGTCGGGACCAATATGGATTATCCACGGACACGGTACAGGTAAACTACGTGAAGGAGTTCATGCATACCTGAAACAACACTCAAGAGTTAAACGTATGGAACCCGCAGCACAAGCGGATGGTGGCACTGGTGTAACTATTGCCTATGTTTAGAATGTAGAGACGCGACATGTCGCGTCTTTACACGTCACAACATTAAATAATGGTTTGCTGACAAAAAATATTTCCGAAAGGGATTGTCAAAAGTAACATTTTTTGCATAGTTGTAGAGACTGTACATGTACGGTCTCTACATATGTTAAACAGTAAACAAATCTTGGCTGTTCGTTGCTAACACATTAGAATCAGGCGTTAAGGTAGTAGGTAATTTGATACTTACGTGGCGGCATTTGCTTATACTAAGCATAGGCTCTTACCTATTCCGCTCTCTGTAAAGACAGGATAAATATTTTCTTCGTTTGCTTTTACAGACTCGCTTGTTCGTCTTAGAGTTAAGACATTCATATAAACGCTGTTGTCCTCGAAGTCCCGGCGCCCACATTATAGTAAAGGAAACCAATCCTTCGGCTATCGAGTCTGGTTTCAAAATGGGTAACAGCAATAGTTCCATAAAGCCCGATCACCTATGCTAAAAGTTATGCAACCTGCCGCCAATTCCCCAAACCCGACTTCACAGTGGGAGGACTTAACCCAAATAGGTGCCCCCAACTCTGCCGAGTGGGACAATATTAAAGCCCAATTGGATTTGGTGTTGTTGGCGCTAGAAACATTAACTGGTATTGGCTCTGAAGCAATGCTCACTGCTGCCATTGATTTAGGCTTAGAGTCAAAAGTTCCAGACCGTGTAGCATTATGGCGCCTGCGTCAGTCAAACCCGATACGTAAAGGTCAGGGAGGACGGAAAAAACTTGATGTCGAAGAAGCACGTTCGCTAGTTTTGATTATTTGTCATCTGGCGAAACAGCACCAAGAATTAATTCGTCGTGCTGTTAGCTTACTCGAACAAATGGCGGAAACAAATCGTGAACCGCATACTTCCGCTCTATTGGGAGATTACATTGATGCCTTTTGTAATACTTACCAAGAGCGGATGGAGGAAGACGAGTCAATATCTACGGATTTGCTCACCCGCTTGGCGCTGAAATTGCTAGTTGATTTACTGTTTTACAGCGGTCCTGGTGGACATCGACGTCTTTGGCTTACACTTATCGACCGTTCAACAAAATTTTAGATTTTAGATTGCGAGATTTTAGTCCCCATTGCATTTTTTGCCATGCCTCTATCAAATTCTGTCATCCGTCGCTATACACCACCGACTTGCACTCTTGAAGTAAGCGCGCAAAACTCGCCATTATCACAGTGGATGGGTAAATCAGTCCTCAAGCAACTGAGCTTTTCGCTTCGTTTGGATGACCCGCGACTACCAGAAGACCAGAGGGTTGCAATTCGAGGCAATCGCGACCAACTTGAAGCTTTGTGTGCAGCAGTGACAGCTTATGTCCAACAGTTTTTACACACCCAACCAGATAAGTTTTGGGAAAGCTACAACAATAGTGGCGATGCGACTCAGGTATTAAACAGTACTGAGGCACCACAAGATATCCATAATACGAATACGCGGCTTTCGACTTTAGGAAAACCTTACAACATCAATAATACTCAGTTTCCTCAATCTGAGATATATATAGAACCCAGTGGTTATTTATCACATCATTTACATCTTGGAAATCTTGCTTCTCCAACTACAGGAGTTGTTAAATTAAGCCTTTTACAATTATTCGATTTAGCATCTGCCTTAGACGAGTATTCAGCCGATGTTTTGGCGTTACCCAACCTTAACAATACACGCCGTCGTACTTCTGCAATTCCGAATTGGGCGCCAATAGCAGCAGTATTTGCCCTAGCGTTAGGGTTAACACCCTTTACATTGCAGTACGCAAACCGCGCACGTCAAAATCAACAATCTCAACAAACTGCTGCAAACACTCCAAGTGAAGCGCTACAAACTCCATTGCCAACAGTCGCAGCAACACCAGGACTTCTACCGACACCACTCGACACTTTACCACCAATTGCAGCAGGATTACCTACCCCTCCCCCTGGAGCAGTCAGTACTAATTTACCCATACCAGGTGCAATTCCAACACCAGGCGCCAATATAAATACAAGTACGCTGCCAACAACAAATTTACCTCCAAGTAGTATTGTTGGTAATCTTCCAATTCCAAACTCTACACAACGTCCAAATTTAGGGGTGCCAACAACATCGCAGCCCGGTGCAAACTTTACTTTTCCCGACCGCATCCCATCCGGAAACACACTTACTATTCCTGAGCTAACAAATCCCAGATTACCCACAATACCAACGGGTAAAACATCGCCTATTTTAACCTCACCAGGTTCAATTGCCCTGCAACCAAATATTGCTCAACAAGCGCGCAGCAGTACTCAACCCAGAAACAATACTTCTGCAAGGGGAAATATCGGCACCAGTAAATTACCTTCAACAACATTACCTTCAACAATACCTCCAATATCTTCAATATCACCAATATCTCCAACAACTGGACTACCCTCTCTCGATGCCCTAGAAACACCATATAATGAACCGCGTCCTGCTACCCCACGTGCAAACCGAACGGCGCCAGGTGGAACAGATGGTTCTTTATTAACCCGTTTGCGTGAAGCTCGTGATAGCTCTGGAAGAATTGCCACAGCTAGTAATAGAAGTACCACCACAGCTACTAATACAATATTTGATACACCCCAGATATCAGAAGCAAGAAACGTATTGCGTGCTACCTGGAAACCCCCACAAGGTTTAAAGCAAACTCTAGAATACAGCTTATTAGTTGGTGTTGATGGTTCTATCGAGCGAATTTTACCATTAGGAAAAGCCGCACGTGATTTCGTAGACCGTACAGGAATGCCATTAATAGGCGAACAGTTTGTATCACCCAACCGTAACGGACAGTCAGTTCGTATCCGCGCAGTATTTAGTCCAGACGGCAAAGTACAAACCTTTCCAGAAAAAGATTAAATATTGGATTAAATATGTTTTCCCGAAACCCGGTTTCTTCAAAAAACCGGGTTTCTAGTATTTTGCCTATTTGTGAACCAATGGTTCACATTTCACATAGCCACTTCTCAAACTGTCCACTACTCTACTTGTAGCCAATAGTAAATAAAAGTACAATAAAATCAAGTTAAAAAATCAGTATAAAACCAACCTTCACGAATCAAACAAAATAACAGCCCAAATAGATGAAGCAAAAGTAGAACGTTTGCTCTGAAAACATGATTCTTTAAATAAGCTTTAAAACTAATTCTATAAAACTTTAAATAAAATTCTTGTGGGGTGGGCATCCTTGCCCGCCCTAGATTTTTAAGATGAAATCTAAAGCCCAATTGCCAATCAAAATAAATGGCGCCAACTTCGTGGTAAATAGTAGGAGCGTCCACGGTACGGATAACCACCAAAAAAGGGGGCTGCTACCACAACCCCCTATAGATAGATTTAAGTTATTGTTTAATAACGTGATTTTTTGGTATTTTTCAATTTTGCCTTTCTACGGCGCCGTTCCGCAGCTACAACAGCTCCTTCAACTGGATAGCCAATTAAAGGAATAACTTGGAATTTACGCTCGTCTTCTAACTTTCTAAGTTCGGTGTAATCAACCCAGTGAATGCAGTCAACAGGACATGTGTCAATCGCTTCTTGAATGACTTCCTCAGCATCTGCATCTTGACGAACAACGCGCGAGCGTCCATAATCGGGTTCAATATAGAAAGTGTTACGAGCAACATGCGCGCAATGCTTACAGCCAATACAAGTGATTTCATCGACGTAAACACCCTTTTGACGCAGCATTCCCCCTAACTCTGGCTCAAAACCAGACCGTTCGGGTGCCGAGCGTAAAAAACCACCCAACTCTGGCTCAAAACCAGACCGTCCGTCTTCATTGTCTTCAGGTGACGGCATAAAATCAGCCATTACGCACTCCAGCGCTGTACTACTAAACGAATAGAACCATCTTCATTTTTTTGTTGTTCAGCAATTTGGAAACCAGCACGTGCCGTTTCTTTCATCACTGTTTGGAATGCATAACGTTGGGTTACTTTACGTAAAAAACCTTCAACTGATAAATCTTGTTGCCAATACTGTAAATCGGCTACCAGTTCGTACTCGTTGCCATTCCATTTAAAACCAACATCGTAGCCATTATCTTGTTCTATGGTAATTTCTGCATCGTGAGTTTGGCCACGATAACCACGTACCGGACGCGGACCCTGTTTCCAATCAATATTTAATTCTGTGAGCGCTTCCTTCAATGATTCAACGTTACGGATTTGAGTTTTAATTTGGCTAAAGTGTGACATGGTGTTTGTGAGATAACGAAACTAAAAGGTTAAAAAAGCTACCAATCGCTGAAACTGGTCTGTGTATTCGCCACACCTGATTGTTGAACAACAGGTTGGGTGAAAAACTCTGAGGTTGGCTCATGATTAAGTACTATTCCTAGCTGTGCTTCTATCGCTGCTGTAACCTCAGCGCACGAAGTACCTACTATGCCAGTGACTTTTTCTAGTACCCGACCATCTGGATAAATAATGAACTCTAATGTTTCCATAATTTACTGTGCCAACCAAAGATAAGTACGTTTGGACTGTACTGCTCTATTAGAGAACTATATATATAGCCCTCCGGAACATACCCCTAGTTACAAACTTGTCATTTGTTAACTAATGTTCCATCTCTCAAAATATATATCTCAGAAAATTTACAAAACTTATTAAATTGTTTAGTCAGTACGTTCACTATATGTAAGTTTCCCTTAACCTAAAAGATTAGTCAAGCTTCACTCATGTATACGTAACTTAAGTATAAAAAAGTTGAAATATATATACCATAAGCTTTTCTATCCTGTTTCATAGAGCAATCTAGACAAAATTTATTGAGAAATTTTATTATTATTACCGATTTCAGATTAAAGTCGGGATTATATATTACAAAGGCGCCGCAGTCTACTTATCTTTACAACATGACGAAAAATCTACAATTTAAAATCCTGAATCGAAAATATTGTAAGCTTTGAGTCAATACGGAATTTAGATTATGAGTGCAAAGCAAGTAACAGGTTCTTCTAATTTACCAGTAGCGCGCGTCGGGGTACTAGGTTTTGGTGGACTAGGGCAAGCAGCTGCAATTCGTTTGGCGCCTAAACGGGAAATGATACTAGTAGCAGCAGCAGATAAACACGGTTATGTTTATCGTCCAGATGGTATAGATGCTTCGGGATGTATTAGTACCTATCAATCTTTAGGTTCAGTTGGATACTTAGAGCCATTTGGCAAATTAACTACCGAAAGCGTTGAGGAGTTAATCAGTGCGGGTTCCTCTGTCGATGGTTATTTTTTAGCACTACCCAATTTACCTAATAATTTTATACCAAATGTAGTTAAGCAATTTATTAAGTTGGGTTGGCGTGGAGTGCTTGTTGATGCTATTAAGCGTACAAGCGCTGTTGAACAACTTTTAGAAATGCGCGGTGAACTCGCACAAGCTGGTATAACTTATATGACAGGATGTGGCGCCACTCCAGGGTTATTAACCGCAGCAGCATCACTCGCAGCACAAAGTTTTGCTGACGTTCATAAAGTAGAGATTACTTTTGGTGTAGGTATTGCTAACTGGGAAGCTTACCGCGCTACAATTCGTGAAGATATTGGTCATATGCCTGGTTATAATGTAGAGAAAGCAAATTCTATGACTGATGCTGAAGTTGAAGCATTATTAGATAAAACCAATGGTATTCTCAAACTAGAGAATATGGAACACGCAGATGACATAATGCTTGAGCTTGCTGGAATTTGCGCGCGTAACCGCGTTACTGTAGGTGGTGTTGTTGATACTCGTAACCCCAAAAAGCCTTTAAGCACTAATGTAAAAGTCACAGGTAGAACCTTTGAAGGAAAAATTTCTACCCATACTTTTACCTTGGGTGACGAAACAAGTATGGCAGCTAACGTTTGTGGCCCAGCTTTTGGTTATTTAAAAGCCGGTATGAAATTACATAAGCAAGGCATTCACGGAATATTTACTGCTGCTGAAATTATGCCGCAGTTTGTGAAATAATTAGTAAATTTGTAAGGTGGGCAGTGCCCACCCATCCCATATCATAAAAGCACTATTTTAGACAACAAACTTAAATAAGTATTGTAATGAAATGTAAAATTATGTATACAAAATAATAAAATGATTACTTTTTCTAGTGATGGTTTATACAATTCTACTTGATTTCGGTTACATTCAAATATCCCAAATATATAGGCAGTAATACATAAGTAAATTTCATCAAAAATTTGAGTTAGACCATTATAAAACTAAGCATCCTATACGGGGGGATTGTTTAGTATCAAAAAAGCTTGTTAATTAGTTAACAGCTTGATTGAGGAAATCACTGGTGCTTATCAACAGATTAAAAGAGTTATTGCTAGCGGTGGCATTTCTACCCTTGATGATGCAGGCAGCATCTGCTCATGTCATTTGGTATGACTATCAAAATGGAGAATACAAAGTTTTATACGGTCATCCAGAAGAAGGTCCAATAGCTTATGACACTACCAGGTTTAAAGAAGCAGTAGCTTATGACTCGCAACGGCAAACAATACCATTTACTATTAATCGGCAACCAGATGGAGTATCGTTAACATCAACAGGAAACGTTGCCGCACTAACTGGATTTTTAGATAATGGTTTTGTTGCTGATGTTGCAGGCAATAGATATAGTCGAATTTCTGAATCTGAAGTCGCTCAAAATAAAGATGTTCGGCATCTTCTCAAATATACTAAGGCACTTTACGATTGGTCGCCTGCTCTAGCAGAATCTTTTAATCAGCCACTCGAAATTTTGCCTTTACAGAACCCTTTGGAAGTAAAAGCTGGGGATAATCTGAATGTAAGAGTTTTGTATCAAGGCAAACCGGCTTCAGATGCAAATCTAGAATATTTAGGTCAGGTAGTACCTATAGGTCAAGATGGTATTTTTTCGATTCCTATTGGTGTTGGAGGATTACAACAAGTTGAAGCTCAGTATGAATCTCTAATAAATCCAGATTTCAAGATTTCTTACGAAGCAAGTTTCACCGCTCAGAAAACTTCGATACCTGAGTCATCAGCTTTACTAGGAATTGGTGTATTTGGGTTACTAGCGTTAAACCGAAAAAAAATGTTTGGCGCCAAGGCTTAGAAGACGTTAGGAAAGTAATCTAATATCTAATCCCCCCTAACCCCCCTTGATAAGGGGGGGACAAGAAGAGCATTTTTAGCCACCCGAATTCGCGTTCTTGTTGGGGGGATTCTACGACAAACTTTCAACTGGGTTTTCATCAAGTGAAAATTCGTGTGTTTGAATAACGAATGGAAGTTCGGCGCCTATTAAACCGCGTTTAATGCGTTCGGATGTTTCAGGAAATACGACAAACAGTGGGTATTTAGTATTTGCACCCTCGCTTAATATATGACTGTGACGTTCTGGCATTAACCACTCATAGTCTTTATCAAGTAAAACTTGGGTTTGGCGCCAACGCATTAATAAATCAGAAAAATCTTCTTCTGGACGGTGGATGTAAATAAAAATTTCGGTGCCTGTTTTAATTTTCCATTCAGGGTCACACATTAAAATAGCAACATCGCACGATAACGTTATTGCTTCTGATAATGAACCCGCTTTGCGAATGCGGATAATTGGTAAAGGTATAGTGATAACGCTTTCAGCTGGGCGCCGTAAGCTTGGTATCATTTCCAAATAAGGACGGTGCTGTTTGAACAGTTCTATGGCGCCGAGGTGATGACTGTATTCTGCCAAACATGCTTCATAATTAGATTTGTGTACAGGCATATATAATAATAAAGAGTTAGGAGTGAGGAGTTAGGAGTGAGGAGTTAGGAGTTAAAAGTTATAACTCAGCACTCAGCACTCATAACTCATAACTTTTACTTAGTTATCCCAATTTCTCGAATACGGCAAACATGGGCAAATACATTGATAACAAAATTGTACCAACCATTCCCCCAAGTACCACAATCATAATTGGTTCCAAAATACTCGTTAGAGCTTTTACAGCTTGTTCAACTTCATCTTCATAAAAGTCAGCGACTTTCATTAACATCGCATCAATTTCCCCTGTTTCTTCACCAATGCTAATCATTTGAATTGCCATTGCAGGGAAAACTTTCTCTTTTTGCAGTGCCATACTTATCATGCCACCTTGCTGTACTTCTGCGCGTGCGGCATCAATAGCATTAGAAATAACTTGATTTCCTGCGGTATCACGTACAATTTCTAGAGAAGTTAAAATTGGAACACCTGAACGAGTTAAAGAACCAAATGTACGGCTAAATTTGGCGACGGCTGATTTTTGTATCAAGTCACCAAATAAAGGCATTTTTAAAGAAAGACGGTCAATAGTTTGTCTACCAACGGCTGTTTTATAATATTGTTGATAAGCAATCCACAAACCAATCACAGCAGCAATTACTACAAATAATCGCCAACTTCGCAAAATTTCACTGACATCAAGCATGAATTGTGTCAATGGAGGCAATGTAGTTCCCAAATCTTTGAAGATATTAGCAAAAATTGGAATCAAGAAAACCGTCATCCCAATAAAAATTGCAACCGCTAAAAAACCAACCACAACCGGATACGAAAGTGCTGCTTTAATTTGGTTCTGTAAACGTGCAACGTCTTCTAATAATTTCGCCAGTCGGTTGAGTACTTCGTCGAGTACACCACCAACCTCACCCGCTTGTATCATACTCACATACAACCCGTCAAAACATTTTGGGTGTTTCCGCATTGCATCAGATAAGTTAATCCCGTTTTGAACATCGGAACTTATATCTAAAAGTGCTTGCTTTAGTTTAGGATTTGTGCATTGTTCTCCAAGTACACCTAAACTTCTTACAATTGCTACACCAGCGTTGACCAATGCTGCAAACTGACGTGAAAAAACAGCTTTATCTTTAACAGAAACTGATGCAAAACGCGCATTAAAATCAAGTGCTGATTTGAGGTCAAAACTTTCTGTTTTTTTCAAGTCTTGAATTACAAAACCTTGCTGTCGTAAATTTATACGCGCTTCTTTTATTGATTCTGCCGTTACTTTTTCAGTTCTAGTTTTTCCTTGAGAATCCCTGACACGCGCTACAAAACTTGGCATATTTTAAAAGGTTATGAGTTAAAAGTTAGGAGTTAGGAGTTAGAAGTTAGGAATTAGGAGGTGCGGAATTTTAACTCCTCACTCCTCACTCCCAAATCCTAACTATTAGGTTTAGTGGGATTTTGCAGCTACTTTGGTGCCATTTTGTGGAGGAACACCACCGATGAGACGTTGAACTTCATCGGGTTTAGATGTTTTAGACATTGCAGCTTCAAAGGAAATTGTTCCTTGCTTATACAGGTTTGCTAAAACTGATTCTAGTGTTTGCATTCCTAATTTACCCCCAGTTTGAATTGCGGAGTAAATTTGTGATGTTTTTCCTTCACGAATTAAGTTAGAAATAGCTGGTGTAATTACCATAATTTCTTGCGCCATTATCCGACCATATTCACCTGGTTTGGGATTTTTCTTGGGTACTAAGGTTTGACTAAATACTGCTACTAATGAGTTTGATAATTGTACACGGACTTGCGTTTGTCTTTCGTGTGGAAAAACGTCGATAATCCGGTCAACGGTTTGTGCAGCCGAGCTTGTATGTAGTGTGCCAAATACTAAGTGTCCTGTTTCTGCCGCAGAAATTGCCAAAGATATGGTTTCTAAATCCCGCATTTCACCCACTAGAATAATATCTGGGTCTTCCCGTAAAGCTGCTTTTAATGCGTTGGCAAAACTCTTTGTGTCTTCACCTAGCTGACGCTGGTGTACTAAGCTTTTAATTGGTTCGTAAACAAATTCAATTGGGTCTTCTACTGTTAATATATGTTCTGCTTTTGTGCGGTTGATTAAGTCAATCATTGCCGCTAGTGTTGTGGTTTTACCTGAACCTGTAGGTCCTGTTACCAAGATTAATCCTCTTGGTTTTTCTGTCATTTCACGAACTACATCGGGTAAACCTAATTTCTCAAAGTTAGGAATTTTAGAACTTAACGCGCGTAAACATGCTGCATAGGCGCCTCGGTCTTTGTAAACGTTAACACGAAAGCGCGCTAGTCCTTTTACACCGTAAGAGCAATCTAATTCCCAGGTCTGTTCTAGTGTTTTACGCTGGGTGTTGTTGAGCATACTAAAAATTAGTCGCTGACATGTGTCAACTGACATCACACCATATTTTTCTTGAGGTGTGAGTTTTCCACTGACACGGAAGTAAGGAGGTAGACCTGCAGATAAGTGTAAATCTGAGCCTCCTTGTTCAATCATGTCTTCCATCAAGTCTTCAATCATGAAATCCATTGTTTTTCTCCTCTGTGTGTTTTTTAAGCACTGAAGTGCTTATTACGGTTAGTCGTGGAAGCGGGATGTCATACAGTAGGGACATTCCAGCCATTCGGGTTGAAGTTCGGCGCTACATGTACGACAAGTTAAACCACTCTTGCGTTTGGCTTTTAGTTCTGCTTCTAAACCTGTGTCGGTGAAGGTTACACGCTCTACTTCTTCTAGAGTTGTGGCGCCTTGACGTACTAAGTCTAAACTGTAGGCAAGCAGGGTTTTCATCCCTTCTTCTACTGCTACTTCTTTGATGCGTTCGGTTGGTGCATCTTCGTTGATTAAAGTCTGTAGGTTTTCTGTAATTTTCATGACTTCGTAAACACCACAGCGTCCTTTGTACCCAATACCGTTACATGTTGGACATAGCGAACCGTTACTCTTGGCTTGTAGAATTTGCTCGTTGCTAAGTGCATTCGCTTTGTAAAGAGTTAGCCCAACATCTTGTGATGCCGTCATTCCATAACGAGCGAGTTCTTCAGGTGTCGGAGTGTAAGGAATACGGCAGTCTGAACATACACGTCGTACTAAGCGCTGTGCTAATACTCCCAGTAATGAGCTTGATATCATGAATGGTTCAATACCCATTTCACCTAAACGGGCGATGGCACCAGGAGCATCATTGGTGTGAAGTGTTGTTAATACTAAGTGTCCTGTTAACGCTGCTTCAATCGCAGTTTTTGCTGTCTCTTTATCTCGCGTTTCACCCACGAGCAATACATCAGGGTCTTGACGTAAAAACGCACGTAGTGCAGTTCCAAAATCTAATCCTTTTTCACGGATAACTTGTACCTGTGTGATTCCTGGCAAACTGTACTCAATAGGGTCTTCTACTGTACTGATATTAATACCTGGGTCGTTACGTTCGGCAAGTGCTGAATAAAGCGAAGTCGTTTTTCCTGAACCTGTTGGTCCTGTTACTAATATCAAACCAAAAGGACGCGAAACCATTTCTTGGACGATATGCAAAGTTTCTGGGTCGGTAATTAATTTATCCAAACCTAATTGTGTTGCGGAGTTGTCCAAAATCCGCAGTACTACTTTTTCTCCGTAACGACTTGGTAAGGTATTAACACGGAAGTCAACCTTACGTCCCTCGAACATCCGACGAATCCGTCCGTCTTGTGGTAAGCGCCGTTCGGCAATGTCTAAATTTGCAATAATCTTAAATCGGGCTGTGATGGCAGGAATAATTTTTTTTGGTAATGCGTCAAACGCTTCGCGCAATACCCCGTCTTTGCGAAACCGTATGCGTAAATTCTCTTCTTGCGGTTCAACGTGGATATCCGAAACTTTCTCTTGTAACGCTTTTCCTAAAATTCGGTTCACCAAATTAATAATCGGTGCATCTTCCGCACCTTTCATCGCTGACCCTAAATCAGCTTCTGCGTCATCTGGAGCATCTGCTAAATCTAAATCACCAAGGTTTTCTAAATCTTGATTGATATCCGTTAATTTTTGCTGCTCGATGTGCTTCTGCTTAACTGCTAGCTCATCAAGAAACTGGTTGATAATCTGCTGGTAGTCCTCAGTAGTGATTACCATCCGTTGCAACATCAACCCTTGCGGACGCAAAATCCGATTTAGATCATCCGATGCTTCTAAGTTATCTGGGTCAACCATTGCCACCAATACATTGGGTGGGTTTTGTTCGTCGTTACGTGATAATGGTACTAAACGATGGCGCCGACAAATATCTACTGGGATAAGTGTGTCTATCAAGTTTGCCACCATCGATGTGCCGATGGAGTTAACTTCTGGGTCAAGTGATTCAACCCCGTAAAGTATTTTTAATTCAAAAAGTTGTTGTTTTTTATATAATCTCAGCAGTTCCGGTGATAGCTGGCGCCCTGAAATCGATTCAAGCACCTCAGTCAAAGGTGTCCCGTTTTTGCGACTTTCTATCAGTGCTTGTCGCATTTGCTCGGTATCAACAAACCCTGATTGTACTAATTTTGTTCCGAAGGGCGAAAATTCTGTTCTCGTTGTAAGAGCAGTACTTCGCCTCTGTTGTGATGACGAATAAGTCATATATTCTTATATTTATATGGGTAGCCAAAACCTCTTCTATATTGAGTATTCCCATCAGTCAACCCAGAACTCTCATCTTGACAAAGAAAAATTAGAACCTTGACTCAATTTACGGAAACCCGCACTACAATACTCTACGGAAAGCCGTCCTCTAACCTCTGTCCGAATATATCCAGCTTTTGTCAAAATAGAGAACGATGATTAACTACTCAGCAATAAGGAGAACTCTAAGAGGTAATGCAAACGATGAATAGCGACTTCCCTGAACAAAACAACACAAGTACATCTGGCAGCGAAGTAGCTGACCCAAGTGCTGTGGCAACTAACGATGTGAGTTCCTATGCTTCGACATCTGACAATAGCGTAAATGCTGACGCTGCTTCCGATGATGCTAATGCAATGGCGCCGCAAATCGATTCGCTCAAAGCTCAACTCGAAGCAAGTGGCAATCAATACACACGGTTAGTAGCAGATTTCGATAATTATCGCAAGCGCACTCAGAAGGAAAAAGACGATCTTGATGCATTAGTTAAACGAAACACAATTACAGAACTATTACCAGTAGTCGATAATTTTGAGCGTGCGCGCGCTCACATTAAACCTCAAAACGATTCTGAGATGGCAATTCATAAAAGCTATCAAGGTGTTTATAAACAACTGGTTGACAGTTTAAAACGATTGGGTGTTTCGCCAATGCGTCCCGAAGGTCAACCATTTGACCCCAACCTTCATGAAGCAGTATTGCGCGAACCTACGGATGAACATCCAGAGGGAACAGTGTTAGAAGAGTTAGTGCGCGGATATTTTTTGGGTGAACGTGTACTACGCCATGCAATGGTGAAAGTCGCAGCTCCAAAAGAAGATACGCCAGTTCTTGATGATACTCAATCAAGTGCAGCGGATAGTTAAGCTGACAGTTGAACCTGATAGTTAGTTTCCATGTACGTATTTACCGCGTCAATTTTCTTGATTGACACGGTTATACTACTATTGCTTTAAACTTCAAGTACACGACCGTTCGGTACATAATTATCACTAATACTTCTTTTGCTAGCGCAACTTTTTCCCACTAGTAATAATTACGTAAGTATGCTCTCAACCCAATGTAAATATTCCGTGTTATGTCAACGAACTAACAAGTACAGAATATTATACTTATGGGAAAAGTTATTGGGATTGACTTGGGCACTACTAACAGTTGCGTAGCAGTCTTAGAGGGTGGTCAACCAATTGTTATTGCTAATACCGAGGGTGGAAGAACAACTCCAAGTATCGTCGGTTTTGGTAAGGGTGGTGAACGCTTGGTTGGTCAATTGGCAAAACGTCAAGCTGTCACAAATGCAGAAAATACTATTTATAGTATCAAACGATTTATTGGGCGCCGTTGGGAAGATACAGAGACCGAGCGGTCGAGGGTGCCTTATCAGTGTATAAAAGGTCGTGATGATACGGTTGACGTCCAAATTCGCGGCAAGAACTATACACCCCAAGAAATCTCCGCGATGGTTTTGCAAAAGCTCAAGCAAGACGCAGAGAACTTTTTAGGTGAAACCGTTACACAAGCAGTTATTACAGTACCCGCATATTTTACCGATGCCCAACGTCAAGCTACAAAAGACGCAGGCACAATTGCTGGTCTTGAAGTTTTACGTATTATCAATGAACCTACCGCAGCAGCTTTGGCATTCGGGTTAGATAAACAAGATACTGAACAGCTAATTCTTGTATTTGACCTTGGTGGTGGAACATTTGATGTCTCTATTCTTCAACTCGGAGATTCCGTGTTTGAAGTTAAAGCGACTTGTGGTAATAACCATTTAGGTGGCGATGACTTTGATAACGTGATTGTTGAATGGATGATTGAAGTTTTTCGTTCAGAGTCAGGAATTGATTTAGCTCAAGACAAAATGGCGCTGCAACGCTTGCGTGAGGCTGCAGAAAAAGCCAAAATCGAATTATCGAGCATGGGCAACACAAGTATTAATTTGCCATTTATCACTGCCGATGCCAGTGGTCCCAAGCATTTAGAAACCGAACTAAGTCGCGCCAAATTTGAAGAGTTAGCAAGTAATTTAATTGCAGCAACGCTTGAACCAATGACGCAAGCACTCAAAGATGCCGACCTTAAGCCTCAAAATATCGATAAAATTATTTTGGTCGGTGGCTCGACTCGTATTCCTGCCGTGCAAAATGCTTTAATGAAGTTTTTCGGTGGCAAAGCTCCTGACCGCTCTATTAACCCTGATGAAGCTGTTGCTCTTGGCGCCGCAATTCAAGCTGGGGTATTAGGTGGTGAAGTTGAGAACTTATTGCTACTCGATGTCACTCCGTTATCTATAGGTATTGAAACTTTAGGCGAAGTTTTCACCAAAATTATCGAGCGCAACACCACAATTCCCACCAGTAAATCTCAAGTTTTCTCTACCGCTATTGATGGGCAAATTTCAGTCGAAATTCATGTCCTCCAAGGTGAACGGGCAATGGCACGCGATAATAAAAGCCTTGGTAAATTCTTACTAACTGGTATTCCACCTGCACCGCGCGGAGTTCCACAAATTGAGGTATCGTTTGAAATTGATGTCAACGGTATCATGCAAGTTGCTGCCCAAGACAAAGGTACTGGTAGAGAGCAAAGCATACGTATTACTAATACAGGTGGTTTAAGCGCGCTGGAAATCGAAAAAATGCGCCAAGAAGCCGAAGTTTTTGCAGAAGAAGATAAGAAGCGTATTGAAATGGTTGCTTTGAAAAACCAAGCTGATAACTTGTTGGGTAGTTATGAATCTACTTTGAGAAATAACGCTCATCTAATTAGCGACTCCATGAAACAGTCAGCTGATGAAAAACTATCTCAATTACAAGCAATAAGTAACGATAGTAGTGTTTCTATTCACGAGTTCCAACAACGTTTGGAGGAATTCCAACAAGCTTTATTTGCTATCGGCGCCGAGGTTTATAATCGAGCTGGCAACAGTCAACCAGGTGAAATTGTCGAAATAACCAATACCTCAAGTATTGAAAGCAATAATGGTGTAAACGAAAACATGACACCGCAATTCAACTTTGATTTTGAAGAAGAAGCGGCTGCCTTGGCTGATTACGAAGCGATTGACTAGGTTAACAAAAATTCAGATATATTATTATGTAGAGACGTTACATGTAACGTCTCTACTGCTTTTGAATGACATAACATATTCAAATTCTATCGTACAAGATACGGTTTTCCGCACCTACTGTTGTAGGCAGTTGTCGTATAAGGCGGTGGAAACCACACCTGCACTTCCTTGATGATTTTAAGTATACTCATACATGACGTTTGATAACGTTTCACGAACCAAAAAGTTACATACCTTTTTAACCGGTGGACACTTTTGGAGTCCAAAACGACTAAATATATTTATTTTTGGTGATTTTTGTAGAAGGTAAAAGGTAAAATTTACTATTAACAAAACTTAACTCTTGCCTTCGGCGCCTCTATCAAAGAGAAATTGAAAGAGGCTTACGCGCAAATGTCTAACTTCTAACTCTCACCTTTTACAATATGGCTCGCGACTATTATGAAATTTTAGGTGTCTCTCGTGAGGCAGACAAAGACGAAATTAAAAGTGCTTACCGTCGATTGGCTCGTAAGTACCACCCAGACGTGAATAAAGAAGCGGGGGCAGAAGAACGTTTTAAAGAAATTAACCGTGCTTATGAAGTGCTTTCTGAGCCAGAAGTACGCGCACGCTACGACCGTTTTGGTCACGATGGTGTGAATGCGGGAGCTGGGGTTGGGTTTCAAGATATGGGCGACATGGGTGGTTTCGCCGATATTTTTGAAAGTATTTTCAGCGGTTTCGCAGGTGGTATGGGCGGTCCAACGCAGCAACGGCGCCGTAGTGGTCCGGTTCGCGGTGATGACCTACAACTCGACCTAAAGTTAGACTTTCGCGAAGCTGTATTTGGTGGCGAAAAACAAATTCGTATTGCTCATTTAGAAACTTGTGAAGTTTGTACCGGAAGTGGCGCCAAACCCGGAACTCGACCGCGTACATGTTCAACTTGTAGCGGAACCGGACAAGTACGTCGCGTCACACGTACACCTTTTGGTAGTTTCACCCAAGTTTCAACTTGTCCCACCTGTAATGGAACGGGAATGGTTATCGAAGAAAAATGTGATAACTGTGGTGGCAAAGGCGCAAATCAGGTAGCGAAACAACTCAAAATCACAATTCCAGCAGGGGTTTACGATGGACTACGTTTGCGGATACCTGGTGAAGGAGATGCAGGTCAACGCGGTGGCCCAGCAGGTGACTTGTATGTTCAACTAACAGTTAACGAAGATAGCGAATTCCAACGCGAAGACTTAAATATACGCTCTACAATTTCAATTAGTTATTTGCAAGCAATTTTAGGATGTAGACTACAGGTAGATACCGTAGATGGGCCAGAGGAATTAACGATTCCTGCGGGCACACAGCCTTACGCTGAGTTTAAGTTAGAAAATCATGGCGTGCCAAGATTAGGCAATCCTGTTAACCGGGGTGACCAGTTGGTAACGGTAATGATTGATATTCCAAATCCATCTAAATTAAGCGCTGAAGAGCGAAAATTGCTTGAAGAACTCGCTAAAATTAGAGGAGAACGCACCGGAAAGGGCGGTATCGAAGGGTTTTTAGGCAACTTTTTCCATCAGAGATAAACTAGGAATGAGCGTATCTTCTACATACACACCCGATGCTCAACTTGATTTGCGTGGTACCCCTTGTCCGATTAATTTTGTTCGGACAAAGTTAAGCTTAGAAAAAATGGCACCAGGTAATTTGCTAGAAGTTTGGTTAGACCCAGGTGAACCAATCGAGCAAGTACCTGATAGCTTAACTATGGCAGGTTTTCAAGTCGAGCAAATAACCGATTGTTCTGGTTACTTTTCATTGTTAGTACGCCGTCCAAACGCGGTGAGCGGTCGCGGTTAATATGGAAGCGAAGGCACAACTAACAGGTACGGTCGTTGCTGTACAGGCTAATTTTTATCAGGTGCAACTCGATGGAGACAGAGGAGAACTTGACACTTCAACCCTCCTCTGTACTCGTCGAACTCGATTAAAAAAAATCGGGCTGTCTGTCATGGTTGGAGACCGTGTTGTAGTTGAAGAACCTGACTGGACTGGTAATAGGGGTGCTATTGCGGATGTTTTACCACGTTCGAGTCAATTAGACCGTCCCGCAATCGCTAATGTTAATCAAATATTACTCGTATTTGCCGCCGCTGACCCACCGTTAGAACCATATCAACTTAGCCGTTTTTTAGTCAAAGCTGAATCTACTGGCTTAGATGTTGTTTTGTGTCTCAATAAATCTGACTTAGTATCACATGCAGAACAAGAGGATATTAAGGAACGATTAAGTTTATGGGGTTATCAACCTACTTTTATTAGTGTATATAACAGTCTCAACACCGATATTTTATTAAATAGACTTCAAAATAAAACTACCGTGTTAGCAGGCGCCTCTGGTGTAGGTAAATCGAGCTTAATAAATAAATTAATTCCAAATATTAACTTGCGTGTTGGTGAAGTTTCAGGAAAACTTGGTAAAGGGCGCCATACTACCCGTCACGTTGAACTATTTGAACTGCCAAACGGTGGTTTGCTCGCTGACACCCCAGGTTTTAACCAACCCGACTTAAATTGTAGTCCATCTGAACTAGCATACTATTTTCCAGAAGCAAGACTGAAGCTAGCTACTGGAAACTGTCGATTTGGTGACTGCCTGCATCGTGATGAACCATTATGTGTAGTTCGCGGAGATTGGGAACGGTACGAACATTACTTAGTCTTTTTAGAAGAATCTGTATCAAGACAAGCTCATCTCAATTCATCAACCGACCCCGAATCGACCTTAAAGCTAAAAAGCAAAGGTAAAGGTGAAAGTCACTACGAACCGAAACTCGAAACCAAAAAATATCGTCAAAAATCTCGACGAACACAATTACAGGAATTGCAGCAGTTCTATCAAGAAAGCGAAGAGTAAAAACCCCAGAAACCGGGTTTCTACCCATAATCATGATTTTTATTACAATATATCAACAGAAACCCGGTTTCTTAAATTTCTTAATATACGTTTAAATACTTATAAAAAAATGTAACAAAATATTATTTATACTCGTATTATTACTCTGCAACAAAAAAATAAAAACAGTTAAAGTTTTTATTGGGAAGGCAAACTATCCGTTTGTGGATTTCGTATAGCAATACAGCAACTAACTGTATATATAGTAGCTGTAAATATCGTGAATGTAAATTTTAGCGCATTGAAACACACATAAATTAAGTAATAACCCATGACCATATCTGCCTCTACTCCTAAACTGTCTTCATCGCAAATATGGACTTGGCGGGGTTATCCAATCTCTTACCAAGTGCAAGGAACTACAGGTCCAGCAGTAATTTTAATACATGGTTTCGGCGCCTCGTTATGGCATTGGCGGAAAAATATATCGGTACTAGCAGATAAGTGTCGCGTTTTTGCGATTGATTTGATTGGCTTTGGAGGTTCAGCAAAACCAAACCCAATAAAAGAAATTGAATATACATTTGAAACTTGGGGACAACAGATAGCTGACTTTAGTCGCGAAGTAGTTGGGGAACCCGTGTTTTTGGTAGGTAACTCCATTGGTTGTATTGTTGCCATGCAAGCAGCAGTAGATAATCCAGATATTGCTCGTGGAGTTGCGATGCTTAACTGTTCATTGCGTTTATTACACGACCGCAAACGCGCTGCTTTACCGTGGTATCGACGTTTTGGCACCCCATTATTGCAAAAAGTATTATCTAACGAAACTGTAGGTAACTTTTTCTTTAACCAACTTGCCAAGCCCAAAACAGTTCGTAAAATCTTATTACAAGCTTACGCGAATCCAGATGCAGTCACCGACGAACTAGTAGATATTTTAATGTCACCAGCAGCAGACCCAGGAGCTGTGGCTGTATTTTTAGCATTTACATCATATTCCAGCGGACCCTTGCCCGAAGACTTATTACCTAAATTACCCTGTCCTGCAATTATTTTATGGGGCGCCGCAGACCCTTGGGAACCTATAGAATTAGGACGCCAATTTGCCGACTACCCCAAAGTACTCAAATTTATCCCCATCGAAGGTGTCGGTCATTGCCCCCAAGACGAGGCGCCACAAATCATCAACCCCATCTTACAAGACTGGATTTCCGAACAAACACAACACTCCCTATAAATTATGAGACAAATTATGGAATAAACATCTTGTGGAACGGGCATCCTTGCCCGTTTCAATCATAAAACCTTAAAATTGATAACCAATGGTTATCAAATTTTAATTCCAGAGATTTTGACAACCAATGGTTGTCAAATGCCCCCTTTATATTCATATAGCCACTTTATTTGACCAAATCGTCATTAAAATTTCATCATCAAAGTCTTCCCAATGAGCCGATAATGCATTTGTTTCCTGGCACAATTTCTCCAAATAAGAGCAAATAAGAGATGTTCGCATTATCATATTAGCCAAAACATCGATATCTGGGAATATTCGCAGTTTGGCAAATTTTTCTTCTAGCGAAATATAAATAGTTCCGTATCCTAGCAACACATTACCTTCACAGGAATAAGTTTTAACTTCTTGGACAGATTTTCCGTAAGTTTGGGATAGAGCATTAATCAATTCTTGACTCTCAGGAAAATAAAATAAAACTCTAAACTTTAACTCCCCTTGAAGTAGCTTTTCTTGAATTGTAATAATCTTTTCTTTTTTTAGAGATAGATTATTATTCGACCAATGAGGAATTTCTTGGGCTACTGTATCTACATTTAGTCCACCGATTAATTCTGTGAAATATGATAGTGAATGTAAAGTGTAAATAGGATTAAACTTTTCTTTTGCGTAACATATTTCTAAAAATATTTTTGCATCACTCATAGTACTACTCCTTTCATTTAATTTTTTATTTCTCTTTGAAATTTTATTTTTGAAACACATAAAAATAATCCCGGTATGCATAGAAGCTACCGGGATTTTGATTTTTCATCAGTCAATTAATAAGTGCTAGCTTGTGCGGAGGATGAAGCGTAGTGAGTGCCATCAGAAGCGGCGCCAGAAGCGGCACCAGCAGCAGCACCACCAACAGAACCGTAAACATTCGCTGTTATGATGTATCCTCCGTAAGTATCTCTATACACTCCCCAGTTGCCATAATAGCCTGCACTATTATCTGCACTGAAACTGGTTGATACTGAGCCTACAGGTTGGTAATAAGCTCCGGCGCCACCTTGAACTTCACCACTATTAGAAAGCTCAGTTTCACAAAAACTAAGGTCAGCAATTTTTAATTTATTCATAATGCCCCTTTTGAAGTAGGTAAGCTGAAAGCTATAAAAAAAGCTTTCAGCATTTCCTTAAAGAAAGTGATTATTAAAGTGCCTATGATGATGCTGAACTAGAGTTAGAGTTAGAGCTAGCACTGTTGTTTGGACTGTAGTAATAGTAGTATCTATCATTAGTGTAAGCACTGGTATAGGTGCTAGTATTAGTGCCTGCAAAGTTTGGACCATTAGCGTATGCACTCGAATATGCATTTGCAATTGCTAATCCACCAATAATACTGTTTTCTTCAGTAGCAACTTCTAAATGTGAAATATCAGAGATAATCATAAGATTCTCCCAGGAATACAAAATTTTTGTTGATTTAATGTCACTAATATTTCAGTTATTTATTTCTTTTTTAGTGACACCTTAAACATAACATTAAAATTAGTAGATTGAATCACATTTATTTAAACTTTACATTCAATTTATGAAAAAAGCAATACATTAACTAATGTAAATTCATCTTTTTTTAAACACAGAAAAACTCTTCACTAATCTGTATTTTAGAATTTTTAATTATGTCAAAATATAATCAAAAAAACTAATTTTTTGATAATGAAGTGGTAGTTAATAAGATATTTCGTTTGAGTAGAGACGTTACATGTAACGTCTCTACTGCATTTTTATTTCTAGGTGTTCAAATTGTTGATTTAACCATGCTGAAAATAAATCTTGCTGAATTTTGGCGCGTAGTTGCTCATCTAATTTCGGATGAATTATTTCTTCAACCCAAATTAGATGGACTCCTTTTGAAGTCACTATCGGTTTGAGAATCTGGGGCGCCACCAAAGCAAATATTGCAGAAGCTAGTTCAGGACGAAAGTCTATGCGGCGCCTAATTCCCTGATATCCCCAAGTTCTCCTCAACTCTGGGTTATGAATGAATTGACGCGCTAATTCGCTCCAAGTTATTTCTCCTTCTTGCAATGCGTAATACATCTCAAACGCCAAATCTTCATCATCTAAAACAACTTCATATGTAACTGCTGCCACATAATCTAGTTGGTGAGCGAAAAAGTAACTTTCTATTTGTTTAGCAAATAAATGATTGGCAAGTTTTGCTGATAGTACGTTTGCATAAACTAATTCTTCAAATTCCTCGACTGTTAAATTATGTTTTGCTAACCATGCTAAGGTGTCAGTCGCTTTTACAAGTTTATTGGCGACTCGCATGTTATCTCCTGCCTGTTGAAGTTCTGGCTCATCAACTTTAATACCCGCTTTCTCGGCAGTGTCTGTAATTATTTTTTGAATTGCTACTGCCCGCAGAACATCTGGTATTTGGCAAGAGAATTTTATATGACGAATAATATCTTCGTTTTTTACTGTTAAAACTTGTGACATTAAAGCTCTAAACCTCCTTTTTGTAACTTTCTAAATGGGTCTAACATAAAATCAATTACTCGTCGTTGACGGATAATTACTTCTGCTGTCGCTGTTTGACCAGGTGTTAAGGTAATACGTTTGTTTCCTGATTCGAGATAAGGTTGTTGCAAGGCAATGTCTAATTCAAAGGTTTCTATATTGCCTTGGGGTGTTTGATTTACTTTTGAATCTGGTGATATCCATTTGATTTGTCCCGGCGCCACTCCGTAGTCTTGGTAGGGGTAAGCGTCAAATTTGACTTTGACTTTTCTGCCCACTTTCAAAAAGCCGCTCTGTTGACTGGGTATTTGAGCTTTAAGTATCAAAGTCGTATTTTTTGGTGCTATTTGAGCAATCATTTGCCCTGGTTGCACTACCATTCCTGGCTTTTCAATGGGCAATGCAAAAATTACTCCATCGATAGGCGCCCTGACTATTTTTTGCTGTAGCTGAAGTTTCAAGGATGTTATCTCAGCCCTAGTTTGAGCAATTTGAGATTGTAGGGCGCCGATTTGTGTTTGTAAGTCTTTGAGGTTTTCTTGACTTTTTAGTAAAGCCAGTCTACCCGCTTGAATGACACTCTTATAACTGCTTTGCTGCTCAAGGTAACGAAGCTTTGCTTGCCCTATATCTGAAAGCGTCTGATTGATAATCACTTGATAACGACTTTGCTCTTGTTTTAATCGCAAATGCGCTTGCTTTACATCAGATTGCGCTTTCGATGTTAGTACTTGGCTTTCTTGAGCTTGTTTTTCTAGCTCTACTATTTTGGTTTGCGGTACTACACCTTGTTGCGCTAACTCTTTATAGCGCTGGACTTCAGCAATATCTTTGCTCAATCGAATGTCGGCTAAAGAAAGCGCGGTTTGGGTAGATTCTATATTCTGTTGCGCTTGCTCTATTGGCGCCAGTTTCTCCAATTTTTGTAAGTTGTGGGTACTCTGCTTGGTGTCAAGGTCTTTGTACGCTTGATTAACTTGAGCAAGTTTCTCAAGTTCTTGAGATTTGTTTTGTTGTTCAGTTACGTCAATTGCTGACTGTAACTGAGTTGCGAGCAATTCTAACTGCCTGCGCTGGTTTACTATTCCTTCTAACTTTGTCTGAACTTGTTGTATTTGGGCTTGTAAAACATCAGACTCTAATTCAACTAGTACTTGATTAGCTTTTATTACATCTCCTTTCTTGACTTTGACTGCTTTTACACTTCCCGATGCTTGAGAATCTAATCTTTGAGTTGCTCCTTCTGGTTCAATACGTCCTCTTGCACTTCCTGTCTCATCGACTTTAGATAACATTGCCCACGGCAAAACAAATGTTACACATATTAGAAGTACGTATAGTAGCGAGCGCGTCCAAGGTTGGGGCAAAGCATCTAAAAGTTCCTCAGTGCCGCAAGACCAGCCATTGTTATTATCAATATCAGTAGTTTCTACTGTGATTTCTACTGCGTCGATTTCTGGTTCGACACGCGCATTAGATGAATAGTTAGATGGATATGGCATGGCGAAACTATCCTGCTTGAGCAAATTGTTGTTGGTTGAGGTAGTAATAATGACCTTTCTTGGCGATTAATTCTTCATGAGTACCCGTCTCTACTAGTACACCTTTATCTAAAACGAGAATTAGGTCGGCATTGCGTACTGTTGAAAGGCGATGGGCAATTATTAAAGTTGTTCTTCCTTGGATGATTTTGCTGAGGTTGTTTTGAATAATCCTTTCAGATTCGGTGTCTAGATGACTGGTTGCTTCATCTAGTAGTAGTAAGCGAGGTTTACCAAGTATTGCGCGCGCAATTGCTAGTCGTTGTCGTTGTCCACCCGATAACATTCCACCTCCTTCACCGATTTGTGTTTCATAACCCATCGGTAATTGAGAAATGAATTCGTCGGCGCCACAAAAACGTGCAGTTTCAATCATTTCTTCGTGTGTCGCATCAGGATAAGCAATACATAAATTTTCCCGAATTGTGCCACCGAAAAGAAATGTATCTTGGTCTACTACACCAACTTGTTCTCTTAGAGATTTAAGAGCAATAGTTGTAATATCATGCCCATCGATAAATAATTTTCCTTCTGTAGGAGGATACAAACCTAAAATTAATTTGGAAAGCGTTGTTTTTCCAGAACCACTGCGACCGACAACTGCTACTGTTTGTTCTGGTCGTATTTCAAAACTAATATTTTCTAGTACATTAATATCGCTTTGTTCATGGTATCGAAAGGTAACATTTTCAAAGCGGATGCTGCCACGAAGTCTACGTAATGGCTGACGAGGAAATAATTGTAAGTCTTCTTCTGGCTGGGCATCTAAAACATCATTTATTCTCTCTGTAGAAATAATAATTTCCTGAAACTGGTTCCATAACACACTCAACCTCTGAAAAGGACTAATGACGTTACCCAATAACATATTGAAAGCTACTAATTGCCCAATCGTCAGTTCGCTATGAATCACTTGTAAGGCGCCGAACCAGAGTAGTCCTGTAGTTATTAACGTTTGAATCGAAGCACTAATAATAGATAAACGATTACCAATTACCTGTGCAGCAAAGCTTTTTTTGACTAACTTATGTAACAATTCCTCCCAATGCCAGCGCACTGTCTGCTCAATTGCCATTGAACGAACTGAGCGTAGACCTGTGAGAGACTGAATTAAATAACTATTCTCTTCGGTTGAGGCATTAAAAATTTCTCTAGAAACACGACGCAAAATACTTGTGCTAGCGAACGCCAGAATAAAAAATGGTGGCACAATCAACAGCACTAACAACGCCATACTAAAGCTATACCAGAACATCAACCCCAAATAGATAACCACGGTGAGTAAATCAAGAATGATTGATAATGCTTCACCAGTTAAAAAGCGTTGAATTTTCTGGTTTTCTTGAACACGAGAAATGATGTCACCAACGTAACGCGACTCAAAATACTCTAAGGGTAAGCGGAAGGTATGCTTAATAAACCCTACGAGTAAAGAGACTCCCACGCGGTTGGCAGTATGGTCTAGTAGATACTGCCGCACTCCATTTAAAGCAATGCGGAATAAACCGAAAATAACTAGACCTAAACCAATCGCATTCAAAGTTAAAGTACTGCCTTGTACAATCGCTCGGTCTAGTAGTAGCTGTGTAAATAGTGGTGTTATTAATCCAAATACTTGAATCAACACAGAAGCAATAAATACTTCAAACAGTACTAGAGAGTGAGGTTTAACTAGCTCAAAGAATTTCCAGAATGAATTCTTTAGTTCAGCATTATCTAGATTCGACGTAGGTTGTAACAATAGAGCATAACCTGTCCAACCAGCTTGAAACTCAGTAATGCTTAGAGTGCGTTGCCCAATTGCGGGGTCAGCGATAATTACCTGCTTCGAGTTAATTTCATAAACAACCACGTAATGCTTACCTTCCCAGTGAGCAATTGCGGGTAGAGGTTGTTGAGCTAACTTATCCAAACTAGCTTTAACTGGTCTGGTGGCAAAGCCAGCCGTTTCTGCCGAATATGCTAAATTCTTCAGCGAAGTTCCGCTACGGTTCGTTAAAGCTTGTTCGCGTAAACGATTTACCGATAAATACTTACCCCAGTAGCGACCTATCATCGCAATACAAGCGGCGCCACAGTCAGAAGCGCTTTGTTGTGCATAAAACGGATAGCGTTTAAAGTGGCGCCGTAACGAATGCCCAATTTTTAAACTCGGACTCGGAAAATAAGCTTGTTTTGGTTTACTAGTTCTAACTGATGCTCGTGTAAAAGGTAAAACGTTGCTGTGATTAGTACGCTTTGATAATGTTTGACAATTACTAGTATGACCAAGTGGTTGTGGCTGTTGATGGTTTTGGCGCCGCAATCTTTTATCCCAACTCAAAGCGCGCGCTTTGAGATGAGCGTATATATTAGGATATTTCTCCATCAACGGAAGCAACACATCACTTCCGACATAACAAACTTCTAAGTCTGTTGAAGCTTTAGCAACATAAACACCAAATCCTTCTTTAGGAAATAGAGTCATTTCACCAAACGAAGTCCCGGCGCCTTGAGTAGCAATTAAATTATCAGAATCCAGCAATCTAACTTTTCCTGCCAGAACTATATAAATTCCTGGCTTTGACTCTGCTGCCTGCCAAAACCGCTTTAGGGGTGGCGGTTTAAGTATTTCTACTCCCCGCAAGCAGTCATTAAGGTCATTTTGTGAGAATGATTCTCCTAGGGTAGCCGTTAGTAGCTCACCAAGATGTTGGTTAGAAAACACGTCACACCAACCTTTTGTATATTCAAAAGAAATGAATTATATATTTTTCTCTCTTTCAAAAAAATCCATGAGACTTTAATCGCAAATTAATCTGACCGAAGACAAGCATGGCATCAACCTTTAAAGAAATGATGCTCTTATATGCTTTCTGACCTATCTAGGGAATTTGCTTACCTCATTCTCTGGGTAGATGACAAAGCCTTTAATCTTTAAGTTTTTATTAATTTGTAATTTTCTGACCTTGCCATTAAGCAAATGAATGCTATGGCTTAATATTATCTTTGAGGAGAAAAAGATAAATAACTTTGCTCTAGCACTTATGAACTTATTTAATTTAACTGAACTTATTTATGTTAGCGCTTAATACGCTGTCCTATACCTAATTTTAAATGTTGCTTTATTTTTTTAATGTATTTCTTAAAGAAAATTAATTTTCGAGTATAAAAATCAGTAAAATTATAGGTTTTATATAAGAAGTATCACTGTAAGTAGTGGAAAATAGGGGCAAATAGAAGCTTGGCGGGGTTTATCGACTATGAACCTGCCAAATTGCCTTAAAAACAGCGTTCTCTAGTGGTCTGTGTCATTAATTTTGGTGTGTTGATTAGCAACGGATCAGAGCGGATGTAACGGATAAGTTATTGGTTACAAACGCTCATCTAATTATTAAAAATCAACCATCCGTTACATCCGTTTATCATCCGTTGCCGATTTTACAACCTTCCAAAACTTTTGACATAAACCACTAGCTTCTTTCTTTTTATTTAATAGTAATTTTGTTCTGAAGTAATTTACGCTCTCGTTTTACAATTAGGAGAATACTTATTGCGCCAAAAACAAGAGCCAACTGACTTGTGGGTTCTGGAACTGCAACACGCACACGATTATTTTTTAGCTCAAACAAACTCAGATTGGCGCCTGCTGCAAGTTTTCTAGAGTACTTACCTTTAACACTAGCAATAGCGTATTTATTTATACCGTTAAAGTCTGTATCAAAAGAAGTGTCAGTAGGAATAAAAGAGAAATTATCGGTTTTATTCTGGGTGAGAAAACTCAAATTATTAGAAGTCGCCGTATTTCCTTGTATTGATAGTGAGTCTAAAAGTACGCCGTTATCTTGGTCATATAATTGAAGTGAGATTTCACCATCGGCACTGGCATATTCAGTTGTAGGGTCATCAGCTAGAGCCAGAAGAACAAGAAACCCCGTAAAGTCAAACGAAAAAATACCTTCTGGTGCAACTTGAAAGTTATAACCTGTAACACTAGCAACACTTTCAGCGCTACCAAAATAGTCTTTCCCTTCACCCATAGCTATACTTGATGAAAGATTATTAGCGAATGATAAAGGTAAATTAGGAATGCTAGTAAAATTAGCATTTGCTTCTGCATCAGCATTAGCTTTACCTTGAGAACTAAAATTAATAGCCTGGATATTTGTATCTGCGAAAGTCTCTACATCCTTTGGACTAACACTAAAATTATCAAACCTAAAACCAGCTTCTGAAAATGCAAAAGTTGCAGCTATACTGGCTTTTGGCGTTATAAAACAACTAGTAATAGCTGTAAATGTCAATAGTAAAAAGTACTTTGAGTTCAAAAGTTTTTGCATAAAATTCTTTGATATATTGTCAAATTACAGACAAAAAGCAACCAAAACTTACCACCGTACAAGTAAGGTAGTTGCCTAGAGCAAATTATATTGTTCAATGATTATGCGAAATTGATATTATACGATGCAGCTATTAAAATTCTACGTGCGTAGAATTACTCTGACATTTACGTATAATATTTTCCTGCAAATATAACTATGTATAATATAAGTAAACTTACTGATAAAGCAAGTATTCTTCTTAAATTGCTAAAAAAAAGCAAAGAATACAACGGATGTAACGGATGAATTATCTAAAACGCCTATCCGTTACATCCGTTTATCATCCGTTGCCAGGACTATCCACCTTGATTTTCTGTCGAATTGAGTTGCTGTAACCAGTCTTTACCAACTTGGATACTAACATCCGAGCCTAGAGTACCTGTACTTTCAACACGAACTTCACCGAAACCTAGAGTACTACGTACCGACTCAGCTTCATTACCATCACCTTGCTGTGCCAGAATATGAGTGACTTGTAACGGTTCACCCCAGCTTTTTGCGATAAATACGTTACGATAACCTGCCTTTTCTAAAATCCGAATTAAAGGTTGGAGGTTAGTTTTCTCATCCCCAGTACTATCTTGAATTGCAATACGCAACCTCCTGGGTTCGGTGTCTTTTGTCGCTGCTACAGATTGCAAATCAAAGTGCTGTGCCATTGTTTTCGCAATCCGGTCACTGTTTGGTATCCAGTAACTCGCGTCAAATTCGTTTTTCTCGCTAAACCGACCTGGCACCATTAACTGTAGTATATTTGAACGGTTTGTACGGGCGCCATATCCTACCAACGCTAATAATTCTTCAACGGTCAAGTTAGTATCAATGTGTTCTTTGACGACGTTGAGTACATCTGGTAAACGTCCCAAAGTTGCTGGGTTAAGAGTTTGGTCCATAAGCGCACGCATTACCATTTGCTGACGCTGAATTCGACCAATGTCGCCATTTTCATCGTGACGGTAACGTAGTAACTGTAACGCTTTATTACCATCTAAATGCTGCTGACCTTTTTTAAGGTTAATGTAAAGATGCTGTGAATCATCTTGATATTTCATGTCCTTGGGCACAAAAACATTGACACCACCCAAGGCATCAATTAACTTGCCAACACCTAGTACATTAATACGAACATAACGGTCAACTCCCACACCACCCAGCAAGTTGCTGACTGTTTTGGCAGTTAAAGCAGGTCCACCAAAGGTATTAGCTGCATTAATTTTTTTTGTTCCGTGTCCCTCAATATCAATTCGGGTATCACGGGGTATAGAGAGCATTTTTAAAGTTTTATTTTCTGGGTCAAAGCGAATTAATAACATTACATCCGCTAAACCGTCAAAGGAATTAACTTGGGGAAGGTAACGAAGATTTTGACTTTCGGTAGGAGGATTTTTAACATCGGGAGGAAGCACGCTCATTCCCATCACAAGAATGTTGACAGGACGTGTCAATTCAGAAAAGCGTAACCCACCTCCGGCAATGCGGTCCCCATCGAATACTGCTGCTTCTTGTGGACTTAAGTTCGCTTGCATCAGAGGGGTGCTGCTTAAGGATACCGCTAGTAATGCTCCAGCAGTCGCCGATACCATTGCTATTCCGCTCATCCCCACCCAGAACCATAACCAACGTCCTGATTTGTCCGGAATTTTTTTACTGCTTACATTCTTAGTATCACTTGAAAAGTTCTCTTCCGCAGAAGTTCTTTGAATCGTCACTGACTTCCTCACACTTAATCTATATAAATTAACCGGGTAGAGACGTTACATGTAATGTCTCTACTTTTTATACGTAGATGCTTTGAAATTAAATTGCTAACTCTTAGAATTATTAAGGCTAAGTACCGTATATCGGTGTTAACCAAAACACTTATAACTGTATTTTCCTTATTTTTCTGTTCCTCCTAAAGCAAATCCGGAGATGCTTGGCTTGTTTTATTGAAGTATGGCAATATTTAAGCCGATTTGACTAGACCTATGAGCAGCATGTTGGTTACAAGAGCGCAAAGTTCCGTGTAAATACTTATCAATATTGCCTGAAAATGCCTAATTTTAATTTTAACGAGTATATTTACCTAAAAGACGTTCCGAAAGCTTATTAAATCCCGGTACGCGCACACGATTACCTTTAAGAGCGCGTACAACTAACCAAGCGCTAACTAAAAAGTACCCTGATGTCAAAAAACTATTCAATATAAGTAGACGCAATGCCAACGTATTTGACGCTTGCTCTGCTCCTGTCGCGAGTAACAGGTATCCCAGTATCCAAGTAAGCATCAAAGTAATAGACAACTTACTTGCTATAAGTTGTTCCCGTGTCCCCTGACGACTATACAGTGTCCACAGTGAGGGAAAAAAGCCCACAACCGGAATTATGTATAACACCAATTGTAAGGTAGATGCATCGCTACGGGCGCCTGCATGTGTACTTGATAAATTAAAAATCGATTTACGTTTTTTCATAATCTAAGCGAGAAATTCTTTAATACGCACGCAAGACAGATGTGTGTAAGTCTTTTTGTCAGAGATAATAGACTAATGACTTATGAACATATTTATTTAGTTGTATCAGGCATGTAGCAGCAGATGCAGACACGCAAGCTCCTAAACTGGTGGCAAACACTAACGCCAATTGCGCGATTTGTAGCAATCGCGCTCTTTGCCCCGTTGCTCGTCCTCAATGGATGGGCAATTTCGGCAATTTTTGAGTATTTCCATTCGCTGATTGTTATTTTAGTCGGAGCATCAGTGTTAGCGTTTCTGCTTAACTATCCTGTAAGTTGGATGGAACGCCAAGGCGCCAAACGGGAACCAGTAGCTATCTTAGTATTTTTACTGGCTTTGTCAATTCTACTGGCATTAGGCGTTACGCTAATTCCACTAGCTCTAACTCAAGCTCAACAATTAGTCGCGCGCATTCCAGAGTTAATAGACTCGGGACGTTCACAATTAATGATGTTGAACGAAAAAGCCGAAATTCTAGGTTTGCCTGTAAACCTAGATGCATTAGTAGTACAAATTAATGACCGTGTAAAAGGACAATTACAAGCTATTGCAGGGCAAGTTCTAAACCTAGCAGTTATTACAGTGACTTCCTTGCTAGACTTCTTGCTCACAATGGTGTTGACATTTTATCTATTGCAGCATGGTGATGAACTTTGGCAAAGCTTGGTCGATTGGCTTCCTGCTAAATTCCGCGAACCGTTTTCACAAACGTTACGCTCCAGCTTTGAAAATTTCTTCATTACTCAGTTAATTATCTCTACCTGTATGGCCAGTGCCTTAATTCCTACCTTTTTATGGCTAAAGGTACCCTTTGGGTTATTATTTGGCTTGACAATTGGTTTAATGGCACTTGTACCCTATGGTGGTTCTGTTGGTATTGCCTTAACAACTTCTCTTGTTGCGCTGCAAGATTTTGGTATGGGGGGAAGAGTATTAATTGCAGCAGTAATCGTTCAACAAATTTTGGAAAACTTGATTGCACCCCGTATTCTGGGCAGTTTTACTGGCTTAAACCCTGTTTGGCTATTAATTTCTGTTTTGACCGGAGCTAGAATCGGAGGTTTATTAGGAGTTATTTTAGCTGTACCTAGTGCGGTAGTAGTTAAAACCGCTTTAAGTGCGTTGCGACGTGCAAGTGGTAGTAATGAAAGTCCCATTATTTTGTCGGAAGTAGCTGCACCCAATACAGCAAGCGAAATGTCGGTGTCCACATCTAGTCAAATTAGTCAATCTAATTCAACGACTTCTACGACTGTGGCGCCACAATTGAACCCATGAACAAAATGCTGCCCGTTTGATTATCGCGAACGAATGTGAAAAATGGACGGTCAACAACCATCGAAAATGGAGGGTTCATAGGGGCAGAAAGCGCGACAATGCCTACTGAAGTCGCTGCTGCTGCCTCTGTTCCTTCTTCAGATACTTCAACAAAAGTTTTATGCTTAACAGTACTAATAGCAAGATTTTTACCAATTCCCGAAAAATTGGCTTTATCGCTAAATGCTTCTCCCATACCCAACGCTGTTAAAGCATCGTTGAGTGTTACCTCGTAATCCATTTTAAAACGAGGCAATCGAATTTCACCAGAGCGCGACTGGAACTGTGGCATCCATTTTTCCCAGTTAAGAGAATTTAAACTTTGGTAAAACTCTTTCAAATCACCCGAATTCTCTTTCGGCAAAAATACATAAAAGCTGATTTTACCGTCTCTACCATAAGGTAAGCTTATTGCTTGAAACTTATTATTCTCTAAATACTTATACTTCCCTCGTTGCGTCATCATCGGAGTTTGAACAATTTGACCGGACGCTTTTGTGAAAGGTTGTTCTTTGGTTTGGCTTTTATCAAATGGTTCAGTCCAGGCGCCTTTAAAGTAAATGGCATTAATTAAGAACATTACTTGGTCTGGACTGATTTGCTCAACAATTTTATCAATTTTACCGCGCGTCGAATCTTTGACCCAGTTATTAATCGTATTCGCGGCGCCGCTGTCAGTAAAATCTAGGTTTGTAACGCGCGAAGCATAAAAATCGCGGTTTCGTTGCATGAAACTTGGATTTAACGACGCATTACTATTAGTCCATAGCGAATTAGCAATAGTTAGCTGTACTTTTGGATCAGGATTTTCTAGAAGCGTTTTTAATGCTGCATTCGATGAATTTATTTGCTGCAAGCTCAACCCAGAATATTCTAAGGCCTTTGCCATTGCTTGCTGAGTTGTTCCTTCAGCACCGTTATAAGTCATTGCCAAAGCAAAAGCTACACTCGAAGGCGAAACAAAAACGTTGGCGCCTTTATCCTTTTTGAGAACTTCTGAAAACAACTTAAAACCAAACTTAGTATTACTATTAACAAGCTTGGTATCGGGAATTACTACTTTTGACATCGGAGATTCTGTGTTAGGGCGCGCGGCAACTGCACTCGACTCACTTGTTAAAGGTGAGCATCCAATCATTCCCATTAGTACTACACCTGCTGCCGCTAATGCGTAACGTCTTCCCAAACGCACGCCGTATCGTCTTTGTAAAAACTTATTGCAACGTTGGCTCGATTTTTCCTGCATCCGCTTCACCCTTGTGTCCACGTCTTCATGTTTGACTATGACATCAAAACCATGCGTACACTAGACGGTTACACTTTTAGCAACAGTTGTTTTAATCTTCCTGACAACGGTTGTAACGGATGTAACGGATGAATTGTTAAATCAACCATCCGTTACATCCGTTCATAATCTGTTGCTAAATATCTTCTAATTCTAAATGTGCCGCAGTAACTGCATCGAACGCGAAAGCTACAATCATTGGCATTGGACATTTGAGTAAATAAGTAGAAATTACTGCTACACATGTACCAATTATCGCGGATACTGACCAGAATTTTTCGCTCTGGGTCATTCCATTTTTTGACTTAATATTTCTTAAAACTTTTCCAGGAATTGGTTCAGGCATTACTGCTCCTGGAGGAAACGCCCAATAGTTATTTTTACGTTCACAGAACAAATCAGTCCAACCATTTTCTTGGCACCAATCTTCGAGCCATTCATCATGGAAATGCTGTATTTTGACGCTGGGGCGGGAAGTTAGACTTAACATGTTGTTTAGATTTGTGCTAGAGAGTGATTATATTAGTTTGAGTTATTCGGTTTAAGTTATTCGCTTTGAGTTATTCGTTAACTTATATTACGCAGAATATTGTTTTTCGTTACTTTTCAACCATACCAGCTTCAAAGAGGTCAGGCGCCAAAATGAAAATAAACTTTACTTTTGAATTGTTATGTAAATATTTCGTAATAATTACAAAAGTACACGTTCATCCGAAAAATATAAACTTGTTAAGCAAATCTTAAAAGGGTGGTAATTTGTTATTGAATAGTTCGGTGTTCCGCAGAGCATTAATACTAATAATAAAAATAGAATAAAAGGAATTAAAAAATTATTTATTATTAAATTAAATGATTGAGTGTCAATATGCATATGGGTTCGCAAAAGTGAGGTAGTGACACAATTCGCGGTAAGCTAAAAATAGCGGAAATCAACTCTGGGTATTACTTAATATGTGGCGCCTCATAAACGCTTACAAAACAGCGGTGGTTATTTTGGTCGTGATTGTAGCTTGTGTAGTATTTGTGCCGAGCAGCGCTATTGCCGATTGGACACACCCGATGTCATTTAGCAACGCGGAATTGTCGAGAAAAGATTTTTCTGGGCAAGAATTACAAGCATGTGAGTTTTCTAACGCCAATATGGAGTTAGCAAATTTTAGTAATGCTGATTTACGTGGGGCAGTAATGAGTGCTTCGGTGATGACTTCCGCCAATTTGCAGGCAGCGAATCTATCAAATGCACTAGTAGATCAGGTAGACTTAACAGGGGCAGACTTAAGTGATGCAATATTCTTTGAAGCGCTGCTGCTTCGTACCACGTTCAAAAACGTGAATATAAATGGTGCTGATTTTACTGATGCAATATTGGATGGGGCACAGGTTAAAGAACTGTGTGGCATCGCTCGTGGAGTAAATAAACAGACAGGTATTAAAACTCGTGATTCGCTAGGGTGCAGATGAAACGTATAGGTGTAATTGGTGGTGGGCAGCTCGCTTGGATGATGGGAGGGGCAGCAAGCAAGCTTGGTTTAGAACTAGTTGTACAAACTCCGAGTGCAAAAGACCCAGCTGTTGCACTCAGAAACGGCAATGGTTTTCATAAAAGTAAACCAGAGCAGTATTTAATCGATGAACCGCAGCAAAAACTGTTTGCAATTACCGAGACTCCTGTAAAAGAGCCTGTTAATTTTGTACAAGCACGCATTGATGATGCAGTTGCTACAGTACAACTGGCTAAAAACAGTGATGTCATTACTTTTGAAAACGAATTTGTTGATTTAGAGGCACTTTCAACTTTAGCCGAACGTGGCGTTTGTTTTCGTCCGAAGCTAGAAGCGCTTGCTCCTCTTTTGGATAAGTATCATCAACGGTGCTATTTACGCGATATTGGTTTACCAGTACCATCATTTACCGCCTTCGATGTCACTAATACTACCAACGGCGCCGTTTTTAATTTTAATTTTCCTGTGGTTTTGAAAGCTCGTCGTCATGGCTACGACGGTCAAGGTACATACATTATTAAAAATGGCAACGAATTTAAATCAGTAATTAACCAACTTGAGAATGGACGGTTCAAAGCTAGTAACACTGAGTTTCTACTTGAAGAGTTTGTGCCCTTTAAATATGAACTTGCTGTTATCGCGGCTCGCTCAATCGATGGCGAAGTTGTCATCTATCCAGTGGTAGAAACTCAACAGGAGCAACAAGTTTGTCGGCGTGCAATTGTACCAGCCGATATTTCTGCTGAAGTTACCGCCAAAATTAATGATGTCGCTAAAACTCTCCTCAACAGTCTTGATGCGGTTGGAGTTTTTGGCATCGAACTATTCCTGACGGTAGATGACAATGTATTAATCAATGAAGTGGCGCCACGTACCCATAATTCGGGACATTTCTCAATCGATGCATGTCAAACTTCACAATTTGAGCAGCATTTACGGGCAGTATGTGGACTCCCACTAGGCAGTACAGCCTTAATTAGTCCCGGCGCCGTTATGGTAAACTTACTCGGTTACGAAAATTCGTTGTCTGATTACTTTGAAAAGCGCGAGATTTTGTCGCGTATAGAAAATGCCCACCTTCATTGGTACGGAAAAACCGAATCTCGTCCGGGCCGCAAACTCGGACACGTGACTATATTATTAGACAACCCCAGTCGAGATGGCGCCATGTTAGCTGCGCGTACTGTCGAAGCAATTTGGTATCCAAATCAAAACTGAAACACAAAGAAATAAAGAAAAATCTTGTAATGATGCACAACTGTATTTTTGGAGGCTATAATGGGGTTGTTGTACTGCAACGTTGGTGACTGCCATCAAGTTTTTTGATCTATGTCTTTAAGAATTAGGGAACCAATTATTGTTCGTGGCAGTAGACCGAGCTTGTACTCGGAAACTTTAAACGAAACACAAGGCTCCCACCTGGTTATACCAGGTCATAAACTTAGGTAAAACGGCGTCGCGGTATGACAAAATAATCAGCTCCTGAAGTCTTTTCGACGCAGGAGCTTTCACTTTTTTAAGAAACCGACTTCCTTTAAGAGATTAAGTTTTTTAGCGAAATATAAAATTATAAACCCGGTTTCTAGGATTGTTATTATACCACAAATAATACGTTTTGCTTTTTCAAATAAATTTGTATAAATTGAATCTAAATGGTGCCACATTCAGAGCTACAATCAGTAGAATTGTAAGAAATTGTGATTACAATTACAAAAAATATTACAACCATCAATAAATACAGTGTTTCCAGCCTCAATATTCAAACTGGACAGCGGCTTAACTTTGATACATCAAGAAATACCCACGACACCCGTAGTTGTGGCAGATGTTTGGGTTAGTGCAGGTAGTATATCAGAACCAACTTCCGGGTTCGGAATGGCACATTTTCTAGAGCATATGATATTCAAAGGTACAGCAAAATTACCTGCTGGAGTATTTGACTATAATATAGAAAACCAAGGTGGTGTCAGTAATGCAGCGACAAGTTACGACTACGCACATTATTCTATTACCTCCACGAACTCATATTTACACTCCTCTTTTCCACAATTAGCAGAAATGCTGTTAAATGCGGCAATTCCCGACGACGAACTAGAGCGAGAACGTGATGTTGTATTAGAAGAGATTCGCTCTTATAATGATGACCCCGATTGGGTAGGATATCAGCATTTAGTCCAGAGTATTTACCAACAACACCCCTACGGACGTTCGATTTTAGGTAACGAAACCGATATTGAGCAGCATTCTAGCTCTGATATACGCTCGTTTCACCGCACTTATTATCGACCAGAAAATATGACCGTGGTCATCGTCGGTGGAATTCCTGTTGCACCTGCTTTAGAATTAGTTAAAAACACTTTTAAATCAGACAGTTTTCAGCCTCTATCTGATAATAATTTTAATTTAACTTCAAGAGAAACAATAGTTGAACCATTTATAGCAGGAATTAGGCGCCAAGAAATCAACTTACCACGTTTAGAAAATGCACGTCTAATGATGGCATGGATTGGGCCAGGAGTATATGACCTAACAACAGCATGTGGATTAGACTTATTATCAGTCTTATTAGCATCTGGTCGAACATCACGGTTAGTAAGGGATTTACGTGAAGAACAGCAATTAGTTCGTTATATATGCTGCAATTTTTCGCTGCAAAAAGAATCAAGTTTATTTACAATTAGTGCAGTTTTAGAGCCAGAATGTTTAGAACGAGTCGAAACCGCAATTAAAATGCATTTGCAAGATATCATTACAAATGGTATTAGTGAACAAGAATTGAGACGCGCTCAAAGATTACTCTGTAACGACTTTGCCTTTTCAACCGAAACACCAAATCAACTAGCAGGACTTTACGGTTATTACAACACAATTACTGATGTCGAGTTAGCAATAACTTATCCTGACCAAATTTTATCATTTGATACCCAAGAACTGCAAAAATTAGCACTCTTATATCTTTCGCCTACTCAATACGCGGTAACTACGCTTAAACCATCACAAGATTTTAGATTTTAGATTTTAGATTTTAGATTTTGGATTGTCATAAAAATAAGCGATTGAATTTATTTATGGGGATAATCTAAAATTAACAAATCATAGAATCAACAATTTAAAATCCAAAATCCAAAATCCAAAATCATATGACAATTTCGCCACAAAAATCTCATGTTCATCGTACAGTATTAAGTAATGGTATTGTAGTTTTAGTTACAGAAAATCCAGTAGCCGATATTATTGCTGCACGTGTGTTTATTCGTGCAGGAAGTTTTTGTGAGCAACCAGAAAAAGCGGGTTTATCGCATTTATTATCAGCAGTAATGACGAAAGGATGTGATGGACTTTCGAGCATGGAAATTGCTGAAGCAGTCGAGTCTGTAGGAGCATCTTTGAGTGCAGATAGTACAAGCGATTATTTTTTGGTATCGCTAAAAACAGTAACGGCAGATTTTGCCGAAATATTAGCGCTAGCGGGAAGAATATTACGATTTCCAACTTTTCCAGAACTTGAAGTTGAACTAGAACGAAGACTAGCGCTTCAAGATATTCGCTCACAAAAGGAGCAACCTTTTAGCATCGCATTCGAGCAGTTACGTCTAGCGATGTATCAAAATCATCCGTATGCAATGTCAGCATTAGGTGATGAAGCGACAATGAGCAGTTTAACTCGTGCTGATTTAGTTGAGTTTCACAAAACTTATTTTCGTCCAGATAATATAGTTATTAGTATTGCTGGACGTATTACTTTAGACAACGCAGTTGCACTAATTGAAGAAATTTTTGGTGACTGGAAGAACGATGCTCGTCAAATAATTCCAACACAATTACCCGAAGTCAAGCTTGCTCCACAACAAGTGCTTAAACACCAAAATACACAGCAATCTATTTTAATGCTGGGTTATTTGGCGCCATCAGTACATTCATCAGATTATGCAGCGCTAAAACTATTATCGTCATACTTAGGTAACGGACTATCGAGTCGATTATTTGTCGAATTAAGAGAAAAACGCGGTTTAGCTTACGAAGTATCAGCACTATACCCAACTCGGTTATTTACCGCAGCATTTGTAGTTTATATGGGAACGGCGCCAGAAAATACCAAAACAGCACTGACAGAACTGCAACGCGAAGTAAATTTACTTACAACCGAACCACTAGAAGAAACAGCACTTCAAGCTGCGAAAAATAAAATTTTGGGACAGTATGCACTTGGTAAACAAACAAACGCCCAACTTGCTCAAATATACGGTTGGTATGAAATATTGGGACTTGGCGTTGAGTTTGACAGCAACTTTCACAACTTAATTACAGCAGTCACATCCGAAAGCGCTATGGCAGCAGCGTGTAATTATTTACGGGAACCTTATGTATCACTAGTAGGTCAAAAAGAAGCGATTGACAATGCTTTTAATAAGTGCTGAGTGCTGAGTGCTGAGTACTGAGTGCTGAGTGCTGAGTACTGAGTACTGAGTGCTGAGTACTGAGTGCTGAGTTGGGAGTTAGGAGTTAGGAGTTAGGAATTAAAAAGATTACTCAGCACTCAGCACTTTCTACTCAGCACTTTTATTCAGCATTAGATAATTGTACTATTAGTATAGAGACACCGGGGGCAAATTCCAATGAAAGGTAGAAACGAAATAAGTATAATCAATTACCTGGTATCAGTCATCTCGTTTAAATTACTGAGTCGGAAGAACCTTTTAGGCTTGCTATTATGTTCCGGAGTACCCTTACTATTTAGCACTCCATCTGTAGCCTCTGTTACAGTAGAACAGCAAATAGCTCAAGTTATCACCGTAGGCACCGTAAACCGTCCAACTCTCAAAGTTGGTAGCCAAGGAGATGCAGTAAGTGAACTACAAGCTGCTTTAAAAATTATGGGCTATTATAACGGCGCCGTCGATGGAACATACGGTCAAACAACAGCAGCAGCAGTATCCCAGTTTAAACAATCAGCAGGTTTGGCGCCAGATGGTGTAGTAGACACAGCAACTTGGCAACAATTATTCCCAGGTGGGCAAACAGTCGCTGCCAGTTCAGACGAAACATCCTCACCAGCAACTACAACAAACACTAACTTTCCCAAACCAAATCAAACCGCTGCTAATTTACCCAAACCTGTAGTAGTATCCAACCAAGAATCTAGAACCACTACTACAACAAGAATAAATACAGGCAACGGACAACAAGAAACAGTACGCACCACATCTACAACTCGCAACAGCAATAATAATACTTCGCGACAAACCACGCGCACCACTAATCAAAATAGTACAAATAATCGTGGACGCAATACGACTAATACAGCATCAACTCGTACTAATGCAAATAGAAATAATACTAATAATACGAGTACAGCTAATCGTGGACGCAATACGACTACTACAACATCAACAAGAAATACAAATAATCGTACTGCACGTAGCACGGCAAGTAATAGCTCAACATACCGCACTCGTCAAACCGACTCAAATTTACAAAAGCCTGGTATTCAATATACAGCAGCCGGATTTCCAATTTTGCGTTTAGGAATGCGTGGTGAAGAAGTTTACGACTTACAAACCAGATTACAGCGATTAGGATATCTTAAAAATAACCCTGATGGCGATTTTGGCGCCGATACCGAAACAGCAGTCAAAGCATTACAAAAACGCTTTGGTATGGAAGCTGATGGTGTCGCTGGTGGTGAAACCTGGGAAATTTTAACCCGGCGCCGTACTAACCGCTCTCAATCTTAATATACTTTTGATACCAACTGGCATTAGTTGCCTCAACTGTCATTCTGAGCGCAGCGAAGAATCTAAAGTACCACTATATATATTAGATGCTTCACTACGTTCAGCATGACAATGACGAGGTTATTTTATCTAGAAAAAAAATATGAAGCACTTTTTATTAACTTGGCTTGGAACTGCCGTTGCGCTAATTATCACTGCTCATATTGTTAATAATTTTATTGCGAATAGTTTTATTGTTAAAAATTTTGCTGCTGCTCTTGTTGCAACCGTTGTTGTTGGTTTAGTAAATGCTTTTATCCGTCCAATTTTAGGTATTCTCGCGTTCCCAGTTACTTTAATAACTTTTGGCTTATTTACATTTGTTTTAAATGCTTTAGCTCTTTGGTTAGCAAGTGCGCTAACTCCTGCTAATTATTTTACAATTAACGGCTTTATACCTGCTTTTTTAGGTTCAATTGTACTGTCTATTGTTTCGAGTATTATTAGCTATGTTTTAAGAGTAGTTGAGTAAGCTACTGCTAATGTAACGGCGCCTTTTAAATTTTGGACTGAACGAATAATTTGTTTAGGCACATATAATGTATCAACTGATGCGGCAATCATGGCGGCAGCTTCAGCAACGCTTGGTGTTTCAAGTTTACTGGCAACGATTTGTGATGGGTTAGGTACGTTTATATTTTGTAGTTGTTCGGTAGTAAAAAAGACTAAGGGTAAATTACGCATAGAGCAATATTCGATTAAACCGGTTTCGTTTGCTTTACTATTTATAGTGGCAACTCCTGTAATGGCGCCTTCAAGTAGATTATTTTGTTGAAACACATGTTTTATTGCTGCTGCGATAAATTCACACTCCGTTCCACGTTGACAACCAATACCTACCCATAGATAGTTTGCATTGGTCATTTTTTCTGAAACCAATTTACAATTTTTTGGCGCCATAAACGCGGACTGTCGTTTGGACGATATGTTATGTCGAGCATTGAGAGTAATAAGGGGAAACCTCCGACTTTGGCACTCATCAATAAATGCATTAACAGCGCTATTACTATTACTACCCAAGCGATTAAATGAATATAATAAGCGATGTGATTTAATTCACCTTGCGGTAGCCAGTTTTCGTCTTGAAATTTACCTGATATGACTGAGAATAATGCTGCTAATAATACTAAAGTATTGATTACTTGTTGCAGTGCGTACCACCATGCTGGTTTTCTAACGTTACCTAACTGTTTGAATGTGGAAGCTTGAATTAAACGTTGTCTTCCTGCGTTCCAACAATAAATCAAAAATATTGGCAGTGCTACAAATGAGATAAAAAATCCAAATGTTCCGTGAATATCTATTAAGTCACGGTTTACTCTTGTTATTCCTAAGCTTCCAAACCTACCATCCCAACTGTCGTATACTAAAAATCCTGTAATTAAGGCACCTATTATTAGGATGGCGTTTATACTGTGCAGAAGTCGTAGTAGTAGTGGTTGATAAGGTTTGGTTTGAGGCATAAGTGAATATAACAAATTTGTTAAGTTTTACCTTTGAGTACGTCTGCTGCTGAGATGCCGTCACCTTGTGTGCCAAAATACCATAGGGCTGCGGCTGCTTCGGCGCGTGTTACAGTTCGTTTGGGTTGAAAGAGTGTGGTAAATCCAAATACACGTCTAATATTTGATTGTTCTCCATTTTGATAGTCAGCTAGTACTGCTCGCAATGCTCTAGAGTCTATTTTACCTGCATCTTGGAAACCCCATGTTTGTTTGACGGCTTCTAAGTTTGCTGTTGGTAATGCGGAGCGTGTATCTAGTGGTAGTTTCCATAGAAGTAATTGCTCGCGTGTTAATGGTGCATCTGGTCGAAATAATACTTCTGTAGAATCACCCGATAATGTACTGGGTATTATACCTGCTTCTGCGAGTCCTTGAATATAGGCAAAATCAGGATTGGTTTTGGGTACGTCAGTAAACGCGGGTTGTGCGGTTTCTGAAACTGTACGAATTTGTTTTGCTGGGTTACTAGCATACATGGCATTGTTGGCAGCAATTAACCAGCGTGCGTATTCACGTCGAGTAATAGCTTTACTCGGTTCAAATAAATTAGTGTTGGTATTTTCTTTTACTTGGTTTGTGGAAGTTGTTAAAACTCCCAATGTTGCTAGGTCTTGTATATAACGCTGTAATTGTTGGGGAGCTTTATTTATATCGCTGAACTGTTGCGCTGTTTGTGTTGTAGTTGCTGGTGCGGTTGTAGGTGTAGTTGTTGGTGCAGGCGCCGCGTTACTATTTGGTAAGACTGGGCCAATAAAATCTGGACTTCCTGGTTGATTGGTATTACTTGCTACTTCAGTATTTGGTGTAGTAGTTGGGTTGGGAGTTGCGGTTGTATCTGTTGATGGAATAGGAGATGCAAACGCTGTACCGTTGGGAGAATAATCAATTCGTAACTCTGTTAATGTTTGAGATTGATTTGGTGTTGCGCTTGTAACTGACTTTGGCTGAATTGTAACTCTTACTAATAAGTTATTGCGTCGAGCTTCAAATGTTCCTGTATCGTCGTTGGGTTGCTGAACTATTTGCCAATTATTGGCGCCAAATTGACTACGATAAAAGCTTGTGATGAAATTACTTGGGTCAATACTTTGCCATAGTCCCACAAATTGACCCTCGGCGCCTGGTGTCACAGATTGTAGTTGGGCATTTGGATATATTGGAATCTCCGCAGGAAAATCTGCTGGTAGCTGAACTGTTGGTTGCGGTTGTGGTGTAGCTTGAGGTGATTGGTTGGCGCCAAAAATATTACTATTGTTTTGCAATCGCGAATCTGCTGCTAAAGACTTTTCTAAGTTTTTAGCAGTAGGACTATTTGCACACGCAGTTAAAGAACTTAATATAACTGCCGAACTCAATAACACAACCAAACGTTTACAGTAAAGCACAAACCAAAATAATAAGTGTAATTCCCCTTCCTACACTAACGCATTACAATTGCCAGAAACCGGGTTTGTTCATCAAGATATTTTGTAAAAATGACAACTTTGCCTAAAAACCCGGTTTCTTAATATTTTAAATACGCTTCTAAATCTTCTATTTGTGGTGCTGTGAATCTATTTAAGACACGCCAAAGTACAGTATAACTACCATCAGAACGTTGTCGAACTGGACGAAACGCTACAATTGTGTCGCTACTAGAGATTTTGAGTAATTCGTCAATGCTTAAACGTTCTTGTGGGGTGAGTTTTTTACCACTAACTATAGCTGATGGTAGTTTAAATTGAAACGAGCGCACTAAATAGGTATTGTTTAATTGTGCTGGAACGCTCGATAGTAAACCTGAATTATTTTGTTTATTAGTAGCTAATCGGCGCCGTTCCTGCTGTAATAAATTTAACTGCCTGGGTGGTTGGTAAGTAAAAAAAGCTTTGGCTAGTGGATTTACGTTTTCGAGATTCGCGTCTAGTTTTTCAATAGGTATATTTCCCAAATTTGCCATTAAGCTGTAATCAACTCCACTTGCTAAGACATGAAAGTTATTTCCTACTAGAGAAAGTGCGAAATTTGGAGTAAAACCGTCTTTTTCTGCTAAAGATGGAAAAGGATATCGTTCTATGACAGTTTTTGATAATCGATTTTGAAGCGTGTTTAACGGACGGTGGTAAACTGTATGTGGTAGGACGCGAAAAATACCTGTTTGAGGCAATGCCAGAAACTTAGAGTAGGTTTGACTTTCTTGCGGGTCAAGGTCATAAGCAAAGCGGTCGAGTGCAATTGCCGTCTGTTTCGGATTATGAAATTTCGCTTCTTGTCCAAACTCTAATTGTGCTTGTTCGATGTGTTTTTGTGCTGCTTCTAACACTTTTATTGCTTCTTGGGGAATCTTGATGGCGCCTTGGATTGGTTGCGTATAATTGGCAACTAGTTTCTTGGTGGAACTACCGATAACGAGTTGTGGCGCCAAGTTGAATAAATTCGGTTCTTGCGTTGCGTGGGGAGTTGCGATTCGACCCAAATCTGGACGTGAAATGGGTGACATTGGCATCACTGGGTCAGATTGACGTTCTCCACTTACTAGTGGTAGTGAGCGAACCATAGCTGACTCACCTCGTCGCGATAAAATACGGTCGAGTAAAGGCGAAAGTTTTAATAACTCTTGGCTTGATGCATAAAGTGGACAAAAAATTCTTGCTTCTTTGCTGTTTAGCTCAGAAGCGCAAATGTTTTTATAGTTAGGGTCAAGTCGTTTGACAAAACCTTCAATAGATGCAGCTTGTATAAGTATTTGTCCGCGTACCGCACGAACTCGGTTCGGGTCTTTAACGTTCATTGCGTTTTCAATACGTGCAATTAAGTTGATTTGCTCCTGAACTAGCTTACTTGTCGCTGTATAAAAAGTGTCTATAGGACTTGACGAGGAAGCTTGAATCATCTTTGATTGTGGTTTATGTTCTTTCGCAAGCGCCGAAAATGACATAGTTTGCAGCCATAAAGGCGCCAAAATGCTCAAAAAAATGTATCTCATCTCAAATTTGTGATTGGATAGTAGTATGAAAAATCTAAAATAGATATTAAATTTGTAAACAATAAGCAGCAGAAACGACAACTGTCTGTTCATTGCATCAAAGTACAGTCCAACGGGATATTCACCGCTGGTTAACTGACTTTCACAATTGCGTCGTCGGTTTGTTACCAGTGCTAAAACTCGATTACATGCAAGCAGAAGCCAACCAGCCGGTTTATTCAGAGGTTCCACTCCAACTGTTCCTTTTTGTTGATGACCGTCCAAAGTCTCAACAAGAAGTTCAGCAGGTAAAGTCATATCTAGACAAACTACAGGCTGAACATAGGTTTGAACTACAGGTTGTTAATGTCGGACAAAAACCATATTTGGCAGAACATTACAAACTGGTTGCGACACCAGCGCTGGTTAAAGTTCACCCAGAACCAAACCAGACTCTTGCTGGCAGTAACATTATTCACGAATTAAAAACTTGGTGGCCTCGTTGGTTAGCCTCTGTAAACAATTACAGTAGCTTGAACGAGTTGGAGCTACAGCAAGAAGTCGAAAATGGTCATTCTACATCCTCAAAATCCTCAATTCGTTCATTAGCTTTATCAACAGAGTTAATTCAGCTTTCTGATGAGATTTTTCGTCTCAAACAGGAAAAAGAGAAACTTACTGAGCAGCTGATGTTCAAAGACCGGGTTATTGGGATGCTCGCGCATGACCTTCGTAACCCTTTAACAGCAGCTTCTATTGCTATTGAGACTTTACAATCGAACTACAACGTCGAACGCGGCGCCTTCGAGCGTTTAAAACCGAGTTTAACGGCAAATTTATTCAAACAGGCACGAACTCAGGTTAAAACTATCGACCGCATGATTACCGACTTATTGCAGGTTGGTCGGGGTAATAATAGTGAGTTTCGCATTCAGCCTCAAAGAATGGAACTTGCGAAATTATTTCAAGAAGTTTTTGATGAATTGCGTGACCGCATTACCAAGAAGTCATTAGAAGTCCAAAAAGACATTCCTAAAGATTTGCCTGCTATTTACGCTGACCCTGACCGCATTCGCCAAGTTTTGATTAATCTTCTTGATAACGCCATAAAATACACTCCCGAAAACGGCAAGTTAATGATTTCTGGACTTCATCGTACTACCCAAAAAGTGCAGTTTAGCATCGGTGACTCAGGCCCAGGTATCCCCGAAGAAAACCGCGAGCGCATTTTTGAAAATCGTTTTCGCTTAGAGCGTGACGAAGATATAGATGGATATGGCATTGGTTTATGTTTATGCCAACGCATTATCCGCGCGCATTACGGTCAAATCTGGGTTGATGAATCTCCTATTGGTGGAGCATGGTTCCATTTAATACTGCCTGTTTATCCAAAATAATTTACATTAACTCAAAATAACTTCAGTATTACTTCGTAATTTCGTTTATTAAAAAATATTCGTAAGCGCCTTATATTGCTTTAAAGCTGAAATAATTTGAGTATTAGCTTCAGGAAATTCAAATTGAGATAGTTCATCTAAGTGTACCCATCGCACTTCGTCACATTCAATTGGCTGGGGAACTCCGCTCACATGTTTACTCATATGTACTATCAGAGTTACTTTTAAGTGAGTATACGTATGTTCAATGATTATTAATAACTCACCAACTTCAATATTTATCCCTAATTCTTCCTTAATTTCTCTTTCGATACATTCTGTTACCGTTTCACCCGGTTCCATTTTACCACCAGGAAACTCCCATAAACCCCCCATTACGCCTTCTGGGCGCCGACGGTCAATTAAAATTTGACCAGAATTATTCTCAATAACAGCAACACCAATAATTTTATGCGGTGGAGATGAAGCTTGTTGGTTCATGGTAGATATCCAAATTTATAAGAAACCTGGTTTCTTGAAAAAACCAGGTTTCTAACTCGCGTACATACTATTAAATTATATTAATGGTGCAAAATACTCAAAATTTTACTCAGATTCTTCTGTATCAGTTCCTTGTAAAGCGACTTCAAAGTTCATGCGCTGTTCAGCATTGCGTAAAAAATAACCGCTCATCATCGCTGATGCCAACAACCGACCAAGATTTTCTCTATTAGTAGTAATAGTCACGCCAAAATGCTCTGAAGGTAAATTACCAAGCAAACCGACAATATTACGCTCCATTACTTGAAACACTTCGGGTGAAGAAGGTTTAGATAACTGAGACAATGTTTCAGGACTTAACGACTTAACATACTGCCACAGCAAGTTTGCACCTTCTGACTCGCTATCAAAGAATTCGGAAACTCGATTAGGTTGATTACTCACTTTTTGCCTCCTAGACTTTTACAGCTAGCGTTGGTTGATGCAATTCTATACTTAATGCAGTTACAATGCCCTTAACGTAAGCTAACTGTTTTTTACTGTTGCTAACTAATGTAACAAGTTAATTGCGCGTTGGCAGTCGGTGTAACCGTACAAAATCTTGTGTGCTATCTCTAATGAGTGCAAAGTGTAAAGTGCTGAGTGCTGAGTATAGTAAGGGTTTAACACTCAGCACTCAGCACTCAGCACTCATTAATTAACTTGCTAAATATTCATTAATACTTATTTTGGACTTGCGAAGCTTCGTCAAAGCTTCACGTTCAATTTGTCTAACTCTTTCGCGACTGATATTTAGCATTTCACCAATTCGCGCCAAAGTCATCGACTGCCCATCAGCCAAACCATATCTTAACGATATAACTTCGCGCTGCTGAGTCGTCAAACTTGACATTAACCGCTCTAAGTCCGTTGATAGCGAAGATTGAACCACGAACTCTTCTGGTGTTGCGTTTGTATCTTCTAACATTTCTCCAAGCTCGGTGTCATGGTTATCACCAAGACGTAAGTCAAGCGAAAGTGGTAAGCGAGCTTTTTCTAAATATTCGCGCACTTGCCTTGGAGTTAAGTCAAGCTCTTCGGCTAATTCTCCAACACTAGGCGCCCGTCCCAACTGTTGAGATAAAGAACGCTGCGCTTTTTTGATTTTATTTAATTTTTCTGTAATATGGATTGGTAAGCGTATAGTTCTGCCTTTCTCGGCTATAGCACGAGTAATAGCTTGCCGTATCCACCAATAGGCATAAGTAGAAAAACGATATCCCTTGGTAGGGTCAAATTTTTCGACACCACGCTGCATGCCAATACTACCTTCTTGAATCAAATCAAGTAGGTCAACATTCCGCTTAATGTATTTTTTTGCAACCGACACCACAAGTCGCAAATTAGCTTCTACCATTTTACGCTTGGCAAACTCGCCTTCTGCAATGGCAGAATTTAAATCTCTAATATCAAGGTCACTGGCTTTTGCCCACTCCTCAAGCGTTGGTTCATGACCTAACTGAGCGGTTAGAGATTCTCTAACTTCGTACAAGCCAGTTACACGCTTGACTTGTTTTCCATAATAGATTTCTTCCTCGTGTGTTAAGAGTGGCACTTTGCCAATCTCACGCAGGTAAGTCCGCACGAGGTCTGTGGCTGTCTGAGCGGTCTTCATGGCGCTACTCTTGTAAATTGATTTAATAGTGGGCAGGGGTTGTGTAAACCGATAGAAACCCTGTATTAAGCAATTCCAAATTCGGTTGGAAACTTAACAAAGGAAATCTAAGTATAAATACCGCTTCGGTATAGAGCGGTTAGTTTTTCAGAACTTTTATAGTTATTAATTTGAGTTAAGGTACTTTATTTTGGGCTTTGGTCGCAATCATCTAAAGTTAGATTAAAAGTAACGAACTCAACAAGTTTATTTTTTAAGCTTTTGTATTAATGATTGTAACATTTATTAAAAAGGTTTGGCTAGTCATTTTTGAGATATTTTTAGGCATTTCAGCTTGCACTCAGAAAAAAATTATACCAGAAATGTCAATTAATTCACTTATGCTAGTTCATAAAAAATTAATGGGAATCATCAAGAGATGTAACAAATTCTCAGAAAAGAGTTAAGAGTGCTGAGTGCTGAGGGTAACTCCTAACTCCTAACTCCTAACTCCTAACTCTACTCAGCACTCAGCACTTTCTACTCAGCACTATTAACGCTGTATTCTTGAATGACTCGGACGTCGAGGTCGGTGGTTTGTAACGAGCGAATAGCGGCAGCAGTGGCTTTGGCGCCTGCGAGGGTGGTGATGATGGGAATTTTGTAGGTTAGTGCGGTGCGACGGATAAGTCGGCCATCAGATTGTGCTTCTCCTCCAGAAGGGGTGTTAATAATGATTTGGATTTTACGGTTTTTGACGGCATCTAGTACATGAGGGCGCCCTTCATGAAGTTTTAAGATGAGTTCGACGTTTAAGCCGTTTTCCTTTAATATTTTTCGGGTGCCGTCGGTGGCAATGACGTGGAAACCCAAATCGATAAATTCCTTGACAATGGGTACTACTGGTGTTTTATCACGGTCGTTCATTGAGACGAAGACTGTTCCTGATAGGGGTAGTTGTTCGCCGGCGCCAAGTTCTGCTTTTGCATAGGCACGTCCGAAGTCGATGTCAATGCCCATGACTTCGCCAGTTGAGCGCATTTCTGGACCCAGTATAGTATCAGTACCTGGGAATTTATTAAACGGTAATACTGCTTCTTTGACGGCAATATGAGAAGGAATGATTTCTTTGGTAAAACCTAACTCTTCTAAGGTTTTGCCCGACATTATTAATGAAGCTAATTTTGCTAACTGTACACCTGTTGCTTTTGAAACAAATGGTACAGTTCGCGAAGCGCGTGGGTTTGCTTCTAAAATATACACGCTCGGTGAATAACCTTGGGCGCCGACGACAGCAAACTGAATATTCATTAACCCAACAACAGAAATAGCTCTAGCAAGTTCCACTGTCCAGGTACGAATTTTATCTAGAACAGCAGGAGGTAACGAAATCGATGGCAACGCACAAGCTGAGTCACCAGAGTGAATACCTGCTTGTTCAATGTGTTCCATAATACCGCCAATCACAACACGTCCGGTATGGTCGGCAATGGCATCAACATCGACTTCGATGGCATTTTCTAAGAATTTATCAATTAAAATTGGGTGGTCAGGTTCAACTTGAACGGCAAAAGTCATATAACGCTCAAGTTCTGAGTCAGAATAGACAATTTCCATTGCACGTCCACCAAGAACGTAACTAGGACGAACCACAACCGGATAACCAATGCGTTTAGCAACAACCAAAGCATCTTCGTAAGTACGAGCAAGACCATTTGGAGGTTGAGCAATATCGAGTCGTTTCAGAATCTGTTCAAACCGTTCGCGGTCTTCAGCAATATCAATAGAATCTGGAGACGTACCCCAAATTTTAGTTTTGAGTGCTGAGTGCTGAGTGCTGAGTGCTTGCTGTAAAGGAACTGATAATTTTAAAGGTGTTTGTCCGCCAAACTGAACGATGACACCGACAGGATTTTCGGCTTCAATAATATTGAGAACGTCTTCTTTGGTTAACGGCTCAAAATATAATCTATCGCTGGTGTCATAGTCTGTAGAGACGGTTTCTGGATTGGAGTTAACCATTATTGTCTCAAAACCTGCTTCTTTCAAAGCATAAGCAGCATGGCAACAACAGTAATCAAACTCAATACCCTGTCCAATACGATTTGGACCACCTCCCAAAATCATAACTTTGGGTTTATCAGTGGGCATTATTTCGGTTTCTTCTTCGTAAGTTGAGTAGTGATAGGGAGTAAACGCTTCAAACTCAGCAGCACAGGTGTCCACCGTTTTATAAACTGGAATAACTCCTAGTGAGGAGCGATATGCGCGCACTTGGTCTTCATTAGTCTTAGTTGCAAAAGCTATTTGTTTATCGCTAAATCCTTGACGTTTTATTTCATACAAATGCTCTTTTGTCAACTGATGTAGAGGTGTACGTTTGAGAAATTTCTCCACGTCAAGAATCGACAGCATTTTATCGAGGAACCAAGGGTCAATACCCGTCAATTCAAAAATATCCTCGATACTCATTCCTAGTAACATTGCATGACGCAAAGCGAAAATTCGTTCGGGGTTAGGAGTTCGCAGTTGCGCGCGTATTTGCTCTCCACTTGGAAGTTTTTCAGGTTTATCACATCCCCAACCTGCACGTCCCGTTTCTAAAGAACGCAACGCTTTTTGAAATGATTCGTTGAACGTGCGACCAATTGCCATCGCTTCCCCAACAGATTTCATTTGCGTTGTTAATACTGGTTCTGAGCCAGGAAATTTTTCAAACGCAAAGCGAGGAATTTTTGTAACTACATAATCGATGGTCGGTTCAAACGATGCCGGAGTTTGCTTGGTGATATCATTTTTAATTTCATTTAGCGTATAACCAACCGCTAGTTTTGCCGCCATTTTGGCGATAGGGAAACCTGTTGCTTTAGAAGCAAGTGCAGAAGAACGAGAAACACGCGGGTTCATTTCAATCACAACAACTTCGCCGTTCACAGGGTTTACGGCAAACTGAATATTAGAACCACCCGTTTCTACACCAATTTCACGAATAATCTTAATTGCCATATCCCGCAACCTTTGATATTCCTTATCGGTAAGGGTTTGCGCTGGGGCAACTGTTATTGAATCTCCTGTATGGATACCCATTGGGTCAAGGTTTTCTATCGAGCAAATAATTACCACATTATCTGCCAAGTCGCGCATTACTTCTAGTTCGTACTCTTTCCATCCTAATAGCGACTGGTCAATGAGAATTTGTGAAACAGGAGAAGCGTCAATACCCCCTTGGGCCATTTCGGCAAACTCTTCAGAGTTATAGCTAATACCTCCCCCTGTACCACCCATTGTAAAAGCTGGGCGAATAATTAAAGGATAAGTACCAATACGATGTGCAATTTCTTTGGCTTCTTCCAACGATGAAGCAGTTCCACTAGGGCAAACCGAAACACCAATTTTTGCCATCGCTTCGTTAAACAGCTTTCTATCTTCTGCCTTTTCGATAGCTGGCAACTTGGCGCCTATCAGTTCTACATTATATTTATCTAAAACCCCATTTTTCGCTAATGCCACAGCGATATTCAACGCGGTTTGTCCCCCCATCGTTGGTAGCAAAGCGTCGGGACGTTCCTTCTCAATTACCTTTTCGACCAACTGCGGTGTCAGTGGTTCAATGTAAGTACGGTCGGCTGTTTCTGGGTCAGTCATTATTGTAGCTGGGTTGGAGTTTACCAGTACTACTACATAACCTTCCTCACGTAGTGCTTTACAAGCTTGGGTACCTGAATAATCAAACTCACAAGCTTGCCCAATGACGATAGGTCCAGAACCGAGGAGTAATATTTTTTTTATGTCGTTGCGGCGAGGCATAGTATTGGAGTGCGAGAATACAAATCCTGATTATTGTAAAGGTCTTTACCCTTCAATCAAACTTTTTTTCTTAGAACGCAACACACAACCGTCTCATAATTGTGGCACAACTTGTAGCACAGGCATCTTGCCTGTGTAGTTTTATTGTATTTATATTTACCACAGAGACCACGAGAGAACACAGAGAACTTAAAATTTAACACGCAAAAAAGGCAGAGAGATAATTATATCTTTTCTGCCTTATATTAAGATTATGTCAAGAAATTTTGATAAAAAATGCTGTTAGTTGCTTGCTTGAACAAATCCTAAAGTTAAACTATCTTTTGCTAAGAAGTGTGCTAAATGATAAGCTCTTTCTTCGGTTTTAAGCAGAATTTGTTCATAAAGATATCTTGTGCCACGGTCTCCTAAACTTTCTGCTTGCGATGCTTGGCGCCGAATTAAAGAAATCATTGCTTGCTCTGCCTTCAGGTCATTCTCTACCATTTGGCGGCAAGAAAATACACCATCTGGTTCTTGCTCGAAGCAGCATAATTCTGCTAATTTTGTTAAATTTGCTACAGGCACACCACCTAACCCATCCAAGCGCTCACCAATGTCATGAACATGTCCTTGAACTTGCTCGTAGCTTTCATTGAAGAACTCATGTAATGAATAAAATTCGGCGCCTTCAACTACAAAATGATGCTTTTGATACTGTAAATATAACGCTTGAAAACTGGCTAAAGCAACATTAAATCCTTCACAAACAGGAGTCGTTACACTTTTATCTAGTAATACAGGGTTGTCATAAACATCACCAAAATTGCGTAACATCGTTTGTGTATCAGACATGTGTTTTCCTCCGCTTTATGAGCAGTTATAATTAGTAACCGCTTGGTCTTTACATCTTAACACCCAAATTTCTGTACGAAGCGCATAGTTTAGATTAAATAGTTTTGATTTTTGTAAACTAAAAACTTTTTGATTTTAAATCTTAAAAACCGGGTTTATTGTTTGGAATCTGTAATAAAAATGACTATTTGGCTTAGAAACCCGGTTTCTTTGGCGTTATTTTAAATCTTAGAAACCGGGTTTATTGTTTGAAATCTGTAATAAAAATGACTATTTGGCTTAGAAACCCGGTTTCTTTGGTTTTATGTCTGTATTAATTATTACAGTAAATAATAAGTGATAATTGAAGTGTAATTGCTTGGTATGGAGTGCTAATGAAATGTTATTATTTTTTGATTTACTGAAGTAAATATTACGACAATGGCTGTCAAGCAGCAAAAAACACCTGAAAACAGTTTGGCTTGGATTATTGGCGCCAGTACACTGATATTGTTTGTAGCTAGTAGCGTGCGTCATATACTTTTTCAATCTAACGCTTATGATTTAGGCATTTTTGACCAAGCAGTTTATTTAATTAGTCAAGGTAAAATTCCATTTTCCACATTTATGGGATATCACATCCTTGGCGACCATGCAGCTTTAATTTGGTATCCCTTGGCATTATTGTATAAAATATATCCTAGTGTTTACTGGTTATTTGTTGTACAAGCTTTGGCGTTAGCAATAGGCGCCTTACCAGTTTGGCATTTAGCACGTCAGGCAGGGTTAAAAACGCACGCGACAACGTTGGCTATAGTGTACTTGCTGTATCCACAGGTATTTAACGTCAACCTTTTTGACTTTCACTCAGAAGTTATCGCTTTACCGATGTTATTAACAGCAGTATGGTGTGCGCGCGCTAAAAAGTTTTGGTATTTTTGTCTCAGCGTTTTTATTATATTGATGTGCAAAGCGGTATTATCTCTTACCGTTTTCGGTCTAGGTGCTTGGCTATTACTTTTTGAAAAACGCTCCAAAGAGGGTGTTGTAGCTATTACTATGGGTGTAGCTTGGTTTGTAATTGCATCTGGAGTAATTATTCCTACTTTTAGCGGCAAAGAAGCAGCAGCAGTTGGTCGCTATGGTTATTTGGGTAACTCAGTATGGGAAATTGGCAAAAACTTATTAACTAAACCACAAATAGTTTTAGGTAAAATTCTGAGTTTACAAAATTTAGAATATTTAATATTACTGACGGCGCCACTAATTTGGGGACTATCATTAAAAGGCGCCGCACCATTAGTAGGTGCAATTCCTTGTGTTGCGTTAAATATCATAGCTGACTATCAACCGCAAAAAAATATAGTCAATCATTACTCTGTGCCAGCAGTCCCGTTTTTAATACTAGCGTTGATTGCGACATTAGCTGTGGGGAAAGGATTGATACACAAGCGACGCAGCATTATTATTTGGTCATTAATTGGATTTCTATTGTTAGCAAAATATACTTATTTTGGAAGTTTATACTTAGATAAACTCGATACTTGGCAAGCAACGCGAGAAGCAATATCAAAAGTTCAGCCGAGAGCAAGCGTACTCACCACTCCAGCAATATCTCCTCATCTTACCCATAGACAAAATATAAACATGGCTTTTAAAGAACAAGCTTTCTCAGATGTGGTCAAATATGATTATATACTCATGGATGTTCGTCATCCTGGTTGGGTAAATGATTCTGAATCGGCGCGGCGCCTGGTAAACTCTCTTAAAAACCGCAGTGACTTTAAATTAACTTATGAACGTACAGACGTTTATTTGTTTCAAAAGTCCACATAGCATAAAAAGCGCCAATAATTATTGGTAGGTGCTTGTGTAAGCGAGTGGGCGCCCCAAAATGCTTATGTAATAAAGCATTTGAGAAATATTTTTATTTTTTTTTCAAAAATTACTGATAATTATTTGCACTTATAGTATGCTTGTAGAAAGGGCTAATTTGCTATCTTTCTCAAGTGGCACATCTCGAATGTGAATTAAAGTAAGTAGTATTGCTGTGATTTAATTGGATTTTGGAAGAGGATTTTTGTGAAGCATTTAATCACACCAGAGGCAAAGATAGTTGTTTCCGTGAACTGGACAGACCGTTGGCAGGTATATACGCGCTTGCAAGAACTAAATATGAGTTGTGCATGTGGAATGAACCAGCCACTAACTGTAGAAATAAGCAACGTCACAGCAGCAATTCAGTTGTGGAGTGTAGTTCAGCAATTTACGGCATCGCGTTGTCAGTTAATTCAGACTTTAGAGCGCTGTTGGTATTTGTAAAAAATTTTGTTAATAAGGAGGTTTAAGTTATGAGCAAACTATTTAAGCAGCAAGTTTCAGAGTTTTACCTGGAAGGGCGTTTTATAGAAGTCGTAATCGAAGATGGCTACAAGCTCAAAGGTTTAATGCTGGAAACAACTGAAGGTCAGTCTTATGTAAAATTAGCGAAACATTTACGATGTACATTCGACTGGAAATTGGCGCCTCAAACCAGACTACAAATCGTTGGTACAAAAAAACTTTGTTCTAAAACAGGCGAATATAAGCTTAAAGCCGAAAGAATTATGGCAGCGCGTGCCAATGGAGAGGAATACATTAGTCCTCCGCAAACAAATGAACCTCCTAAAAATAAACCAGCAAAACAGACAACTATTTTGATGTGTCAGAAGTCTGACTGTATGAACAAAGGTGGAAAAGCACTTTGTCAGGCATTGCAAAAAGAATTAGTTGAACGCAATCTCGGCGCCGAAGTTACAATTAAACCAACAGGTTGCATGAAAAACTGTAAGGGTGGGCCCAACTTAATAATGCCCGACAAAACCCGTTACAGTCGTATTCAAGCCAAAGATGTACCAGCACTGCTAGATAAATATTTCCCCATTAGCGCCAATACTAAAACGCCAGATAAACAAGCCCATCCAGTCATTACTATATTAAGGACACTTGTTTAATTTTTTTAATTTTTAATGAGAAAATATACTGATAACTCTTGTGAAATGGGCATCCTTGCCCGTTTCAATCCTACATAGAGTCAAGGTGCCGTCTCAAGAGGCTGCTGAAAAAATCAATAATAGTAACAACAACTAGCAGCACGAGCATAAAAGTTGTGGCTTTGTTATATTCAAATCCATCGATATAGCTTTTCAACTCAAACCCGATACCACCTGCTCCAACAACACCGAGAACAGAAGCAGCACGAATATTATATTCAAACATCCAAAGTGTATAACCTAATGCCAAAGGTAAAACTTGGGGCACAATACCGTATTGGGTAATTTGCCAACGAGAGGCGCCAATAACTTGTAAAGATTCTATAGAGCGAGAGTTGACTGCTTCAATAGCTTGTTGATAAAATTTAGCGAGGTAGCCAATAGTATAAATGCTTAACGCTAAAGTTCCAGCAGGGGCGCCGAGTCCGGTAGCAGCGACAAAAATTAAGCCTAAAATAATTGAAGGAACTGAACGGACGGCATTTTGTATAAAGTTAGCTAACCACTGCAACCATACAGGTGCAATATTACTAGCGCTGGCAATAGCAATTGGGACTGATATAATTGCCCCAATCGTAGTTCCCCATAAGGACATTTGTATTGTCTGGATTAATGCTTTAACAGCATTGGAAAGAACACTAAGATTAGGTGGGAAAAAGCGAGAAATAAAATCTGTAACGTAGAACCAGCTATTATTTAAAACTTCTGCGTTTATGCCTATACCTTCGAGTGACCAAGCATAAACTACAACTAACAGGATAAGTACGGGGATAATTAATAAATTACTTATCCAAGGATGGCGCCCAGTTAATTTATTGATATAAGCGTTCATTTTGCATTATTTTGATAAAGAGCCAATTTGGGCAAATTCAGATTGTAAGTTGTGACAGGCGCCATCATAAACAATACGTCCAGCATCAAGTACAAGCGCACGCTGGGCATATTCTGCGGCAATACCTAAATCGTGTAAGACTGTAACTATAGTAATTCCATGCTCACTATTTAATTTTGCTAAGGTATCCATGACCTGTTTAGCTGCCATTACATCTAAACCTGTAATAGGTTCATCAGCTAAAAGAACTTGGGGTGACTGTATGAGAGCGCGCGCAATAGCTACTCGCTGTTGTTGTCCACCACTTAGAGAACTCGTTTTTTGATACGCATGTTCATGCAATCCTAATTCGTCGAGTAGTTGAAGCGCTAAACGATAATCTTGTTTTGGAAACCCAAATAAAGTTTGCCAAGGTTTTCTAACTCCCAACCTGCCACAAAGAACATTTTCGACTGCACTAAGTTGGCGAATTAAACCTCCTCCTTGAAATAACATCCCAACATTACGCCGAATTTTTGGCAACGTAGTACTTGCCATTGGTATATTATCTACAGTAATCGTTCCTCGCGAAACTTGTGTGAGTCCAACAAATGAACGTAATAGTGTAGATTTTCCGGCGCCATTTAATCCTAATAGAGCTACAAACTCACCGCGTCGAATCTGGCAATTAACTTGATTTAATATAGGACGATGTAGCGACTTTAAAAACGCCGTTTCGACATCGCGACATTCAATTACTGTTTCATTCATTGCAAAAAGAGTGCTGAGTGCTTGGTGCTGAGTGCTTGGTGCTGAGTGCTGAGTGTTGAGTGAGGAGTAACTATTAACTAATAACTCAGCACTCAGCACTGATAACTTTTTACTTTTAAGGGTCAATACCCGCGCGTCTGAGTGCATCACGGACAGGCGCCAGGTGACTGTCGTGATTTACTTTTACTAACTCGTTAGAGTTATAAAGATTACGAAGCAAACCATTATTTGCTGGTTCATTCAGTTTTAACATCACAGCGACAAGACGGTCACGCATAGGCGCCGCAACACTGTCGTCAATTGCCACACCATGTGCCGGAACACCTGGTATTTTGTGTAGAATTCGTAGCTGTGAGCGTTCTTGGTTGGTTATGTAAGGAGGAAACAAAGCATACTCTGATACTGCTGCGGCTTCAGCTTGACCGCGTAGAACAGCTTGTAAAGCTTTGCTGTAGTTACCACCGTAGCTTACTTGACCAAAGAAATTACCCAAAGAATCACGGTTTTGTACCAATCCGAAACGAACTAATTCACTTGTAGGAAAAATAAATCCCGAACCGGATGTTGGGGATGTAAACGCCATCTTCTTACCGCGAAGTTGTGCGAGTGTCGCTCTGGCATTGCCTCTGGTTTGCAAAGGACTATTAGCTGGAACAACAAATACAGAGTTATATGTGAATTTACCTGAGTAATTATCTCTGGTTTCTGCAAGATATACCCTTGCATTTGCTAACTGTGCAGCTTTGAGCGCTGGACGACTACTCAAAAATGCAACTTGTGCGCGGTTTGCGCGTAGTGCCTCAACCGCAGCAGTATCATCACCAATCTGCGCTCTAACAGGCATTTTCAATTCTTTAGAAAGGAACGCTGCTACCGCATTTGCTTTATTTTGCAAATCTGTAGAGTCTGAACGACTAGGGAACACAATTGTAAGACTTGCAGGATTTTGAGCGACTACTGTCTGTCCTTTACTCCCAATATTAGGGTTCGCAATTGCTGCCACACCACCAAAAAAACTAACAATGCTGGCTAGTGCTAATGACGCAGCACTAATTCCGAGCAAACCTTTTTGACTCCGAGCCATTTCACGTTACCCCTTTAGCTAATTTATTGCAGTAATATTGCGAACATGTTTCAATATCCGTAGTTTTGATTTTTGAGCATTTCATTACGAAAGTCAATAATTGTTTTAATAAAGTTTTAAAGGTGTCAACAATTATACATTTAACCGTATAACCATAGAGTTTTCTCAATGGATACAATAGATAGAAACCGGGTTTCTACGCAAATCTTCCTTTTTATTACAATATGGCAACAAAAAAACCCGGTTTCTGGGATTTTAAAATTAAGTCTTTATAAGTATTGCAAGAATTAGTACTTTTTTGCTATAGATAACAACAGTGCGGCATTGTGGATTAAATAACGGCGCCCTGGAGCAATGATAGAGCAAGCAACAGTATTAATAGTTAGCGATTTTCCAGAAATTACGGATAATCTTCGACGTTATTTACTGGAATCGGAATTTACATTCAGAGTATTATTAGAATCGTCTAGTGCTAGTTTAATATTGTGCAATCAGCAGCAAATTGACTTAATTTTGCTGGACTCTAGTTTGCCTAACTCTAATGGATTGGATTATTTAGCTAAATTACGAGCATCATATGGCGATAAGTGTCCATCAGTAATAATACTAGGTGAAAATGATGTAGCGGTAGCAGTTAAAGCACTAAAAAACGGAGCAGAAGATTATTTAGTCAAGCAGCAGTTAACAGAAGAAGGATTAATAGAAGCAGTTAGAAATGCAGTTACAAAAAAAGATATCGAGCAAAATCAAACGACTCAAGCAGTATACATAAATGAATTAGCAGAACTTAATCAGGTAGAACAAGCTCTGCGTGAAAATGAAAAAAAGCTAAGTTTTATTCTAAATAATGTAAATCTCTCAATTAGCAGGTTTTGTGTATATGCTAACCATGATTGGCGATATGACTACTATTCATCAGGTTGTAAAACAGTTTTTGGTTATACTAGTACTGAATTAGTCGCAGATAAGAATCTCTGGCAGTCGCGTGTATTTCCAGAAGATTTAGAAAATGTGATTATGCCAAAGTTTAGTGATATATTCGCTGAACTGACAATTGATTATGAATACAGATTTTATCATCAAGACGGTAGTTTAAGGTGGATTCAGGCAACTTTAACTTCTCAACGTGACGAAATTGAAAGTGTTTGGTATGTTACTTCTGTTGACAGCGATATTACTAGACAAAAAGAAGTAGAAGCAGCTTTACGTGAAAGTCAATTGAGATTTGAACGACTAGTAGCGAATGTACCAGGAATGATTTACCAATATATATTGCACCCTGACGGAAAGGATGCTTTTACATATGTTAGCCCCAAGTCGCGCGATATATATGAGCTAGAACCCTCTGAGTTGAACCAATCGGCAAACGTTTGGGCAATGATTTATCCTGACGATGTAGCAAAAGTACAGGAAGCTAATAAAATTGCATCACAACATTTAGAAAAGTTTGACGTTGAATTTCGTTTAATTACCCCTTCAGGTAATCTTAAATGGTTACACACTAAATCTCAACCGGAACTACAAGACAATGGAGATGTGCTTTTTGATGGTTTGGTAATGGATATTACTGAACGTAAACGTGCGGAGTTAGCGTTACAGCAAAGCGAATCATTATTTAGAGGTATTTTTGAGTCTGATTTAATAGGTATTTTATTTTGGAATTTGGAGGGTCAAATTACAGATGCTAACAATGCTTTTATTAAAATGACGGGTTATAACCGCGAAGATTTACAAGCCGGAAAGATATACTATAGCCATATTACACCAAAAGAATATCATCAACTTGATGCTGAAAAATTTCAACTGTTATCGAAGGGAGAAAGTTATGTCCCCTTTGAAAAAGAATATATTTGTAAAGATGGTAAACACCTACCAATAATAATTGGTTGTGCGTTTTTACCTGGATTTACTGACCGTGGTGTTGCATTTATTTTGGATATTAGCGAGCAAAAACAGTTGCGGCAAGAAAAAGAAATACTACTAGAGAAAGCAGAAACCGCGCGTACTGAAGCCGAAGTTGCAAATCATACAAAAGATGAATTTATAGCAATAGTATCGCATGAGTTACGGTCGCCTTTAAACTCAATACTTGGTTGGGCAAAACTCATGCAAACCCGTAAATTAGACGAAGCAGCAAAACTTCGTGCATTGCAAACCATTGAACGTAATGCAAAAGCACAAGCTCAACTCATCGAAGATTTACTCGATATTTCTCGAATGATTCGTGGTAATCTTCGTTTGAATTTGGCGCCTGTAACGTTAATAAATAGTAACCGTTCAGGGGGGGCGCCTGCGTTCGTGGATAAGCGAGAGTTTGGAGCAACTATTTTTAGAGAGCAATTAGGTA
>NZ_RSCL01000036.1 GCF_003991905.1 Dulcicalothrix desertica PCC 7102 | reverse complement strand
CATCCTTGCCCGCCCATAGTTTGAACGGGCAAGGATGCCCATTCCACAATATGGAGAATTAAATTTTTGGAAGTCCCTTATATCTTGCGCCTATATAATATTAATTGCTGAATCTGCAACTACGCTCATACCCGTAAGCAGGTTAAAACCCATAGGCTAATAGCAAAAGTCCATTAAAATGGACTGCATATAAAGTAGTATTAGTAACATGATTATGTTAAATTAAGGCTTAATACGTAGAGGCACAAGATGTCAGGTATGTATGGTATCATTTATATTACACCCCACATTCCACACCCTAACTACCACAAGTTCATGAATACTAAAATAATTATTGTAGAATATTGTATAAGTAGTTAACAACGGAGATATTAATTATGAATAATGATTTTGCTTATGAATATGTTCATTATCAATCAGTTGGAAATTTAGAAAAGTGTAAAGAAATAATTAAAGATACTAATCAAAAACTCAAACAACTTTATAGTATACAGAATATTAAAGGTTATGAACTTCTTTTAATTAAGGATGATATTGATGTCGAAGAAAAATTGATAGAGCCAAAATTTGAAGAAGTTACTGAGGGGAAATTTCCATTTGTTTATTCAGCCGTACAACCTGTTAAAGATATTTATTTTTATTTTAATAGTTTAATGTAAGATTTACAATACAAAAGGGTTGATATATAAAGTTGATATATGTATATAAAAAATTTATAGTTATATTTATAATATACAGATAATTGATGTTCTTTGGCATTACGAACTTCTCAAATTTTATAACATACTGTAGGGTGTATGACGCCCACAGAAAGATTACGTTTTTCACGAAGAGACTTGTAGCGTCACGCACCGGCATTCGATGGTGTGAGATTAATATCAAACAAATGTTAAGCGTGGTTCACACTTATATGTAGTGTAAAATTATCCTAGAGTTAATAAACCCTGTGGTTTGTTTACTAATAACTGTTTAGTTTCTAGCCATTGGCGCCCAAGTAGAACTTCAGTTAAATTCTTACCTACATGTACAGGGATATCATATTCCTGACCATCAGTTTAATTTTTCCTACATAAATATCAAATGATGAAGTACCTTGTGCCGTCCTCATATCTTCCTGGTCAATATATATCCAACCAAAATCATCTATATCCTGGTCGTTTATAGCCAACCAACCGGAAAATCCGGTGTCGAACATAGACTCTATTTCTAGCCCTGAACCATCCGATGCAATTAATTCTATTTCAAAGAGCAAGGCATCCTCAACACCAAAAGTACCGTTTATCATATTGTTCCGCACACACCTGTTTCATTGATACGGAAAGTATGAAACCTGCGGTCAGGATATTTGTCGCGCGCTTCTAAGGCGCCTTTTATTTCATCTTGATTAATAAAATACTCGCCACTGTCGGGTTCAATTGTTAAATACCAATTGTAATGAGTTTCTATTAATTCTGGTTTGAGTTTTTCAAAGATAGGCAGACAGCGCGCTCTAAAAGCTTCTCGTTCAGCTTGACGTTGCTCTTTTTGTTCCTCAGTCCACTGTATTTCTGGAAAAATGCGTCCCCTGCGGACGGTGCGGGTTGGTTTTGTTTCAGTCATAACCTTCTCACGATAAAAGTGCAATATATATATTAAAGCGTATATTGAACCCGGAGGTGAGAGAACGAGGAGTCTTAACCCTCATTCGTTAACAGCACCAGTATTCGATGGTATGTGACGCCCTAAAACATCGCACATCTGCCTACCCTCTCATATATCCAAGCGCTTCCACGACTTTGGCGTCCCTTTATATAGAGTTTACTATCTCCGGCAAGCAGATGTAATCGCCTCTTGCAGTTTAGCTTGTCATATTCAGCGCGTTGACCTTGTAAAACTTCGGTTTGGATGCGTTTACCAACTTGCCAATATAATAAGGTTATTTCTGCATTGACGGCAACGGCGGCGCGTTGTTTGGCAGTGTCAATGAGTTGACGAATTTCTTGAAATAACAGATTGGATGGTTGGCTTGGTTGGGTGAGGTCATTGCTCATACTGGAATTTATTATTGAGCAGTTTTCAAAGTATTGTATCATTTATTAAAAATTACTTGGCGCCATAGAAATAACGTTTTTTTAGAAGCAAGGCACCTTGGCGCCTCAATACTGCAAAGGATAGAATTAAATCCCCCCTTCCACACGCAGGACGTGTACACATAAGTGGTTGAATTACGCTTATATCTTCAAAGCCCACCCCCTAACCCCCTCTCCGTTGCGGGGAGGGGAGTAAAATTTGTATATACACGGTAGCCGAAGAGAGCGGGGGATTGATTCTGAGAAAATTGCTATCCCTTGTAGTATTGCTTGGCGCCTGGGTGAGTAACTTAATAAATTCCCTAACTTTCCCTAACTTATATGCGTTGATTGTATTGAGCTTAATCAATAAAGTGAGATGTAATCCCGTATTACTACTAGAACTTTATTGATATATGAACCTGAAAGATAATATTGAAAACATCTATCCTCTTACACCATTACAAAAAGGGCTACTTTTCCACTCTCTCTACAATCCTGAGTCAGCAGTATACTTTGAACAGTTAAGTTGTACTCTAGAAGGCGCCGTTTCTATAGAAGCAGTCAACCAAGCATGGCAAAGTTTAATTGACCGTCACTCAATTTTACGCACTGCCATCATCACCAAAGGGCAAACCGAACCTGTACAAGTTGTTTTTCGTAAAATTGTATTCAAGGTTGTTGAGCAAGACTGGCGTGGTTTAAACACTTTTGCCCAACAAAACCGTCTCCAGCAATTTCTTATAGAAGACCGAAGCCAAGGATTTGTCTTGAACCGTCCCCCTTTAATGCGGGTTACTTTGATACGCTTGGGCGAAGAATCTTGGCAAATGGTATGGAGTCACCATCATTTACTACTTGATGGCTGGTCTATGCAATTACTGATGCGTGAGTTCTTTTTATTACACAAAGCTGCAAAGGAAGGTGTAAAGGCATCCTTACCATCTGTGCGTCCTTTTGGTGACTTTCTTAGCTGGTTAAAACAAAAAAATTCTCAAGCCGCAGAACCTTTTTGGCGCCATTATCTACAAGGCTTTAGCAGTCAAACTCCTTTATCAATAATACCAGCTAAAAAGCGAGATAATATAAGTAATAATACAGAAATTAGGCTACAACTTAACCCAGAAGAAACTGCTCAATTACAAAAATTAGCGCGCGCTTGTAATGTCACACTTAATACTATAATTCAAGGTGCCTGGGCAATTTTGCTCAATCGTTATAGTCGTTCCGAGGATATTGTATACGGTATCACAGTGGCAGGAAGACCACCTGAAATGTCTGGTGTAGAACAGATGATTGGGCCATTTATCAATACTTTGCCATTACGTGTTTCGGTATCCAATCAAACGTTAGACTCCTGGCTACAGATGCTACAACAACAGCAAGTAGAAATGCGTGAGTTTGAACACTCTAGCCTTGTAGATATTCAACGCCTTTGTGATGTCCCACGTGGGCAAACGCTGTTTGAAACTTTACTAGCATTTGAAAATTTCCCTGTTGATAAATCCTTAAAAGCCGAAAATTTTGGACTAAATATTCAAGATGTATCTTTCTTTGAAGTAACTAATTATCCCATTACTCTTATAGTAATTCCAGGTTTAGAGCTTTTATTTAAATTAACTTACGATTCGCAGCGCTTTGATGAAGATGCAATGCAGTTACTGTTAGAACAATTGCACAATCTTTTAAAGAATATGGCGCGCGATGCCAAAACGGCTTTAAGTTCGTTATCTCTGTTGACCTCTAATTTGACCTCTCCCCCTACTTTAATACAAACTCAGGGTGATACTCTCGGCGCCTGTTTTGGTCGAACTGTTAGTAAATATCCAGAGCGCATTGCAATTACCTTTGGTCAGGAAAATATTACATATGGCGAATTAGACCGTCGTTCTAACAGCATCGCTAGATTTTTACAGAAACAGGGAATTGGACGAGAAAAGCGCGTTGCTATTTGCCTAGAACGCTCTATTGATTTAATTATCGCCATGTTAGGTGTTGTGAAAGCGGGTGGTATTTATGTTCCTGTTGACCCTAATTATCCACGAGAAAGAATTGAGTTTACTGTCACCGACTGTGAAGCAGAACTGATTTTAACAACACAATGTCTGTCTGAGGTTTTACCAGCATCGGCTCAACTTCTATATATTGATGCTCTCGATGCACCACATTTAGTAGAAAGTGATGCACCAGTATTAAATGATAATTTAAATCCAGAAGATGGTGCATATGTAATTTACACTTCTGGTTCTACAGGTAAACCCAAAGGAGTATTAGTCACTCAGAATAATGTTACTCGCTTGTTTAGCAATACAAACGAATGGTTTGGATTTAATGAAAACGATGTTTGGACATTTTTCCATTCCTTCGCTTTTGATTTCTCTGTTTGGGAAATTTGGGGAGCATTGCTTTATGGCGGGCGCCTAGTTATTGTGAGTTATGCAGAAAGTCGAAATCCTCAAAAGTTTCTACAACTACTTCAAGAGCAAAAAGTTACTGTTCTCAACCAAACACCTTCAGCGTTTACCCAGTTACTAGCAGCAGAAAGTACCTCGTCATTATTAACTCAATTACGCTATATTATATTTGGTGGCGAAGCATTAAACTTACAAAGTTTGCGTCCTTGGTTTGACCGTCATGGTGAAGAAACACAACTAGTCAATATGTATGGTATTACCGAGACAACGGTTCACGTTACCTATCGACCAATTCGGCGCCAAGATTTATTAGATAATGTATCCGCTAGCTTAGTTGGGGTGCCAATACCCGACTTAGATATATATTTACTTGACCCCAATGGAAATCTTCTTCCCCCAGGAGTTACGGGTGAAATTTATGTAGGAGGAGCAGGAGTAAGTCGCGGTTATCTTAACCGACCAGAAATAAATAAAGAGCGTTTTATTCCTAATTCTTTCGCTTCAGATTCTAACGCGCGTCTTTATCGTAGTGGTGATTTAGCGCGCTTTCTGGGCAATGGTGACTTAGAATATTTAGGGCGGATAGATAATCAGGTAAAAATTCGCGGTTTCCGTATCGAAATTGGCGAAATTGAAGCGGCTCTTTCCCAGTTTCCTCAAGTAGTGGAAAATATTGTTGTAGTTCATTCAGAGGATGGGAATCAAAGATTAGTTGCTTACTTAGTTTGCACAGGCGCCATTAAGAGCATCGAAGCGTTACGAAACCATCTGCTTCAAAGTTTACCAGATTACATGGTGCCTTCGCAGTTTATTTACCTCGATAAATTACCTCTTACAACCAACGGTAAAGTTGACCACAAAGCATTGCCGGCGCCTGAATTTAAAAGAGAAAATCTTGAAGTTAGTTATGTTCCTCCTGAAACAGATGCAGAAAAAACCCTAGCACAAATTTGGGCGCAAGTTTTAGGAGTAAATACTGTGGGACGGTATGATAATTACTTTGCTTTAGGTGGTGACTCTATTCGCAGTATTCGTGTGTGTTCGCTAGCTTTATCAGCAGGACTAACGATAAAACTAGAACAAATTTTCTCTTATCCCATTCTATCAGAACTTGCCGCTCTATCTGAGTCTAAACAATCCTCAGCTAGTGATACTTATCAAGCATTTGAACTAATTACACCCACAGACCGTGAGAAACTTCAGCAGCTAAATATGGATGCTGTAGACGCTTACCCACTAGCTCAACTGCAAGCAGGGATGCTATTTCACAGCGATTATTTTGAAGGTGCAACGGCTTATAATGATGTTTTTAGTTTCCGTATTCGGATGCCTTTTAACCTCAATATTTGGCAGCAAGCTTATGCAGAAATGTTGCAACATAATATACTAAAAACAGCATTTTATTTAGGAGAATTTTCTCAACCTATTCAGGTAGTACTTAAAGAAGCCAATGCAGAAATTAAATTTGTAGATTTTACTTCTTTATCTTGCTCACAACACGAAGCAGAAATCAACTTATTTATTCAAAAACAAAGGGAAGAAGGATTTGATTGGTCAAAAGCACCGCTTGTAAGGTTTTATATTCATCATCTTGACCAAGATATCATCCAAGTAACTTTTGCCCTGCATCATGCTATTATGGATGGCTGGAGTTTAGCCCAATTTCTTTCTGAACTCATTAACACATATCTCCACCTTCTAGATAGTAAAGTACCATTGCCACAGGTGCCTCCATCTCTCCAATATTCTCGGTTTGTGGCATTAGAACAAGAAGCTTTAAAAGACAAAACTCAAAAATCGTTTTGGCAACAGCAACTAGCTTCAATTCCTTTTACTCAACTACCCCGTTATCAAGTTGACAACTCATCATCAGGGCAAATGGCTAAGATAGACATTGCGCTGTCACACGAACTTTCACAACAGATAAAAGCCTTATCTAATCAATTGGGTGTTTCTGTAAAAACAGTTTTGTTAGCTGTGCATATGCGTTTGTTAGCTTTTTATTCTGGCGAAGAGGAAGTTGTCACCGGATTGGTTTGCAATGGACGACCCGAAGAAAAAGATGGGGAAAGAGTTTTAGGACTTTTCTTAAATACTGTACCATTTAGACTTCAACTTTCTGGCGGCTCATGGATTGATTTAATTAAGCAAACTTTTCGCAACGAACAACTCATTATACCTAATCGTCGTTTTCCGCTTGCAGAAATTCAAAGAATGCATGGGAATCAACCGCTATACGAAAGTTCTTTTAACTTTGTCCACTTTCATGTTTATAAAGGACTTTTAGAATTGCGAGATATTGAATTAATCGAATCACTGTCTTTTGATGAAACAAACATTCCCTTTAGCGTTAGTTGGAGCGAAGAAGTTGATTCAGGAAACTTGCTATTTAATATTTCATATAATAATAGTGAGTTTGATGAGCAACAAGCAAAGAGAATGGGCAATTACTGCGCGCGGATGTGTGAGTCATTAGTGAGCGACCCAGAAGCAAACTATACCCAAGTAACAGAAGAATTTCCTGTCTACCCTACAACTCAAACCGAAAGCACAGTCAAAAATATAACTTTTCACATACATGAAATTTTTGAAAAACGGGCTGTTGATTTCCCTGACTTGCCTGCTGTCACCTGCCTTGGAAAAACTTGGACATATAGCGAATTAAATCAAAAGGCAAATCAATTAGCACGGTTTTTGCGTGAGCGTGGAATTTGTGCTGACCAACCAGTTGGAATTTGTCTAGAACGTTCTTTAGATATGGTTTGTGCGATTTTAGCAATCAATAAGGCTGGTGGTTGCTATGTACCTATTGACCCTCATTACCCAGATGTTCGCAAAAAGGAGATGCTTCAAGATGCTAAAGCGAATATTGTTATAACTCCGCAGTTCTTTTTAGATAATGACTCAGAAATAAGGCGCCAAGCATCGGAAAATTTAGGCATACCAGTATTGGGAGAACAAATAGCATATATTATTTTTACATCCGGCTCAACTGGGCGAGCTAAAGGTATTGCTATTTCTCATCAAGCTTTAGCAAATCACATGGCTTGGTTCTTAGAGACTTTTGCTGTAAACCAATCTGATGCAATTTTACAAAAAACCCCATTCAGTTTCGATGCTTCTGTATGGGAATTTTGGGCTGCTTTAATGACAGGCGCCAAACTGGTCATGGCAAAACCGGGAGGACATCAAGATACTACCTACCTTGTAGAGACAATCAAAAACAACAATATTACTTTGTTACAGGTAGTACCAACACTTTTAGAGATTCTGCTTAACGAACCAGGATTTTGTGAATGTTCCAGCCTGCGTCTATTATTTAGTGGTGGTGAAGCACTTAAAAAACGGGTATGGGATGATTTCCAAAACACTCTTAATATCCCCCTCATCAACCTTTATGGTCCTGCTGAAACCACTATTGATGTAGCTTTTCACTCTTGTAGAGTCAGTGAAAATACTCTTACTATTCCCGTTGGTAAGCCAGTACTTAATACTTCTTTATATATACTAGATAAATATTTGCAACCAGTGCCTATTGGGACTCAGGGCGAGTTATATGTAGCTTCCGAACAATTAGCTCGTGGTTACTGGCAGGCGCCTTTTATGACTGCCGAACGCTTTCTACCAAATCCATTTTCTTCAAATGGCTCCCGTTTCTATCGTACAGGAGATAGAGCTAGATATTTGCAGGATGGCACAATTGAGTTTCTCGGTAGAATTGACCACCAAGTTAAACTACGTGGTTTCCGCATTGAAACGGACGAAATTGTTACAGTTTTAGAACAGCAACCTTGGGTAGTACGTGCAGTAGTTAAAGCTTGGTCGCGTTTAGTAGCTTATGTAGAATTGAAAGAAGCTCCCAACAATTGGCAGGATATATTGCGCTCAGTAGTCCGCAATACTCTCCCCAGCTATATGGCGCCATCTTTGTTTGTGAATGTGGATACTTGGGAATTACTCCCCAACGGCAAGATAAATTTAAATGCGTTACTTGAACCGGAAGCAGAGCAAACAGTTACAAATAAAACTTACGTAGCTCCTCAAAACGAAGTTGAGAAAAATCTCACAAAAATTTGGTCTGAAGTATTGCGACTTCCCCATATAGGAATTGAAGATAACTTCTTTGACCTGGGAGGAGATTCTATTCTTTGTCTGCAAGTAATAGCCAAAGCTAGAAGTTTGGGAATTACTTTTACCCCCCAAGATTTATTTAACTATCCGCAAATTATCCAACTGGCGCCGAACGTTAAAAAATCAGTAACAACAACGCTTCCCTTAGTTCCGGTGGGTAGTGAAATACCCCTAACTCCAGTACAGCAGTGGTTTTTCCAACAATCATTTGCAAAACCAGAACATTGGAACCAAGCAGTTTTACTAGATTTAAAACAAAACTTTGATGTTGCAGAGCTAAAAACAGCTTTAGTTCAAATAGCCCAAAATCACGAAGCAACAAAACTCAGGTTCCGCAAAACACCAAACGGTTGGAAGCAATATCTTAGTAATAATGATAATCATGTAACTTTTGATGTCGTTGAATTAAGCGCGCGTCAAGCCTCATCATTACAAACCATCGCTAGTAAGTTTCAAGCTCAACTAAATTTAGAAGAAGGTACCCTGTTCCGGGCAGTTTATTTTCAAATAGAGGGAGACACACCAAATAAACTCTTGCTCATTATCCATCACTTAATAGTAGACGGTGTTTCTTGGCGAGTAATTTTGCAAGACCTAGCCATTGCGCTACAGAAACAACTTGCTAGCTTGTCGGTAAGTAACTTTGCGACTTGGGCAACTCAATTACATCTTTTGAGTGATACTCAGCAAGAAAAAAATAACTTAGAGAAAGACCTTGATTTTTGGACACAACAAATCTCTACCTCTGAACTACCACTTGATTTTCCAGAAAATCTTGAAAATAACTTTGAAGACTCTATAGCACAAATCGAGTGTAATTTTAGTCAGAGTGAAACTGAAAGTTTGCTTTATGAACTACCGCGCGCTCATAAAATACGTATCCAAGAAGCATTGTTAACTGTGTTACTCGAAGCAGTAACAGAATGGACTCAGCAATCTGAGATAGTTATTGCATTAGAAAGCCACGGTAGAGAAAGTAATTTTGAGGTTTCATTAGATGTTTCTAACGCTGTGGGTTGGTTTACCTCGCTGTTCCCGTTCAAACTAAAAAGAAAAACGGACAGCTTGTTAAAAAATCTAGAAGCTGTAAAACAACAGTTAGGAAACTTACCCAGTAACGGCATTTCCTACGGTTTACTTAGCTGTCGCCAAGAATTAGCTGATGTCTTACCAAAAATTCCTGAAGGTATTTTATTTAACTACCTAGGGCAATTTGATGAAAACTTTGGCAACGAGTCGGCGCCTTTTGTCCCTGCTACCGAAGATGCTGGAGTTTCGAGGGCACCCGAAAATAGGCGCCCGTTCCAGTTGGAAGTGACTGGTTTAATTATCAATGGCAAATTACAAATGCGGTTTGTGTTTAGCAAAGCATTACATCAAGAAGAAACTATTCAGGCTTTGGCGCAGAGATTTTACACAGCTTTTCAATCTCTTTTACAAGAAAGCACGACTATTGTAATTGAGGAAAATAATGTAGAAGATATTTATCCACTTGCACCAGTTCAAGAGGGAATGCTTTTCCACGCCAACTACGAATTAGAAAGCGGGGTTTACCTTCAGCAAGTAACGGGTGAAATGACGGGAGTTTTGGAAACAAGTGCTTGGAAACAAGCTTGGGAACGCACTATAGATAAGCATCCCAGCTTGCGCGCGACTTTTATCCAGCAAGATTTACCTCGACCGTTGCAGCGAATTCATCAACGGGTAAACTTACCTTTTGTTTACGAAGATTGGTCTGCACTAGATGCTGAGTCTATAAATAGTCAGTGGAACGAACTTTTAAAAACAGACCGTCAGCAAGGGTTTTGTTTAGAAACTCCTCCCCTGATGCGGTTAACGTTATTAAAAACAGGGGAGCAACAATGGCGATTTTTATGGACTCATCACCATCTTTTGCTTGATGGTTGGTCATTACCTTTAATTTTCCGCTCGGTAATTAATTTTTACTACAATCGTCCACAATATGAGGCGCCGTCATATCGTGATTTTATCGCCTACTTAAACAATAAGCCATCAAACTCAGCATCTGTAGCTAACTTTTGGCGCCACTCATTGAGTAATTTGTCTCAAGCAACCAGTTTTGGACTAAAACATGCCAATTCTGATTATCAAACCTTAGAAACAACTCTTGGTCATCAAACTTACCAGCAATTACTTACAGTCGCACAAAAAAATCGGGTGACTTTAAATACCATAGTTCAAGCAGCTTGGAGTATCCTATTAAGTCGATATAGCACATCCAATGATGTTGTTTTTGGTGTTACTGTGTCTGGGCGCCCGCCAGAATTACCTGGGTCATCAGAAATGGTAGGTCTATTTATTAACACCCTACCCTTACGTGTCACCTTAGATGAAGCAACACCATTAAAACAATGGTTACAACAACTGCGCGATTGCACATTACAAATCAACCAACATTCCTCTAGTCGTCTCGTAGATATTCAAGGTTTTTCTGACATTCCACGAGGACAATCATTATTTGAATCTATAGTTGTTTACGAAAATTATCCAGTAGATAACACTCTGCGGCAAGAGGAAAGCGAACTATCTATTAGTTCTGTGCAGTCACTAGAAAAAACTCATTACCCTGTCACCTTATATGCATTACCTGGAGACGATTTAACTTTAAAAATTGCTTTCCAAAAGAATATTGGTAGTGTAGAACAAAGAGAAAAGCTGCTAGATAACTTAACCCAAGTTCTACGGAATTTTACTGAAGATTTAGAGTTTGTTGGCGAAATTGGCTTGTTAAGTCAAGCTGAAGCACTCACCCATAACAAAGCTGACACAAATTTAATCCCGCAAGTTACCGTAGATAAACTATTTAGTCAGCAAGCATCTCTCACCCCCAATGCATTAGCAGTTCTCAACGGTTCCGAGTGGTTGACTTATGAAGAATTAGAACAAAAATCTCTTCAGTTTGCCCAAGTACTCCGACAAAAGGGAGTTACTCAAGAGACATTAGTTGCTGTGTACTTAGAGCGTCACGCCAACTTGTTGGTTACATTTCTTGGTATTTTAAAAGCGGGAGGCGCCTTCGTTGGGCTTGACCCATCTTTCCCAAGTGACCGTCTGGAATTTATGCTTGCCGATAGCGGAGCTAAATTTATTATTACCGAAGAGAAATTAGCTTCTCAACTGCCGTCTTCCCAAGCGACAACAGTATTACTGTCTGAACTAACATCACAACAAGCAGAAGAATTACCTGTTGTAAGTAATAACCACAACAATCATTTAGCTTACGTTATTTATACATCTGGTTCCACTGGGCGCCCAAAAGGAGTACAAATATCACATAGCGCGCTCGTCAACTTTTTATTGAGCTTCCGCTCTCAACCAGGAATGTCTGTTAGTGATACATTTGTCTCAGTTACAACTACAAGTTTTGACATTTCTATTTTAGAGTTGTTCTTACCCTTAATTACAGGCGCGCGGTTAGTTGTGGCAGAACGTGAAACTGTTTACGATGGTTTTAAGCTAGTTCAATTGCTACAGCAAACTCAAGCAACAGTTATGCAGGCAACTCCTGCAACATGGAGATTACTTCTAACAGCAGGTTGGCAACCGAGCAAATCTTTCCGCGTTTTTTGCGGAGGTGAAGCAATGCCAATTGATTTAGCAAAATCTTTACTACTTGCTGGAGTGGAACTGTGGAATGTTTACGGACCAACAGAAACTACAATTTGGTCTACCGTTAAGCAAGTCAAACAGCCAGAAGATGCACTTTCAATTGGTCAACCTATAGCCAACACCTCAATTTACATTTTAGACAGTGCAGGAAAACCAGTTCCTAACGGAATTGTGGGAGAATTATTTATAGGTGGTGCCGGAGTTGCGCGGGGTTATTTAGCCAGACCCAACCTAACAGCAGAGCGATTTGTGCCCAATCCATTCTCAAAAGAACCAGGAGCGCGAATGTACTGTACAGGTGACTTAGCGCGGTTTCTACCGAATGGAGAGATTGAGTTTCTTGGTCGTTTAGATTACCAAGTTAAAATACGTGGTTTCCGAATTGAACTAGGAGAAATCGAGACAGTTGTAGGCAATTACCCAGAAATTGCTCAAGCTGTAATCAAAGCTATCGATGATACAAGTAATACAAGTACAGACAAAAAACTTGTTGCTTATCTCGTCGCTAAACCCAATACAGACAAACCATCACCCTCAAACCTCCGAGCATATGTATTAGAAAAATTACCTGAATACATGGTTCCATCGGCTTGGGTATATTTAGATGCAATGCCTCTAACACCCAACAACAAAATAGATAGAAAAGCCCTAGCGGCGCCTACATTCGATTCTAGACTTGGATATACGGCGCCTAGAAATGATATTGAAGCAGCGTTAGTTGATATTTGGCAATCAATAATGAATATAGAGAGCATAGGTGTAAAAGATAACTTCTTCGACCTAGGTGGACATTCTTTGATTGCAGCACAAATTCATGCGACTATTAGAAAAGTTTTCTTTGTTGACGTTTCACTAAGAGAAATGTTTGCAGCGTTAACAATCGAGAAAACAGCACAACTAATCACTGGCAAAGAAACCCAACCAGGACGCACTGAGAAAATAGCCAAAGCATTCTTACGCATGAAACAGATGACACCGGAGGAAAAAGCCAAGCTGCTACAAACAAAACGTTAAAAAATTAAACCCCACCCCCTAACCCCCTCCCCGTATACGGGGAGGGGGAAAAAACTCTTACTCCCCTCTCCGCTCGCGGGGAGGGGTTGGGGGTGGGGTTTAATTCCGCCGAACCACATCATCTTATGCTTAATAAGTTAAGCTTCCGTATTCGATAATCCCTAACTTTTCTATATCGACGCGCGCATTCTAAAAGTCTATAAATAATGTAAAGCTATATTTAATTTGTACTATAAAACCCTATGCAAGACTTTGAACTGTTAGAATTAATACTTCAAGAAGAAGGAATTGAAATTGAAGCCGAACAAAGTTTAATTATACCACGATATGGTTTGCAACAGGCGCCAGCATCTTTTCAACAAAGCCGTTTGTGGTTTTTACACGAATTAGAACCTACTTCCTCAGCTTACAATATTTGTTCCGTTTTTCGTCTAGATGGAAAGCTTCACGTAAAGGCATTACAACAAGCTTTTGAACAGTTGCAAAAAAGACACGAAAGTCTTCGCACTACATTTACAGCTGTTGATGGTACACCTTGGCAACAAATTCATGCAAATGCATTAACCGAACTTCTATGGGAAGACTGGAGTCATCTGTCAGACATTGAAATTGAAAAACAAATCTCTACGGTAACACGTTCAGAAGCTGGACACGCTTTTGACCTAGAAAAGGGTTCTTTAGTTAGAATGCGGGTTTTTCAAATCAACTCTTTGCAAAGCATTCTCACACTAACGCTTCATCATATTATCGCTGATGGCTGGTCAATTGGTGTATTTTTAGAAGAATTAGCTTATTTATACCAATTAGCTCTTAAAGGTGATACTTCTTCTCTTGAAGAACTAAAAATTCAATACGCTGATTATTCAATTTGGCAAAAAGAGAAATTATCTAATTCTTCTTTAGAGTCACACCTGAGCTATTGGGAAAAGCAATTAGCTGAATTACCAGTTTTACAATTTCCTCTTGATTTTCCTAGACCAAACCTACAGTCATTCCGAGGAGATTTAGTTAATTTTTCTATACCGTCAGAACTAACTCGTGCAATTCGTGCTATTAGTCTCGAAGAAAGTACTACTCTTTTTACAACTTTAATGACTGCTTTTGCTGTGCTTTTAGCGCGTTACTCCAGTCAAGAAGATGTAAGTGTAGGAACTTCTATTGCTAACCGTCCAGGTAGCGGCGCCGAAAAGCTGATTGGTTTCTTTGTGAATATGTTGGTAATTCGCACTGACTTATCAGGAGAACCTAGTTTTCGTAGCCTTTTAAGACAAGTTCAAGAAACGGTATTAGAAGCATTTGAACATGGGGAAGTACCTTTTGAATCACTAGTTGATAGATTAAATGTTGAACGCGATACCAGTAGAAATCCCTTATTTCAAATAGCTTTTACTTTACTTAATGCTCCAAAGCCTAACTTCGCAGATGGTGATTTGCAAATAACAACTTTGGCAAGTCAAGATGCTGCTCGCTTTGATTTAGAACTTTTTGTTACAGAACATTCAGATAGTTTAAGCGCTGTTTTCTCCTACAACGTCGATTTATTTACACGAGACACTGTTGAACGTATTGCAGGTCATTTTAGCAACCTGTTGAAAAATTTAGTAGCACAACCCGATACCCCAGTAAGTTGTGTACCAATTCTGCAAGATGCCGAATATGCTCAGTTAATGCCAGTTAAGGCGCCTCAAAGTTTTCCAGTTAAAGATTGTCTCCATCAAATTTTTAGCCAACAAGCAGCAAAACGTCCAAAAAATACCGCATTAGTTTATGGAAAGGAAACTCTAACTTATCAAGAATTAGACGAGCGCGCAAATCAATTAGCTAATTATCTCATCAGTTTGGGTGTTAAGCCCGAATCACGAGTTGGGCTTTGGGTAGCTCGTTCTTTTGATACAGTAATTGGTATCCTGGCAATTCTTAAAGCTGGTGCAACTTATGTTCCTTTTGACCCAGAATATCCACGCGAACGAGTTGCTTATATGCTTGAAGATAGCGAAATATCAGTTTTGCTTACACAAGTTGAATTTGAGCATCAACTTCCGCCCCATCCAGCCATAAAAGTTTTTATTGATAGCTGTGAAGCGGCTTCACAGCAAAATTCAGAAAATCCAGAAGTTTCTGTAACCCCAGATAATGCAGCTTATGTAATCTATACTTCTGGTTCTACAGGAAAACCAAAAGGGGTTGTTGTTACTCATCGTAATGTTGTGCGCTTGATGTTGGCAACGGCACAGTGGTTTCGCTTCAACGAAAAAGATGTGTGGACTTTATTCCATTCTCACGCTTTCGATTTTTCTGTGTGGGAAATTTGGGGCGCCTTATTCTTCGGTGGGCGCCTGGTTATTGTCCCCTACTTAGTCAGCCGTTCACCAGAAGATTTTTATAACTTATTATGCGATGCTAGAGTCACTGTCTTAAATCAAACACCGTCAGCTTTTAGACAATTGATGCAGGCAGAAGAAATTGAGCGCCGAGAAAGCGAGCTAAATTTGCGCTATGTAATTTTTGGTGGAGAAGCCTTAGATTTACCTAGTTTAGAGCCTTGGTTTGAACGTCATGACGAGAATTTCCCACTTTTAGTAAATATGTATGGGATTACGGAAACAACGGTTCATGTAACTTACCGTCCCATTCGTTTACGCGATGTCAAAAAACGTTTAGGAAGTGTTATTGGTAAAGCAATTCCTGACCTTTGTCTCTACATTCTTGACCATAATCATCAACCTGTTCCAACAGGTGTGGTAGGTGAAATATATGTTGGTGGAGCAGGTATAAGTCGCGGTTATCTCAACCGTCCACAATTAACCGCCGAGCGCATGGTGGTTAACCCTGTTAATACAGAAGGAGAACGACTTTACAAAACAGGTGATTTAGCTCGCTATCTTGCTAATGGAGAAATTGAATATTTAGGACGTAACGACCATCAAGTTAAAATACGCGGTTTTCGCTTAGAGCTGGGTGAAATTGAAGCAGTTTTACAGCGTCACCCTGGTGTGCGTGAAGCTCGCGTTATGACTTATGGTGAGCAAGAAGATATACGTTTAGTAGCTTACATTATACCTCAAAATAATTTCACCAATCATGAAATATCAGATACGTTCACAATTGAGCAAAATCAAGAATGGCAATATACTTTTGATGAAACTTACGGAGGTAGCGACAAGATAGACGAGGAAAATATTAGCTTTAACATTGTCGGTTGGAATAACAGCTATGATGGTAAACCGATAAAAGCAGAAGAAATGCGCGAGTGGCTAGATAATACTTTATCACGTATTAAAACCCTTGCCCCAAAACATGTCCTAGAAATAGGATGTGGTACAGGCATGATACTTTTTAATATTGCTCCTCAAGCTGAATCTTATTGGGCTACTGATTTTTCTTCTACAGCTATTAACCGTTTAAAAGATCTTACTCAACATTCTTTACCTGGGGTAAATTTACTACATCGCGAAGCAACTGACTTTGATAATATTCCCGAATCTTATTTTGATACCATTATTATTAACTCGGTCGCCCAATATTTCCCCTCTATAGAGTATTTTCAACAGGTTATTGAAAAAGCGTTGCGCGCGCTAGTACCTGGAGGTAGTTTATTTATTGGTGATAATCGTCATTTTGGGCTACTAGAATCTTTTTATACTAGTGTGGCTTTGGCTCAAGCTGGTGATGACATAGATGATACAGCATTTTCTGCCTTTGTAAGGCGCCTAGCAGAAAAAGAAAACGAACTCGTTATTGACCCTGCTTACTTTATAAACCTTCGCCAAGTTTTTGACTGTGTAGATGCAGTCGAAGTTCACCTCAAACAAGGCACCTCTGATAATGAATTAACTAAATACCGTTATGATGTAATTCTGCATCGAAAAGTCGGCGCCGTAAACACAATATTAAATAGTACATGGCTTTCTTGGCAACAAGCAGATATAGATTTAAAAAACTTACATCAAATTCTCAATAACTTAGAATCTCCCATTGGTTGGCGAAATATTCCCAATGCTCGTCTTGTTGAAGAAACCAAAGCTATTAACCCATCACAGTTACAGCGGATTGCTACTGAAACAGGTTGCCAAGTTGTAATTAGCTACTCACCAACGCATCCCAATTATTTTGATGCTTGCTTTTATCCAGCCATAGAGAATACAAAACGTTGTCCAGTAATGCCATTGATTGATTTGGCGCCAACCAAACTCATTCAACCATACTCAACTAACCCGTTGAAAGCAAGTTTTACTAAAGCACTTATTCCCCAACTTCAAGAGCAAGTACGCGAACAACTTCCAGAATATATGCGTCCTACTACATTTATGATGTTGGAAAAGCTTCCCATGACTCCTAGTGGTAAGCTCGATAAACTAGCTTTACCAGCACCAAGTCGCGAAGAAGTTAGTATCAAGGATGTTTTTGTTCAACCCCAAACTCCCACCGAAGAAAAATTATCTGTAATTTGGAGCAATGTACTGGGTGTAGAACGAATTGGACGAGAAGAAGACTTTTTCCAAATGGGGGGACATTCTTTACTCGCAACAAAACTTGTTTCACGTATTCGCGAAGAATTTAAAGTTGGGTTGCCATTGCGAACAGTTTTTGAATATCCAACCGTGAGTCAACAAGCTGAACAAATCGATTTACTTGTTGATAGTGGAGATGTTGCGAACAATAGTACTAAAATTGAACTGGCGCCAAGACACACCATAGAAAATCTGCCGCTCTCATTTGCTCAATCTAGACTTTGGTTCCTTGATAAACTAGAGCCAAATAATCCCGCTTATAATATTGTTATTGGCTTGAGCATGAACGGATGTTTAAACAGTTCAGCGTTTGAGCGTAGTTTACAAGAAATCGTCGGGCGCCACGAAGTATTACGCACTACATTTTCTCAGGATGAGTACGGGAACCCAATTCAAATAATCAATGAATCAAATCATATATCTATAATCACCACTGATTTAAGTTATTTATCTCAAGCAGAACAGGAACAGCAGCTTGAAAAAATTGTCACAAAAGAAGCACTGCGTCCGTTCAACCTTGAAAGCGATTGTTTGCTACGGGTTCATTTGTACCGACTGGCAGATAATAATCATGTATTTGTTGCAGTAATGCATCATATTGTTTCTGATGCTTGGTCATTGGGAATAATGGTCAAGGAATTATCGCAGTGTTATACAGCTTTTTGCTCATCCAAAGCATCTGCTTTACCTCCGTTGTCTTTACAATATGCTGATTTTGCTTATTGGCAACGCAACATTTTTGAGAAAACACAGTTGCAACAGCAAATTGATTATTGGAAGCAAGAACTTGGTGGAAATATAGAATCGTTAGAATTACCTACCGATTTTCCTCGTCCAGCAATTACTAGTTACAGTGGTAGCGAAATACCTTTTGTAATAGAGCGCAAGTACTACGAAGGCTTTAAAAAGTTATGTGAAGTACAAGGCGCCACATTATTTATGGGATTATTAGGAGTATTCAAAACGCTGTTAATGCGTTATTCTGGTCAAGAAGATTTATTAGTTGGAACTCCAATAGCCAATCGTCACCATAAACAAACTGAAGAGTTAATTGGCTTTTTTGTCAATACCCTTGTAATTAGAACTGACCTGAGTGATAATCCTTCGTTTTTAAACTTGCTTTTAGGTATCAAAGAAAAAACCTTGCAAGCATATGCTCATCAGGATGTACCCTTTGAAAAACTGGTAGAAGAATTACAACCAGAGCGAAACCTTAGCCATAACCCCTTATTTCAAGTCATGTTTGTGATGCAAAATGCCCAAATTGGGGAGTTAGAATTGCCTGGTTTGAATTTATCTCCCTTGCCAATGAAAAGCACCACCGTTAAGTTTGATTTAAGTCTCTCGATGTCGGAGACAGAACAAGGACTTGAGGGAGTATGGGAATATAACACCGATTTATTTGCAGCTACCACAATTTCTCGAATGATAGAGCATTTCCAAAATTTACTAGCAGAAATTGTTATTAATCCTCAACAGCGGGTTTCTGAATTACGTTTACTCAAACAAGCAGAGCAACATCAATTATTGCAGAACTGGCGCCTGAATGTAGAACCTTTAGATGAGCAACTGCAAAAATTATGCATCCATCAATGGTTTGAAATACAAGTTGAACGTACACAAGGCGCCATCGCGGTAGAATATGAGCAACAACAATTAACTTACCGAGAATTGAATGAGCGTGCAAACCAATTAGCGCATTATCTGCAATCAAAGAAAGTAGGAGCAGAAGTACTGGTAGGTATTTGTGTAGAGCGTTCTTTAGAAATGGTAGTTGGAATATTGGGTATTCTTAAAGCTGGTGGAGCTTACGTACCTTTAGACCCAACTTATCCCCAAGAACGACTAGCTCTCATTTTGGAATCACAGGTATCAGTATTACTGACTCAACAAAGATTAATATCAAACCTACCACATCATGATTGTGTAGTTTGTTTAGATACAGACTGGCAAGCTATTTCTCAACACAGTAAAGAGAATTTAGTACAGTTAGTTCAGCCCGAAAACCTAGCTTATTTAATTTACACTTCTGGGTCTACTGGCAAACCTAAAGGGGTAATGATACAGCATTGCTCTCTAGTTAATTATACGATGGCAAGAATTACTGAATGTAGGCTTAACAGTAGTGACAAAGTATTACAATTTGCCTCAATTAGTTTTGATGGAGCAGTTGCAGAAATATTTTCAACTCTTGCTAAAGGCGCCACTTTGGTACTGCGAACTCCAGGTATGTTGACGGTGACAACATTTGTCGAGTATTGTCGAAATTATAAAGTAACAGTATTAGAATTGCCCACAGCATACTGGCATCAAGTTGCTTTTGAAGTAGCAGAGGGCAACGTGGTGTTACCTGAATGCCTTAGAGTCGTAGTAGTAGCTGGCGAACGTGTAATCCCAGAAAGGGTAGATTTATGGAGAAAATGCGTAGGTGCATATCCTCAGTTAATCAACGAATATGGGCCAACAGAAGCGACAGTTTCCGCAACCAGTTGTAATTTATCTAAGTTACAGCAATTAAATGGGCGCGAAGTAGCGATTGGAAAACCATTACCTAATTTACAAGTTTACCTGTTAGACAAAAACTTACAGCTTGTACCTGTCGGTGTGCCAGGTGAGCTATATATTGGTGGTGTTGCTCTTGCCAGAGGCTACCATAATCAACCTTATTTAACAGCAGACAAATTTATCCCTAATCCTTTTAGCGAAGGCGCCCGTCTATATAAAACAGGTGATTTAGCGCGTTATTTACCAAACGGTAATATTGAATATCTAGGACGAATTGATAACCAGGTAAAAATTCGAGGTTTCCGCATTGAACCTGGAGAAGTAGAGACTGTGCTAGCTCAACATCAGCAAGTGCGGGAAGTCGCGGTTGTAGTTCGCGAAGATAAACCAGGAGAAAAGCGGTTAGTTGCATATGTCGTATCTAACGATAAAAATACTAGTGACTTGCGCGCGTATCTCAAAGAGAAATTACCTGCATATATGATTCCCCCAACATTTGTAATGTTAGAGACTCTACCTGTAACACCAAATGGCAAAGTAGATAGAAAAGCATTACCGACGCCGAGTGTAGATAATTATCAAGCTAGCAAAATTTCACCCAGAACATCATTAGAATCTAAATTAGTAAAACTGTGGGAAGAAATGCTTCAAGTTAGTCCCATTGGAATTACAGATAATTTCTTCGACTTGGGTGGACATTCCTTGTTAGCAATTCGTATAATTACAGCAATGGAAAAACGGTTAAGTATAAGTTTGAGCGTTACTACCTTTTTCCGCGAAGGAACAATAGAAAAAATAGGCGCCTTCCTAGAGCAATCTTATCGCACTAAAGGATTGGAAGACTCTGATATTTTACTACCTTTGGAAACAAAAGGTGATAAACCTCCAATCTTTTTAGTACATCCTGCAAGTGGTTATGGTTTGCCATACTCGATTCTAGCTCATCACCTTGGTAAAAACCAACCATTTTATGCCCTACAAGCTCGTGGTTTGGATGGAAAACAACAGCCTTTAAACACCATTGAAGCAATGGCAACCACTTACATTCAAGCAATTAGAGAAATATATCCTAATGGTGATTATGTTATTGGTGGCTATTCATTAGGTGGATTAATAGCTTTTGAAATGGTATCCCAATTGGAAAAAACTGGACAGGTATCAAATCTGTTAATTATTGATACTCATCCTCCCTTACCCGATGAAACAAATACTCAACCAGACGATGATATAGCTTTACTTATCTACATTGTTGAGCAAATAGGAATTTACTTTGGTGTTGCTTTAAATCTTGACTACAATGAATTAGTAGTGATGGATAAAGCACAACAGCTAGAGCATGTAGTGCAAATCTTGCAGAATCATCAAATAATTACACCCTCTGAAAGCTTAAATTCAGGGAAAAACATGATTATCGGTTTAATTAACGTGCTTAAAGCTAGTTCGCAAGCAAGTAGCTATTATCAGCCAAAGCCAATTCAAACCGATATTTCTCTGTTTAACACTCCTGCACTCGCAAACAAATTTTCTCAAGATGCGAGTTTAGGTTGGCGTAAATTAACTAGTGGACAAGTGCATATTCATCAAGTCACAGGTAATCATGAAACTCTGTTGCAAGAACCTCATGTTCAACAACTAAGTATCGCTCTACAAGCAGCATTAAAGTAAGGTGGGCACTGCCCACCATACACACCGCTTCATCCCTCCAGTAAGGTGGGCACTGCCCACCATACACAAATATTTAAATACTACTATGAATACTATAAAATTACATCAAACTATCACCGAAGAATCATATCCCAAAAGGCTCAAATACAAATATAAAATCTATAAATTTGAGCATTCAATCCAGCAGCAAATAAAGACATTAGCAAAACTAGATAATTGGCATGGTATACTAGCTTTACTAGAAGATTATTCCTTAATAATTATCAGCATCTTAATAACGTACTACATTAGCTGGTATTTTTACCCTTTAGCAATTCTAATAATAGGCGCCCGTCAGCGAGCTTTAGCCACTTTACTGCATGAAGCAGCTCACAGAACCTTAGCAAAAAATAAACATCTGAACTTTGCATTGGGAACATACTTCTCTGGATACCTGATTTTACAAACTTTTACAGGATATAAAAAATCTCATGTAGATAACCATCATCGATACTTAGGTCATCCAATTTTAGACCCCGACTATTACTTTCATATTTCCGAAGGATTATATAGTTATATAAATCCTATGAGTTTTGTCAAAAAATATATACTTATGCCACTAGTGTTATCTAAAGTACCAAATTATCTTTACACATTAATTCAACAGAGATTACTCGCCAAAGCATCTCAACAAAAAGAAACCTTAATCATGTGTCTTTATATTCTCATAATTACAGCAACATTATGGAATTTAAATTGTCAAAACATGTTAATACTATTTTGGATAATACCTTATTTGACAACATTCCAAATTATTGGATGGTTTATAGAACTTAGCGAACATTATCCTTTAGTCGGCAATAATGACATTGATATTTACATGACACGTAATCGTCAAAGTCATTGGTTAGAAGCATTTTTCTTGAGCATCCACAACGAAAACTATCACCTCGACCACCATCTAAACCCCTCTACTCCTTTTTGGAACTTAGCAAAAGCTCATCAAATTCGCTTACAAGATAAAAATTATGCAGCATTAAATAAATCTGCAGGAGGAATTTTTATCTCTGCTAACGATTTACCCAGTCTTATACAAACCTTTATTGCCAAAATCAAAGTGTAACTATGAAAATATCACAATCTTTAATGGAACCGTGGTTTCTAAAATATCAAGACGTTCCTTACAACTTAGCCGAAAGTGGAGTTGATAATCAAACCTTAGAGCAATTAATTGATTCAACTAACATCAAAATAGCAGACTTGCTGCAAATTAGTTTAGCGAACAATGATACTCATGGCTCCTTAAATTTAAGAAAAACCATAGCATCATTTTATGAAGGAATAGACGCTGATAGAATTTTGGTAACTCATGGAACTACAGAAGCGATTTTTATGTATTTCCATATCCGTTATAAACCCAAAGCTAATGTTGTGGTTTTTTCTCCAGCTTTTGAAGTCTTATATCAAATTCCACAATATCTGAACTACGAAGTTCGCTTGCTTCCACTCAAAAAGGAAAATGATTTTAGACCAGATTTAGAGCAATTATCAAATTTAATTGATGATAATACAGAAGTTATAGTATTGAATACTCCCCATAATCCGACTGGAATTATGTTTTCGGGAACAGAAATTGAAACTATCATCAAGTTAGCAGAAAAGCATAACTGTGAAATTTTAGCTGACGAACACTATAGATTTATTAACTACGACAACACCGATATTCTTCCTTCGTTGATAAATAAATCTTCTAAAATAGTGTCTCTAGGTTCACCTGGTAAATGTTTTGGTTGTATTGGTTTACGTATAGGATGGATAATTGGTTCTCACGAGCTAATTAGTGCCTGTCGTGATTTCAAAGACTATACAACACATACTGTTTGCTCTGTCAACGACTTTCTTATTTTATCTGTTTTACAAAACTGGCAGAAAATAATACCTAAATATAAACAGCGAATTCAGGATAATTTGCATCAATTACGTACTTTTATAAACCAGCATCAAGATTTAATAAATTGGATAGAACCTCAAGCTGGGATTGTTGCATTTCCCTTTTTTGTCAAACCTATTAATAGCCAAGAATTTGCACAAAAATTAGTAGAAAAAACAGGTGTGCTGATTCTACCAGGTGAAGCTTTCAACATGCCTGGTCACTTGAGAATTTGTCTAGGTGTTCAGCAACATATTTTTGCAAAAGCATTAAGTCATTTCTCCGAATTTATCTTATCTAAACATTGGCTGTAGCCTACCAAACCAAATACATAAACAAACGCAAAAAATACAGGTTAAAATAATTATGAACTTAAAAGATGTAAGAGCAATAGTTACAGGCGCCGCTAGTGGAATTGGGCGTTGTATAGCTTTAGAACTAGCTTCTTCAGGCGCCCAAGTAGTTGGTGGCGACATTGATACAGATGGACTAAAAGAATTAGAAACACTTGGCGCCGACTTAGAAGGAAAAATCTATGGAGAATATGTAGATGTAGCAAACGAAACAGACGTTAAAAATTTTACAGAACAAGCCTTTAAAAAACTAGGATATGCCAACACTCTAGTCAACAACGCTGGAATTTTAAGAGATGGTTTGCTTGTAACTCGTGAAGAAGAAGGTTGGTTACGTAAACTGCCAACAGCACAATGGAAAAAAGTTCTGGATGTAAATTTAACAGGTTCATTTTTGATGGCACGAGAATTTGCAGCCACCTTAATGGAGATGAACATTGCTCCCAGTTTAATAGTAAATATATCCTCTGTAACAAGCTCTGGTAATCCAGGTCAATCTAACTATAGTGCATCAAAAGCAGGACTCGATGCACAAACACGCACTTGGGCATTAGAACTGGCGCCTTATGGATTTAGGGTAGCAGGTATAGCACCTGGATTAACCGAAACACCAATGTTAAGTTATGTATCACCAGAAGCTCAAGCAGAGATGATTTCCAAAATACCCTTACACCGTATGGCTAAACCTTATGAAATATGGTTAGCAATGCGCTTTATCGTCGAATGCGATTATTTTACAGGTAGCGTAATTGAAGTAAACGGCGGCGCGCGATTTTAATAACCCAAGTTATGAGTTACTCATAAGGGCGCCTATATTAAATTAAGTGGATACATTCATTTTTACATTGGCGCCTGTAATTGAAACAGGTGAAGGAGTTTTAGTCGGATAAATGGCGCTAAAATTAGCCGAAATGTGTAATAAGCAACTTGTAGATATTCACTGAAATTCTATAAGTACATTTAAAAGCAATGATAAACAAGGTACCCAGGACAGTTGGAATTTATTTTAGGTTAGATAACTGTTAAAACTATATATCGTCACATGAAAGTAGATGTATCTGGATAAATTAGCTTTATATTGGTTTGTTGCTATTCCGCTTTCTTCGAGTATGTCCGTAAGTTGAGAGTTATAAATGGCGCCTTAATCAGGAGCATAGTCGTTCGCAAAGGTTTCATCTAAAAATACTCTGATGCATAAAAGCTGTAAATCAACCATTTGAGTAAATAGAGGAATTATTCCTTGTCTTAAATACTCGTAATAAATCATGAGGTAAATTATCAATGATTTTTGCTCCTAAGCGCAAGCTGATCTTGCTATCTATTTTGGTTATTATCTTAACTGTTACAGCAAGCAAGGTTCAAGCTCAACAAGTAGATGATTTAGTGTTTTATGAAGGCAATGGCTGCACCCAAGGTATAGTCTTTGCGTATAACAGCTACAAAGCAGCAGATGATAATTGTAAGAAACGCAGTGCTTGTAAAGGTGATAATGACGAAGCTCGTTCACTAAGAATTGGAAAGTCTGTAAAACAAGGTGCAAAAATTGTTGTATTTGACAACCCTGGTGGTAGTACTCAGGATGACTATACAACAATAGATATTATCAACAGGTCGTTTATACAACCTGAAGGATATTGTTTACGTAGTTTTGAGCAAACCTTTGATAATCCAAATGCCAATTCAGGTATCCGAGTTGATCACTTCCATCAAAATGGTTTAGACGGTAAAGTATCGCGAGTTAAAGTGATACCTGGTTCTTAACCTTCAACAATTCAAGAACAGAGTCAATGTTTGACTATCTTGAATAGGCGCCTATGAACACGTGTTTGGTGCGTTCAACATCATTTTTTACGATTTTAAGCACCCTAACTACATTTGAATAGCACAGTACTAAGACTATTTAGTACTTGTGCTTATTTTGATTCCAAGCCCCATATCCAAACAAACAGGCGCCTCAAATTAATTAGAATCCAATGATTGAGCATTTATTAACATAAAAGCTGTTGGCGCCTGCTTCTTCAAATATAGCGCTAGATTTATTTGTACCTATGTTTGGAGTTTACAGGCATCACTTGGGATTACTCCGACGCACCTGTTTTAAGATTTTATCATAACTAACTACCTGGGGATGTTTTTTGCATCAACTCTACCATTTTTTCTCCCACACCTGTTGCTGATGCGGGATTTTGCCCTGTTACCAAACGCTTACTCACAACTACATGAGATTGAAAATTGGCAGCTTTGGTGTGTTTGGCTCCACGTTCAATTAATTTCGACTCCAGTAGGAACGGCATCACTTTCGTAAGTCCTACTGCTTCTTCTTCATCATTAGTAAATGCAGCCACAGTTTTACCTTTCACTAAATATTCACCATTGGATAATTTCACATTTACAAGCGCTGCGAGACCATGACATACGGCGCCCACTAATGCTCCTCGTTCGTACATTGATGCGGTAAGTTGCTGCAATGGTTTGTTATCGGGTAAATCCCACATTACTCCATGTCCACCAGCAAAGAAAATTGCTTGATAATCGTTGGGTTTAACTTCCCCAGGTGCGAGGGTGTCTTGGATTTTTGCCATCACTGCTTTATTTTGCAATAATTGCAGATTTTTCGGGTCGCTTTTATCGTTGCTTTTGGGGTCAATGGGAGCAGCTTTTCCTGTGGGACTGACGAAATCAACTTCGTAACTAGCCTGAGTAAAGGCAGCATAGGGATGGGATACTTCCGATAAATAAAATCCGGTGGGTTTACCCGTATTTCCCAATTGGGAATGGTTAGTCAAAACAATCAAAACTCGTTTACGTGCGGACTCTTGAGCAGAAGAAGTAGCACAAGCCGACATAGCTAATCCAACAATCACAGCAATTAAACCTTTTTTGATACTCATGGATAGTAATTTTTTAAGAGCAAAAGTTGCTTAATATCATCCTAAGCAGCATTTATCCAAAATACAAATTATAAAAATTGTGTCGTACTATAAATATATTTATGGTTAGCTTGGAATGGTATCGCAGTTTTGTCGAGGTTTATCGGGTAGGAACTGTATCTGGTGCGGCTCAAGTTCTCCACCTCACTCAACCCGCAGTCAGTCAGCATGTTGCAGGGCTGGAGTCGGCTTTAGATTATCCCTTATTTCAGCGAATGCCGAGACGTATGGTTCCTACTGAAGCGGGAAAGCGACTTTATACGGAAGTTATTGCCGCAATCGAGCGTTTAGAATCGATTACTGCCAAGACTACAACCATAGATGCACCCAAAATTCTGCGGATTGGTACACCTCAAGAATTTTTTGCAGAAATGGTTTTGCACCGTTTACCCCAATCATTCCAATGGCTGTATCGAATTCATTTCGGGTTGACGGGGGATGCAATTGCGGAATTATTGGAAGGTCGTTTGGATGCGGTCATTGCCACCCAAAAAATCGCGCGTACCGATTTGGAATATCAATTAATTTACGAAGAAAGCTTTTGGTTGGTGACTTCTCCTCGATTAGAAATTTCCTTCCTTAGCAATCTGCCGCAGTTAGAGGAATATTTGAGAACTCAACCACTCATAGCTTACGGTGAAGATTTACCGATTATCAGACGATTTTGGCGAGTGGTATTTGGAAAGCGATTAGATATGGTTCCCAGAATTGTGTTGCCAGATTTACGGCTAATTCAAAAAGCAATCACCCTAGGTAATGGGTTTAGTGTTCTTCCCGATTATCTTTGTGAAAGAGCAATTAATTCGGGTGAGTTACAATTACTACTGAAACCAACTGATGCGGTGACGAATCAAATTTGGTTAGCCTATCGCAAATCGGAACGAGAATCACAATCAGTGCAATTATTATTAAATGAACTTTCGAGAAAAGGTGCTGTGAAACCCTAATAATTTAGGGTTTTAAGAGTACAAATGCAAAGCTTAGTGTAAGGAACGGCGCCTTGAAGAGAGTCGCTTCAGTCGGACAAGGACGAAACCCATAATTCCACCCCGTTCGGGGGGCGCCGATGTAAGGAGGCAACCACACGCCCGGTATTTTCAGCACCTGAATCACCAGATACCACCTCCCAACCTGGAGAAGGCGCCTCCTTCGTAATTAGGATTCCGCTCTCATAAGAAAACAGTAAACTCGATTTTTAGGCGCCGTTCTGATTTTGATATGCTTCTTATCAAGAAAAATTGAAAGTCATAGTAAGTGCTTTAATTACGCCCAAACATACATCAATCATTTTTTGAATGAAATCAGGATTTTTTTGATTTTATTCACCTCTTGTTGAGTCGCTGTCTTTGTTTTGATGCCTAGCTTATAATTAACAGTTTTATCAATATCATTCCACCTTACTACAGGTTGTTCGTTACGCAAACCAGTGGAAACAAAATGGTCAACATATGAAATTTGCACTAATTTACCTTTTCTGAACTCATAGAATGCATGAGTAATATCACCAGAACTAGCTCGTAGAAATATTGGTCTACCTGAAATAGTACAAAGTTCATATTTGACTTTGTTATTATTTTCGATTACTTCAAGTTTCTTTAGTGGGCATTTCTGTGGTGCTTTATCACCACTAAACTCTTGAAGTTGCGTTTTTTTGAATTGATTGTAAGCTGCGCTAGCATTAACTACTAATGGCATACCTACAACTAAACTAATACTCATCAAGCTGCAAATAATTTTACGCATAGCTCCAGATCGCACGATTATTACCGTGTTATTAATTTGATAGATACATTGGTTAAAACTTACTACATGTCAGTAATCAGCAATTCCGCAAAAGTAAAACTATGTTCGTGAGGTTGCAGTGTAACTATTAACATAGCGTAAACAAGTACTTCTACAAGCTGTTAAATAAAGTCTGAATAACCGACACCACTCACTACCATAAGGAAAATAACGGATGCGGTCATATTTAGACCAGGGAGTTATTTTAGCTTTAATCTTGTAGTTCATGGGTAGTACACACTCGGTATATGCAAGTATAAAAGTAAAATAGGCGCCTGTATTTTCGATCCCCCTAATTCCCCTTAATAAAAGAGCTTTGGGATAAGTTCTATATTCCATAGTTTCCGGCGCCTATCTATATATATAGCGTGAAGCGCTCTTAACATAGTATATAAACTCTATCTATCTTACTAAAAAATGGGTATATTGTTCCAAACAAGCTATTTTATGTGCATAACCGCAGTAAACCACCTGTTTTCGACCCAAATATATTGCGCCTCAAAGTGGAAGGAACAGGTGTATCAAAGACAATTGAATTTACCCAGAACAAGGAATTTATAAAGTTGTTGAGTCAAGCTGGTTGTGGTAAAACGGCGCCAAGTCAAGTTCTTGATCTGACGTTATTGATAAAATAACCGACTACTTTACATCTGAATCGATATTAATGTCAATAGGTGTTGTTAGGATTTTACATAAATTATCAAGTTCATCTTTTTTTTCTTTAACAAGTTCATCTCCTAACTGTTGGAGTCGTTTTATTTGCTCTATCGAAGTGCCATCCATAGGGACATTTTCTTTAAACTTCTTCTGAAAACGGTAATATCGTTGTTCATATTCTTTCGATTCGTGGAGTATGTGAGGGTCTAAATATTCTAAAAGATCAAGCGTTTGATTGTGAGCTTCATTAGAATTTCCCATTGATGTAACCTAAAAAATCGAACCAGCCCAATTGGTTTTACCTGCTTTCTCTAAATCTTTTCTAGATGGACTAAATTCTCCAGTTCCAACAGAAACTAATAATTGGCTCTGCTGCTTAATGTGAGGAAACTTCTTTCTTGCTCGAAGGAGAAGATTTAATACCGGATTGTTAATGTAGACTCTTCCATTGATTAATAATAGTGGAATGCCTGTGGCACTGCTAGGCCCCGGTGGGATGATTGGCGGGATTGCATTTTTAGGTGTAATAGGTATTGCGGGAGATGCGCTTTCAAAGTTTGGTTTATCGGCAGTTCTTAAGGGAGTGTACTTGGAACGCAGGCACAAAGGTGAGTCTACTCAGAATCTTTGTCGAGAAATTGATGGGCTGTGGATTTCTAATGATTTAAAAAGAGAGTTGCGCGAACACATTAGCTAGTCATAGCTTCGATTACTCGACCACTTGCAACTTCTTCAGTTAGTTTGGCAATCCACACCGTTACATCCGCTACATCCGTTGCAAAGTTACAAACAAAGATTCGTTTTGTAAAATAGCCTATCCGTTACATCCGCTACATCCGTTGCAAAGTTACCCATAAGGAGTATTGTTTTAACTAGGCAAACTGGTTAAGCTACAATTGTGAAGTTTTGATGAAGCGAAGGAATGGAGAATTCTATAGAGTTTGCATATCAAGACCTTCGTGGTCGTTCGTTTCATGGCGCCAATTTAAGGGGTGCCGACTTTAGTTATTGTGACATACGCGGCGCCGACTTTAGCGAAACTACACTTATTGGCGCCAATTTTAGTCATGCGAAAGCAGGGTTGGGAAATTACCAAAATCTGCTTTTGATAGCAGTAGCTTTGATTTTATCGGGAATCTGCGGATTTGCGGCAGCGTTTTCGGGAGTTATTGCCACAGATTTTATTTACTTTGCTGTTCAGGAAGGATTAAAGTTTACTTTCGTTGCGGGTGGTATTGCCTTAGTAACGCTTTTCGTTTTTTGTGTGTTGAGTAATTATCAAGCACTCGAAGTTGCACTGGGTGCTTCAGCTGTAGTTGGTGCTGTAGCAATAGCAATAGCTGCTATTAGTGCTATTGATGGAGTAATAGCTGGTTCGGTAGCTGGGGTTTTGGTTGCTGTAAATGTGGCTTTTGGTTTAGTGATGGCTGTTTCGTTTACAATGACGATAATACTAACCCGTACTTTGGGTGTAATTATAGCTATATTTGCTGTAATAGTGGGTGGAATTGGGGGAGTAGCGTTAGGTGCTTTGATTACCAATAATGATAATGCATTTGTCAGCGCCATTAGTGTGGGAATATGTACAGCGTCAACGGGGACATTTTTAGGTAGTTATTTAGCAAGACAAGTTTTTAAGAACGAAGAGAAGTTTTTGTTCTTTCGTACCATAGCTGTAAATTTAGCTTCGATTCGTGGTACAAGTTTTATAAATGCCAATTTGACCAATAGCAACTTTCAGCAAAGTGTTCTCAAACACTGCGACTTTAGTAATGCGACTTTAACTCATACAAACTTTCATCTTGCCCAAAAGCTTGATTGTGCGAGAGTTGGCAATACAATTTTGGCAAATCCAAAAGTGCGGGAATTATTGGTCAAAAAGCGTGGTGTTAAACAATTATACATTGGATGCAACATTAAAGGTGGCAATTTAGCAGGCGCCGATTTAAGTGAAGCGAACTTCACGGAAGCAGATATAAGTGAAGCAACGTTTGTAGATGCAATTTTAGAACGTGCGAACTTTACCAAAGCACAAGCGATAAATACCAACTTTCAACACGCAAGACTAACCGCAGCATGTTTAGAAGCTTGGAATATAGATAGTACCACACAGTTAGAAGAAGTAATATGTGATTATGTATTTTTATTAAATAACCAAAATGAACGTCGTCCCAGTAGCGGAGTATTTGCACCCGGAGAATTTACTAAATTATTCCAGGTATTTATTAATACAGTTGATTTAATATTTCAGAACGGCTTAGATTTACAAGCATTATATAGTGCATTGGTAGATGTAAAGGCAGCAAATCAAGATACTCAGTTAGCGATAAGGAGTATAGAGAATAAAGGGGACGGAGTAGTAGTAGTAAAAGTTGAAGTAACCGAAGAAGCGAATAAAACAAAGATTCACAGTGACTTTACGCAAAGTTACCAGGTAGCATTGCAAGCAATCGAAGCGAAATATCAAGCACAATTACAAAGTAAAGATGAACAAATAGAATTATACCGTCAACACCAAGCCGATTTAAAGAACTTGATGCAAATGATAGTGGCGCCTGCATCAAAGTCAGAAATACCGGGTAAACTAGTAGTACTCAAAATTGGAGACACTGATGAGTTAAGTGGGAGTATTCCTGTAACGCTGCAAATTTCAAATGAAGGTGCAACTCCTAGTGTCGAATGTACAGCCAGACTACCAGTGGCGCCGCAGTTAGAGATATTATATAGTCAATGGCAATCAGCTTACTATCGTACCTTACTTTCAAGCGCGCGGTTAGAAATACCTGAGATGCAAACAACAAATATTAGTCGTTACGACTATTTACAAGAATGCGAAGCATCAGCACAACGCTTTAAACAATATTTAAACCACTGGTTGAATAACTCAGAGTCATTCCGAGTTATTAAAGAAAAACTGCTCGAACAATTAAACCCATCAGAAACAATACGTGTTATCCTGCAAACTGAAAACCGCACTTTACTAAAATTACCTTTTCAACAGTGGACTTTCTTTGATACGTACCGAAATGCGGAATTAGCAATATATACTGCTGCGTATAATAAAATAGAGGCGCCGTCCATTAGAAATAATCGTGTTAAAATCTTAGCAATACTAGGAGACAGCACAGGAATAGATGTTAACCAAGATAGAAGAATACTAGAACAATTACCGAACAGCGAAGTAACATTTTTAGTCGAACCGTTACGAAAACAAGTTAACGATGAGTTATGGCAACAACCGTGGGATATTTTGTTTTTTGCAGGACACAGTTATACAAAACAAGAAATAGGTCAAATTAACATTAACAAAAATGAGACGTTGAGTATAGGTCAACTGAAGAACGCACTACAAAAAGCTATTCAGCAAGGATTGAAACTAGCAATATTCAATTCCTGCGACGGTTTGGGGTTAGCGTTAAATTTAGTAGAACTAAATATACCCCAAATGATAGTAATGCGCGAACCTGTACCCGATAAAGTCGCGCAAGAATTTTTGAAGAACTTTCTTACAAAGTTCTCCAACGGTAAAACCCTATATATATCAGTAAGAGAAGCAAGAGAAAAACTACAGGGACTAGAAAACGAATATCCCACCACCACGTGGTTGCCCGTCATATTCCAAAACCCCTCCCAAATTCCACCCCTCTGGAATACAGATTAATATGTCATGCATAGTACTTTTGCACTGTTAAATACGACTAAATACGACTAAATACGACAACCTGAAAAAATACGTAGGTATGGCGCCATACCCACGAGTAAAAAGCACAAGTATTTTACTAAACGTACTTGCAATATTTAACACAAAGAGGAATGTAAAGACGCATTCACGGAGTGTACCGCAGGTAAATTTTGCGTCTTTACAAGGTCTAGCTTAAACGACGTAAGTTAGAGATGTTGGGTCAGCATTAATTCGCAATACAAGTTCTGCACCACCGACCTCAAAAGTTTTCGCTTCAAAGAAATTTCCTTTATCTTGAATTTCAGCGAAGCCACTAACACTAGTAACTCCAAAGCTTCTCAGGTCAATCAGGTCTATACCAACTTCGTAATCAGCAACAGTCAAGGTGTAGCCAACCCCATCCTTGTTTACAGCAACAAAAGTATCCTTCTGATTGTCAGGTGTAATGGCAGTGGTGAAGGGGTCATTCTGCAAGTTAGTAATTAACTGAGCATTATATTGGTTAGACCCTCCTCCTAAAAGAATGTCGTCTCCCCAAGCATATAAGATATCAGAACCAGAACCACCTACAAGAATGTCATTTCCCTTTTCAAATTGATTAGATGGTGATGTCGTTCTGTCCCCATCACCAGACAATATATCAGCACCCAAACCTCCAAAAAGATAATCATCATCCTTGCCACCTAGAAGGGTGTCAGCACCTCCAAGTCCTTCAAGAATATCATTTCCATTTCTTCCTCGAACTGTATCTGAACGGGATGTTCCTCTTAAACGGTTATCACTATCATTGCCAGTTATGGATGCCATATCTATTCTCCTGGAATTGAATTACATTATTTGAGTATTTCGGTATCATTAGAAACACACAGGTGTTGGCTTTGTCCCAACTTGAGTATTAATATATACGGTCTAATATGAGGTTTATATGAAAATTTAATGAGAAAATTCTTATTTATCGCGAATTCGTTGGCTTTACTACTTTTTCATTAAGCAGGCTTCAATATCCTCTTTTTTTCTGAAATTTGCGGACCAGAGCGTGTGATGGCATTGCATGATGCGCTTGCATATCAAAACTATGGATTGACAAGCATTCGTCAGAAAACCATGTAGTAACGAATATAAGGAATTTATAGTTAGTATTGCTTAGATTTACAACTCAATTTTTTCTTGATGGTTCCAGTGCAAACGGATATCCGAGTTGCGAATTGGAGATGACCTACAGGCGCCTATCATATTGATTAATATCACAGTCTTATGTAGAAAGTGATACCAGAATAAGTATGCTCAAAATATCTGTAATTAATCAGGAAATCAATCTCATTCCCATGCATAAAAATAAAGACTTGAAAGTTGGAACTTTAAAAGCGTTAATTAAAATTGCGGATTTAACCGAAGATGACCTAATGTAAAATAACTTACTCTAGGGCAAAATTTCACCTATCGTATGTTGGGTTCCGTTAATCTCTCGTAGAGAAGCCCGGTTTCTTTGAGCTTGTTGACAATGGTGCATTCCGGTAAGGTTAGGACACCTATGCAGAATAACAAATCGAAACGAAGTGTATTGCTATAGAGAAAGGCGCCTATTTATCCTAGAATTGGCTTTATCTTAAGTTGCACTTAAGTTGTCAAAGTTATGTGGTGCAAGTAGTGCTTCTTGTGTTCTCCTAGTATATAGAAAATCGGCGCCTGGGATATTACAAAAACTTTACCTTTATAGTATTTTGAAAAATAACAAGTATGATGGTTGTTTTCAGGTACCAATTTTAACAAATAAGTTTGTTATATTTATAACAAGTGGCTAAGTTTAACTTATGAAACTAGAATATGCTTGTATTATTAACCAACGTTGTATTTTGATGGTGCGTGCGGAGGCAGAAGCTGTTGCACATGCTCCAGATTTAGGTGAGGAAATATACACTGCTTGGGTAGAAACAATGGATGTTGCAAACCCTAACGATGTTGATTTGCACGATTGGATTGATGTATTAACTGTTAAATATCAAGCAAGTGAAGTTAGTGTGCGTGCGTTGTTTGAGGCAATTAGATTAATTATTATTCGGTACGATGAGCTTATTAATATTAATTAATTAGCTTAACCGTCCCTTAAGCAGTAACCAATCGCATTATAGTACAAATTAACTCATCTGGGTCAACGGGTTTGGCTAAGTGTTTTTGAAATCCAGCCATTATTACTTGCCGCTCGTTGACTTCTCCAGCAAAGGCAGTTAATGCTATCGCTAGAACTTCTCGATGCTGAGGTGGTAATTTAGTTCTGATTTGCTCGATAAACATATAACCATCCATTTCTGGCATTCCGATGTCGCTGATAATTAAATGGGGTTGAATTTGTTGAAGAATTTGCAGTGCTTCAATTGCGCTTGGCATGGCAATTACCTCTGCACCCGCTTGTTCGATAACAAAGGCAATAAAATCGAGCGAATCTGGTTCATCATCAACGACAATAATTCTGAATCCAGCTAATGGTTCGGAGTCGTCAGGGTAGGGTAAAGGGTCATCAGAATTATTTATGGGTTCTGTTACTTGCTTAATTAAGGGCAAGTTAACAGTAAAAGTGGCGCCAAATCCTTCTCCTGCACTTTCTGCTGTCACCATACCACCGTGAAGTTCGACGAGTTGACGCACAATTGCTAATCCTAATCCTAATCCGCCAAATTGGCGTGTTATGGCGCCATCTTCTTGACGGAAATGCTCGAATACATGAGGTAAAAAGTCAGAACTAATACCCTTACCATTATCGATAACTTGAATTTGAGCGCTTGTTTGAATTTGTGTTAATTGAACTTCAACTCGTCCCCCTTCTGGGGTAAATTTAACAGCGTTGGATAGAAGATTCCAGATTATTTGCTGTAAACGACCTGTATCGCCTAATATTTGTCCTACATTTGGTTCAAAAATGGTTTGAATGTAAATACTTTTAGCCTCTGCGGCTAATTGTACTGTTTCAAGGGCAGCATTAATTATTGGCGCCAGGGTAACAGGTGCAACATTCAACGTAAGTTTGCCACGCAGAATTCGAGAAACATCAAGTAAATCTTCGATTAATTGCGATTGTAGTTTGGCGTTACGCTCAATAGCTTTCAATGCATCAGCAGTTTTGGTTGCATTCAACTTACCAGTTTGTAGTAGTTTCGACCAGCCCAATATGGGGTTGAGTGGTGTTCTCAGTTCGTGAGACAACACTGCCAAAAATTCATCTTTAATACGGTTCGCACGCTCAGATTCTTCTCGTGCCGCTTGTTCTTGTTGTAAAATACGTTCACGGTCGCGCTCAAGTTGAACACGTGCGGTAATGTCATTCGATATGCCAATTAACCCTATTACTTCTCCAGCCTCATTACAATAAGGCGCCTTCGTGCCCAAAAATGTACGTATTCCATCTGGAGATTCTTCAACCACTTCGGTTTGCCCAGATTCCATGATGCGTCTATCGTTTTCTGACACCATCTCTCCCAATTCGCGGTCTGAGTACAAATCGCAATCACGTAACCCTATAACCTCTTTCTCAGATTTACCTAACACCTGAAGTGTAGCTGGATTTGCGTAAATAATTCGCCCTTGTCGGTCTTTAACAAAAATTGGTGTAGGCAGCGACTCGTTAATTACACTTAAAATAGCATTTTTTTGTCGTAGTTCTTCTTCGATGCGTTTACGGTCTGTAATATCGATGGAGATACCAACCAATCGCTCAGGTTGTCCATCGGGGTTATAAAATATTTGACTGCGGGAATCAAACCATCTTACACCTTGTACGGGATGGTTAATGCGAAACTCAAAGGTAAGCGAGGTTTGTTGCTGCTCTAATGCTTGACGAATGGTTCGCTCTACGAACTCTCGGTCTTCCTCTACAATACTTGCCAACCAATTTTCATAAGTTGAGGGTGTTGCTGCGTCAAGTCCATACAGCGTGTAATACTCTGGAGACCAATAAACGCTATTAGTTGCCACATCCCAATCCCAGGTTCCAGCGTTGGCAACAAGTTGGGCAATCCGGAATCGTTCTTCATTCTTGCACGAAAATTGAGTCCGTTTATGAGGCGCCTCCAACTCGGCTTTTATTGATTGTATCTCAATAGCAGCAATAAGAGAAAACGTTGTAACTACAGCATAAGGAATCGATGTATTCGGTTGGAATAAAGGGTGTGAATTTATATTCAACCATACTAAGTTCCCACTTGGCTGATAAAGACCCATCACTATATTTAAGCAAGGTTGCCCCGTTTGTAATGACACCATTGCTGGATGCAACTCACCTGGAAAAGGAGAACCATCTTCATGCACAGCTTGCCAAGGACAGTTTACAGAAGTCCACCCATGTATCTGTTCAGCCGTCAACCCTAATATTTCCTCAGCGCGAGTATTACACGCTTTTAACGTGCCATCTGCCAAGTGTAAAACCATTCCAATATCTGTTTCCACCCGAAGCGAACAGCGCGCGGAGCTTAAATCAGAAGCCATTGAAACAGAAGGGTCATCTTTCAAACGGAAATCAGCTTTACCTTGATTGTGCATTAGTTTCTAGCAACAAGACATGTATCGTAACTGAGCGAACACAGTAGCGTGCAAAATCCTCATTCTACCACACTATCGTTCTCCTGTTTACCAATGACTTTAAATGTAAATTTTGATACTAAGAAAGGCGCATTTATATATATTTATATATGTTTATATCCAAGCACCATCAATATTTGTTACTATAAAATCAGAGTCAAACATAATTTTATCGGCTTCAAATAACATAGGACTGACGCACAGAAACCTGGTTTCTACTAAAAATCGTCGTTTTTACGACAAATTATCGACCAAAAAACCAGGTTTCTAGGATTTTTGCGTAAGTCCTGGTCAATTACAAGCAGACCTTGATATAATGACAGGCGCCTCAGCCAACAAATAAATCTCACCCTTATCAATCACGACTGTTTGCGCTTCTGTAACTTCTTGCCTTCGAGTCAAATTAACCGCATTTGATGTTTGAGAAGATAGCAATTCAAAAGGTTCAAGTATCGCAGTTTGCTGCTGTATAAGCAAATCATCAGGACTTGATGGTAAACCACCTCTTCCAATCGTTACAAATTGATTATTATTTGATTTACTACAACTAGCAGAAATTTGTTGAGTTCGATCAACAACAGTTTCTGGTAATTCAATAAGTCCAGAACTAGGGTCTGTATCAATACTATTTATATCAACTATGCCATTAAAAGAGGCGCCGACTTCAGAAGTAGCAGTAATATCGCTTTTCTCAGTTTGTGAAGTGCGAAACTGAGTACCAAATATACCTTGAGCATTAATAGTAACTCTGCCGCCTATACTGTCTTGAGAATTAGCAGTAATATCACTATTTTCAAAAGCAGCCAAAGTATTAGTATCGATATTAATATTACCACCATTACCACTACCACCAGCGCTTGTAGTGATATAACTACCATGTCGCATTTGTAAATCTTTTAGCTGCAAATTAATATTACCACCTTGACCCGATGCTGTATCAGCAATAAAGCTACCAATGCGAGATAATAACACTGAGTCAGCATTTACTTCTATTGTACCACCACCTCCAAAACCTTGGTTTCTAACCACAACATTCCCTGAATTGCTGATTTTTAAAGAACCTGTATTGATGGTAATATCTCCTGAAGTAGCAGTGGGTGTATCAAATAATCCTAGTAACTCCCCAACTAATGCATTTGGTTTCTCAACAGCAGAACTGATACTGCTATTATAATTTGAGACAATACCAGTTATTTCTACAGATTCAGATGCATTAATAATAATATTACCTGCATCCCCTGAGTTAAAGCTGTTTGTAGTTACTTGTCCTCCAGAGCGAATTGATAAAATACGAGAATTTAAAGTTAAATTACCTGCTTTGCCAGTACCAAAATTTGGTGCAGATATAGAAGAAGGTACAGTAATTGAATTAGTATCGCTAATATTTATAACATCAGCATTTACTGTAATATTACCACCCATTCCAGCGTCAAAGTTTGTACTTGATATAGTTCCAGCATTAAATATATATAAATCAGGAGTATAAATATTTACATTTCCAGCCTTTCCAACACTATTTGTAGTAGTACTTATAGTAGTTGTAACACTTGGATTAACAGCGACAAATCCACTCAGTTTAACAAATTCTGTAGCATTGATATTTATATCGCCGCTTTGAACTGGGCTAAAAGTTCGATTAATAATAGAGGCGCCATTATCTAAGATTAACTGTTTGGTAGTAATGTTAATATGTCCACTTTGGCCTAAACCAAAATTCTGATAGTAGATACTACTGCGAGTAAAACCATTCAAACGACTATTTCCATCTAATTTTAAACTATTAGCAGCATTAACATTAATACTACCATTAGGTAAAAATCCTAAGTTTTGGGAAAACAACATCGAACCATCGGTTATATTTATATTACGTGCCTGAACTTGAATAGAACCAGAACTCACACCACTAACATCTGCAAGTCCTTGCTGTTTGATTTCAATATCTTGTAAACTAGATATTCCCGTAGAATCTAACTGTAACTTAGGCGACCAGTTAAGTTTTACCTCTCCACTTTCAACACTAGTTAAATTAATGCTGCCACCAGGAGCAACCAGAACTCCACCATTGAGTACAATATTTCCACCAACTAACGCTAAAGTTTGTTCTGGTTTAACTCTCAACTCCGATATATTAGGATATTGTATAACTGGAGCGAGTGCTGATGTTATAAATAAATTGTGTCCACTACCCTCCACCGTAATGGCGCCAGGGTTTGTTAACTTTAACCCAATGGGTGTGCTAATAGTTAATAATGGTGCATTACTATTTTTAGTACTAAATTCTGTACCATCGGCAAACTTAACGCTATTTGCAGTCGTACCAACAAACGAACCACCAATATTTAACCTAGCATTGGCGCCAAACACAATACCCGAAGGATTAATTATAAATAAATTGGCGCCACCTTGTGTCCCAATAACACCATCAATATTAGAAACATTAGTACCAGTAACGCGAGTGAGAATATTCTGTATATCAACACCATTATTAAACAAAGCGGTGCCGCCAGTAGGCACAGAAAACAGACTAAAACTGTGAAATAAATTATTGCCTCTAACCGTCCCGGACTCAATAGTACAAACACTGCATCCAGGAGTAACAATAGAATTTACAGGTAAAGTACCATCAGGAACAATCTGTGCGCTAGCACTATTTGCAACCAACAACCAAAAAAAACTAACAGCAAATAGCTTAAACTCCCCACGTAAACGTACCATATAAATATAATCTTAATCCTATAACTACACATAGGATGCCCATAAAATCCATAACACTAACAAAAAATCAATCCGTGTAATCCATGCAATCCGTTAAATTTGTGATTTCAAACAATAAAAATGTGCCCTGTTACGGGCACAGTAGTACTAATGTTGCTTACAGTATAGCAGGTTATTTTAACTGCGGGTGATTTTTTTAAAATTAATATCTAACAGGTACACTCAAATTAAGAGATTGACCGGGGACTTGACTGGGAGTAGGTTGTACACTCGGAGTTGTCAAAGTTGCGTTTCCTCTCTCATTAGTAGGAGTTAAAGTACTCGCAGAAGGGTTGGTTACTGTATTAAAAGTACTTGGTGTTACTGCGGATGTTTGGGGTAAAAGAGTGCTGTTAGGCAAAGGTTGGGTATTGAATGTTTGTTGAATGGTGGTACTGGCGCCGTTTACGTTACTGTAAGAAGTGGCTGGTTGAACAGAGTTGATGGTGCTGGGGTTAGTGTAAGTAGGTACTTGAGTTGGATTGGCGCCGTTAAAGTTATTGTTATAAGTAGAAGGTTGAGTAGTGATTGGTTGTACGAACTGTGTTGGTGGAAGAGAATTATTTATAGCTTGAGGTGCAGTATTAAAATTATTATTACTTGGTTGAGTAGTAAGCTGACTACGGCTGATGATTTGATTAAAAGGAGTTTGAGTTGGTAAAGGTGTTAGAGATGATGGATTGAGTGCAGCTTCTAAAGAACCGCTAGCAACTAATCTTTGCGTCGAGTTAGTGGTGTTGAAACCTTGACCCAAATTTGAATCTAGTTGATTTGATTGAGTTTGACTCGAAGAGTTAGCAGTATTTAACCGAGTAGAACGATTATTCCTATCACCTAAAGTATTGCCAAACTGCAATAAATTCTGAGCTTGGGTCAAAAAAGGATTATCGTATTTGAATGAAGGTGCAGGCGCCGTTGAAACTGCTGGATTAGAATTTGACTTAATAGCATTAGAAGCATTTTGATTTTTAAGTGCTTCCTGCAAAGGATTTTGATTACCCTTCTTAGGTTGAGAAATGGGTTCAGCAACATCTAAAGCAGATTCCTCAGTCTGCTCAGAATCATACGCCAAAATAGGTAAATTATCAATATCAGCTGCAATAGCACGGTCTTCAGCCGTAAGCGTCGAATTCGCTTGTGGTTGGGTAGCTACGGGTTTAGACTGTCTACTAGTTAACATATCCGGACGCATCCAGAACTCTCTAATAGTCAACCCAATAACAGATAAAAACAGAGCAGTTCCCCAAAAGCCAGGACGGGCTAAATTCCACAATCTAGCTTTAAGGTAGCGAACATACGGAGAAGAAAGACGGCGATTTGACATGATATAAAAGCAAAAGCTTTCCTTAATTGATATAGAAAACCTAAATTTTATCGTAGCCTCTCCACAGTTATTTAGTCATCTGCCAAAAAGATATATATCCAAAACTTCACGTTCTGCGTAAATATTCGGCGCCTATCCATATTGTTTGCGTTATTACTAAACACCATTATCAAATGTCAATATAGGCAAGCGAATATCACAGATTTTGTTCGTGTTATTACAATTTTCCAAAAAAAGACTCTGGAAAAAGGTACTCCCAGAGTCAAATAGTGGATCATCTACCAAAAAACGTAAGCGAAGGCGCTAATTTTTTGCTATAGTTATTTTACTCTATAAAGTACAAATTTTCTAAATTTCGTTGAAATAAATATTGTTATAGCGTTACGAACCTCACGGACGCTATTAAAAAGCCTCGAAACAATTTTTTTAGAAAGCTAACCAAGAACAATCGCCAAATACTGATACAATCAATTATTTGCACATCGGAAATCGTTATTGGAGTTCTGGTAGATGATTACAGGGGAGCTAAAGTCAAAGGTAGACCGTCTGTGGACAACATGAAGGAATAACGGCATTAGTAACCCGCTGTCGGGAACCCTCGCAAATTTCTTACTTGCTATTTATCAAGCGCTTGGATGATTTGGAACTGGTAAAGGAGAAGAAAGCACAGCGGTTAAGTAGACCCGTGGAAAACCCAATTTTTGGGGACAATAATAAACACGCGCGCTGGTCATACTTTAAAAACATCGCAGATGCAGAGGAAATGATGCGGGTAGTGCGTGATGAGGCATTTCCTTTTATTAAAAACCTAGGGGGAGAAGCAGCAAAGTCAGCATACGCGCGTCACATGAAGGATGCGATGTTTTTAATTGCTAATCCTGGGTTACTTAGTAATGTAGTAAGTCAAATTGACTCTATCCCGATGGAAGATAGGGATACAAAGGGCGATTTGTATGAATATATGTTGTCTAAGTTAACCACCGCAGGAACTAATGGACAATGAGCGAACACCACGCCACATTATAAGGATGATGGTAGAATTAATGGCGCCTAATGCCAGAGAAATTGTGTGCGACCCTGCCTGTGGAACTCCAGGATTCTTAGTATCAGTAGCTGAGTATTTACAGGAACTAAAAGACAGCGATGGTAATTATATTTTAAACGCACCAGGCAACCGCGAACACTTCAATAAAGATATGTTTCACGGGTTTGATTTTGATGCCACAATGCTGCGAATTGGTAGCATGAACTTAATGCTGCACGGTATTGAAGACCCAAAAATAGAAGCGCGCGATTCTCTTTCTCAAGACCACGCGAATATAAAAGAAGCTTTTACATTAATCTTGGCAAACCCACCATTTAAAGGTTCAGTGGAAAAATCCAACATAGCCAAGGATTTAACCAAAGAAGTTAATACAACCAAAACCGAATTACTATTTTTAGCGTTGTTGCTACGATTATTAAAAATAGGTGGACGCGCGGCGGTAATTGTACCTGATGGGGTGCTGTTTGGGTCATCAACAGCACATAAGAAAGTCCGGCAAATGCTTGTAGATAATCACAAGCTCGATGGTGTGATATCAATGCCTTCAGGAGTATTTAAACCTTATGCAGGTGTATCAACAGCAGTATTAATCTTTACAAAAACAGGCGCCGGAGGTACAGATTGGGTTTGGTTCTACGATATGACAGCAGATGGTTTATCTCTTGATGATAAACGTCAACCTGTACAACAGAATGATATACCAGATTTATTACAACGATGGCACTCAAGAGTGGCGCCGGATGTAGCTGTAAAAGATGGCAGCTATAAAGGATTACCATTATTAGATCAAAATGAAGAAACCCCGAAAGTAGAGCGTGGGGGTAAAGCGTTTTTTGTACCCAAGGATGAAATACAAGCAAACGGTTATGATTTATCGATTAATAGATATAAAGAAGTAGAGTATGCAGAAGTTGAATATGAGGCGCCGAAACTTATTTTACAGAAGTTACGCGATTTAGCAGGCCGTACAGCTGTTCAATTTAATGTAAATGCACAGCAAATATCAAGAGTGGAGATTCCTTTGCCTCCTATTGCACTTCAAGAACAGTTTATTAACTTTTATATAAGGACTCTCAAATGTCTTGAGAATTACGATAATGGAGAAAAAGCTACAAATAAACTCTTCAATTCTCTCCTTCATCGCGCGTTTAGGGGAGAACTGTAATCATTCTGCCTATACGAGAAACTACGTGGGGGGTTATCTCTCTTTTAAAAAAGGCGCCATTTGCAAATGTTAGGTCTGACTCATTAATGCCGATATCGCCTACACCATAGAATGGTAGGGCTATTGATGCAAAGCCTACCTGCGTGGGCTGTTGTCTTTAGCCCACGTAGGTGGGCTTCGTTGTATTAGCCACACCATTCTATGGTGCTTAGGGTGACGGCGCCCATTTCCCTTTACTCCTAGAACACGTATCTAAAAGATTAATCAGGTGGGTGTTGATTCATTATGACAAGGACTCGACGCATATTAACCACACCCTCACGGTTGGTTTGGAATAGAGTAACGGTTGCCCGTCCTGTTGGTGTAATACCTAGCATTTGCGTTGTATCTTCGTTCCAAATAAAATACTTTGCTTGACTACGGCAATATTCGCACAAACCACGCGCACGCTCAAACACCAGTTGCTTTAGTGCCACAGGAACATATTCACTCGACATATGTAACAGGTTGAATACCTAATGAAACCATAAGCTCTGATAGAGAACAGGCGCGAAGTTGAGCAAGGTTAGCAAGAGCTTCAAGGCGTTGGGCGCCGAATTGTTCGATAGTATTACTAAGTTGAATTAGAGTGTTATATTCAGCGTCTGTAAGAGTTTCAGCTTCTTTTTTCGCACGAAGTGTTTGGTACTGGGTACGCAGTTCAGGGTTGATACCTTGGTTAATTTTTTGGAGCAGTGCTTCTGCTAAATCTCGTTCATAAATTGGTGATAATTGCATAATTAATCTATCATCCTCCTTATTCTTATCTTGTTTAACTTGGATTATTGCTTTTAAGTTACTTAATAAATGCATTGCAGTATTACGCAAAGGATTATCTTCAGGAAGCGCTTGCAGTTCTGCAATTGCCTGTTGCTGAAATTTACCTCTGCCTAACACCCTTAGCCATAGCGTTTCTTGTGTAGGTGGTAGCTTGTGTATTGCGACAATCACGGTTTTCCAGTGTTCGCCACAAAAATAAACACCTTCCATCCACCCTTCCTTTAGTGTAGCTGAAAACCCTTTGAGTAGAGATGGCGAAGCTGTGGGAGACAAAACCCATAAAAGCGGCAGTTCTGCTTCGATTGCTTTAACAGTTTTGTTTTGCGTTGTTCGCTTGATATCAGCAAAAACATCAAATAACTTGTTGGCACAAACGCGAACTCCATCCGCTGTAACAGCATTGCGGTAAGGTTCAAAAATTGCAGGTGTTGTTGCAAATCTTCCTAACAACCCAAGAGTTTGTTTCTTTTGCTCATCAACAGGCTCTTCTTGGTTAAGAGTATAATAAACATCTATCTCTTTTATTTCAGTAGCAAGTTTGCCGCTTGAGTCAACTTTGCCAATTGATGATAACAATTCTCTCAGGTAATTTTTGGAAAACTCATCGTAGGGGAACTTAGTCATTAATTTGTTACTCCATCAATTGTAAATATTAATACATGAAGAGAGTATTCACGGCGCCTGTACTCAATTTTTCCAAATATGCAACGCTTGGAACTGTCATCGTACTGTTCCAATGGTAAAAGCACAGTTACCGTTAATAGAGGAATTACAAACAGAAACTTGGTGGACTGATGTAACACCAGAAATGTTAGAAAGCATCCGGCGCCAGTTACGTGATTTAATCAACTTTATAGACCGTGAAGAGCAAGCTATTGTATATACTGACTTTATTGATGAACTCGAAGAACTGGAAGAGGTTTCTGTACCAACTCACCAAACTGGTTTTAGTAAGCAACAGTATTGTAAAAAAGTAGAAACATATATTCGTGAGAACCAAAACCACGTTGCTATCGCGCGCACTAAAACGCAACGTACCGTTAACTTACTCTGATGTAACTGCACTTGAAAAAATGGTATACGGTTCTGAGATAATCGAAAGTAGAGAGCAGTTTCAACAAGTATATGGCGCCGTTAATATCAAAAGCTTTATTCGTACACTTGTAGGTTTAGACCTATTGCTGCAAAACAAGCATTTAATAAGTATCTACAAAAACAAAACTTTAACGCTAATCAAATACGCTTTGTAGAAATGATTATTGATTATCTCACACAAAACGGAGTGATGGACCCAGGAATGCTTTATGAGGCGCCGTTTACTAATGAACATCAAGATGGTGCGCGAGGGTGTGTTTAGTAATGATAGTGATATTAATGAAATTATCGCTATTGTAACCGAGTTTAATAAGAATGCTGACGTGAAATTTGGCGCCGCATGAGTTTGAAAACGTTACTTAGCTTAACAAATAAGCTGCTACTGTGATGAAATTAATCTTTGAAAGCGCGTGTCATTACGGATGTTATCAAAGTCCGAGTAAATTGGCGCCATTTCTTGATATTTATAATTAAGATTAATTGCTTGCTGTAAATCTAAAGAAACTAACAACAATAACTTTGTACCATTGCGGCGGATGAAAGCTTCCTTGCGTGTCGTTCGCCTATATCATAAGAGATATAAGAAATGTAGCTTAGGAATGATGGGATTAGCATGGGCAGTATTTGGGAACTAGATTTCTACTCACGGCCAATTTTGGATGAGAATCAAAAAAAAGTATGGGAAGTGTTGATTTGTGAGAGTCCTACGGATGTTAGCGCCAATCCCGAATCTTTGTTTCGTTTCGCGAAATATTGCCCTAGCAGTGAAGTAAACTCAGGGTGGTTACGGGTGGCAATTAATGAAGCGGTCGAAAAAGCACCAAGTCCACCCGTTCGCATTCGCTTCTTCCGGCGCCAAATGAATAATATGATAACCAAAGCCTGTACTGATGCGGGAATTGCCGTGCAACCAAGTCGGCGTATCTTAGTATTATATAAATGGCTCCAACTTAGAATGGAAGAAGTGTATCCAAATGAACCTGGATACCAAGGAGGCACTAATCCATCGGTACGTCTAGATGCTCCTATACCACAGCGTTTACCCGATGCATTAGAAAGTGAAAAATGGGGATTTGTAACATTAAATGCGAGTGATTTTGCGGAAATGTCCGAATGGGATATTGGTTTTGGAGAAGCATTTCCTTTATCTATGATTGGTATTGAAGATTCAACCAAAATTCCAGGTATCTTATTATTTTCAGGACGAGCATTACCATTAGCAGCTTGGATGTCAGGTTTAGAATTAGCTTCTTTAAGATTTGACCCTAGTTTGAACGGAAGATTGGTACTAGAAACAGGCGCCACCGAAAGTTGGGTATTAGCAAGCACTCGTACACCACAAATGCAAAGCGAAGCTTCTTCATTTGAAGCAGCCAAACAAAAAGCTTCGGGAGTGCATTTTATTGGCGTCCAGTCAAGTCCCGAATCAGAATCTTTTGCAGGATTTTGGCTTTTGCAAGATGTCGTTCTACCGTAAAGTGATCTAGGAGTAAAAAGTTAGGAGTTAGAAGTTAGAAGTTAGGAGTTAGAAGTTAGGAGTGCAGAATTTAGACTCTTAATTCCTCACTCCTCATTCCTCACTCCTAACTAATAAAAATCATGGCGCCTTATCAATTTCCACCTTTACCTCTTCCTGAAGAACTTTTAGAACTTGCCATCAAGTCAGGAGCATCGGATGCTGAGGTGTATCAATCACGGTCTTTATCTCAACCAGTATTTTTTGAGGCAAATCGACTCAAACAAATCGAAACAAGTTCTTCAGAAGGCACTGTATTACGGTTGTGGCACAATGGTTGTCCAGGACTAACTGTCGCATACGGTTCGGTTGACCCCAAAGCAATGGTAGAACGCGCGCTTGCTTCATCACTACTTAATTCATCCGAACTTATAGAGTTAGCACAAGTTAACGAACCAGTTTTTGGAGATGTTGGTTCATCTGTACCTTTATCTGTACTAGTTGATTGGGGGAAAGAAGCTATTGCGATTATCCGTGATGCTTATCCAGAGGTTTTGTGTAATGGTGATTGGGAATGCGATTCAGAAACGACACGTATTGTCAACACGGAAGGATTAGATTGTTGCTATACCGACACTACACTCTCTTGTTACTTATCGGGTGAGTGGGTACGAGGCGAAGATTTTTTGAGTGTTTCTGATGGTGAAACAAATCGCGATAGTTTACACCCAGAAAAAATAGCACAGCAAATTATTCAAAGATTAGACTGGGCAAAAGAAAATGTGACGTTACCAAGTGGACGGGTACCAATTTTGTTTACATCTAAAGCAGCGGATATGTTATGGGGTACCGTACAAGCTGCACTCAACGGTAAACGTGTATTAGAAAAAGCTTCACCGTGGGCTTCGCGAATTGGTCAACCTGTAATGGATGCTCAGTTAACTATATATCAAGACCCTATTGCTGGTCCTTATAGTTGTCCATTCGATGATGAGGGTACACCAACACAGAAAAGAGTATTTATTGAAAATGGTGTTTTACAGAATTTTTATAGCGACCGTGCCACTGGACGCAATTTAGGTACAAACAGTACAGGTAATGGCTTTCGTCCAACTTTGAGCAGTTATCCAACTCCTGGTTTATTTAACTTTTTAATTCAGCCAGGAACTGTGCCGTTACAAAAATTGATAACTCAGTTAGACTCTGGCTTAATTGTAGACCAAATGCTCGGAGGCGCCAGTGGAATATCTGGTGATTTTTCTGTCAACGTTGATTTAGGATACTACGTCAAAAATGGTGAAGTTACGGGTCGAATCAAAGATACGATGGTAGCAGGAAACGTTTACACAGCCCTAAAACAACTCGTATCTTTAGGTAATGATGCTGATTGGAATGGTTCATGTTATACCCCCTCTTTGATTGTAGAGGGATTATCAGTTACAACAAAAGTTAACAACGACTCGTAAGCTATCATTTACACATTACTTAATCTCAGGGTTTTCCCCTTTTAACCAACAAACTTTATGGCTTCTCCGGTTCTTCCTCAACGGTTTCGCAATTTATTGCAACCAAGAAGAGGTTTAGCGATAGCCGAAGCTTCGCTGATTGGATTAGTTGCTGCGCTATCTGCGGTACTGTTGAAATTAGGTTCGGGTGCTTTAGGTACATGGCGAGTTCACACATCGCACTTGTTACCACCTTGGATAGCACTTCCAGTAGTCGGCGCCCTTTTTGGATTTATGGCAGGTTTCCTTGTCGAGCGATTGGCGCCAGAAGCATCAGGGAGTGGAATTCCCCAAGTTAAAGCATCACTCGCGAATGTTCCAATTAAACTATCATTACGAGTAGCTTGTGTAAAGTTAGTTAGCGCCCTACTTGCCATTGGTTCTGGCTTAACACTAGGGCGCCAAGGTCCAACAGTACAAGTTGGCGCCGGACTTGCAGCAGCATTAAGTCGCTTAGTTCCAACTTCACCCGACCATCGGCGCCAAATGATAGCAGCAGGTGCAGGTGCAGGACTAGCAGCAGCATTTAACGCCCCAATTGCGGGAGTTTTATTTATAGTAGAAGAACTACTTCAAGATTTATCAGGAATCACACTCGGAACCGCTATCATCGCTTCATTTATTGGCGGAGTTGTTTCAAGGTTATTAGGTGGTGGTACTTTACAACTCGACCTCCAAGCTACTTACAGCACAAATCAAAACTTCAGTACTTTTGCCCTTATAGATATCCCTTTTTACCTACTTCTAGGTATTCTCGCAGGTGTTTTCGCGGCATTTTTTAATCGAGGCTTAGTGTATAGTATTAAACTATACCGTAGATTGCATATTAGTTTACCTTTACGTGTAGCATTAGCAGGATTATTTTCTGGAATAGTCATAGCAATACTGCCAGAGTCATTTCGTGATAACACAGGTTTACGGGAATTTATAATCGGAGCAAATGAACCAAACGAACCAAATATACCCGATGCGCCATTAGCCTTGCTAGTATTTGCAGCGCAGTTTCTTTTAACTTTAGTCGCATTTGGTTCCGGCGCCCCAGGAGGATTATTTGCGCCAAGTTTGATATTAGGTTCATGTTTGGGGCATTTAGTTGGGGCATGTCAATATTATTTACTAGGAGAAAGTTCGATAACCACGTTTGCCCTAGCAGGGATGGGGGCATTTTTTAGCGGTGTCTCCAAAGTTCCCATAACAGCCATCGTCATCGTATTTGAAATGACGACCAATTTTACTTTAGTATTACCCTTAATGATTTGTGCAGTTACATCATATCTTGTTGCCGAGAAATTAGTGCCTGGGTCATTATACGACAAGCTTTTAAAATTAAACGGTATAGATATAGAACAAGCAAAGGCGCCTGAAGGATTATTAACAAGATTAACAGCAAGAGAAGTAATGCAAAGTCGGGTTGAATCGTTAGATGCGGATATAACGATAGAAGAAGCGATTCAAGCTTTTTCCCGGTCACACCATCGAGGATTTCCAGTAGTTGAAGAATCAAAGTTAGTAGGAATTGTAACGCAATCAGATTTATTAAAAGTGCGTGAATTGAGTTTATCGCACGAGCAAGCATTACGAGAAATAATGACACCGCAACCAGTATCGGTAACACCCAAAAATACTTTAAGTAATGTACTATATTTACTCGACCGCTATCAAATTAGTAGATTACCAGTAGTAGAAGGGCGCCGACTAATTGGAATAATCACGCGCGCGGATATAATTCGTGCAGAAGCAGACCATCTCAACTGTAAAAACCCCCAAACAGGCCCAACACCCGAACCATCTTACGTTGTATATCAAACACGTTCCCCAAGTGTAGGAAGAGGAAGATTATTACTTCCAATCGCAAATCCAGAAACAGCCGTAACATTAATTAAAATGGCAATAGCGATTGCACGCGACCGACACTACGAAATAGAATGTGTACAAACCGTAATCGTTCCTCGTTATAGTTCACCATCAGAAAGCGAAGTACGCACAACAAAAAGTAGACGTTTGTTACGTCAAGTCGAAGCACTAGGCAAAAAATCAAAAATTCCCATTCATACGCAAATTCGCGTAGCACACGACATTTCTCAATCTATCTTAGAAACAGTAAACGAACGTCATATAGACATTGTTTTAATGGGATGGAAAGGTAGCACCTCCACACCCGGACGTATATTTGGTAACGTAGTAGACACAGTAATTAGACAAGCGAGTTGTGAAGTAGTGCTTGTCAAACTGGGGGTAAGCAAAGAATATAAACCAAAAAGTTTAAAATCCAAACTTATCTCAGCTTCCATACGAGAATATGTAAAAACAGGTAAACCCCCAGAATTTTCTTCAAATACCGTAATATTACCAACACCTCATACACCCGAACTTAAATTCAACAATTGGTTAGTACCAATGGCAGGAGGGCCAAACGCTTGGCTAGCAATAAAATTATTACCAGCATTAGTCACATTAGGTAAAGACTCAAAAATTCGTTTAACCAGAGTTTTTAATACAAGCGAAGACAAACCAGATATGAAAGTATTAGAAGAAGCAATACGTCAACTTATCCGTAACCGAAAACTTCAGAGTACCGTCATAGCAGAACCTATAAAATCAGACTCAGTTAGTGAAGGAGTAATTAATCTAGCAAACAAAGAACACTACGACGTAGTAATTATTGGCGCCTCACGCGAAGGACTATTACAACAAGCAATAAACGGAAACATACCCGAAGCAATAGCATCCGGTGTTGAAAGCACAGTCATTCTAGTACGAGGCGCCGTAAATAGATAATTAAACCCTATTTTACTTGAAATTCTCTAAAACTTAAACAAAAGTAAAATCATCTCTTGTGGAATGGGCATCCTTGCCCGTTCCATTTAAAAAGGACAATCACAACAGAAGCACATCTACGCTCGTCGCATAAATAAAACCAGCCACTGGTCTTGTGTATCGAGAAATCATCGAAAATGTACCGATGTTTCAAATGGTGATAGTTTGGCGCCAAGATAACCACTCCAAAATCTTACATAATTTCCTCAATATAGTCAGAAAAACATCTGGTCAATAGCCAGCAATTAACAGTGCTTGTAGTGTTTTTTATCATTTGTATTCAATTAAAGTCGCTTGTTGATTGCGCCATTGATTCCAACAGTACTTCAACTGTCCTATCGCTTGGGGAAATTTTGATAAAACACACCAAAATGCATACAATCGCGCATGTTCGTGTATATCACCCTGAGTAATGCGATATTTATATATACGCCAAAATAACAAAAAATAAGCCACCAGCAACAACAAACTTAAACCCGATGTTTCCCATAGCATTAATAATACTCCTGATGGAAGGATAATTCCCCAAAACCAATTACTCATCGCTTGACGAACGCAAAATCTTTCATTATGAGAACCATGCATTACCACACCTTCTTGAAATGCCCATCCTGAACGCATTGAGCGCTTCCACCATTGGCTAAACTTAAACATAGCAGCATCATGTACTGCCATATCAACATCAATACGCCAAATTTTCCACCCTAATTGCCGTAAACGGAAGTACATTTCTGGCTCTTCACCGGCAATCAGCGATTCATTATAACCATTAACCGCATTCAGCGCGCTAACCCGCATCATTGCAATACCAACACAAGCATTAACTTCCCCTAACGGAGTATTCCATTCCATTTGAGCAAGACGATTATATATAGATAACTCAGGTTGCCGTTCTTGCAAATTACCACTAACAATTGCGATTTCAATATTATTGCTCAAGGTCATACACGCTGGCTCTATCCATCCGCAAAGCATTTCGCAATCACCATCAATGAACTGAACGTACTCAACAAATGGAAAATGCTCACATATATAGTTAAACCCAGTGTTATATCCTCGTGCCATCGTAAATGGACGTGACATATCCAATTCTACAACATTCACACCCAAAGATATTGCCATATTCACACTACCATCAGTAGAACCCGAATCAACATAAACTATTGGTGTCCCTGGTGGAAGGTTCTCAATAAGCGATTTCAAACAGCGCACTAGCCGCTGCCCCTCATTTCTTCCAATTGCAACTGCACCTATACCCATGATTATAAAATACGCCTACATAATACTAAGAAAATCTTACATTATTTCGGTAATTACTTAGGCGTTGAACGCTCGTAAGAAGAAAGAAGGAAGAAGTTTTGTTTTGAGATAAAGAGAAGTTGCTTTTAAATACTCCCTACGCTGACTCATTTAACCATCCCCGTGCAATTAATTCCGAAACGGGTAGTATATTGATATAAAAAAAAATACTTGTCAACCACGAGAAAATACCACTGTGCTAACCCAACCTTAATCCTTGCTCCCGCAACACTTTATCAACCCAAGCAGCATTCGTTTCTGATAAGTTGGGCATTGGTTGACGACTATAATCAAGTCTAAGGTCGTATCCTCCTTGGTCATAGATTTCATGCACTAACTTTTGTAAATCAACCACAGGTTCTGTATCTTCTGAGCGTAAGGGTAAAGGAAACTGGGGAATTCTATCTGGAAGATTAAACGCATAAAATTCCGCTTTTGGACGAGTATCACTCCTGCTGACTAAAATGCGATAATTACTCTCAACTTTTGGACTCAAAATTGGCATTGGTTTTCCTTGACGGAGTAGGTCAATTTCTACCAAATGAGTGGAACTACTAAACACACTTTGCCGCTTAGTTTCATATTGTAGGCGACCAACGGCTGATAGCTTATTCTTAGGCGAGAGAATCTCAATGGTTGTAATAACTTCCCCAGTTTCTACTGAGCGAATTTCTAGATAACCTTCGGTTAAAATTTCTGGTATGGGAATTGTTGCTTCTATTGGCTGTGCAGTCGCAGCAGCAACCGCAACACTGGAATCAATACTATTAGTTGCCTTTTGTACACGTTGTACCGAGACATCAGGAACACCAATTAAAAGAGATTCCTCTGGGCTGATTTGATAGACTCGCTCCTCAACAGCAACAATATACTTAGGTCGAATGTGGGGAGCTAAGTCATTGGCAATCGCGGTAATCAATCTATGGTGAATACCCGACCATAAAGATGGATGCTCCAAATAGGGATTCATTCCAAAAAAGGGAGAAGGCATAGTTGATTCCCTTATATATTTATTGCCTATAAGCAGGCTAGCAAACATTATTTTATTCTACAATACATAGAGCCAAATTTAAACGGCGCCAAAAAAGGTAAAGAACTATTTATAACCAACTACGAAATTAAACCCAACTCTAACTCGACCAGGCATTTTAATGCGCGTTCCCATAATAAACGATAGAGAGACCGTACATGTACAGTCTCTCTTATATATTCCCATCTTTATATAACCACGTTCAAATTAACGAACGCGGGTACCAGAAGTACCAACAGTACCCCGGTCATCATAAGCAACAGTTTCAACGTTTTTCTTACTTCTACGACCTAGTAAACCAAATAAACCAAGTAAACCCATTAATCCCCAGTCACCATCAGCAAAATTATTATCAGTTGCGCGGTCAGCATCATTCACAACTATGCGTTCGGTAGTAGTTGTTGTTGTATTGGTATCACCAGTCTGAGCAGAAGCGCGCATAGTAGCAGGTACAGTTACCAAACTAGCTACTAGCAAACTAGTTCCCAAAAATTTAGATACATTAGAGCGTTTCACGTTCAAATTCCTCAAAATTAATATTTATCGCCATCCATACACACAAGAATATTCAATTTTAACTGGCGCCAAATCACCCATCAGTCAGAGATGCTTCTACGCTTGAAGTTACATTTAACTTATTAGCTTCACAAAAAAATCATCATCAATACCTTTACCCTGCGCTTTAATTAATAATGCGACGAATCCTTTAAAAAGATGCACAAACCTTTAACTAGACGTACTTTTCTCAGTCTCTGCTCAGGGATAGCTTTGTCGGTATCTTGTTCACAAAAAACTCAAGCAGGACAAACTCTCAGAGTGCAGCAAAACAAACGTTTTTTAGTTCAAAAAAATGGTAAGCCCTTCTTCTACCTTGGAGATACAGCTTGGGAACTATTCCATCGAGCAAATCGTGAAGAGGCAGTTATATATTTACAAGACCGTGCCCGCAAAGGATTTACCGTCATTCAAGCTGTTGTTTTAGCAGAACTTGATGGACTTAGGCAACCCAACGCTTACGGAAACCTGCCGCTAAAAGATAACGACCCTACCAAACCTAATGAAGCTTACTTTCAGCATGTTGATTACATTGTAAATCAAGCCGAAAAACTAGGGCTTTACATAGGAATGTTACCAACATGGGGAGATAAATGGAAAAAGCTATGGGGTGTTGGTCCAGAAATATTTACACCCACAAATGCTGAAGCTTTCGGCGCCTATCTTGGCAAACGTTATAGAAACAAGCCTATTATATGGATTCTAGGCGGAGACCGTAGCCCTGAGAACGATAATCACTTAGCTATAATTCGGTCTATGGCAAAAGGGTTAAAACAGGGAGATACAGGAAATCATTTAATGACCTACCATCCACAGGGTGGCTCAAATTCAGCAACCTGGTTCCATAATGATGATTGGCTTGACTTTAACATGTTCCAATCGGGTCACATGGCTATTAATATACCCAATTATAAAGTTACATCACAAAACTATCTTTTAAGTCCGTCAAAACCCACACTTGACGGAGAACCATGTTATGAAGACCACCCAATTAATTGGAAACCAGAAAATGGTTGGTTCGATGATTTTGATGTTAGGCAAGCTGCCTATTGGTCAATGCTAGCAGGCGCCTGTGGTCACACTTACGGGAACCATAACATTTGGCAGATGTGGCAACCAACAAGAGACCCGATATCAGCAGCAAGAACACCTTGGAAAAAAGCATTAGCACAACCAGGGGCAACCCAAATGGGTTATTTAAAACGATTATTTGAATCTCGACCTTATACAAAACTCGTACCAGAGCAGTCTATTATTATAAACGGTACAGAAGATATAAGAGCAGCAGGCGCCGATGATGGAAGCTTTGCATTTATTTACACACCAACAGGAAACCCTATTACAGTTAAACTATCAAAAATGAAAGGCAATCGAATCAAAGCTCAGTGGTACAATCCACGTCAAGGAAAAGGAACAAAAGCAGAAGAATTTTCCAAAACAGAAACCAGAAAATTCACACCACCAACCAAAGGACGAGGCAACGATTGGATACTAGTATTAGACAACGCAGCAAGTAAATTTCCAGCGCTATAAAAACATCCGCTAGTAGCATAAGCTGGTTGCCAATACTTAAGTGTCTAATTTTTCTTGGTTAAAGCCTAAGAAACCGGGCTTCTGTACGACAAATTAAAGGTACGCGCGCAAAATTTTTCGCTCTTATGCCCGGTTTCTCGGACTGGTGCATTCCGGTGAGTTAAAGCTCCACATTTGGGTGGCGCCAGCAAAGGTGCGGATATAATAGAAGCTGTGTCAAAAAATTAGAGTCGTTGAGGTTAGTTGAGAAATATAAAGTTAGCTATTTTTTGAGTGCAAAGTTATTGGTTGGTAATAATTAGAAGTATAACCCTGTAAAACTTTTGTACCTGACTGAGTTAATCTTAGAGTTAAAGCGATTCTTACTTTACCGCTATTATTGCGTAAAGAACAATGTATAAGCTCATCAGTAAATAATATAAATTCACCTGGTTGTAACAGTACGGGAATCGCCTTTTTTGTAACTTCTTCAGGAATTTCAAAAAACTTATTACCACTGAAAGGGTCAGTAATTTTTATAGAGCAATTTTGAAGATATTTTTTTGGAATATATTCAAAACCATTATATTCATTAATTTCTGTTAAAGCGATATAAGCATAAATATTTTTAGATTGACTTTTAATCAAGTAAGGGTATGAATCTTGATGCCAATAAGGAATTATTTTCTGAGCAGGATAATTGGCCCAAATTTCAGACCTCCATAGCAAAAAATTTTCTCCTAAATGTGTTGTTAATTCTTCTAGTAATTTTTCATCTTGACATAATTGCATAATTACAGGCGAATCTAAGTGCCTTTCCATACTAAAACTTTTAAAAAAATATTGTGATAACGTCATCATAATTGAGCCAAAATCTTTTTTAATAATCGCTCTAATTAAGTGACTTAACAACAATTTAATAGAGTAATTTGGCAAAAGATTGTAAAGTATTTCGTCTTGAATTACAGCCATCTCTTGTCTAGTTAAACTAAGCTTATACGGTCCCCAAATTCCATCGCTACCATCGTAACTAATTGAGTGTTTATTTATTGGTTCATTACAACCTGTCCACAATAAGCTTCTCTCCCACAATTTTTGCGATAATTCTTTATTCTGCACATTTAAAGGTAAAGTAATTTCTTGAGCATGATTGTCTAAAAATTGCCCAGTGATACTGTAATATTTTGGTGAGGTAGCACAAACAAGAGTACTATATGCACCATTTTCTGGAGAAATACCGATACCTAAATATTTACTTAGTCGATGCCAAATAGTAATATTAGATTGTACAAATCCTGGATGAACTGCATTTACAGTCACTTGAGAGTTAGCTAATTTTTGAGAAAGCTCTTGTGTTAATAGCAATAAACAAAATTTAGAAACAGAATATAATTCTAGAAAATTCAAATGTGTTTTTTTAACTAATAAATCCCAACTAATATCATTTGGTCGTAATCCTAAATCTGAAGCTACAATGACAATGCGACCAGGAGCAGATTTTTGCATAATATCAAATAACAAATGTATAAGCAAAAAATGCCCTAGATAATTAGTTCCCCAAATTAGTTCAAAACCTTCTTTTGTTGTACCTCGGCGATTAAATATACCTGCATTAAGTACTAATATATGTAATGGTAATTTTTTTGCGATAAAAATGTTAACACAATTGCGAACAGAATCTAAAGAAGCCAGGTCAAGCGAAAGAAATTCAACATTTGAATTTCCAGTAGTTTGACGAATATATTCTACAGCTTTAGAGCCTTTACTTGCAGAACGGCCAGCAATAAGTACATGATTATCTAATTTAGCTAAACCAACAGCAGTCATTAGACCAACACCAGAACTACCACCTGTAACTAGACAAACTTGCATAATCTATAATTAATCCTTAAAATTATTAAATTAGATTTTAAATGTTTCAATATTCGAGTACTATTTGATTATTTAATTACTCTCTAAGAGTACCCAAATTATTTCAAAATCTAACAGTACGGTTAAAACTAGTAAAAAATGCTACATTAAAAACTGTGCATTTTACCATCTTAATTTTAGCAGGATAGTGCAAAGCAGTGTTTTTACGGTTTACTAAATCCGTTACTTAGCAATGATACACAAATAACTAAATATATAATTCCTCGCTTTGCCAATCCAATATCTTGTGTTATTAGGATAGGTTAGCGTATAAAACTACTTTTCAATTAGGTTAATAAATTCCTTTAAAACTTTACCGTAACGGCTCCCAGCTACATATGTAAAATCATTATGACTGGCGCCTTCTACCCACAAACTCAGCTTTGGTGATGACGCCTTCTCAAAAAGCTGTTGACTATGCCAAAAAGGAATCACATTATCCTCTTTACCATGCATAACTAGTACAGGTGCTTTAATATCATCGATTTTGTCAATATTGGAAAACCTGTCAAACGGTAAAATTGGAAAAGGAACTTTAACACGAAAAGTTGAAGTAAAAGTACTTTCTAACACTAAACCAGCTACTTGCTTTCTCTTTGCTAAATCTACAGCAGAACCACCACCAACCGAACGCCCGTATACAATAATATTTTGTGGCGCCACTTTTAAAACTTGAGTTAAATAGTTATAAGCAGTATCTATATCTTTGTAGGCATTCTGTTCTGAGGGGGTTCCTTGGCTTGTGCCATAACCACGATAGTCATAGGCAAATACATTAAAACCTAATGCATTTAGATTCTCTAGTACTTGCCTAATATCTCCCAAATCTTCAGCGTTGCCGTGAGCATAGAGTATAGTGTACTTTGCGGCAGGATTAATTAAATGCAGCGCTGAAAGCTCAATACCATCTCGACTTTTAAGCTTGATAATCTCTTTTGTGTCTTGATAACTAGATGGCTGAGGTAAGAAAATCATACTGTCAGCCCGAAAATAGACGAAAACAGCAAAAAGTAAATATATAAGAGCAGCAGACCTTACTAGCCTTTTCCAACTAAATTCCCCAACCAAGAGCTTTCGCCAACTAACTGGTCGCATCCCCTCCCCCAACTCCCAACTCTTAACTCCTAACTCCTAACTCCTAACTCCTAACTCTTAACTTTTTACGTTTGCTGTGCTAGAAAAGCAGCAGTGACAGAAATAATTTCAGCAATTTCTGCGGGTTCGAGCAAGCGAATTTTCGCTAAAACCTCTTGCTTTATCTTCTCGTTCGAGGGTTTCGACGAGCGCTTTTTTACTTGAGTCATCATCCTACCTGCCACACCTTGACGATATACCGATAAAGTTATTTCACCATCTAGATACTTTTGCAGCGTTTGAGAAGTTCCGCCACTCAAGCGGGCTAACTTCTCAAAGTTCCTAGACTCCGGTTCGGGAACGGTCTTCCCCTTTACCCAGCGGTACACCGTTGTAAACTCTACGCCAATAAACTCAGCTATTCCAGTTTGAGTCCAGCCATCTTGCAACAGCTGTTCCATCAACTGAACTAGTCGATTTTGGCGCGCTTGTATGAGTGATGGTACAGATGTGGCAGTCACAATTTTTACCTTGGTAACTTCAATAACAGGCAAATTTAATGTAAAGCCGACCATACCCCCGCTTGAGTAGCAGTTGAGGTAAAGCGCTCACGTTCTTAGATTTATAAGGTTTGTATACCCTATTTAAAAGTATAACTCCTGTATTTACAAGGGTTTGAGCAAAATTTAAACGAAACTACAAACAAAAAAGGCTAATTACCTATATTCCTTGAACGGAAAATCAATACAAAACGTAAAAAGTTTGCATAAAGCACAGAACTTGTGCAATATTATTTATTGCATGTGCAATATAATCGGAATATGTATAGAGCGTTGACAAAGCGGTGACAGTAAGTGCTGGCGCCGTGGATAGTTCATGGATAAATAAACAATAACGCAGTCGTTAACCCAGAGATAAAGGATATCGATGGAACATCTAGACTTTACTGCTTCCTGTGCAACTTTTCAACTATCTAGTGGCGGTGAGCAAGAATTAGCAGTTGCTTCAACTCCGAATAGTAATGTAGACCAAATAAATACCAACAACCCAGAAGCGCTTTCCGAAGCTGAAGTTCTAGAGCTACAAAGTTTAGAATCAACCGTTCAGCGAGGTTTGCGGGCATTTTGGGAAATAGGACAAGCGTTGCGTATACTGCGCGATAAGCGATTGTATAGGCAATGTTACGACACCTTCGAGGAGTATTGCATCAACCGTTGGGAAATGTCCCGACGTTCCGCTTACTACCTGATAGATGCTGCTGCGGTTTATGAAAATGTGAACCACGGTTCACAAATTCTTCCCGCTAACGAACGTCAAGCGCGTCCATTAACTGCATTACCACCATCCGAACAACAAAAAGTTTGGCAACAAGCAGTTTCTACGGCGCCGAACGGTAAAATCACAGCAACCCACATCATTCAAGTAGTAAAAGCATACCAAAAACAAAACGACAACTCTGAATCGAATAGGAGTAAAGGCAAAAAGAAGCTAAAATCACGAACAGAGCATAAATCATACACACCTCAAAGTGTAGACACAGCAACATCACATGCAGGACATACACAGCCAAAATCATCATGTACACCAAGTACACCAATACGAAGTTGTTGGAACTGTTTGAATTGTAGTCCGGAATTACTAGAAGAAAAAGAAAACTTCTATTGTTACCAGTTAGGTAAATTAAACTTTCTGGAAAAAGATGGCGAAACCCGCGCGCATGAATGTGAGTATTGGACTTACCGTAACAGTGAACCAGAGTTAAAACTCTCCCGAATACCTTCACTCGAAACAGTCGCATTAACCTTACACATTCCAGCGTACTTGCAGCGAGAAATGCAAGACATCGCTAAATCATCAGGACTTAACTTAACAGAGTGGGCAACCAGAATATTAACAGAAGCAGTTGCTAGCAGTAACGGCGCCGATGAATTGACAATCAACGGAGAAACATTTGAAATTCTTAGAGAACCAGCAACTCTTTGAAGAAAGTCCCTCGGAAGTCAACCGAGGTTATTTTATTTTTTACAACTAATCCTCACCACCAAAATATTAAATATAAAGGCGCCTTAAATACCCATATCGGTCTTCAGGGTCATATTTGGCACCTTAAATATTTTTATACTGTCATGCTGAGGTACGTTAACGTAGTTTTCCGGCAGGGTAGCATCTTAAATATTTTTATGCATGTTAAAAAGTCAAATTATAACCGTTTTGAGTATAAGTAGTTTCATCTTGCCAGTCTTTCCGAAGAATTGCCCATAACTTTACATCTTCAAATACTCCCCACTTCCGTACCCGTTGCCGTAGTATCCCTTCTTGTACAAACCCATTTTTCTGCAATACTTTACCTGAACCTGGGTTTTTGATCATATGGTAAGCGTAAAGCGTGTTAAGACCTAAGTCTTCAAATCCAAAACGAAGTAAGGGTTTTAAAGCTTCACTCATATATCCTTGCCCCCAAACACCAACCGCTAACCAAAAACTCAATTCTGCCTGAGAATGTTCTCGTTCTATATCTCGACTTCGATAATTCCACAAAATTCTTTTTCAGATTTGCGCTCAATTACAAATGAAACAGAATGTCCTGCCTGAAACTCTGCAATTTGTCTTTGTATGTATTGCTCTGCCTCCCCATCAGGATACGGATGAGGAATAGAAATCATCGTATTAGCAATCTCACGAACACTAGCCACGTTTTGAATCAACGGTGCATCTGCATGAGTTAATGGGCGCAAAATCAATCTGCTTGTTAAGAGCGTAGATTGAGCAGGCATAAAATTCTTTTATTTTAAGCGACTCTCATGGGACATTTTAACACGCTCGATCAGGAGCCAGGTATCCAAAGGGTGGCGCCACCTATATTTTCTGTTCGGGTGCGTGAAAGCAGTTTAATTTTCGTTACATTGAGTAACTGTAATGACTTTCACGCACCCTACAAATGTGAACCACGGTTCACAAATTAATCGTGAGCGAGCGAATTAACGACTCCAGACGCTACCACCAAAATTCTCTCCACCAGAGATTTTTTGAATGCGTCCACCTGAGATTCTAAGTGTCATTTCACCATAACCTCTTATACTACCCTTGGGAACATCAGCCCAACTACCAATTATTCTGCTACCTGTAATCGTTCCTTGAAACACATTCGACCAAGTTTGTCCACCATCACTGCTTTGACCATACCACCATATTTGATTTCCAACTTGGCGAATAAAATAAACACCACCATCGTTACAATTCCAGGCGCCAGTTAGATTACCAGCCTGTGCAATAATCATTCCTGGGTTAGCAACTTTTGTGGGAATGTTAGAATTTTGTTGTACAGTGGGCTGAGATGTTACTTTTGCATGTGTAGCCACGTTACCTATTAACGTCAATGCGATTGCCGAACAGAGAATAGCAAGCTTTTTCATAGTAATTATTACCTAATCTATTGTTTACAGAAATGTAAGTTTTTTAACCTCACATCTCTCTCTAAACCTAGATATGTCTGGTAAAGCTAGTTTATGCAGCTAAGTTGAAAATATGAATAAAAGTTTTTAAGCTAGTCTCTGTCCTGCTCTTACGACTCATCGCTTGTAAGACGCTATTTTTTGTAGCAAATAATACAATTTAATTCTAAATATACGTAAAATGTGAACCGTGGTTCACAAATAGGCACCTCCAATATCAGGACGGGCAAGGATGCCCATCCCACAAGATATTAATTTATTTTTTGGAAGCTTTCACGCATCTTACATCTTCATGTCTAAGACGCGCGTAAGAAATGCCCATTTATCTGCTGCTTCTTCGATAATTTTTGTTGTTGGTTTGCCTGCTCCGTGTCCGGCTTTTGTTTCTATTCTAATTAACACTGGTGCCGAACCCTTATGGGCTGCTTGTAATGCTGCGGCAAATTTGAAGCTATGTGCTGGTACAACTCTATCATCGTGGTCTGCTGTGGTTATTAAGGTTGCTGGATATGCTGTACCTGGTTTGAGGTTGTGTAGTGGCGAATATGCGTATAATGTTTTGAAATCTTCTGGATTATCTGGTGAACCATATTCGGCAGTCCATGCCCAACCAATGGTAAACTTATGGAAGCGCAACATATCCATTACACCAACAGCAGGTAGTGCGGCGCCAAATAAGTCTGGACGCTGTGTCATACAGGTGCCTACCAAAAGTCCACCGTTACTGCCACCACCAATTGCTAGTTTAGTGGATTTTGTATATTTATTAGCTATCAACCATTCTGCTGCTGCAATAAAGTCATCAAATACATTTTGCTTATTCTGCTTCATTCCAGCTTGATGCCAGTCTTCGCCATACTCACCACCTCCACGTAAGCTAGGCATAGCATATACTCCACCCATTTCCATCCAAACCAAGTTACTGACAGAAAAGCTTGGTGTTAGCGATACGTTAAACCCACCATATGCATATAAGTATGTTGGATTATTCCCATCTAGCTTAATACCCTTTTTATGGGTAATAAACATTGGAACTCTAGTACCATCTTTACTCGTATAGAAAACCTGTTTAACTTCGTAATCATCAGGTTTAAAATCTACTTGAGGTTGTCTAAATACTTTACTTTTACCCGTTATCATATCGTAACGGTAGATAGTACCAGGCGCCGTAAAGCTAGTAAAGCTATAAAACGTTTCGGTGTCAGTACGTTTACCACCAAAACCCCCAACTGACCCAATACCTGGTAATTCAACATCACGAACAAACTTACCGTTGATATCAAAAATCTTGATTTGACTACGTGCGTCTTTAAGATAGTCAGCAACGAATAAATTATTGACGATATTCACACTTTCGAGCGTTTCTGGTGTTTGGGCAATTACTTCGCGCCAATTTGCCCTTGCTGGTTCTTTTGTATCAATTGCAATTACTCGTCCGCGCGGCGCCTCTAAATCGGTGCGAAAATATAAAACGCGACCATCACTATCAACCAAGCTAAAATCTGACTCAAATTTATTAATTAACTCAATCACATTAGAATCAGGTTGCGTTAAATCTTTGTAAAATACCAAATTTCGAGAATCAGTTCCCAACCATACGGAGATAACTAAATAACGTCCATCTTCCGTAACTTTACCACTAAAACCCCATTCTTTCTGGTCGCGACGCTCATAAATTAAAGTATCTTCAGATTGTGGCGTACCTAGTCTGTGGTAATATAACTTCTGATAATAATTAACATCCTCAAGTTTAGTTTTTTGATTTGGCTCATCGTAACGACTGTAGAAAAAGCCTTTATTATCGTTTGTCCATGAGGCGCCGGAAAACTTAATCCATTTGAGATTGTCATCTAAATCTTTCCCTGTTTCAATATCGCGAACTTTCCACTCCTGCCAGTCAGAACCCGAAGTAGAAAGACCGTAAGCTAAAAATTTACCGTTATCACTAATCGATAAACCAGAAAGTGCTACAGTTCCATCAGCAGAAAGCTTATTCGGGTCAAGTAATACATTTGCTTCAGTATCAAGACTTTTTTGAGTATAAAGAACACTCTGGTTTTGCAGTCCATCATTTTTAAAGTAAAAATAGTTACTTCCTTCCTTAAAAGGAATGCCATATTTTTCGTAATCCCATAATTTAGTGAGACGCTGCTTAAGCTTCTCTCTATATGGTATTTGATTCAAATAGCCAAAAGTCAATTGATTTTGAGCTTCAACCCAAGCAGCAGTTTCTTTCGAGTCAGGGTCTTCCAACCAGCGATATGGGTCAGCAACCTCAGTACCATGATAATTATCAACTTGGTTCACTTTACGGCTAACTGGATAAGTCAAACTTTGATTACTTGACATAGGTCGGCGCCTAAATGGTACTTTTACATAGTATCGACCCAACTCCGATAATGTATTACCCTTTAGGAAGTCATCAGGACTATGGAATAAATTATGTCTAAATAAATACTCAGTACTATTCCGAGATGCGTTATCTACATTAGTAGTACGAGCAACTGCAATATTCGGTGCAAGTAAATACTTACAAACAATAATCGTTGTTAAAAAAGGAATAATAAACGGGAGCAATCGTATTATTAACTTATTCATTTTTCAGCAAAATAGCATAAATATAGACTAAGAGCCTAAAATTATAGCAATTTTGTTACATTTGTCCAGTCAAACCCAAAATTTTAGAAAAGCTACAGAACAAGTAAAAGCTGCTAAAAATGGTTCTTTCGTACATAGCGTGCTAACTGTTTAACTACAACTGATAATTTTCTTTAAAATCAAGGCTTACAGGCACTTATAGTCCAAATCTCAACAATCTTGGCTTTTTGAAAGTGATAATAGCTGTAATGCAATTCCAGCAATAGTTTCAAGCTTATTTTTTGCACAAATTTAGCACGCTAAGTTCCCCGTTATGTTCCTGGGCGAGAGCGAAGATGATCGGGTAGATGATGGCGATCTCCTAGTATTTCTAACAAGGGACCATTTACGTCAAATTTAACCATACTTACCGACGCGACCAAAATATTGACCCGATAGCGATAGCGTCCCAAATCAATTCCCAGTAAACTGCAAAGCATAATCCGAATCGTGGCTTTATGGGAAACTACTAAAACATTACCTTGAGGATGTTTTTCTTGAATTTCAGCAATTACAGGCATAGAACGGTTAGCAATATCTACCGCAGTTTCTCCACATAAAGGCGCATTCCAAGCGGGTTCTGTCAACCATTTTAGATAATTTTCTGGGTAATTCTCTTGGACAAAGGATTTACTCTTAGTTTCCCAAGAGCCGTAACTACCTTCTCTAAGTCCGTCACGCAACTGCATATCCATACCAATAGCATCACAAAATGGCTTGGCAGTTGCAATTGTGCGTTTCATTGGGCTAACATAAACGCCAGACCACTTCAATTTTTGATACACGTCAGCAAAACTTTCTGCCATCTGCATCCCTTCTGTAGTCAACTCCGCGTCAGTTTCACCGCAGAAATTACCACTTTGACTAAAAGTAGTTTCTCCATGTCGCAGTAAATATAAATTGAGTGTCATAGCTTGTATTGCGATTGGGATAAAGGAGTTTGTACCTAAATAAAATACCATCAATCTCGCAATCGAATATGTGACACTACGACAAAGTAATCGACCAAAACAGTCAATCAATCACAAATTATTGAAATCTAAGACAAAAGTAGCGCTTTATGCAGTCCCGCTTGGAGGATAAATGACACAGCTTGACTAAGAACTCATCCTTGTTCTTGCGGTTATATGTAACGAACTGTAAAGACAGGTATGTAACAACACGTGCATTATACTGTCAATGTATTTATACATCCTGTCCACGTGGGTAAAGGTTTATCTGAAGTTTTGCTTAGGCGCCAATGGTTAACAACGCGACGATTATTAGTTGACATGCCCCAAAGTTTACTAATCTTAGGATGATAGTATTAATAATAATATAAAAAGCAGTTAAAAACGGCGCCAACATTTAAATTAGTGGCGCCGTACAAAATTATCCCAGAAGAAATTAGAGGTTGAAGGGGGTATAATTACTTAATAGCAATTGCTTGACCAGCAGTGCTGACGATTTCTTGTAAGTTAGTAACAGAAGCAGTGTAGCTGCCACCAGAACCCGCGAAGGTTTGTTGACCCACTGTTAAATTCTTCTGTTTAAAGGTGTTTGAAGCATCTGATGCAAAACCACCAATATCACCTAAGCTAATAGCCAAACCGCCAGATACAGTGTCAAGTTCATCAAAAGATAATTCAACTGCGTTAATTTCGTTATTCATAACCATTACTCCATTAAGTATATTTGTTACATTTGAAAGCTTGCAGCACTTGCTGTTCGCTTTCATGTTTATATAATATGAATCTCCCTTGAGCTTACACATCAGAATAAAGCTTGAATTGTAGCAATACTTTTAATGGAGAAGGCGCCTAATACTAAAGTTGGAGTAGCGACGCGCGATTCGTGAATGCACGCATTCAGAAGCGGTAAATAAATTGTTAGCCGACAGTTTGGTTTTTACGACGACGCGATACTAATATTGAACCACCATACAAACTTAAAGCAACTATAGTACCTGGCTCTGGAACTGAAGTAACTGGTGGTTTGGCGCCTTTGGTATAGTAAACACTAACGTGGGATACATTTCTACTACCGTTGCTATTGAAATTGAATGCAGCTTGTTCAAAAGGGGAAATCCAACTTCCAGAAGTTATGCCATCAGTAACCTTATAGCCAACAAGATTTGTTCCTTGTCCAGACTTAAAGACCAGCATAACATTGTTCCAAGAGTTTTGAACCACACTGGATATATCCCAAGTTCCTGACTGTCCTGAACCTGTGCCACCATAACCAGAATTTTCGCCAATTTTGCCACCGAACTCCCAGTTAGTTAAATCAAAAAATCCAGCTTGGTTGACTGTAGAAGGGTTAGTATTTAGAAAGTCTTGGTTAAAATCATTGCTAATTTGGCAACTAGATGTACCTGTTACATTATCTGCAATATTAAATTGGCTGGTGGTACATGTGCTGAAGCTAGCAGCATGAGCGGGTGCAGAATTTGCAATAACAGTAGCTCCAATCCCAGTGATAATAAGACAAGCAATCGCAGTAGCTTTCATATTAAATGTGTATCTCTTATTATTTGTTTTCCGTGTGAATACTAATTTAATCCGCTTATTTCTAAACGGCTAGATATTTTTACGGAATTAATCGAAACTTCATTAGGTATATCTATTATGTAAAGTAGCAATAATCAAAAATAGATGAGATCGGAATTCTTACGTAATTTTACTAATTTAAATGCTAGATTTTTCGGAATTTAAAAATAACTTTATATATTCTTTTAATAATGATATTTCTTTTAAGTGATTTCACGGAAAATTAAGAAAAGTTTTCGTTATCAAATAACTTTGACTTTTACAGGTGCAGGTAAAGCTTTTATAGCGCGCAGTCCAAAATATTTATAGGCGCCTCCGCACCGTTGCACTTTGTACCAATTCGATGAAAAATTTATCACGCGGGACAGAGCTGCTTAGGCGCCTTTAGGAAAAAATTTTAAATTCAATCAGTTAATTATCTCTGTTACTAATAAATAAATCTAACAGTAATAATAATTTGTTTTCATTAATTGGTTTTGCTAGCCTTTCATTAAAGAGCTTATAATCTTCCAAGTCAACATCGTCCATATAAGCTGTTACTAACACAATCGGTATACTTTGTGTATATGGATTCCGCCGAATACAACATGCTACTTCAATTCCACTCATACCAGGCATCATTAAATCAAGAAAAATTAAGTCAGGTGGATGAGATTCTATGATTGCCAATGCTTCATTCCCAGAATAGGCAGTGCTTATTTGGCATCCAGTTTCTTCAAGCATGTATTCAAGTAAGATAATATTGTCTGGATTATCGTCAACTATCAAAATATGCTTGTTTGAAGCTTTTGATGATGAAGCAAACACATCCATGTAGTTTTTATCTTGAGTTATCATTTTTTTTGAAAAATAAATTTCGTAAAAATTAGCAGTCAAAATCAATTTATCACAAAGTAATGTTGACCATAAATTACTACGAAAGCAATAATTTTCTAACTTATATGTCATTTGATATATTGAAGGGGTCTTTCTTTAGATATAGATTATCCTGCTCTTCAAACTATTCGCAAAACCCCTATCCATAAACGTTTTAATTTTATCATCTATCTAAAGATATATTTTTATAGTTGAATTTGAGAAAATTCAAGTAAGAAGGGAAAACTTTCAATACTGCTCGGTTAAGCTTTTTTCGGCATCATAAACAACAATATTATAAGGGTTTCAGCCTACGTTATCTCCTTAACCGAGCAGTATTGGGAAAACTTTGGAAAGTAATAGAAATTACTTATACTTATTATAAGTAGTAAAAGTAATTATTATTCTCACAAATTAATGATGATAATTTCAGGTGGGAATTTAACTCCATAAATTCACTACTGTATTTCTAATATTTCTGCTATCAATGTTACTAACTCGATAGGTTCTACAGGTTTGGCAATATGTCGATTAAAACCTGCTGCTAATACTTGCTGTTTATCTATATCTCCAGCAAAAGCAGTTAGCGCAATTGCAGGAATTTGTCCTCCTTGTTCAATAGGCATATTTCTAATTTGACGAATTAAACTATAACCATCCATTTCTGGCATTCCTAAATCACTTAGTAATATATTTGGCAATATGTCTGAAAATTTATCTAAGGCGCCTGCTGCAGACTCTGCTACTGTTACTATTGCCCCATATTGCTGGAGTAAAAAAGCTAAAAACTCGCGGGTGTCAGCTTCATCATCGACAATTAAAATTTTTATACCTTCTAAACTAGGTATTGCTTGAAAGTTTATGTTTGATGCAACAAAATTTTCAGATGAAATTAGCGGTAAATTTACAGTAAAGGTTGCTCCTCGTCCTTCTCCCTGACTTTCTGCCACTACAGTACCACTATGTAATTCTACTAAATGACGAACTATCGCTAATCCTAAACCCAAGCCGCCAAAATTTCTAGTGGTGCTGCTATCCGCTTGACGGAAGTGTTCAAATACATATGGTAAAAATTCTGGGTTTATTCCTCTACCTGTATCGCGTACTTGAATTTGAGCATAGGGAATAGATTGAGAATTGCAAACCGACAAGGAAACTTCAACTTGTCCTCCATTTGGTGTAAATTTGACTGCATTGGTAAGCAAATTTGCAACAATTTGCTGTAAGCGATTAATGTCACCTCTAACTTGAATAACACTTTTTTCAATATGAGTTTGGATTTGAATTGATTTTGAAGAAGCAGCTAACTGCACTGTTTCAATTGCAGCATCAATTACTAGCGTTAAGTCAACGGTTGCTTCATTTAAACTTAGCTTTCCTCGTAAAATACGTGAAACATCTAGTAAGTCATCAATTAGTTGAATTTGTAATTTAACGTTACGCTCTATAGTATCCAAAGCTTTTGCTATAGTTACCTCATCAAACTTACGCGACTTTAATAGTTTTGTCCACCCTAAAATTGGGTTAAGAGGGGAACGCAATTCATGAGAAAGGATTGCAAGAAATTGGTCTTTAATTTGGTTAGCGGATTCAGCTTCACTTCGTGCAACTTGCGCTCTTTCCAAAACTTTTGCACGCTCAGTTTCCAGTCGAACGCGCGCGGTAACATCCAGTACTAAAGATAATACCGAAACTAATTTACCATTTTTATCTACTAAAGTTGAATTGTACCATTCACAGTACACTATTGAACCATCTTTTGTATAATTCCGATTGCTACATATATTACGTTGCTCTATACCGTTTCGTAATTTATTTTGCACTTCCATTACTGCTTCTAAATCATCAGGGTATACAAACTGCCAATCATTAACAAAATCATTTCCTGTAACTTCTAACGCTGTCCAGCCAAAAATTTGTTCTGAAGAATGCGACCATCGAGATACTCGAAACTCACTATCCCACTCAATTACAGCTAAAGATAAGTTTTCGATATGAAAGTTTAACCTTTGCAACGCTAAGAAGAGCGCTTCTTCTGTTTGCTTGCGTGCGGTAACATCTACTGCTGCACTTAATACTAATTTTCTACCATCTGGCGCCAAACCTAAAGGCGCCGAACTAAAATCCCAAATTCGTTGTTCACCATTTTTCGTGGTAATTAAGCATTCACCTTGGTGATTATTTTCCGAAAGCTTATATAACTTGTTTATATATCGTTGCACGAATTGGTTTTTCTGTCCATAAGCCTTTTCTATCCAATCAGAGATTGTGGAAATTTCCGCTTGCATATAACCCGTTAATTCCTGCCATGTGGTGTTGATTTTCTCAACTACCCCATCGGATGCGTGTATCATGATTGGAAAAGGAGCATTACGAAAAGCGTTTGAATAGCGCGTCGAAGTTTGACGCAAAGCCAATTCCGTTTTCACACGTTTGCCAATATCACTATTAACCAGGTAATAAATTAAACATATTAGCCCAATGTCAAGGAAAATTAATATTAAAAACGTTTTTTTTAGAGTTCTACTAGCTGCTTCTTCTTCCTGAAGGCGACGAAAAAATAAATTGTTTTCCTCCTGTTGCATTTCGGCAATTGTCCGCCGAATTGCATCCATGTCTTGCTTACCCAAACCTTCACTTACTATTGCCGCTGCCGCATTTAAACCTTGCGTTCGACGTACTTCAATCGTTCGCTTTAACCTGCTAAATTTAGCGTTTATTTGCGGCTTCAATATCGCTATTCTACGCTGTTGATTGGGGTTATCTTGAGTCAAGGAATGAAGTTGCTCAATACGTCGATCAATTTCAGCATTTGCCTGATTATAGGGTTCTAAGTAACTTTCATCACCTGTAATTGTATATCCACGCTGTCCAGTTTCAGCATCCTTGATAATTGATAGTGTTGCTTCTAACTCAGTAAGCACTCTACTAGTATGTTTTACCCAATTGTTTGCTGTGTTGTACTTTTCGGGAATTTTATATGAAAGCCAGCCAGAGAAACCAAGGGAGACGATTGCAGTTACAAAAGCTGTAATAATCTTTTTATTGAGCAACAGTTTCATTGATATTACTTAGTGCTATCTAATACAATTATTTTAAAATTTTTTGCAACACTTTATATTATCTATTGAAACGGCGAATCAATGTTAGAGACCATTAAGCATAAGCATTACATTGCTCTATAGATTAATTTTGCCGGACAAAATAGGAATTTGTGTTTCGTTTGTATAATACCACTCAAATATACATAATGTATATATATCTATCCTATGAAAGATTAAGAAATACTAATTCAATATGAATTTTTTACAACAAATTAAGTTTACAGTTCGTTTACCAAAAAGAAATTTAAGCGCTTGGTATAAAGCATACGGCGCCGTTTCAACACAAAAACTTACAGTCATTTATGATTGTAATAGTCAATTACGTATAAATAGATACATATTTTTGGTAAATTATATCATACTCACGATAGATGGACAAATGCAAGCGAGAACAAATAATGCTATCTAATTACTACTAAAAAAATATGACTGAAAGCGCTGAAGCCGAAGGGATATCGCCAGAATATGCTAATTTTTTAAATCATTACCAAGATTTTCTTAAACACTATAATTATTGCCATAAAATAACCGTAATAATTAAGGAAAAGCATGTTCAAAAACAAGTATATTTAGTAAAACTACTTGAAGAAGTCATGCAAGCGTATAATCAGGCTACAAATTCGTATCATCAAGCGATAGAAGCATACGAAGAATTTAGAAAAAAAGTACTTATAGACCTTTTTAACAAAACTTATTAACTAGCAACAAAAAAGGCAAACAACTTCTTATATAAAATTCCCCAAACCCACCCAACCAACAATGTACGGGCGGGTTAACCAACAATCTACCTACATAAAACAATCAACAAAACCCGCCCCCCAAACCAACCAACAATCTACCTACATAAAACAATCAACAAAACCCGCTCCCCTCCAAACCGATCACATCAACCATTACCCACCAATTTCTCCCCCTTCAGCATCCGTCCTGCAGCTTCCAACAAAGCTTCCTCCAAATAAGGCTTAGTAAAATACCCACTGGCGCCTAAATTTATTGCCATTTGTTTGTGTTTATCGGCGCCACGCGATGTCAGCATAGCTATAGGTAACTGACTCAAGCTCGGTTCTTTAGAAATACGAGATAATAATTCCAGTCCATCGCAGCGTGGCATTTCTATATCACAGAATACTATGTCACACGGTAAACCTGAACGTAATTTCTCCCATGCTTCTTGACCATCGCGCGCTTGTTCCACCCTATACCCAGCTTTATTAAACGATAATGATAATAATTCACGTACTGTTATCGAATCATCTACTATCAGTACAGTTGGGTCAGTAATGGCGCCCATTGACTCAGTACCATTACCTGCTGCTTCAAAGAATGGTACTGGACTTGAGAGTGCGGTACGTCCAGTGAATATATCAATTATTTCCAATACGTCCGCTATGGGCATTATTCTACCATCCCCCAACACTGTGGCGCCTGCAACACCTATTGGCTTCGGCGCCGGACCTTCAAACTGTTTAATTACAATTTCCTGTTCGCTTAATACCGCGTCTACTTGCAACCCTATTAATGTTGATGCCGAACGTATCACTACCACAGATACCATATCATCATCGCGCGTTCCCCCATACACACTTCCCCGACTTATTTGTCTATTTAATGTTAATAGTTCTTTCAACGGTTTAAATGGTAATTTCGTATCACGCCACAATATATATAACGTACCATCAGCATTTTTATGAATGCTTTTAGTAGATATATCTAACGTGTCTTCCACACCATCCATAGGAAACGCAATTCGCGCTTTATCCCATACACAACACAATGCTTTACATATACTTAGGGTTAACGGTAATCGTATCGTAAAGTTTGTTCCTTTACCCAATGTTGAATCTGTTGTTATTGTTCCTCTAATTTCACTAATACTAGTTCGTACAACATCCATCCCCACTCCACGACCTGCTAAGTCATCCGCTTGGTCTTTTGTACTAAAATTAGGTTGGAACAACAACTCATACACTTCCATCTTAGATATGGTTTTGGCTTGTTCTGGTGTTATTAACCCGACTTTTATCGCTTTTTGTTTCACATAATCAGCATTAATACCCGCACCATCATCCGATACAGATATTACAGTTTGGTTTCCTTGATGGAATGCACGCACTGTTATTATCCCTACAGGTTGTTTACCCTTACTCGTTCTTTCTTCGGGAGTTTCAATACCATGAGCTATGGCATTATTGAGCATATGTATTAACGGGTCAGTTAAATGCTCTAATATCATTTTATCTATCAGCGTATCTTGACCTTCTATTACTAATTCAACTTGCTTACCACACTTAATCGCATTATCTCGCACACCCCGTTTTACCCGGTCGGTTACAATAGAAAAAGGAACCATGCGAGCTTTCGTTAAACCTTCTTGTAACTGTGTTGTTACCTGCCTAAATTGCCTTGCAACTCTCTCTGTTTCTTCGGTAACAAAATCTATATCACTCGCTGATTCTCTCACCCTAACTATCAACTCAATCATCTCTTGAGATAATGTATGGAACGGTGTAAACCTATCCATTTCTAACTCAGAAAATCCTCTATCACTATCCTTATTACTTACTGGTGTACTAAAACCCCCATTATTACTATGTTTTCGTGTTGCTAACAAAGATGCTTCGAGTAACGAACGTTCGTACAATTCCTGCATTCTGGCGCCAACATCACTTAAATGGTGTATTTGTATAAGTAAATTATCCAGCGACTGACGTAAACGTTCCTGGTCTTGTTCGAGGGTGTTACGGTTAACCACCAACTCCCCAACCAAGTTGCTCATATCATCAAGATGTTTTACCGACACCTTCATTAACTGTTCAAACCTTGCTCCTGTCGAACGTCTATTCGTATTGCGGGGTAATAAAACAGAAGAAGCTGACTGTGATGTTCCACCAATACTGTCGCTCGGTGCCAGCATTTTTTCTAAATCGCCAAATTCATCTATCGCATCTATATTATTATTGTTCGATGAAACACTCTTGTAAGCTGCTATATTTAAAGGCGCCTCTACTTCACTATTACCACTATCATTAACTAATAAAGCTTCGAGTGCAGCAAATTCATCATCATCAATTAAATCTGAATTAAATGCAATAGACAGCGGTTCAACTGATTTTGAGGGTTTAACAGCATATTCTTTTTCTTCTATAATAAAAGTTTCTTCTAAAAAGTTATCCGATATTTCTGAGTTACTGCTAACATTATTTACCTGATGATAAAACTCAATATTCAACTCAGTATCATCTAAAATATCATTTAATCCAATATCAAAACTTTGTCCAATTGTTTCAGGAGCGACTTGCGGTTCGACGGACGATGTATCAAAGTTCCAAATATCCGTAACTTCAGGAATAATACTTGGTGTTTCGGTAGTCGAATGTATAAATTCTGGCTCGATGGGAGTAAAATTTAATTGCTGTAATTCCTCAACATCATCATTATTATTATAATCAGAAACAGCGGCAATTTGCGATGGCGTTAACTCTTCAAATAAATCATTAACATCATCAAATGTTAGTGACAAATTATCATCCGAATTCTCAAACTCTATATAACCATCAAAAATATCATCATTTGCAGTTGCGGCAAATAAACTTGACTCTAATATAGATGCTACAGACGACTCATCATCAACTAAACTTAATACAACTGACTCGGAACTAACTCCAGACTCCTCCATATTCCATAAGGGTGCAAAATCATCCTCTGTTTGCAACTCTTGTACGTTTGGACTAATTGGTTCGCCTATATCATCAATACGAAAAACGGACGGATTGGATAAGTCGTTATCAACAATAACTAACTCTTCAACATCATCCAGAGAACTACCAAACAACTGAACAACCGTTAACTCATCGTTACCCCTATTAGGACTAAGGTAAAAATTGGTACCAGAATCAATAACTAACAAATCGTCGAGTTCGCTATCCGACGCATCAACATCATAATCAGCATCGTCATTGTTTTCAATACTACTCAATACCTCAATTTCTGGAAGTTGCTCAACCAAATTAATATCATCTACATATGAAGCATCATCCTTAAATAACTCGTCGAGTTCGGTAAGTTCAGCAATACCTACAATAGGCCCATGATGGTCTTCATACGCACTCGTACCATTTAAAACACGGTTATCATTAATATTTAATGCAACTTTATAATCCTTGGAGAAAACATCTTCTATCTCTTGTATCTCTTGTATCTCTTGTATATCATCAGATAATTCAAATAAAGACTCAATAGTATCAGACGAGTCTAAAGTAACTTCTATTTCGGTAATATCAGTAATATCAGTAATATCAACCTCAAAGTCCAATTGTTCGGTTATATCAAACAAAGAGTTAATATCATCCGAGTTGATATCATCGAAATCGACATCGTGTAAAAAAGGACTATGGTCAGATATTTGATTTAAATCAGTTATTTCAACTATAGATTCATGTGGCGCCGAATATACAACATTATTATCAAAAAAGTCGCTGCTAAGTTCGAGTAAAGAAATATCTGGTACATTCTGGAGTGCTTCTAACTGTGGACTAATGGTAATGGAAGCATCTCTCCCCCTTATTGCCAATTCAAGAGCGGTTTTAATTTCTGTAATAATAATCTTTGCTAGGGTCAAATAACTATTATCTGGGTTAGTCACCGCAGTTGCAGCACTTCTACACAAATGACACCAATTAGTCAAGTTTAAATCTTGTCCAATAATCACCAAATATTGTAAACAAGCTTCTAAACCCTTACGAGACGACTCAGTTGCATCTTGTTTAAATAATTGCAACATATCTCGAAGTTTTTGTAATACCCCACTTTGGAATTGTTGCCAATCGTCAGGGGTGCTTACGGGTGTTATTGTTGGGGAGGGGGAGACGTGCGAAGGGGAGACGTGCGAAGGGGAGACGTGATGAATCCCTTCGGGAAATCCTTCGGATAACACGTCATTACTATGGGGTTCCAGGGTGCTGACTTTAATAGTGGTACCATTTTGTGTACCCAAGAGTGACTCTAAATGTTCATTCAACCATCCAAAGACGGGTTCAGCTTCACTCATCAAGTTAGCTGCTGCTTCTTCAGAAAGTCCAAACGGGCCGCTTAAATGTTCGAGTAAAGCTTTGAGAGTATCAGAAACACCCAGAAACAAAGACTCTAACTTTTGGTCAACAATAATTGGATTTTCTTTTAAAACCTTAAAGCAATCTTCTAAACGGTGAGCAGTTCGCTGAATACTATTTAAAGATAACATCGCGGCGCCACCTTTTATAGAATGAGCAGCCCGAAACACCTCGTTAATCATTTCCTGGTCGTTTAAAGTTTCCTGAAGATTCAGCAAACCTTGCTCAATCGTATTTAAATGGTCTCTCGCTTCTTCTATAAAATAGCCTAATATACGTTGTTGTTGTTCAGGTAACATAAATTTAAAAATAGTTAAAAGTGCTGAATATATAAATAGTACTGAGTGCGCTCGTGAGTCGTGCGCTCGTAGGTAAGAAGTAAGGAGTTTTGAGTGAGAAGTAAGAAGTGATAGATTATTAGAAGTTATAACTTTTTAACTTTATAACTTTCTTCTCTTCCCACTCAGCACGAGCGCACGAGCGCACTTTCCACTCTTATCTGGATTCTGCGGTTTCTACACGGAACCGTTCTACCGAGGCAATTAAGTCGCGGGATACACCCACCAAGTGTTGTAAAGCTCCACTTACTCGTTGTGCTTCTTGCGATGTTTCTTGGGCAGTTAACTCCACCGACTGCATAACCTGGGCAACCGCACGGGATGTTTCTGTTTGGTCTACGGTGTCAGCAGTAATGGAGCGCACTAATATATCGATACGGTTGGCAACCTGGATAATATTGTCGAGTGAGCGTTTTGCTTCTTCGGCAAGTCGAGTTCCGGTAATTACCTGCTGTGTTCCTTCCTCCATTGCCGTCATTACAGAAGAAGTCTCACTTTGAATTTGCATCACGATTTGTTCTATCTCTTTGAGAGATTTCGCTGACTTATCTGCTAACTGCCGAACTTCGTCTGCGACAATTGCAAATCCTCGTCCTGCTTCTCCTGCCCGTGCTGCTTCTATACTCGCGTTTAATGCCAATAAGTTTGTACGCGAGGCAATTTGAGAAATTAATGCCACAATTTTCGAGATTTCCTGGGAAGATTCTGCGAGTCTCTTAACTTTGCGCGTGGTTTCTGCCACTGTTTCCCTAATTTCTAAAATACCCGCTACGGTGTTTTCTACTGCTTCTCCACCCTTCAATGCAATAGAACTTGCATCGCGCGCAACAGTCTCAGCTTCGCGTGCTGCTTCTGCTACCCGTTGTATAGAATCTGTCATTACTTGTACAGAGTTGAGCGTGACTGCGAGTTCTTCAGCTTGTCGTAATGCGTCTGTAGAAAGTGCGCGTGCAAACGTTTCGGAATTAGTGGCGCCACGAGTTACCTCCTTCGCAGCAACTTTTACCTGTTGGACGATATCTCGCAGGTTTTGAATCGTTAAATTAAAGGCATCGGCAACGGCGCCAAGTACGTCAGCGGTTACTTCGGCTTGCACAGTTAAGTCACCACGCGCGGCACCTTCTACATCATCGAGTAAGCGAATTACCTGGCGTTGCAAATTTTCTTTGGCTTCTTCTTGCTCTTGTGCTTTGCGTGTAGCTTCGTTGGTCGTGGTAAAAATGACACGAGTCATCTCATTAAAACCCGCAGCCAACTGTCCAAATTCATCTTCAGAATATACAGTTGCTTGCACTCCCAAATTACCTTGACGTACACTATCAAACTGACTTTGTAAATCTTTGGTGGTGCGACGAATTTGTTTAAAGGTGAGACTTCCCATTACACCAGTTGTAGCAAAAGAAACAACTCCCGCAGCTAATGCCATTGCCCAACCAGTTCGACTAATGGCGCCACGTTCAACTCCTTCTTTTGATAAGTTAGCAGCACCAAAGCTGACGGTGGCAACAACGATGGCACTGACTACACCTACTGTTGCTGCTATAAACCATTGTTTACTTTCTAATGGAGCATTTTCTAATGGCGCCAGTATACCTTGTTCGTGACTGACTTGTGGTTCACTTCGACTAACATCAGATTGAGTAAATATAGGTACAGCTTCATGTGTTGAAGTGATACTAAATAACTCTGAGTCACGTGTAGCTTCTGGTTTATTTAATTTAGGAGAAGTCGCGGTGCTTTGTGTGTTCGATTTTATCGGGGTATTAAAAGACCCAGAATGATTTGATTGGGAACCACCAAAAGTAGATTCGTGGCTCATTTCAAACCCTGGAATGTTACCAAGGTCATCGAATGCATCAAAATCTTCTAAAAATTCTATATTGTTAGAGTTTTTGTTGGCACTATTGTTTGAACTCGAACTTTTTGATTCTGAATAGGGGACACTGTTATTATCAGATGCTTTCTCAATATTTGAGGCGCCGCTATCTGACCCAAACGCTGATTCAAATGCCTCAAAATCAAAGCTGTCATCCATATCAAAGCTGCTAGCATTCGATGTCGGATTACTCGCAAACACGTTCTTATCTTGGGTTGCATCGATACTGAACGTCGAAAACTCACCCCGAATTCGTTGTTGTGTTTCTGTAGTTAAATTTGCACTACTTTCAGTATCAGGAGCATCTAAAATACTATCAAACGTTGTAAAATTTAATGTATCTGTTTTTATTTCTGGTTCTGAAGTTGCATTATTATCATTAATATAAAGAGTTACATCATCATTATTATTTACACCATTTAAATCATAGTTACGATTATAAACTGATTCTGACTCCATTACAAAGTCAGGTATATCAAATGGTTCGGAGCTATTAGTAGTATTTAGATTATTACCATCACCAGTCTCTAAGTTATTACTTTGTGGTATATCTGATAGCCAAAATGCGGGTAATTCTAGTTCACTTTTATCTTCGGAAGGGTTGTTAGTAGTTGCCGAATCTGAGTAATTAGCAAATGGGTCATTATTGCTGGGAGTCTCGCTAGCTTTGTAACTAAATACGGTGCTGTCGGTGGGTATGTCAAAGGGATTGTTTGATGGTGGGTTGTTGCCATTAGAATCACTATTTAAATCACTATTTAAATCACTGAAGTGATTATTACTAAGGGCGCTCAGGTCAAAACCGCTTTTGGATATGTCCATGTCGCCAAATGGAGATGCGTCTGCGGTAGAGTCTAGATATGGCGCCACTGCATCAAACTCGCTAGCATCAACCAAATCAGAGAAATTAGCCTCGGAGTCGTTTGTAAGCACGTCGTCGATTATATCTGACTCTTTAAAGTTGGTGTCGGTATTAGAAAATTGTTGGTAGTGACTAATATTTTCTAAACCAGTTTTAGCAAAAGCAGTAATTTCTGGGTTACTAGTAATTTCTAAAACTTTTTCGTACTCAACTGTTGCAATATCATATTTTTGCAACACGTAATATACATGTCCCCGTAGTAAATGTGTATTTGGGTCATGCGGCGCCATCGTCACTACAGTGTCAACCAAGGTGGCAGCATGGTGATAATTTTGTTGAGCATAGGCATTAACAGCCTGTTGATAAATAGAAGAGTAATCATCAATACTAGTAGTCATTTATAGCCTCCGTCTAATCTTATTAACCTGCCCACCGCGCAGAACGCAAAATAGCAGTTTGGTCTAGCAATCGTAAGCTAGAATTACCTTCGGTACTGGAATACCACTCACCTCGTAAAAAAGGCGCTGCTATATCAGGAATATTGGTTGGAGCGGCAAGATGCTGCACCAAAAGCCAATCCATACCACCAATAGAATCAACAGCTAAACCAACAATTGTTTCTTGTTCTTCAATAGCAATTACTGGAATTTCTGCGCGGTCGGTATTTAACGGAGTAGCGTCACCCAAAAACTGTCCTAAATCAGCCACCCAAATAACACGACCTCGTAAATTTAGAGTACCCAAAAGTAAAGGAGAAGCATTAGGAATAGGGGTAATTCTATCGGGACTAAGTTCAATAACCTCGCGAATACCAGTAGCGAGTAAAGCGAACTCTTGGTGCGAAGGAATAAAAAACCTTAAATGTAACTCACCTTCGGGACTTGATACTTCTAACTCTCGACCCAACTGGTAATCTGAGTCTCCAACTAAAAAATCTGGTTTGAGCGTCATATGTGACTCATCCTCGCAGCAATTGTTTAACAGTACCCACCAACTCAGTCGGTTGAAAAGGTTTAGCAATATAGGCATCGGCGCCTTGTTTCATACCCCAATAGCGGTCAAACTCCTCCCCCTTACTAGAACACATCACAACAGGGACATTTTGAGTTTTTGGGTCAGACTTAAGGCGCCGACACACCTCGTAACCATTCATTCTAGGCATAACAATATCCAAAACCACCAAATCGGGGGGTTCGCTTAAAATAGCCTCAAGCGCCTCAACCCCATCTGCGGCATGGGTAACAATCATCCCGCTCGCCTTCAGAAGGTCAGTAATCATCTCCCTCTGCGCGATACTATCTTCTACAATCAGAACTGTACTCATATACCCCATTACTACCTCTTTGTATGTAGATGTCCCTATAAATATGGAACATTCCCTGCCCCGCTTGATTTATGTATAAATTTATTCTATTCCTTGACAAATTTTATAAACGATGGGTTTTTGTTTGTTCTGTGATATTATTTTTTACCCTATATTGAGTGTAATCAACAAGTCCTGTATTTTTATTGTTCCCGATAACAGGGCTATTCAGGCACTGTTTGACTATCATTACTAAATCAGCATTGTTAAAAGGTTTACTTAAGAACCCTGTAGCTCCCGCCATTTTGGCTTTAGCAAGAAGAGAAAAATTCTTTTGGTCAGTCAGCATAATAATTGGTAAGTGCCGAAATGCTTGACACGAACGCAACATTGCACAAATCTCATAGCCATTCAATTCTGGCATTGTTAGCTCAGATAGAATTAAATTAGGCTTCAGGGTAAAGATACCAGTGAGCGCTTGTATGGGATTTGAGAAAACGCTAGCATTAAAACCTTCTGACATAAAAATAGACTCTACCGATCTACGTGTACTTGTTTCTGAGTCGATGAAAACAATAGTTTTTTTTGTGGTTATTTGATTCTCCTCTGTGGTTGGTTCATTTTCTGCTAAAGCTATTGTATTCGTATATACAAGATGTACCCACCCTTGTAGCACATAAGGATATAAAGCCTTAGCGACAGTCAATATATCGCGATTGAGGTAGCGTGCGAGTTGACGAAGCGAAGTTTTTCCATCAGCCCACTGTTTGAGTTTGTTCGCAGTAGCCATTGGCACAGAAGACTGTAGTCGAACGACAGATGCGAGCATTGGCAGTTGGTCAGGAGATTGGATATAGGGGTAAAGCTGTTTCCAGTCTTGTACTTGCCTGATGGTTTGTGATGTCAGTGGTGCAGTCTTCCAGGTGTTTAATACAGGAGCAAGCGGGGAAGTTACCTCAAAAAGAAAATTTCCACGCTTTAAATTCAGTAAGTCAAAGATTGTTTCGCGTATAAGACCTTGAATAATGGTACGAGCTTGAGTTGTGTTAATAATATTTTGTCCGAGCAACGCCCATAAGTAACTATATTCTGGCAACGAATACGATTCACTAAAAGCTAGTTGATCTTGTCGTCGTCGTACCTGGACATCAAATATATTGTTTGTGAACTTATCAATAGGGGGTTTGACTCGATAATGTCGTAAATAATCATCAAGTCTTGATAGGTTTTGCACTCCATTGCTAGCATATGCAATTTGACCATTAAGAAAAAACATGAACCAAGATTCAGTTGGGTTGGGTTCCAACGAGGATACAAACAGTACCCCGGTTCGCTGTCCTAGCTCAATCAATTGCAGGATACTGCGAATATCAATTTCATCTAAATTTCCCTGCATCTAGCTCCAAGGCACTTAAAGGCACTCCTGTATATACTTGTTTTTATTGTGCCCATTTATGCAGCCATATTTAAAGGTGAGATCAAAATTGTGAATACTTGTTTTAACTGATTGATTTCATATTTTAATGCCAGTGATAACACGGTAGTCATTTTAGACAAAATAGGTACACAATATGATGACGCGATTACAGTATATGTCTATAGTAAAATTTGACATGTCGCGAATATAAATAGTTTTGCCTGCCTTGTCTAGCTATTATCGGGTTGGATATCGTAGGTTGCATGATTATTTAACGTATAACTATTAACAACTAACGACACTATTAAGTGCATCAAAAGGATTAAAGGTGTGCTGTATTTAGCAGAAGTACAAAAACAAAAAGGCGGTTTACTCGGTGGTGGGAGCAAAGCAGAACTAAAGCTCCTAGCTTGTCAGCGCAACGACCAAAGTTGGAGCGCAGTATCTGAAGAAGTAATCTCGGCCGAGGATGCTAGTAAATTAAATGATGGCGCCCTTGTCATGGTGGAATTAAGTCCAACTCGACAAGTTCAACGTATTCAAGAAGCTGGGCGCCCTTTGGCCACAATTTTGCAGAATTATTCTCGACAGGTAGAAAAATTCAAAGCCAAGGAGGAAGAAATAAATCAGTGGAAGGAGTCGTTAACTTTCCAAGCGCAGGAACTCTCACGACGAGAGCTTGAGATGGAAGATAGGATGGCACAACTTCAGCAGCTTGAAGAGGAGTGCCAAAATTTAGACTCTGAAAAACAAGAGGTTGACAACTCTCGTGCTGAAATTGAAACCTTAAAACAAGAAATTGAGAAAAGGAGTCAAGAGTTAGAAGGCGCCTGGAAGCATTTACGTGGTGAACAAGGGCGTCTAGAGGAATTAAGTGCAAATTTACAACAGGGAACAGTAATAGATTCAGAGCAAGCTGGAGTTTTTTATGGGTTGCTCGAAGGTATGCAAGCGAGTGTTGTTTCGACTGATGCTATTCAAGAGAGTTTAAATTACGCTTTTGAAGTGGTAAATACTCAACAGGAGTTATTGAACACGCACTGGCAAAAGTTCGAGCAACAAAAAGCTTCGGTAGAACAGGAGCAACTTGAAATTGAAAATTTATCACAAGAGCTTGATGCAACTCAAAATGAGTGTCAGCAAGTCAAAGCTGTTTTAGACCAGCAGACAAACGATTTAAAAGCAAACACTGCCGTGCTTGATGCAAAGCAAGAGTATGTGCGTATTCTCAAAGAACAGTTACGTTCCCAAGAAGACTTATATCAGCAAGTTTGCAGTTTAGCGGCGCCTGGTGATGCAAGTTTGATCGAATCTATTGATGTTGAAGCTTTAGAGTCAATGTCTTTGGAGGAGTTAGAAAAAACAGTACAAGATTTACAAGACAAGTTAAATATCGACTCAAGTTTTGTTCACGACCAAGAACAAGAGCTTAATTATAAAGAAGATGCGATTAAGGAAATTCAGCAAAAAATAAGTATTGCTGACGTTAGCGAGTTAGCTACCCTTGAAGAAGAACTGAACGATGAAAAAGACCTTTATCAGATGTTGAACGAAACACTGGTTGGTCAACGTCGAAGTTTGGTACAACGTCAAGGAGAACTGCGGCAATATCAAACGGTTTTAATGCGGCGCCAAGGTAAGAATAGCAACGAGCAAGGTAGCCAAATCGACTTAAAACCGATATTGGCACAAATTGAGTTGCAACAAAAACAGCAATTTGCAATCTTGCAGGATGTTGAGCGTCAAATTGAACAAATAAATGCTGGCATTGAATTATCGCAAGACACTATAGAAAATCAAACATCAGAGTATGAAGAAAAACATCAAGATTTAAAAGTTAAGGAAGATAATTTATTAATGCTAAAAGACGCTCTTGCAGAATCGAGAGCAAAAGTAAGCTTATATGAAGAAATACTACAACCAACTCAAGAAGGCTTAAACGAGTTGCGACATAAATTGCAAACTCTGAGTGACACCCTTGTTCAAATACAACAAAGCGGTAATTCTCAACTCGATATAGTTAGTCAGATGCAACAAGCACTGCAAAACTTAACAGCACAACCACAGTTAGCAGCTTAGAGTAATATCTAAACAGAGCCATGCTAACAATAAATAAAAAATTCACAAGCGTTGGGAGAGTTTTCTCCTGGCGCCTTGTGCCGTTTTCATATTCTAAAATAATTTGGCACCGACATATTATTATATAACGTAGGGTGTGTGACGTTGATCACACGTTACATTTCCAAAAAAAATAGGAAGTGTGTAACGGCTCATAAAAGAGAATAAATATGGGTTATCGTCTATGTGATGCCGAGACAGATATTCATTGACCACTGAATTTAAGGGTTTAAAGCTCCAGCAATCAAAGAATAAACCAAATTCCCAGTATTGGTCTGCTTGACTTGTACCATTTTTCCATTGATACAATTCATAAACTTCATGCGGTAATTTAAATGGTAGTTTTTCAGTAATTATTTCTATCTCATTTTTAGTAAGTCCTGGTTGTAAAAAGGAGACATCGTATGGTCTGTATTTTTCTAGCCACTTTACAATTCGCTCTAAGAGGATGTTGGAAAAGTGTCCGTGAATGTCATGAGTCGGGTACGAAGGGCGCAGTTTTCCCGCTTTCGCGCGCATCTGGTGTATATGTCTAAAACCCTAGATTCTAGCAGTAAGGGCAAATGCTCCGCATTACGTTCCGTAAGACTCCACTCGCTTGGGACAATTTATACCTTATCTGACTTTTCAAACATCCTCTAAGGCTGTTGTTAGAAGTGACATAATCTACGACGTGGTGTTGTCAAGAAGAAGTATTTCGCTCAGGTGCCTTCTTAATAATTGTATTAAATAATTTTCGCACGTTTTGATTGCTACAACTATCTGGGCTGGTACAAGATGTAAGTTACACACGTCAAAACTACTGTAAAGAAAGGCGCCAAAAACAAAAACCTCCTCTTATATACAAGAGGAGGTTTTTGTTTTGTATTATTGCCCTGGCACCGAGCAATTGTTGCAGGAGACAACTCTCCAACTATCGTAGCCGCTGCGGCGTTTCACAACTGAGTTCGGGATGGTATCAGAGTGGTTCCACCACGCAAAAAGCACCAGGAAAAACTTTTTTTAGTGCTGAGTTCTGAGTGCTGAGTTAAAAGTAGTTATTTCTTATACTCAGCACTCAGGACTTTCTACTCAGCACTTTTAAAAACCCTGAAGACTGCACAGTGACGCGCTTTGAATTGTTTTTTGGTCAAGCCCTCGGTCTGTTAGTACTTCTCGGCTTCGCATGTTACCACG
>NZ_RSCL01000035.1:64878-86643 GCF_003991905.1 Dulcicalothrix desertica PCC 7102 | reverse complement strand
GGCTACGATAGTTGGAGAGTTGTCTCCTGCAACAATTGCTCGGTGCCAGGGCAATATTACAAAACAAAAGCCTTCTCTTGCAAATAAGAGGAGGTTTTTGTTTTTGGAAAACAATTCTTTGGGTACTTTCCCTACCTTAGTTACAACTTTTGGCATAGTTAAATTGCCCTAATTTCTAATATTTTTGTTATCTAATATTTTTGTTATAGTACGAAATGTTATTCATCTTCATCTCCTGGCGGTCGTTGGCTGTCACTTTGTTGGGCATTCCACCCCAAAACAATATGCTCTAGCATTTCAGCCTGCGTACAGTTATTCACAACTGCATATTGCTTAATTAGCTCTTTTACTTTAGGGCTAATGTCGCGTATATCTAGTGAATCATTTCTTGCCGTTTCCATTAGTTGCTAATACATACTACGTATATTTCACAAGTTGACTATATAACTATTATTAAAAGGCAAAGGCATCTAAATTTACAAAAATTACTTTATGAGTAATGAAAGATTTTTTATTAAAATACATCCATTTAGCAAAAGTGCTGCTGCCTAATAGCTAGTTGTAAAAATATACTAATGTGCATTAAAATCTACTAAAACTAACATATTTTTTAACATTATATTTTTTGACTGTCACTAATCTTTATAAAGAGGGAGAGGCGAGAACTTGTGAGAACTGGCGCTCTAGGTTTAGCTGCTAAAGGAGTTTTCGTTGTCTCTTCCTCACTATGCGATTATGAAGTCAGGCGAAATTTAGTATTAGAGAGTATACGTACAGGTAATCATGATGGTTTGAATAATCTTGATGAAATAACTGCTATTGTTTCATTTTTATCGGTTACAGACGAGAGTTCTTAAGAGTTCAAATTAAGTGTGTTAAAAACTTAAATACAATAACTTTGCGCGTAAAGTGAATTGGCGCCATTTGCAAAATATGGTGGTTTAAAATATAACACCAACACTGGCGTTTCCACAGCTATACCTTTATTAACAGTCTGTTGGAGCAATATAAAAATACTAGTTGCAATATTGCAGGGGCGCCACTCTTAGGGATTTCCAAATAAAAAAATCTCCACTTTTTGTGTTGTGGTATGGGTGTCCTCGCCCGTCCAAATACTAGGGCGGGCAAGGATGCCCACCCCACAAGATGGTTAATTTAATTTTTAGAAATCCCTTAGAGGGTGTTGACAAGCAGATATCGCAGCAGACTCCAGGTAAATAATTTGCGCGCATAAAACGCACAACTGAAGTGGAGACGTTACATCTAACGTCTCTACACATAATTTATGGAATGATTCTTATTACATTTCGCACATCAGATATTTTAACCAAATATGAACGAAAATTAACGCTGCATTGCTTGCATCATACGCAGGTATAATTTTAACTTTGCGACTAGGTTTACTGCTACGAAAAATCAAAGGTTATAGCCGTATACTGAGATGATATACTGTCTAAATTATGAGTTAAAAGAATTGTTTTTTCAACAAATGTGTTTCAAAATAAATAGATACGTAAACAATTGTCAATATCAGACCAAATATCTATGGAAAAAATTTAATTAGTTGTATACTCACATTTATTAGTCCGCTGTGCGGATTAGGTTTGTATAAATTCGCTTTCCAGTCATCAGAGCTTAGTGCTAGATATGACTAGAAAGAATATTCTTTTGGCAAGAACTATGAGAACAGCTTTTACTGTCCTCTACTTTTAGAGTTGCTTAACATCAACTATACCATCACAATCTTAATTTGGATATATAGAAAAAATCCAAAAGATCTTTAGATTTTCTTAAGCTAAAAACTTTGTACTTTGCTGTAAAAAAAGACAGCAGAGAAGAGGTTTTCATACGTCGATGTACGCAGTTCTTGAATGAAAACTTAACTATTTTAGTTGCACAAACCAGGGGAGTCTACAAAATGCCTTGGCAATTATCCTCTCAAATTCCGATTAATCCTGTTCATGCTGCTGTAGGAAGAACAGGTAAAGTATTGTTCTTTGGTGGTTCGGGTAATGATCCGAGCCAAGCAGCATATGATAATTCTCCAGAAGGGGTGAGGCTATGGGATCCTAATACCGGAGTCTTCACTACTCCCACTATTCCACGGGATAGTAGTGGAAACCCGATTGACGTTTTCTGTGCTGCTCACTCATTCCGATCTGACGGACAACTGTTTGTAGCAGGTGGAACTCTACAATATGACCCATTCTATGGAATAGCCGATTGCTTTTTATTTAATTTTGCTGCCAATAGCGGCAATGGAAGCTGGACAAAAGTAGCATCAATGAATAGAGGGCGTTGGTATCCTACTGTATTAACGCTGGGCGATGGTAGAATTTTCACTCTTTCGGGTTTAGACGTAAATGGTAACCTTGACCGCAACCCAGAAATTTTTAGCGGTTCTACTGGTTGGAGAATTTTTACACAACAAACCAGTAGTTTTGCTCTCTATGCCCACTTAATCTTGTTGAGTAGCGGCAAAATTTTTTATACAGGTGCCCAACTGGGGGGCAACAATGGTGTACAACCATGTATTCTCACTTTACCGTCAAGATTTAATCGACCAATAACCCAACAGATAGTGTCTGGATTGGAAGCTTCAAGTACTTGCAACCAAGCTGCCAGCATATTGCTTCCACCAGCTCAAGACCAAAAGGTGATGATTATCGGTGGGGGTGGAGGCGCCGCAACGAACCGCGTCAATATTATAAATCTCAGTGCAAGTACTCCGACTTACACCGTAGCGCCGTATCTACTTAATCCAAGAATGCACCATAATGCTGTTATATTGCCCAATCGCACAGTATTTGTGTGTAATGGCAGCAGAGGGGACGAGGATGTTGCACAATCTACGATGCCAGCAGAAATTTATAATCCAGCGACGAATACTTGGACTCAAGTAGAGACACCAATTGTTAACGGTCGCGTCTATCATTCGGTTGCTGTGTTACTACCAGATGGCAGAGTAGTTGTAGCAGGGGGAAATCCTAGTCGTGGTACTTATGAAAATCGCATAGAAATTTATAGTCCAGCATATATATCCCAGACAAGACCCACAATTAGTAGCGCTCCTGCAACAACAACCTACAGCAGGACAATTACGATTCAAACAAATCAAGCTGCAACGAACATTAAATGGGTTCATCTAATTAGACCAATGGCGCCTACTCATGGTCTAGATACAGAACAACGATTAGTAGACATGCCAATTAGCTCTAGGAGTGGCAATTCTCTCAGCGTTCAAACAACGGGTAATCGCAACATTGCACCTCCTGGCTACTACATGCTGTTTGTTGTTGATAACAATAACATCCCCTCAGTGGCAAGTTGGATTCAATTAACATGATGAACCACACCAAGCGTAGAACAATGACAAACTGGCAGTAATTTTGGGAGTCATATATGGCATTAAAATTAACACGCAGACAATTTGGTCAGTTAGCTGTCTTCAGTACCACAACTGCTGCTGTGGGGCTTGTTATCAGCAAAACCCTTGCACAAGAGTCCAGCGCTGGCACGGTTATCTTAGGTATAAGAAATGGTATTAGTGATAACGATACTGATACCAACTTGGACTCAAATACCACTGACATCGCTGATGGAAGTCAAATCACAGACCCATCTACTTTACAGCCAATCATCGTGGAGTCTTTGAATGTCAGCACTCAACAAATCAAGACCGTATTGACCACCGCACCTATTTTAGAGGCTTGTGAGCGTTTGAGCGGTTTTGCGTCCGTAAATGGCAAACTCATAGCAGCTGCAACCTATACTTGTACAAGAAAGAAAAAGGACACAAAAGTTCGTTTAATTGATTTAAATTCTCTAGAAACTGTAAATATTTCAGGATTGAAAAACAACGAAGAAGTTTACCAATTACTGCGTTTAGCAAATGGCTCACTTGGTGCTGTTGTCGGCAAAGAAAAAGGAAAGGGGTCTTCTAGGATAGTAACTATTGATTTAAAAACAGGTGAGATTACAGACCGAAGTAAAATACCCGAACAAAAGCGGGTAACTGTTGTAGCTGAGTGTGCAGATGGAGTTTTCTACGGGATTGATACTGGTAAAGCAGGCGAAACAAGTTTGTCTCAGATTGATAAAGGAGAATCAAAAAAATTAACATACCAACGTGCAACTTTTAATAATGGTTCTGACGGATTGGTTTGCACTTCATCAAACGAATTATTCACCTTGATTGGATTTAGGTATCAATCTCCAAAATACCTTAACAAAATCAATAAGGACACTGGAGAGACAGACAGAATAAGTGGCTTTGATGTTGCAAAAATTACGCTTGCGTAGGCATTGATGCTATAAAGCACCGCGTAACACACCCCGTCTCGTGGTGCGTTACGCCTTTCCTCTACGCATGCTTTGTACCTCAGCATGACATTATAATGAATATAATACTATCCGTTATATACGTTTTATGCGTTGCAAAGAACCAACCCAATTAAACTATCAAGCAAACGCGCGCGCGATAGCGGCATTAATTCTTTTCCATAAAGCATTTCTTGAACTACAATATACGATACTAGTGAACCGAAGAAAATTTGTGCAATTGCATCTGGGTCATTAAGTTTCAGTTCTGGATGAGATAAAAAATATTCGCTCATCAGTGAGCGTCCTTGTTGAATGACTGTGCATTCGCTACTGTTGCTGTGCTAACTACACCAAATATAATGCCTAACAATGCTAATTTAAATAACTTCATATCAAAACCCCCAAATAAATCTAAATCTTGTGGGGTGGGCATCCTTGCCCGCCCACATATACATATATATTACAAGCTCCAAGAGCGTGCTTGATTACTGAAATCACCCTCTATTTTGTCGTAACCTGTTACAGGCTCAAACAAATTATCAGGTGTATTTTCTGATTTTGGTTCATTAGTATATTGTGAGTCAAAGCCAGTACGCAGCAAGTAAGCGTCTACAAGACTTGGTGCGATACGTTGTAAGAAAAGAAGTACTTTACCAACATCACCAACAACAACATCGCGTTTTGGACGTTCTGCTGCTTCAACGATAGCTTTTGCAACTAAGCTAGGTTGATATATAGGAGGTGTTGGCATTGGCTTAACACCTAGTTTAGTACGAGCTTTATTAAATAAAGGTGTATTTATACCTGCGGGCATAATATTTGTAACGCTAATATCAAGCTTCTCGTGCTTCAACTCAACACGCAAAGCTTCTAAAAAGCCATCAACACCATGTTTTGAAGCTGCATAAGCACTTTGTAAAGGTATACTACGTTTAGCTTCAATCGATGAAACGTGAATTAAGGCGCCGCGTCCTGTACGTTTAATATGGGGAAGCGCTGCCATTGCACCATATGCTTGCCCTAATAAATTAACTTCAATAATGCGCTTAAATTCTTCAGGTGTTGTTACCGCAAAAGCAGCATAAAGTTCAATAGCTGCATTATGTACCCAAGTATCAAGGCGCCCATATGTATCGACAGCAGTTTGAGCAATTTTTGTCACCTGGTCAAAGTCAGAAACATCAGCAACTACGGCTGTTGCATCTCCACCCAAAGAACGAATTTCTTCTACTAAAGATTCTAACCCAGGTTGACTACGAGCCGCGACAACTACTTTGGCGCCACGATTTGCAAATTGAAGCGCAGCAACTCGTCCGATACCACTTGAGGCGCCGACTACAGCAACAACCTGCTGATTTATAGGCTTTAATTGCATTTACTTTACTCCCTAAATTAATAGACGTGATTAATCGCGTCTCTACTATTAATAAAGTTACTTAAATGTAATAAAACTTCATCGGTCGCAAGTGGTAACTGGCAACGGATGATGAACGGATGTAACGGATACAATAAATCATCCGTTGCATCCGTTGCTAAAACTTGCTTTCGCAAAAGCATTACATAAAGTGCTGTCACGCACCACCAACCTGTTAAAATATAGTAAATTAGTTTATTTGTAGTAGAAAAATGGCATATAGCGACTTTACACTACATAAAGTACGCGACGCTTTTCAGTTAGTGATTAATGAAAAAAGCAATTTATTTCCAGATTCACCTTCATCAGAACCATCAGAAATATTAAAACTTCTGTTGGAGGAATATATCCAATTAGCAACTGCCATTAACACTGAAAAAGCACGCTCAGAATTATTAATTGCACAAATTTTAACAGAAGTTAGGCGCCAATTAAAATACCGAATATCACTATTTTCAGGAACAGACTTTAATGTTGATCCCAGTAAAGGCTTAAATGGCTTTTGCGACTTTATTCTCAGTGCATCAGAAGAACAATTTGAAATTGAAGCACCAGTAATTATCGTTATCGAGGCAAAAAACGAAAGTTTAAAAAGTGGACTGGGACAATGTATTGCTACAATGGAAGGCGCCAGATTATTTAATCAAAAAGCTGATAAACAAGTAAAGAAAATTTATGGTGCAGTTACGAGTGGTACTAACTGGCGTTTTTTGATTTTAGAAGAAAATAAGGTTTTTATCGACAATCGCGTAATCCTTATATGCCGTTGCGCTACCGTTTACAATTATTGGAGAGACTTGCACAAGAACCAACGTTAGAACCACGGTTACAAGTAGCAGAGGCGCCTGAAACACCTTTAGCTGTACTGGAACAATTAGCTGGTGATTTAGAATTGCCTGTAAGGTTAGCAGTAAAATTTAATCCCAGTTGTCCACTACAGTTAATTGAATTAGTAGAAGGGCAGCGCGCGGTTGCATCTAATTGGAATACAAGTATAGAAGAGTTAGCCATACTTGGGCAAAGTCGTTGGGCATGGATAAGATTAGCAGTAGCGCAAAATCCGAATGCAAATGAACAAACACTAATGCAGTTAGCGCAAGAGAAAATATATAAAATTCAGTTAGCAGTAGCACAAAATCCAAATGCAAGTACAGAAACACTCATGCACTTGGTAAAAAGTGAAGTACATGAAATTCAATTAGCGGTGGCTAAAAATATCGGAGCATCTGTAGATGTTTTGAATTTTCTGGCATATCAAGATACAGAAATACAAGCAGCAGTCGCAGAGCATAGAAATATTACAGAAGATATAATGCATCAAATTTTACCCAATCAGCAAATTATTTTGGAGAAAAGGAAAGATTTACCTGTTAGTATTTTAGAGCATATCTTTCACGAAAGAACGACTCAAAAACCTGTTTGGAAAGATTATTATTTGCGGAATTTATTCCTGAGTCAAACAAATACACCAGCTTGGATTTTAGCTGTATAACACTGCGTCAGCTACAACCTTAGAAAGATTAGCTGTTGACAAGTATGAGTTGGTTTGCGAAAAAGTTGCTGAGAATCCTAGTACACCTGCAAATGTGCTTATTGAGATGGCAAGACGTGATGAACTTGTAACTAATACTGGTTGCTACCATAGTATTTCTAACAAAATAGCTATGCGTAAAGATGCGCCTCCGGAAGCTTTAGAATTTATTGCTCGTAAACCTGTCTCACCTGTTAGAGCAGTTGTAGCTTCAAATGTAAACACACCTTCCAGCACTTTAGAATGGTTAGCTGAGAATGAATCTGATGAAAGTGTTTTGTGCATTGTCGCTCGACACCCAAACATAACACCTAACGTTTGGAACCATCTAGCAACGAATCAATCACCAAAAGTTAGGGAAGCAGTAGCAACTCAAGCGCAATGTCCATCAAACATATTAACAACGCTCGCGGATGATTCAAGCCAGGAAGTTAGACAAAAAGTAGGTGCCAATCCCAATACTCCACTTCATATTTTAGAAAGTTTTTCCCTAGACGAAAACCCAGCTATTCGTCAAGCTACAGCTTCTAACCCTAACCTGCCTGAAACATTACTGGCACAACTAGCTAATGATGAAAAGGTTGAAGTGCGTCGCGCGGTTGCTCAAAATCCTAATACTCCTGCATCTATTCGTGAAACACTCCGCGATTTGATTTTACAACCAACAACCCGCCAAACAAGTTTCACCTTAAGAGGACTTAGCCGCATTTATAACCCTAGTACTGATGATTTACCAACTATACTTACAGAATATGCCCAATCAGAAAATGCTTTTGTACGGTTTATAACGCTACTTCACCCTTTAACTCCTCAAGAAATTTTAACTCAAGGCGCCAAGAGTGCATCTTGGCTAGAACGTTATGCAGTCGCTGATAATCCAGCAACCCCCGCAGAAACAAAACAACAGCTGATCCAAGATAGCAACCGAATAGTTAGAGCAGTGGCAAAATCTTAATTACACTCAAATTTAATATTGATTTTATGCAACCTGATACTGAACAAATCTTTGCAAATTTAAAAGTTATAACTCCAGCCTTATCAGGGTTTGAATTACCAGGTCATGAGGATGGAGCTAGTATTTATCCATTTGTCTGGGAAACATCTGAAAATGGAGAATTAAATATACTTAACCTATGTCATTATAATGGCTGGTTAAAACAAACCGATGTAGAAATAACAATCCGTCAGTGGCAAGAATTAGAGTATTTAAATTATTTTCCTGATTTTGATTGGAATCCCAATATTTGGAAGATGATAAGAGATCAGCTTGAGCTATTATCCAACTTATTAAAAAATAATTCACAAGTACTAGAATCTTTCTGTTTTAATTCTGAAACGCATCGTATAACTTTTGAAATACCTAGCACTATTGTTTGCCAACTAAACGATGAAAGCTGGATATGCATATGTCCAACTTTTTATAAAGAAACAGAAATAAAAAAAGAACAATTTGAGCGTTCAGCTAAAGACAAACCAATATCTAAAAATTTTACAGCAGAGACATTGACTTTAATATCAAAAATTCAGGTCATTATAACTGACATGCCAATAATTCATTTAGAAGGAGATTTTGGAGGGGGATATGATTATTCATATGACCACAGATTCGTTTTTGCTGCTGCCAAAACTAAAGAATTAGCAGTTGAAGAAGCATTACAGGCATCAGGAATGTTAGGAATAAGTAAATTTCACCGCTTTTACCCTGATAGACAATACTTAGAAGGTGTATATGGCAGTGATGAAGCTATTAGTATTGAGCAAGAATATCAAATAATCAATAACTATTTTAATGAGATATTCTCTGAAACTGTTATGTATAGAGTAAGTTTTTGGATTTATGAAAATATATACATAATTGGTCAAACACCTTGTGGAGATTGGGCTGGAATGTATATCAAAGGCGAATTTGTTTACAATCCTTGATTTAGCTAATATAAAATTATTTTACTTATCAATTTCAACATAAATATTTTTTATTAATTTACAAACAGAAAAGCTACTGGCTACACTCGAAGTTATTAAAATTCCATCGCGTATATTTTTATTTGAAACTGCAATTCAAGGAGAATTTAACCTTTGGAATTTGATGATACATGAAGGCTTTGTTACTCCAACTGATATAGAATTAGCTTTTAAACACTGGCAAAATATTGAAGAATGGGGAACACCAACCGACCAAACTAATTACGAATATGCTCCTCCACGTTCAGAAAGGAAAGATGAAAGTTGGAATTATGCAATGAAGAGCGAACGTGAGCAATATTATCAACAGCTACAGCATATTATTACTCAAAATTTGCAAAATGTACAAGTTTATAATTTATCTATTCCAAAATCGGTGCCTGAAGCTTTACAATGGAAGCATCCTTACTTCTATATTCCTATAGTAGTTGGTTCTATAAATGATAATAACTGGTTATGTCTTGCTCCTACTGTTCCCAATCAAGCAAGTTACCATAATAAAAAACATAAATCTGTAGCGAAAATAACCTGTGAAGAAAATAGCAGTGCTTCCCAAAATACAATTGCTCAAATACAACCATTACTTGATAATCTAACTCCAATATCCATCTACGGTTACTATTACGGTGGATATAATTATACTTATCAGCATCATATTGCTGGCGCCATTGCCGAAAGTAAGGAAAAAGCAATTGAGCTAGCTTTACAAAATGCAGAAATGGTGGTTGTTGAACAGCTAACGCTTGAGTATGCTAATGATAATTATAACAGTCGTAAATTCAGCCAATTTATGAACGAATGTTTAAATCATCGTACTGCCTATAGCTTGAGCTTTTGGGATATTGGCTATACTTATGAAGTTGGACAAACTCCAGCGGGTGATTGGATAGGAGTTTGGACACAAAGCGAATTTGAGTATAATCCTTAAGATAATGGCACCGGGAGCAAATTCTTACTATGTAGCGCAGTAGTTGATTAAGTTCAGGTATAATTATATTAGCGAAGTTTTACACATTTTTATAAAAAGTGCCCCATGACAGATATTAAGCAGCAAATAGCTACACAGCTTCAAGCTTATAGTTCTTTAGATGCCCTAAAAACTGCTGTTCGAGAATGGGTTATTACATCAGATGGTAGTTTAGACGCATTAACAGCAGTCCTCTCAACACACCACAATGAAAGTTATAATCTCAGTGCTGATGATTGGCAACAACTTTATGAGCAGGGTTTGACGTTCAACAATGAGGATGAAACTAGAGAGGAAGATATGGGTAGATTGCAGCGATATCGGGAAACAGGTTATGGTATTCCCCATGAACAGGTTGCTGCTTGGTTAGATAGTGTTGGCACAGATCGAGAGCTTCCATGTCCAGAATAATTTGGCGTTGCAGTTGCACTTTCTGATCTGGTACGGCACTTTGATTTTCTTAAATTAAAAGATGAGAATGCTGCTTTCCTTGCTGCACAAAAAATCCGAGAGGCAGGTTTTAGCCTTGCTGATACTCCCTACAAAAGAAACATTTTAAACGATGGTTCCGGGCGCCGAAAGTTAGTGGTTCCTTTTGGCAAGTATGGTTATGTTATCCTTTACTACGTGGAAGAGGATGATACAGTTGTAATCATACATGTATATCATGGCAGAGAAAATCGTCCCAATTAGTATTGATATATCTAAATATTGTCTGTGCTGTTTCAGAACATGTAGAGACGCGATTTAATCGCGTCTCTACGAAGATGGAGGATTTAATTTCCTACGGCTTTTCCCTCGCGTCGAGGGTCAACACCACCTATTAAACCTTCATTAGTAATAACAATAGCTTGAGAACCACTCGTTTGTTCTCTAACTGTGACTGTATGTCCTAATGCTTCTAATTGTGGTTTCAAATTTACCATACTTGTATTTGCTTCTAATTCAGTGGCGCCATTACGGTTGCCAAAATTAGGTAATGATAAAGCTTGTTGAGCATCAAGTTTCCAGTCGAGTACTCCTACAATTGCTTTGGCTACATAATTAATAATTAAAGGCCCACCAGCAGAACCAACGACCATTACTAACTTACCATTACGGTCAAACACCATTGTTGGCGCCATTGAACTTCTCGGACGTTTACGAGGTTGAACACGGTTGGCAATTAATTTACCATCTGGTGTTGTGGGAGAAAACGAGAAATCTGTAAGTTGGTTGTTGAGTAAAAAACCACGCACCATTAACCGAGAGCCAAATGCAGTTTCAATACTAGTAGTCATTGATACGGCATTGCCATTACTATCAACAATCGAGAAATGGCTGGTAGAAGGTAGTTCTAGAGAATTATCGGCGCCCCAATTAAATGCTTGCGTAGATAAAGGATTACCAGGTTTAGCTTCTCCTACGAAGGCACGGTTAGGGTTGATAAGAGCAGCGCGCGTTGCTATATACTTTGGATTTATTAATTCTTTTGTAGGGACTTTAATAAAATCAGAGTCAGCTATATATAGTCCTCGGTCAGCATAAGCAAACCTTCCTGCTTCTGCAAATAAGTGGATAGCTTCTACTGAGTCTGGTTTGAGTGAAGCAAGGTTGAATTTTTGTAGCATTCCCAAAATTTGCAATACTGTAATACCACCAGAAGTTGGAGGTCCCATACTGCAAACTTTGTAAACTCTGTACATTCCACACACAGGTGGTCGTTCGACTGAGTTATAGCGAGCAAGGTCAGTAGTTGTTAAGTCTCCTGGTATAGAAGCATTTTTTACTGTGTTAACTATATCTTGAGCAATTTTACCTTTATAGAAGGCGCCTGCACCTCTAGTAGCAATTTGTCGCAGTACTTCCGCATATTGCTGATTAACAAGTTTGGTGCCAACAGGTTTTGGTGTACCATCAGGTTGATAAAAGTAACTTCTTGCAGGTTCCGAACGACTTAAAAACTTTTCTTCACTTAAAAGAGTGTGCAAGCGAGGTGAGATAGCGAAACCTGTTGTTGCTTGTTGTATTGCAGGCTGAAATAGTTGTGACCAACGTAACTTACCATATTGCTTGTGTACCTGCTCCAACATTCTAACTACCCCAGGCACACCTACAGACTTACCCCCTAAAACAGCATCTTCAAACTTTAAAGGTTTACCATCTTGAGCAAGAAAACGGTTAGGTTGGGCAGTTGCAGGGGCAGTTTCCCGACCATCGAAGGTGCGAATTTTTTTAGTTTTGGCATCGTAGTAAACCAAAAAAGCTCCCCCACCAATACCAGAAGACTGTGGTTCAACTAAACCGAGAGTCATTTGTACAGCAATAGCGGCATCAATAGCACTACCACCACGCCGCAAAATATCACTACCGACTGCTGCCGCTATTGGGTTAGCTGCTGCTACCATATACTTCTGAGTGCGAACAGCCTTACGTTCAACGCGCGAACTACCTGCTTCCGGTGCATCTTGGGTAAGTCCTATTAATGGGCGCCAAACTATACTACCCAATGCAAGGGCAAGTAAACAAGAACGAAAAGCCAATTTACGAGATATCACCATTAGATTTTTCTTGGGCAAGTAGTTGTAAGCTCTATTAATGGGCGCCAAACTATACTACCCAATGCAAGGGCAAATAAACAAGAACGCAAAGCCCAACCTACTTTTCTACTTTTCCGTAAACGCCCCAGTGGGACATGTATATAAAAGTATCAAGACATTAAGCCAAATTTGAGCTTATAACTGACATAATACCTTTAATTCATCAACATTATGAGAAGTTTATTAATTGCAGGCGCCTCAAGTCTACTACTTACACTAGGGATGTCTTCTATACCTGCCCCTTCTTTTGCTCAAACTACAAACATCCAAGATATTTCTAGGTCTGTTCCTCGTGCGCGCGTTACCTTTGCGAAAGGAAAATCAAGCACCGTTATTAATGGTGTAGAAAATCGTGTTTATGTACTAAAAGCTAAAGCTGGACAAAAGTTAACTTTGAAGGCTAATAACTTAGGCGCCCGTGCAGCTGTAACGCTTTATAATGCAAACGGCAAGATTGTAAAAAGCTTTAACGGCTTTGGTGGCGGTGAGGGTCAGAGTTTTACTTATAGACTTCCCGCAACTGGTGATTACTATATTTTTGGATATGCTGGCCCAACTTATCACTCGTATGAATTTGCAGTATCTATAAAATAATTTTGTCGGTAAGGTTTCGCGTTTTGTGCCCTCCTTGTATAACTTTTACTACTTTAATCCACATCAATATCTATGAAAAGCTTACTAATTGCAGGCGCCTCAAGTCTACTACTTACACTAGGGATGTCTTCTATACCTGCCCCCTCTTTTGCTCAATCTGCAAACATTCAAGGAATTTCTAGCTCTGTTTCTCGTTCGCGCGTTACCTTTGCAAAAGGAAAATCAAGCACTACCATTAATGGAGCAGAAGACCGTATTTATGTACTCAGGGCGAAAGCTGGACAAAGGTTAACTTTAAACGTTACCAATTTAGGTGCCCGTGCAGGTGTAGTACTCTATAACAGTAAAGGTAAACTTGTGAAAGGCTTTAACGGCTACGGTCTTGGTAACGGTAAGAGCTTCACTTATAAACTTCCTTCCACAGGCGATTACTACATACTTGGATATGGTGGCCCAACCTATCACGTATATGATTTTTCAGTATCTATAAAATAATCTTTTAATATGTTGGGTTGGGCTTGCGCTTTACCCAACCCAACCATATTTATGATTGTGGGATAATTGTGTCCCCGTCTCTAAGATTAAGTAATCCAGAAGTTACAACTTTATCATTAGGTTTCAGTCCTTCTAACACCTGATAATTATTACCAGTCGCATTACCTAATTTTACTTGTCTTTGTCTGGCAACATATTTCCCCGAATTATCTGGTAATGCTTCTGCTACGAAAACAAATGTTCCTCCAGAAACACGCGAAACTGCTGTACCTGGAACTAATGCTCCCTGACGTTGATTCCAAATTATTCGTGCGCGTACAAATTGGTCTGCTTTTAACTCATTTTTAGAGTTGTTGTAGAGAGCCTTAATGAGTGCAGACTGTGCGTTACCAGGGTTTGGCGCCACAAAAAACACACGACTTGTACCAATGGTGTTACCTTGAAGGTTTAGTATATTAACTTGGGTTCCATTTTTAACTTTAGCCGCGCGCTCGACTGGTACGATGATGTGTACTTCGAGAGGTTGGTCTTGAGTAATTGTTAATAATTGTGCATTATGATTGACTAAATCACCAACTTTAATAGGAACTTCTCTAACTACACCTGTAAAGGGAGCGGTGATACGATAGTTGGTTGGAGTTGGTTGAGGTGTTGGTTTTACAGCAGGGGTTTGCGCTTGTTGAATAACTTTTTGTGCTTGAGCTACAGCAGCTTGCTGTGTTTGAATTCTTGATTGGATAACTTTTAAGTTTGTTTTAGCTGCTGCAAGACGGCTTGCGTAAATATCTTTTGTTTGTCGTGGAACGGCGCCTTCAGATGCCAGAGTATTATATCGGTCGAATACTTGCTGGTTAGAATTGACTTCAGCTAAAATACCCGCGCGTTCAGCTTCGAGAGAAGCTAGAGTTGAGCGGGCAATATCAAGCTGTGACTGTGCTGTTAAAGCTGCGCTGTTAACTGTTGGAGCAGGTAGTGCTACTGGTTGGGGTGGTGGTTCTATTTGCAGAATAGGCGCCCCTTCTTTGATTGTTTGACCAGGTTTGATAAAAATTTGAGTAATTTTTCCTTGAATTTTAGAACTGAGCGTTTCGGAACGACGCGATTGTAAGCTGGCAACAAAATCTGAGCTTTCTTGAATAGTTCCTGATTGAATGGTTGATAGCTTGACGGGTACTGCTGGTGTTTGTGTCTGGTTTGTGGTGGTAGTAGTTTGGGTTGTTCTAGATGTAGGAAGTAGAAGGCGCCAAACAGCTACAGTAGTTCCAAGTACTGCGAGTAACGCGAACAAAGGCAAAAGCCACGGTCTAGTCCGACGCGGTTGCAGTGCAGTAGGGTTTCCGCTTTCGTTTTCGTTACTATCGGTTTGCGGTTCTGAAGGGGTCATGGCAAACTTTTACCTTATATAGTGAATGAGTAACTAGTAAGTTAAAATCAGGTGATTTATATTTGTAGGCTTTTCTATGTTCGTGAATGATAAGCTTAAGCTTACATATTTAATAGCTGTTTTGTCTTATTAGTATTTGCTGAATTTTTTATTTTTGATGTGATAAATGTTGTTATATTGGTATGCGTGTAGTGAATTAGACAAATAGAAAGAACAGGCAGGATGCCTGTTCCACAAGATTGATTATGTATCAAAAAGATTATTTAGTATTGCTGAGTACTACTTCTATAGCTTTTTCTTTTTGGGGGTCGGCGCCTTGGGCGTATTCTAAAGTAAAGGGTACGGTGATATCTGGTGTGACACCTTTACCTTCGAGCCGAGTACCATTTACGAATACATTTGTTACTGCTACATATAACAGAGTACCATCTTGCATGATAAATGGGCGCCCAGCTACAACGGCGCCTAAAGTTTTAGTACCAATTACTGAACCAATTTTATACTGCTGAAAGCCATAAGCAATAATTTCTTTACTGCTTCTGCTACCTTCATTGATTAAGATAACGACGGGTTTTTTCCAATGAGAATCATAAGTTACGCGCGAACCATTACGGGCAATACTAGTAATACTTGGTCCCTGACCTGTAAACACAGTTAGGTAATTGTTATTTCCTCCACCCCAACCTGCACGTAAATCTAAAATTAATGCATCTGCATCTTTGAGACGGTCGTATAACAAATCATATATCAGCTTTTCTTGAGATGGGTCAGCCGCATTCGCCCAAATATGAACGTAACCAATCTTTTTATTTTGACGCTCGATTATTTGAGTACTTACTCGTTGAGCATCAAGAAACATCGTAGTTGCATCATATACTTTTGGTGTTACGACTATTTCTTGTTTACTGTTAGTGTCGGCAGTACGCTGAATTTGTATTGTAACCTTTTGCCCTGCTTTGGGTGCAAATGACTGTACAGGTTGATATGGTTGATTATTTACGCTTAATATTTCATCACCAACTTTTATACCTGCTTTTATTGCTGGACTTTCATCTAAAATAGCACTGACAAATGTTTTTCCGTTTATGGCTTTTGTAAAAATACCAATATCGGTGTATTCAAATTTGCCTTTAGAAAAAAATGGCTTAAGTCTATTTAGTGACTTCCTATCGCGTGGTTGAAAAATACCTAGTAGTTGATAATAACTTTGTTCATCAGGAGTATAGAAGCGCGTGTGTGAAGTTCGTAACTCAGCTAGCATCTGGTTGACAACAGCAGCAAACTCTTGTGATGATTTAGACTTAATAGCTTGTGGTTTGTACTTATCGCGCATCGCTTGCCAATTAATTCCATTAAACTTAGGGTCGTAGAAGTTATCATTAATAGTCTGCCAAACTTCATCAAATACCCTTGCCTGTGGTTGTGCTAGCGTTGGAAGTAGTGGTGATGCCAACCACAGCGTTAGCATGACAACGATGCTAAGGAGGAATGCAGCTAAATAATGCTTATTGGTAGAAAATTTAAATTGTTTCATTTAAATTACGTAGGGAATAGTGTCAATGTATCAACGTTGGATAATATCTAGTTTAAGCATTTTACTTAGTATCGTTGTGGCAGCTTGTTCTAACGTTGCTACATCTCAACCTCAACAAGTAGCTACAACACCAACGGCGCCACAACAGTTAGCACAACGAGTAGTAGCACTTACGCCTCTATCGGCAGATATAATTTATAGACTTGATCAAAATAAACTTGTGGGAATTGCTGGTAGTTCGGTGTTAAATGAAGACTCGCGTTTTCAAGACATTACGAGTGTCGCTCAAGGAAGAACACAGCCAAACCTAGAAAAAATTGTAGCGCTCAAACCTGACTTAGTTATCGGCGCCTCTGGTTTTTCTGACTCGACTCTTAAACGTCTACAGGAATTAAAGATTAGTACGCTAGCAACAAAAATAGATAGCTGGAAAGCGTTAGAAGAACTGACGACAAGTTTAGCTGTTAGAATAGGCGCCAGTCCCAAACCGTTACTAGATAAGTATCAACAGCTTTTAGGACAAGATACTAACACTAACAAAAATACTTCAACTTTAGTATTAGTTAGCCGTCAACCAATTTTAACTCCAAATAAAAATAGTTGGGCAGGAGATATGCTCAACCAATTTCAAATCAAAAATATTGCCGCTGACTTACAGGGTAAAAGTCCATTTGGTGGATATGTGACTTTATCACCTGAAAAAATTTTAGAAGCAAATCCAGAATCTATAATTCTTGTTAATACACCAGGTAGTTCAGAGCAAGAGATGATTGACGGATTTAAAAAAGAAACATTTTGGCAAAAATTAGAAGCAACAAAAAATAACAGAGTATATGTCTTTGATTATCTTGGTTTAGTAAACCCTGGAAGTATTGACGCGATAGAAAAAGCCGCCCAAAAGCTCCAAAAAGTAACGTAGCACAGGCATCCTGCCTGTGTTATTTTAAACATTTTATCTGTGCAATCATTGCCTAATACCAAACAAACTCAAAATTTTCCGAGAATCAGCTAACAAACGTTTTTCTTCGTTACGGTATTTAGGCAATGATACATTAATCGCAGGTGTATCCAGATTCCAACCTGCAACTAATTTATTGTTTCGGAACCCATATCTTTGAAAATCGGCGCCAGATACTTGAATTAACTTCCCATTTTTATATTCATATATAGCTACATCTAAAGAGCCACTTTCATCACCTTCTGATGCTTCTGTGCTACTTATCTGTATATATATTGGTTTTCCCTTAACTTGGCATAGAGTATATATAAAATAGCCTTGCTTTTGTGTTCGTTCAGGACAATTTGCAGGCGCCGTATCACCTCTAAATTCTTTCATCTTTTGGTTGTAATATTCCTTTTTATTATTTGCTAAAGATGGGGATGTGATACCTAATACCAAAAAGGCAATAGTTAGTAATCGAACTAAATTGGTCATATTTCAAGATTTACGCAAAAGATTTATTTATTATATAAAATTTAGCTTATAAAAACAGACATAGAACACAGTGTTTTTACTGAATATTAGTTGATAAACCAGGTTTATAGGCGTATTGAACATGCATAAGTACTCAAACGTCAGAAATATATAGTTACAGATGGGGAAGCGAGGGTTCCACATTGACTTTTTAGATTTAAATGAGGTAGTTATGCCATTTACACTTAACGGTTGTGGAACAAAATATTATGGTCGCCGTGATATGGCGCCGGATGGTTCATATGTAACAACTGAGTGGTTAGACCTACCATTCGCTCTTATGTATCCTACAAGGAGAGGGGTTGGGGGAGAGATTTTAAACATATATTTAATATATTTTGTGTTTATATAAACACTATAGTAAACTGGCTAAATGTTTTTTTAGTTAATCTGATGTTGAGATTTGACCTTTAAACTTCAGTAATTTTTCGGTGTCATTAACCCAGTAGCAATCAAGTTGAGTTTTAAGCAATTATTCATGGATAAAAATAGAGACTTTAAAAACTCATTGAGTGATTTATTTATTATTTGAGCGCAAGAATTTTGGCAATGTGTATGTTATGCTTGTCGTAGAAAGGTTGAGAGCGACATTTATTTTATAAATAAGTATAGCTTTAGACTAAAAGTAAATAAAAATAGGTATTTATAAAAACCTGAATTTAGTTGTTTCAATACGTTAACCTTCGTTTATCATAGTTTACTGCTACACACTTCCTTTTCAAGAACTATGAAGCAAGGTACAAACCTTTGTAACAATCTAAAATCTATCAGGACTCGTCTAGGCATGAGCCAGCAAGATTTAGCAAATATTGCGGGTGTCACTCGTCAGACTATAAGTGGCGTTGAATCTGGACAATATACTCCCAATGTTGCTATAACCTTACGGTTGGCTAAGGCACTTGGTTGTAAAGTCGAAGATTTGTTCTGGATGGAGGAAGATTTACCAACTGTTGAAGCAGTCGTTACTAAAACAGTTTTAACAAAAGGAAAGTTACGAGTTAGTTTGGCAAGGGTTGGAGGTCAATGGATAGCTTATCCTCTAATGGGAAAAGATGCATTTCGTACCGAAATGATACCAGTAGATGCCGAGACTATTTATTGTAACAACTTGGACGAAGAAGCCTTTGACCAAATGCATACAAGTAAAATTTTGGTGCGAGTGCTAGATGATACTGAAAAATTGCAAAATTCAGTTTCAATAGCAGGTTGTACACCTATAATTTCTCTCTGGGCTAAAGAACCGCGAACGTTGGCATCCACAGTTACGAGTGCATTATACTTTTGCGAATAGCATGGATGCATTGCGCTCTTTAGCTAGAGGTGAGGTTCATATTGCTGGTATGCATTTATATGACTCAAAAACGCAGGAATACAATATCCCTTTTGTGAGGGAGGTTTTATCTGATAAAGAGGCTGTTTTAATTAGTATTGGTGTCTGGGAAGAAGGATTGTTGGTACCTTTAGGCAACCCCCTGAAAATTAAAACGATTGCGGATTTGGTAGAAGCAAAAGCGACTATTGTTAACCGCGAAATTGGCGCCGGAAGTCGGATGATTTTAGAACGCCAAATGGAGCTTGAGCAGGTACCAGCATCGGCAGTCCAAGGATTTGAGCATACTGTTCGTAGTCACCAAGACGTTGCAACAGCTGTGATTTCAGGAATTGCAGATGCAGGTATTAGTACAGCTTCTATCGCTGCTATGTTTGGATTGGGATTTGTGCCTTTGCATTCGTCACGTTATGACTTGGTAGTTCTTAACTCATATCTTGATGAACCACCAGTTCAGCAGTTGCTCGGTACTTTGGAACATCGCTTTGTAAAATCTCAATTAGAAATACTTGGTGGTTATGATACTAGCTCTTTAGGAGAAGTGGTAGCAAGTATCTAGTAAATATACTCAATAAATATCAGTAAATATATGTTGTCAAACACTCATACTTTTGTAGTGGGACGGGCGCCACCGGCTTTGGCTCTACATTGCGAACAATTCATAATTGTAGACCCACTAAATTCAAACAATTCTAGGAAAATTAATCATGGCAGACAATATTAGACAAATCGCTTTCTATGGTAAAGGTGGTATTGGTAAATCTACCACTTCCCAAAACACTCTGGCAGCAATGGCAGAAGTCGGGAAACGCATCTTGATTGTTGGATGCGACCCTAAAGCTGACTCCACACGCTTGATTCTTCACTGTAAAGCTCAAACCACCGTATTACACTTAGCAGCAGAACGTGGTGCTGTAGAAGACATCGAACTTGAAGAAGTAGTAATTGAAGGTTTTCGGAATATCAGATGCGTTGAATCTGGTGGTCCAGAACCTGGTGTCGGTTGTGCTGGTCGTGGGATTATTACCGCAATTAACTTCTTAGAAGAAAACGGTGCTTACCAAGATGTAGACTTTGTATCTTATGACGTTCTTGGTGACGTAGTTTGTGGTGGTTTCGCCATGCCGATCCGCGAAGGAAAAGCACAGGAAATCTACATTGTGACATCGGGTGAAATGATGGCAATGTTCGCTGCAAACAACATTGCTCGTGGCGTTCTCAAGTATGCTCACACTGGTGGTGTGCGCTTAGGTGGTTTGATTTGTAATAGTCGTAACACTGACCGAGAAGACGAACTGATTAGCACACTAGCTGCTCGTTTAAGCACCCACATGATTCACTTTGTCCCCCGCGACAACATCGTTCAACACGCTGAGTTGCGTCGGATGACTGTCAACGAGTATGCACCAGACAGTAACCAATCGAATGAATACCGTATATTAGGTGACAAAATCATTAACAACACAAATCTTGCCATCCCTACACCAATTGAGATGGATGAGCTAGAAGACTTGTTGATTGAATTCGGTATTCTAGAAAGCGAAGAAAACGCTGCAAAACTTATTGCCACAGATAATGCTGCAAAAGACACAGAGAAAAGACAAGAAGATGCTCAAGGTGAAGCTCTTGAAGCACTCAAAAAAGGCAATGTTGAAATAGTTGCTGGTGAGAAGAAAAAATAAGGTTTTTACTCTTCTTTAAAGACGCAGTAAAAATTAATAAGTGGGCAATTTTAGCCCACTTACTCCCAAGCACAAAAATTTTTTCAATTCGGAGGTTAAATAATGCTTTAATTAATAGTCAATTATATTGACACTCAAAGATAATTATACGCGAAATACTAATATTGTTTTTCGTATTCTGCAATTGGTTGATTAATTCATAACTGGAATGGGAAATTAGTTTTCCATTCTTTTTTATTATATATAGTAAGGTGGGCATTGCCCACCCAACTTTACTCGAAATCTCCATCAATCTGATTAATTTCTTCATCTAGCAATATAGCATCGATTGAAATTACTTGGACTCCGGTTTCTGATTGTAAAATAAATACTGCTTCAGAACTAGCATCTTCGGGTTTCTCTGTTTCTACGGCACTAATTATAACTAGGTCTTCGTCGTCTAAAAGACTTGGAGTTTCTAATGACTCAGTATCAAAGGTGCCGTAATTTAAAGTTT
>NZ_RSCL01000035.1:58722-64868 GCF_003991905.1 Dulcicalothrix desertica PCC 7102 | reverse complement strand
AAGTTGTTCTTCATCTATAACACTTGGAGTCTCTAATGACTCAGTATCAACGGCGCCATCATTTAAAGTACCAGTAGCATCTTCAACTTTATCATCAGTATCTTTAGTTTCATCAGTTTCTAAGACACTAACTATAAGTTGTTCTTCTTCTAAAATACTTGGAGTTTCTAATGACTCAGTATCAACGGCGCCATCATTTAATGTACCAGTAGCATATTCAACTTTATCATCAGTATCTTTAGTTTCATCAGTTTCTAAGACACTAATTATAAGTTGTTCTTCATCTATAAAACTTGGAGTCTCTAATGACTCAGTATCAACGGCGCCATCATTTAAAGTACCAGTAGCATATTCAACTTTATCATCAGTATCTTTAACTTCGTCTGTTTCCGAAGCGTCTATAATTACTTGGTCTTCGTCCAAAATACTTAGAGTCTCTAATGACTCAGTATTAACGGTGCCATCATTTAATGTATCAGTAGCATATTCAACTTTATCATCAGTATCTTTAACTTCGTCTGTCCCCGAAGCGTCTATAATTACTTGGTCTTCGTCCAAAATACTTGGAGTCTCTAATGACTCAATATCAACGGCACCATCATTTAACGTATTAGTTCCATACTCAACTTTATAACTAGTGTCTTTAGCTTCCTCTGTTTGGAAGGTGCTTATTACCTGTTGGTTTAGGTGTTGAATGCTTGGAGTTTCTAATGGCTTAGTATTAACGGCGCCGAAATTTGATGTATCAGTTTTATACTGAAATGATTGATTAGAATTAAAGGTATTATTTTGTACTGTATCAATTGTGCCACCGATAACAGCGTGAGTAGCTCCTTCAGCTACAGTTTTGACTGCATCTCCTACACCTTTAGCTGTCTGGAATAAACCGCCACCTATTGTTTTGGCGGCGCCTCCTAGACCTTTGGTAGTATGGTTAAAGCCCTGAGCTATTCTTCTTCCAGCAAAAGCAGCAGCTAATGAACCTAATGTACCCCCAATAAGTCCACCTATAAGCGCTGGATTTAATCCAGAATTTTTATCTTTTTCATTTGCATTTTTGTGTGAGGCATCAAATCCTTGCTTATTTTCAATCATAATTTTTTAGCTTCTTAAATAAAATAGATTATTCCTTTTGTTAATTTAACTACTAAAGATAATAGTTTAACCCTTCTTTTGATAGAGAATATATTTTTTTTAATACCACTTTAGTTGTAATATATAGTCGTTCTTATTGGTTCATAAATATTAAAAAAAGCCTCTCATAGGAGAGGCATTACTATGAACTTATAAAACTTTTATACAAAGAAGTTAGTTCCTCTTACTGCTATTGCTCCGGCGATTGCGGAAGCTACTAGAGAAACAAAAGCGGTGTTAAATACCCACCAAGCGGCGCCTGCAACAGCTTTTTTAGTTTCTACTGCTTGCTTTTGTGCTTGTTCTTTAATCGCTTTAAGACGTTTTTGTGTTTCCTGTTGAATGCGTTCGGCTCGATGCAATACGCTATCGCGTGAGGCTTCGATTTGATCAATAATTTTGTTAGCTTGCGCTTCGGAAATATCAGAGCGCGAACTGAGAACTGATACTAAGGTATCACGGTCGAATTGACTAAGGCGCCCGCGTAAGGCTTCAAATCCTGCTTGCGGGTCGTCAAACAATTTGGCAAAGTCTTGTTGTATACCTTCATAATTAAGTTCGGGACGCTCAAGTGAGTTGAGATATTCGCGAACTTTACCAAAAACGCCATCAATGACTGATTGGACTCTTTGCTGAATTTGTTGGAATTGTTCTACAACTGAGTTGCGAACAGATTCGATTTGTTCCACAATTCGGTTTGCTTCTTCTTCTGAAATATCTTCACGTTGGGACAATAAAGCTACAATTGTCGAACGGTCGATTAAAGATGCACGCTCACCTAAAGATGATACTCCTGCACGGGGCGAAGATAGCAATAACTGTAAATCGCGCTTAATACCTTCGGGGTTGAGTTCTTCTTTGTTGGTATTACGTAGGTATTTTTCTAGACTTTGTTCAAAGTCGAAAGCTCCTCTAGTTGCGCGGTTTGCTAGGCGCCGTGGTGCTTTGAGAATATTATTAATGGCTTCTTGTGTAGTGTCAATGGTGCGATTAACTTGCTCTTCGCTTAACCCAGCTTGAGACAATAGCTTAACTAGCGTTTCTCTATCAACTTGAGATAGTCGGTCGCTTAGTGCATTGGCGCCAGCTTTGGGGTCTTCAAATAGTTTTTGCAAGTCTTGTTGAATACCTTCTGGGTTGAGTTCCTCTAAGTTGGTATTGCGAAGATACTCAGCAATGGTAGTAGTGGTTTTTTGGTACTGTTCTTTGGCTTTATCCGCTACTTGTTGAGGAGCTTGCAAAACTCGTTCGCGCACTGACAACAAATTATCGATGGTTTTGTTGACCTGTTCTTCGCTCAAATCTTGACGTTGACTTAGTAATTTCACCAAAGTCTCGCGGTCAAACTGCGATAATCTTCCACGTAAAGCAGATAATCCAGCTTGGGGGTCAGAGAGTAATTTTCCAAAATCGCGCTCGATACCTTCTGGGTTGAGTTCTTCAAGGTTCGTATTCCGCAAATAGTCTTCGACACTTTGACGGAGTTGTGAAGCTTTTTGTTTTGCTTGTTCTTGAAGTTCGTTGGCTTTATTTAAGACATTATCGCGAGTGCGTTCGAGTTGGCTAACAATATTATTAACTTCTTCTTCGCTAATGTCTTCGCGTACAGCAAGTAATTTCACCAAGGTATCGCGGTCAAATTCTTTAAAACGCGCGCTTAACTCATCAAACCCAACTTCTGGGTCTTCAAGCAACTTGCTTAAATCTCGCTCAATACCTTCTGGGCTAAGTTCGGCTTTTCCTGTTGAACGTAGATAATCTTCAACTTTAGTACGAATGTCTTGGGATTTTTCTCGTGCTACTGCTTGTTGCACCGTTTCATAAACGGAAGTACGGATACTTTCCATTTCTTGCGCTATTTCTTTAACCTTTGCTTCACTCAAATCACCTCGTTGGTTTAACAAGTTGGTAAAATAATCAACGGAGAGGTCTTCTAACTGGCGCCGAACGGTTGCGGGGTTGGCGTTGGGGTCGTAGATGACTTCTTGGAATTCATCTCTTATAGTAATGCGGTTGAAATGCCAAGGCAAAGAATCGAGAATATATTCTTCGACATCTGCTTTAATGGTATTAGTAGGTGATGCGGGTAATTTTTGAGCTACAGTACTACTTAGTTGACTTGCCTGTTGAGTGGCTTGGTCTTTTAGTTTTTGTAGTTGTGAGGTAATTTTCTCAATATCTACATTTTGAGCTTTTCCTACTACCTGCTGCAACTGACTTGTAACTTTATCTATATCTACATTAGAAAAGTCTACTTTTTTGAGCGCTACTGGTAAAGCACTACCTACACCAACTTCAATCGCTTGCTTTAGTAAACCATTACCTTGCTTACCATTACCAACTCCTGCTGTTACCAATTCTTGAAGACGTTGACCTAATTTCTCAGGTTGTAAATCTTGTGGTGTGGTGGAGGAAAGTAATTTAATTACTTGGTCTGTGGGATTTTGTTGCTGAAGTGAAGATTGCTTCCAGGCGCCTTCAAGTTGGTCAGCAATGCGATTAATATCTTCCTTAGAGAAATCTGTGCGACTGCTGATTAAATCAACAAACGTTTGACGATTAATATTTTTCAGCAAGTCACTATCTGCAATAGACCCTAAATCCGTATCTTTAAGAAGTTTATCAAATTGATTGCGAATTTCTTTAACATCTAGTGAAGGTACTTGTAAAGAGCTTAAGGAACTAGAAAGTGTATTTTTAATACTATCTGCATCAAAACCCGAAGTTAATTCGCGTCGAACAGCAGCTGTAATTTCCTCAGCAGTGGAAACCATTTGCTGTTTTGCTGTATTGGCGCCAAGTGCAGCAGTAGCTGTACCCATAATTCCTTGCATACCGCTAGTTGCAGTACTAACAAGCGAGCCAATTAAAGAACCTACAGCATTTGAACCTAACCACATAATCAGCGTAAAAAACGCAGACCAAATGACTACACCAATAGTGGCGCCTAAAAGTGCGTTTTCAATTAAGCTCAGTTTTACCGCTAAAAAACTAGCAGCAAATAAAGCAATACTTGCAGTGATAAGTGCCCATAAACCTACAGTCGATTCAACTTTACGAACTGTACTGCCCAAGCTTTCCGACTCATCAGAATCTGAACCTGAGCCTGTTCCTATAGCCGAAATACCTATAGCTACCGAGAGATTGGTCAAAAGTAATTGAAAGGCTAATGCCATCAATATACCAGCAACCAAAGCTACTAAAAATTTAGGCCCAGAAAAAACTAACGAAGCTTCTTCTGCTGTTAAAACTTCACCTCTAACCGGGATTTGTATTAATTGCAAAGCAGTTAATGCATTTTGGAACATACTATTTTCCTCAGTTTTTATTTTAATGAAACACGTATAGATGCATGTAGAGACGTTACATGTAACGTCTCTACCTAATTACATGCGGTCATTTTTTTTGACAGTAGGGCGCCCGTCAGTATCAATATCCAATTCTTCACGGCGAATTGTTTCAGTTGCTTGTACTGTTTCGTGGTCTACAACTTTTGAAACTCTGACTTCTTCCCGCACAAAAGCTTCTTTTTGGATATCAGGAACTTCTTCGTAAATTTCCATATGGGCAACTTCACCTTCACGGAAAGTCGCGACATCAGCAGAAACTACTCTGCCTGCATCGGTAGGAGTTACTCGCTCAACAATAACTCGCTCTTTTTCAATTGGTACAGAAACTCGTGCAGTCTCAGTTTCAACGTGCTTACCAATTGCTACTTCCCCAGATTTACGACGCTGTGTGCTTGCAACTAAGCGTTCTTCATAAAGTTTAAAGGTTTGGTCATCATGCACGCTGGTATCGTATAAGTCTGCATCTTGTGTATAGTCGTAAGTATCACGGCTATAAGTAGGAGTACTATTTGCAACAGCCGCAGTTTTAACAACAGGCGCCACAGAAGCCGCATCAAGTGAAGCTGATGTATCAAGAGGTGCTGATGCTTCTAAAGCTGCTGCTGGGCGATATGCTCCACGCACCCGCTCTTCGTAGTCGAAATCAAGCGCCATACCTTCTTTATATTCAGGTAAATCTTCTGCTTGCTGCTTTGTCATTTGGACATACACGCGGTCAGTTTTAGAATCAATTTTGCCACGACCGATAGGTAGTAATACTTTCTTACCAAAAACCCAGAAACCTACATCTACGATAAGGTAACGAAACTTTCCTTGGTCATCTACCAATGCATCACTAACTGTACCAATTTTATCATCACTTCCCTGAGTATAAACACTCATTCCTTTAATATCGTTACCTTGAATAGCATCGCGGTAATCTGGATCATAATCACTAATTTTATGAAGAGCCATTGTTTTATTACTTTTTCTTTACTTCACTTATAAACTTAAGAACATAACTGCTTATAAACATCTTTCTAAAGAATGAGTTAATTAGCTTATTTAGTTATAAATTTGTTTGACTGATAAAACTATGTAAGGTAGAAATAAAATCTTGTTATGACTTGGTTATGAAGATTTTAATTGGTAAAGCTGTGACTAGATTATAGCAATATATGTGACTATTTTCTAGCATTAAATGTAAGTTATAAACTCGTTTGGATAGTAATACTATACTAAATTGTAATCCCCCCCTAACCCCCGCGAATTCGGGGGGAAATAAATAGATTTCGGCTCTTCCGTACAAAGCGCGTGCTAAATTATTAAATCAGGAGCTTGAAATTGTTACTAGGCTTTTATTACAGACATTTTTGACTACAAGAAAAGCATTCTAACTAAAATGCACGACTATAAGCGCCGCGTTTGCCTTGATTTTAAAGGAAAGTTACCGACTGCGATTAAAATGAGCGCACGCGCTTTTTCCGGAAGAACCAAGATTATTAACCACGTAAGTTAAATTAATATTCCAAGATGTTGCACTAAATCTAGCAAGAAAGTTCAGAAGCTGGTTGTACATTTAACTCAGCACGCCACTGAGATATTGACTTCTCCCAGTTGTCTTCCCATCTTTGAGCAAACAACGATTTGGCATTCTTCCCCATTCGCAAACCCTCTTCAATA
>NZ_RSCL01000035.1:51314-58712 GCF_003991905.1 Dulcicalothrix desertica PCC 7102 | reverse complement strand
TGCAATTTCATCTATTATTGTTGTTCCGTAACCTGTAATCAGATGCCAAATATCATGTGTTTGCCCCAGACGCGCTTCTATATAGCTAGCATCTGAATTGATTTTAATATGCGAATAAAAATCTGGGTTCAAACCTTTTTCTATGATGTAAGCAGCATAGGTATAACCCAAAGAATCTTTTGGGTATTCTTTTAGCACTTCTAAATTATAATGCGGTGCCATATAACGCTGTTTAATAATAGCTGCCTGTTCTGGGTTAGATTTCATTTTGTTTACAGCTAACTCAAAAGCTGGCATCTTAATCAAAACTTTGGTTAACTTTTCAAAAGCATATGAAGCAGCATCTACATTCCTAAAGTTTGCCTGTAGAGTCAGAAAATAAAGTACTGCATTAGTTTCTAAAGCATCTTTATAATTCTCGAACTCAAGATACATTTCACCTTTTTGTGGTGATGATACAGAGAATACTTGCGTACTACACATTTGCCTATAACAAATCTCTCAACTACAATTTGTATCGTAGATTGAGTGATGCTGATGAGTAAAGATACTTTTTTTGATCTAAATCAAATTTGTAAAAAATAAAATTTACCTGAGTCTGGATGCGGACAAAGCACTTAAAAGCTTTCGTTTCTCATATTTCGTCCGAATACGACTGAGAGTTTCTTGCGTTATTCCTAAATATGATGCGATATCTTTAAGACTGACCTTATCCAAAATTTGCGGAAATTTTTGTAGTAATTCGCTATAACGTTCTGCTGCTGATTGTGAGTGACGCAATACAAAATGTTCTTCTAACTGTATAAAGTAGTGTTCCATCATTAACCTTCCTATTTTGTTCCAGATGGGGTCACTATCATAATCATATAAGTCGTATAAGCTTGTATGGCTTATATACAGCAGCTTGCTATCGCTTACTAAAACAATACTTTCTGAAGTAGCTTTTTGTGAGAAAAAACTAGATGCCGTAAAAAATTCTCCCTCAAAGCTAAACCAAGATGTTACTTCTTTATTTTCTTGATACCAAATTTCTCTGGCAACTCCCTCAACTAAAAAATATAAATTATTACAAACTGTACCTGGTTCCAGCAAAACAGAACCTTTGCATAGCTCCATTTCCTGAAGATAAAGATATTCCTGCAATCAGCGCTATTTTAATTGCAGGAGTTGTCTATTTAATACTACGTACCAAAGTAAGTAATACGTTTATGGGGGTAGATTTCAGTTCACCTGCTGGTTGGCAGCGCATTGAAGCAGCTCTTGAGTCAATTATTCAATCAACTATTTCTACAGATTCCGTAAATTAATTTTAATGGATTACAGGAGTAATGCCCCGCTTAAAATTATCTAGCGATTGCCTCATTAATCACCGTTTTATAGTCGCACTTGGACACGGCAAGCGCTTGCCGTAATATCCAGGCGCCGAATCTCGCTAAATTATCATAATAATTTTTACAGCGTCTAAAAGATTTGCAAGTAATGCCACGGAATAGAGATATAAGCACATAAATATATTATTGCCAAAAAGTCAAGAACTTATTTACCAAAAATTCCTGTGTAATTATAGCCAACTCCAATTAATAATCCGGCATCAGTTTCATTTCCAATAAAACCTACATTTACCCTAACTGTTGCCGTTATATTTTGAGATATTGGAATATCTACACCTCCTGCTAGTAAAGGGTCTAATTGAAATTTACTAGTAACTCTAATTAGTGCGCCACCACCTATAAACGGTGAAGCAATTACTTGTCCTGCACTATTTTTAATGGGAATTGAACCTGTTAGAGCCAAAGCACTAGTAGCTGTACTGTCACCGAATATTGTTGTTGCATCATATAATGCAAAATTTTCTGTGAATGCTGTTTTACCAAGAATCGTAAAATTAGTATCCGTTATACCTGTAGTATCTCCACTGATACCAAAATTAGCACCAATTCCTATATAGCTTTGCTTATAATGCGTATTTTGTTCATTTGTATTAGCTTGAGATATTGGTTGTATTTGGCTAGCTTGAACCAAATTGTGGTTTTTAGCTATCAAAGAAACAGGTGTTTCAGCTAAAACTTTATAATCTTTTTCAAAAGTAATTGCAGTAGTGGGTAATATTGCAATGATGAATTGAATAAATAAACAGTTGATTTTTATCATTGGTATAACTCCTCTTTTATGTTTTCAGCAATCTAAACAAAAAATATTTAGCTATTGCACAATTTTTATTACAGCTTGTCTGACTAAAAGAAAAATACTGTGCGAAGTGTGCTGGTTACAATATCGCCATTACTATCTTGGTTTCCTGCATTAGTGATAACTTGAACTGATGGCGTAATGCGAATATTTTGGCTCAACGGGTAATTGTAAAAAGCTTCTAAACTCGTTTGAGTTGCATTGCCAATATTGCTATCAATAAATGGCTGACCAACTGCTACCCCGAAAATGGCGCCAGTTTGAAATAAATCCCGCAGAGAAACTCCTGCCATCCAGTAATTTGGTTCTATATTCCCAAATGCTGTATTCTCAAAGCGACCGTAACCATATCTACCAAAAACACCAAGCTGTTTACCCAAGCTCAGTTCAATATTGGCGCCAACTACATCAAAGCGATTGTTAAATACTTCTCCTTGGCTGTACTGTAGACGCAAAGCAAAATTCCTGGTGGGAGAATATTCTATTTCTACAGTTCCTTGGTAACTATCGCCAAATAAACCACGGTCTCCACCTGGGTTGGGATATAGTAAACGCGCAAAAGTACTGGTGCCAGTAATTCGACCAGTATTACCTGGGTTTGCTGCATCAGTAGCAGCATATACACCTCGTATTGTAAATGCTCCTTGTCCTGGTTTCCAGTCAATTGCTGCTCCAGCAGCAGGACCACTAACAGGAAACAGAATAAAGTTATTTACCAATGGCTGAGTACTAAAATCTAAGAAACTACGATTTGCATAACTGTTACGGTCTACGTAATCAGTCGCGCGTATATCTGGGCCAATAGAAACGATAAAATCGGTACTTGGTTTAAAGGTGTAATATAACCTTCCAATTACCATGTCACGATTCACAGGTGGCTTGACTGAATAATCTAAGGAACTGCCGAAATTTGGTTCTAGAACTCCACCGGCATTGTCCAAGGCGCCACCGCTACCAGTCTCAACCCGAATTTTCAATAAGTCTGTTCCGTGGAAGCTGGTATTTAAATCAACTCCTGCTCTGTATATTACTGTTGGATTTGGATTTGTATTAGCTAGCTCTCTACCATTAGAATCAATAATTCGTTCACTGTCAAACCAACCTGCGTTGACAGACATAATAACTTGTCCCTGGAGCTTAGTAGTTGTAGAAAATTGCTGTGATTCCGACGTTGCAGTACTAACTTCTAAAGCGTCTACTCGTTGTTGCAGGATAGCAAGAGAGAGTGCTAAATTCCTCAGTTAGCTTTTTCAGTATTGTAAGTTCTTCTGTTTTGATGCTATCCGATGCTGTTGATGAGATTAGTTGATTAATGTGGTTTAAACAAGCGTTTAGACCAGCAGCAAACTCGTAACGACTAATTGCACGATTACCACGGAAAGTTTTGTCTGAATATTCAGCAACACAATCGTAACGTTCAACTAAGGATTGTAATGCTGTAAATGCCCAATCAGTAGGTTGGACATCAGAAAGTTGACTTACCGACGTGATTTGACCCATCGAAGGCGCCGACAACACCTCTATTTCACTCAAAATTTCGTCAGCTTTTGCTGGATATTGAGCATATAGCAAACAAACTAAAGAACCAACTCCCAAAGTGATGATACAAGTTATTGATTTCTTATTAGAGAAAGTGCAGTTTAACATGATGCCCGCATTCCTAAAGAACTATTTTCGTGTAAAGGATAGTTACGGGGATGTTTTACGCCGTCCCCAAGGTTTCAATACTGAGATGATGATGATTATGACAAGTACAAGCGTTTGAATGGCGCCGACAACAATAACCGCATCACGAATGGAAACATAGGTAGGATTTTGCAACACCTGTAAGCGCTCAATTGCAGAAATAGAAGTAGCTTGTTTTGTCAAAGGACCAAGCCAAACTGAGCCAATGACAATGAGCATCATAGTTAAAATCTGCTTTGCCATTACCCAGTAGTGCTTGAAAAATCCCCAAACAGTGAAGTTGCACAGTAGTAACCCTGAAACCAAAGATGATACTGCTGAAGGGACAATAATGAACTCACCCATTAAATTACGTGCAGCATTGATTGCATAGAGTTCGTTACCGTTTGCCCAGTTTTGATAGTAAACAGCCAGAGCAAGAGAGCAGAAAGCAGTCCCAAACCAAAGACTTGCAGAAGTAATGTGGAAGCTCAATAACCAATTTTTCTGGTGGACTTTCAATTTCATAGCTATAACTCCCTGAATACGTTAGCCGCCTAATAGTTAGGCAGCTAACTATATTCTGTCATGCCTTGTGAGGAAAGTAAATATAGTTAGGCGGCTTATAATAAGGGAACTGTCCATAAACATATCTCTATGCGAACTATTCCCAACCGTCAAGCTATTGATGACCTAAAGAGCCAGTATCCTGAACTAGATGTGAGTTCCGTGGAAGCTTGTTTGACATTTCTCGATGCAACATCCGAAGTGTATGCAGCTTTTGATATCCACTTCGCTCGTTATGGTCTTTCAATCGGAAAATTTACATTACTAATGCAATTGTACGTTGCCCCCGAAGGGCTTACGCCTTCAGAGTTTGCTGACCGCGTTGGTGTAACCCGTGCTACTATTACTGGGCTTTTAGATGGACTTGAGCGAGAGGAACTAGTTAAACGTGAGGCACACCCTAACGACCGTCGCAGGTTAATTATCCGTCTAACAGAAAAAGGAAAACAGTTAGTTGCCAAAGTATTACCTGACCATTTCTGCCGCACCACAGGATTAATGGCAAATCTCACACCAGCAGAAAAGAAAACTTTAATTAAGTTATTAAATAAGGTGCAAGCTGGCGCCCCTGCTTTATCAAATCCAGATTTTACAAGCGCTACGTGATGGTATTATTTCAATTGCCATAACTATATTACAGAAACCCCTTTTATTTTGGCGAAGGTATTGTAAACTATGACTCAGATGGAAACTCGTCGTTTGTGGTTACGCCAACTCGCGTTGACAGATTTAGATGATTTAGCTGAAATTTATACCGACTCAGAGGTGATGAACTATCGTTAATATATTTAAATAATATATAGTATTGACCTTCATAGGGTTGGCTCAACTTCTTATTCGTTGATAACGCTAATGTCACTTTCATCATAAATCCACATTGCTTTAACGCCTTGTGAAAACTTAAGTTAAGGCGCATTGCACCACAAAGTTTGTTGTTAAAAAATATATAGAATTCCAACAGTTCATTTTTTAAAGCCAAATTTTGACAATGCCGAATATGTTCAAGCGCAGAATCAAAATAATTAATTATTAAAACATCTGGCAAATAAATTTTTAAACGCTCATAATTATCATTGATTAATAAATACAAATCTTCTGCATATAATTCCTGAACAGATTGAATTTTTAAAGAGGAATCAACATCTATTGTTATCGGATACATAGAAAACCCTCATTAATTTAAGTGAGTATTAACTTTTGGCACAGTCCTGATCATTACTAATTATGGGAGTAGTTTGAAGCTTATCTGTCAAAAGTTTAATGTTGTGTGGTTTGATTATCATTATACTTCTGTTGTGTAATTGCGGTTTATGCGAGGAGACACACATGCAAGCAACATATGATTCGATTGCTAACTGGTACGACACTTGGGTACGTGATGAAACCTCTGTTGACAATGCTACCGTATCGACCTTCCTTGATTTTATCGGCGCCGTGGATAATCAGTTAATATGCGATGTCGCCTGTGGGCAGGGACGTGTTGCTAGAGCATTGGCTCAAAAAAAGGCGCGAGTCGTGGGTGTTGATATTTCTTCCCAACTAATTGCAATTGCACAACGAGAAGAACAACAGGTTCCACTTGGTATCCAATACTTCCTTGACGATGCCCAAACGTTAGCGCAGCGCGCGGGATTGTACTTTTGATGGCGCCACTTCTTATTTGGCGTTGATGGATATTCCTAATTTAGAAGCATTATGCCGTGCAGTATATAGGATACTTCGTCCTGATGGCTGGTTTGGGTTTGCCATTACCCATCCCTGTTTTGAATCTCCTCATAGTCAATGGCGTACTGATGCAACTGGAAAAGTAAGCTTGGAAGTAACAGAGTACTTCACAGAAGGGTTTTGGCAGTCAGCGAATTCAAATCGAATCCGGGGTATGCTAGGCGCCAATCATCGAAAGTTATGTACTTACATCAACACTTTGATTGGAACAGGTTTTGAGATTAAACAGCTATACGAACCAGAAGCGACACAGGCAGCCATAGAGCGCGTTCCCGGATGTCGCGTTGTTCCAACCATTCTTTTTGTAAGCTGTGTAAAAAAAACATACTAAGCAATAGAAAGCAATAAGAAGGATTTTTAATGCTGAAACTTTATTACACCTCTCTATCTATATATTCTCGTCCAGTGTGGATTACATTGATAGAAAAAGGGTGTGACTTTGAACTAGTATCGATGAAACTAGACGGAGACCAGGTTCAACCCGATTTTTTGGCAATTAGTCCCTTTAATCATGTTCCCGTTTTGGTTGATAAAAATTTTACAGTCATAGAATATGAGCGCAATTCTTGATTATTTAGACGCTCAGTATCCAGTACCAGTTTTAACTAGCGGACACGCGCGGTAATAGCACGTTGTAAGAAAGCAAATGCGCGGTTGTAATTTAAAATTGCAGTTACTCTATCGCTTTCGGCGCGCGTCAAGTCATTTTCTGCTGCAATAACATCAGTTTGAGTACCAACCCCAGCTTGAAATCTCAACCTTGCTAGTCGCAAAGCCTCTTTCGCTTGCTGTAACGCCAAATCTGTTGTTTGAATATTAGTCAAATTAGATTGTAATTGAGTATATTGTTGTTCGACATCGAAACGAATTTGCTCACGTTGTTTTGCAAAATTTCCTTCAGCAATGGTAATGTTAGCTTTCTCTTGTGCTGCTCTTGCTCTTGCGGCGCCTCCATCAAATAGGTTTAAAGAAGCTTGTACACCGAGCGAATAACCATCAGTAACGCTGTTATTATCGTTAAATTGGTCAAGTAAGCTGTAACTTGCAACTAAACTAATTTGTGGTTCTAATTGAGATAATGCTTGGCGCCTTCTTTGAATGCTGATGTTGCGTTGTGCTATAAATTTAGGTAATTCGGGGCGATTTTGAAAAGCTAAAATAATCGTCTCTTCAACAGTTTGATTCCAAACTCCGGCTAATTTAACAGGGTCTGATGCACTAATATTCAATGATTGTGATAAATTTAGTAAGTTT
>NZ_RSCL01000035.1:49235-51304 GCF_003991905.1 Dulcicalothrix desertica PCC 7102 | reverse complement strand
GATTTCAGTTCACCTGCTGGTTGGCAGCGCATTGAAGCAGCTCTTGAGTCAATTATTCAATCAACTATTTCTAGAGATTCTGTTATATGACAGATAAAAAAGAATTTACAACTAAACTTTTAGGTGTTTCTGAAACTCTGATGATTACTTTTTACGGGCGGCGCCGAATCTCGCTAAATCCTCATAAGATTTTTGACAGTACTAAAGAATTGCTAAGTAATGCCACGGAATAGAGATATAAGAACGTGAATATATGATTACCAAAAAGCCGAGAACTTATTTACCAAAAATTCCTGTGTAATTATAGCCAACTCCAATTAATAATCCAGCATCAGTTTCATTTCCAATAAAACCAACATTCACCCTAACTGTTGCCGTTAGGTCTTGAGATATTGGAATATCTACACCTCCTGCTAGTAAAGGGTCTAATTTAAATTTGCTAGTAACTCTAATCAGTGTACCACCACCTATAAACGGTGAAGCAATTACTTGTCCTGCACTATTTTTGATGGGAATTGAACCTGTTAGAGCCAAAGCGCTAGTAGCTGTACTGTCACCGAATATTGTTGTTGCATCATATAATGCAAAATTTTCTGTGAATGCTGTTTTACCAAGAATTGTAAAATTAGTATCCGTTATGCCTGTAGTATCTCCACTGATACCAAAATTAGCACCAATCCCTATATAGCTTTGCTTATAATGCGTATTTTGTTCATTTGTATTAGCTTGAGATATTGGTTGTATTTGGCTAGCTTGAGCCAATTTGTAATTTTTAGATATTAAAGGGACAGGAGTTTCAGCTAAAACTTTATAATCGTTTTCAAAAGTAATTGCAGTAGTAGGCAATATTACAATGATGAATTGAATAAATAAACAGTTGATTTTTATCATTGCTAAGACTCCTCTTTTATGTTTTCAGCAATCTAAACAAAAAATATTTAGTTATTGCACAATTGTTACTCCAGCTTGTCTGACTAAAAGGAAAAGACTGTGCGAAGTGTGCTGGTTACAATATCGCCATTACTATCTTGGTTTCCTGCATTAGTGATGACTTGAACTGATGGCGTAATGCGAATATTTTGGCTCAACGGGTAGTTGTAAAAAGCTTCTAAACTCATTTGAGTTGCATTGCCAATATTGCTATCAATAAATGGCTGACCAACTGCTACCCCAAAAATGGCGCCAGTTTGAAATAAGAACATTGAGTTCTCCTCGATACAAAGGACTGAGAACATTTGGCCGGGGATTTCCAAGAGAAATTCGTCCTAAAAGAGTATTGGTAGCGGGGTAGGTAGTTATTAACTTACTTGATAATGCAATTAAGTATGCACAATCACAAACCGTGTGTTTAAACATCCTCCCACCAATAGAAAAACAGCAACGTCAATATATACCTTTAGAAGTACGCTTCCTTGCCTAACTAGCGGACACGCGCGGTAACGGCACGTTGTAAGAAAGCAAATGCGCGGTTGTAATTTAAAATTGCAGTTACTCTATCGCTTTCAGCGCGCGTCAAGTCATTTTCTGCCGCAATAACATCAGTTTGAGTACCAACACCAGCTTGAAATCTCAACCTTGCTAGTCGCAAAGCCTCTTTTGCTTGCTGTAACGCCAAATCTGTAGTTTGAATATTAGTCAAATTAGATTGTAATTGAGTATATTGTTGCTCGACATCGAAGCGAATTTGGTCGCGCTGTTTAGCAAAATTTCCTTCGGCAATGGTAATGTTAGTTTTCTCTTGCGCTGCTCTTGCTCTTGCGGCGCCTCCATCAAATAGGTTTAAAGAAGCTTGTACACCAAGCGAATAACCATCGGTGACGCTGATATTATCGTTAAATTGGTCAAGTAAACTGTAGTTTGCAACTAAGCTAATTTGCGGTCCTAATTGAGATAATGCTTGGCGCCTTCTTTGAACGCTGATATTGCGTTGTGCTATAAATTTGGGTAATTCGGGGCGATTTTGAAAAGCTAAAATAATCGTCTCTTCGACAGTTTGATTCCAAACTCCGGCTAATTTAACAGGGTCTGATGCACTAATATTCAATGATTGTGATAAATTTAGTAAATTA
>NZ_RSCL01000035.1:49062-49225 GCF_003991905.1 Dulcicalothrix desertica PCC 7102 | reverse complement strand
GCGGATTGACTGCGAGCAATATTGCTATTGAGGTTGAGAGTTGGAAATAAACCAGCTTGAACTTGGCGAAGTGCAGAGCGACTTCTTTCTAGTTCTAGTATGGAGATTTGTAAGTCTATGTTATTACGTAAGCCGATTTCAATTGCTTGTGTTAATGTAATAG
>NZ_RSCL01000035.1:48914-49052 GCF_003991905.1 Dulcicalothrix desertica PCC 7102 | reverse complement strand
AGACTAGCTTGGGCATTTATTAAAGCTGACTGATTAATTCGTACTTGTTCAGATGATGCTTGTAAATTGTAATATTCGAGTTTCACATTTAACGTAATAGTTTCAGATTGAGTTTCTACATCTAATTCGCTCTCTCGC
>NZ_RSCL01000035.1:47799-48904 GCF_003991905.1 Dulcicalothrix desertica PCC 7102 | reverse complement strand
GCTAATCGTCTGCGAGCTATTTGTTGCTCAGATAATGCATTATTTAGTAATTGTTGGGTATTGGCTACATTGACCTGAGAGCGTAACACATCAAATCTGGTTCCAACCCCAGCTTTTTCTTGAGCGACAGCATCACGTAGACTAGCTTGGGCATTTATTAAAGCTGACTGATTAATTCGTACTTGTTCAGATGATGCTTGTAAATTGTAATATTCGAGCTTCACATTTAACGTAATAGTTTCAGATTGAGTTTCTACATCTAATTCGCTCTCTCGTACCTGTTCTTCGGCGCCTGCAATTGCTGCTGTACGGTTTCCAGATGTGTATAATTGGTATTGTAACTGAAGGTCAGCAGAAAAAGCCGTTGCAGGATTGTCATTCGACCTGCTAAAACTGGATGTTGCCAACTGATTGCTTGCGGATTGACTGCGAGCAATATTGCTATTGAGGTTGAGAGTTGGAAATAAACCAGCTTGAACTTGGCGAAGTGCAGAGCGGCTTCTTTCTAGTTCTAATATAGAGATTTGTAAGTCTATGTTATTACGTAAGCCGATTTCAATTGCTTGTGTTAATGTAATAACCTCAGTTTGTAAAATCTTTACTTCTTCTGGTTTAGTAGGAAACTTTAAAGGATTCGCTTGAGATTGAGTTAATGTACTAGAAACTTGTGCAAACACTGGTTGAGAAATAAATTTACCAGTCATTAACCAAGAACAATATAGTAAAATTGTATGATATACAATCTTAATGATGATAAAAGTTACTTTCATTTTATTTATCCATTGCTCCAGGGCAGGAAAAGTTTAGTGATTTAGATAATTGCTCTGATGTTAGTTCTCGTAATATTTTTAATGGCATTGAAGGTTGACTCATTTTTTGGACATAGGATGGCGCCAAATAATTGCTATATTGTAATTCTCCTGCTATATAAGTTTTAGCAAATGCTAAACTTAAAGATTTGTAATAACTACGAGCAAGTTTTGGATTAGGACTAGCAATTTCTGGTGTAAAAGGTAAAACGCTTCTCATTGAGTTTTGATTAGCATCACTATGGGTACCATTTTGATTCAATGCTAAGTATTTATTAGGAGTATTAAGCCATGTA
>NZ_RSCL01000035.1:43964-47752 GCF_003991905.1 Dulcicalothrix desertica PCC 7102 | reverse complement strand
AATTCGCTTATCTTTTAAATCAGGTATGGATTTCTCCTTTAATTTTTGGGTAATACATAAAAGCAAGTAAGAAGCATTTGCTGCATTTAAATTAAAGTTATCTGCACGACACTTAAAAAGGTTAGTAAATTATGCGCTTGGAATATGTAGCCAATTTTTTGACGTAATTGTGTTAGTTGTTTTTTCGTGGCGCCACAAATTTCTTGTCCAAGTATTTTCAGACTACCAGATTGTGCTGACCGTAAACCCCCCATTAAGGTTAATAAAGTAGTTTTACCAGAACCAGATGGCCCTGTCATTATCACAATTTCACCTGCGTTGATACTCAAATCGATATCAAATAAAGCCTGTTTACGAAGCTCACCTTCACCAAAATAATGGTTGATATTACAAGCTGAAATTACAGGTTCACTTTTTGTCTGTTGCTCAATGTCAGCACCAGTAATATTTTGCATAAATTTTACCTGCCTTTATTATTTTGAGGAAAGTGTAAATTAGCTGTATATATTAGAAAACGTCCGCTGGGTCAGCAGCTTGTAATTTACGCATCGCTACGCCACCAGATACAGTACACATAACAATGGTGAGAAACAGTACCAAAATCGCACGGTTAACTGTCATGCCAATGGGTAGAAGTGTTGCCGATGCAGCAAGTAAGTAAAATCCACTAGAAAGCAAAAAACCTGGTATAAAACCTAAAATTGCTAAAATTAACGATTCTTGGATTAATACTCCAACGAGATATGCATCGCTGTAACCCATTGCTTTGAGGGTGGCATATTCAGATAAATGGTCTGAAACATCGGAATAAAGTATCTGATAAACAATTACAATTCCGACAATAAAGCCAATTACAGTTCCAAATCCAAAAATAAAACCTGTCGGTGTACTAGTTGCCCAATATACTTTTTCTCTATCTGCAAATTCTTCTAAAGTTAATACTAATACATCTGAAGGTAAGTACTTTTGTAAAGCTTTCTGCACTAATTGCTTATTAGCTCCAGGTTTTAATTTGATTAAACCAACGTCAACTTCAACAGCATTACGCTCAGGGAATATACGCATAAACGTTGAGTCACTAGCAATCATCATTCCATCTGAACCAAATGAAATCCCAAAGGTAAATAATCCTACTACTTGTATTTGTTTATCATTTACTTGCACACTTAGAGAACTATCTTTCTTTAAAAGAGTTGCAATATCTCCAAACTCGGCTCGACTAGCTCGGTCAAAAATGACTCTATCAAGCATTTTGAGTTTGTTAAATTGCTGTGTTATTTCTGGTTGCTCAAAGACAGATTTCGTCGGGCTTACCCCAACTGTAAATATTGTACGCTCTGTTTGAGTTTGCTGTGGATTGCGCCATGTCGCACGACCAATATAAATAGGAGTTACTGATTGTACTTCTTTAAATGCTCGTGCTTGATGCAAGCGCTCTCTAGGAAAAGATTTAAGCGATGTAAATGCTTCGGAAATAGGATTAATTATAAATAAATCCGCTTGCAAAGAGTAATGCAGGTTAGCCGCAGATTCATAAAGTGTTTCATTTAAGCCCATTTGGACAAACATTAAAACATCAGCAAATGCAATTCCTGCTAAAGCTACAGCTAAACGAGTTTTTTCACGTCGTACCTGAAACCATGCCAAGGGGGTTTTACGCAGTAGATTACGAAACATAGAATATTTGGGATTATATTTGAGCTTATATTTGGATTGCTACTTGTACTTGCAAATTTGTTAAATTTGCGACTCGTTTACTTGATTCTGGATTTAAGCGAATTCTCACTTCTACTACTCGACGCTCTAAATTTTCGCCTGGTTGACCGCTTGTAATTTCTTGTGGTGTAACTTGTATTCCAACTAGATTAACGGCGCCACGAACTTCTCCTGTAAATGATTCACTTGTGATAATTGCTTGTTTACCTGGACGAATTTTACTAATATCTGTCTGGTAAACTTCTGCAACTACTTCCATTTGGTCAGTTTGTCCTAATTCAGCAATACCTGATGTATCAACAACTTCCCCAGCTTTGGCATGAATTTCTAAAATTCGTCCTGAAGATGGCGCCCGAATATAAGAGTCATCTAAGTCAGCTTTAGCTCTCTTAACAGCAGCATTTGCCTTATCTACATTTGCTTGGGCTGATTGTACATCAACTGGACGTACTTCTATGATTTTATTAAGCGTAGCTGCTGCTTCATTAACTTGTTCTTTACCTGACGACTCTATACGTCTGAGATTTGCCTGTGCTTCGACTATTTGCTGCTGTCGCGATGCCTGAATACGACTCAAATTTGCGCGCGCTTCGATTATTTGCTGTTGTCGCGACCCTTGAATACGTTTTAAATTTGCTTGCGCTTCATTATATTGCTGTTGTGCTTTTTGCAGTGACAAACGTTTAGTATCTCTTAATGAAGCAGAAATTGCCCCTTCTTGAAACAGTTGTTGATTTCTTGTAAATTCTGTTTGAGCATTGTTCAATTCTGCCTGAAAGCTTTCAATCAATGCTTTTTGTGCTGCAATTTCTGTTTCGCGTTCCGATATTAAACGCGCAATAGTTGCTTGTTGCGCCTCTGTTTCTGTGTTTTTCTCTGCTACCAGACGGTTGATAGTTGCTCGCTGTGCTTCAGGAAGTGTAGTATTTTCTACCTTCAAGCGCGCGATAGTTGCCTGTTGCGCCCCTATTTCTCCTGTTTTGGCGCCTGCTTTCACTTTCGCTAACTCAGATTGTGAAACTCTTACCTGTTCTTGTGCCTCTAGAAGTATACTTTGTAGCCGAGAGCGCGCATTCATAACAGCAATAACATCACCAGCTTTTACCTTATCACCTCGATTTACCATCAGTTGAGCTACACGGTCATTACTTAATGTTGCTGGGACAGATACTTTTATCACCTCTCCAAGTGGCTGGATTTTTCCCAAAGCTGTAACTTGCTGAACTTGAGGTATTGCAGTTTGTTCAGTCAAAGAAGGAGTTTGCCCAATAGTCGAAAATCTATAGTAGACTATCACACCTGTCATACAAGTGGCACCAATAATAAGACCAATCATCCATCGATTTTTAAGCGGCTTTGATATTATTTGGAAACTCATGAAAAATTCCCCATAAATTAAAAATTAGACTTTTACGCAGTGTGAAAGCAGTTTACCCTCGATTCGCAGGCCGTATAACCATCAATACATTAATTCGGCGCCTTAAAGAAATTTCGATTCATCCAAAGCTAGACATAAAATTCCATAGGTAACATCATTCGCTTCACCAATACATCAAACGATGATGCAAATGGTTAATACGCTTGTACAAGTGTCTCAACAAGTTGATATTAATCAATTTATATCAACTTGTTGATACTGTCAAGAACAAATCACAGCAAATAAAACACACAGGTTACATACGTTTTGAGTCAACCAGTACAAATGTTATATATGATAAATTCTGGCGGGTTGGCATAACATGGGTGTTCTCTAGTAGACTTGTCCATATCAACTACTTTATGTCAACAAGTTGATATTGTGATATAAATCTGTTAATGTATTTATAGTAATTTACAACTCAAAGCGGTTCAGGTGAAATGGATGCAGTGAGTATTTGTTGGGGGGAGAGTGTAGCTCAAACGTGAATCAGTTTATCAGCAACAGCAAGATTATTAATGTTTACCGAGCCAGTGCTGTGCTTGAAAGTGTTCTTGATGCTGCCTTGGCGCCTATAGGAATAACCACAGCCCAATGGGGGTCATTGCGAATTATATATGAAAATCCTGGTTGTTCAGGTGCAGATATTTCGCGT
>NZ_RSCL01000035.1:41491-43954 GCF_003991905.1 Dulcicalothrix desertica PCC 7102 | reverse complement strand
TGGACATAGGATGGCGCCAAATAATTGCTATATTGTAATTCTCCTGCTATATAAGTTTTAGCAAATGCTAAACTTAAAGACTTGTAGTAACTACGAGCAAGTTTTGGATTAGGACTAGCAATTTCTGGTGTAAAAGGTAAAATGCTTCTCATTGAGTTTTGATTAGCATCACTATGGGTACCATTTTGAGTCAATGCTAAGTATTTATTAGGAGTATTAAGCCATGTGAAGGGACAAATTTGTTCTAAAAGTGCAGGTGCGACTGCATCATTACTACTGGCAGCAAACATTACAGGAATCTCGACGGGGAGCAAACCTGTTTCTCCGAAAACACCACCACTTACAGAATTGATAGCGAAAACTGCCTGAATTCGCTTATCTTTTAAATCAGGTATGGATTTCTCCTTTAATTTTTGGGTAATACATAAAAGCAAGTAAGAAGCATTTGTTGCATTTAAATTAAAGTTATCTGCGCGACACTGTTGTTTGATAAATGGTATATTGATTTTTGCTCCTGCTAAAGCCATAACTGTATAGCCACCAAAAGAATGACCTATTGCTCCTACTTTTTCTAAATTGAAACGGTTTTGAAAGGCAGAATCGGATTGATTTAACTGTTGCAGATAATCAAGTAAAAAGCTTATATCTTGAGGTCGGTTGATAAATTCGTTAGCTTCTACAACTTCTCTTGTTGCACCCCTGATAAAAGTTTCTAAATTACTAGTATTACTTCCTGGGTGTTCTAAAACTGCTACTGCAAACCCATGTGATACTAAATGTTCGGCAAGGTAAACAAAATCTGTTCTATCGCTACCAAAACCGTGTGAAATCACAATAACAGAAGCTTTTTGCGGGAGTTCTGGCAAATAGAGGTCAGTCACGAACGCACGCTTGCGCTTTTGATCATTAAGCTTCAGTGTTTGCTTTTGCCATTTATTATAAACTAGTTTTGGTAACTCGTCTTGATTCTGAACTATTTGTTTATTTGCTTCTATTTCTGATTTTTCTTGCACTAATAAGTTTGCTTGCTTTGTTTTCTCGACTAACTGCGAAAAGGCGCCAAAAATTTTAAACAGAGCATCTGAATCTATTCTAATACTTCGCGATGGAAACTTCTTTAACACCTCAATCAAGTTTAAACTATCATGACTTGCTGCCGAAAGGATGAGTGCTGAACGTAACGCATAAAACCCGTTTTGATGTGAATCATTTTGTACATATTCACCTAAATTTTTTAATGCAATTTTTCCCATTGAAGAGTAGAGAAACTGAGAAATCGCAACTTCATTTAAATTAACTCTAGCTTGCAAAAACTCTCGTAACTGTTTAAATTCGCTCTTGCTCGTAAACTGGGTATAAAAAGCTAATTCGCTATCAATTTTACCTGAGCGGGCATATTCTTCTAAAGAATTGACGGGAATCGTTAATTCTCCTAATGGTGAAGAAAAATATATTTGCTCGGCGCCGAGAGCCGGAAGATTTGATAGTAAGCTAGAAAGACAGCCTAATATTACAGATTGTTGTATTTTTGTAATGTTATTTTTATTCAACATATTTATAATTTAATCCTCATGTACATACAACTCAATTCTCCATTATTTATGTTATTGAACTTTTTCCGAAGCATTAACACTACCATCACTAACCAACCGACCATCCTCCATATACACAATTCGGTCGGCAATATCTAAAATACGATTATCATGAGTTACAAGTAAAATAGTGCAGTCTTGCTCTTTTGCTAGTACTTGCATCATTTCTACTACATCTCTTCCCGATTTTTTATCGAGAGCAGCGGTTGGTTCATCTGCAAGCACAATTTTGGGATGACTGACTAATGCGCGCGCGATTGCCACACGTTGTTTTTGACCACCAGATAAACTATCTGGGTAGTAATCAACACGTTCTCCTAGCCCAACTTGCTGAAGTATCTCGGTAGCAATTTTATTCATATCTTTGTCTAAATAATCATCGTGCAGTTCCAAAGACATTCGTACATTTTGTTTTGCAGTCAAAAAAGTTAGTAAATTATGTGCTTGGAATATATAGCCAATTTTTTGACGTAATTGTGTTAGTTGTTTTTTCGTGGCGCCGCAAATTTCTTGTCCAAGTATCTTTAGACTACCCGATTGTGCCGAACGTAAACCCCCCATTAAGGTTAATAAAGTAGTTTTACCAGAACCAGATGGTCCGGTCATTATCACAATTTCACCTGCGTTGATACTCAAATCGATATCAAATAAAGCCTGTTTACGAAGCTCACCTTCACCAAAATAATGGTTGATATTACAAGCTGAAATTACAGGTTCACTTTTTGTCTGCTGCTCAATGTCAGCACCAGTAATATTTTGCATAAATTTTACCTTGCTTTATTATTTTGAGGAAAAATCACTTTATTGATTAAAGCAAAGACAAGTTTTTGAGCTAGTATGTATTGATATTTTTGAAGTTTCATGATGTTGT
>NZ_RSCL01000035.1:38338-41180 GCF_003991905.1 Dulcicalothrix desertica PCC 7102 | reverse complement strand
TAAAACCTGTCGGTGTACTAGTTGCCCAATATACTTTTTCTCTATCTGCAAATTCTTCTAAAGTTAATACTAATACATCTGAAGGTAAGTACTTTTGTAAAGCTTTCTGCACTAATTGCTTATTAGCTCCAGGTTTTAATTTGATTAAACCAACGTCAACTTCAACAGCATTACGCTCAGGAAATATACGCATAAACGTTGAGTCACTAGCAATCATCATTCCATCTGAACCAAATGAAACCCCAAAGGTAAATAATCCTACTACTTGTATTTGTTTATCATTTACTTGCACACTTAGAGAATTATCTTTCTTTAAAAGAGTTGCAATATCTCCAAACTCGGCTCGACTAGCTCGGTCAAAAATGACTCTATCAAGCATTTTGAGTTTGTTAAATTGCTGTGTTATCTCTGGTTGGTCAAAGACAGATTTCGTCGGGCTTACCCCAACTGTAAATATTGTACGTTCTGTTTGAGTTTGCTGTGGATTGCGCCATGTTGCACGACCAATATAAAGAGGGGTTACTGATTGTACTTCTTTAAATGCTCGTGCTTGATACAAACGCTCTCTAGGAAAAGATTTAAGTGATGTAAATGCTTCAGAAACAGGGTTAATTATAAATAAATCTGCTTGCAATGAGTAATGCAGGTTAGCCGCAGATTCATAAAGTGTTTCATTTAGCCCCATTTGGACAAACATTAAAACATCAGCAAATGCAATTCCTGCCAAAGCCACAGCTAAACGAGTTTTTTCACGCCGTACTTGGAACCATGCCAAGGGTGTTTTACGCAGTAATTTACGAAACATAGAATATTTAGGATTATATTTGGATTGCTACTTGTACTTGCAAGTTTGTTAAATTTGCGACTCGTTTACTTGATTCTGGATTTAAGCGAATTCTCACTTCTACTACTCGACGCTCTAAATTTTCACCTGGTTGACCGCTTGTAATTTCTTGTGGTGTAACTTGTATGCCAACTAAATGAACGGCGCCACGAACTTCTCCTGTAAATGATTCGCTTGTTATAATTGCTTGCTGACCTGTACGAATTTTACCAATATCTGTCTGGTAAACTTCTGCGACTACTTCCATTTGGTTAGTTTGCCCTAAGTCGGCAATACCCGATGTACCAATAACTTCTCCAGCTTTTGCATGAATTTCTAGAATTCTACCGGATTTTGGCGCTCTTAGATAAGCATTATCTAAATTAGCTTGAGCTATCTTGACGGCAGCATTTGCTTTGTTCACGCTTGCCATAGCAGATTGAATATCAACTGGACGTATTTCCATTATTCTATTCAGCGTGGCTACTGCTTCATTAACTTGTTGTTTTCCTGACAACTCTATACGTCTTAGATTTGCCTGTGCTTCAAGTATTTGTTGCTGACGTGATGCTTGAATACGGTTAAGATTTGCGCGTGCTTCGACTATTTGCTGCTGTCGCGATGCTTGAATACGTTTTAAATTTGCTTGCGCTTCAGAAAATTGCTGTTGTGCTTTTTGTGCTGACAAACGCTTGCTATCTCTTAATGAAGCAGAAATTGCTCCCTCTTCAAACAGTTGCTGATTACGTTGATATTCTGTTTGAGCATTGTTTAATTCTGCCTGAAAGCTTTCAATCAATGCTTTTTGTGCTGCAATTTCTGTTTCTCGTTCCGATTGTAAACGCGCGATAGCTGCTTGTTGTGCCTTTATTTCTGTATTTTTCTCTGCTACCAAACGGTTGATAGTTGCTCGTTGTGCTTCAGCAAGTGTAGTATTTTCTACCTTCAAGCGCGCAATAGTTGCTTGTTGTGCCTCTATTTCTCCAGTTTTGGCGCCTGCTTTAACTATTGCTAATTCAGCTTGCGCGACTTTTACCTGTTCTTGTGCTTCATTGAGTGTACTTTGTAAGCTATCGCGCGCATTCATAATGGCTATTACATCACCAGCTAAAACATTGTCACCTCGGTTTACCATAAGTTTTGCTACACGGTCATTACTTAATGTCGCTCCAACAGATACTTTTATAACTTCTCCAACTGGCTGAAGTCTTCCTAAAGCAGTCACTTGACTCACTTGAGGTATTACAGTCTGTTCAGGTTCTTTCTGAGTTTGCCCAATTTGAGAAAATCCATAGAAAACCGTCACACCTGCCACACAAGTGGCGCCAATAATAAGAGCAATCATCCATCTATTTTTGAGCGGCTTTGATATTATTTGGAAACTCATGAAAAATTCCCCGTAAATTAAAAATTAGACTTTTAGGCAGTGTGAAAGCAGCTTACCCTCGATTCGCAAGCCGTGTAACCATCAATTATTAATTCGGCGCCTTAAATAAATTTCGATTCATCCGAAACTTGACATAAAATTCCATAGGTAACATCATTCGCTTCACCAATACATCAAACGAAGATGCAAATGGTTAATACGCTTGTATGTGCTGTCTCAACTTGTTGATATTAATTAATTTATATCAACTTGTTGATACTATCAAGAAAAAATCACAGCAAATTAAACACATAGGTTACATATAATCATAGTTAATATGTACTAATTGATGATGTGATAAATTCTGCTGGGTTGGCACAACATGAGTATTCTCTACTTGACTTGTTTATATCAACTACTTTATGTCAACAAGTTGATATTGTCAGATAAATCTGTTAATCTATTTATAGCAATTCACAACTCAATCGGTTCAGGTGAAATGGATGTAGTGAGTATTTCTTGGGGGAGAGTGTAGCTTAAACGTGAATCAGTTTATTAGCAACAGCAAGATTATTAATGTTTACCGAGCCAGTGCTGTGCTTGAAAGTGTCCTTGATACTGCCTTGGCGCCTATAGGAATAACTACAGCCCAG
>NZ_RSCL01000035.1:18982-38328 GCF_003991905.1 Dulcicalothrix desertica PCC 7102 | reverse complement strand
ATTGCTTTTGTGTCTCCACAAGCTGCTACCACAATGTTGCAACGCTTGGAGCAAGCAAAACTAATTACTCGGCGCCCTCCTCAACGTGGTCGAGTGCTAGAGACTTATCTAACTGAGTGTGGTGAGGAGCTTTTGCGTGAAGGCGACTGTATAGTAGATGAAACCGAAAAGCGCTTTTTCTCAAATTTTACGTCAAGAGAGCTTCATGATTTTAATGAGTATCTTCTACGTTCTATTGCAAATTTAGATTTTAATAAATGATTCAATCTTTACGCTATGAACGTAGAAATAATGACATGGTATCGCCTCGTTAAGGAATACGAACCATTTTCAAGCTCAATATTTACTGTACCGTCTAGATGGTATAGTAAGATAGTTGATGATATTTAACACCACTTTATCCGGTAGTTATTGCATATGATACAGAAAGCTATCGCATTAATTCCGTCTGAATTCCGTTGGGGGCTGTTTTTTCCAATGCTATTTCTCAACGGTTGGCTTTTGCTTCTACTCATACAACAAGTGCAACCTCTAGCTACAATAGTTGTTCTAGCTATTTTGTTTGCATTTTTACTAGATTATCCAATTGGGTTTTTGGAAAAACTAGGTTTAAAGCGAGTGTTGGCTGTAGTGATAGTATTTGTAGGCGCCCTGGTTGGTTTAGTTGCTCTCGCACTAACGTTGGTGCCTGAAATTATTCTACAAGCTAACGAATTACTAATTAATTTGCCCCATTGGCTTGAATTAATTGACAAGCAAGTCGATGTTCTCAATGCTTGGGTCGAAGCTCGACAGCTACCAATAAATTTAGATGGGCTTACTGTTCAGTTTAGCGAACAATTGCTTCGCCAAGTACAAGTGATTGCCAGTCGGGCGTTTGATGTTGCTTTTGAAACTCTTGGTAGTATTGCAAACGTGTTTTTAATCCTTGTTTTCACGCTGGTGTTGACTTTAAGCGGTGACAGGGTTTGGCAAGGTTTATTGAGTTGGTTGCCTTTATGGTGGAGAGAACAAATACAAAATTCTCTACGCCAAACGTTTGAAAATTTTATTTCCGGTCAATTTATCATTGCCACAATTTTAACAGTTTTACAAACTAGTGCATTTTTACTGTTAAATGTACCTTTTGGCTTGCTGTTTGGGGTGGTTATTGGCATTATGAGCTTAATCCCACTAGGAGGCGCCACCAGCATTGCAATAATAGGGTTAATATTAACTATTCAAGATTTTTGGGTCGGAATCAAAGTTTTGGTTGTGACTGTTATACTTGGTCAGATAAATGAAACATTGATAGCTCCCCGTATTTTAGGTAACTTGGTTGGCTTAAACCCTTTTTGGCTTTTAATCTCGCTTTTCTTAGGCGCCAGATTCGCTGGGCCGTTAGGATTATTCTTGGCAGTGCCAATTGCCAGCTTTATTAAAATTTTAGCTGATGCAATTAGAACTTCAGGCGCCATGAAAGAAACATGACAACAAAACCAAAGTATGTAAAAATAGGTAAATACGTGATATGGATGTTTCAAGACGGTAAGTGTATATCCTGAATCTCCTTACAAATTTCAAAAGTCGAACGGTCTTCAACTTGTTGAATAGTCTCTAAAACTTCAATTGTTCTCTGTCTATAATCAACAAAATCATCAGAAGTAGGTACAAACATGCCAAATTTACTATCATGCTTATCGTATATCCAAACGGATATATCTTCTGCTTCTCTTACTTTATTCCATCCGTGCTTCTCTAAATATGTAACCACTTTATATGGAGATAAAGCGTCAATATTATAATATTTATAATCATTGCTAAACATTTTTGCTACCTATCCATTTTTTTATCAAATCGGGCGCCAATTAATTTGGAGAATCTATTAATTTTAAGATTGCATCTTTTAACTGGCTGCGTAAAGGTTCTTTGATTGGTGAAACACCAAACATTTCTGTAGGGTATAAACCTTCAGTTGCTAAACGAATAATACCAGCATGAACTGGGTCAAGACCGCTTTCATCAAAGTGACGTTGCCATTCGGCACACCCAGAGCGCGCGTGTTCCACTAACTCTGGATTATGTGTAACAGCTATAAATAAGCCAGCAATAAGAGTTAGGGGTGGTTGACTACTATTAAAGCTTGCCCGTACATAAGCTTTAAGCCAGTCCTTTGAAGGGTTATCTGTATTTGAGCGTACTAATTCTTTCTCAATTACTGCATTAAAATCATCAATTAAATAAGTTATTACCCCAGCTACCAAAGCTTCTTTACTGGGAAAATGATAAAGCAAACCACCTTTACTAACAGATGAAGAACGTGCGACTGCATCTAGAGTCAGTCTTTCTATACCTTGAGTAATTATAATTTGAATCGCTGCTGAAAGAAGTTTATCACGAGTTGCGGCGCCAGTTTTGGATTGACTGGCGCCTTTTGGTACTTTTGGTGCGGGAACTTCAGCAGGTTTCATAAAACCTCAGTGTTGAACTATTGCGAAACTGTTGTTTTTACTAACGTATTATGCTCGCATACATATACTATACCACATGGACGGTTTTTTGTTGACATCTTACCGTCTAGTTGGTACACTAAGCTTAAGAGCCGTCCAGACGGTATAGTATTTAGCTATAATTATTTAAATAATTGGGGATTAGAGTCATGGAAACACTAAAGATAGAGAAGACAAACAGCCCAGATTCTTTTCAAAAAGACTTGATGGAATCGAATCTTGCAACATTTACAGGGACAGGAAAAACAGAAGAAGAGTTTGAGAAAATTTAGAGTTTTCAAATCGTTGAACTCACGTCAATTTAACAGTTGAAAAAGCGAAAGGGGAGTTTTACCAGTGAAAAAAATTAACTACAACTTGATTCAATTTATCATCTTAATATTCTCTGCTGCTGCAATTATTTTTGAGAGTGATTATAAAGCTTTGGGTGAAACCCTCGCCCCTTTGAACTCAAAAAAATGCAATCTTGCTCAAGCTATCCAAATACAGCCAACATCTCAAACTAACCCAAATGAACAAGATAGACATTATCAACAAAGCTACATAGGAGTTGGTGGCAATCTTGGCATCAGTGGAGATGCTACGGGTATCAAAGATAATAACTTTGCCATTCTTGGTAAAACAGCATTCACAGAAAATTTTGCTTTACATGATGCAACAACAATATTTGGTGATAGTACAGCCACTAGTGCTTTAGCTCTAACAGGTTCAATTCCAATAAGAAATGGAGCAGGGCAAGTAATCGCCTCACCTTTTATTGGTGGTGGCACGCTGATTAGAGTTACTAGTAAATTCAAATTAGACCCTTTACTATCAGCAGGTGTAGATGTTCCAATATCTAAAGAACTAACAGGAACATTTCGGGTCAATGTAGGTTTTCTCAATAACAATACTGATGCTGGATTATTAATTGGCATTGGCTATAATTACTCAGGGCTTTTTGGTAAATAATCCCTTCTTTGTTAGATTGTGTTGAACGCATAAATCCACGTTGTTTACGAACTACCAGGAACTTAAATGAGTTTCAAGCTATTTGCAAAACAGTAACTAAACCTTTGAATATCGACTTTTCAAAAGAAAAAGAAATAGGTTATCAACGTGTTTACTCGCGTTTACCACTTCTTACTAATCTCGCTTTATCGTGGGATGGAGTTTACTTTGCATACGATAACCAACCTGCTCATGAAACTCCCGAAGTATTTGCCCCGCAATTAGGTGTCGCTATTTTTACACAAGTGCCAGAAGATATTGAGTATGAACAAACTTTAGACGGGCGCCTGCATCACAAACAAGTAGTTAAAGGTGATATTGTAATTACTCCAGAAAATATAGGGACTCACGCGCGATGGAATAAAACTTTTAGTACTATTTTACTGGGTTTTGAACCGTTAGTTTTTAAGCGTACAATTTATGAAGCACTGGATCCTGATCAAGTAGAAATTGCTCCACATTTTGCAATATCTGACCCTTTGGTTTACCAAATTGGGCTGGCTTTAAAATCAGCGTTGGAAAACTATACTATGGCTAGTCGTTTATATGCAGAAACGATGACGAATGCCTTGGCTGTTCATATATTACAAAATTACTCCGTCAAAAAACCTGTAATACCTGATTATACAGAGGGATTGCCGAGATACAAGTTGCAAGTAGTGATTGATTATATTCATGCACATCTTCATGAGGATATAGGTTTGGCAGAACTGGCTCAGTTAGTACAAATGAGTTCACGTTATTTTTTAAAGCTGTTTAAAGCATCGACAGGTGTTACTCCTCATAAATTTGTCATCCGTACCAGGATAGAACTTGCCAAAGAGTTATTGCGAGCAGGAAAAATGAGTATTGCTGAAGTTGCTGTAACTGTAGGTTTTGCAAATCAAAGTCATTTGAACCTGCATTTTAAACGTTTGCTGGGCATCACTCCCAAACACTTTCAGCAAAAATAGTAATAACTTACAAAAATCTGAATAATCTGTAAGACACAGAACTGCCAATTTTGCTTTTTTATAAGAAACATCATTTGAGCAAAATGAACGCAGAACTAGACCTTCAAGGAAGTTTTATCCAGTCTCTTGTAGATTTGGGAGTATCAAGAGGCGCCGCAAAGCTTATTTGGATGCCGTTACCGATGGTACTAATGCTGATTGTCGCAACTGTAGGAGTACTTGTTTGTATATGGCAAGAGCGAAAAATTTCTGCCGCAGTGCAGCAACGTATTGGCCCGGAGTATATAGGCCCTTTAGGATTATTAGCCCCGGTGGCAGATGGTTTAAAGTTGGTATTTAAAGAAGACGTAGTACCAGCATTGGCGGATGCTTGGCTGTTTACGCTTGGCCCGATAATCGTAATACTTCCAGTATTTATTTCATACCTGATTATACCGTTTGGGCAAAATTTAGTTATTAGCAACGTTGGTATAGGTGTATTTTTGTGGATTGCTTTATCTAGCATTCAGCCTATCGGTTTGCTCATGTCTGGTTACGCATCAAATAATAAGTACTCTTTGTTAGGAGGACTCCGCGCTGCTGCACAATCAATTAGTTATGAAATTCCTTTAGCTCTCAGTGTTTTAGCTGTAGTCATGATGTCTAACAGCCTAAGTACCATTGATATTGTTAATCAGCAATCTGGTTACGGTATTTTAGGATGGAACATTTGGCGCCAGCCAATAGGCTTCATTATTTTCTGGATAGCAGCGCTTGCTGAATGCGAACGAATGCCATTTGATTTGCCAGAAGCCGAAGAAGAAATTGTAGCAGGTTATCAAACAGAATACTCTGGGATGAAATTTGCTCTGTTTTATATTGCCTCTTATGTCAACTTGGTTCTATCTGCCTTGCTAGTCTCGATTTTATATTTGGGAGGTTGGGATTTCCCAATTCCAATTAGCTTAATAGCAAACTGGTTAGGTATTAGTAGCACTCATCCGATATTACAAGTTGTAACCGCTTGTTTAGGGATAACTATGACTTTGCTCAAAACGTACTTTCTCGTATTTATTGCAATTCTTTTACGGTGGACAGTACCGCGCGTTCGTATTGACCAGTTACTAAATCTAGGTTGGAAGTTTTTGCTACCAATTGCATTAGTAAATTTACTATTAACTGCTGCTCTCAAGTTAATATTTCCTTTTGCTTTCGGTGGCTAGCTTAATAATTTATAACATTAAGTTGCTAAGTGTTGATACTCAGAAAAGTCCTGCGTAAGCCTGCTAAAAGCATTGGTAAAGGCATTTCATCGTTGTGAATCGCTGCCCTAAAACTAGAACGCGCTCTCAGTCGCTTAAGATAGCTTGAGAGCGCGCTCCGCGTATTATCTGTCCATAGATAACCAAATTTCAGTAGTGCCATTCGCTTTTAATCAAATCACAAATTACAGCAGTAATTAGGGCTTGCTGAAAAAGTAATAAAATTTTAATTCGGACTTGCAATGTTATTATTTTTATTTGTTAAAAAGTGAGCTAAAAATAAACCATTACCAGCTCCCCACAATATGAAAGCCGCACCAAAAAACGAAACCTCAAAAGAACTGGAGTAAAGATTCCTGAACCAAGTCATTGCAATAGCGTCTAAGAATGTTGCTGTATATGTTATTATCACCACAGGTCTTAAAATCTCAGATTGTTCTAGTTTAGCTACTTTCCGGGTGATAAATATAAAACCGAATGTAATAGGAATAGCCAATACAAACATTAGTATTAAGTACGGATTGTTTTCCGAAAAAACTGTCTGTCCTAATAGTCTAACAATCATTGCTCCTATTAACCAAAAAGCAGCACCTAGAGCAACGAATAAAATTGTGAGCGAATTCTTCATTTGAACGTGGTTGTCAGCCAAACTAAATTGAGTTGTAGGTTTCATAGATTCCTCCAGCAAAAAGGTTGTATATTGATAAACGAGTTTTTCCTCGCGTTTCTATTATGCGAGGAAAAGCTCGCTTTTGTCAACCCAAGATTTAAATGATGACTGACTCAAGTCCAGAAGTACTATGGCGCTTGCCACAACAAGCACGGAGTCGTAAGCGGTTTAACCAAATTCTTGATGCAGCGGCTGATTTGTTTGCCTCTATTGGCTACGATTCTGTAACAACTGATGAAATTGCTGTACAAGCAAATACTTCTGTTGGGGGCTTGTATCGCTTCTTCCCAGACAAGCTAGCTATTTTTCATGCATTGCTAGAGCGCTATCTCAATCAACTTAGAGAACTATCTGCGGCTCTTCATACTGACGAAGCAATGCAGATACCGCTCGATATTTACGTTAACCAACTGGTAGATGGATTTGACCAATTTGTAAGTGCAAATCCTGGATTTCGCACAGTGTTCGTTCAATCTCGCCTAATCTCGACAACAGTTGCAATGAATGCGGCATTCTATCAAGAGCTTGCCCAACAACTCGCCATTTATTTTGCCGCTCGTAATCCTACTATAGAGCAAAGTCACAGAGAACTAATTGCGACAGTTAGTGTTGAAGTTGCCTGTTCGCTTGACATGTTAGCATTATCACGCGATGGCGCCTTTCAAAACCGAGTTTTAGCTGAAACCAAGCAGTTACTTATCGCTTACTTACAACGGTATTTCCCAGATTGATGTTAAGTGGCAATGAATCTAATAAAAACAGCTTTTCCGCCACAATACCATTCAAAAAACGCCCCTAACTTACCCGACCAAATCCTACGATAAGTTGCTTGTGCAACCTAACTGTACCATCCAGACGGTTTTTTCTTGACGTATTTACCGTCTAGCTGGTACAGTGAAAGTGTCAGTTGCGAATTTGATGGATTCGCACTTAGGGACTTCCAAAAATTTAATTCTCCCGGAATGTGGGGTGGGCATCCTTGCCTGCCTTCTTTAAATGAACGAGCAGGATGCCCATTCCACAAGAACATATTGGAGATTTTTTTATTTGGAAGTCCCTTAAGACAATAATTTAGCTTTGAATTTGTTGATGTTTTATATAACGAATGTTCGATATATAATAAGATGCTGAATAAATTATTTCGCAAAACACCTCTGGCATGGCGCCAAGTAATGAAGGAAAAGACACGTTTGGCTGTAGCTGTTGCGGGTATTGCCTTTGCGGATATCCTTATTTTCGTGCAAATGGGGTTTGAAGCATCGCTTTATACCAGTGCTACAAAAGCTAACGAAGCGCTGGATGGGGATTTGATAGTAGTGGATAAGCAATTTCAAAGTTTATCGACAACAAAAAGTTTTACTAGAGACAGACTGTATCAAGTCTTGAGCTATGAAGGAGTGCAGTCCGTGAGCTATGTTTATTTAGCGATGGGACAGTGGAGAAACTCACAAACGGGTATAGACCGTGCAATTATGATTTGGGGTATTGAGCCAGATGGCGCCAGTTTTAAGTTACCAGAGTTAAAGCAAAATGCTTCAGAATTAAGGCTTTTAAATTCCGCACTGTTTGATTTGGCATCTCGTCCTGAATATGGAAATGTAGCTGAGTTGCTAAAAAAGCAGGGACAGATAGAAGCGACTTTAAACCGTCATGATATTAGTGTTAGCGGTCTTTTTACCCTTGGTACTTCCTTTACTGCCGACGGTAACGTTATTGTTGGTGACTCAACATTTCTGAAGCTATTCTCCCAGCGTCAACCCTATGAAATTGATGTTGGTTTAATTAAATTGAAGCCAGGAATCAATCCGATATCTATACGCACGCAGTTGAGTAATGCATTACCAAAGGATATAAAAATTTTTACTCATGAAGAATTTGTTGCTGCGGAAAGACATTATATAGAAAGTGGGGGGACAATTGGTTTTATTTTCGGGCTTGGTGTAATTGTCGGCTTTATCGTTGGCATTGTCATTGTGTATCAAATTCTCTATACCGATGTTGCTAATCATCTGCCAGAGTATGCAACATTGAAAGCAATGGGTTATGGGGATAAGTATTTTGTTGGTGTGCTTATGCAAGAAGCATTACTGCTAGCAACTTTTGGTTTTATACCTGGATATTTAGTTTCTTTAGGAATTTATCAAATTGCCTATGTAGTAACGTTATTGCCAATCGGCATGACACTTAATCGTGCCATTAATGTATTTACCCTAACAGTAATTATGTGTACTTTATCTGGTGCAATTGCGCTGCGTAAACTTCAATCTGCCGACCCAGCAGATGTATTTTAAGTAGCTCATTAAGACTTGAGTACTATTGGTATAGTAAATTATCATGTTCGGACTATTGACTTATCTTGGTGTAATTGCCCTTGCCGATAGCATTAATCCAACGGCAACCATATTACAAATTTATTTACTTTTAACACCTAACCCTGTTAGACGGTCTGTTGCTTTTATAGTGGGAGTATTTGTTGCATATTTTGTTGCTGGTTGGTTGTTTGTGCTGGGTTTTGCAAAATTGATTGAATATTTGATTGGTTATATTGGCTTGTTTATATACGTCATTCAATTTGTAATTGGTGTAGTCATGATTGGATTTGCTTTAACAATGAATTCATCTTCATCACAAAGAAGTATTGATAAGCCAAAGGTCAATAAAGCAATTAATACTTTTTTGCTCGGACTCAGCGTTACTTTTCTGGAGGCGCCGACAGCTTTACCTTACATTATCGCAATTGAACGTATCGTTCAAAGCAGATTAAATTCTCTTGAAGTAATTTTTACTTTAATTTTTTATAACTTAATTTTTGTGTCACCACTACTTGTTTTGCTATTACTTTATGTGTTTTTTCGAGAAAAGTCTGCTCATTTAATTCTTTTAATTGCTCATAAAATAATAAAGTACTCTCCTAAAGTTTTCCAAATACTATTATTGATAATTGGAATTTGGTTGTTAATTGATTCTTTATATAGTTATTTCAGGTAGTTTAATTATTGCATAAAGCCATGAGTAGCTATAAACTACTACAAAGTTATTGTATTGGTCTACTAAAAGATAATTCCTAACCTAAAGATAATCGGCGCCGTACCTTTCCAACATCGCGCAATTGAATAATTCGCAAGGTATAATTGCATAAGCGTCATTTTGATTAAGGCGGAATCTACTGTTATGAAATTTATACGTCTGCTTCTATCCACAGACAAGACAAGGATTATTCTGGCTTTTTTAACTGGGATTGGTACAGGTGTTGCTAATGCTGGTATCATTGCGTTAATTAATATGACAATCGCCAACTCACAATCTAACAAAATTATACTCAGTAGCAGCTTTATTGGCTTTTGTATATTGCTTTTATTCTCGATGACATTTTCCCAGATATTCCTGAATCAACTAGTACAGGGAATCACATATAATTTAAAACTAATGTTAAATCGGCGCATTTTAGCTTGTCCGCTAAATATCGTTGAGCAAATAGGTACAGCAAGGCTGTTAGCAACATTAACTGATGATGTAGAAGCGATTTCCTCAGCATCTTTAATGTTTTCTAATTTATGTGTAGCTGTTGCTATGACGCTGGCTTGCATGATTTACTTATGTTGGCTATCTATAACAGTATTTTTACTAGTATTTAGTTGTATAATACTGGGAGTTATCAGCACAAATTTTTTCCTGAGTCGAGGGAGATATTTCTTCAAACAAGCTCGAATAGAGCAAGACAAGTTATTCCAGAATTTTCGTACAACAATTGAAGGCATCAAAGAACTCAAGTTACATACGCAGAGGCGCCAAGCATTTCTATATGAAGACTTGGAGAAAAATGCGGGTGCTTACCGGCAGAAACGAGAAGCTGCAGGAGATATTATCGCTATTGCTGGAAGTTGGGGTTTAACAGCATTATTTATCCCTATTGGTATACTAGTATTTGTTTTACCTAATTTCTTTGAACTTTCACAGTCTTTAACATCTGCTTATGCTTTAACTATCCTTTTCATGTTGACCCCACTGAGGATTATATTAAATACTCTACCAGAGATGGCTAGAGCGAATATTGCTTTGGAGAAAATTGAATCACTGGGGTTATCTTTAGCCGCTGCCACTATTGAACCAGAAGTAGAAACCTATAATAATGCTAAATTATTTAAATCATCTTTAGAGTTGCAGAAAGTAACTCATACTTACATAAACGAACGCGACGCTAGCAAGTTTACACTGGGACCAATTAACCTGTCTTTTTTGGTAGGAGAATTAGTATTTATTATTGGTGGTAATGGTAGCGGTAAATCAACATTAGCCAAATTAATAACTGGGCTTTATATTCCGGAAAATGGAATCATAAAATTAGATGAAGAAAATATTACTGATAAAAACCGCGAGTGGTATCGCCAGCAATTTTCTGCTATCTTCGCTGATTTCTATCTATTTGAAAAACTTCTGGGTTTTCAAGGTTCTAATTTAGACGCTCAAATGCAAGATTATTTAGTGAAGCTTCAGCTTGACCATAAAGTACAAATAAAGGATGGTTACTTTTCTACTACATCGTTATCTCAAGGTCAACGTAAGCGGTTAGCGCTGCTAACTGCTTATTTGGAAGACCGTCCCATTTATATATTTGATGAATGGGCTTCTGACCAAGACCCAGTTTTTAAAGAAATTTTTTACACTCAACTGCTACCAGAACTAAAAACGCAAGGAAAAATGGTTTTGGTGATTAGTCATGATGATAAATATTTTCATGTAGCTGATAGAATTATCAAACTTGATTATGGAAAAGTTGAAAGCGATAGGCGCCTGAATACTTAATTCTGACCAATTATGTAGCCTGGTGCCAATGAACCAAACTCTGTTTTCTCACGCAACCGAACCACAGGTTAATTCACACCCGCATCCCCGGACTGAGAAACTAGCTACCTAGATTTCTCAACTCTGACAATCCACATGGGAGCTAGAGCGGTTGCGATATATTGTTTTTGCTCGACTCTAAAGCCTGCTTTCTCAAAAAACTCCCTGTACTCATTGGTTGGAAAGTACTCGCCCAAAAAAGCCACTCCTCCAGGTTTTAGCACTCTCACAATTTGAGACAGGGCTTTGGCTCGCTCGTTTTTATCCTCAATGTTATGCAGGCAATACAGCGAGGTGATCACATCAAAAAAATTATCGCGCCTGACAGTTAACTTTTTGAAATTTATGCTAATACCTACTTGATGGTATCTAATTCAGGCTGCAACACCGGTTATGAGTAAAAAAAGCTTTAAATTTTATTTAACCCATTTCTATAAAAATTTATGTTATTACTATTTTTGTAAGCAATAAACTTTAATTATGCGTTATGTTGAACCCTTGTTCTGACATTACATGTAACGTCTCTATATTATTGGACGGAGATGTCTATTACGCGAAAAAGCTGATAAAGTAGGGTTGAAAGTGGAATTAAATTGATATGATTACTTGCTACTTACGCTACGTCATTGACCCTGATAAAGTTTCAGATTTTGAAGCATACGGACAAATGTGGATTCCTTTAGTAGAAAAATTTGGTGGCAAGCATCACGGTTACTTTCTCCCACACGAGGGGGCTAATAATATTTCTGTAGCTCTGTTTAGTTTTCCTAGCCTTGCAGCCTACGAGAAATACCGTATAGATTCTCAGCACGATTTAGCTTGCCAAGGAGCATACGAATTTGCACGTCGAACAAAGTGTATTGTTAGCTATGAGCGCTCGTTTATGCGTCCAGTTTTAGGTGACGTTATCAGTCGTTGATTGTGACAGCATAACACGGAGAGTGCAAATTTCTCTAGCAACTCCCTCAATTAGAAAATATAAATTATTACAAACTGTACCTAGTTCTGACGTGCGGAGCTGATTATAATACATAAGTTTTGAACAGTAAATTAGGTGTCTGCCGAATAATGTTGCGCCATATGAATTTTACCGAACGGCAAAAATTGCCGTTCGAGGCAGAGGGCATATTCAGGAATGCGAATGAGGATCGAAAAGGCGCCTGCGTAAATAGTGCGTTCGCGCGTATTCACTTGTATTGCAAATTGGGCGTTGCTGAATCATGGGATGGGTTTGCCCAATTTCTAACCAATTATTAATGGTTTCAGGCGCTAGTTCATCCCGGAAATAAGCAACGCCGCAAATTGTATAACAGCCTGCATTGAGTAGAGATTTAAAGTTTGAAAAACAATTAACATAACCAAGAACAAGTTTGAGTTAAGCAGAAAGCGTAACTCCAAGCCCTTACGGGCTAATCTAGGTGAAACCCAGCGCACTCGAAAATCGCGCGATTTATTTGGAGAGACAGAAAATGCAATCCATTCAACACCTCTTAACAACAGCTATTGTAGTACTTTGTGTGACTATGACCACTACAATAGTGTTAGATTCATGCATATCCTTAACACAGTTGTGGAATAATGTCGCAGCAAACAAAGAAATGAACTTTCAACGAATATACCCACAACCTGATAACGCAAATAAACCAGAGCCTCAATTAGCTGCAACCGAATCGACAACTATATCTACAGCAGCATCAGATTTATCGGTGCCAACTATGCCAGATAATACAGATGTAGAATCCCTTCAACTGTTGATACAAAAGCTGCCGCAGTCTCGTATTCGTACTGCTGCACGACGTTTAGGAATTAAAGATAAGGTTGATGGAAGCTACCAAAAGTTAGGGATATTGCGCGCGCAACTTCAAGAAAAGTTAAAATATCAACCATCCGAAGTTGAACAGGTACTTAGCTCTATTGCAGCAACAACTTCAATAAGCAGACAGAAACAGCTTTGTTGAGCCTCGAAACTCCAAAGTTGTTGTTGCTTTAGTCTAAATATACTAATCAAAGGTTGTCACATTTTGTGACAACCTCTCGATACTCGTAATATAGGCGCCTCATACATCACGTTCAATTTCAGTTTTCGTGGCTGTAAGTGCTTTTTTAACTGGGGGTAAATTATACCTGTCAAATTTTCCAGTTTCGGGAATATATGCTGCAACTGGTTTTCCTTGGTTTGCAGTATACCCAATAATGTTAATGGTTTCTTTACTGCGAATCCCAAGAGCAATGTCATCCGGTTCTGTTAAATTTGCTATGGCTTCTTTTGGCGATGCAACATCAAAGTATTCTATATTGATATCTTTGCGCGTGGCGCCTAATTCCTGAATCAACTTTATAGCAGGTGAGGGGTTATCTAAATGGTGCGGGGAAATATCAACGAAGTGGATAGTGTCGTAACCTCGCTCGATAGCTCTATCAACCGCGCGCAGCAACATATTGCACATCATCTGGTCAGCTAATGGTTGTAAGTTACTATCAACAGTTGCTTCAAAAAATACTACTTTAGCAACAAGAGGCTGATTGTTATTTGCTTGAATATCAGGAAGCTTAACGCTTTCGGGGTCTATAACAATATCCGCATAACTTGCAGGTGCGTTGTTTACTATACCAGTGATTGTTAACCCTTGTATTGTTTTACCTCCTTTAGCTAACTGAGATTGTAGAAAGTTAGCTGATTGTTTGTTTAGCACTCCTAAAGCTTGATTTCCCAATAATGCTATAACAACAGGCGCCTTAGTTGTATTCCTCTGTTGTACATTAAAGGTTATGTTAGTCTGCTCTGCTTGCCAATCGCGACCAGCAAAAGCATATCTATCAGTATTATCAATTTGTAATTTGTTGTTAGGATTTTTAAGACTGGTGACGATAATGCTGGTGTTTGGGGAAGAAGTGATAGTTGCCAGTGCTGAACATCCTGCAATTAGTTGAGGGGAGCGCGCATCTATAGTTCCAAGTTTTTTTCCTTCTACAGTTACCCAACGCGCAGTTTTTGTTGGGTCACGAGGGTTTATGCCATCCTCAAATTTAATCGCAAGTTGTTCACCTCTAAAATTTATACCAGCACATTCATTAAACTGGGCGCCGATTACCCTCATGTTGGTAAACTGTAAAGAGCGAAGTTGAGCTACTACTTCGTTGGGGAATATGGCGAACGCAACACCCGCCCTTTTGAGTCCTTGATAATTCTTACTTTCCTCGGTATGAGTGATATCGTGTATTGCTGCTGCTAACTGTAGCTTTTCAGGTTCTGGTGTACTATTTCTGATGGACTCAACGTATTCGGTGGTTTGCTGTTTTAAAGCATCTATCATTCCATCGCTGATGCCAAAGTGGAATTCGACTTTGCCTTGATTAATTGACATTCCTGGTTTGAGGTCATGTTCCTTCATCGATTTCATACTGATTGTGCCAATCGTGATATCTTTTGCTTGACCATCAGCATCAAAGTATTTGGCAGTAGCTTTTAAAGAATGTGGCATTTTTGCTGATGGTGCCCTTGACTGGAGGCGGATATTTAGTTCGGATGCTTTCCAAAATTGTGGATTTTTAGCTACATCAAATTTAATTAAATTGGTAATTTCTAATTGTTTCCCACTTGTAGGGGAGGTAATTACAAGATAAGGACCCGGTTCTAATTTTTTTCTATCTTCTAATGTAATACGTTGTTTGATTAGTGAGTTGTATTCAGTTTTAATTGTTTGCGCTTGTTCTTTATGAGGGTCAGTTAATCCAATCTCAGGATATAATTTTTTAAACTGTTCAATTGGTCTAGCATGAAGTTGCCTTTGCTCAAATATTTGATTTGTTTGTTGAATCATTAAATCAATTGGGCTATAACTATTACTTTTCATGCCTCTATTAGTAAATGCTTCGGAATTTTTCTTATCAGATATCCATTCAACTTCTTTATAGTCTGTAATAGCTTGGCAGTATGCAATAATAGAGTTATCTGGACGTAATGCACTTTTGGCGCCATCTGTAGCAATTTGCAACTCGTTACCAAGTTCAGCAACACAATCTTTTAATAAATTTTTAACTAAGTGTAATTTTTCTTCAGTTTGTTGACTTTTTACATCAGTAACTTGCTTGACTTTCTGTAAAATTTTATCTGGAATCTTTAATTTACCTTGTTGATGTTTTTGTAAAACTTTACTAAAATGAATTGATACTTGTTTGAGATAGTTTAATTTCTCGGTTTGTGGCATAGCACAAATTTCGCACTGTGAGGCGATATTTTTTTGAATTTCGTTAGCAATAATGCCAATTTTATTTGACATTGCATCAACAGCTATTTGCTCAAACGTTCCTATATAAGGTGCTTTAGCTTTTTTGACTATATCGGGATAACGATTATGAGCCAAATTTTTTTCTTTAACTTCCCTTGCTAGGTGAGGAAAGCTCTTACTTGCAGCAAATGCCAGCAAATCGCCATCAAAATCACACTGCATATTATCCATAGCTGTTTTCGGGTGAATGTAAACACATCCGTTTAACATTTCTGGTAGGTGCTTATTTTTTAACGTGATAACACCATTTGAATTGATTAACGGTGAACGAGTGACTATTATTTCTTCACCGTCATCTATTGTAGGAACACATATTTCATTATGTTGTAAGTCTAAATTTGGTTGAGCCAGACCAGAAGTAAACTTAATAGAGCGTCCAGTTGCTATCTCAACCCACTCTTTGCGAGCAAACTCTTGAAGCTCAGTAATTATTTTTGGATGTTCCAAGAGTTGGCAGTAATTAAACAAATCATTTTTTAATAATGAATACAGCAATAAATCCTTTTGTTCATAAGATAAACTTTCTCCATCAGTAGCGTTATCAACTTCTCCGCCTGAATCTAAACTATCAAATATAGAAAACTTATCATTTATATCTTCTTGGAAATTTGATTCTAAACTTTTAGCCAATAACGCTTTACGACGTTCGTAAGTTTCAACATACCGCTGTGCAAGGCGCCTTAAATCTTTCTGGTCGTGGGCTAGTTGCTCTGCTTGCTGCTTAATGATAGGTAAAATTTCTTTTTTTACTGCCGATGGGTAATTTACTAAAATTTGAGTTCCTAAACTGTGTTCTCTATATAAAGCTAATGCTTTTACACCTAAACCAACAGACAGCATATACTCGCCTGGTTTAATTGCGTCTTCTCCCTTTCTACCTTTGAAACAAGAAGTGGCAAGTACCATATCGTAGCCAACTTTACTGCGTAGAGTTCCATCTCTGGTATTACCACCCATGCGAAAAAACGACTCACCAAATTTATCTAGCTTTGCAGGCGCCAGTGTCCCTTTAGCAATCCGCATAACTGGACTTTCTTCTTGAGGTCGAATACCAAGCCGAAATTGAAAAGCGCGCGGTTCAATGTTATTTGATGCAGCAAAAGTCTTATCAATCAATCCTTTACAATCACCAACCAGCTTTCGAGCATCACTATTTGCAATCACACCACCGTTTTCGCCTGTCGTGTCGTCAATAACTAAAATTCTTACATTCCTTAAGGAGTGAAAAGTGCGACAAGGTGTAAAAGGTAAAGGGTAAGCGGCGCCATCCGAAGGATTTGGGTATAACGAATCACGGATAGTTGGGTCATTTGCAAAAAACATTCTACTGCCCGCTGAAAATTGTAACGTCATACCATTATGTTCTTGTAAATCGGACGGTATTGTGGCTTCAGTATAAGCAGTGCCAATGCTAAATTCAACACCAGGAAATAAGTATTCAGCAAGTGTATTTTCTAGTTTTTCTTGTATTCCAGTGTTAAGATTTGTTTTCGTATCAAAGTGATTAAGTCTTAAAACCATAGTACTTCTGGCAAGTATGAGTGGTGACTAGAGTCAGAAGTTACCAAAGCTAATTAATCTCTCTAGCTGTTGGTGTACTAAAATAGAAACTGGTATCACAGAGGTAAATAAGATGGTTAAGAAATCTGCTCCCGAACCAAATAATCAGCCAATAACAACTAGATACCAGATAGAGTCTTCTATGACCCCGGATGAACTTTTGAGCGAGGGATATGCAAACTATGATGATTTTTATGACCCCGAAGAGGAGAAGTTGAAAGAACTACTTGCAATTGAGCAACAGGAAACAATCGACAATACAAAGTCTGAAGAGTATTACAATAAATACTTTATCGAGATTTAACGCTTATACGCTTGTGGAAAATTTTCCATAAGCGTTAAAGTTCAGCTTTAGGGACTAAACTTTCGCTGTTCTGGTGGAAGAACCCATACGAAACAGTATCCTGACTTTGCCTTGCGTCCAAATTGTGATAAAACCAGACCTAATCTTTGAGCATCCTTAACGCACTCTGTATTATCTAAATAACCCCGGTTCCAGTTGATTAAATTCCTGGCAAATTTTCCTTCATTGGACATTGCCCATTTCATCGCGTCTAACTCGTTCCAAGTTAAGAGCGTTGACTGTACCTTTGTATACCCTCCGCCAATTATTCCAGTAATCCAGGGAGGCATTAAAACACCTGTGATAAAGCCGACACCCAAGGTAAAGAAAAATAGAATAGCGGCGGGAATGACTGAATTTATTAGATTTCTTCCCTCGCGTACTAAGCTTTCATGAATTAAAGCGTTTGCCGCGCGGTTAATGGCTACTTTCTGCCGCTCTACTGCTACTTGTTCCACCAATTCCAAATTGTGAGCTAAGTCTTTATTCCAATTTTTAAAGAGTAATTGTAAGGTTTCAGGCGCCTCTTCAAGCATTGCTTCTAAATGACCAGTAGCAACTAACACCAGAAACAAAGGGTCATCTTGAGATAATCCACTCTTAGAAACAAAGTCCAATACCCGACGCTTAAATCGTTCGGTTTTTCCTTTTAAAGCTTCGGCAAGTAAATCTTCTGGAGTTTGGTTCTTGTGTTCGTTAGACGATGTGGGTTGAGAGTCCTGCAATTGGTTCATCTGATTAACCCCGTGAGAGAAAATGCTGCATACGCTTCTTTAAGGAAATTTTTCACCCGCTGCTTGGATATCACTTTAAAATCAGGGTGCATTGTGGCGCCAGAAAAAGTAACTCCCAAACGGTCAACCATGTTGCGTTCCCAAAACGGGAATTTAGGAAAGTTCATAATAGTAAATTGATGTACCCTTTGCGCTTCTATAAACTCTGGCATTTTATCTATATAGTTCCAGTCATCGCATAACCCCATATTTTTTACAAATACGTGAGTTACATCACCTCCTAAATCATTCAATGACTTGAGGAAGAAATTTACAGAATCTACCCCGCCAGTACACACAAACCATTTAATGAAAGTAATTGAATGCTCTTTACCTAATTGAGTTAGGCTGTTGCGCGTTATCCAGTTAGTAACGTTTGTGTAAACTTGAGCAGGTAAATTAACAATTACTGACCTTTCTAACGCTAAATCGAATATTTCATCAGCATCATGTGCTTGCTTTTCATCATCGCTAAAAAACGCTGGCTTTACATCATGATATAGTTTGGCAATGTCCTGATTACTCGTATCCGCGTCTACAATTGCAAAATCTAAATCAGCATTGACGCAATATTCAATCAAAGTTTTACTAACAAACGATTTCCCGGCGCCACCTTTCTCGCCATCTATAATATGGATTATTGTTGAATGAGTGAGATTTTCTTCTAAGTCATCAAACGGTATGGCGCCCGAACCTGATGGTAGTTCATTATTTGAGGTATTATCATGCTCAGATAAATCTAAGTTAGCTGGGTTTGAGTCTCCATCAAGTTCCTGCTCCCAATCTTCAATATAAACCCTTTTATTTTCACTTGCTGTTTCTGTCGGAGAGTTATTTAAATTTGTGTTTTCTTTCATTGTTGTTGAATTATCCACATTAGAATTAGCAATATATTTTCTAGGTCTGCCTCGTTTTCTTTTAGGCTGTTGAAAATCCATAAATCTTACCTACCAACTGCTAAACGAATCAGTATCGTAATTAAATTGCCCTATTTGCTCCTTCTGCTCCTCAACAGAGGGATAATTTTGTGTTGAATTAGTTTTTAGCTGACCATTTGCCTGTATAAATTCTTTTTGATGGGATAAAAGCATATAGTTAGGTAGCTCTAACCCAACTACAGCGTAAATTTGGTTGAGTTGGATTAGCAAACTGGAGCAAGCTTCCATCGCTATCCGCTCTCTAGTTGCTTCATCCAC
>NZ_RSCL01000035.1:0-18734 GCF_003991905.1 Dulcicalothrix desertica PCC 7102 | reverse complement strand
GTCGTTCTGTAACAGGTATTTAACTCTTTTTTCAAATAGTCAGCAGTGCCACCACAAAAAAGAATTTCTTCAACATCAAGCGGGATAACCTGAGAAAGCCAACTTGTTAAGGCAGTGGCGTATTCATGGCGAGCAAACTTAATCGCTTGCACAAGCTTCATTAACTCAGCGGAGCGTCCCTGAGTAGTTGTAGAACGTAACAAACGCATTAAAGGACTCTGATCAATATCACTTCCAGAAATTGCAACTGCCCCGGTTAAACGTTCTACTGCTTGCCCCGCAGTTGCAGCAACCACTTTTTCTAGCATTCGCACCATGCCTAAATCTGAGGTTTTACCATCTCTAGATACAACACCTCGATGGGCAATTAGTACTGATGCATTACGATAACCAATCATTGCCACAGCACAAACTTTTTGTTTGATTGCTTCCCCAACGCGCTTTTGGTGAGATAGATATATACCTGCTCCTTCTGGCAAGCAATGAAAAATAACACATTCAACTTGCATTTTGCCACACGGTACAAGGTAATCGGATAAGCTTGCACAAACCAATTGTTCAAATATCGCTTTGTTTTCAAACTCTCCAGGTGGAAGCAAGACAGAAAGGGCGATTCTGAACTTGCGCTCTAGGTTAAGTTTTTCTTTAATTACCCAAATTGCAGCTAGTGTTTTGTGAACTGCGCGCTCGTATTTAAGTTCAACAAGTCCAGCATTCGCGTGATACTTGCTCTGTGCCAGATATCCAACTGCTTTTGCCTCATTATTGACAAACACCCACGCGCGGTTCTCCGGTTCAGTCGTCCCCATCAGATTTTGTTCGTAATTTTTAATTGATTCCAGCGTTACCGAAACAACCTCCGGTTCCATAAATAATGAAGATGCTTCGTAACTCTCATAAAGCGAATAAATTCCTTTTGTGCCACTTCCTCCAAAGTCGAGAGCGATAATAACGAGAGGAGATGAGTCAAAATTATTTGTTTTTAAAGTATTTATACTCATGAAAAATCCCAAAAAAATAATAATTTGGAGCCACTTGGAGCCTACTTATAAATAAAACTAATGGATTTTGCATTTTTCTAGGCGTAAAAGTTGGCTCTATTTGGCTTTATTTGGCTCCATTTGGCTCCAGTTGTAGTTTTGCTCCTAAAATGCTTGCTGTATAGGTTTGAGAGTTTTTTAGGTAGGCTACTAGGCATAATTTTTGCATTTTTGGTAATTAGCTTGGTTTTTATCTACGAATTTCGTATTTATTTTTGAATTGTATTTTCCAGGCGCCGTCAATTAAAAAAGTGGAACTCACTACACTTTTATAAATCGACATTTTCTGAAAAATAATTCGGGTTTTACGAATTACAGCCAAACTTGCCTCAAAATTCACCTCTTGTAAAACCTCTCTGCCGTAGAAATGTTGGAGTATTAGCGGAACTTATCAAAGCCTGAAACAATAAATAGCTCATATCTTCCCTTTGTCCTATCATTTAATTTCTTTCTTACTTTGTGTTAACAACTTCAGTCTAATTACTTCAATATTGCGCTGGGTAGATTTTGTACTTCGCTTTAAACAGGTTAAAATCAATGGTATAAAATAATGGATGTTAAAATTTGGGGTTTACGTGTCACAACAAATACTTAATCGTCTTGAGTATTGCTAAAAGGCAACAGTAGCTCTTATTGTGAGAATATTGGCTACGTACAATTACGTTTAGAAAAACTTATATATAAAAATAATTACAAGCAATACATGCTTAATCGATATGCAAATCAGCATATATACACAATTGCAAGGCTTCAAAAGTAACTTAAACACAATAAGTAATTACGTAAATATCAATTATTGTTTGGCAAAATATTTAAATTGCTTATATACCTAATCAATCATAATGCGATACAAATATAAGGAATAGGTTACTGACACTTTCCTAAAAAAATAGAGGTAATTATGGAATTATGTCTTTTGCAATTTGTCGCATTCAAAAAATAAAATCTTGGGGGCAACTAACAGCTCACTCAGAACACGCTACCAGAACGCGAGAAACTCCCAACGCTAATCCAGAAGTGGAAAATATTCAAATTGTTGGGAATTTGGACAACCTCGATTTGGGTACTCTAGTTAAAAACAAAATCGGTTCGCAAAAAATTCGCTCAAACGCAGTTCTGACGGTGGAAATGTTGCTTAGTGCTAGTGCAGAATATTTTCGTCCTCATGCACCACATGAGGGTGGAGTTTATGATAAAAGGCGCCTAGATAATTTTATCGATGCTGTTATTAGATGGTTAGATTCTTCTTGGGGAGACAGAGTTGTTCAAGCGGTGCTTCATCTTGATGAAATTACACCCCACGTTCACGCTTATCTCGTACCGTTGGATGAACAAGGAAAGCTTAGATGTAAAGCTTTGTTTGGGACTCTCCATCAAATGTATCAGTTGCAAAATAGTTTTGCTGATGCTGTTGCACACTTGGGAATAGAGCGCGGTATTAAAGGAAGTTTAGCGACTCACACTCAAGTTAGAAAGTATTACGCGGCAGTTAATCAGGATTCTCAAATTCTCAATTTGGAACATTGTCTCCCCCAACCTACTGCACAGGAAACGAGCGAGTCTTATCGGCAAAAGGTAATTGAGATATTGAGTCCACAGTTAGAGATAATTAATTACCAGTTAAACGAACGGTCACGTATTCTCCAGCAAAAAGCTGTTCTTAAGCAAACCGCATCTAAGAGCGAACAGTTACGTAAACAGCTAGAGAAAGAATTACGTCTACTGCAAGCAACCAGTGGTCAGCCAGATTTACCGTTGCCGCTTGTTGCTTATGAATTGGGAGCAAATCACTATAAACAAGATGATAATGCGCTGTCTTTGGTGATGCGGGTTAACGGGTATAACTTTGATGATGCAGTAGTTTGGTTGCACGACCGCTTTGGCGAACAAGGTATGTTACACGCAGTGGCTAATCATGCTTTAACCATTGCACAGCAAACTCCCTCGCAATTGTTTGTGGCGCCTACCTCTTCAGCTAACCATTGGCATGAAGTTGAGCGCTACCTAGCACAACAGCGCGCGCTTCCCCAACAATTATTGCAAACACTTCATCAGCGCTCTTTAGTTTATGCATTGGTAACAGGAGGCGCCGTATTTTTAGCACGAAATCTCTTGAATGAGCCAACAGGAGCGTATTTACACGCACTTGGTAGTAATACTTTCAATCTGTACCCGTCGAGCAAACGCTCATGCGGTTGGTTTCACCTGAGCATAGGTGGAAAATTCGATGAACCGATAAAAGGCGCCATGCTGGTATCGGAACCAATCGAAGCATTATCCTTAGCAGTTTTGAATGCTCCTCACCAACACAAAACTTTATATCTAGTTATTGATAGTCAATACTCTCATCTGCCTAAAGAATTTCTTGAAAATCTACCGAATGTGGTTGTGGCAACAAATCGCGAAACTGCAATCGCAGTATGTAAAGTTTTACCAAATGCAACACGCTTAGAGCCAAAAATAACTTGGAATCAACAATTGCAACAACAAGGAGGCAAAAACCATGCCATTCTGGAATCGCAGACAAATGTTTCTGACATCTCTTATTATCAGTAGTAGTCCTTTCGCTTACTTGTTCGGAATGTTCTTGTTAGGAGCATTCATCAGAATTTACCTTTGGCTGACACCACCCAAAAAGCATGTTGAAGCACCAAAACCAGAACAACTAAAAACAGCTATCGATAATGCTAAGTGGGGTTATCAAGTTATGGAGGCAGATTTGTTAGGAATTAGGGATAGCCGATCAGAACGTTACAAAGCTAACTGCAAAAAGGCTTTACCCTACTTCAAGAAAGCAATTTCTCTAGATTCCAACCTTGGTTTAGCCTATCAAGGACAAGGCATGAGTTTGATTTGCCAAAACAGCAAAGTGTTGGGTCGTCAGTCACTTAAACATGCCAAAAGCCTATATTTACAGCAAGGAAACAACAGAGATGCTGAAGAAATCGATTTAATTCTCAAATTAAAAAAGTAATCAAATGGTTTTAATAAACGCTTGTGGAAAATTTTCCATAAGCGTTTTTTTGCTTTTGAGCTTAGAATCAATACGCATAGTTTATACATTCTATAACTAGAGTCAAATAAATAATTTCAGTTAGTATAACAACCAAAATATTATTGATGCTATGTATAGACTCTTGTTTAGGAATATAGTTAGATTTTACAATTCAGTATACTAAGTCTGTTTAAGAACCAAGCACTTAATTTTAGGTGCTGTATACAACTACCACAGGTTGCAAATAATTAGCGAAACTCAATAATAGTAACAACTACCACAGTTATTAACTTTAATGTAAGATTAATTGATACTTGCATTATATACATCTTTTAACCAGCTAATAGCAAGTTACTTAATTGACAATAGAGTATAAAAATAGTATTTATACAATATTAGCTACGTATATTTATTGAGATATTACGCTAGTTGATGTAAATAAAATATCTAACAATTGATAAGAATAGCTTTTATTTAAATAAAAATTCAATTTTGTTTGTAAACCTTTTGATGGTTTAAAAATTTTAAGCTAGTATAAAGTTATATAAGCTTTAGTTAAAGCTAAATTAAAGCTTGTTTTTCTGACATGTATTATCCTCTCTTGATGAATTGAGGTAGTGCAATAAGTCCACACTATTATTCAGGGTGCGCTCCACACTCATATGCATCGTACCAGGGTGTAAAAATAGATTCCCTTAAATTAAAAGCATAACCAGACATTATTGTCTGGTTTTTTGTCACAGGCTCTCGGAATGATACAAGGAAAGCGATTCTTCTGGAAACAATAATTTATTAAACAAAGGAAGTTCCCTAACTATGAGTCGAGCAAGAAATACAAAACCCAAGAATAAACAAAAGCGTAAGGAACAAAAAATGTCATCACTGCCAAAAGTAACTAATACTTACTGGCGTTGGCAAAACTACACTTGGGCAGCTTTTCAATTACCAACTGGAGTTAAGGTTATGAGTGCCAGAAAAATGGCGCTATTAGTTGACCAACCTAAACGCCAGGTGCAGGAGTTTATCAAATCGAATCAGCTAGAGACAATGACTGTTGAAGTTCCCAATGGTATAGAAACTCAAGTCTACCCTCTTACAGTCGGCGCCGTTTATTTGCATGAATTATTGGGTAGTGGCTATATACCTAAGAATCTACCCCTAAGCCCTTATGAATGGGCAGAAGTAGCATCGGCTTTGACTAATCCGCAACTAGGAAACTCAGTTACCCTGAATTCATCCTATTTCACTGGCAAATACCGAGTAGTACTAGCCAAGTCATATCAGATTGAATTAGAAGGTAATATCAAACTTGAAGTACTAGTAGATTCAGCTGGAGAATATCGTATTGCACATAATGAAGGGCTGAAGTGTATTAAATCTACCCCTGATTGGTTAATCCAAAACTCACAACGAAAAGCAAAGATTTTCTCAATATTGGAATTATCCAAAGACAATGTAGAATGCCGTGTACAAACTACTGGAGGAGTAAAAAGTGTGTACGCACTCACATTACAAGAATGGTTATCCATATGGGTACACTTCGCAAATCAAAAAAATCAAGAAGCAACTAAGGTTTTGAAAGCTTTTGCATTGAAAAATATTCAGGCTCGAATTGCTTCTTTAAGTTCCCAAAACTGATTCAAGTTAAATAATTGGCAATTCGTAGATGGGAAAAACTTATTTACCAATAACGCTTGTGGAAAATTTTCCACAAGCGATAAAGCTCTAAGTATACTCAGGACTGCTTAGGTTTTCGATAATTGCAGGTTAGGGCGCCTGCCACCGTGCGCTCCGGAGCAAATTGGTGCCACTCTTATTTTAGGTACAGTTCCTTGGAGTCAAGCTGCGCTTATTCGTACTACCGTACTTCCAAGGGCAAGTTAGCATCTCAATGTATAAGGATCGAAAGCTAGAAATATATAGTTGTGCTGTTCTAAACTTGACTTCTATATCTACATGTTTAATTACAGTTGCTTCTGAAGATAGTTTTGTAAATCAAGCAGATACACTGTTAGCAGTTGAGTTTGAAGTTACAGCATTGATACTATTCAAAAGTACGACGACAATCGACAGCGGCAGTCAACAACAACGGGAAATCTCTGATGTGTTGGCGGATTTAGTATGAATGGACTTTTACGTACCTGAAAATTTGAGTAGTTATTTTGGAATTAATTGGATATGAAGGTCAGCAAAGTGCCAGCGTAATTGCGGAATACATCAAGAGTGAAACTAGCAGTTCATTTGTTTTAAAGCTAGAGCAGAGCGGGACTAGTAAAAGCTTAACCAACTATTAAGATTGCCCCTTTAAAGGCTGAAATTGTGCCCTAAGTATCTAAATTTACCAAGAATTCATTAAAATCAGCCGTTACATTGTTTTCGCGTCTGGGTACTATAAGTGAGGAAAGGTTTTTGTTACAAAACTTAATCTCCCCTGTTTTAAGTAAAAAATGAGTGCTGCGAATGCTGAACCAACTGCTGATTGGCGCCAACGGGGTCATCTCCCTATGCTATTTTATAATTGCTTTTTTAATCCTCTTACCGTTTTTGCACGGTCAGCAGAAGACTTCGCTGGTACTGGCAACCATTTGCGTGTTTTTCAGTTGTGCCTTCGGACACGGCTTACACGTTCTGATGATGCTCTCTGACAGTCAGTATTTAGTTCATCAATCTTCTTCTCTACTTAAACTACAAATCGGGGTAGATTCAGTCACAGCAGTTGTTGCCATAACCTATATTGCCCTGCGCCGTTACTTTTCGTTTCTGGTGGACGCGCCGCTCTTGCTCACCCAAGCCCAAGCCAAATTAGCAGTAGCGAACGAGGAATTGAAAAACTTAAACCTAAAATTAGAAACTACAGTCAGTCAGCGCACCCTTGAACTGGAACAAGCCAATAGTATGCTAGCGGCTAAAACATTTGAATTAAACAATACAATCACTGCCCTCAACCGCAGCAATATCTTCCTCAAAGCCCAACAGGAAACGGGAGTGGACGGGATTTTAGTAGTCGATGAACACGATCAAGTGGTGTACTACAACCAAAATTTCTATAAAATCTGGCAAATCCCAGAGGAATTGGTACAGCAGGGAGATGATAAAAAAATCTTGGAACTGGTGGTCAAAAAGCCCCTGCATGAGCAAGAATTTATCTCTAAAGTCAATTATCTGTACCAAAATCGCGAACTGGTCAGTAGAGATGAAATCCTGCTCAAAGACGGACGCACCCTCGACAGATACACCGCCCCCATTTATTCGGAAAGCGTTTACTACGGGCGCATCTGGTTCTTTCGTGACGTAACGGAGCGTTATTTGGTGGAGGAGGAACTGCAACGCTCCAAAGAGTTTTTACAACTCATCATCAATGTTATGCCTCAGTTTATTGCCTGGAAAGACAGAAACTCCGTGTATTTAGGCTGTAATCAAAAATTGGCGACTATTGCGGGAGTAGAAAATCCGGAACAGATTATTGGCAAAACCGACTACGATTTAGCCTGGAAGAAAGAAGAAGCAGAGTTTTTCAGAATCTGTGATCAGCGGGTAATGGACTCCAACCAAGCCGAGCTGCACATCGTTGAACCTCAGCAGCAAGCTGACGGTAAACAGGCGTGGCTGGATACCAACAAACTGCCCCTGCACGATAAGGACGGTCAGGTGATCGGAGTTTTGGTTGTCCTAGACGATATTACCGAGCGCAAAGAAGCAACCGACGCTTTGCAAGCTTCCCAAGAACTATTAAAACAGAAAGCAGTTGAGTTAGAAACCACCCTTTCTGAACTGCAACACACCCAAGTACAGTTGATTCAATCGGAGAAAATGTCGGCTCTCGGTCAACTGGTCGCAGGAGTGGCCCACGAAATCAATAATCCTGTGAATTTTATCTATGGTAATTTAGCCCACATTGGCTACTACGTGCAGGATTTAATCAGCTTGCTTAACACCTACCAAGAAGAGTATCCAACCCCTGCTGCTAGCGTGCAGCTTTGCATCGAAGAAATTGACTACGAATATCTAATTAGCGACCTGCCCAAACTTTTATCTTCTATGAAAGTTGGCGCCGAGCGCATACGGGAAATCGTTTTGTCTCTGCGTACTTTCTCCCGCCTCGATGAAGCGGAGATAAAAGCGGTGGATATTCACAAAGGCTTGGATTCCACACTCTTAATTCTGCAAAATCAACTTACAACCAAAGCCGGAGCAGAGATTAAAGTCGTCAAAAACTACGCCCTGCTGCCAGAAGTGGAGTGCTACCCCAGTCTGTTGAACCAGGTGTTTTTAAATATCTTATCCAACGCTATCGAGGCTTTAGCGACAATCGATACAAGCGGTTGCCAAACCAGGGACAGTCAAATAGTACCGACAATACAAATCACTACTGAGCTAGCCAGCACCAGCAAACAAGCGCTTATCAAAATCAGTGATAACGGCTGCGGTATTTGCGAGTCCGCCAAGGCTCAGATTTTTAATCCCTTCTTTACCACCAAACCTGTGGGGCAAGGCACGGGTCTGGGGCTTGCTATCAGCTACCAGATAATCGTGGATACCCATAAGGGGAGTTTGCAGTTTAACTCTAAACCCGGACGGACGGAATTTATAATCTCTATTCCCTTGGTGCAGGAGGGGTAATTTTATCAGTATTTCATAAATGCGGTATAAGTTAGCGTTTGGACAGGTATTTTCCAATCCTGGCATTAAGGTGCGTATAGTTATTTTGCAATTATACTAAGAAAATAAGCTAATTCAATGAGAGCAGGGGCTTAATTGAGAAAAACGCGCTAAAAAAGTTAATTTTGCTCAAAAATGGGGAATTATAAATTAAGAATTTGTATATACCTAAAATAATCAAATGTTGAACTTACAAGACTCAAGCCTTGAAAAAGAGCTATTTTTTCGCAATGTTTATGATAATGTGGAGTACATCATTTTTGTGATTGAGGTCTGCCAAAACGGGGAATTCCGATGGGCAGGCTGGAACGCAGCAGCAGAAAGAGCCACTGGTTTATCGAGCAGTTACGTTGAAGGTAAGACCCCCGAAGAATGGGCTGGAGTAGCAGAAGGAACAGTTATTCGGCAAAGAATTATTCATTGCCTTAGTACGAAAGCGCCATTTACTTACGAAGAATGCTTGACCTTCCACACGCAAAAAAGTTGGTGGCAGACCACTCTTAAACCCTTGCAAGATGATAGCGGAAACATTTATCAACTTATAGGCACAACCCTCAACATCACCGCTTTAAAACTGGCTGAACAATCTTTACAAGAATCAGAATATCGTTTCCAGCAATTATTTGAACAAGCCGCTGACCCAATCTTACTGCTAGATGCTAAAGGATTTGTTGACTGTAATCAAGCAGCTATTAACCTGTTTGGATTTTCAAGCAAAGGGCAACTATGCTCTCTGCACCTAGCACAAGTATCCCCCCAGTTTCAACCTGATGGGCAGATGTCGCTTCATAAAATCAATAAAGCCGTTGAACAAGCCGTTGACAAAGGTAGCTATAAATACGAGTGGATATTTCAGCGCCAAGGAGACCAAAATTTTTGGACAGAGGTGACATTAACTTTAATTCCCTACAAACAAGAATCAATCCTACATTGTGTTGTTAGAGATATTAGCGAGCGTAAAGCTACTCAAATGGCGATTGAACAAAAATCTCAGGAACTCGAACAAGCCTTACAAGATTTACAACAAGCTCAATTGCAAATTATCCAAAATGAGAAAATGTCTGCCCTTGGTAATTTAGTGGCTGGGGTTGCTCACGAAATTAATAATCCCATCGGTTTTATTGCTGCTTCTTTGGAACAAGTAAAACCTGTAATGGCTGACATTACTGAACATTTAAAATTATATCAAAACAGTTTACCCAATCCAGATCAGCAAATTCTTAAACATGCTCAAGAAATTGACTTGGATTATGCTCTAAAAGATGTGCCTGAAATTATTGACTCAATGCTTATAGCCTGCGAGAGGTTAAAAAATATTAGTATCAGTTTAAGAACTTTCTCGCGTGCAGACCAAGACTACAAAGTGCCATTTAATTTAAGCGAAGGCATTGACAGTACCCTTCTAATTCTCAAGCATCGTCTTAAAGGTAATCATAAATGCCCAGTAATTCAAGTTATTACCGAGTATGGTGAGCTACCTAAAGTCGAATGTTACCCTGGCAAATTAAATCAGGTGTTTATGAATATTTTAGCCAACGCTATTGATGCTTTAGAAGAATCTAATAGCCAAGAAAGTTTTGGCAATGGCACCAAGGCCAAGCAAATTGTAGTTAAAACTTCAGTTGAAAATAACTATGCCAAAATATCAATTGCTGATACTGGCAAGGGAATGAGTGAAGAGGTAAAACAGAAAATATTCAATCATTTATTTACGACCAAAGCAGTTGGGAAAGGTACTGGTTTGGGACTCGCTATCGCACGGCAAATCGTGGAAGAAAAACATGGTGGAGAGATTACAGTCAATTCTACACCTGGTCGAGGTTCTGAGTTTGTAATTACTTTACCTATTTAACTTCTTAACTAGGCTTTTTGCAAGCATACATACGACAAATAGTAGAACTGCACTCATGAATCTATAAAATACAATTAATGCAGATGATTAAAGCGTTTTCAACGCTTAGAGCTAACAACTTTCTGTCAAGTTAAATCAATACCAATTTGTAACTGCTACCCCAATTAATAATAATTATCATAGTGGCTCGTTTTAACATCTAGAACCCAGGAAATTTAAATACTTAATACTATAGAAATGCCAAATTAACTTTTATCTTATTGACACTAGCAGTTTTTACGATTATTTTAGGGTGGTATAAATGACAAGCTGACCTACGCAGAAGGGTGCCAATTATAAAGAATTAATCTGGTAATTGCCGCCTTTCTTGTACGCAGCCCAAGCGCGCAGTAGAATTAGAAAATGGCTGTTTTACTTAACTAAAACCTCCTAACAGGCAACCCAGGCTCTATATGTCTTTTCCTCTGGTTCTTGCGTTTCCACCGATACACCATAGAGAATATTAAGTAGTTTAGATACCAACTGACTGCAACCGTCTTTCTCCTTGAAAATGGTTTTAGCTATTGCTTGAGCTTCCTCAAAGCCTACCCCCAACATAAGTGTCTTGGCCAGCTCCTCGTTTACAGTCTCCAGTTCCTGCCTTGTCTCCACTAGCTCCCGTTCCAACTGATTTATAAGTAATTTTTGACTCTCCAGTACCTCATGTGAAATTTCCAACTCTTCTCTGGCAGCCGATAATCCCTCGTCTCTGTAGTTAATTAGTTGAATCTTGTCAATAATTTGACTGGTTTGAGGTTCATACATACTTTAGGGTTGGTGTAGTCAAGATTTAAGTATCAGTAAAATAGAAGGCGAAGTCAGAAAAAATGCTAAAGATTTTGGCAAACCTGTAATTGGCGCGCGAGTGCGGGTTTATACTCCCCCGTGTTTCCTGGCAACGCTGGGCTTCTAACACCTCTACTTGCTTTATTAAAACCAGAATTATACAGTAATTGCTTGCATGAGGTCAAAACTAGATTCTCTAGTACCCAAAATGCTGGTTTATGACTTGATTGCCGTGAATATGCTGTTAGAGCTGAATAGCCTGATGTTTTGCAGGACGGCTGTGCTTCTGAATTTGTAGGTAAAAGTCAAGACTACATAGCGAAACTTATTGAAATACAAAAGTAAAGTTATTTGAAGTTTAGTATTTAGTTGACACGTAGGCATGAATACCCATCGCCTTCAAGCTCCGACCGCGCAACTACCTTGCGAGATAGAGGCTCCTAGGACATTTGTATTTACTAGGTTTTTATTGCAAAGTAAGAAATCGGCGCCAAAGTTGATCCTACTCACGATTTTGATGTAAAAAATTGTGTTTTTTTCTTGACTTTATGCCTATATTTTTTGTAGACGGAAGACATTTATTTACCAGTAACGCTTATGGAAAATTTACCACAAGCGACAAAGCTCTAAGCACACTATTCAAGACTGCGTAGGTTTTGGACAATTATAGGTCAGGGCGCCACCTTCAGTACTCTTAATCTATGTTGCTCCTTGTTTTAAATCTTGCGCTCCCAAGTTCCTTGTGTTGTGCGTTTCCCCCTCCCTTACAAAACCGTGTCTCTTCGACCTGACAAGTGGTGCGAGTTACTGCACTAACGAACGTACCAAGCCTGATTGCTGCTCTATCTAAAAATTCTCGTGTTTTTAGTTATTATTTGTAATATCACAACTACACATGATATGCACTGAGAACAATATTTTTATCCGGACTGTATACAAATTCAACTTGTGGATATTCGCGCTTGAGACCACCATACCTTGATTCTTCCAAATGAGCGCTGGCGCCGTTCCTACTTTATAATATTCTGCATTAATCATTCTTTCAGAGAATTCGGTTTTGCTTAAAGTTATAGTGGTAAATGCTGCTAACCCTTGTATCGTATTTTTGTCAAGCGTCATAGCTACCCTGATACGTTGTAAATATTTTGTATCCTGGTAGGACTAATGCAATTCCTATGGAACTGTGAATCATACCAGGATATCTGTAAGGATTATCATCAGGTATTGCTCCACCAATTCTAATAATAAAATATGGACTCCAAAAGTATAATCCTGGTATCAATAAATCCATGCTATAGGTAATTGCACGATTTTTTTCCTGTTCATTGATTAATGCTTGTTTCGCGTTCATTTTCACACTTGTTTTGAATGTTTGTTTATTATACTGCTGCACGCGATTTGAAAGTGCTGTTTCTAGTGAGCGAGCCTACTCGTTTTACGCTCACCCATATTATATATGGCTGCCAACCGTACAGCATTAGATATATGTTTAATATTGTACCTAACAGTATTAATACTTAACCATGTAGTTTATGCTTTGCCAACAGCATCTATTACTACTTGCACTTTTATATTGACAGAGTTGGCAGTATAAGCATAAGCTAACAGTGTTAGCTTTTAGGAATTTAAAGCGTTTAACATGAGTCGTCCTAAAGGGCAAGGCTTAACACCTGTAGTGGTTGTGGAAGCTGCAATTGCTTGTCTTGAAGCCGAAGGTGAATCAGCCTTGGGTGTAAACAGAGTTGCAAGAGCTTTGGGAATTAAACCGCCATCAATTTATAAACACATTGATGGCAATGCTGCTTTGCGTCGATGTGTAGCATTGGAACTTTGGCAAAGGTTTCTAAGGGAATGTCATCAGCATCACAGTCTCAGCGATTCACAAGCCATAATTCGAGCAATTGCTTATACAATGCGTCACTTTGCTCAAAAGCATCCTGCTTTGTATACAGTGATGACACGAACTCAATTATCACTTTCTGACTCAGACTTTGCACCAATAGCTCAAGAAATTTTGAGCTTCTACAACAAAGCACTGGCACCCTATGAATTTGAGGAAGCAGAACTTATTGATGCAATTCGGATGATTCATGCTGGCTTATTAGGATTTATTGAAGCTGAAAAAGCAGGCTTATTTACACTGTCACGCTCGTTAGATTTAAGTTTTGAGCGGATGTTGAACGCACTAATTGAAGCACTGCAATCAAAAGCATTTAAACCTTAACTAAACTTAAAAACAAGGACTCAACCTACTAAAGTCTATGCGCGCAGTGGGGCATTTTCACCGTAATCATCATGAATGAACTTGTATTTTTACCTGTTTGTCAATTAGCTCAAGGAATTCGCGACCGCACGTTTTCCTCTGTCGAAGTTCTGGATGCACATCTAGCACATATTGCTCTTCATAATCCAAAATTGAATGCGATCGTGACATTGAATGAAGCACAAGCAAGAAAACAAGCTTTTTCTGCCGACAAAGCATTAGCATTGGGTGAATCCTGGGGCATTCTACATGGTGTCCCATTTACCTGTAAAGACCTCTATGCAACGGCTGGTGTTCGCACCACTTGTGGTTATGAACCGTTAGCCAATTACATTCCTCCAAAGGATGCAACTGTGGTTGCTCGGTTAAAAGCAGCAGGCGCCATTCTCTTAGGTAAAACAAATCTACCCAAACTTTCTCAAGGATTTCAAACCGATAGTAAACTACTTGGTCGAGCTAATAATCCTTGGAATATTAACTATACACCTGGCGGTAGTACGGGAGGTGGGGCAGCAGCTGTTGCAGCAGGGTTATCACCTTTGGAACTTGGTACTGATGGCGGAGGTTCCATACGAATTCCACCTCACTTTTGTGGCATTTTCGGCTTAAAACCCACAGAAAATCGAGTCCCACTATCAGGAGCGCTATGGGAAATATTAGGAACATTACGCTGGCGCCATCAGGCAACACCAGGTATTTTGGCACGGTCAGTATCAGATTTAAAGTTAGGATTAAGCTTAATTGAGGGGGGAGATGATCAAGACTGGCAAGTTCCTCCTGCACCACAAGAGACAGTTGTACTGCGTCCCCTATCGCAGTGTCGCATTGCTTGGACAGATCAATTTGGCGCCGTATCTGTAACAGCAGAAACACGTTCGCTACTACAGCAATTTGTCTCAAAGCTACAAGAAACTGGATGTCATACAGAGTATTGCCAGCCAGCTAATTTTAATTTTGAGCAAGCAGTGGAAACTTTTGGAGAAATAGCAGGAGCAGAATCTCTAGTTGCTTCCTCAGTAATTGAGCAACTTGGCTACCAAATGATGTCACCGTTGGTTTTACTCACAAAGCGACGTGGACTATTGCGGGGATTTGTTAAGAATACGGGCTTAAGTTTAAAAAAATATGCACAAGCCTTGGAACGGCGTGATAGCTTTATTGCTAATATGCAATCATTTTTGACTCAGTGGGATGCATGGATTTGTCCTGTTACACCTGGCGCTGCTTTTACTCATCGTGATGTTGGTAACGGTTTCGGCGCCTCATTGCCAGTGGATAATCAAAACTTACCATATTGGACATGGGGCACAACTTACACGGCTGTAACAAGTCTTACCACTAACCCAGTAGTAACAATCCCCATAGGAAAAACCGTTCTAGGTTTGCCTGTAGGAATACAACTAGTTGGTCAACGATGGCGGGATATGCAATTGTTAGCAATAGCTGAACAAATTACAGAAATATCAGGCTCTTGGGAGGCGCCATTTGGCTTTTGATCTGTTGGAAGATGAATTTACGGTATCGGATGTAGTTTATAGTCACCAAACTTGAAGCACTTGGCGAATAGATTCTTTTGCAGTCGAAATTGATTCAGAGCGAGAACCCTGAGTTACATTATTCGCGTATACAAACTGGATATCCTTTATACCAAAAGAGCCAAATATAGTTCGTATGTAAGGTTCATGAAAATCAAAGCTAGCTTTTTTGTGAATTTGGGCTATAGTCGGCGCCTCTAGAAGTAATTACAAGCATCTTTTTCCCTTCCTTAACTAGTCCATGCAACCCCGTTTCATCAATGGTGTAAGTACGTCCAGGGCGAATCAGATGCTCAATATATGCTTTAAAAACAGCAGGAACGTTAAACCCATACATTGGAACGGCAAAAACATATCGGTCAACTGATAAAAACTCCTCTAAAACCATTTCTGATTCTTTCATCGCTTCTTGCTGTAAAGGATTATATTCTTCAGGCAACAAATCCATCGCTTTTACCCAAGTAGAGTTTATATATTGCACTGGTTGTTTAGCTAAATCTCGATAAATTATCAAATCTTCGGGGTGGCGTTCCTTCCAAGCATTAATAAACTTTACTGAAAGCAGACGTGATGCTGAATTACTACCGCTGTAACTCGAATCTATATGTAAAATTTGCGACATAATTTTATCTCAATGTATGTATAAACACACTGTATCGAAGTCGCATACCCCTTGTCGTACCTATTCTTGCTAATATAGTCACGTTCTTGCGGTTTTTAGAAATTTTCTCGAAAACTTGTCGGATTTACTCCTGTCAAACGTTTAAAATGTCGATTTAGATGCCCAAGGTGCGCGAAACCACAAGTTAAAGCAACTTCCGTAACAGATAATTCTCACTGTTGAAGTAATACTTTGGCTTGTTCTACACGCTGGTAAATTACATATTGATGCGGTGTCATACCTGTTGTTTGCTTAAATAGTCGAGCAAAGTGAAAAGGGCTAAGTGCCGCACAGGCTGCTAATTGAGATAAGCTTAAATTTTCTGCTAAGTTATTAAGAACGTATTCGGTTACTTCTTTTATCTGTTTTTGGGAAAGTCCGCCCGTTTTAGTTAGTTTTGGTGGGATATTGCAACGGCTTAATAAATGAATTGCGCTCTTAGCGTGCCATCGACTCGACATATAACAGACACCCGCTTCCATCTTCCAAAGAACTTTTTAAGGATAATGCCATTTGTAACACTAATTTATCAGAGTTAAGTAGAAGTGGAAATTCTCTAAAGCTATCTTTAAGCCCAAGTTCGACACTAAGCGTTTGTAAAAATGATGGCTCAAAGTAAAGCTGTAAAAATTCTGTTTCTCTATCCCACCGAAACGTTTGCCACTTTTCGGCATTATAAAAACTCATATCTCCCCAAGTCGAACGAGCCTGAGCAGACGAACCTTCTATACATTGTTCTAGAGTAACGGCGGTGCCAAGGTTGATACAAATAATGTCATACTGTGAACGATGAAGAGGTATTTCAGCTTGCTGGTGTCGAAACAAAGCCAATTGTATATCCTTCCATCCGGCATTTTGGCTTGATAGTAAAGGTGGCTGTTTCAATCTAAATGGTAAGTCATCTACAACAAACATTTTTACAGTACCTCCGCACTGCAAATCTAATTTCTCTTCTGTTGGGATAATCGTATTATAACAGCGAACGGATTAATACCAGTGGACAGAGATATTATGGATTGATTACAATATTAATAATTTTTATTATAAAGCCCGCGTACTGTATAGTAAGGAAGTCTTTGATAGATTCATAATGTAAAATTACTGTTACATAAGTAATTCCACACCCAAAAGCTTAATTTATGTTATCTAGCAATAGAATTATACTTAACCCACTTTCCGAAGCTGATCTCAATCTCATGATATTAATGAATGGTGATGCAGAAACCATGAGATTTGTGGGTGGAACTGGGACACCAATCAGTAAAGTTCAAACTTTTATTCAAAAACAAAAAATCCATTTTGAACAACATAATTGGGGCTGGATGGTAATTGAGACTCGGCAGACTGAGAAGATTGGTTTTGTCTTTTTACAACCTTGTTCACGATTATCTGAAATAGAAATAGGCTACCGACTCTGCCGCAATTATTGGGGTCAGGGTTATGCAACAGAAAGTGCAAAACTGCTATTGTCACACGCGCTTACCGAGCTTCATTTAAATCCAATTGTTGCTGCAGTTGACCCGTTAAATACTGCATCTGAGCGAGTATTGCAAAAAATAGGTATGCAATACTGGAAAGATATTGATTGGGAAACAACGCCAAGTGGTTTTGCACGTTGCTATAAAGCTCCTTAGTTTGATTATATTGATATTTGCAGCTTTGTAATTTTTTGCTTCTGTGCGATATTATTTTAAATCTAGCTTTAATTAATCAGCAGGTGTAAGAGCATGGGTAAAAACAAGCTGATAGCTTTTGGGTGGTACGGTGGTAAATTTAGTCACCTTGATTGGCTCTTACCTCTTTTACCCGAAGCTGTGCATTACTGTGAACCATTTGGTGGTTCAGCAGCAATTTTACTCAACCGCAAGCCAGCAGACGTTGAGACATATAATGATATCGACGGCGAGGTTGTAAATTTTTTTCGTGTACTACGCTCCGATAAAGAAAAACTAATAGAGGCAATTGGCTTAACTCCGTTCTCACGCGAAGAATTTGAGGTTGCGATTTCCCAAATTACTCCTGATATATCTGACTTTGAGCGAGCAAGGCGATTTTTTATTCGGGCAAGGCAAGTCAGAACAGGTTTAGCACAAACAGCTAGTCTAGGGAGATGGGCACATTGTAAACTAACATCGCGCGCTGGCATGGCAGGCGCCGTTTCTCGGTGGTTGGGAAGCGTAGAAGATTTACCAGAAATTGTGCAGCGACTTCTACGAGTACAAATAGAAAACGATACAGCGATTAAAGTTATTCAACGTTACGATAGTGAGGATACATTATTTTATTGCGACCCTCCTTACCCTCATGCCTCAAGGGGAGACAGTCAAGCATATGCTTATGAGATGACCGACGAGCAGCATCGAGAACTTGCAGAACTATTACATAATATTAAGGGTAAAGTAGCAGTTTCTGGTTACAAATGTGATTTAATGGACGAACTTTATGGTGACTGGAAAGTAATTATGGCGCCCGAAAAAGTCTGTCATTCTACAAAAGGTTTGCGAACCGAAGTATTGTGGGTTAATTATAATATTAATATTCTTTCTCAAAAAGCTGCTGTATCACACTTATCTGGAAACTAAATATTAACTAGAATCTACCTCATAAAATTGTCTATTAATTTAAAGAGGATGATAATCTGAACATTGATAATACTTGTAATAAAATTAACTAATGTGGCATTGTTATAGTAAACACAATGCCAACATGAAATTATTCATCTATCAATGTAGAATCAATTACCTTTTTTATTAAAGACAAACGAGCGCGAGCTAATGGACTTTTTTGAAAATATTTTATTGCTAAATCTGAGTTTGTTGGAAAATACCTTATATCTTGCACCTAACGGGTAAACCCGTATAAAGCCAATGACAGAGGGTAAAAATATAACTACAATATAATTTT
>NZ_RSCL01000034.1:33839-87614 GCF_003991905.1 Dulcicalothrix desertica PCC 7102 | reverse complement strand
TAGACTACTTCTTAAGTCTAGTCTAAAATGTACAACATGTCTAGCATGTCTGATGATTTGTTGTCCTATCTTTTACTCTCTTCTCTGTGCCTTCTGCGCCTCTGTGGTAAAAAAAATTATATTCATTGCACAGGCAAGATGCCTGTACCACCCTCCCCCTCGCTCAAAGGAGGAAAAAGCTAATTATCAAAGCCAATATTTGTAAAAGTGTTGCTCCCCTCCCCGTTGCGGGGAGGGGTTCTTGGATTTGTGTGTACACGGTAGCCGAATTTCGGGGGGGATTACAATTTCCGAATACCCTTTTCTATCCCCTCACACACACCCGTCAAAAAATCCAAATCCAAAGTATCAATAGTATCACTCGCCTTATGGTAATGAGGATTTCGCATATTCGCGGTATCGGTAATCATTATCGCGGGATAACCTGCATCCCAAAATGGCGCATGGTCACTGCGTCTTGTCTCCCGCACAATCAAACCACGATTAGGTACAGGCAACCACTGACTTGATACACCAACTTTACGTATACATCGACTGATACATATTAAGTCACGTAAAGTTCGCCAGTTACCAATTAACGCGATAAAGTCACCTTTATTTGGATAAATTTTATCTAACGGCGCCGGATACACTTGTGAATTAGATGTTTTTACGCAATACCCTAACATTTCCAGTGAAATCATTAACCTTAAAGGTTGTTGTTCTTCTTTTAGCTTCGCTGCATAATCAGCACTTCCTAATAAGCCATACTCTTCCATATCAAATGCAACGAGTCGCAAAGGATATTTAGCTGGCTCAGTAGCGAACATGCGCGCGAGTTCGAGTAATACTGCTACACCCGTAGCGTTATCATCGGCGCCAGGAGAACCTGGTACAGCATCATAATGAGCGCCGATTAAAATTGGTGGCAAGCTAGCCTTTTCAGACTCCGCCTGACAAGGTAAATTCAATATGAGATTGCTACAGTTTTTAGCACCAACTTTGAAGGTGTGGATTTCCACACTTCCCCATTGGGCAAATGAAGTTTGAATGTACTGCTGGACAAAGAAATGTCCACCCGATGCTATGTATGGGTCGCGGTCGCGAACAATTTGATTCAGGTGAGTAATAAGTTGCGTCTTCAGGTTCACAGAGTCTTAGGAGGAAAAAAGGAAAAGGGATATATATTGAATCTATGTGTAGCAGCCTTCTGCCTTCATTTTTTCGAGTGCAAGATACAATAAGTCAAGCTAAGGTTTCTAACGAAACAAATAGTTTTATTAAGATAGATTAGGAGAACAGTAACGCATGGGCAAGGTAGTCGGCATTGACCTGGGTACAACCAACTCAGTTGTTGCTGTCATGGAGGGTGGCAAGCCGGTGGTGATTGCCAATGCTGAAGGAACACGCACAACCCCCTCCGTTGTTGGCTTTAGCAAAGACGGTGAACGAGTTGTTGGACAAATGGCACGGCGCCAAACCGTTCTAAACCCACAAAATACATATTTCGCAGTTAAGCGCTTTATTGGACGTAAGTATTCTGAACTTAGTCCCGAATCGAAGCGCATTCCTTACACAATTCGCAAAGACGAAGTTGGTAATATCAAAATTGTATGTCCCCGTTTGAGCAAAGATTTCTCTCCCGAAGAAATTTCATCAATGATTTTGAAGAAATTGGCAGACGATGCTAGTCGCTATTTGGGAGAAAAAGTAACTGGTGCAGTTATTACAGTTCCTGCTTATTTTAACGATTCGCAGCGCCAAGCTACGCGCGATGCTGGCAGAATCGCAGGTTTGGACGTTTTAAGAATTCTTAACGAGCCAACTGCTGCATCTTTAGCTTACGGCTTAGATAAAGGTCGTAGCGAGACTATCTTGGTGTTTGACTTGGGTGGTGGTACTTTTGATGTCTCTGTGCTGGAAGTTGGAGATGGTGTTTTTGAGGTAAAGTCCACTAGTGGAGATACTCAGCTAGGTGGTAATGATTTTGACAAAAAAATAGTTGATTGGTTGGCTGCAAAATTTGAAGAAGAACACGGTGTAGATTTACGACGCAGTGACCGCCAAGCTTTACAGCGTTTACTCGAAGGCGCCGAAAAAGCCAAAATCGAGCTTTCTGCCGTTAGCGTTACTGATATTAATTTACCCTTTATCACCGCTACCGAAGATGGTCCTCAGCACATTGAAACACGGTTAACTCGCTCTGAATTTGAAGGGTTATGTGAAGATTTATTAATGCGAGTACGAACACCTGTTAAACGTGCGCTTCGAGATGCTGGTTTGCGTCCTGATGATATCGACGAAGTGGTATTAGTGGGTGGTTCGACGCGGATGCCAATGGTAAAAAGGTTAGTCGAAGATTTAATTGGTATTGAAGCCAATGAAAATGTTAACCCTGATGAAGTTGTGGCAATAGGCGCCGCTATTCAAGCTGGTATTATTGGCGGTGAACTTAAAGACGTTTTACTACTCGATGTCACACCACTATCGATAGGGTTGGAAACAATAGGCGGTGTAGCTAAGAAATTAATTCCCCGCAATACTACAATTCCCGTTCGTCGTTCGGATATTTTCTCTACATCAGAAAATAACCAAAACACTGTGGAAATTCACGTAGTTCAAGGTGAGCGAGAAATGGCGGGAGATAATAAATCCCTTGGTCGTTTTAAGCTTTATGGTATTCCCCCAGCACCGCGCGGTATTCCCCAAGTACAAGTATCTTTTGATATAGACGCTAACGGGATATTACAGGTAACAGCCCTCGACCGCACGACTGGACGCGAACAAAGTATAACTATTCAAGGCGCCTCGACATTAAGCGAGTCAGAAATTACCCAAGCTATTCGCGATGCTGAGAAATTCGCCGAAACCGACCGTCAACGTAAAGAAAAAGTCGAAAAGCGTACTCGTGCTGAAGCATTGATTTTACAGGCAGAACGTCAACTGCGAGAAGTAGCTCTAGATTTTGGAATGCAGTTTGCCCGCAGTCGGCGCCAACGTATTGATAATATATGTCGTGAACTGCGTGAAGCATTGCAAGCAAACGATGACCGAGGTATCGACCAGTCCTACGCTGACCTTCAAGATGCGTTGTCTGAATTGAACCGCGAAGTGCGTGCGTACTACGCTGATGATGAAGATGATGATTTGTTCGGCACGATTCGCGACATCTTTACAGGTGGCGATAAAGACGACCGAGATAATCGTGATTATGGCCGAGATTATGGTCGCGACTCTAACCGTGACTACGGTAGGGACTATGGTCGAGACTCTAACCGTGATTATGGTAGAGACTATGGTCGAGACTCTAACCGTGATTATGGTCGTGATTCAAATCGTGATTCAAATCGTGATTCTGGGCGTGATTATGGTCGAGATACTGACCGTGATTATGGTTCTTCTGGAAGAAATTCTGATAGAGATTCAAGAAATGATTACGGTAGAGGAGGACGTTCGGACTTTGGTAAACCTCCTGACTCGCGTCGCGACCGCCCAAGCTATCGAGATAACTGGGATGATGACGATGATGATTGGCTGTAATTATAGAGTGATGGCGGGTTTTCCCGCCTTTACGTTATATTAACTATCTGCTACTCGTTAATTATGTAGTAATTCAATGCTACGTAATAAATTTTCTATCCTGAACGAGTAAAACTTTATAGTCTTATGACTTACGCATAAAAACCTAGAAACCTGGTTTCTTCGTTGATAGCATGTAATAAAAATGGTGATTTTGCGTAGAAACCAGGTTTCTTTGCGTCCTAAGTCTCTATTTATTGGTCTGATTATTAGTCTAAATAGAAAAATCGCTCATAAATTAGCTAAACACCTAATTATGTCACTCAATTTGCAGAATTTTCGAGATTATTACGAAATTTTAGGAGTATCCAAAGATGCGTCATATGAAGATATTAGGAAAGCTTATCGAAAATTAGCGCTTCAATTTCATCCTGACCGCAACCAAGGAAATGAGCAAGCCGCAGAAAAATTTAAAGATATTAATGAAGCTAAAGAAGTTCTTTTAGACGAAGCTCGACGCGCGCAGTACGACGAATATTGTCGTCATTGGAAGCAAAAGGGTTTTACAAGCAAAACTCCAAAAAGCGCCACTTGGGGAGGTAGTAATAAAAATAATCGTAGTAATGGTACTGTAGACCCTGGTCAATACAGTAGTTTTGATGATTTTATCAACCAAGTTATTGGTGTTGGCGCCACTAGTAAAGAAACAAGAACGGCTTCTAATGGCTACACAAATGGTAACAGTGACCCGTTCCGCAATACAAGAAGCAAAGTGTCTTACAACGCGAAGGAACGACCGCAGCGTCGTGATATCGAAGCACGTTTAACTATTCCGCTTGCTAAAGCTTATCAAGGTGGTTTAGAACGAATTCGTCTTGAAGATGGACGCTCGTTGGAAGTAAATATGCCTGCTGGTATGGTGACTGGTCAAACGATTCGACTACGTGACCAAGGTATAAACGGCGGTGATTTGTACTTAAAAATAACAGTTGAGCCAAATTCACAATTTAAACTTGAAGGTTTAAATATATTGTGCCAAGTTCCCGTTACTCCTAGTGAAGCTGTGTTGGGTGGACAAATAGAGGCGCCAACGTTAGATGGTCCAGTTAAAATGTCAATACCTAGTGGAGTACGTTCGGGTCAAAGATTTCGTTTAGCTAATAAGGGTTATCCTAACGAAGCTGGTAAACGTGGAGACCAACTCGTTGAAATTCAGATTGTCACTCCTAGAACTATCAGCGACCAAGAACGCGAACTGTATGAAAAGTTACGACAAATTGAGACTTTTAAACCACGTGCTGACTTACTTTAATGCTCTTAAAAAGTGAAAGTGGTTCTTACGGCGCCAATTACAACATCATCATTGTTAGAGTTATGGTCAGGCGCCGTCAGCCAAATTAATCCGGGTGTAATAGTAATATTATCAGTGAGTTTGTATTGGTAAAAAGCCTCTAAATGATATGAAGTGTCTTTGTCTGGAGATAGTTCGTTAATACTGGAACTTGTTACTTTTGGTTCCATACCTAAAATAATCCCTACTAAACTTCCTTCTTTACCCAAATCAGGGAATGTTAAAGTTAGTGCATAGTTCCAAATGTCAGCACTTCCACGGTCAATTGTACCTGCTGCTGTTGAAAGGTTGCGAGTGTTTGTATAGCCAACCCAGCCACCTAAAACAAATTTATCGCTAATCCCCAAAGATGCTTGGACACCATATGAATTACTAATAATTGGCACTCCTAGTTTTGATAATGGATTTGCTTGATTGCTACCCGTTCCTGTTTCCTGGTTGTAAGAATTAATATAAGTTAAGCCAACACTTGAGCGTTTGCTTGGCTTAAAAGTTAGCTGTGTTAAAAAGCCATAACCTCCGTTAAACAAACCATTTTTAGCCGTGGAATCATTTGCATCGTCTGCTAAATAACCCAAACTTAGTTCCAAAACCTCACCAAATTCGTGGGTAATTCCTAATCCTGCACCATCTAAATGGTAATAAATTGGGTTGCGCGTACCAAACCTCGATAAGGCGCCAAACGCAGCTTCTCCATCTAATATATTAACTGTATCGGTTATTTCTTCTGCATCACCTTCATTAGCAATAGCTATAACAGAAGTTTTTTCACCTAGAGGGAACTCATACGCAAGTAAGTTAATAACAGCATCAGTTGTACCATCATCTCTGGTAAAGGAAAAGCTACCTTCGGGTGTACCAATGTTGGGGTTAAGTAAATTATTGGCTTGAATTCTAGTGGTGAGTAAATCTTTTCCAGTAAAACTAGTTTCAAAATTAAGACGCGCGCGCAATCCTAAAGTTGTATTATTTTTAACGTCTTCACCATTAACTGTATTAGCTGCCACCACATCAGTCAATGCCATGATGACTTCACCATCAAGTTTAGTTGTTGTAGAAAATTGTGAAGCTTCCAACTGAGTAGTTTTGGTTTCTAATACATCTACACGACCTCGCAATGTCGATAATTCAGTTGCAAACTCTTCTTGTAACCGTTGCAACGTAACTAAATCTTCTTTACGTACTAAATCGGTAGTCGCAGTATTAATTAGCTCATTTACTCTATCTAAACAAGCATTTACACCAGCAGCAAATTCGTAGCGCGTCATTGCTCGATTACCTCGGTAGGTGCTATTAGGATAACCAGCAATACAACCATAACGTTCCACCAATGACTGTAGAGACTGAAATGCCCAATCAGTCGCTTGTACGTCTGATAATTGGGATACAGAAGTTACTTGCTCGGCACTTACTGATTGAATATTAGTGCCATGATTAGCATTTACAGAAGTACTGTAAGCAAGCACCCAAAAGGCGCCAAAAAATGCTGGAGCAAATTTTGCTACGCTACAAATTATTCTCAACATTTTAGATTTATATCTGTTGAATACACTTATACGAAAATAGCTGCTTGTTTATTGTCTTGTCAAATTTATAGCAGTATAAATTATTTACGATAAATTATCATTTCAATCAAAATAGATATTATACGGTTTTTTATACGTAATTTTAACTATATATGAAATTTTAGAACACAATTTATACGCAATTATACTAAATATGCAATTACTGCATAGAATTTTATCTAGTATCGTATTCAATGAATATTTTTATGGTATGGAAAAAAAATAAAGCTTTGATTTTTGTAAAATTGAAAATTATGATATTGGTAGAGGTAGATATTTAAAGCTTATAAAGTAAGTGTAGAAATAGTAATTATTAAAACACTAAATAATTTAGCCTAAATTCTATTGCTGTAACAAAACGTAATAGATGGGGAATAATAGTCACAAAGTGCTTCTCTATTTAGTGAGCTACGCCAATTATATACAGTTTTAGTATCGTGCCCTTACCATATCAAAACTGTCTTAACGGCAAATTTTACCTCACACAATTGACAACCACTACATAAAACTTAATTTAAACAGAAATGATTATCAAAAAATTTAGCAAATGGTTCATAAAACTGAAGGTTGGACAAAAAATCAGTTTTGGTTACGCTATTAGCTTGGGGTTAATCATTGTTGGTACAGTGTCAGGATTAGGAGTGACGCACTACTATCAATATCAAGCTCAAACTATTGAGGAAGATGCATTAGAAGAATATCAACTTTTAACCCGCTTGCAAATTGACTTTTTGCAAATGCGCGCACGTAAATATGAGTTGATCGCTCTGCTTACAAAGCCTGAAGAATTAAAGAAACAGTATACTATTTTTTTGCAGTACCACTCAGACTTTAAAAATGCATGGAAAGAGTTTGAGGAATCAGAGGGAGCAACGAAAAATGAAGAAAATGAATTACCGGGTGAAGCTGAAGGAAGAAAGAAATTTATTGACAAATATGGAGAGGTAACAGAGACTTATTTACAAAAGCTTGATGTACTGCTGCAAGAAATTAATCTTCTTGAATTCAAACCAGAAAAGACCGAAATAGTTCGTACAGAACTTCAGAAATTTGATGATAATCCTGTGCGTATGCAGATGACCTGGTTCTCAGAAGATTTGGTAGAACTCATCAAATTTGCGGATACGGAATATAACATGGCACAAAAGGCTATGGAAGCTGCCAGGAAGTTACAGTTACAAATAATTGCCATCATTTTGCTGCTTTCAGGAGTAGTTGCAGTGGTTTTAGCAGTGACCACAACTCGTGCGATTGCTCATCCAATTAAAACCCTTACCGAAATATCTCAGCAAACTATCCAAGAGTCAAATTTCAATTTGCAAGTTCCGATCAAAAGTGATGATGAAATCGGTATATTATCTTCTTCATTCAATCAGCTAATAGTTCGGGTAAAAGAACTTTTAGAACGAGAGCAAGAAACTAATGACAAATTAGAGTCAATTAACCAAACTCTAGAACAAACAGTTGCAGATAGAACTCAAGAATTGATGTATAAGAACGAATATCTCTTGGAAATTGTCAAACAGTTACATGACACACAAATCCATATGGTGCAGAGTGAAAAAATGTCTGCTCTGGGTCAAATGGTAGCAGGAGTTGCACATGAAATCAACAATCCAGTCAATTTTGTTCACGCTAATCTTGATTATATTGAAGAATATACTCAAAATTTATTGCAATTAATAAAAATATATCAGTCTAATTACCCGAATCCATCAAAAGCTGTTCAAGAAACTATTAATACTATCGAACTTGACTTTCTAGTAGAAGACTTAGATAAAATTATTAGCTCAATGAAAGTAGGTACAAATCGCATCCGTGATATAGTAGTAAGTTTGCGTAGTTTTTCCCGCTTAGATGAAGCTGAACTTAAAGCTGTAGATTTACACGAAGGTATAGACAACACCTTAATGATTTTAAATCACCGCCTTAAGGCACAAGCTCATCGTCCTGTTATTGAAGTTGTGAAAGAATATGGTCAACTACCTTTAGTTGAATGTTATGCAGGACAGGTAAATCAGGTATTGATGAATTTACTTTCTAATGCTATTGATGCCTTGGAAGAGTCAGCCGCTAATAACAAAAAATTGACAATCTGGATTACTACCGAAGTTAATAAAGAAAATCGTGTGTTAATTTCAATCGCCGATAATGGCTCAGGTATTCCAGAAGATGTTCGTGCAAAATTGTTTAACCCATTTTTTACTACCAAACCAGTTGGTAAAGGAACGGGCTTAGGTTTATCTATTAGCTATCAAATTATCACAGAAAAGCATCGCGGAAGAATTTGGTGTGAATCGGCGCCAAGTCAAGGAACAAAGTTTATGGTTGAGATTCCTGTATCATCCCTCTGTTAAGCTTTGATAGCTTTAAAATAGTAAAAAGTATTGCTATTCATCCACACACGATTCGTACCTGTCGGGAAATGCAACAACATAGCGAACCAACTTATTACGCATTGCTAGGACTGCATCCAAGTGCGTCAGTAATTGATATTCGACGCGCATATCGTGAACTTAGTAAGCTATACCACCCAGATACTACTGAGTTGCCAGAGAAAGTTGCTACAGCTAAATTCCGGGAAATCAATGAAGCTTATGCCACTCTTAGCAGTCCAGAACGACGGTTAAACTACGATTTTAAAATTGGCTATTCGCGTTTTGGGGTTATTCAGGCGCCTGCCGATTTAAATCGTCCATATAATTCTTACGATTGGAGTAAGTCAGCTTATCTTGACGCTACCGACCGTCCGCTTTCAGGTGGCGAACTTTTTGCACTCTTCATCCTAGGACTGACGTTTGTAGGTTGCTTGTTACTTGTTGTTGTGGTCGGTTTAACGCGCGGAGATAGTGCATTTGTTTCTATTAATCAACAACCTGTTTCTGTTGAACAACAAGTTACCAAATTACCTGCATCAACGAAACCATATACATTAAATAGCCGTTTATAAGCTAAAAAAGATAATAATTGTAATATTAGTGTAGTCACAATACTGGTGTTTTTATCCTCAGTACATAACTTATGTCTCAACTTTCTCCTGACACGCCTTTATACAGTCATCCCTTGCCAGAAATTGAACAATGGTTACGCGACCAAGGTTGTGAGCAAGACAAGCGCGAACTACATTGCTGGCGCCTAGAACAAACCAACTGGAACGCGGAATTATGGCTTGATGTCGAACAAATTACGGTTCGATATATCCAAGCTGGAGAAAATGGGCAAGATATTCAACGGTCGTTTAAATATTCGCTCTCTCGTCAAGATGTTGAACAAGCAGTGTTTGCTGGTCCTTAAATATATGTAGAGACGTGATTAATCACGTCTCTACGAGGATATTTATGCTTTTCCAAACCGTCGTTCGCGCTTTTGAAAACTTAATAAGGCACGGTAAAATTCGTCGCGGTCGAAATCGGGCCAAAGTGCGTCTGTAATATATATTTCAGTGTAAGCAATTTGCCATAGCAAAAAGTTGCTAATCCGCATTTCCCCGCTTGTGCGAATTAATAGGTCTGGGTCGCCAATGCCAGCTGTATAAAGATGGCTCTCGAAAGTTGCTTCGTCTATTTCGTGCGGTTTAAGCAAACCCTGCTCGACTTTTTCAGCAATTGCACGACAAGCTGATAGTATTTCTTGTCTACCGCCATAGTTGGTGGCAATGGTAAATTTTATACCGCGATTGTTCCGCGTTTCTTCCATTGCGTCACTGATTTGCTCCTGCAAAGCAGTTGGAAGTGCATTTAAGTTACCAGCAAACTTTATACGTACACTCTCTTTCATCATTTCGCGCAACTCACTACGCAAAACTACCTGAAATAAAGTCAGTAAAAAATCAACTTCTTCCTGGGGTCGTTTCCAGTTTTCAGTTGAAAAAGCATACGCGGTTAACGCTTCTATTCCCCAATCATTACAGGTACGTAGTAATTGCTTGAGAGACTCAACCCCGCGTTTGTGACCCATTATACGGGGTAGTCCTCTATGCCTAGCCCACCGACCATTGCCGTCACAAATCACCGCAACGTGCTTTGGTAATAATTCGCGTTTCAAGTCAGAGGGTAAAACTCGCAGTTCTGTCTGTTGTGCTGTCATTTTTTATCCCGAGGAGCGGTCGATGGTAATCCGAGTAATCGTGAAACTACAAAGAGGCTTTTGCTGCGAATTTTTCGCCCCAAACTTAGTAAACCAGGCGCCACTGCTTCCCGGTCAATAGTAGGTGACAGTTTATCTTCGAGCAACTCTTTTAACTTCGCGATAGTTAATGGTCTATTTAGGTTTCCCCTTTCTGCCAAAGAAATTGAACCCGTTTCTTCTGATACAACTACACAAATACAATTTTCGACCCGCTCAGTGATACCCATCGCCGCCCGGTGGCGTGTACCCAACTGGCGCGAGGCTGTGCGTCCCGATAGCGGTAAGATTATACCCGATGCGAGAATCCGAGAGCCACGTACTAATGTAGCACCGTCGTGTAAAAGTGTCTTGGGCTGAAAAATTGTTTGGATTAGTTCTTTAGAAACTTCAGCATTTAATTTTACTCCGGGCACAGAAAAATCTCTTTCGTCTATTGGACCTGTTGTTTCTATAATCAGTAGCGCTCCAATCCGACTTTTCGACAATTCTCTAACAGCTTCAACAATTTCATCAATTGTGCTATCTGACTTGGGAAGCGACAGAGTTGAAGGCTGAAATAGCTTCTTAAACTCTCCGCGTCCCAATAACTCTAAAAATCGCCGAAACTCAGATTGAAGTGCAACCGCCATTGCCACCGCACAGCCAATCACTAACTTTTCCAATACAAAATTTAGCAGTTCCAGCCCCCACTGATGCGACAAAGCTGAAGCTAGCATTAAGATCACAAATCCCAGTACCATCCGCAGCGTTCGCCGTTCGTTAATTAGAACCAGCATCATATAAGTCAGTGCCAGTACTAACAAAATATCCAGAGTCTTTAGTAGCAAGGACTGCGACCATCCCGCTATCAGCCATTGCTTCCACCAATCTCTCATGACATCTGGAAATGTACTACTCTGCCTTTAATTAGTTAAAAGTTGTAGTTGTAGGGTGGGCACTGCCCACCTTACTAGAAACTCCTAACTCTTGTACAGACGTGACATGTCACGTCTCTACATTTTCTACTCAGCACTATTTTTGAGTCTTTCTGGTAAACAATCTTGTCGAATTAAATCTTGGTATGTTTCGCGTTGCAAAATAATATTTGCTTCGCCGTTCGATACTAAAACCGCTGCCGGACGAGGCAGGCGATTATAGTTCGATGCCATACTGTAATTGTACGCACCCGTTGCCATTACAACCAAAATATCTTCTGGTTGAGTTAAAGGTAATTCAGCATTCTTGATTAGAATATCTCCTGATTCACAGTGCTTTCCGGCAACTGTTACGGTTTCGCTACACTTATCCGACATTTTGTTCGCGACGACCGCGCGGTAAACTGATTGATAAGTAATTGGACGAGGATTATCTGACATACCACCGTCAACTGCTATGTAGTTACGGATTCCGGGAATTTGTTTTGATGAACCAATAGTATACGCTGTGACGCAAGATGTGGCAATTAAAGAGCGTCCTGGTTCAGATAGCAGTTTGGGTAAAGGTAAAGAAAGTTTCTCACATGCTGATTGAATAACCTCGCAAATTGGTTTTACCCATTCTTCAATGCTTGGTGGGTCATCGGACTCTATATATTTAGTTCCTAAACCACCACCTACATTTAACTCGGTTATAGCTAACCCATAACTTGCTGCTTGCTCTAACCACTGCACCATCACTGCTGCTAGGTCACGATGTGGTTGACGTTCAAAGATTTGAGAACCTATATGAGCATGAACTCCAACACAGTTGAGCTTGCTTTGCTTACTGACATACTCGAATACTTCCCCAAGTTGGTTAGGGTCAAACCCAAATTTACTGTCTAAATGTCCAGTACGAATATACTCATGAGTATGACACTCGATACCCGGTGTTAACCGCAACATTATTCGTACTGCTTCCGAGGTGGTAGAAGCTAACTCAACTAATGTTTCTAGCTCATACCAGTTATCAACAACAATAGTAATGTTTGACTCTATAGCGAAAACAAGCTCTTGCCGCGATTTATTATTTCCGTGAAGATAAATTTGACTAGGGTTGACGCCCGCATTTAATGCTGTGTATAATTCGCCCCCTGAAACTACGTCTATACCTAAACCTTCAGAATGAACGATAGCGCAGATTGCCGTTAAACTCCATGCTTTAGAAGCGTATAATACCTGTGAGCAGCCCTTATAATAACGTTGAAAACTATCGCGGTACTGGCGGCAAGTTGTACGTAATGTTTCTTCGTCTACTATGTATAAGGGTGAGCCAAATTGCTGAACTAAATTTTTAACGTCACAACCTCCAATTTCAAGATGGTCGTGACTATTTACCTTAGCTGTAATCGGTAACAGAGATTGATTTGGAGAAATATCAATGTTATTTTTTGTAACAATCGGTAAATATTTACTACCAGAATCTTGAACCTTAGCCGGATGTGTCGATACCATAACGTTAAAATTTGTCGTTGTTTACTAGACGGGCATGTACATGTAATGGTTAGTTTGCTAGATAGACCGCAAACCAATCTTTATCTAAATTATTAAATTTTTGTTACGGAGTAAATATTCCCACCTTTAGTTTACAGATGGGATGTGCCATTACCAATAAGCGTGAACACATTAAATTTAGAAATCCAATCATTGACACATAAGCACTTGGGTGCCCTAGTTGAACTTGACCAAGCTTGTTTTGGTGGGTTGTGGACACTTGATGCGTATCAGCGAGAGTTAGAGAGTCCAAACTCTGTTTTGCTTGGTTCTACCTCTTCCCTTGCTTCTAACGAATTATCAGGAATGGGTTGTTTTTGGTCGATTTTAGATGAAGCGCATATCACGATTTTGGCGGTTCATCCTCGATATCAAAACCAAGGTTTGGGACAAGCTGTACTATTTTCGCTTCTTAAGGCTGCTCACGAACATGGTTTAGAGCGCGCCACTCTCGAAGTCCGTCCCTCAAATGTAGGCGCCATTAATTTATATCAAAAATTTGGTTTCAAAACAGCAGGGCGACGGCGCCGATACTATAAAGACAATGACGAAGATGCTTTAATTCTGTGGCTGGGTGATATCCAGGCGCCACAATTCACTCTAACTCTTAATACTTGGCTTGACACCATTAAAAGGCGCCTAAATAAATCTGGCTGGAACTTGACATTTTTAAATTAATGTGCAATAAACCTTTAGAAACCAGGTTTCTTGGTGAATATTGTCATAAAAACAACAATCTTGCTTAGAAACCAGGTTTCTTAGATTTTTAAGTAAGCTTAACGTTAATTTAATAAATCTTTATTTTTAGTGAGTGAAAATAAATTTTGAGAAAATGTGATGATAATTTCATGGAAATTGTAACTTAAAGTTCAAATTCGACTTGACGAGCAATAAAGAAAATGTTAAATATTTTCACTTGAGGGCGTATTGACATATCTCAACACTCATGGTCACAAGTTTGCCCAAAATAAGCCCTACAGAAGCATCTCAACGCAAATCAGTGTAGTTATAAACAGTAAAACAAGTTAAAAAAGTTCATATTGGAACTTATAAACTCGCCACGTCGATTTCGGTTGTCTACACCTTTATACAGGCACCCGACTTATTTGGCTGTGCTAAAATCAGCATACCGGCACGACGCAGGTGATGGGAAAAATATGTTTGAACGCTTCACAGAAAAAGCCATTAAGGTGATTATGCTTGCCCAAGAAGAGGCTCGCCGTCTTGGGCATAATTTCGTCGGTACTGAGCAGATCCTCCTGGGTCTAATTGGCGAAGGTACCGGAGTCGCAGCTAAAGTACTGAAATCGATGGGCGTCAATCTCAAAGACGCTCGGATTGAAGTAGAAAAAATCATAGGTCGAGGTTCGGGCTTTGTCGCTGTGGAAATTCCGTTTACGCCACGCGCCAAACGAGTTTTAGAACTCTCCTTAGAAGAGGCTCGCCAGTTGGGGCACAACTATATTGGCACCGAGCATCTGCTGTTGGGCTTAATCCGCGAAGGTGAAGGTGTAGCAGCTAGAGTTCTAGAAAACCTCGGTGTAGATTTATCGAAAGTCCGCACTCAAGTGATTCGGATGTTGGGCGAAACCGCTGAGGTAACACAAGGTGGACCTTCCAGCCGCACCAAAACCCCAACGTTGGATGAATTTGGCTCAAATTTGACCCAAATGGCAATCGACGGTAAGCTTGACCCTGTTGTGGGACGCGCTAAGGAAATTGAGCGGGTAATCCAGATTCTTGGTCGTCGGACTAAGAACAACCCCGTGTTAATTGGTGAACCTGGCGTAGGTAAAACCGCTATTGCTGAAGGTTTGGCAACACGTATTGCCACTAAAGATGTACCTGACATTTTAGAAGATAAACGTGTAGTCACTCTTGATATTGGTTTGCTTGTAGCAGGAACCAAATATCGAGGTGAATTTGAAGAACGCTTGAAGAAAATCATGGATGAGATTCGACAAGCGGGAAATGTAATATTAGTAATCGACGAGGTTCACACCTTAATTGGTGCTGGTGCAGCAGAAGGCGCCATTGACGCAGCCAATATCCTCAAGCCAGCTTTGGCACGCGGAGAATTGCAGTGTATAGGTGCTACAACCCTTGATGAGTATCGTAAACACATCGAGCGTGATGCAGCCCTAGAACGTCGCTTCCAGCCAGTAATGGTGGGTGAACCGTCTGTAGATGAAACCATTGAAATTTTATATGGTTTACGTGACCGCTACGAGCAACACCATAAGCTGAAAATTTCTGATGAAGCTTTGGTAGCAGCAGCGAAATTATCTGACCGTTATATATCTGACCGTTATTTGCCCGATAAAGCTATCGACTTAGTTGACGAAGCTGGTTCACGGGTACGTTTAATTAATTCTCAACTTCCCCCCGCAGCTAAAGAACTTGATAAAGAACTGCGTCAAATTCTCAAAGAGAAAGACGATGCAGTACGCGGTCAAGACTTCGACCGTGCAGGTGAGTTGCGCGACCGGGAAATGGAAATCAAAGCCGAAATTCGCGCCATTGCTCAAAGCAAAGTAAGTGGCACGAAGACTGAAGGTGGCGATGAACCTGTTGTTACCGAAGAAGACATTGCTCACATTGTGGCATCTTGGACGGGTGTACCAGTCAACAAGCTTACTGAGTCAGAATCTGAGAAGCTGTTGCACATGGAAGACACCTTGCACCAGCGTCTTATTGGTCAAGAAGATGCAGTTAAAGCTGTGTCCAGAGCAATTCGACGTGCGCGTGTTGGTTTAAAGAACCCCAACCGACCAATTGCTAGCTTTGTATTTTCTGGTCCTACTGGTGTTGGTAAAACCGAGTTAGCGAAATCATTGGCTTCATACTTCTTTGGTTCAGAAGAAGCAATGATTCGTCTTGACATGTCCGAGTACATGGAACGTCACACCGTTTCTAAGCTCATCGGTTCGCCTCCAGGTTATGTAGGATACAACGAAGGTGGACAGTTAACCGAAGCAGTACGCCGTAGACCTTACACCGTGGTACTTTTCGACGAAATCGAAAAAGCACACCCCGATGTATTTAATATGCTGCTGCAAATTCTTGAAGACGGGCGCCTTACCGATGCGAAAGGACGTACCGTAGACTTCAAGAACACCTTATTAATCTTGACCTCGAACATTGGTTCTAAGGTTATTGAAAAAGGTGGTGGTGGTATTGGTTTCGAGTTTGCCGAAGATGCTAGCGAATCCCAGTACAACCGTATTAAGTTCTTAGTTAACGAAGAACTGAAGAACTACTTCCGTCCAGAGTTCTTAAACCGACTCGACGAAATTATCGTCTTCCGTCAGTTGAACAAGCAGGAGGTTTCCGAAATTGCCGAAATCATGCTTAAGGAAGTCTTCGGGCGCCTGGGCGAAAAAGGCATTACGATGGAAATTACCGACCGCTTCAAAGACCGTCTTATCCAAGAAGGTTACAACCCCAGCTACGGTGCAAGACCTTTACGTCGCGCAATTATGCGCTTGTTAGAGGATAGCCTTGCTGAGGAAATTCTCTCCGGTCGCATTAAAGATGGTGATGTTGCCGTTATTGATGTCGATGAAAACAACAACGTTGTCGTTCGTGCTGGTGAACGTCGCGAACTGTTAACACCCGGAGCAGGTGTAGAAGCTTAATTACTCATTAGTAATAAAATTCACGTAGCATAGGCAAGGCGCCTGTGCTACGTTTTTTTGTGGGTCAAGCTTTGCAACGGATATAACGGATGTAACGGATAGTTTATCGGGAATCTTAAAGACTTGCAGCGATTTTGCGCGCATCAGTTTTCAAGTATTTTTACTGAACTGATTCAATAGTGAATATGTATAAATAGTATTTGAAAAGTATTTGAAAAGTTGATTTTGATATTGGTAATTTCTCTTGTGGAACGGGCATCCTTGCCCGTAGATTCAACACAAGTTAAATTTCTCACACTTATTAATAGTCTACTTGAAATTATAAATAATATTTTATACAAAAGTTTATATAACAATGGGTAAGGCAATAGGCATCGACTTAGGAACTACCAACTCAGTAGCAGCATTTAGACTAGCTGAAGTAGAAGTAATAACTGCTGATAACAACACACCTCCAGATAGAAAATTAACACGTTCAGTAGTCGCTTGCGAACAAAATAATCTGTGTGTTGGTGAAAAAGCTTACAATCAACAACGTGCTGATGCAGAAAATGTAATTGTCTCGATAAAACGCTTGATAGGTCGAGATTTTGCTGATAAAACAGTTCAAGAACAAAAGTCAAAGTTTGGTTATAAAATTTCTCAACCATCGCAAGGAACAGATAATGGAATCGCTGTATGGTTGGGAGGTAAAGAATATCAACCAGAAGATATTTCTGCCGAAATTCTCAAGCAGGTAGTAAAAAATGCTGAAGTTTACTACCAAAAAATGGGCAAAGTCAGAGAAGTTATTAATCAAGCAGTAATTACTATCCCTGCTTACTTCAACGACAAGCAACGTCACGCTACACGTACAGCTGCTTTAAAAGCTGGTATCACCCCTTTGGAATTATTACCAGAACCAACAGCAGCAGCTATTTCTTATGGTTTTTCTCCAACTAGTGAAGATGTCAAAACTATTTTAGTTTATGACTTCGGTGGTGGTACTTTTGACGCTTCTTTAATTACTTCTGCTGGAACTTCGTTTATTGAACAAGGAAAAGCAGGAGATTTATGGTTAGGTGGAGACGATATTGACTCCCGAATTATCAATTATGTGAAAGAGCAAGTTGCATATAGCGAAAAAATTGCTGATATTGATGCTTTAATCGCCAAAATGCCGCATTATCAGAAAGTGCGGTTTAATGCTGATTTGAAAATGGCTGTTGAACGCGCGAAATTTGAGTTGAGTAGTTCTACAACAGCACTAATTAGTCCTTCTACTCATTTAGTTGATGAGTTAGGACTTACTATTCCTATTGAAGTTAAAATTACTCGCGAGTTGTTTGAGGAACTTATCGCTGACTTGGTAGAGCGTTCAATTACAATTTGCCGTCAAGCTGTAGAAGAAGCATCGTCTGACTTAGATATGGTAGATGTAGTGCTTTTGGTCGGTGGTTCTTCACAAATTCCTTTTGTACAAAATAAAGTTAAAGCAGCGTTTGGAAACGATAAGGTTGTAGTGCATCCTCGTCCAATGTACGCTGTTGCTGAAGGCGCCGCAATTGTTGCTGCGGGACTGACTGATAAAGTTACTACCGTGTCACGCGATTATTATATTGAGCTAGTTGACGATAATCATAAGGTTATTAATAGAGGTGATATTTTACCTGTCACTACTTCACATACTTTCCGCACTGTAGTTGACGGTCAGCGCTTGATTCACTTTCGATTTTTTAGTCCTGACTTCGTTAAGCAAAAAACAGATGGTGTTGAAAAGGACGAAATTATTGGCGAAATGTGGTTGGGTTTAGAGCAAAGATACCCAGCAGGAACCGAAATTCAAGTTTATTTGGAGTTAGATGAGAAAAACAGCGATTTAGGGATAACTGCTCATCTGAAAAATGACCCTTCGGTCAAAGTTAGCTGCACTTTTTCGCGTGGTCGCTCCGACGAGAAAATCTATCGAGAGCTTGAAGAGGCAATTGCGCGTCTCAACGACCAAAATTTAACAGCATTGGGAGTTGAGAATGCACTGACTTTGGCTATTCCCGTTGTACAGATGGCGAACCAAATTATTGAACCAATAACTGGAGAAGAACGGGTTGATTTACGTGAGCGTGCTGTCAAAAATTTAGAAAAATTCCAAGTCTCGATGTCAAACGAACGCTTGGAAGCAGATTCTTTGATTCAAGACTCGGAGCAAATAGTCGAGCTTTGCGGATTTTTAATTCCCCAACAGCAGCAAGAAAGACTTAAAAAGTACTGCAACGAGTTGAAAGATGCCATCACCTCGAATAATCTCTATAAGATGGAGTCAAAAACTGAAGAGCTTAAAAGAGAATTTGAGAATTTACCTGATGAAGTAAAACTGGTTGATGCGTGTTTGTTTGCTATCCGTCAAGCTAAAAGAGTTGACCCAACTCAAGCAAACGCGATGATTGAAAAACTCATGCGTATGCTTGCTGCAATGGAAAAAGGTGATGAACACGAAGCTGAACGACTTTGGAACTCATTAAAACCTGATATTCAACGCTGGATAGACAGCGAATTGCCCAGCAATACTATTGTTACGGGGTTGAAGCGATGAATAACAAGCTTGAGTGTCCGGTATGTGGTTATAAAGAAATCGAAGGTGATAGTTGTCCGAACTGCGATACTGATTTGACTTTAATTTGGAGATTATGCCAGCTTTCTGAAGTCAGAACAAGCGCACCGACTAAAATTCAAGCTTGGCAATTTGTAGTTATTGGGTTTGTTTTTCTTATTGGTTTGGGTATTGGAACTATAAGCAGTTTTTTATTTATTCAACCGCAGTCTATCAATGCTACAGTCAATGTTCCAAATCCGGTGATAGTTGTTCCTACTCCATCAACTCCTGCTGTTTTAAATACACCACCTAAAACAATACAACCAGCTACTTACCCAGCTACTTACACAGTACAGAGTGGAGACAATCTTAGTATTATTACAGAAAAATTGTGTGGTCAAGGCGCCTCTTGGCAGTTGATGGTACAAGCGAATCCCCAACTCAAAGGACGAGAAAACGATATTGAGAAGGGGGAGGTTTTTAAAGTACCAAATTGTCAGGAGGCTGGATAATGAGCTTTCTACAAATTTTTAATCAAGTTAGTAAAATTGTATTAGGTGTGGGAGTTGTCGATGCTTGGAAATTAGCAGATGCGACGAAACTCCAGACGCAAAAAGCACGAACGCTAGCTGAAAGTAAAAATTTACGGCAAGCAGTACTTACTGGTCAAAAAGCTTTAGCTGCTTGGTCTAAGCAACCTGGGTTTTGGGAGCGTTTACTGCGCTCTTATATATTAGGGGATAGTTTAGAGAAGATTAATCAAGATTTGCAGAAATGGCAGACGCAAGTAACACAAGCAAATAAATTGCTGACTGGCGCCAAATCTCTTTTGCAGCAAGATGATAATAATCCGCTTGAAACTAAAATATTACTAGACGCTTTAGACTTGTGCAAGCGTGCTGGTAAAATTCTTTACGATGAGCAAATATCGCAAACAATTAGCAAGTGTCAAACAGAATTAAAGCAGCGAGAAGATTTTCGTAAATTGGTAGAAGAAGCTGATTTACAAGCTGAAAAACGTTTTTTTCAAGGCGCCATTAATATCTATAATCAAGCTGAACAGTTATACCCAACTTTATCTGTAAAGCAATCAATAGCAGCTTGTGAAACTCAAGTTAAACAAGAACAAATTTATTACACGGCTTTTACAAAAGCAAACATTGCTTCAAATGAAGGTAGATTCAGGAGTGCAATCGCGCTTTTAGAAGGCGCCTTAACACAATTTCCGCGTCAAGACGGTATTGCATTACTAGAAAAAATTCAGCGTACTGTTAAAGGCAAAGAAAAATATCGTTTAGGTCTTCAAGCTGAAAAATCAGGTAATTTAAAGGAAGCAACAACATTATACAAATCAGCAGCAGTACTCTTACCAAACTTTAGAGACTGTAAAATTCGTTTAGGTATTGTAGCAATTAAAACAGAAGAATGGTCATTAGCCATATCGCAATTAACGGATATAGAAACGGAACAAGGTCGTTATCTGCGAGGATTTGCTTATGCGAAACAAGGGCAATTACAAGCAGCGCATCGCGAGTGGCAAAATTTACAACAAACTACTAAATTTGTACAACAAAAAGAAAATATCAAAATCATTTCGCAACGGCAAAAGCTGTTAGCTTTAAAAAACATAGAAAAATTTATAGCAGATGATGACTTAGAGCAAGCACAAACTTCAAGTGGAGAATATTTGCAAAAATTTGGCTCAGACTCTTTAGTAGAAACCAATCTTACCGAACACATTTTGCCACGATTAAAAGCAAAAGTTTGGCAAAATCATGAGTGGCATATTCTTGCTGATACAACTATTAAACTATGGGAAAGCTCGCCAGATATAATTAATTTACACAATTGGTTAATTACAACTTATTACCGGGTTTTTAGTGACGCTTCTACTGGTGTAATTGAAGATTTAATAATTGCTTTACCTACAGCAATAGCAAATTTAAATCAAGATTTAACACTTTACGATATTCCTTGGCTAGAAAGTCAAAAACTTGATTTAGAATTAGTGTCTTTAGAATTACAACGACGATTAGAAGAAATTATTGATAAATTTCAAGAAAATCAATTAGACCAGTATTTAAAATTTCGTGATAAATATCGTTTAGAAAAAGTAGCTTTACGCTTAATGGGCAATCCTGTTCAAAAGGGAATGAAAGTAAATGAGCTATTTATCACACCAGGTTGTTACAGTCGTTTTTTTAATCAATGGCAAAATTTTTTAGTTGCGGATATACATTCTAGTGAAAGAATATTGCAAGCACTATACACTCCTTGGGGTCTATCTATCGCTGCTTGTTTAGAGAGTGATGTCGCGCGCGCGATACAAATCAAGCCATCAAACCAATCTGCTAACAATAGCATCGAATTATTTGCCGGTTCTTTCGTTGCTTACCATGAAGGTTGTCATTATCTTCAACAGCAACAATGGCAAAAAGCAGCTACTCATCTTAATAAAGCTAAAAGTGAAATTAAAACATTTCCTGATTGGCTTCATGAAATAAATAGACTTTGCTTATTACAACGACAAGCAATATCAGAATTTCCAGAGCATTTAAAATTTGCTCAATTTTGGTATGACCTTATTGGTAGTCAATTAGCAAAGAGCTATTTGGCTGAATACAAAGCCGAAGAATTGCGTGATAAACTAGTAAATAAACAAATATCACAAGAGCAAGCTTTAAAGCAAATTCAAAAAATTAGCGTAATTGATGATAATAATCCTATAGTTTTAGATTTAAGGGAAAGATTAGAATTTGTACAAGAATTTGAAGAATTTGAGAATCTTCTGAAGAGAAAATTATATGAACAAGCGGTAGAAAAAGCCAAGAAATCACGTAACGAACGTGTACGGTTTGCTGCTGCTGAAATTTTTATCCAAATTATAATTAATGCTGCTGAAAGAGGTGATGCGAGCGATTATGAAATGGTTCAACAGTTAGGACGTTGGGCTTATGAAATTTGTCCAGATGCACCTGAGTTTCAACAAATTTATCGTAGTTTGAGATTATCTTATTAATAAAATGACAAACAAATTAAACCCAAATAGTTTTAATCCGTATGATGTTTTAGGTGTATCTCCCGCAGCATCTAAAGCTGAAATTAATAAAGCAGTAACTTTGGCAATGAAGCGAAAGCAATATTCGGTAGAGGTTATTGCGAAAGCGCAAAAAAGCTTAATGAAGTCAGAAGAGCGTATTATTGCCGATTATTTACGTCCAATTTTGCCTTCTATCAAAAGATTTAAATACAGTGATTTTTCAGCTTTAGAACAACCTGAACCCGAAATAATATTATTATCAGAGTTTGATGGTTTAGATGACGCAATTACTAAAGCCAATCAAGAAGAAATGTTAGCACGCGAACCTTTGCCAATACCTTTATCGGAATTGCTTAACGAAGGTATTACTGCGTGCCAAGAAAAACGTTATCCCAAAGCAGTAAAAATTTTAGAAGACTACTGTCAAAGTACACGTGACCGTAACAGTAACGATTACACTCAAGCCCAAATTTATTTGATTAGAGCTTATCAAATGACTGGACAGAAACAGCGCGCAATTCATCTTTGTTCGTCATTAATAAATCATTCAAATGCTCAAATTAAAGCTTGGGCAAATAATTATTTATCTTTATTATCTAAAGAGGTTACTCGTGTCTAATACATCCAAATCTTTTATTATTTCTCAAGAACTATGTGACTCGCTCAGTCAAGAACTTGGAACTCTCAAACGAGAAAATACTTTACTTAAGCAATCTTTACGTGAACAACAAACTCAAGCAGTAGCAACCAGCGAAGATTTATTCTTAGAACTGTTAGAAGTAGGAGATGCTTTAGAAAATTTACTCAAATTACTGGACAATCCTAATCTTAGCCCTGAATTTATCGCGCGCTTACCTAGAAACGTTGGAGCAGTTTATCGTAAATTCCTTAATGTATTGGCAAAGCGTCAAGTTTCACAAATCGAAACTGAATGCATTGAAGGAACGCAGCCCGATTTTACATTATGTAGGGTAGTAGAGCAAGAAGTAGTCGCTGATATTCCTGAACAAAGTATTACTAAAATTGTGCGTCAAGGATTTCGCTATGGTGAAAAGGTTTTACGTCCGGTTGAGGTTATTACTTCCAAAAAAGAATAATATTTTGGTAGGTCAGTTTAGGTACTTGATAACACCTCTTCTATATATAATAAAGATAGTTGACGTAGCACAGGCATCTTGCCTGTGCATTAGATGTATAAAAAAGTCGCTAATTACACAACTTTCTTCTATAAAAAAGCGGTATTTTTGCGATTATTACTTAAATTTTCTGAATATGATGTCAAAATAATTACTTTGTATAATGAAGATGCATTTTATTACTTTCACATTTAATTGGTTGTAGAGTTGTTTTTACCACTCTTACGCAGAGGGCACAGAGAAAGAGGTTTAAGAGAGATTTGAGAGCAAGCTTAACGTAACGATACGACGGTAATTTACGAAATTAGGCGCCTTCTACATGATGGTAATGGTACCAATATTAAACGGTACCATTATATTTTTTTAATTTTTAAAATACGAAAATTTGATAACACAAAATTTTATTTACCAATAATAAATTATTAATAAAAAAATGAAATTTTTTAAATTATAAAGTATACGCAAGTCGAGTATATTTATATATAATCAGCGTTAAAGCTCCAAAGCGCCAAAGTTCAAGTCTGAAAATGTATAACTGGGTTTAATTATCGATATGACCTCTCAAGAAAGCGCTCAAGAAAGCGATGTCAAACAAAATTCAGCGTCAGCCCAAGTTTGGCGAAACGTTCGCGAAAACATCTTTTTAGTTGTTATTGCGCTGATTTTAGCCTTTTTAATTCGCACGTATATTGCTGAACCCCGCTATATACCCTCAGATTCAATGGTGCCGACATTACATAAGGGTGATAGATTAGTAGTTGAAAAAGTATCTTATCATTTTCATCCACCCCATTTCGGCGATATTGTTGTTTTTACCCCACCACCAGAGTTACAGCGAAGGGGATATCCGAAAGATCAAGCTTTTATTAAACGCATTATTGGTCAACCAGGTGACTCGATACAAGTGACTAAAAATAGGGTTTATGTCAACGGTACACCCCTTCAAGAAGATTACCTCAAAGATAATTACATCCAGCAAGACCCAAGACAGCTATTTAACCAAACCCAAGTCCCACCCAACCAGCTTTTTGTCATGGGAGACAACCGCAACGACAGTAACGACTCACGCTATTGGGGATTTTTACCTAGCGAAAACGTCATCGGTCGCGCAGTATTTAGATTTTTCCCTTTCAATCGCACAGGCCTAATTTAACCTAGGTATAAATTCTGAATAAACTGTGAATTGTGGAGCGGGCATCCCGAACCGCCCCATATCTACCTAAAACTTCAAATAATACATCAACTGCGCCAACACATCACCTGGTAAATTCAGGCGCCTTTGAAAGTCAACAATATCCCGATACAGTCCACCCTCTAACCTATTCTTCACTACAGCCTCAGCCAAAGCCAACTCAATAAATGGAACTTTCAGTAGCGCTTCTATTGTTGCTGTATTTGGATTAATTTGCTTAGTAGAAATTTCTAATTCGTCTTCGTTGTAATAACTAAAATCAAGTATTAGTTTTAATGCTTCCAAACGCGCAGGAGATATACTCAAAGCCGCTGCAATATCTTCTATACAGTAATATTTAACACCAGAACGTGATAATTCTGCCAGTGTACGCGCTTGATGAATAGAAAATCCTGGTAGTCTTAGCCAATCGTCTACCGTAGCTTGATTTGCATCAATCCGAATACCAAGTTGTGCAGCTACAGCTAATTCTTCTACTGTCTGCAAACGGTAATAAGGATTACTAAGTATTTGATTTTGTAGTTTTTGCAGTCTGGAATTAAAAGAAAATGGCATGATTAGATATGTTCAAGTAACTGGCGCCGCTTTTGTTCAAATTCGTACTCAGTAATTAAGCCATCTTGACGTAAAGCTTCTAGTTCACGGAGTGCTTCGGCAATGGAAGAAACTTGTTTACCCGCAGCTTGAGAAATTCTGGCTGCGGAACCTAAATTAAAATTACGGTCAAAAGTATCTTCATCCTGAGCTAAAAACCAAACTCCCTCAATGGCACTGGCAACTTTTGGTATTGGTGTCCACGAGAGTAGGACATATATTACACCCCACAAAGGTTGTCCAAGGTAAAACTTGTGTAATCCAGAAACAGTCAGCGTTCCAGAAAAAGCTAATACAGCAGCGATACTACGGTTTTTATGCTGATTTTTAAACATAAATTTAACTAATGAATAAGTTATAGAAACCTGGTTTTTTTGTTGATGTCTTGTGATGAAAATAATGATTTTGCGTATAAACCAGGTTTCTGAGTGCGATTTTAACAAAAATGTATACTATATATTGTAAGATTTTTTCATAAAGGTTATTAGATTCAGCTAATTCTTGCCATCAGGATACCTACAAAGGCAGGTTTTAGCGTCAAGTGTTGGAATCGCGGTAAAAAACCGTACAGAAACCATAGCTTACCAGATTATCAGCCTAGACTAGAATGAAATTATAGAGGTAAAAGTTATAAAAATATAAGAACTTGCTGGGAGTTGTGACTCAGCGAACCGGGAGCAACATGGGATTCTTTGACTCTGACATAATTCAACAAGAAGCAAAGCTGCTGTTTGATGATTACCAAGCTTTGATTAAACTTGGTAATGGTTACGGTAAATTTGACCGTGAAGGCAAAAAGTTGTTTATCGAACAAATGGAAGCAATGATGGAGCGCTATCGAATTTTTATGAAGCGCTTTGAGCTATCCGAAGACTTTATGGCACAAATGACAATGGAACAGCTCAAAACCCAGCTTGGTCAGTTTGGTGTTACCCCACAACAGATGTTTGACCAAATGGAGATGACCTTGCAACGCATGAAAGCAGAACTTGAAAAACAAAAATAATGTAGAGACGTGATTAATCACGTCTCTACAACGTGTATTTTAGTCTGATTTTGGACGTGGGAATTGTGATGGTGACTTGAAGTTTTGTACTGGGACTCCTTTGAGTGCGCGTTGCATGAAATCAGCCCAGATAGGAGTCACCATACCACCACCCGTGGCGCCACTTGCAAGTTGTCGGTTGTCGTCTCGACCGACCCAAACAGCTGTTGTTAATTGCGGTACGGTTCCTACGAACCAAATATCTTTTTCTGAAGATGTTGTACCCGTTTTACCTGCTGCTGGGCGCCCAATTGCCGCGTTTTTACCTGTACCCTCAGTAATTACCGCACGCATAATATCAATAGTTGATGCACTTGCCCAAGGGTCAAGAACCAATTGGGGTTTCGGCGTATTATCAAGCATGACATTACCGCTACTATCGGTGACGCGCATAATTACGGTTGACGGAGATTGCCAACCGTAGTTTGCGAAAGTAGCGTAAGCACTTGCCATTTCTAATGGTGTTACACCTATGGCGCCCAATGGTAGGGAAGTTACAGGTTCCATTGGACTCATTATTCCCAAGGTACGACTCGTTTCAACGACTTTGTTCATACCTATCGCTTTACCTAGTTTAATAACTGGAATGTTACGCGACTGTGCTAGGGCAGTACGAATTGACATGGCGCCTGCGAAACCACCATCGTAGTTTCTTGGAAAATACCAGCCATCACCATCACGGTAGCTAACTGGAGAATCTACGACTGTTGAGCTTGGTGCGTATTTACCAGTTGCAAAAGCTGCGTAGTAAACGAATGGCTTAAATGATGAACCTGGTTGACGTAAAGCTTGTGTCGCACGGTTAAATTCACTAGTTTTGGCATCGACACCACCCACAAGCGCTTTAATAAAGTGCGTTCTGGGGTCAACAGCTACCAAAGCTATTTGGTTTTTATATAAACCTTGACGTAAAAGTCTTCCGTGCCACTTGCCAACAGTTTCTTCCGCCATGCGTTGAAACTCAGAATCAACGGTTGTTTGGACGCGCATCCCGCCTTTGAGCAGTGATTCACGTCCAAATTTTTTGGCTAATTCTGATGATACTGCGTTCGTTACATAAGGTAATGCGCTACCTTGAAACGAACGGATTTTACCTAGTTTAATTTTTTCACTTACTGCTTGGTCGTGTTCGGCTTGAGTTATCCAACCCAATGTGAGCATTCGTCCCAGCACAATTTCTTGCTGCTCCTTCGCTTTTTTCATCGAAGCAAAGGGACTATATTCTTCCGGCGCCTGAATTAAAGCAGCCATCATCGCTGATTCTGCTATAGTCAAATTCTCAGCAGCTTTGTTGAAATAACTGCGCGCTGCGGTTTGTACACCATAATTATTATGACCCCAATAAACTTGATTGAGGTACATTTCTAATATTTGGTCTTTGGAGAGAATTTGCTCTAAACGAATAGCGAGTACTGCTTCTGCGATTTTACGGGTAAATTCACGACGACGCGATAAAAATAAATTTTTCACCAACTGCATCGTAATCGTCGAACCACCCTCGCGGACACCTCCACCTCTGAGGTTGCTAGCTAGGGCACGTCCAACACCTTTAGGGTTAATACCGTGGTGAAAATAAAAGTCACTGTCTTCGCTCGCGAGTACTGCGCGCTTAATATTTGGTGAAATGCGGTCAAGAGGTACTACTTCGCGGTTTGCTTCCCCGTGGATACTCGCTAGGAGTTTACCCTTAACATCGTAGAAGTAAGTGGTTTCAGAGGGGAAAAAATTGCGTAGCTGTCTGACATCGGGGAGATTGCGGAAGCTAATCGCTAATCCTACCAGCCCTCCAGCAACAATCGAACTTGTCAGCATGGTAATGGCGAGTAAGGTGCCGCCAGTTACCTGACCAACTCCCTTTATAAACTCAAAACCAGATGCAGTCTGACCTCGGGGGTTTTTATCTTCAAAAGTCCTAGACGACACGGGATTTCACTTCCTCACTTGTATATGTAAGTATATTTTCAAAAGGGCTTTGCTCGCGGTCAATTTTTTGTAATTATATTAGTTTGGCTCCAAACGCTGCGCGTTAAATTTATATTGACTTTATATTGACTGTAATCAACCTGACTAAAAGAAGTGCAAAGTATAACTAATCAGTCTTCCTTAAAGACTTTACAACAGACTCCTGTAGGAGCGCGCCCCCAAACGTGGTTGCATCGTGGTACTGTAGAAATTTTCCCACATGCTACCGATAAGGCAAGCGAAACTGAAAATCTTGAAGATTTGTTAACAAAAATTAACCGTCCTTTGCGAGTAAAGTTGGGTATTGATGCTACTGGCACAGATATACATTTAGGTCATAGCATACCTGTGCGAAAATTACGAGCTTTTCAGGATGCAGGACATACGGCAGTTTTGATTATTGGTGATTTTACCGCTCGTATTGGCGACCCAACAGGTAAATCTGATGTTAGGCGCCAATTAACTACAGAAGAAGTGCGTGAAAATGCCAAAACTTATCTTGACCAAGTACGTCCCATATTAGATTTTGATACACCCAACCGTCTTGAAATCCGTTATAACTCGGAATGGCTAGCCAAACTAGATTTAGCCAAAATTTTAGAGTTACTTTCTACAATGACTGTAGGACAAATGCTTGAGAAAGAAGGATTTGACATCCGGTATAAAGCACAGAACCCTATTTTCCTTCATGAGTTCCTGTATCCGTTAATGCAAGGTTATGATTCTGTTGCCGTCGAGTCAGATGTTGAATTAGGTGGTACTGACCAAAAATTTAACATTGCTGTGGGGCGTGACTTACAGCGCCATTTTGGACAGAAGCCTCAGTTTGGTTTATTAACACCGATTTTAATAGGCACTGATGGCGTACAAAAAATGTCGAAGTCTCTGAATAATTACATAGGTTTATCAGAGCATCCGAATAATAAATACCAAAAGCTTCAAGCAACACCTGATAATTTGTTGGAATCTTATTTTGAACTGTTAACAAATTTACCTTTAGATAGTTTGCCCACAGAAGCGCGCGATAAGCAAAAACTCCTAGCTTGGGAAGTAGTTAAACACTATCACGGTGAAGTTGCTGCTGCCGAAGCCAAAAAAGCAGCAGAATCTGCTGGTCAGCAAGGAGAAATTCCAGAGTTTTCTTTATCTGGCGTTGAATTTCCGGCGCGGTTAGCTTCAATTTTAAATTTAAGTGGGTTGTGTAAAAGCGGGGGTGAAGGTAGGCGTAAGATTCAGGAGGGGGGGGTAAAGTTGGATTCTGAGAAGGTCTCTGATGCCGAAACAACTTTTCAAAACCCTGAAGAGTTACACGGTAAAGTTTTACAGCTAGGAAAGAAAAATTTTATTCGCCTAATACCGTAATGTAGAGACGTGATATATCACGTCTCTCCTGTATATCACGTTTGTGGATGATATGGCGCCTTTCGTAAGGGCGGGTTCACAAACTATTTTTGTTCCGTTGTAGGATATTTGTTAACCCGCCCCTAGCAATATGTCTAACAAAATAATTGTTCCTTTGGATGTATCTACAATTGATGATGCTGTCACGCTTATTGATAAATTACCCGATGTTACCTTTTGGAAGGTTGGGTTGGAACTGTTTACAAGCACTGGTCCGCAAATTCTCGAAATTTTAAAATCTCGCCAAAAACGAATTTTCCTCGATTTGAAATTTCATGATATACCTAACACTGTTGCAGGCGCCTGTCGTGCTGCTGGGCGTTATGGCGTAGATTTACTTACCGTTCATGCTACAAATGGACGTGACGCTTTAATGAAAGCAACCGAAGCAGTAAAAGAAGGCGCCGCAATTGTAGGCGTTGAACCCCCCAAATTAATCGCTATTACCTTGCTTACCAGCATTTCCTCGCGCCAATTAGCTTTTGACCTGCGAATACCTCTAGAACTGCCCGAATATGCCTTACAAATGGCATTAATGGCAAAAGAAGCTGGCTTGGATGGCGCCGTGTGTTCACCTCAAGAAGTGGCACAACTACGTAATACATGTGGTGATGATTGGATGCTAGTATGTCCTGGTGTTCGTCCGGATTGGGCGGAAAAAGGTGACCAACAGCGCACTTTTACCCCCAAAAAAGCATTCCAAGCAGGCGCCAGTTTCCTTGTCATCGGTCGTCCCATCACCGCCGCCAGGGAACCTGCGCTAGCCTGGAAAATGATATGCGATGAAGTGGCAATAGTATGATATTTACAGTCGGGAAAAGTTATAGCTTGTGCTTCTTATGTGGGTTGTGGCTATTTGTCTCGAATGTATTCTCGTTGCCTGTTTGGAGTGTTAACAAAAGCGAAAGCTTGTGTCGAGAGCAAAGTCTAGAATTAATTACTACTAACCTAATGCGAGATTTGCCTAGCTACGCAAATCGTGCTGCTCAACGTGCTAGGCGCCTGACTCGCAGAGGCGACACTTTCGGCTACATGCTTACTGCTGGTAGACCAGAATTTAAACCTTTGCCACTAAATCCAAATGTTACGAGTGAAAATACGGCAAAAACTCTTTCTGAAGGTGTCGAACAAATATTTTTTACAACGTTAGAGCGACGGTATATAGCAAAGCAAGCTGTAGAGTTACAAGAATTTCACTGGCTACTGGTAACGAAAACTAGTACAGGTTGGCGTAAAGTCATGATGTTTACTCAAACTGGCTCATTCCCGGTAAGTAAACAAGTTCCAAGTCCACCGCGCGATAGTAGTAATGGTGTAGTTGGTCAAGCTGTTGATGCATGGTTACGTGACTGTCAAGCAGGAGCCATTCGTCAGCAAAAAATCAAAAAAACAACCCTCTTGTAGCACAGGCCGAAAAGCCTGTGCAGTGATACAAAAAGAACCTCCGCACTAAAGAGGTTCTTTTTTATATTCATATTGATAAAAAACAAGCTTTCAAAATTAACCTTTAACTACTTGGCTAGCATAAGCATCCATCCCATAAGCAGGAATACGCTCACTGTAATCAACATCTTTGCCTGTAATGCTATAAGCGAGTTTATCAAAGTCAGAACTCCAATTGCGCTCATGGATAGGTTTGCTTTGCTCACCCATGAAATACGCCAAACTACCAATCAACGCAACTGCAACCCAACCCACTACAAATAATGAAATTAATACGGTCATCATAACGTTCTAGCTCCTAGTTAACTCTTTATTAACTTATGTAAACTAATGTAAAGCATTATTTACATTTGTTGCAATATTAATGCTGGTGTGCTTTCCGGTACGTTAGGTACGGTATACCGCACTTTGAGCCATTTTCAGGAATTAGTTTTTGACAAGTTGAAGTATTTTTTATCAATACAACAATAAATCTAATAACTTCAATTATTTATAAGGTATAAACTAATGGCTTTCACTGCATATGTTTCCACAAAAGATGGTGATTCTCTTACAGTTCGTAATCGCGCAAACGGTGAACCAGTTGGTTCTTTAGTTAACGGTACAGAAGTAAATGTAATTAGTGAACCTGTATTATCAGGCTCTAGAAAATGGGTACAAATTGGAGCTAATCGTTGGATTGCAAATGATTTTATAACTGTTATTCGTGGCGCCCGTATAGTTGCGAATAGAACAACAGGAAATATTAATGGATTAAAAGTATATAATACTCGTTTGATAGATAGTAACGGTAGAGTTATAAACACTGTGCGTGGAGTATCTGGTCGGGCAAACAACCAAACACCATCAGATGTAGCGGGTTCTCAGGCGCCTCTACCTTTCGGCGTTTATAAGTTTGATTTTCCTGGAGTTGTAGAGTTTAAAGATGGCGAGTTTGGTGGTGTATGGTCATCAATGACACCCACTTTTACAACTGGACGTACAGAGTTGGGAGTTCACTATGACCCTTCTGCTTTGAGGCAAAATTCTAATAGTGGTACAGCAGGTTGTTTTGCAACGCCTACTATTCAAGAAAGAGATATTATGACGAATTTTATTCGCACTCATAAACCTGTATATTTTATTGTTTATCAAGCTTAGTTATAAAATTCAAATAAAAAAGGCAGGTTGTTTAACCTGTCTTATATAGTAAAATATTGATTTAATTTGACCAAGATTTAGAAATTCATTTCGGCAGCTTGGACTTTTTCTACTTGTTTCTTCTTCAAAACCAGCATTATTTGCGCGAGCATGGTTAAAGAAACAAATCCAACTAACCAGCCCACACGGGTAGCATCTTGAAGTACGATTTCGGTATCTTTCTGACCGAAACCACCAACGTTAGGGTTATTGGTGAGCGCGTCACCAGATTTTACAGTTTGTCCTTCCGATACAATCAACTCAGGGCCAGCAGGAACTAGTTCTGTAACTGTTTTTCCTTCTTCGCTCTGAATATCAACCGCATACTTAACGTTACCGTCTTCGTCCTCTTGCTTGGTTATTTTGCTGATAGTACCAGCAGCAGGAGCGGTGTATTGATTATTGTTGCTCTTTTCACCTGTGGGGTACACTTGTCCACGTCCACGGTTGGCGCCTAAGTGAACCGAGTATTTACCAAACTGAACACTCTTGTCGCTTCTTGGGTCGGGAGAAAGAACAGGGAATATAATTTCTTGATACTGTTCTCCTGGTAAGGGTCCTACCAAAACAACATTTTCTTTATCTTCACGATAAGGTTGGTAATATACACCGTTGAGTTTTTCCTTCATTTCTTCAGGAATACGGTCTTCGGGTGCAATTTTAAAACCATCAGGAAGCATTAATACGGCGCCAACGTTTAGACCAACCTTGGAACCATCTGCACCAACCTGCTGCACGTTAGTATCGTAAGGGATTTTAACAACCGCTTCAAATACAGTGTCAGGTAGTACAGCTTGAGGAACTTCAACTTCAGCTGGTTTTGCAGCAAGGTGACAATTCGCGCAAACAATCCGTCCGGTCGGTTCACGAGGGGTTTCTGGGTAGGTTTGCTGCGCCCAAAAAGGGTATGCAGCAGCGGTTTGGGGTAATGCGATATCGCTGGTGAAAATAATTCCCACAGCGGCTATCACAACGAGCAATGATTTTGTCATTACTCTAAAAGCGGCATTTAACCGCATCGTTGTGCAAGTTTTTCTCATCTCAATAAGGACTACTGTTTTTCGCGATTCAGGGTTAGGAAATATTTAGAATTAAGCCCACCAAGGTTCTTCGCCAGTGCGGAAGTCGGTTTCTGTCCAAGAAGTAAGGACAATTTTGTCATCTTGCGTGCTGGCATGGCTTAGTGCCAAAGACCTTGGCGCCGGACCACGAACTACTTTACCAGTTGCATCATACTGCGAACCGTGACAAGGGCACTTAAATTTATTTTCTGCTGCGTTCCAAGGCACAACACACCCCAAATGGGTACACACTGCGTTGATACCGTAATCGGTAATTGCTTCCTTGCTTTCAACAACAATATATGTGGGGTCTCCCTTCAGTCCTTGAACCAAAACACGGTCGCCTACATTATGGCTATCGAGAAACTTCGTGACGCTAACATCATTTCCCAATTCGTCTTTTGCTGTGGCGCCACCACCACCACTACCACTTGCAGGCGGAATAAAATAATTTATGACGGGATACAATGCTCCCAACGCTACTCCTGTCACAGTTCCGAACGTTAAAAGGTTCATGAACTGGCGCCGTCCCATATCAGGCACATCAGCTGATTCAGAAAATTGAGCCATAATCTTAGGTTCTTTGTTTATTTTGTTAACAAAATAGACTTGAGTTCTAACTTTATCTTGAGACTCTAGTCTTATCTAGATGCCATGACCCACAATTTCATATGGCAGCACGAACACGAGGTAACCCTAGTGCAACGCGCTTTCATCCTGCCGAATTCTCTCCTTAAGCGAGATGATCCCAGCATCTTTTATGGTAGCATTACATTTCTTTATATTCTTATCATACTTGAGTTACGTAAATTAACATCATCACAAATTGTAAAATTATTGTGGGGGTAATAAATTTATGACAGGACAAGAACTGCGCCAGATGTTAATCGATAAGTGGGGATACTCATACGACGTGCAATTTCGGCGTACACAAGGTAAGATATTTATCCAAATAATGTGGAAGTATGCAGAGCAAGCCTCTTTCCCACTGAGTGAAGGGGAGTATCAAGCGCATTTAGACGACGTAGCCAATTATTTAAATGCAATGGGTGGCACATCCCAAGTACAAGCGTTCATTCTACAAACACGCGAAAAACCACGCTTGGGTAAAGCTGTTAGCATACCACTTGATTTAGGTGAGCGTGCAACTGAGTGGTTAATTGAATAGTTAAACGAGAGCAAAGTATTTTATACTTCTATATACAAAATTAAAGATATTAAACCTGTGTAGGTTGGCTTCGCTATCGCGCAACCCAACATAATGGTTAGAATGTTAGGTTACACTACAATAAAGCCAACCTACATTTTAGTTTTTCAAGATTAACTTTATAAATAACCTCTTATTTAAATCAAATTAGCGCAATCCAAGTCAATTCCAGTCAAATTAGCTTTACTCAAATCAACTCTAATTAGATTCTCTCTACTAAAACATCTTTCTCTAGTGGTTCGTGTCATTAATTTTGGAGTGTAGAAAAAACGAACCGCAAAGAACGCAAAGTGCGCTAAGGAAGAAATAAGAAGAAAGAACACACCAAAACTTTTCACACGAACCAGTAGCTTTAGGCAACAATGATTTTGACGATGCAATATTTCTGCAAAGTCAAGCGGATAAACTATTTGAAGAGGCTATTAACCTCGAATATATAATCGCCGAACAGGACGAACAGTGAAAACCTTAGAACAGTTAAAAGCACGTGCCAAAGAACTTGCAAAACAAGCTGCTGACTATAGTCGGCAAGCAAACCAAGTTCATGCTACAGACCGTGAACTTGGTAAAATCTTAATGCGTCGGGCATACGAAGCTAGCAAACGCTGTCAAGTTGTAATTGGCGAAATACTTCGTCAAGAAAAAACAACTGTTTAATTAAGAATTGGTGTTATTACATGTGGCACCTTGCCTCGAATTTAACTGAGGGGTAGGCGCCTCTCTCCTCTATGTACAGACGCTCTGGTTCAGGAGCGTCTCAAAGTCTCTATGATAAATAGAATATGACTGCACAGGCTTTCCAGGCTGTGCTACAACTTACTGTTACATTCTAAAACTGCTTGAATAAAACAGTATTTTTATGTTCTCGAAATCCTAATTTTTGATAAAAATTATATGCGTTGTGACTTTCCTTAGTAGTTTCAAGGCAAAAAGCAACAACTTTATTTTTAAACTCCTTTGACAGAAAATCAAAAAACTTTCTGCCAACACCTTGCCTTCTGTATTCTTTCTTCACAAATAACTCGTCAATATTAAGTATGTCGCCACCAAACTCATTACTCCAGAAATAAATTAATATGGCATAGCCAATCAAATTTTCTTGGTGTTCAAAAATGTAAATACACCCTCGATTCGGTTCCTCAGTAAGTTTATTAACTGTATTAGCTATTTTCACTACTGACATTTGCTCACCTTGAATGTCTTCAGCATAAAGAGCAAGCATCATGGCTTCGAGGATAGCATAATCTGAAGATTTGTATAACCGAAAATATGTTACCATTTTTAGTCACAAGTACTTTTAAACAAAGAGAAAAATATTTGAGTTACATGTACCTGAATGCTGTAATTACTCGTTACAAACAAAATCTAGTTATTTAAAATCAACCATCCGTTACATCCGTTCATCATCCGTTGCCATCTGCGTCTCTATAGTAAATAAAAATACATACACTCCACAGGCATTCCGGCCTGTGCTACTTTATTTGCCGATTAATTTTACAAAGCCAATACCACCGAAGTATAAAACGAGTACTGCTCCTGCTAATAAGCTTTGTGTTAAAGGGTCGGTGGAGGGTGTGAGAACGGCGCCTAAAACAACTGCTCCCATAATTACAGCACGCCACCCAGCTAACATTTGTGCTGATGAGACGATATTTAAGGCGCCAAGCAGCATTTGCACGATAGGGATTTGAAACGCTAACCCGGTGCTAAACAAAAGTAATAAAATAAACTCAAAATATTTTTCGATAGACCAAGATTGTTCGACGACATCGGCACCGTAGGTAATAAAAAAGTTTAAAGCTGCTGGAATTAATAAAAGGTATGCGAATACTAGACCACCAAGAAATAGTATACTTGAACCAAAAACTACAGGCGCCAGCAAACGACGTTCTTTACGTGTGAGTCCAGGCAAAACGAATTGAACGATTTGATAGAGAATGAAGGGACTGGCAATTACTAAACCACTGTATCCAGCGACTTTGATGGAGACAAAGAAAAACTCTCCGGGCGCCAACTGTAAAAATTTGATACCGTGTGCAGGAACTTCGAGAAGCTTGACCAGCGGTTTTACAGCGATAAAACAGCCAACTGCTGATATGACAACTGCAATTAACGAGTAAAAAATTCGTAGTCTTAGTTCTTCGAGATGGTCGAAGAGCGACATTTCGACTTCTCCGGGTAGCTCGTTATCGGGGCTATCTGAATCATTGTACCCTTCGAGGTCAATATCGGGTGTAGTTGCTGCGTCGTTAGATGTCGTCATGAGTCGCGAGTAGCTGAGTGGGTAGTCGTTGGGCAGAAGTCTATTAACTATTGTATCTATTGTATATATTGCAGCAGTCGCTACGAACTTTTTTTTGTGCCTAACCTCGAATTTCATCCGGTTTGGCTAAGGTTTTGTGTGCATAAATGAGTAGGAAGTCGAATTGTAACAATTCAAATTTTTTATTTGTAGCTTGGAATTCGGCGCCTGGAACTGAATATTAGTATATTAAGTCAATCACAAAACATACGATGCTCAGTTCTTTTTATCACAATTATCATCGTCGCATCTACCAGCATATTCATTTATTTTGCTGGGGGTTTATATGAGTCGAATTGCTTGTCTCGGAATGATGGTATTACCTGTATTTTTATGTAATATAGGTGAGAGTTTCGCTGTTATAAGGTCATCGGTTTTAAACCAAGGTGTCCGTCAAACAGCTAATGTATTTATACCGCAAAACTATAAATCACAGTCAACAAGTTATTTAGTTGCCGCACGCGACGAAAAAATTCAAGACTGTTTACGTCTAGGAAACTGCAAAGATTGATACACAATTATTTTTAGCCAAAGTTTAACATTACTTGTATACTTTGCTTAAAGTATTCAAGAGCGAACTGAGCTTTCGTTTGTTTTTATTTTTGTAGAACATTTATACTTAGTTGCTTAATTAAACTAACTTTAATTAGGTCTGTTAGACTGGTTGCTATAAATATTTTTTGATTGATATTTTAAGATTTTAATTTTAATAGTATAGATTTTTGCTAAGTAAGTTAAATAAGGGGGATATTTTAAAAAACTAAAAATTTGATTTCTGAGAGTCACAAAAAAATCTTTTTATACACTAGATATATTAGATGCTTCACTACGTTCAGCATTACACTGTGTGAAGCTTATATTTCCAAAGCGGCAAATATTGACTTTGCCTAATTTTTTGTAGCTATAAAATTAAGATGTTCGAGAATATGTACCTAATATAAATAAACCAAAATTAGGTGTGTTTGTAAAGCGTTTTAATTACAAATCCGAAAATTAAAGTTTGGAAGTTGTGGTTTTTAAATTGGATGCATCAAAGCTAATTAGTAATGCGCTCTCATGTTTGGGGCTTGCGCTTTTAACTTTTTTCTGTTAGGCATTAACAATTAGCTGTTCGTTTATAACGATTATCTGTCAACTAGTAAGTTATATTGGTTATGCTCTTAGATTTAGATAGATTTTATCAAGCGTGCAATCCGAGCAGACCGCTAATGATGGAAAACGCTGTAGACCGAAGCTATTATATTGATTTTGCACAAGTGCGGGGTGGTAAAATCATTGAGGCTTTAGGGCGTACTATCACTCGGATTTCTCCTAATACTCCTACTTGCCAACTGTTTACAGGTCATATTGGCTGCGGTAAATCAACTGAATTATGGCGCCTGAAGGCAGAGTTGGAACAAGCTGGTTTTCATGTCGTCTATTTTGAATCCACGCAAGTTTTGGATGTAGTGGATTTGGATGTGACTGATATTTTGATAGCAATTGCAGGTCAAGTTAGCGAAAGTCTCGAAGCAATCAATATTCGGCTGAAACCCGGATATTTTAACAAGCTGTTTGGAGAAATCGTTAATTTTCTGCAAACACCACTCGATTTAGAACTGCAAGGTGAATTATCGGTGGGTATTGCAAAAATTACTGCCAAAACTAAAGAAAGTCCAAATCTACGGCGCCGACTACGCGATTATTTAGAACCACGCACCGAAAATATCTTAAACTCGATTAACCAGGAATTGTTAGCACGCGCGATTACTGAGTTGAAAGCGAAAGGCAAAAAAGGACTTGTTGTTATCGTTGATAACCTCGACCGGGTGGACATTCGACCCTTACCTTCGGGACGTTCTTTACCTGAACATCTATTTATAGACCGTGGTGAACAGCTTCGTAAGCTAAATTGCCATGTTGTTTATACAATTCCTTTGGCTTTAACTTTCTCGAACGATAGCGTTCATCTTCAGCAACGCTTGGGTGGTGGTGTTGCTCCTCAAGTGTTACCGATGATACCAGTAAGACAGCGTACAGGAGAAATTAATGGTGTCGGATTATCATTAATGCGGCAAATGGTATTAGCGCGTGCTTTCCCTGATATTCCTATAATTGATAGACTGGGGTTAATAAAAGAAGTGTTCGATAGCCAAGAAACACTCGATAGATTGTGTTTAATTAGTGGCGGTCATGTTCGGGATTTACTCGGACTGCTATTTGTTTGTGTACGCGAACAGGACCCACCTTTTGACCGCGATTGTGTAGAAATGGTAATTCGGCGCCATCGTGATTTTCGCGCAAATCCGATTGACTCAGAAGAGTGGGATTTGATATTTCAGGTTGTCAAAGAACAAAAAGTCAAGGGTGATATTGAATACCACACTTTATTACGCAGTTTATTTGTGTTCGAGTACCGGGATTGTGAAGGTGCTTGGTTTGCAGTCAACCCAGTTTTAGCAGAAACGCAGAAGTTTAAGTCATGGTTGGAAAAAGCCCCTTTTACTCAGAAAATGTTATAGCAGCCAATGAGCGCGCTGTTAATAGTTTGCGTCGTGCAATCACATTTTCAAGTGGACAGTTTTCGCTCTGTTTAGTGGGTTGCAACTATAGTTTTTTGCGTCAAAAGATGCTGCGGCGCCTGGAAGAAGAAATAGGTGATGGTTATCGAATTCATAAGGTAACGCTAAAAAGGAATGCCATTAGTTTATATTCGACAATTCACTCCGAAATAGGAAGTGAGCAACCAGAGGCTTTAATGATTTTGGGTTTGGAGTCGGTAGAAGAACTCGATGATTTACTGCGAACCATCAACCATATTCGTGATGAATTCCGTAAACGCCATCCTTTTCCGATGGTGTTTTGGGTTAATGATGAACTGCTGCGTAAACTGCGGCGGTTCGCACCAGATTTTACTAGTTGGGCAGCAACTCCTATTCGCTTCGAGCTAACTACTCAAGAGTTGCAAGATTTTTTGAAGACCAAAACTAATTCGCTGTTCGCCAAAATTTTAGATATTAATGGTGTTTCAGAGGGTGAGCATCCTCACACTACCCTTGGACAAGTTTGGGATTATAGTAGTTACGAATTTCGCTCTTGTATCAAAGAGTTACAGCATCGTGGTATCGAACTAGAACCGGAACTAAACGCTTCAGTTCAATTTATTGCTGGGTTAGATTACTATGCTAGCAACCGTATTGATTTAGCTATTGAATATTTTCAGGATAGTTTAAAGTTTTGGGTTTCTTCTTCTGCCTTCACTATTCCTTCTGCTCCTCTTTTTAGTTATCCTCCTGTTCCTCCTTCAATATTCTTGCTTCGTCAAGGAGTATTACTTTTCTATTTAGGACTAAGTTATTACCGTTTAGCTGAACGGGTACATGTGGAACATCAAGAACGCTGGCAAGAAGCTAAGTGTTATTTACAACAGTGCCTTGACGTTTTTGAAGCCGCTCGGCGCCCAGATTTAACGGCTCAAATTATTGGACTTTTAGCCGATGTTTTGCAACATGTCAAATTATGGGATGATTTGCAACAACTAGCATTAAAGTCACAAAATTTACATCATGATTATGGTACTCATTTTCAGCTTGCTTGTGATTCTGGGTTTTTAGCGCAGGTGGCTATAGCTAGAGAAAATTGGGTAATTGCTAGCAAACAAGCGCGTGTAGCATTATTGCGACTCGATGAAGCGTCTAAACATAATGATTCGCAGCCAAATTCGTTTCCTTTATTAAAAGAACAAATATATCGTCTGACTTTAGCAAAAGCATTACAGCGTCAAGGTGAACAAAAAAATGCTTTAGAACAAATAGAGTTAGCTAGTAAAGACTTAGAAGCTGCTTTAGAAAATAGTGATTATAGATACGAAGTATATAAATATATTCGTTTATTGCGATGGTTACGTGGGTTGTATTTTGAATTAGGACGGTATCTTGAAGCTTTTGTAATACGGCAAAAGCGACGTTCGGTTGAACAACAGTATGGGTTACGCGCATTTATTGGAGCAGGTCGGTTAAAACCACAGCGTCATGCAACTACCCCAATAGTTAATTCTCCGGCGCCGAGTGGTAGTGTTGCTTTAGAAATTATCGCTTCTGGTAGACAAAGAGATGTACAAAATTTAATTGCCAGAATTAGCCGTCCCGACCAAAAGTTAACGGTTATACATGGTCATAGTGGAGTTGGTAAAAGTTCCACTGTCACAGCTGGGTTGGTGCCGGCACTTCAACAGCGGGCAATAGGGGACCAAATTGCTGTACCCGTAGTTTTACGAGTATATACAGATTGGATACAACAATTGGGCACAGCTTTAAGTAATGCGATTGCTTCAATAACGCCTGTTACAATTCGTAAAGCAGCACTTGAAGAAGATATTCTACCCTATGCGAATAGACCAATTACAATCGATGGGGTTTTAGAACTCTTACAGCAAAATGCCCAAAATCGTATTATTACAGTATTAATTTTTGACCAGGTAGAAGAGTTTTTCTCTGGTTGTAATAAACCTGTTCAACTAGCTGAGTTCGACAAGTTTTTATGCGATTCTATGGATGTAGCATTTGTCAAAGTAATTTTGTCTTTACGTGAAGATTACTTGCACAAATTATTAGAGTTTAAACATTTAGATAAAATTGCACCAGTTAACGAAAATATTTTAGATAAAAGTATTCGTTATCAATTAAAGAACTTTTCACGTCAAGATGCATCATCGGTAATTCGTGAATTAACACAGCGTTCGCAATATAATATTGAACCTGAATTAATCGATGCTTTGGTTAATGATTTATCTGCGGAATTGGGGGAGGTAAGACCAATTGAACTGCAAGTAGTTGGCGCCCAACTTCAAGATGAGCGAATTTTAACCCTTGCTAAATATCAGCAATTTCGTCCAAACAAGCTAATTCAAAGATATTTAGCAGAATTAATCAGCGACTGCGGTAAAGAAAATGAACGTGCTGCATTTTTAGTATTATATTTACTTACAGACGAAAATAATAAGCGTCCTTTTAAAACTCGCGCCGAACTAGCAATAGAACTTGCAGAATTAGAAGATGTCAATAAATTAGAATTAGTATTAGAAATATTAGTACGTTCAGGACTAGTAGTGCTTTATCCTGATGTACCCGAACGATACCAGCTAATTCACGATTACCTTGTTGATTTAATTCGCAGTCTTCAACAAACTGAACTTAGCTTGCAAGAACAAGTTAAACAACTACGCGCACAAGTACAAACTAACGAACAAGAAATTTCTCGTTTAGAAAGCGCACTTCGCCATAACAAACAAGGTAAAATTCCTACAGAACATCAAGTTACTGGTTCAGATTTACTAAGCGAATTAAAGGAACTACGAAAACGCGATGAATTTAGTCGTGTTGAGCGTGAACGTTTACTTTCGGAAATTGAACAACAAAAGTTACAAGCAGAACTTCTTGAAACTGAAAAGCTACGTACTAGTCAAGTAAAAACGAATCGCTTACTCAAAAATGCCCTTGTTGCCTCAGCTCTGGGTATCGTGCTACTAATAGGTTCTATTTGGACTGCTTTTTCTACTGGACGTAAAGCTGTTATTACCGCTAGCGTTGCAGCAAGTGTATCGAGTGAAGCTTTATTTGCTTTGGGCAAAGATATTGATGCTTTACGTGAAGGATTGCGCGCAGGTAGAAAAATTGATAACGTACTTTTACCTGATGAAGAAACTCAGCAAATCGTTAGAACAGCACTTTATCAAGCAACTTACGGAATGCGGGTGCGCGAAATCAACCGTTTAGAAGGACATTTAGCTGATGTAAATAGTGTTGTATTTAGTCCTAATAATCAGTTAATTGCTTCTGCGAGTAGTGATGGAACAGTTCGACTTTGGCAGGCAAATGGTAAAAAATTACGTGTATTAAAAGGGCATAGCAAGCGTGTGAATAGTGTCGCGTTTAGTCCTGATGGTAAAATGATAGTCTCTGGAAGTGCTGATAGAACTGTTAAATTGTGGACTATTGACGGTAAATTATTAAGAACATTTCTACATAACGAAGTAGTAAATAGCGTCACGTTTAGTCCTTCGGGGCAAACTATTGCATCGGGAGGCGCCGATAATATTATTAGATTATGGAACCAACAAGGAAAAGTACTTGCTACTTTGTTAGGACATACTACACCCGTTACTAGTTTAGCTTGGGCGCCAGATGGTAGTATGATTGCTTCGGCCGGAGCAAGTAGTGAAAAAAATCAGACAGAAAACGACAACACAATAAAGCTGTGGAGTACAAACGGTAAGCTGTTACAAACTTTATCTGGACATAGCGATGCAGTATTTGCTGTAGCTTGGGCGCCGAATAGTAAAATGTTGGCATCAGCAAGTTTGGATGAAACTGTTAAGTTGTGGAGTCACGATGGAAAATTACTTAATTTAATACAAGCACACAAACCAGCAGCAATGAGTGTTGCTTTTAGTCCAGATGGAAAAACATTAGCTTCAGCCGGTTGGGATAAAACAGTAAAACTGTGGAAACTTGACGCAATAGATAAACCCATAAAGCAACCGCACTTAACTTTGAAAGGAAATAATGATTGGGTAACTAGCGTTAGTTTTAGCAGTGATGGAAAAACTCTTGCTTCCGCGAGTCGTGACACAAAAATTAGACTATGGCGTTGGCAATATCTACCTTTAAAGAGTATCCAAGCCCACAATACACCAGTAACAATGTTAAGTTATTCTCCAGACGGTGATACATTTGCCGATTCTAGCGAAGACGGGACTGTGAATATATGGAGTGCAAATGGTCAGTTACAACATACTTTAACTGGACACAAAAGCGCAGTTTGGGATATAAGTTTTAGCCCAAATGGTCAAACTATAGCTTCAGCATCGAGTGATGGAACAGTAAAATTATGGAGTCGCGACGGTAAGCTAATTAATACTTTAGAGGGACATGCCAAGGGAGTATTAAGTGTTGATTGGGCGCATAATGGAGAAATATTAGCATCAGCAAGTAGAGATAAATCAGTAAGATTATGGAGTAAAGACGGTAAATTTATTGCTAAGTTATTAAAGCATACTGAACCTGTTAACTGGGTTAGTTTTAGTCCAAATGGTCAATACATCGCATCTGCAAGCGATGATAACACCGTAAAAATATGGAATAAAGACGGTAAATTAATTAAGGATATTAGATCTCATAACCGTCCTGTTTATGCTGCGGTCTGGTCAAAAGATAATATATTAGCCACAGCAAGTCTAGACAGTACAGTGAAATTATGGGATAAAAATTTGAATTTGATTCAAACTCTAAATGGTGATGGTGAAGGTTTTATGAGTATCAGCTTGAGCCACGATGGTGAAACTATCGCCACTATGAGCGAAGATAAAATAAAGCTGTGGAATCTTTTGGGCAAATTAGAATTAGTTATCAACGCAGAAGATGAGGCATTTTCAACTATTAGTTTTACTCCTGATAGTAAAACATTAGTGATAGGGAACAATAAAGGTAAAATAGTTTACCGTGACTTAGCTGATACTCAGACAGCAAATTTAATGTCTAAAGGTTGCGAGTTATTGCGAGATTACTTACAGAATAATACTAAAGTTTCTGAAGCTGACCGCAAATTATGCTCTTAATTCTAGAGTGTTTTATGGTGGGCAGTGCCCACTGTAATATCGGCACCTACTAACCAAATATAATCTATAAACTTGAACACTGGTCTTCTTTATTCCCTCGTACTGTATTATCTTCTCCGGTAGGAGAAGGAGCATTTTCTTTACACTGCAAATTACCATTAATTCTGTTGCGTCTAATTTCTACACCCCCGGTATTCTGAGATGCTTGTAAATTTCCGGTGATTGTATTGTCGTTAGCAACTAATTGATTTGTATTTTTTTCAAACTGCAAATCTTGTCTAATTCGTGTGTTAGTAATGTTTGCAGCCTTGGACTCTTTAATCTGAATATTACCATCAACTCTGGAATTGTTATTAACAGTTACATTTTCTGCCTTCTCAGCCTGAATATTACCATTTACTTTGATGTCAGAAGCTGTAAGCTTGCCATTCGACTCCACTTTGATAGTACCTTTTACAGTTGTACCATTCATGTTACAACTCTTATCGCTAGGTACTTTTACATTATCTAAAGTAACAGCACCTAAGTCCCCATCACATACAGTTTCTTCTGCTAAAGCAACTGAAGAACAAAACACTACTCCAGCTAAACTCAAACCAGCTATCCCAACCAAAAAAATATTTCTCATCTCTTTCCTTTATGCTTATACGCTCTTAATTAGCTTTCACATGCCGATGAAACGCAGTCAATGTATAGACCACTAAAAATATAATGAAAAACTTTATAAATAAAAAATGCAAAAATTGCTACCTTTTCACAACAATATGTACAACGATAGATAATTTTAAAATCAACCTTGCATGATAAAAATACTTATCAATTCATTATCAATACCTTAATTCTGTAACTTAATAAAAATTGAGTATCAGTATAAAAATTATTTTGTTAAAACTCATTTTGTGGAATGGGCATCCTTGCCCGTTCCATTATCGCTTAATGTAGCTTTTGGCGCCGTTGGTTTGAAAAAATCATCCTTTAGGGTAGTTTGTACTTTGAAACTACAGACAGATAGCTTGGCATAGTTAAGTAAGTAACATAAGCATGTAATTAGATTGTTAAGGGAACAAACAATGGAACGTTATCCTAGTGATGCAACTGAACTTGCATATAATGGCAAAGACCGCAATGCGGGAGATATTGGTATTACACCTCAAGCCGAACTTTGGAACGGTCGTTTAGCTATGATTGGTTTTCTTGCTTATCTACTTTGGGACTTGAGCGGTTACAGCGTTGTGCGAGATGTACTTCATCTTGTTTCCAGTACTCATCCTTAATTGTAATTTTTACCCGCACTATTTAGGTACAAAAGTATTGTCTTAAAAATATTGACCAGGCGCCGATTTTCTGGCTTAAGTAACGGCGCCGTCACCTTGCTGAATATCAATACAAAACAGATTTTTTCCTAGTAAAAATATAGACTTTTTATCTTAATAATAAGATGATAACTGCGGAAGTACCTGAAGTCTTTCTGGCTCCGAAGCGGGTATTGCCGATTGTTTCATTCCAAAACTATTGAGTTTTTGCTTATCGGTATAGATTTTTAGTTATGCTATTTAGCTTACTCTGATTTAAATTTGAGAGAAAGGGCAAAATACTTAAAAATAGCACAATTAAAAATTTAGTCACCAAATGTGATGAAAAGCAGATCAAAACAATAGTCTCGGATACTACATGCGTGACAAAGCACTAACCTTTTTGAGTTTATCTGGCGCCAATCCTTCTAGTTCTTCAAGATTCAGCCAGCCTTCTTTAAGCAATCTGGCAAACACAAAGACTAGAACTGAATATCTATAATCGTATTTACCATCAATATCGTGGCGCCTTGCACTTAAGAAATCATGCAAAACCCAAATATCGTCTAGTTGCGTGATTCCATCTGCTATCTTATGAACTTCTTTGGCTAAAGCATTGATTTCTCGTTCGTAAGCTTTATCGAAAGCTGCTTTAGCTACTTCCTGTTCTGTTTGAGACCACTGAGTATCTGTCGCTTGCATTGTCAGAATTCAAATATATGTGTTAAGAAAATTTTTAGACTGATATCATGTTTTTAGTTAATACTTATTATTGACAGCAAATCTAAACAATCACAGAACTGCGATTGTCTTTATTTAAATCAATATTTTATAAGTAGTTAAGAAAACGTGATACTTATTATATTACCAGATTATGCTAGTAATTACAAAATAATAGAGCGCTCTATTTTGAAGAACGCTCACTTAATCATCAGAAATTTGATGTCAATGTGTATCTATCTATCGAGCCAAGTTTAACAACTCTTTGGGAGAAGCAAGCAAATCAATAGCAACAAAGAAAATCTTACCTTGGGGATTTAACAAAAATCTCCAAGCCATATTCATTCCAACAGCGGCGCCAAACCAAGGAGTTTGTACTTTACCAGTAACCTTAATTTGGGTATAACCATCTTCAGCCGGTTCAAGAATACCGCGTTCAGGAAGTAACTTGAGGTTTTGACAATCTTCACGGAAGAAACGTAATACAGCTTCTTTTCCAACAATTGGTCTTTGGAAAGGAGGTTGTAAAGCACCGTCTGGCTCAAACAACTCGATTAATGCATCAAAGTCATTTGCATTCATGTTGTTCATGTAGCTCAACACGGTTGGATTATCAAGACCTTCAATATTGACTTTAACTCGTTGTGATAACTCTTTGGGAAGAACAACAGGCTCAGAAACTCGCTCATAATTACCCATTTTGTTAGGGTCATATCCCATGTCAACTACAAAATTACGTAGCACTGTAATTTGTTGTCCGGGTTCCAAATTTCTGATTGCCTGTAATACAGCACTCGCATTGGCAGAAAGCTGATAACCTTCTGGAATTGGCGCCACAATTCCTTCTTCCATCCATTTTCCAAGCTGGTACCAAAAACCTAACTTAATATTTGCAGACCAAGTACCATAAGTACGACAAATAGGGGTATCAGCACCATTTGTCAAATCGCACATTACTTGCGATTGCTCGCGAAAATCCATTTTACGGATTTGGTTCATAGTAGCTTCTGCAAACTGCATGTTAGCGGCGCCAGGAGCTGCAATAGTAATGGTTGTACCCATTTCTAAGTAAGCAAACCAAATCAAGGCAAGTTGATCTTCTGCATTAAGTTGTGCGAATCTTGCAATTGTTGCTGGCACTGCATCAGCAGATAGTGTGTTAGGAAATATACTACGGGCTGAATCGATGGTAAATGGCATAGCAGAATTTTCCTTAACAAATTTACTAGTGGAGCTATAAACTTTTTCAACAGAAACTTATGAACAAGCCTCTGGGGATAGAAATGTATCGCCTACTACTTAAAGTTAGCACAGGTTTGTTTATAAATGTACATAAATGTTTACAAATTTTGATGTTAATTTCTTATCTCAGTTATTAAAACAAAAGTTATTTAGGTGTATTTAAAATATTCAGAAATATGATATGAGCCACTGGCAACGGATTATAAACGGATGTAACGGATGATTTATTAAATTAATGTAAAGACTTTACATGTACGTGTCTACGGTTTGGGTCTTTGTGTTATGGTTTGGCGCCGTTTAAACATGCAGAAAGCGTCCCTACAGAATAGGAACGCTTCCGACTTAATTATTTAGTTGTAGATTTATTAACCGTTAATAGCAGGTGCTGTTAGTGCTACGGGAGCAACTTCGCCAGAAGCTAAATCGAGTGGGAAGTTGTGAGCGTTACGCTCGTGCATTACTTCCATACCTAAGTTAGCGCGGTTGATGATGTCTGCCCATGTGTTGATGACGCGACCTTGGCTGTCAATTACTGATTGGTTGAAGTTGAAACCGTTCAGGTTGAATGCCATTGTGGAGATACCTAAAGAGGTAAACCAGATTCCAACTACTGGCCAAGCAGCTAAGAAGAAGTGGAGTGAACGGCTGTTGTTGAACGAAGCGTATTGGAATATCAAGCGACCGAAGTAACCGTGTGCTGCAACGATGTTGTAGGTTTCTTCTTCTTGACCGAATTTGTAGCCGTAGTTTTGGCTTTCAGTTTCGGTTGTTTCACGAACTAAAGAAGAAGTTACAAGTGAACCGTGCATTGCAGAGAATAACGAACCACCGAATACACCTGCTACACCTAATTGGTGGAAGGGATGCATTAAGATGTTGTGTTCTGCTTGGAATACCAACATGAAGTTGAATGTTCCACTGATACCCAAGGGCATACCGTCAGAGAATGAACCTTGACCAATTGGGTAAATCAAGAATACTGCGGTTGCTGCTGCGACTGGTGCAGAGTAAGCAACACATATCCAAGGACGCATACCTAAGCGGTAAGAAAGTTCCCACTCACGACCCATGTAGCAAAATACGCCAATCAGGAAGTGGAATACTACCAACTGGTAAGGACCACCGTTGTAAAGCCACTCATCTAACGAAGCTGCTTCCCAAATTGGGTAGAAGTGAAGACCAATTGCGTTGGAAGAAGGAACTACGGCGCCGGAAATAATATTGTTTCCGTACATTAAAGAACCAGCTACTGGTTCGCGGATACCGTCGATGTCAACTGGGGGTGCTGCTACAAATGCAATGATAAAGCAGGTTGTTGCTGCCAAAAGGGTTGGAATCATTAGTACGCCGAACCAACCTATATAAAGGCGGTTTTCGGTACTAGCGACCCAACGACAGAACTGTTCCCACACGTTCGCTGTTTCGCGACGTTGTAAAGTTGCGGTCATGGTTTTATGATTGCTGTGAAAATGAATATGTATACAAGCTATCTGCTTGCTTGTTTCTAATATAGTTTACATTGCTTAACAATTACAAGTAGTCTCTGATTATCATTGCTAATCAAGCATATCAGTGTTACTTATATTGCTGTGGCGCCTATTAATGGCAAGACACTAATGATAATTCCTCGACTGGTACAGGTGTTTTAAGGTTATTCAGTTTTGCATAGTCGTCTTCAATATTTTCTACTTGGAAGGGATTCCAACTACTTAAATGTGGCCAACAATTATTCCATATCACTGTGTCACCCACTTTTATTATTGGTGTTTCTTCAACAATATTGCTGGGAATATGTTCTATTGAAGCAATCCTTTTCAATTCTAAGACGCGCGTTTGTTCCTCTCTACTAAGTTGTAACCATGATTCGGTACGTGTTTGTTTATCAAGGCTGCTTGTGATTTCTTCTATTTCTGACCAAGTAGCACATTCTTTGAGTAATTCTGCTATGTCGTTAGCGGATAATTCTCTCTTATACGATAATTTTTCTTCACTCTTTATTTCTATTACAGAGTATGCAGGTGATGGATTAGGATGCTCGTTTTTTTCTACTGTTTGAGAGTTGCGCGACTCTTCTAGTATTGTTGGAGACTCTTCAATATTACTCGTATTTGAAGGCGCCTCCCAATCAAATGATGCCGTTGTACTTGGTGTTGGCTCATCACTGCGCGCGCGCGTCTCATATTCAATACCCAATATTTCTACCAAGTGTGGTGGTAAATCTCCCACCAGTTCAAAGGCGCCTAGCTTGTACGCTTCCCTATATGCTGCTGCTTCTCTTACAAATCTTTGTGCCGTTATTTTCTCATCATCCATCGCACGTTGAATCGTCGTACCTGTAAACTGATCATCTTCCTTTATAGGTGGAATAACGCATCTTCTTGTTGCATTTTCGCCTCTCCATATTGTTGGAGTACTTTGATTAGGTACAGGCACCTTTTTATTCGATTGGATTAAATGTTCTACAAACTGTTGCGTTATAAGCCCAAAGGCGCTTTTTATTCCATCAACCACAGCGGCAAATCTTTTATTGGAGGTAATTTTAAATAATGTCGTAGCTTCTATATTGATAAGCCTACTGATTTCTATATCAAAGAATGCTATACCTATATTGATGTATTTTTTTACAACATCCTTACTCCACCCTAATGATTGTACTAATTTGCTAAAATCAGCTCTGGATAAGTATTTCTGATCTGTTGCCAATGCCTTTGCAAATTCCAATATTGTGGCTGTTGTGCCATTTAACGTATCAATTATATCCAAACATACCGGTGTATATGTGTTAGTAGTCATGGTAGATTAGGAAGTAAATATCTGTTTTGCAGTTGGTTACTCATTTGTGTAGCCAACTACTTTTGATTAAACAGGAATCCCTAATCAAAAACTGTACATTGTAATAAAACTTAACAATGTATAATGGGTATCTGCTGTTTTATTGATTGTTTTCACTCATGCGCGCAGTGATTTGTATTGTAAGGTAAGGCGAATGAAGGCAAAAGGGGCGATACGTTGGAGATTGAAAAGAATAATGAGTGAGCGGCGGATAAAGGTGGTGCAGCTTGCTGAATTGATTAAAGTCAGTGAAAGTACTGTTACGACTTGGCGGGCTTGTGAGTATATGCCGGAAATCAATGAAAAACGTTGGATACAAATAGTCGCTGCGATTAATAAATTGTGTGATGTGAATGGTTTTCCTAAGAGAAAAATAGATTTGTGGGATTTGATAGAGTTTTGCCCGGATGAACAGCGGGACTTTGACCCACTTGAGTATCAATATGCATCAGGAGACGCGCGCAAAAAGTCGGTACCGAAAAAGTCTTCACAAGAAAGTGATGATTCTACTCCAGAGAAGAAAGAACAAATTGCTGCATAATTGTGGCTTGGTGTATTCATTAATCATTCAAAATTTACGAGCGGACATGAACATTCATGCTTGTCTTATGGAATTGTCTTGTGGAATTGTCTTGTGGAATTGTCTTGTGGAATTGTCTTGTGGAATTGTCTTGTGGAACGGGCATCGCAAGCCCCGTCCAATAGATTCTCTAAGATAAACACCGCGCGTAAATTATATTGATATCAACGGCGCCGAAGGAAACACTTGCATCACCTTGAGTTTGTGCTTCTAGTTCAAAGGTCATTTTTGGCGTTGAACCCTCAAACGAGTTGGAGCATTGTTTTGACTTGGATATTACAGATGTAATAGGAAAACTTTGAAAACGGCTGATTAATGGATTTGATTCAGTTTCTTTGATTTTTAATAGCTCTTTGGCTGCAAATGTAGAGCGTGCGTTCAATAATGTTTTACTACCAGGCGCCTTGGTAATGCCACCGTTGATAGTGTGTTCAATACTTTGAGCATACCAACCTTGTACAGGTTCAATTGCAACGGACATCTCAAACCGACATTTAATATTATCTTTTTTGCTTCCTTGGGAACTGGCGCCTGTATTTACGGTCATTGACACCTGATTGCCATTTTGTAACGATTCGATTTGGCAGCGCGTGCTATCTCCACTAGTTACACGAGGTTGCGAGTAAGTTGTCCATTCAGGCGCCGATTGTACGAGTATCAACGATGAAACCAACGCGCTCATCAAAAAATGCATAAATGTAATATATAAAATATCAATTGTAGTATAAAAAAGAATGCTATTTCGGGTGATACCGAAAGTATCACCAATAGTTCTAGACAATTCATACTCGTAAATTACTATACCAATAATACGTAAAAAATGTTTGGATACAAGAATTGAGGTTTTTATGAGTGAAAGTCAAGTTATAGAGCGGGTTAGAGAGCAAATCATCATCAAAACGCAAAACCTCGCATTTATACATTACAAATGGTATGTAAAACATCATTTGTTGATTGTCGAAGAAATCGCTATAAAACTATGCAACATCTATCAAAATGCCAATCGAGAACTGGTTTTACTGCTTGTTTGGATGCATGATTACGGAAAAATTACGAATCAATCAGCATATGATTCAGAAATAGCAGGGGAAAAATTTCTGCTTGAAAGTGGAGTTTCTGACAAGCGCGCAAAGCAAGTAATTGCCAGCATCAAAATAATCGACCGCAAAGACCCTCAAGAGTTGGTAGCAGAGAGTATTGAAATTAAAATTGTCTCTTCCGCAGATGGTGCTGCTCATATGATTGGGCCATTTTTTAGTATATATTGGTGGGAAAATAGTGATGTATCAATAGAAGAATTACAAGCGAGGAATCGAAAAAAACTAACAACTGATTGGGAAAGAAAAATTGTTTTACCGGAGATAAAACAAGCTTTTGAGTTTCAATATCGTTATTTATTGAATAATGCTAGTGAGGATAGGCAGATATATATTTAGATTTGCTAGGTGCCCGTTTTAAACATTTATACGCATTTGCGCCCGCGTTCACGTTCTGCACAGGCGCCACAGTGTTATCAAAGCAAAAAGCGCCCCCATAAGGAGACGCTTTTTACTATTTATTTAAAGCTTGTCGAACCGAAATCGGAAATTTACTTATTTATGCTTGGGATTCCTGTAGCTGAGGACTTGTCTGTCCCCTACCAAGCGGCTCCAGCTCCGACATTATTGGTTCAAATTTGCAATAACAAAGCACAATTTCTTGTTTTGAAGAATTTTGGGTAACTGCAGGGTATTGTTCAACTCTAGTGACAACCCAATCTCCATCCCGTACATGAGTTGAACTTTTAGGAAACTGTGGGTCTACAAATTCCTCAACCTGCAAAAACTGCCTAAATCGTTCTCCAACAACTGGTATTTTATCGCTATTCGTGTAGTCCCACTGTTCGTTAAGGATGCCCGTTAAACCGCCCATTGGCAGCTTGCGGTTTTCCCAGCCAGGTTGGTTAGGTTCTGCATGAAAAATAATCCACCTTTCACTCATCATCTTTCTCCCTTATCGCAAAACTCGTTTGTTCTCCCTCAAAAATGCAGTCCACTTTGAGGATTTGAGTCCCATTTGATTCCACATAAAGCAACTTCCATCCGGTATAAATCAAAAAGCGCCCCTAAAAAATAGGAGCGCTTTTGAGTTATCTAGTTATGTCAATTATTAACCGTTAATCGCAGGTGCAGTTAATGCTACTGGTGCAACTTCGCCACTAGCTAAGTCGAGTGGGAAGTTGTGAGCGTTACGCTCGTGCATTACTTCCATACCGAGGTTAGCACGGTTGATGATGTCTGCCCATGTGTTGATGACGCGACCTTGGCTATCAATTACTGATTGGTTGAAGTTGAAACCGTTGAGGTTGAATGCCATTGTGGAAATACCCAAGGAAGTAAACCAGATTCCAACTACTGGCCATGCAGCTAAGAAGAAGTGTAAGCTGCGGCTGTTGTTGAACGAAGCGTATTGGAAAATCAAGCGACCGAAGTAACCGTGTGCTGCAACGATGTTGTAGGTTTCTTCTTCTTGACCGAATTTATAACCGTAGTTTTGGCTCTCGGTTTCGGTTGTTTCACGAACTAAAGAAGAAGTTACAAGTGAACCGTGCATTGCAGAGAATAACGAACCACCGAATACACCTGCTACACCAAGTTGGTGGAAGGGATGCATTAAGATGTTGTGTTCTGCTTGGAATACCAACATGAAGTTGAATGTTCCAGAGATACCTAAAGGCATACCATCGGAGAATGAACCTTGACCGATTGGGTAAAT
>NZ_RSCL01000034.1:0-33829 GCF_003991905.1 Dulcicalothrix desertica PCC 7102 | reverse complement strand
GCGACTGGTGCAGAGTAAGCTACGCAAATCCAAGGACGCATACCTAAGCGGTAAGAAAGTTCCCACTCACGACCCATGTAACAGAATACGCCAATCAGGAAGTGGAATACTACCAACTGGTAAGGACCACCGTTGTATAACCACTCATCTAAAGAAGCAGCTTCCCAGATTGGGTAGAAGTGAAGACCGATAGCGTTAGAAGAAGGAACTACGGCGCCGGAAATAATATTGTTTCCGTACATTAAGGAACCAGCTACTGGCTCACGAATACCGTCAATGTCAACGGGAGGTGCTGCTACAAATGCAATGATGAAGCAAGTTGTTGCTGCCAAAAGGGTAGGAATCATTAGTACGCCGAACCAACCAATGTAAAGGCGGTTTTCGGTGCTAGCGACCCAACGACAGAACTGTTCCCACACGTTCGCTGTTTCGCGACGTTGTAAAGTTGCGGTCATGGTTTTATAAGTGCGATTAGAAAATGAATATGTATACAAGCGATGTGCTTGCTTGTTTCTAATATAGTTTACATTGCTTAACAATTACAAGTAATGAGTGATTATCATTAGTTATCAAATATATCAGTGTTACTTATATAACTTGTAATTGTCTTGTGGAACGGGCATCCCTGCCCGTTTCAAGCTGAGGCGGGCAAGGATGCCCACCCCACAAGAGAAGTTTAGAAATTTTTTATTTAGAAGTCTTTTAAGAAACACTTAGTTTTTTGTATTGATTTGCTGTTTCCTCTCCAAATCCTCCAGCTTCAATATGGCGAATTATTGATTGCACAATTGGTAAAGCAATGCTCATGCCAAATAAAGCGTTAAACCCAGCAACCACGATAGGCGCCGATAGTAGTACAGTTAGTTCAGGGATAAGTGCTAAGACAACCACGAAAATGAGAAAGAATATAGGAGTTGCAATACCCGTTTTGATGACTTCTTTAAGAATTAAATCTTTATACTGCTCAACTGTGATATCTCCACGCTGTAAATCAAGCGAGTAAGATATAGCGACAACTATAGCTTGAGTCAACATTGCGGCGCCTGTTGCTGTAATACCAAGTTTTGCTATAGTGGCTGAATTCCTGAGTATTGAGTCAACTGCATTGTACACGCGAATATAAGCTTGCTCACCTGGTGTCATTATATTGGCGCCACGACGAATATTATCGGCGCCTATTTCCCACACTATATTATCGGCGCCGTTGCTTCCTCCTTTAGAATGAGGATGAATATGGCTACCGTGTTTGTCTGATAAAAATTGGCGAATGTCTCTTTCGGAGGCGCCCAACTTTGATGTACCTGGTATTTTGTTAAATAACTTCATTACATCCGCATCACTTCTGGGTGCTTCCCCAACCCTTACACCTGCTCTATATTTCAACCTGTTAGCAATTTTGGGCATTTCAACTAGTAATTGTTGCGCTGTTTGGGGTAAGTCCTTGAGAGCGGCGCCAATAACTACACCAGATGTCGCAAATGCAACTGTTGTAGAAGCAGTATTACTTATAGATTTTCCAGCGTTTTGAATAGCTTCTACACCTGGTTGCACTGTATTAGTGACTGTTGCTATTGCTCCTGCTGTGGTATTTTCAACAGCAACTTTAATTTCATTCGCTGCATCAGAAACGGTATTGATAGCATCTGTAGTAGTTTTTTTAACTTGATTGATGAAATCCATTTTTATACTGCCAAGTTTTGATTATCAGTAATATTTACAGCTTGGCATTACTATATCCGGTTTGTCTAGACTGTAAGTATATATAGTTACATAACTAAGAAAAAGGAGATGTGCAGTACACATCCCCTATGAGGTGCAATAATGTGAAAATCTTAAACTAGCTTTGAAAACGGCGCCATTCATGAATTAGTAAATAAAATTAGTTTCGCCGCGCTTTATTAAAATAACTAACTATGAATACACTTACTGTTACGAAAAAAATCAAATATTTTTAGTAATTATTTTGTACTAAATCGTAATCCCGTGGATGGAATTCCTGGGTTGAATAAAAAGTGAGTAAAAACTGAATAATTTTTGGACTGGTTTGTAAGCAGTGGCATCTGGCAACATTTAGACGAATAAAATGCAAGGTAAATACTTATGAAATGCAAAGGGGTATGGAAGCTGGGCGCCATCAGCTTAGGTTTAATATTAACTGTACTAACATTCGTGCCCAAATATGTGCAAGCATCTGACCATGATGATGGTGAGGTTGATACCAAGGGTAGAAATGTTAATTTAACTGACTTGTATGTGTTTCGTGAACAAGACGAGAATCCGAGCGTGCGTCAAGATGATTTGATATTTGTAATGAATACGAACCCGCGTTCAGTCGCACGGCAACAATATTTTTTCAGTACTAATGCACTTTATGAATTTAAAGTTACGCGCGTTGCTAACAAAAATGAAACACCTACAGGGAAACAAGATGTAACTTTACGTTTCCAATTTGGCGCCCCTAATAATAGAGGTGAGCAAGATTTTGTGTTAACCGCTGTTATGGATGGTTCTCGTCAGGAAGTCGCGAAGGGTACAACCACACCGCTCAATGCAAATCCCACTATTAATGAATTTATTTTAGGTAACTCCAGAGTCAGTGTATTTGCTGGTTTACGTGAAGACCCGTTCTTCTTTGATGTAGAACAATTTTTCAGAGTCCGTGCAGGTGCTTTAGGTATTGGGCCTGCCGTTGGGTTTCGTCCCCCTGAAAAAGCTATAGACTTTGCTACAGGTTACAACGTTAACGCAATAGTTGTTCGTGTTCCCCGCAAATTACTACAAGGACGCACTGATACAACCACTTTTGATGTTTGGCAAACGATTTCGGTACGCGATGCTCGCACAGGTAGATTTCGACAATTTGAACGTTTGGGGCGCCCTGGTGTTAACGAAGGTTTAATTGTGAATAATGATTTGTTGAATATCTTTAACAGTGTTCCACCCACCGTTGACTTGAGTCCTGCTGCTGCTCCCATTGGCGCCGAGGCTACAAAAACCCTTAAAGCTTTGGGTAATGATGACCAACGTACTGCGGCTTTACTTGGTGCATTTCTACCTGATGTAATGCGGATTGATACAACAGTGAGTAGTGGTTACGGTAATGCGCTCAACGCTAAAGGTAGCCCAATTACTGGACGTAAATTAACCGATGACGTAATTGATACTACCCTCAGTGTTCTCACCAACGGTAAAGTTACCAGCGATAACGTTTCCTACGCAGGTACACCCGGAAATCCTGCACAAGGACATAAACCTTTAGAAAGAGAGTTTCCTTATTTGGCACTGCCTAATTAATAGTCTGTGTCATAAGTTTTGGGGTGTAGAAAAATTGGCAACGGATGATGAACGGATGTAACGGATAAGTAATTTTAAATAACTGGACGAAAGTTTGTAGCAAATAAATCATCCGTTACATCCGTTACATCTGTTGCAAACCAACACACCAAAATTTTTGACACAAACCATTAGTAGATAAACATATACACTACACAACAATGCACAATAATGATAAAAACCTTTTACAAGCCAAAAATCAAATGGCTTAAATTACTAATTCCACTCCTCATCACTCTCCCTCTTTCAGGTATCCTTCTTACCAAAACCTTATTCAAACAAGATATTCCATCTTCCTACCGCTACCAGTTTACAGAAAAAATACCAGGTACAACCGACACCACCAAACTAATTATTAACGAAATCACTTTTTACAAAGAACGCAACCGACTACAACCTGATAGTGGACTTAACCATGCTGCGTTAGCCAAAGCTTACCTTAAATTAGCGCGCGCTACAGGACAAAATAGTTGGTATCTTCTAGCAGAAACAACTGCCCAACGTTCACTTCAGCTACTACCTTTTGATAATAATGGTGCAATTATCGTACTCGCGCGCACTGCTCAAGCTCAACATAACTTCACAGAAGCATTGAGACTATCGGAACAAGTACTTAAATCTCAACCTAGTAACGAGGATGCACTCTCAATTATTGTCACATCCAACTTAGCGATGGGCAAATTAGATACCGCTAGAAAAGCAGCAGACTTACTTGTGCAACATATACCCAGTCAAGCAAGCTTAACTTTACAAGCTTTAGTGCAAACCGCTCAAGGACAACATTATATAGCAATAGACACATTTAAATCTGCTATTGCAGTGGAGGAAGCAGGGGAAAACGGTACTTCAGCTTGGACGCGCGTTGCTTTGGGTCGTATTTATTACAAACAAGGGAAATTAGATTTAGCGAGTGGTTTGTACCGGGAAGCTTTACGAATTTTAACCAAATATCCCCTAGCAATTTTACACTTAGCCGAATTAGAAACTCGTCGAGGTAATTATGGCGCCGCAGAAAATTATTATAATCAAATCCGCGTATACTCCTCTGGCGCCTCTACAACTTTTGACCACGCAGTTTTACATGGCAAAGCCAAAATCAAGCAATTACAAGGTGATGAAAAAAGTGCAAATGTATTTTTCACAAAAGCAGAAACATTGTTGCGTCAAGAAAACTCCAGCATAAATGGTTCGTTTGGACATCGACGCGAGTTGGTGAGATTATTACTCGAACGTGGTAAATCCAAGGATGTTACAGAAGCATTATCACTCATACAAACCGAAGTTAAGATTCGTCGGGATGCACAAACTTTGGATACACTTGCTTGGGCATTATTACGTAATGGGAAAAATCAAGAAGCGCAGAAAATTATTCAAGAAGCATTGCAGTTAGGTACACGCGATGCAGCAATATTATACCGTGCCGCAACGATTGAAAAAGCATTATTAAATAATGCACAAGCGATGGAATACGAACAGCGAATCAAAGTAATTGACCCTTCTTTTGATACCCAAGCAAAACGGATATCTGGAATAGATTATTTGGGATTTTAAATAGAAATTTTAATTTAGGTTAAATTATGAAAACTAAATGGCGCCGATACAAACTATACATTATCTCATTTGTCACCATGTTCTTAGTTATAATTGGCTTTGCGTCTCCAAGCCAAGCGCACTGGGCTGATTTAGCAGTAGCAGAAATTAATATTGGTGATACACAAACCGCAATTACACTGACTTTACCCACAGGTTTAGTAGCATTAGCAGATGATAATCGTGATGGAAAAATTACCACTCTGGAAGTAGAAAAACATCAAGTGGAACTAGCAAACTTTTTGCACTCGCGCGTTCGGTTTAGAGATACAACTAAACAAAACCCGACTTTACAGGTTACTTCTACAACACCACCAGCAAATTTACAAGCAACCTCAACACACACTACCTTGCAACTAAATTACACTTGGCAGCAACCACCCAAAAATTTAAAGATACACTACGACTTATTTGTACCTGACGCACCAGCAGCGCATTGTCTAGCAACAATTTATCATGCAGGAAAAGTAGAAAACGTCATTTTTAATCCGCGAAGCCGTGAATTTTCATTATCTCCAAATTCCAAATGGCAATTTACAGCAAGCTTTGCAGCTATAATTGCTGCATTATTTTGGGGCGCCGTACATGCAATGTCACCCGGACATGGTAAAACTCTGGTTGGAGCATATTTAGTAGGTTCGCGCGCGACTCCGAAACATGCTGTATTTTTAGGATTAACAACAACACTAACCCATACAATAGGTGTGTTTACCTTGGGTTTACTAACATTATTTGCTTCCCGCTATATAGTCGCAGAAAGTCTTTACCCTTGGTTAAATTTGATATCAGGTGTAATTGTAATAGTTATTGGTGTAAATTTATTAATTCGGCGCCTATCTCATACACATCATCATCACCACCACCATCATGAACATGAACATGAACATGAACATCATCTCCATCACCACCATCACTTACCTTCAGAAAACACACCCATTACTTGGAGTAGTCTCATCGCATTAGGTATATCTGGTGGAATTGTACCTTGTCCTTCGGCAATGGTTCTCTTACTCAGCGCTATAGCTACTGGACATATAGCTTTTGGTTTAATATTGGTTCTTTCATTTAGTTTAGGACTCGCAGGAGTACTTACAACTATAGGATTATTACTTGTTTACTGCAAAAATAGATTTGAAAAGCTGCCAAAAACTAATCGATTTTTCCGTTTTGTACCTATTGCCAGCGCAATATGTATCTGTTTAATTGGCGTAGGAATATCTTTACAAGCATTTATACAAACCCAGACTTAGAGGACGTTTAAAAAGTTATATTTAATACGTAATATGAATGTTTAATCCCCCCTGACCCCCCTTAATAAGGGGGGAAAAAAAGTCATTTAAGCCCCCCTTAATAAGGGGGGTTGGGGGGATTTCCCAAGCTTATAGTTGAATTTTATACTTTTGAAATAATTTCTTAGGGTATTATAGGATGTTATAAAAAACCGAGAGACATTATATCATATCCGGTTAATTACCAATAATTGCAACATTACTTATAGACGCGAAATTTCGCGTCTCTACAATGCGCTTTTCTATACTTCAATTTTCAAAGAATTAATTTTATTGAAGTACTTGATTTAACCAAGCTTCCAAGTCACTCAAAGCAGAAAAATCTAATAGCGCTTCCCCTAATGCTTCTAATTGCTCTGTAGACAATAAACTAACTCGTTCTATTATTGATGCATCAATCTCACCAAAACGGCGATTTAGTTGACGTAGAACTAAGCGTTGTCCTTCTTCGACTCTGCCTTCGGCTCTGCCTTCTTGCTTGGCAAGTTCGCGGTCTTGTTGATAAAGTGGCGCCAGTCTCATAAGTAACTCCGTTTCTTCTGTATCTTCTGGTTTATAAAATTCTAGATTTTGCTTGAAGTTGTACAAACATTCTAGCGTCGCTTGCTTGAAAGAGTTATTGTCTGATAACGAGATAAATTCATCAATGGCATTTTTCTGTGTTGTATCTCGACCTAACATCCTTAACCACAAAGTTTCAGACCGACTTGGTAACTCGTGTATAGCAACGATTGCTGTTCGTAATATATCTGCTGTAAGATATACGCCTGACATCCAGTTTGCGTCTGGGTCTGCTTTACATTTAGATAATATGTCATCCGATATCGTTGGTGTGAGAATCCATTGTTTTGGTATTGCTGTTTCGGACAAAACAGTTTTATTTCGCTTTGCTTCTCGCTGCAATGCTTTTTGAACTTCCAATACCCTGATTATACAATCAGAAATATCATCTTCTTGTACCGGATTACGAAACGGCTCAATTATTGCAGGGAACTCTGCAAACTTTCCAAGTAGACCCAGTGGTGCTAACTCAGGGTTTTGCAGCACACGAGGAGTAAATAAAATATCTATCATCTTTACTTCTGCTGCAACGCGACTTGGTGCTTTTATGGAACCAAAAGGCGCCAGTAAAGATTCGATAAAATCTTTACTAAACTGGTCATGTATGAATCGAGTCATTCAGTTTCTATTATAACTGTTTTGATAAATACCAAAATATCATTCTTGATAGTAACTTAGTATTAAATTCTGTAATAATTTGTGTGTATATAAAATCACTATTATTCTCATTCGATAAAACGTTTGCGCCAGGGTGCAAAGCTGTTTTTGTATGAATTAAACTCGCGCGTATACTGATGATAATGATTATTAACAGGTTAAAATAATATTTATCATTGTTTGAGGTTTTTCGTTTGGGTGAACAAATCTAGTGGTTCATGTCATTAATTTTGGGGTGTAGAGTTAAATCCCCCCAACCCCCCTTAATAAGGGGGGGCTAAGAATAGCTCTCTTGTTCCCCCCTTATTAAGGGGGGTTAGGGGGGATCAAAAATCTGCGTCAACACATCAAAACTTATGACACGAACCACTAGTTTCTGCTTGGAAAGGCGCCAATATTTGAATTGTGTAAAACCCCTCTCCAAACCTATCCTCGTGACGGGGAGAGGTTCACGATTACGAATAATTACAACATCAACCAAAAACTTTTGACTCAGGTAGGCTTGGACTGCTGTTACGAAAAATGTAGGGAACGGCAAGGCGCCTGACCCACCAATCTATAATGCCCCGTAAACCACGCGACCTCAAACCCGGATATTCCTACCACGTTACTACCCGCTGTAACAATCGCGAATTTAATTTAGTACGTCACGAATGTCGAGAGGTATTTATTTACGCGATAAAACAAGCAATGGATAAATTTGATTTTAAGCTTTACGGTGTATGCATAATGTCGAATCACATTCATTACTTACTCGAACCATTATTGCCCGAACACCTACCTAGAATAATGCATTGGCTAAACTGGTACACAGCAATGTGCTTTAATCGTATGTTGAATCGTACTGGTCATTTTTGGGAAAAGAGATATCACAGTTCAGGTTTTTATAAGCACGAGCATCAAAGTGCATTAAGGACATTGCGGTATATTCACGCTAATCCCAAAGCCGCAGGAATGCAACAGGGTTTTTTCTACGATTTCAGCAACTATGGTACTTATGATAGGTTAACCGATGATGGGTTAACTAAATGGCATCCTGCTTTTTTAACTTTGGGCAAAAGTCTAGAAGAATGTGCTGCAAGATACCGCGCGTTTTGTAAAAAGTATACACCCAAGTCGAAACCAGAGAAGCGCTACCACTGGGGTAGTAAGATGTTACCAAAGGTGATAAAAGGCAAGGGGAAAAAGAAATCATCACCTGGACAAATGAAGCTACCTTGGGATAATTGGGAAGTTACAGACTCAGAAGTGCGTGAGGTTGCAGAAAAGTTTGTAATGGCAAATTGTTATGACCAGAAAATTGCTGCACAATTTTTCAATGATGAATAATGAAGTTTGGGAGAGTGAAAATACATTATTTTCCGCAATTATCCGTCAAATTTCCCAGAACTCTCCTTGTCGGTGAATTTAATAAACCCTCGTACATACGTTATATACGTCATACGTAGAGACGTTACATGTAACGTCTCTACAGCGTGGGCAAAATTTATTTCGTACACGTAATATTGCTAAAAAACCCAATCCGAAATCGAAAATCCCCAATCCAGAAATCGAAAATCCCCAATCCAGAATCCCTAGTGCCAGGTATCGACCAGGTATCGAAATCCGGGAATGCTGATTATTGCGTGGAAAATGCTCGTGTAATAAATCTTTATAAAAGTCTGAAGCGCTTATATGTTACAGTTTACAAGTCGCAACGCGAGAAAAGAACCCATCTCGTATCAGTAATCCCCTCAAGGGTATCTCCATAGGGTAAACCCTCCCCAGGGTATCTCCATAGGGTAACCCACCTCGTACCGTAGGGTTTAAGGGGTCATCTTTTATACGCTCTATATAGTCTTCGTAGCGCATAAATCCACCTGAGCTTTGTCTTCTTCCTTCTGTTTCTTCTAGCTTATCATTATACCATCCAACTCGACGTGCGAAATTGTAATAGTTTTCGGTATCCTTGTCATTCCAGTCCTGGGGCTTTAATCCTAGCCTATTTCCCGTCTCTTTATAAATGTCTTTCTGTACGCTAAAGCCAAAATGCCCGTTTGAGTATTGCTTCCAATAATCATCAATTTCTTTTAGTTCTGTACAAGAAAATTGTTCTAGACTTTGAGTATCTAAAAAACCTTCTTTTTCTCTCTTAGCAATATGGAGCACAAGTTGGTCAGTTTTTCTGTCTGCCTCTTCCCAATTTTTTGCTTTCAAGTCTTTTGCTTCTAAGGAATATTTGAGTCCAGCGTATAAGTGATTTTTAAGAGAATCTCTCACTGTTTTCAAATCTTCTTGATTCTGATTTTTTATGAGTAAATTAATTAAACTTCGATAGCCCGATTCAATATCATTTGCTGAGAGAATTTGCTCTTTCTGATTTTGCTGAAACGGATTTATTTCGTTGGAATAGAAGGTTGGTTTTTGCCTTGAATATTTTTGAATAATTTGAAATGCTTCTTGATACGAATTTAAGGCTTTTGCATCATTTTTATTTTCCAGTATGTTACCTTCTATGTTCTTAGCTAAAATTTTAATCTGTACTCTTTGATTAATATTTATACTTTCTTTTTGGCTCTTATTCAGTTCTTCTAAACTTTTTTTAATTTCCGCATCTGCTTTAGGGTTGTTAAGTTGTTTATATGCTCGCGCTATTGAAGCAAGTAAAAGCGCTTGTTTAAGGTTATGGTTATTAACTCTAAAGGATAAACCAGCCTGTCTTAAAGCTTCATCTGACTCAAATGTCAGATTTTTATCTCGTAAGTCTCCGGCTAATTTAGATAGTTGTTGAACAGTTTCAACTTCTTTCTGTGCCAAAATAAGCTTATCTTTTAACTTTCCTACTTCTTGTTGCGCTTCTTGCGCTTTCTGTTGTGCTTCTATCGCTTTTCCATTAGCCTCATTAGCTCTAATTTGTGATTTATTAGCGTTACGTTGTCCTTCTTGAGCTTTTTCTTCTGCTTGTGCAGCCTTTTTTTGTTCTAATTTGGCTTTTTCTTTGGCTTTCTCGGCATCTTGATTAGCATTATTAGCATCTATTTTTGCATTTTGAGCTTGTTTTGTTGCTTCTAGCACTTTTTTATTAGCATCTTTAGCATTTTGTTCTGCTTTTTGAGCTTTTCCTCGTTCCTCTTGAGCTTTTTTGCTTGCTTGTTGTGCTTCTCGTCCGGCAACGTTAGCGGTTGCTTGTAAGCTTTGAACTTGCTGTTGAGATTCTCTAACTTTTTTCCCTTGTTCTTCCGCTTGTTTTTTAACATTTTTAAACTGTTGTTGTGCTTCTAGTGCTTTATTACCTTCTCCTGTTGCAAATATTCCTAACGTGACAGCAGCCAATAAAGTTAATAATAAAATAGCCGAACCATTACGAATCTGCCGTTTAGCTTTAATATTCGCTTCGGTTAATAATAGGTTCCTTTTCTCAGCCGCTTCTCTATCTTTCCTCTCCCTCTCCAACTGCGCTTCTTTTTTTTGTGCAGCAATTTCCTCTTGAGTTTCTTTGTTTCTACTATCGGCTAAAAACTCTTTATCTTGATGAGTTAAATTCTTATCCTTTGCCCATTCTTCAGCATCAAAGAGCGCATTGCCTCTCAAAAGTCGCGACTCATCGCTACATCCAGAAGCAACCCAAGCTCGAAACACTTCGGAATAAGGACGTAATTTTTTTAGCTCTGTATCAATCCAGTTTTGATTAAAGACCTGATAATAAATTGGGTTTAAAACTCGTAATTTATTTTCTCCCTTCACTACTAACCCTGACAGCATTAACTCACTTTGCTCAATGCTGTCATTATTTGTAATCTCCCCAGACGCGCGCACTTGCTGGTACAACTCCAATAAATACCCCGCACGTTCTTCATTCCGGAGTATTCTATCGCGAATAGTACGTAGATGTTCGGGAAAGTCTTGTGATTCCCAATTTTCAATTATTTTTGCTTTGACTATTTGCTCGACAGTACGGGGATTTGCTGTTTTTGATTCTTCAACCATGAACTGACATAGCTTTTGCGTCAAAAATGGTTGTCCTCCTGTCCAGTGTAATATTTCTTTGATTACCGCGCGCGTATCTTCAAAGTAAGGACTTAACCCTTTTTCTAACGGTTCCGCTTCATGCAGTTGAAACCCTTTGAGTATAATTGCTTGACCAATATTAAACGGGGTACGGTTTTTATCTGAGATTAAATTACTTGGCGATGCAACCCCTAGTAAACAAAAGGCAAGGCGGTTATACTCAGGATTATCGACTCGTTGATTGTGACAAGCGCGAATAAAAGCGAAAAAGTCATCGGTGGGAAACTTGAAACTGAGAACGCTATCTATCTCATCGATAAAAACAATAATATTCTCGCGAACTTCAACAAGCAAAACCTCTTCGATAAACTTGCGAAACCGAGATAATGGGGAAAGTAATTGGTATTTGCTCCACCATTTCCCTAACTCCACATCTAAATCAAAGCTTTCAATGAAATAATCTATCAAACCCACATACCACTGTTCCGGTGTCGCATCTTGAACACTATCGCTAGATAAATCTATCGATACACAAGCAACATCCGCATCTCGCAACCGTTGCATGGTTCGCACTCGCAAGCTAGATTTTCCCGATTGTCGGGAATTAAGAACGTAACAGAATTTACCAGCTTTGAGTCCTTCATATAATTCTTTATCAGCTTCGCGCTTTACATAGGTGCTTGCATTTTCTGGGAGACTACCGGAAAAAATGTATTGTTCTAACATAATGGGAGTTAGGAATTGTAGAGACGTGACATGTCACGTCTGTAGGGGAGTTAGGAATTTATACTGCAAACGAGTAGGTTATATTTAATGGCGCCTCTTTTACTTAAAGTACTAGTTTAAGTCATAAAATTTTGTGAGTTACACAGTATGTCCTCAAGCAAACGAAATTTTTAAGATGCTTCGTACCTTGAAATTTTTAAGATGCTTCGTTCCTCAGCATGACAGAAGTACGAATCTTAGCCTTTTGCAGTAGATATCTTAATAATTTTTCCTCTGTGTCCTCGGCGCCTCTGTGGTTAAAAAAATATGTGACTGCACAGGCAAGATGCCTATGCTACAAGACGCGCGCAAAAATATTGTTTATATAAATCGCAGCTAGGAATACAATCATTACCAGAAAGCTTTACTAGACCTAAACTCTGTAATTTAAAGCTAACCTCTGAATCAACAGGTACAGGATATTTAGCCATCACTACCTTTTTATAAGCATCTTTTAATAAAGGGTTATGCTGTAAGTTCCAGAGCAACTGACGTAAATGGTTTGCATAAATACCTTGTTCGGTTGGTGCAAGCTGTAAAAGCTGTTTGAGACTAGTTTGCTTATTTTTCAAGTTTGAAAATGCTTGTTGCACTAAATAAGGATGTCCTCCTACTAGCTCCATTAATTGATTTACTCCTTGTTCTCCAACTTTCCCGTTTAAGTGATATCCTCTAGCTACTGCTTCTACCTGACCCTGAGTAAATTCTGGTAAGTCAACCGCTAACCCAACGTTAAACGGAGAATAGTTGGTATCGAGTGTAGGATAAGCATCTGTGGAATGAACGACAATTAAGCGCATTTTTTTCCAAATGTTGCCTATCTTATCCCCTTGTTTGGCTTTTTCATACCAACTTCGCAGGAGTTTGCTAAATTCGGAGAATATATCAGGGTATTCAAACAGTAGTTCAAAGTTATCTATGGCAAGTACAAGCGGATTTTCAATATTGGTCAATAAATAGCGTTGAAAGTAACGAGTACAGTTTTTATTTAATCCATATATATCTTCCCAATGCTCCGATAGCTTCGTTTCCATATCCAAACTATCGGAAACATCCGCACACAACCATTGTAAAAAGCTTTGTAAGTTATCAAGTACCGAACTATCTGCTAGCTTTAAATCTAGTTTTGCTGTTGCATAACCCTGTTCGCTAGCATAAGAGAGCAAATTTTCTGATAGTGAAGTCTTGCCCATTTTAGTTGGCGCCTTAATTCGTATCAAGGCGCCTGTATGTAAAATGGTTTCATAGCATTTTGTCTCTATTGGCGGTCGGTTAATATATATATCGGTATCAAAGTTATTATCAGCGGTATCTGGCAATTCTACCTGAGATTGTGATTCGGATGGCGCCTGTAAATCATCTTTTGTAACTAACTGCGGTATTAACTCCTGGGGTATTCCCGCAATTTTAATCAAACTGCGACCTAGTTCATAAGCAAATTTATAACCTTTACCTGCTCCTAACGCATCGTAAAAACCTACAGCAAACTCTAATGCTGCTCTATCTTCAATTGTATTACTCATACCCACCACATAATTGATATGTCGGGCTATTTCCTTTGCTTGATATTCAGAGTAGCAAGCATTGAGAACAACGCACTCTACTTGCTCGCTAAAGAGTTGGAATAATTGAGCTAAAGCTGCTGCATCAATAAATCTAGTTTGACCTGCCTCCGATTCAAATAGCAACCCTTCCTCACCCGCACCATGTCCAGAAAAATGTATAATTTGCGGCTCGTAATCGAGAATAGCTCTGTGGATATCCCTATACCTAACTGCTTCTGCTGTGTTGATTATATATTTGTCACGGTGCTTAGAACGCTTTAAACCCTCTTTAATTTCACGCATTTCCTCATCTAGACGCAATCTAGATGTACTGAGAGGATTTGCGGACATTAATAGAATTTTAGTATAAAATTTATCGTCCATATTAACCAGTAAGTTTAATATTGAGGGCTATATCAAATTAGAGATATAGATTTATATAGGTAGATTTTAGGTAAATATATGCAAATTGAACTTTGTTTGTTTATATTTTACATGAATAACCATTCTCAAGTAATTTAGGTATTGTTAAGAAAGTTGGCAACGGATGTAACGGATGTAACGGATAAGTTATTGGTTACAAACAAAGTCTAATGGTTTGTGTGATTAATTTTGGTGGGTTGAAACAAATCCCCCCCAACCCCCCTTAATAAGGGGGGCTAAGAAAAACTTCTTTTACCCCCCTTATTAAGGGGGGCAGGGGGGATTAAAATATAGAGCTATGAATCTACACTATTGAATCAAATCTGATTAATGAAGCGCCTTTTTAAAATAATTCTTGCACTTGGAGTACTTTCAACGCTCTGTGTTCCAGCAGCAATTTTAGTAATTGATGGGTTACATGATGATATTCATCAAGCAGATAGTGCTGTGGTGCTTGGTAATAAAGTCGAAACCAATGGGAAACCCTCACCTCGTTTACAAGCGAGATTAGATAAAACAATTCAATTGTATCAACAAGGTTTGTTTGCAAATGTAATTGTAAGTGGTGGAGTGGGTATTGAAGGTTTTGACGAAGCAGTAGTTATGAAACAGTACCTCGTTGCTCATGGAATACCAGAAGCGCGTATTTATGTAGATAGCAAAGGTAACACAACTTATTTAACTGCTAAAAACACCGCTCGCATTATGAAAGAAAATAATTGGCAAAGTGTAATGGTTATTTCTCAATACTTCCATATACCCCGCTCTAAGCTAGCGCTAAATAAATTTGGTATTTCTCAAGTTTACTCAGCCCATGCTAATTTTTACGAATTACGAGATGTTTACTCTACTGCTAGAGAGGTGGTTGGTTATGCATCTTACTTATTCCGCACTTATGATGCTAAGTGACAAGCGGGACGGTTAGCTATCCTGCGGGATGAATTATATTGTCGTGACGTTGTGTGTATAATACAGGTAGATGTTTAAATACAATCTATAAAATGCAAAGCCAGTCTGAATCGAAATCTGAAAGAATTGATATTCGTACAAGTCCCGCTGTTAAGAAATTGTTACAGCAGGCAGCATCCGCGTCACACAAGAATGTCAGCGAGTTTTTGCTAGAGCATGGGTTAACAGCAGCATCAGAAACATTAACAAATCGCGTTTTATTTGTGTTGGATGATGAAAAATGGCAAGCTTTTCAAGAAGCCTTAGACCGTCCTACACAAGATAAGCCTAATTTAAAACGTCTTTTGACAGAGCCAAGTGTGTTTGAATAAGGTATTTTTGGTTTGTGCTAAAAATCGAAAAATTATCGGCAACTCATAATATTGAAGATTTTGACTGTGGAAATTCAGATTTGAATCGCTTTCTCCAACGTTATGCTTTTCAGAACCAACAGTCCAACAGCGCCCAAACTTATGTAGGTTGTTTAGATGAACGTGTAATTGGCTACTACAGTTTAACCGTCGGCGCCGTTATGCACGATGAGGCGCCAACTCGTGTGTCTAAAGGGTTGGCGAAACATCCTATACCAGTAATGATTTTGGCTCGTTTAGCAGTATCTAAGAGAGAACAAGGAAAAGGAATAGGTAAGGGATTATTGAAAGATGCATTAAAGCGAACATATCAAGCCGCTGATATAGCAGGAATAAGGGCATTGCTTGTTCACGCTAAAGATGATAGCGCGCGCGCTTGGTATGAAAAGTTTGATTTTGAATCTAGTCCAACCGACCTCCTACATCTCTTTTTATTGATGAAGGATATCAAGAAAATATTGCAATCTTGATAACGAGTAAATCCCCCCTGCCCCCCTTGGTAAGGGGGGAATAGGAATCATTCTTAGCCCCCCTTACCAAGGGGGGTTGGGGGGATCAACTCTTATAACTCAATACCAACTCGATAGCAACTCAATATTCTCCACTCTAAACTCAGGCGCCAAAGGTTAAGTTTTCCTTTAGTAAATACGCGGAAAATAGACGATATGGAAGTAAGAGGCGATTTTTGGCTTGTTTAAGGCGGAAATTTAAGAAGTTAATATAAGTTTACAAAGTCATTAAAATATCACAAAGATAGTATAAATAGTAAGCAACATTGGGTTAAGACAGTGAACAATACCCATAGCTAGATATTAGAGTAGGCATCCCTCTATGCAGCCCATTCGCACTTTTAACGTATCACCATCTTTACCATCTCGACTAGAACCATTGCGAAAACTCGCATATAACTTGCATTGGGATTGGAATGTAGAAGCAAAAGACTTATTTCGGCGCCTAGACCCCAATTTATGGGAAAGTAGTCGTCACAACCCAGTATTGATGCTGGGTACAATTAGCCAAGCGCGTTTAACGGAAGTAGTGGAAGATGAAGGCTTCCTGGCGCAAATGGGTCGTGCAGCGCAACAATTAGAAGATTATCTGAAAGAACGCACCTGGTATCAAAAACAGCGTGCAGGTAAACCAAAGGAATGTTACGCTTACTTTTCTGCTGAGTTTGGGTTGGCTGACTGCTTACCTGTATATTCAGGTGGTTTAGGAGTTTTGGCTGGGGATCACCTCAAGAGTGCTAGTGACTTAGGTTTACCTTTGGTTGGTGTTGGTTTACTTTATCAGCAAGGATATTTCGCACAGTACCTCAACGCTGATGGTTGGCAACAAGAACGTTACCCCATCAACGATTTTTACAACATGCCGTTACACCTCGAACGATCTGAGGACGGTTCGGAGTTAATAATTGAGGTAGAATACCCTGGACGCAAGGTTTACGCGCGTGTGTGGCGAGTTCAAGTAGGGTCTGTACCACTCTACATGCTCGATACTAATATTGAGCCAAATAATCCTTACGACCATAATATTACCGACCAGTTATATGGTGGTGATATCGACATGCGTATCCACCAAGAAATTATGCTTGGTATTGGTGGTGTGCGGATGCTTAAAGCTTTGGGTTACGATGTAACTTCGTACCACATGAACGAAGGACATGCGGCGTTTTCAGCATTAGAACGTATCCGCATCTACATTCAAGAGAAAGGTTTGAATTATTCAACCGCGCGGCAAGTTGTAATTTCCTCGAATATCTTTACTACCCATACCCCTGTACCTGCTGGAATAGATTTGTTCTCGCCTGACAAGATGCTGCATTACCTGGGGTATTACGCTGATATTTTCGGCATGAACAAAGAGCAATTTCTCGGTTTAGGTCGAGAGAATACGGGTGATTTGTCGGCGCCGTTTAGTATGGCGGTACTGGCTTTAAAGATGGCAACTTTCTCGAACGGTGTAGCACAGTTACACGGAGTTGTATCGCGTCAGATGTTCAAGGGACTATGGCAAGGTGTACCTGTTGATGAAGTACCTATTGGCGCCATTACAAACGGTGTACATGCTCGTAGCTGTGTAGCAAAATCAACACAAGAACTATACGACCGTTATTTAGGACCCAACTGGTCATCGGCAGCTGTAGATAGTCCGTTATGGGAACGTATGGACGCCATACCAGATGAGGAATTGTGGCGTAACCATGAACGTTGTCGCTTGGATATGGTACTTTATGTACGTGACCGTTTGGTTAAACACCTGCGTGATAGAGGCGCCTCACCATCAGAGATAGCGCAAGCGCAAGAAGTTCTTGACCCGAAAGTATTTACAATTGGTTTTGCCCGCCGTTTTGCCACTTATAAACGTGCGACACTCTGGATGAGCGATATCGAGCGCATCAGAAAGATTATATTGGCAAACAAAGACCGTAAAGTACAGTTTGTAATTTCTGGTAAAGCACACCCCAAAGATATCCCAGGTAAAGAACTTATTCGCGATATTAACCACTTTATTGAAGAAGAAGGCTTACAAAAACAAATCGTCTTTGTTCCTAATTATGATATTTACATCGCACGGTTGATGGTGTCGGGTTGCGATATCTGGTTAAATACACCAAGGCGCCCACGCGAAGCTTCGGGAACAAGCGGTATGAAAGCGGCAATGAACGGCTTACCAAATTTGAGCGTTCTTGATGGCTGGTGGGACGAAGCAGACTATGTAAGCACAGGTTGGGCTATTGGACATGGTGAAATGTACGATGACCCCAACTACCAAGACGAAATCGAAGCAAATGCGCTATACGATTTATTAGAGAAAGAAGTCGTGCCATTGTTCTACGACCGTGACGCTGACGCATTACCGAGACATTGGGTAGCGAAAATGAAAGATGCAATTCGCTTGAATTGTCCTTTCTTCAACACCGCACGGATGGTAGGAGAATATGCACAACGCGCGTATTTCCCAGCTAGCGACCGTTACCACAATCTCATAGCAAATAATTACGCTCCAGCTAAAGAACTTGCAGATTGGAAAGACAAATTAAGAACCAGTTGGTTTAATATCAAAATCAAAGATATTAACGTATCATCTGGAACTGATATTTTAGTTAACCAAACTGTTAGTGTTACAGCAAAAGTTGACTTGGCTTCCTTGAAAAAAGACGATGTGCAAGTTGAATTATATCAAGGCGCCATCGATGCCAACGGCGAAATTGTCAACGGTGAACCTGTTGTAATGGAATACAAAGGCACCGACGAAAACGATTTAAGTACTTACACAGCCGAAATTGTATACAATACATCCGGCTTACAAGGATTATCACTGCGCGTACTTCCAAAACACGAATACCTATCAAGCGCTTACGAACCCAGATTAATCGTTTGGGCAGAGTAAGAGTAATCAGTAGAAAGTGCTGAGTGCTGAGTGCTGAGTAGTAAGTGCTTAGTAAAATATAACTTTTGTGGAGCGGGCATCCTTGCCCGCCCTTCTTATTAGAGCTTATTGCGAGAAAGCGAATTTATTTTTAACATTGCTTATTATTACTTGCCATAATAGACAAATAAAAGATTAGCTATACTATTTTTACTATTGAAATAGTATAGGGACATTATACAGAAGAAATAAAACTGTTTTAATAATTATTGGTTATTAAAAATCAGGGTGTAAAATAACATTTTATATGCGTGTTATTAGCAAAAATAAGCTTAGAGAGTTTTGGGAAAAACATTCCTCTTCTAAAAAAGGACTACTATTATGGTATGAACGTGTGTCTGATGAAAAATTCGATAATTTGAAAGATTTACGACAAGTCTTTGCATCAGCCGATTTAGTTGGTAATTTTACTGTTTTTAATATTGGTGGCAATAAATATAGGCTAATAACCTATATAGATTATGGATTATGAATCCCAGATAGCATTTATACGTGCTGTACTTACCCACGCCGAATACGATAAGGATACCTGGAAAGATGACGACTGGTTTAAAAGCGCCTAGCAATTATTATCTTGAGCTAATTACTACTTTTCCTCCGCGTCCAATTACTAACGAAGCTGAGTTAGTAGCTACTCAAGAACGAATCGATTCTATTTTAGATAAAAAAAATATTACTCAGGATGACAAAGACTATCTAAAAGTGCTTGGTACTTTGGTTTATGACTATGAACAACAGCATGAACCTATGCCTGTTTTAAAAGGAATTGAGATGATAGAAGCTTTACTAGAAGAATCTAACCTCCAGCCTAAAGATTTAATATCAATTTTGGGCACTGATACTAAAGTTGAAGAAATCTTGAGTGGTAAAAGGGCGCCAAGTCAAGATGAAGTTGAAAAGTTGGCTAATTTTTTCAATGTATCTCCTAGACTTATTTGCCAAAAAAATATGATTGACGCCTCATTGTAAGCTTTGAGCAAACGCTGCTAGCATTAATATAATCCATATAAAACAAATATATGCCTGACTCAACTACCTATATCGAAGCTTGCAATAACTTTGATAAAATTTATGAGCAAGCACTCTCAACCCGTGAACCAGTTGTAGTAACGCTCGTAAGGCGCCGAAAGCGTTGCAGTTATTCCAACCGCAGAACTTAACAGCATTATTGAAACTGCCTATTTATTTCAGTCACCTGAAAATGCATCACGTTTGGTTGCTGCTATTGAACGCGCTTCATCACAGACCTTTAAACCAAGAACAGTAGAAGAGTTACGTCTGGAGTTTGGACTTGTCGAAGAAGAGTAAAAAATTTAACATTGGATTATTGCTATAGCTGACTTTAATTTTTGGTTTTGTTATGGCTTCTAAATTTCTAGGAGAGCATATTTGGGTAAAAAAGATATTCAGCAATTAGAAGCTGTTGCTCGTGAATTTGATATGACAGAGGAGGAGAGAAGAGACTTTGGCGATTTTATTGAGGAAGAAAAAGAGTCTGGGAATGTTGGAACAAAACATGAGCGTGGGGACTTTACTTACCAAGAACTTAGGCAAAAAGCTCGTGAATTTTTAGGATTAGGATAATATTAAGTGAAGTAGATAAAATATGATAGAAACTCAAGTCAAAGATATAATTAAACCTAGCGATTTAAATCAGCTTCTCCAAATAATGAATGGATTAATTGGAGAAACCTGTTGGAAGGCTAATTTAAGCTATGGAGATGAATTAACTCTTCATATTGGAGAAAAAATACCTTACTTGCAAAAATCAATGGCAGGTAAGGAAAAAGGAGCGTGGATATTAGGTACAAGAGCAACCCAATGGCAACTTAACTGTTTAGATAAAGTTGTAGTATCTTCCGACGATGACCCGGAGGGAATTAAAAACAAAATAAATATTATAAAAGACAATACTATAACTAACGTGAAAATTAGCTATCCAAATCTGATTTTGACTGTTAGTTTTGGGAATAAATGTGATTTAATATTATTTCCTGATAAAGAAGATACTGATTTACCTTACTGGGAAGTTTTCACTCCTGACCAAATGGTTATCAAAGTTGGTCCTAGTATAATATGGTCTATTAAAAGTTCAAAAACAAAAATCACTAGCTAACGATTAGTATAATTATTGTATATTTATAATAAGTAAATAGGTTTATGTCTCACATACATTTTTTTACCACAGAGGCGTCGAGGGCACAGAGGAGAATAAACCAACCACTAGTGATACAGTGTAGAATTTCGCTCTTTACTCACCTTTGTACTCATTTTTAAATCTTGCCATAGCTAATTTTAAAGCTTCATTTGGTTCTAGTGGATTTTCGATTAGAGATAGAAATAAATCTCGGTCTATATCGCTTAAAATACATTCGTTGTTAGTCTCACATCTAGCCTCTAACTGTTTTTGCTTTTTGTTTGCGTCTTTCATTTTGGGAACCCTCTGTTTATTTAATTGGTTGGTGGTGCGTTACGGGCCTGAAGGTTGCTCGCGCGCGTTGCTGGTTTGTCGTGCCGTAACGCACCCGAAGATTATATATACGTTACAGATTAGAGTTCGCTAAATTTATCTGTGGCGCCTATTAAAGCGCTGGCAATTCCTGGTTCGCTCATTGAGTGTCCAGCATCTGGTACTACTATTAATTCAGCTTCTTGCCATGCTTTGTGTAGTTCCCATGCTGATATCATTGGACACACTACGTCATATCTACCTTGGACTATTACAGCGGGAATATTACGAATGCGGTCTACGTTTCTTAGTAGTTGGTCGTCGTGTTCAAAGAAGCCTTTGTTGATAAAGTAATGGCATTCGATACGTGCAAATGCATCGGCAAATTCACTTTCGCCAAAGGTCTGCATTAAGTTTTTATCTATAAATAATCTGCTTGTACTTGCTTCCCATATTGACCATGCGCGCGCTGCAGAGAGTCTTACTTTCATATCATCGCTTGTTAAGCGTTTGTAATATGCTGTGAGCATATCGTGTCTTTCTTCAGGTGGGATAGGTTTTAAATATTCTTCCCATGCATCTGGGAAAATATTACTGGCGCCTTCTTGGTAAAACCAGTCTATTTCCTTTTTCCGTAGCATGAAAATACCACGTAATATTAACCCTTTACAGTGTTCGGGATGAGTTTGACTGTAAGCTAGTGATAATGTACTTCCCCAACTGCCACCAAAAACTACCCATTTATCTATATTTAAGTGTTCGCGTAGTTTTTCAATATCAGCAACTAACTCCCATGTTGTATTTTCCCGTAGTTCAGCATGAGGTGTACTTTTTCCGCATCCTCGCTGGTCGAACATTATTAGGCGCCATTTTTCCGGGTTGAAGAACTGACGATAGAAAGGAGGACACCCACCACCTGGCCCACCGTGTAGCAGTACTACTGGTTTACCTTGAAGATTACCAGATTCCTCATAATGAATTGTATGTAAATCAGAAACTTTTAATTTACCCTCGTTTAAAGGTTCTCGGTGTGGGTATAATTCGCGCATAGTTAGGATTATATTTAACAATTAATAAATAATTTTTACCCTATAACGAGAGAAACTTCAAACCACAGATACAGAAATAACCCATTGCGCGTCAATTATTCTTTAAAAGAAAATCAAGTGCGGGCACTCGTGAGAAATGAATAGCAAATTATCCAAAGTTGGTGTAGTTGGTGCCGGTCGTGTTGGCGCCGCTGTTGCAAATGCTTTAGTTATGATGGGTGTATGTGTATCGGTTGTATTATATAACCGCACAAAAGATAAAGCAGAAGGCGAAGCGTGGGATATTGAAGACGCAATTCCTTTACTCGAAGAATGCGATATATTACCTACAGATAAATACGAAGATTTTGCTGATTGTGATGTTATTGTTATCACAATTGGCGCCCAGGCTTCAGAAGGTCAAAGTCGTTTAGAGTTATTGAGTGATAATGCTGATATTATGCGCTCGACGATTAAAGAACTTGACCGAGTGGCGCCGGATGCGATTTTAATTATAATTAGCAACCCAGTTGATGTACTAACAAGGATTGCTATCAAAACTTCAACTCGACCAGAAAACTTAATAATTGGTTCAGGAACAGTTTTAGATACTGCACGAGTACGTTATCAGCTAGGTAAGTTAATTAATATTAGTAAACAAGATGCTAATATATATGTTATTGGTGAACATGGTGATACTTCAGTTATTGTTTGGTCAAATGCACTAATTGGCGCCATTCCTTTAGAAAAGTTTTCACTTCCCCAAGGTACGTCTTTAGATAAAATAAAATCTGAATATGTTGAGAACACCCGTAAGCGTGCGTATGCGATAGGAGAACGCAAAGGTGGTACTAGTCACGGTATCTCTACTGTAGCCGCTCAACTAGTTGATACTGTTCTGCGGGATGAGAAACAAATATTTACTGTGTCAGTAAAAGCAGATTCTGAATATAAAATAGGTGAGGAAGTAGTTTTGGGTCTTCCGTGTATTATTGGTAAAAAAGGTATCGAGCGCAAGTTACATATACCATTAAGTGAAGAAGAACAAAGCGGGCTTGAACATTCAGCAGAAAAATTGAATGAAGCTTATGAGTCTGTGATGTAATTGGTTTTGATCCCCCCCAACCCCCCCTTAATAAGGGCTACCGTGTACACATAAGTCTTAAAAAGCTCTTGTAGCAGGGGTGGCAGGGGTAGCAGGGAGGAAAAAGCATGGTTTTTAAGGCTTTTCATCTCCGCATGTATTCACATAGTCTAGCGGCATATGCTTGCAACCTGAAGTATCAATACTTATTTAAGGTTGCCCATTTTTAGTATAAATTATTTCACTAAAAATTAAATTACGTAGTAATACTTAAGGTTAAAAAGCTCAAAAAAACTTGATATGTAACAAGTACAAACATTTAATCTGTCGAAATTACTTAACAAAAAGCTTCTTCATTGGAAGTCCTAATTATATAAGATTGCGATTTTACACAACCCATCCTCAATATAAACGGAATACTTGTACCGAATAGGACTTTTGAGGTAGCATTAAATTAAGTGCAAATTTAATGCTATCTTTATCTTATGCTAAACATTGGTCGAGATATTCATTCACTTTCAAGCTTTAAGCGCAACACCTTAGAATTTATAGAGCAAATGAAGCAGAGCGGAAATCCTGTAGTACTAACAGTTAACGGTAAAGCCGAACTTGTAGTTCAGGATGCACAATCTTACCAAAAGCTGCTTGATACCTTGGAAAGGCTAGAAACGATTGCAGGAATAAAGCAGGGTTTGGAGGATGTAGAAGCGGGTAGAACAATTTCTCTAAGCGAATTTGAGCAAGAAATGCGGAAAAAATATGGCATTTCAAGTTAAGGTCACTCAAACTGCTAGAACAGAAATTGACACAGCTTATTCTTGGCTGAACGAGCGTAACCCAGACTATGCGGATAAGTGGTTTCGCGGACTGATGAATACTATTGCCAGTTTGCAAGAAAAACCCCGACGTTGCGCCCTAGCTCCTGAAAATGATGCTCTTGCTTCGGAAATTCGCCAGCTTCAAAACGGTAAATCAAGAAACAAGTACAGAATTTTATTCACCATTCGCGAGGATACAGTGTTTGTGCTTCATGTACGTCATAGCTCGCAAGCTCCTTTAACAAGTGAGGAAGTATTGGAGGAGGATGACTTCTTATAAAAACTTGTATCTTGCAGGGCAAGAGCTACCTCAATATATTAGGGAACGAGAATAATGACATCAATCAAGCTATTTGCTGTATACTTGGGTGGTCATGCCAAGGGTTGTAATATTGAGGTACATGATGTTGTATTTGCAGTTGGCGCCGACTTACACTCAACATTCCCGATACTCGAGAAAAAGTGGTTTGGCATTCGTAAGGCTTTACATGTCGATGCTTGGGTTGAATTGAATTATGTAGATGGCTATCAAATAGATGTTTTACCTGCGGATGCGTTAAGTAATGAAAGTGATTTAGCTGAGAGTGCTTTGAAATTGTATTTTATCAACTTCGGCGCCTATGAGCCTAACTTTTTTGGGGAAGTACATCAGTCAGGGTTTTATGTAGCAAGTAGCAAAAAAGAAGCTCAGGCAAAAGCAAGAAAACAACTTTGTTTAAAGCTAAAACAGCGTCATCATGATGATACTATTGTAATTGAAGATAGTATTGCGGATGTTGATGATTGTATTGAAATAAACAATGTTGATAAATGGAAACTTACATTTACTCCTACAGATATTAAAGAAGAATTTCCTCCAAAATGTGAATATATTAAGTTATCGTAGTTTCTCAATAACAAGCAGTTTTACTGCTAAACTAAATAAACTGTATACTATATAGTACTATTGAGACAAAATTCCTTACTTAAATGCAAAAATATGAAAATTACACCTGAAGGACAAGTAACTATTCCCGCTGAAATACGAGATAAATTAGGGCTTTTACCCAACACTGAAGTCGAATTTGAACTTATTGGAGATGTGGTCTACTTAAAAAAAGCTAATTCAAATCTTACCGCTGGCGAAAAACTAGTAGACATGATGCGAGGTAAAGCAACAGTAAAAATGACTACCTCTGAAATTATGTCACTAACTAGAGGAGAGGAATGAAAAAAATACTGGTTGACAGCAACGTTATTCTCGATATTGTCACTGAAGACCCAAATTGGTTTGATTGGTCAGCAAATAAACTAGCTGAATATGCACAGTTAACTCAGCTTAATATAAATCCCATTATTTATGCTGAAGTGTCAACCGGGTTTGAAAAAATAGAAGAACTAGAAGCTGTTTTGCCTATCAATATTTTTCAACGTTTGAATTTACCTTGGGAAGCAGCTTTTTTAGCAGGAAAATGTTTTATTAACTATCGTAAAAAAGGCGGAACAAAGCAGTCTCCTTTACCAGACTTTTACATCGGTGCCCATGCAGCAGTCAAAAATATGATGCTTTTAACCAGAGATGTTAATCGCTACCGTACTTACTTTCCAAACTTAGAACTTATAGTTCCCGAATCTTAAATATGACTGGAGTAATACTTAAGTACCACAGAAAAGGTGTTGTTAGATTAAGGCGCCCCTTTAATGCCAAAATTATATTTGCTTTGTAACGGCAACGTTATAAATGTCTCTTTATAATAGCTAAATCATTAAACTAAAGGCTATGGGCAGGCAACGTATTCTTTCTGGAGTTCAACCAACTGGTAACTTGCATTTAGGTAACTATTTCGGCGCCATTCGTAATTGGGTGGAGATTCAAGACCAGTTCGATAATTATTTTTGCGTGGTGGACTTGCACGCTATTACTGCACCTCACAACCCGGCAACGCTGGCAAGCGATACATATACTATTGCAGCGTTGTATTTGGCGTGTGGTATTGATTTACAGTACTCCAATATTTTTGTGCAGTCGCATGTTTCTGCCCACAGCGAACTAGCTTGGCTACTTAACTGTATTACACCCATGAACTGGCTTACAGATATGATTCAGTTCAAGGAAAAAGCTGTTAAGCAAGGGGAAAACGTTGGTGTTGGGTTGCTCGACTATCCTGTGTTGATGGCTGCGGATATTTTGTTGTACAACGCTGATAAAGTACCTGTGGGTGAAGACCAAAAGCAACACCTCGAATTAACGCGCGATATTACTGACAGGTTCAACCATCTATTTGGCAAGGGCAAAAAGGTATTAAAGTCTCCTGAACCAATGATTCGTAAAGACGGCGCCCGTATAATGAGTCTCACTGACGGCACTAAAAAAATGTCGAAGTCAGACCCTGCGGAAGGTAGTCGTATTAATTTACTTGACTCACCCGATGAAATTACCAAGAAAATTAAACGGTGTAAAACAGACCCGATACGCGGTATTGTGTTTGATGACCCTGCGCGCCCCGAATGTCAGAATTTGCTGACAATATATATGTTGTTGTCGGGTAAGGCAAAAGAAGACGTAGCAGCAGAATGTGCGGATATGGGATGGGGAGATTTCAAGAAGTTACTGACCGAAACAACGATAAATGCTCTAAAACCAATTCAAGATAAATACGCGGAAGTCATGGCAGATAAAGGTTATTTGGAGTCGGTACTGCGTGAAGGGCGCCAAAAAGCCGAAGTTGTTGCAAACCAGACTTTAAAAGACGTAAAAACAGCAATGGGGTATTCTCTGCCACAATGAGCTTTCCACTTGGGGTCAAGTTGTGTTACAGCTGTACTTAGAGTGAAAATGCTCATTGTTATGCTTGATACACTAACACCAATTACTCCAGTAAAAGTCAGTTCATTTCGTGCTGCTGCTAGGAACGGCGAGTTTCTAGTAACAGCAGAGGTTTGCCCACCGAAAGGAGGTAATCCGCAACACATGCTCCAAATGGCGGCGACCCTTAAGGGGAGGGTTCATGCCGTCAATATTACCGATGGTAGCCGTGCTGTGTTACGTATGTCTCCGCTAGTGGCGTCAGCAATTTTACTTCAAAACGGTATCGAGCCGATATGTCAATTTGCATGTCGGGACAGGAACCGTATTGGATTACAAGCTGATTTGATGGGCGCCCATGCATTAGGAATTCAAAATATCCTAGCTTTAACAGGCGACCCTGTAAAAGCAGGCGACCACCCCGATTGTAAAGCCGTCTTCGACCTCGAAGCTGTGCGTTTGTTGCAAGTTATTCAAAAACTCAATTTAGGAGTAGATTATAACGATAAACCCCTGACCGATGGGGCGTTAGACTTATTTGTAGGCGCCGCAGTTGACCCGCAATGTAAAAGTTGGTCGGGGTTGCAAAGTCGGTTTGAGAAAAAAGTAGAAGCAGGCGCCCAATTTTTCCAAAGTCAGCTAATAACTGATTTTGAAAGATTGGAAAAATTTATGGATACCATAGCCGCTGGGTGTAATAAACCCATACTCGCCGGAATATTCCTGTTGAAATCAGCCAAAAACGCCGAATTCATCAACCGGGTAGTACCAGGAGTAAATATACCCCAGCATATTATCGATAGATTAGCGCAAGCCAAAGACCCCTTATCCGAGGGAGTAAAAATTGCTGCTGAACAAGTGCAAATCGCGCGGCAACTCTGCCAAGGCGTGCATATGATGGCAGTCAAACGCGAAGATTTAATCGCGCCAATCTTAGATATGGCAGGGGTTAAACCAGTAAGTATGGTTGTAGCGAAGTAAATTAATCATCTTGTGGGGTGGGCATCCTTGCCCGCTCTGAGTTTAAGACGGGCGAGCGAGGACGCCCATCCCACAAGAAATGAGTGGAGATTTTTTTATTTGGGAATCCCTTAATAAGTTGTAATTTTGTCGGTATTGCAGTTGATCCCCTTTTGGTTCAACACTTTGGCAGTATTGGTATCTAAGTTAATCACTTTTTAAGCACTCTCATCGATTGCAGAATCTGAATATCTTGCGATTTTCTAGTTCAAATCGTCTAAAAATGCTGAGTTTATAACTTGTAGTACTAAAGCTCTATATATAAAATTTGATAGTATCCATTTACCATTAGAGGCGCATAGTACACAAACAGGAGGCAGTGTTTCGTAGATCAACATTTAGTAGTATTAACCATGTATCAACGGTTGCTAGCTGATGTAGTATAACAAAAGACTGTTAGTACAAGAACTTGGCTTGAAGATGATGACTTGAGTTCTGATACAATAATAATTATTCATGCTAGCAGTAAAGAGCATGTGCAGGGGCATATCTCTTGGATACAGGAACGTCTAAGAACTGGTGTGCAAGATGGAATAGAGCTTTGGAACCGCAGAGAAGAATTATTTCCATCTTTAACTTTTTGTGATAGTGTAAGACAGCAATTGCAAAGCTTTAACACTGGTAATCCTTTATTAAGGCAGGTTGTAAACCGATTGTTCGCACTAGAGAAATCGTGCAAAAGTTGGACAGAAGGCGCCTTCGATTTTGATACGCTTTCTTGTAAAGCATCTCCAGAAAGTGAGTCGAGGTTAAAACGCTTTCAATCGCAGCTAACCTTTAGATGTCCTGATGGCGTAAATCGAAACTTCAGCTTACATGTGCGAATGACACCAGGAGCTTGGCGTCTCTATTTTTCTACAGAATTCGGGCCTGGGAAGCTAGTAATCGGTTATATCGGTCTCAAAATTCAATAATCTTGTTTCCTAAATAAGTAAGTGAAGATTATTTATTACACAATGTTGCTGTAAGTTTAAATGTCGCAAAGCAGCATGTAACGCTAAAGAATTCGAGTCAAGGGTAATAATTTACTTGCGTAATATTACTTGATTTTATTTTTAATGAAGGTAATTTTTTTCTTATTCATGTATTTTGAAAATGCTGTATATCATAAAATAGCTACCTTTATGACTTTATATAACTACCCACACGCTATAATTACAACAACAATTTAATAAATAAGAGTCAACTATACCTCAAGTTTTATAAACATACAACAAATAGTAGCTATGTAGCTTATAGAATAAATTACGTGCGGAGTTTTTTATGATACATTCTTTATTATTAAGAAATTTCACAGTTTTTGAAGAACAGCTTTTAAAGTTTTGTCCACTGACTTTAGTGTCAGGATTTAATAATACAGGTAAATCCTCGTCATTAAAATCGTTGTTATTATTAAGACAATCGTATCTACAAGGAGTTTTAAGTGAGCGTTTAGCATTAAATGGTGATTTAGTATATCTAGAAACACTCCAAGATATATTTTTTGAAGGAGCAAAAGACAAATTTATTGAATTTGAAATTTTTAATCATAATCAAGAAAAAAGGTGGCAATGGCGTTTTGCATATGATTTAGAAGCCAATGTTTTAGAAACTAAAATAGCGCCTGCGATTTCAGAAATAGATAAATTTTGTCTATTCGGTAGTTCTTTTCACTATCTCCAAGCAGAAAGGATAAGTTCCTTCAACGTTCATGATTCTGTAGTGCGCCAAGATTTTCAAATTGGAACAAAAGGTGAGTATACAGCACATTTTTTAAGTGTATTTGGAGACTGGGATATTAATACAGTAAGTCTTGAGCGAAAAAATTATTTACAAGAAGTTAATATCGCTTGTGAATATTCTGAGCAAAGCACTCTGAACAAATTATCTCATCCACAGGCAAAATCAATTTGTTTGAAAGACCAAGTAGGAGCATGGATAAGCGAAATAAGTTCCGGAAATAAAATTTGTATTACCTCAAATGAAGATATTGATTCAAGCAGTCCACAATATTCGTTTGAAATAAAAAATCATAACAGCAAAAAATATCACTCTACAAATGTAGGATTTGGCATTTCTTCCACTTTGCCAATTGTAGTTGCGCTACTTGCGTCTCCTCCAGGTTCGTTGATTATTATCGAACATCCAGAGGCACACTTACATCCTAGCGGACAAACTAAAATCGGTAAGTTAATAGCACTTGCAGCAAGCAGTGGAATTCAAGTAGTTATTGAGACACATAGCGACCACATTTTAAATGGTATTCGTCTATCAGTCCACGGGGGTTTAATTAAACCAGATGATGTGCAATTAAACTACTTTCAACGTCGTGAAACAAAAGACAAAGTTGTAACAGAAGTAATTTCACCAAGTATTGATAGAAACGGTAGAATTGACCGATGGCCGGACGGTTTTTTTGACGAGTTGGAAAAGAACCTCGTGGTTTTGTTAAAACCAGCAGGACATTAAAAATTATTAAAACCACACAGACGCTATTGACACAGAGAAATAATTGCTATGTACACGCATTTGATATAACAGGTAAAATTAATATAGGAGATAAAAGCGAAAACCATCATGACTATAGCAGTCAAACACATTACCTTAGACGAATTCCTACAATTACCCGAAACCGAACCTGCTTCCGAGTACATAAATGGAGAAATTAATCAAAAACCGATGCCACAAGGAGAACATAGCCGACTTCAAGGTAAACTTGTCTCGACTATTAATGAAGTTACAGAACCTCAAAAAGTTGCCCTAGCATTACCCGAACTGCGCTGTACATTTGGCGGCGCCACTGTAGTTCCCGATGTTGCTGTATTTCGATGGGAACGCATACCCAGAACTGAGTCTGGGAGAATTGCCAACCGCTTTGAAAGTCATCCTGACTGGGCAATAGAAATTCTTTCACCAGAGCAGAGCCAAACTAAAGTTCTCCGTAACCTGCTGCATTGCAGTAAAAATGGTACAGAACTAGGGTGGTTAATTCTTCCAGATGAAGACGGCATTTTGGTTGTACATCCTAACCAACGTGTTGAGCTACTAGAAAGAACTGATATACTGCCTGCAATTAGTAATATTGACCTATCTCTAACCGTCGAACAAATTTTTAGCTGGCTAAATATTTAAATTTGAATTAACAAAAGAAAAACTTTAAACGTATATTAAGCTACGATACGACGAAAGTTAGAATCATCTATTGCTAGATACCTTCTCTTCCTTCAGCTATAAAACTTACTTTCTCGTTACATCTATCTTAAAAATGGGAAGTCGTTTGGTGTTTCTCATGTTGCATCGCTTTACAGAACAAGGCTTAGTTTGTATTACTCAACCTCATCACGCTATTATTGCGGGAGAATTAGCGCGCGCTTGGAGTAATGAACAATTTGGTAACTTTGCTCCTTTCGATGAAGTTTGTCTAGGCGCCTCTCTACATGATATTGGTTGGGTTAAATGGGAGCAAAAGCCGACGCTAAACCCTGAAACTGGCTATCCTCATAAATTTACACAGTTACCAACACAAGTACACATAGATATCTGGTCGAGTGCAAAACAGCTTGCACTTCCGTTTGGGAGATACGCAGCATTACTTGTCTCGTTGCATGGTACAGGGTTGTATGAAAGGTTTAGTAACTGGCGAAACTCAAAAGAAGCAAAAACTATAGTGCAAGATTTTCTTAATAAAGAGGTAGCATTTCAAGAGCAAATTATCAATATTCTTAATCAAGATGAATATTTCGCACCATATGCAGCGCCGTCCATTATCAAACGCAACCAACAACTCGTAGCAACTTGGGATAGTCTCTCAATAATTCTATGTCAAGGATTTACTGAGAAAGAGGAAGTAACAAAAGTTCCAACAAGTGATGGAGAAACTACACTCGAATTAACCTTGCTAGAAACGAAAGGCAATTGTAATCATATAGCAGTATCCCCTTGGCCATTTCAGCAAAGCGAAGTCAAACTTGTTTATGAAGGAAGACTTTTACCGCACACCTTTGACGACGAAGCAGCTATGCAAGATTATCTAAACAGTAATTGCTGGATAACTTTAAGCACTGTATTGAAACCACTTTAAATTTTATACAACTAATATTAAAAATAAATACTGTAAACTTCAGTTAATATCGCTGGTATAGTAATTTTGACCTACGAGCCAAGACAATAACGCATTTAAGTGTATATCAATCAAAGAAAAGAACAATTTAGTGTTGCCTACGTTCGTGCAATAGCGGCTTTAGCTGGTTATTCTTTTTACAAACCGGAAATTGACGATGATAGTGTGGACTTAGGAATTGTTGGTAGAGACGGGACAGGGCCGCTTTCCTCTCCACGACTAGAATTACAATTAAAATGTACTTCTAGGGACATCTTAGGTAGTAACAGTCTTAAATACCCTATTACTATCAAAAACTATAAAGATTTAATAAAAAATGCTTTTGTCCCACGAATATTAATTATTGTTGTAGTGCCAGATGAGTTGTCAGAATGGATACAACAAAGCGAAGAGGAACTGTGTCTTCGATATTGTGCTTACTGGATATCATTACGAGGTATGCCAGAAACAAAAAATACAAACAAAGTTACAATTGAAATACCACGTAGCAATCTGTTTACTGTAGAAGCTCTGCAAGATATTATTGAACGTATTAGTTTCAGAGGTTTACTATGAAAGTTACTGTCCGAGATAGCAGTGTCCTCAGAACTGTAGAGCCTCATATATTAGAAGCTCACTTAGAAACTGCTGGTTGGCGAGAAACTGCTCGAATTTTAGATGGCGCCGCAGGTGTGTGGAGATTAAAAAAAGATGGATTTTATGAATTTGAAATACTATTACCTTTAAAGCCAGATTGGGTTGACTATGCCGCACGCATTAGTGATGCGTTGAAGATTTTAGAAGAAGTAGAAAATCGTTCGCAAATTGAAATATTAGGGGAATTAATTACTAATGCGAATAATATAAAAATTCAGGGATTCGTCACGCATGTTGAGAAGCATAATAACAAAATGAGTGGTAAAATAACATTATTTGGTATTGTTTTTGACAAGCTAAGGAAGATTAATGTTTCGCTTGCAGATGATGAATATATTATAGCAATTATTGCTTATCAAGAACGTTTACCAGTTTTATGTATTGGCGATTTGAGCAAAGTAGATAATGTTTTTACTTTAAATAAATTACAAAAATTTGAATTAGATAATATTTGAAAAATTATGGCTCAATTAATAATCGAAAATTTAGACCCTGATGTGATAGAAAAGTTGAAAGCACTTGCTCAACAGAATGGTAGGTCTTTGCAAGAGCAATTGAAGCATATTTTAAAACAAGCAGCAGAAACGGCAGTACAATATCACACAAGTGGTAACATGGTGAAAGTCAGAGAAACAGTAGCTCGTTCACAAGCTAGATATGTTGGCAAAAGTTTTAGTGATAGCAGTGAACTTATTCGTGAGGATAGAGAGCGATAGTTGATATGTTTCAATCACAGAAAATTCTATCTCCATGACTTTTAGATGCTACCCTTCGGGAAAACTGCGTTAACGTTCCTCAGCATGACTTTTAGATGCTTTGTACCTCAGCATGGCTTTTAGATGCTTTGTACCTCAGCATGACTTTTAGATGCTTCGTTCCTCAGCATGACAGAAGTTTAGATTTTTCTAGTTTGGAGTATAGATAGCTGAAAGAGTAAAAGATAGGACAAAAAATCATCAGACATGCTAGACATGTTGTACATTTTAGACTAGACTTAAGAAGTAGTCTAG
>NZ_RSCL01000033.1 GCF_003991905.1 Dulcicalothrix desertica PCC 7102 | reverse complement strand
AGCGTGTAAAATTTAACTCTAACGTCTCTTATTAACTTTTCGTTACATAGTTAGGAATTTTGGCGCCGACTTACTTATTTGCTCTCTCCACCATAAAGGCAACCAACTTAATAAACCTTTCCAAACTCTATCACCACTCAAAGTCAACACAAGCGTGAAAACAAGGATTAAAAAAATATTCGCAATACTACCAAGAGTCTCAAAAGCAACATTAAACACTTGACTAGCGATTACCTGAACTTGGTGAAGTAACTGGTCACTAAACTGAGCAGTAATTCCATCCAAATTTATGGGTAGCTGTCGAGCTTCTACCCAAGCATTGAGAACATCGACTTGTTTGTCAATTAATTCAATCCAATGCGGTAGATTAATTAGTAAATCGTTAGCTTGGAGGATAATTTCAGGCACCAACGTTAGAGCTATAGCAGTTATACCAATCAAAGCACTTACGAATACCAGTACTACTGCTAATACTCGCTTTAAACCAAGTTTTTCCAAAAACCCAATTGGGTAATCGAGCAAAAATGCAAACAAAATAGCTAGAACCACTATTGTAGCTAGAGGTTGCACTTGTTGTACGAGTATAAGCAAAAGCCAAGCGTTGAGGAATAGCATCGGAAAAAACAGTCCCCAACGGAATTCAGAAGGAATTAGTGCAATAGCTTTCTGTATCATTTGCAATGACTACCAGATAAAGTATCATTAATTATAACTACTATACCATCTAGACGGTATAGTTAAAGCATTTACGTTGAAGAATGGTTCGTAATTAGTTTGCTTTAATCATTTATTAAAATCTAAATTCGCAATAGAACGCAGGAGATATTCGTTAAAATCCTTTTGTTCAGAGGGTGTAAAATTTGAGAAAAAGCGCGCTTCGGTTTCATCTACTATATTGTCACCTTCGCGCAAAAGCTCCTCACCACGCTGTGTCAGATAAGTCTCCAGCACTCGACCACGTTTCGGGGGGCGCCGAGTAATTAGTTTTGCTTGCTCCAAGCGTTGCAACATTGTGGTAGAAGCTTGTGGAGACACAAAAGCAAAACGCGAAATATCTGCACCTGAACAACCAGGATTTTCATATATAATTCGCAATGACCCCCATTGGGCTGTAGTTAGTCCTATAGGCGCCAAGGCAGTATCAAGGACAGTTTCAAGCACAGCGCAGGCTCGGTAAACATTAATAATCTTGCGGTTGTTAATAAATTGATTCACCTTTAAACTATGCTCTCGCCCGCCAAAAATATTTGCTACATACATTGTGCCTGAATCATCCTTAAATTGGACACACTGCCAAAATAATTATGAACCACTATAGATACGTTAACAGATTTTTCTTACAATATCAACTTGTTGACATAGATAAGGCAATCTTTCTAATTCTTTCTTTGCGTTCTTTGCGGTTCGTTTTTCTTACCCAAAACTATTGACATTGAATAACAGTACATCTTAACTATATGGTTTTCGCAACCTTTCTGCAAGAGAAGGTAAGATTTTCTTGTTGCCAATATCAACTTGTTGAGATAATGAGGTTCAAATGTATTAAACAATATTTTGCCTTTCTGTAAAATTTACTCTTTGAATAATGAATAGATGGTAGTAATACGGCTGGCTAATCTTTTTCACACTGCGTAATATCCTGGCTTTTAGTCTAATTTTAAATTTAATGGGGAATTAAGATGAGTTTCCAAGTGATATCCAAGCCGTTAAAAAATCGGTGGATGATTGCTTTAATTATTGGCGCCACTTGTATGACAGGGGTGACGGTTTTCTATGGGTTTTCTCAGATTGGGCAAACTCCGAAAGTCCCAGAAAAAACCACAATACCTCAAGTTAAGCAAGTTACAGCCTTGGGAAAACTTCAACCAGTGATAATGACTGGGCCATCTGGTTCTGGAAAAACCACCCTACTAATCTTTAATGGGGGGTTTGCGGTCGGCACAATCTGGAAGCTTAAAAATACTTGGACAAGAAATTTGCGGCGCCACAAAGAAACAACTAACGCAATTACGATAGAGTAGCTGCTATTTTAAATTACAACCGCGCGTTTGCTAGATTACAACGTGCTGTTACCGCGCGTGTCCAATAATCTATATTTATTATTCATTGCGCGAGCAATAATATGCTCATCAATGTGAGGATAAAACAGCAAAGCTTTTGGGGAGCGGGAGCAAGCGCTTATATCAGGAACACTAGATTAGATTGTTGTAAACCTTTCTTAAAGTTTTGTATACTGTCCTATAGCATCAGTGCTAAATACATGAATATTAAACATATTAAGTATTTTGAGGTTGAGCTTCTGAGGAGTATTGACTATTAACTATTGGCTGCGAGGAAGTTCTTGTTAGGTTGGGTTTTGAAAGTCTGGATTTGACAGAGCATCTGTTCCAGTTTGTACCTTGTTTAATAACTTAATCAGAGTTTTCTTCTCTGTTGATGTAAGATTTGCCATTAATCCTGTGGTGCGACAGAAATGATCGGGCAATATTTTAGCAACTAACTGGCGCCCTTTTTGAGTCAGACGAATAATCAGTCTTCGACGGTCGCTAGGATGTGCTTCGCGTTTAACTAGTTCTTCTCGCTCAAGTCCATCTAAAAGCCCAGTGATAGTAGCACGAGTTACATCAGCGCGTTCAGCAAATTCAGAAGGTGTAAGTCCTTCGGAAGCAACATACAACTGCATTAATAGTGTAAATTTTCCGATTGAAAGACCATAACGAGCAAAGTGGATATCGAAGGCTGCATAAACGGATGCCGTTACATCAAGAAATGCCAAACAGGTTTCGACAGAGGGAATATCTAGTTCAGAATACTGGTTAGCAAGTTCATCAATAGCTTGGCGATTTGGGAAAGTTCGCATAGAGGTGTATTTATGGATAGCTACCTTATTATAAGCCGCCTAACAATATTTACTTTAATTGGCAGGCATGACATAATACCGTTAGGTGCCTAACTATCAGGCAGCTAATTTAATTAGGGATTTTGGTCATGAAATTGAAAGTACACCAGAAAAATTGGTTGTTGAGCTTCCATATTGTTTCTGCAAGCATTTGGTTTGGGACTGCTTTTTGCTCACTAGCTCTTGCTTACTACTATCAAAACTGGGCAAACGGTAACGAACTCTATGCAATCAATGCAGCACGTAACTTAATGGGTGAGTTGATTATTGTTCCTTCAGCAGTTTCATCTTTAGTTTCGGGGTTATTTTTGTGCAGCTTTACAGTTTGGGGATTTTTCAAGCATCGCTGGGTAATTGCAAAGCAGATTTTAACTATGATGCTCATCATCATTGGTTCAGTTTGGCTTGGCCCTTGGACTAAAAAAGCTACATCTATTTCTGCAACCGAACGTTTACAAGTCTTGCAAAATCCTACCTATGTTTCTATTCGTGATGCAGTGATTGTTGGAGGCGCCGTACAAACGCTTGTACTTGTACTCATCATCGTAATTTCAGTATTGAAACCTTGGGGACGGCGTAAAACATCTCTGTAACCATGCTTGCCAAATAAAAATAGCCTTCAATATCCGCACGACATGTTAAATTACACTGCTGCCACCAATATCTACCAGAAATCTATAACTCGTACCATTGCTCTTGGAATTAGTTTGTTACTTTACTTGCTCTTGACTAAATATTCAGCAAAAGCAGAAACTAACGTTTTTCAAAGCGTAACTGAGATGAGTGAGGCGCCTTCTGGTGATCAAATCACATCGGTCGATGAACTTTCTGATGTTCAACCTAGTGATTGGGCATTTAAAGCACTACAATCACTGATAGAACGTTACGCTTGTATTGCTGGATACAATAGCAATTTCCGTGGTAATCGCGCAATCACCCGTTATGAGTTTGCTGCTGGTCTAAATACTTGTTTTAACAACATTATTCAATTTATGTCATCAGCTACAGACGGAAGCGTTAAAACAAAAGAACTCACAACCTTAAAAAAGCTCCAAGAAGAGTTTGGCACTGAACTCGCTATCTTGCAAGAACAAGTAGATACTTTGCAAGCTCATACAGCAGGTTTGGAATCACAACAATTTTCTACAACTACCAAGTTACAAGGACAAGTAATCATGTCTGTTAATGCAGGTGGGTTTGATGGAAAACGAATTACCGACTCTAATGGGAGAGAACTAGCTGATACAAATCCTAACCCAACAGTAATATATAGAGCGGGAGTTGATTTAAATACAAGTTTCCACGGTACAGACTTACTCAAAATACGAGTTGAGACTGGTAGTGGTGGCGCATTAGATAATGCCGCAGGAGTTCTAGAACCAAATTTCGGTAGTTCGTTGGACTACTCAGTTAAGCCACCTGTAGACCGTGATATGGTAATCGGAAGATTATATTACACCTTTAGGCCAAGTAGTGATTTCATAGTTTCTATTGGGCCAGATATTCGCGCGACTGATTATTTAGACCGTAACAGTTATGCTAATCGAAGTTTTTTAGACTTTAGCACTCAACCTTTTGTAAATAACTTTATTCTCTTTCCTGTTAGTGGCCCAGCTTCTGGAGGTGCAGTTGACTGGAAACCAGGACAAGGAGCATTTGCATTACGAGCGGTGTATGCTGTTGCTGATGCAGCGAACCCAGGTAACACTGGGCGAATTACTGGCGCCTCATCATTTTCACGTTTGTTATATCCCAATTCACCGGGTGGAGAGCGTGGCTTATTTGGTGATAGTTATCAAGGAACTATGGAGATAGAATATTCCCCTACTAAGAATTTTGCTTTGCGTCTGCAATACAGCGGTGGAGAAGTATTTAGCAACCGCTTTGATGTAGTTGGCGCCAATTTTGAGCTTACATTAGGTACACAGTTTGGAATTTTTGGTAGGTACGGCTACAGTCGCTTTGATAACACAGTATTTGGGGATATAGAACCAAATTATTGGATGGCAGGGGTTTCTCTACGAGATTTATTCCAAGAAGGCGCCATTCTTGGGGTAGCAGTTGGTCAACCATTCATAGATAGTAATATTGGCGATGCAACTCAAACAAGTTTAGAAGCTTTTTATAACTATCCGTTGAGCCAAAATATTCGTATTACACCATCGGTTCAAGTCATTACTAATGCAGGAAACCAAGATAGTAACGGTGATATTGTAACAAGCACACTTCGCACAGTATTTTCTTTTTAGTCAAAATTTAAACAAGCATAAAATAGGAGTTTTAACAGTGATAAAAATTAACTATTACTTTGCTCAATTCATCATCTTAATATTGCCCAGTGCTGCAATTATGTTTGAGAACTCTAGTCAAGTTTTGGGTGCCCCTGCCCCTTCTATATCGAATGATTCCAATTTAACTCAAACTAGCCAAATACAACCAACATTTCACACTAACCAAAATGAAAAAGATATAAATTATAACCAAAGCTACATAGGAATTGGCGCCAATTTTGGCATCAGTGGAGATGCAACGGGTATCACAGATACCAATTTTGCAATTCTTGGTAAAACAGCATTCACAGGAAATTTTGCGTTGCATGATGTAACAACAATATTCGGTAATAGTACAGCAACTAGTGCATTAGCTCTAACTGGTTCAATTCCAATAAGAGATAGTGCAGGGCAAGTAATTGCTTCACCTTTTATAGGTGGCGGTACGCTTATTAGAGTTACTAGTAAATTTAAATTAGACCCTTTACTAGCAGCAGGAGTAGATGTTCCAATATCTCAAGACCTAACGGCAACAGTTCGCGTAAATATAGGTTTTATTGGTAATGATACTGACGCCGGACTATTAGTTGGGATTGGCTATAATTACACAGGAATTTTTGGTAAATAACTTCTAATTGCTCAATACCTTCGCCAGATTTCGGAGTCATAACCTAGCATCAACGCTTCTAGAATTAAGGTTTTTTCGTATAAGAGAAACAAGCTTTATAATTCCCAGACTAGTTAAAAACTCCGTCCCGTTATTCCACACCGGGTTTTTAGATTCAAAAGCTTGATGTATAAGGACTCTGGGGTCAACGTGTAGCAGACAGATTCAATATTTTGTTTGACTGGAAACGTTGACGGCAAAAGTCTTTTTGCCAATCATATTTTTGGCGAAGGTATTGATTGCTGTAATGTTTTTTTTCACAGGATATAAAAAGAATGGTTGGAACAATGCCACATCCAGGAACGCGCTCTATGGCTACCTGTGTCGCTTCTGGTTCGCATATTTGTTTAATCTCAAAACCAGTTCCAATCAAAGTGTTGATATAAGTAGATAATTTTCTGTGATAGGCGCCTAAGATACCTCGGATTCGATTTGAATTAGCCGACTGCCAAAATCCCTCTGTAAAGTACTGCGTCACTTCCAAACTGACTTTTCCAGCTGCATCAGTACGCCATTGACTATGAGGCGATTCAAAACAGGGATGGGTAATGGCAAACCAAAACCAGCCTCTTGGACGAAGTATCCGATATACTGCATGGCACAGTGCCTCTAAATCAGGAATATCCATTAACGCCAGATAAGAAGTTGCACCATCAAAGCTGCAATCATCAAGCTGTGCAAGCTTTTGAGCATCGTCAAGCAAATACTGAATACCAAGCCCAAGCTGCTGTTCTTCTCGTTGTGCAATTTCAATCAGTTGAGAAGAAATATCTATTCCAACAACTCGTGCCTTTTTTTGAGCCAATTCACGAGCAATACGTCCTTGTCCACAGGCTACATCGCATATTAACTGGTTATCCACGGCGCCGATAAAATCAAGGAAGGTCGATACAGTTGTATTGTCAACTGAGGTTTGATCACGTACCCAAGCGTCATACCAATTAGCAATCGAATCATACGCTGCTTGCATGTGTATTTCCTTGCACGACTCTCAACTACATCTAATTATTATAATCACGTAAGTGCCTGATGGTTAGTTTGGCTATTTGAGCCGCAGTGAATAAGCGTGCTGTCTATGATGATTGTCTTTGAATAGCAAGATTTTTATATTCGCGCAAGAAACTGAAAGATTTTTTTTTTGAACATCTTTAACTTGTAACTATCAGCCCCTAGTGATGCGTGGCGCTACAAGTCTTATAACTAGACCCTTGATTTTTTCGTGGCGCCACGCACCCTACATCAAGCTGCATTGAAATAATTACCTATTTCACGCTCGAAGAGCCAGTTACCAGTTACCAACTTATGACCTCAATATCTCTAAACCCCAAATTAAAAACAGAAATCCGAGAATTTGTCCAACTAGCAGTACCCTTGGCGAGCGCTCAAGTAACACAGTCATTGACGGGTTTTGTAGATACTGTGATGATGGGTAGATTAGGACAAGAAGCTCTCGCTGCGGGAGGTTTGGCTTCGTTCACTTTTCTTGTAATATCGTACACAGCAAGTGGTGTTGTAATGGGGGTGAGTCCTCTTGTTGCTGAAGCTTATGGTGAAGGTAAAAAAACGCGCGTTTCGGTATTAGGGTGTCAGGGATTATGGTTGTCGCTGTTAATTGCGATACCAACGATGTTCTTAATTGGGCATATGGATAGTTTAATGATTAAATTTAGGCAAGCAGTAAATACTGTTACCTTAGCCAATAGCTACTTAGATGTAATGTTATGGGGATTATTTCCAGCAGTAGGGTTTGCAATGCTGCGAAGCTTTATCTCTGGACTTTCTCAAGCTCGTCCAGTGATGGTAATCGTAATTGGGGGAACGCTATTTAATATTGTTGGAAATTACACTTTAGGATACGGTAAATTTGGCTTTCCTCGAATGGAATTAGCTGGTTTAGCTTTGTCAAGCGCTCTTTCTCACTGGCTAATGTTTTTGACTTTAGTAATTTATGTCGTTAAACATGAACGACTTAAAAATTACCGAGTATTTCAAAATTTACATCGCATCAAACCAACAATTATCCGAGAATTATTATGGATTGGGGCGCCGATTGGAATTGCTGCGGCATTAGAAAGCGGTTTATTTGCGGTTGTTACTTACCTCATGGGTATATTAGGAACTGAAGTACTTGCAGCGCATCAAATCATCTTGCAAACAACAATGGTTATTTACATGGTTCCTTTAGGTATGTCTTTTGCAACAACAGCGCGTGTCGGTCAATGGTTGGGACAGAAAAACTATGAAGGTATATTTAGAGCAGGTTATGTTAGCATATATAGTGCGGCAATATTCATGACTTTAACGGCAGTAGCACTTCTGACTCATTCGCAACAGGTTGTTGGGCTTTTCTTAGATATCAACAATCCAGAAAATGCCAAAGTGTTAGCGCTCGCAACTTCAATGTTAACAGTCGCAGCTTTTGCACAAATTCTCGATGGAGTACAAAAAACTACCTACGGAGCATTACAAGGATTGCAAGACACGCGCGTGCCAGTAATTTTAAGCTTAATATCTTTTTGGGGAATAGGTTTAACTTTGGGTTATTTTCTAGGATTCCATCTCGGTTTTGGTGGTACAGGTTTGTGGTTAGGGCAGTCAATAGGTGTTGCAATTTCCGCAGGATGTTTTATCTGGCGCTTCTGCAAGCTATTATCAAAAAATAAAACTCAACCATTTTGAATATATTACGCGCTTCCTGTTTCCTGTGAATCCTTGATAATTTTTTATACAAAAACATTAGCATAGATTATAACCTATGCTATTTATAGGTATTTCCAATTATCTAATATCAAAGAGGCTGTTATGCTAATTATCATTAAGAAAATCTAAATATCCATCCAACTAGTTTTTTAGATTTAAACTCATCAATCTAAAATCCAAGATACAGCAGGGTAAAGGTAATGCCACAGAACGATTCTCCTATTATTGATTTAGCAAAAGAAGAGGACGTTTTAAAGATTTTACCTTGCCAAGCAGTGTATTCCAGTAGAAATGCAGGCTGGAAAGGTATTCAACTTCTGCACAACAGCTTACCAGCTTGGGAAAGCATTGAACATTCTTATACAGAGCATGTAGTTGATATTAGCGATACACAAATAGCTAAATTAGAGCGAGTACTTGAAAACAAAAGACAAGAAACTTCAATTAGTACTGGAGAAGTCGCTATTATTCCTGCTTATACACCTCATAAACTAACTTGTAATCAAGCAAGTGACTGTACGTTTTTAATTATTAATCCATCTGTTATTGCGCGTGTTGCATATGAATCAACTGACCCTGATAAAGTAGAATTAGTACCCCATTTTGATAAACTTGACCCATTAATTTACCAGATTGGTTCGGCATTGAAAAATATATTGCAAACAAATCCACAAGGAAGTTCTTTTTACGCGGAGTCAATGGTAACAGCTTTAGCAGCACATTTGTTGCAATATTACTCTGCTCAAAAAGCAGTTGTACAAAATTTCAGGGGTGGGATAACAAAATATAAACTGCAACAAGCTATTGATTATATCCATCAGAATTTAGCAGAGGATATTTCTTTAGAAGCGTTAGCCCAACACGTAGAAATGAGTCAATATCATTTTTCTCGTTTATTTAAAGAAGCAACAGGTTTGGCGCCTTACCAATTTGTAATGAAGTGTCGGGTAGAACGTGCGAAAGAATTAATATTGCATTCTCAATTAAATATTGCAGAAATTGCTTATTTAGTTGGGTTTAACAGTCAAAGTAATTTTACGCAAAATTTTAAGCGTTTTACTGGGGTTACTCCTAAACAATACACAGCAAATATAAAATAAGGAAGAGTTAGTTACAGCTTACTCAGAGTCTCCATAAGGTCTTTTAGAGAGAGTACCTCAATAAGCTCTCTTAAAACAGGAGATAATGGGCAATAATCCCACTATAACGATCAATTTCAAACCCTACTGCAATTGCCCAAGGCATTTCCCGTTCGAGAATTGCGACTAGTAGTTCCGTCGGTTGTACGGGTTGACTTTGAAGAGCGCTTACTGCCAAAATCCCTCTGTAAAGTACTGTGCCACTTACTTACTGACTTTTCCAGTGGTTGATACAGTTGTATAGCTTTATATAACTCTTTTTACTCAACTGCATAAGGAGTAAATTGCCGCTTGAAAGGAGAATAAAAACCAATAACAATATCTGATGGAGGTACACCCAGTTCAACTAATCTCTCGGCAATCAGTTCTTCTGTACCATTGTATTGAATCCATATCTTACCTTGAATAATATCAAAGTGCATGATGGGACCAAATACCCGCTTATCTCCTTCCCAACCAACAAAAGATAGTTGATAATGGTCGTTTTCTAAATCAAAAATTAGTTGTGGCTTTACTGTGTCAGCATCAATACTGACATATGCGTGTTCACTTAAAATTTGTTTAATTAATTGCCGATATTTCTCTACTTTATCCATTGCCGTATTTCCTCCTTTTTCGGGTCATATGTTATTAGTTTAATTTGATATCGTTGAATTGCACGCTGAATAAAAGGAAGTTGAAAAAAATCTTTATAAGTTTCGTCTGGAACTGCTAAATATACAGTTCGTTCTGGTTGTTTTTCTTCTAAAGCCTGATAATAATTTAGATATTGACCAAGCGCAGTGTGAAATTCATTTATATCAGAACCACCAATAAAGCTTTTTATCTCAACTGCGATTTTTTCAGAATCACGTTCCGCCGCAATGGCGTTTTCGGCAGCTAAATCTATCTGTACTTTAACCGCTTCACTTATACGAATTGTTAAAGGGTCATTAGTAATTGTCCATCCATTTTTAATTAATGCATTTTTAACTTGTTGATGAAAAACATCTCTAGCCATTTTAGTATCTCAAGACAAACAGTAGATGGGTGGGTTGTAACATGAAGCTAATCTTTAGGATAGTAATTATATATTATACATAGAGCGCTATAGCTTGCTAGGGTTAGTATGAATATGGCTCATCTTTTTTATAAGAGGCACCACATGTGCATAGCATACTAATAAACTATATAGTACATTATAGACGGTCAACCTCATAGAAAATAGCTTCATTTCGGGTAGGAAACGTCACACTCAAGAAGCGACCTGATAGATGCCACTTAATATCTGGTGTGTGTACCTTTGGGTCGTCAATACCGGGATGACTGTGAAAGGTTGGGGTTCCCAACTTGCCATTTGTAAACGGGATGAATGCTATCTGGCGCACCGGCTCACTGCCAGTAAATTGCCTTTGGAAGAATCTTTTTTACTCAGGGTACGAGTAGTGATTATCAAGGACTCAGTTCTGACATCCTTACAATTCTTGAAGGTAGCTTTAAAGGGCGCCTGCTGGAATACAATCCAGCGACTGGTAAGACTCGCACGCTAATTGGGGAACTAACGTCTGGTAATGGTGTGGCACTTGCTCCCGATGAATCTTATGTTCTAGTTGCAGACCAATATCGATACCGCATCAAGCGCTACTGGCTCAAAGGTGCTTCTTCAGGAAAAGAAGATATATTTGCAGATAATTTACCTGGTTTTGTTCACAATATCTATATAGACGATAAGAATACTTTATGGGCAGCGTTTAATAGCCCTCGTGCCGATATTATTCCTCATAATAATCCCTGGCTCAAAGCACAATTAGCATTCGCTACCTGCAAGTTTACTGGCGCCAGATGTTCCACGAGATGAATCGCGACGTGGAACTGGATTTGTGATTGGAATGGATTTACAGGGAAATCCACTTTTAAGTTTGCATAACCCGCCAATAGTATGAATACTCTTAGCACTTAGCAAAATCATATTTGGGGCGTGTTTCAAATACAAAAGCAGACAATATATTGATTTAAAAATCACATTCAAAAATTTAACTATTTTGATTTTGTAGCCTCTCTATTTTTTCGACCAAGAGACAAATTTGAGCAGGTTTATTACGAAACCAATTTGTTGACCAAATTCGGTGGATGTTCCAGCCAAGTTTTTCAAGCACTTGTTGTCTTAAACGGTCACGGTCTCTGGCAGTAGGAGAACTATGGTAGGATGCACCATCACATTCAATGCCTAATAAAAATTCTCCTGGGTGATTTTTGTTGGCAACTGCTAGGTCAATTCGATAACCTGAACATCCAACTTGAGTACGTATCGTATACCCATGCTCTACTAAGGTGTGGTAAACATCTTCTTCAAATGGTGAGTCAAATTTAAGTTCATTGCTATACAAATTACCTTCGAGTCGTTTGCCACCGCTTTCTGCATACTCTAGGTAATCTCGTAACAACTTTATACCTTTACTTTGACTGCGTGTTATATCTATATCAGCAGCTAGAAGAGAGGAGACTAAAGTAATTTTGCTTTTTGCCCGTGTAATAGCTACATTCAGGCGCCGTTCTCCACCTTGTTTTATAATTGGGCCAAAATTAAGATGAAGTTTACCTTCTGAGTCACGAGCATAACCTACGCTAAGTAATATCACATCTCGTTCATCACCTTGAACATTTTCTAGTGCTTTAAGAAAAAACTGAGGTGAGTTATCGCTGCAAAATATATCAAATTCGGGGTTGTCGCGTCCCAAAATCTCTATTTGCTCTTGAATTGCGTTAGCTTGAGCTTCACTAAATGCAATAATACCGAGAGATTGGTTGGGATATGATTGAAAATGTTCTAACGCTAACTGAGCAACTACTTCTGCCTCACGTCTATTATCCCGGCGCCCACCTCGGTCGTAAATACCATCAGGAACATGTTTAAACCATACTCCCAAATCTGGATTTTGAACTGGGTTCGGAAATGTTATTAATTTAGAGTCGTAAAAATGTTTATTGGAGAAAGTTATTAAGCGCTCATCCTGACTGCGATAGTGCCACTTAAGCATGTGGCGAAACATAAAATTCCAACATTCATCTAAAACGCTTTCATAGCTTGCATTATCCTCATCTTCCGCATCTTCTCCATTATCTGCGGTTGCAAAGAACGATGTAGGTGGAAGTTGTTTGTTATCACCAATCACAATAACTTGGTCAGCACGAATAATCGCAGGAACAACATCCTCCGTGCGAAGTTGAGAAGCTTCATCGAAAATTAAAACATCAAAGTGAATTACATTAGCATCAATATATTGACTGACTGATAGCGGACTCATCATCCAGCAAGGTTTTAAAGCTTTGACTAAGTTTGGCGCCCCTTTTTGTTTATCATTGAGAAGTTTACCAATTGGCAAATGCTGCTTTTTCTTAGTTGCTTCTCTTTTTAGTATTTGTAACTCAGCTTGAATATCTAAGCTTTTTTCGTGATTTTGCCAGCGTTGTGCGTGGAGTTGCTTTAAACGTTCTCTGGCAGCATCAAGTTGGTAGCTATCAAGTTTAGAAAAATCTTGAATTTGTCGTTCGTGTACCTCTACATTAAAGTTCTTTAACTCAGGTTTTTGAGCAAGGATAGCATCAAGGCATGTTTTATAAATAATTTTCTCTAGACATGGAAACCATTGTAATGGTTTTATTTTGCGCTCGCGTAAAGCATCTAATAATTTTTTAATTCCTAAATTTTCAAGTTTTTCATAGGTTTCTTTATAGGTTAACCATTCTTGAAAATCAGATAGTTCAGACTGGGCTAAATTAAGGAAACTCTCTAATTCTACGAAAGTAATTTTATTTTTTGGTAAATAAGAATCAGTAATATCACTTTCATTAAAATATGAAAGGATAAAATCTAATCCTTGCTTGATACTTTTTTGTGTTGATTCAAATCTTTTTACAAGTTCGCTGAGTTCGCGTCGCTGAGAGGGAGAATTTATAATTTGCTGAATAGAATCAGTATCGAGCGAATACTGTTGTAAATCAACTAGCCAATTTAAAGCTTCTTTAATTTGTTTTAGTTCTGCTTGACTGGAAATTTGCGGGTTAAACAAAGAACCAAAAATTTTAGTCGGTAAATAATCAGCTTGACTCAGTTTATTTTTAAGGACAGCCATTGGATTTAGTTTATTATCCCGCAAAGCATCTACAAATTCTTGAAGTCCTAAATTTTCTAGCTCTGTATGTATTGCTTTATATGTTAACCAATTGCGGAAATGTGATAAATCAGTTTTAGCTGCAAATAGAAAATTTGCCAAATCGGTAAATAAAATTTGAGTATGAGGCAAATATTGCCCAACAATGTCGTTTTCCTTGAAGTACATAAGTACCAAATTCATGCCCTTTCTAAAGCTTTCAGGAAAAGATTGAATTTTTTCAAATAATTCAACTAGTTCACGTCGCTCTCCAGCAGAATTGAGAACTTGCTGAATATACTCAGTGTCGAGCGAATACTGTTGTAAATCAACCAGCCAATTTAAAGCTTCCTCAATTTGCTTTAATTCTGCTTGGCTCGAAATTTGCGGGTTAAACAAACAGCCAAAAACTTGAGCAGGTAAATAATCTATTTGGCTGAGTTTATTTTGAAGGACGACTATAGGACTTGGTTTATTATCTCGCAAAGCATCTACAAAGTTTTGAAATCCTAAATTTTCTAGTTTAGTATGAATTTCTTTGTATGTTGACCAATTACGAAAATGCGGTAAATCAGTTTTAGCTTGATTCAAAAATTTTATCAGGTCAGTAAATAATATTTCATTTATGGGTAAATATTGCCCAATAATATCATTTTCGTTAAAGTATGTAGTTAAAAAATTCATCCCCTGGTTAAAGTTTTCAGGGAATGATTCAACTATTTTTACTAATTCATCTAGTTCATGCCGTAAAGATGGAGAATTTATTAGGCGCCTAACAGAGTCATGAGTCAGCGAATAATTTGGTAAGTTAGTCAGCCAACTTAAAGCTTGTTCAATTTTAATTAATTCTGACAGATGAGAAAATTCAGGGTTAAATAAAGACTCAAAAACTTGACGAGCAGGGTAGTTGCTTTCATACAGTTCATTTCTAGCTGCTTGTACTTCAACCGCTTGTAATAAATCACGTTTTAATTCATTAAACGAAATCTGTCCTCCTTGAATACGTAGTTTTTTCAAATACTTAACGTCATTTCTACATTTTGTATTAAAAATTCTAATAATCCAATAACGATTATATCTTTGAAATCTATTATTCAAAGCTGGCAATTCGGAAGAAAATAACTCATAATTATACTTTTGTTTTAAAAATGGTTCGTTCTCTTCTAAAAATGTAATATCTGCTTTTAACTTAGCAAATGCATCCTGAGCAATTGAAACATCTACTGTGTTCCAGTTACTTGGCAAATCAGATGGACTATTTAATATATAATGAAGAGCAGGTAAGGATGCTTCAATATTTCCTAAATTTAATAGCGGCTGAATTTGTAAAATATTTTGAAGCTTTTGAGATGCTGTTTGGAGCGAAGAAAGTAATTGCTGAAAACTTTCGATTTTGTTATTAATTTCTAGTTTTAGAGTTTCTGAGCAAGATTGTAATTTACTGTTATGCCAGATGGTTGTAGTTTGTTGTCTTAATAAGGGTAGAAACGTAGAAAGTTGATGCAGTAAATTTTCAGCTTCTACTGAAAGCTTATTTTTTTCAATTTCTCGAACATCGTTCCTCAAAATATTTAAAGCATCCCGAATAATTGAAATATTTAATAAGACCCAGTTCTCTGGTAACTTAGATGGCGCCTTCAATATATGTTGAAGAGTTAGATAGCAAATTTGTACATCTCTTAAATTCAACAAAGGTTGAACTTTAAGCGTCATTTCAAGCTTTTGACTAACTGTTTGAATTAAAGAAATTGCTTGTTGAAATTCCTCAATTTTACTTTTGATTTCCAATTCTTGCGTTTCAGAGCAATGCTTTAAACTACTTCGTTCCCAAATAAATGTTTTTTCTCCTTTTAGGAATAATAAAAATGAAGAAAGTCGAGCAAGTAGATTTTGAGATTCTTGAGAAAGCTTGTTTTTCTCAATTTCTTGAACGTCTTTTTCTAAAATACCAAATGCTTCACAAACGGTCGAAACTTCTAATTTAGTCCAATTTTCTGGTAATTCTAATGGCGCCTTTACTATATGATATATAGCTGAGTAACAATTTTCGAGTGACTCTAAATTAGATAAAGCTTGAATTTGCAACGTTATTTGTAACTCTTGACTAATATTTTGAGTTGAAATAATTGCTTGCTGGAACTCTTGTATTTTTTCTCTAATTTCTAATTCGAGCTTATAAGAATAAGTCGCGAGAGAACTTTTTGCCCAAATAGTTGTTTTATCTCCTTGAAAGAACGGTAAAAACTGCGCTAGCTGATTCAATAAATTTTCAGCATCTTGCAATTTGTGTAAATCCCATTGATTGAAATTAGAAAGTATAATGTCAATATCTGGAATTCCTTCGCGCTCTTTCTTCAAAAGTAGACCAAATATTTCAAATGCTGATTTATCTAAAGGCTTTTCTTTCGCATGTAAGCTTGTGTGATATGAATTAACTAATTCACGATTATAAGCAAACCTTTCAAAAAATAAATTGTGATTTTCTGAACTAGATATTTGTGATATATCATTAATGGTTTTGTCTAAATTCTGGATAAGTTTGCGTTTATCAGTTGTACCACTGTGGTGGAGATTAAGACAAATATGGTCTAAACCACATTCTACCATGCGCTTATAAACAACACTTAATGCTGTTTCTTTTTCTGCAACCAATAGAACTGATTTACCTTCACCAACCAGTTCAGCAATCATATTTACAATAGTTTGGCTTTTACCAGTTCCTGGTGGTCCCTGAACAACAAAGCTAGAACCTCTTTTTGCTGCTTCTATCACAACTTGCTGACTAGAATCAGCATCTAAAATTTGAAATATTTGTTCTGGTTTAACTAGTGAATCTAAAGCTTCGGCATTTGGTGGTTCTTTAAAGTTGGACTGATAGCTAGTTAAATCTCCACTAATCGCTTGCAAAATCGGGTGAGAAAAAATTAGAGTCTCATTTTCAATGATGTCCCGAACCATTGCAGCTTTGGCATAAGAAAACAGTGATAGGAACACATTATCTTGAATTTGCCAAGTCTTGAATTCTACTAAAAGTTCGCTAATTAAAGTAATTATTTCGTCGTAATTTAAGTCTTGTATAATTTCTACTTCTGGAAACTCAATGCCAAATGTTTGCTTTAACTTTTGTGCCAAAGTCGGATTTAATACTACATCCTCTTCTAAGGCAGATAGTTTATATACATCTCGTCTAGGTTGCTTAATTAACTTTACAGGAACTAAAATCAGTGGCGAGGTTAAAGCTTCTTCTGGTTTATCCTTGTCATACCAAGTTAACGCTCCCAATGCAAGAAATAAACTGTTTACTCCTCGCTCTTCAAATGACAGTCGCGCTTCACTACGTAATTTCTTCAGTCGTTTGAGTTGTTCGTTACCTGTTTGGCGAGTAATTAATTCCAGAGGACTTGCGGCGCCTGGTAATGCTTTATTATTTTTCAATAGAGAAGTATCTTGATACTCACTATCAAACATCTGAAAATTAAGCGTTTTCTTCTCAAATATAAGGTTTTGGAAGAGAATATTAGCAGAATCTGTGAGAATCTCCAAAGTTCGTGGGCTATCTTGCTTAAACTTGATACTTAGATTGCGTTTCCCCAAGTCAGCTAACCCAGCTTTCCACTTTGCAATCTTTTGAATAAGGTTTTGCCGAAAGTCCAAAGCTGGCTGCTGCATATCTGCTCTCTTGTTTTAATTACACTTATACTAGAACACTGTAATTATTTTACCTGACTAACGTTTGACTGAAAAATGCTTTCTATACAAATAAACAACAAGATTTTCCCTATATCTCTAAATTAGTATCAGGAGAAAATTCTCTCAATAAAGTGTAATATGTTTTACAGATAAGCAACGGCGCCCATTATCTTGTAGAAGGCGCCTATCCAACTTATAGTTTCGCTAATTTTTGTACAAAACTTACATGCGACTATCTACTCAAACCTTGTTGTAGCAAAGCTAAAACCTTTGCCATGTCACCTGCAAGCAATGCTTTCACATCTAACCACAAACCTGGATAAACCTGACTTTTAATTACACCACTTGCATCAGCTTCTAAAGATATATACTCGCCATTCTGCAAGCAAAACCAATCAAGTTTATTATCTAACGTTTGCCAAACAATATATTCTTTTACACCATTGCGACGATAAACTTTTTTCTTATCGTGTAAATCGTTCGCTGCACTACTTCCTGCAACTTCGGCAACTAATTCTGGCGCCCCTTCAATATAACCATCTTTATTTATACGCGAATTTCCATTCGACTCGATACGCAGCAAAGCATCCGGTTGCGGTTCGTTGTCTGCATCTAATAGAACTGTTGCATTATCACTCAAATCAACACCCTCAGTTGCTGCTTCGTAAGTCCCTAAACACGTCATCAATCTTCCGTGAGGTTTACCGTGGTTTACGTGTCTTACCGGAGATGCCATGTATACTATTCCCTCTATCAATTCTGCTTTTTTAATATGCAGCATTGCGGTATATCGCCGTTCAAATTCATGACGAGTCAACCTATCGCCATTTTCTAATGGTGGAATGTAAGTACTTCTATTAAGGTTTTGCTCTACTGATGCTGTCATGCCGGAAAATACCAATAAAGAATTGTCCTTGCGTTTAGTATATCAGTTTTAGTCAGTGGCTGTTTAACATTGGGGGCTACATGATAAGATTTGTAACAATTTCGGCAGGTTTGTGTAAAAACCGCGCGCATAAAAATGAATTATATCTCTTAAATCACTTGAAGCGGTAGCAGGTAGGCGCCTGATACCTAGCCCGCTCAGGAGTGACTGATGAATCCTAGTATTAGGCGATTTTGTTTGAGTCTAACTCGTTTGAAAAATTCAATACAGTTCTTTGTGGAAGTGAGTGTGGTAATAACTGCACGCGCCAGAGTTCTCGGTCATCAGTTAAATCGCTTGCAGCGGTTCTACCATGCAACATGTAATGATTTTCAATTAAAAGTAGGTCGCCTTGCTGCCAATCATGGCAAATTAAACAGCTATCGTCGTACACCTTGGCTTGTAGTTCAGTAATTAGTTGTTGAAAATCTTGTTGAGGTAGACTTTGTGATGATAGCTCAAAGGTTTGTAATTTAGAGCTAGAAGCTTCTTGATAGCGAAGGATATCTTCACCTGTAATCGGATGTTGCATAATTAATGGATAGCTGTGTTTTTTGCCTCCATAGTAAGTAAGTTTGGTGAAATAATCAATTTCTATTTGTTTCCAAGCCTCAACTTTTGTAGAACCTGCGTTTTCAAGCACTCTTCGACCGTCAACTACTGTGGTCTGTCCTTCTCCATTTGCTGGAGCTTTATGACAATAAAGAATAAAAAACTGAGGTGTAAAATCTTCATAGCGACCGCTTGCTTCTAAGTAAGAGGGTGGCATACTTAAATCCCAATGTAAGGGAACAGCTTCACGAGAAGCAATATAACCATCGGGTCTTTCTTTTGGTCGAATTGTATGTACAGGTCCGAAGTCCCAGATTACTGGTTTTCCAAACAAGCTTGAAAACTCGACAAGATGCTCTTTACTGTCAACATGAAAACCTCGTAAAACCACAAACCCATACTCTAAACAAAGATTTTGTAATGTTTTTGAATTAAGGCAAGAACAGTCAGGCTTTTGCTGATTATCATTACCTTTGTAGGTAATGCGAATTCCTGTTTTTGGCGGGTTGATAATTTCTAATTCACATTCACTCCAAATTTCTTCAGTTGACTGTATAAAATACCAAGGTTGTTGGTGATGCTTAACCAAAGCCGTTAGTGGTAATTTTTCTGCCTCTTCTTTTTTCATCATAATTTCTTGATTGTCAGAAGTTTTAACAACTACGTTATGCCAAGGGGTGATACAACGAGAATCATTGGGTAATACATGAACAGCAAATTTTGGCCCTGAATTATTATGACCATGAACAGAAAGCCGAATATGATGTGGAAACTTTTCTGAAAGCAGTTTCGTTAATGCATCATTCCGTTGAATCATGATTTTAGCGAATTCACCACTCTGCTTGAGTCGAGTTTTTTTTGTTTTAGGGTAATTACTATTAGTCCAAGGATTGTCTTGAAAAAGGAAATTCTTCAGACCTTGGTAAGTTTGACGTATTTGTTCATCATTTTGGATTTGCGCTTCTACTTGCTGCTTGTCAAGGGAACAATATTGGCTCATCAGTTGTTCTCGGAGAGCATCATATCCATTTTGTGATGAGAAAAAGCTATCTAAAGATTCCCAGGAAATGTGACGAACTTTGATAAGATTTTTAAGAGTAGTATTATACTTATCTTGGGTTTCTTCAGAAACTCCAATTAAATCAGAGAAGGTAGTTCCATCACTAAAAATGATAATTTTACATCCTGGTGCGTAAAATTTTCTCACTTGTTCGCAGAAATTATCTAGATATTCTAAGGCAATTTCTTCTCCTCGGTCTGGTAAATAGCCAAATACTTTAGAGTTTGTGTTGGGTGACTTGCAGGGAAATCCAGGCAAAATCATTTCTATTGCTTGATGACTGCGGATAAAATACATTAATTGCTCTGTTAGAAAAGCTTTTCCTTTTGTTTCAAAGCAGTCATTTTTAGCTTTAGCAAGTAATTGGCGGAAAAGTTTCACAAATTGGGAAACAACCAATTGATAATTTTTGGCTTCAATATGTACTGTAGTCATAATTAATTTCATCCTTAATATCCGTTTAATGAGCTATCCATACAGTGGAATGGCTCTCTATTAACTCAAACGGTAAGGAATTTTCTTTTATGCATCTTCTAGAACTGTGCGTTCGCGCTTTGAGTGAGGTGGTAAGAGCATAAAACCCTGAGAAGAAAGAAATAAGTTAATCTTTAAACTCTAGATAAGCTTCCGTTAATCAGGGAATGACATTATTGTGTCAAGAAAACAAGCGTGGATTCTAGGAAACAATAATTAGTGACTGTATATTATCAAGTTATTCGTGTACTAGATACCCCGGACGTGAAGCGGCGTAATAATTGACACCATCAAAAAACAATAGCTACATAGTCATCAAAAAATTATTGGTTTTATAGATATGATGAATTCTACCAGTGGGAATCACGTAATTTTCCTGCATCCAGATGGAACCAGTCCGTCGCATTATGCGTTGGCACGCTTTGTAGATAAGGGTCCCGACGGACGTTTGAATTGGGACATGATGTCTAATTCAGGTGTTTACCTGGGTCATATGGAAGACCAACTTGGGGGAACCTCGAATGGTGGTGCGGTGACTCACGCTACAGGCGCCAAGGTATATGCCGAATCCTTTGGTTTGAATGCAGATGGTTCGCAAGTTACTCCCCTGTCTGGTAATACAGGTAAGACCATTATCGAAGAAGCGATTGCAGCCAACAAGGTGACTGCTTTGGTGCAGTCGGGTGCTGCATATGAGCCTGGTACCGCTGCCTTTGTAGCTCAGGTTGGTGAAACAGTTGACGCAAATGGAAATCGAATTCCACCCCGTCAGCGTGCAGTAGATATTACTAAAGAAGTCATCCTCTCTGGGGTAGATTTCATTTTAGGTGGCGGCGAACTCAACATGGTACCTATCGGTACTGATGGCTTCCACGGCACGGCGGCTGAATATGATGCTCTCAGCACTAGCGCCTTGCAACGTCCTAACGAAAACCTAATTGAATTAGCCCAAAGCAACGGCTACACCGTTGTTTACACTGAACAACAACTCAACGACCTGCTCGATCCGACAAAGACTCCTACAGCACCAACCAAAGTGTTGGGCGTATTTGCTCCTATCCACACCTTCAACGACCGTCCAGAAGAAGTTTTAGCCTCACGGGACTTACCCTTATACACTGAAACAGCCCCGACAATCGCCGAGATGCTGGATGTTACCCAGAAGTTGATGGAAAAACATCCTAACTTCAATAACGGCTCGATTGCAGTTGTTGAAGAAGAAGGAAGCGACAACTTCGGTAACAATAATAATGCTGCTGGAGTCCTAGAAGGTGTGCGTCGTGCGGATGCAGCGGTTGGGGTAGCAATGAACTTTATTGACAAGTACCCCAATACCCTGTTGCTAACTGCGGCTGATAGCGATGCAGGTGGTTTGCAAGTAGTTGACCCGCGTACTCCCGGTCAGCCCGTCGGCAATATTAACAATAACCCCACTACCGAGCCACGCAACGTACCTCTTGATGGTCAAACAGGAGCAAATACCCTGCCTTTTGTTGCTGCTCCCGACGCGAATGGTGATGTTTTCAATTTTGCTGTCGGTTGGGCAGGTACACCCGACTTCCCCGGTTCCATCGTATCGAAGGCACACGGTCTAAATGCAGATAAGTTACCTGCAACGGTGGACAATACGGGGATGTACGAGTTGATGTACGAAACTCTGTTCAACACCGAACTACCTTCGCGCAACGAAGCACCAACAGCAGCACCGAAGGCCACCAAGGACACTGGCAACGTTATCTTCATTCACCCCGATGGTACCAGCCCTTCGCATTACATGGCGCTGCGAAACATCGATAAGGGTCCTGATGGGCGCCTCAACTGGGACATGATGTCCGATGCTGGGGTTTACCTGGGACATATGGAAAACCAACTAACAGGTACTTCCAACGCGGGTGCAGTTACCCACGCGAACGGCGTAAAGGTCTTTAACGAATCCTTTGGATTGGAAGAAGATAATACTCGCGTTACTCCAGCATCTGCTAAAACTGGCTACACCATCCTTGAAGAAGCCATTGAAGCTGGAAAAGCGACTGCGCTGATTCAATCTGGTCACTTAGCTGAACCTGGTACTGCTGCCTTTGCTGCGGAAACTACTAACCGTGATGGTGATAATATTCGGGCGCGCGATAAGTATGCTGAAATTATTGAGCAGGTAATCCGTTCTGGTACCGACGTAATTATGGGCGGTGGTGAACTATATATGTTGCCATTCGGCACTACTGGTTTCCACGTCGATGCTGAATTAGATGCTTCAGAAAGCAGCCCCGAAAGGCGCCCTACTACTAACCTAATTGATTTGGCTAAGTCTTTGGGTTACACAGTGGTCTACACTGAAGAGCAAATGAATGAGGTAGTTAATGGTACTAACCCACCACAGAAATTATTGGGTGTGTTCGCTGCGATACATACCTTTGACGACAGTACTGAAGAAGAACTAGGACTCAACAGCAGCAATCCTCTACCTTTGTATGTAGCAACGGCGCCTACTGTTGCGGAGATGATGGAAGCGTCTTTGAAGATACTCAATAAAGACCCAGATGGCTTCTTTGTAGTAGTTGAGGAAGAAGGTTCGGATAACTTTGCTAACAATAACAACGCCGTAGGGACAGTTGAGGCAGTCCGTCGGGCAGATGCAGCAATTGGCGTGGCGATGAATTATGTTAATACCCAAGACCCCAACACTTTGGTAATTACTGCCGCAGACAGCGATGCTGGTGGCTTACAGGTGTCCCAATTTGCTCCTTACACTCGTCCCTCTGGAAACTATACTCCTAGCAATCCAGCAATCGCCGATAGCGAACCATCTGCTCCTTTCATCAACGTTAACCCAACAACAACCAATACAAACCGAGCTGTGTTGGATGGTGTGAATGGCAGTACAGGAACTGAAGAGGCGCCTTGGATACCATTTGCAGCTCAAGACAGTATAGATGGACCGATGGGTAATTTTGGTGTTGCCTGGGTCGGGACTCCAGACTTCCCTGGTAGCATTGTTTCCAAAACCTACGGTATGAACGCTGATAAATTACCTAGTACCTTGGATAACACCGAAATCTACGATTTGATGTATCAGACGTTGTTTGGTGTCACACCAGAATTTGCTACTGCCCAGCAAGAAACCAAGTTAGTATCCGGTACTAGTGGGAATGATATCTTAATTGCAGGCGCCCCTGGTGGTAGCTTTGACGGTATCAATGACTCCGTATTTACTGGTGCAGGCAATGATGAAGTTGATACACAAACAGCAACTTCGACCATTGCTGGTCGTAATCGCATTGACTTAGGCAGCGGTAACGATACTGTCTTTGTTAGCAAAGGCGATAGTGTATTTGGTGGCGCTGGAAATGATGTATTCGATGCTACTAATGCCCTTGGTGGCAACCGCATGTCCGGTGGGGCTGGGGATGATATTTTCTTCCTCGGTAGCAATGACCGCGCATTAGGTGGCGATGGTAACGACCAATTCTACGTCCAATCCGGTGGTGACAACTTGCTTTCTGGTGGTGCTGGCGCCGATCAATTCTGGATTGTAAATGCGGAATTACCTTCAATAGCGAACACTGTTCTTGATTTCCAAGTTGGTACTGATGTAATTGGCATTCTTGGTAGTGCTAGTTTGGGTATCTCTGCATCAACTCTAAATTTAAGCCAAATTGGTAGCGATACACAGATTGGTTTTGGCGGTCAAACTTTGGCTGTTTTAGGTGGTATTGAAGCAACCAGCTTGAACCTAAATGATGCCAGCCAATTTGCCTTTGCTTAATTGCTGTAATTTTGACTAACCAGCGAGCGGCGTTATGTCATTTACACCCGATTAATGACTGATTAATGAGGTAGAGACGTTACATGTAACGTCTCTACATAACCGTATTGCATCGAATGCTTAGTATATCAGTTTTAGGAGCGTCGATGTTTAGCATTGAGGCGAAATAAAAAGTTTTGTAACAATCATTAAGTTCGCCAAAAATACCCATTACTTCCTGAGTTGTACGCGAATCGAGGGCGCCCAAAAGCTGTTAATGAGCAATATCTGGCTCGTTTGAAAGAATTGGAAAGCGCTAACTTTAATCTCGACCAAAAGACAATACAACTGAGAAATATTCCTCAAATCAACACGATTTCAGCATTATAAATTGGTGAAAAGTCAATCGGCGCGCTCGTCTAATGTCTTAAGGCAATTCAGTTTAATGAAGACTAGCAACGGATTATAAACGGATGTAACGGATGGTTAATTTTATAAAACCAGAACTTGTTTGTAACTAATAAATTATCCGTTACATCCGTTGTATCCGTTGCAAACCAACCCCCAAATTTAATGACATAGAGTACTAGCAACTAACTCTGTGCTTGCGCTTCAACATTGCACTACCACCAATAGCACTAACCACTAGTAGTCCCAACATAGAAGAAGGTTCTGGAATTCTCGTCCTTTCAACCCGAACAATTTGCCCTAGGTTTAGACCGACACCGCGCGTTGTTACATATATTTGGTTGTCAGGGCCAATAGTGATTCCATCAGCCGATGCTAGTCCTTCACCTGCTGCAACAAGAGTTGTCCGAGTTCCATCAGGAGCTAGTTGAATTAAAGAACCTGGCAAGTTTTGTAAGTCACCCTTCCACTGTGCCTGGTCGCTAAACTGTAATACGAGCAAATTACCGTTTTTATCAAAGGTTAAGTCTGTTATGTGTGTAAACCCATCAGCGAAAACTTGTGGTTGATTATCTTCTCCAATGCGGAAAATCCGAGCTTCACCTTCGGGATAAGGAAAACCTAAGTATTCGCCAACGTACAAGGCGCCATCAAGACCAATTGCGGCGCCTGTGGGTACCGATTGAACTAATATTTTAGCTGGTATTTGCCCTGGTTCCACCGCAGGTTGCCCCTCTGGGAGCGCGTCTGCTGGTATTTCTACTAGCCCTGGAGGTATCTCTGCTCCTGGTGGAAGCGGTGGAAAGTCTGGGTTATTTATGAGTTTTTTGGGTAATGGAATTGCCGCTACATCACTGCCATCAAGTTTGATTTTATAAGCAGTGTTCCCTCCTCCATCAACAACGTAAGCAGTATTGCCACCAATGTTTAATTCATAGGGGTTACTAACGACATCCGCTTGATCAGGATTATTAATGATTTCATATTTGCCAAAATCAAAAATTTCTGTCAACTGCTCAGTTTTCAAGTCAGCTTTGAATAGTTTTCCCAAGTTAGGGGTGTTCAATACTTGATCTGGTGGTGATGGAGGGAAAGTAAGGAGTTGTGCTTCTGGGAGTGGGTATTGAGTACCAAGGGTACTTAATTCTAAATCGCGGTTTCCCGGATAACCAGCAAACGCAGTCAGAAGATAAGCATTACCCTGCGAATCGAATTTGAGTTCTTGGGGACCCGCTCCCTGATTCCCACTGGGTTGTTCTGCTAGAGACTGGAAGTTATTGAATATACGCTCTTGCTTGCCGTCGGGTGTAATTTTGACCACTGAACCAGTATTACCAGCACAGATAGGTTGAAACAATGTACTAGGGGATGGTTGGCAGTTCCCATTTCCCCCAATACCTGGTTCACCTACATAAAGATTACCGTCAGGACCAAATGCCGCACCGCGCGCGTTACTAATTCCATCAGCAATTACCGTCAGAGATGCAGCTTGTGCAGCTTTCGTTCCGGCAACAGCAGTCAGACAAGTAGTTAGAGCAAAAGTAATCGTTATTTTTTTGGCTTTCATAACCTTTAAAATTCCAAGTTATTTTAATTAAAAAGTACCGAATTTAATGGTTCTTTTAAATGAACATTCTTTTGGTAAAATATATCTATTATTTATATTGTATTTATATTGCAATCAAACAAAAATATTGATGAACACTTGATTTTGTACCAAAATCAAGTGTTCATCAAAAATGTAGTATTCAATTTAATTAGGCGCTAAAAAACCTAACTTAAAACTAAACTTGCTTCATTATTTAATCTGTACTAATAATACGCTTATATCTACTAAAAGTCTACCTAGCATTATGTTGTATTCTTGCTATAAATATTCTAAATTTGCGAAAATATTTGGATTAGAGTTTGAGATAAGACGAATAAACGTAAAAAATTTAAAATTAAAGATTTTCTCTATACACTTTTGGTGTCATTGTTGTATGCTTCCGAAATAGTGCCGTGAAGTGACTAGGATTGCGGAAACCTATGCACTCACCAATGTCAGCTATTGACAATTGTTTTTGAGCTAGTAAAACCTTTGCTCGCTCGATTCTACAATTAATTACGTATTGATGAGGAGTAAGACCAGTTGACTGCTTGAATAAACGAGAAAAATGATAAGTACTCATTTGTACGACGTTCTTAAGTTCCGTTAGCGTCAAGTCACGTTCAAGATTGTCACTAATATATGTGAGTACGTTTGATAACTTATATTTAGGTAAACCACCACTAAAATCCTCAACAGTGATAGAAGTAGAATACTGGTGTAGCAAATAACTAGAAAGTGCGGTTGCTAATGATTCACCGTAAAGATGCCCAGACTTACAACCAAATTCGAGTTCTGCTTTCAGCGCTAACCCAATGTGTTGAATTTGGGGACTTACTACACCTAAGCTCGGCACAATCTCAATATCTTTTAAGTTCAACTCTTGTGCAATGCGAGTTACAAATGCTTGTTTAAGGCGTAATACCAGGAAGTCACAAGCATCATAACATACTCCAGAACATAATAAACCTGGAGGCATAATTGTAATTTCGCCGTATGTAAAGCGTTTGCTCAGTAGTTGCCCATCCCACATTAACTCTACCCTAGCTGGGCGTTGGAAGTGCAGGTTAATAATATAATCTGATGTTGTTTGTGGGGGTATCTCGTGTGCCTGTAGCTGCCAGTATTCAACAACAATGCTATTCCAAGCGGCGCCTGTACTAGAAAGTATTGGCGCCATAAACTTTTCTTCTTGTCTCTGTGTATTAATTCCCTCAATGTTTGAAATTTTACATTCTCTCATTGCTGTTGCCGCCGCTAACTACTACAATATTACTGGCAAACCAGCAATGAGAGAAGCAATACCTATCCAAATAAAGAAGCGCTCAATGTCAAGATAAGTAACGGCACCGTACTATCTTGTAGAAGGCGCCTACCCAATTTATAGCTTTACTAATTGTTATACAAAAGTTATTACATGCTCCCAAAACTTTCAACTTCGTGCGGCACGCTAGATTGACTCGCAATATTTGATCAATTAGCGTAAATATGACGAGATGCAGGTTGGAGTTGTTTTGGTTTCTAATTCTTCGATTTTTAATCCTTCTGTGGGAGGTGGACTCTTCAATCGGCGATTCCGGTTAACTGCGGGAGCTTCAAGAGTTAAGTAAAGGATACCCTTATAAATCAATTCATAGAGCCAATCTTGATTAATTGCAGTTGCATAGGCTTGCCATTTAGGTTGGGAGTGATTGATATCTTGCAACATACGATACATTTGTTCGCTAATCTGGTAAGTTGTAAAATAGGGATTATTGGGAGAAAATAATTCTATTTCGCGCTCTCCCGTTGTGGGACTGATTTCTAGGCGAAATCGCAAATCAGGAGACATAACCAAAAAGCAATCGCTTATTTGCTGTTCTTCTAGTAACTGCCGTTGCTGGAAATATTCTTGTACATACTGATGAATTGGCTGATTCGGGTTGTGGATTGTGCGGCTATAATAAGAGCGTGTACGAATACTATCAACTTGACAAATCAAGATATAACCAAAGTTAACTGTACGTAAACCAGTAGTATGAAAGTTCTGTAGCCACTGATCTAATTCGATGTTGTATTGTTGCCAGGTTTGATTAAAAGCTGTATGGCAGTGGGGAACTGAAAACAGAATATCATTACGATCGGCAGTACTCAGTACTAACTTATAAGCCGCTCCTCCCTGCCACCATTGCTCTAGTTTAGACTCATACTGCTGAATGTTTACTAGATCCGAAACAATAAATAGCTTGCCATTAGGCACCAGGTGCTTTGTACTCTCAGTAATAATTTGAGCGAGAATTTCTTCACCTGTTACGCCACCATCGCGGAAGCGACATTCCTGGCTAGGACTGGGAACAAAGGGAGGATTTGCTAGAATTGTATCAAAGTAGCCAAAAGCTGTTTCGTAGAGATCGCTTAAATAGAAGTGAGTATTAGATATACCATTGAGTTGAGCGTTAAACCGAGCAAAGCGAATTGCTCGTGGGTTAATATCAACTCCGATAGCTTCTTTTGTATAACGGCTTGCTACTAAACTTTGAATACCGCTACCACAGCAGAGATCTAAAACTCGATTGGCTGGATATTGAGGAGCTGTATAAACCAGCCCCATACTATCCATACCTACGTACATCACAACGTCTTCCTCAATTTGATCTTCAGAAAGAATCATGTAGCGATGATCTGTAGCCACATATAACCCAGCAACAGCAAATAAATCGACTCGTGAAACCCAATCTTCACCACGCTGAATTAATAGACCCAAGTTACATAGGGTTGACAATAATTCATTCCCAAACATTTCTTGCAATTTGGCTTTTGTAAAGGCGCCGCGCAGCAAGAACAAACGAATCAAATCTGCCAATGTGGATTGAGGGAGTTGATAGCGCTCGTAATAGTAGAGATATGTCGGCTCAATTTGTTGCTGTGAAGTAATATTTAGCAACTTGCAGATATTAGTTTCATTATAACCTGCTTGCTGTAAAAATTGATAGAACTTTCTGAGAATACGTCGAACTGAGAAGTTTTCATTCTCAAAAGGTGCAAAGGTTTGGTTTGAGGTAGGGGGTAATGCTGAATCTTCAGGCAATGGTTTGATGTAGGAGTAAGAAGGCTCTAGTCGATAAATGCGAAGTTGTTGATTTGCCCATTCAATCCGTTGTGTAAATTCAAAGTGAGTCAGGCGAAGATTAATTCGCATTTGTTCTAGCCAACTTTCAGGCGCATTGAGAACAGCTAACAACAGCTTAACTTCTTCAAAAGAATAGGTTGAGGGAGGTACTTGTTGCTTAATATCTACTAAAGTAGATTTACTGAGGGGGTCTAGTAGCAAAATTACGTCTCTAGAAAGCTTTGTTTGCAAGTTCGCATAAAACGGAGTCTTAGGGAAAAGTACACTTGTTTCTTTATATTGAGCGCCTTGATTAGAGAGGAGTTGCAACTCTTCACTAGACCAAGGACAACCAACAGTATGGCCAAAGAATAATGCCCGATCTAGCTTTGCCATTAAATCAGTGACACTAGGCACACCTGGGGGAAGTCCATGTGGTAGCACAACATCACCAACCTTCGTCAAATGTTCTTCATAACTGCGAACAGGGACATGACGCTTAGATATCCAGACGTTCTCAATTGCTAAATAATCAATATCGGTTCCTAAGAAAGTGGCGATCGCTTCCAATGGTGTCTCTACAATTGGTTGTCCTGCTACATTAAAGCTCGTATTTAGCAATACAGGCGGTCCCTGTCGTTCTTCGACTAGTTTGTAGCATAATCTGTAAAAGTATGGATTATCTTGTTCTGTAACCGTTTGCACTCGCCCTGTACCATCCACATGGGTAACAGCAGGAATCTTTGAGTGATATTCATTTTTGATGGGCGATACAAGCAGCATAAAAGGCGCCGCCACTTCCTGTTCAAATACTTGGGAAACAGCCTCTAGAGGGATGACTGGCGCGAATGGACGAAATGCTTCACGGAACTTTACCCTAAGATTTAAGATATCTTTCATTCGTTTAAAAGTAGGGTCAGCCATGATAGAGCGATGTCCCAATGCTCGCGGGCCATACTCCGTACCACCTTCAAACCGAGCTACAATACTACCTTGTGCTAAAACTCGAGCAGTTCGAGCAATCATTTCATCTGTCGTCAACTGCTCAATAACTATGGAGTCTTGAAAGTGTTGAATTGCCTGATTAACTTGATCTCCATCGTAATGACGACCCAGAGTTGCCTGAGTTAAGGCAACTCGCTTTTGTCCGGCGCCTACTGTATTATATGCCCATAGCGCACAACCAGCGGCAATTCCACTATCGCCTGCTGCTGGGAAAATAAAAATATCGTCCAATTTGAGCTGCCGCAACAATTCGTAATTAGCAACAGAGTTCAAGCCCACACCACCGGCTACGCAAAGTTTTCTCAGCCCAGTACGTTTAATAGCCAAATTGACAATATGTAGCAATGCTTGTTCTAGCTCTTTTTGTACTTTATAGGCTAGGTCAACTAAATAAGGACGTAGGTAGGGTTTACCTTCCCCATCATCATAACACTTGGACAGGGCAGCGACTTCCAAGAAGATATCGTAGGCAGAAATTTTGAGGCTAAAAGAATCTTCTGTTGTTTGAATCCAACGATGCCAGTTAGGTTGCTCTGTGCCAAAAGGGGCTAAACCCATGAGTTTCCCTGCTTCCGCGTGCTGAATTCGCTCACCCACTTGGGTGACAAACCCTGCTTTACGGGTGATGTACTCATAAACAAAACCGAGGGTTGAGAGTTGCGCTAAGTGAGATGCAACCATTTCACTATGTAGCGTAGTAATTGTCTGCCCCCATCCTTCATAGAGAGTATAAGATTCAGTGTAATGGGCAGGAGTTGTAGTACCTGTAGCATCTACTGCCAAGATTAACGCATTATCAAATCCCGAAGGCCAGTATGCAGAATAGGCATGAGCCAAGTGATGACTAGGAATTCGCATCACCTTATGTACAATCTCAGCAGGTAGTACTCGGCGCAAAATATCAGGCGCACAATCGTGACCAGGCATATTGGCGGTAATTGTTGCCAAATCGCTTAAGGTAATATTGCAGGAGTCTAAACAGTAACGCATGGCTTCTGCCGGAATCTGCATTTGTGCTGCTACACCAGGCGCATGGAGCATATAACCAGGGCTATATTTATGGCGGTCTAGCCGTTCTTGTTCAATGGCAACTACTATTTCACCATCTTTAACGATTGCGACTGAGCGCTCATGCCCTAAATTTATTCCCATATGGTATTGTGTCATTGCTTTATCTCCTCACTCAATAACCATTACTAAACTAAATCTTTCTGCCAAATCTAATAAGTTTTTAGTGTAAAAGCGAAATTGGCAGATGAATTAAAAACTCTGTTCCTTTGCCTAACTCTGATGAACACTCCAATACTCCTCCATGCTTTTCCACAATTATTTGATAGCTGATGGAAAGACCCAAACCTGTCCCTTTACCAATCGGTTTCGTAGTAAAAAATGGGTCAAATATTCGCTTTCTGGTTATTTCATCCATACCAATACCATTGTCAACAATCCGAATTGCCACATAAAGTTCGCCAACAACTTCCGTATGAATCCGAATTATGGGCACAAACAAAATTATGTCCTCCGGAACCTGTGAAACTATCTGATGCTGAATTTTTTCCTTATATTCGCTTTTACAGCGAGACACAACAGCATCGATGGCATTGGTCAGCAAGTTCATAAACACCTGATTTAATTGCCCTGCATAGCACTCTACTTGTGGCAATTCGCTGTACTCTTTAATAACTTGAATAGGGTTGCAGTCTTTCTCAACCTTAAGACGGCTTTGTAAAATCATTAAAGTACTGTCAATTCCTTCATGGATATCAACAGCTTTAACCTCTGCCTCATCTAAACGAGAGAAATTGCGAAGTGATAGCACGATTGCACTAATTCGATCTGCCCCCATCTGCATAGAAGACAAGAGTCTGGGCAGGTCAGCCAGCAGAAAATCCATATCTATCTTATGTATCTTGTCCTGAATATCCTTTACTGGTTTGGGATAGTGCTGCTGATACAGACGGATTAAATCCAGTAAGTTTTCGATATAATCATTCGCATGACTTATATTGCCGTTAATAAAATTGACAGGGTTGTTAATTTCATGAGCAATGCCAGCAACTAACTGCCCTAAACTTGACATTTTTTCCGCATGTAGCAGTTTCGCTTGGGTCTGTTTAAGTTCTTGTAAAGTTGCTTCTAATTGTTGGGTTTGTAGCCTCAACTGCTCTCTTGAGTGTAAAAGTGTTGCTTCTGTTTGTTTGCGTTCCTGGTTTTCAAAGCGCAGCTGCTCAATTCGCATTTGTAACGCTTCGTTTGCTTCTTTCAACGCTCCTTGCGCTCGTTTACGATCGGTGATGTTTGTTAAAGAGCCACTTATTTCTCCATGAGCTTCAGAACGAGCTGATAATTCTAACCAAATAATTTCTGTACTTTTATGATGAAATCGTAATTCCCAACAGGCAAGATCCTGTTTAGTATGCATTTGAGTTAAAAAGTTTAGCCAAAGCTGCCGATCTTCAGCATGAAGATAGTCATCTATTGGGTGATTCAAGCATTCGGATGTACTATACCCTAAAGTTAGTGTCCAAGCTTTATTCAGAAGTATAATATTTCCTACCTTATCACACTTAAATACAATTTCACGTAGATTTTCAACTAACTCTCGATAACGTTTTTCTGACTCAGAAATTTGTTCTATTAAACGGTATTGAATCTGCGTGTGCAGCTCATTATCAGCTAAAAAATCGGATTTCATAAAAATATAGCCAGCTGTTTTAATATATTATCATGCTGAATTAAAACTAATAATTTTCATTAAAAAATTGTTTTAAAGTATATTTATTAGTTACACAGGAACTGAAGAAGCTAAATGGCTCAATAATTCTGTGTGAGTCATGACTTCTGCGTAGAGCGGAAAAATACTACTACAGTAAAAACCTTGTTCAAAGACAGTACGAGCTGAAGTACAATCTGAGAGAATTATTACGCGGTAGCCCTTTTCATGAGCAGAGCGCCCAGTAGAGTCAATACATATGGATGTAACAGCACCTGCTAGCACAACATCTGTAATCCTTTTTTCTTTGAGAATTTCATCAAGGTTAGTGTTGATGAACGCATTAAATCCTCGCTTACCAGGCACCTCCATAATTCTGTCTTTAAAGGGGTATAATTCTTCAATTGTTTCTGAACCTGGAGTTCCCATCTGAAAAGCATTTACTTCTTTAATCGTGTTAAGAATGCCAATCGGATCGATTAATTCTTCATAGTTAGATGTAAAGAATATTGGAGTTGTGATAATCAATGCAGCCGTAGAAGCAAGACATTGAAGAAGATGGACTGTGTTGGCTATGACGTTTGTAACCTTGGATGATTCTTCGATTACTCCATAGAGAATTCCATTTGGGGAAAAATAATCATTTTGATATCCAATTAGAATAAGTGCCGTCTTGTGAGATTCCATTAGTGTATTAAGTGGTTAACTTTCAAGGAGGAAGCAGCGTAATTATAGCTAGAAGCTAGAAGTACGAAGCAAAGGGCAAAAGTGACGCAAGATAGGGTAGATATGTACCACCACCAATTGCAAGCTCCTTTTGTCTTTCGCCTCCTGCCCTCCGCTTTCGTCACCATGTCAAAGCGCTACTACCTCACTTAGGGAAATTTTAGCAATTGCCTTGATAAACCTGAATCAGTAATTTCTTTGAACTTTGGCTATAGGCATAACAATTTTCTATAAGATTAATTTATGTAAGGGCTTCTCAACTGCTCCAAGGGCTAACAAAGTTTGTTTTTGCGCTTCTGTTAAACCTGTGGCGCCAAAAATATTCATTCCTTCATAAAGTCGCTCTGCTTTTAAAGTTTGAATACGTTCAAATGTTTTTGTGTCCCAAACTTGAATAACAGCATTTGTATCTCCACTAATTAACATCCGACCGTCCGGACTGAAAGCTAGAGACATAACCCAGGTATTTGCTGCTACTTCCAAAGTTTTCATACAGTCACCTGTTGTTACATCCCAAAATTTAATGGCGCCATCACTACTACAACTAGCAAGGGTTTTACCATCGGGACTAAAAATAGTTGCCCATATCCAATCTTGATGTGCTGAGAGTATATGTATACATTCACCTGTGCTAGCGTTCCATAGCCTAATTGTGCGGTCGGAACTACACCCAGTAACAATAGTACTACCATCTGGACTAAAGTTAAGGCGCCAAATCCAATAGCTGTGTCCTTTTAAAGTTAAACAACATAGAAAAGTTTCTAAATCCCAAATTCTAACAGTATCATCAAAGCTACCTGCTGCTAAAGTTTTGCCATCAGGGCTAAAAGTTACAGACATAGCAATGTGTTCTGGAAAAGTATGCAAAAGTTGACCTGTTACTATATCCCAAAGTTTAACAGTACGGTCGTAGCTGCTGCTCGCTATAACTCGACCATCTGGACTAACGGCAACTCCTGTCACCATCCCTGAATGTCCCCGCAATATTTTAGTGCAATTACCTGTTTCTATATTCCACAATCTTATAGTTTGGTCAGCGCTACCACTAACTAAGCTACGACCATCTGGACTAAACGCTACTGAAAAAATAAAATCGGTATGTCCAATTAAATCGCGGCGCCTTCCATCTAAATTCCAAAGTCTAACGATACAATCTTCATTGCCACTAGCAATAATTGTACTACTTGGATGAAAAGCAATGGCGCCAACCCAGTTAATTCTGGCTTTGAAACTTCTTACACATTCTCCATTTAAGATACTCCATAACTTTACCGAGAAATCATCACCACCACTAGCAAGCAAAGTTCCTTGAGAATTAACAGCGATAGTATTAATGGAATTTGTATGTCCATACAAAGTTTTGATACATTCAAAGGTAGTAATATCCCAGAGACGAATTGTGCGGTCGATACTCGAACTAGCGAGGATATTTCCATCACCAACAAATATGGCTCTTAATACTCCATTGGTATGTCCTTGCAAAACTCCAATACAAGTACCTTCGTTTATATCCCAAAGTCTAATAGTCGAGTCTAAACTGCTACTAGCAAGTAACCCATGCGTGCTGAATGCTACCCACATAACCCAGTCGTTATGTCCTTGCAAAGTTTTTATACAATTACCTGTTTTTAGTTCCCATAGGGTAATATCATTACTTTTACCGCAAGTGGCAATTATAGAACCATCTGGACTTAGTGCTGCAAAAGTTATTGATACTGGATTGACTTGATTCTCTTGTAAAATTTTTATCGTGGATTGCCCAGTGTCAATATCCCAGACTCTCACAGAATTATCTGTGCTACTACTAATTAATGTTTTGCCATCATGGCTAAATACGATTGAGAAAACTCCGTTTTTATACCCTTCCAGAGTTTTTAGTATTTTTAAATCACCTGTACTTATATCCCACAGTTTAATTACTTTATCATCGGCGCCAGTAGCTAGTATTTTACCATCTGGGCTAAAGTTAATACACCATATTGGAGCAAAATGCCCTTGTAATTTAATTAGATGTTGACCGCTAGCACTATCCCACAATGAAATAGAACCCTCACTATGACCTGTTGCCAAAATTTTACCATCTGGACTAAACACTGCTGACATTGCTGTTGAAAAAGTTTTGGCAAATACCGATTTGGATAAGTCGGCGCCTGTAAAATTAACTTGTTTTAAAGGTGTATCTTGTAAATATGCTTGCCAGATAGTTAAATAAGAAAAATCATAACCTGTCAAATCTACTTGTAAGTTGTGCAACAAGTTAATAATATTCCCAATTGCATAACCTGGCTCAGTTGGGTTGCCAGATATATCTGAACCGACCCTAACTAGTTGAGTTACTATTGACTCTTTCGTTCTTAGTTTTAAAAGTAATTGCTCAATTACAGGTTGGAGAATTAATTTTGTTTGAGCAAGACGAATATAATCTTTTGCTGTGGCTTTAATGATAGCATGACTGTTAATAAGTGATGAGTGCTGAGTGAGTCGTGCTGAGTGTAGAGACGCGATATATCGCGTCTCTACGAGTTCCAAAGATATTTGTTCTATCAGTTGTTCTGTTACAAATTCCATTACTACAGGTTGAAGAGTAAATTGTACTGAAGTATGGGGAAGTGATGTTTTTTCTATTAAATTTCTTCTACTTAAAGACTCTAAAGCTTCTAAAAGCTTCATTGGTGATACAGGTAATACTAAATCCGCGCGCAATTCGGCTAAAGTTACTGGTTCTCGGTTAATACAAATCCAGTACATCAAGTCTTTTTCGAGAACAGAGAGACGCTGAAATTGCTGTGATAGTAAGTCGTAAATAGTACCAAATACTTTTGTACCTTGGGCAAGAAATTCTTTTATATCACCGTTAAATAGTTCTTGAATAGTCGTTGCAATAATTTTTAAGGCTAAAGGATTACCTGCATAATGCTGTATTAAATCTTGCCATTCGGCATCTGAACCATAAAAAACACTTTTGCTTCTTACTAATTCAAGGGCTGCATTTTCTTGTAAACCAGTTAATTGTAATGTTTTAACTGGTAGAGTATCACCTTCAAGCGTTGCAACTTCCTGGGGTTTTTCCCGACTCGTTAACACAACACAGCTACTATGGCTCGTTTCTCCTAGCAGCTTGAAAAATTCTCCATAATTCTCATAAGATACTTGATAATGACCTGAACGGGCGCCGTCCGCTAAAATAGATTCTACGTTGTCTAAAATCACCAAGCAGCGATGCTCACGCAAATGTGCCATAACTTGTGTTAAACGCTCGCTGATATTCTCTGACAAATTAACGGGTTTTGAGTTGGCAAAAAACAAAAGTAGACTGGCTAGCATTTCTCCCAAACTAGGACTATTGCGAAGACTGCGCCAAATTACAAACTCAAATTCCTCTTGGATATGTTGCCCTAACTTAATAGATAGAGAGGTCTTACCAATTCCTCCCATTCCCAGCAGCAAAATTAAACGATTATCATTACCAATCCAGTTCTCTAAAAGTGCAAGCTCGTGTGCGCGTCCAAAAAATATTGCAACGTCTACTGCTTCACCCCAGTCTGTGAGAGGGTGGGAGGGTGAGAGAGTGAGAGGGTGAGAAGTACTTTCTCCTACTTTTGCATAGTCGCTTTGGGTTAAATTTAGCCCAAAAGCTCTGAAAAAACATTCTAAGGTTTGCTTATCTACTCCTTCTTCCCTTGCCATCACTTTGGAAACAGTAAAAGGAGCAAGTTGAGTCCGCACGCTTAGTTCTTCTAAAGTCAACCTGGTGCCATCAGTATCCAAAATCTCAACTTGGTGTTTAGCCTCAGTCAGTTTTTTCCATCCCTGGAGGCTAAGTATCACACCACGTCTACGTCTTTGCTTAGAGGCTTCCATAGGACAGAAGGCGTTCATAGTGTTTCAAGCTAATTTTACTAGCTTTGATTGCCACTTCAAGAATTCCTTCACATTTTATATATTTTCTAGACTGGGGTCGTTGACTTTAAATTAATTCTGCCATCTTAAGTTAGCACCTTAAAACCTTTATCTTTACTAGCGTCCGAAACTACTTGATTACATACTGTAGTCAGTAAATGCGGAACAGGCATTTTCTGATTGCAAAACATACTCAATATTCAAAATATAAATGAATCGGGGGACTCTAGCTATGACAGATACAATTATTAATCCTGCTCAACATCCTGAAGTTACGCAACAACTCTCTGAGAACATCATTCTTACTACATTAGATGACCTTTACAACTGGGCAAAAATGTCTAGTTTGTATCCAATGATGTTCGGTACAGCTTGCTGCTTTATGGAATTTATGGCAGCTTATGCTTCTCGCTTTGATATGGAACGGTATGGAATGATTCCACGTGCGACTCCAAGGCAAGCAGATTTACTTATTACCGCAGGTACTATAACTATGAAGTATGCACCTAACTTGGTGCGACTTTACGAACAAATGCCTGAACCTAAGTATGTAATTGCAATGGGCGCCTGTACTATTACAGGTGGGATGTTTAGTGTAGATTCACCCAGTGCAGTACGTGGAGTAGATAAGTTAATTCCTGTTGACGTTTATATACCAGGATGCCCACCCAGACCAGAAGCTGTACTTGATGCAATTATTAAACTGCGAAAGAAAATTGCGAATGAAAGCATTCAAGAACGAGAGCGAACTAAACAAACTCACCGTTACTACAGCATTCCTCACAAAATGAAGGTGGTTCCTCCGGTTAATGATGGGCAGTATCTTAGAAGTGCAACACGTTCTTGCCCAGTACAGGAGATTTTAGAGGCAACTGGTTTACCTTTACCATTGAAGCTTTCAAAAGAAAGCAAAGTTTGAAAATATTCTCTTGTGGGATAGGCGTCCTCGCCTGTCCCTAAATCTAGAACGGGGCTTGCAATGCCCGTTCCACAAGACATAGGATGCATACAATTCTATTTAATCTCATGTAAGTTGGATTAGGACTAGGTAACCAAGCAGGAGAAGAGAGACTAGTTCAAGTCATGTCTGAAGCAGGTTTTAGTCATTGTCGTCGTGCGGCTGCAACACCCTTCAACTTAATATTAGAAGTGGCGAATTTAGTAATCCAAAAATGAATTCTTCAATCTTCTTGTGGAGCGGGCATCCCTGCCCGCCTCCATTTAGTATGACAATTACAAAAATCAAAACTTCTCAAAAATCAAGAGTGTAATTTAATGAAAAGAAAAATTATATATATTTTGACTGCACTTATCAGTATTGTATTATTTTATGGAACCTTCATAAAAACACCCATAGCAATAGCAAATAATTCAAGCCCCAGTCCTGAGACACAACAAACGGCACCTTTATTAAGAAATCTCGGCGCCTACCATCACCAAATTACTACAAAATCAGAACTTCAACAAGCAACCCAAGAATTAGAAGAGTTGAGAAAAATAGCAGAGTACCCTTCCTTAGAAAAAGTAACAATTTGGAATATCAACTCTGCGGCTAATTTAATGCAAATTGCATCGCAAGCACTAGCAGGCGAAATTGCTGCGAAACAAGGTGATTATATCAAAGCAATTGACCACTTGAACCGAGGTGTCGCATTAGAAGACAAACTAAATTACGACGAACCTGCAACTTGGTACTCTCCAGTCAGACATTTGTTAGGCGCCGTATTACTGGCAGCGAACTGTCCAGCAGATGCAGAAAAAGTGTATCGCAAAGATTTAAAACATTATCCTGAGAATAGTTGGTCACTGTTTGGACTTGCACAAAGTCTAAACATGCAGGGCAAAACAAAAGAAGCAGAGGAAATACAACAACAATTTGAAACAACTTGGAAACATGCCGATGTCAAACTTGTTGCATCACAATTTTAATAAAATCTTGTAGCATAGGCGTCTCGCCTGTGCAGTCGGTCAGGCGGGACGCCTAACCTAAGCGATAAAAATAAGGTAAGCAAAATGAAATTAAATCGTTTTTATAATGCAAAGCAATTTTATAACCAAGTAAAAGATTACCTAATCAGCCAGGAAGCGCAACATTGCTTACTTTTAGGTATCAGTGATACATTAGTTCATAATCCAGAAAGATATCAACCAAACCCCTACTTGGCATCTGTGGAAGTTGCAGAACAAGTTGTAGCGGTAGCAATAATGACACATCCTTACAAGCTAGTACTGTCTTGTCTGGATTTAGGCGCCGTAGAAATATTTGCTAAAGACTTATACACTCAAAGCTTACAAGTACCAGGAGTTAGCGGTCAAACATCGTCCGTTATTGCTTTTGCAAAGACGTGGGAAAATCTTACTGGTCAAACCTACCAATTAGGTATGCAAATGCGGATTCATGAACTGCAAGCTGTACAACCTATTGTTAGAGCTAATGGTTATTTACGCAATGCGAAAGAAGATGACCGCGCGCTTTTACTTCAGTGGAACCAAGATTTTGAGCTTGAAGTATTTGGTGAGCGAATGACCAATGCACAATATATAGATAACCACATAAAGCAAAACACTATTTATATATGGCAGGATGAAGTGAGTGTATCATTCGTTTGCTGTGCAGGCTCAACACCTAATGGTAAAAGACTTGGGCCTGTGTATACGCCAAAAGAATACCGCAAAAAAGGTTATGCCACTACTTGTGTTGCTGATTTAAGTCAGAAGTTTTTAGATATGGGTTGTAAATTTTGCTTTTTGTTTACTGATTTAGCAAATCCTGTTTCAAATCATATTTATCGCAAAATAGGCTATTTACCAGTAACTGATTGTTGTGAGTACAAGTTTATTAGTTGAAGGGGGAGTATTATGAGAAAGCTTATATATCATGTTGCCACTACACTTGATAATTATATTTCTCATGACGATGGTTCTGTCGATGGGTTTTTAGCAAAGGGAGAACATGCTGATGATTATTTGGAGAGTTTAAAAGCTTACGATACGGTATTGATGGGTAAAGCAACGTATGAGTTTGGCTACCAGTATGGTGTTCAACCTGGGCAACCTTCACCTGTTTACTCCCACATGAAGCACTATATTTTCTCTAAGACTTTACGTTTCGGCGCCGAAGCTCATGAGCGGGTTGTAATTATAGATAGCAACGAAGTCGAATTTGTCAAGGAATTGAAAAAGGCGCCGGGAACCAATATTTATTTGTGTGGAGGTGGAACTTTTGCAGGTTTTTTGTTTGATAATGAATTGATTGATGAATTAATAATCAAGCTTAATCCTATAATATTTGGTGGTGGTATTAGGCTTTTTGGGAAAAGTACAAAGGGGGTTGATTTATCGTTAGTTGATTCAAAGGCTTATAATAGTGGAGTGCTGTTGTTAAATTATAAATTAAATTATATATAGAAAACTTGCAACGGATGTCACGGATGTAACGAATGGTTGGTTCGTTTTGTACTTAGCTTTATTTAGGCAACTGCTCTGGTTTTTTCTTTAGTTTCTTCTGCCTCTATTTTTAAAGGTTTAAGAGACTCGAAGTAACCTTGCTCCCACAATTGTCTAACCACATTTTCCATTGCTTCGCGAGTCACTTCGGGTAAGATAATTAATCCGGGTTCAGCTAAGAAAGCAGACCCTACTTCCTCTTCTGCTTCTAAGTCTTGCTGTAAGCGAATAGGATCAATGAAGTAAACGGGATATATTTCTCCCTCTGGACTTTGAACGATACCGTCACTTCTATACCCTTTCATTGGGGTTTCTTCATCATCTCTATCGTCCCATCCATATTTAAAGCTTAACTTTGGATAATTAGCCATTAACTCTATTCCTCCTTAATTGCTTGGATTTTTGTTAGTTCATCGTTAAACTGTTCAAAAGTTAACAAATTTGCTTCTTTGGGAACAATTTCATAATGCTGGGGGTCTCGTCCTCGTTGTATCATTTTTAACAGATGTAGAGACGTGGTATATCACGTCTCTACATCTGTTTTGGCATTAAATTAAATAAGTTTTATGTTGGGTTCCTACAGTTTTCGTTTGATTGAACCTGAGTAGGTGATGTTTTTAGTTTGAATTTGATTATTGTCTCCTGTTTGCCATTGCCATTTGCCGTCACTGAGTTTTTTCACACATTTCCATTGAATTGATGTGTTAAGTGATAACCCAGATATTAAACCTGTCCATTTTGGTGTTTTTGGACCTGGGCCGTTATGGTTTGGTGGTGGGTTGTAAATATATTCGTGGTAAACATTTGGTGATAATACTTTTGCTTTATTGGTGTCCCAGTTTCCTAGCTGCGGTTGGTTTCCTACTACGTATATGCTTTCTCCGGGTTTTGTCCAAGCGTTATCACATACAAAGTTGATAGATGTTGTAGTTGGAATGCTAGTTAGATTAAATTTAAATTCTTTGTTTTGTTCGGCGCCAATAATTCCCGATTTAGCAATAATTAAGTTATCTCCGGCATTGTACCAACCACGATCGGCGCCTTCAAATTCAGTTTTATTATTAAGTTGAGGTAATTTTGTACCATTTACAGTTACAGCAGTAGCTTTGGCGTTAAGAGCGACTAATTGTACTATATTATTTCGCTGTTGAATTGCTCCTTTATAGGCGCCTTTAGCTTTTTCTATATTAACTGTCGCGATGTTTCCTGATTTTACAGCTTTAATATCTGTGGTTCTGGTTTGATATATTGGCTCTTTGTTTTCAGTATAGCTGATAGTGGAACCATCATCTTCGTAGAGTGTAAATTGGCTGTTTCTTTCGTCTGGGTAAACTTTGAGAATTAGGTCATTCTTTGAATTTCCTGCTCCTAAAACGTTTTTGGTTTCAGCATCGACGTGCATTAATGGAATAATGGCGCCGGAGCGAACAAAAGTAGGTAAGCGGAGAATAGCATCTATATAAGTAGGAAAAGATTTTAGCCATTCACCTGAACTATTTAACCATTGATTAGTATGGTAATTTATCCATTGGCCCTTGGGTAAATAAATGTCGCGTTCGTATTCGCCATGTTTAGCAACGACACCTACCATAATATCTTTACCGATTAATTTCTGATTTCCCATGTTTCTAACTACTGGATCATTTTGGAAATAAAAGACAAGGGGAGCAATTAAGGGTTCAGCGAATAAATGTGCCCGGTAAGCGAGAGAATAATAGTAAGGGGTTAATTCATAACGCTGGCGAGTATTTGCTAAATTGATTTGTTTATAACCAACTAAATTGGGTGATGTTTCATAGCGTTTTGCTGTTTGGAAACTATTGTCTGTGTGGGGACGAACGGGTACATCAAACCAGGCGCCATTTGCAAACCACTGTGTATACATTTCGGCTTGATACTGTAAATTCCCTGAATGATTTTCGTTATAAGGGATACCTTCACGCCGGAAACCACCAATATCTGACCCATAGTAATCAATGCCTGAAAAAGACATATGCATATGCGAATTTATATGAGTCGCAAGTAATTCTAAGTTAGAACCAATATCCCCCGACCACATTGCGGCGCCATATCTTTGAGTACCTGGGGCGCCGGAGCGTGTGACAATAAAAGGTCTACGGTTGATTTCGTTACGATGACGGAAATAACCATCATATATAGATTGGTTCCAAAACAAGTTGTAAAGGTTGTGGATATCTCGGTGCTGATTTTTGCGTTGACCTGCTGCAACTTCCACACCTTCATAACAAGCATTACCATCGTACTTTTCGGGTTCTCCTAAATCTGTCCAATGACCAAGAATTCCTTTTTGCACTAAATTCGGAAACCGTCTATTTTCATGTACCCATTCACCAGCAGCTTTATCCGACCAATCTACCATCCCAGCTTCACCAAACCAGTTTTTGAGAATTACGGGTGCAGATTGGCTGCTGGCATCACATTGATTGTTTGTTTTGTTATAAGCCAATAGATTGGCGCCTTGCATTGGTGCAAAAGTATTGGTATTTTTACTGATGTAAGCTTCTTCAATGGCAACTAAACCAATACCATCTTGTAGAAAATTAGATATATATGAAGCAGGGTTAGGAAATTCAAAGTTATTACCATCGTTACTGGTTTCGTCCCAGTCCAATTTTCCCATAGGACTATCAGGACTGTCTTTAATAATTCCTCCAAACCATTGCAAGTCCAAAACAAATCCATCAACAGGAAACTTATCTGTGCGTAAACCATCGCGAAGTGTTTTAACTTGGTTCCAGTTTTTGTAACCAAATTCTGAAACCCACATTCCAAAAGCTTTTTTTGGTGGAACGAGGGGTTTACCGACTAATTCAAGATAATCACGACGTAAGTCGGGTAAATCTTTACCTGTCATGATATAAAAACGAATTTGCTCACCCCACATTTGGACTTTCCAAGGGTTGTTCGTAAAGTCCCAGCGTTGTTTGTAAGGGTTATCGAGAAATAGAGCATAGTTGAGATTATTTTTCCCCAAACCATACATAATTGGAAACTGGACATTTCCCACCATCCCCGCAGAGCCAAATGGCATAAAACCATTTCCATGCGCTTGTTCTTGCCATTTGGGTTGTTCTTCGCGTACTCCATGACTCAACCAGTCACCATCAGCAGTACCCAATTTTTTAAACTGCTGTCCCAAACCATAAACATTCTCTATTTTTTCCGGCGCCAGAGTTAAACCTTTCCAATCTTGTTGTAAATCTTGTGGACAAACGGTAGTTAATGCAGCTTTTTTTACTTTATCAAATAGAGAAATACATAGACTGCTTTGATTAACGTTAACTTGAATGTCACTTGTCTCGATAATATTTTTATTTTGGGAATAAACCGATGGGCCTGGGTAGTTTTTCCGATAAATCATCGGTGAGGTAGACAAAGGAGTATTGATATCAAAACTATTATCATTATCTTTCTTAGTAGAGAATTCAAAATGAATTAAGTCATTATCTAATATTTCGACAATTAGGTTTTGACCGCTGTTACTAAATTTAGCTCGCTTAACTTCTGCGAGTGCTGGACTAGCGAAAGTAGATAGTAGTAAGGAGAGAATTAATAGGGATATGCTTTTCATAAACAGCTTTCTTTCGATTCTTTTGATGCACCAAGAGGCAAATTGAACACAAATGTGATTTGGGATATTACATTGTTTTTTATACATAGCTCAATATACTTAATATTTATTTAATAATTTTAGTTAAAACATTACAAAACTTTACATACAGTCTATATTAAGGGGTAAGACTCTATTGACATTTCTAAATTTATCTGCCTATTAATAGAGAACTAAATAACGCATAAGTATAAAAATTGAATTAGTAGGGGAGAGATTAATTTAATACAACTGACGTTACTCGCATAGACTTATGCGAGCAAGTTTACCTGTGGCATCAATACTGTAAGGGCGGGTTTATCAATATTTTTAATTTACCATTAGGGTATTTGTGAACCCGCCCCAACGTAATCAAAAAAAGTTAGGGAATTGGAAATGGCATCTAACAGTCAAGTTTTGACGAAACAACAAAATACAAGTTATGTAATTTTAATTGCAATCGCCGCAGCACTAGGTGGTTTTTTATTTGGTTTTGATACTGCTGTAATTAATGGCGCCGTTTCAGCTTTGAGCAAAGCGTTCAATATTGATAGCTTTATGACGGGGTTTGCAGTATCTTCGGCGTTGTTAGCTTCGGCTGCTGGCGCCTGGATAGCTGGACCAATCGCTGACAGGCAAGGTCGAGTTAAAACGATGGTGGCTGCTTCAATTTTGTTTACATTGAGTGCAATTGGTTCTGGAGTGCCCTTTGGGATTTGGGATTTTATATTTTGGCGCTCTGTAGGTGGAGTTGCTGTTGGCATGGCAAGCGTGATTGCTCCAGCGTATATTGCTGAAGTGGCGCCTGCTCATTTGCGAGGAAGATTAGGTTCACTACAACAGTTAGCAATAGTTGTAGGAATATTTATAGCACTGTTATGTAATTACTTTATTGCATCTACAGCAGGTTCGGCAGAGGCGCCGTTTTGGTTTGGAATGACAGCATGGCAATGGATGTTTTGGGCGGAAGTTCCACCTGCGGTATTGTATGGACTAGCTGCGTTGAAGATTCCGGAGTCACCACGATATTTAATTGCTCAACAACGTTACGAGCAAGCAGGGGTAGTGCTGAAAAAAGTGCTTGGTGGTGATGTTGAAGCCAAGATAGATGAAATTCGCCAAACTGTGATGACGGAACGCAAGCCTAAATTTTCTGACTTGTTGAGTCGCAGTGGTGGATTACTACCAATCGTTTGGGTAGGTATGGGATTATCGATTCTGCAACAGTTTGTCGGTATTAATGTGATTTTTTATTACAGCAGCGTTCTTTGGCAGGCAGTGGGATTCTCAGAAAAGGATTCTTTACTGATTACCGTTATTACTGGTGTTGTAAATATTTTGACTACCTTGATTGCAATTGCATATGTAGATAAATTTGGTCGCAAACCTTTACTTGTGATTGGTTCTATTGGAATGACGGTAACTCTGGGTACTTTGACTGTCATTTTTGGTGGCGCCAGTGTAGATGCAGTTACAGGTAATCCTACCCTTTCTGGTACAGCGGGAATTATCGCTTTGATTGCAGCGAATTTATATGTAGTGTTCTTTGGTTTCTCCTGGGGTCCAATTGTTTGGGTAATGTTAGGAGAAATGTTTAATAATAGAATTCGCGCTGCGGCGTTATCTTTAGCTGCTGCAGTACAGTGGCTTGCGAATTTTGTTATATCTACTTCGTTTCCTCCTTTGCTGAAAAACTTTGGCTTGGGTTCCGCATATGGTTTATATACCATTGCCTCAGCAATTTCTATCTTCTTTATAATTTTGTTAATTAGGGAAACCAAAGGTAAAGAATTAGAAGAAATGTAATTAATCTTGTGGGATAAAATCTTGTGGGATAAAATCTTGTGGGATGGGCATCCTTGCCCGTCCCTTTGTATTACATAGACATCACAAGACCAAGACGCAATATCTCGCGCGTAAAATCACAAGAATAGCCAATCATTGCATCATTAAGAAACTTACCAGCTTTTGATTGTGTAGTAGTTCCATACCCACCAAGAATTTCAAGTGCTAATTGCGCGTTTTTAATTGCAACATCTACAGCAAAAGTCTTACTTGAAGGCGCCTTTACTGTTGCAGCAAGAAAAGGATTTGTCTCTGCACAGCAAGCTGCATCCCATACCATCAATCTTGCAGCTTGGGTGTTCACCATCATATCAGCTAATTTCAACGCAACAGCTTGATGTTCGATAATAGGACGACCCCAGCTGACTCGTTTCTTAGCATAATCAACAGCGTACTCATATGCAGCGCGCGCTAAACCTACATAAGAAGCAGCAAGTCCAATAGCGACTTCTGGAAGCAACATTAATAATTCTGCCGCTTGTCCCTCTTGTCCAATTCGGTTTTTTTCGTGAACTCGCACATTATCAAGATGAATAGCTGCATGATGTGAGGGTTTCCAGCCAATAAGCGATGTACGTTCACCAAATTTCAAACCGGGTGTATCAGCTTCAACGTAGAACAACGAAAGACTATCACGCATTGGTTTATCTTCGTCTGTACGCGCGATAATAAAATATCCATCGGCAATACCAGCGTTTGTAACTAATAATGACTTTTCACCCTTGAGAATATATGTATCGCCTTCCCTTTGCGCGAATGTCTTCATACCAATTTTGGCATCTGGCATGGGGCAAAACATATCTGAAGTTGCCACATTTGGCTCACTCTCTGCGGCACTAAACAAAAAAGGCTCAGAGTTACTGACTTTGGATAATATACGCTCTTTTTGTTCGCTCGTTCCAGCCCTGGTAATAAAAAGCGCCATTGCAGCAGTAAGATTAAAGTAACTGCTAGCAACACTCACATCAACGGCGCCGAGTTCTTCTAAAACCAATACCAAGTCTACACACTTTTTACCTTTACCACCGTACTCAGCAGGAAGTAATAACAGAGTAAATCCTAAATCAACTCCTTTAGAAAAAAAATTTTTACACAAATCCCAAGGTTCGACATGAGAATCGCTTGAATCAATCTTTTCAACAATTGGCTGAACCTCATTCAAAGCGAAGTCATGCGCTGTTTGCTTCAATAACTGCTGTTCTGGTGTTAGGCTTAAATCAATCATTTATTTATTGCCGCGATTAGTGCATTTAATAAAAAATATATCCCTTATCCAGTTATTATCCTGCCTTGTGCAAGTATAAAATTTACTATTATTTCTCTAAATTTGTCATTTTAATTGCTTTTTACAAATTACTCAAACCTCTATTATAACTAGATTTGATTCGTAATTATATTCTCAGTACACAGTTTGAATTCGATAAAAATATATCAAACTTACACATAAAATAATCAATAAAGTTTAATTTTAGAGTAAATATTATTACCACAGAGACACAGAGAACACAGAGAATAAAGTCAGACATCATTTATAAAGTAAATCTTAAATAGCTGAAACGTAGGTTGGGTGGAGGCTTTGCGTAACCCAACAAACGGAAGTTTAATATTTACTTTATAAATCAACTCTAAGGGAGATTGGAAATTGGCGCCGATACCTCAGAATCTAACTATTGGCACCAACCTGCCAAAATAAATGACACAGACCACTAATGTAAGCGTAAAAAAAAGGAAGGATTTTTAGCCCTTCCCTTAATTTGTTTATAAATCAGTTATTAGTTCTAAAGCTTCAGTAAGTAGTTGCCTAGGGGAGCATCCACTTTCGGCAGATAGACTTTTTTAGACCAACCATATAGTAAGGTCTCCGGCGCCATATAATTTGTGTTTCTTCCAAAAGTGGATGCTCCCGTTGCCTAGCTTGGTATATCTTCCATAAAACCTCAGTACATAATCTCTCTTCAGCTTTAAGCCCTTTTTCATCAAATAAGTGTCCCAGGTCATGATATCTAGGACGTAGCTCTATCAAGCGCGCGAGTATTGCTAGCTGTGCAGCGTTAGGGTTATGGTCATTATCTACAAACTTAAGAGTTTCAAGTAAACTCATTTTTAGACTCTGAAGTATAAACCCTTGCTTATCGCGTAATGCTCCCCAAGTGACTACTTTTGCTTCTGGCAAATACTCAACTAAAGCATCTACCCAATTAATCATCATTTTAGGATTACCCATTGGAGGTATACCATAGAGCTTCGCAAGTGTTTGTAACTCTAGCATGTTACCCGCAAGGTACCGCGAACGTCCGAATGCAGCATTATGCATATAATTAGATTGTCTTGGTTCAAAAGTGTGAATTGAGATAGTGGGTAGGAAAGTGCCGGTCAAGCTTAATTTCCTACCTGCTTATACTTTTCCATGTGAACACGTTTATTGCAATAGTTAAAATGAATCTTTATAAAGATGAAAGTGGTAAATTTACAACGAATAGAGATGAACCATTAACCGCTAATCTCAATATTCGAGTATCTCCTAGCATGAGAGATAAAGTCAAAGCTATTCCAAACTACCCTGAGAAGCTAAGAGAGGTTATTCAGCAGTGGTTAGAAAATTTAGATTCTACTGAGCAAGATGAGAGTTAGGTGCTTTTTCCTGATTGGGTTAGTTTGTAATTTTAGTTTATATATTTTTAGGGACGGGGCAAGAGAAAGCCCGTTCCATTCATTGGTTTGGTTTAGGTAGTGAATTTACTTAGATTAAAAGTTTATTGAAAAAATTATCTGAAGAATTTTTCAGTATTTTTCCAACCGTTGAAAAATATATTAAAAACTATACTGGTGCTGATAGATATACATATATAGTTATGGCGCCAGCTAAAATTGCTTTAAAAACAACAGAAAACCAAGTCAAAACTCGCCTTTTACTCAGTTTATGGGATTTAGGAGGCGCCACACGCGAAGTGAAGCGCGGCGAATTGAGCAAACGAATTGTTTCCAAGGGTAAAAAAGTTGCAGATTATCAAGAAGTAATTACCCAGTTAGAGAAGGAAGGCGTGCTAGTAAGTTCTAAAAATGGCTATTCATTAGTGGCGCCGAAGGGTTTGGAAGCATTGAGCGAAGTATTAAAAAGTGCTGCTCTTAAGTTTGAAGGTACTACAGTTCCTACTTGGACGGCAAATGCCTTGCTAAAATGGATTAGTGAAAATAATAGTATAGTAGCTACAGCCTCGGTGCCAGTAACAAATAGTAGCAGCAATGCGAAAAAGGGCGAAATTAAATCTTACGATAAGTTTAAAACAGTTGCCCTAGAAGTATATAAGCAACTTAACCGCGATTATAACCTAGATAATTTAGTGCCTATTTACCGTATTCGCAGAACAATTGGTGAACAAGTTACGCGCGAACAGTTCAATGAATGGATGTTAGACATGCAAGCTGAAGATATTTTGCAACTACAGGGTGGAAGCTTGCCAGATAACGACCCAGCAAAATTAGAAGATTCCATAACAACGGAAGTTAGCGGTTTGCGGTGTTATGCCAAGCTTTTAAAATAAACAAAAGCTTTAATTTAACTTTTTAAATACTCGTTAATTCATTTTACCACTATTGTATAGCAAGTCATGTCTAACGATTTACTCATTGATATCATTAAAAATCACAATCCGTTTGCTGGTAAATTTGTTGTTACAAATCATAATATTTGGCATCAAGGTTTTCCTGACGTTCCATCATTAAATGCCCATGCTTCAGACGCTGTTTACGAGGCATTAGAAAAAGTTCGTAGCGGAGAACGGCGAGTCATAGGTATTACCATGACCGCAGAAAGAGGTTTAGGTAAAAGTCATGTTGTTAGTCGCATTCGTCATAGTTTGCAAGATAATGGCAGTGCTTTATTTATCTGCATGAATCAATGTGATGATTTAAATCATATCAAAAGTGAATTATTAAGAACTTTTGCAAATAGTTTAAAGCAAATTGGCAGTAAAGGTGTTAGCCAATGGCAAGAATTAGCTACAGCTTTAGTTAACGAAGCATATAAAAAAGACTATACGCCACAGCAATTAATAAATCAATTTCCTGGTGCGTTTGCAAAAAACCCTAAAGTCGCTGAAGTTCTAAGGGACAAAGTACTCAGTATTAAGCCAGATATTGAAAACCCGGATATTCTGACAGCAATTATCTGGACTCTCTCACCTGACCCAGCTTATGAAGTATTTGCTGTACGCTGGCTTTCTGGAAGTAACATTCCACAGTCGAAAGCAGATGTAATGGGATTGGCTAATATCAACTCAAAAAACCAAGAAGTAGAGTCATTTAATACAGTAAGACAAATTCTCGATTTACTTAGCGACTATAAACCAGTAGTTGTTTGTTTTGATGAAATGGAAAGTGCCCACATAAATGATGCTGGACTGACCGGACAACAAGTAACTGCTATTCTTGGTAAAGATTTATGCGATAAAATTAAGAAAGGTGTTGTATTAACTTCTGTTTATCCGGATAGCTGGGTTCATGAAATTAAAAGATTGCCCTATGCTGAATCAGTAATAGATAGAATTGGTCAACAAGTCGTTGATTTAAAACATTTAAATTCTGATGATGTAGTGGCTCTTGTTTCTAAATGGTTAGAAGAATTTTATAAGGAAAAGGGAGTAACACCTCCTCATTCAGTTTATCCCTTTGATGAATATAAACTTCGGGCATTAGGAAAAGAAAGACCAATTGTTAGAAAAGTTTTACAATGGTGTGCAGATAACTTTAATGTAACTAAACCAGGTGCAACAAACCCTGTAGAAGCAATTTACCAAGAACAGTTAACCGTTCTAGATACAACTATCCAAGACTACATTGAAAATAATGCAGTACTTGCTCAAGCGCTTCGCTTAGGATTTTGTGCAGTCAAAGGAGAAGTAGTTGAGAAGGTAAAAGTTGAAGACATTATAGATATACAAGCTAAATCTCCCGACAAAGGTTATATAAACTTAAAAATTGTTGGTAAAGAAAACGGGAAAGAGGTAAAAATTGGTATTGCTGTACTCCAAGATTCTGGAGGTATGATTGTTCAAGCTACATTGAAGCGTTTAATTCGCTATGAAGATTTTGATTTAACCCGTGGTTGTTTAATACGCTCTAAAGAAATCAATAAAGGTGCCGCAAGAGCGCAACAATATTTAAGTGACCTTTTATCGCCAGCACTTGGTGGAGAATGGGTATTATTAAAATCAGAAGATATTAAACCTCTTTTAGCAGCGCATTTAGTCATGAAAGCTCGCGAAGATTATGAGTTAAGCGAGGAGCAAGTAATTGATTATATCCGCCAAAAAAGAATTGCAGTTGATAATTACCTAATTCGTGAAATATTAAGTGACCCATCAGGACAAGTCCCCACTGGTTTAGTTGATGAAGATGTTATCCCTGAAGTTCAAGCAACGCAAAATCCAACTGGAAGCGATGATGTAGGGGTTATGGTTGATAATTTACTGGCGAAAATCGGCTTATGAGCAGTTCCATTATAATTAATACTGCTTTGTGTCTACCTACCCCTGACATCGAAGCGTTAATTCAAGGGCGCCTAATTACCGCTCTACCTCGAATGTTTCTTCGTCCCGGACAAACGTTTGCTCTTTATCCAATAGACACACTTGCTTATGATAATTACTACCGCGCGAGTTTTTTACATGTTGCAAATAATGTAGTAACTCACCAGGGTGTTTTACTTCAACCTCGACAACTTAGCTTAGTTGCACAAACCGAACAGTTACAACTTCCTTTATTAGTCGATGAAACAGTACAGGTGAAAGTATGGGCACGTTGCGAGTTTTGTGAAATTCTTGACCACACAGCAAATCTGGATATTTTATCAAGATTAACTATCTGGGCAAAAGAAGCATTACAAGCGATAATTCAACAGCGTCAGCAAATTTTCTTGGCGTACCTACGTGTCTATCAGTTACCTCAACCTCAAGATGTATCTGCTAATCTTGGTCAAAAGGAAAAGTTAGGAAAATTCATTGGTTTACCTAACTCACTCACTGCTTCTGAAGTAAACCCAGTGTTGAATGATAATACTTTTGCTATCCGTAAACTGCAACTCGAAAAGCGTCAACCACCATTACATCAGAAATTAGAGGAATTAGAAGGCGCCTTAACACTCATTACTAACCCTGCTGCAAAGCAATTACAGCAAGATATTCAAATATTCTTAGGTTGGAGGCGCCCATTACAACCAGCGTCCAACGACACAGATGTAACTTGGATACATAAAATTGCTTCCGTAGGTAACTCAAGCGATGGACACAGCTTTGAAAAACTTGTTCGTAAAAGCTTGCTAAAACTTGGTTTCACAGGTTCTAAACTAAATCCTGAAGGAAGTGGTGGCGCCGGAGGAATGGACTTTTACTGTGAATATCCATACCCAGTAGTAGGTGAGTGCAAAGCAACTAAATTAGAAAAAGTTCCTGATAGTACTCCTGCACAACTTCTTAAAATAGGTATAAACCATTTGGGTAAAACGCAGTATGAACGCGCGGTTAAATTGATTGTGGCAGCAGGTGAGCTAAATTCCTTCGCAAAAAGAACAGCAACTGAAAATGATATGAATGTAATAACACCAGAAACTTTACAAAAATTAGTTGCATTACAAGCTAATTATAAAAACTCAATTAATTTGTTAGAACTTAAAGAGTGTTTGCAGCAGGCGCCATTTGGTATAGCTGACGAAAAAGTTAATAAATATATAGATATAATCAATCAAGATATTAAACTGAGAGCGCAGCTAGTCCAGCTTGTCAAAAAATATCTGGAAAATACGGGCTACGAATGTGCAAGTGTTGATGGGCTACATGGTTTTGTCGCTGGAGCATCAATTAAAATTCAGCCACGAGAACTACACGAAATCTTAGTTGAACTCGCATCACCACTTGTAGGTTATTTGGGACGAATTAAAGGCGAAGACTGGCGCCATGACAGGTTTTACTTTCTTCGTGATTTACTAATCTCCTAGCGTCAGTATACCTGCTTGATAGTTGACAGACAATGGTAAGATTTTTAACCATTCGGAACCAAGTAATACTTCAGGAATACCATTACCTACAAATACTGGAATCTCATATTCTTGTTCATCTAACATTATTTTACCTGAGTAAAGTTCAAACCTTTTAATTCCTTGTGCTGTTACCATCCGCTCTTGACCAACATAAGTCCACTCAAAACCATCTATATCTTGTTTATTAATAGCTAAAAAACCTGTAAAGCCAGTATCTAACATGGCTTGCTCAGGCAGACTCAAATCATTAGCAATAATTAATTCGATTTCAAAAAATAGATGCCCCACATCATCAAACGTACCGTGTATCATATTCTGCCTGTAGCTCCAGTTTCATTCAGGCGAAACACAAAGTGATCTTTATTTGGATATTTTTCAAGTGCTTTCTTATGTGTTTGCATTTTATCTTGATCTATAAGATACTCTCCACTATCTGGCTCTACTGCAATATACCAACCATAGTATTTATCTATCAATTCAGGACGCACGCGCTCAAAAATGGCTAGACAGCGCTGGTGATAAATTTCGCCTTCAGCTTCTTGCCGTGCAAGCTCTTCAGGTGTAATAGTTCTTTCAGGAAAGATTCTGCCACGTCGAGCGCGCGGTTTTTGTGCTGATTCGGTCATAATAATTTTTCCTTTTGTACTGTATTCAATATATATTGTAGTCATTTTTATATTACTAGTTAGTAACAATTTTTTAATTTTAGGAAGCGTCCATTAAACCCAGCATCCAACAACACAGATTTAACGATATGCCTAAACTAGTCTATAAAATGGAGATTTTTCTTATCTCAAGAATAATTATTATCCTCACGTCAGTATACTTGCTTGATAAGTAACTCTCAAAGGGCACACATGTTGTATTATATTTTACCCCATTTTAGAGCGTAAATTAGCCATGATTCTGCCATTAAAAAAGAAAAAGTAAGCTGGCGCCCCTCCTTTATTTAAAAGATGCCTTGCCATTTTTTTCACTTCTTTTTGTCTTTGTACCTTTTGGTCAGCTAGATAAATTCCTAATAAAGCCTGGTTAATCATTTTATGAAAATCGGTATCGGTGCCCTCTGTGTCTCTGTGGTAATAATATTTACCAAATGATATTTTATACATTAATAAAGCTTTTAAAACATCCTCTAAACCGCGCCGCAACCACAAAATACAACACATCTAACAATGCATACAAACCATTAATTAAACTCTTGTGGGATGGGCATCCTTGCCCGTCCCTCTATAAGATTAAAACTTATAACTCGATTTCACAACATTCATTCCTGCTGCTGCAAACCTTTTGTATGCTTCATCCGCAGCTTGAGTATAGTCAACCACACCCTTAACAACTACAGGAGAACTACAATCCTCTAACAGATATATTTTCTTAGCTAAATTTGCATCTGTTTGTTTAATTTCTGTTAATAAGTCGTCGATTGTCCAAGCGACACAGTGACTCTTTGCTTGTCCACCAATTATGACAACATCATACTGCAACAACTGTTTAATCAGACGAGTATTTTTCTCTGCAATTGTACGATTATCAAAGCTTGTGGCAACTTCTGGACGTAATACTGAGTAATTTTCGGTTAAAGGATTATTTCCCTTTATTTCAAACTGTGTTTGACTGCTACGCGCGATTGAATGAAAAAATATTGCTTCTTCTACTGCTGATACTAATGCATGACCAATACCACCTAACATTGAATGATAAGGCCAAACGGTTAGAGGATATTTGCCGTTTTGTGTTAATTGTTTAACGTAATGATAAGCATGTTTTTTTAATAATTCGTAATCCCAGCCTAAGCTAAAGGCAACACCTGGGTTAACTTTCCATATACCTTTGTCAATATCTGCGGGTGTAATATTTGTTGCGGCTGGAGTTGGATTTTGTCCGCTATCATTCACCCAAAATATAGGATGAAATATTTGCATTGCTGTATGAGTATCTAGCGTTGGTACAATTGTTGTTATTGCCCCTAGGTTACGATAGATAAATTCACATAAGCGGATGTTGTCTTCTACGGCGCCTTTTCCTGATTGTCCTCCTACGAATAATTCAAATCCTGGAAGGCAAAATGTATTTTGTACATCTATTAATAGTAAGCAAATGCGCTTTTTATCTTGCGATGCTGGTTTGATGTTATGCTTATTCGCCCATTCGTTAGCTTCGGTGCCTCTTTGTTGGTAGGGAACACGGTAAACTTCACTTACTGTTTGTGGTTTGAAGTGCGAGGGAATGGGTAGTTGGCTGGCTGAGGTATTCATAACTGGTTTTTGTTACTGGTAATAAATAACCAAATGTAGAGACGCGAAATTTCGCGTCTCTACAATGTGCGGATTTTATGAATGATTTAGGTTTTTATTTTATGTCATTTATTGAGGAACGGGCAGGGATGCCCATTCCACAAGAGATTCTACAAGAGGTGGGTTTTAGATTTTAATTAAAGTATTGGCGCCGATGTGCTGATTGTTTTTAAGTTTTCGAGTGCAGATTTTGCGGCTTCTAAATCGTAAGGAAATGGTCTACCGCGTGTTACGTAGTCTAGTGGTTGGACTGGACGATGACGTAGTACTGCATTCACTACTACACATGCTTCGGAACTAAAGTTGATGGCGCCGTGTAATACTCCTGGTGGAATTATCGCTACGGCTGGTTGTTTTTCGCTTAAGGGAATATACTGATATTTTCTGTCAATGAGTGTTACCAGAACAAATTCGCCTTTGACTACTAATATTTGGTCGGTTTGTGATTTGTGTACGAACAAGTCATCTACTGCATTAGGGGGGACTTGTACGAGCATTGTTTCGTTGCTTGCTTGTGGGGTGAAGAATTGCGCCATTCCCCCTTTGATTGATTCTAGATGGCGAATTGTAATTCCTCTAGGCTTATTCATGTTAAATACCTATAAATAATTTTTTGAGTGTGTATTTTATTTAGCTGTATAAATTATAGCTAGCAAAAAAGCTGAACATCTTAAGAACTGAGTGCTTTCTTCTATCTTAGATGTTCAGCTATGAAAAATTGTTGCAAAAGCAACAAATATTGACTCTTTGTGATATGTATTTTACAAAGTTCAACCCATAGATACAGTCAAACTGTTGGGTTCGCCTAAGTTACCTTGCATAACTACACCGCGATTATTTGCCGACATGTGTCGTAAAATAATGTATATTGACTCAACGTTGTCACTGGCGCCTGCTTTGTCAGCAATTTGCGCTAGTGTCATAGGTGCTTTTTCGCTTTGCAATACGTCGATGACTTTTGTCTGTAAGTCCAATATGACTGCCGCAGCTTTTTTACCTGCTTCTACACCTGGTTGATGGTAAGCATTTATATTTACCAAACTTGCATAATAACCAACCGTTCGGTCATATAATGCAATTAAGGCGCCGACAGTACGAGGGTTAACTTCGGGAATTGTTACTGTAATTGAGTCACGATGGTTTTCGTATAATGCAGTACGCGAACCTTGGAGGAAACCAGAGAGGTAGTCACCAGAGGTAATACCTGGTTCGAGTTCAGGAGATGCTCCCTCACGGTCTTTCAATACTTCAATAAAGGTAAGAAAGAAGTTTGGCACCCCTTCGCGTAACTGTTGAACGTAAGCGTGTTGGTCGGTAGAGCCTTTATTACCATATACAGCAATACCCTGATGTACTATATTACCGTCAAGGTCTTTTTCTTTTCCTAAAGATTCCATGACGAGTTGCTGCAAGTAACGACTAAATAGCAGCAAGCTGTCTTTATAGGGTAGAACGACCATATCCTTCTCACCCTTACCGTTACCTGCGTAATACCATGCTAAAGCTAGCATTGCAGCAGGATTTTTCTTAATATCGGCAATGCGTGTAGCATCGTCCATTTCTTTGGCGCCTTCGAGCATTTCTTTAATATCAATGCCTTGAAGTGCAGCAGGTACTAACCCAACTGTAGACATGGACGAAGTGCGTCCACCAACCCAATCATACATTGGAAAGCGCATTAGCCAGTTTTCGTTTTTGGCTTGGTCGTCTAGCTTACTACCTGGCATGGTAATAGCAACGGCATAATTCGCAAAATCTAAATTTTGTCCCGCATAAGCTTTTTTAACTTCCAACATGCCGTTACGCGGTTCGGGAGTACCACCAGATTTAGAGATTACTAAAACTAAAGTACTAGAAAGTTTATTACGTAGATGCGTGAGAATCTTGTCGATGCCAGTTGGGTCTGTATTATCGATAAAATGAATTGCTAAAGGAGGAAAATCGGGGGCAAGGGCTTCAGCGATAAATTCGGGACCAAGTGCAGAACCACCGATACCGATAGAGATAATATCAGTAAAGCGTGCAGCTTTGGGAGGATGAATTCCACCAGTGTGAACTTTTTCGGCGAAAACTTCGATTTGTTCGATTGAACTCACAATTTCTTGTGTGAGTTCGGGAGTCGGCGCCAAATCAGGATTTCGCAGCCAGTAGTGTCCAACCATGCGGTCTTCGTCGGGGTTTGCAATGGCGCCCTTTTCAAGCTCCGCCATCGAAGCGAAAGCCTTCTCGAACTTTGGTTGCAACGCCTCTACGAACGCATTATCAAAGCGCATCCGACTAATATCGAGGTAAAACCCCAATCCTTCGTGGTAATATAACCATTCCTGGTATCGCTGCCAAAGTGTCGAAGCGTCCATAGGGAAATCTCAAGTAAGTTTTATCAACAACAAGTTTAAGGTAAGGACTGGCTTATCCCATTCAACCTTATACAGTTTTAAGTCTTATGCCATCTGCTCGTCCTTAACATCTGGCATAGGTATAACTCGCAGGAACTTAACAATTTCACCCCGTAGCTCAATACCAATAAGGTATCTATCGAGGCTAAATCGGTAAAATATGCCTTCACCATCAATTTGCCGTAACTGTGGTAAGTAGTGCAGTTGCCCTTTTTGGGGAAACTCCACAAACGCTAAATTATACACTTGCTGGTAAATAGTAGGTTCCAAACGACGTAAATCGTTTAAGAAAGACCGCTCATAGCGTACTTCGATATTCACACAAACATTTCCCCTTTTTACGTCATTGTCAGGTATCGCACCGCTTCCTCATGCGTTAATGCATCCCACGGTTGCTGCAATTGTTTAACGGACTGTATCGCTTTGAGAACTTTGTAGTCACAATGCAACGCATACACTACACTCCAAACTAGTTGGAGTTCGTCATCGGTCATTTGTTCTATTAGTCCATGCAACTGGGGTCGCAGCACACTCATAAATAAGCTCTAATAACGTAACTAATCTTTATAATTCCCAAAAAATGCATAAAAATAAGTCTTGTTATTCTAAAGATAATATGTAATGATAAGTGGTTTTTACTAGAATCGATACCAACATAGACGATATTGAATTTGACATTTAACTTGCCAATGTTAATTTCTGTATCTTTACAAAGTCTATTTTTTGGATACTATTCTTGATAACGTAAAAATTCTTATGTTTAATAAGGCTTCATAACCCAGTAAATGTAAAATCAGTATGCAAAACATCGAAAAAACTAGCTTTAACAATCGTATCAAGTCAAAACAAGGGTTTATTCGCAGCAATATCCTCTTCATGGCTCTTTGTAGTATTGGGTTGTTTGTAACTGGATGTGGTGGTACTAACACGGGTGGTACTGGCGCCACAAATCAAGATGCTTCAGGAGGTGCTTCTGGCAACACCGTTAAAATTATGTCCAGCTTTCCCCTAACAGGTAGTTCTGTCGGTCAAACCCAAACAATCGTCAACAGTATCAAACAAGCACTCGACGAGACTAACTCAACAGTTTGTGATGGTAAGCTCAAAATTGAATATGAGTCTTTAGACGGTGCAACTGCAGCAAGCGGAAAATGGGATGCTGCTAGAGAAGCTGAAAACGCAAATAGAGCAGTCTCAGACCCCAATGTTGTCGCGTATATCGGTACTTTTAACTCCGGCGCCGCCAAAATTTCAATTCCCATCCTCAACCAAGCCAACCTAGTAATGGTCAGTCCAGCAAATACCGCTGTGGGCTTAACTAAACCAGGTGGAGAACCAGGGGAACCCGAAAAATACTACCCCAATGGCAAGCGAAATTATGCGCGCGTAGTTCCTGCTGATGATTTACAAGGTTCTGCAGCAGCAAATTGGGCAAAATCACTCGGAGTCAAAAGAGTTTACATCCTCGATGACCAAGAAGTTTACGGCAAAGGACTCGCTGATGTATTTGAAGCTACTGCCAAAAAACTTGGTATCGAAGTTTTAGGACACGAAGGTATTGACGCCAGAGCAACAGACTATAGAGCATTGATGAATAAAATCAAAGCAGTCAACCCAGATATGATTTATTTTGGTGGTATTACCCAAAATAACGCTGGGCAGTTAATCAAAGATATGCGTAACGTTGGGATGACACAAGATAAAGTCAAATTTATGAGTCCTGATGGTACATATGAACAAGCTTTGATTGACGCAGCAGGTAAAGATGCAGAAGGTGTTTTAGCAACCTTTGGTGGTATTCCACCCAAACAGTTAACAGGCGCCGGTAAAGCTTGGTATGACAGCTATAAGAAGAAATTTAACGCCGAACCTGAAGCTTATGCTGCATATGGTTACGAAGCTGCCAAAGTAGTTATTAATGGTATTGGCAAAGTTTGTAAAAATGACCGCGCGGCTATTCGCGATGCAGTTTTAGGAACTAAAGACTATCAAGGTATTCTTGGTACTTGGAGTTTTGACGCGAATGGTGATACAACTTTAACCACAATGTCTGGTAATACCGTCAAAAACAGCAAATGGGAATTTGTTACTGTACTAGACGCTAAAGCCAAATAATTTTTAACAGTAAGGTGGGCTTCGGTCCACCATACATATAGATAATGACCAACACATAAAACAACTATGATAAAATCACTCCAGAAAGCATCTAAAAGTAGTTCGCTAGGTAAAAAATCATTAAGCGGTTGGCAAAAAATTCTTTTATATATCGTTATAGCTTATTTAGTTTTATTACTGGCGCCAATAGCAGGGTTTGATTTACCAAGAATTATAGGCGAAATCAAAAGTAACCCTGCTCTTTTAGTACAACAGTTATTAATCGGACTTGTGAACGGTGCAATTATTGCGATTATTGCATTAGGCTACACAATGGTTTACGGCATCATCGAGTTGATTAACTTTGCTCACGGCGATTTATACATGTTAGGTGCATTTGCATCACTAACTGTTATCGGTGCTTTTGGAATTACTGATGGCACTTCATTTCAAGCTAGTATTGGGGCTATAATAATAGCTTTGATTGTTAGCTGTGCTTTATGCGCTTCTTTAAATATATTAACTGAGAAGTACGCCTACCGACCATTACGAAATGCCCCACGATTGGCGCCTTTAATTTCGGCAATTGGAGTTTCGTTCATTTTTCAAAATACTGGACTGTTCTGGGGTGGCTTAAAGTCATTTATCCCTGTAATGGGTGTAAACGCCGCAGCACCAAAGAACTTCCCAGACTTATTACCGCGTATAGATATTTTCAAAGCATTAGGAATTGAAACCACTATTCAATTCACAACTAAAGACTTAATCGTATTGGTGACTGCACTAGTTTTAATGGTGGGGCTACATTCATTTGTACAGTTTACATCTTGGGGTAAAGCAATGCGCGCAACTGCCCAAAATCGAGATGCAGCTAAAATGATGGGTATTAATGTAGATGGCATTATTATACTGACTTTTTTAATTGGTGGTTGTTTAGCAGGAGCAGCAGGGTTATTAGTCGGACTTTATAACAATACAATTGTATTTACAATGGGTTTTACTGCTGGGTTACGAGCATTCACCGCAGCAGTTTTAGGAGGAATTGGCAATATTGTAGGCGCCATGTTAGGGGGATTATTAATTGGATTACTCTCAGCTATAAGCGATCAATATTTCTCAAGTCGATGGACAAATGCTTGGGTGTTTGCGGTTTTGGTGATAATTTTGGCGTTACGACCAGGTGGTCTACTTGGTGATAGCGCACAAGAAAAGGTTTAACAAGAAAGATAAAAGTAATCACCATGAAAAAATTACTAAACCAAATAATCAAATCAATTGGGGTTTTCGGAATAGTTGGCGCCATTACCGTCCTAACCTTTGGTGGTTGGAGTGGTGCAGTTATAAGCTGGCTACTTGGTACGGCAATAGGAATAACCCAAACTCAAGGTAAAAGAATTAATAGTCCTACTACAGGTGCTGTTAATGGTGCTTTTTCAGGATTAAAACTAGGTACATGTGTACTGCTTGGCAGTTTAATTCAAGGTTTATTATTACTACCAATTTCAGGGCGCCCTGCAATTGGTTTTCCACAAGCTTTATTGTTCGGGGTTAGCGGTCTTGTGATTGCGCCGTTATTTGCTGCTATTACTGGAGCAATTACCGCGTTAAATCCCAAACAGCGACAACTAGGAATGTTAATCGTTCTTGGTTTTTCAGTAATTTTATTTCCCTTCGTGGATGCAGTCGCGCAGACTCGTTGGATATCAACAGTAATTGAAATCCAAATTTTTGTTCTGTTAGCACTGGGTTTAAATATTACCGTTGGCTTTGCTGGACTGCTTGACTTAGGTTACGCAGCTTTTTTTGCAATTGGCGCCTACACAACAGGTTTACTGTGTTCACCTCAACTTAATATTCACTGGAACTTTTGGCTAGTAATTCCCATTGCAGCAGCAGTTGCAGCGATGTTTGGCGTAATTCTTGGAACTCCAACATTGCGGTTGAGAGGTGATTACCTTGCTATCGTTACCCTCGGTTTCGGAGAAATCGTCCCTGTTCTTTTTCGTAACTTGACGCAAATTCGTATCGAAGAACCAATTTCTAAAATTATTGGTAGCTTAATTGGGCGCCCAGAAATGGCGATTTGTCTTGTAGGATGTGACCGCGCGATTAATTTGACTGGTGGTGAACCAGGAATTAACCCTATCGACCGACCCTACCTACCAATCATCGGTAGTTTCACCAGCAGCAATCCTTTTCCTTGGTATTATTTGATTTTATTTCTCGTAATTTTCTCTTACTTCGCAATTAGTCGATTACGAGATTCGCGTTTAGGAAGAGCTTGGACGGCAATTCGCGAAGATGAGCTTGCCGCAAGTGCTATGGGTATAAATCTTGTTAGAACAAAATTACTGGCATTTGCAATGGGAGCAGCTTTTGCAGGATTTGCAGGTTCATTTTACGCCGCTTATATCAGTGCGATTTTCCCTAGCGTATTTGACTTTTCAGTGTCTGTAATTATACTGTGTATGGTGATTTTAGGCGGTTTAGGAAACATGACAGGAGTTATCCTAGGTGGCATCATTATAATGGGCGCCGACCGACTATTTCTACCTCAAATCGCCAGAATATTAGAAGGAATTCGCACGACAACTTTGCTACCGCTAATTAGCAATCCACAATGGCAAGAATTTATTAGAACAAGCTTAGACCCAACACAAATGCGTTTATTTCTGTTTGGTTTAACTCTTGTAATTATGATGTTAGTGCGTCCAGAAGGACTAGTTCCCGATAGACTGCATCAAGCAGAACTACATGGAGAAACAACCGATAGTTAAAACAAAGAAACCGGGTTTTTTGGTAAAAACCCGGTTTCTAATAGTCAAATTTACTTAAAAAGAAAGTATATATGATGGCAGTAGAACCCAAAGTAGCAATATTAGAAGCACAGCAACTGACAATGCGATTTGGTGGCTTGACAGCAGTAAATCAAGTTGATTTTGTCCTAGAAAAAGGAAGCATTGCTAGTCTTATCGGTCCAAACGGCGCCGGAAAAACAACATTCTTCAACATGCTGACCGGAATTTACAGCCCCAGTGCAGGTAGATTATGGCTTTATGATAGAGACATAACAGGCTTAAAACCAGACGAATTAACCAAACTAGGAGTAGCTAGAACTTTCCAAAATATCCGCTTGTTTAACAACATGACAGTACTAGATAACGTACTAGTTGGGATGCACTCCAAACTCAAAGCTAACTTAGTTGGAACCTTACTACGTCCACCAGCAGTTGTACAAGAAGAAGCAAACGCCAGAAAAAAAGCCTTATATTGGTTAGAATACGCAGGATTAGCGAAATCTAGAACATTTGAATTAGCAAAAAACCTATCTTACGGAGAACAAAGGCGCCTAGAAATAGCGAGAGCATTAGCATCCGAACCGCAATTACTGCTATTAGACGAACCAACAGCGGGAATGAATCCCAAAGAAACAGGAGAGTTAACGGCGTTCATGCAACAAATTCGTAGTGAACTCCAACTCACCATATTACTAATCGAACACGACATGAAACTAGTAATGGGAATCAGCGACTACATCACCGTACTAGCAAACGGTAAAAAAATCTCCGAAGGAACACCCAATCATGTACGTCAAGACCCCCTAGTCATCGAAGCATACCTAGGCAAAGAGTAGTAGTACCCATCCTATACTAGTACCTATCCTGTAAGGGCAGGTTAACCCACAACCTTCACCACCCTTAAGGATACCTGTAAACCTGCCCCCCCCCACCTGTAAACCTGCCCCCCTTAATGTAATGCTAGAAGTAAAAGATATACACACATACTACGGTAATATACAAGCCCTCAAAGGAATCTCAATAAAAATCAACCAGGGCGAAATCTGCACACTCATCGGCAGCAACGGCGCCGGAAAAACCACTCTCCTAAGAACCATCCAAGGGTTAATACGTCCCCGTCAAGGTACGATATTATTCGAGGGAAAACCAATCGAAACCGTATCACCGCAAAAAATTGTGCGTGAACTACGAATAGCTCAAAGTCCCGAAGGACGAATGATTTTTCCGCGCATGACAGTACTAGAAAATTTAGAAATGGGCGCCTTTTCTCGAAAAGATAAACTTGGTATAAAATCAGATTTAGAATACGTCCTAAGTTTATTTCCCCGTTTGCGAGAGCGAATAGCGCAAAAAGGAGGAACACTTAGCGGAGGAGAGCAACAAATGCTATCAATAGGACGCGCATTGATGGCAAAACCTCGCTTACTACTACTCGATGAACCAAGTATGGGTTTGGCGCCTAACTTAGTGCAAGAAATATTTTCTCTAATTAAACAAATAAACAAAGAAAGAGAAACAACTATTTTACTAGTAGAACAAAACGCTCGCCAAGCATTAGATGTAGCAGTACGCGGTTACGTACTACGAACAGGCAAAATAGAACTAGAAGGTCGAGCTAGTGACTTACAAACCAACGAAGAAGTTCGTAAAGCATATCTAGGTGAAGGTTAATATATCACACGTCGGCTCACCTGACCTACAAACAAATTTTGATAATATATCTCTTTAGCACAGAGACCACGAGAGTTCACATAGAATAACTGTAGGTTGGGTGGAGGCTTTGCGTTCACGTACTGTCCCGTTATCCGTAAACCGAATGTTTTCTCGTTATCCGTAAACGGAGTTTTCCCGCAGGGTAGGATATCCACTTATGGTAGGGAAACCCAACTTTTGTCATGAGAATGTTATATATGACTATATTATTCCTGTAAATACTTATCACAAAAATATTTTAAAGAAGAGTTTCTTTGTTTTGCAATATCAATTTTAAATAAATTTAATATCTCAATCATAAAATCAATCCTGGAAGCTTTAAAATTGCTAGGTATGAGCCGATTAAAATCTTCTTTAGTAATTAAATTTGTGCTACTCTCTTTTAATTTTATACCTAGTGACTTACAGCTATCATCATCAAGGCCTGCTAAATACCAGCTTTCTATCTCTTGTATAACTACCACTATATTACTTATCTCAATATTAGTAACCTTAGCTTTTATATAATCCTTTTTAGTCGAGATACATCTCGCTCTATCAATATCTGCTGTGAAAATATAATTTGCATTCATACTGACTATGCTTTTTAAAAATTTATTCTGCCAAGTTGGATTTTCTCCAGAGTATTTAATAATTTTTGTATAATCGTATTGTTGTTCAAACAACGGGCAAAAGATTCTTTGGAAAAACCTCTCATCATCAGAACCTTCTACCCAAATGAATAAACCGTTTTTTGTTGACATAATTTATTTCTATAGGCTCTTCTCTTTTTCTAAATACTGAGCAAATTTTTTACATATAATTCCTCAAACTCAATTTGATTTTCTAAGAATATTTTAATTTCTTCTTGCTCATAAGGTCTTGATATTTGAGAGAATCCTTGTTTATCTCTCGATATTAATAATATACTTTCTCTATTTGCATATTTAACCATTTCGGGATTATGAGTAGTTACTATAATTTGCTTATTCATCGATGCTTCTTTCATCATTTCAATAATTTTAGAGATGAGGTAAGGATGTATATTTCTTTCTGGTTCTTCGATTATCGTTAATGGTTCATTCTCAAAATACAATGCAATTAACAAAGCTATAATATTGACTGTACCATCAGATATTAATGATGATGGTATATAATTATTATCATTTTTTAAGTATTGCTCTTTGATTTGAAAAATTAAAGATTTATCTGTATACTCTTCAATTTTCAAATCCTTAACAAAGGGTAGTACTACTGAGAGCAAGTTTAACAATTTCCTTTTACTATTACCCTCTCTAATTATCTTTTTAATAACGATAGGTAAATTAGTACCGTCTTCTTCAAGTTCTAGTTTTCCAGTAATCGGTGTTGCTTTTTTTGTCAGTTTATGATCAAAATCGTAAATCGATACATTCTTCAAAGTATCGCTATCTTCTGGCATTAATAATGACAAAAAAGGATTTTCTAAAAGCACTGTATTTGATTTCAATTCTTGCGATGCAAAATAATGTATTGGCAGAACATCAAATTTGTTGATTGTACTTGAATTATTATCAGACCGATAATCAATATCAATTTTATTCTGATTTTTGGATAAAACTATTTTGCTATTGGCGATTTTATTTTTTTGCTCACTACTCTCATCATGAAAATTATATATTTCGCAATTCTGTATCAGTTTATCTTCTGTAATAACAAAATCTACATGATTAGGACTAAATTGGATAGATAGTTCATAACTGCTTTGTAATATTTTTAAAAGACTCGTTTGATTATTTTTTTTTATAAATCTCTCGTGTTTATCATCAAATACAATATTAACTTTAAATTCTTGAGATGTGTTAATCCTAGTATTAATTAAATACTCGACCCCACCTTGTAAAGAAATTGCATTATCAAGTCCAAAGTTTCTGATATCTCTCAAAAATTTCAATATTTGTAAAAAATTAGATTTACCAGAAGCATTGGCGCCAATTAAAATATTAAGTTTTCCCAGTTCTATATAAGAATCTCTAAAACTTTTAAAATTTGAAACATGTATACTTTTAATCGGCATACCCCATTCCTCATAGATAAAAAACAAGCCTTAATTTCATAAGGCTGATGTTTTTATGGATATACATGTATTATATCTAGAGTTTTTAACCTAGAGACCACAAACAGAATTAATCTTAATTTTGGCGCCAGTAAATACCAGATTCTCGCTGCATCAAATTGTAACCTATCATTTCGCGTCGTAGCGTAGCACAATCAGGGTGAAATTGCTTAATAATTTCGTTGACCTTAGCTTCTCGATAGTTTGCACCCTGCTCAAAATGACTTACTAGCCATTTTAAAATTACTAAGCGCTTTTTACGAGTTGCTGGAATATCCTTCAAACGGGGTAATGCGCTTGTTTTGTCAACCACTGTATAGTTACTAAGAACTTTCGCCGCCCAAGCTTCATCCTCAACTTGTTCGAGCGATATGTCAAATTGTTTGTTAAGCATAATATCTAATTAGATGTGTGTCTAATTAGATTGTACCTGATTAATTTAGGTTTGTGTTCAAATGACTTGGTTATTATGCTACCAGATGTGACTCCGAAACCTCGATCAACGGGGTAAAAGCATTAAAATACCCCTGCTTCCACAATTGTGTGATTGCATTGGACATTGCATTTAGCGTTAACTCAGGTACTACAATCAATGCTGGTGGCGCCAAAAAAGGATAACCACATTCCACCTCTGCTTCTAAGTCTTGCTGTAAGCGGATAGGGTCAATGAAATAAACTGAATATGTTCTGCCATCGGCAATTTGGACAATTCCATCGCTTCTACACCCTTTCATAAGAGTTTCCGCTTCGTCTCTTTCGTCCCAACCATATTTAAACGTCAGTTTTGGTGCATCTTCCATGTGACTATTCGTGTAAAACGTTAACGTTCCTCGACACCAACCTACAAACACCTATCCGTTACATCCGTTTATCATCCGTTGCCAAGCGTTTTATTCAAGTCGCGGTGTGTGAAAGGTTTGGCACTGGCGCCTGTATAATTAGCAGCAATGTGTCCATTACCAGTCATTTGATATTTGTAAGTTACTAAACCTTCTAAACCAACGGGTCCACGGGGAGGCATTTGCTGTGTGCTGATACCAACTTCGGCGCCGAATCCGTAGCGGAAACCATCGGCAAAGCGGGTAGAGCAGTTATGATATACACCTGCGGCATTTACTAAAGCTAAGAAAGTGGATGCAGCGTTGGGGTCTTCGGTAATAATTGCATCAGTGTGCTTGGAACCGTAATTGTTGATATGCTCAATTGCTTCCTCTAGACTATCTACAATTTTTATAGCTAAAATCAAATCGCTGTATTCGGTTTGCCAGTCGGTAGGTGCAGTTATATTAGGTAATATTTCACGAGTTCGCTCGTCTCCGCGTAACTCAACATTCATATTTTCCAATGCTTTTGCCACTTTAGGTAAAAAGGTTGGCGCCATTTCAGCATGAACAAGCATTGTTTCAATAGCGTTACATGCGGCAGGATAGTGAGTTTTTGCGTCTACAGCGATGGTAATAGCTTTGTCGATATCTGCTGCTTTATCTATATATAGATGACAAACACCGTCTGCGTGTCCAAGTACAGGTATGCGAGTATTTTCTTGAACGAATCGTACAAATGAATTAGAACCACGTGGAATAATTAAATCTACATATTTATCTAACTTGAGTAGCTCTAAGGTTTCTTCACGTGTTGTTAGTAGCTGCACTGCATCGGGGTTTACCGCAGTTTGTGCCAAACCTTGTTTTATGGCTTTAACTATAGCTTCGCATGAGCGTACTGCTTCTTTACCGCATTTGAGAATAACACCGTTTCCTGATTTGATTGCGAGTGAGACAATTTGAATCGCAGCTTCAGGACGTGCTTCAAAAATAATTCCCAAAACTCCTAACGGACAAGTTACCCGCTTCAAAATTAACCCAGTATCAAGTTCGCGATGAATTTGTACATGTCCTATGGGGTCAGCAAGCTTACCGACATCACGTACACCTGTAATGGCATCTCTTAATTTATGTTCATCTAACTGCAAACGTTTATAAAGCGGTTTGGCAATACCATCAGCGACCGCAGCTTCACAGTCAGCAATATTTGCTTTGATTATTTCATCACGCGCTGATTCTAAGGCTAAAGCAATAGTGTCTATAGCTTGGTTACGTTGTTTAGTCGAAAGTACTGCCAAAGAAAGTGCTGCCGAACGGGTTTGTTGGGCAATTGTAATTAAAGATTTGTAAGCTACTTGGGAAGCGGTCATAACTTGTATATCGCGATAATCTCTGCTACTTACCAATCGTAACGTCTTAGAGCCACGATAATATATTTTAGATGGCGCCATCCGAAATACTACGACCCTTGATTGTATCAACTACCTGTAAGCACCTCTAATTAAATATTTATTTATATATAAGGAATCACAGAAATGACTTCTGCAAGCAACTTACCTCCAGTAGCTACCAACAGACCTGTATTGAAAAAAGGCGACCGTGGCACCAACGTTAGGGAATTACAAACACTTCTATATGATTATGGCGCCTTTGCGTTAGCTTGCATCTTTGGACTTCCTGAAGCTTTAATTGACGGTGATTTTGGTGACGATACAGAAGATACAGTCAAAGCGTTTCAGCGACAAGTATTTCTCACGGTCGATGGTATTGTAGGTAATATTACTTGGCAAGCACTGATTAGAAAGGCACCTATTAATATGCCAGTACTGAGAAGAGGTAGTAAAGGCGAACTTGTATCGCGCGTTCAGATACGATTAATTATTAGCGGTGATTATCAAGGTGCTATTGATGGTGATTTTGGTGTAGCTACAGAAGAAGCTGTTAAATCTTTACAGCGACGTAATCGTTCAGATGTCGATGGAATTATAGGTAATGGCACTTGGATATTATTAAGTCAAATCAAAGAAGCTGAATGTTTACCATAAAAACAAACCTAAAAAGAAACCGGGTTTCTTGGTAGAAACCCGGTTTCTAAGATTTTGCGGAATAAATCAAATCGAATTTGATTATAAATATATATTCACCCACCATAGTCACCACCAGAGTAAAAATTATGACAACTACAATTAATACTTTAACACCACTCAATAAACCTATTCTAAAACAAGGCGCCAAAGGTGAAACTGTCAAAGAGTTACAAAAATTATTATTTCAATATCATGTCTTTGTACATTTAGATAATAAAGGCGCCTGTGTATTTCCTGGCGAAGAAGTTATTGATGGTATATTTGGCGCCAAAACAACCGACGCTGTAAAACTCTTTCAAAACCAAATGTTTCTCACACATGACGGTATAGTTGGTGATAGTACCTGGAAATCTTTGTACAAAGGGGCGCCTGTTGGTTTACCCGTTCTCAAAAAAGGTAGTCAAGGTGATTTAGTAAATCTTATTCAAGAACGCATGTCCCTTGAAGGTTATTATAAAGGCATTATTGACGGTAACTTTGGCGCTGGTACTGAAACCGCTGTAAAAGCTCTACAAAAACGTGCGGGTTTAACTACTGATGGCGCCGTTGGTGATAAAACCTGGGCAAGTCTTAGCAAAATTAACACCATATTTTGCTAAAAAACTTCCAAAAATTGAATTATCCATCTTGTTTATACATCTTGTGTATACATAAGAGTGGAATGGGCATCATATATTGTGGAATGGGCATCATATATTGTGGAATGGGCATCATATATTGTGGAATGGGCATCCTTGCCCGTTCCAACCATAAAATTATTTCAAGTTTATTTCGTTACATTTTACTAAAAGAAAGTAAAAATATTCTTAAGATATTAGAAAGTATCTTTTTTAGACTTACACTGATTAAAAATTAATTTGCATCCTGTAATCATTTGTAGGGGCGCGAAGAACATCGCGTCTCTTTTTGAAATTTCAAATATCAGTGAATACGTATGAACTCTTTGCTAACGAATCTACGTCTAAAATGGTTTACTGCGACTAGGGCACTTAATTATAGTACAGATTTCGTAACAATTCTTTATCAAATTTATCTGAACCACAATAAAATTATCCATTTTCGGCAAGGTTATCCTGTTTATTCCTTGTCAACACCAGCTTTGTTTAGTAAACCTTCAGCAAATTTTATTTCTAGGGCTTTATATCGGACAATTCAAAATAGAAACTTACCAAACATGATGAGTTTTGCCGTTAATGATGTTTGTAATGCGACTTGTGAGCATTGCAGTTTCTTTTCGGCTGTGGAAGAAGCACATAGAAAGGTTTTAACCCTTGAGCAGTCACAGAAATTAATTCAAGATGCTCAAGATTTAGGCGTTTCTGTAATTAATTTTGTTGGTGGTGAACCTTTAATGCGAGAGGATTTACCCGAAATTATTAGCTCTGTGAATAAAAGTCTTGCTACGACTATATTATTTACTAATGGGTGGGATTTATTTGAGCGGGCAACAGAGTTAAAAAAAGCTGGTTTGGATAGTGTTTATATTAGTATTGATGCTGCTACAGCAGAAAAGCATGATAAATTTCGGCAAAAGCCAGGTTTGTTTGATAAAGCTATTCAAGGAATACGCAAAGCAAAACAGTTAGGGTTTTCTTGTGGAATTTCTACTACCATGACTCCAGAATCTTATGAAGATGGAGAATTAGATAGAATTGTGGAGTTAGGAAAAAAAATAGGAATTCATGAAATTTTGGTTTTTGATGCGTTACCTAGTGGAAGATATCAGGAACGTTTAGATTTAGTAGATAATCAAGATTGGGTAGAGTCTATGATTAATTCTGCTAAAAAATATAATTTAGACAATAGTTATCCTGGAGTTGTTTTCTTTGCCTATTTTAGCAGCTATCGAAGTGTTGGTTGTTCGTGTGGTACTAGCTACTTTTATACTTCTCCTTACGGAGATATTATGTCCTGCGATTTTAATCATGCTAAGTTTGGCAATATTCTGCAAGAACCACTTTGGAGAATATGGGATAGGTTAACTACTTTACCTGAATTTTGTCAGTCTAAATGGGGTGGGTGCAAAATTAAAGATTCGCAATATCGACAAAAAGAAGTTGTCTCTGGTGGAAAGTAAAACTATGATTTCAGATTTTTCTCTGCTCCCAATACTTGCAACATGCAATTTTGATAAGACCCCAACTTTGCCAATTATTTTTTTTGAATTATTTATTGCTTTGGGGTTTGCAGTAAGTATGTTTTTTTTGCCAAAAGTTAAAGATAAAATTTGGCAACGGTTTGGTATCATGGCTGTGGGGGTGTTGATATTTGAAATGTTTACGGCGCCCATGTGGAAAAATCAGAGAATGGGTGAGTGGGCTTATTTATATCACGATGTTAGCTGGATTTTAACAATTGGTTGGACTTCTCTGATTTTAACGACTGTGTTAGTAATTGATAAGTTACTTCCCCATGTTAAAGAGTCACAGAGATTTCTTATTTATTTGGGAATCTTGACATTTCTAATTGTACCGTTAGAAATATGGGCTGTGAATATTAATTTACGGGGTTACTCGCCAGAAGTTAACAAAGTTGTGTCTGGCATTTTTCTTTTCAGAGTCCCGATAGAGATTTTCTACTACACACCCGTGTTTACAGGTTTGATTATTAGCTTCTATAAATACTGGAGTTTTGTAATTGATGATGTACCATTAGTGCCTTTAAAACGTCGAAAATGGCTGCGTGATATTACAATTGCTTTCATAGGTATCTTTTTATTTGAAGTCATGGTAGAACCAATGGCGGTAAATCAAAAATTTCCCCAGTGGTCATATATTTTCCACGATATCAGCTTATTTATTCCTGGAATTTGGATTGTAGTAATCGGTATAACAGCTGTTTTAGTCGGAAAATTCTTTAGCCATTTTCCCATGCTTTACAGATTTTTAATTGCATTGAGTATTACTACATCTTTAGCTATACCAATTGAAGCAACATTTATTAGAAATGGCTTTAGGGTATATAGTGAAAGCGCTCAACATTTTTATACAGGTGTGTTTATGCCTGTTTTAAAAATACCTATTGAAATTGCATTTGCCGTTCCTTTTTATATGGCATTAATGATTGCCTTTATACGTTATTGGGAAAATATTCTAGATAATAATTTATAGGAAGCATCGGAAATGAGACGATTTATAAAAATTTTAATAGGTATCCCCATTGTATTTGGTTCCCTGGCTTTAATGTCTGGTGGAATTCAACCTGCATTGCAAATAATTCAGTTATCACTTCTTTGCACTCTGGGAATTAGTTTAGTAGTTTGGATTCCTCTTTGCTGGCTTCTTGGTTCGGTAACGCTCGAAGTTGTTGAAAATCTATTGGGGCGAACTCTTGTACCAGATAATGCAACAGAAATAAGAAGTGATGCTCTTAGGCAGCAGAATATTTCACTAACTCCTCAAAGTATTTCTTTGATTGATTATATCGAAAAAGGTATCAAGCAAGGTTGGAGTGAAACTCAAATTACTAGCAGACTTAGAGCGCAAGGTTGGAATGATGAAGAAATTGCAGAAGCTCAGTTGACTGTGAGAGTTAAGTCAGAAGGAAGTGAATAAATGCTGCTAGAACAAAATCGATGGTGGATTTATCAAAAAGAACGTTTCCCTGTTTTTAAAAACGGGCTATTAATCGCAGTTTTTAGTGGTTCTGCGGTAGGTTATTCTGGTTTGTTGCGTGGTAATGGCAGCCTACCAAATTTATCTTCATTATTAGTTGCTTTTACTACTATTTTTATTTTCTTTCTCCAACTGCGGATAGCAGATGAATTTAAAGATTTTTCAGAAGACGCGCGCTACCGTTCTTATCGTCCCGTTCCTAGAGGATTAGTAAGTTTAGATGAATTGGGTTGGGTAAGTATTTTTGGCGCCTTAATTCAGTTGAGTGCAAGTTTTTACTTATCACCTTGGTTAGCATTGGTGTTGGGTGGAGTTTGGGTATACATAGGGTTAATGAGCCAAGAGTTTTTTGTAGCGAAGTGGCTAAAAGCAAATCCTGTAATTTATATGTTGAGCCATATGCTAATTATGCCTCTAATTAATTTTTATGGTACTGCCTGCGATTGGTTGGTTTCTGGCGCCACATTTCCATTGAACAGTTTATGGTTTTTAGTGGCTAGCTTTTTTAACGGGATGGTAATTGAAATTGGACGGAAGATTAGGGCACCGAATGGTGAGGAATTTGGGGTAGAAACATATAGTAGTTTGTGGGGATATAAAAATGCTGTGCTGGTTTGGCTGTTTGCGCTTGGTTTAGGGACGCTTGCTACTTGGTTTGCTGCTTATCAAATTAATGAAGTAACTTTGGTTGGGTTTGTGGTGGTTATATTATTGCTTTGCGCGGTGGGAGTCGGATGGGTGTTTCAACAGCAACCTGTGACTAAGTGGGCGAATTTAATTGATACTATGTCTGGAGTGTGGACTTTGTTTGTTTACCTCTGTTTGGGTATTATACCTTTTATTTCGTAGGTTGGGTTACGCGTAGCATAACCCAACATCAACGTAGAAATTGTTGGGTTACGCTGTCGCTACACCCAACCTACAATAGAAGCTAAAATATTTATGAATTATATTATTTATTCAGCTACAGAAAAAGATAACTTAATAGGCGCCAAAGCTAAAACTCTTTTCGATTTACAACGTCATGGTTTTTTGATTCCTCAAGGGTTTGTAGTTTCAATCAATGCTTGGTCAGATAGCCTTACTCCTGAGCAGGATTTTAATATTCAGTTACATCCAACAGTTAAAGAAGAAATTCAGCAAGCTGTAAAAGAACTTTGTCCAAATGGCGAATTATTAGCAGTGCGTTCTTCTGCTATTGATGAAGATGGTGGACAGTATTCTTTTGCTGGGCAATTAGATAGTTTTTTGAATGTTACTCCAGAAGATGTTGCTGCTAAGGTAATAGAGGTTTGGCGTTCTGGTTTTAGTCAAAGGGTTTTTGCTTATCGTCGTCAACATAATTTACCTTTAATAGCTTCTGTTCCTGCTGTTTTAATTCAGCGTATGGTTAACCCAAGTGTATCAGGTGTAGCTTTCGGCGCCGACCCTGTAACTGGTAAACGTTCTATTGCTGTGGTTAACGCTGTTTCTGGTTTACCTACCTCTTTGGTATCAGGTGAAAGTAATGCCGACACATATTATATAGATATAAAAGGAAATATTACCCAGCATCAAACTGAGCAACTTCTGAATAATGAACAAATTACCCAAATAGCTACCTTGGTGCGTCAGGTTGGTAAACATTTTGGTCGTCCCCAAGATATTGAGTGGGCAATTGAAGATAAACAGCTATATTTACTACAATCTCGTCCTATCACAACTTTGGCTCAAATTCCTGACCCAGATGGATTGTTAAATTTATGGGATAACAGCAATATCGCCGAAAGTTACAATGGCGTTACTACACCTCTAACATTTAGCTTTGCGCGTAAGGCTTACGAAGAAGTATATCGTCAGTTTTGTTATTTCATGGGAGTTCCGCAAACTGCAATCGCGCGTCATCATGATACGTTTGCTCGGATGATTGGGTTAATTAGAGGACGTGTTTATTACAATTTGTTAAGTTGGTATCGAGTATTAGCTCTGTTGCCTGGGTTTAGATTAAATCGAGGCTTTATGGAGCAGATGATGGGTGTAAAAGAATCTTTACCAGAAAATATTGTTAGTGAATTGCAAGCTGCAACTTGGCAGGATAAATTACAAGATAGTTGGCGCCTATTAAAAACTTGTGTGGGTTTAGTAACGAATTATATACTATTGCCCAAACGAATTCAGAAATTTTACTTAAGGCTAGAGAATGCTTTGTATTTATCAGAACCAAATTTAGCAAATTGGCGTGCTGATGAATTGGCGGCATATTATCGTAAAATTGAAGGGCAATTACTTAGCCGTTGGGATGCTCCTCTTATTAATGATTTCTTTGCAATGATTTTTTACGGAGTGCTAAGGCGCCTGACAGAAAAATGGTGTGATGGTCAGTTAAATAGTTTGCAAAATGATTTAATTAGTGGCGAAGGTAAGATAATTAGTACCGAACCTGCTGAACGAATGCAGAAAATGGCGAGTTCCGTGAGGGAAAATGTTTTCTTCGTTAAACTTCTGTGTGAGGGTTCCTTGGATGAAATTCTGCAAGCAATGAAAGAACTACCATTTCAAGCACAATATCAAGAATATCTAGGCAAATTTGGCGACCGCTGTTTGGAAGAGTTGAAATTAGAAAGTCCAACGCTTCACGACCAACCTTTACCTTTATTACGAGCTATTGGGCAATTGGCAATGTTAGAACAACGAAGTACACCCAATAACCGTTATAAAGCAGAACACACAGTAAGTGAGGTATTAAAAGCTTATCCTTTACGAAAGTTTGTATATAACTGGGTATTGAAAAATACTCGTATTCGAGTGCGAGAGCGTGAAAATTTGCGGTTTGAACGTACTCGCGTTTTTGGTAGAGCAAGACTTGTATTTGTAGAATTGGGACGACGTTTTTACGCTCTTGACTTGTTGGCATCACCACAAGACATTTTTTATTTGGAAGTTAATGAAATACTAGGATTTATTGAAGGTACGACTACCTGCACAGATTTAAAAGGGTTGGTAGGTTTGCGTCGAGTCGAATTTGCTAAATATAAAGAAATGGCGCCTCCTGATTCACGTTTTGAAACTCGTGGCATTATTTATCAAGGTAACTCGTTTGTTATGCCTGTAAAAACAACACAATCAGAATTAGTATCGCAAAAACAAGGTATTGGCTGTTCTGGAGGTATAGTAAGAGGTTGCGTGCGAGTAATCACAGACCCTAAACAAGTTTTAAGTTCTGAAAATAAAACTTTATTTCCTCCAAACACAGTTCTTGTTGCCGAACGTACAGACCCAGGATGGATTTTACTTTTTCCTTTCGCTGCTGGGTTGTTAGTAGAATGTGGGAGTTTATTGTCTCACGCAGCAATTGTTTCGCGCGAGTTAGGTATTCCTGCAATTACTTCTGTACCTGGCGTTACCCAGTGGTTAAAAGATGGTGACTATGTAGAAATGGATGGTAGTACTGGAATCATATCATTAATCTCAATGCCTTGTGGCACAGGCGTCTCGCCTGTGCAATAGGTCAGGCGAGAACACCATGAGCCAACGTGTAATTTATCATTTCGCATCCAAAAAACCGCTACGAATAAAATAGTCAAAATAGGTATTCAGCAATTTAGCATCTACCTCTGGACAGATAATTGAACTTTCTGCCAGCGCAGTCTGCGTTGCTTGACAGCTAATTTTCGGCTCTTTAGCTTGTTGATGCTGACTCGAATTTTTAAGAAAGAAAGGCAAAAGAGGATATAAAGGATTTGATTGCGAACAAGCTTGGTTACTAAGCTGTGACTGCCACTCTTGATAAGAAATATACTCAATGGAATAACCTAGAGAACGAATAAAATCAGTGAGCTTCCTCCAAGAAATAGGTTGAGGATTGTTTAAATGGAAAGATTTACCAGAAGCTCCGTGTTGTCTTGATAAATAGACAATACTTTTGCTGACATAATCAACAGGAGATAAATCCAATGTATCAGTTAAACTCGTCATGCTTCCCATTTGGATACAACCTTTAATCATTCGACAAATAACATCGTCTGTATACCAAGCACCTGTTTGACTATGACCAGAAATAAAGGGTGGTCTGTAAATAGAAACGGGAATACCTCTATTGCGCGCAATAGTAGCTAGTTTTTCTGCAACCCATTTACTTTGAGAATAAGAAAGTTTCATTCCAGAACTATGAGCAAGTGGGTCTGATTCGTTAACTGTTTTTCCCAAATAAAAAGATGACTCAAAAACAGCAACGGTAGAAATATGGTGTACTGCTTTAACTTTACCAACACTTGCTAATCGTAAAATTTCTTGCGTTCCCAAAACATTGCTAGGCTTCAAAGCTTCGTAAGGATAAACATAATTGAGCCAAGCTGCACTATGATAAATTACATCAATAATATTCGCAATATGAAGAAAATATTCGGACGACAAACCTAGCTTAAATTTTGATAAGTCGCCTAAAACCGGAATAATTCTGTTACGAAAAGCATCCTGCAAAATACCATAATATTCTAAGTTATTTTGCACTTTTATTAGAGCAGAATCTTTATCCGACGCACGAACTAAGCAATAAATATCAGCAGTAGTTTGTTGCAGAAGTTCTTGCAGTAAAAAGGCTCCTAAAAATCCCGTCGCGCCTGTGAGAAAAATAGCTGTTGGTTCGGCAAGAAATGAGTTATAATTATGTTCTGGGTAAATTGCTGAGTCTAAAATTACCTCACCTTCTAAATCTATAACTGAATCTATGACATTATTAGTCGCAACAGTTTTTGTTGTTAATTGTTCAAGTAATATATCTACCAACTGATGAATATTTGACCCTGCCAGCAAAATTTCTATAGGTAAGTTTACACCAATTTCGGTATCAATCTGGTTTTTAAGGTCGATATTACTTAGAGAATTTAGACCCATTTCCTGAAGTGGCTTTTGTAAATTTAAATGTTGGGATTCATCTAACCCTAAAACTTTGACAACTTTTTCTCTAATGTAATTAACCAGAAGCTCTTGACGTTTTGTTTCGTCAGAAGAAGATGCTAATTGTTGAAGCAACTGCAAATTTTGGGTCAATTGAGGTTCTTGCGGTTTTTCTCTTACATTTGCTATTTCTCGTTGCACTAAAAGCCGACGCAAAATTTTACCAGAAGCTGATTTGGGGATTTTATCGACAATTTCCAACCGACGAATTCTTTTATGTGGCGCCACAAGTCCTGCTACAAATTCCATAATTTCTTCGGTAGTAGCTTCGTTTTTAAGGACAACAAAACCCTTGGGAACTTCACCCGAACTTGGATGGGGACTGGGGATTACAGCAGCATCGGCTATTGCTGGATGGGATAATAATACAGCCTCTAGTTCTGCTGGCGCAATTGGATATCCGTTGTATTTAATTAACTCTTTAATGCGGTCAACTATGTAAAAATAACCATCTTCATCTACATAAGCGATATCACCAGTGTGAAACCAACCATCGGCATCAATTACTTTTGCAGTTGCTTCGGGGTTATTTAAATATCCTTTCATTACTTGCGGACCGCGAATCCATAGTTCCCCTTGCTCGTGGCAACCCAAGGGTTTTTCTGTTTCAATATCTACAATTTGACATTCTGTATTTCTAATGCAGCGACCAACAGAACCGGGTTTGATTTTTTCACGTTCGTCAGGGTTGATATGCGTTATTGGACTCGTTTCTGTCAAACCGTAGGCTTGCTTGATAACACAATTTAAACGCTGTTCGCATTCTAAAGTCAATTCATTACCCAATGGCGCCGCTCCGCAGGTAATTATCTTTAAGCTAGAAAGGTCGTATTTATCTACTATTGGTTGTTTTGCTAAGGCTAATACTATCGGAGGTACTAAATGCGCGCGCGTAATTTTATACTTCTCTACTAGTCTTAAAAAAGTCTCTAAATCAAATTGTGGCATCACAACTATGGTGGCGCCGCAATAAAGGCTATAGTTTAAGAAAATTTGCAGTCCGTAGCTATGAAAGAATGGGAGAATGCCAATTATTGTGTCTGCTGAACTTATCAATTCGCGGCTTGTAAGTTGGTATACGTTAGCTGCTAGATTATGGTGTGTTAGTGTGACACCTTTTGGCAAACCAGTTGTACCACTAGAATAAGGCAAAGCAACCGCGTCCTCTTTAGGATTAATTTCTACCTTTGGTAAGTCGTCACAATTTTCTAGAAGTACAGAAAATGGGATTGCACCCTCAATGTTACCAAACACAAATACTGACTCAACTTTTGATTGACTAGCAGCCTCTAATGCGCGTTCATAAAGGGACGGTACTGTCAACAAATATTTAGCACCAGCATCATTTAATTGATATGCAAGTTCGCTAGCTGTATAAGATGGATTTGCCGTGCTGCAAACTCCGCCTAAACTAGCGATTGCCTGAAAAGCGATAGGATATTCTAGACAGTTAGGACTATAAATAGCAACTACATCCCCCTTACAAAAACCGCGCGCAGCAAAACCAGCAGCGACTTTGTTAATTGAGTTGAAGAGTGAGTTATAAGTTATCGTTCGACCAGTTAGCCCGTCAATCATCGCTGGTTTATCAGCAAATTCTACCGCTCGTTGCAAGACAATTTCTGTGATTGGCTGTTCAGGGATGGAGATATTCGGTTCTGTACTACGAAAAATCATGAGGTTTCCTTAGATAGAGAAAAGTTAGCTTGACTTTGCCTTAATGTCTTATCTAAAAACTGTCTTCTGCTGATATATACAGTTAATCTGTGGTAAATCTACACCTGCTGCTTGTGCTTTATGTCTCACATATTCATAATCGCTCTTAAACAAAAAGTGAACATCCTTACCAGCTTTTTGCAGCTTGGCGCCGTAAAACCCACCGAATGCACCAGTACCTAAAATGGCATAATTACGCTCGGACATTTTGCTAACAAAGAGATTTTTCTATGAACAATTTTAAATTGTAACCGTTCCCTATTAGACTATTCAATATATTACCCTTATATTTAAGTACGAACACTTTACTAAAGTTAAGTGATTATCTCGACAATTATTACAGATTGTAAATTATACATTTGCCCTCAACTTAATGGGTATCCGCTTAGTTAAGTGCATTCAGGGGACATGCTGTAAACTTTTGTTGCGAACTGGAGTAGTAAATATATGAACGCGCGTAACAGGTAGTAATGCGTCAAATATTTCAGGAACGTTGGGTGTAGATGGCGCCACAAACTACACCTTCCGCGCGTGCCACTGTACTTACATGTCCACGATAATAAAAGCGGCACTTGTGGTATTGTAATCATTTGCTAAGGGACTTCCAAAAATTTAATTCTCCATCTTGTGGGGTGGGCATCCTTGCCCGCCTTCTTTAAATAAACGGGCTTTCCTGCCCATTCCACAAGAAGATATTGGAGATTTTTTTATTTGGAAGTCCCTAAAATCAATTCCAACTTTGGGCACATTCATATTTATTTATAGATGATTAATCCGCGTAAGAACCAACTCAAACAAAAACTCCAACGAGGTGAGGTCGTTATTGGCCCGTTTATCAACTGCTCCGATCCAACATTTATTGAAATCTGTGGATACGCAGGATTTGATTTTGCAGTAATTGACATGGAACACAGTCCCCTGCACACCTTGGCTGCTGAAAATCTCTGCCGTGCTGCTGAGTGTGCGGGAATCTCACCAGTAATTCGCGTTCGTAAAAATGATGCTCCGCAAATTCAACGCGCGTTAGATATTGGTAGTGCTGGTGTACAGGTACCCCAAATTGAAACTCAACAAGATGCGAGTGCTTGTGTCAAGGCAGCTAAGTACAGTCCTTTAGGTACGAGGGGTCTTTCATTTGGTACACGTGCGGGTATGTACACCGCAGCCGGGACACTCATTACAGACCAGCTCAACCAGGAGTCTTTGGTAGTTGTTCACGTTGAAGGTAAACGCGGTGTAGAGAATATTACAGAGATTGTTAGTGTCCCCCATATTGATGTGATTTTTCTTGGCCCCTATGATTTATCGCAATCATTAGGAATTCCCGGTCAGGTAGGGGATCAACGGGTAATTAACCTTATGCAGCAATGTATCACAACTATTCGCAATGCTGGTAAGGTTGTGGGCACCTTTGCCGACAACCCAGAAGTTGCCAAACGGTGGATAGATGCAGGCATTCAGTACATTGGTTTGGGTGTCGATGTTAGTATCTTTTTACGAGCTTGCCAAACCTTGGTGAAAGCAGTCAAGGACTGATGAGCGCTGTCAGCTTGACGTATCTGTTAAGAAATGTAAATTAAAAATCATATATCATAGAATGGTAATTTATGTAGTGTAGCTCACGACTTTTTTCCAAAAAAATAGCTATAATAAATTTTATAGCCTCCCAAAAAGAAAAATTTTTATTGGGAGATTTGAATATAAAAGGAGATACCCCATGCAAAAAGTAGGGGCATTAACGGAATTGGAATATGCTTTTCTGTTTACTTTAAGAAAAGTAAATTCAATTAAACTAGAAGGATTTAAACCATTTTTTAACGACTTACCTGTAGACCCTTATATCAAAGGTAATTATCGTTTGAGAAGATTATCTCGATTTATCGCTTCTAAAGATAGTGTAATTAAGTTACCAAAAGGCTATTTCTTTCAGGCAGCAGAATACAATCCATTGGTAGGTAATATCAAAAGAGAGTATGCCGAATTAGATGATGCACTTATAGAGCTTGATATCTTTAAAAATATGGTCTTAGCATTTAGTGATTCTTGTAAACTTCATCCTGAAGCAGAAATAGGAGTGCATCAAATTAGAATTACTTGTTTTGAGGACAATTCTGGAAATCCTGCACCAGAAGGCATTCATAGAGATGGAACTAATTTTATCGGTATCTTCTCTGTTGACCGAGAAAATGTCCAAGGTGGAGAAACCCATTTATATGTAAATAAAAAAGAAAATCCCGTTTTTAGCAAAATCCTGAATCCAGGAGAGCTATTATTAGTTAATGACCATGAATTTTTCCACTTTACAACTCCTATCAAGCCTAAAGTTGAAGCAAAAGGAACCAGAGATGTTTTTGTATTGACTTCTCCGAGTTTGCTTTCTAGTTAATAGTAAACAGACTCCAAAGTTCAGGCGCCTATTTCTTACTCTAGCTGTTCTGCTAAAAATTTGTATATTATTTTTAAGTTCTAGCACTACGCGCGCGCCGCAATAATTTTCTAGATTCAAACATTAATAAACCTAAATTAGCAATACCCAACGTAAAAGCTATTGCCCCTATTACCCCATGTAATTCTGGGGTTTTTCTCATTTGTTCATCCCAAGCAAGCCAAAGAACAGGGAAAGTATGTATCGCTCCTGCTGCGATCAAGGCGATTGCAGCTAATAGTTTTATATAGTGTATAATAAATAACTTTCTATTACGTAACAAGTTTCCACCATATATGTATTAAATTAAATCATACTTACATGGGGAGATGATAGAAATCCGATTGATTTGCCATTAAAAACATAAATTTTTAATTACTTAAATGCCAAGTGAAATTAGTTACAAAGCAGATTTTTCTGAAATTCGCTATGCCCAGTGTTGGGAGGATGCTGATATACTGTTGAATGCACTTGACATTCAGCCTGGTGATATTTGCTTATCTATTGCTTCGGCTGGTGATAATACCCTAGCAATGTTAAGCCAAAGTCCAGCCAGAGTTATTGCAGTAGACATTAATCCTGCACAAATTGCCTGTTTGGAGTTACGAGTTGCAGCTTACCGAGAACTTAGTCATCCTGAATTACTGGTATTAATTGGCTCACTGCCTGGAGACGGCGCCTATAGAAATAGTTTATATCACCGTTGTCGCCCTCAGCTATCTACAGTAACTCGTCAATTCTGGGATAATCGTAGCACAGCAATTGCACAAGGTATTGGGACAGCAGGTAAATTCGAGCGTTATTTAAGGTTGTTTCGCTCAATGTTGCCTTTAATTCACAATCAGGACATTATCACCGAAGCTATTACAGAAAAAACAGAAGCAGAACGTCATATATTTTACCAGCAACATTGGAATAATAATCGTTGGCAGTTGTTCTTTAAAATCTTCTTTTCTCAGTTTATACTAGGTCGTTTAGGGCGCCACCCAAGTTTTTTTGAATACGCTCAAAAGAATGTGGCAGAGCATTTATTACAGCGTACTGCCTACGCAATGACAACAATAAACCCCTGTGATAACCCTTACCTACAATGGATTGCCACAGGGCAACACCTGACAGCATTACCATACGCTTTGCGTCCCGAAAACTTTGAGATAATTCGCGCAAACCTCGACCGTTTAGAGTGGCACTGCACTGCAATTGAAGATTTACTAAAAAATCTAGATTGTGACTTTATTAATAAATATAACTTAAGTAATATTTTTGAGTACATGTCTAATCAAAATTACGAGACTTTGCTCAGAAAGCTTATACGTGTAGGTAAAAGTAGCGCACGGTTAGCTTACTGGAATTTACTTGTAAAACGTTCTCGTCCAGAAGATATGAAGAATTTGTTATATTCTCTCACTTTGGAGGCTACTAGGCTGTATCAACAAGATAAAGCTTTTTTTTACAGTTCCTTCATTTTGGAAGAAATTATTTGAAATGCAACAATTGATTTCTCATAACTTTGTGCAAACGAAAGATGTTACAGACGCTGATGCTCATTGGCAACTTATATACAACCATCAGGTAATAGGGCAATATTCTCTATGGTGGAAAAACACACCCTCACTCAATGGATGTAAACTTGGTTACATCGGACACTACGAAGTACTTGATGAAAATGCTACAGAAGTATTAGCACATGCTTGTAACCAACTTGCTTCCCTTGGTTGTAATTTAGCAATTGCACCAATTGATGGCAATACATGGCAGCGCTATAGACTATTAACAGAACGAGGTGTACACCCAGCTTTTTTCTTAGAACCCGATAACCCAGATAATTGGCGCCAACATTTTATCGAGCAAAATTTTACACCTTTGGCTAATTATAGTTCCAGTTTAAATACTGATTTAACACAAATAGATTCTCGCTTGCAATTCGTGAAACAACGATGTGAACAAGCAAATATTCACGTTCGTGCATTAGATTTGCAAAACCAAGAGCAAGAACTACATCGTATTTATACCGTGGCAATTCAAAGCTTTCGCAATAATTTTCTGTTCACACCAATTGACGAAGCTCAATTTATTGCCCAATATCAGTCATTATTACCATACATACAACCAGAATTAGTATTAATCGCAGAACATGAGCAAAATCCAGTCGGGTTTTTATTTGCCATACCAGATTGGTTGCAAAAACAGCGAGGAGAACCTGTAAATACCATCATTATCAAAACCGTCGCCATTTTACCAAAACGTATATACGCTGGATTAGGCAATTTACTCGTAGCTCAATGTCAGCAAATAGCTCACCAACTCGGATATTCGCAAGCTATCCATGCTTTAATGCACGACGCAAACCCTTCCCGCAACTTAAGCAGTCGCTATGCAACGACAATACGTCGATATATCCTTTTTAGCAAAAAACTCTAATTGTCATTCTGAGCGTAGCGAAGAATCTATAAGTCTCAATGTATACTTAAATCCTAAATTGTCATTCTGAGCGTAGCGAAGAATCTATAAGCCTCAATGTATACTCAGATGCTTCACTACGTTCAGCATGACATTTGAGCGTGTAGCAAATAATATATACTCACAAGATATACTTAGATGCTTCACTACGTTCAGCATGACATTTGAGCGTGTAGCAAATAATATATACTCACAATATATATTTAGATGCTTCACTACGTTCAGCATGACATTTAAAACATACTCTTAAATAAAAGAATGAATATTATTACCATATTACAAAAATTTGCTACTACCCAGGCTGAATTACCAGCAATAATTGATACTTATAAAAAACGCTCTCGAACAACAACCTTTGCAGAACTAGAAAAAGCATCTGCCATTATAGCGACTTTATTACAACAAAAAGGGTTACAACCTGGAGATGCAGTACTAGTATTTCATCCCATGTCGGCAGAACTTTATATTATTCTTGCTGCTATTTTTCGTTTGGGATTAATTGCCATGTTCCTTGACCCTGGTGTAGGTAAAAATCACATAAATGACTGCTGTAACTTATACACTCCAAAAGCATTGATTGCCAGTTCTAAAGCCCATTTACTGCGCTTACAATCAAAAGCTTTACAACGTATACCTTTAAAATTTGCCATTGGTTGCCCTATACCAGGCGCCATATCTTTGAATTATACCCAACAGGCGCCGTATGATATTTCTAGTAAAATTTTTACAGCCACAAAAGATAGCCCAGCTTTACTAACATTTACCAGTGGAAGTACAGGGAAACCCAAAGCAGCATTACGCACCCACGGATTTTTACTAGCTCAACACCAAGCTTTAGCTGATACCCTGGAACTTCAAGCGCAACAGCTAGATTTAGCAACTTTGCCAATTTTTGTCCTTGCCAATTTAGCATCTGGTTTAACTAGCTTAATTCCAAATGCAGATTTACGAAAACCAGGAGCTATAAATCCCGCTCCAGTCATAGCTCAGATTTTAACTCATCAACCTTCACGAACGGTCGCATCACCTGGTTTTTTATCCAGGTTGACAGAATATTGCTTACAACAGAGGTTAACTTTACCCAGCTTACAGAAAATTTTTATTGGTGGGGCGCCAGTCATGCCAAACTCATTAATAGAATTACAAAAAATTGCTCCCAATAGTCAAATAGCTACAGTATATGGTTCCACAGAAGCAGAACCCATAGCTTACTCCCATCATCACCAAACAGAAGACATAGCAACCACATTAACAGGAGGAGGGTTGCTAGTAGGAAAACCCGTAGACAGCATTCAATTAAGAATTTTGCCTCAGTCTTGGGGTAAACCTATTAGTCCATACACCAATGCTAAGTTTACTGCTGCTTGCCAACCAATAGGAATCCCTGGAGAAATCGTCGTTAGCGGAAACCACGTTTTATCTAGATATCTTAATGGTGATGGTAACGAAGAAACAAAATTTACAGTCGAAAAAACTTCATGGCACCGAACGGGTGATACTGGATATATAGATAATCAAGGTCGCTTATGGTTATTAGGTCGTTGTATAGGTTGTATTGAGGATAATTACGGGACTCTTTATCCTTTAGCTGTAGAAGGGATCATGCAAAATCATCCCGACATCCGTTATAGCGCAGTAATTCTCCATCAAGGTCAGCGAACTTTAGTAGTAGAGCTAAATAAACCTAGTTACCAAATAGATTGGAAACCTCTGAGAGATTCTTTAGCAAATATGCATATTCAAAAGATTAAGGTGTGCAAAAAATTTCCCTTAGATAAACGACATAACGCCAAAATTGATTATCCCGCACTACTAAAACTCTTTCAAATAGAATAAATCCCCCTAAATTCCCCGCGAATTCGCGTTCTTGTTGGGGGGATAAAAATTCAAAACCTATGTAGTATTCAGGTTAACTTGTAGACAAAATTACTCATCCTCGTCACATAGTGGTGTATCAAGATCAACATCAATGCCAGCAACCAAAGATTGAGCGCGGTTAAATAAATCAAAGCTAATTGGATGAATATGAGTTGGATTATTTTCAATATCCTGAGCGAGAAAAGTCAAAAAATTTTTAAGATAGTGGTCATTCTCTTGTTGCTTAACCTTTGACATAATTACTTAACCATTTCGCATAATAGTGTAAGCAAGTTTATTGTGTTTACTTAACTATACCCGCGTTTGGTTGCTTTCGAGCTACAATAATTTTAATTAATTGATAAAAAATGATAAAACTAGTTCTAGTATAATACTAATCTATGAATTATACGCCACCCAAACTCTTAACTTTTGAGCAGTTTATAATTGAATATGCAGATAACCCCCGTTATGAACTAATTGATGGAGAGCTACGTGACATGGAACCGACGGGTCCTCATGAAGATGTCTCAGGAAATATTGCTGGTAGAGTTTATACCGAGATTTATCGTTTGAATTTAAAGTGGCTAATTCCGAGAACCTGTCTAATTAAACCACCATACGCCGAAGCAACGGCATTACGTCCTGACGTAATTGTTTTAGATAGAGCAAAACTGAGTCAAGAACCCCTGTGGCAAAGAGAACCTATAATTTGTAATGGCGCCACAATTAAATTTGTTGCCGAAGTTGTCAGCACTAACTGGCAAGACGATTACGCTAGAAAAGTAGAAGAATATGCTTTTCTTGAAATTCTAAAGTATTGGATTGTAGATTTTCGCGGTCTAGGTGGTTTAGAATTCATTGGCAGCCCAAAACAACCTACTTTTACAGTCTGCCAGCTAGTTAATGGTAGATACCAAAAGCAACAATATCGCTTGAAAGATACAATTACCTCTAGCCTTTTCCCAAACTTGCAGCTTAAGCTCGAAGACCTTATCCCACAATAAAAACAAAATCAATGACATAGAGTACTAGTATCTCAACAAGTAGGCGCCTGCAAGTACATTTCTGCTAGATTCTACCCTACGGGAAAACTCCGTTTACGCTACGCTCAGAGTGACAGATAAATATACGTAGCAAAAGTAATAATTTATATTTTTTGTAAACTTTGCCGAAATTGCAGTGACGAACGGTGAATTTATATATTATCCATTAATTGTAGGCGCCTCCTACTCAAGGAAGAAATATGTCATTGCAATCTGGGTTAGATGCCCTAAAAAGTGGAAATTATCAAGAAGCAATTGAACTGCTAGAAGATTTTTGTCGCGGTGAGAGTGCTGGAACCCCTGACTATGCGAAAGCGCAGATGGGTTTGGTTAAAGCTTATCAACGTGTTGGTCAAGTCGAACAAGCAATGATCCTGTGTCAGCAATTGATGCATAGCGAAAATTCGCAGGTTTCGGAGTGGGCGCAGCAAACTTACCAAAGTATAAATTCATCACAAGCACAAGCGCAACAAACTGGCGCCCATACAGCAGGACGTGCAGCAACTGCTGGTGTCAAACTCGCAATGGGTGGTGTGGGTGGTAGCTTGGCGTTAGCGTCGGGAGTTACCATATCCTTGCTATTTGGAATGGTTTTTGTGTTGGGGTTGGCGATAGTATTAATTTTGGGTAGTGATAATCCTACTCAAGGGTTAATATTTGCTGTTGCGATAACCCTGATATTTAATACTCTAACTTTCTTCTTGGCGCCGTTTTTGATGGACTTGACTCAATCGTGGCTTTATCGGACACGCTGGGTTGATTTTTCGGATATTGAGATTCGCAGTCCAGAAACAGCGCGCGTACTACGTCGAGTTTGTCAGCAGAAAAATCTCAAAATGCCGCGTTTGGGAATTATTAGTGACAATAACCCAACGGCATTTACTTACGGTTCATTACCTAACAGCGCGCGTTTAGTTGTGAGTGAAGGACTGTTTAAATACTTGGATGATGACGAAATTGCTACTGTTTATGCTCATGAATTAGGACACATTGTCCACTGGGATTTTGCGGTGATGACTATTGCATCAACTTTGGTGCAAATTTGCTATCTAATTTATGTTACATTTAGAAACCTTGGACGTGGTGGTGATAACAAAATTAAGGATGGGCTACAAACAGCAGCTATCGCCGCTTACATATTTTATATAGTCGGCACATATATGGTGCTGTATCTTTCGCGGACGCGAGAATATTTCGCTGACCACTTTGCTGCTGAAAGCACAGGTAATCCAAACGGACTTTCGCGCGCTTTGGTAAAAATCGCTTACGGTATTGTTGAAGAAGGTTCGCGTAGTAAAGAACCTAGTCGCTTAATTGAAGGTACTCGCGCGCTAGGTATTTATGATGCTAAAGCTGCTAGTTCAACTGGAACTGCATATCGTGTTGCCTCCGATAAGCAAAAAGTTGGGCGCGTTTTCTTGTGGGATATGTTTAACCCTTGGGGCGCCTGGATGGAGTTAAATTCTACTCACCCATTGACAGGGAAGCGAGTTCGTGCATTAAGTACCTATGCAGAACAATTGGGTTTAGATATTGAATTTGATATGGGTCGAATTGTTGCCGAAGGTAAAAATCTTAGCAAGAGCAAGTTATATGGTAGCTTTGCTTTAGATGTTGTACTTTACGGCGCCGAAACTATTGGTTTTGTCGGTGGTATCATTGCTGGTATCATTTTGGCTGCTGGTACTAATGGTCATATTGGTTTTGTATTTGGCTTACCTTTAATAGGATTGGGTTTGGGAATACTTATCAAAGCGTTTATTATGTACCCAGACTTTAGCCAAGCTACTGCAACTGATGTTTTAACTTTAATGTCAGACCCTTACGCGAGTCCGTTGCGTGGAAAACCAGCTAAACTTCAAGGCGAATTAATTGGACGCGGTGACTCTGGATATAAGTTTGGCTCGGATATGATGCTGCAAGACCGTAGTGGATTACTATATTTACATTACGCATCACGTTTCGGTCCACTTGGTAATTTCTTGTTTGGCATGAAACGGGTTGAAAGCTTGATAGGTAGTGAAGTTGGAGCCACTGGTTGGTTCCGTCGTGGCGCCGCTTCGTACATGGATTTGATAGAACTTAAAAGTGAAAGTGGCACTGTTGTTAACAGCTACCACCGCTTTTGGTCGCTTTTATTTGGCAGCATGTTAACAATTGGCGGTATTGTTTGTGTTGTTTTAATTAAATAATTAAAGATTAAACACTTGCTACCTGGCGCCCAACACGAATTTGAATATCTGTATATTTTGGAACCCAGCCAGCCGTGCCGCAGAAATAACGCACGGCTTTTACACGTTTTGCAGGTGTCAAAATAAACCAGTGTTGTGTACCTGCTGGAACGTTAATATATTCTTGCGGTTGCACTGTTAGTTCTACTTGACTACCATCTGGACGCACAAACCCAAAAATTCCTTCACCCGCGACTATATAACGCACTTCATCATCAGCGTGGGTATGAATTTTATCAAATTTCGATAGCATTGTATCGAGATTTGGGACTTCTGGATGTAAAACGATTAAGTCTCGTGATGTGTAGCCTGTGCTTGCAAGTTCATTAAAATAATGGTCTAGATGAGTTAGTACGGTTTCTTTTTGTGCATCGTCTAGGCTGTCTTGGGATAGTAAGTGGTGTAATTCAGGGTTATCGCCAATTGACCAGTAGTTAAGGGTAATTCCTAAAGGCGCCAGTTCTTGGATGATTGACTGTAGGTCTGTGAGCTTGCTTCCGTCTTCCATTTGTAAAATTGCCATATCAACCTCCTTTGATGTCACCTTTATTAAGGTAGCAAATATTTGGGACAGGCAGGGATGCCTGTTCCACAAGATTAATTTAAAGATGTTGGAATATTAGTGAGAGGTTGTTTGCTGGCATTTGAAAAGTTTTTAGGAAGGATAGATTTTGTGCGCTAGCTGCTTGTATCACTTGTTCTAGGTCACGTACACCCCATTCTGGATTTTGCATTTTTAACGATTCATCAAAGGCTTCGTTACTTGGCGCCGTATGTTTGCCGTTTTGTTTGTAGGGGCCATACATATATAAGATACCGCCTGGAGGTAATATTCTATTGGCGCCTGCCATTAAACCCAAACATGCAGCCCACGGTGATATATGAATCATGTTTATATTGACGATGGCTGTTATTGGTGAAAAGTCTTGATGCGTCTCTACACTCCAAGTTGGTAAAGATGCATCAATATCCAAAGGTTCATAGATATTATTGCTTTCTACTTCATGTAACCATGCTGCTATGGATGCACGTGACATGGGGTTAGGGTCAGAAGGCAACCACTTATGCTTTAATAAATGCGGCGCCATAAATACCGCATGTTCTCCTGTTCCAGAAGCCACTTCCAAAATTGTGCCACTTGGTGGTAGCACTTGCTGAAGTACCTCTAGAATCGCTTCACGGTTCCGTTGAGTTGCAGGAGCATATTGTTTTGCGCTGTTGGTCATGTTTGTTTAGTTAGATTCTCGCTCGCTAGGTATTGCATTCATAATGCTTTAATTCCCCTTTACTAAACTAGCAAGCAATATAAATATCAGACTAAGGAGATGTTAGAGGATTAAACTATTTGCACTACTTAGTATAAGTAAACTATATGATTTACATTATCTACATATTCTTAGCTTGATTTTTGTGCGCTTCTTCATTTTAGGATGAGTGGTATTACTTGATTCCTAAAAGTCTATGGTCAAATAAAGTACTTTTTAGCAGACAGAGAAAAATATTTAAAAAAGCCGTAATCACTCTGGTGTGTAAAGCTATGAGCCTATTCCACAATTAGGTTATTGATAGCAAAACATACCTGGAGTTAAAAACATGTTTATCAAAAAAGCTCTTACAATCGCTGCTTTATCTGCTGTTGCATCTGTTAGCTACGCTGGTTCCGCACATGCTCTTGGATTTACCTACAATGCAGGTACGTTCCGCACCCCAGGCGTAACTAACCAAGGAGCTTTTTCAAATAATGTTAATGAACAAGGCTATACAACTTTAGACTTTAATAATGGTGCGTTACCTGGCAACGACAAAGTACAGTATTCGTTTTCAAATGGTTCCATGTCAACAACAGCAGGCTCAAGGCAAACTGGTATTTATGCTAACACATGGGCGCCTTCTGGTGTAACCGGTGAAGTAAATAACTCTAAATATTTAGCGGTATTCACAGGGAATGATGCAATTATCGAAGCTAAGGGTGGTAAGAAATTTAACTACTTTGGTTTAAATCTGGGAGCGCTAAGTGTTGGTAATACCTTGAAATTCTTTGATGGAAACAAGTTAGTTAGAGAACTAACTTATAACCTAATGACTACACTTGCCCCAGTTACAGCAACGCAGCACGGTGGTCAAAAAAATGGTTTCTTCGAGTTTTTCTCAGAAGGTAGTAACGATAACTTCGACAAAATTGTTCTGTCACAAACTGACTCCAGTGGCGGTTTTGAAACTGATAACCATACGTTCCGTATTGGCACAGGTAGATATATTGCAAGTGTTCCTGAACCAGGTGTAGTTTTAGGATTGGTTGGTGTCGGTGGTATGTTGTTACGAAAGCGCAAAAGTCAGAAAACTACGTAATTGACCAAGAAAAGGCGGTCTGTGAAGACAATAAGCATCTACTTTAATTGTTATTTGTTGATTTAATGTCATTGGAAAGTTGGGGATGGATTTATTATCCGTCCCCTTTTTGGTTTATATATCTCCTTGTGGGTATTCATCCCATAAAGTTGTGATTTCCCGCAAGCTCTGAAAGTTACCGTTACCTAAAATCACATGGTCTAGTAGTGGAATGTTCAAAAGCAAGGCGCCTTTTAATAATTGACGAGTTAAATCAATATCTTCAGTACTCGGTTCAACGCTACCAGAAGGATGATTGTGTGTGCTTGCTTTTCCTGTATAATGCTCATTACCCATATAGGGTATATCCACTTTTGAGC
>NZ_RSCL01000032.1:92717-92961 GCF_003991905.1 Dulcicalothrix desertica PCC 7102 | reverse complement strand
CAAGTTGGTAAATTCAGGCGCCGTATTTTGATAGAGTAGGTAGTTATAAAAAAAGATGCCATGATTGATGGCATCAATGATGTCATCTTTTTTTACATCTACAAACACCCAGGACCTATCGGCTGTAACCCTGATTCTTTCGTTCAACCCTAGAAATTTTTTGCAGTATTTTTGAGGTTGCTATGCGCCTGCTCCGATTTGGGTGAAAACTTGGTTGGTAAGATTCCAAGCTACCGACCTCTAC
>NZ_RSCL01000032.1:92426-92598 GCF_003991905.1 Dulcicalothrix desertica PCC 7102 | reverse complement strand
AGCTGATAAAATACTTTTTTGAGCATCAAGCGAGCATTTTTCTAATGTACTAACTTAGAACTGATGTACCCTGAAAAGCCCCAAAATGGTACCCAACCTTACCTAAATAAGCATATTTTGAGCATTATTTATATTAGGATGCCTGAAAGTATTGAAAAATCGTTGTTTTCTT
>NZ_RSCL01000032.1:0-92416 GCF_003991905.1 Dulcicalothrix desertica PCC 7102 | reverse complement strand
TTTGAGCATTATTTATATTAGGATGCCTGAAAGTATTGAAAAATCGTTGTTTTCTTGCTACCAGAAGGATGATTGTGTGCAACTATTAACCTAGTGGCGCCTTGACGTATGACTTCGCGGAAGATTTCTCTGGGTGGTGCAAGAGTTTCTGTTGCTGAACCGATAGTTATGACTTGCTTTCCTAGCATTTTATTTTTCACGTCTAGTAAAATGACGGCAAATCTTTCTTGCGGATACCACATTAAGTCTTGACTCAACACTGCTGCTGCATCTGCTGGACTCTCTACTGGAATCCGTTGATCTGGACTTGCTTGGAACGCGCGCTTACCTAATTCAACAGCAGCTAGAATAGTTGTTGCTTTTGCTGGCCCTATTCCTTTTATATTCATCAATTCCGAAGGATTTACCTCACGTAGAGCTGCTAAAGGGTCACGTTCACACTTTGACAACTCAGATATTATATGTTGTCCTAAACCTACTGCAGATAACTTTCCGGCGCCTTGACCTGTAGCTAGTAAAATTGCAATTAACTCTGCTGTGGATAGTAATTTAGAACCGTGTGCAAGCAAACGCTCTCGCGGACGCTCGCATTCTGCCATATCAATCACTCGAAGATTATAAGCCATATATTAGGTAGAAGCTTATTAAAACACAAATGTACCTATGTACATTTATCGTCTTTTTTTTTTCAAAAATCTCAATTTGACAGAATCTTCAATTAGTTTAAATGTACGCTTCATTAAGTTATGTATCAAAATATGACTATATATAAATTTAATTGAATATTTATGATGAGGGGACGGGCAAGGATGCCCATCCCACAAGACTATGGGTGTACTTGTGTTGCTTTTAGCATGTGGTAGGTTACTAGCAGTTGAGTTAAAGCTAAGGGATAACTTTGAATTGTTTCGCCTGTAGTACCAGAAACCTTACCTAGTTCGGGATTTGATTCACGGTCGCAGACGCTCTTTAAATGTGGCATATCTGAACAAATCATTTGTTCAAGTTTATTTACTTGTTCTAACGTTGCGTGTCCGTCAACTCCCAATACATCGACGGGTTTTCCCATATCTCGGTCTAGTTCTAATCGAATTGCTGAACTGAGATTGCCATTTCCAGAGGCTAGTACTTGGGTAAAATCGGGATGAGGTATTGTTGGACGAAGTACTAAGCGTACATTTAAATGTCCGTTAGCTTGGTCGATATCATCGTTAGGAGGGCAAAAACTAACTACAATATCTGACCATTGACGCTGCGGACGAATGTACTGTTCAGAATCTGGTTCTCGCTTTTCTAATTCTGCTAATACTTGCTCTTCGGTATAACCCCGCTTTTGGGTATCACGTTTAATTTTCCATTTTGCTCGCAGTCCTTCGGGAGGAGCTAGATATACTTTAACGTCGTAACAGTCTCGCGCTGCACGAGTCGAATATCCTAATAATCCTTCGACTATTACAAATTTACCAGGCTTTATATACTCCGGCGCCTCAAAGGTTCCTGTTTTGTGGCTATAAATAGGCTTTAGAATTGCTTGCCCCATTCGCAACAGTGATAGTTGCTGTTGCATAATATCTAAATAGTTACAATCTGGGTGAAGCGCTGTAATACCGATTTCTGCACGCTGCTTGCGGTCATACCTGTGATAATCATCAGTGCAAATCACCGTCACATTCTCCGGCCCTAGTACCTGAGCAATTCCTTTCGTTAAAGTTGTCTTACCTGCTGCACTATCACCAACAATACCAAGTATAATCGGACGGCTCATCGTACTTCTCCCAAAAACGCAGAAAATGGAGCTGGAAATTGTATTTTATTTTACCAATTATCATTAAAATAATCATTGAAATAATTATGCAAACCTTGACATTCTGCCAATGCTCAATAGCCTAATAGCTCTACAACCACGAATTATCAAGTTTATTAGAGCTAGCAAGTCTATTTATTTATTATTATTTTGTTTCATAACGTTTTGTAACGTGTAGAGACTAAAAATGTTATGCCTCTACACGTGATATTATTTATTTTTGGGAGGATTTACCTGTAGTTAGTATCTAAATAATTGAATGCATCTTGTGGAGTTTTGAAACTACCCACTATTTGCGGCGCCTGACTAAAAGGATGTTTTCCTGACCTACTGACTTTCAAGTAGTAACCAATACTATCTTCTGTATTCCATATTTCATAGCTGTAATCACGATTGTTTCCTTTTTTCACTAGGGGGCTGGTATTGTTTAATACAGGCGCGTTGAGCAAGTTTAATGCAGCTAAGAAATGTTCAGCCATTGTCTTTCCTGATTATTCTACAATAAGAGATTTTATATTTTTAATGATATTTTGTTAAAGAATCAAAAGTATGAAGTAGATTTGTATTTTAAGTAAATTAATTTTGTTTTTTTTAGCTTTTGATATTAGAAAATTAGTTAGATTCACTGATAAATATTTTGATTATGAAGAATTAACACAAACAAAATGTATAAAAAATTAAATGTATTAATGTATTAATACGCAGGTATTGACTGGAAGAGACGCTTATTAATATGACAAAACAAACGCTTGGACTTGATAATAACCTTCGTGATTACTTACTTTCTGTGTCGGTACGAGAACCAGAAATATTGATGCAGCTAAGACAGGAGACAGCACAGCACCCAATGGCAATAATGCAAATTGCTCCTGAACAGGGACAATTAATGAGTTTGCTTGTACAGTTAATTGGTGCGAAGAAAACTTTAGAAGTCGGTGTTTTTACTGGATATAGTGCTTTGGTAGTAGCGTTAGCTTTGCCACCTGATGCTAAGGTTGTAGCTTGCGATATTAGTGAAGAGTATACACAAATTGCACGGCGTTATTGGGAGAAAGCTGGAGTATCACATAAGATAGATTTGCATATTGCTCCGGCGGTTGAAACGCTCGATAAGTTAATTCAAACAGAACTCGAAACGTTTGATTTTGCTTTTATTGATGCAGATAAAAGTGCTTATGATGATTATTATGAGCGGTGTTTGCAACTTGTGCGTCCAGGTGGTTTAATTGCAATCGATAATGTATTGTGGTTTGGAAGGGTGGCCCAGGAAGAGGTGCAGGATAATAGAACGAAGAAAATCCGCGCGTTGAATGCGAAGTTACATCAAGATGCGCGGGTTAATATTAGTTTAGTGCCTGTTGGTGATGGGTTGATGTTGGCTCAGAAGAAGCACTCGTTGTAAGCACTCGTTGTAAGCACTTCAGTGCTTGTCTAAAACGAAAGCACTAAAGTGCTTTATTACGAAGACTTTGGCGCCTTTTTTCTTCCAAACCTGCGCGTTTTTCGGGGGTTAGGGTGTCAAAACAATGATGGCAACAAATTCCTTCAGAGTAGTGAGGGGAAAGTTTATCTTCGTCGTTAATAGGGTGTCCGCATCCTACACACATGTCATGGGTTCCTTGTTCTAACCCGTGTTGCACTGCGATGCGCTCATCGAATACAAAACATTCTCCCGACCAAAGACTTTCTTGCTGTGGTACTTCTTCTAAATATTTCAAAATACCGCCTTGAAGATGGTACACTTGCTCAAATCCTTGAGACATCATATAAGAGGAAGCTTTTTCGCAGCGAATACCCCCTGTGCAGAACATTGCTACTTTTTTATGTTTTTTGGGGTCGAGGTGATGACGTACATAGTTGGGAAACTCTCGAAACGAGTGAGTCTCTGGGTTAACGGCGCCTTTAAATGAACCGATTTTTACTTCATAATCGTTACGGGTATCTATAACAACTACATCGGGGTCAGATATAATAGCGTTCCAATCAGATGGTCTAACGTAGGTTCCAACTTGTTCAGTAGGGTTAACAGGTAAACCTAACGTGACAATTTCTTTCTTTAACTTTACCTTCATGCGTTCAAAGGGTGGTTCTGAAGCTGAAGATTCTTTATGTTCCAAGTCAGTTAGGCGAGAATCTGAACGCAGGTAAGATAATACTGCGTCAATAGAGTTACGCTCACCCGCTATAGTACCGTTAATACCTTCAGGCGCCAGTAAAATAGTACCCTTAATTCCTTGAACAGTACAAAATGCCAGTAAAGGGTCTTGCATCTGAGCAAAATCTGGCAGTTTAGTAAATTTATAAAATGCAGCTACTACCAGAGTCATTTTTCTTATAACCTCTTTCTTTTAAGGAAACTATCATATATAATCTAATTTATCAAAATGAAAGGGGGTTTAGCTCAGTTGGTAGAGCGCCTGCTTTGCAAGCAGGATGTCAGCGGTTCGAGTCCGCTAACCTCCATATGTATGTACTATAAAATCAATTAAATGTAGAGACGTTACATGTAACGTCTTTACAAAACAAATGGCACAATGTATTTGTAGCAACTGGGGCAAACTGCTATGGTAAATCCAGCGGATAAAGGTTTCATAGAACCTTATAAAGGCAAAAGCGCTTCTAAATTAGAAGTACTCAACTGCGTATCAGGGGAAAGGTTTAAGGTTGAAATTCTTGGTTACAAAACATTATCGGGAATAAACGACCCAGTAACAGCCCAAGCAATATATTACGCAAACCAAGCTGGAATGCAGCTTAAACAAATTAAAATTACTCTCCAAGGAGGAGAAGCGCAAATCGAAGCAGGCGCCTTACAGTATTTACATGGCAACATTCAAGTTGAGAATAGAGCGGGTGGAGTCGCTGGACTCGGAAAAGCAATGCTGAATAAGTTGCTTACCAACGAATCTATATTTATTCCTCGCTATCGTGGTGATGGAGTTATATATCTCGAACCGTCGTTTAGTCATTTCATGGTTTACTATCTCAACAACGAAGAACTTATCGCTGATAAAGGTTTATTTTACTGTGGTGAAGGCGCCCTTGAGGTTGGTGCCTTTATGCAAAAGAATGTTTCCTCAGCATTGTTGGGTGGTGAAGGTTTGTTCCAAACTCGTATTCGTGGTACAGGTATATCCATCTTTGAATTACCAGTACCTGCTGACGAAGTACATTGTGTACATTTAGAAAACGAAACGCTTCGAGTTGATGGTAACTTTGCTTTGATGCGAAGCGGTAGAATTGAGTTTACTGTCGAGAAATCAACAAAGAGTATTTTAGGCTCTTTAGCGAGTGGTGAGGGACTGTTGCAAACTTTTCGAGGTACAGGTAGAGTTTGGTTGGCGCCTACTCAAGGTGTTTATGAGCAAATTCGTCTTGGTGGTATCGATAGTTTGACCCAGGCACCGAAATCGTCGAATACGTATACTTAATTATGGTTCAGAATTGAATACGTTATCATTACCGCTTTGTTTATTGTTTATACACACTTAATAATGGTAAAGTTCTCATCTTTGATGAGCTTGACGCACGACTTCATCCATTGATTAGTTTTGCTATTGTTAGTTTATTTAATTCTAATGAAACAAATCCAAATAATGCTCAACTCATTTTCATGACTCACTATAAAAATTTACTTAGTAACAAACTGTTTCGTCGAGACCAAATTTGGTTTACAGAAAAAAATAGGTATGGTGCAACAGATTTATACTCACTAGCTGAATACAAAGTCCGTAATGATGCGTCATTTGAAAGTGATTATATTAAAGGTCGATATGGCGCCATTCCATATATTGGATATTTAAATTCTCTAATATCATAAAAAACAGCGAGACAATTTATGATGAACTATTAAATAAGCAAAGTACTGCTATTAAAAATGCCGAAAACCTTCTCAAGCAATATGAATCTCATAACCCAGCAAAGGATAATCCATCAACGGCAGTACATATACTTGTTAAAGAGCTAAATAGGTTTATTAGTTGATGAGAGTTAGTCAATATCAACATGCTCCGATTGTAACTGGGCTTTTGTATGTAATACTTTTAGTAACATTTTGAGACTGGCGCCAGTTTGTATCAGTTCGTTTTTGCTGTTGAATAGGAATTTCGATGATAAATTCGGCGCCTTTGCCTGGATTTGAAATACATTGTAATGTACCACCGTGTAATTCGGTTATAATTTGATGGCTAATGGACATACCTAACCCTGTACCTTTACCTACAGGTTTAGTTGTAAAGAAGGGTTCAAATAGGCGTTTTTTTACATGCTCTGGCATTCCTGGTCCGTTATCAGAAATCCGAATTTCAATGCGATTGTTCCTCAAAACCTCTGTGCTAATATAAATTGCAGGTGACATGATACAAGTGTCGTGGTTATCTAATTTGTCTTCCAAAGCTTCAATAGCATTGCTGAGAATATTCATAAATACTTGGTTGATTTTTCCTGCATAACATTCCACTTGCGGCAGGTTACTATATTTTTTAACTACTTGAATTTCCATATGATTTAATTTTGGCTTCAAGCGGTTGCGAAGAAGCATCATTGTACTTTCAATACCATCATGGATATCTACAACTTTAACGTCAGCTTCGTCATGACGTGAAAAGTTACGGAGAGACTGGACGATATCGCAAATTCGCTCGGTTCCAACTTCCATAGATGAGAGAATTTGAGGTATGTCTTCAGCTAAATAATCTAAATCTATTTCTTCTTGCTTCGCTAGAATTTCTGGGTTTGAAGAAGGACAATGTTTTTGGTAGAGCTTTAATAATTCTAGCAAGCCCTTAGTATATTGATTAACATGATAAAGATTTGCGTGTACAAAGTTAACTGGATTGTTGATTTCGTGAGCAATACCTGCTACTAACTGACCGAGTGTAGCTAATTTTTCTGCTTGTACTAGTTTAATTTGAGCAGTTTGTAAGTTATGCAGCGCTTGCGAAAGTTCTTGAGTTCTATCTGCTACTCTTTGCTCTAATCCTTGAGTTAATTGTTGTAAGGATGCTTCTGCGTTAGTTCGTTCTGTTATTTCTTTCTTGAGACAAATATTTTGTTCTTCTAACGTTAAACTCATGTTCCGCAGCTTCATATGAATTTGGATACGAGCTAGCACTTCCGCTTGTTGAAACGGCTTTGTGATATAATCTACGGCGCCTAAAGAAAGACCTTTAACTTTATCTACAGTATCAGAAAGAGCAGTCATAAAAATGACTGGCACATCTTTTGTAAGTGGATTTTGTTTAAGACGACGGCAAGTTTCAAATCCATCAATTCCTGGCATCATTACATCTAGCAAAATTAAATTTGGTAGCTCATATTCAACTTGCTGAAGTGCTATTTCTCCACTAGTTGCCACTGCAACTTCAAATCCAGCATCAGTAAGAGTTTCTGAAAGTACCTCTAAGTTTGTAGGGGTATCATCGACAATCAAAATTACGTTTGTTTCTGAGGTATACATGGCTAACTCCCTGAAATTATTTAAAAGGTGTATTGAATGGTGAGTACTTAGAGGTTAAATATTGATTAGCTTAATTATAGATATTTGTCAATGAATATTTTGATTTTTTCCATTTGAAAACCTTGAGCTAGTTGATTAACGTGTTTTACAAATGTAACAAATTTTTTGTCTGTTTGCTCTATCTCCTCTAACTTTTTGTAAATGCTTTTTATTCTACCCTTTAATACTAATTCTCTTAACAAAATTAATTCCTCTGTTGGTGGAGGAATCATTTCTTTCTCATCAATTGATAAGTGATTATTTTCTAATGTGTGAATTTTTGAATTTTGAGAAGTAGTAGTAGTATCTAGATTTGTTTCTTCATAAATCCATTCTAGTTCTAAATATTTCTGTAACTTTTCTAGTAGTTCAGGTGCTTGTATAGGTTTAGGAAGAAAGTCATCGGCGCCTGCATCTAAACTCTTCTGTCTATCCTCCTCAAATACACTTGCTGATGAAACTATAATTTTGAGGTTTTGTAATTCTGGCAAGGTTCGTAAGTTTTGTATCATTTCATATCCATCCATCAATGGCATCGAAATATCAGTAATCATTAAATTAGGTTTCCACTCAATGGCTTTTGCTAAACCGTTCTGACCATTTGTTGCCTCTGCTAGCTCAAAACCAATAGGTTCTAATAAATTAACAAGAACAGAGCGATTTTCACAAATATCATCTACTACCAAGATTTTTAGTGTTTGTCCTTTGTAAGCGGAGATAGTTCCCTGTTGGGAAATTCTAGATGTATGTGCCCATTCTTTTGATTCCAATATATCTGACTCAAACCAAAAAATAGTACCTTTGCCTACTTGGCTTTGTACTTCTAAATTGCTACCCATCATGGCAACAATTTTTTGACTGATAGATAATCCCAACCCAGTTCCTTCTGATTGCTTCTTGATATTGCCAACCTGTTCAAAGGGTAAAAATATTGTTTCTAATTCATCTTCGTTCATACCCACACCAGTATCTTCTACTTGGAAGCGAACTTTATAGATTGAGTCTTTATTCTTGACTAGCTCAACTTTAAAATATACACTGCCAGTATCTGTAAACTTGATAGCATTACTTAGCAAATTTATCAAAACCTGCCGCAAACGCTTTTCATCTGCTTGAACACCAATGGGGAGTAGTTCATCACATTGACATATAAATTCAATACCTTTTTGTTCAGCTTTAATTCGACATATTTCAGCAACACCTTGGAGAAATGAAGGAAAATGGAAACTTGTAGGATACAGTTCCAATTTTTGAGCTTCAATTTTAGAAAGGTCTAGAACATCATTAATGAGAGTTAGTAAATGTAAGCCACATTGATTAATGATATTGATACCTTTACGCTCTTTCTCAGTAATATTTTTTGAACCTTGAATAATTTGGGTGTAGCCTAAAATACCATTGAGAGGTGTGCGTAATTCATGACTCATATTAGCGAGAAATTCACTTTTGGCTCTATTTGCACAATCAGCAGCTTCTTTTGCTTCCTTTAGTTCTGTAGTACGTTCCTCAACTCGCAGTTCTAAGTCCTCCAATGACTCCTGTAATTGAACTGCCATTTGATTAAAAGACTGTGCCAAAATTTCTATTTCATCAGCATCCTGCAACTCAAACTTTTGGGTTTTGTGGCTATTAGCACCCCCTGTACCATCTTGGCCCAAACGAAGCGCCCTTTGGGCATCAGCTTCTGCTAGCTTCTGGCACTCTTGAAGAATGGGTTGCAAGCGATTATTCAGTCGGCGGATAAACAAAGTAACGACTAATGCTAGTACCATACCAGCGCCTAAAGCACCACCAACTGCAATAGATAATACTGGGACTAAAACAACCGACTGGGATACTACTGCTAGCATCAACCAGTTAGTACCTTTGACTTTTTGAAATACCCAGTATTTACCTTTTGCCTGCATAAAACCATCATCATCGTTTTCAATCTCCTGCCATACATTCTTTAGCTCTGGAATGTCTTTATAGGTTGCTAGTGACCTAGCTTTCTCCCCATCGGGTGGATATGCTAGCAAATTGCCTTTTTCACTTACAATTACAAACCAACCTTCTCCTCTAGTTACAGATTCTTTGAGTTGTTTACCTAGAGCCGTTACACTAATATCTACCCCCGTAACACCAATAACTTGATTACGATCATCGAATATAGGACCGGTGTAGGTTGTTAAAGTCAGTCCGTACCATTGATATGGCTCTAACCAAATACCTTTTCTGGATGCTACTACGGATGTGTAATAATCTTTTGTAGAGTAATTATCCTGTTGAACATCCACGTAGCGTATGTCTTGATGCGGTGCTGGTAAAAGCTCACCTATTTGATCTGATGTTTTTTGGTCAACATAAAAGTATGGCCAATACCATTGACGATCTTTTGCTAATTGAAAATCAGCCTGACCAAAACCAAGACCCATAGTCAGTGGTGAACGTTCCTGAAAGAGATCAAAAGCTAATTGCTTATAAGCTTCTGGTTTTATGATTCCCTGACGCTGCATAGTTTTGACTGAAGCAGATACGTCACCCATAGATTGTTCTACTCTAGAAAGCTCTCCTTCAATCAACTTCACTTGCTTACTGAGATTACCTCTAATCTCATTCTTAGCCTGATTTTCCAGCGCTTTATAAAAGAAGTATGACATGGCACTTAATCCGACTAAAGCACCACTTAATACGTAAAAAAATAGCCTCGAACCAATAGAATTATGTATGAGTTTTTTTCTAATTTTCATAAGTCATACCCTGATGCAACTGCATGATTTAATCACTTATATCTATTTACTCCCCTAATAGATTGCTAAAATAATAATTGCGAAACAATTCTTTAGATAGTAACATAATAACTTAACTAAGGTTTGAAATGTTGTTTGGTACTAGTTTTTATATTCAAAGAGGGTGCTACAATCATCCCATTTGGTTGCTGTTTCCAACGCTCCTTAGTGGTCGAGCTATTTTCTTCAAAATTGCCAAAAGGAGATGCCAAAAAACCACACCGTATGAAGTAAGAAAAGTATGCACTTAAAAGCTTGCTATTTGCGGGTGGGCAGACTATGGAAGTTCCTTGAAGCCCATTCAGGGTATTTTGATAGTCAAAAGCTTGACCCGTCAGTAGGAAGGTTTCCAAATAGGTCATTTGGGTTTGAGAGTGTTTCTCAGTGAACAGTGATTTAATAGGATTTAAAACATTTTCTTGGGAGCTATCCAATTGAAGTAACTCTGCTTGCCATTTATCAATTGGCTGCAATTGAATTGAGTAGCCAAAACTGCGAATTTCGCTCACAAGCTGTTTCCAGGGCAATGGGTTAGGGTTGACAATATGGAAGGCTTTCCCTAGCGATTCTTTTTGTCTTGATAGATGCACAATTGCTTTACTGGCATAGTCTATTGGAGTTATATTGACCCATTGATCTAGATCGGGCGCAGTTCCTAGTTGAATCATGCCTTTGATAATTCTGCCCATCAAATCGTTTGTGTGATAAGTGCCTGTTACACTATCACCTGAAATCATTCCTGGTCTGTAAATGCAAGCAGGAATTCCCCGCGATTGGGCTGCCATTACTAGCTGTTCGGCAACCCATTTAGTTTGAGTATAACCACTAGTTAGTTTTTCACAATCTACTAATCGTTCTTCTTTGATCGGTGTTGGATTGTTAAAGATCAGAGGCTCAAGTACATCAATCGTCGAGATAAAGTGGACAGGAGTGACTTTACCCAAACTGGCTAACCTGAGAATTTCCTGAGTTCCCTGTACATTGGTAGCTTGCAGTGCGTTGTAAGGATAAACTAGGTTAACGAAAGCCCCAGCGTGATAAATTAGGTCGAGCTTACTAGCTAATTCTTGGAACTTTTGATGATTTAACCCCAAAAAAGGCTTTGATAAATCGCCTAACAGTGGAACGATCCTAGAATTTAACTCGCCACTCCAAAGCGTATAACGCTCTAGATTGGTTTGAATTTTGTACCGACCCTCTTCAAGATTAGAGGAACGAACAAGACAGTAAATATTGGCTGATGTTTGTTGCAGAAGTTCGTTTAAGAGAAAAGCACCCAAAAAACCTGTTGCACCTGTTAATAATATATACTCTGGTTCGGTTGTCGGTTCAATAAACGGTATTTTAGGGCGAATTGTTGGGTCTAAGATAGCTTCAGCTAGTAAATCCACCTTTATGACTTCCTCAACAGGTTTAGTAGAATCCAAATTTTGTAAGACATCAATCGATTTGATTAATCCAGCTATTGTCGGCTCTCTAAGAAAGTAGAACAAGGGTAATTTAATGTGAATGACCTCTTCTATTTGGGCAAGTAGCTGAACTGTCAGCAGAGAATGTCCTCCAAGTTCAAAAAAGTTATTGTAAATGCCCACTTGCTCTATTTCTATTCCTAAAATCTGAGACCAAATTTTAGCCAGATGGTTTTGTATTAAAGTAGAAGGCGCGACGTATGGCTGTGTTAACATGGGTTGCTCTTTTGTCGGTTCAGGCATAGATCGCCGATTAATCTTCCCATTTGGTGTCAAGGGTAGGGTTTTCATAACTACAAATGCTGAAGGAATCATGTAGTCAGGTAGTTTTTCCTTTAAGTAAGTACGTAGTTGAAGAACCAAATTGCTTTTCTCGTTTACTTGAAGAGGATTATTGGCATAAGCACTCAATGGTTTTAACTCTAATGGTTGCTCCGGCAGGACAACAATAGCCCTTTGTCCTGTTGCTTTCAACTGGCTTTGTAACACAACGTCATATGTACCTGGAGTGCTTAACTCAGACCAAGTGATATGGACGTTATAGGGTAAATATTGACTGATATTCCAAAATTCCTCTGGATTGACACTTGCTTGTTCACAGATTTGTCCTAGGGCTTCCCTTATCTGTCCTACAGTTGCCGATTGATTGGCGCCCGCTAATAGTTCCACTGCCTTCACATCTAGGAAAACCCGGGCATTAGGCACATTGATGATCTTGAAAGTTTCTGGTTGTTTCTCTTGAAGAAATTTGCAGATTTGTGGTATTGATATATCCTGTTGTTGCCAATCCCAACATAAAGGCTTTGCATCTGGATAGACATCAGTCTCTACATGAAGAATAACATCAGACCGAAACCTAATAAGTTCGTTTTGAGACTGACCTCGTTTAAGTAAGTTTTGAATATGACTGATGCGAGGGATATGATGCTTCAGGGTAGGGAAGAAGTCTGGATGAATTACTAGTTCTCTGTCGTGGAAAATTCGTTCCCGGATCATCTGTTGGAGCTTGTCACTGGAAAGAGAAGAAATAGCTTTGCTGAGTTGAACTGCGGTATGAAAAGTTTCTAGTAACGGTAAACTACGAACATCACCAATAAAAATCTGCCCTCCCGGTTTGATCAACTTGACACTTTTGTCGATCACTTGCAATAAATAATCCACACTGGGGAAGTACTGAATCACAGAGTTAATAATCACCGTATCAAAGCTGGCTGGTTCTAATCCTTCAAGTTCATGAGCGGCGCCCTTGAATACTTTTACATGAGAATTATTTTGTTGATTGTTTTTTAATTGCTGCTCAATATGATATATAGCTTCTGTTGAAATATCCGTACCCACATAGTGACTACAATGAGACGCAATACGAAATAGAAGTAGTCCCTTTCCACATCCAATCTCTAACACTCGTTGCGGACGTAAAGAAAGAATCCGCTCAACAGTGCCGTCAACCCACTCACACACATCATTAGTAGGCATGGGTAGACCAGTAAAACTATCATTCCAACCAGCCCAATCTTCAGAGTAGAGACTGTAGGTATTGCTCCAAACTGTTTCCCACTGCTGAAGTTGTTGATTATGGGACTCAGCAATTGAGGTTGATGAGTTCAAATTACTGTCAGTTTTTGGAACAACATAGCCGATCAGGCGTTTATTACCAAAATTATCTTCTTTTGCAATCACAGCAGCCTCTCTTACTTCTGGATGCTGGCTCAAAACTGTTTCGATATCACCTAATTCCACGCGAAAGCCACGGATTTTAACTTGATTGTCAATCCGACCAATAAACTCAAGATTTCCATTTGGCAGATAGCGAGCTAAATCTCCGGTTTTGTAAAGGCGTGCTTCGGGTTCGTTACTGAAGGGATTATAAACAAACTTGTCGTGATTTAACTCTGGACGGTTGAGGTAGCCTCGTGCAACTCCATCTCCACCAATATATATTTCTCCTGGGGCGCCAATAGGAACTGTTTTGATTGGATCATTTTTCCGGCGTGCTGGTTCCTCTAGTAAGTAAATTTGTGTGTTAGCAATAGGGCGCCCAAGAGGTACGGAATTGCTCCCAGGTTCTACTTTGTAAACCATTGACCAAACAGTAGTCTCCGTGGGACCATACATATGCCAGAGAGAGCCTGCTTTTTCTAGCAACTGATTAGCTAGCGCTCGCGTTAGGGCCTCTCCACCACATAATATTTTCAGTCTTTTGTTCCCTTGCCAGCCTGCTGCTAGAACCAGTTGCCAAGTAGCTGGGGTCGCCTGTACAAATGTAACTTCTGGCTCAGATAAAATTTTTGCAAGTTCTGCCGCATCGGATGCTACTTGTCGCTCAATCAGCTTAATACGGGCGCCTACGACCAAAGGTAAGTATATATCTGGAACTGCCATATCAAACGAAATTGTCGTAATTGCTAGCAGTGTATCTTCCGCCGTTAGTCCTGGTTCCCGCTGCATGGAATTTAAGAGGTTGACTACTGATTGGTGTGTAATTTGGACACCTTTAGGTTTACCTGTAGAACCTGAAGTATAGATGGTATAAGCTAAATTTTCGCCAGTTACTCCACTATCGACATTTTCTGTGCTGTATTGCGTAATCACTTGCCAATCTGTATCGATACACACGACCTGTACATTTTCTAGCCGTGGTAATTGCTCAATCAGATGCTTTTGAGTCACCAATATTGGCATCTGAGAGTCTTCTACCATAAATTCCAAGCGTTCTTGGGGGTAGCTAGGGTCAAGGGGTATATAAGCTCCACCTGCTTTCAATATCCCTAATAACCCTATGAACATTTCTAGTGATCTTTCTATACAAACCCCTACTAAACTCTCTGGTTTAACCCCTAGGGTTTTCAAATAGTGTGCTAGTTGATTTGCTTTTTGATTAAGCTCTTGATATGTTAATTGCTTATCTTGAAAAATTATTGCTACAGCATCATGGGTTTGTGAGACCTGTAATTCAACCATTTGATGAATGGAAATATTTTTGAGATCATAAAGCATGGATTTTTTCATATAACCCAGATCTTGAGGTGGAAATGCTCAGAGTATTTAGCAGTAATATTTTGAAGTCTGTGGCAGTGTATACCCTATTTACTTTAGGATATTTTTTCTTGGAACACTCTAACATTTTACGTGTCAGTTCTGCTTAATAGCTTGAGTAATGTCACTGATTGCAGCGCAAGATACTTTATAGGCTATTTCATCTATGTTTTTTGGTAATTTATCAGTGATTTCATGCTGAAATCCACAAATAGTTTGGTTTAGATGTAAAGCTTTTAATTGTTAGAAATTGCTTCAGAGTAATATAACTGCTTTTATTACTTTTACTAGCAATATTTAAATTTTGTGTTGATAAGTATTATTTACTAGAGTTAGGGTGTGATTGATTAAAAATAGATAAAGAGTTTATAAAGTTTTTAAAAACTATAATATAACTATATGAGTTGTAAAACCTCTTCTTTTCTTCCTTTGCGTTCTACCCTGCGGATTATGTGTCTTTGTGGTTTATTACTAAATTATAAATTTTACGAATGATTTAGTACTGCTATGGCTTCTTTTATAAAGATATAGGGGTTTATGTTGGGTTCCGTTGCACGGAACCCAACCTAATTTATATTAATCTACGGGGATTTCAATGATAAATTCGGCGCCTTCTCCTGGTGTAGAATTTACTTTAATATTGCCGCCATGTTTCTCTATTATAATTTGCCGTGCAATTGCTAGTCCTAGTCCTGTACCTTTACCAACTGCTTTGGTAGTAAATAACTTGTCGAAGATGCGTTGTTTGACTTCTTCGCTCATTCCTTTACCATTGTCTTTTATATAGATAATTATTTTTTGTGCGTCTGTGCTTAAGCTGGTTTTGACGGTAATACAATTGGGGTTAAGTTGAATTTCCTCGAAGCTGCGTTCGGTGTTTGATTCTTCTAGCGCATCTATGGCATTAGCAAATAAGTTCATTAGTACTTGATTTACTTGTCCGGGAAAGCAGCGAATTTGAGGTAATTTTGCATAATTTTTGACTATTTCTATTTGGGGACGATGTTCGTTTGCTTTGAGACGGTGTGAAAGTATCATGATGGTGCTGTTGATACCATCGTGAATGTCAAAGGGAATTTTTGTTTCTGTGTCCGCACGCGAGAATGTTCGCAAGCTATTTGATATACTACGAATACGTTGCACACCTTCTTTCATGGAAGAAAGTAGTTTTGGTAGGTCTTGACGTATGTAGTCTAAATCTATTGTCTCTATTTCTTCGCTAATTTCGGCGCCTGGGTCTGGAAATTTTTGTTGATATAAATCTAGTAGTCCAAATATATCATTTACAAAGTTGAGCGCAGGTTGAATATTACCAGCTATAAAACCAACGGGGTTGTTTATTTCGTGTGCTACACCTGCAACTAAGTTTCCTAATGCTGACATTTTCTCGCTTTGGACGAGTTGAGTTTGAGCTTCTTGTAGTTCTTCGAGTGTTTGCTGTAACTCGTTTGCTTGAATTTTCTGCTCAGTAAGGTTTTGCTCTAATTTAATAGCGTAGTTTTGTGATGTTTGGTAAAGAGTTGCGTTGTCAAGCGATATTGCAGCTTGTGAACAAAGTAAATTTAATATTTCTACCCGGTCTGTTGTAAATGCTTCTCTAACTAAGTTATTTTCTAGATACAATACGCCAACTAAGCGAGTTTTATTTATAATTGGGGTGCATAGAACACTTTGTGGATGGAATTTTTCAAAGTAACCGTCTTCTTTCCACTCTGTACTGGCGTCAACATCATTCATTATTACCGATTTTTTCGCATAGCGCGCGTAGTTAATCAGATTCTCTGGTAATAGTACATCTATTTCATCATGACTGTGAGCAGCAACTCCCAGGATATTGTTCTTTAGTAGTAATAATATACCTTTGTCGGCGCCTGCGTTTTCTAACACAACCTGCATTAATGCTGATACTAAATTATCAAGTTGAATTTCACTTGATAAACTTTGAGATGCTTTGAGTACAGCTTTGAAATCTAAATATTCAGTAGCTGTTGTACTATGACTGCTTATAGTGGCAAATTTATCGGTTTTAACTGGAGATATTGTAGATTGGAATGAAGTTAGTAATTGAGGATAGTTTGACATCAAGTGGGTAAGTTTGGTTTTTGCTCCCCAGTGCTGATATGCTTCGTATGCTTTAACCATATAAGTTTGCGCGATTATTCTTTTACCCCATTCCAGATAGAATTTAGCTGCAAGTTCCCAACATAATGCTTCTTCGTTAATATATCCGTTCTCTTGAGCAAGAGCAATGGCTTTATCATAAAACTCTATTGCCTCAACTTTATTATTTAACACTCGATGCTGTTCTGCTTCTATTAAATACCATTTATGTAAATGGTTCATTGGAGCATGGTTTGCCCAGTTCTTGATTTTATCTTGGTTTTGTTTAACTTGGGTTAAAATGTTTTGCTGCTCTGGCGCCGTTTGTGTTGAATAAACTCCCAGTTGGCACAAACAACTATAAAATGGTATCAACGCTGAGTAATATGTTCCAGCAATGGCGCCTGCATACTGTTGGGCTAAAATAGAATTCTCTACTCCGTATTTGTTATCACCAAATAATACACATAACATCAACTTGTGTAAGTATAATGTACCAATTGAATAACTATCACCTGCTTCCGTGTGAACTGGCATCATTTCTAACTCGTTATATATTTCACCGTTTAATGATATTGGATTTGTATTATTTGTAGTGAAATTTAATGCTGCCTGGTAAAAAATACGCTGAAAGTTGCGCGCGCTTTCCTGCTTAAGTTGTAACATTGCTTGGTTATATAAATCCATTTCGTCTACTAACCAAGCTAAATTTTTACCTGACCAATATGATAAATTACAGTAATTAAAAGCACAATAGGCGCCGAATTCTAAATCTCCTGTTTCTAAACCACTGTGATAACCTTCTAATAAAGGCTGAATATTTGTTTGTAAATGAGTTTTCCAAGACAGAACAAACGGATATACTAAGTTAATTACTTTTGCTTTGAATTCACTTGCTCCTTGTAAAAGTTTTAATGCTGCATTTCCAGAGCGATAACCAGCTTCAATATCATTTCCAAAAGCACATAATATTAACCCATACGTTGCATATGCATATGTTGAACTAGGAGCATTACCATATTGTACTGATATACTAACTTGTTTGAGGATAATTAACGGGTAAAGTTGAGCCATACCAATATAGGCAGCAGATGCAACGCTTGATAAAATCCTCATTGCTGCTAGCATATCTTTTGACTGCATTGGCGCCAATACCGATAAGTCATTGATAGAATTCTCTGATATATATGTAGCAACTTCTGTCATCGCTTGCTGAAAGTGTTCTGGTGTAGGCAATTCAGGAAATTCTATTCCAAAACGCTTTAATATAACTAAGGCAGTTGAAATTGCATCTGCAAATCGATTTTGAGATATATACGCTTGAATTTTGATTTCGTGTACTTTAATTTGATGTAATAGTACACGGGTGTTATGGGTAACTTGATTGATAAAATACTCCATTTGCTCTAAGTCACCGCACAAGTAAGCTATTTCGGCACCAAGTTCGTGCAAAGCTAGTGTTGTTTCATAATGTCGTTCCCAGCTATCTTCTCCTAAAAGCTTAATTCCTTCTTTTGCATACTCTCTAGCTGCACTATACGCAGTGGCACTTTTAGCTTTATGACAAGCAATAAGATTTAGCTGTGCGAGTTCATCACGTTCAACTTGGTATGTTATTAACTCAACTCCATAATTTAGCTGGTTAACTATTTCAAATATTCGCTCTTCTCTAGTTGCTGATACAATACTCTTTAATAAAAGGCGCCCGATTTTTAAATGTGTACTTTTTTTATCGGCTTCTGAAATCAGTGCATATGCTGCTTGCTGTACACGGTCGTGCAAAAATTGAAATGTAAATGCTGATTTGTCATTATTGTCTGTCACCATACCATCAGCTTTTGATTGGTAGTACTTATAAACTTGACTAGTTGTCAATATCAACCCTTCCTGAATTGCTTTCCATAGGGCAGCAGCATCAATATCGGATACGGTAGATAATATGTCTAAGTCAAATTGATTGCCAATACAAGCTGCTAGTTTTAATATATCCTGAGTTGCAGTTGGTAAAGAAAGTAACTTCAATACTATAAACTCAACGATGTCATTACTTAAAGGCAAATTGTGAGCAACGCTCTCATCCCACTGCCATATACTTTTTTCGTAATCAAAGTAAATAACTCGTTCAGTATAAAGTGTGTTTAATAATTCACGGGTAAAAAATGAATTGCCTTGAGTTTTACTATATATATACTGCGTTAGCGAATAAGTTTTATCTGTACTACATAACAGCGTATCAGCGACTAATTTATTTACAGCATCGAAACTCAAAGCGTTTAATGTAATCGTTTCTATCGTTGCACCCGCATTTTGAATATCATCGATTGTTGACATTAAGCGATGCGTACTGTTGACTTCGTTATCGCGATAGGCGCCAATTAGTAATAAATACTCAAGCTCAACTGCTAAGAGATGAATTAATTGTAATGAAGCAGTATCAGCCCATTGTAAATCATCGAGGAATATTACGAGCGGATGTTCTGCACTACAGAAAACGCGAATAAAGTTTTTGAATATCAAATTAAAACGATTTTGCGCTGCTGTTACATCTAACTCTGTAGATGGTGGTTGTTTGCCAATGAGTAATTCAACAGATGGTATTGCATCAATAATTACCTGTCCATTGTCACCGACAGCATCCAATATAAGATTTTTCCATTTTAGAATTTGCGATTCGCTTTGAGTTAATAGTTGTTCAATTAAATCGCCAAATGCCTGTATTATCCCAAATAATGGTACATTGCGCGCGAACTGGTCGTATTTACCTTTGATAAAATAACCGTGATGCTGGGCAATTGGTTTTTGAACCTCTTTAACTAAAGCTGTTTTGCCTGTTCCTGAAAACCCACGCAATAAAAGTATTTCCACACCTGTTGTAGATACACGTGCGAATGCTTCTAGCAAAGCTGTAACTTCTTTGTCTCGACCGTATAATTTATTGGGAATTAAGAAACGGTCGGAGATATCTTTGGTTCCTAGAGGAAATATTGTATTACTGGCGCCTTCATTACTATGGTATAAATTTAAACAAGCTTCTAAGTCATACTTTAAACCAAGTGCGCTTTGGTAGCGTTCTTCAGGGTTTTTTGCCATTAACTTAGAAACTATCACTGCTAAAACTTTGGGAATATTTTTGTTGATAGCGTCAACTGCAACGGGTTGCCTGGTAATATGGCTATGTACTAACTCGCTTGGTTCATTACTAATAAAAGGTAGTTGCCCAGTTAGTAACTCATAAAAAGTCACACCTAAACTATAAAAATCGCTGCGGTAATCGACACCTCGGTTGATACGTCCGGTTTGTTCGGGTGAAATGTATGCTAATGTCCCCTCTAATATATTGCGTTGTAGTTGTTGAGTTTCGCGTATTAGCAAAGATGAAATACTAAAATCGGTAATTTTGATTTGTTGAGTGTCTGGGTTAATTAGGATGTTGGCAGGTTTGATATCTTTGTGAATAACACGGTTACGGTGTAGTTGGTCAAGGACAGTTGTAATTTGAATGGCAATTTTAAGGAAGTGAGGTATTGATAGTTGGGTGGATACTAACCAATCTTTGAGCGATATTCCTCCAAACTCCATGATTAATGCGTAACCGTTACCGTATATCTCTAAACTGTAGGGTTGAACGATACCGGGAATATTTAGGTTAGCAGCAATGGTGTACTGGTTACGAAAGTACACTATCTCGTCAAAGCTGGGGTCTGGGTTTCGCATTAACTTGATGGCAACAGGCGCCTGGTCTTGTTCGCGTACAGCTTGATATACAATTGTTCTAGCTCCGACATAGATTCTTTCGCTAATGCTGTACCCAGGAATCTTGATTGCTGCTGTCACCATTACCACTACCCGTAAAATTCAAGCTACCTCTACTAAACTATTATTCCCACTTTATAAAGATTTATATCAGGTTCATAAAGAAATTGAGATTTTATATAAATTGTGTTTATTTAAAGATTTAGTGCTGAACCTGGGTCTGTCCATCCTAATAATGCTGGTACTATTCTTAAATGAGCAGTACTGCTAATTGGTAATAATTCGGTAATTCCCTGCACAATTCCTAAAATTATTACCTTAAACCAACCTAGTTCTACAAACCCTAAATCTACATCACTATTTGTAGAAGCAGTAGCGATAAATGTATCCATGAAGCTGTTAATCATATTAGTTGTATAAGTTAAAATTACAAAGTGTAATATGTCATTCTGAGCGTAGCGTAAACGGAGTTTTCCCGCAGGGTAGAATCTCTTTTAGCTTGAAAATTTATGAGATGCTTCACGTAGTGAGGCATGACAGTATCGATAATTTATGAGATGCTTCACGTAGTGAGGCATGACAAGGGTTCTATTTCCATATTTATTTTCCAAAATCTTGACCGATAGTTTATCTATACAAGCCACACCAAGAATTTGACTAACTAGATTGTGGATTATTCTGCGAAAATAACTATAAATAATTTGCAAGTTTTTTTAATCTTGTCGGAAGGTATAAAATACTACAAGTAAAAATGAAGAATATAGTTTTTTGTGATTTTGATGGCACGATAACCGCACAGGAAACTTTTGTTGCGGTACTAAAGGAGTTTGCACCTGAACTTGCGGCAGAGTTAATTCCCCAAATGTATGCTTTAAAGGTGACGTTGCGTGATGGTGTACGTCGTATATTAGAATCTATACCATCATCATGTTTACCCGAAATTCTTGAGTACACTCGGCGCCAACAAATGCGTGCGGGACTTCTTGAGTTATTAGATTTTTTGGAAGAGCGAGATGTACCGTTTGTGGTGGTGTCGGGTGGGTTACGTTCGATGGTATGCGCGGTATTAGATTCTTTGGTGGAACGCGCACACGCTATTTATGCCATAGATATAGATACGAGTGGTTCGCATTTTCGCGTTGTATCACCATATGAAGGTGAAACTGAGTTGGTTGATAAAGTCAAAGTTATGGATTTATATGACGCAACGAATACTAAAATAGCAATTGGTGATTCTGTTACCGATTTAAATATGGCTACTTCGGCGCCTGTGGTTTTTGCTCGTGACCGTTTGGCTAAATATATCGATGAACGAAACTTTCCTTATATTGCTTGGAACGATTTTTTTGATATTCGCAACGCTTTAATAGAAATTTGGGACAATGAAGCAACAATTACTTGATACAGTCAGTATTAATTATGACCCGCGTGTAGAACTTATCGGCGCCGCTAGTTATTTCCATGCACAAGGCTGGATGTTAGGCACAGCAGGGAATTTATCAGCAAAAATGCCTGATGGTAGCTTTTGGATTACTGGAAGTGGTAAGTCTAAAGGGAAACTATCTCAAGAAGATTTTGTTCGTGTTTATCCTGATGGAAGTATACAGGCGCCACTTGAAGAATCTGTAAAACCATCGGCAGAAACTTCTATTCACTCTAGCATTTACGAACTGTTTGCCGATGCACAAGCTTGTTACCACGTTCACTCAGTCGATGCAAATTTAGTATCGAATTTTATTAAGGGTGATGAAATACCATTGCCACCTTTAGAAATGATTAAGGGTTTGGGTATCTGGGAAGAAAATCCTAATTGCGTTATGCCTTTATTCGATAATCATTTAAAGGTTCCACAGATTGCCTCGGATATCAAAACCCGCTTCTTGGCACAAAAACCCCAAATACCTGCTTTACTAATTCGCAACCACGGTGTTACAGTCTGGGCAAACTCTCTTGAAACCGCACGTAACTATATTGAAATTACAGAGTTTGTATTTCGCTATATGGTCGCGGCAAGAAAAGCTGGAATTTAGCTAGATATTCAACTAAGTACTAACTATGACTCTTCGCGTTGTTGCCCGTGTTGTGACGTTACCTGGTAAAGAAAGTGAATTTAAAGCTTTGGCATTACCTCTTGTTGAAGCTACAAGACTTGAAACCGGGTGTATTAAGTATGAACTTCTGCAAAATTTAAATGACCCGACTGATTTTACGTTTGTGGAAGAATGGGTAAATGATGCTGCTTTGAATTTACACTTACAGGCGCCGCATTTTGTTGAAGCTGCTGGAAAACTTGATGGTTTGGTTGCTATGGCGCCTGATATTCGTCGCTATGAGGTAATATTTTAAGTATATTCACGGTATATTTTCTCGTTACTTACTTATAATTTGAGCAACCTTGTTGTAACAAGATTGCTCAAAGTGGTTCAGTATATAGTTTGGCTTTAGAAGGTTCGTAATATATTTCATTTTATAAAATATAAATATTCAAATAAGCTTCAGTGAAAATACTAATTTATCGATTTTGTTCGTTACATCCTCCGAAAATATACGTGGTTTCTCTACTCAGTAAGCCAAAATCAACCGATACGGTGATGCTAGGATGCGATATTTAATGAAATAATGAGTTTGCTTGATTTATCTCTAATAGTATATTTGTTTTATGAGTTTTTCTGTTAGTCGTAATATTACTTATAGAGAGAAAAAACAGCACAAGTGGCAAAATACTATAGTTGGCGCCTTGATTGGCGTAGTATCAACATTCGTAAGCGCAACTCCAGGTAATGCTGCTGAACGTATTGCTTTTTATTACCCTCCGTTTGGAGAGTTTACAATTTCTACCTTGGATATAGAGACTTATGCGGAGTCTGGTAGGGTAACAAGAGATTTTGCTTTTTATCTAAATCGTGTACCTTCGTCTCAACGCGCACAATTTCGGCAGTTGCTTAGAACTTATTTCAATTTAGATGCTACTTTAGTTTCGCAGGTTACTTACTCAGCGCTAGGTGAGAGTGTAGTGCGACGGTTATCTGAGTTGATAATGACAGAAAGTAGGCAAGGTAGCTTTTATGCATTGCGTTCAGCGTTGATATTATCTGCGACTAACCCCAAAGGGTTAAATATTGTTGAAGTAATTCGTCGTTATCCATCTAGTACCATTCGTCTTAACTTAACTGAAGGACAGTCCATACTTACTAATTTTTCTGAGTTAATACGAAGAAGAGATAGGGTTGTCGGTGGTCTTAAAGAAGTTGCCACTGCGGAAGCTTCTAACCAAACTACCGATTTTTCACAACAGCAAGATTTACAAGTACCAGGTAGTCTTGGTTATAAAGTAGTATCTTGGGAGATGAACGATGTTGCCCGAAGTCGCGCTTTTCCTGTAGATTTATATTTACCACAGAATAACAATAACCGTTCAGGTGGCGCCTCAACTTCGGTTAAACCACCATTTCCATTAATTGTAATTTCCCACGGTGTTGCAGAAGACCGAGAAACTTTTGCTTATGCAGCACAGCATCTTGCTTCGTATGGTTTTGCTGTTGCAGTTCTCGAACATCCAGGTAGTGACGCTAAAAAAATTCAGCAATATTTTGAAGGTTTAGCAAGTCCACCCGAAGCACGCGAATTAATAAACCGTCCTTTAGATATTAAATTCTTACTCGACCAACTCCAACGTCTGAATAAATCAGGTTCAAATTTTGTTGGACAACTCAATGTTCAAGAAGTCGGTGTAATTGGACACTCTTATGGAGGGTATACAGCTTTAACATTAGCAGGCGCCACAATCGATGTTAACTCTGTTAATAAACAATGTAACCCTAACAACTCATTGAATTTATCAGTATTATTACAATGTCGAGCTAACGAATTATTACAAGGCAAAACACCAATTCCATCATTCCAAGACACGCGCGTTAAGGCTGTAATGGCTTTAAATCCTTTTGGTAGCGTTATTTTGAATCAAAAAGGATTTAGTAAAATACAAGTCCCGATAATGTTTATGGGAGGTAGCCAAGATGTTATTACACCAGCAGTACCCGAACAGGTAATTCCTTTCACTTGGGTTGCATCACAAAATAAGTATTTAGCATTAATTGAGAATGGAACTCATTTTTCAACTTCTGAAAAATTAAACGCTTCAAAACCTGTTCTACCAGTGCCTAGAGAATTAATTGGCCCCAATCCTGCTATTGCTCAAATGTATGTTAAAGCATTCAGCGTAGCATTTTTTCAAACTCATCTTGTAAACCAGCAGCAATATAGCCCATATTTGAGCGCAGCTTATGCTCAGTATATTAGTAAGGCGCCGCTCAATGTAGATTTAGTACGGTCATTAACAAGTGAACAATTAGAAAAAATCTTTGAAAATAATTAGTATATACGTGTAGAGACGTTACATGTAACGTCTCTAAGCGGGTTTTTGCTGATTTACGATTAGATAAATCTATTTAGCAATTCCTCGCGCGATAGCTGCTGTATCAATGGTATAAACTCCTCTTCTCCCAACGCTGACAAAGGTTGAATAATTTGATTGAGTTCATCATCTAGAGACCCAAACTTGAATTGCAGTAGCTTTTCGACAACGCTATATAAAGATTCTTGTCTCCCTTCTTGTCTCCCTTCTTGTTTAACTTCTTCGAGCTTTTGTAGATAAATGGGTGATAAAGTCATAATAAAGTCCTCATCCTCTGGTTCTTGGGGTTGCTTCAGTTCTAAGGTAGTCCTTAAATTTAATAATAGTTCAACTGCTTTTTCTCGTAACGGGTCACCTGTTGGTAGTGCTTCTAACTCAGCTATAGCTCGTTTTTGGGTTCCATCTCGACCTAAAATCCTTAACCATAACGTTTCAGGAGTTTCAAGCAGTTGATGAACGACAATAATGGCAGTTCTAGTATTGTTGCCTAAAAAATATATTCCTTTACCCCAGTTTTGCTCATCGGGTGTTGCATGAAAACCGTCACCCAAAAAAAGGTCTGATGCTGTCGGAGATATAATCCATAACCGTGGTAAGTCACCCATTCTTAAGGGGGTTTTTTCTCGGTTGCTTTTACGTTCAGCTTCAGCGAACGTGGAGAATAGTTTACCCATACAGCTACAAACTTCTAGAGGTTGCACTGCATTCCGAAACGGTTCAAACAATGCTGCTGTATCTGCGAATCTTCCCAATAATCCTAACTCTACTGAAGATTCAGGTGGGTGGGGAGATGGTGCAAAGTAAACGTCGATTTCTCTAATTTCTGATGGAACTTTTTTGTCTGTCTTTACTTCTCCTACTGTCCCTAATAGTGCTTGCAGATAATTTTTGGAAAACTCGTCGTATGGGAACTGAGTCATTTTGTCATTATTTTTAATCCAATAGAATTATTTTAAATACAAGTATATGTATAAAGGTACTAAACAAAATTATAATATAGCTGAACATTCCGGTTAAAATTTTCGTTTTACTTTTAGATTATGTTTGTGATTTATATTACTTTTATTGGTGAGGTAAAATAGGAATTATAAGCAAGTTGGCAACGGATTATGTAGCGGATTTAACGGATAGATTTATCAGTTAAATTTGATACATTTATTTATATATGAGTAAAAATGAACAAGCACATGCCTGTATGAGAGTCTGTCAGATGCTGTCTAATAGTTACCGCAACATCGAGATTTACCGTTTTGATGAATATATGGGAGTTGTGTTTATTTTTGCCAGTGAAGAACTTCAAATTATAGTACCACCCAATGGACAATGGAGGTTTTTAAATGCAACCGAACTTTGAAGCGATGACAAATAAAGAATTATTAGCTTATGCTCTTGCACATCGCTCTTGATGCTTCCCCATTACGTGAATTATACAGGCGCCGGACACCCGATGAGGAAGCAACTTGGTACGGACGATTTGTAACAGCAGATGGTACACCAATACAAGAAAATATTCGTATTGCACTTATAAGCTATTAAACAACGAATTGAGCAAGTTAATAAAATAGTTAATTAAGTTTTTGTTGGGTTACGCTGTACACGCTCCACCCAACCTACGATTTTATATTTGACTCAGGACTCAGCACTCAGTACTCAGCACTTTCTACTGTACTGTCCACCATGCTAGTGCATAGAGTTGTTTTGCTTCGTTGATTTGTTTTTTGTATTGAATGCGAATTTTATATTTACCTGCGGTTGGAACTGGGCAAAATATATGTTCTACGCTATCTACTTCGCTAACTGATGAACATGCTATTGATGTCGAACCGTTAGGAGTGTCTTGGACTAAATATAAATCTAGATTGTTTAAACCTCGGTCGCGGAAGTTTTCTTCTTCGTCGTACATTTTATTGTTATTTTTGTCTTCGAGTTCAACTAATCTATCCCAACTCAAAGTTAATGAAACGAAACTACCTGCTTTGAGTGGTTTTTTAAGTTGATAATCTACATTAGTATTTGCTGTAATTGTATTGTAATCCCATCCTAAAGCGGGGGCTGGTTGGTTTGGTTGCCACTGTCCGGCGCCAAATTGTTGTAATGCGCGCGATGCGTTCATGTGTCCGGTGCCCATTTGAGCATGAAGTGGTATTTTGGGGTCTCTATAAGCGTCGGAAGCTAGCCAGTCTAGGTTCTGCTTGTCGATAATTGTTCGCGTCATCCCTAAGCGTAAACCATTACCATCGTCTTTTAGTTTTTCGGCGGAGTTTAGTAATATTGCTTTCATGACTTCGTGGCGCCGTGAAGCCATACTCCAATTTGACTGTTTTTTTCGTATCTGTCTATCACCAAATTCTTGCAATAAAGCTACTGTTCCAGTAACGTGAGGCGCCGCAAAAGAAGTACCTGTAACTTTATTTATTTTGCCATCGGGGTTTAACATCCGAATATTACTACCAGGAGCAAGAATATTCACCGAACGACGAACTCCAATATTTATTTCTTTACCTGCTAGCCGAGCTGTGGCGCCTTCATTCGCTGCAGCTAAGTTGGAAACGTCAACTTTTGTAAAGATATCGCCACGACGCGAAGAAAATGCGACGTTTACAGCATTGAAGTTATCGGTGGGTATAGGAATTCCACCTTTACCTTGATTTCCAGCAATTACATATAGGGTATTATGAACTCTCGAAGACCAGTCAACACACATCGTTAGTAAAGCATTGCCGTCAAGAATAGGGTCGGGACGTGGGTCACGATTAAGTGGTTCACCAAAGCTAAAATTAATTGCACGCACATCACTACCATTTTGCGATGCGATATGTTGTGCTGATAAACATTCTTCGGGTTGACCTTGGCTTTTTGTCGAACCAACTGCTGAAGAATATAGTCGCGCGTTTGGCGCCACTCCAGGAAATGCTTTGTCGTTACTTGCCATTACACCCGCAACATTATGTGCGTGGGGGTCTACACCACTATTCGACTTGGCTGGAATAGTTCGTGCAAATACTGCTACAGGTGACAACGCACGATTATTAGAAACTGATTTATCAACACCAAACTTACCTGGGCGCCCAATTTCTACTTGACCAATGGCGATTTTGCGCCCAGTTAAATTGTAAGGAGGTTTGTGCAACTTCAGGGCATCAATTCCAAAACTATCTAGTGAACTGCTAAATTTAATAGCTAGAACTGGTGTACTCAACAAAGCCGCACTCAATCCCCAAAATATCCAGGTTTGTTTTTTCGCCATCGTCTTTATCTTTATAAAAGGTTAATAATTGTAAAGGGTTAATGTAGGATGAAATTAGACAGGTGAGCCAAAGCTCATATTTTGTTACAATCAATACAGAATTTCAAGCACCTATTAAGCGAAGCGCCATGACTTATACGCCATCCGACAAGCCCATTGTAATTGCTCCGTCTATATTATCAGCAGATTTTAGCCGTTTAGGAGAAGAAGTTCGTGCCGTAGATGAGGCAGGAGCTGATTGGATACATGTTGATGTAATGGACGGACGCTTTGTTCCGAATATAACCATTGGTCCGCTGATAGTTGAAGCAATTCGTCCAGTTACCAAAAAACCACTTGATGTCCACTTAATGATTGTGGAGCCAGAAAAATATGTGGCAGATTTTGCTAAAGCTGGCGCCGACCATATTACGGTACATTGTGAGCATAATGCTTCTCCGCACCTGCACCGTACCCTTGGTTTGATTAAAGAGCATGGCAAAAAAGCTGGTGTGGTACTCAATCCTTCAACTCCGTTGGACTTAATTGAGTACGTGCTTGATATTGTCGATTTAGTATTAATCATGAGCGTTAACCCTGGTTTTGGGGGTCAAAGCTTTATTCCTGGGATGGTGCCTAAAATTCGTCAGTTGCGTCAAATGTGTGACGAACGCGGTTTAGACCCTTGGATTCAAGTTGATGGTGGTTTAAAAGCGAATAATACTTGGCAAGTTTTGGAAGCAGGCGCCAACGCGATTGTAGCAGGTTCGGCGGTATATAATGCTCCTGACTACGCACAAGCTATCGAAGCTATCCGTAACAGCAAACGTCCCGCTCCAGAATTCGCGAAAGTCTAAGTATTGCGTAAGCTTTTTAACTTTTGCAGAAAGTATATAGTAGGTTTAAAATGGCAGTCTCTAAGGGCTGCTATTTTTATACTCGCTAAATATATTTATTTTATTTATGCTTCTTCACAGGTTATTATATATTTACTAATGTCCGCAGGTGTGAACAATATTCTTGACGACTTTTATGAAGTTAGGAATATGAGTCTCATTATAATGTTTATACAAATCAATTTACATAATCAACAATGATTTTGAGATTACTATTTAGTTAAAGAAAATTAATTTTAATTAATTACAGTTTTTGTAAAGTTTTAGGTACGGTGAAAATGACAGTGAATATTCCAACTATTTTAGCGTCTGATTTTGACGGTGTTATTTGTGACGGTATGGTCGAGTACTTTGAGGTTGCTTGGCGAACTTATTGTCAAATATGGGCGCCTACTCAACAAATAGCAACCGATGATTATGCATCAATGTTTTATAGTCTGCGACCAGTAATAGAAACGGGTTGGGAAATGCCTGTTTTAATTAAAGCAATAGTAGAAGGTATATCTGAAGATAATATCTTAAAAGATTGGGCAAATATTACTAAAAGAATTTTAGCAGAATCTAATCTTAAGTCATCAGAAGTTGCACATCAACTTGATTCATTACGTGATGATTGGATTGAGAATGATTTAGAAGATTGGATGAGTCTACATCGATTTTATCCGGGAGTTGCAGACAGAATAAAAAACATGATTGCCAGCGGCGTAAAAATATATATTGTCACAACCAAAGAAGGTAGATTTGCTCATAAACTCTTACAAAAAGAAGGAATAGATTTACCGCGCGAAGTTATATTTGGAAAAGAAGCCAAACGTCCTAAATATGAAATATTAAGAGAATTAAAAACTTCGACAGAAGGCGCCAATATTTGGTTTATCGAAGACCGTCTCAACACCTTACAATTAGTTAAAAAGCAAAGCGACTTAGATGATGTAACCTTATTTCTAGCTGACTGGGGCTATAATACTCCATCAGAACGTCTAGTTGCTCACAGCGACCCCCGTATGCATTTGTTATCATTAGCACAATACTCACAAGACTTTTCAGATTGGGTGTAAAAGAGTGTAAAGTGCTGAGTGCTGAGTGCTGAGTGGAAGAGTTAAGAGTGAAGTGTTTTACTCCTAACTCTTGTTTTGTAACAAAATAACCTTTTATAAATTTATAAATAAATGAAAAATGAGATATTCTAAGCCACTCCTAACTGAAAGGAGTCTTGATATAACTGATATTTCTGAGTTTGAGGATAGAATTGAAGAAATTAGAGACGCACTAGTTGAAGGTCATGCAGCTTTATCAAAAGAAGATATTAAAACACTACATTACTGTATAGCCAAGCTTGATTCATTTCGTTTACAAGCCATTGCACGACTTATCGAACCTCTTTTAGAAATTAATTTATATTCACAAAATGCAGCTTCAATAGTTAAAGTTTTGTTACAAAATCGTGAACCTGAAGTAAGATATGCAGCTTTAGAGGCAATCAGTTATGCTTTAGGTGAAGTAAAAATAGGTGACGAAGTACTTGCAGAAGCGAAGAATTTGCTTAAAAATGAAGAGAGTGCATTTGTTCGTGAATACTTGGAGTCATTATAAGGTGTAAGCGCGATATGTTATTACATACAGATTTTTCGCTTTTGGACTAATGGCAATTTATAATTTCTTTAACTTTTAAAACATCCTCTTAAACTCAGCACTCAGCACTCAGCACTTTCTACTTCTACTCAGCACTCAGCACTTTTTACTAATTTCTATGCTTGATATAACAAAACTCGCGGGTCAAATTCAAGGTTTGAGTCAGCATTTAACGCAAGAAGCTGTCGCAGGTCAAAAGCGTCTAGAGTTAGCTTCTAAATATTTGGTTGATGCAATAGGGCGCCAAGAGGAGTTTGTCGAGAAGCAAGATAAGTGGAAAGATAGGATTGTGTTCGCAAATGCAACTCCTATTGAACCGCTTGATACTCGTGTTGAGATTCCAGTTCCACCAAAGGTACACACTGTTATTGCTACTGATGGTTCGCAAATAGCACCGAATCATCACGAAATCGCTTACTGTTATCTTCTTAATATTGGAAGGGTTGTTTTACATTACGGACAAAATAAACATCCACTCCTCGATAGTTTACCCGAAGTGTTTTACCGTCCCGAAGATTTGTATGCTTCACGTAAGTGGGGAATACGTACCGAGGAATGGATGAGTTATCGTCGTACTGCTTCGGAAGCGATGGTTTTGGCAGAGTTAGCTTGTGGAATTGTAGGTGAGCAAACTCCGCTTTTGAATCAGCTAAACCCGCGCGTTCCAACTTTGGCAATGGTTGATGGTTCACTTATTTATTGGTTTTTAGAACAGTTACCTTTGGAAGCACGCGAACATATTTTGCCGCCAATATTAGAAGCGTGGGGTCAAATGAAAGCTAGTCGCGCTCCTTTGATGGGTTATCTTAGCGCTTCGCGTAATGTTGAGGGGGTAAACTTTTTACGTTTGCTTGCTTGTACTCATCCGGTACCAGACTGTGCGAGTTTTTGTCCTAACCAAAACGATAAGGTTCCATGCAAAGTATTCGACCCATTACGAGATAGTACCCTTTGGGCTACTCAACTTCAACCTGGACAGCGTGGACCTTTGTGGCGTAGTAATGCTCGAATTCTTGAATTGTACCAAGACCAGCAAATTTATTTTTGTTATGTTCACGTTGGTACTGAAATTGCACGAATTGAAATACCTAGATGGGTTGCTGAGGATACACAGTTATTCGATGAGTCGCTAGGTTTGATGTTGGCTCAGGTGCAAAAAGGTTATGGTTATCCTGTCGCTATTGCAGAAGCGCACAACCAAGCTGTTGTTAAAGGTGGCGATAAAGCTCGCTTTTTCTCGGTTTTAGAACGCCAAATGATTAAAGCTGGGTTGAGAAATGTTGGAACTTCCTATAAAGAAGCGCGTAAGCGGGGAAGTATTGCTTAAAATCCCCCCAACCCCCCCAACCCCCTTGACAAGGGGGCTTTTTTGTTGATAAATCGAATTATTCTCATTAACAAACTTCCTTGTTTTTACGGTGGATTTAATATAATTTTTAGCTTAGGCTACTTAGAAACACTGTGATTAAGCATCGATAGTTAATTAGACCAAATGAGAATTCTGCTTGTTGATGATGATGAAATATTTTCCGAACTGCTTAAAGCTAATTTGGTTGAGCAGAATTATGTTGTTGACATTGCTTTTGATGGAATAGAAGGTTGGGATTATATCGAAGCTGCTAATTATGATTTGATTGTTTTGGATGTCATGTTACCGAAACTTGATGGTATTAGCTTTTGTCGCAAGTTACGCGCGAAGGGTTTACAAGTTCCAGTGATGCTTTTAACGGCTAGGGGTATTAGCGATGATAAGATAGTTGGTCTGGATGCAGGCGCCGATGATTATGCGGTAAAGTCGATACCACTACCAGAACTCGAAGCACGCATCCGCGCATTGCTGCGTCGTAAAGCTAACACAGCAACTCCTGTGTTGATGTGGGGAGATTTACAGCTAGACCCGAGTAAATGCGAGGTAAGATACGGGGAAATTTTACTCAGTTTGACTGCAAAAGAATATGGCTTACTGGAATTGTTCATGCAAAATAGCCAAAAAATTCATAGTCAAACGAGTATTCTAAATAAATTATGGTCGTTGGAAGATGAACCACCTAGTTCAGAAACATTAAGGGCACTTATTAAACGGTTACGTCAAAAACTTAAATCGGTTGGCGCCTCCGATTTAATAGAAACTGTATATGGAATGGGGTATCGTCTCAACCCTGTTTTTCAAAAAGCACACAAGAGTAAAATTAATATCCCCATCTCAAACTCAACTAACACCTTAACAGCAGAATCCAGTCCAACACCACGTAATGATGTGTTACACAGTCTGGTTCAATCTGCAACTCAATCAAATATATTAAATACATACAATAATCATAATCAATCTCTAAATCAAAATATTAAACCTCCCAAACAACCTGAAGCAAAGGTAATGGTGGTAGATGACGATAAATTAGTATCGCGTTTAGTGCGAACTTTGTTAGAACCTTGGGGATTACAAGTTACAATTCTTAACGACCCACAGCGACTTTGGGAAGAATTAGATGCTGTAGTACCCGACTTACTAGTTCTTGATGTGCAAATGCCTGACACAAATGGCATCGAGTTATGTCAAATTATACGTAATAATCCCAAATGGGCATGGCTACCAATTTTATTTTTAACAGGACAACGCGACGCAGAAACAATTCAAAATGTGTTTGCGGCAGGTGGTGATGATTATGTAAGTAAACCTGTAGTGGCGCCGGAGTTAATTACTCGTATATTCAATCGTTTAGAGCGTGCGCGTTTATTACGTGAGCAAGCTGAAATAGATACTTTAACAGGTCTACCAAATCGTCACCGTTCCAGTCAAGATATAGACAAGTTTATACATTTAGCTTCACAGTATCAACAGCCTTTTTGTTTAGCAGTAGTAACATTAGACAAATTATCTCAAATCAACCGTGATTATGGACATCGACTTGGCGACCAAATGCTGCGTAAGTTAGCTCATATTTTACGTCAAGAACTGCGAAGTGAAGATGTTGTCTCACGTTGGAACGGCGCCGAATTTATTATTGGCATGTACGGTACAAATCGTGGTGAAGGTACAGACTGGTTAGCAGAAATATTAGAATTATTCAGACAAATTAAATTTTCTACATCTGATACAGAAAATAATCAAAATGACAATCAAAATCAAATATTTAATACTTTTAGTGCTGGTGTGGTTCAATATCCCGAAGACGGTAAAAATATTCAATCTCTTTATAAACAAGCTGTATCGGTTCTAGAGCAAGCCAAAATATCTGGATGTCGTGTATTATCAGCTACTTGGCAACCGCTGAAGACACATCCACTTCCAGTTTTTGATGTAATATTATTACATCGTGACTCGGAATTCGCGCATAAAATAATGGGCGCCCTCGAAATAAGAGGTTATCATACTCATTGGATACAGGATGGGCAGCGTGCTATCTCAGTAATAGTAAATAATCCTAGTATATACGGCAAAATTATTTTATTAGAAGATAATTTGCCCATTGTAAATGGGTTAGATTTACTCAAAGAATTTAAACGCTGTAAAGTTACACAACGTACAAAGCTATTGTGGTTAGCAACTCAATCTAATCATGTAGAAATTGCATTAGACTTAGGATGTCTCGATTATATTAATGTGCCTTGTAATGTTGATGCTTTTATGCATAGGTTACGACAAAGTTTGTTATAAGAAACCAGAAACCCGGTTTCTATGCAAACTTGTGATGTTTATTGCAAAATATAAATAAAGAAACCGGGTTTCTACGTAAAATTGCTGTTTTATACAAAATCTCTCTAAAGAAACCCGGTTTCTAATCGATGTTACAAACTTTCAATTAAGCTCAGTGTTAAAATTAAATATATTTCTTTAATATTTTCATACAAATTATGGCACAATTTGCAGTTCCAAGTGCTTTTATTTTAATTGGATTAATTGTTGGTTTTGCTCTGGAAAAATTTATTGATAGGCAAATTAAGTTAGTTAGCGTTGAAACTGAAGCGGAAGAACAACCTTTAACAGTAAAAATAATATTACTTCATTCGCTGAATAATCTCGCTTTTACCTGGTTTTTACTTGCTGGGTGTTTTGCTGCTCATCTTTCCTCATCATTAAAGTCTGATGCTTCACATGTTATTGAAACAATCTTAATAATTATCGCTTTATTATCTATTACTATATTTCTTGCTCGACTTAGCAGCAGTTTTGTAACTTTATTTGGACAAAAATCACAAGTTGTATCTGCTTCGCTTATATCTAATTTAGTAAAATTTATTGTATATATTCTTGGACTATTAATAATTTTGCAAACAGTGGGTGTTGAAATTACACCAATTCTCACGACTTTGGGAGTTGGAGGTTTAGCACTCGCTTTAGCAGTTCAAGATACTTTGTCAAATTTATTTGCAGGATTATATTTAATTATTTCACAACAGCTTAGAACCGAAGATTATGTAAAACTCGAAACTGGTCAAGAAGGTCATGTAATAGATATTAATTGGCGTAGTACAACAATTAAAGATATTTATAATAATATAATAGTTATTCCTAACTCGAAGCTGTCATCGGTAATTTTTACAAACTACCATTTACCAGTTAAAGAACTTGTTTTATCAATTGATATTGGGGTAAGTTATACAAATAATTTGGAGCATGTGGAAAGGGTGACTTTGGCTGTTGCGACTGAAGTTATGCAAGAAATTGCACCAGAACTAACTATAAATGAACCATTCATTCGTTATCACACGTTAGGTGATTATAGTATTAATTTAACTGTGTTTATGCGGCTGAATGAATTTTTAGACAGGCGCCTAGCAAAGCATATATTTATAAAAAAATTGCACGAGAAATATCAAGCAGAAAAAATAGAGATTCCCAACCCATCAAGAGATATTTACATCAAAGAAGGTTTAGATAAATTACAAACGATGAGTATTTAATCGAGGCAGAACCAAAACAATTAAAATCAAGAGTGCAACGGCGCCGGATGTTGTTACAGTTAGTAAAGCCAAATTACTCGAATGCTTGATAGCAATGGCAATTAATGCCCAAATTGTGACTCCAGTATAAGCAATATCTTGATATTTTGTCGTCATGATAGATGCTAAACCAGTAGCAATCAATACCATAATAATAGTCCAAGTAGTTGGAGAAATTCCTCCACCATTCCAACCTGAAGCAACAAGCGCAGAAGCAACATTGACAATTGTAGCAACACTTATCCAACCCAGATAAATACTGATGGGAATACGCGCATACCATTTGTAGCTACGAGTTGCAGGGTTTACTAATTTTAGCTGTAAAACGGCGCCTATAAGTGGTAACAAAATCAAAAGCATTGCCACTACTGACAAGGTAAACATGCGTGATAAAAATAAATACACCCATATGCTTTGAGCAATGCTAGCAACGATAATAAATAATCCAGCTTTGCGTAGATATGGATTATTTCGCTGTGCAGGCAAAATTTGATAAACTCCAAAGGCAAATAAACCCAGATAAATTACTCCCCAAATAGCAAAAGCATAATTTGCTGGTATAATTAAAACATCTTTGAACAAAGTATTAGAAATTTCTCCAATACTAAGTCCACCTAAAGGAAAAATATTTGACCATACATTTACAACAAATGCAGCAATGATTGCTACAAGAGTTGCAATGGGTAAAAGAATTTGACTAGAACTAGAGTTCGACTGTTGCATAGGGTTTGAGGTGCATAGGTTTTAGTTATTTACAATTTGGCGCCGAGTACCAATTTTGATGGGAAGCAGGTAAGCTAACATTGGCGACTAGCTCAACTTCACCTTTATTATCTACTACGATTCCTTGAGCTTCAACTAAATCTAAATTATTATTTACCTTAGAAGTGTACCTCTTAGTCGGATAAGAGCTAAAATTATCATTACTACGAACATCTTGCCAAATAGTTTCACCTACTAATGGTTGTATAGGTGACGCAGGAAAACCACCTCGTCCGGAAATAGTAAACCTATTTTGGTTCACAGTGCTACAAGTGTTGGTTACTTTAGTCTCGTTATCTACAAAACTCAGTGTAAAAGTATTTATTCCTTGAGTAATGTCAGCTTGAGGAACATTTAAATTTACCACACCATTTACACCAAACTCTGAACTGGCTGTAATATCACTTTGTGGTGTAAGTCCAGAACTAAATTGTCCACCCAAAAGTCCTTGAGTATTAATTTTGATGTTTCCACCACGACCATCAGATGCTTGAGCGATAACATCACTGTTTTCTAACTGCACAAATAATTGTGTATCAATTGTAATATTTCCGCCATTGCCTTGATTTTTAGCTGTGGCTGTAATGGTGCTATTACTTTGCATTTGTAATAATTTAGTTTGGAGACTAATATCACCACCTTCTCCAGAGTTTGAAGTTGCTTGAATATTACCACGTTCTAATTTTAAAGTATCTGCTATAATGTCTATTTTTCCTGCATCTCCAGTACCATCATGTTGAACACTAATTCTGGCGCCATCGTTAACAAGTATGTCTTTTGCATTTATATTAACTTGACCTGTGTTACCAGTTGGTACAGGTGGTAAAAAGTAAAATGCTCGTATTTCATCACTATAAATAAGAGCATTCGAGGAAATTTCAGATGGCATCCCATTAGTTCCTACCCCAGATAGATTTACAGTATCAGCATTAACTTGTATCGCTCCTATATTACCTGTAGCAACTGCAATTGAACCAACTCTGGCGCCATCTTTAATTGTTAACTTACGGGTATTAACTAAGGTATATCCTCCTGCACCCTGACCAGAAGAACCTGTTCCAATATTGCTAGGTGTAAAAATAAACTTATTTGTTCCGAGTACTTCAATTTCGTCAACATCTATACTTAAGTTACCACCTTGACCTTTACCAGCTCCTGGTGCAGGAACTCCTAAGCTCAAAGTTCCAGCTAGTACACCTGTTGATATCGAAGCACCATCTTTTATAGTTAAGCGTTGAGCAGTTACTTTCAGGTCTCCGCTACGTCCGGAACCAAAAGTTACACTTAATAAACCGCTATTGGTGTCAGGAGCTGAGGGACTCACTCCTACTATTTCAACTGTTTTAGCATTAACTGTGATATTGCCACCATTACCAAAACCAGATCTAAGCGGTAAACTTTTACTAAGCGGTTGATTAGATGAGAATGAACTAATATCGGCGCCGTCAAATAACTGTAATTTATCGGTCGAAATGAAAATATCCCCACCGTTAGCAGTTCCAAAAGTAGAAGCATTTATACCGCTAGATACACCTTTTAATAAAGGGTTGTCATCTCTAGCATAAATTGACTCACTTGCTTTAATATCTATGTTTGCACCTTTTCCGCTTCCGTAAGCATAAGATAAAACTGCTCCTCCTTGTTGCAGGTTTAACTGTTTGGTTGAAACACGAATATTACCACTAACACCAGTACCAAAATTTATTGCATTAATACCACTACTATAAGTTGGATTTATTTGGTTAGTTCCTGTGCTACTAATACTTTCTGTTGCATCAACATTTATATTTCCAGAAGCACCAGTTGCCCCTAGACGAGCAAAGGTACTGATAAAACCACCATCCAGCAATGTAATTTTTTGAGATGATACATTGATGTCTCCTCCTGCTCCAGCATCAAAAATTGCGCTATAAATTCCACTATTTTCAAGCCTATCTAAATTGTTTCGACTTTGGTTAGTAGTAAATCCACTTATATTTATTGTATTAGATTTAATATTTATATTTCCAGCTTTTCCTCTTCCAAAGCTCGCCGTTTCAAGTCTGCCGCCATCAGTTATATTAATTTGGGGTGTAATTATTGAAATATTACCACCGGTTGCTGAGGCATTTAGAGCAGATGTACTGATAATTCGAGAAGTGATTGGTTGAGTATTATCACTAGCACCAATATTTAAAGATTCAGTTGCTTTAATGTTTATATCTACTCCTGGTTGAGTGCTTGGGGTTAAGCTAGCAATTTGCGAACCCCCATTTAAGGTTATATTACTACCTTGAACTTGTACGGCGCCGTTTGCTTGTAAGTCTCTACCTAAGTTAGATATATTCGCACGGTTGACTAAATCAATATTTCCAAATTTATCTACCTGGTCGTACCCTAAACTCCAACCCTTGGCAATAGAATTAATACTAACGTTTCCGTTTTCAACGCTGCCTATTTCTACTCGTCCAGATGGTACTGTAATTAACCCTCCATCCAAGTTAATATTTCCACCAACTAAAGCTAAAGTGTTTCCTGGTACAATAGTTAAACCTTGACTTGTTGCATTTCCCGTACCGTTAACTTTAATCGTGGCATTATTATTTAAATTTAAACCAATTGGTGCAGTAATGCTTAAAAGTGGATTTGCAGCTTTATCTGTAGAAGAGAATTTTGTACCGTCGGCAAAATTAATGCTGTTAGCTGTTGATGCTAGAAACGAACCATTTATTTCTAAGCGTGCATTGCTACCAAAAATTATCCCATTAGGGTTTAATAAAAATAAATTAGCATTACCTAATACTCCAAGCGTACCATTTATATTTGAAGCGTTGGCGCCTATAACACGAGTGAGGATGTTAGTAACACCATTGGGGTTTGTAAAGTAAGCACCCCGTCCCACATTTATATTAAATTCACTAAAGCTGTGAAATAGGTTATTTCCTCTTACAGTACCTCCATTAATAACATCACTTGGCAATCCATTGATATTAACGTTAGTTGTTACCTGTGTAGGAATGGTATTATCGGGAACTATCTGAGCCAAACACCGAGGCGCCGTACTATAAGACCCTAAAATTAAAATGGCGATAATTGAGCTAACTGTGGTTTTATTCATCCTTTCTTGGCGCCGTATTAGGTATCGAGCGTCAGCAAGCTGGATGTTAATTATGCTGACTGTGTAGTTCCTAATATTACCATTACTTAAGTATTTAGTTTGTTATAAATTGTTTCAATACGTAGGGTGGGCACTGCCCACCCTACTGCCTACAAAAACTAAAATTTACAAACCCATTACAAAGCGATAGTGTTTTTCTAACTCCGCAGCAGTCTTTGACTTACGTGATTTTTGCCACTGACTATGTTTTAATAATTCTTGCCGTAGGTCTTGTACGTCAATTGTTGTAACATTTCCGCTCTTCACTATTTGCTTTCCATTTACCCAAGCACTATCTACTACGTTGACAGGGCGCCCAAGTACTAATAGTCCAATTGGGTCTGTACGGGGTAATAACGATAAACTGGTTAAATCGTAGAGTACTAAGTCAGCTTTTTTACCAACGTCAAGAGAACCATTATTATCAGCCATATTTAATCCAGTGGCGCCACCTAATGCAGCCATTTTGACAGATTGATGTGGTGTTATCCAGTGTTGATAATCAAAATCTGTCACATTATGTACTATTGAACCAATTTTAATAGCTTCGAGTAAGTCTTGCGAGTCGTTACTTGATGCACCATCACAACCAAAAGAAACATTTACACCAGCTTGACGATATTTAAGGATAGGGGCAATACCGCTACCTAAGCGTAGGTTACTAAGGGGGTTGTGAACGACTGTAGATTTAGTGTGTGCAAGAATTGCTATATCTTTATCGGTAAGGTGAACGCAGTGTGCTAGAGAAGTACGGTAATCTAAATAGCCTATACGCTCAAGATGTTCCACCGCAGTACAACCGTATTTTTCTTTAGCAAGTTTTTCTTGTGCTTTGGTTTCGAGTAAATGTGAGTGTCGGCAAAGGTCGTATTTATCGCTAAGTTCAGCGCATCCTTTAAATAAAGCATCGCTACATAGTTGAATACCTGTAGGCGCCACAGCAATATTAATACCTTTTTCAGGACAATGAAACTTTTTAACAGCTTCTTCGATAATATCGAGGGTTGCTTGGGTGGAACGGAAATAAGGTTCGTGGGTTTGCTTGGTATCTCCAGATGGTATTCCAGCAGCAAGTGACTCATCTTGAATAAGGGGAGCAACAAAAGCGCGAATACCAACTTCTTTATACGCACGAACTGCGGTGGCAATAGTTTCGAGTTCTTTACCTGGTATTAAAACTAAATGGTCTACAACGGTAGTACCACCAGAAAGTAAAGTCTCAACGGCAGTACCCAAAGCGCTTAGGTAAACTTTTTCAATATCAAGCGGTGCAAAGTCGTATAATTCAGCTAACCACAGTTCGAGGGGAAACATCGACATTATCCCACGCTGCCACATTTCGGAAGAGTGAGTATGAGCATTAACGAAACCTGGAAGTAAAAGTTTATTGTCAGCGTTTATTGACGTACCAACAGTATCAAGTTGTGAAGAAATACCAGCAATACGACCATCTGTAATCAGCACTTTAGTACTGGAGTAATCATCTGGTGTGGCAATTAAAGCATTCTCAATAGTAAACACGATTTCAACCTTTATTAAGTAATTAGACGTAATAGTGAATTTTCGAGTTAAAAAGTAAGGTACGGGAAGTAGCGAACCAATTCCCCTTCCCAATATAAATCGGTTTATGAACTTACCACTTCGGAAATTAGGGGTAGAACCAAACGCTTGGTCTGTGAATCACGAGGTTGCTGATATCACTCGCAAAGAACTAACCCCACAACCTGTGATTTTAACAACTGCTACCAAGCAGCTACGTATCGATTTGGCGAAAACAGCCATTCTCGTTATCGATATGCAAAACGACTTTTGTCACCCAGATGGTTGGTTAGCGCATATTGGTGTAGATGTAACACCTGCACGGCAACCAATTAAACCGTTACAAAAATTATTACCAATATTACGCCAAGTTAATATTCCTGTACTTTGGGTAAATTGGGGTAATCGTCAAGACTTGATGAACATTAGTGCTAACGTGCTACACGTATATAATCCTACAGGTGAAGGAGTAGGTTTAGGTGACCCACTACCAAAAAACGGCGCCCATGTATTAATGGCAGGAAGTTGGGCAGCAGCAGTAGTAGATGAACTCGAAGTGGCGCCATCAGATATTCGCGTCGATAAGTATAGAATGTCAGGGTTTTGGGATACGCCTTTAGATAGTATCATAAAGAACCTAGGACGCACGACACTATTATTTACAGGTGTAAATGCCGACCAATGTGTGATGGCAACACTTCAAGATGCAAACTTTTTAGGATACGACTGCATATTAGTAGAAGACTGTACTGCCACAACATCACCTGAATATTGCTGGCAAGCAACTATATATAACGTCAAACAATGCTTTGGTTTTGTCACCGACTCCCAAGAAATTCAAAAAGCAGTTAGGAGTTAAGAGGGGCGGGTTTACGAAATTGTTCGTCATAACGCTTGGTATGAGTTAACCCGCCCGTACAGAAGTTAAAGATTAAATAGGAGATAATTATATGCAAGTTAAGAGTTGTGTTATTCCTGTAGTTAGATCTCTCAAAGATTATCAAGTCTATCGCATTAGTCCCCATGATTCAAATCGATTAGCAATTATTTTCGATACAAAGAGCGCTAACACGTCTTTAACCTGCTGCGTAGAAATTTTTGATGTTGGTGGAAAAACTCCACCCAACCGTCATCAATGGGCAGTAGAAATGTTTTTTGTGCTTAAAGGAGAAGGAGTAGCAGTTTGTGATGGTAAAAATGTTTCAATTAAAACCGGAGATAGTTTACTAGTACCACCTACAGGTACTCACATGATAAAAAATACAGGCGCCGAACGTTTGTATACTTTAACAATCATGGTACCCAACGAAGATTTTTCTGAACTGATTCGTAGCGGTATTCCTGTCGAGTTAGACGAAGAAGATATGTCAGTACTCAGTAGACTGGCGCCTTAATTTTAACAGCTTCATTGTGACATAGTTGTGGCACAGGCATCCTGCCTGTGCTTTAATATTTATTGAATAATCATAAAAAATAAAAAAGCCTCTACCAAACGATAAATAATACATTCGTTTGATTTTGGCTCTTTAGAATGAGGGAACTGATATTGTAGATTCGTAAACTAAAACTTATACATTTACAAAAATCTGTAGCAAGTTTTACATTATGGCAGGCAAAACACAAGCAAAAAGTAAGCAGGAAGCAGACCATAACGAAGACGAAAAGCAACCTGTACAACAAAATGGCGCCTCTTCAAAAGCTGATAATGAATTATTAGAAAAGCTAGATGAGTTGCGCTCAACACTTAGTGGTGATTTGACCGACCTAGAAACAGAAGCAGCAGTTGAACTAGTTAACGAATGGCAAGGTGTACTGCAAAAAGTCAAAGAACCCGAAGTTAAAGAAATTGCTTCGCACCTAAAAGAACTAGCAAAACTCCTGAAAAGCAACAAAGCTACAGGACATGAAATTAGTGAAGTTTTAATAGAAATTGGCGAACAAACAGCTAACTATGCTGGGGACGCTGAAAAAGAAGTTAAAACTCCAGTACGTCAATTAGGTAAGCAACTAACTAAAGTTGGTAACACTGTAGGTAAAATTGAAGAACACGAGCAAATCGAAGAAATCGATGGCTTGATAGATACTTTAGATGGTGATTTAACCCAGGTTGATAGCGAAACTTCTGTAGGCGCCATTGATACTTGGTATAAGGTGCTGCATAATTCGGAAGACGAAAGTATTAAAGAAATTGCTAACGAGTTGAAAGAGCTTAAGCAAGTATTAAAGCGTAGCAAACCTAAAGCTACTGATATTGCAGAAGTATTAACTCGTTTGGGTGAGCAAACTCAACAAGCTGCTCACGAAGCAAAAAGAGGATTTAAGGGGCCTGTTCAACGTTTGGGTAAGTTACTATCTAAGACTGGGAAATCTTTGGAAGAGTAACCCTGGCAACGGATGTAACGGATGTAACGGATAATGTTTCAATTGTCATGAGTCACCGTAGAGAAGCATCTCAGTATTCAGTGAAGCATCTCAACATTCAGTAAATCCTCAGATTATTCGCTACTAGAATAATGACAATTTATACTTGCTGTTGCTTTTGAAGCATACTTTAAACATTCCCGACGCGCATAGAAGTGTCGGGAATCTTGCATTTTATGAAAATTAACTGTTTAAACCTTGTTCCAAAGCTTGAAAACGGCGTAGGATAGTGTCGAATTTAGCATCCCAATCTTCTGCTATATAAGTATTGCAATAGTTTTGATATCTAACAAAACTTGTTTATAGTTGTCATTTTCACGCACTTTTTGCTACTCCCTCAATATATAAATTAAAAATGCGTGTGGCAGTTTCCATCAGTCGGTCATCATTTGAAAGCATTAGCTCTGCATGAATCAATAATGGGTCAGCAATAAATTCTTCTTGTTTATTACCTAAAGCGTTATTAACTCCAAACTGTTGTAGAAAAGTTATTTCTCCTTGTAAACTGGGTTTTAGCTTAAGTTTGGCAGCAATGAGACGATGATTATCTAAAACATGTAATGTGGCGCCAATTGGATTTAAATATGATGTTACTATCGCGGCGCCTAATTCTCCACCAATCAAAAAATTTTGTTCTTTTGCCAAGCTAATAATAGTATCTGCAACTGGCGAAAACTTACTTTCTCCCACAGAAGTAAAAGTTCCAAGTAATAATTTTGGACGTAGCGTTTCAGTATAACCTATCTCCCATCGCTCTAGAAGCTTTGTGTAGTCTGCTATTCGGTAACTTCCGTTGCGTTGACGTTGAAGGTAGCCTAATTGATATAAGTTTTTTAGACTTTGACCAACTGTTCGTGTTGTTAAACCAGCAGCAATTGCCAATTCTTTAGATGCAACGTTTAAAATGTTGGGAGATTTGAGCAATATATAGATAAGTTTTAAAGTATTAGGTGTAATTTGTAAGGTGGGTGAAATTTTTTCTTTAGGACGATGCTTGCCACGAATGAGAACATAAGCTGCTGCACTATTAAGGTATGTATTGCCCGCGCTATCTATAAACTCGATATTTTCGTCGAGTAAATGTTCAATCGCATTGTTAGGTAAGTAGCGAGAAACAAGCAGAAGTTTTTGCCCAGCTTTTTCCTCATGACGTTTTAGGTACGCAATGACAAGTTCAATGATTTTTCCATTAACATCTGGTTGAATTGTGTAAGCGTAATCAACAGATTTTAACGGACTAGTGATGTTAATAATTCCATCAATTCCTTTGACCAAAGCATGAGATGATATCAACGAAGCCTGGATACCGGGCAAAGCTTGCAAATGTTCTAAGCACTTTTGTAATATATGGTTTCCTTGCTTCATATCTCACCAACTTTAGTTGCTACATTAGTCCTAAAACCTAAATTAAAATTTAAATTTATGAAACGAACCACAAAGTACAAAGGTTTGCCAAAGGTGTACATTCATGATTTACTCTATTTATAGCATTAGTCTTTCTTAATATAATGCCACGAGCTAAGAATAAGTGTCAATTTTTGCTCTTGTAAGTATTTTTGAGCAGAAAAAAGACTCATTTACCGTTTTTTCTTTGAGAACAAGGACACAGTTGTGGTATTTAATGAGTATGAGTATCCCTCCTCATAATCCAAATGACTTTTACATAACGTCATTGTTCACACCGAGTAATTATTCCGGCGCCTAATTCTCCATCAATCAAAAAATCTTGTTTTTTTGCCAAGCTAATAATACTATCTGCGAGTTGCGAAAACTTACGTTTTCCGACAGTAGTGAAAGTTCTAAGTATGCTAAAAATGGATTAATTTACTTTTAAACAGGTGTCAAAATCTTTAAGATGCGCGCGAAAGCGGGAAAACTGCGCCCTTCATTCGCGACTCATAACATGCGGCCTAGTGTTTTAGCATAAGCTATTTCCCATCATTTATCCGTTACATCCGTTACATCCGTTGCAAATTCTTCCAATCAAAACTAGTAAATCTAACCTAGACACAAGCACAGCAGCGATTATATAATTCCGGTGCTTTGCCAATTTCACCGTATTTTTGCGGTTATTACCACAATATAAGGTAACAATATTTATGGCGCAACACCGGAAAATCATTGAGTTAGTAGTGTGTTTATTGGGTACATTTGCGACAACACAGGTTTTAGGAATTGGCGCCGCTCAAGCTGCTGATACTTTAGTGGTGAGATATGGGCCATTTACTGAAAAGATTACGCTCTTGGAACTGCAACAAATAGCACAAACGGGTAAAATTCCTAGTGGCTATGATATTTATACAAAGGGTCTATCGCTTGGGCAGCGTCAGCAACTTGTTACAGCACTGCGGACGAATGTGCCAATTAGCGTTGTCACGATGAATAATTTATTAAGTACACGTATTGGTTCGACTATTCTAAATGACTTGTCAAGTATAATTCGGCGCCGAGATAACGCGCGGTTTCAAGCTGTGCGTGGTGCGTTGGTTTTAGCTTCAACGGCGCCTCAAGGTTTATCGATATTATCATTTATAGCTAATTATCCTAGCAAGCAGCTAGAAATAGATTTACCACAAGCTTTTAAAGTTGCAGGCAGTTTTAATACTGCGTTTTGGCAGACGCAACGGTTCATGGCAGCAATAGAACCTCGTTTGAGCAGTCGCAAAGTTCAATTAAAGTTACCGCTTGATGCTTCAAAACCTGGGTCAGCAGAAGTTCAAATTTTGAAGATGGACTTGGATGATAAAAAACGGGGACGGAAAATACCTCTTGATTTATATTGGTCAAAAGACGTTAATTCGAGTAAACCTGTAATTATTTTTTCTCATGGACTGGGGTCTGTACGCACAGAATTAAAATATTTGGCGGAGCATTTAGCATCACATGGTTATCCAGTAGTTACATTAGAGCATCCTGGCAGTAATGAAGCAAATGTAAATTCGGCACTTGTTGGCAAGAACCGAATTATGAAACCACAAGAATTTTTAGAACGTCCTCAAGATATTAGCTTTGTCTTAGACCAACTAGATGCGAGTAACCGTAATAAGTCTTTTTCTCTGACTGGCAAACTCGCTACTAATAATGTAATTATTCTTGGTTACTCGTTTGGAGGAAGTACTGCACTCGCTGTTGGTGGCGCCGAGTATCAGCTAGAATTTCTTAAACAACGGTGTAAAGAGAATCTTGCTGTTGTTAGTCTGGGTGAAGGTATGCAGTGTATTGCCCAGGAATTACCAGAAAACAATTATTCTTTTCGCGATAGTAGAATCAAACGGGTTATTGCACTAAACCCCACTACATCCTTATTATTTGGCGATACTGGTTTATCTAAAGTTCAAGTTCCTACACTTGTACTAGCTGCTTCTGCTGACAAAACAACACCTGCATTAACCGAACAAGTAATTAGCTTCGACAAACTTCCAAATCCTAAATCTCTAGTTGGTATTGTAGGCGCCACTCACCTAAGTGTAAAAGACCCAAACGCAACTCTTGACCAACGCGGCAAAATCGATACTCCCATCAGTGGGGGTGAAATCGTTGGCGACCAAGCAGTTGATGTCCGCAATTATGTAAAGAGTATTGTACTAGCATCTGCGGCTCAACTTACACCCGAAGCAAAAAAATATGAAGTCTTTCTAACTGCCGACTATGCTCAGTTTGCTTCTACACAAGCATTTCCCATCCGTCTAATCACTCAAATTCCCCCTGAAGCATTAGCTATAGCTAAGGAATTAGTTCAAAAGTAGGACATACAAGAAACCCGGTTTCTGATGAGAGATATTGTTAAAAAACTTGATTTATCAAAAAGAAACCGGGTTTCTATACCATTCGGAGTTTGACGATTTTGAAATAAAACGTTACATTACTTAATATCGGAGTAATTCCATCCTCTGATATCGGTTTTATGTATCTCCCATCATGTTTGAAGTAGAATACACCTCGGTGCGGTAGCCGAGGTTTTTTCATTTTTGGCACCAACGGAGAAATCTTGGTGATTAATCATCAGAGTTCAACATATATAAACGTCATTAAACCAGCACACGGCTTGCACTCATAACGAGAGCGCGCTTTATACAAGTGTGTGTTGAGGAGAGCTTTATTCTATGTTGTTTATTAAATTACTGGGGCTGTTTTTACTGGGGTTTGTTTGTTATAACCCCCAGTAAAACACTATCCCAATAGTAGTAGCAAGGCGCCTATCCATCCTTATTACCCTCAATCATCAGAGTTCAACATCTACAAACGTCATCAAACCAGCACACGGCTTGTAGTTATAACAAGTGTGTGTTGAGGAGAGCTTTATTCTATGTTGTTTATTAAAATTACTGGGGCTGTTTTTACTGGGGGTTATGATTTAATTCTGATTTTTTACTGGGGCTTGTTTGTTATAACCCCCAGTAAAACACTATCGTTTCCCATACCGTCAGGCGCCTATTAGCCTTTATTAATGTTATCCAATAAATACATATAAACTCATGTACTAATACTTACAATTACAAGTTTGTGCGTGAAAGCTACAAGTCTTAATAAATAAGCTGAAAATTTTTTGTAGGCTTCATGCATCCTATGTTCATTTTCTTATCATATAATCACCCCTAGTAGGTTTAATATCTCCTGCACTGGGGCTTTATTAGCATCTAACTGGATAATTTGAGTAAGTAGTTGTTTAGGAATGTAGCACGATGACTTGATAAAGCGTTCTCGGTTATTCCAAAACTCATAGTGATACCAAGGTTGTGAGTACTGTTTACCGTTAACAGTTACAGTTTTCCACTGAATATAGCCACTACCATCACCTTTATGTCTTCTTGTCTGGCTTTGACTAAGAGAAGAATTATATGTACTGGTATTATTTTGAATACCCACTAATACATTTTGGTTAGTTAAATTTGAGGCAACACCTAGCAAATATAATATCTCTTCGACTGGACGCTTCTGTTTATCGGCTTCTTCGAGAACCCCCAGTAATTTTTTAGGAATATACCTACTATACTTATTGCCATTCTGCTACTTGCTTAGGTGTGCTGGTATATAACTGGCTATAAATTGGAGTTAGTTTCATATCGAGTAAGCACCCTCACAATAACTATAATTCCCTAGTGGAATCAATTCTTTGTTTTCAGATGCGATACTAGGGGGTAAGCTCTATAAAAAATTTTGCTTCACTAATAGTGAATTTAAGTTAATTATCAGTGAATTAAGTCATTAAGTCAAGAATGCTGATACATAAATGTTTTGATGAAACTTTGAAAAAGTACAGAATTACGGGAGCAGTATTGTCCCGGCATGTTGGTGTCAGCCCTTCTCACGTGTCACAGTTTAGAAATGGTAAAGGTGGCGCCGTGTCGCACACAACTTTGGAACAAATGTTAGAAGCTTTGGAAGAGTTGGCGCCTGGGTCGAGGTTATACTTCTGCTTATTACTCGCGGGTAAAAATCCGGTTGATTTTCTGGCTAGCTCTCAAAATCCTGATTTGCGCGAGCTTGTTGTCTCCGCAACACCTGCCGAAAAAGCCGAGATTTTAAATACGATTGCAAATTGGGTTGTAAATAGTAAAGATGAACCCATCAAAAACAAAGTTGAATTAGAATTAGCAGGTTAGTGGAGGTTTTAGCATCAACGAGATTTAATTTTTATGTATTGGTAATTGAACTGTGAATGTTGCCCCTTTGTTTTCACCTTCGCTTGCTGCTGCTACGGTTCCTCCATGCAATTCGACTATTTGCCGTACAATTGCCAGTCCCAAACCTAATCCACCGAATGTGCGTGTAATGCTGCTATCTGCTTGACGGAAACGTTCAAATACGTGAGGTAAAAATTCTGGGTTTATGCCTTTACCTGTATCTGTGACGGTTATTTGAGCATAATTAGATGTATTAAAATCACCATTATTTATCTCTGATAGTATAATATTTACGTCTCCACCATTTGGCGTAAACTTAATCGCGTTTGTAAGTAAGTTACACATAACCTGCTGTAATCTATTTATATCCCCCATTACTGAGGATTGAGTTGTTTGTATAAATTGCAAATTAATTGATTTCGCATTTGCTGCAAGTTGAACCGTCTCAATTGCCGCTTGAATAACTGATTCTAAGTTTACTACTACTGCATTAAGTGTAAATTTGCCCCGTAATATTCTTGAAACATCGAGTAAATCGTCTATAAGTTGATTTAATAACACAGTGTTGCGTTCGATGGTTAAGAGCGCACGTTCAGTTTTGGCTTCATCGAGCTTACGTGCGCGCAATAGTTTAGTCCAACCTAAAATTGGGTTGAGTGGAGTTCGCAGCTCGTGGGAAAGTACAGCTAAAAATTCATCTTTGATACGATTTGCTGACTCAGCTTCGTTACGAGCAGATTGTTCGCGTTCTAATAGTTCGTCTTTTTCTTGATTTGATTGTTGTAGCTGGATATTGAAAAGCTCTAATTTCTGAGTTAGTTGAGCTTTTGCTTGGTATTCTGCCGCACGCACACGTTCAACGGCAAGCATTGTTTGCATTGTAGCTTGTTCCGTAATTGCGGAACCAATTAATAAGCTAACACCACACTGAACAAATAAACTTAGTTTGTGAACTTGTAAGATTTCTGAATCAAAGAGTATGTGTGAGGTATTTGCATTGGGAAAATTTATAATATAAGCCACAATCGTAGCAAATACACAGAAGCTCGCGGTAAGTGTACCACCAAGAATTTGATAGCGAGTTGCTGCCCAAATAATTGGGATAAAGTTTAAAAATGAGTAGTTTTTAAATAATACGCTCGATGTGTCTACTTTATGTACCGTTAGTATCGCAATAAATATACAGAATATTAAAATAATGCTTGCTTCCAACCAATTGGGGGTAATATTATCTACCTTGGAAAAGTTTAAATTAGTACTATCGTCAGGCGCCGTTAGTTGTATTGAAGATTGGGAAGATTGTTGGCTTCTAGACGAAATATAGCCATATTTAACTAAAATGGGGGTCAATAGCAGTAAAAGTAAAGGTGCAACTGCCATAACTCCTACAGCATTACCTAACCACCAACGCAAAATATTTCCAGTTAGGGAAAGCCAAGACATTTTACCCAGAGTTGAAAGCACCAAACAACCAATCAGCGCAGAAGCTCCACAACCCAGTATTGGTGCGCTGATAATAAAAGTCACTGCATCTCTTAATCGTTTAAAATTGAGGTTGCTGTGCCAATAATAACGAAACAGAAGTAAAGTTACTAGGGGTTCTGTAACATCCGTCAAACTTGCGAGTCTATACCAACCTTCATTTCCCCACAAATGAGACATTGAAAACGAAGCTATCCACGTTAAGATAACTCCTACCCAACCAAACCACAGACTGAGTGTTACCGCAACACCAGATGGTGGAAACCATAGAGATACTGCTGGACTAACTCGAAAAATTAGTGCAACATAATGTGCTATTACAAGTGCTACCAATCCTAACACAATTGGCGCCCATCTAATTAGCTTCATTCGACTACTCAAATTAAAATCAGCCAATTTATGTCTATATATAGAGGTAATAGTATCACTTTTTTATTATGCCCGATATCAAATCTAGTTTACATCTGTCTGATGACGTACAGCTATTAGAACCATTTTAAATAAAAATTGTTTTGGTCTTTATAAATACATTTTTTCTGAAGAGAATTTAATAGACGGCGCCTGAAGAATAACGAGATATAAAAAAAATCTATATTAACTATAAAATCTAGATATATTCTGGTGTCTACAAACTATAAGACTAAGGTAAAACACTAATAAAATTAATAATTCTTAAATCCTAAGACAAAATTAATACTTTTGTATTATGTTTCACTCTTTAGATAAACATGCGAGATATCTTAAGTGATACATATATCTGCAATCTCAAAATTGAATTCAGTCGCAAGATAGTGTGTAATATTGTTACGAGAATATAAATTAGTAGATAAGAAATAACGAATCTGCTATTCGATTTAATTTAACCCCCAAGGAGATTAACTATGGACACTACTATGTTTGAATTAAGTTTAGAACAACAATTCCAAATGCGCTTAATGCAAGAATCGGCTCAAGAATTAAGCCGTGAGCAAATGTTAGATGTACTTATGCAAACTTCACGTATGTTAATGGTAAAAGATAACATTATTCGGAATTTAGTCAAAAATGGAACTTTGTAAGGTTAGATGTGGAGAGTTAAGTCATATACTGCTGCTCTCCACTTTTCTTTAATAGTTTTATAGTTTACTTTTTTTCAGCACAACCCTCTAAAACCTTGTTACCCGAAATAAAAGTTGCCGAATAAGCATATTCTATTTCAGACATTCCATCACTACAACCATTCGCTTTTTTAATAATTAGCGTGTTATCATCACGAAGTTTATACACACGCACGCTATCAGGAGTGCGTCCGACTGGGAAAAGCGGTTGTACATAAGCGAAAGTTTGCTTTTTCGCATCGGGTGTTGAAAATATTATCGCGCGCTTACTTAAGTCAATATTCCAGAATGGTTCAGTACCTCGAATTTGAAACTCTATTGTTGCTGTTGAAGTGCTTGAGGGTAGTGGTGCGCTTTGAGCTTGTGTTACATGGTTGGTAATTATTACTAGACTAATAATTGGGAAAAATACGTATAATACTATTTTTTTCCAAATATTTTTTATCATATTAAGTAATATTCATTATAAATTCAGTCTTTAATATATCATATTAAGTGCTGATTGTCATGCTGAACGTAGTGAAGCATCTAATTGTTTATACTTGAATTATATAGATTCTTCGCTGCGCTCAGAATGACAGTTTTTGCATTTGGAAATATTAACGAAGGTAATTACTATTAAATTACCTTTGGATTTTGGACGGTTGTTGTTGTGGCAGCGTGGGGAACTATTTGCTGCTTAGATGGTGGTTTACCCGTTTTAATTGCGTACTCAATAGCTAGCAGTCGTAACCATAAACCTGGGTTGCTTTCTAGCCTTTTTTGATTTTTAGCGAGAAAGTTAGGATACCAATTGCCCAATAATGCACAAACTATTGCATGACGAGTAAAGTTGATATAATTACCTAACCATCGAAATAAATCTTTGGCGCCTGCTAATTCCCAAATCCACGGTAGTAAAGCGGGATTCTTTCTAGCTGCTTTGAGTGCGAGCAAGTTAAACGTTAACCAATCAAATCTATCTTTGATAAAGTTTTCGGCAACTTCAGCAGAAGAGTCTGCGAGTAAACCAAAGAAGTTATTTAACATTGAGTTAATGCGTTCTGGGGGTAAGAATTTTCCTGTTGGAACCATCATCCCCTTAGAAAACATCCAAGTTACTGCAATGTTACTTTGAAACGCGCGTATTCTATTTAAATGCTGTGCGCTCAATAAATCATGCTTTAAAGCACAGTCCAGAAGTTTGGTAAGACGTTCTAAGTTGCGAACTAGTGAACCAAACCCTGTAAATACTAATGGAGACTGTAACGAAGCTGCATCTCCAATTGCCACTAATCTATCAAAGGCAACGGTACGCGAGTTAGCGTTTGTGCTGAAATGTCCTGGTATATAACCAAATGTTGCCTTTTTCCACTCTAATGAATCTACGTCACAGCGGCGATATTCTGGCAATATTGTAAAAAAGTCTTCGTACATTTCCAATAATGAACCAGGATTAAGGGCGTTCACTTGATGGTAGTGAAATAAATAAATCGTTAACTCATCATTCTCTCCAGGGAATAGCTCCCAAATTAACTGCCGACCCCGCGATATATCACCATGACTGTATAAAACGTCACCGTAATGTGAATCCCATACTCCTTTTGTAAATCCGCTGACGACTGCTCCAACTGTTGGGCAAACGCTGTCAAATGCTCGACTGCCATTTAACTGCCAAGCTATTGGTGATGCAGTTCCCATTGCGTCTACTAATAATCTGGCGCCAACTTGTTTTTCGACGTTATTAGTCAAATTTTTAACTGTAACACTGACTTGATTATTATCTATATCAGCACGAATAAACTCAGTCTCATCCCATATTTCACCTCCTGCTGCTTTTAGTTTTTCTCCGCACATTTGCAGCCATTTATCTGATTTTAAGGATATATTTAATACAGTAGGTGTATGTAACACAGGCGCCTTAAGTTTTTTGATGTTATTGGCATCAAAGAATTTATTGAAACCGTCTTTATACTCACGGGCAATAATCGACTCAATTTCATTTGATGTCACTAAGCCTAAATTTATTAGACTCTGAATTTCATCTCGTGAAATATTCCATTCGCGGTTCATTCGCCCAAATGGTAATCTTTCAATTAGTAATACTTTATACCCAAGCTGCGCCATTACTGCTGCGTGAATAACTCCAAGGGCGCCACCAATGTAAATAATGTCGTATTGGGTAGAAGTAGAATTTTGTTGTCCATTTTGATGAGAAAAAATTACCTGTTGAGGTTGGGTGGGGTTTCTTACGCCTTGGCGCCAACGTTGTTCCCACCAGTACGCGCGTTTTAGGTCATATTCACCGTTAGGCATTTTTTGGAAATACTTGACGGTACTCGGGTAATGTGGCGCCAAAGCTTCAAATATAGTTTGCTTAGATAAATCAATTTCTGGTGGTTCAGGGTATTGATTGGGGAAACGGTTGCGAATTTCTATTGAAAGACGCTTGACAATTTGCGCTTCACTAGGAAACTTACTATCTCCCCAGCGAAAAACTTTCAAGTAGGTAGTTCGCTGTACTGACCATACAAATATCGAAAGTTCCTGAAGTTTGTCCGGAATAGTCGCTTTTTGGGATGTAGAAGCTACTCTCAATCGAATTCCGTCAGGAGTTCTTGATTTTGTACAAGTTGACTCATTTTGGAAAGGCGCAAAATCGTTTTGCAGCCAGTCTCGGACTGACGCTGTATCGGGGGTTGGGATTTCTAAATAAAGCAGTTGTTTCATTTTTTTGGCAAATCTCTGAAAAATCTACTCATTAAGACAGATTTAACAAACCTGTAAAGTGCGGTAATATCCGCCCTATCAGCTAGATGAAAATTCAGTAAAGAAATTTTAAGAGTTTATCAAAAATTATCATCCATTAGTTCGCTCTTTACATCACGCCATGAATTATCCCATCCCAAACAGTCCAGAACAAATTTTTGACCTACGTCAGGCACCAGTAGATGAAGAATTGGTAGCAGCTGCCATAGCAGGTGTAATCAAAATCGTCCGTGCCCAAGGTCAATCTCTCGAAGAACTCACGGCACAAGTACTTGCCGATGACTTGGTTCTCGATAAACAGCAACGTCGCTGGTTAAGTCAAGTAGTAGCCCAAGCATGGGACAGTTTGTAACTGTTTGTCATCAACTTAAAATCAATAGATAACTGAATAGCGATTAAGAATGATTGTGAAATTATCTGATGTTGATTGCCAATCACTGGATGCGCGGTGTGAGAGTCTCAAGTAGGTTTATATGAGATTGGCAATGATTCAGATTAAGTTTGAGACAAACAATTGTAAAGGATATTACTCAGCGTATCAGTTAATGTCTGATTTTGTTCGTCTGTGCCTACAGTAATGCGTAACTTATCATCAAGACCGGGTTGTTTGAAGTAACGTACTAGTATACCGTGTTGCTTGAGTTCTAAGTAAAGTGCTTCGGCTTTTGCATTTGGAGGTTGTACGAAGAGAAAGTTTGCTTGTGATTCCCAAACCTTAAAATCTAATTTTTGCAAGCTTAAGGCTAATTTGGTGCGGTTCAATTTTACCTTTTGACAGCATTCATTTTTGTAAAATTGGTCGCGCATTGCTTTCTCACCTACAGCGCAAGCGATAGCGTCGATATTATAGCTGTCTTTAACTTTAAACAAACCGGACAGTATTTTGGGATTAGCAATACCAAATCCTAATCGCAGTCCTGCTAGGGAGTATCCTTTAGAGAGAGTTCGTAAGCTTATAACATTATCAAATTCGTTTAGAAGTGCCAAGGCAGATTCTTCTGCAAAGTCAACATAAGCTTCATCAATAGCCAAGACTCCTTCTAGACGCGAAGCCAAACAGCGTAAATCATCTATTGGTACCGCGTGTCCATCGGGACTATTCGGTGATGCAATTAATGTTACGGCGCCGTTTGCCGCAACTAATTCTTCTATAGGTAACTTAAAATCTTCGCCATAACTCACTTCTATAGTTTCTGTTGGCTGCATTGCTCCTAAAGTACGATACAAAACATAAGTAGGCATTGGATACACAATTTTACGGACGCCTTCGCTACAAGCTCGAATCAACACGTTTAAAATTTCATCGCTACCATTACCAACAATTATCCAGTCACGCGGAACACCCAGCACATCGCTAACAGCTTGTCGAAACTCGTTAGCATAAGGGTCAGGATAGCGTCGTAAATATTCGCTATCTATATTTTGCAAAACTGACATTGCCTGAGATGAAGGTGGATAAGGATTCTCATTCGTATTTAACTTAATAATTTTTGTACCAGGTGGCGCCTGTTCTCCAGGTACATAAGGCGCCATTGCATCAACATTAGAACGAAAAAAAGAAGCCATAATTATTGTCGGGGCGGGTTAACCAATATCCTAAAACGAAGCCTTTTCTCTCGTAAACCCGCCCCCACATATCCAGCAGTCTATATCATTAATTTTGATCAGTTGTAGCACAGGCATCCTTGCCTGTGCAGTAATGTATTTTTTACCACACGATTCTACCTTGAGATACGCCCAATATTGAAAACGAAAATTGACGTGTTTTTTCACAACGTATACAAGGCGCCATTACATAAACATTAGAACAGAAAAATATCGTAGGGGCGGGTTAACCAATATCCGTGCAGCGAAGCGAAATATCTCGTAAACCCGCCCCCATCCAGGATATAGAACGGGCAGGGATGCCCATTCCACAAGAAAATTTAGACACCCATCCCACAACAAAGTTTATATGATATGAACCGCACATTCATGCGGCGCCCCCACATTTAACATCAACCCGTATTCCAACCCCTCAACCACTGCCTGATACGAAGCATCTAAAATATTTGCTGACACACCTACAGTAGTCCAGCGCTGTTGCCCATTACGTGACTCAACCAACGCGCGCGTCTTAGCATTTGTACCCGCATTTGGATTAAGAATTCTCACTTTATAATCAGAAAGTTCAAATTCACTGATACGAGGGTAAAAATTTATTAGAGCTTTGCGTAATGCTGCATCCAAAGCTGCTACTGGCCCATTACCTTCTGCCGCTTGTAGAATATCTTTACCTTCCACAGCAACTTTTACTGTCGCAAGGGCATTATTTATTTCTTTCCCCCGTGCTAAGTCACAATGCACTTGAAACCCTTTGACTTCAAAAAATAGTTGCCTTGTACCTAATGCTTCACGCATTAGTAACTCAAAGCTCGCTTCTGCCCCTTCAAACTGATATCCTTCGCTTTCCAATGCTTTTAATTTTTCTAATATTTCTCGCGTCGCTGGGTTTTGTTTATTAAGTTCTATACCAAACGTGCGCGCTTTTGCTATCACATTGCTGACTCCTGCTTGTTCAGAAATTACAATCCGGCGCATATTTCCCACCTGTTCTGGCTGAATATGCTCGTATGTCAAAGGATTTCGTTCTACAGCAGAAACATGTATCCCTCCTTTATGAGCAAAAGCTGAACGTCCTACAAATGCTGCATGTTCATCTGGCGCCAAATTCACTACTTCACTAACGAAACGACTCGTTTCTGCTAATAGAGCTATTTGGTTATCTTCTATACATTGATAACCAAGCTTAATTTGAAGGTTCGGTATTAAAGAACACAAGTTAGCATTACCACAGCGTTCGCCATAGCCGTTGATAGTGCCTTGAACCATTGTGGCACCTGCCATGACGGCAGCAAGAGCATTGGCGACGGCGGTATCCGAATCGTTATGTGTATGAATTCCGAGTTTGACTTCTTTTAAATGGTTGGTGACATCGGATACTATTTGACTGATTTCGTGGGGCAAGGTGCCGCCGTTGGTGTCGCACAAAACTATCCATTCGGCGCCTGCTTTAACTGCTGTAGTTAAAGTTTGTAGAGCATATTCAGGATTATTTTTATAGCCATCGAACCAATGTTCGGCATCGTAAATAACGCAACGCCCCAGCAATCGAAGATACTCGATACTATCGCGAATCATTGCGAGATTTTCTGATAAAGTAGTTTTTATGCCTTCAATAACGTGTAAATCCCAAGATTTGCCGAAAATTGTCACCCAATGAGTGCCAGCAGCAAGGATTGCTTGTAACATTGGTTCTGTTGCAGCGGTTGTGTTAGGGCGCCGAGTTGAGCAAAAAGCTGTAACTTGTGCGTTCTTTAACGGTTCCGTTTGTAATTGCCAAAAAAATTGCACGTCCTTCGGATTCGCACCCGGCCAACCTCCTTCAATAAAGGGAACACCAAGCTCATCCAACGCGCGGGCAATTCGTAATTTGTCTTCAATCGACACCGATAAACCCTCACGTTGAGTGCCATCTCGAAGCGTGGTGTCGTAAAGCCAGATTTGAGGTGAAGAATTTTTGGTCATAACGTTCTTAAGAAGCAAGACAACTACCTCGGTGATGTGTAAATATACAACAGAAGCTATTGCACGTGAAGTGGAAATAACATGCCAAAGGTACTAGCTCAGGGTAAAGCAATTGAATGTAAAAGTGGAGCAAACTTAAGAAAAGTTTTGCTCGCCAATTATGTTGACCTGTACAATGGCGGTTCTAATGTAATTAATTGTCGTGGTATCGGCAGTTGTGGCACCTGTGCTGTTGAAGTAGAAGGGGAAGTGTCACCAAGCAACTGGCGTGATAACGCTCGTCGTTCTCTGCCTCCTCATTCTCCCACCAGAAATTTACGTCTCGCGTGCCAAACTCAAGTTTTAGGTGACGTAACGGTAACAAAATATGACGGATTTTGGGGACATGGTTCTCAAATTGTCTGGACTTCCCTTTCATAAGTGGAAGTAATAAGGTGTACACAAATAAATTTAATTAAGGGGAATATTTATATGGGTAGATGGACACCATTAGTTTTGATGGCAGGCGGTTTAGCGATATTGTTAGGTACTTTAATTGGTTCTTTGTATCCAATGGGTCCTCAAACTGCTCAGTCTCCTCAACAGGCGCCAAACCGAGCATCAAGCGTTTTGCCAGCTAACATCAATGTTAACAGCACAGCAACTGGTTCAGGCAATCGCGGCGCCGTGGCTCAAAACAACAACGCAGCTCCAAGCAACAATAATAATAGTTCAACCACAAACGAGACTAATATCGACCAAAACCAATCTACAACCTCAAGAGGTTCTGATTCCAATGGCAACACGCCAATTAAGGCTTTATGGTAAGCAGGTAAACAATTATTAATATAAAAGCACAACAGTAGTTATATTGTTGTGCTTTTGTTTTGTTGCATTACGAGTTATAAGTAGTTGTATCTGATGGCATAGAATTTGCGTTATGAGTGTAAGTGTTAGGTAGTTGTAAGTCCTGAAGAGGAGTTGTAACATAAAGACCCTTGACGAATGACTAATTACTAACGGCTAATAACTAACGACTTGTGAGCAATGGCTAGTGATATTTTAATTATTGGTGGTGGTATTATTGCTTTGGCAACCGCCATCGAGCTAAAGATACGGGGTTGCAATGTTACTGTAATCAGTCGCGATAATAAAGCTGCTGCTACTACTGCTGCTGCTGGAATGTTGGCGCCTGATGCTGAGAAGATTTTACCAGGGGCAATGCGTGATTTGTGTTTACGCTCACGTAGTCTTTACCCTGAATGGACAAGTAAACTCGAACAGCTTACAGGTATAAATACAGGATACTGGGCTTGTGGCTTTTTAACACCAGTATATGACGTAAAAGACAAAAATGAACAAGATAATCATTCTTATTGGTTAGACTTTCAAACAATTCACCAATACCAGCAGGGACTGGGCGAAGAAGTAATTGGTGGCTGGTGGTATCCTGAAGATGCACAAGTAGATAATCGTGCGCTAAGTCGAGCATTATTAACTGCGGCACAATCACTTGGTGTGGAAATAAAAGAAAATTGTCGCGTCAATGGTATTTTAATTTCTGCGGGTCAAATTACAGGTGTACAAACTAGTGCAGGTGTAATGAGTGCTGAACATTACATCTTGGCAACAGGAGCATGGACAAACGAATTGTTTCCTTTGCCTGTATATCCTCGCAAAGGGCAAATGTTGAGTTTGCGCGTTCCAGATTTCCTTACGGAATTACCCTTAAATAGAGTTTTATATGGTGAGGAAATATACATTGTTCCCAGGCACGATAGACGAATTATTATCGGCGCCACGAGTGAAGATGTTGGTTTCACACCTTACAATACTCCTAGCGGAATTCAAAGCTTACTACAAAACGCGATTCGATTATTTCCACAGTTAAAAGATTACCCAATAGAAGAAATGTGGTGGGGATATCGACCCGCAACTCCTGACGAATTACCAATTTTGGGTGAAAGTCCGTACTCGAACTTAACCTTTGCCACAGGACATTACCGTAACGGCATTTTGCTGACACCAATCACTGCATTACTAATTGCTGACTCTATTACACAGCATTCGAGTGATGCTTTACTTGAACATTTCCATTACTCTCGCTTCCAAAAAAACGAAAAAAGCTCTACACCTATGTTTACGCATTCCGCCAACTTTAGTAACGGCAATATAGTAAAAAGCAATATTGAAACGAGACTATCACTTTCCAATTCTTCAGTAGCACCCTCTGATTTGCTTCAAATTGCCGGAAAATCCTTTACTTCTCGTTTAATGACAGGTACAGGTAAATACCGCTCCATTGAGGAAATGCAAAAAAGTGTTGAAATGAGTGGTTGTCAAATAGTTACTGTTGCCGTGCGACGGGTTCAAACCAATGCTCCAGGACATGAAGGATTAGCAGAAGCACTTGATTGGGGTAAAATTTGGATGCTACCAAACACTGCTGGTTGTAAAACTGCTGAAGAAGCTGTTCGTGTAGCAAGATTAGGACGTGAAATGGCGAAGCTATTAGGACAAGAAGATAATAATTTTGTCAAGTTAGAAGTAATACCCGATGCTAAGTATTTGCTCCCAGACCCAATTGGTACATTACAAGCAGCAGAACAGTTAGTCAAAGAAGGATTTGCCGTATTACCTTATATTAACGCCGACCCAATACTTGCCCAACGTTTAGAAGAAGTTGGTTGTGCTACTGTAATGCCATTAGCGGCGCCTATTGGTTCAGGACAAGGAATACAAACAGCCGCCAACATCCAAATTATTATTGAAAACGCCAAAGTCCCCGTGGTCGTTGACGCTGGAATAGGCGCCCCATCTGAAGCAGCTAAGGCAATGGAAATGGGTGCCGACGCATTACTAATTAACAGTGCTATCGCTTTAGCACGAAACGCTCCAGCGATGGCACAAGCCATGAACCTCGCTGCAACTGCTGGGCGCCTAGCATACCTAGCAGGTCGAATGCCAATTAAAGACTACGCTAGCGCCTCCTCTCCCCTAACAGGAACCATTAATTAAAAGTGGAAAGTGTTCCTAACTTTTTTATAAACTTTTGTAAAGTAAGGTGAGAGTACTTATGCCTAGTTATGTAACATAAAGCAAAAGAACTTAAATAAAGGAACAATTCATGCCTTATACCACAGAAGAAGGCGGTCGTCTTAATAATTTCGCAAGAGAGCCAAAAGTATATACCGCAGAACCTCCAAATGACGGGCAAAAGCGTAACTACATTTTTCTGGGAGTTGCAGCATTTGTACTAGTTTGTGGTTTAATATTTGTGGCTTTTTCGGTATCTTGACCTTTAGAAAATAATACGTTCTTAAATATTTCTTCAAATTTGGATCAAATTTCAGCATTCTAAAACTTGAGAAAACCTCAAGCCAAAAAACTTGCTATCATTTTCAGGTTCCCACTCATAGTGTGAACCTGCTTTTTTATTTGTTAAAATTACATAAAGTAGTGCGTATAATAAGATACTTGTTTTGCTAATAACTTTAAAATCACTATTTGTCCTGAACAGCAGGATTTAAAGTAGAAAAACGAAGTCATTGCAAGAGCTATAGGTAGCAAAAAGCAAATATCTCATCCAATTAAATGTAAACAGCAAGTAGGCATGTGACGCCACCATGAGCGTGAATGAAGCTACACACCCAGAAAATTCAGCTTGGAACAAGCAAGTGTACCACCGTCTCAAGCTTGCCCTAAGTCTTGGCTTGCGGAGACAAGTCTTTTTGGCGGTGTGTGATGATTTAAACCTCCGAAATCAGGTGGCAGCACGGTTGCATTCAACACTGGCGTACCCAGTAGGGCAGGTTTTGTACCAGCAGACCAATTTAATGGAAGCTAGTACATCAGCGTATCCGCGACTGGTAACGTTACGGTTGAATTTGAGTGACCCAAACCCTATTGCCCAAATTAACCAGTGGTTAATAAATTATCCACCACCAATTGTAGGTGGCACGAAAGATACTCCAGGTAGACCGCTACCAATACCAGCATTTCAAATAGTTGGAGTTGAGCAGTTAACGCGACAACCTGTTGCAGCGCAGCGGTTATTTTTACACTATTTGCGGCTAACTGAACAGCGTATCTCAACACAGGAATCAAATCGATTTTTAGAGTCGAGTTTATTACTCTGGGTACCGCGTCCGTGGTTACATGCTATACAACAATCGGCGCCACAGTTTTGGCGGTGTCGAACGGGTGTGTTTACTTTTGCTGGAGAACCAACACCTACAGCTAAAACTAAGGGTTCAGAAAGATTTTCATCCCAGGAAGTAGATTTAGGCAATCTGGAGGAATCTATATTAAATGATGCTATTCTTCCTGGTGGAGTAGGTAGCGAAGATGTATCATTTGATTTTCAACCAACCGAACAACCCGTCAATCGTAGCCACAAAAAGAAAGAACCAAAACCGTTAAAATCAGAACTGCTCGCGGTAGGATTACCTAGTGATGAACCTGCAAGTAGAGAAACAAGTAGAGAAACAAGTAGCGAAATTTCTAACGCACCTGAAAAGTCTGCACTCGAACATTTTACGCATATCACCAAAGAATTAGTCGAGCTTGTGCTGGCGACGTTGGATACTCGTGCAGAAGGTGAAACAACTTCACCCCAAGTAATTTTAGAGGAAATTGAAGAATTACATAGTCAAAAAGCAGTTCCTGAAAGTTTAGCGCTTGGATATCAAAAGCTTGGTAATTTATATCGCTTGCGGATTGAGCAGGGACAGTCTAACTTAGAAAGTTTAATGGTGGCGATAATAGCTTATCAAGAGGCAATTACATATGATGAAGTATCGCCTCAAGTTCCTGATATATTGAATGACTTGGGGACTTTATATTGGATGTTATACCGTACTCCTCCCAACTCAGAGGAGGGACAGTCATATATTGAGCAAGCAATCGAGTTTTATCAACTATCATTAAAATTAGTATCACCGCAAACCAATCCTGAAACTTACGCGCGGGTACAAAATAATTTAGGTACAGCATACGGTGACTTGGCGCGCTTTTCCAGTCCGGCAGAAAACTGGCAGTCAGCAGTGGCCGCATATTCCGAAGCACTGCGCTATCGAACTCCAGACATGGAACCGCTTAAATTTGCTGCATGTCAAAATAACTTGGGCACTGCGTACTGGCACTTGGCACAGTACAACCTTCCTGTTGTGCATTTAAAAAAAGCCATTACTGCGTATAATTTCGCGTTGGTGTATTACACCCCTAATCAAGAACCCTTAAAATATGGGATGATTCAAAACAATATTGGTACTGCTTATTGGAATTTAGCCCAGTACGAACACGAGTGCGAACATCTACGCACTTGCATTGGCGCCTATAACGAAGCCTTAAAATTTAGGACACCAGCAAATCAACCTGCTGCATGTTCTGCGACACAAAATAATCTTGGAACCGCTTATTGGCATTTAGCAAATCAAGTTAAAACACCAAAAGAAGAACGATACGAATATTTAGAACAATGTATTAAGTCTTATAAAGAAGCATTAAATTTAGCGCATTCACTAAGCGGAATCACATTAAGCTTTGATGTTTTTGCCACGCATAACAACTTAGGGTTAGCGTACTATCAACTTGTTACCGATGCTTATTATGATGGAAATAAAAATGAACGCTCGCAACATCTAGAAGCTTCGTTAGAAAACCATTTACAAGCGCTTAATGGTATGAGTAAACAACCTGAAACGTATCAAACAACGCTCTCATATATAATTAAAACTATACGCGAATTTCATAACGAGTTAGGTATTCAAGGGCAAAATTTAGCTTTATCTAAAGTTCCTGGTTCGTTGTTACCAGAAATTTTGCCTAAGTTGTAATCCTGGCAACGGATTATAACGGATGTAACGGATAGTTGATTCATCTACTTTTATTCATCCGTAGCATAGGCGTCCCGCCTGTGCTACACAAATCCCCATTATAAATAATACAGTTGACAGCATCCGTGCATTTAATAGTACATATATGTCGTTAAGCTGGACTTAATTGAGGCGCCACATTTTTCTCTTTTTTTGCTATCACAAAAGGTCGTCATCATGACTCTAAAATGGCAGCCAAAATTGTAGGGCGGGTTAACCTATATATTGCCACACTATGCCGCAATTGTACTTTTTTCACCACCATCCGCATCTTTCTGTTTTGATTTTTGCTTGGATGCTGGCTTCTTACGGATGTCACCTGAAGAGTAATCTACATCAAAATCGCGCTGCTCAGTATAGCGAAATTCAACTAAATCATCAAGTTGAATCAACATTCGATAATTCCCACGACTTTCACATATATAATTAATCGCACTTACTATCTGTATCCAACGTTTCTCGTTAATTTGTGGCAAATACTCAGCTTGGCGCCATCTAGTAACATTACTGACATCAATTTTCAATACACGCGCAAACTCGGTCGAGCCTATATCACGCTCGTCCATCAATCTCTTCAAATTCCAACGTACAGCGCCAACTGCTTTTTTAGCCATTTAAAACCGCGCCTTCCAATACCAAACACCGAACAACCATCAGCAGAATCATATAGTGCGGCAGAAATTGCGGCACTGCTACGCGACTGCGATACTTGGCTCGAAATCACAGTAATTACTTCAAAGCTAGATAAGCCTACACGCATGGCATCTTGGTCAATGCTCACTAAAGAAGAACAAAACCGCATTTACGAAATAAAATCAATTGCTACGGAAGAAAAAAATCAAAATATCACCACTGATGAACCTGCATCAATCAAAGTCGGTGACATAGTAGTTTGGGACAACTGCTATCCTCACCTCAGTAGTTGGCAGCCTTTTAGAGTGCAGCGAATCGAAGTTAATGGCTCTGTCAAACTCGAAAACGTCATTAATTTAATACCAATTGAAGAATTGAAATTAGCGTGACTGTCAATCATTTGCGGTAAAATAGTTAACGAATTAGTTACTAAGAATCCTAAATGATTTTTTGAAAATATTTAGTTATTTGTAAGCTTGGCTTCGCTACCAAGACAATGGTGGGCTTAAGCCACCCGAAGTAATATATCAAACAATTTACATGCAAAATAAAACCAAAATCATTTTAGATACAGATCCAGGTGGCGATGATATTTTTGCGTTGCTGTGGCTTTTAAGTTTGGTGAAACAAGGTTTTGTGGAGTTGATAGCTGTTACTACTGCTGAAGGAAATGTGAATGCTAAGACTACGTTTGCTTGTGCTAGTCAGGTGCTTAATTTTACTGGTTTTGCACAAATAGAGTTAGGCAAGGGAGTTGTAGAACCTACTGATATCGAGGATGCTGCTTATATTCACGGCGCCGATGGTATGGGAGGATTATCAGAAAGTTTACCAGATGTCAAGCACGATTATAGAAACGCACGCTATTCTGATGACATTATAATAGACAAGCTAAATGCCTACCCTGGAGAAATAACTTTATTAGCTGTGGCGCCATTAACAAATCTTGCTGCTGCTGAAATTAAATCTCCTGGTATTTTAAAAAAGGCTAAAGAAATTATAGTAATGGGTGGCGCCTTTGCAGTACCAGGAAACGTCACCTCACTAGCAGAATTTAATATCGCTTTTAATGTTGACGCTGCACAACTTGTATTTAATAGTCGTAATGATACTGTTGTATTGTCGTTAGATGTGACTAACGAGTTAATTTTTACAAAAGAAATGGCAGAGGAAGTTTATTTGTCTAACTCACAAAACCCTGTAGCGAAATTTATCGTGCAGTTATGTGAGTTTTTGACTTATACCTCATTAACTTACCGTCAAACAGAAGGTATAAAAGGCTTTCTAGTTCATGATGCTGCGACTGTTGCTTATTTGTTTTATCCAGAAACTCTTTTACTACAACGCGCGCAAGTTGATATAGAAACAGCAGGTAAATTTACCAAAGGTCAAACCATTATAGATAATCGACACGTAGCGAAAGCTTCGGTAAATGCTTGGGTAGCGTTACAGGTAGATGCTGTAAATTTATTGGCAAGTTTGGTAGAAGATTTAAAAGTGCTGATATCTTAAAGATGCTACCCTGCGGGAAAACTGCGTTAACGTTCCTCAGCATGACTTAAAGATGCTTCGTTCCTCAGCATGACATGATGTTATTCAGCGTCAGGGGATGAGGTCATTGCAGCAAAAAGTGAAGAGTAATCAGAAGAAGCAAATGACATGCGAATTGCTGTATCAAGAATACTACGGACACCATCAATGCCATTGATATTCAAACCCGCATTTTTTGCTTCATCAATAAATAAATCTGTATCTTTCAGTAGATGTTTAGTAGGAAAACTAGGATTGTCATAATTATTATCAAGCATTCGCTGTAACTTGTTGTCAAAAGTTGGTGCGTATAAAGCGCTTTCACGTAAAATTTGCATGAACACATTTACGTCTATATCTTGACGCTGTACAAATTTTAATGAGAGTGCAAAAGCTGCTGTCAGTGAACTAATTAGCTGGTTAAATGCTAGTTGTAAACCTGCTGCAGTTCCTACTTGTCCTACATATACAGGTTTTGGACCAAAGTGTTTTAGTAATTCTAAATTACGCTGATACTGTTCGCGATAGGCGCCAACCATTACAATTAGTTTACCCTGAGTCGCTTCAGTAGTGCTGCCCAAAACAGGCGCCTCAATATATTCTCCTCCAGCAGCAACAACAGTATCGCGAATTTCTTTGCTTTCTGTCGGGGTAATAGTCCCCATTTGAATTACAGTGCGTCCAGCTAACATTCTAAACGAAGTATCCGAAAGTAAAACGCTGTAAATAGCTGGAGCATTAGTTAACATCAGTATTACATAGTCTGCCGCACGAATCGCATGACGTGGGTGTTCAGCAATTTCTGCTCCTTTCTCTTTGAGTGGCGCCAATTTTTCTCTTGTACGGTTATAAGCAATTAAATCTACATCTGCTTCTAATAACCGCTGCGCCATCGGCAACCCCATTAGTCCTGTTCCCAGAAATGCCACCTTCATACTGTATCCCAATACTTGTTCTTTATATTCTCTATCCTAATTGTTAATTATTTATGTTTGAAAGTACAATCGCTACGAACAATAACTTCTTAATTAATAAATTATTTCAAAAGTTAGTTAATAACAGTGCTGAGTGCTGAGTGCTGAGTGTTGAGTGCTGAGTGCTGACTTGTAAGTGATAAATACTCAGAACTCAGCACTTTCTACTCAGCACTCATTTAGCCACCTGCTGCAAATGTTACCATTATTAGCACCGAGAGTAAAATACCTGGGGTAAGTAGTCCTACTAACATTAATAAATCGTGAGTACTCATTGTTTTTTACCTTGTTTTTTAGGTTTCAGTCTCTTTTTAGACTCTAAACGTTGAAATGCCGAATCGGCTAGTTTTACAAAAAGATTAACAATATTTTAATTTTTACTCTATTAAAGCGAAGGATAGGTCAAACCTTTGAGAGGTTGTGTGGGAGTGAATCCTTTGCTTTGAACCAAAACACCAAAATCTCCTAGTCCCATTGGGTCAATTAGTTGGTGTAATGAGTCACGGCGCCGCAGCATGTCGGATACTGAAAGATTAGATTGACTGATGTTGGCAATTCTTTCTCCTAAACCTAATGCCATCAAAAACAAACCTTGCTGTGTAAATCCGACTTTAGCCAATCCGCAAGTTTCACCCCATCTTTCTAAAGCAGTAAAGTCTACATGTGTAGTGATATCTTGCTTTCCTATATTTATATATGGATTATCGTGGCGCCGATGTTGGTAATAGCATTGCAGTGTACCTTTATTTCTACGAGGATTGTAATAACGATGTGCTGGGTAGCCATAGTCTATAGTAAGTACATACCCACGCTGTAATTTATCAGCGACTTGCGTTAGCCAATTGAGTGCTGAATTGTTAATTTCACTACGATATCCTGTAGGGTAATTACTGATATCAATTTCGATTAAATCAAAATATTGTTTTAGTTCTGGCGTTGAAGGTTCATCAATAATTTCTATGAATGTATCTTGATTGACTTGTTCTACTGAGTGTGATACGCCAACATAAACCTCTTTTAATTGCCCCTCTTCTACTACAAACTGATGTACTGGCAAAGCATCTACCAGTTCATTAGAAAAAAAACATCCAACTACTGAATTATTTTCTATATGTTCTAAATCGCACCAGTATGCAGAAAACCCTTGCAATTTTTCCTGCTGTACTTGTTTTAATAGGGGTGATTTTTCTACTATGGTATATTTCAAAACAGTAAATAAATCACTATGATGCATCCGTAGGTAATTTAAAATATCAACAGCTAAATAACCTTGTCCGGCGCCCATTTCTACAAGCGTAAACGGTGCTGGTTTTCCAAGAATTTCCCACATCTCGACAAATTGTATTGCCAACATTTCACCAAAGTCGGCGCCGAGGTGAACCGAGGTAAAAAAATCTCCACTTACGCCTATATTCGCTGCTTTTTGAGTGTAATAACCGTAATTAGGATGATATAATACTATATCCATATATTCGGCAAAAGTAATTCTCTGTTCAACTTTGGAGGTGATACAGGCAATAATTTCATTAGTAAAAGTTATAGGTTCCATTAAAATATGTAGGAGTTGTTAACTAAGCAATTTTAATATGACAATAATTTTGCAAATTGATTATATATACCATAAGTAAGTTGGCGTACTAAAACTAAACTATATAAAGTTTTGTAAGAGTAGGTAAAGGTTTTCGCTTTTACTTCACCTTAACCCCTTTAATACAGTTACATTTATTTGCACCGACTTAACTTATGCGCCCAATACTACCAGGTGGCAAAATTCTGGTTGTTGATGATAATGCTGATATGCGTGATTACTTACAGCGCATTCTTTCTGTACATTGGAGCGTTGAAGTCGCAAATAATGGCGAACAAGCAGTAATGTCTATAATTAACAACCCGCCAGACCTTGTTGTTACAGATATGAATATGACGGGAAGTGATGGTTTAGCGTTGCTGCGTGAGATTCGTGCAAATCGAAATACCATACCTGTATTAATGTTGACAGCACAAGCGGACGAAGAAACTGCTGTAAACGGTTTGTTTGAAAGCGCCGATGATTTTATCGTAGAACCATTTGGGGCACGCGAACTAATAACGCGCGTTGTCGCACAGCTTGAGGTTAGTCGCATTCGGCAATATAACCGACAAGCAGTTTTAGCTTCTGAGGAACGATATTGTCAGTTGTATGAGAATTTACAAAAAAAAGAGGAACAACTTGCTTATGCACAACGTGCTGCGGGCATAGGATTATGGAGCTACGATTTAAAGACAAATACAGGTTTTGTGACTTCAGAATGGCGCCATCTAATGGGATATCCAGAAGATGATGAAGCTTGGAGCTTTGCAAAATTTCTTATGTGTGTACATCGTGATGACCAAAAGCGAATTAAAGCGACCCATTGGAAAGCCGTGAATAGTGAATTAGGCTTGGATACTGAATTTCGTATCAACCACCCGAAAAAAGGACTACAATGGATTCTCTCGCGCGCTCAATATATTCCACCTACCGAAAATAATGATGCAGCTCGTTTACTCGGTTACATTATGAACATTACTGAGCGTAAACAATTTGAGCAAGTGCTACGTTTAAGCCAGGAACGTTATAACTGCTTAAAAATGGTAACTGCGGCAATTGTCTGGACTGCGGCGCCGGACGGTCGCATTATAGAGGATGTACCAATGTGGGAAGCATTTACAGGTCAAACTCCTGCCGAGTATAAAGGTTATGGCTGGTTAAATGCACTGCACCCAGATGACCGCGACCCAACTTTAACTCTGTGGATAGATGCGCTTGAAATAAAACATCCCATAGAAGTTTTATTTAGACTTCGCTTGCGTGATGGCACATACCAAGAAATGCTAGCAGTTGGATTACCTGTTTTCGATGTGGATGGCAACGTATGGGAATGGGTAGGAACCGTCACAGAAATAAGGTAGGGGCGGGTTAACCCAAATTTTCAACTATCAATTAGGATATTGTAAACCCGCCCGCATTGCGTTGGCGCCACAAACCCAAATTTGGAATCATCAATTCGGATATTATAAACCCGTGCGTGGGGTGGGGCGGGTTTAGCACGCATGTCAACTACCAAGAAGGGTATCGTATAACCCGCCCCTACGGATATCACCGTTTATCGGTCTACGGAACCCATGATAATGTCGATACTACCTAAAATTACTACGATATCGGCAACTTTAACACCGCGTAATAATTCAGGCAGAATTTGCAAATTATTATAATCTGCTGGACGAATTTTAAAGCGCCAAGGGAATACATTATCATCACCAACCATATAAATTCCTAATTCACCCTTACCGCTTTCAACACGCGCGTAAGCTTCACCTTTAGGAATTTTGAATGATGGAGAGACTTTTTTCGCAACAAACTGGTAATCAAAACCGTTCCACTCAGATTTTGCACCTTCCATCATTCTCTTGGCTTCGAGGTTTTCATAAGGTCCACCAGGAAGTCCTTTTAATGCTTGGCGAAGAATTTTTACTGATTCGCGCATTTCCCGCATCCGCACTACATAGCGTGCCATGCAGTCACCACCAGTTTCCCAATGTACTTCCCAGTCAAAATCATCGTAACATTCGTAGTGGTCAACTTTACGTAAGTCCCATTTCACGCCACTAGCACGTAACATTGGACCAGAAAGTCCCCAGTTTATTGCTTCGTCACGGGTAATAGTACCAATACCTTCAATACGGCGCCGGAAAATTGGGTTATTAGTCACCAATTTTTCATACTCGTCTATTTTAGGTACAATGTAATCGCAGAATTCAAAGCATTTGTCAACCCAACCATAAGGTAAGTCAGCAGCAACACCACCAACACGCCAATAGTTATTATTAACCATCCGATAACCTGTAGCAGCTTCCCACAGGTCATATATCAATTCGCGTTCACGGAACTGGTAGAAAAAGGGAGTTTGGGCGCCAACGTCCGCAAGAAATGGGCCAAACCATAGTAAATGGTTAGCGATGCGGTTTAATTCCAGCATTATCACGCGAATGTATGACGCGCGCTTGGGTACAGTTATACCAGCAATTTTTTCTGGTGCATTTACAGTAACAGCTTCGTTGAACATACCAGCTGCATAGTCCCAACGACTCACATAAGGGACATACATTATAGTACTGCGGTTTTCTGCGATTTTTTCCATTCCCCGGTGTAGATAACCTATCACTGGTTCGCAGTCAATACAGTCCTCACCGTCGAGGGTAACAATTAACCGCATAACCCCGTGCATAGAGGGGTGATGCGGGCCCATGTTCAGCACCATCGGTTCGGTTCTAGTTTCAATTCTTGCCATAAATTTTAGCGTTCTCCAGTTTGTAAAAATTTAAAATTGAACCGCGCACGATTGCTTTAGTTATGCTATGGTGTCCCAACGTGTAGGCACTTAGGGAATAAGATTAAGATGTTTAGTTTTGTTGCACATATTCAATTATATTGATATTGAGATTGAACCAACGAGCGGCGCCGGATTTTTTTTAAGAATATTGTCCCAAAGGGCTTAAAAATTGACCAATCAAGACGCACAAACCAAATTTACCAATTTTACTCCTATATATAGTTGAACTAAATATCTTAATACCCAATCACAAGCATAAGAAAATACTTACCGGTTCACTCCGCAACATACAAGTCGCTTTTAGTCAATATTATATTGTTACTTATGAACCCCGACTCTTTAAAATCGCTTGCTCCCGAAGAACTGATATTTTCCCATATTCCTGTCTTACCAACTGAAGTAGTCTCTGGTTTGGCAGTACGTGCGGGTGGTCACTATTTAGATGCTACAGTTGGTGGTGGTGGTCATACTCGTTTGATTTTAAATTCGGCGCCTAACGTTAGAGTCACAGCACTCGACCAAGATGAAGAAGCTTTAGCTGCTGCACAAAAAGAACTAGCGGAGTTTGGGGACTCTGTAAAATTTATTCATACTAATTTTGCAACTTTTAACTACCCACCTCTTAGTTATGATGGAATTTTGGCTGACTTAGGTGTAAGTTCGCATCATCTCGATACACCCGAACGTGGTTTTAGTTTCCGTAAAGAAGCTAATTTAGATATGCGAATGAATCAAAAGCAATCTTTAACTGCTGCGGATATTATCAACCATTGGAGTGAAGCTGACATAGTTGATATTTTCTTTAAATATGGTGAGGAACGATTATCACGACGTATCGTTAGACGCATTATAGAAAAACGTCCATTTTACACAACTACACAATTAGCTGACACTATAGCATCTGCCGTACCAGCAAAATACCGTCACGGAAGAATTCATCCTGCCACCCGTGTCTTTCAAGCATTACGCATCGCAGTTAACGACGAATTGAAAGTTCTCGAAACCTTTTTAGCAAAGGCGCCTTATGGATTGGCGCCTGATGGTAGACTCGTAATTATTAGCTTTCACAGTCTCGAAGACCGTTTGGTTAAACATACTTTACGTGAATCACCTTTGTTAAAAGTTGTAACGAAAAAGCCAATTATTGCCCAAGAAGAAGAAATCATCAAAAATTCCCGTTCTCGTTCAGCTAAGTTACGAGTCGCAGCAAAACTGGCAACGGATGATGAGCGGATGTAACGGATAATTTGTTTTATATAACAAGTCTTGTTTGTAACTGATAGCTCATCCGTTACATCCGTTTTATCCGTTGCCAAGTTCTCTTGTAATTTGTTTTATATAACAAGTCTTGTTTGTAACTGATAGCTCATCCGTTACATCCGTTTTATCCGTTGCCAAGTTCTCTTGTAATTTGTTTTATATAACAAGTCTTATTTGTAACTGATAGCTCATCCGTTACATCCGTTTCATCCGTTGCCAAGTTCTCTTGGTAATTCAACTTTAAAAGTTGAACCTTCTCCAAGTTGACTTTCAACGGTAATAGTTCCATGCATTAATTTGACTAGTTTGTCAACTATCGCAAGTCCTAAACCTGTACCTCCATGTGTACGGCAGTATGTTTGGTTTACTTGTCGAAATTCTTGAAATATATATTTAATATCGTTTTTAGAAATACCTATACCTGTGTCTCGCACTACTATTGCAATGCGATTTTCAGATGCTTCATATACTTCAAGTATTACGCTACCTTTATCAGTAAACTTGATAGCGTTATCGAGAAGGTTAACTAAAATTTGACGAACACGGTCGCTATCACCAATTATTGTGGGATTTTGTAATTTAATCTCAACTAACAATGATAATTTTTTGCGCTCTGCAAGGTGTTGTAGTTCTTGAGTAACCGTTTGAATGAGTTCAGCTAAGTTGAAAAGTTTCGAGTTTAAACTTAACTTGCCTGATTCTAAAGCTGTAAAATCAAGAATATCTTCGATTAATGCCAGCAAATGCTTGGCATTATTGTATATTCGCTCTACCATGTTTTTCAACTGCGGCGCCAAAAGCTGATATGGTTGACGTAGAAGCAGTTGAGCAAACCCTAATATTATATGCATAGGGGTACGCAGTTCATGCGACATCATCGCCATAAACTGTGACTTTAACTGTGCTGTCTCTTGGAGCTTTAAATTTTCAGATTTAATTGCCTGCACTTCTTCTGCTTGCTTACGTGCGCTAATATCACGTATCAACCAATGAAAATGGATTTCGTCATCAAGATTTTTGACTGTGTTTACACTAATTATCGCAGGAAATGTTTGACCGTTTTGTTTACAGAAAATAACTTCCCAGTCTTTAAGTGTTTGTTCTGATGGTAGTCTCTGTAACTGATGATGAAATGCATGATGTTGATGTTGGGGTAAAAAATCAATCAATGATTTATTTGCCCAGACATTCAGTGAGTGAATTTGTAATTGAAATAAATTGGCAGCAGCACGATTGGCATCTATGATATTGCCATTACGGTCAGTAATTAAATAAGCATCGGGAGCGAAGTTGAACAAATTGCGATAGCGCTGACGTTCAAGTTCTGCACTCTGATAACAGTTGGCTAATTGTTCTTTCTGATTTAGTAACTCATTGTGTGTAACTCGCAGTTCCTCTAAAGCATCGTGGAGTTGGTTAAAAGCTTGCACCAACAAACCTGGTTGTAGCGATGAGGGTTCAGCGAGACTTTGATTAAGTGTCTCCGTTCGTCGCTGTACTGCATTAATTTGTCGAGCAAATCTGTCCATAACTCACATACCGCTATTTCCCCTTCATTTAATATCGTAGTTGGTTTACCCAATGATTCGACTCTATCTACAGTCAAGCTATTGTCAGTACTTTAGGGTAGAAAATTTTTGTATAGCAGAATTAAACTTTGTTGCTGACTACTACTTTGGGTAATTCGACGCAAAAAGTAGAACCTTCACCGATTTTACTATTAACAGAGATATTACCTTGCATCAAGCTAACTAAATGGTTTACAATTGCTAGTCCCATTCCAGTACCATTGTATTTGCGTACAGTAGTTTGGTTGATTTGGCGAAAGGCTTGAAAAATGTATTTTAAATCTGCTTCGTCAATTCCAATTCCGGTATCTTGAACACAAATTGAGATTTTGTTTTGTGGTAGTTCTTTGACGTTAATATCTACACTACCTTTATCTGTAAATTTAATTGCATTAGAAACTAAGTTAACTAAGATTTGCTTGATGCGAATGCTGTCGTTCACAACAAAATTATCTTTAACTTCAAGATTTAAATTGAGTATTAAATTTTTGGTTTGTGCGATTGGACGCAGTTCATTTATAGTTGATATTATTAATTCAGGGAAATTAAATTGTTGTAATTGTAACTGTAATCGATTTGACTCTAATTTAGAAACATCGAGCATATCTTCGATTAAATTTAATAATTGCTTGCCATTATTAATAATTCTTTCTATCATCATCGAGCAATTTGATGAAGACTGCTTTTGAACTTGACGCTGAAGTAAACTCGCAAAACCTAAAATTGCATGTAACGGTGTGCGTAATTCATGAGATACTATTGACATAAATTGCGATTTCAATTTGGCGGATTCTTCGAGTTGCAAATTTTGCACTTCTACCGCACGTAATTTTTCTTCCGTTTGCTTACGCTCTGTAATATTTCGTAACATCCAGCGCCAACCTTGAACCTTACCGTTTTCGTTTTTGACTGTAGTTATACTGATAGAAACGTCAATTATACTACCTCCGCGTGGTTGTACACGAATTTCCCATTCCGAAATTCGCTCGCACTCATGCAGTCGCAATATTAAAGAACGAAATGCCCGACGTTCAGATTCTGGGATAAAATTAACCAAAACTTTGCCTTCAAGGAAATGCTTGGGAATATTAAGCATTTCAGCGGCAGCATTGTTTGCCTTTTGGATTTTTCCGTCGGTGTTAGTTACTACATAACCATCCGGCGCCAAGTCAAAAAGTTCTTGGTAGCGTTCTCGTTCTTGAGCAAGTGAAAAATGTGTCTCTGCTAAACTTTGATTTTGTGCGCGTAATTCTTCTTCTGCTACCTGCAACTCTTCTAAAGCAACATGAAGTTCCTCAACAGCTTGGACTAACAAATCTTGTTCGTGCAAAGGCGATTCATTAATTTGTTGATTGATTTTTTGTGTATTTTTGTATACTTTTTGTATTTTTTGATGAAAATCATGCATAAATAAGACCTTACTCACCCCCTAACATCTACAAAGTTATTAATAGTAGTGTTTTAATATATCTATCTGTAGAGGAAGTTATGTAGTCATTGTACGTATATTAATCATCTAATTTTTCGCGCTCTTCCATAAGCAGTATTACTCCTTGAATATCTGTTCCTGTACGCAGCGGGGTGCAGGTGACATGGCACTGTATCAGGCGCCCCCGACGGTTTCTAGCATCAAGTAAAATTTCGTAATAATCAGACTTTCCAGCAAAGATTTCGCGTATTGGTATTCTCAGGGGTTCGAGCGGTAAACCAATATCTAAGCTCATAAAGTGTTGTAACAAAACTTCATCGTTACGCAAACCCCATAAATCCTCTGCTTTACGGTTCCAAATTAGAATATTAAAATGGGGGTTAAGAACAACTACACCCGCACGTAAACTGGTAAGTATCGCTTCTAAAAAACTGTTAACGCGGTTAAGTTCTTGGCTGCGCTGACGTAATTCTTCGTTAATTGTCTGCAATTCTTCGTTAGTCGATTGCAGTTCTTCGTTCATGGTTTCGAGTTCTTCGTTCGTTGACTGAAGCTCTTCATTAGTAGTTTCAAGTTCTTCTACAGTCGATTGTAGTTCCTCGTTGGTTGTTTCTAATTCTTCATTTGTCGATTGGAGTTCTTCGTAAGCGGTTTCTAGTTCTTGGTTTGCGTATAATAATTCATTTTGTAACTGCTTGAAACGGGTAACGTCGGTAAATACAATTTTTACACCGACTAACTCAGCAGTATCACCATTGATCAATGGTAGAATTTGTACATCAAAATATCTGATTTCTCGTTCCGAGTCAGGATGCTCAACATCTTTTAAAGTGATGCTACGGGCATTACTGCGAACTTGGTCGATACGCGAGCGTAACTCAACAGGACGGTAAGAAAGTTCTAAGTCTTGTAAAGGGCGCCCAATATCGCGAAGATTGAGATTAAATACAGTTCTGGCTTGGTTATTGGCGAGTAATACAGAATTATTTAAACCAACTACAATTTGAGCAACTGGGTCAATTTCAAAAGCCGCTTCGTGAATACGAATTTGGTCAACCATTTCTGGGGCAGTTGGCTGATTATCAGAATTAGACATGCTTAAAAGCATATCGCGTAAGTTACCATTTGCTACTTTGGTGAATAGTCGGCGCCGTAAATCTACTGCTGTAAATGAGTGGCTACGAGTCAACAACATTTCAGCTTTACCCAGAAATAGAAATCCGCCATTATTAAGCGCGAAGTGAAAACGGTCAAGAATACGAGATTGTGTTTCGGTATTAAAATACATTAAAGTATTACGGCAAATCAGCAAATCAATTCTAGAGATTGGTGCATCCTGTACTAAATCATGGCGCCCAAAAATAACACAACGACGTAGTTCTTTAAGAACACTGTAGCGTCCATTAACGCGCTCAAAGTATTTTTCGAGTAAATCGCTATTGATATCTTGTACATCTTTGGGATTATAGATACCATGACGTGAATGATTGAGAGCTTCTGCATCCACATCTGTAGCAAAGACCTTAACACGCTTAGAATATTCTTCCATACCAAGAGCTTCAGCAAGCAACATGGCAACAGTATAAGTTTCCTCTCCCGAAGCACAACCAGCACTCCAAACACGGATAGGTTTAGACACAGGCTTACTATTAATAATATTAGGAATAATTTCTGAAGCGATATACTGCCAAGCTTGTGGCTCTCGAAAAAAAGCAGTTACGTTTATTAATATAGTATTAAATAAATCTATAAACTCATCTGGGTGTACTTCCAAATAATCAACATAATCATTATAATCATCTAAACCTATAACTTGCATTCGCTTACGTATACGACGACTTAAACTAGTACGCTTATAACCACTAAAATCGAAACCACGGTTACGACGAATGTACTCTAATAAAGCTTCTAAATCTGGTTCTTGTTCGGTAGAGGTCATAAAAATCAATCGGCAACCAATTTTAATAAATTAGGAGCAATCTCCTCTAAAGGCAATATAAAATCTACACATCCAGTATTAATAGCATTAGATGGCATACTAAAGAATTGCGAAGTTGCTTCGTCTTGAGCAATAACTTTACCACCCGCGCGTTTTACAGCCATAACTCCATCTGTGCCGTCTCCATCCATACCAGTTAAGACTACAGCAATAACACGTTCTTGAAAACTATTAGCTGCTGACTCAAACAATATATCCGCAGATGGACGCACATGACGTACTTTTTCAGCGTTTGATAAAGATAACGTCGCATCAGGGTTAACAACTAAGTGCCAATTAGGAGGCGCCATATACACCACCCCAGGAGTTAACATATCTAAGTCAGTCGCTTGTTTAACCAACAAAGGTGTACGTTGGTTAAGGATGTAGTCAAGACAGCTTGGATAATTTGGGTCAAGATGCTGCACCATCGCAATGGGTGTAGCAAAGTTTGCTGGTAAGTTTGATAAAATTGTACTCACGGCTTTGATACCACCAGCAGACGCTGCTAGCACCACTAAGTAGTGGTTACTCATTTGTTGATTTTCGATTATTAGACGGTTGATTAAAGGAGTTTACGATTTCTTCTTGGGCGCCACCATTTTGAATAAGTACACTACGAATAACATCAGCGCGCGCTTCGGTGTCTAATGCATCTTGTTCCAAACGTTGTGCAGATAAATTTTGGTTGCGTTCTCGCATCCTTTTAGACATGCGACGAGAAAGCGATGCTTTTTCTTCCAAAGCCCGAAATGCAATCCACAAAGCATCTTCTAGTGCATCAGATTGCTTCGCTAGCAAAGTTTCTGGTGAATAAGCATGACCAGTACGGCAGCGAAAACGAAATATGCCTTCTTCTTGTAGTTCCCAAAGAGTACCGCCACAATCTGGACAACCATAGCCCGATGGAATGCCAGGTTTATCATCTGAGTGAAGCCTTGTTACACTAAATTCTGCCATATCAGATTCGTAATTCATTAATTCAGGAACATGCTGTTGCTTTTTCGTCTTAACAGGTGTATTTACTAAATCTACTAGTAAAGATGGAATCGACGATAAAGGTACAATATGGTCAATGTCGTCAACATTCTCAATTGCGCTGCTCGGCATTCCACTATATAATGCGTCCGAAGGGTCTTGAACTACAGCTATACCACCTCTTATTTTTACCGCCGCTAATCCAGCAGTACCATCATCAAGCGCACCAGTTAATATCACACCTATTACTCTGCCATCGTAAGCGCGCGCTGCGGTGCGAAACGTTGGGTCAATAGCTGGACGATGATTATTTTCTTTTGGTCCACGAACTAAATTAACGTAACCAGATTTTACGAGTAAGTGATAACCCGGTGGCGCCACATAAATATGCCCCGGTTCTATGACTTCTCCGTCTTTAGGATGATGTGCTGGTAAACGTTTAGCTCGGTTAAGAATTTTAGGTAATACACTAGTACCTTCAGAAGGCACATGAAGAATTACAAATATAATAGCATTCAGGTCAGACGGTAAATTCTTTACTAAGTAAGTAAGTGCTTCAACTCCTCCTGCCGATGCTCCGACAACAATAATATCGTGATTGGGCATTATCTTTTTCTCCTAGAAAGCAATGTGTTTAAAACTCAACAACACTGCTTACAAAAAGTTAGCAGAATACAACTAGCTTAACCACCTAGCTCAAAGGTGATTTTCATAAATTAGGTCATCTACTAAAAGTTATAAATTATAATTATTACAAGATTTAAGTTGCAAAATTTCACAGGTGTCAGGGCGTATTAGAATCATAAATATGTAAATAGTAGTGAAAATGATTATATTAGAAATCAAATGGCATACCGAATATCGCGTCACGCCCAAACGGAAATTGAAAGGCGAGGTATTCCATTATACTTAGTAGAATCGGTTTTAACCAATCCACAGCAAATTGTGCTAGAAAAAGATGGTAGAAAAGCATACCCAGTCACAATTAGACTTTGGTGATGGTAAAGTTTTCTTGCTGCGCGTTATTGTAGCAGATGATATTGAACCTACAGTAGTTATTACTGAATATAAAACAAGCAGAATTGAAAAGTACTGCTCGTGTTCATATTGGTAAAACCCGGTAAAAACTACTAACATCCTAAGTGTGCTTTATTATACTTTTTACATATTTCAAACCTGTGTTTTGATAATAGCATGTGATAAATATAACAATTAAACCCGTTTAGGTCAGGGAATTATAATTTTTTATATTTATTTTATTTTCAAAATAAAAATGTATTTAAAGTCAAAGAACTGAGATAATTAATAAATGTTACAAGTTTAAATATATTTGAAAACAGTCAAATCATCTGTTAGTATAAAGATTAAAAGAAACAACTGTAGGTCGAGCAGTTATCATATGGCAAAATCATTATTGAGTGAGTTAACGCATCGCTCTTATTCAAAAACAAAAAATTCTGACGGCACACGTACTCCACAATTACGAATTGGGGTTGAAGCGAAATTACCATTACACTCATTTCTATCAGATTGGGGTGATAAATATCAGTCAATAATGCGTACAGCATTAAATGCACTACAAAATGGTCAATCAGAGGATGATATTGAAAAAACTTTTCAATCTAAATTTGATATTGATTGGGCATGGGCTGATTCAGTAGCAAGTGATGCCTCGGGAACATTTGACCAGCTAACAACTGCGCGCGATTTGAGGATAAAAGGCTTAAATGATGACCTAACAGCAGGTTGGAAGTCAGTTGCCTCTACAATTGAATCAATGGAACAACAATTAGCAAATCCGACACGTAAAAATATGAAAGGATTTGCAAAGCGGTTAATGGGATTGGAGTCAAAAATTAGTAGACTTGAACGCAAACAAGCTGAAAAACAAGAATTAGAACTCGCTAAAAGATTACATATATGCTTTGGCAGTTCCAAGTTGTTTAATGCTCAATATCATTTAGAAGAGAACGGTTACTCATCTCATGCTCAATGGCGTGTAGATTGGGAGAAAAAGCGTGGTGGAAACTTCTACAGTGTTGGTAAAGGCTCAGTTTCTGGCAATAATCCTGTAGCTAAAATATTTTATATAAACAACGATATATTTAATGTTGTTTTTACTGTTCCAAGATTTTTGCGGGGCAAATATGGAGATACAGTTACTCTTGAATTTGAGGTATCGGCAGCGCGTAAACATAATTTGCTTTATGCATTAGAATCTGGGAAGCCAGTTACAGTTCAATGCTTTCGACGTGAACATAAAAACGACCAGTGGTATATACATTTAACTACCTATGTTCAAGATGTCCCAACTATTTCTAGTATAAGTAATGGTTGTATTGGTATTGATTTAAATGCCGAAACTATTGATGTAATTTACATTAAACGTGACGGGAATCCCTTCATATGTCGTAATCCCATAAGTTTTCCTATTCCAACAGGTACAACTGGACAGAAAGAAGCAAAACTTCGAGATATAGTATGTGAAATTGTTAAACTAGCAGAAATTTATCAATGCCCAATTGCTTGTGAAAATCTTGATTTTTCAACAAAGAAAAATCAATTAAGGCATAGCGGTAATCAAGAATATAATCGGATGCTGTCAAGCTTTATATATGATAAGTTTCGTTCTTATCTTGTTGTTAGAGCAGAAAAATATGGAATAGCAATATTATTCAAATCACCGTTTATGACTAGTGTCATAGGCATGATAAAATATATGGCGAAATATGGCTTGAATAGTGCCAGTTCCGCCGCTATGGTAATAGCTAGAAGAGCTATGGGTTTCAAAGAGTATATCCCCCTTTCTTGGTTAAAAACTCTTTCTTCATTCTTTAAACCGGAGGATTCAAAGGATGGAGGATTTGGGGGAGGGTGGAGACGAATTTCGGCTTGGCTGAAAAAGTTTTGTATCCGTAGACCCCGCCTGTTTCAACTCGATACCGTACTTCGGTTCTTATTAGATTCCTTAGTAAATGAATCCCAGAAAAAGACCCAAACAAGGCGAAAGCCGGGAGGTAGCAATCAGTCTGGGGGTAGGAGAAAAGGAAGGGGAAAACCCACTGAAGGTCAAGTTCCACTTGAACGAGAAGAGGCAGTGGTTACTCTTAATGGGGCATTCACCGTGGCTCCGTAACTGGTAATGGTAATGATTTTATCGGTTATTACCAGTTTTTATCAGGTTTTTTAGTAGGTGGAGGCAGACAGAATGAAAATTACATATGACCCAGAAGTAGATATACTGAGAATTATATTTAATGACAACCAAATAGAAGAAAGCGATGAAGAAAAACCAGGTGTAATTTTTGACTATGACTCTCATGGAAATGTTGTTGGTTTAGAGATATTAGAAGCTTCCAAACGCCTTGATAATCCACGTTCTGTAGAATATTCTATTCCAGTATAAAAATCAGTTTTAAGTTCCGGTTTTAATTCTTGTATACCAAGAATCCATTTATTGCGTCAAAGAGCGCTTCTGGTTCATCTGCACGGATTAAATGACTACTATTCTCAAAAATTCTTAAGTCAGCGTTTTTAATACATGAAGCAATTTCTTCTGAAAATTCAGGAGCGCATATCCAATCATGGCGCCCACCGATTACCAATGTAGGTGCGGTAATCTTGTATAATTGGTCACGTACATCGTAAGTTCGTAGAAATCCACCAAATGCTTCATTAATAGCATCTATTGAGAGAATTTTATTATCCCAAACCTTTACAGAAGTATTTGGGTCATGTTTGAGTGAATACATCGGCGCCAGAATTTTAAAGTAGTCGCGCAATTGTTCTTCATTTTCAAAATTACCATCCCAAAGTCGCTGGGCAATCAAATTTTGTGCTTCAGTTCCACGTTCGGCTAAAATTTGCTTTGCCCGTTCCAAAAATTTATAACTCGCAGTGCTGACAATAATAATAAGATGCGAAACATTTTGCGGATAACGAATAGCATACGATAGTCCCACCATACCACCATACGAAGTACCGATAACAACAATTTTGTCAAGTCCTAAATATTGACGCAAAGCTTCCATATCCTCGACATTATTATCGAGAGTGTAAGTTTCCTTGGCGCCGCGTTTAGACCTTCCTTGCCCACGGTGGTCAAAATATACTAATTGCAGTCTACGTGTTAAAGCTGAAAAAGTCGGCTTGTAACCAGTATGGTCGGCGCCGGGACCACCATGAATTAAAAAAGCAGTGGGTTTAGTGTAGGTACGATTATTTTCAACTACTACACTACACCCTTCAACATCAAAGAATATTTCCGTATCTCTAATTTTAGCAAACATTATTTTAAATCTTGTGTATCTTGTGAATCTTGTGAACCTTCTTGTGGAACGGGCATCCTGCCCGTCTTAACATTTATAATTTTTAGAGAATTTGAGCAATTCACTATTAATCTATAATCTAATTAAAAAATACTAGCTAATCAACTCTTCTCTTCGCATCACGTATTTTTTGCCGAATACGGGCGACAATTTCGGGAGTTAATTCTGGTTCGGGGTCAACCGTTGTAACAGTTTATCAAAAGACTGCTTTTGCTGTATAAACTCTTCTATAGGTATTGTATGAACTGAATAATTTGAATAATTCATAACTAGTTACTTTTTGTAAAAACAAAGTTGAATTTTACAGCCACTTAATATTAATTTACAGTTGGGACGGGCAGGGATGCCCGTTCCACAAGATTGTTCCACAAGATTTTTGCAGAAGAGATTTATTTATGAGGCTTGGCGTTGCTTAATTCTTTCAGCGCTACCTGTAGGAATTGATGCAATGAGCTTTTGCGTATATTCTTGTTTGGGTTCGCGGTAAATTTCTTCGGCTCTACCTTCTTCGACAATTTGACCACGGTTCATGACCAGAATTCTATCACTCATAAATTTGACTACGCTTAAATCGTGGGAAATAAATATATAAGTCAAGCCAAATTCTTCTTGCAGTTCTTTGAGCAAGTTTAGTACTTGTGCTTGTACAGATACATCAAGTGCGGACACTGACTCGTCGCAAATAATAAATTTAGGATTTAAAGCTAGAGCGCGAGCTATACAAACCCGTTGCCGTTGTCCTCCAGAAAATTGGTGTGGGTAGCGGTTCATTGCGTCAGCACTAAGTCCGACTCGTTCGAGAAGATATGCTGCACGTTCGCGCTGTTCTTTTTTGCTTTTACCGATACTGTGAATTACTAACGGTTCCATTATTGCTTCCCCAACTTTCATGCGTGGGTCGAGGGCACTAAATGGATTTTGGAATACAATTTGCATCTGGCGCCGTAATTTTTGTAATTCTTCACCTTTGAGTTGAGTTATATCGTTATTTTCAAAGATAATTTGCCCACTAGTTGGTTCAATAAGTCGTAACAATGTACGAGCGAGCGTACTTTTGCCACATCCCGACTCACCAACAAGTCCCAAGGTTTCGCCGCGTTTGATATCAAACGATACATCATTTACTGCCCAGAAGTAACGTTTAGTACCGCCAAATACTCCTTTTATAGGAAAACCGACTTTCAGATTTTTGATTTGTACGAGTGATGGTTCTTTCTCAAGGTGATCTAGGCGCCGATTAATTTCTTCAAAACTAATTTCGATAGGTTCCGAGGGTGATTTACCTTGAATAACCATTTCTCCTGTTGGTGTTTCTTCAACGCTCATATAGTCAGAAACGGTAAGAAGTTTCACAGGACGACTATTAAGTGTTGGGCGACACGCGACTAATCCCTTAGTATATGGATGCTGAGGATTGTTAAAAATTTGATTAGAGGCGCCTTGCTCAACGACATTACCTTTATACATTACAGCGATATTGTCAGCAACTTCAGATATTAAACCTAAATCGTGAGTAATAAAAATCAACGCCATATCGCGCGTTTGTTGTAACTCGCGTAGCAAATCAATAATTGTTGCTTGTACAGTAACATCAAGCGCAGTAGTAGGTTCATCAGCAATTAGTAATAACGGGTTACAAGAAATAGCCATAGCGATCATCACCCGTTGCAGTTGTCCCCCCGAAAGCTGATGGGGGTAACGTTGGAGCATTGAATCTTTGTGTAGGTTAACTAGCTCAGAAATTTTTTGAGGTTCCACAGATGAACCAGTTTGTTTTGCTGTGTCCAAATACTGCTCACGTAACTGCTCATCGCTAGGGAGAAGCTTCACCTCTTGCAAACCAGCGATAGCTTTTTGTTTAGCTTCACCAGCAGAAATATTTTGGTGACGTAAAATAGCTTCAATAAGCTGATAACCAATAGTAAATACAGGGTTAAGCGAACTCATCGGTTCTTGAAAAATCATAGCAATATCACCACCCCGGTAAAGCTGCATTTGCTTCGCAGGTAGTTCCACCAAATTAACGGGTGGAGTATTTGGTTGAGGAGAAAACAAAATTTCACCGTTAGTTACCCGTCCCGGAGACTGTAACAAACCCATAACAGCAAACGAAGTAACAGATTTGCCGCTTCCAGATTCTCCTACAATGCCAAGAGTTTCGCCACGACGCAGGTCAAACGATATATTATCAACAGCTTTGACGGTTCTACCATCCCCTGGAAACTCAACACGCAGGTTGCGAACGGATAATATAGTATCACTCATATAGTTGTGTATGAATATTAACTAAAAATTATTTGGATTTTAACACTCTTATTTGTAATCGTATGCTTATACTCCCCTCTCTGTGTTCTCTGTGCCTCGGTGGTGAAATATAATGTGATAAATTAACTCAGTAATTGTAGATTTTTCAAATGCGGTGGGGCAAAAGTCCTCTAAAGATGACTGAAGTCATTAGTGATATTTATTACAACATGAATACAGTTAATGCATAATTTAGATAGTACTACTGGTTAAGCTAACAAGTAGTACCGTTAGTAATAGAGTTTTGGCGCCAGTACTACTGGTTAACGCTCGCAGGTAGTACCGTTAATTACTACGTTTCGGCACGAGTACTACTAGTTAACAAACAGGTAGTACCGTTAATCATTACGTTTCGGCGCCAGTACTACTGGTTAACGTAACCAGTAGTACCAAAGATGATTACTACATTTTGCAATGCTGCTTTAAATTCTGCTCGCGCGTTTGATAGTACAAAGGTAGGTATTTTGGATTTCAAGCGGCAATTGACTTTTGCTTATTAGTATCATCCTCTTCAAAATTCTTCTTTTTTTTATCCTTAGTGCTTGGTATTTTCACTATTAAACTTATTAATAAAAATATAGTCAGTACTAAAGTTTAGGCGCGCATAAATTGTTAATTAATAAGATTAATTAGTCGGACATGCAGATGCAACAACATGCGCGCTTGTTCTAATTTGTGGCGCCACTTGCATTAATATTCACATTTCCGGTATTACCTGCACCATAATTATCGGTGTTAGTTTGTCCACCATCGCTCAACGTTAATGTTCTTGTAGTAATATTGATAATGTTTATGAAAGTTTATTATTAAACTATAATTATCAGTATTTCTAACTATAATCAACTTATGCAGCTTTGTTATAAATTACTGCATATGTAGGCATTAAAGTAGGGTTTGTGAAATAAAACCGTCGGCGTCCCACCTGTGCCCTTGGTCAGGCGGGACGGATGCCGTGAGCTACGAGACTTCCTCAGCAAAATTAGCCCAACGCACAAAGTGGAAGGGACCAGCGACAGAACCCCATGCGTGTTCGTTGGTTTCAAAGTCTCTTCCTCGGTCTAGACTGAAAAATTCTTTTTCGCTAATTTCAAATTCGTTGTCTAGATAGGTTTTTTGACCGTTACGTTCGACTATACAACCTTTGCCTGGTTCAACGTGACCTTTAAAACTTGTACCTGTCCACTCAACTATCATGTCGCAACCGGGCATTTTTACAAGTTCGTCTACTGTTAATGATTTTAAACGTTCGGGTTCACGCGAGGCGCCGTAATATTTTTCCTCATTTTTGAGGGTATAATGCTCAATCTGAATATGGTTATCGGATGGTATCAACTTCATTACCCGCATCCGGTAGGGTTGATTTAAGGCAAAATGATAAGCTTGTTCAAGGAATAATCCTACCCCAGGTAAAAGTTCTGGGGGTAATGGTCGGATGCAAACACGGATGTGAGCAAAAAACGGTGGGTTTTCGTAAGCTTGTTCTTGGTTGCTAAAGTCCGCTGCCATTAAGCGCGCTAAAGATGCAACATCTGTAGAATGTGTCATTATACCAGTTTCGGATTATCTAATCAGGTCAAAATTGATTCATATCATTACCATTATTGTAAAGCTTGTAGCAATTTCCAGAGCAGGAGAATTTTTTGTTTGATATCGTCAATCATGTAGAGACCGAATTAATACGGTCTCTACGCGGGTATAATTTTTGACGATTCTTGTCGGTTGCCATATATATAGTTAAAACTAAGGAAAATTAGTTATGATACGTCGGTTTAGTATTATTGCTGCGTTAAGTTTATCTCTAATATCTACTTCTTCCGTACTAGCACAAACAAAAAAACCACAACCACCAGATAAGTTTCCACCAAACCCTTTAGAAATTAGAGTTTCTGACCCTTTACTTCCCGCACGTAAACTCGACCAACAACCCTTAACTCCTACTGAACAGCAGCAATTAGAAACTGCACTCAATAATCTTGACCAAGAAGCTACTGCTAAACTTCAAGCAGGAGATAAAGAGGGAGCTTTTGATACTTGGAACCGAGAGCTACGTTTACGTCGATATTTAGGAAATTTGAATGAAGTACAAGCGCTGTCAAGAGTTGGTGAAATTGCTTGGCGAGAAAATGACCGTCCACAAGTGCAATATATTACACAACGGTTACAGTCGATTCAAAAACCGAAGAAATTACAACCTGTTACTGACTTAGAAGTGCTACGAGCGCTTGGTCAAGCTTACCAAAATGTACGGGCGCCTAAACTAGCAATTGAAGTTTACAACCAAGTACTAACACAAGTGCGACAACAGCAAAATACTACAGCAGAAGTAGAAACTTTAACAACAATTGCGTCAATTCACATGAGTTGGTTTGATTATCCTCAAGCAGCAACGACTTATGAGCAATTGTTGAGTTTGGCTTCAACTAGAAATGACCGAACCAATGAAATAACATACTTAGAACAGCTAGCTTATATATATGACCAAGCGAGACTACCGCAGCAGTCAGTTACTGTTCGCAACAAACTAGCAGCAATTTACACGAGAGATAATAATTTAGCAGAACTACCGACATTAAAGATGGCTATAGCTAATAGTTACGAAGCTTTAGCGAAACAAGACCCAAGTCAATTAGAGAATGCATTTCAAAATTACCAACAAGCTTACACCATCGCTTGGGAACAAGAGCAATTCGTGCGTGCGGGTGAAGCGTTACAAAAGTTAGTAGCATTATATCGTTCGCAAGGGCAAATCGATGAGGCACTACAAACGAGCCAAATTTTACTCCAAAGCGAAGAACTCGCTGGTAATTTCTATGGAATGATGACTGCTTACGACCAAATTGGACAAATGCACTTGCAGCGTAAGCAGTTTCCCCAAGCACGGAATGCATTTGAAGAAGGACTCAAAATTGCCCGACAGCTACAATACGAAGATGGTTACTTTACAGAGCAAATTCAAAAAATTCCCACAAACTAAAAAAGTTAGGAGTGCGCTCGTGCGCTCGTGCTGAGTTGCAATTCCTAACTCCTGTACTGGCGGGTTAATCTATATCCTAATAAGTAATGGAAAATTTAGGTGAACCCGCCCCTCCTAACTATCTGGTAAAGTTTATCTTCAAATTTTTGCATACAAGCAGGCCAGTCAAATTGAAGTATTGACTCGCGTGCTTGTTGTTTCATTTGCGCTTTTAACTCTGGGTTAGAGAGAATGGTAATCACTTTGTTGGCAAAGTCTACGGGGTCATCCGCTTCTGCAAGAAAACCATTAACTCCTGGGGTTACTTGTTCAGATGTTGAGGGAGCTTTTGCTAAAACAATGGGTGTTCCCGATGCGAGTGCTTCGTTGTTGGAGGTACAGAAGTTTTCGGTAGTTGATGGGTTGACGAATACATCCGCACGTGCGTACCATCCCTGTAATTCGGCACCGTATGATTCACCCCAAATAGTGATACCATCGTACTTCTGTGCTAAGGTGCGAACTTCTTCGTCTAGTGGACCACTACCAATTATTACTAAATGAACATCGGGAATTTTTGCAGCTATATATGGGAATGCTTCAATAAGTTGGGTGACGTTCTTTTCTGCGGTAATTCTACCGACGAATAATAATGTGGGTCGTTTGTCGTCGGGTATGGGGTCGTGAGCAATATTTGCAGGTTGAAACTTTTGACAGTCAACACCTTGATAAGGTACATATTCGCTGCGCTGTGATTTAAATTCTTGGTAGCGAGCTAACTGTTCACGCGATGAGAAAAAATTATAGTCGTAAGCTTCACTAAATTTTTTAATGGTTATTGGTAGAATTGGGCGCACTAAGTTAAAGAATTTATCACCTAAGTAATATTTGATATAAGCTACTATATCAGTATGGAATAATGAAACTGTTGGTGTACCTGTTAACTTACCATATTCGGCGCCGATAGGACGACCGTAGCCTTGAAGATATAATGAATAAAATCCTCGTAATTGTGCCGCTTCTTCGATTACTACAACATCAGGTTTAAATTGTTTTAATAACTCAGTATCACTCCAACACCGATAACTTAATGCTTGAGGAAGTGATTTATAAAATATAAGAGGTTGAGTAGGAAAAGCATAATGTGAAAAATTAGGGAAAGATTTAACTTCCTCAAGTCCCGGCATTGAACGCTTAGATAACTTTTGTGGATATTTATTATTAAATTCTGGATGTATAAGAAAAACACTGTGTCCTTGCTTGAGTAACCAATGAACTCGGTGGTGTACACCAATTGAAACTCCCGTTAAAAAAGGAGCATACAAACTAGTAATTATAGCTATTCTCATTGGTTGTTTACTCATAGTATTAACGCTATTCATATATCAATAATTTTTCCTATACGTAAGGTGGGCATTGCCTACTGATATATTAATTGTTAATTAAAAAAGAATTGAATTATTAGCAACAATATTTATATTTTACGAAACTTATATAGTTAGTGATTAACTGTTCATACTTTGTTTCGATTTGATTGGCGCAATAAAGTATATTCAACAACAGAAATAATTTTTACATAAGTTAAATTAGCTATTAAATTCAAAATCTCTTTACTTATCGCTTCAGTAAGACTAATAATTATGACAAACATCGCTGCTCGAAACGTACTATTGACAGGCGCCTCTGGAGGTATTGGTGTATATATAGCGCGTGCATTAGCCAAACGAGGAGCTAATGTTATCTGCATCGCACGTTCAGAAGCTGCACTCTCAAAAGTAGTTACAGAGATAAAACTAAGTGGTGGTAAAGCAACTAGTTTTCCATTTGATATTAGTAAACTCGAAGAATTACCTAACTTAATCGAGCAAATTACTCAAACTGTCGGGGGAGTCGATATTTTGATTAATAATGCTGCTATCGAAAAATACTCTGCATTCCAGAATTATTACTTAGATGATATCCGTTCGATTTTAACAACAAATTTAATGGCTGGAATGGAGTTGACGCGGTTATTACTACCTGGAATGATAGTGCGTGATAGCGGTCATGTAGTTAATATATCTTCAGGTTCGGGTAAAAAAGGGGCGCCATATAACAGCATTTACTCAGCTACTAAAGCTGGGTTAATTATGTGGACAGATGCTTTACGTCAAGAACTAGCGGGTAGCAATGTTCGTGCAACAGTAGTTTGTCCTGGATATACGAATGCGGGAATGTTTATGGCATTCGGTTTATCTGCACCAAAAATGGCGCGCGTTTCTGAGCCAACCGATGTAGCGAATGCAATATTACACGCAATTGAGCGAAATTATGGTGAAGTCATGCTAGATGGGTTTTTGACTAAAATACTTTTCGCGTATATACAGCTTGTTCCTAATTTTGGTGACAGACTTTATAGATGGATTGGTTTAACTAAACTTAATCAAACATGTGCTACTAACCGGATGGCAACCAAAGGTTAAGAAGCCAATGAACAATAATCATTATGATGTAATTATTGTCGGTACAGGCGCCGGTGGAGCTACTTTAGCATATCAACTGGCGCCAAGTGGCAAAAAAATTTTAGTACTCGAACGTGGTGAGTTTCTACCAAGAGAAAAAGCAAACTGGAATCCGCAACAAGTTTTACAAGCATCTATTTACCGTAATGCTGAGAATTGGAGTGACAAACACGGTAAACTTATAAACACCAATGCACATTATTATGTAGGTGGAAATACCAAGTTTTACGGTGGCGCCTTATTTAGATTCCGTGAAAAAGATTTTGAGCAAGTTACTCATTATGATGGTGTTTCTCCAGAATGGATATTGAAATATCGTGATTTGGCGCCTTATTATACGATTGCAGAAAAACTCTATGAAGTACATGGACAACGCGGTTTAGACCCAACTGAACCAGAACAAGAAGCTTATCCCTTTCCTGCTATTACGCATGAACCTCATATTCAAGCCATCTATGAAGGTTTAAAAGATGAAAACTTTCATCCTTTTTATTTACCCCTATCAATTAAACTTAATCAAAGCAATCCGTTACAAAGTGCTTGTATTCGCTGTGACACATGCGATGGTTTTCCATGTTTTCTCAATGCCAAAGCTGACGCGGATATTAACTGTATGCGTCCGGCAATGAAACATTCAAATGTAACTTTAATAACTCGTGCAAAAGTTACACACTTACATACTAATGCATCTGGGAAAGAAGTTACTGGTGTGAATGTAGAAGTTGCTGGAGAACCAAGATATTACTCAGCTAATATAATTGTACTTGCTTGCGGCGCCGTTAATAGTGCGATTTTGCTATTAAAATCTGCTAACCACCAACACCCCAATGGGTTAGCAAATAGCTCAGGTTTGGTTGGACGGAATTACATGGCACATAAATTTGGAGTCGTTTTAGCATTATCAACACAAGCGAATCCGACAGTATTTCAAAAAACAATAGGATTCAATGACTTTTACTGGGGTGAAAAAGATTTTCCATATCCAATGGGTAGCGTACAGATGCTAGGTAACATTCATAAAGAAAGAGTGCTTGCAAATGCTTCATTCATACCTTGCTTTATAGCACAGAAAATTGCAAATCATTGTGTCCCTTGGTTACTGATAACAGAAGACTTACCTGATTCTAAGAATCGTGTTTATCTTAAAAATGGCAAAATACGTTTGGACTATACGAGTAATAATAATAAAGCATTTAACCGTTTGATAAAACGCTGGGTTGAAGTTTTAAAATCTATTAAGCACAGATATAAATCAAAACAATTATCTATATATCATGCAGAAAAAATGTCTATAAAAGAAGTTGGACATCAATGCGGTACATGTAAATTTGGCGAAGACCCTAAAACTTCAGTACTCGATATTAATTGCCGCACGCATGATATTGATAATTTGTATGTTGTGGATAGCAGCTTTTTCCCTTCAAGTACTGCAATAAATCCATCATTAACTATTATGGCAAATGCTTTACGTGTAGGAGAACATTTACTTACTAGATTGACATAAATATATTAGGGAGTCGTATGGTGGGCATTGCCCACCCACCTAACTTGCTTACTCTAGATAAATCATCCGCTACATCCGTTTAATCCGTTGCCTAATCTAGCGAATACTTCATTTTAATATTGATGGTTGTGCTTTTATCGAGTAAAAAACTAGCATCTTTAAATTTTGGTATACCTGTTGTGACTGATACGGTTGGGTTACGAGAAATACCAAATCCTTCTGTAGGGATACCTAACCAATCTGTATGAAGTTTAGCGTCTCCATTTTCATCGTCTATTAGGGTGGCCGCCGAGATACGTGCAAAATGGGACACGATGCAAAGTTTTGTTAAGATACTTGCAATAAATTAGCCTTTAT
>NZ_RSCL01000031.1 GCF_003991905.1 Dulcicalothrix desertica PCC 7102 | reverse complement strand
TCGACTTGCATGTGTTAAGCATACCGCCAGCGTTCATCCTGAGCCAGGATCAAACTCTCCGTTTTGGATTTAGTGTCTGCGAAACTGATGAATCAGTTATTACTAGGCACTTGTTTGTTTAGCTCTTTTGTGAAAATTCTTTGAAGAATCCTCATCTTGTTTTGCCGAAGCAAAACTCATTTAATGCATTGCTTTGACGAGGATTGACTTGTTACTTGGCTTTCAAACTATTACTTTTTCTCGGTTCGGTTGTTTGCGGTTTCTTTCTCGCCGCCGACTTATCTAAGATAACGAGTCCACAAGAGAATGTCAAGCTTTTTTAGAAATTTTTTTTCTTTATGGATAAGTCAGCTTAAAAAAAAAGCTAAATCCCTCCCTAGCAAAGCTTTCAGGTTTTGAGCATTGTTTAGCAAAGACTAATAAAACAATTGTTCTTATCAAGACTCAAAATCCTACAAACGCACTTAATCAGCTTAGTCTTGCGTGTGATGGTTACTGAAAGTAAATATTGTTACTACATAACTACGTAGTTTATGGAGATAAGACTTAAGAGAGGTAGTTTCAGGCGCCTAACTCGCAAATTTTATGACATGGAGTATTGGTGCTTTATGCCATATAGGAGGAATCAACCATACTTGGCACAAAGGGCACAAAAGAAGAATTATTAAGATATGAACCTAACAAATTTAATGACATGGACAGGCACCAACTTCTCAAAATTAATGAGATGGAGAATTTTTCCGCTATTTATTCAGTTTCTTCGAGTGATTTCATCTGTATCTTACATATATATTCTGTATCTTACATATATATTCTGTATCTTACATATATAGATAGGTCTACCAGCAGCACGTAGCAAGTAGAGCATGTGTATTACTAAAAAGCTTCACTTCGGGATTTGCAAATGAAAAAACATCCACTTACTTCTTGTGCGGTGATCATTCCCTTGCCCCTACAGTTGAAACGGGCAAGGATGCCCATTCCACATTAGGTTCCACATTAGGTTCCGCAATATAGAGAATTAAATTTTTGCAAGTCCCTTAATTTCAAAGTATATCCAAATTTGATTATGAACATTTACAAGCCGTTACGGCGCCTTTTTCATATCTGCAATTCAACCTATCAGTACAAGCGTAAATCTAGTACTTTTTATCACTTCGTAATAATTAATGTATTGGAGTTGATGTCAAAAAGATATCTTCCCTGTGTCTGTAATCTGTGGGAAACAGGTTGCGGACAGACATACCCACTTCACAAAAAATTTATTAATAAAATTAAACAATGAACAGAAGCTTTGTGCCGTAAGCATTCAAAAATAAAGTGTGTTTGCTATAAAAATTTATGTGATTGCCATACTAATATTCTCATACTAATATTGAAAGCAAGAGATTAATTAAAGCCACCCTTTCCGCGCGAGGGGGAATTGTAAAGATAATCAGGAAGAAAATCCAGTGGCTAAACATCAGTCCAAACATCGCTCACAACCACAAGCATCTAGTATAGGAACAGAGCTTACTGAAAAATCCTTTGGGATGCAACTACAAGAATTGCTTGACCTGAAAAAATATAGACACGCATTGGAAGAAATCAAAAAAATTCAACGCTTGCACCCTGAGATTAAATTCAGTCCCAAAGAATCAGAGATATGGTTTTTGCGAGGTCAACATGAATTGCAAAAGCAAGATTTTAAACAGGCAGAAAAATCTTTTGAACGCTCTTTGGAATTGGGTTTGGTAGGAGAGGTGTACTACTGGCAAGCCAAGTGTTTGCTGGAGTTGAATAAATTAGATGCAGCCCTAAAATTGCTCCGTGACGCTTTTGATGCAGGTAAACTTACTAAAGAATACAGCATTTGTTATCTCAAACTTCTATTGCTCAAAGGAGATGTAGCTACAGTCGAGCAGTTAATCAACCAACAATCCAAAGCTTTTAGCGCTGCCCAACTCCATTGGGTACGTGGGGTACTCGCTCTTAAAAATGAACAACCCGAAGCAGCTTTGACATCTTTTCAAAAAATTAAGGCGCCTATCACACCAGGAGATTTACCAACTGCTTGGACTATTTACAGCCACCAAGCAAACGGTGATTGGGAAGCATCCGCGAATCTTTTGGGGTTGGAGTCATCTAAATACACCGCCATGACACCAAAGTATTTGCAGCATCCAATTTTAGCGCGATTAGCAACTGCTCAACGAGCAAAAACTGGAGAGCCACCCTTTGATCCCCAGAAGTTGGAGAGAGAAGAACCGACGCTCCAAGATGCGCTATCAGCGTTGATGATTGTACAGCTAATCAATAAAGATAACCCCCATGATGCTGCCCATGTCTTGTTAACATCCAAAGTTTTAACTCGCTTCCCTGAACTAAAAAACCTGCGTTCGCCATTATTTACTCTTGCTGGTCAACAAGCATTTAATCAAGGACAAGCAGAATGTGCTGAACTTTTTTGGCGCCCTTTATTAGCAGAAAAACCCTTTAACCCACAGTTGGCAGTCAATCTACTAGAAGTGTTGGATGCTAATGATTCCGACCAAGAACGCCCACGTGTTTTAACACAATTTTTGCGGTGGTTGGAGCAGGAAGGGAAACAAAAACCCCAAGAATGGCCAGATACACGCTTAAAACCAACCTTAGCTCACCTCCACTGCTGGATGGCAGATGCCTATGTTGCATTAGATCGCGGACGTGCCGCTTTAGGAGCTTTGCAACAAGCAGAACGCATATGTCCCACATCGCCAGAAGTATTGGGACGTAAGGGACTATTAGAAGCTAGTGACGATAATTATACAGAAGCAATAGAACTAATGACCCAAGCCATTGAAGGTGGGTGTCGATATGAAGAAGTTTACGAAACCTTGCTGGGTTGTTGGGAAGAAGTAGGAGATAAACAAGCACTGAATGAAGCTCGGCGCCGTTTTGGTAAGCACTTTGACGACCTTAGTGTTGATACAGAAATAGAAATATTACCTTGGATAGATGCATTATCTACAAAGAGCTATCCATTATTTAGCCGTTTATTAAAGGGCGAAGACCAAAAAGACCCGGCAATACGTGCTTGTCATATATTTGTAGATGCAGTTAAAAGTCCGCCCAATTCTGGCGGTAAAGTTGTATTAGACCAAAAAGCAGCCACCAAAGCATGGGACACTCTCCTGCAAAAAGTATCTGGAAGTGAGCAAATTCATGTATTACAGGCGATAACCCTTTCTATTCACCTCTTCGCCAAACGTGAAAAAGGTATCGCAGCTTTAATAAATCAGTATTTACAAAAATTGTTCAACTTATCAGCAGAACACCCAGAAGCTAGAACTACCCATTTAGTTGTCTTAGCTGTCAAAGAAAATAGTCCTCAAAAATTAGAACTTCCTGTACGTGCCTATCTCGACACTATACCCCAACCAGGAAATGCACTGGCAAATATTCAACTCAAAGCACGTCGTTATGGCGCCGTTGAAACCCTTGTACCTGCCCTGGACGAAGCACTACGTCGGGAACCGCAAAACCCATTACTGCTTTTAGCTAGAGCTACTACCTACGATGATGAACATCCAAAATATGAAGAATTGAAGCAACAAGGATTTGAAATAGCTCGGCGCCTTCAAGATGCGAAAGCCTTACAAGCATTTAGAGAAGAACAGGCCTTTCTCTCAAATCAAGAAACGGCAAGCATGATACCAGACCCAGAGGACTTTGACAATCTAGATATGTCAGATATGGATGATTTAATAGAAAAGATGCTGAGAAAATTAGTTGGCAATAAAGTTCCTAAAGCTGAGTTTGAGCGGATGCTTCCAGAACTTAAGCAAATGATGTTAAATAGGATGCCTGATTTTGATGACGATGACGATGAAGATGATGAGGATGACGATGAAGATGACTTTGAATTTATGTTTAGAAACTCGCCTCCTAAGCGTAAAAAACTAAAAGGTAGAACAAGAGGTGGTTTTCAGGAATTATTTGAATAATTAATCAACCGTCTTTAATACATGAGTTTTTCATAAATTATGACATCACACTACGAACAATTAGGTATATCTCCAGGAGCAACAGGCGCCGAAATAAAAGCGGCGTATCATGCAAAACTGCGTGAATTTCCTGCTCATACTTATCCAAAAGAGTTTAAAGCAGTTCGAGAAGCTTATGAGGCACTTCGCAAAGGAGAGACAACTCAACCTGGAGATTTTTTGAAAGTTCGCCCCTTGCAAGCAGAACTAAATCAAGAAATATTAAAACAAGTGGAAGAAAAAGCAATCGCCCAATTAGAAATTAGCCTTAATGATTTAATTCGTGCCACATTTTAATTTTTTAACTACTTTTTAGTAATCACAAATGACAACAGACAAAGAAGCTTTATTTGCCAAATTTCTAGATTATTTGCACTCAGAACAATCAGAACAATCAGAACAGGCGCCTCAGCCTTATTTAGGAGAAGAACCGAACACAAACTCCTTTGATACCTATCAAATGGTTGCAGAATGGACAGCTTTACGCCATGAAGTCAAGCAACAATCTAAATTATTGCTCAAGAGTCAAGATACTCTTCAGCAAGCATTAGAAGTAAATGCAAAAGATAAAGAACAATTTCAAATACGTCTAGAGGAGACCCAAAAACAGGCATTAAGTCAATTTGAGCAACAGCAAGAAAAACTGCTAAAAGATTTATTGGGTATCCTAGATGCTTTAGATAGAGCTTGTACTTACTGGAAAGGAGAATTAGAAACATTATCTGTTGCCTCGGCGCCAAAAGATGTTCCACAAAAAAGCCTTTGGGAAAAATTTGGAGCGTGGTTTTTTGGGTCAGAAAGGCAATCGGAAGTATCTAAAGAAACACCTACATCAGAGTCATTAAGCGAAATTATCACCAGTAATCAAGAAGGGGTAGAGTTAATTAGACGCTCGCTCTTAGAGATTCTACGGCAACGCCGTGTTATTCCTATTACATGTATAGGAAAAGCTTTTGATTCTCAGAAAATGTATGCTATTGGTCGTGAACAAAAAGCTGATGTTACAGACAATACGGTAATTCAAGAAGTAGTGCGGGGTTATTTATGGGGTGATATTGTACTTAGAGAAGCACAAGTAATTGTTGCAACACAAGAAACAAATAGTCTTAAAACTTAAACACGCTATTAATTAAAAGTACATTATCTTGTATCCTTATTGTGAAGCGGCTGAGAACTACGGGCAAATAACTTTTAAATATTTCTTCAATTTTAAAAACTATGAAAGCAGTTGGTATTGACTTAGGCACAACAAATTCGGAAGTGGCAATTGTCGAAAACGGACAAGTGCGTGTATTGCCTGGAGAAGATGGAGACTTAATATTACCTTCGTGTGTGGGATTTAGTGATACAGGTAAGTTGCTGGTAGGACGCGAAGCACTCCGTCAGTACGCTGCGGCGCCAGAGCGCACTGTAAAATCAATTAAGCGCTGGATGGGAACCGACCATAAAACCACTTTAGGAGATAAAGAGTACCTACCTCATGAAGTTTCTGCTATTATTCTTCGCGCACTGAAACAACGAGCAGAAAATGCTTTAGGCTCAACAATCAGCCAAGCGGTTATAACAGTTCCAGCTTATTTTACAGATGCTCAACGACAAGCAACTAAAACTGCTGGCGAAATAGCTGGTTTAGAAGTATTACAAATTATCAACGAACCAACAGCAGCAGCTTTAGCTTATGATTTACGCTCAGAAGAAACTGAACGGGTTGTAGTTTATGACTTAGGAGGTGGTACTTTTGACGTATCGGTTGTGGAAATTACGGGCGAAGTCACAGAAGTATTAGCAAGTCATGGTAATAACCGCTTGGGTGGAGACGATTTTGATAGGCTTTTGCAACTTCATTTAGGAAGTCTATTTAAGAAACAGCATAATGTAGATGTGCCAGATGATGCCGCCACCCAGGCACGTCTTCAAAGTGCAGCAGAACAGGTAAAAATTGAATTGAGTTCCCATGCTTTTGCTACAGTTAGAGAAGCTTATTTGGGTAATAAAGGCAAAACTGCACTACATTTAGAGACAGAAGTTGCGCGAGCAGATTTTGAAAAATTAATTCGTCCACTATTAGAAGAAACGTTACAGGCAATAGACCGTGCCCTTACAGATGCAAAATTAGAACCCGAACAAATTGACCGAATTATTTTAGTTGGTGGTTCTACACGCATTCCCCTAGTGCAACAAATGATTGAAGAACATTTAGGTCAAGCTCCTACAGATGGCATTCAACCAGACCTTTGTGTAGCTTTAGGCGCCGCATTACAAGCAGGTGTACTAGTAGGCGAATCTGTAGATGCTATTCTTGTAGACGTAATTCCCCATTCGTTGGGAGTTGCTGCGGCTGTAACTACACCAATGGGTCTTATACCGGGTTACTTTAGTGTAATTATTCCCCGCAATAGCGTTGTTCCTGTTTCTCGCTCCCATGTTTATTCCACCGCATTTGACAAGCAAGAAATAGTAGAAATTGAAGTTTTTCAAGGTGAAAATACAATCGCTGAAGAAAATGTTCCTCTAGGTTCCTATAAAGTAGAGAACTTACCACCCAAACCAGCAGGAGATATTCAAATTGAAGTTCACTTTGACTTTGACCTAAATGGTATTCTCACCGTCACCACCACCGAAAAAGGTAAAGGTCAACAAGGAACACTAGTAGTAAATAATGCAGGTATACAAAAACTATCTAGTCATGAACTAACAAAAGCAAGGGCAGATTTAGAATCATTGTTTGAATTTGAAAGCGATGAAACAATTGAAGTCTCCGCAGAAAGCATAGTAGATAAGGCAGAAATCGACACAGAACTAGCAACACTTTTAGAAGGCGCCCAAAAACTACTAGAAACCTTAGACTCAGAACAAGCAGAAGAATTACAAGATTTATTAGACCAAATTGAAGATGCAATTTCTCAAAATAGTACAGAGTTATTAGAGCTACAAGAAGAACTGGAAGATTTTCTTTACTACGCCAATAATAATGAGGAAGAATAAAAAATTATGAAATGTCCTGTCTGTGGCGCCGTTTATCGTCCATTATCTCCCCCATCTTCAACTTGTAGACGTTGCAAAACAGATTTATCTGATTTAATTCGTCTTCATGACCAAGCTATTTGGCATCACAGACAAGCGCTGTCTTTATTTTCACAAGGGCGCCATTCCGAAGCAGTAGCGTATAACAACAACGCTATTGCTTTACATTACAGCAATGCAAACTTTCATGCCTTAGCAGGTAAATTATGGGCATTGCAAGGAGAATTTAAAAAAGCAATCTCCGAATGGCAACAAGCACTCAAGCTTGACCCACAAAATGATGTAGCTTCTAACTGCCTGCAAATGATTCAACTCATGTCATGAGTCGGGCACGAAGGGCGCAGTTTTCCCGCTTTCGCGCACATCTCATGCTACAATTATTCTTACACGTAGTTATAATATTAACATCAGCATCTTCACGTGAATGAAAAAGTTATACATTATTTTTTGTATTTGCTTAGTTATTGTTTCAAGTATAGCTTTTTCCAGTATTTCTCATGCCCAGATAACTAACCCGATTCCTGAAAAAATAGAAAAATCAAAATTAGCTATAGCGCTTCAAGAAATTGTACAAATTCCTAAAAGTGGAACCGCGAGAGAAAGAGTAGCACGATTGAACTTTTTAACCTACGCAGGTGACGGTAGTGGCAGGTTATTTGTTAATGACATGCGAGGAAAGCTATATGTAATTATGAATGGCAAAGCTTCTCTATATATGAATTTTAAAAATTTAGTATCTTCAGGATTCAGCTATGATACTGGACAACAGGGTTTTGGTTATTTTGTGTTCCATCCAGAATTTGCTAAAAATGGAATTTTTTACACTGTACATAGTGAAGAAAAAAATAATCATATTCCTGATTTTCCTGTTGTCAAAAAAATTATTGATAGCGAAGGCAATACTATAGAAAGCTCTCACCATGAAGTAATTATAGAATGGAAAGCCGATAAGCCTGTAGCAAATACTTTTACAGGAACATTTAGGGAAATAATGCGTATTGAGAAGCCCTATGAAGACCATAATACAGGTCAATTAGGTTTTAACCCTAATGCAAAACCGGGAAAGACTGATTATGGTATGTTATATATTGCGGTTGCTGATGGAGGTAGTGATGGTTTTCCAGTCAGCGATACAGACCCCCTTAATAATGGGCAAGACTTAAGTACACCTTTAGGTAAAATTATTCGGATAAATCCTTTTGGTAAAAATAGTGCCAATGGCAAGTATAGCATTCCTCAAGATAATCCTTTTGCTAATGATGCAAGTATAAAGACATTAGGGGAAATTTGGGCTTATGGGTTGCGTAATCCTCATCGTTTTAGCTGGGATACAGGTGGTGAGCAAAAAATGCTAATTGTTGATACAGGTCAGGCTTTAATAGAAGAAGTAAATCTTGGAATTAAAGGCGCCAATTATGGATGGGGAAACCGAGAAGGAACTTGGGAGCATCCAGTTTTGGAAGAAACATAATTATTTGGCGCCACAAACCCTACTATATGGTTGGTCTAAAAAAGTCGATCTGCCAAAACTGGATGCTCCCAGGAACTTGGGTAATAAATGAAAAAAATGAGAATATTCTCTTTTCTCTACCCAAAGATGACACCAAGTATGGTTATACCTATCCCGTTGCCCAATATAGTCATCATGTACCAAAAAACTATCCAGGTTTTTATGGAATTGCAATTACAGGTGGTTATGTTTATAGGGGTAAAGCAATCCCTGAATTAGTTGGTCAATATATTTTTGCTGATTTTGGCAATGACGCGCGTTTTTTTCATGTACCTGTAGATGAACTTGTAAACGGTAAACAGGCAAAGATAAAAGAACTTAGGCTTTTTAATGGGAAAAAAGAAGCTACTTTCCTCCAAATTATTGGTAGCAAACGTTCTGATGTCCGGTTCGGAATAGATGAAGAGGGGGAAATATATGTTACATCCAAGAGTGATGGTAAAGTGAGAAAAGTTGTTCCTGTACCAAAAATATAGTTTGTATGAGAAAAATGGCTTTACAACAATTAAGAGTGTGTAGTTTATTAATAAGCTTGTTAATGGTACAGCAAAGCTGCGGAAACACTTACGCTCTGCCACCAGCTATTATAGATAGCAACGCCAAGGTAGAAAAGTTGTCTGATGGTTTCAAATTTACAGAAGGTCCAGTTTGGAATCCAAGCGGCTTTTTACTGTTTAGTGATATCCCTGCCGATACAATCTATAAATGGGCGCCTAACCGCAAACCTTCTATATTTCGTCGTCCTGCGGGAAATCCCAACGGTAATACCTTAGATAAAGAAGGACGATTAATTACTGCTCAACATAACCGCCAACTAACACGCACAGAGAAAAACGGGAAAATTACAATCTTGGCTGAACGCTACCAAGGAAAACGCCTCAATAGCCCTAACGACATTGCAGTTAAGTCGGATGGTAGCATTTATTTTACTGACCCACCCTACGGTATAAAAAAAGAACAGGAAGAACTTGGCTTTTATGGTATATATCGCTCTTCACCAGATGGAATCCTAACTTTGTTGAGCAAAGAGATGGTGCGTCCCAATGGAATCGCTTTCTCACCAGATGAAAAAAATTATACGTCAGTGATTCCGAAAAATTACATATCCGCGTTTTTGATGTTCAACCAGATGGGACATTAGCAAACAGTAGAGTGTTTGCAGAGTTAGCTGGACTCACAGATAAAGGTGTACCTGATGGTATGAAGGTGGATGTTAAGGGCAATATCTACTGTAGCGGTTCTGGAGGAATATGGATTTTCTCACCCACAGGTCAACTTTTAAACAAAATTGCGGTACCTCAGTCCGTAACAAATTTGGCTTGGGGCGATAAAGACTACAAAACACTTTATATTACAGCAGGTAATAGTATTTACCGCATTCGCTTGAATATTGCAGGAATTAAACCGGGTCAGAATAATTTGTAACCATCAAAAATGATAAAAAATATTTCTTCTAATGCTTGGATTAAAAGGTTGCGATTATTTTATTTAGCATTATTTATTACAGTTTTTTGTTGTTTAGAAGTAACTGCAAATACAAGAGCAACAATTACAGTCACAAAAACTAATTACCAAGGTTGGCAAGATTCTTATATTTTAAGTAACGGTCAAGTAGAAGCAGTTATAGTTCCAAAAGTTGGACGGATAATGCAGTTTCGCTTCAAAGGTGGAGAAGCTACATTTTGGGAAAATGACCCGGTATATGGTAAGGCGCCTAATGTTAAATCTGAAGAATGGGGTTATTTCGGCGCCGGGGGTGATAAAACCTGGCCTGCACCTCAGTCTGCATGGGAAAAAATCACAGGAAAAGGTTGGCCTCCACCAGCTACATTTGATTCTGTACCATTTACTGCAAAAGTTAATCGCCGCGAAGTGACTCTAATTTCCCCCATTGACCCCTTCTATGGCATCCGCGTCTACCGTAAAATTACACTTGAACCGCGCAAACCTGTAATGAAAATTACCACAACTTACGAAAAAGTTAAGGGTAAGCCGCAAAATGTTTCTGTATGGATAGTTACACAGCTACACGACCCAGTTACAGTCTACGCAGCGCTACCCCAACCGTCGATTTTTCCTGAAGGTTATAACAAGCGATCTGAAAATTTACCAGCTAACTTAAAGGTTAATAACGGCTTATTATCTTTAACGCGCGACCGCAATAAATCTCACAAAATAGGCAGTGATGCTAGTACATTATTATGGATGGGCAAAAAAGTTGCAGTCCGCATCGACTCACCAAGAGTACCTGGAGCAAGTTATCCTGATAATAACAGTAGTGCTGAAATTTATACAAACTTAGACCCAAAGGCTTATGTAGAGCTTGAATTTCTCAGTCCGCTAAAAACACTGCGAGTCGGGCAAAAAATGGATTTAACTACTACATATACTTTAATTCCCCGCATCACTGAGAATGCTGAACAAGAAGCCAGGAAAATTCTGGGACGATAAATAGGATTTGTTATTGATACAGATTTTACAAGTTATCTTTGTTTACCACCACAAGCTGTTAACTCACCGGAATGCACGCCTAGAAACCGGGCTTCTTGACAAAGACTTTGCTATAAAACGTTAATTTTTCGTGACTGTTGCCCGGTTTCTTTAAGCTTGTTGAGAATGCTGCTATATAAAAGTTAACGAGCTTCAGTCTACTATTTATAGCTACTTTTTGCATACATAACTTATCAATAAATCTTGATATTTTCTTGTGCCCAAAGTGCTGCTTGAGTACGACTGTTTAATCCAAGTTGACCTAAGATGTGGGTAATATGATTCTTTACGGTTCCCTCCGTAATATAAAGTAATGTAGCTATTTCTCGATTGGTTTTACCTTGGGCAACAAGTTTTAGAACTTCTATTTCCCGCGCGCTGAGAATCTGTTCGTAATTTGGTTTACGTGGTATAGAGGTTGAAGTTATTTGTGAGAAGACTTTTGGTGCTATCGTTGGGCCAAGTTGTCCGTATCCTTGGTATAATACACGAATTGATTCTGCTAGCTGTTTTGCTGGTGTATTTTTGAGTAAGTAACCCAAGGCGCCTGCTTGCAGTGATTTTTGAATGTACTCGTCTTCATCAAAGGTAGTTAGTACTAGTATACGTATCCAAGGATAAGTTTGATGAATTTCTCTGGTTGCGGTAACTCCATCACAAACAGGCATTCGTACATCCATTAATATAACGTCGGGTTGAAGTTGATGGGTAAGGGTAATTGCTTCTTGTCCATGATTTGCTTGCCCAACTACTTCTAAATCTTCTTGCAACGATAATAATTCGGCAAGACTAGAGCGAAAATTGGGTTGGTCGTCTACTAATAACAAGCGTATCATCGCGGAATCCTCACGTGAATTGAAGTTCCTTGATTAAGGATACTATGAATTTGAATTTCTCCGTTAAGTAACTTTACCCGTTCGCGCATTCCACACAACCCAAAGCCGTTAGAATGTTCTTCGTTATCATTAAAACCTTTTCCATCGTCTTCTAAATCTATCATTATATATTCAGTAGTAGCATAACCACGTAAATTAATATTTTTGGCGCCTGCGTGTTTACGAATATTAGTTAAACCTTCTTGGACAATGCAGTAAAGTTGATGACTTATATGTAAAGATAAGCTGGGTAATTCGACAGAATAGCGAACTTGAAGAGCGCGTGTGGATACTTGAAACTCATTAAATAACGTTGGTAGTGCTACATTTAAATCAAAATCTTCTTCACGCATTGTTTTTACTGCACGACGCACGTCTTGAAGACAAATATCAACTAATTGCTTGATTGTATCTAATGTTTGAAGCGCTTTTTCTGGGTTACTATCACGAATTGTTTGCGCTAGTTCGGCTTTAACACCCAATGTAGTTAAAGTATGACCAAGCGAATCATGAATCTCACGGGCAATACGAGTTCGTTCTAATTTTGTCGCTAAAGCTTCCACTTCTTGCGTTAAGGCTTCTGCTTTTAGTCTACTTTTACGTTCTGCGCGTAGTATATAATTAAGCAAAACAATTAGGGCATTAAAAGCAATAAAATCTGCTAAACCAGGCGCCAAATCAGAAAACGAACCAAAATCAGCAGAAACCAACTCACATTGTTTTAGCTTGGTTAGCATGTCTTGAGCAAACGTTGACGTTGATACTCCCCAAGTTTGTCCTAGTACAAATGCTAAACCTGATATACAAGTAAATAATATTAGTTCTTTAAACCTCAATAAAAAACAAGCTTTGACTATAAATACTAAAAACAACGTACTAAAACCTACAAAAATTACTTGTGCTGCCACTAGCAAACCCATTTGTACATATAAATACAATCGCCGTTGCCACAACAAACGATTTATAGGGAAAATAAAACTAAGCCCAAAAAAACCAATGCCAAATATAACAAAAGGCAATAGTAATTCTGGGGTTGTTTTAAACTGCTTATATACATTTGCCGATAAAATCCAAGATAGTAGCACTAACCATTCGGCACCGCGAAATATCCAAATAAATCGACGTGATAATAGCATAAGTAAAGTTCTCCTCTCTACGTGTGTCTGTGGTAATAATTATTTATATCACTACAGAGACACAGAGGGCACAGAGGTAAGAGGTTATAACTTATATTTTCCAGTACTGGCGCCAAAAGCAACATGACTAAAGTCATATTAAAGATGTGCGGTTAGTAAGAAAATTGTGTATAAGCTTATAGCTATTGTATAGGTAGTCAATCACACATTAAAAGTGAGGTTAATCTTATGGAATCCTCAAATAATATATCAGCAACCAGTAAAAATAGGCACCAGCAATTAAATTTACTAATCTTTACAATTATTGTACTAGCATCTTTCATTGCTTTCCTAGCGGGCATCCCTTATGTTAGTGACTTGTTGAAATTACCAATTCCTAGCTTAGGAGAAGTATTAATTGGTTCTTTGCTACAAACGCTTATCAATATTCCAGTTATTTTACTAGGACTGCATTTAGGGGCTAAAGTTGGATTAGGAACGCGCGATTTACGAGCATTACTCGCACGCGAACCGAAAGCATTACAAAACTTTCTCAAATCCGCACGCTATGCCTTTATTATTGGTTTAATCACAGGTGCCGTATTATTATTACTCAGTCGTTTATCATCTTTTATTTTACCACCAGATGTTGCTAATATAGCCAGAGATATTAAATCACCACAAGCCATAGCGGGGTTTCTTGGGTCAATTAGCGCAGGTATTAACGAAGAAATTATAATGCGCTTGTTTATAATGAGCTTTTTCATATGGCTTTTTACTAAAATATTGCGAAGACCACAGCCAAACAATGGCATGATTTGGGCGGCAAATATTATTGCGGCATTACTTTTCGGCGCCTTACACTTACCGCTAACAGCACAAATATATAAGGAATTAATACCTATAATCGTTCTCAATATAATTATTCTAAATACCTTAGCTGGAACCTTATTTGGATGGTTATATTGGAAACGCGGTATTTTAGCGGCAGTGATTGCTCACTTTGTCGCCGATATTGTACTTCATGTGATACCAGCTTTTTTTGTCAAATAATTTTTTAAATTAAATATGAAAGGAGAAAAATGATGTCATCGATTAAACGCTTTAGCGCTGGGGCAACAATTGGACTCGTAATTGCTGCAACATATTGGGGTACAACCTACTATTTTGATTATCCACTAACTTTAACTAGAGGCATTATAGGCTGTTTAGTACTAGGAAGTATCTGCGGATTAATAACACTCAAATGGGGTTATCAAGTGCTGGAAACATTGTTAGAGAATTTGCGTTAAAGCTAAATACTTTCAGGGTCAATATTTAACTCGCGTAATTTTGCTGCAAGTCTTTCTGCGCGTTGTGCTTCTGCTTGTGCTTGTTGTTCGGCTATTTTGACCTGTTCTTGGGGTGTTGGATATCGCTTTGAGTTTTGGTCATACCAATATAGCCACTCGCGAGGAACTCCTGCATAAATTCCTCTTTCACAACCAATTCCTAACCCGATTTCTGGCATCCAAACTGGGTTGCCTTGCTGTAATACATATTCTCCGTTTACTAGTTTGTGTACTTCTAAGCGAGGTTTACGACGGCGCCGTGATGAATAAATTACATAGTACAGCACACCCAACGATGCATACTCGTCTTTTTTAGCACTATATTCTTTGCGATAGGTTTGTGATACTACTTCTAACGCCAAAATTGGTACTACATTTTCATCCCAAAGTACATAACTTGGACGTAATTCTTCATCATAAAACCTTTCAACCCCCAAACTCAAAAAACCATCTGGCACAATTGGCGGTTTATCAGGGTGACTATAAATACCCATATCAATACCGAAGAACCAGTCCATCCGTTCAGACCATAGCATCAATAAGATTGCTTTTAAAAGTCCTGGTATTAATTCTTGCAGCTCGTTATCCACGGGTGTCTCGTCCGAGTCGGATAGTTCTTCCGCAGAAGGTAGATTTCGCGGCAATTTGTAATCTAGCATGGCTACGTATCAAATTTGATTTAAATCTATAAAATTATTTTAGATGCTTTATCTAACTTCATTTTGCGGCGCCCAGAGTAGTGCTTGAGTAAAACTAATAAACCATCCGTTACATCCGTTGTATCCGTTGCCAATTTTTTCTATTTATACTAGACTTTATGTACTATATCCGAAAACTAGCTGCTTAAACAAAATCATACGAAAAATAAATAATCGTTGAACAAAGTTCAAGTAACTGCAACAACAAGCTATTATCGGATATTGGCAGGTTGACTTTTGTAATCTAGATACTATGACAGCTTCTTACTCTGCATCCCAACCAGGTTCTAATGCTTCTGCTGCTTTCATTACAGACCACCGTAAGGTAGATGTTAGCAAGCTCAGTCAAATGTACCAGCACTACGTCGAAGTCAAAGAAATGCATCCCCATGCGGTGCTTTTTTATAGGGTAGGTGATTTCTTTGAATGTTATTTCGGTGACGCGGTTGTATTAGCACAGGAATTGGAACTCGTACTCACTAGCAAGCAAGCAGGAGAACAAGGAAGAGTCGCAATGTCTGGTGTTCCGCATCATGCTTGGGAACGTCACGCTACAGATTTGGTAGAGAAAGGTTACGCTGTTGTAATTTGTGACCAAGTAGAAGATGCTTCGGAAGCAGCAGGAAGATTAGTACGTCGGGAAGTAACGCGCATTATTACTCCTGGTACGCTGCTTGAAGATGGAATGCTCAAAGCTAGTCGCAATAATTACCTTGCTGCGGTTGTAATTGCCGTGGATTCTTGGGGATTAGCTTATGCAGATATATCTACAGGAGAATTTTTAACAACACAAGCTAGTAATTTAGAACACTTGACGCAGGAAATTATGCGGTTGCAACCTGCGGAGGTGTTAATACCTACAAATGCTCCTGATTTAGGCGCCTTATTACGTCCTGGTGAAAAGTCTTCGAGTTTGCCAGAATGTTTACCACCAAGTTTTTGCTATAGTTTTCGTTCTCAAATTCCTTTTTCTTTAGGTGAAGCACGTAGTCGTTTATTACAAAAGTTTAAGCTACGTTCTTTAGAAGGTATTGGCTGTGAACATTTGCCTTTGGCTGCACGCGCGGCAGGTGGGTTGCTTCAATATTTAGAAGAGACACAGAAACATAATTTGGTTCCTTTGCAACCGCTACGTTCGTATACTTTAACTGATTTTTTAATCGTAGATAATCAAACTCGACGTAACCTAGAAATTACGCAGACAGTACGCGATTGTACTTATTATGGTTCTTTATTATGGGCGCTTGATAGAACTTCTACATCTATGGGTGGACGCGCACTGCGAAGATGGTTGTTACAACCGCTACTAGATATTAAGGGAATTAATGCGCGTCAAGATACAATTCAGGAGTTAATTGAAAATACTGCTTTGCGTCATGATATTCGGCAGTTATTAAAACGAATTTATGATTTAGAACGGTTGACGGGACGTACTGGGTCGGGAACGGCGAATGCTCGCGATTTAAAGGCTTTGGCTGATTCGCTGGCTATATTGCCTGAGTTAGCTTACTTGGTGGCTGATGCTAAGGCGCCTTTTTTGAAAGCGCTGCAAAAGTTTCCTCCTGAGCTTGAAGTGATTGGTCGAAAAATTAGCGCTCATATTGTAGAGGCGCCGCCGATTATTATTAAGGAAGGTAATTTAATTCGTTCGGGTGTTAATCCTCAATTGGATGAAAGGAAAGCTTTGGTTGAGGAAGACCAAAGATGGATTGCTAATTTGGAAGTTGATGAACGTGCGCGCACTGGTATTCCAAATTTGAAAGTTGGGTTTAATAAGACTTTTGGTTACTATATTAGTATTTCGCGTGCTAAGGCTGACCAGGTGCCAAGTAATTATATTCGTAAGCAAACGCTGACGAATGAGGAACGTTATATTACGGCAGAGTTGAAGGAACGGGAGACGCGGATTCTTAATGCTCAAGATGATTTGTATAAGTTGGAGTATGAGGTTTTTGTCGCGTTGCGTGATGAGGTTGCTGCTTATGCTGAGTCAATTCGCAATATTTCACGCGCGGTTGCTGCTGCTGATGTGTTGTGCGGGTTGGCTGAGTTGGCTGTAATGCAAGGTTATTGCCGTCCGGAGATGGTGGAAGGTAGAGAAATAAATGTAGTGAATGGGCGCCATCCTGTGGTGGAACAGTCTATTCCTGCTGGGTTTTTTGTTCCTAATTCGATTCATTTGGGAGGTATGAACCGCAAAGGACGCGAAGGACGCAAAGAAGAAGAAGAGGGTTCTCCAGATTTAATAATTTTGACGGGACCTAATGCGAGTGGCAAGAGTTGTTATTTGCGTCAGGTTGGGTTAATTCAATTAATGGCACAAATTGGTAGTTTTGTACCTGCAAAATCTGCGAAGTTGGGGGTTTGTGACAGAATTTTTACTCGTGTTGGCGCCGTGGATGATTTAGCAACGGGTCAGTCTACGTTTATGGTGGAGATGAATGAGACGGCGAATATTCTTAATCATGCTACTGATAGGTCGTTAGTGTTGCTGGATGAGATAGGTCGGGGAACGGCAACTTTTGATGGTCTTTCTATAGCTTGGGCTGTTGCAGAATATTTAGGCGCCGAAATTAAATCACGTACTATTTTTGCTACCCACTATCATGAGTTGAATGAATTGGCAAGTATTTTACCTAATGTTGCTAACTATCAAGTAACTGTAAAAGAAATGCCCGACCAAATTATCTTTTTACACCAAGTTCAACCTGGTGGTGCCCAAAAGTCTTATGGTATTGAAGCTGGCAGGTTAGCAGGTTTACCACCTGTAGTGATTAAGCGCGCAAAACAAGTTATGGGACAAATTGAACAGCACAGTAAAATATCACTTGGACTACAAAATTTAGAATCCTAAATCCCTATTTTGTAGAATAAGTTCTTGTGGAATGGCCTCTTGTGGAATGGGCATCCCTGCCCGTTCCAAATATCATAAAACTTTCAACCCAACTGCTTGCATAACTTCTTTATCATTTATATCTAATGTAAACCAGTGCCCCCAAGGAATTCCATATGTTTCTAAAGCTTCTCTAACATCTTTTAAATAGCGAAGCATTGAATCTCTAGGAGTTGTCCAAGGTATAGCTCCAATTTCATTACATGTTACATTCACTCTATTATTTTTTGCCCATGCCGCTATTGGCGCCAATTCGCGAAGTAACTTAGCTTTATTCCATTTTTCCTGACCATATCTTTCTACTGCGGATTTTGCTTCAGAATCTTGAATTTGTGCAAGCAAAGGTGCGACTAATTGAGGAGTTGAAGGGTAAGGAATATTTTTCATGTATTGCGAAGCACGCCACCCCCAGCTTGCTCCTTGATGGGTAAAAACAAACGGGTCATAAAGATGAAAATTATATACTACATTTTTGTCTTTGAAAACTTGAGTCTTTGGCATCGCTCGAACATTACTCCAGTCGTTAGCGCTGACTTTCATGTTTGAACTAGCAATAATTGTATGATTTGGGGCGCCTGAACGAATAGCTGCAATTAATTTAGGCTGAATTTTATTCCAAATTTCAGGTGTATCTGCCAAAGGTTCGTTCATTACTTCTAAAAAAACTTTTTCTGGGTTTGTGTTACGAAGATGAGTAGCAAAAGCTTTGAAGAAAGATACATATTTTGCAAGTACAGCAGGGTCAGTATGTAATTCAGGAGGATGATTGAAAGGAGATAAAATAATTCCTAATCCCGTTTTAACGTGCATTTGAATAATTGCATCTAAAGCCACAAGAAAATCTTTTTTCAAAACACTTGGATTACTATCATCTAAAAACTTAGATAAAACAACTGGTAGCCTAGTATAAGTTAAACCCAAGCTTTTATACTGCAATAAAGTTGCTTCTGTATAATGCCCGTCATTTAGCTCATTTCGCTGCCAATGCTCTAAATTAAAACCTTTAGATAGTGTCTTGAATCGGCTAGCTTTGAGTGTAGGCTGAGACTGACTTATTGCCTTCACAATGCTACAGTTAGCAACAACAAACTCACAAAAAATAAACAGAAACCCTAAGCGTAGAAATTTAGAACGTGATAAAGTGTATAGAACAGTTTTATTTTCTGACATGTCAAAAATTAAGTTAATAATAAATAAATTAAAAATATATTATAAATATAGTTGTAATATCCAACCACAAAAATTACGATTTTTAATTAAAGTTTATGCCCTTGAGTATTCTGCCTTTGAATGAAGCTAACGCACGTGCATGTGCTACGTGGCGTTATGAGACACCGCTTGATTTCTACAATTTTAATCCTACCGAAATTGAAAAAAACGTTCAATATTTTCTAGATTCGAGCAATCACTTCTACGGTATTTTTGAAGAACAAGAATTTGCGGGTTTTTGTAGTTTTGGGGAAGATGGGCAGGTAAACGGAGGTGATTACAACGTACCTGCGTTAGATATTGGAATGGGTGTTTGCCCAGATTTAATCGGAAAAGGTAGAGGTATTGACTATGTAGAAGCAGTTTTAAATTTTGCTTGTAAAGAATTTGACCCTCCTATGTATCGAGTCACGATAGCAGCATTTAATCAACGCGCGCTTCGGGTTTGGTCTAAAGCTGGTTTTCATCCTGTTAACATCTTTGAGGCTAAGTTACAAGGAGTAGCTTTTGTAATTTTAGTAAAAACAGTTTAATAAAACTTAATTATGCTGTAAGAGAGCTAGTAGGGACATTGCAAATTACATTTATAAACAATGAACCCGACTTGCTCCAAGAGGTACCTGCTGTTCCTGGATAAGATTTTGTCGGCAGTTTCTCCGACCACAATTATTACACTAAGCGCTGAATATTAATTAATAATAGCTGGTACAATTTTATCAGATGCCATTCGGGCGCCTGATAAATTTCGTGCGGTAGGGCCAACTTGTAAAGCAGCTAATCCTCCCATGATAAATAAATCACAACCATGCCATCGTAAATTTTCTTCTAGCACAGGTAAACCATTAACTATGTTCATTGGATAAGCTGCTAAAACATCTTTAAGTAATGGTTCAGTTGTAACATCAAATTGGCTACCAGTAGATAACCAAATCTGGCTAAACTCGTGTGTACTATCATCACTGCATTTAATCAACCAACTATTTCCTAACCACTCAGCTTTTACCACTTGGCAATTTTCATCAATTTTGAGATTACCATTACGTACTAGGCGCCGTAGTTGCATACCTATTTCTGGTGTTATCGAACCACCATTTCGTGCTTGCTGAATCATTTTGGAGCGCTCTTTATAATCTGAACAAGCAAAAAATCCTTTGAGATACTTTGGTCCGAGCCAACCTGGTTCAGCATCAAATAACTTTTCTTGTAGTTGTCTTTTAATCATTAGGTGGACTTTTGCACCTCTGGAAATGGCGCCAACTGCTAAGTGTCCGCTAGTTAGACCACCACCAATAATTAATACCTTTTCTCCAGCAAGGTGTTTTGAACGCAAATCTACACTTGTTGAATGGCAAAGCTTATTTTGTGGATACCCTGATTTAATCTGTTTTACCCAATCAGGTATTTGCAATTTGGCGCCACCAGTTGCAAGTACTACTCGCTTTGCAGTAATTGATTGCCCGTCTTGTAAGTGTATACGAAAGCAGTTAACACCTGGAATAATCTGAGTTACTGCATTCTGGTGTACTTGATTATTTAAATCCCACCGAGAAATAACATCAGTACAAAAATCATCAAATAGCTTAGTTCCTGGTAAATCATAAGGAGCAAAAAGTTCACTCGAACGGGACTCAGCGAATTTTCGCAATCCGAAAGCATTCGGGTCTGGATGGTGAACCGCTGCGGAACGCAAATGAGGTATTTCTAATGCTGCAAATTGCTGGCGCCATCGACTCATCCATCTGCCACTGGGGTCAAACACTGTAAATTTAGAACGCATTTTTGCGCGCTTTTGCAGCAAATGGGTAACAAATGTTAACGCATGAGGACCAGCCCCAATAATCGCAAGGCTTGTTTTTCTAGGTAAGTGAGGTGGAGCAAGTTCCATAAAACTTTACTATAACAATAATCATTATCATAATAACTTTATAAACTCGGCGCCATTAATAGTCAAGCTATCTGACTGCCACTACCATACCAACGCATAGCTATTTCATAGAGATTATCTAGCACTCCCGATACTTCCTTTGAGTTTTGGGATGACAAAATTATTCTTTATCATCCCAAAAACTCGCACATTATTATCCCACTAAGTCAAATTCAAATCAAAACCCCCCAGTCTGGCTAGTTGGCAGGTCAACATATGACTCTTGAAGAAGTTGTTCAAGTTGCTTTTTAAAAAGATTGAGAGATTTATTTTCGTGCCTAAGAAACTCGTTTTCGCTTCTTAGGCTACTGATTCCCCCACCTTCTTCTCCAATGCTTCTATACGTTTTGCAAGGTCAACAACTCGTACATTGCTACCATCGCCCAAATAATCGTCTATCAGGTTAAGTATTACGTCTGTGATGCCTTTACCTTCTAGCTCTGCTTTTCTAACAAGCGCATCTTTCTTTTCAGGAGAAATGCGTACATTGATTCTAGTTTCTTTCATAAGCTTTTTCCCATATCACATTTTAAGACTATCAATTTAACCTCTGGGATAACAACTGTATTGTAATCTCGATATTTAGTCTCGTGAATGGGATGCATATGTGATAACATTGGGATGTAGTAAAAATAAACCCTCTTCCCAATGTACGGTTACACAAGACAACTCATCACTATTAACGCCCTTTTATGTATCTGGCGAGAGAAAAATAATATGCTAACCTTGAATCTGTCTTAAATCCTTGATTCTAAATCTTGTTTCCACGTCGAGGCTAAAAATTCTGATTTTTGACCAAGTACGGAAAAACAAGGGTTTTAATTTTTATCTAGCGAGAGTAATAGAAGAGCGTTAAGAAGGGCGGCAAGTGTAGAAACACAAGTGTAGTACAGGAGTGCCGATGAACCAAACGACCAAAAATGCATTGCTTCAAGCGTATATAAATCTTCAGAAAATAGTTGAAGATTTGTACCTTGCATCTGATAAAGCAATAGAAAATGGAGAAGATGCGGATGCTAGTCTACTTGGGGCACAAGCTGAACAAGTATTTGAACGAGCAGAAGCCATAAGTTCTGTAATTTCGGAGCAAGAAGATGGATAGAACTGAAATAAAAACGTTGTCGAAACAGGCTAGAGACTTAAGTAAGCAAGCCAACGAGCTTATTCAACAAGGTAAATATAAGGAAGGGCACGCTTTAATGCATCAAGCTGTCGAAGCTGGTCGCAAATGTCGGCAGCTTATTAACCAGCCCAAAATAGACAAGGGTTTGGAAATTTTAGAGCAGATGCATAAAAATTAACCAAACCTCAACTTTAAACTTAAACAGGCGCCTTACTTGTAACCTGCAAGTAAGATGCCTGTAAAGCAATGGCAGCATTAGGCTGGATATACTGGGCGTAATCCAACATTAACGTTTTTGCCCTGTATTATAATAATAATTGTAACAATTGCTTCATTAAAATCGGCGCCATTAATAGTCAAGTTATCTGACTGCTATTACCATACCAACGCACAGCTATTTCATAGAGATTATCTAGCGCTCCTGATAACTCATTTGCGCGTTCTGTCAAGGTATAGGTTACTTGCGGTGGAATTGTTGGTTCATGGTGACGGTGAAGCATACCAATTTCTTCGAGCATTCGCAGTCTATCTGTAAGAACCTTTGTTGATATCCCGTCAACTTTACGTCTTAGTTCGCCAAAACGCAAAGAACCGTTTGTGTACAGAACCCATAAAATGTACAGCGTCCATTGTCCAGCAAGTTGGCTTAAAAGTATTTCTAGGGGGCAACATTTTGGCTCAGTCATAAAATGCCTAATAGTTTCTTTTTGTTAGTTAGTTACCAAATGGTAGCTACTTTACTTTAGTTACTATTTTTTTTTAATGTCTAGATATAACTCCCACTGAGCAAGTTATGGCATACCTCTGGTTTAAGTCATTTCACATAATTGGTTTTGTTGCGTGGTTTGCTGGCTTATTCTATTTACCGCGTCTTTTTATATACCATATTGAAGCCTTTGAAAGACAAGAGCCTGTCAAAACTGCACTTAAACAAGAGTACAGCCGTATAGAAAAGCTGCTCTACAATCTAATTATGATGCCAGCAATGTTATTTACAATTGCGATGGCGATTGGGATTATTTCTACTGAACCAGATGTATTAAAGCAAACATGGCTTCATGTAAAGCTTTTATTTGTGGCTTTGTTAATAGCTTTTCATTTTTACTATGGATGGTTAATTGGTAAGTTGGAGATGGAGACTTGTTCTATTACCAGTTTACAAATGCGGCGCCTAAATGAAGTGCCTACCATATTGCTTGGTTTGGTGGTGTTGCTTGCAATTTTCAAGAATAACCTACCAACAAGTATTACAGCTTGGGGAACAGGCATTGCTGTTTTAACCTTTGCAATAATTATCCAACTTTATGCACGCAGGCGCGAAGCGTCAAAATGAAACTTATCAATACAGAAACCATATTAGAAACACAACGCTTGCTTCTCGAACCATTGAAACTATCTCATGCAGTAAATATGTATTATTTACTTCAAGATGAGCGTATTTATGAATATATTCCTACATTGGCGCCTGCTTCACTCGAAGTATTAGAGCAACGCTATCAGAAATTAGAAACACGTCTATCACCAGATGGTACTGAAGCTTGGTTAAACTGGGTGGTTTATATTAAAGAGTATAAAGCTTACGCTGGTTATATCGAAGCAACTGTACTACCAGGAGTTGCAAAGATTGCGTATGTGTTGGCGCCTCAATTTTGGAAGCAGGGGTATGCATATGAAGCATGTAAGTTTTTACTATCTATTTTATGGAGAGATTATAATATTACTGAAATAATAGCCGAAGTAGACACACGCAATTTAGCATCATTTCGATTGCTGGAACGTTTGGGATTTATACGTATCGAGACACGAAAAGATGCAGATTTTTTTAAAGGAGTTTCTAGTGATGAGTATATTTATCATCTGACCCCTTCCTGATAATTTATAAAATAATCTTTAATCATAAAATAGCTCATGATTATACGAGAGATTACTTTTAACGATGTGCCTGCAATTGCACAAATTCACGTAGATACTTGGCGAACAACTTATCGAGGTATTATTCCAGATGAGTATTTAGCAACTCTTTTATATGAGAAGAGAGAAAGCGGTTGGTATCAAATTCTTAATAGCGCACCAGAGAATGGGGATTTTATATATGTTGCAGAAAATGAATTAGGAGAAGTAATTGGCTTTGCTAATGGAGGACTAGAGCGCTCAGGGGACTCTATATATAAAGGTGAGTTAAAAGCCATTTATATTTTACAAAACAGTCAACGAAAGGGGATTGGTTGCCGTTTGGTTCAAAATGTAGCTCTTAAACTTAGTCAGGCAAATATCAATTCAATGCTAGTTTGGGTGTTAGAAAATAATCCTGCATGTCGATTTTATGAAAAACTTGGAGGAAAACAAATTTATTCAAAGCAGCTTGAAAGGGGTGGAGCTATGCTCACTGAAGTTGCTTATGGTTGGACAGACACAACAGCAATTATTAAATTTTGTTAAGCGAAATCACATAGCGGACAACTGGTTATTATTCGACTATTGAGTTAATATATCAGATATGATATAAATGTTGCTATGGATGGAAATGATAAACCTTTAGTATGGTTGCATGGTGAAATCAAAACTCCCCCATTTAGCCAAGATGCACGTATTGAAGTAGGTGTACTACTAAGACGATTACAGCAAGGTGAAAATCTAGGAATGCCACACTCAAGACCGATGCCAAGTATTGGAGCGCATTGTCATGAATTAAGAGTTAGGGATGCTGATCAAAATTGGCGAATTATCTATCGGATTGATGATGATGCGATTTTGTTATTGAAGTCTTTAATAAAACTACTAGATCAACACCCGATAATGTAATCGAGAAATGTCAAAAACGACTTAGTAAATACGATAGTAACACACAGGATTAATTTTATGGATGAAAAGAAAAAAGAACGCTTAGAAGCAAAAGGTTGGAAAGTTGGTGGTGTTGAAGAGTTTTTAGGACTTACACCTGAAGAAAATGCTTTAGTTGAAATTAAATTAGCTCTGAGCCGTAATTTAAAGCAAAGGCGGCAAAAAATTATGACACAATCAGAGCTAGCTGAGAAAATTCAGTCTAGCCAGCCTCGTGTTGCTAATGCTGAAAATGCTGATGCTTCAGTTTCGATTGAATTATTAATACGTGCGATATTGGCAACAGGTGCAACAGTTCAAGAAATAGGACAAGTTATTGCTGATGCTGGGTAATTAAATTAACTACCAAAAGGCAAAGAAATTACTTGTATTATTTTATTAGTTATTAGAGTCAAGCATTTTTATGATGCATTGAACGAGCTTAATAGGGTCAATAGGTTTGGAAAGGTGCTGTTCAAAACCAGCACTTAAAGCTAGTTGCTGGTCATATTCTCCAGCGTAGGCAGTTAGTGCGATTGCCGGAATTTTTCCTCCTTGAAAAGTTGGAAGCTGGCGAATTTGGCGCATTAATGCATATCCATTCATCTCTGGCATTCCAATATCACTAATTAAAATGTCAAATGGTATGGTGGAGAGGATTTGTAAAGCGGCAAATGCTGAAGAAACGGCAATTACTTCTGCTCCTGCTTGTTCCATTGCAAAGGCTACGATGTCGCGTGAATCTGCTTCATCGTCAACAACCAAAATCTTTTTGTTGGTTAGAGGAAGAGAAGATAAAGGGATATTTAAATCTATTGTTTCTTTATTATTAGTATCAACTGTGTTTAACAAAGGTAGTTCAACCGTAAATATGGCGCCTTTGTTTTCACCCAAACTCTCAACCCAAATTCTACCACCATGTAACTCAGTAATTTGACGGGCAATTGCTAACCCAAGTCCTAACCCACCAAACTTGCGTGTAATGGCAGAATCTTCTTGACGGAAATGCTCGAATACGTATGGTAAAAATTCAGGGTTAATTCCTTTACCCGTATCGGTAATTTTAATTTGGGCTAAATCGTTTGCTTGTGTAAGGCAGATCTCGACTTTTCCCCCAGTTTGTGTAAATTTGACTGCGTTTGATAACAAATTCCATATTACTTGTTGCAAGCGACCCGCATTGCCGTAAACTTGTGGAGCATTAGTTTCAATAACTTCAATTTGAATTGCTTTCGCTTCTGCTGACAAGCGAACGGTTTCGAGTGCCGCTGAAATCACAGAAGATAAATTTACAGGCGCCGGCGAAAGGGTGAGTTTGCCGCGCATAATGCGGCAAATATCGAGCAAGTCATCGATTAACTGAGTTTGCAGTCGGGCATTGCGCTCAATCGTAGCAAGTGCTTCAACTGTTTTTGCTTCGTTTAACTTGCCACTGCGTAATAATGTCGTCCATCCTAAAATCGGGTTAAGCGGCGACCGTAACTCATGCGACAACACCGCCAAAAACTCATCTTTAATTTGGTTTGCGTGTTCAGCAGTTTCCCGTGCAGTTTGTTCTCTTTGCAGAATTTTTTCTCGTTCGGCTTCAATACGCTTTGCTTCACTAATATCTTTAAAAATTAGAGCAACTTTTCGGCTCGACTCCTGTCCAACGCGGAAAGCATAAACATCAAACCAACGGTTTATTTCTTCGGCGCCATTTTCAAAACGAAGGGGTTCGCCCGTCATCGCAATTTTACCATAAATTTCAAACCAATGTTCTTCAAGATTTGGAACGAGTTGACGCGCTGTTTTACCAGGCGCCTCTCTAAGTCCCGTTTGTTTCTCGAATGCTGGGTTAACTTCCAAAAAAAGATAATCAAAGGGCTTGTTATTTTCATCAAAAAGCATTTCGATAACGCAAAAGCCTTCGTCAATAGACTCAAACAGCGTTCGATAGCGTTCCTCAGATTGTTGCAGTTCTACAAGTGATTGTTTACGCCCAGTTATATCACTGTAAATCAGCGCGAACTTTCTGTCGTTGTCTTCTTCAATTTTATAAGCGTAAATATCAAACCAGCGATTTAAACCCGGAACAAAGTTTTCAAATCGAACCGTCTCGCCACCAATTACCACTCGTCCGTATATTTCAAACCACCAATCCTCAATCTCTGGAATCAGATTGCGGATGGTTTTTCCAATTGTTTTCTCTGCTGTAAGTCCAGTCATTGTCTCATGAGCAGGATTAACTTCGAGTATCCGCACATCAAAGGGTTTGCTGTCCTCTAAAATAAGTTCGCACAGCGCAAAGGCTTCACCCATCGAATTAAACAGCCTACGATATTTTTCTTCCGATTCGCGCAACGCTGCTTCTACCCGTTTGCGCTCAGTAATTTCAGCTTGCAACACATTATTAGTAGTAAGCAATTCTAATGTTCGTTTTTGTAACAAGCTGGCAGCCGTAAAATCTGCTAGGCTCATCATTACCCGTACATCTTCTAGGTCAAACTTTCGCTGCTCGTTATGGGACACAATCCAAATTGTGCCAAGTGCTTGGTCATCACTAGCGAAAAGAGGTAAAACTAAGGTTTCGACAATTTGCGGTTTAGCTTCTTCAAAATAAGTAAAGTATCGATGTGGGTAAGAAAAAAGTTGAGCGGCGCCGCGTGAAAGACAAATTCCACATGGACTAAAATGACAGGGCGCCGTACCACCTTTATTAGCTGCTAACGCTCCTGCTAACGCGACCCAACGAAAAACTTGTTCATTGCTGGGTGTTTGTTCAAGTAAACTAACTCCTGCGCTTCCTGCTTGACACAAATCTAAAGCAAGCTCAACTAAATTTTGAAGCATTATTTCAGGCTTTTTAACAAGTTGCCGTGCCAGAGCATGTAGTGCTTGATTTTCTGAATGTAAATTAGGCAGACGAGTCGCTCTATGGGACAACTCCTCCGTAATCACAATCTCATCTAGAGTGGCTGCCTTTAGTTGCTGTGTTTGCATATTTTTTGTAATGGCGCCATTACCCACCTACATTAATATAAGGAAGCATCCAATAAATAATTATTTATTATATCAGTAATATTATTAACTTATCAAGCATCTACCGCCAGGGGTAGATTTAGCAATCAAGGTAGGTAAAAATGTCTGAACATATTGCAATTGTTGAATGGAAGCGCAGTCAAGCAAAGTTTACCGACAACAAATACAGTCGAGAACACACTTGGAGATTTGATGGTGGAATTGAAATTGCTGCATCTGCTTCACCGCATGTCGTTCCTGTTCCATATTCTAATCCTGCTTGCATCGACCCAGAAGAAGCTTTTGTGGCTTCATTGTCAAGTTGTCACATGCTTTTTTTTCTCTCAATTGCAGCAAAAAGCAAATTTGTTGTTGATAATTATATAGATAAAGCAGTTGGGATAATGGAGAAAAACGAAAATGGAGTTTACTTAAGGAAAACTTGAATAATACAGATCACAACTTTTTGGTGGGCTAAAAGTTGTTAATATTCATTCAATCTCAGTTAAACCCAAACTAATTTGAATAGCTTCATTCACACGTTCCATTGATGCAAAAGTAAGTTCTCCCAGCTTTCTAATCAACCTTTGTTTATCAATCGAACGAATTTGATTTAATAATACAACAGAATTTACCGTCATTCCACCCTCTGGTGGTTGAATCAAAACTTCGGTAGGATAAAGCGTTTCGTCAAACTTAGAAGAAATCGCAGCTACAATAGTAATTGGGCTATACTCATTAGAAACATTATTTTGTAACACTAATGCTGGACGAGTCTTCTGAATTTCGGCACCAATAGTAGGGTCAAAGCTAACTAAGTATATTTCTCCACGCTTCGGATGAGTTACTGTACGTTTTGCTGCCATGATTCTTCCTCAAGAGCAAACCAATCATCCGTTATACCAAGGTCTCGTTCTGCATGACGAATAGCGCCTTCTTTTAATTGTTCTCTAAGCCTTTGTTTCTGTATCTGGGCAATGTAATTTTGGATGGCTTCGTCAATAAAGCTACTTCTATCTCCCTTGGGTGCAAACTGGTTAAGCATTTTTAATGTTTTATCCGGTAACGTAATGTTCAATCGATGATACATATTTTAATACACACTCATAATACACATCTACAATTTATAATACCACGTGTATAGTCAAATAAATATTCTCAGTATTTAATATAAGTGAAGCTCAGTAAATAGAGTTATTATTTATACTAATATGTCAAATATTAAAAACTTACAACTATCAGAGCAAGATATAACTGAAATACTTTTACCTTGGTCTCTTGATAATCCAACTGTTAAACCAACAAACCAGGGTACAGTCAACACAACTTTTTTTGTAGAGGCGCCAGTTCAAGGTAAATTTGTTTTCAAGATATACGATGACACTACAACAACTGCACAAATTAATTACGAACACTTATTATTAGAGCATCTACAATCATGTCACTTGTCGTTTGCTGTCCCAACTCCTGTACCAAGTAACTCAGGTGAAACATTAATCACAATTAATAAAAATGATAAAATACTACGTGTGGCTTTACTTCCTTTTATTTCTGGTCAAACTGCCGAATGTGAAAATATTCTTCATATTGGCGCCGCAGGTTCAGCATTAGGAGAATTACATAATGCATTAGCAAAATTTGATACTTATAGTAAATTGTCTCAATTACCAACATGGGGCAATCTTGAGAATATTCATCATTTAGTAGCACCGTTAGAAGTACCGCGAATACTTGGATTAGAGTACTCACAAAAACAGCGGATTATTAAAAGTTTAACAGAATTAATTGAAGTGGCGCCGGATTTATATAAAACACTTCCAATTCAAACTACCCATGCTGATTATCTTTGTCCTAATGTTTTAATCTCTGAAAATCGAGTAGTTGGAATTTTAGACTTCGAGTTTGCAACTTACGACTTAAGATTACTAGACTATGTTGCAGCATTAGACCATTTTACTCGTCCACCAAAGCAAGTTCCTAAGAAGGAGAGAATAGAAGCTTTTAGCGCAGGGTATGCTAAACACCTTTCTCTTTCACAATTAGAAATAGAGGAGCTAACATTAACATGGCGATTACAGCAAGCTAGTTGTATAGTTTATTGGACAGGATGGTTTATAGAAAAGAAAGTTACTCATCAAAATGTACTAGATGGAGTGATAAAAATGTTGCAGTTAGAAGATTGGCTGAAAGAAAATACTACATTTTTAACGTAATGAGTAAGAGAGAATGAATCAGGACAATTTAATTTATCTTAAAAATCTATTTAGTAACGGCTTTTTTGGAGCAGTTAGCTTAGGAATGAATTTTACTCAGGTTCGTGCATTACTTGGAGAACCAACTTTTGAGTATCAATACTGTACAGAGCATTTAGAATTATTTTACGGAAATATTCAATTCTCATTTAGAGGTCAAGTTTTGTCCGAAATTTGTTGGGTGCCTAATCATCTCACTTATAATATTGATTTACCTAGTGTAGGGTCGAAAGCAATTGACCCTTGGATAATTTGGAATGGTTTAACACTGATTGAAGCAGAGAGCGAACTAATGTGCAACGGTATTGAATTTCGTAAAGTTACAGTCCCAAAATACTTGACATTTGAAAGTGATAGTGTTATAGAGTTAATTACGATTTGCAACGCTCGACTAATATTCAGAGGTTATCTCAACTGGTTTTTAGAAAAATTCAGTCTATCTAGCCAATTTAAAATGGATACATCTAAAGAAGTTTTTCTTGAATATTATAATTATTGAAGCTTTGGTCATAACGTCCGGCGCCTTTACAACGAGCTTCATCAACAACCTGACGAATTGCATTAACAACTAGCTCTGGGTCATCTAGCTGTATGAGATGCCCACTTTTTTCAGAGACAATGTGAACTCCATATGGAGATTGATTTGCTAAGTCTACAAGTAATTCTTGTTGAATTTGCATAACTTCTTGCGAGACTCCAAAATCTTGTTTTCCTGCACTTATTACTACTAAAGGAATTGCAGGAAAAGGTTTTGCGGCTCGTGCCTGTTGAACTTGCATTATAGTAGTATTAAATCCAGCAGACTCTTGACTAAAAAGCACGCCAAAACTTAGTTTGAGCGTAAACTACTTTTGCTTGTGCTTGAGAGGAGACAGGAAACTTTTTAAATAAACCAGGCGCCAAGGGTAAATAATCTAATAATACAAGTAAGCGTAGTAAACCAAGGCGAGCAGCAACGGGTAAAATATTTATTGCTAACCAGTCAAATTGCTCATTTAGTGTCACCATTGCAGGAGGAAATCGCTCATAAAGCATTTCATGAGTCACGTCAACCAAAACCATTCCAGCGACTTCTTCAGGATATTCGTAAGCAAACAAACGAACTGGCAATCCTCCAAAAGACATACCAACCAAAATATATGGTGGCTTAATTTCTGCTTGTTTTAATAACTGCCTTAGTTCATCAACAATTTGTGCGCTAGTACGAGGTTTGGTACTTAAATCACTCCATCCGTAACCAGCACGGTCATAAGTCAATATTTTAGTAAACTTTGCTACTTCAGATTGGACTAATTGCCAATCTAAACTAGTTGCTCCTTGACCACTTTCGACAACTACTGTTGGACTTCCCTTACCCATTACTTGATAATGCAAGTGATAACCATCAATATCAACTAACTTTCCTGGCGCGTTAAATTGCTGATATTCACGAAGCGTAAAAATTTTCTGAAACGCGGCGCCTACACCTACCAACGCAACTAATGTAATGATGATAATTAGCCAAAGCATTTATAGTCACCAATAAATTATTATTAATTGTATGATGTTTCAGTTACATGTAAAGACGTTACATGTAACGTCTCTACAAAAAATTAATACTATACAATTCAGTGGATTGTCCAAAAGAGAACTTTAAATTTTTTAGTTATTTATGAAATATTGTTGGCAAAGTCATATTGGCCTCCACGCTCAAGCGCGCGTTTATAAGCGGGTCGTGCATGAATACGCTTGACAAACTCTTTAATTTTTGGTCGGTTTTCTATTTGTTTGAGTTGGGCATCTAGCAGTTCGAGAGGAAAACTCATTTGAATATCAGCAGCAGTAAATTCCTCGCCTGCAAACCATGTACTTTTTTGAAGTTCGCTTTCTATAAAGTCATAATGAAGCTTGATTTGAGGTGCAACAAAGGCGCCTATTGCATCACTATCTCCTAGTCCAAAACGGCTCAAAACTAGGTTGATAAGCAGTGGTGGCATTGCAGAGCCTTCAGCATAATGTAGCCAATAGGTATAACGTAGACGTTCTGGAGTATCAGGCGCCGGAATTAATTTACCATTACTGTAATGATTTACTATATATTCGGTTATTGCACCCGACTCAGCGACTGTAATATCTCCGTCTGTAATTACTGGGGACTTACCGAGTGGATGAACTTGGCGTAGTGAAGCAGGCGCCAGCATAGTTTGTGCATCACGCTCGTAGTATTTAATTTCGTATTCGATGCCTAATTCTTCGAGCAGCCATAGCACACGCTGTGACCTTGAGTTGTTGAGATGATGAACAACGAGCATAAAATATTTCTCCGTGCGTGGCAATTGATTGCTATTAAACTTCGCCTAACCCATAACTTATACAACACAAGAGCATTAAGGTAATTCTACCTCTGGGGGGTTTCAAGTTTTGATACCTGAAAAATTAAATTAATCACATCTTGATTTATATTACAGTCAATTTACTGTACCACTTTAAGAGGATGTTTGAAAAGTCGGCTCAGGTATAAATTGTCCCAAGCGAGTGGAGTCTTACGGAACGTAATGCGGAGCATTTGCCGCAGGCTAGAATCTAGGGTTTTGAACATATACTGAGATGCTACCCTGCGGGAAAACTGCGTTAACGTTCCTCAGCATGACATTCACGGACACTTTTCAAACAACCTCTAAGGCGCATTGGTTTAGATTCAGTGCCAGATTGGCTCTCAACAAGAATAAAGTTTTAAAATAAACATCATTTTTACAAAGAATTTCTGACTCTTGTATATAAAAGAATTGCATAAGTATTTTTGCAATCACAGCAGTAATAAATTTGCTAATTTCTAATAAAAATAGTGTGCAAGTATACTTGAGAAGCTGCCTGGTTAATGATACATACTATAGTAGATTCTTATTAGTAAAATAGATATTTTAAATTTTATAAAACAATAAGTTTCAACCTTGCATTCATGAGATGGCATTCGCTGTTGTGTTTATTTGTTGCAGAGGAAGAACTAAGCTATGACGAAAATTAAGCAGCTTAAAAAATTACTTGATAAATCAGGAAATGTTTTTGAATCTGAAGCACAATTGTCAAAAGCTAGCTTTGAGTTAGCGGTTGCTTTAGGTTGGCTAAATTCTTCTATAAATCCAGTTACAGCAAGACTATCTTTTGTTGGATTAACAAAAAAAGGGTTAAAACTTTATCAGAACAAAATACGAAAGCAACTTGACATCGCAGAATGGGTAGAAATTGCCTTTACTTTGGCTTACTTAGAAAGTTTTGAAGCTTTAGTTCAAAAGAATGATTGGTTGAAAGTAAAAATTAGTGAAATGGTTTCATACCAAGAATTATTTTATAAATATAAAAATTTAAATAATTACCCAGATATATGTAAAGAATCTAATCAGCTAAGAGAAGAAACTCAGCATGAAATTAAGCAGTGGCAAGATAAAATTAAAAACGCAGTTACTAAAATAGAACGAATTAATTATAATCATGAGTTAATTCAAGAAGCTCTAACAAACTTTTCAGAATCGCCATTAGGAAGCGCACTAACTAATCTACTGTCAATTTATCTTGAGCAAACCAAACTCGATATATATATTCTTTCTATTATAACAGGATGGGTAACTTGGGAAACTCAAAAACTTGTTAAATCACTGTTATGCGATGAGCAAGAGAATTTTGCCGCGCAAGCCAAGCTATACATAATAGCAGCACAGGAAAGCAAAATAAATAAAAAATTTGAGAGTATTGAATCTTACCTAACTGAACATATCTGTACTGGTGATGGCGACTCGTGGCAAGTTTTTGATAAAGTAAAAATTCCTGATATCTACATACCACTTAAATGTCATCTGCTCAATTCCAATGGCAAAAAAAAGGAACATGTACAATCAGTTGATTTAAATACCTGGGTTTTTGAACAGCTTACAGACCCAAACAGAAATAACCAAGTAATATTTATTCAAGCTGAGTCAGGACGAGGAAAAACTGTCTTCTGTAAAATGTTTGCGAGTTGGTTACAAGAACATTTGCATCCTATTTATACACCTATATTAATTCGACTACAAGATATTGATACTTTTGATATTGATGTTGAGAATATTCTCCGCATGGCTATTAAAGAAGATTTTGTTCAACATCACGATGATTGGTTAACTAATTGTCATACAAGATTTTTGTTTATATTAGATGGTTTTGATGAATTGCGTTTGAAAGGAAAAAATTCTGGAAGTATTGAAAAGTTTATTAGAGAAATAGGAAACTATCAAGAAGAGTGTCAAACACGCACGAATCTTGGACACAGATTTTTAATTACAGGTAAAAAATCAGCTTTGCATAGTATCGAAGAATTTATGCCCAATAATTTAGAACGGGTAGAAATTGCTTTGATGGATAACCGTCTTCAAGAGCAATGGCTAAATAAATGGGGTAAATTAGTCGGGCAAGACAAAGCTAAAGCGTTTAAAGATTTTTTACAACTAGAAAACTGTCCACACATATGGAAGTTGTCACGAGAACCACTATCATTACATCTTTTGGCAGTAATGCATCGGGATGGAAAATTAGTTTCCAAGATGTTTGAAGGAGTTAGTAGCAGTGTTCGTGCCAAAATCTTGATTTATCAGACTATCTTAAATTCAGTATTAATACAAGTTCAAGAAAATAATTATAGCCTTAGTAACAAATTGAATATTAACGACTTGCGACGTATTTTAACCGAAGCTGGATTATGTGCTATCCAATCTGGTAGGGAAATAGTTTCAATTACAATGATTGAGGAACGTTTGAAAGGTAGTGCCATAAATAAAAAATTAGATAAAGCTGGATGGCGCCTAAGTGAAAATTTTTTAGATAATGCTATAGTATATAACCTGCAACTTATTCCAGATTCTGAAACAAACGCAGGATATATAAAATTTGTTCATAAAAGCTTTAGCGAATTTTTATATGCCAAAAGGTTAGCTGAAAGTTTGAGGAAATGGACGCAAGTCAACCTGTTCAGTAAAGACCAACAACCTCTGATTACTGATAACCAGCTAACAGAGGAGGTTTATGATTTATTGTATTACTCCGGTCTCACACCAGAAATTGTTGAATATTTAATAGCTTTGCTTGATTATGATTGTAATCAGATAAATTTAATAGATACATTATTTAAACGCTTAAAACACTTTTATACTTACTGGTGTAAAGGAAGGTTTATCAATGCTTATCCCCAAAACTTTCCTCAAAATAAAATATTACACACAAAAGCGCTAAGTTTCTCTGGACTGAGAGAAATAGATATATATACTGGGCTAAATGTGATGATTCTGCTTTCAGAATTATATCGTTATGCTCAAGTACAAGATGCTTTAAAGGATAAAATTATTTTTTATCCTTGTGGACAAAAAGATAGTGATTATTTTGAAGATGATTTATTCTTTTGTATAATCAGCTATAGCAATAGTATTGATGCACATACTTTTTTAGACACACTGGGATACTTTCTTAATAATGCACAACTTAGCGGCGCCCAGCTTAGTAATGTAAACCTTAGTAGTGTACAATTTCGTAGTGCAAACCTAAGTGATGTAAATTTCAGTGATGCCAACCTGAGTTTTGCAGACCTAAGTGGCGCCAACCTTAGTTCTACAGATTTAAGTAATGCAAATCTAAGTAACGCAAACCTAAGCAACGCAAATCTTGATGGTGCCAATTTAAGTAACGCAAATCTAAGCAACGCAAATCTAAGCAATGCAAATCTAAGCAACGCTAAACTTAACCACGCCAAACTTACTTATACAGACCTCAGAAGTGCAAACCTCTACGCTGCAAGTTGCTATGAAGTCAACTTCAGTGGCGCAACTCTCTGTAGTGCAACGCTTAATTATGCCAGATTTAAAGGCGCCAATTGTAATCACACAGATTTTAGTTGTGCTGACTTGACAAATACAAACTTTACAAATGCACAAAATTTAACTACACAACAAGTCAAAGCTGCTAGTAATTGGGATAAAGCCGAATACAGTCCTGAATTTTTACAAGCAATTACTAACAGCAATGAAATAGAATAGATTTCTTGCTTGTCCTACAAGATTTATACATCTACATCAATAGTATTATTAGAATGTTGGCTCCACTCATTCCATGAACCATCAAAATTACGAACGTTCTTGAAACCCAGTAAATATTTCAGAACAAACCAAGCGTATGCAGAACGTCCACCAATGGCACAGTAAGGAAATATTTCTTTATCAGATGTAACTCCCTTACTTGTAAAAATACTTTGCAGTTCATCGAAGGATTTAAAAGTTCCGTCTTCATTCAAGGTTTGTATATGCTCGATATGCACAGCACCTGGAATATGTCCTGCACGCTCTGTTCCTTCAGGTGGTTTCATCATATAAACTTCACCCTTAAATTCTTGAAGTGTACGCACATCTAATAATACTCGTTCTTTTTTATCAATTGATGACTGAACCTCTTCATAAAAAACCCTTAAGCTATTATCAGGAGCAGTTGCGCGGTACTGAGTTGGTGTGAAAGTTGACAAATCTTTGGTGACAGGGCGCCCGGATGCTACCCATTTTTGATGTCCACCGTTAAGAACGCGCACATCTTTGTGTCCAAATAATTTTAATAGCCAAAATATCCAGGCGCCCGTTCCAGGGTAACTGCCATAAGCAACTATAGTTGTGTCATTTGTAATACCTGAGTGTGAAAGTAATTTCTCTATATTACTTGTTTCTAAATTCATACTGAAGTTTGGCTGTAGTAAATCAGTCATGTAATTCCAAAAGATGGCGCCGGGAATATGAGCATCTTTATATGGGTCTGGACTAGCATCTACTTCCACAATGCGAACATTGGGATTGTTGAGATTATCTTCTAACCATTGCGTATCAATAAGAACTTCAGGGTGAGCGTATTCAGACATTAGTTTTCTCCTTGAGGTGACTTCAGGTGGATAGTTATAAATTGTAGTCCTAGAAGTACTAAAGTACTTATTACTAGTTTCCGCACTCGTTGGGGGAAAGGGCTGATAAAGACCCACAAAAGCATGATTGGCACCAGTACACTATATTCATGCACTAGAAAGACATGTATATTCCACCACTCAGGGTTGTAAAAGTATGCAAGTCCAACAGTTAAGACTTGGGCAACTAAGCAAAGATTCAAAAGTAAAGCCATAGCATAAAAACCAAACTGGCGCCAGTTAGTAGTCTGGACGTTACTAGTAAGATTAATAGTCATATCTAAAGTTGTGCTGAGATGGAAAGTTGTAAGATTGGTGAGTTAAAGCTAATATAGTGTTGACTAATAAACCTTGCCTAGTCCTCGAAAGTGTACAAAGTTTGACCTATGGCACCTAATACGTTGCAGTCTTTACTAGCTGAGATTCAAAATGCCAGCGACGAGTATGAGTTAAAGCAGTACGTCAAAATAAGAGCAGGTCAATATTTTGCAGCAAAACGTTCAAGTTTATTTTTCTTGAGCGAAATGCCTTTAATTAATAAGAATACTCCTAAGATTATCAAATTAGCTTTATCTGTAGAACATAACCCTGTTTTACGCTACTTGGTTGAGAATCACGCACCAGTTCACGAAGAATTGTTGTTACCACCTGGAGCATGGAATAATATATGCCCGCGCGGCGACCACGGGCATGTTATGGCAGGGCCAATTATTAGCAATGGTCATTTAATTGGAGGTGTTGGTTTTACACGTAATCGCGAAGACTCTCCTTTTGATTCTAGAAATATTGCTGATTTGACAGCTATGAGTTTACATTTGTCAACCTGGCTTACAACAAAACAATTAGAAACAAAAAATTATAATCCATCAAATTATATAGCAATAAACAAACTAACAGCGCGCGAAGTTCAAATTGCAGAATTAGTATCACAAGGATTAACTAATGCAGAAATTGGCGCCAAGCTATGGATTCAAGAAAATTCCGTCAAGCAAGCTTTAAAAAGAATGTTTCGTAAACTTGACGTTGCATCGCGCGCGGAAATGGTTGGAAAGCTTTTTGCGACTACAAACAGAATTTAATCTTTTGAACTAAGCAAATTTTATTTGTTGGCAGTTACCGTTTTCGTGATTGATGCGACTAAGTAGATTTGTCCAAAAGCATCCATTAAATTAATGATTGCTCTTCAGTGTTCCTACTAAACTTTTAAATTTATCCTTGACTCTGGAATACACACTTTGTTTTGATCTTGTTTACGTTGTCCCGATGCTGTTTGCCAAGTAGTATGAATCGATGCTCCTTCAAACGGAATAGCAATTTTAAAATGAGGGTCGGTGTGTTCTGCAAAATGCCCAGGATTGCTGCAAGCGTAAGAAACACCACCTGAAGGTAATCGCACAATCTTTTCAAAAACTGGCAAAGGTGTATTTTCTCCGGGAATAGTGCAAAGTAGGCTATCGATTGACATGTGCTTACAACCTCATACAGTGTTGGATGTAAAATCTTTTAGTTACCTAAGCGTCAGTAGTAATATATTATCATTATCAAAATGGCAACAACCTGACAAATGCATAATTTCATTAAACCTCTACCCATTAAATAAATAGACCTAACGTCTTGATAGGAGGACTAAGTACTGAGGAGTAAAATTTATTCATCTACGTACAAATGTTGTACTGATAAATATTGCAAAACTATAACAAAACGATAATTAGTTATGAACAAGAAAGTTGTAATTGTAGGTGCAGGTCCAGTTGGACTACTTTTGGCTCATTATTTGTTAGGTCGTGATTCATATCAAATTGATATTTATGAACGTCGTAGTGACCCGCGAACGGTTTCATTCTCAAAATCCAGAAGCTATCCCGTCGTAATTAACCAACGAGGAATCGAAGCTTTAAGCAATATTGAAGGTGTTTTTGAAGCACTTAAGGCAACGAGTGTAGAAAGTGTTGGTTCGATGATTCATCTGAAAGACGCTAAAACGCGCGTTCTACCAAGGGAAAAACCAATTTACATTCTTGACCGCACTCATTTAGTAATTACTTTGCTTGAAACACTGACTAAAAAATATGATAGTAGTCGTCTCAATATTCATTTTGACCATCGATGCAAGCTTCTGGATTTTGAGGCTAATATTGTAACATTTGAAAATGTGGCATCTACAGCAGAAGTTTGTGCTAATTATAACTTGTTGATTGGCGCCGATGGATCAAAATCACGGGTTAGAGAGAAGTTTCTTTCACAAGACCTATTTGAGTTTGAGCAAAAATATATTCCCTATGCTTATAAATCAATTTTTTTGACGACTGACGAACCACCATCTTTACAACCAGGTTACATCCATACTTGGAGAGCAGGCAACGGTATTGCAGCAACACTGGTACCTCTACGAGATGGAACAATCAGTGGAACTATTAACTTTCCACGCAAAAATAACGCTATAGCAAATTTTTCTACCACAGAGGATGTTGTCCAATTTTTTCGATATAATTTTCCAGAAATAAGTCAGCTTTTATCATTAGAAGAGGCAGAAGCGTTTCTGAATCGTCCAATTTCAAATATTTTAACAATTCGCTGTAGTCATTATCACTATAGTGATAGCGTACTGCTGATTGGCGATGCGGCTCATGCAACTTCTCCTTCCTTGGGTCAAGGTTGTAATGCGGCATTTGAAGATGTAGTAATTTTTAATACTTTACTTAATGAGTATTCAGATAATTGGGCAGAAGCACTTGCACAATTTACCCTACGTCGTAAACCAGATGCTCATGCTTTAGTTGAGCTAAGTGATAATGCTTTCCCTATGTCTGATAAACTACTGTTTTTCGAGTTTTTCATTAGACTACGGTCTGCTCAAATTTTGCATCAACTTTTTCCTAAACGCTTCTCGAAGTCACTATTGCAACTTGTATCAGAAACAACTCTCCCCTACTCAGAAATTTTGAATACTTATCAGAATTGGATTACAAAAGTCAAACAGTCAAATAAAAGGTACATGACGAAAACAGAAATATGATACGTTAGAGAAATAAAGCATACAGTAATAAGGTCAGAATATTTGCCAACTTAATAGGAGGACATCAAAATGACTGATGAACAACATTCTTTGCTGAAAGCATCTGAGATTAATTCAATGGATGCGTTTGAGTTTCATCATCCGCTTAATCCTAATTCAGAAATTTATTTACGGTTTCTTGGGCGTGCTGTCGGTCTTAAACGCATTGGTGTAACGATTGCTCGTGTGCCTCCGGGCAAGGAATCTTTCATTTATCACGCTCACCAAAATGAAGAGGAATGGGTTTACATCTTGTCAGGTCGAGGTATTGCGGAAATTGGAGATATAGAATACGAAGTTGAATCAGGAGACTTCATGGGATTTGGGCTACCCCAACAACCCCATCACCTTCGTAATCCCTTCAATGAAGACCTTGTATACCTGATAGGTGGAGAAGCAGGACGCTTAGATGTTGGCGTTTTTCCTAGGCTTGGTAAACGGGTGATTCGTGATAGTGAGTCAGCTTACATACTTGATGAGTCAGCGCTTCAACTTTTTTGGAGCAGCAAGCAATCTGCTGAGGATTGATGCGCTTGCGGCATAACAATTCAAATGCGGCGTACAAACGAGAGCTATTAGTACTGAGTTCGTTTTTGTTTGCTGCCGCCTCAATATTTTTTACGCACTTGCCTCTATATATTGGATGGTTTAGCGTTTTTTAATACATCTTTTATTACTCTCTACTGTTGAGCATAATTAATCTATCAAGAAAATTCAAGTACTATATTTAATGCAGTACGAATCGATTCCCAATATTCTTCTTCCAACACTCCTACTAAGCCAAGAACTCGGCTATTATCAATACTACGAATTTGTCCAACATCAATGTAACGGTCTTGGTCTAAACCATTCATAGCAGATGCTACAACATTAACAATGTAAGGCGCCTTTTTGCTTCCTGGTCTAAATGGCATTATGATTGTTAATGAACCGTGCTGATTCATTATATCGTTCTGAACAATTAGGCAAGAGCGTGTTTTTTGCAATTCTGTACCCACTGTTGGGTCAAGTTTACAAAAACGTATTTCTCCACGTCGATAAGTTAAGTTACCTTTGGGCATTATTCAATTCCATCAGAGGCGACACAATCCCAAAGTGCGATTTCTTTCTGGTACTCTGGATCATTAGCATCTTCGGTAAGCGCTGCAATTATCTCTGCTTCTAAAACTTTACGACGATGTTGACTCAAAACATCGTTGATATACCTACTACGGTTAGAAGTTTCTTCATTATTAGCAGCACGCTTATCTATAAAAGCCAAAATATCTTCATCAAGTGTAATTGTTACTTTCTTAGCCAAAGGTATACCTCCTTGGTCTTACTATTTTGTCTTACTTATTCATCATATTATATTATAAGCACTGCATATGATAATATCAAAAAATTACAACACGCCTGGTCGTAATCTGTAATTACTGATGAATTTTCGTGCAGATGAACTTAACCTAGCTATGCTTAGGTACCTCAGCTGTAAATACTGCGTAGGTTTTGATATATAAGTTAAAATAGATCCCCCTAAATCTCGCACGAATTCGGGGGACTTTGTAAGGCTTTTAGCTACCCAACGATTACCTCAGTTATTACTATCTGTATAATCCGTACTTATAGTAACCTGCTGCCAAGCATCCAAATCCGTTTTGAGCCATTCCAATTTTTCCTGAATTAGGCTCATGGCATCGGCGCCTAATGCCAGTCGCATCGGTGGATGAGGACTTTCCACAGCTTGAATGATGGCTTGCGCCGCTAATCGTGGATTGCCGGGTTGCTTACCATCCATCTGTTTGAACCACTGCAATGAAGCACCGCTCACGGTCGCATAGGCATCAATGCATTGTTGGGCTGCTGCTAGAGAGCGTCCGTTAAAATCTGTGCGGAATGCCCCAGGTTCAATTAAAGTAACTTTAACTCCAAAGGCTTCAACCTCCTTAGCCAAGGCTTCAGACGTACCTTCCAGGGCAAATTTAGCGCCACAGTAGAGGCTGCTTCCACCAAATCCCACTAATCCTGCTGTGGATGACATATTTACAATGTGACCGCTGCCTTGCTGACGCATCACAGGCAAGACAGTTCGCATCAGACGGAGTGCCCCAAAGAAGTTGGTTTCAAAATATTGGTGAATATCAACATCACTGACTTCTTCGAGTGCGGCAATTAGTCCATGACCAGCATTGTTGACCAGCACATCAATTCGACCAAATGTGGCGATTGCTGTATCAACCGCTGCTTGTATGTCTTGGGATAACGTTACATCTAGACGTACAGCCTTTGCGGTCTCTGGATATTGCTCAATCAAAGCGCGAAGTTGCTCTGGTTTGCGAGCAGTAGCAAGCAGGTAGTCGCCCTTCTTCAAAACAGCTTCTGCTAGAGCTTGCCCAAACCCTGTTGAACATCCTGTAATCAACCAAACTTTAGGAGCAATACGATTTTTGTCTGAGTTCATTTGTTTTCTCCAATATAAAGGGTTTCAGTAATAAAAATTACAATTATTATTTGTTTACGTGTGGACATTGGTAAACGCGCAGCCTTATTTCCTAGAGTAAAAACTTTCGATAAATATGTCCAATATAATTTTTGTCTTAGAATAATACTTAAAAAGTATTAAAATGAAATATTTTAGGATATAAGAATAAATCAGATGGAACTTCGGCATTTACGGTACTTTGTAACAGTGGCAGAAGAACTACATTTTGGTCGAGCCGCAGAAAAATTACAAATGGCTCAACCACCGCTCAGTTATCAGATACGCCAATTAGAAGATGAGTTAGGTGTCGAGCTTTTTCATCGCACAAAACGCAGTGTTAAATTAACAGAAGTAGGGCAATTATTTTTAGAAGAAGCTCGTCAAATTCTTACACAAGCAGATCAAGCAGTTCAAATTGTTCAACGGGCTTATGAAGGAGAAGTAGGTCGTTTAATATTAGGTTTTGTAGGCTCTGCAACTTACAGTATTCTTCCAGACGCTTTAAAAGCTTTTCGCAAACGATTTCCGCGCATTCTTCTCACCCTGCATGAAATGACAACAGCAGAAACAGTCCAAGCTTTACACGAGAAACGAATTCATCTTGGTTTTGTTCGTCCCCCCGTGAACGATGAGGAACTAATAATGGAATCAGTACTAAAAGAATCATTTATTGTAGCGTTACCAGAATCTCATTTCCTAGCTCAAGAAACAAAAGTATCTCTAAAAATGCTTGCAGATGAACCATTTATTTTATCTCCACGTCATTTGGGTTCGGGCTTTTATGATCAAATTATCACCATATGCCAAAAAGCAGGTTTCAGTCCTCAAGTAGCACAAGAAGCAGTGCAAATGCAAACAATCGTTAGCTTAGTCGCAGCAGAGTTAGGAGTTGCGATAGTTCCCTCTTCTATGCAAAATATTCAACGAGTTGGAGTAATATATAAAGATTTGGCAGAAGAAACTCCACAAGTCGAATTGGCAATGATTTGGCGCCGGCATGAAACATCGGCGATCTTACATAAGTTTTTAGATACTATAACAGTCTTACATGATTTATAAAAAATTATATCCATGTAGAGACGCGAGGAACATCGCGTCTCTAAGACGTGCGGATTTTATAAATGATGCGCGGCGCCTATATTGTTGGTGTTAGTATTAGCCTTGACATCAGTATTTATACTTATAATTATTATAGGCGCCTATGTCCTTTGTGTTAACTTACCACTTTACTAGCAAACCAAGCTTTAAACCAAAGTGAAGAAAAGAACATTATTGGTTTTGTAAATCCAGCTTTTGTGATTAATTCGGCTTCTTTTTCTCCTGAAATTGGGAAAGTCGAAGTATTTAATGCATCTAGAAGTTGTTGAAGCTTTTCCTCAGACTCTCCCTTAAATTTAGCATGTTGACAATAAAGATTAATAAATATGTCAAATTCTTCTGTGTTTTTAGATATAGACATGTCTGCTAAAACTAAAATCCCATTGGGCTTAAGTTTGGTATAAATATCTTGTAAAAGCTGTATTTTTTTTGCTTCATCAAGGAAATGCATTACTAAAATACACGTAACTGCATCAAATAAAGTCTCATTTGATACATCTGATATCAAGCCTTCAATCAATTTAACTTGATTTGTGACATTGGCGTGTTCTACCCAGAATTTTGCAGCTTCAAGCATCTTTGACGATGGGTCAACGCCTGTCATCTGCCATGTGGGGGAAAATTTGGCAAGAGTTTTAATCTCCATCCCACCCCCGGCGCCGACAATTAATATATTGGCATTATCAGGTATATTTAAACTAAGATAGCAGCCAGCAATTTCATACAACGATGCATAACCTGGGACAAGATGCGCCGCCGTCTCGTGGTATTGTTCGGCTTCTGGGAGAAAAGCAACTTTATTGAAATCCATAGTTTTTGCAAGAATGATGTTGTGATTTACTTCAGAATATTTGTTTCATTACTCACCAGTCTTTTAAATTCTTGCCGCTTTATCAAAAACTTGCCCATATCAAAAAAATTACAATTTACTTCGATAATTTTTTGGTGTCACTCCAACTAAGCGATGAAATGCTGAAGTAAAATGGCTTTGACTGGAAAAACCTAGCTTGTAGCTAATTTCTACAATTGGTATTTTAGTTTGACTAAGAAGATGTTTCGCTCGCTCGATACGTTGCTGCATTAAATATTGATGTGGTGAGTATCCCGTAGATAGCTTGAATGCGCGCGCAAAACGATATTGACTCATTTGTACTACAAAAGCTAGTTCAGCAAGGGTTATATTTTCTTCCAGGTGTTCGCTTATATAATCAGTTGCCTGTTTTAGCTTCTGCGCTGAAAGTCTTTGGTGTAAATCATTGATATCAGCGCGATTAGCTGAATAATGTCTAACTAAATGTGTTGCTAAAATATTAACGGCTGATTCTACATACAAGAGCCTTGGTGAACCATGTTGAAATTCTTGCCGCAGTTCTAAGCCTAATTGACGAATCAATACATCGCGCGCAGTCCAATTTTCAATAATTTCAACAGTTCCAACTAATTCCTCAGCGACTTCTTCAATTAACGATGCTTCTAAATTTACAATAATCATTTCTAACCGATTTTCTAAAGTTGTCTCATGAGGTAAGTTTGCTGGAAGAATAGAAACATGACCTTGCCTAACATGATTTTGTTTACGTTGTCCTGATGCTGTTTGCCAAGTAGTATGAATCGATGCTCCTTCAAACGGAATCGCAATTTTAAAATGAGGGTCGGTGTGTTCCGCAAAATGTGCAGGATTACTACAACCATAAGAAACACCACCCTTCAGTAATCGCACAATCTTCTCAAAAACTGGTAAAGGCGTGTTTTCTCCGGGAATAGTGCAAAGTAAACTATCTATTGACATATAGTTACAACCTTATAAAGTGTTGTACGTAAAATCTTTTAGTTGCCTGAGAATTTGTTAATAGTAGTATAATCATTCTCAAAATTGCAACAATCTGGCTACATAATCTTATCAAAGCTGCTTTGCTGCTGTTGCAAATGCTTGTGGTATCGAGATGCCATCAGGGAGACAACTTACAGTTGTAATTCCAGCCAACATTGCAGAAACAATACCACCCATATACAAGTCGGCGCCTGTCAGGTAAAGTCCAAAAACAGGGGTTTCAGCTTTTGTCCAAGCAGCATTTTGGGGTGCAAACCGTTCTGGAATGGCAGGCAAACCATAAATTCCACCTTTGTTATGTCCAGTGAAATGTTCATTAGTTAGAGGAGTTGAAAGTTCGTAATATGCAACTAAATTGGCAAAGCCAGGATAGTGTTTTTCTATTTGCTGAATCAATGCTTGGCTAATACGTTCTTTTAATTGCTGATAATCTGTGTCTCGATGCAGCCAGGTTTGAGTTTTCCACTTTGTAAATGCGTCATAATCTACCCAGGCAACAATTTCAGCAGTGTGTGCTGTTGCGTTAGGGTCTTTTAGTGATGGAAAAGATAAATAGGATTGTGGAGGTTGATTATCCCATATCCAATGAAGGCGCCGTTTATAAGTGACATTGTGGTCAATATTCTCATAAATCCAGTGATTTTCGCCCCGAAAACCAAGCTTTCTTGAGTCATCTGCTAAACCTAAATACAACGTTACGTTTGTAATTGATGAATGCTTTTGAACAAACTGCCGTAATGGCTCCCTAAATGGAATGGGATAATTTGCTGGAATTAGTTTAAGGTAGGTAGTTGCGGCGCCTGTATTAGAAACTATCACTGGAGCATAGTAAGTCTCTTTAGTCACTTTTGAGGCATTTACCTTGCGAACCTTCACCCCAACCGCTCGACCTTTTTCAATTAAAATCTGGGTAACTTCCCGATTTAACAAGAATTGCCCGCCGTTTTTTTCTACAATATCTTTTACACTCTGGCCGATTTTCCCGGCGCCTCCGACAGGATAATAAGCTCCATTTAAATAGTGCATTGCAATGGTGGCATGAACTGCGAATGGACTTTGAGAAGGAGGCAAACCATAGTCACCCCATTGCGAAACTAGCAATGCTTTTAATTGGGGATTTGTGAAATGCTTATCGAAATATTCCTGTGTCGTCAAGTCTAATTTAATACCGCTCCATAATTTGCCTAGATGTCCTATCGTCTTAAATATCCAGTTGCCATTTATACGTATATTGTGCAGAAATAAAGCAGCAGCAGCTTTTTGCAAATCTCGGAAATATTGCTGAATCGCTCGTTTTTCCTTTGGGAATACTCGTATCAAATCATCTTGAAAGCGTCTTGGATCACCATACAAATCAAACGTCAATTCTGGGTAGACGAACCGCTCAAACGGCTCTGGCATCTTATTCCATTGCACACCCTTTTGTGTAACCAAGTCAAACAGTTGACGCATCAACGAGCCTTCATTCATCTGCCCAATGTAATGAATTCCTACATCCCAATGAAATTGCTGTCTCTTGAAATCATGGGTAAAACCACCTGCTTTAAAATGACGTTCTAACACCAACACTCGTTTGCCCCGTAGTTGTGCCATCAAGCTGGCAACTGTGAGGACGCCCATACCAGAACCAATCAATATCAAGTCGTAAGCGGAATCCTCAATTGATTTAGCTTGCATAACTATTCTCCTTGAATGTTTACATCGTCAACATAATAATAACTAAACATGTTGACAGTGTAAACAAAGCAAGTGTAAACTTTTATTAAGGGCTAAGAAGAAAGGAGAGTATGGCTGAGAAAACTGCGTATCATCATGGAGATTTACGACAGGCGTTAATTGATGGCGCCATCTCACTGATTGCAGAACAGGATGTAAGTAGTTTGTCGCTGCGGGAAGTTGCGCGAAGGGTGGGAGTGTCCCATGCGGCGCCTTACCGACACTTTCAGGATAAGGAGAGCTTATTAGCAGCAGTCGCAGAAGAAGGATTTATTGGCTTAACAGAAGCAATGAATAGGGGGATAGAGCAGGCGCCGGATGAACCCCTGAAACGTTTAGAAGCAACTGGAGTAGCATATGTACAGTTTGCTGTAGCTCATCCATCTCATTACAGGGTGATGTTTGGTAGTTATCAGGGAGAGCAAGCATCTCATCCAGAACGCGCGCAGGCAGGATGGCAGGCGTTTCAGGTATTGTTTAATGCTATTGAAGCAGGGCAATCTGCCCTTGCTGTGAGAGCAGGAGATACAATGCAACTAGGGTGGGTTGCTTGGTCAACGGTGCATGGGTTAGCAATGTTGCTAATTGATGGGCGATTACCAGTTACTCAAGCTCAGGATATTCAAGCATTATCAGAATTTGTTACTCGTACTTTAATTGCTGGATTAGCGCGCGAGCCGTATTGAAACCCAGCGTAAGGGCATCTAAAAAGGAAGTGCGAGCGCAAATAGCTCATAAAAACTTTTGCGGTTATTAGCAATATAATAAGTTATGTTGGCTGCTATGAATAACGCATTACAATACATTTGTGATTCAGAAGGGCAAACAGTGAAGTAAATATCAATTATGGCTAATTCTCCTTTTAGAAAAGAACTTCATGAGGAAAATCGTTTATCTTGGAACGAAGCTACAAAAGCTCATAACAGTCATAAAGGTAATCAAGCAAAGTTTTTCCTTGAAGGTGGTAGCACTTTGTTTCCTGAAGAAGTAGAATTATTAGGAGATATTGCTGATTTATCTGTGGTTCATCTTCAATGTAACGCTGGACAAGATACATTATCACTAGCTCGCTTAGGCGCCAATGTAACTGGTGTAGATATTAGTGATGAAGCAATAGATTTTGCTCAGAAATTGGCGCAGGATTCTGGTATTAATGTGGGTTTTGAAAGAGCAGATGTATTTGATTGGTTAGAAAAAACTGCAAACAAAACTGAGTATGATATTGTATTCTCTTCTTATGGTGCAATTTGTTGGCTATCTGATTTAAATCTTTGGGCGTATAGGATTGCTTCTGTTCTTAAACAAGGTGGACGCTTGATTATGATGGAATTCCACCCTGTAGCAATGATGTTTGATATTGATTGGAGCCACAAGTTTCCTTACTTCCAAAATGGAGAACCACTGACATGTGTTGATGGTGTTAGTGATTATGTTGCTGAGTCTAACACGGGTTTGGCGCCTGATAATTATCAAGCAGGAGTACAAAATTTTCGCAACCTATATCGTTCACACGAATTTCAGTGGGGAATTGGCGAAATAATAACAGCATTATTGCAAGCTGGATTAATACTGGTTACTTTTAAAGAATATCCTTACTCAAATGGTTGGAAACCTTTTGAAAACATGAGAGAAGAACCAGGAAGAAGATGGTTTTCCCTCGAAAATATACCAAATATACCCTTGATGTACGGCATTGTAGCAATGAAAAAATAATGGGTATGTTTTCATTTTTGAGCTACCAGCATTGCATTGATATAAGTAAAAAATCTGTTTTTTTGTATAAATTGTATCTATGTAGATACCGTTCATGTACGGTCTCTACAACGTGCGTAAACCAGAGGCTTTTCCGTAGAGGTTTTTATATGAATTTATTTTATGAATGACAATATTTTATTAAAGATGACTAAAATTGCTATGCTAATGACAATAACTAGAGTTGTTTTACCGCCTGGAACTAATCTACGATAGTTATGAATATTTTCATTATCACGGCGCCGCTTCCATACCATTAACGCTGGAATAATAGCTCCTAAAACTGAAATACAAAAGGCGCCAGCAGTTTCGAGTGCATTTAAAAATATATTCGGATTCAATACAGCTAAACACATTGGTGGAAATAAAACCAAACCATATGTTAATGGGCGTGCAGTTGATAATTTTACTACATCGAGAAAATTCAGCAGACCGTAAAAGAAGCCTATAAAAGAAGTAATAATTGCAACTTCAGAAAAGACTGAAACCATTATTTCCAGCAAATTTCCCCCACTTCCACCTCGTAAATTTTCTAGCGGGTCAAATTTTTCTGCACCAGTAAAGTTTTTTAGTAATTCCGAATCTACACTACCTAAAATTACAGCATTCCACGCAATAAACATTAAAAGTGGAATTAATGAGCCAAAAAAAATTGACTGTTTAACTTTTCTTGCGTCTCCTTCTAATTGAATTGCAATTACTGGAATCACATTATGATAAAATAATGCGACTAACATAACTGGAATCGCAGCAGTTAACTTAGTCCAATCTTGAAAAGCAAACTGTGATAAATGAACCTGTCTACTTGCCAAAAACAATAGGCCAGTGAATGAAGCTATTACTACAAATACTAAAGCGTTATTCAATTTTTCAATTAACTTTGGATGCCCAAAATACATAACTCCACCAAACAACAGCCCAAATATCGTTGTCCCTGCCCAGTTTGGTAAATCAACTGGCAACGTGACCAGCAATATTTCTCCACCTTGAGCAATATACGCAACCAGCAACCCGTAATGCAAGAATAAATATGCACCACCAGCTAATATTGCTCCCGGTTTTCCTAATATATTCTCCACCATCGCTAAAAAACTACTACTGGCGCCTGAGTTCCGCATCCCATCTAAACTAACTTCAGCAATTAATAACCCAGATACTAAAGCATATAACCATACAGCGATTAATGATACCGTCGAAGGCGCCACTCCCGAAGGCAAAGTTACTGTCGGTAAAGCCAAAATTCCGGCGCCAACTGTTGTTCCAGCAATTAACGCGGTACTCCCCAACACACTACCTGGTTGGTGAAGTATCTTATCACCATTAAATTCTATATTTGAAAACAAACGTGTAGTCTGCATCTACTCAAAATGTAAAGATATATTACATAATCATAATAACTTTGATTATGTAATAAAGTTCTCCATACTAATGGCGTTATGACTCTGGTTCTTCACCTATGGTTTGCTGTGCAGCGTGCTTAATATGTAAAATACGAACTGTAGAAACTTCTTCTTCCTCAATAATCGTGAAGATGATACGGTATAAATTGCGCCCTTTACCATAAAGAAGTTGTCTAATTTCCTGGCTAAAAAACTCATTCTCACGTGCTATGGAACAAGGTTTCGGCATTTGTGATAAAGACTCAATTGCCTGCAACAATCCTGCATACCACTGACTCGCTGTTGTCGGAGATGTGATTTGAGACAACCTTAAGAAGGCATCGTCAGCTTCAACCTCTGCCACACTAGAAATATCGACGCGATACTTCATAAATCGGTTGGTAGATTATATTTACGACGCTGTTCTGAAGCAAATTCATCAAAAGAACGAAACTTGCCTGCTTCAAAATCATCTAAACCTTGCTGAATTCCTTGTACAGCTTTTTGAGTTTCTTGTGCTTCCAACTCTAATACACCGGCTAGTAATTCAGATGCTACCAAATTAACATCTTGACCTTGCTGCGCTGCTTTACTACGCAATAGGGCTTCTAGTTCTGGATTAAGGGTAACAATAATAGCCATTGAGCTATTGCCTTCTTATGTATCTATTTTATAGATATTAGCATATTAGACGATCCTTTTACAGATTTGAAAATAGGTGAATTCCCAAATCGGTCATTACCTGTAACCATAAGTCTTGGGTTGGTAATCTCCCAAGGAAATTAAGCAATCTTCCTCTGTAATTTCTACTTTAGCTAATAGCTGAAGCAGTTCTGTATAGCAACCATGAATATCGCCAACTACAATTGTTCGCATAGTTCAAGCCCGATTGAATAAGCTCAGAGTATTATTAATGTAATATGTATTGTAATATAAAAGAGACCTCCAGGTGTACCCATCACCATATTGTACGCACAAAAACAGTATTGACAAGCTTTGGTTCGTGTGTTTGTAGAATTCATGAAAATACTAATGCAAGATTTAAAGCGAAGTAGAATCGTGGAGTAAATGTAGAGACGAGATATATCGCGTCTCATTTAAATCGTCAAATACCGCAGTATTATTACCCTAATGCAAGACTTCTTTGTTGAAATGTGGAATAATAACCTGAAGGATACGAAACTTCCTCACACAAAATTAGGGCGCCTGTCTCATTTACATTCACTTTCCAAAATAATTTACCAAGGCAGTGGCTTGCCGTCTCTAAACAAACCACCCGTTGGTCTATCATTAGGAAGGGTCGCTGCCCAGACAATGCTTGCTGCTCCGTCCGCAACAGGTCGTCCACCAGCATACACCAAAGGTCAGCAAGTTGAAGTTTTATATAATCCTCAACAGCCAGAATCAGCTACAATTTACTCTTGGTTGGAGATGTGGTTGTTCCCTATTATATTTACTGGAGTAGGGTCAGTCGCAGTAGCGATAGGAGGAATTCCTTTATTTAAATCGTTTTTTCCAAGAAAGTAAGTTTACATGCAGGTTTTTAATGCTTCAATATCGGCGCCAACAATTTTCTCTAAATTCCTGGTAATTTTTTCAATATCCCAGTTCCACCAAGCAATATCGAGTAAAATTTTGATTGTTTCATCAGGGAAACGCTGCCGTAGTATATTAATAGGGTTCCCTCCTGCAATAGTGTAAGGTGGTATATTCTTAGTTACAACAGACTTGGCAGCAATAATTGCTCCATCGCCAATTTTAACTCCCGGCATTATTAGGGCTTCGTACCCTATCCATACATCATTGCCAATTATAGTATCCCCTTTAAAAGGAAATTCATCTGATTCAGGCATTACACGCTCCCACCCATTACCAAAAATTTGAAATGGATAAGTTGAAAAGCCAGACATTTTATGATTGGCGCCGTTCATAATAAATTTTACACCTCTAGCGATAGCACAAAATTTGCCAATTATAAGCTTGTCACCAATAAAAGGAAAATGATAAAGCACATTGCGCTCAAAATTCTCTGAGTCTTCAGGGTCATCGTAATAAGTGTAATCTCCAATTATTATATTTGGGTTAGTAACAGTGTTTTTGATGAAACAAACTTGTGGAAATCCTTCCATAGGATGAGTTAATTTTGGGTCAGGGTATTGCATGGCTTTATATAAGCTCTTTTTTCATTATCAAAGAATCATTCAATTGAGCAGCAACCTCAAATCCCAAACGTTGGTAAAGCCGCAAGGCAGGATTTGACAAAGATACACTTAGAGAAATTGCGGAATACACATTTTTGGTATTGTTTAATAGATGTGTAATTAATTGTGTACCAATACCCTGATTTCGGTATTCAGGTAGTACAGCAATTGATAATTCAGGTGTTTCATCATTAATATACCCGTAACCTGAATTTTGACTATTAAACAGACGAATCCATACGGCTCCAATCGGTATAAAGCTAGATTCTAAAACTGCAACAAAACCTATATCATCTGTTTGCCAACCTTCAATATATCTTGCTAATTCTGGACGATAAATAATTTCTTTTGCTAAAGGTTTAGCTCCCGGCGGAACGTAAAGTGCATGATATAACATTTCCCACAATAAAGCTTCATCACTGGGCATAAGAGAACGAATCATGTATGACATAATTTTATTATTCGGAGGCATAACGAACTTGATAATGCAGTTCCACAAAGCTATCTCCATACACTGTTGCAGTTAATAGTTTTAATGGAGGTGTGGCAATTGTACGTGGTAATAATGGCGCCCCACTGCCAAGCGTTACTGATGCTATCGAGACAATTATCTCATCGAGTAACCCACAATCGTAAAATTGCCCGACCAAATCACCACCACCGACTAGCCAAATATTTTTATTCCCTGCTGCTGCAAGCATTTCCTGATGAACAGGTCGAACATCCCCCTTTACAAATCGCACATCTGCTCCATCAATTTCAGGTAAAATACGAGAGGAAAAAACCCAAGTTGGTTGTTCGTAGAGCCATGCTTGAGGACGCTCGGCATCTTGATTAATATGGTGAGCTAAAATCCATTCATAAGTGGTTGAACCCATTGCAATGGCGCCAACTTCTCGAATGAAATTAGAATAGCTATCTCCTGTTACCTCGCCAAATTGAAATAACCAATCTAGGGAGTTATTTGAATCAGCAATAAACCCATCCAAACTAGTAGCTGTGTAGTATTGAGTTTTCATGAAAATCAAATCCAAAAAAATTATGTTATGGACAATATAATAATTGTATCTTAATTGGAAATAATGATTATTACAAAATATAAAAATTTGATAATTATAAAATCAGCATCTATTTTTTAACTTTTTTTAGTTCTACAAATCCAATATTCGTCTTTTTAAATGGTTATATCTTAAAAAATCTATAAAAATATCTTTGGCTGCATTAAGGTTGGCATTAGAGCCACTTATGAGAGCAAGTGACTGAAGAAGATACATCTTTGACATAGAGAATTGTATACGAGAGTTTCATCGCTTTTCCTCTCCAACAGAAAACTAACAAGGTCAATATAGTACGATTGTTTGCTGTTAGTCAAGTAAAAGGCGCCTCTTATTAAACAGCAAGATTTTGATAATGTCGCAAGTTTCAGGGAGATTTTTCAGACTTGCTACCTTTAACTTATATAGCGTAAGTAAACAAAAAATCATCAAATTTAATTATGACTTCAATATTTGTCAAATATCATATCCGCAGCGAAGTAAAAGGATTTCTTCAACTTGCTATACCTTTAGCATCAGCACAAGTTGCTCAGTCTGCGACAGGTTTTGTTGACACAATTATGATGGGTAGGTTGGGACAAGAAAGTCTCGCTGCTGGTAAATTAGCTGCTTTAACGTTTCAAATGTTGTTAAATGCTACCAGTGGAGTTGTAATGGGCACAATCTCATCCTACAGAAACTTATGTAAAACTTGAAAGTTGAATTATATTTATATTTAAGAGATTGATAAGCGCTCTCCAAGAACTCAGCGAAGCGTCAATATAATGATTAACCTTCTGATTTCGATTGCCACAATTGCATTAGTTGATAGCATCAACCCAAATGCAATGGCAGTACACATTTATTTATTAAGCACACCAAAACCAGTTGCTCGCGCTCTGGCATTTATCGCTGGAGATTTTACAGCAAGTTGGATTGCGGGAATTTTGCTTAGTCTTGGAATCTCTCAGGTTATTCGTTTTGTATTTACGCAATTAGGTAGTGTAATATATGTACTACAATTGTTGATTGGTGTCGCACTCATTTACTTGGGTTGCAACCTCAATAGATTCTTGAACCAATCACAAACAAAACGTCCAAAATCATTGTCCCCAGGTAGTGCATTTATTCTAGGGGGGACAATCGCATTTGTAGAAGCACCAACTGCTTTACCATATTTAGCTGCGATAGAAAGAATTACCCGTGAAAATCTTAGATTACCACAGCTAATGAGTGTTATTGCTTTTTACAACTTGATTTTCGTTTTGCCTTTAATCACTTTACTGGTAATTTATTTAATATTTCGCAATAATGCAGCAACTTTACTACAAAAAATTCATCAATCAGTAACGAAATGGTTTCCGAAGGTCATGAAATTTATTTTGATTATCCTTGGCTTATTGCTTATTGCTGACTGTGTTGCTCATATATTTGGTAAATCGCTTATATAGCTTGGTTTTATTATAAAGTTATGTATATAAATAATAGGTATATAAAATGAGTTATACCGAGCAATATTCAAATAAATATGTCAAAGTTGATAACGTTAACACCTGATATTGGCAACTTGGTAATTCCGGAAGCATAGTTATTTTGCTTCATGGCGGTGGTGGTTATATTGAATTATGGAAGCATAATATTTTTGAGCTAGCCAAGCATCATCGTGTTTATGCTTTTGATATGGTTGGCGCCGGACTGTCTGATAAACCTGGCAGCAAGTATACCTTCGACTTCATGGCTAATTTTACACGCCAATTTATGCAAGCTCTAGATATCTCAAAAGCAAGTTTGGTTGGCGCCTCTGCTGGAGGAGGCGTAGCGCTTACTGTTACATTAAAGTTTCCTGAGTTGGTAGATAAGCTTGTAATAGTTGGTAGTGCAGGCTTAGGAAAAGAGGTAAGTTTATTATTGCGACTTCGAACGATTCCAATATTGGGTAAGCTATTTAGTAAGCCTAGTAAATCTGGTCTAACAATGCTATGTAAGCAAGCTGTTTATAACTCAAAAGTAATTACTCCGGAACTAGTAGAAGAATTTTATCAAATGGCAACACTTCCTGGAGCAACACAAGCCATGCTTAATGTTGGTAGCTCTAATTTTAACATTTGGGGACAATTTTATCAGCCAATCGTTGAAAACTTGAACAAAATTACTGCGTCTACATTAATTATATGGGGAAAACAAGACCCAATGGTACCTGTAAGTCATGCGTTGAATTGTTCAATACCTAATTTTTGTGTATTTAACGAAGCAAAATATAATTCACGTTCATTATGCTTACTTCCATAATTAAAACTCACGGCAAGAGCTATCTCCTCTCTTTTATCATAGAGAAGTACAGTAGAATCCATGCCCCCTGAGTATAAAATAAGACTATCTTTCATTTGATTTTCGCTATCGGAAGGTTGAAGCCATATCCGATTGTAATATAACTACAATGCTACAAAATGTGACAAAATTTATATAGCGTATTTAAATGTATTGCAAATTGCTAAAAAGTAACTTGGTAAGCTTGTGCAGCAATATGTCTGTTGCCATAAATGGAGCAGTGCATGGTGTGGCAATTAATGTTGCAAAAATTCCTGTAAAGAATTCTCCTAAATAACCTGAACGCGATACTAAAGATTGCCCGACACCCATTAATGCGGCGCCAAATATAAAAACTCCAGATAAACTTAGTCCGACGGCAAACATTAAGTAAGCCATTAAAGTTACAAATACAGGGGACTGTAACTGAAAACCCCACCCAATTTGCTCACCCAAACTACGTAATATTAATAAAGTTCCGGCAACAACACCAAAACTTACTAACACTCCTGCCATAAATGCCAATGCTTGTAAGCGTACTTCCTGGGTACTTGCCTGAGATTTTCGCGCGATACCCAAAGCTTTAATAGATAAAACAGGAAAAACGCAAGGCATTAAATTTAAAACTACTCCTCCTATAAACGCTAGTAGCAGTACTTGAGCAAGTGGTGTAGAAGCTTGAGTCGTTTGTATAGGTTGACTACTAACAGGCGCCTCTATATTAAAAGCTTGGTTTACCAAAGTATCTAGTTTTTCGCGAACAACCAGCACACCACTAAGTTTATTAATATCACTACGATTCCCGCGCTGTAATTGTAAAATTAATCCTTCATTATTAAAAGATACTTTTTGAGGGGCAGCATTATTTATCCAACCATCTTCATCGGGAAAAAAAGATATTTCTTCGATTTGATTATTTGTACCTTTTAACTGTGGCGCCTGAAGTTGCAAACTTAGCGTTTCACCATTAATATTAGCCTGCGCTTGCCACGGAGAAGATTTTGGTATATTTCGTCGAGTTTGTTCAAAAACTTTTGTCCAAGTTGTATTAGTATTGCTTGTGGCGCCGATAGGTAATTTTAGACTTAGACTTGCTTCCTCTGGAATGCACTCTTTTTCACATACCAACCACTCAGCCGACGCTTGTATTTCAACTGGACTACCAGCAGCTATCTTCCCAGGAGTAATTTGGCTAAGTAAAGTAACTTCATTTTTATACCCATAATTCATCAATGGGCCAACAGCAAACTTTTCAGGATACGGATAAATAATATCACTAGCCGTAAACCCATTTGGCAACTTCCAATTTACCTTGAAAGCGGCGCCAGAATCACCAGGGTTACGTCAATAAGTATGCCAACCAGGGCGAATTTTAAAATTAAACCCCACCCAAAACGGCGTTTGAGGTTGAATATTACTAATCTCACTTATTAATTGTATTTGTACATTCGCTGTTTTAGCTGGGTTTGCCCAAGCTGGCGCCGACTGTAATAAAGTAAAAACACTTACTAATACAGTAATAATAAAAACTTTAAGTTTTAGAACTTGTAAACCTACCCGTTGTTGATACCACATCGTTCTTCCCGTAAACCTACCGTATGAACGCGCTCTTATTCATACTCTGCAAAATTAATAAACCATTCATGAAAGAAATATTAAAAAATATTCATCTTAGAAACCGGGTTTCTTTGTCACTAAACATCACAATCATCAACATCAAGCAACAGAAACCCGGTTTCTGGCATCACGAACTGTTTCATAACTAACCCACAGAAAGATGAATTAAATACTACAACCTGCATCAATGAATAACAGACTAATATATTTGCATGTAGGTTAAAAATCATGGGTTTAGGAATTCTCAAAGACGGTAAATGGATACCAGAGCGGGAGCAAGAAGACACAGAAGGTAAATTTATCCGTCCATCTACCACATTCCGCGACAAAATCACCGCAGATGGTTCAAGTAAATTTAAAGCAGAACCAGGAAGATATCACTTATATATATCTTGGGCATGTCCGTGGGCTTGTCGCACAGCTATTTTACGAGAACTCAAGGGACTGCAAGACGTTGTTAGTATGTCAGTAGTAGGAGCAGAAATAAAAGATAACAGTTGGGAATTTACAGACGAACCAGGTAGCATTCCCGATACTGTAAACAATGCCCAGTATCTATGGCAAATTTATCTTAAAGCTGACCCTAATTACAGCGGTCGTGTTACAGTACCCGTTTTATGGGATAAACAAACTTCGACAATAGTAAATAACGAATCACGCGAAATCATCAAAATGTTAGACACCGAATTTAACGAGTTCGCGCACCAAGACGTTGATTTTTACCCGAAGCATTTACAAGACAAAATAGACGAAACCATCGATAAAATATATCAACCGATAAATAATGGTGTATACCGCGCGGGTTTTGCTACATCTCAAACAGCATACGACGAAGCCGTAAATGAATTATTTACAGCATTAGAACATTGGGAAAAATTACTAAAAACACAGCGTTATTTATGTGGCGCCCAAATTACCGAAGCAGACTGGTGCATGTTCACAACGCTATTTAGATTTGATGCAGTATATTACGTCCACTTCAAATGTAATATCAACCGCATTATCGACTACCCAAATCTATGGAACTATCTTAAAGATTTATATCAATATCCAGGAGTCAAAGTAACCTGTAACCTCGACCACATCAAACGCCATTATTACAAAAGCCATCCCAAAGTCAACCCCACCCGCATCGTACCCAAAGGACCAAACATAGATTTCGAGGCGCCGCACAATCGTGATACCGTAGGGGCGGGTTAACCCGTAACCTAAAACTAAATTACAATCATCTAAACCCGCCCGTTTAACATCAAATTGTAAATAAAATCTACAAGGGCGGGCAGGGATGCCCGCTCCACAAGAGAAGGGTAATATTTTAGTTAGAGGTGAGGCAGCTTAAGAAGTCTTGTTTTAATTTGGCTTCGTCTAGGTTACGTCCAATAAAAACTAATTCATTTTTGCGAGTTTCGCTTTCTTTCCAAGCACGGTCTGGTTTGCCTTCAAACAACATATGTACTCCTTGAAAAACAAAGCGCTCATCTTCACCCTCAATATTCAATATCCCCTTCATCCGAAAGATATCAGTTCCTTGAGTTTGTAACAATTCGCTTAACCAAGCGTTGAGTTTTTCTCCATCTAAGGCGCCTTTTTCGACGAGTGCGACTGATGTTACTGTTTCATCGTGTTCATGGTCGTGTTCTTCGGTTAAAAACTCTGGCTCTATTTCTAACGCACGTTCTAAATCAAACGCTTTTACACCTAACAGTGCATCCATTTCTAACTCGGAGTTGCGGGTGCGGTAAATTTTAGCCATGATGTTCATCGACCGAATTCGTTTTTCGAGTTCTTCGAGTTCTTCGAGTTCGACTAAATCGGTTTTATTTAATAATATAACATCGGCAAATGCTATTTGCTCTTGCGCTTCATCTGCATCCCAATGTTGCCAAATATGCTTCGCATCTACTACTGTAACGACTGCATCTAGTTCTAATTTTTCTTTCATGTCTTCATCGACAAAGAAAGTTTGAATTACAGGCGCCGGGTCTGCTAATCCAGTAGTTTCAATGACGAGGTGGTCAAATTTGTTACGACGCTTCATCAAGTTGCCGATAATGCGTATCAAGTCACCACGCACTGTACAACAAATACAACCGTTGTTCATTTCAAAGATTTCTTCATCAGCATCGATAACTAATTGGTTGTCAATACCTACTTCTCCAAACTCGTTCACAATAACGGCAACTTTTTTACCGTGTTCGTGCGTGAGTATTCGGTTTAAGAGTGTTGTTTTGCCGGCGCCTAGGTAGCCAGTTAAAACTGTTACAGGGACTGAGGGAGTAATATCAGTTGTTGTCATAATATTGCAGAGTGGGGAGTGAGAAGTTTACCTGTTAGTCAAATACAATTTTCAAGTCGATGGGCATTTTTTCTGGATAATTTAAGATTTTGTTGGGTTCCGTTCCTCCACCCAACCTACAAGAATGGAGTTATTGCTTCAACAACTTCTTGGGAATATTCTTCGTGCATTCCTAGTGTACCCGGAAGGGTGACGCTAATAACATTGGGCAATGCTGCTAGTGCATCCATATCAGCACGCGATTTTGGTGGAGACGATTCTCCAATTATTACCATTAAAGGTATATTTAAACGACTTGCTAATTCTAAATATTCTGTTCGACTATGAACTGCATCTAGATTACCTGTAACAAATGCTGCTGGTGCAAACCTCGCTCCTGATTTCTGAGTGTTACGCCACTTGTGTTCTACAAATTCGGGTGTAAGCTTATTTGCATCAACGTATACATGGCGCCGATACATCCAGCTTAAAAAAGATGGTGCGGTGTTGAGTTTATATAATAGTTGTCCAACAATTGGAGAACGCACTAAATTTTTACCAATATCAGCTTGGTCGCGACTTAACCCCATTGTGGGTAGAGGTCCACGCCAAGTTGGCGCCACTAATACAATCCGCGAAAATAAACTTGGCTGTTTATTGGCAAGTTCTAAAACATAAGCACTACTATGTCCCGCAGCAACAACGGCAATAGGAGTTTGTAGGCAATTTATAATGAAGTCTCGAAGAAATTGATGATAAATTGCTGGTTGATAGTCAAAAGCAGGTCGCGATGAATCACCGAAACCAGGAAAATCAACTGCGATAGTTTGGAAGTGGGGTGATAGCTGCTTGGCTATACCACTCATTTCTGAACGCATTGAGACGGTGCTAAATGCTGGTAATAGCAGTACTGGAGTCCCGTTGCCGAGAATTTCGTAAACTACGCGAACGCTTTGGTTTTGGTAGTTCCACGTGTATTCGTGAACGGCGCCACCAATATTAAATTTAACTGCGGTGTCTTGAGATAATAAATTTGTCATCAGTTATTGCTCCCTGTTTCCAAAGCTTTTTTTTGCATGGTTTTAAAAATATTGTAAAAACCATTAGCGCGCGATGGGGTAAGACTAACGTTTAAACCAGTTTCTTGAATAAAGTCGGGAGTCAGTTGAATAATTTCTGCTGGGGTCAGTCCGTTGAGTCCTTCAACCAATAAACCAACTAAACCCTTGGTGAGTTGTGAGTCAGAGTCACCACTATATGTAACCTTCCCATCATCGAGTGCAGCAGTAATAAAAACTTGCGAGACACAACCTGGGACTTTATTTTCTGGTACTTTATCTTCTTCAGAAAGTGGGTTGAGCTTGGTTCCGTACCAAATTAACTGTTCGTACCGTCGCTTTTGGTCTGTCGCGCGTTGGAAACGTTGGACGATTTTCGCCAAGGACGGTGGCAATGATTCTATCGAAAACGACATAGCAACGGCATCAAATAATCGGGTCTTACCTTTCGAGTGTAGATTATTTGAGCATTTGTGACACTGTTTGGAATTTATGGCGCCTGGAGTTACATTATTAATTACGTAGTTTGCAATTACCTCTGGGTTTGAAGCGTGATAGTTTTTACAATTGGCTGTAGATTGTGAAAATTGGCAACGGATAGAACGGATGAAACGGATAATATAAATAAAAATAGTACGTAGGGTGGGCACTGCCCACCTTACAGTTACTATAGATTAGAACAATTTCGCAAACGTGCTTAAACGTTCATAAACAGAGACGAGTCTATCTCCACGAAGTTCAACAGCAGCAGTGGGATAGTTCCGAATAGCTCCTAGCAAAGTTACTTCACCATTTTGCTTTATAGACTCACTCAAAGCTGTTCGCAGTGTGCGTTGGTCTAATTCTTTTCCAGGAGGACTAACTACTGAGCCAATTTGGTCTACCAAAACTGGCCCTGCCCAGCTTGATAATAAGCTATCTAAAAACGCTGGGTCGGCTTTTATACCTGCTGTTAGTGCTTTACGAGCAACCGCAGGAGTTTGTTGAGATGCTTGTAAATAAGCTTTTAGTACAGGTGTAGTCTGACCAGTTTGTACAAACTGATTCAATTCGTTGGTAGAGACTTTTCCTTGGAAGGAGCCGTATTTTAAAATCACTTGTTCGGCAGCATTCGCATTGGTGCTAAAAAGTAGAACACCAGCACTGGCTCCTAAAATTACCAATGGGTTAACTACAAAATTTAAGTGCCGTTGCTTGATATGCTTAAAAAATTTAAAAATCTGCATTCTTAACCAACTGTTATATTCTAAGAACATAAATTCTATTATAGAAACTCAGTAGGTTCACTATCTCTAACTTACGACACACATAAGAAACCCGGTTTCTTGGTCGATATCTTGTAATACAAATAAGGATTTAGCGTAGAAACCGGGTTTCTAACTTCGCATTACGGCATCTAATAACTTAGCACCACCATATCTAATTACATCAGTACAAGGTAAACCAGTTTCTGTTTGTACTTTAGCTATTTCTTGTTTAGCTGTGGCTTCATCTAGATGTGCTGTATTCAAAGCAATACCTACAACAGAGGCGCCTGTAAATGCTCCTGCACCTTTTGCGACTATTTCGTACAGCTTGATAACTTCGTTCAACGGAGGAATCGGTATACCTTCCATTACTTCGGTTTGCCCTGCCCGATGTACGAGAATCATTTGCGTTGGTTGTGAGCCTCGTATTAAAGGTAATGTTGCCGTTGATGCTGGATGTAATAGCGAACCTTGTCCTTCGATGTGCAAAATATCATAATTTTTTCCATATCGCATTACCATTTGTTCAACGGCGCCGGCTGCATAATCTACCCGTATAGCGTCTAAAGGAACTCCGTCACCTTCGAGCATTAACCCAGTTTGCCCGGTTGCTAAAAACTTAGAACGCCAACCTCTTAATCGAGATGCATGGTGTAATTCGATACTAGTAGACATTTTGCCTACAGCCATGTCAGTGCCAATCGTTAATACACGACGACAAGGTAAATTGCGTGCTTGTGCTGTTCCTATACCTAAATTAGATGGTTCCTTTCGCACATCCCAAATTAGCTGACCAGGTTTGAGGAGTGCTTTGAGTTCAGGGATATTTTCTAAAGGAGTATGTAACCCATTAACTATAGACATTCCTGCTTTAATAGCATCTTTTAATTCGTGCCAATAATCATCTGGTAAGGCGCCACCTTTAGGAGCAATAGCAATGACTAAAACTTCGGGTTGATATTTCAAAGACTCTGCAACCGAAGCGACTATTGGTACATCGCGTTTGATACCCGTTAACTCAACTACTGATTTACCAACACATTCTTTATCAATTGCGGCAACTATCGGAGCTTCGCTATATCGCAAAAGCGACAGCCCAGTTTTTCCAATCGTTCCAGTAATTCCACCGTGTAAAAGAATTGCAACCCTTTGATTAAGCGCTAACCGCACGATATTCTACTCCTAAACCTGGTAAATCATTAGGAAACAGGCGCCCAGATTGCAGAACCGCACCACAAAAAGGGTCATCTATAAGATTAAGATGACTGTCTAAATCTAGATAGTCTGCTAACGGAGAAATTTGTGCAGCAGCGGTATTAGTTAATGCGCTATCTGAATAACAACCAAACATAACTTGTAATTCATAGGCGCGCGCTACATGTATCATCCGTATTGCCTCGGTTAAGCCACCCGACTTCATCAGCTTGATATTAATACCATCGATGCTATTTGCCAAGTCAGGAACATCAAGACTATTAAAACAACTTTCGTCTAAAAATATCGGTAATGGCTGTTTAGCTTTCAATTCCGGTAATTCTGCCTCTTTTCCTTTTGCTAGTGGTTGTTCAATATACTTAATATTTAAATCTGCTAACCATTTACCCATTATAATGGCATTCTCCAAACTCCAACCACCGTTGGCATCGGCAAATATCTCAAGATTTGGCACCTCATCACGTACAGCAAGTAACATTTGTTTGTCAGCTTCTATGCCTTCTTTGCTGCCAAGCTTTACTTTCAAAACCTGAATATCAGCATATTCCAACCATTTTTTAACTCGTTCTCTTGCACCATCAGGTGTATTTATACCAATTGTTACGGAAGTTGGAACAATAGAACTTCTATCTAAACCCCATATTTTCCAAAGGGGTAAATTAACACTTTTGCCAAACCAGTCGTGTAAAGCGATATCTATTGCCGTGCGTACTGGGCTGATAATATTAGCTTCAATTAAAACTTGTTCTATACGCTGACGCTCATAGGGAGTAAATTTTTCTAAAGTTGGCGCCAGCTTAAGTAAAGAAGAGTGAATCATGTCGGTAGTTAAAGCATCACCTCCAGCACTAAATGGTGATGCCTCACCCCAACCTTCAATACCATCATGTAAAATCTTTACCCATGCATTCGTTGTCTGCGCCGTTGTGCCATAACTAATTTTGAGCGGGAAACGTTTTGTTAGGGTAAATAATTTTACATCTAGTTGCATGATTCTACTTTATTAGACGAAGGGATTTTGCGTAAATGCACTTGTACTATTAAGGTCATAGTGCCTTTTTCTACCTCCATATTTTTAACACGAAAAGCAGTCCCATCTATTTCTAGATGAGGTGCTTCTGTCAATTCTTTAATTTTTTTGATAAAAGCTGTGACGAAATCAAGGGTAACACCTTCATTTTCAGCACAGACAAAGCTTTCGAGTATAATTGGTGAGGTTTCAGTGCGAGGACAAAAAATAGATTGAAACGTTAATGGGCGTGTGGCGCCACCTTGTTCGAGTAAAATTTTACCGACAACCTTTATTTTGTTTGGTTCAGGTAAATGAATACGGATAAGTTGGGGTTTAAAGGTTATATCTTCACCGTTCAAATTTAAAGCTAGTCCCTTTTGTAGGAAGCTACGAACCCAGTCAGTAGTCATCGCACGGTTTAAATCATCCTCGGTCAATACCACACGGGCATTAGCATTAACAGGTTGATCAAATTCGACTTTACCAAAAACAGCGTTTAAAGGATTAACTGAAACAGTATCGGTTTGCAACTGAAGTTCTTGTATGCGAACACCTTGTATTTCCAAACCCTGTCCCTGTACCCCAACTCCATCAACTTGTCCTTGAAGAAGTTTCAATATATCAGTTTGAATATCAACGTCAATTTCTTCAACATTATCAAACGCAAGACCCACACTTGTTTCAATCGCTTTAGAGACTAGCGTTCCTTCGATATTTTGTTCAGTTTTCACAATTTTACCCTTAAGATTTCGTCAACTCTGTAAATCTAGACGCTATGAAATTAAAATTAATCTACATTGCGAAGGTAATATATTATTTTGCTTATTCTACCAATTGATAGAAGGCGCCTTATTTTTATCTTGTAAAACAGGCAATTATCTTGTGGAACAGGCATCCCTGCCTGTTTCTTCTCTACATTAAGGGCGGGCAAGGATGCCCGCTCCACAAGAGTTTATTTGTTTTATTTTCATTGGTACACCTGAAGATGGAACAATAGTAATACCGCGACGCACTGGTGAAACAGGGCGCCTATCAACAAGTTCAAGGTCAAATTGAGATAAAATTCGTGCGACTACTAGCTTTAATTCATACATAGAAAAAGCAGAACCTATACATCCCCGATACCCACCTCCAAAAGGTAAATATTCAGTTGCAGAATATTTTTGATGTAAAAATCTATCAGGATTAAACTTTTCTGGTTCTATATAAGTTTCACTACGATGATGCGCTAAATGAATACAAGGAACTAAAACAGTACCAGTTGCATATTCAACACCACTTATTTCTACTGTTTCTTTTGTCATACGTGGAGTACAAATTAATGCTATGGGGTGGAGTCGCATTGTTTCTTGACAAACAGCAGAAAGATACGGCAATTTAGTAATTTCGCTTACTGCTACACCTTTGAGTTCATCAACAATTTTTGCTTTTACATTCGGATGTGCATGAATGAGATAAAATAGCCACTGTAAAACCCCAGCAGTTGTTTCATAGCCTAAAAGTAGAAGCGATATGAGTTGGTCTTTTAACTCTTCATCACTCATCGCTTGTCCGTCTTCATCACGCGCGGACATTAATAAGCTTAAAATATCAGTAAGTGAATTATCTTCTACGCTTCGTCTTTCAGAAATTTCAGCATAGACAAGATTATCTATATCTTGCTTACGTTTTAGATAATTTCCCCAAGGACTCCAGGCGCCTAAGTCTTGTTGTAGCGGTGGAAAGAAAAATAAGCTAGAGTACCAAGGTGTAGTAATATCATCTAACAAAGCACTGAGAAGTTGCTTGAGCTTTTTATACCTGACGCCTGGGCTAATACCGAATACTACTTGTAAAATAATTTGTAAAGTAATATCGGGCATTACATGCTGCATTGACACTACTCTCCCTTCAAGCCAGTTTTTGGTGACATCTTGAGTAATACTATATATAGTGTCACCGTAAGACTTCATCCTATCACCATGAAAAGGTGGCATTAGTAAACTACGCTGACGGTTGTGCTGTTGACCTTCTTGAAGGACAATCGAATTGGCGCCGAACAATGGTTTAAAGACGTGGGTTGCTTTTTTAAAGTCTAATTTTTGTGCAGGAATAGCGAAACATTCAGATATAGCTTGCGGATGAGCAAAAAATACAACTGGTGGAGAGTTTATACCTAGTACCCTGATTGTAAAAGTATCGCCGTATTTTGTGGCGCATTTATCTAGGAAATTGGTAGGGTTAGCGATTAGTTGAAGAGTTTGTATTAAAGAAGTCATTATAATATGCTTTTTAAGCTTGTTGGGACGGGCAGGGATGCCCATCCCACAAGATTATTTTACAAGATTATTTTACAAGATTATCCGACAAGATTAATCTTCAACTGAATATTGCCCAACATAGTTGAATACCACAATACAATATCTTTACCTATCAAAGACTCATCATTTGAAATATACTCTGGTAAACCTTTTCCGGGTTTAGCTTGATTGGGATAATTTCCAGCAGCATATAATTCACTTGCATTATAATTAGTTACCCAAACATGATAAGTTGCAAAGGCAGCTTTGGAGCGAATTTCTGCTGACTCTGTAGGTAAAAATACAGCATTGCCTCCCGGCATTAGCATATATGCAGTTGCGGCGCCCAAAGCATTTTTTTTATCAGCACTCATAATCATCCATTTACGACTTTGCTTCATTTCTAAATCACGCACAGCAACCGTTTCTGTTGTCAGTGGAGTTTCAAGAGCTACAAATGCATTTCCTAAAGCATTTTCATTTACAGGTAAGGGTTTTACATTCATTTCCATTACCTCATTTGCCTGACCATCGACATCCATATCTAAACGGAAGTTAAAGAAGTGTTGATGATTTACCCCTATGATGTTTTTTGCGACCAATTTACCGTAAGGCTGACTTTCAGATTGGTTTATAGAAGCTGTTCCCTGTGGCAGTACAATACCTGTTAAATCGCTTTGCAGTTCTAGAGTTCCATCTTGGTGAAAAATCCAGCTAATGCCGTAATCATAGTTTTCCAACGCTGTTGTTGTCGTCACTACTAGTTCTCGACTGCGACGAACATCATTACGCTTTGTATTATATTCGTCGTGTTTCCAAAGTATACCGTTGTCTTTTTCGTAAATGCCGATAACCTTTGGTCGCACATCATGTCAGTAACCACTTCTGCCGATTAAGTATACTCATGTTCATCTGTTCCTGATGAGTGGGCGGGCAAGGATGCCCACCCCACAAGATCATCCTACAAAATTATCCCGAAAGAGATACCTCTAGGGGGTTCAATCTTAATTAGCAGAACCTGGTTCAGCTATCTGACGGTGCATTTCAGTCTTAGCGCCATCGGGTAGAACCTTAGCTACTGCACCTTGAATTTTTGTCATAATTGAACCAGCAACAACACTTTCTTTACCAGCCATTAAAGCTTCAAAACCTTGTCTTGCCACTTCTGCCGGGTCATCCTTTGGACCTGCACCTGCTTTTGTATCGTCCATATCCGCGCGGTGGAAGAAGTTGGTATCGGTCGGACCGGGCTGAAGTGCTGTAACGGTTATACCTGTATCTTTCAACTCATTACGTAGCGACAGTGAGAAAGATTGTATAAACGCCTTGGAAGCTGCATAAACTGCCTCGAATGGTCCGGGCATTATAGCAGCAATCGATGAAGTAAAGAGAATTTTACCTTTGCCACGTTCGAGCATATCCTTTACTACTTTTTTAGCAAGATGAACAGACGATACAACGTTCAGGTTGATAAGATTAAGTTCGTCTTGTAGGTCAGTTTCGCGCGCAAAGTCACCACCAACACCGACACCCGCATTAATAGCGATAGCATCCACAGGTCGGTTAAGCGCTTTTATCTTGTTATAAAGAGTCTCAACACCTTCATAAGTCGCAAGGTCAGCTTGCACCGTCTCAATTTCAGCCTTTGAAGTTTGAGCGATTTCTTTTGCAACTTCCTCTATATTTGAACCTGTGGCAGTAATCAGCAAATCATAACCATTTTTAGCGAACTGTTTCGCAAGCTCGTAACCTATACCATTAGAGGCGCCAGTTACAACAGCCAAAGGTATAATTGATGAATTCATTATTTTATACTTCTACATATAACAACGCTTACAATTCTAAAAAAGGAGCGTCAATATTACGTCTTTCCAACGAAGTATCGTTAATTGTGCTTAAAGTTAGTTTACCTTTGCTGTGGCGCCACCAGTTGCTAATTGTCCTAAGCGTTTTAAAATACTAAGAACTATATACAAATCATTTCCCGGATTGAAAATATAGAATAATCTAGATAATAGATATCTAGGCGCCTCCTGTCTAATCAGTTTTACGAACAAGAAACTGGCGCCGTTAGTGATTAATCCGTATACTGGTTTATCAGAATTAGAAACTGCTAGCATATAAGACAAAAGTTGTGGTTTTGCAACTTCCACAGAAAAAGCCGCTTGTTTCGACTCAATTACCGCTACTGTTAACTCGTCTAATAAAACTAATACGTCTATATTTCCTTTAAATATTACTCCTTCGTCCTCAGCAGATATTTGCACTGACTGTTCAGATTTGACGTGGAATGGAGATAAATAAAAGTCAGCTAAATCCAAAAGTGATGATAAGACTACCATCTTGACCGTGTTTTCAAGCAACGGAGGGTATTCGAGTAAATTTGAGTAACCAGCTTTTGCCCGATCAAGTCGTAGCTTTTCACTATCTGTAATTTCTGGTAAGTCGTCTTGCCATTCCCGAAACAGTTGTTCGTCTTCGAGTAGTCGCAGTCCAAATTTTGTTTTTAACTCTAGTAAGGTGATGTCTCTAGCTTGTATTATTGCCATAATAATTTAATAATATTCTGGTTATGTTATGTTATGAATGGCATTTTACTATATTACAATAAGCCAAACCTGTCTGCTAGATACTCATTATAGCGTCTCATTGCTTCCATGCGAATGGCGCCGCCAATTGCTAATTCAATTCCAGCTTCTGGTTGTGCTTCAACAATAGGAGTAATTACATTATTCAACCAATCTAAACCATGTTTTTCGTCTGCTTCTAGATGATTATAAAAATATTCGCATTTTACCCGCGCATCTGAATATAAGCGCTCTAAACCAGCAACAACTTTACGATTGCGACTTGAATCGAAAATTTCAGGCATTGCTAAATTTCCAATTGCTTTGAAGTAATGTTTCCGGTTCAAACCAAAGCAAAAGTATATATTATGACCTGCATAAGGGCGCCAATCTTGCCAAATAGGGTATGTTGGTTGTTGTAAACCTAGTTCAGTAAGCATCCGCACAAATTGTCTAACGTGTGATTTTTCAGCTATTCCATGACCACACTCATCCCATATATTTTGAGAAATTTCTGCTTTTACTTTTTCTGAAGAGTAGGGTAATGATAGAGCTAAAGCATCGCAAAAGCGATAGTTTAAAGTCGCATCTGAAAGTATAAATATATTGAATTGCTCAATGGATGCCTGGTTTTTTAAAAATCCTAATACATTTTTATCAATCTTTGACTCTAAAAGTGCCTGTTCAATAAACCAATCACGAAGTAATTTTGGGTCTTCTGCTTCAGAATAGGAAGGTAATTGTTTTTGAATACGTGCTATTTCGTAATTTAGCCATGCACTTTCAAGTTGATTACGAATTCTTAAGAGCCAAGAACTATGCTCGTGTAAGCAAACTGGTGATAAAGGATGACTAAAGTTTATTTCATAGATAGTATAAAGAGTTTTATGAATTTCTAACAAGGCTAATTTATCTTCGTCTTGAAATGCTGAATATATAATTGTAGGCAATTCTTGGTATAAATCATTGAGGATTGTCTCCGATAAAGGTAATGCTTGATGGTTATCAGAAAGAAGATAAGCAACTTGTTGTGACAGTGTGCTTATATTTTTATCAGATGAGGTTTGATTAATTAATTTCTCGCTTTTGGAACTTGCTTGTGTATTTAAAAACATTTAGATTAATATTTTTATTTTGATTACTGTATGAATAATGTGTCAAAGATTTCATTACGTAATTGACTGCTTGTGACACAATCTGTTTGAAGCAAACAATCTATTAATAAGTTATTTGCATAATAGTAGCTTTTAAGTATTTCTTGGTCTTCCTTACTAAAATCTTTAAAACTGATTCCTAGTAACTGATGAGATAATAGTTTTTTACTTGCTATTTTTCTCACTTCATTGGCCCCATATTTCAATTTATCTTCTTCAAAATTGTCTTCTTCAAAAAAATTATTCTTAATCTCCTCTAGTTCATTTTTATTACTTTTGATAAGTTTTTTAGTTTGAATGCCATAATTAACAGCTATTCTCATAATTTGGTCAGTAGATTTTGCATTAATTATTTTTAGATTTGAATCAGTTATCATATTATCGTATTGTTGAGCTAAAATCACTCCTTCTTCCAAAGTATTCACATCTTTAAATATACGAGTAAAACAATTACCACAAGTTAAATATTTGGTACGTGGTTCTAATACAAAGCAAAGTTTTCTTTCTGAATCAATATCATAATCGATATCAAAAAAAAATGCACGTACAGCAGCCTGAAACTTTTTATTTTCCAGATTGCTATTCATTACAAATAAGCCTAACATTGCTTGAGAACTTTTATTTGCGCTTCTTACATATTCTTGTAAATGTTCTTTGCTATCTAAAATATTAGCAATTTTTTCTTGCATTAATTTAAATAATTCGCTAGTATCAAGTAAAATTTCTGATACTAGTAAAAATATTTCTCTCCATTTATAATTGGTTAAATGCTCAGTTAGTTTTCTTAATTCTTTAATTCTTTGTGAATTTTGATTGTCTTTACTAACTGATGGGTTACAGTCTTCTTCTTTTTGAGGGATTAAGCTTACGATTCTTTTTGCAACAAAGTACTCATGAAAAGTCAAATGAGAAAATGAAAAAATTCCTTTGGCTCGCTCAATAATAATACCATGTTGAGATTCCATAGACTTTAAAAGCTTTTCAATCTCTTCTTGTGAAATATTTGAATCATCGTCTTGATTTATAATTTTGCTAATAAAATTATTAATAATACTTTTAATTTCTAAAATTGTAAAAAAATATTTTTCTTCTTCAAAACTACTATAAGCAATTTGCCTGAGTAAATCTTTCTTACGCTTCAATGATAGTTTTTCATAGATTGGGTCTCGATTAATTCCTCGTTTTGCATCCCATTTTTTTAATAAAACATCTAACCCTTCGTGATAAGATTCTGAACGGTTATGTGGTAAACTACCAGATTCTTCATATACTAGACATAAAAGAGTTAGTAATAAAGGAGTAACCGCAAGCTGGTAGACACGGTTGTTTTGTTTTAGGCGCCGAATAAACTCATCTGATTTGATATCTTTATTTTTAAACCAATTATTTGCAAATTCATGAATTTGTTTATCATCAAAGTCAGCTATTTCAACTTCTGTAAATTTATCAAAGGTATATTCCCATGCTGCAATACGACAAGCAATAACAAAATGATTATCGAAATATATTCTAGAAAAACTCCTAACTTCTTTTAATGTGTATTCTTGATATTCAGTACTAACCTCATCTAATCCATCAAATAAAATTAGAGCAGAACCCCGCTTCAATAACTCAGTTAGTTCGTCTTCTGTAACATCACATCCAGAATACTGCTGACTAATATATTCTAATAAAATAGGTCGGTTTGGGTCTTCAGCAAAATATTTCAGAGGAATAAAAATAGGAACAAGGTTCGAGAGAAAACTCCCTTGGTTACATTGAATTGCTAGGTATCTTAAAAAGGTAGTTTTCCCAGCACCAGGTTTCCCTAATACAATTAACTTTTTATATTTTTCTACTGCTTGTGTACCAAAAATTCGCTTCTCTACAACCTTACCCAATCCAAACCTGTCAAAGTCATCATATCCACATTCAGAGAGCAGTTCGTCAATTGTTCTGCGTCTAAGTGCTGTTAGCTTTTCCAAAATATTGACATCGGTATATATATGACTTAACTCAATTGGTTGCGTCATATCCAATATACGCATCGTTCCGCATAACTCTTGGGTAAGTTCTCTGACCTTATTGCGTACCTTGTCAACAGAGGACTTAACTTCAGGGGGAATATATCCGTATGAAACTTCTTTGTAGTTAATGCCTAACGAGTCACAAATGCTTGTAAAGTACTTCTCCCAGACGTTCTCACCGTTGAAAAACTTGCTGACAACAGAGCGGTTGCAACCGAGTTTAGCAGCTAAGGACTCCTGCGTAAATCCTTTCTTAGTAAAAGCCTCGTGTGCAAGCTTTTGTCCTTGTTGAGAAACTTTTAGAGAGGGTTTGGCCATTGCGGTAACGGTTAGGGGGGTACATTCTGCAATTATAAGCAACAATAAACGAACATGCTAGTTTTTTTTACCAGCTTATGCTATGATAAACAGACATAATTAACGAATAAGCTAGCATAGTTGCAAAATAAAGAGCAGTACGCTAATATACTAAAAAATAAGCCATAAAGGTGAGTTATACTCGCTTAGGCAAGGGCAACGTCAAATTTATGACACAACTGTCGTTAAAAACATATTTCGAGAGTTTGTCCAAGTTAATTGAAGGAAGTTCATATTATGCCTTTCTGGAAAGAGTTGGAAGAGATAACCAAAGGATAATTTTTCCAAATGGTTGCCTAATTACTTGTTCTTGTAAGGAAATGCTAGATATAGCTTCTGAGTATAGTCTCCCTTTATCACCTTCTGAAATGACAACCTTGTTGTTGCCGCAACCTCTACATAACCCTATTGATTTTTTTCGTTCTAGAGTTATTGTTGTCGCAATAATCAGTGGTTTTGGCAACGTGAGAGTGGAATACTGTGACTCTAAATCATTTATTGGCACAGTCGAAATATCTTACAGAGGGCAGCGACGAAAGAAGCTGTAACAACCTGTTATATTTCTAAGTTTTTAATTTGAGCAGCTTACACAGCTGACACTATAAACAATTGAATAGGTTTTGATTAACTATCCAACTAGCGTTTCGAGGATTACACACTAATCACATGCTGGTTCGCGCTCTGTTTTTGCGCGACCAGCTTTTTTGTTGGAAGTTGCACTCTTTAGTACTGGCTGTCTGTGTCATTGTTTACTTCTCTATTTAAGTGTCAAAAAGGACAAAGCCATGAAAAATAATTTACCTGACAACCATAACCTGTTATTTCGATGGGCTTGTAGAAACCTGAAATATTTTCTGTTAACTCTGTTTGGTTTTGTAATTGCCTGTGTAGTATCTCAAGTTTTTGGAGCTTCTGCTATTGTTCAGATACTTTCAAGTTTAAGTTTGTGGGAGTGGCTAGGACGTGCGGCAGTTTTCATCTTTTGTTTCTTTGGCGTTGCCATTATCTATGAGTCTTCTCGCTAATTAGTATAAAAGTGTTGGTTTCCGTCACTCTACTTAAAATATATTTTACTTAGAATAATAGGTGGCTATATGTTCAGTTCGATACAAGAAAATAATCTAAGAATAACGGCAGAAATAACTTACACCACAATTTTAATTACTATGGGAGGTGTAAGCGTGGCTTCTAGCTATTTTGCATTTATATGTGGGTATTTGAGTCAAGTGCTACCATCAATTTTGGCATTATATGGTGGTGTAATTGCGGTAACGACATATGCTGTTCACAGCAACAGAAGAATGCGGAAAACTTTTAGACGTTATTTGACTGACGAAGTAGTAACTACCTTATTGCAGACGCAAGAAGGTTTAAAATTAGGTGGACAGAAGCGAATTGTAACTTTACTTATTTCCGATTTACGTGGGTTTTCAGCATTATCGGAACAATTATCTTTAGAACAAATCGTTGAAATTATCAATCTTTATTTTGAGGTAATGACGAGTATTATTCACAAGTACAATGGAACTATAAATGATTTGATTGGGGATGGAATTTTTGTGATGTTCGGCGCCCCTGTAGAGATTGCGAATTCTGAAGAACAGGCAGTAAGCTGTGCAATTGAAATGCAATTAGCGATGGATGATATTAATAAGCAACTAACCATTTTAGGATTTCCATCTTTGGCAATGGGTATTGGTATACATACAGGCGCCGTTATTGCTGGCAATATTGGCTCCCAAAAGTATGCCAAATATACAGTGATGGGTAGTAATGTGAACTTAGCTGCTCGTATCGAAAAGTACACAGCAGGCGGACAAATTCTGATTTCCGCTGATACTTTAAAATCACTAAAAGAAATAGTGCGGGTCGATGGAGAAATGCAAGTACAACCGAAGGGAATTAAAGAACAAATTACAATTTATGAAATAGGCGGTATCGGTGGAAAACATAACTTATATTTACCCCAAAAGACAAAAACATTTGTAGGGGCGGGTTTGAATACTGAATGTGTTTTCAGTGAATTGTAATAAAAACTGCCCTGTACTAGTTTAACCTACTCATGTAGATAGGACGGTCGGGAGCCGAAACTAAACCTCGACGTTTGGCGTTTACTTTGGTTTTTGTGACTAGTTCTAATTGTACTGATGTAAGAATTCTCGCTAGTACTAGTTTCATTTCAAACTGGGCAAATGCTAGTCCAATACAACGTCTGGCGCCTCCACCAAATGGTAAAAATTCATAAGCTGAATATTGCCGTTCTAAAAATCTTTCTGGTTTAAATTGCTCTGGATTTGGGTATAAATCTTGACGACGATGAGTGTCGTATATGGAACCGTAAACTAATGTTCCTGGTTCTAAATCATAACCGCATAGGGATATGGGTTTTTCTACTTGACGAGGAAAAGTCGTCAGTGCTACAGGATAAATACGGAGTGTTTCGTTACAAACGGCAGTAAGGTAAGGTAGTTTGAAAATAGTGTTTGAATCAGGATTTTTTCCTAAGCTATTAAGTTCGTTCAGTAATTTGGTTTTGATGGTCTCATCTTTATAAATGAAATATACTGCCCATGCCAAAGCGGTTGCTGTTGTTTCGTGACCTGCTGTTAATAATGTCATAAGTTCATCACGCAGTTCGACATTAGTCATTCCTTGTCCGTCTTCATCGCGTGCCGACATTAATAAGCTTAAAATATCGACGCGCTCTGAGTCTGGGTTATTGCGTCGTTCTTGAATTTCTTCATAAATTATTTTATCGGCTTGTTGTAGCAAGGTCTCAAAGTCGCGGGCAGGGTTTAATTTGCCTAATACTTTGCCTAAAATTGGAAAAACGCCAGCAGCAAGAGATAATGGTGAACTTGTAGATTCTAAAATATAGCTTAATACCCGTTCTAACTCTATAGCGCGCGGACTATTATATAGTCCAAACACAGCTTGCATGATAATTTTGAGCGTAATGGTTTGCGTTACGTTGCGAATCGAAAAAGAAACACCAATTTGTAATGTAGATATAACTTCATCTGTAACTTGATTAATAATATTTGCATACGCGCGCATACGTTCACCATGTAATGCGGGCATAACTAACTGTCTTTTACGCTGATGCTGTTTTCCACTAGCAGTAATTAGCGACTGCGTTCCCGATATGGGTATAAATATCCCATTTAACTCACCAGGAGATGATAATTCTTTTGTATCACTAGTCAAAATAGTTTGCAAGGCATTAGGATTGCTCGTTAAAACTGATGGATAATCAGGACGTATATTCAAACCATAAATATCACCATACGCAGAAGCGCATTCGTCCATATAAGACATCGGTGTAAATATCCAGCGTAACAACTGTATGGCGCCAGGAGTACGAGGTGATGGTGGTAAATGCATATCTGGTAAAATTAGGGTTTAGGGATATTAAGCTACATTTCAATTTTACACAAGTAAACATACCCCTATCAAAATTAACCCAATTAAACGCTCGTACTAAGCACGCGCGCTTCCCTCATTTCTTTAACACTCATATTAATGGCACGATTTGGACCCGTTACCAAACCGCGTCGTCGTGGTCTAACATCCTCAGTAGTAACAAGCTCCAACTCTACCAACTTCATAACCGTAGCTAAAACAACCTTCATTTCCAACATTGCAAAAGCATTACCAATACATCGACGTACACCACCACCAAAAGGTAAAAATTCATACGGAGAAAATTGTTTCTCCAAAAATCTTTCTGGACTAAATTGGTTTGCTTCTGGATATATATCCTCACGTCGATGAGTTAAATAAATCGAACCCATAATATAAGTACCTGGTTCTAAATCATAGCCACACAAATTTACAGGTTCTCTCACCTCGCGCGGAAAAGTCAGCATTCCTACAGGATAAATTCGCAGGGTTTCGTTACAAACAGCACTTAAATACGGCAGCTTATTAACAGCATTAAAGTCCATATTATCCAAACCATCAAGTTCAGTTAATAACTTATAACGTACCGATGGTGTTTTATGTATCCAGTAAAATGCCCAAGTTAAAGCTGTTGCGGTTGTCTCATGTCCAGCACTTAACAGTGTTATCAACTCATCACGCAACTCCACATCAGTCATCGGTTCACCGTTTTCATCGCGCGCTGCCATTAATAAACTTAAAATATCAGTACATGATGGGTCAGGGTTTTCTCGACGTTCGGCAATTTCGGCGTATATTAACTTATCTACCATTTCCCGGCGCCTTAAAAAAATCCCCCACGGTGTTAACTTACCCAAATCGCGTTGCAGAGCAGGGTAATATAACATAAGCGCGCGTAAAGGTGAACTTCCACCTGCATCCATCATAATGCTAATAACTTTCTCAAGTTCCTGGGCACGGGCACCGTTATATAATCCAAATACAGCTTGCATTATCACCCGTAAAGTTATAGTTTGCATCACCGAACGAATACAAACAACTTCCGAAACTTGCCAGCTTTTAATAACTTCTTGGGTAATATTACTAATAGTTTGAGCATAATTATGCATTCGTTCACCGTGAAAAGGTGGTGTTAATAACTGTCGCTGACGTTTATGCGTTTCACCGCTAACTGTAATTACAGAGTTTTTTCCTAGAAGTGGTTCAAACACCGAATTTAAATTGCTAGGCGCCGCAAATTCTTTACCATCACCTGTTAAAATTTGCTGTAGCGCTTGCGGGTTACTAATCAATACAAGTGGCATATTTAACTGTAGCGTAAAAATATCACCATAACGCTTTGCACAATCTTCCATAAACCACATGGGAGTAGCAACCCATTGAAGCATTTGTACAATTGCAGGAGTTTGCGGACCGTTTGGAAGTTTCATACTTGTATGTAGAGAAGTATTACTTCTGTTGTGCCATTGAAACCCCAAATTAATTATTAAGTTTTGTTACAATATTTTTAAAAAGTAGCCAATTTAACCTATGTTCTTGGTAATTAGTAGGGTGCGTGACGCTACGAAAAGATTTCAACGTAGTTATAAGACTTGTAGCGTCACGCACCAACTTATAGTTGTAATAGTATCGTAAGTTCTAATAGTTAGTACTTTATGGCACAAATAACCATTAGTCATAACTATTTACTGTAAACTTCTTCGCGGCTAAGAAAACCATCAACTGGAACGGGATTTTCTGTTAACTCATCAATAATATCTTTTTGCCTATGTAATTTATTATTCACTAAAATTATGACTTTAATATCGTCTAACTTATTAAGTTCTTGTTTATACTCATCAGTAACTTGGATTCAGCCATTTTTGACTTTGGTTTGAAATTCAATGTACCGAAGCCTTTTTTTACCTCTGTTATATTAAGACTTCTTTTTGACTAAAATAATGTCAGTACACCAACTGTTCCTTCATTATTCAATTTAGTAATATCATCATAGTGGCTTCGCAGTATTGCTTCAATATCGGCTGTTTTACAATTACCCCGTCGAATCCAAATAACTTTGGGTGGAAAGCCACGAAGCAAACAGAGGTCGCTAAAATCAGCATCTTTAGTAACAATTAAAAAGTTTTCTTGTTGTGCATATTCCCAAACTTCTGTATCTGGTACTCGATCAAGACCTAAACTGTAAAGGTGATTGGAATCAGGATAAAGGTCTTGCAAACGATTTACTAATGTTGGGGATAAATTATGATCAAAGAGCAACTTCACACTTTTACAACCATTAACATTTTTTCTCTATCAGCAGCATAACTAAGGCAAGCTCGAATATCGTCCTCAGTTAGGTACGGAAAATCTTCAAGAATTTCTTGATGAGACATTCCTGCTGCAAGATATTCTAAAATATCATACACTGTAATTCTCATTCCTCGAATACAGGGTTTACCACCACGCTTACCTGGTTCAATAGTAATGATGTCTCCGTAGGTCATCGCTTTTACCTAGATATTGATATATATAATCAATTCTAACTCTGAAATTAATAATTTATGTAGTAGAGACGTTACATGTAACGTCTCTACGTGGTGGTTGCAGGTTTTTATAAACCTCTTTGAGCAACAATTGCCTCTAAAGTCGTAAAACCATTGTTTTGTTCGACTGCTTGTTGTAATTGTCTGGATGCAATAACATCTTCTAGGTCTTCTAGTCGCTTGAAGTCTTCTACCGTCACAATGGCAGCTGCTGCTTTACCATGTCGCTCAATTACGATGCGTTCACCTCCATGCTCGACTCGGTTAAGCACGTCTTGGAAGTTTGCCCGCGCTTCTGTTGTGGTGATAGTATTTGTCATAGGTAAAGGTACAAATGTACGTTTATTGTATCTTTATGTAGGGACAGGCGAGACCCCTATCCCGCAAGAGCTTGTATGTAGCTAGCAAATACATGTATTCCTCAAGCTTACTTATTATTGTATTGCGGAAAACAAATAACTGAGGGAACCGGGAAGTTGTAAAATCTTTGTTAAATTGGACAAGCGCACCAGTCGGTTCCCGATGGTGAGTTTATGATCGGCTTCTCTTTGTAATAAGCATCTTTAAGGTACCTAGCATGACAGCAACAACCCCAAAGCCAACTTCAGTTATTCCCAATTTTTGTGAAGGCATACAATATTTTGGGGAACCTTTGCCGGACTTTGATAAGTATGGAAAAGAAAGTGCATTAACTGGTAATGTCGTTAACCCCAGTGATGATGCGGCAGTATACCAGACACTTCTCTATGCCGATGCACTCCGTTACTTAACTTTACAAGTCACTGGTTCCAAAGCTTCAGGGCACCCAGGTGGTTTCGCAAGTCAAGCTGAAGCTTATGCTGCTTTAGTCATGCTTGGTCACAAAAATATTGTTACCGAAGTCGGACACCATGCTCCCGGTTTTTATAGTGCCATGTTCCTCGACCGTTCGCTCGAAGATATGGGCATTTCCACTGTGCAGCAACTACGCGACCGTTTCCGTGAAAAGCATGGACTTCTCGGACACCTTTCTGGATATATTCCTGGTATTTTGGCGCCTGCTGGGCCATTAGGGCAAGGGCAACACTTTGCAATGTCAGCAGCATTACTTCATCGTGATAAGCTTTTCCCGTTCACTGTGGGTGATGGTGGTTTGGGTGAACCTTACATTATGAGTTCGATGAGTCATTTTCATACTGCATACCCAGATGTGACAAATTTCTTACCCGTGTTGGTATGGAATGGTTTTAGCCAAGAACACCACAGTATGGTCTCAACTAAATCTAACGCAGAGATGATAGCGTACTGGCAAGGTAATGGTTTTGAGGAAGTTATATTAGTTGACGCAAAGGACTTTGACGATAAAAACCAGCCTGGTGATTATGTTGATAGTACAGCTTTTTCGTTCTCTAAAAGGATTGAGTTTACTAAAGCTATTTTAGAAAATGTCGATAAAGCAGCGAAGTCAGCACTTGGTGGCAAATTAACCGTCTTTATTATTAAACAATTAAAAGGTGCTGGAGTTCACGCACGTGGCGCCAAGTCACACAACTTGTATGCTAAAGATACACTTGATGCTCCACATATTATAAGTGCGCTTAAAGAACGCGCGCTGACTCAGGAAGCTTGGCAGTTAGTTAGAACCAACCTTGAAAAAGCAGGTGGTGGGCCAGCATCCAAGACTGCTGTCACCGAATTTGAGTTACCATTAGCTGATATCGGCGCCTTACCTTTAGAAGAATATGAAGTAGGTGGCGAAGCGAAAGTTTCTACTACAGCAATGGGAAGATTAGTAGGTATAGTTGGACAAAAAGACAAAAACTTCCTTGTCACTAACGCTGATGGTAACGAAGCATCAGGTATTGCCAATATCAACCAAGCTTTAAAAATTAATCACCCTGTCAAAGATGATTTGTATAACCAAGCACCTGGTGGTCAAGTTTATGAACCATTGAGTGAAGACGCTTGTGCAGGTTTAGCAGTAGGTTTGGCATTAATGGGCGCCAGAACATTATGGTGTTCTTACGAGTCCTTTGCAATTAATGGGTTGCCCATTTTTCAGACAGTTACGCAAGCAATGGCTGAATTACGGCGCCAAACACCGTCTACAATTACTTTATATACAGCAGGCGCCTTAGAACAAGGACGTAACGGTTGGACTCACCAACGTCCCGAAATCGAAGCTTACTTTGCCTCGATGATGCGTAATGGAAACGTTTTCCCTGTATTCCCACCTGATGCTAATAGTATCCAGGTTTGTTACGACTGGGCATTAACTACTAAGAATAAAGGAATTGTAATTACTGCTAGTAAATCACCTTTGGCAATTAGAACTACTTTTGCACAAACACGCGAAGGTTTAGAAAATGGCGCCGTAGTTTTACAAGAAACTTCTGGAAATAAGACAGTGGTATTTGCAGTTATCGGTGATATGACATTAATTCCTGTTTACGAAGCTGCTAAGTCACTTCAAGCACAAGGTGTAGGAAGTCGTATTGTTTCTGTAATTAATCCTCGTCGTTTGTATCGTGCTTCGGATGTAGCTTGGGATACATGTTCTGAAGCTGATGGTGGGTTTATTGATGATGCAAAATTTAATCAGTTGTTTGGAGGAGATGCTTTAATTGGTGTTACTGGTGGCGCCTCGGCTATGTTGGAACCTATTATGTTACGCAGTAATTGTGTGCGGGATACTTTTGCTTGGAAGCGTGGGGAAACTACCGCTAGTGCAGGTGAGTTGATGGCGTTTAATGGGTTGACTGCTGATGCTTTGGTTAAACGGGGGATGGAGTTGGTTGGGTAGAACCCGTCACACATTATCGGTCATACATCATCCGTCACCCTCAAGGGTGCGGCTACACGAACAAAGCCCGCCTTCGCGGGCTATTTTTTATGTTTCTTTTTAGGTCTATAATGTTGTGTATTAGCCTGTATGTATGATTTTACCTGCATTAAATGTGAAATGTATAATAATGTTACTTGATTTGTTGAATATTTTGACGCAACAAGTCTCTGAATTGATTAACTTCTTGATTTTCAAAAGCACGTTTTGGAAATAAGTTATAGTAGTTTGATGAGAAATAAAGTAGAAACAAATTATTTGTTTCTCTATAATGCGTAAACATTGACCACTGAATTTTTGACTCTTCACCAGAAGTGCTTATTAATAGTCCTTTCTCTATAGTTTCTACGCAAAAATCATACTTCCAATGATGGCTATTTTCCCATGCCCTGCGGATCAAAAAATACTGAATAACACGAGCAAGTATATATAAACTTATACATTCAATAATATGCGGAACTATTTTTGCTATAAAAATATTAATTATTGGAGCGTTAACATTCGTTATTACAATTTGAGCAAATCGTAGTAACACAAATAACATACTTGCTCCAATTGACACATCGCATAGGGAGCATCCAGTTTTGGCAGATCGACTTTTTTAGACTAAGCGTATAGTAAGGTTTTTGGCACCAGATAATTATGTTTCTTCCAAAAGTGGATGCTCCCCATCGCATATCATCAAAATCTTCTTATTGCGAATTTTGATTGCTTCTTGAACATCTTTTAAGGTGAGACGAAATTCAATTTTCATAATTTTATATTTCGGTGAGTATTTACACCCGTGCATGGTGGACTAGACGAACGAAGCCCGCCTGCGCGGGCTAATTTAGTTATATTTCCCAGTCAGAGACTAAGTTTTTCCCACTGTGGTGTTGAGCTTGATTTCTGATATAGTTTGCTACTGTATCAATACCGCGCTCGCTAACGGTAAAGGCGCCGTAGCCTCCTTGCCATTTAAAAAATGTACCTGGCTTAATTTCATGAGTAACAAGATGCGATGAACTTCCTTTCGCTTTACCTATTAGCTCTGATACTGTCAGATTAGGTGGATAACCTGTAAGAAGATGTACATGGTCTGCTACGCCACCAATAGCTATAACCGTACATCCCAAATCATTGCATTGTTTAACAATAGCGTTATAAATAATATTCTGTATATCTGGAGTAACCAACGGAAGTCTATCCCATGTTCCCCAAACGCAATGTAAGTATAATTGCGTAAAATTTCTTGTCATATTTGTTTTAATTAATTTCAAAGATGCTAATTTTATATTTCCCTAATAATACAAATAAATAACATTTACCCATTTAGCCCGCGAAGGCGGGCTTCGCTCGTATAGCCGCACCCTTGAGGGTAACGGATTAATAATGATTATAATTATACAGCGAATATAATTTTTACAAATAAAAATCCGTATATCTTACTATAACTGCTCTGGCATTATCTGGGAATACTAAGGGCAGCCAAGTACCAGTTGGGTGTATGTTCAATTTTAAAAAGCTTATATCAACCGTGGGAATTATCCCTTTATTGTCTATTGCTTTATTGAGCAGTGGTTGTTCGCTGCTTGATGCGTCTGTTATTAGCAAAACTGACGCGCAACAGTCCGGCGCCTTGAGTGTAGATGAACGCGCGCAAAAAGTTACTGCATTATTAAAAGAAACAGAACAATTAATTGTGAACGGTACAAGCACACAGCATTTACAGTTAAGCGAAACTAAGTTGAATGAAATTAAAGCGCATTTGGAGTATCTACCAACTTCATATACTACAACTAGTGTAGAAGTTGAGAGAAAATCATCGCGAAGGCGCCGTTCTTCATCGAAACGTTCACGTTCTAGAACTAAGCATTATGATGTCGATGTTGAAACTGAAACGGTTTATGATGATAAATATGCTCACTTGCGTGCAAAAGCGGAAGATTTGAATCAACAGCTTGAAAACAAAAAAGAATGGGTAACGGAAAATGTCGCGCGTATTGGGCAAGCGAAGCAATATGCATTTGCTGCTGCCAAAGCTTCACAAAAACCACCGCATCCTGTTGAAACTTGGGAAGCTATTGAACAGTTTTGGTATAAAGCAACAAATGAATTAGAAAGAATTAATCAGGGTGAACCTGGTTATGCTGAGGCACAGAAGCTACTTCCAACTTATCAAAATAATCTTAAAGTTATTCAATATCGTATGCAACTTGAGGCAAATGCCACAGATACATTAGATGATATTTATAACCGTGCTGAATCTTTAGCACAATCTCCACCGACTGATAGAGAATCATATATATTAGAGTTACAAGATTTGATTAAACAGTTAAAAACTATTAAACCTGGTACGACTGCTTATACTGATGCACAAAAGTTGATGGTATCAGCGCAAAAACGTTTGAAATCATAATAAAATCCCCCCAACCCCCCGAAATTCGGGGGGCTTTAGATTGTGTTTCTTGTTCCCCCCCTTATTAAGGGGGGGTTAGGGAGGGATCAACAGTTTCTCTCACCAACATATCCAACTCAAACTGCATTTTACTAACCACCATCTCATAACAATCATTCACATAAATTTTATCTAACGCTGCTTCTGCACCATACTTTTCAAATACAATTGGTGGACATACTCTAGTATGAATAGTTACAGGCAAAGGAATATTTGGTAAAGGTCCAATACTTAATCCCCACGGTAAGCCTAAATATACAGGAAAAACTTCGGGGTCTACATTAAACAGCCAAGGCATTCCCATTTTGTGTATTTGCTCAACGAAAGGATATATATCTGAAAGTATAATTAATGTATCATGGGCGCCTGTAGAAATCACAGGAATAATAGGTACATTTTCACGCAGTGCCAATTTAATAAAAGCTTTTCTGCCAGCAAAGTATATTTGATGACGCTGTGAGTGTAGCCTAAATAAATCTTGAGGACCACCAGGATATACTAATAAACTGGCGCCACTACGCAATGCAGCAGCAGCTATCCGTGGACGTGCAATAATTGCCCCAACTTTTGCTGCTAGTTGCCCTATTTCTGGACTAACTTGCCAAGCTTTAGGATGCATTAACCCATAAACCGGACGTTCTGCACCAAAGCGACGAAACCAGTCGTACATCATCATGTGCATATCCGGCGCCGCAATTCCACCGTTATGCGACCCGACAAGTAAAACTTTGTCTTGACTAGGTATATTTTCCCAACCACTCGTTTGTACACGAAAGTAATAGCGGTACAGCAACTCCCAAATTGGCATTAATAATTTAATAAAATTTGTGTCTCGTTCCTGTAATGACCATCCCAAGCGAGGTTGAGTATTTTGCTGTTCCGACATTCAGGCTCCAGATAAGAAAAGGGCATGTATTATATTTAAAGCTCTTATCCCTAGTAAGCGCAATCTGCACACCTACTTTTTACTGCCTAACTCAACGAAGGTAGGTATTTATCTACAAAACTTTAAGACAACTTTACACGGAATGGAACGGCGCCAGTAGGTAGCTACATATAAACTGGAATACAACTGTTGTATAACAAACATGACAGATAAGCAAATGGGCGAGCAAATTTTGCAGCGCTACGAGGTACAGAAGCAGCTAGGTAAAAAAGCTGGTAGAAAGACTGTACTAGCGCGAGATAGCCAAACTGGGCAAATGGTAATTATCAAGTTGCTAAGTTTCAGCAGCGATTTTGTCTGGGACGATTTAAAGCTATTTGAACGAGAAGCAGAGACGTTGAAATCACTCGCGCATCCAGCTATTCCCAGTTATATCGACTACTTTGAAGTCGAAGAAGGCAGTCGAAGTTGCGCGCTTGTACAAACATATATAGAAGGTCAATCGCTCGAACAGTACATGCAAACCAAGCGGTTATTTACCGAAGATGAGCTTCATGATATTGCAGAACAATTACTTCAAATACTTATATATTTACACGAGCAGCACCCACCTGTAATTCATCGCGATATCAAACCTAGTAATATCGTTTTAGTAGAAAATTCTAAGGATGAAATTGGAAAAGTATATTTAGTAGATTTTGGTTCAGTACAGACGCTTGCTTCTAAGGCAGGTAAAACAGTCACAGTTGTGGGTACATATGGTTATATGCCACCTGAGCAATTTGGCGGTTATGCAACACCAGCATCAGATTTATATGGTTTAGGAGCAACATTAATTGCTTTGGCAACAGCAACTCATCCTGCTGACTTGCCACAAAAAGACATGCGACTTGAATTTGCGGAGCTTGTTAACTTTACACCTGCATTTATAGAATGGCTAGAGTGGTTAACTGAACCAAGTGCTGACAAAAGACTCAAAACCCCAATGGCAGCTTTACAGGCTTTGCTAACAGGACAAATGCGAAGCGATGGTGACTATACAGCAATAGATACAATTTCTCACAGTGCTATTGCTCAACCTATAAATTCAACTCAGTTATTTTGGGAAACTGTATGGCGTAGTGTAGTCTATGGTGGTGGAATGGTTACACTCACAGCAGGATTGTATACTACAATTTGGGCGCCAGGTATTGGAACTATTTTTGGGGGATATGTTGGTGCTTTACTCGGTATTCCTTTAGGTATTGTCAATGGAATTTTAATTGCATTAATTACAAGATTATTTTTCTTTCCACTTAAAAATGCTTACTTGTATCGACGTGTAGTTAACATGACTAGCGCTATATTTAGCACTGCTAGCGCGCTTTACTATTTTAAGGCTCTTCTTTATAATCATGCTAATGTAAATATTCAAGAATTATTATTTTTGACTGTAGCACCATCACTAATTACTGCACTATGCATGGGTGTTGCTAGTCGGTCTATTGTGAATTTTTACGAGAATCGACATCGAAAAATTAGGAGTCAAAGGTTTTATAGCTACTTTCAAGCTCAAGAAGAAGAATAGATATTAAATTATATATGAATAACGAAGTATTAAACAACCGATATCAGATTCAAAGTGAGCTAGGAAGGCAAACTGGTAGACGCACGCTGCTAGCTAAGGATTTAGTATCTAATTCTCAAGTTGTTGTTAAAATATTATATTTAGGTAAAGATTTCGATTGGCAAGAATTGAAATTATTCCAGCGCGAAGCAGAAACTTTGAAAAGTCTTAATCATCCAGCAATTCCTCAATATTTAGATTATTTTGAGTTTGATACAGCAAATGATAAAGGTTTTGGGTTAGTTCAAAGTTATGTTGCAGCAAAATCTTTAGAACAACATGTCGAAGCGGGGAGAAGATTTAGTACAAAAGAGGTAAAAGAACTCGCGCACGCTATTTTAGAAATTCTAGATTATCTCCATACCCAACAACCGCCTATAATTCACCGAGATATCAAACCTAGCAATATTTTACTTACAAACCGTTCAGGTAATAGCGTTGGTAAAGTGTATTTAGTAGATTTTGGCTCAGTACAAAATATTGCAGCGCAGGGAGGTGGCACAATTACTGTAGTAGGTACTTATGGATATATGCCACCTGAACAGTTTGGTGGTAGAACTAAACCCGCATCAGATTTATATAGTTTAGGCGCCACTTTAATTTTTTTAGTTACTGGAATGCATCCAACAGAGTTACCTCAGCAAGACTTACAAATTCAATTTCGCCAATTTGCTGATATTACTTCAGAATTAGGTGACTGGCTAGAATGGATGACTGAGGCAAGTTTAAACCAAAGATATTCCTCAGCACATATAGCTCTCGAAGCTATTGACAATCCGGCGCCGAGAACAAAAGCTATTATCAAAGAGCAATTACCAGATAAACCACCCAGTACAGAAATTGTCTTAAATAAAACAGACGATAAATTAGAAATTATTATGCCTCCAAAAGGCTTTAGTGCTGGTTTAATTGCGCTTATTTCTCTAGTTACACCTTTTACTTTAGGAATTCATTCTCAGGAAATTAATATTTTCAATATATTTGCATTATTAAGACAAACAGATATTTCATTTGGGAATGTATTATACTTACTTTTTCAATTATCTGCACTTGGATATTTAATTTATTTAATTGCATGGGGTTTGTTTAAAAACACACAGATAGTAATGACTGCAAAATCTATTACTGTAATTCATAAACTACTTTGCTTTAAATGGTGCCGGAAATATTCTCTTGATACAAGTACAATATCTCACGTCAACATCACGTTAAATTTAAAGCAAATCAAATCAAAGCCAGAACTATTGTTAATAGCATCTGGTATAACTTTGCTAAATTTTAATAACTACAGTAATTTAACTGAATCTGAACGTGGATGGTTAGCACAAGAAATAAAAAATTGGTTGAAAAAGACTTAAAACTCATTTATAAAGTAAATCTTTAACACAACTTTACAGGGAATCTACAAGCGTTAGTAGGTAGTTATATATAAATTGTAATACAACTGTTGTATAACCTGATAACAGAAAAGCAAATGAGCGAGCAAATTTTGCAACGCTATGAGGTACAGAAGCAGCTAGGTAAAAAAGCTGGTAGAAAAACTGTACTAGCGCAAGATGCCCAAACTGGGCAAATGGTGATTATTAAGCTGCTAAATTTCAGTAGCGATTTTGTTTGGGAAGACTTAAAGCTATTTGAACGGGAAGCTGAAACTTTAAAATCACTCGCACACCCTGCTATTCCTAGTTATATTGACTATTTTGAGGTTGAAGAAGGTAATCGAAGTTGTGCGCTAGTACAAACTTATATAGAGGGTCAATCGCTCGAACAGTACATGCAAACTGGAAGGATATTTATAGAGGATGAACTTCGAGATATTGCAGAACAGTTACTTCAAATACTTATATATTTACACGAACAACACCCACCTGTAATTCATCGTGATATCAAACCGAGCAATATTATTTTGGTTGAAAATTTAAAGGGGAAAGTTGGAAAAGTATATTTAGTAGATTTTGGCTCAGTACAGACACTTGCTTCTAAGGCAGGTAAAACAGTTACCGTTGTGGGTACATATGGTTATATGCCACCTGAGCAATTTGGCGGTTATGCAACACCAGCATCAGATTTATATGGTTTAGGAGCAACATTAATAGCTTTGGCAACAGCAACTCACCCTGCTGACCTACCACAAAAAGACATGCGTATAGAATTTGCATCGCTTGTTAACTTTGCACCCCCATTTTTTGAATGGTTAGAGTGGTTAACTGAACCAAGCGCTGAACGCAGACTCAAAACCCCAATGGCAGCGCTACAAGCTTTACTTACAGGACAAATGCGAAGTGGTAATGATGACAGTGCTATTGCCCAACCTGTAAATTTAGCAAAGTTATTTTGGGAAGCTTTATGGCGTAGTACAGTAATTGGTGGTGGAATGGTTACATTCACCGCAGGGTTGTACAGCACAGCTGTTATACCAGTTCTCGGAACTGCTCTAGGGGGATTTTTGGGTGCTTTACTTGGTTTTCCTTTGGGTTTTGTGAATGGAATTTTAATTACATTAATTACAAGATTATTTTTCTTTCGACTAAAATATATTTACTTGTATCGACGTGTAGTCATTATGACTAGCACTATACTTGGAACTACTGTTGCGCTTATCTATTTCAAGAATATTAGTTCTAATGCAAGTAATATAAATATTTCACTTTTATTATTTTGGATAGTGGCGCCATCAGTAATTACCGGATTATGTATGGCGACAGCTAGCCGGTCAATAGCTTATTTTTATGTAAAACAACATAAAGAAATTAACAATAACAATTATTAGAGATAGTATTTTGATAAAGAAAAAAATATATGAATAACGAAGTATTAAACGATAGATATAAAATCATATATGAGTTAGGTAGACAAACTGGTAGACGCACATTGCTTGCTCAAGATTTAGAATCTAATTCTCAAGTTGTTGTGAAAGTTTTATATCTAGGAAAAGATTTTGATTGGCAAGAATTAAAATTATTCCAACGTGAGGCAGAAACATTAAAAACTTTAAATCATCCAGCGATTCCTCAATATTTAGATTATTTTGAGTTTGATACACTAAATGATAAAGGTTTTGGATTAGTTCAAACTTATGTTGATGCAAAATCGTTAGAACAACATGTGGAAGCAGGAAGAAGATTTAGTACAACAGAAGTCAAAGAGCTTGCACGCACAATATTAGAAATTTTAACTTATCTCCATGACCAAGAACCGCCTATAATTCACCGTGATATTAAGCCTAGTAATATTTTACTTACAAACCGTTCAGGTAACAGTGTTGGTCAAGTTTATTTAGTTGATTTTGGCTCAGTGCAAAATATCGCCGCACAAGAAGGTGGCACAATTACTGTAGTAGGTACTTATGGATATATGCCACCTGAACAGTTTGGTGGTAGAACCAAACCAGCTTCAGATTTATATAGTTTAGGCGCCACTATGATATATTTAGTAACTGGAATGCATCCAACCGAACTACCTCAACAAGACTTGCAAATTCAATTTCGTAAATTTGCTGATATAAATCCAGAATTTGCTGACTGGTTAGAATGGTTGACAGAACCAAGTTTAAATAAAAGATTTTCATCAGCACATCTAGCTCTCGAAGTTATCAATAATCCACCACCAAGAATGCAAGCCATTATTACACAGCAATTATTAGATAAACCATATAATACACAAATTGCCTTGAAGAAAACAGATGAAAATGTAGAAATTATTATAAAACCAAAAGGCTTTAGTGTTGGTTTAATTTCGTTTATTTCTATACTCACACCTTTTAGTGTCGGAATTCATTCTCAGGAAGTTAATATTTTCAATTTATTTGAATTGTTAATGACACAAAGGAGTATTTCAGTATGGGGTTCATTATATTTAATTTTTCAACTATTCACCTTTGCAATACTCGTTCGTTTAATTCTAGTGGCTTTATTTAAGGAAACACATGTATTAATAACAGCACAAGATGTTACTATAATTCATAAAATACTTTGGTTTAAACGGCACCGTAAATATTTTGTTAACACAAGTACAAAATCTGAAGTCAAGATAATATCAAATTTAAATTATGAACAATTTAAATTTGAACTATTATTAATGGTTTCTGGCATAAAAGTACTAAATTTTAATAACCATACTAACTTAAGTGACTATGAAAGCAAATGGTTAGTGCAAGAAATAGGAAATTGGCTCACAAAAAGTGCTGAGTAGAAAGTGCTGAGTAAGAAGTAAAATTTATTTACTCAGCACTCAGTACTCAGCACTCATAACTATTTACTAACTATCCCCGACCATTGGATTTTCTTTTCTTTTTCGCGACGGTAAGAGAAAAAGTATTGGGGAGTTTGAAAAGTGCAGTAGGGTGCGATAGCTATTTGTTCTGCGTCTATTCCCATATTTTCCATTTGTAGTACGTTTACTCTTCGCACATCTAAACGCACTTTACCTGGTTCTGGGTCGTTTAGTATTGGTGAGTTTGGTTGTTCTAGTAACGCTTCTACAATTTTATCTTCATTTTCTGATGATATTGTGGCGCCTACTTCAGCAGCAGTTTGCGTTGAAACTTGGTAGACTTCACCTGCTATTGCTGGGCCAAGTGCGATGCGTAAGTCTTCTAAGAAGCTACCTTGCGAAACTAGGCGCCCGATTGCAATTGGTATAATTTTTTTCGATGTTCCTCGCCATCCTGCGTGTACTGCTGCAACGGCGCCTGTTTTTATATCCGCTATTAATGCTGGTGTACAGTCTGCACTGGCTACCCATACTGCTTGAGAAGAGTTGTCACTTGCTATACCATCGCCATCTACAAGTGCTGAATTTTCATCTGTTCCAACATCATCGCCACCTGTTGCTAACTTACTAGTAATTTCCTGTGGTGTTAAGACGACATTGCCATGCACTTGCTTAAGTCGATATCCCGATGCTTCACTGTGTAGTACATGTGTTAATTCTAACGGTGGTCTTCCTACAAACTGTTGAGTAAAAAAACCATGTGGAAAGCCTTCTAGTAAACTACAAGTTAAATAAGGCAATTCTTGCCAAGTACGCCACTGCCATTCATGCATCGTTAACTTACCCCAAAAATCAAGTAAAATTACGCCAACTCAGTTTATCTTGATAGTCGGAAATTTTACACTCTCCCAATGGTAAGTTCTTTAATTTTGCACTGCTGATGAAAGACTAGTACTTCATGTCAAAAGTTTTGGGGAGTAAGAAAATTGGCAACGGATGATTCTAGGATGTAACGGATAAGTAATTTTAAATAACTGGACGCAAGTTTGTAGCAAATAAATCATCCGTTACATCCGTTACATCCGTTGCAAACCAACACACCAAATTTTATGACACAGACTACTAATTTAGGCGCCCACTTTATAAAATGGAACTGTTTGGGTCTTTAATGATGAAATTCTATGCTAATTTAGCAAGCGTCCTGATTGTATAACGTGCTGTGGTTGATAAACGAAGCATAGAAGCAGCTTTAGACGCGCGCTTAAGTCATTTTTTGTCATTTTCGCTACATATATATGATAGTGTCACTTCAACGAATCAAGTTTTATGGCAATTAATGCAAGAAGGTATGCCTGCTGGAACGGTAGTAATTGCGACACAACAAACAGCAGGACGCGGACAGTGGGGACGACAGTGGGTTTCATCTCAAGGTGGTTTGTATCTTTCTGTAGCAATAGCACCAAATATTGAAGCGCGTGATAGTTACCTGTTAACTTTTGCTACTGCTTGGGGAATTACTCAACAACTGCGAAACTGGAATATTCCTGTGGAGATTAAATGGCCCAACGATTTACTTTTAAATAAGTTGAAGTTGGGAGGTATTCTAACGGAAACAAAAATTAGTCATGGCAAAATCACTCAAGCTGTGATAGGTGTTGGTATTAACTACTCAAACCCAGTTCCTACAACTGGAATTAATATGGAATCTTGGCTTGTTGGCGCCACTAAAGCATTACCCCAAACAATTTATAGTATTGAAATACTCGCCGAAAAGGTTTTGCTTGGTATAGAATCCGGTATTGAATGTCTTAGCCAACATGGAGTAGATGTACTCTTGCCGAAATACACAAGTTTATTGACAAATATTGGAGAAAGAGTGTACTTGAAAAATGTTTCAGGCACTGTAATTGGGGTAACATCTACAGGATGTCTCCATGTTCGCACCTTAAATTTTGATTCAAAATCAGTAGATACACCAGATTTATTCTTGCCTCCAGGTACAATCAGTTTGGGTTATCGCAATTCACAAAAGCTGTGAATTAAATTTGAATCAAATAAGAATAAATTTTAATTAAATTTCCGGAAGTACCAGTTAAAAGTAATCACTCGAAATATACCAGTAGGACACATGACGCAGCGCAAAAACGCCCGTAACTCAAAAATTTTATGGCATCGCTCTCTAGGTGCCCAGAGCCTTTGTTGGCTAAGTAGTATTAGTCTAATGAGCAGTGGGTTGGTGCTTGCTCAGACCGAATCGGCAATTGATAATATTGTGCCGACTACGGAAAATACGCAATCCTCTAGAGAATCGGCGCCAAAAGTCACAATAGAACGTAGCAGTACTTCGTCTAAACAACCATCAAATGAAAATGATTTTTCTTCTCGTCGTGCAAGGCTTCGTGACAGATTAAGAAGAAAAGTACAGGCACAAAATTCCAATAGTTCCAGAGTACGTACTTCACAACAAGCATCAGAAACTATACAACGTTTACGCCAAGCCCGGAAAACAAACCAAAACGAGTCAGCACAACAAATTCCCCCAATTAGAAACTTAAGACCCAAAATTGCTGAGTCTCCACGCAATCAGGCGCCTGAAGTACGTATTCGTAGAAGTATTGAAGCGACATCGCAACCCAGAGAATCGAAGCGCGAACAAAATACTCAAGTGCCAAATAAGTTACCTGAGATATCGCGAAATAACAAACCAGTTAATACTGCTGATACAGATAAACCTGTTAAAGATTACAACAACGCTTATATTGACCCTACAGACTACAGTACAGGGAATACAGCCAAATACGAATCTCCAGACACAGTAGTTTTAACCGAGCGTTCCAGTGGTTGCCGTGCCATTTTAGCAGCCGGTGGAGTGCGTGCTGATTGTCTCAAGACACCTATCGCTGCTTCGTTAAGAAGAGGTATAACTGGTTCTAAAGTTGATAACGATAATAATGCCCAAACTGCCAGCAAGCCAAGCTGGATAAGAAAAAGTCAAAACGTTAGCATTGCAAGCACAGTAAACGTAAGGCGCCCTACTATTACTAGTACAACAAACTTAACAACTAGATATCAAGCTAGTGGGCAAGCTAGTTGGCGAACTCGAATTGCATCGACGAATCAAAATGTAAGTAATGTAAATACTGTTCATGTAACTCGCAGTGTACCCCGCGCTCCATTATCTGTAGCAAGCGCTGCAATTTCATCAAACAAAAGTGCTTACCATCCAAATCGATTTATTCCTTCCCCAAATAATTTTGCTCCATCACCTATGCCATTAGGTGGCGCCCCTACACAAGATGGAGCAGCACTACCACCACCTGTTAACGCAGTAAACGTGGTGCCGCGTGAAAGTAGAGTCGCATATAACATTCCCTTAGAATCAACTTTGCCTCGTGTACCTTATTCGGGTTCCACAATTGCTTACAACCCCAACGGCTTAATATTCCCTCTGTCAATACCAGCATCCATTACCTCGATATTTGGTTGGCGGAATCATCCAATTACAGGCGAGAGTAGATTCCACTCTGGTACTGACTTAGGTGCTGCAACGGGTACACCAGTAATTGCCGCTTTTACAGGTCAAGTTGAAGTCGCTGACTTTGTTGGTGGTTACGGTTTGACTGCTGTTCTGAACCATAACGGCGCCGTACAAACACTTTACGCTCACATGTCGCAACTCTTTGTGCAACCAGGTCAATGGGTACAGCAAGGTACAGTCATTGGTTTAGTTGGCAGTACAGGAGCTTCAACGGGTCCTCACCTACACTTTGAAATTCGTCAGCTTACACCCGAAGGTTGGGTAGCGACAGACCCAGGTATACACTTACAATACGCTCTTACGCAATTAATGCAGTCCATACGTACCGCACAAGTACCTCAAAATCAGCAGCAACAGTAAAAAGTGTAGTCGTAGAGACGCGATTAATCGCGTCTCTACATTTGTTACATATATCCGTTTTCTGCTAAAAACGCTGACGTAATGTTATAATCGTCGGCGTTTTCGGTTAAATTGTGAGTGTTTCTGCCTGAAATCAAGAATTTTTCGACGTATTTGCCCAGAATATCACCTTCGAGATTTACTGAACTACCAGGCACCAATTGGCTTAAATTGGTTTCTTTGTAGGTTATTGGAATAACAGCAACTTTAAACAGCATTGTCTCACTGTCATACTCAGCAACAGTTAAGCTAATACCGTTTATGGCAATACTTCCTTTAGGCACTATATACCTAGCTATGGAACTCGGCGCCTGAAAAGTCATTTCCCAGGAAGTAGCTGTTTGCCGGGACTCTAATAACTCCCCAACACCATCAACATGTCCCATGACAAAGTGACCACCAATTTTACTACCAACTTTTAGGGAAGCTTCAAGGTTAACGTATCGGTTTTGCGTTGACATAGTACCTAAAGTTGTTCTTTTTAGCGTCTCAGGTGAAGCAGTTGCCACAAATCCATCATTTGATATTTTCTCGACTGTTAAACAGACCCCATCAACTGCTACACTATCGCCATACGCTAAATCTTGTAAAATAACATCTAACGAATGGCTGATAAATGATACCTTCCAAAAATCCCCCCCTAGGGGCTTAATCGTTCCTAACGCTTGAATTAATCCTGTAAACACGGCTTTTCTTGATTCTTACTTGATTTACTATGAATTCTAGCTGCTATAAACTAGTAAATATCGCGTTGCGCTCAATTGTTTAAGTATAATTTCTAACGCGATTTTGTATACGGTTATCAATACATGAACAAGGAATTCAAGGCATACTTGGGTAAGTAGATTATTGTCAAACTAAACTAACTAGACTTACTCTGGTATTTACATCAAATAGGGAGTTTAATAGAAGCAATTATAGCGAGTAAAAGCTTATGTTTACGTTCACCTTCATCATTCCTAGAAATGGGTATGATTTGTTACATACTTCACGAAGCGCTCAAAGGATTGTAGAGGCTTGACAGATGATTGAAATGAAAGTCGCTGGTATAGCATTAGATGCCATCACCCGCAGCCCAATAGTACTCCTCAAGGATAGTACAGACCGTCGTGCTTTGCCCATTTACATTGGTCAGGAACAAGCGCGAGCAATTATGGCGCCGTTGGAGAACCAGAAACCTCCTCGACCCTTAACGCACGATTTAATAGTCAGTATTATTGAAGCATTGAATATGACGCTAGAAAAGGTTATTATTCACTCGCTGCAAAAAGACACTTTTTATGCGTCTTTAATCTTGCAACAAGGGGAAACCCGTAAAGAAATCGACGCGCGTCCAAGCGATGCAATTGCTGTGGCTCTCCGTACAAATGCGCCTATTTGGGTGATGGAGGAAGTAGTCGCTGATGCATCAATACCCGTAGACCGAGATGCCGACGAAGCTGAACAGCAAGCTTTCCGCGATTTCGTCTCTAACCTCCGACCCGAAGATTTAATTAAACGTTTTGGAAGTAATAGTTAAAAGTGCTGAGTGCTGAGTGCTGAGTGTAGAGATGCGATTTATCGCGTCTGTGCTGGGTGTTGAGTAAGAAGAAAAGTTATAATTGTTAATTCCTAACTCCTAACTCCTAACTCTTAACTCATAACTTTTTAACATGCAATACCGACGCTTTGGGAAAACTAATCTTAGTTTGTCTGTTTTTTCTTTAGGGACTATGCGCTACTTGGGTTCAAAGGAAGTCGCGCAGCAGACTATCTCACTAGCGGTGGAGTTGGGAATAAATCATATTGAAACAGCCAGGGGTTACGGTAGTAGTGAGGAGCATCTCGGTGGTGCTATTGCTTCTGGGTCAGTATCTCGCGACCAAGTTTATATCACCACCAAAATCCCACCCACACCAGATGCGACTTCGATGCGTCGGTACATTAACGAATCTTTAGAACGGCTAAATCTTGATTATTTAGACTGTTTAGGCATTCATGGTTTAAATACTTGGGAACACCTTGACTGGGTAAAAGCTGAAGACGGTTGTATGCACGCGGTACAAGAAGCTGTTATAGATGGTCGAGTTCGACATGTTGGCTTTTCTACCCACGGTTCGCTCGAACTAATTCTTGCCGCTATAAATACAGATTTATTTGAATTTGTCAATATACATTATTACTATTTTTTTCAACGTCACGCAGCAGCTATTGAGCGCGCGCTAGAGAAAGATATGGGTATTTTTATTATCTCACCTGCTGACAAAGGTGGAAAATTATATACGGCGCCTTCCAAGCTCCAAGAGATTTGTCATCCTTTTACACCATTAGAATTAAACTACCGCTTTTTACTTAGCAATTCGAGAATTACGACATTAAGTGTTGGACCTGCAACCCCAGAAGAGTTAATCGAACCGTTGCGTATTGCTGATAGCGTAGATAAACTTACACAAGATGAAATTGAAGCTTTGCAGCGTTTGGAAAATCAACTTTCCTTGAGCTTAGGCGCCGACAAATGTAGTCAATGCTATGCTTGTTTACCATGTCCTGAGAACATTAATATTCCTGAAGTATTGCGATTAAGAAACTTAGCCGTAGCGTATGATATGACCGATTATGGACAATATCGCTACGGCATGTTTGAAAATGCTGGACACTGGTTTCCAGGAATGAAAGCAAACAAGTTTACAGAATGTGGAGAATGTTTACCCAAGTGTCCAGAGAATTTAGATATTCCCACCCTGCTATACGACACTCACGAACAACTCAAAGGCAAAGCAGGCAGAAGACTTTGGGGTTAACTTGGCAACGGATAATGAACGGATGTAACGGATGGTTGATCTTAAATAAGTAGATTTTGTTTGAGATAGCACGTCAGATACTTCAAGCCCGGATACAGCAATAACTTATCCGTTACATCCGTTGCATCCGTTGCATACTATCAGTTAATCATTTGCCGCTAATGGTTCTGCTTTTTTCCACTCAGGAAACAAAACTTTTATAAACTGACCTAAAGCTAAAGAACGCTGTTCATCAACAAACATTAAGGGCAGTAGTGCAACTAGTCGTAAAACACTGGAGATAGCGAATAGCACTAACAAACCACCAGCACCAAGTCCTGTTGCAAAAAAGCTGCCCGCAGTAATTCCCGCTGCTCCAGTCAGACCAGCAACGGCGCCCGAAAGCCCAAAATAAGACGATTGATGTTGTAAGGGCGCCAATCCCATGATGATATTGTTAGTACATAAATCAATCGCTGCCCACGTTGCACCGTGAAGCACATGCAACAAAGGAAACAATACCCACATAGTCATTTCATGCTTTCCAGTAAAGAGCCATAACACAGGTATCACTGCCACCAAAACTCCTACCAATAATAGCAGCGGACGGTTCCCAGTGCGGTCGGCTAGTTTGCCCCAAAGTGGCAGCATCAGCATGTTAGCTGCCCCTGCTAAACCGTTATAAATTGTGACTACACTAATATCTATATGTAAGTTATCAAGCATATAGAGGTTAAAGAAGGGAGCGCTGACATTAACAGCAAAACACCATATAGCCAGGTAGAAGGCAAACTTCATAAAATTGCCATCTTTCAAAACGGTAGTATCTATTTTCTTCGGTTGCGATGAAGTATTGTCATGTTTGGCTTTTAATAACTGTGGGTTAACATCTTTCATCCAGAACTGACTCGCCAGACTGATAACCCCAAGCACAATTCCTAATGTCAGTACGGCGCCGAAACCTTGAGCTGTTCCACCAGGCCAAGCTGACACAGTAAAACCTAACAATGGCACACTTAGAAGACCTGAACCGCTTAAAAGACTATTGCGAAAACCAAAGTACCGTCCCCGTAACTGTCGTGGTACTAATATAGCTGTCCAGCCTGACCAGGGAGCGCGACCAAAAGCTTCAATGATGTTAGTTATCCAGACAACTCCCAACGTCAACTGCACTACTTGACAACCTGTAATTCGAGACGAAGTAACTAACCAAATCAGTGGTAAAAGAATCAGCCACATTAATCGCGACGAAGCAAAAATGATTAAAGTATACCAGCGGAAGCTAGTAAATCGCTCTAACAAGTATGCTCCCAACGGTTGGGCTAGATTCACCAGTTGAGGAATAGAAGCAAGCAGACCAATTTGCACACAATCAGCACCTTGCTCTAACAAGAAATTAGTCAGCAAGGCACCACCAATAATACTGTAAAAAACAGTAGCAAAGATGCTTTCGACAGTTAACGCTTTAAGACTTGTCCGAATTTCCGGCTTAGTAATTTTCAAAGGTAGTTTTGAAGTTACAGGAAGTACCTTTTCCATCACTACTACATCTTGCGATATTTCGTGAATGGGAAGAGAAGTTACTTCTGTTAAAAAGTCGTCACCTTGGTTATTAGACATATTAAACAGCACAAAGTCTTATATAAAGGAATCATTTGACTCTAAGCAAAAAAAGAAAGTTGACAATATAAATCAACTTTTTTAGCTTTTAAAATGGTTGTATAGCAATCAGCATAACTCAACGTAAAATTCCCAAATGTAGAACACTCAATAACGGAACATCTACATTTGGGAACTTTTGACAATTCCTGAACGGATTATTACAATAAACATATTTGTATTTGTTTACACTAATTTAATAACCTATAATAATTAAAAGATAAATCAAAATAATCTTACTTAAGAGTTATTATTTTGTTAAGCAAATCCCTGTGATTTAATACTTCTGCGCTTATAGTTCATATGCACTAATTTGGAATGCAATCAAAGCACAAACGCATGAAGGCATACTTCTATTGCAATGGAAGGCGCCTTTTCAACATAATGTAAAAATATATCCTCGTAGAGACGCTATTTCATCGCGTCTCTACAACGTATGTAGTTTAAAATTGTATGACCGCGACTGCAACTCTGCTCATTTCTTGTCCTGACCAACGAGGGTTGGTAGCAAAATTCGCTAATTTTATTTATGCCAACGGTGGTAACATTGTTCACGCCGACCAGCATACAGATTTTGCCGTCGGGTTATTTTTGACACGAATTGAATGGCAGCTAGAGGGTTTTCACTTACCCCGCGAACTAATTAGTCCAGCTTTCAACGCGATTGCTCAACCTTTAGATGCCAAATGGGAGCTTCATTTTTCTGACACTGTACCACGAATTGCAATTTGGGTAAGTCGTCAAGACCATTGTTTGTTAGATTTAATTTGGCGCCAGCGCGCGTCCGAGTTAGCGGCAGAAATTCCTTTAATTATCAGCAATCATCCTGATTTACAAATTATTGCAAACCAGTTTGGTATTGATTATCATTATGTTCCAATAAATAACGAAAATAAACTCGAACAGGAAGCTAAACAGTTAGAACTTCTACGACAATATAATATTGACTTAGTGGTTTTGGCAAAGTATATGAGGATTCTGAGCTTCGACTTTGTTAGTAAATTTCCACAGGTTATTAATATCCATCATTCATTTTTACCTGCCTTTGTTGGCGCCAATCCTTATGAGCGTGCGTATCAACGGGGAGTTAAAATTATAGGCGCCACTGCTCACTATGTTACAGCAGATTTAGACCAAGGACCCATTATCGAGCAAGAAGTAGTGCGAATAAGTCACCGTGATGATGTAGCTGATTTAATTCGTAAGGGTAAAGATTTAGAAAGAATGGTTTTAGCTAGAGCAGTGCGGGTGCATTTACAAAATAGAGTGCTGGTTTATGGTGATAGAACTGTAGTATTTGAATAGTTATTATACTGCAAACAAGTAAAATTTGAACTTATGTCATGCTGAGGTACGAAGGGCGCAGTTTTCCCGGATGGTAGCATCTTAAAGTTTTAGGCGCCGTGGAATATGACAAAGACGCTTATGACAAGTAATAATGATGTGCGCGCTAAATACTTATAATTTATGTAGGTTAGGTTTCACTACTATAAGTTTTTACCCAACCTACGTGAACTAATTGTATTATAACTAATCATCCTGACTTGATATAATAACTGGTTAAATGTAGAATAAATATTTACGTAGATTAATTGTAAATTTAATTACTAATTTATCTTGACAGATACTTAGGTTAAATTTATGCTAAGATTTGAGAATAAGGCAGTAGTCAATGATTTGCGTATTAATAATGGGTGGTATACGGCAATTATATAAGTGACAGCGCGATTAAAAGTTTTAGTGACAATTATCTAATTAAAATTATTGCTAAATATATTGTCACGACTGTTATGGTTAATTGTTTTCGTCAAGCTACAGTAACTAAATGTAACTATACGAGTATTACAAATAAAAAATTTATAAAGATGCTACTTAACAATCGCTATCAAATAAAAAAAACATTAGCAACTGGGGGATTTGGTGAAACTTTCTTAGCCGAAGATATTCAAATGCCTTCAAATCGCTCTTGCGTAATTAAACAATTAAAACTAATTCAAAATAATCCTCAAATTTATCAGCTAGTTCAAGAGCGCTTTCAACGTGAAGCAGCAATATTAGAGGAGCTAGGTGGTAAGCACAATCAAATTCCGAATTTATATGCTTACTTTGAATCGAATGGCTTATTTTATTTAGTTCAAGAATATATTGATGGCGACACTCTAGCGACTAAAGTATCAAAACAAGGAACTATAAGTGAAAGTATTGTTCGAGAAATATTATTAAGCTTATTGCAATTACTTGATTATATTCATTCCAGGCGAATTATTCACCGAGATATTAAACCTGATAATATTATTTTGCGCTATCAAGATGGTTTACCAGTGCTGATTGATTTTGGTGCGGTAAGGGAAGTTATGGGAACAGCAGTTAACTCTCAAGGTAATCCAACAAGTACAATAGTGATTGGTACTCCTGGATATATGCCAAGTGAACAGGCAATGGGTAGACCAGTTTTTTCTAGTGACTTATATAGTTTAGGTATTACTGCAATTTATTTACTAACTGGTAAATACCCAGAAGAATTAGAAACAGATTCTCGCACAGGCGAAATTATTTGGCATCACCATGCTTTGAATGTTAGCCCTACACTTAAATTTGTAGTTGATAAAGCAATATATTATCATCCACGGGAGCGCTTTGCTACTGCAAAAGAAATGCTTGATGCATTACAGAATGGTTACGTACACTTACCTGAGCAAACAGTAGTAAAAACAGCCGTAGTTCAACCGAATCCTATTTATGCTTCTGTCAATAAATCAAAGGGAATAAATCCTATTATTATAGGTATCTTGAGTGCAGGCGCCTTAATTAGTACTTCTGTTATTGCCAGCATGATGCTAACAAAAACCTCACAGACAGTAGTACAACAATCACCAAGCGAATTAGATTCAACAAAAAACCCTCAACCCTCTCAAAATACCCAATTACCAGCATTAAACACTCCAAAAACTACTGAGCAAACTCAAGCTTCTCAAAGCACTACGACTAATCAAACAGCAATAACATCATCACCCGTACCAAATTATCCTCAGCAAACTCAAGCTTCTCAAAGCACTACGACTAATCAAACAGCAATAATACGATCACCCCGACCAAGTTCTGTTGAGCAAACTCAAGCTTCTCAAAGCACTACGACTAATCAAACAGCAACAACATCATTACCAGTACCAAATCCTCTTGAGCAAACTCAAGCTACTCAAAACACTACGACTAATAAAACAGCAATAACACCATCACCCCTACCAAATTCTGTACAGCAAGAAACCAAGTTGGGTAACAATCAAACAAGTCTTAATACTTCTTTACCATCTCCAAAAACTGAAGTAGTGAATTACTATAATGATATTAACAGCGGTAACTATGAAGTTGCATGGGATAGATTACCTAAAGCATTGCAGTCAGATACAAAAGTACACCCAAACGGATATGCATCCTTTGCAGATTGGTGGAAAACAGTTAAATCAATTGATGTGCAGCAGGTAGACGTAATAAAAACCAATTCTAATAATGCTGTAGTGAATACTCGTGTTGCTTATAATATGAAGGCAGGTAACACTATGCGTATTTCTTTAAACTACACATTATCCTGGGATAATCAAACACAGAAGTGGAAATTTCTAAGAATTAAATAAAATTAATATCAATATAACAATAAATATTTATGTTGGGTTCCGCAAAGCCTCCACCCAACCTACGAAACTACGAAACGCTATACTCGTTCAAATAAGTCTAGTCGATATTGTTGTTCGCGTTGACTTTTAAGGTGTTTTAGTTGGGTTGGCGCCAATTCTAAAAACGAGTCATGTACTTCATTACCATTCAAAGGATAGTCACGCGCGTATTCTGTCCAGTGTACCAGTAGCAAATGTCCTCCTTTAGCTAGATTTTTTAAAATAAGGGTTTGTGATTTCTGTAAATCTTTGCGACACCAGTAGTAACCAACTTCTGAGATTAAAACTAAATCAAAGGTTTCTTGAGGAAATTGTTCTGGTATCCGCATAAGTTCAAAGCGGACTTGGGATAGTTTTTTACAGCGTGTACGTGCTTGTTTTTGTGCTATTTTTGATACTTCTACTGATAGTAATGAATCACAGTAAGGCGCCAGTTTCTCTGTTAATATTCCAATAGAACCGCCTATTTCTAATGCTGATTGATAACGCGGTTTAGCTAGGGCATTAATAGTGTTAGTATATTTTTTAGCTTCGTATTCACTTGTTTCAAACTGCCAAGGGTCAGGGTTAGTAGTATATAGAGTTTCAAAATAACTTGGTGGCAGGGAATTCTTTTGTACTTCTTCGGGTTTATGCGGTTTGGGAACGGTAGCTGTATTTAAGGCTTCAAAAAATGCTTCAATATCCAGAAAATCTGTGGCGCCTACAAAAGGTAATTGTAGTTGTATAGCTGTGAGTACATCCCAAATACCATCACCGACACAAACGATTTTCTCGAATTCTTGTTGATTATATGCTTTTTGGGCTGCTTTTATTGCTGTTGTAACAATTACTTCGCGCGAGTAACTATCGTCAGCAGTTGCAATTGGAAATTGTGTAACGTCTAAACCTGCTGCTTGTAGCTTCATTAAAGCACTGAGGCGCCATCCTCCTGTTGCAAGTGCTATTTTCCAATCTGGTAATGAAGATATTTTATGTAATATTACAGATGCAGCAGGTATTTTTGCAAACATATCTGGATTTGTTGAATAACGTTGGTTTAATAATTCAACAAAACAATCTTGAAGCTTTGATAACTCTTCTTGAGACGGCGCCCTTTCAAATTGTTCATGGAATATTTGTAAGGTGATGCCAGAGTCTGTAGTGTGTCCATACGTACTCCAGTTTGTATTTATTTGGGTGATTTCAAATACATCTTTAAAAGCTTGGACGAAGCACTCTGTGTCTACATCGTTGGTTTTGGTCAACGTTCCGTCAATATCGAATACTATCAATTTCATATTTTTTTATTTCTTGTGGAGCGGGCATCCCTGCCTGCCCCCTGAATTTAGAATGGAACGGGCAAGGATGCCCATTCCACAATACAATGCCCATTCCACAATACAATGCCCATTCCACTCTTATGTATTTCAGAAGCTAACTGCTTACTTCTATATACATTTCCCAAGGGTGGGTGAAGTTTGAGAGCATTTCGGGTGTGAGAATAAATGCTTCGGGGTCGTCGTCTATTAGGTTTGTGGTTTGGGAACGGTAAGCTGTTATTGCTTTTTCTTTTAATGTCAGCATTTTACTTATATCCAGGCGCCAGCACTGTACTTGGCTCATAAATCCCCGTTGAGATGGATCCCAGTCCCAGATAGGATATTCAATTATACGTGGTTTTTTAAGTACATTAGTGGCGTCATGAATTAAATTCCAAGTCGCACGATGGTCTGGATGGGGGTCTTGGCGCCACGGTAAAAATATAATTTGCGGTTTTAATCCCGCTAAATACATACGACAAGTATCAGTTATATTTTTATACTGTTTTGATACTGAACCGTCTTGTAAGCCTAAGAAAGTTACAGATTTTTTTTCCACTCCTAACAAATTTAAAGCTGCAAGTGTTTCACTTTCTCGCAATGCTTTAAGTTCTGGCGGCGGATATTTTTTAGAATTAGGATGCGATAATGTACCATCGCTAACTATTAATACGCGCACATCGTAATTTAGCGCACGTAATAAAGCAATGGCGCCTCCACAACCTAACGTCTCATCGTCAGGGTGAGGTGCAACAATTAATGCTGGACTTGCGGCAATTTCCTCTATTGTCTTTATAGATAAGACATAAGGATTCGCCAGGGGGGATATTTCGAGAACCTGATTATTCATACCACAAAGAATGGGCAGGATTATTATCACTCAATACGTATTGTCCAACACTGGAAACTGCTGCATCAAATGCTGGTTGACGCAGGTACAGCGTTAAATCTCTTATTACCCGTTCCATTTGATGCGGTGGTAGTAAACCACGAGTACCAACCGAACGTGTACACATCTGAATTACATCAATACAGATTTGTTCAATTGTACTTCGTACCATGTTGGCGTAGGCGACCAACTGATCCACTTTCGGATGTGGTTGTGTTGGATAACCGCCAAAAATTGGAGCATAGTTTTCTATTACCTGTGCGGCGCCTTTCAACCAAAGGTTACCACTTTCAATAGCCATTGCCATTTTACCCACACGTTCTTTTTGGTATGGGTCGTTTGTATAGTCCAATTTTTGAAGATATTCGCGCGTTAGGTTAAACAACGCTTCGGCGCCACCTAGTTGAACAGCGGCAAAACGTACAACTCCTGCAGATAGCCAAGGTTGACGGTAATAATCTCCTGGGTTGGCAATTAATGAACTTTGTTCTAATTCAACTCCAGTAAAATCTATTTTATAACTAGCAGTCGCACGCATTCCATTTGGTTGCCACCAACTAGGGTCACTCACAGTGGACACTTCCTCCATTGGCACAATACACATCTGCCAAGTTCCATCTGGTAAGGCGCCATTTACAAATGGTCTTTCTACAAAACCGGCGCCAGAACAAAATGTTTTAGAGCCGGATAGTCTATATTTACCGTTATCAAGGGGAATTACTTTTACACCATCGTTGGCTTCAGCATTCCAAACACCAAATATTTTACCATTGCGGGCATCTGAAGCATACATTTGTATTTGTTCATTACTGCCCAAAGTTTGAATTAATTGCAGTGCGTTGACGTGTCCTTCGTAAACTCGACCGACTGCTAAATTACCGCGTCCAACATGCTTGAGTAACATTAATGTTTCATGAGTTACAGAAGCATCAAAGCCAGCACCCCACCCACCTAATTCTCGCTGCAACGGTGCTGCGAGTAAACCCTTATTCGCTATTAATTCAAACTCGCGTTGCGGAAAGGCGCCATTTACATCTACATTAGCTGCGTTTGCTGCACAAAAGTCAGCAATTTCTTGTGCGCGTGTGAGAACTTGAGTAATGTTATGACTTTGCCATTGAGCCAGGGCAAAATCTTGTAGTGGTTGAGTAATAGTAGCCTTGTTCATGTGAAACTTGTTAGTATATTGCTGAGAATAAATAAATACAGGCGCCTGATGCCTCTATCTAGTGCTTGATTTTTGGGTCTGACTTATGGAAGGTATTTATTAATCAAAAGTTTCAAATCAGCTTTTATTATACGTATTTATAAATTCTTAGAAACCCGGTTTCTTATTTGACATATTGTAATAAAAACGAGGATTTGTCTGCGACAATGAATGCGTAGAAACCGGGTTTTTTTACTTATTAAGTTCTGTGAGCCACAGTCGTATGTTTTGACGTTGGTGCGGTTTGACATATCGCGATGCCTCGGTTAGAACTTGCCGTGGAAAGATATGTCTTAATTCTGCTAGCATTTGGGCATTTTCGCAATCATTGATACATTCAGCTACGTACTGAATGGACTCCGGGGTCAACCATTCTGGTGTCACTTGGGTTTCACAAATAGGGAGATTTTGACCATCTGCTGGTATCATTTTGTTAATCCAGCTTTATAAATTAACACCTGCACATAATACTTTAACTCGCTAAAGGAAAAGTAGCAGCTAGTGCCCATCCAAAAAACAAGGCATTACCAATAGCATAACTCCAAGCCTCGTTCAGTACGCTAGCTGTGAAAGAAAATATAGCCAGCAACACAGGGAAAACGGGTAGTAATAATGCAATAAAACTAAGTTGAGGCAAGAGGTAAAGCACCAAAATAAATCCACCTATTAACACTATGCTTTGTCCTAACCACCATAAAACTCGTTTTCCAAACGTGAGATGTTGCTGCGTTATTCCCGATGCTAAAAACCAAGGAAAACAAGTAATTGTGAGAATGGGAAATAATTGTAACCTAACAGGCGCCAACAACCATTGTAACCATACGACCTGCGCCATTGCTCCAAAAGCTATCCACAGCAGGGCAAATAGAGCAATTCCAGCAAAAAATGCCTGTATTCTCAGTCTTGGTAAACGTGCCATAATAAGTAGCCAAGTTATACCAGCGACACCATACCAAATACTTACTGCTCCACCAACCAACACTCCACCCAAACCGTCGATATTACCAAAGTTATTAAACAGCATTAGCGCACCGCTGCCAAAAAACGGCGCCGCCAATAAACCTGCCCAATTAAGTATTTTTGGACTTTTCTCGTTCAAGCTAATATGAAAAATAGGGGCAATGGCGCCGAGTGCGACTAACCAACCTACTAACTGCACAAAATACCAAATAATACGGTTATCTATATAATTGCTTTGACGCTGCACACCAAAAGTCGCATCAAGCCAGTTTTTTGCAGCTTCATGACTACGTGTACGAAACAGTATCGTTATATCCCATATTCCGCACTTCAGAATGTCGCATAAAATATTACATAAATACGTACTGGCATTAGTAAATAAACATA
>NZ_RSCL01000030.1:85896-111927 GCF_003991905.1 Dulcicalothrix desertica PCC 7102 | reverse complement strand
CAGCGTGTAAAATTTAACTCTAACGTCTCTTATTAACTTTTCGTTACATAGTTAGGAATTTTGGCGCCGACTTACTTATACACACATTTTAATCACCAATTTTCGTAGAGACGCGATTAAATCGTGTCTCTACATTTGTATACAACGACTGCCATAATGTTACAATGCGAAACCATACTACAACCAGAGGCTGAGGTTATAGGAAATACCCGGTTACTTCCGAATTTCCCTAACTGCCACCGAAGATATGCTTTCTCGCGCTTTGCCCAAATTTCAAGCCGCGATGCAACACACTACTAAACACAATTCAATCTAGAAACGATATAAAAGTAATAGTTATCCGGCGCCTGAAATTCTGTATTTTTTAGATACGTTTTAACTATGAAGACAAAAAGTACTATTTATTGGAATAAGCTGGCAAGTATCCAAGAATTAGAAGAGTTTTTTGAAGAAGATTTCCAAGGATTTAAAAAGCTCATAGAAGAACGCATTGAAGAGGTTGAAAAATTTTCTGATGAAGCTCTAGATAAGCTTGCTAAATTGCGGGTGTTAGAAGTAACCAACGGTTGCACTCAATGGGCATTTCGTCGCGGCGATAAAGAATGCTTATCTATAGAACAGTCCCGTGAATGTTCAAACCTAGTTATGGGTTTTATAAAACGGACAGAATTGTATTTTCCCAGTGAGGGTCAAATTGAATTTAACGACGAAGGAAAAGCATTTATTCGAGCAGGGCGGTTACTTTACAACGATGGATTTAAAAACAATGTTAAGGAGTCAGAGCGTGAATTTTATGCAGCATCAGCAGCCCAATTTATTGTTTATGGACATGAACGGGTGCAGCGTGCATTGGCACTCGTTAAGCAAGATTATGAAACTCTTTTTTCGCCTTACTATATTGAACGGGGACGAAAATATATTGCCCGCTATTTAGAAGGATTTGAATAGTTTTTTTCTAACTTTTATTTTGTAACCGTAAGCATTCAACGGTGTAAAAAATAGCAGTTACTGTTAATAAAATCAGTGACAAATTTGGTAATTCCTTGATAGAGTCACCTTTTGACCATAATAGTCCACCGGAAATTAAAAAGGCTAATATTAGTAAAATATATTGTTGTTGGAATAACTGGGGACGAACTATTGAAATTAAAGATAATAAAATAGCTGTGATAATTAGTACAGTAACTAGCATTTTATTTTAATTTTAGTCTTAATAATATAGAGTTACTTGCTGAAAATATAGCTGCTGCTGAAAGCAAGTATTCTACGGTTTGAATTTCTTGAGTTGTATATTTATCTTGAAATACAAATAAAATACCGCATAAGCAAAAAACTACCGCGAATACTGCATCATAATCCCGTCCTATTCGTGAGTAAGCAGAACGTAATAAAAATAAACCGACTTCGGCGCCTATTAATGCTACACCCAATAAAATAATCAAGGTATCAGCAGCATCTTTAAACATGAATACTGCTGCGGCGCCTGCAAATGGAACATATCTAACTGTTTTTAAAGTTGGAATTAACCAGCTAGGAGGTACATTTGATACACGTTGAATGTCCTCCATCTTCGTACTTTTAGAGGTTGCGAATGATACCTGTTGAACTGTTGCTCGTGATGTTGCTTGTGTTGGCGCCACTGGTACAGTTAACTGTTCGATATCTCGTAAAACTTCGCTTGCTGTTTGGTAGCGTGTTGTAAAGTGATAACGCACCATCTTTTCTAATATTGCTTGTAATCGAGGTGATATCTGAACTTTGTCTTGCCAAATTACTTCGCCAGTTTCAGGATTTTCAGTAAGTTGAGTAGGAAGTAGTCCTGTTAATGCTTGAATTGCTACTATACCAATTGCGTAAATATGACTATTTTGTCTTGGTCTACCTTGCGCTTGTTCTGCACTCATATAACCTGGAGTGCCAATTGCTACCGTAGCTGGCATTTGACTGTCAACAGCGACTTGAGTACGCATTTGTTTTACGGCGCCAAAGTCAATTAGTACTAACTTTGCATCGGCATCGCGTTTAATTAAATTATCGGGTTTAATATCTCGATGAATTACTCCAAAACTATGTACGAAGTCAAGTACTTGCAAAATATCTCGTAGCATTTGGATGACTTGAGTTTCGCTCCAAGGTTCATTCGGACGTATGTAATGACTTAATGGGCGCCCAACTATTAATTCTTGTACTAAAAAAAACTGTTGTTCTTCTTCAAAGTATGCTAGGAGACGGGGTATTTGGTCGTGATTGCCTAATTGCTCTAAAATTTCGGCTTCACTATTAAATAAACGCCGCGCTATTTGCAAATACTGCGTGGCCGAACTAGCGGGTTTAAGCAGCTTGAGGACGCACTTCGGGTTACCTGGGCGCCGAGTATCTTGGGAAATATAAGTTTCACCAAACCCTCCGGAACTCAGGATTTGCACGACTTGGTAACGTCCATCTAATAGCTTTCCTAACATATAAGGTACTGCTTACTCTACGACTTCGTTAACAGGGAACCTGTCTATTAACTGTACGGCACGACGGGCATTACTATATAACGCTTGAGATAAGTATGGCACATGAGGAATTTGTGAGAGTAAATCAAGCGTTCGGCGCAAAATTCTGACTACATCACCTTCATCCAAAGTTGTGTTTTCACACAACGAAACCCATTCGGCGCCTAGTGCCCATTGTTCAACTAAAGCAATAATATTGATATAGCGGTTTTCTAGACCAACAGGTAAAGCAACACCATGACGATACTGTACTTTGAGCAGCGAACGCCGGATATTTCGTAACCGCGACCAAGCATCATCAATTTCTTGTGAGAGGTCGTAACGCACAAAGCTATCGGGACGAGGGGTTTCTGTTACTAATGCTGAAACAGTTGCCGCTAAAAAGTGAGGGTCGAGGTTGTCGAGTTCCCCACTATGAAGTGCTAAACCTAGCCATAATTCGTTTTCACCGCGAATTGCTGCTGCGATTTGACCAAGCTGAGTTGGAACCAAATTATCAAGACATTGGAAATGCTGCAAAATATCAATTAAATTGACAAACTCTTCCCAGTGTCGTTGCGATTGCTGTTCGACTGCTGCTTCCAACTCTTCAAGTTCGGTAGCTATTTCTGTTAAACGGTTTTTGCGTTTAAATATAGCAGAAACGTTACCCGACTGATGCAGAGGATGTGCTTCGATTTGCGCTTGAACTGCTGCAACACGAGCAAGCTGTTCTCTAACTTCTGGTGCTATATGTAAAGACGGGTCTGGTTCTGGTATTTGTGAAGTTAAAACTACTGTACTACCATCTCCTCGCCAGGTTTGTCCAGGTTTAATCGCTAATTCAGGGGGTGGAATTAAATCGGGTGGAATATCAATACGTGGCAGTTCGCCATATAAATCAACGACATCTGCCGTTGTTGCTACATACCAACGATTATCGCGTCCTAAACAAACCAAATAAGGCGACGCTCCAGACGCACCTGCTGATTTAGCTACAATTGTTGCGATAACTGGGGTCGAAACAACTATATTTTTACCTTTTAAACTAACTAAGGTACCAGACATGGCAAAACCAAGCATCATTCTGATTTCTTCTTGCCGGGTTATAACTGCTTGTTCTTGTAAGGTTTTCAATAGTTGCTTTTCAGCTTTCAACCGTTGCCGTAATTTTTCATATACAGCAATTTCGTTTTCACCAACAGCATCGATTTGCGCTTGAGTTTCTTCGAGTTGGCGCCGTAATTCGTCGATATACTCGTACTGGGGTCGCAAATGCAAGTTCGCTAAATATTGCCCAAAGCTTCGCTCAATAAGTTCTTTGGCTTGGTCAAGGGTATGAGTCTGTAACAAATTTAGAACCATGCCATAGCTAGGAGAAAACTGGCTAACTAATGGGTCGGGTTCCGATGTTCCTAAATATGCTGCTTCCTTGGCGCCTTCAAATGGTGTTTGTAATGTTACCACGTGACCTTGCTCATCCATGCCTCGGCGCCCAGCACGTCCTGCCATTTGCAGAAATTCCGAAGCATTTAATAAACGATGTCCAGTATCAGTACGTTTTGAAAGGCTGGAAATAACTGTTGTACGTGCTGGCATATTTATACCAGCAGCTAAGGTTTCTGTAGCAAAGACAACTTTAATTAAGCCTTGCTGGAAAAGCTCTTCAACTAATACCTTCCATGCAGGAAGAATACCCGCGTGGTGCGCTGCGATACCTCGGTAAAGTGGAGCAATTTGTCCAGAACGACCTGCATCAGGGTTACGGTTTAAAAAGTCGTCGATTTGTACCCGCAGTTGATATGCTTCATCTGGGTTAACAAGCCAAATATCTCCAACTTCTGCAACAGCTTTATCACAACCTCGACGGCTGAAAATAAAATATATTGCTGGCAACATGTCGCGAGAAGAAAGTTGACTGAGAGTAAAAGCAATACTTGGCGCCTCGGGTCTACCGTTTCTACCCTTGTCACCGTCGCTTCTACGCTTTTTCTTTTGCATCAACCTAGGATTTATTTTATTTCCGCTGTCGTTAAGAAGGGGAAATAAACCTTTTGTATTGCCGAAATGAAATTGTAGAGGAACGGGACGGAAATCAGAGTAAATTAAGTCAGTAGGCCCGTGAACTTGGTTTAGCCAATCGGTAAGCTGGTCGCTATTGGCTACAGTTGCTGACAAAGCAACTAACTGAACTTCTCTCGGACAATAAATAATCGACTCTTCCCATACTGTACCCCTTTGGCGGTCGTTCATGTAGTGGCACTCGTCGAGTACTACCGCATCTACGTCTACCAATGAAATCCCAACTTGTCCAATAGGGGTGCCGTAAAGCATGTTGCGGAAAATTTCTGTGGTCATCACCAAAATAGGCGCCTCACGGTTTATTGAGGCATCACCTGTTAAAAGCCCTACTTGGTCGTGACCAAATTTCTCACGAAAATCACGCAGCTTCTGATTTGATAGCGCTTTAAGAGGTGTAGTATAAAATACTCGTTTACCTCGTGCGAGCGCCCGATAAATAGCATACTCTCCAATTAGGGTTTTGCCAGACCCTGTAGGAGCGCAGACAACGACAGAACTTCCAGCATTGAGAGAAGCGATGGCATCAAGCTGGAACGTGTCTAGTTCAAAAGGAAATATGACTTTTGGGTCAACTTCTTGGGAGGGCGCAGTATAATTCACGAATGAAAATTACAACCAGATTTATATATATAGTATTTCAACAATCACCGTAAGAGGCATACACACCAACCTAGCCGCAATAGTTCAACCTTTTTACGGATGACTTTATGTATTTTTTCAGATACAGACTGTAATTATATCTAATTATTATATTATTTGCGATTAAATCATTACTGGGCGAAATAATTTTTAACTAAGAGGGGAAAGGCGAAAAAGTTATATCGCTTGTATTTTGGCTTGCTTGACGGGAATTTCAATTCTAAATTCAGTTCCTTTTCCTACCTGACTGTAGCAAGATATTTTACCATAGTGTTGCTCAACTATTATTTGATAACAAGTACTCAAACCTAGCCCAGTCCCTTTACCAACGGGTTTAGTGGTAAAAAATGGATCAAAAACTTTAGATGCGACTTCTTCACCCATCCCTCTTCCGTTATCTTTGATACAAATTGCTATTTGCTCTGGGCTTAGAAATTGAGTATAAATATGGATTTGGGGCTTACGGATAACTGCTTCACTCCCAACTCCATCATCAAATATATCTATAGCGTTATTAAGGATATTCAAAAATACTTGGTTAAGCTCTCCTGGATAGCATTCTATAGAGGGAAGGTTATCATAACTCTTAACTATTTCGATTTCATCACGTTTGGGTTGTTGTTTCAAACGGTTTTTGATAATCATTAACGTGCTTTCGATTCCTTCATAAATATCAACGCATTTAAAATCAGCTTCGTCGAGACGTGAAAAATTACGTAGTGACAGTACAATATCAGTGATGCGGTCACATCCTGTTTCCATTGAAGAAAAGATTTTGCTTAAATCTTCGACTATAAAATCGAGTTCAATCGTTTCGATATTTTCTAAAATTGTTTCACAAGGGTTTGGATAGTTTTCCCGGTAGAGCGAGAGCAAGTTCAAAATATCTTGGTTATACCCACGCGCGTGGGTAAGGTTTCCACGAATGAAGCTATTAGGGTTATTGATTTCATGGGCAATGCCAGCAACCATTTGTCCTAAAGAAGACATTTTCTCACTTTGAATCAGTTGTGCTTGAGTTTGCTTGAGTTTTTGCAGTGTCGCTTCGATTTCTTGCATCTGTTGGTAAATTTTTTTGTCACGAGATGTCAGTTGTTCTGCCATATAATTAAACCCCTGGGCAAGAATACCAACTTCATCGCTGCTTTCAACAGGTATACGAGTCGTCAAATCTCCACTTGCTAACGCTTGCGTGGCAATTGTCAAAGCTTGAATACGGCGCCGAAGCCAGCGTGATATCCAAATCCCAACCAAAAAAGCGATTCCACTAGCGAGTAAACAAAAGCCACCAATACTCACCCAAAGTCTTTGTTCAGTTTCCTTGAGGGATGTAACAGAAGTTAATAACGCGATTTGCGCTTCTGCATCTTGATTTGCATTTAGAAGCGTTGTTTTCGCAAAATATTCTTGTGTGCCAACTTTGACTAATGTTGGTGAGGATTGAGGTTGTGGTAGTTGCCATTTGGCTTTACGTGTACCAGGCAAGGTAGAAGCAATAACTTGAGAACCACGTAAGGCAACAATTTCAAATTTTGCATTACCGCGTATTTTTTTGAGATAATTGTCAGTAATTGCTGTACCAACTATTACTCCTCCTAAGATTTTTTCATCGGACTTAACTGAAATTGAGCCAACCAACAATGCAGGCGCCTGCTCTAAAGAAAACACAACATTAGATTGTTCAATACCCATACTAGCTTCACGACTAATTTTGGTATCGAGTAATTTAGCTTGAGTGATTTCAGCTTGACGCAAATCTGCTAAAACAGTACCGTCAGTAGCAACAACTTTAATCAAATCAAGTTGCAGTGCTGCTTGTATAGGCAACAGCGTTTGCACAAGAGAAGTCTGATTTTCAGAAGTTATAGCTTGCGATAAGCCGTTTTTATCCGCAACCCAACGTGCTTGAAGTTGTAACAACTCCTGCTTCTGCTGCAAGTCCTGCGAAACTAATACTGTAAAATCTTCGGTTTCTCTTTGTTGTTCTTGCTGTAAATAACTTTTCATAAAGCCGAACGTTCCTATTGTCCACACACCCAGTAATGTAGAAAGTAGTGGTAGCAATAATTTAACGACTATAGGAAGTTTAGTAATAGCAAAGCGCATGAAACACGTTTTTTTTAATTGGGAAATGGGAGAGGGAAAAGGGAAAGGCGAAAGATACCCATTCCCCTTTTTTATTTATTTTTGACTAGATGATACAAAACCTGATTTGCTAAGTATCTTCGTAGCTTCCGCACTTAAAGCAAAATTAATCATTTCTTTTGCTGCTGGTTTCGGTGTTTTAGGCGAAACAAGGCTAATATGTCGCACCATTTTATACTTTTTACTGCGTATATTATCTGGTGTAGGTTCAATGCCATCAAGACTAAGCTTGTTCACAGGTACTTTGTTAGAAACTGCATACCCTAAAGAAAAGGCGCCAATACTGTGCTGAGTGTTTTGAATTGCTGTAATTAAATCGTTTTCTTTACGCATTACCACAGCGTTTGGAGAGTTTTTTAAACTTTCACCTAAATAATGCTTGCGTAACAACTTCTTTGCTGACTCATCTTCTGGACGGTCAAGAACGACGATTTTGGCATCAGACCCTCCTAATTGCTTCCAATTCGTCATTTTACCACTATAAATTGCCTTAAGATTCTCTGTCGTTAAATTTGTTACTCCTTTCACACTGGGATGCGTAGCGACTAAAAGCGCATCTTGGGCAACTTCATAATAATCGAGATTATTATCTTTTTCTTCTGGCTTTACCTGCTTACTAATGCTCGCAACGTCAAAAACCCCTTCTTTAACTCCTGCAATAGCAGCTTCCGATTGACTGGGTGCTGCAAAATTAGCTGTAGTGGTTGTGACTTTGGCAGAGTAAGCATCAGTTAAAATTTTCATAATTGGATAGGTACTGCTCGAACCACCAATTTTGACTTCTTTGACTTCTTGCTGCGTCTTAGCAGAAGCATTGCTATTATTACTGTTACACCCTGAAAGTCCAGTAATTAAGCTACTTGCAGCAAGTAAAGACAGTAAAACGTTTGTAAAATAGAACTTCATCAAAGTAACTTTTATATGATTATGATTATATGATTCCCCGAAACTTTAGCATTGTTTATGTTTACGTAGTAATTAGTATAAAAAATATTTAATCTAAGTAAGCTTTTAGGAGGCGCCGAGGTTTAATCAATGAGTCAATCTCTTACAGGACAAGAAGTTCGACAAAGCTGCCGAACTGGTAAATTAACGGCGCCTACTCCAGGTTTAGCTTCAGGATACACTCAAGCCAATTTAGTTATTCTGCCATCCTCGGTAGCATTTGACTTTTTGTTATTTTGCCACCGTAACCCAAAACCCTGTCCATTATTAGATGTTACCGAAGTTGGCGACCCCGAAGCGCGATATGTAGCGCCAAATTCAGATTTGCGAACAGATTTACCACGTTACCGAGTTTGGCGCCACGGTGAAATGGTCGAAGAAGTTACTGACGTTAAGCATTTATGGCGTGATGATTTTGTTGGGTTTTTGATTGGCTGTTCGTTTTCGTTTGAAGCAGCAATGCTAAATGCCAATATTCCTGTGCGTCATATTCAAGAAGGTAAAAATGTACCAATGTATAAAACAAATATTGCTTGCACACGTGCGGGAATATTTTCTGGTAACTTAGTTGTTTCAATGCGTCCTTTATCACCAGCAGACGCAATTAAAAGTGTTCAAATCACTAGCCGTTTTTCTTTATCGCATGGGGCGCCAATACATTGGGGAGATGCAGCAAAAATTGGTATAAATGATATTGACAAACCTGACTTTGGTGATGCAGTTACAATTTATGATGGTGAGGCGCCTGTATTTTGGGCATGTGGTGTCACTCCTCAAGTTGCGCTGCTGCAAGCTAAACCTGAAATAGCTATTACTCATGCACCAGGACATATGTTTATCACCGATATGAAAGAATGAAAAAACCTCATCGTAATAAGGACTTCAGTCCTTAATCTTTAAGAACTAAAGTTCTTACAACGAACAAATTAAAATTAAAAATGCCAACTCCAGAAGCACACACGCAAGAAATTCTAGAAAAAATTACGCAATTACAAGCTATCTGCTCGCAAGATGTAGGTAGAGGTATACAGGCACTTGTAAATGTAACACAAGGAGAACTTTTAGGCGCCGCTAATTCTATAGTTAATCATTCCTCACCACATGTCGCAATAATCACTGGCTTTTTCTTACCTCATACAAATCCACCTGTCGCCGAAACTGATGGTTTAATAGGCAGTGTGCAGTTGGCTGCTAGTCTAATACGTAATTGTGTAAAAGTAAGAATAGTTACAGATTCATCTTGTTTTCCTGCTGTGAAAAGTGCTGCAATAGCTGCTGGTGTGCCATGTAATGTTGAATTTGATATTGTGCCTGTAGTACCAAGTACGCATGATGAAGTGATAACTCCAATATTGGAAACTTGGAAATGTTTGGCAACTCCAATAACGCACGTTATTTCGATTGAGCGTCCGGGACCTGGTTATGATGGGATTATTCGCAATATGCGCGGGCAAGACATTACTGCTCACACGGCGCCGTTACATCTATTATTTAATTTACCTGATGTTATTTCTATTGGCATTGGTGATGGTGGTAATGAATTAGGGATGGGTAAGATTCCTAGAGAAGTTATTTCTAATAGTATTAGATATGGTGAGAGAATTGCCTGTGTTATAAGTTGTGATTATTTACTTGTTTGTGGTGTTTCTAATTGGGGTGCTTCGGCTTTGTTGTGCGCTTGTGCTTTATTAAAACCAGAGTGGAAAAGTATTATTAAAGAACAATTAAAGCCAAAGGTTGAATTTAATATTTTACAAACAGTGGTTAGTGAGAATTTGGCAGCAGATGGAGTTACGGGTGAAGCTGCTTTGACGGTAGATAATTTACCTTGGGAGTTTCATGCTAAAGTTTTAAATCAAATTCATGAATTTATCTTGTAGGATAGGCATCCTGCCTGTCTTATTGGAAGTCTTATTGGAAGTCTTATTGGAATGGGCGGGCAAGGATGCCCGCTCCACAAGATTTATTTGTTTAGATTTTCAAATTCTGCTAGATACTTTGTGGCTTCTTGGCATAGTAAATCATGATATTCACCGTTACTGGCAAGCATTCCACCCCATTTATTAATATCTTTTGTGTTATATAGTAATGTAGAAGTGTCGTATTGAGTGTATTTACCGCCTGCTTCGGATAATATCAATTCTGGCGCCGCGATATCCCAGTCTTTAGGCGCCGACTTTCCAGAAAGCGAAATGTAAACATCGGCTTGTTGTTCAACGATAGAAGCAATTTTACAACCGATACTACCAACGTTTTTATGTGTTTGACAAGGTAATTTGGTTAAGATGTAATCTAATGGTTTGCTACGATGCGAACGACTAACTAAAACTGTTAAATTTTCAATTGGTTTTTGTGTTGAGACTTGTAGACGTTGAATATTACCATCACGTGTTTCTACAAATGTACCATTACCAAGGGTAGCGTAATATATTTTACCAGTTTCTGGTACGGCAACTAATGCTAGTACAGGGCGATGATTTTGCACTAAACCAATATGGATGGCATATTCTCCGGTTTTGTCAATAAAATCGCGTGTTCCGTCTAAGGGGTCAATTATCCATACAAGGTCTTTATTTACTTGCTCACCTTGATAAGTTTCTTCACTGATATAACCAAAATCTTCTAAACCTAGTTTGGCTTGTAGGTTTTCGATTAGATAATTACTTACTGCAATATCTGCTGCTGTTACTGGGTCATCAATTTTGTTATCTTTATATTGTATATCCAAATCTTGGCGCCTATTTCCATGATAATAGTCGCGCAAAATATCGGCGGCACTCCAAGTGATAGGACGGGCAATTTCTAAAATTTCTTGTAGATTTTTCATTTATTTTAATATACCTATTCTAGCCAACGACGTGTGCCGAAAGATTGACACGAACGAGCAGCAACTTTTGCACTGTAACTTATAGCCTCAGCAAAACTATGCTGAAGAATATAGTAACAAAAGGCACCGTGAAAAATATCTCCCGCTCCTAGAGTATCAGTTGGTTGAATACTTGGAACATTTATAGTTGAAATTTCTTTTTCGCTCATACAGCTTATAGGTTGTTCACCATGTGTAATAGCAATATTAGGTATTCCCATTTGGTCTAAGTAAGCAAAAGTATCTTGCTCTGTGGGACAATTAGGGGGATGAAAGTTTGAGGAGCAGATGGCGAAGTCAACGAAGGGTAAGATTTTCTCGAAGCCAGGTTTCCAACTTCCACCGTCGATGACTACAGGGATATTTCTGGCTTTGGCAAGTTGGGCAATGTGGTAGCTGACTTCTATTTGATGTCCGTCAATAAGAATTATATCTATATATTTGAGATATTCAAGAAGATTTTTTGAGATTGCTTGAGGACTAACCTGAGTTTTGAGGGCATTTATAGATATTACTGCTCTTTCACCCGTGGTTTGGGTGACAATGATTGATGATACTGGGGGAGGGTTTTGGAATGATGCTTCTAAGTCGGTGATGGTAACTTTGTGTTTTTCTAAGTCGGTACGAATTAATTGCGTCATTGGATGCGAACCAAGAACACCTACTAATTCCGCTTTACCTCCAAGATGGCTAAATGCAACTGCCGCATTTGTCGCTGGACCACCTGCTGCTACGGTATAATCTGAAGCTACTAGTTTTTGATTGTTTTGCGGTGGTGATTGTGCAAGGTAAATTAAGTCTAGGGTGATTAAACCGACGAATAATCCGTAATATTGGTTATTGCCCATTCCTTATTTTTTATCCTTTATTCATGACATCAGGAACACTTTACGTTGTTGGTACACCGATTGGTAATCTTGAGGATATGACTTTTCGTGCGGTACAAACTTTACAGAATGCTGATTTAATAGCAGCGGAAGATACACGTCATACAGGCAAGCTACTTCAGCATTTTCAAATAAAGACTCCACAAATTAGTTACCATGAGCATAATCGCAGTACTCGAATTCCCGAATTATTACAAAAGCTAATTGATGGTAGTACCATTGCATTGGTGAGTGATGCGGGGATGCCAGGTATTTCTGACCCTGGATATGAATTAGTTAAAGCTTGTATTGATTCTGAGATAAAAGTAGTCCCAATTCCAGGCGCCAGTGCGGTAATTACAGCTTTAAGTGCAGGTGGTTTGCCTACAGATAAATTTGTATTCGAGGGATTTTTACCACCGAAAACGAATCAAAGGCGCCAACGCTTGGAATTTCTTGTTAAAGAATCTCGAACTATTATTTTCTATGAATCGCCACATCGTTTGCGTGCGACTTTACAAGACTTAGCAGAAGTGATGGGACAAGGGCGCCGAATCGTTCTCGCACGGGAGTTAACTAAATATTATGAGGAATTTTGGCGTGGAACAGTTGAAGAAGCTTGTCGTCACTACAAATCACGCGAACCACAAGGAGAATATACCATCCTGGTGGGAGGTGCGACGAATGAAACCCAGCTTTCTGAAAGTCAAATTAAGGCAGAACTAGAAAAAATGATTAGTCAAGGAATCGCACGCTCGCAAGCAAGTCGCGAAATCGCACTTTTAACTTCGCTCCCTCGTCGCTATATATACCAATTAGCCTTAGAAATAGAATATTAGATCAATCATAGTAACTTTCAATAGCACAAATTCTAAAGAAAATATTAAATGTTACGGAATATTATTATTTTGATGCCAGTCTAATAACAATAACAATTTTATACAGGCTAGTGTCAACCGCTTAGATGATTCTGGCTGTATACCCTATAAATAAGTTCTGTGGGACGTTTGTCCTATAGCGTCAGTCTTTTATAAAAGAGTTTGGCGCTAATTTTTAGGGAAGACAGAGGTTATCAGTGGTGCAAGCTGTCCAAAATATGTTCATTCTTCGTTAATCATTTAGAGTTTAAGAGTTGATGAGTGTCATTCAAGTAGTTTCTCAGTACCTAGCATACAAATTTCCTTGGTGGGGAGTTTGTCATTTAAAATTTGACCTTATACAAAAAAACATTTCTATTCACTGCCTAACTCCTGAATGTCGAGCAGCAATACTTAAAGACGCTGAAGGACTAGCTTACTTAGACATAGGTATCGAAAAGTTTGTAATTGTTTATCCTGGGTATAGCGATATTACTATCCCGCATATACCACGTAAAACTGCTTAGTGAAATAAAAGGGGTTTTCCCTAGGCTGTTGACTTTAAGGGTTTTTGGGCAATTTTTACTCATGCATAATACCTGTTTCATAACAAAGCGCTCTAAAAGCTTATAGAATAAGGATTATAGAGCTTTTATTTTAGACACAAAAACTGTATGAACTTTTGGGCGCCCGTTTCCTACAAAGTCAACACCCTAGGTTTTCCCCTTTTTTCTTTCGGCAAAATTATAAATCATCTAACGGATTAACCCCATCTATCGCGAGGGAGTTTTGAAACGCGATAGAAAATTAGTAGACTTGTCTCGTCGATCCGAAAACGAGAGAAACTAATGAGTGGCAACTTAGCATCAAGACTTTATCCTACCCGCATCGATATTCCAACAGATGCTCGTAAACAAATAGTAGTAATACTTAATCAGACTTTAGCAGCTACATCCGATTTAAAGAGTCAAACAAAGCAAGCACATTGGAATGTAAAAGGAAGTGACTTCTACCAGCTACATGAATTATTCGATGAAATTGCTGGCGAACTTGAAGAGTATGTTGATATGTTTGCCGAACGTATAACCGCTTTAGGTGGTTATGCAATGGGAACAGTCCGCATGGCTGCTGACAATTCAATTTTACCAGAATATCCTACCGAAATTTTAACAGGCATGGAGCATGTAACATCTCTGGCAGAACGTTTTGGACCCTATGCGAAACACTTGCGTGAAGCTATTGATAAAACAGATGAACTAGGCGATGCTGACACCGCCGACCTGTACACTGAAGTTTCACGTACTATTGACAAGCGTTTATGGTTCCTCGAAGCGCACCTACAAGCTTCTAGCACCACCAGTAACGGGGCGCCTGCAACTGCCAAAAATCTAGACACCGTTGGGGTTAATTAAATAGTTGAAAGTGCTGAGTGCTGAGTTACTAAGTCAATAGTTAGGAATTAGGAGTTAGGAGTTAGGAGTGAGAAGCTAAAACTAAGAAAGTTATAACTAATAACTCACAACTAATAACCTATAATTAACAACTCAGCACTCAGCACTCAGCACTCATAACTTATTTAATAGTATCTTTTTAGTAAGTACGTTACTTTATAGTGCGTACTTTTATTTTTTTGTCAAGTTATTTAATATATAAATATACAAAAAGCGATTTGGTTAAATTAACCACGAAGAAGACAAAGAAGTGATAACAGAGTCTTACTTTTATTAGAGGGAATTATGTCTAAAACAGTAACACATTTAATTCATGACAGAAGCGCACGCGGAACTACACAAATAGGTTGGCTTGATAGTCGTCATACCTTTTCTTTTGGTAATTTCTACGACCCAAATAGAATGGGTTTCCGTAGTTTACGAGTTATAAATGATGACCGCGTGGCGCCTGGTGCGGGGTTTGCAACTCACGGTCACAAAGACATGGAAATTCTTACTTATGTTTTAGAAGGAGCATTAGAACATAAAGACAGTTTAGGTACTGGTTCAGTAATACTTCCAGGAGAAGCACAAATTATGAGTGCAGGAACTGGAATTAGGCACAGCGAATATAATCATTCTAAAACTGAACCAGTTCACCTATTGCAAATCTGGATTTTACCTAACCAACAAAACTTAGAACCCAGATACGAGCAAAAAGCATTTTCTGTTGAAGAACGTAGTGGACAACTGCGTTTGATAGGCGCCAAAGATGGACGTGATGGCGCAGTTAAAATTTACCAAGATGTTGATTTATATACATCGGTTTTAAATGCTGGTGATACTGTAAATTATCACGTTCAACCACATCGCTATGCTTGGCTACAAATTGCAAAAGGTGTAGTTAACCTCAACGGTGAGGAACTACGCGCAGGTGATGGAGTACAAATTAATGGCGCCGAACAGTTAGAAATTAGTACTACTGTAGGTGGAGAAATTTTGTTGTTCGATTTGGGCTAAAGTAGGGTGGGCACTGCCCACCCTACATTTGTTTACTACCAAATATCATGTTTCAGCTAACAGGAAAAGTAGCAATTGTCACAGGTGCCTCGCAAGGAATTGGCAGAAAGATAGAATAATAGCGACTCATAGCAATTAGGAAATAAAATTTATGTTTGCCGTTGTAACACCAGAAAAAATTCAATTACCCCCAGGTACAGTAATGAGGTTTCCAGGCAGTTGGCAAGACTATCAAAAGTTATGTCAACAGTTAGCAGATAGACCTTCACCACGCATAAAATATCGACCGGGAGAAATTTTGTTGATGTCACCGTTACCAAAACATGGACGTGATGTTCATATTATATCAATGGTTGTAATTGCTTTATTAGATAACTTAGAACAAAATTACGAAGCATTTACGCCAATCATAATGGAAATTTCTGAAGTCAGTGGAGTCGAACCAGACTACTGCTTTTATATTGAGAATTGGAAAGCTGTAGCAGGTAAAGACAGGATTAATTGGGGTGTTGACCCATCACCTGATTTGGCTATAGAGATAGATGTCACCAGCTTTACGGATGTTAATGACTATTTACCTTATGAAGTACCTGAAGTTTGGCTGTTTAAAAGAAACCAGCTATTTATTTATCAGCTAGAAGGTAAAGAGTATATTCTTAAGGCTATTAGTAAGTATTTTCCAAAGAGCAATGTTTTAGATATTGTTCATAATACTTTACAAAAAGCCCGCGAATCTAACGCCAGTATAGCGATTAGAGAACTAAGACAAAATTTAAATAGAAAATAGATTCACCCTGAATAACAAAAATTGGAGGTTCTAAAAAGTGTTTTGATTAAACTTGCTATATTTGACTGCAAAAAATACAGCAATAATTGGTAGATATAGAGACTGATAACTGGAGAAGTTGATGCAGTCCCTGATAACTAAAGAGTTTGAGTATAGATTCTGTTTACCTAGTTGGATTCACTTAAGTGAATTTACCAACCATGTTTAGATAATAAGCTTATAAAAATTAAAAAGGTGTAAACAAACAGTTATTTTGTATAAACTTATGTTGTTTTTTACGAGTATTTACGAGTATTTTGTCAATCATTTTTTGTCCTTCAATGCCTCATTTTTAACTAATCATCAACGTAGTGTATGCCGGATTTTTATTTGGCACAAACGTTTTTAAGTAAATACCGTCAATAGCAAACGTGACAGATTTTTTAGTGTCATATATATCTACTAAATTTTACTTAGATAAGCGAATGAATATCACGTTAATGTTAGAAAAGCGTGAAAAGGTATTATTTCTAAACAATTTCTACTCGAACAGGTAAAATTTGAACTCTTGTCATGAGTCGCGCACGAAACATCTTTTGTCATGAGTCGCGTACGAAGGGCGCATTTTTCCCGCTTTCGCGCGCACCTTCTATAGCAATCCCATGTGAGTTGTGAAAAATGTATCCACGTAGAGACGCGATGTTCCTCGCGTCTCTACAGCGTGCGGATTTTACAAATGATTTAGGACTGCTATATCATGCTAAGTACGTAAACGTAGTTTTCCCGCTTTCGCGCGCATCTAAAAGATTTGATGTTTGTTAAAAGTAAAGGTGTAACTAATTGTGGTTTATAGATGTTTAAGCTACGTGTTCCTACCCTTTGGGATATCCTTTGCATAACGGGAAATGCTTTACATTACACACTGCACCTAGTGAGGCATGACATATTAAGATACTTTTAAAACATCTGTCAGAAAAGGCGCCTCTTTTTATTTTGCGTATACTGCGGGAAAACTACGTTTACGTACCTCAATATGACAAATAGATGGTTTGTGGCTTGGCATCACAAATAGATAGTTTGTTACTTGGCGTGACAAATAGATGCTTCGTTCCTCAGCATGACAAATAGATGGTTTGTGGCTTGGCATCACAAATAGATGGTTTGTGACTTGGCATCACAAATAGATGCTACCCTGCGGGAAAACTGCGCCCTTCGTTCCTTAGCATGACAAAGAGATGGTTTGTGGCTTGGCATGACAAAATTTGAATCAGGCAAAAAAAAACAGAGGCACTTTGACATGTCTCTGGAATTTCCTATGCAATTAAACCATCCTCAAACGCCGTTTTTAGACGGGTTCAAGCTTTTGAATTCTGTTTTCTAATCCTGCTGCCATCAGCCCTATCATCTCTAGTATGGCTGTTCTGTCGCCTGCCTGACACTGCTCGAACAATGACCGCACATCTACTAGTCCGGCATTGACTGCTGATACTTCGAGGGTGTTGGCTTTCGCGTTCAGGTTATTATTCGCGCAAGCAGAGTATAAGATTAGACCTGCCATCGTGTATACATCCATCATTGGCTCATCACTACCATAATGGTTTGTCACGTTGGGAAAATTTGATAACGGATGGATAAATTCGCTAAAAGTTAGTTGCATCATGCTTTTCGCCGATTTAATACCGTAAAGTTTACACACTATATGATTCCAGTCCTTGCTTGGACGAATGGCGCCATAACAAGTACGTCTATTTATATGGCAAAAAATAAAATGAGGTACTTAAGTTAACAGGTATTGCGTAAGTAAGTAGCAGCATATATACTAGATACATAGACAAAAACCTCGGATTCCTTGTTTCGGTTGTAAGCTAGCAGCCACGTGGGGAGCTAGCAGTTAGGGTGTCCTACCATTCTTTTTCTTCAGCCACTTATTACTCTACACTTTTATACTAACTCTTGTCATTTTTTTATGTCAATATGTCATTTAAAAATTTTGGCACAAAATGTCTTGATTTTTAGGTGTCATGAGAGAAAATAGAAACAAGCGTTGGATAAAACACTAGGAGGACAGTCGAAATCATGACTGACAGAAGACGTTCTGACGAATATAAGCAAGTCAGCGGTTATGTACCAAGCACTTTAGCACGGACTTTCAAGAGTATTTGCGCTCGCGAGGGTTTGTCGCAAAGTGATGTTCTTGAGGAAATTTTGTACGAGTGGGTAGCATCTAAGGGTGTATCGCATGACTTGGAGTCTTGCGCTCCAAGAACAGTAGCGGACTTAGTAAGGGTCAATATGCCCAAACTTAAGCGTTGTGGCGTTAAAAATCTACAAGCAATAGCAAAAGGGGAAGTGCTACCAACACCAGGGGACTTTGCCATTATCACGTCTGCTCTCGCTCTAACAGAGGAAGAAAGAAAAATGATTTGGCAAGAAACGTATAAAGTTTCCGTGGAAAGCGGTTTATCTGGTGTAAAACTATATAAATATACTGGAGGTATAAAAGAAGGTGAGTGCGAGTATTCTTAAGATTCTGAATTTACCTGGTTGGGACTATAAAATCTCTTACGAAGGGGTTTCAATTGTTGCTCCTACTAAGCGAGATGCAACTCACCTGGCTCAAAGTTATGGAGAAGCTTTGAGCGAGACGGCGGCAAAGTTTAATGGTAAGGTTCGGATTGGCTGGAGACGCTGTAAGCATCCTATTGAGTTTTACTCGTGGATGTCTTCTGGTGCTGCTCCTACACCATCTGAAACTGCCGAACGTATTTTACGTACACAAGGCGCCGTTTTTTGTAGCCAATTGGAAATGCCAGTTGGACTACTACGTCGGATGATTGTAGCTGCTGAGTGCGAGCGACCAATTAGCATTGTTAGACAAGATACCCGCAAGCAAATTATTGTGAATCAGCCGATGGCTGATATGTTACAAACCTCCCCTGAGATAGCCACCCAGAGAGTTATGACTCGCTTTTGGCTACCAGAGGATTTGGCGGAACTCGAAAGACGACTGCATCAAGATAGGCAATTTACTTGGACTTATTCGGCTGGGTTAAATGAGCAAGCTTGGGCAGTCTTAACAACTCAATTTGAAGCTTTTGAAGCTGAGGGGGTTTGGTACAGGCAGGGTACTTGCTTGTCTACCCCTCAACTTGTGCCCATTCCATCAGGCGCCTTTGTAGCTTAAGGTTACTAAGGCGATAAATTGCTTATCAAAATTATTATAATTTTGTCGAATTAACGACAAGTAAAATTGTATATCTGGGTAAATCTGCTTATTAACGTTGAATAATTAAAAACCCGGTCAATTATAACCGGGTATTTTCATGTGTCTATTGTCCAGCTTTTTCGACCATCGCCTTGAGTTGCATGTACGCTTGTTCAGGTGTAAGAGGTTCTGAGTCAGTTTCATTGGGAATATAATACTGTCGAGAGTCAGAGAAGTAACGTACTACAAAACTAGATATTAAACCCAGCTTTAAAGCTTTTTTACCCAACTCATCTGCGACTTCGGCTAATGTATATTCATTGTGGAATTTATACTGGGACATAGAATTGTCTCTTTTTAACTTTTTACTGCTTTTAACTAAGTAATTATCTGAAACATCCCAGTATAATTCAATCTACCTGTAGTACATTTTTTACATATTGTACTGAAACTTTTCAAGTATATCTACTAAGTTGACTTGGCATTGAAGTGGTAGTAAATCGGCTAAAGGTAATTCGCGTCTGCCACCACCAATTTTGACGGAGATTGATTGTAGAACTTGGGTAACTCGGTCTTCGCTTACAGACTTTGACGTTAGTAGCGGATACATTTTCTCAGCTACTACTGTATGCAGTTTTGCATTCGATAAGTACAGATGCCACTTGGCGATATCAATATATATATTTTCGCCAATTTCAGCAGCTAAGGCTTCGAGGAGTTCTGTGGTGTTTGTGTTTGCCATAAAAAATAAACCTCTGTAAGATATTTTATTCAGACTCCGAGCTATTTATTCATTATGGCGCCCTTACCTAAATTGGCTCCACTACCTCAAGTTACAATTAAGAAGCGGCGCCAGTATTGTTCGATTACGTAGATTTTGGGGGTGTATCAGAATAATCTGCTAGTACGGTAATGTATATAAGATGTGCTAGCAATACACCGAACCAAGTGAGAGTCACCAAAGGCAACCACTCCCAAGTTGTTTTAAGAAAGTTATGAAAGAACCACATTCCTGAATTGGTAGCGGCAAAAATCGCCACATGCATCGCAAAATTCATGCGGTCGTCCAATTTACGGTATTCGGGGTCTTGACGAGTGGGTATACGAGGCCAACGCGGAGGCATATATAGTTAAGAATCGATTCAATAGTATAGATTGTATCCTATTCTACGATTCAAAGCTGGTTTCTATGGCTTCAACTTAACAAAGTCGAAAATACGTCTCATCAGTCAAGTGGATGAGCTTTTTATTTACATAATTACTGATTGCTTAATCTTTTGATAGAGGTAGTTAATTTATTCGCTTGTAAATATATGAATGTTGCTTAAATTGAGAAACACTTTTATGGCGAAGATAAATCCGATTCAATTACAAAAGCATTTAAAAGGCATGGATTATCCAGCAAGTAGAGAGAAGTTGGTCAAACAAGCTCAAAAAAATGGCGCCGACGACAATGCAATCTCAGTTTTAGAACAGTTACCCGATAATGAATATACTAGTCCTACTGCGGTTAGCCAAGCTGTGAGTGGCATGAAATAAATTGAATAAAGCCACAATTTTTGAGATGTGTAATTAAAATAATGGTTGGTAAATTTAGAGGGGTTATAAAATAATAACCCTTCATTTCTTGTCTTATCACCTTTATACCATTTTTATATGAAGATGCGCTTTATTACTCTTACTCCCCCCTTATTAAGGGGGGCTGGGGGGGATTTAATTATTTGCAGCTTCACATTAAATTGGTATTAGGATAATTAATTATTTTTATCGGCATTAACTAGTGGAAACAATTAAATAATTTTACACTTATACTGTGTAGTCTCCAGATTTACCACCTGTTTTGCTTACTAAGTGAATAGACTCAATTTGAATCGACTTTTCTAATGCTTTTGCCATATCGTATAAAGTCAGTGCTGCAACGGATACTGCTGTTAATGCTTCCATCTCTACCCCTGTTTCCGCTTTGGTTTTAACGGTCGCTCGAATTTCGTAACCTGGTAATTGCGGTTGGGGTATTATTTGAACTTCGACTTTCTGTATTGGAAGAGGATGGCACAGTGGTATTAAGTTCGCGGTTTGCTTCGCTGCCATTATTCCTGCAAGTCGCGCAGTCCCTAGTACATCACCTTTTGGTGTGTTACCTGCTTCAATAGCAGCAAACGTTTCGCTTAACATTCGTACTCGTCCAACTGCTACAGCAGTACGCACAGTAGACGCTTTCTCTGAAACATCTACCATCTGTGCTTGTCCTTTCTGATCTAGGTGACTGAGGTTGGTAGAAAAATTTTCGTTCATTGGCTTGTGCTTTTGTAATGGCTATGCTAATATTTATTCTTGTGAGTGCAAGGGCGTGTAGCTCAGTGGACTAGAGCACGTGGCTACGGACCACGGTGTCAGGGGTTCGAATCCCTTCCCGCCCGTTCTATATAAGTATAAAGTTGAAAGTGCTGAGTGCTGAGTACGAAGAAATTTTTACTCAGCACTCAGCACTTTTTACTCAGCACTCGTTAATTGTATACGCATCGCGACCTCTACCCAAAGCAAACCGCATTGAAGAATAGAGGTCTTTACTTGACTGAGTAAAGAAAATCATAATGGCTATCACAGTCAGTACACCAACAAAACCAAACATGTTCCGATAACCAACTTGTTCCGCAACAGAACCTAATACTGGGCCTGCTATCGCAATACCAACATCAAACCCCGAAATACACAACGCAAAAATTCTTCCGCGTTCCTGGGGTAGTGAACGGTCTGCCATCATCGCTACTATCATTGGAATTAATGTACCACCCCCGGCGCCTTGAATTAAAGCTGCTAACAAAAAGTCAACTGCGGTGTTTGCTTGCCACAGTAAAAACATTGCTATGCCATAGCAGGCAATACCTATAGTTATAAATAAACCTCGTCCGATGCGGTCGCTAGTTTTGCCTGTAAATAATCTAATACTAAAACTTGTAATTGCTGCTGCGGTGTAAAATAATCCCGCATTCAAATCCACTTGAGTCGATTTGAGAAATAAAGGCACAAATGTACTGATGGTTCCAAATGCTAGTCCAACAAGCAGCATCACGATAGTTGGAACTCTAACTCTAGGACTTAAAACAATTTGCCAAAATTTACTTTTACCATTATTTGTTTCACCTGAGATAGCTTTCGCTAAAGGTGGAGTTACAACTTGTGATGTACAAAGCAATGACAGTGTAGCTAATGCAGTTGCAAGTAAAAATAAAGGTACATATCCAGCAGATTCTTGTAAATAACCACCTATTGCTGGACCGATTGCCATACCAATGGGGTTTACCAAACTCATATAACCTAGAATTTCACCCCGAACCTTACTAGGTGCAATATCCGTAACCAAGGCACTGAAGGCAGTTGCAAATGCAGCAATGCTAATACCGTGAAACGCACGTAATGCCATTAACACAGGTACTGATGTTGCAATTGTATAACCAAGTGGCGCCAAAGCAGCAGCTAACACACCAATAATTAGTACTATTTTACGTCCCCGTTCGTCAGCCAATTTTCCCAAATAGGGACGAAACAGCAACAAACCGATAGCAAAACTGCCCATCGTCACTCCAATTTGCTGCTTAGTTGCTCCAATATGCTGTATATACAAAGGCAGTGTTGGCAACAGCGAAGCCATACTCGACCAGAATAATAAACCTGCTGCGAATAATACCAGCAGGTTACGGCGCAATTTTGAATCAGATGTGTGTAAAGCGTCCACGGTAGATGCGTTTGGAGGAATTAATAATTAATCTCTTTATTGTTACATTACTTTACATCTTTTGTTACAACTTCCCTCACACGGTATATTGGTCGTCCTTGTGACTCGTGGTAGGTACGCATTAGTAGTTCTGCGAGTAAACCAAAGGAAAATAACTGTACACCTGTAACTAGAAGTAGTACGGCTAAAATTAATAATGGGCGATTTCCAATATCCTCGTTAAATACTAATTTGACGAAAGTTAAATAGATACTAATGGCGCCACCCGATACTATTGAACTAAGTCCTAATAGTCCAAACACGTGCATGGGACGGGTAAGAAACTTTTTCATAAAGGCTATAGTAAGTAAATCCATCATGACTCTGAAAGTTCTTGATAGTCCATACTTACTACTACCAAAACGCCGAGCATGATGTCTAACGGGCATTTCCGCAATCCGGGCACCTTCGATATACGCTAAAGCTGGTAAAAAACGATGCAATTCGCCGTATAAATTCATATCCGCTACAAGTTCTGTACGGTATGCTTTGAGCGAACAGCCATAATCATGAATTCGTACTCCAGTGATGCGACGAATTATCCAGTTGGCAATTTTGGAAGGCAGCAACCTTGTTAAAGCTTTATCTTGACGTTTTTGGCGCCAACCACTAACCATATCATAGCCTTCGTCGAGCTTTGCTAACAGTAACGGTATATCCGCTGGGTCATTTTGCAAATCGGCATCTAATGTTACAATTGATTTACCTAGTGCATGATTAAAACCAGCAGCCATCGCCGCAGTTTGCCCGTAGTTACGACGTAAAATTACTGCTCTTAAGTCATTGCGAGCTTGTGCTTGTTGCTTAAGTAACTGCGCTGACCCATCAATAGAACCATCGTCTACCAAAATAATTTCGTAACTTAATTCACTGTGTATAAAAACAGACGCAATCGCATCGAGTAAATGGGGGATGCTTTCGACTTCATTGTATACTGGTGCCACTATTGACACATCAGGAACAATTGGCGAAACCCCATTTTGCCCAATCATTAATTCCGAAATTAACCCACTCCTCATACCAATCCCTCAAAACTCTGGATAACCCTACCGGCGCCGCGCAGCTGTTTATAATATGACTGGCTAACAGCATCCCCTTGTTCCGAGAGGATATCAATATCAATGCCATTACGTCCTTGCTCTTTTCCAGAACTATGGATATAGCGACCATCACCTAAATAGAGTCCCACATGTGTTGCTTTTTGGGGAGTTCCAAAGAATACTAAATCTCCTGGTTCTAATTGTGAAACATTAATAGGTAATAAAAAAGCTTCCTGTTGATAAGCGTCGCGAGGAAGACGAACCCCTACTGATGCAAAAGCAGCTTGCATCAAACCTGAACAATCATAATTTGGCGCCACTGTACCACCCCATAAGTAGTAATTAGGTTGCTCCATAGCATGGTGGGTAAAGTCAATTACCTGTGGCAACAATTTTTTAATGTCTTCTTCTGCAAATGTTTGAGGTTGGTAAGGTATATTGGCTGGTTGTAGTAAATTTAAATCTGAAACTGCTAACCAACCTGGGTAGTTATCTTCACACAAAAGTACTTTAATAGCTGTATCCTGATTTGATGTAAATTTGAGATGTCGTCCTGCTGCTGCTTGCGTTGCAAGTCGAGAGCATTCAGGGGAATCATATACATTTAAGTCAGCTAGACATTTGTACTCATTCGTATACAACTGATTTTGGGTTTTAGATTCCATATTGAAAACAAAAAAAATGAACTTTTTCAGTACAGACGAACAATTAGAACAACTTGGGCAAAGTGTGTTAGAGACTACTTTTTCTCAATTTTCAACACTTGCCCGTGAACAAATTGCACTGACTTGGATTGTCTACGACCCACCCGTACTTGTAAATACTGGTGGGGCACTAACACCAGATGCTTTTTGGAATCATCCTGTGCGTGGATTTACTTATAGAGGCGCCGAACGTGTGTATCCTGCCAGTGTCGTGAAGTTATTTTATCTAGTAGCTGCACACGAATGGTTAGAAAAAGGAATGACAGGAGAGTCAAAAGAGTTAGAACGGGCAATGCGCGACATGATAGTTGATTCTAGCAACGATGCAACCAGCTTAGTAATGGATATACTTAGCGGTACAACTTCTGGTCCAGAACTTCCACCCGGTCCATTTGACACATGGAAATATCAGCGTTTAATAGTCAATAGATATTATCAGTCTTTGGGTTGGGATGAATTAGGCGATATAAATGTTTGTCAAAAAACTTGGTGCGATGGGCCATATGGACGTGAACGCGCGTTTTATGGACAAATGCTCGAAAATCGCAACATGTTGACAACTAACGCAACAGCTAGGTTATTACACAGTATTGTTGGTGGGGTAGCTGTTTCAAGCACGCGCGGAACTGCGATGATGAAGTTAATGAAGCGCGATATTAAGCCAGAATTATTACCCCAAGAAGTCGAAGAAGACCAAATAACTGGTTTTTTAGGCGCCGGACTTCCTGAAAATGCACAAATTTGGTCGAAAGCAGGATGGACGAGTCAGGTACGTCATGATGCAGCTTATATAGAAATTCCAGATTTACGCCCTTATTTATTGATTGTATTTACCGAAGGAAAACCCCAAGCTAAAAGTCGTGAGATTTTACCCTTTATTTCACAGCAAGTTGTCGAAGCCATTCGCAGTCTAGGCAGTTAAAAAAGTAGCACACTTGTAACACAGTTGTGGCACAGGCATCCTGCCTGTGCTATCAGTTAGGTGAAAAATATATAATTTTTACCACAAAGACTATTAGGGCACAGAGAAGAGAAATTTAAAATCGGTGCCTACCCCCTGAATTTATAACATTCAGCACTAAGTAATGGGCGCCACGATAAATAACATTGTTTCATCTGTAACAAAGATTTTCTCTAGAAATTTTCTAGGTAATAGCGCCATGATAATAACCTTGTTTCATCTGTAACAAAGATTTTCTCTAGAAATTTTC
>NZ_RSCL01000030.1:0-85886 GCF_003991905.1 Dulcicalothrix desertica PCC 7102 | reverse complement strand
TTGTTTCATCTCTAGCAAAGATTTTCTCTAGAAATTTTCTAGGTAATGGCGCCACGATAAATAACCTTGTTTCATCTGTAACAAAGATTTTCTCTAGAAATTTTCTAGGTAATGGCGCCACGATAAATAACCTTGTTTCATCTCTAGCAAAGATTTTCTCTAGAAATTTTCTAGTTAATAGGCGCCGCTATAAATAACCTTGTTTCATCTCTAGCAAAGATTTTCTCTAGAAATTTTCTAGGTAATGGCGCCACGAACAAATAACCTTGTTTCATCTCTAGCAAAGATTTTCTCTAGAAATTTTCTAGGTAATAGGCGCCACGAACAAATTACATTGTTTTATCTGTAACAAAGATTTTCTCTAGAAATTTTCTAGGTAATGGGCGCCACGAACAAATTACATTGTTTTATCTGTAACAAAGATTGATATTAACCGTTATTCGTCAGATTCACTTTTAGAATAGAAACAGAAACCAGAAGTACTACTGGTTGAGTTAACCAGTAGTACCAAATTGCTTTAAGCGCGTAGTACCACAAACATATTACATAAAAGCCATAGTTGTAGATATTTTGCGATAAGTAACTTAAGCTATGCACTGGTATTATTTTATGATACTATACTTGAAATTCAGTATTTATATGTATAAAAGTAGGTTTTTTATTTTGTGTTCAAGTATATATTTTGACTAATATGTAATATAGAACGGGCAGGGATGCCCATTCCACTCTTATTTTAATTTTTTTCCAAAAACGTGCCTTGTTACCCAAAGGGAAAATAATGGTAAACAGGTAACATGTGCCCATAATACTGCTATTGCGACTCCCAGTATTGAAAATTTGGCGCCAATTAGTAGAGTAATACCAAATATTAAAGTAAATATCAGGTTCCAGCGTAGGTCTATATGTGGTTTACCGACTGCAACAAGTAGTTGAGAGGCTGCGTCAGCGAAAGGTCTTGGAAGTGCTGATAAACATACTATGATGATAATGGGAATCGCGTTGACTCGATTTTGCCCAAATACTATTGGCACATAAAACGGCGCCAAAGTTGATTGTAGTAGTACGAAGGGGAAAATAATGAGCGCAATTGTTTTCAGGGTATGAAAGTAAGTTTTCCTAAACTCATTTATATCAGAACGTACTGCACATAAATGTGGTAAAATTGCTGAGTTGACGGCATTGATAATACTTAGACTAATTCCTAAGCCAGCATTAAAGCCAAAGAAATATACCCCTAGTTCTTTAACTCCTAAAAAATTAAATATAATTAAGTAATCTAAGTTATTTCGTAACGTTTTAAATAAACCTATTGCTAAAATATTTTTACCGAAGCTCCAAATAGAGCGCCAATGCTTGGTTGTAAAACCCGTTTTGATTCGCCAGTTATGATACCTGTTATAAATAATAACTTCTACTGGGGCAATTATTACAGCGGGTAGAGCAAATGCCCAAACTCCCAAATGCATGATGGCGAATAAGCCAGATATGATACTTGCTAAAGAAAATTGGAGACTGTCGGTAACTGCTATGATTTTAAAGCGGTTTTCTCTTTGAATTAAAGTTTTTTGAATGCTCGTGATGGGCCAAATTAAATAAGCTATTGCTGATACGCAAATAGGTAAAACGACTTCGGGAGTATTTTTTGCCCACGAAATAGGGAATGCAACGAGGCATTGAACGACAAACAAGCCACAAAAAACTACCCAGTTTAACCAGTACGCTGAGTCACATAGTTCTTTTAACTCTTTTTCCTCTGCTTGAATTATTTTGGCGCCAATACCTAAGTTACTAAAGTTAACGGCAAATTCTCGCACCATCAAGACTATGGCGCCTAAGCCATAGTCATAATCACTTAAAAACCTAGCCATGATGGCAACGAGCAATAAGCGGAAAATACGATAGATAATTTCCGCCATTCCCAACCAACTGAGGTTACGCAGGAACTGGTTCGATAGCTTGTTTTGAATTTGTGCAATTAGATTTTGAATGACACTCACATTAATTTTCCAAACTATTTGTCACCATTCCTAAAATTCCTATTCGTCCAGATTTTAACTCCTCTATTACTTGTTTGAAGTTCGGACGTCTTGTTTTACCTAGTCCGACGACAAGTAGTATACCATCAGAGTGATTTATCAAGGCGTTTGTATCTAATCGCCCTAACAAATTAGGTGTGTCATAAATAACTAAGTCGAAATGCGTGCGTGATAGTTCAACAAAATTATCCATTTGGCTAGAGGTGAATAATTTGTTTGGGTTGGCTTTTGCTTTACCCGCAGTCAACACATACAAGTTTTCTTCTCTTGGTAATTGCTGAACAGAGTCTTTTATGTCTAATCCTTGTGAAAGTACTTCGCTTAATCCTTCAGTATTTGGTATGCCTAATTGAGTATGAACTTGTGGATGTCGTAAATCAGCATCAACAAGTAAAACTCTTTGCCCTGCTTCTGCTGCTATCTGCGCTAGGTTAACTGCAACAGTAGTTCTACCTTCACCTGATGTTGTAGATGTTACAGATATTGTACGAAGTGGCATTTCTTGGCTCATGGATTGTACGCGGTTATAAAGCGAACAGAAGGCTTGCGTGAAAACCGCGTTTTTATCGTTTTGCTTCAAAGCAAGATTTGATTCTGTCTGTTCTTTGTCTCTAACGTTAGCTCTAATGTTAAATTTGACGACATTGCCGATTGCGGGAATGGAAACGTTTCGACAAAAAGGTATGGTGCCAATAATAGGTAATTTTGCTGTGCGCTTTATTTCTTCTGGGTTATGAAAAACATTTTTGAAATTTTCTAGTACAAATGCGGCGCCTGTGCCAAGAAGTAAGCCAGCAATTCCACCTAGCAGGATGTTTTGCGAGGCAGCGGGTGAAACAGGAACTAAGCGACCTTGCTTGTCACGCGGCAAGGTTGGAGGCATTATTATCTCCCAAGGAACTTCTTGTTGCGCGACATCAACCCGCAAAGCTTCTTGTCTTGCAAGCAGTTGATTTTGGGTATCGGTGGCTATTTGTAAATCGCGCTGTAAATTTGCGTACTGACGTGCGACTTGTGGATATTGATTGATTTGTTGGTTAAGTTGATACTCAGCTTGGGTCAATGCGCGTAAACTCGCATCTAATGACTGCATTTGATTGGTGCTGTCAGCAAGTTGCTTGGTTAAATCACGTCGTACTGTGTTTTGATAGGTGGCAACAGATGATGGAAATCTTGCACCTGCACGGTTGCCTAATGCTAATTGTTCTTCTTGCTGTAATAACGGCAGCAGTTTTTCGCGCTGTTCTCGTAAACTTCGCATCACGGGACTTGCTTCTTGATATCGCACTGACTGAGCAGCTATTTGAGCATCAAGTTCTCCAATACGAGTTCGTAGTTGTTGATATTGGGGGGACTCTGATAAAGCACTAGCAGCGATTGCATCACTTTGTGACATTCCTAATTGCCCTTGCAGTGATGTATATAGTGACCGTGCTTCTAAAAATTTTCGCTCGGTTTCCAAACGTTGTACTTTAATAGTATCTAATCGGTTTAACAACTGCTCACCTTGTAGCTGCGGGTTGTAAAAATTGTAACGTTGTTGAAATGCTTGAAGTTGTCCTTGGAGTGTACTAACGCGCATTTGTAACTTTGGTACTTGCTGCTCGACAAATTTCATACCTTGTCGCAAACTAGATTGCTGCTGTTCGATACTATACTTGCGATAAGCTTGAGATACTTCTTGTAATACAGACTCAATTTTCTGTGGATTCTGATCACGGAAGCGGACTTCAATCACACGCGATTCATCTTTTCCTTTCGCAAGCCGCGTCATTAATAGCGTACCTTCACGGATAGCTGGTGTCTTACCTGCTACACTGGAACCAACTAATTGGTCGTAGTTGATATCTGGAAACTCAGTTCTTAATTCTTTAACAACTGGCCCAATTAACTTAGGACTCTTAAGTACCTCCATTAAAGCGTTATAGTCTAACGCTGTTGTGTTTTGCTTGGTAATCTCATTTACGTTCTGTTGAAGTGTTTTGGATAATAACTTCAATAGTTCGCTATCAGTAGTTTTCAATGGTTCCACCATTATTTGAAACCGACCTTCATACTTGGGTGTCCGCGTTGCTGACCACACAGTTGAAGTTGCTGCTACTGCCACTGTTACAAGAGCGATTAACCAGGCTCGACGACGCAGAACTCCTAAAGCTGGGATGAATACAGAGTTTTCTTCTTCTTCTGGCTTTTTAATTGCCCAAAAAGCTTCGCGTGCTGTAGAGTAAGGATTTTTGACCCTTGAGGCGCCATTTTGCTTTGTCGGTATTTGTGTTCCCATGAAAACCCGTGATTGATTGTTGGATTATTAAATGGTTGAATTTATGTTCTAGATCTTTTTTACTTAGAATATATTACATATTACAGTTAAACACTTGCTTTAATATCACTGCAAAGCTCAACTTTAAGTTAACATGCAGGCGCCTTAAGTCGAGTAAACCTATTCTATATACGTCTTATCTCAGTTATTCCATGAATTCATGCTCTCAAAGCCTCATTGCATCAAAAATTGTTCATATCTTTACGCATTCTTAACACTATGATGCTTTTATCAGTGTGGAAACACTCAAACTTTACTTTTCTTAACATATCTCGTAAATAGTTCGACTTATTCGACTTTACGAAAAATTTGTAAGCGAACCTATCGAATGAAGATTAAATGAAGTCAACTCAATATGACTACACTAATCATGATTCTTCTGAGAATATCATTACATATAAGGTTACTACGCTTGTCAACTTGAATGTTACTAAGCGTATTTCCATTGAAATAAGATTTATAGATTCTTCATACAAGTACCTAAACAGGTTTATGATGTTCATGAGCAACAAAACTGGTTTTGTAAACTACGTATTTTTTCTCTTTAAGAAGTAAAATACTGAAGCTAATATCAACGATGCTTAAAACTCCAACGATTATCGAAAAAGCATTTGCGGTGCTTTCGCTGTTCTTTTCCACAACTGCGGTAGTGCCTGTTCTTTTGGACAGTGAAGATGCTGCTGTTAACACACCAGACCCGTATAGTCCTTTGATTTTCATGGGCATTTATGCGGTTATGTTAGTGTTAATTGCGTTTCAATGGAAAAGTTTTCAGCGTGTTGTGACTTATGATATTTGGGTTTGGCTGCTCGTTGGAATCGCCATTGCCTCGATGTTGTGGACAGTGGCGCCTGATATTACAACTCGGAGAAGCATTTTACTGTTAGGCACAAGTTTATTTGGCACGTATTTGGCTATACGGTTTAGTCTACGCGAACAACTACAACTGCTAGCTTGTGCTTGTGGACTAGTAGTGGTACTAAGTTTTGTGTTTGCGATCTTCATTCCGTTCTATGGCATCATGAGCGTTCAAGAAGGAGGTGTTCACGCAGGTGCATGGCGAGGAGTAATGACGCATAAAAATATTTTAGGTCGAGTTTCAGTGTTAAGTAATCTGGTATTTCTGTTCACTGCACTTGGCACGACAACAAAATACAATTATCAGTGGCTATGTTGGGTTGGTTATGGTTTATCGGTAGCATTGATAATACTTTGCACGTCAAAAACAGCAATCATTGCATGTATTGTGCTAACTGTAACGTTCTTACTTTATAGGTCATGGCGATGGAACTACTCTTATGTCATTCCTTTTACAATTGGCATCGTACTTGTAGTTGGGAGTGGAGGGATATTGATAATCGATAATCTTGATGTTATTGCGGGTGCAGTTGGACGTGACCTAACATTAACAGGACGCACTGATATATGGTCGGTAATGCTTGAAAAAATTGCCGAACGTCCTCTGATTGGCTATGGATTTAATGCGTTTTGGCGTGATTGGGATAGTGAAGTAACCGCTTCGGTTTGGCGCGAGTTGGCATGGGAGTGTCCTTATGGTCACAACGGCATGATGGACTTGCTAGCAGAATTGGGAATTCCCGCATTAATTGCATTCGTATGCAGTTACTTGATGGCTGTTTTCAAAAGTATTAAGCTTTTGCGAATAACACAGAATGTTGAAGGGATATGGCATTTGGTCTATTTAACTTTCCTATTTATTTATAACGTTAGCGAAAGCACATTGTTAGCAACTAACAGTATTTTTTGGATAATTTACGTTTCAACGGCGTTTAGTGTGTCAATTAACTTACAGCAGTCGCAAGTCTATAGATATGCAACTGCAATTAGTGATGATGGATGGTTTGAATTAACAGCATCGAATACTGATGGGGAGGTTTAACGAATGTTAGTTACTATATGCATTGCTTCTTATAAGCGTCCAGAAGGACTGAAACGTCTGCTATTAGGGTTAAAGGAGCTTGCCTTCAAAAAAAGGAACGCACCTAATATTGAAGTTATTGTAGTTGATAACGACATCACAGGTTCGGCGCATGAAGTCTGTACGAACATTGAAGCTGATTTTCCTTGGTCGCTAAAATATTGTGTTGAACAACGACGAGGTATTTCTTACGCGCGTAATCGTGCAGTCGTATCGAGGAGCGAAAATACAAATTTTTTAGCTTTTATTGATGATGATGAAGTTCCTGATAAGTTTTGGTTAGATGAATTACTGTTTGTCCAGCAAACTTATAATGCGGACATAGTGACAGGGCCAGTCATACCTCACTTCATGAAGTCGGATGTTCCGCAATGGGTCACGAAGGGTAAATTTTTTGAGCCACGTCCCTATCCTACTGGTCATGAACTCGAAGTTGCAGCTACTAACAATGTCTTGATTTGCAGTCATGCTTTAAAGCAAATCGATAAATTTGATGAACGCTTTGCATTAACTGGTGGAGAAGATTCACACTTTTTCATGCGTCTAAGAAAAGCAGGAAATAAGTTTATCTGGGCACAGGAGGCATTAGTTCATGAATGGATACCTGAAACTCGCACTACAATTCAATGGGTTTTGCAGCGTGGTTATTTTGGTTGGAGTATTCATAGTTGCTGTGAACGCGAACTTTATCCTTCGATTTCAGTGATTAGTATACGTGTTCTAAAAGGTTTAGCACTAATTGCCAAAGGATTTTGTATGATTTTCCCCTCTGTTGTATTAGGGCAACATGCGCTAATTACTGCATTGCTCAATGTTTACAGGGGTATTGGCACTATTGCTGGATTAATTGGAGTTCGATATCAAGCTTATAAAACTACACATGGAGTTTGATATAAAAGCATGAAAATTTTATATTTAACAACGGTTCTTCCCAGTTCTAAAAAAACAGGAGGTGAAATTGCTTCACAAAGTTTCATTGATGTATTAGAACAAAATGGACATGAAGTAGTTATTGTCGGTTATCATCGACTTGGTGATACTGATGTCAAAAAACCGAACGAAGTTGTTGTAGGCGCCCGTTGCATAGAAACCCATAATTATAGGCTATATCCTTTACTATGGATGGGCAGTAGCTTGTTGAGAAACTTGCCTTACTCTTCTACAAAATATTACTCAGCAGAATACATTGGAATTGTCAATCTACTTTTAGATAGAGATGATTATGAGATTGTAATTATCGACCATGCTCAAATTGGATGGATAACTAATTTACTAACGCAAAATCAAATCCATAAGAAAAGCAAAATTATATTTGTAGCTCACAATGTTGAGCATGAAGTTTATTTAGCTCAATATCGCAGTGCGCGAAACCTGTTATCTAAGCAAATTTATTCACGCGAAGCGCATCTAATTAAAAAGAGCGAAGATACATTAGCAAGTATAGCCCACCAAGTTTGGACGTTTACTCAGCATGATTCAAAGTACTTTCATGCACTCAATCCGCATTCTACAGTTTTTGATTTACCTTCTAGCTTAACTCCAAGCTACAAACGCTCACATTACCAGAATCAGAACAAATTTGACATTGGTATTATTGGTAGCTGGACTTGGAAAGCTAATTTATTGGGTTTGAAGTGGTTTTTTGAAACTGTTTACCCATGCTTACCCAAACATATATCAATACATGTTGCCGGAAAAGGCGCCGAATGGTTACGTGATGAGTACACGAATGTTGAATATTGTGGTTTTGTACCAGACGCTCAAACATTCATGGCACAGTCTAAAGTCATCGCTATTCCCTCAGTCACAGGTGGTGGTGTTCAGATTAAAACACTTGATGCTATTGCATCTGGTTTACCAATAGTTGCTACTCCTACCGCTCTGCGAGGCATTCTTGACTATCCATCTTTTGTTAAAGTCGCTCTTACACCTAATGAATTTGCCTATACTTTGGTTGATTTGTTGGAAGTTAGCAACTTTGGTGAAGACACTTCTCACAAGCTTTTTGACGAACGTCTTCAATGGCTGCAGTCAAGACAGCACAAATTTGTTACAAAAGTTACAAATGCTATCAACAACTAGCAATAAATCACTATTTGATATGTCATCTAATAATCATAATCATAATCATCTAACTAGCAGCTATTTTGATAGTACATCAGAATACAATTCTAACGGCACAGCACGCATTCTAATTGCATCAATGCGCGGTTTTCATGCTGAAGCATATCGTTCAGCAGAATTTGAGTTTGAAGATGCGATTTGTGAATTTGATAGTGCTGATGTATTGGCGCCAGTACTTAATTCTAATTTCACCAACAAAGTATATAAACCTTTGGCAAATTATCTTGCCGTAAAAACAGCCAGAAAAGAATGGCTTCAATCTGGCTGTATGACATCACGTGTGGAACAAGAGTATGACTTGTTTTTTTTCATCTGTCAGCACTATTGGGATATTACTTGCATCAACTCGATTAAGGGATGGCGAGAAAAATGCCGTCAAGCAGTATTATGGATTGACGAAATATGGGTTAAAGAACTGAGCAATCCGAAAACAAGAGTATGTTTAGAACTTTTGAAAGAATTTGATTATATTTTTACAACTCAAAAAGCTAGTGCCAAAGCAATTTCTGATTTAATCCATCGTCCTTGCTATTCAATTCCTTACGCTGTCGATGCACTTCAATTTTGTCCTGTGACTACTGAGGTACAAAGAAGTATCGATATTTACAGCATTGGGCGCCGTTCTCCAATAGTGCATCAGTCATTGCTTGAGTTTTCTAAACAGCAAAATTTACTATATTTACATGACACTCTTAAAGGTCTGCAAATGAATAACTATAAAGAACACCGAAAGCTTTATAGTGATTTGATTAAGCGCAGTCGTTACTTCATCGCGAATAAAGCAAAATTTGATACACCAGAACAAACTGGTGGACAAGAAGAATTAGGTTCACGCTTCTTTGAGGGTGCAGCAGGAGGTGCAGTCATGATTGGCATACCTCCAAACTGCGAAGCTTTTAGTGAATACTTTGATTGGGAGGACGTTGTGATTCCGATTGCTTATGACACAAATAATTTAGGTGATATTATTTGTGAATTGAATACACAACCTGAGCGCTTGCATAAAATCCGACAAAATAATATAGTAAATACACTTTTACGAAACGATTGGGTGTATCGTTGGGAGAAAATATTAGAAAAAGTCGGGCTTGATCTTACGCCTAAAATGGTATCAAGAAAAGCATATTTATATGACTTAGCGCAATTGCAGAAAAATTGAAAATATCAAAACGTGATTGTAAAGACGTGATATATCACGTCTCTACATGTTTTTGTTAATATTTACCTGCGGTGTGCCAAGAATGACGCTTATCTTTAGAATTTTTCTTAAGATAGTCTTTTGTAAGGTACAAATTTAACTTTTGCTTTAAAATTAAAAGTAAAAATGGGATATCTTCGATTAAATAACGTTTCCACAGTCTTTTTGGCTCACACAGCAATCTAAACAGCCATTCAAACCCAATCTGACTAATCCATTTTGGTGCCCGTTTCATATTTCCTGCTTCAAAATCAATTGTTGCGCCAAGTGCCATGAAAATTTTGATGTTTTGTAATTGCTCCTTATATTTACATATCCATTTCTCTTGTTTTGGGGCGCCAACTCCTATAACTAAAACAGTGGCGCCGGAATTATTTATAATTTCAACAATTTGCTGACATTCTAAATCGTTGTTTTCAAACCCGAAGCTTGGTGAATAAGAGCCAACGACAATATTTCTACCAATTTTAAGGTTGATATTCTGCTGTGCTTGAGCAGCAACTCCTTCTCTGGCGCCTAAAAGAAATATTTTAATGCTTTCATTTTGCTGGTGGTGAGTATAGAAAGCTGGCAATAAGTCAGAGCCAGAAATTTTTTCGCGTATAGGAGTACCCAATAGCCTAGCTGCTAAAAGCAGTATCTGACTATCACAAACTTTATAGTTACTAACACTATAAGCTTGGACGAATTCTGGGTCTTTTTGCAACTTCATCAAATGGTCTACATTAGGTGTAAATACAACACCTGATTGTAAGGTATCTAAAAATTCTACCTTTGATAAATTGTCAATTTCTAAGTTCAGTATTTTAACTTTATTCATGGTAGAACGCTGTTCATTGTGATAATTAAGGTTAGAGGTTTAGTTCAAAGAGTAAAAATAGCTTTAAGCAAACGTAAATTCTTCTGAGGAGATATTTGCTTGACGCGGATATTATTTGTTATTTTTTCTATCAATGAATTCTAAGAACTCAGCGAACAGCATTGATAACTTTCTAATATCTCAATGTTAAATTAGCATATTTATTTAGGTAATCATATATATATTTTATGGGTTTTACAAAAACTATATAATAAAATCCTGCTTATTATCCAATAAAATACTGTTATTACGTTGTTTCAGGATTTTGATTTAAATGAATCTACTGATGTCTTCATGAAATTTTCGTAAAGACTTATTCCTAAAGACAGATAAATTTTAGTTGATATATAACAAACAAAATTTTATAGTTAATAAAATTTAAAAGTTACAAATCTTATACATATAAAAACGAAAATATAATCAATACATTATTTATTACGTATGTTATTTTAAATGTATTTTCAATAAATTTAGAAAATCAAAAACAATATTGAAGATGAAACAAAAGTTATTTTTTTTACAAATAAGCTTAATGCAAGCTTTGATTAATCAACAAAAAATACTATTCGATAAATTATAAAGTAAAAATAAGAACAAATATAACTATATAGATATTTATCAATATTCGATGTTAAGAATATAAACATGATTGCCATGTGTTCCACTTTGAGAGTGAAGTAAGCGTGTATCACAAAAGCAGACTAAGTTTTGTCAACCGTATAATCAATGTTCTATAACAGTGTCCTCCGGTAACAAATTTTATCTTAACTAGTCTCCGAGACGATGTTGAAATTAAATTTTTGGTGTTAAATATTGAATATTGCTAAAAATCGCAGTCTAGCAATTAAACTTAATAATTGGTGTGACAGTATTTTTTGAGGAGTGAACGTGAAGAGTATTTTTTCTCGCAACGGAATTTTTTGCGCTTTAGGTCTAACGTCTATGGTGCTGCTAGCAAGTACCAATGTCCAAGCTGAAACGGCGCCAACAAGTGCCCAGAAGCTGAATAATGCTTTGAAGCGGGCACATAACTTAGCGGTAACACCCGTTCCAGGAACAACAGCAACAACTTCTGCCGCGTTAATGCAACAAGAAGTGACAACTCCAGTTCAACAGTCAGAACAAACCCAGCAAGAAACAACTAAACAAGTAGCACAAGCAGATATCGACCCAGGTCGAACAACTCGTGGTGGCTCAAGTTATGTTGGTGTGGCAGGTAATATTGGTCTTGGTGGTGGAGATTCAGCACTAGGAGATGGTAACTTTGCTGTGATGAGTAAAGTCGGGTTGACAAGAACTTTTTCAGTGCGACCTGCGGCAGTTTTTGGTAATAACACAGCCATTTTAATTCCTGTCACCTATGATTTTTCTCTACAGCAACCTGATGACCCATTTGTAGAGCCATTACCAATTGCTCCTTATGTTGGAGTTGGTGGCGCCATTAAAACAGGTGGTGATAACTCACAAATTGCGTTCCTGGTGACAGGTGGAGTTGATTTTCCACTAACTCAACAATTTACAGCAACCGCTGCAATCAACGCTGGATTTTTCGACCAAACTGATGTTGGACTTTTAATCGGTGTTGGTTATAACTTTGGCGGATTTTAATGAGTGCTGAGTAGAAAGTGCTGAGTGCTGAGTAGAGTTGAAGTTAACTTTCTTCACTCAGTACTCAGCACTCAGCACTTTTAAGTTTCTTCTTTGATACGGAGAGGGAGGGATTCGAACCCTCGGTACGGAGTTACCTGCCGTACAACAGATTAGCAATCTGCCGCTTTCGACCACTCAGCCACCTCTCCAGGTGTACGAATAATAAATGTATATGATTTTAATGGGAATGTCAACAATGTTTTTAAAAAAAGGTAATTTAGCTTTATCCCAATTTGCCAACGCCGAGGCACCAATGCAAGCAGCGTAAGGGTAAATAAAATTCTTTTACCCTTACGCTGTTTTTTGGAATTGCATCGCTGTAACTTTACAATGTGTTAAAGAACTTGCGCGCGTATAAGAGCGAGAGGCAAGCTGCCTAATTTTCGCCATTGTGGTACGTAAGCGCGCTGCGAGAACACATCGTAGTTGTTGCGTTCGATTCGATCTAAGATGCGGCTGTAGTGAATTAAAGCAGCCCACACTGGTAGTCGGGCATCAGGCGCCAGGAAAGTAATTCCCCGTTCAGCCTTGGTATAAAATTCACGGGCACGGGCAATTTGATACCGCATCAACGCACGCCAACGGTCATCAATTACACCTTTAAATAAGTCTTCTTCAGTGTAATTAAAGCGTGCGAGGTCTTCTAAAGGAAGGTATATCCTGCCACGTCGCGCGTCTTCACCAACATCACGAAGGATGTTAGTAAGTTGATTGGCAATACCGAGGGCAATGGCTTCTTCTGTAGGAACGTACAACTGACGGTTACGGTTCCAAGGCGCCGAGTTTTGAGATATATCAATACCCATTACCGAAGTAGACATCAAACCAACGGTGCCAGCAACGCGGTAACAATAGATATAAAGTTGGTCGAAGGTGTCATAACGACTACGGAATAAGTCCATTCGTTGACCGTTAACCATGTCGCGGAACGGTTCAATGGAAAGAGGGAAACAATCAAGAGTATCTACTAATGCGACATCCAAATCATCACCTGGGCGACCTGCAAAAATCGACTCCAAGCGCTTCTCCCAATCGTCGAGAGTTTCGGGTGTGGTGATCGCAGCAGCAGGACCATCGACTAGTTCATCTGTACGGCGACACCAAGCATAAATTGCCCAAATAGCTCGCCGTTTTTCCGGACTCATCAACAAAGTGCCAAGATAAAATGTCTTAGCGTACTTCGCCGTGAGGTTGCGACACAGATTGTAGGACTCTTCCGCAGAGACGGAGGTTTTCATGCACGGGGGGGAATCAGGCAGTTGCAGCATTCGTTGCAGGCTGGAGGGTTTGCGTTGGCTTGCTCGAGGTTTTCGCCTCTAGGTGTGCTTGGGCGTTTATCGCCTGCGCTGTCAGTTTACCAGAAAGTACGGCACCTTCCATACTGCCAAGGAATGGCTGCATGGTGTAACTCCCTGCGAGGTAAAAATTTGAAATTGGGGTAACTTGTGAAGGTCGGTATTTTTGGCAACCTGGTGTTGCCGTATAAACCGAATGAGGTGTTTTAACGACGTGATGCTTCAGAAGCTTTGCGGGGTTTTCGCCACCAAAGTGTTGAGGAAATAATGTTTCTAATTCTACAAGCGTCGCTTTCAGAATTTCTTCCTCGGATTTGTTTATCCAATCCTTTGCTGGTGCAAAAACTAATTCCAGCATAGAACGGTCGGGATTCGCGTATTCCTTACAGGTATTGCTCATATCAGCATATACGCTGAGAAGCTTAGATCGCGAAAATAACAAATTGTCTATATCTGTAAGTTTACGGTCAAACCAAAGATGTATATTGATGACTGGTACACCTTCTAAGCCATCAAGTTTTTGGAAAAACTCGTTTTGCTTCCATTTTGAAGGCAGCATCACTTTCATTACATCAACCGACATTGCTGAAACATACAGGTCAGCAGTAACAACCTCATCACTTTTACCATCTAGTCCGCGAATTAAGAAACACTTAACGCTGCCGTCTTCGTTCAGTAAAATTTCTTTTAAAGGAGCATTCGTTTTAACTTCTCCCCCCCGTGCGGTGATATGGTCAACCATTGGTTGACAAAGACGCTCGGTTGGTGAACCGTCTAGGAAAGCTACTTGTGAGCCGTTTTTTTGTTGTAAGAATTTATTTAGAGCTGTCAACAGCACTAAGGCAGATATTTCATCGGGGTCGATAAAATTTAATGATTTCGCTGCGGCGATAAATATGCCTTGTTCGACATCATCGCCAACACCTTGCTGTTTCAACCATTCTGAGAATGTAAATCTATCAGTTGAATCAACATATTTTTGTCCCCGCAGCATCGCCGGAACCAGTCCTTTGGCTAATTCAATTTTTTCACCCCACCTGAGCATGTCGTTGTTACGCAAAATTGCTGCTATCCCATTGAAGGGCGCCGGCAAATTGGGAAAATCGAAGCGGCTGTAAGTACCTGGCTTTTCTGGTTGATTGAAAATCATTGTATGCTGCTTCCATTGCAGTCGATCTTCAATTCCCAATTCCTTAAATAGCTGCAACATATTGGGATAGGCGCCAAAGAAAACGTGCAACCCAGTTTCATACCAGTCACCATCTTCATCTTTCCACGCTGCGACTAAGCCGCCCAAAACGTCTCGACTTTCCAAGACGATGGGAGTATAACCTAAATCGGTCAAATATTTAGCGCAGGATAATCCTGCCAGACCTGCTCCGGCGATTGCTACTCGCATTTACTTTACTTTCTTCAATATTTCTTAACGGTTTTGCCGTTTTCATTATACGTTGCATTCCGTTACATTTGGCATCTCTTTCACATTTAAAGCTAATTAGTACCTTTGTGAGCCATATAAAGGCGTTAACTTTAGAACTAAAGTACTATATCAAGGCGCTAATTTAAAATTTACCTCAATCCCTGCTGTTTTAAAACCTCATCAATCCAAACAGCATCTTTTTGTGATGGCGGTACAGGCTCTTGAGTGTAGTCAATTATCAAGTCATAATTACCTTCTACATATAATTCATTAATTAAAGTTTGTATATCTAGTAGTGGTTCTGTATCGGTTTCACGTAAAGGTAAGGCAAAAGATGGTATTGGATTTTGTAAATTAAATGGGTATAAATCAGCTTTTGGGCGTTTAGATGCTCTACTGACTAAAATTTGATAGTCACTTTGAAGGTTATATTGCACTTGTTGAATTGGCTTACCTTCTCTCAGCAAATCAATTTCAACTAAATTAGTATTACTTCCTAAAACTTGCAGCCGTTTTTTTTGATATGCATTTCGTCCCTCTCCTAAACGCTTATTTTTTGGAGAAAGAATTTCAATTACGGTGATAACTTCTTGTGTTATGACATCTCGTACTTCTAAGTAAGTTTCTTTGACAGTTTCAGGCATTGTAAGGTCAACCGTTACAGCTTCAACAGATGGTGATACAACAGCAGTACTAGCTTTTTGTGGCAATGCTATTTTTTGCGTACTTTGCACAGCAACACCTACTAATAATGAATCATCAGTTGTTTGATATACTCGTTTTTCAATGGCCACTTTATATTTAGGACGCAGTTGAGGGTTTAATTTCCGGAAAATAGCTGTTATCAATAGACTATGAATTTCTGACCAAAATGACGGATTCTCCAAATATGGGTTCATCCCTGGAAATGGTGAAGCCATAAAACTAAAACCTCCTCCGTGAATTATTAGGCAGCTCCCAGGACAGTCAGGCAAGGCGCCTAACTTATTTATTATACAAATTCTCCTTGAGCGACCATAATTACTTTTCCCCCTACATGTACTTCAATGGGTTCGCTCTTGTATTTTTGGTGTGCTTTGAGGAGGATTAAAGATGGTCTGTTGATTTCGTAACCTTGTTCAACGCGCGTATCGATTTCATTTTTACCAAAATATGAGTGTTCTACCAAATAACCTGCTAAACATCCGTTGGCACTTCCTGTAGCTGGGTCTTCGGGTACGCCAAGGAAGTCACAAAAGACACGTACATTTAAATGATTCTCTGGGTAGTAAGTCTCTGGGCAAAAAATTAAAATACTTTTTGCCTCGATATATTGAATTAGGTTGTAATACTTATCTTGATTGACTTTCGCTCTTTTTAACGATGCCAAATTCTTGAGAGGAACAATAATAAAGGGTAAACCTGTTGAAACAGCTTGTACTGGGTACTTGGTATCTATTTCACTTATTTCTATTCCCAAAACTTCAGCAATTATCTCTGTAGAAAATATTTCCTTGCTAAAATCAGGCGCCTTTTGTTGCATCCACAAATATGGTTCATTCGCTCCACTGCTGTCGATATTAACTGGTATCTGTCCAACTTGTAAATTCAAAATAACTCTTTGGGCTGATTGCTTAATAACCTCTCGTTGAAGTATGTAAGCCGTTCCCAAGGTTGGATGACCCGCAAAAGGAATTTCTTGAGCAGGTGTAAATATTTTAACGTCATACCCCCCAGATACTGCTTGCTCTGAAACAATAAATGTTGTTTCTGAATAGTTGATTTCTCTAGCTATAGCTTGCATTTGCGACGTAGTTAAGGCGCCTGCGTTGGTGAATACAGCTAATTGATTCCCAGTATATTTAGCTTCCGCAAAAACATCAACTATGTAATATTTAAGACTTTCCATTTGAATTAATTAAGTAAAATGACTGTTGATATTAATAGTATTTTTGCATATTTTAAAGCCAAAAAAATTAGATATATAAAAAATTCAAATCAAAAAAGTCGAAAAAGTCGGGAACAAATCGAAAAGTTTTATTTGCTTGTTTTACAAGGACAAGATAATATGAATTGTGCTGGGGATCACTCCAGTAATTTATGTTCCCCTCTGTTTGGCGCTTAGGTCTAATGTGTTCCATAGGCTATATTTGTTCTCGGCTAGGTTCAGTTTGCACTTAATTAATTATCTCAGGAGTAGGTTTACACCCGTTTAAGGTGCTGCTACCAAAATATAAACTACACCATGCTATTTCTTGGAATTTTTTTCGTAACTTCTTGGATTAGTGGTTTTTTGTCGTTGAATCAAATAGCTGTAAATGTTCCAAGGCAAATACCAACGGCAAAATTATCATCTAGTTCAGAAAAAGCTACTAGCAATCAGTTCTGTTCAGCTACAGGTAGCAATCACGAATCATCAACATTAGTACCAAAGGCTTTTAATGCAGTCAAAACAAGCGTTTCATCAGCACCGCAGTTGCTTAACTCGAGCGACAACGACAGTGATTTTGCAAACAAGATTTTACGAAGCATACGGTCTGGATTACCTCCCACATTGCGAAACTTGTTCCGTCTTCCGATTTCCTTCGAGTCTCCAAAGCGCTCATCGAATTTATCTGTTGTAACCGTTCGTCGCGATGAAACGAACTATGAAGTTTGGATAGATAATCACTTGATTGCTAACTTGCCAAACCAATTACAGGCAAGCGTTATGCAGCAGCGCTTGAATAAACTGCTTCAGTCCAAGGTCTCAGACCCATCTCTATTACGACCTGCTACTGTAGACGGCGCCCCAGCAATAATGGCGGGTAATCGCTTTTTATTGGGAGTTAACAAAGAAATATCCAGCAATACAACCCGAAGTGCTGATTTGATAGCTATTGACTGGGTGAATAACCTTCGGAGTGCATTAAAGGCGCCAAAGCTTTCACTCACCGAAGGGCAACAAGATATGTATGGTTTGGTATATTCCAATGAGAAACTATCTGGTTTAGCTTCTTGGTACGGTGGTTATTTTCACGGTCGTACTACTGCCAATGGTGAAACTTATAACCAGAACGACCTCACGGTTGCTCATAAAACACTGCCATTCAACACACACTTAAAAGTAACTTACACAAAAACAGGTAAATCTGTAATAGTGCGCGTTAACGACCGAGGGCCATATATTCCACCTCGTAGTCTTGATTTATCACTTGCAGCAGCGCGTTGTATTGGCAGTGAAACAGCTGGTGTTGTAAGTTATGAAGCGGTTATTATGCAACCAAACCAACCCAAAATGACTTTAAACGCACCACTAGCTTCAAAAGACAAGAAAAAACCTCAACAATTAGCTGTTGTTTCAGAATTCTAAGAGTAGAAAGTACTGAGTGCTGAGTGCTGAGTAAAGTAGAGAGTACTCAGCACTCAGCACTCAAAACTCAGCACTTCTTAAGCTGGAACTACAAATTTTTCGCTACCAGCTAAACCAAATGCTTCGTGAATAACTTGCAAAGCTTTAACACCTTGCTCTTGTTCAACAACGCAGCTAATTTTAATTTCAGATGTAGCTATCATTTGAATATTAATTTTGTCTTGTGCTAAGGCTTCAAACATTTTTGCTGCTACACCAGGTTGTCCAACCATGCCTGCGCCTACTATACTGACTTTTGCGATGGCACTATCTAAAACTACTTCGCCCCAATCATATTCTACTGCTGCTTGTTGAAGCAAAAGTTGGGTACTTTCAGCGTCAAGACGTGCGACGGTAAAAGCAATATCTCGTCTCGGCGCCCCATCTATAATATGGCAACGCTGTGATTGAATAATCATGTCAACACTAACATTGTGTTCTGCGAGTAACCCAAATAACTTTGCTGCCATCCCTGGTTTATCAGGAACGTTACGAATTGCTAAACGCGCTTGGTTTAGGTCGAGTGCAACACCGCGAACGGGAGAGTGGGAGAGTGGGACAGTATTCGAGGAGGGTAGGGGGGAGGTAGTAATATCAAAAGCTTTTGCTAAGGAGGTGACGGCTTTTTCGCAGTCGGTTTCGTCTACTACACAGCTAACTTTTACTTCGCTAGTAGAAATCATTTGAATGTTTACACCTGCTTCAGCTAGTGTTGCGAACATTTTCGCCGCTACACCTGGGCGCCCAATCATCCCGGCGCCTGCGATACTAACTTTAGCGATGTTTTGTTCTACTAATACCTCAGCTTCTTCTGATTTTGTTGGGGTGCTGCGAAGTACTGGTGCTATTGCTGCTGCTACTGCTTCAGCTTTCTTTAAGATTGGTGTCATTACAGTAAAAGCAATGTCATTACTGTTACCGTCATGAATCGATTGAATAATTAAATCGACATCGACCTTTTGATGTGCTATTTCTCTAAACAAGCGCGCAGCAACTCCTGGTTTATCAGGAACACGCAATAAAGCTATTTTGGCTTGGTTTGCATCAAATTCAATTGCATCAACTGGACGAGCTATTTCTAAATTTATGAGCGAACGCTCTTCGTGTTTCTTTGAAGTTACCCAAGTACCTGGTTGGTCACTCCAACTCGAACGCACTACTAAAGGCATACTGTAATTACGGGCTATTTCTACCGCACGTGGGTGCAGCACTTTTGCCCCTAAACTGGCTAGTTCCAGCATTTCATCACAGGTTATTTCTTCCATTAACTGCGCTTCAGGAACTAATCTTGGGTCAGTAGTAAGAATACCTGGTACATCGGTATAAATTTCACAAAAATCTGCCCGTAACGCCGCTGCTAATGCTACCGCTGAAGTATCTGAACCACCCCGCCCCAAGGTAGTAATTTCTAAAGCTTCAGTGCTGCTAATACCTTGGAAACCAGCAACTACAACTACTTTACCTTCTTTCAGGTGACGCTCTAATCGTTCTGTTTCTATATGTAAAATCCGCGCGCGCGTGTGGTGAGCTTCCGTAACAATTCCTACCTGGGCGCCTGTCATCGAAATTGCTGGTTGCCCAATTTCCTGCAAAGCCATACTCAACAAGGCAATAGTAACCTGTTCCCCCGTCGAAAGCAGCATATCCATTTCTCGACGGTTGGGAGTTCTAGAAATTTCATGCGCTAACTTTACAAGTCCATCCGTGGTTTTGCCCATCGCAGAAACCACTACCACAACAGAATTTCCAGCTTTGACAGCTTTGCAAACACGCTGTGCTACCGTTTGAATACGTTCAACCGAACCTACAGATGTACCACCGTATTTTTGGACTATTAGCGACATAACTTTAATAAGATATACTATACCTGTTTTTCCGGCGCCCACGTTACAACGTTAAAGACGTTTGGAGTGCTTCAGAATACTAACTTATCAGAATCTGATGGTATCTAAAATAAAAACTTTACATTTTTTTGATCAATTTTGTAGTAGTGTTTGATATTTAAAGATCATTACTTAATACGGTGTCTAAATTAATACACATCAACCATTAAACCGAAATGTTCGCAAAATTGCTATTCAGAAGATACAGAATTAACACAATACTTATATAAGCTTGTAGTGGCAAGTTATAGCTACAGGTCGTGCTTGCAATTATATTTGCTCAAATACGACCGTTCGGTTATATAAATTTGATTTCGGTTTGAAACTTTTTACGAAGATGGATGACTCGGTGCAAGATGCTTTAGCAGGTTTTAGAATCAATCTGCGACAAGGGGTTAATTTACAAGTTTGCCACAGTGCAGGTAGTACACCAGCGATTGTATTTTTACACGGGGGAACAGGAAACCGTTTCAACTTGCGCGCGCAGTATGAATTTGCTCAAAATCAGGGTTGGGAGGTTCTCGCTTATGATTTAGCAGGACATGGGCAGTCAAGTTCTTATGCTCGTTATTCAATTGGTAGGCATCGTCGGGATTTAAAACGATTGTTACAGCATTTTGATATAGAATCGCCGATATTATGCTGTCACAGTTATGGGGTACCTCTAGGTTTAGAGTTTGTCCAGCATTATTCAGTAAGTGGAATTATTGCTATTGCTGGTGGCGCCCATAATTTGGTGCCGTGGTGGGAAATTCCCCTTATGAAATTTATGGCTTGGGGTGGTAGATATATCTATTTATTGCCTGGTGTACAGTCATTGACTAATCGATTATCGACTTCGTATACTCACAAAGTTATTGCTCGATTTCATAGAGAGTGCCCAGTACCTACAGATTTTCAAACTTATAAAGCGCTAGAAATCTTTTGGAACTATAGTTTTTTTACCCGTAATCCATCTTCTAAGATATCTCAAGTTCCAGTTTTAGTTATTAGTGGTGGTAAAGACCCTACTTTTACAGTTGAGATGGGTGATGAGTTAGCCAGTATGTTTACCAACCGTACTCATTTACATATTAAGAATGCGGGACATTTAGTAATGGCTGAATGTTCGGAACTAGTAAATGCAGCAATTAGTGATTGGGTAAAGAAAGTTGGCAACGGATATAACGGATGTAACGGATGATTCATTTAAAACAATGGCTCTGATACTAATATTAATTACCGTTCAAGCTCGGCAAAATACCCGTTGTTGCCAAAGTATAACTGAAACTTCAATTGCTCCGTTGTTTTACGCCCAAAACCTAATAGTACATAAAAACTAGCGTGGCGACTAACAAATATTTGCAGGTTCTGCTCAAGTAACTGCTGTACCATACGGAAAAAGCCGATGAAATTGGATTTTCTGGCGCCGTTAGCTCCAATCAAAACGTTAAGTTTCGACAGTTCCAGGTCACACTCAGCAATAGACTTGAAGCCTTTTAAAACTATTCTCGACAGTTGTTTGTCATTATAAGTCCCCGTCATTGAACAATCTCTCAATATTCAGGCGTTAACTATGTGTAGTGTATACAGGATTTTTAGTTAATGCTAATTGCTCTAGTAATTCTGTTGCTAGAGTAGGTGTATCATATCGATTAATTTCAGTTTTAAAGCTTTCTGCTTTTTCTAGATATTTAGGTGTCCTAAGAATCTTAATTACGGCATCTCGAATTTGTTGAGGTGTAGGTGTACTAGTTTTTAAGTCTATGCCTGTTCCAGACCATTGAACCCTGGCGCCAATTTCAGGTTTTTCTTCGGTTTGACCAGCAGTAACCATTGGCACACCAAAAGCTAAAGCTGTCTGTACACCATTAAATCCACCGTTTGTTACCATTACATCTACATAAGGTAATAAATAAGCATGAGAAATAAATTTCTCTAACCTAACGTTTTGAGGAATTGGATTAAGCTGTAGATTTTCTATTGGTTGCCCTCCTGTTGTCACAATTAATAACACATCTTCGTTTGCAAGAGCTTCAATTGTTGGCAAAATTAAGTTTTTTGCTTCTGTTGCGACTGTACCTTGGGTGACATGAATTATAGGTTTATCTAATTTCAAATCATCCCACCAAGCAGGAGGTGTAAATGCAGGCGCCGGAGGTAAAAACGTTCCGATAAAGTGAATTTGTGGTGCAAGGTCGCTACGAGGATACTCAAATGATGGTGTAGTGCCTTGTAAATAAAGAAATTGAGATAAAGTAGCAGTGAAAAAATCTTGTGATTTCTTTGGTAGTCCAACACTTTCTCTACGCTGGTCAAGATGAAGTGTTACATCACGCATTAAAATATTCTGCGATAGGTAATTAAGAAATCTATTTCGTAATTTTTCCCCCCAAGAATTACCAGGTGAAATTCCTAGCCTAAAAGGCGCCGTATCTCGGCTGTTGAAAGGTAGTGCTGACATGCCAAACGCTGCCCAAGGTAAGCCTGTTTTTTCATGTAACCACGATATACCAAGGCAGAACACATCGCACAGCAAAACATCAGCGGGAAATTCATCTAATATATTAGTTAAATCTTTTAGTTGCGTTATTGCTGAGTCAATAAAGCCGTGTTTAAGGTAAAATTTAAACTGCGATAATCCCTTTAATGCTTCTTTTTGCTTTATCCAAGCTTGAGGGATGGTGTTAATATCTGTTAAATCTATTCCTGTGCGGATGGGAACGTGATGGGCGCCTGTTGCTTCTATCTTTTCTTTAAAACCTTTTCCTGTATACCACCATACTTCGTGTCCGCGTTCAATAAGTTTACGCGCGATAGGTAATGCTGGGTTGACGTGCCCAGCAGCGGCAATTGTAGCAATTAAAAAGCGAGTCACAATTATTACTATTTTTTTGTTACACGTACACGTAATTGATTTTGAGCTTTGGGAGGAACTAAGACAGGCGCCAATGTAGAGTATTGTGGTGTTACTGAAAAGCGGTAGTGACGCAGTAATGTTGCTAGAAAAATTTTGATTTCTAGCAGTGCAAATTATCGACCGATACAAACATGGGCGCCACCTCCAAAACCTAATAATGAAAAGGGGACTTTTTTGTCTTCTTCGCGTCCGGGTGCAAAGCGGTCTGGGTCAAATTGTTCTGGGTGGGTGTAAATTTCTGGCAAACGATGCGTGACAAATTGAGAGATAATTATTGTCCAACCTGGCTCTATTCTATATCCTGCATATTCAATCTCTTTGACTACACCTCGAATTATCAATGATGTTGGTGGATATAAGCGCTCAATTTCTTTGAGAAAGTTGGTCATTTGCGGTAATTGTCGCAGATGTTCGATATTTAATTCGTCTTTAACAACTTGTTCCAATTCTTCTGAAAGACGCTCTCGCCAATCCGCGCGCGCTGCTAGTTCAAACATTGCCCAAGACAACATTCCCGCTGTGGTGAAGTGAGAAGCATTGACCAAATGTATTATCTCATCCATGATTTGGTTTAATGGCAGTGCATTACCTTCGCTGTCTATTGCCGCTAAAAATAATCCCAGTGCGTCATGTGACGATTGTAAATTCTGGTTTCTTCTTTCTGTAATCATTGCTTCGAGTCGCTGCTTTAACAATGCCCTTGCGAGTTGCCCTTTTCCAAAAGTTGTAAATAGTAAATTAACTCTAAGTAATGAGAGGGAAGCTTGTAATTGGGCATTATATAACTGCTCTATTTCATCGATTTCTTTCTCTGCTTGCACTCCTAATAGTAATTTAGCTCCTACTAGCAACGTCATTTTTCGTAGTGAGTCTATCAAGACTATCTCACCAAGATTAGCCCAACCGCTAAGACAAGCTTGTACAATCTCCTGCATTGTCTCAAGATAGCTTGCAATTGCCGCACCGTGAAATGCTGGCATCATCAAGCGTCGTGTTGTTGAATGTTGCTGTCCATCTTGAATCATTAACGTTTTTCCAAACGCTGGTTCCACAAAGTATCGCCAACCCAAATAAGAAGATAGACGCTCTGCTTGCTCTACAAGTACAAGTTTATTTGCTTCGGCACCTATTAAAACTGCACACTTTTGCCCTAAAAGCTGCATTTTAAATACCGAACCGTAGCGCTGCCAGCTTTGCAGTAAAGAATAACCTTCTTTTCCAGCAAATTGAAGGTCGCGAAGAATTGGTACACCAAAACTACCCGGCATTTCTAAAGCCGATTTGAGTTGTTGCATAGCTTGTATTGAATGAATTAAAAATTTATTTCATAAATAACAGCATGAGATAACTGCATACCATATGTCAATAGTTAATTAAAAATTTAATTCATAATTTCAGTCTAAAAGCTGGTAAGTATGGGCAAAAGCTTGTACAGTCAGATAGGAAGCTTGCAAAACGACCTAAATGCAACTGTGGGCAGTACAGAAAATACACAACCATCATCAAAAGTCAACCGGGTAACTCGTGATGCCGAGGTAACAAAACAGCAAATTCTGGATGCCGCAGTAATTGAGTTTGCGAAAAATGGGTTATTTGGCGCCCGAACCGATGCCATAGCTAAAAGTGCAGGAGTGGCGCCGAGGATGATTTATTATTACTTCCAGAGTAAGGAAGGGTTATATCAAGCGGTGTTGGAGCAACCAGCTTCTGAATTTCAACAGATGTTGGAGCAAATGAACTTGGAAGAACTACCAGCTATTGAAGCGCTACAAGTTTTTTTGCGAACTGTAATTGCTTATGAAATTTCGCATCGTTATCAAGGAATGTTGTTATTTCAAGAAGCGAACCAAAATCAAGGTAAATATTTTCAGCAAACAAATTGGTCGCAACCACTTACATATGTTACCAAAATATTAGAAAAGGGAATGCAAGAGGGGACTTTTTGTAAGCAAGACCCATACATGACAACACTGACTATAGCTGGAATATGTGTTTTTTATGCAAATGCCTATGAGAACCTAAAACATCTGACCCCAGATGTCGAGTTACTTAGTGATGAAATGATTGAACGTTACACCCAAGCAGCAATTAACTTAGTGTTAAATGGTGTACTCGCTTAAACTATGTCAATCCATATATTTAGAACGCCATTTTACTAATAAATTTTGTTCTGAACTCATTTGTATTTACCTAATACTGTTACAACTTATATTTAGGACTTACGCACAGAAACCTGGTTTCTACCCATTCATTGTCGCAGACAAATCGTCGTTTTTATTACAAATTATCGACCAAAAAACCAGGTTTCTAGGATTTTTGCGTAAGTCCTGATATTGTTTGAAGGTACTTTTATCATATTAATTAGTTTTATCATATCCGATACCTAAACCTTGACCAATCGGTTTAATTAATGCTATGGTGTGTATATGAGTCGAGGACCAAATAAACAATTTGACCCTGAAGTTGCCCTCTCAAAGGCAATGGAGGTGTTTTGGGCGCGCGGTTATGAGGCAGCTAGTCTCTCTGAACTGCTTGATGTGATGGGCATTGGCAAAAAGAGTCTGTATGATACGTTTGGCAACAAGCATTCGCTCTTTCTCAAAGCACTCGAATATTATGCCAAAACAGAGGTGAAGTTGATGCGAGACCAGCTTTTGGCGCCGGGTTCCCCTCTGGAAAATCTGGAGATAGTGCTTCAAAATCTGCAACAGATGCATTCCTTACCAGGAAGCAAAGGCTGTATGCTTGGCACGAATATTGCTGACTTTAATACCAGTGACGAGGAAATTGCATCAACCTTACGGCGCTACTTGCAAGACGTAGAGGATGCCTTTTGTACTGCTATTACCCGCGCTCAAGAAGTTGGAGAACTTAAGCAGGTAGCGAAGCCTCGTGATTTAGCACGAATGTTGCTTTGTACTACACAGGGAATGGCTCTGTTGGGTCGAACGGTTGACACTGAAGCGCTTTTAGTGAGTACCGTTCAGGCAATAATGGCACTTCTCAAAGAATCCTAAATTTTTTTACCTAAACTTAAACCATTCAGTTTAAGTTTTATTGATTAACACTTACTAGGAAGTATTTCTATGGCACGATTGCAGAACAAAACAGCGGTGATAACAGGGGGGACGACAGGTATTGGATTTGAAACTACCAAGCAGTTTGTTGCAGATGGTGCGCGAGTGATTATTACCGGACAAAACGAGGAGAGGTTGCAATCTGCTGCCCAAGAACTAGGCTCAAACGTAATTCCTGTTCTAGCAGATGTACGAGTGCTTTCAAACCTGAACACTTTGGCAGAACGAGTGAAAGTAGAATTTGGTGGGTTAGATGTTCTATTTGTAAATGCCGGAATCGGACTTTTCGCACCCCTGGAAGCAATTGACGAGGCATTTTACGATGACCAATTCGATATCAACGTTAAAGGCGCCTTTTTTACTGTACAGAAACTTGCTGGACTGTTGAACAAAGAAGCAAGCGTCATTTTAAATGCGTCGGCAGTCCATGAGAAAGGAGCAGCAACAGGCAGCGTGTATTTTGCAACGAAGGCGGCTGTACGTTCGTTTGCCCGAACCCTGGCTACTGAACTTGCATCTCGTAGAATTCGAGTAAATACAGTTAGTCCCGGTTTTATACCTACTAATTTTCAGAGCAAAATGGGGTTGTCACCAGAAGCACTCGACAGTTTTGGAGAATATGTGAAGCAGTCCGCACCGCTAGGACGTTTTGGGAGGCCAGAAGAAATTGCCTCTGCTGTTGTTTTTCTAGCTAGCAATGAATCATCTTACATAACAGCGGCAGATATCGTTGTTGATGGTGGCTATATGAACGTTTAAGCACCACAAGTATTGATATTATTCTCGGTGTAACCAATTCAAAATACCTAAACCCGCAACTAAACCTACAAAGTTTCCAGTAATACCATTCATATTTGCTAATGCAACAAAAATATCAAGCGCGCGGATAATACGATTGGGGTCAATTACAGCAACACCTTGAGGTACAGCAATTGATTTTGCAAGTAGTACTGCTAGAGTGACGCCACCTCCTATAATTGTTGCGAGCATTCCTACCAAACTCGCAATAATACCCCATCGCACAATTTGCATCACTTCAGATTTCTTAGGATGCGTGCTAATGTCACCATTACGGAGTCGTCTAGCTAGTCTTGTTTGTCGAAACGCTAAGTAAACATTAAATAGCAACAGTAATATTCCACAACCTGCCCAAAATATACCAATTCCAAGACCTGGTGTAGTGGATTGAGTGTAATTAACTGCTGCTCCTGGTACAGATGTAGGAGATGTAATAGTTTGGTTGAAACTGCGTCCGGTAATCGCAAATAATAATGTCAGTCCCCCAGCAACAGCAAACCCAAGCTCTACCCAAAAACCAATCCATCCTGCAAGCCGCAAGATATTGCCAATTTGCTCTAGCTTCCGCTCTATAACCTGTGTATTTGACCTTGTTTCCATTTTATAAGGTGATGTTGCTAATTTAATGTATGAAAAATATTCTGTTTACAAACAAAACGTTGTAGAGACGCGATGTTCCTCGCGTCTCTACATATAATTAGGTTATTTAATTATAAATAGCTTCTATCTGCGGTATTAAAAAATTATGATTTTAAACTATTTTTATTGAAATTTAGTTAAAAGTTTGTAAATAATAATTATTATACGTGATTATAATTTTTATAACTTAACAACAGCCAAATGACATAAAGATAAATAATAAATTCTCTCCATCGCGAGGAAGATGGAACTATTACCATGAGTTTCTAGCCTGAGAAGCAGATAATTTCTGTTCTCTATCTCAATATTCATATTATTGAAATAAAAAAGGAACTCATGGCTAATAATTCTAACTCAAACAACGGTCATCATATTCGTTACGCAGTAGTCAGACTTGGGTGGATAGCTCAAGAAACAGTCTTACCCGCGTTTGCACAAGCGTCTAATTCCCAACTTACAGCATTAGTTTCTGACGACCCGACTAAACAAGAAGAACTTGGCAAAAAATACGGAGTAAAAACTTACTCCTACGGACAGTATGAAGAATGCCTCAACAGCGGCGATATTGATGCCGTATACATAGCATTACCTAATCATTTACACCTGGAATATACTCAAAGAGCAGCAGATAAAGGTATTCATATACTCTGTGAAAAACCAATGGCTGTAACTGAAGAAGAGTGCGAACACATGATGCGCGCAGCCAAAGAAAATAACGTCAAATTAATGATTGCTTATCGCTTACATTTTGACAAAGCAAATTTACAGGCTATAGAAACGATTAAATCAGGCAAAATTGGTGAACCCCGCATATTTAATTCAGTATTTTCCCAGCAAGTTGCTGAAGATAACGTTCGGATGGAAGATATTTCCATAGGTGGTGGCACCGTATATGATATGGGTGTTTACTGTATTAACGCAGTACGTTATTTGTTTCAGGACGAACCGACCGAAATTATTGCCGTCAGTGCTAACAACGGAGAAAAGCGGTTTGAAAAAATAGAGGAAATGACAAGTGTAATAATGCGCTTCCCTGGAGAGCGACTCGCAACATTTACATCGAGTTTCGGCGCCGCATCAGTATCAAGTTACCAAGTAGTAGGAACAAAAGGTGATTTACGGATGGACTCTGCTTACTCTTATCAAGGAGAACTCAAGCAGCAAATTACTATTAATCAAGAAACACAAGAAGAATCATTCTCAGCGGGCGATCAATTTGCAGCGGAAATTATTTACTTCTCTGATTGTGTATTAAATAATAAAGAACCCGAACCATCAGGAGAAGAAGGACTTGCCGATGTTCGCATCATTCGCGCTATCTATGAATCTGCCCAAACAGGTAAACCAGTAAAACTAGGTACATTTAAACGACAGCTTAGACCAGGCGCCGAGCAAATTATCGAGCGTCCAGCAAACGAGCAACAACCAGAATTAGTTCACGCCGCTGACCCTTCGGGTAAATCGTAGAGACGTGATTAATCACGTCTCTACCCGCGTCTCTACAATAGTGGTCAGGCAGGATGCCTGACCCACATATTACATCATCAAGTTAACTAGTACCCAGTAGCCAACAAGCACGGAAACTACACCTACCCACAATTTAGCTTTATCCATAAGTCAATATCAAAGGTGAATTTTACAGATTGAGTACAAAGAATTCAGACGAGATAATTTGAAATGAATCAGTTTGTTAAATCTTTCTGTAATTTTGATTACTATTTTCAACTGTCAAACTGCACTTAAGGTAATATTCACTGTTTGTGACTCGAAAACGTTGATTAAGTATCGGATGTGTCATACGGAACGGAGCGAAGTATCTTTAACGCTGCCCGAAAAACTACTTCGAGCAAAACGCCTCATGTCCTGCGTACTGTTGACATTTTATACATAAATTCGATAAAAACATTTTCATAATCATCCAATAAACTATCAGTAATTACAACGCAAAAGCAAGCAGTGTGAGATTTTTACTGATTCATGACAACATACAGCTTTCTTTAAAAACTTAATAAACGAGTATAGTATTACTCTCATAGAGTAAATGCTAATTATACGTTTACCAGCTTGTTTATATAGCTGTACTAAATGCTTACTATTATTGTAGCAATTATAGTAGTACTAAAACTCTTACGCATGGTAGTTGTCAGTTTTAAAAAGCTTTATCTAAAACTGAACAATACTTAAAGTGCCTGGTTTAAGCAGTCTTTATAGTAGCTATCTAAAGGTATATTCCGATAAAAATATTTCTTGTGGTAGTATAACTTCAATACTTCGGGTAGATAAGGTTTTGATTTTCAAACCCTTAAAGTTCTTATCAGAATCTCGAATGCACTTTTAAATTTCAGCTAAATTTCAGCTAAATTCAGCTAAATCGGCTAAACGTTTATTAACACAATTAAGACTATCACAGGCGCCTTCAACAAGCGCAAGTGTGTCTAAATCACATTTAAGGAGAAAAAAATGCGGATTGCTCAAGTTGCTCCATTATGGGAAAGAGTACCACCACCAGGTTACGGTGGCACTGAGTTAGTGGTGGGGTTGCTGACAGATGAATTGGTTCGACGCGGACATGAAGTAACGCTTTTCGCTTCGGGAGACTCGCTAACTTTAGCAAAGCTCGAATCAGTTCATCCCCGCGCTTTGCGGTTGGACTCAAACGTTAAAGAGTACGGCATTTATGAAATGCTGCAACTTAATTGGGTCTACGAAAGGGCTTCGGAGTTCGATGTTATTCATTCTCATGTCGGCTTTAGCTCCTTACCTTTCGTTAATTTAGTTTCAACGCCCACAGTTCACACACTGCACGGTATTTTTACGCCTGACAATGAAAAGATGTTCAAGCACGCCAAGCGTCAGCCGTATATCAGCATTTCAGATTCACAACGTGAACCAAGATTAGATTTGAATTGTGTTGCAACAGTTTATAACGGTATAGATGTTGCTAGCCATAAATTTTTCCCTCAACCATCTGAACAACCTTATTTAGCCTTTGTTGGTCGTATATCTCCAGAAAAAGGCCCACACCACGCTATAGAAATTGCCAAGCGTTCTGGATGGACTTTAAAAATGGCTGGTAAAGTTGATGTGGTAGACGTTGAATACTTTGAACGCGAAATTAAGCCCCGTATAGATGGTGAGCAAATTCAGTATTTAGGTGAAGCTAACCACATTCAAAAGAATGAACTTATGGGACGTGCGGCAGCAACCCTGTTCCCAATAACTTGGCGTGAACCTTTTGGTTTAGTAATGGTTGAGTCAATGGCTGCTGGTACACCAGTTATTGCAATGAAGATGGGTTCCACACCTGAAGTTATCGCGCATGGTAAGACTGGTTTTGTCTGTGAAAGCGTTGATGAATGTGTCGAAGCTATTGACAAAGCTGTTGCTCTTGACCGCAACATTTGCCGTGACTATGTTTGGCAAAACTTTAGCGCTCAAAAAATGGCTGATGGTTATGAAGCTGTGTACCGTCAAGTTATTGCCGAGCGTTTAGGAAAGACAAATGGACACTTTAAAGGTTCAGTTGTTGCTGCTTCGAGCATGAATTAAGAAGAAGGTGGATAAGTTCAATCCACCTTTTTTGTTAGTTTCGTTATCAAGCTTATGCCTCTGCATACCCTTGCAGATTCTCTGGTTCAAAGGAGCGTAGAGTCCGGGTTGCCGTATTAATTAATTCTTGTGTCCCTCGAACTATCACAAGATATTTGCCTGCATCTAGGCGGTTCCGATAGGGTAAAGCGTCCCCACTACCCACTGTTAAGCCAACTCCACCACCTACGAAGTACGCACCCAAGGCGCCGGATAATGCTCCTAATACTCCTCCAAAAATATGATTACCAAGATGACCAATGGGAAGTATTTCAATACCCGTTAAAACATTAAAGGCATAACCAGCAACATAGCCAAAGGGAATTAGCCATAACGACAAACGTTTGAAACCTTTTTTAGCTTGCTGTTCAGGATTAATTAACCCAAACTCATCAGCACTTTTGTAGCCTTTTCCTAAAATATCAATTTGATTTGTAGGCAAACCTTCTTTTTCAAGTGCAGTATATGCAGCTTCCGCTTGTATTCTGTCTGGTAATACTGCAACAAGATAGTTCATATAATTATTACCTCTAACTACACTAAAATAAGTTTTATCTAAAAATTTAAACTCGTGCGCCTAAGCAAACCTCATTCTTGAGAAAGATTTGTATTATTAGTACAATGGCGCCATAAATATACACAATTAGATGTAGAGACTAAACATGTAACGTCTCTACAATGTGCAAATTTTATGAATCATGCGCTGATTGCGATATTATAATCATGTAAATTTCCCAACACATTAGCCGCTGGTATTTATGGAGAAAGACCAGGTATTATTAAATGACTGGCACGTTATCGCGCACGCTCAAGAATTAAAACCTGGCGCCGTTCTGCCAAAACGCTTACTAGGAGAAGATATTGTTGTTTGGCATGATGGTACGTCTATTCACGCATGGCAAGATTATTGTCCACATCGAGGAGCTAAACTTTCATTAGGATGGGTTAATAATAATACTTTAATTTGCCCGTATCATGGTTTGGTATTTAATACAGAAGGTAAGTGTATAAAGGTTCCAGGGACTCCAGAAACAACGGCGCCTATCAGACTTTGCATTAAAACATACCAAGTAAAAGAACGTTATAGTTTAGTTTGGGTTTGTCTTGGAACTCCTCAACATGATATTCCTGATTTACCAGAGTGGGATGACGCAGATTATTCTAAATTTGTTTGTAATCCTCAATGGTTTAAAACAAGTTCGCTGCGTGTAATTGAAAATTTCTTTGACCCCGCACATATACCGTTCGTACATTCAGGGACTTTTTCTAATTCAAATTTACCAGAAGTTGAGCTAGGAGAAGCTATAGAACATTCTGATAAACTTATCTTTAAGTTTGGGTTATGGGAATTAGATATTGAAACAGGAAAATCAGAACTTAGCAAAACTTTTTCTAACTACGAGTTTTATATATTCCGTCCCTTGTTGGCATATTACAAGCGTGGGAATCCTGAAGTTAACATGACGAGTTTATTTGCCGTTACACCTGTTTCGGAGCAAGAGTGTATTGCATGGTCAGTAACAGCATTCAAAGGCGTGCATAATGTGACAAATGAACAATGGTGCTCTACAGAGGCAAAAATTATGTCTGAAGACCGCACGATTATTGAGTCACAAAGACCATCTCACCTTCCTCTTGATTTACAAGCAGAGGTAAATCTTCCAACTGACCGTTACTCGATGCTTTACCGTAAGTGGTTAAAAAAACAAGGCGTGACTTTTGGCTGTATTTAAAGTTACCTTTAAGATTTAATCTCGAATCTATTTATTAACTTATTTTAAGCTAATTAACTATCCGTTACATCCGTTATATCCGTTGCCAGTTTTACGCTACAATCAACTACGAATATTTAACTACCAAACGTTAGGTAAGTTTACATTGACTGAGGCGCCACTCTCTAAGCAATCAACTATTTGTAACGGACGTTCGCGCGTGATTGATGCGGCAGAGCGATTGTTTCGTGCGCGCGGGTATAGTAATGTAACAATGCGAGATATTGCTTCATATGCGGGAATTCGGCAAGCTTCACTGTACTATCATTTTGAGAGTAAGGAGCATTTATATGTAGCTGTTACTGAGCTTGAGTTTGAGCATCATCATAAAGGTTTACAAAATGCAATAGAACAACAAGATAATTTACGCGTACAGCTAAATTGTGCGGCAAACTGGTTTCTCTCTCAACCACCTGTGCATCTCTTGAGTATGTTGCACACCGATATGCCATGTTTAAGTGAAGAAAATCTTAAGAAGTTATCGGCGAGTTCTCGTAGATGTATATTTATCCCTGTACAGCAAATGTTTGAAGTAGCACAGCAAAAAGGAGAAATTCGTTGTTGTCGTGCAAATGTACTGGCTGGGTTTTTCTTATCGGTAATGGAAAGTATTCCAATGGTGATACCTGGTTCAGGAGTTGAAGCAAAACAAGTCATAGTTAATGAAATGATAGATGTTTTGTTAGATGGACTGACTCCGAAATAATTTTTTTCGCCTTTACCTACCGATTGATAGGTAGATTATATTTGTTGAAATAAGTACAATACACCGGGCGTTGCATAATAATTAATCTATGACTACACTTTCAAATTTGCCAGAAACTCCTATTTCTCGTCGAAATTTATTAAAATTATTTGGTGTTGGTACTGTTGCCTCTGTGATGGGATATTCACGCTTTGTTAAACCCAAACCAACGGTATTTCAAAAAGATAATCTTTTGTTACCATTGACTTTAACTCAACCTAAGACTGCTGTGGTAGTTGGTGGAGGTTTAGCTGGTTTAGCTTGTGCTTACGAATTGAGTCAAAGGGGATTTGCGGTAACTTTACTAGAAAAATCTCCGCAGTTTGGAGGTAAAATTGCTAGTTGGCAGGTTAATGTCGGCGCCGATAAGTTTAGAATGGAACATGGTTTTCATGGGTTTTTTCCGCAGTATTATAATTTAAATAGTTTAGTTAAAGATTTAAACGCTACAGAAAACTTTCAATCGTTAAATTTTTATTCGCTTGTTTACCGCGAACACTATAAACCAGAGGTATTTCGTCCTAGCAGTTCAGCTTTTCCGTGGAATATTGTTGATTTGGCAATTGCTTCACCAAATCGCTTGCAGTGGGGAATAAATTTAACAAAAATTAAACATTTACAGGTGTTTCAAGCAATAGGTGGATTTGAGCGTGAAAAGAATTATCAACGTTTTGATAGTATTTCGGTTGCTGATTGGGTAGCAAAAGATTTTCCTCAAGGTTTGTATGACTTATACTTTTTACCTTTTGCCAAGTCAAGTTTGAATGCACCTGATTTAATGAGTGTGGGAGAATTAATGCAGTTCTTCCACTTTTATTTTTTTGGCAACCCCGAAGGTTTAGCTTTTAATGGTACTAAAGATGATATGGGTACTAGTTTAGTGCAACCAATTGTTGATGCAATAAAAAGTAAAGGTGGTCAAGTTGTTACGAATGCAATTGTTAGTCAAATTCAAGCCGAAAATAACAGCGTCAACTCACTCACGTATCAAGTGGGTAGCGGCGCCAGTGATGTACCATTTACTGTAAAGCGTAATCCTATTGTTGCCGATAATAGCACTCTTGAATATTTTGGCGCCGCAGACGAAGTGTTCGCAGTGGCAGAAAATAGTCAAGAAGCTATCTCGCTAACTTGTACTCACCAAGGGTGTACCGTAAAAATGGCAGACGATGGTAAATTTCACTGTCCTTGTCATGGTGCAGTATTTGCAGCAGATGGCAAGGTCTTGAAAGGACCAGCAGAAAGAGATTTAGCCAAGTTTGATATTATTGGGCGCCCAAAGATTGGTTACAGTGACGAGTTACAATTAGTTGCAATTAAACCAGAATCTGTGAAACCAGAGACGGTCGTAGCAGATTACTATATATTTGCCACTGATGTACCTGGGGTGCAACAGCTATTCAAGCGTTTAGATGGAGACGTTAATCAAAAAGCACGTGAGCAAATCGAAAAGTTGAGCATCGCAGACCCCTTTGCAGTATGTCGCTTTTGGTTCGACCGTGACTTTGCTTGGGAACAAAGCAATTTTACATCACTATCTGGTTACGCACTCACAGACAGCATTACTTTATATCACCGTATCCAGCAGCAATTTATCGACTGGTCGCAACGTACAGGTGGTAGTGTCGTTGAGTTACATGCTTATTGCTATAAAGAGAAAGAGTTTCCGACTCAATCCGCACTGCTCGCAACTTTTGAGCAGGAACTGTATGATATTGTTCCTGAACTCAAGCAAGCTAATATCCTGCACCGTGAACTAGTCAACCAAAAAAACTTTTCTGGATATCCACCTAATAGTTACGCAGAACGTCCCGAAACTCGCAGTAATATTAATAACTTAATTTATGCAGGCGATTGGGTTAAAATGCCTTTTCCGTGCGGGTTAATGGAGCGTGCTGTCAGTAGTGGCTTGTTAGCAGCAAACGAAATTTTACACTCAGAAGGGCTACAAAGACGTGAAATACTATCGGTAAATCCAGAGGGTTTATTAGAAATTTAATAGTTTTATCGCTTAATTTTAAGAAAGATTGGAATATTATGTTGACATCAAAACCGTTCTATTAAATCGACTAAAGTCGATATTACAATAATGGCACTTCAAATTAGTGACATTTTATATATTCTCTTGATTCCATTAGCTCTCTGGTTGATTTTCAACTTGGCAGTGGGGAGAACACAAGCTGGTCGGTCACTGCTAACAATTCCCAATCGTGGGAGATATATCGGTCAAGTATTAGCTTTCCTTGCTGGAATACTGTTTGTAGTGTCAGCAGCAATATCGATTCGCTCATTCATTACAGATAACAGCACTTCTGAAGGAATAGCTGGTGTCTCTCGACTCATTTTTGGTATTTACATGTTGTTAAATGGGTTTACATATCAACCCTCACTCATGGAAAATGGCATTTGGCTGGGGGATGGGGTGTTTATTAGGTGGGAAAAAATTCTATTCTATGAATGGAATGTAAATCCTTCGGAACCAGATGTTGATGTATTAGCTATAAGAAGTTCGAGTCGTTTGGCTAAAAGGGTCTCTAATTTGATAGTCAAGTCTTTACAGCGACAACCTGTTGATGATTTGTTACGGCAGTATGTTCCTACTATTAATGGTTAAATGGCATGACTACATCACTTCCTAAACTGCCTTTACCATCTCCGCTTGTCGGCGCCGAAGTTGGTTCGTTTACAGAGTATACTGTTACGCAACGAATGCCTGCTATTGCTCGTCGCGTTATAGCTGAAAATTCTTTTACTAGTACAGTTAATGATAGTTTAGAACAACTTGCTAGTGCTTTACCAACTGGGTATATACAATCTTTGGTAGATGACACAGGCACCGATTTTACCAGATGGAATGAATACCTTCAATCTTTTCTTGGGCAACGTTGGGTTGATATTCCCTGGTTTTTTGCTGAAACTTATTTTTATCGTTTGATTTTAAATATCACTGGTTATTTTGCTCCTGGTGAGTCGCAAGGTGTTGACCCGTTCGCACTCCAAAAACGTCAAGGTTTAGAAACTGGTTTTGATGCTATTACTACACTATGTCATCAAGTTAATAGCTGGTTAGATAATTCTGAATCAGAAGAAGCATTATTAGGTTTATTATATTTTGCTTTATGGGGTAATCGCGTTGATTTAAGTTTGTGGTCTGCATTTGAAACCGACCGCACTCAATTTGATATTCAGACTCAGCAAGCACATATATTAGTCAACGATGCAGCTTCGGTAGTTGATTTAATTAACAAGAACCAGCAAGGACGTTTTGATGTAGTTGTTGATAATGCTGGGTTTGAGTTGGTTTGCGATTTATGTTTGGTTGATTTTTTACTCGGTAGCGGTTTAGCCAAACAAATTAAGTTACATCTCAAACCACATCCCACTTTTGTCTCAGATGCCATGATTCTAGATGTACATCAAACAATTGAATTTTTTGCTAAATCAAATAATTGGGATGTAACATTTTTAGCAAACCGTCTACAAGAATACTTGGAATTAGGAAAACTAGTTTTAAGCAGCGATTACTTTTGGACATCTCCATTAGCCTTTTGGGAAATGCCCGATGTAATTAGAAATGATTTAGCTGCTAGTAACTTGACAATTATTAAAGGTGACGCAAATTACCGTCGATTACTCGGTGATAGACACTGGGACTACACCACCAACATCAACGATATTATCTCTTATTTCCCGGCGCCATTACTTGCACTACGCACTCTAAAATCTGAAGTTGCCGCAGGAATAAAATCAGAAATCATCGAAAAAGTGGCGCCAAGCGATACAAATTGGCTAACCAACGGTCAATGGGGTGTAATTCAACTAGTCCAAAATTAACATCATAAATAAAAATAACTCTTGCAAGTCTTGTAAATATTGTGGGATGGGCATCCTTGCCCGTCCCTTTTATTTTCACAAGGCGGGCAAGGATGCCCGCTCCACAAGAGTGTGTAGCTAATGAGTATCATTCTTTACGTAAAAAACGAAAGATTTGATGCCTCAACAAAACTTCATATGTAAAAAATAGACAATAACTCTTACGACAAAGTTGTTAAAATTTGTTAAGAATAGTGACAGGAATGTCAAAATTAGGAAAACCTTTTTATGGTAGATGCAGTCGATAACCAGCCACCATTAGACCAAACGCTATTTATAGCAGGGGAAACTCCGGCGCCAAAATGTTCTCACGTTGTAATAGTTGGAGGTGGTTTTGGGGGGTTGTACGCAGCGAAAGCGTTAAGTCGTGTGAATAATGTTCAAGTTACACTGATTGATAAGCGGAATTTTCACCTTTTTCAACCACTGTTGTATCAGGTTGCCACTGGTACGGTATCACCTGCGGATATTTCCTCACCGCTACGTGCAGTATTGAATAAGAGTAAAAATACTAAGGTGTTACTCGGAGAAGTTACGAGTATTGACCCACAGGGACAAAAAGTCTTTATGGGTGATGATGTAATAAGTTATGATTCGTTGATTTTAGCGACGGGTGCAAAACATTCTTATTTTGGTAAAGATGAATGGGAAGAACACGCACCTGGTTTAAAGACGGTTGAAGATGCAATTCAAATGCGGCGCCGTATATTTAGTGCATTTGAAGCAGCAGAGAAAGAAACAGACGCACAAGCTAGACGTGCTTTACTAACGTTTGTGGTTGTTGGTGGTGGTCCGACTGGGGTGGAATTAGCAGGCGCCATCGCAGAAATTGCTTACCATACAATGAAAGAAGACTTCCGCAATATTGATACATCGGAAGCACAAATAATTCTTTTAGAAGGTTTAGACAGAGTTTTACCACCTTTTGCACCAGAGTTATCACAAAAAGCTGCTGCTTCATTAAAGCAGTTAGGTGTAACTGTACGCACAAGTACTATGGTGACAAATATAGAAAATAATATAGTCACAATTAAAAGTGGTGATAACGTTGAGCAAATTCCTGCACAAACAGTATTATGGGCAGCAGGTGTAAAAGCGTCACCATTGGGTAAAACCCTTGCGGAAGCTACATCAGTTGAATGCGACCGTGCAGGACGTGTTGTTGTAGAATCAGACTTTAGTGTTAAAGGTTATCCAAATATATTTGTAATTGGTGACTTAGCTAATTACTCACATCAAAATGGTAAACCCTTACCAGGAGTGGCGCCAGTTGCCATGCAAGCAGGTGAGTATGTAGCATCAGTTATTAAAACACGACTCAAAGGAAAAACTCCGGCGCCGTTTAAGTATAAAGACCACGGTAGTTTAGCAGTGATTGGACGCAATCGCGCGGTTGTCGATTTAGGCTTTACGAAACTTACAGGTTTTGTTGCTTGGGCATTCTGGCTATTTGTGCATGTTTATTTCTTGATTGAATTTAATAACAAGTTAGTCGTCATGGTGCAGTGGGGATGGAATTACATCACCCGCAACCGAGGTGCAAGACTAATTACAGGTAGCGAAATGGTGGCAACACCTGTTAAACAAAGTTCAGACGATTACTCAATAGTTAATAGTCCTTCGCCTGTCAACGTGTAGTAAAAATAACATTTGTTATTAAATAAACCCTCGTAGAGACGTTACATGTAACGTCTCTACATACGTTAATTGTTTTTTTAAAATCTAAAGGTAGTACGCACGGTTCCAACGTAGATGGAATCGTTGTTGCTGTTATGTTCTGGGTTTGTAATCATTAATACACCAAAGGTGACTCCAAGATTTTTAGACGCTTGCAATCTATAAAAAGCTTCTAAATGTAGCGAGGTATCAGAGTCTTGATATTTACTGTTGCCAACTGTAAAATCATTACTTGTTACTTTCGGTGGTTGACCAATTGTAAAGCCAGCCAAGCTACCTTCAGAACCGAAATCAGGCAACGCGAGAGTAAATGCCCAGTTGAAGATATTAGCTGTAGGGCTATTTTCTAAGTCGGTTGCTGTCGCTTGTGTGTATCCAACCCAACCTCCAACGGTAATATTAGGGTTGAGTTTTATAGTTGATTGAAATCCAAAAGAGTTTGCAACGATGGCTTCACTTTCATCATCAAATGGGTCATTTGCACGCTCGCTTCCAGTCCCGGTATTAACGTTATTGTAAGAGTATATATAAGTTAAACCAAATTCGATATCTTGTGCTGGTTCTAATGTTAATTGCGCGATGGCGCCATAATCTGCTTTATTAAATCCAACGTCTGGGTCATCTACATCACTGGCAATAAAACCCACTTCAAACTCAAAAGCATCACTAATTTCATAACTTAACCCTAAACCAGCACCTCCTCCTTGACGATAAATAGGGTTTCGTTGACCAAAACGAGAAATGGCGCCTCTCGAACTTCCACTAATATAAGTGTTGAGAGGGTCGGTAAAGTCTGCCAGATCACCACCAACAACAGGTATGAGAACTCTTAAATCTTTGCTAATTAGAAAAGAATAATCTAAACCACTAACACGAACTTGGTGATTGTCGCTTCCTTGAAAAGCCAAACGAGCCATATCAGTTCCAGTAACTCTATCAAGTCTAGGAAGATTACTACTTTGCAAGCGAACTCTTAGGTTATCTTTACCTGTAAAACTGGTGTTAAAGTTGAGACGAACACGCGAACCTAAAGTAATATTATTATCGTTATCATTTTTTTTATCCTCAACACCAATGACGGCAAATAATACCTCTCCAGTCAATTTAGTTGTAGTGGAAAATTGATTGAGTTCTCCTGGTGAGCGTTGTTCTAAAAGCTCTACTCTTCTTTCTAAATTATCGAGTTCTGTTGCAAATTCGGTTTGTAAGCGTTGCAAAAGTTTTAAGTTTTCTTGCGTTATGTTTTGAGAATTCAGTGCAATTTGCTTATTTATAGAGTCAATTGCAGCACTTATTAGCGCAGCAAATTCGTAGCGAGTTAATGAACGATTTCCATCAAACTTTTTGTCAGCAGATAGTCCATAGCGGTCTAATAATGATTGTAGAGCAGTATAAACCCAGTCTGTAGGATGTATATCTGATAACTCAGAAACCGAAGTAATTTCGTTCTCGCAACTTAGCTCACATTTTGCATCATTTTCAACAGAAGTAACGAGATTGAATTTTTGGGCAAAAGAGGTTTTACCTTGTTTAGTATCCGAAAAACTCAATTCATAAGAGGGATGTAACGTAGGAGCTTTAGGTTCTAATTTTTCTATATCAGGTTGAAGTTGCATTTGACTCAATGACTGCTCAGGTATATTTTTAGCAAAATGCACCTTAATAGCATAAACTTGACTAAAAGGAAAAAGAGAATTAAGTAAAATTACTAAACTTACCTTTAAACCCCGAAAAGATTTTACCATCCTACTCACTTATACGAACAAGTAGTATTTTTAAGTCTAAGGGTAATATTAGTCAAGCTTTTCCTGATAATTTACAGTAAAATTTTAGTGATTAATAATTGATGTAATTAATATAACAGATATTTGGATTGTTTTTGAATATGCCTTAGGGACTTCCAAAAATTTAATTCTCCATCTTGTGGGGTGGGCATCCTTGCCCGCCTTCTTTAAATAAACGGGCAGGATGCCCATTCCACAAGAAGATATTGGAGATTTTTTTATTTGGAAGTCCCTTATAAGAAAATCTCTGTGCAAAGACGCGATTAATCACGTCTTTATCTGTGCCACTGTGGTAAAATTAGTAACTTCTTTCCACCACAGAGACGCAGAGAACACAGAGATAGCAGATTGAAGAGTTAAACTTTGGATAATTCTTTTGTCGGCGCCTGTTGATTTACAATTTGAGGAAGTTGAATTTTGCGTTGGGGTAGTCTAGCTGCGTAGCGGTCGGTGAGATAGCGGTTGATTTTTCTGTCAAGCTTTTTGAGGAACCTTTTTAAGGGTTTATTTTCTTGCCCGAAGCTGACTTTACGTACAAAGGGTTTGATAATTGTTGAGATGCGTCTAACACCTAATTTTTTGTACTTGGTTTTAAAATAACCATCCTCGCATAAATTCCATTTTTCACGGATGCGTTCTAAACTTGCCAAAGTCCAAGCATCGCTCCAACGCAACATATAGAAATGTAAATCTGTCCATTCTAGAGGTGGTCCTGGTACGTAGGTAACTAAACTAGCTGGCTCAAAATAGACTTTACCTCCTGAAGCAGCGACATTCATGCAAAAATCAAGGTGTTCTTTGGTATTGAGCATCGCTTCATCAAGATAGCCAATGCGCTCAAATATATCAGTGCGAACTAGGGTACAGTGAAACTCTGATAATTCTGTTTCGGTGCGCTGAAGTTGGGGAAGTAATTCTACTGCATTATGACCTTGTTTGTACATTTTTTCCCGTAGATGGCGCCGACCTTTAACGTCAATAACTACATGACTTTCTCCACCAGCAAAGTGTACTCTTTGGTGGATAGGTTTGTTTTCGCACATTAGAGGTCCAACAACAGTAGCTTCAGTTTCTTCTGCACAGTCTACTAAAGCTTTTAACCAACCTGGAGAAACCACAACATCGTTATCAACGAAGACTAAGTATTTAGTATCAACATGACTTAAACCGATGTTACGTGCATGGTTGGGAGAAAGGTAGTAATCTGTACGAATGAGTTTGAAGTTTTTTTCTTGTGCTTTTGTTTCGAGATAGCGACGAACTTTAGCAGGTGAGTTTCCATCAACGTAAATTAATTTGAATGGAAAATCTGTATGTTCGTAAATACTTTCTAATGATTCTTGTGTACAGCTAAAACGTTCGCGAGGTACGACAACTAGTGTAACAATTGGTTCTGTCATTTTATTATATACTCCATTATAATTGTTTTACAATTGTGGAACAGGCATCCTGCCTGTTTATTTATTTATTAGCTAAAACCAAAGGTCTTACAGTCAAATTTCCAGTCAACTCACCATTCAACATTTGTTGGTAAATTTCAACTAATTCATCATTTAGCTTGGTCATGTCATAATTTGCTTCAACACGCGCGCGACCTGCTCTACCCATTTTTGCCCAATCTTCTGAATGTTCGATAAGATAAATTAATTTTTCTGCAATAGCGTCTGCGTCATGCTCTGGTACTAAAAATCCAGAAATTCCATCTTCTACTAATTCGGGAATACCACCATGTAATGTACTAATTACAGGTAAACCCATTGCCATTGCTTCTTTGAGAGTATTAACTGGTGCGTCTTGATTTCCGTCTTTACCAGTTACACTAGGAGCAACAAATATATGACATTTATCGAGTATTTCAACAATTTCTTTTTGCTGTTTCCATCCTAGCAGCTTAACGATATGGCTAACATTGAGTTCTGCACTTAAGGCTTCAAACTTTTCTCTGAGTGTACCATCACCAATTACATTATATTCTAAACATGGGTAAGTTGTCGCTACTTTCGCAATAGCTCTAATTACATATTCAATACCCTTTTTTTCTACAAGGCGCCCTGTAGTAGCAATTCTAATAACTCCATCATTAGGAAAGTGACGCTCTTTAAAGAAAAACTTACTGGTATCAATTCCTGAACCATGAACATGAATCATATTGGCATCGCAACCTAGCGCAACTGCTTTATTTTTGAAAAAGTCACAGTTAGCTAAGAAAAAATCTGTTTCTTGGAATAATTCCTTATAAACTTTATCACCCCATTTCGGTAGGAACTTACTAATGTCTGAACCGCGAAATGTTGAAATTAATTTGCCTTCAATTAAACCAAGTTGCCGAAACCACACACCAAACACACCCAAGGTACTAAATTGACAGTGGATAATGTCGTATGATTTCTTTTCCAAAAAAGGTATTGCTCGGTAGAGCATTTTTAATGATTTCGCTTGACTAACATATCGAGAAGTATTGAGTAATTGCAGACAAACTGAAGGATTTTTATGAAAGTTGACTAGCAGTAGACCTAAGCCTTTAATCCAACGCCATAGTTCATTTTCAGGTCGAGTTGGTGCGTAAATTGTACGCTCTAGCAGATTATATTGCTCTACTAATGGATGTACTTTTGATGTGTCTTCAGGTGGTCCATCGAGTGAGTAGATATCAACTTCGTGTCCACGCTCTATTGTACCTGCAATTTGGTTTAAAATAAATGGTTCTGATAGCACAGGAAAGTGTGCAACAAAGAATGCTACTTTCATAATTATTTTAGTTTAAACACGAATGAACTCTTGTGTATTTTGTGCCTGCACTTGCTCAGGTAAGTTAGAAGTTAGCATTTGCTGATAAATTGCGACTAATTCATCATTGAGCTTATTCATGTCGTATTTTTCTTCAACGCGCGCGCGTCCTGAAGCACCCATGTTTTCCCAGCGTTCGGGATGTTCTATTAAATAAACTAATTTTTTGGCAATAGCCGAAGCATCACGTTCTGGTACTAAAAATCCAGAGATATCATCTTGAACTAATTCGGGAATACCACCATGTATGGTGCTAATTACTGGTAAACCCATTGCCATTGCTTCTTTGAGAGTATTAACTGGTGCATCTTGATTTCCATCAGCAGCAGTAACACTGGGAGCAATAAAAATATGAGAATTATCAAGAATTTCGACAATTTCTTTTTGCTGTTTCCATCCTAATAATTTGACGATATGTCCAACATTCAATTCATTAATTAGCTGTTCAAATTGTTGTTTTAATTCACCATCTCCAATTATATTATATTCAATATTTGGGTGTGATGCTGCGATTTTTGCAATAGCACGAATAGCATACTCGATACCTTTCTTTTCTACCAGGCGCCCTGTAGTGGCAATTTTAATTTTACCATTAACAGGTTTAGGACGAGGCTTGAAGGAGAATTTAGTGCAATCTAGTCCTGAACCGTGAACTACAAGTCTTTTTGCGTCACAACCTAAATTAATCGCACGGTTGCCAAAAAATTCACAGTTGGCAAGAAAAAATTCGCCTTCTTTAAAAAGTTGGTCATAAACATTGGCGCCGTTTTCTTGAACATATTTACTAATATCGATACCACGGAACGTAGTAATTAACTTACCTTTAATTATACCAGCATCGCGGTAAGCAAGAGCAATAGGCGCCAAAGTTCCAAATTGACAATGAATAATGTCATACGAACCATCTTGAAGTAGTGATACAGTTCGATACAAAGTTTTTAAATTTGCGACTTCATCACCATATTTACTAGAATCCAAAAGCTGCAAAGTTTTGAAAGAACCTTTATGGATATTTTTTAAAAACAAACCCACACCCTTTAAGAAACGTACATACCAGTTTTCAGGAACAATAGGAGGAAAATAAGTACGCTCAAGTAATTTATATTCTTCAACAACAGGATGAACTTTACCAGTATAGTTTTTTGGTAAACCATTCACAGGATGAATATGAACATCATGCCCACGTTGAATTAAACCTATAATCTGATTAAGAATAAAAGCTTCTGACAATACTGGAAAACGCCAAACTATAAATGCTATTTTCATCTTATTCTCCTCAATAATTACTCATTAATCAAAAACTGAAATAACTCTTTTCTTGTCTTGTCTTGTCTTGTCTTGTGGAGCGGGCATCCCTGCCCGCCCTATAAACATCACCCAAATTCATCCCCTGTACAATCGGTGGATGATGCTCCCCAGGATATTGAATACTACAAAGAGTTCCTTTTTCCACTTGCAACCGCTCTACTTGATTTAAATCCATACCAAGAGCTTGACCAATTAAGTTTTTGATAATTTCTTCTTTTGCGACAATTAAACCAGTCACTAAATTATTTGAATTTGCAGTAATTTGATTAATAATTCCTGTTTGCCAAACTTCTGGCAACTCATCTTCAAACACTTCTGAATATACTGTTTCTGAATGATGTTGAATGACTTTTTGTACTATGGTGTGCGAATCATCAACTATACTACTTAAACAAAACCGGATTTTAACTGAGTTAAGTTGTTCTGCTAAACTATTGATTTGTTCAGCACTGGCACCCGAAGGTATAAGCAGAAGACGTAAACCTTTACCACCTTCTTGAGGTTTAGGAAGATATTCCCCAACATGGGAAGCCAAATTCATTATCTCCAGGCGCCCTGATTCTAAAGTACCATCAGGAAAATTCAATACGCTAATACCGCAGTTTGATTGTTGAATACAGTGGTAGCGGTCGGGAGTAATGCCAAGGGCTGTACTAATTAAAGCACGATTTGTACCACCATGAACTACTAGTAAAATAGTCTCACCAACGTGACGTAGTAGTACTTGGCGCCAAAATTTATGTACTCGGTCGTAAAGGTCTAATGCAGGGTGTATATAAGTATTTTGATTAGGAATCTCCATACGAAATTCATGGGGAAACTGTTTCCAAGTGCGATATTCTTGAGGAAAGTTTTCTTTCACATATTCAAACGCTTTTCCTTGCCAAGCGGGTAAATCTGTTTCTCGTAATAATTCGCTTGCACAAATGCTTTCAGGATTCAATGAAGGCGCCATTACCCCTAAAATTTCTTTAGCAGTTTGTTGTGCGCGCTGCAAAGAACTGGTGTAAATTGCATCAAATTTTAACCCTTGGAGGAAATTTCCAGTTTTATGAGCATCGCTGTATCCAAGTTCAGTTAATACAGATTCGTCACTACAACCTTGATATAATCCCAGAGAATTATAAGTGCTTTGCCCGTGACGCACTAAAATAACACGGGTTGCTTTGCATTCCTTAAGCTTCAAGTGCATAAGTATCCCCTTTAGTAATAATAGTTTGCATACGGTATAGAGTTGCGTAACGACTACCCAAACGCATAAGCTCTCTATGAGTACCTTGCTCTAAAACACGTTCACCCTCTATATACAGAATAATATCTGCATTTTCTACCGCTCTCAGGTCATGAGAAATAACAAATGTCGTTCGACCTTCGGTAAGTTTTGCGAGTGCTGCGTTAACAGTACGCTCACTAGCATTATCTAAACCTGTGGTTGGTTCATCTAAAATAATAATTGGCGCCTGACGAATTGCAGCACGAGCAATTGCGACACGTTGCCTTTGTCCCCCCGAAAGTGTACCACCCCGTTCGCTTAAAATTGTGTCGTAACCTTGGGGTAGTTTCATTATAAAGTCGTGGGCATTAGCTAGACGCGCTGCTTTTTCTACTTCTTTTTCGGTGGCGCCAAGTCTACCATGAGCTATATTTTCTTTAACACTTGCAGCAAATAATACGCTGTCTTGTAAAACCACGCTAATTTGTTGTCGTAGAGAATCTATTGTATATTCTCTAATATCTTGACCATCAATTAAAATTCGACCCGCTTCGGGGTCATATAAACGTAGAATAAGACTAAGTAAAGTTGATTTGCCGCTTCCAGATGGTCCGACTACTGCGACTTGTTGCCCTGGTTGAACAACAAAGCTGACATCTTGTAATATTTCTGTACCTGTATCGTAGCCGAAAGAAACGTTTTCAAATCGTACTGTACCAAAGAAGGGATGTGCTTTTTTGGCACTAGGGTTATCGCGTACATTCGGCTCATAGTCCAAAAGTTCTACTACCCGTTCTCCAGAAGCTGTTGCTTTCGCTATTTGTCCGACTTGGTTGGAGAGTTTCCGCATCGGTTCAAAGGCATTTCTGAGGTAGGTCATAAATACCAGCAGTTCCCCAGGACTAAGTTCTTTATGCAAAACTACATGGGAACCGCGCCATAATACTATAGCTATAATAATTGCCATCAAAATCTGGACAATTCTTTCTAGCGCTGCTGATAATCTTAAAGATTCGATAGCTTCGTCTAGACTTTTTTGGTTTTGCTGTGAAAAAATGCCGTGTAGCATTTCTTGGAGAGATAGAACTTGCACTACCTTAATGGCGCCTATTGTCTCACCAGTTGTAGCAGCTAAAACACCTTCGGAGTCACGATGTTGTTTTGCAAATTTGCGAATGCGACTAATCATGTTTTTTGTCAACAAGGTTAGTATCGGAAAAATGGTCATTGCTACTAACGCTAATTCCCAGTTAAGAAAAAACATGATTACTAGCATCCCCAGCAGAGATAGAACGTTAGTAATTAAAGGTAAAGCTGTTTTAACAGTGACAGTCCGCATTTTTTCAATATCAGATGTGACGCGGGTAATTAAGTCACCACTTTTAGACTTTTGGTGGAAAGAGAGGGAGAGACTTTGTAAGTGGTTGAATAGATTACCACGTACCTCTGATAACACTCTAATTACAGCTAAGGACATTCCGTAAGTACTTAGGTATGCAGCCATGCTACCCACTCCAGTTATAACTACAATTGATATTGCTGATAAAGTGAGCAATGCAATTGGACTAAGACCGAAGTGATTTGCAGTGTTTGCGGTGTTGTTATGAGCAGGTATAAGAATATAGTCAAAGACATATTTTAAGGGCCAAGGCTCCAATAAACGTAAACCAGTTTCAAGTAATAGTGCGAAGAAAGAGCCAATAATTAAAAGTCTTTCTTTACGGATATATGGGGAAAATTTCCGCAAAATCCTTGTGATTCCTGGTATAACTCCTTTTAAATCTTTTTCTTTGGAGCGCTTACTCATTAACTATCTCTCCCTTGTGTTTATTTGCTAATTGATCCCCCCTAACCCCCCCTTAATAAGGGGGGGAACTGGAGTTAAGATTTACATTGAGTAAGAGGTATATTATTACTCTCAAAGCCCCCCTTATTAAGGGGGGTTGGGGGGATTTTATCAAGATACTCTTTCAAAAAATTATTCGTATTTTCGGCGCCACTCATATCAAAAACTGGTTTATCCTCGGTGTTAGCAGCTTTTTTACTGAGACATTCAAGAATTTTCTCGGCTAGATAAAATGGTTTTAAATTGTCAGGATGAATAAAATCAACGAGACCCATTTGTTCTAGCTTAATAGTCCGCACTAATTGTTCTTTATCTTGATTTTCGTGACCAATTGGAACAACTATCGCGCGCACTCCTGTACTAAGAAGGTTCATAGTAGTATTATACCCACTTAAGCTAATAGATATATCAGCTGTTTTCATGTAGGCAAGTAGCTCTGAAGTATATCTTTCTATATGAATATTATCTATATTAGAAGCAGCTTGTTTTAATTTTTCTACTTTCTCTTCTGGCATGAAAGGTCCAGTAAATATTTTGACTACATGAGGCATTCCTTTGTCAAAAATCGAACTAGCTTCCACAACAGTCTCTAGAAGCTCATGTCCAATTCTACCACCGCCGACGCTAACTAATATTTTTGTTTTTTTGGAATTACTGGCGCCCCAAAGTTTGTTAATATCAATATCGTTATCGTTGAAAGTAGGCGCCTGTGTAACAAACCCAGTATGTACAATGTCGCTTTTTATATCCTGATGTCTAGAGAAGCTTTCTGTAAATGTTTGGAAATTTGAGTCAGAGTGGAACAGTAATAAATCAAAGAAACGGTTCATTAAATAACAAATTATTTCCTCTTCTTCTACATCACTTTCTTTGCCAATCACATCACGTAAACTACTAGCTATTTTAGTATTAGGACTTGTAGATTTTATATGCTCAACAAAAGGAAGTAATTCAAACAAAAGCTTGTGTCTACCAAAAGGAAAAAATTCAGTAATTAAACAATCTGGTTGAATTCTATCAAATTCAGAAATGAGAAGATTTTTTCTAAACTCTTTAACTTCCTCAACACTTAAAGAACTATCACCAACTGTAAATTGACCATTTTCTAACCACAGCGCAGGTAATCTAATAATTTCCACTTCGGGTGGCATTTCAAATCCTTCAATAACAGGGCCACCATTGATAAAATAAACTTTAAAATCTTTAACTAAACTGCGTACAATTTCTGTGCTTCTAACTAAATGCCCCATACCACTTAGGTATTGGCAGTAAAACATAATTTTTTTCATGAATAATTTTTCCTTAGTTATTAATTAATGGCTAACAACTAGAGATGGTGCAGAATATTCTTGGTATATTTTTGTGAGTTGACGGTTGTAAACTGATTGAGACATTAACATTAAAATTTGGTCACTAACGCGCGGTAAACCGTTCATATCTAACTGATAATCTGAACTTTTCTCAGTTTGTAACTGACTTAAAATAGTATCAAGTAAAATTTGAGAGTCAATATTATCTGGGTGAACTACTTTAAATAAACCCAGATTTGCCATTTTTTCGGCTCTAATTGATTGTTCTTGAGATGGCTTACTGCGCGGTATAATTACAGCAGGTTTACGAGCAGATAAAATTTCACAAACTGTATTGTAACCTGCCATTGATACAATTGCGTCTGCTGCTTGCATGTAGCTCATTAAATCATCTGTAAATTCCCCTATTTGCACTCTTGGATTATTTTCTGCTGCCTGAAATACGAGTTGCTTTTGGTCAGCAGGCATTTCCGGTCCACAAATTATTAAACTTTTAATGCTATTTTGTTCTGGTAGCAGTGCTAAAGCTGATAGATATGAGTCAACTAATTGATAACCGTCTTCACCACCACCTGGAGTTACCAAAATCAAACTTTCTTCTTTAGATACATCTAATTGCTTTCTAATGAAGCTTGGATGTACGAAACCTGGTTGACGACCGATGTAACCACAATAGCGAGTTTTTTGAGTAATAATTGGTGAAAATTGATATTCTTTAGCTACATCAAAAACATCTGGTGTTCCAACAACAAGTATTTGATGGTAGAACCTTTCTATCGTTTCTTGATAGTGGTGTTTTTGCCACTCGCTTATAGTTTTTTCAGGAGAATCAAGAATATCTCGTAATAGTAGAACAAGTTTGGTATCTGGAAGTTTCTCTTCAAAATATTTTAGAGTACTAGTTAATTCGTTCTTTAACCCGTAAGGCTTTTTGTCTACTAAAAATAAATGTGGTCTAAAGTTAATTGCTGCTGATAAGATTAACTCGGAACGGAGTTTAACTGTTTCCTCAACACCCATACCTAAATACTTAACAGCAACTTCACCTGTTTCACCTCTGTTTAGACAAGGAAGTTTAATGTAATCTAAACCTTTGGGTAAGCGAAAACCTTGAAGCATGGGTGAACCCGACAGCAACAAAATCGAAAGTTCTGGAATTTCACTTAGCAGGTGTTCACAAATTGCTAACATTCGACGGATATTGCCAAGTCCGTATGCGTCGTGGGAGTAGACCAGCAGTCGCATAATTTTTTCCTTTGTTTTGATTTTGTATTTATTCTGTGTTTTACTTATATACAGTTTGTCTGATGCGGATGAGTTCTTTATGAAGTTTTTATGAGAAACTTCTCACGAAAGTAGTAAAAATGCCAAAATAAAAAACAAAACATGTAGTGAGAATAATTCTATTTATCTAAGGGCACTTCTTTAGTAGAATCTTGGGGCAAGACAATCGTAAAAGTAGACCCTGTTCCTAATATACTTTTGAGATATATTTTACCGCCATGAGCTTGAGCGATAGCCCTAACGATAGATAGCCCTAGACCAGCACCTTCCGAACGTCTGCGACTGTTTGATGCGCGCGCAAATCTTTCAAATATTCGTTTTTGGTCGTCAGTTGCAATTCCTTCTCCTGTATCCTGTACCCAAAAACGTACTTTGCCTTTAGATACACCCGAACCAATCGAAATAGTATCACTTTCCTTAGTATGCTGTGTAGCGTTTTGTGCCAAATTCATAACAGCTTGTGTTAATCTTTGGCGGTCTACAACCATTGTACCAGTAGCGGATGTATCAAATTGCCAATTCCTAACTGCTAAAGCTTTGGCTTTAGTAAAAAGTTCCTCAGTTAAAGTGGCAATATTCACCACCTCTAACTTCAAAAAATCAGGACGTTCCGTCTTTGCTAGTAAAATCAAATCATCAACGAATCGAGATATGCGGTCAAGCTCATCTATAACTATCGCTAAAGTCTCCCTTTGTTCTTCTGGGTCATCTCCCATAAGTTCCAAGTGTCCACGAATAATAGTAATGGGAGTACGGAGTTCGTGACCTGCATCATTCAAAAAATCGCGCTGAGTACTAAACGCGACTTCTAACCTATCCATCATCGCGTTGAATGTAGTCGTGAGTTGGGCAATCTCACCACTCCCTTGCACGGTAATGCGTTTAGTTAACTCGGATTCGTTAATTTCTTGGGCTGTTTTTACTAATAGACGTAATGGAGATAATATTTTACCCGATATCAACCATGTTAAAAGTAATACAAATAGCAGTACGAATATTGTAACCTCGACTACAATTTGTATAGCATCTAAAGCTTCTTGGCGTTCACCCGCAGTCGTATGTGCGACTACAAATACACCCATGATTTCGTTGTTGATTCTAATGGGTTCGGCTATATAGAGAACGCTGTCGATATTTTCATCATCAAAGTCCTCTTCCTCTTGAGACGGTTTTGTTAACTTTTCCCAACGTTGCATTAACGGAGAATCAAAATCCATAACATCAGGTAATCCTCGCGGATTTGACTTGTAAAAATCACCATTAAGAATGGCGATGTAAAAAACATCATCATCCGGTAGTTCATCCGTCAAATGAATCTCCACGACCCTAGTTAGTCTTTAATATTTTTTGGCGCCTCCCAATTAATAACATCATTTCTACGGCTCAATCGCTCTCTATCATCGTCATCTGCGCTTTTCAAACCAAGTACGACGATACTTTTAAACTCCTCCATTTCTTCAACTAACTCACCCTGCACGCGTGCCTGAACTTGTGCAAACAAGCGCTGACGAATCAGTGGTAGCGTGACTGAAACAAAAAAACCGAGTAATATTAAGTACCATATCAAAATCCGAGTACGCGCTTCGCCGAAAAATATGAACCACCGATTGAGATTCATGAATGGAATATTTACAGTAAATTTATCAAATATTAGTATCTTTTTATTCACAACTAAACAGGATGTTATTAATTTGCCTCAGTTGTTACAGTATATTTACGTATTTTTTTTGTCAATAGATTTATTATTACAATAATACAAATACATATGTAGGGACACGGCATTGCCGCATCCCTAACAAAAATTAATTATTTCTGTATAGACGATAGAAACGCGGTAGAGACGCGATTAATCGCGTCTCTACAGACAGAAGAGTTTGAAATGCACTTTAGTAAGTAGCCACTAATTCGGCGCCAACAGATGGTGTTGATGTAATATCTTTGTGTGTAGGACGACCAATACCTATATATTGGAAACCTGAAGCAGTTAAAACTTCTGGGTCTAGGAAATTGCGTCCATCAATGATGATTTTGCTTATCATTTTCTCACCGAGTTTGGCGTAATCTAATTTACGGAATGATTGCCACTCGGTAATAAGTACTAATGCATCACAGCCATCAGCAAGTTGAACTGCGTCGCTTTCAACTTTTACGTCAGAAAGACCATGTGCCATCCCAGTTTGAGCAATTATTGGGTCGTATGCTTTAACTTTGGCGCCTAATCGATTCAACTGTTCGATTAAAATCAAAGCGGGTGCATCACGCATATCATCGGTGTCTGGTTTGAAAGTTAAACCTAATAACCCGATGGTTTTACCTTTGAGTATTTTCAAAACTTGTTGTAATTTTTCTAACGCAATCAACTTTTGACGTTCGTTGACAGCTACCGCTTTTCTCAATAACTGAGCATCATAACCATAGTCAACAGCGGTATGAATTAATGCAGAAACATCTTTGGGAAAGCACGAACCACCCCAACCAATACCAGCTTGGAGGAATTTTTTACCAATACGTGAGTCTAAACCAATACCTTGAGCGACTTGAGTAACATCGGCACCTACTCGGTCGCAAATATTCGCAACTTCGTTAATAAAGCTAATTTTCGTCGCTAAAAATGCATTCGCTGCGTATTTAATCATTTCTGCGGATGAAATATCTGTTTCGACCACAGGAACAGGAAGCAAAAATGGATCTTCTGCAAACCTACGTGCAATGATTGGGGCATAAAGTTTTCGCATCATCGCAATTGCTTTTGTACTGTTGCTACCCAAAACAATTCGGTCGGGGTTAAAGGTATCAAAGACAGCAGACCCTTCACGTAAAAACTCTGGGTTGCTAACTACGTCAAATCCAGCAATTGTTTGTTGACGTTCGGCAACTCCATCTAACACAATTCTTTTTACCCAGTCACCTGAACCAATTGGTACTGTTGATTTATTGACAATTACTTTGTAACCACCGTTGAGATGCGAACCAATACCGCGCGCTACTGCTTCAACATATCGTGTATCGCTTTCACCTGTGGGTAATGCAGGAGTGCCAACTGCAATAAATAAAATTTCACCATGCGCGACACCGGCGCCTAAGTCTGTAGTAAATTCTAAGTTTCCGGCTTGCATCGCCGCTTGCATAATTTCTGCCAATCCAGGCTCAAATATAGGAGATTGACCAGATTGCATGAGGGCAACTTTATCAGCGTTGTTGTCAATACAAATAACATGATGCCCAATATGTGCCAAACATGCCCCTGTAACTAAACCAACGTATCCTGTGCCTATAACGCAAACACGCATCACGGTAATCCTCCCAATTATTTTGCACGTCAGAGACACTTACTAGGTGTCTTCTTGCTTATGCACATAATCGCTGTTACGGATGAGTTCTTTATGAAATTTTTATGAGAACCTTCTCATGAAGATTATTTAAAATAACAAGCAACTAAGTAACATGTATAAAATATCACTAATTTAGTCCTCGTATAAATCAGGAGCAGGATTACCTTTTTCATCAAAATATAATTCTTCTTCAATTTCACCGTCGGTAATATCTACTTCGTAAAATATTCCTTTAGGAGTAATTTCAATTTCGTATTTTGTAATCACAAAGTTAGGACGTTGTTTTTTGATTTTTTGTAACACAGCTTCAGGAAATTCTTTCTCTGATACATAATATTCGGTTTCTAGCCATTCACCATTAGCTGAAAATTCTGCTTCGTATTTAATATTATTTTGAATAAAAACTGCTTCATAGCCATAATAATGTTTTTGCCAAGTCCGAGATATGTCAGGAGAATACTTGGTGTTGAAGGCTTTTTCTACAACTGTTGGTACTAGAATTTGCTTTCGCGAATTTTCGAGGTTGCTACAAGCATTAAAAAGTACAAATAGCAGCGCACTAATTGCCCAAACAAAAATTACTTTTTCTAACATGGCTACTTAAAGGCGCTAATTCGTTCTATTAAGGGGTGCTTTTAAGGGTAGCACTATAGTGAACGTGGCGCCTGTACCAAGTTGGCTTTCAAGGATGATTTTTCCGCCGTGAGCTTCTGCAATAGCTTGAACTATCGATAACCCTAAACCAGCACCTTCAGAACGACGACGACTATTAGCAGCGCGCGCGAAACGTTCAAATATTCTTTGTTGGTCAGAAAGTGAAATACCTTCTCCACTATCGCGCACCCAAAATTTGATTTCACCTTTACTAATAGCTGACCCAATAGCAATGGTATCTGTATTTTTGGTATGTTGCGTCGCATTTTGTGCCAAATTCATTATGGCTTGAGTCAAACGCTGACGGTCAGCAACAATTCGACATGAACAAACACTTTCTAGTAACCAGTTACGTTCAGCCAAAGCTTTGGCTTTAATAAATAACCCTTCTGTTAAAGTTTGGACACAAACTGTTTCTAACTGTAAAAAATCTGGTCGCTCTGCCTTTGCTAGCAAAACCAAATCATTCACAAATCGACTCATTCTGTCGAGTTCATCCATTACTATCACTAAAGTTTCTTCGATTTCCTCTGGGTTGTCATTATCCATCAACTCTAAATGACCACTAATGATAGTAATAGGAGTTCGCAATTCATGCCCAGCATCGTTAATAAAATTTATTTGACTGATAAAAGCAGCTTGCAACCTATCCATCATTTCGTTAAAAGTTGTTGCAAGTTCCGCTAGTTCTCCTTCTCCCTTGACAGCAATACGCTGATTTAAATCGGATTCTCCAATTTTACGGGCAGTTTTGGAAAGCGCGCGCAAAGGAGCAAGAATTTTTCCAGAGGCAAACCAAGCTAGCACTAACGCAACAAATAGAGTGAATGAACTGACTGTAATTACCACCGATACAGCTTCCAGTACTTCCGCACGTTCTCCAGCAGTAGTGTGAGCAACTACAAATACACCCATGATTATGCCATTAATTTTTACTGGCTTCGCTGAGTAAATTATGTCACCAACATCACTATATTCCGTTTGTATTTCTCCTCTTTGTGGTTGAGTTAGTAGTGCCCAACGTCGGATTATTCTTGAATCTCTATCAAGTATTGCAGGTCTAGCTCTAGGGCTAGATTTATAAAATTTTCCATCTGTTAGCACAATCAAAAATGTATCGTCTTGGGGAAGTTGATTTCCTAAATATGCATCAAAAAATTCTTTTAACTCTGTTTTATAAGATGGAAATTTAGCAAGACGTTGGTCTGATTCTCGAAGTAACTGAGCAGCCTCTTTAATCTCTTCTGAGATTATATCATTATTAGTAGCTGTGCTTTGTTCAGAGATTAATTCCTTAAATATCGCTATTTTTTCTTCAAGATCTTCATGCACACGCACATTTACGCGCGCGTACAAAGCTTGACGAAATGCTGGTATAGAAGCTGCAAATATAAAGCTAATTATTACAACATACCATAGAAGAATACGAGTACGTGCTGCCCAAAAAAAGCCTTTGCCATTTTCTAAGCGATTGATGACCTCTAATTTTTGTACGCTCAAATTTTTAGACATCAAACCTCAAACTCTAAAATTAATAATTTTTAATTTAGCTTTATAATTTATTTTTTTAAATAAGACTTCACTTTTTCTATTAAATCACCAAACCTAAATGGTTTAGTTACATATTCATTGGCGCCTAAACTCAGCGCAATATCACGATTACATTCATCATTAATTGCAGTTACAATAATGATTGGTAACTTTTCTCCTTTACTACGAAGTTCTTTTAATACAGCCCAACCATCTTTAACTGGTAGACCTAAATCAAGCAATAGCAACTCAAAATCTTCATCTACAGCCATTTTTAATGCCTCTTCTCCATCGGGAGCAACTGCGGTTACAAATCCATTTTTCTTAAACCCTTTTTGCATCAAAGCAGCCAAACGTTCTTCATCTTCAGCGATTAATATACGGTTCATAGTTATAAATTATGATTTTAATTCAAAAATCGTACTCGATCTCCTCCATATTACCAATAGGTGTAAACAAAATTCATTTATGCAATTTTTATCCAAAATTACAAATTTTTTTTACCTGATTTATTTTTGCGGCTTTATACAGGATTCAGAATGTAAACAATTATCATTGAAACAATAATATCTGTACAACGAAAAATATAAGCCTAAACACCAATATCCTACAGGTGAATGAATATGTCATGAAAACCTGATGAGAAAATTCTCATGTTCGTAAACGATAACCCATTCCTCGCACAGTTTCAATTAAGTTGCCGCCAAGTTTTTTTCGTAAATAGCCGACATAGACATCGACAATATTAGAACCTGGGTCATAGTCGTAACCCCACACCCTATCTAACAATTGCTCGCGACTTAATACTTGTCCGGGATGACGGAAGAAGGTTTCAGCTAGGGTAAATTCGCGTGCGGGTAGTTCAATTGTTTCTTCGCCCACTTTTAGTTTACGTGTGCGTAAGTCTAAAACGATGTTTCCGAGCTTAATGACTGTACTTTCTGTAGCTTGTTTGCTAGAGTTACTACGTAGCCTTGCCTTAACACGAGCTAGCAATTCTTCAAATCGAAAAGGTTTGGTCATGTAATCATCGGCGCCTGCTTCAAAACCTGCAACTTTATCCTGAATGTCATCACGGGCAGTTAAAATAATCACTGGGACATTTTCACCTTGTCCGCGTAAATCTTCTAAAATCTCCAAGCCATCTTTGCCTGGAAGTCCTAAATCTAGAATCAATAAGTCAAAAATACTACTATTAGCCATATCAGCAGCAGATTTGGCATCAACTGCCACAGATGTGGTAAAACCATGAGAACGCAAACCTTTTTCAATAAAAGCGGCAATGCGGGGTTCATCTTCAGCGATGAGAATTCGATTCATTGATGCATTCCTCTTCGTAATGGTTTCAAAAACAAAGCAATCACAACAGTAAAGGTAATTTCTATTTTACTTTTTAGAAATATTTTATACTAAAAATATTTTTCCACTTTAGAGATTGAATTAAAACTCTTGGAAATTGCTAGATCAAGAAGAATCCTATCATCTTTCTACGTATACTATGTAGCATTTGTGCCAGATGGGTAACTGTCCACGTTAGTATATAGCGCTCTTAACGCATAATTACATATTCCGTGCTATTATTAAACCAGAGAGAATTATTTTCGGCTACGTGACTAAGCTATAGAGATGCTAGGACAGATTGCCATAGAAGCCTTCCCGGATATAAAATCTCTAAACCTATAAGGTTCGAGAGGTGCGATATGCCAGTTGGTGTAGTAAATTTATTGCATAAGGTTGGCTCAAACAGTTGCCATTGCTTAGGTAAGAAGGTTTTATAATTCGTGCTGTTCGAGAAATTTTGCTTTAATCCCTATAGTTGTTTCGTAAGGAAGTAAGCTCGTTTTGTCGCTTTAGAAAGCAAAATCGAAAGTTTTAAAATATCAGAATAAAAGCAATCAAAAATTCAATAATCAAATAATTTGAGAGATTTTTATGTCAGTTTATGTGAGCAATTTATCTTCTGAAGTTAAAGAATTAGAGCTTAAGCAAATATTCTCACAATACGGCTCTGTAAGGAGAGTGCGATTACCGATCGATAAAAAAACAGGTGAGAAGAGAGGATTTGCTTTTATCGATATGGAAACAGATGCTGAGGAGGCAGTTGCAATTAAGGCACTCTTAGGCGCCGAGTGGATGGGTCGTACTCTCAAAGTGAATAAAGCTATTACTAAGGTACAAGTAAGTCCACTGTGGTGCAATTTGTAATGCTTTAATGCAGTTCGCGCATCATTATTTAAACTAAATGTTCTTGTATGAATTATTTTTGTGGTTTATTTCTTAATAATTCTTACGCCCGTGTCTTTGTGGTTCATTCATTGTAGAGACGTGATTAATCACGTCTCTACGTGTGAATAATGTGAAAATTATGTCACTGCACAGCCTATAAGCCTATGCTACAAGATTAATACAAAGGCACTGGCATAGGTTGCGAGGGATTTTGAGGTTTATCTATTGAAACTATTACTGGTTCTGAGATTTTGTAGCGAAATGTTAAACAATGTTGCGAATAAGTCAAATATTGTAGCTTCGTAGAGAAATCGAGCGAAAGTACATGATAGGATGCTTTCGATGATATAAAAAAGTATGGGAGAAGACCTTTGGCACTACGGGTTGCTGTTGTTGGCTCAGGTCCAGCTGGTTCATCTGCTGCCGAAATCTTGGCAAAAGCTGGTATCGAAACTTATTTGTTTGAGCGGAAACTAGATAATGCGAAGCCCTGCGGAGGCGCCATCCCCTTATGCATGGTTAGCGAGTTTGATTTACCTAGTAACATCATTGACCGTCAAGTACGGAAAATGAAAATGATTTCGCCCTCTAACCGCGAGGTCGATATCAATCTTATAAAAGAAGATGAGTATATAGGTATGTGCCGTCGCGAGGTGCTAGATGGCTACCTTCGTGACCGTGCAGCGAAACTTGGCGCCAATTTAATTAATGCGACAGTTCATAAATTAGATATTCCCACAAATAATACAGACCCTTATACCATTCATTATGTAGACCATACTGAAGGCGGGGCACAGGGTATCGCCAAAACCCTGAAAGTCGATATGATAATTGGGGCAGATGGCGCCAACTCTCGCATCGCTAAAGAAATCGATGCAGGAGATTATAACTATGCCATAGCTTTCCAAGAGCGCATTCGCATTCCAGATAGCAAAATGGCGTATTACGAAGATTTAGCGGAAATGTACGTTGGTGACGATGTTTCCACTGACTTCTATGCTTGGGTATTCCCCAAATACGACCACGTTGCTGTTGGTACTGGCACGATGCACATTAATAAAGCCAGCATTAAACAACTTCAAGCTGGTATTCGTGCGCGCGCTGCAAGAAAGCTCGAAGGCGGTAAAATTATTAAAGTCGAAGCACACCCAATTCCCGAACATCCCCGTCCACGTCGAGTTGTCGGTCGGGTTGCATTAGTTGGTGATGCTGCCGGTTATGTTACCAAGTCATCGGGTGAAGGTATTTACTTTGCCGCAAAATCTGGACGGATGTGCGCTGAAACTATTGTTGAATTATCCAATAACGGCGCCACTATTCCAACTGAAGCTGACTTAAAAGTCTACATCAAACGCTGGGATAGAAAGTACGGATTAACTTACAAAGTACTCGACATTCTACAAAACGTTTTCTACCGTTCCGATGCAACTCGCGAAGCTTTTGTAGAAATGTGTGCTGACCTTGATGTACAAAGACTGACATTTGACAGCTACTTGTACAAAACAGTAGTACCGGCAAACCCCATTACTCAGCTGAAGATAACCGCTAAGACCATCGGTAGCTTACTTCGGGGTAATGCTCTCGCACCATAGTCATCAATAGCGATTTTTATTGCAGCTAATACCACAAAACATTTCGCAGTGGCGCCAAGCACGTTTATATAACGCGGTGGCATCACTGCGAATAATTTTATTTATATTTGTTCAACTCAGTATTTTTGGTTATAGCTCGTTTATTAATTTATTAATATTTGTATAATCATTTTCGCAATTCGTTATAAAGTAATTAAGTAAGTATTAATACAGCATGTTTTCATACAAACACATCGAAATAATTCTAAGATACTTATAGTATTTGTTATATATTTAGACGTATATGGACGAATAAACGATTCGATTTGTTTCATTGATAAGGATTGACGAAGTTCCCATAAAGATTTCATGAAAAGGGCACTTTCGTATTGGCAATGCATCAGTATATTTACTACTTTAAATTAGTTATTCAAAAGAGAAAAACTCTTAGATTGCAATTAATGCGTTCCTAACAATGAAACTAAGTTCGCTTATTAATAACGCTTTGTCTGTGGTTGCAATTTCTACCATTGCCGCATTTGGTATCTGTAGTCAAGCAAAAGCTGTTGTATTTTCTGGTAATTCTAGCGGTTTATGGGGAAAACCCAACCCAGGCACTAATTCTGACGCACACTATACAGGTGTTGGTACTAGCGAGTTCACTTGGGGGTTGGCACTCAAGAATGATTCCAGGTTTGGTACTAAAGCCAACAGTCTAACTTTTCAAGGTACGAAGTTTAACAGTAATTTTAATTCTTTATTTAAAATAGGCGACTTAACTTATTTCAATGGTACGGTGCCTTTAGATACAAGTGTTGAGAAAGTTCCTTTAAAATTACAAGTTGCGTTCGAGAGTGCAATTGTACTTAAAGAGAGCTTTAACTTTGACTTTAATTTAATGAATGTACTTAATGACCCTAATAAGCCTATAGATAGTATCGATAATGCGGATTATGTGTTTATTAGACCATCATTTGCTAGCCGCAGTTTCAAATATGACGGCGCCAGTTATACTTTAGATTTGACTGGATTTAGTCAAAATGGGGGTTTGACGAGTGTACCTGAATTCCGTGTAGTTGAAGGCGCCACGACAACAGCAGAAATTTACGGCAGGATAACTTACGTTCCACCTGCCGAAAAAGTACCCGAACCGGGAATAATTATTGCTTTGTCATCACTAGGAGTTTACATGCTCGCTCGTAAAAACCGTACTTGAGCGTCATCTTCATTATCAGTAGATTTACGCTTGTATTTTATTCTACTCCTGTTGCGGATACGTTCTCACCTGCTGGAGCAGTGCTAGGCATTTCTAAACAATAACCCGCACCGTAAACCGTTTTGATGTAACGGGGATGACGGGGGTCTGGCTCAAGTTTAGTTCGTAAGTGACGGATATGGACACGAATCGTTTCGATATCATCATCAGGGTCGTAACCCCAAACCTCCCGAAGAATTTCGCTAGGAGAAACAGTTTGACCGTGGCGTTGTAGTAAGCAATGGAGCAACTCAAACTCTAGATGAGTAAGTTTAACTGTTTCACCAAACCAAATCGCCTCGAAGCGTTCCGGGACTAGGGTCAAAGGTCCATAATTAAGAATTTCGCTGTGTTTTGCGGCTTGAGGTATGCGGTCAGTACGTCGCAGCAGCGCTCGAACTCGTGCCAGCATTTCCTCGACTTCAAACGGTTTAGTCAGATAGTCATCGGCGCCAGCGTTGAACCCCTCGACTTTATCTTGGGTTTGGCTTAAAGCTGTGAGCATTAGTACCGGAATTTCAGAAGTACGTTCATCCCGACGCAACCGCTGACAAACAGTAAAACCATCGACTCTCGGCAGCATCAAGTCGAGCATAATTAAATCCGGCTGTAGCTGGAGAGCTAAAGCTTGACCCTTAATGCCGTCTTCAGCTTGACTGACATCGTAGCCAGCCATTTCTAAATTGACGGCAACGAGTTCTGAAATTGCGGGGTCGTCATCGATGACAAGAATCCTTGGCATTAGGTAGTCTTATTACTTGTTATTAAGGATAAATAAGAATCTTTGAGTGGTGCAAAGATTGCTGTATTGATTATAAAAAAGTTTTTAAATCTTACATAAAGATTAAGATGAAATATTTGTAAATCTTGGCTAAAATTAAAAATCTTGTATATCATGCGTTATCCTGCATATAATCCGTCATGGTTTTTACACAACGGTTTCCTTATGAGTCTATACGTCGGCGTATCGATAATGCCGAACTGGGAAAATTTCGTTGTAGATGCTGAACCCCCTTTCCAGCAACATATCTTTACAGGCGCCCAAGGCGTACCTTTGTTTGGTTTATACGCAATTCCTCCTAAACCGCGCGGCACTATAGTGGCTACTTATGGAATAACAGGGAGACTTGAAAACCAAAATTATCTACAAATTTTAGCTCGTAAGGCATACGCATGTTCTTATGCAGTCGTTATATTTGATTGGCGCGCGCATGGTAAGTCAATGGAATTATCGCCGACTTTAACTTCAGACGGGTTATACGAGGGTGAGGATTTTGTCAGGATAGCAGAGCAAGCAGCAGGTTTAGGATGTCCTAGCAAGTTTTGGTTTGTTGGATTTTCGCTAGGAGGACAACTTGCGCTGTGGGGTGGGAAAGTGGCGCCGGAAATATTGGGTGAAAATACGAATTGCATCAGGGATTCAGATATCGGGGGTGTAGTAGCAGTTTGTCCGTCCTTAGACTCAAACCGCTCATTGAATTATTTAATAAAACATCCTACAGGGAGATACATAGAAAAAGGTATAACGATGCGGTTGAAAGAGTTAGCTCAGGAACTGCACAAATTGCATCCAGCAGCTATAGATGAAGAAGCCATAAAAAGAATTGATAGTATTTGGGCATTTGATAACGAGTTAGTCATTGAGAAACTGGGTTTTCCTTCAGTCGAAGCATACTACGATGCAACTAGTGGTTTACACGTACTACCTGACCTTCGTAAACCAACATTAATTATTTATGCCGAAGATGACCCATTTTTCGACCCAACATTAGTAGAAAATTTGAAAATTGCCTGCGCGCAAAATCCAGTAATTGATTTATTACTCACCCGTCATGGTGGTCATGTTTTTTACTTCAACAGCAAAAAAGGTCAGGAGCAAGCAGGAGACCCTGACCGTTGGTGGGCGTGGAATCGAGTTCTACAATGGATTGAGGGTAATGAGTAAAAAGTAATACCTCCTAATTTCTTATATAGGAAAGCTTTGCTTTATGTAGGATTTTATCATTAAATTATCCTACAATACAGATATCTTTTAAATACCTAACCTGCCTGTTTGTGAGCAGATGTTTACTTGCCTAACAATTCTGAGAGTTGACTATGAACCTGCCTAAGAGAATCGTTCTCTTCTCTTAGGCTCTCAATTCCCCCACCAGTCTAGACTTTTCCATTCCTACAAACTTTTCGACAGCTTCTAGGCGCCGAAGTATCTCAGTATTATCAATTTTCTCAGATTCATCAATATAGCTATCGACAAATTGCATAAGAACATCAGTGATTGTCGTGCCGTTTTTTTCGAGCTTGGCAACAAACTTTTGCTTTTTCTCAGGTTCTATCAAGAACTGTAGAAACGTTCTTTTTGATTTTTTTCCAGATTCCATAAGGCTTTGGCTCAATTACTCCTATCCACAGCATAGCGATTCTGAGTTGTCGTGACAATTATCTTGATTAAGTCTTGATTTTATCGCGATAATGTCTTTATATTTATAGGATAGTTAAGAAAAATTCCGACTTTAATAGCCATGACCACCCCATACGCAAAAGCAGGAGGCTTGTGAAACCAACTACTGTTGCAGCATTACAAGAGGCTTACGACCGATTGCAGGACTTAGCATCATTTCTTTATAACGAGGCGCAAAAAGCCTTAGATAATAGGGATTATATAGACGCTAGTCTATTAGAAGCCAGAGCGGGCAAAATATATGAAGAGATTGAATCAATTGACGTTATCTTAATCGAGATGGAGGAAAGATGAAAACAGCGGAACAGCTAGAAGCTCGGATTCAAGAGCTTGGTAAGCAAATGGCTGATTATAGTCGTCAAGCAGTTGAGATTCGAGGGCAAGATCGGCAGCAAAGTCGTTTGTTAATGCGACAAGCTTATGAAGCTAGCAAGCATTGCCAGGTTTTAATAGCTGAGTTACTGCGAAACCAGTAGTGATAAGCGGCGAAAAACAATAAAAAAGGTGGGTAATTCCACCTTTGTATTTAACATGAATGTAGAGACGCGATAAATCGCGTCTCTACCGGAATGCGTGTTTTTACTTGTTTTGTTCAAAATGCATGTGGATGGTTTTCGCTTTTTCACCGTTTTTAGCGACTGCAGTCATTACATAGTCGATTAATTCTTCGGTGAAAGGTATACGCAGGTGGAAAGTTCCATCGGGCTTAAGTTTGACAGATTGACCACCTATTGTTACTGATGAACCTGGTTCGGTTGCACCGTGAATAATTAATTCAGCATCAGCTTCAAACCAAAATTCTTGATGAGGACGACTAAATACGCGCACTATATGTGACTTTGCAATTGACAACCACTGATTGTCTGAAGTCAGGTAGCCAATTTCTGCCATGTAGTCACGGTCACTACCTGGTATTGCTACGAAGCGGTCATCAATTGTTTCCTCACATTCGTATTGCTGTACTAGTTGAGGTGCTTGATAACTTAAATCGGTATCTGTAGTATCGTACAACCTTAATGCTAGTTGCGCGGCGCCTCCTTGGTTTTTAAGTTGTCTGTCTTGTTCCTCTATGTTCCAAGCTACATATGCCCATTTTGGTGTACGTGCGGTAAAGGTTATTTGACTCGTTGTACTTGGTAAGTTGATTGGTGCTGTAGGAGTTGTATCAGCAACAGGTGGTTGAGATACTACGTTTACGTCTGTTTTGTTGCCGTGATTATAGCCTGCGATAGCTGCGCCAACTCCAGCAATTGCTGCACCACCAGCTACAACACCTGGATTAATATTGAATTCTGGTATCGAGGATGGTTGAGTATTTTCTACTTCCACAGTTTCAGCTTGAGTTGTTTCTGCATCGCTGTCGCTAGGCGCCCACCATTGACGATTATCAATATCACCCGTCAAAATTACATCACTGTTATCTGTACTATCTGTACTATCTGTACTATCTATAGTATCTGTAGTATCTGTCACACCAGTAATGGTGGTATCAAATTGTTGTGTGTCATTGCTTGCATTATCAGTATCAACTACCTCAGCTACGTTGAATTCTGCTTCATTGCTTGGTTCAAAAGAACCACTTTCAGGTGTTGCTACATCTTCAACTTCTATTGAGGGTTCAGTCACACTTGGTTGTTCCAATGTTGGTTGAGGTATTTCAGGAACATCAACATCGATTAATGGTACGAAATTTTGTTCGTCGCTATCAACTACTATTTCGTTTGTTTGGTCGGCAGGTTCGTTGTTATTATCAACTGCTGCGTTTGTAGCTGCAATATTTTCAAGCCAGCTTGAACTACTTTCAGGTGTTGCTACATCTTCAACTTCTATCGAGGGTTCAGTCACACTTGGTTGTTCTAATATTGGTTGAGGTACTTCTGGAACATCAACATTAACTGGTGGTACTAAATCTTGTTCGTCACTATCAACTACTATTTCGTTTGTTTGGTCGGCAGGTTCATTATTATTATTACCGTTAGCAAATCTCGACCACAATCCGGCGCCTGATAAAACTGCACCACTAGCCAATGCTGCACCACCAGCGATAGTATTTTGCGATGCGTCCCGAATACTGTCTAACCAATTTGAGCCAGTTTGTTGTGTTTCCTGGGAATCGTTTTGTGATACGTCAGGTTCTTCTTGGATAATTTCAGGAGTTTGTATCGATGTGGCAGTTGGTTCTATAGATATAGTCTCAATTATTTCAGAAGTATCTACAGTACTTTCTAATACCTCTGGTTCTGAAGAATCTATTTGTAAAGTGGTTTCTACAGGTTGAGTTGGTGGTATTTCTGTTGTTTGTGCCAACATCAAGTCAGTTTCTGACTCTTGATTATCATTATTATGCTGTTCACGGTTTGCAAATTGTGACCACAATCCGGCGCCTGCGGCTGCTGCACCTCCTGCTACGGCGCCTCCCGCAAGGGCACCAGCACCTGCTTGCGAAATATTGTCAAGCCAATTTGAACCAGTTTGTGTAGGTTCTTCCTCTGTATCTTCCCATACATCAGGCAATGGCTGTTCGTTTTGCGGTAAACTTGATAAGTCTACATTTAATACAGTTAATTCAGGTTCTGTACTTACAACATTTGTTGTTTCTACAGGTTCACCTACTGCTACGGCACTACCTGCTGCGTTTAAATTATCTAACCAATTTGAGTTACCCTGAGTTAATTCTCTATCAGCGTTAGGAAGTTCAACATCAATAACAGCTTCTCTTAATGGCGCCTCGACTGATGCTGTTGACTCTAAATCGACTTGTGGTAGGTTAGATTCTGAATGTGTTTGCATCACAACTGCGGCAGGTTCTCTATCTACAGAAACTTCACTATTGCCATTTGCTTGGGTTTGATGAACATCAATATTTTCTGAAGGTTCTTCAACATTACCATTTGCCAAGCGAGGCCATAATCCAATACCCGTTGCTCCAGCACTTGCTAATGCGACACCACCTAATGCGGCGCCAGCTGCTAAATTAGTTGCTGTATTATTTGTACTATCAACTAAATTAGTTGGCTGTTTTGCAAACGAGTTAGTAGGTTGTGGTAAGTTAACGCTATTGTCTAGGGCGCCTGTTATTGGTAATGTAGAAGCTCCTTCGAGTGCCTCAGAGCGTTTATTGCCTTTGCCTAACAACCACCATAAAATACCAGCACCAAGTGCAGCAATTGGAAGCAGTAACCACCAAGGAAAACTACCAGTTTGGTTATTTCCAGTAGTTGCTTGTAGATTATTACCTGAAGCTACACTAGCTGGGTCACTCGAAGTCGAAGTTGTGCCACTTCCTTGTAAAGCTGCACCCGTTGCATCGGTAGTTGCTGTTTCTGTATTTGCTTGGGTTGTAGCTTCGACTAAAGGAGTTACAGTCGCATTTGGTGTTGCGGTTGTTGCAGTTACTCCAGATGCTACACTTTGTGCTACAGCCGCAGCTTCTGCGGTTCTTGCTGCTTCTATAGCTTGTGTGCCAGGTTCGGCACCAGCAAAACCAAGAAAACCAGCGACACCAGGGCTGGGATTTTTTTGGTATGCGTAAACTAAAGGTTGTGAGAATGGATATCTTGGGTCATCAGGTAAAGTTTGGTGTAACCTAAGTACACGTAAACCAGGAACCTTCGAGACTTGATTGGCAATTACATAACCAATTCCATCATTCCCTAATTGCTTGACCAACTCTGCGGTATCATCGGCACTGAGTTGGGTGGCATTTGCACCTGTAGCGAATTTTGCAGCTTTAAATGCAGGATAGTTGCGAAGTGCTTCACGAGTATCGCTTGATGTGGGACGGTCGATAAATCGAATTTTTCCCTTGCTGCCACCAACTTGCGACCAGTCGGTAATTTCTCCCCGGAACATTCTCGCAAACTGTTGATTGGTAATGTTGCCTTTGAAAGGATTATTTTCACCAACAACAATTGCTATTTTCTCGCGTCGTAAGCGTTTTTGCTCTAAACCTTGTGCTTCTTCTGCGGGGGTTAATCCACGACCAATAGCTGCTAAATCGGTTTTGCCATCAATTACAGATTTTAGCGCTGCATCGGTTCCCGACGTTGCAAGTTCGACCTTGGCGCCTGAAAACTTCTGTTCAAAACTTTGCTTAAGGCTTTCGTTAATTCGAGCCATGCTACTTGAACCATCTACCCTGACTACAGTATTGTTGGCAATACTTGTGGGTAAAGGGAACTCAGGTTCTTTGGTTTCTTCGGTTTGAGCTACCGCGAATTGAGACACAAACAAAGTTGCCGCTATCGGGGTTCCGGCGAGTGCCAGCAACAAAGTTAAACAGACTATAGGACTATACTTTTTTTGTTTTTGCCACATATGCCGCTTATCATGGTAAAGGTTATAGAAAGCAGGGCAGTTATAATCGCGCTCTGACATGTGCGCTCAGAATGAGACGCGCTAATTATACATCGTTATTATCTTGCTCTTAAGTTCCAGTAGATACTTATGCCAGCCGATACTTCGTCTTAACTTTACCTCTTTTTAAAGAGATATAAATGTTGTGTTTATCTTTTTTTACTTATTGAATAAATCTAGCTTTGTCAAGGTTTTCAAGCACATATACCCAATATTATTAATAAAATTAAATAAAAATTTCGATTTTATTTTTATGTATACATATATATACATATAACCATTAAGCTGTGTCAATGCCTACGATTTTTCTTGGGAGATGGCGCCAACAATTCCTTTCACAGCTTGTAAATAATCGGCAGGCGCCAGCAAAATTTGTAAACCACGTTTTCCAGCCGAAACAGAAATAATATCAAAAATTTCAATTAACTCCAGAAACGAATACTGGATAATCTTTTTTACAAGCCAACGCTGTTACACCACCTCTAATATACCCTGTCAAAGGCTGCACTTCCTTGAGGGAAACTGTTTCCACTTTTCGGTTAAGTGAGAGAGGCGCCAGTGCTTTGAGGTCAAGCTGAGTATTACCCGAAATAACAGCTAAAATGATTCCTGTACGGTCACCTCTTACCACTAAAGTTTTAAATACCTGTTCGGGTGGTAATCCGATTTTTTGAGCAGCAGTTTCCGCAGATAAATCTTCGATATCAACTTCGTATTCTCGCAACTCGTAAGGTATATTCATACCATCGAGAACACGTACTGCGTTGGTCTTCATATCTAATGAATATTCACAACTTTTGATGAGTTCTTTTGACTACATCGTTCTTGCAATGCTTTATCAATTAATTTCGCGACTAGCCAAGAAACCGAGCGTTCCTCAACTTTTGCCCATTCCTCTAACTCTTTTTTCAATTCTGGAGGTACATAGGCTACCACTCGCTCTAAATCTGTTTTTCCGCCCATGTTATAGATTTATAGTTTAATATATTGTTTTCTCAAGTATACAACTTACGTGCCAGCTTGTGTTATGCTGTGCCATGCTGTGCTAGCTTAGAATAGTATCATAAGAATAAATGTAATTTTATGAATAATCAAAATGTACTATCAACGATTGGCACACAGCAAACTCAAAGCCATCAAGGATTAGTATTACTATCTGCTAGAGAATTAGAAAAAATGCGCCGCGTAGGCAAGCTAGCAGCAAATTTACTTAACCACCTAGAACCAATGGTGCAACCAGGCGTTAGTACAAAGGAATTAAATGACGAAGCAGAGCGCTGGACACAAGAAAACGGCGCCAAGAGCGCACCACTTGGATATGCACCTCCAGGACATCCTCCTTTTCCAGGTTCAATTTGCACGAGTGTAAATGAAGTAATTTGTCACGGAATTCCTAGCGCAAAACATATATTAAAAGATGGGGACATTATTAATATAGATGTAACACTAATTTTAGATGGCTATCACGGTGATACATCAAGAACATTTTTAGTAGGCAACCCATCACCAACCGCACGGAAACTGGTGGAAGTTACAAGAGAGTCAATGATGCTGGGTATATCAGAAGTAAAACCCGGCGCCAGAGTAGGAGATATAGGCGCCGCAATTCAAGAATATGCCGAAGCAAATGGATACTCAGTAGTACGAGAAATGGTAGGACACGGTATAGGTAGAAAATTTCATACAGAACCACAAATTCCCCACTTTGGCAGACGAGGTACAGGTCTAAAACTACGTCCGGGAATGGTATTTACAATTGAACCAATGCTCAATCAAGGAAAATGTGATATTAAATTTCTACCCGACCGTTGGACAGTAATTACCAAAGATAGAAAACTCTCCGCACAGTGGGAGCATACAGTAGCTGTCACAGAAGATGGAGTAGAAATTTTAACCCTTCCTTAGATATTTAATAATAATCAAAATGGTTGGTAGAGACGCGATTGAATCGCGTCTCTACATGGTCTGAAATGACGATTTATCTACTGTTGCGAATCCAAACGGTTAAGAATACGTCGGTTTTCGTTTTGTAGCTCAAGAACTTGAGATTGTATACTGCGTGTGTCTTGACGAAGTTCTACTATATCCTGCCGCATGTTTCTAATCTCAGAAACAATTACCATAAAGTTTTCTTGATGTTGGTTTGCTGTGCTAATAAGAGAGCTTACTGCATTAGCAATATCCGTAGTTCTTTGTCTTAATTCAGCATTTACAACAACTTGGTTATCAAGCTGCTGCGACACCCTTTCCAAAGTTGCTTCTATCCGGTCTAATCTATCTGGCTGTGATTGGCTCATTTTTCTCACCTTACTTACAAGATAACTAAGATTGACTTAACCTAAACTCCAGTACCTTTAAAAGGCATGGTACGTTAACTTGAGAATCAACCGTGAATTAAGCCATAATGTAACTAGCCTTTTAACAGGTTGACGCTGAACGTTGTGTTTCTTTTCGCCGAGAGTCAGCAACGTTCATTGTTCTTTATGTTAAAACCGTTCAGCATATTCGTCAATACATTAGCGGTAAATATGAATCTTAAACAGCTAAGAGAAAGGCACAAGCTTAGAACAGTAGACGTTGCTAGTGTTGTAGGAGTTGGTGAGTCAACTGTTCGCAACTGGGAAAAAGGCAGAACTATTCCAACTCTTAGTGTCTACCAAACGGAAAAACTCTTAAGCTTGTACAAGTGCAGCTTTGAGGAGTTTAAAGTGGCTGTGGATGAGTCACAAAAGTTAGCGCTCGTGTAGACTAGCTAGCTAGTACTCAACCCACACCGTTACAAGTAATACATTCTAAAAAACCAGACTGTTTCTGTCTGATAATTCCTAGTTCGCACATTTGTTTAGTTTACATGTATTACTAAAAATCAGAAAATATAATTATTAATATCGTAATGGCGCCCTAAAACAAAGGAAAATTCCCCTAAATCTTTCCATAATTCATAATTTATATAACAAACTGTTCAGGATTTGTAAAAACATATAAATGTAGAGACTGGATATACTCAGTCTCTACCCGCATTTAATTTTGAATAAAGAATAACTGCTAGCTAGCTATTGACATGATTTTTGATTTCTTCTAGCTTTTGTAAGTCTCGCTGAACATCAATATTATCAACTTTAATATCTCTTATAGAACGGCGTAAACGTTGCTGTTGCAAAAATCGCACTTCCTGCTCAAGTTGCTGCTGACCCTCCCGAAAAAATTCTCTAGAACTGAAAGGGTAAAGACCTGGTGTAATTCGCTGAATTTGAGAAGGAGTAAGATTACCTATATTCGGCGCCGTTTGAGCAATAGCATTAGATTGAGCTAGCAACGATGAAAATCCTGCAATTGCAAGTACACGAACAATTTTCATTATTTATACCTCCTATTTAATAATACGTTCCAAAAAATTATAATTTTATTAATCAACCTTTAGAGAGATATACTATTTAATTCACCCGGTCGGGTGAGTGTATTACTATAATTAGCACGTAAACGTGATGAAGTAAGTTGAAAAATAAGTTATTAAATTAAATTGATAAATATTTGATGTACATGTAGAGACGTAACATGTTACGCCTCTACAGATGATTTTATTGACTGTGGAGTTGCCACTGGTTTATATGATTAATTATGATGAGTTATTTAAGTAAATATTTTTGTCTGTATTCTTATTATGTCATTTTCTGCAAAACTAGACCAATCTATACTAACGGCTCGCGCGGTGGCAGCATCAATAAGTGTTGCCTCTAGCCACGGTATTGATGTTGATGACCCTGATGTACTTGCTTCGGCGTATTCGGTGCGAGTGCATCTGCGACCTGCGCCAATTGTTGCACGAGTTAGTACAATTTCTCCTATACTGCGTTCGCCAATAGACTCATGGCTGACACGTGAAATTAAAGTCGCCCAATTTCTAGCTTCGGTCGGCGCCCCAGTGGTTGCACCCAGTGACCTTTTACCAGCCAAGCCGTATTATTGTGATGGAGTGACAATGACCTTTTGGCATTACGTTCAACCTATCGCTAATATTGTGCCAGATGCTGCAATGGTTGGAGGAATGCTTGCTGAATTGCACACTGCTCTACGTAAATATCCCGATGATTTACCGCTTTTAGTGGCGCCATTAAACGATATTCCACGTGGACTTCTTCGGCTTGAGCAGATTGGCAGTATTATATCTCAAAGTGACTTAACACTTTTACAAGAAACTTACAATCATCTGCAACCTCAGTTATCAAATCCAACTGCATTGCTACAGCCACTACACGGAGATGCTCACGCTTTAAATTTAATTCCTACTGCAAAAGGGTGGGTATGGAACGATTTTGAAGACACCTGCATGGGGCCTATTGCCTGGGATTGGATGAATCTTAACGAAAAGGGGAGGGTAGCTTATGGAAATGCCCCTGACCCTGAGATAGTGGAAATATATAGTCAGGTGCGGAAACTTCATGCAATCGTCTGGGTATATGCTATGCTGCCAGAGTTTTCTGACTGGGTTGAATCTGCCAATACCCTACTTAATGAATTGAAAAATAGAATGAAAAAAAATTAACTACAAACATGCCACGCACACAAACAGAAAATGAACGCATTCGACGCGCGACTACCGAGCAAATTCTGAAGGCAACAATGAATATGTTCATCGAAAAAGGCTACCACTCAACAATATATTGGTTGTTATGAATACAGCCGCAGCAAACGAGACTCCAGCCGAACAAATAAAGTATATTGCTCTTGGCGCCCTCGAAGATGTGCGGCGCCAGCCTGAAGTGTTTAGATTTTACCTTAACCTGTTCACTCAACCAAAACTTGACCCCGTTGTTGCCAAATACAGTAAAATGTTAATGGATGAACAAGCTCGCCAATTTGAAGTTCAGACAGAAATGTTTAAGAAGCTTGGTGTAAAAAACCCACGAAAGCGTTCACTTTATTTTTCCTCGACGCTTCAAGGCATAATGTTAATGTTTTCAACTTATCCTGATAATTTTCCACTCGAAGAAGTTAAAGCTCAGATAATTGAGGAGTTTTGCTGTTTATGAGTGAGATTCAAATTGGAAGTGTCATAAAACTAATTCGCGGAGCGTTTAAAGATTTTGAAGGTGTAGTATCAGATTTTACTAACAAAGGTATCGTAGTTGATTTAGATATATTTGCACGTAATAATTCACTAACTACCAGTAGAACAATAGTATTTTTCCCCTATTTTCCACAACTTTAGCGCAACGAGTAGAAATACAATACCAGCCATTGGAGAAAGGTAACAAAACCATAAAGGTACTAATATATCTTTTCCTAGCACTGCAACTAAAGGAAAATAGCTCACACAACCAAGGGGTATCACAAAAGTAAAGAACTGCTGAAACCATTTGTTATAAATTCCTAGAGGATATTGAGCCGTTTCCACACCTCCATAAGTAAGAACGTTCATAATTTCCAGAGACTCAATAGTCCAAAATGTTAGTGTTGCCTGTATAATTACAATACCTAGAAACAATGCAACTGAGCCAATAAATGAGGCGCCTAAAAGCCATATTATTTGTAAATTTAATTTGACATTAAGAGTTGTAAGCGACCATACCATAACGACAAATCCTTGGAAAAATCGACCAATTCGCTTCAAAGTAAATTCTGTACCTAAAAGTTGAAGTACAGTGCTGCGAGGACGAAGCAGCAAACGGTCAAAATCACCATTTTTTATAAATCGCCACATTGAGTCAAACCCTCGTCCTAAAGCATCGGCAGTGGCAAAAGATATGTTAATTACTCCGTAAAATAAAGCAACTTCGGGTAATTGCCATGTTCCAATACTATTAAAACGAGCAAAAAGTGCCCAAATGCCAAAGAAATCTATTACAGTTATTAGTAGATGTCCAACAAGTTGAAGTAAGAAAGACGCTTTGTACTGCAGTTGTGATTTAAATGATATAGAAATATATCGTCCGTATAGATAAAAATTATTCATAGTCATCCCCCTTGAATTACCAGCTTTTTTACACCACGGTTGACCAAAAGGCGCCCAAGCAAAATAAAAACAAAAATCCAAAAAGCTTGATGTAGCAATACACTAGGTAGCGAATTAAATGGAAGATTACCAGTAAAAAGACGAAAAGGTTTATCAACTAGTCCAGAAAAGGGAAGTGCATTGAGTAAAGGTTTTAGCCATTCAGGGAAAAGTGGCAGAGGAATAATCATCCCAGAAAAAACAATAATAAGAGGGGGAAGGAAATTATTAACTCCATCGCCGGAAATTGTCCACATCATTGATACTGTGAAAAGCATTGTTAATGCAGATGAAAGAAGAATGGCGCCAATAAAAGAGATTACAAAAGCAATGAAAGAAGCAAACGATGGTGAGAATGTAAGCGACCACTGCCCAATTCCAACAAGGGGAAATACAAATGCTGTTATACATAGTAGAGGAACAGCACGGAGAATAATAGGCGCCGTGCGAAGTGCCAGTGCGCGAGTTAGCCAGAAATTGTAAAGGTCTGTGGGTCGAAGTAAGTCGTATCCTACGGCGCCAGTACGTATTAACTCTTGAATGTCTTTATCACCACCCCAAGGAACTACTGCAAATAAAAATGCTTGTCCTAACCATATGTATCCTATAGTTTCACGAAGAGTTATCGGTTGAGCAGAAGTTGCATGTGTAAAGAATGCTTCTAAGACCATGACTTTTACAAAACCCCAAAAAAACTGAGTTGCTACTCCTGCTAGAGCAGCTGTGCGGTATTGAAGTAGGAGTGCAAACCTAGCAATAAACAGTGACCAGTAAGCGTTCATCCCATCCCTCGTTTAAAACAGAAACCGGGTTTCTTATTGATAGATTGTAATGCAAACAAGATTTCGCGTAGAAACCCGGTTTCTTAAGATTCTCCATTTGCGTATAGTTCTGCAACTATTTCTTCTATTGGTGGATTTTCGACAAAAAGGTCTTCTACTTCGTGCTTTGAGGTAACATGAGCAATTAGAGATGCAGCAGATATTTTTAATGGGTCGAAGGCAAGTGTTACAGTGCGACCTTCTTTTGAGATAATGCTAACTCCTTGTTCCTGAAAGAAGAAATCATCGTTTGCTAGATGTATTTTTAAATAACGACGTGAGGAAACTTGAGAACGAAGTTTTGCTAAGGAACCATCACAAAGAATTTCACCTCCACCTATAATAATTACCCGTTCGCATAGTGCTTCGATATCATCCATGTCGTGGGTGGTGAGGATGGTAGTTACTTGATGCGCTTTATTAAGAGTTTTGATAAATTTTCTCACAGCAAGCTTTGAAACTGCATCAAGTCCAATAGTGGGTTCATCAAGAAAAAGAATATCAGGTTTGTGAAGCATTGCTGCGGCAAAGTCACACCGCATCCTTTGACCAAGACTTAATTGTCTTACCGGAGTATTAAGAAAACTTTCAAGCGCTAACAAATCTATCATTTCATCGCGCGTCTTTTTATATTCTACATCTGGAACGCGGTAAATATCTCGAAGCAAATCGAAAGACTCTATTACTGGCAAGTCCCACCATAACTGCGTTCGCTGCCCAAACACAACTCCAATACGACCAACATGTTTAATTCTATCTTTCCAAGGAGTTCGACCGCCAATTCTACATTTTCCACTGGTAGGTACTAAAATACCACTGAGAATTTTAATTGTAGTTGATTTTCCGGCGCCATTTGGACCAATGTAACCAACAAGTTCCCCTTGCTCAAGCGAAAAGGAAACACCCTTCAATGCATAAACTTCCCTAGTTTGACGTTGCACCAACCCTCGTATTGAACCAAAAACTCCAGAGGTGCGCTCAGATACGAAGAAGCTTTTTTTGAGGTCTTCGACCAAAATGTGAGACATAAAGTTAATTTTTGTTGGGTTCCGCGCTCGCTACACCCAACCTACATATATATATTACACGCCGAGTTTATTGCTCAAAAGGATTCAACAATTGTAAGCCTTCAATCCATTGAAAGTCTTTAATGTTTCGCGTTACTAGCTTTAAATTATGCATCAATGCAGTCCCCGCAATTATGGCATCCCCTAAGCTCATACGTCGTATCTGGCGCAGCACGACTGCTTGGTTCAGGACGGGTTGGGAAATAGGGATAACCAGCGATACTGAGAAAAATTCTTCAAGAAACTGTTTTTCTATATCGGTCAGGCGATGGTAACCCAATGTTTCTACGTAGCTTAAAGATGAAACTGCAGGCTCGTGTTCGCTAATAAACTCACGTAACCAAGCATTCTCAGTTTGAGCGGCATAAATAATAATATTACTGTCTAAAAGCATCATTCATTCCGACCTGGAAGTTCCCGATCTTGCCGCACTTCAGAAAGCCAAACTACTGGGTCAATTCCTGCAAAAGCTTGTGCTTGCGCTAGCTTCTCCAAGGCTGCTGCCATCCTTTGCCCACGCCCCTTTGTCTTAAGACTTGGCTCTTCTTCCAAAATTGTGACTAACACTTGCACCGGGCTATCGTCTCTCAAATTGCCCCGCACTTCTTCTCCCCATTCCAACGAGTCGCCCCTTAAGGTTGCTCTAAAAGTCTGTAGCATAACTTTGCCGTACTGTTGCTTCTTTAAATTTATTATAACTGTACTAAATCTGGAACGCTATTAGTATTAATTTTAGAATAATCGCTTGGTGCGACTAATACTTCTTGTCTTATTTGTTGGGTTTCCGCGCTAAGGTTGCCAACTTACGTTATACGTCGAGTTCCTAATATTGCTAATGCGACACCCACAAGTATAACTACTGCGCTTACTAATTCTAAGGGTTTAGGGACTTCTTTAAATATTAGATATCCAAGTAGACTGGCGCCTATTGGTTCAAACAATAGTACAAGTGTTACTATAATTGGTGACATAACACGTGTGGCCCAGTTAAAGCTTGTGTGTCCGATTAATTGCGGAATCAGTGCCATTAATGCGATGTAAAAATACACAAGGCTAGGATAATTAATATAGCTGGCGCCAACAAAAAAGGGTACAGGTAAAAGTACTAAAGCTGAAGTTGTATAAGCGACTGTGATATATTTACTTATACTTAATCCTCGTCGTTGTGATTCTCTGCCTAGTAGTAGGTAAAAACTCGCTGCCCATGATGCGACTAAAGCTAAAAAGTTACCTAACAATGGTTGACTAGATGTATCTATACTTGAACTACTTAAACTAATCGTAATTCCCCCAGCAAGCGCAATGCCAATGCCTAATAAAGTGAGGAAAGTTGGTTTTTCTTTCAACCACAGCCAAGTTATAAATGTTACCCAAATAGGATTAGTAGTAACTAACGTAGTAGAAGCAGTAATAGAAGTATAAGTTAATGACGTAATCCAAGTCGCAAAATGTAAAGCTAGACAAAACCCGGCGCCTACTGCATAGTAAAAAGCAGTATAATTAAAATTTGCCTGTTGCTGTAATTCCTGTGATTTACGCGGTGTCAAACTTGTAAGCAGCAAAATTAGCGATGCAAGACTCAAGCGAGAAGCAGCTATTACCAAGCTAAACCCGACGTTGTACACGGACGCAGACTCAAATGCTAGTCGGATAAATATAGCAGAAGTAGAGACAGCAAGTACACCAAGAGTTAATACTAAAGCAACCTTCATTCGTTGAACCATATTTTACCATCGCGCTGCTGTATAATTTTAGCTTAAGTGGAATAAATATATTACTAAACATACGAAACACTATGAAGAGTCCATTTCAGCAATTCGTACTCTACCTTGTTGATTCTCCCTTGAAAAAACTTATTTGGAAAAGATGGTACAACCTACTTGCATCAAATGTGGCAAACAATAAAATAACTTTTATGAATTATGGGTATGTGAATTTAGAGCAGGAAATTAAGCTATTATTGAGTGATTATGAACAGGAAGAGCTTTATAGCGCTCAACTTTATCATCATGTTGCAAATGCTATTCCACTAAATGGATTAGATGTTCTGGAAGTTGGATGTGGACGTGGTGGTGGTTCTTCATATATTGCACGCTACTTACATCCCAAAACAATGACAGGAGTTGATTTTTCTGAACGTAATATTAAATTTTGTCAAAAAAATCATGTTATTCCACAGCTAAATTTTTGTATAGGGGATGCAGAATCATTAGAGTTTGCGGACTCCTCATTTGATGCTGTTGTCAACGTTGAATCATCACATTGCTATGCTTCGATTGAAAATTTCTTTTCTGGAGTTTATAAAGTTCTTCGTCCCAATGGTCACTTTTTGTTCGCTGACTTTCGTTCAAAAGACGAAATTGATAATATAAAAGGTTTGTTACAATCATCTGGTTTTAAAATTTTAAAATCAGAGCTAATTACGGATAATGTTGTTAAAGCAATGGATTTAGATAACGGGAGAAAATTAACATTAATTAAGCAAAATGCTCCCAAGTATTTACAAAAACTATTAAGTTGGTTTGCTGGATGTCAAGAAAGTCCTATTTATAAAGCACTCAAAAATCGAGATGTTGAATACTTTTGCTATGTTTTACAAAAGTAACATCCTAACTGGCATTCCTCACTGCCAACTGCCGCAGACTGTTACCCTTGTTGAGAAGGTGCAAGATGTGAGATACGGCGCCCTTATTTATGGAACTGGGCAAGATGCATTCGATACACAGTGGATTGAATTGAGGTTTTTTAACAACCACCACAACTGCACTTGTAGGAGTGGCACCAACATCAACATCCACAGAAAATCTTTCTCAACCCACCTCAACAACTCAAACACAATTCATTAAAGCACAAGAATGAGTAAAAGGTGTGGGTTGGCGAACCCACATGACTTTTCAGTTAAAAGACGCCTGAACAAAGAACAGCGGATATGTGGGCAGATAACAATACTGCTCGGTTAACTGATAGAGACGCGAAATTTATCTTCGGTACACTCCGTGAACGCGTCTCTACATTGTCGGAAATTATGGGTAATCAACCGGACATAATATCAAGCATGAAAGAAGCTGGTAGAACTTTCACCTACATTTTTTCTTAGTTCAATAGTTCTTAAGTACAATCTCTTGATAAAATAGTAACATAGAAATAAGTCTATAGTTACACTTGGTTGGTGAACGCAAATAAACAACAGTGCAAATAGCACCAAGCATGTGTTAAGTAAATTGAAGCTAATAAGAGCATATTAAAGCTTTATTGAGCAATACAAAGTAAAGGTAAAAGGACTGGCACCGTGTTACCGTTAGAAAATGAGAATTGTCTCATCAAATTTTCATATATTTCTCATAAATTAAAGTATATATTAATACTCATGTTGAGCAGACGCTCAATAACGCCTAGTTTTAAATAATACTAAGCGCTTAGTTGTGTAACCCCTATTTCTGGAGAATTAATATGGCGACAATAGTTGGTAACGATAGTGACAATCGCTTAAGAGGAACATCTACTGCAGATACAATTCGTGGAAGAGATGGAAATGACATTCTTGAAGGACTTGGAGGCATTGACACTCTTTTAGGTGGTAAAGGTGATGATTCTCTTTTTGGTGGTGCGGGTGCTGATATATTGTCTGGTGATGGAGAAACATCTGCAACGAGCCAACCTGAGAAGGGAAGTGACATTCTTGTAGGTGGTTCTGCTTCAGACATCTTATATGCCTGGGGAGACGATATTTTGGTGGGAGGAGGTTCCAACCAATATAATGCTCAGTTGCTTACTGACTTACAAAATGACCCCTTCGCTACTGTTATTACAAGAGATAAGCAAGCAGATACTTTCGTTGCTGTCAACAAAGATGGGGTTGGCTATTCCTTGACTATTGCTGATTATGAAGTTGGTATAGACAAGATTGACCTAAGTGACTTTGGAGTTTCGGGTGTTGCTGACTTTGCTGACATCCAAGACAAAGGAAATTACTTTGAGGCCAAGACTTTTGAGGTTAGTGGTGCAGAACTTGTACTACGAATTAATGTTGACCCAGCATCTTTAACTTACATCGCTTAATGTAAACTTTGTAGAGACCGTGAATTTCCGGTCTCTACATCTGCGTATTTTTAAGGTTGCCGTGTTTGATAGTACCAAAATGCTGTTGAGGAAAAAACTATGAATGCACCCACCATACAAATCGGAGAGACAACTATTCATGCACTAGAGTTACCGAAGTTGTTAAATCGCTATCAGATTATGCCACAGGTTTGGCGTGGTGTTGTAATCGACCAAGCGATTGCTGATATTCCTTGTACAGAGTCGGAATGTGCGCTTGCAATTCAAGAGTTTGAACGACGTTATCATATTGCATCGGTGGAAGCAAAAGAAGCTTGGTTGCAAAATCATGGTATGAGTTTGGAGGAGATGGAAGAGTTAGCGATTCGCAATTGGAAAATATATCAATTTAAAAAAGAAAATTTTAGCCATAAGGTTGATTCTTATTTTTTTAAAGTTAAAGCAAATTATGACAGAGCAGTTTATTCGTTGATTCGTTTAAAAGACAGTGGATTAGCTTTTGAAATTTATTTTAGACTTCAAGGTTCGGAACAGTCATTTGCTGAATTAGCGCGCGAATTTTCTGAAGGTCTTGAGGCTTATACTGATGGTGTAATAGGTCCTGTGACATTGGCACAAACTCATCCACATCTAGCAAGAATATTAACCGCTAGTAAACCCGGTCAACTTTGGGCGCCTAATCAGATCGAAGGTTATTTTGTTATTGTTCGCTTGGAACAATTTTTACCTGCACGGTTGGATGATATAATGCAACGCAAATTGCTTGATGAATTATTCGATATGTGGGTTAATGAGCAAGTTAGAAGTACTTATAAAAGCAATTAAAAGCAATTTTAATTTAGTGAAAGGATTATAGTAATGACTTCCGGCATAATAATGTCTACACAAGCTGATAGTATCTTAGAGTTTCTTGCTGGCATTTCACCTTTTGATCGCCTGCCAAAAAACGTATTAATAACATTAGCCACGCAAGTAGAGTTATTACGCTATCGCATTGGACAGGTAATATCAAATCGGGAGGTCATGCCAGAATATGTGAGCATTGTTTATCAAGGTCAAGCACGTCTTTTAGGTTATGACCCACGCAATCAGAAAGCTAACACTCTAAAATTGCTTACTTCGGGAGAAATGTTTGGTTGGGTTAGTTATCTGCGAGAGATACCTTGCGAAACAGTCATTGCTTCCACAGAAGTTATTTGTTTAAATATAGATAGTCAATATTTTAACAATTTAGTTGAGCAGAATTCAGTTTTGTTTAATGAACTAAATAGTTCCGCTGCATTAATCGAAGTGTATGATTTATTAGGAGAGGAATTAAGTAGGCAAGCAGATGCAGAAACAGATTTAGTAAAACTAGCTCAAAATCTGATTGAAAATAATCAACTAAAAATTAAAACAGGACACAAATTTTCTGCTCAAAAATTAAATTCAGAATATTTATGGTTAGTTAGCAGTAGCTCACAGAAAGAATTTGTGATTGCAAGTCGTTTTGAATGTAGGGATACAACATCAAAAATTTCTACTAGAGGAAATTTACGCTTGTTAGGTGTACGTCATGATGCGATAAATATGATTTCTAAATTTACTTCATCAGCATCAACATCTATAGATGTAACCAATGTTCCTGACGCACCGGATGTTAATCACTCAGCATTGCAACCTTTAGAGGATGAAAATAATCCCCAAAATTATCCTTATGTAAAAGGTAGAGGTAAAGAAGAAGCTACTTTAGCTTGTTTCCAAATGTTGAGTAAGTTTTTTAATATCCCTTTCCGTCGGGATATGTTAAAGAAAATTATCGCAAAGCAAATGGGCAGTTTTTCGCTACAATTTTGCGCTGCGGTTGCGGAATTGATGGGTTTAACGACTCAAATGGTGAAGGTTCCGGCAACTGCGGTAGGTAAACTCCAACCTCCGGTGATGATTGCTTATCAAGATAGTTTTGCAATTATTTATAAAAGTAATGTAAATGAATTAGTCATCGCAATTCCAGAAATCGGTGTAGTACGTCGCAAAATTCTTGATTTTATCGATACTTGGGGAAGTGAAGGAACTGTTTTACTACTACAACCAACCAAAAATACTCCCCAATCTCACTTTAGCTTGCGATGGTTTATACCCGCACTCCAACGCTATCGCAAAGTTTTAATCGAAGTTCTAATTGCTTCGATGGTAGTACAAATATTTGGGCTAGTCAACCCTCTAGCAACGCAAGTAATTATTGATAAAGTAATTGTTGGAAATAGCCCCGATAGTTTAGAAGTATTTGGAATATTCTTGCTTGTTGTTGCGGTTGTTGAAGCTGTATTAACTGCAATCCGCACGCAATTATTTGTAGATACTACCAATCGAATCGATTTATCTCTAGGTACGGAGGTTATTAATCATTTACTGCGGTTGCCATTATCTTACTTTGAACGTCGTCCGGTAGGGGAATTAGCAACTAGGGTACACGAACTAGAAAATATTCGCTCTTTTTTAACAGGTACAGCTTTGACTGTTGTAATGGATGCAATATTTTCTATCATTTACATCTTAGTGATGTTGATGTACAGTCCAATATTAACAGTTGTTGCATTAGCTACTGTACCGCTGTTTGCTTTACTTAACTTGATGGTATCACCAATTATTCGCAGACAGTTAAATAATAAAGCTGAATGTAATAGCGATACCCATTCTTATCTTGTGGAAATTATGGGAGGTATGCAAACAGTCAAAGCGCAAAACTTGGAAATGCGAGCGCGTTGGAAATGGCAAGAGAAATATGCACGCTATATTAGCGCTGGATTTAAAATTATCTCAACACAAACTACAGCAAGCTCTATCAGTAGTTTTTTAAATAAATTCTCAAATTTATTAGTCTTGTGGGTTGGAGCTTTTTTGGTACTCAAACAACAATTAACTTTAGGACAATTAATTGCCTTTCGGATTTTGGGAGGATATGTCACGACTCCCCTATTACGTTTAGTTCAACTATGGCAAAATTTTCAAGAAACGGCATTGTCTTTACAGCGACTCAGCGATATTTTAGATACACCTCAAGAAACTCAAAGTGATGCTCAAAATATATTAATGCCTACGATTGTAGGTAATGTTCGCTACGATAATCTTTCCTTTGGCTTTAAACATGGAGGTACTTTACAATTATGTAATATTAACCTCAAAATACCTCCAGGTTCTTTCGTTGGAATAGTTGGACAAAGTGGCTCGGGTAAGAGTACCTTATTGAAATTACTACCTCGACTTTATGAACCCCAAGCTGGACAAATCTCTATAGATGGTTACGACATTAGCAAGGTGGAATTGTATTCTTTACGAAGTCAAATTGGTGTGGTTCTCCAAGACACCCTATTATTTGAGGGTACTATTCGCGATAACATAGCTCTTGCCTATCCTGATGCCAGTGATGATGAAATTATTGCAGCAGCAAAAGTTGCATTTGCTCATGATTTTATTATGAACTTACCTCAAGGCTACAATACCAAAGTCGGGGAACGTGGTTCGAGTTTATCTGGTGGACAGAGACAGAGAGTTGCAATCGCACGAACGGTACTACAAAATCCACAGATTTTGATATTAGATGAAGCAACCAGTGCATTAGACTATAATGCAGAAGCCCAAGTTTGTCGCAATTTAGCCGAAGCTTTTAAAGATAAAACAGTATTTTTTATTACTCATCGTCTGACAACGATACGTAACGCGGACATGATTTTAATGATGGATGCTGGTGTAATTGTCGAGCAAGGTACGCACTATGATTTAATGTCTCAGCAAGGTTATTACTACTGTCTTTATAAACAGCAAGACGCACAACTTTAAAATAATTTATGGCTATCCAAACCAAATTTGACAAACCTATATTATTAGAACAATCTCCTATTTGGTCGCGATTAATTGCTTGGAGTATATTTGGAATTACAGTTTTTACAATTGTCTGGGCTTCGGTTTTTCAAATCGAGGAATCAGTTCCCGCTGCTGGTAAACTAGAACCGAAAAGCACCGTACAAGAAGTTCAAGCACCTGTTGGTGGTGTGGTTAAAGAAATTCATGTAAAAGAAGGCAAAGTTGTTCAAAAAGGTGAGATACTAATTAGTTTAGAGCAAACCTCTTCTCAAGCACAATTGCTTGCTCTCAAGCAAACTCGTCGCGCACTTTTACAACAAAGAAACGCTCTTCAACAAGAAACTAATTTTTATCGGATTAGCTTGCAAGAATCGTCTTATTCGTCAGGTGTAATTCAAAACAATACCCAGTTCACCATCAAACCAGAATTAGCTTTTTTAATGAAAAGTCGAGCTACCTATGTCAGCGAAAATGAATTATATCGCAGTCAATTAAATGGTGAAAATTTAGTGAATTTAACATCCGAACAAAAATTACGACTACAAAATCGACAAATTGATTTATCTTCTCGGATAGAAGATGCTAAATTAACAACAGGACAAGTAAAACAAGAACTCTTACAAATACAAGCACAGCTAAGTAGTGCAAAAGAACTGTTGACAATCAATCAAGGTATTTTAAATAGATTTAAACCTTTGGCAAAAATTGGGGCAATTTCCCAAATTCAATATTTAAAACAGCAGCAGGACGTTAGCACAAAACTGGCTGAAGTTACTCGCTTAACTAAAGAAGAACAAAAACTCCAGTTAGAACTAACTCGAACGAACCAAAAATTACGCGGTACGGTAGCAGCATCACAAGAGGATTTGCTATTACGAATTACTAATAATGAGAAAAATATCGCTGAAATCGATACTCAAGTATCCAAAGTAATTTTAGAGAATCAAAAACGTATCTATGAGTTGAATAGTCAAATTAGCGAGATAGATAGTAAACTAATTCAAACTCAAGAAACTTTAAAATATCAAAAAATTATTGCCCCAATATCAGGCTCAATTTTTGAGCTAAAAGCAAAATCTCCTGGGTTTGTTGCAAATTCTAGCGAACCAATCTTAAAAATTGTTCCAAAAGATAACTTAATTGCCAAAGTCTATATTACCAACCGAGATATTGGTTTTATTCGTAATGGTAAAAAAGTAGATGTGAGAATAGATTCGTTTCCCTTTCAAGAATATGGTGATGTTAAAGGCGAATTAATTGAGATAGGTTCTGATGCTTTACCTCCAGACCAACTATATCCTTACTGGCGGTTTCCTGCAAAAGTTAGCTTAGATAGACAAGCTTTATTAATTCATAACCGCCAAGTTATGTTGCAGTCAGGAATGTCAATTAACGCTAATATTAAATTACGAAAAAGAAGCGTGATAAGTATTTTTACAGATTTTATTTTTAAAAAAGCAGAAAGCTTAAAATTTGTACGTTGATGTACATGTTGAAAGGGCTGGCAGTGCCCACCCTACTAATGAATAAGCTTTTCATGTAAGAAAATTAATGCGTGCGACCATAGGCGCCAGAAGAATAGCAGCATATTGTTAGTTGTATGGAGTTTGTTTATCATATTTATCTCTTGCCGCTTCTACTTCATCAAAATTTTGATTTGACCAATCACATAATGATTTGAGTACCCCATTTAAGCTTTCTCCCAGTGGCGTTAAAGAATACTCTACTATTAGTGGAACCACTGGATACACTTTTCTGTTTACCAACCCATTGCGTTCTAAATCTCGCAAGCTTTTCGTTAGCATTCGCTGAGAAATATTACCGATTTCGCGTTGTAATTCCCCGTAGCGTTTCGTCCCATTTGAGAGTACGTACAAAACTGCCACAACCCATTTATCGGCAACCAATTCCAGCGTTTGTCGTAAGAAAGGATGGTTATCTAGAACGTTTAAACCCACATTCCGCACTTCAATTTGAAGTACAAAAGATTACAACCAAGAAAAAAGCAAAAATTCAGGATGACGAAGA
>NZ_RSCL01000029.1:89222-122874 GCF_003991905.1 Dulcicalothrix desertica PCC 7102 | reverse complement strand
TAGTCGTATTTGAAGAAACTCTGCGCTCCCACTTGACCGCTATTCCTTGCCCAAAGCCAATTTAAGATGCGTTTGCCCTGGTAAAAGTAGGATTACGCCCTAGTCGTAAACAAAATTTACGATTGGAATATGAACCAAATTCCTCAATAATCCATAATTATGGACATGGTGGTTCTGGTGTAACATTATCTTGGGGATGTGCAATTGAAGTAGCTTCCCTAGCAAAAAGAAAATATCATTAGTCGTTGAAGAATATGCATTTCTAGGTATCCAAGAGTACTGGATTATAGATTTTTTAGGTCTAGGAGGTTTACAATTTATTGGTAAGCCAAAACAACCTACCTTTACCGTTTGTCAGTTAGTGGGCGATACATACCAGCAACAACAATATCGTTTAGGTCAAAATATAACTTCCTCACTTTTCCCAAATATAAAACTCAAACTTGATGATATAATGCCACGTTAAATAATATAGTTATGATGCTTTTCGCATGTCAATACCTATTTCAAAATTCGATTCACAGTAAGGTGGGCACTGCCCACCATACATTTTAACTATTGTTTCTTCTAATTAATTGGGCATCGAATCCCTTACCGCGCAAAAAATCAGCGCGTCTTCTTGCATTTTGTTGGTTAGGAAACTGACCTGCATTTATGTAAGGACCATCGTCTGTATTGTAAACAAAGGCGCCTGATATATAATCTTTTACGTCTGCCAAAGTAAATCTATCTTTAACTGGTATTACAACAACAAAAACTGTTTCAGCTTTACACGAAAGTTTTAATGCTTCCCAAGTGCGCGCGTTTACAGTACCAGTTGCTGGTAAGTCTTGCTGCTGTTGATAGCGAATTAACGCTTGTTTAGTAGCTTGCCCAAAGTAATTTGAAGGACGAATTTTCAGGTAACCTAAGTCATATAAACGCTGCTGTAGCTCTCGTACATCTTCACCTTCTGCACCTGGTTGTAATGTAGGTCTATTGCAACGCTGCGAAGTTCTTGGTGTTGTATTTGGTTTTCTCTCAATAGCGTCCCAAGTTTGAGCGTCTACTACTCCAGTAGGGAAAATATCTGAATCTTGCTGAAACCTCTTTACTGCATTTTCTGTGTCGGCGCCGAAATTGCCTGTTATATTTTGTCTATAATACCCCCATTCCCGCAACCGAAGCTGTAAATATTCTACTTCTAAACCTTTATTATTACGACGTAAAGTTGAATATTGACGATTATTTCTGCGTTGCTTTGTTGCTGCACTTTGTTGAGTAATATTTATTTCTGTCCCTGCTGAGTGTGCAAACGCTTTAATTGCGACTGTATTAAAAAGTGTTAAGGTTATGCCAAAAGATAATAAACCGACTCCAGCCAAACTGGGCAGCTTTTTCCAAATTTTCATTTTTTTCTGAGAAGTTAAGGCAGCGCGCTCCGAAACTACTGATTTCATATTATTCTCTAGTTTTATGGTTATGACGCACGTGGTTATAAATAACTTCACTCTCACTTGCGGTTATTACGGAAAAGTCGCCAAATTTTGACAAAATGTAGCAGATTGGCAACGGATGTTGGAACGGATGTAACGGATGATTTATTGTAATAAAACATTTGGTAGGTTTGCTCCGGCAGCAGGATGAGAGTAGGGTGCGCTCTGCGCCATTACAATCTTTAGTGAAACGAAAAATTAAACTGCTTTCGCGCACCTTACCGCAGGCGCCTATTTACTTTTTTGACCACAGTAAGTAACAAGAAGAAAACCTTACCACAGGCGCCACATTAACCATTAGCCGTCTCCCCTAACTCAAATCTTGCACTTCTACGTATGAATCACTAGTTTATAATAAGCAAGTTTTGAAGTTCACTTTTTTACAAGTCCATTTTAATGGACTTAAGCTATTAGCCTATAGCTTTCAGCTATCGGCGAGTATGAGCGTAGTTATAGATTTGGCAATTAATGTTACTAATAACTAATAACTCTTCCCTCTGTGTCCTCTACGTCTCTGTGGTAAAAAAGATACATTACTATACAATAAAAATGACTATATAATCAAATATCGTTTTTTACGTTTTCTTACAAACATTACGGCGCCAAAAAGTAAGTAATAAAATTTATACGTCAAGCAGAAATGAGGTGAGTATGGCAAAAATTACTATCAATGGCATTTCCATAGACCCAGAAGCGCAGAGCAATGCGATGGGATATGCCAATCTTATCAGTCCAGATAGTTCCACCTCCAACTATATAATAATCCAAGCAACCCAACCCTTGACTCGCGAGCAAAAAAGTCAACTGGCTGATATCGGCGCCTCCATTCTTGAGTATGTACCAGAAAACGCTTATATTTGTTGTTACGAACCTGCTGATTTAGATGCGATTCGGAATTTACCATTTGTACAATGGGCAAACATATATTTAGAAGGTTTTAAAGTTGCACCCGCATTACGTCCTGGAACTGTTGACCCTAGAAGAACAAATTTACTTGAACTTGGCGAGTTAGATAAAACAATATCACGGCAACCCAAGGAAGTTGATATTGTATTCCATAATAATGTTGAAATTAATGACGACCTAAAAAGGCGCCTTGCGACTGCTGCGAGAATTAATATTGATGACTTACAATTTGCGCGCAACTCAATTAGGCTTTCGGTACAAGCACAGTATATAGAAGATTTGGCACAAATAGATGAGGTACGACATATTGAAGAACACGTAGCACCACAACTATATAATAATGCAGCGAATTCAGTAATAAATGCAGATAAAACCCACGACATCGCCAAGTTTGAAGGTGAAGGTCAAATTGTCGCAGTTGCTGATAGTGGTTTTGATAAAGGTTCTACCGAGGATGTTCATCCTGCTTTTACAGGTAGGGTACTCAAGCTTTATGCATTGGGGAAAGCAATAGCTTCTGACCCTGATGGACATGGGACTCACGTTACTGGTTCGGTGTTAGGTGATGGTTTTTCGGAAAGTATGGGTGGCGCCATTAGAGGAACGGCACCCAAAGCCAAGCTTGTTTTACAATCTCTTTTAGACCCCAGAGGAGGTTTAGGAGGTATACCCGAAGATTTAAATGATTTATTTAAAGTCCCTTACGAAAACGATGGCGCCCGTGTTCATACTAATTCTTGGGGCGCCCCGACTGCAGGTAGATACAATATTAATTGCCAAGAAGTAGACCAATTTGTCTGGGAACATCGAGACATGGTAATTTGTTTTGCCGCAGGTAACGATGGTCGTGATAGAGATGTAAACGGTGTTATTGACAATGGCTCTATTGCCTCACCTGGCGCCGCCAAAAATTGTATAACAGTTGGTGCTACAGAAAATAACAGACCTGAGCTATCAAAACCATATAGTACTCTTGGTCGCTATCGTGCTGAACCGATAGCTTCAGATGGTTGGTGTGATAACCCCGAAGGAATGGCAGCTTTTAGTAGTCGAGGTCCAACTCAAGGCGACCGTATTAAACCTGATATTGTGGCGCCTGGTACTGTAATTTTATCTACTGCTTCACGAGAAGCAAATATAAAACCATTTTACGGCACATCTACAGACCCCCTTTATGCATTTTTATCGGGTACTAGCATGGCAACTCCGTTAGTTGCGGGTTGTGCTGCGGTGGTTAGAGAGTATTTTCTAAAGAAAGAAAATTATAATTCTCCGAGTGGTGCTTTAGTTAAAGCCATGCTTATTAACGGCGCCAAAGATATCTCAGGTCAATATGTCCCCTCAGAAGCAGGAGAAATTCCTAACTTTGCCGAAGGTTTTGGTAGAGTTGACTTAGCTGCAACAGTGGCGCCACGAGGTGAGAACGAGCGAGTTATTTTTAAAGATGAAGGTACTGCTCTTGATACAAGTGAAGAGGAAAAAATTGAAGTTGAGATTAAAGATACTGACTCGCTGCTCAAAGTAACATTAGTATGGGTTGACTATCCAGGAGAAGCACTTCAAAACGACTTAGATTTAATTGTCAAAACATCTGATGGACAAGAACGACATGGAAATATGGCGCCGACATCTACAGAATTTGATAGGTATAATAATGTTGAACAGGTTATTTGGAATGATATACCCGCATCCACAGTAGAGGTAATAGTCCGCGCGTATCGCATTACTCAACCTCAATCTTATGCGTTAGTTGTGCGAGTAGCCGAGTAATAGTAGAGACGTAGAGACGTTACATGTAACGTCTCTAAATTATGGGTCATCAAAATCATAAATAAGTTACAATCCATATAACAGTATTTTCGTACAAACAATCTACTTCATATAATATTTAACTATATTACTTTATACTTTTCTAAACCACACTCAAGTGTAAAGTTAATATGATTTTAGACTTATTATCATTTTTCTCTTTGGAAATAATCTATCTAAGCGATATACTGGTATAGTGCTAAATCTAACATGTCAGGAGTAATTATTGGCAACGGATGGTGAACAGATGTAACGAATGGTTAATTTTTAACGACTAGATTTTGTTTATAATTAATAAATTATCTGCGTTTATATCCGTTACAAATCAACACCCTAAATTTAATGACATAGACCAATACGCTTATAAAATACATCTCGAAAAATGCACTTATAATATTTATAACATGAATTTGCTAATTAGCATTTTTATGAAAATTTAGAAATAACAATGGATAAAAATTATGCCAGACCTAACTGCAAAAGAAGTTACTAATTTATATTTGTATGGAACAACAACAACTTCTAAAAATCTTGTGAATGATAGCCTAATTCGACCATTAACATTACCAAAAGTAACTTCTGTTAATGTTGATAAAAAAGATTTTATGGCTGGTGCAGGAAGGTTTGCTGTAGGAGCTACGTTTGAACTTGTACAAAAATTTTTTAATCCAGGGTCGTCTACCCCGTTAGTCCCCGCTGGAAGTTACACCAAACAAGAGGTAGCTAATAAGTTAAAGGTAAGTAACTTAAACTGGGATATGAGGCAAACTGATTATCAAGACAGTTTTGATGATTATGCACAGCGGGTTTATGTCTACAACTCCCAGTCATTTCAAATTTCTGATAATGCAAAATTTATTGTTGAAGCAAACGGTGCAAAGAGAATAGAGAACTTTGCCGTTGAATTTCAGAAGGGTCGTCAGGAAAATTTTGATTTTATTGGAGGAGGTGCAATTGCAGGTGCAGGTAATCCATATCTTGAAGCGCGCGTTGACCCATCCCGTATTGGTAGAACAGTAAATATCAACTTTGTTGGCTCACTTCCAACGACAACATATAATAAGCAGTCATTTGATAATGACCGTGTAAAAATGTCAACTTGGAAAGGTCTTAATTCTATTAAATTACTTTTGGACATGGGTGCTTTATCAGATCAACTGTTTAACAATGGTAGTACAAAATTTCTCGAAGGTAATAAGCCAATTTTATATGGCACAGTAGGCGCCGACACCATTTCTGCAGCATCATTTTTTAACAAGCTGAATGAAAAATACACAGCTTATCCATTTAACTATTTATCAACAAAGGCTACCTTAATAGAATATAAGAATAATGGTGTTGTTATTATTGGCGGTGATGGAGCAGACAAGCTGACTGGAAGTTCCAAAGATGATAAGTTCGATGGTGGTAAAGGCAACGATATTCTTGATGGAGGAGGTAGTAACGGAGATATAGCCGTCTATTCTGGTAACTACAACGATTATAAACTTACTCTTTCCAAGACAGACTTAAAGACAGTTACTATTGCCCATATTGGTGGCACAAAAAGAGATGGAACAGACACCCTAACTAATATTGAGTTTGCTCAGTTTAAAGATAAAAAAGTCTCTCTCAAAGAACTAAATACGGCGCCTGTTACAGCAATAAGAAGCATAGAGCTTACACAAAGCAATAATGAAATTCTTGGCACATCAGGTTATGACGAACTTACAGGTAGTTCAAAAGGCGAGCGCATTATAGGTTTACAAGGTGCAGATAAGCTGACTGGTAAAGGTGGCAATGACCAATTTGTATACACAAGCATTCGTGACAAAGGTGACACCATTACAGACTTCGAGGTTGGCAAAGATACAATTGTATTTACACAATTACTCGATAGCTTGGTACGTGGTGGTTACACTGGAACTAATGCCTTTACCGATGGCTACGTTAGAGTTGTAGAGGGTAGCATCAGCAATAACTTCAAAGTCGAAATTGATGCAGATGGTTTCACAGGTAGAGATATCTTCCAACCTTTCATTACGGTAAACGTTGCCAGTGGTGGCGCCTTAAATAATCCCAACAACTTTGTTTTTTAATGTCAATTAAACAATATAACCATACTTTCGTACAAACAGTCTACTTTATGTAAAATTTAACTATTTTCTGTAAAAATAACCTCAGATAATTTTTAATACATTAACATCGACTTTTGTCAATATCCCCTTAACCTTTTTTAGATGCGTTTGCCCTGGGTAATACACCGTTTGGCGCCAGCACAGTATCCTACGAGGGAAGGGGGGTTTTAAAGCCTCTCTCCGTTGCGGGGGGAGGTTTGGAGAGGGGTCTTTTCTGTTTTCCGGAGATGTCTAGTGCAGGCAACCGCTGCTCGATTAAAAATAGTACAGGCAAGGTGACGAATGCGATTGCTCTCGCAGGGAGTAGCTACCGCCATCGAACTCCGTTAAACTGTATATATTTCCGGTGTTAAAAGGAGGTATGCCAAAACTTCAAATCCATTTTCGATGGTTTTTTAATTGTTCGCGTGGCGTTTCTGACGAAGAATCGTAGTAATTTGGCGCCATCGCGAAGTATATTAACAAAGCTGCATACCCCCCGATGCCTTAAGAGTTAAGAAGCAATGACAGCAATATAGAGATATGGGGAGATAAGCCAAAAACAATAATTGTAAACAAATTGGGAAATGAACAAGCTAAAATACTACACTCTCATCCTGCCCAGTAACGATGACAAACGCAAATGCAAAGAAATTGAGATAGCAAAGATATTTTTTAACGAAACTTTTGCTAATTCTTTTGATATTAATTCCGAATCGGATATTTTTATTCAAAAGCAATTACTGGAATTATCTCATAATAACTCCAGTGGTTCTAGTTTAATTGCCCAGCGTTGTTTACTCTGTTTTATTTCTTGGCAGATTGAACAAACTTGTTTATCATTAGAGCAACAATTTGGTGATTTTCACGGGTTTAAAAGTCGTGATTTATTAGGTTATGTTCTTGATGATGATGGCAGTTTGGAGCCATCAAAAGGTTATAAATGCTTGGCTAGAGAAATCTTAGAAAATTTCGATCCAGATAAAAGTAGTCTCGTTACTTGGACAAATCGGAAAGTCAAACAGCACAGAGAACTGAATAAATATTTATTGGAGCGCGGATTATATTTGATGAGTGATTGGGCAATTCTCAATGATACTAAAATTAAGCAATTACCAAAAATTTTAGGCTCATTTCATTCTTTAACAAATATAGAAATAAAGCAAGCCCAGCAACTTTTGGAGGCATATCACAAAATTTATCGTACCGAACGATTATGCCAACGTACCGATTACAAAATTTTAGGTAAGTGCAATCCACCCAGAACCGAGCAATTACAGGCAATGATTAAAATTTTACAAACACAAGCAATTGATAATTTATCTAATGGTTTATCGACCAAGGTAGTTATGCAAAAATTACAAAATCTAGCCGAGCGATTGCGCGAGTATCGGCTTCATGTGAGAAATGCTTCTTTTAAAACGATATCCTTAGATGCGGAATTGTATAAAAATTCTACTTTTGTTGATCGAGTTCCTGATACTAATTCAAACAATATAATTAATCCAACAGAAGACGTTTATGAGATAAATGAGTTTTTAAAAACGTATCGTTCTCAAATGATAAGTTGCCTCGATAGTGCTTTGCATACCGTAATTGCATATCGTTCTGAAAAACTACAAAAAAAAGATACAGAAAAAGTACAGCAATTTTTAACAGCATTACAATTATTTCACTGTCAGAGATTATCGATGGGTAATATAGCCAAGCAATTAAATTTACGCGCTCAAGATGCCGTTGCCCGCTTATTAAAGCTCAAGGAGTTTCGTGCAGATGTCCGTCAGGAAACCTTAGTAAAATTACAAGTTAGAGTAATCGAGTTGGCACAAAAGTATTCAACTCCTACAAACCTATTAAATTTAGAATTAACAATTGCAGAATTACTGGACGAACAAATTGGCAACGTCATTTACCAAGCCGAAGTAGAAGCGGCAAGTATGCAAAATAATTGTGCAGTTAGTTTTTTTTCTCAAAGACTTTGCCAACAATTAGATACTAAAAACTAGGCGAGCATTTGCGCTCAAATCATAAAACCAAGAAACCGTGATTATATAATAGACATCTCCAAAATCATGCAGATTTTACCAATGCCTTTTGAATTTGAACGTTTATCTACAGAAGCTCTGAGTATCGAGATTGAAGATATTGAGTGGGCAATACAATTAAGCCAGCAAATACCAGACAATTCCCGTCAATGGCAAACATATTTGAATGCTTTGGGATTATTAACTTTAAAAAAATGGTTGGAAGAACGAGATAATCATCTTACGGTTAATTGGCAAGAATCAACGATTGCTAAACCCGAATTAATGAACGTATTTCCCATCATAAGTAATTTACAAGTCGGTCAATTCAAACTTTGTTTAATTACTCTTGATAGTGTATTTGACGAGGAAGTATCTCTATCACGATTTGTCGTAGATATACCCGAATTTGTTCCTCATTTTTATGTACTTTTAGAAGTTGCAGAGGAACAAGAAGCTGGGATTGTTCGAGGAGTAATGAATTATCAGCAGTTAAAGGAAAATATTTCCAATTCGTCTTCTAGCTCATCTGATATAGGGGGTAGATCGGATTGGACGTATCAAATCCCCTTAGATTGGTTTGAAGCAGAACCCAATAATTTATTACTATATTTACGTGTTCTAAAACCAGAGGCAATTTTGTTACCTGCGCTAACTGTTGATCGCAAGCAAGAATTAGCTGCAATGGCAAGTGAGTTAGCGAGATTCTTACCCCAGTTACAACCACCAGAAACCGAACTTTGGCAAGTTTTAAATTGGCAACAAGGAAGTGCTGTTGTAACTTCTCCAGATTTGTTGAAATGGGTATATCAATTACAAACGAATAATTTAGATAATGCTAATTTAGAAACCAATAGTTCGAGAGAAAAAAAATTACAAACATATTTAGCCGACCTCATCAAATTAGTTACCCAACCGGCAATAAATTTAGGACGTTGGCTGTGGGGAGAATTAGATGAACTAGGGGAAGCATTATCATGGGAATTAATTGGTTTATCACCAGCCAGTGAATTTCGCAGTCCGACCGCAGAATTTGCAGCTATTAAATCGCAATTACACACTCAAGGCGTAGAAATTCCTAACACAGCTAGGTGCGGACATCATAATTTTAATTTGGCAGGAAATTTATTGAGGATATATGCCGTAGCTTGGAATTCTTCAACAGAAAGTGAACCAAATAGCTGGAGCTTATTCTTAATATTGGGCGCCCCTGCACCAAATACTCTACCGAATAATTTGATATTTAGACTTAGCGATAAAACCGGAATTTTGAGCGAACAGCAGGTAAATTCTCAACAGGTAAATTCTTACTTATTTACTGCTGTATCTGGTACTTGGGATGAAAAGTTTATTGTTAGTGTGAATATAGCGGATGGAGTTGAGGTAACATTACCAACCTTTGCATTTGATATTAGATAAGTGGGTCATTATCATGAGTAAATTTTACTTGCAAGTTCAACGAGTTGAAAACAAGTGTTTATTTCAACTCACATGGAATAATAATCAAAAAATAACCGCCGAACTTATCTATCCCGAACATATTATTGCTAACTACAAAATATGGCAGCGTATCTATCATAATTTTTACAGCCAAGAATCACGGGGAAAGATTATTAATATTGGTGTTGTGGCGCCTCCTCCTGTGGATTGGCAAGCCGAATTAGTGCAAGCCGAAGCAAAGCTATTATATGAGTTTCATCAATGGTTACGCAGCAAGGAATTATATGATATTCGCTCAATTTTAACTGTCAATAATATTAATAGTAAAGGTACAAACAATCAAGATAAAAGCATCTTAAAAAGTAGTTATATAGATATTTTTATTAGTTGTAATATTCTCGAATTAACACGCTTACCTTGGGAAACATGGGAGATTAGTTCTCAGTTTTTGGCAAACAAACTACGTATAGTTCGTCAACCGATTAATATTCAACAAAGTGTCAAACTAGTCAAACGAACTCCAGGTAAGGTAAGAGTATTGGCTATTTTTGGCGACGATAGCGGATTAAATTTCGAGAAAGAGAAACAAGCAATTTTATCATTACAAAAACTTATTAAAGTCGATTTAATTTCTTCACAAGGAGAAACAGATATAGATAAACTCAAATACGAAATAGTTGAAAAACTCAAAAATAGCCAGGGATGGGATATTTTATTCTTTGCTGGTCACAGTCGGGAAACGGACTTAACGGGAGGACAAATATCAATCGCACCCAATGCCACAATTATGCTAAGTGAAATTGAACAACCTTTATCTGTAGCAATTCAAAATGGATTGCAGTTTGCTTTGTTCAACTCCTGTGATGGCTTAAGCATCGCCAATAAATTAGTTGAATTGGGTTTGAGTCAAGTTGCAATTATGCGTGAACCCATACACAATCGGGTTGCCGAAGAAATTTTTGTCCAGCTTTTAAATAATGTCTCTCAATATCAAGATGTCCATCAAGCATTATTAGCAGCTTGCGATTATCTCAAAATAGAGAAAAATCTCACCTATCCCAGTTCTTATTTAATTCCTTCCTTATTTCGTCATCCCGATGCATCTTTATTTCATCTCGAACCCTTTGGATTTAAACAATATTTAAAAAAACTAACACCAACACTTTTAGAAACGGTCACAATTTCAGCCTTAGCATTAATTAGTTTACAACTTCCCGTACAAACCTGGCTATTAGAAAAACGAGTTTTAATGCAAGCAATATATCGCAATTTAACTAACCAAGTCGATACAAAAAGCACTTCTCCTCTACTTCTATTACAAATAGATAACGAGTCAATTAAAAAAGCTGGAATTTTAAATCCAAGACCGATTGACCGTAAATATATGGCGCAGATTGTCGATAAATTAGTAGAATTAAAAGCATCTGTTGTCGGTATAGATTATCTATTAGATCGACCAGATTTTAAAAACGATTTTCTTTTAAACAAGTCGCTCCAAGCAGGATTAAAGGACTCATATGAACCGATACGTTTTGTATTCATTACAACTCGCGACACTCAAGGCAAATGGTTAAACGTTCATCCCAAAATTGCTAGTCTCAACTGGAGTATGGAAGGAGAAATGGAACTTTTGCCTGGGTGGTATATGCAACTATTACCTATTAATAAATTTAGCTCCAACCCCAGACCTTTTGCTGCTGTTTTGGCGACTTCTCAACAGTTACGTAAATTTCCCAACTCACCTCAACCACAGTTAACAAGTAAACAAGATTTGTGGCGACAAATCAATAATTATATTAATCGTGCAAGTAATAGTAAAAAAAATTCATCGGAGCGAACCCAACTGCAACCAATAACAGCTTTTAGTTACAACCTCCAGCAAATGTGGTTGCATCCAATAGTAGACTTTTCCATTCTCCCAAAGCAAGTTTATCAAACTATCTCTACATGGGAATTACTGGATAATCCAACTAAAAACAACTTACCGCAGAAATTACAACAGCGAATCGCGATAATTGCACCAGGAGGATACGAAGAAGCGGGAACGGGAAATGATAGTGAGGATAATTTCGAGCTACCAGCAGCGATGAGTTATTGGCTCAACCAAGAGAACCCCAATAATAATCGTGTCGTCCTTACGGGTGGCGAAGTTCACGCTTACATGACCCATCACTACCTTAATAACAGAATAGTTGTACCAATTCCCGATTTGTGGGTGATTGCTTTAGCGGTATTACTAGGTAAATTGACTTCCGAGTATCTTAGTCATAAATATATCCTAAATAATCCGGAACAAAAACGTAAATTATTGATTCTATTAAATATGAGTTCTATAGCTTATGCATTAATTAGTTTACAACTCTACATATCATCAACGGCAATTATCTTACCTTGGTTATTGCCAACAATAACTTTTTACTTCTACATTCTAAGTGCTGTTCGTAAGTCAAGACATATATTCATCAATAACTAATAAGCAATGAAGCTGGTCACACAAATACTAGATTTATCAATAACATGAACAAAAATATATTAATATTGCGAACTTCCACATTATCAGTTACAAGATTTATTCCTTTATTTATTGGTTTATCCTTTTTCTTCACTCCTCAAACAGTAACAGCCCAAATCACTCCCACCATACAAGGCTTTTGGAATAAAATTTTTAAACCAGCGCGCGACCCTCAACCTCCAATCAAACCCCGTAAAGGTGGTTCCCGTCCCAAACAATCAATATGTCTTATTTCCCCAGATGTCCCTTCTCAAACGAGAATTATTTGGAATACAAAACCCCTATTTATTTGGCACAATGGAGAATTCCAACTCAGTCGAGGAAATCAGCCAATCAGACAAGTTAAGAAAATAGCAGTGGCAACTTTGGATAGTAAACTAGATAGGCAAACGAATAGCCAAAGAAATAATCAAAAGTATTTAAGCACTCAAATTGTCGCTGGTAAGCAAAGCATAACTTATCAAGGTGAACCCTTGAAACCTGGTCAAACTTATACTTGGTTAGTCTTTTTAACTCAAGAAGCTACTGCTCCTACAATGTTTGTCAACTTTAAAATAATGGAAGCAAACCAGCGAGATCGCATTACTATAGAATTAAAACGTTTGGAACAATTGCAGAGACAGAAAGGAGCGAATCCCGAAACTATAGCTTTGGAAAAAACTAAATATTTTGCGGATAAGGGTTTGTGGTCTGATGCATTACAGGAAGCATATTCTGTTCTTAAACCTTCTTCCGAATTAGCCCAGCTACGTCAAGATTTACCAAAACAATTATGCTATCAATAAGAAATGTTTAACCATCTTGTGGGATGGATTGAATGTGAGAACATAAAAGTTTCAATTATGCCTAATCAATAATTGCATAATTACGGAGAATTCTCTAATTTTTTTGTAGAATAGAGAGCAATATTGCAGTAACTTATGATGACATTTCTAATAAACGAGCAGAATGTTTGCGATTATTTAGTCAAACATTGCAATCAGCTAGAGCGCCCTCTAAGTAAAGTAAAACCACTAGCGGCTAAAAATTTTAACTTACTAGTTACTTTTTTAGATGACGAAAAATTTCTTGTTAAACAGGAACGTCATAACCAGGAAGGAAAAGCACATGGAGAATTTTTAGGAGAGTGGAAAATTCAAGAATTCTTACTAAATTTTTCTTCAGTCAATCATCTTTGTCCATTTCTCCCAGAGATATTATATTTTGATAGAGCCAATTCAATTCTTGTCTTTAAATATTTAGATCAATATCGAGATTTGATGGACTTTTATACAAAAGAGCAGACTTTTCATAGTAAAATTGCAGCAACGATTGGTACCCTTTTAGCATCTATTCATGGTGAGACTTTCAATTGCAAAGAATATCAAGATTTTTTCTCTGATAAGCCAGATAATCTCAAAATTGACATGGTGAAAGATTTACAACAAAGTTTGGAAAGAATTAGCCCAGAAATCTTTGGAATAGTACCAGGTGATGGGTTGAAATTTTTTGCTTTGTATCAAAGATATGACAGTTTAGGGCAAGCAATAGCGGAGGTCGCGAATTCCTTTACTGCTTCTTGTCTTGTCCACAATGACTTAAAACTCAATAATATCCTGGTGCATAATAACTGGGAAGAAACTACAGACTCTAGTGTGCGATTAATAGATTGGGAGCGTTCAGCTTGGGGAGATCCAGCTTTTGATTTAGGTACTATCATCGCTAGCTATATACAAATTTGGTTAGGTAGCTTAGTTATTAGCAAATCTTTGAGCATTGATGAATCTCTAGGTTTAGCGATAACCCCCTTAGACAAAATTCAACCTTCAATTTTGATATTAATCCAATCCTATCTAAAAAAATTCCCAGAAATTATAGAACACCGACCAGATTTCTTAAAGCGAACAATTCAATTTGCAGGGTTTGCCTTAGTTCAACAAATTCAAGCTATGATTCAATACCAAAAATCCTTTGGTAATACCGGTATTGTCATGCTTCAGGTGGCGAAAAGCTTGTTGTGTCGTCCTTACGAATCAATGCCTACTATTTTTGGCGCCAATACTTTAAACACTCTATAAATCCACAATTGACAAATGGCACAATTACTGAATATTCCATCAAATCAATTAACTGGGCGATTGTTAGACGTTTTAGAAGATATCGTTAACAAAGTAGAAATTCATTCAGATTTCTCGATTCGCCATCCAGATTATAAAGCCTTAGAACTACCAGTTGAGGTTGTTGAGCGTTTTCAGAAACTACCTGAGCAAATGCAGCAGAAATATATGAGCTTGCAATTGCGTAGTTTTCTTTATGGCATTTATTACAATGGGTATTTGCAAAATATACTGGCGCCAAATGCAGATGAAAATAGTTTGCTCCTAGATATGGAGAATAATACATTTTTAGGAGTAAATTTAGAATTTTACCAGCAATTGCATGAAAGTAATTCCGGCGATGGTTACTTTGACCCCGGTTGGTCTGTTATCAAGGAAGAAGAGGATGGCACTTTAGCAGTAAAAAAGGGAGCTTTAAGACTACATATACATAGAGATAAGCACCTGCAACCTCATGAGCAATCTGCAACAGTTGGTGAAATAGTCGCAATTCGTTTACCAAAAAATGTAGTGCAAAATGGCTTTTACATGGCGGTAGCTAATGCAGGAATACACAGTCACCAAGACTCAGAAGAGCAATTAACACGTATCTACTTTAATTTCACATCGGTTGGAGCTGTGGAAGTTATGCGTGACTTAACCCAGCAGTTAAATGCTATTGCTCTTCCCTTTACTTTCAAAGTTCTCTATAATCCAAGCGATTATAAACGTTATGATGCTGGTGTATTATACTTTGATAAGAAAGATTTTCTAGCAGCTAGAGAAGTTTTAGAGCTTGTTTATCAGAAAAATCAATCGCATTTTGTACCTGAAATACCTTTATTTACCAAACAACTCGCACCGGGACTAGGTTTAGCAGAGGAACCCGACCAGAAATTTGGTACTCAAGAAAGTTTTGGCATGAATAGATGTCAAATTGTGGCGAATGGATTATTGGAAAGTTGGTATCAGAACGATAAGTCAGCAGCAGGGAAGATGAAGGCTATCCTTAAAGAGTTCTCGCAATTGGGTATTGATGTGGAACGGGCTTATTTGAATGCTGGTTCTGAGGATATTTATGAGTTCGTAGTTAGACTTTAGACCTCTTATTAGATGATTTAAGGGGCATCAAGCCCAACTATCAACAAAACCCTGTTTCTTACTTTAAAGTACAGGGTTTTTTATGATAAGCAAATAATAATTGAAATAGATTTTTCTATAAATAGCATAAGTAGAGTGTTTCAATTATATTCTGATTGTTATCACATAATCAATCACCCAGATAACAAATTAGCTTAAATACAATATGTGACGGGAATAAAAACACTATATCACGCATAAAAGTATAATTATTTTGTTCATTATTTATTGGATAAAACCTTGAAATTAGTAATGAAATAACAGATTATAGTAATAGGAAGAGGCGATTTAATGCCTATTCCTATTACACAACTTTAATGAATAAGGAAACTATAATGGCTACAATTTCTATTTCTAATCTAAATACCTCTGGCGCCGAATTATTTTTGGATACAGAAACCTATCTTCATGAACTGACAGATAGTGAACTCGATATGACGAAGGGTGGATGTATTTGTATTTCACCTATTTTTAAACCAACAACAATACTTAAAACTACTTCAATAGTATCTGTATTGCGATAGTACTTAGCTTTAGTAACTAGATGTTCTGTATCTTATTTTATTAAGATGCAGGCACTCATTTGCAATCATAAATAAACACACAACTTTCATTAGCAGTAAAACTTCAATGGCTAAAATTTATATTTCAAATCTAAGTATCTCTGGTGCTGAATTATTTGCAGATACAGAAACCTATCTTTATGAATTGACAGAAACCGAAATGGATATGACTAAAGGTGGATATTTTTATATTACTGCACCTACAGTAGGCCCGACAGATATAATGACTCCAATACCTAAATATCCTACGACTCTATTCCAACAGTTTCAACTCTAATACTATAGCAATCCTAAATGTAGAGACGCGAAATTTACCTGCGGTACACTCCGTGAACGCGTCTCTACACCGTTTGGATTTTACAAATGATTTAGAACTGCTATATAAGTCGTAATTGTTTAGAAATTAAATATTAATCTTATATACCTGTATCTTAATGTATTAAGATACGGGTTTTTAATTTAAAATACTTCTTGCTACCTTTTCAATTTATGCAGGACTTACGTAAAGAAACCTGGTTTCTACGCCAAATCGTCGTTTTTATTACAAGTCATCGACAAAGAAACCAGGTTTCTAGGATTTTTGCATAAGTCCTGTTATGTTTTCTAAGCTAATTGAACATAATGATTTAATTAGATTTTATATCCTTTATATAAATCTTGACAAAAACCACAAATAAGAGGATGTAAAATCGATTAATTTGAAGAAAAGATTAAGCCAGAAATATAACTATAACATTTTTGTTATTTAGTTATTGATTTAACCCTTGCAACTATCTATTAAATAACAGATTATAGTAATAGGAAGAGGAGATTAAAAGCTGATTCCAAACTCAAATACTTTAAATACGGAGCATAACGTCAATGGCTACTATTTCTATTTCTAACTTATCTGCAACTGGTGCTGACTTATTTGCTGATTCTGAAAGCTACCTTAATGAACTTACAGATTCTGAATTGAATGAAACTAAGGGCGGAAGTCTTTTTGCTACGGCTGTTTTTGTGATAGGTGTTGCAATAGGATACCAAGCAACCAAGGCAGTTACTGCGGTTGCTAAAAAATTAGTATAACAAGAAGAAATTACGCTGCTATAGCTAACACTTCTTTTAGGATAGGGTTTGGTAATAAAAAAATTCATCAAACCTATCCTATAAAAACTAACTCAAACTTAAATTGGGACTAAAATTATAATGGCTACTATTTCGATTTCTAATCTACGTGCAACTGGTGCTGACTTATTTGCTGATTCAGAAAGCTATCTGAGTGAACTTACAGATGCTGAGTTGAATGAAACTAAAGGTGGAAGTATTATTGCTGCTGCTGCTGTTTACGCAGCTGTTGTTATCACGACTGCAATTGCCGAAAGACTGTCGAGATAATCTACAGTTCTTTCAAAAAGAGCGTTCATGAGGATATATTTCGTGAACGCCTACCCTATAGAAGAACTGTAATGAATTAATCTGAACTAAAACATTTTGAATATGGAATACGACTTTAATGGCTAATATTTCGATTTCTAACCTACATGCCACTGGTGCTGACTTATTTGCTGATTCAGAAAGTTATCTTAATGAACTTACAGAAGCTGAACTGAGTAGTACAAAAGGTGGATTTTCTCCTAGCCCTATTACAATTCCAATTATACTGGCAAGTCCAGAGCTTATTAAACAGTTAAAGAAACTGCTGTAGATTATAACTTGTAGCTGTTGAAAAACGAACCAAGATTTAGTCTCAACAGCAAAAGTCTTAGTAATAATCTCTGATAATTCTGCGTATTTGCGCTTACTCAAGCCCCATCCTATTTAAATGATGGAAATGAGATAAGCAATTCAATATTTTAAGCAAGGTCAAACAATTTTGAATAAGGAGTACAAGTTTAATGGCTACAATTTCTATCTCCAATCTACGTAACTCTGGTGCCGAATTATTGATGGATTCAGAAAGCTATCTTAATGAACTTACAGAGACAGAGCTAAATATAACTAAAGGTGGAACTGGTAATAGCATTACTATTACACCCATTACTATTACTCCCATGACTCCAGACCTGACTCCAAGGTTAACTAAAGTGCAGTAAGATTAGTGTCTAAATTGCTCTAGATTTTAGTTTTAATCAAGTAAAACACTATATATCCTGTATCTTTATTATATTAAGATACAGGCATTTTTTATTTGAGATTATTTTGGAAACAAAAAACCTACCTTTTAATGGTAGGTTTTCTGGCTAATACTATTAAATAACTTCAAATTGCTCCAATACTGCAAATTGCTCTATTTGTTGTTTTAGCCATTCTGAGAACATATCAGACAAAATTGTAGCGCGTAATTTGTCATCTAAGTTAGGTTGAATTAACTCCTCAACGAAAATGAGATGAACTCCCTTGGAGGTGACTATGGGTTTGAGAAGTTGTGGTGGTTTAGCTGCAAAAACAGCAGCAGAAATTTCTGGCTTTAAATCTTTGCGGTGTACTATTCCTTTATACCCCCCTTTACGACGTAGTTCTTTATCTTCTATGTATTGGCGAGCAACGTCATGAAAGCTTATTTCATCTTCCTTTATCGCATAAAATAGCTCTATCGCGAGGTCTTCATCATCTAATACAACTTCGTACAGAGCGGCGCCTGCATAATTTAGCTGATCTTCAAAGAAGCAACGTTCAACTTTATCTGCAAACAAATGATTGGCTAATTGTGCAGAAATGAAGTTTGTGTAAGCGATTTGTTCAAAGTCATCTAAAGTCAGACTAAATTTTTCTAACCATGCCCAGGTATCCTCAGCTGTTTCGAGTTTACTTATTAATCGCAAAGCGTCTGCTGTTCGTTGGAGTGCTTCGTTGGTAACTTCGATGCCTGCTTCTTTTGCAGCGTTTGCAATCGCTTTACGAGTAATTATTTGCTCGATTATCTCAGGCATTTTGCAGGATAGTTTGATTTCGTGGATGATTTCTTCGTGGGTGATGGTGATTGTTTGTGTCATTATGTTGCTCCAAATGCTTCAAATATTTTGATTGATTGATTGACCGCACAGACAAAGGAGTACGCGGAAAGAGGGTTTACAATTTGAAGCCTCCTTTATCTAATTGTTTGAATGGGTCGAGGAGGAAGTCTATAATTCGTCTTTGACGAACTATTACTTCTGCCGTTGCTGTATCGCCGGGACGTAGAGGAATACATTGATTATTGCTAGGCATACAATCTTGTTTCAGGATAATTTCTAAGTTATATGCAGATATTTTTCCATTAGGTGTGTCCACATCTATAGTAGTAGGAGAAATATCTAGTAATTCTCCTTCGATAACGCCATAGTCTTGAAATGGATAGGCATCAAATTTTACTTTGACTGGTAATCCTTTTTTTAAAGAACCGCTTTCTGTTGTCGCCATTGTTGCCCGAATAATTAATGGAGAACCTTCGGGGGCGATTTCTGCTACCATTGTTCCAGGTTGGACTACTGAACCGGGACGTTGAATTGGTAGTTGGAAAACTTTACCTGTTATGGGCGATGTTATTTTCCTTTGCTGTAATTGTAATTGTAGGCTTTTTAGTTGGTTTCTACTTTGCGCGATTTCTGCATTTAATCCCATCATTTCTGTATCTAGATTTTTTATTTGTTCTTCACTTTTGAGAACAGCTAGCTTACCAGAGTGAATTAAGGTTTTATGGCTTCTTTGTTGTTCCTTTAAGCGTAAATATGCTTGTTCAATTTCAGCCTTGGCTTGACGAATAGTTCGTTCATAGTTACTTTGTTGTTCCGCTAAACGTAAGCCAGCTTGTTTAATATCAGACTGACTTTTTTCATATAGTCTTTGCCTTTCCTTGGCTATATCCTGCTTATCAACAACATTAATTTCCGGTACTGCTCCTAATTCCTTTAACTGGCGATAGCGTTCTACTTCTCGTTGGGCACTAGTTAAGCTACTTTCCATTAACTTGCTAGCTGTTTGAGTTTCTTCAATCGCTTGTTTTGCCTGATTGACTTGTGTTAACTTTTCTTCATTCTGAACTGTGTAAGAATTTTTTAAAGCGATAAAATTCTGTTGCGCTTGTTCAATTTGTGCCTGTTTTTCTAACTCTTGCGCTTGACTTTGTTGTTCTTGAGTTGATAGTGCTACAATTAATTGGTTTTTGAGAATCTTTAATTGAGAGTGTCTGTTTAACTGTCCTTCTAATTTATCCTTGCCTTGACGCAATTCCGATTGTACTAATTCTGAATCTAAAATTAATACAGGTTCTCCTGCTTTCACAGTTTCGCCTTCCTTAATCAAAACATTTGCAACAGTTCCTGCAACAGCAGTATCAAGTTTAACTGTTTTCCCTTTAGGTTCAAGTTTTCCCCTCGCTGCACCAGTCTCATCAACTTGAAATAACATCGCCCAAGGCAAAGCAATAGAAATAAAAAAGAATAAAAAATATAGTATTCCCCTCGTCCAAACTTGAGGTAAACTATTTAGTAAATCTTTAGTTACATCAGACCAATCATCATTAGCTTTTGATGATTCTTCAACAGCAGCATCTTCCGATAAATCCTGCATTACCCGTTCATTCCATGAATTAGACATATAGCGATTTTAGATTTTAGATTTTGGTTGGATTTGCGATTATTTAAGTTAACTGCTTAGAGGGTTAAGTCCTGCTGCTGATTAAGATAAAAATAATGTCCACGTTTCGCCATCAAATCTTCATGATTCCCACTTTCAATCAACACACCCTTATCAAGCACTAAAATCAAATCAGCATTTCGTACAGTAGATAAACGATGCGCGATTATCAAAGTAGTTCTATCCTTAAGAATAGTGCTTAAATTACGCTGAATAATTCTTTCTGACTCGGTATCTAAATGAGAAGTAGCCTCATCCATAATTAATAACTTAGGATTGCCCAACAACGCTCTAGCGATAGCAATACGTTGTCTTTGCCCACCAGATAGCAACCCACCACCTTCACCTATTTTGGTTTCATACCCCATTGGTAGCTTCTTAATAAACTCATCGGCGCCTGCTAATGTTGCAGCTTCGATAACTTCTGCCAAACTTGCCCCTGGATGCCCTAAAGTAATATTTTCTCGAATTGTTGAACCGAATAAAAAGGTATCTTGGTCAACTACCCCTACACAAGAACGTAATGAACGTAAGGAAATACTAGTAATATCATGTTCATCCACCAAAATCTTACCATCGCTGGCTGGATACAAACCTAAAACTAACTTAGAAATGGTAGTTTTTCCAGAACCACTGCGTCCTACCAGTGCTACCATTTGTCCTGCTTTGACTTCAAAACTGAGGTTTTCTAAAACATTAGTATCGCTTTCTGGATGATAGCGAAATGTCACATTATCAAAGCGAATATGCCCTTGAATAGGCGGTAAACTTTGTCTTGCTTGATATTGTAAATCCTCCTCCGGTTCGGTATCTAATACATCATTAATTCGTTCGACGGCGATTATTACTTCCTGTAGCTCATTCCACAATACAGTTAAGCGTTGAAATGGTGTAATGATATTTCCCAATAGCATATTAAATGCCACCAATTGACCAATAGTTAATTGGTTATGGATAACCTGATATGCACCAAACCATAGTAAGCCAGTAGTTACCAATGCTTGAATGGTGTTGCTAAATATTTGTAGCCTATTACCAATAACTTGCCCGGAAAAGTTAGCTTTTACTTCTTTATCTAATAATTCTTCCCAATGCCATCGCACTGTTTGTTCTACTGCTGTTGCCTTTACTGTTCTTACTCCGGTTAAAGCTTCAATTAAGTAACTACTTTCATGGGAAACAGCGCTAAATATTTCTCGTGAAATTTTTTGTAAAAAAGGTGTGGCAATCAAAGCCAAAATCGCAAATGGTGGTATAATCACTAATGCCAGTAAAGCCATTTTCCAACTATACCAAAACATTAATCCGACGTAGATAAAAACAGTTAGTAAATCTAGTAATATAGATAATGCTTCCCCTGAAAGAAAACGTTGAATTTTTCGGTTTTCCTGTAAGCGGGATACTATATCGCCAACATAACGAGTTTCAAAAAAGTTTAAGGGTAATCGGAAAGTATGGCGAATAAACCCAACAACTAATGCTAAATCTATTTTATTTGCTGTATGGTCGAGAAGGTATTGTCGTAACCCAGTCATCACTACACGGAATATACTAAAAATTAGTAATCCTAACCCAACAGCATTTAAAGTTAGTTCAGAACGTTGCACTACTACTCTATCTAGAATCAACTGGGTAAATAAAGGAGTGATAAGTCCAAATATTTGGATAAACACAGAAGCAATAAACACCTCAAACATGACCAAAGAGTGAGGCTTTATCAATTCAAAAAATTGCCAAAAAGGGGTAGTTGCTTCCTTGGTATTTTTAAACAAAACCGTAGGTTGCAATAATAAGGTATAACCAGTCCAACCTTGCTTAAATTCATCGTAGCTAAGGGTGCGTTGACCAATCGCAGGGTCGGCAACAATTACGTATTTCCGCGTCACTTCATAAAGAACAATGTAATGTTTGCCTTCCCAGTGAACAATTGCAGGTAATTTCTGTTTTGCCAACTGGTCAAGACTTGCTTTCACAGGTCGCGTACTAAAACCAATACTTTCTGCCGCAGCTGTTAACCCACGTAATGATGCACCATCTCGGTCAACGTTGGCAATATCCCGCAGGCGATTGACACTAAAACTTTTCCCCCAATAACGCGATACCATTACCAAACAAGCAGCCCCACAGTCAGAGGAACTTTGTTGAGCAAAAAACGGATAGCGATGGACAAAGCTTTGCCATAAATGCCCAACTTTTACGCTAGGGTTAGGAAAGTAGGCTTTGCTAATTTTTTTCTGACGCTTTGCTTCTGGATATATTTCTTCAGCGTAAGCATTAGATGACCCTACCCCGCCTTCAGCACCTCTCCCCGTGTGCGAACTGGGGGTGGGGTTTCCAAATTTCTTTGCCTTATCGCCCAAATATTCTCGAATTTGCGGATATTTAGCTATTAATGGCGATAATACCTCACCCGAAAGAAAACAAAGCTGTAAATTAACACTTGCTCTGGCACTATAGGGCATAAACCCAGCTTCCGGAAACAAAGTAAATTCTCCAAAGGAATCGCCTGCTTCCAAAGTTGCGATTAACTCACCTATATCATCAAGCAATCGCACCTTGCCAGTAATTACAATGTAAACACCTGGTTTAACTTCGCTTCCTTCCCAAAACTTACCAACTTTCGGAGTTAAAAACTTAGCTTGCTGTAAACAGCTTTTCCATTGCTGTTCTGAAAGAGAATATCCTAAAGTATTATTGAGCCGTTCTAAAGATAATTGCTCAGAGAGATTTTGTGTCATGAATTTGAGGAATCCGTTACGAATGGAGCGAATTTAATCGGTAAAATTTCAAAACTACTGTTTAAAGCAGTCGATTTGAGGTCAGAAATCGAAATTTGCGAACTATTGATTTGTTGATTAATGGTTTCTTTGACACAGTTGGGTTTTGGACGTGTAGATAACCCCATTTGTTTCAGCAGTCGGTTTATATGCTGGGGTGTCACATTAATTCCAAATTCCTTTGCCAAATGCCTACTTAACCAAGTTCCTGTCCACTGACGAAAAGAATAACCATAATCGCGAGGACTATTGCTAACCAGCTCCTTTAAACGTTCTAAATGCTGGTCATTAACGCTCTTACGGCGCCCAATTGGGCAATCCTGCCATTGGTGCGCCATTCCTGTACGGGCGATATGCGTCCAATGCCGCACCGTCGCCGCACAACACCCCAAAGTACGACAAATTTCTGCTTGAGTTTTACCCTCATCTGCCAGCAACATAATTTGAATACGCTGATGGTATGATTCTGTTAAATTATCTTGCAAGCTTTTTTCTAGTAATTTACGCTGGAATGGCGTTAAGAGTTTTCCGTTATTAATTTCGTAATGCGACATATTTGCTAAGTTATACTTGTGATTAGTAATTACTTTTAAGAACCTCTCCCCTCTTCCCTGGCAGGGAAGGGGCTAGGGGGTTAGCTCTCATACTACTTTACATACACTAAAATAAAATCCAATTCCGGAGTCTTAACTAACAACTTCAAAAGCTATCGTCATCGCTGCAATTTTTTTTGTATCAGCACCACGTATACCCGTTGTTAATTGAACTTCTTCAACATTAATTCCACCCCGATAACCGTTATCGAAATCTTCTAGTAATTTATCAGTTAAAGTTAAAAACTCATCATTGCTGGTCGTAAGGGGTCCACGGTCTTTCGCTTTGTTGCTAGCAATTTCTTTGAGTACTTTGAGTGAATTTCTTAATGGAGATACGCTAGCGATAATTAATGCCTCAGTAATTCCAAATGGTTTTACTACAGTTAGTTTAAAACCATCATCAATTCCAGGGACTAATCGCTTATCTTTAGCAATTAATAATGCTGCGTCGTCAGAAGCAGACCAGTCATTGGGAAATATTATTGCCATGTCACCAGCAGAACCAATTACTAAAATAGAAACATAAATAGGAACAGATTCGTGATTTTCTACTTCAAAGGTAATTTGTGTACCAACGAGTAATTTAGGAACTTCTCCATCTCTAATATTTACTGCTTTTTTAGGGTTTATACTTCCATCAGTTTGTTTAAGAATGCCACGGGTGGGAAGGGTTTCAACAATAACTTTTTTATTATCAGCAAGATTTAAAGAGGCTTTTACTTTAAGTTGTGATGTATTGTTATTGCCAACCATTTGCTTGACAACTCGCGCTGCTAAGAGTGATTTAAAATTAGGCTGTAAACGTTGTACCGCTGCTGGTATAGATTCTTTAGCGGCGCCGAAGGAATTGGGAACGATGCGATCTAATGAGGGTAAGAATAAACCTAAACTGCCGACAGCAGGTAGATTTACCACCTTAAATTTTTGTAATTGTTTATATCGCAATTCAGTCATGCGACCAAAGATATAATGAATTTCTTGCTGTCTTAAGGGTAAGGGTGTAATACGAGAAACTTGTTTTAAAGCTTGTTGAGCTTGGTTATTCCCATTACTATCAAAGCCATCATCCAAACCTATCTTCAAGGTTAAATTTACAGGAATACCACGAATTCTTTCCTGTAAAAGTGTCCCTGGTTGGAGCCTATAATTTCCCCTTGCTGCACTCAAAAATTTACCTTTTCCCATCAATCCCTGACGTGATTCTAGTTTTACCAGTCCTATTTCTTTACCATTGGCATCAATAACGGTAAAAGCAGAATCTTTATTAAAAGCTTCAATAGTTCGTATATCGATTCCACCCAACCATACTTCGACTTTATCGCCTGCTACTTGTGTAACTACTGCTTCGGCATAGGATGTTTTAAAAGGAGTAAAATAAATCGATGAATTGGAATTTTTTTTATTAATTTCCAACTCAGGTTCTTGGAAAATACCACTATTGCGTGATAGAATTCGTGTACTGCGATTAACATCAGCCAATCTTTTTGTCACTGGTTGATTAGCAGTCTGTTGCCAGAGATATTGAGTAAATAAATAGGTAAATGCCCCTGCATGGAAATCAGAAAAAGGTGCATCGGCTGCATATTGGTCACGTTTTGCAGAGGCGATGACAACACCTTTAGCGATACCTTGGCGCCGTAATTTAATAAATTCTTGAGGCGATAAATTTAAGCGTTTTAACCACTGTTTTTGATAGACAAACTCTTGAGGAAGGGCTTGAAATTTATTACCACCATCGCGAGAACGAATCATAAAATTTCCCCGTTTTGCTCCTCCAGAATGGCAACTATCAAGTACAACAGTAACATTATCGGTTTTCAGCGCATACATGAGTAAAAACAGCGTATGTCCCATAATGTCTTGCACCACCCCACCGGAGGCATTGTACCCAGAATCAATTGGAACAAGGGTGCTATTAAGACCATCAGGACTATCTTTATCTGGATCGACAACCTGCGAACCATGTCCAGAGAAGTGAAACACCACCGTATCACCAGGTTTTGCTTGGTTGATAAGATGTCCTTCAAAGGTAGTGAGGATATTTTGACGGGTAGCTTGTTCATCGGTAAGAATTTTAATATCCTTGGGATTAAAACCAAAGCGATGTATTAATAAGTGTTTTTGTAACAACACATCATTAACGCAGCCATTAAGGGGGTTTATCCCGTTAGTGTATGCATTAATACCAATTAGTAGGGCGAATCTACGCCCTCTATTTTGTGCTAAAGCTTGAGTATACTTATCCCCCTGTTGCATAATATCCAACTGGCTTAAACCCAGTGTTGCCAGGGTCGAACTAGCGAATTGGAGAAAATGGCGGCGTTTCATAAAAGTCAGGCATTTAGATTTTCTGGTCAATTATATTACTTCTGGTGATTTGGGGGGGTATGCAAATTGCAACACTTATGTTCTTACATACACGAATACAGAGATGTCGTTGCATCTAGTAGCAATATAATGTACTATATCAATCCCTCGGCTCGCTCGACTCACAAATATATGAATAATTTTCCATATAAGCTTATATTTGCCAATTTATTCTCAAAAAAATCTTATTCCTTGAAATTGCTATCTCGAACGCTTACGCTCGCTATGGCTTTGGGACTAGTAGTAAGTGTAACACAACAAGTTACAGGACAAGTTCAAACACCCCAGTCAGTTCAACAGGCGCCAGAATCACAAGAAGCAGAAATGCAAGAAGCTGATAAATTATATAAACAAGCATTTCAGTTATATGAACAAAAGAAATATATAGAAGCGATTCCCCTGGCAGAGAAAGCCATAGGTATGTTTGAACAAATACGGGGTAAGTCCCATCCTTTGGTAGGAATTAGCGTGGCTGGTTTAGCTCAAATCTACCGAGCGCAGGGAGATTTTGGCAAAGCTGAAACCTTGTATTTGCGCTCTCTCGATATTCTTGAGAAAGCATTTGGTAAAGAACATCCTGAACTCACAACAATTCTTAATGGCTTGGCAGGACTTTACCGGGCGAAGGGAAATTACGCTAAAGCGGAACCTTTATACTTACGAACGCTCGTGATTAATGAGAAGGTTTCAGGTAAAGAACATCCTGATGTGGCAAAAAGCCTGAATAATTTGGCTGAACTTTACCGAGCGCAGGGGAATTATACCAGAGCCGAACCTTTGTACTTACGTTCGCTTGCGATTTTAGAGAAGGTTTTGGGTAAAGAACATCCTGATGTGGCAAAAAGCCTGAATAATTTGGCTGAACTTTACCGAGTGCAGGGGAATTATATCAAATCCGAACCTTTGTACTTACGTTCGCTTGCGATTTTAGAGAAGGTTCGGGGTAAAGAACATCCTGATATGGCAACTAGTCTACATAATTTAGCAGAGCTTTATCTCTCATTAGGAAATTATAGTAAAGCTGAGTCCAATTCCCTACGAGCGCTCGCAATTCGCGAGAAAGTTCTGGGTGTGGAACACCCCGCAGTGGCAAATAGCCTAAATAATTTAGCTAGCCTTTATCAATTACAAGGAAATTATGCCAAAGCTGAACTTTTGTACTTACGCTCGCTTGTGATTTTAGAGAAAGTTTTGGGCAAAGAACATGGTCAAGTGGCAACGAGCCTAAATAATTTAGCTAACTTTTATCAATTACAAGGAAATTATGCCAAAGCCGAATCATTTTACTTACGTTCACTTGCGATTAGTGAGAAGGTTTTAGGTAAAGAACATCCGAATGTGGCACTTAGCCTAAATAGTTTGGCTTTACTTTATCAGTCACAGGGGAATTACGTCAAAGCCGAACTTTTGTACCTACAAGCGATCGAGATTCAACAGAAGGTTTTAGGTAAAGAACATCCCGAAGTGGCAAACGTCCTACATAACTTAGCTTTACTCTACGATGCACAGGGTAATTATGCAAAAGCCCAACCTCTGTTATTGCGATCTCTTGCAATTCGTGAGAAGGTTTTGGGTAAAGAACATCCTGATGTGGCAGCTAGTTTGAATAATTTGGCTGCACTTTATGAAATACGGGAAGATGATAGCAAAGTTGAACCTCTTTTGGTGAGATCGCTGGCTATTTTGGAGAAAGCACTCGGTCGAGAACATCCATCTGTGGCAATTAGTGTGAATAATTTGGCATCAGTTTATCAATCACAAGGGAAATATAGCAAAGCCGAACCCTTGTTATTGCGTTCGCTCGCAATTCAAGAGAAGGCTTTGGGCAAAGAACATCCTGATGTGGCAATTAGCCTGAATAATTTAGCATCACTTTATCAATCACAGGGGAATTATGATAAAGCCGAACCTTTGTTACTACGCTCTCTTGCTATTTGGGAGAAAACATTCGGTCAGGAACATCCTGATGTGGCACTAAGCCTGAGTAATTTATCAATACTTTCCTGGAGAAAAGGAGATATCGCCCGCACCACTAATTTTCTCACCCGTGCGCTTGCGGTTAACGAAAAAAACTTGCAATTGATTTATGCTGTGGGTTCAGAACAAAGAAAACAAAATTACGTGCAAACCTTCACTGGAAGCACTAACTCTGTTGTTTCCCTGGCTCTACAACAATCAACTAAAAACCCGACCCTTAGTAAATTAGCCTTGACCACTATTCTCCGTCGCAAAGGACGGGTACTGGATGCGATGACTGATACTGTGCAAACATTACAAACTCAGTTAGCAGACAATCCGGACACTAAAAAATTGTTTGATGAATGGTTAGGTGTGCAACAACAACTAGCAAACCTAGTATATCAGGGAGCCGGAGAGCAAAAATTTGAGATTTACCAACAGCAAATCAAACAACTAGAAGCTAATAAGGAACGACTAGAAGAACAAGTCAGTGCAAAAAGTGCCGAGTTTCGCAAAGAAATTCAAACTGTGGAATTAGCTGATATCCAAGTCCAAATTCCAACTGATGCAGCAATGGTAGAGATTGTCCTGTATAAACCATTCAATCTTAAGGCAAAAAAAGACAGCGAAAAATGGGGTCAATCACGTTACGCTGCGGTGGTGTTGCGTGCGACAGGGGAGCCAAAGTGGGTTGATTTAGGCGATAGTGCAATTATCGATAAGTCGGTGGCTAATTTTCGTCAGGTATTAGCAACTGCCCCACCTACAAGCAACCGGGGAATTGATGTGACTCCAATTGAAGGAAAAAATCGAACATCGCAACTCCAAGAACTTGCCCGCAGTTTGGATAAGCAAGTTATGGCGCCTATCCGTCCGTTGTTGGGAAATGCACGTCATCTGTTATTATCACCTGATGGACAGTTAAACCTTATACCTTTTGAAGCACTCAAAGACGAGCAAAATAAATATCTCGTTGAAAATTACGCTTTCTCTTACCTAACTACTGGTAGAGATTTACTGCGTTTAGACACCACAGCCAAACAACTTTCCAATCCTGTAGTTTTTGCTGATATTAACTACGAACAACAAGGAACAGTTATCGCCTCACAATCCCGTAGTTCCAAAAATCAGCGTTCTATTGACTTTGATAATCTCAAATTTGGCTCACTGGCAGCAACTTATGAAGAAGGTCAACAAATCAAAAAAATCTTTCCCAACACAAATATTATCACAGGTAAAAACGCAACAGAAACCGCGATTAAGCAACTAAAATCTCCTAATATTTTACACTTAGCCACCCACGGGTTCTTTTTACCTAATAAAGAAATTAAGCCGATTTCAAGCGCTATAACTGACTTAAATAATCAACGAGAACAAAGCAAATATTTAAATTTAGAAAATCCCCTGTTACGTTCGGGTTTAGCATTGGCAGGATTTAACAACCGCCAAAACAAACGAACCAATAACACCGAAGATGGGGTTCTCACTGCCTTAGAAGTTGCTGGGTTAAATTTACGAGGAACCCAACTAGTTATATTATCTGCCTGCGAAACAGGACTTGGAAATGTTAAAACAGGCGATGGTGTCTATGGTTTGCGTCGAGCTTTGGTCATCGCTGGAACTCAAAGCCAACTATTAAGCTTATGGAAAGTTGATGATGCAGGAACTAAAGATTTAATGGTAAAATATTATAAAAACATTAAAGCTAAAAAAGGAAGACATGTAGCATTACGAGAAGTGCAATTAGAATTTTTAAAGAACCCAAAATACCAGCACCCTTATTATTGGGCAAGCTTTATTCCTTCTGGTAATTGGAAGGAAATTAAATGATTTATGAGACGCGGTGCGCGACAATAGCAGTAATTTGCGATTGAATCTGGTTAAGTATAAAAATTTTATGTCTTTGTGGGGTTGACAAAATTGGCGCCGTTTGAAAGAGCCTATGTTAAGGGAGCATTCTCGTTGATGGCGCCGTGGTGTCAGATTTCCGACGTGCGTAAAACTTGTCGGGAATCTTGCAGCTAGTTAAAAAAGTTAAAAGATAAAGTCGGTAGCATCAACATTGGTGGCAATGAAGTTTTCTAGGGTTATCGTATCTGTACCGAACAGCGAACTGGAAATCACTGTGTTTGCGCTATTTTGGGTAACAGTCAAAGCTCCGAAACTAGTCGCAAATACCTTTAGATCGATTTTGTCTGCACCATTGGCGAAACCGTTAATACTATCGTTGCCAAAACCCGATGCAAAGATAAAGGTGTCGTTGCCAGATGCAGCATTCATGGTATCGTTACCAGCACCACCAATTAGAGTATCAGCACCAGTTCCACCATTAAGGATATCATTACCAGCACCGCCGAACAATCTGTCATCGCCATTATCTCCGGTAATCGTATCGCTGTCAGCCCCACCGTAGATAATATCATTTCCATTGCCACCGAAGATGCTATTTACCCCCGATTCTCCAAAAAGCAAATCGTTGCCGTTGTTCCCGTTAATAGTATCATCGCCGGCGCCACCATAAATGACATCATTTCCATTGTCGCCGAAGATGCTATCGTTTCCTCCCAAACCACTAATGAAATCGTTTTGATTAGAACCGTTCAAAGTGTCTTCTTGTTCAGTACCAACAATCCCACCCGTATCGTTAGGTGCTATGGCGTAAGTTGTAGTGCTACCGCTAATTTCATTGGTGACGACTAATAAGGGCAAACCAGTAGGACTATCTGCGGCGGAAATGAAGGTCAAGCCTTCAGGTCCCAAGTCACCTGCGGTTGGTAGTTGCACATTTTGGTTGAAGTCGCGGTTGTTGAGGTATTGGACAAATTGTGGGCTATTTGGATTCGTTATATCGTAGACCATCACCCCACCGATGCGTTCCAAACCGATGAAACTGTACGTGCGGTCATCAACTTGACCAACTACTATACCTTCTGGTTCGGGACCCTTGTTGTCGCTGCGGTTATCAAAAGTATTATTGTCGTTGCTGGCATTAAAGTTAGCAGCCAATTGCTGGGCGGTAATTTGCTCGAAGTCGTCACCACTGTCGTAAACTAAGTTACCCTGGCTATCCCAAATCGAAAATGAGCGAGTACCGTAAGCATAAAGCTTGTCGTAGTCGCCGTCGCCGTCAGTGTCGCCATCAATACTAGACACACTCAAACGTCCGAGGTTTTGGTCTAATTTTAAGGTCGCAGCATCAGGAAAGACTGTTGGATCGAGTGTTAAATTCCTGACACTTCTGTTTTCACCCCTATCGTCCCCTTCATTTGCCGTCACGTAGTAGGTCTGACCGTTGGCACTGAAAGTTGAGATCGCGTCAGGCATATACATCCCGAAAACAGGCCATGTATTTATATTGATGGCATTATCGCGGTCGCTGGCATCAAGTCCGTTCCCCACTAAGCTATGGTCTTTCAAGCCTAATGGTTGCAGTGCGGTAACTGTTGCGGTGGCAATATCGATTACAGCAACGGTATTATTTTCCTGCAATGTCACGTATGCTTTCTGCCCATCGGGAGAAACTGCAATATATTCTGGCTCCAAATCCTGTGCAGCAGTCTTGTCCGGAAAAATACGAACACCATCTGCCCGTAGTTGAGCCTCTGAGCCATTAAAGCTCGCGAAGCTTGCTGTTGTGACATTAGCTTGAGTGAGATTGTTAACCCCACCTGATAAGTCAATGATACTGACCGAACCATCAGGGTCAACAGTACCGGGTTCACCTTCATTGGCAACTAGCACTTTGCTGCCATCAGGAGTAAAGGTTAACATATCCGGCAACGACCCCACTTGTACATCTTTTAAATAAGTGCCATTAGTATCGTAGAATACAACCTTGCCGGGGTTAGTTTTATCCACAGCTTCCACAGCCACTGCTATAGTGCCATTTTTGGCAGTAACGCTATTAGCAACAGCACCGAACGAACCGACAGCAATCTGACTAATTTTGGCCGGACTTGTGGGGTCACTGAGGTCCAGAATATCAATAGTGGCGGTTTGTGCATTGACTACGAACAGCCGCTTGGATGCAGAGTCGTAAGCTGAAATTTCCGCCGCACCTTGGTTAAATACTCCGGTTGTATATTTACCAATTTCTGTGAGTTTAATGGTATTTGCCATACTGTGATGATACTGTTTTATGTAAGTGATATTACTGTGTTAGGACAAGTTAAAGCAAAATTATTTTTGTCAATAGTATTTACACTGAAAAAGAGCAAAATATTTGAGTATTTCAATTTGACTTAAATGAAAATTGCTGTAACTCACATCTTGCACCAGTCCAAGAAACCGGGCTTCTTGAGAAAGTTTGCTAGAAACCCCTAGTTTTTCGTTCATATGCCCGGTTTCTTGAAAGTTAAGGATTTATGAGAATAAAAAGGTCGTATTTGCTGAGTCAATAATGTTGGAGCTGATATCCGCTTGGGTAAAGCTGGTGCCAATCAAGGTAATTAACAGGTCTCCTGTTGTGCCAAATCCTGCGTTGCCAGCAATGCCGTCGCTGACTCTAAACTGAGTATTAGTGCCATTAGCAGTGTTAACAAGCCGCACGTCAATAGCAGTAAAACCATTGAAGGAAAGGAAATCTCCCCCTGTTGCTGTGACAAATCCATTAACTCGATCGCTACCATCACCCAAGGTATAGCTAATGGTATCGCTGCCTATACCACCGGTAATTGTGTCATTACCAATACCGCCGACCAAAATATCATTACCATCAGCGCCAGTCAGGACATCATTGCCTGCCCCACCCGTAAGGGTATCAGCGCCAATTCCACCGTTGAGGGTGTCATCACCATCACCCCCATCAAGGTTATCATTACCACCTGCTCCAGTTAGGACATCGGCGCCACCGTTACCAAAGAGAATATCACTGCCACCAAGTCCATTGAGGGTGTTGTCAGCTTCATTACCAGTAATGGTGTTAGCAACTCCATTGCCTGTACCTATTTGGGCTGTACCCAACAAGATCAGGTTTTCTAAGTTATCACCTAGGGTATAGTCCAGGCTTGATTGAACTGTATCTATTCCTTCATCGAGGTTTTCTGCGATCACATCTCCTGTACTATCGACTATGTATGTATCGTTACCCAAACCACCAGTGGTGGTGTCATTGCCTGCACCGCCATCAAGGAAGTCATTGCCGCCACTACCATTGAGAACGTCATCACCTATACCACCATTCATGGTATCAGCACCTGCACCGCCATCAAGGAAGTCATTGCCTTCGCCACCAGAAAGCGAGTCAATTCCGTTACCACCAGTTAGGGAATCATCGCCTATACCACCATCAATGGTATCAGCACCTAAACCGCCACTC
>NZ_RSCL01000029.1:50462-89212 GCF_003991905.1 Dulcicalothrix desertica PCC 7102 | reverse complement strand
CCCGTACCTGTTTGGGCTGTACCAATCAAGGTGAGGTTTTCTAAGTTGCTACTTAAGGTGTAGTTCTGGCTAGACTCGACGGTATCAATACCTTCATTGGCGTTTTCTGTAATATTGTCCCCGATACTATCTACTACATAGGTGTCGTTACCAGTCCCACCAATTAAGGAGTCGTCACCCGCACCACCATTTAGCAAATCATCGCCTGCACCGCTACTAAGGGTATCGTTACCATCAGCCCCGTTGAGGGTATTGTTGCTATCATTACCTGTGATGATGTTGGCAAGTTCGTTACCCGTAGCTGTTTGGGCTGTACCAATCAAGGTGAGGTTTTCTAAGTTGCTGCTTAAGGTGTAGTTCTGGCTAGACTCGACAGTATCAATACCTTCATTAGCGTTTTCTGTAATAGTATCCCCGATACTATCTACTACATAGGTGTCGTTACCAGTCCCACCAATTAGGGAGTCATCCCCCGCACCACCATTTAGCAAATCATCGTCTGCACCGCTACTGAGGGTATCGTTGCCGTCACCCCCGTTGAGGGTATTATTGCCATCATTACCTGTAATGATATTGGCAAGTTCATTACCCGTACCTGTTTGGGCTGTACCAATCAAGGTGAGGTTTTCTAAGTTGCTACTTAAGGTGTAGTTCTGGCTAGACTCGACAGTATCTACGCCTTCATTCGCGTTTTCTACAATACTATCCCCTGTAGTATCTACTATATAGGTGTCGTTACCAGTCCCACCAATTAGGGAGTCATCCCCCGCACCACCATTTAGCAAATCATCGCCTGCACCGCTACTGAGGGTATCGTTGCCATCAGCCCCACTGAGGGTATTATTGCCATCATTACCTGTGATAACGTTGGCAAGTTCATTACCTGTACCTGTTTGGGCTGTACCAATCAAGGTGAGGTTTTCTAAATTGCTGCTTAAAGTGTAGTTTTGGTTAGATTGGATAGTGTCTACACCTTCATTGGTGTTTTCTGCAATAATATCCCCTGTGCTATCGATTATATAAGTATCATTGCCTGTGCCACCAATTAGGGAGTCATTGCCAAGTCCGCCATCAAGGGTGTCATTGCCAGCACCACCAATCAGGGTATCGTTGCCAGCTGCCCCGTTGAGATTATTGTTGCTAGTATTACCAGTAATAATATTGTTAAGTCCGTTACCTGTACCGCTTTGGGCAGTACCAATCAGAGTCAAATTTTCGACGTTGTTGGTTAAGGTATAGCTAGCAAGGCTAGAACGAACAGTATCTATACCTGCGTTTGCATTTTCAACGACCGTATCGCCTGTGCTGTTGACTGCATAAGTATCATTCCCAGCGCCACCAACCATCCGGTCATTACCCGCACCGCCATCGAGATAATCATTACCGCCAGCACCGTTGAGGGTATCATTGCCACCATTACCAAAGAGGTTATCGCCGCTGCTGGTACCATTAAGGGTGTTGTTGCCTCCATCTCCAAGATATAAGCCAATGGCATCAACTGCGCTCGCTCCCGTGAGATCGGCGCCTATAAAGGTAGCATTTGTAAAGTTGCCTTTAGACAGGTTAGCGTTATTTAGCTTGGCATCAGTGAAATTTGCACCAATCGCGATCGCATCAGTCGTTAGCACCCCAGTGAGGTTAGCTGCCGTAAAATTGGCATTGGTGAAGTTGCCTTTAGACAGGTCAGCGTTCAACAGCTTGGCACTACTGAAATTCGAGCCAGTCAAATCGCTGTCAACGAATTTTGCGCCAGTCATATCTGTGACTGTAACAGTGCCATTGGCTGCAACATAAGCACTAAAATCAGCACCAGTTAGAGCAACACCATCTAGGCTAAAGTTGGTTAAATTAGCGCCACGAAATCTGACATTAGCAGTTTGACCTGGTTCGAGAGTGACATCACTCAAAACAACATTACTAAAATTAGCTAAGTCAAAAATAGCATTTTGCAGTGTCAAATCTGTGAGTTTTGCTAATCGAAAGTCAGCGCCAGTTGCATCGACATTAATTAAAAGAGTTGCTTCAAAATCAGCTTCTTCTAGCTTGGCATTTGTCAAGTTTGCACCTGTAAAATCAGCAGCTTTGAGCTTTGCTTTATATAAATCAGCCCCGGTAAAGTTAGCTCCTCTAAGGTTTGGTCGCTCCGACTGTTCGCCACTGAGATTAGCTTCTCGAAGACTGGCATTAGTGAGATTGGCATTCGACAGGTTAATGAATTTGGTGTCTATTAATGAGAGATTCGCCTGGGTCAGGTTTGCCCCACTCAGATTAACATTTTCTAATGTCGCTTTGAACAAATTAGCTGGCGATGGAAAGTTGGTGTTAGGGGCAAAAATTGCATTAGATGCATTAACATTAAACCACTTAGATTCCTCAAAGTTAGTACCTCTTAGTTGCGTTCCAACGAATTGGACATTTGTAAGAGTTGCTTTAAAAAAATTTGAACCATTGAGGTTTTGACCGTTGAAGTTGTTTCCAACAAGAAATTGATTGCTAAAGTTTTGAGCAGCCATTGAATCGATACCTATAGATTAACTGAATTAAGTTGGAAACTTTTGGCTTGGAACATTGAAGTCGTAGAGCGCGTTAGCGAATCGTGTTGATTTTTAAAGTTTTTAGCTAACGCACCGTACAATCTACAATTTCATTTATTTATAGGTATCCTTATATAGCAGTCCTAAATCATTCGTAAAATCCGCGCATTGTAGAGACCGAACATGTAAGGTCTCTACATTTAGGCATTCGCATGGGAGAATGACAGTTAGAAAATTCACAAATTTGTCTCCTGCTTTTACAAATAGAAAAGCAGGAGGTTAAAATTAAGGTGGGCACGAAGAGTAGCAATAGCGAATTCCGACAACGCAGCTAACCTCCGGTCTATGATGTGGCAATCTATCAGGTGCGTGCTAGGTTTTTACCAAGTACACCCTGTAGTTGCCCATCTTTTAAGCAAATTTCGGTAGTTTCCGTCTATTGACTGTCATTTGCAACGGCAGCAAATATCTCAAGCAGTTATAAACGCCTGTAGCATAAATGATTATGTTTCATAGTTGATGTATTGCAAGCTTTGCTAAAACATTAAGTATAAATTAGATGCAAATTTCCTTTGCAATCTGACATTCTTTATCCTTCACGAAGATAAAAAGCTGATTCAACTATCTCTAGCACGATAAAACTTAAGAGGAACATTAAAATATAGATGAGAATTTTCTCACCTACATAGAAATATAGTTGTCTAACTCTCATTTGTCAATCTCAAAAAATAAAAAAGTTATGACGTTGAGACATTTACTTAATATTAGTTTGTGTCTAAAATTTTAGTATATTTTTACACTTGATTTTTTGTTTAAACTCTGCAATCGTCGTATACTGAGTATTATTGCTTATTATATTAAAACATTTATTACAATTAAAGCCCGATTTATGCTATAAACCAAATCTTTGATTATGCTAAGGGTGCCGTTACCTTTACTTCCGATGGTTGCTCCTAAGTACAAAAGCATATTTATATGTACCAAAAAGCCCTCCTAGCTATATTTTGTTCAAGTTAAAAAAATCTTTGCATAAACAAAAAATATTGTTTAGATAGATGGACAAAATCAGAATTAACAGAACCCACAAGGTTGAATGTCTTTTTAGTTAAGCTAAAAAATAAATCGACAAATTGTTTCTTTTAGCATACAGACCTTTAACTTAGAATTCAATTCAAAAAATTCCAATTTGAAATTGAATATAAATCTTGTGGGATGGGCACCCCAACGCTAGCACTTAAAGGCAAGCCTTACCTGTCCTTGCAAAAATATTTGTTAGGTTCCGTTCCTCCACCCAACCTACTTAGTTACTGGTAATCGGTAGTAACCTTTTTGCACTCCATACCCATAATAAGAGTCTGTCTCATCCATTACATCATTGATAACCATTCCCAACACTCGTTGAGTTGATTGTGTGAGCAATGATTTCATTTCTTGGGAAATCGCAGAATTCGCGGCGCCTGGACGTACTACAACTAAGGTGCCATCAACTAATTTGCCCAATACTAAAGCATCAGCAGCATATATCACAGGAGGGGTATCAATAATTACAAAATCATATTCTTGTTGTGCGGTTGCAATTAGCGCGTTCATTCGTGGAGAGGCAAGTGTAGCAAAGGGGTTTGAGGGAGTGGTGCCAGCAGTTAAAAGATAAACGTTATTTGCGACTTTGCGTGATGCTGTTTGCAAGTCGATTTTGTTTTCTAATATTTCGTTTAACCCCTGCGAGTTTTCAACTTTCCAAATTTGGTGCTGATTTGAACACCGCATATCAGCATCGATAATTAATACTCGGCGCCCAAGTTGAGCCATTGCTAGTGCTAAGTTGGCACTTACAAAAGATTTGCCTTCGTTGGGTATAGCACTGGTAATAACAATAGTTTTGAGTACTTGGTCGGGAAGGGTATATTCGAGTGTTGATTGCAGTTTTTCAAATGCTGCGCTTGCTGGAGACCAAGGGTTATCGCGAATTGGCAAAGTTGAGATATCACGATTTCGGTAATGGCGACTTACAGAAAGACGTGGAATAGTACCTAGCAGTGCATAACCGAGTAGTTCCTGTGCTTCTTCAATTGTTTTGACTGTTCCATCTAATGCTTCTAACGTTAGCGCGGCGCCGACGGCTAGTATAATACCTAAAAATCCACCTAATGCTAAGTTTAAGTAGAGTTTAGGAGATACGGGACGGTTCGTAACTTGAGCTTCGGATACTATACGTGCGTTACCAATCGTTTTATTTTCGATAACTTGTACTTCTTGAAGTCGTCTTAAAAGCTGCTCGTAAGTTTGACGCGCGACTTGAAGGTTACGTTCGAGTTGACGCTGGTTTTGCTCAAGACTTGGTAGTATTTTTGCACGCTGTTTATATAGATTAAAAGCGTTACCTAAAGTTGCAACACGATTTGATAGACCTGTTCTTTCAACTTCTAGCTTGACAAGCTCGGCAGTTAAATTCTGTTTTAAGGGGTCAATTTGTAAATCGCGTTCATTTAGGTTTTGTACTTTTCCTAGCGTTTGTACTACACGGAGTTCTAATTGCTGTCGCAGTACTTGGACTTTATTCGCTAAATCGATAACTATTGGATGCTCATCGCTGTAGCGGGTTCTTTCCATTGCCAATTTATCTTGGGAGGAACGAAATTCATTGAGTAGCTGCTGAACTGCAGTCGATTGGCTGAGAGAATAGAGGGCAACTGCAGTACGCGAATTGAATCCAAGTTGATTTTGCAGAGCTTGAATTTGCGAGCTAATATTTACTAACTGTGCTTCTGATTTTATAATCTCGTCAGCTAAATCACTTTGGTTCTTAATTGACGTTTTAGCTTCTTCTTGCAGTTCTACTATACGGTTCTTCTCTTTGAATTGGCGTAGTCCATATTCTGCTGAACGCACCTTAGTTTCGACTTCTGGTAATTCCTTACTAATAAACTCCCGTGCGGCAACAACTTCTGTACGGTTTGTGCGAATATCGTTTTCTAGGTAGTTTTTAATTAAAGTATTGACAACATTGGCAGCAAGCTTTGGATTAGAACTCCGATAACTAATTTGTAGTACTTCAGTTCCTTTCACTCCTGTTACTTTTAGCTTTTGGGAGAATTCTTCGATTGTTAAGGGTTGTCCCTTGCTGTTTTTAAGCTCTAAAGCATCAATCGTTTTTTGAACTAGAGGTTGGGAGCGAATAAGTTCAGCTTGCGTTTCTAAAGGGTTATTTGAGTTAATTCCTGGAACATCTATATTTTGCCCTTCCGTAATTCCAGTTAGCGATGAATATAAATTGGCTTTATTAAAAAGTAATTTTCCTTCAGCTTCGTAAATAGGTGTTTGCGAAAACGTCACTGCTCCAGTTATTCCAACCACAGAACTAAGAACAATAGTTACTGCAAGCCAACGACGTTTCATGATTCGCCAAGCTTGTCTAAAATTGATGGAATCGTTTTCAGTATTCACTGCCATAGGAAAATAGGGATAATAAAAAATTTAAATTTGAGGTCAATATATTTCAGTATTTACACATTAGGCATCAGTATATTCTCTGAAGTCTATCTGCTTAATGCTCAACACTGATAGTATGTAATATTCTTTCTGAAGATAAAAGAAAGTATTTTATAAATTTTTCCAAATATTTCACCTAAGAAACCGGGGAACAGTCACGAAAAATCAACGTTTTATGGCAATATTTTTAGCAAGAAGCCCGGTTTCTGTTCATAAATTTTGCTAAATGTATATTTTATGTGTGATTTTTGCAAAAAATTGGGAACTCTAGGTACTAACGACGATTAGATATCAGTACGATGTCAGCAAATACCACTTACTTCCAAAAAAACTTGACATTGCCTACGCAGTTCGCGGTACCACCAACTTTGGCGGTATTTCTGCTGATAGCGGATTTAGCGGGTGTGTTTATCAGTGTCGGATTTGTCTTGTGGATGCAGTTTAATGTACCCATCCAGCAGTTTAATCCCTTTGTTTCTGGAATAGTGTTATCAGGGTTAATAGGGCTATATATATTTGATGGATATCGTTCGCAGTTACAATTTGCCGCTGTTTGGACGCGATTTAGATTCATTATTAGTCTGGTTATAGTCAGCGTAGTCAGCGCTGCATTCATCTACTTATCAAACATTTGGGAAAAAAACTGGCAGCTAAGTCAAGGTATTTTACTTGCTAGCTTGGGCATATTTCCGCTCTGGGCAATTTTGACTCGATTTCTAGCTGTTATACATATAAAGAATTCGCCTCTTTTATATAATGTGACAGTTACTACACAGGCGCCTAATTTAGAAGAGAAATCACCTGACGCTTACGAAAAAATATGGTATAAAGTGCCACTAAATTTAATTAATGACAATTGGTTTGTTTTGGCTAAAGGATTTAAGTTAAATTCAAGTCAATTTCACTTTATCTGTAAGCGAGTGCTTGATGTGATTGCTGCTAGTTTACTTTTAGTTGTGCTGTCTCCATTAATGGTATTAGCGGGTATTGCTGTTAAATTCAACAGTCCTGGTTCAATACTCTACTCGCAGGTACGCAGTGGATATAATGGTCAAACTTTCCGCGTTTACAAATTTCGCTCGATGTACCAAGATGCGGAACGATTAGGCGCCCGATGGGCTATGGAACACGACCCGCGTGTAACATCTGTAGGAAAATTCTTACGACTAACTCGGATTGATGAATTACCGCAGCTAGTAAATGTATTGAACGGTGAAATGAGTTTGATTGGTCCGCGTCCAGAACGACCGGAATTTGATGTCAAACTGTCTGAAGCCATTCCGTACTACAAAATGCGCTACAGCATCAAGCCGGGAATTACTGGTTGGGCACAGGTTATGTATCCATATGGTGCATCGGTAGACGACGCGCGTGAAAAGTTATCATACGACCTTTATTACATCAAACATTACTCACTTGTTTTAGATTTAGTGATTGCACTCAAAACCATTCGCGTTGTGTTATTAGGTAAGGGCAGATAAAACGATTTTTGGATTTTGGATACCGTAGGGACGGGTTAACAGATATCTCAGTAATAAACTAAAAATCTTTGTGAACCCGTCCCAATATTTAAGAACAAATCGGAAGGTCTAATGAAAAAAGTATTAGTTACAGGTGGAGCTGGTTATATTGGTTCCCATGTTGTTCGTCAACTTGGTGAAGCTGGTTATGATATTGTAGTTTACGATAACTGCTCAACGGGCAATGCTGCTGCTGTATTATACGGTGAACTCATTACTGGCGATTTGGCTGATATTGAACGTTTATATAAAATGTTCGCACGGCATAAATTTAGTGCTGTCTTACATTTTGCAGCAAGCTTGATTGCTCCAGAATCGGTAGTAAACCCACTTGATTACTATGCGAATAATACCCGCAACACACTAAACTTACTCCGAGTATGCGAAACGTTCGGTGTTAACCAGATAATTTTTTCTAGTACTGCTGCTATATACGGTGAACCACAGCAAAACCCAGTTACAGAAAAAACTCCAACTCTTCCTATTAACCCCTACGGACGTTCAAAGTTAATGAGCGAGTGGTTAATTCAAGACCAAAGTCGAGCTTCTAACTTACGTCATGTTATACTGCGCTATTTTAATGTAGCAGGCGCCGACCCAGGTGGAAGAATTGGGCAAATGAACCCGAATGCCACACACTTAATACGCGCGGCGTGTGATGCAGCACTCGGACGTAAACCAGGTGTTAGGATTTTCGGTACTGATTTTCCAACACCTGATGGTACTGGTGTTCGTGACTATATCCATGTTGAAGACCTTGCCTCAGCACATATTGCCGCATTGCAGTATTTGGAAGCTGGAAATTCAAGCCAGGTTTTAAATTGTGGATATGGTCAAGGTTACAGCGTTCGTGAAGTAATTGACTGTGTAAAGGCTATTTCGGGAGTTGATTTTGCTGTACTTGAATGCGAACGGCGCCCTGGAGACCCTGCTTGTGTAACTGCGAGTGCGAAGAAGATTAGAGAAGTATTGGGATGGGCGCCTTGTTATGATGACTTGGATACTATTGTGCGTACCAGTTTATTCTGGGAAATTAGACGCGATAGTAATGGCGCCAAACATCCGCTTATAAAAGCCATAGCAAAGAGACTGTATCGTCAACAAGAATTAAACAAAGTAAATATTTTATTTTGATATATTTACAACTTATGCAGCAAACACATAATAACCGTATTGCGACAATATCTGATTTTACATTAATCTAGCTCAGAGAATTTAATTATGAAAACTCCAGTTGCTTTTTTTATTTTTAAACGTCCTCAAACTACAGAGAAAGTTTTTGAAGCGATTCGTCAAGCTAAACCGACTAAACTATTAGTGGTTGCTGATGGTCCTCGATCTAATGTACCTGGTGAAGCAGATAAGTGTTATGCTGCTCGCGAAATAATTAAGCGAGTAGATTGGGAATGCGAAATCTTAACTAATTATTCAGATACCAACTTAGGTTGTAAACTAAGAGTATCTAGCGGCTTAAATTGGGTTTTTGAAAATGTTGAAGAAGCAATTATTCTTGAAGATGATTGCTTACCACATCCAACTTTCTTTAACTTCTGTGAAGAATTACTGGAAAAATATCGTTATGATAATCGAATAATGGTAATTTCTGGTAATAATTTTCAGTTTGGTAGAACTCGCACTCAAGATGACTATTATTTTTCCCGTTATACTCACTGGTGGGGTTGGGCTACTTGGAGAAGAGCTTGGCAGTATTATGATGTTAATATGACATCATGGAATCAAGTTAAAAATCAAGGATATCTTAAAGATATATTAAAAGACCCTACATCTGTTAAATATTGGTTTGACACTTTTCAAGCCACATATGAAGGAAAAATTGATACTTGGGATTATGCCTGGTTACTTACTTGCTGGCTACAAAATGGTTTAAGCATCTTACCAAATAAAAATTTAGTATCTAATATTGGATTTTGTTCTGAAGCAACTCACACCTTAAATTCTACTACTGTTCTGGCTAACGTCCCAATAGAAGAAATGAGTTTTCCATTAAAGCATCCTCAGTTTATAATTCGTAATGAAAAAGCCGATAACTTTACCCATAACTTATTATACAATCGATTAATATTATTTAGGGTATATAGAAGACTGATGTTTTATTGGTTGTTTTATAATAAAAAAATACAATCATTAATTGGATACAAAACAAAAAAATATCAGTCTTTATCCACAGTTGAAGCAAAATAGTAGGGTGCGTGACTGCTATGAAAAAATCTGAACGTAGTGATAAGATTTGTAGCAGTCACGCACCGATAACCAAGAGCGAAAATATTATAAGTCCTGATTAGTCTAAGCAACGATAATTAAATAGCCGAAGGAATATCTAAAATTATTTCAGACGATTCGCTTTGAAACATTTGATAGGCAAATCCAGCAAAATGAGCAGTAGGCATCGTTAATAAAGTGATAGCGCAAAAGAACCATCGGCATATAAACGAAGGAACTTGCTTTTGATTGCCTCGCCATATTTCGGAAATAAATGTCTTATTAAATTTTTTAGCAACACGAAAGCTTTCAATAAAAGGTAATATTAAAGTAGAAGGCGCCAGTTCTATAAATGGTAAATGTAAGCCGGGAAATATCAAATCTAATAAAAGTAAAATTATTATACTAGAAATGCCTAAAAATGGAAGCTTACCTCTTAATTGAAACCTATTTTTATGCTTGATACTTGTTAGATAACGCCCTCTACCATATTTAAAGTACTGAATAAATAAAGATTGCCAATTCTTTCTTGGATAGTACCATACATAAATATCAGAACTTATATAAACTGCATTAAGAGATTCATTCAATAGTCTTTGATTCAGTTCTGCATCTTGGTTAGTTATTTGATTATCAAAAACAAATTTAGAGAGTCGTAGATTTAATTCCGCGTCTTCATTGTGAGTTGCTCTCTGATTATAACCAGAAATATCTAGTAGAATGCTTCTCCAAAAACATCCTAGATAAACTGTATCTGCATATCCGTTGTAGTTGGGGTTACGGTATTTGGCGCCTCCATTACCTAAAAAACTTTTAGAAGCCAGCGCAACTCCTGCTTGAAACGAAGTTTTGGCAGCAAAACGTTGGGCGCCACCAACATTCAGAGCTTTAGACTTCAGTAATGCTTCTACACATTTTTCAATATAATCAGGTGCATAATCTGAATGAGCATCTGCCCGCAAAAATATTTCCCCACTACATTGCTGTAACATCAAATTCAGTCCAGCAGATTGAATTTTGAAAGTATTCTGTAATAATTTTACTCGTGAGTCTTCTTGAGAAATACGTTTGACAATATCTTGTGTGCAATCTGTACTGCCACCATCTGCTATAAAGATTTCTACCAAGTTAGGATAACTTGTTTTCAGGAAGCCTCTAATAAGATGTTCAATATTAGAAGCTTCATTATAGGCAGGTATAGCAATTGTAACGGAAGGATTGTAATTCATAAATATTGCTTAATTGGTATCATTATAAAACGTTTTACCGTTTTAATTAGACAAATAGTACTAATTCTTAAATTTTGAAAAGGAGTGTTAAAAAAATATCTCTTGCGAATTTGTTGATGTATCTTAAAACTCTTAAAAACTTTTACAGAAGATATTCCAGAAGTGTCATAATACGAGATAGGAAATTCTAGAAGATATGGCTCAGATATTAAGGAAGCTCTAATATTAAATTCATAATCCATTTCCAGAGGAACATCTTCATTATATAAACCAACTTTCTTTAAAATCTCCTGAGAAAAGCAAGTAGATTGATGGCAAATGGGATTACCATATAAAAATAATTCTTGTGTCCAACTATCGTACTGTTTAATATACCTTTTGAAATATCCTTTACGACTAACTGATATTGTTTCTCCAAAAGCCCAAAGCCAATGATACATTGAATAAGAATCAACTATTTTAGTAACTACATCTTTATCAATAAATATATCTCCTGAATTTAAAAAAATAACTAAATCACCAAATGATTTTTTTAAACCATTATTGAATGCGTTACCAATTCCAATACCTGACTGTTGATGTATAAAACAATTTTTTTCATGATTGAATTCATGGATACTGTCTATAGTTTTATCTTCGGAACTACCATCAATAATAATATGATTTATATGTTTATAGCTTTGAGAGCTAACACTAAACAAAGTTGCCTTTATTGAATCTTCTGAATTCTTTGTCAATGTAATTATATCAACGGTATACATTTGTTCTGTCTTATATTATAGGAAAAGTTTGATTAAGTTTAGTTTGTTTACAAATAACTCCAAGTAACAGTCCAGACATTATCCAAAATAATCCTCCAGTTTTAGAAAGGTTAAACACTTCTTGCGAAATAGAAAAAACAATAAAAGACCAAAAGAGTGATATAAATGTTTGCTTCAAACCTAAAAAGTTATTTGGTATTTTATGTTTTTTAAATGCATATAATTTAGATAAAGCGTTAAGGTACAATAAAAAACCTATCAACCCTCCGGTGACTATTACATAAACAAACTGACTATCAGCCGCATTCATTAAAACGCCAAATATTTCATAAGTACCACCTGAACCTAAGCCAAATAAAGCTAGTAATGGAAAACTATTTACAGTCCCTGCATACATAGAAAGTACATTAGTCCAATTATCAAGTCTTGCTTCGCCTTCTATATTTGTTGGGTTTAACTCCAAATATCTATTTGGCAACTGATTCAATATTTCATTAATTCCTCCATAACCAGTGTTAAAAGAAGGAATTATTACTAAGAAAGTAAAGCAGACTAATGAAAATAATATAATAACGGATAGAATTGTTTTTCCAAATGGTTTTATAAGAGTTCTAATATTTACTATCTGATGTGAAATTAGTATGACATAGTACGCTATTGAAGCTAAAAAGGCGCCTCTAGAACCAGCTAATGCAACAAATATAAAGTTAACTATTCCCAGAAATGCCCAAAAACATTTTATACTTCCCTTTGGTTCAATTAAAGCAATCAAATTACAAATAATTATAGAAAAATAAAAAACAGAGCCAGCAAGTGTAGGACTAATCTCATTAAGAATCCCTAAACCGTAATAACCAGAAAAATTAAATGTACTAACTTGAAATAAACCATAGAATAAATTTGGAATAAAACACAAAAAAATGCTTGTAATTACTTGCTGATAATTCTTTAGATTGCTAATTCTATAAGCAAATGTAAAAACGAAACAAAAATATATTAAATACTGTATATTTTTCAAAAATGGTAATGATTTTTCAAGTAATGTAACATTGTTTAAGCCGGAAGAATGTGTCACCAGTAAAACTATTGCATTAAATGAATACAAATATAAAAATGCCACAATTATTTTTTTAATTGGACGAAGAGAGTAAAGTAATACTAGTGTAGCAGCTGCCGTCACTGGGAACAGAATATCATCTATACGGATATACTTTAAAAAACCACTCTCACCAAGTCTAGGCGATAAAACAACACTTGCTGTAATTAATAATGACCATACCCACATACAGTAATAAATCAAACCTTTTTTATTACTGTTTGCTATAGGTAACTGCAAAGAATCATGAATCATTTCTTTTTACTATTAATACAAAAATATTATCTTACTTCTAAACCACGTAGGTGCGGCATAGCCAACTTACGGATTAGTAAAATTTAATTTACTTAAGTACTGCGAACATACCGAGAAAACACTGAAATATATGTAGCACTTAATTTTTTGGCAGTGATAATACTGAAGTGTATTAGTAAAATTTAGCTTATTTGGTAGCCATGAGTGAGTTAAAATAGGAAAAGTTCAATAACATTGACGATGCAATATTTGCTATGATGCTAGGTTTGGTTTCTACTGGAAAATAACGATATCGGAAAGATGCTAATCTCAAATCCTTCTCTTGATAAAGGACATCTTGTATGATGTTTTCCCATCTTTGGTTAGGCATCAAATCTATAGTCATACCAGCATGACCAGATGGCAGCAACATATTGGAACCATGTACACCAATTACTAAACGGCTTTCAGAATAAATTTCACATGTAAATCTTTCTTTCTCCTCGTTAAACCCTTCAACTCTCAAATCTTCAATCCAATTAGGAAACTTAGTTGTTGTTCCCAAACCTGTAACTGTAAACTTTGCTGTTGTAGGAAGCTGAGAGCGAAGTTTTTTAAGTAGTCTTTGCACTTTCCAATTTTGAATTGGAAGGGCAATACGTGTCAACTTTAGCTTAATCAGAATTCTTTGAAGAAAAGAATGAAACCAAATACGGTCTTCACGCCAAATGAATGTTACTCTAAAATCATCTTGGCTAAAATCATGCTTTTTAACTCTAGTGTAATTAGTAATATTAAATCCATCTGGATGGGAATATGCTCTGCTTAAAAGAACTTCGTTAAATCTCTTAATTTCTTCTTGTATAAAATTATCCAAGCTGGGAAAATAATTATTTCCTTTTCTCAAAGGTATATCTACCGTCCAGATTTCTGATACTCCTTCTGGAACCATCCACCTCATAAACTTTTGAACAATGACAACTACACCATATTCACGGTTTTCACGTAAATGTTTATCAGCATTTAGCAGCTTTAACAGACAGTGCCCATATAAATAATCAATACAATTTAAGATAATTACCTGATCAGACTTTTTCAAAACCTCCTTCACAATTTTTACATTCTCAAACTGAGGATTATGCAAAGAGTTTAGCAACAATCTACCTAACCAGTTTTTACCCATCTTGTCACCAAAAATCAAAGATTTATCGGTATCAATCTGGTAATGAAAATAATTACCATGCCCTACTTTTACATCTTCGATTATTTGAGCATCGCAGTTAGGACAAACTGATTTCGCGCAAATGAACATACCCTGCCAAAGAAGCTCCTGTTGCTTTAGCGATGTTTTGCAATGTGGACAATTTGATTTATGTTGGATTGATGGCTTTATTTGAATCATTATTTAAACCTCATTCTCTAATTAACACATTTCTCAAATACAAATAATCCGCAGGCATAATCCACATCTCTAAAATCCTGCCATTTTGCTGGCTCAACTAAATCACCTTGTTTATTTATAGCCGCAAAATCAATCAGGTTTAAATCAGAAAACTTATCAATAATAGTTGAGGGGTCAAAAATACGATGAGCATTAAATTCAACTCGTTCTTTACCTATCGGCGCCGAAAAATATAGTTTACCACCTGGTGCAAGAATCCGTTGTAGTTCTTTTATACCTTTTAAATGCCCTAGTGGGTCAATTGGGTCTCCGTAACGTCCAAGACCTATATGCTCAATTGTGTGTAAACAAGAAATTGATTTAATTGAGTTATCAGCTAAGGAAAGACTTGTTATATCTCCTTGCTGAAAACATAATCCAGAAACCTGAGAATTTATGCTTCTGATATCAATTACTTTCACCGAGCGAAAAACTAGCAAGTGAGCAATGAAACCGTCTATACGCGAACCAATGTCCCAGTGCTGTTCTGGATTATCTGCAAAAATTTTTCTTGCAAACCACAAATCTTGGTGAAAATACTCGCCTTTTGCAACACCAGCATTTTCATAACGGTCTGCTAAGGTATAGTGAGATAAAAAACCTGATAGTTTAGCGCGAAAAGGATTTGCAAGCGCAACCTGCCTATTATAATTTATCCAATCTCTAATATAAGGCGCCAATCCAATTATATTTTTTACGAAAACTCGTAAGTCTGTACCAGTAATTCTAGTTACAATTCGATAAGGTATGTTTATGAACTGCTTGAAATTTAAATTAAGCGTACTCATATGTGAATATAAATAAATTACTAATGTTGACAATAATCTAATTCGTACATTAGTTTGTACTCCGAAAACTTTTTAGGTATTGCATTCACTTTTTCTACAAAGCTTGATTGAACTACTAATTCTCTAGCAAACCAAAAAGTATTTAAATCATTTTCTAATAACGCTTGATAACCGTGTTGATTTAACAACGTATTTATTAAATCATAATCACGATGTACATGCCCATATGTTTCAATAACAAAGCATTTAGTCTTAAATATTGAAAAGTCTATACTTTGTAAGGTATAAAGTTCATGACCTTCAACATCCAGACTTAGAACATCGCAATTAATAAATTCAGTGTATATATCTAACCAGTAATTTAACGGTTTTACGGAAATTATCTCTTTCTCGACTGTTTTAGAAAAGTATTGATTTAATATACCTTCTAGCTTCAGGTCTCGAGTTTCTGGAATAAAAGAAAGTAAACCGTCTCTTTGAATTTCTAATTGCTTTACTTCGTTAGAAATTCCTTCTTGAATACATTTAACTTTATTGTTAAAGACATACAACCATTTTAAAAACGTATAATTTAACTTTACTGGTTCAAAACATAAACCATTTGCTCCTTGTAATGCCAGTAAATATGTATTTGAACAGCTTATTCCATCATTGGCGCCAATATCAATAAATGTCTCGATTCGGTCAAATAATTCTAGCAGAACAATATCTTCTTGGTGTTGAGCATAAGTCTTTTTCGGAAAAAACTTATTTTGAGTAGATTTAACTAATGATTTAATAATTCCTTTTGTTTTTTGCATTTTCATAATTAGTATCTCCTACTTCCAAATATTTTATAAACTTTATATCTTAGAACTTTTTGCAAGTAAATAAGCTGGCAATCTTATCGGTATTAAGAGCGCTTTAGTCATTAACATCGCATTACCTCTGGTTTGAGGAAAGATTAGAAAACAAAAATAACTTGCAAAAGCATAAGAAATTAAGCTAGCTATTGCCGCTCCTAAACTTCCAAAACGAGGTATTAAAAGCAAATTTAGAAATACATTGATTATTGCTCCACTAGCAGTCGAATAAAAATTAATTTGTTGAAATCCTTCAGAAATTAACCACGCACTTTGAGCAATTCCCTGAAAAGCAAAAATACAGTTCCAAATGTATACATGTAATATTGGTACAGCAGATAAATATTCAGAACCATATGTTGATAAGATTAAATAGTGACTTATAGGAATAAATATAATAACTATACAGTATGCGAGTACAGCCATCAAATCGTAGAATTTTTGTAATCTTTCTTGATATACTTCTTTACTGAGATTTTTGGATTTAATTATGTCAGGATACAAAGATGACTTAAAAGCGATTGGAATAAAAAACCATATTTCTGAAAGACTTGCTGCTACTGCATAAACTCCGACTACAGTTTTATCTGCCATTAGACCTAACATAATTTGGTCAATCTTTAAGTATATACTGACAGCTAAACCTGTTAGCACAAGCGGCATAGACTCTTGAATTAAATACTTAGCTTTACTTAAATTAAATAACCAAGATTTAACACTTTGCTTATGAAAATGATAGGATGATATTAATGCAAAACTATAAATTATAGGTTCGACTGCTAAGAGAAAAATTAATGTGATTAAAGGTGCTTTATAAATAATTAAAATTACTTTTAATATCGTTGATAGAACAAAGCTTATATTTTTCGACAAAATAGTATATCTAGATTCAACCCTAGACTCAAACCATTGCTCTACTATAGTTAAAGGCTGAAATAAAAATATGGAAGATGCAATTGCGACAAATAAACAGAGCAGAGTATCTTGAGGCGCCAAAACGCGAATTGAAACTATTGCTAAACATGCAGCAAAAGTACCAGATATGAATTGTACACCACACGCAGAACCTAAGAGTTTATTCTGCTCAGAAGGCTTTTCTACTAAATCTCTAGTTAAAATACTACTCATTCCTAATGAAGCCACAGGTGAAAACAGAGCAACAAAAGCTATCACATAACGTAAAGTTCCATATTGCTCTGGGTTCAGATATCGTGCTAGCCAAACTCCGATTATAAAAGTTACACCTGTGCTAAAAACACGGTCAATCAGAATCCATGCGATATTGCTGATGATTTTACTTTGATGAAAGCTAAATTTAAATCCGCTCTTGGTCATTTAATCTGGATTCCCCTTTGCATTTAATTTAAAGTCATAATTTCAATCAACCTATCCTGATGTTTGGTTTGTAATACTATTTTAAGCAATAGTAAATACCAACTTGACAGAAAAATACTTGTATTATTACTAAAGATTTTGCTGTCAAGCTGTATTACTTCATAAATAGTCTACCCAAGACTAACAAAAATTAACCTGTGGTATTTACGGATATTTTTCTGCTTCTTGTTTAATTACTGATAAATGGCGCGGTAGGATAGGCGTCTCGCCTATCTGAAGGATTAAATTATCAGGAAAATGTCGTTAAGGAGATTGGCGCCATCAATCGACCAAAGCTTAGTAGAACTGGTGTTTGAGTTATACCAAACAATATCAACCCGACCGTCACCATTTAAATCACCAACTGTATTGACTTTAAAACCTACATCGACTGCTGGTAAAGTAAACCCTTCCTGTAAATTGGCGCCGTTCATATTCCAGAGAGCGGTAAACCCAGTTGTTTCGTTATGCCAGAAGATATCTAGGTTGCTATCACCGTAAAAATTAGCAATCGATTTAATTTTTGTATTTGTATCACTTACGTAACCCAGACTTATACCTTGCTGTATGTTGACCCCATTCATTTGCCATGTAGCAGTGAACCCAGTTACTGCGTCATACCATAAGATGTCCAAATCCCCATCTTCATCAAAATCAGCAATACGTTCAATCTTAGTATTCGCATCACCATTAGAAGCTAAAGTGATACCATTTTTTAGATTAACACCGTCCATTTCCCAAATAGCAGTGTACCCTGTTGCAGCGTTGTACCATAAAATGTCCAAGTCTTTATCGCCATCGAAATCAGCTATTTGCTTAATTTTGGTGTTGGTATCACTTACATAACCTAAAACAACACCTTGCTGTAAGTTAACACCATTCATTTGCCACAATGCAGTTAATCCCGTAATGCTATTATACCAAAGGATGTCCATATCTTTATCACCATCAAAATCGGCAATAAGTTGAATTTTGGTATTTGCATCTGAAACAGTTGGTAGTTGTACACCTTGTGCGAAAAGAGTACCATCCATTTGCCAAATTGCAACTTCACCACTAACCGCGTTATACCAGAGAATATCTAAATCATTATCACCATCTAAGTCAGAGACTTTTAAGATTTGAGTATTATTATCTGGAACGCTTGGCAAAACAACTTCACTCATTAAATTCGGGTTAGCTGGGTTAGCTGCCCATATTTTAATTTCTCCATTGCTGCTATCACGCAGTAAAATGTCAGCATCTCTATCACCTTCAAAGTCACCAATATGTTGAATTGTAAGGTTATTTGAGTTAATCGTTGGTAAATTTATAACTTCGGCGCCGTTTGCACTCATGCCCCAAATTTGATTTTCACCCGTTGTTGAGTTACTGAAAAGAATATCTTGGATTTTGTCACCAGTAAAATCAGCAATACCACCTATTTCCCACGATGAACTCATTGTTGGTAGTGCAACAAGTTCAGGGAGAATATCAGGATTTAGATATACTACACGATAGGCGCCAGTTTCACTACGTTGCAGAATGCTTTGTTTATTTAGCGCAGTAAAATTATCAACAGCAACAATTTGCCATTCCGGAACTGGGTCAACTGTAATGTTAGCTATTTTAATAGTGGTACTAAACGCATTAGAAGTAGTAGTGTTAACACCAGCACTTCCATTTATTACACCATTAGTTCCATCCCAAGCGCTGAACTTAATTGCGGCATCACCATCAGTATTGGGACTAGGAGCAAAACGAATTTTTGAATTGGTCAAGAGTTCCACTCGTGCCAAATTTATATTTGCTGCTGCTCTACTTGTATTGTCGCCCAAGTAAACAAAATTAGCTTGTTCATAAGGGTCATATGGTAAAGCAATACCAAATGGACCTGCTGTGGTATGGTCAAATGCGGTATAGTCTCGCAGCAAACCCGTCAAAATGGGTATTGCTTCATCTGCTGCATATAACTGATATATGTCACCTAGAACTACCAAATCATAACGAGTCAGCGCTGTTGTATTGCGATCAACGCTCTCTGTACTACCTGTGAAAGTTGGATTTTGTGCGAAAATACTGTTTTGCCAAAAACCAAGTTCAATCGCTTTAGTTTTATCACTCGTAACTAAAATTACGTTGAAACCAGCCCTTGTATTATCAGTATGACTCTCGCTGTTGATTTTAACGTCAAAACTGAGGGAAAAACCTTGATTGCGGTCTAAAGTTGGAAATGCAGGATTAAGTAAGCTGGCAAAACCACCACTATAATTACTGTAACCTGCTGAACCAGATTCTGTACTACTTAAATTAGTGGCGCCATTATTAACAGCTTGAGTTCCACCAACATTTGCCAAATTAGGAACTGGTGGTGATGCTCCATATTGCAACCAGCCTTGGTTCTCTGGTGTATTATTTGCCGTACCATTGTAAAGAGACACTTTACCAGTTAGCACTGTAGCATCCGTATCTGACACCTTACCAAAATTACTCCAGCCAAGACCACCATTTAACGAATATTGCCAATTACCAGTTCCAATTACATCAGTTACAGCAATTCCTTGAATATTATTATTAATGTCTGAAATTTGACCTTCAATTAAATCAGAAATGAAAACACCTTCGTTATACAATGAGGGCATATCCTCATTAATACGGGGAAGTATTAAATTTGCAGTATTGTTAAAGCTAGGAGAAACATTACCACGCAGTGAATTTATCCAAGCCGTATTTATGCCGCCATTTGCTAAACCAGGATTTCCAGCAGCAGAGTAATAATCATCAGACCAGTTAGCTGCTAGTGTCGCTCCTATCGCAGTATTACCAACAAAAGCAGTCGCACGTCCTGGTAAAGCTCTCAATGGTGACACTGGTACTAATTGAAACCCTGCTGGAGTTACACTCTTGGGGAATATATAAATTTCTTTTCCCGCAGTATCTAGTAATCTTGGAATATCAGTACTACTGCTATTGTCAAAAGCTCCTGTTGTACCACCCCAACCATTATTGAGACGAGTAACAGCAAAATTACCAGTACTATTTAAAGATGATATTTGTAAAGAGTAATCACCCTTTACTGGGTCATAGTTCAAGTCTGGAGTTATAGCACTATCAACATCACCACCGTTATAAAGTACTATTAAAGTCCCTGCCTTCAATCCATTAAAGCCAGTACCAGATAGTTGTATATTTAGAGTATTAGAAGTGCTTCCATCAACTAAACGATAATTTTGTAAATTTGCATTATCTTGAACTACTAATATCTCAACCCATTCTCTGGCACCAGTACTACCCTGAGAAAATTCATTGATAATTGCTACAGGGTTGTTTAACACAGAATCATAACCTGCCATTGCATCTAATTGCAGAACCTTGGATGATTCAATTACACCTGTGGCAGATTCTAATACCCAGTTCCCACCTTTACTACTGCTGCCAGTTAAATCATTAGAAGCTGCTATATCGGCGCCTGTAAGTAGACTCAACTGCTGAACAAAATTAGCTCCAGTTTCCCCTGCTGCCACATCACAGCCATACAGCAAAATATCTCCATCTGCTGTTAGTGCCTTGCCCCATGATTGTAGTTCATTTGTATAGCTGCGAATATTATTTATATTCAGCGAACCCAAAGCAAAATCTAAGCTGCCAACACTACCATGCGAAATAATTTGCAAACTAGAAATGCCTTGGCGCCCTAATAATGTATCGGTTATAGAAGCAATAGCATCTTGTGCTGGGTTTAGAACATGTACTTCAGTTTGTGGCGCCAGACCTACTAATAAACTTTCGTAGTTACTTACACTTGCGTCAATAAATAATACCGATGAAGAGCCTGCTGTGTATAACGATGAGTCAAGAGGTGAACTTAATGTAGATGATGGTAAGTAAATACTATTGTTTGATTTTGAATCAAGTTGAACACTGGTTTTATCAGTCAAAGAGTTATATGACATAAAAGGTTAGTTTTCGTAATGGTTGGTTAATGTCCCGCCTGTGCTTTTTTTACCTTATTAGGCACAGAGACACAGAGAGATTAGAGGTAGGCGCCTATTCCTAGAATGATTGACGTATGATAACTAGCTATATATTGGTTGTATGCTAAATTTGACTATTTTATGCTCGTGAAATTACTTAGAATTAGTGAAATATTTGGTTTTACATCTCAGATAGTGTAAAAATCCCCCCTTATTAAGGGAGGATTTATTCAAAGATTATGATTTAGCTGGGCAACAAGATATCATCAAGAACACTGATACCATCTGTCAACCAAACTTTTGTCGCGCCTTTTGTTGAATTATTCCAAACAACATCCAACTTACCATCACCATTAAAATCACCGACTAAATGAACCTTGAAACTGCTGTCAATAGGTGGTAGCGCAACACCCTGCCCGATATTAACACCATTCATACTCCACATCGCGGCAAATCCAGTTGTTTGGTTATGCCAGAGAAAATCTAAGTCTTTATCTCCATCAAAATCTGCAATCTGGCTAATTTTGGTGTTGGTGTCACTAACGTAACCTAGAGTTATACCCTGTTTAAAATTCACACCGTCCTGAACCCAAATCCCTGTAAACCCAGTAACCGAGTTATACCAAAGGAAGTCTAAATCGTTGTCACCATCAAAATCTGCTATCTGTCTAATTTTTGTATCACCAAAACCTGAGTCAGCTAAACCAATACCCTGTTTGAAATTGACACCATCCTGAACCCAAATCGCCATAAATCCGGTTGTATCGTTATACCAAAGAATATCTAAGTCTTTGTCACCGTCAAAATCAGCAATTTGTCTTATTTTCGTCTTGGTATCTCCGACATAACCTAGCAATACGCCTTGCTTGAGGTTAACCCCATTCATTTCCCAAATAGCAGTAAATCCGTTGGTTCCGTTATACCAAAGTATATCCATATCATTGTCACCATCAAAATCTGCAACAAGTTGGATTTTGGTATTTGTATCTGAAACAGTCGGCAGTCCAAAACCAGATTTTAAACTAGTACCTTGCATTTCCCAAACACTAACGGCGCCATTAACTGGGTTATACCAGAAAATATCTAAATCTCCATCACCATCTAGGTCTGAAACTTGCTTAATAGTAGTATTGTTATCAGGAACATAACCCAATACTACTTGGCGGATAAACTCAGCGTTGTTGGGGTTAGATTCCCATACCGCAATCATTCCATTTGTTTTATCACGTACTAATATATCGGCATCTCCATCACTCTCAAAATCTCCGATATGTTGAATTGTAAGGTTATTAGGGTTAGCTGTTGGCAGGTTTACAACTTGTGCGCCTGCTGCACTCATCCGCCAAATTCGATTTTCGCCCGTTGTTGATTGCCAAAAAATATCCTTGGTAGTATTACCATCAAAGTTGGCAATGCTTGTAATTTGCCAGTTAGAACCCATAGTTGGCAATGCAACCGTTTGGCTTGTGTTATTACCATTTAAATACCATAGCCTGTAGGCGCCTGTTGTGCTACGTTGCAGAATGCTTTGTTTACTGAGGCTTGTAAAATTATCAACTGCAACAATTTCCCAGTTTGGCTTGATAGTGAGACTAATAGTATCCGTATCACTCTTGGCGCCACCAACACCAGTATTTCCAAGGTCGTTAGTAGTGATTTGGATGCTAGCTGTGCCGCTAAAATTAGCAGTAGGTTTATACCGCATTCCATTTAACGCCGTGTTTATACTATTAAGTGTACCAACGATGGTAATACTTGCATCATCAGTACCATCACCAGCAGTAAACTGAAGCCCATTGGTATTACCCAGAGAAAGAGTACCATTGCTTGCTGCTAAAGTGACTTGAATAGGATTACCAGAAGCGTCTGCGTCTTGCACAGTAATCGCATTTTGATTATTAGTCGAGAAGACAAGTTCAGAATTTTCGTTGATAGTTTGGGATGTGGGAATGAGGTTAACTGGAGCAGTATTAACGACTAAATTGTAAACATAGACAGCACCCGCATTAGTATTATTTGCAACATCAGTGTAGGGGGCGCCAATTGCAATTTGGTTATCATTTAGAACACGAATCACACCTCCAAAGCCATCGTTACCCATACTTGGATTATTGATGGTCATCTCCAATGCGTAAGTAGGTACTGCACCATCACCATCAAACCTATAAACTACACCTCGGTCAGGAACTGGAGTTACAGTACTACCACTGACACTGAAACCGCCGGGTGAACCAATCAAAATATCATTACCAATAAAGGCAACTGCTGTACCAAAACCGCGATTACTTGGAGTGGGATTAGTGATGGTTCTCAACAGTGTTGGTGTCGCAGTCGTCATGTCATACAGGTAAGCCACACCTGCATCTGTACCACCATTATCTTCCCCTGGCGCCCCAATAATCACACGGGTGCCTGCGCTATTCGATGCTACTGCAATACCAAAGAAATCAAATGAACTTCCGTTTGGGTTAGTAAATGTGTATAAAGAGTTACCGTTAGTATCATAGGAGTATGCCCGTCCGAAGGAGAAATATCCTGGCGCGCCTATAATCAGCTTATCCGCATATGCTGCGATTGCAGCGCCAAATCGCGCATCCTGAATTAAAATACTTTCAGGGTTGATTATATTGGTGATAGTACCATTAGTTTTAAATAAGCGAACTTCTCCAGCATTATCTTCTGCTCTGCTTTTACCTTTCTCCGGCGCCCCAATAGCCACAGTTCCATCATTTAAAATAGCAATCGCAGTACCAAACTCACTATCATCATTATTAACTGAGTTATTGTAAACTGACTGAACGACACCATTGCTATTTAGTTTATAAGCACGCCCAACATCAGCAACGGAAGCATCGTAATAAGGAGCAGAAACAAAATATTCGTTGCCGTTACTTGCAACTGAGAAGCCAAATCGTTCCTCGGCACTTGATGATGGATTTATAAAAGTTTGTGAAAGCGTGCCGTTAAAATTATAGAGATATGCCTCACCTCTACGAGAATTAACACCAGGGGCGCTTATTAAAATGTTGCTACTACCTGAAGTTATTGCTGAACCAAACTGCTCTGAAGTCGCAGGTGTTGGATTATTTATAACAAAAGATGCAGTGTTTATAGTTATTGGGCTATTTAAAATCGATTCATAAGCAGCCATTGCCTGCGCTTCTAAAACAGAAGATGGCTCAATTAAACCTGTGGTAGCTTCTAATACCCAGTTACCACCTTTGCTGCTGCTACCTGTTAAATCATTAGAAGCTGCGATATCGGCGCCTGTTAGTAGACTCAGATACTGAACAAAATTGGCTCCCGCTTCGCCTGTAGCAACATTACAGCCATACAGTAAAATATCCGCATCTGCTGTTAGTGCCTTACCCCATGTTTGTAACTCACTAGTGTAACTACGGATATTATTTGTATTCAACGAACCCGAAGCAAAATCTAAGCTGCCAACGTTACCATGCGAAATAATTTGTAAACTAGAAATACCTTGGCGCCCTGATAATACGTCGGTTATTTGGGCGATAGCGTCTTGTGCTGCGTTAAGAACATGTACTTCAGTCAGTGGCAAAAGACCTACTAATAAACTCTCGTAGTTACTAACGCTTGCATCAATAAATAGTAATGATGAAGAGCTAGCTGTATATGACGATAATTCTAAAGGTGAAATTGGTGTTTCGGAGTTTGGTAAGTAAATACTATTATTTGATTCTAAATCGATAGATTGAAGCCTGGTTTTATTATTCAAAGAGTTATATGACATAAAAGGTTAGTTTCGTAATGGTTGGTTAATGTGATTAGGCTTTACAATGCACCTGCTTTATAAAACTTGCTACATCACAGTTTTATGCTAAATATTACTAATTTATATACGTAATATTACTTAAAGAAACTTAAATATTTTGTGTTAAATTTCAAGCTAAACAAACGAAGCCCGCATTACGAGCGGGCTTTGTGATTACGATTTAGCTAGGGAGTAAGATGTCTTCGAGAACATCAATACCATCAGCCAACCAAACTTTTGTAGCACTAGTAGTTAAATTTTTCCAAACAACATCCAACTTACCATCACCGTTGAAATCACCGACTACATGAACCTTGAAACTGGTATCTATAGATGCTAAAACAGCTCCCTGTCCGATGTTGACACCATTCATGCTCCACATTGCGCTAAACCCAGTTGTCTGATTATGCCAGAAAATATCTAAGTCTTTGTCACCATCAAAATCTGCTATTTGGCTAATTCTGATGTTGGTGTCACTGACGGTGCTTAAAGCAATACCTTGCTTGAGATTAACACCATCCATTTCCCAGATAGCCATAAACCCAGTAACATCGTTATACCAGAGAAAATCTAGGTCTTTGTCACCGTCAAAATCTACTATTTGTTTAATCTTAGTATCACCAAAACCACTATCAGCTAAAACAACACCTTGTTTAAGATTAACACCATCCATTTCCCAGATAGCCATAAACCCAGTAACATCGTTGTACCAAAGGATGTCTAAATCCTTGTCATCATTTTTGTTACCATCAAAATTTGCAACTAGTTTGATTTTGGTATTAGTGTCACCGACGTAACCCAAAAATTTGCCCTGGTTTATGTTTACCCCATTCATTTCCCAAATAGCAGTTAATCCGTTAGTTTCGTTATGCCATAGTATATCCATATCATTGTCACCATCAAAATCAGCGACAATTTGAATTTTGGTATTTGTATCTGAAACAGTCGGTAATTCAAAACCAGACTTTAAACTAGTACCTTGCATTTCCCAAGTACTGACTGCGCCATTAACCGCGTTATACCAAAGAATATCTAAATCTCCATCACCATCTAAGTCAGAGCTTTGTTTTATTTGGGTATTGTTATCAGGAACGTAAGATAATACTATTCCGCGAATAAAATCAGGATTGTTGGGGTTAGATTCCCATATCGCAATCATTCCATTCGTTTTATCACGTAATAATATATCGGCATCACCATCACCTTCAAAGTCGCCGATATGTTGAATTATGAAATTGTTAGGGTTAATAGTTGGCAGGTTCACAACTTCGGCGCCTGTAGTACCCATTCGCCAAATCCGATTTTCGCCTGTTGTTGATTGCCAGAAAATATCCTTAGAGGTGTTATCATCAAAGTTGGCAATGCTTGTAATTTGCCAGTTAGAACCCATAGTTGGCAATGCAACAGTTTGGCTTGCATTGTTGGCATCCAAGTACCATAACCTGTAGGCACCGTTACTTGGGTCGCGCTGTAAAATATCTTGTTTTCCATCACCTGTAAAATCATCAACTGCTGTAATTTGCCATTCAGGAGTTGGATTGACGGTAATATTAACAGTTGAATTACTTGTAGCATACGCAGCACCATCAAAACCATTCCAACCAAAGCTAACAGTACCGCTAAAGTTCGCATTTGGTACAAAACTTAAGTTCGCAATGTCCGCAGCAGCAATTTCTTGGTTTATAGTTACATCTGTAGCGCCTAACATTAATTTACCATTGCTAGGTAACGAGGTAATTCTAATCTTATTTAGAGCATTACCATCGACATCCGTAAATTTGCTGCTAAAGTCAGATAGCCCAAACTTAATAACTCTATCCTCATCGCCAGATTTTGAGACACTAGCAAGAGTAGGCATGTCATTAACTGGACTTACACTAATAGATACAATTGAGTTACCTATAGAATATCTACTACCATCAGAACCATCCCAAGAGAAACTAGCATTACCGTTGAAATTAGGGTTTGGCGTAAATGTCAGGAAACCAATATCAGCAACTAGTATTTCTTGACCCGCAATAACGTTGTTATTAGCAAGTCTTAATGTTCCGGTAGTCGGTAGCGATACAATCCTAATTTGAGTTAAAGGACTACCTTCTGGGTCATTAAATCTACTGGTAAAATCTGCTGCTGTAAAAGAAATTGTCGAATCTTCATTTCCCGACTTAGTAACAGTAGTAAGGCTTGGAGGGAGGTTATCAATTCTCCAAAGCTCTGTACCATTCATACCATCATTTGCTGTGAAGTATAAGGCACCGTTGGTACTAAATAGATTTGATGGGCTAGAACCAGCAGTTCCTGAACGAATCTCACGTACTAACTCTAGAGTTCCTGACCTATTGATTCTCCATAGTTCGGTATTACCAATACTATTTTCTGCCGTAAAATACAGCATACCGTTAAAGTTTGTTAGTTGCGATGGGTGAGAACCCAAACCACCCATTTGAATCTCTAACCTAACTGGTGGAACTGGTGGCACCGCATTTGGGTCAATTCGCCATAATTCTCTATTACCATTAACATCTTCAGCAACAAAATACAGGATGTTGTTAACAACTGTGAGATTTGATGGATTAGAGCCAGCACCTGGACGAGACATATTTATCTCGAAAACAGGAACTGCATTACCCGTTGTATCAATTCGCCATAATTCTCTACCAGTTACACCATCATTCGCAGTAAAGAAAAGTATGCCGTTAACGTTGGTTAAATTTGATGGATTAGAACCAATTCCAGTATTCGTATTAATATCGCGAACTCGAACTGCATTACCGATTCCATCAATTCGCCATAGTTCTGTGCCACTTAAACCATCATCAGCAGTAAAGTAAAGTATGCCGTTGATATTAGTTAACTGCGATGGGTTTGAACTGGCGCCAAATGTACGAGTATTAATATCACGCACTAAAACCGCATTGCCTGCTCCATCAATTCTCCATAGTTCTCTGCCACCACTGGCGTCATCATTCGCGGTAAAATAAAGTACACCGTTGACGTTAGTTAATTGTAAAGGGTCAGAACCTATTCCAGAATTCAGATTAATGTTGTAACCAGTATTAATATCACGAACTAAAACTGCATTCCCAGTACCATCTATCCGCCACAACTCTCTATCGCCGCTGCCTACATCAGCAGTAAAGTAGAGTATTCCATTAACAATTGTTAACTGCGATGGATTAGAACCAAAATCAAGACGAGTGTTGATATCGCGAACCATGACTGGATTTCCAGTGCCATCAATTCGCCATAACTCTGTACCAGTAGTACCGCTATTAGCAGTAAAATAAAGTATGCCGTTAACGTTAGTTAAATTTGATGGGTTAGAACCTGTTCTGGTCAAAGTATTAATATCGCGAACCAAAATAGCATTACCCATCGTATCAATTCGCCATAATTCTCTGCCAGATATACCATCATCTGCAGTGAAATAAAGCACACCGTTAACGTTGGTTAAATTCGAGGGGTTAGAACCAATGCTATAGCTAATACCAAAATTACTACCTGATGAAGTATTTATATTCCTAACTAGAGTTGGAGTTGTATTTGATCCACTAATTCGCCATAATTCCGTACCACTATTACCATCATCAGCAGTAAAGTATATTACACCGTTAACATCAATAAAGTTTGATGGATTAGAACCGAAACCATTACTGCTGCGAATATCTCCAACCATCGCTGAGTTACCATCAGCATCTAATCGCCATAATTCTCTACCGTAAGTACCATCATCAGCAACAAAGTAAATAGTACCGTTGATATTTACAAAATTAGATGGGTCTGAACTACCGTTATTGCGGATATTTCGTGCAAATCCTAAGTTTCCAGCACTATCAACTCGCCATAATTCTCTTCCAGCAGCTTTTTGAAATCCACTGAAGAAAAGTGAATCACCTAAGCTAACTAAATTCGATGGATTGGAAACACCTTCAGTTGTAGGGCTTATGGTATTAACAGGAGAAATACTTCCATTACTACCTAGACGGAACACTTCCATCCCTCTACCACTATCAGCAGTAAAGTAAAGTGTGCCGTTTACATTAGTGAAATTACCAGGATTAGAGCTAGCGGCGCCAGTACGGACTTCTAAGCGTGTGGCGGTTCCAGGTGTTCCTGAAACAGTGTCAACAAACCATATTTCTGTTCCGTTTATACCATCATCGGCGCTAAAGTAGAGCCTGCCGTTAATGTTAGTTAAATTACTAGGGTTAGAACCAGCGGCGCCAAAACGAATACTAATTTGATTTGGAGTACTACTACCTGGATTCATCAACCACAGTTCTCTTCCACCAACACCATCATCAGCAGTGAAAAAGAGTATCCCGTTGACATCTGTTAAATTTGAGGGATTAGAACTGCCTGCGTCACGAGTGCGAATATTTATTAATGTCGGACTACCAACAGTACTGCCAGAAGGAGTTAACCGCCATAGTTCCGTACCACTGATTCCATCATTGGCTGTAAAGAAAAGTGAATTACCAACACTGATTAAATTAGAAGCATTTGGCGCAACCGGACTTGAGCCTGTAGAAATCCTTAACGGGGTACCATTTGGTTTATCAATAACCCATAGCCATGATACATCTGAACCATACATGCCATCACTTGCAGTGAAGAAAAGCATACCGTTGAGGTTTGTCAGGTTTGATGGGTTAGAACTAGCTGTACCAGGACGAATATCTGCAACTCGAACTGGACTACCGCCTGGGGAGAGGCGCCATAACTCATTACCGCTCATCCCTTCATTAACAGTAAAGTAAAGTATGCCATTTACATTTGTCAAATTCGACGGATTAAAAATGCCATTAACAGTACTAGTACCAGTTGAACTACTTTCTATAACGGGTACAGGGTTTCCACTTGCATCGAGTTGCCATAATTTGGTACCACGAATACCATCATCAGCGGTAAAGTAAATTGTGCCGTTAACATTAGTTATATTCGATGGGTTAGAACTAACATTGCTAGTAGTACGAATATCTCGAACAAGTGATATGCTAGAACTGGTGCTAGTTGGAGTGCCATTAGTATTTAATGCTATGCGCCATAGTTCAGTACCAATATTTCCCTCATCGTATGTAAAGTAGAGATTCCCGCCAGCGATAGTGAAATTTAATCGACCAGAATTAAAAACTGGACGGTTGGATAATGGCGTATTAATAGCGACAGGAGAAGAAAGGGAAGTGGGGAAAGTTGGGCTTGGTGGGGGGACAAACCATATTCTTCCATCATTAGTAGTAAAGTAAAGCGTACCGTTAACATTAGTCAAATTCGATGGATTAGAACTACCAGTACCGCTAGCAATGTCTTGTACTTGAACAGCTTTACCTGATGCATCAAGGCGCCATAATTCAGTACCAGCATTGTTAGTGGTAGCAGTGAAATACAGCGTGCCGTTAACGTTAGTTAAATTTGTGGGGTTATCTGGAAAAATAGTAGTATTAGCAGGTTGAACAACAACAGCTTTGCCGCTTGCATCAATTTGCATTAAATCATTAACGCCAAATCCGTCATCGGCAGTAAAGTAAAGTATACCATTAACGTTGGTTAAATTCGCTGGATTTGAACCAGCACCAGTACGAGTATTAATATCTAATAAAACAGGGTTGCCCGTTGAATCAAGTCTCCAAAGTTCTGTGCCATTACCATTATCAGCGGTAAAGTAAAGTATACCGTTGATGTTCGTTAAATTTGCTGGGTTTGAGCTAGCTTCTCCTGCACGAACTTCTGTAACGCGCGTTGGGATAGTACTATTTAATGTATCAAATCGCCATAACTCTGTTCCTGTAATTCCATCATCAGCAGTGAAATAAAGTACATTGTTGACATTAACTAAATTTAATGGATTAGAACCGACTCCAGGACGAGTATTAATATCAAATCTAATAGGGCTTGGTGTTGTACCTGTAGACGTATTAATTCGCCATAATTCAGTACCGTTTCCATCATCAGCAGTAAAGTATAACATGCCGTTAATATTAATTAAATTCGATGGATTATAACCTACACTATTAGTAGTAGTGCCAATTGAAATTCGGCTCAAGCTGCTACTAATAAATGGGTCTAATCGCCATAGTGCGGCACCACCCATACCATCATCTGCAGTAAAATAAAGGATATTATTTACATTAGTTAAATTTGATGGATTTGAACCCATACCAAGATTAGTACTCAAATCTCTAACTAAACTTGGACTAGTACTACCAGGGTCTAATCGCCATAATTCTGTACCACTTATTCCATCATCAGCAGTAAAGAAAAGTATATTATTGATATTTATCAAATTTGCTGGGTTAGAACCTGCGTTGGGTAATATGGGTGCTATACTTGTTGTCGTTCGAGTATTCAGGTTTGCAACTAAAGATGGGGTCATCAGAGTATTTTCAAATTGCGCGGCGCCTCTTTCAGTAATCACCGATGATGCCTCAATACTTCCCGCTTTATACTCTAATTCCCAGTCACCACCTTTGGCAAAACTTCCAGTTAAGTTACTCGATGCGGCAACGTCGGCACCTGTAACTTGTCGCATTATCTCAACAAACGCTTTACCGAGTGCATTTTCTGCAACATTACACCCATAAAGCAAAATATCAGCATTCTCAGTTAATGCATTACCCCAAGACTGTAATTGCTCTGTATAACTACGGATATTATATGCATTAAGTGAATTTGATGCAAAATCTAAGCTTCCTGTACTTCCGTGTGAAATAATATTTAGGCTAGAAATACCCTGACGATGTAAAAGAGTCTCTGTAATTTGGGTTATAGCATCCGAGCCAGACTTTAATATATGTACTTCAGTTCCAGGCGCCATGCCAGCAATCAAAGTGTCAATCTGGCTTACACCCGCATCTATAAACGCCAATGATGATGAACCTGTATATTGCGGAGTATCTAATGGAGTTGGCGCCAGTTGAGTTTGTAAATTTACACCAGCGTTTAAGCTTTCATCTTGGGGTTGAAGTTCTCTTGTGTTCATATAAGTTAGGTGTTATGGGGGTAAAAAAAGGAGCTTATAAAAAAGCAAGTGAATACAGTCCGGGTTTTGCTATAAAAATCCGGCTCATCAATAAATCGTTGATACGTATATTTTGTTTGTATCCGAAATTTACCGAAATTAAGCTAGTACAATTACTGATAATTTCTTAAATATTCTTCTATTACTACTCTTGTGGAGCAGGCATCCTTGCCTGCCCCTTCTTACACATGATGTTAATGACTAACATTTATCAAATCACAACTGTTATTAGTAAGGCACATATTTTATTTGCTTTAACATGCTTAAGGATATATAAAGCTATAATTAGATTAGTCAGCTTAAAATTTTATCTGCACATGGAGTTATTTATGATGATTAACAGCATGGAAGCGTTGAAGGAGTTGATACTCAATTATTAAAAACTCCAAATCGGTTTTGTAATTGTTGCTACTTTTTTAGATGTATTTGTTAATTTGGGAAATATTAATCCCCCAACCCCCCGCGCGGAAGGGGGGTTAAGAAAGAATGTTAAATTTTTTATAAAAAGTTGTAATAAATCTCTTAAAGTTCCCCTTAGTAAGGAGGATTTAGGGGGATTAACCATGAATTGCGCGTTTCCACCAAACCCTTGTAGAGACGCGATTTAATCGCGTCTCTACTGCATGACTGTAACAAAACAATCTCACCTTGAATATTAAAATTCACTTGTAAAAGTCGCCATTTGAACTTTTTTAATTTTTGAATTCCTTAACAATTGTATTAACTGTAAAGTTTTGTTTCTTTCAGGAGAGGCGCCCAGGAGAATACTATGTTTGAGCTTCTGCAAAAGTTGAATGACCACGGTCTACCATATCCCGACACTATTCACCCCATCATTGTTCACTTTGTAATTGCAATGGTGCTGTTTGCTTTCGTATGTGACATTATTGGCTACTTTACTAAGAACGCGCGTTTGTTCGAGGTGAGTTGGTGGAATATGTGTCTTGCCACTGTTGCTGTGTTTGTGGCTATCATTTTTGGTCAGTTTGAAGCTGGGTTAGCACATCCATATGATATGGCACAACCTGTGTTGAGTGTACACACACTAATTGGTTGGTCATTGTCTGGAATTATTGCGGCAATTACAGGTTGGCGATATGTAATTCGTTTAAAAACTCCTGATAAATTGCCTGTTCCCTATTTAGGTCTAGGAATCGTATTAACTGGTTTAATATTTGTGCAAGTTTTCCTCGGTGACGAACTCGTTTGGATATACGGCTTGCATACTGTCCCTGTTGTTGAAGCACTCAAAGAAGGATTACTGTAATGGAAACAGGACTTATAGAACAATTACGCGCACATCTCGGCGCCAATGGTTTGCCGTATATTATTCCAATTCACCCAAACTTGGTACACTTAACGCTAGGGTTGTTTATTATTGGCATTACCTTTGATTTTGTTGGTGTACTCTTCCCATATCAACAACCAGTATTTAAATTTTTAGCACTACCAGCAAAGCAGTCTAACTTCTTCGATGTTGGCTGGTATAACATGCTCGGTTCAGCCATCATTACATTCTTCACTGTTGCAGCAGGTTTCTACGAAATGATGCTCGCAGAACCAAATATGGATGTAACCAGCGCATGGGGACTCCACGCAATGGAAACTATGCTGTGGCATGGAGTTGGTGGTGTTTTACTGCTTGCTATTATGGTTGGCATGACCATATGGAGAGGTTTACAGCGCTTTAACTGGCGTAAAGACGAAGACCGTCAAGTTCAGTGGAGTTACTTATTAGCTGGTATGGCAATTATGTTTGTCTTGTATCTACATGGTACATTAGGCGCCCAGCTTGCCGCAGAATTTGGTGTGCATAATACCGCTGACTCGATATTACGTTCGGGTGGAAATATTCATAAATTGTTGTTGAAGTAGGGGGCAGGTTTAGCGAAATTGTCAATTCAGTTTTAGGATATCTGTTAACCTGCCCATACGTTAACCCACCCGTACAAAAATTCATAATCGATTGCCCATTAACCATGAACATCCGGAACCTTTCAGCACTGACCGTTGGTACAGTTGTAGTGACTGCGGCAAGTCTTTGGATGGGACAGCAAGCTTATTCTTGGTTCCCTGTTCAAGCTACAGTCGAAGCACAACTCATTGACGATTTATTTAGTTTTCTCGTAGTACTCGCTTCGTTTATTTTCTTTGCTGTAACTGCCGCATTACTATATGCTGTTGCTTTTCATCGCGCAGCAGAACATGATACTAGCGATGGGCCACCAATTGAAGGTAATATCACTCTCGAAGTCGTTTGGACAGCGATTCCTATTGTATTAGTAATTTGGATTGCTGGTTACAGTTACCAAATTTATGACCAAATGTCTATTCGTGGCCCAATGGAACATCATCTTCATATGCCAATGGGTATGGAGTCAGCAGAAGCGGCGCCTTGGGATGGGCTTTGGAACAAAAACAAACAAGAATCTGAAACTTCTGAACCAGCACCAGCACCAGCACCAGCACCAGATATCAATATTGATACAACCCAACCTATCAACGTCATCGCCAGACAATGGTCTTGGGAGTTTCGCTATCCCTACAAAAATGTTTCCAGTACAGAACTACATATACCTGTAAACGAACGAGTTCATCTCGCCTTAGAATCTGAAGATGTTCTCCACGGCTTTTTCGTTCCAGCTTTCCGAGTCAAACAGGATATCATCCCCAAAAACAAAATAGACTTTGAATTTACTCCAACACGCGAAGGTACATACCGTTTAATGGACTCACAATTTAGCGGTACTTATTTCGCCACAATGGAGGCAAATGTAGTAGTTGATTCCCTTGAAAATTACAAAAACTGGTTAAAACAAGCTGCCAACCAAAAACCGGCGCCTGCTATTAACCAAGCTGCTACCGAATATGCACTGACTAAGGATAGTCCTTTTAAGACTGGTTGGCAAAGTGTTGAACCTGCGGCGCCTCCCGTTGTTAATTACACAGGTCGTGATTGAGATAAGGACTAAAGTCCTTACAACGAGTCCTTACAACGAGTCCTTACAACGAGTCCTTACGACGAACAAATACCTAACTAACTATGACAAACATCAACGTTGAGAAAAGTTCCAGCGTTGTGATTGAAAAACATCACCATCTTCCTCCCACAACCTGGAAAACTTACTTTAGCTTCAGCCACGACCACAAGGTAATAGGCATTCAATATCTTGTTACCTCATTCATCTTTCTACTCGTTGGCGGCATCTTCGCAATGATTATGAGGGGTGAATTACTCACTCCACAATCTGACCTTGTTGACCGCACCGTGTACAATGGTCTATTTACCATGCACGGAACTGTAATGCTGTTTGGCTGGACATTTCCATCACTACATGAGTTTACAAGGGTCAAACTATATAATGTCTTGTGGTACAAGCTACAGGTGTCATCTTGTAAACGAGTACTTCTACAGCAATGGCTGCATAAGTCACTAAATCATGATATGGAAATGCTGGTTGTCGCTATTAAAAGTGGCAACCAGCGTTTCTGTATTTAATGTCTTAAACAAAAAAAAATCAGGATGAAATTTGTCTAATATCATGTCCGGTTGATTACCCATAATTACCGCATCATGTAGAGACGCGATGTTCCTCGCGTCTCTACGAAGATTTTATTATGGTTATGCTCCCGGACATGATATAATTCATATACCTGAAATTAAAGTGTGTAAAAAATTATTGTTTTTTCGGAAAATAGTTAGGTAAGGTGGCTTAAGCCACCATATTAAGGTCTTGCTAGTCCATACCTAGCTTTTACAGACCAGAGTAATTTAGTATCCCTTATGTCTAACCACAGTTTAAATAGAAATTGTGGAAAACTGGTGGATAAATCAAATATTTTACTTATCAATACATACCACGTCATATAGCGATAGTGGAGATGGCTATGGTGAGTGGCGCTCTTACTGTTTGCGGATGGTATGCAATTCTAAAACTTTGCACATAGTTAGAGAAGAACAAGGAAATTTTACTTTTCCTTATACAACTTATAGTAACAGCAACACCAGCTACTAAAAAAAGCTTACTGATTAAGCTTATATCTTTAATTGTAGCAGTTGAATTTTGGCTATTAGACTGTTCTTCCTAATTCATAAATTCCAAATCATCCTAATTATTTAATTTTCACGCTAATGTTTATTTCAAAACTTATCTTTATCTCACCATATACTTATACTATAAAATTTATGAATCTATCAGAAGTAATGGTATAAATCTAACTTTAGACATGTAATATTTTTTAAAAATAAATAGAATTATCCACAAGTTTTCCACAATTAAGATTTAGATTTAAATGAAGTACAACAAGGAACTTTAACTATGAAATACTCAAAATTACCTCAAATTATTGGCGCTGGTATTCTCAGTTTAAGCATGATAGTGGCGCCCTTAACTCTACCCGCTTCTGCTCAAGTTGTAGTTGCGCGTGAAGGAATTTATGAAGATAACGATTTTGATTGGGGTTGGTTAGGATTGATTGGTCTAGTTGGACTAGCTGGTTTAGCTGGTAAGAAGCAAGAAACTACTACTGCTTATCGAGAACCAAATCGCACTGGCTACCGGGAATAACATTCCAAATTTTCGTTCTGTATCGTCAAAATGTATGTAAACTCTACCAATTGCCCCATTGTGCTTAACAAATAGCATAGGGGCATTCAGACTCTATTTAACTTGGGAAAAATTAGTTTATGAATAATCTATTTACGCGCTCAAAAATTTTAACATTGAGCTTAGTTTCTGCATTCTTTTTAGGAATGCTGCCCTTTAATTTTGCACCTGCTGCTAGGGCACAAACAAATAATAACCTTGCAGTTCGAGGTAGGCTCTCACAATATTCTACATGGACTGCTCCCTATCTCACGCGCAGTTCTCGTGGAAAAGCTGTGAGAGATGTTCAAGCTGTGCTGAAATGGCTAGGATTTTATAATGGCGCAATTGATGGTATCTATGGACCTAAAACTGCTAGAGCAGTAATTGCCTTTCAAGACTCGCAAAGATTGGTTAGTGATGGTAGAGTAGGACCGCTAACGTGGCAAGCATTAATCAGTAGCGTACCCCCCGTGCGTAATAGGTTTTAATGGATACATAGCAGTCCTACATGATTTATAAAAAATTTCGCTTAGGTAGAGACCGAATATATTCGCTCTCTACACGCTTTATGAACACAAATAATTAAGGGAGGAGCGATAAATACTTTGGAAGTACTAGCTGAGTTTAATTAAATTTTCTGCAATGAAGTTAGCTATTCCAAAGAACATTACCCAAATAATTGTTGTGCTTAACTATATTTTATCCCTCATTTTTTGCGAAGCGAAGCACTTAGAGTAAGCCAAGAAAAGAATGATCCTGTGGTGTCATGCTGAGGAACGTTAACGCAGTTTTCCCGCAGGGTAGCATCTCAAAGCGCAAAGTAAACGTTGTTTTCCCACAAAGTTGGGTATCCGCAAGATTCTAGCCTGCGGCAAATGCTTCGCATAACACTGCGTTCAGAATGACCGAAGGGCATTTTTTTTCGTGGAGTTCTCTTAATTCGTTCACCTCACATCTTGCAGCATTCTCAACAAGCTTAAAGAAACCGGGCTTCTGTACGAAAAATTAACGTTTTATAGCAAAATATTTGTCAATAAGCCCGGTTTCTAGACCTGGTGCAAGATGTGAGTCACGACGCTCTGATCAGAAGAAGATTCAGAAGTAACAGAGTACAGTTTTATACCAATTACGATACCAATTAAAAAATTTATAGCAGCAAAAATGCTAATCATAACCACTCGAAAATTATCAGAATGCATATCTACCTCTTTGAATACTCGGCTTACAGCTTTTTTAGCAATTCGTAGCGTTACATTACTAGCTGCCAACTTAATTAAATTGTATTCATGATTATAGTACATAATATCTGAACTTGGTTAAGAATTTAAATTCTATCCAAATTTTCCACTATTGAGCATTATCATAAAAAAACAATCTCTTGAATGAATTTTATCTTGTGAGTTGAGCGCTCAACTCACAAGATAAAATATTATCAGTTTAAAAATATTTAACCTGATGCTATACAAACTTTATTAGATAATAGTACATGTTTCAACTTGATATTAAATAATATGACAAAACATAATTCACCTGTAGAGCCAATTAAACAACCAATCCAGCAGGTTACTTCAAATCTTTGGTTTGAGCGACTGATACGGCTAGGATATGCAGCAAAAGGCTTAGTTTATTTTATTGTTGGTTTATTTGCAATACAAGCTGCTATCGGTACTGGTGCTAAAACTACTGACACTACAGGCGCCCTGCAAGCAATTATTACTCAGCCCTTTGGAAGGTTTTTACTAAGTATCGTTACTCTTGGAATCATTGGATATGTACTTTGGCGCCTAATTCAAGCATTTTTTGACCCCGAAAATCGTGGGCAATTAATCAATGCCAAGCAAATTGCAAGACGTATTGGCTATGCTTGTAGTGCTATAGGTTATA
>NZ_RSCL01000029.1:0-50232 GCF_003991905.1 Dulcicalothrix desertica PCC 7102 | reverse complement strand
AGATTTGGAATTGCTGCTCGTGGCTTTGTTTTTGGTATCATCGGCATTTTTTTAGTTTTAGCAGCTATTCAAGTTGATGGTAGTGAAGCTAGAGGTTTAGGCGGTACATTGGCTGTCCTGGCACAACAACCGTTTGGTTCTTGGATTTTAGGTGTAGTAGCCTTGGGTTTAATTGCTTACGGTATCTATTCTGTAATACAAGCTCGTTATCGAAGGATTGCCAATTTATAGTTACAGATTCGAGTTTCAAATTAACAGGAACTAGAAGAAGCTTTTGAGCCTATTAAATATTTCCATAACTGAGGTTAAAAAACTACGTTGCGCTTAAGTTATTACTTTCAGCGCAGTTAAATTACCTCTTAAGTAGTGATTTAATGTGTGATATAACTTTTCCACCAAATTTCCACTATTGAGATATACATTATAAAGTGCGTTTATTTTTAAAGAACATTAATTGTTTTTTTTAAATTTAGTTAATGTTCAAAAATAAATAATCATCTATTTTTTTACGACTTCAGTACACCTTAATACATTAGGTTTACTATATATATATCCTTTAAGTTATTTCCAGCAACGTTTGATGTAATAACTTGATGAATAGCTAAACAATTAAACCAATTACTTCATAGTTTTTAACGGAGGAACTCATGATACATCAATTGATTACTAATTTGAGTGGCAAGCGCGCGCGTGAATGCCGCAGACCCTTTCAAATTGGAACTATTATGCTTGCATTAACGACAATGTTTTTGGGTGCTGCTTGCACCAACAATCTAGAAGCAAGACGCACTGAAGGAGAAAATAACGTAACAGCACAGGAAGTAGCTGACAATACAGTCCAGCTTGTTGGTAAAACTGTTACGATCAGAAGCCAACCTGTGAGAAAAATTAGCCCGACTACATTCACCGTTAGTGACCAACAATTTTTTGGTAGTGAACCAATTTTAGTTGTAAATGCTACAGGAAGTGTGGCGCCGTTACCAGAGAACATTGATTTACAAATCACAGGCCCAGTCGCTAACCTTGTAGTCGCTGACATTGAGAGACAGTATGGTTTGGACTTAGACCCGACTTTGTTAGTGGAATATGAAAATAAGCCAGCGATTATTGCACAATCAATTGCTTTAGCACCGAAACCAGGGGAAATCAGCAGTAATCCAAGTGCATACTATAACAAGGTTATTGCCGTCCCAGCAGAAGTCGAGAAAATCGTCGGACAGAATTCATTTACCCTTGATGAAGATAAATTACTTGGCGGGCAAGACTTGTTAGTGGTAAATCCAAATCCAAAAGTACCTATTCGAGCAGATGAAAGAGTTGTTGTTACTGGTGTGTTACGCCCCTTAGTTATTGCGGATATTGAAAGAGAATTTGGTTTCAATTGGGATACTGGTTTTAAAAGACAGTTGGAAGTAGAGTATAAAAATAGACCAGTGCTAATCGCTCAATCTGTATACCCATCGGCGTTAGAAAGAAGATAGTAAGTAAAAGATAAAAGGCATAAAGATTTTAACGTATTCTTCATGCCTTCTGATGATTTACTACATTTAAGGAATCTTTATTTATGTATGTTCATCTTTTTGCTGCGTTTGTCGGTTGGTTATTATTCACCATTCTAGTCAAAATATTGAAAGTTACCGCAGTGATAGCCCTTATCATTACTGCGGTTGTTGTGACTATACAAATCAGCAACCGTGTAGACCCTAGGGAACTCTGGCAGGAGGTGACTCAGTATTCTCAAAGCATTAATAATGTCGAAACTGCTAGACCGTTCGTAATTATTTCATCTATGAATGGGATGTGAAAACCTTGTAGAGACCGTATTAATTCGGTCTCTACATTTTTATTCATAGCTAAATTCAGCAGTAAAGTGAAAATCTTAGAACTGACCAATGATTAACAGTACTAGCAAACTGATTGAAAATTTTCTGCACCAAAGAGTTGAAGCAATTGAATTAGAGCAATTGCAAACCGAGTTGTTAGAAGAATCCACACCCTCACTGGCTTACCTGATTTTAACAATTGGTTCTTGTACTATCGCAACCCTTGGCTTAATTACTAATAGTGCTGCCGTTATTATCGGAGCTATGGTAATTGCACCTCTGATGCTGCCAATCAGGGGACTTGCCCTAGGCGCCCTTACGGGTAATATCATACTCTTTCGCAGAGGGCTAATAGCTATTGTACTTGGAACTTTACTATCGATTGGGTTAGCTTATAATCTAGAGTTACTAGTCAAAATTTCCGCTTTTGACACTGAAGTGCTATCTCGTTCTAAACCCACCCTGCTAGATTTAGCAATTGCACTGACAGCAGGTAGCATTAGTGGTTATGCTAAGGTAAAGCCCGAAATTTCTGGTAGTTTGGTGGGAACTGCTATAGCAGTCGCACTAATGCCACCTATTTGTGTTATCGGTTTAGGGCTAGCCCAAGCAAATTGGTCGCTTAGTAAGGGAGCAGCTATTCTTTACCTTACTAACCTCTTGGGTATTACACTCGCTTGTATGCTGACGTTTTTGATTATGGGCTATTCTCCTATAAAACGAGCAGGTACTGCGCTATTTTGGACATTATTACTTACCAGTATTTTACTGCTGCCTCTGAGTGTTAGCTTTGCCCAATTAATTCAACAAACAAATTTAGAAACTAGTCTCAAGAATGCACTGCTGACCAAAACAATTACATTTCAGCGATTGGAACTACTTAAAACCAATATCAATTGGTTAACAAATCCACCGCAAGCCAGATTGACTGTACGGACAAAAGTACCTGTGACTCCCAAGCAAGTTGGGTTATTAGAAGATTTTGTGCAAAAAGAAATGGGTCAACCTTTGACTCTTATATTTGAAATTAGCCAAGTTCAAGAAGTAAGAAAAAAGTGATTGGTTTACGCGAAACAAAAGGAAAATATTCCTATCTAATTTTCAAGCTAATCAATATTACCTCACCGGAATGCAGCATTCTCAACAAATCAAAAGAAACCGGGCTTCTTTACGATAAATTAGAATTTTATAGCAAAATTTGTCAAGAAGCCCGGTTTCTAAGCCTGGTGCAAGATGTGAGTTACGCTTCTGTACGCGGAGACCGTATTTATAATGAAAAGGCATCGGCAAAGCATATATACTGATTATTTTTATACTTCGGTATGCTTTAATAGTCCAACTAGTACACTAGGTCAAGATTTTTGGTCGTACTTTTAACATTTTATTGTGTTCATCTTAAAAAATCATTATCATCTCTTCCCTCTAACTAATGGCATATAATATTAGCTTCATCCTTGCGTCGATTGGATGAGTTACTGTTCAATGGTAGTTATAAATTTACTCAAATCGGTCTATCTATAGTATTAATCTATAAAAAAAATAACTCCTATCCACGAGTTTTCCACTATTTAAGCTTAACATCCAAGGGAAGGTAACTGGATAAATGTTTAGACCTGAATTAAATATTATAATTTGGATTACAGTGTTTTTCTCTTTTTACAAACTCGTTCAAATTTAGGAATATATTATGGCTTTGTTAAAGATAGAGGATTTTAATTCGGATTATAACCAAATTTTTTCCGGTGATAGTAATATTATTAATCTCAATGTTTATTCGGATATTACAGATGAAAAAATCGGCGCCGTTAAAGACATATTAGTTGATGAGCATGACGGTAGCTTTCGATATCTAATTGTAGATTTGGGTTTTTGGATTTTTGGTAAGCAAGTTTTATTGCCTATCGGTCGCTCTCGCATTGATTACTCCCAACAGCGGATTTATACTAAAGGTCTAACAAAAGAGCAGGCAGAACATTTGCCAGAGTTTAGTGAAGAATTAAAGATTGATCATGATTACGAAGAGCGAGTGAGAACGGGTTATCGAGACAGCACTAGTTTTGACCCGATTTATACTGTAGACCCATTAGGGAATCCAATTGCACCGACTGTTCCTTATGGGCCAATGGCTTTGAATGAAGTTGCAGCACTATCGGTTCCCCATACAAATGAAAGGACAATTAATATTCCAGGATCAGGGAATCTCCCGTTTGACCGAAACACTTACAGATATGAGAATGACCCTTCGCTGTATGAAATTAATGAGAAAGACCACCCATCTTTGAAGTCTTATTCTCAACGTTTAGCAGAAAGTAGAATTTACAGAAGAAAAAGTTAATTTTAGGAGTTCTACATTTTATAACAGGCGCCATCTCAAAAAATTAGACAACCAGTATTATTCTGTACGAGATAGCAAAAAATGAATAATAGAAGCGACTACGATTTACCAACAGAGATTATTAACAAACAGCAAGAACAAAACGCAATAAGTATACCTGATTCACCACATGGTCGGGAAAACTTGAAATGGCTGGGTCCAAGCTTTTTATGGATGCTTTCGGCTGCAGGTTCTGGAGAGTTATTATTTACACCACGAATTGCTGCACTCTATGGTTATAGCTTGTTATGGGCACTACTTGCAGCTGTTATTCTCAAATGGTTTATTAACGGTGAAGTCGGTCGCTTTTCAGTTTGTACTGGCGCCACCATCTTACAAGGTTTCAAGCAACTTCCCGGTCCTAAAAATTGGGCAATCTGGGTAATCCTATTGCCGCAAGTTGTCGTAGCAATTTCTACAGTTGCTGGGCTTTCAGGCGCCGCTGCTACGGCTTTGATTTTGGTTACTGGGGGAACAGTGCAACTATGGACGGTGATTATTATCGTTGTCACCGCAGCAATTGTACTGCTTGGACAATATAGCGTAGTCGAAAAAATTTCTTCTTATGTAGGAATTGCCCGCACAATAGCAGTGGTAAGCGCAGCTATTTTTGTTTTTCCCAAAGTTCGCCAATTAGCAGCAGGGTTAGTACCGCAAATTCCTCAAAATGTGCAGTATCAAGAAATACTACCTTGGCTAGGTTTTATGTTGGCAGGTGCTGCTGGGTTAATGTGGTATTCTTACTGGGTAGAAGCTAGAGGTTACGGCGCCGCGAGTGTAGAAGGAAAAGAGAGCATAGACCCAAAACAACTTAACCATGAGGAAAAAAATAAGTTGCGCGGTTGGCTGAATTTGATGACCATATCCAATACTTTAGCAGTGGTAGGCGCGTTATTAGCAGCACTGTCTTTTTTAATTCTCGGTGGTGAGTTGTTACGTCCTCAAGGACTTGTACCAAAAGAAAATCAAGTAGCAGAAACCTTGGGTTCATTGCTGGGCGACCTTTGGGGTTCGTTTGGCTTTTGGTTTATGATTGCAATCGTTTTTATTACTTTCTGTAGCACTGTACTCTCGGTAGAAGATGGTTTTGGACGGATGTTTGCTGATGGTACGCAAATATTACTGCAAGGATTTGGTGTCAGAAACAGTCGCTGGACAAATGAGAAGTTTTTGCAAAAATTTTTTATTATTGTGTTGTTAGCTGTGCTACCGATTGCAATTTATCTATTTTTTGGCGAACCAGTCGCCTTACTGCAAACCGCAGGTGGAATTGAAGCTGCCCACATTCCGATTGTTACTGCTTTGACTCTTTACTTAAATCACAAGATGTTGCCCAAAGAATTGCGACCATCGAAAATTGTCTTTGGTGGTACATTGATTGCTGGAATATTCTTTGGTGTATTTGCAATTATCTATCTATTGCAACTGCTGGGCATAATTGGCTAAATGTGGAAGTTGAAGTTAAAGCAAAAGATATTTCTTACAAGCAAAAATGACACAGCAACATCAAAGCATAGCTTTTGGAAAACCAGGAATAGAACCCCGTTGGACTCAAGGTAATAAAAACGGAGTGGGAACTGCTTACGCTATTTCCAGTCGAGTTTGGTTTACTCTCTCCAACGGTATTCTTAATGAAGTTTATTATCCGACAATTGACTGTCCCCAAATTCGGGACTTGCAATATTTAATTACTGATGGTTCTAGCTTTTTGCATGAAGAACGGCGCCATTTACATACCAAAACAGAACAAATCTCGCCACATGTTCTAGGATACAAGATTACTAACTCGGATCCAGAAGGACGTTATACAATTACTAAGGAGATAATTACCGACCCGCGAGATTCATGCATTCTTCAACACACGCGCGTTGCTGGTGATAAAGAGATACTGTCAAAACTCCGACTTTACGCGCTATGTTCGCCGCACATGGGTATTGGTGGTTGGAATGACAACGCCAAAGTTGTAGAAGTAGCAGGAGTCAAAATTTTAACTGCCCATCAAGATAATAATTGGCTGGCAATGGCTGCAACCGTTCCCTTTACTCGCCTTTCTTGCGGCTATGTCGGAATAAGTGACGGTTGGACAGATTTGGCGGATAATTTTCAGATGGACTGGGAATATATTGAGGCAGAAGCAGGAAATGTTGCCCTAACTGGGGAAATCAATATAGAAGAGCATCAGGAATTTACCTTGGGAGTAGCATTCGCCAGTCGTCTTCATGACGCAGTGACAACCCTTTTACTATCACTAGATGTGAGTTTTGAGAAACATAAGGCACGTTACATCGAACAGTGGCAACGCGCTTGTGAAAATTTTCTACCACTTGAAAAAGTCTCGTGTGATGGTGGTAATTTATACAATAGTAGTTTTAGTTTGTTATTGGCACACGAAGACAAAATATACCCAGGCGCCATGATTGCTTCATTGTCAATTCCTTGGGGTGAAGCACATAGCGACCAACAGCAGGGCGGTTATCACTTAGTTTGGTTCCGCGATATGGTAAATAGTGTGACAGCGCTACTAGCTGCTGGACATTCGACAACTGCGTTGGAAGCGTTGATTTATATTGCTGCTAGCCAACAGGCGGATGGTGGATTTGCTCAGAACTGTTGGATAAATGGTGAACCTTATTGGACAGGAATTCAACTTGACCAAGTGGCGTTCCCAATTCTGCTTGTGTGGCGCCTTTATCGAGAGAAAGCTTTGCGGCAGTTTGACCCTTATCCAATGGTAATGAGGGCAGCTAAGTTTTTAATTCATCATGGTCCAGCAACGCAACAGGAAAGATGGGAAGAAGCCAGCGGTTATTCTCCATCGACTCTTGCATCTCAAATTGCAGCTTTGATTTGTGCGGCAACATATGCGCGCTCTAGAGGGGATAATTCAACAGCCCAGTTTATTGAAGAATATGCTGATTTCTTAGAAAGTCACTTAGAAACTTGGACAGTAACGACCGAGGGAAGCTTAGTTCCTGAAATTAAACGCCACTATATCCGCATTAATCCTGTAGATATTCATGACCCTCAACCAAATGAAGACCCAAATCAAGGGATGCTAGCCATTGCCAACTATCCAGAAGGAGAAAAATCACAATTTCTAGCAAAAGAAATTGTTGATGCAGGCTTTTTGGAATTAGTACGGTATGGAGTTCGCTCTCCTCACGACCCCCTAATCGTTGATTCTTTAAAAGTTGTGGATGCGGTGCTAAAAGTAGATACACCCTATGGTTACTGTTGGCATCGTTATAACCACGATGGTTACGGGCAACAAGAAGATGGCAGTCCTTTTGTTAGTTATGGCAAAGGACGAGCGTGGCCACTTTTAACAGGAGAGCGGGGACATTACGAGTTAGCCGCAGGACATGACGTGCAACCTTTTATTCAAGCAATGGAGGCTTTTGCTTCTGATACAGGATTATTGCCCGAACAAATTTGGGATGAACAAGACCTTCCTGAAGCTCATTTGTATCTAGGAAAACCAACTGGCTCGGCAATGCCTTTAGCATGGGCACATGCTGAGTATATTATGCTGCTACGGTCAGCTAAAGATGGGCGAGTATTTGAATGGATACCAGAAGTTGCACAGCGGTATCAAAATGGAGGTAAACAAACTAAATTTCTCGAAATCTGGAAATTCAACCGTCAAATTAACGCTCTTAAAGCAGGATACACACTGCGAATTCAAGCCAACACTCCTTTTCGCTTACATTGGTCAATTTCAGATTGGCAAACAGCGAATGAAACTAATTCAACGGCAACGACGCTTGATATTCACTTTGTAGATATTGATATTGAAGCGAATCAAAAACATCCTATCAAGTTTACTTTTTTCTGGATTGAAGCGAACCATTGGGAAAATCGTAACTATCAGGTTAATGTTACTGGTTAGTTTTGATAATGGCGCCTGATAGATATAGTACTTAAGTACGTTTTTGCCTTGATACCGTAGTTTATAAGATATTAATATGACAGTTGTAACAAAACCTTTTTCTAACCGTATCGCCGTAGTATTTGATTTCGATGATACCTTGGTACAAGATACCGTTGATGCTTTATTATCAAGCTTAGGTATTGACCCTCTTAAATTTCGTCAAGAAAAAATAAAACCTTTAATTGATAAAGGGTGGGATAAAATTCTGGCTCGGTTTTATGCCTTGATTCAAGAATCAAAGCGACAAGACAATAAAATTACACAGGAATATATTGCTAAGTTTGGTCAAGAGCTAGCTCCCTTTGATGGTGTAACTGATATGTTTGACCACCTAAGACAACGTACACATGAACTCAATCCAAAGGTAGAACTTGAATTTTACCTAATTACTTGTGGAATGGTGGAAATTGCCCGCCATAACTGTATGGCTCCAAATTTCAAAGCAATGTGGGGTTGTGAGTTTTACTACGGAGAAAGCGGTGGAAATAAAGGTAAAGTATGTGTTGAATAAGCAAAACTTTATACTCGTCCAGAAATCATACCCCCAATTATTGGCGCCGCTATTACTCCTGAAACTGCGGAATGGTTAGGTAGTTGGGCTGAAGGGTTAATTACTATTTCTCGTCCACCAGAAAAACTGAAAACAGTTGTTGATGCTTTTCGTCGGGGTGGTGGAGAAGGCAAACCAATGATTTTAAAAGTACAGCTTTCTTATGACCGCGATGAAGATAGTGCATTACAAAAAGCATATCAACAGTGGCGCAATAACATTTTTAAAAATATTTTGATGACTCAATTACAAACTCCCCAGCAATTTGATGCAGCTGGAATGTTTGTACAACCGGAAGAATTACATGAACATGTTCGTATTTCCGCAAACCCACAGCAGCATATCGAGTGGCTACAAAAAGATATTGAGTTGGGATTTGATGAACTAATTCTACACAATGTCAACAGAGGGCAGCAGCAGTTTATCGAGGTTTTTGGCGAAAAAGTTATTCCGGCTTTGACATAAAGATATTTTAAATTTATTAATAAGTAAGTTAAAAAAAAATGAATAGAAATCAACGTCCTAGTAATATTTTTATCAAAGTAATTGTTGCAATACTATTACTATTCGGCTGTTATTTAATTGGAACATTTATATTTAATGCAGTTAGAAGGAATAATGATGATTATAAGGAGTCTAGGAAGTTTAATGTTCATTGTAGTAATAACAATTATGATTTGATATGCGTAGCTAGCAAAAACGTTTATTCTGCAAACATTTTACGTATGCAAGATATAAATAGTATCTTTTTTCACTCAATATAATTATTTCTTATAGTTAGAGTAATTAAGTTTATAAATATTAAACAAAAAAATAAACAAAAAAATAATTTTATATCATTTGATAGAGGTTATATTTTCAACAAAATTTTAAATTAAATATAAGTTAAATGGTTGTCGAAAAGAAAATCAAACACAACAAATAGGAGTTGATTTGAATGGCACTTGTAAAAGTTAACGATTTTTACCCCACTTACAACGAAGAATATTCTGATTTAGAGTATGTTGAGAACTTCGATGTTTACGCAGAAGGACGTGAAAAAGTTGGTAAAGTGTCCGATATTTTAGTTGATGAAGATACAGGTCGTTTACGCTATTTAGTAGTAGATACCGGATTTTGGATTTTTGGTAAAAAAGTCTTGCTTCCTATCGGTCGCGCACGTGTTGACTATGGAGACAAAGAGGTGTACGCATCTGGTCTGACTAAAGAGCAAGTTGAAAATTTACCTAACTTCGATGAATTAGAAAAAGTTGATTACGACTATGAAGAGCAAGTTCGCGGTATATATCGTCCGATGGCTGCTACTTCTGGAATGACTCAAAGTACTACTGATTACGACCGAAGCACTTATAATTACGAGCAAGAACCGTCATTATATGATGTCGATGAACAGGATAATCAAACCCTGAAACTTTATGAAGAGCGATTAGTTGCTAACAAACAACGTCGTAAAGCAGGGGAAGTCTCTATTGGTAAACACGTAGAAACTGATACTGCTCGTGTAGCTATACCTATTGAGAAAGAACGAGTAGTAATTGAGCGTACTAATCCTTCAAGCACTACAACTAGTAACCCGACTGGCGCCTTTCGTGAAGGTGAAGTTGCTAGAATGGAGCTTTACGAAGAAACACCAGATATCCACAAAGAAGCTGTTGTGCGAGAAGAAGTCCGAGTCAAGAAAGTTGTAGACCGCGATACAGTTGAGTCAAAAGAGACAGTTCGACGCGAAGAACTTGATATTGATACAGATGGTCGTCCAATAGATGAAAGAAAAATCTAGCATAAAATTTGGCTTACAGGTAAAATATATACTTTCATCTGTAAGCCACAATGATTTGCTTTGATTAGATACTAGTACAAATTACAAAAATGTCTGCACCTAATTATAATAACTTTGTTCTATCAGGATTAGTTGTAATTTGTCTAGCACTTACACACCTATTTTCTGGAAAATTAAGATTTATAAATATTCCTCGAAGTCGTTGGCTTTCCGCAGCAGGAGGTGTTTCTTCTGCTTACATTTTTGTACATATCTTACCCGAATTAAGCAAACATCAAGCCGTGCTGAAGGAAGTAGGAGAAGGAGTAATTCCGTTTGTAGAACACCATGTTTACTTGATTGCATTAGTAGGACTAACTGTGTTTTATGGATTAGAACGAATAGCGCTCATTACTCGCTTGCATCGTAAACAAATTGGTAAAGGTGATGCAACTAGTTTAAATGTATTTTGGCTGCATATGGTTTCGTTTGGTTTTTACAATGCTTTAATTGGTTACTTATTACTTCATCGAGAAAAAGTAGGTATTGTTAGTTTATTAGTATTTAGTTTAGCAATGGCAACTCATTTTATTGTAAATGATTATGGCTTGCGTGAACACCATCAGCATATATATGACCGGGTTGGCCGTTGGATTTTAGCAGCAGCAATTATTGTCGGTTGGGTACTTGGCACCCGTACACAACTAGATGAGGCTGCAATTGCTGTATTATTTTCTTTTTTAGCAGGTGGAATTGTTCTGAATGTATTAAAAGAGGAATTACCTCAAGAGCGAGAAAGCCGTTTTTGGGCTTTTGCTTTGGGTGCAGCAGGTTATGCAGCACTTCTGTTGGTTATTTAATTTTTTCAGCAGATTAAAGCCCGTTGCGAAAGAAGCGTCTTGCTTGTTTTTACGGGTCAAAGTTTTCTCCTCCAGTAATTTGACGTAGTTCTTCAATACGTTTTATGACTTCTGGGTTTTTAAAAAATTCTCCATATTCTTGAAGCAGTTTTTCTTGAGTTTTTCGCAGTTCGATAATGCGCTGTTGCTGTGTACTACTACGTTTGTCACGGGGAATGGTTTCTAAGTCGCTGAGTTCTTTGCCAAGGGCAATAATTTGATTTTTCGGAGTGCTATCAACACCTTTACCCGCGCGCAAATAATCTTGAACTTCTTGATATTTGAGTAGTTCTAATACCTGTTGTGCTTCTGCGGTACGTCCAAGTTTTAGTAATAATGTTGGCATAGTGACGGTAAATGTCAGCCCTTTTAACTTTATCAAAGTCTACCGTAGCTAGTAAATAAGATGATTGGAGTTCTTGTGGTAGTCCTTGGATGTTACGACGCACGTTTTCTATCTGGTTAATTGCTTGACGGTACTATTTAATTGCTTCGTTGGGTTGCGGTATGAATATTACTGAGTGTAGAAAAAGCAGTTACTTCTCCATAATAGTTTTTACTATTACGCGATAATTCTAAAGACTTTTGTACTAATGGAATTGCTTGCTCATATTGTCCTTGGTTTTGATAAACGCGCGCGAGAATTAACAAGGCAATAGCTTTGCTACCAGAACTATTTGATTCTTCTGCAATCGCTAAAGATTGATTCGCAGCCTCTAAAGCTTTCGTAGTATCGCCCAAAGATAGATAACTTTCACTTACATCAATCAAAGCAGCCATCTCATAGTAGCGAATTTTTAATTGTTTTGCAAGTACTAATCTTGAATCTGCGGTTGCAGCAGCTTTTTGATAATTACCTTGTTGATTATAAATTTTATATAATAATCCTAATGCGGTATTTTGAAAATTAGGATTCCCCTTGTCTTTCGCACTAACTAAAATTTGATTTGCAGAATCTATTGCTTGGATGTAATTTCCTTGTTTAATGTAAGCATCACTTAAAGACTGTAATGCCTTTATTTCAAGACTAGGTTCTTTAATTTGTCTTGCAATCGTTAATGCTTGCTGACTAATTTCGGCGGATTTTGAATAATTTTTATAACTAAGACTATATAATGAGGCTAATCTCAACAGTGCATCTACTTCAAAATCACGCTTACCAAAAGCTTGCGCGCGTTTTAAAGCTTGTTCTGCTGATTCTAAAGCTTTATTATTTTCTCCTAGATTATCATAACTAATACTCAAACCGATTAAAGCATTAAATTCTAATAGTTGAGGAGAGTCTTGTAAAGAAGGAGGCAACTTTGCATTATCAATCTTTGGAATTATTGCCAAAATTTGTTGGTATGATTCAATTGCTTTTGGATATAAACCAACCACATTATAGTTACTGCCGAGAGTCAGTAAACTAAATCCTAATCCCCGAATATCATTTTGCTCTTTACTAATTTCTACTTGTCGTAAATTCGTTTCTATCAGCTTGCGATTGTTTCCTTGTCGTATATAAATATCTGCAAGGTGATTAAGAATAGTTGTTTCTTCGTTAAGTGAGCGGTTTTTGCGCGCAATATTTAACGCTTACTCTAAGAGGTTGTTTGAAAAGTCAGATAAGGTATAAATTGTCCCAAGCGAGTGGAGTCTTACGGAACGTAAACGTAGTTTTCCCGCAGGGTAGAATCTAGGGTTTGAAACTATATACCGAGATGCTTCGTTCCTCAGCATGACATGAAAGCACACTTTTCAAACATCCTCTAAGATAGTGATAGCTTTATCTTGTTCTCCTAACTCTTTATATGCTAACGCTTGGGCGCCTAAAGCATTCGACTCAGATAATGGTTTTTTCAATTCCCTAGCTAAAATTAAAGCTGACTGCGATAACTCAATAAGTTTATTTATGTACACCTATATTTCTCACAGCCTTAAACTCATGCACTAATTTCCACCACATGATTTAACATATTTTTGTAGGTTGGGTGGAGCGTCCGCGCGTAACCCAACATCTTAATATCTATCCATCAAGTATCAAGCTGACATATCATTTACATAGCAAATATATAGAATGAACCACAAAAACACAAAGGACACAAAGGAAGTTTCTCTTTGCCCACAGAACTATCAACAACGGATTGAATCAGCTATTTGGTTAGGTAAGACACCGTGAGCCTACCAGATTTAATCACAAGACCACTAGTATCCAAGTTATCTTTTGAAAGTTTCATCAGTTCACGCGGTTCTAGGCGCCGCAACTACACAGTAGATTTGTTTTATTAATTTTTTGTGAAGACAGGAAAATATCAATTAATACAAGATATAGTTAGTACAATTATTCGACAAAGGACATTAAGTGTAAAAAGCATCTACTCAAAAACAGCGCTTTCTTAAGGTAGGCGCCTTTTTGTTGCTGCGTTCATATGACATGTAAAATCAATACAGGTATAAGAATGACAAAAAATCCATTTGACCAATTCTCAAAACAGTTCTTTGAAGAATTCCTGAGTCCATACGGTCAAGTTAAAATTAATGATGAAGTACCAGGCGAATCGACTTTTGTAGACATATACTTCAAACCTACAGTAGAACCAGAGAAAATACCCAAATCTCTGGGTCTATTGCGTCGTATAGCTTCAACACCGTGTCTAATAGAACCTTTCCGTAATCAACCAACAGATGAAGAAGTCGAGAGTTGTTCATATAAGCTACTTGCTACTCGTAAGGAATGTAGACGTGAAGCAAAGCGCGATGAAAGGAAAGTTACTGAAGAAGAACTGCCGAAGTTATGGATAATTACACCTTCAGCATCAGAAACCTTACTTAATAATTACGGCGCCCAATCTCGTAATGGCTGGGTTAATGGTATATACTTCAGCCCAGATGGTGATCATAGAAGGTTTGTATCAGTCAACCTACTGCCTAAAAGAGCGGAAACAAGATGGTTAAGACTTTTTGGTCGGCAAACAGTACAAGGGGAAGCCATAGACGAAATTCTTGCTTTGCCCAATAATGACAAGCAACGGAATGCAGCATTGCGTCTATTATCAGCATGGAAAGTTACCATAGGATTAAAACCACAAAACGATGAAGATTTGGAGTTCATGATGATAGTATCAAAAGCATATGCAGAGTGGGAAGAAGCTACCGAACGTCGAGGATTAGAACGTGGTATCGAGCAAGGTATCGAGCAAGGTATCGAGCAAGGTATCGAGCAAGGTCAACGTATTGTGATTGAGAATTTACTTAAAGCGCGCTTCGGTACACTTGACGCTGAGTTAATCAACATTATTCCATCGCTTTTAACGCAACCTATCGAAGAATATACTCGTTTACTACTCTCATTATCTCGCGAAGAGTTAATCACTCGCTTTAATCAACCATAGTCACTGTTATATTATCTTAATATTAGGCGCCGCTATCTACTTCCGATGAATACAGGCGCCTTTATAAATATGGCTCAGGGCACCTTGTAACATGTAAGTATAAATTATGCCGCAAATTCATGTCAACGGAATTGACTTATTCTACAACATTAAAGGTTAAGAAAAATTGCTGTGACTTAACGTGGATAGCTTGGTATTTAAATACACCTTTGGATACTTGTTATACTTGGAATCAAAAACGTGGGCGCCAGGTTCCCGAAAATATTATTAAAATGATGTCAGAATCTGTGCATCAGTTTCCACCACTAGCAGCAGAAGGATTTGGTTGTGTAGAGGAGATAAATGTTACCTCTCCCAAATTTAGCAATGATTTAATACCTTATCGAATCAAAACTTTAAACCAAAGCATTATTAACAGTAACAATAGAACATTATATAAAAACATCACTTTACATCGCTATAGTAATTTAATTGATTAAGGTAGTTAACTTAACTCAAACAAGCTCTTTCTCGTAAAATGGTTTGGGAAATTCAGTTTTGCCACGAAACACGCAGTCAACTTCAAACACTTGATTGTGGTTTGGATAGCCCTCTATATATATGTGACAGGCAAGGATGCCTATCCCACAAGATACAAATATATGGGACTTTTCAAACATCCCCTTATTAAAACTTTCCTGTTCTTCCTGTTAGGCTGGCAATTACCGTTGCTAACTCCTCTGGTTCTACGGGTTTTGGAAGATGCATCTGAAAACCTGCTAATAGAGCCTGCCTGCGATCTTCGCTCTTTGCATACGCCGTTAGTGCAACGGCTGGCATCCAACCACCACGCTGTGCTTCAATTTGCCGCAGTTTCCGAATTAGTGAGTAGCCATCCTCATTCGGCATCCCAATATCGCTCACTAAAACATCTAAGCTTTTCACTGTGGCGTTTTCGATGATTTTCAATGCCTCACTAACAGAGGCAGTGGGAATAACTTGAGCGCCATACCCTTGTAGAATTGTACTTAGTAATTCCAGGGAATCTACCTCGTCCTCCACAATTAATATTTGTAAGCCTTCTAAGCTTGGCGCCGATCAATATTATTATTAACAAGGGGGATTACGTCTAATGGCTCTGGCTCACTCGGTGTTTCGTGGATAATCATGACGGGCAACTTTATAGTAAAGGTTGCCCCCTGTCCTATTCCTGGACTTGTCACGCTTACTGTGCCACCATGTAATTCAACTAGTTGACGAACAATTGCTAACCCCAAACCTAGTCCACCATAACTTCGGGTGCTGGTACTGTCGTGTTGGCGGAAGCGGTCAAACACATAAGGTAGAAAATCTGGGCTGATGCCAACTCCTGTATCGCTAACTATTATTTCGACATGAGAATTGACGCACTCCAAGCGAATTTGTACTTGCCCTCCTAGAGGCGTAAATTTAATGGCGTTTGAAAGCAGGTTCCAAATGACTTGCTGTAAACGGTCGGCATCTCCAGATATGTAATTATTTGAAGAATCCAAGATGCTTTTAATGCGAATTGACTTTGCCTCAGCTGCTAACCGCACAGACTCAATGGCTGCCTCAATTATTGTAACTAAATTTACTGGTTGGACTTGCAAACGTAGCTTGCCTGTTATAATGCGAGAAATATCCAGGATGTCTTCAATGATCTTAGCTTGGGATTGAGCGTTGCGCTCGATCGTCTCCAAAGCACGCATTGCTCTATCCTGACTCAGATGTTGTTTCCGTAAGATTTGCGACCACCCCAAAATCGCATTAAGCGGTGTTCTCAATTCGTGAGAGAGAACCGAGAGAAACTCGTCTTTTGCGCGATTAGCTGCCTCAGCCTCCGCTCGGACAACTTGTTCGCGGATTAAAAATTCATCTTTTGCGCGATTGGATGCCTCCAGTTGTGCTGTGCGTTGCTGCACCCGTTGCTCCAGTTCCAAATTAATCGATTGGATGCGGTTTCGGCTATCTTCGAGTTCCTGGTTTGTGATAGCTAGCTGGGCTGGACTTGGTGCATCCAGAGCAACTGGAATTAACGGAATCAATAAAAAGGTGAACGCATAGGATGACCATAGGGCATTAAAGACTTTCAGCAGCCCTGAAAACCAATAAATGGGATACCAGAGCGTAACAACTCCCATTAAATGGGTACTACCACACAGGGCAAAGACAAAAAAGTACCCAGTGAGGAGCGTGACAGTGTTGGCTGGAAGGTCTTTGCGCTCATTTCTAAAGTAAACAATTGCGATGGCGACCGAGTAATAAGCCATTGCGGTCAATGCATCTGAAGCCAAATGTAGCCAGACTAAACCGGGCTTCCAGAGGTAACAATGCCCGTGAGGAATAAAGGCAGTTGAAAGGAAGTTGCTGAGTAAGTCAGGCATATTGTTCTGATTTTCGGCTGTTGGATATTGGTTGCAGTCGCTAGCGGCATACGGTCTAAGTCAAATCGTGCCACAATGATATATATTAAATTCAATTAGGCGCCATATCCTATAGTTTATACTAATTTCATATTTACGTATATAGAATAAGCACATTAACATTACTTAGGTTAAATAAAAATTTTAAAGCGTTGTGTAAGAAAGAAGATATAGCGCGTCCAGTATTGCGATAACTTAATATTTATTCTCAGCAAAGACTCGAACGAATACTCCTGCAACATTATATGATAACCATAGCATAAGACCGTTTTAAATCACTAAGTGCGGTCATTACTCAGGTATCAAAAAACTGTGATGAGAAAAGCGTGTTTTTACTGGCGGTTATGTAGTAGGGAGGAGATTTAGGAATGGATATCAGCTTGGTAATGTCCAATATCCTGAGTCCAGCAGTCCTTTCCTTTTTTCTGGGAATGTTGGCTGTGACTCTTAAATCAGATTTAGAAATTCCTCAACCTTTGCCTAAACTTTTTTCTCTATATTTGTTGTTTGCAATTGGATTTAAGGGAGGGGCAGAATTAGTTAAAAGTGGTATTAATTCGGAGGTACTTTTTACCCTTTTAGCTGCTATATTTATGGCTTGTGCTGTACCAGTGTACACATTTTTTATTCTCAGACTCCAACTAGACCTGTATAATGCAGCCGCTATTGCAGCTACTTATGGTTCCATTAGTGCCGTCACGTTTATTACAGCAGGGTCTTTTTTGAATGAAATCGGGATTGAATTTAGTGGCTATATGGTAGCAGCCTTAGCTCTAATGGAATCTCCAGCTATTATTATAGGACTGTTGTTAGTAAAAATATTTGCACAAGACGACAAAGAGGATGGGGACTTCTCTTGGTCAGAAGTTTTGCGAGATGCTTTTCTTAACAGTTCTGTATTTCTCTTGGTGGGTAGTCTTGTAATTGGGATTGTTTCTGGAGAAAAAGGCTGGAAAATGGAGGAACCATTTACTCAAGGAATATTTTATGGTGTTCTGACTTTCTTTTTGCTAGATATGGGGTTAGTAGCAGCTGGCAGAATTAAAGACTTGACTAAAACTGGCCCATTCTTGATTACTTTTTCTATCTTGATCCCAATCGTAAATGCAACAATTGGCATACTGTTAGCAAAACTAATTGGAATGTCCCAAGGAAATGCACTTTTATTTTCAGTTTTGTGTGCTAGTGCTTCTTACATAGCTGTTCCTGCTGCTATGAGATTAACAGTGCCAGAAGCAAACCCCAGTCTTTATATTACTGCCGCTTTAGCACTAACATTTCCTTTTAATATCATTGTTGGAATCCCTTTATACCTTTATGGTATCAGTATCCTTTGGAGGTGAATTATGCACCCAGTAAAAAGAGTAGAGATTATCGCCAATGCGGTAGAACTGGGAAAAATTTTAGATGGCTTAGAGAAAGCAGGGGCGCCAGCACACACAGTAATTCGCAATGTGGCGGGCAAAAGTCCTGGTGCAACTGCAACTGAACTGGACAATATTTTTATCATAGTTTATTGTCCACCAGAACAACTCAAGCCAGTGGTAGAAAAAATTAGACCTATTCTCAACAAGTTTGGGGGTACGTGTTACATCACTGATGCAATAGAAATTCGTTCTACCAGGTGCGTTGCTTCTCTATAAAAAATTTCCCGTTTTTTACTTGATGAAATAAATAAAATGACCCGAATAAATGGATTTTTAGGTCGGCGCCAGCTTTTACAACTTGCGGGCAGTAGTATTCTAATGTCTATTGGTGGTGCTATTGTTAGTCAAGCAACTGCTGTAGCCGAACAAAAGTTTGAAACCATAACTCCTGATGCTGCATTAGAAAGACTATTAGATGGTAACAAACGGTTTATACAGCAAAAATCTCAACATCCTCACCAATCACAAACTCGTTTAAAAGAAGTCGCACAAGTCCAGCATCCTTTTGCGACAATACTAAGTTGTGCTGATTCTCGCGTATCTGGAGAAATTCTTTTTGACCAAGGGATTGGGGATTTATTTGATATTCGCATAGCAGGCAATATTATTACACCTGAAGCATTAGGTAGTATTGAATATGCCGCTGTTAATTTAAATTGTCCCTTAGTTATGGTGCTAGGTCACGAAAGATGCGGCGCCGTAACTGCTGCGGTAAAAGGCGAACCATTACCTGGGCAAATGAGCGCTTTTGTTAAAGGCATTAAACCAGCAATTAGCGATATCAAGGGTTTTTCAGAAGAAGCAGTTGAGAAAGCTGTGGTTGAAAATGTGAAATATCAAGTTCACAAAATGAGGCTATACTCTCGACTTTTATCTCAATTGGTAGATGCAAGTAAGCTCAAAATAGTGGGCGGACGTTATGATTTAGATACAGGAGAAGTCGTAATTATTTAGTTAAAGGGGCGGGCTGTTGTTTAAAGGGGCGGGCAAGGATGCCCACTCCACAAGAAGATTTTGATGTTTTTAAGGAGCGCTAATTTGTCTCAAAGGTTAAAAATAAAGGTGGAAAAATGGCATACAGTGATTTTACTCTTTCTCAGGCACAAAGCAGCTTTAATTTAACACTTGATGAAACTGTAAATTTATTTAATGATGTAAGTCCAGTTTCACCATCAGAAATTTTAAAAACAATATTGGCTGACTATATTCCTTTAGCAACTTCAGTAGGCACTCAAAAAGCTCGTTCTGAATTAATGATTGCACCAATTTTAGTTGAATTAAGAAAGCTATTAAGCAATAAGATATCATTCTTTTCTGGGAACGAATTTAATATTGATGCGACAAAAGGGTTACAAGGGCGTTGCGATTATATTCTTAGTGGGTCACGCGAACAACTCTTTATTTAGGCGCCTGTAATGTTTATTTTTGAAGCGAAAAAAGAAGATATTATTGGAGGTCTTGGCCAATGTGTTGCGGCAATGCTTGCAGCACAATTATTCAATCAAGCTAAAGGAAATGAAGTCAAACGAATTTATGGTTCTGTTACGAGTGGAACTACTTGGAAATTTTTATTTATCGAAGATTCTACTGTTTATATAGATTCTGTTGAATATTATATTAAAGAGGTGGATAAAATTTTGGGTATTTTATTGCAAGCATTTCAGCCTATTGTCTCTCAAAATTAAAAGATTTGATCAACTACAATAATGGTAATAACAAAGTAAAGCAACTACCGCGTCCTACCTCTGACTTAAGTATAATATCGCCTCCATGTAATCGAGCTAAATTTCTCGACACAACTAACCCCAACCCTGTACCTTGCCGTTTTCTATACTTGCTACCAACTTGCTGAAATAATTGAAACAGCTTTTCTCCTTCCTCTGGAGAAATACCAATACCAGTATCGATAACAGCAAATTTAATATATTCTGCCTCTCTATCAACTTTTAACGTCACAGAACCAGATTCAGTAAACTTGACGGCATTTGAAAGTAAGTTCAATAAAATTTGTTTCAAACGGCGTTCGTCAGCGTTACAAATTGTAACATCTGGTGAAATCTCTAATAATAATTGTAAACCTCGTCTCGTTGCTGGCTCCCTCACCACCGAAATACACATATGACAAATCTCTTCTACCGATAAAGTGACGATTTCTAGTTCTTCTCTTCCTGCCTCAATTTTGGCTATATCTAGCAAATCGTTAATTAAGTTTAACTGCTGATATCCACACTCGTGTATTACATTTATATATTGTCGCTGCTTATCGTTCAATGCACCAACTGTTTCCTCTAAAAGGACGCTCGAAAACCCAATAATTCCATTTAACGGTGTTCGCAGTTCGTGATTCATATTGGCTAAAAATTGTGTCTTGGCTTTGTTAGCTGTTTCTGCTGCTTCCAAAGCCGTTTCTAGTTCTGCTGTGCGCTGCTTAACAAGTAGTTCCAGCTTTTCTTCGCTTTGTCGTAAAACTTCTGTTTGTGCTACTTCTGCACTCAGGCGCCGACCAAAAAATGCAGAGAGTTCCGCTAATGTCAAGATAATTAAAGCCGCAATACTAATGGCAATTACCAATGGTGTGTTGTCTACGGGAGCAAGCTCAGACACGTTCAAAGATTTTACCGTGCGGTAGCGAATACCAGCTATTGCAATATAATGCATTCCACAAATCGCAATTCCCATTAACAAAGAACTGCCAACTTTTTGTACATTCCAAGGCGCCCTTAGCTGTTTGTAGAATGTTACCCATAATCCCATAAAAGATGCAGCAATTGCCACTACACCACTCAGTATAAATAACTTTAGGTCATGTGACTCTTTAGCTGGGACTAACAGCGATGACATAGCAGTAAAGTGCATCCCAATAACGGCGCCGCCAATGAAAAGACTGCCAGCAAATAAAGTTAACCATCCGACTGTTGAGGCGCGTGTAACAATAAAAAATCCGATACCCGAACCAACAATTGCCACAACCATTGAAATCATCACGATTGTGTAATTATAATCAACTTTTATCGGTAATTTATACGAAAGAAGAGCCGTAAAATGCATCACCCAGATACTAATACCCAAAGTAGTGGCGCCACCTAACAGCCACCTAACGCGCGCGCGTCCTGATGCAACAAAAACTTGTTCAGATATATCTAAAGCAATACAAGAGCCAACTATTGCAATGGCAACTGAAAGGATAATTAGACGGACATCAAAGGTAGCTGTTAAAACCGCACCTACTTCAAACATGATATTTTTTCACAAGTAATTATAATATTGCTACATACAGAAACCGGGTTTCTACGATAAATTGTCATTTTTAGAATAAATATGAATAAGAAACCCGGTTTCTAACATGTTATAAATTTTCTAAACTAATTCTCCATAAGCCTTCGAGAGGATTTGATTGCGGTAAACCACTACCTCCCCACTGCGAATCATAGACTAATCCAACACTAAATGTTTGATTTACAGGATATTGTCCTAACTTTCCAAAACCTTCAATAACCTTTGAGTCAGTTATAATCTTTTGGTTTAACTGTATAGTTGTTTGGTTGCCATCAGAAAAATAAATAGTTGCTCGTCTTTTATCAAAACGCACCTGAACATTGTAAACTCCGCCAGTCGCATAATAATAAGCTTTAGCACTAAACTTTCTACCATCTATACTCTGTCCTTGATACTCAACAGCAACAGCAGGAGTTGTCAGCAGGAACAATGCAGCCAAAGCTGACCCGAAAACTTTCATTTTTTAACTTTCGCTTCACTAATAGTTTTTGTATATAGACAAATTCTATCCTTATTTGCCTTGTCAGATAACCCCTGATAGGAAAAACCACACCATAACAGACGGACACCACTACCGTTACAAAGATTAAAATTGCTTAACATTTCGTTACTATAGAGATATCGAAATCAAAGGTAGGCGCCATGAATGGAACAATTCGGATAGGCAACCTCTTTAACATTCCTTTTTACATCCACCCATCCTGGTTTTTAATCTTAGGTTTAGTAACTTGGAGCTATAGCAGTGGACTAGCAGGGCAGTATCCTTACCTAGGTGGTGGACTTGCAGCACTACTAGGACTGACAACAGCACTATTATTATTTGCTTCTGTCGTCGCTCATGAATTGGGACATAGCTTCGTTGCCCTGAGTCAAGGTATTGACGTAAAGTCAATCACACTCTTTATATTTGGTGGTTTAGCAAGCTTAGAAAAAGAATCAAAAACCCCAGCTGATGCTTTCTGGGTAGCCATTGCAGGCCCTTTAGTTAGCTTATTACTATTCGTCATATTTACAGCTATTAGTTTCGGCGCCTCTGCAAGTGGGCCACTCGCTGCAATCCTAATGGTGCTAGCATCTGTTAACTTATCATTAGCACTATTTAATCTAATTCCCGGCTTACCACTTGATGGTGGAAATATATTAAAAGCCATCGTCTGGAAAATTACAGGCAACCCTTATAAAGGTGTAGCTTTTGCTAGCCGAGTCGGTCAAATATTTGGTTGGGTAGCAATTGCCTCTGGCTTAATTCCCCTACTCATGTTTGGTAGCTTTGCCAACTCTTGGAACTTATTGATAGGTTACTTCCTGTTGCAAAACGCTGGTAATGCTTCAAGAGCCGCAACCATACAAGAACGACTAACAGGACTAACAGCAGCAGATGCAATCACTCCAAATAGCCCAATTGTTAATTCCAATATGAGCTTGAGAGAGTTTGCAGACGAACAAATATTAGACGGGCAATATCGTCGCTTCTTAGTTACAGGCGCCCTTGGAGAATTAGTAGGAGCAGTATCAGTAGATAACTTGCGCGCGGTACCTACTACATTATGGTCAGAAACGCAAATCAGCCAAGTAATGCGACCAATCGAAGCATCCACAACTGTAGAATCTGATAAATCATTGCTAGATGTAGTACAACTACTAGAACAACAAAAGTTATCCGCACTTGCTGTAATTCGTGATAACGGCGTACTACTCGGAATCTTAGAAAAAGCTTCCGTCATTAACTTGCTTCAGAAGAAAATGCAAGCAAACCCTGCATAATTTAATCCCCCTTAGTCCCCCTTCCGTGCGCGCGGGGTTGGGGGGATTAATTTCACTCATGTTGTAAATAAAAGCGTTCTACAAAGTCAACAATTAAATCGCATGGGTCTTCCCCTCTTTCTTTAAGAAAGAGCATTTCCTTCAAATCTTCCTTTGTAATAAAAAGAATAACTTTACGGCGCCGACTATAAAGATTGTTACGTTGAATATGGGCGGCATTATTCGGAATCTTGCTACATACTATAATTGCAAGTCGCCCCATAGGGTCAGTTAAATAATTCTCAGTTTGAATAACTTCTTGAGACCCTATTTCCATTTTGTCATAGTTTTTGAACTCAAAAAGAACCATTCTTGCTTCTAATTCTCGAAGAAGCAAACCCCAATTATGCTTTTCATCAAAATTACGGTTAGGAAATACAGCATCGCGTCTATTTGTACCAGAATATGTTCGTGCTTGAATAATTGGTCTCACTAAAGGTGGAACGAATAGAAATTCAAGAATCTCCACACATAAATCTTCAAATTCTCTCCAACCTTTGTCTCCAGCAGGACAATTATCAAGTCGATTGGTTAAATCACTTACTCGACTCATCTAATTACACCGTTACTAGTAGCAAAGTATTTAGATACCAAATCAGTATTTTGTAGAAGAAGTCGTTTTAACTCAGTTCCATCAACTACACGGATAGGGACTCCAGTAACTTTTGGTGCATCATTAACCCAATCAAGAGCAACAGATGTAAGATTTCCGTCAGTAACTACAAGTGCTTTATCTATATTTGAATTGCTTTTTGCATGAAGAGCTAGTTTTCTAATACTTCGTAGATCAGCACGCGACTCTCGATATAATTTAGTTTCAAGAGCATATATATCGCGAGTTTCGGCGCCAAACGGGTCTTTGTGACGAAACTCTACGACACCATTAATGCCATTATTTTTTTCCTCCATCTGCAAATTAATAAAGCCAAGTTTTTGAAGAAGTTCCACAACGAGTTGTTCAAATATTGGCGAAGATAATTTTTCAAAGTCAATCTCTGAAGTATTTTTGAGTGCATCAACAAGTTTCTCTAAGTTTTCTTCGACTGGGTTTCTAAGATCGAAATGCTGGTAAGAAGTAAGTGATAATGGAATATCACAATCATCTAGTAGTACTGGTATAAGAGTAATGTCTCGGAATTGTAATTCTCTAAGGGCAACTTCAATATCATGATTACAGCAAAAATTTGTTGATTTGGATAGTAACAGTATTAAGTAAGCATTTGCTGATAACGTAGTACGGTTAAATTCAATCCAATTTATATTAGCAGAAAGTTCTGATAGCGAAACATCAAGCCCTTTAGAACTAAGTGCTTCCATCAGTATTTTTGCTACTGCTTGGTCTGGTGTTGCGTAACTTATAAATACATTTGTTTTTTTCATAACTTCACTTTCGCTCTAGGGTAAGAAGTTAAGCAGATAAGTTAAATTATACTATAATTAATATATATATTGGTAGAGACGTGATTAATCACGTCTCCCTATGTTTATTAAGGCGCCGACCAAAAAATATCAATCAGCTTTTAAGTTAACTGTTCAATACAGCTAATCTCTGTCACCCGACCACCTTCAATTTCAAAAATAAAAGCAGCGGGAATATCTTTCAAATCTATTTGATAACTTAGATAACTTTTCCGACCTTCTTGCTGTGGAGATACCTGACCATAAGCTTTTATGACTTTCGCTCGATTGTCTCCCACACGTATACTACCTGGCGTGACATATTTACGACTTCTCGTAGAAAATCTATATACAGAAAATTTATTAGAATTATCGCTATCCTCAACCAAACCCACAGAGATATCTTCGTATTGCAAGTAGCGAAGTTTACCGACTGCTGGACTATCCTCATTTTTGACACTTTTAGGTTTGCCCAGAATTTTGCGAACTTGGGCTTCAGTTATTGATAGACTAATGCCACCCAGCTTTGCTTTCGCGTGAGGAATTAATGAAGCTTTTGGGGTTTGGTTGCTTGAAGATTGAGCAAGTAAAAGCTTTTTGGTTAAAAGATTAGTTTGGTTAGCGGCAGTTGCTGGCATTACCATCTGTACGTGAGATAACCCAGTTAGTACCGTTAGACTCAAAACAATCATCAAATGCTTAATCATAAATTTAGTATATATTGATACTTGTATTATAGCAGTATGATGATTAAGGCGCAATTTTTACAGCAAATTTCAGGTACATGAGGTACATGCATAATACCCGAAACATTGTAGAGACGCGACATGTCGCGTCTTTACATGTGTCGTATGAACACACAATCTGCTGTATTTGAAGAAGAAGATGATGAAATTGAAGATGATGAAAATGTTTTTAAAGAAGCTTGAGCAGAGTACAACTTAAATAAGTAAAACTCTTGTGGGGTGGGCATCCTTGCCCGCCCCATATATCCCCTATATAATAAACTGTGCATCTACATTATTGGATAAATGAAAAAGCGGAAAAAGTCTATATTTAACATACTTCTTGCAGCAACATTAGCAATTAGCATCATTCTCAGTCAGAGTAATCCTTTACAAGCGTTAGTTGGTAAAGACACACTGACAATGATAACCTCTCCCGATTATCCTCCTTATGAGTATTACGATACGGAAGGGTCAGGAAATATTATTGGGTTTGATATTGATATTGCTAATTATATTGCCAAGGAATTAAAATTTAAACTGAATGTCATTGAATCTGATTTTAATGGCTTAATTCCTGCGCTTGCTACAAACAGGGTTGATTTTGTAATGGCTGGTATGTCTCCAACGCCAGAACGTTTAAAAAATGTTGATTTCTCTATTATTTATTATACTGCTCAAGATACAATTGTGGCGCCGAAGGGTAGCAACCTGCTCAAAGCTCAACAGTTATCAGGTAAAATAGTCGGGGTGCAATTAGGAAGCATTCAAGAAAAAAACCTTAAGGAAATTGCTAAAAAAGTTACAGGAATTCAATTAAAGCAGCTTAATCGAGTTCCAGAAGCTATTCAAGAACTTAAATCTAAGCGTATTGATGCGGCAATTATTGAAAATAATGTAGCGTCAGGATTTGCAGGAAGTAACCCAGATTTAGAGTTTAATGCAATTCCTTCACAAGAAAATTCTGGTTCGGCAATTGCTTTTGCTAAAAACTCTCCTCTAGTGGCGCCTTTCAATCAAGTGCTTCAAAAAATGAAGGACAATGGTACACTTAAGCAACTCGCGACTAAATGGTTTTCTCAAAAGACAAACATTGCTAATTTATCCTCAACAGAAATAAAAACAGGACTGAATTTAGATTTTAGTAGAATTAGTAGAGATATTCCTTTTATCCTTCGAGGTATTCCTTTAACTCTATTGTTTACTATTATCTCTGTATTTCTAGGCTTAATTTGGGGAACTGTATTATCTTTACTCAAAATTTCTGATATTAAACCGCTTCAGTCACTTGCCAATGCTTACACCTCAGTATTTCGAGGTACTCCATTGCTTTTACAGTTAGCGTTGGTTTATTATGCAACACCCCAACTTACGGGTTATAACATTTCCGCATTACAAGCAGGTGTATTAACTTTTACACTTAACTCCGGCGCCTACATGTCAGAAACCATCCGGGGTGGAATTCAGGCAGTAGATAAAGGGCAAAGTGAAGCTTCCATATCTATGGGTATTCCCAAATGGTTGATGATGAAGGATATAATTTTACCCCAAGCTTTGAAGAATATTTTGCCTGCATTGGTAAATGAAACCATTGGACTATTGAAAGATTCGGCGTTAGTGTCAACAATTGGTGTAGTGGAAATTTTACGCAGTGCCCAAATAGTCGGCGCCAATAAATATATTTACTTTGAGCCTTTACTATTTGCTGGATTAATTTATTATATTTTAGTCATGGGTTTAACACAAAGCGCATTTATTTTAGAAAAAAGGTTAAGACGCAGTGAGTGAAGCAATTATTCGTACAGAATTTTTATATAAGTCTTTTGGTAAGCTCAATGTACTAAAAGATATTTCGACGCAAATAAATAAAGGCGAAGTAGTTGCAATTCTTGGACCCTCCGGTTCTGGCAAGTCAACCTTTTTGCGATGTATGAACTTACTAGAACGCCCTACCAAAGGACAAATATTCTTTAAAGACCAAGAAATTACCAATCCCAAAGTAAATATAGCCAAAATCCGTACCTCTTTGGTAATGGTATTTCAGCACTTCAATTTATTTCCTCACATGACAGTGCTGCAAAACGTTACATATGCTCCCATCAAAGTCAAAGGAATTACTAAACAACAAGCAAACTCACAAGGTTTAGAATTACTCAAAAAAGTTGGACTGTCTGAAAAAGCAGATGTTTACCCATCGAAATTATCAGGAGGTCAAAAACAACGAGTAGCTATCGCGCGCGCGTTAGCAATGGAACCAGAAATGATACTATTCGATGAACCAACAAGCGCACTCGACCCAGAAATGGTCAAAGATGTCCTAGAAGTTATGAAAGATTTAGCAAAAACTGGTATAACAATGGCAATAGTTACTCACGAAATGGGATTTGCGCGCTCAGTTGCCAGTAGAATTATGTTTCTAGACCAAGGAACTTTAGCAGAAGATACTACACCCAACGAATTTTTTGCAAATCCCAAATGCGCGCGGGCAAAAATCTTTCTAGAGAAAATGCTTTAATAATAATTTTGATTCTACTGCGACTTTGAAGGCTGTGGATTAAAGCAATATTCAACCGTTATATCTTCCCATCTTCTAGCATCCGTATATCTTCGTAAGTCACTTACATTGGAAGTAGGGATAATGGAATATTCTCCTGTCTCTTGAGACAAAATAATTGATTGTGCTGCTAAAATAACATCAACATCTATTTTATCTGCGTTCGCAGTTTGTTGTCCTGTTTTTCTTGCCCAACCCCATAATTCAGATGCTTTTGGCATAACTGCTGTTGTGATTGGAGCATAAACTATTCCCATGTCTCCTAGTTTATTTAAATTTTCTATTCCTTCTACTTTGTTTGCATAAATTAATACCCTACGAAGTTCATAATCAATTATTTCTGGAGTGACTACAAATACTTTATGATTAATTAGTTGCTTAACCCTATTCTTACAATTTAATGCTTCTGCCTTTGAACTTGGATGCGATACAAGTGACAGAGGGTGTGAGTCAAGCATTACAATAGGCATTTTGGTAACTGCAACAAGTATAATTAATAATTTTATACTAATTTAGGAATTTTTCAAGAAAATCTAGTATATCTGACTGTTTTTTAGCTTCTTCAGCATTTTTTGCCTCTAATTCGTCAAGTCGATGAACTCTTTTTTGGCTTTCTTCCAATAATTCTTGGTAAGATTTTTTACCTACTATTAATTTCCAAGATGTATTTGATATATTACTTTCTGCTTTTCTGAGTATAAAGCTGGCTGAATTTTTTAGGCGCCTCTTATAAGTTTTTTTTTGAGATTCATTATCATTTCTAACAGAAGCGACAGCTATTATTTTTTTTGCTAATTTCTCTATATTCATCCAAGTCTCTTCTGAAAAAGTATTCGGATTATCTATTGCTTCTGAGAAAAGTTCAATCCATTCTGTCCATTCTTTTAAAGTTTTTAAACTACTATTTTCTGTGAAGTCTTGATGAATCTTAGAAACTGCGATAAAAACGTCAGCCCATAATTTGAGATTATTTGAATGTGAAACAATAATATCGTATTCTTTTTCCGGCATTAAATAAGAGTATTTGTTTGCTAAAATGCTCAAATATTTTGATGTTTGTAAAGCTTTATCAGCAGTATATTTAAAGTTTGTACTATCCTCAATCCTGTCTATGGTGGCTATAATTTTATGGCAATCTTCCTGAAGCTCAATAGATGCACTAGATTGAGTATAAAAAAGTTTTTCTAGTTCTTCTTTGATAATTTTTAACTGTGCGATTTCTTGACTTTCTTTCACTAATTCTTCTGTGGAGATTGTAAACATTCTCTTAATCCCTCCCTAACGTTGATTAAATCGTACTAATGATTTTAGCGTATTCTATATGTAAATGTATTCCAAGCCTTACCAAAGCTAACTTATACACACATCGTTCGATGCAGTTACATATTTTCTTTGCGTTCGCGCGCGGTTCGTAAAAAAATAACTACTGTTTCACGTCATTAAAGAAAGGTGTGTTGTTTGCAACGGATATAAACGTGGATAAGTTATTGCTTACAAACAAAATTTAATTATTTAAAATCAACCATCCGTTACATCCGTTTATAATCCGTTGCCAACCTTCTCTGTGCCGCGCCAGTCGCCTCAACGGGGGAACCCCCCGAAGTTTTGTGCGCTTAATCCCCGACACACAAACTTCTCTCCGCACGGCGCTGGCTTCTCTGTGTCTCTGTGGTAAATATATATACCATCTAAATTTATAAAAGAAAGCACTGAAGTGCTTATTACGTAGCTTCTCCACCTACTACTACATTTTTAATTCTCAAAGAAGGGCCACCGCAACCTACTGGTAAACCATTTTGTCCACCTTTGCCACATCCCCCTGACTCATCCCAATAAAAGTCATTACCAATACCCTCAATATCTTCTAAGGTTTGAAACACATTTCCTGATAACGTTACATCTTTAACTGGTTCGGCGATTTTACCATTACGAATCATCCATGCTTCCCCAGCGCTAAATGTAAACATTTCACCATTCGTCATTCCACCCAACCAGTTTCGTGCATATACACCTTCTTTAATGTCGCTAAATAAATCTTCAACAGGTGTTTTACCACGCTCAATCCAAGTATTCGTCATGCGTACAATGGGAGCATAGTGATAATTTAAACATCTAGCGTTACCTGTCGGCGCCTCATCTAATTTCCCAGCAGTTTCGCGTGAATGTAATCTTCCTACCAACACACCATCTTTAATTAATTGTGTAGTTGTCGCAGGTACACCTTCATCATCATAAAAATAACTTCCTCTGTGCCCAGCAGGCGCCGCACCGTCAAAAATTTGTAATTCTTTACTTCCAAAACGGCGCCCTATTGTCATAACCTCAAGTAAATCAGGGTTTTCATACGCCATATCAGCTTCACTTAAATGCCCAAAAGCCTCATGAACAAACAACCCTGTTAATATGGGGTCAATAACCACAGTATAAGTATTACCTAAAACCGATGGTAAAGATAAAGCATTAATCGCGCGTGTCGCAGCACTTTTAACTTGGTCGTCCAAATTAGTCAAATCTTCAAACGCTTTACGTGAACCTGTAGTCTCACGTCCAGTTTGTACAGTTTCGCCATTTCTTGCAGTTGCAGCAAAACGCATTTCCATGTCAACCCAAGATTGTTCAATAAATGTACCTTCACTGGTAGCAATCATTACTTTTTGCGCGCTGTCAGCATAGCGAACCGAGGTTGTAGTAATGCGACCATCTACACTTTTAAGTAGGTCTGTATAAAAATCGCACAATTCCTTTTTCTTTACCAGAGGAATTTTGCGGGGATCAGTTCCTGTTAATGGTAAATTACAACTTGCTCGCACTGGTTTAATAGGCGCCAGTATAGTTTCCTCATCACCTATCATGCGTGCGGCAGCAATAGCTTCTTCGATACGCTCTGTAATTGTATCAATACGGTTAAAACTACTTAAACCCCAGCCACCTTTATAACATGCACGGACATGTCCACCAATTGAAATTGCTTCGCTGAGAGTTTCCACTTTGTCACCACGCAACAAAATATCTGTTCCAAGAGCTTCTTCAAAACGAATCATTAAATAATCGACACGCGAAGAGTAGCGCTTTATCAAGTCTGAAAGCAGGTTCTGTAAGTTAGCTAATTTTGTTGCCATTTTCGGAGGTGTGCGAGTAACTATATTATATTGAACGAAAAACGACATACTTTATTGACTTAAAACTCGTGAACGTTCCTGTAAATATCTCGGCACAAACACAATCGCGTAAAGCAGACCACATCCGTATCTGTTTAGAAGAGGATGTCCAGTTTCGACAAACCACCAACGGTTTCGAGAAATATCGCTTTACTCACTGCTGCTTACCAGAAATCGACTGCGATGAAATAAATCTTAGTCAAACCTTTCTGGGCAAGACACTAAACGCACCTCTACTAATTTCCTCAATGACTGGAGGTACCGAACAAGCGGGTATCATCAATCTTCGTCTTGCCCAAGTCGCGCAAGACTATAAAATTGCAATGGGTGTGGGGTCACAGCGGGTAGCAGTAGAAAAACCCCAAGTTATCGATACTTTTGCAATTCGTAAACACGCACCAGATGCATTACTGTTTGCTAACTTAGGCGCCGTTCAGCTTAACTATAAATACGGCTTAGACCAATGTCTACAAATTGTGGACATGCTAGAAGCTGATGCATTAATTTTACACCTCAACCCTTTGCAAGAATGCATTCAACCGCGCGGGGATAAAAACTTTAAAGGTTTACTTGACAAAATAAATATATTATGCTCAAAGCTAACAGTGCCAGTGATAGCAAAAGAAGTAGGTAACGGTATTTCTCAACAAATGGCGCAAAAGCTTATTGCAGCTGGCGTAAAAGTAATTGATGTGGCAGGAGCAGGTGGTACTTCGTGGGCAAAAGTCGAAGGTGAACGCGCAGAAACAGTTTTGCAAAGGTGCCTAGGCAGAACTTTTGCAGATTGGGGTTTACCGACAGCAGAGTGTATAAATAGTATTCGCGCAATAGCTCCCGATATACCTTTAATTGCATCGGGAGGACTACGTGATGGTTTGGATGTAGCCAAAGCTATTGCACTGGGCGCCAATATTGCCGGGTTAGCAATGCCATTTTTACGTGCAGCAGCAGATTCAGAAGCGGCAGTTTACGATTTAGCATCAGTTTTAGTCGCCGAAATCACAACAGTGTTATTCTGTACTGGTAACACTACTTTAGCTTCCCTTCAATCTTCAGGAAGTTTGCAACGTTTAGAATAGATAATAGTGGTGAAAGAAGTGGAAATGTAAATATTTCAATAGTCATTAGTTTTTGTCATTTGTCATTTGCTAATTGGCTATTAACTATTGACTACTTGAAAGTGGATTATAATGCGTAATTTTATCAAACAAACATTTGCTAGCGTAATTGGAAGCTTACTGGGGCTATTTATATTTTGCGGGGTCGGCGCCACAGGTCTTTTGGTACTGCTATTTGCCGCAGCATCAAGCGATAGTGGACCCCAAGTTAAGGACAAGTCGGTTTTAGTATTTGACTTGTCGATGAATATAACCGATGCTGCTCCCAGTTCGAGTGAAGTATTTCAACAAGCACTCTCAGGTTCAGAAGAACAACGCATGACTTTGCGAAACGTTCTAGATGCTATAGAAAAAGCCCGAACCGATAAGCGAATTGTTGGTATTTATCTTGATGCAACAAAAGGAGCAGGAACTGGTGGCGCCGCTGGGTTTGCCACCCTCAAAGAAGTTCGACAAGCTTTAGAAAAATTTCGTGCAGCAGGTAAAAAAGTCATTGCATACGGCATGGAATGGAGCGAACGCGAGTACTATGTAAGTTCAGTTGCTGATACTGTAGTAGTAAATCCTTTGGGAGCAATGGAAGTCAACGGTTTTAGTTCGCAACCAATGTTTCTAAGTGGCGCCTTACAGAAGTATGGTGTAGGTGTACAGGTAATACGGGTTGGTAAATTTAAGGGCGCCGTAGAACCTTTTGTACTTAATAAACTAAGTCCTGAAAACCGCGAACAAACACAGAAACTACTAGGTGACGTATGGAGCGAATGGCGAAGTGCAGTTGGAAACAGTCGTAAAATAGACCCAACGAAGTTACAAAATATAGCTGACAGTCAGCCAATATTAGAAGCAGCAGAAGCCAAAAAGCTAACTTTAGTAGATAAAGTAGCTTACCAAGACCAAGTAGTTGATGAACTTAAAACCTTAACCGACGCCAAACGCGAAGATAGAACCTTTAAACAAATTAGTCTCAGTGACTACGCCGAAGCAACAGATAAAAAGCTTGACTCAGAAATTTCGACAGCAAATAAAATAGCTGTAGTATACGCAGAGGGTGAAATAGTAGACGGACAAGGTGAAACCGGACAAGTTGGAGGAACTCGATATGCCAGAATCTTAAATAGAATTCGCCAAGACAAAAACGTCAAAGCAGTAGTACTGCGAATTAATAGTCCTGGTGGTAGTGCCACTGCTGCCGAAGTAATTCAACGCGAGGTAAAATTAACTCGCGAAAACAACATACCCGTTGTAGTATCAATGGGTGACGTTGCAGCATCAGGCGGTTACTGGATAGCCGCAGACTCCAACCGTATTTTTGCCGAACCCAATACAATTACAGGTTCCATCGGAGTATTTGGACTATTACTTAACTTCCAAAAGCTTGCCAACGATAACGGTATAACTTGGGATGCAGTCAAAACAGGCAAATTCGCAGATAACCAAACGGTCGCACGTCCCAAATCACCCGAAGAATTAGCAGTATATCAACGCAGCGTAAACCGTATTTATAATTTGTTCCTTAATAAAGTATCCAAAGGACGCAAATTACCCCAAGAAAAAGTTGCAGAAATTGCCCAAGGTCGCGTATGGTCGGGAACTGCCGCAAAAGAGATAGGTTTAATAGATGAAATAGGTGGTTTAGACGCAGCCATAGGACATGCTGCCCAAATTGCAAAACTAGGAGAAAATTGGAAACTGCAAGAATATCCTAAACGAGGCACTTTTGAAGAACGCTTTTTCAGCCGCGCGGCAGATGAAGTGCAAACCGCTTTGGGCATAGACAACACAAAACCAAATCCCAAACACCTGTTAAATTCAGAACTGCAAAAACTCCAGCAAGAAATTCAAGTATTACAAAACCTCAACGACCCACTCAACGTATACGCACGCTTACCGTTTAACCTCAAAATCGAATAATAAACACACATATGTAGAGACCGGATTAATACGGTCTCTACAATATTAAACAGGTTGTTCGTTAATTAACTGTTCTGAAACCTCATCAACTGTTTTATTCAAATAGACCGCGCGCTCATCGACTGCTCTCACCCAGTCAATAGGGAACCAATGATGCTGTCCATCAGCAGCGCTAGTTTTAGTAAGTTTAATATACTTGCCACCTTCGAGCTTATCTACAGTACCAATATGCACATCAGCAGCTCCGCGTGAAGCATAAATTGGTTTATCCTCTCTAATCTCATCTAAATCCATTTTTAGCCTCTTGGTAAAATATAACTTTGAACTTGTCGCTTTTGGTGTTGTAAGCTACTGTTTAGCCTATCGCCCCAGCTAGGCATAAATCCTCATCCTCAAGAAATAAACGCGATATGTAAGGTGGGCACTGCCCACCCGAAAGACACTTAGATTTTTAAGCGCAAACGCAGGCTACGCCAACAAAAACAATTTATAATTTCTATATCTAATTATAGATGCGCTCTACTCAGTATTTATATAAAATTATGTATCCGCTCAATAAGTAGGGTAGCGACAATGTGCGAGCGCACGTGCCTTCCAAAATGTAAAATAAACATATTGTCATATTTAGGCAGTGATATTAATTGACTCCGTTTTTTCCTTGCCACCAGGAGATTTTAGACAAATTTCTAACAGAATTTTGGGACTATTACCGAGAATTACTTGCTTATAGAGATTCTCCAAGCGAAAAGAGAAAACTTGAGTTGGCATCAAAATTTTGGGAAATTTTTGGTACTAAAAGCGGTTATGAGCAGTTGGATGAGCGACGCAACATTAGTTATGCAACTCAAACAACTCAGGGTACGCTCATCTTGGGACATTTTTATGTCTCTTGTCGCGACTACTCGTAAACTAGGAATAATCCGCCCCGCGATACCGTAAACCCAGCGGGTGCAAATATCAATTATTCAACTTTCTGTAAGCTGAGAGAAGCTTATTTTGATGAACATTAATCAGGACTTACGCACACTCTATAATTTCTTGCTACTCTTGGCATCTAGCCTGTGGGAAAATCTCCAGTTTTGGCAGTTTAGTAAATCATAATTTCTGAGATTTTTGCGTAAGTCCTGTTAATATCCAAACGTTCTGGAGCTAACAATTATTCTGCTTGAGTTGTTAATTAATCATTCCTGGTAGCAAGACAGAAAATTAGAATTAACCCAGCCTTCCAAACCATTAACTTTACGATTCGGTCCATTAGTTACACGAACATAAGCCCAAGTCCCAGAACCATTCGCTATCAGTGCAACTGTATTAGCATTATCCAAACCCGCTTTGGATTTTGATTTTGCATTTGGTGAAAAACGCAAAGCTAATTGACCCGACTTTAGATTGATTACAGTGCAACTGAATGTTGGTGCTTGCGCGAGAAGTGTTTTACTTGTTTTCGTGTTGTTGATTTGACTAGAATTAGCAAAAGCTACAGATGTAAAGTTGACAGCGAATAAAGATAAAGCTATTAAAGGAATATTAAACAAAGAACAGGTAAGTTTTTTCATTGCTTTGATGGTAAATTTGCAAAAAGATTTGTTAAAAACTGATTTAACAAACAATTACTATCTGGAACCTGGGTTGATAGCTGAGTTAGGCATCTGCATCATATCTTCTAAGACTTTTTTCCTAGTTGCACCAGAGACTTTACATCGAATTCATTACGACACTGCCTCTTGTGTCCAACTCAGAGATGAATCTCCGCATTTTGAACAGGTGACTTCTAAAAAATAACCATGAATACCCTTTGCGAAGGTTTTATTATTTTCATGATTCGTGTAGATTCATGCAAAGCTTACTTTCCTAAAGTTAGCTTTAATAAAAAAAATTGTAAACATAAAATATACGGAAAGCATAGTTACTTTTATTCTTTTTTTTAAGTATTATTACATATTAATGGCAATAGATGTAGGAGAATAGGGGACTAAGTTATCTAACTCTAAGTTGTTTTCGTGCGCTATTGTGGGAAAACGGCACCGTAACAGACCTCAACACTCTAATTGACCGTAAGTCCTAATAATGTAAAAGCTTCATATATTTAATATAAAACTTTATAAATTAACAATATCTAGCTAAAATTAAAAATTAATTTTATTTAGATTAGCTTCTTTTACAGTAACTTTATGAACATTAAATAAATTCTTTATAAAGAAATATTATATTTAAGTAAAAATTACAATCAGAAATATTACACAAATCTATTAATAAAGATTCAATCAAGATACTGTAAGTGATATTGCTTAAATATAGTGATTACCATTAATGTCTTAGCAAAGGGTGTATCACTATAAAAAGTTAAAAATAAATCAGAAGGGAATACAGATAATGCATCGCCATTTTTCTATACAATTTGCAGCGGCAACTTTGATTGCTTTCGCGGCGCCAATCACTGCTGCACAAGCTGCAACATTAACAACAGTAAAGTACGAAAGTTCAGTTAATGTACAAAAAACAAACTTTGATAAATTCGTCACTATACCAAAATTTGATCCGAATTTAGGCGAATTACAAAAAGTCTTTGTACAATTAGGCTCAGAAGTTCAGGGTTCAATTCGGCTAGAAAACCTAGATGCACAATCTGCCGATGTCACAGCTAACTTAGCTGCTGAAGTTAGCTTACTCAAACCAGATAAAAGCATCTTATTAACAACACTTCCCACTGCATCAATTGCACAGTCATTTGCCGCAGACGATGGAGACTTAGATTATAAAGGGCCATCAGGCGCCACCTACAACAACTTATCCAACACAAAAACAGCATCAACATCATTCACAAGTGACTTTGGTCTGTTTATCGGTTCAGACACATTAACACTGCCAGTTACCGCAGTCGCAAAGTCTTCTGGTACAGGTGCAGGCAACCTAGCTCAAATATTTAACACCTTAGCAGCAGCAAAAGTAGAAGTAGTCTACGAATACTACATCAAAAAACCAGAAGAACCAAAACGAAAAGTCCCAGAATCCAATATCCCCCTTAGCGCACTAGCAGCAGTCGGAGTTTGTACCTTATTAAAAAGTAAATACCCACAGCAGGCATAATAATGTAGAGACGCGATAAATCGCGTCTCTACAGATGTTAAAACCGATACTTGCGAATCCTCCCATTCGCAGATGTATCGGTAACATTCATTTCTAGCGGCGCCGCATTACCTTGTGAATCAACTTTGATATGCATAATAATAGGCTTAAGTTGTCCAAGTCGAATTTGACGAGTTTGGAAAATATCCTGCTTGCTAAAATCCGCTTGAACTTCTGGCATGTAATACTTTTCTAATCCGTAAACTATCGAACCAAATTGATAGCGACCTCGTAACGCAACTTGATTCTCTGGTAAACTTGCAGGTAATGTAGTTGTGACTCGTAACGGGCGCCAAGGTTTATTTTTATATTCGCTATGTAAAATTACATATAAGTTAGTTCCTTCTGCAACTGGATAATACAGTGAATTAATACCAGGATATTTTTTTATCAAATCATTCCAACCAGGTAATTTTTTCAACGTCTCAAGTCGCGAAATATCATACTCCAAAGCGACGTATCGACCGCGCAACGTGTCATTAGCGTCTACAGGCATTGTTCGTAAAATAACAGTCTTACCTGTGTACTGTGTAAATATAGAAGGCGCCAGTAATGTGATAATAGTACTCAATTGCAGAGCAAAACTAACTAACAGGCGCCAGTACGGCAAATGTTTTTGACTCATGAAAACAAGTTTTATTTAATTCTGCTTTCAAACCACGTACCTGTTCCTATTACTGCTAATCCACAGAATGTTAGTACTAAGCTGCCGAAGAGTAAATCAGTTTGGTACTCGTACATTCGAGTAAGGACTAATAGTGTTAGTATCAAAACGCCACCCCAAAATTCTTTACGTTCACGCTTTTGCATGGCATGACGTATTAACAGTAAGCAGAAGAGGATATTCATAGCGTTGAAAAGTATAACTGAGACATCAGGTATATCAATGTATAGATAATTCAAAAAAGGCGCTAATCCGCATATTACAATCCAACTTAAAATAACTAGGTTCTTCCAGCTAAATTTCTGCTGTATTAAAAATAGCCATTGAGTTACTGCAATTACACTTAAAAAAGCAATATCAATAGAAGCAGCATTATTTAATGAAACATTTACTGGCTTTATATACGAAAGGGTTAAATCCGGCGCCTGCCAGTGATAATTAAATCCAAGTATGTAAAAAAATATGCATAAACACGCCAAAGCAAGATTGCGTGCAACTCGTTGAAAGTAGCGTTTACTAACTTTGGGAAATAACAAATCATCATAACTCCACAGCAAAGCAGGTGGGAGTACAAAGGCAAACGCAGCTAACCAAGAAAAGTTATTTGTAGTGTTGAGATATTGTAACGGCTTGATATTAAACAGCAAAGTTAGAGTAAATGCAATTGCCGTTAGAATAAAACAGGTGCGCGACTTACACCAAATAGCCAGTGGTACAAACACAACCCATAGTAACAGAGGTATGTGTTGGAGTATAATTACTATCCAGTTAACATCATTATTCAGATATGGTAGTTCGTTTGAAAAAATAAGATAACAAACTAGTACAATAACTAGTCCAAATATTGCCAGCGTTTGCTCTTCGTAGCTGTATGCCATCAAGGTAACACCTGCACCCCACATCAGCAACAATTCGTAATTTGCCTGATTGATATGGAATAATTGCGCTATTACCGATAAATTTACACCTAACAGCAGAGCGTTAAGAATCAATAAACTCTTTCCCAGTATGTATTTCCTGAAGACTGGTTTACCTTCTAACTGTGCTTTGATAGGTTGCTGCCACAAGTAAAATCCGGTAATATTTGATGCAGCCAATAAACTCAGTAGCAGCAAAACTTTGATTTCTCGTGTTACTACTTGCTCTATCGCAGCAATAAAAGTAATAGCACCAGTAACTATAAGTATGCTTGCTAGAACAATCACAGTTTTAGCGCTGCGGTTTTGTACTGTTTGTTCTAAATTTGCTTGATACTGAGTGATTTGCTGGTACTGTACATCGTTAATTATGCCAGCATCGCGCCATACTTGTAGTGAATTGCGTAATTTTGCGCGAAAATTGTCTAGTAACATGACGATTGAATGCGGGCAAATAGTATTTTTTAGTATGATGCTATGTTTATTAACGGTTTGTTCAAATGTGACAGTTTAATTCTTGGTTGAATATCTATATAGCTTTTACACATATTATTATGGAAAAAATATCTAATTTATTACTCAAACTATCACGGCGCCTGTATGTAGATACTGAGCAACAAGAAGAGTTTATTAACGCATTAATCAATCCGCAGGTGTACAACCCTAGCATCCTTTGGTGTAAAGACAAACCAGACGACTTTAGCTTAAGTATAGCCAAACCTGTTGATTGGCAACCAGCATTTGTAGACAGGTTAGAATTAAATCAAAAACCCGGTCAACATCCTTTACATGAACAAGGATATTTCTACTGTTTAGATTTTTCATCAGTATTTGCCGCGTCAATTTTTTTAACAATATCTCAACCAATTAACTTGATATTTGATATGTGTGCGGCGCCGGGAGGAAAAAGCATCTTTGCCTGGAGAGTTCTGCAACCTGAGTTACTAATTGCCAACGAAGTCATAGGTAAACGTATAGGAATGCTATTCTCTAATTTCAAACGCTGTAAAATTACACCAACAGCAGTATTAAACCGTGATTCAAGTATTTTAGCCGAAGCCATACCAAAATCAAGCGACCTAGTAATAGTCGATGCACCCTGTTCCGGACAATCTTTACTAGCCAAAGGAGAAAAAGTTCCAGGATGCTTCCATCCCACCAACATCAATAAAAACGCCAACCGTCAAAAAAGAATTATCGCCAACTCCGCTCAAATAGTGGCGCCGCAAGGTTATCTTGCATATACAACCTGTACCTACTCACCCGAAGAAAACGAACAAGTATGCGAGTGGTTACTACAAAAATTCCCTCAGTATGAACCAGTCGAAGTAAGTCACTTAAAACACCACCAATCTCACTTAACCACAATACCATGTTACAGAATATTCCCCCAGTCAGGCTTGGGAGCAGGCGCCTTCGCAGCACTATTTAAAAACACCGAAACCGAAAACACAACCAAAATAAACGAACAAACCCTACAAAAACTAGGAATTCGATACACCCAAATCTAAAACAAACCCAAGAAACCCGGTTTCTTTTACACTAAACACGAAAAAACCCGAAACAAAACGAAAAGAAACCGGGTTTCTCACTAGTACGCAAAAATCTAATATATTTAAAAAGGGAGCAGCGCGATTTTGTTAAGCGCCTAAAATTAGGGCAGAAATCGCCTCGAAACGCGGTACTTTTAGCTCAAAAACTATGTGTTTATTGAGAATGAGTCTATTTAATTGAGAATAAAGACCGAATTTGATTTCATTTTAGCAGGCGCCCAATAAATTAAAAATACTATTTTCATGGATTTGATTGGTAGAGAGATAAAGCATTGTCACGTAAAATAGCGGTAGCTATTATCTCAGCTTCAGGCACAGTAATGTCAGAATCTATAACTGCTTGTGATAGCACTTCTCCTAACAATTGGCGCCCCCATTTTGCACCCAAATAGTACAATTCGGGTATTGAATGGGCATCAGAAGCATACATTAATTTGGTAGTGGGAGTTAATTCTAGTAACTGTCTGATAGTTTCTCGCATCCCAGATACGCTTAAAAACGGTACTGCCGACCCAAAATCTAAATAAACTTGAGGTCCTAAATCACTTTTTGGTACAACCGCATCATACATTACAGGAACTCCCTGCTGTCCTGCCGAAATACCGACCCCATGATCAAAGTAGTGCGATAGCATCTCCGTATGTACAGCTTTGCCACGGATAACATTGGCATTATCGCACCAAAAAAATCGCACGAACTTAATATCGGTTTCTTTTAGAAATTTATGTATTTTTTTTTAAACTATTCTTTTCAGCCATTGTTATTTATTTGTTAAAATTTAGGGTATAAAAAGAGTTGACTGCTGGTTGACCAGTGTAATTGGCGCCTGCACAATCATCTGCACCAAGATATTCTAGTTCAAACATAAGCTCTTGGCGATTTTCAAGAAACAAAAGTTTTTTTCGATTATTATATTTTAATCCGGCATTGCTAAGTAACTTTTTTGACATAGGCTTGACTTTATCATCTTCAACAATCCACAAATTAGCCAAATCAAGATGTGCAATTAGAAGTCCGTTGTCGGTCAACCAAGATGCTGCATTTTCCAGTACCTTAAGCTTGTCACCAAGATAATGGAGACCATGAACGCAGGTAATTAAATCAAACTTTCTGCTACTGGTAAACGTATGAATGGAATTATTAAGCAGTTCCAAGTTAATTAACTCCGGTGGATATGCGTAAAACTGAGAAACAATATCCACACCAACGAGCAATGTTTGAGAAGTAAGTTCCAATTTATACAGAGACTCCGCAGCTTGAATTAATGCTCGTCCTGTACCACAACAGACATCCAGCCAAGCTGTACTTTTCTGATTTTTAATTCGGGTTGTTATAAAGCTTAATGGATTAAATCCTAGTTCTTTAACGTAACTATTGCTACCCATAAGCTGACGTTGCCGATTCATCAAACAATTAGCAACAATAGCAGACGCTTCAAGTTCGGCATCAGTCAACAAAGATTTCACGATGGGAGTAAATAGTTTATGTGTACTTTTGATTATAACTATAGCAGTATTTAGGCATTAAAGCAGAAAAAATTTTACGTTCTGGGCTATAACTACGTAATGTTACGGTTGGCTATACGGAAATAAATCGTTCAGAATAAAAATTGAACTAAAAAAATATACCAATCATAAATCATTTGTGAAGATGCAATTCATATACCCGATTTCAACGCTGCTTGAAGTCGGGTATCCGGGCGCCAGCGATTTTCACCCTTCGAGATAAGATTGCTATACAAAAAATTTAATCCATGTCTGATGTGTATTAGTAAAAACGTATTAAAATCTAATCCATATTAGGTATCAATCAAATTTTGCACAGATGTAAAAAGGCGCCTTATAGGGTGTGTCCATAAGAATATTTTGCCAAGACCATGAAAAAATTACACTTTCCCAAGATACGTATAGAACTTAGTAATAATGCTTGTGAAAACTTGAAAAAATTAGACTTACTCAATTCATTTAAAGAGCATATAGGGGATGTAGCACACGTCTTCATGTCTAAATTAGACGGTCAAGATCAAAAAACAGGATTGCCTCATTTGGGTATGCGAATACCAATGGATTACGAATTAGGAGGTCTTCAGTTCAGAATTGCCGTGAGTTCAAATTATGTTGTTGCTCTTAGTGCAACTAGATGGACAGGAGCTAAACAACGCTGGGAAGTGGAGATGACGTGTCACCTCAGTACAGATGATTTGACAGCTAATTCTATTCCAAAAGATTGGATAGAAACTTTATTGAGTCTTTCAACACGCGAACAAGCGCAAGATGACCTCAATAAACGACTGAAAAACTCGGAAGTTTACCTAGATGTGTGTGAGCAATCTATTCTAAACAAGATGTTTCAAGTCCCTTTTGTTTCTTATCAAGTAGACAGGGATAATCCAAAGTGCTTACATTTAACTCTTGCTCCAGTAATTTCGGCAGACATATTAAAAACTATTAAGCAGTGTCGCCGAGATGATAGTATAAACTTATATACAATCAGCCCATTACAAAAGTATAAGGTTATATCTACAGTTTCTTCTCTTCTCAAGTTCAAAACATTTTATCAGCAGCATTATCAAAGCAATAGCTTTTTCTTGTTAACAGGTGAAACTGGCGCCATTATTGGATATTTACCACCTGATATCATAGAAAAACAATCTGAATTACAAACGTCAGAAAAACTTCTTATTACACAAAGACAAGAGATAGTTTATACAGATTTTAACAAAATATCAGTTAAATTTCAGTCATTGAATCAACAAACACGTATTCTTAAAGTCTTATTAAGCGAAAAACATATAGAAATCAATCCGTTGCCAGGAATAATAGTTAATTCTCTAATTCGTGAATTAAATCAAATACATATACAAAAAGATGCCATTAAACGTTTGAAAGAAAATCGCGCTTATATTGCTAATCTAGATATAATTATTTTCGGTCGTAATGAAGAACTACAGCTTCCAGCGATATCCACTCAAAAGCCAATACCTGTAAACAAATGTTTAAATAAAGACAAGCTAAACGAACTTCAGAAACTAGCAATAGCTCAAGCTCAAGCTTCACCAGACATTTTTGCATTACAAGGGCCACCAGGAGCAGGAAAATCAACATCTATTTCAGAGCTTGGTTATCAAATAGTTCTTCTAGACGGAAAAGTTCTTATAGTTTCACAGTCTAACTTAGCTGTAGATAATGCATTGTTAAAATTTCCAATTCGTCCAGACTTACTTATTATTAGAATAGGTAACAGTGAAAAAGTGAGTAAAGATGCTCAAGAACTTCTTGGTAAAAAAGCAGTTATAAGATGGTTAAAGTCTTGTATAGAAGAATGTCAATTAAGTTTGCTAGAGCTTCAAGAAAAGGCTAAACTACTAGATTTATTTATTAATAATTGGGAAGACATTTCTAAATGGCTGTACTGGCAACAAGAAAAAGCTGCGTTATTAGCTGATGCAGTAAGAAAAAAAGCATTAGCTGACGAGTATACGAAACAACTAATAGAGCTAAAAGAAAGAAAATTAATGTGTCAAGACCAAGAAAAATCATTAAAAGCGCTGATTAAATTACCAAGTAATCAAGTTATTGAAGATTACACTAATGAATTATGGCAACCCTTAGCTCTAGTGGAAATCAGCGCATATAATAATATTTGGACAAACGTTGACTCTAATACTTTAGAAATAGCAATTCAGCTTCAAGAGCAACTTTTACGTAACAAACCTGGTGGCAATATTTTTCAGTTTAAACAAGATTGTAATTCCTTGTGCCAAACAATTGCATCAATTATTTTAGAAATACAGGGTTCTATACAAATTCAGAAAGATATAAAAAAGTCTGTTGAAAACATAGGTAAAGACATGGAAGAGCAGCAAAGTATAGAAGAGAAGCTCAAACATGTACTTGACCACGGAATTACAACTGAGTCATCTGAAGTAGTTTCTTTAAGCCCCACCTATACTAGCATATCTAGAACATTAAGCGAAGTTACAAAATTGATTAAACAAAAAAATTCTATTAAAAACACTAATTTTATCAAGTTATTTTTGGATGCTTCTAGCATTTTGCGGCACAAAATAAATTTTGTCCAGTTAATTCGTTCATGGTCAGAAGCAGAAATAAATGTATTACCAAATCAGATTAATCAATACAAGTATCTATATAATAAATTCTTACATCTTAAAATACTATCATCATTACCTATTATTGGGCGCCTTTTTAAACCAACTTTAGACCGTGCCGAAGAACAATTGAAAAGCTCTATCGAAAATATATCTAACGCTAGCCGTTTGTTTCATACCCAAAGCTCTAAGAAAGCAAAGCAAATATACGATGAATATAATTCACAATTACAAGTTATAGAAGTTAAAGTCATTGAACTTTATACTCAACATCAGCAAGAAATAAAAAACTTAGAAGATGAAGAATATTATTACTCTACTTTATTCACAGAAGATGCTCAATCTTTATTAGATAAGGCAAAAGCTCTTCTACAAGTATTTAATGATATGTTCCAATACTCTAGTAAAAGAATAACTCTAAAAATTGAAGATTCTCTAAATATTGAAAACCTGACACGGGTTAATATAACTATTGATTTCATGGCTAATTTTACAGAACATTATATTCGCGTTTTTGAAAGTGAAATTATTCCATCTTTCAAAGATGCATTAGTTTCTATGTACAACTCAACTTTAAGCTTAAAAAATGAACACGCACTCGATGAACAGTCAGTTTCAAAAAAAGCTAACCCATTAAATCAAGAATACAATGACATAATAACTCATATTGAGCGCCAAGATAATAAATATCAATTAGGTAATCGCTTATGGGAAAAACTACGAACTCAAAAAGCTGTACAAGCATTATTTGATACTCCTATTTCTAAGTATGATTTATTAAATATGGAAAGAGAAGACTGGATAATATCTGTTGGTGGTGAAACAGGAGCTAAAACGCTAACAACTAAAATTAAAATCAAACAAGATTGGATTGCTCGAATTAGTACAAATGATATAGAAATTAGTGATGAAACATATGAACTTTTCTTGAAACATGCTAACATTGTCGGCGCCACTTGTATGCAGACAGGCAAAAAAACTTTTTTGAAGCACTTTCCAAAATTTGATGCTGTCATTATAGACGAAGCATCGAAAGCTACAAAAATAGAGTTACTGATTTCTTGCTTACTAGGTTACAAAATTATTTTTGTTGGAGACCATAAACAGCTACCACCTATAGTTAAAGAAGAATCTTGGTTTATTGAAGCTGCTCAAACTTTAAGGGTAAATGCTGCTGAACTACAAAAAAAATTAACTACATCTTTATTTAAAGAGCGGTATGAGTATTTAGACAGTATAAACGCTAATCGAACCTTAATGCTAATAAATCAATACCGTATGCACTCGCAAATTATGGAAGCAGTTAATCAGTTTTATGGAAATAAACTGACTCTTGGCTGTACAAAGCAAGACAAAGAACGCGCGCACGGAATAAAAATTTCCAATTTGATAACAAGTGAAAATCATTTAATGTGGATTGATTTACCTCACAATAACAGTGATTGGTATCATCAGCAAGTTGAAACAGGTCGTCAAAACCCACGCGAAGCAGAGTTGATAATTGAAATAATTCAGAAAATGAAGAAAAGTTTCACTTACAAGAGAAATTTATCTAAGAAAATTGAAATTGGTATCATCTCCGTATATAAAGCTCAAACAGACCTGATAAAAAGCTTAAGCCAAAAAAATCTTGACCTTCCCTTAAATGTTACGCTTACCATTGGAACAGTAGACGAATTTCAGGGCATGGAAAAAGATATAATGTTTGTAAGCCTAGTTTTGAACAAACCTGGAGTATTACCAAGCGACTTTTTACAGACTCCAGAGCGTATTAATGTAGCAATGAGTAGAGCCAAAAACCTACTAATTATAACAGGTTCTTCCTATAACTACACAGAATTAGAAAGTGAAGCTAGTCCAATCTATAAACACATATTAGACACCGCTAAAAAATATCAAGGACATTTACTAGCCAATGAATTCATGGATTAAAACAACAATCACAGACAAACACCGCGAAGCAATGAGTGGCAAAAAAATACTAGGCGCCTATTCTAGCGAGGTGTTTTATTTACCCAAACAAACAGAAAGAAAGTACGACACAATCGAGCAATACATTTTAAGATGTTTCAGAGAATTACCACCCACACCATCCGCTCAACAAATTGCCTCAATACTCGGATTTTTAAAAGTTGAATTGATCTTAGAGTTCACTCAAAAAATTCAAACCATACCAGTAGTTGTACTTTTTTACCAAGAACCCACTAATTCAAGCCAAAGTTACTCAGTATTTGACTGTCAACAACAAAAACTTAACCCCTTACTACAAGATGCTGTAGAACTATCAGGTCTAAATATAAAGTACCCATAGAACAGGCATCCTTAATTAACACAATGAGTGGAATGGGCATCCTTGCCCGTTCATCTAGCATAGTTTTTACTTCTTCATCTGTAGGTGGCGCCGTCTCTCCTTATACAATATCCCAATGGAAAATTTGGGTTAAAGTTGGGTTCTGTTCCTCCACCCAACCTACAATTAAATTATAATGTTCCAGTAATATTAATTAGCGTTGCATAATACTCGTGCTGAAAAACATTCTCGAAGTCAGGGCACGTTTAGGGGAAGGACCCTGTTGGAACCAATCGGAGCAACTGTTGTACTGGGTTGATATTTACAACCATCGTGTACACCAGTATAATCCTGCTACTGGCGCCAACAAATATTTTGATGTGGGTGAAGTGGTAGGTTGTATTGCACCAGCAGGAACCAACCGTCTCATTATGGCTCAACGTAACCGACTAGCTTTTTTGGACACTGTTCACGGTCAAGTTACGCCAATTATAGATATAGAACATAATCACCATGACATGCGCTTCAATGATGGTAAGTGTGATGCAGCAGGACGTTTTTGGTTTGGTTCGATGAATCCTGAAGAACCAAAAGGTCGTTTGTACCGTTATGACCCCGATGGTTCCTTACACACACTATTAACCGGACTGACAATATCCAATGGGTTAGGATGGAGTCCTGACGAAAAGACATTTTATATCACTGATTCGCCCCTCAAAACTATTTACGCCTTTGATTTTGATGCAAAAAGTGGCAATATTAGTAACCGTAGAGTATTTATTGATTTAACAACTGAATCCTTTTTCCCAGATGGTTTAACAGTAGATCGAGAGGGTTGTATATGGTCGGCAATGTGGGACGGTTGGTGTGTTATCCGGTTTGACCCCTCTGGTAAAGAGATGATGCGAGTAATGATGCCAGTTGTGCGTCCAACCAGTTGCACTTTTGGTAATAAAGATATGACGACACTTTACATTACAACAGCATCAGTAGGTTTGAGTGAGACAGAAATTCAAAATAGTTTTTATTCTGGCGATTTGTTTACTCTAGCCACAAATACTTCAGGATTTCCCTCTCATCATTTTAATGGGTAGGTTCTCAACAAATATGAAAAATCAACTAACCCGAAGACAAACACTAACTCTACTTCGAGCAGCCGGAACAGCAATACTTGTAATAGGATGCACAACAAAAAAATCAGGCTCCGCACAAGCACAATTTAGTTCAAAAGCTAAACTTACCTCACTAGCATGTATCGTAAGTCCAGAGCAAACCGAAGGACCATACTTCGTAGACGAAAAGCTCAACCGCTCCGACATCCGCTCCGACCCAACAGACGGTATAGTAAAAGAAGGCGTACCACTCCAATTAACACTAAAAATTTCTCAAGTCGGCAGTAATGGATGTGTACCCTTAGAAAATGCAATTGTAGATATTTGGCACTGTGATGCACTAGGAGTTTATTCGGACGTGGAAGAGCGAAGTTTTAATACCGTTGGCAAAAAGTTTCTACGCGGTTATCAAGTAACAGGTGCCAATGGAAGTGTTAATTTTACAACTATTTACCCTGGTTGGTATCCAGGCAGAACTGTGCATATACATGTAAAAGTTCGCACTAATGCAACCAATGGGCAGGGTTATGAGTTTACCTCACAGCTATACTTTGATGATTCGACTTCCGACCAAGTGTATACAAAGGCGCCTTATGTGAGCAGAGGACAGCGCACAGGAAACAATGCTCAAGATGGAATATTTAATGATGGTGGCGCCCAAATGTTACTCAAGTTAACTCCTACTCAAAATGGCTATGCAGGAACTTTAGATATTGGAGTTCAAATGGCATAATTCTATTTTTTAACTATTTTTCAGCACAATTATTCCACTAAATAGACCCAAGGCAAAGCAGAATTAACTTTGTTAAATAGGCGTTTATCACCTGTGTAAAATGAAGCCTGAAATTTTTGAGCTAATGCCAAGTAATGAGCATCATAAGTAGCTGAGAGATTAAATTGTTGTGCAATTTCCCAGGCTTGTTGATGAAGTTGCTGATCACCGTAATATTGAATGGATAAACTCAGAGCATTATTAAGAAATTCCTGAGCTTCTGTAATTAATAACTGTTTAGCCAGTTGCATTCGATGAAATACATTTGTAACTTCGTAACATAAGAGAGTTGGAGCAATAATCTGAGTCTGGTTTTGCTCCCAATTATTCCACAATTCTAAATGAGGTGAGGTTTCTGAAGGATTGTTAATTAATTTAACTATAAAATTAGCATCTACACAAATAATTTGCCTGGTCATACTTATTCTTGACTGTAGGATAAACCTGATAATAACTCCTCATCTCGCTCTTCTCGCATCTGATGAATAATTTGGTCAATATCTGGCTCAGAGGCTTGACCATTACGCCTTTGCTGGACAGCTTGAGCATCAGCTAAAATTTTTGTTCGTAAGTTTTGCCAATTAGATTTATGTGTTAATTTTTGGTTTAATAACTCCCGTTCTTCAGTAGACAAAGCTTTAATTGCATTAGCTAAAGATTCAACAAGTTGAATATTCATATATTTATGTTCCTTTTTCTGAAACTGGTGCTGCCAGACACTTATATATTATAGCTATCCACTGTCATTGATTAACAGGTATCACACCTCAATTATTCCCTTCTTGCTGAAAAATATGTGCCTAATGTCAAAATATTGAATAAACGGCGCCAATATTAAATCACTGGCGCCGTGTAAAGTTATAAAACGAATGTGGTTTTAAGAGACTTATAAATAGAGATTATTTGACAGCAATAGCTTGACCAGCGTTGCTAAAGATGTCTGTTAAATTAGTTACAGAAGCTGTACCGCTACCAGTGGGGCCAGCAAATGTTTGTTGACCAACTTGGAGTTGTTTTAGTGAATAGCTATTCGATGCGTCAGATGCAAAACTACCAACGTCACCTAAAGTAATTGCCAAACCACCAGCTACAGTATCAAGTTCGTCATTAGATAATTCAACTGCATTAAGGTAGAGTCGATGCCCGGTATTATCCGGGGCACCTCTCTGTTCGATCTGGACGTA
>NZ_RSCL01000028.1 GCF_003991905.1 Dulcicalothrix desertica PCC 7102 | reverse complement strand
TAACAACACTTCTTATTTAGATAGCGGCGCCATTACCTAGAAAATTTCTAGAGAAAATCTCCTACAGATGTAACAATACTCCTATTTTAGATAGCGGCGCCATTACCTAGAAAATTTCTAGAGAAAATCTCCCACAGATGTAACAACACTTCTTATTTAGGTAGCGGCGCCATTACCTAGAAAATTTCTAGAGAAAATCTCCCACAGATGTAACAACACTTCTTATTTAGGTAGCGGCGCCATTACCTAGAAAATTTCTAGAGAAAATCTCCCACAGATGTAACAACACTTCTTATTTAGATAGCGGCGCCATTACCTAGAAAATTTCTAGAGAAAATCTCCTACAGATGTAACAACACTTCTTATTTAGGTAGCGGCGCCATTACCTAGAAAATTTCTAGAGAAAATCTCCCACAGATGTAACAACACTTCTTATTTAGGTAGCGGCGCCATTACCTAGAAAATTTCTAGAGAAAATCTCCCACAGATGTAACAACACTTCTTATTTAGATAGCGGCGCCAACTTTAAATCTCTTCTCTGTGCCCTAATAGCCTTTGTGGTAAATATCATTACCAATTTAAATGATTATATACACTGCTATAACCAGCACTATTACTACAAAAGAAACTAAAAACTTGCTTATTAAGCACTAATTATACCTACATATAAAATGAAAATCCGATTATTTTGCGAATAATACTTAGAAAATGCTTAATTATCAAAATAATGATACCAAAATCTCAAATTAGGTGCCTTCTTTGTATTATTTTATGCTGCTATACAAAACTCTATTGCTGGTGTAAAGGAATTTTGATTGTAAAATCTGCACCTACTCCTAAGTTTGAGGAACATTCTAAACAACCTTTATGCTATTGTGTAATGATTTGACAGCAAATACTGAGTTCCATTCCTATACCTTGACCAACGGGTTTTGTTGTAAAAAACGGGTCAAATAAGTTCTGTTTGACTTCTTCAGAAATTCCTTTACCATTATCTTTTATATTTATCGCTATATAGTTATTAAATCGAAAAAATCTACTTATTGCAACACAAGGTTGAAAGCTGGTAGTATTTGTAATGACTTTTGCTTGAATTGCATCTATTGCATTGGTAATAATGTACATGAAGGCTTGATTTAACTGTCCAGCATGGCATTCGACCAATGGTAAATTATCATATTGCTTGATAACTTGGATTTCGGCGCCTGATGTAAGTTTGAAACGATTTTGTAAAATCATTAATGTAGCTAAGGTTCTTAATCGGCTCTACCGTGGCGCAGCTCATATCTAAAATTGTAATAATATTTTTACATACTTATATTTCCCTTACTTATCTGCGAAGAAGTATGTATTTAATCATAATCTTTTATTGGTTATGTAGTATTTTATAACTAAAAACTATAAATAGTAAGGTAGGATAACCCACCTTACTATTAAGTTAGACGATTTGGGATTTATATTAATTTAAGCGGGAATAACTTGAACAATCAAAGAACGCTTATCGAGAGATTGAACTTTTCCGACTTGGGTGAGGTCACTAACGATACGGTCAAGCATTTTTCCTGCTAGTTCACGGTGCTGATTTTCGCGACCTCGTAAACGGATAGCAAATTTTACGGAATCACCTTTACTCAACCACTCAGCAGCTTGCTTGATGCGTAATTCGTAGTCAGCTGCACCGACATTTGGACGGAAGCGAACTTCCTTTACCGTTGGTCTGGAACTGTTGCCTTGACGTTTTTTCTTTTGATACTGAAGCTTGCCGTAGTTGATAATTTTCGCAATTGGAGCTTCTGCTCCTTCCGAGACTATAACTAAGTCTAATTCTAGACTTTCGGCCAACTCTAAAGCTTCGCGAGTATCCATAAGACCACGGTTATTATTTTCGTGGTCAATCAAGAAGACTTTAGGCGCCCTGATTTGCGAATTAATTTGTTGTTTTTGAACTACGATAACGATTACCTCTCTGTTCAACTAAGTAAAAGTAAGTAATACCAACATAGCACATGCTTATTATACCTTTCATCCGACTTGGGGCTGAAACGTTGATTTTTCGTAGATGGGTCACCCAAAAAATCATTAATTATTATGTAGGGTGCGTGAAAGCCTTTATTATCCATGAATAGAACCCTTTCCTCCAAGGCTTTCACGCAGCATTTACCAGAGTTCACAGAGACAAGATTTAATGATGAAAATTTTAGTTACGGGTGGTACAGGTTTTCTAGGTAGACGACTGGCAGAAAGATTAAATTCTGTTAACTCCAGTGTAGAGGTAACAGTACTTGGTCGGAACCGAGAAGTTGGGAGACAGTTAGAGACGCAAGGGATAAAGTTTTCAGCTGCTGACATTCGTGATGCGGATGCGGTGTTAGCTGCTTGTAAACGTCAAGAATATGTATTTCACTGTGCAGCGTTATCGTCTACCTGGGGTAAATATAAAGATTTCTATAATATAAATGTGGTTGGAACCCGAAATGTAATTAGGGGATGTGAAATTTATGAAATCCAGCGACTTATCAATGTATCTACGTCAAGCATATATTTCAACTACTCTCCGAGAGTTAATCTAACTGAGACTTCGGTTGTATCCCCAATAAATACTTATGCACTGACCAAGTTAATGGCAGAAAACCTTATTAATAAAGTTTTTCATCGGGGTTTGTCGGTGATCACGATTCGACCGAGTGCTATTTTTGGTTATAGTGATACTATATTATCCAGGCTTGTTGGCGCCAGTCAAAAAGGCATACCATTAATTAACGATGGTAAAGCTTTGATTGACATGACTTATATCGATAATGTCGTTGATGCACTATTACTATGCCAAACGGCGCCCAAAACGTTATCTGGTAAAATTTTTAATATCAGCAATAATCAACCAATATCTTTAATTAACTTATTAAAACGACTTTCGGAAAAAATGGGGTACGAGTTAAAATTAAGACCAGTACCTTACTTGCTAGCGGATAAAGTCGCACAAGCTTTAGAATTTGTATCGAACAGAGTTTTATTCGGCAAAAAACCGATATTAACTCGATATGAGCTATTAGTAATGGCTTTTAGTCAAACGCTTGATATCACCCCAGCTATCGAAGAATTGAATTATCAACCTCGTATTAGTCTTGAAGAAGGATTAGACATTTTTTGCCAAAACTTTCAATTTAAGCATGAGAATAATTTAAATTCCAAAACTTAGTTATTTCTTTAGCTACTGTGTCTGGGTAAAAGTGGTGAAAGAAGTGACCTCCTTGTGGACATTGCCACAAACGTATGGTTGGAGAAGTTTGTTGTGTAGTGTTGGAAACTAAATTTTGCCAACCTTGAATTTGCTGTGGGTCTACAATTACATCATCTTGGCAACCACAAACTAACAGAGGTACTGATACGGGTATTGGTGCAATACTAGCGTGACCGTAAAGGGAATGAGGTGATGCAGAATTATTTAAATCTCTATCGAGCATCGTAATTAGTTTTTGACGAGTACATTCGTTTTGGTAGCCAAATAGGGTCTGAACCATATGTTTTAATATAAATTCACGACTACAGGGTAACAGCTTACGTTGAACGTAGTAATGCGAATGCCAATCAATACCTGGATTGACTCCTACAGATAGCAGCGTTAATGATTTTACTCTTTCTTTATGTTCTTGCGCGTAGAGTAATCCTAGCAAACCACCAATACTATGACCAATTAGATTAACAGGCTTTTTACGTGTTTTTAAATAATCATGTAACAGCGTGACGGCAACAGTAAGTGAGTTTGGGTCATCTGGTTTTTGATGATATTCCCATTGGGCAATGGATGTTTGACGAGATAAATGACGTAATAATGCGTTATTGAAAAATTTTAGTTCTGGGCTTGTAGTTAGCCACAATGTATCTGGTGTAGTCATTATAATTATGTTTAATAACTTGTTTTTATCAACTAAGGTGGGTTTTGTCCCACCATACATATTATACTCCAAACTCTCTCTTGAGTTGAGCTACCCATTGCTGAATACGACTGTCTGTCATATCAGATTGGTTATCTTCATCAAGAGCTAAACCAACAAATTTGCCGTCTCGAAGGGCTTTTGATTCATTAAAATCATAACCATCTTTAGACCAATATCCAACTGTTGTTCCACCTTGAGCAGAGTAATATTAACCCCTGTTCATACATCGGTTGGTTTGGGTTAAAGTGCGACAGTTCAAACAAAGTCATTGCACCTGCCCACAAAACTATTAAACCAGCATGAGCTACATGGGCGCCTAGTAGTTTTCCAGATAAATTAACCAAGCGCATGTTACCAGACCACCATCCCACATCTGGAACTGGTGCGCTGCGAATACATGTCGTCATAGCCACCTCGTACTATTTATTTGTAAAGCCTCTAAAGTCCAAACCTTTCTTTGATTTGAGCTACCCAAACTTTGATACGCTCGATACTAAGCTCAGGTTGATTATCTTCATCAATGGCAAGTCCGACAAAATTTCCTTGAATGGAAGCTCTAACTCCATTACTGACGTGAATTACTTGAGACTCGACCAAAGTTATTGAACCATTACTCAATTCAACAGGTTGTAAGTTGATTAAAGCTTTCGACTCTTCAAACTTATAACCTCTAGTAGACCAAGAACCAACTCGTATACCTCCCAACGAAGTAATTTTGGCAGCTAATATTCCCATTGCATCAACAAAGTTACGCGGGTATTCTACTTGATCTCCTAAACCAAAATAAGCAACCTTTTTACCTTTGAAGTTTACGTAATCAAGCCTGGGGAAGAATATTTCCCAATCATGCTGCAATTTCCCAATACCCCAAGTTGGAGAGCCAATAATTAAATTATCGTAGTCTGCAAAATCTTGCTCGCTAGCTTCTGCCATGCAATGCAAATCGATTAAACCTTTGCCAAATTCGTTCCGAATAAGTTCGGCGATGGCATCAGTGTTACCTGTTGTACTGCCGTAAAACAGTCCAATTTTTGCAGACATTGTATCTCCCAACTGTGATCTAGATTTACTGCTATCTGTTGCAAGTAATAATCAACTAGTATTGAGATTACACCAAAATGGAAATTATTGCAAAAAAATTGCAGAAACCCGGTTTCTAAGCAAAATCGTTGTTCTGATTACAATATCTCAGCAAAGAAACCCGGTTTCTTTGGTTTCCTTACCTGACGTGGGTGATTTTGGCAAGCATTAGACGTAATTGTTTTATACTCAAAGTCACGACAACCAATAGCTTCTTCGGTACAAGCTGTAAGCGGGTTAATTGTACACTTAAGACGATAATCATTGGTAAAGAAGTCGCAGTTAGTACAAGGGATTTGATGCAGTTTCTTGACATGACTAGCTCCTTGGTTGAGGGTTATCCAAAAACTAGAAAGCGCTAGAATAACTATTGCCAAAGCACAAAAAGCACAAAAAGCACAAAATAATGTTGCTAGCATGAGTTATATATAAAAAATCTTAAGTAGGGTGCGTGAAGCATTTAAGAATCTTTCAGCGAAGTCAATAATTGTGTTGCGTCACGCACCTTACGCTTTATACGATGCTACGGAAGACATGAAACAAACCTCCGGCGCCTACACCCCAACCCAAAGTTGCGTTTAGGGGGTAATAATATCATTCCTTGTTCATACAATGGCACACCTGGTGTATATCTCAAAGTTTCTATTACTGTGGTTGTTCCTGTCCAGAACATTATTAACCCTGCATGTGCAACATGGGCACCGAGCAGTTGACCAGATAACTCTGTCAAACGAGCATTACCAATGAGCCAGGGTGCATTAATGGCTGCTGCGAAAGTTCTTTCTGTATTTACAATCATGAGTAAGAAGTGGGTATTAAAAGCCACCTTAATATTTACTGAGGTCGTGTACGTGTTTCAACAGAATTCATAGCTTCTCCAACCTGTCTAAAATCTACGCCAATGCCTCGTAGAGTGTGTCAGAAATCACCTTGGAAGAAAAAGAACGCTAAAAAGAAGTGAGCATTTGCTAACCATGCTCTCGCTGTCTGTATGGGCGCCAATAAATAAACCTGACATGTTGGCGAAACGCGCGTTTCCAGCCCACCTATCATACTTGAGATTCGGATTGTCGTATGTTTGCATCGTCTTCGTCTAGCTCCTTGTTGAGGATATGAAGCAACTAGTTATTCTAGATATCATCAGATGTATTTACTGATGGGCATCTCTAACAACTTTATTGCCTTCCACAATTCTTGATAATTTACTCTATTAGTTATTTAGCATATCTATTTTTATTGAAAATATATTTCAATAAATTTTTAACAAAACTTAAAGTTTTTTGTCAATAAAACTTTTTATTGCAAATCGAAGCAATAAGGAATAGCATGATAAATGTAGGGATGCGACAGGTTGGGCACCTAAGTAGCATATATATAAGTAGTGACTATGAGTACATCAGGTTCTCTCAAATCGGAACTAAATGCAAAAGGGTGGCGTTTTACTTCTCAGCGCGAGGTAATACTACATCTGTTCGAGAATCTTCCTCAAGGAAGCCATTTAAGTGCAGAGGAAGTACATGAATTATTGGCTCTTCGCGAAGAAAAAATAAGTCTATCAACAATTTACCGGACTTTAAAGCTCATGACTCGGATGAAAATTTTACGCGAGTTAGAGCTAGCAGAGGTACATAAGCACTACGAGTTAAATACCAATTCTCAAATGAATCATCACCATACGGTGTGTATTCAATGCAACATGACTATTGAGTTTGAAGATAGCTCAGTAATGAAACAAGCACTAAAGCAGGTACAGAAAGCTGGTTTGGATATGCTTGACTGCCAGTTAACAATTCATACAGTGTGTCCAGAAGCGATAAGAAAAGGATGGCCTGCGATGCTCCCGAATGATTGGGTTTGCGCGCGTGCTATTCAGCAGAACGAGAAAACTAAATCAGAGATCAAGTAAAATATACTAAGATGTTTATAGTTCAACATAAATAATAAAAATGAACTGGTTAGCGCATCTACTATTATCCAAACCGGATATTGAAAGCCGCTTAGGTAACTTACTAGCCGATTTGGTTAAAGGAGCAGAGCGCGAAAAACTAAATGCTCAAATTAAACAAGGTATAAAACATCATCAACTCATTGATGCTTTTACTGACTCACATTTAATAGTTCATCGTAGTAAACAACGAATAAATTCAGTATATAGACGCTTTGCTGGCATCTTAATAGATGGATTTTATGACCATTTTTTAGCCAAAAACTGGTATATATACTCAAGCCAGCCTTTAGATAATTTTACAACAGAAATATACGAATCATTTTTAGCGTATCCTGAACCATTACCAAATTACGCAAATCAAGTTATTACACAAATGGCAAAAGAAGATTGGTTAGGAAGGTATCGCAATTTAGAAGGTATAGAGTATTTATTAATTAGATTATCTAATAGGCTATCACAAAGATTTAAAAATAAAACTGAAATTCGCCTAGAACCAGCAATAAAAGAACTTACAGACAACTACATCGACCTAGAAAACGATTTTTTAGAGTTTTTCCCTCTGTTAAAAGATATTAAATAACGGTTACGGCGCCCTCTTCTGTCTCATTCATAGGCTTTTACGCAAAAATAGTACAAATTTGAGTGAATTTAGATTAAGTTAAGTAAAGTATTGTATGCCATGAATGGTTCAGTTTGGTCAAGAAGTGAGAATCTCGCAATGTTTGAACAAGTAAAACCTAGCTATTCAGTCGCTTGGACTAACAAAATTGCCGAAGTCCCGCAAGCTGCTTGGGATGCTTTAGCAATGCCATTGAAAACTCCGTTTTTAGAGTGGGAATGGCTAAACAACTTAGAAGTGTCGGGTAGTGCAACGGGACGTAACGGTTGGTTGCCAAATCATTTGACTATTTGGCGAAACAAAACTTTAATCGGCGCCGCTGCATTATACCTCAAAGGGCATAGTCAAGGTGAATTTGTATTTGACCATCAATGGGCTGATTTAGCACAGCGCATAGGTGTAGAGTATTATCCAAAACTATTGGGGATGACACCATTTACACCAGCAGAGGGATATCGATTTTTAATAGACAGGGGTGAAGATGAAGAAGAAATCACAGCTATAATGCTGCATGAAATCGATAAGTACTGTACAAAGCACCGTATCGCAACATGCAATTTTCTTTACGTTGACCCCGAATGGCAACCAATTGTCGAACGTCAAGGTTTTACTCCCTGGTTACATCATAGTTTTATTTGGCAAAATTTAGGTTTTAACACTTTTGATGATTATTTAGGGGTATTTAACGCAAACCAGCGTCGCAACATTAAACGCGAACGTAAATCTGTAGAAAAAGTTGGTTTACGCTTACAACCTCTAACAGGGGATGATATTCCTAAATCATTATTCCCGTTAATGTACGAGTTTTATGCTGACACCTGCGATAAATTTGGCTGGTGGGGTAGTAAGTATTTGACGAAGCGCTTCTTTGAGTCGTTACATGCACACTATCGTCATCGTGTCTTGTTTATGGCAGCTTATAGCGAACAAAATGACCGTGTACCTGTGGGAATGTCGTTTTGTCTATATAAAGATGATAGAATGTATGGTCGCTATTGGGGAAGTTCTCAGGAAATAGACTCTTTACATTTCGACGCTTGTTATTATTCACCAATCGAATGGGGAATTTCTCAGGGTATCCAATTGTTTGACCCTGGTGCTGGTGGGCGCCATAAAAAGCGTCGTGGTTTTCCGGCAATGCCTAATTATAGCCTACATCGCTTCTACAACGCGCGCTTACAGCAAATTTTACGTCCTTATATTAGCGAGGTGAACCAATTAGAACAGCGCGAAATAGACGCAATTAATGCTGAATTACCTTTTAGTCAAAAAAATTCGCCCGGTGAATCGGAACAAAAAGTATAATATATAGTTCTGTAATTGCACGTATTATTTACATAAGGTGTAAATTAAGAAAGCAAGTATTGTTTTATATATTGGATTCTAGATTTGTACTTATTCATCAAATCTAGAATTTAACTAAAACAAACAATTGGCGCCGTTAGCCAAATATAACCAGGAACAGGATTTTTTGTTGAAGGGAGTTTATGAACTTGAGATTAGAAGAAAATTTAGCAGCAATCGATGACAAACTCTCACAACGGCACATCGACCTAGACCCAGCAGGTTATTTTATTATTTACCTTGACCGTGATGCTGGGCTAATTTGCGCTAAACATTACACAAACGTTATTGATGAACGTGGTTTAGCTGTAGACCCTGAAACCGGAAAGGTAATTCCCGCACGTGGCAAAGTCGAACGGACTCACACAGTTCTTTACACTGGCAGAACCGCTAAAGAACTTTGTGTCAAGCTTTTAGAAGAAACAAAACCTTGTCCGGTAACTATGTTCGACCATGCTGCATACCTCGGTCGCGAATTTGTACGCGCAGAAAGTGCTTTAATTACAGGCGCCGAGTATGTGCAAGACTAAAAGCAGTGGAAAGTGCTGAGTGCTGAGTTCTGAGTGACTAATTTTACTCAGAACTCAGCACTCAGCACTTTTAACTATCTGATGATGGTTGGTTGACTAAGTAGATGTAATACGTTGCCATCGGGATGACTGTGGCAGCTATTAATAGTCCAATTACCCATGCTGTTGAATTGCTTCTTTCTTTTTCGGTTTCTTCAGCATCTTTAAAAGTGCCTTCAACTTGGACATCCTCTACTATTGCTGGAGGTCCTGGGTCAGGTTGACCAGAAAGTACAGCAACTAAGCGGTTACTTGCGTCAAGGAATGCTTGATTGTATTTGTTTCCATCACGCAATGGCGCCAAGAAAGTCTCGAAGGCGACACTTTTGGCGGTATCATCTGACATTAATGGTTTAACTTTATCGCCAGTAATAATCGCGATACCGTTACTAACGGTGTCTATCATCATTATCGTTTGATTTGCTTGCGCTTCCTTATCGGGAAACCATTTATCCAAAAGTTCTTTAGCAAAAGTTTCTGGAGTTTCACCATAATCTAAACGGTGAACTGTAACAAATCTAACTTCGTTACCAGTTTGCTTGGCAAGGTCAGCAAACGCAGTACTAATTTTACCTTCACTAGTGCGGCTAATAACTTCACCTTCATCAACAACCCAAGTATCGGGTGTTAAGTTAGGTAGTTCAAACACACTTGTAGCGAAAGCAGGGGTAGCAAATAGGGAAACCGCAAAGAATAAAATAAGCGGCAGAATAATTGCGTGGACTTGCTTCCGTAAGTTTTTGACAACGTTTAGGAGCTTTTGCATCTGAGATAACCAAAACACAGACTTCAACCAAAAATACTACATAATTACGTGTTCTGTCTCTAAATAAGTAATATCATTTTCCTGAAAGTAACAGGAGCAGTGCGAAAACTAGTATGGCTATCAAAACTCCATTTTCAACAAAAGGGTCACAGATAATAGATGCCAACGGTAATGCTGTATGCTTGCGAGGAGTTAATTGGTTTGGGATGGAAACCGATGTGCATGTACCGCATGGTCTGTGGAAGCGAGACTATAAAGACATGCTACGTCAAATTAAAAGCTTAGGTTACAATATCATTCGTTTACCTTATTCTGTTCAAGCATTACGCTCTGATAATATTAGCTCTATAGACTTTAGTATCGGCGCCAATCGTGACTTACAGGGTAAAACACCATTACAGATAATGGATATCATTATCCAGGAAGCTGCGAATTCAGAGCTATTAATAATGCTTGACAGTCATAGACTCAATGATGTAACAATTCCTGAACTATGGTATGGTGACGGATTCACCGAAGCTGACTGGATAGATACTTGGAAGATGTTAGCTAACCGCTATAGAAATCAAGGAAATGTCGTTGCTGCGGATTTAAAAAACGAACCACATGGACGGGCAAGTTGGGGAACAGGAGATTTAACGACCGACTGGAGATTAGCAGCAGAACGTTGCGGTAATGCAATTTTAGCAATAAACCCTAATTGGTTAATTGTAGTCGAAGGTGTTGCAAAGAATGTACTAAATCAAGAGTTATCAGGACACTGGTGGGGAGGTAATTTAGAAGGTGTTGGGGATAACCCTATACGTTTAAATATTGCCAACAAAGTTGTTTATTCTCCCCATGAATATGGGCCAGGAGTCGCAGACCAACCCTGGTTTAGCGAAGCAACATTTCCTCAAAACCTTTATACTCGTTGGGAAAAAGGTTTTTACTATATAGCAGCAAAAGGAATTGCACCAATTTTAATCGGAGAATTTGGAGGCAAACAAATAGATACCACTTCCAAAGAAGGAATTTGGCAACGTCAACTAATTGATTATATTAAACAAAATAACCTATCCTTTACTTATTGGTGTTGGAATCCAAATAGTAGTGATACAGCAGGTATATTATTAGACGATTGGGTAAATATTAACACTGCAAAACAAGAACTTCTCGCAACCTTACTAACACCGCAACCTTCAACACCCACTCCTACACCCACTCCAACTCCTACACCTACTCCCATTCCAACCCCATCGGCGCCTATACTAGCAGTAGAAGTAGTAATACAAGCAGATTGGAATGCAGGATTTTGTATAAACTTCCGCGTTACTAACAAAGGCACAATTGCAACTAAAAATTGGAAGTTAAACTTTATAATTAATCAAGCCAAAATACTACAAACTTGGAATGCAAGCTACACAATCAAAGATTTAATATACGAAGCAACCCCTGTAGACTGGGCAAAAGTTATTCAACCAGGAAAAACGATAGAAATAGGATACTGTGCCGACAAATTAGGAGCAAACTATAAACCCTCACAAATTAGCGTATCTATACTCACGTGATGCACCACTATATAAAATTGATAATCTTTATCATATTTGTATAGAAAGATGTATAAATTAAAATGAGAGCTACATATAATTTAGACATCTCAAAATATAGTAATTACCTAGTATAAATACTAGGTTTTTTTGTGCAAAAAAGTAAAAATTACATCTTCCCTCACACACTTTAGAAATATAAGGATAATTAACTCAAATTAGAAGGATAAATATATGTGGAGTCAAAATAACAATAATCTATCAGAATATTTTACTCGTAGTATAATTACTACGTTATTTTTAACCTTGATATTACTAGTAAATTTAGTATTTGCCCAAAAACACACAGTAGTCGAAAGAGGAAGCGGAAGAATTTTAGCGTCGAAAACACAGCAAAATTACATTTTATAGAAAAGTGAGCGTTTATGCTCACTTTCCTATAAACCGGATTTTTATAATTTTATCAAATGCATAACTTCAAAATTGCTAGAAATAGATAAATACAGAATACTCAAGTTCATACAAAATCTATGAAAGGCGCCCAAAACATCCTCAAAACCTTAATATCTATTTCTGCTATTAGCATTTTAAGTTTATCATCTATATCTAGTAGTTCTATAGCTATACAATCAAATAAATCACTTTATAAACAAGTCGCTCAACAACAAAATGCCACACTCGTCGAATATTCAATTATTACTAATAATTCTCAAGAAACAGCATTATATATTTGGGTAATTAAACCTACGGGTAAAGTAATATTTCGTCAAGTAGACTTAAATGCTTGGCGCCAGAAAGAAAATTCTTCATTAACAGACTTAATTACTAAAGCTAGACATGAAACTGACTCAACACAAACGCTTAAAAAATTATATCAGATATTAATACAACCAATTGCAAATACTTTACCGCAAAAAGCAGAAGAACGAGTTATTATTGTCCCACAAGGCGCCTTATTCCGTCTACCATTTGCTGCATTGCCAGACAGTAACGGTAAATATTTAATCGAAAAGCATACAATCTCCACTACCCCTTCGATTGAAGCGTTAGATTTATTATACAAGCGTAAAACACGTAAACAAAAAACGAGTGAATCTCTAATCGTCGGAAATGCAACTTTACCGAAAACATCATTCAAATCTTGTAACCCAACTAACTTATCACCATTACCAGGCGCCGAGCAAGAAGCGGAACACATTGCAGTAATACTGAAAACTCAAGCTTTGACAAGAGACAAAGCTACCGAAACAGCAGTATTAGCAAGAATATCCAAAGCAGGAATTATTCACTTAGCAACTTCTAGCTGTAAAAATGATGACTCAAGTATAATTTCTTTAGCAACATCAAACCAAGACGATGGTTGGCTAACAGCAGAAGAAATTCAAAAATTACAAATCCAAGCAGACCTAGTTGTTCTCAATTCTTATGACACCGCACTCGAAAAAATGACTGCTGATGGTATTGTCGGACTATCGCGTGCATTTTTAACCGCAGGAGCTAACAGTGTCATTACCTCACTGTGGGATGTGGATGATGCAACTACAGCATCACTCATGATAAGCTTTTATGAGAATTATAGCAAAAGTCATCGTGGAGCAGGCGCCTTGCGTCAAGCAATGTTAAAAACGATGAAAAAATATCCTAACCCCAGATATTGGGCTGCTTTTACATTGATTGGCACATAACCTATTATGAAGATTATGTAAAGACACTAGTAGCTATATAGTTAGTTTAAATTTTTGTTAGCCAATCTTTAAGGTTGATGTGGGATTTGTAGAAAAGGTGATTCTGTAAACATTAATACTCGTGGTGAGTTATATGGCTTTTCAACTACAAATTCTTCATGCTTCTGACTTTGAAGGTGGTATTCCAGCGCTGAATGATGCGGTCGGATTTTCGACGGTTGTGAATGCGCTTAAAGATGATTACGCTAATACACTAATATTATCTTCTGGTGATAATTATATTCCGGGGCCTTTCTTTTCTGCTTCTTCTGACCCTAGTGTAGCGTCTGCAATCGGCGCCGCAGGTGTAGGGAGGGGGGATATTGCAATTTTAAACGGTATTGGTGTTCAAGCTTCAGTTTTTGGGAATCACGAATTTGATTTAGGAACTTCGACGATTCAATCTTTGATTGTTCCTAGTGGTAACTATCAAGGTGCCGAGTTTCCTTATTTAAGTGCTAACTTAGACTTTAGCGGTGATGCTAGCTTGGCAAGTCGTGTAGTTGCACCAGCACAAGACTTTACAAATGTTGGTAGTACTCAATCGGTAGTGCTTGCAAACGGTGCTACTGCAACCGATAATCGAGGCAGAATTTCTAGTAGTGCTGTAATTACTGTCAATGGTGAAAGAATAGGTATTGTAGGCGCCACTACACCAACTTTACCAAGTATCTCATCACCTGGCCCAGGTGTAACGGTAACTCCTGATTCTTTCAATACAGACCCAACCGCAGTTCAACTCGATGCTTTAGCGGCAATTATCCAACCACAGGTAGATGCGCTCACCGCAACTGGTATTAATAAAGTAATTTTGCTGTCACACATGCAGCAGTTTCCTATCGAGCAAGCTTTAGCTACACGTTTAAATAATGTAGATGTAGTAATAGCAGGTGGTTCACACCAATTATTTGCAGATAATACAGACACTCGTCGTCCCGAAGACCTGGGAAGTACGGTACCTAACTATCCTTCAGTCATTACTAACCCCACTACTGGGGAACAAGTTTTAGTACTTAATACAGCAGCTAATTACCGCTATGTCGGGCGCCTTGTTGCAGATTTCGATTTGGACGGTAAGATTATTCCAAATAGCATTGACCCAAACATCTCTGGCGCCTATGCTACAGATGCAGCGAATGTAGCAGCTTTAATTGCCACAAATACAGCTGCTGGTGGTGTGACTGCAACACCTAGCGCTGAAGTAGTAGCTGCTACAAATGCACTACAAAACGTAATTGTTAGTAAAGACGGTAATATATTTGGTAGCACAAGTGTATTTCTAAACGGCACTCGTGACGATGTGCGAACTCAAGAAACCAATTTGGGTAATTTAACAGCAGATGCAAATTTAACCATCGCACGTGATTATGACCCAACCGTAACAATTTCAATCAAAAACGGTGGTGGTATTCGTGACAATATAGGTTTTATTCCTTCTGTCAGTGGTTCACAACAAGTAGAAAAACTTCCTCCAGCAGCGAACCCACTAGCAAACAAAGACGCAGGTGATATATCTCAGCTTGATATTGAAAACTCGCTGCGTTTTAATAACGATTTGAGTTTAGTAACAATAACAGCAGCTCAACTCGAACAAATTATGGAACACGCAGTAGCAGGAACAGGAACTGGGAGAACACCCGGTCAGTTTCCTCAAGTTGGGGGTATTGCTTTCAGCTTTGACGCAACTCGTACTGCACGCACTGCTACTACTGAAGGTGATAGAATTCGCTCATTAGCTATCAAAGACGAAAATGGTAAAACTATAGATATTGTAGTTAATGATGGGCAATTAGTAGGAGACCCGAACCGCACCTTCCGAATGGTTACATTGGGCTTTTTAGCAAGTGGTGGTGATGGTTATCCATTCCAAGGGTTTACTAGCACAATTAACCGTCGTGATTTAGTAATAGCAGGCGCCGCTCGTACTGGTCAAGCGACATTTGCAGCAGACGGAACAGAACAAGATGCGTTTGCTGAATATTTAACTCGCATTGACACTTATAACCAAGCAGATACAGCACCTGCACAAGATACACGCATTCAAAACCTAGCTGCACGTACCGACACAGTATTAAGCGACGTAGTTACTGGTAGTGGTACCTTATTTGGTACTAACACAGACGATATCTTCTTAGCAAATGGTGATAATAACACCATTTATGCGAACGAAGGCAATAACCAAATAACTGCCACTGGTTCAAATAATCAAGTCTTTGCTGGTAACGGTAACGATACAATTACCACAGGCAATGGAAATGACATAATCTATGCTAACAACGGTAATAACCGTATATTCACAGGTGCAGGCAGTGACACAATATATACTGGTTCAGGTGATGACTTTATCAATGCAGGAACGGGTATTGATACTATTTGGTTAAATAGTGGAAAAGATACCGTTGTTCTAAATAGAGATGGCGCCGATATTATCAACGGTTTCCAACTTGGTCAAACAAGTTTAGCATTATCTGAGAACTTAAAGTTTACTGACTTAACAATAACTCAAGGTGATGGCGCCGCATTAATTAGTGTAGGTAACGAATTACTTGCATCATTATCATGGGTACAAGCAACATCGTTAAATAGTGACTCCTTTGTAATGGTGTAAATCGTATAATGTAGAGACGCTCCTGTTCAGGAGCATCTCTACACCATAATTAATTACATTTAGAGCAGGATTTTGGTTTTATCCAAGATACCCCTATCCACAACCAATGTATTTGTACACCACAACCTTTGTCAAAAGCATTTAAAATTGCGATAAAGAAAATAATCGCAGCTTTAATAGGCCCAGGAGCAGCAAGTGCGGCAATGTTACCACCTGCGGTTGCCCACTGTACAGCACAATGATTGAGTCTTATTCTCACTCCCCACCATTTAAATTTCCAGCAAACTCTGCCGTTACTACACGCTTGTTTTGTTTGTAATGGAAATTCTACAGTTTGTTCATCTTGTTTTAAGTCTAATTCAGTAAATTCTCCTGCTTTTAGTTTTTCTTGAAAAGCTGTCACAAGATTATTGGCTGCTTGTTTTTCTTGTGATGTTAAAGATTCTACAGCATTTACTTCTATTGTTGATGCAACTGCACTATCTGACGATGGTGCTTTAATACGAACGAGTTTATTTTCTAACGCATCGAGCGCTGCATCTATTTCATCAGCTGTGGCATTTAACTCTTGTGAACGTCTTCCTACCTCCTGAATATCAATTCGTCTTGTTGCTTCTGCTATTTGAGGAATTAATTTTGCTTGCAATCCTGATGTTTTAACTGGAATTTGAGCAAAGCTTTTTTTTGTAATGCTATTGAGTAATACAAAAAAGGCACCTGTTATTGAAGACAGCACAAATTGTCTACGTTTGAACTTTGACATAGTAAAATTAACTTGAAATCAACTAATTACATACACGCGACAATCTTTATGGTTATGCACTATAAAATTTAATTTTTTAAATTTAATTTTTACTAAGTTCTAGAGTCAGTAGTCACAATATAGGATAAAAAGAAAAAGATGCATTCACGAAATTACAACTCAGCTTGTTGTATATTGATATATGAACAAGACTAAGCTAACTATATTATTAACTTTTGCAACGCTCCTAACTATTGTTGGGCTACACGCAAAGTTTTCTAAGGAACCTAGTAATGCTGTTCCACTCCCTTCTGTTGAGGCGCCAAAAAAGACTAAACTACCTGTGTCACCTCTCAAACCAGAAGTTCTGCAAAAAATTCTTGATACGCAAAATGTCAACTCCGGTATTGAATATGTCGAAAAGTCATGGCAACAGCAATACCAAGACTACCTTCAAGCTAAGTTACCTTCTAATCAAATATTCGATGCTCAACAAATGAGTCGAATATTAGATAAACTTCATCAACAATCAGGTAAAAAAAGTGCTTTAATATACGCTATACCTACGGCAAAACACTTGGAATTAATGTTGGTAGCACCTGGTATAACTCCCATTCATAAACGAATTCCAGCAGGAAAGCGAGACGAGTTAATAAAACTTGTTAGTAAATTTCGCACAGCTATCGTAAATCCAAATTTACCACGCGATGAGTACTTAAGTTCTGGTAAGCAAATATATGAATTAGTTATAGCTCCTTTGGAAGAAACACTACAAAGGCAAAAAATCAATAATTTAATATTTTGTTTAGGTGGTGGTTTACGAACCGTTCCTTTAGCTGCGATTAATGATGGTAAAAGATTTTTAATCGAAAAATACAGCCTGGGCATTATCCCAGCTTTCAACTTACTCGATTTTAACAGAGGTAATATTGCCCAAACTCAAATTTTAGCAATGGGCGCCTCGCAATTTCAAACTCAAGAACCTTTACCCGCCGTACCCCTAGAATTATCGAGTATAGTTAATAACGAGTGGAAAGGCAAATCTTTATTAAATCAAGCTTTTACACCAGCAAACTTAAAGCTACAACGTGCTATCTATCCATTTGGTATTGTACATTTAGCTACTCATGCGGAATTATCACCCGATTCTGTAGAACATTCGTACATCCAATTTTGGGACAAAAAGGTTCGTTTAGATGAACTCAAAACCCTAAATTTAAATAAACCCCCCGTACAGCTATTAGTACTAAGTGCTTGTCGTACAGCTTTAGGCAACCCGCAAGCTGAATTAGGTTTTGCTGGGTTAGCAGTACAGTCAGGTGCGTCTTCGACAATAGCAAGTTTGTGGTCGGTTGATGATGCGGGTACTTTAGCTTTAATGTCTCAATTTTACCAACAACTGAAAGATACCTCAATCAAATCAGAAGCACTGCGACAAACCCAAATTGCTATGATTAAACAGCAAGTTAGCTTAAAAAATAATCCAGCTATTCGTGGTAGCAGTAATTTGCCCACAAATATTCCTAACTTGAACAGTCGAGAGTTATCACATCCTTATTATTGGGCAGGTTTTACCTTAATTGGTAATCCTTGGTAGATAAAAGTTAGGAGTTAGGAGTTAGGAGGAGCGGAAGTTTAATATTATGCGTGTACGTCAAAATATCACTGACATATTTTCTACTTTTTTGCTATTTTCCGATGACAGAGCTAGCGGTTGGGCAACTGATGCTAGACTACATCGCAGTATCAAAGCTTTTTTAGATAATTCCGATAAATATAAAGAAGACTTTTTAGCTGTATATTGGCACAAACAATCACAAACTTCAAAAAATCCTCAACTTGCACTAGGACATATGTCCGCTTACTTGCAAGAGTCTTGTTACTGGAGTGTACATAAATTACTCCCCAGGTTGCAAGAGTCTCAAGAAAAAATGTCAGACTTTTTCCAAATTGCAATTGCTGGAGTTCCAAAAATTCTCCACACTTGTAATCCTGATGTTAGTGGTAGTCTCAAAGCATACGCTAGTACGACTTTTGCAAATATTATCCGTAATTATTTACGTCAAAATCGAGAAGTTAATTTTTGTACTGATTGGGGTTTACTACTCAAAATCAGTCGCAAAATTTTGATAGAGTCATTACAAAATTCTGGTTATGACACCCCAACGATTGAACGTTATGTACTAGCTTGGAGTTGTTATACCCATATTTACCTACCCCAAAAATCCCCACAAATTAGACAACGAAAGGCGCCTGACCCTGAGATATGGCAACAAATCGCTGTATACTACAATCAAATGCGGCGCCAACTTTCTTCTAATAGTGCTGAATGTACTAAAGAAACTATAGAACGTTGGATAAGCGAATGCGGCGCCCAAGTTCGTAAATATTTGTATCCTTCAATAAAATCTCTCAACTCTCCGAAACCAGGATATGAAGAAGGAGAAATTCAAGATGACCTAGTAGATACATCTTCCTCTTTACTCACAGAACTTATTGAACAAGAAGAACAAACCACACGTCTTGACCAAAAAAATCAAATCAATACTCTTTTACAAGAAGCTGTTACAAAACTTGACGAATCCGCTCAACAACTACTCCAGCTATACTACCAACAAAATCTTACCCAACAACAAATAGCGAAACAATTAGCAGTACAACAGTACACAGTATCGCGTAAATTATCCAAAACCCGTGAGTCTTTACTACTAACTCTAACTCGTTGGAGTCAAGAGACGCTGCATATTACCGTAACCTCAGACGTGGTTAAATATATCAGCACAACCCTTGAAGAATGGTTACAGACATACTACACGCAAAAATTATGACTATCCTATTCGATAACCCCAACCAAATAGAATTAGAAATTTCCCCAGACTTAGTAGAACAATTATGGCGCCATAGCGGTACTTCTTGGAATATATTTCTCAACCAAGTTTGTTTACAGACCTTTTTACCAACTTTAGAAGAGGATGTAACGATAGATGAGGTCTCAGTTCCTAGCTTTTGGACACATGTTAACGGCGCCGCCTTTACTTGGAGAAATAAACGTATAATCTTAATACCAGAAATATCTATAGATACAACAGAATGCACAATACCCCAAGAATGGGTAGATATTCCTAAATTAGCAGGAGATTACTATTTAGCGGTTCAAATTAATCCAGATGAACTATCACTGCGAGTTTGGGGATATACCACGCACAAAGATATAAAATTATCAGCTACTTACAATTTTGATAGAACATACAGTCTAGATGCTCAATATTTTATTCCCGATTTAAACGTGTTATGGGTAGTTAGTCAATTAAACGCAAATGAACCTACTCGTGTTACGGTTCCTGCTTTATCTTCGGGAAGCGCAACCCAAGCGGAGAATTTACTATTAAGATTGGGAAATTCTAATATCATTCAACCTCGATTAGAAATACCTTTTTCGTTATGGGCAGGGTTAATAACTGATGATAACTGGCGCCAACGTTTATATCAACTGCGTCAAGGAATATCTACTAAAACTAACCTTGGTCTGTGGTTACAAAATACTTTTGCTGATGCTTGGCAATCGTTGGATACTATATTATCACCTAACTTAGGCGCCAGTTTTGGGTTGAGAACAACGGAAAATGACACATCTATCAAAAGGGTGAAATGTTTAAATTTGCCTGATGGTGAAGCTTTTTTGGTGTTGGGTTTGGAAACTGAGCCAGATGGTAGAATGGGTATTCGTATTCAATTGCGTTCTGGTAGTCAAGATGAGTATTTGGCATCTGGGACTTGTTTGAAGTTGGTTTCTGCTTCGGGTGATGTTATTCAGTCTGTTCAATCGCGTAATCTAGATAATATTATTCAGTTGAAGCGGTTTAAGAGTCCTGTGGGTGTTGAGTTTAGTGTTCAAGTTGAAGTTGGGGAGTTTGTGGTGATGGAAAATTTTGTGTTGTAATTTGAAGTGTTATTTATTTTACCACAAAGGACACAAAGGACACAAAGAAAGAAAGAAAGAAAAGATGTATCGACTTGTTGTTTTAAATTTAGGACAAGGTGATTTGTTACAAGGGTTTCCAACTGTGACTGTGCAATTTTGGGACTCGGAGAGAACTAGTATGCAGTTTACTGGGAGTTTACCTCCTATGCCAAATCTTGATACACTTTATCAGCGTTGGCAGTTGCTATATAAGTCGTTTTACGCGAATTTTCGCATTTCCCATGTAAATGCTTATAATCAAAATCAATCTTTGGATTTTGAGATTGATGACGATGATGAGGATATTGGGCAGATTTCTCACGCTGAGTTTCAAGAACTATGTCGAGATGTACAAGTTCAATTCAACCGCTGGTTATGTGCTGGTTCGTTTTTAAGTATCGAGCGCAAGTTACGAACTCACTTAACGCCTTTTGATGAAATTTGTTTCGTAATTGTGGCGCCATCGACTATTTTAACATTACCTTGGTCTTTGTGGGATTTTTTATCTGATTATCCGCTCGCTGAAATTGCCCTTAGTCCTCCTGAATATGCACGTCCCTTTAAAACTAATACACCAAATGGCGCCAAAAAAAAGGTAAAAATTCTCAGTATTTTGGGTGATAGTACTGGTATTAATGTGACTCAAGACCAAAAGATACTCGTAGAAAAACTTTCAGAAGCAGAAATTACCTTTTTGACAGAACCAACCTCACAAGAACTAAACGAACAGCTTTGGCAGTTGGAATGGGATATTTTATTTTTTGCTGGACATAGTTCGAGTCAAGCAAAAGGTAACACAGGATGTATTCAAATTAACTCAACGGAAACTCTCACAGTTGAGCAATTGAAGTATGGTTTGAGAAAAGCTATATCCAACGGTTTAAAATTAGCTATCTTTAACTCTTGTGATGGTTTGGGGTTAGCTGTTGATTTGGCAGATTTACATTTACCCCAAGTCATTGTAATGCGGGAACCTGTTCCTGATAAAGTTGCCCAGGAATTTTTGAAGCATTTTCTCACTGCTTTCAAACAAGGAAAGTCTCTTTATATTGCGGTTCGGGAAGCAAGGGAGAAGTTACAAGGACTAGAAGCGCAATTTCCATGTGCAACTTGGTTACCTGTAATTTGCCAAAATCCTGCGGAAGTACCTTTTACTTGGTCAGAATTGTGTGGAAAGCACCCATCCATTCAATTATTCCCATCACATCGTGCGTTACAGAAGATTTTGGCATCTAGTCTGGCAAGTACGCTATTAGTCACAGGAATCAGATTTTTTGGATTATTATCTGCTGTAGATTTGTGGGCATTTGATTTATTAATGCGGTCACGAACTCCTGAACCGCCTGATGATAGAATATTAGTTGTTACAGTTACACCCGAAGATATTCAAGCGCAACCGAAAGAGCCTCGTTATGGTTCTTTATCTGATAGTACACTAAATCGACTACTAACTTACTTAAATAAACATCAACCTACACTGATTGGTTTGGATATCTACCGAGATTATCCAAGCTTGAAACCAGAATTAGCATCCACATTAAAAAATTCAAACTTAATAGGTGTTTGTAAACGTCCTGATACTAAAGACAACCCTACAGGTACTTTACCATCACCGGAAATTTCTGCCTCACAGTTAGGATTTAGCAATTTTATCCAAGATAATGACGGTGCAATTAGGCGCCATTTATTATTCATGACACCAAATACAACTTCTCGTTGTACGGCAGCATATGCATTTAATACAAAGCTTGCAATTCAATATTTATACGCTCAACATAATATTAAAACAGAATTTACAGCCAATGGGAATTTAAAATTAGGCAAAAGTATATTTCCATCCATAAGCACACGTACAGGAGGATATCAAGGTATAAATTCGTCAGGAAGTCAGATATTATTAAACTATCGGGCAATGACTGACGCAAATATGATAGCACAAAGAGTCACACTTAAAGATATTTTCAGCGATAAAGTAAATCCGCAAGCTATCAAAAATCGTATCATTTTAATTGGTATAGTAGACCGCAGTGCAGGTGATTATTGGTCAACTCCCTATGGTGCGAGTTCAAATAAAATACCCGGTGTATTAGTTCATGCACATATGTTGAGTCAAATACTCAGCACCGTTTTAGATAACAGACCCTTACTATGGGTTTGGTCAATCTGGCAAGAAACTATTTGGATTGCTTGCTGGTCAACACTTGGTGGATTTATTGCTTGGAGATTTCGTAAAATATTATTTATGGGTATTGCTGTTTCTATCACAGTAATAATACTATTTACTACGTGTTGGATAATACTAAATTATAGTGGTTGGGTGCCTTTAGTGGCGCCGTTATTAAGTTTTATGATAACTAATGGCGCCGTTGTTTTTATATTATTAAAGAATCAAGACATTTAATGATGGCACCATTTAGTTAAAATTTTAGACTCTTCCCTTTCCCCCACAGCTTGCATATTGTTCTTTTTCTGACCGTGATAAGTAGACAAACGGGTTTGAAGGTGTAAGCATATGGCAAGAATAATAGAAATCAATCCGAAGCGGGTAATGTGGTTACAAGTCGGCGCCTTGGCTGGAATGCAATTTGCAATTACTTTGTGCTGGGTGGTTTATAATCTCTATATACCGCAGCTTTTGGTAACGATTGGTTTTGATAAGGACTTTGCTGTTGGACTGTTAATTGTTGAGAATTTACTGGCTGTGGTATTAGAACCTTTGATGGGTAGTCTTTCAGATAATGCCAAGCGCTGGTTTGTTAGTCGTTTTTATTTTGTTTCTGCTGGTGTAATTGTTTCATCCGCTTTATTTATTGTTATACCTGCTGTTATTGCGCTTTTACCTTTGTCTGATGCTACTCGCTGGATTTTTTTGTTTGTCATTGTCGGTTGGTCATTCACGATGGCTGTTTTTCGTAGTCCTGCAACTGCATTATTAGGAAAATATGCTTCAAAAAATGATTTGCCGTTGGCAGGAAGTTTGTTAACTTTAGCTTCTGGCATTATTACTGCTTTTAAACCTATTAGTACTAATTTTATTCTTAGTTTAGGCGCCGTTTTTAGTTTTGCGACTGGTTCGTTTGTTTTACTTGGTGCTGCTTTATTATTGCGATATGTTAATCCACCTGAAGAACCTGTTGCTGAACCTGTACAAAGTAGAATATCAGAACCATCATCAATACTATTTTTACTTTTGGGAACTGGTTTTGGAGTTGCTTGGGGTTCACGGTTATTAATGGATGTTTTGGGAAAACTACTCAAAATTGAGTTGGGTATAAAGAATGTTGATGGAATGATGTTTATTATTGCTCTGGCACTGGCGTTTGCATCTTTACCTGCTGGTGCGTTTGCAAGTAAAATTGGTAATCGTCAAGCAATGATTTGGGGGAGTCGTATTATTTCAGCGTTAATGTTGCTGATGCTGTTTTTCGGCGCCAATTTTGTTTTACTTTTACTGACTGTTGGTACATTTAGTCTAATTATAAATGGTGCGGTTCCTTTGGCACTATCGCTTTTTACACCGCAACGAGCAGGTTTAGCTGTAGGAACATATTTTGCTGGTGCTGCTTTAGGAGCAACTTTGCTGTCGATTATATTTCCTGAGTTAGGTAATGTTGGTATTATACCTGAAGCATTTATTGGTGCTGTAGCTTTTCTAGTGACAGGCGCCTGTGTTAAAGCAAATCGTCCAATTTCTGCATAATCGCTTTAACTAAACCGTATTAAGATATATAACGAAAATCTATAAATTATGACTACATTGAAATTTTACACCCAAACAGTGAAAATTCTTTTACTTACAGCAATATCTACAAGTTGCGGAAACTTTCCTAACGCTGAGTCAAAAGAACCACTAAATACTAAAAACCCCAATTTAATATTAGCATCGATAAAGTACGAACCACCCCCACCACCAACAACTAGCGGTGAACCAACAGGAACGGGAGGACAAGGAGGCGCCGGAAGGGGTTGTGAACCAACAGCTTTGGTACCTACAATGTTGGGTAAAAATAGTAATTATTTATGGGGACAAACGGTTTCTTCTAGACCTCAATTTTGGTTTGCATTACCTAGAAAATTAACTAAAAAAGATGCTGTAGAGTTTGTTTTGAAAGAGAATCAGGGTAAAGAAATTTATAAAACCACGTTAAAATCAGAAGTCCCACAGGGAATTGTCAGTTTTAGCGTTCCGAATACAATACCACCCTTACAAACGAATAAAATTTACAGATGGTCGTTGTCAGTTTACTGTGATGTTGAAACTGTAGAAGACAAACCAGGCAGTGTGGAGGGTAGTATTCAAAGGGTAAGTATATCAACAAAACTTAAAAATCAGCTTGCAGGCGCCAAAACTCCTATTGAACAAGCAGGTATATACGCTCAAAACGGTATATGGTTCGATGCGTTGACTAGTATAGCAGTAAATATGCGCGCCACTAAGTCACAAGATGCCTCGTTGGCTTGGAATGAGTTATTAACACAGGTAAAGTTAGAAAAAATCGCCAAGCTTCCTGTAACGAACTGTTGTACAAAGTAGAGACGTTACATGTAACGTCTCCACATTTCATCCTGATTCACCCTAAGTTAAGCTGGATAAAGTATTTTAGATGCACCCTGATTAAACCATTGACCCCGAACATTTGTTGTTTGGGGTTTTTTTGATTAACTTCAAAAAAAGTAGTTAATTACACGTATCAATTAAAACTACCTAATTCCGAATTGACTCTAAGCTTACGTTGAAGAAACTACCCTGTATTTTGATGTGTATACAATAATGCAAGAGTACTTCAATAATTCGTAAAATCTTCCGGATGCACCAATGGTTAGAATGGAACAATAAAATAGATGCACCCTAATTCATCGAACTCTCAGTCTTGAAGGCTGAGGGTTTTTCTCTTGCAAGATGGCATTCCATGATTATTTGAGCTAATTCAAATCTTGGCAGATGTAATGCACGTAGTAGAAGTACCTGCGTTTTAGTGCGCTTTGTTGGCGCCAGACTCCTATATAGCCTGAATTTCAATATAGAAGATTTGATGAAAATGTTGCTACTGCCAAAAGGAATATTTCTTAATTTACTCAATTCATATATTCTTTGTTGTTACTTAGGTACAAATACTTCGAGTGCTTTGGGAATAACGCGAAAACGTGCGGGTGTATAAGTAGTAATTTCACCATCAGTATTTATGGGACGTGGTTTACGAGTTATTACTTCTATTTCTTGTCCAGATATTGCCCGAACTTGGCGCCAGTTGACATGGTGTCCGCTACGCATTGCTGGTAATATTAAAATGATTTCCCACCAATGTTTAACTTCTAAGCTATACATATCAAGTTTTTGGTCGTCGATAGTAGCATCATGAGCGACTGCCATTCCACCACCGTAATAACGACCGTTACCAACTGCTATTTGAACAGTTTTGCCTTGATATGATTTGTTATTGACACGAATTTCAGCGGTGAATGGTCGAGATTTTAAAATTACTTTGATTGCTGCGACTGCATAAGCAAATACTCCCCAGCGACGCTTTGCTTGTTTTGTGAGATTTTGCGTGATTTTGACGCTTAACCCTAAAGAAGCAACATTGAAAAAGTATTTATCGTTAACCCACCCTAAATCTATCCGACGAGTATTACCTGCTGCTATGACTTTACACGCTTCGGGCAGCGAGGTGGGAATACCCAAAGTCCTAGCTAAATCATTTGCAGTACCCAGTGGTAAAATACCTAACCGTAACTGCGTCTCTACTAACCCATCTACAGCAGTATTAAGAGTCCCATCTCCTCCACCTACTATTACCAAATCTACTTTATGCTTATATTGGTGGATAACATCTACCATTTGATGCGGTCGTTCCCATGACTCTTTGATTAATTCAAAGCCCAATTTCTCTAGGTAACCTATAGCTTCTGGTAGACCCTGACTTCCTTGCCGTGAGTGATGATTTACTAACAGCAGCGCGCGCTGATTCATAACTTGCTTTGGTAGTAGTAGTTAATAATCATAAACTTAAATTAACCTCACGAGTTGCTTAATTTAACCAGAAATTATTCTTCACCCCTGCTTATAGAAATTATCTTAATTCACTTAATCAAAAAAAACCGGGTTGATAAGCAAAATCGTTATTTTTATTACAATATCTTAAGGTATAAATCCGGTTTCTATAAGTAATAAAATTTGGCACCGTAAATCTTTTATGTGTTAAATATTTTACCGTATACTTTTATTATTTAATAGTATTTTTGAACTATCAGAAACGAGGTACCGATGCTAGGAAGAATGAAAAATTGATTTAATCGATGGAACATATAAGAGTAATTTAGCGTCAGCCTATGGGATGATTGTGGAAAAATTGAATTATTGAGTTTTTTGGGGAATACGATAGTTTTTTTTTAAGCTTCAGGCTATTTTTATGAAAAATCTTCAACCAAAAATGGCTCTTCTGTGGCAATCTGAAAAGCAGAACGTTTAACATCTGATATTTTCGCTACAGATAATTACCGATTCATGTTATGCAAACACTGCCTACGCTGACTACAAACAACACGGTACCTACCCAACCGACTTTTGACACTACAATCAAAAGGCGCAAAACTCGTCCGGTGAAAGTGGGTAATATCACTATTGGTGGCGGATACCCCGTGGTGGTACAGTCGATGATTAATGAAGATACCCTTGATATTGAGGGTTCTGTTGCTGCTATTCGGCGCCTGCATGAAGTTGGTTGCGAAATAGTTCGCGTCACTGTGCCAAGTATGGCACATGCCAAAGCCTTGGCAGAAATCAAACAAAAACTCAAACAAACCTATAAAGATGTACCTATCGTAGCCGACGTTCATCATAACGGGATGAAAATCGCTTTGGAAGTAGCCAAGCATATCGAGAAGGTTAGAATTAATCCGGGTTTGTACGTATTTGAAAAGCCAAACGCAACCCGTACAGAGTATACACCACAAGAATTTAAAGAAATTGGTGAAAAAATTCGTGAAACTCTCGAACCGTTAGTTATATCACTTCGTGACCAAAATAAAGCGTTGCGTATTGGTGTAAATCATGGTTCGTTAGCAGAAAGAATGCTATTTACTTACGGTGATACACCCGAAGGAATGGTAGAATCCGCGCTGGAATTTATTCGTATTTGTGAATCGCTCGATTTTCATAACATCGTTATTTCAATGAAAGCTTCACGTGTTCCTGTAATGGTAGCTGCCTATCGTCTCATGGCAAAGCGCATGGATGATTTAGGAATGGACTATCCTTTACACTTGGGAGTTACTGAAGCTGGAGATGGAGAATACGGTCGTATAAAATCAACAGCGGGAATTGCGGCACTACTTACCGATGGTATTGGTGATACTATTCGTGTGAGCTTGACTGAGGCGCCGGAAAAAGAAATACCAGTATGCTACAGTATCCTGCAAGCATTGGGTTTACGTAAAACAATGGTGGAATACGTTGCATGTCCATCTTGTGGACGCACATTATTTAACCTTGAAGAAGTTTTACACAAAGTCAGGGAAGCAACAAAACACCTAACAGGACTCGACATCGCAGTAATGGGTTGTATTGTCAACGGGCCAGGAGAAATGGCAGATGCAGACTATGGATATGTAGGAAAAACACCCGGTTACATTTCCCTATATCGAGGTCGTGAAGAAATCAAAAAAGTCCCCGAAGACAAAGGAGTCGAAGAACTAATTAACCTAATCAAAACCGACGGTCGCTGGGTAGAACCAGAATAAATGTAGAGACGTGACATGTCACGTCTCCCAACCTGATTTGTAAAGTTTGTATTATCGACCACACAAATCACCGGATATAAGCGACAATTTTGAGAAATAGCAAGATATGCTCACTCAGTACAGCAGTAGCGTGTGTTAGATTGAGCATACCGACTTATAAAATCTCCCATTCCGCGCAACTGTGTATTATGGTAATTACTAAAAATGGACTTGTTTTGGGTGCTACGGCAGTAACGCTAACTACAATCGCATTTACTGGCCTAGGCATTCACTCACGAGGACAAGCACTGTTTAAAGAAAGTCCAAAAGAGTTAGTGGACGAAGTATGGCAAATTATTAATCGCCAGTACGTAGATGGTACATTCAACCAAGTAGACTGGCAAGCTACTCGTAAACAGTATTTAAACAAGTCCTACAGTAGCAAGCAGGAAGCTTATAAGTCAATTCGGGAAATGCTCAAAAAGCTCGATGACCCATACACCCGGTTTATGGATCCCGAAGAGTTTAAAAACATGCAAGTCGATACCTCTGGAGAACTCACGGGTATTGGTATTCAAATAGGTCTTGATGAAAAAACGAAAAAACTTACTGTAATCGCACCAATAGAAGACACACCAGCATTTAAAGCTGGTGTTTTAGCGAAGGATATTATAACAAATATCAACGGTAAAAGCACAGAAGGAATGGATACCAACCAAGCGGTATCATTAATTAGAGGTGAAGCTGGTACCAAAGTCAAATTAACCATTTTGCGAAACGGTCAGCGAAAAGATTTTGAAATTGCCCGTGCAAAAATCGAAATTCACCCAGTTAAATTCTCACAGCAAAAAACACCTATTGGTAATATCGGTTATATACGCCTCAACCAGTTTAGCGCCAATGCAGGAAAAGAAATGCAAGCCGCTATTAAAGCTTTAGAGCAAAAGCAAGTTCCTGGCTATATTCTTGACTTACGTGGCAACCCAGGTGGTTTACTCTTCTCAAGCGTTGAAATTGCTCGTATGTGGTTAAATAGTGGTACTATAGTATCAACAAAAGACCGTCAAGGAGAGCAAGAGCGCGAAGTTGCCAGTGGTAGAGCATTAACTAACAAACCTTTGGTAATATTAGTTAATAAAGGTTCTGCGAGTGCAAGTGAAATCCTTTCTGGCGCCTTGCAAGACAACAAGCGTGCAGTTTTAGTAGGTTCGCAAACCTTCGGTAAAGGGTTAGTACAGTCAGTGCGTCCGTTAGATGATGGTTCAGGTGTTGCAGTGACTATCGCGAAATACTTTACTCCTAACGGTAGAGATATTAATAAGCATGGTATTGACCCTGATATCAAAGTCGAGTTAACACAGAAACAAGAACAAGACTTGTGGTTACGCGAACGTGATAAACTTGGCACCCTCAAAGACCCACAATTTGCAAAAGCTGTAGAAGTCTTAGGTAACAAAATTGCAGGTAGAAGCATTACCAATACTGCCGCAGGAAAGTAAAAGCACTTAAGAGTGGAATGATGACACTTAAGAGTGGAATGGGCATCCTTGCCCGTTCCAAATAGTATTTATTTTTACCACAGAGACACAGAGAAGAGGCACGAAGCAAGGGCCCTACTCCCCAAAATTAGTGACAAAAAGCACTATTGCGGTTGACATTTTCCAGCACGAATTAATCCAATGCGACGAGCAATAGCGTCTCCCTGCGAATCAAACGGACCCCACTTCTCAATAACTTCGCTATTGCTTTCTACATTATCATTAACTATCTCACAGTGCCCAACTGGGCGCCTGACTATATACCACTTTTGTGAATTATCTGGTGTATCGCTCATGAATATCCACTCTTTGAGACGCTGGTGTTTAATATATTAATGTACATCTGAGACTTTGTACCACATGTTACGGCATAAGGTCTAGATTATATCAATCATTTACAAAAACAATACTTAGTATAATTTGTACCATTTGCAAAAATATATTTTATTATTAACTTAATAAATATTTACAATGTGGGTATACTTGCATTGGTAGGAACGTTGAGACGGCACCTTCGTCTTAAATGACAGCTCAATTAAGGGCACAGGTATAAGCATCTACTAAGAATAAAAGGCATAACTATAATATTTATAAAATGCTAGGTGGGCAATGATTAATAAGAATATTGTAACTTTACCTATGACCCCACAGCAGCGTGTGTGGTTACGAAGAAAAGCGTTTGCACCACTGATTGTATTCATTATTGGGGCAATTGGATTTAGTTTTCTGTTTGGATTTGTGCCAGTACATATTCTAGCAAAACCAAATGTCAGTTTTGAAACGCAAATGTTTGCTAGAACTTTGATTTTCTTGCTACTTGTATATACAGTATTATCGTTTGTTACTTGTTGGCGCCATATTCGTAACCATCTTGCTGATGCACAACAAGGTATTTTACACGTGGAAGCTGTACGTTTGAAGAGTAAACGTCGAAGATTTCGCTCTGGTGTACGTTATGATGGAGAGTTTGAAAAAGTTGGTTCACTAAGATTGATACGAGATATCCGTGAAACTTACGACCAACTTGCTGAGAAAGATTGGTATCGTGTTATTTATAGTCCGTATACGAAGTACGCCTGGGTGATTCAACATTGTCCAACCTGGTTAGAATCGATATACAGACGCATGTAATATCACGTCTCTAAGAAAATCTGTTACCCTAGGTTGGTGTTGTTCATCAACTCAAATCTAAAATATGGGAATTGGTAATATATTTGCTGCGGGTGGGGTTGTAATGTACCCCCTGCTAGGGTTTTCGATTTTGGCTGTGTCGCTAATTATTGAGCGTATGTTATTTTGGATGCAAATTAACGGGCGCCAAGAGCGTGTTGTCAAGGAAGTTTTAAGCCTTTATAAACATAATAATGTAGTTAGTACCCTCGATAAGCTAAAGCAAAATACTGATTTACCAATTGCTCGTATATTTTTGGCAGCACTTGAACTTGAAGAAAGTACCCCCGAAGAGTTTCGACTTGCGCTTGAAAGTTCTGCTTGCGCTGAAATTCCTATTTTAAAACGCTTTCAAACTGTTTTTGATACAATTATTTCCCTGGCGCCTTTACTCGGCCTCTTGGGAACCGTACTAGGATTAATTGCTTCCTTCGCTTCTTTAGGTAGTAATGGTATCGGTGGTGCCAGAACTCTTGGTGTGACTGGTGGCATAAGCGAAGCGCTTGTTTCAACGGCATCAGGTTTAGTTGTAGCAATTTTTACTTTATTATTTGCTAACATGTTTCGAGGTTTGCATCAACGTCAGATGGCTTTTATTCAAGAACATGGTGGACAATTAGAATTGCTTTATCGGCGCCGTTACGAAAGAGGAGAAAAATCTTATGCGTCTTCCCGATGACCAAGATATTCCAGCACAGATTAACATCGTGCCAATGATTGATGTAGTGTTTGCGATTTTGACATTTTTTATATTCTCTAGCTTATCATTAACAAGTACCGGAGGATTACCCGTTGATTTACCAAAAGCCGGAACCCAGCAAGAGCAAACTTTAGGTGAAGCAGATATTATTCTTACTATTGACTCGCAAGGACAAATTACTGTTAACGACAAACAAGTTGATATACAAAATTTAACCCAGGAAGTCCAAGGTATAGTTGGAAATAGCCAAGGTCAGTTAGTTGCTGTTAGCGCAGATCAAAACAGTAACTACGGTAATTTTGTCGCAGTTATGGATAGTCTACGTCAGATACCTGGTTTACGTATTGCGGTAGAAACCCAAAGACAATAATTTGTCATCAGCGGTTATATTTGGAACAGCAGGTCAACATCTAGCTAATATCCAATTCATAAACATGACTGACATGACAAGTAACCGTGATTACACACTAATTATCGACAAAAGCGGCAGTATGTCCACCCCCGACCAAGTGGGAGGTAAAAGTCGCTGGGATATCGCGCAGGAATCTACGCTTGCCTTGGCACGTAAATGTGAGCAATTTGACCCCGATGGAATTACTGTATACGTATTCTCAGGGAAGTTTAAACGTTATGATGATGTAACTTCACAGAAAGTCGCACAAATATTTATGGAAAATGACCCAGCAGGAACTACAAACTTAGCGGGTGTGTTACAAAATGCGACAGATAATTATTTCCAGCGTAAAGCTTCGGGTCAAACAAAACCAAATGGTGAGACTATAATAGTAGTAACAGACGGCGAGCCAGACGATAGAAAAGCCGTATTCGAGGTAATAATTAACGCATCTCGACAAATGGAGCGAGACGAAGAATTAGCAATTACTTTAATTCAAGTTGGTTCAGACCCCTCAGCTACAAAATTCCTGAAAGCGTTAGACGACCAGTTGACTGGAGTCGGCGCCAAGTTCGATATTTGTGATACTGTGACGTTAGATGACATGGAAGACATGAGTCTTGCAGAAATTTTAATGAACGCAATAAACGATTAATATTTACAAAGGAATGTGAATAATTAATATAGGAGAATATAACGATGTTAGAAAATCGTGATTACACATTAATCATTGATAAGAGTGGTAGTATGGCAACTCCTGACCAAAAAGGAGGCAAAAACCGCTGGTTCACAGCACAAGAATCTACTTTTGCATTAGCGAGTAAGTGTGAACAATTTGACCCAGATGGCATTACTGTTTACGTCTTTTCAGGTAAATTCAAACGCTACGAAAACGTAACTTCCAACAAAGTTTCCCAAATCTTTGTAGAAAATGACCCTTCGGGAACCACGGACTTAGCAGGTGTATTAAAACACGCCACAGATAATTACTTTGAACGTAAAAACGTCGGTCAAACCAAACCAAACGGAGAAACCATTTTAGTCATAACCGACGGAGAACCCGACGACCGTAAAGCTGTAATGCGAGTCATTATCGAAGCATCTCGACGTATGGAACGTGATGAGGAATTAGCACTTTCTTTTATTCAAGTTGGAACCGACCAGCAAGCAACACGCTTTTTAAAAGTATTAGATGACGAACTGCAAAGCGCAGGCGCCAAGTTTGATATTTGTGACACAATTACAATGGAAGATATGGAAGATATGAGCTTATCTGAAGTGTTGTTAAATGCAATCAACGATTAAATTCTATTATATAGGGATAGGCCATAATGCCTGTCCCACAAAAAAAATTTATGGGATACACAACTACATTTACTGGTAACTTTGAACTTGACCGTCCTTTATATGACTTTCAAGTACTTTACCTATTGGAATTTGCTCGTACCCGAAGAGTTAAGCGCAACGAAGCAATGCTGACTACAATTCCTGATTCGCTTCGCGACGCTGTTAGTTTACCATTAGGTAACGAAGGATGTTACTTTATTAACGAGTCTCACCCAGAAGCAGACGCATCAATTATTGACGATAACCGTCCTCCTAAAGGACAACCAGGACTATACTGTCAGTGGCAACCAATTTTTAATGGACGTGGCATAGAATGGAACGGTCATGAAAAATTTTATAAATATATTGAGTGGCTACAATACATAATAGTTAACTTTATCGCTCAATGGGATTACGAATTAAATGGCACTGTCACTTGGCAAGGTGAAACAGCATCAGATATTGGCAAAATTATAGTAGTAAAAAACCAAATTATAGAGCCATACGGCGCCGAAGCTAAATTAAAAACTATTACCAGTCCAGTTACAGTACCTGGAAATATTTGGCAAGGACTTTACGCTGTACATCTACATGATTCACATGTATTAGCAAGTTGGATAGCTGCTCTACACTCGTGTAACGAATTAGGGCATCCTGAAACTGCTAAATGGATAGAAGACAATCTAATTGGATTATACGGCGCCGGAATCAATAGAGGGTTTCAAAATCAAGAAACAGGAGAAGCATTTATTCCCAACTGTTATCCAATGGGTGCCAGTTAGTTGTAATATAAATAGTGCATCTACGCTTCGCCTCCATTATGGGAAATCCATTTGCATCAACAATCAAGGTTTACACAAAATAATTGAAGAATTAGATGAAGAGTTAGACTCTGATGATGAGAATGGAACAAAATTTGGAATATTAAAGTCTTATTTTCAAACATATTTTCCAGAGTGGGAAAATAATTTACTTTTATCAGAACTTGAATTTGCTGATGGTATTTATATCTTTAAGGTATCTCTTGGCAATATTTGGCGCCGTATTTCAGTACCAGCGAATTTACAACTATGCGATTTGGCTGATATAATACTTGATGCGTATAATTTTGATTATGAACATTTGTATGAGTTTACATATAAAGACCGTTATGGCAGCATTATAAAACTCGGTCATCCTTATATGAGACAACTTGAAAGTAGTGAAGACTATTTGATTGGTGAATTGTGTTTACAAACTGGCGTAAATATAACTTTTATTTATGATTTTGGCGATAGTTGGAAATTCAATATCATATTAGAAAAAATTAATCCAATGGATATAGCTCTCGCAGAACCAAAAATTTTAGAGAGTCACGGAGAGATGCCTGTACAGTATTATCAAGATGATGAAGATTGGGAAGAAGAATAATTAACACTATGGAATGATTAGATTCTACTACAATTTGCCCTTTGGGTAGAAGACTTTTATAGATAAATAAACTTAATATGCATCCAAGTAGGGAGTAGTTGAGTATAAAGTTGAGAAAACTATGCGTTGGCAACTGGGTCGTCGAAGTGATAATGTTGAAGATCGTCGTGGCGCCTCGATAAGTGGGCCTGTAGTGGGTGGTGGTATTGGGGCATTAGTATTATCGCTAATTGTGGCGCTGTTAGGTGGCGACCCTAGTGTAATATTACAGCAAGGAGGTTCAAGAACTAATAATCCTCCTGTAAATTCTCCTCGTTCCCCTCGTTCTGCATCAGAAGACCAAGCTGCTGAGTTTGTATCTGTGGTTTTAGCTGATACAGAAGATGTTTGGAATCAAGTATTCAGAGAAAATGGACGAAATTATGTTGAACCAAAGTTAGTTTTATTTTCAGGTAGAGTTGAATCTGCTTGTGGTTTGGCGAGTTCTGCGGTTGGGCCTTTTTATTGCCCTGCTGATGAAAAAGTTTATATTGACTTGAGTTTTTACCGAGATTTGAAAAATAAATTTCAGGCGCCTGGAGATTTTGCTCAAGCGTATGTTATAGCTCATGAAGTGGGACATCACGTCCAAAACCAACTTGGTATTTCTGATAAAGTTCGCAGTTTACAAAGTCGAGCTAGTAAAACCCAAGCAAATCAGCTTTCGGTACGATTAGAATTACAAGCTGACTGTTTTGCAGGAGTTTGGGCAAATCGCGCACAAAGGTCACGCCAAATTTTAGAACAAGGTGATATCGAAGAAGCAATTAATGCTGCTAGCAGTATTGGAGACGACCGTTTACAAGAACGTTCACAGGGTTATGTAGTACCCGACTCGTTTACTCACGGTAGTTCTGCACAGCGAGTAACTTGGTTTAAACGTGGTATTCAATCGGGTAATATTGACCAGTGCGATACTTTTCAACAAAATATTTAATCAAAAATTTAACTAAAATGGGATAAAAGTAGATTCATCTTTATCCCAGTCACGACCTTGGCAAAATTCATCAATCCAATTTGCTAACTTACGACGGTTGACGGTTGATAGTTGATTTACTTTTTCGCGTATTTCTGGCGCCAGCTTATAATTACTAGTTATTGGTGGTGCAATTGCTACTGCTGATACTGGTATATCACGTATAGAACTTTGAGTTACAAGCGTTACTGATTGTAATGATTTAATTTCATTTCGACACGAAGTCCCGACTGCTACCATCTGATGTTGTAATGAATTATTCGGTGTAATATGGATAATTTGTACTGGGTTATTTTCAGGATGTTTATAGCTACTTTCTTCTGGTGCTTGTGTACGTTTATTTAGATTATCATTATCATTATTAAGTTTTTTAAGTTCGTTTTCAGGATTAAAATTAAGACCTAATGCTGCTATCATATCGTCTGGATTTGTATTTAAATCTACAAGCAGTGGTAAAATGTCAACTAAGTTTGGTTCTAATACCGTAACTGTAGCTAATATAAAACTAGATAATGGGCGCCGTTCTCCATCAAACACTGCCCAAATTTGCATTTTTTCTAACCAGTGGCAATTTTCTTGGTAATAGTATAGCCACTTTTGTTTTAACGATTGACGCAACTCCTGGATATTCATTGATTTAAAGTCTTAATTATTTTCACCCTTTGGATGGAAGCGAGCATAAAGCATTTTTTCGACTCTTTGATTTTTTTGTAAATGCTGCTCAACAACCAACGGTACTTCCTCTACTCGTACACCACAGTACCATACCATATCAGGTACAACTAATACCATCGGGCCATTACCGCATTGTCCTAAACAACTACTTGCTGTAATATTGACATTATCAACAGGATGTGATTGAAAAGCTTCTAACACAGATTTGGCGCCAGCTTTACGACAAGCACGGTTTTGACAGACTCGTACACACCGAGAATACTCAGACTCTGGTGTAGGCAAAGAATTGGAAGAAGATACTGCGCTCATTTTTAATTTTAGAATAAATGAACAGGCTTTTGATGCCTGTTCCACTTTAATTATCTGGTGAAAGTCCTTTTGATTTCAGCCACTCAGGGTTGAAAATTCTAGACTGATAACGGGCGCCGCTATCACAAAGTATAGTTACAATGGTAGACCCAGGTGGCAATTGTTTCGCCAAAGCTACGGCGCCTGCTACATTAATACCTGTGGAACCACCCATTAATAAACCTTCTTTGCGTAATAATTGGTAAACAACCTTAATCGCGTCTTCGTCGTGAACTTGAATCGCATCGTCAGCTTTCAAATCCTGCATATTTGCCGTAACGCGACTATTACCAATACCCTCAGTAATAGAACTACCCTCCATATGTAACTCACCAGTCTTAACATAACTATATAGGGCACTGCCCATTGGGTCAGCGAGTACACATTTAATGTCAGGATTTTTTTCTTTTAAAAACATCGAAACCCCAGCAAACGTTCCACCCGTACCAGTCGCACAAATCCATCCATCAACCTTGCCATCCGTTTGTTCCCAAATTTCTCGTGCTGTAGTCTCATAATGTGCGCGACGGTTTGCTAAATTATCAAATTGGTTTGCCCAAATAGCGTTTTCCATCTCCGACGCAACTCTACCCGAAAGTCGAACATAATTATTTGGGTCTTTATATGGTACCGCTGGAACTGGTCGCACTTCCGCACCTAACGCGCGTAATGCATCCATTTTTTCCTGCGATTGTGTATCGGGAATAATAATCAAACACTTATAACCCTTGGCGTTACATATATGAGCTAATCCAATACCAGTATTACCCGCAGTACCTTCAACTACAGTTCCACCAGGTTTAAGCAAACCTTTCTCTTCGGCATCTTTAATAATATACAGCGCAGCACGGTCTTTAACAGAACCTCCAGGATTCAGAAATTCTGCCTTCGCTAAAATATTACACCCCGTTTCCTCACTAAAACTCTTGAGTCGAATTAGGGGTGTATTGCCAACTGTACCAACAAATCCGTCTTTAATATCCATTTTACTTACCTTGTATCTTCACATATAAAAATTTTCACTCATTCAGGTAAGTTTCTGGCATTATTCAAAGGCGCCGATATTGCGTCTTCCGATTTACGGGAATCCATATCCAACCATACAAAGGGATAAAAATCAACATCAAACTGCTAAAAACAATCGCTGTAGCAATTTTACTTTGTTTACTACCCAATTTATTCGATTCATTTAAAACAATTTTTCTTTGTTGAGTAGCTCTTTTCAACTTGTCTAACAACTCTTCCTGCTCAACAGTCAGGTTTTGAGGAATTTCGACTTTAGATAAACTATCGGGTGGTGGGTCTTGATATCCAACCACATACTTAGCAAAACCCCAAATACCTCTTGACTTTTTAGCAGGAAAGCTCTTTAACGCTTCTGAATACACCTGATTATATGTAGTATTCACTTGCCCCAACTGTTGCTCAATTATTGAGCGCTGTTTACTAACTCCGATATTATCGTAAATATTAAAACCCATCCATGCTGTACATACTACAGATAAGGCGCCTAACCCTATACGTATACGACGTATCTTTTTATCATGCTGGGCAATTCGTGCCAACATAATATTAACCTTGGCTTTTAACACTTCTGGCGTTAACTCATAATGATGAGCAGTAGTTTCAACCCATTGCTCAACCAGCTTTACATATGGTTCGTACAATTCACCCGCATCGCTAAAATGCGCTATCGACTTTGCCAAATGATAATCGTTCGCATATGACTTGATATGTTGTATCAAATGAGCAGTGGGTGTTTGTATGTTGATTAATTGGTTAGAATTATCCAGGCGCCATTTATTTTTAAGTTTCACAGACTGCTGCCATAACTCATCATCCACCAACTCAATCGCTTCGACGACTCTATTCGGGTTGCTATCGTATATTGAGACCATAAGCATACGAACAAGATAAGCTTAAATTATTATCCCGCTTTCCTACGCTTAATTTAACTTTATGAGTCATATGTTTATATAACTATACATAGAGAAGAATTATCGCACCCGTATATTTGTATTACGATTTTTGTGCGCCATTGGCGCACAAAATAATAGCGACAAGTATTCCCACTGTGCTATTTGCTACCTAACCTTGTATACCAGTTAAAAATCTGGCATATATAACTAACTAGTAAATATATTGTACGTAGTATCTTACTACCTAACGATGCGGTGGAAAATTCTGGATCTACCATCTAAACTAAGGATAACTACCTCGTGGAGTTGGAGGTGCTGCAATATGGTACGACAAGTTACATATGGTTCGACCGCTGATGAAGGATTTATTTACCCAGAAAGCGACGGTCAACCAATGGCAGATAATACATTACAGTATGAATGGATAGTAAAAATTAAAGAAAATTTAGAAATGCTGTTTGCAGCAATTCAAGATATATTCATTGCTGGAGACCTATTATGGTATCCGATTAAAGGAAGTCAGAAATGCTGCGCGCCAGATGTCATGGTAGTATTTGGTAGACCGAAGGGTTATCGCGGTTCATATTTACAGCATTTAGAAGGAAATATTGCGCCACAGGTGGTCTTTGAAATATTGTCACCAAGCAACAATAAACCAGAAATGGATTTGAAGCGTGACTTTTATGAAAAATACGGTGTAGAAGAGTATTATCTTTATGACCCAGAAACAAATAACTTACAAGGTTGGACGCGCGCGAATAACAGGTTAGTACCGATTGCTAATATAAATGGTTGGACAAGTCCACGTTTAAAAATTAGGTTTGTATTAACAATAACATTAGAAATTTATCGTCCAGATGGGCGCCTTTTTTTAACACCCGTTGAAATTGACCTTGAGCGTCAACTAGAAAAACAAAAGCGTGAAGAAGCAGAACAACGCGCTCAATCCGCAGAACAACAAGCTGAACTTGAACGTCAACGTTACCAAGATCTGTTAAGGCAATTACAAGAAAGAGGCATTGAACTATAATGTCCGGTTAATTACCTATAATGTAGAGACGTTACATGTAACGTCTCTACGAGGTTTTTAAATGAATAATATTATTCCTTTTGTTTCAAAATTATTTATTTATCCGATTAAGGCTTTAGATGGAGTTGAAGTTGAGAGTGTAAGGATTTTGAATAGTGGCGCCTTACAATTTGACCGTGAGTTTGCTATTGTTGATGAATCGGGTAATTTTGTCAATGGTAAGTCTAATCAACGTGTTCATGCAATACGTTCTCGATTTGATTTAAATAATAACACTGTTACTGTGTCGGCGCCTAAATTCGCTGAAGTAACGTTTCATATTAAAGATGAACGTAAAGCTTTTGAAGGATGGTTGAGTGAGTACTTTGGTTTCCCTGTCCAGATAAAGCAAAATTTAGATATGGGGTTTCCTGATGATACTGTTTCTCCTGGCCCGACGATTATTAGTACTGCGACACTTGAAGCTGTTGCATCATGGTATCCTCAACTCGATGTAGAAGAGGTGCGTTTACGGTTTCGTAGCAATATCGAAATTAGTAGTGTCCCTGCTTTTTGGGAAGATTGTTTATTTACAGAAGCAAACCAAACTGTTGACTTTCAAATTGGAGACGTAAAATTTATTGGTGTTAACCCTTGTCAACGTTGTGTTGTTGTCACTCGGAACACCCAAACAGGTACACAGCTACCTAATTTCCAAAAAACTTTTGTTGTACAAAGGCGCCAAACATTGCCAAAATGGTCAAATAAGTCACGCTTTAACCATTTTTTCCGTTTAGCAGTCAATACTCGTATACCAACCTCTGAAGAAGCAAAATTAATTTCAATTGACGATAAAATTCATATTTTGCCATAAGAAACCGGGTTTCTAAACAAAATCTTTATTTTTATTACAAGTTTTTAATAAAGAAACCCGGTTTCTAAGTCTTGCTAAATTATTAAGTTTTTTTAAGTTTTGATTCATATGTACACCAGCTATACAAAACTTAGTACAATGCGATGTATAGATAGAAAGAAAAGTAAAGGGCTTTTCGGATAGATAAAGGTTTATATTCAAGTAATTATCAAACGCTAGGAGCATCTATGCAGACAGTTGCATACATTAAAGAAGAAGAATTTGACTCAATTATAACTGCTGATAGTGGAGTAGTTGTATTTGATTTTACAGCTAGTTGGTGTGGACCATGTAAAATGGTCGCTCCAATGATGGATAAGTTAGCTCAAGAATTTGAAGGTACCGTCAAAGTAGCGAAAGTAGACTTAGACCAAAGTAAAACTCTTGCCAAAAGGTTAGGTATCCGCAGTATTCCAGCAGTAATGATTTACAAAGATGGAAACTTAATGGAAACCATTGTTGGAGTATCACCTTATGAAAAATTCAGCGATGCTGTAAAAACTCTACTCTAACAATGTAGGTTGGGTAAAGCGACAGCGTAACCCAACATAAAACCATTTTTTTAAATTTAATAAAAAATACCACACAATCCTGAAAACAAATTATATTATAAACTATGTGAACCAGGAATTTTACAATGCAATACTGGACTTTTCAAGCAGTATTAAAGACGCAATACATAAGCTAGATATTATCTATTGGCTAGTCACTCGATACACAAAAGAAATTAAACCATCAGATAATGTATTAATTTGGATTGCCGGAAAAGATGCAGGAATTTACGCAACCGCTGAAGTTATTGATATTCTCAGCTTTATGGATGAACATCCAGATATTGATATTTGGACAATGCCAATACGTGCAAAAGCTAGATTTTATGCTCCGGTAAAATTTACTCAAAAACTCCTTAATAACCCGCTATTAAAAAAAAATTACAATTTGATTCTGTTTTACATAAATTACAAGTTATACAAACACCATTTGGAACAAACTTTTCTGTCACTCATTCCGAATGGTAGCGAGTTCAAGAATTGATAACGAGCGTTTGAGTAGGGTGGCGCCAATTTCACTATTTCCTGAAAACTTTTTAAGTACTAATGAACTTGTGATGAAGGCGCGGAATGTGGTTTATTGCAACAACAAAAAAATTCACAAGTTAATCAAAAGATTGTTAATAGCAAACGAACTTAGGATTTGATATTTATTAATAAGTTGAGTAAAAAAAGCTATTTAATCATTAACTCGTATACGTTAAGATAGCCTTTTTATGAAAATTAATATTTTTTCAATATTGGAGGCTTGCAAATGATACTCCGACAACATGGTGTGTGGTTTTTTCCACTAGTCCTGACTTTACTTAATTTTGTTTCGGGTGCAGCTAGAACAAACGCGCAAACTATTTACCCATTTAGCGGTAATTACGAAACAACAATTAAGATTAAGCCTATAGTTGACGACCTTGCAGAGGTAATTGAGAGTGCTGTAAGTACTGACGCGCCTTATGGCTTAGATACATACGGCGGGCTGGTATACTCTAAAACTAACGTAGCTACCGGAGAAGTCCGCTTTAACGTAGACCCAACAATATATGGTTTGCAAGGCTATCCACAAGGCTTTATTACCTTTGGAGACGGGGCAAACAAGTTATTTGGAACCGCTGATGCTGGGGCAAAAATTGACTTTGAAAAACTAACTGCTAAAGGCTCTGGTATTTTAAATATCACTGGCGGCGAGGGCATATTTCAAGGTGCTACTGGTATACTTGATTTTTCTGAAGAAGACAAAGTTACTTTGGGAGAAACTATTCTCTTAAGAGGGCAAGCTCTAGTGAGCGGTTCTATTCAAGTTCCACAAAAAGTACCAGAACCAACAATTGGTTTGACTTTGGTTGCTGTGGGTATAACTTACGCTGGTTTGATGCGGCGCCGACGGCTAATGATTGGCACCAGTAGATAAACAGCTTAATTAGAATCTCCGTTTTTTTAAAGCGGAGAGATTTCAAGATATTGTAATAGATTAGCTGCGATTTAAATAAGGGTGGTTAGGTCTGGAACGTATACCCATTGAGATTTTTCGTTAGATTCGTGTGCTAAGTCCATTAGAAGTTGTGAATATACTCCTTCACGCAATAAAGGTGTGATTGGTTGTTTTTGGTCGATAGCTTTTACCCAGTTATCAATAACACGAATAAATGCTGATATTCTACCGTCTGCGTAATTTTTGGGAAACAAGTAATGGTTGGGTATTTCTATTTCTGCTTGCGGTTTCCCTACTTTATTTCCTAGAACATGAAATCCATTTACATAATCTTTCTGGTTTTCGCTGCCTAATACTAATGTTCCCTCATCTCCATATACTTCTACCCAATGGGGACGATGTGCGTGTACAACTGCGCTAATTGTGAGTTGACACGGTGTTCCATCTGCTAGTTCCAGCATCAACATACATGTGTCATCGCTATCTACTGCTTTTAGTTCCCCAGTACTGGGGTCTACACGATTTGGAATAGCAGTAGTTAAATTTGCACTAAGTTTATTTACTGGGCCAAATAACCAATGTATATAGTCAAATGCATGGGAACCTAATGAACCTAATGCTCCTCCTCCCTGGTCTTTACGTGAGTACCAGTTCCAAGGACGACTTGCGTCTGCACGTGAGGCGCCTAACCAGTCTATTCTAATTAAACGCTTATTTCCTACATATTTTTGTTCTAACAGTTCTGCGAAGAATTGCCACCCAGGTATAAACCGGAATTCAAAGTCTACTGTGGCAGTTGCTCCTTTTTGATTTGCCAAATGATATAATTCTATAGCTTCATTGACATTTAAAGTGACAGGCTTTTCTAGCAGTAGATGTTTACCTGCTTCTAAAACAGTTTTTGCCATTTCGTAGTGGAGGAATGGCGGCGTTGATATACTAACTGCATCAACTTCAGGTAAACTTACAATATGAGTTATATTATTGCTGGCATAGGGTATATTGTTTGCAGTCGCAATCTGCTTGGCTTTTTCTAAATCGCGATGATAAACTGCTGCTACTTGGGTACGGTGGTGTGCTTGAAATCCAGGAATATGAACTTTATTCCCAAACCCCGTTCCAATTACTGCTACACCAATCGCATTTTGATTTGATTCTGAAGCTGGCGCCATAAATAAACTTATTTTATAAACGAAATTCTTAATTCTCCTACTTTATATAACTCTACCTGAATAGGGCATATTAAAATAGCCATAAGTAATAGCTCCATATTTATAAAGCTTATGGCAGATGTAAATGGCACTTGGTTGGGTACGTACTGGCAACTAGGGACACCAACTCGCTTTGAAATAGCACTTATTCAAAGTGGTAATACTTTAAGCGGTAATGTTTTAGATGACTGCTATTTGGGGGAAGCACGTCTTCAAGGTAAAGTAGTTGGACGAAGTATTAGTTTTATCAAACGTTACATTACGACTTCTTCCGCAGCAATAACATATACTGGCACAATTTCAGAAGATGAGAATTATATGCATGGAGAGTGGAATATAGGAAGGTGGAACTTCGGCGCCTGGGAAGCTCGACGTGATAGTGACAATTTGGTGATAGACTTACAAAAAAGCAAAGCCCTTGAAACTTTAAAATCTTAAAATCTCTTGGTCATAATTTTCTGGAACTGGTTCAATCTCCCAAACTATTCCTTCCCCTGGTTCTAAAGCTACTTCTACGAACAATTGTTCTGTCGCTGTCGTAGCAATATCTTCGTTATCAGGGAAAGGTTGTAAATCTTCTGTTAGTAGTCTCAACTTAAAACCTCCGGGAATAATACCCACTCCACCTGAGCGCAGTTCAAATCGCCATGTTGTATATTCTTCGTTAACTTGAGGAATTATCCGCAATTCATATATTTGCCCTGCTATTGTTAATTGTCGTGCCAAAATACTGTTAGGCGCCATTTGCTCAATACTTCGTGCGGCGCCAAGATGTTGTAAATTAAGATTGCCCCAACCTAACTGTTGTGCAGCTTGCGTCACACCGTTTCGTAGCCACTCAATTATAGATTGTTCTGGTTGCCCAATTCGATGCTGATATAAACTTCGGCGCCAACCCCCATTTTCAATTAAGGCGCCCCATGTTTGAAAAGGAATTTCAAGACGAGGTGATACAATACCAGAATTCCCAAGACGTGTAATTAAATTTTGAGCAACCGTAGTAGATAAAGCTGGTAAAGATGACACTTCTGCACGAGTTGGTTCAATAAATTCAGAAGATATGGCAAAAGTAAATATATTTATGTCGTTAACATCACTCGCATCAACCGCATAAGTTCGAGTGTAAGAATCATATATCCCTGACATTTTAAGTTGTAAATGTGTACAGTAACCCCAAACACGAATACATCTATCTTCGGGTATAACTTGCACTCCTAAATAATAATCTCCAACTAAACCGGGTATATCTACCCATTCTTGAGGAACTCGTAACTCGCTCAAATCAATAGTTTCTTGTGGAACTAAAACAATTCTCATCGAGTCTACATTTATAACGGTCCCATTAACCAGTTCCCAAAAGCTGGGTGATGCAGTGGTATTATAAAATACCTTTGCCTGAGTTCGATTATCTTGTTGTAACCAGGGCAAGATACTACTTAGGCAAAGTTCATTTATATACGCTTGATAACGGGCAGTAGAATTAGAATAAACTTGACTATCCCAAGCTTCGTCAAAAGCTTGCTGTGGTATTTCTAAAATTAAATCGTTAATTACTAACATAGGCGCCACTACTATAATAAACCTGTAACCATTGTTCAATAACCGAGTTCATACTCTTAAGTATGTCCGACGTAATAGTTATATGCAGTTTTTCTTTACTCCAAGTAAAAACTGCTTTGAGTAAACCTTCGCGTATTTTATTCAGGCGCCGCGATACCGTATACTGTGGAATATCGAGCTTCTTAGCAATTTGCTGCTGCGTCAGTCCTTGAATATAATAAAGCTTTAAAATTTGTTGCGCTTCTAGTTCAAGCTTATTAACTGCCTCAACTAATACTTGACCAATCTCAGAAAGTTGAGAATTACGAGCTTGCTGTTCTTCTTCGGCTATTATCTCTACTAATGGAGAATTTTCATTACTAGGTATATTATCGATAATTTCATAAGTATCTTCACTTCCTGTAGATGTATTTATAGAAGTTACTGGTGGATACAAAAAATTACGTATCGATGAAGCACAGGTTTGCATCCAGCTTTCTAACGTTTGGGCGCTGACATTAGAAGGCGCCTGCATATTGTATGCTTTTGTTATAGCATCCCACGTTTTATCATCGGGACGTGCAAGCTTACGGCTGGTGTTGGTTTGAGATGGAACGTATATCAATTGATAACAGTTAAAAGCATTAGTATAGTTAGTTATCGTTTCTTTAGATAACCCTGCTCCTTCTAAAGACTCTATCAAACGTTTTTGGCTGGTTTTCCGCAACATTCCCCAAGTCGAACAAATATCAACTTCGTGACGTTGACGTAGTGTTTCGCGAATAATCGAACTAAAAATAGTACTAGCATAATTTTTAAGGACAAAACCCTGACTAGGATTAAACCCTTTGAGTATACGCTCAACTTGTATAATACCAATTTGGAAAAAGTCAGCTAAAGAATATTGAGTAGCACTAAAACTTTGTGCTAGCTTCTGCGAACTCCAATAACAAGGTTCTTGGAGATACGCATTCAAATGTTGCTGGGCAATACTTAACTGTTCTTTCTGCCAACGTTTATACCAATATATAGCCCAAACATTATCTGAAGTCTCTTCTGGATTTTTATTTATACAGCTTTGAATACTCCGACGCAACCTACCATCTTTTATCCAAGTTTGGAAACGTTCCGCATCGAATTGAATAAAAGTTGAAAATTTGTCAATAATGCTTTGCCGGGAATACATACACTCACATTTAATATTAAATTATTTATTTAGGCAGGCGCCTGCCCGTTAGTTTACTACAAGAATTCAATTATACATTCCGTCCTGATAGCATGTAGGTTGGGTGGAGGCTTTGCGTAACCCAACATAATCGTATTCAATTATGATATATAGTATTGTATGACCCAAGAAAAGCAAGTAGCCGTTGAGTTCCGTAATGTTACACTGCGTCGTAATAATCGTGCTTTAGTATCTAATTTAAACTTTAGTATATATAAAGGTGAGGCATTGGTGTTACTTGGGCGTAGTGGTAGCGGTAAGACTACGACGATGAAATTGATTAATCGACTTTTGGCGCCTACTGAGGGTGAGGTATTATTCGATGATATACCAACAACGCAATGGGATGAAATTAAACTTCGGCGCCGAATAGGATATGTTATTCAAGAAACAGGCTTATTTCCGCACTTTACAGTTGAACGTAATATTGGTTTAGTACCGTCATTAGAAAAATGGAAACCAAAGCAAATAAAAACACGCGCACATGAGTTATTAAATTTGGTAGGTTTGGAACCTTCGACTTTTGCCCAACGTTATCCACATGAACTTTCGGGAGGACAAAGACAACGAGTTGGTGTTGCCAGAGCGCTTGCTGCTGACCCTCCTATGCTGTTAATGGATGAACCGTTTGGAGCATTAGATCCAATAACGAGGTTAGAAATTCAACGAGAATTTAAGCGTTTACAGCAAAATTTGGGAAAAACGGTTGTTTTTGTAACTCACGATATCCAAGAAGCATTTGTTTTATCTTCGCGTATTGGGTTGATGCACCAAGGTGAATTAATTGTACTAGAGGCGCCGCAACAGTTCCGCAATTCTCAACATCCTGAAGCCAAAGCGTTTTTACAATGCCTGGAATATTCATCGTAGAGACGTTACATGTAACGTCTTTACATATAATTATATTTTAATGAACCAGCGTTGACGATACATTATCCAAGCGGCACCGAACCATAATAATAAAGTAGCGAAGGCAAATAGAAATGAACCGTTTACTGCTCCTGCCCAAGATGCAAAGTAGTTTTTATAGATAAAATTATATGCGCTAGGCGCCTCTGAACCTGTGCCTATAATAGTTCTGACTAACACTTTAATTAATAATACTGAGGCGACAAAAATAGCGATAGCGTTCATACCTAATATTTTAAAACTCTCTCCCCATTTTTTTATACCCTGTACTTCAATTAGTTCATAGCAAGCTGAAAGTAATAGTAAAGCGGTTCCTGTTGTATATACTACGTATGAACTTGTCCAAAGTTTTTTGTTTATCGGGAATACAAAGCTCCAAGCTAAACCAACTATTAAACAAGCTATTCCAAATAATGCTAATCCTATACTTGTACGTGTTTTAACAGGCTGTGTACGTATCCATTGACCTGTAAAGAAACCAAGTAAAACACTAACAATAGCAGGAATGGTACTAAATAACCCTTCGGGGTCGCCTAAATTTTTAAAGCTCGCATGTAAATGCGCTGCAGGTATAATAGAGCGGTCAATAAATGCTGCAAAATTTGCACCTGGGTTAGTTTCATCTAAAATACCCGCTCCAAAACCTGGAACAGGTACATACATCATTGCTAACCAATAACCAACAAGTAGTAAACCAGCAACTACCCATGTTGCTTTTTTAGGTAATGTCAAAACAATGAGTGACGCAAACAGATACGATAAACTAATGCGTTGCAACACTCCCATATAGCGAAGACTATCAAAATTGAAAGTCCACGGGCCTTTGTTCCAAAACCCGTTCAAAAATAATCCCAAGGCAAATAATATTAACGCACGACGAAATATTTTTCCATAAGGCGGAGTTAAAGACTTTTGTTGTGCTGGTGCTTTAGATGACACTGATACACTGGCGCCGGAACCTTGATATGCTACATTCGCTTCACGTTCTCTTGCCACTTGGATTTTCGTATCAGTATACTTAGCGAACGAAAAAGCCATTGCTACACCAACTATGAATAAAAAGAAGGGAAACACCAAGTCAGCAAGTGTACACCCATTCCAACTAGCATGAACCAAGGGAGCATATACATCCGGTTCAGCAATACTAGCCATATTAACAAGAATCATCCCAGCTATCGTAATGCCACGAAAGACATCAAGTGAAGTAAGTCGCATAATAATCAAATTTCAAATTAAGTACGTTATTAGGTAGGTTATTTTATGGGGAGGTAATTTATTACTCAACTGTAAAATACTACAACCATTCACCTAGACTCGCCCATATTACTTACAGCAGCCCAAACTAAGTTAAAATTTTGTAAAGAAATATATCCAATCGTTAACGAACTTTAAATAACCTATGGCTATCAAAGTTGGAGATACAGCTCCCGATTTTACCCTGACCGACCAAAACGGCACCTCTGTAAGCCTTAGCAGCTATCGCGGTAAACCCGTCGTCTTATACTTCTACCCCAAAGATGACACACCCGGATGTACAAAAGAATCATGTGCTTTCCGTGACCAATACGAAGTCTTTAAATCAGCAGGCGCCGAAGTTATCGGTGTTAGCGCAGACTCTAATGAGTCACACCATAAGTTTGCCGCTAAATACCAGTTACCTTTTTTGTTACTGAGTGATAAGGGTGACAAAGTACGTAGTTTGTATGGCGCCAAAGCTTTGTTTGGACTATTTCCTGGTCGTATTACTTATATAATTGATGCTTCGGGTAAGGTTCAACTTGTATTTGACTCAATGCTTAACTTTGAAGGACACGTACAAGAAGCTTTGAAAACAATTCAAACACTTCAAACAGCCTAGGCAACGGATGTAACGGATAATTGATTTATTTATCTGTTATATCCTTCATCTTTATAGGGTAAGGTCGCATCAACTACTAAAACTTTGCCTTCGTAATAAGCAGTTGTTGGACGTATGTTTTAATGTCAATGTTCCCATTTGTGAGTAATTCACTAGATAGAATATTAGCTGTGTATCAAATTTTGTAACCATTGCTATCTGTGTAAAATTCATCGTTTATATTCAAGATGTAGAAAATTTGGAAATTAAATATATTATGCTATTACCTAAATCTGCTCTTTTTGCTACGCTATTAACAGCAATTATTGGTAGTCAAATATTTATGAATACTAGCGCTAAAAGCCAAGCTTCAGAAGCTAGTATAACTAATGAAAATTTTGTAATAAATACTAATAAATCTAATAAATCTAACGGGCAAAAACTACCGCAAAGTACTTTCCGTTTAATTCAAAATGATATTCAAAAGCGTTTTGGTGTTTCACCAAATACTTTAAAGCTCCATGCATCAACTTCTGAAACTTGGGATGGATGTATGGGTATACCAAAACCTAATGGACCCTGTACCGCAATTGCTATTTCAGGTTTCAGAGTAGTAGTTTCTAACCAAGCTCAAAACCGCTTCTGGGTTTATCATACGAGTAACGATGGTGAAAGGCTGGCATACAATTCAACGGCAAGTTTACCTCGCAATGCTAAAATTAGCGCTCCTAAAATTATCAACAGAAATAAAATTATTCCTACATCTGGCGATTCGGTTATTTTTCAAGCTGCCCAAACTACAGGATTTTCAAGTGAATATTATGCCTGGGAATTAACGAGGGATGGTTTATTAACCCGACGCGCAATTGCTAGAAAACCAGGTAAACCAGAAACCATTCGCCAACTCAGTAAACAGGAACTAGATAAATTTACTGATGTTTTAACTAAAAACTCATTTAACCACTTTCATCGCTTAAGTTATTTAAACATGAGTGCCATAGCTGCTGATGCGGGCAGTTATCAATTTAATTACTACGGCGCCGTTGTTGAATATACCCAAGACGATTTACAGAAATATCCTGCTAATCTCAGACGAATTATTTCCGAGTGGGAAAAATTGCGGGTAGCAAGTAATAAATAAACATTACCCCAGCGACTTTCAACATCCGGTTGCGATAATAATAATTAATAACGAATAGTAATAGTAGGGTGGGCATTGCCCACCATACGATTATATTATTACAAATCATCCGTTACATCCGTTGTATCCGTTGCTAACCATATTTTATAAAAATCAATATAATTCATTTTTTCCGCACAGTACCAAATTAATTTATAGCAGTGACGATATTGTTCCATATGTAGAGACGTTACATGTAACGTCTTTACGTCTTGGTTACAAAAACAATCTTTTATTGCCGCTATTAATTTGGGAATTTGCTCATCACGCAAGACTTTCTTAAAGCTTTCTACTGCATGTTTACGAATATCATCGCTTTTCCCATGTTTGACCAACTCAATTAGCGTATCAAAAGCTATCTTATTATCGGGGTCAAGAAGTATTAGTTTCGACGCTTTATGTATTTTGATATCTTCATCATTACCAAGGTTAATCCCATTCTCTAATGCAGCAACCAACCGAGTTATATCAACTGGTTTGCGAGGTTTTCTTGATTTGCTTGATTTTACTAACTGTTTTTTGCTCTTAGTTAAATCAAGATTTACTAAATTAGCTAAAACTGGAATAGAGTTGATATGAAATAGTATACTTGAATTTTCGGCAACCAGCGCGCGCATATTTTCGGCAACATGGCGCCGTATTTCTAAATTCTCACTAGTAGCAAATGCTTCAAATGTGGAAAACGCAGTTTGATTTCCTGGGTCTATTTTCGCAAGTAAATAGGCGCCTTTACGACGCACAGAGTCTTTTTTGCTAGACTCGATAATTTCAGTTAGTGCATTAATAGCTGTCTTATTTCCTGGGTCAACTTTTCCTAAACTATCGGCAGATTGTAAGCGTAACGGTTCTTGACGAATTAATCTTACTAATTTTTCTAAGGCTGCAATTGCTATTGTATTTCCTAGGTCAAATGTTCTACCTAAACTATATGCAGCGCTCCAAGTTTCAAACTCGTTTGGACAGTTTTGAATAAATTCTGATAATAATGTAATTGCACATTTGCGGTCGGTTTTGAGTAATGCGACTCTTGCGCCTTCTTGTACTGGCGCCGGAAAACGACACCATTTATTTTGTGCTACTGGATAACCAAACCGCCATTTAATTAAAGAATTTATTATCTCTGATGATAATGTACTAGGGAACTCAGCGACTCCCGCAGCAGCTAAGAAGTATGCTTGATAGCTGTAGTATTTACCAACACCATCGTCAAATTTAATTAAAGCTTTAATAAATTCGTCTTTGCTCTGCCCAGATATATCTTCCCTTCCTAACCATAGTAGTATAACCTCGCGCCATTGCGGTTCAAATATTCGATATGAAACTGGGGATACAGTATTAAAGAAAAATTGCCAGTCGTTAATTGCTAGGGCAGCAAAATACTCTTGGAATGTTGGATGATAGAAGGCGTAAACTTTTTCTCCTTGAGTTTCAGAAATACCTACTTGGTTCAGCCAACCTAATAGTAATGCTAGTTGAAATAATCCTTCGTCCGGCGCCCCTAATAGTTTACATACAAAACTATGACTGAGACGAAATTTTGTATCAGCAGTAGATATTGCTTGTAGTGCCAACTCTCCCAAAGCTTGGTTTAACTGCTGTCGCTGTGTGGATGTTGTGAAAAATCTGTCTTGCTTCCATTCGTAAATTGCTTCTACGAACTGTTTATATAACGTAGCCTTTGTGGAAGGAAACTCACCTTGATTAAGTGCCCAAGTTCGACACATTAACGCTAAACGCAAAGGATTTTTTACTGCATCTTTAATGCGCTGGCGCCCAGGTTGCTCTAATTCGGTTTGTAGTCTTTCTGCTAATATAGGATTATCTTGAAACCAACGCTGAATAAATTGCCCTACTAAATTGGGAGATTGATTAGATTTATAAGTAAAATTCAGGTTTCTATATGTTTGAAAAGTTGAGAGTGCATTTTTACCTGCATCCCAAACATTCAAACGGCAAGTTAATATAACGTTGGCAGTACCCACCCAACCAGTTAAAAAACTAGCAATTTTACTCAAAGCATAGCTTGATTCCATTGCCATTTCATCAACAGCATCAAGCAATAACCATACACGTCCTTGATAAAACTGTTCACAAAACTCTTCTTCAATTTCTACAGGAACATGACGCTTACGAATAGCTGCACGTAACCAATCTTGTATCAAATAATCTTCTAAGCATTTCGCTTGTAAATCTGCTAACGTTACCCAAATAGGTAAATCTTCGCTGTTTTCAAGTATCCAACAAGCAACTTTCTGTAACAGCGTTGTTTTACCCGCACCTGGTTCTCCAACTACCGCTATTCGATGTAACTCTTGACTATTGTTTGAAGCTAGTTGTTTCAAAAACGAATCAAGCGTAAAATGCATGATTTCCGTTTCTTCAGACTCATACAAACGCGAACCTTGTGTAGGTAGTATATCTTCCCGGCGCCTATCTCGTTGTTTACGTTCAACCAAACCCAACGGTACGTATACAGCATCTAACTCAAAATTCATCCCATCTACACTAGTCAACGGGTTAGTCGTTAACCGTAGTTGATTATGTAACATTCCTTTACATATATCTTTCCAAGGGTTTTTTTCTTCTACTGCACTCGAAACTTCTAATACTTTCCCTGAACGGCGCCGTTCCCATTCAAGGTCAAAGCGTTGTAAATTAGCTTCAGTATCGTGACGATGGTGCCATAGATTTAGAGTAAAATGCCAATTTTCGGAACCACCACGAGTAGAGCGGTTATCTTCTAATATTTCAACAAAATCAGCCAAACGTCTGAGACTTTCTTTGATTTGCTCAGAATTTAGGGGTTTTTCACCTTGTTGCAGTCCAGTTAATGCTTGTAAAAACCTAACTTTGGTACGTATAACCAAACGAGTCTCAGACAACCAGCGAATTTGAATATTTGGTTGCAGCGCATCAAGTGCCAACTCATCGCAGTCCAACGCATCGTTCGCATAAGCCAACAATGCTTCAAATAAACGGCATGTGCGTTTTTTCGCTTCTGGTCCTAAGCTAACTCTTGCCATCGCAGCGCTTTCTAAGGAATTTAACCAAGTTTAACAAGTTTTTTGGGAACAATATAGTTAAGGGATTCCCTTGGGTTGTTGACTTCCCCCAGGTTTAAAGTCTTGAGGAAAGCTGAGGTTTTAATACTGGCGCCTCATTTTTAGCTAAGGGGAAGAGGGTGCGTTTATATTCAGTTTATATTCAAAACAATATAAAGAGTGATAATTATGTTAAAACTTACCTACGCAGAAAACAGCTTTGACCTTGAATATATTGACCAACTTTGGGAAAATTGGATAAATACTAGAGTAGTTTTAGCTTTGCAAAGCGGTTGTAATATTCACGTAAAAAATATTACAGCTTCTTTTACAATCAAACTAGACTCGTTTGAATTTGATGAGTTGAGCAAAGCTGTTAAAAACGATAATAAAATTGAAATTTGTTATTGTGATGTTGATGTCGTTGAGATTTCGCTTAAAGGTGTGTGGTTAAGCTCAAATGTTGACAGCGAAGAAGGTGTGTTTGTTACTGCACTTAATACTTTAACAGAGTTTTACTTAGTTGCCGTAGAACAAAAGCAACATTCTTGTTATTCTGCATTGTAAGGTTAGTGTTATATGTTGCCTATTATCCCTATAACACCTGCTGCCACCAACGGTACGCTAAAGTTATCTGTACCGTGTGGTGATATTGCTTCAATAACCGTTGCCACTCCTGCGCTTAATAACGATGCAATAATTATCTTCCACATTTCCCACTGTAATGAATTCTGACTTAATAATGAACCTGGTAATAGTTTCAACACTATAAAAACTACTATCGTGCTAACTACAAACATTACTGCTGAACCTTCAAACGATTTAATACTTTGCCCAAATTGATACTTATTTTTACCGTAATATTTCCCAATTAATGCAGCTAGTGCATCACCCCAAGTCATTACCATTATCCCAGCAACTGCAATTGGTACTTCGTCATTATGAAGCGGGCGCCAAAATACCGCAAATAATAATGTCACAGAAATTGCAAAATACACAGTTCCAGGTGAGGAGTTAGAAGAATCTAGCGCACGCACCACTTTATAACGATATAGTATAAAATTAATAAGTATAAATGAAGCAAAAGGTATTATACCGATTTGCCATGTATTAAATAGTGCTAGTATTCCGAAAACCCACATTCCGGCGCCAATGTGTACAAATTTTCGTGTAAAATCAGCTTTTATACCTACAATTCGTTGCAGTACTTCGCCAATTAACAGTAATGTTACCGCATAGGCATAAGAAATTCCAAGACCAACAAAATCACTGGCTGTCATTGCTTTGATATTATGTAACGATTGATGTATTAATTCTATATTTTTATGACTACAATTACGCGGCGCCTTATAAAGCGAGTTACATTATATTTATCTCTCTTATAGTTGTGGGGGATTTAGTATGCATAGCAAAATATTGGTTGCGGTTGAAAATAATCAAATTGGTGAAGCTGTTTTTAACGAAGCGTTATCAATGGCAAAAACAAACGGCGCCTGTTTAATGTTATTACACGTAACATCACCGTTTGAAGAACGTTATGTAAATCCAATTTCAATGGATCCGTATAGCTTTTATCCTACGATGCATTCAGAAGCTATACTGCAAACCCTCAAAAAGTGGGACGCATTGAAACAAGAATACACAGACTTTTTAATAGGACTATCACAACGTGCTGCTTCATATGGCATTAGCGCCGAATTTACACAAAATATTGGCGACCCAGGACGTATAATTTGCGATATAGCTCGAAACTGGCAAGCTGATTTAATTATTGTCGGGCGCCGTGGACGTGTTGGACTTAGCGAATTTTTCCTAGGTAGCGTCAGTAATTATGTATTACATCATGCCCACTGTTCGGTTTTAACTGTTCAGGGAGCATTAAAAAATACAAATGAAACCTTGGCACAATCTTGTCAAACAGTAGAAGCATCTCTTTGACTTAGGTTAATATCAAGTGTTTAAGAACCAGGAAACTTTATTATTGGCATCAACTCCTTGTTCCACTGGTTCGCGGTTAAGTCGTAGTTCAACTAGTGTTGTTGTTAGTGGTTGTAAGATTTGCTGGTCTGAGTTGTATAAAATGTCGGTTAAATTAATTTCTCCTTGCCATGTACCTGTATTGTTTTGATTATTTTTATTTTCATTAGAAGTGTATCCTTTATATATAACTAGCCGCGAACCTGATGATACGCTGATTTGCAGCCATACATTTTCTATTTTTTTGGTTTGCATTGGTTTGATATTAATTTGAAAACATCGTAAGCTGGTGTCGCGTGTATATAAATGCTCGTTTAATTCTATTCCTTCAATGGGTTTATATTCTTTATTCATTTTTGTTACGAGTTTGAGTTCATAATCTGGTATTGCGTCTCCGTTTTCATCGACCGCACGCACTATAAATTGCTGCCAATGAGCTATTTTTTCATATTCTAATTTAACGGCGCCTTTATAAAAGTTACTATACCAATCTTCTTGCGATACTTGTAATGCTGCATCAACCATTTCTACAAGTTCGTTTGTTGGCTGTTTTAATATTGTTGCATGATTTAACCCTGAAGCAGGCGCCATTGGAATAATGGTAGCGTTGCGCCATGCACCAATACTAATTTGATTTAATGATTCGGGTGGTTTGGTTAAATCTATTGTAATTTTGCGCGTGTTTAAACTGCACCCTGCCCAGCGAACTGTACCATCCGTTGCTAGACCCGGTTGTCGCATCATTTTCTTTAACCCTGTATACTCGCTTGTCCCGCAAAAAATAAATACATACGGGGGTTCACCATTATTTACATATACGGATTTATCACCTAACAAATCTTGGTGCGCCAAGTCCCATATATATTTACTTGCTAATTCCAATCCATCTAAAATTCGATAACCATTCTCAAAAAAGTCTTCTCCCCATTCGCGGTTGCTTCGCATTAACCTACCCATCCAACTGCGAGCTTTGTGCGCTACAGGTGAACCAAAACTAGCAGGCGCCAGTCCTATTAAACGTTTAAGTCGATGACGCTGTTCTGGATATGCTGTTAACCAAGTTCGGATGACAAGCATTCCCGTAGAGTGAACTATCACATCAAACGGTTCATCGTTTTTTAATCCACCAGGAAGATGCAACGCGCGTTCAAAACATAAAGCAATATCTTTTAGCGTTACTTCGTCACTTAGTGATGTATACCCAAGAACTTTGACATTGTAGCCGCGCGCTTCTAAGTTCGATTTCCACACTTGAAACGATTCGCCCTTCTCAGCATAACCATGTATTAAAACAACTGTCTTTTTTTGCATAAAGCTTTTAGTTAACTTTTAATTTAAGCACAAACGTTATCATATCTGTCGCGTTCAAAGTATTCAAGTATACTTACACCATTGATTCACAGCTTAAATTTACTGACTTTTCCAATTGACCTGCTAAATGATGTTTAATAGTTAATGAAGAATTATTGAGTTTTGTTAAGTTAATATGACTAGGTTCTGGCAAGTCTTAGCTTCTATCGTTTTGGTATTTGTATTGCTGTTTCCTATGGAAGCAAACGCTGCGAGTTCATCGGGTGTTACTAGTACAAAAGTTGGGGGAAGTTTTATCGGTAAAGATTTCTCTGGGCAGAGTTTAATTGCAGAGGAGTTTACCAGCGTTAATTTAGAGAAAGCTAATTTTAACAATGCTGACTTACGGGGTGGAGTATTCAATGGTGCTTCAGTTCACAATGCTAATTTACACGGTGTAGATTTTAGCGAAGGTATTGCCTATTTGTCTGACTTTAAAGGCGCCGATTTTAGCGATGGTATATTTACTAATGCAATGATGCTACGTTCGGTTTTCGATGGTGTGAATGTTACTAATGCTGATTTTACCAATGCTGTACTCGATAAACCTGAGATTATCAAGCTTTGTGTAAATGCAACTGGCACCAATCCTAAAACAGGTGTATCAACACGCGAGTCACTCGGATGTAAATAAAGAGTGCTGAGTGCTGAGTGCTGAGTGCTGAATAATACTTCCTACTCAACTTAGCACTCAGCACTCAGCACTTTCTACTCACTTAGCACTCAGAACTTTCTACTCTTTAAATGTTATTATTGGTCGATATCTGGGTAACTTGTAATTGGAATGGTATAGTTGTGTGGCAAAAGGCACAATCCCAAAATACGATGAAGTCTGTTGCAGATGCTCCCCAGTTTGAATTAGATAGTCAAGAGAACCCACCTGTTGTTCTTACGTCTGAGCTACGAAAAGTCTATACTACTGGCTTTTTTCTCAATCAAAAGGTTGAGTCGCTTAAAAGTTGCTCGCTGGCTGTTTACAAAGGTGAAACTTTTGGTTTGCTTGGCCCTAATGGCGCCGGCAAGACTACGCTGTTAAAGTTATTACTCGGAATTATTCGTCCTACGTCAGGACGAGGTTTGTTGCTGGGTAAACCTTTGGGCGACCATACTGTTAAGCAACGCATTGGGTATTTACCCGAAAATGCATATCTATATGATTTTTTAACTGGTTGGGAATTTTTAGAGTTTGCTGCCGGTATATTCCAAATTCCTAAGAAAATACAGCGAGAACGTATTCCTCAGTTGTTTGAGTTAGTTGGTTTATCGCTCAAAGATGCACGTAAAAAACAAATGCGTCGCTACTCTAAAGGGATGTTACAGCGTGTGGGAATGGCACATGCTTTGATTAATGACCCGGAACTGGTATTTTTGGATGAACCAATGTCTGGTCTTGACCCCTTGGGACGCTATCAAATGCGCGAAACTATTTTAACTCTTAAAGCTTCTGGTAAAACTATTTTCTTTAACAGTCATATTCTTAGCGAGGTTGAAAAAATTTGTAACCGTGTCGCTATTCTTGCTAAAGGTCAGTTAGTTTGCTCTGGTTCACTTGATGAATTACTGGGCAGTACAAATACTTATCGTGTCAAAGGTACTGGTGGTGACTGGGAAGTTCTCAAAAAGTGGGCACCTAATATTCAGTTCGGCGCCGATGGTTTATGGGAAGGTGAGTTAGAGGGAGATTACTATGATTTTCTCGCTAGTCTCCGTTTAATGGGTGGTACTATTGTTTCTATAAATTTATCTCGTCCCTCATTAGAAGAATTTTTTATACACAATATCCAAGGGTAATCTGGCAACGGATGTAACGGATGATACTAAAAGTTTATCCGTTACATCCGTTCATAATCCGTTGCCAATTTGGCACCAAGTTTAATTTGAAAGTAGGTATTGTTAAAATAGTGTTCAATTAAATATATTTATATAAATGTTCTATAAAGCAGTGACTATTGATAAGGAATTAAGCTATAAGTACTTAATCCATAATTTTATCTGCCAGTCTGTATGTAAAACACATGCACCTGATTGGTGTCAACTAAACTTACTTAAATAAATGAACTTGACAAATAGGCAATTTTAGTATTTAGAAATATGAAATTATTAAAAATTTTAAGGTAGCTTCATTAATATTTTAAGGAAGCTGAATGTTCTACCTCCTGATTATTAAGTATTTCCAAGAATACAAAAATGATAGGGAACTTGGATACTTACGTATAGTCATTTATTACAATGTTTGGAGCAGAATTATTTATCTATGATGTTGGGAAATTATGATTAATACAAAAACGTTGAAATTATTGTCTAAGCCTGTTTCTGGGCTGATGGTGTTAACGGCAATTACTGCGGCATTTCCTAACCCTAGCTTCGCTCAAAGACCACGAACGCAGCAGCGTCTCCCTGCCCGCACAGTGCCTTTTTCTACTGGTGCAGCTTCCGGTGTACTAAACACAAACTATACACTAGGTGGGGGCGACTTAATACGAGTCAATGTTTTTGAAGTCGAAAATTACAATGGTGACTATCAAGTTCCACCTGGTGGCTCTATCAACTTACCTTTAATAGGTAGTGTTGACGTACTAGGTTTGACCATTGAACAAGCTTCGGATGAAATAACTCGTCGATATTCGAGATTTCTCAAACGTCCGATTATTTCTATAAATTTACTTTCGCCACGTCCAATCAACGTAGTAGTATCAGGCGAAGTTACACGTCCTGGTTCTTATAGTTTGAGTTTACAAGGTGGTGCAGGTAATAATCCTGGTGTCCAGTATCCAACTATTTTGGCGGCAATTCAAACTGCACAAGGTTATACACTCAGTGCTGATATTACGAGTGTACAAGTGCGGCGTCGTTTGGGACGCAGTGGTGAGCAATCAGTTAATCTTAATTTAAGACAGCTCATTGAAACAGGTCGTTCTCCCCAGGATATTACTTTACGTGATGGCGATACTATTTTTATACCTAGAGCTACAAATTTTGATTTAGCAACCTCACGTAATTTGGCAGCATCTAGCTTTGCTGCTGACCCAACTCGTCCACGTTCAGTTGCGGTTATTGGCGAAGTTTTGCGTCCAGGTTCTTATTTAGTTACCCCAGGTGCAACTGAAGCAGGTGCTGGAACTACACAAACTAATTTGCCTAGTGTGACTGGTCAACCAACTGTAATGCGTGCGCTACAGCTTGCAGGAGGTATTGGTGCTAGAGCAGATGTACGTAACGTAGTTATTCGTCGTCAAACACGAACCGGGGCGCCGCAAGATATTAATATCAACTTGTGGCAACTACTCCAAGGTGATATCGACCAAGATGCCATACTTCAAGATGGTGATACTATCTTTGTTGCCACAGCTACCGAAGTCAACCGCTCCGAAGCAACCCAGTTAGCAACAACAACTTTATCACCAACCAGAATTCAAGTTGGTGTAGTGGGAGAAGTTAAACGTCCTGGTCCTGTAGATATTCAACCTAATAGTTCTTTAAACCAAGCTCTACTGGCAGCAGGAGGGTTTAATGACGCGCGTGCTTCACGACAAACTGTTGACCTAGTGCGTCTCAACCCTGATGGTTCAGTAACTAAGCGTGAAGTCAAAGTTGACTTAGCAGCAGGTATTAACGAACAAACTAATCCTATTCTCAGCAATAACGACGTTGTAATCGTTAGCCGTAACGGTATCACCAAAACAGGTGACACTCTTGGTACGGTTCTTAACCCATTGGGAGGTCTTCTCGGTATTTTCCGCGCTCTCTTCGCATTCTAATTTCAACGATATATTACGTAGAGACGTTACATGTAACGTCTCTACAACGCCCATTTTTTGCTGCTATAAGGAACAAAATTACCATAATTCTGTCTGACAAACACGTGTGTCAACGCGCGCTCTTTATAATGGATGTATTTATGGGTTCTATTCTGCGGCAGAAAAAGGTCTCTTTTTTAAATTCTCTTTTGTGCAGCTTGGGTGTTGTTTGTGGTTGGGGTATAGTGGCGCCAACTGCTCAAGCTGCAGAATCTATTACTATACAGTTGGGACCTTTTGAGCAAAAAATTCAAGTTGATGATTTAGAAGATTTTGCAAAGAACGGAAAATTACCTAAAGAATTACAGGTGTTCTCATCGTTTTTAACACCACAAGTCAAGGAAGTACTGAATCAAAGGCTACAATTAAATCCAGAGTTTGCTGATAATTTTATTGATGGACTTGCCAAAACTCCTCAAGGTCAGCGATTAATTTCTTCTTTAGGTGGAATCATACCTGGTAGTACTGCTCAAAGTCTTAAAGATACCCTGAATTTAACTGCTCGTCGTTTTAATGGTTTGACGGTTTTAGGATTTGTACGTTCCTATCCAGGTGAGAATATTACCGTTGATGCGACAAAAGCGATTGGCTTATCACTCGAACTGAATGCGAATAATTTACAGAGTCAAGCGTTTGCTGCCTTACTCGAACGTGAGTTACCCAAAAATGATATAATATCATTACCTAGAAACATCAATCCAGGTAGAAGAGGAAACGAACAAGTACAATTAACTAGTTTTACATTCCAAGACCGTCAAAGAAATCGCACGATTCCGGTTGATATTTATTCTACTACGGGTACAACACAGCAACCATTAGTTGTAATATCTCATGGTTTTGGTGCAAACAGGCGCCATTTACAGTATTTAGCGCAGCATTTAGCTTCGTATGGTTTTACTGTAGCAGCTTTAGAGCATCCCGGTAGTAATGCAGTCGCAGTTAACCGTGTCACAAACAGTAGTTCTGACTTATCAAAACTTATTAGCGCAAAAGAATTTATCGACCGTCCCCAAGATGTCAGCTTTTTACTCAACGAATTCTCAAAGCTCAATTTACAACCTGGTCAACTCCAAAATAAACTCAATACCGATAATGTCACCGTTGTTGGTCACTCTTTAGGAGGTTATACTGCGTTAGCTTTAGCTGGAGGTAAATTAGACTTAGATAGTCTACGTAAATTCTGTAAAAATTCACTTTTATTTGGTGAGGCGCCTGGAGACTGGTTACAATGTGCAGCAGTCGAACTTAAAGATAGTGATATCCGAACCCTACTTCAAGATAAACGTATTAAAGGTGCCATTGTTTTAAACCCACTAGTCGGTAACTTATTTGGTAGAAAAGGTTTAGAGAATATTAATACTCCAGTATTAATGTTAGCAAGCAGTGATGATGCTTTAACACCAGCATTAAAACATCAATTTGCTCCATTCACAGAATTAAGAGGCAATAAATATTTAATTACAGCAATTGGAGGAACACACCTAAGCGTCAGTGACCCCACATACCAAACAGCCGATATTACCAATATAGTAAAAGAACGACGCGGCGCCGAAACAAACAACCTGCGTCAATTAGTATCTGGAGTCAGTTTAGCGTTTATTAAACAGCAAACCGATGAAGCAAAAACCTATCAACCATTTCTAACCCCAGCATACGCGAAATCACTATCCACAACACAGCTACCACTACGTTTAGTATCAGAACTACCAGGTAACTTGAAAAAATGGGCAGAGTTCGCGGCAAATTGAGCCATATTGTGATATGAACTTTACAATATCAACTTATTAGACTTAAAGTAGGGCACAATCTACGTGTTGTCCCATAAACGATATAATTCCTCAAACACCATTCTAAGGAGTATACATGGAAGCATTTGCAGCTATAGTGTTAGTGCTTATCGGCTATGCATTAGGTTCGGCTAAACTAATTAATGAAGGAAACGAAGCACTTGTAGAGCGGTTAGGTCGATACCACCGTAAGCTTCGACCTGGAATGAACTTTATTGTTCCCCTCATCGATTCCATTGTGATGGAAGATACAACAAGGGAGCAGGTTCTCGATATCAAACCCCAAAACGTAATTACCGCTGATAACGTCTACATCCTAGTTGATGGTGTGATATTTTGGCGTATTAACGATATGGAAAAAAGCTTCTACCGAATTGATGATATTCAGGTAGCGTTAGCAAATTTGATTCAAGTTGAACTGCGTGCAAATCTTGCAGAGCGTACATTTGAACAAGCAATTGCATCACGTACCGAAGTCAACCAAGCTTTACTAAAAACAGTAAATGAAACTGCTGCTGACTGGGGAGTACAAGTTATTCGGGTAGACATTCAAAGCATTACACCTCCTGAGAGCGTTCAAAAATCGATGGCAGACCAAAATGCTGCTGTAATTAGAAAACGTGCGGCAATAACAGCAGCAGAAGGTGAGCAAGAAGCAGCTATTAAACGCGCACAAGCAACTAGAACATCCGTTCAAATTCTTTCCGAAGCATTGCGTACCAACCCTGAAAGCAAAGAGATTTTAAAATACTTAGTAGCTCAAGAACAGGTAGAAGCAAGTCACAGGTTAGGTACAAGCAACAACGCAAAAGTTGTCTTCCTCAACCCTGGTGTCAACTCAGAAGCTTATGCTCAAATGGTTGGTGATATTGGTACTGATGAATTAGTACAAAATAATAACCCCCCCGAAAATGGTTCTGCAACAGCATAATTATTTAGTGCTGAGTAGAAAGTGCTGAGTGCTGAGTGAAGGAACGGAGGAACGGAGGAACGGAGTTATAGATTAAAAGTTGTTACTCAGCACTCAGCACTCAGCACTTTTAACTTCTTACTAATGCATCTGTAACTAGGCAAACATCGCGTATTTCTTTGACATCGTGAACTCTAACGATATCAGCACCTTGAGAAATAGCAGCACTACATGCTGCTGCTGTTCCCATCAGGCGCCCTTTAGGGTCAGGTTGGTTTAGAATACGACCAATGAAACTTTTACGCGATGGACCTATTAATATCGGACAATCCAGTTGATGCAATTCTTTTAAACGATGAAATATTTCTAGGTTTTGCTCGTAGTTTTTCGCAAATCCTATTCCTGGGTCTATTATTATTTGATTACGTTTTATACCTGTATTTACAGCTCTTTCTATTTGCCCCTTCAAAAAGCTGATTATTTCCCCCACTACATCATCATAATTTGTTAACTTTTGCATCGTTGCTGGTGTGCCTCTGATATGCATTAAAATAATAGGCGCCTGCATAGAAAAAGCAACTTTAAATATTTCAGGGTCATATGTACCGCCCGAAATATCGTTTATAATATCTCCACCCGCTTCGATTGCTAATTTCGCTACTTCTGACCTAGTTGTATCTACTGAAATTATTTTATCTGTAGCCGCACGAATTGCAGTGATTACAGGTATAACTCGATTTAATTCTTCTTGTAAAGAAATTTGTTCGGCGCCAGGTCTTGTGGACTGTCCACCTACATCAATTATATCGGCGCCTGATGATGCCATTTCTTGCGCTTGAATTACAGCAGCATCAACGCGGTTAAATTCACCACCATCACTAAAACTATCGGGCGTAATATTTAATACACCCATAATATAAGTTTTAGCTCCCCAATCAAAAGTATGGTTACGTATATGTAGTTGACTGGACATAAGAATAAATTTTGCCTAGGGTTGGAACCCTAGGTTATGTATTATTGATAATTGACAATTCTGGCAAAGCTGTCTGCTTCGAGACTTGCACCTCCTACCAAAACCCCGTCTATTTCGGGTTGTGCCATAATTTCGTCGATGTTATTTGGTTTGACTGAACCACCGTATTGAATGGGAACGTTTTGGTTTGTTAGTTGGTTACGAATCATTCCAATGATATAGTTTGCTTCTTTTGTTTCGCAGGTGTCACCAGTTCCAATAGCCCAAATTGGTTCGTAAGCAATAATTAAATTACTTTGGTCAACATCTACTAGGTCTTTTTTGAGTTGCATCGATATCAACGCTTCTGCTTCTCCTGCATCACGCTGCTGTTTGGTTTCACCCACACACAAAATTGGTGTTAACCCGTATTTTTGCGCTGCTCTCAAACGTAAATTAACTGTTTCGTCGGTTTCTCCGAAAAATTGGCGCCTTTCGCTATGCCCGATAATAACGTAGCGTACACCAATTTCTGTGAGCATTTCGCCCGAAATCTCACCTGTGTAGGCGCCGTTTTCTGCCCAGTGGACATTTTGGGCACCAAGTTGGACTCGACTACCATGTAGATTTCTCGATAATACGTTCAAATCTGTGAAGGGGACGCACAAAATTATTTCGCGCGCTTCGGGTGTTTCCTCCAACGTAGGCAGAAATCCTTTTAAAAACATTTCGGACTCTGCCTGGGTTTTGAACATTTTCCAGTTACCAGCAAGAACTTTCTTTCGCACAGGCGCCTTCGTCAAGATTAAATTAATATTAAATGCATCTTTTACTTTAAACCATGACGTTACACGTGCGCTAGCTTTCACCCAATGCGGTTATAATTAGCTCCTATAAATACAAATTGACGAATAAATTTTGATTATGAAGTTACCTAATCATCAGCAGCTACGCGAATTCGTCAACATGAGTTGTTTACTCACTTCTCATAAATTCACGCTGAATATGATTACCACTGACGAGCTGACTATGAATGTCTTAATTCTCGCAGGTGATGAGTTGGAGACACTTATACCTCCAGATGGTCAAGTTTATTACAACACGACTCTCAGTGATGATAATACAGGTAAGTTGGAACTAAAAAATTATGTTTTGCAACACCGAGAGGATATAAATGAGATACATAAGCTGTGCGAAGCAATAAAGATGGACGCTAAACCTTTAGACGCACATAATTTTATAGAGATTTTGCATTGTCAAAGTCAATCTTAATTTACCTGAATAGAAACCGGGCTTCTTGCCAAATATATTGCTATCAGTTTATTTTATGTGAAGAAGCCCGGTTTCTTAGGACTTAATTAACTTTCCAATTTTACAATCAAACGACGCAAGCGCCAAATAAACGCTCCTGCTGATGTACCTACACCAATAGCTTGTCCTATCCATAAACCTACACCATTTAAACCCAAGTGGAATCCTAGAAAATAACCGCTTGCTAACCCAACTAGCCAAAATGCAGCGAAACTTAATAACATTGGTACTTGTGTGTCTTTAAGTCCACGCAAGGCGCCTTGTGCTGTGGTCTGTACTCCATCTAAAATTTGTGATACTGCTGCCACAACTAACATTGACGTAACTAATGGTATCAATTTTGCGTTCTCTGGTTTGTTAATATCTAAGTAAAGACTAATAATCGGGCGTGGAAATGCTAGTAATAACACTGCCATCAAAGTCATAAATATTGCACCCAAACACATACTAATATTCGCTGTACGTCGCACTCCATCAGAATTATTTTGTCCACTCCACCATCCAACTCTAATTGTTGTGGCAAAAGAAATTCCCAAAGGAACCATGAATATTACAGCAATAGTTTGAAATACAATTTGATGGGCAGCAAGTATATCGGTACCCAGTAATCCCATTAAATATGTTGTAACGCTGAATAATCCCACCTCAAAACCAAATGATATACCAATCGGCGCCCCAATCCATATCATTTCGCGTAATATCTTAGGTTCAATTTGATGTAACTTTTTAAATAGCCGAAAACTTCTCAGTTCCCTGTGCTTGAGCGTATAAACAATCAAAGACACTAGCATTACCCACTGTGATAATACACTTGCTATGGCAATTCCCGATAACCCCAGCGCTGGAAATCCTAACTTGCCAAACCCTAGTATATAATTACCAACTGCATTTAACAGAGTTCCAAGAACAACAATGGTAGTGATGGGTCGAACCTGAGAAAGTGAAGATAAAACGCTTTTGAGCATTGAAAAAGTTAAAGCTGGCAGAAAACCCCAAACGATAAAATCAAGGTACTTTTTTGCTAAACTTACTACAGATGGCGCCTGACCAAATCGCAACATCAGCGAATCAGCATGTGCAAGTAGTATCATTAAAGGTATCGATAAAAGTAAACATAACCAAAATCCTTGTCGTGTAACTTGTTGAATTTTGGCATTATTACCACTCCCAAACGCTTCTGCAACGAGGGGACTAATACCCACAACCACACCTGTTGCCATAACCAACAACGTCGTAAACGTAGTAGTTGCCAAACCTCCTGCTGCAAGAGTTTCTTGTCCTAACCAACCCATCATCACAGTATCAACAAAACCAGTAGCAGCTTGAGCTATTTGTGCAGATGCCAGAGGAATAGACAAATGTAACAGTGAACTAATTTCTGTACGAGTATTAGGTTTTATAGGTTTAACATGCAAATGCACCATATATATCAAGATAATAAAATTGCGATATGACTCTCAATATAGAGAATAAACCGTTGTAAAAAGCGCATCATCTATCCTAGCGCTAAATATAATCACAAAGAATAGGTAAAAAAATTGATGAAGATTGCTTAAAGAACCAAGTGTAATCACTTAGATTGAGACATCAATGATATATTTGAGTGAAATTATTGGTATAAAAGCTTAAAGGGTTCATCCACCACTTAAATATCAAGCTTACGCAATTGGCAGATAAAAACTAAAAAATAGATGTGGAGTGGAGGATATAGAAGTGTCAAAGTCAAAATTGAGATTACCATTATTAGAATTAACATTAACCAGTTTAGCATCAACATCATTAACTAATCGCGTCATTGCTAACGAAATCAACTTTGAAACTGTGCAATCACCTAATAATACTTTAAATCAAACCATAGAAACTGCACAAACTCAAAAAATTACAACTAACTCAACGGTGCCAGAATTATTAGACAATACATTTAGTTCAGATGCGGCGCCTATACCTACAGAAATATCTTATCAAGCTGCTGATTTACAAGTAAGTTCCAATTTAAAATCAACAAGTGACACTACCAATAATACCAGTGGATGGGCAATAACACCAGAAATTGGTACACTAGGTGTTGGCGCCTCAGTAACAAAATCATTAACACCGAATTTAAACGCACGAGTCGGTGTAAATGCAGCATCGATAAGTGTCGGTGGTTATCAGAAGCGTCGAAATGAAGTTACCTACGATGCCAACTTAGATTTACTAAACGTCTCGACGTTGGTTGATTACCATCCATTTAAAAATTCTGGATTTAGAGTCAGTGGTGGTTTGGTATTCAACGATAATAAAGTTGAAGGTAGAGGCAGAATTAGAGATAACGTAGAATTTGAGTACAACAACAACCGCTATACCACCAAAGATATTTCTTCTGTAAAAGGCAAAGTTTCATTCCCCAATAACATTGCACCATATTTAGGTATTGGTTGGGGTAATGCAGTAAAAGCAGGAAACCGTTGGGGATTCTCTGCTAACCTAGGAGTTATTTTTGCAGGGGCGCCGCAAGTTAATTTAGATGCTGATATAGTTAACGAAAGCTTACGCGAACAAATTAACCGTGACTTGAGAGTTGAAGAAAGAGAGCTTGAAGACGATATTAAAGGATTTAAATTTTATCCAGTTATTTCAGTTGGTGTTTCGTATCAGTTTTAGGCAACGGATAAAACGGATATATTTTAACTCATCCGTTACATCCGTTGTAATCCGTTGCCAATGTTATAAGTTTGTAGAAATTGCTTGTACTGGACAAGTAGGTATACATTGTTCGCAAACGATGCAACGTGAGCGTGTAAATACTAGTTTATAAGTTTCTGGGTTGAGGGTCAGCGCTTCTGTTGGACATACCCCAGTGCATAACCCGCAGTCTACACAAATGTCTTCATCTACATATATTTCACCAAGTGTCAACGATACAGCAATATTTTGAGCGCGCATCCAGTCTATTGCTGCATCTAACTGGTCAATATCTCCCGAAAGCTCTACTACTAGTTTACCAACTTGATTTGGCGCCACTTGTGCGCGGATGATATTTGCCGCGACGTTAAAGTCTTTTGCTAGTCGGTATGTAACTGGCATTTGCACTGTGCGTTTGGGAAAGGTGAGAGTAACTCGTTTTTTCATATATATATGTATATTTCGTTAAACTAAATGATGATAGTACCTTAATATGTTTTAATAATTCTGCTATGGCTGGTGAAGAGCAAATTAATACGCAGCAAAGCGCTGTGTCAGGAACACGGGTTAGAAATTTCCTAATTGCAATCGTAGCAATTGTTTTGAGTGTTGCGCTAATTTTGGGTTTACGTACTGAAACAACTACTGCAACATTGACAACTTTAGGTGAAGAGTCTACACCGCTGGATGTGGCTTTGAGTAACGGTAAACCTTCTATAGTAGAGTTTTATGCTAACTGGTGTACTGTTTGTCAAAAAATGGCGCCGGATATTGCAGCGCTAGAGAAAGAGTACGCAGGCAAACTTAATTTTGTGATGCTGAATGTAGATAATACTAAGTGGTTGCCCGAAATGCTGCGCTACCGAGTAGACGGTATACCTCATTTCGTGTTTCTTGATAAAAATGGAGAAGCACTTGCTCAAGCAATTGGGGACCAACCCCGCGTTATCATGGCTAATAATCTTAGCGCATTAGTTAATAATTTTCCTTTACCTTACGCTACTGCTAGTGGAGAAGTTTCTAAATTTTCTGCTCCTGTGGCGCCCACTGGTAGCGAAGAAGACCCCCGCAGTCACGGTAGTCAAGTTATAAATTAGTAAACGAATAACTAATTAAGAGACGTGATAAAGGAGACGTGATAAATCACGTCTCTACGATGATTGATTTTATTGATTTTGACATTTTTTTAAGGTGTCGCGGTCAATTCTGCTCATTTGCTCAATTTGATGAAAATCGCGTAATGCTATTGAGTAAGCATAGCTTGTTGGTTCGTCTGTGTTGAGTTTAGGTTCGTCTTTATTTGTAGCAACTTGAGTTTGACCACTTTCACCTCCATAAGGGTTGACGGTCATTGCTAACTCACCCGTTTCGTCAACGGTACCGTTAAAACAGCTATATTCTGAGTCTGGCATATATAAGGCGCCAACTACGCGACCTTGTTTTTTCTCAAACACTACATAACCTTGTCCCAATTGTCCTGGTTGAGGTGATTGTCCGTAAAGATATATCCCGTCTTGCTGAGGATAATTACTACTAGTTCTAACTGTTGACTTGCTTCTGGGTGTTTCAACTTCGGGAACAATTGCTGTTACCATTGACTGTTCAGGGTTAGGCACATTTTGAGCTAGACTTGACGGTTGCTCTTTCCACGTTTCAAAGTATGCTCCTGAGTCAGGTAGTTGTACCCTGTAAGAATATGGGTCGTTATCGAATTGATTACTAAATACTGGTTTTGAGCGGTCTGTTACCATGCCCAATACCAATGATAACCCTACTAAAGGAAGTCCCCAACGACGAAATAATTTTGTGTTTTTTGTAAATTTACGCACCCTCGCCACCTCCTCACAAATCTATATCTAAACTTTTAAGCCTTTATATTCGACTTTATATGTTCTTGTTTTAACTTACATAAATATACCTAAGTTATTGTACGTAGACACTCGGTCTAAGGTTTGATATTTTATTCTCTCAGCAAAACAATTTTAGTAGGTAAATTTTTGGTAATATTTTAACAATAATGATTAAATTACCATGTTTTTAGGTCTTTTTTGCTGTTCCCACACGATTATTTACACAAAAACCAGTTTTACTTAAAAAATGATTGGTTATCTAAATATTTCAACCAACTACGTAATTATTCTTAATGAACAATATTTATATTTTCTTTAGATTTTTTTGAAATAAATATCTTCAAAAATCTATTAAAAGACAGTTTTTACAAAAAAACCATAGGCTTTACTTAGCCTATGGGTAAATTAATTAAGCTTAGTGGGGCTTTGCCCACAAATCTAGCTAGCTACATACTCTTTGACGTTAGCTCGGCGCCGACGTAAGTGAGCAAGAGCTTGATGCTCTAATTGACGGACGCGCTCACGACTTAAATTTAAACGTTCGCCAACTTTGGCAAGCGATAATTCGTGACCGTCTTCTAAACCAAAACGTAAAGCAAGAACTTCGCGCTGCTGAGGAGTTAGCTCAGAAAGCAAGTTGTTTAAATCTTGGCGTAAGAACTCTTGAGTGGTGTAATACTCAGGTGATGGACCATCATCCTCAAGCATTTCTTGCAACTCAGTATCTTGGTTGTCACCAACTCGCACATCTAAAGAAACTGGCTGACGAGCCATATTCATGTACTCACGGATTTGCGCTGGCTCTAATTCGAGTTCCTTGGCAATTTCCCCAGGTGTTGGGGAGCGACCTAGCTGTTGCGCTAACTCTCGTTGTACTTTTTTGATTTTGTTGAGTTTTTCGGTGATGTGAATTGGCAAGCGAATAGTGCGTCCTTGCTGGGCAATAGCACGGGTAATAGCTTGACGAATCCACCAGTAAGCGTAGGTAGAGAATTTATAACCGCGAGTTGGGTCAAATTTCTCAACTCCTCGCTCTAAACCAAGCGTTCCTTCCTGAATTAAGTCCAGAAATTCCATATTCCGCTTTTGGTATTTTTTAGCAATCGCTACTACCAAGCGCAAATTGGCTTCTATCATCTTCTGCTTGGCTCGCTTACCTTGATGCACAGTCTGCTTTACATCAGCTTCTGGCTGTTTGACATGTTCTGCCCATTCTTTCAGACTAGCTTCGCGACGCAGTTTTTTCTCTAAAGCCTCTTTGGCTTCAACAAGCGTCATCATTTGCTGGACTTGCTTCCCGAAAACAATTTCTTGTTCGCGGGTTAATAACGGTACACGACCAATCTCGCGCAGATAGGTTCGCACCATATCAGCCGTGAATTTGGCGTTCGTATTTTCTTCGGTTGAAATGTTTACTATAGGCATTGGTGCGCTTTTCCTCTACTCGCATTAAAGAATAAATCTTGAATTATTAAGGCTGGTTGGGAAAGGCAGTTTTAATCTTACGCAGCTGTTGGGTAACACGGGTGTCACAAGAGCGTCTATACAGGTTTTGTCAAGACGAGCGGTTATCCAAATTTGTTCCCCTACTTTCCCATTAGTTGAAAATTATTTAGAAGCACGCTGTTTTTCGCTTAAGAGTATCTATAGCTCTTGGTCGCTGGCGGCGACGGTAAAAATACGAAGTCAGTATGAGTTTTGCTTTAATCTAATAGTACGACAAATTTTAGCGTTAGTAAAGTAGCATAGCCAAAACTTATTATTATAGTTTAAAAAAATGCACTTACTAAAAAATCTGAGTGAAAAAATACAGTTCCTCACAACTCACTATATATATACTGACGTGAAAACTCCTAGTTCCATGCCTACTCTCTATCCGGATAACCGTAATGATAAAGCTTGGATATGGGGGGGATGTTACTAAACATACGAATTCTGGAATTGCTTATGGTGGTGTTGTAGTTTATAGACTTTTACACTAAACATTTTTACTAAGATTTATAAAGAAACTTCTCTGCCTTCAGAGTGGTTTATTCTCTAAACTGTTCCCGCTTTTGTCTGTAATCGCTCTCACGCGAGGTTTTAAGCGTAGGGTATATGACTTTTGGCGTAGAATGTACGGCGCCATTACAAAATTTTAATTAGATGGTGCGTGAAAGCACTTTAATTTCGTTTCGCTTTTTGATTGTAATGGCTTTCACGCACCCTACTTTATGTACCAATTGCGCGAGCAAGTTCAACTTCAAAGCGTTTACCTGGCGCCACTTCTATTACTTTTGTAGAAAGATTTTTCTGTGCGAGAAGATTACGCAGTTCTGCGGCGCCTCCCTTTGCTCGTAATGCTGATGCTAGCAACCCGTCAAATTTGACATCCCCACCGGCTGCGGTATTAATTATTACTTGTGGTTTTAACCATTCGATTAATTCTAAAGCACTGCTTACACCTTTGATAAATGACCCAAATAAGACTATTTCTATATCTATTATTGGGGTTATGACTACATCGATTGGTGTTAATTCTTTGAGGGTGGGTGAGTGATAACCATGAGGTTCGTAGTATAAACTAGTTTGATTAATTGTATCTACCAACACATACCCGTTTTCTGTAAGCATTGGGCCAATTGGTGAACCTGGAGTCGCTATGATAGTGACTTTATCTGCAAAAGTAAATGATTCTCCATGCGCTAAGGTTGTAATTTTGGTGTAACCCAATTTTGATACTACTTTGGCTGCATTTACAGAAGCAATAACTGGTATACCACGGTCAAGCTTTTCTAATGTTGGTGGATGAGCATGGTCTTCTAACCCTTGTGATAATAAAATTAAGTCTATTTTTTCTGGTATTGAACGTTGTTGGGTTCGTTCTCCCTTGAAAAACCAAGGTGCATTTCCAAAAACTAATGGACCAACTAGCCAAGGGTCAACCAAAATTTTTAAATCGGCTATTTCAATTAGCCATGAATTGCTATCAAGCCAAGTTAAATACATATTTTTGTACTTTTTGGTAGTGGTTGCTAAAAGTAATAAATAAACAATTAACACAAATTGTGTAGTTTTGTAACTTGTACGGTAATTAGTATACAAACGGTTGTGAAATCCAGACGCGCGCTGTCTGGGCTATAAGTGTTACGCTAGGAATAATAGAGCAATGACTATATACGCCACTTTATATATTAATTTGGAATTTTAGTACTATGGCGCCTTCAGATAACAAACCTATACGCTCTTATACCCAAGAAGACATACAGCAAATTCTTCACCTGGCAATTACACGTCAAGCTTCAGACCAGGAAAAAGAGTTTAGTTACGAACAATTACGAGAAATTGCAAGAGAATTAGAAATTTCTCCAGAATTGCTAAACCTTGCTGAAGGTGAGTGGATAGTTCAACAAGGTGATGTACAGCAACGACTCGCATTTTCTAAGTACCGTCAAAAACAGTTTCATAAACGTATAGGTAATTATACTATAGTAAATGCGTTCTTGTTAATGGTGGATTTTGTCGGTGGTTGGAGTATTTCTTGGGCACTATATCCTTTGCTGATATCAGTATTGGCAGTTGGACTAGATGGATGGAACAACTTTAACAAAAATACCGAAGAGTATGAGTTGGAGTTTCAGAAGTGGAATCGTAGACACCAACTCAAAAAGTCGTTTAATACTTTGCTGTCGAAGTTTATCCGAATCGTGAATGGATAATATTAAACAATTAATGGATAATAGTTAGACGGCTAATTGTCGATAGCTAATTGGCGATAAAGAATTAACACGTTGATTCTCGATTTGTCCAGTCGCCTATTACATCCAAGCCATTCTTTAATGTACTGTTTAGATATAATCAAGCCTGTGACCACAATCGATGGAAAAAAATCTGTAGAAGTTGCCGCGTCTGAAACGTTTTACCCCACTTTAAGCGCGCTAGTTTCTGCATATCATGCATACCGCAGTTATTCTGATGCTCACGTTCGTCAGCTTGGTTTAACTTCGTCCCAATTCGATGTGATTTGCACTCTGGGCAATACTTCAGGTATGACTTTTAATAAGTTAGCGAAGAAAACCCTAACCACTAAGGGTGAGTTAACTGGTATTATCGACCGTCTGGAAAAAAAAGGTTTGGTGCGTCGCGAGGTTCCCCCAAATGACCGTCGTAGCTTTTTAGCTGTTTTGACTCCAGAGGGTGAGCAAATATTTGAAGAAGTTTTCCCTGCACACACCGAATATCTTAAGGAGTGCTTCGCGACTCTCGAAATTCAAGAACTTGAAGAAATTCGTCTGGCCATAGAAAAACTCAGAAGCTTTTTCCCTAACTAACTCCAGCTTATATCCTCCCTTCCCTCTCTGTTAATGCTTGTATTATTTATGTCCAATGCACTTAGGTAATTTTACTTGATATGTCTAGCTGTATTGATTGTAAATACTAGAAATTTCCGAGTTGCGGAATTATTCCGCTTCTCATAAGATTACTTGTAAGAACAATAATTATTGTTTGAGCTATTATGTGGAAATTTTTTAAGCATTTGGTGTTGGGGGGATAATGACACGTCAAAGGGTTGTGATTATAGGAGCTGGGTTTGCTGGACTATCAGCAGCACGCGCTTTAGGAAATTCCCCTTGTGAGGTGCTGCTAGTCAACCGCGAAAACTATCATACTTTTGTACCTTTACTGCATCAAGTGGCAACCTGTGGACTGGCGCCAGAACACATTGTTTACTCGATTCGGAATTTAATCAAAAAATATAGCAATATCAAATTTGTCACTAGCGAAGTTGACAAAATAGATTTAGGAAACAAAATTATTGAAGTCAATGGTGTCTTAATTACCTATGATTACTTGATTTTAGCCTGTGGCAGTACTTCGCGTTTTTTTGGAGTACCTGGTGCTTACGAGCATTCATTAACGCTGAAATCTTTGTCAAATTCAGTAAATATACGTAATCATCTATTACATTGTTTTGAGGTAGCGCAAGAGGAAGTACGGGTATCTCGACAACAACAGCAATTGACATTTACAATTGTAGGAGGAGGCGCCACTGGGGTTGAGATGGCAGGAGAGTTAGCGACCTTAGTTTACGGAACGCTGAGTAAAGATTATCCAAATTTAGATTTTCGTCGAGTTAGAGTTTTATTACTGCACTCAGGAGAAAGACTACTTCCAGATATGCCAACTCGTTTGAGTAATTATACTGCGCGTCAATTGTGGCAATTAGGAGTAGAAGTACAATTAAATTCTCGCGTGACTGGGGTGACAGAAAACGCTGTTCATTTAGAAGACTCGCGCGTTATTCCTTGCCACACAGTAATATGGACTGCGGGAGTTGAGGGAGATAATAAACTTAATAAATGGGGACTGTTAACAAATCGCAACAATCAAGTGAAGGTTTTCTCGACATTACAGGTTCCCGAACATCCCCAAGTATATGCCGTTGGAGATTTAGCAGCACTTCACGATAAACAATTACCAATGGTGGCGCCAGTAGCAATACAGCAAGGAATAACTGCCGCAAATAATATTTTACGGCAAATCAAAGGTAAAAATCCGCAACCACTACATTATCAACACCAAGGTTCAATGGTCATTATTGGGCGCCATGCAGCAGTAGCTCATATTGGTAAAGTTAAATTAACAGGGTTTCCTGCTTGGTTGTTGTGGCTAGTAATTCACCTCGCTTGTTTACCAGGAAATCTAAATCGTTTACACGTTTTAATTAGCTGGGGATGGATATACTTTTTGCGCGAACATCCTATACGGTTAATCTTTAGGCAAGATAGTTTGGCTAAATATCAGGATGTCCCACTTCCTAACCTCGACCGTGTACAGGGGAAGGATTGATTTTTTTGGCAGTATCAAATTCAATGGCATCATGACTACAAAACAATCGTACCTCATTACTATGTGCTACAGATAACGCACGTAATCGTTCTTGATTCAAAAGTCTAGTTTTGCGGTCAACTTCCATAAACCATTGGTAAGCACGTAAACCGGGGGTACAGTTTGGTTTATCTGTTCCGACTTCATCTCGGTAAAAATAAGCATCACCTGCGTGTAAAAGCCAACCTTCAGATGTTTCAATAGCAATACCAGCATGACCACGTGTATGACCTGCCAAAGGAATCATTAAAATAGATTCGGGTAATCCATCGAGGTCGCGAACTGCTTCAAAACCATACCAAGATTCACCCAATGCACTATATAACTTCCACTGTTTAACTTCATCCCATTGATTTGGACGGTAGCGCTGTGTAGATATAAAACCTTTTCGTTCCTGTGCTGCATCAAGCTCTGCTTGCATAACGTGTATAGTCGCTTCCGGAAAATCTTCCAATCCTCCAGCATGGTCAAAATCTAAATGCGTAAGCACAATATGACGTACATCACTTGTTTTAAATCCTAACTGCTCTATTTGAGCGCGCGCGGTATATTTTTCTTCAAACTGAATTCTATTTAGATTCATGAAAAATGGGCTGAGTCGTGATAACGGCGCCTTAACGTCACGTACCCCAAACCCAGTATCAATCAGAACCAATCCCTGATTAGTCTCAATTAGCAAACAGTGACAAACAAGACTCGCAGTAAGTCCACGACTAAAACCGTCAAAAAGGGCGCCTCCTATAGGGCACATGCAACCGCAGTTTAAATGGTGAATACGCATGAAGCAATCCTTCTATAATTCACAACTACTACATTGCATTGCTCCCAAAGGCAATTACATCTAACTATTGGGAGAAACAAGAGTAGAATACTTAATGATTACAGCCAACATGTAAAAGAGGGAAATTATATGCAGTTGACCTCAACCGCAACTGACAAAGTGAAGTTATATAGGACTTACGCTGCATAAACCTGGTTTCTACGCATTCATTGTCGCAGGTGGGAAAAGGAACAGGTTTAGGTTTAGCAGTCAGTCATGAAATTATAGTCGAAAAATACAAGGGTGAAATTACATGCATCTCGACACCAGGAGAAGGAACAGAATTTATCATCGAAATACCCCTCGGTTAAGAATTTAAATCCCTTACTTCCACTCTTCTAATCTCATCTAAAAACTTTAGCTGCTGGTATATGCAACTAATCTGTGGTAAATTTACACCTAATAAATGGGCTTTTCGTAATGGGTTTCCAAAAATTGCTTCTACTTCTAAAGGGCGCCTTTCGTCATAATCAATTTTCATACTAGTACGATAAGGCTTCATATTTATGGTGTAATTTAACATTGTTTGAATAAAGCTATCAGGAATTATGCGTCCACAACTTAATGACCCTAATGCAACTTCATGCATCAACTGTTCAACTAATTGGCGAGTGTGGACATAAGACATTAATTCATCTGTTCTAGCGTCGAGAATTACAGACAACCCATTATAGGGAATATTCCACACTAATTTTTTCCATCGAGCTAGTAATAAATCTTTAGCTAATTCCATTGAGATTCCAGCACTAGCAAAATCATTGGCAATTTGCTGCATATAATGTGTAACTCCAGTTGACTCATAGTCATTTGCATATCCCCCTAGAGTAATTTGTCCATAGTCGAGGTGACGGATATGTCCTGCTGCGACTTTATTGGAACAGAGAAAACACAACCCACCAATAATATTGACATTACCAACTATTTTGGCAACTTCTTCTTCCACTGCTAGTCCATTTTGCAAGACCAACACTACGCCATCATCTCTGACGACAGACGGTAACATTTGCGGCAATAAATGGTTTTGTGTCGTCTTCAGTGCTATCACCACGACATCGCATTGTGGCATTTTTTCTACATCATTGTAGGCATTGACTTGAGGAAGGGTGAAATCACCATCTTTTGACTCAATAACCAAACCATGTTTACTAACATAGTCGTAATCACTGTTCAGCAAAAAGTGGACATCTTTACCAGCTTTTTGCAGTTTGGCGCCGTAAAAGCCACCTAATGCACCAGTTCCCAGAATGGCGAAACTACGGTTGGACATGCTTGGTTAATATAAGGATTACAACACATCTATTTTCTCTAATATCTCACATTTTGTACACTAGACACAAATGTTGTAAGGTGGCTGGATTTGCGAGTATTAATTGTTGGATTTTCACTTCGGTTTCTGATAATTTAGTTTGATTGTTACTATTATCATATGTTTCCCAGTCTGTGTTTTTTACTCCTAGGAGATGTGCTAATGTGTTTGTTACTATCCTTTGACTATGTAATAATTTATGGATTTGAAGTTGTTGTTCGTTAAGTACTGACGCCGATTTTTGTGTATTAATTATATCTGGTTGTTTATTTGTCCATGTAGGTTGTCAGTTATTAATTAAATACAGTATTTCAATAAACCACAAAGGTCACAAAGAACACAAAGAAAAATATTAAACCATGTTTTTATGCAGTTACAATTCATTCCAAGCTGCTATAGTGTTCCTATATTCACTGAAACTTTTCTCTTCTTCCTTCGTGCCCTTTGTATGCTTTGTGGTTTAAAATATCTTTAACTCTATGTATCTACTTGTATATGTTTACACAAATATTGATTTGTACGGACTTTTCCGACGGTTTACATCGTCTAGCGCATTTTGTCCCTAGCTTAGAGAAAGCAGGAGTAAAGCAAATAGTGTTTCTCCATACTGTCGCATTATCTGATAAAGGAGTTATAGTACGAGTCGATAGCGACAAAATCGAGCAAGCTCAAACTCGATTAGCGGAAGCTATCGGTGAAAGTCCTGCTGGTGTAGAAGTAAAAATAGAAGTTCAATCAGGAAAACCAGTAGAAACAATTCTGAAAGTAGCTCGAACATATCAATCCCAATTAATTATAGTGGGTTCACAAAGCCGTAGTTCCATAACGGAGAAATTAGTAGGTAGTACAATGGCTGATTTATCACGTCAAACCAAGATTCCTTTATTAGTACTACGTCCTCAATTAATCGCTGCATATACAAACGAAGAACTGGCGCTTCGCTGTCAGCATCTTTTTCGTTCCTTGCTAATTCCCTATAATCAAAGTCAAGTAGCAGATAATTTAATCGAACAAATCAAGCAATTAGCTCAAAAACCTGGGGAATATCTCCAAAAATGTAAGCTTTGTTGGGTTTTAGAATCAAGTGGTCGTCGAGACGTACCAGTAAAAGTCTCACCGCAGCAAGCACAAGAAACTCTATCTATAATTAAAGCCGATTTAGAGAAGCTTAATTTACAGGTGGACACAGAAGTGCGGGAAGGAAGCTCTGTTACTACCATTTTAGATATCGCTGTAATGGAAGATATTACTGCTATTGCAATCTCATCAGGAACAATAGGTAAACTCCAAGAATGGCTCGTTTCCAGTTTTGCTGCTGAAATTTTACGACAAAGTTGGTACCCTGTTTTATTTTTTCCATCTTAAATTGCATAAGTTATGAGGCGCCGGATATAGAGATATTACAGACAGTTGGTACTAAACAAAATGGTACGTCGTTTAAATCTCGCGTCTCAATTTACACTCATATTATCAATAATCTTCGTTATTGGGATTTTTATTGGTGGTTTGTCGTTATCGAAAGCCCTGGAGAACAAGGCTCAAATCGAAATGACCTACCGCGCACAGTTGGCGATGCAATTAGTCAACGCCGTTAAAAGTTATACCAGTAATGACATTGCACCGTTGCTAGCTTCGGTGACGAATCCAGAATCGCGTTTTTTTCCCGAAACTGTCCCAAGTTTGAGTGGGAGAAGAGTTTTTGAGCGGTTTAAGCAAGATTGGAAATATAAAGACTTAATATATAAGGATGCAGCGTTAAACCCTACAAACCCTCATGATAAAGCTGATCTATTTGAAGCTAATTTAGTCGAAAAGTTTGAACAAAACAGAGATACTAAAAACTTCTCTGGGTTTAGGTCTGTAAAGGGTGAACAATTATTTTACAGCGCACAACCACTAACCGTTAATAGCCCCACCTGCTTAAAATGTCATTCTACACCAGAAATGGCGCCGAAAAGTCACGTTCATCTGTACGGTACTAAAAATGGATATGGATGGAAACTCAATCAAATTATTGGCACACAGATAATTTATGTACCTGCCAGCGAATTATTTGAAAACGCGCACAAAGCACTTTTAATGTTCGTTGGTATATTTATCATCATTTTTGCATTAGTTATAGTCTGTATTAATTATTTACTTAAATGGAGAGTAATTCAACCTTTAAAACCAATGGCTCAACTTGCTTCACAAATGACTCAAGATGCAGCAATGAAAAGCGAAATTTGGGCACAAGAGCGTTCAGCACTGACTAAAATAGCCAAACGCACTGATGAGTTTGGATACTTAGGAAGAGTATTTCAAAAAATGATGCATGAAATTTACCTGCGTGAACAACAATTAACACAACAGCTGCAACAATTACAAGTTGAAATAAACCATAGCAAACGCCAACGTGAAGTAGCAGAGATTGAAGAAAGCGATTATTTTAAAAATCTTCAGAAAACAGCAAAAGAAATTCGTAATCAGTGGGATAAATAACAGGAGACTCAGGACAATGACTAAAATTATATCAATTCATTCTTTCCGTGGTGGTACAGGAAAATCAAACATTACCGCGAACTTAGCAACAATGATTGCGCGGGCTGGCTACCGTGTTGGTATAGTAGATACAGACATTCAATCTCCAGGTATTCATATTCCCTTTGGTTTAGATGACACCCAAATTAAATACACTCTCAATGATTACTTGTGGGGAAAATGTAAACTCGAAGCAGCTACCTACGACGTTAGCTCAGTTTTTACGACTCGACAAAAAACTAGCTGGTTCAGCAATAATAAAGGCAAAATATATTTAATCCCATCAAGCATAAAAACCAACGAAATATCCAAAATTTTACGTGAAGGATACGACGCACGTTTACTTAACGATGGGTTTCGTCATCTTACCCAACAACTCAAACTAGATTACTTATTTATAGACACCCACCCAGGAATAAACGAAGAAACTCTGCTCTCAGTAATTATCTCCGATATACTAATAGTCATCCTGCGTCCCGACAAACAAGACTATCAAGGAACCGCAGTAACTATAGATGTCGCACGCAAACTAGAAGTCCCAAAAATGCTTTTAGTCGTCAATAAAGTATTACCAAGCATCAATCAAGAAGCACTGCGAAATCAAGTACAAAAAAACTATAATGCTACTGTCGCCGGAATTTTACCAGTATGTGATGAAATGTTCCAACTAGCAAGCAGCGATATCTTCTCGCTACGTTATCCAGAACATGCTTGGACACAAACCGTAAGTACAATAGCCAAACAATTAACTGATAAACAACTTGCTACAAAACTTTATAAAGAAGCGCGCTAAAATTGAGTGCAAAAATCTCTAAACTCTTGTGGAACGGGCATCCTTGCCCGTAATTAATATCAAGGACAAAGCTTACTAGTCCAAACTTGGCTTACTTTTCCTCTTGCACACTTATTTTGCTCCCCAACCCAAACAACCCGCCATTTGTTTTGACTGCGTTGCATCTCAACCCTTCGTCGTATAGCAGCAACAGAATCATCTGCCAAACCTTCTTTAGTCATCACAATTACTGCTGTATCGCGCATTGGGTACTTAACTTCAACATTTTCTGATTTTCTTCCCTCTGCTTCTTCAGCATCAGCAAATAACTTAACCGCAACTTGATTCGGATTTGAGTTTAAAATCTGATTTTGAGCAACAAAGTTTTTTACATCCACCACTCTATAACCAGAACGACCAGAACTTTGAGCAGTTGCAACAGCAGAAATAAAAATAGTAGCCAGTATAGTAAATACAACAGATTGCTTTAACATAATACACATAATTTTTTTGATTTATATTCAGTACATTTATAAGCTACTCATAAATTAAAGTTATACAATATACCAGTACTGTATAAACCTCTAATATATCTGAGTTCCAAACATATCTTGACAATATTACCCAAAAGGCAAATCTATACGCTGTGATTGGCGCCAAAGGTAAAATGTTTGATGTAGGGTTGATGCTATGAAAACTGCAACTCAAGCAATCCAAAGAGTCATCAAACAATAACAAGCAAGAAGACACTGAACTTTTGCCCGTATTATATAGTATCCGAGTGTCTTTGGTATAATAATCCTTGTATTGAAAGCATTCTAGCGATTTACACGAATATTTACGTCCAAATAGCAGTAACTTAATGCACAAATATTAAATTTTGGCAACTGTAATTTTAACAGTATTTTGTAAAGTTAATTAAACTTTAATTTATTTTGTGGCGGCAAATAATTGTCAAAATACAGTTAGATATCTATTTTTATGGTTTGTTTGATAAATAAGAATTCGTAGCATAGAGTTATTACTATACTACATAAAGAAAAATAATAAGCTCACATCATTAAAGCTAATCACTTATCCGTTGTATCCGTTGCAAACCAATAACTGACTTTAGATTCATCAAGAGTGCTGGGTCAGCATTGTAAAATCTTGTAGAACAGACTCATTAAAACAATCCCCTAATCAAAACTAGGGGAATGTTCGAGAATAAAAAGCAATCCCCCGTACTATTATGGACATTCGTACTGTAGCGACAACACCATTTACTGACCAAAAACCCGGTACATCTGGGTTACGCAAAGCTGTAACAGCTTTTCAAAAGCCACATTATTTAGAAAACTTTGTCCAATCAATTTTTGACTCACTAGAATGTGTCGGGCAAACCTTAGTACTTGGAGGTGATGGTCGGTATTATAACCGTCAAGCCATCCAAGTCATCTTAAAAATGGCTGCTGCCAATGGTTTTGTGCGTGTAAAAGTTGGACATCGTGGTATTTTATCCACACCCGCAGCTTCATGCGTTATCCGTAAATATAAAACATTAGGTGGAATAATTCTTTCAGCCAGCCATAACCCAGGTGGCCCAAACGGTGACTTTGGCATCAAATACAATATCGGCAACGGTGGACCAGCACCAGAAAAAGTCACAGAAGCAATTTACGCGCGCAGTAAAGTTATCGATAGTTATAAAATAGTAGACGCTAACGACATTAATCTGGATACGCTTGGCGAATCGAAAATAGGTAACATGATAGTCGAGGTTATCGACTCAGTACATGATTACCAAGAATTAATGGAATCACTTTTCGATTTCGACCGTATCCACCAGATGTTGACAAGTTCCAACTTTAAAATGTCCTTCGACGCAATGCACGCAGTAACGGGACCCTACGCACGTAGCATTATCGAGCAGCGTTTAGGCGCCGGCGTTGGATGCGTTCAAAACGGAGTACCATTAGAAGACTTTGGCAGTGGACACCCAGACCCCAATTTAGTGTATGCTCATGATTTAGTAGAGATATTATTTGGTGAATACGCTCCTGATTTCGGCGCCGCATCAGATGGAGACGGTGACAGAAACATGATATTAGGTCGTAAATTCTTCGTCACTCCCAGCGATAGTTTAGCAATAATTGCCGCCAACGCAAAACTTGTACCCGCATATTCTCAAGGAATTAAAGGAATAGCGCGTTCCATGCCAACTAGCCAAGCTGCTGACCGTGTTGCTGCTGCAATGGGTATAGATTGTTACGAAACACCAACAGGCTGGAAATTCTTCGGTAACTTACTCGATGCAGACAAAGCGACACTTTGCGGAGAAGAGAGCTTTGGTACTGGTTCAAATCATATTCGTGAAAAAGACGGATTGTGGGCAGTATTATTCTGGTTAAATATATTAGCCGCGCGTCAAAAATCAGTCGAAGAAATAGTTCGCGAACACTGGCAAACTTATGGGCGTAATTATTACTCACGTCATGATTACGAAGAAGTAGATTCCGACCGAGCAAACACACTTGTAAACAAAATACAAGCAATATTACCTAATTTAAAAGGTAAAAAATACGGCGCCTACGAAGTAGACTACAGCGACAACTTTAGTTACAAAGACCCAATAGACAATAGTGTTAGCACCAACCAAGGAATTCGTATTGGTTTTACCGATGGTTCACGTATTATCTTCCGTCTATCAGGAACAGGAACACAAGGCGCCACACTAAGAGTTTACCTAGAAAGTTACGAAGCAGACAAAGCCAAGCAAAACATCGAAACACAACAAGCATTAGGAGACCTAATAAACATCGCCGATGAAATAGCCCAAATTAAAGAAAACACAGGCATGGATAAACCCACCGTCATAACCTAATACCTTAACCCATGTAGAGACGCGACATGTCACGTCTCTACACATAGGCAATCAACCGAATATAAAATATAATGTCATGCTGAGGAACGAAATATAATGTCATGCTGAGGAACGAAGCATAATGTCATGCTGAGGAACGAAATATAATGTCATGCTGAGGAACGAAATATAATGTCATGCTGAGGAACGAAGCATCTTAAAGATTTTGATACTTATTACAAGTAAAATTTTAATTATATTTACGTAATCATTTACACCGACTAGCTCACAAAAGCTTGAAATATGAAAATTGATGAATTAGACTTATTTATGTTGATGGATGCTTCAGATATAGAGTATACTAACTTACCAGAGGATATGTTGGTAAAACTTGCTTTATGCGATGAATTATATATTACCAATTATGCCTTGGCAGAACTATCTGCACGTGATAGTAATCAAGCTTCTGTTGTGGGTTGGGAAATTTTGTCTACTTTAAAAGGCGATTATTACTTACAAACTGCCGCATTAAATGTATTATTTTAAACAGATAAAGAAAAAGCATTAGATTATATAAACAAGCAAGTACAGCACTTTGATTTATTTATGTTGAACGAGGTTATGCAGCTAATGATAGAAAAATTATCCAACTTTGCAACTCAAGATACCTCTAAAATAGTTAGTATTATATTGAATAAATTAAAAAATTTACACGATAAACAAAAATTGATAGATAAAGAGGTAAAAGATGATTTTTTATCACTCTATAGCGTTGCTAAAATGAGAGTAGGAGACATATGACAGAACTAACTAATGCTCTTAAAAAAATGGCGGTTTGGGCATTGGGTGAGGTTGGAGATATTAAAGCAATAGAGCCACTTTCACAACTTCTAAAAGATGAAGATAATAATGTCCGTGAAGCTGTGAAAGAAGCATTATCAAAATTGAAAAATATTGATGCTAAATAAAAGGTGTACTGAAAACGGGTTATAACTTTACTTTTAAATACAATTAAAACCTTTTAGATGCTTCGTACCTCAGCATGACCAGAGAGATGCTTCTACCTGGGCATGACATTAAAACCTTTTAGATGCTTCGTACCTCAGCATGACCAGAGAGATGCTTCTACCTGGGCACGACAAAAGTCTAGATTTTACCCTTTTACAGTATAATTAAGCTCCTTTAAACAACATCTCTGTTTGATATTCGTCTTTTGGCTGACGATGCATAGCTAAGAAGGCGCCACCAATTTTATCAGGGTCAAATGGAGTATCAGGAGCAACTTGACCCATAATACTAACTAAAGCTACACGAACATTAGTATTAGCAAGTTCTTGTGATAGTGTAAATGCTAAACTACGCAGTCCAGCTTTACCAATACTAATAGAAGCAGCTTCATCCCAAGGGTAATGTGCCCAACCGCCACCTGTAAATAAAATGCTGCCATGTTCTTGAGAAAGCATATTTGGTATAACAGCTTTCGCAGCAACCAAGGCGCCTACAACATTAATACGAAAATCTTGCACTACTTGTTCAGCATCTAAACTAGTAGGCTTACCATATCTTGGAGATACAACATTGTAAATTAATACTTCTACTTTTTGAGATTGCTGAAATTTAGTGATAGCATCTGTAAGCGACTTTTCATTACTCACATCAGCAGCTTCAAAAGTTGCGTTAATACCTGCTTCTTCTAAAGATTGTAAGGCGCCAGTATATTTAGAAGGATTCCGAGCAATTAATCCTAATTGAAAACCCGCTTGACCAAATGCGCGCGCAACACCTAAACCAACACCTGTCCCAAATCCAACAATAATGCAAAGTGGCTTCATTTGATTTTTACCTATTTTACAAAAGCAATGGAAGTTTGATTGTAATGCTGCATTTCTTCTATCTGTGGAATATAAGGCTGAACAAGAGCAAAGAAACCTTTAAATTCTTCACTATTACGAAATACAGTAAGGTGTTCTTCTGTAGAAGTCCAAAGAATTCGCAGAATATAACGTTGAGGTTCTTCTTCACAATGCGTCAAATCATAGCCTAAACAAACCGAAGATGCTTTCAAAAATTCAGCAGCTTCAGCATAATCAGATTCAAATTGCGTGTTTAATCCAGATGGTAAATTGTAGCGAATATATTCAACAATCATAGATAGCTCCTAATTTAAGATAGTTTGAGTATAATATTGAGCAAACTCCTCATAGGAAGTTGCTTTTTTGTTAGTAATTTGAGCAATAGTATCGTTTACAGCACTGCCTGCACCTTGTTTCCAACAGGCACATAATTCTAATTCAGCATCCAAATACCATTCTGGTTCGCCATTAGCAAGTCGTGCTGCTTTCAAATCTACGGGTGGAAGGTCAACGTAGTTCACAGACCAACCTAACGCTTTACCCAAAATATCAGCAACTTCGTTAAATGTAATTGCTTTATCGCCAGTCAAAACATAGCTAATGTTTTCATGTCCTGCTTCAGTTAAGCAAACCGCAGCAACTGCCGCAACATCGCGTGCGTCAACGTGAGAAATTTTAGCATCACCAACACAATTATAAAAGGCGCCGTTTTGGGCAATAGTCTCTGCAAACCATCGCATGTTTTGCATTAACATATTCGGTTGAAGATGTGTCCATGCAATACCTGACTGTTCTAACTGCACTTCGATCTCACGATGCCATTTTTGAAACGTGCTAGGCAACTCTCCGGCGCCCATAACAGAAAGCTTGACAATGTGCTTTACTCCTGCATACTTTGCCGCTTCAATAAAATTGCATTCGAGTTCAACTTGATTTGGTAAATTAGAAGATACAAGAAATGCTTTTTCAATACCTTGTAGCGCAACATTAAGACTTTCAGGTTGTGAAAAATCTCCTTGAGCAAGCTCTACATCCTGTTCTGATAATTTGGCGCCTTTCTTCAAGTCCCGAACTAATCCACGAATAGGAACATTTTTACGAAGCAAATGTTGAATAAGCTCACCACCAATATTCCCAGTGGCGCCAGTAATAAGAATCGTCATAATTTTCCTTTAGATGTTGGATATAACCATCCTGCAAATAATTTAGTCATGCGTGGCATAACCACATAAGTCATTAAAGATAACAACACAACCGTTGCAATCAAACTGCGAAGTAGTGGAGAAAGAATAACTAACAATGGTTGTAAAATAAAATTAATTATATTGAGCGTTGGAAATGCTGCTATACAGGTGATAACTAACATCTTATAACGGGGTGGTGGAACAATCGCGCTTCGGTTAGGTAAAGTAAACCAAGTTTCCAAACCAGTTAAAACTTGCATCTTGCGCGAACCAACCGTTAATTTTTCTGCTCGCTGTAACCAAGTTTTACGAATTGCAGAATTTTCCCAGCGTTGTAAACTACTTAAATGGTCAAACTTAAAAACAATTCGATATTCAGGGTGTGTAGAATCTGTGGGACGAAAGACATTCACTCCTAAATGTCCATCAAACGTTTTGGCAGCTTCCGTTAATCCTAACAAAACATCTTCAAAAGCTTCTTCACAACCAGGTTTTACCTCCTGAATTATATCAACAGTTGTTGGTGGGTCGTTAGGATTTGAAATCATGGCGCCACCTACGGTTGCAATTTCAAAGGTAAACCAACGGAAGAAACATCAAGACATACAACTTTTCCACTTTCAATTCCGGTAGCAGGTGGCAGCGACATACCACCATTAGTGACAACATATACCTTAGTTTGCTCACCTTCAATTCGACCAAAAGCTAAAGCAGTAGTACCAATCATGCCTTGTTCTGCTTGAGCGATAGTAGTAATACTGCCACTTGGCGTAATTTTCACAACGCTATTGTAAACATGAGTAGTACTGTATATATTACCATCAACATCAAAAGCAAAATCATCAAGATTGATATTTTGCAGAAATATCTCTGGTGTACCAGGTTGACCATTAGATAGCAATGGAATCTTGACTAATTGCATCTTTTCAGTAACCGAAGCGTATAAAACATTATCATAAATCTTCAATCCATTTACTCCTGGAAAAACACTCCCAGAAGAACTTCGTGCCAACATCGGATGTTCCAACCAAATCTCTACTGTTTTAGAAACTACATTCAATTTCCAAATGGCGCCGCGATAAGAGTCAGCAATTAAGTAAATATCATCTTTAATATAAGTGAGTCCATTTAAAAAAATCGCATCAGGCAGAGTCACTAACACCTCCGCTTTTCCTTGCGGAGAAACTATAAACACAGTGGGAACATCTTGGTTATCCCAAGCACTAAGTAATAAACTACCATCTTCTTTAACAGCTAGCCCAGTTGCTTTTCCAGCAATTGCTGTGTGTAAAACAGGTACACCATCTGCACTAATCCGAAACACTTTGCCATCATAATGACTACTAACAAACAGAGTGTTATCTTTTCCAACAGCAATGCTTTCCAAAAAAGTACTGACAGGAAACTCAGCAACTCGACGTGCTGGAACCTCCATAACTGGCGTTTCTGCAAATATTGGTGGTAATTCTGGTGAGGTAGACATTGAAACTCCTACGATTTTGACTAGCTCCCTTCATGGCTAACCATAAACTTACCAAGATGTGGCACATTAATCAAATCGATTGTAAAGATAGTTATCATCAATGAGATTAATTACTGAGGCGCCTGTTAAGATGACTGTAGCTTAGTAAAATAAAAGCAAAATAGATATTAAAATACATATAAACTACTAAAACTGTAGGAGGTTGCTAATGAGTCCAGAGCAAAATTTATTGACAAAATGGCGTTCTCTTCCAAAAGATAAACAAGAACAAGTGGAAGACTTTGTAGAATTTCTGTATTTAAAAACTTCTTCGAGTAAACCCCCTTTAGGAGAACGTTTGCGAAAATTACGTGCCAAAATAGTTGCTTCTGGAGAACCGTTATTAACTCCAGAAGAGATTGAAAAAGAAGTAGCTAGTCGTCGTGGTGGGTTTCAAGACAACGAATGAAGATAACTTTTATTGATTCCGGGGTGTTAATTACTGCGGCACGTGCTATAAAAGAATCATCAGAAAAAGCTCTTGCTATTTTAGAAGATGATGAAAGAGAATTTGCTTCGAGTGCGTTTTTGAAGTTGGAGGTCATACCGAAAGCAACTTATAATCAGAAGATAACAGAAGTTGAAGTATATGAAACTTTCTTTGATGATGTTGTCTACTGGGCTAGCAATTTAGAACAAGTTATGCGAGATGCTTATAGCATTGGATGTCAATATAGTTTAGCCGCAATGGATGCGTTACATATTGCTGCTGCATTATCAGTAAATGCCTCAGAATTTGTCACAACAGAGAAGCCAACGAAACCTATGTTTCGGGTGTCAAGTATTAAAATAGTTTCTATTTATACCTGATTTTTTACTGTTTACTAAACCGTATATAAAATCACAACTCGCGCATTAATTAAATTGATTGTATAGACGAGACTTATCAATGAAATCAATTGACTTAGCGTCTATCGATTTAAATTTACTTGTTGCTTTTGAAGCGTTGCTCGAGGAAAGAAGCGTTACGGCAGCAGCCAAACGGCTTTATCTTGGACAACCAGCAATGAGTGCTGCATTAGGGCGCCTAAGAATATTATTCAACGATGAGTTATTTATTCGCATCGGTCGAGAAATGCAGCCAACGAGTAAAGCAGCAGCAATAGCACCAGATATTTTTGCTGCACTTAGACAAATTCGCCATACTATAGAATCTAGCCAAACTTTTAACCCTAGTTCAGCACAACGAAATTTTTCAATTGGTAGTGCTGATTATACTAGCTTTGTAATTCTGCCAAAATTATTAGAGCATTGTCGTAAAAAGGCGCCTTCTATAAATTTCCGAATGATTGGATTTGAGAAAGATAATATAGGGGAAATGTTAGAACAAGGTACAATTCAAGTAGGATTAGGCGTGTTTCCAAATCCACCTCGGCAAACAATTTGTGTACCACTATTTCAAGAACGTTTTGTTGGAATCGCACGTCAAAAGCATCCTGCCATCAAGAATAAACTAATTTCTCTAGAAACATTTGCCAATTTATCCCACGTACTAGTTACTCTTCGCCAAGATGCAACAGGTGAAATTGATAAAATTCTAGCAACTCATAATCTCCAACGTCGTGTTCAACTAACCACGCCACATTTATTAATATTACCAGCAATTATTTCATCCAGCGATATGATTGCCGCAGTACCATATCGAATTGGCGCCTATTTCTCTAATTTAGCTAATATAGAGATTTTTGAACTACCACTAGAAATACAACCTTGGACTGTTTCAATGATATGGAGTCAATTAACAGACAAAGATGATGCTAATAGCTGGTTGCGGCAAACACTTAAAACTGTATGCAAACAAATCTGATGTTTCAGTCCCGCGAGCGGGTATCGCTACGTTTCAAGTAATAAAGTACAAGCCAAATAAATAATCAATTAAGTGTTTCAGTCCCGCGAGCGGGTATCGCTACGTTTCAAGGCTTCCTGTATTCCCATCTCTCCCATGCACCAGTTTGGTTTCAGTCCCGCGAGCGGGTATCGCTACGTTTCAAGCCGACCGAGGAGAAACGGCGCCTTAAAGTAATCAAGGTTTCAGTCCCGCGAGCGGGTATCGCTACGTTTCAAGATTGAATTTAGTTAATTTCTCGGCAATAACGGCGCGTTTCAGTCCCGCGAGCGGGTATCGCTACGTTTCAAGGAAAGCTAGCCCAATTTCGGCGCCATCAATACTATGTTTCAGTCCCGCGAGCGGGTATCGCTACGTTTCAAGGACCACGGGCAACTTTTTTCTTTTCAGTCTTTTTAATTTGTTTCAGTCCCGCGAGCGGGTATCGCTACGTTTCAAGGAACTCGACCCAAATAGAGCTAGCGAATATGCAGTGTTTCAGTCCCGCGAGCGGGTATCGCTACGTTTCAAGACTATAATCCATTTAATATAGAAGAAGGTGGTAGACGTTTCAGTCCCGCGAGCGGGTATCGCTACGTTTCAAGACTTAATATACGAGGCACAAAAGAAAGAATTTAGCGTTTCAGTCCCGCGAGCGGGTATCGCTACGTTTCAAGTCCGCCATCTGAAACCTTTATAGAGCAAGGACTCTACAAGCGGTTTTGGCAGATCTCAAAAATGACTTCATTTCAGGCACTCTTATTGAGATAATATCTCATTTAGTTTGATTTTCTAAACGCTGTAACTATTAATTTGTCTAGGTTCTGGCGTTTTTGGCAGAACCCCCTAGGTTTTAGACCTCGCTTCGGTCTGCCAAACATCAAGCTATCAACCAACTATATAATAATAGCTTGTTCTTGTCGAGGTTTTTCTGAGCCGTAGGTTATGGTTCGTTTGACGGCGCCAGCATCAAGTACGTAAACACGCACCGAATCTTCCTCTGGTTTGATCAGCTTTTCAATTTTAATTTGCATTTGAGTAAATTTTACCACAGTTAAAAAACATTCAAACACACTATATTGCGTCCAGGCGCCATAACCACTTAGCATTTTGTGTAAACGATTGCGACGTTTGTTTGCGGCTTTGTTATCTGGCAGGTCGTAAATAATCAAGTAAAATAGTGTAGTCATTAGAGCTATTGAATTTACAAAAAGAAACGATTTATAAGCATGGACAAGTTCTTCATCGTAAAGCCAAAGGTTTGTAGGGAACTCCTTCTTGTAAGTAGCGACTCAATAATCTTGCTTGTAGCTCTATTGCCCGTCGATAAGTGCAACGGTAATTAAACACGGGATGAGTAAATTCATCGTTCATTTTCCGCTCAAATGCTGTCAAAAAAGTTTTTCTTCCTGCTTCGGAAAGACGATAGGCGCCTAAACTTTCGGTAAAATCTTGAGGTTGAATTTCCCGTTTGCTTAATACTCCCAAAACGATGTTATCGGAAATCAGCGCGCGGAATTCTTCCATTAAATCCAGTACCATTGCAGGTTGCCCGTGATGAACTTCATGCAAATAACCAATATAAGGGTCAAGACCAGCAAGATGAACCGCAGCAGTAACTTGGGTTTTGAGCAGAGCATAAGAGAAGCTCAATAAAGCGTTAACTGGGTCAGTGGGTGGATTACGATTTCGTCCGTTAAATACCCACTGTTTACCTACCATATTCTGCCAGCACGCAAAATATTCTCGTGCTGCTAAACCTTCTACTCCCCGCACTTGGTCGATGGTTTGTTGGGTTTTTACTAAGTTTTTCCGCTCTTTAAGGGGATTATCTCTTTGGTTGTGACGATAAAGTACGTTGTATTGGTTGTGAATTTTGGTAGTAACTATAGCTTTGACAAGTTCCAATCTTTTAGGAACATCATTATAAACTTGATATTGCGCCAGTCTTAACTGACCGTTACGTGAGTATCCGGGAAGCGCTGAACCTAAGTATTTACCGAAGAAAGATAGATAGTGAACAGGCATTCCCAATTCAAGAGCGTATACCAGAGCATCTCCGGTAACTTGAGGGTTCCCCATGAGAATTACTTGTTCCGCTGTTTGAGCGGGTATAGTTTTCTTCTTCCAAGTACCGTCTTCTTGTTTGAGTGAGACGGTAAATGCTTCGTAAACTTTACTTAAAACTGCTTCTGGTTGAGTAACGTAAATAACAGTCATTCGATTTTACTTCGTATATGAATGGATTTTAGATTATGGATTATGGATTTGTGGAAATTGTGCGAAGAACTTTGACTTCAAAGGGTAAACAAATCCTTTGTAAACTACACGATTGACATTTTTTAGTATTGTCAATTGGGGCTGGCATTGCTCTAGTAGCAGCAATTTGGGCAAGGGCTATTGCGTTTTCTGTGGCTTTTCGTAGTTCTTGTGTAAATGCTACGGTTTGCCTTCTGCGATTACTGTGGTAAAAAATTTCTCCATAAGTAATACTGCGTCCAGTACGTTCTTCTAAACACAATGCGGCGCCGCAAAGTTGAAAATGGTCGTTAAGATGTTGTGCCATTTTGCCTTTTTTATATTCCACTGGCACAAGTTGTCCGTCAGTTTCTTCAACTGCATCAATAATTCCAGCAATTTTTAATCGCTCGCTCCATACCCATTGTTGCTGGTGAATTATTGTGGCGCCTTCGGTAATTACTATTTCTTCATCTATATTACGGTGTAAATGGCGCCCTAAAATAATATGCTCGTTGTCTTCCATTTCGCCTAGCACATATTCTAGATAAAATCGGCGTGGGCAATATTCCCAAGCATTAAGATATGCTAGAGGCAAATAATCTTCCATTTATTTCTAACTCCCGTAGAGACGCGAAATTTCGCGTCTCTACATTTAATTAATTGCTGTCTGTCCCATTCCCATTGCAGTTTTTCTACCAATTCCGGCGAAGGTGGCAAAGTGGGCTAATATAGTGGCGATTCGAGCTTGTTCGCTGTCTGTAAATTTATATCTCGCCAATCCTTCGGCGCCAATTTCCGCTCCACCTTCCATTTTCATGGCATAAGTTTTAAGTTCATAGGCTGAAACTATACCATTCCACTCAATTGTGGGGAATTTTAAGGCTTCTGGTGCAAATATATTCCAGCGTCGCAGTAGTCCACCAAAAACTAATTCAGGTAGGGGGAACGGTTGGACGTTTTTACCCTGTTTGAAACTGGTGGGGGTTAGAAATTTCAAGTCGATGGTGCTTTGGGTTGGTTGTTGAACAATTTTCTCGAAGTTACTTGTTTGGGTAATATCAATCCAACCATCGAGACGGCAGGGTATTCCTGTTACAGTTATTTCTTGACCTAAATCTGCACTCATTCCCCATAATAATGGCGCCAGTAATTCTTTTCGTAAAAGGCTTATTTTAAGAAGGATTTTTTTCGGAGAGCAGTATTCCCATCCCGTTGTCAAGGGTAAGGTTTCCTGTTTATGTAGGGTTTCGGCTAATTCTGGATTAGTGTTGGCAAACCAGCGAAAACACAATGCATGAATCGCACGTGCTAACGTTGGGGGAAAAGGTTGAACTGCGGAAATCGCAACTTGAAATTTGTGCAAAGAACTGGAATTAACTTCCACACCACTTAGTTCATAGGGTTTTTGGCGCCATTCTACAAAGTTTCCACCTGCTATTTGCCCTAAGAGTGATTGCATTAAATTGGTGTATAAATTTGCCTCTGGTAGTACAGGCATAATTTTGGTGGCGCCATCAATTTTACGTAGAGGTATCCAAATGGGTTTAGGAACGATGGATGTTAACCATTCGTTTAAGTTAACAAGGGTAGAAGTTGTTTGGGTCGGACGTAAAACCACACTTAGTCCAGCAAAAGTTGGTACTCCTTTCAAGGCATTTTCCCAATTTGCAGTTGTGTTGGTATTAGTCTCTTTGGTAGAAGTCATAACGTGTACTGGTAGAGTGAAGTTTTAACGGTAAAAATCCCGGTGTGATAATTCTGTCTTTATCAATCTGGGCTTTATCATTAGAAAAGGGATTAATACGGTTAAAGGTGGTTTTTTCGCCTAAGTCATCCATCGGTTGGATGGTAAAACTAGCGTTGGGGTTAGGTATAAAGGTTGGCTCGTTTGTGACTTGAGTGCAGTCAGGTAAGTATTGGAAGAAGCAACCTTTTTTACCAAAATAGTTGATTTGGGCAAATAAGTTGGTTAATTCTTGTAACTTATTTAACCCATCTCCACAACAAATTTGTAATTCCCCTTGCAAATGTATCCATTCCCGAAACACAAACCCATCTTGCATGGGTATAGTCGAGCGACTTTTATCTGCTTTATCTGCGGTTTGGTCGTAATATCGGAGTTTATAACCGTTGCGATTGACTACTAATTGCTCTGGTGGGAGAATATATATGAGTAAATCTCTAATCCAAGCAAATTCCTCTTTTATCCAGGCGCCGAAGTCGTCTTGATGATATTTCCCTTGGCTTTCGAGTAAGGCTTTAAGCAGTGCCATCTTGATAGCATAGGGTGTAGGAACTAGGTTAGAGCGTGCAGCCATGCTGGTAGCATCAGAGCGTTTGAGCGTAAATAAACTCACGGGTTGGTAGCTGACTGTAAGCCATTTTTTCTCTAGGGAATTATTCGAGTGCTTCGGCATCTTCACTCTCCCAAGGTTGTGCTTGTTCTATAATGGTTTGGATTTGTTCAGCAAATTTTGCCATAGAATCGAATTCAAAGCAGCGAATTGTACCTTCACCGTTAAGATTATTTAACGTGTTTGCCAAACTAAGAATTTGACGATTATAGCTTTCTTCCAGTTGGCCCGTCTTTGATGAAGAAACTATTAAAGTTTCAGTCCCGCGAACGGGTATCGCTACGCTTCAAGTTGGGGGCGCGTTTTGCAAGGTAATTTTATGAACAGTTTCAGTCCCGCGAACGGGTATCGCTACGCTTCAAGCAAAGTACGTAGAGTAACATAGCCTTTATACTTTTCAGTTTCAGTCCCGCGAACGGGTATCGCTACGCTTCAAGCCCGCCATCTGAAACCCTTACAGAGTAAGGATTCTACAAGCGGTTTTGGCAGACCTCAAAAATGACCTCATTTCAGCCACCGTTATTGAGATAATTTCTTATTTATCTCAAATATCTAAACGCTGTAACTATTAACTTGTCTAGGTTCTGGCGATTTTGGCAGAACTCCCTAGGTTTTAGACCTCGCTTCGGTTTGCCAAACATCAATGTAGTAACATCATAAACTTATTGTTGCCCAATGTCCAGAATAGGCTAACGTTTCTTTACACTCAAACAAAATTTACATCAATTGTACCGCGCGCTGGTCACACAAGCGCAAAGCCCGAACGACTAAAGAATAAAGCTGCAAAAACTCTACCTCATTTGGGTCGGAAAATTGTTCCAAATCCAATTCGCTAAGTTTATAGATATTCTTACTTAGGTTCGGCGCCGATAGGGGTAAAGTATTTGGTAAAAAACGTATCATATGGCGCCAACTATCTGTGATTGCTTTTTCATATCCGCTACATAGCTCAATTTGCTGTAACTTAGCTACATCAGAACTTTTAAACCCACTAGCCCAAGCCGAATGATGACGACCAGCAGCCATCATTACTGTATAGCATAAGTATTTTATCTGCTCTTGATTGGAAGTATGTTGTCGCAAGAATGGAACTAAAGATTTTGCAAGAATTTCTTTGGCTAAAAAAGCGCTCTCTACAGCATGGTTAGGGCGCCTATTTTTATTTTCATAAGCTTTTAAATCATCTTTTTGCTCTTTTTTTTCTGGATTATAATCAGTATGCGCTAGCAAATAATCTCGCGGATTTTGACCTTCATGTTTCTGATGAGCAATATTTTGCCATCCTCTCATCACTTGCTGCCATTTCAACTGTAGCTTTCCTAAATCATGGGTAAAAATTGCTAAAAATACTAAAATTTCAAATAATGTTTCAGCTTCATTAGCTTGGAGCTTAGGTAACACTTTAGTGTGAATAAATTTACCACCAATGGGTAATATTTCATCTTGAACAGCAGAATATATTACATTGATAGATTCACCATTCTTCAATGTACTTGTCCTAAAATCTCTTCGCCAACAAGTCCACATACTGCCCAAATGAGCTACATATGTATCCATCCGATAACAATATTGACTGCTAATTTTTCTATCTTGCTTTGGTGGCGAATTAAAAGCATTACCTCTGATGTCAACACCAATTTTTAAACCTATATGCTCGTCATAGTAAATAAAACGAGGATTGACAAAAATTCGATAGCAACTAATTAAAAAGTCACGAGATGTAATTGGACTCAAAATAGGCTGACTGTAAGTTTGAGCTTTCTTTTTTGGTGTTTCAATTCGCTTAAAAATCCAATCATCGCCAAAGCCTAAACTTTCTTGAAAATCTCGCCAAGCTTTACATAGTGTAGAAATGGGTACTGAGAATGGTAATAATTTTTGAATATCAATAATTTCTTCATCATCGAAATCTAAAATACTCGATTCTGTCCAAGTAAAAATATTGCGATTATCTACTTTTCTAATCAAGTCAAGTGCTTTTGATTCATCCCCTCGGAATATGGCAGTATGAAAATTATTCTCAAATTCCATTTGGTTATTTTCGCGACGTTCCAGTGTGAGTAAGTCTTCGGTATAATGGACGCAATTAATCCATTCTTCTTCAATCCTAAAATTAACATGCTCGTTGACGCAATCAGAGTTAGTATGTGCTTCTAAAACTTGCCAAGTTAATTCGCAAATTTCTTTTCCATAAGGTAAAAAACTTTCTTTCTTTTTTTCTTCAACTGCAACAATACTTTCGGTCTCTTTACTTATTGGATTATTTTCTTCCCAATCGAATAAATCAGTTTCTGCTAAATCTTGATTCTCTGGATTTACTTCTACCTTCCTATAAACAAAAACCTCTCCAACTTCCCCCGGAAATCTCGCACAACGTCCCGCGCGCTGCAACAAGGAGTTCATTGGACTCAGTTGAGTATGCAACACTTGGCAAGTAATATTAATTCCCGCTTCTATTACTTGAGTGGAAATTAAAACTTGGCAAACATTGTAATAATCATTATCTTGCCAATTTTGAGCAAATATATCCTTCAAATAATTTTCTTTAACAGCACGATGCTCTGGTAAAAATCTCGAATGTAAAAGAGTAATTTCTATACTACAATCTCGATTTAATTCCTCTAAGTCGCGGTAAAGTCCTTGCGCTTGGGAAACCGTATTACAAATAACAATAACTCGGTGCCGTTGCTGTTTATGAATGTCCTCCCAAATAGCTTGTGCTGTCAGAGGTTGATGAACTGCACGAAAAGTTCGACAACGATTAGCTTCTATTATTTTTAAATCAGCATCTTCAACTCGTATAACTTCCATTGTTAACTCTCAACTATCTCTTTAATTTTCATTGCCAAATCATCAGTTAAAGTTGCTGTCATCAATAAAAATGGTGAAATTCCTTTAACTTGTTGCAACACCTTTAAAACAGTAATAAAAGACCTATCAGGGTCGAGCAAGTGCAACTCATCAAACACCAGATAAGATGCAAAAATAGCTCCTGAATTCACATTTGCCGAACCACGACCAACCGAATAAGGAATATTTAAAAAACTACTCAACATCTGGTCAATTGTACAAAAGACAATATCACCCTCAAAACGTGGGTCTTCCGGGTTTTCACCAGTTTGCAAAGTTACTACCAACCGACGATGAGAGAGTGGATATACATTTTCCCAGTTTGTAACCAACATCTCCACCCGTTGACGCAAACTATTTGCCAGAGTGCGGAGAGGTACAACATAGATAAGTTTATTGGGAAAATCGATGTTGAGAGATTTCGCAAACAAAAAAGGCGCCACTGCTGTTTCTGTTTTCCCCGAACCTGTAGGCGCGCGTAAAATGGTATCTTGACGGTTAAGAATACGTGTAATCGTTTGAGCCTGAAAGTTATAGGGTTGATGGTTAGTAAGTGTATGGAAAAGCTGAGGAACATTAAGTTGATTTGTGTTACTCATAATATTTAATATTTTTGATGCTACCGTCTTCTCTTGAAGGAGTAAAATTAGCCTTGTTTGTCTTTGCTTTATAAGCGAGAAAGGAGCTATTACTAAGCACGCGGAAAACTTGTATCTACCTGTTTCGTAAATTCACCACGCTCAAATTTAATCAAGTTCTCTCTGGCACCTGCAATAGTAAGATAAAGAGGAATACCACAATCAACTGCCGCTAAAACTAACGCTGCTGACATGGTTTTAGTTCCCCCCGTATAGTCGGCAAGAATTTCTGCGTCTGGGTTTTGCTGTAACTCACGAATACATTTAGTGGCGCCGAGATAGCATTCTCGTAGATTATCAGGGTTTTTAATTAAAATCAGGTCGCGCGACTGTTGAAATTTATCTCTTAATTCTACTTGGGTAGGAATGTTAGGTAATCTCTCAATTACTTCGGCGCCACGTCTTACTTCACATGGAGTATCGGCGCCGATAACTTGAGACTTACTACCCTTATCACCATCCGAAGCGATAAATATTACGCGGTCTGGCTGTAAGCTGCGTATTGCAGTAACTATAGGTTGGAAAGAACCACCAATGGTAACAATGAGGATTTTAGACATGAGAAATGATATTACATGTTGATATAAAGTACAAGCTTTACAGTCGCATTAATCATTTTAAAATAAAGAGTAGATGCTATGTTAGGTACGTTCTAGCTTCGTGGTTTTTTAGGTCTGGCTGTAGCTGAATTAAATTTAGTTCCATTTCCAGAATGATATCCATGCTTATTTGACTTAGAATCTTTAGCAATCTGCTTATTTTTCAAAATTGGCTTTTCAACTGGACTTGTTGATGGTGTTAAATTAGTAGGTAATTTACGATTATCTGTGATATCCATTATTTGTAATGGAGTAGGTAAAACAAAGCGCTCTTTGTATTCATTTACAGTAGGGTCACTTGCTTTAGTTGGTTTTCCAATAGGAAATTTATTCACATCTCGTTCAATTTCCATATATCTAGTTTCTCTTTCAACGTCAGATGGCGCATCCCACCTTAACATTGCTAAAAGCATTTTAATACGTCGTAAATCCTTCAAATTATTTACTTTCCCGTCATTTGGCTTATCATCGTCACTGACAAATTCAGCTATATAATTTTCAAATGCTTGTATAAAATTAATCTGTTGCTCATCAGTTACTAACTGCTCGGCTTCATTCCATTTATTACCATCGAATAAGGTTTGGTAACGTGAAGTACGATTGCTTAGATAAAGCTGATGCTCAATTTTTATGCTACCCATTCCTAAAGGCTTACCCATCCCTAGCGATAGACAGTATTCTTTATCTTTATCGCCAATACCAAATACTTGTGCTTTATTGCTAGAAATACTTACTACCCATAATAACGCGCCTAGCTCCACATCACTTAGATTTTCAAAGTCAATATTAACATCAAAATTTACGCCTTTATTTATTGGCTTAATTTTAGTGAGTTGAGTTTCTGGAGCATTATTAGGATTAGGATGATTAATCACAGGATTACTGCCTTTGTGCCAGTATAACTTATGACCCCTTATAACTGTTTTCTCAATTGGTGTGCTAGCGTAATGTTCAAGTTTAGATTTATCAGCTTCTGTTTCATTTGGTTGAACTAAATAATGTTGAAAGCAGGTTACTTTTGGCTCGCTCATAATTTGAGGAGTTAAGGTATCATTTGGGTTGCCCTTATACCAAATACCATTTTCAGCAGATTGATAGTTAGCATCAGAAATAAATACTCTACTTCCGCGTTGCCGCATATCTTCAGGTAGATTTTTGTCTTCTTTAACCCAACCAAAAATTGCATCGGCTAAATCAATAACTAAAGGGTTTTTTAAATCTGATGGTATAAAATCTACTACTGTTTTAGCGTGTCCATTACCTTGAGGAGAGTAAGCAATACGAAAATTAGGACTCTGACCAAAAAAGCCAACTGTGCTTTCATCTTCATTAAGAGAGTAAAAAACAGGTCGCTCTTCTTCTAATATCCCAAAATTTTTATCAAAAGGTGCTTTTTTTTGAAAATCAGTAAGAGCATTACGGTAATGTTCAATAGCTTTATCATCTATTCTTAATTTGGTAGAATTAGAGTCAGCCTCAAAAACAACACAGTGATTTCTACGTGGTGAGTCTTTACTACCTTGTTTCATATTTCCGCTAGTAACTAGCACACCTTTTTTTAGATGCGTATTGGGTAAGTCAACATTATGGGCAAATAAACGTTTAGCTTTATCAGTATTATCAATTTTTACGCTTGTATAACTTACATTCAAATACTGAGGACAATAATTATCATCATCAAATATTTTTAAGTCTGGTAATTCTAAATTAGCTTGTCTAACCCAAGCGAAAGAACTGCCATTACAACTTATAGTAGGTTGAACGTACCATCCTTGACTATCTTTTTTTAAGTAACCAGCTTGAACTTTTTTCGGGTAAATATGACGTTTATATGCTCGACCTAAAGAATCCTTTTCCCGGTTAGCTGCTACTGCACGAAAAAATAACCTCTGGCTTTCAGATACTCTGTCAATTTTGCTAAAGCTAATAATTTCAACTATACTTCGTAGCATTCCTCGCAAGCTACTAGCTGGAAGAACAGGTTTTTTCCCTTTATGTTCTAGCTGCGTATAAAAAAAGTCTGGTAAATCTTTAGATTCTGTTCCACATTCAAATTCTTCTTTAGTTAACCCGCAACGAATATATAAAGGGGATTTCGTTGTTAGCTTACATTCGACTCTACCAGTGTATCTATTTTCTGATTGAAAAGAATAACTATTTTCTTGTGGCAGCGATTCTGATTTAACCTCAATTATATTATTTGGTAATTCAACAAAGTTATAAGGAGCTATTGCTTTTTTATCTTCAGGTACATTAATAATATGTCTTGGTAACATTTGATAACTCCTTGTAACTAGTAAAGTTTAACTAAGCGACTGAGATAAATACGAGCAATACCTGTTTGTTCATCAGTAGTAACATAATGACGAACGCTTAATCGAAGCGGGCGGTGTAGTTTTTGACTTTTGTCAAAATTAATGTTAGTTAAAGGTACAGCATGACGCAAACCTTGCGAACCATCAGAAACTAGAGTGAAGCCATTACTAACTTCATCAGCTTGCGTTCCCCAAAGAATTTGATTTTCGGGAATGTAATCTTCTTTGGTTATATGTTTATCTTCGATAAAGCGACCGTTTAAACCTTCATCGCTTTGCCAAAGCATTACTTCGGCATTAGTTCCAAAAGCTCGACATTGTTGTAATGTTAAAAGACGCAATTTAGGTAAATAAGAAAATGCACTATCTGAAGTTACTAACTTGCCATCTCGAAATTCTCCCCAGATAACTCCATCTTCTGCGTGTGCTAACAAAAATCTTAAGTTGTGTGTTTCAGCTAGTTCTTCGAGCCATTGCTTTATTTCTAATTTATCAGGAATATCTAGAGATTTAAGTATTAGTTTATTCAAGCAACTACCTCCTTACGTAAAGCAGCAACATATTTTTCTAAAGCGTTAGCGTCAGTTACCATAACAGGTTCATTTTTTGATGATTGGGAAATAGTCAAAGTTGGTTCTGGTTTTCCGGCTTTGTAATGAGTGATATTAGCTTGAATACCCTGTAATCTTCCTCGTCCAATACTACTGGTTCCACCTACAGGTAAGTCTCCTGTCCATAAATCTTTGAGTAATAACAGCAACAATCCAATCTCAGCATCATTATTATTATTTAGTTGGCGCAGTTCTAATTTTATCACTAATTTTGTATTGTCATTACCAAAAATTGGTTGTTCATCAAATAATGCTCCATGTAAGGCACCACCTGTAAATCTATCTATTGCAATACGGTTTTGGATTAAATCTGTTGTATCTATAATTTCAACTTCATCAACTATTAAACGACTAGCTTTTGTTTCCTTAGTTTTATTAGCAGTAAAATCGGCACCAAAGATTTCATCGATTATACTTTTTTTTGTGTGTAAAGTGTTTACAATTCGTTCGGCACGATGACGCAGTACTCCTGCTAAACTTGTACCTGATAAGATTGGTACTAGTTGATTATGGCGCCGAGATTTAAGATGCACAACGTCAGGTGCTTTATCAACAGATGCTTGACCGGAGCGTATCAATAGGGGACTTGCAAGAGTAAATATAGCTTCGATTGTTAAACGTGTACGTTTATCATCGATTACGGGTAATATATCAAAAGCTTGCTGTATACTACTATAGATATTATTGGGGTACTCGGTAAGTAAACCAGTAGTCCAGTGAGGAAAGTTTAACCACTCTTGACGTTGTTTAGAGTCTTGCAAACCGAATTTCCATACTTGCCATTGTTTTACACAACACTTCCCAAAACCGCGTCGCTTTTTCATTCCAATAGGAATTTCAGCTTTTTCTAAACCTTGTAATACAATTATTAATTCTTGAAGCAGTTGCTCTCGTTTACTAGTTGAATCTATTAATAACTCGAAGCACAGTTCAAATGTCGTACCTGCTTCTAATACCTCAAAGTCATATTTTTTACCTTCTTCCGCTGTTCTCCTAACGCTATTAATTTTAACTAAATCGCGCAGTTCAACCTTTATTACTTCGCTACTTAATGCATCGCTAATAATTAGAGGACTTTGTTCGCCATCGTCATTGCTACGTTCGGCGCCGAATAATAAAGATGTTTCTTTTCCATCATACAATTCATGCAAATAGTTACGCAAGGCGCCTGCAACAGAAGAACCCATGAGCAAAGCTTTGTCTTCTATGCTGTCTCGCAAGATAGCTAAGTCAACATCACTATAGGTATCACCACTACCTAAACACGCGGGAGTTTCTAAGACTAAAGAGCCTCTAACTATTATTCGCTCAATTATACAGCGTTGGTTGCGATGTTTGAGACGTTCATAATTCATTTATTTTTCTCCTTTGTTGCTTTTTTGGCAAGCGCCATAATTAAACGTAAGGTATATTTTTCTGCTAGTTTGCTTTCAATTGCAAACTCATCATTAAAACTTCGTTCTGCATCGGCAACTTGAGCTTTCAATTTATCTTTATTGCTAACCCATGTCCAATCTGTAGGTTTTTTTAACCATTCATCCAGTATAAAGTTTAATGAAGTGTTATTTACTTCCGCTTTTTCAAATTGCCTTTTTGCATTTGCTGGAATATTATTTATCAAAGATAAAACTAAATCGCAATCGCCATTTGACAAGGCTTTTCTTGCAAAAATTTGTAAGCGAGAAAGTTGACTGTTACTAATATCACCTTTAATTTCTGTACGTGCAATGAATTTTTGTAGTGCTTGTTCAATTTTTTGAACTAGAAGCCGTTCCGCCATTTGTGCAGCTAAACTACGTGCTTCATCTGTTTTTAATTGAGGAGAGTTAAGTGCTACATCTTTTTTTGCTTTGCGAACTTTAACCTCTGGCTGACTTAGCCAATTAACTGCTATTCTACCAAATCCTTCTACTCTTCTTTCTCCTATTCCTTGAGTTTCTAATTGCTGGATTTGTTCTGGCGTAATTGAAAATTCATCAAATACAAATACACTACCTGCTGCTAATGCTGGAACTTGAGGTAAAGGTAATCCCCACTTTCGATTAAATCCACCAATCACAACACTGCTCGTGAAGCTTATATATGGGTTCATCTCTATATTTAAGCCCAAAATCGTCTTTATTTCTTTTATCAGTGGTGCGGGTACTTGGTTTGTTGTAGACGGAGAAATAATAGCATATTGTCCATACTCATCCCGTAAAATTAAATCACTAAGAAGTGTAATTGTGAAAAAATCTCTTTCAGTACTTGTGTCAGCATAAATATTAACTTCCTTCCAATTACTATGATAATTTATTTTAGTAATTTTCGTATATCCATATCCTGCACTTTGCGAACCACCAAGCCAAATATCTGGTGATAAATTCAGCAAATTAGTCAATAATTTGGCATCAGCATCGCTACTGCATAAAATAACAGCTTGAAGAGTTTGCCCGCTATCTATTGCTTCATAACGAAAAATTTCTCCTTCACCTTGCAACTGCTTGGTCTCTTCTTCTAGCTTTGTTTGCGTAGAACGTCCTTTTTTGCGGTCACGCCAGTTGTGAATATTAATACGTCGCTTTTCTTTATAAAATTTGACAGTGCCACGTTCTTTTGACCAAAAACCTTCACCAAAAAACTTGGGACTTTCTAGTGGAGTTTCTTTATTGACACTAAAATCATAAACATCTACATGTAATTCATCCGTTAGTTCTGCATCTTTTTCTTTGAACCAAGAACGTGGAATAGGTAGCGTGCGCTTACCATCAAAACTCTGCAAATAAGCATTTAAATAACATGTGCTATTAGCATCAAAAAACAAACGTTTAACTTCTTCGCTAGCTAAATCTAGTTCAGCTAACCTATTTTGCTTCATATAACGTCCAATTATTGCACCTCGAAGCATACTACCTGGAATGTAGGAATAGGAAACATCACTATTAGGGTCTCCTTGAAACGAGGTAGCAAGTAGTGGTTGTTGAGTATGTAATGAAAAAGTAATTGCTTTCATAATTTCTCCTCCTGCTAACCAAATTGCTTTGCGTATTTATGTGTAATATCTTCCCCAGCACCATCATGAAGCGTACACTGAACATGACCTCGACCTCTATTACGTCCGCTCCCCACTCTTTGCAAAGCTAATGCACTTACCGCTAACAGTGAAAGTAACTCTTCGTTTGGTTGATTTTCAAAAAGTAAATCAGCCTTAAATTCAAGCGCGCGAATGACAACTCGAAACGAGCGTAAACTACCTTTATCAGCAACACAAGTTTGATAATTAATCGCTGTTTGGCGCCTAATAGTAGTTAAAGAATCAAGAACATCTTTATCAGTTAATTCTTCATTTTTAATTTGCCAAGCAACAACTTCGCGTAAATCATCTGGCAAACAAGCATCACCAACATGCATTTCTCCTATAGTTGCTAAAGTGCTGCCAGGTGTACCAAATAACCGACAAGCAACGTTTTCCCAGCTAGAACGAATATCTCCTGGTAAAACAGATACCAAATTATCACACTCTTCACTCAATAAACCTTTTAGGGTGCGTCCACGTAAATAAGGAAACCCAGATGAATCATGCTCAACTTCCTGGTCAATTAAACCAGCTACACCATCACCCCTACCAAAGGTTGTATCACTCAAAAGCTTGATTAATAGTTGATATGTACTCACTTAGTTCCCCAATCCAAGATAAAATTCCATAGCTTCAATAGCATCAAAATATCCACACCGATTGTTGAGCCAACCTTTTTGTGCCAACTGCCCACTGTTACCACTTAACTCAGGGAATAAAGGTAGATTTGGCAATTTATACGTAGCTAAAAAATCTTGAATTGCCTCACTAGAAGCTTTACGTAAAACCTCACGCAAAGCCATAATCTTATTTTGCCGTTCTTTCCAGTCAGAACCTTGTTTAAACTGTGTAACAACTTGAGTAAAACCATCCCAAGTTCTACAATCACTAGCATTTTCTTGTAACCTAACAGGACGCATCGTCAAATCGAAAGAATTCTTTTCGACAAGTATTTTATATTCGCGGTCACGAATTTCCGAAATAGACCCAACTAAACCGCTAGCTGCCAAATGCCAATCAATAGCAGAAAAATAATCTTCAGTATTGTATTTTTTACGCTCCTCTCTCATAAATCCCTTTGCTTTTTTACACAAATCTTCACTAGTTTCATAAGCGCGCGCAAAAGGGTAATGAGTTTTGACAACACAAACACCAGCGCAAGCGGTCAGTGGGTCATTATCAGCAACTTTTTTTTTCTCAAATTGCTTAATAAATAACGCAGCTAAATCTAAACCCAGTCTTCCTTCGCAAATAAAAGTGATATCATCACCACCGTAAACTAAGGGACGAAAAGGTAGATAATTTTTACTATTTAATTCAAACTCTCCAAGTTTACCAACAACTTTACCTTCTTGAATTGACTGAGTAAGAATTTTCACAACATCCTTGAGCGCGTTTCTACCTGCCTCATCAACACTTTTAGAAAACTCTCGCATGGCAAGAACATAATCTCTATTGTTTTTATCCTTACCATACTTTTTAAATCTTTTACCCATGCCATTACCGTCAGCATGGACAATTGCAGCATAGCTAGATTCACCTCTAGAACGACCTAAATGGTCAGTTCGATAAGGAAACGGAAAAATATTCTTGTCAACAATACCTTTAAAAAAGTCTTGAAGTTCTGCGTTTGCTTTACTAACAGCTTTTAATTTTTGTTTAGTTTCAGTTGAAATTAAATAGCCATCAGCTTCTTCGTCTTCTTCATAGTTTATAAGTCCATTATCATTACTTCTACCAATAGCAGGAAGCTGAGTTGAGTTACAGCTAGCAGTTACACCTAACCCTAATAACGGCGCCGAGTGAGCGCGTTCATATTTCTGACGTTCTATATGATTGCTCTTTAACTCTTCAACAAGTGAAGATAATCTTTTTTCGTCATCCCAATCAAACTCAGCATGAGCAACTAATAAATTGACTCCAGACGCCTCTTTTAAAACTCGCTTACTCAAAATTTCAGTAAACTCAACAGCAATAGCGCGCGATTGAAATAATATAAGCGCGTTACCACCACCCGCATATATCATTTCTGCTTTCAAACCGCTACTCTCAATCGGTTCTTCTTGGCGATTTTTTGGAACTTCCATTTTTTCTAATGTTTCTTCAACCCACCCTTTTGTCGCTTGTGATAAAAGATAAGAGGCGCCGATATTTTCACGAAGACGGTTGCTACTGAATATATAGTTCTGCTTACCTGTTGTATCAACTACAGTAATCGTGAATTTTGTCATTTTTGCTTTACCTCATTGTTCCGAATCCATTGTCCAATCCTTGTTGAAAGTTCTGCTAAATCTTCTCTGCCAAATACGGCTAGCTTATAATTCTTATTTATCTCATCAGGTGTAGGATTTAACACGTTAATTATTTCAGTCTCCAATGCATTAACACCATCTGAATTAGCGCAGCAAACTAAAGCCACTCGTGCTTCAATTCCACCTAATTGTTGCGCTCTGATATAAGCCTCAAATAACTTTGACTTACAATCAGATTTACGTTCAATAGTTGTACAAGATATAGCAAATAATTGATATCCTCTCATAAAGGCTACATCAAATTGAAATTTAGTCGTATTATTATTAGGATTTTTTATCCAAAAAGATGTTGCAGCATCATTAATATATAGATTTTTAGGAATATTTAGTACTTGCTGTAAAACATAATGCTCTAGCCATTCTCCATCCAACCAGTCACAAACTTTCTCTAAGCTTTTTAAACCTTGCTTTTGAATTGCTGATAATGATAAACTATCTCCTGTGATGCCCAAAGAATTTAAAGCTTCATTTATTGCTTCATTTTTATTAAGTTCAATTACTTTATTATCTAATTGAATTTGCAAAGGCAACTTAGATAGTTCTTCTTTTTGTTTTAGTTGATTTTCTGACAACCAATAAATTTTGTTATTAGGATTTTTGGCATGTTTACGCAAAACCTCATTACACCATGTACGCCAAATCTTAATTAATTTTTCGTTATTATGAAAATTAGCAAAGGCTGTTGCGGCATCAGGTAATTGAGGAGCATATATAGGAGGCGATTTTTCTTGCCAAACCCATCCATGTATTTGAAAAACTTTTCCTAGTTCTACGGGCAATTGTTTTGCTGTAACAGGAATATGGACACGCTCATTATACTCTCTATCAATACACATTTCTAGTCTACGAGGATCGAGATAGCTAAAAAATATGCCTTCCCGTTGTATATGCGTTTTGCTGTTTAATTCTTCATAAAACAATGTGCGGTAAGAATGAACAGACATTGCTTTCGTACCACCTGTATAGTTCAAACCTATTATTTGATTTTTTAAAGATGTAATTATAGGACGTATTATTTCTCGTATATGATAAGCATCTGATTCATATTCACCAATTGGAACAAGTTGAGCATGTTTAAAACCTTTCAAGTCACTATCCAGTATCCTTTTTAGACGTTCTGCTGATATTTTTGTACTTGTTGAATAAACTAAGTACGGGGTTCCACCCTTATTAAGTAAAAGATTTGCTGCAACATAGTTAGGCAGAGGGTTCTCACCAATTAGCAAAAACAGGTGGTCAACCTTATAATTGTCAAACTCAGATGTACTCATAGGGTAGATGTATTCCTTTTTAACTTTTATATTCCCAAGATTACACCCTACCGGAATACCCCTCTTCCGATACCTGCTAACTTGGTAATTGCACTTAAAATAGCCTAACTCATATGAATCTCAACTGCCATAGTCTTCCTCATCCCCAACATTTACAAAACTTAGCGAAAGGCTCTTTAGACCAAATCCAGAACCTTACCCGTGCGCTGAGGCTATGGGTACTGTTACGTTGGCTCTACAGTGATAATGGATACGCGATAGGAGACAACTTTACTTATCATGAATGGCGCCAAGCATTTTTTAGTACAACACACAAAGACGAGAAACAAGAAGATATACAAAATCATCAAGACATACACTGCGCTTGCAATAAAACAACCAAACAGTGCTTAACTGATTTGGAAGTTAACCTGGATGAATGGCGAAATGCTTTGCAGAAACAAATACCCATAGCTGACTCTGATATAGACAAACTTTTAGAAGAACGCTTGTTTGCCCAGGTTCGGAAATCGCTGCAAAGTGACTTTGATTTATTAGTAAGTCGAAAATGCTTGAAGCAACTAGAGAATGTAACAGGGAGAAGTAAACATTTCTGCCGTGTTGAAGAATTAAAAATATTTGCAACATCAGAGAATACAGCCAGTAATTTAACACAAACAAAACAAGCATATATTGCTGGAGCATTGGGTATGTTTAGCTTCCTCGACCCAAGATATCCACTTTTAGCAGAAGAATTCTCTGAAGATATAGACGAAAACAATCACCGTGTTTTCTTGTACGTAGATTATGTTGTACCCGAATCTAGCCCTATACAAGATGCCGTAGACGACATTCAAAGCCAACTACAAGAGATTTGGGATTCTGGTAAAATACAACCTGTACTATTATCTTACTACAGCGCACATCAAAATAAAATTAAAGAGTGTGCCGCCTATCCAGTATGTATATACTTCATGGAACATGCTAAATATCTTTGTGCTTATGGTCTAACTCCAAAAGATGATATTAACTGGTACAAATATCGACTTGATAGAATTAAATCCCCAGGAATAGAAACATTAGAATGGGAAGACCCCCGTGTTCCACAGCTATTAAGAGACCAACATCGGCAAAATAAATTATATACTCCAAAAACTGTAAACGATAAACTAAAAGAAGCTTGGGGATGCGACTTTTACAAACCTAAATCACTAATGATATTAAGGTTTGAGCAGAATTTTCATGACAACTATATGAGAGGAATAAACGTTCACGAAACCTTTACACCAATAGAACATCAAACAGTATTTGAATTAATCCAACAAAATACACAAGACCCAGAACAGCAAAAAAACTTACTAAAAACCTTTAAATCACGTCCAAGCACAGATACTTACTACCGAGTAGATTATCGAGTCACAGATTATTACGTACTCCGATGGCTACGAGCTTTAGGCTCAAAAGTCGAAGTATTATTACCTTGGGACTTACGCCAACAAATAGCTGACGAGATTCAAAAGACTTACAATTTATACAATAACTGACCCTAAGTATCAAGCTTAAACTTAGGGTCAATCTCTTGAGTTGAGACTGGTTTCAGTCCCGCAAGCAGGTATCGCTAAGTATCAAGTTTTTGGGATAGTTTTGGGGATTTGCGACAAGGTAAGTTTCAGTCCCGCAAGCGGGTATCGCTACGTATCAAGTTGATAAAAATAGTCGAGAAGTTTTATCGAGTGAGGTTTCAGTCCCGCAAGCGGGTATCGCTACGTATCAAGGTAACTTCATCTTGATTGCCTAACGGTATAAGTTGTTTCAGTCCCGCAAGCGGGTATCGCTACGTATCAAGACTCTTCCATTCAGTAATAAAACCTGACTTTTTCTGGTTTCAGTCCCGCAAGCGGGTATCGCTACGTATCAAGCTGGATGGTGCGGTAATTTGACCATTGAAATATCAAACGTTTCAGTCCCGCAAGCGGGTATCGCTACGTATCAAGACTGGCAGCACGCAAACTATTCTCGAAAGCATTCGGTGTTTCAGTCCCGCAAGCGGGTATCGCTACGTATCAAGTCAGTCTACAATATGATTTAGAGATGCAACAGAAAGGGTTTCAGTCCCGCAAGCGGGTATCGCTACGTATCAAGCCCTGTTGGCATTTGACAAATCAAACGTAAATTTGGGTTTCAGTCCCGCAAGCGGGTATCGCTACGTATCAAGTTAGAGCCGTCTGTATTGCGCCATGAGTAAAACGACAAGTTTCAGTCCCGCAAGCGGGTATCGCTACGTATCAAGGAGGAGTTGTTGTTAATAGTCCCCAAGTTAGAAAATGGTTTCAGTCCCGCAAGCGGGTATCGCTACGTATCAAGCTCCATCTGCTGCAACCAAGAAGTCTAATGCTTGTCCGGTTTCAGTCCCGCAAGCGGGTATCGCTACGTATCAAGTTGGAAGTGATAATGAATTTCTACTCTCGCCATTAACTAAGTTTCAGTCCCGCAAGCGGGTATCGCTACGTATCAAGTCTGTTTCTCTTTAATAACACCTACATCTATTAAAGGTTTCAGTCCCGCAAGCGGGTATCGCTACGTATCAAGTTCGATAGCGTGTTCGACTGTCCGCGTTGTAGTGGGGTTTCAGTCCCGCAAGCGGGTATCGCTACGTATCAAGTCGCATAAAAGCGAATCATGGGGCTAGTGCGTTTAGATTGTTTCAGTCCCGCAAGCGGGTATCGCTACGTATCAAGGCACGAACATAGTCATCTATCTCTTGTGGCATTTTGTTTCAGTCCCGCAAGCGGGTATCGCTACGTATCAAGCTAACTCTTCTTCGTAAATTGTTTCTTCCATATTAGTTTCAGTCCCGCAAGCGGGTATCGCTACGTATCAAGAGGTGAAAGTTTTAAAAGACAGTTGTTCAACAAACTTGTTTCAGTCCCGCAAGCGGGTATCGCTACGTATCAAGCTAGAAAAAGAGTATTTAACCTAAAAGAAAATAGTCGTTTCAGTCCCGCAAGCGGGTATCGCTACGTATCAAGGAAGTAATACCTTAGTTTTAGACAATCCTGTTTTATGTTTCAGTCCCGCAAGCGGGTATCGCTACGTATCAAGTCCGCCATTGGAAACCCTTATAGAGCAAGGATTCTACAATCTGTTTTGTCAGGTCTGAAAAATGACCTCATTTCAAGCGCTCCTATTGAGACAATTTCTTATTTATCTCAAGTAACCAAACTCTGTAACTATTAACTTGTCTAGGTTCTGGCGATTTTGGCAGAACCCCCCAGGTTTTAGCCCCCGCTTCGGTTTGCCAAACATCAATCTACTAACATCATAAACTAATTGTTAGTTAAATGTCCAACTCTTTAAGTTTATAGATATTTTTACCAAGGTTCGGCGCCAACAAAGGTAAAGTACGGTAAATTTTATAGCAAATGGCAGGGTTATCTAATTATATTGAAATTTGGAGCATCAACACTAAACTAGAAACTTCGGCGCCTATAGCTATGAAATAAGAGTAACAATACGGTCGTATTCTTGCTGCACAATTGAAACAGGCAAACGATTTAATCTACTTTCTAACACAATGGGAACCACCTTTGGGAACTGAGCAACCTCCGATATCCACCATGTATTTTGTGTAATACGTGTGTGTGTGTCATGCAACCCATCATTATCAGAAATATGAATTTCCAAAATTCGTTCTGGAGGAAGTTTGAGCCATTGTAATTTTTCTTTATCACTATAATGGCGCCAGATATTCAGATGTGCCATATCAACAACTATTTTAATTTGAGGAGCATCTTTACAAAACTGCTCTACTTCCTCATTATTATCTAGAAGATTTTCAAATCCGCTACCAGGTACAGTTGGATACATCGTTTCCACACCCAAAACAATTCCGCGCGCTTGGCATAGCTGGTTCAGATAATTGATGTTTTCAATGAAAATAGCATAAGCTGCCGCACGCTCTGTTCTCTCCGAAAAATTACCACCATGCACTGAGTAAGCTGTAATGCTATTATCTGCTAACCAATCTACTAATCGTTGAAAATAATCCCATTTTTGCGGTTGTGCCAAGCTAAAAGGATAATGTCGATTATCCCAGACAAAAGCATGATGTGCGCGGTAAATCATTCCTTGTTGTTTAAAATCCTGAATTGCCTGTACTGTATCTATATCTGGTTTTGGTCCAATTGCTAATTCAATATGTCGAACTCCTGCTTCCCAAAACACGCTCAATGCTTTACGGGTTGAGACTCCACCATAAGCAGATAAACTTAGATATAACTCCATTATTCCTCCTGTTATTGTAATGATTTAAAATTGGTGCGTGGCGCTACAAGCATGTAACTACGTTCAAATTGTTTCAAAGGCGCCACACACCCTACGCTTATTATCTTTCGGTTGCTCCTATATATTCAAAACTCACAACTCTTGGTTTAAGAGTAAGAATGTTTTCCGCATATCCAATTAAAACGCTTAATTCTTTAACGAGTTGGTCTCTTGATGTTTTTGGATACTCTATCTCATCAAGGAAATCTTCCACCTCACCTGCAATATAACAGTCGATTTGGTCATCTAATGAATAATATCTATCTTCATTAATATTGTAGGTTCGCTTGTAAGGTACCTCAATCAGACGCTCTACACCATTTATAGTTAGGCAAAGTGAATAACTATATAAGATGTGGTGACGCTCGTCATCATAACCATCAGGGTCTTCCTGGGTTTGATAGTTACTCAATCCTATAGGTAATTCAACCGTTGCTAATAACCAAGTGGTTGGGTCATCTGCAATGCTAGAGTCAGATTTTTGACTATACCAAGCACGCGAATCTTTTTTATACTCTTCTACAAATGCGCGCAATTCTGGTGTTGATAGCAAACATCGCACATCAGTAGCCAAAGCATCGGTAATACGTTTTAGTTCTGCCGTTTGCGCTTCCACTAAAGTCTGCTCAGAACGACGCAGTTCTTGCATTCGTGCTTGTACCAACTCTTGTATAGCTGTAACCTCTGGGTCAAATTGGCTAGCATGGTTCGCCACCAATGTTTGATAATTGGAAAGGATAGAATCAGAACTTGTCATAGACATTCCTCCTTTGCTAGATTTAGCAGCTTGTAATTTCTGTAGACATTATATAGTATTTAAGTACCAAAAATATATTTACTGAGAATTGCCAATTGCAGCCATTATTTAGAATTTGTGCGCCATTGGCGCACAAACTATATGATAGATAACTTAGTGGTAGCTAAAATAACAGTTATTACTTAGTCCTCTAAAAGAGGACTTTCGCTATTAGCATAGCGGTTTTCAACCCTATGCGGGTAGGAACAAACCCAATAATATATAAATACTCACCCCCCCTGGCGCCTTCAAAAAAATAGAGCGAAAATAGAATTTGGTACAGTTGAATGGTGGGGGCAGTATGAAATTAATCAAGCGGACGACGCTGCATTATCGCGAAGGTACATCTGACAAGATTTATGAAGTAGATATTTGCCAGACTGGTGAAGCGCAGTATGTTGTTAACTTTCGTTACGGAAAACGTGGCGCCAATTTAAAAGAGGGTGTAAAAACGACTCAAGCTGTACCCTTACTAGAAGCAGAGCGAGTATTCGACAAGCTTGTTCAAGAAAAAACTAAAAAAGGATATCAAGATGTATCCACTCCCGCACCTACAACTCAAACACAACCAGTAGCAATAAACAAAACTCGTGAAGAAGCCATATTAACTCGTCTTGCCAACAACCAACCAAGTAAATGGAAGTTAGAAAGAGCAATATGGCGTGCTGGTGAAGCTCAAATTAAAGAAGCGGCGCCTTTACTCATCAACCTTATCGGAACAGGTGAGCCTTTACGCGATTATTGCATAGCTTGGTCATTAGGATACTGTGGAAATCAAGAAGCTATCCCCATACTTATTCAACTTTATCAAAATGCATCTTCACCTGAATTTGTAAGTCGAATTGCATTTGAAGCGCTATTGCAACTTAGTGATACTCGCACCAAAGCTGAGTTACAAGCAGAAATGATAGAGTTTTTGCCCAAAAATTTACAAAAGTTAGCGCGTAATGGTTCGGCAGAAAGCTTTGCCTCAGAACTCGACCATTATTTTAAGCACGGAGATTATAAGAGTTTTGCTGTTCTTGATAAGCTCTATCAAATAGATAATAATCATGTTCGTCCAGTATTACTAGAAATATTACGTACAGCCCCATACAAACCTAATTATTTCAAGCATCTTCGACATATATTCAAAATGGCAGAGTATCGTTATGATGCTGAAGTATTCAGTATTTTTGCTTATCGATTTGAGAAAGAACAAGGGACATTTGACAACGATAATAACTATTGGGAATGGAACCCTACTACTCAAAGATATAGCAAGGTTGAGAAACGGCGCCACGAAGACGAGTTAAAAAGTCCGACATCAACAAAAGCATATAGTAATCAAACTCAAGCGTACTTGCAGCGAAGAATTTGGCGTACACTCAAACAATTGGGAGAAGAAGGCGCCGTAGAATATGTAAATATGGCAGCTAGCGTCTTGCTTGAATATTCTGATGCAGACGCAGAACCAATTAGAGAAACAAAATTTTATCGTTGGAACCGTTCTAATTGGAGTCGAGTAGAATTTTGCAATACTTGGGATGCATACGCTGGTTACATAACTTTTAATCATATCTTGTATGAGAATAGTGCGCGCTACGAATTAAAAACAAACTCGAAAGCATGGAAATGTAAACCAGGATATAAACCAGGTACACCAGAACCGAAACGTGAAGAAGCATTTCCACAATTATGGGAACAACACCCACAACTATTACTCAGACTATTACTACAAAGTCAATGCTCTCCAGTTCACGAGTTTGCCGTCAAAGCACTGCAAACATGTACAAGCTTTCATACATCTATAAATATAGATAATATTATTCAACTACTCCAAAAGCCCTATGAAGTCACTGCACAATTTGCGTGTGAATTAGGGCAGTCTAAATATAACCCGCAAGAACCTAATATTGAACTCGTCTTAGCTGTAATTAACAGTGTATCTCAAACAGCAAGAAGTATAGCGTATCACTGGATAGAAAGCAACCGCAAGTTTTTCTTACAAAATACTAATTTTATTACAGCTATAATCGTCAGTACACACGATGATACTCGTAACTTCGCAAAAAAACTCCTAAGTGCAACAGTAATTAATGACACAACCGCACGAGTTTTATTAGGTAGAATAATTATTGAATTGTTAGCATTTACACCTGAAGCACCAACTGAAATTATCAAAGAAATCAACGAAATATTACTTATAAGCTTTGCTCCCCAACTGCGTACATTAGGGATGAGTGTAATTAATGATTTACTAGCACATCCAGTATTAGAAATTCAAGAATTAGGCGCCCGTATTTTACTCAACCACCAAACCAGTCCCGAAAACCTACCCAGCAATATTATAGAATCATTACTAGCATCATCATACGAAACACTGCGAGTTATAGGAATTCGATTATTTGGACAACTACCCGATGCCAAACTGCTAGAAGACAGTACCTTAATTATCGCAATGGCGGTAAGTGCTAATTCAGAAATACGCAACGCCATCAAACCAATTATCCATAGATTAGGCGCCGCTTATCCAGATTTTCAAATAGACGTAGCACATGAACTTATCGAAATATTACTCACTCCAGAACAACACGAAGGAGTGCATAGTTACCTACTCCACCTCCTCCAAGAACAACAAGGATGGATGACAAGTATTTCTAAAGACACAGCATTATCCTTACTTCAAACCAAATCATCCGCAGCACAAGAACTTGGAGGACTACTACTCCAAGCCAACCTAAACACATGGGTATCTCAATTTACAACCAGCGAAATAGTCAAACTCAGTAACCATGAAATAATCGCAGTTCGACAAGCAGCGCAACAAATGCTATTGCAAAACATAGAACAACTTCGCAACAATACCCAAGAACTAACTATCGCAGTTAAAACACTAGAAGCAAAATGGCAAGACACGCGCGATTTCGCATTTAATATATTTACCACCCAATTCGGCGCCCAACAATTCACCCCCCAAGTCTTAATCTCCATCTGCGACAGCGTGCGAGAAGAAACCAGAAAATTTGGCAGAGACTTACTAACGCAAAACTTCCAAACCCAAGACGCAGAACAATACCTCCTCAAATTTAGTGAACACCCTTCCTCCGACATGCAAACCCTAGTCACCAACTACCTAGAAAACTATGCCAAAGACAACCTCGAACGCCTACAGCAACTAACACCATACTTCACCACAGTACTATCAAACATCAACCGTAGCCGAACAGCCAAACAACGCATCTTCCAATTTCTTCACAACGAATCACAAAAAAGCGAACAAGCAGCACAAATAGTAGCAGAAATAATGACCCGTCAATCACTCACCATAGCCAAACAAGACAAAGCCACCACCCTACAAATAATGCTATCAATCCGTAAAAAATACCCTCACCTAACCCTCCCCCTCAACATCCTTACACTGACCGAAACCAGAATATAAAATTAACCTAAAACAAAACCAATGCAATTTAACTACACCTACAAAAACAGCACAACCGTCCAAGAAAATGGCGCCAACACCCAAATGTCATTTTCACCCGACACCACCCGTCCCCCAACATACTTCATTGGCGAACTGCGACAAAACATAGCATTTCGCGAAGCAATAAGCGCTCTACATGATGTCGTAATCTCCGACCTACGCTTCAAACCCAAAGACAAAACAGCATACAAAGAATGGCGTCAACAACAAGAAGACCTTAACTGGGACTTAATAGCGGCAATGCGTCAAGACCTAACAGCAAAAATTCAAACCTTACAACAAGAATACAACCAACTAACCAAACAAAGTTACGAAAGATTGGTGCCATTTTACGCAGCCAGACAAAAATACTTTAATTATATTTACGAAAAAGACCGAGACGCATGGTTTGTCCTCGACCCAGTAATTACAGTACACCCAGACGAAGTATTCTTTGAATGTTTTAGCATAGACGAATCAAGCTACGGGCGCCTGAGTGCTAGCTACGAAGTCTTCAAAAACATCAACGAATTTGCGTGTGGAACAACAAACGTAGACTACTCAGCAGCACTATACGAAGAATTTCAAAAAATCCGCACCTACAAAACCACCGAACTAAAAGTAGACCCATCCGGATTTGAAGTAGAAACCACCAACGAAGAAGCATACAAAGAAGTAAAAATAGACCTACCCGACACCTGGGTACGAGGGTTTCTACAAGTAAGTTCAGCAATGTCCTTACCAACAATTCAATTCGACTTACACCCAACCGACATCTATAATATGTGCTTCATACTACGGCGCCACAAAGAAAAACAAGGCCCCCGCAGTATGCGTTACCATCTCGAGCCAGGAAAACCCATCCGTATCGTATTTGAACCGTGGAACATCGAAGTAACCTGTCCTCGTTCACCATATCTTGGTGCCGAACCACAAACAATAAGAGTATGGGGACGTAGGCGCCTTTTAATCCTCGAACGTCTTATACCCATAGCCAAAAAATTCACCGTTCATCTACTAGGAACAGGAATGCCATCATTTTACATTGCCGACCTAGGCGACATGTCATTTACCCTAGGGTTATCAGGATGGACAGCAAACGACTGGTCAACATCAGGAAACTTCGACTTAATGGCGCCACGCGCTTCGGTTGATGAATGGACACAAAAGCAAATATTTGATGCACTGCGTGAAAACTGGGTAGAAACAGCAGACGATCTAGTAAAACGACTAAAACTAAGCCGCGCAGCCATTACAGGAGCATTAAGTGTTTACACACAAGCAGGGCGTGTAATATACGACTTAAATAAAAAAGTTTACCGCATTCGAGAACTGAGTCGTGACCCCTTACCAATGGACAGACTACGCTTTGCTAATGAACGTGAAGAAGGCGCCACAAGCTTTTTAACTAAAAACGCCGTCCAAATAACATCAACAAACGACAGCAACAACAGACTAACAATACAAGGCAACGTCAAAGACAAACAAAAAACTTACACACCATCTTTGACGATTGATAATGACGAGCGTATAATTGGAGCAGAGTGTACTTGTAACTGGCACCAGCAAAACAAACTGTTCAAAGGGCCATGCGAGCATATTCTGGCACTACGAATGCAACATAGTCGTGGGCGCCAATAAATGAAATAATCGTGTAAGCGCGCTGGTAAAGATTCCTTGCAAATTGGGCGGTGTATCGCCGTCCGTGCATTCAGTCTATACACACATCACTAGTCTACTCTTGACTGTGCGGTCTTACGACTAGTAGGCGCATTCCTGTTTGACTTATATAAAGTGAATGGGCGCCTACTAGTCGTGACCGCTTGAGTTGAGTAACCTAGTCCCCAGAGATTTACGAAGGGAAACCAGCGCGCAAACACGACATTTTCGTCGTAATAAGCACTTCAGTGCTTACACTAACACCCACCATAATACATAGCAAAACAGCTATCAACATGAGAATCAAGCTTAATTAAAGCATCCCAAGACTTGGCGCCTAAAACACCATCAGCAACCAAACCAACATAAGCTTGAAACTCCTTCACAGCTTGAACAGTCTTAGCACCAAACGCACCATCAACAGAACCATTATAAAAACCAGCAGCAGACAAAGCTTCCTGAAGAGACTTCACAACACTTCCAGAACTATTTAACTTTAAAACAGGTAAACTAGCGGCGCCATCGCAAATAAAATTCCAAGTAGCAGCATCAGTAACACCACTTGCATTAATAAAACCAAGACATTGTAAATACCTAACAGCAGTTTCAGTCCCAGCGCCAAAATCACCATCAACATCAATTTCCAAAGCAGGACTATAAATAGCAGCCAAACGTTGATTCAAACGCTTTTGCATCTCCTTAACATCTTGACCATTATTACCAAGTTTTAAAGTAGGCTTAAAAGTAGGGCATTGAATAGCAGTCATGTTTTAAATCTCTCGACAAGTTTTTAATTTACATAACCAAACTACAAGCACCCTCAAGACAATTCCAGAAAAATAATGGTACCCTCAAGGGTACCTTATTATTTAAGAAAAATTAAGACATTTCATCCAAATCAATCCATTCGTCGTAAGATGAATCGTAACCGACATACTGCACAAAATATTGCTGACTCTGGGTTTTCCCAATAATTGCTGAATACCAATCTTCATTATCTTCATCCCAAACTTTGACTTTATCACCGACCGCGTACCCATTTTCATCAGAGGAACTTTGGTTACGAATACGGATATCTTCCTCATCAACCCATTCATCAGCAGATGAACCTTGACCAACGTAATGTACAAAGAACCGCTTCTCTTCCATTTTCTCAATCGTTGCTCGGTACCAATCCTCTTCTTCTGAATCCCAAACCTCTATTGTTTGACCTAACGCATACTTATTGCTTGTATCTGAGCTTGCAGCAGATAAAACATCTTGTGGAGCTTTTGGAACTGCTTGAATTTCTGCCTTGGCTAAAGCATGAGCTTGCAAAATCAACTTACGAGCTACTGTTTGAATTCCTGTATGTTCGTAATAATTAGTAGTTTGGTCTAAGAATGCAGCTACAAAATCTAAGTTATCATCTGCAATTTGAATAAAATTACCCAAATTGCTAAAAATAGATTGGGGTGTTACACCTGTCTTAGAAACTAAATTACCCATCCAACCCTGTACCGAGTTAAAACCCTGAGTCACAAAACCCAGTTTATCAGAAGGGCTGCCACCTGGAAGAGAACTACTTATAGTTGAGAAAAGAGGATTTTGAGTTATTATGCTTGTATCGGCGCCTTGTATAATTTCTTGGATTTTGGTAAGAAAATCAGGACCTAAAGGTAAAATTCCATCAAGACAAACCAAAGCAACCATCCGCATTAAAGACGCATCTTGGTAGTGATTGCCAAGAGAATTAGCAAATTCTTGTGGATTTGGTTGTGGAATACCGTTGAGTTTGGAAAAAGCAATGATTTCAATTGCAATTTTTAAGACTAAATCAATTGTTTGAGTTACATCTGCCTTGGGAGTAATGTTGCTCAAAAAAGAGAGAAAGCCAATTTTTTCGCCAACTTTATTTGCTAAGGCAGCCGTTGCCATCGCCGTATCAGCTTTATCAATCGTTTGATACAATCTTACCGCTGTTTGGTAGCCTTGTTGTGGGTCTTCATACAAACTAACAGCCTTCTGGCGAATTTTTTGAATTACATTAGCATCGGTTTCTCCCGTAATAGTACGGATACTATTGTCAAATCCCAGCAAATTACTCCACTGACCTGGCGCCACAAAATCAAGAGCCTTTAATACCTTGACAGTAATATTATCATTGGGTAACTCATCAATCAATTGAATTATCGATTTATCCATAGCTAATTATTAAATCCTCACATCGTGTTTACTATCACAATCAGATTCAGGCGTGCCCAGGAAGTAACACAATTAACTGAACCTATTACTAGGGTTCCCATATATGGAAGCAAAATAACTTTTTATAACTAATTTTAAGATTCATTACAAACATCCTGTAATATAATAATACATCTGTAAAATAATGCTATTTTATATTGGGCATGTGCTGCCATAAATTCAAAGGCGCCAATAATCTAACAATCTTCACTTATAAAATCATTGAAACCTAGAAGCATATTTATAGATGTGAAAAAATATTTTTCCTCCACACCTACCCAAAATAGGGAGACTGCGAATACACTGGATAAAGCTCACGCGGATTATCAGCAAGTAACAACTTGCAACTCATTTTGCACTACCGCTATGTCTGACCAACCTCGCACCCGTCAGGAACTCTACGACCGCATTCGCCAAACAGGAAAAGACGAATTTATCCTGGAAGAAATGATACGTTTCGGATTTTGGGCGCCCCAAGGTACAATACCCGAAGACCCAGCAGACGAAATTCGGCGCCAAGGAGAAATACGACGCGAGTTAGAAACACTACGTCAGCAAAGTAGTCAGCTTCGCAATGAAAAAGAATTGCGAAAGCAAATGTTAAAGCAGCGTTTAGAAGAGTCACGACGCAAGCAGAAAGAAACCAAAGAGCGACGCGAACAAGAGCGGCTTGAACGCGCAGCAGCATGGCAAGAGAAAAGACAGAAAGATATCATCTACCTTGGGGAAGATGTATCAGGCGGGTTAAATAATACTGAAGCAAACATCGAAAGATTGCAAAGTCATAACTTACCACTTTGCAACACAGCCCTAGAAATTGCAGAAGCAATGGGAGTCACTATTGGTAAACTCCGTTTTTTAGCCTTCAACCGTAAAACTTCCACAATATCTCATTATATTCGCTTCAAAGTTCCCAAAAAAACAGGTGGAGAAAGACTAATATCGGCGCCAATGCCCAACCTCAAGCAAGCACAATACTGGATACTAGAAAATATACTCAACAAACTCGAAGTACACGACGCTGCACATGGCTTTCGTGAAAATCGTTCTATCATCACCAACGCAACCCCCCACGTCGGCGCCGATGTTATTATAAACTTCGACCTCAAAGACTTTTTCCCGTCAATATCTTACAAACGTGTTAAAGGACTATTTCAAAGCTTTGGTTACTCAGAAGCAGCAGCAACAATTTTTGGCTTAATTTGTACCGCTGCCGACATCGAACAAGTTGAACTCGACGGTAAAACATATTACGTAGCTTTAGATGACAGACACCTTCCCCAAGGTTCACCCGCAAGTCCAGCCATCACTAATTTACTCTGTCGTCGTTTAGACCGACGTTTACAAGGTATGGCAGAAAATATTGGATTTACCTATAGTCGTTACGCAGATGATTTAACCTTCTCAGCTAAAACCGAAAATCGGCGCCATATATGTAATATCATGAGACGCACCGAATCAATAGTAACCCACGAAGGTTTCAACATAAATCATGACAAAACCCGCGTTTTACGTAACACAAACCAACAGGAAGTTACAGGCATTATCGTCAACAACAAACTAAATATATCCAAAAAAGTCCTCAAGAAATTTCGTGCCACCTTACACCAAATCGAACAAGAAGGACTTCAAGGAAAACATTGGGGCAACTCTCATGATACACTTGCAGCAATCACCGGATTTGCCAACTTCGTCGCAATGGTTAACCCCGAAAAAGGCGCCGAATTTCAACAGCAAGTGCAACGCATCAAAAAGAAACGTAAATAGAACATATAAACTCAAATTTGTCAATAAATTATATTTTAGCTTAATTAAGATATACCTTTTCTAATTTTTTTTACTCCTGATAAAGTGATAAGTGTGATGACAACTGCTGCTATAAGTACAAAAGGATGATGTAAAAGTTGAGAAACAAGTATTGTGACGGTTGCGAGAACAAAGGCAACAAAGAAACTTAGACTTACTGTTATGTTTTCTATCAATTCACCGAAAAATGGTATTAAGTTGAGTAAAGTATTTATTGGTTGTAATGCAAATACCATTCCAAATGACATTGCCAAAAACCCTAAAACCCTTATTATCCATGTCCAGATTGTGTACTCTGAGTTTAAAGTTTTTATTGCTTCACTGCGGTTAGTGGCAAATAATTGGTAAAATTTAGTATCTTTGGGAGCATTATAAACAGTTATTTGATTTGATGGCGCCAGTTTTCCAAAAACTGTTACTGTTGAGTTGGTTGGTATTACATTATAGCAAATACGTACATCTCCAATATTAGGATTTTCAGGCGCCCCTTCTCCTTTGAAAAGATAATTATTCTTTAATTTAACGTCGTCACCACTTGATTTAATTAACTGTGCAGATAATTGTAATCTACTGTTACTATTTAAATAAATACCTTGTGCTGTTGGATATGACAACGCAGTCGAGTTACTATCGCATGAGGTTTTACGTTGCATTACCTCTTTGAAACTAGTCATGTTAATATCGTATAACCCAACTTTGGCGCCGGATGCAGTATAATGTTGGTCTGAATAAGCTTTTTTAGGATTATGATGTGTTTGCGAATAGTTAAAATTACTTGAATCGCTAGGCTCGTTTGTCCATCCTTTGGTATATCTATAAGTAGTCGTCTTAGTAACTTTACCATCTAACCCACATTCCGCACTTCAATTTGAAGTACAAAAGATTACAACCAAGAAAAAAGCAAAAATTCAGGATGACGAAGAAA
>NZ_RSCL01000027.1 GCF_003991905.1 Dulcicalothrix desertica PCC 7102 | reverse complement strand
CTTGTATTTTTTAGTTGTGTTGTTATATATTTAAAAGTATAGCACAACACCCCAAAACTAATGACACGGACTACTAGTAGTCCGTGTCATTAATTTTGGTGGGTAGGAATATTGGCAACGGATGATACAACGGATGTAACGGATAGGTAATTTTAGATAACAAAATCTATATTTTTGACGAATAACTCATCCGTTACATCCGTTACATCCGTTGCAAACCAACCAGCCAAAACTAATGACACGGACTACTAGATAATTTCATTAACTATGACGCGGCGAATAATTTCGGTGACATCTGCTGCCATACGCGCGTCAACTTCAACCAAGGTACGAGGTGGTTGCACTGCTGCTCGTAATGTCATTGCTAACGTTTTGAATTTACCAGGTTGGTTTGCACTACTGTTACGTTCATCGATGAATTCTACGAACGCAACGTAAGTAATTTCGTGTGAAGTTCTACTTTCGCTAAAGCCATTACCTAGTTTTGAGATAATGACCGGAGAGGTAATAACATTTTCTAGTCCAAGAGTTTCTATTGCCACATCTATATATCTTGCTCTGTCGTTACCCATTGCTTGAACTATAGATTTTAAACTTTGCCATTGGGCGCCAGGTAAACGTGAATCTCCGGGTAAATGCCAATGCCATCCTAACATTGAGATTAACCGTGTCAAATCGTATGCTGATAATAAATTTTGACCATCTAGTGGGGCGCCGGGTGAAGTGAGTATTTGTTTGCCTGAGATTCTATCGAATAGTTTCGGTTGTCTGATAAATGCATTTTCACCATACCCACCCCGAAAACTAAGCTGTTGATTTCCTGTAATATTTTTAACCCATGTTTCTAACGCTGTTGGAGTTTGAAACAGCTTTAAGCAAGCTGCTCCGGCATTGGAGGAAGTAATTTTGCCTCGGTAGCTAATAATATCTAAAGCGATATCAGTAAATTTGTTTCGTGATTCATTTATATAACAGTTCGCAATATCAACTCCAGGCGCCTTAGTATTAGCATCGCAAACAGTGTTTAGAATTGGAATAATCTTGCTAGCACTCCAGAACTGACGTTCTTCAAGAGCATTTTTCCCCAACCAGCGGGTTTTTATTTCGCCATTAGCAAAATTACCAATACAAATACAAGCTTCTTTAATATCAGAATGAAGAAAATTTAAACCTTGACTATCTATATTCGGAATAAATCCTCGTTTCGGATACGATGTATCAGTTGATGGTAAAGCTTGAGGTTCATGCTTAGTTGTTAACCGTTCTGCATACTCAACAATTTCTGCAATGTACTTAGAGTTTTGAATACCTCGATGTAAAAAAGCAACTTCCCCTTCAGAGGGTCTGGTAGCTTTGGCAATATCAAGTAAATTTTGAAAAGTTTGCGTGCGGTTACTAGTTACCATTCCTAAAACAGAAGGTAACTGCTTTCTAGTTAAAAGATTTTGAGCAAAGTTTCTATCATATTGAGGAAAGGGAATACCAACAGCATCACAAAAGCTTTTAATCGCATTCCTAGTTCTTGGGCCAAAGTCACCATCAACAAACTTTCCACCCGGATATAAACCTAAACCTCGTAATTTAATTTGAATTTGCGTAACTAACTCATTATCAGCTTTTACTTGCTCTTCGCTAAGACGAGAAATTATATTTTCTAATTTCATACTGTATATGTGATTGTATAAAGTTTTATATTTATACAAGTTTACACTTAAGCATTGCGGAAATGACAGGGATTAGTTAAATCAATATAAAACTCAGCATTTAAAGGCAGAAATGAATACTTAACTAGTGACAGTAAAATATCTGTCACAAATGTACTTCTTAGTATTTAAGTTTTATAAGAGTATTTTATTACTAGTTTAATGTTTACTAACTATGATTAGGCGCCAGTTTATAGCAAGTAGTATAATAGTACAAAAGTTTTCAAAATATTGTAATCGGGTGGCGCCATGACCACTGTGGATATTATGACACCTCAAACCGCTGAAGTAACACAAATAGAAACGCAATCACCGGAAGAAGAGTGGCAACCACCGATGCCACCTACAGATTTAATATTTGATGACGGAGAACCCTTGGAAAGTAGTCGTCACCGCGTCACAATGAACGCGCTAATTCGTTCTTATCGGCACCACTGTGCAGGGCGAAACAACTTTTTTGTTGGCGGCAATATGTTTGTTTACTATAGCAGTCAGCAAGTTAAAAACAAAGAATTTAAAGGGCCAGACTTTTTTATTGTCTTAGATGTGCCACCTGACCCAGCACGTCAAGGTTGGGTAGTTTGGGAAGAAAACGGACGTTATCCTGACATGATTGTTGAGTTACTTTCTGATACTACAGAAGTAAATGACCTAGGAGAAAAAAAAGCGCTGTACGAAAAAGTCTTTAAAACCAAAGATTATTTTGTATTTCATCCCTTCAAAGTCAACTCACTACAAGGATGGCGCCTTGATAGCTACAAAGGCTACCAACCAATCGAAGAAGATTCGCGAGGGTGGTTGTGGTGCGAGAGTTTGCATCTATGGTTAGGGACTTGGAAAGGTGTTATTGAAGATGATGACGCAGTTTGGCTAAGGTTTTACGACGAAGTCGGAAATCTGGTTTTATTGCCAGAAGAAGCTGAACAACAACGTGCTGACACCGAGCAACAACGTGCTGATGCCGAACGGCAGGCAAGATTAGATGCAGTATCTCAATTACTACAAATGGGATTAAGCGTTGAACAAGTTGCACAAGCACTTTCATTAACTGTCCAAGAAGTTGAGGCAGTTAGGTAAAATATCTCTTGAGAAACCAGGCTTTTTAAAGAAGCCTGGTTTCTTAGTCTGTATTTTCCGAAATGATTCAGACGGTGCATGTAGTCAAAACCACAAGAAAATTCCAACGAAAAATATTATTATTGCGGAGAAACTACATGCCAGCTTTATCAACTCCTATTCAAAATTTAATAACCAACGCGCGTTTTACTGTTGCCGAAATGGTCGAGTTAGAAAGACGCATTAAAGCAGGGCAAACAAATAGACAAGAAGCAGAAGTAATAGCAACTCGTTACGCTGACACAATAGAACCAGGTGTAGGTAGCTGGTTAAATAAACTTTTAAAATCTCTTGGTAGCAACGTTACAGTTGCACAACCAATTGCTAATCTTGCTAGCGATACTGATTTACTCAATGGCAATATTAGTTTACCTGACTCAGGACGTAAACATCCCTCTGTTCGTAATATTCAACGCGCGCTAATTGCTTTAGCCAGCCGTACTAGTAAATTAAATTATATGTTAAGAGAGTTTGGCGCCGATGGTGACTATGGTGATGAAACAATTAAAGCTGTACGGGCATTTCAACAAGGTAATGCATTACTCGTTGATGGTAAAGTTGGCGCCAAAACAGCAAAAGCCATCGATGCAGCACTTCGTAAAACTGATGTACCAGGAATTACAGGCGCCAGTCCCAAAGATTTAGTAAATGCAGCAATTGAACTTTCTACAGGTGAAGTAGCAAAATTCTATGGTGTACCTCAACCTTGGATAAACATCGACCCTAGACATAACGTACCTACCAACAGACCCTTTGATTTCCTTAAAGACCGTTGGAAATGCAACTTATTCGGTGGAAATGTTTTGCGTAAAGGTGGTTACGAACCTCCTTATTACAGAGACAACACCAACGACAATAAAGGTGAATACCCCAACGCGAACCAATGGTTCAGATGGACAGATAAATACGCTGCTGCAAACAATAACCCCGTTCGCTTCCTATTAATAGACGAAATCAAACCAACATCATTAACCGAAGCACAACTCTCGACACGACTTCAACAACTATTTGCAAAAATTCAACCCGGTGACTTCTTACTGGTTGACCACCAAGGTAGCGGAGTTCAAGATGGTGGACACACGCGCGTTGCAACCAAAAATAATTTTGCTAGCTCCCGCACAATATCCTTCGCGCAAGCAAGCTTTGAAAGCTCCTTAATTCGCGAAGAAAGTATTGAAGCTCTCATGTCAGAAGAAGCTATTTGGTTAATGCGTCCTAACACCAAAATGTAAATTACAGTGTCATACTGAACGCAGTAAATTACAGTGTCATCCTCACTACGTGAAGTATCTAAAATCAGTATTGACATCTTAAAATGTATTTATATATGAAAAAAAACCTGCATTTTAGCAGGCTTTTTCATAGCAATCCAAAAAAGCAAACATCTGCACCTGTGACTAAATTTACAAACCTTTTGTGAATTGTATACTTTCTAAGAGGCGCCTCTTAAGATTTGATACTTGTATTATCAGGAAAAATAAAGTGGTGATGATTTTGATGGAGTCCCTCACCATGAAAGAGTTTTAAAAATTTCACAGGAATGGATGAATAGTATTCAGTTCACCGAGCCTCGTGCGGCGTTAGATACTATAGATGGATTGCTGGAAAATAGCATTAAAATTTATTTGCACGAGCAAAAGCTGGAACCAGCACCCAAGTTCAAAATGCGTGACCGTAAAGCTGCTGCAAAAATTATTAGGTCTAAAACGCGCGAAGCACTAAAACAAAAATTCGGAGATAAAACCAAAGAATTAATAAAACAGGATTATCCTGTAAAAGGAAACAGTACAAATAATAAGTTTGATGTTGTTGTCGCTAATACTGAACCTTATTTTGCGGCACATGCCATTTCTTTTGAAGTTGATATACCTGATACTTTAAAGGATGCTATTCTTTGGAGGATTTCAGATGTAAAAAGTTATCAACCTTATTTTCCTATTGCCATTCTTGTATTGCCACCAAAGTTAGAACAAAGCAATTATAAGCAAATTGAATATGCATATAATAAAACTCTTAATACTTATAATAAACTAGGTGCAGATATTCTTCAAGAAAATGATATAGAATCTTGGGTTTTACAGCACATTTCAAAGCTCATCGTTTAGTTTTCTATTTAGTCAACACGACGTAGCGAAGGCTGAAATTAAATAATTTTATCGGTAACTACTCGCCTCATAATTTCAGTAACTAATGTATTATATAAACATATGTAAATAATTGTATCTTTAGAATCAAGGTTGCTATTAGTAGATTATAAACATAAAAAGCGCATTCAAAAAGCTTCCTTACAAAAATGCTGTGGTATTTTATACTACGGTATTCTCAATACGAAATTTGCGTATTTGAACGTGAGCTAACGTAAAAATTTACTCTAGAGAACAATAATGCCTGCTTTATCAACTCCCATCAAAAAGTTAATTACAAACGCGCGTTTTACAGCCATAGAAATGGTTGAATTAGAACAGCTGATTAAAGCGGGACAAGCAAAGAAAGAAGATGCCGAAGCAATTGCCACTCTGTATGCTGATACGTTAGAACCTGGTGTAGGTAGCTGGTTAAATAAACTTTTAACTAGTCTTGGCAGTAATATCAAAGTTGCTCAACCCATCGCTAATCTCGCAAGCGATACTGATTTACTCAATGGACGAATCTCTTTACCAGACTCAGGACGTAATCATCCTTCTGTTCGTAACGTCCAACGCGCGCTTATTGCCTTAGCGAGTCGTACTGCTAAGTTAAGTTACATGCTGCCCGAATTTGGTGCCGATGGTGACTATGGTGATGAGATAATCAAGGCTGTAAAATCATTTCAACAAAATAACGGACTAGTTGCAGATGGTAAAGTTGGCACCAAGACTGCTAAAGCACTTGACGCTGCACTTAGTAAAACTAATGTACCAGGAATTACAGGCGCCACCCCTAAAGATTTGGTGAACGCAGCAATTGAACTTTCCACAGGTGAAGTAGCAAAATTCTATGGTGTACCCCAACCTTGGATAAATATTGACCCTAAACACAACATTCCTACCAACAAACCCTTTAAACCCCTCGAAAACTGTTGGAAATGCAACTTGTTTGGCGGTAACGTTTTACGTAAAGGTGGTTATGAACCCCCCTACTACAAGGACAACACTAACGATGGTAAGGGTGAATACGCTAACGCGAACCAGTGGTTTAAATGGACAGACAAATACGCAAGTGCAAACAATAACCCCGTTCGCTTTCAATTAATTGATGAAGTCAAACCACTTTCATTAACCAACGAAGCACAACGCAAAACACGAATTCAACAACTACTTGCCAAAGTTCAGCCCGGTGACTTCTTAATCGTTGACAGCGAAGGTGACCAAGTTGCAAACGGTGGTCACGTGCGCTTTGCAGTCAAAAACGATTTCCAAAACCGAGGTAACGTTTCCTTTGCACAAGCAAAATATGAAAGTTCATTAACTCTTGAAGAAGGTGTTGATACATTCATGTACTACGAAGCAATTTGGTTAATGCGTCCTAACAGCAAAATGTAATCATATACACCTTGAAAGTATCGCTATATAAACAAAACCTGCGCGTTGGCAGGTTTTTATATAATAAAATTTAAATAATTTCCTTCCAAAAAAAACTTAAATTTGCACCCCCAAAGTAAAATGTTAACTTTTCATGACATAATTTTGTAATTTGAATGCTGAAAAAGCCTGTAATTGCGTTAAATGTCATGAAATATTGACACTTTGCTCCCCGAAAACGTGTAAATTCGTTGAAAGCTTAAAAAATACCCTTTGAGACCCCTTGATCCCTAGTGGGGGTAATTGGTTAATATTCATTGATATAAAGACTTGTTTCGCTCCTAGTGAATACCCGTAGGAGAAAAGCAAGTTGTAAAAGGTAGATTAATTCAAATAAAAGCACGTTTCTTAAGCTATAAGTTTAGCAAATAAGAACGTTAATTTTTGATTATGTGAATGACATTTATGCTCATTAGTTGAATTAGCCAGGGGAAGTAAAACTTAAAAATCTTAGGAAAAAACTGGAGTTAATATTCATGGCAAAAGAACGCCCACCGTTAGACGAGATGACATTGCGGCAGTTACGTAAAGTAGCTAGTGCTTATGGTGTATCTCGTTACAGCCGGATGCGTAAGACCCAATTACTTGCATCCATTTTAGAAGTAGAACGTAGCAAACCTTCATTAAATCAATCTCGTACATTAGAGGCACAGGAAGTCGTGGAAGCAGCAAAGTTTGAGTTAGGACAAGTAGATCGCAATGCAGGAAATCTTTCGGATGTCGATGAGTTTTTAGCTGATCTGCCAGGTGGTTATGGTGAAAGCCGCATTGTATTAATGCCCCGTGACCCACAATGGGCGTATGCTTACTGGGATATACCCAAGGAGCATAAAGAAGAGTTGCGTCGCAATGGTGGACAGCAATTAGCTTTAAGAATCTACGATGTTACTGATATAAACTTTGACACTCAAAGCCCACACAGTATCCAAGAATACCCAAGCGATGAAATGGCGCGCGAATGGTATTTACCTGTTCCTGTAAGCGATAGAGATTATGTAATTGATATCGGTTATCGTTGTGCTGACGGTCGCTGGTTGGTGCTTGCTCGTTCCGCGCGCGTTCACATTCCTCCTGTGTATCCATCTGACTGGATTGAAGATGTCTTCATTACCGTCAACTTTGAAGAAGAACTCCGCAGTAAAACTTTATACGAACTTGTTCCTCCTGCTAAGAAAGTTGCCGCTGCGGGTGCGGGTGCGGGTGTTGCTGGCGCCAATGGTAATGCGATTTACGACCAAATCTTTGGTATGGCAGAATCTACCGAAGCTTTGCGTGTAGCTGGTTCATTGTTTGGTTCAATGCAGCACGTACCTGGTTCGATGGCGCCAGAGCAAGCAATTAGTTCTTACGTATTCCCATCTGGTGTAGGTATGTGGGCAGTACCCACCACATCAGGTTTGAATATGTCTGGTGTAGGTATGTCGGGTGTTGGTTTGGGTGAAGTTCCAATGCAACCCCGCAAGTTCTGGTTAATTGCTGATGCTGAGTTAATTGTTTACGGTGCTACTGAGCCAGATGCAAATGTTACAATTGGTGGGCGCCCAATTAAGTTAAATCCAGATGGAACTTTCCGCTTCCAAATGTCGTTCCAAGATGGATTGATTGATTACCCAATCATGGCAGTAGCAGCAGATGGAGAACAAACTCGTTCGATTCAAATGAAGTTTAACCGCGAAACCCCATCGCGTAATACCAATACTAAAGACGAAGCAGTGTTGGAATGGTTTAATTAATTTTCAATTTTGGAACAATATAAACCTAATATCCTACTAATAGCTAAATGTTTTGAAGCCCACTATACACGTTATAGTGGGTTTTCTGGCAACGGATATAACGGATGTAACGGATGGGTTATGAAGGATGTTATGAGGTTGGTGTGTGGCTTTAGTGTTTTAGTGATTTTTGTGGGTTGTCAAAGGGAGGGTATAACTCAACGAGATATAAGTCAGTCTCCTATATTAAAGTTAGAACCAGTTGAGTTGGCGCCAAAAAAGGATTGTTTTGGGGAAAATAAAGATTTTAGTATTGAGTTTTTTAAGACGAATAATTCTGGGGAGGTGTATGAGAGAGGTATTAATCACGTAATTATTTTTAATCCCAAGTCTAATAAGCTTGATTTTAAGGTGAATGTGGGGTTGGCGCATAAATTATATGAGAAAGATAATCAAGGTAAAGTAAAACGAGAGTATGTACCAAAAACGTTTCGTGAAATTATTAGTGATGAAAATGCGAAGTTGAAGGGGAAATTACCAATCGCTGCGATTAATGCTGATTATATAGATACCCTAAATAAACCCCAAGGTTTGAATATCTCACGAGGAGTTGCGTATGCAGGGGATTTTCAAAGTAAGCGTTCGTCGTTTGGAATATCGTCTGGAGAGGCAACGAGGCGCCGAGCGACAATTGCTACAGGTAGAAGGAAAGAAGATATTTTAAATTACAACCTTGTTGGTGGTAATGGTAGATTTTATCGAGATGGAAGTTTTAAAGATATTTGTCAAGATTTAGGTGAGTTTGCTTGTAAGCAAGCTACTAATCGTTCTATGGTGGCTGTTACTAATCGCGGTTATGTAATTTTATTAGTCAATGACGCAAAAGCTAACTCTGATATAAGCGTATCAGAGAATAATCAGGAGTTATTACCAGACCAGTTTGATAATGTTTTGATGGGGATAGCGAAAAATAACTGTTTAGGCGCCATTACTGAAGCAATGCTATTTGATGGGGGAATGTCTCCGGGTTTGTACGACGAGCCTAAGAAAAAGCGTGGCATAATGCTTACCGATACTGCATGGCATAAAATACAAGAATTGGCAGCACGAAACTGTATGAGCGCAAGTGAATATCTTGAACAAATGATTAGAAATCATTCCTGTGATTGATGGCTAAAGCCATTCTATGTGCTTTCATCCCCGCCATGAATGGGCGGGGTTTTTCCTACGGATAACTTCGCTCTTCAGCATATTCTTTATAAGAAACCCGGTTTCTAAGCAAAATCTTCATTTTTATTACAAGATAACGAATAAGAAACCGGGTTTCTAGGGTTTTTAGGGTTGATAATTTCGGCGCCACTGTTCGAGTTTTTCTATTGAGATAGACTCAGTAATTACACCAGCATTATTACCACGCCATTCGACTTCGGGGTCGGTAGTAAAGACACCACAACTTAGGTACGCAAGCTGAATATCCCAGTACTCACTAAATCGACTTTTTAGAGTAATTACTTGGTCAAAAACTTTATTCCTGTGCTTATTGCGACGCTTGCGTTCGGTGGCGCCTGTTGCTTCGGTATCAATAAATTTGGTTTCGATGAGAAATAAGTTACCTGTGGTAGTTAGGTAGACAAAATCACACTTACCCAAATCAGTATAGTCAGCAATCGGAGATTTTTCAAACAGCAGTAACTCAGAGCAATTCGTGAACAAGCTCTGGATGTTTAAAAATAAATACGCTTGTAAAAGGAGCTCTTTATCGTAGGGAAACCCCACAACTCCTTCAAAAAAACGTTTTATGTCTTGCTGTGATTGGGGCTGAATTTTTTTGCAGTAAGCCACAAATTTATTCAGTTCATCTGCGCTCATGCAATCTTTGTTCATTCCACTGATGCTGCATACAAATAGTCTATGGCATAAAACGATACCATATACATGCAAGATTTCTCATCCGCATAAGTAACTAATTATATGATTTAAAAACAGAATACTTACGTTATTATACTGATGACATATGTAGAGACGCGATTAATCGCGTCTCTACTTAATTTGTTAGGGGTTGGAGACGTGCTTTGAAGTCGGCATTTTGGAGTGCGGTGATAGCGTTGATGGAATCTTGCACCCAAAATTGTCTGCCGAAACGAACGAGTTGACGAGTTCCTCCAGATTGGACGACTCCGATAACGGGTGTTTTACCTTTTTCGCTGCCACCTGCTTGTTTGACTAAGACATTTCGCAAACGGTCTTGTTCTTCGATAACGGTAGCTTGTTCAGGGGTAAGCTCGACCATTATCATTTGTACTTGTTCGACTGGCTCTACATCGTCTACAATTATTTGATTTTGATCGTCGCGACGTTTGATTTTTGCCCAAATAATTAATCGTGCATCGACTTGAAGTAAGGGACTAATACGTTCGTATATTTTAGGGAAAACGACGGCTTCAGATTGTGTTGTTAGGTCTTCGATTTGTAAAATTGCCATTGGGTCACCTTTTTGGGTGATGCGTTTGATGACGTTATTGAGCATCACGACCGTGCAAATTGCAGCGTCTTCTTTTTGTTCTGAGATTTGCGATAGGTTTACGGGTGAAAGAATACGCGCAGATTGGCGAATTGATTTAAGCGGGTGGTCAGAGACGTAAAAGCCAAGTAGTTCTTTTTCTTTATGAAGTTTTTCTTGGGGAGGGAAATCTGGAACGGGTTTAGCTTTCGGCGCCGTATCAAAGCTATTCTTTTTGCTAGTATCGTTACTGCCAAATCCTCCTCCTAACAAGTCAAATAAGTTTCCCTGACCGCTAGCACGGTCTTTTGCGCGGGAATGTGCCCAGTTAAAAGTTAATTCTAAATCGTGGATTAGTTGTTGACGATTTTGAAGGATTGTATCGAAGGTGCCGCAATATATTAAAGATTCTATAGTTTTACGAGTCACTGCACGCAAATCAATACGGTCACAAAAATCACCAAGCGATTTAAATTCCCCACCTTCGGAGCGTGCTTCTAATATCGACGAAATGGCGCCTTGTCCTAAACCACGTACAGCCGACAATCCAAACACAATTTTGCCATCTGTTGGGGTAAAGTGAATACCCGACCGATTTACGTTTGGTGGCTCAATTGGAATAGACATGGTGACGCAGGCAGAAATATATCTCTGTACCTTGTCTGTATCACCACTGTTAGCTGTTAACAGTGCTGCCATGTACTCTATGGGATAATTAGCTTTTAAGTACGCAGTTTGATAAGTTACATAACCATAAGCAGTAGAGTGTGACTTATTAAAGCAGTTAGAAGCTACAAAGCCTTGTTTTATAACAAAATTATGGTCTTGCGCTACCCCAATGTCATAGACATTTTGTATACCAAGAGTTTTTTTAGCAATTATTTTTACCATAACCACAGCCTCTAAATACTTATGGAATTTATATTATGCAACTTATATCAAGTTTATAATGATTTATTTATGTCGCTATGGTTGGCACAGACCTCTTAACAATCGACCATAAAAGGCCAACCTGTATTAAAATCAATCATTTGATAAGAGTTAATGACTGCTGAGTGCTGAGTGCTGAGTAATGAGTTATGATTTTTAACTCCTAACTCCGTACAGACGTGATTAATCACGTCTCTACACTCAGCACTCAGCACTTTCCACTCAGCACTAAATAAGGGAATTATTATGGCATCCATTCGTGAATTACACGAACAATTAGTTAAAAAGGAGCGTTCAGCGGTTGAAATTGCCCAAGAAGCGCTAAAACGTATAGAAACGTTGGAACCAAAGGTACAAAGTTTTTTATGCGTGACGGCTGAAAAGGCAATGGAACAAGCACGCGCTGTGGATGCGAAAATTTCAGCAGGTGAAGAAATAGGCATGTTAGCTGGTATTCCCATTGGGATCAAAGATAATATGTGTACAAAGGGAATTGCTACAACTTGCGCTTCACGTATTTTAGAGAATTTTGTCCCACCTTATGAATCAACGGTAACGCAAAAGCTATTCGATGCAGGCGCCGTAATGGTTGGTAAAACGAATCTTGATGAGTTTGCGATGGGAGGTTCCACAGAAACATCAGCTTATAAAAAAACAGCTAATCCTTGGGACTTATCACGTGTACCAGGTGGTTCATCGGGAGGTTCAGCAGCAGCAGTTGCAGCAGGTGAATGTGTTGTGTCAATAGGTTCAGATACAGGTGGTTCCATTCGTCAACCTGCTTCGTTTTGTGGTGTTGTAGGTATCAAACCTACTTATGGACTTGTCTCACGCTATGGGTTAGTCGCATTTGCTTCTTCCCTCGACCAAATTGGACCTTTTTCACGTAGCGTTGAAGATTCGGCTATTCTACTAAATGCTATAGCCGGATATGACCCTAAAGACTCGACGAGTTTAAAAGTTGAAATTCCTGATTATGCGACAAATCTCAAACCTGGTTCAATGTCGTATAACGGCAGAAAAATTCGTATTGGTATTATCAAGGAAACTTTTGGTGAAGGTTTAGATGCCACTGTTGAGCAATCTGTCAATACTGCTATTGAAAAACTTAAAGAACTAGGAGCAGAAATCGTTGAAATTTCTTGTCCTCGTTTCCGCTATGGTTTACCAAGCTATTACATTATTGCTCCCTCAGAAGCTTCTGCGAATTTAGCCCGTTACGACGGTGTTAAATATGGTATGCGCGCAGAAGATGCAGAAAATTTACTATCAATGTACACCCGCACTCGTGCTAATGGTTTCGGCGCCGAAGTCAAACGTCGTATCATGATAGGTACCTACGCACTGTCTTCAGGTTACTACGATGCGTATTATCTCAAAGCCCAAAAAGTCCGCACTTTAATTAAACAAGACTTTGAGAGCGCATTTGAAAAAGTCGATGTTTTAGTATCTCCTGTTGCTCCCACAACTGCATTCAAAGCAGGAGAGAAAACAACCGACCCATTAAGTATGTATTTAATTGACTTGATGACGATCCCTGTTAACTTAGCTGGATTGCCTGGTATAAGTGTACCATGTGGTTTTGATAATGAGGGAATGCCAATAGGTTTACAGTTGGTGGGTAATGCGTTGCGGGAAGATTTGTTGTTCCAAGTTGCTTATGCATACGAGCAAGCAACAGACTGGCATTCACGCGAACCCAAAATTTAAAAAATAAAAAACAAACCGTTGTTGTAGAGACGTTACATGTAACGTCTCTACATTTTTATGGTGTTGGGGAAGGCGTTGGTGTGGCGCCAGTTTCAGGAGTATACTTCACATCTCGGATACTACCTTCAGGACCCATAGCTGTAGCAGGTTGTTTATTTTGGGATACTAAAACAGCACCAGCATTACCCGAACGTATCGAAACTTCTTTCAAAGCTTTCCACGTTCTTTTTTCTCCTTTATTTAAGGTTCCTTCAAAATCAGTTTTTCCATCGACTTTGACTCGTACCCACGAACTGTCTTGCAGTTCTACACCAACTTCAACCCCTTCCCCAGCTTGAATAGTTGGTGTAGGAGTAGGAGTAGGAGTAGGAGTAGGAGTAGTTTGAGGGGTAGAAGTCAGTGTTGGTGACGGTGATGCTAACGCGATTTCTTGAGAGCTTGTTGGACTTGATGTTGGTTTTGGTAACGATGATACTACCGGAGAAGTTTTAGAAATAACTGCTGTTTTAGTAGTATTACTTTTGCTTTGAGCTACCGACTCAGCTCCTCGACGAGGAACAAGAATATAAATAAGTCCTAAAGAGGCGGCAACTAGTAGTAAGATATACGGTACGGCTAGAGGTATATATAAATTTTGTTTTTTTTCGATGTCTTGTGGTTCGCTTTCAGTGGGTACGGGTAAAAATACATCACCAAAGTTTGTGGTTAGTGCGGCGCCATCAATGCCAATAGCATCACAATAACGGCGAATGAATCCCTGTACGAAAACTGCTTCAGGAAGAACCTCGGCATTTCCTTCTTCTATGGCTTGTATGAACGCTGGGCGTATCCGCGTATGTACTGCGATTTCATCTATACTTATAGATTTGTCTTCGCGTCGTTTGCGTAAGTAAGCCCCAATCTCCCTTAATTGCTCTATTTGAGCCTCAGTCGCTAACTTCACTTGATTCTCCTCTTATCCACCTATGCTTATTCAATAGAGAAAGTACTGATTTTTGTGTATATAATTAAACTAATTAATCCCAATTATAAGAATTCATATTTGACAATCGTATCTCTAATTTAATAGAGTACCAAATTTAATCACAAAAATAATAATGATTGTGTTTAGAATTACCTGAAGGAGGGCAGGAAAGCTGATACATATAATACATTTACTCCCCAAGTTTCTTCTTGGTATGGGGCTGCTGGTTATTTTTGCTTATATCGCAACGTGCTTATTTTTATACGCACGACAGCACAAGTATCTTTTTTATCCTTCGTCAGAGATTGAAAAAACACCTGCTGCTTATGATGTATCTTTTGAAGAAGTTTGGATACCCGTAAGTTCCAATGGCAATGAGCGAATTTACGCTTGGTGGATGGATAATTCTAAGTACTCAAATGGTAAAGTGCTACTCTATCTCCACGGTAACGCAGCTAACATTGGCGCCAATCTTTATGCAGCAACTGGATATTACAAAGCAGGGTTTTCAGTATTGTTAATTGATTATCGAGGGTTTGGGCTGAGTATTGGTAAGCATCCTACTGAAAAGAGTGTTTACGAAGATGCGTCCACAGCTTGGAATTATTTGGTAACACAAAGAAAAGTAGCTGCTCACAACATCTATATATATGGACACTCGTTAGGTGGCGCCGTTGCGATAGAATTAGTCACAAAGCATCCAGAAGCTGCCGGGTTGATTGTAGAAAGCACTTTCACATCAATACGAAATGTGATTGTAGCTCGGAAACTTTTCCGGTTTTTCCCCGTCAAGTTAATTCTGAAACAAAATTTTGATTCAATCAGTAAAATACCACTGATAAAAATACCTATCCTATTAATTCACGGCGCAGAGGATTCAACAGTTCCAGCGTTTATGAGTAAACAGCTGTATAATGCGGCTCCAAAGCCCAAAGAAGTACTAATTGTTCCTGGTGCAGACCATAACAACGTTGGAGAGTTCGCTCCGTCTGTATATCTAAAAGCTGTGCAGTCTTTTATAAAACTAATTGAAGCGAAACGACCAACTATTTATTAGAGAAACCAGGTTTCTGACAGGCGCCGATTTCAGCAATTACACCTAAGTGGGGATGTAATTGTTGATATTTTAGTGCGTCTATAAAAATGACTTTGGTGGTTCAAAATACCTGATGGATTGATACACAAAAATCCGGAATCACCCGCATTCAAGAGAATAAATTACACAGAGAAAGCTTTTTCGCTCTTATAAATATTATTGGTTTAGACAAAAATTATGACAGCTGTATACTCACTAAGTATTCCTGGAAAATCAGCTATTGAGATCAGCCAAGACGAACTACGGTCAATCTTAGGCGAAATTGAAGCAGAGCTACATCGCAGTAAAGTTTACCGTCGTGCGTTAGCTACTGTAAAAAAAATGTTCGGAGAATCTTCTGAACAAGCAAGTCAGTTATTTAAAGCTGTGGGACGGGAAGCAATAGGTTTAGCTTTTCATCAGTTTGCTAAACAGCAGCAACAAATAGAGGAAGTCCAACCAGGTGCTGCTTCATCTCCCAATTCTGTAAGTAACGAAGAAAAAGCTGAATTAGAAGAAAACGTTAATCATTCTGTTGAACATAACCTAGAACCGAACGGTGATTTATCAGAATGCTTAACCAGTGCAAAGTTTCATTCCAAAGCAGAACACGAAACTGATGCAGTAGTAGACAATGGTAATTCACCTAGTGTAGAAGTTAAAAGCGCTGTTAAATCAAACTTACCGTTATCGTGGTTGAACAAGAACAAAAACAAAAAACCTTCCAAAGCAGAACTTGCTAGACTTGCAGCAGCAGAACAACGCATCAAAACTTTAAACGACATTGGTCAACAATTGCGACAAGCACGTGAGTTGAAAGGAATGTCACTGACTCAGTTGAATATCTATACCCATGTACCCGTCCATCAAATGGAAGCAATTGAAAATGGGAAATGGGAAAATCTACCTGAAGAAGTATATGTTCGCGGATTTATTCGTGTTATGGGTAATGCATTGGGACTTAATGGAACTAATTTAGTTGCGACTTTACCAGCTCCCGAACCCGTAAAAACAATTGCACCAGTTTGGTATAAAGAACAGAAAAGCTCTGGTAGTAGTGGAATCGGATTTGATATTAAACCGATGCATTTATATGTCGGTTATACAGCACTCGTAGCTGGCGCCGTTAGTGGATTATCATTAATGTCACAGCAAGCAGAAGCAAAACGACTACTCCCCGACACAAACACATCTTCAACTTCATCTTTCACTAAAACACCCCAAGACAAAGAAACAAATACTAAACCTGGATTACAATCTAACGGTCAAGTTTCAGTAGGCGCCGGCATTGCAGCACCTGAAGCTTTGTAAAGCATGTTTAAATTGCTCTTGTGGAATGGGCATCCTTGCCCGTTCCAAATATGTTCCAAATATATAGGGCGGGCAAGGATGCCCACCCCACAAGATAAATGAAATCTTTTGAGGTTTAGTATTAATTTTTACATATACGAATAGATTAGCTTTGTTGTTGCTTGTATGGCATCAGTTTTTGTACCTATATAGGTTTGATCCCCCGAATTTCGGGGGCTAGGGGCATTTTAATACTATGTATAAAAAATCTTACTTGACTGGAAATAGTAATGAATACTACATCCAAGTTGACTAGGTTTATTTGCATAAGTTACGTCTGACAGGAAGTAGTTATATGTATAACTGCATCACCGACAAAAGTTATGACGACACGGATAAAGGTTTGGCTACTCGTTCTGTTGCTGCTAACATTCTTTTGCGCTTTGTGGCTTCAAAAAGTCGAAGTGCCTAAAACCGAAAACTTATATCGTGTTAAGTTTATTGACAAATCTGGTTATATCAACCAAGCTTACGAGTTAGTTGTTCAACCAAAGTTTTATGATGCTAGACTGTTTACTTCAGCTAATAAAGCGCCCGTAAAAGTTAATGGCAAATGGGGTTTTATCAACTTGAAGGGAGAAGTGAGCATTCCTCCTCAATATGATATGGTAGGTGAATCGCTGCGTATTAATGAAATACCAGAAACTAAAGAAGATGATTTGTATCGTGTTCCATCGAGTTCTTTTTCATCCGGTTTGGTAGGCGTTAAACTTAACGGCAAATGGGGGTTTATTGATGAAACCGGGCAACTTGTTATTCCCTATCAGTTTGATAAAGTTCAGCAATTCTCTGATGGTATAGCAAATGCTAGCATTAATAATTTATGGGGCGCCATTAATCGACAAGGCAACTGGATAGTTTCACCTGTAAACAAGTATCCACATCCAATTAACTTTTTTCAAGGAATAGCCAAGATTAATATAGACACCCTAGATAAAATAGGACAGCGAACAAATAGTTTAAATTTGTACTACTTCGATAAATCAGGGCAATTAATTAGTGTTAACTACCCTCCTAGTGTTGCTAGAGAGTTTCAGGAAGGACTTGCGATAATAGAGCAAAACTTGTGGCAGAAACCTGATTTTCCCCCAGTAGTAGCTACATCTGAATATGGGTTTATCTCTTCAAATGGCTTAAAATGTGGGTTTCAAGACGAACAAGGAAAGGTTGTTATTAAGCCACAATTTGATGGCTGTCAAAGCTTTTCACATTCCTTAGCAGCTGTTCGTGTTCAAGATAAATGGGGATATATAGATAAAACAGGCTTCTTTGTAGTTAGTCCGCAATTTGATTATGCAGATAGTCTGGTTGAAGAACGTGGTTTAATTATTAAAGATGGCAAAATAGGTTTTATTAACGAAGCTGGGAAAGTTGTAATCAAGCCGCAATATTTTCCAAGTGCTGAGTCTGGATATATCGGTGAGTCTAAAGATTTATTAAATTCTTTTAAAGAATATGCACACCAACTAGAACCGTCTTCGAAAAATATTGTACGACACCGATTCTCTCACGGGCTTGCAACTGTTGCCACAGACGGAAAATGCGGCTATATCGACAAACAAGGTAAACTCGCTATTAAACCTCAATTTTCAGCATGTAGTCCGTTTGACTCTTACGGTATTGCTCAAGTTCGCCAAAATACCAATACGTCAGCAGGTTCTTGGTTACAGCCACTTTACATTAACTCTAAAGGTGAAACATTTCCACAATATATTACCCATAAGTTAATTAGCAAAATGTATCCGACTCAGGTTAAACTGTTAATTGCATTTATGGCGTGTTTACTTTGGGTTATTGCCATTAGTTGTCATGAATTTGGACATGCAATTGTCGCATATTGGGGTGGCGATACTTCTGTGAAAGATAAAGGTTATTTAAGTTTTAACCCAAGTCGATATTTTCATCCTTTGCACAGTTTTATCTTACCTGTTATTTTCTTTTTTATTGCGGGTGGAATACCTTTACCAGGCGCCGCAGTTTACATTGAATTTGAAAAAATTAGGAACCGATTTTGGATAACCGCGACAGCAGCGGCAGGTCCAATTGCTAGTATACTATTTGGTTTACTCTTAGTTCCTGTATATCATCTGAGCTTAAAATATAATTTTCCCTATTGGTTAACTGCATTTCTCGCTTTCTTTATTAGCTTACAGTTCCTAATGGCGTTTTTAAACTTGATGCCAATTCCTCCATTAGATGGCTATAAAATGTTAGAGAAATGGTTGCCATACCGATTACAAGACCGTAATGGTATTGCATCGCTGATAGGATTAATAGTTGTGTTCATCATCCCACTATTTATTCCAATAATTGTATTTCCTATTCTTGTCTTGACAGGAATTTTAGCAGCTATTTCAGGAATTTCACCAGACCCGGCGTGGGTTGGTTGGAACTTGTTTGACCGCTGGTACGCAGTATTAGTTATACTGATTAGTTGTTTTGTATATTTTATACTTAAACCTGCATTAGTATTTCAATTATTAGGTTTAATCTTTGAAGACTATCGACCTCATATAGCGCTACAAAATTATAATCGTGCGCTTCGACTGGAACCTAACAACACTTGGTCATGGGAATGTAAAGCATCAACTTTAAGAAAATTAGGTATTTATGAAGAAGCAATACCCGCTTATAATAGAGCAATAGAGTTAGGTTCTTATAATCGCTACACACGACGCTGTTTGATTGACTTGTTAGGACGGTATGAATGGTATGAAGAAAAAATCGAGGCACAAATAAAAGCTGTTGATGAATATATCCAATCAAATCCTAGTGATGCCTGGGGATGGGAAAGAAAAATATATATACTCCAAAAGCAAGGCTGTTATGAAGAAGCACTTTTAATTAGTGAACAAGCAATTCAACAAACAAGAGGTAAAGATGGTACTATCTGGCGAAATAAAGGGTTTATTTTAAGAGAATTAGAACGCTACGAAGAAGCCCTAAATTGTTATAATAAGGCGATTGAAATGAATTCAAACCAAGTCTGGCAATGGTGTGATAAAATCATGATTTTGCGACTACTCGGTCGTGAAGATGAAGTGTGGGATACTTGTCAAAAAGCTGTTAAATTTAAGAAAAAAGAATCTGTAAAATCGATATGGTTAGAGGCTGCCTGGATTTTAAAGATATCAGGTTATTATGGGCAAGCGTTAAAAGCTTACAATAAAGTAATTGAAATCGCTCCTAATAACACACAAGCATGGCAAGGCAAAATAGATATTTTAGAACAGCTTGAACTTTATGAGGAAGCGCAACAAGCACGAGCGAAATATGACACACTCAGCGTTAGGCTTTAAATATAGCGTTCCATATAACCAAAATATAGGATTGCCTAATAAATATTACTTTTCAAACATTTCTAAATGCTGTGACGCAGCAATAGATTAGAATAAATATCTAACATGTAGTTATCCAGATTAACATAAAGTTATCTATATGCCCCAAATTTTAAAAGCAACTTACACGAATGGCACCTTTATATTGCAAACAAGTTATGATATACCAGAAGGTTCTGAAGTTGAGTTATTTGTGAAATATTCTAATGTTGTGGCGCCACCAATTTATGATGTAGAAAGCAAAAAGAGCTTATAAATATTCGATGGTGCGCTCTGAGCAGTTTAATTATTTGCTTCGTTTCTAGTTTGTGATTGCTCAGAGCGCACCCTACGTAATGTAAAAATATAGAAGCTATGTGAATTTTATATTTATCTTTTTATGCTGCAATTAACTCCTCATCTCAAAGCGAGACTCGCTACACCTCTAAAAATAGGCGCCTTAGAAATCAACAGTCGTGTGCTTCAATCTCCTTTATCTGGTGTAACAGATTTAGTGTTCCGGCGCCTAGTTCGTCGTTATGCTCCAGAGTCAATGTTATATACCGAGATGGTTCACGCTTCTAGGTTGCAGCATTTAAAGGAAATTCCCATTATTATGGAAATTGACCCGAACGAACGCCCGGTAAGTATTCAATTATTTGATTGCCGTCCACATTTTTTAGCTGAAGCTGCACAAAAAGCGGTTGCCGAAGGCGCCGATACTGTGGATATTAATATGGGGTGTCCGGTAAATAAAATTACTCGCAAGGGTGGGGGTTCTTCGCTGTTACGACAACCAGAAGTAGCAGAAGAAATAGTAAGAGAAATAGTTAAGGCAGTTGATGTACCAGTCACCGTAAAAACACGCATTGGTTGGGATGATGCAGAGATTACGATACTAGATTTTGCTCTTCGTATGCAAGATGCAGGCGCCCAAATGATAACTATACATGGTCGTACACGTGCCCAAGGTTATACAGGTAATGCGCGTTGGGAATGGATAGGAAAGGTAAAACGAGTATTAGATATTCCAGTAATTGCCAATGGGGATATATTTTCTGTAGAGTCAGCAGCGCGATGCTTGGAAGAAACAGGCGCCGATGGTGTAATGTGTTCGCGCGGTACTTTGGGATATCCGTTTTTAGTGGGAGAAATTGATTATTTTTTAAAAACAGGGGAAATATTAGCGGCGCCAACACTTATACAAAGACTCGAATGTGCCAAAGAACATTTAGAAGCGTTGTATGAATATAAAGGAGAACGCGGTATTTACCAAGCGCGTAAACATATGGCTTGGTACGCAAAGGGATTTGTTGGCGCCTCTGATTTACGTGGTGAGTTGAATAAAATAGAAACCGTAAAGCAAGGAGTTGAATTACTCGACAAAGCAATTGACAAATTAGCTACAGGCTACGAAGTTATCGAGGAAAAAGAAGTTGTGATGTCACAATAATAAAGTTTTATGGTGGTGGATGCCTGCCTGTTTGCGGGTGTTTAACCATTTGTCGAGCAGATTTATGTAATGAGCAGGATACACAAGCAAGCGCTAAATTATTTTCTACCGTTTGCCCACCTGCCACAACAGGTGTGACATGGTCAATGTGAAATGTCGCTTCTTGTCCTGCTTGAGATAAACCGCAATACTCGCAGCGATTACCCGCCCTTTGAATAACTAATCTACGCAAAGAAGCTGAAATTGATGTTGACATTTATAGTTTTTTCGTAACTCGCTGTGACCTTAAGCGAAGTAGAGATAAAAAATCTGACAATTCGACTAATCCTTCTGCTTCTTGACGTTCTTCGTCACTCAACAGTTCGCCTGCATCCTGACGGTCTAACAAAAATTGAAGACGGTTTTGAACTGCGCTAGGAAGCAAAAATGGCGTTAATTCCGCTGGTATCTCAATTACCTCAGACGTAGTACTAGATAGAGCTTTTTCTGTACATATTGGACAATATCCGAGTAAAACGGACTGACTTTAATACAAAATTACAAATTCTACATTGCTTTGAGTAAAGTTTACATAATTGTGTGCGTCATGCAAGCATCTGACTATAATTTTCTCAATAGTTCTATAGAATGAATAGTTATAGTCCACATTTTAAAACTTGAAATTTTGATATGATGAAATATCAGAACAAGTGCCCTTTCATTAAAAATTAATAAAACTTATCAATTCTTGGCAACTTCAATCAGATATTTAAATATTAGATAAATATTGTTTTTTTGTCAAAAAAATATATACTTATAAATATCTAAATAAATATTGCTAAATAGAGAGGTGGTTAATATATGGCATTGAAGAAACAAAAAGGTCACTTTCAAATCAACGAGTCAATTTTAGCAACTGTAGAAACAGCAACACCTGAGTATGTTAAGCTGACACAGTTACTGTTCAACGACTGTGTGATGTTTTATGTTTCTCAAATGTCATCGAATCTAAAATTATTTCTTTCCACATCCTCAGATTCGCTTTACAATGTTTATGAAAAACGAATAACTAGCGAGCCAGTTCTTAGTGCTGCTCGTATTCCTCAAGACCTGAGACGTGCTGCAATAAAAAAAGCTGCAGGTGTTGTCAAGTCTTGGTACACGAATTTTGAGCGATGGATGAAACGAATTGAAAGGTCAAAGACCTGTCATACACTCAAAAAACGTACAAGGTTAAAAAAGAAGGCAGGCAAACCGCCAATTTTACCACAATCCACTAATTTTCCAATTCAGGTTTATTCAGGTATGTTTAAAGACGATACTGGAGACACCCTAGTTGTAAAACTTTGGACAGGAAAAACATGGCAATTTCAGAAAGTTAGTTATAAGTGTCGTGAATTACCACCTGATTACGTCAAAGGAACTTTCTCTTTAATTTATGATGAAAGTAGACTAAAACTTGTTTGGGTAATTCAGAAAAATACGCTATCAAAAGGAAAGTTAGTAGACTATATAAAAGCTTATGGTAAGCTCCGAGTTCTAAGCATTGATCTCAACTTAGACGACCCGATAGTTGTAGGCAAGGTATTAGAAGGGTACGAAGATACGAGCGTTGTTGTAGAGTTAGCCAATCTACGGATAAAAGGAAACAATCGACTCCATCATCTTAGGAAGCGCTATCTAGGTAAGATTGCCAAAGCAAAAAGTTTGACTAATACTAAAACAGAGTTGGGCGTGTTGCCTCCTGAAAACTTATGTTCCAAGTTATGGCAGCGAATTAAAAATTTAGAAAAGGAACTTATTGAAACAATATCACACTCAATTGTGGAAATTGCTAATGACCACAATTGTAATGTAATTGTTTTTGAAAATCTCAAAACTTTAAAGCCTCAACGTGGTAAGTACTCGCGTCGAAGCAACATAAAACGTTCGTTTTGGGTTGCAAAGAAAATACAAAAACGAGTTGAGCAGAAAGCTTTAAACAGGCACTCTATTTATACTGTTAGAGTTAACCCAGCATTTACTAGCATTACGGATTCGCACAATGGTGGTAAATGTTTAAGAGGTTCACAAGTTGGTGTACTTAACCTTTATTTATGGAGTGATTCAGGTTTAGGAAAATTAGTTAAAACGCCAGATGGTAAAATATTATGTTCTGGTGAAAATGCAGCTAGAAACATTGGTTTAAAATACCTGGCTGCAAAATTTGAAAAGCCTGTAGTTTTTAAAAATGCAGGTTTGCCCAGAGGTTGTGTTGTTTGGCTACCGGAGCCTGTGGGTAAAGGGAAAGTGGTGATTCCTGCCTGGTCTTGTGCGTAGTGTTACATCGGTCAACCTGTTGCCACGGTCGGTTTCCGTCGTGGCAAACTGGTTGACCCGAAGGGTAACGAGATACCATCGTATAAAGTAGCGGCTAGTTCCGTCGTCTTTCTGATTGGTGTATCAAACAGGATCACAAAGCGAGTGTCCGGTTTATCCCGAATTACTCATACCACATGCTGATTACTCACATTTATAGATTTGGATGAAGTTGTTACTTCTTTTAAGTCTAGTATAGTGCTGCTCAATGCGCTCTTTAGGTGTAGACAGGCAAGCCCGCAGTGAATCTACAAACTGGTTGTAATGTAGTATTGGCTAGCATTGCTTCTAATTATTATTGCTATCAATAAAGTCAAACAGTAATTCTGTATATTTAGCTACATTTGATTCAAATATTAAGTTATCATGACAGAATACAAAGGAAATCACGCACCATCAACCAATGAAGGCGCCCCCGTGAGCGATTTAGGCAATGGCAATATTTATGCAAAAGTCAGATAAAGTAAAACGATATTTTTTAAAACTCTATAGAAGTTCTGTACATCAGCCAAGCTTCTCCTATAGACAGATTTTACTCTCAGGCATAGGCAGCTTTTTAGGTATAGCATCTCTTGTATACCTATCATTACATACAAACTATCCATTAATAGCGGCGCCTTTCGGAGCAAGTGCAGTACTGTTATATGCGGTACCAGAAAGTCCTCTTGCACAACCTCGTAACGTAATCGGAGGGAATATTCTCGGAGCTTTAACCTGTATTATTTTGGTTCATTTATTTGGGTCAGCTCCGTGGGTTCAAGCAGCTTCTGTTGCAGTAGCAATTAAATTAATGCTGCTAACAAAAACACTTCATCCACCAGGTGGAGCAGTAGCACTAGTTGGAGCAATGAGTCACGCTTCGTGGGGATTTCTATTTGCTCCAGTCTTAGCAGGGTCAATAATTATACTCTCCTGCACATATGCTTTCAATAATTTAGTAGCAAAAAGAACTTACCCCAAACATTGGATTTAATAATTAAAAAACTAATCATCCGTTACATCCGTTGTAATCCGTTGCCAGGGATTTGTATTAGTTAACATTCCTTAACAAAGTTTTGTAAATTTAATTTGATAAATACTAACATAGAAATAATGCCACAAAACAGCTTAATGCCTACCATTGCTTGTTTTCAACTTATACGCATCTGCGAGAATAATTAAAAAATATAAATTTTTAATAATAACTTATGTAGAATCTTTTATTATCATTTCACGATAATTATTTTTGTTTGACGAATTGCGAACATCGCATGAGATTCTAGAAATAGTGAAAAAATTTAATTCTGTTTTGATGAGGTTTTAACAAATGGTAGAAGGTCAAAAACCCACGGTAATCATTACAGGCGCCTCTTCGGGAGTAGGTTTGCACGCTGCGAATGCGCTGGCTAAACGTGGTTGGTACGTGATAATGGCGTGTCGAAATTTAGAAAAGGCAGAACAAGCAGCAGTTTCTTTGGGAATGCCAAAGGACAGCTACAGAGTTATTCATCTCGACTTAGGCAGCTTAAACAGTGTACGGACGTTTGTAAACAGTTTTCGAGAAACTGGCAAATCGCTGGATGCATTGCTATGTAACGCTGCTGTGTATATGCCTTTGTTGAAGGAACCATTGTATAGTCCAGATGGTTACGAGTTAAGCGTTGCCACAAACCATTTTGGACACTTCCTGCTGTGTAACTTGATGCTGGAAGATTTGAAAAATTCAGGCGCCAAAGAGCCAAGACTGGTTATTTTAGGAACAGTAACAGCGAATTCTAAAGAGTTGGGAGGAAAGATACCTATTCCGGCGCCAGCAGATTTGGGAGACTTAAAGGGATTAGAAGCTGGGTTTAAGGCGCCTATTAGTATGATAGACGGTAAGCAATTCAAAGCAGGTAAAGCTTACAAAGATAGCAAGTTATGTAACATGATTACCGTGCGCGAATTACACAAACGTTATCACGACTCTACAGGCATTACTTTTAGTTCGCTATATCCAGGATGCGTAGCTGACACACCTTTATTCCGCAACAGCTACCCACTATTCCAAAAAATATTCCCTTGGTTCCAAAAAAACATTACAGGAGGATATGTTTCTCAGGAACTATCTGGTGAACGAGTCGCACAAGTCGTTGCTGACCCAGAGTTTAACCAATCTGGCGCCCATTGGAGTTGGGGCAACCGTCAAAAAGAAGGGCGCCAGTCCTTCGTACAAGAACTTTCAGAAAAAGCCACAGACGATACAACAGCAAAACGCATGTGGGAACTCACTGAAAAACTAGTCGGACTCGCATAACACTGTGTAAAAACTCTTGTAAAATGCTCATCTAAGAGTGGAATGGGCATCCTTGCCCGTTCCAGACTCAGGGCGGGCGGGGACACCCACCCCACAATAAACCCCACAATAAAATTTTGAATATTTTTTATTTGAAAGTGCTTTGGCTGAGTATAATGCACCTTCGATAGAGAGAGTTTAGTTCGACGCTGGACGCATAGAAATAACTTGAATGCTTTTTGTGCGGTAAATTGATTTTTCAGGTTTTTCATGGGTAAGAAATTTTACTGCACCTCACCACGAGTAGCGGCAATTAATACTCCTGCATCAAGAAATGTCCGAATCATTCTGTTTCCTGATAGCCTCCACGTCGTTCTGCAACTTCCATATCTATTTCTGCATCTGTCAGTAAAGGTGTACCATAATTTACAATCTCTTGACGTATCTGTATTAACTTCTCAACAATTTCTGATTTTGACTGCAAATCAACTTCTTTTTTAGAAATTGGCGCCTTCTAGCTACGCATCTTTATCCAGAGCAGGTAGGACGCGAAAATTAAAAACATCTTGCCCACGCAAGGGCGCCGTGTGTATTAGCAAAATCCCATTCAAGCTGATTAAACCGTTGATAGTCTCTGAGATTACTGCACAACCACGGTATTTGTGTTGCTAGAAGTACGCCGCGCTGGCTTCTGTGTCAACGACTTCTATTAGAATTATTTTGATGTAACGTGAGTAAAATAGCAGCAGTGTTAGAGTATAAATGAAAAGTTATTAAACACAGCAAGCTATGTCATCAAACGCGATTGCCACTGTTATTAAGATGATGGAATCATTACCGGAAGATACACAAAACCGTGTTGCAGAGCATCTTCGAGAATATATTCTTGACCTAGAAGACGAGCTAAAATGGGATAAGACTTTTGCAAAAACACAATCGAAACTTTCGGCAGCTGCTAAACGTGCGAGACAACAAATAGCGGAAGGACTTGCGGAGCCGATGGACTACGATAAGCTATGAAATCTATTACTCTTCCATCCTTTTGGGAAGAATATTTTACTCTTGATAGCAGTACGAAACGTAGCGCAAAAAAAGCTTACTACCTATGGAGAGAGAATCCCTTTCATCCATCTTTACGTTTTAAGTGCATTAATCAAAAAGACAATGTTTGGTCTGTCCGAATAACCATAATGTATAGAGCAGTTGGCATTTTAGATGGTGATACTGTGACATGGTTCTGGATTGGCAATCATGATGATTATGATAATTTTTTTGGTTAGTTAATTTAATATTAAGTATATAGAACGGGCAAGGATGCCCATTCCACAAAATTGTTTTTTTACTGGGTTGACAATCCATAATTAAACTGTACACCTTACTTTTGCGCTTCTAAAATGTGTCCTGTAGCTATTCGTATCAGTAACTCAATTAATGCTTTAGAAACAGGCGCCGCCAAAATATGGCAGTTGTTAATAGGTGTAAATCAATACCAAGATAAGCAAATACCTTGTTTAAATTATTCGGCTCAAGATTGTCAGGGTTTAGCAGATGCTTTACAACAGGCTACACAAGCATTTCCACAGAAGCAAGTTATAGTTCATCATGATTTTGCTTTAGAAGTTCCATACTTAGAAGCAGTTCGTGCCAGTTTACGAAAAATTGCTACCTCGGCAAAACCTCAAGATACGGTAATATTTTACTTTTCTGGGCATGGAATTATTGATAGTAGCGAGCGTGTAGTTCTTTGTTTACAAGATACGCATAAGGACACTTTAGGCGCCACGGGTTTAAGTCTACAGGAATTGTTACAAACCCTCGAAACTTGTCCAGCACAGCAGCAGGTGGTTTGGTTAGATGCTTGTCACAGTGGAGGGATGACTTTATTTGGCGCCAAAGGAGATAATGAAAACGAAGAAAATCCTACGAACCAGCTGGTAAACTTGTTGCGACAACGTGCGGCTAAAAGTAAAGGATTTTATGCTTTACTATCTTGTGACCAAGACCAGCTATCTTGGGAATTTTCAGAGTTGGAACATGGATTATTTACGTATTATCTCATGCAAGGGTTGCTTGGTGATGCGGCAGATGCACAAGGTGTAATAGATGCAGATGGTTTATATAAGTATGTTTATCAGCAAACGCTCTCATATATAGATAAGACAAATCAACAATTAAGATTAATTAACCAGCAGAACCGAAGTATTGGAATTACTCAAGCTTATCAAGAATATTCTTTGCAAACTCCTAAGCGAATAGTTGAAGGGGTAGGACAATTAATTTTGGGTTTGAAAAGTAGTAAAGGTAAACAGCATCCTTTGCGAAAAGCTTTAGTTATTGAAGGACTTCACAAGAGTGATGCTTGTCAAGGGATTATTAAAATACTACGTGCTGATGGTGGTTTTGACGTGGACTATCTATTTCAACCTGCAACATCGGCTGATTTACGTTCTAGTATAACTAAACTATTGGAATTGGAACATGGCGCCGTTTTGTTGTATTTACGTGCGAGTATTGAAAAAACATCCGATGGTGAAACATTGCTCGAATTATCGCCAACTTTAAAGATGACTCGTTCGTGGTTGAAAAAACAGTTGCAAAAAATACCAAATCTGCAACAAATTATTATTTTAGATTGCCCAAATATGGTGCGGGAATGGGTAGAGACGTTACATGTAACGTCTCTACATCATAATAATAAAGGACAATGTGTAATTGCCGCATCACCTGGGGAAAATTTAGAACAATTCACAAATATTCTACTTACTACTTTAAAACAAAGGCGCCAAGCATCAGGGTTAACGGCAGCAAGTTGGATTACTCAATTACAAATCGAGTTAGCTTCATCAAATATTAAACCATACTTTTGGTTATGGGGAACAAAAGGCATTATTGAAATTCTGCTAAATCAAACATTGTTCACAGACAAAGTAAATATAGAAGACATATCTTTAAATTTTGGCGCCAATTACCAAAAATTACACGATTTACTCAAATCTGGGAAATGGCAAGAAGCAAATAATGAAACAACGCATATTTTACTTGAGCTTGCTCATCAAAACATCTATCTCAAGCTAGAAGATATTAATAATTTACCTTGTGAAGACATTTATATTATTGATAGTCTTTGGGTAAAGTATAGCGGTGGACGTTTTGGTTTTAGTGTTCAGAAGCAAATTTGGGAAACTTTAAAATCAACCAAACCTAACGATTATGTTTTAGCAATGGTCATTGGTAAAGATAATGTCAAATTTGGTGAAACAGGTATCGATTTTGCAACCCGTGTAGGTTGGAGACTTAAAGATAACTGGTTAGACTATGATGATTTGAATTTTAGTTTAGATGCTGCTTTTGGTCATTTACCGTTTTTTAGCTTTATAGAAAACCCTTGGAGAATAAAGCTTTTGGGAATATGGGAAATGAATAGCATGATTTTAACAGCTCGCTGGTGGCAACAATGTGTGTGTTTTTTTAGTCGATTAGATAATGATTAGAGAGTGAAACTAAATTATGAAAATAATATTTATATGTTATTAGTTGTACAAATAAATCGCTGGATTTTAGATTTAGAATAGTATAAAACTTTTTCAATTAAACGATAAGTAACAATAATTACAGTTAAATGTTAAAATATTAGTGAATCTAATAAAACAAGTTTTAATCAGAGTGTTATGAGTATCGACGAACTTTTATTGAGATACAAATCAGGTGAAAGGAATTTTAAAGGCGTAAATCTGATTGGTAGTTATCTCAACGGTGTGGATTTGAGTGGGGCAAATTTACACGGCGCCACGATTTGTGAAGCAGATTTAAGTCAAGCAAACTTAATAGGTGCTGATTTAACCGAAGCGTCACTTGTTGGTGCAAATCTAAGTGGCGCCGACCTAAGCGGTGCAAATCTAAGTGGCGCAAAATTATATGAAGCGAAACTTACCGGTGCTGTATTAAAGAAAGCAGAATTAAAAATGGCGCATTTAATAGATGCAGATTTAACGGCAGCAGAATTACTCGAAGCAAACCTTTACGGAGCATATACTATTGGAGCAACATGGGACGGCGCCATAATGCCTGATGGAAATATGTATAAGTAAATAGGCATAAACTGTCATTAAATAGGCATAAACTGTCATTCTGAGCGCAGCGAAGAATCTATAATATGACTGTATATCAAAGATGCTTCACTACGTTCAGCATGACAATTCTCTAAAAATCAACTAAAATACTCTAAAAATAAATGGGTAACGGAATGGTTCATCGGCATTACCAATACAGTGCAGCAGCGCGATGATAGTTAAACCCCAGTGTATTGCAAAGCCAAGCGCAACTACTGGAAAGAATAAAATTCCACCAAGACCAAAAGTAATAAAAGATAAAATACCAATGGGCACACCAATCACAGTTGCCCAGAACCAAACATTAAAGTGAAAGTTTATTGACTCTTTAGCGTTGTTCCTAACTACTGGGTCATCCGAAACAAAGTAAATTGCAATCGGAATACCCACTGATAAAAACGTTGTACTTAAGAAAATCGCTCCATGAGACAGGCAAGACAACAGTTTACGCTTATCAAAACCGTATGACGTTTGCATCCTGGTTGCTCCTCTACTTGTTTTCTTACTTTGATTGTAACAATCGTTTATATAAACGCGCGTTATGAGCTTACCGTACTCTAGCTGTTTTTGTCGCTTTTGCTTACAGTTGCTTAATTTTCTACGCTATTTCTTCGCCAGTGCTTGAAGAGTTGATGAGGTTTACCGAACTATTGAGGAACTTTCTTTAATTCAATTTATCATCTTGTGGAGCGCCCGCCCAGATATATGGACTCCCATCCCACAACAAGTTAACTTTTTGTTACAAAAGTACTAATTTGAACATCAAGTCACCACAAATCTTGCGGAAATAATTTATAAGGTTTAATATAGCCCGGTTTGCGATTAACAGATGTTTTTCAGCAGATGCATCATAATTACTGTATGCGAGGTGGATTTAAATTATACACAGACTTCCTGTTGTGATTTTGTCAAACCCGTTTTATGTGTAATTTCCTTTAATGACTGCCTGTATAAATAAATTTATGACTATTGTATTTTCTGAAACGCGGGATATTGAAATGATACAGGTTGTTCTGTTGTACAAAGCTAACCGTTGGTCTTCAGTTATGAAGCCACATTCATTACATCAAGCTTTGCTAAACTCGCATTATCTCGTTTCCGCGTGGGATGATAGACAATTAGTCGGTGTAGGAAATGCTATTTCTGATGGTTCGTTGGTAGTTTATTATCCTCATTTGCTAGTACATCCAGACTATCAAGGGCAAGGAATAGGAAAAACTTTGGTAGAGATGTTGAAGAGAAGGTACGAGGGTTTCCATATGCAAATGTTAGTCGCAGATGGCGAAGCTATTGCTTTTTATGAGAAGTGTGGGTTTAATAAAGCTGGAAATAGTCAGGCGATGTGGATTTATGATGGAAACGAGCATTGACGGTGTATATCTATGTTTAGCAATTCATCATTCGATTTAATTTCTATACTTTACAGCATTATCAGTCTTGATACTATTATTCGTTTATCACAAACTTGGAGTTCTGTTTGGGATGATTCTATAACAGCAAAAGATAAGCTTTTAATTCAGCGAACAGCAGCTTTTATACTAATTCCATTCGGAGTATTTTTTCATGAATTGGGACATGCTATTGCAACTTGGCTGTTTGGTGGTCAAGTTCGAGAGTTTCAATGGCGCCTTTTTTGGGGTTATGTTGTTCCTGTTGGTAATTTTACCACAGACCAAATTTGGTGGATAGCGTTTAGTGGTAATTTAATTTCAATTTTACTAGGTATTATTGCTATATTAATACTGCCTCTAGTTAAAAAGCCTTCATTAAAAGAATTATTTTATACTTTTGCTATTGCTCAGTTAGTTTACTCTTTAATTTTCTATCCACTTGTTTCGTTCACAGGTTTTCGAGGAGATTGGTTAACTATTTATGATTTCTCGATTCAACCATATGCACAAGTAACGCTTGTTTTACATATAGCTTTACTTTTAACTTTATGGCAAGGCTCAAAAAACAAGTGGTTGGACAAGTATTTAATCGATAATACGCATAAAATACAGGTAATTATTGAAACTCCACGTTTAATTATACGTGAATTTACAATGTCAGACGTAGATGACTTAGCGTATATTCTAAGTAAACCAGAAGTAATGCATTTTTCTCCTACTGGCGCCATATCTACCGAAGAAACAGCAGTCAAAATCAAAAGTTATATAGACTCATATCAACAACATGGGTATGGGAAATGGGCAGTAATTCACCGTAATACAGGAAAATTAATTGGTTACTGCGGAATAGCAATAGAAGAAATAGATAATAATTTAGAAAACGAACTAGGTTATCGATTTGACTCACATTTTTGGCGCCAGGGTTTTGCAACAGAAGCAGCTAGTAGTTGTATAAGTTACGCATTTGATACATTAAATCTAGAATATTTACTAGGTATTGTGGAACCAGAAAATACAGCATCAGTAAGAGTTTTACAAAAAATAGGCATGGAGTTTGTCAAAGAGTCACTATGGTGCGACAAAATAGTTCATATATATAAAATAAATCGAAAAAGTGCGTTATCTCAAAGAGAGTAAATAATGCTTAGACCAATTCGCATTCTTTTGCAAACCACAATTCCAACTACCGAAGACGATTGGAGTATCGCGCGTTTCTCAATGCTACAAAATTATCTAGCATCGTTACGCGATGAATCTGGAAATGCTTTGTTTGAAGTATTTGGACGTGACAGGGTGACAGATATTGAAGGTAATGACCCAATATTAAGCTCGCTTGACCAATCTGACTTTGACGAACTTTGGTTATTTGCCTTAGATGTTGGTGAAGGATTAACCGAAAAAGACATAGCAGGTATCAATGCATTTCGTCAACGTGGTGGTGGTATTTTAACGACACGCGACCATCAAGATATGGGATGTTCGATGTGTGGGTTAATAGATATAGGTGATACTCATTACTTCCATACCAAGAACCCTGACCCAGATACAGCACGTTTAACTCGTGATGACCCTTATACAACTTATATTAACTTTCCCAACTATCATTCTGGTGCCAACGGTGACTATCAAAAAATAACCGTACTCGAACCACACGAACTTTTTAAAAACCCCAACTCACCATCGGGAACTATCGAATACTTCCCAGCACATCCACACGAAGGAGGTATAGGGGCGCCTGCAAATAATAAATACGCGCGTGTAATCGCAAAAAGTAAAAGTATAATAACAGGACGTGACTTTAACTTAGTAGTAGCTATCGACCATCATCAAGATGCCCAAGGAAATAACTTAGGACGTGCCGTCACAAACTCCAGCTTTCATCACATAGTAGATTATAACTGGGACATTGAAAAAGGTTGCCCCAGTTTTGTAGATGAACCACCCGGAAATGGAATGAAAACAGAACCACGCGCACTAGATGATATCCATACTTATGTTAAAAATGTAGCCCTCTGGCTAGCAAATTAAATGTCTTGTGGAACTGCCTCTTGTGGAACTGCCTCTTGTGGAACGGGCATCTTGCCCGTCAAAATAATAAAATAGTTTTACAGTATATTAGATCATAGTGATTAAACTGGATTAAAATAAGTAATATAAAACCAATTAAAAATAATACAGCCATGCCCTCACCTCTACCTGGCATGAACCCTTACCTAGAAAATCCAGAGTTTTGGTCAGAATTTCACAGTCGTATGATTGTGGCAATTGCTGATGCGCTGGATGATAGCCTTAGTGAAGATTATCGTGTTGCAGTAGAAAAGCGCGTCTACCTTAGTGATGACGGTGATAATGTGTTAATTGGAATTCCAGATGTATCTGTTACTACTTCTTTACAAAGCACAACACAAATAGCGACTTTAGAGCCAATTACCCAACCTATATCCATTGAAATCCCAATTGCTGAGGAAGTACAAGAGCGATTTTTAGAAATTCGTGAAGTTGTTACTGGAACTGTAATTACAGTTATTGAACTAATATCGCCGAAAAATAAGCGTGCGGGTGAGGGGCGTAGTACCTATTTACAAAAACGGCAAAAGATTTTAGTCAGCGCAACTCATTTAGTTGAAATAGATTTATTACGAGGTGGTAATGCTTTCACAATGGGCGCCGCTTTTCCTTCTGATTATCGAATTATTATTAGTCGTAGTTATCTACGTCCAAAAGCAGAATTATACGCTTTTAATTTGCAACAGCCTATACCAGCTATTCCTATTCCGTTACGTAGTGGTGAAAATGAACCTGTTTTAGATTTACAATCTTTGTTACATAAAGTTTATGACCGCGCTAGGTTTAAGTTAGGTATTGATTATAATAAAGGTTGTACGCCTAAATTATCTAAAGAAAGTGAAGCCTGGTTACGAAGTATAATTTTATAGAAATATAAAATGGGTGGATACAGATATCCAACCCACTCGTAAACTATATTAATTCCTTAACATCCGCCTATTTTACCGCGATGACTATTATTAAATTTAGGAACAGGAGTTGCATCTAAACCATAAACCATACGGATATAATGGTTATCTTTATCTTGAGTAGGAATGCTTTTATCTTCCGTCGGAACAGGTGTATTGTAGTCTGCTTTTTCTAACGGGTTCTTTGGAGCTAGTATTTGGTCTATTGTAATGTTTTTAAGCGATTCAGAATCAACTGTGTGAAATGTAGGTTCGCTCATAAGTTTTGTAGTTTGAGTCTATTATATGTATACACTTACAATACTTGATAAGAGCTTTTCGGATTTTTCTAGGTAACTTAATTTGGGATTAATATAATAGTATTACTTTATATCATTTATTTTTGGAAGCAGGCGCCAATCTTAAATCTCTTTCTCTTCTCTCTGTGTCTCTGTGGTAAATATATACCATAAGATGCTTCGTTCCTCAGCATGACAAAGAAGAGAGATGCTACCCTGCGGGAAAACTGCGTTAACGTTCCTCAGCATGACAGGAGGGAGGGAGTGAGAAGTATAATTCTTGTGGGATGGGCATCCTTGCCCGTCCCTAATTATACCTTCTTTACTTACGCACTGGCGCCTTGGTCTAAACTTTGGTCTGCGCTGTTTAATGCTGAACGTGCGTTGATTGATAGCATTACTCGTGATACACCTGTTGCTAAAATGCTGGCGCCTAGACCTGTACCAATTAACCAAGGTGCGTTATATGGAAATTGGAACCATATTAAGGCGCCTAATATTAAAGTGACAATACCATTACCTAATGCCCATGTCCAGTTTTGTTGTGGACGAATACGGAATGCTAGAATTAACTCGAATGTGCCTTCGGTTAGTAAGAAGCTACCAAGTAACAGTGTTAAAGTTAAAATTCCTGTTAATGGGTAGACAAATAGCATTATACCTGTTGCTATATATAAAGCGCTGAGTAAAATCTTCCAGATGAAACCACCTTCATGACGGGTTTGGGTGGCATACACTAATTTAGTAAATCCTGCTGTAATTAAGATTAAAGCTACCCAAGTCTCTGCAAATATTGTAGATACTACTGGTAATGCAATTCCTACTATTCCCAGAACTGTTAGTACTATACCTGATATGAGGGCACCGTTTACACTTTTTTTAATTTCGCTGGAGTTAGCTACCATAAATACCTTCTTGTTGCTTGAAATTCCTTAACCTTAAGGCTAGGTAATTTCGAGGGTGTTTTGCATCACCCTAAGGTAGAACTGTAGGTATAATTTTATCTGCTGAAAGAATTATTTGATATATGTATCCAAAGTTATTTGATTATATGTTCTAGTTTATCTACAAGTTGTTGCGCTAAATTTAATAAGTCAATTCCACTTTTATTGTTGATACTACTTATCAGTAAATCTTTAACTGCAAATATTCTATTTTCTTCTGTGGAAATATTCATGCAGTTGTCTAAGTAATCAGATATTTCTGGAATTGATTTGTCGTGAAGCATATCTCGTAAATTTAATGCTACCAAATCATTACTTAGGAGAAAACTTGTTATTAATTCTGATGGTGTGTCATCGTCTCCCCATTTTGATAACCAGTCTCTATCTACATCTTCATAATATAGATAAGCGGCATTTATTCCATATCTAATTATATTATCTTGCAGTTGTTGGGCAGAAGAAACAGCTTGCACAAACTTTTCTAGTCTTTGCTGACGGTCAATGGGCTTATTTACCATGATGACTGTTATTCTCTAAGTAATAGTAATGTAATAATTGTTTTAAGTGTTTGAAATTAGAATCAAAAAAAATTAGTGTGATGGCATGGGGTTATAAGTTAAATTTAAGATAAGTAGCAGGCGCCAGATTATTGCTGTTATATATTATTATATTTACAATTTGACTCACATAGTTACTTGTGGCGGGGTTGTAACTCAAAAATAGCCCTCTTTCTATTGCCCATATACGTAGTGTATTTTCCCATTCATCCGATTTATATTGTGAGTGTTCATCTCTTAGACTTGTGAGTTGTACACAAAGCGGTTTGAAACGACTACAAACTATTATATCAGTTGCCATCGATAAGTCAGCTATATAGCGTCGAACAATTTCACTATTACGTTTTTGTATCTCCGAACTCACAGATTCTATCAAGGCGCCGTCTTTTTGAGTAAACTCACCCGCCATAATTTTCTGTCTCCAAACATAAAATTTGGGGTCGTTCTCGTTTAACCATTTGGGGAATAAGTCACTATACCAATATCTTAATGCAGGACTGAGGACATTTAACGCAGCAAGTCGTTCTTCTTCGGATGGCATTGATTGGAGTATCAGCCAAGCTTCTGCATCTTGAATTATTTGTAACAAAAGTAAACTTACCAAAGGTTTGGCTGTCAGTAAACCAGGTTTGACATTTTTTACCCAACGATTTAATTCCTCTAACCTCCTTGCTAAATTCATATCTACCTCAAAAGCTGACTCTATCAATGATTTCAGCCTTTCTTTTAACTCTGTTGCTTGCACTCTGCACTTTTCCTTGGAGAAATACTCACGCTCGAAAGAGATTTTAAGATTTTTTGGACACTTAAAAAAGGGTAGGCTTTTCAACCCACCCTTACAAATGTTATTTATTTTTCTGTTTCAGCTTTTTCTGAGTCGGGTTTTTCTGGTTTTAGGAGAGGGAATGCGATAACGTCACGGATGCTCGCAGAGTCGGTAAGTAGCATGACTAATCTGTCTATACCTATACCTAATCCTCCTGTTGGTGGCATTCCATATTCCAAGGCCGTGAGAAAATCTTCATCTACACCTTGTGCTTCTAAGTCTCCCTCCGCTTTACGTGCTGCTTGTGCTTCTAAGCGTTGACGTTGGTCGATGGGGTCGGTAAGTTCTGAGAAACTGTTTGCTGTTTCTCTTCCCACTATAAATAATTCAAACCGTTCTACTAAACCTGGTTTGGAACGATGCGGTTTTGCTAGAGGTGAAATTTCAACTGGATAGTCTATTACAAATGTTGGCTGAATTAAAGTTGTTTCTACTTTTTCTTCAAATGCCAAATTTAATAGCTTACCTATCGATTTACATTCGTCTACATTTGGTACACCTGCACTCAATAAGGCGCCTTTTGCTTCATCTAAACTGCAAGTAGTGATATCTATACCTGTGGCTTCTTTGACTAAATCATGCATTGTCACACGGCGCCACGGTGGTGTTAAATCGATTTCCTGTCCTTGATAGTTGATTTTCAAGGTTCCTAAAACAGATTCAGCAACGGTGGTAATAACCCCTTCTGTCAAATCCATCATGTCGTTATAATCAACATATGCCTGGTAAATTTCAACGGATGTAAATTCAGGATTATGACGAGTCGAAATACCCTCGTTGCGGAAAATCCGCCCCATTTCAAAAACTTTTTCAAACCCACCTACTATCAACCGTTTTAAGTGTAACTCGGTAGCGATACGTAAGTACAACTCCATTTCTAAGGTGTTGTGGTAGGTAATAAACGGTCTAGCGTCGGCGCCTCCTGCTTCGCTTTGTAAAACTGGGGTTTCAATCTCCAGAAAATCGCGTTCTTCCAAATAGCGACGAATACCCGCCGTAATTTGGGCACGGCGCCGAAAAGTTTGTTTAACTTCGGGGTTAACAATTAAGTCAACATATCGCTGACGATAGCGCTTGGTAATATCTGTTAACCCATGCCATTTGTCGGGCAAAGGCAATAAAGATTTACTCAAAATATTAAATTGCTTGACAAATACCGACAATTCACCCTTTTGAGTTCGTTTAATAGTACCTTTAACGCCGATGATGTCACCCACATCTACAAGTTTGTCAAGTGTTTTGAAGGCATTGGGAATTGTTGAAGCCATACCTTCGTCTATAACTTGCTTCTCTATATATAGTTGAATTTTACCTGTATCATCTTCAAGGGTACAAAAAGCCAGCTTTCCCATAAAGCGGCGCCCCATTACACGTCCAGCAACAGCAACTTCAACATCCGCTTCTTCGCCACTTGGCAAGTCAACGAATTTTTGTTGCAACTGGGCTGTATGGTGGGTTGACTCCCAACGATAAGCGTAGGGATTTATTCCTAGCTGTCTAAACTGCTCTGCTTTCTCTAGCCTTGTGGCACGGATATCTTCTTCCGACATGGTTTACGAACTATTAAGGGCAAGAATCAATTATAGAACCGTCGATACGCCACCAGAATTTTAAATTCTTTCTTGGCTATCTAAAGATAAAACTTAAAAGTCTCAGAAACCTGGTTTTTACCGCAAAATCGTCGTTTTTATTACAAATCATCGAACAGGAAACCAGGTTTCTTGGATTTTTGCGTAAATGATTCGACTTTTAATTGTTAACAAATTTAAAGCAAAATTCCTTTGCTCTTCCGTATAACTACGAGTGGCATGAGTACTTTTAATAAGCTACAACGTAAGTGAAATTGATGCTGTGGTGTTTCCCTAAATTGTTTTGCTTATGTATTTCCTTTAGCTGCTGCTAGAATATCTGAGCAAAATTAATAATCTCTTAATAATTTGAGTAAGTATTTATACATTGTTACTCAGTTAGCATCAAATTTCGACAAGCGTAAAAACACGCTTATACTACGTCATCATCAACAAGGTTAAAAAGGAGAATTTTGCTGTTATTGCTCTTGGATACTACTGTTTACATACATTTTCAGTAGCATTGCTCACCAAAGCGCAATTGATTATTTATTGTTAACTAACAAAGATTAACAATAAAATTAACATATGTTAACCATTAACTATTAACATTTTATAAAGTTATGTTTATTTTCTTGCATTAGAATGGAAAATATAGTTAAGGGTTGTCATAGAAAATTAAAAAACAGCAACTTTCATCCACAGTTTTTAACTTTTGTTCATGAAATCGGTAATGTTTAAGCCGGAAAGTTGACAAAAAGTAGAGAATTTATCGAGTGATTGCTCACTCAACCCTTTACCAACAAGCTGTTGCGCGCTTGTACCCAAGGTTACTGAACCTGTGTCTACCGTGTTCGCAGCACTTTTTAATGCCTCTTTAAATAGGCGCCCTCCTACTAGAACACAAATACTAAAATTTTTTGAGCGGGACTATGTTTTTACCATCACGTATATCGAATTTTGTTTCCGAATCCACCGCAAGTGCTGCAAACCGTGTGTCTTCAATAGAAGCTTCAGCTAAAAGTGCTGTGTTATCGCCTGTGCAGGAATCATCAGGGAAGACGGTAACATTAGGATTAGCAGAAGTAGCAGTAGAGGTAGTTAAAAAAACTGCTTCGTTACTTAGAGCTACGAGTTGGAAGTGCATCCATAATTTTTTGAGAAACTCGCAGGCAGTAGCATTTAGTCCCGATGGAACAATGCTAGCGACTGGTAGTATAGAGATTAAACTGTGGGATTTGCAGACTGGTGAAGTAATTCATACAATCAAGCGCAACTCTGGTATTTTAAAGTCACTTGCCTTTAGTCCCGATGGCAAAACCTTAATTAGTACTGGTTTGAGTCAGCGTATTGAGTTATGGAATACTATTAGTGGTGAGCAAATTCGTGAATATGTTACTCATGCGTATGGAGTAAATGCACTAGTGTTCGGTGCAGATGGTAAAACTTTCGTTTCCGGTGACAGAGGTAAAACAGTTCAAATTTGGAATGCAGACGAAGAACATGCAACAGCTACTTTTGTCAAGCATGACGATTGGGTAAATGCTCTGGCAATTAGTGGTAACGGTGCAATTCTTGCGAGTGGAAGTTATGACGAAACCATAAAACTGTGGAATCTGAATACAAAAACTGAAATTGCGACCTTCAACGCGCAGTCCCCAGTATTCTCAATTGCGTTTAGTCCAGATACACGACTATTTGTTTGTGGTTGTGCTGATGGAAAAATTAAGTTGTGGAACTGGCAGACCGGAGAGTTTGTTGGAGTAATTGTTGGTCATAGCGACGAAGTATATTCTGTAGCTATAAACAGTGATAGTACTGTACTTGCTTCGGGCTGTGCCGATAAAACCATTAAACTTTGGAATTTACAAACTGGCGAAGAAATTACAACTCTTACCGGACATGAATCCAGCGTTAAAAAATTAGTGTTTAGTCCAGATGGCCAAATGCTAGTAAGTGCTGGTGCTAATGGCGCCGTTAAAGTTTGGCAACGTGGTTAATTATACCAAAAATAATTCATGCTAATAATCACTTGAAGGGTGTAAAGCTTTGGCTTTGCGCCCTTTACTAATTTTAAACTGTAGAAGAATCCCCCCTAGCCCCCCTTAATAAGGGGGAAAAAGAGGCATTTTTAGCCCCCCTTATCAAGGGGGGTTGGGGGGATTTTTCTAATCTTTAAGAAGGGTCTTGTAGTTGTGCGGTACGTATAGAAAGTTGCTGTGTTTGGCTACCGCGCTGAACTTTCAATTGTAAAGTTTGACCGATGCGACTTTGCTCAACAATATTGAGTAAATCTTCACCTTTGGTTACACGCTTACCATCGACTTGAAGTACAACGTCTCCAATACGAATTCCCGCAGCAGCAGCAGGAGAGTTAGGAACAACACGCGCGACTAAAATACCATTAACTTCTGGCACTTGAATAGGAGAATTAGGATTTGAATTGAATTGTCTTGCCGTTTCGGGAGTTAAATCTTCCATGCCAATACCAATAAACGGGTGAGAAACTTGTTCACCACGTTGAAGTTGAGAGGCAATCGATTTTGCTCTGTCGATAGGAATTGCAAATCCAATACCCATTGCATCACCGCGAATTGCAGTGTTAATACCAATTACTTCACCTTGTGCGTTTAAAAGTGGTCCACCAGAGTTACCTGGGTTAATCGCTGCATCGGTTTGAATAAATTCGAGTCGTTTATTACCAATACCAACATCTCGACTAGTACGACGTAAAGTACTTACAATACCTAAAGTTACTGTGTTATCTAGTCCCAGAGGGTTGCCTACTGCAATCGCCCAGTCTCCAACTTGTACATCTGAAGATGAACCTAACGCTGCTACTGGTAAATCGGCGCCTGCATTAACTTTTACTAACGCCAAATCGGTAACTTCATCGACACCCTGGACTTTTCCTTGTAGAGTACGACCATCTTTGAGTCTGACTGTAACTCTATCAGCTTTATCGACGACGTGGGCATTGGTTAAAATTAATCTACTTTTGTCAATGATAAAACCAGAACCTAAACCGCGTTGCTGTTGACTCGGCGCCTGTTGTGGGAAACTATCGCCAAAGAAGCGACGGAAAAATGGGTCATCAAAAAAAGGGTCAGCAGTACGTCGTGTAACTGTACGTTCAGTATCAATACGAACAACTGCCGAACCAACTCGGTTAACTGCGGCAGTTACAAAACTACTGTTACCAATAGCAGCGTTCGCATTTGATGGACGTTGAGCTACTAACTCCGGCATTAATTCTGGCGCCGTGTCATTAGATACAGGGGAAGCAATGGAAGGAGATACGCTTAGGGTGCCAACTGTTAGCATGACCCCCATAATTATAGCTAATACATGCGTACCAAATTGGCGGAGTGACCGAGGTAGTTTGGAAAATCGCATATCTACAACCTAATTTTTCGTTCAATAAATAAAGTGATGGGAGTGTGAAAACCGCGCGTATTGGTTTAAATCTCTAGAAAACAGACGAAGAAAGGCGCCTAATGGTTGCACTTCTTGCTCCAACAAACGGATAAGTTTTCCTAGCAGTACAGCATAAACCACTTATTATCAAAGTTATTTGTAAATGTAAGGGAAAAGCTATTATAGACATCCGTACTTGCCCATTCGGGTTTTACACCTGACAGTTATCATCTTTGTAATTCCACTTTCTAGCTTGCATCTAGGCTAGGATTGATTTTAATAACACTTCTTGCTTACTACTCATGAATGGAACCAACCGACTCAAAAAAGAACCTTTGCCTGTTTCTGATTCACTAAAAAATGTCTCGGATATTTCCTCTCTCAAAATCGAACATGATCAACATGACCATTCACATGACCACTCAGCCCATCCTCATGTACATAGCGAAGAGTCTCTTAGACGTATTGTAAACCGACTATCGCGAATTGAAGGACATGTTCGCGGCATAAAAACAATGGTACAACAAAATAGTCCCTGTCCAGATGTACTATTACAAATTGCTGCTGTGCGTGGTGCCTTAGACCGAGTAGCCCGCATCGTTTTGGATGAACACTTAAGCGAGTGTATTTCTAGAGCCTCGAAAGAAGGTAATATTGAAACAGAAATCGAGCAACTCAAAGCTGCCTTAGATAGATTTTTACCTTAATAGAGTAATGAGTGCTGAGTAATGAGTGCTGAGTGCTGAGTGCTGAGTAGTGAGTAGTTTAAAAAATGTTGAGTGATAAGTATAAGTTGAACTACTGTATTCAAGGGGATTTGAGTAAACCGACAATTCTATTTCTACACGGTTTTATGGGTGACTGTGAAGAATTTGAAGACGTTGTATCAATAATTTCATATTTAAATGATTTTTCGTTTTTAACAGTTGATTTACCAGGGCATGGAAAAAGTCAACTGTTAGAAAGTAATGATTATTACACAATGGAATTTACAGTCCAAAGTCTAATTAATTTACTTAACGAATTAAAAATATCTAACTGCTTTTTGATTGGTTACTCAATGGGTGGTAGATTAGCTTTATATTTAACATTAAACTTTCCTGAACGTTTTTTAAAAGTTATTCTAGAATCTGCCTCTCCTGGCTTATCTACAGAAACACAGCGTTCAGAACGAGTCAAAAGTGATAATCAAATAGCCAGAAAGCTCAACCGAATCAATACAAGTGAAGATTTTACAGTCTTTTTATCCGCTTGGTATACTCAATCTATTTTCGGTAATATTAAAAATCATTCTCAGTACGAGAAACTAATTACAACTCGGCTTAAAAATACCCCTGCTGAATTAGCAAAATCGTTATGTTGGATGGGAACAGGAAGTCAACCATCACTTTGGGAAAAGATAAAGACAAATACACTGCCAATACTTTTATTAGTTGGAGAATACGATAAAAAATTTATTCACATAAATAGTAAAATGGTAGATGCCTGTAAATATTGTAACTTGAATATAATTTCAGGCGCCGGACATAATATTCATTTTGAACAGCCAGAGATTTTTGCAGAAAAAGTTTCAAGCTTTTTTAGCATTTTTTAATTCATCTTGCAACATTCTTTGATAAATACCAGGTAAAGAGCGGCTCATTGAGTTATTTTCAATACCATATCCTAAACTAGTCCAAGTCGGAGATAATCTTTTTAATACATCATTAATTTTACCTTGACGTAATAATTGGGGAATATCGGCGCCCCACACACGTGAATCACTTAACCAGCGATGAACTACCATATCTTGGTACTCTGCCTCAAAGCTATAATTCGTCCAAAACATTAAATTTGATGGATTCGGATGATAGCGAGGAGCAATTCTATACCAAGTTGTATTAATAATTTGGTAGCGACCAGCAGCAGTAGAACAGTTACCTTTATTCGGTCCATTAACTATTGTGACGCAAATTTGCGGATGACGACTTAGGTCATTAACATTTTTACCACCATATAAAACAGAATAGGGACGCGGTGTATTAGACTCGCTAGCAGAAATCGTTCGCATCAGCGCACGGATATATGGGTCTCCCCCCTTCATTACCAAAGGTGGCTGTTGTTGCTTAAAAGTAGGGTCAGAAAACTCGGAGCGTAAATCCCCGCGTATTAGCCATTGTACTAAAAACACGAAACCAAGCAGCGCAATAAGTGGGGCAATAAGTTTTTCAACCCCTTTAGCTTCAACGTTTTTCAGAAATTCCGCTCCTTGAACTAGCTTCATTTAAATATCTAGCACAAATATCTGTAAACGATGGGCACCTCAAACATAAACTACTTGCTTATATAGCTAGCTACCCATTCACGAAAAGCTTTTTTAGCAGCTAATTGCCCAATAGTTCGACTTTCAGTAATAAAGCGAGGAATTTCTTTTATTGGTACTGGTTCAAATGTTGGACTATTTTGAACTTCTTCGTATTTTTGACCTTTAAGGACGTAAACCCGTAGTGTGGCGCCGTTGAATCACCAAAATTCAGGGATTCTCATTTTGGCGTACAAGGACAACTTATAAACTCATTTAGCTATAACTTAACTTAACCAATGTGGAGTTTTGAATGTAAAAATAGTAAGGTAGTAGGCGATGCCTTGTATGACATCGCTAGCACAACTAAGCTATTGCCGCCATTAATTGTTCTGGCATTTCAAAATTAGCTGTGACGTTTTGGACATCATCTAATGCTTCGAGGGTGTCAATTAACTTGAGGAGTGTGCGTGCTTGTTGGTCGTCACTAACTTCAACGCTATTATCAGGAATCCAGCGTAGTTCAACTTCGGTTACTTTAAAGCCTTGATTTTTGAGGGTTTGGCTAAGGGTTTCGAGGTCAGCCACTTCGGTAAATACTTCGGCTGTATCTTCGTCGGTCATTTCATAATATTCGGCGCCACCTTCAATAGATGCTTCGAGTAATTTATCTTCATTTTTAACAGATTCTACGATACATACGCCCTTTTGGGCAAACATCCAACTGACACAACCAGTTTCACCAAGGTTTCCGCCATTTTTGCTAAACGATACTCGCAATTCAGCAGCAGTACGATTACGGTTATCGGTCAGCGCTTCAATTAAAATAGCTACACCACCTGGGCCATAACCTTCGTAACGAATTTCTTCTAGTTGGCTACCGTCACCAGCAAAATTCCCGGCGCCTTTAGCAATGGCACGCTCAATATTATCATTGGGAATACCAGCAGCTTTAGCTTTTTCGATAGCCGTCCGCAGTTGAAAATTTCCTGTTGGGTCTGGAATGCCACTGCGTGCCGCCAAAATAATCGCTCGTGACATTTGCGTGAAGGTTTTACCTCTTTTCGCATCAACCACTGCTTTTTGGCGTTTAATATTTGCCCATTTACTGTGTCCTGCCATAATCGTTCGTAAGTCAACTCATCTATATTTATTAAGTATTTGCCTTATGCCGTTTTTTTTCAACGCTCGCAATTATAGAAGCACCTTCAGTGGGTTACTAGTAGTACTCCTGTGTACCATATTCTTAATAACAGGGTGTCAGGCGCCTTCTGATAATAGTGGGGTAATACGCTTAACATTGTGGCAAGGTGTCAACCCACCACCAAACCGTGACGTACTACAAAAGCTAGTCGATAAATTCAATAAAACTCATCCAGATATTCAAGTTGAATCATTGTACGTTGGGCAGCAAGACCAGCAAATGCCGAAAATATTAGCGGCAGTCGTTGGAAACGCACCCCCTGATTTATTATGGTACAATCCAACTATTGGTGGTCAGCTAGTCGAACTCAATGCGCTAATACCTCTAGATGAATACTTAAATAAGTCTCCTGTAAAAGCAGAGATTGACCCGACACTGTTCGAGTCAATGGAATACAAACAGAAAATATGGTCTGTACCTTTTGCAACAAATAACGTCGGTGTTTTTTACCGTCCTAGTTTGTTTAAAGCTGCCGGGGTGCAAGTACCAAACACTTGGGAAGAATTTCGACAAGTAGCAAAAAAACTAACGCGCGATACAAATAACGACGGACAAATTGACCAACATGGTATGGTTCTACCTTTAGGGAAAGGAGAATTTACAGTATTTACCTGGTTGCCGTTTATGTGGAGCGGCGCCGGTGATTTAATAAATGGTAAAAGTCAAGTAGCTGGCGCCGTTAATTTAGCAAATAATAAAGGAGCAATATCAGCATTAGAGCTTTGGCGAAATTTAATTACAGATGGTTCAGCTGTGCTGTCGGGTCCCGAACGCGGATATGAAACCGATGCTTTGGTAGCAGGTAAAGTAGCCATGCAATTAACAGGCCCTTGGACATTAGGAGAATTTCAAGCTAAAGGTATAGACTTTGGTGTATTCCCCATACCAGTTGGTCAACGTCCAGCAACAAGTATTGGTGGTGAGAATCTATTTTTATTTAAAACGGCGCCAGAACGAGAAAAAGCCGCATTTAAATTTGCAGAATATGCACTCAGCGAAGAATTTCAAACCGAACTAGCACTCGGAACAGGATATTTACCCATAAACATCAAATCTCGCCAAAACCCCAAATACCTAGAATTTGCCCAAAAACAACCCGCAGTCAAAATCTTTTTAGACCAAGCCAAATATGGACGCTCTCGTCCAATATTCCCAGGTTACAACCGAGTCTCAGAAAACATAGGTCGAGCAGTAGAATCAGTCCTGCTAGGCAAAACCTCCCCCACAGAAGCATTAAAACAATCACAACAACGCCTAGACCTAATTTTCAACTAAACAAACCCAGAAACCAGGTTTCCCCAGCACTGAACATAACAATCTTCAGCATTATCAAAGGAAACCTGGTTTCTCGTATTCACGCCAATATAAAAAAGCAACTTATTTCCCAGTGTACTAGCATGGTTTATCAAAGAATTTTCTACAAAGCATCAGGGTCTATACCTAGTTCTCTAAGTTTTGCTGCAAGACGCTCTTTTTCTCGTTTTTCTTGTTCAGCACGCTGCGCTTCTAAATCAGCACGTTGTTTTTCTTGTTCAGCGCGTTGTTTTTCTTTTTTTTCAGCTTCTTCAGGAGTTGGCATTAGTTGTCCATCAGGTGTAAAATACCGCAGTTGCTTCTGGTAAACTCCCAAATATAACTCTAATTGCTGACTCCATAACAAATCTTGAGCGTTCGGTTGCAAAGGTTCGTAAACAGTATTAACTAAGGTAAAACCCTTAAATTCTAATGTAATAGGGTCGAACCAGAAATAATCAGGGGTGCGAAAGGTGTCTTGATAAAGCTTTTTCTTAAATCCTCTATCAGTTTTTGCCGTCTTTTTAGAGAGAACCTCGATAATAACATTTGGATACTTATTATTTTCATTCCATACAACCCAACTGCTGCGAGGTTTACGGACAGTATCTAGTACCACGAAAAAGTCTGGCCCTCGAAAATCCTCTGACTTGTCTTGATTTCGGCTGTAAAAAATTGTTAAATTACCTGCGGCAAAGAAATCGGTTCTATCCTGCCACCACCATTCCAAGCATTTTATCAGCAGCAACATTTGCTGCAAGTGTTGATACGTTTCCAATTGCGGTTCGTCACTATCTAATTCCTCTTGAGGAAATATATCACGTGAGAGTGCATCTTCACACGTATCTTCCAGGACTTGAATTTCTGAGGTTTCGATATTTTCCATGACGTAACAAAATAGAGTTAACTCTTGCTATAGTGTAGCGCAGTCGCGAGCTTCTATATAATATAGAGGCTTGTAATTGCTGCGGGGACTAAAATGCTGTTAGAGCTAGCTATTGGTGATGCTTACGGCGCCGGATTTGAGGTCAGCACCTGAGTCAACACAAGTGCATAATAATTTATCTGGTTATATTGCACTTGAGAGATGCTTCGTTCCTCAGCATGACATGATAGAGATGCTTCGTTCCTCAGCATGACAGAAGTCAAGACGTCACGTGTTTGTACTATAGATGTTTTTGTGCTTCTGTTTTGCCATTAATTGCTTGTTGAAAATCTTTTTTTACACGAAGGGCTTTATTAAAAGCATTTAATGCTTGTTCAGGTTTATTCAAAGCCAAGTAAGCATCACCTATATTGCTCCAAGCTGCAACACAAGTATTTTTCTTACTTTCAAGCTGAGAATTACAAGTTTGAGTAGCTTGAGTAAACCTTTTAATTGAGTCTTCATATTGCTTTGCTGCAAATTGAACATTTCCAATACAAATCCAAACTAAAGGAGAATTTGAGTTAATTGTATGTGCTTGAATACATGCATGAGCTTGCTCTGCAAATTTTCTGCGTTGACCATAAGCATACCCTTGATTAACCCAAGCTTCTGTGAACTTTGGATTGATTTGTGTTGCTTTTTCAAAAGCTGCAATCGCTTCATTATAATATTTATTAGCTTTTTCAATATCACCAGTCTTTTTATGATTGTCTCCAGAGAGTATTTTTTCTGTACCTTGATTAAAATAATGTACTGCTTGCTGTTCTTGAACGCCTGAATAGATATAATAAACAATACTAAAGCTAATAGCAATGGTAGACATAGCTATTAGGCGCCAATACTTTTCAATTTTTGCCCACGATACCTGAGTATTTAAGTCATCTAAAACTTTTTGTGCGGATTGGTAACGTTTCTCAGTTTGACAACGCACCATTTTATCTAATATTAGTGCTAAATTTGGGCTGACATTACATAGATTTTTCCATGAAACTTCACCATGTAAATCTACTTTTAATTCTTGAGGATGAACTCCTGTTAATGCTTGAATAGCTGTCATTCCTAAAGCATAAATATCACTAGCTGGTTGCAATTTCTTTTTATTGCTAAGTTGTTCCGGCGCCGCTAAATAAATCAGACAAATTTTGCCATCTTGCTGGCGCCTAATTAAATTAGAGGGTTTAATATCACCATGAATAATACCTTGCCGATGCATAAAAGATAATACTTTTAACACATCTTTCAGTAAAGCAATTACTTGTGCTTCACTCCAACAATTTTCTTTTGTTAACTGCTCGCTTATAGATTCTCCTGGTATAAACTTATAAACTAAGTAAAATTCCTTATTATATTCAAAATCATCAAAAAGTTGTGGAACCTGTTCATGAGAAAGTTTATCTAATAAATTTAGTATGTCAGTAAAACGACTTTGTGCTTCTTGCAAAACATACTGATTATTAACGTTCAATTGCAGTTGCTTAATAATACAATCAGATTGAAAAGGATATTTCAAATCTTCCGCCAAATATGTATAGTAAAAATCTCCTCCTCCTAAATACTTTGTTATCTTATACCGTTGGTTAAGTGTTTGCCCTAATAAAATTAATGGTTGTAAGTCGAAAAGAATATTTAATGGTGTTTGATAACGCTCTTTATAATTAAATCGCACCATTTTTTGCAAAATTTTTGCTAAGTTTGGGTTAATTTCAAGCTCGTTTAAAAGACTTTCAACTTCCTGAGTTCCATGTGGAATCTTTTTCGTTAAAAGTTCTAGTGCTGTTATACCCAAAGCATAGATATCACTGGCAAAATTTGCTTGACCTTCGGCTTGCTCAGGTGGTATGTACTTTAATGTACCCACAACCATTGTTGAAATTGTTTCTGTGTAAGAATCAATTGTTAAAATACTTATTTCTTTAACTGCCCCAAAATCAACTAAAAAATTTTTTTTATCACAATTTCTCCTGACTAAATTGGCTGGTTTAATATCTCGGTGAATAACGTTATTTTGATACAGATAATCTAATATTTTCAAAGTATCATACAATACTTGAATAACTTGTATTTCGCTAAATACGCTATTTTTTAGTTCGTCAGCGAGATTCTGACCATCGATATATTCTTCAACTAAATAAAATTTTTGATTTTCTTCAAAGTAGTCATACAACTCTGGAATTTGACTGTGAGTTCCCAAACGACGCAGCGTCGAAGCTTCTTGACAAAACTTTTCTTGAGCAATTCTCAAAGATGATGAATTAGTAGTTAGAGGTTTTAAGTACTTAAGTAAACAAATAAGTCCTTGTTGCTGTTTATCTTCAGCTTTGTAAGTCTCACCAAATCCTCCCCGACTGATGAAACTGATGATTTTATAACGCCCATAAATCATATCTCCAGGGCTATGTTCTGGTTGATACTGCATGTATTTTGGTTAAATTTGCCACTTCTAATCGTAATTTCTGGTTTGGCTATATTAATAGCGCATCTATTTATGTAAATCTTAGTATATTTACAATTTTTTGCTTTTGTATCCAAGTAATTTTACGGCATATTAACGTAAAATGCAATACACTATTAATTTGTTTTGAGAGATAATTCGATATTACAATAATGTGTTTAAAACCTATAAACATTCATATCTAAGCATCCGGGCGCCTATCCAAGATTAAATTAACAAACTTCTTGTGGGGTGGGCATCCTTGCCCGCCCTTACTCTGGATATCATCTTAAACCAAACAATCTCTTCCAAAACGTTCTAGACTTAATTGGCGGGTAGGTTACACCAACAGTTCTAAGGTTAGCTCTACCTAATTCGGCAAAATCTGGGTTAATAATTGCTGAGAAAGTTTTAGCACTAGCTTCTTCGTTATTAAGTAAAGTTTTGATACGAACAAGTTGATTGCTACCATTGGGTTGACAAATTCCACCACTTCGACGAAGTAAGCAAACGGTAGATAAAGTCATTTTATCTTGGGAGTTAGTATCGTCCAATAATTTAGTCTCAACACCCAAAGAATAATCTGTCTCCGAAAGTTCCTTTGAATTGAAACGTTTACCTAATGTTTCTGCTGCCTTCTTACAATCAAGCTCAATATTCTGTGAATCAATATGCTCTTGCTTCCAAGTAATTATATTAATTGGTTGTTGTTGCTGGTTACTGGGGTTATATGCAACGGTTACTGGTATGAGTTGCGAAGTGTCACAACGAAATGAAACCTTATTTTCTGAGTTCAATTGACTGAAAGCTGGGGTTGCAACAATCGTCATTACTCCAGTTAAACTAAGCAACAATGATTTTTGGAATGTCATAAAAGCTTTATTCATAAGGCTGCTCACGGGTTCATTGTTCGTGCGAATGCTTAATCGTTAGCAATAATACCTCATTATTTGACTATTACTGATTTTTTGTAGTATTTTTCAATAATCATTACCATTGTTGCCATTTATCGGCAATTATGTATCCCATGATACGAAATGCTCTACCTTCCTGGCTTGTTTGTAGTCTTTGTCTATGCTTGCCCATAGCTTCTAGTCCTGCATTGGGGCAAATAGTTCCAGATAACACTCTTCGAGTTAACTCAGTTGTCACACCGATTGGCAACATCAATTTTGAGATAAATGGTGGTACTGTGGCAGGAAGTAACTTATTTCACAGTTTTCAAGAATTTTCTGTCCCTACTGCTGGATTAGCTTTTTTTAATAACCCTTTGAATATTCAAAATATTTTGACGAGGGTTACAGGTGGGTCTATCTCTAATATTGATGGTTTGCTTCAAGCTAGAGGCAATGCTAACTTATTTTTACTTAACCCTAATGGAGTTTTCTTCGGTCGCAATGCTACGTTAAATATTGGTGGTTCTTTTGTATCTAGTACAGCAAGTAGCATTATATTTGCTGATGGTAGTGAATTTAGCGCGACTAGTCCTCAAACCACATCTTTATTGAGTATTAATGTACCTTTGGGTTTGCAATTCCCAGCAATACCAGCAAATATTATTAGTAATGGCGCCAATCTGCAAGTCTCTCCTGAAAAAACTATCGCTTTAGTAGGTGGGGGTATTATTCTAGATGGTAGTCAGTTAACAGCATCACAAGGACGTATTGAAGTAGGTAGTGTTGGCGCCAACAGTTTAGTTAGCTTAAACCCAGTAACTAATGGCTGGACTTTAGGATATAATCGTGTAAATAATTTTGGCGATATTCAATTATTATCACAGTCTGCGCTAAATCAAAACGGTGGCGAAATTTTTGTCCGGTCACAAGATTTAAATGTGACGAATGGTTCTAAAATTTCTGTGGAAACAGGAGGCGCCGGAAATGCTGGTGTCATAAATATCCAAGCTGACAATGTAACCGTCAGTGGCGCCAGTTCTAATGGTCAAGTATTTAGCACAATTGCAGCGACATCAAGGGGAAGTGGAAATTCTGGGAGTGTAAATATTAACACTAACCGCTTAACTGCAAGAGATGGCGCCGATGTATCTGTAACGACTTTTAACTCAGGTAAGGGGGGAAATCTTACCGTCAATGCTTCTGAGTTTGTAGAATTAATAGGTGCAGGCATTAGTCCAGGGGGGCAAAACTTTAGTCGTAGCGGTTTGTTTGCTGCAACTGAAGGAACAGAAAACGGTGGTGATATCACAATTAATACCCCTAAATTACAAGTAACGGATGGGGCAAGAGTATCTGTATCAACGCGAGGTAGAGGTCAAGATAATAAACCAGGGGGACGAGGTGGTAATTTACTGGTTAATGCCAAAAACATAGAACTAAGTGGTGCCAGTCCTGATGGTCGCTTTATTAGTGGTTTGTTTGCTTTATCTGGAGAGCAAAGACCAAACCCAAATATTGTTCCTAGCAGAGCTACAGGTCAGGGTGGAGATATCAAAATTGAAACTGAGCAGTTAAATATTCGCTCTGGGGCACAAGTGTCAGCTGCTACAGAAGGTATTGGGCAAGGTGGAAATATTACTGTTTTAGCAGATTCAATTAATGTAACTGGTGCATCAACAGTTGCCCAGCAGTTTAGTACTTTAAGCGCTACTTCCCGTGGCGCCGGCAATTCAGGTAACATCACAATTGATAGTAAAGAGCTACGAGTTAGCGATGGAGCAGATGTTTCGGTGACAGCTTTTGGAACGGGACGTTCTGGAGAAGTTAATATATTAGCTCGTGAGTCTGTAGAATTAATTGGAGTTAGCGCTATTCCTAATACTACTATTTTCAGTCGCAGTGGTTTATTTGCTGCCACAGAAGGAACTCAAGATGGAGGTTCTTTAACTGTTAATACTGGTCGTTTGCTAGTTCAGGATGGTGCAAGAATTTCTGCATCTACTCGTGGTAGAGGTGAAAGTGGTATTTCTGGAGGTCAGGGAGGTAACTTAATTATTAATGCCTCAGATGCAGTAGAACTTAGTGGCATTGGTAAAGTACAACTGACACGAAATAATCAAGTAGAAACACGTACATTTGCTAGTGGTTTGTTTGCTTTATCTGGAGAAGATAGACCGACTATTGCCGCAAATGAAGCTACAGGTACAGGTGGCAACTTAGAAATTACAACTGGTTTGTTGAATATTCAAGATGGCGCCGAATTATCAGTAAGTGCTAGTGGTAGTGGGCCTGCTGGTAGACTTCAAGTACAAGCTCAGTCGGTTAAATTAAAAGATGGTTTTATACGCGGTGCAACAGTAGTAGGTACTGGCGCCAACACAACGCTACAAATTCGAGACTCTTTGCAGTTGCGTGGAAACTCTCAAATTTCTACTGTTGCTGGTAGTAATAGTAATGGCGGTAACATCACAATAGAAGCAGGTGCAATTGCGATTTTAGAAAACAGCAGTATTAAAGCAGATGCAGGTAGACAAGGGGGTAATGTACGAATTACAACTCAAGGACTATTTGCTTTTCCTTTTGCCATTACTGCCAGTTCAGAATTAGGAACTCAATTTAACGGTCTTATTGAAATAAATCTTCCTGATGTTGGCTCAAACCAAGAATTAACAGACGTACCAACAAACTTTTTCAGTCCAGAAAACCAAGTAGCATCTGCTTGTACCGCAGAAGTCGGAAAAAACCGTAATCAATTTTTCATTACCGGACGAGGTGGACTACCACCCAGTCCTACAGAACCATTAAAGAGTGAATCTGTAAGAGTATCGGCGCCATCTAGTAATGAGCAACTTCCTGCTACTTTAGTTAATTACCCACGACCAGCTACAGGATGGGGAGTTAATAACAAAGGAGAAATTCTTCTTACAGCTAATACTGTTAATACTGTTAATACTGTTGGGTTCCGTTCCTCCACCCAACCTACAGCTAACTGCCATGCATATTAAATTTTTGGTTGTGTTGGGGTTTGTTGTTTTGAGTAACACATATTTGTTCGCACGCGCACAAAATATTCCTCCTGTTGAAGTTCCTAACCCAGTTGTTCCAACTCCCCCAACCCCTGAACCTCTACTTCCCCAAGAAGAACTTCTACGAATTTTTCCTGACTCACCTACTCCTGAACAAAATCTTGATAACGTTACAGGTAGAATTACTATTGAGCGTTTCGATTTTGATGGCTCTAATATATTTAGTAACCAAAGGCTGCGTCAAGAAATTCAAGAGTTTACAAATACAAAGCAACCTATAACTTTTACACAACTGCTGCAAGCTGCTTCTAAAATTACTAACCTTTATATTAAAGAAGGATATGTGACTTCCGGCGGCTATATTCCAGAACAAACATTAACTGGTTGTTTTGTCAAGTCGCAAGGCGCCAAAAGTTGTGTTGTTAAAATTCAAATTATTGAAGGTAGCTTACAAGAACTGCGTATTACAAGAGAACCCACAAATTCTAAACAATTAAATGATAGTTATGTGCGCTCACGTTTGGAGTTAGGCATTGCCAAACCTTTAAATATCCGACGTTTACGCGAAGCTTTACAACTGCTGCAACAAAATCCTTTAATTGAAAGCATATCAGCAGAATTATCTGCGGGTACTATTCCTGGTACTAATTTACTGAAAGTTACATTTAGAGAAGCAAGTACTGGCAATATTGGAATTATATTAGATAACAGTAGAAACCCTAGTGTGGGTAGTTTTAGACGGGGTGTAGAAATAGAAGAAGCTAATTTAACGGGGTTAGGAGATAGGTTAAATATAGGTTATGACAATACTGATGGCAGTAATGGCATAAATGCAAGCTACACGGTACCGATAAATTCGCGGAATGGTACTATTGGTTTTAGCTATAGCAAAACTTCAAACAATATTATAGAGCCGCCATTTAAAGATTTAGATATTGAGTCAAACTCTCGTAATTATGAAATTAGCTTGCGTCAACCAGTAGTACAAAACGCGCGTGCAGAGTTTACACAAGAACTTGCACTCGGTTTAACGTTATCTCGACGAGAAAGTGATACTTCTGTTTTAGGTGTAGATTTTCCTATTTCTGTAGGAGCAGATGCACGAGGAAATACCCGCATTTCAGCACTGCGTTTTTTTCAGGAGTGGAGACGAAGCAGTTTTCAAGAAGTGTTTTTAGCACGCTCTCAGTTTAGCGTGGGAGTAGGTGCATTTAATGCCACAATTAATAACTCGGCGCCTGATAGTCGTTTTTTTGCATGGAGGGGACAACTACAGTGGTTACGTTTACTTGGTTCAAAAAGTAATAACCCTCGTGTTACACCTAGACTTTTAGTTCGTTCTGACGTGCAACTAGCTAATACAGCACTCGTTCCAAATGAACAGTTTACATTAGGTGGTATTTTTAGCGCGCGGGGTTATCGTCAAGATGCTTTATTTAGTGACAACGGTGTTTTTGTTTCAGCAGATTTGCAATTACCTATTTACAGTACAGCATCGGGAGATAATGTTTTAAGGTTAATTCCATTTGTTGATGTTGGAACTACTTGGAACAGCGGTAGTGAGAGTACTTTAGATACTAATACTTTAGCTTCCGTTGGCTTGGGGTTGCAATGGCAAATGGGTGAACAATTTAACGCGCGTTTAGATTATGGCATTCCTTTAGTAAATATTGATGCGAGGGAAAAAACATGGCAAGAAAAAGGTTTTTATTTCACCTTACAGTACAATCCATTTTAATATCAATATTATTCACGTTTTTTCTAAGTATAATTGCTCCTATTCCATCTCAAGCATCTAATGCCTTAAAATTAGAACAGCAAGGTAACTCATATTACGAAGCTGGACGTTTTGCTGAAGCTGTAAAAGTATGGCAGCAAGCAGCAGATGCATATAAAAAAGATGAAAAAGGTAAAAATAGGAATTTAATTAATAAAGCTCAAGCCCTACAGTCTTTGGGACTTTATCCAGAAGCGTGTAATCAAATTACTCAACTCTTTATTAAAAATTTAACCTGCGACCAATTAATTAAGAATAACAAAAATAGTAATAATATTAAGTTAGTGCAGGAAAAATTTATAAATAGTTTGCAAGGACAACCAAATATAAATAGAGTAATTAGCTTACGTCTTCTTGGTGATATTTTGCAAAGATTAGATGAGTTAGATTTGGCAAATACAGTTTTACAGACAAGCTTAGAAGCATCAAAACAATATCCAGAATATCAGAGCATTATATATATTAGCTTAGGTAATCTCGAACGTATTAAAGCAAGTAAAAACAGAAATAGCTTAGATTATAAAATAATTGTAAGCAATATTCTTGATGAAGATGCTAATTTTAATACTGCTAATTTTACTTTAAATCTCTATCAGCAAGCGATGAGTAACTATGATTTATCTAAGAAACAATCTTCTATATTAACACAAACTCAAGCTGAATTGAATCAAATAAGTTTATTAGTTGAAAACAAACAATGGTGGACTGAGCAAATTATCAAAATCAACAAGGCTGATTTAGAAAAATTACAATTAAACCTAGATAAAATTCTGGCAGAGAAGTTACCAAAAGTCGAGTTAAATTTAGATAAATTACCTGAGAATCGCGAAGCTGTATATGCATATATTAATTTTAGTAACAGCTTAGTTGAACTGAATCGTAACAAAAAATATTATCCAGAACAAAAAATTGCCAAAATTTTATCTACAGCTATTCAGAAGTCTCGCAACTTAGGAGATAAGCAAGCAGAAACATTAGCTGTAGGAAATCTTGCGAGGTTATATGAAATACAGGCGCCGGAAACAGGAAATTTAACGCAACAAGATAAGCTCAACCTAGATACAGCAAAGAAACTAACTGAACAAGCTTTGTTGTTGTCGAATGAAATTAATGCCGATAGGCGCCAAATATTATATCGTCATAGACACCAGTTAGGACGCATTCTAAAAACCCAAGGAGATATAAAAGCAGCATTATCATCTTACGCAGAAGCATGGAATATACTCCAGTCACTGCGAGCAGATTTAGTAACTAATACAGATAATCAGTTTTCGTTTCGTCAAAATGTAGAACCTATATATAGAGAGTTTATCGATTTACTATTGCAAGCAGACAGAAATAAAATAGATTTTGAGCAGCTTGTACTACAAACAGAGGGTAAACCACTAAAAAATCCCTTAGATACAGCACGTCTAGTTATGCAATCTCTACAATTAGCAGAACTGGATAACTTTTTTCAAGAACCGTGTTCTCCTCCTGTTGCCAAACCAGTACAAATAGACAAGATTGACCAAAACGCTGTTGTGATTTATCCAATTATTTTGAAAAATCGCTTAGAGGTCATTCTTTATCGTTCAGGGCAAACAAGTAGCAATTATTTTCCTGTCAACGAAGATGAAGTTAAAAATACTTTAGAAAGTTTAGCAAGCATTATATATAATAACACAGAGCTTAAATCAGACTCGGCTCTTCTAATTAATAGTGGGGGAAACCTAGATACAGACGAATTTCAACAGCAAAAATTAGAAAGAAATAAACAAGAATTTTTGAAAAGTTCTGAGCGTGTATATGATTGGTTAATAAAACCTTTGGAAGAAAATAATCAGTTAGACCCAAACAATGTCAAAACTTTAGTCTTTTTACTAGATAGAGCCTTCCAAAAAATTCCTATAGCAGCTTTACATGATAAGATGTCTCAAAAATATCTAATTGAAAAATATAATGTCGTTTTAAATTTAGGTCAAGAACTGGTGGAAACAAAACCTGTGTCACGCAGCAATATGAAAATTTTAGCAGCAGGTGTTAGTGAAACTCAATATATCGGTAAAGAGCCATTTCCAGGACTTCGAGGAGTAGAAAAAGAATTAAATAGTATTAAACAATTTGAAAAAGTAGGAGTAGCTACTACAATACTTCCTAATAAAAACTTTAACCAAAAGAATTTGCAAACACAAATAAAAACTTCTCCTACTATTGTGCATTTAGCAACTCACGGTGTTTTTAGTTCTAATCGAGAACGAACATTTCTTGTAACTGGCAATAATAGTACTATTAATGTAGATGATTTTCAGAATTTGCTCAATCCTCAAGATAGTACCAACAATAAAAATATAGAATTGCTTGTTCTCAGCGCTTGCCAAACAGCTTCAGGAGATGAAAAAGCCGCTTTAGGTATGGCTGGTGTAGTAATACGTTCTGAAGCAAGTAGTACTATCGCGAGTTTATGGTCTGTATCAGATGATGCTACGGTCGAATTGATGAAAGAATTTTATCAAAATTTGATTACACGCAAAATGTCTAGGGCAAAAGCACTTCGCAATGCTCAAATATCTTTATTGAAAATTCAAAAGTTTAATCATCCTTTTTATTGGGCGCCTTTTGTTTTAGTCGGTAATTGGCTGTAGGATAGGTATTTTGACTGCCCTACGGTAAATTTAATCGTTTACGCGCTTCTTTTTCACCATCTATTGCAGGTTTATAATCATTTTTGATAGTAAGAGCTTTTCTAAAAGCATCGAGCGCATTATTATATTTTTCTAAACTTAACAGAGCTTTACCCTTACCAGTCCAAGCAATAGAATTATTTGGCTGCTTTTGAGTAGCTTGTGTATATGCTTCCAGGGCATCATTGAATTTCTGCAATGCGAGTAATGGTTCACCTTTATTAGTCAAAGCTTTTACCAAATCGTCAATATCATCGGGTTTGGAAGCTAATTTAATACTTTGCTCGTAATCTTGTAAAGCTTCTTCATATTGTTTTAAACCATGCTTTGCATTGCCCAAGCAAATAAAAATTTTCGGATTATTATAATCATCCTTTCTTGCATCATTACAAGCTATTAAAGATTTTGTAAAACTACCACGCTGAACATGAGTATAACCCAAATTCACCTTAGCCTTTGTAAAACTTGAGTCGATTTCTAAGGCTTGATTAAATTTTTGAATAGCTTCATCATAAGCTTTATTGGCGCCAATAATATCTCCGTTATTTTTTTTATTATCTCCTTGCTGCTTTTTCTCAAAGCCTTGATTGAAAAAATTGTCTCTTTGCAATTCTTGTAAAACTATATAAATACGAAAAGCAAGAAGCGCACTTAAAGTTATACCAATTAAAACTAAGACTTTCCAATATTTTTCTAATTTTTCCTGCCAAGTTTGAGTATTTAAATCATTTAAAATACTTTGAGCAGATTGATAGCGTTTTCCAGCTTGGAAACGTACCATTTTATTTAATATTCTTGTTAACTTTGAACTGACTTGAGCTTGCTTTTGCCATATAACTTCATCTTGAGAATCTCTTTGTAATTGGTCTGGATAAATTATTGTTAAAGCTTGAATAGCTGTCATGCCCAAAGAATAAATATCACTGCTAGCTTGCAATCTATTTTGAAATTGCTCAGGCGCCATATATCCATTTGTTCCTCTTGGTGGAACAATTATATTTTGTCCATTAAAGCTTAAATTCGTTATTTGTTTCAAATCTGCAAAATTAATTAGACAGAATTTCCCATCTTGATGTCTTTTAATTAAATTAGAAGACTTGATATCACCATGAATAACACCATGTTGATGTATAAATGATAATATATTTAAAACATCTTTCAACAATGCAGTCACTTCAGCTTCGCTCAAGCTTACTGCTGTAATTTGTTTACTTAAAGACTCTCCGTCAATAAAATCATAAATTAAATAGAATTCTTTATTATTTTGAAAGTGGTCTGATATTTGTGGTATTTGCTGATGAGCAGGTAATCTGCTTAGTGATTGAACTGCGGCTGAAAAACGATTTTGTGCTTCTTGCAGCAATCTTTGGTTATAGTGTGTAAGCTTCAATTGTTTAATAATACAATTAGCTTGATAAGGACGTTGCTTATCTTGGGCAGAATAGGTGTAAATCAACCCTTCTCCACCTAAATAACTGTTAATTTCGTAGCGATGGTTAAGTACTTGCCCTAACAAAGTTAATGGTTCTAAATCTGCAAGAACATCAGATGCATTATGATAGCGTTCTTCATATTTATAACGCACCATGTTTTCTAAAATTTTTGCGAAGTGAGGTTGGATTTGTATTCCGTTAAAAATTGAGTTATTATATTGATTTAATACAGGAATTTGTCTTGTTAAAAGAAATAATGCCGTTACACCTAAAGCATAAATATCGCTAGCAAATTGTGGTTTTCCATCCAATTGTTCAGGCGCCATAAAGCCAGGTGTGCCAATAGCCATTGTTAAAATTGTTTGCCCCTGAGCATTTACTACTAGGGTACCAACTTCTTTAACTGCTCCAAAGTCAACTAAAACAATTTTGTTATCAGAACTTCTTCTAATTAAATTTTCAGGTTTAATATCACGATGAATAACATAATTTTGAGAAAGATAATCTAAAATTTTTAAAACATCATATAAAGCTTCAATAACTTTTGTCTCGCTGAATAACTCCATACGTAGTTCATTAGCAAGATTTTGACCATCAATATATTCCTCAACTAAATAAAACTTGAGATTTTCCTCAAAGTAATCATAAAGCTGTGGAATTTGATTATGGCTTCCTAAACGACGTAAAATATCTGCCTCTTGAGCAAACTTTTCTTCTGCGAGTCTCAAAACCGTTGGACTGCTGTTTTGTGGTCTGAGGTATTTGAGCAGACAAATGAGGTTTGCTTGTTGTGCATCTTCCACTTTGTAAGTCTCACCAAACCCTCCCCTGCTAATGAAGTTAATAATTTTATAACGCCCGTGAATAATATCTCCTGGGCTGTGTTCAGGTTGATACATATATTTTAATAAAAGTTACCATTTATCAATTTATTTAAGGTTTCGCTGAACATATAGCCTAGTTATTTATACAAATTCTAGTATATTTACAGTGTTTGCTCTTAAAACTAAGTAATTTTATGGTATTTTACCGAAAAATGGAATATGTTAATTAATTTATGTTGAGAGATAATTTAATGTTGCAGTGATATGTAGTAGAGACGTTACATGTAACGTTTCTACACATCAAACCACCAAGCATCATCCCAGTGATGCGTATCTGTATGGTATCGCTGTAAATCCTTAACATTTGTTGTTGCAATAATAACTCGTTTACCAAAATCTTGTGCTGCAATAATTGCGGTTGCAGCTAAAATAACATCTCCATCAAGTGCTGCCGACTGTGCAGTGGATTGTCCTGTACTACGTGCCCAACCCCACAACTGTGCAGCTTTAAGAGGATGTTTGAAAAGTGTCTGTGAATGTCATGCTGAGGAACGAAGCATCTCAGTATATAGCCTAAACCCTAGATTCTACCCTGCGGGAAAACTCCGTTTACGTTCCGTAAGACTCCACTCAGAATGACAATTTAAAGCTTGAATATGCGAATCAATCTGCTCCATAACTCTAATTACAGGCTTTTGTAGTACCTCATTATACTGAGTCTTGATTTGACTTAAATACGACTTGAATTCCTGATATGCTTTCAGCTTTAAACTTAATAAAGGCGCCTGTTTAACTTCTGAATATAATTGCTGATACTTTGTTACAAATTCTTCTGCTTGCGGCGCCGTTATTTGGCTTCTCTCTGACTGAAAGAATTGGTCAATTTCTTTGATGCCCTGCGATATTCTATTCTCTACGTCAGCAAAGATTTGATTTATAACATCTTCTAAAACTTTGGTCATATTTATAACCTTTTTAATAAAAATAAAATAGAGACGTTATTTATAACGTCTCTACCATAAATATACGATATTGATAAATTTGCGAGGAAGTCACAAGTTAAAAATAATTCTTTATTCTTAACTCCTAACTCCTAACTTATAACTCCTAACTCTTACCTTCTACCTGCGAGCTTCTTTGCCATTTTGCGTAGACGAATTGATTGGGGGGTTACTTCCACAAGTTCGTCTGGACCAATGTATTCGAGCGCGCGTTCTAAACTCATTTCAACAGGCGCCTGTAATTGTACTAGTTCATCACCACCAGATGCGCGGTGGTTAGTTAACTGCTTGGTTTTACAAACGTTGAGTTCTAAGTCTTGAGGACGGTTGTGTTCTCCGACTATCATGCCTTTGTAAACTTTTATGCCGGGAGTAATGAAGAATGTGCCTCTGTCTTCAGCGTTCTTCATTGCGTAGAAGGTTGATACACCTTCTTCAAAGGAGATAAGTACACCTTTGTTACGTGCTTCAATGTCACCACTTAAGCCACGATATTCTAAGAAACTGTGGTTCATAATACCTTCACCACGAGTCATCCGCATGAACTCACCACGGAAACCAATTAAACCACGTGCAGGAATTACAAAATCAAGTTGGGTACGTCCACCGTTACCTGGTTGCATGTCTTGCATTTCGCCTTTGCGCTGTCCCAAACGTTCGATACAGCTACCAACAGATTCTTGTGGAACGTCTAGTACTAAAAGTTCGTATGGTTCGCAAGGTTGACCGTTAACTTCACGGTAAATTACTTGTGGCTGAGAAACTTGGAATTCGTAACCTTCGCGGCGCATTGTTTCGATTAAGATACCCAAGTGTAATTCTCCACGTCCTGAAACGAGGAATTTATCAGGGGAGTCTGTTTCTTCTACACGCAAAGCAACGTTTGTTTCAAGTTCACGCATCAGTCTGTCTCTAACTTGACGCGATGTTACTAACTTACCTTCTTGTCCTGCAAATGGGGAATCGTTTACCCAGAAGGTCATTTGTAAAGTAGGTTCGTCTACTTTAATTAGTGGTAAAGCTTGTGGGTCGTTAGGGTCAGTAATTGTTTCGCCAATGTTCGCATCTGCAAAACCAGCAACCGCCACAATGTAACCTGCGGTAGCTTCTTCCATATCCACACGACGCAAACCTTCAAAGCCCATCAACTTGCTGATTTTACCTTTGATGATGGCGCCTTTATCGTTGATTAATGCCGCTTGTTGTCCCATACGGATTGTACCGTTATGGATACGACCAATAACAATACGTCCTAAGTACTCAGAGTAATCAAGAGTTGTTACTTGTAATTGTAAAGGCTTGTTAACGTCACCTACTGGTGGTGGAACATGGCGCAATATCGCATTAAATAAAGGCTCCATGTCCTTGGATTCGTCTTCTAACTTATCTTTAGCGAACCCAGCTAAACCTGAAGCAAATAAGTATGGAAAATCACACTGGTCATCATCGGCGCCGAGTTCTAAAAACAAATCAAGAACTTTATCGGTAGCGCTGTGTGGTTCAGCTTGAGGACGGTCAATCTTGTTAACAACAACAATAGGACGTAAACCCTTTTCGAGTGCTTTTTTTAACACGAAACGAGTTTGAGGCATTGGGCCTTCGTTAGCATCCACAATTAAGATACAACCATCAACCATGCCAAGTACGCGCTCAACTTCGCCACCGAAGTCCGCGTGTCCAGGAGTATCAACAATATTAATCAGCGTCTCTTTATATTTAACCGCTGTATTTTTAGAAAGAATAGTAATGCCACGCTCGCGCTCTAGGTCATTAGAGTCCATAACGCAGTCCGGAACGTCTTCGCCTTCGCGGAAAATGCCGGACTGTTTCAAAAGTGCATCAACCAAGGTGGTTTTGCCGTGGTCTACGTGGGCGATAATAGCGACGTTACGGATAGGGAGCGTCATAGTGCGCGTTCCAATAATTTAAGAGGGGGTTTTCAGATATTGTTTACACGGCTGTAGTAACAGAATACGGAATTTTTGTGTAACTCTGTAAAGAAGCCTTAACAATTATATTCTAACCTTAATACTTCACCATTGTTTGCTTTGACAAGACTTTTTTGAAATTAAAGTAAAGTCGCCGCTAATTACCCATCCATTGTAACATATATGTAATCTTGTAGCACAGGTATCTTGCCTGTGCAGTATAAGTAATTTTCTTTACCACAGAGACACAGAGGACATAGAGAAGGTATAAATTTGGCTTAATATTATGAAAAACGACAAAATGCCGACGAGTGATAGTTATAACGAGTATCTTATTAAATCTTTGAAAAAAGAGCCTGAGTTAGCAGCAGCTTACATAACTCCTAAAATCCGCATTAACCGACATTGCTGAAGCTCTCGGTGAACAAAATAACATGGCGCCTGTTCAAGTTAAACAGCACCAATAAAAATTAGATACATTGCTTGCACAAAGCGCGGATGAAGCTATATATCATCTTAGAGAATGGTTAGCGGCATTAGGTCTTAAATTAATTGTTGAAGTGGCAGAAAAACAAGAGGATAGTATTTAAATCGTTGTTGAGCGCTGTTAGTGTAAACCTACCTAATGGAATATGTACTGTATAATACATAAACATATCATGAGACATAATTGACAATAAAACTATACGTAAATTATGTTTTGGCAATCTGGACAGCAATTGGACAATGGAAAATATATAGTCGAGAGAAAGTTGGGGCAAGGTGGCTTTGGTGTTACTTATCTTGCCAAAAGTAACACTGGTCATCAAGTAGTTATCAAAACTTTAAAACTAACTGATGGCGACGATTTTGGCAAAAGTCAGCAAGATTTCGTCAACGAAGCGCTAAAACTTGCTAAATGCGTCCACCCTCATATTGTCAAAGTTTACGAATGCATAAAAGTTGATGATTTGTGGGGCATTGTAATGGAATATGTTGAAGGTGAAGAGTTAATTTATAAAAACTTGCCGTTGCCAGAGCAGGAAGCTTTATTTTACATTAATCAGATTGGTGAAGCATTAGAAATGGTTCATAATAAAGGTTTGTTGCATAGAGATGTGAAACCAAATAATATAATTATTAGGGCAAATAAGTCAGAAGCTGTTTTAATAGATTTTGGTATCGCACGTGAATTTAATCCAAATGTAACCCAAACTCATACAGAATATGTAACACCTTTTTATGCTCCACCAGAGCAATATAATCCTCGTGCAAAACGTGGTGCTTTTACAGATGTATATTCTTTAGCTGCAACTTTGTATAAAGTTTTAACGGGGCAAGAGCCAGAAGGTTCTATTTCTAGAATGATGGACTGCGCGCTTGCGTCACCCAAAGAACTTAATCCAAGGTTGAGTAATAAAGTAAATGACGCTATTTTAAAAGGTTTGGAGCTAGTTCCAGAAAATCGTCCTCAATCAATTAAAGCATGGTTACAGCTATTAAATAGTGATTCTGAGGATATTTATACAAATATATTCTCTCATATCTCAATACAAGCAAATAATTATAGCTCTTTAGAAACTCTATTAGTAGATGGAAAATGGAAAGAAGCTGATAAAGAGACAAAAAATATACTGCTCAAGCTATGCAATAGAGAAGTAGAAAATTATATTACTTATGAAAGTATTTTAGATATAAACACGCAAGATATTTGTATTCTTGACACGTTATGGGTAAAGTGCAGTAATGGACATTTTGGTTTTAGTGTTCAAAAGGAGATTTGGAGGAATAGTGGAGGTTGTATTGGTAAGTTTGATGAAGAAGCTTGGGTAAAATTTGGAGAAACTGTAGGTTGGAGAAGTACAAGGCAACACCAAATTTTGTTTGCAAGTTGGACTAGTAGAGAATGGTCTTATTATTCTCAAATTAAATTTAGCCTTGATGCTCCTAAAGGTCATCTTCCAAGATTATGGGATGAGTGGAGAGGTGGGGTAGAGTTAGTTGCCATAGCATTGAAACTTGAAAGCTGTGATGATTAATTTGCTTAAGTGTCATTTTTAAGGAAATATTGGGTTTCACATAACCTAGTGGTTCATGTCAAAAGTTTTGGTGGGTAGGGATATTGGCAACGGATGATGAACGGATGTAACGGATAATTGATTCGTTTAAAGGAGGCGCCGTAAAAAAATTTTGTTTGTATCAAATAAATCATCCGTTACATCCGTTGTATCCGTTGCTAACCAACTCCCCAAAACTTATGACATGAACCACTACGTTGCTTCTCTGTGCCTCAGTAGTATCTATAGTAAAAATTATTACTTATAATGCACATCTGGGATTTTGTTCCACAAGAAGTGATGCTTTGTATAATTTTGGCTTTTTATATGGCTTCGACACCAATATTCTGGGGATGCTTAGTTTTTGATGCGTGGATATGACAGCTATAACGTTCCAATTTAGTGATGAACATGGATTAGAAGATTATCGTCGGGCTAGATTTTTTGCTGGTTGGCATCACGGTGCCAATGGTGAGGTATATACTGAGAAGACGCTGCAACAGATGAATTGGACAAATTTGGGTTACCGTTTGGGCGCCATTTTTGGGACTGCGAAGGCCTCCGAAATTGATGAGGTTTACCAATGGTGCTTTCGCTTGTGGTGCCGATGCAACTAAGGGGCTATAACTATAAACAAAAGTAAACAAATATGAATTATGAATAAATTCTATACAGTTTTACGTAGATAATTGAGGAAGGGAAAGCAGGAACAAGGTTATTGCCCTTACTTTCCTTGTGCATTAAAGCGTTTTGTCCTTTTTGTAGGCTAGCTCACATACAAAAAGGCTGTTATCGGAACATACTACTTACAGAGCTATCTTCGTGTATGCGCCAAATCGTTTCTCCGAGTAGATTCGCCACTGACAGAACTACGAGTTGTGGGAAGCGTTTACGAAGCGATTCCATAGAAGTGTCGGCGCCTAACATCGGTATTGTATTGGTGACGATTACTTCTTCAAATAGTCCGCTTGATAAACGCTCGATTGCTGGTGGTGAGAACACCGCATGGGTCGCACAAGCGTATACTTGTCTCGCGCCTTCTTCGCGCAACAGTTTGGCGCCTTCGGTGATGGTACCGCCGGTGTCTATCATATCATCGACTAGTACGGCTGTTTTGCCTTTAACATCACCGATTACATTTAATACCTCAGCGACGTTGTGCGCTTGACGACGTTTGTCAATGATTGCCAACGGGGCATCATTGAGCTTTTTCGCAAATGCGCGCGCTCTTGCAACACCACCTGTGTCAGGTGATACTACGACTAAATCCTCAAGTTTTTTGCTCGTCAGATAGTCTAAAAGTACTGGCGAGCCGTATACATGGTCGAGAGGTATGTCGAAATAACCCTGAATTTGAGCAGAGTGCAAGTCCATCGCCAAAACCCGATTGGCGCCTGCTTCCGTAATTAGGTTTGCAATCAATTTAGCGGTGATTGATTCGCGTCCTGCCGTTTTACGGTCGGCGCGTGCATATCCATAGTACGGAATTACTGCCGTGACTTGCCGCGCGGAAGCACGACGACAAGCATCAATCATGATTAGGAGTTCCATCAAGTTGTCGTTGACAGGATTGCAACAAGGCTGGATTAGGTAAACATCACAACCCCGTATTGATTCCTGTATTTGGACATATAGTTCTCCATCCGCAAAACGTTTGCGAATCATCGGTCCCAAATCCATGCCCAAATAGCGGGCAACTTCTTGGGAAAGTTGTAAATTAGCAGAGCCAGAAAATAGCCGCAGACGATTACTTTCGGTAAATCCTGTTGGCGCTGGCTGCATTTTTAAAGTTGCAGAACTAAGCACAGCAGTTCCTCGATGTGCATTCATGGCAATCTTATCATCAGAGATTTGGCTTTTCTACGCGGAAGTTGCTGAAAAATGAATAGTCTGTTGTTTGAAGTTTTGATGAAAACTTTCACGTATGACTCCGCAAAACATAACTATTAAGTTTTTCAGTCTTAAAATAGTAAAACTACCTTTTTGACAGCTTAACAGACATGAAGTCTGGATATAAGACCTATTTTTGTTTTTTTCTGTAGAGACGCGATTAATCGCGTCTCTATCTTCATCAGTTATAGCTTCTTGCATCACTATTGAATTAACTTTGTGTACAGTTTTTATTTCGGCAATTACAAAAGCACTTATTATGAGTGCAGATAGGGGGCAGTACAATATTCTATGCTATTCGTCGCAAATTGTTTACACTGTTGTAACTCCTCTTATCAAATGCAATGCTGATTTTTAGATGTAATGCAAATCACTTTGCTTGAGAGTTACCGAGGCCGTCTTTTGTATCAAGGACTAATATTGATGATGCAACATACTTGATTTCGAGTCGCAAATCTAACAATATATCCAAGAAGTGCGGAAAATCATATTTTTCTGCTGAAGTACACTCATGGTAAGTGTAAAAATTGTCAATCTGAGAGTTACACAAGCCGTTTAAAGTCTACGGCACTTACTATGTTGTGCGTCTGTCTGTCTTTATAGCTTATCCTCGTATAAAGCTTTTATTGGCGTTCTTAAATTAACATCACCATGCAACCACCCATTCCAACTGGCACTATCCTACAAAATCGTTATCGCATAATCAATATTTTGGGTCAGGGCGGGTTTGGTAGAACCTATCTGGCAGAAGACCAGCGACGTTTTAATGAACCTTGTGCAATAAAAGAATTAATTCCCAATGCTACTGGTACAACTTCCGCTTGGGAGAAAGCACAAGAGCTTTTTCAACGCGAAGCCGAAATTCTCTATCAAATTCAGCATCCCCAAATTCCACAATTTCGCGAACGATTCGAGCAAGACCAGCGGCTATTTTTGGTGCAAGATTACGTTGCTGGTAAAACTTATCGCGATTTACTCGAAGAACGTAAAGCTACAGGAAGTACTTTTACAGAAGAGGAAGTTGTCTATATTATACGCTCTTTATTACCTGTACTCGAACATTTACACAATCGCGGTATTATTCATCGCGATATTTCCCCAGAAAATATTATTCAACGTCAAATAGATAATAAACCAGTACTAATAGATTTTGGTGTCGTTAAAGAATTGGCGACTAAGTTACAGTCACCAAGTGGAACTGTTAACGCGACATCAGTTGGTAAGTTGGGTTATGCACCTGGTGAACAAATGCAAACTGGCAGAGCATACCCTAATAGTGATTTATATGCTTTAGCTGTAACCGCAATTGTTTTGTTAACTGGCAAAGAACCAGCAGATTTATATGATGAAAATTTGACGTTGTGGAATTGGCAGCGTTTTGCTAAAGTTAATCCTCGTTTTTCCCAAGTTTTGAATCGAATGCTTAAGTATATTCCTGGGGAGCGTTATCAAAGCGCGCGCGATGTTGAGCAAGCATTAGATTCTATAAATGGTTTAACCAATGGTTTAACACAGCCTGACCCCAGAGCTAATAATTTATCTAACGTACAAACTGTTGCTGTGGGTCGGCGCCCAGACCCAGTACTGCAACCAATCGAACAAGAATACCAAGGACGCGCTTCTAACAGACCCGACCCAGTTATTCCTCCTGTCAATAGCAATAATTCGGTATTAGATAATCCTTTGGCAGTTGGAGCTATTGGTGCTGCGGTCGTTGTGCTAGCTGGATTTGGTTCTTGGGCATTAGTTAGTACAATTCGTAACCAACCTAAACCACAAACACCAATAGAAACACCACCGCAAACTTTTCCTTCTCCTGTAATTAGTGAAAGCGCAACGGTAACTCCAACACCTACGTCAACCTCGGAACCTGCTGTATTTAGTAAAAGGTTGAGATTTGATGCTTCTGGTCTTGCTACTGTTCAAGGTAAATTAGGCGCCAATCAAATTGTTTTATATACATTTCAAGGTGAAGAGGGACAGCAACTAACAGTTTCATTGGCTCAACAAGGTCAAATCGAGCTAACGGTACTGGCGCCAAACCGCGAAGCAGTAGATGGGGCAGCAAGAAATGTTGCATCATATCAAGGCACGCTTCCATTTACAGGTAGATATACGATTCAACTTAGTCCGGCGCCTGGAGTTGCAGAAAGCGAGTATAGTTTAACAGTTGGGCTAGTCAAACCTTTAATTTCTACACCAACACCTTCTCCTACAGTCCCAACACCTACACCAACAGCAACGCTTGAACCAACTCCCGAACCAACACCTACTACAACAGAGATTTTTCCAACACCAACCCCAACTATTGACTTAACAAAACCAGCAGAAGGCATTTTCGATAGAAGAGTACCTGGTAGTTTTCCGACTCCAACACCAGATAGCACTCAACTAGAAAATGCTGCTCCTACTGAGTAGTCAGGTCGAAATAATCGATGAAATTTGTAAGATAATAAATAAACAAGAACCTTAAAAAAAATTAAAGTTGAATTCACTACTAATTACAGCCACTGATACCGAAGCAGGTAAAACAGTTTTGACAACTGCGCTTGCAGCTTATTGGCAAAAATATCGTGCATCCCATAGCTTTGGCATCCTGAAGCCAATACAATCAGGAGAAGGTGACCGCGAAACTTACCAGAAGCTATTTTCGTTACAGCAGTCACCATCCGAAATCACACCACTATATTTTCAGGCGCCACTGGCGCCACCAATTGCTGCTGCCAAAGAAAATAGAAATGTAGATTTGGGGTTAGTATGGCAAACTCTGACGAAATTGCAGCAAAACAGAGATTTTGTGTTTGTCGAAGCATTAGGAGGACTGGGTTCTCCCGTCACTTTTGAGTTAACAGTAGCTGACTTAGCAGCCGAATGGCGTTTACCTACTATATTAGTTGTGCCTGTGAAACTAGGCGCCATTTCTCAAGCTGTTGCAAATGTCGCGCTCGCTAAATTAACCAAAGTTAACTTACTGGGAATCGTTCTAAACTGTTCTCAACCATATAGCGAAGCAGACATTGAAGATTTGGCGCCAGCCGATTTGATACAATCACTTACTAATATTCGAGTTTTTGGCTGTTTGCCATATTTTGAAAACCCTAGTGATTTAGAAAAGTTAGCGGCTTCAGTATCTAATTTAGATTTAGAACACCTCTGGCAACGGATGTAACGGATGTAACGGATAAACCAAAGCATAATAGGAATAGAAGTGCATTACTGTTATTCAATTAGAGTTTTAAGATGATTTCTGCTTTTCCAAGTTTAACTTCAGTCGATTTATCTCGAATTCGCCTGTCTATTCGCAACCTTCATCCGCAAATAATCGAATGGCGGCGCCGACTCCATCAACAGCCCGAATTAGGTTTTCAAGAAAAACTTACTTCTTCATTTATTGCGAGTAAGTTGCAAGAATGGGGCATTGAACATCAAACAGGTATTGCCCAAACAGGTATTGTTGCCATTATCAAAGGCGAAAAACTCCCCACTCAGCACTCAGTACTCAGCACTCAGCACTCTAAAGTTTTGGCAATTCGTGCGGATATGGACGCATTACCTGTTCAGGAGCTTAACGAAGTAAGTTACCGTTCGCAGCACGACGGGTTGATGCACGCTTGTGGACATGATGGGCACACTGCTATTGCTCTTGGTACAGCGTATTATTTACATCAACATCGTCATGATTTTGCTGGCACTGTTAAAATAATTTTTCAACCTGCTGAAGAAGGCCCAGGTGGCGCCAAACCGATGATAGAAGCGGGAGTTCTCAAAAATCCACAGGTTGATGCGATTATTGGCTTACATTTGTGGAATAACTTGTCTGTAGGAACTGTAGGTGTTCGACCCGGCGCCTTAATGGCTGCTGTAGAATCTTTTGATTGCACGATTTCTGGTCGAGGTGGACATGGCGCCATGCCACATCAAACTGTAGATTCGGTTGTTGTTGCTGCCCAAGTTGTTAATGCACTGCAAACTATTGTCTCACGTAACGTTAACCCGATTGATTCCGCCGTTGTTACCATTGGTAAACTTCATGCGGGCACTAAGCGTAATGTAATTGCTGATACTGCTGACATGAGCGGGACTGTTAGGTACTTTAACCCAGCTTTAGTAGGCTTTTTTAAGAATCGTATCGAGCAAGTTATCAGTGGTATTTGTGAAGCGCAGGGTGCCAAATATGACTTAAATTACTGGTCATTATATCCGGCAGTAATTAACGATGCAGCTATCGCAGAACTTGTTCGCTCTGTTGCTGAGGAAGTTGTGGAGACACCGCTTGGTATTGCACCCGAATGTCAAACTATGGGCGCCGAGGATATGTCATTTTTCTTACAAGAAGTTCCTGGTTGTTACTTTTTCTTGGGTTCAGCAAATCCTGAGAAGGGTTTAGCATATCCGCACCATCACCCACGATTCGATTTTGACGAAACTGCTTTGGCAATGGGTGTGGAAATTTTTGTACGATGTGTAGAGAAATTCTGTAATTAGTTTGTTCAAGCAGGTATAAATGGTTATAAGTTTGTTTTTAACTAATTTTATTTATACCAGCTAATTATGACTTCCCAGCTATTAAATCCTACAGTCCTCGGCGCCTTAACAGACTTTGAAAATTCCAAAACTCCTGGTGTATGGGCAAGCGTTGATAAAAAGCAGTTAGTTGCAGAAATGCGGTTGCGTCTAAATGACCCGTTTCAAATCAACCAAGGTGCCCAACCTTTTTGTGGCCCTGCTGCTATTGTATTTGAATTGGTTCGCAAGCAGCCTTTACGGTATGTCCAAATTTGCCGTAGTTTGTTTGAAACAGGCAGTTACACTCTGACAACAACCAAAATAGAGGCATCACGGACTTTACGACGTAGTAATGGGCGCCTGCGAATGAGTCAGTCTGACTGGATGGTTTTAGCGACGTTGCGAGAATCTGAAAACTCCATATTTAATATTGAAGCAGAGGCGCCGGAGATTGTGCGTAACTTAGCTGGGATGACAAAATCTTGGGAAATGAAAGGTTGGACAAAAGAAATATTAGGCTATCGCACCTGCACTTACCGTCACACATATTTATATGGAGAATTTGACGCACTGCAAGAAGCATCTGCATCAGTTGCAGCAGGTGGAGTTGCATTTGCTTTAATTACTGCTGATGGTTTGTTACGTGGAAAAACACCATTCCTTCCACTTCCCACCCATTGGATTAGCATTTTAGGTAATATCTCAATAAAAGGAGGCGACTGGTTTTCTGACGAGAACGGGCGTATTAGTATGGACGTGTATTCTTGGGCTAGACAATATCATATCAATTTAGACGAGGCGCCTTTCGAGGATTATTTCTGGGGTGTCGTAATTGGAAGTTAACAAAACGCTGCTGCCCCACGTAATAAGCACTTCAGTGCTTCCCAAGCGTGCTTTCCTCCAATAAAAAAAGGTGAGCATTAATACTCACCTAAAATTCAACCACAGTAAACACTTAAATCCCAGTAAGCCTATTATTGAAGCTCTGGCACTGGTAAAACTTTAAACTTTATTTATATTTTGTTTATTTATTGATGAATCTTAACTTGATCCCTCAGATGATGCCTTCTCTCTATTGGGATAAGCGATAGTCTACTTAAAGATAGATACCACGTTTCATTAGAAGCAGGCGCCATGACCCTAGTAAAAACCCTAGTAATTAATGGAAATAGCGTATATCCCCTAGTAAAAACATCTCAAAATTACTAGGGGATATAACACTAGCCCTAGTAATGACCCTAGTAAAAACCCTAGTAATTAATGGAAATAGCGTATATCCCCTAGTAAAAACATCTCAAAATTACTAGGGGATATAACATTAGCCCTAGTAATGACCCTAGTAACGACCCTAGTAATTATGGAAATGGCATATATCCCCTAGTAAAAATATTCAAACTAAAAAACCCGATTGTTCAAAATCGGGTTGAGAGAATAAATAAGTTTTACTTATTGAATTAATTTAAATTATTAATCTAAAAAGCCCATTATCATGTCGGAATCGTCAATGCTGTTTGAAGCGACAGGACGATTGCCCATTACTGAATAGGTTTCTGAAACAACAAGCGCACTGGAAGCGATAGGACGAATACCAGAAAGGTTGATGTTGTCTACTACATCTATTGTATTCGCACCAATTGGACGAATACCCATGATATTCACTGTGTCTACAACATGTAGATGGCTAACCCCAATTGGACGAATACCTGAAATTGACATTGTTTCGGCAATTTCTAAATCACTTGCGGCAATTGGACGTTGACCGGAAACTGCAAGTGAACTGGGTTTTTCTTCACGAAGCTCAAGCTTGCTCGATTTTTCTTTTCCGTTGGATGATTCTGCTGGCACTGGCTTATCCTTTGTTAACTCGACTTTGTTTTCTACTTTTGTTTCTTCTGTTTCAACTGAATTGTTGGTTTCAGGTGTGGTTTCAGCTTGACCTTGGCTGTTTTCAACATCCACTGTGGCTTCCCCTTTGAGCTTGGCACGTCGCTGCCGAGGACTGGTTGGTTTGCCAGTGCTGCTGATGCCCATGTATTATACCCTCACTTCTTAATTGAATTTTACGATACTTAGGAGTATGAAAAATTTCCCTCTATATGAGAGTTTAACTTCAAAAGGGCTTACATAGGTATAATTATCTTCATCATATACATATAAGTAAACATTAATCGTTACGATTAGTAAAACTTAATTACAAAATAGAAACGTTAGAAACCGGGTTTCTTTGTTGGGGATTGTAATAAAAGTTACAAATTAGCGTAGAAACCCGGTTTCTGGTTATCCGTAGGAAAATACCGTATTTTTAGCAAGCGCTCTTGGTGGTACATTCGCTACTATTATGTAGGGTATTCATAGTACTTAAGTACGAATATATGAAAGAGTTTAATCTTCAAGCACCCTTTCAACCAACTGGTGACCAACCGCACGCTATTGAGCGATTGGTTAAATCTGTAAATGCTGGTAATATGTACCAAACGTTGCTCGGCGCCACTGGGACTGGTAAAACGTTTTCAATCGCGTCAGTAATAGAAAAGGTAGGTAAACCAACGTTAGTTTTAGCACACAATAAAACGTTGGCAGCGCAGTTATGTAACGAATTACGAGAGTTTTTCCCAAATAACGCTGTTGAATATTTTGTTAGTTATTACGATTATTATCAGCCAGAAGCTTATATTCCTGTCAGCGATACATTTATAGAAAAGACAGCTTCGATTAATGACGAAATAGATATGTTACGACACTCAGCGACTCGTTCGCTGTTTGAACGGAACGATGTTATTGTTGTTGCCTCGATTAGCTGTATATATGGTTTGGGTATCCCTAATGAATATCTCAAAGCTGCAATTCCGTTTCAAGTCGGGATGGAAGTAGACCAACGAGAAATTTTGAAAGACCTTGTGTCTGTTCAATATACCCGTAACGATATTGAAATGGGTCGGGGTAAGTTTAGGGTTCGGGGTGATGTTCTCGAAATTGGACCTGCATACGAAGATAGAATTATTCGCATTGAGTTTTTTGGGGATGAAGTTGATGCAATTCGTTATGTTGACCCAGTAACAGGGGAAATATTACAGAGTTTACAAGCAGTAAATTTGTATCCAGCACGTCACTTCGTTACACCCGAAGATAGATTAGAGGTAGCTATTAATGATATAGCGGCTGAACTTAAAGCACGTAAACTGGAACTAGAAGAACAAAATAAGTTGTTAGAAGCACAGCGCATTGACCAGCGTACCCGTTACGATTTAGAAATGTTGCGCGAAGTTGGTTATTGTAACGGTGTCGAGAATTACTCACGTCATTTAGCTGGGAGACTTGCAGGAGAACCACCTGAATGTTTAATTGATTATTTTCCTAAAGATTGGTTGCTAGTAATAGATGAGTCTCACGTTACAGTACCTCAGATTCGCGGTATGTATAATGGCGACCAAGCGCGTAAAAAAGTACTAATCGAACATGGGTTTCGTTTACCAAGTGCTGCTGATAACCGTCCTTTAAAATCAGAGGAATTTTGGCAGAAAGTCAATCAGTGTATTTTTGTCTCAGCAACTCCTGGGGATTGGGAGTTAGGAATCTCTGAAGATAATGTCGCTGAACAAATTATTCGTCCGACTGGAGTGCTTGACCCAGAAATTGTTGTCCGTCCTAGTAATGGTCAAATTGATGATTTATTAGGCGAAATTAAAGACCGTGTAGACCTACAAGAACGGGTATTAGTTACGACTTTAACTAAACGAATGGCTGAGGATTTAACCGAGTATTTGCAAGATAATAGTATTCGCGTTAGATATTTACACTCAGAAATTAATTCCATTGAACGTATTGAAATTATCCAAGACTTACGTGATGGAAAATTTGATGTATTGGTAGGTGTAAACTTACTGCGGGAAGGTTTAGATTTACCTGAAGTTTCGTTAGTGGCAATTTTAGATGCTGATAAAGAAGGATTTCTACGTGCGGAACGTTCTTTAATTCAAACCGTAGGTCGAGCTGCGCGTCATATACGTGGGCAAGCGATAATGTACGCTGATAACCTTACTAACAGCATGTTAAAAACCATCGAAGAAACCGAACGGCGCCGTGGTATTCAAATGGCACATAATAAGATGCACGGCATTACACCGCAACCAATAGCCAAGAAAAAATCGAGTAATGCAATTTTATCATTCTTAGAAGTTTCGCGGCGCCTGAATTCCCAGGAATTACAGATAGTCGAAGAACACATTGACGAAATACCATTAGAAAGCATTCCTGATTTAATTACCAAATTAGAAGCGCAAATGAAGGATGCTGCCAAGAACTTAGAATTTGAAGAAGCAGCTAAGTTTCGCGACAAAATTAAAACCTTACGCGACAAGTTGGTAGGTAGATAACTGGCAACGGATGTAACGGATGTAACGGATGAGTAATTGTAAGGTGGCTTATAAGCCACCAACAGTTAGCTAAAATAAACTATCCGTTACATCCGTTCATCATCCGTTGCTAGTTTAATCTCTATCTCACGATATAACCGTTATCATCCTTGTTAAAGAGGTAAAGAATTGGCAAATCGATAAATATATAAAAAGAACATAACAAGCTAATATTCATTGCAGGTGAAAGTGATGTTACCCACCTTTTTAACAGTCTTGGCTACCACATTGAGCCTATTGATTGTAGATATTCTTTTTCGTGGCGTTGTTATCGCCAACTTTCCAGCAGCTTTAATTGCGGGCGCCGTAATCGGTTTTCTTAATGGTTCGCTTAAGCCAGTTTTATCAGCATTCTCTTTACCATTGAATTTTGCCACTTTCGGCGGTTTCTCATTAATTGTCAACGGATTCTGTTTTTGGTTGGCAGCAGCATTAGTTCCTGGATTTGGCGTACATGGAATTGCAGCATTTATTTTAGGACCTGTAATTCTATCGCTAGCTAACACGTTTATTAACAACTACTTCGTCGAAAAGAATGTTGCCCTCAAGGGTAGCGAAAATAAAGCTCAATTGCCTTCTAGCTAATTATTCAACTAAATCAATCTGTACAAACAACTCACAAAACTATGAAAGCACTTCGTTACATTCTCGGTATTGCAATACCTCCTTTAGGTATTTTCCTCACATACGGTGTAGGTCAAACTCTAATTATCAATGTTCTGTTGACTTTGTTAGGTTGGCTTCCTGGTAGTATTCATGCGCTTTGGGCAATTTCCAAGTATGAAGAAGGTCTCGACCCCCGCAGAACTGTATAAAAGTTTATCTAGGTAAGTAAGGATAAGAGTGGTTTTCAAAAGGTGTAAGTTAAGCTTACACCTTATTTTTTGATATATAATTAACCCCCCCAACCCCCTTGATAAGGGGGGCTTTAAATGCATAAATTTACCCCCCGAATTTCGGGGGGCAGGGGGGGATTTTATCTACAATTTAATTTACTTACGAATTGCAGGTTCCTTACCGTTGTCTACAGTGTCTTTGTCTTTAAACAAGCTTGTCGCTGCTACAAGTAAGTCTTTTAATACTTGTTTTACTTGATGTTCACGACGTGCAATGGCGCCGCCAGCTTCACCCAATTTAACATCGAGTTGCCCATGCTTTTCTTTGACTTGTCCAATCATGGATTCAGCTTGTGGGCGTGAATCATTGTACCATTTTTTGGCTTCTTCAAGGTAATTAGTTACTTCTTCACCACGTCCACCATAACGCGCGGCTAAGTTTGCTCTAACAATTGCCAGTTGTGCTTGTAACTGAGCATAGCGTTTTCTTAATAATGCTGCTTCGTCACTATTTTGAATTGCGTTTACAGCAGATTCAATAGAGGTTTTGACGTGTGAAGACTTTTCTGTGCTTGTGTCTTTAATTTCTGCCAAGATTCCGTCTACTTCTTGTTGAATTTTCTCTTCTTCTTCGTCTACCTGCGCTTGCAACTGCTTAACTTGAGCTTGTGTTTGTGCAATTGCTTCGTGTCTTTGGGCGTTTACAGCTTCGAGGGCACCTTCAATTGATGCAGTAACTTCTTCTTTGATTTCAGTACCGCGTTCAGTTAGGTTTTCAGTTACCGCAGAAACGGCTTCACGTACTAATATACGTAAATCTCTTGAACCTTCTTTAAATTCTCCAACTACCCCCGAAACGGCAGATTTCACGATTTCTCTAACTCGGTCAACTCGCAGTTGCCCAGTTTGTTTCGCTAAATCTAAGTCAGCTTTTATTTGTTCTTTTATGTTATTAGCCATATGCTACTACGGTTCTTACCGCACTAATTAATTGACATGTCATATTATTTTTATATTGGCGCAGTAACTTAAAATTCGTTACTTCCTTTAGGTAGATAATCAGTACATTTTTAATAGCATCTATCTTTAGATATACTTCTTAAGTAGAGTATAATTATAGATACCAGTAATTATGAGGTGAATAAATTGAAGAAGTTAGTAGTTCTAGTATTATTATTGATAGTTATTACTATTCAACCCGCATATGCTGAAGATATAGGCGCCGGAAGTAAAATATTTGAAGCCAATTGTGCAGGATGCCATATTAATGGTGGTAATATTGTGCGACGTGGTAAAAATCTGTTTAAGAAGGCTCTGAAACGAAATGGAATCGATTCGATGGAAGCTATTACTGAGCTGGTAACCAATGGTAAGAATAATATGCCTGCTTATAAAGACAAATTGACGGCGCCAGAAATTCAGGATGTTGCGACATATGTACTACAGCAGGCTGAGAATAACTGGCGCCATTAAATCCCAATTGTTAAGTTAGAGGTTATTCCAAGAGTTGCTAACAACGTTAAAGTAAGTTGCTGTAGCTGCTGAATGCAGATATAGCCTTTTCTATAAGGTGTGTTATGCACCTTATTTGCACAACATCAACTATTTCAAAAATTATGAGAACTGTATTAATTATCATTATCTTTATATATAGCTTAATAGCTTATCCTGTTACAGCATCTAGCAACACCATAACAACTAGTAAATACTCTGAGCGTACAATTCATAACCCTGACGGGATTGGTAAATTCTATATGGGTCGTGAAATTGCTCATGTAATGCGACATACAGGCGCCATGTGGTTAGAGCGTCCAAGTCGAGAAGCTGAAGAACAACCTAGTAAAATAGTCAATGCATTAGAACTAAAACCCAATTATGTAGTTGCTGATATAGGCGCCGGAACAGGTTATCTAAGTTTTTTGATGGCGCCGACCCTTACACAAGGTAAAGTTTTAGCCGTGGATATTCAACCACAAATGCTCGACATCATTAATTTTTTCAAAGAAGAAAAGCACATTGATAACGTGGAACCCATCTTAGCAACTCTCAATAGTCCAAATTTACCATCAGAAAGTATTGACTTAGCCGTAATGGTCGATGCATATCATGAATTTGAATATCCTTATGAAGTGATGTCTGGTATTGCTAAAGCATTAAAACCAGGTGGTCGAGTCGCACTTGTTGAATATCGAGGTGAAAACCCTTTTATTATGATTAAAGGGTTGCATAAAATGACACAAAAGCAAGTCAAAAACGAAATGCAAGCTGTAGGTTTAACATGGCAAGAAACAAAAAACTTACTACCACAACAGCATTTAATGTTATTCACAAAAGCCTAAATTTACTTAAATAGTATGGGCGGGCAAGGATGCCCACCCCACAAGAGGTAAATTTAAGTATTTTAATTTGGCGCCTTTGAGTCAGTGTTTTTAGGAATCACACTCAGAGTTTTAGTCGCACTATCCCACACAACCCATCCAAACTTTCCATCTAACTCATGGTCAGTATCAGAAACATTAAAGTAAAGCTTTTCACCACCTCTTTCAATTGCAAAATCAGCATTTTGTGCATACACAACTTTAAACCCCTTATCACGTAAGACAAACATTGTCCACTGTTTTAAAGACTGTCTTGTCGGGTCATAAGGAATTAAAGGTCTTCTGATGGCATCTTCGATAACACTATACAACTTAGCTTGTTCTGACATTTTTTTACATTAAAACGCTTTTTACTTATTTTAAATAATTAGTGGCTTTAATTTTAACTTCCGGCGCCATTGTTAATTCTGCATGTAGAGACTGAACCTGTTTAGTCTCTACATGCATTATTTACACTGGGTCACAGCGAATTTCTACCATGAACCCATCAGGGTCATAAAAATATACACCTCTACCTGTGGGACGACTGACTGGGCCATGTGCGATTGTTATACTATTTTCTTGTAAAACCTCCACCGCGCGGTCGAATGATTCGGGTGATATGTCGAATGCGAGATGGTAAGCTCTTGTAAAGGTATGTTCTGGATTTGGGTCGGGTGGTTGTAAATCGGGTTCCCAGAATAAATCAAGTATAGTACCGTCGGGTGTTTCAAAGTTAGCGACTTTTCCCTCTGCTACTAATTTTGCTAAAGTTTCGGGTATTTCATCACCTATTAGCTCATGTAACCCCAAAAGATTACCGTAAAACTTCCGCGAAGCTTGCATATCTTTAACATTTAGCGCAATATGGTGAACTCGTCGCAAATCACCGCGCGTAAGAGTAGTGTTTAAATGAGGAGAACTTAATAGCATAACTGCACCAAAGCTATTTACTAAGACAGAAGCGAGACTTTACTTTTAAATCTTAAGATGAAAAATAAACTTCTGCTATGGCATTTGATTATTCTTTAGATTTTAAAAATATAGATTTCCGCGCACATCCTGAACTCTACCGCGTTGGCAAAGGTGAACAAGGTGTATTATTGGTTGAGCCGTATAAATCGGAGATTTTGCCGTATTGGCGATTTAAGTCTCCAGAAATAGCCAGAGAATCAAGCGAAAAAATATACGAGATGTTTCTTGCTTATTTAGAGCAGGATGATTTTGTGGGTGCAGATATGGCAAGAAAATTCCTGCAAATGGGATACACCCGTGCGCGTCGCTATGCAAATCACAAAAGCGGTAGAAAGTATAAAAGCAATCCCCAAAAAGAATTGTCACTTGAAGCACAGCAACAAGCAAGGCAATTAATTTTACCTTATGAAGAAGACCACTACAAAGCTGAGTCGGCGGCGATTTTTAAACAAAAGTGGCAAATTGCAAAAACAAATCCTAGGTATCTTCTGCTTTTGAACCAACATAAAAATCGTTACGAATTGTAGAGACGCGATTAATCGCGTCTCTACTCAGCACTATTAAGAAATATTAAATTTTGTAAATTTGTGCCTAAAGTACCTCCCAAGATAGATGAAGTATGCCAATCTATTCAAAACATCTATCGGGAGTTAGAAATAATGCAACCAGTAAACGTAGGGCAATACCATTTAGCTCAAGTGAATACAGCAAAAATGCGCTATTCGCTCGATGCTCCAGAAATGGCTGATTTTGTTGCACAAATTAATAGTGTTAATGCCGTTGCTGATGATGACCCTGGTTTTGTTTGGCGATTACGTGGTGAAGGTGCTGAAGATGCTACCAATATTCGAGTTTTTGATGATGAGAGTATTTTAATTACTTTGACTGTATGGAAATCACTCGAAGCTTTGTCTAATTATGTTTATCACGGCGCCCATAGTGATATCATGCGTTCTCGGCGCCGTTGGTTTGAAAAGGTAGAACAGCCAATTTTAGCAATGTGGTGGATATGTGCAGGTTACACGCCAACCGTTAACGAAGCGAAGAAAAGACTGGAACATTTACAGCAATATGGCTCTACACCTTATGCTTTCTCGTTTCGTAAACCATTTTCACCGCTTGATGCACTTGAATACGAGCAGCTAAATCTGGCACTGACCTAAAATCAATATAAAAATGATTATGATTATATAGCCCTAAACTTAAAGTATCTGCATCGCTAGAACGATGTTGTAAATATTAGTTGTTGCGAGGATAAAGCTAAAATCGAACAACTATATAAATGACTAGCTCAACCTTACCCAATACATTAAGCAGCGTTTTTGAAGAACACTCCCAACCAGAAGCACTTTTCGATGCTTTAATGCCAGCACTTGGAGAAATTTTAAAATGTGACCGCGTATTTCTGTACGTGCGAAATCCTAATACCAAAATTGGTATAGTTCCCGTTTGCTGGCGCCTTCATACTGAAATTCCAGAGGTGCTAGACTCTGATTGGAAACAAGAACCAGCATCTTTAACTTCAGAAGACCCAATGTTTGCTGCTGCTGTGCGAACTGAACCCTCAATTTATATTGAAGATGTTGAAACTACAAGTCCAGATGTTCTATCCGTTGAATTTGAGCGTTCATCGTTTGGACACCGGGCACTAGTTCACGCGCACTTATGTTATGAAAATCAACTTTGGGGAATTCTACAACCCTGTATGTTTAATACTCCAAGAGTTTGGTCGCAGTTCGACCGTGAAGTAATATCCTCAGTTGAAACTTTACTCACACCTGCTGTAGTTAAATATGTCAAACAATTTACAGTTTAATCTTGCTCAAAACGCTTAACCATTAGGGGTAAAGGAAAGTTTTTACCCTTTACCCTTTATTCCTTAGCCTTTACCCCTCCTGTCAAACTTGTAGTCGTTTTGCTGAAGCAGCTTTTGAGTAGAAACCAAAACAACCACTAGTAGCAAAAGCTGGATTTCCCAAGGCGCCAGTATCAAGCTTATAACGAAACTAATAATAGCAATACCACCAGCGAGATAGCCTATCTCGTCAGTGCTTTTTTGAAATAAGTAGCCGCTAACTAAAGCAGTCAGAAGCGGTAATAAAAATGCTAAGACCATCTCTTTAAAACCTCTGAATTCACAAGCAGAAGCGCATAGATATAAATCTTGCGACCTTCTAATATAGCAAAAGTAGTAAATTTTACACTTACTTTCAACTTTCGTTACTGCACCCTGCTTAAGATAACAAGGATGGGGAGTTAAATTCCGAATCCATTTGGTATGTTATCTTAACATCTGATTATGAGAATATTAATACTTATAAAGTTATAAAAAATTAAAAAGCAAAAAGCCACGTGAAATCGTTATTCTATTATGAGTTATAGGTATAAATGCGTTAATATTTCTTAACATATGACATAATTTTATATTTTAATAAGAATTTCGAGTCTATAAGTATATTTACTTAACAAATTTGGATTAGTTTTAACTATACCCAAGGTAAGAAAAATTTGTTACTTACAACTCAAGAAACCGGGCTTCTTCACGATAGACTAGAGCTTCGATGCAAAATTTTGACCAGAAGCCCGGTTTCTAGGATTTGATGCGTAAAATTTGTTACTTACACTTAAGAAACCGGGCTTCTTCACGATAGACTAGAGCTTCGATGCAAAATTTTGACAACAAGCCCGGTTTCTCTTGTGAAAGTAGGTTATAGTAACTTCGGTTTGAATAGCAGCTTAAAACATCCGATGCTTAATATTCCACAGACTCTAGCAAGCGAACTTAACCTTAAACCCTTTCAAATTGAGAGTGCGCTTGAACTTTTCGCTGAAGGTGCGACGATTCCCTTTATTGCACGCTACCGTAAGGAACGCACTGGTGAGATGGACGAAGTGCAGTTACGGGACTTATCAGATAGATATAGTTATTTAACAGAGTTAGAAGAGCGAAAAGCGGCGATACTTAATTCAATTAACGAACAAGGTAAGCTAACCCCTGAGCTAAAAGCGAAAATAGAGACTTGTTTGCAAAAAAATGAGTTAGAAGATTTATATTTACCTTATCGTCCTAAGCGTCGTACACGTGCGACTATTGCCCGTGAAAAAGGTCTAGAATCTTTGGCTGAATTTATTAAGTCTTTAAATGTCAAAAATGGGCCGCTTGTTCCTCTTGAACTTGAAGCAGTTAAATATATTTCAGAAGAAAAAGGTGTAAAGAGTGGTGACGATGCACTCAAAGGCGCCGCTGATATTTTAGCAGAGGAAGTTGCGGATAAAGCAGAATTGCGGGCATATTTACGCGATTATTTGTTAGACGAAGGTACGTTTGTCTCGCACATCAAAGACGAACACGCCGAAGGAACGACAAAATTTGAGATGTATCGTAGCTTTAGCGCAAAAGTTAGAAATATTGCACCTCACAACTTATTAGCGCTGTGTCGTGGCGAAAATGAAGGGATATTGAGTTTTGAAATATCTTACGACGAAGATACAGTACTTTCGTATATAGAATCTCAAGAAATTAAAACAAAGCACCGTCCAATACGCGCGTTTTATCAAGAAATGCTCAAAGATGCATTTAACCGCTTGATGAAAACTTCGTTGATAAATGAAGTTATTGCCGAGAAAAAGCTTTATGCTGATATTGAGTCGATAAAGACCTTTGAAACAAACTTACGCGAGTTGTTATTATCGGCGCCTGCGGGAATGAAACCAACAATGGCGGTAGACCCAGGTTTTAGAACTGGTTGTAAAGTCGCGATTCTTGACCAAACGGGAAAATTTTTAGAATATCAGGCTATTTTCCCTCATACAGGCGCCGATGGACGTGTGAAAGCTGCCCAGTCGGTCAAAAATTTGATTGAGAAATACAAAATAGAGTTGATAGCTATTGGTAACGGTACAGCATCACGCGAAACCGACGAATTTATTGGTGATGTACTCAAAACAATTGACCGTAAACCCGTCAAAGTAATAGTAAACGAATCGGGAGCATCTATATATTCGGCAAGCAAACTAGCTGGGCAAGAGTTCCCCGACCTTGATGTTACCGTGCGCGGCGCCATTAGTATAGGTCGGCGCCTGCAAGACCCACTCGCAGAACTAGTCAAAATTGACCCTAAATCAATTGGAGTGGGACAATATCAACACGACGTAGACCAGAAACTATTAAAGAAAAAGCTCGAAGAAACTGTAGAAAGCTGTGTAAACTACGTGGGTGTAGACTTAAACACTGCTTCGAGTCAACTATTAACTTTTGTTTCGGGCATTACATCAGCAGTAGCTAATAATATAGTCGCTTATCGTGATGCTAACGGTACATTTAAAAATCGGCGCCAGTTATTGAAAGTTCCCAAACTTGGACCAAAAGCTTTTGAACAAGCAGCAGGTTTTTTACGAATAAGGGGTGGTGAAAATCCTTTAGATAATACTGCCGTACACCCAGAAAGTTACAAATTAGTAGAAAATATAGCATCTGACCTCAAAGTTCCAATAAACCAGGTAACACAAATTGCCGAAAACCTGAAAAAAACAGGTTTGAAAAAATACCTTACTGATACTATTGGAGAACCAACGCTGCGTGATATCCTTAGCGAACTAGAGAAACCAGGACGTGACCCACGTGCTGAATTTAAATATGCCACCTTTAAAGAAGGTATCAAAGAAATTACCGACCTCAAAGTAGGAATGGAATTAGAAGGTGTTGTTACTAATGTCGCTAACTTTGGCGCCTTTGTCGATGTCGGTGTTCACCAAGACGGGTTAGTACATATATCCCAACTAGCCGACAGATTTGTAGACGACCCTAAGAAAATAGTCAAAGTCGGACAAGTCGTCAAAGTTCGAGTCATGGAAGTCAACGAAAAACTCAAACGCATCGGTTTATCAATGAAAGCCGCAAAACAATAAAATAATGTCATGCTGAGGAACGAAGCATCTCCACCATTGTCATGCTGAGGAACGAAGCATCTCTCAATTGTCATGCTGAGGAACGAAGCATCTCTCAATTGTCATGCTGAGGAACGAAGCATCTTTCAATTGTCATGCTGAGGAACGAAGCATCTCTAAAATTTTCACACTACTAAATGTGTACTCTGTGGTAAAAAAGCTTTTAATCTTACCACAGAGACCCAGCCCACAAGAGAGTCTTAACTTTCTTCTTTTTAAGTAATATCAAACTTTTGCTTTAGTCTATCTTGCTCATCTATCAACCACTGTTTGAGCATCTCTTCAGAAGGAAGCGCCACCATATAACGCGACACAAACAATTGATTATCAAGTCCTGCCGTTGCATAATGGACAGCTTCCGCATCCTTTTCTGCACAAAGAAGAATCCCAACAGGGGGATTTTCGTGAGGATATGCGACATTCTCTTTCAAATAATTCAGATAAAAGTTCATTTGCCCAGCATAATCATGTTTAAACTTTCCTAGTTTTAAATCGATAGCAATCAGGCATTGCAAAGAACGATGGTAGAATAACAGGTCAAGAAAATAATGTTCTCCCCCAACAGTAACTCTAAATTGACGGTCAACAAAGCAAAAATCTCGCCCTAACTCGCGCATAAAATCTTGCAAATGGCTAATTAAAGCTTTTTCCAGGTCAGACTCTGAATAACTTGCTCGCTCCTCTAACCTCAAAAACTCTAAAATATACGGGTCACGCAAAAGAGTTTCAGGACTCTGGATAATCTGCTCTTCACTCTTCAGTGCCAAAACAGCTTCTTTATCCTTCGATAACCCTACCCGCTCATAAAGCATACTGTCCATTTGACGTTTGAATTCTCTTATTGTCCAGTTGCTTTTTATACATTCTGACTCATAAAAAGCCTGTTTAGTTTTGTCGTCTATACGAGTTAATTCCAATAAGTGTGACCATGATAATGTAGAGAACAAGCGCAAGTAATAATTGCTATCTTGCCACGAAAATGAAGGTTTCTGTAATTCACGAGCAAAAAGGGCTGGAAATATGTCCTGGTCGGCGTTTTGAAATTCGGCAGACACTGCCTGCCGAATTTGAAGAGCGTTTCCTGATATACCAAGCACTGGTAAAAAAGTAGATATATTTTCATTTTTTGCCAAAGCAGGATAAGCCAGCGCGAACTGGCGAAAATTCTTTAAATTACGCTCAGATAAACCTTCAATTTTTCTACGTTTTAAGTCATTGGCAAGCCTTTGAAGCAACTGTGTGCCATACGCTGCCCTATCAACTCCATTTTGCTCATACTCAAAAATGTAGGCGCCTATAAACCAATTACGAATAGTCAAAATCTTATTAACCGCGCGCGCAACTGTCGCTAAACTTGTGTTGTTAATGTTACTAATATCACTAATAAGTTCTTCGTAGTTCACAATAATACTTCTGCACCAATGGTTATAAATAGTAAAACATATATATAAACATTTGGGTATAAACTTTATATAAAAAATTCACATTTTAAACGTGGCAGCATCACCGTATTATACAAGTTGTAAAAAACTGTCGTTTGAATTGTTAAAATCCAAATAAATTACATATTTTGAAATTGATTATCTTTTTAATTACTTATACAATTACTTTAGCTATACTCAAATTACTGTGTTAGAATAAAAGCAAATTGCGTTACACCAGAAGTGCTGGTATAAAAAAGAATTGCGTTTAGGGGTAAATTCACATGGAAATCAAAGTTTATGATATTGTTGCAGAATATGCAACTACAGTATCTACAGCACAAAAGTTGTATGATATAGTCTATCCTGAATTGCTAGCAGAGAAAAATATCAGCTTGGATTTTACGGGTGTAAAAATTGTTACGTCATTATTTTTTAACTTAGCGATCACTCGGATTTTGAAAGATATCACACGTAAAAAATTTGATCAACTTGTGGAATTTACAGGATTATCAGAACGTCATCAAAAACTTCTCACTCATCTTATAAAAAACGCTGAACGTTATTATTATGATGAGCAATATCGTAATGCAGTTGATACCGTTATGTCAGAAATGGCATCGGCATTATAATTTATGGCAGTAAATCTTAATATTCAAGCAGACATTATTGATATCCAAAGCGATATTCCGCGAAAGGAAGATATTTTCATCGTTGATACTAATGTATGGTTTTGGCAAGGATATCAAAATGCTGCTTCTACTATTAGAAGCGGAGATAGTTATAAATTAACTGATTACCCTAACTATCTTACAGAAGCTGTAATAAATGGAGCAACTTTAACTTATTCAGGGTTAACTCTAGCAGAGCTTGCCCATATTATTGAGAAAAATGAGTATAAAATCTATAGGCAATCTCATCCTAGTATTACATCAAAAGAATACCGTCATAACTACCCAGAAGAACGACTAAATGTTGTTGCAGAAGTTGAGAAATGTTGGGAGCAAGTCAAAGATTTTGCTGTTCCTGTAAATCTGAACGTTAACGATGAAACAACTGATGCTGCCTTAAATAGATTTAAAACTCAGGCTCTTGATGGATATGATTTATTAATACTTGAAGCAATTAGTCAAGCAGGCGCCGGAAATATAAAAGTAATTACTGATGACATTGATTACGCCGTGGTTCCGGGTATCCAAGTTTTTACAAGCAGGCGATATATCATTGAAGAAGCTGCAAGACAATCAAAGTTACAGGTACGAGTTTAAAAAATATATTCGTTACTAGCTAGTACTTCAGTTTTGTGCTATTGGCGCCAACAACCCAGATTTACAGCTTTTTAATTTATAATATGACGTAATTATGGCAACGAGGCGCCCAGTTGAACACGCTATACTGTAAGCTCAACAACTAGGAGTAACAGTCATGCTCTTAAACATTAAACGTATCAACGTTCCACCTGGACAACGTGTATTGTTGCGTGATGTTACATGGGAAGAATTTGAGACAATTTTAGATGAGCTAGGAGAACATCGGGCAACGCGAATTGCCTATGATAAGGGAGTACTGGAAATTATGGCACCGTTGCCGGAACATGAATTTAGTAAAGAAATTATTAGTGATTTAGTCAAAGCGCTTTTAGAAGAATTAGATATTGAATTTATAAGTCTTGGCTCTACAACATTTAAAAATCAGGCAATGGCTCAAGGTATAGAACCTGACCAATGCTTTTATATTCAAAACGAAATTTTGATTCGTGGTAAAGCAAGACTTGATTTACAAAAAGACCCTCCACCAGACTTAGCATTAGAAATTGATGTCACTTCACGAACTCACCCAAGTATTTACGAAGCCTTAAAAGTCCCTGAACTTTGGCGCTTTGAAAAAGGTATACTGCAAATTAATTTACTACAAGCAGGTTCTTACGTCGAATCTCAGCAAAGCTTGAATTTTCCAAACCTACCTTTAACTGATATTATTCCTCAGTACTTTAAGCAAAGTAAGACTGCTGGTAGGAATGCAACACTTAAAGCGTTTCGCCGTTGGATACAAGAACATATGAACTGATAAAGTATATAGTTGATTTCGATGTAACGCATCAAAACAGTGGCGCCATTTTAAATCTCTTCAACTCTTCTGTGTACTCCGTGGCTCTGTGGTAATTTTATTTACCATCAAAATAATAATTAGATAGTTCACTGCGTTCAGTATGACATTTTGAAAATTAGATAGTTCACTGCGTTCAGTATGACATTATATGATAATATGTATGACTTATACATCCGTTACATCCGTTGTATCCGTTGCCAGTTCTACGGCGCCTAAAGCTAGTAAAGTAGAAATGGTAGCTTCAGTTAGTCCTTTGACTCCGGTTATATTCATTTCTTCGTAGGGACGTTTTGCTCTAAGGGTGTTTAGACATTCACCTGTGTTGATATCCCAAAGTTTAATTGTCTCATCTTGACTACCACTGGCAATTATGGCGCCTAATTGATTAATTGCCACAGACCATATTACACCAATATGTCCCTCTAAAGTTTTAACGCATTCGCCTGTTCTAATATTCCATAACTTGATTGTTTCATCGGTTCCAGCACTAATTAAATATTTACCATCGGGACTAAACACAACCGACTGAACTGCATAAGCATGACCTCGTAAAGTTTTAATACATTCCCCTTTATTTGTAGACCATAATTTTAATGTTCCGTCATTGCTGGCACTTGCAAGAGTTTTACCATTTGGACTAAATATCACTGAATTTACTTCTGCTGTATGTCCTTGTAAGGTTTGCACACACTCCCCTGTTTCTGGAACCCATAATTTTATAGTGCTGTCACTACTACCACTAGCTAAAATTTTTCCATCACTACTAAAAGCTACTGATTCTACACGTCGTAAATGTTGATGTAATATTCTTAAACATTTACATGAAGCAACGTCCCATATACATATTGTTTCATCGGCGCCTGTACTTGCAAGCATTTTTCCATCGGGACTAAATTCAAGTGACCGAATATGATATGTATGTACAATTATAGTTTTGAGGAGTTCACCTGTATTAACTTCCCAAAGTCGAATCGTTTTATCGTCACTACCACTAGCAACGATTTGCCCAGAAGGACTAAAAGCAACAGACCAAACCCGGTTTGTATGTTTATTGAAGGTACGTAAAAGTTCACCAGTCGCAACACTCCAAAATCTCACAGCAAAATCATCGCTGGCAGTAGCAAGAATTTGACCGTCTTGACTAAAAGCTACTGACCAGATGGAATTTGCATATCCCTGAAGTGTCTTTAGACATTTTTCGTTGTCTACATCCCATAGTCTTACCGTTTGGTCAAAACTTCCACTCACTAACATTTTATCATCAGGGCTAAAAGCTACTGATTCAATCGACTGAGTGTGTCCTGCAAGAGAGGAAATTAATTGTGTTTCGATGGAATATTCGTTATATAAGATAAACCATAGTTTAATAGTTAAATCTCTACCCGCACTCGCAAGTAAAAGTCCATCGTGACTAAAAGCAACTGTACGCACTTGACTAGAGTGTCCTTGCAAAATACTTAGACATTCTCCTGTCTGTGTACTCCATATACGAATTGTGCGGTCATAGCTACCACTTGCAATAATAGTACCATCAGGTGAAAATGCTACTGAGCGTATTTGGTTAGTATGTCCGTATATAACTTTTATACATTTACCTGTAACTACATCCCATAACCGTATAGTTTGGTCATAACTACCACTAACAATAGTTTCTCCATCTGGACTAAACGCAACTGCACTAACTACATTGGTATGTCCACGCAAAATTTTTAGGGTTTGAGCTGTGTTTATATTCCAAATACGTATAGTATGGTCAGAACTACCACTTGCAATAATAGTACCATCGCAGCTAAAAGTAACCGACCTTACCTCACTTGTGTGTCCTTGTAAAGTTTTAATTAGCTGACCATCCGAGAGGCGCCACAAACAGATAGTATGGTCAGAGCTACCACTGGCAAATATACTACCATCACAGCTAAAACCAACCGACCAAACCCAGCTTAAATGTGCTTTCAAGCTCAGAAAATGTTTACTATCTGCGACTTGCCATAATATAATTTGCCCATTTGTATCGCTTGCGGCAAGTTGACCATTAGGACTAAATGCAACTGATTGAATACTACCAAATGGTTGAGTAAAAATACATTTATCAAAACTAGAATTACTAAAATTACACGAGCGTAAATTTACACCCTGCAAGTACGCTTGTTTTATTACTAGTTCCGAAAAATCATATCCATTTAGATTTATTTTTAGATTAACTAATAAATTAATAATATTGCCCGTTGCATATCCTGATTTAATTTCTGGTTGATTACGCAATATCTCTAATAAATCACTACCACGTTTAATTTCGGAACTGAGTGCATAAAGTATTGGATTGAGAATTAAGCGAATTTGGGAAGAACGAATATAATCACTCGTAGTTGCTTTAATAATCGCATGAGTATTAAATAACTCAAATTCTCCCTGATTTATTTCAGTAATTATTTGCTCGATAAATCTATCTGTGATATACTCCATAACCACATTTTGAAGTGTAAATGTGGAAGCGTCGGATGTTGCATCTCTAGCTTTTTCAATTAGAGAACGTTGCATTAATGATTCAAGGGTTTCAATTAGCTTCGGCGCCTTTTCAAGTGTAATAATATCATCAAGTAATTCCAGCATCGTTACAGGTTCACGATTAATCGCTAACCAATACATGACTTCTTTTTCTAAGTCAGATAAACGATTAAATTGGGTTTCGAGCAAAGTTCTAATTGTGCCAAATACTATCGACTCTTGTGCTAAAAACTCGGAAATGCTACCCTGAAATATATCTTTAATTGTAGTAGAAATAATTTTGAGCGCTAAAGGATTACCTTGATAAGAATCTACAAGTCGAATTTGTTCGTCTTGAGTTCCACTAATTCCCTTCTCTTGAAAAATTACTCCAGAATCTGACGCAGGTAAACCGCTTAACTGTAATGACCGAACTGGAAGCGTTTCACCTTCACTCGCTGCAACTTCTCTAGGTTTTTCTCTACTAGTAATAATTAAACAACTGTTATGAAGTTCTTCACCAACACGTTTAAGAAGTATACCATAGTCCTCATACCCCTCCCGATATTCTCCGGCTTTATCACCTTCTGTCAATATAGATTCAAAATTATCGAGAATTAAAAAACAACGCGACGCACGTAAATATTTTTTAAGCAGCGTAATAAGGGCGCCAATGTCAAGTGGTAAGTTTGTTTCTTGCTCTAAAGAAACAAATCTTATTAATTCTGCTAATATATCTGGCAATGGTGGAGCATTACCCAAACTACGCCAAATTACAAACTCAAAAGTTTTTGAAGAAACAATTTTTTGCGCTAATTTCACCGAAAGTGAGGTTTTACCTATACCCCCCATCCCCAACAGCGCTATCAAACGACAATTATCATTAATTATCCATTCTTCTAGAGTAGCGAGTTCCTGCGTGCGTCCATAAAAAACTGAAACATCAACAGCTTCGCCCCAATCGACACGGCACTCGATGTTTTGTACTATATTTGAGATTTGAGCCGGATGTAAGTCTATATCAGACTTTGAATTATTATTTTGTAGTTTTTGAAACCATTTATCGCGTCGTTTTTCAATTTGGTCTAACACTTGAAACGAAGCTGCAAAAATGCCGATTATTGTACCAAAAAAGGCAATGGTACTAGCTACACTGCTGATTTCAGGCATAAGTAGAGGAATGCTATCCCAATTTTTAAACTTTGCTCAAGCTGCGCCCTTAATTTTACATCTACCCTAAGTTTGATGTCATGCACAGCACAATACGAAAATTAAGAAACTTGATTTATTCAGAATTTCAAATATCAACCATTCTCTAGGTGTAGATAAAAGCAGTACACTTATTCCAAATGGGAAATATTGCATTATACCTAAAGCCACTAGCGAATAGTTACCTATAATGTGACAATAGTTTTACTTAATTGCTATACACAAGAACCATGACGATGCATTCTACTCTTCAACGTGCGTGTACTATTCGCCGCGCTTTAAAAGTTATTAGCGGTTTGAATAATTTCGACAAGGATAATGTCGCTGCGGTTGTAAGAGCTGCGGAACTCGGTGGCGCCACTTTTGTTGACATCGCCGCTGACCCAGAACTGGTAAAATTAGCTAAAAGATTGACAAAATTACCTGTTTGCGTATCTGCTGTTGAACCAGAAAAGTTCAGAAAAGCAGTAGCAGCAGGTGCAGATTTAATCGAAATCGGTAACTTTGATGCGTTTTATGCTCAAGGACGAAGATTTGAAGCAGAAGAAGTATTGGCACTAACATACCAAACTCGTGAGTTGCTTCCTGAAGTTACTCTATCGGTAACAGTTCCACATATTCTGACGCTCGACAAACAAGTTCAGCTTGCAGAAGAACTTGTACAAGCAGGTGCTGATATTATTCAAACCGAAGGTGGCATCAATACTAAGCCAGTACATGGTGGTACAGTTGGTTTAATCGAAAAAGCTGCTCCAACATTAGCCGCAGCTTATGAAATTTCACGCGCGGTTGCTATACCTGTACTCTGCGCTTCTGGTATTTCTAATGTTACCGCACCACTTGCTACAGCAGCAGGCGCCGCAGGTGTTGGTGTTGGTTCTGCTATTAATCAACTTAACAGCGAAATCGCCATGATTGCTGCTATACGCGGTATTGTAGAAGCGCTAGCAACGACTAGCACTTCCGCTCACAGCTTTAGTCCTGAGTATTAAATGCTGAGTGCTGAGTTCTGAGTGTTGAGTTTAAGCTCATTACTTCTTTTATTGAGTAAATTACTTGGTCTTGTTGTTCAGATGAAAGTTCGGGAAACATCGGTAATGATGTGACTTCCTTACTTAGTTGCTCACAAACGGGTAATTGTCCCTCTTTATACCCTAAATCTTTATATACAGGTTGTAAGTGCAAAGGCATGGGATAGTAAATCATTGTATTTACTCCCATGTCTTGTAGCTTTTTACGCACTATCTCACGTTGATTGTCGAGAATCCGAATAGTATATTGGTTCCAAACGCTGGCGCCACCTGGCAGTTCTTGGGGAATAATAATACCAGGTACTTTAGAAAGAAACTGATGATAACGAGATGCTATAGTTTTTCTTTTAGTATTCCAATCATCTAAATATTTGAGCTTAATTTGCAGAATAACCGCTTGAATACTATCCAAACGGCTATTTACACCAACTTCGTTGTAATAATATTGATTTGTTTGTCCGTGATTTTTAATGACTCGCATTCTTTGGGCAATTTCGGGGTCATTTGTCGTTATTGCTCCTCCATCACCACAACCACCTAAATTTTTTGTGGGATAGAAGCTAAAGGCGCCTATATGTCCAATGCTACCAACTTTTTGCTCGTTCCAAGTCGCTCCCGTTGATTGAGCGCAATCTTCAATTACTACGATTTTATGAGAAGAAGCAATTTCCATCAACCCAGTCATATCTACAGGTTGACCGAACAAATGTACAGGAATAATTGCTTTTGTATTGGGAGTAATTGCGGCTTCTACTTGTTGTAAATTGAGATTATATGTATTCGCATCTATATCGACAAATACAGGTTTGGCGCCAACAGCACTAATAACTTCAGAAGTAGCGATAAAAGTAAACGCAGTGGTAATGACTTCATCACCTGCACCAATATCCAACGCACGCAAAGCTAAATAAAGAGCATCAGTACCAGAATTACACGCTATACAGTTAGATACACCGTGGTATGCAGCAAACGCTTGCTCAAACCCATCAATAACGGGTCCACCAATATAACGTCCTGATGATAAAACTTCGAGGACAGCAGCACTAACTTCTGCCTCAATTACAGCGTATTGTTGTTTATTGTCAAATGCAGGAACAGATTTTACACTCTGTATCATAGTTTGTATGAAGGTTTATGGAAGTATAATTTGGACGAGAAACTGGGTTTATTGTTAAAACCTGGTTTCTTAAGCATTTTTACCTATTGGTCAATTTATTACATTATCATTAGCGATAAATGTACATATATATATAGATATCCATCAAGAATAAATCGTTACAATCAAAGTTCCCACTCTTGCTTATGCCAGAAATCATCAAGTTAGATTTTACAGATTTAGGTATTGCCGTCGCACTAATGGCTATAACCATTGGGTTGTCAGCTTGGGAAAAACTAGGAATTGAGATTAAGTTGCTTATGGCAACAGGGAGAACTATCCTTCAACTGATGGTTTTGGGATATGTACTAGATTTTATCTTCGCCGTTGATAATGTAATTGCAGTTTTGGCGATTTTAGCAGTAATAATCACGATTGCGGCAATTATTACAAGAAATCGTATTAGTCAAAAAATTCCCCTTGTTTTACCATTGGTGTGGGGAGCAATGTTTATTAGTACTTCAGTATCTATTATTTATACAAATTATTTAATAATTCAGCCTCAACGTTGGTTTGAGCCACGTTATGTGATACCTTTAGCGCTGATGGTGATAGCAGGCGCCATGAATGCAGCAGCGATAGCGGGGGAAAGATTAGTTAAAACCATAGATTCAAGTCACTTAGAAATTGAAACCCACTTAAGTTTAGGCGCCACACCGACTCAAGCAGTAGCACAATATCGTAAAGAGGCAATACGTGCGGGAATAATACCTACTATCAACCAAATGACGTTAGTAGGTATGGTAACAATACCTAGTTTTTTCACAGGACAGTTACTTGCTGGTGTCAAAGCTGACGAAGCAATTTCATATCAAATTGTGGTTTTATTTATGATTGCCTTTGCCAACCTAGTAACGACAATATTAATCACACGTGGACTATCACGGCAGTTTTTCAACGAACACGCACAATTAATTCGGTGATTGTCGCGGAATATGGGTAAAAATTTGCTGTCCTTGTGCGTCAAAGACCAAGACTGCTGTATTGGCATTATCACCAATTACTTCTAGTGCTTTTTGTAAAGTTTCTAGATGCTTTTGAACACTCTGGACATCTTGGGGAGCGTTACTTTCTAAAGTTTTTTCATATTCTGGGGTAATGCGAACTGTTATAAATCTCTCATCGACAGTGAAATTACAAATCTGAACGCTACCTTTACAAGTTTTTTCTAAATCAGCACGAGTTGAAGTTGTACTAGCTGTCGCACCAGTCACCATCATTGTTTGTAATTTAGTTTGAGCTTGTTCAAATGCTACTGCATACGCTTGTAATAAAGGTTGTGCTTGATTATACAGTGGACTCTCAGGTGGAATTTGCTTAATTGTGTTTATTGCTTGTTGCCAGCGAACAGTTGCTGATTGCCACTGGTTTTGCTGTTCGTATTGTTCAGCTTGTTTTGCGGTAGCTACTGCTTGGGCTAAACTTGTTGCCGCTTGTTCTTGTTTTGAAACGCGGTCGCGAAGTGTTAATAGTCTTGGTTGGTAATCGTTCAAAAGTGTCCGTGCTTCGGCATAAGCTGGACTGGTTTGAGGTACTGCAATTAAGGCATTGACGACTATTTGCCAAGTTGTGAGTGCGCGTTGTAAATCTAGGAGTGATTTTGCGTTTGTTTCGCGCTCACGTGCCACTTTTGCTGCTGCTTGAGCATCGTTTACTTTTTTCTGCCATCTGCTTTGAGCTAATGTTTGAACATTAACCGACTGTAAACCGCTACGAAATAGTGATAATTTTGACTGAGCAAATCCGTAAAATTTACTATCTGTACGAATTGCTTCTAATGGGGCAATAGAAGAGCGCCATAATTTTGAACGTGCTTGTAACTCGTTAATATCATTGCTCGTGCTTTGTGAAGAACGCAAAGCTGTGGCGCCTAATTGCAAAGCTTGTGTCAACAGTTTAATTTGTTGCGACTCGCTCGATAAAGCAGTTGCCGCTTGTACAGCATCCTGGTGATTTGGCGACCAACCAGGTATTCTTTGTAATGATGCAATTGTTACATCTAACTGTTGTTGCAGCTTTAATAAATCTTCTTCGGTTTTAACGTTGTTAGCTAATTGGGGAAATGAATTTTGTAATTGCTTTGCCGTTTGTAATTCTTTACATGTAGATAATATACAGGGACTCATTAGAAAGTAACCACTGGCGCCGAATATTGTTGTAACAGCTAGAACACATGCTCCAATTAATAATGGCTTGAAGCTGCGCTGGCTTTTTTTAGTTTGATTGTTGGGAGGCGCCGACTCAAACGGGTCAAATTTTTCTTCTTCAACAACTGATGCATTTATAGTCAACAGTGAAGCAGAAGAGTCAAACATTCCTTCAGAGGATAATGATGACTGAGGTAAAGGTTCTTGATTGAGTTCGGGAAGAACAAAATCTGAAAAAACATCATAATCTGACAAATCTGATGGATTTGAAGCTTGCTCGCTATTAATTGAGATATTTGGGACAATATACAGCGTTTTCTGAGCATACGGGAGCTTGATTCCAGTATGACGCACAAACATCTGTATTTCTTGCGTTTGATATGCGGTATCTGATTGGAGGGTTTTTGCTACGACTGCAAAAACATGCTCGGTATCGACGGTGATAGTTTTAGGGTGCTGTATTAAAACCATTAGCTGGTCTTTAACAACACACTTAACTTCAAAGGTATTGCGCTGACTAATTTCGAGCAAGCTTTCTTCCAAAATGGACGATAGAAAATCTAAGTCTTCCTGCTGTGCTGCTGATTTCATTGGCGATGACAGGCTGGGGTTTGTTAACAAAGACACAGTTTGACCAGTTATTATTTTCCTATACAACCAGCCAAATGTTCTAGCACAGATTTAGAAAAAACGCTAATAAAGCAATAAATTTACAATCGTAGAATATTAATATGACTCTTTGTCACATATTTCATCTATCTAAAGATAGTTAAGCAGATGACAAAAACTTATAAATTGGTTACAAATGTAACTACTATATTGTTGGAATATGAATCACTTATACTAGAAACCGGGTTTCTTACTATACTAAACCTGCCATATTTCTATGCCAATTTTACATATGTAAATACTTGAGCATTTAGAAAAGATATACATTGTAAAAATACTAATTGAATTGTTAAAAAAAATGCCTGTTATGTATTACGTAAGCGGTTTTACTGAAATTGAATGCCAATTTTGATGTATGTAAGTAAATTTAAATCGCATGTTATTTACCGCATCAACCGAATTGGATAGAATTAATGATGGAGAAAGAAATTATAGTTAATTAAAAGCCGACTTTTGCTTTGGGGATGCAGCAACTTAAAAATTTGACGGCAACTCCAACAAGCGTGAAGTGGTATTTCAAAGGTGCGTGGTATGGATTTACTAGAGTATCAGGTTAAAGAATGGTTCGGGCAGATTGGCATTCCAGTACTGCCATCACAGCGAATAGACCATCCAACAGACTTAAAGAGGTTAAAAATACCTTACCCAATTGTTCTAAAGTCGCAAGTCAGTGGGGGAGCAAGGTTAAAAGTTGGTGGAGTTAGGTTTGTAGAGACAACAATTGACGCAATAGCAGCAGCTCAAAATATCTTTAATTTACCAATAATGGGTGAACTACCAGAAGTGCTGCTAGCAGAAGCAAAATATGACGCTGAACAGGAGTTATATTTAGCTGTTGTAATTGATACAGCCGTTTGTCGTCCAATTTTACTGGGTTGTCAAGAACCAGATATAGATTTGGACTCGTATGGAGATAAGATGCAGCACGTCGTTGTCGAGCATGAATTTTCACCGTTTTATGCTCGACGGTTAGCGTTGAAAATGGGATTGCAGGGAAAGCGAATGCAAACTGTTAGCAGTGTTATTGAAAAAATGTACTATTTACTAATCGAGAAAGATTTAGATTTAGTTGAAATTAATCCACTTGGTATAAATTCGCAAGGTGAAGCGATGGCGTTGAACGGTAGCATTAGTGTCAATGAGCGTGCAATCTCGCGTCATCCTGACATTGCCCTAATGGCAACTAAAATGCATAATCGGTATAACGGCAATGGTAAAAATCAAGATTTTAAAGAATGGGAGGGATTGGAACTGCACGGTAAAATCGGTATTATGGGTAATGGCGCCGGTTCGGTATTAACCACGATGGACTTAGTTACTTTAGCAGGTGGAAAACCCGGCTTTTGTCTGAACTTGCGTCATGCATCTCCCCTTGATACTTCTCCAACGACATTTAAAACTCGTTTAGAAAAAGCTTTGAGCATCATGAGCGCTGACAAAAGTATTCAGGTGATTCTAATTAATCTTTTGGGCAGTATACCTCAAGCGATTGAAATTGCAGAAGTTATCACTGAATTTGTGCATCACTATAACAGCGAGCATAAATTAAACGGTACGCGCAACGGTCATAAACACAAACGTGATACTAACTTCCCACGTTTGGTTGTGAGACTCGCTGGTTCAGACTTAGATGGCGCCAAAAAAGAGCTAACAGCGTTAAAACACGAAAGCGATATGTCTATAGTAATGACAGAAAACTTAGATGAGGCAGTAAGTGAAGCAGTGCGCCTTACTCAACCTCTCGTGTATAAAAAGTAAAAACTTGCCAACCAAGTAGAAATTATATTATCCAGCAGATGTAACGGGAGGTATTGACAATATCTAATTCAATTTTAAAACAAATCCGAAAAAAGTTTATGATTTATTTATAGGTCAATTGTCTTTATAGGCAATTTCTAGATATCAATAATATGATTCGGCAAAAGTGAGTGTTCAGTAAAAACTAAGCACAAAATTGAATAACAATCAAATAAACAGGACACTTTATAAAGTGTCACATCTCAGTTATGACTACGTGCTGAGTGGAAAATTTACTACGTATTTTATGAACTTAACGCCTAATAGCAAAGTTATAATTCAAGGCTTTTGTGAATTCATATCGCCAATGCAAATCGCGCAAATGAAAGCGTATGGCACCAATTTAATTGCTGGGGTGAATCCTGGATGTGGTGGTAATACGTTACACGATTTGCCGATATTTGATTTAGTTGAAGAAGCTACTGAGCAATATGGAATAATAGACACAACGATTTTAAATGTATATCCTTACGAAGTTTTGGATGCAGCGTTAGAAGCGATTGCATCAGGTATTCGTCAAATCGTGATAATTTCACCTGGGGTTCCACCTTTGGACATGGTGCAGTTATTGCGTACAGCAGAAGCCACAGAAACTTTAATAATTGGACCAAATAGTCCTGGTATTATCGTTCCAGGGAAAATTCTCTTAGGTACACAACCTAGTGAATTTTATACTCCAGGTTCAGTAGCGATATTGAGTCGAAGCACAACTCTTACTTATGAAATCGCGAGAGAATTAACGCAAGCTGGTGTCGGTCAATCTATAAGTGTAAGCATTGGTAGCGACGCAATAGTTGGTTCGTCGTTTATGCAGTGGTTACAAATTCTTGACGAAGACGAAGCAACCGAAGCAATAGTGCTAGTTGGTCAACCTGGTGGAGGTAGTGAAGAAGCAGCAGCGCGTTACATTGCTGAAGTTATAGATACACCTGTTATAGGTTATATAGCAGGAAAAGAGGCGCCGCGCGGTAAACACTGGCGCCAAACAGGAACATTAGCAGCAGTTATTGGACGTGACTCCGACTTTGGCACAGCGAAAAATAAACTAGCAGCATTTACCGAAGCTGAAATTCCAATTGCCGAACGTCCATCTCAAATACCAGAGCTACTCAAAAAAGTCACAAAAATCACTCATTAACCTGTATTAATCCGTAGCACAGGCATCCTGCCTGTGCAGTGATATAATTTTTTTTACCATGCGAATATTTAAGAATCCTAACACCATTACCTCGGTAAACAGTGCCATAAATACAATTGGTAAGCTTGTTGTTGGTAAAGCTTCCCAAGGGTGAATTGAGAAAAGCCAGAGAAAAGAGCGCTTATCAGATGTATTATTGAGTATTGATAATATTAATGCTGGTGCAAATAATAAAGCGCTTGTTGTACCACATGCCCACAAATATCGTTTTGATGTTTTCAACAACAGCATTCTTTGAGCAACAGTGGCGCCAATAGCCCATAATACTGCTAATAGTGCGATACCTAGGGCAAATTTTAATCTACTGTTATCTTGAAATAGCCAGTCTATTGAGACGTTCTTACGAGTATAAAGTTGTTTTGAGAGAAAAATCCAAATAGCAAAAGGAATACTCATAGTCAACAAATGGAGCGCAAACGCGAGTATTGCAGGGCTTTTTTCACCAAACAGTAAATCCCTAAGCAGAGAATTATGCCACCAACCCCTACGACCTTTATGACGATAACGTGCCCAATCTTGAATTGTTTGACGTTCCTGCGAGAGAATGAATATTAAACCAAATAGTAGCACAAAGTTAAATAGTGCAAATATTGGCAAGTTAGACAAAATTTGGCTATTAATATCAATATTATAGTATGGATTATCCACAGCCGTACTTCCACGATTTTCGGCGTATTGTTGTAGTGTGAATCCCCATAATAAGATTTGCACGAAAGCTACTAAGAAGTAACTTTGTTGTTTACTAATTACTGGTGTGTTTGGGTTGCGAAAACGTCTTTGTAGTCCTTGCCAAATTCCGTAAGTCCAAAGACCGTAGTTTACTAGATGTATTCCAAGAAAGCTAACTAAGTTGGTGCTTATTGGAATATAGAAAAATTGTATTTCTTTGTATTTACTCCAGCCTATACCGTCGTAAGTTTTAAATAAGTTAGGAAATAAATAGCTTGTTGCATCAACTGGGCTAAACATTATAAACCAAGCGGCGCCATTACGAAGATATGACCCGTACAAAGTGCTTAAAAGCAAAAATGTCAAAAACATTAATACGGAGCCGGCGCCTAACCAAGGTTGGAAACCACCTAAAGCGCGCGTGGTCAAGCTAAATAGAAAAGCTGCACTAAAAAAGAAAATACAACTGCCAGCTAAAACGGCGTAATAGCTTAAAATATGATTAAAAGCAATACCTGCTGCTTGTCCAGAGAAAATATGAAAAGGAATAGCTAGCGTAACAGACAAGTACACTAAAATCGGTACACCTAGCATTTTACCAGTTAAAATACTAAATTCCGATTGCGGACTAAGACGAATAAAATTTAGTGTACCTCGACGTTCTTCTTGCGCTAAATTATTTATGAGTAAATAAGTACCTGCAACAAGTAAAGTGATAATAAAAATCACACTCAAAGCTTGAAAAATATACTGAAAATGTTCGTGCCACCATTCTGTCATATTAATTTGACCAGGCGGGCATGGTTGTTCGTATAAAACCTTTTCTAAGGTAATACGTCTATTTGTAGCTTGTTCTAATTGTATTTTAACTTGCTCTAGTTTAATAGCGTCAAAATTTTCTTTACTACTATAAAGGAAAAAGCTATTTTGCAGCTTGGGAAGAATTTCACTAATGTCAGAAAGCTCTTGTTGATAAGACCTTCCAATCCCGCAGTACTTTTCAGTCATGCGATATGCTGACCCTGGAATTTGACCTAGTTGAGCGAGGAAAACCACAGCTTGAACAACTAAAGATATTGCACTGGTAACTAAAATTGGAAAGAGTTTTAACCGTCCTTTTATTTCCCGTGTGAATTGTGGATTCCATTCACCAAGTTTTTCAATAAATTGAAGCATATATTTATTTCGTGAATAGATGTAGAGACTGTACATGAACAGTCTCCATACATGTAAAGGGTTTTATTTTAACGCTTGGGTTGCAGATTCGCCGGCTAGCTTAATTTGTTTAGCCAAACGAACATTTAAGAATCCTAGCACCATGACTTCTGTAAATAGTGCCATGAATACAATTGGTAAGTTTGTTTCTGCTAAAGCTGCCCAAGGGTAACTTGAAAAAAGCCAGAGAGCAGAGTTTCTTGCAATTGTATTATTAAGTATTGATAAGATTATCGCTGGTGCAAATAATAACGCGCTAGTGGTGCCAAGTGCCCACAAATAACGTTTCGATGTTTTTAACAGTAGCATTCGTTGGGCAACAGTGGCGCCAATACCCCATAAAACAACCAATAAGACAATACCTAGAATAGCTTTGAATCTACCAACATCTTCAATTAACCAATCTATTGCATAGTTATTACGAACATTAAGGTGTTCCGAGAGGATGACCCAAATGGTAATAGGAATAGTTATGATGAGCGAGCAAAGTGCAAATGTAAGCAGTGCTGGACTTTTTTCACCAAAGATTAAGTCTCTAAGCAGAGAATTATGCCACCAACCTTTACGGGTAGAAGTGCCTTTATAACGATAACGCGCCCAATCTTGAATTGTTTGGCGTTCGTGTGAGAGAATAAATATCAAACCAAACATTAGCGCAAAGTTGAATAGTGCGAATATTGGCAAGTTTTGTAAGATTTGAGTATTTATGTCATAGTAAGAAGGTCGTGGCTTACCAAAAGATGAATTCGGATAGAAATTTTTGACGTTTTGTAGCGTAAATCCCCATGACAACACCTGTATAAAAATCACAAGGAAGTAACTTTGTAATTTACTAATTACTGGTGTGTTTGGGTTGCGGAAACGTCGTAGAAGTCCTTGCCAAATTCCATAAGTCCAAAGACCGAAGTTGGCTAAATGCATTCCAATAAAGCTAGCGATATTGGCGCCAATTGGAATATAGAAAAACTGTGTTTCTTTATATTTGTCAAAATATCTCTCGGAATAATTTCTAAAGAAGTTAGGAAATAGATAACTAGTTGCATCTATTGGAGTAAACATTCTAAACCAAGCGGCGCCATTATTCAGATTATTACTATACTGGGCAGTTGAGAAAACAATTGTCAAAAACATTAAAACTGCACCAGCACCTAACCAAGGTTGAAAACCACCCAAAAATTGTGTGACTAGGCTAAACAGACATGCTGCACTATAAAAGAAAATACAACTGCCTACTAAAACAATGTAATAACTGAAAATATGACTGAAAGCAATACCAGCAAGCTTTCCTGAAAAAATATGAAAAGGAATCGCAAGCGCTACAAACAAGTAAACTAAAATTGGTACACCTAGTATTTTACCAGTTAAAACGCTAACCTCAGACTGCGGACTAAGGCGAATAAAATTGAGTGTGCCTTTACGTTCTTCTTGTGCTAAATTATTAATTAGTAAATAAGTACCTGCAACTAGTAGTGTGAAAATAAAAATCACGCTTAAAGCCTGAAACATGTACTCCCAATGGTCGCGCCACCATTCAGCCATATCAATTTGACTGCGCGGACATGGCTGTTTATACAAAATATCTTGTAGATGAGCGCGTGTATTTTTTACTTCTTGTAATTGTGTTCGGATATTTTCTAGTTTCTCAGCGTCAAAATATTGTTTGCTACTGTAATGAAAAAAATTCTTTTGTAGCTTGCTAAGAACTTGACCCAGGTCAGAAATTTGCTCTTGATAAGACTTACCAATACCGCAATACTGTCCACTCATCTGATATTCTTTACCAGGTATTTGACCTAGTTGAGCTAAAAACACAACAGATTGAACGATTAAAGATATTGCACTGGTAACTAAAATTGGAAATATTTTAAGGCGCCCTTTTATTTCCCTAGTAAATTGCGGGTTCCATTCACCGATTTTCTCAAGAAATTGAAGCATATATTTATTCAATTTAATAAATTGCGAATTGTTACGAAGCTTGCTTATGACCCATTTTCAAGAAAATTGTTTCTAAATCTTCTTGAGTACAATGAAAATTAGTTAGAGGAACTCTTGCGTCAATCAAAGAACGAAGCAAATTGGCACAGTCTTGTTGTTGACCAGAAAAATTTACCCGTACTTTGTCTTTAGTTGGCATAACTTCCCACTCTTGTACAAATGGGTTATTTTTTAATTCCCCCAGTAACTCATCAATTTTTCCAAGAGTAGAAATTTCTATTTGCTGACGAGACAGACGTTGGTAAAGTTCCGTAAGCGATGTGCTTTCTACCAAACAACCCAACTCCATAATTCCTACAGATGTGCAAAGTTCAGCTAAATCACTAAGAACATGTGAAGAAATTAATATCGTCATCCCAGCTTCTTGCAGTGCTTTAATAATTTCGCGAAACTGCAATCGTGCAATAGGGTCTAGTCCAGAAACAGGTTCATCGAGTAGCAACACTATTGGTTCATGAATAATAGTGCGTGCTAAACTTAAGCGCTGTTTCATCCCACGCGACAACGTAGAAATTAAACTATTACGTTTATTTCCGAGTTGAATCAGTTCTAGCACCTCATGTAACCGCTGAGTGCGACGTGGTTCGCGTAACTTATATAATCTGGCGAAATATTCTAAGTAATCCCAAACAGTAAGTTCATCGTATAAAGGGTAATCATCGGGTAGATATCCTAAACGACGCTTAAGAGTTGGGTTACTTCTGTCGCGTGTCAGTCGGTTCCCATCAATATAAATTTCCCCTTGTGTTGGTTCCTCAACTGCTGCCAACATTCTAATTAAGGTGGTTTTACCAGCACCATTCGGGCCAATTAAACCATAGACTTCCCCGGCGCCTATTTCCAATTCGATCTCGTTAACAGCAATGTGTCGGTCAAACTGCTTAGTTAAACCAATAGTATGTATTGATAAATCTGTCACCATAGCTATACCAGAAAGCCACGTAAGTAAATACTAACTTAGCTTCTATTTACAGGCTTTGTTACACCTGTTACGGAAAATGTAACTGTATTCATTGAAACTTTATATATGTATTATCAAAACAATAAAGATTCATTTAAGCATTACATTCTGTAGTTAGTTTGATAATAAAAATGGGAACTATGGAACTGTAGGCTTTAAAAAATCGTTTCATTACCAAATATTTTATGCTTTTCGATATCTCTGGAATCAGGTTGCACGTGATTGGACAAACGGTTGCCCTAGCAATAGAGCATGGTAGGGAGTGGGGGCAACTGTTCGTAAATGACCTGTCTTGGAAAGGTAATAAAACTAAAATGGCTAAACACGCTATTAGCGAGTCAGCAGTTTATACCTTGCGAAACAATATTGATGAACAATATTGTGGTGATTTTTTTAACACAGCAGGAATACCATCAGAAATAGCAGCATTGCTTTACTCGCATATCAAGCTTACGTCAACACTTTTTACTATTTATGGAATTGATACAATACGTGCAACCGCACATCCGCTTGTATTAGCAGCAGCATCAGGTGTCAGCGTTACAGAACTAGCAAATCAACTAGAAACATCCTCGGCGCCCTCCGCTATACAAAAAGCCTTACAATCGGTATCAAGAAATCAATTTGCAGAAATTAACAAATTATTGGGCGCCAGATTAATCGCCAAATTCAAAGAACGAGAGAGTGTAAATTACACAACACTAAGTGACTGTGGAGATTGCGTAAAAGCATTTATCACAGCATATCGAAGCGCGTAAATTTGTAGTATGTTCGTTGTGAGGGCTTCAGCCCTCATTACCTCACATTTCTCCCTGTTGGCGCCGCTTCTTAATACGTGAGAAAATCTCATCAACCGTAGGATTTCCTAATATTTTATATCTATCACGTGTATAATCTTGACGTAACTTTTTTATTTCTTCCTTTGCGTCCTTTGCGTTTGTATCTTCCAAATAAAAGATGTTCAAACTTCTATGAGCGAAGTTCTTGTGGGGTGGGCATCCTTGCCCGCCCTAAGCTTATGGAACGGGGCTTGCGATGCCCATTCCACAAGATAAATTAAATATTCCATCTAAGATAATGCACTTTCTTTGTATGATATTAAATTTATTGGCACTATAAAATATTTCCATAACCCTTATGACACAGCAATTCCGCATAACCCTTCTACCAGGCGATGGCATCGGTCCCGAAATCATGAACGTTGCTGTGGATGTACTCAAGGTTGTAGGAAAGAAGTTTGATATTGAGTTTCATTTTCAAGAGGTGCCTATTGGTGGCGCCGCGATTGACCTAACTGGGGAACCTTTACCACAAGAAAGTTTAGAAAAATGTCGTAATAGTGATGCGGTGTTACTTGCTGCTATTGGCGGTTATAAATGGGACTCATTACCACCTGCTCAACGTCCCGAAGGAGGTTTGTTAGCATTGCGCGCGGGTTTAGAGTTATTTGCTAATTTGCGACCTGCAAAAATCATTCCTGAGTTAATTGATGCTTCAACGTTAAAAAAAGAAGTTGTCGAAGGCGTTGATATTCTGGTGGTGCGCGAGTTGACGGGAGGTATTTACTTTGGTAAACCTAGAGGAGTTTTTGCCACAGAGACAGGTGAAAAGCGTGGTGTAAATACGATGGTTTATACAGAGTCGGAAATAAATCGTATTGGCAGAGTTGCTTTTGAAGCAGCACAGAAACGTAGTGGTAAATTATGTTCTGTAGATAAAGCGAATGTTTTGGATGTGTCACAGCTATGGCGCGAAAGCATGACTAAACTCGCAGCAGAGTATCCTTCGGTAGAATTATCGCATCTTTATGTAGATAATGCCGCGATGCAACTTCTACGGGCGCCATCTCAGTTCGACACAATTGTAACAGGTAACTTGTTTGGTGATATCCTGTCGGATGCGGCAGCCATGTTGACAGGCAGTATAGGTATGCTACCATCTGCTAGTCTGGGTGCAACCGGGCCAGGAGTGTTTGAGCCAGTTCATGGTTCTGCACCTGATATTGCAGGACAAGACAAAGCTAATCCTTTAGCACAGGTCTTAAGTGCTGCAATGATGTTACGATACGGCTTAAATCAACCCACAGCCGCTGACCATATTGAAAAAAGTGTGTCGCTGATTTTACAGCGGGGGTTGCGTACAGGAGATATAATGTCTCCGGGTATGAAGCAATTAGGCTGTCGTGCAATAGGCGACGCATTAATTCAAGCCTTGGAAGAATAATAGTTTGGTTCAATCTGTGAAAATTTAGGAAGTTTCGGCGCCTAAATTTTCGGATAAACTAAAAGTAAACCTAAACACAAATAATTAGTATAAGCAGTGTACGCTTTAAAACAAGAACCCGATAATTACACGAATAATAGAAACCAGCCAGCTTTGATTGACCCTGCCCTCATTAGAGCCGCTGGACAGATATATCATATATATTGCGAAGTTCATCCTGAAATTACAGGACATGCTTCGGGTGTAGCGATTAATCGTTCTAACCACCGAGGTAAAGTTATTTTTACGCAGCATCCGGTATTGTTGCCAGAAGAGTGCTTTGTACCTATAAGTCAAATTGAATCGTATATGTATTAGTCATTGTTCCATGCATTCAAAGAATTTGTCATTCAGTAAAGAAAAATAACAAGTGACAAATGACACTTGTACAAAGTACAAATGACAAAGGACAAATGGCTTAAATGATATATGGATGTTTTGATGTTAGTCCCGGCAAGTCTTATTGTCTTCGCTTTGGGTGCATCGATTGGCAGTTTTATAAATGTAGTGGTCTACCGTCTCCCTGCTGGGTTATCGGTTATTTATCCACCATCACGGTGTCCACGTTGTTTGAATGAGTTAAAAGCTTATGACAATGTTCCTTTGTTGGGATGGTTATGGTTGAAAGGGCGTTGTCGTTACTGCAAGAGTAAAATTTCGATGCGTTACCCTGTGGTTGAGACTATTACAGGGTTGTTGTTTTTGTTGGTATTTTGGGTATTTCAGTATTCGCCCCAAACTATAGGATATTGGATTTTTTGTAGTTGGTTACTCGCTTTATCGTTAATTGACTTCGATACAATGACTCTACCAAACCCATTAACTAAATCTGGTTTAGTGTTAGGGGTTGTGTACCAAACGGTTTTGGGTTTTATGCAGTCTAATAGTTCTACTGGTATCAACCATCTAATAGGCGCCATATTTGGTGCAGTTTTGGGAATATGGCTTTTTGACGCTATTTCCTTTATTGGCTCGATAATATTTCAAAAAGAGGCAATGGGTGGAGGAGATGCCAAACTTGCTGCGATGATGGGCGCCTGGTTAGGATGGAGACATTTGCTACTAGCGGTTTTTATTAGCTGTATAGTTGGTGTAGTAGCTGGTGGAAGTGGCGTAGTACTTACGAGTAGAAAATGGGGAAAAAAAATGCCATTTGGTCCATGTCTAGCCTTGGGTTCGCTGATTACCCTGTTGGGAGGCGAGATGATTATATCAAGCTATTTACGATTATTTCCCTAACCACATTTTTCCTCAAACCGCAACTGTCAATTTGATTACCTCAACTATTCTTCATATTTTGGTAATATTATTTTGTATCTTAAATATTCCTCTTCAGAACAGGCGCCGTGCTGTGCATTTACAACATGCATACCAACGAATATTGCTAGTCTGGGGTGGTATTCGAGCAAAATACTTGAATTGGTATACATATTTTCGTTAAGCTGGCAACCAAAGATACTGTTAAAATGTCTGTCTTGCTAACAAGATGACTTTGATAACGACATACTACCCACGACCTATAAGAAAAAAATGGCAAACAACGAAGAAACACGCGGTTTAAAATCTCTATTAGATTGGTTTGCAAACCGCCGAAAATCAGGGTCAACAACACCAGAACGTCAAGAGCGTGAAATAGCTGATGGACTCTGGCACAAATGTTCTAAATGTGGAGTATTAAGCTATACAAAAGATTTAATGGCAAATCAAATGGTTTGCACCGAGTGTGGATATCACAACCGGGTAGATAGCGACGAACGTATTCGACAATTAATAGACGCGAATACATGGAAACCATTAGATGAGCATTTGCGTCCAGCAGACCCATTACAGTTTCGTGACCGTAAACCGTATATTGACCGTTTGCGAGAAATGCAGCAAAAAACAGGTTTGACTGATGCTGTAAGAACAGGTTTAGGAGAAATAGACGGTTTACCAGTTGCACTGGGTGTAATGGACTTTCGTTTTATTGGCGCCAGTATGGGGTCGGTAGTGGGTGAAAAATTAACTCGTTTAATAGAAATCGCCACACAAAAACGCTGTGCTGTGGTAATTGTGTGTACATCAGGTGGCGCCAGAATGCAAGAAGGAATGCTATCGCTAATGCAGATGGCAAAAATATCAGGAGCATTACAACGTCATCAAGACGAGCGACTATTATATATACCCGTATTAACAAACCCAACAACAGGGGGAGTAACGGCAAGCTTCGCAATGTTAGGAGATATAATAATAGCGGAACCAAAAGCAACAATAGGCTTTGCTGGTCGGCGCGTGATAGAGCAAACCCTGCGAGAAAAACTACCCGAAGATTTCCAAACGGCAGAAGATTTACTCAAGCACGGGTTTATCGACGAAATAGTCCCCCGCACCCAAATGAAGAAAACCCTAGCACAGTTAATCGCTCTGCATCAACCCTCATCACCAATACTCCTAAGTCACGTTAACAGTCAGCCTGTTACACACAGCAATCACAACGTTGTAATGTGGGATACTCGAAGCCTAAGTTCTACTGTCGCTGAATAAATACAAATCCTTGTGGCTCTTGTTGCTCTTGTGGCACAGGCATCTTGCCTGTGCAGTCAGTACTAATAATTATTTTTACCACAGAGTCACAGAGAATAAGAAGATTGGCAACGGATGGTAAACGGATGTAACGGATGTGTTATTTTAAATAGTTCAGTATTATTTATAACATTAATTTTGCTGATAAAGATGTAGCGGCGCCTTCTGAACGCTTACTAATGTTTTACTGGGGGATATAAGAAACAAACCCCAGTAAAAAGAGATAGAAATCATAACCACCAGTAAAAACAGCCCCAGTAATTTAAATAAACAGCGATTTGAGTCAAGTGGTAAAAATTATCATATTTATAACTTGAGCAGCGAATACCAGCACTGTTCCTTATGGTGTGTGGGCGCCGATAATATTTTACTGGGGGATATAGTAAATAAGCCCCAGTAATTGAAATTAATATCACCCAATGTCTGTGGGGTTATCTGTATAAAAAATTTATTATTCATATCTATTCATTCTGTAAAACAACGCTTTTTTTGCGTTCACGGAGTGTCTCCGGAGGAGAATAACACGTAGTTAATTTCAAAAGCAAGTAGTGATATTTACGTTAATCTGATTGTTTAGAGATTAGTATTAACAAGATTATCAACTTTTAAATCAGCACCCTTTCTCGTACTACTGGTTAAGTAAACAGGTAGTACTGTGAACGGCGCCTACCCAGTTGCTCACTGTTCCTTATGGTGTGCGGGCGCCAATAATGTTTTAAGACGGACAGGCTCCAAGCCTATCCTACAAGATTAAAAACGGATATTTTTCAATTGGGGGTACTTTTATCAAGATAATGAATTTTTAAGTCACAACTGTGAAGTACTACTGGTTAAGTAAACAGGTAGTACTTTTAGTAAATTTAGGTTGCTCGGCGCCACGAATATACTTCTCAGTATAAAATAGTACTTGTTTATTGTTTACAAATGTAACACCCCAGTGATAGCATGACCAGCGTCGCATTTATTGGGGATTGCCATTGGAGACAAATCAACTTGACTTGTTCTCACCAACTGATATAGTAAGGGCGCCACTTAATCGAAGCCCTTTGTTATTGATGGATGATATAGCACTTTCCAAATGGAAAAAACAAATTGCCATCCATCAACAACAGGTAACAACAAACGAACCAATAGAAGAAGTAAGTTTATTCGACGTGCCCAAGTCGCACGTTGACCCAAATTTTATCGACCCATTTACCCTACATTTATCAGCGTTATCTTTTTATCGACTACCTGTAGATAGTCCTGGACAAGCTTGTCTATATTTTGTAATTGATTCAACAGCTAATCTACTTTTATACATCGGTGAAACTTGTAAATCTAACAAACGATGGAAAGGAGTACATGATTGTAAGCGGTATATTGAAAATTACCAAGACTTACATCATAGATATAAATTAGAGACAGCAGTAAACATCGGCTTTTGGTGGGATGCACCTGTACCAACAAGACCGCGACAGCGATTAGAATTAGAGTTAATCAAGAAATGGAAATCTCCATTCAACAAAGAAAATTGGAAATATTGGGGACAACCCTTTGGTAAAGAGTAGGGTGCGTAACAGCATAAACAAATTCGATTCAAACAAAATAACTTTGTGCTGTTACGCACCATTAACTAGTTATTATTGGTATTAATCAATTCTATCCCCAGCGATACAATCCCAAAGTGCGATTTCTTCTTGATATCCACAAGCAGAAACTAATCGAACTTAGTATTAATCGAACTTAGTATTAATCGAACAGGTATATAAATACTCTTTGGCTACAAATAACTTTAAAAAATTTATAGTGATGAAGTTACTTACTGAATAACGTATTTTATTATAGGCGCCTGCAATTGAAGCCAGCACAAAAGTACACAGCACATAATAGCCTGGTAAATCCATTCAATTATTTGTTGATAGGATTTATCTAATCTTGACTAATTCCGCGTTTTGTGCTATTTCTTCTTTGCTTAAAAGTACCCAATTAGCGAGTGTATTTAAAATTTCTGCTTTTTCGGTCGGTGATGCCGATAGCACCAACGAGCGTATATCTATCTTATTTGTATCAACTTCTCCTAGTTGGCATAACAGATAATTCTTAGCTTCCGAGGGTAATCCAGCTAACAGTCGCTCTAGACTATCAGAATAAATTCGCTGTTGACCCCGCCGAAAGCCACTAATCATCTGCTGAGAAACACCTGTTTGCTCAGACAGCCACTTAGCACTAATCCCATACTTTTCGAGGGTTCTATCCAAAGCCTGTGAAAAATTCATAAGTTTGGTTACGCCATGACTGAATGATCGCTTATAATATTCAGTAGTGGCTTAATTTATAATAGCGAATTAACTTACTTCTCAATACTATCAAAATAATCGCGGAGGTAACAGTTTGTAAGTACTCAGACGCTATAGCTCTCGCACATAGACAAAACTTAATACTGCAACCCGGTACACCATCTAACTGAATTCACAGAATTAATCATGGTTTTAGTAGCACACTTTGGTGGTGAAGCGGGAACGGTAATACACGTAAAAAGAGATTTCTGCGGAAAAATCAACAATGGCTGCTAAAAATGGTTAATGTAATCAATCGGTACTCTTTGAAGTACCAAAACTTGGGAACAACGCGCGTTGTTACTCAAGAAGCTCCGAGTGCTTACTATACAACGAATACACAACATTTAGATGAATGGTACACTCCACCAAATATTATCTCCCTTGTACAGAGGGTTTTAAATGAGATTGACTTAGACCCTTGTGCAGAGGGTAATAAGAATATTCCAGCACGTTCCCATTACACCAGAATAGATGATGGATTAGAACATGAGTGGAATGGGCGCCTTTTCCTGTACCCACCTTCTTCTCATCCAGACAAGTGGATAGCAAAATTACAAACCGAAGTATCAAGTGGCAGAGTCAGTGAAGCGGTTGCTCTTTTACCAGCACAGACGGATACAGACTGGTTAAATTCAGTATTAAAGACTCAACCAGTTTGTTTTTGGAAAGAACGAATTACATTTTTAGACGCAAATTCACAACCCAATTTACCAGCAACACAGTCTCACTGTTTTCTTTACTGGGGAAATAACCAGTATAGATTCAAAGAAGTATTTGAACCGCATGGTATAGTCTACCTTCCAATTTGGAAGTCAGATGAAGCGCAGCAACTACCATCAAACGATGAAGTACTACCAGTTGAGTTAACCAGTAGTACCAAAAGGAGAAGCAGAGGAAAAGGAACGGGAAGAATTCATTTTAGAACTGTAACTAAAAGAAATGGTAAGCAGTATGAGCAACCTTGGTATGACTGGGAATTAAACACAGGAAGCAAAACAATTTCTCGCAGTACATATATACCAAAGCATTTGTTCAACATAATTCTGGAGCTAGAAATTAGCAAAGCTCCTGTGAATGAGATTTTGGGGATGTTGGGAATTATTTTGTAAAACAACCCAACGTGTGTAGAGACGTTACATGTAACGTCTCTACAACAACAAAAATTTGTGATGGGTTAATTGAAATACTGCATTTCAGCTTCAATTTGGCGGATTAAGTTCTCATCACCTTTGGTTCTAGCAACTTCTAGACGATGCTCTAAATTCTTTTTAATGCTTTGTTTGTGTGCTTCGCGCGCTTTTTCAGCAGCCTCAAACTTGTTACGAATCATAGTAATTTGCCTCTATCATCTATAAATATCTATGTCTTGTATTCATAATATAGCATAAATTTGGTAACTGTTGTTACAGAAATGTAATTATTTATCATGTAGCAAGCAAGATAAGTGTCTATGTGATAACACGATGATTTCTCCACAACTGCTTACCTTGTTAAGCGATTTTGGTTTAAGTGATATTTATGTCGGTGTAATGAAGGGTGTAATAGCTCGAATTAACCCAGAAATGAGGGTGATAGACTTAACGCACCAAATTCCACCGCAAAATATAGCTGCTGCACGGTTTTGTTTAATGAGTGCTTGTCCCTATTTTCCTGATGGAACAGTACACATGGCAGTAGTTGACCCAGGTGTTGGAAGTACGCGACGTGCCGTTGCCGTAGAATTTGCACATGGGTTTTTGGTGGCGCCGGATAATGGCATAATTAGTGGGGTATTAAGTCAAAGTCGAGCGATTCGAGCAGTAGAATTAACAAACCCACAATATTGGAGAGTTCCTAATCCGAGCTACACCTTTCACGGTCGAGACATCTTTGCTCCGTGTGCTGCACATCTTGCCAGTGGTGTTCCAATAAAAAATTTAGGTAGGGAAATAGATATAGATAGTTTGGTAGAACTTAACTTGCCCAAATGCTGTTACATTACCACAGGCGCCGTCGGTTGCATCCAATATATAGACATATTCGGAAATCTAATCACCAACATACCCGGAAGCTACGTAGAAGGTAAAACTTGGCATATCGTAGTAGGTAACTTAAAGATAAAAGGAGGAGCAACATATAATAGTGTACCCATAGATAGTGCAATTGCACTAGTAGGAAGTGAAGGTTGGGTAGAAATAGCAATTAATAGAGGCAACGCCCAACAACAATTAAATATACAATTAGCACAAACGGTAGAGGTAGGGGCGGGTTAACGCAAAATCTTCATTATCATTAGGATATACATAAACCCGCCCCGACCCGACCCGACCCACCCCAACCCAACCCATCCACACAGGAATAACATATGGAAATATATCAAGGACAATTTGGCGAATTCACAGTAGATTCGGACGACCGTCGGGGAGTAATAATCTACCGTACAGGTTTAGCAGTTGCTGCATCATGCTTCGCAACAGGCGCCATCTTAGTATTATTCAATAACAACCCCAACATCTACCCACTTCTAACACCCCTATACACATGTTTTAGTATAGCCCTAGGTGTCAGCTTACTATTCATCCACATATACATGGCAGCACTGCATCGAGCGTTACAAGCATTCTGGGTAATTGGTAGTATCGCAGCTTTATTTGTCGCACATACAGACCCTCAACCCTTTGCAGTAACCGTATACACCCATCCATTAACCATACTAGGAATAGGTTTTACATTTGCAGCGCTCACAGGTATTTTCTTCAAAGAAGCATTTTGTTTTAATCGCTTAGAAACAAAAATTTTAACTCCCCTAGTACCCACACTACTACTAGGACACATGTTAGGAATTTTACCATTACAGTGGGAGCGGGCGTTATTAGGCATTTGGGCTATTTTCTTTGTAGTCTTCGCAACACGCAAATTAATTCAAGCAATTCCTCCGGATATTGGAGACAAATCAGTGTTTGCTTATTTGAAAGCACAACAAAAGGAACAACCTTCAACATAACTAAATGCGTAGTAAAGTTAGTAAAAGGAAAAAACCTTTTGATATTAAATTAGTAAAACGGCAAGAAATGTTGACTCTAACACTACAAGGCTGGATACTAACAACTACACTAATCCTAGCTTTAATCACAATTTTAATAACTCAAGTTCAACCATTTCTCGCCGTTACCTCTCCAATAAAAGCCGATATACTGGTAGTCGAAGGATGGCTTGCTGACGAAGCACTAAAACAAGCATTAAATGAATTTGAAATGGGTTCATATACTCATATAATAACTACAGGCATTCCCCTACAACGTGGATATTATTTATCTGAATATAAAGACTTTGCAAACCTTGCTTTCTCCACATTAAAAGCGATGGGCGCCGACGGAGATAAAATAATACCAATACCAACACCAGACGTCAGAAAAGATAGAACATATGCATCAGTGATTGCATTAAAAGAAAAACTAGCAACATCTCCAATTAAACTAGAATCAATGAACCTATTCAGCGATAACGTACACGCGCGACGTAGCTGGATGCTATACAAAAAAGTCTTACCAAATGTAAAAATAGGTGTAATTGCCGCCGAAACCCGCAGTTACGACACAAAAAGATGGTGGAGTTCCAGCGAAGGAATACGAACAGTAATTCCCGAAGCCATAGCCTATATTTACGCACTATTCAAAACCTATTAAAACCCTGAAACCACTAGTAATAAGCGCTTTAGCGCTTTCCCACTTTCCCACATACTTACTCTTATATATCCTGAGATAACCTAACCAAAACACAAACTTGAAGCACCAATTGAGCCACAGATGAATTAAAATCTGTAATAGCTTCAGACATAACGGCGCCATTTTCCCGCTCTAACCTCTGCTCAAAAATCTTTACCAACTTACTTATCGGTTCCAGCAAATAACTAAACCCTATACTCTGACCATAACTATAAACTCTTCGCCACTCATGTATAACTTGTGCATCAACTCTTTCCAATCCTATAATAAACGAATCGCTCAAAACTTGTTGCAACTCCTCCAAAACCAAATTTATTGGATGCTTATTAGATAAATCTAACTGAGAACCATCAAGTAATAATTCACCCTCATACTTAACTCGTTCAAAATCGGCGCCACAAATCCAAGGTTGAAGCATAACGCGCTTATTATCCACCTCAAAAATTAAAGAAACAGGAATAATTACCAAACCTTCGGTAGTTAAATGAGCGTGACCTGCAACAAACAACAATGGGTTTGTAACATATTTTAATAAAGCTTCAGTTCCAATTCTGCTTCTATATAAATAAGGAAACTTCAGAACAGCTTGATTATTACTTTGGTCAAAAAGCCTAGCTTTAACTACTTGCTCAACGTTACAAAACTCAACACTTTGTAGCTGATGAATTTGGAAAACATAAAAATTCTCAGTAAGTCTTCTGGGACGTAGTGAAGTAGGGGGTAATAACTCCAAATACGCTCGCAATGAATTAAAATCTTCAACCAGTAAAGGTGGTCGTAACGATTCCCATTCAAAAGTTTGAGGATTGACTACTACTTGTGCGCGACCTGGTAAAAATTGATAATTGGGTGTTCGTTTGCCTCCTTTCACCAGCATTTGCCCAGCACTCAAAGTAGCAAAAGAGACTTGTTTAAATGCATTATTTTGAGCCAACTGCCAAAAATCAACAAGGTTATCATCTTGAGAGTCTGGAAAATCATGGTAAATCGCAACTACACTACCAGAGTCAGTATCTTGAAGATAAGTAGTTAGCTGTACATTTTTATGACGCACCTGCACACCACAACCTAAACTAATTAATCGTGCGGCGCCTATATCAGTAAGTTTATCAGTTTGGGAACCGCGAATAAATAATTGGGGTACGGCGCCTGTATCGTTACGTATAGCATCACTGCGAATACAAAGTTCTCCGACAAGTTCAACTACTCGTATGGGAGAAAAGCGCGCGTCACGAGATTCGTAACGTTCTGTTTCTTGTATAATTTCTGCAATAATTTCTGCTAGCCAAATTAAAGAAGAAGCGCGACAATTTTGTTCTAGGCGCCGTAAACGACTAATATAAGCTTTATTAACACCTCTAATTCCGCTTTTTAGTAATGAGTTCAAGTTATCTTCAATATCATTTAATACATCAACGGGAATAGGCGCCGCTTCTTGCTGTGTAGAAATAATACCACTAATTTGTTCAGGTTGAAGTTTGCGAAAAGCCCAAACACTATAAAGAACGTGACGACAAGGAGCAGGTTCAGAGCAATCACAGTAAGTATAACGAATATCACCAGGAACTAAAAATCTAACCGTATAAGCTAAAGTATGAATACGGGCAACAGGTTTGTTACTTTTGATAAGCTCGATAACATGACCTGAGTCAAATTCACTTTTAGCGCGCGTAATGATAGTTTTATTAAAATAATTACTCAGTTCTGCATCACTAATATCCCCAGGATTCCAAAATTGTGAAGAGGTTTGAGAGTCTGGTTTAGCTTCTTGAGTACGTTGATAAATCAGAATCGAACGAATAAGATGACGACAAACAGTAGTCGCAGAACAATTACAATGACGGTCACTTAATTCTTCTGTAGCAGGCAATATACATTCTACATCCGACCAGCGTACAGAAATATTACCTTGAGTGTCTTGTGTTAACTCATAAGATAATTTCCCCTCTTCGAGTTCCTTGAGCGCACGTTTAACTAATCCTCTATTACTAAGGACAGTTAAATCATCTGTGGTAAGTGCAAGTAAATCTTGACGTGACATATTACTTACGCGCTCTTTGGGATTTTATTACGTTGTAGCACAAGTCAAAGGCGCCTGTGCAGTGCATACAAGGGTTTCTCGTCTGGTAACTTTACAAAACTTATTGTTCAGTTTGCGTATTTATAGGCGCCGTATATTTAAGTGCAACGTAATGTTGAAAGCGGATAATTTGTAGTTCAAATGGTAAGAGTTGCTGACTGATTGGAAAAAAACCTAGCTGGGTATATAATTTAGCTTCTTGACGTGAGCAAACTAGGTATATAGGTAATTGAATTCTTCGACTTAATCGCTCTAAAAAGGCTTGACTAATTTGTTGAAGAAGGGGGCTATTTTCTGCATACAAACAGTAAAGGATGGAGTATTTTAAACGACATGATAAGTGAGCATAAGCAACTGTATTGTTATTTATTTCGACTCTCCATTCTTGCCAATATATAAAGATGGTAAATATTGGTGTTAAAAGTGCAATAATGCTAATTATACCAGCTAACCAGGAAATATCCCAGGTGATAAGTATATTCCAAATAGCTACAAGAATTAAAATTAAAGGTATGTATATTACAGCTATAAAGTTTAAGATATAGAAGCGCCACTGTTTAAATACTTGACTTGACCATAATTGTTTATACACTTGCCATCGCATCCAGATGTTGTCAAAGCTGGTAATTGAATGATTAGCAGGTAATGGATACTGAGATTGGCGCCGTTCTAATGGTAAAATAGCTTTATTAAGCAGTACCATGACACAACCAAGATTGTATCGTCTAAACTCTACTGGTTGCTCAAAATTAGGTACTGAAACAAACCCAAAGCGTTGATAAAAAGGTTTTAGTCCTGGTCTACATGTTAAATAAAGTGGCTTTTTTGCATCTTTTATACTATTCCATACTAAGCAAGAACCAATACCTTGCCACCAATGGCTAGAATTTACACATATATATATAAGTAATGTGTAACTACGCTTTCTTTCAAGTATTGCCTGTCCGATTATTTTACCTTTATATTCAGCAACCCAACGTTGAAATTTGTGCTTTGATTGTGGGAAAAGTGACTGTAATAATAAATAAATACCACGTCCAATTGCAAGACTTGTGGTAATTCCTAAGAAAAATTTATCTATACCTAAGTTAATAATAATTTGATACAAATCTTCAATAGTTGGTGTGTTTCTTCGCGTTCCAGTCTCATATAATATAGCTCTCTGCATGTTTTCCCAATTCTGCAAGCTTTGTTGAATAACAATTTGAATAATTGGAATTGAGATGACTAAGCAACCTAAAAATGTACCGATTAAAATCGGTATATTGATATTATTATTTAGCTTGCGAATATCTTCGTCTGTTGCAAGACGAATGGAGTATCCAGGTGGTAGAGGATGGTTGTTTTGGGAATTGTTTTGAGAGTTAAGCACAGTTTTATTTAAAAGTTATAATCCCCCCAACCCCCCTTAATAAGGGGGGCTAAGAATTATCTTTTTTTCCCCTTAATAATGAGACTAAAATGCTCTTTTTTTCCCGAATTCACGGGGTTAGAGGGGATTTTTTGACAATTTCTTACGTCATTTTTATGCGCTTGCACGCTTAAAAGTGAAGTAATCTTTGCATTCTAATATTAGAATACCCATTGATACCTGCTTTTCTAACATTGGCGCCTTTTTTTGGAACAGAACCACGTTGATATCTGCTTTCAGCACACGCTAATAATATTGTTAGCGTAAGTACAAAGTAGCAATAAATAATGAGTATAAAGGTATAAAGATACAGGAGCGCTAATCATAAATTGTTCGTGTAATTACTAAAGATTGAAGCTACGTTCGTAATCTTTCAATCTCCTTACGGACAAGTGGTAGTAAGAAACTCGGAACTGATATACTGCAAACGGGTAAAAAATGAACTTTGTCATGCTGAGGAACGAAGCATCTTAAAGGTTTACGTTTGCATAAAAAGTATAGTTTTAAGCCGTTTTGAGTATACAATACTGCTCGGTTAAGAAAATTTGTAGGTTGGGTGGAGGCTTTGCGTAACCCAACAAACGGCTAATAATCATCGTGCTAACAAGTTTCAATCTCCTCACGGAGAAGTAGTGGTAAGAACTATCTGACCGCAATCCGAAAGATGTTGCTAATAAAGTTGTTTCAATCTCCTCACGGAGAAGTAGTGGTAAGAACAGAGCCTTGTCATGCAATTCGGCATAACGAAGAGAGGTTTCAATCTCCTCACGGAGAAGTAGTGGTAAGAACCCCGGCGCCTGTAACCACCGTAGAATAAGCTTCTGAGAGTAGGTTTTGGCAGGACTAAAAAAAGATGCCATTTCAGGCGCCAGTATTGAAACAATTTCTCACTTATTATAAATACTGAATTGCTGTAAATATTATGTTGTCTAGGTTCTGAGCATTTTGGCAGAACCCCCTAGGTTTTAGCTCCCGCTTCGAGCCGCCAAAATATAAGCTACTTAAAAGTATATCGTACTTAGGAAAAAACACAGTAATGGAAGATGTATCGCTACGGGCTTATGATTTATTAAAAATGGCGCCCGAAGCAAAATGTGTTTATTTAATAAGACTTCTTAGAAATAAATTTAACACACGGCGCCGTTCCCATTCTCAGGATAATAAATAACGAAGTCGCGGTCTAGTGAGAATGCGTAGGCTGCTTGAGAAACGTTTACGTTCTTCTACACCAACCTAGGACTAAGGTTTGGAATAAGCCAGATATTTGAAATCATCAGCATTGGGAGGGTGCTAGTCATCTTGAGCCTTTGTGTAAACCTATAAGGCGCCTGTTTATATTGAATAAGTTGCATAAACCTGAATAGCCAAACATGTAAACGTTTAGATGGGTAAGGATAACAACTTACAAATCTATTAAACATACAATGTTTGTGAGATTGACCATGAAAAAGTCAAAAATTTTTAGTTTTGCTGCGTTCTTGTCAACTGCAACTACCCTATTACTAAATGTAATTCCAGTTGTAGCCCAAACCTCATCAAACTTAAAACCTCAACAGTTAATTGCACAGTGTAACGGAGGTGGATACCCTGTTTTAATCTGTGAAATTATCAATGGTAAAAAAGTTTGTCGTAGACGATGCCCTGATGTTATGTTGAACGGCTAAGGTGCAAAGTAATTCTAGCTAGATAGTTAGATGCTTGAAGGCTATATTTGTATAATGCATGTAAAAGGTTTGATAGAAGTTGATTGATGTAAATTTCAACTTCTATCTTTTTTATTTATATTTTGAGAATAGAGTTACTGTAATTGCTGACGCAGAGTATTAATAAAATTAGTAACTTCTTGTTCGCCGTTTTTCTCATTTACTGTTCTGAGCATTTTTAATACTTCTTCAGCAGTGCGTAATGCTTCACGAACTTTACCGCGTTTTTGTTGTGTGGTTGCGATGCTATAAAGTGTATAAGCATCTTTTCTTATATTTACTTCTGGCGGTTGCTTTTTGTCTGGTGTAGGTTTTGCATTGCTACCCAAATCACCTATACTTAAAGAGCTAGACTGAGATATTTTTCTTGTAATTTCTAAAACTTGAGGATAATTTCCTTGGTCAGCATAAATAGTTCCTAAACCAACAAGTAGCTCAGATTCCATAAAAGATTTTTCCCTTGGCGCCAAATTTGATGCGTTGAGCTTCGTTTGGGCTAATTGTAAATATTCTAATGCTTGTGAATATTCATTTAGCTCGTTATGAATAATACCTATTTGACTTAATGTTGATATTTCTTGAGTAATATTACCATCTTGCTGGTATTTTTTTAAATTTGGCTGTAGTACAGATAATTGTTGGCGCCACTGTTTTTGTTGAGATAATTCTACTTGTGATTGTTGTGGCTTTTCTGTTTTTATTGTTTCGGTTGAATTAGATTGGTTTTCGTTAGCTTTATTATTACTACTCAGTAATGTTTTACTAGTTAGCAATATAAGTATTGTGATAACTGAAGCTATGGAAAAGATTCTAAAGTAATAATTATTCATGCAATGCAAAAGTACTATACGAATTGAGCCTTAAAGTTTATTGGTATATAATAATACTCTATTTTATTCGATTTGGCAGGCGCCATTTGCATTAATAAGAAGTGTTTTATCTAACGCTAATAGTCCGTATTAGTACGCTGATTACTACACGAAAGGATTCTCACTTGCTAAAAGCGGACTCCAGTCATTTTTATCAGCATATCCGCTTTTGTTGTAAAACTTGAATTATAATCTCGCGGAGATGCTACCCTACCCTTCGGGATATCCTACCCTGCGGGAAAACTCCGTTTACGGATAACGGGAAAACTGCGCCCTTCGTACCTCAGCATGACACCGCAGGATAATTCATTTTTTGGCTTACTCTTAATGATTGGCGCCGCTATAATGTGTTTATGATTGATGCGTTTTTGGGGCTGGGTTTGGGGCGGGTTTTGTTTGATTGTTTTATGTGTGTGGATTTTGGGTTAACCCGCCCCTACGTTTATTGCGCGTCGTGCTAATTTTAAATAACTTTTTGCGGTTTCATACGGTATTTCTAAATCTTCGGCTATTGCAATTATACTTTCTCCTAATTCTCTACGTGCTAATATTGTTGCCCATTTTTCTGCTATTAAATCCGCGCGTTCTCCTCCTGTGCGTTTGCGTTGGATTCTGAATTTTTCTGTTAGTTCTTCTATTCTTTGTGCCAATATAGTTTGTAATGATGGGGCTTCTATTGTTTCTTCTTCTATCCAACAAGCGCGTGTTTGCCCTAGTCCGAATGTTGTTTTATGTCCTGTTCCACAATACGGCGCCAGTCTATATAAGGCGTAATATAATTTCTCGAATTCTGGGTTTGGCTCTCTTTTACTAGATAATCCAAATTCCACCATACCTGTAAACCCTGTCACCATTCCTCGTTTACCCGCTGCTACTTTCTCTGACGCAATGCGATGACGATTTATGGTTACATTATTCTCTACCCAATCACTAAATTCTGTTGAGTCAAATTCCATGCCTGAAAAATTATTCCATCGCCGCAGGTAGCTTTGAAATACTGTACTGGGAACTGGTAACGGGAAATGATGGGAACGGCGCCTAAAACTTGTGGGAGTTACAAAACTTAATTTTATAGTTTGGTTAATTAGTTCAGCGTTATATAACTCACGATAGGTTGTAGCAGGTAGTGCTAATTCACAATTTTGAATTACTAAAGGACAATGCCTAAGTGCAATAGTTGAAGGTAATTGTTTCAACCAAATCTCTAAACATTGCACTAATTCTTTAGAAAGTCCAGTCACGTACCAGCGATAGCTTTGGTTTGCTATTGCATGTAAATGCTGTCCTGAAACAATTAAATTTCCCTCAAGGTTTGATATTGTAAACGCTTTTTCTGACTGTCCATCGTGAAGATAAGCTGATAAATCTGGGTCAATACTGCGAACTTGGTCTAAAAACCAAGCATGAAGTCCTGTAGTGTACTGAGGGTAAAGTATGGCATCTTTAGAAGCAATCAGGTCAAATGCCAAGCTGACTATTTCAGTTTTCTTTGACCAAATAGGAGTTTTTCGTTTGGGTTTTGCTATTACTCTTGGCACAATGTGATGCAATTTTACTCATTAACTTTATTCTACATGTTCTGGGTTTGATACAAGCGACCTAAGAAAGGGGGAAATGCTACTATTCCATATATGATTGTAGGTTAATCACAAATATAGTTCGCATTATTACCAATTAGCAAATAAATAGCGATTGTAGATACCCCTGATGCCGACACAAAATGTTTGCATGAGTACAATAATCTACTTTTTAGAACTACCCTTTCAATTCAATGCGTACACCATGATATACATAAATAGCATAACCATCAGCGTATTGAATAGCCGCTTCTCCTTCAGCGTGGATAGTACATTGATTATCAAAAGAAAGTTTTACTGGGCGATTACAAACAATATAATCTCCTTTGTAATCTTCAAAAATTCAACCACAATTGGTAATTATATCTTGATAAACTTCCCAAATTTCTTGATTATGAGGAATACCTAATACAGAAATACAAAAATCTAAATAACTACAATTAAGACTTAATATTTCAGGGTAGTAATAAGTGGTGCCACAATCATCATTATAACCATATGCATCTTCATTAATAAACACATCTCCATTATCAAGGTTATCTTGTAATACTTCGTATATAAACATTAGTGCATGTATTAACTTCTGCCATACGTCTTGATTTAAATATAAGTTATTTATTAAATAATCTTTTGATGAATAGGAAATTTTATCAGCCGGATTTATTAAAATTTGCGAGCGCAGTTGACTTAAAAATTCACTACAAGGGTATACTATGTCTTCTTTAAATGCAGCATATGGGCTTTCGTAAAAAGATATTTTAGGAATATTAACGCCCAGTATACTGCAAGCTTTTTCAATATCAGCTTTAAGCTTATTAAAATCTATACTCTCTGTTGATAGCGCAATTTTATTCCATTTTTCTTGATATACAGGAATTAATGCTTCTTGCTCTTGAGTTAGTTTATCTATCATTTTCTTCGTATTATAAGCTGGTTTGATGGTAAAGATATTTACCACAGAGTCACAGAGGACACAGAGGGAAGATTGGCAACGGATGATGAACAGATGTAACGGATGAGTGATTGGTTACAAAAAAAGTTTGGTTATTTTTAAATAACCTATCCGTTACATCCGTTGTATCCGTTGCAAATTTACCGTATCTTCTGTGCTACCCATTCAGCTAATTCTCCTGGAGTCATTGCCCCAACACTGGCGCCAAGGTTAACCATTTGTTGCGCTATGTTACGGTCATAATTAGGATTAGCTTGTTCATCTAAAGCCGCGAGTCCCAGCAATGTTACGCCACTTTCGATTAAGTTTTTAGTAGTGGTGAGTAATTGCTGTACAGGCGCCCCTTCAAAGAAATCTGTAATTAATATCACAATAGTATTGCGGGGATTCTCAACTAAAGTAGCAGCGTAAGCAAGTGCTTTACCAATATCTGTCCCACCACCTAGCTGTACTTTCATGATTGTTTCTACTGGGTCTGAACAATCTTCAGTAACATCAACTATTGAAGTGTCGAATAAACAAAGGTGAGTGCGTACTTGTTTTAAGCCAAAGAATATTGCTGCCGTTACCGCTGCATGAATTACACTATCGAGCATACTACCTGACTCATCAACCAAAATAATAATTTGCCAACGGTCGAGATGGCGCCGGACACGAGAGAAAAAGTAAGGTTGTTGAATGTACAAACGTTTGGTTGCTAAGTCATAGTACTGTAAATTACGACGAATAGTAGTATCAGCGTCAAAGTTCTTGGCAGCTTTTAGAAAAGACCTTTTTCGGTTAACTGCACCAATAAACGGAGATTTTACTTCTTGCGCGAGTTTCTCGATTAATTGTTCAATTACTTTTCTAACCAAGTGACGTGCCATTGCCAACACTTCTTGATTCATTAAATGCTTAGTACGTAGTACAGCTTTGAGTAAAGTTTGGCTTGGTTGCGCGCGACTTAGCAAATCTGGATTTGTCACCATTTCTTCAAGCTGGTAACGTTCCAATGCATCCTTTTCCAAACGTTCAATAGTTTTTTGTGGAAACAATTCGTGTATCGCATTAATCCAGTCGGGAATCGTTAATATAGATGGTCCTATCCCTCCCTGACGGTCTAAAGGTGGAACAAAATTTTGATCCCCACTTTGCCCTTGTCCTTCTCCTTGTCCAGTTTGTTCTAACTTGTCACTACTATTACCATTTTCTTGTTCTGATTTTTGTTGAAGAGAAGGCGCCAAAGCTTCGCTGGAACCATCACTGTTTAAATTTTCGGTTTGTTTTGCTTGTTGTTGAGATGGTTTATCTTCTTGTGTCGCGTGACTGTTTTGCCCACTTTTAGAAAGTTTGCTGACTTTTCTTTGTGTACCCAAGCTGCCAGGACGAATATTCCGTGATTTATTACCTTTGGAATTATATTCCCGGTCATAGAGAAATGTAATAGCTTGCGCGCGTGCCTGGGAAATATCATCTAAAGTTTTGCCAAACACACCTTCAGTACCTGATTCTAAAATTAGTTGCCAACGACGGTGCCTTTCATTTAAGTCCATAATAACGGGTTCGTAGTTGCAACATAAAACTCAAATAAGGAATTGCAGTATTAAAATACTATTTTAGCCTCCAGAAGAATAATCGAAATAATAACCACTGAGTTAACTTTTGTTAATTTAGAAATTTGCTAAAACTATACTAACAGTCCAAAGTTACATGGATAATCTTCTCTAACCATTGCACCAAATGCTTTTATAAAGGCGCCCTTGGTTTTGCGTAACTACTAGTTCATGTCATTAAATTTGGTGGGTAGGCTAGCAACGGATGTGAAACGGATGTAACGGATAGGTAATTTTAGATAACAAAATCTATATTTTTGACGAATAACTCATCCGTTACATCCGTTACATCCGTTGCAAACCAACCTACCAAAACTTATGACACAGACCACTAGTAGTCCGTGTCATTAGTTTTGGGGTGTTGTGCTATACTTTTAAATATATAACAACACAACTAAAAAATACAA
>NZ_RSCL01000026.1 GCF_003991905.1 Dulcicalothrix desertica PCC 7102 | reverse complement strand
TTGATGTGTTGACGCAGATTTTTGATCCCCCCTAACCCCCCTTAATAAGGGGGGAACAAGAGAGCTATTCTTAGCCCCCCTTATTAAGGGGGGTTGGGGGGATTTAACTCTACACCCCAAAACTAATGACATGGAACACTAGTGTTCCATGTCATTAGTTTTGGGGTGTAGGATAAACCCTTTTGAGCTTAATTCTAGCGTCCTCTTTTCGGAAGCGCCAGTTAACACGAACCTGATTTTCATTACGATTCTCTTCCCAAATAGAGACTTCTTTTTTTAATGTTTCAATATTTGGTAATCTTCGATTTAAACACTGGCGCACTAGTACTGATAACTCAGATTCAACCATATTTAACCAGCTACCATGTTTCGGTGTATGGTGTATCTCTAGTTTTTGGGCAATCCTTCTGGCTTCTGCTGGTTCAAAGACTTCATATAAAGCGCCGATTGTATGGGTATTTAAATTATCCATCACCAATTTGATTACATCCGCTTCTGGAAAATGAACATCTACCAACTCTTTCATGCAGTAAGCAAAATCTACTTTTGTGCGGCGGTCGGTAACTTTAACATGTCTCCAACCTAAGTGTGGCGCCAAAAACGCAAACAAATTACAGGTTCCGTTTCTTTCGTATTCGTAATCTATTTTTTCTTTTTGTCCTGGTTTGTCTTCTGTTTTAGGCTTGGGAGGTATTGGTTCATGAACGTTCTCAATTAACAAGCATAATCTTTCATCAAAGCAAACTAATGGGCGCCGCGCGTCTGGCGGTTGCGCGTAAACATCTAGAACGTCTTCCATTTTGTATACGTATTCTGAACTCAACTGTGGTATACACCATTGCTCAATAAGCCAAGGTTTTAAATCAATGTTTCTAAGTGTGCGACTAATTGTCGATGTACTTATGGTGTCTATGATTTCTAAGCTAACCATTCGGTCGGCTAACATTTTCAGTGTCCAGCATCCACTGCCTTCTGGCGCCTTACTACAAGTTGTTGCAATTAAATAAGCTTCTAGAGTATCCGTAACTAATGACGGTTTTCCGCTACGTGGACGTTCAGATAATGTTGATTCTAAATTTTCTTCACAAAACTGTTGACGAGTCCTAGAGACTGTATTTATAGATGTATGTAGAGTTCTTGCAATCGCCTCGTCTGTACTACCGGAATCCGCCATTAGTAGCGTGTGCGCGCGGCGAATTTCCCTGGCGCCAGCCTTACCTTTTTTGACAAAATCAAGTAGCTGTACTCGTTGGTCGTCGCTTAGATTCACTTTATGTTTTTTATTCATGCACCCAGTTGATCTTATAATATAAGCAAGCGGCACCGAAGGCTCATATGCTTGTATTTTTTAGTTGTGTTGTTATATATTTAAAAGTATAGCACAACACCCCAAAACTAATGACACGGACTATTAGTGGTTTATATCATAAGTTTTGGAGTGTAGGAAAATTGGCAACGGATGATTCTAGGATGTAACGGATAAGTAATTTTAAATAACTGGATGCAAGTTTGTAGCAAATAAATCATCCGTTACATCCGTTACATCCGTTGCAAACCAACACCCCAAAATTAATGATACAAACCACGCTTTGGTTTGTTTCATAAGTTTTAGTGGGTAGGGAGCGCAACGGATACAACGGATTTAACAGATGAGTTATTCGTCAAAAATATAGATTTTGTTATCTAAGATTACTTATCCGTTACATCCGTTAACATCCGTTGCTAATCTTTTTGGTGCGTAACGCTACGAAATTATTCACTTCGTTGAGATATTGTTATGGCGTTACACACCCTACGTAATATTACAGAGCAATTTTATTAAAGTAAATGATTTTTAAGTAATTATGCTGAATAAACGAAATTAATTAAACATTAAAAAACTAAATATATAAGCTATTTTACGAATAATTGCTCATAAACTGAAACAAAAAGTTTGCTATTTTCAGTAATAGCAACTAAGTATTTGCTCCATTTTTATTAATAATGTTTACTTATCAATATTTTTTATGAATTATTTTTATTTTTTAAAAGGTAATAATCGCTACTAATTATTCATTGAATCTACGAACTTTAACTGAATATCTTCTTACCAATTACGGAGATGAACTTTTCTATAGTGCAGGCGCCTGCAATATTGCAAAAAGGCGTTTACAATTGAATATGTATTTTGTCATTCTGTAATTGAGGCGATTGAATGCTAGTATAATCAAAGACCGAGGGTTAGGTAAGTAAAAGGTACGTATAAGTTCAGTGAGTTAAACTCTAAATTATTTCAGCCTAATGTAAAAATAAAAACTAGTGCTGTATCTACCGAGCGCCAAGTTACAATAGCTTTTTTTAATCATGCTTTATTTGTTATTAGTATTTTATATATTGCTTGCAGGGTTATTTTTTGTACGCTGGCTCGACTTCTTTGTAGAAGACGAAGAAATGAGTCCGCAAATGCGCTCGCTTTCAACCTTTATTTTGGTGTTAGCTACCATTTTGTGGCCGATTACAGTACCTTTCGCGTATTTAGAACTATTGAAATTTCACAAGAAAAACAAACAACTAATAAATTTGTTATTAGATTTGTCGAATTCTAAAGAACTTGATGATATTAATTCTAAAAAGAACTTGACAGATTCTCTGTCATTTTCAATTTCTAATTCTTCTAAGTTTCAAAAAGAAAAAAATTAACCTGTAGGGATGCTTACTTGGTTAGTCTCTCTACTCAATTTTTAGGAGTGGGAGATGATGTATTAAAAGTTGGCAATGGTAATGGAGACGATTGTCCAGGATTATCTCCAGCTTGCGTCCACTCTGATATATCACGGTTGACAGCGTTTTGAAAGTCTTTGGAAACTAATAGTACATTTATTCTTTCTGATTGAGGACTAGAGTTTATTTGAGCATATAAAAAGTTATTACTAAAATCAAGTTTACCCAAAATTAACTTATGAGTTTGTTGATTTTTAAGTTTGATTTCTATAGTCGCTTGTGGTTGGTCTAGACCAAATTCGTTCAATTGGCTAGTTTGGCTTGATATCGTTCGATTTATTTGTCCTTTTACGAGTAAATCTGTCAAATATGACACAGATGCATCTGACGCTGGTGAAGTTTGAGGCGCCTTGAGTAACCATTTTGGAGGTGACTGGGTACCACTGCGTTCTAAAATAATATTATCGCTACCTCTTGTAATAGTCAGCGACTGTATATCCGAGGCAGTAAAATTAAAAATTCGCTTTTGACTTTCACTCACCTCAGAACGCTGGTTGGCGCCGAGAATTTCATAATAGTAGACAAAGCCACCTAAACCCAAAGCCAGCAACATCAAAACTAAAGTCGTTCGTTGTAATTTCATAACCACCACATCAACGTCGTTGCCACCAAAGTAAACCTGCTCCTATAAAGCCAACAAAAGGAAGTATAAACAGCGCTGACGACCGCAAAAGAACTGTTTGAGCTACAGAAAGATTAACTCGACGGTTCTTTTGTTCTTTTGGTCGTATTGAAAGAGGTTGCTGGTCTTGCTGACTTAGCCAACTAACAGAGTTTAAGAAAACATCTCCATTAAGTTGCTGCTGAAATAAACCATCGGTAGTAAAATCTGAGTTTCCAATTACAACTAAACGTGACTCTCCTGATGTGGGTGTTGGTGTAGAGAGTTTTTTGGTTAAAGCAACACCTAAAGTGAGAGGTCCTTTACGGTCTTGACCTTCGTTAAATTCTAATTTTTCACTTTTTTGGTCGCTTTCTGCCCATGTACTTGGGTAAGGTCTAGTTAATAATAATGGTGTTGCTTGAATATTATTGACAGGGGTTGTGTCAACAGGACGAGCTAGTCTATAAAACGAGATACCATTACCAAAGTCTTTTGTAATTGGATGTTTTCCATATTCGGTGACAATGGGAACTGCTGGACCAAGCGCTTCGCTACCAGCTACGTCAACAGCTAAACGAGTATCTAGCTTGACTCCCCATTCGTTGAGTAAAGGTTCAAGTTTAGGCTCGGTGTCTGGGTCTATCATTAATAAAGCATTACCACCACCGTTAAGGTAGTTTTGCAGTGCTTTGACTTCTGTATCAAACAGCGCACGTTTGGGACCTGCGACAACTATAACGTTTGCGTCTTTTGGCACCTCAGATATTTGGGCAAGGTTTAAGGGTTCTGTTGTAAAACTTTTATCATTTAAAGCTTTGGCTGCTTGTGATATCGAATTTTCACCTGCTGTCAGTTGAGACTCTCCATGTCCTTGTAGAAAATACGCTTTGACTGAAGTGCCAGAAGTAATTTGTTGTAAACGGTTGGTCAGACGAATTTCACTTAGACGTTCGCTCTGGTTCACTACTTGTACTAATTTACGTTGTTGATTCGTTTCTAAATAAACTTCACCTGCTTCTTTAACGCCAAATTGTTTCGCTAACCCTGGTTTTGCTTGTGGGTCTACGTACTCATACTCGAATTTACTACTTTGGCGCCGATAGTTTTCGAGAAGGTCACGGTCTACAGGGTTTTGGTTTACATCAAATATCCATATTTTTACAGGTTGTTTTAAATTGCGTACTAATTCCCGCGACTGAGGTGCAAGACTAAATAATTGTGTTTCCGTTAAATCTGTCCTTAGATGGTAGCGGGCGCCGATAAAATTTATTAAGCCAAGCATTGCCAAAACAGCAAGCGTTGCCAATAGAGCATTAGTACCTGCTTGCGTCGAACGTTGCCCTAACCAATTATTTCTTTGACCCTCAATTATTATCCAAGCTGCAATAAGCGCAACTCCAGGTATGAGCAGCACCAGGGGGACAACTCCCCTGAAACCAGAAATTAACCCAACCGTTAAACCAGCAGTGACAAGGAACGGCCCCAGCCAAAATAGCCAATATATCAGTTTCCAAAGCTTTCTATTAGCAATAGTTTTCATAGTTATTATTGTCTTTGAAAGCGAAGTGCATCAATTGACTGAGCGGTTAGAAAAACCCCTAAAATCATATAACTAGCAAATAATATAATTGCACTAGTGTCAAACACACCTCGAATCAAACTGTTGTAGTGCTTGAGTAGCGATAAATGACCTATAGCTTCACCAAAAGTTCCACCGATGTTTTTGGCGATTAAATCAACGAACAATAGCATTAAAATGACAGCGAACGTCAGGACGGCAGACAAAATTGTACTGTCAGTCAACGAAGAAATAAACATCCCTACAGATAAAATAGACCCTGCCAGTAAAATTAACCCTAAATTACCTGATAGTAAAATCAAAGGTGGCATTGGTGGACTCGCAGCACCAATCACAATGGCTTCAAATATAAGCAAAGGTATAACCATCGTAGTAAAAAACGTTAGTACTCCTAGTAATTTACCAACGGCAACTGCCCAGTTAGTAACAGGAGATGTAGCAAGTAGCTCCAAAGTGCCGCGTTTCCGTTCTTCTGCATATAACCCCATCGATAAAATTGGAAGTATGAATAAAAGCATCCACCCCATACGGTCGAGGAAAGCATTAATAAATTGATATGGGACATCGAAGGGTGGTACAGGAACTTGAAACTGTTGCCCTTGAATATCTAAGCCTGCTACATACTGAAGAATATCTTGTAAAATCAGTATAAAAAAGAGTCCAGATAAAAACCAAAAAATACCCGCTATGGCATAAGCTAGAGGCGAAACAAAATAGCTTTGCAGTTCACGGCGATAAATAGCAATAATGTTACTTAATATAATGCCCATTATTTCGATAGCTCCGATACTTCATCAACTGATTCGGTAGGCTGTATTTTTTCTTCAGTTGTCAACTTTAAGAACACATCTTCGAGGGTAGCGCTAACCCGACGCATTTCGTATAAATCAAATCCAGCACGCAGTAATGTCTGTGCGATTTCGCTTCCTGGCTCGGTTCCTGGTTGCGTTACAACTCGCAAGTAAGCTCGTTCTGGTAAAATCATGCCATGCGTTGCCATCGTAGGAATTGATTCTACCAAAATCACGGCTGTAACGTTTTGCAATACTTGTTTAGCTAGAGACGCTTCACCCCTAATTTCCAATTCATAACCCGAACCACCTGTCAACTGTGTCATCAGATTTTCTGGGGTGTTTGTTGCTACAATTTTACCCTGGTTAATAATTGCAACGCGGCTACAGGTCATACTGACTTCGGGCAAAATATGTGTAGAGAGAATTATTGTGTGGTCTCCTGCCAAACTTTTGATTAAGTTTCGCACATCTATTATTTGCCGGGGGTCTAAACCAACTGTTGGTTCATCAAGAATTATTGCTGGTGGGTCATGAACGATTGCTTGTGCGATGCCAACACGTTGTTTGTACCCCTTAGAAAGCTTGCGAATAATTGTATGGCGCCTGTCTATAAGGTTACATTTGGACAGTGCCGTCTCAACTTTTTCCTTCCTCCGCGCAGCACTTACTCCTTTAATGCGCGCAACAAAATATAAAAACCCTTCCACCGTCATCTCTGGGTATAATGGCGGATTTTCTGGTAAATAGCCAATTTGGCGCCGAACTGAAAGAGAATTTTCGTGTACATCAAGTCCAGCAATACGTGCTGTACCCTTAGTAGCTGGTAAATATCCAGCTAAAATCCGCATAGTAGTAGTTTTTCCGGCGCCGTTGGGACCAAGGAATCCCAGTATTTCACCCTTATCGACGTTAAACGTCACATCAGAAATAGCTCTAGTAGAGCCATATACCTTACTCAGATGTTCAACTTCAATCATTTTACGCTTCGGCAATCTCCAGAAATAATTAAAGCACTAATTATAAAGGCTAGAGGTAAAGGGGAAAGTATTTGACATTGGGGTTTTAGTATAAATTGAATGTTTTTGCTGTTTATAATTTATTCTTTTCTCGGTATTCTTTATTTACCCCTTAACCCCTCCAAATTATGGTAAACTCTACCCTTGTTGTCGCAACACTCTACGTCAACCCCGTGACTGGAAATGATGCCAATGCGGGGTCACGGCAATCTCCCTATAAAAGTATTACTCGTGCCTTGCAAGTGGCAAAATCTGCCGTAATTCGACTTGCTGTTGGTACTTACAACGATAAAGCAGGTGAAAAGTTTCCATTAGTCATACCGAAAGGGGTTATCGTCATTGGTAATGAAGCTACTCTCGGTCAAGGTATTGTTATAACCGGAAGCGGTGAATACAACAGTCCTAGTTTCGGCGCCCAGAATATTACCTTGCTACTACTTGATGACGCAAGTCTATCGGGTGTAACAGTAACTAATAATACTAGTAGAGGGACTGGTATTTGGATTGAGTCCAGCACACCTAGTATAACTAACTGTACATTTAACAACTGTGGTAGAGAGGGAATCTTTGTTAGTGGTACAGCCAAGCCTTTGATATCAGGTAACAATTTTATACAAAATAATGCTGGTGGAATAGTAATAGCACGTAATAGTAAAGGCGAGATACTGCGAAATACTTTTCAGAAAAACGGTTTGGGTTTAGCGATTAGTGATTTTTCGGCGCCTTTAGTCGCAGGTAATAAATTTATAGATAATAAAACTGGCATTGCATTGTCTCGCGAAGCACGTCCAGTACTGCGAAGCAATTTGATAGAGAACAACTCGCAGGGTGGATTATTGGTCAATGGTAACGCGATTCCAGATTTAGGTAGCTCACAAGACCAAGCAGCAAATATTTTTCGTGGCAATGGTGAATTTGATATTCAAAATGCCACTTCTAGTACAATTAATAGTGCTGGCAACCAAGTCAACCCCGTGCAAGTAAAGGGACTAGTAGAGTTTGTCGCAGCAGTTAGTGATGATGTTGATACCGGAGACAATAGCCTTTTTCCTGATATTGGTGGACATTGGGCGGCGCCTTTTATAGAGTTATTAGTTACAAAGGGTTTCATAAGTGGTTTACCTAATCGTAACTTTGAACCAAATGCACCAATCAACCGCGCTCAATACGCAGCATTAGTAGCTAAAGCCTTTAATATTCAATCAAAAAACCAAATTCCCAATTTTACAGATATAAAACGAGACTTTTGGGCAGCTCCAGCAATTGCTGCTGCTGCGAATATGGGGTTTATTAGCGGTTTCCCAGATGGAACATTTCGACCCGCGCAAAATTTGACTAAAGTCCAAGCACTAGTATCAATGGTCAACGGGTTAAAGTTGAGCGGTGGTAATTCTAACTTACTAATGGCATATAGTGACCGTGCCCAAATTCCTAGTTATGCCACTTCTGCCGTCGCAATTGCCACACAGAATTTACTTGTAGTAAATTATCCGACTCCTGATGAAATCCAACCAATGCGCGATATCACCCGTGCAGAAGTTGCTGCATTAATTTGTCAAGGTTTGGTGACACAAGGAAATTTAAAACCGATTGCATCAGCTTATATTGTGGCGCCAGTGACGGATGTAGCTTCATTTAGTGATTTAACGGGACATTGGGCAGAAGACTTTATTCGTGCTTTAGTGAGTATTAATTTAACGAATGGGTTTGCGGATGGTACATATCAACCAGATAAACCGATGACGCGCGCTCAGTATGCGGCACTAGTAGCTGCTGCATTTAATCCAGTTGCGAAAAGGTCTACACCGGAATTTTCGGATGTACCGAAAGAGTTTTGGGGTTATAGTGCAATAAAGGTGGCTGCGAGTGGGGGATTTGTGAGTGGGTTGAGCGATGGAAGCTTTCGACCCAACCAAAATGTTCTTAGGTTACAAGTAATTGTTTCGTTGGTGAGCGGAATTGGGACTTCAGGCGCCAGTCGTGATAATTTAGGGTTATACAGCGATATAAATACAGTTCCTTCAAGTGCGCGCGCTGCGGTGGCTATAGCTACAGCGAATAATATTGTCGTCAACTATCCAAGTATCAAAAAAATAGAGCCAAACCGGGAGGCAACACGAGGTGAAGTAGCAGCTATGGTATACCAAGCGCTAGTAGCCTTAAATCGGGTACCGAAAATAAATTCACCGTATATCGTTTCTTAATTTCATTGTTACAGGTAGAATTAAGAACACTTCTTTTACATAAAAGAACTACTTAGAAATACTTAACTGTAGCTAAAAGCACAACCAGCTATATGCGACGGGAGACCAATCTCTGCTTAATACCCAAAGCTGAAAGTCAGATGTCCGCTTCCATACCGGACAACTATGACAGCTACGAGAACTATTATGGAAACTACACAAACCTAGCAGTAAGCTTATTAACTCATTACAGTTTTGACCTAGGTGGCTACAAAGCAAACGAGTTAATCGCGCGCTGGCAGGTGCAATTTCCATTGCATTGGCTACACTTAGCAGTGGTAGAAGCCTTATATCAAGGTCGATACAAAGCCATTTCAGTTGAGCAAATTCTTAATATTTGGTTGCGACGTGGGCAAGCATCGTTCCATTTCAACATGGAATTTGAGCGTTTGATTTGCAGCAAATTTCCTCAAATTTTAACAACACCCACATCAACATCGCAACAACTGCCAGCATTACCACCTGTTCCCCAAACGAACAACTATCAAAATACATATATCCAAAATTCTCGAACCGAAAACAACTTGAGTGTTGAATTAGATAAAAAAGATACTAATAATCAATCTAATAGAAATCGTACTGATAGTGGGAATTCGTATCAAGGCGAAAAAAATAATACAATGCTAGACTGGACAGCTGTTCGCCGACCACCAATACCAAATATTGAACTAGTCGAACATAAATCTCAGTCCCATGTAGCAACACAGCTGGTCAAAATGTTGCCACCAGCAACTCATCACCCTGCTATTGAACAATTCACTCCCGAAAAAACCAAAGTCTCTGAATCTTTCGCATCGAAATTAAAATCCATTGTCAGAGTGGAAAGTGCTGAGTGCTGAGTGCTGAGTGAGGAGTACTCAGCACTCAGCACTCAGCACTCCTAACTAATTCAGAGGTTCAATCATTCCTTTCAAGCCATTATTGTTAAGAACTCTTAACATTTGTTCGGCGTTGAAAGTGTTGCTGAATACTCCCACTTGAACTACTCCTTGTCCACGTACAGTAGTGCGGAAAGCTCCAGGAGCAAGGAAACGAATTACATCTTCGTCTCGTTCGTTTGATGTGGGTACTATCACTCGGTATCTTATGCCTGTAGATGCAGTGGCAATTTGTGACGACTGGTTATTAGGCATCGGCGCCATTGTAGATGTTGGCATTTGAATTATATTGCTGGTGTTGGTGTTGGTATTGGGATTGATTGTTTGAATGGGTTGTAAGGGTTGAGGTGCTGATAGCTGAGTTGATGCAGAAGCAGGCGCCGTAAATTCTACAGTTTCTGGGCTAATGCGGACATAATTAATTTGGGGTGTATCATTAGTGGCAACTTGAGGCGCCAATGATGCACCAAGTTGTGAGTTTATTGGTCGCAACGGCGTTAACTGACTGTTTAAAGGTTGTCTAGAAGTACGGTTGCTAATAATATTATTGCGGGCAATGTTAGTAGTTGAGGATGGCGCAGTAAACGTAATCTCGTTACTAGATTCTGTTGGAGTTGAAACAGATTGGGCAGTGGCTACAGGAGTTGTATTGCCACTAATATCAACTTTACCCGCAATACGGTTACTTGCTATAGAATTACCAACGGCAGAAAATAACTGCTTCGATGCCGAAGCGTTGATATCATAACGTCCGTTGTTGCGGAACTCGTTACCACCTGGTTCTGTTGCACTACCCAAGTCAGGTACTGCTTGAGCAATTACGACTAACCCATCTTCACGGTTACTTTGAATTGAATTATTACGCAATTTCGGACGTGAGGATGCTTGGACAACAATTCCTGCTCGGTTGAATTGTATTTGATTACCAATAATTAATGGTTCCGCGCTTTGAGCAATATTAATACCAAATCCTGTTTGTTGAAAAATATTATCTCTAATTTCGGGACGAGCAAAACCAGAAACTGTCAGTCCGTTTGCTTTATTTTGATAAAAATAATTTTTGCTTATAACTGGTGTGGCATTACCTGTGATCGAAATTCCGTCCTGGGTACTGCCTGCAAAGGTATTCTCACTAATTGTAGGGTTGGTTGACTCAATCAAAATCCCGTATCCACGTGGTTTGGGATTCATTACTGTGATACCAGTAATAGATGCTTGATTGGCGCCAACAATTGCAGCGTTTTGTTTACCAAAGGTACGGCTAAGATAATCATCGCCACCTTGAATTACAATACCGCGTCCTTTAGTACTAGCATCGCCTTGAATAGAAACTCCTGGTTTGAGTATCAAAGGAAAGACTTCACCTGTTTGCTCAGTATATGTACCAGGAGCAAGCATAATCGTGCTTTGTGGCGCTGCAACATGCAAAGCTTGGGTAATAGTCTTAAATGGAGTACGTTCACTCCCATTTCCGGTTTTGTCATCTCCAGCACTTGGGTTGACAAATAGGACATTAACCTGAGAGATTGTTTGTTCACCCTGAACTGTTCTAAGTTGCGACGATTGAGTTTGAGCAACGGCAGTGCTAGAAAAAGCGCTTGACAATATAGTCGATGCGACAGTAATGGTTAAGCCAAGTAATAGTACTGACGAACGGAATACCGAAGTAATCTCGTTAATTTTGAGGAACCAATATGATGGATAATGACAAAATGCGGAACTATTTGGCAAATTGCCCGACCGAGACGATTTAGGGAAAGAGTAAGAGTTAATCAATTTTTTGCACTCCTTTAACCAACAAGACTTTTTTATACTTTTATTGTCAATATGTCGATGATGTTTATTACATAGTTTTTAAAACTCTTTATTCTTGACTACGTAAAGTTACGGAGTCAAGTAAACCAGAGGACATATTGACCAATTGGCTATTTTTGATACAAAGTAGGAAGGTAAGCACTTTGCTTATATCTTTGGGTTTCGCCAACCTGCGTTTATTAACTTGAAGACGATAACAAACCTTTACACGAATGCGAAACACGTTGCCAATATGAAACAGGCTGGCTATTACGATGAAAGCACTAATGGGGTTGTTGTAATGGTCGAGCCATACAGCCAGAAACAGCAGATACAGCAAGTTGTTTACCGCATTTTAGATGCTAACTTAGACCGTGCGCGCGAAGGGTTGCGAGTCATAGAAGAATGGTGTCGCTTTGGGTTAAACAACGTCCAAATGACTTCTGAATGCAAGCAACTACGGCAAGAAATCGCTAGTTGGCATACTGCTGAATTACGTGCAGCGCGTGATACTTTATGTGATACAGGGACAGAAATTACTCACCCACAAGAAGAAACACGTTCTGGTATCAGGGCACTTTTGCAAGCTAACTTTTGTCGCGTTCAAGAAGCGTTGCGAGTTTTAGAAGAGTATGGCAAGCTCGTCAATTCCAATATGGGAATTGCTTTTAAGCAGATGCGTTATCGAGTTTACACCCTAGAAACGAATTTAATGGGTTATGAGCGGCATCAAATGCTTTTGCGTGCGCGTCTTTACCTTGTAACCTCCCCGTCAGAAAATTTAATTGGAACCGTCGAAGCCGCACTTAAAGGTGGATTGACTTTGATACAGTACCGTGACAAAAATGCCGACGATACGCTACGTCTTGATTTAGCTGTATCACTACGAGATTTATGTCGCAATTACGGCGCCCTGTTTATAGTCAATGACCGCGTTGATTTAGCGTTAGCGGTAGATGCAGATGGAGTACATTTAGGGCAACAAGATATGCCCATTTCAGTAGCGCGTCAGCTACTCGGACCACAGCGCTTGATAGGTCGTTCTACCACAAATCCGCAAGAAATGCAACAGGCAATTGCAGATGGCGCCGATTATATCGGTGTAGGGCCAGTATATGAAACACCTACCAAAGAAGGGAAAGCCGCAGCGGGTTTAGAATATGTACAATATGCAGCCCAGCATAGCACAATACCCTGGTTCGCGATTGGTGGAATCGATACTAGTAATATTAATGATGTTATCGACGCAGGCGCCAGTCGAGTCGCAGTAGTACGAAGTTTAATGCAAGCAGAACAACCAACCTTAGTAACACAATATTTACTATCGCAGTTGAACCGCATTCAATCTGAACGCAAGTAATATGTCAAAGCAAATAACACTTCAGGTAAACGGCGAACCCCGTACATGTACAGAGCAAACCCCTTTACCTGACTTACTTCAACAACTAGGCTTTAACCCCCGTCTCGTTGCCGTTGAATACAACGGCGAAATCTTACACAGACAACACTGGGAAACCACAAAAATCAAAGCCAACGACAACCTAGAAATAGTCACAATTGTTGGCGGAGGTTAACTCTACCGCAAACGAATAAAATCCACACTATTGTCATGCTGAGGAACGAAGCATCTTTAAGATTTTTACCAAATTTATGAACGACCAAAAATATGCAATTGCTTATTAAGAACTCGTATAAATTATTAACGAGGATGACATTTTTTATACTTGAGTTCTGTTTTACAAAAGATTAAGTCTAATAAACTGATGCGTGCTATTTCTAACGTAACATTACATAGAGTTTTGTTCGTATACATATATTGGAAAAAATCTGTATAAACTAAAGGACTGTGGAGACGTAAATTTGTAATAGCACGTCTGTTCTAAAATTTAATATAAAATCAATTAAAACATCTATGTCAACCAAAATTAAACTAATGGCAGACTACGGATGTTACCCTTTATGGTGGGCATCGGGAGACCTAGTTGGTAATATCGACCCTGCAAAACTGCCTTTAAGTCAAGAAACTATAAGCAGATTGTATAAATGGGCAGCAGTTTACAACACAACATTAAACTGGGATGACCCCACAAACTCACCTGGCTTTTCTAGCCCAGAAGTAGAAGCAGATTTTGATGAAGAGGCAATTAAACTTTGGAAGCAACTGCAAATAGAACTGGCACCTAATTACGAAGTTGTTTATTTTAGCGATATATTGGGGAAAATTGTAACAGATGAAAGTGAATTAACAGAGGCGCAGAGGGTACAGAGAGAGCAGCTAGAGAGGGCTTGAGGAAGGCGCCTGTTTCCACGGTTGCTGTCTCCACTTTAACTTCCGTTTTACTTTAAAAGTATCAACTTCGGGCATATGAATCTCCACAAGTTCTAGAGTTTCTTGAACTAATGCTTCAAGTTCATCAACTGCAATGGTAGCTTCATGATTAAACAAACCTTCGAGACGAGAGGCAAGATTAACAGGGGCAATCTCCATTTGCTCAATAAATCTGTTCATCCGCTTAAATTGAAACGTTGAATAATACAAGCGGTTTAATCCAGATAACACACCAAGAAGATTTTGGGATGATTCAACCATTATTTGGTAGTACCAAAGCGTTGTATCTCTTTTCGCAAGCTTAGACTGCATTCCCCAAATAGGTACAAACTTGAGATAATGCTCGACCATTGTTTGCGCGAGTCCATCCGGAAAATCCGCAATTTTTGCTTTCCACTGCTCAATCAACGTTTCCCCGTACAACGGAATCCCAACCAGCGTTCCTGACATCGCTTTCATAATAGGAGATTTAACATCAAACTCTTCTAAGATGCTTGAAATTTCTTTTTCCCATTGTGCTATCGTCGCATGAGCGAATTGACATTCAACCCCGTTTACAACGAAAGTCTCGCTCCTCGGCGCCCTCTTGTCTATCACCCAAAACCCCAATTAACTCTACACCTTGATTTTGCTCACGCGCGAGGCGCAATTCTTCTTCAGAAGGCAATTCATCGTAATAAAGCATCACATCGCAATCTGAGTATTCATCACATAAACCTTCTGCAACGGAACCTGTAACCATTACAGCTTTCGTTTTCGGGTTGGCAATATAAGCTTTAACATTACGTTTTAGTAATTCCAATAAGTATTGAGCTTTATCAGTCATAAAAATCTTATATATATGTAAATGTAAAAGCCTCCCTCAGTGAAGAGAGAGGCTTTATTAAGTTTTATGACCAAAATGATTGTTGATACAGTTATTTAAAACATGCTCATAATCGTAATAACGCTGACGCTGGTCAACATTACAGCAACACCCATAGCGATTGAAACACCCAATTGACCTGGATTTGATGAGTTCATATTTCTAATACCATGAATTTTTGACGATGTACTTACAATAACAACCTGCGTATTCTTACACATTAAAAAGACTTAATTCTTAAATAACCTTTACTTAACTTTATAAATACAACTGTGCCTACTCTTATGCATTTCTGTCAATCTTCACAAAGACATAGCTTTTCATAACCAGTTCTTATAGTCAAGATTATTAGTTCAAATATTTCTTTCTTATAAAGCGGGTGTCGTGTCGCCTACCTCAAACAAGGCACTTATGGCGCCCCCAAACCAATAGCAAGTTAATTCATGCCAAAATACTGTTTGCGAATAGCTTTGAGGACTTGTAGCAATTCAACAGATGAACTAGCACGAGTTATATCCAACTTTGGCAATAACTGGTAGACAGGTGAATTTGCTTGCTGAATATAAACAAATTGATAATCCATACCATTTGTACACAACCCCCACACTGATGATTGTTCTTTAATCGCATCATATGCGTAGGTAAGCAATTGAGGTAATCCTTCCAATGCATTTATACTACTATTCTTGGTTTCGATAACCAAAACCCAAAATGGCGTTACTTCAGTTTCTTCGATCTGTCTATTTAAAGCTAATATATCCATACGCCCTTTAATCAGCCTGTCATTATCTTCTACTAAGATATCGGCGATTTTTTCTTCTAAAAGTATTTTAATGCGAGGAATATAAAATCCTGCTAGTCTAAGTAGAGGCGCCAAAAATAAAAATCTTATTTGCCCTTCACTAATTTTTCCATCTCCATAGTAGCAGTCAAACAACTTCCTAATTTCCTCTAATTCCTCCTGCTCAGATTCAGTTAAAGGTTCCAAAGTCAACAAAGACGTAAAGGAGTTGTTAAAAGTTGATTGAAATTTTAAGAGCGCTTTGACTTGATTTAACGTGAGATTACTTGCATCAAGGGTTGTAGTCATTGTCTAAAACCTTTCCCTACCTGTATGATATAATAGTACCAATAGGGAAATATTTTTCTAGCTACAACAATGAATCTTCACAAAAGTGAGATAGATGCTTTATTAATTCAATATAATATACAGGTAAATTACGAAAGATTACTTTGGGAAGTAGCTAATAATATTGTTACGATATTGTTGACCAGGGTGTACAAACGTTAAAAAATCTTGCTCAGGTTTTACTTGAATCTAAAATTTGGTCTTTTTGGTAGGATTAAAAAGTTTTCTCAGTCTAAAATGGCGCCTATTTTTGTCTGACTCTGTTTCTCTCGTGGTCTCTGTGGTAAAATAAAGATTATTAACAGGCATTATTTATAGTCGGTGCGTGACGCTACAGGTCTTATCGTTTTCAGTGATATTTTGTCGTAGCGTCACACACCCTACGTCACTTTCACTAATACGTCACTGACTTTTGTACTTAATTCATCATCAGTAATGTGATAAACTAAATTTCTCTCTCCATCCTCTCCTTGAGCATGAAAATACCCTGATAAATTGAGATGTGTATTGATTAATTTATCTAGTGTATCTTCAAATAATTCTAAACCAGATTCAGTTACGTCGGCGCCGTAAAATAAATAAGCTGTCCAATTTATGGGGTTTCTATTCCAAGACCACCCCTGTAGATAAAAACCCATTTTACTATCTTGCTCATAAGTACGCTGTAATGACTCTATTAGTTGAGTTGCTTTATCAAACTTTTCTGGTTCGGCTTCTAACCAACCACGTAGGGAAAAAAAGTATGACATAATACTACTCCTTACTCCATACAATAACGATTCCTTACCTATCTTCTATATATTTACGAACTTCAGGATGTGGTTTATTTTGGAACCAAAATTCCGCACGCTTTCCTAATTCCGACGCTAACCTTATTGTTTCCTTGATTTGTTTGCGTGTTTTTTTATTCAAAAAGTTATAAGGCTTATTAATTGCTGATTCCGAGTCTTTGGCTTGGATTAATGCTTCTGAGGTCACAGCACCACTGATTATTTTAATTCTATAAATAGACTTAAATAGTACTAAATGACGGAGAAGTCTTAAGGTTTATTTTTACTTTATACATAAATCTTAACATAATTATAGGAATATCTTGTGGGGTGGGCATCCTTGCCCGCCCTGACTGATAAATGCCCGCCCTAAATGAAGAACAGTTCGTGATGCCTGTTCCACAAGATGATTAATTTAATTATTGGAAATTTCCTATGGGTTGAATAATATTGTAGTATTTACAAGGCTTTGTGCTATGGTTTAAAGTTTGAGGCAGTCAGGGTAAGGACTGAAGTCCTTATTACGGGGAGGGGTTGGAGCTTCACAAAAATTTTTCTTTGATTATAATATTTCCCTGTTGCAAATATCACTATAGTTGGTACACTTATACCTTATTGGCTCGCTTGAATAAATTTTATTTGGAAGCGGCGCCACTAAAACACGTTCCTCACACACCTACCCAAGACAAATACCCGCTTATGGTTCACATCAAGCGCGTTGAACTTACAAATTTTAAATCGTTCGGCGGCACAACTTCAGTTCCTCTATTGACAGGTTTTACCGTCATATCTGGGCCCAATGGTTCTGGTAAGTCGAACATTCTGGACGCGCTACTGTTTTGCCTTGGTTTGGCAGGTTCTAAAGGGATGCGTGCAGATAGACTTCCTGATTTGGTTAATACAACACAAGTGTCAAAAGGACGTTCGACGGTTGAAGCTAGTGTTACCGTTACCTTTGACCTTTCTGACCATGAACCGGATGCTGTTTTAGATGAAGATTTAACTGTTACGGTTATTGAAGACGACTTGCTGCCTCCGGAAGAAGAGGAACCAGAGGAAGAAGAAGTTAGCGAAGACGATAAAAACCGTAAGGAAAAAATTCGCGCGAAACCGGGTGAAGATTGGTGTGTGACGCGAAGATTACGTGTAACGCAGCAAGGTACTTATACTTCTAACTATTATATAAATGGTATTTCTTGTACTTTAACTGAGTTACATGAAGAACTGGAACGGCTGCGGGTTCACCCTGAAGGTTATAATGTTGTACTCCAAGGGGACGTTACGAGTATTATCTCGATGAACGCACGCGAGCGTCGAGAAATTATTGATGAGTTAGCGGGTGTGGGAGCATTCGATAGAAAAATTAACCAAGCGAAAAAGACTTTAGAGGAAGTTAAAGAAAAAGAAGATAATTGCCGCATTATTGAGTCGGAGTTAGTAGCGCAGTGCGAAAGGTTAGCGCAAGATAAAGCTAAAGCCGAAAGATATCAAAAATTTCGTGTAGAATTTCTGGAAAAGCAAAAGTGGGAAGCTGTATTATCATGGCGAACGTTACAAAATCAGCAGGAACGCTTACAAACACAAATTCAAGCTGGAGATAAGCAAAGTTTAGAGCTAACTGAGCAGTTGACCAATGTAAATAATCAAATTGCTGCAAAAAATATTGAACTCGAAGAACTCAACTTACTCCTCAAAACTTTGGGTGGTGAAGAGTTATTAGCTGCACAGTCACAGCTAGCAAACCAGGAAGCTGAACGAAAACAGCTAACTCGCAGAGCTAGTGAGTTAAACGCAGCACAGCAAGAAACTTCTAGAAAGTTACAAACTACACAGTTAGAAATTGAGCAGCATAGAAAAAACTTGCAGCAAATTACCGAAGCGCAAACTGTAGAGCAACAATCTATATTATATTGTCAGCAGCAACGCGCGTTAGTTCAAACAGCTTTAGAAGAATCTCGCGAAACTGCTGCTCAAGTTGCCGAAGCTTCTGAAGCTTGGGTACAACAGCAAACTGCACTTAACCGTCAAGTAGAGACTTTGCTACAAACTCTCGAACCGCAGCGTACAGAACAAGCGCAGTTAAGCGAGCGTAATTCACAGCTAAGAACACAAATTCAAGAACAAAGCGATTTATTACAGCGTATTGAGCCAGAATTAGCTGAAAAACAAAGTCAGTTAAATTCAATTCAAGAAGAATTTAATAGTTCAAATCAACCAATTCAAGAATTAGCACAAAACCTTAGCGCAACAGAGCAGGAATTACAGTTACAGCAGGAAACACAAAAGCGTCTTTTAGCAGAACAGCGTGATAAAACCAGGCAATTAGATAAACTAGAAGCGCAAGCACAAGCACAACAAGATGCCCAAGGAACAGGCGCCAGTAAGTTAATATTACAATCGGGTTTACCTGGGGTTTGCGGTCTGGTTGCCGAGTTAGGACGAGTAGAACCACAGTATCAGCTTGCTTTAGAAATAGCTGCTGGCGCCAGATTGGCTAATATTGTAGTAGAAGATGACTCTGTAGGCGCCGCTGGGATTGAATTACTCAAACAGCGTCGTGCAGGAAGGGCAACTTTTCTACCATTGAATAAAATTCAAGCAGCAAGAACACCATCTGTTAGTGATTTACGGAATGCAAACGGTTTTATTGATTTAGCAGTTAATTTAGTTGAGACAGAGAACCGTTACCGCGATGTTTTTGGTTATGTGTTTGGTGGAACGGTGATTTTTGAAACTTTAAACCAAGCCCGCGCGCATTTAGGTAGATATCGTATAGTTACTCTTGATGGAGAATTGCTCGAACCCAGTGGAGCGATGACCGGGGGTAGTACTGGACAACGTTCGCAATTACGATTTGGGGCGCCAGAAACAGGAGAAACCGAAGAAGTAAGATTATTAAAGCAACGTTTAACAGAGATTGAGCGCGTTTTAGAAAGATGTAGCGATGCAATTTTATCAATGGGCGCCCGCGTCAAGCAATTGTCACAAGAATTAACAGAAAGTCGTCAAGCCAAACGTGAACAACAATTGCGGTTAGAACAGCTACAGCGTGAAGTTAAAACCTTAACAGCACAAGTAGAAAGTACAAAATCTCAACTCTCACAAAACCAAAACAAATTTACCACTGCTCAATCGCGCTTAGAAATATTAAATAACTCATTACCTGGTCAAGAAGAACAATTAGCACAGTTACGGCAAACTTTAGCAACATTAGAAGCAGAACAAACACCAAGCGAATGGCAGCAAGTCCAAGCAGTCATCAAAAATAACGAGCAACAATTAAAACAACGGGAAACCGCACTACGTGAAGCCGAACAGCGCTTAACTAATTTGGAATCACAGTTTACTCGTTTAACAGAACGTATTCAGGAATCAGAAACACGTATAACCCAATACCAACAAGACCAAACCAATTGTAGAGACGCGATTAATCGCGTCTCTACAGAATTAACCGCACTCAGCACTTCTATAGAACAAACACGCGCTAAATTAACTGAATTAGAAGCAAACCTAGGGGAAGAGAAGAAAAAACGCGATGCACTCGAAGCAGAACTACGCGCGCATTTATTACGTCAGCAGCAACTTGAGTGGGAAGTCCAAAAATTACAGGAGTCTCAACTCGCACGTCGAGAAGAACTAACTAATGTTCAAGAGCAGTTGCGAACGATTGCCCCAGATTTACCTAACCCATTACCCGAAGTACCGGTAACGGTCGATTTAGAGGAACTGCAAAAAGAACTCAAAAGTCTCAGCAAGCGAATGCAAGCAATGGAACCAGTTAACATGCTCGCGCTCGAACAATACGACCGTACCCAAAACCGCTTGCAGGAATTAACGCAAAAACTCGAAACTTTAGAAGGTGAACGTACAGAACTACTATTTAGAATTGAAAATTTCACTACATTGCGTCAGCGTGCGTTTAAAGAATCATTCGATGCTGTAAATGAAAACTTTCAATCAATTTTCGCAACACTCTCAGATGGTGATGGTTATTTACAATTAGATAACCCCGAAGACCCATTCATCAGCGGTTTGAACCTTGTGGCACATCCCAAAGGTAAACCTGTACAGCGTCTAGCTTCAATGTCGGGGGGAGAAAAATCTTTAACAGCATTAAGCTTTATTTTCGCCCTGCAAAAGTACCGTCCATCACCTTTTTATGCTTTTGACGAAGTAGATATGTTTTTAGATGGAGCAAATGTAGAACGATTAGCTAAAATGGTTAAACAACAGGCGCAATCTGCACAATTTATAGTTGTTAGTTTACGGCGCCCAATGATAGAATCAGCCGAACGCACAATCGGCGTAACTCAAGCGAGAGGAGCTTATACTCAAGTTTTGGGAATCAAGCTCAAATCGGAACATACATCGGCTTGAGTTTTTGTTAATAATAGTGTATAGATTAACCGGATTCGAGATTCAGGACTCGGTATTAGAATGACCTCAGAACAAACTATTAGACGCTCGGATATTTTAAACACACAGGTAGTCACCAGCGACGCTAGGCGACTCGGTATTATTAGTCAGGTATGGGTAGACGTTGACCAACGCGAGGTTGTGGCATTTAGCCTACGAGATAGCCTGATTTCCGTTTCCGGTGTGCCCCGTTACATGTACTTAGATAGCATCAGAAAAATCGCTGACGTCATCTTAGTAGAGAACGAAGACGCAATCGAAGATATTGACGTTGAAGCTTATAGTAATCTCGTCAACTGGGAAGTTATCACCGAAACAGGTGAAGCTTTGGGTCGAGTACGCGGCTTTAAATTTGATACAGCAAACGGCAAACTATTAACAATAGTTATTGCATCAGTAGGACTACCTCAACTACCCGAACAAGTTTTAAGCACATACGAACTATCAATCGAAGAAATTGTCAGCACAGGCCCAAACCGTTTAATTGTATTTGAAGGCGCCGAAGAACGTCTCACACAATTATCTGTAGGTTTACTCGAACGCTTGGGTATTGGTCGGGCGCCTTGGGATAGAAGCGGTGACGAAGAATACTACGCTCAACCTCGTACAGTTGCCGCAGACAAACAACTTCCCAGCGGTATACCACTCGAAGCACCAATGGCAAAAGTTCGCGCTCCCGAAAGAGTCGAAGAACCAGCATGGGACGAAGACGACTACGAACCGATACCAGCACCAAGGCGCCAAGTCATGGAAGCGCGCGCCAGTTATGAGCCAGCACCCCGCTACGATGACGACGACGAAGACGATAACTGGAGTGAAGCATCTGGCAAAGATAAATACGAAAAATCAGCCAGTTACGAACTACCAAAACCAGTCATACAATACGAAGACGAAGACCTAGACCGTGATGCCTGGGATGACGACGAGGCGCCAACCCCCCTGAACATCCCCGAAAAAGTCAGACAAAAACAACCCGAATACGAAGAGTAAGGTCAGGTTGAAAAACTCTTGTGGAACAGGCATCCCTGCCTGTTCTTTCAATTTTAGGACTTTTTGGGAGTTTTTGAGTCCGGACTTTTTCGGACGGGCGAGGATGCCCATCCCACAAGATACATTTCACAAGATAAGTGAAATTTTCTATGGCATATTGATTCTTAGGCGCCATTGCCTTATTATTTAAATATGTATGTACTAAAAAGTCGTTAAGTTTAATATTACAAAATTAATGAAATTTAAGTATATTTTTTGCTAGGTATTAGAACTGTCTTCTAATGCGTCATATTATTAATATAAATATAATGTCACTATATAGATAGAGACATTAATTATAATTCTAAAAATCCATGCTGTTACAATTTTTAACCAAGCAATTTAAGATTTACGTGTTAAAACAGGAGACTTACTGATAGAGTCTGTTATAACCGCAGTCAGAGCAAGTTAATCCGCCTCTACATCACGGCGCCACAAAAGAATTAGCCATTTGTAACACATCGTTTAATTTACCAGCTTTTAAACCAGCACTATATTGAACACCCCTTCGGCGCCAAGTTAATATTCCATCAGAACAATTGGCGCCACATTGTGATTCTGTAAAATAAGCAGTTGTGCGATTTTGTAACGATACAACTTTACCTCTTTGACGTGGTGTTTTATTTGTAACAGATTCAGCACCGACAAAACCATAACGGCAGGCTGTTCCACCATTACAATCTGGAGTAAATCCAAGTATTATTCCATACTTGTTAGGTGTTGCGGTTTCAACAACTGCGTATAATTTATTTTCGCTTTCTGAGCCAGGAATTTGCTTAGGTAGTAAGATTGCAATTTTGCTATTTTTCTTTAATTTAGGCAATATAGGCGCAAAAACTGCGTTAGATTTAATTTTTGATGTTGATTGTGCCGTTTGCTGAGGTTTGGTTGGTATAGCGAATGTGCTTTCTGTAACTTGACTGGTGCCTGTAATAAGTGACAAGCCTAAAGCAACGCCTGTATTCTTCAACAAATTCATATGTAACTAATTAAACGTTACAGGCTAGTGTCTTAAATTCTTGTACTTATAACAAGTATTCTAAAAAACATTACTCAATTCGCTTAATAATTCTCTATTAATAGGCACCGTATTCAAAATATCATGTTTCAAGTCACCCCATTTTTTTCCTTCGCGTGTTTTATGTAAACTGAGAATTTCAGCCGCATGAGGATTTACTATTATGGAAGCTGGCGCCAGTTGATCCAAAAGTCTTGCATGACGATATTGAGGAGACTGTTGCAGCAGTGTATCTAATTTTTCTGCAAGTTCCAACGTATCTGTATTCGCTGTATCTAGTAAAAGGATATATCTGGCTGTTGGGATGTGTGTAGGTATGAAAGTTTTAAAGTTGGTTTCAGCCAAAGGTAAATTATCAAGTACTTGACGGACGAACTCAGAGTGCAGTTTTTCTCCAACTAAATCACTAATTTCTTGTGTACGTCCTATAAATTCTAGACAAGGAGTAGCGTGATAAAAGTGGGTAACGCGAACTCGGTCTTTAATACGGTAACGGTATAACCCACCTTTTTGAGAAATAATAATTTCGTATACTTCTGCTTTTTTAAGTTCGTGGAGAAGATGTATATTACCTTTTTCGTCTTCAAACTCGAAAAATACTTCATCCAACATTGGTACACATCCTTTCGCTGGTATCAGGGGAATAGTCATTGGCGCCTCAGTTGCTAAAAGTCCTTTACCCTGTACTAATACACCTGGGAAAAGCTTTCGTAATGTTTGGGCGCCATCCGCAGCGTTTGCACTGTCCCAACATGAAATTAGTTTGAGATGGCGCCAGAGTTTACTATATTCTGGTGGCGCCAATAGTAAGTTGTAGCGTTCGGCTGATATTTTAGTTTTTAACGACTCAGCGAGTTGTTTGTGATGAGAGTATATATAGTCAAGAATGACTTTGAGAAAACTAGGACTCCATATTGAGATAATTTCTAAGTCTTCTGCGAGTAGTAGCGCTTGAGAAAGTTTGTGTTTAAATTCTTCAGCATTGTGTATATGCTGTATTCCAGGAGGTGACACTAAAAAATGGCTGAGAATAGCGCGTAACCAACCATCAAGATATTGAGAGTCATCTTGTAAAGTTGTAACATCTGCGGGTGGAGTTAACTGTGGTGATATACAAAAGTAAATTCTTCCTGTTGAGAATTTTGGACCATTGACAATTAAGTCATGTGCCCAAACACAGAACATATGATTAAACGAACGACGCAAAGCTTTTGTATAAGGTATTAATTTTGCTGCACTCCGACTTCCTGATGTTTTTTCGTAAAAAATAATTGGTTCAGAAGTCAGGTTGTTTATACAGCTTTCAATATCTTGGTACTCAACAATAGGTATTTGGCGCCAGTGTATAATATTTAAAGATTTTCCATATTCACTTTGAGTAAAACGTCGAAAAAGTTCTTTTTGGAGATTTTTTTGCGTGATTTCTGGTTTTTTCAGCGCGCGATTAAATCTATTTGCAGCAGGTGCAATAATTTTCCCAAAAATTTGTATAAATATATTCATAATTATTTTACTACTGGAAGTGTGGTAGATATAGGTATGTATGTGTTATCGTTAATATTTACCCCTGGTGCAATATTATTTCCGGCGCCTACAAATACATTGCTACCAATTTTTACTTTTTTGACGTATAGTAATAAATCTTGTTTTTTGGGTTTAATTATATGGGAATAAATTCCAACACCATATCCAAAAATAACATTATCACCTATTTCTAATAATCCTCTGTCAGCGATTTCTAATTTTGGTGTCCAATAAACTTTTTTACCAACTGTTGAACCCCATAATCTTAACCATAGAGAAAATGCTCCTGGTATTAAGCGCAATATGGCTTCAAACACAGGAAACGTTATATAAATAGATTGAATTTGATGACTTCCCCACCAAGGTGAATATTCTTTGCCACAAAGATAACTAATATCTTCTTTTATCGGTAAAAAGTAATTATGTATTTGATAAATAAGTAAAGGGAAGATATAAATAGAAAAGAATAAACTTAGTACACTAATAATTCCAGGTTGATAGCAAATTCCTAGAAATGAACCGAATATCATTAGCATAACTAAAGTTGGAAAAAAAGAAAGTACTGTACTTAGTAAAGTCATATAAAAGGAAAGAAAAGTTTTTGTGATAAACTTAGATTTGATACGGCACCTAAATTTTCTGGTTGTTTTTCATTATCTGAATAAGTACCATGCATTTTATCCCATATTTTAAAGTTTGCTCCATAGTTACCACCTTTATAATTACGCGCGTGATGCCATGCATGGTCTTGCGGTAAAATTAACCAAGGTGCAAGTAAATGGTAAATTATAGATGTTGGTTTTGGTGTAAATTTACTATGGCGCCATAAATCTAAAGCAGAGGTTAAACTGGCGCCAAAAATATACCAAGTTGGGTCTTGGAGTAAGTATATAAACAAAGAGTGAACCCATAGGTATATAATCAAAAAGCTTGTCCATAATGTATTGCGCGAAGTTCCTACTACGTCCATTGTTGTTACTGTGTGGTGAACTTTATGCACCGACCATAACCAAGGTGTGTGGAATAAACGATGATTCCAGTAGTACAGGTAGTCTACACAAATAAAGCTAAGACTAAATACTATTAATGGATGTAATGTAAGTGTGGATTTTAAGCTAGGGAATAAGTAATGATAAAATTGAAAAACAATCGTGATTTGTAATATAGGGATAATTATTCCTTGAAAAAATAAACCAATAATATCCACAAGCCAATCTTGACGATTTTTGCTAACCAGCAGAGTTATAATATTTTGATTAGCAAAGGTTAGAGATAACAAAATTATAAAAGCAGGAAAAACTATCATAAAATTAAATATAAGGTTTATTCTTTGTGTATCTTGTCATCCTCTCTTGTCATGCTGAGGAACGTTAACGCAGTTTTCCCGCAGGGTAGCATCTTACAATCTCTCTTGTCATGCTGAGGAACGAAGCATCTTGAAAAGTTTAAATATAATCGAGATTCTTCGCTACGCTCAGAATGACAAATTATATTTAGATTTTTTATACCCAAAATTCTACGCTTACTGATTTATTCGGTAATTTACGAGGGTCTTCTCCTGCTGTGATAGTATTACGTATTGATTCGACGAATACATGAATGGTATCAGCGGGTGTGTTGGCAAATTGGGCGCCATATTTTTCTATGACTTCTGATTGTATTTTTAATGCTTTTATATCTTGATGGATAATATATTGAGCTGTCCAATGTACAAAGGGACGTGCGAGTTTGTTCCAAATGCCGTAGTTATATGTGACATCGGTGTATACTAACGTTGAGTTTTCGGTTTCTGGTATTGACTGACTCGTTATAAAAAGTTTTCGGTGTTTGCCCATATCGTATTCAACGCTGGTAATATTGGGCATATGAAATGTATCTATATGATGTATTTGTGATGCTTTGCGGTTGAGAAAGCGCGCGAACCATCCTAGGTTATTGGTTTCGTTTTGGTATTGGGCAATAACTGTACCGTTTTTTCTTTCTACCAACATTTCTAGTTTTTGTTGACGAGGTGTGCGAAAGACTCCTGGGTGAACGCTAACTGTATGGGGGATATCAATAAAATTTTCAGCGCAGTTGGTGACGTTGTTTTGAAAACGGTTTATTACACGCACTGTTTCCCATCCTGGTTTTTGGTAGTTGGGCATCACAAAAGGTTTAAAATCTTCAGATGAGTTGCGTGATAGTTTGACGTATACAAAACCATCTTGTTCTGTGGTGTTGTAGGTGAGTGTTTGACGTGCGTTACATATACGGGGGTTGTTCGCTTCGGAGGGGATGGTTACGACTTTGCCGTTTTTGTCATATACCCAACCGTGGTATGGACAGTGTATTTGTCCTTGATGAACTTTTCCTTTGGATAGACGACTGTTTCTGTGCATACATTTATCTCGTAGTGCCACAGGTTTTCCGTCTGGGTCTCGGAATATTACTAACCACTCGTTTAAGATTGTACGTGAAAGAACGGTATTTGTTTTGAGTTGTTTGCTTTCACAAACTATGTACCAAAAATCCTCGAATTTCATGTTTATGTTAAGGGGGATATTTCAATATCATTTGTAAGTTGTATTTGACAAGCTAGTCTCGCTTGTGGATTTTCTGGTGCGAAGATTTCTAAGATTTCTTTTTCTTCTTCACTTGGGGGAGGTATATCTCCTTTTATAGATACAAGGCAGGTTCCGCAAATTCCTGTTCGACATCCAAATAATATAGGAGAGTTTTGGATGGTTAGGTATTCAGAAAGATTATCGTTTTTGTTCAGATGTATATCAGGATAATTTTGTTCAAAACTAATTTTACAAAGTTTTTTATTCATTGTTATATCTCTTGTGGAGCGGGCATCCCTGCCCGCCTCTACTAATTTAATTTTTTTATTTTCACCACAGAGCCTAACTAGTTCACAGAGGAGTTATCTTTAAATTGGCGCCTTTTGGTTTTTGATAATTTTTCGTTGCTGTTGAGAAACCCGGTTTCCTTTGGTACTTAGTGTTGGGTTGTTTTATTCAGTGATGGGGAAACCGGGTTTCTGGGCTTTCTTTCGACCATATTGAGGGTTGAAGTTGGTCTACGTAGTGCATGTATTTTACTAATGGTTCATCTATGCTTAAGAGGGCGTTAGGGTTATAATTTATATTGTCGTAAATCATGCCGTCTTCGTCTCTTAGGAAGTAGTAAGCGGCTTTTGTTAGTAATAGTAATATTTTTGTTTTGAAGGCGCCTAATATTCCTTTTCTTTTTTCTGCTATATATATAGGTTGAATGCGCGTTCCTTTATCTATAAGGGTGTAAGCATAAATCATGTGTAATGGCGCCACAAATTTGACTTTCTTCATAATTGTTAAAAGTCCTATACATCCGTGTGCGTACCTCATGGTGTATTCGTAATAGTTTCCTAAAATTTGCCGTGCGAGTCTTTCTCTAGGGGTTGTATTAGGAAATTCACCATTTAAAGTAAAATCTATAATGTCACCTCTGGCATTTGCTTGTAAGGATAATTTCATATCGATGTTTAATTTATGCACGGTTTGTAAATGTTGAGCATCGATACCGTTCATCATACAAATGTGGTGATGACAACCTCGTTCAAAGGGTTTATCGAACATTGCCATTAATGTTTTACCTTTGAGTTCGTCAAATTCTACTACACCTTCTGGCGCCTTGGCATCAGGATAAACCCAAATAAAGCCATATTTTTCATCTGTACTGTAAGCTTGTAATTTAGCTTTTGCAGGAATTTCTTTTTGACAGGGAATATCTTGACAAGTTCCTTCACCGTCAAATGCCCAATGATGAAAGTAACAGCGAATAAAGTTACCTTCTACTTTTCCTATTCCTAGGTCGGTTCCTAAGTGTGGACAATATGCATCAAGTGCGTGGAGTTGTCCGTTTGCTGTACGAAAGATGACGATTTTTTGCCCGCATAATGTTAAAGATTTTACTCTGCCTTTTGGGATGTCTTTACTTGGGCAAGCTATATACCATCCTTTAGCTATGATGTTGGGGTTATTGAATATTTTCATGATGATGCGAACTGTTTGAATTTTTTAGTTTGATGTGCTAAATATTTAGAAATGTTGTTAGACCCCATCAACGTCATTTCTTTGTTACTTTTCCATACATAATCGAGTTTTTCTAGGTAAACTTTATAAGATTCCATTGCTTCGGTATGTGTGTTGTAGCTACGATGTAGTCCTTCGCTTTCTTCGGTGAAACAGCGTCGCATCATTTCTTTTGCTTCGGCGCCATCCATACTAAACACAGGTGAACACAACATTTGGTAAACTGCACTATATAAAGCGGGGTCATACCAAAAAATGCCGTTGATAACACAAGAAAAGTGATAATGGTCTTTTTGACAACCTTGTAAACCGAGGTTTGCTACTAACTTTTCAAATTCTGTTGGTGGTTTGAGACAATCAATCACATCATGGGAGATAATTGTCGAACTGTTAAAATGAAAACTCTCGTCCATGAAGTGATAGTAAGATATTTTGGCTGGTATAGGCGCCTGTTCTTGGTGGGGATGTTTTTGGTAGTAGTTACTTAGCTTGTGCTGTACGAGTTTACCGTTGAGTGTTCTAACTCCCCGTACTGTAAAATACTGACAAGCCAAAAAGGTGTTATCTGCTGAAAGTAACCCAAAAGCTTTTAACTGTAGTTCTTTCCATTTGCGCTTGAAGTAGTTGGTGTCGGCAAAAACCATTGTTTCGGCAAACGGACTACGCATAGGATAGCTAAATATACGTTTACCAAATAATGCTGTTTCAACTTCGTTCGCTACCGTTTTAAAAGCATTGATGTGCGCGCGCTCTTGACTCGATTCTAAATCAAGCGTGTCGCAAACTATGCGAAAATCTTCTTGGGCGTAAAGTCCTGCTGCACTAGTTTGGTTAAAATAAATGGTAGCAATTTCTGCGGAGATGATTTGCGAGTAATATGCTACCCAGTAAAGTTGATTTAAAATAATGCGTTGGCTAGGAGTCGCTTGTTCCCATAAGGGAGTGCCATACATTAAGGAAAATTCTTCAGGGTTCCAGTATTCGTTTTTACAGTCTTCGTAATTGAAAGCAGCAGATGCAGCATCGAGTAGTGCGGTGTGGTCTTGCTGTTTGTTACGTTTGTGGTTTATTTCTAGCCTACGGTTGACTTTTTGATTTTCTATAATTGTATTCATAATGTTTTATTTATAAGCTTGCACACTGTTCTACTGAAAAAGGTGTAAAAGCGTTGTGTTCGTCTAGTTGTTGAACTATTGAGAGTGTTTGCGGGTTTGTCATTAAGCCACGTAGTAAGTTCAAACGACTGCTACTATGATATTCGGCGCCTAATTGTTGAAATACGGTTATTTTCTGCTGTCGTGATAAACTACCTTTAACTTGCTCGACTGCTGCGACAACTCCCTGTGGTCCGACTTGTACCATTTGTAGAAAAGATGCGAGTACTTCAATAATGGTTTTTTCACTTTGATGTTCTATCAAAACTTGCTCGCATAACCTAACACCAGTTGCATGGTGACGACTTTCGTCTTCTAAAAAGCTTTGTAATACTGCTTTGAGTTCTGTACTTATACAATTTTTTGCCAAGTTTCGGTAATGCGTTAACCCCCATCCTTCGAGTATTATTTGCAGTACAAATATTAGTACAGCTTTGTCAGAAGTTTCTGCGACATCAGCAAGTAAATGTAAGAAAGGGTTATTTGTAGAAACTAATTCGGGGTTTGGTAAAAAAGAACTTATTTTAGCAAGGTGAGTTACTTCATCTGCGCTAAATAATGCGTAGAGCATTCGTTCTTCAGTGGTTTCTGCGAGCATAACCATTTTTGACATGTAACCAATACCAGCTTTTTCAATAAAGTAAGCTTCTTCCAACAGTGTTTGGTTACAAAGGTGTAAAATTTGGGTTTGTTCTTCTAAAGTACTATCTGCGAAAATATCGACTTTGTGTAAATCAAAATGTTCTGCATCCCAGTAAATTAAGTCTGTAGAAGATTTTATTTTCCCTATTTTACTTTGAAGCGCAGAGTCTAATATTCGACGCAGCTTATCTTCTTTGTGAGTATGAGGAATATCAAAACCAGTAATTTTATAATTCATACTTTTAATATTAAATACTTTTTTCCCATGTTGACCATACTCGCGGTTTTTGTTTTTCTGCGTGGTGAATAAATTGCATGATGGAGTTATCAGCTTTGGTTGGTGTTTTCAAATCGAATTTAATCGTTTGGAAGATTTTAGTATCACCTTTAGCAAAGTAATTACCGACTGCATTAGTTAAAGCCAATATTATTCTATTAAAAATCCAACCAAGTATTCCCGCGCGCTTTTTAGTAATTAGAATTGTTTGCCCTTCAGTTTTTCCTCCTTCTAATAGTCGCAACGTAAACATAATATGGAAGTGCAAGAAGTCGGGACCAACTGTAACTACACCTGTACTTCCATACCAGTAACACATATTATATGTCACAGCTTTTTTATAAAAGGGACGAATTAATTTCAGGAATAATGAATTTTCTCCTCCTCGTGTAATATTGCTAAAAGTGATAGCGTTTTGTATTTCGTTTTTTTCAAATACTATTTTTACAGGAAAGTTGTGAACTGTGTTGAAATGGTGAGCATCTATAGCATTCACCATGACAACATTTGGGTGACAGTTCTTGATAAATCTTTTTGCTAGAACACTATCACATTCTTCGTGTTCTAACTCAGGAACGAAAGGTAAGGGTAAGCGCTCAGGGGGCGCCGTTTTTCCTGTCCACACCCAAATCATCCCGTACTTTTCTGCTGTTTGCCAAGTATTTATTTTGACGGGTAATGCTTCACCCATACAAGGTACTTCTATACATGTCCCGTCAACATCAAATTTCCAGTTGTGGAAAAAACAGCGCAGTGCGTTACCTTCTACTTTTCCTTCTGCTAAATGGGCGCCCATATGTGGACAATATGCATCAACAGCAGTAACTGAGCTGTCTTGTCCTCGAAATATTGCTAAGTCTCGACCCATAAGAGTTACAGGTTTAACTTGACCTTTTTTGAGATGATGTGAAGGTAATGCCCAGTACCACCCTTCGATAAAATATTCTGGGCTATTAAATATTTTATTAAACATAAGAAACCTGGTTTCTATTCGATAAATTAATTTTTATTAGAATTTTTGAGAAGAAACCAGGTTTCTAGAAAACCAAATTCTTCTACCAGCTTTTGTTAAATTTTCTTCGCTAATTTCAGCTAAACAAACTAACTCATCACCTCGTATATAACCTGGGTTATATTTGGCAAAGAATTCGATATGTGGGTCTTGTAAACGTTCTAATGGAATTTCTTTTAACTCGTCGCGAAGTACATGAGGATGTGGAAAACGAACTATTCCTGCTATATGTTTATAAGACTCACCAAAGCGCTGATAACCTAAAAAGTGCATTAAGTCAGAGATATTTTCTGGTGTAGCTTTATCATATCGCGGATAAAACTCCTGCCAAAATATCGGTAAAAATCTATAGGTACGAAAACCACCTGAAATTAACAACCAGTATAATTTACCTTCTGGGTAATGGCGCCTAATTTTCTGAACAGAAGTTATCCAAGTGCGAGACAGTGTGGAACTCGACCAAGCACTAGGGTCTACAATCGTATCTCCAGAATAAACTATATTAATATTTTCATTATTAAATTGCGTAGTGTATATTAATAATGTCGAAAAACCTTTGAGTTGTTGAGTTTTCTCGTCTTCAAGCAAAATAACCCAATTTTTCTTACTCAAATCTGATTCAAACACATCTCGCCTTACCCCATCAAAATGGTTGCCAAGCAACAAATACATGGCATCTTTTTGCTGATGTGATAAATATTCTATTTCTAATACTTGGCTAAACATAGATTGTATATAAAGGATAATTATTTTGCTCTGTCATAACTACTGTAATTTGTTCTTGAGGGTAATGTATTGACGTATGTGTCAGATATTATACTGGACTAAATAAATTTTTATGGCGCAACTACAACGTATTACTATTTCTCCGCAGCAAATTAGAGATAATCAGGTTGTATTGGAAAAAGAACAGCTTCATTACCTAACCAGGGTTCTACGGTTATCTGATGGTGATAAATTCATTGTCATGGATGGGGTGGGAAAATGGTGGTTAACTTCCTTACAGTCTGAGTACGGTGAGATATTAGAAGCTTTAGAGGTACAGACAGAGTTAAAAGTATCTATCAGCTTATTGTTAGCACTGCCCAAAGGTAACGGATTTGATGACGTAGTACGTATTTGCACTGAGTTAGGAGTTGATACTATTGTTCCGATAATAAGTGAGCGTACTCTTTTAAACCCTAGTTCGCAAAAACTTGAGCGTTGGCGCCGAATAGCAGCAGAAGCGGCAGAGCAATCCGAACGTGCGTTTGTTCCAACTATTTATGAACCAGTTAGTTTTACTCAGGGGTTGAATTTATTTGAAGCTGAACAAAAGTACATTTGCGAGGGACGTGGTGATAATCCACATTTATTAAAGTGTTGGCGCCAAGTTGGTGAAGGTCAGCTAAAGATTGTTATTGCCATTGGGCCCGAAGGTGGGTGGAGTCAGGAAGAGTTAGAAAATGCTGTGAATGCTGGATTTAAAATGGTTTCGCTAGGTAGAAGAATTTTACGTGCTGTAACGGCGCCTTTTGTTGTTTTGTCTATTTTGGCTGCCGAGATGGAAAACAACTCGTAATAAGGACTTCAGTCCTTACCATCAGCACCTCTAAATAAATATCCGAAATTTCTACGTTTTAGTTTTGGGGGGAAAAGCACTAAAGTGCTTACAACGTGATGTAACGTAACATACTATATATATGATTGAATCTGTTGCAGCTGCCTTTGAACAACAAGATTATAAAACTGCTGGTAAATTACTTAAACAGCTTTTACAAGAATCACCAAAAGACCCTTGGGTTAAGTTTTATGTAGGAAGACTCCAAGAGGTATCGAGAAAATATCAAGATGCTGAAAAAATTTATCGGCGCCTGCTTCGCGACGAAACGAATAGTAAAATAGTGGCTCAAGCACGTCAAGGTTTACAGCGACTGCGCGAGTTTGAGGAGGAAGAACGTAAACGCGGTATTTCTGAAGCGATGGGAGATACTCACGGTAATGAAGCTGGTGTGTTGATTTTAGAACCTATAAGTAACGAGTTAAAAACACAAGCTGCACAAAGATTTGCTAAAGTTACTCAGATGGATGCTTATAGTGCGAGGTTGTTATTGCCTAGTCGGGGTTGGCGCCTGTATCGAACTGGGGCAATAGGGGAGTTAAAATATTATGGGGAGCAATTACAGCAAGCTGAGATTCCTTGTTTTTGGTCAACGCTCGCAGCATTACAGCAAATTCAGGTTTTTCAAGTAGATTATTTTCAGAAGAGTGAGTCAAATAGTAGGGAAGTTACCGTTGTTTGTCATAACCAAAGTAAACAACTTGGTTCCCTGACGTTTGAATGGAACGAAGTAAAAGCACGTGTTACCGGGTTACTACCTATATTTGAAGAAGTTGTAGACCGTAATGCACGAGGAAAACTTGAGCGTAAAACTCAAACTCTAGACTATGCACAATTTTCTGATTTACATATTCCTGGTAGAAAATGTATTTTAAGAATTTTTGATGGTGGATACGAGTGGAAGAAAGGAATCGAAATTACTCTACCAAATAGTCAAAATACTGTTCGTATCAATTGGAATAATTTGTCTAGTTGGCTTGATGAACAATTACCACAAGTAAAAATTTGGTCTGATTTTACTCCATTTGCTGAAACAGCGTTAGACCAAAACGAAATGCTGAGTCATATTCAGTCTAATGTGCATCTCTTTCGTAAAGAAGCAAGTAACTGGGACTCAGCATTTCAGTTATATAGTGGATTAGTTTTTTTAAAAGTGCTGAGTGATGAGTGCTGAGTGCTGAGTCCTAACTCCTAACTCCTAACTCCTAACTCCTAACTTTTAATTACTTCTTCTCGGTTGGTGTTTTGACTTTGCTTGCCATTTCCAAGAATGAGTTCATGTTTGGACCTGGACGACGACGACCATTAGAACTTGGAGTCATCAAATATTTTGTCGCAAAGTTGGTTTCTTTAGGTAATTGTACTTCAGCCTTTTTCGCTACTGCTGCTGCTGCTAGTTCTGATGGGTCTTTCGGTTTAGCTGCTGCTGCCGTTGTTTCTTTTCTGCTCATTTTACCATTTGATGAAGCAGCGGCAGGCGCCATTTCGGGTGCGGGTTTTGGTTCTTGTTTCGTCGCTGCTTGTTTTGCTTCTTGTTTTGTTTCTTGTTTTACTTCTTTTACTTTTGCAGCAACCTTTTCTTTTTTGTTCCCGATATCTTCTTTGACATCAGAAATTTTGTTTCCTACCTCTTCCTTTACGTCAGCAATTTTCTCTTCTACTTCTTCCTTGAGTTCTAGAAAAAAGTTGTTGTCGCTTCTTTTTGCTAAATTTTTGATAAATCCGAACATGATTATTAACTCTCCGTTTGCTCTATTTGCTAATCGATTAAAACCGTAAAAAATCAGGTAAATTCTTACCCTTTTGAATAATTAATTGATGTTGCTAGCTTCAGCTTAACAAACAACAGGCAAAATTTAATTTGACCAACTTTGCCTCTATTCTAATAAAAATTAACTCATAAAACTAGGGGAATTACCTAACTTTTAATTTGCTCGTTAAATTGTTACTGCTCTTTGACTTAAGTTTACTTCCTATAACTAGGTACTTAGTTAACTCCAGTTCTTAAAAGCACAGTGTTTCTTCACTAAAAAGTTCACACTAAAAATAATACCAGAATATAACCTCCACAAAATACGCAATACCCTACGAGATTATTATGAGATTTATTTCTGTTTAAGGCAATCATTTTTATCATTATTCTTTACAAAAATTTACATAAGTTTATCCTGTAAATCGATTTCTATCCTCGAATTAGCATGAGAATCTAATGATATCTCAAGCAAAAGTGCTCTTAGACATTAGTTTCCAGTTACGCTTGAGATATTATATAAGCCAGTGTGTTATCTTTTTTACCTAGCAACAGCAGTAAAATTATTGACATGAAACGCAACCCAGTAATACTAGTACACGGAATCAATGATACAGGCGCCGTGTTTAATAAAATGGCGACCTTTCTGAAAAAAGAGGGGTGGTCAGTATACACACTCGATATGATTCCCAATAACGGGGATGTCGTACTAGAAAACCTAGCTAGGCAAGTAGCCAAATACATATCAACAACCTTTGCACCAGACCAACCCATAGATATAGTTGGCTTTAGTATGGGAGGACTAGTTAGCAGATACTACATCCAGCGACTAGGAGGAATTTTTCGCACACAAAGGTTTATAACTATCTCCTCACCACACAACGGAACCGTAGTTGCTTATGCGTCAGAACGTCCTGGTTGCGTGCAAATGCGTCCAGATACTTTATTTCTCAAAGACCTGAACAGCGACGTTGAAATATTGAAACAACTCAGCTTCACTTCCATCTGGACACCATACGACCTAATGATAGTGCCACCCAACAGTTCAGTGCTGCCATTTGGAAACGAAGTAATAATACCCGCATTAACTCACCCGTGGATATTAACCGACATCCGAACAATTAAAACAGTAGCCGAAGCACTACAAACGCCCCAACACCCCCAACACCCCCAGCACCCCCAACACCCCCAGCACCCCCAGCACCTCGTAATAAGCACTTCAGTGCTTACAAACCCCTCTCACCAATCAAACCAAACTCAGGACTACCAAAAATCGCCTCCGAGTCACGATAAAATTTAAACTCCATCAAATTATAAAAAGGGTCTTCCAAAAAGAAAGTTTTGTGTTCCAAAGGACTACCAACAAAACGCTCCTTAGCCTCCTCTCGAAACAAAAGCTGGCGCCGAAGTGCCCTATCTAACAACTCTTCCCAATCCTTCTCCTCAGTAAACACAAGCCCAAAATGTCTTGGGTAAATACCGCGTTGAGGTTCTAAAGGTTCCTTAGTAGTATGCGCCACTAATTGATGACCATACAAATTAAGAATAAGCGCATGTCTATTTTCGCGACCAGGAATACAGCCCAAACCATCCACATAGTAAGCTTTAGCCTGGGCAACATCAGTAATTGGAAAAGCCAGATGAAATATAGTTTTCATATAGTAGTTTATGAGAAATGCAGTTGTTTTAATGCTAACAAACAGGCGCCATAAGCAGGCTCATACCGTGGCAAAATAACTCTTACATTACCAAACTCAGCACAAATAGATTCCATAAACTTCTTACGTATATTAGACTTTGCTTTCCAAACACTACCCACAGTCACAATTTCAAAATCATCGCCTACTAATTCTGTAACCACCACTCTTGTTGCCTTTACCAACTCTCGCACACCCTCATCAATAATTTCCCTTGCAACCTCATCACCATTTACTGCTGCATTATCAACGACAGGCGCCAAACTAGCAATTTCCCTTACACCCCACCCACGTCGATAAACAACTTCAATTAAATCCTCAATACTTTCTAACCCAAGTTGATTTTTAAAATCTTCAACCAAACAAGTTGAGAGTTCGCGTCCATCATACGCACGCATCGCAGCTTTCATTCCAGCAACAGCAATATTATAGGCGCCACCTTCATCACCTAAAATATAACCCCATCCACCAACACGCTTAGTTTGTCCTTGTTGATTACGTCCAAATACAATTGTTCCAGTACCCGCAGCAACAACAACACCAACATCATTACCAATACCACCAACCAATGCAGTTAAAGCATCATGGCAAATAATTATATTATTAGGTAATATCCACTCAATCGGTAAATTAGGACTTTGTTGTAAATCTCTAATTATACCTTGTATAACTTCGATATCCTTAGAACGTCCGGCGCCTGCTAATCCTAAACATATTGCTTGAACTTGAATTTTTCCTGTTTGTTCAATAGCTGCTTTAATTGCTGACTCAATAGATATTAAAGCAGCATTAGCGCCGATACTTTGGTAATTTGAGGCGCCTGCTTCACCGCGACCCAATATTTGCCTTTGCTCATTCATGACAAGACAAATAGTCTTAGTCCCACCACCATCAATACCTAAAACATAGTACATATAAGCGAAAATATAAATTGTCATTCTGAGCGCAGCGAAGAATCTGATAAATTTCAATATTTACGAGATGCTTAACTGAGGAAATCATGAAACTTTTTGATAAAATTAAGAATGCGACCTATCTTATATTTTACACCTACACCCTAGAAGGGTGAGACTATACGAACAAAGCCTGCCTACGCAGGCTAAAAACGCTAATTTTTCATATTTTTGATAAAAATGCATGTTTATTGAAAATGTAAAAATTAACTATTAATACGTTGGAGCATTCCGGTGAGCTATGTAAAAACAGAGTCTAACTTTAAACAACACTCAACAAAGCTTTCTTAAACTCTGCCGCACTCTTAAAATAAATCTCTGGTTTCTCCACCAACGCCAAATCAATCACCTCAGCCAACCTTTGAGATATACTTGAATCGCGCTGACGAATGGGTACAGGGTCATTTTGTAAAACTGCTAAAAATTGATCCCCACCCATAAAATTCCGTGGGTAACACCCTGTGAGCATATTATATAGACAAGCCGCAATAGCCCAAATATCTACATCAGGTTGAGTATATTTAAAATCTAATAGTTGTTGACGAGGAATAAAAACAGGAGTACCAGCTTGAGTACCACTGAGAGTTTGACCGCTTAAACCAGCAAAATCCTTCTTTTGTTGCCGCGCGTAGAATAATATTATTTGGCTTGACATCGCGATGTAAAAATCCCTTGGAATGAACGTATTCTAATGCTTGCCCAACTTGGGTTATGTATTGTAGAGCTTCATCTTCTGGTAGTTGCCCATGTTCTGAGACATAACTGCCTAAGTCTTGTCCATCTATATATTCCATTACCATTCCCCACAGTTCATCTTCTTGTATCAGTTCATGAACTTTAACTACATGGGGGTGACTGCATTGTGCTAAACGTAGCCCTTCGTTGACAAATTTTACCTCGTGTTGCTTAAAATTTGGTTTACCTTGCTGCTCAAGGTTGAGAGTTTTGATAACAACTAATTTATTTGTACGTAGTTCAATTGCACTGTAGGTAGCACCATAACCACCACGGGCAATAAATTTTTGAATTACAAACCTGCCATTATCAAGTGGTTGATTGGGTTGCCAAAGTTTCATTTCAATATGGTACTAGGTGCTTAATGTCGCTTATATTCCTAAATATTACACACAACCCGAAAACCAAGAGTGCTAAGGTCGTTGCCTGGGTGGTTCCAATTGCGATATGCAGAACGGCAAAGTCCAGGATTATTGTTCCACGAACCACCGCGCAGTATTTGAGAATATTCGTTGGCATATGAAGCATTTGAATCTAACCAAGCACTGCCATCGGTAGGCACCCCATCATAATTATCATGACGTTTATCTTGACACCATTCCCAAACATTACCATGCATGTCATATAAACCAAAGTCATTAGCAGGAAAGCTACCTACATCTGTAGTTTGTTGGCGATAACGACCTTTAAAAATAGATGCATAAACATAATTACCATCATAATTTACTAAGTCAGTAGTTATGGTCTTGCCAAAGTTAAATGGGGTAATAGTTCCAGCCCTGCAAGCATATTCCCATTCTGCTTCAGTTGGTAGTCGATAGCTTTTCCCAGATATGCGGGAAATTTTCGTACAAAAGTTTACCGCATTATTCCAAATAACACTTTCTACAGGTCGTTTGGCGCCTATGAAGCACGAAGGATTACTACCCATAACTGCTTGATATTGTTCTTGGGTGATGGGGAACTTTGCCATGAAAAAAGCTGGAACAGTAACTTGATGTTGTGGACGTTCACTATTTTCTCCTTCATTTTCTGGTGAACCCATCATAAATACACCACCTGGAATTTTTACCATCTCTAAAACTATGCTATTGCCCAGATGCTCTTTGAAAAACTCTGCTTGTCATTTATAACGCTTAATCGAACTTTTTCCTTTAGCTGTAATCGTTAAATTTACAGATTCAAATACAAATAAATTTTTTGAAACAATTGAATTTTTTGATTCACCTATACCAATTCCGCCCGAAGGAGAAACAAATATGGTAGGTTCTAAGTTTTCCTGCGAGCTTTCTTCCTCAACAAGGTCTGGCGTTGGCTTGTCAATAATTGCTAACAGTAATTCTAACCATTCACGCACAGTTTGCGGGCGCCCACTTGGTTCCAGTGCCATTCCTGCTAATATTGCATCATTCACCCTATCGCTAATCTTGTCATTAAATTGCTTCGGTGGTGGTAAAGGAATACCAGTCTTTCTAAAATTTGCTGGGAATGGTATTTCTTGAGTTAGCAAACTATATAACGTTGCAGCTAAAGCGTAAACATCAGTATAAGGAGCAAATTCTCCCTTTCGTTCATACTGTTCAATCGGTGCATAACCATCTGTTTTCGCGTTCGTCATGCTTCCGAGTTGACCAATACTATATTCTCTCGTTAAACCAAAATCAATTAAGACAGCTTCTTTGGTTTCCTGACGTAGAATAATGTTATTCGGTTTGACATCGCGATGTAAAAATCCTTTGGAATGAACGTATTCTAACGCTTGCCCAACTTGGGTTATATACTGCAAAGCTTCATCTTCAGGCAATTTTCCATGTTCTGAGACATAATTGCCTAAATCTTCCCCATCTATATATTCCATTACCATTCCCCAAAGTCCATCTTCCTGTATCAGTTCATGAACTTTTACAACATTGGGGTGACTGCATTGTGCTAACCGCAGTCCTTCGTTGACAAACTTTACCTGCTGCTGTGGGAAATCTGGTTTACTTTGTAGTTCAAGGTTAAGCGTTTTGATTACAACTAATTTATTTGTACGTAGTTCGATTGCACTATAGGTAGCACCATAACCACCGCGAGCAATGAATTTTTGAACTATGAACCTGCCATTATCAAGTGGTTGGTCGGGTTGCCAAAGTTTCATTTTTAAGCTTGCAGTTTGAAATTAGAGGAGTTTTGATAATAATAATTACTTTAGTTTGGTTGTAGCATATTTTTCGCACGTATTTCTAGGTACTGGTTGTTAATGACTATTAGTCTATCTAACCCCTAAAGCGCGAGAATGGTATGTAAGAGGCACCTCTTCTTCCACCTAAACTGATACAATTGAATTAAAGTACGTTACATCTAATTTAAGATTTATCAATATTTATGAATACTAAATTAGTTGATTCTTTAGCACAAGCTATTTTATCTCTTTCTGAAGATGAGCGCTTTCTTTTGTCAGAAAAATTGGATATAGAAAGTAAATTAGCTCCTGCTTTAAAGCAGTTGGATAAGACAGCGACTTTTACAAAACTGGTTAAACAGTGGCGTGAGGAAAATCATGGAGTCTCTTCTACTAATCAAATGTCAATGCACCCTGCGTATCAACAAATTATTGGTATGGGTGAAGCTGCAATACCTTTATTACTCAGAGAACTTGAAAAAAAATCAGGACAATGGTTTTGGGCACTAAAGTCGATTACAAGAGAAGATCCCGTTCCCCTAGAACATAGAGGAAAAACTTCGGAGATGATTAAAGCTTGGTTGGAATGGGGAAGAGCAAAAGGTTATATATGTTAACAAAAATTGCAATCGTAATTATAGTCTTTTCAATAACTCATCATATTCATCATGTCCCCCAATCCAAAACCAATAAATATGGTTATCTGACTCAAGTAATCCCAAAACTCTATAATTTAGGCTGACACGAGCAGAATAAATTGGTTGACGTTGACTCACTTGTTTAAACTGTAAACTATTATGGTAAGGATCTTCACGCCAAAGTTGATAGGCTTTTTCAGCCTGCTCTTGAACTGATGCTGGAAGCTCTTCGAGTTTTTTACGGAATGTTTTTGTAACACTGGATTTCATGGCTTAATTGGGAAAACCTCATCTAATGGAACCGTTTCGCCACTAGTGATTTCTTGTCGCACCATGTTTGCTATATCATCCCATTGCTTATCAGTCGTTGATTCAAACTGCTGCGTCCATCTTTGTTCATCTTTTAATTCAGCCATTAGACGGGAAGCAATCGCATCTTGCTGGTCGGCAGGAAGTTTTTGAATTTCTGTAATAACTTGCTGAAGAAGTTCGGTCATGGCGTTTTAAGATAATATAAAAGTAAAATATACATATATTCTATATTATTGCGAAAGACTGTTCCACGCACCACCGCGCGGCAGTCGATAAGGATTATCATTATTTAGGCATACATTACCATCTGAAGGCACCCCCTTATAATTCTCATGCCAATAATCTTGGCACCATTCCCAAACATTACCGTGCATGTCATATAAACCAAATTGATTAGCAGGGTAACTTCCTACTCTTGTGGTTTGTTGAAAATACTCTCCTTTGGGAGCGGAACCATATGTATAATTACTGTCATAATTTACAAGCTCTGTGGTGATTGTCTCGCCAAAGTGAAATGGAGTTACTGTCCCAGCCCTACAAGCATATTCCCACTCTGCTTCACTTGGCAAACGATAATTTTTGCCAGTTTTTTGAGAAATTTTAGCGCAAAAGTTAGAGGCATCATGCCAACTTACTCTTTCTACGGGTCGTTTGATGCCTGAAAATTTAGAAGGACTTTCGCCCGTTATTACTTGGTATTGTTCTTGAGTAATGGCGAACTTACCAATAAAAAAGCTTGGAACAGTAACTTGGTGCTGTGGACGCTCTGTTTCACTTCCTTCATCCTCATTCTCTGGCGAACCCATCATATATATACTGATTCAAATAAAATACCAAAACATGTTGCAAGGCAATTGCCTAACGGTCAATGGACAAATAAACTAGGTCAAGAACGCGGAAATTCTGGGCGCCATGCAGCAAATTGTTCAAAGGTTACTAGTTTCGGTGGGGCTTGAGTCATAAGCTATCTAGCCTCTTAGTCGTTTTTACTTTGTTTTGAGCATTTTTTTACGTTATTTTCCGCGCTCTAGCTCATATAAGGCGCCTCTACGTATAAATTCTTTGGGTGCAGCTCTTCTCAAAAGACAGAATGTAGCATTCGTATTACATGCTTAGAACTCAAGCTATATCTAGATTTCTGTTTTCTTTATTTTCTAGCTTAAAAAGTTATAATCAAGTGGTCGCAGAAAAAATAAACGTAAAAACCCCCTTTCAAGATGTAATACAATACTACAGAAAAGTTATGATTTCGTTTTTGAAATTTTAGCCAACCTATTTGAAGAATGCTTAAAACCTATAAGTATTAGCCTGTATCAAGTTTAGGCTTTATACAAAGATAAAAATTGTCTTCTTAAAAGAGCCGCACCCAAATTCTTTATTTTATATAAGCATGTTTTTAATATAGCGGTTTTTATTCAAATTAAATACACTTCGGACGGGCAGGGATGCCCGTTCCACAAGAGTTTTATTAACTTCATTTGTAGCTTACTTGGTTGAACAATACTATATTACTGATTAATTTAGTTCATTTTAAATGAACTTAAGCCCCAACGCCTACGGGTTTTAACACGCACGGCGGGTATGGGCATAATTGTAGAATTGGTAAATAAAATTAAAGGAACCCAACAAATTTTAACGTTGCGTTGGGTTGTGCCTTCGGCATACTACGTAAACGCAAAGCCTCCACCCAACCTACAGTTACGCAAAGTTTGTGCCATTCAACTTTATTTGTGAGCGTGAAAATTATTGAGATGCTTCGTTCCTCAGCATGACATGGGGGATTTTTAAGATGCTTCGTTCCTCAGCATGACAATGGGGGTTTTTAAGATGCTTCGTTCCTCAGCATGGCATGGGGAAGGCGCCTGTCAACGCAGTCGAATAAATGTAAACCAAATTGTTGTGATAATTCTTCGCAAACTTTGACGCCACGAATGCTGTTACCTCGTGCGTCTAATAAAGGAGAAAACACTGCTATTCCCATTTGACCGGGAACTACGGCAATAATTCCACCACTAACACCACTTTTTGCTGGTAGTCCAACTTTATATGCCCATTCTCCGGCAAAGTTATACATTCCGCAGGTGTACATCACACTTAAAATATCTTTTATATATTGACTATCGACTGCTTGCTCTTTTGTGAGTGGGTTAACACCTTTGTTTGCTAATGCTGCTGCCATTACTGCTAAGTCACGACAGTTGACCATGACTGCACATTGTTGAAAATATAAATCTAATGATTCGTCAATTTGTCCATCTATCATGCCAAAGTTGAGCATTAAATACGCCATTGCTCTGTTGCGATGTCCTGTGCTGCGTTCTGATGTAAATACAGATATATCAACAAATACATCTTTACCTACATAACGTTGGAACATTTCGAGTAATCTGTTCAAACGTTCGGTGGCGCCTTTACCTTTGATTAAACCTGTAGTGGCAATGGCGCCTGCGTTTACCATCGGGTTATAAGGTCGCTTCGATTGCTCGTCTAAAATAATTGAGTTAAATGCATCTCCTGTTGGCTCGACTCCAACCCGCTTTAACACATAGTCCCTGCCGTGGTCTTCTAATGCAAGTCCATGAACAAACACTTTCGATATTGATTGAATTGTAAATAAATGCTCAAAGTCACCCACTTGTAACACGTCACCGTTAACGGTAACGGTGCAAATACTAAATAAGTCAGGGTTTACTTTTGCCAGTTCTGGAATATAATCTGCTACCGCACCAGTTCGCAATGATTTGTATTTGGAATATAAATCATTCATAAATTCCGATAGCGAAGATGCACTTATGTCGGTGTTTTTCGTGTCTGTCATTATTGGAAGGGAAAAGGCGAAAGGAAAAACGGGAAACTCACAACATAAAAATGTGATATTCAATTGTCCCATTATTCGGGCTGTTTGGATGCCAATTTATGAATCTAACGTATCCTTACTATCTGCTCGAACGGTAAACATACAAAGCGCGCCAATACTTTTATTACTATTTATATGCACACTTGGCGCCAAAAAATTCTCGTTCAATACTAACTTTTTAGAGCTTATTATTTTTACTTATATAAAATAAACTTAAGTATCAAACATTATTTATTTTCTCGTTAGTAAATATACTTAAGTATTAGTAATATCACTTACGTAAGTGTGTGTTACCCTTAACATGATTGTTTACAGCTTGCCTTGTGTTTATTGTGGCGCCGTGTCACATACTTAACCCACTTGGGCACCTCTGGTTTTAGAGGGTTGTTACAAGCCATCTTGCCAAAATAACTAACTGGGTGATGTGTACTGAAGTGTATGAATGAAAAGGATTTGAGACTTTGAAGAGTGGATAATTATTGATGATGCGAGTGTTGTTTTAGTTCCCAAAAGCTGTTAAGTTTTGAAAAAAAATTTTACGACTTTGCAAAAAAATTGTTACATAGCCCAAAGTCGCTTTGTGCTTAAGTTAGACCTTTGTCATTTTTTTTTGAAATTACCAAATTTACCAAAGTTTACGATAAAACCCTGATCCCCAAGTGCAAAATTTCGTGTTAGTCTGTTGCAGTCACAATCAAAAAGTGAAAGCGGAATGAGTTCGATATGCTCTGCTTTTTGCGCTGCCTTCGTGCAGTACCAGATGTCAGTTTCTGACTCTATCTTATGTCGCTTTAAATTCGGACAACATGAACCATAGATATATATTGACCGTTGTTGCAATGTTCTGTGCTGTTTTAAGCACACCTTCGATTGCTCGAAGTCAAACGAACAACCAAGTAGCTCCAGAAACAACTTCACGGACATTACCATCCGTGACGAAAGTGGGAGAGTATCAAACAAGTAACCCAGAAACAACTGCGGCTACAGAAATACATACCCATAATGTATCTGGACGACAAGCAGCAACGCTTTACATTCGTAATATTCCGGTTTTGACTTTTGTGGGTCAACAAGCAAACGTTAGTACTGAAACTAAAGTTGGTGCAATTGCTACTAGCAACCCACAATCCACTGTCATTACTGATAACCAGGTTAAAAGCAACGACCCAGTTCAAAGAGCAAGTGTAGTAGCTGCTCGCGTGAACGATTTAATTCGGCAAAAAGTTGATGCGTCGAAGATTACGGTAAGCTGGCAACAAGCCGTTGATGCGAGTGCGGATACTGCCCAAACTAAAAGCTTGTCTAACAATGAATCCAACGGTCGCTACGTCATCAAAGTTGACGGTCGAGAACTTGTAGCGATTGATAATGAAACCCAGGCGCCAGATGCAACAAAAAATCGCGCTGCTGATGCACTGATGGCAACTAATCGTTTGCGGAGACTAATCGGAAATGCGGCGCCAATAGACGAAATCGCAAATTTCCCGCTCAGTACGCCATCATTGTCAATACCCAAATTGCCCAACGAAATTGTAGAGCCAGTCAAAGTAGCGATGCGTGGAATAGCTTCGTTCTATGGCTACGATGGTTCGGGCACTCGTACCGCATCGGGACAACGGTTTAACCCTGAACATATGACCGCTGCCCACCGCAGTTTGCCGTTTGGAACACGAGTACGTGTCACTAACACTCGTAATGGTCGTTCTGTAGTCGTGCGAATCAACGACCGAGGACCATTTATTCGCGGTCGAGTTATTGACCTCTCCTACGGCGCCGCTCGTGTTATTGGTATGCTTGGCAAAGGTTTGGCGCCTGTCAAAATTGAGGTACTAGGCAGATAGTTACCTTCGCACCAATAACAAATAAGTTGATGCTGGAAAAACATAAAACTTTCTTATTACACGCATCAATAAAATCTTAATTTACTTCATCCGCTTTCACTTCAATCGAATCAGTATAAATACTTATTCGACAATGTAGAGACCGTACATACATGTACGGTCTCTTTATCATTTTTAATAGAAACCAGGTTTTTTCAAAAAACCTGGTTTCTCGTCATCGAATAAGAACGATAAACTAACGTAGGCAGGGAACTGATAAAATTAGGGGTATTGTGTGCGTTGTATCACGACAATTGCAGCTTTGCGCTGCTATATAAAGAAATGCGGTGATAAACAAGATGATTTGAACCATTCAGAGCCGCTACAATTTGAAGTAACAAGCTCTCATCGAACAGCAGTAGGTTTAGTGCCAACGATGGGAGCTTTACATCAAGGGCATCTCAGCTTAATTCAACGGGCACGGGCGGAAAATGCCACTGTAATAGTAAGCATTTTCGTCAATCCCTTACAATTTGGTCCAGAGGAAGATTACCAACACTATCCTCGGACGTTAGACCAAGACCGAAAATTGTGCGAGGAGGCTGGAGTCGATGCAATTTTTGCACCAACTCCGGAACAGATGGGAATAATCGGGAAGAATATACAAGAGTCAAAAGTAACACAGGTTATCCCTCCATCTGCTATGATATCTGGCTTGTGTGGTCGTTCTCGGCTTGGTCACTTTCAGGGTGTGACAACAATTGTTACCAAACTTTTTAATTTGGTACAGCCCGACCGAGCTTATTTCGGTCAAAAAGACGGTCAACAGTTAGCTGTTATTAAAAAGCTCGCGTGTGACCTGAACTTGCCGGTTGAGATTGTTACCTGTTCTACGGTACGAGAAGCATCTGGTCTTGCGATGAGTTCGCGCAACAAATATTTGAGCGAACCTGAAAAAGAACAAGCTGCCATCTTATACCAAAGTTTACAGCGCGCTCAAACTGCATTTAAAGCAGGAACTCGCGACGCCAACAAATTAATTGCTTTAGTTAAGCAATGTTTGGCGGTAGTTAGTTCTGTAAAAGTCGAATATATTGAATTGGTTGAACCGACTACTTTGATGCCATTGGAATTAATTCAGGAGGAAGGAATGCTCGCGATCGCTGCTCGTCTTGGTTCTACACGCTTAATCGACAACACCATACTACGCGATCGCAAACCGATTATTGCTATCGATGGTCCTGCTGGTGCTGGAAAATCGACTGTTGCTCGTCAAGTGGCAGCTAATCTCGGTTTGATTTATTTAGATACTGGAGCTATGTATCGAGCAGTTACATGGTTAGTGCAGCAATCAGGTATTTCTATTTCGGACGAATGCGCTATTGCTGAGTTGGTTAGTCAGTGCGTTATTGAGCTGGCGCCAAGCCAAAATCTAAGTTCCCCAGTTCAGGTATGCATCAATGGCCATGATGTTACCCAAAAAATCAGAACTCCTGATGTAACGTCAAACGTATCAGCGATTGCCGCACAAACTGCTGTTCGTCTTTCGTTAGTCAAACAGCAACAAGTTTGGGGCAAAAAAGGTGGGTTAGTCGCTGAAGGTCGTGATATTGGTACCCAAGTTTTTCCTGATGCTGAAGTCAAAATTTACCTAACTGCATCTGTCAGTGAGCGCGCACGTCGGCGCCAATCTGACTTTACAAAGCAAGGTTTACCACAAATAAACCTAGAGCAGTTAGAAAAAGACATTGCCGAACGCGACTGGAAAGACAGTACCCGTAAGGTTTCTCCACTACGCAAAGCCCCCGATGCCGTCGAAATTCAAACCGATGGTTTAGATATTTCTGATGTCACAGCCAAAATTATCGATTGTTATGAGCAGCGCTTATCGCCGCAGGAGTAACTAGCTTAATTACGGTAGCAGCGTTATTGACAAATTTATCGGTCGGCTGGGGTGAGTTGGTAAATTCTAGCTCACCTACATTAACATTTATATATTTATTCTATATATTCTATATTTCATAGTACAATCTAACCATAAATAATTTATAATAGTAAACTAGTATTGGTTAAATGAACAAAATTTAATTTGTAAAACTTAAGATGTTAAAAGTACTTAAGTGTCACACTCATTGCCCAATCAAAGTGGTAAAAAAGTTATTATTCAATACAAAAACCTAACAGCATTTTTTTGATGGGGCATCTCACATGTGGAGCAAAAACAAACAGCCAACGTATCTGAGGCGCCTAATCTATCATCCAAAATGCACAGTCCTTTCATCCAACCCTTCCAAAGCTCTTAAAAATGAAAGCTTCAGCAAAATTCGACTTTGAAGACGAGAAGTTTAATGCACCACCGTCTCAGGTCATTCCTTGGTGCCAAATGATAAATCCACGCTATGGCACCGATGGTATGCAAGCCTATGGGTTAGCAGTAAAGCTCGATAATGCCCAAGCTGTAGGCTTTGAACCTGATTCAAATTGGCAGCAAATTGAACATGAATTCACTTCTGGGGTCGAAACGGTGTATCTAACCACAACTCCAAAAATAGTGATAGTGCGTCGCGGACCGTTGTCGGTTAAAGACCGAGAAACAGGAAACAAGCTTGGTACACTTCGTGATAATTATGATGCATTTTTAGCAGATAAACTAAAATTTAAAACCTTTATCCGCTATCTTGTTTTTTTAGTCGGTGAGAATAAACAATTCTTGCACGAAAAACCCTTACAATTAACACTTCACGGCGCCGCAGGTGCAAGTTTTAGTAAAACTTACTGCGAATATCAACAAGGAAGAGCATCTGGTGGGTTTGTAGTAGAACTCGAACGGTCATATGCAGCTTTTCGGAAACTACCTTTTACACCCAAAGGACCTTTATTTCACGCTCATGGCATTTTCTGCCCAATTATCGACTGTGAAGAACGAGGAATTCAACCAAATACAGTTCTAGTTTCCTCCACAATAGATTATAAACATCCCACAGTTTCCAATTTAACGCAATTCTTAATCGCCTCTGATTCTCCCGAATCTCAAATTATTAATAAAACATTTGAAGAGTATAAAGAGTTCGGTAAAGAACAAGTTCGTGCAGAAAAAGAAAATCATAACAACAAAATGGCAATGGCAGGAGTTGCAAGCGCTTCTTACGTCTACGCGGATGATGATGAATTCGGGTATCCTCCTTATTAAGGGTTAGCTGGCTGGCAACGGATGCAACGGATGTAACGGATAAGTTATTTTTACAAGGGAAAACTTGTTAAATAAAATCAGCCATCCGTTACATCCGTTCATCATCCGTTGCCAGTAGTCCTTGTTTTAATAGTAATAATTTCGGATTTGCGGTCAAAATAGTTAAATTTGTGCCGCTAAAATCAGCATCATGAGTAACTAACTTTAAATTGTTTACCCGACATAATTCTGCTAATACTTGGTCATTAAAATCAGCTTCTCCACCTGCATATTCACTTAGTATTGAAACAATTTCTGCTGATTCAAATCGGGTTTTAGCTGGTTCAGATTTTTCAAGAATTTTACGCGCACGTCGAGCAATTTGTTCGGCAACAGGTTTAAAACTAGAACTGTTACGGAACAATTTAAAATCACCCGGTTTTAATTCAGATGGCAGTTTATTATAAAAAAATCTGGCGTAAGCGTTTATAAATTCTGATAGTACTAAAGCATCTAACACAATTTGACATCCGGCGCCACGTATTCGACGTAAGGCAGAAGTATAAGCGTATCTATACTGTGACGATATATGACTGGGAGGACCATATATATACATCCAAATATTCGCGTCAAACAGTACCCCATCATGGGATTTAAAATGATATGTATCAATGGGGTACACTTGTTTGGTCATATACTATCTTCACCCATAGCTTGAATAATCGCATTTTTAAATTGTTGCGGATTATTAAGGTAGTCTTTCACATCTTTGATGACACATTCAATATCGGCTGCATCATCAGGGTCGATGTCGGTAAAAGTTAAACTGTTCTCTATATATTCTTCTGAGAAATTTGTGTATAACCGAGAAAAAGCTTCAGCCAAAAACGCTGAGGTAATGTCTTCGCCACCTCTAAAGGAGAGATGAACCTTTTTACCCGCTCTTAAAGCTGTGGCTACGTGTTCGTAAACCCGCTTTCCGTCTTCACACACTACACAGAATCTATCTCCGAGGATGTCAGTTACACAAATCGTAACTGTACTTTCGTTTTGAGTAGGCAAGGATATGAAGCGATTCATTTTGAAACGGGTGATACCATTTTCAATATTTAATTCTAACTCGATATGCGGTTCAATGCAGGCACATACAATACAACATTGCCGAACGACAATATTATTGGGCAAGCAATTTACGCCGTAGCTGGTCTAATGCTGTACAAGCACTAACATGACGAATTAAACTACGTCCACGTGTGACGCCAAATTTATTTTCAGTAACATCAACGCCATTTGACCCTGCAATTCCAATATAAACCAACCCTACTGGTTTGGTCTCAGTAGAGCCTGTTGGCCCAGCAATACCTGTTATACTTATTCCCCAAGTTGTCCCCAAACGGTCTTTGACACCAAGGGCCATTTGTTCGGCAACTATTGCACTTACTGCACCATACTTGTCTAAGTCAGAAGCATTAACACCTAGTAAATTAATTTTTGCTGAGTTGTCGTATGATATTACACCACCCCAAAAATAGTCAGAGCTTCCTGACATTTCTGTTAGCATTTGTCCTAACATGCCACCAGTACACGATTCTGCCACAGAAACGGTTTGATTTGTGGTTCGTAATAATTCACCAACTACAGAAGCTAAGGTATCATCATCGGCGCCGTAATAATCAAGTCCAGCGATTTCTTTGAGTTGTTTTTCGACTGGAGCAATAATTTTTTGTGCTTCGATATTAGATGTTGCTTTTGCTGCAACTCTTAATTTCACTTCGCCTTTAGAAGCATATGGCGCCACTGTTGGGTTGGGCAAGTTCAAATACGAACTAACTTTTTCGGCTAAAGCAGATTCTGCAACACCCCAAAACCTTAACATTCGACTATAAATAATTTCTTGACCCCAACCTTGGCTTTTTAAGTATGGAACAGCACTTTGAAGCCACATTCGATGCATCTCATACGGAACACCAGGAAAAGTCAGAATTATTAAACCTGGTTTAGGCTGCCATATAATACCAGGCGCCGTGCCTGTTGGATTTGGTAGAATATCGGCACCTTGGGGAATTAAAGCTTGCTTACGGTTGCTGGGTGTCATCACCCGGTTACGAGCAGTATATTTTTTGGTTATGTCCTCAATTATATCAGCCCGTTCGATCAGGGGGGCGCCAAAATAATGTGCAATTGTTTCACACGTTAAATCATCAGGTGTCGGTCCTAAACCACCTGTAAATATTAGAATTTGCGAACGAGAACAAGCAATTTTAATTACATCAAGTAAACGTTCTGTATTGTCACCAACAACAGTTTGATAGTAATGAGGAATACCTAATTTTGCTAATTCCTGGGCAAGGTATTGAGAATTACTATTAAGAATATCCCCTAGTAATAGCTCAGTACCAACACAAATAATTTCTGCGCTCATTTTAAAAAATTAACTCCTAAGTACGGGCGGGTTAACCCATATCCTAGTTATAAAGAAAAATTTCGTAAACCCGCCTCTCCTAACTCCTAACTCCTAACTCTTGATCTTTTCCAGACTTTCCAAGAAGTATAACTGAGTAAAGATGTCGCAGCACAGGCAAAAATGGCGCCACTAGGAATTCCAACAATTGCCACCGCCAAACTACCCAACCACAATGTTAAGGAGTAAATAAATAAAACTGCCCAGCGATGAGAGAGTCCAGCATTGAGTAAGCGGTGATGTAAATGACGTTTATCGGCACTGAAAGGTGATTTACCTTGACGTAAACGCAAAAGAATTACAGCGGACATATCAAAAATGGGTACTGCTAAAATTACATACGGCAGCAATACCGCAGTCACAGCAGGAATTTTTACTAGACCAATAATACTAACGGCAGCAAGAGTAAAGCCCATAAAATATGAGCCACCGTCACCCATAAAAATTTGAGCCGGGTTAAAGTTATATCGTAAAAATCCTAATGAAGCTCCAGCAAGTGCGGCAGCAATTAATGCGGCAGCAGGTTGCTTCATATATAACGAAACGACAAGTAGTACAACAGCGGCAATTCCCGATACACCTGCTGCTAATCCATCTAATCCGTCAATCCAGTTAATGGCGTTTACCATTCCAGCCAGCCAAATAACCGTGATTGGTAAACTTAACCACCCAAGATGAACGATACCAAACATTGGAATCGTAACAAAATCTATACTTACACCAGCTTTCCAAACACAGGAAGCTACAATTACTTGTAATAATAAACGTATAAATGGTGACAAGTTTAATAAGTCATCTGCAAAGCCAATTGAGAAAAAGCCTATTCCTCCTAAAATTACACCAATAACTTGCCATTCTTTGTCTGGAGGCAAATTTCCAAATCCACCTAACCACCACACAATAATTAATGAAAGCATGGCGCCAGCAAAAATGCTCACACCTCCAAGACGAACCATTGGACGTTGATGGACTTTTCTTTCTCCAGGCTTATCAAGTTTTCCGCTTTTGATACCAATATTTCTAACATCTGGTGTAGTCCAGAGAACGACTACTGCGGCAACAAGAAAAGCAATCAGATGATATATCTGGGCAAGCATTAGTATATTTAACTAGTAATGTATACAACAGTTTTCAATTGAATTTTATTTCAGATACACTCTTAACTTTATATATATACTAAACTTTAAATGCTAATCAGTATAGTGTTTTTAATCTACGTAATCTTAATTTAGATATAATATTGGGCTTAATATTTAAACTAAAAGAATTTAATTTTTCCTGTTGTCTTGTGTCTTGTGGAGCGGGCATCCCTGCCCGCCCTCTATATTCCCTCTATATTTATAACGGGCAAGGATGCCCATTCCACAAGACTTTTTATACCAAAGCTGGTACAGGAATTTGAATATGTGGATACAATGGGAAGCGCGCGCACAAAGAAGCTACTCGGCGCCGACAATCATCAGCTACACTATTAGACTCAGGGTTAGTCAAGCAGTCAGCAATAATATTGGCAATTTCAACAAATTCTGCTGCTCCCATTCCACGTGTCGTCATTGCTGGTGAACCTAGTCGTAAACCACTGGTTACAAATGGTGACTCTGGGTCAAATGGCACTGTATTTTTGTTAGCAGTTATATTCACTGTACTAACTAGTTGGTCTGCCTGTTTTCCTGTCATTCCAACGCTACGCAAATCTACTAACATTAAGTGATTATCTGTGCCATTGGAGACAATTTTTAAACCACGCTGTTGCAATTGGTTAGCCATTGCACGGGCGTTTTCGATAACTTGGGCAGAATAAGCTTTAAATTCAGGTTTGAGTGCTTCGCCAAAGGCAACAGCTTTACCCGCAATTACATGTTCTAATGGACCGCCTTGGGTACCTGGAAAAACTGATTTGTCGAGTTTTTTACCTAGTTCCGCGTCACGGGTCATAATTAAACCACCACGAGGTCCGCGTAAGGTTTTGTGAGTTGTTGTTGTGACAACATCACAATAAGGGATAGGGTTGGGGTGGTGTCCAGTTGCTACTAATCCGGCGATATGAGCAATATCTGCTAGCAAGTAGGCGCCGACTTCCGAAGCAATGCTACGGAATTTTTCAAAGTCTATAATTCTTGGATATGCTGAATAACCGCAAATGATGAGCTTAGGACGCTCCCTAAGCGCCTGCTCACGGATAGCGTCGTAGTTCAACTGTTCGGTTTGTTGGTCTACACCATAATGGGAAACTTCAAACCATTTACCTGAGACGTTTACTGGTGAACCATGAGTTAGGTGTCCACCATGCGATAAATCCATCCCCATGATTTTGTCACCAGGAGATAGTAGAGTTAGAAAAACAGCAAAGTTCGCTTGGGCGCCTGAGTGAGGTTGAACGTTAGCATGTGCGGCGCCGAATAATTCTTTAACGCGGTCAATAGCTAACTGTTCAATTTTATCCACATATTCACAGCCACCGTAGTAGCGTTTGCCGGGTAAACCTTCAGCGTATTTGTTTGTTAGTACCGAACCTTGAGCAGCAAGTACCGCAGCTGAAGTAAAGTTCTCACTTGCGATTAACTCTAAGTGGTCACGCTGACGTTGCAGTTCGTCACCTATTAACTCCGCAACGGCTGGGTCAGAAGTTGCCAAAAAATCAGAATTTGTCTTAGTCATAGTCTTTAAGTTGAGCATGTAGCTATTTTATTCGACTCCCTACTATAAATCCTAGGGATTCGAGCCATCTACAATTGCGTAAACTATGATAACGTTCTTTTGCTACCCTAGTGGTTCATGTCAATAGTTTTGGGGTGTAGGCGCCGAACTCTCACTCTCTTAACTCTTACCTCTGTCTCTCTGTGCCTCTGTGGTAAAAAATATATCACACCAAATTTAATGACACAAACCACTAGGTGTGAAATCGAGTTGTCAAGTATTGATGTGTTTAATTAATTTCTGTATTCATTGTCACAAAGGGATTAGATTCTTAATATATTTAACATTAGAAGATTGTTAAGAATAATTTTTATTATTAAATGATTACAAATAATAACCTATGTGTTATAACGAATACTACTAATTCTTACTGGGTAAGAATTAGGAATGTTTTTTGAAAAATTTATCATCGCAAAGAAACCGGGTTTCTACCCGTTCATTGTCGCAGACAAATCGTGATTTTTATTACAAGTTATCGGTAAAGAAACCCGGTTTCTAAGATATTTCAAAATAGGGGAATGGTATGTTAGCAGCGATTTTAACAGAAAACCAAATTTTGGCGCCGTCTAAAGTTTGTCAGTCATGTATGCTGGCAGATGCAAGTGGTCAACCGCGTTGGCGCGAAGGACAACTGTACTGTGGTCGGGCTATTGATAAAATTACAACAGAGCAGCCCGAACAGTATCAGTGTGCGATGGGGTTTCGCGTTGTTAAAGTCGATTAAATTACTCTGTGAGTGTTCGTTTAGAAACTGTTTTTGGTTTTCGAGTCACTTCATTTTCACTAACGGTATAAAATATAGGCTCGTATCTTGGCTGAATCACAACAGGTTGGACTATTGGTTGAACGCTCTTATCAATAACTGCTTGAACAGCTGGGCTTGTGGCTGGCTCTGTAATTGCGTAAAATAAGTTCTCGTATTGATTCAAGGCGTTATCAAACGAGTAGTTTTCTACTGCGTACTTTCGACTGTTGTAGCCAAGTGAGTTAACAAGTTCTGGCGCCGAGTACAATTGCAAAATAGAGTTGGCTAATGCGTCGGGGTCTTCTGGAGGAACGACAATACCACCACCACTACTAGATATTGCCTTTGCCGCTGTGCCTGTATCGGGTACTGATGCTATAATGGCACGTCCACTTGCTAGCGCTACCTGAATTTTAGACGGCATATTGAACGAAATAACATTTTTCTTTTGTACTACCAAGCTTACATCTGCAGCAGCCAACATTGTTGGTAAAGTTTCACGTTTTTGAAATGGTAGCAATATCACATTGTCGGCGCCGTATTTGTCGCATTCAAGTTGCAAGCGCTGTAAACCTTTTGCTTCTCCAACAATTACTACGACAATATCACGGATGTGCCGCACCTGACTTGCGGCTTTGACGACAGTCTCTAAACCTTGAGTTAAAGCAATATTCCCTGAGTACATCACCACAAACTTACCGTTGAGGTTGTGGGTACGACGAAATTCATTATCTTCTTTAGACAAGGAACGAATAAAATTTACATCTACCCAATTGGGTATTTTGACCATTTTATCGGCTGCAACGCCCTTTTGTAATAAATTATCAACGAATCCATCAGCAATGACGCTGATTTTGGTTGCGGTGCGGTAAGCAAATTTTTCCAGCGTCTGAAAAACTTTGATTAAATATTTGTTCTTGAGTAAACCAACGTGAATTGCAGCGTCTGGAAGAATATCTTGAAGGTTTAAAACTACTGGGCAACGGTTCCACCATCCTAATAAAGCAGCGGGTACACAGCAGGGAAGCGATGGTGAGGTTGTTAGTATAACATCTGGGCGCCAGCCAGATAATGCTGGGACAAAACTGGTAAGTGCAAAACTAGCGTCGAGCAAAATCCGGTCGAGTAAGTTTGGCTGAGGACGTATCCAAACGAAACTACGTTGAATCTTAACGCCGTTTTTCTCTTCTGTAACAAAAAATTTACCACGATACTCTTTATAAATTTGACGCTGAGGATAATTAGGCATTGCTGTAACTACACGCACCTCATGTCCACGCTTTACTAAACCCTCTGCTAGCTCGGTCATTAGCGGAGCAATACCAATGGGTTCGGGGTGATAGTTGTAAGAGTAAATTAAAATTCTCATAAATATAGTAAGTTTGAACAGCCCTGGTCGGTGATTTAAAGGCAAGTTTTATTTTGTTATCCCTTACCTAAAAAACGCTGGTTACTATTAATTTTCTCTTCAGAGTTTATTAATGTCCGTTTTTTTTCGTTGAAGATTGAGTAAACTTGAAGTCAACTCTTTACATAGTGCGTAATACTTTTTTTACTTGCACTTGTTTATTTTATGTTTACTTAGAGTAATTTATCTCCGTGAATACCCTCGCTTTTAGAGGCGAAAATATTTATATAACTAAGCTATACAAACATAATATTCAGTATTTACGCTTGTAATCGTCATTATTTGCTGTTTAAATTAGTAATTGCAAATTGCAAATCGAATCTAAATTATTGGTATTAACCGAGACATCTTTAACAAATTCCCCCATTAACAAGCTAAAATGACTTTAAGGTTTCTACGTAAAAAAAAACCTGGTAACTTCTACGAAACCAGGTTTTTGAGTGATGATTAGTTGTATTTTAGACGGCGCCGCTGTTTTTCTTGAACAAAATTGTGATGGTTCTGAAAATCAGCTTGAGGTCGTATAGCAAAGTCCAATTTTTTTGGTATTGCAAGTCGAGACGAATTACATCCTCGAAACTGCGTATACTAGAGCGACCGTTTACTTGCCACTCTCCAGTCATCCCTGGTTTCACGTCTAAACGTTGCCATTCGGGCACTTCGTAACGTGCAACTTCATCGGGTGTAGGAGGTCTAGTACCAACCAAACTCATTTCGCCTTTGAGTACATTTAAAAATTGTGGCAGTTCGTCAAGCGAAGTTCGTCGTAAAAAACGTCCGACTCTTGTAACTCGCGGGTCGTTATCAATTTTAAAAAATGCACCTTGGACTTGGTTTTGCTTTAGTAGTTCAGCCTTTTTGGCTTCTGCATCAACGCACATCGAACGAAATTTCCACATTCGGAAATGTTTACCCATCCAACCACAGCGCGTTTGAGCAAAGAAAATTGGACCTGGGTCATCGATTTGGATAGCAATTATAATGGGAATTGCCAAGATAGCGGTAATTACCAAACCTACAATAGCTCCAACGATATCGATAAAGCGCTTCATCCAAGATTTGACGCTTAGATGAGTTGTGGGTAAGTTTTCTTCTAACTGATCTACTCGCGATACAGGTTCGGACTTTGATTCAATTGGGAAAACTTGATCTAATCCGGTCAAATTTAATACTGCCATCACCTGTGGTGTGACATTCCGCAACGTCATCGAAATTCCTTGTTGTTGAGCAATTTTGAAATTACTCACCAAAGCACCTAACCCACTACTATCCATAAAAATAGTATTGTCAAAAGCAATAATAATTTGTTTCAATACGTTATCTTTTTGGGTTAGGTCTTGGCAGGTTTGCTTGAAAGCTATAGCTTCAAGTACGCTCAACCTTGCAGGAACCTGAATTATTGCGGTATCCGCTTGGTATTTAACGGAAAAATCTGCCTCTGTGGGTTGGCTTGTCATGAAACTTTGTACTGAAACTTGCTGTAATTATTAATTTTCCTAAACATGATTATGTTGTAATAAATACTTTACCGTTCTTAGTGTACTTAATATATAACTACTACGATGGCATCATAATCATTCGTTCACATGCTCTTGTCTATAACTATAGTTTTTTTACTATGGCGCCTCCTGTACTTAATATTGGTTCATGTAGTTTTGCTCAAAGTTAAAACATATTCGATACTACAATGTCAATTTTATTACAGTCTTATCTTAGCTGTGTTTTTAGTCACGTTCTTTGATATATCGATAGTATGACCGCAAAAACAACTGTCACAACTGCTACAACTAATGCACGCTTAGTTGAGGTGTTTTCAGCCATCCAAGGGGAAGGACTAAACGTTGGAACTCGTCAGATTTTTATCCGGTTCGCACTGTGTGACCTGCGCTGTCACTTTTGCGATAGCTCCAATACATGGAATGCACCAACAACATGTCGAATTGAACGCTACCCTGGTTTACGCGATTTTGAAGTATATTCAAACCCTGTAACATTATCTATGTTAGTCGAATGGGTTGAGCGACAAAATATACCTCAGCTACACGATAGCATTAGCTTGACAGGTGGCGAACCACTTCTTCATGCCTCTTTCCTTGTTGAATTTTTACCGCAAGTCCGTAGTGCAACTAAATTACCCATATATTTAGAGACTGGTGGACATCGAAGCGAACAACTCGCAATGGTGTTACCATATCTTGACTCAGTGGGTATGGATTTTAAACTTGAAAGCGTCAGTGGTGAAAAGCGTTTAGTTGAACACGCACGCTTTTTACAACTTTGTTATGATTCACAAGTAGAAGTTTTTGTCAAGATTATTGTTTCAAGTTCGACGGATGTAGAGGAGTTAAAGCAAGCAGCGCAAATAGTCGCGGACATAAATCCATCAATTCCAATATTTTTGCAGCCTGTAACACCGTTAATATCGCCAACACATGCGGAAAAAGAAATAATGGCGCCAGAACCCGACCAAGTTTTGGTATGGCAAGCCATGATGAAGCGAATAGTTAAGCATGTGCGAGTAGTTCCTCAAACCCATAAGATGTTAAACCAGTTGTAAAGCTAGATTTACTCGATATCGAGCGAATTTTCCATATTGTAGAGACTTTCTCGCTAAGTCTCTACAGCTTTACAGTATTTTCAAAACTACACCACAAAACTTTTGTAGAGACGTGATATTTGTAGACGTGATGAATCACGTCTCTACAGATTTATCACGTTTTTACATATCGTCATCGGCGTTTCTAGGGGATTTGCCACGAACTTTATTGGCACTGCGTTTTAGTGCTGAAAGACGCGCTTCATATTTAGAGCGTTCACGCTTACTGTTAGTGGTATCAATCAAAGTTTTTAGGGCACTACCAAGACTTTTATAAGCGTTGGGAACAGTGTAACCGAAACGCTGTGCAAGTCCAATTGCCTTTTCATCTGCTTCAATTAGTTCGCGTGCGATTTTTTCGCCACTATTTTTTTGATACAGGCGCCAACCAGAAACACCGCATAATGCTAAAGCGAGGATTAATAATAATCCATCTTGTACCCAAAGTTCACCAACGGCGCCACCTAAACCAATAGCAAGTGCCGCCATTTCCCACCCATCTTTGGGAATAGTATCATTTTGAACGCGAGCGACTTCATGCCAGAATAACAAGTTGCGTTGGTCGATAGCGAGAGAATCCCATTTCACCAAATCGATTTGAATTTCAACTTGGTCTTTACCAATTTCTTCGCATCTAACAAGGGGTGGATTGACTTCTGTCGTTCCTTCGACCGTGACCCAACTTTGTAATTCAGGTGGCAATAAACCTTTTAATCGACGTAATTCGCTCATTTCTGCCTTCGCAGAAGAGGTTGCATAGGATGTCATATATCCAGCCCCAGAATAAATCAGTACAATAGAGTATCACTTTGGAGTATAGCTATTTTAAAACGATTTATGTAGAGACGTTACATGTAACGTCTCTACATCTAATTGGGTAGTATCGCTATACGCCATAGTTCATCAAAAAATTAAAATATATATAGATATATTATAAAATAAGCAATTTTAACTGTGACAATATCTGGTAAAGTATTACCGCTCGTAAAAGACCCCGAACGGTTAGAAAATCGCCTCAAAGAAATTCCCCCGCAACCTGGGGTATATTTCATGCGCGATGCTAGTGACCGCATTATGTACATTGGTAAGTCTCGCAAGCTGCGGTCTAGAGTTCGTTCGTATTTTCGTGACTCGCAGCGTTTGACTGAGCGCATCGCGACAATGGTTAAGCAAGTAACTGATATTGAGTTTATTGTCACCGATACCGAAACCGAAGCACTCGCACTCGAAGCAAACTTAATTAAGCAGCATTTGCCTTATTTTAACGTTCTGCTCAAAGACGATAAAAAGTATCCATACGTTTGTATTACTTGGTCAGAAGATTATCCGCGTATTTTTATCACACGCAAACGACAGCTTGGTAAGGGGAAAGATAAATTTTATGGACCTTACACAGATTCGCGGTTGTTAAGAGAGATATTACGCATTTGTAAGCGTATTTTTCCTTTACGTCAGCGTCCGCAACCTTTATTTAAAGACCGTCCTTGTTTGAATTACGATTTAGGTCGTTGTCCTGGGGTATGTCAAAAACTTGAGACTCCAGAAGAATATCGTAAGACAGTGCAAAAAGTCGCGATGGTGTTTCAGGGACGTGGACATGAGTTGGTAGATATATTAACTGAGGCGATGTGTAAGCAGGCAGAAGCGTTAAACTTTGAATCTGCCGCACGTTATCGCGACCAAATTAATGGGTTAAAGTCGTTAACAGCAGACCAAAAGGTATCGCTTCCCGATGATACTGTTTCCCGTGATGCCATTGCTTTGGCCAAAAATGATAGTCATGCTTGTATTCAATTATTTCAGATTCGTGCAGGTCAGCTTGTTGGGCGCCTAGCATTTGTTGCGGATGGAAGTGCAGAATCGGGAGCTATAATACAACGGGTGTTAGAAGAGCATTATCAAACTGCTGATGATGTAGAAATTCCTACCGAAATATTGGTACAGCACGAGTTACCCGATACTGATATATTGGCTGCGGCTTTGAGTCAACGTAAAGGTCGTAAAGTTACTATTGTGGCGCCACAACGTCAACTCAAAGCAGAATTACTCGATATGGTAGAGCGTAATGCTCAGTACGAGTTAGAACGAATGCAAAAATTGGGAGACCGTAATTCGGAGGCAATGCAAGATTTAGCGGCAATAATAGACTTACCCGACTTACCCCACCGCATCGAAGGTTACGATATTTCCCATATTCAAGGTTCTAATGCAGTTGCTTCGCAGGTGGTATTTATCGATGGTTTACCTGCAAAACAGCATTACCGTCATTACAAAATTAAAAATCCTACAGTTACAGCAGGTCACTCAGATGACTTTGCCTCACTTGCGGAGGTTATACAGCGAAGATTTCGTAAATTCATCGAAGACCCACAATTACAGCGTTTGGGAAATCCTGATTTTCCTGACTTAGTAATGATAGATGGTGGTAAAGGACAACTTTCTGCCGTTGTCGCTGTTTTAGAAGAAATGAATTTAATGGAAGACGTGCGTGTTGTCAGTTTGGCGAAAAAGCGTGAAGAAATATTTTTACCTGGCGCCAGTTTACCAGTAGAAACCGACGCGGAACAACCAGGAGTGCAACTTTTACGACGCTTACGCGATGAAGCACACCGTTTTGCCGTTACCTTCCACCGTCAACAACGAAGTGATAAATTGAAGCGGTCACGTTTAGACGAAATACCAGGTTTAGGAAGTCACCGTCAAAAACAACTGTTGGCTCACTTCCGCTCGGTAGATTATATTCGTTTAGCAACACCAGCACAACTGGGTGAAGTTCCAGGTATTGGTCAGCGTTTAGCTCAAGAAATTTACGATTATTTCCACCCGTCAAATTGATGGATAGTATTTAAAAATGCAGCTTTCACAAAAGAAATGATGGGTAATTGACAGTTGGAAAATTCCACTCTCGATTACCCATTACCGATTACCCATTACCCATTACCAACCACTACCTTAGCAAATCTCTCAAAGACTGTTAATGTCTAACATTGGAATTTTTGATTAAATTTTCTTACAAAATAATATTTTTACTCATAATTAACAAAATATTAATTAATTATTAAGTTTTGTATAGTCGCATCGATAAAATATACCTAGGTTAAGCTTGCTTTTTTTAAGTTTATTAAAAATTTCTGTACTGATTTTTACAATATTTTAGCTTTTTAACGCATAATGATTCTTTCTTGTAATGTATTGAAGCTTTCAGTACGTATTTCAAGTCAGAATCTATTTTTTTGTGAAAATAGTCCCGATATCTCCCATGTCAGCTATGTAAACTGGATAAATAGTAAATTTTGATACAAAATATCAGTTGTTTTTTTAACTAAACTCATATAAAGTATAATATTTCACAGGTAGAGGTGCGATTGAAAATAGGTTGTTCTCAAGGGTTACGCATTAGGGATCATCGTAAAACCTTTGAGGTCATAAGTAACAATGATTAGTTAATATGTCTGAAGTTATATAGGCAATTGTAATTTTATTGAGCATAATAGAAAAACATATCTATAAGTTTTACAGAAGGCAGGTATCAGGAAAACAGTTGGCACCGATTGTGTATTTATGTAAAGCGACTTGCGTTGATTGACTTGTTTCAATGCAATATCGCAAGAAACTGATTTGAAAGCTAGGTAAGTTAGGATAATTTGCTTACTCCTTTATTGAGAAGTCATCCTATTAACTTAGTGAATTTGATGAATACGACTTAGATAATAAAACTCGATAAATAGAATCTAATTCCGCACTTAATTTACGTAATTGCTTGCCTGAAAACTACCGAATTTGTAAAACTTTAAGAAACTAAAACGATTATTAAAAGGGGCTTTAAGATGCAAATTATACAAAAAGTACGCTGTCCTAACTGCGGTAGTGAAGGTGAAAGACATTATATTTCAGAAAGTCAAATACAAAGGACGCAGTGTCCAGCTTGTGATTATTTAATGATTATGTGTACTCGTACTGCCAGAGTCATAGAAGCTTACGCACCAGGAATTCCATTACGTAAGTAAAATCAAAAACCCAGAAACCCGGTTTCTGGGTTTTAATATATATCACCAAAGAAAGAGTGCGTTTCCTTCAAAGGCAAGATGTAACAGAAGCAGGTATTCAATCATTATTACCTTTGTAAGACTTGTGCTGGAGCATAACTACAGCGCATAAAGCTTTTCAGGGTAGTGGAATGTGATGAGCCAAATAATTACACACAATAAAAGAGCCTCGTTACCGATAGCGATTTTTCTTTCAGCTTTACTAGCAGCACCAGTGTTACATGGTTGTGGTGGTGGGACACGAACCGAAGCTCCTCCTATAAATGATGCAGCAGGTAGACAGGTAAATTATCCAACGAATGCGAACCAACAAGCTCAAAATAAACCGGGACTTTCAACGCGCAATAAAGTATTAATTACCTTAGCAGGCGCCGCAGCACTTTACTATCTCTACAACCAGCGCAAAAATGCCAAAGGTGAGGGGGCACAGGGAAAACATTATCTTTCTAAAAATGGAAGAGTTTATTATCGTGATGCCCAAGGTCGTCCAGTATGGGTAACACCACCATCTGGAGGTATTCAAGTACCAGCGGAAGAAGCAGAAAGATACCGTGATTTTCAAGGATACAACGGACGCTCTACAGGACGTGATTTAAGAGAACTGGCGCCACAAGGGTCTACGTTTTAACCAAAGTTTTTAAGGCTAATTTAATAAGGAGAGAAGTTATGGTAGGCGATTTTTTCCGCAAAGCGAAAGATTTTTTAGCAAGCGGTGTTGAAAGCGACAGGGATGAGGAACGCGAGTACGGTGAAAACGTTCGTCCAGCTAGTGAAGACCCATATGGCGACCCTGCCGACCAACAATATTATGGTGAGCGCGCGGGTTACGAACAATATGGAGACGTTCGTCCAGCTAGTGAAGACCCATATGGCGACCCTGCCGACCAATATGGCAGTGCTGGTTATGGACAATATGGTGATCTTCGTCCAGCTAGTGAAGACCCATATGGCGACCCCGGTGACCAATATGGTAGTGCTGGTTATGGACAATATGGTGATGTTCGTCCAGCTAGTGAAGACCCATATGGCGACCCTGCCGATGACGAAGGTTATCGTTAGTAGAAATATTTAATTTATCCTCTAGGAATTTTGAAAAATTAAATTATACATCTTGTGGGATGGGCATCCTTGCCCGTCCGTTTATTAAAGGTAAAAGAAGATAAGTTTTTGAATTTAATTTTTATGAAGGGCGGGCAGGGATGCCCGCTCCACAAGATGTATGTATCTATTGAACAAAGTTTAATATATCTTTTACTTTGTCAATATTATGACGTACAGAGGTAGCGGAAATACGCAAAGTGTCTAATTCTGTGTCAGTTAAATTCAATTCAATAACTTTCTCAATTCCCCCGCAACCTAAACGGCAAGGTACACCAATAAATAAATCATTCAGACCATATTCCCCTTGTAGGAGTGCTGATACAGGTAACATTCGTGAGTGGTTACGCAGTATTGTTTCTATCATCATACAAGTAGCCGAAGCAGGTGCAAAGAAGGCGCCACCGGTTTGAATAGAATCAACTATTTCTGTACCACCTTTACGGGTACGGTTTACTAAACGCTCAATAGTTTCTGCATTCATTAATTCTGTAATTGGAATACCGTTAACTGTAGAGTAACGGGGCAAAGGTAGCATTGAATCACCATGACTTCCCAAAACCATCGCGCTAACATCTTGAGGTGAAACACCTAATTCCATTGCAATATAAGTTTCAAAGCGGGCAGAGTCTAACACACCAGCCATACCCATAATTCTATCTCTTGACAAACTAGTGGCTTGCCAAACTAAATATGTCATTACATCCAAAGGATTTGTGACAACAATAAAAATAGCTTGTGGAGAGTGAGTAATTGCGTTTGTGGCAGCTTCTCTCACTATTTCGGCATTTTTTTGCAGCAAGTCATCGCGACTCATACCAGCTTTGCGCGGAAAACCTGCTGCGATAACTACTATTTCTGAGCCATATATATCAGCATAATCGTTGGTACCAATAATCCTGCGGGTGTGGTTTTCTAAAGCGCGTGCTTCCATCAAATCCAGCGCTATCGCTTGCGGCATTTTCGGAATAATGTCAAGCAATACCACATCCGCAAGGTTTTTCTCAACGATTCTTTGAGCAAGCGTACTACCTACCCGACCAGCGCCAATAATACTAACGCGCGGTGAATGACACAGAATCGGCGAAGAAGAGTCAGAGAGCATAATTGAGATTCCGATTCTTTACCTTTCCTTATCCTATATCCTTACGGGTATTACTGTTCAAAAATTGTATAAATGAAGCATCAATTGGCGCCAACTAAGACTTTTTGCTCACTTGGTCGTGTTATTAGTACACCGCGCATTCCAACAGAAGAAGCACCATAATAATCATCGTTTTTACTATCACCAACATGCCAAGCTTCCTCTGCAGGGCAGTTGTGCTTGGCTAAAGCTATACCAAATATTTTGGCTTCAGGTTTCGCGGCGCCGACTTGAGTAGAAATGGTTATAGAATCAAAATAATCTTGTAGTTCTAAAGCTCGTAGTACCGAGAAAATACGGGAGTCGAAATTAGATATTATACCTAGCTCTATTCCTTTGCTGCGCCAATTTTTTAAAGCTGGAATAACATCAGGGTAAACAAACCAAGGTTGAGCAGTACCAAAATGGATATATAATTCGCCAAAGAATGTATCAAAGTCTGTAAATTTGTGTAAGGCGCCTGCTTTGTTAAACGTTTCGCGCACAATAGCAAACCACCATTTATACTCAAGGTCGGGCACATCGTGAACTTCCGCATCTGGGAATGTGGGAGATGGTGAAGCTTTGAAGCTTTGGAGAAACGCTTGGTTTAAAGCGGACGATGATATATGAACCCCAAACTCACTAGCTATTTGGCTATATACTTCACCAACGCTGCCTTTGACAGAGAATAAGGTACCAACAGCATCGAGAAATAAAACTCTCGGTTTCGGCATATAAAGTTTTTTCTTATGGTCAGAGTAAATACTGATTATTATATTCTGCCTTTCCCAATAAATAAACGCTCTCCATAAGTATTTACACGCGAATCAAAAATAAAACCCAATATTATGAAGGAAATGTAAAAAATAATCGTTTATCTTAATCCATTTTCTCGCAAAAAGGTATTAAGCCAATCTTTATCAGTGTTTGATAATGCAGGTACAGGGTCTTTTGTATAATCAATTACTAAGTCATAGCTAGCACGGTCATATAAATCGTGCAATATATTTTGTAAATCAAATATCGGTTCCGAGTCTTTCTCACGTAAAGGCAATGGAAAAGATGGGATTGAATTTTGAAGATTAAAAGCGTATAAATCTGCCTTTGGACGGAAGTCACTGCGACTGACTAATATACGGTAACTACTTTGAATATCATTTTGAACAATTGCCATTGGTTTGCCGTGACGCAATAAATCAATTTCAACTAAGTGACTTAGACTACCTAGTACTCGTAAGCGTTTTTTGTTATAAGTTTGACGCCCATCCCCAGCACGTTTATTTTTAGCTTAATCAGTAAGAAGCCCCACACCATACACAAGGTAGTTGGTGTTGGGATGAATTACGTGGATGTGCATATTCCAGACCTTCGTTTAATTGGTTTAACCTTGGAAACGCTCACTACTTTATTATTTACACCCGGATAATTTGCTATCTTGACACCAGTACCAAGATTTTGCATACCGATAACTCTATACTTGTTGTTTTCAAACTCAATATAATCGTTCGGATTATAGGGGTATCTTTGTTTCTTGATACGTCTCTGCCCTTTTGACACTTTGTGACCTCGATAAACTCTTAAATTCTCACTATTCAAATTTTTATTTCTAGTGCGTCTACCAGAAGATAAGATGCTTCCTGATGTTTTTTCTTTTGTTTTGGTATCAATATATTTCGCGTCGTAGAATTGTTCCATCGACCGTTTATTCCGACGTATTTGTTCTAGTATTAATGGCGTACTTCTAATTTGAGTACTTCCACCTGCTATTACAAAGGCATCATTATGATGAGTCTTTGGTAATTGTAATTGCTCGCGATTAAATTTGGTTTCATAACCATATGCTTGTTCCGCATTTAGGATGTTTAAAAGTTTACCATAAATCGTAGACATAAAAGTTTCAGGTTTAAATGATTTAACTTTTGGTTCCCAACCAAACAATAATTTACCTTTTTCATGATTTGCAGGTGTATGGCATTTCTCACATAGGGTAATTAGATTGCCAGGTCTATCACTTCTGTCTGGCGGAATTTTCCAGTAACCAATATGATGAATCTGTAAAACTTCTGACTTTCCCTTACAATTTGGATTTTGACATTTATAACCATCACGATGTCGAATGTAACATGTTAAGTTATAGTAGCCTAACTGCTCACCTTCTTGATATTGCTTACCTTCTATTTTGGGATTTTTTATTTTTTGAATATCAAAGTTTGCTGTTTCAATGATAATTTTCGTTACTGGCAATATTGATTTAATACGTTCGACGATTTTGATGTGGGTATCAAGTTTATGTTGGACTGATGGAGTTAACCATCCTTCCTCCCGTGTGCGGTTATCGAATCTTGGTGCGCGATGTCTTAATCTATTTCTTCTTTGTCTGCGGTACTTAAAACGTTCAGTAATACGTTCTGATACACCATCTAATAATTCCAATTCTCCGCCGATTAATTCTTCCTTTTCAGTAATCGCGCTAAATCCGATATGTTGATAACCAGCATCAATTCCAAGCGTTACTTCTTGCTTGTAACCACTAGAACCGTAAATTAATTGGATTGTAAAAGGGTCACGTCCAACAATTTTGGCTTTTCCTGAAGATAGAAGTAACCTTGCTTTCCGGGGTGATGTGGGCATTAAGGGTTGCCCATGTTTGTTGATAACTAATACTTTCATTTTCGTTGTTTGTAATTGAACTAATAAAAAGTTCATCCCTCGTGGGTGGTCTTCTTCGCCAATGTTTACCCAGGTTTCTTGTCAGCAACACTTCCCCTCTACCAAGTAGGGATGTTTAATCGCTAACCGCAGTGTCCAAAACTATAAGACAGGGCGCTACCCCTTACATTCTGGAGTGCCTATACATTCTGAATAAACGTAGTATCCCTTGCATTACGGAATACTGAGGCTAATGACGAACCTCTAAAAGTTTCCTTCTAGAAGCCGACGCTATACTGCAAGCAGTTAGCGTGTGGAGTCGTCACGAGATAATACTTCAATAACTGTTACTACTTCCTTTGTTGCAACATCCCGCACTTCCAAGTAAGTCTCTCGTACTCTTTCTGGCATTGGGATAGTTACAGTAACCGCTTGAGTAGGAGGAGAAGCAACAGCAACATTCCCTGTTTCCTGATTATTTGCAGTTTGGTGACTTTGCACCGCTACATCTGGAACGCCAACTAAAAGAGAATCTCCATCAGTTGTTTGATATACTCGCTGTTCTATAGCAACTCGATATTTAGGTCTTAATATTGGGTTTAGTGTTTGAGAAATCGATGAAATTAAAAGGTTATGAAATTCTGACCAAAATGCGGGATTTTCTAAGTAAGGATTCATCCCTGGAAAAGGTGAAGGCATAGCAATTTTACTCCTTATAACCCCCCGAAATTCGGGAGGTTGGGGGATTAACTTGAAAGTACTTCAATAATAGGACGAGCGAGCCAGTTGAAACCAACTTTTAACTGGTGGTCTAATGTAGGCATTCGATATAAATAAGCTGCACGACGGGCAATATTAGCAAGTGGTCCAGAAAGTTTAATACCTAATCCTGTGAGGGTAGCATTATCAACACCCAACGTCATCATTTCGCCTAATGGTTGGTAACGGAAAGGTAACAATGGACGATTTGTTAAACTTGCCCAAATATTCCACGCAGTATAATCAGCTTGTTGGAAAGCAGATTGAGCGGTGCTTGGAACTCTTTGTCCTTGAGCATCGTGACATTCAGCTAAATCACCCAAAGCAAAAATATCAGGATAGTCAGGCGCCTGTAAAGTTGGTTCAACGATAATTTGACCGCGTTGGTTTTGCTTTAAAGGAAGACCACGAACTACAGGCGCCACTCTTGTCCCTACAGTCCAAATTACCAAATCAACAGGAATAGTATCAAGTTGATTTTTATATTCAAGGGTGATGCTATCTTGGCTAATAGACTCTACCTTGGTGTCGAGGTCGAGAAAGACTCCATGTTTTTCTAAAGCTTTTTGCGCTGCTTCGCGGTTAAATTCGGGAGAAGTGCGTAAAATTTGGTCGCTGACTTCAACTAATCTAAATCTTCCTCGGTCGCCAAGTCTATCAGATAATTTACACGCTAACTCCACACCGCTATAACCGGCGCCGACAATAGCGATACGAATTTTATCTTTATCAGATTCTTCTAAAATGCGTAAACGTTCTTCTAGACGATATGCATCTGTAATTGTACGGAATGAATAGGCATAAGATGTTGCTCCTGGTACCATATCAAGCGGAGTTTCACCACCTAATGCCAAAACTAAACGGTCACATTTAATTTCGGGACCATCATGTAAGTGAATACTTTTTGAGTCAACATCAATTCCAGATACAGCAGCTTGGCAAAAACGTACACCTGTATTTTGCAGTAGTTCAGCAAAAGGGGGTGCAATTTCCCAAGTTTGTAACTCTCCAGTCAATAGTTCGTACAATAACGGAGAGAATAAAAAGCGGTCGCTTTGGTCAACAAGGATAATTTCAGGCTTTTGGTTATTATCCCAAGGTAACTGGCTGAGGCGTAAAGCGGTATAAAGACCGCCAAAACCTCCACCTAGTATACAAATTCGTGCAGATTGTTCAGACATTTGTCAAATGTGGTGTTAAGGGCGCGCATGGGTCTACTATTTAGTGTACTTATTTATTCCTGTTGATTGCCATTAACCAGCAATCTCGATACTCACCTTCATGCAATTCATGTTTGGGTAGCAGTTTCACTTTTACAAACCCACATTTTTCGTAGCAATGAATAGCACGTGTGTTCCAAGTTTCTGGGTCTACGACAACTCTTCGCACGTTGAGTTCATTAAATAAATAGTCAACAAGCTTTGATATAACTCTACTACCAATGCCTTGATTCCAATACTCAGTTTCGCCAATAAACAAATCTATCGCATACACCCCACTCGTATCTTCCAAGTTGTAAGTTTCCCTATCCGCTTGTGTTAATTCATCTAAAGCACAATATTGTAAGTAACCAATAGGCTGATTTTGGTAGTAGATAAAGCAAGCAACTTCAGCATCTTCACCACAAACAGTTGGTTGATAGGTCTCAATAACTCGTTCAAGTGGAAAAGGATTATCTCGACCTTCAAAAAATTCCAAAACCTTCTCATCAGTTAACCACTTTGCCATCAACTCATAGTCATGCATATTATCTTGCATGAGACGAATCGAAATTTCGTCAGTTTTTAGCAGCATATAATAATCACATCACGCTAAAAAACTATTTTAACGAAAAAATATTTCGTTCTTCTACTCTTCATTCCTAAACTCAGCAATTACCTCAATTTTACCGACAATGTGAGTATTAAAATTATCTAAATCTTCAGCAGGTATCCAATACTCTTGGTGTTGCAAACCACCTACAGTTTGTACAGTATATCTTTGTAAAAAATCACTTTTAACTTGAAAGCGAGTCACATATCCTACGTAACCAGATGCTTTATCTTTAGTATTCCAATCTCTAGCTATTTGAATAGCGTACTCTTCGTTAAGTACAGGATAAAAAATAGGTTGATGAGGAAGTCTTGCTGGAAAGGTTGTATAACCACTTTCTTGAATCAAATCTAATTCTTTTTGCCCAACGGGACGATAAAGAACAGTAGTATTATTTTGATTTTTGTAAATAGGTGGCGCCATCTGAGTGATTTTGTTTTTAAATCAGAGCAGCGATAATATTTATACTCATCGCCAAAATAGAAGTATTGAAGAAAAAAGATATTATGCCATGTAAGAGTGCAAGGCGCCGCATTAAGCGCGATGTTGTTTGAACATCAGAAACTTGACTTGTCATACCAATAACGAACGAAAAGTATAAAAAGTCCCAATAGTCTGGGTCAGTTTCGTTAGGAAAATCTAAACATGGAGATTGCTTGCTTGTTATATTCGTGTCGTGGTAATACCTATATGCATATTCTAAGGCAAACATAGTATGCACCAGTAACCAAGAACCAACAATTGTCAAAGCTGAGACTACAACGTGAAATACTACTATTGATATAGAAAGTCCTTTGGTATCCGAAAGTAAAAACCCAATGGCAAAGATACTTGCACTCGCAGCAGCAGTGACTAGTAATAACAGTGTCAAACGACCTTGATATTCAGTTAAAGCATAACGACGCATTTTTTCTGGAGTTGCCCTGAACATATTCCACAAAGTTGAAACTAAAAAAACGTCAACTCCAGCATTCCAACCACAAAGAATACGTGTAGACAGATGTAGCCAAGATGGTAATAGTAGTGTAGCAACTAAGACGGCGCCGACAATAGAAATCAGTAGTCTTGGTCGGATATCAAGGTTTCTAAATAATTTGGGGGCAGTATACACTCTGATGATTCACTCAAACAATAAAACACAATTAGCATATTTATGCTTTTTTATCGCAGTTCTTGAGAAATCGTAAAAATTATATTCACGTAGAGACGCAATATATACGCAATATAGACGCAATAAATTGCGTCTCTACAACACACCGATTTTGCAAATGATAAGTGGATTGCAAAATGAATAGAAAATATTTGCTTTTATTAATTTATTTTTTATTGTCTTGAGTGATTTATCTGACCGACATTTTGGGAAGGTCAACGAATTGTCTGAATATCGACAGATAACGATAGATTTGTCCAAGCAGTATCTGCTGTAAGAACAGGAAGATTTCTTGTTATGGCTAAAGCAAGACAAGAACGGTCTCCCAGCGAAAGTCCGAACGATTTTGTCTGATGATACAAAAAACCAGACATCGCAACTAGTTCATTAGTAAAATCAACGATTTGACAAGGAAATTTTCCTAAGATTGCTTGAATTGTTTCAAACGGCGCCCCTTGCCTTGCTAAATATGTTGCAACCTCCGCCAAATTTATTGTCAACACGAGAGCCTGACTTATTAAAGCTTCACCTTGCTCATATCCTCTTTCTTGTTTGAGGATAGCAATAAGAACCGAACTATCAAAAACAATTGCTGTCATTTTGTTTTAAAGATACGATTCATTTTATCCTCTTCAGCAATAGCTTCTTCCTTACGCCATCTCAGAAAATCATCAACGGTATTATCATTCGTCAAATATTGATTCGCCAGCGCTCGCGCCTCTGCTAATGCTTGATGCTGCGTAATAAGCTTGATATCGCCATTCTCCTCACGAATAGTCACAATATCGCCTTCTGCCATATTCAACTTTTTACGGAGAACAGAAGGTATTGTGACTCTACCGCCCTTTTGTATTTCTGCACGATAGTCCATTTTTTATTTTTCTACAAATTTACTCAACTTGTACAAAATTATTGTAATCCAACTTTATCCAAAAAATCAAAAAAGTTGTCAGAACGACAATATATTTGTATTGTATTTTTCTAAAAAATTATTGGCTTGCTAGATTTTCCTAGAGGATATATTTACATTCAACTTATCCTCTAGGAATTTGGCTGCTTAGAAATTTAGTATCTGGGCAGTTGCATATAAGTAATTAATCTTAATCATGTATAAAAAAAAATATTCGACACATTTTTTAGATATAAAAAGGCGCTCCTAAAAAGACAAATACGTAATTTGGAATAAATCAGGCAACATTATTTACTTGTTGTCAGAATAAACAATATATTTGTATTGTATTTTCTCTAGAAAATTATTGGCTTGCTAGTTCCTAGAGGATATATTTACATTCAACTTATCCTCTAGGAATTTGGCTGTGAGCGAAATTTAGTCTCTGAGTTGTTTCATATAAGTAATTAATCTTAATCATGTATAAAAAAACTTATTGGAGACATTTTTTAGATATGAAAAGGCGCTCCTAAAGAGATAAATACGTAATTTTGAATAAATCAGGCAGCAATATTTACTTCTTGTCAGAATAAATAATATATTTGTATTGTATTTTCTCTAGAAAATTATTGGCTTGGTAAATTTTCCTAGAGGATATATCTATATTCAATTTATCCTCTAGGAATTTATATATGACTATATAGGCGCCCTCCTGCTTGTATTACGGTTTGGAGCAGATAACCTACAGATATTTTTATACTGACAAAATTAATAACATGAAACAATATACTTGTACCGAATTTATCCTAAGTCCATTTTAACGGACTTAAGCTATTAGCATACGACTCTAAGAGGTTGTTTGAAAAGTGTCCGTGAATGTCATGCTGAGGAACGTTAACGCAGTTTTCCCGCAGGGTAGCATCTCAGTATATGTTCAAAACCCTAGATTCTAGCCTGCGGCAAATGCTCCGCATTACGTTCCGTAAGACTCCACTCAGAATGACAATTTATACCTGAGCCAACTTTTCAAACATCCTCTAAGTCGTATGCGGGATTTTTGTTGGGTCACGTTCCTGAAGACAGTACCTATAAAGATTACCAACTTACATAACCTTGTAATCTTTGTAATTTATTATAATTTAATCCCTTTACTCGTTCCAAATCTTTTAATGATGTAAAAGGTTTTAGTTGTCGTGCGTCAATAATTCGCTGTGCTGTTTTTTTACCGATACCAGGTAGTGCTTCAATTTCAGCAAGAGTTGCAGTATTTAAATTAACCTGCACAGATTTATTTTCTATCGTTGATGGTGACTCTATTTTCTGACATTGTTTTTGTTGAGATTTGATTTTTTGCTGAATTTTTTGTGGTATTCCAGGTTGTGATTTTTTGTATAATCTTTCAAATTCGCGCGTGTAGTGAGCAGCGATAACGGGGTTTTGAATTACTAAAAGTGTTTCGTCGTTGCCACTATTAGCTGCTTCTGACCAGTTGTGTGAACCTGTAATAACTGTTTGATTATCGATAACACCAAATTTATGGTGTAATAAGTCACCTTGTTGTAATGAGGGTATAGCAACGGTAGTGATGGGTTGGCGCCAAGGTTTATTATCAACTTCATACTTACATTTGTCGCTAAGTGCCAGACCCATCATGTCTAACCCTTCACTATAAGAACGATATGCAAAGCTTTTTTCGAGTAATGCTCTAATTTGAACGTTTTGTTGATGGCGCCATTCTAAGATATTAGCTAGTCGTTGTTCGGAAAAAACAAACAACGCCATGTCTACAGATTTGGTAGCTGCTGATAAATTTGTATTTATTAATCCATTACTACTATTTGTCCAGGGTTGGGTTGGGGAAGTCGGTGAAAAGTGAACTGTAACTGTACTATCTCCTATTTTGATTGTTCTTGGCGCCCGTATTGGTTTTTTCAGTCCAAATTTTTGACTAGTTTTACCCCCACTTCCCCACATCAAATTAAATTCTTCTGTAAATAGTGCTGCGATATCAGGACTGTCAATTTTTAATAAGTTGTTGGCATTTCCCAAAGTTTCTGGTTTTGTATAGTCACCGTGAACATCTGAAAGTGTAAAGTTTGCTGATGTGACAATAACAAAACGGTTATCGACTATAACAAATTTATGATGCATCAAGTCACTACCACGACTACCATCTGACGTATCATCGAGTTTTGTGACTTTGGCTTTGTCGAGAATTACTAAAGCATCACGCTGTTCTATTTCTTTCGTATCTAGTTTACCATCTTGATTGATGTCAACAAAACTACGATATTCTTTATACTTCTGCGCTTCCCTTGGTTTGAGCTTTTTGACTTCTTGGGGTGATAAACTACTAATCGGACGATTGTATGTGTTTTCTATAATTAATCTAACTTTTACCCCTGCTTTCTGCTTTGCTGCTATAGCTTGGGCTATTTTTGGTAAGCGTAGCTCTTGTACTGCTATATCTACTTGAGACTTGGCGCCCATTATTATATCAACTATTTGTTTTTCTAAATCATTACCCTGACGCTTTTTATCTTTATAAGGTTCTTGATATTCTAAAGTTTCGGAATGATTTAAATAGACTTGAATCAATGGGTCTTGAGGTAGTGGTAATAGTTTGGTTTGTTCTATCTTTTTTTGCTGACAACTATTCTGACACCCTGTGAGAATGAGTATAAAAGAACAAGATATATACTTTTTTATTAATTTGAAATTCATTATTATTTTCGTTAAAATCTTGGGAAACCAATTTACAAATTTATATTTCCCAAAATTATGCGAAAAATAACATCACACAAATAAATGTAGAGACGTTACATGTCGCGTCTCTACAATTGCGTGATTTTTACAATGTGTGATTTCCACGCATAGAAAATATTACCCAACGAGCAAATGTAATTTACTAACCGCGAAATTCACTGCATGATGAGTGATGGGGAGACTATCGACAACCATACCTAAGCAAAGTAACATCATGTAAGAAATCGAATAGAGAAACAATGCTTTTGCCGTGGGTTTATCTTCTGGATTGTGTAATAATTTCCAAGCTTTATGTATGAATACACCACCTAGAGATGCTGCTATTGCACCATAAATAAATCCTGTCTCATGCAAGGGATAAATTAGTAGGAGACTTGCCAATACTGTTATTAAGGTATAATACCAAATTTGTTGTACTGTAGCTTTGGCACCTGCAACTACTGGTAGCATTGGAATACCAACTTTTGCGTAATCATCCCGAATCATTAACGCCAATGCCCAGAAATGGGGAGGTGTCCAAACGAAGACGATAGCAAAAATTAACCATGCAGCCCAGCTAAGGGTTCCTGTCACTGCTGCCCAACCAACTAAAGCCGGAATTGCACCAGCGGCGCCACCAATTACAATATTTTGAGTACTATGACGCTTGAGAAGGTGCGTGTAAATCAATACGTAAAATACAATACCTGACATTGCTAAAAGTGCAGCAAGCAAATTAGCGAAAACAGATAAAAGCGTAAAAGAAAGAATTGCGAGGACAGCAGCAAAAATTAAAGCATCGCGTGATTGAACTTTGCCTGAAGGTAAGGGACGATGGCGCGTGCGCTCCATGTCATAATCAATATCCCGGTCGTAAACGCAATTGATTGTTTGGGCACTAGCTGCCGCGAGAGTACCACCAGCTAGAGTTACTAACAACAGTAATGGGTCTACTTGTCCTTTGGCGGCAATCCACATGCTGCCAGCGGTGGTAATTAGTAGTAATGGGATAATACGGGGTTTAGTGAGCAAATAGTAGCTCTGAACCACTTCTAAAAAAGTTTGGTGGTGTCTCGAGACATTAGTCTCAATCATTTTGGCACTAGTTCCTTATTTATAAATAACTGAATAGTTAGGAGTTAGGAGTTAGGAGTTAGGAATTAGGAGTGAGGAATTAGCAGTTATAATTTACTACTCAGCACTCAGCACTCAGCACTTAGCACTCAGCACTCAGCACTCAGCACTCAGCACTCAGCACTCCTAACTCTTCTAATTTCTCTCTTTTTATGAATTTGATTCTGTAAGAGGTGAACTTGTTCTTTTTACTGGGCTGTTGCTGTTATTGCTAGTTCTGTTTGTTTATTTGTTTGTGCATCACGCATTGCTAAAACAGTGAAGACAACTAGCGTTCCTAACAATGTGGCGCCTATTGTTGAGTGCAATACAGTCAGCGGTTCAACTTGAAGATGTAGTCTAAATGTGGCGACACCTAACAAAATTTGTAGAACAAGCAATCCACCTGCATAGTTTGCTAGTTTTCGTAAAGCTGGGTGTAACGCTGGAGTTCGCCATGCCATTACAACTAAAGACACAATTGCTACTGTTGGCGGTATCAAGCCAAAAATGTGGCTATACATGACACCGCAGAGTTGGTATCCTGCAAAACATTGGTGAAGTGCCCAACGTGACCCAACAACGGCGCCTAGCAAACTTTGAACATACACCAAAATCGCAGCAGTTAAACCTATCCAAGGTAGCTTGCCGACAGTTCCAGTCCCCTGGTATGGTGTCAAAGCTGTACCGATGATTAGCAGAGTTATGAAGAATAATAATGCCGTTCCTAGGTGTGCCGTCACAATGTCGAATCGTAACAATTGAGTAACTGTTAGACCACCTAATACACCTTGGAAAACAATTAGGAATAAGGCAAATGTCGATGCTATGGGTAGCCAATTGGGAAGATGGCGCCGTTTCCACCAGCTTAAAAACACTAGTACGATGGCACTTAGACCGATTAGCGAAGCATCCAATCGATGAAACCACTCCAAGAAGACTTGAAGATTCATTTGTTTGGCTGGAACAAGTTCACCGTAGCACAGAGGCCAGTCAGGACAAGCGAGTCCAGCGTTCATTACACGAGTGGCACTGCCAATCGCGATTAGAATCAGTGTGGCAATAGAAATCTTCCAGACCAAGCGACGAGTTCGCTCAACTGGTTGAGTTTCTGCCGCTATATTTCGTTGTTCATTTTGTTCAAGGACAAACTCGCTCATGAATGATACCTTTTGCCCACTACTCGTAGACTATACTAACCGAACGTAATTTATTTAGTAACGAACGGACAATTTGATTAATAAGCAATATTAATCTAAGAAGTTTACAAAAATTGTGTTCTGCTTACCTACACCCTAGCTCATAGATTTCGGGTTGGAGATAAACTTTTACTGTTTGCTACTAATCAATCTAAAGATAAGTCATTACGACCTTGCCAAAAGCTTTAGATATTTTTTAGTTTATAAGCAGCACACAACAACCATTATTCTAGTGGGTGCGTCTTTTTACTCAAATACACACCCAGGAGTAAGTTATGCCAAAGGGTTTTCACATATTTGACTATCTAACTCAACCCTAAAAAATTAATAATTATTTCACCTTCTATTACTCCATGTCGTATAGGCTGGATTACCGTAGTAGAGAGTGGGCAGTTAGTTCCATGCATTAGTTAAGTCGGAGAGCGTAAATCCACCGTGAAAATTCCAAGTTCAATCTGGACTTTACTTATTGGCATTCTGCTGACCCTTGTCAGCCTTTGGTACGGTCAAAATCATGGCTTGTTACCAACCGCTGCTAGTAGTGAAGCCTTTCTCATTGACGGTTTGTTCAATACCATGATGACCGTCTCTGTTGGTATCTTCGTCTTAGTTGAAGGTATTTTAATTTACAGCGCTTTTAAGTATCGCCGCAAAGCCGGAGATGAAACAGACGGCGCCCCAGTACACGGGAACGTCCCATTAGAAATTCTGTGGACTGCGATTCCAGCAATTATTGTTATTGGTATATCTGTATACAGCTTTGAAGTGTACAACGACATGGGTGGTTTTGATCCCCATGCGGCACATGCGGCGCCAATGTCTCCTGAAGCAATGAAAATGCCAGGTGCGGCAATAGCGGCGACGTTAAATGATACTCCACCCACTGACCAACCTAACCGCAACCAGGAACAGTCAGACGAGGCTAATCTTGACCCCGCAACTGCTGCAGTTCGCAATGCCGACCAAATACCCCAGAAAAACGATGCTCCAGGTATGGGGATCAGTTCTCCAAGATTAGGCGCCACTCCCGATAAAGAAGGAAAGGCGCCTGAATTAGTAGTTAATGTCACAGGTTTACAATACGCCTTCATTTTTACTTATCCTGAAGCAGGTGTAACAAGTGGCGAACTCCACGTTCCCATTGGACGCGAAGTCAAGTTAGAAATGAGTGCTAACGATGTTATCCATGCATTTTGGGTTCCAGAGTTTCGACTTAAGCAAGACATAATTCCTGGTCGCCAAACAGAAATTCGTTTTACTCCACAAAAAGAAGGCGATTATCCTTTAATTTGTGCTGAGTTGTGCGGCCCTTACCACGGCGCCATGCACACAACTGTCGTAGTACAAACGAAACAAGAGTACGATAATTGGATACAAGAGCAATTAGTTGCTAGTCGAGAAACCCTTAATCAAGCTGTAGCTATGAATCCTACAGATAAATCAGTTTCTGATTTCTTGGCGCCTTATACCCAGCACATGGGAATTGAATCAAACGAAGTATTACATCAAATTCATCATTAGTTGTAAGCACTAAAGTACTTACTACGATAATTTCTTTCCTTTATGGCACAAGCAAAAATTCAGGAAGCTGCGAATATTCCAGCAAAGATTGAAGAACCTGGTGTTAGAAAATGGTGGGAGTTTTTCACCTTTAGCACCGACCATAAGGTTATTGGTATTCAGTACATTGTTACCAGCTTCATTTTTTATTGTATTGGTGGGGTAATGGCTGACTTGGTTCGTACCGAGTTGCGAACTCCAGAAAGCGATTTCGTCAGCCCAGAACTGTATAACAGCTTATTTACATTGCACGCCACAATCATGATTTTCTTGTGGATTGTGCCTGTCGGCGCCGGATTTGCCAATTATTTAATACCCCTAATGATTGGCGCCAAAGATATGGCATTCCCGCGTCTCAACGCTGTTGCATTTTGGATGATTCCTATAGGCGGTTTGCTACTGATTAGTAGTTTAGCTGTCGGAGACGCACCAGATGCAGGCTGGACTTCATACCCCCCACTGTCACTAGTTACAGGGCAGGTAGGGGAAATGATTTGGATTTTGAGCGTTTTGTTACTGGGAACATCGTCAATTTTAGGGGCGATTAATTTCCTTGTAACGCTGCTCAAAATGCGTATACCGGGAATGGGTTTCCACCAAATGCCATTATTTTGCTGGGCAATGCTCGCAACTTCGGCATTGGTATTAGTTTCTACCCCAGTATTAGCAGCAGGTTTAATTTTGCTGTCGTTTGACTTAATTGCCGGAACGACATTTTTTAATCCTACGGGTGGTGGTGACCCAGTAGTTTACCAGCACATGTTTTGGTTCTACTCCCACCCAGCCGTATACATTATGATTTTGCCCTTCTTTGGGGCTATCTCCGAAATTATTCCTACCCACGCGCGTAAGCCAATATTTGGTTACAAAGCTATTGCCTATTCAAGTTTAGCTATCAGCTTCCTTGGATTAATAGTTTGGGCGCACCACATGTTTACCAGTGGTATTCCAGGTTGGTTACGGATGTTTTTCATGATTACCACCATGATTATCGCCGTACCTACTGGTATCAAAATATTTAGCTGGTTGGCGACAATGTGGGGCGGTAAAATTCAACTCAACACTCCAATGCTTTTTGCTATGGGGTTTGTTGGTACATTCGTTATTGGTGGTATCAGTGGTGTAATGCTTGCGGCTGTACCATTTGATATTCACGTTCACGATACATACTTTGTAGTTGCCCACCTTCACTACGTATTATTTGGTGGTAGCGTTCTCGGCATTTTCGCAGGAATTTATCATTGGTTCCCCAAAATGACCGGACGGATGTTCAACGAGTTTTGGGGTAAAGTTCACTTTGCCTTAACAATTGTTGGTTTGAACATGACCTTCTTACCCATGCACAAACTAGGTTTGATGGGTATGAACCGTCGTATTGCTCAGTACGACCCAAAATTTACATCAGTAAACGAAATTTGCACTTACGGTTCTTATCTTCTTGCTATCTCAACCTTGCCCTTTATTGTTAACATGGCTTGGAGTTGGTTGTATGGCGAAAAAGCAGGTGACAACCCTTGGAGAAGTCTCACCCTAGAGTGGATGACAACTTCGCCACCAGCAATTGAGAATTTTGAAGGAATTCCTGTATTAGCAACAGGTCCCTACGACTACGGTTTAGAAAATGCCAAATACGGCGTACCGATGGAAAGCGGTGACCCACTAACATCGGCAGGCACAAACTCTGTACTACGGGCAGACCCTGACGAACCATATCCATCAATAGCAGCAAAAACTGACGAACGATAAAGCTAGTAAGGGCGGGTTAACAGATATCCTAAAACAAAGTTTACTATCTAATAAACCCGCCCCTCTTCCCCGCCCCCTATGAAAATCTCCTGTTCTTTAAATAATAAATCTTCATGCAAAGTCAAACTATTGACCCAAAGCAAACCGAGTTAAATCATCACCATACAACAACTGAAGCGCATCACGAAGAACACCCAGACCATCGTATGTTTGGACTTGTTTTCTTCCTAATTGCTGAAGGTATGATTTTTATGGGCTTATTCGGCGCCTATCTTGCCTTTAGGTCTGTGCTACCCGTTTTTCCACCCGAAGGAACCCCCGAACTTGAGTTACTACTACCTGGTATTAACACCGTTAACCTAATAGCTAGCAGCTTTGTTATCCATAATGCTGACACCGCAATTAAGAAAAACGACGTGCGGGGAATGCAATTGTGGTTTGGAATTACCGCGCTAATGGGAATCACATTCTTGTTTGGTCAAGTATATGAATACACCCACCTTGAATTTGGTTTAACAACAAACTTATTTGCTAGTGCATTTTATGTACTAACTGGTTTTCACGGGTTACACGTAACAATTGGTGTAATTGCAATTCTCGCCGTATTATGGCGTTCTCGCAAACCTGGTCATTACAGCGACCAAAATCATTTCGGTATCGAAGCGGCTGAATTGTATTGGCACTTCGTTGATGTAATTTGGATTATCTTATTCGGTTTACTGTACATACTTTAATTGAATGTCATTCTTCGCTACGCGAAATTGTCATTAGTCACGTAGCGAAGAATCTTTATAATTGCGAATATTATGAGAGATGCTTCACTGCGCGACTCATGACATTAAACAAGCAATTGATATTTTTCTTGCGCGAGACGATACAACGGGCGCCAAACTAAGCGGTTAGTTAAAACGACTAAAATAGACATTACAGCAGTAGCAGCTAATAGAAGTGGATATTGAGCATTTGCTGAAGCTTGAGAAATGATTGAACCCAAACCAGGAGTGGTAATAGTTTGCCCTTGAAACTGTACATACTCACTAACAATGCTCGCATTCCAGGCGCCGCCAACTGCTGTAATAATACCTGTGATTAAGTATGGAAAAATACCTGGTAAGATTACAGTTCGCCAACGTTGGAAAGTTTTAAGCTTATAAACAGTAGCAGCTTCAAATAGTTCTGATGGGATAGATTGGGCGCCTGCGATAACATTAAATAAGATATACCACATCGTTCCTAGCATCATTAAAGCTACCGAACCAATCTTTAAACCACCACCAATACGAATTAGAAATAAAAGCAACACAGGAAATAAAGCTGTTGCAGGTACCGAAGCGGCAATTTGGACAATTGGCTGTAGTAGTTGCGCGAGTTTTGGGTTACGACCAATGATTACCCCTACTGGTATCGTCCATAACAGTGATAGCACTAAAGCTGTAAAAACTCGAAACGATGTCCAAATGGCGCCAGTAATAACAGATAGCCAATCAGAAAAACTTAGTAAGCGTAACATCATCACAGCTTCCCAAGTTCCCCACAATACAATAAAACCAAGTCCACTAACAAACAACCAATTAATCCACTGACCAACAGAAGAATTAGAAGTAGGGGTAACTGTTGTGTGTGGTCGGTTACGAGGTTTTGGAGAAAGAGTTTTTGTTACAGGTTTCCAAACTCGTTCAGTCATAACCCTAACAGTTGGTGACCTTCTTAAGAAATCTAAAACTGCAGAGGTTGGGACATTTTCTGACTCAACTGTTTCGTATTTAAACTTTTCTGCCCAAGTAATTAACGGGCGCCAGATAAAAAAGTCTGTAACAGTAATCACTCCAATTAGAACTATCAAACCCCAAGTTAAGGCAACAAAATTACCTGTATCTGCTGCTGCACCGTTCCGAGGCGCCTAAGCCAGGGAGACGGAAATTTTTGTCTCCCAACGTTAAAGATTCAATAGCTATTAGAAAAAACCAACCACCAGCAACCGACATGACGCTATTCCATACCAAACCAATGGCGCCACTTGGTAGTTCTAAAGTCCAAAATCGTTGCCAACCGCTTAAACCATAAACGCGCGCAGCTTCTCTTAATTCAATAGGAATACCACGCAAAGACTGATAAAAACTGAACACCATGTTCCAAGTCATACCAGTAAAAATCATTAAAATTGCTGCAATTTCTATACCAATTCGCTGACCAGGAAATAAAGCAATTAAACCTAAAACAACACCAGGTGCAATTGATAATACAGGAATAGATTGTAATACATCCAAAAGGGGTATTAAAACTTTTGCCGCCGATTTGTTTTCTTAACCTATCCTTAACTATGAGGATGATTTTTCAATATGTTTCGGGGTTGTGGTTCGTGTCATAAGTTTTGGTATGTTGGCTGGCAACGGATGTAACGGATGTAACGGATGAGTTATTGGTATAAAAGAAAGTCTAATTATTTAAAATCAATTATCCGTTACATCCGTTCATCATCCGTTGCTAATCTATCTACTCCCCAAATTTTATGACACAGACCAGTAGTGGCGCCATAACTGTTGTATATTTGTAGTTTGACTGCTAACATCAACGAGAATGAGAAAGTTATTTATATTAAGTTTTTGCCTAGTTGTTGGGCTATTGGTATGGAATGGTGAGGCAAAGGCAGGAGAGTTAGCACAACGATTAGCTAATTTTCCGCAATGGCAGAGACTAACCACAACACAACCCGCAAATGGAGATTTAATATACCCCACTTGGATGCAAGGTGAATGGCTGGTAAAAAGTACCCTTGTTGACTTAGCTGCACCTTTGGCGCCTGATATAATTACACCAGGGTTTGAAGGAAATCGACAGTATTTAAATCAACCAGTTAGTTTTAAAGTTAAATTTGTACCAGAAAAAACTTATATTACTGGTTCCAAGCTAATTCCTCGTATTGTAAACAAATCTGCTTCTATTGTTGCAGATAGAGCATACAACAGTTTAAGTTTAGCACGTGCATATCTAGGAGAAGACGCAGTAATATCTGTTAAAGTAGACCCATCACCCAACCGTCAAATTACCACACTCAAAAATAACTTACAGCTAGTATCAATAGTTACTACACGAGCAATAGAAATTACACCCGATGATTATATTACAAGCGAAGTATTCCAGCAATTATTTAAAGGCGCCAAAAATCCTTACTTTAATATAGTAGAATCAACAACCGCTTACAGCCAACAACCCACTCCATACCCAGCTATTGTAGCCGACCAAGTTACCGCAGTCTACCTATCCCCCCAAGACCCCAATTACTTTAAAGCTGGAACTAAACCAGTAGCACTGTATAAATATAAGTTAGAATTTCACGCTACAAACAATAGTCAAGAAAAAATGGCAATGTCGAAGTAGGTAGAGCAGGAATGCACATGCATTAACCACTCGATTATATTAATTTGATTTATTGACACACCACACTTTAGCGTGTGAAAATACAAAGCAATATAAAGCACTTATTTTCAAGAACGAGAGTGATAATTCTTTCCACGTTTCCCAAGGGTGGTGTCGGTAAAACTATACTTGCGGTTCATGTTACAGGTTTACTTTTATCTGTAACCAAAGAACGAATACTGTTAATTGACGCTGACCCCCGACCTGATTCTTGGCGTTTTTATCTGGGTAGAAAACCGAATTCAGGCGAAGAAAATAAATTCATAGAAGTTAACAAACGCTTCGATATAGTCTGGAACCCTCCACAATATGGCAAGAAAGAAAGATTCCGACCTATAAAAAAAGCAGAATTAGATGAATATGGTTATATAGTTATGGATACGGATGCGCCACTGGAGGATGCAATCGCTATGATTAGTAATAACAGTCCAAATATAATACTCTCACCTATTAATGCCTCGCAAAGAGATACAGCCTTAGAAGACCTCCCCGACTTTCTTGGAGTATTGTATCAAATTTGTGGTTCTGATTATTCCCCGATGGTTAGAGTGGTTCCTCTGGGTGTAGGGCAAAATTTGGTTTCTATAAGGATTGAACAATCTCAAGATAAGCCAGAAAATTGTAAAGCTGCACCAGCAATGAGAAATCTACAAGCTAGAATGAACAAAGCAAAAAAAGAAAGGAAGTATATTTGGAATTATTCTGGCTATGAAGAATTATTAGATTATTTTAGCTCAATAATAGAAATAGATATTTAAAATAAAGAGATATGTCTACTAAAGCACAATTAAATCAAGTTAAAAATGGGGTTGTTGAAAGAGCTTTATTAATTGGTCAGCAGCAATTTAATGAAGATGAGTGGCAAGACAAAAGTGTAATTAAACTGACAGAAGCCCAAGAAGAAAAATTAGAGCAACTTAGTGATGTTACAGGATTGTCTTTAGAAACTATTGTAAACTTAGCTATTAAGTATTCTTTATACTACGTAAAAATTCAGCAAGTTAACTTTACTGAGTTGAAAGACTACCCAAAACGGCTGGGTTCAAATATTATGAAAGTATCAATCACTGGTAAAACAACTACCAGACTGCAAGAAGCTAACTTAGATAAAAAGATTTCGGAGTGTGTGGTAGTAGGTATTAAATTGCTTTATAAAAAATTAATTATAGTTAAAAATGAGAAAACAAACAACATTAAAATTACTAACCAGGAATGAACGAATTTCAAATCCGCGCGCTTATTATAGGTATAACTGGTTCAAGTAATACTGCAAAACAAAAGCTAGGTCGTCGATTTGCTGAAAAACTAGGTTTAGAACCTGGACCAGAAGGACCTGATGATGGTATCGATGGCTTTGGGTTTAATGAGAAAGGGCAAAAAATACATTTTCAATGTAAACTGAGAAGCGAATTTTTAGATAAAGATGATGCTCGCATGTATTACTCAGATTTGAATTATCATAAGATAGATATAAGCATCATGCTTGCAGGAATTGGTTACAAAGAAACATTTAAACAGCGATTGTTTGGACACCCAGATATTACTAGTATTAACATCCATTTATTAACACTTCGCGATATTTTTGAACAAAATGATGCATTTCAATTATCTAAAAAAGATTTACCAAAATTAGCAGGTTTAGAAGATGTGAAAATAGTGGAGCCGTAAGCAAAAAGCTAGCTTTATCAACCACGTATTTTTGCCAGTTTGCCTCCGCGCTCTAAAGCTTTACACACCCTGTAGTTGTAGTTTGGGCAATGCTAGAAACGTTAAAAAACCCAATATTATACTGTGTATCAACAACAACCAACAAAACAACCTGCCATTGTAGCCGACCAAGTTACCGTAGTTTACCTATCTACCCAAGACCTCAACTACTTCAAAGCAGGCGCCGCTTTTCCTGTAGCACTGTATAAATTTAAGTTATAATTTAACACTACAAACAATAGCTAAGAAAAAATGGCGCCTCCAGATTTGCTATAATAAAAAATAAAATCGCACTAAAAATGGTTAAACCTAACAATCAGTATCGCGGGCACACAATCGAAAAAGTAGGTCACGGAAAAAGAGCAGTATTCCAAACAACTCTCAATGAAAAACAATGGTCAGCTGTAACAGAATCGGAAGTAAAAAGAGCAATTGATGCTTGGATTGACCAAGGAGTTGAACCAGACGATTTGTAATGTGAAAACTTTAAAGATGTTTTGCGCTCAATATTTCAATGAAGAAACCCGGTTTCTACGCAAATTTGTCGTTTTTATTACAATATTTCAATGAAGAAACCGGGTTTCTATGAGTTATGGTTGTTTTGGTAACAAGATAGTAAACTTTGTTCCTTCTCCAACGGTAGAGGAACATTCGAGCTTACCACCATGTTTTTCTATAATTTTGTAGCTAACAGCCATTCCTAACCCGTTGCCTGAACCAACGGGTTTTGTTGTAAAGAATGGGTCGTAAATTCGGCGCCTTGTTTCTTCGTTCATTCCGCACCCGTTATCTATAATATTGATAACTACTTGACTTTGTTCGTTAATGTTTGTATTGATAACTATTTTACCTGGTCGATGACTGCCTAAGTTGTAAATTGCGTCAATGGCATTGTTAAGAATATTCATAAATACTTGATTTAATTGTCCTGCGTAGCATTCAATTTTTCCAATGGCGCCATATTGTTTGACAATTTCAATGTTTGGAGCGTTTGATGAACTACTGAGACGGCTTTGTAATATCAATAGTGTACTGTCTATTCCTTCGTGAATATCAACTGCCTTTAACGATGCTTCATCTAGTCGCGAAAAGTTCCGTAGTGATAAAACTATTTGCCGAATACGGTCGGCGCCTTTAATCATTGATGATAAAATTTTGGGCAAGTCTTCTTGAATAAAGTCAAGGTCAATAGCTTGAAGTACTTTATTAATACATGACGAAGGTTTGGGATAGTGTTGTTTATATAGTAAAACTAGTTTCAGCAAATCTTGAGTATATTCGTGGATATGGCTAATGTTTCCATAAATAAAGCTAACAGGGTTATTAATTTCGTGGGCAACACCCGCAACAAGTTGTCTCAAAGAGGACATTTTTTCGTTTTGAATTAATTGTGCTTGGGTGTCAGCAAGTTTTTGGATGGCTCTTTCAAGCAATTCTGCTTCTGCTTGTTTACGTGTGGAAATATCTGTAATCGCCGATATCCACTCGCGTACATTACCATCTTCTGATAATACCGGAACTGCGCGCGTCTGCATATATCTATAGTTCCCATCAGCATCCATTAGTCGATGCTCAACTTCGTAAAAGCTTTTATTACAGTGTGCAAACTGCCAAGCTTGTTGAACTTGTGGAAGGTCTTCGGGATGAATTCTTTCTACCCAACCAACTCGCTGTAACCCTTCAATATCCTTGACTCGATATCCGGCGCCTGCGAACATGTGTGTTAAATTACCATTTTCATCACTAATACATACTATCTGCGAGGTTGCTGCAACTAACGAACGATAACGTTCTTCGCTCCGTCTTAGCGCAAGTTCAGCATTTTTTCTATCGCTAATATCTTCGATAACTTTAATTAGCTCAATTGGTTTACCGTTCGAGTCGCAAATAACCGAAACAGACAATTTTATCCAAACAAGCGTACCATCACGACGAATATAGCGCTTTTCGATATGATAACTAGTTTGTTCTAACTTTAACAGTTTTTGCTGTAATGACAGTTCAAGTAATAAATCACCTGGATGAGTAATATCTTGAAACCGCATTGATAACAGTTCCGAAGCTTCATATCCAACTATTTGACAAAACTTTGGATTCGTCCGCAGAATACGTCCATCTATACCAGTATGAGAAATTCCTACTGCTGCTGCTTCAAAAATAACTCGAAACCTTTCCTCGCTTTGACGTAGCACTTCGATTGTATCAAATATTTTTTTCGTTTGAATTACCCATTCATCGTATGCTTGCCACTGTTTCGTTAACGAATTTGGAAGTAAGTTATAGATAGTTTTACCTATATGCTTTATCGACCATATTTTTCTAACTATTACTCCACCTATAAGCAGAATTAGTGTATCTAAAAATACAATTAAACTGCGATAGCTTGTAATATTATTTAAATCAAATGTACTTAAGGTTGCTGTATTGATTACTAACCGAGTCAACATAAATGCCACCTATTAAAATTAAGTTACTTAAAAGTTGTTTTGAAAAGTGTAAACAAAATTTCGATATTTAAACTTGGGAAACACTTGTTAATCTAGAGATGAGAAATTAGACATTCTTAAATTAATGTCTAATCTATAGCATTCCTATGTGTAGTTTAAGGGTTTATGATATTGTCGTAATCTCACAAGTTAGTGCTACGCACTATTAAGAAATTAGTTCGTACAAGTACTTATGAAGGTATCAGCACCCTATTCGGTTAAAATTAATTACATATCTTGACGGGCTTATACTAATAGTTATAACTATTTCTGTGTATAAAAACCAGTTTGAACATTAAAATTTGCATTTAAAAATACATTCAAAACTATAGTTCTCAAATTTAGAGACCTGATTTCTAAGACGGATGTAACAGTAATTATTTGATTTATTGATTAATTATCTCCAAAGTCATATTGATTTAATGTAATAATTAAGTCTTTAGATAGATGAGTTTTATAAATGATGATTATAATTTGCGTGTACATACTGACTGATTTAAGTTAAAATAGCAACGTCTTTTACACATACCCTACAATCATGACAGCAGATAGCTCCCAAAGAGGAAGTATCTGGGAGAGGCTAGAACAAGGACGAAAACTCAAAGCGGCGCGCGGTGGCTATGCTGGCTACGGTTCGCCACCTTTTGGTTTGACGTCAATTAACGGTGAACTTGTTGAAGAACCCCACGAACAAGCTGTAATTGAGCTAATTCGCCGTCATCACAAATCAGGAAAGTCTCTACAACAGATAGCTAACTGGCTCAATGAGCAAGGATATCGGACTAAGCGTTGTCAGTTGTGGAAACGAATATCTGTCAAACGAGTTTTAGATAGGCTTTATGGAAAATCGTTGAGAATGTCTGGAGTTGATTGCCTTATTGGCGAATCTTTGGACTTTGAGGAAGAAGACTGAGAGACGTGACATTTGGAGACTGTACATGTACAGTCTCTACAATGTAGGCGCCTTTTGAGGAAAATTTTCACGGTAGGATGGGTATTGCTCACCTTACACAAGTAAGCGTAGGTGTGAACCTTCTTGAGTTTTGGTAACTTCGATACGTGCTTGAAAGGCTTCTTTGAGATGTGGCATGTGTGTTACCGTCAGGATACAAGCGAAGTCTGGAGCTATAGCGTTTATTGCTGCTATTAAACGGTCACATCCTTCTGCGTCTTGTGTCCCAAAACCTTCATCGACTATCAGCATTTGCAGCGCGGCGCCTGCACGTTGTGCTAATAATTTAGCTAGTGCAAGTCGTATTGCAAAGTTGATTCTAAATGCTTCACCACCTGAATAAGTTTCATATGCACGTGTTCCTCGTGCATCTGCAATGAGAATATCTAAGGTATCTATTAATTTGGCATTTTTCTTTGTAGATTTGCCGTTGCGTCCATGTCGTTGTGTAACAAATTGTACGTGTAACTGATTGGCGGTTAAACGCGAAAGTAATTGATTTGTCTCGGCTTCAAGCTGAGGTAACACGTTTTCAATCATGAATGCTTGGATACCATTTTTACCAAAGGCTTGCGCTAATTCCTGATATACACGCTGTTGGTTGCGTGTTTCAGTCAGTTGTTGCTGTTGCTCACCGTACTGAGTTTGTAAAGTGTCTAAGTACTGCGATTGCTGTTCGAGTCTTCCTAAACGTCCAAGCTGTTCGTCGAGTTGACGGCGCCTAATTGCTAATTGTGCTTCTAATGTTTGAATTTGTTGTGTTGGGTTAGCACTTTGTTTTAATTGCTCAATAGTTGCTTCGATTTGCGATGCTAAACGCTGACGCTCAACTCCACGAAGAGCTAATGCTGCACTTAACTCATTTAACCGCGATTGCCGGGTGGGGTATGTAGTTTTTGCATTATGTAACTCTTGGTAACGTAGATGCCAAGCTTGTGCAGTACGAAGTGCGGTGCGAATGTTGTTATGCTCATTATTGTCGTAACCAATGGAAGCAATATATTTATCTAAAGCTGCAATTTCTAAAGCGCATTCAGATTCTACTGCCTCTAATTCGATACGTCGTTCTAAATCAACGATTTGCGCTTCTAACTCTGGTTTACGCTTGTCGAGTTGCGCTTGTCGCTTTGCCGCATCTTTAATTTGCCCTTGTTTAATTTCTGCCCATCGCCATCTTTCAACTTCGTTACGTGCTAAAGCATGGTCTTGTTCGTTGTAATTTAAACTTTGTATATACTCGTCAAGGTGGCGTAATTCCTCTTGTTGGTCAGGTGCATAATCTCCCAAATGTAACGCACGTTCTAATTTTTCTTTTTCAGCAGCAATTTGATGTAGATGTTCTTCTGCATCGCTACTAGATTCTAACTGCGCTGCTAATTGTCCTCTTTGTTCGCGTAATGTATCGTAAGGGGATAATTTTTGGGAGATGTCGCGGTATTCTTGCCTTAAAACTTGAATTTCACGGTCAGATACAGCCATTTGTTCGCGGAACACCCATAGCTGTCCTTCGGTATCTTTATATTCTGTCTCTGTTTTACTAACAACTCGGTTCCAGTGATGTTCATCTAAAGGACGTTCACATAATGGACAAATGGCGTTAGGTGTTTTGAGAAGCTGTAATTTTTGTTCGAGTTCGCCCAAAAGTCGCTCATATTCGCGCTGCTGTGCTTGCAAACGCTCGATAAAATGGCGCCGTTCTTGACCTTTTTCTTGAACTCGCTGTAAATAAACGCGCGTTTTTTCGAGTTCTTCTATTTGCGCTGCGACTGCTAATACTGCCTGTTGAATTTGCGGTTGACGTTTTGTTGCACGCTGTAATTGAATTTCATTCGTTTCTAGTTGTTCAATACGCGCTACCAAACCCGCATGTGCTTTATCGAGATGGCTTTGCAGTTGAGTGCGCTGACGCAATATCGGGGCAACGCGCATTTGCAAATCATCAAGATGTGTTAAATGATTACGAGATTCCCGTAACTTTTCTAAAGCAGCTTCAACTTCTTTGGATTTATTCAGTGTTTGTTGAATATCCCGTTCTTGTTGCAGTACCGCTTCTAATTGTGCCTCCGCTTGCTGTAATTGTCGCTCTAAAGCATTAATTTGTTGATTAAGCTGCTGCTGTTTTATACCACGCTGTTGCTGAGTACGGGTAAATTCTTGAAATTTTGTCGAAAAAGCTTCTTCTTTTGCTTGCAAATTTTGGTAATGTTGGTACCCTGCGATGATATCTTTTTCACGTTTCAATAATTCATCTAATTTAGCCAACTCGGCGCCAACACTAAAACGGTCTTTTTCTAAACGCTCACAGTCTTGGGTTAAATTCGCAAACGAAGAACGCACAAAACTAAGTTGCTCTTCCCAAGATTTGCGCTGGTGTTCCACAACCTGCAAGCTTTGCAATTGTATTGTTTCAAACTGCTGTTGCTGTTGAAGTTGGTTAAGTTCCGCTTCTAATGAATTGCGCTGAGTCGTGATGGTATCCCGGTTTTGCAATTGACTTTTAATTGTGTCCAGGGTGCGTTCTATCTCATCTGAGCGAACTTTTAAAGTTTTTGATAGTTCTTTTGCTCGCTCCTCTAATTCATCATACTGGTTAAGCTTTAGTAACTCAGCTAATATCTCTTTACGTTCAGCCGGACGCTTGAGCATAAACTCGTCAGCGCGTCCTTGGCGAAGATAAGCCGAATTTATAAAAGTATCGTAATCTAGCTTGATATGGGATTGAATTAAATCTTGAGTTACCCTTAGTCCCTTACCAGTTAAAGCCTTAAAACCACTTGGCGTTTCGATTTGAAACTCTAACCCCCCAGTTCCCCCACGACTGCGAGTTCTAATGACACGATAAATTTGTTGATTTGCCTCGAAGACAAAATCAACACGCACATCTTTACTGCCAGTATGAATTACATCATCTTCTGAAGCGGCACGACTTTCACCCCATATTGCCCAGGTGATTGCCTCTAATAGCGAAGATTTTCCGGCGCCGTTTGAGCCGCAAATACACGCGGTATGCAAACCGTGGAAATCCAACGTGCTAGAGCGATAACTCAGAAAATTTTTGATGGTAAGTTGTAGTGGAATCATCGATTAGCAATCCGTAGCATCTTACTTTTTGTGGTTTCAAGGAATAAGAACAAACATACACCTAAACGTTAGTGTAACTATCTATAATGCATCTTTCTAGTCTTCTCGACTGCATCTTTACAAATGTTTACAGTTTTTGAGAGATTTAACGTTTGTAAATAGCCACTCAACTATTCTTTGTCTGCAAAAAAGTTTTGCTCTGAAAAAATAAAAACAATTATTAAGGAATTATTAAGGAAAGGCTTTTCACTATTATACTCAGCACTCAGCACTTTCTACTCAGCACTATAATCCTGCGGATTGATATAATTGGCGAACGATAGCGAGAATTTTGGCGCCATAATTTCTATCAGCAGACCAGCGACCAGATAATTGTTCAACAATAGGTGCCACACCGCGTGTTACAAATCGGAATCTGGGGTCAACAACTTCTTGTGATAACGGGTCAGAACTGGCGTAAGCTTTAAGATGTTGAATATGTGCCCTAACACCAATACGTGCGCTTTCAAATGTAGCAGTTTCCGAACCACCTTCAACAGTACCGAGACCAGCAAAGTTATTTTGCTGAGGTTTTATATTACCACTAAAGCGCAAAAAATCAGTCTCTAAACACATTTGGCAAAAAGCAATGTCATGATTTACACCTTCAATTCGAGCTTCTTCGATATAAAGTGAAGGGATATCGGGAAACTGTACGGAACCAGATTCATTTTTGCTACGTAGGAAGATGTGTAGTTGAACTTCTGATGCTCTACCCGAACCCATAATTTCATTAATTTCTTGGTTTGAAGATGCCGATTTTAAGTTAAGTGTGCGAGTTGCGCTATCCCAACCAACCGACACACCTAAAGTACGCAAGTCAACAGCTTTAACATAAGTAGCTCCTTGGTAAGTAACTCGACCGAGAGAACCTTTAGATAAATCAACTTGTAATTCGTCGGCTAAGTCAGTAGGCATATAAGCGCTACCGCTAACTAAAATTCCTCTATTGGGATAATTTTTGCTATTAATATTAATATTGATAGAAGGATATTCTGGTTCGCTAGGTGTTCCACTTGGGTCAATGACACGACTCCAGGATATTAAACCCTCTGCAATTCCCACTGCAAAATCACGGCGCCGAGTTTGCAACAGTCTCCTATCTTCGGGACTAGTTAAAAACCCTACTGCCATAACCAGCGCAGCAATAGATGTTTGACGGCAAAAAGCTAAACCACCTGTACTAATACTTGTATCAGGTCTAGTACCACGATTAGGTAATTGGGAAACACGTTGAATTAAAGCTAACAATAACAAATCAGCATTAGTTTTACGTTCTGCATTATTGCCTATGAAAAACACAGTAGCACCACGTACCGAAGGATTAGGCGCCGCATCAGTTTGAATTTCGAGCGCAACATCGCGTGAATTTGCACGGGCATTAATCCAATTAATAGTACCCCGTGCGCTTAAGTCATCAGGAACTGAGAGAACTTGCCAATTTCGACCGCGTAACTCAGTAACTATTAAATCTCGTAGCAAAATCATTTCGCGAGCTTCTGTAGTACCCCCAGCAATAGTACCTGGGTCAATTCTTCCGTTTTCTCTACCTCCGTGTGCTGCTGAAATAAATATACGTCCCATTTCTCAGTATTTCCTTTGCTAAAATCATTATTGCAGGCGAATTAAGTTATATCATTCAATCCTATGCAAATCCCTCGCTTACACCCCGATACAGTAGAAGAAGTCAAACAACGAGCTGATATATATGATGTCGTCTCAGAATATGTTGTTTTACGTAAGCGTGGCAAAGATTATGTAGGGTTATGTCCTTTCCACGATGAGAAAAGTCCTAGCTTTACAGTTGTTCCAACTAAGCAAATGTACTATTGCTTTGGTTGTCAGGCAGCAGGGAATTCAATCAAGTTCGTGATGGACTTGCAGAAGCGCTCATTTTCGGAGGTAGTATTAGACTTAGCGCGTCGCTACCAAATTTCAGTAAAAACGCTTGCACCCGAACAAAGACAAGAATTAGAGCGTCAAATATCGCTACGTGAGCAGTTACATCAAGTTTTAGCACTGAGCGCGCAATTTTACCAACATGCGCTCAAAAATTCAGGTGGTGGCGCCTTAGATTATTTACAGAATAAGCGAAAATTAAGTCCAGAAATAATCCAGCAGTTTGGTTTGGGGTATGCACCACAGGGTTGGGAGACTTTATATAGATATTTAGTCGAAGACAAGCATTATCCTGTACAGTTAGTGGAAAAAGCAGGTTTAATTAAACGTCGTAAAGAAGGAAGCGGGTATTACGATGTATTTCGCGACAGGATAATAATTCCGATTCGCGATGTAATGGGGCGTGTGATAGCCTTTGGTGGTAGAACAATGGGAGACGAGCAACCAAAGTATTTAAATTCCCCAGAAACCGAGTTATTTAGTAAAGGCAAAAACTTATTTGCACTCGATGCCGCTAAAAATGGCATATCACAATTTAACTCTGTTGTGGTAGTAGAAGGATATTTTGATGCCATAGCGCTTCATGCTGCTGGAATAAATAATGCTGTAGCATCGCTAGGAACTGCATTAAGTATCGAACAAGTTAAATTAGCACTACGATACACTGAGTCAAAACAACTAGTTCTCAACTTCGATGCAGATAAAGCAGGTACGAATGCAGCAGAACGTGCCATAGGAGAAATAGCTGACTTAGCATACAGAGGAGAAGTGCAGCTTAAAATTCTAAATATTCCTGACGGTAAAGATGCAGATGAATATTTACATACCCATTCAAGCCAAGAGTACCAGCAATTATTAGCTCAGGCGCCGCTATGGTTGAACTGGCAAATTGAGCAAACCATCAAAGACAAAGACCTTAAACAAGCAGTAGACTACCAACAAGCATCGCAACAAATCGTAAAATTACTTAAAAATATAGTTAATCCAGACACACGGTCTTATTACGTAACATACTGTGCAGAAATTCTGAGTTTAGGAAACGTGCAGTTAGTACCTTTGCGAATAGAAAACTTACTAACACAAATAAATAAGAGCGCAAATTCGGCGCCTAATAAAAGCATCATAAATCGTGCGAGTACACCAAATAATAAAGAAACAGAAAAATCAAAACCCAGGATAGAAAAAAGCTTACTAGAAAAAGCAGAAGGGTTGGTGCTACAAATATTTCTACATTGTCCAGGGCAACGACAAAACATAGTAGACATTATAGATAAACGCGACTTGCAATTTAGCCACTCGCACCATCGGTTCCTGTGGCAAAAAATTCTAAAAGTGTTAGAAGAAACATCAGACGAATATAATTCTGCCGTAATATCAAAATTACAAGATGCATGTCTAGAAAATCCAGAAGAAACGGCGCCAGTTACACACCTGTTTCATTTAACACCACAAACTAAATCAGAAATATTACGGGCACAGCAAGTAATTAAAGCAGCAATTGCCTGCATGGAAATAGCCATGTGTGAGAAGCGTATACAACATTACAAACAACTTTGGCAAGAAATTGACCCAGAAGTTGACCGCGAACGGCATGACTATTATTATCAAGCGTTTTCTGAAGAGAGTATTAGGCTCAAAGGGTTGGATAAACAGCGGCTGTTCTCGATACTAGATTTGTAGCTATTTTGCCAAGGAAATTGCAAAAATTAAATTATCCATCTTGTGGAATGGGCATCCTTGCCCGTTTCAATATTCAGGGCGAGCAGGGATGCCCACCCCACAAGAAAATTTTGAGTATTTTTTATTTGGAAGTTTCTAAGAAGATATGATGTACATCATGCTATAAGTTTATACTCATGATTAATGTTAAATCTTTATCTACCAAAGTCACCCAAGCCACAAACGGGCTAATGTTTCCCGCGACAATCTGGTTTGCAAGTCGTACATTGATATTAGTAGCAATGCTGCTAGTGGCGCCATTACTACCAGCACCCCGTAATGGAATTGCCGCAACATTTGGGTTAGGGGTCTTTTCAGGTTGGGATAGTATACATTACTATAACATTGCGACTTCAGGATACGAATACATTAATGGTAAAGGTAATGTAGTATTTTTTCCTCTTTATTCGTTGACAGCGCGCGCGTTGATGAGTATCGGCTTACCTTTTGAAGTTGCGGGTATATTAATTAGTAATTTAGCATTTTTGCTATTTTTATACGTATTGTATCTTTGGCTATATCAATATCAAGGTGAAAGAGTTGCACGTTGGACAGTTGCACTTGCTGCGTTATTTCCATTATCAATATTTACGGCAACAATATATACAGAGGCATTATATTTATTACTTAGTACAGCAGCATTGCGAGCATTTGACCAAAATAAATATACTCAAACAGCAATATTCGGCGCCTTAGCAACAGCAACACGTCCCACAGGGTTAGCATTAATACCTGGGTTTTTGTTAGCAGCATGGAAACAAAATAAATTACCCAAAGCTTACATAGCAGGACTTTTAACAAGTATAGGAGTAGTTAGTTTCAGTATTTATTGTGCAGTACAGCATGGAGACGCGCTTGCATTTATTCATGCTCAAAAAGCTTGGCGCCCAAACCCAGGTTTTGACTGGCAGACATGGTGGAAAATGCTAATGCAAATCACCGTGGGGATACGGAATTATAAACACGGTGGTATCAAAGACATTACCCATCCTTTGATATTTTTAATTATAGTAGGATGTGGTTATTTGCTGTGGCGCCATCGAAATAAATTAAGTGCAGCAAAAGTAGATTATGGTTTTGGCGTATTATTCTTGGCTTTATGGTTACTAGCAGGAGACCCCGTAATAAATACTTCAGTATTTATTGTAAGCACTTTCTTACTTTGGCACTACCGCAATGAATTAACCCCTGTAACGTTATTTTATGGTTTATTGGGAATGGCAATGCTGTTATTATCAGGTGGAACTATTTCACTTTCGCGTCTTGTTTACGGTATTGTCCCTACAATAATCGCATATGGAATTTTTCTCGCGCGTCATCCCCGTTGGGGCTACATGAGTATAAGCTTTTTCACAATACTATTATTTATTTTCAGCATACGTTTTGCACAAGACCTTTGGGTTGGCTAATGGCAACAGATACAACAGATACAACGGATGTATACAATAAACGGGTAAAAGCTTCACCTCATGTCATGCTGAGGCACGTTAACGCAGTTTTCCCGCAGGGTAGCATCTAATGTCATGCTGAAGAACAAAGCATTTAAAATATTTTTAGCAAAGAATTATACCAGCCAATGACCAATTAATACACAATATGACTTATTAACTAACATCTTCTACTAAACTTGAACTATTAACAATTTTTAGATGTGTCATGCCGACCTATCGATCCAAAACCTCCACTCAGGGACGCAATATGGCAGGCGCCCGCGCGCTTTGGCGTGCCACCGGAATGCATACAGAAGATTTCGAGAAGCCAATCATTGCGGTCGCTAACTCCTTTACCCAATTTGTACCCGGACACGTTCACCTAAAAGATTTAGGTCAATTGGTGTGCCGTGAAATTGAAGCATCAGGTGCTGTTGCCAAGGAATTTAACACCATTGCAGTGGACGATGGCATTGCTATGGGGCATGACGGGATGCTTTACAGTTTACCCTCGCGCGAGATAATTGCCGACTCGGTTGAGTACATGGTCAACGCCCATTGTGCCGATGCCTTGGTGTGCATTTCCAACTGTGACAAAATCACTCCTGGTATGTTAATGGCAGCCCTGCGTCTTAACATTCCTACAGTCTTTGTTTCGGGTGGTCCGATGGAAGCAGGCAAAACTAAGCTCTCAGAACACAAACTGGACTTGGTAGACGCTATGGTGGTTGCTGCGGACAACAGTATCAGCGACGAGGTTGCCGAAGAATATGAGCGTTCCGCGTGCCCAACGTGTGGCTCTTGCTCTGGCATGTTTACAGCAAACTCTATGAACTGTTTAACCGAGGCTATCGGTCTCTCTTTACCAGGCAACGGCACCGTACTCGCCACCCATTTCGACCGTAAGGATTTGTTCCTCAACGCCGCGCGCACTATTGTCAACATTACCCGTCGCTACTACGAGCAGGACGATGAATCGATACTGCCACGCTCTATAGCCAGTTTTAAAGCGTTTGTAAATGCCATGACGCTGGACATTGCGATGGGAGGCTCCACCAACACCATTTTGCACTTGCTTGCTGCCGCACATGAAGCCAATGTAAATTTTACCCTAACCGACATAGACCGCCTTTCACGTAAAGTACCGCAACTCTGTAAGGTGGCGCCTAACACACCTAAGTATCATGTTGAGGATGTCCACCGTGCTGGCGGCATTTACAGCATTCTTGGCGAGCTAGACCGTGCTGAACTTCTCCACACCGACGTACCAACAGTTCACAGTAAGACGTTGAAAGAAGCGCTCGACCACTGGGACATCATGCGTACTAACTCAGAAACCGTTCATACTTTCTTCAAGGCTGGCCCTGCGGGTATTCCAACTCAGCAAGCTTTCAGCCAATCAACTCGTTGGGCATCACTCGATCTAGATAGAGAAAACGGCTGTATCCGCAGTATTAAAAACGCCTTCAGCACTGAGGGTGGACTTGCAGTGCTATACGGCAACCTCGCCGAACGCGGTTGCATTGTTAAGACGGCAGGCGTTGACGAAAGCATTCACGTATTTAAAGGTAAAGCGCGTATTTATGAAAGCCAGGATGCCGCAGTCAAAGGAATTCTCAGCGACGAAGTGGAACCGGGCGACGTGGTAATTATTCGCTATGAAGGTCCGCGTGGTGGGCCTGGTATGCAAGAAATGCTGTATCCAACAAGTTACATTAAATCTAAGGGTCTGGGCAAAGTTTGTGCATTATTGACTGATGGTCGCTTCTCAGGTGGTACTTCGGGACTCTCAATAGGTCATGCATCTCCAGAAGCCGCAGCGGGTGGTAACATTGCTCTAGTTCGCGACGGCGACTTAATTTTAATCGACATCCCCAATCGCAGCATTAATGTAGATATATCAACAGAGGAATTATCCAACCGTCGTGCTGCAATGGAAGCAAAAGGCAAAGATGCCTGGAAGCCTGAACAAAAGAGGCAGCGTCGGGTGACAGCAGCACTCAAAGCTTATGCATTGCTGGCAACTAGTGCGGATCAAGGCGCCGTAAGAAACCTGGAAATGCTCGAATAGGAAAATAAGCGTATATTTAGAGGCGCCTTCTTGAACCGTTACATTCAAAAGCTTGAAAGTAAAAAAACGCTCAAAACAAAGTAAAAACGACTAAAAGGCTGAATAAATTATGACCCAAGCTCCACCATTACTAGTAACCTTTGAAGAATTTACCGCATGGCGCCCTGAAGGTGGGCGTTACGAATTACATGATGGAGTAATTGTAGAGATGTCGCAGCCAGTCGGCGAGCATGAGGATGTAACAGGCTTTTTAACTTGTAGAGTTAGTGTCGAGCTATACAAGATGAATCTTCCGTATATGATCCCCAAAACTGCGTTGGTTAAACCACCCGAAAGTGCATCAGGTTACTCTCCTGATGTTTTGTTAATAAACCGTGACAATCTGGTAAATGAACCCTTATGGAAAAAAGAATCAACTGTCATGGATGGTGCTTCTATACCATTTGTGATTGAGGTTGTAAGTACTAATTGGCGGGACGATTACCATAAAAAGTTTGCTGATTATGAAATTATTGGCATCCCTGAGTACTGGATTGTAGATTATGCTGCGTTGGGGAGTCGGGAATTTATAGGCGACCCCAAACAACCTACTATTTTTGTATGCGAACTAATCGATGGAGAATACAGAAAGAAAATGTACCGAGGCAATGACTTAATCATTTCTCCTCTATTTCCTGACATTAACCTTACCGCGCAACAGATTTTTGACTCAGCTTTGCAACGATAAAATACCCAAAACTTGACAATTTGCACTCAGCACTCAGTACTAAGCACTCAGCACTTTCTACTTTGCAAAGCTATAAATTTTCTGTGTTTGTAAGTGGTCGTGACAAACTGAAGAAGGCGCCGTAGTTCCAACATCAAAAACTTCACGGTCTAGTTGTACTTGTAGGTTGCTGAGTGGGTCAACACCAGGGGAAACTAGAAATTCTAGCTTTTCGATGTAAGGTAAATCTATTAAGTTATCTAATATTTGGCTCACAGCTTGTATATAAGGATGACCTGTTTGAGAGTACCAGTCTGCTGCTGCCATGCCAGGTTGGTCAAAACCGAGGTGTACTGCTAACGATGGTTTATCGAACAGTGCTATCGCTAATGGACGCGCGTCTTCTTGTAATAATAAGTCGTGGGTTTTTGCTAAATATCTTAGTTTCTCTAATCTTTCATATCTATCGGTGACACATTGTGGGTCGTCTTTCCAATGTATTGCTACTGTTAATAAATAGGTTTGCAGCAGCATGTGCCCGAGTTTCTCGGCTTTTGTGCTTAAGTAATAAGAGTTATAGTCGTTTGCTTCGATTAACAACGGTACTCTGTCTACAATTTCTAAATCATAACCTTTCAAACCAGCAATTTTACGGGGATTGTTGGTAATTAAACGTATCTGGTGTAAACCTAAATCCATGAGAATTTGGGCGCCCATTCCATAGTCACGCAGGTCAGCAGGGAAACCCAAACGCTTGTTAGCTTCGACTGTATCTAAGCCCATATCCTGCAATGAGTAAGCTTTGAGTTTATTAATTAACCCAATACCTCGACCTTCTTGGCGTAGGTATACAACAACACCTTTACCCGCATTTTCAATCATCTTGAGTGCGGCTTCAAGTTGCATTCTACAGTCACAACGTAATGAACCTAGTGCATCACCGGTGAGACATTCTGAGTGCATTCGTACCATTACTGGTTCATCAACAAAAGTGCTAGGGTCGCCTTTAACAATGGCAACGTGTTCTGTATTGTTAAGAATATAGCGGTAGCCGTAAATATTAAACTGACCAAAACTTGAAGGTAGTTTGGTGACAGTTTCGCGAACAATTAAACGGTCGTGCTGTAAACGGTAACTAATTAAATCGGCAATACTAATAATTTTCAGGTTATGCTGCTTGGCGTATTCGATTAATTCAGGTAATCGTGCCATCGAACCGTTACGGTTTTGGATTTCACAAATTACACCAGCAGGATATAAACCAGCTAACCGTGCTAAGTCTACTGCTGCTTCGGTGTGACCCGCACGCTTGAGAACTCCACCTTCTTTTGCCCGTAATGGGAAAATATGACCAGGGCGCCGTAAGTCTTCTGGTTTAGTTGCGGGGTTTAAAGCTACTTGAATAGTTCTGGCACGGTCTTCGGCGGAAATACCAGTACTAACACCTAAATTTGGTCCTGCATCAATACTGACTGTGAATGCAGTTTGATTAGTATCTGTAATATTTCGTACCATCAAAGGCAAATCGAGTTCATCGAGACGCTCACCCATCATTGCCAAACAAATCAAACCGCGCGCTTCGACAGCCATAAAATTAATGGTGTCAGGTGTAGCAAATTGAGCAGCGCAAATTAAATCACCCTCGTTTTCGCGGTTCTCGTCATCAACCACCACGATAGAACGACCAGCTTTTAAGTCAGCTAGGGCGGCATTAATCGGGTCAAATCTAAATTCAGTAGCTAGTTCTTCTTGATGCTGCGACACAAATGTTAATTATCCGGCGACCAATCGTAAATATCATTGTAGCTTATGATGTTAACTCACGAGCAAATTATTCGCGGTTCTCGTTCTCGATTCGCACTGTTTGCGTTTTAATACTAGAGTAAGTTTTTGACTAAACAGCAAATTACAAAAACAGATAAGGATTTTGATATTATGGGTAATTATAGACGCGTAAGAGTTGGGATAGTTGGCGCGTCCGGTTATGGCGGAGTTCAGCTAGTGCGATTGTTAATAGACCACCCAGATGTAGAGGTAGTGTACATGGGGGGTGATAGCACTACTGGTAAAAAATTTGCGGATATTTACCCGCACTTAGCACACGCAATTAACTTGACAGTTGAGAAGGTAGACCCAGAAGTTATTGCAGAACGTTGTGAAGTAGTCTTTCTTTCAGTTCCCAATGGTTTAGCTTGCCAAATGGCGCCTATACTCTTGGCAAAAGGATGTAAAGTATTAGACTTAAGCGCCGACTATAGATTTACTAATTTATCAACATACTCAGCGTGGTACGGAAAAGAACGAAGCGACAACGAAACAGCATCAAAAGCCGTATATGGCTTACCAGAACTATACCGCGAACGCATAGCAGAAGCACAACTAGTAGGATGTCCGGGTTGCTATCCAACAGCGAGCTTACTGGCCCTTTCACCATTACTCAAACAAGGACTAATAGTACCTGAAACAGCCATTATAGACGCAAAATCAGGCACATCAGGTGGAGGACGCGAAGCCAAGGTTAACATGTTACTAGCAGAAGCAGATAACTCAATAGCAGCATACGCCGTAGCAAAACACCGTCACACCCCAGAAATTGAGCAAATTTGTAGCGAACTGGCAGGACACGAAGTAACAGTCCAATTTACACCGCACTTAGTACCAATGGTGCGCGGTATCCTCTCCACCGTCTACGCAAACCTTCGTGACCCAGGATTAGTACGTGACGACTTAATCACCATTTACCGCGCGTTCTACCGTAACTCCCCGTGGATTAAAATTTGTGACGCTGACACATACCCCCAAACAAAATGGGCATGTGGCAGTAACCTTTGTTACATAGGTATAGAAGTTGACACCCGCACCGGACGAATTATTGTAATGTCCGTCATCGACAACTTAATTAAAGGGCAAGCAGGACAAGCAGTTCAATGCATGAACCTCATGATGGGCTGGGATGAAACCCTAGGACTACCCAAACTAGGCTTCTACCCTTAATTTGCCAAAAATTATTGTCTCTTGTGGCACAGGCATCTTGCCTGTGCAATCCAACAAACCTTGCAACGGATAAAACGGATGTAACGGATGAATAACTCTCTCTTGTGTAGGAAAATATCGGTACATTTTAGACACCAACATTTTTTACGTTTTCGGTTCACCTCTATCCGGGTAGCAAGAGCATCATTCCAAATGTGGAAATACTCACCTATTAAAAATGTCTTACGCATTGTAAGCAACTACCTAATACCAGTAAGTGAATTATCAACCCTCTACACATGGGTTTAGACACCAGCATATAGCGAAGCGCCTAACTTAAACTCTTACAAATTTAAGCTTTTCAGTATATCGCTTATAGAACTTCATGCCAATATTTCTACAAGCATTTAAACCTGAATGAATCATGTAACCGTTTCTAGAAATAGCCCATAAACCAGGATGGTATCCTTGAGTATTTTTAAAAGTATCCCATGCAGATGGATTAGTTGCTAAATACTCTGCAAATTCGTGGTCATTAGTTCTTAATAATTCGGAATTGTCGATAGCCGAATATTTAGAAGTGTTTTTGGGGTTGACTCTTGCAGATAAAAGATTGTGTTTGGTTCGCGCAATATGACTGGTATATAAGTAGATTTTTGATTTCAACCAATACATACGCTTTTGATTTGAGCGCTTTGAATATTTTCCTTTAATCGGGCGAAGTGAAGTTAAATATTCAAAGACAATAACCTTACAATCATGTTTGACTGCAAAATTCACAATCTCCGAAGAAATTCGGTATCCTTCCGACTGTTCACGATTACTAATTTTAGACCAATATTTTGGAGCAAATCCTTTAGATACGGAAACAGTTTGGTTCCTAAGCTTAGCAATCTTTCCTAGTTCCCTCTTCCTACGTCTGATGTGTGAAGCGTGTCCTTTTACGAAAGCTCTCGCAACTTCATGAACTTCACCATTAACGTCGGGTTCTAATACTGAAAGAGTGCAAATGGTATCACCATCTAAGTCAATATCTACCGCGCAGATGCGTTTGTCTTTTTGGGCTTACACATTCGCTACGACAGAAAGAACCTGTTTTGATTTGTCCTGCGCGTGTAGCAACTGCGTGCGTCGGTAGAGTAATATATATTGAGGAAAGCGTAAATTCATGTGTTGAGGTAAAGCGCTTATTTTTAGATTAAATTATTTAACCTTCACATCAAATACTGAGGCACCAAACATGCAAGGGTTAGAGCAACACGCATGTTAGCCTTTTATATCAACTACTTCTATGCTCGCTTGAAGCGCTCTAGTTGAAATGCGAGAACCAATTTTTGCTGTTAGTGCTGAAAATAATATTTATAGCCATATTTTAGGCGTTGTCTTTCCTAATACTATATAATCTACCAAGAGTTATCCTTACAAAAATTATCAATCAATGGGAATCGTTACTACTACAATCACTGTCACAAATTTTGAGGATGAAGTATTGGCAACACACGGTTATATACCATCTGAAAAAATTCGCTCTATTACCATAAATAATGCTGTAGTTCGCACACGTACTCATTTTCTATGTTTACCAGCTGATGTTATTGCTAAATTAGATTTACCTTTTGTAGAAGAAATAGAAGTTAAAACTGCGACTGGAATTAGAACAGTACGCCTTTTTAAACATGTAAGTTTAAGAGTGCAGGGACGAGAAGCACTGTCTCGTTGTATTGAGTTGTCTGAAGATGAAAGCGCAATTTTAGGTTTGATACAGCTCGAAGAGTTAGGGTTAAAACCTGATGTGGATAATCAGCAGTTAATTGTGCTTCCTGATACTGGAAAGGATACTTATCATTTAGCTTACTAGTAAAGACCGAATATATTCGGTCTCTACATTATTAAATATTAAATGCCTTTTGGACCCATGCCTACTCTTCCTGCGTAAATTGCGCGTGAACCGAGTTCGTCTTCGATTCTAAGTAAGCGGTTATACTTAGCAACACGTTCGCTACGACACAAAGAACCTGTTTTGATTTGTCCTGCGCGTGTGGCAACTGCTAAGTCGGCAATTGTGGTATCCTCGGTTTCGCCGGAACGATGGCTGATAACTGAACGCATACCGTTACGGGTAGCTAAATCAATTGTTTCTAAGGTTTCGGTTAAGGAACCAATTTGATTTAACTTGATTAAGATGGCATTAGCTGCTTTTTGGTCGATACCTTTTTGGAGACGAGTGGCATTGGTAACGAACAAGTCATCACCAACTAGTTGCACTTTGGAACCAATTTTTGCTGTTAGTGCTTGCCAGTTTTGCCAGTCTTCTTCGTGTAAGCCATCTTCTATTGAAACAATGGGATACTCGTTAGATAATTTGGCTAGATAATCTATAAATTCACTCGGTGCATGAGGTTTACCGTCATAGACATATTGCCCATCTTTGTAAAATTCACTTGCGGCAACGTCTAACGCTAAAGCTACTTCTTGCCCTGGTTTATATCCAGCTTTTTCAATTGCTGCTATAAGTAACTCTAGAGCAACTTGGTTTGATTCTAAGTTCGGTGCAAAGCCACCTTCGTCACCAACACCTGTTAGCAAACCTTTATCGTCGAGTACTTTTGCCAAGGTAGCAAATACCTCAGCACCCCAACGCAGTGCTTCACGGAAACTAGAGGCGCCTACTGGCACTATCATAAACTCTTGAAAATCAACGTTGTTTGACGCATGGGCGCCACCGTTGATAACGTTCATTAAAGGAACTGGGAGCAAGTTAGCTAAAGGTCCACCCAAATAACGGTACAAAGGAATAGCTAAAGCTTCTGCACCTGCTTTTGCCGCTGCCAAAGATACAGCTAAAATTGCATTGGCGCCCAAATTCGCTTTATTAGGCGAACCATCGATAGACATCATCGTGCGGTCGATGAGTTCTTGGTTGAGTGTGTCAAGGTTTAATAACTTTGGCGCTAGTACATCTTTGATATTTTGTACAGCTTTTAGTACTCCTTTACCACCATAACGATTTTTTTCACCGTCTCGAAGTTCGTGCGCTTCAAAAGAACCTGTCGAGGCGCCACTGGGAACTTGAGCCAACCCAACGGCACCGTTAAATAAGTGAACCTCAGCCTCTACCGTTGGTTTTCCGCGCGAGTCAAGGATTTCACGCGCAATAATTGTCTCAATTGCAGTATCAATCATGTGTCTCAACGTCCTTTTATACTTTTGCTCGTTCCATAACAGTAAACAGTCACTCGCTGCCCGACAATCTAGCATAGGACGACTGCGGGACTTTGTAGACAGTCAATTAGAAATAATTCATTAAATACCCTCACAATGTCCTCAAACTTTCCGCATAATCTTTTAGTAAACCCATACCTGAATCAAAACAGAAGAAAGTAAACAAAATGACTCAATATCAACAAAAAACTCACCCTTACGTTTCACTGTTTGAAATCCCGGCTGGTTATCTCAATATCATGGGGTATGTTGATGCATCAGAGGTAAATGGTCCTGGTTCGCGCGCCGTTGTTTGGGTGCAGGGGTGTATGCGCGAGTGTCCGGGTTGCTTTAATGAAGCTTCTTGGTCGTTTGAGATTAATCAACTCATATCTATAGATAACCTGGTTGAAAAAATCCTTGCTGACCCTCGTAACCTTGGAGTGACGTTTTCAGGTGGAGAACCCTTTTGGCAAGCTTCTGCACTCGCCAACCTTGCCAAAAAAGTTAAAGCAGCAGGTTTAAATGTCATGTCCTTTACTGGCTTTACCTTAGAACAACTCCAATCTGATTATGCCCCAGCTGGCGCCAAAGACTTATTAACACAACTTGATATTTTGATTGATGGCGCCTATGTTGAGGGGTTAGCGGTGAACTCTCCTAATTCTCCAGTTTCTTCAAGTAACCAGCGAGTCCATGTTTTTAACCCAGCACTCTCTGACAAAATTAATTGGGCGAGTGACCAGATTGAGGTTCATATTTTTAAGGATGGTAGCCGCTTAATAACTGGTTATCAAGGGGGGTTGGAGTTGACGACTGAAGATTAAGTTTATCGGTAGTGTAGGGAAGGGCGGGTTTAGTGGTTCCTTGTACTATGTTTATTATTGGGTGAACCCGCCCTTACGAATATACATCCGTTACATCCGTTACATCCGTTGCCAACGACCCATTACCAAAAGCTATACTAGACTAGGTATAGATATCAAATTTTATACCATTAACTCAAAACGCTACGACAAAACCGTTTCAATAATTCTAGTGTGAGGAATATGGTTTCAGTTTCATTTTCAAAATATTTAGCAAGTGCAGTAAGTATAATTGCTGTAAACTTTGGATTTATTGGTTACAGTAATGCAGTGCCTACGCACTTGCAAGCTCCAGCGAGTCTATCTATAGCGTCGTCGTCAAAACCTGCAACGGCAACTTCTTCTCAATTAGATTTACCGTTACTAATTAAAACAGGAGAAAGTTTTTTTAAAGGTAATAATTATCAAACTGTATCAGAAATGCAGTTAAGAGGAACAAAGCAAAATACAGATGTTACCTTTTATATACAAGCCAAAACCATAGTTAATTCAACGAATCAATTTAGGTCAGAAATTGCCTTTACTCAAAATGGTAAACCAAGCAAAGAATCAGCAGTTGTTGTTTCTGATGGTAAACAAGTTTACATATATAGACCTGATTTGAAACAATATAGTGTAATTTCATCTCAAGCATTTAATAAGTCGGATGATTCATTTTTAATTGGTCTTTCTTCATCGTTTTTCCTTGAATTTGCCAATAATATGGGTAAATATATTGCCAGCGGCGCCTTATCTCAACCAGAAGTTATCAAAGAAATTAACACAGCGGCAAACCAAGCAATTCAAGGAGAAACACGCGACATCGAAGGCAAGCAAACATACGTATATTCATTCAACGACCCCAAACAAGGATATACTATAAGTGCTTTCGTTAACCCACAACTAGCCAACCTCGAACAAATGCAAATTGTTGGCAAAGACGACGGGTTAGATATTGCAATAATCGAAAAAATTCAACAGCGCACCGAAGTCAAAAATCTGGCGCCACAAACCTTCAAATTTACACCACCATTAGGCGCCAAAAAAGTAAAATCCCTATCAATTAGCCCCTTCTAATATCAGCTTCATACACTAGATGCGCGAATAACTATCAATAAAACTCTTGTGGGATGGGCATCCTTGCCCGTCCCTTCATACAAAATAATTACTTTACATTCCCATAACAGGCACACATTACTATTATTCTAACGAAATCAAATTGATTAAATTAGAAAACCGCTTAAAGTCGCTTACATTGTGTGTAATTAGCTGAGGAATATCATAAGCCAGCATTGTCGCAACAATATTAGCATCGTGAATTTGCCTACCCCCAACAGTTTATTTTTGAAGTAAATCTAATAAATTTTGAGTAACTTCAAAATTATCTTCTGCAACTAAAAATTGGTTTTGAAAGTCTTCGATGTCTTTTTTAAGAGTTCCAGGTGATAAAGTAATAGTAAAATTTTGTGGACGACTAAGGGTTGCTAGGTACTCTCGCAGAACTTGCCTGCTAATCCATAAATTATTACCAGCAGCACTCAATTCTACAAGAGTTTGCCGTGCGATTGCGTGCAAAGGAGCAGTTACTACGCTAGCAAAAACAAGTATATTAGTGTCAATAAAAATAGAGTTTTTATCTACCGTCGTCACCGTACATATCCTCACGTCTTAGAGAAAGATTAGGATTCCAAGCACCAAGGTCATGTTTAGGAAGATTAAGAAGCGATGACTTGACTTCAGGAAGTGAGTTTCCTTCAATTACTAAAACAACCTGATACTCTCCAGGAGGCATAGCAACTGGGATATTTACACTCAGTTGACCACTTGTGTCTATTTGTACTTTGGTTTGAAGAGTTTTCATTGTTGGATAACAGTAGATTAGTACTTCTATTTAATCATAAACGATATGATGACATGAAGAAATGCATCTAAAATCTTTATAAGAAGCTCGAAGGAATAAATTTATGCGTTTACTACACACAATGCTACGGGTGGGGAATCTTGAAGAGTCGTTAAAGTTTTACTGTAACGTCCTGGGGATGAAATTACTACGACGAAAGGATTATCCGGGTGGAGAATTTACACTCGCGTTTGTTGGGTATGGTGACGAATCTGATACATCGGTGTTAGAACTAACTTATAATTGGGGTAAAGAAAAATATGATTTAGGCGATGCTTATGGTCATATTGCACTTGGGGTGGATGATATTTATGCTACCTGCGATGAAGTTAAAAAGCTTGGTGGTAAGGTAACGCGCGAACCAGGGCCCATGAAACACGGTTCAACCGTTATTGCATTCATTGAAGACCCCGATGGTTATAAGGTAGAACTAATACAGTTGGGTACTCAGGGTTCAGAAGCCAAAAATGAAACTAATCAACAGTTAGTTAATAAATAATTTTTACATATAGTGCAGGTGTGATGGAGTTGAACCCTAAACAGTACGCGCGGTTGTCGCAGTTGCAACCGCTCCCTAAACTCATTGGTTTATTGAGTTGCGGTATATTTAGCCAATTGTGTTTTCCTTCAATGGCATCTTTACCACATCATGAGGCGCCTACACTTGACGTAGGTGTTCAAGTTGCAGAATTTTCCCCCATAGCTACTGACCCTGTAACAACTCCAGATGGCAACCCAAATGCATTAGAGCAATTACCGATGGTGAACGAACTTTCGGACGTTAAACCAACTGATTGGGCATATCAAGCGTTAAAGTCGCTAATGGAACGTTACGGTATATTATCGGCGTATCCAGACAAAACATTTCGCGGTAATAAACCAATGACGCGATACGAGTTTGCCGCAGCACTGGCGACAACTCTTGATAAAATCGAAGGAATACTCGCGAATGCCATCGGTGACCAATATGTTCGGCAAGATGCTATTACAGTTCGGCGCCTGCAAAAAGAGTATGCTACTGTATTAAGCCAAGTTAGGGAACGTATCGACAATACAGAGTCTAAAGCTGCGGAACTTGAAGCAAATCAATTTTCGACCACAACAAAATTACAAGGACAACAAATAGCAGCTATTACAGGGGGAAGTAGTGCTTCGAGTACAATTGTTTCGCGTACTCGTTTGAACTTAATAACTAGCTTTAATCAAAAAGATTTACTCGTTACTCAGTTAGAGTCAGGTAATAACGGTAGTGATGCTGTGGGGGCAGAACAGCGAGAAGGGTTTAATTTATTAGGTAGCGCAGGTTTATTTGCGAATGCTGGTGGGCTTGATTATAGTGATTATGAGTCAAATTTGAAACTAAGGCGCCTATACTACACATTTCGTCCCCAGGATGACTTAGCTGTAACAGTAGGGGCAAAAATGGCGCCACGTGATTTTATCGATAAAAACTCTTATGCTAACGATGAAGCACTTGATTTTAGTTCTGGTATATTTTTAAATAATCCACTTATCATCCAAAATCAAATCGACCGTACATCAGGAGCAGGTATTGCCGTAGCATGGAGTCCAAAAAATAGTAAATTTGCAGCACGTGGTTTATATATAGCAGCAGACGCAAATCAACCAACTCAAGGCATATCAGCAGACAGGCGCCAAGCGAGCGTAGAAGTAGAATATGCTCCTAGCAATCAGCTAAAATTAAAATTACAATATACTAACGCTCAAATTAACGACACTGATATCAACGCTTTTGGTGTTAACGCCGAGTACCGGATGAATCTAAACACTGGGTTTTTTGGAAGAGTGGGGTACGGAAGTTACGAAGGATTTAACACCGCTATCAACCGTAATTTAGACGCACATCCTTTTAGTTGGTCAGTAGGTTTACAACAGCGTAACCTTGTAATACCGGGAACCCTTGCTGGAGTAGCAGTTGGTCAACCTTTTGTAACAGGTGACTTAGGAAACGCAACTCAAACTAACTTCGAGGCATTTTATAACCTTAGACTTAGTGACAGCGTAAGCGTCACCCCCATATTTACCATCGTCACCAACCCCGACAACGATAAAGATAACGGTACAATCTGGCAAAGCACCCTCAGAACAGTATTTTCGTTTTAAATTATGTAGAGACGTGACATGTCACGTCTCCCCAGGAGTCAAGAGTTAAAATTAATATCAGGTCAACATGTCTTAACGTGTAATAATCTCTAATGGTTAAACAGCTAGCTTCTCTTCTAGCCTTTTGTACTAGTTACAATAAAGTTGGCGCCGAGGTTTAAGCTTTTAGCATGATGCAGTCTTACTGAAAAGGCTGCAAAATGCGAGTATATATATTGTAGATAATTCTGCTAAGTAAAAAAATTAAAAATCCTAACCTTAGACGTGATGTATCACGTCTCTACATTACTCTTAACTCATAACTATTTAAAATGCAGCCTACAGACCCCGATAAATTTACAGATAAAGCTTGGGATATCATTGTTAAGTCGCAGGATATCGTTCGTGCTTACCAACAGCAGCAGTTGGATGTTGAGCATTTAATTATTGCTGCCTTACAACAAGATAACGGATTAGCCGCGCGTTTAATTAACCGAGCAGGCGCCGATGCCAATAAAATACTACAGCAACTCGAAGATTACGCACGTCGTCAACCAAAAGTTGCTCGTGGCGAACAATTGTATTTAGGTCGTAGTTTAGACACAATGCTTGACCGTGCAGAAGAAGCACGAACACGAATGAATGATTCGTATATATCAGTAGAGCATATGCTGTTGGGTTTCGTTGATGATGAACGTATAGGAAAAAAAGTTCTCAGAAACGTTGATTTAGATGTAACGAAGTTAGAGACTACAATTAAAACGGTACGTGGTAGTCAAAAAGTCACCGACCAAAACCCAGAGTCACGTTACGAAGCACTACAAAAGTTTGGACGCGATTTGACGGAAGCTGCAAAAGCTGGGAAACTTGACCCTGTAATTGGGCGTGATGATGAAATTCGTCGAGTTATTCAAGTACTATCGCGACGCAGTAAAAATAACCCTGTGTTAATTGGTGAACCTGGGGTTGGTAAGACTGCTATTGCCGAAGCTTTAGCACAGCGGATAGTTAATGGTGATGTACCTGAGTCTCTGAAAAACCGTCAGTTAATTTCGCTTGATATTGGTAGTTTAATTGCAGGCGCCAAATATCGTGGTGAATTTGAAGACCGTCTCAAAGCCGTTCTACGTGAAGTTACTGAATCGAACGGGCAAATTGTTTTATTTATAGATGAGCTACATACTGTAGTTGGTGCAGGTTCTGGGCAACAAGGTTCAATGGATGCTGGAAACTTGCTCAAGCCAATGTTAGCACGTGGTGAATTACGGTGTATCGGCGCCAGCACTTTGGATGAGTACCGTAAATATATAGAGAAAGATGCCGCATTAGAAAGACGTTTTCAACAAGTATATGTAGACCAACCCACCGTTGAAAATACAATCTCGATATTACGGGGTTTGAAAGAACGTTACGAAGTTCACCATAACGTCAAAATATCTGATAGTGCGTTAGTAGCTGCTGCCACATTATCAGCACGTTATATTTCCGACCGTTTTCTACCAGACAAAGCGATTGACTTAGTTGACGAAGCTGCGGCACAATTGAAAATGGAAATCACTTCCAAACCAGCGGACTTAGAAGCGATAGACAGGCGCCTAATGCAGTTGGAAATGGAAAAGCTTTCCTTAGCAGGAGAAGAAAAAACAACTCTACAAACCAAAGAAAGATTGCAACGTATTGAGTCAGAAATTTCGAGCTTAACCGAAAAACAGCACGAATTAAATGACCAATGGCAAGGTGAAAAAAATATATTAGAAGCAATTAGTGCCTTAAAGCAAGAAGAAGAAAAGCTGCGGGTACAAATTGAGCAAGCCGAACGCGCGTATGATTTGAATAAAGCAGCGCAGTTAAAGTACGGCAAATTAGAAGGAGTGCAGCGCGAACGCGAAGCCAAAGAAACCCAATTAGTAGACTTGCAAAGCGAAGGTTCGACTTTATTACGCGAGCAAGTTACCGAAGCTGATATTGCTGAAATTGTTGCTAAATGGACGGGTATTCCTGTAAACCGTTTATTAGAATCGGAACGGAAAAAGCTTCTACAACTCGAAAGTCATTTACATTTACGTGTAGTAGGACAATCTGAAGCAGTCGAAAAAGTTTCTGCTGCCATACGTCGCGCGCGTGCAGGATTAAAAGACCTCAACCGTCCCATTGGTTCATTCTTATTTATGGGACCAACAGGTGTAGGAAAAACCGAGTTAGCACGTGCATTAGCACAATTTATGTTTGACTCCGACGATGCCATAGTGCGTCTTGATATGTCTGAGTACATGGAAAAACACTCAGTATCTCGACTCGTCGGCGCCCCTCCAGGATACGTTGGTTACGAAGAAGGAGGACAACTTTCCGAAGCAATACGGCGCCGTCCTTACTCGGTAGTGCTATTGGATGAAGTCGAAAAAGCGCATCCAGATGTATTTAATATACTTTTACAAGTACTCGATGACGGTAGAATTACAGACTCTCAAGGACGTGCTGTAGACTTTCGTAACACCGTAATTGTCATGACCAGCAACATCGGTAGCGAACATATCCTTGATATTTCCGGCGATGACAATCAGTATGAAAAAATGCGTAACCGCGTATTAGAATCACTTCGAGTCCACTTCCGTCCCGAATTCGTCAACCGCGTTGATGATTTGATAATCTTCCATCCTCTCAGCCGTAGCGAAATGGGTCAAATCATTAGAATTCAACTCAAACGAGTCGAAAACTTACTCGCAGACCAAAAAATCAGCTTAGAAATATCAAAAGAAGCTTGCGAGTATTTAATCGAAGTCGGTTACGACCCAACATATGGCGCCAGACCCATCAAACGCGCAATACAAAGAGAAGTCGAGAACACTTTAGCAACCAAAATTCTCGAAAACACCTTTGTCCCCGGAGACACCGTTGTCATCGACAAAGCAGAACACGGTTTGTCTTTTGATAAAAAGGCGCCTGCCAAAATACCCGTAGCTCAAACAACAGTCCAATTAATCGAAACAACCTCCGAAGCAAGCTAACTTAAACAGCAACTCTTGTGGAATGGGCATCCTTGCCCGTTCTATCAGGATAGAGATGTAGTAACCCAACATCAACCCATTACAATATAAACCGCCTTAGAATGCAATTCTAAGGCTAATAGCAAAAGTACGTTATAAACGTACTAAAATCATCAGCTTAAAGGCTATATAAGTCAAAAAAATGTAAACAGCAGTAAATTTACTCTCAAAAAATTTTATTATATTTAAATGCTTAAATTCAAAGTTAGCATTAAAACATGAGTGACGAAGAAATAATTGAAGAATTTTAAACATTATATAACTACAAAAAGGAAACAATATGAGTAAGTTATACGAACTGCTAGAAAAAATTAAGCTGCATACCTGGAATGTATTTAGGTACAGCCTCAATAACTTCCCTAAGAATGTTTTGGGTAGTTACCAATTTGCTCGTCGAGAAATGGGATTAGAAAATCAAGACAGCGAAGGCGACTTTTATAAAAATTTCCAACCGTGGCTACAACAAAAATTAGAGGTAAAAACAGTTAATTCTTGGGATAAAATTATTTTGCTCTATTCAGTAGACGAAAAAGAAGGTATCACATACTTTTTCCAACTTTTAGATGAGTTTTTGAAACGAGACAAGACTTTAGAAAATTAGAAAAGCGATGCTGTTCACCTACCAGCAGTAAAAGCTTAGTAAACCAAGATGGCGTGGTATTATGACGCTTATATATCCTCTTTGTTGGCGTATTATAAAACATGAAATTAGGAATGGTAAAGTTGGTTGGGCTTTTGAACGTCCAGCGCTGTTTTGTAATCTCACAAATTTACCGACCCCGAATTTGAAAAATTTGGATATAGAAGCATTTTTTGGGACAACTAAGAAAGATGTAGTTGTAGAATTATTTCGCATTAATGGTGGACAGCATGGATATTACTTAGCAAACCTACTAGAGAAAAAATATTACTATTGCGGCGCCACTGAGGAAGATTTACAAGCCAAGTTGAGAGAACTGGGTATTGATGTATTCAAGTAATTGTTTATACTTATAAGCGTGTTTTTAGCTTTTCGGGACTCCTAATTTTACCTAAAAACTTAGCTAGGCGCTTTATCTAAGCAAATACCTATTTATTAAGTTTTGTATAGCTCGACAATGAAATTAAACAATGTTATTCAAGTTTGAAAGATAACGCGCTGAAAACATAATGTAATTATTTGATACAAAATTTGATACAAAAATCAACATGAACGTTATTGACGAACAAAGGAACTATAACTAATAATTGGCAGTAAGATGGCAGAATAAAGTGATGCTTAAAGATGAATGATTTCATAGTAAATAAATTTAGTTATGTTATTGGTGCAGACCAAGCAACCCAAAACGAATTAATCAGTTGGATAACGATTTCATTACAATATATTAATCGGTTTTTTGAAGGAGACAGAAGTAGGATAAGAGGAACAAAATTTGGAGATTGTGTTAGTAAAGTTGAATTCCTAGTAGATAGTGTGATAGATTCAGATGATGCGTCTTTGTTTAGAGGAGTAAGGGATGAAAGCGGTCGTTTACAAGCAGGTGCGATAGTATCGAGGCAGTACGGAGTAATATATCCTGATATAGAACAAAGAGAGTATTTATCTATTGACCCATTTACCACACCTCCTTGGAACTGTTTGGAGGGAGTTGCATTTCCTGAAACAATAAAAGGAGCGGCAACTTGGTTGATGGCAGATATAATTATTGAAGTAATAGACACTAATATTGAAGGAGTAACTAAATTATTAACAATTGACAGAGCAAGAAGTTTTTATGAAAGTATTGGCTTTCAGTCAAACCCTGATTTTGACAGAGAAATGATTTTAACAAAAGAAGCAGCGCAATTATTTGTACAAAACCAACTACGTATAAGAGGAACAGCACAATGACACAAACGTCAGATAAGCACGAACTAACACCCGAAGAGTTAGCAAAATGGAGAGAATTAAATGAACTCGGTTTAACTGCAATAGCTGGTACACCTTTTTCAGAAGAGGAGTATGACGCTAGACTTCAATCAGTAATAGACGGAAGTTGTTTTGAGAAATACTTGAACAAAATATTGCGACGAAAAGAGGAAACGTTAAAAAAATTAGCAGCGCTAGAAGAAACAGAACAGATGCTTAAAAAAACAATTGCAGAAATTAAAGATGCCAGCAAGTCATAAACACATTATATTCTGAATTACTTAACCTAGCGATTAGCGAAAGATGACAGTTAGTGTAAGAACTGTGGGATAATATTATTGTATTTCCAGAACAAATTCCATTGACTGAATGGCAATTATCAGAGCTTGACCGCAGGAAAGCTGCGTATGAGGAAAAACAATCACAGCTAGTTCTTGGGAAGAAGTTAAAGCTAGAATTCAAGGCAAACGATGTTGATAAACGAATAACTAACAGTCCATTTTCTTGTTTAACTTTTCCCATGATTCCTGTGTTGTTACCATCGGTTGGTACCCCCGTTCTAAACCAGTAGATTAATTTATATGTACTGCTTATGTTAGCTCCAGGCGCCTCACTTTCACTCTTTATGGATGTTAATTTTGGTTAAAAGTTTTGTGGGATGGGCGTCCTTAACAAGAAACCTGGTTTCCTTTGTTAAATATGAAGATTGTTGTGTTCAGTGGTGGGGAAACCAGGTTTCTGGGAGTGTCGGTAGGGAAAACCGAATTTAGGTTTATCGGCAAACAGTACTTAGTCGTTGGGAGGCATTTGAGTACGGTTGCGCTTACAATCCTTAATGGAAATGTCTTTAGGAATAGGTCTATAGAGCTATTCTGCGTAAAACCCATTAAAATTTATTAGTCTTTCACACACAGGAATTATGCTAGAGCAAGGTACTATCAGTATTCATACCGAGAATATATTCCCGATTATTAAGAAGTCGCTTTACTCTGACCATCAAATCTTCTTTCGGGAACTCGTGTCAAACGCTGTGGATGCTATCCAGAAGCTGAGTATGGTATCACGCGCGGGTGAGTATTCTGGCGATATTGGCGAACCTGAAATCGTTGTTGCGATTGATAAGGATAAAAAAACGCTCTCAATTACCGATAATGGGATTGGGATGACGGCTGATGAAATTAAGAAGTATATCAACCAGGTAGCTTTTTCTAGCGCTGAAGAATTTATCCAGAAGTATAAGGGTGACTCTAATCAGCCAATTATCGGTCACTTTGGTTTAGGTTTCTACTCTTCGTTTATGGTAGCGAACCAAGTAGAAATCGATACTTTGTCATATAGAGACGGCGCCTCTGCAGTACATTGGAGTTGTGACGGTTCGCCAAATTTCACTCTCGAAGATTCTGCACGTACTACTCGTGGTACTACTATTACGCTGCATTTGATGGAGGAGGAATTAGAATATCTCGAAGAAGCGCGCGTCAAGACTCTGGTAAAAACATACTGTGACTTTATGTCGGTTGCCATCAAACTTGATGGTGAGGTGGTTAACAAACAAAAGGCGCCTTGGCGTGAGTCATCGAGTAATCTAAGTAAGGAAGACTATTTAGAGTTCTATCGATACTTGTATCCATTCCAAGAAGAACCTTTGCTTTGGGTGCATTTGAATACTGATTACCCATTTATTATCAATGGGATTTTGTATTTTCCGAAACTGCGTCCTGATGTTGATGTTACTAAAGGACAAATTAAGCTGTTCTGTAACCAAGTATTTGTCAGCGATAACGTTGAGGAAATTATTCCGCAGTTCTTACTACCAATGCGCGGTGTTGTAGATAGTACAGATATTCCGCTTAACGTATCGCGTAGTTCGCTGCAAGGTGATAGAACAGTTAAGAAGATTGGTGATTATATTGCCAAGAAAGTTGGGGATAGACTCAAAGAGCTTTACCGTGATAACCGGGAGCAGTATGTAGGTGCATGGAAAGACTTGGGAACTTTCGTTAAATTCGGCGCCCTCAACGACGAGAAATTCAAAAAGCAAGTTGAAGATATAATTGTCTTCCGCACAACTTATCAACCAAGCCAAGATACTCCTACTGTACAAGTACAAACCGATGATAGTGATGCTTGGCAAGATGTAAATGCAGGCGCCAAGTTACCTTATACCAACATTAAAGAGTATTTAGAACGTAACAAAGAGCGTCACGAGAACCGTGTATTCTACTGTACAGAAGAAGCATCACAAGCGGCATACGTAGAATTACATAAGAGCCAAGGATTGGAAGTCCTATATATGGACTCCTTTATCGATACTCACTTTATCAACTTCTTAGAGCGCGAATATAATGATGTTAAATTTACGCGCGTAGACTCAGAACTTGATAACACCCTCCTCGATAAAGAAAAACCAGCAGAAATAGTAGACCCCACCACAAACAAAACGAAGAGCGAAGTTATCAAAGAACTATTTGAGAAAGCCATCAACAAGCCTAAACTGAACATTCGTACAGAATCATTAAAATCGGATAATCCACAGGGCACACCACCAGCAATGGTACTATTACCTGAGATATTGCGGCGCCTGCGTGAGATGAACGCAATGATGCAGCAACAAGCAGTAGAATTCCCCGATGAGCATGTTTTGGTGGTTAATACAGCACACCCATTAATACAAAACTTGGCAACATTAAGCCAAGGCAGTATTATTCAGGGTGGAGGAGAGTCCCCAACCGGAAACCTAGCGAACATGATATGCCAACACGTATATGACTTGGCACTAATGTCGCAAAAAGGTTTTGACGCAGAAGGTATGAAATCTTTTGTCGAACGCTCCAACGATGTACTAACCAAGTTGACTGAACAAGCAACGAAGTAAGAGTTAAAAGTGCTGAGTGCTGAGTCAGAGTTAGGAGTAACTACTCAGCACTCAGCACTCAAAACTCAGCACTACTTGTACAATAAGAGATTGTGACTAAAAATATCGGAGAATAAACAAAATGGCTCGTCGCTGTCAATTAACTGGTAAAAAAGCAAATAACGGTTACGCACTATCGCACTCACACCGTCGCACCAAGCGTTTGCAACAAGCTAACCTGCAAACAAAGCGTCTTTGGTGGGCAGAAGGAAACCGTTTTGTGAAGCTAAAAATTTCTACCAAAGCTCTCAAGACTATCGAAGTCAAGGGTTTAGCAGCAATGGCAAAAGAAGCTGGTCTCAATTTGAACCACTTCTAAACCGCGCGCTTGCTTTTAGTTTGGGTAAGGTCGCCATTGGCGACCCAGAGCTAAACAACTTTTTGCTGTTTACGTACTCGATATAAACATGCACTTATCGCACTACTAGCTAGTAAAGCAATAAGTGAAGATGGTTCAGGTACTACAGTATAGCTAAGGTTATCAAGAGAAAATCGCGGATTATCCGGGTTTAAAAAGAATTCACTATTAAAGCTCAAAATAGCCTTTTTAATTGAGGCGCCACTGTATTTAAATAATCCTTCAGATAAAATAGCTAGCGGTGCTGTATTAACTGGCGTAATCAAGAAAGAATTTAATCCTTTGTCTAAAAGTTCCACAGAAAAACCAGGCGTCAAAGGTCGAAAAGCCTCTACACCAACGGCAAACTCTAGCGCTTCTACTGGTGCAGCAAAGTCTAGAGATAAAATACCTTTTGCATTACCTTCTAACAATGGTTGTTGAACATTAGCTAATAAACCGCTTGGTAATTGTGGTGGAAAAGATGCATTATACATTGCATCGTTTGAGTCAACACCATCTATTTTGAAATCAAACGTTACCCCTTTTACTGTCAAATTATCCACAGGTGTAGGAAAACCTAATTCATCGAAAGTTAATTTTGTTGAAGCACCAGCAGCATGGGCTGTACCAAAGACAACACAAGCCATGCTCACAATAGCAAGCGATAATTTATTGGTGGTAGACATATTACTACGTATTTATACGGGGATGCTTAAGATATTAACATTTTCTTAAGTATTTGATTTGATGTTTTTTGCGTATTAATTATCATTATGATGCTTTTAAAGAAATACCTACATTTTCAGATTACCGCATATTAGTTATGACCAATGAATTTCCAATTATAATTGTTACAGAAGAAGCATATAAAAGTTCGACAGATGAAGCATTAGGAAGCAAATATAAATTTTGGTATCAGCACGAGAAATTAGGTCGTTGTTTGTATAAGCAAGCAAGAGCTAATTCAGGAGAAGACTGGGCTGAAAAAATAGCATCAGAATTATGTAAACTATTGGTACTTCCTCATGCTACTTATGAGTTGGCTTTAACAAGCGAGGGTAATCGTGGCGTAGTTTCACCTGATTTTTTATCATCAGATAGTATACTGGTTCATGGAAATGAGCTTTTGACTTCGATAGTACCTAACTATCCAACGTTTGGTACTTATGGTATATCGCAGCACACTATAGATGTGGTGCTGATGGCTATAAACAACGAATCTATTAATTTGCCTATTGGTTGGTCAGCTATTTCTAGTATTCAGGCGCCTGTCGATGTTTTTGTTGGCTATTTGCTGTTGGATGCTTGGATAGGTAACGGAGACCGTCACCATGAAAACTGGGCTATTGTTAGAAAAATTGAATCTACTTTAGAACAGACAGAATATTTGGCGCCTACTTATAACCATGCTTCATGTTTGGGACGTGACCTTTCTGATGAACAAAGACAGCAACGCTCGGTAGAGTCTTATACAAACAAGTCCTTCTCAGCATTTTATGGAAATATTGGTGATAAAAAGCCCTTGAAGACTTTTGATGTTTTCCAGCAAGTTGTTCAAAGTTATCCAGATGCAGCTAATATTTGGTTAGCACAGCTTGAAAGCATTAGTGAAGATAATATAAAAAATATTTTTAATTTAATTCCAAGAGACCGTCTCTCGTCTATTGCCGCTGACTTTGCTCAAAAAATTCTTAGAATTAATAAACAGAAACTAGTTAATTTGAGAGAGTAACTACCTTGAAAACACCAAAAACACTATTTTTAGCTTGGCAAGACTCAACCAGTCGCTTTTGGTTTCCTATTGGTCGATTAACTTATAAGGAAGATAAATATGAATTTGTTTATACGCATGGCGCCCAAGAAGCGAAAGAAAAATGTGCTTTTAGCCCTTTGAACTCATTTCCACGCTTTGGTGAAGTATATACATCAACTTATTTGTTTGCCGTATTTACAAATCGCTTGATGTCGCGCGCGCGTCCTGATTATTCTAGTTTTATGCAGCGGCTAAACCTTTCTAAAGATGAAAGTAATCCATTTACTATATTAGCCCGTAGTGGTGGACAACGACAAACAGATACATTAACTGTCTTTCCTTTGCCTGAATGCGATGAAGATGGATTGTATCATTTTTACTTTTCATTACAAGGACTGCAAGATTTACCATTATGTTCTATTGAGCGAATTAATCAATTACAACATCAAGAAAAATTATTGCTAGCTCACGAGTTTCAAAACCCTTATAATTTTGAAGCTTTGAGCGTTAGCACAAAAGACCATTATATAGTTGGTTATTGTCCAAGATATTTATTAACTGAAGTTTTTGAACAAATAAAACAGAAATCACGTGTAGAAATAAGGGTAGAACATGTAAATGCACCTTCTACACCGTTTCAATACCGTTTGATGTGTGAGATGACTTTTGATATACAACATGAAGGGCGCCTGTTTAATAGTCTTCAATATCAACCTCTTATCACTGAAAAAGCAACAGTGTGATATCTTAAATAGGCTTCATAGTCAGATAATAATGGCAAATGTATGGTTTTTGAACCACGCTTTAATTATTGTAACGCATTAGTAAAGCATCTAGGAACTATTGAAGCAGCACGTGCTGTTGTTGAAGTATTACCTCTTCCACCTGATAGCGCTTTGCAGTTGCGTCATGATGCTGTACAAAAAAGTACACGCAGTTCGACTCGAATTGAGGGGAACCCTTTGGATGATGCTGAGGTTAGGCGGGCAATAGCTCGTAGCGACCGTACTGGAAGTAATGCAGAGCAAGAAGTTCGTAATTATTGGCGCGCGCTTGATAGGGTTGAACAATTTGCAGATGCACAGGCGCCTATTACAGAAGTATTTATAAAAGAGTTACATCGAATTGTAATTGTCACCAGGAGTGGACGAAGGGGAAGCAAAAGTGAGTATCGTACTACAGAGTGTCCAGTAGTTGATACTGTGACGCGAAAAATTGATTATGCACCTCCTACACCAGAAGATGTTCCTGTATTAATGCGTGAACTAGTTGAATGGCTGTCTTCTATAACTGCTATTAACTTGCCTGCTCCTATTCGTGCCGCTATTCTTACACATCGTTTTTTAAGCATTCATCCTTTTAACGATGGTAATGGTCGTACAGGTAGACTGTTGGCAACTGCGGAACTTTGGCGTTCTGGTTATAGGATGCGGGGGTTTTTCTCTTTTGATGAGTATTTTAATGCTGACCGCGAACGTTACTATAATAATTTGCAAATGGGTTTGCCTGTAGATTTTTATGATGGGCGCCATAACCCAGACCATACTCCTTGGATACTGTATTTTGTGGAGACAATGGCTAGCGCTGCAGAGGAATTACAAGCTAAAGCCAGAACACTTTATAGAGCAGGTGCCCCTGAAATACCACCTTGGGAAAGATTACCAAGAACATCGCAGCAACTTCTGACAAGACTTTTAGCGCGAGTTCTTGACGGCTTAGAAAATCCCTTTGTTATTAATTCCTCAGATATTGACTCTTGGTTCGGTGTTTCTGAACGTACAGCACGCGAATGGCTTAAACAGTGGGCAGAGGAAGGCTTTGTGAATGCGGTTACAACGGGTTCAGGTGAAAGAGTCCGTAGCTATATACTTGCCTCAGAATGGATTGAAACGTGCTTCAAAATGACAGCATCATAATTATTCGTAGGTTGGGTGGAGGAACAGAACCCAACATAATTTTATATTTTGTTCGTGTACTCTGTGCCTTCACCCAACATACAAACCTTTAAACAATAACAGTAATTTAGTAAAAAAGACTTAGGCAAAAGTGTAATTTATTACAATAGATCTAATTATATAAGTCAGTATGAAAAAATTATCAACTTTAATGTGCTACGGTAAATTAAGGGTTGTGGCTTTTGGGTTGGAAAAATAGCGGAAGTGGGTTTGACAAAATAGCGGAAGTGAAAAAGGCAATTTGTAGCTAAAAAATTGACCTCTCTACGAGATAATAGGCTTTACAGCTTCTAAGGTTAAGAAAATAGCGGAAGTGAGTTTGAAAAAATAGCGCATAATAATTGTATTTCAAAATTGAGTATATATTGCTACTTGAAATTTAGTAAGCCAATCAACAATTTTCATAACCATCAAACAACCATGCTGCTAAGAAACTGCAAATACTGGCGCCATCTACTACAGAAAATTGAGATAACCGAAAGGCGCCGTTCCGTGAGTGGCAATTGCACAAGTTGGCTATGGTGTTATAATCATCAACAGGTGTTCACCTCTTAATACTCTAAGTCAATTTTAGTAAAGTGCAAAGAAATGCAAGTGACTGGAAGGATTTGTGATAAAGCTAGATAATAATAGATGTCGTGCAGCATTTATTGTTGAGTGTCATAACGTGCCATCTAAAAAACCGTCTATAACTATCCGAGTCAGTGATGAAGAGTACGAAGTCTTAAAAGACTGGGCAGAACGCGAATATCGCACTGTCGCAGGACTGGTGTTAGCCCTAACTAAAAAATCAATTGATGAGTACAAAGAACGACACAAAAACAGGGAAACTGGATGAGGGTTATTTAGATGAGTGAGACAGCAACACAAATACCACTAAGCGCAGTAATCCCAATGTTTACGGCTATTAGTGACCGGGACTACGAACAGTTTAATGCAATGGAGTGGGATTTTGTTAATACACACGGCGCCGAAACATGGCAAGATGTTTTTAATTTCCGCGTTTTACCTACCCTAGATAAAGATGCCAAAAAATGGCTTTTGATTCAAAAATGCAGTACAGGCATTAAATCAGTAAAGGTTATCGCTGATTAATGTTTATACTAAAAATTATTGCCAGATACCTGCCGTTCAGTAAAAGGCGGGTTTTTTACGATTGTTTATTTTTGGTGAAAATAGTTGTTTAGGCGCCTCTATATGTATGGGCAATGCCTAGATAATTGGAATTATTAAGACTTACTAAAATAATTTGTATATTGAATATTCTATGTTTGATAATTGCGTACTATCCAGGTTGCACAAAAAGTGGAATTGAGTTCATGATTGACCACGATAGCTTATTTAAGAAGTTAATTCAAAATTTCTTTCCTGAGTTTATTGAATTGTTCTTTCCAGATATCAGTAGTGTTTTGGATAAAGACTCTATAACATTTTTACCACAAGAGATACTTACAGATTTGAGGAAAGGTGATAAAAAGATTGTAGATATATTAGTCCAAGCGAAATATCAAAATGAGGAAACGCTATTTATTATACACATCGAGCATCAGTCTTATATCCCAAAAGACTTGGGTGAACGTATGTTTTGTTACTATGCTGATTTGTATAAGCTGAATGGTGTTCCAATATTGCCAATTATCATCTTCTCTCATGATGTACCGATGACCAAGCAACCATCGTCTTTCAACATCAGTGTGAGAGGCAAAAGTGTCATACAGTTTGATTATGAAGTAGTTCAGTTAAATCAACTCAACTGGCAAGACTTTGCGAATATCCAAAACCCTGTTGCAAGCGCTTTGATGTCGAAAATGCAGATGGATGCTAACGAACGTCCAACGGTAAAGTTAGTATCACTACAGTTACTTGCCTCATTAGGCTTAAATCAAGCGTTAGTTAATCAAATCTCCGTATTTATCGATACTTACCTTAAACTAAATACAGAGGAGGAAGAAATGTTTAATCAACAAATTGCTACCATAGAACCAAAACAGAAGGAGCAAGTTATGGAAATTGTTACTAGCTGGATGGAAAAAGGTATAGAGAAGGGTAAGGAAGAAGGTATACAAATAGGTAGACAACTAGGTAGGGAAGAAGGTAGGGAAGAAGGCACAGAACTAGGTAGACAACTAGGTAAGCAAGAACATGCTGCATCCGTAGCTCTGTTCCTACTTGAATCTCGTTTAGGGAACTTAAGTCAAGGTCAGCGGGAACGTATTCAAGGTCTTTCTACACAACGCTTAGATGATTTGATCAAAGCGCACTTAAATTTTAATTCAATTACGGATTTAAAGAACTGGCTCGCGCGCGTTTAAAGTAAGGGCGGGTTAATACAGTAATTGCCATCACCACCGGACAATTACTGTAGACCCATTAATACACTACTACAAACCTAAATCAGATAAAGTTATGGAAATTTCACAATTAGAACTGGGCATACTAGAGTTATAGGACTTATGCCTTGATATTATGACTGTTGACTTTACTGTTGCTATCCCTACTTATAATGGTGCCTGTCGTTTACCGGAGGTGTTGGAGAAATTACAGATTCAGACTGGTGTTGAGCATCTGAGTTGGGAAATAATTATTGTTGATAATAATAGTAGTGATGGAACGGCGAAGTTAGTTCAAGAGTATCAGGAAAATTGGCGCCATCCGGCACAGTTGCGTTATTGTTTGGAATGTGAACAAGGCGCCGCTTATGCACGTCAGCGCGCGATTATAGAGGCAGAGGGGGAAATAGTTGGGTTTTTGGATGATGATAATTTGCCTTATGAGACTTGGATATTAGAGGCGTATAAGTTTATTCAGGAATACCCTCTAGCAGGAGCTATTGCTAGTCAAATTCACGGAGACTTTGAGGTTGAACCACCAGAGAATTTGAAGTCACTGCTTTTTTACTTAGCTATTACCGAACGTGGTGATAAACCTCATGTATTTGAACCTCGCCGTAAAGGGTTTCCTCCATCTGCAGGTTTGGTAGTTCGTCGGGATGCATGGAAAGATAATGTGCCTGCGAAGTTGTTTTTAGTGGGTCGAGTTGGTGGTTCGATGATAGGTAGCGAAGATGCAGAGGCTTTGTTTTATATTCATGCTGCTGGTTGGGAAATTTGGTATAACCCAGCTATGGAAGTTGACCATGTTATTCCGGCATGGCGCCTGGAAAGGAATTATTTAGTTAATTTGATGCGTGGTGTTGGGTTAGCGCGGTTTTATTTAAGAATGCTGTTACTCAATGCTTGGCAGAGACCTTTTGCTTTTTTTGTGTATGTACTGAATGATTCTCGGAAGTTATTGGTGTATTTTATCCGTAATTATAAGGTGATAGAAAGTGATATTTTAGTGGCTTGTGAGATGGAAAGGCTACTTGGTACTTTTATCAGTCCATTTTATTTGTTTAGGAACATAATTCTGGGTTTAATCCCCCCAACCCCCCTTAATAAGGGGGGCTTAAGATAGCTCATTTTTACTCTTACTTCATAACAGCTAAAAATACTTTATTGTCCTGTCCCCCCCTTATTAAGGGGGGCTAGGGGGGATTTTTATATAATAATTTCACAAACAAATCCGCAAATTAACTGAGCCGTTTAGCAGTTGATTCAAATTAGCATATCAATTATATTTTATTTAATTGATATTATATGCCTATTGTCTCAGTAATAATTCCAGTATATAACGGCGAAACAACTATAAAAAGAACAATTAATAGTGTATTAAAACAAACTTTAACAGATTTTGAATTAATCGTAATTGACGCAGGATCAACTGATTCTACATTTTCAATAATTTCACAAATTAAAGATTCTCGACTTCGTGTATACTCATATCCCAAAGCAAATGTTGCAGTTAATCGTAATCGTGGATTTGAACATTGTTTAGGTAAATTTATTAGCTTTTTAGATGCTGATGATATTTGGGCGCCGGATAAGCTCGAAGCACAGTACAATGCCTTAGTGGAAAGTAATAGTGTTGTGGCTTATAGTTTTACTGATGCGATAGATGAGAATGATAAATTTTTGCGTCCATGTAGTCATGCAGCGTGGTCAAGTGATGTTTTTGCACAACTGCTTTTAGATGACTTTATTGGAAGCGGTTCAAATGTGATGATACGTGCTGAAGCATTTACAGAAGTAGGTGGTTTTGACGGTTCGCTTTCTAACGCGCAAGATACTGATTTATGGTTTCGTTTAGCTGCATTAGGTGATTTTGTTGTAGTAAAAAAAGTACAAGTTTTATACCGTATTTCTGCAAGTTCTATGTCTTCTAATGTATTGGGGCTAGAAAAAGCAAACTTGCAAGTTATTGAACGAGCTTATGCACATCCCAAAGCATTGCAGTATCAGCATTTAAAATCAGTTAGCATCGCAAACCTATATAAATATCTTAGTCATAAAGCACTCTCGGCGCCACCTGGTCAACATAATGCTAAAATTGCTGTAAGGTTTTTAGTTACAGCAGTTAAATATGATAAAACTCTGCTATTTAAACCAATATTATATAAAGCTTTATTAAAACTAGCTGCGATGTCGTTTTTATCTCCAAAAAGTGCAACTGACTTATTAAATAAATTTCCTCGTCTTTCGGATACGAGTACATTTTTTGGTTATATCAAAGTTAATTATCCTTGAAAATCCCCCCTAGCCCCCCTTAATAAGGGGGAGATAATAAGGGTATTTTAGCGCTTTATTATAAAAGAATTTGACTCACCTCTTAGCCCCCTTATTAAGGGAGGTTGGGGGGATTTATTGTTAATATAAACATCATATTTGCAATCATATAATTATGCGTTTATGCCAGTATTATTTCTGTCATAATTGCTCAAAATTAAAATATTTAATCAGAGTAATATATTTATATGAAAGTTTTAAGAAACTTGAACTTTACCTCTGTAATGAGGTATCAGCAATATTGTTACCAGGGTGGGTAATGAAACGAGACTCAATATTTTATAAACTTTTCCAACAGTATCCATTTGTACTGTTTGAATTACTTAAGGCGCCACCAGCAAATGCGGACGCTTACAGCTTTGATTGTATTACGGTTTGGGCAGCAAGTATCAGAAGAGGCGCGCGCGCAAATAGAAAGTTTACCGTTACCTACTCTTGAAACTTTGAGTGAGGATTTATTAGATTTTACATCTTTGGATAATTTACAACCTTGGTTGGACGCGCGGGCGATCTAATTTTTCAAGCCTCGATACGTTCTTCGGGGGCTTTTAATAAGGGTAAAATTTTAAGCAGAGGCGCCCGTTGTTTCTATAATTTGCTTTACAAGCCGCGAACAAAGCGTATTTATGGAAATAAATTACGTGAGCGAGATATAAAATTAACGTGCTGATTTACCAACTTGGTTAGAGGGTCAATCAACTTGTTTTTCATGCCTGTTAAGAACCTCTCCCCCAACCCCTCTCCTACGAGGAGAGGAGAGTAAATTTGTTCTGCCTTTCCTTGAAGGGAACTCTGGAATGGGGGTTAGGTTTTTTACATATAACAATCATTATCCGGCGCCCACTTGGAAAAAATAACATTACACGGCGCCTGTTTGGGAATAATACTTGGGAACAATAACAATACCCGGCGCCTGCTTGGGAAATATACTTGTATTGTTGAACAATTATGAAACTTGCATATATTACAGAATATGATGTATTAAACAAAACATCCTGGTCAAGAAACCTTCAAGGACTTTGTACAGCAGGTAGTTACATAGCACAGGAGTTGACAGAGCAAAATGTTCCTATCGATTATATAGGCGCCCTTGCTAAAAGATATCAAATAATAACAAGAGCTAAGTGGAGCATATACAGAAATATATATAAAAAAGATTATTACCGCTCTTACGAACCAATAATATCTAAAAACTATGCACGTCAAATCGAACAAAAATTAAAACAATCAAACGCCTCGGTAGCATTGTGTCCAGAAAATATAGTATTAATAGCCTATATTGAATGTAAACAGCCATTAGTATTGTAAACTAATGAAAATTATTTTTTCACATTTAAAGCATATTTAAAACAGCATAATAATCTAGTTATGCCAGTACAATATCTGTCATAATTAATTAAAGTTTAAATACTATTTATAGTAATATATTAATATTAAAGCTTTAAAAAGCTTGAGTTTATCCTCTTATTGAGGCGCAAACAATATTATTATCAGGGTAATGAAGCGAGACTCTATATTTTACAAACTTTTCCAGCAATATCCATCTGCACTATTTCAATTACTCAAAACGCCACCATTAAACGCAGACGCTTACAGATTTGATTGTGTCGCTGTCAAAGAACCAAAATTTGAAATTGATGGTATATTATTGCCACCAGCAACCGAGACAACTGGAACTGTATATTTTTGTGAAGCACAGTTCGAGAAGGATGAGATGTTATATGAAAAATTTTTTGCTGAATCTCATCTGTACTTTTATCGCAACCGTTCAAAATTCAGTGACTGGCAAGCTGTTGTAATTTATCCATCGAAAAGTGTAGAACAAAGTAATGTTTACCCACATCGCTCGTATCTTAATGGCGGGCAAGTACATAGAGTTTATTTAGATGAACTAGGGGATATTCGCAAACTCCCAATTTGGGTTGCTGTAATGGTGTTGACTACGCTCAATGAAACAGTGGCGCCAACAGAAGCAAGATATTTGCTCGAACGCTCACGACAAGAACCGGAAGTTTCAAGTGGCGCCGTACTTGAGGTGGTAACGTCGATAATGGTTTACAAGTTTGAACAACTGAGTAGAAACGAAATAGATACTATGTTAGGCATAACAATAAAGGAAACACGAGTTTACCAAGAAGCTAGAGAAGAAGGACGAGAAGAAGGGCGAGAAGAAGGACGAGAAGAAGGACGAGAAGAACAAGCAGTCAATTTCATCGCCCGTCTTTTAAAGAAACGATTTGGGCAGGAATTATCTGAAGAGATGCGCCAGCGACTAGAGAGTTTACCCTTACCTAATCTTGAAAATTTGACAGAGGATTTATTGGATTTTAGTTCTTTCGCTGATTTACAACCTTGGTTGGACACGAGGGTAATCTGATTTTCGCGCTATTAAGCTGTAAAGTGCTGAAATCGCGTAACTTTGGCTTGTGTATCGGAATACTAAAAATATTGTTACCAGGGTGAATAAATGAAACGAAACTCAATATTTTACGAACTTTTCCAACGATATCCATCGATACTATTTGAATTACTTAAGACACCACCGCCCAATACAGACGCTTACAGATTTGATAGTGTTGTTATAAAAGAGTCGAAATTTGAAATTGATGGCATATTCTTGCCACCCGAAAGCAAACAACCTGGAACTGTGTATTTTTGCGAAGTCCAATTCCAGAAGGACGAGATGTTATATGAAAGATTAACTGCTGAATCCTCAATATACTTCTACCGCAACCGCGAAAAATTTAGTGACTGGCAAGCCGTTGTAATTTATCCGTCAAAGGGTGTAGAGCAAAGTAATCTTCATCCACATCGCTCGTTTCTCAATGGCGGGCAAGTGCATATAGTATATTTGAATAAACTAGGGAATATACGCAAGCTCCCGATATGGGTCGCATTAATGGTTCTGACTACGTTGAGTAAAAAGAGGGCGCCTTCGGAAGCGAAATATTTACTCTCACGCTCACAGCAAGAATCGGAAGCATTGAGTGGTGCCATAATTGAGATAGTGACATCGATAATGGTTAGCAAGTTTGAAAAATTAAGTCGAAAGGATATAGATACTATGTTGGGCATAACACTTAAACAAACACGAGTTTATCAGGAAGCTAGAGAAGAAGGACGAGAAGAAGGACGAGAAGAAGGACGAGAAGAAGGACGAGAAGAACAAGCAGTTAATCTCATTGCCCGTCTTTTGAAGAAACGGTTTGGGCAGGAATTATCTGAGGAGATGCGCGCGCAAATAGAAAGTTTACCGTTACCTACTCTCGAAACTTTGAGTGAGGATTTATTGGATTTTACTTCTTTTGCTGATTTACAACCTTGGTTGGACGCGCGCGCAATCTAATTTTTCAATTTTTCAAGCCCTCGATACGTTCTTCGGGGGCTTTTAATCACGGTAAAATTTTTACTAGTAGTCTGTGTCATTAGTTTTGATGTGTTGACGCAGATTTTTGATCCCCCCTAACCCCCCTTAATAAGGGGGGAACAAGAGAGCTAT
>NZ_RSCL01000025.1:54686-149129 GCF_003991905.1 Dulcicalothrix desertica PCC 7102 | reverse complement strand
CGCTTCCGAAAAGAGGACGCTAGAATTAAGCTCAAAAGGGTTTATCCTACACCCCAAAACTAATGACATGGAACACTAGTCATTTATTTTGGCTGGTTGGCGCCAATAGTATGGTGGCTTTTGGCAACCTGTTAGCAGTACTACTGGTTGAGTTAACAAGTAGTACCAAATTGCGTGACTGAAAGTTTTATGCTGGTATGATTTAATAACCAATCTATGAAAATTAAGTATTTATATTGAGCCAAATTCGACTTTTCATTTTGATTAATGGTATAGATTCAAACTATTGTAATTTTTATTTAAGAGTACTACTGGTTAACGCACACCAGTAGTACCAAATTGCGTCACTTGCAGCTTATCCAAATAAAAAAATCCATAAGGGCAATACAAAAAGCAACAATATTGTTGATACAAGAATACTGCTAGCAATTAAATCACGGTCTAGATTATATTCTTCTGCCAAAATTAAACCCAAAAATGCAGATGGCATCCCTGACATCAGCACCATTGCCAAGCTTGATGAAGCAGGCAGCTTAAGTACAAATTTAGTAAAAATTCCAACTAGTAAAGGTATTATAATAACTCGCAAAGTAGCCGGAATAAGAGCTAATTTAAGGCTTTTCCATCCTTGTAATTGAGCGAGTCTAATTCCTATGAGTAAAAAAGCACATGCAATAACGATACCAATTGATTGTTGAAGTCCTATTTCAACAGCATCTGGTAGTTTTAAAGAGCGCGTAAAGTATCCAAATATAAATGCCCATAACGGAGGAACTATTAAAATATCCCGTAGTTGCGTTAAAAAGTTATTTTGTTGCTGAGTGTGGCTATAGTAACTAGCAATCCATACTCCTAAACCAAATGGACCAATAACATTGTGGGTAATACTGAATATCACGGCTAAATTTAATGCATTGGCATCAACTAACGAAGGTGCAATTGCCAGTCCAACGAAACCTGTATTACCTAAAACAGCAGCGAGAAGAAAACTCCCCTCGCTGACTCGACTCAATGGTTGTATCTTTGAGTCGTGTTCAGACTTTTGCTGGTTGGCTAATAATTTCCATATCCATATAACTGATAGTGTCACCAGTAAACCAATTATTAATGTACCAACGGTTATTACTGGCGCCAATACTGAAGTATTAATTGCTTGATACTGCCCAGAGTTACCATGACGAGACAACGCAATAAGTTCGAGAGGTACTCCAACCCAGTAAAGACCACGACCTAATATTTTTGAGAAAGACTTAGGTAGTAAGCGACATACCAGCAACCCTAACCCTATCCAGATAATTAAAGGTGTATAAGCTTGAAATAAAGTGTCAGTCATTAAAGTAATTTAATTGTAATGGCTAGTTGGGAACCGTAAAATTTACTTTTTTCCCAACCTAAATGCAGTCCAATACCAAGTTACCTTAATTAAGTAAAAGTTAGTTGACCAAAGCGATATCACGAATACGCCATCCGTTGTCTACGCGCACTACTTCGTATCTAACTCTGACTTTATCCTTTTCTGTTTCCTTTGTTTGTCCGTTTTCGTAGTAAGTCGTGCTTTCTACTACTGTTGCTTCTACCGTTGCGTGGTTTTTATTATTAGCATCTGGTTTAACAGATACGTTTGATACTGTATGTTCGTACTGTCGATACTTATTGCTTGATTTGACTTGCAAAGCAATACCTCTCCAGTATGATAATGCTGAACCTGTTAGTATTTGGTTCAAACTATCTATATCATGCTTGGAACTTAAAGAAGCTGATTTTGCTGATAACCAACTCTGAACTACTTGTGTTGCAGATTCTTTGGTTAAATCTCCCTCTGGGTACTGCGGTTGACTACCTGGTGTAGGAATCGCGACAGGTGGTTCATTTATTTCTATTGCTAGCTGTTTCCCTTGTAATGCTGGGCCTGGAATTAATATATTTTTTAACCAGCCAAATGTTGTACTAATTAACAGCCAAAATAATAATACACCCGCGACCGAAGCTAGCACTTTTAGCAACAAACTCGCACTTTTATTACGAGATTGTCTACGTCTTGGCGCCACACGTTGGTTCGCGTTCGGAATATTCTTTACACTACCAGATGGTTGATGTCTACGTCTTTTCGATTTTGGCGCCGTAACTGTGCTTGTTGCAATTTGGCTATTTTGATTTTTTGGTACACGACCGTTCGGTTGTGGTCTGGAAGTAACAGGCGCCTCGTGATTAAATCTAGTATCGTAGTTATCGCTTGATATGTTGTAATTCACAGGCGCCGACTTGGGAATTTCTGTTATCCTATCGCGATAATTAGGTCGAGCCGTAACTGTAGAATTATTATAATTACTTGATGTAGTATTTGAGGTGCCATTTGGAGACTTGAGTGTAGAAGTACGCCAGTCACCATCAACATTTTCTGCATCATTGGGTAAAACTTCTAAATAAGCTTGCACGTTAGGGTCTGCAAAATATTCCTTAAGCGATGCTACTTGGTCTTCTAAATCACGAAAATGTGGAAATACTTCATTTTGTAACCAACGTTCACCGTATAAGCACAGTCCTGGTAATAAATCTGGCGAAGACTGAGAATGCTCGCGAATAAAAGCCAAAGCTTCGTATTCTTGACTTAATTCTAATGCCTTGGTAGCTTCTTCTGTTTGTCCCAAAAGTAGCGCGCATAACGATTGCTCAAGGTGAACATCTTGCCGTTTACCCAAACGCAACAGCATTTGCTTTGCTTGCCTAATTAATGCTGGTTGACGTTGAGTAAATCCACGCGCGATTAAAGCATAAACAGCTAAATATGTGGCAACTGCTGAAGGACGTTTACTTTCTGATTCAAATAGATGATGCTGTTCAGCTACGGTTAAATGATGCCGTAACTGCTGAACAAAGCGTAAAAAGTCATCAACGTTTAATCCTGACTCATCGTTGAGCGACCCATCTATACCACCACGTTCTTCTAAAACCTGCTGTAATAGCTGTAATCCTTGCTTCCTTTCAGCTGCATGGTCAAGTGGCAATGCAACTAATTCGAGAATGCGATATGGACGCAATCTATTTAAATCAGCTTGAATTTCAACTCGAACGCTATTGAACATTCCTTCTTTGCCTAACAATTCTTCTCCTGTCTCCAGAGAAATTGCTGCGTTTTCATAGTTTCCTTGCTGCCATTGTTCGCGTCCTAATTCTAAACAGGCTAATGCGACTGTTAGTACTACATCCGGACGTTCGGAGGCAAAACTTTCATTATCTGTTTTTCTGTTAACAAGGTATGGGCGCCCAAGTTTAAGAACTTGTTCGTATTCTCCAAGCTCTTGTAAAATCAGCAAGGCGCCGACTAATTCGTCTTCATTAACATCTATAGTTGGGTTTTGAGTATCAGAATTTGGGTTTCGAGCAACTCTGTTCTCAACAGCGACAGCGACATCGGTGCCGTTTTGAGTATATGCAGACGCTAAATACACCCTGTCGTATTCTTTGCGCTCTAAAGGATTAGATAAAACCACGTAAGCTTCTTCAACTAATTGTTTTCGCGATGTAGTTGCTGCAATTGAATATTCCCGTCGTGGTAGCTGGACAATGCGGTCATTATAAGCTTGCCGCAATTGCTCCCTTGTTGCCGCCAACGGTAATCCTAATATACGGTAGTAATCGAGCGGAATTCGCACAGCCTACTTCCCCTACAGCGTATTATGTGATGTTTCACCTAGACCATTCCAGGCATTATCAAACCGTGCCATAATAATACCTTGTTGAACTTACACGCGCTTTTTGTTTACAACACAACAACTTAACTGCTGTTTAAAGTATGTAATCGGCGCCGATATTAAGTCAGCTTCCCTCTACACTTAACTAATGAACATAAGTAAAAAATAGTTAAGTAATCCAGAAGTATACAACAATACCAGGAGATTGAATAATTAACTATCACTATAAATAGGTAGCTATATTCATTCTCAACTTAGCAACGAATTATACATCGTTGTGAACTATTGTTCGCTACTATAGAGCGAGTAAAATTCTACCACAACGATATTATTGTTACAATTACCTAGAAGCACATTGCTGATAAGTAACGCTGTGGCGAAAGCTAAAAATTGTTAATCAATATGCAGAATCTTGCTATCCTAACTGTTAGTGTATAGCCGAGGGTAGCGAAAGCACGCCGACTATGACATCAAATAAAGTTGCTTCCTTACAGTCAAATGAAAGAGCTTCGAGTTATCGAATCTTGATTTTGACAGTTTATTTGCTGCTTCTAAGTTTACAGAGTAGTAGAGTCGGAGCAATTGGACGCTTTTGGGTAGCGCGGCGCCTGCATTAAAAGGAAGTCACCTATAAATCGGGTACGCGCACATGAGCGTTATAGAAATAATGGTGACATTAAGTGTTACTACGGGGATACTCAAAAGATAATGGTTCAAGAACGCACGTTACCAACGTTTGATGCGGCATCCGCACAAATTACGAAGCAAGAAGGCTTGCTGCTTTACGAAGACATGGTTTTGGGGCGCATGTTTGAAGACAAGTGCGCCGAAATGTACTACCGGGGAAAAATGTTTGGCTTTGTCCACCTTTACAACGGTCAAGAAGCTGTTTCCAGTGGTATTGTCAAAGCTATGAAACCTGGAGAAGACTATGTTAGCAGCACATACCGCGACCACGTTCATGCTTTAAGTGCTGGAGTACCAGCGCGCGAAGTTATGGCAGAGCTATTTGGCAAAGCCACAGGTTGTAGCAAAGGACGCGGTGGTTCGATGCACATGTTTTCTGCGGAACATCGCTTACTCGGTGGATATGCGTTTGTTGCTGAAGGTATTCCTGTAGCGGCGGGTGCTGCATTTAAAAGCAAGTACCGCAAAGAAGTGTTAGGTGATACCAATCCGATGGAGGTGACAGCTTGTTTCTTCGGTGATGGCGCCGCCAACAACGGGCAATTTTTCGAGACGCTCAACATGGCAGCGTTATGGAAATTGCCAATACTCTTTGTTGTCGAAAATAATAAATGGGCAATAGGGATGGCGCACGAACGCGCAACATCTGACCCCGAAATCTATAAAAAAGCCAGCGTCTTCAACATGGTGGGTGTTGAAGTTGATGGTATGGACGTTCTTGCAGTGTATTCAGCAGCCAAAGAAGCTGTGCGACGTGCGCGTGCAGGAGAAGGGCCAACTTTAATCGAAGCATTAACCTACCGTTTCCGAGGACACTCGTTAGCAGACCCTGACGAACTGCGAAGCAAAGAAGAAAAAGAATTTTGGTTCGCACGCGACCCAATCAAAAAGCTAGCCAGCGAATTGATTGAAAGAAAGTTAGCAACTGCCGACGAATTAAAAGCCATCGACAAAAAGATACAAACAGAAGTCGAAGAGGCCGTCAAATTTGCCGAAAGCAGTCCCGAACCAAGTCCAGACGAGTTATACCGCTTTATCTTCGCCGAAGACGAGTAAACAACACACGACGTATTCGTAGAGACGCGATTAATCGCGTCTCTACAAAATAAAACATATGTATTCAATTTCTCTCCAACAGAATCAATATAAAACCTACATCCTCACGGATGAAAGCGCTAACTCCCAGTTAGAAGTTGTACCAGAACGTGGTGGAATAATTACTAAATGGCGCCTAGATGGAAAAGAAATTTTTTACCTAGATGAAGAACGCTTTGTTAACCCAGAGTTGAGTGTTCGAGGAGGTAATCCGATTTTATTTCCCATTTGTGGTAACTTGCCAGAAAACACTTACACCACAGGGGGCAAACAGTATACCCTTAAGCAGCATGGATTTGCGCGCGATTTACCTTGGGTATCTCATAGTTCTGTATCAGATGAAGGAGTGTCGCTGCAAGCTACTTTACATAGCAACGAGCAAACACAAGCAGTTTACCCTTTCAACTTTCAGATAACTTTTACCTATCAACTTCAAGGTAACAGTTTGAATGTTGGACAGCATTATATAAACAAGTCATCTCAACCAATGCCGTTTTCCTTTGGGTTTCATCCTTACTTTGCCGTGCAGGATAAAAATCAACTTCAGTTTGATATACCATCGCGAGAATACCAAGACCAGAAAACAAAAGAAAATCACACATTTAACGGCAGTTTCGACTTTAACCGTGATGAAATCGATGTAGCTTTCAAACAACTTAGCAGTCAAACAGCTACCGTTACCGACTTAAGCCGTAAACTGAAATTAACCTTCGATTACGACAACGTATTTTCAACCTTAGTATTTTGGACACTCAAAGGCAAAGACTTTTACTGTCTTGAACCTTGGAGCGCTGGAAGAAACGCCATTAATACAGGCGAAAACCTTACAGTACTCCAACCAGGCGCCAGTTACTCTACATTTTTCAAATTAACAGCAAATTTTTTCTCTTAACCCCTTTACAAAACTATATACCCTTGTGCTAGAGTGTATAAGCCAGCAAAAAAACGCGGCACGGGTGACTAACTCAATGGTAGAGTACTCGGCTTTTAACCGATTAGTTCCGGGTTCGAGTCCCGGGTTACCCATACTAAACATTAAAATACTCTTGTGGGGTAGGCATCCTTGCCTGCCCTCAAAATTTAATTAAATTAATTAACAGTAACAGGCAGGGATGCCTGTTCCACAAGATAGAATAAGACTATTGAACTATAAGTTACAGATTTAATTTTCTCTTCAACTCATAATTATTCATTATCACCCTCCATTCACTTAGCACTCAGCACTCAGCACTCAGCACTCAGCACTCAGCACTCAGCACTTCTTATCTTTCTTAAACTTTTTAAACATAAACACCAATCACTAGTTATAATTTCCTATAAGTTGAAAAAAACATTAAGATTCAGCGTAGTACATACGCTCATCGTTCAACCGATTATCTGACAACACATTCAGGAGGACTATCTATGGCGCTCGTACCAATGCGGCTCATGTTGGACCACGCCGCTGAGAACGGTTACGGCATTCCAGCTTTCAACGTTAACAACCTGGAGCAGATTCAAGCAATTGTGCAGGCTGCCCATGAGACAGATAGCCCCGTAATATTACAAGCATCACGCGGCGCCCGTAAGTATGCAGGTGAGAATTTCCTTCGCCATTTAATTTTGGCAGCAGTGGAAACTTACCCTCATCTTCCTATTGCGATGCACCAAGACCACGGTAACGAGCCAGCAACTTGCTATTCAGCAATGAAAAATGGCTTTACCAGTGTAATGATGGATGGTTCATTACAAGCTGATGCCAAAACCCCCGCAAGCTTTGAGTATAACGTTAACGTTACTCGCGAAGTAGTGAAAGTAGCTCACTCTTTGGGTGTAAGTGTTGAAGGTGAACTTGGCTGTTTGGGTTCATTGGAAACAGGTATGGGTGAAGCAGAAGACGGACATGGTTTTGAAGGTAAACTCGACCATTCCCAACTTCTAACCGACCCCGACGAAGCGGTTCAATTTGTTGAACAAACACAAGTAGATGCTTTAGCGGTTGCTATCGGTACCAGCCACGGCGCCTACAAGTTTACCCGCAAACCAACTGGCGAAATTTTGGCAATCAGCCGCATTGAAGAAATTCACCGTCGTTTGCCTAACACCCACTTGGTAATGCACGGTTCTTCATCTGTACCAGAAGATTTAATTGCATTAATTAACCAATACGGTGGCGCCATTCCAGAAACCTACGGTGTACCCGTTGAAGAAATTCAAAAAGGTATCAAGTGCGGTGTACGTAAAGTAAACATCGACACCGACAACCGTTTGGCTATTACTGCTGCTGTGCGTGAAGCTTTAGCAAAAGATACTAAGGAATTTGACCCCCGTCACTTCCTCAAACCTTCCATCAAGTACATGCAAAAAGTTTGTGCTGACCGATATCAACAGTTTGGTACTGCTGGTAACGGAAGCAAAATCAAGCAAATGTCATTGGATGACTTCGCAGCTAAGTACGCTAAAGGCGAACTTGCCGCACTCACCAAAGCTGCTGCAACAGTATAAATAGAGTGCTGAGTTGAAAGTGCTGAGTGCTGAGTAATAACTCTTAAATTGCCACTCAGCACTCAGCACTCAGCACTTTTTACTTATTTACGCCTCCCCAAGCTTGTGCAAGAGCATTCTTCAACCCTGATTGACCAATACGTTCGACAGCTAATAAATTATTGGAAACTCCAGCAAATTTGTCTGAAGTGTCATCCATCGTGAATGCAAGCTCATAGCCCGATTTTTTTACCCAATTAGCGACTCTTTCATCAAACTTACCAACAGGGTAGGTAAAGTAGCGTATAGGAATATGTAAATATGATTCCAAAATACTTTTGGATTGCATAACTTCGATTTGCAGTTGCTCGTCAGACAGGCGCCTTAAATCAAGCGGATGGGTTAAAGTGTGGCATGATATTGTCACTAGTGGGTTAGATGCCATTTCTTTTACCTGTTCCCAGCTAACGTGCCTTCTCCCTACATTATTTCCTACCCCTTTAATATAAATTCCGAACATTGCTGGAAAATTATATTTTTTAAGCAGTGGATAAACATACTCATAATGCCCAGCATAACCGTCATCAAATGTCAATACAACTGGTTTTTTAGGTAACGGTATTCCTGTTCGTAAATGCATCGCCAATAAATCTATACTAATAGGAGTGGCGCCACTAGCTCTAATTTCTAGAAAATGTTGCTCTAATTCAGCAGGAGTTACATCCCAAGAAACTAACTTTTGCGGCAGGATGTCGTGGTACATAATTATAGGTACTTTAGCTAATCTCGCACGTGCATGAATAGAGTGCCAAACTGCGGAGTGAAAGTAAGCATAAACATAAGGAGCATATTGCTCAATAACACTTTTAACTAACTTAGGTTGTAACCAATTAGATATTTGTACAGTAGCATTTGACGGAACCATAATTATTCTGCCCAACACCGTACTACTTTGATTAGTATTACTTATAGTACTAAATACTTTAGTATTTTGATTAGTATTACTTGTCGTACTAAATACTTTAGTATTTTGGTTCACTTCAGCAGAAACACTTACTAAGCAAAATCTCCAAATCCAAAATCCCCAGCAAAAGATATAAAATAATCTGTGTTCCCAGAATTTTACTTTAGAGATTAAAGTCATAATACTTAATTAATAAAAATTATTCTTTAACTAGTAATAGGCAAAGCCTTTATTTATTGTGAACTATATAGTTTATCTAGCTAGTACACAAACAATAAAAGAGTATTTAATAATTAATTAAGCTTTTTTTGCCATAAAATCCCCCCAACCCCCCTTAATAAGGGGGGCTTAAAACTCTCTTTTCCCCCCTTATTAAGGGAGGCTTAAAACTCTCTTTTTCCCCCCTTATTAAGGGAGGCTTAAAACTCTCTTTTTCCCCCCTTATTAAGGGGGGCTAGGGGGGATTCAAATCTTAACCGATTACTATTAAAAAAATTACATTTAAACTTCTAAATGTTGAAAAATAACCTTCATCAATTGAACTTGTGTAAATGGTTTAGTTATATACCCAGAGGCGCCGACAATTTTAGCTTTAGCTTTATCGACTAAACTAGTTCTTGCTGTTACCATAATTACAGGTGTGTTTTTAAAATACGAGTGCTTTCTTAATAAAGAACAAAATTCATAACCATTTAAATTTGGCATTCCAATATCGAGTAAAATTAAATCAGGTTTGACGCGAATAGTTTGCATCAAAGCCTTCACAGAATCATTGAGTTGCACAACATCGAAGAAAGTTTCATCTAAAAAAGTTTTAATAGCATGTAACATACTTGGGCTATCATCGATACACATAATTGTGTATTGTAATTTCGGAAGTTTTTTCGATGATGGTTTAGATGTATTATATTTATTAGTTGTGTTTTTAGTTTGATGTTTTTGTTTATTTGGAGAAGAAATTTTTTCAACGAGTGACAGAATATTTAAACGGCAGTATTTTGGCATTTTATCAATGAAGCTATTAGATGCCAATTCATAACAACCTTCTTGTAATAATAAGAATGATTCTAAAACTTCGACTGCTACTTCCTCAATAAGCATTGCAGCTTGAGTTAGGTTAATATATTTCTGTTCGACTAACCAGCATATTGCTAAGTAATCTGAATTGGGTATTGCTTGATTTTCAATACTAGTTTCAAAAATAGCCTTTAGTCGAGTATATACTTCACGATTAAGTGTTGGAACAGTTTTACTAAGTACCTGCAACTTTTTATATAGTATCTCAAACATTCCTGACTCATAGCAAGCGTATACAAGCTTACCCTTCTCTAAATATATAAGCCAGGAAGCAGAAGCACTAAAAACTTGTAAACAACCAGTTGCGTGTGCATTAACAGAAGAGCTTAAAATTTGCACTGGTTGTAAACGCTGAAAAAATCGGTATCGACCAATAGGGAGTGTTTGCATTTTTATACTGTTTTTAATAAGATAAGTTGGTAATATAAAAAACTACTTACAATAGGTTTATATGTACTTATAAATGTAACCTAATAAATTAAGTGCGTGAACAACCTATTTTTAGCAATTTAGCAATTATTCGTCAATCTTGCAGATGAATCATCCTTTATATACATTAGATATAATTTCCTATATCCAGATTCTTTTCCGGACATTTTAAAATTAGAAATACTATAATTAGATTTGTAATATAATTTACAAATCTAATATTAATATAAATAATTGTGACTGAATTTTATTTTGAAGCTGAAGATACTGGAGAACGTTTAGACCGCTATTTGGCATCGGAACTGCCAGATTTATCTCGTTCGCGCGTTCAAAGTCTTATCGAACAAGGTTGTGTTTACGTCAATAACAACGAATGCACATCAAAAAAGGTAGTCGTAAAATCGGGTGATTTGGTAACGATTACTATTCCCGAAGCTCAACCTCTCGAACTAGAAGCCGAAAATATCCCGCTTGATATTCTTTATGAAGATGACCAGTTAATAATTCTTAATAAAGCAGCAGGTATAGTAGTTCATCCTGCACCAGGTCATCCCAAGGGTACATTAGTTAATGCCTTACTTGCACATTGTCCTAACTTACCTGGAATTGGTGGAGTTCAGCGTCCGGGTATTGTGCATCGTTTAGACAAAGATACTACAGGCGCCATTGTCGTAGCCAAAACAGAACAAGCGCACCAGCACCTGCAAGCACAACTCAAAGCCAAAACCGCGCGTCGTGAATATCTTGGTATAGTTTATGGGGCGCCGAAAACTGAAACTGGTACAATTGATTTACCAATTGGGCGCCATCCGATAGACCGTAAAAAAATGGCAGTAGTTCCAGTAGAAAAAGGAGGACGCGAAGCTGTTACTCACTGGCAAGCACAAGAACGTTTGGGAAATTATACACTTGTATGCTTTCAGTTAGAAACTGGACGTACTCATCAAATTCGAGTTCACAGCGCACAAATTGGTCATCCTATTGTCGGCGACCCAATATATAGTTCGGCACGTTCTTTGGGTGTAAATTTATCTGGTCAAGCACTCCACGCATGGCGCCTAAAATTGCAACACCCTGTTACTGGAGAATATATAGAAGCAACAGCGGCGCCTCCTGTTGAGTTTACAAAACTTATAGAAGCGCTGCGAAGACGAAGTTTGCAACGGATGTAACGGATGTAGCGGATAAGTTTTTAGTTACAAACAAAATCTAGTCGTTTAATATCAACCATCCGTTACATCCGTTCATAATCCGTTGCCAAGCTTTCCGGATAAGTGCAGAATCAGATGAAAATATACTCATGACCTCCCTTTTGTCACCAAGATGAGCATAATGTTTATAAAATGTGTCAAAAATTGTATCAAACTTTTCCGGAAAGTAAATATTGTATAATGTATATAGGAAAGTGAAGACAAAATTACCTAGTTAGAAACCTTAATCTATCAAAAAGAAGCCGGGTTTCTTTGGTATAAAAAATATTGATCCCCCCTAGCCCCCCTTAATAAGGGGGGAATAGGAAGGGGTTATAGACTGCGCTAATAAAAAAAGACAGGCTCTTAAAGCCCCCCTTATTAAGGGGGGTTGGGGGGATTGATTACAGGTATATTAAATAATATTTTGCAGCATTGGTACATTTAATTGATTATTTGACGATGATTAATGTATGGAGTAAAATTAATAGTACAGAGTAATAACAATTTACTGTTTCAAAAGTAACTTTAGGTACAGAAGTATGAGACTAAAACGATGGGAATCTCCCCGAAAGGAAGGGAGAAACGACAAAGGTCGAGGTGGTTCGGCAAGGCAACGACAACTTAAGAAGCAACAGCAAATGCTGCGGAAGCGACTCAAGGAGGAAACGAAGCAAAACCAGAAAGACAAAAATCAGAACAAAAATCAAAATCAAGACAATCAAGACTGGGGGAAGAAAAGAGATTCTTCTCCCAGTTTTTTTTTAATTAATTATGTCAAGCAATTATAATTTTTTTATCTATTATTCCTCTATATATAAATTTCACAAATCAATCAAAAATTCAGTAGTTCAATATTTATTTTTATACTACGTGACTATTTATATTTAAATTTTTTAAATAGCTTAGAAGCGTGTTTTTACGTATATGTTAAAAAATAACAAGCTAATATAAATTGAATGTAAAGTTATCGCAAATAAATAATAAGCATTTTTTTTGTGAGTAAAGTAATATACAATAGCTTTAACGAAAAAAATACCAGGAAGCCGAAAATTTACTGAGAGCTAGTGCATCTCCATGTGTTGACTCGCGATATTCCTCCAGTAAGAAAAAGTAGTTGATAACACTACTCACTTCTGGCAAGGAGCGCTTCAATTTGTCAAATTTTTAAACACAAGGAGTTTAGTTATGGTAGGAGAAACCTTTCTCCCTACTAAGAAGGTTCTTGATTTCCCTATAACAGCTTTAAAGCTTGATGATCAAGTACAGACGATTTTAGATTGGGCTGTTGAACGTGAAAGTAAAACAGTGTGCGTAGCAAATGTACACATGCTGATGGAAGCGCATTGGAATCCGGAGTTTGCAAATATTCTTAAAGGTGCAGATATTGTGACTCCAGATGGTATGCCTCTAGTTTGGATGATGCGGCAAATGGGCGCCAGATATCAAGACAGAGTAGCGGGAATGGATATTATGATGTCACTGTGTAAATTAGCTGAAGCTAAAAACATCAGTGTATTCTATTTAGGTTCGCAGTCTGAGATTCTTTCACGGATGCGGAAGCGTTTGAATAAGGAATTCCCTAGACTGAAAATAGCAGCAATGGAACCTCTACCTTTTCGTCCCTTGACAGAAGCAGAAGACCAAGCGCTGATTGATAAGATTCACTCTAGTGGTGCTGGTGTAGTACTCGTGTCTTTAGGTTGCCCTAAACAAGAAAACTGGATGGCTCAACATAAAGGTAAAGTTCAGGCAGTCATGATTGGATTAGGTGGTGTATTCCCTGTTTACGCAGGAATTCATAAGCGGGCGCCTCGTGTTGTTCGTGATTTGGGATTAGAATGGCTTTACCGCTGGATGCAAGAACCGCGCCGACTTTGGCAGCGTTATACCAAAACAATTCCACCATTTATCTGGCTTGCACTTAAACAACTGCTAACAGATAAAAGCATTCCACAAGCATATCTAGATGGAACGACTGATTAAACTTAAAAGTAAAATTATAAGTCAGGGTTCTATAAGATTTTTGTGAAATCTCGTCACGAATAACTTGCACTCCGGCGGCAATAAAACTTGCCGTCTACGCAAGTTTGCGAATATTATATGCTTTTAGATTTTCTTATCAATATTATATTGTAATTAAGGAAGCTATTTTTATAAATACTTGTTAGCTGAAATAAATAAAATAATATTCTTTAATCAACAAAAAATACGTGTTTTTAGAAGTCATGATTTATTGTAAAATCCGACTTCTATTTTTTTGAGAATACTTTATCTAATTTTTATGATTTACGTATATTTGGTTATTTTTGTATATTCTGTAAGAAGTCATATTTTTAACACTTGCCATTTACTTTACGTATTGTTAGACTTTAGTAGTTTGAAATTAGCCCAAAATGCTTAAAGCTTATTGCTCATTGAATTTATGAACTAAACAAGATTCTAAATATTTTTATTTTCAAAAAATTATTCCTGATAACATACAATTACTGAGCATGGATAATACAGTAGATTAAATAAAAGAAGTAAATGTACTAAGTGGATACTAACCTCATGATTGCAAAACAATTAGAACAAACAATACTCGAATCATCAGTTGTGGTTGCCAGCCCTGACCAAATTTCTTCTGACCTTGGGGATGAAGCTGTAATTTTAAATTTAAAGTCAGGAATTTACCACGGGTTAAATGAAGTTGGAGCAAGAGTTTGGGCTTTTCTTCAACAGGCAAAAAAAGTGGAAGAAATTTTAAAAATGTTGTTGCAAGAGTATGATGTTGACCCCGAACAATGCAATAATGATTTGATAGCACTACTATGTAACCTTTCCGCAGCAGAATTAATTAGTATTAGCAATGAAACGGCTGCGTAGTTTTTTTAAATTGAGAACGCGCGCACGTGTTCTTTTACTTATAACTTTAGTATTCCTACCATCGCTCGAAGGAGTAAGAACATGAGTGGTATTGTGGGAATTCACAATATTAACGGCGCCCATATAGACCGAAAAGATTTGGGAAAAATGGTGGATATATTGGCACATCGCGGACCTGATGGCGCCGATATATGGGTTGATGGCTCAATTGGGCTTGGACATCGGATGCTATGGACAACACCAGAATCATTATTAGAGAAATTACCTTTTAGTGATGAAGGTGAATTTGTTATTACATCCGATGCTCGCATAGACAACCGCGAAGAGCTTATTGATGCGTTACAGTTTAACAACTGTCCACCAGAGAAAATCACTGATAGCCAGCTTATACTAGCAGCTTATAAAAAGTGGGGTAATTATTGTCCTGAGCAACTTTTAGGCGATTTTGCTTTTGCAATTTGGGATCAGCGTAACCAATCACTGTTTTGTGCCAGAGATCATTTTGGTGTCAAGCCTTTTTACTACTATTACAAAGAAGGCAAAATCTTTGTTTTTGGGACAGAAATCAAAGCACTATTTGCATTCAACCAAATACCCCGTCGTCTCAACGAGGTTAGAATCGCTGACTTCTTAGCATTGATGATGGAAGACAAAACGATTACTTCCTATCAAGATGTACTAAGGTTACCACCTGCACATGCGATGGTTATCAGTCAGTCAGGAATGCAGCTACGGTGTTATTGGTCGCTTGACCCGCATCGAGAAATAAAATTACCCTCTAATGAAGCTTACGCCGAAGAATTTCGGAGAATATTTACCGAAGCAGTTCGTTGTCGTCTGCGTAGTGCTTTTCCTATTATCAGTCACTTAAGTGGTGGGCTAGATTCTTCTTCAGTAACTTGCGTAGCGCGTCATATACTTAGTAAAGAAAACAACACAAAACTACACACAATTTCAACTATCTATGATAAAATAATACAGTGTGATGAGCGTCCTTACATAAACGCTGTATTAGAACAGGGTGGATTTATTCCTCATTACGTCCACGGTGAAGAGATAGGCCCACTATCAAATCTGGACATGATTTTCCAGTACGAAGATGAAGGTTTACTCGGTCCAAGCCATTTTTATCCTTGGCTTGTTAACCGTGCTTCTAAAGAATTAGGAATGCGGATAGCTTTAGATGGGTTTGATGGTGATACTACAGTCAGCCACGGAATTAACAGACTTAGAGAGCTAGCACAGCAAGGACAATGGAAAACTTTTTTCCACGAAGTAAAAGCTATTTCGCCTAATTATGATGTTTCACCAGCCGCTTTATTTCGGGGTTACGGTTTACGGTATTTAATCGAACAAGCGACTCAAGGGCGATGGTTGACGTTTGTGAAAGCTGTACAGATTATTCATAAACATTTAGGCACATCGCGCAAGCAATTAGTCATCAACTTTGGTCTGAAACCGATTTTGCAACGGGTGCAAGGATTTATCAAGAGTTTATTCAAAGGTTTATTAAAAGGTACTATTAAATCGCAACCCCAACTTAAAAATTCTTCTGCTTTATTTACACCAGATAAACCTTTAATCAATAGTGATTTTGCCCAGCAAATAAAGTTGAATGAGCGCATTCAGATTATGGAAATGACTAGTGAACCACCTCAAAATTTAAGAGAAGAACATTGGCGCGGTATGACTCAAGGTGTGATGTCTTATACTTTAGAATTAGCAGACAGATATGCCGCTATGTTTTCTATCGAAACTCGTCATCCATTTATGGATAAGCGATTGATAGAATTTTGCCTTGCTTTACCTGCCGAACAAAAGTTATTCAACGGTTTTGGAAGAGTTGTAATGCGTCGCGCGCTGGAAGGTATATTACCGGAAAAAGTGCAGTGGCGTGGTGGGAAAGCAGACTTAAGTGCCAATTTTGATGATGGATTTATCAACCGTAACCGCGAAATATTAGATGATGTGATGTCTCATAAAATTCAATATATAGAAAAATATGCCGATATAGATTTTTTGCAAGCTGCATATCAGCGACTGATATCATCGAAAGGGCAAGTTGGTCAACGCCTTGATGACGAAGAATGTATAGCAGTTTGGCAAGCAGTCGTCCTTGCTCTATGGTTTGATTACCAAAAGATAATACTGTAATATCGAGGCTTTTAATTCTAAACTTGTAATGCATTTGTTTATTGTGTAAAAACTGCATTAAAATTTTTAAGCTGATTTTTTCATAAAGCATTTAGAGATAAAATACAAATTTTAATTCTTCAAATATTGGCTAGATGTGTATTAAGTCTCGTTTGCTATTCTTACTTTTAATCACACTGTAAGTCCAATTTAAGTAAGGGGCTACTACCGCAAATCTCCATTGTTAACTTGTAATAATCTAGTTACTAAAAAGGAATCACAAAATGAAGAGAAACTACATGGCGCCTACATTAACAAGCCACGGAAACGTTTCTGAGATCACCCAAATTCTTGGTAAACCATTAAGAACCGATTTTGTGAATGTAAATGGCACACCTATATCCGGTGGTGATGACATCGGTTCCAGAGATATTAACTGCACTAGTTTCCCTGGTTCTTGTGAATAACACACAAATTGAGGTAGGTAATCCTCATTTTGGGTTTATAGCTCGGCTTGTGATAAGTAAGTTGGCGTTAAAAAATCCATTTATGTAACGAAGTATAAAATTAGCTAACAGCTTATAAATACGTCGTTCCAGTTTTTTTACAAAACTCAACATATATTGGTTTTATCACGCTAACTAACTTATAAAAAGTTCACAGGGTTCTAAAGCTTTGGCAGGTTATAGCTTTCTAATAATGCTAAAGCTGTAAGTCCACCTTCTTGGCAGGTTGTGGTTTTTATTAATTAGGGATTTCCTATTACTACACTAATTACGCCGTAAGTCCAAATATCAGGCGCCATGCTCTACCTCAAATTGTTATCCTATTAACCGTAAATTCAACACAAGGAAACTTAGCCAATCATGAAGAAACAATATAGCGCACCTGAATTAACCGTTCACGGTAACGTTGCTGCAATTACACAAATTCTCGGCAGTTCATCTAGGAAAGATTTCTTATTTTTTAACGGAAGTGCGGTGTCTACTGGTGCGAATGGTGCAAGTAACGACGTAGGTTCGCGAGATGTATGCCTTGGCAGTCCTGATCCTAACAGTCCGCCTGCTAATTGCGACCCACAATTCTAGTAGTTCTACCAAACAAGATTGGGTATCTTTATTGCCTTTATCAATTGGTAAGTTGCTCAATGAATCACAAATTTAAGTCAATTTGCTAATCAATATCAGGTTATCAAATATTTGAATTAACCTGAATTTGAGATGCATTTTATCAATAACGTAGGGTGGGCATTGCCCACCTTATGCAACAACATAGTGATTATGTATTGCTACATAAAATATACGGCATTATTATTGACTTAGAAGCATTGACTAAATACAGTTGTGAACTTCATCTAAAAGAATCTACTATAAAAATACTTGTTAAATAATTTGAATATAAACCTTTGTAAAGTCCTTGCATGTAATATATCTTGGGTCATTTATACAATAACGTTTTTATATTCATTTACAACTATGTCTTTAGAGTGATTTATCAAGATGCTATAGCAATCCCTACAGCCATAACATTCGGACAAAAAACAAAGTGAAGAATTAGATTCTCGGCAACTCCTACGCGCGTTGAGAATCTGAACACCGCAAAGTAGTATTATTTAATCAATAAAAGTTTCATTTTTAGCGTTACTTCATATAATTTTTACAATTTAAGTATTTTTACTGTAGTTTTGTATATTTTCCAATAAGTCTTATATCTTACAGTTGTTTGACTACTTAGGTGTTGTTACACTTTAAAAAGTTGAAAGTTAAAAAACAAATCAAGGTCGTTCTCTTGCTAAAGGGAAGTGTCCTAATGCAAACAAAGATAAGGCTGTTCTGAATATAGCGTAAAGCAAAGCTTTAAAAGCACGATAGAATCTAAAGCACTTAGAGATTTTAATAGATGCTTTACTTTGCTGTCCTCTGGTGACTCATAATTGTAAACTTGCACAATCATGAATGGTTCCTACAAAAGGAAACCTTAGCGAAAATGTAAGTATAATTACTATCAGAATTCGACTCATAGGCTTTGCAATATGGTAACGCAATTTACAAATGAATTTTTGTCTTTTAAAGGAATAATTCCGGATGCCAGTAAAAGCCAGTGAAGAATTTATACAATAAAAAAGAAATTAAGTAAATTTACTAAGAGGATAGAAAATTTATGATTTTAAAAGAACTAGATCAAAAAATGTTAGAGTCTTCAGTTATAGTTGCATCGAACGAGCAAATTTCTTCTGACCTTGGCTCAGAAGCAGTAATTTTAAACCTTAAGTCTGGAATCTACCACGGGTTGAACGAAGTAGGCGCCAGTATTTGGAAGCTGATTCAAGAGCCAAAGACAATCAAAGAAATTGAGCAGAAACTCTTGGAAGAATACGACGTTGAACCCCAGCAGTGTCACAGCGACGTAATAGCCTTATTTCAAGACCTTTTAACAGCAGAACTGGTTGTAATTAAAAATGAAACGACTGCATAATTTTCTAAAGATGACCAACCGAGCGCGCGTTCTGCTGTTAGCAGCATCAATATTATTAACAGGCGTTCGATTAGGTTTGTTGTTGTTACCGTTTTGTAATTTGATTAAGCTGGTAACACGTATTAGTGAAGGTTTCTTGCACTCTTATGCTACAAACAAAGTTTCTCTCGGTCAAATTGTTTGGGCAGTAAACGTTGTTACCCGCTATATGCCAGGTGGCGCCAAATGTCTTGCCCGCGCTTTGACAACCCAAATATTGATGAATTGGTGTGGATATAAACCTGAACTCCGCATTGGTGTAGCCAGAAGTGAAACTGGAACTTTTGAAGCACATGCTTGGGTTGAATATCAAGGACGAGTGGTGATGGGTTATCTTCAAGACCTTCCCCGCTTTGTTCCTTTACCATCTCTCGAAGGAGTCAAAATATGAGCGGTATTATGGGAATCCACAACCTTGATGCTACCCCTGTGAGCCGAAAAGATTTGGAACAAATGGTCAGTATTTTGGCACATCGGGGACCTGATGGTGCTGATATATGGGTTAACGGTTCGGTTGGTCTTGGGCATCGAATGCTGTGGACAACCTCAGAATCATTATTGGAGAAGCTACCCTTTACTGATTCAACAGGTGAATTAGTTATTACATCTGATGCTCGCATAGATAATCGCGAAGAACTCATTGATATATTACAGTTTAATAACTGTCCATCTGAGAAGATAACAGATAGCCAGTTGATATTAGCTGCTTATAAAAAGTGGGGTAATTCCTGTCCAGAGCATCTTTTAGGCGATTTTGCTTTCGTGATTTGGGATCAGCGTAACCAATCTTTGTTTTGTGCCAGAGACCATTTTGGCATTAAGCCTTTTTACTACTATTACAAAGAAGGCAAAACGTTTGTTTTTGGGTCGGAAATTAAGGCATTATTTACATTCAACCAAATACCCCGTCGTCTCAACGAGGTGAGAATCGGTGACTTCTTGGCATTAATGATGGAAGACAGAACCATCACTTCTTATCAAGACGTACTGAGGTTACCACCCGCACACACGATGGTTATTAATCAATTGGGAGTACAACTGCGGTGTTACTGGTCGCTTGACCCCAATCGAGAAATTAAATTACCCTCGAATGAAGCTTACGCTCTTGAATTTCGCAAAATCTTTACCGAAGCAGTTCGTTGTCGTCTACGTAGTGCTTTTCCTGTCATTAGCCACTTAAGTGGTGGGTTAGATTCTTCTTCAGTAACTTGCGTAGCGCGCGATATTCTTAGTAAAGAAAAAAACATAAAACTAGACACAATTTCAACTATCTATGATAAAATAGTAGAGTGTGATGAACGCCCCTATATTAATGCAGTATTAGAACAAGGTGGGCTTAATCCCCACTTCGTTCACGGTGATGAGTTTGGTCCGCTGTCAAATCTGGAAATGATTTTTCAGTATGAAGATGAAGCATATCTTGGTCCCAGTCATTTCTACCCTTGGCTTGTCAACCGTGCTTCTAAAGAGTTGGGAATTCGGGTAGCTTTAGATGGGTTTGATGGAGATACTACAGTCAGCCACGGAATTAATAGACTTAGAGAAATAGCGCAGCAAGGACAATGGAAGAATTTTTTCCACGAAGCTAAAGCTATTTCACATAATTATAATGTTTCACCAACCGTTTTATTTCGCGGTTATGGTTTGCAATACCTGATCGAGCAAGCCACTCAAGGACAATGGTTGACGTTTTGTCAGGCAGTTCAGATAATTCATCAGAATTTAGGCACGTCGCGTAAGGAATTAATCACTAATTATGGCTTAAAACCTGCTTGGCGGCGAATACGACAGTATTTCCTGCAACGCAAACGTTCAAATTCTAATCTGAATGCTGTATCGGATCAACCTTTACTTAACAATAATTTTGCCAAGCGGATTGGTTTGAATGAGCGCATTCAAACAATGAAAAAGCCTAAAAAACCACCTCAAAATTTAAGAGAAGAACATTGGCGCAACCTGACTTTAGGTGTAATAACTTACACACTAGAATCGTCTGACCAATATGCCGCTATGTTTTCTATTGAAACTCGTCATCCATTTATGGACAAGCGCTTAATCGAGTTTTGCCTTGCACTACCTGCTGAACAAAAGTTATTTAATGGCTTTGGACGAGTTGTAATGCGTCGTGCGCTAGATGGAATATTACCCGAAAAAGTTCAATGGCGTGGCGGTAAAGCAGACCTAAGCACAAATTTCGATGATGGTTTCCTTAATCGCAACCGTGAAATATTGGACAATGTTATGTCGCACAAAATTCAACATCTAGATAAATACATTAATTTAGATTTTGTGCAAGCTACATATCAGCGACTGGTATCATCAGAAAGAAAAGCTGGCGAAAAACTCGATGACGACGAATGTATTGCAGTTTGGCAAGCAGTCATTATTGCTATATGGTTTGATTACCAAAGGGTGACACCATAAACAATTTTTTAATAACAGGCTTTTGATTGTGGGTTTGCTCGCGTAGTTATTCGGATTATTATAACTGCATTAGATTTAAATTCGATAACCACAAATCCAACATCATGAAAGAATTGGCAGGATGTGAGTTAATTACCCTCAAACCGTAAGCCCAATTGAGCTAGGGAAGCAACTATCAGCAAATGTTAATTTACTAACTTCAAAAATTCAAAAGGAGATACAAAATGAAGAGAATCTACGACGCACCTAAACTTGCTAGCTACGGGGACATTACCGTGATTACACAAATAACTGGTGACCCGAAGCGAACAGATTTTTTGTTTAGTAACGGGGAAGCTGTATCTGGCGCCAATGATATAGGTTCAAAAGACGTATGTCTTGGTAGTCCTGATAGTCCGAATGCTGATTGCGATCCAAGATTCTAGTCTTACCAAGAAAGATTGGATATCCTTGTTTCCTCACAAATTAGTAAGTTGCTCTGTTTATACTGCCCGTTCGCTCATTTTTTACCTCACGGCTTAATTAAGGCTTACTGGGCTTATAATCCAGACTAATCAATCGATTCAGGCATTTTCGTTTAGTATAGGACGGAAGCGCTATTTTACGATTTAAGCTATCCCTATGCCTTAAATAACCGCTTAAGAGAGGCTGATGTGATAGTCATAAATGTTACTGCCAATTCCTGATTTACTTAGAAATAGCCTTTTTCCCTTTATATCAAGGCTTTAATTCCCGTTTTGTTCTAAAAATAAGCGAACGCCCAGTTTATATCTTGTGTTATTTGCAATCTGACTAAGTAAACCGGGTTTCTTGCAAAAGTCTAAGCTATAAAGTTTAATCTTTTGTAACATTACCGATTTATAGACCAAGTTCAAGATATAAGTCTATGCATCACAAAATTAGGTCAATCTGTTAATCAATATTAGGTTATCAAATATTTGGCTTAACCCAATTTGTGATTCATAATCTTGAGTGGAGCAACTCAATTTGAATCAGAGGAAGGTTGATACTATTCAGATTGGGATTAAATCCCAATCTGAATGTAGACGACAAGAAGCAAGCAGGTATACTGTAAGATTCTGTAAAATGCTGAAAATTAGGCATATAAGCCACCTATTTTGGGCTACTTATCGGTAAATGTTTATAGACAAACTATTAATTTTGTTTTGTCTTTTTATGAAAATTTAAATATTACTGAATAGATATAAATTAGCATATGAAAATTTATAAAGCTTATAATTTACATATTGCTTCTGAGTTAGAAATGCCAGAACTTACAGAAGCAGATGGTGAACCAGATATTGTGATTGAATTTGGTAAAATCTCTAATAATACCATTATACAAAATAATTCTGGAGATTATCTCTTTGGAGAAATGCCAGATATTGGTAAATTTGCCTTTCAAGAAGGACGTAAAGTTATTATTGAACCCGAATTAGAAGTTGACGAAAGTCTTCTCCGGGTTGTAATTTTAGGACCTTTACTCTGTGTACTACTAGGACAAAGAGGACTTTTAGTACTACATGCTAGTGCAGTAAATATTGGCGGTCAAGCTGTAGCATTTTTGGGTGGTCGTGGTTGGGGTAAATCAACTTTGGCAACGGCATTTCATACCAGTGGTTATAATGTTTTAACTGATGATGTGCTGCCTGTCAAAATAACTTTACAAAAACCTTTAGTTTTTCCTGCATATCCACAGTTTAAAGTCTGGGAAGATGCTGCTCATTCATTAGGACACAATACAGATCATCTTTCCTTTATTTACAAAAATTCCCCAAAGTTTTCCTACAAGTTTTCTGACGGTTTTCAACAAACGCCTCTACCTTTATACCGAATTTATGTACTAGATAAAGGAGAAGAACATCAGATTAGTAATGTTCAGCCTCAAGAAGCATTTGTGAATTTGGTACGTCACTCGCGTGCTATAAGCTCAATGACACCTCAAAACATTCTAACTCAGCATTTACAGCAATGTACGCAGCTTGTCCAGCAAATTAGTTTCCGTCGCTTTACTCGTAAACCAGCTTTAGAGGATATCCCGGAATTAGTCAAAATGATAGTGAATGATGTATTGGAAACAAGTAAGGGTAAGCAAGAAGAAAAAATTAACGTCTAGTAAATAGCGCATAGTCTAGCATCATTACAATTTCTTAAGCTGCTCCTTGTTTTACTACTTATGATTTGTAGGGTTTGATATTTTGAACAGTAAATTAAATAGCTTAAATACAATTTTTTCACACTTAACAAAAACTCTGAAGCTCGTCTGGTCAGCATCTGGTTTTTGGACTTTGGCTTGGGTAGTAATATTAATAGTACAAGGTTTACTGCCTGCGATTTCGATTACGCTCATTCGCCAAGTAGTTGATAATTTAGTAGCAGTTAGTGGTGCTGGTATTTCTAGTGCTACAGTTGGAAAAGTTCTAACACCTGTCAGCTTAATGGCAGGTGTATTGTTACTCACGGAATTTTTTAGTAATGCGGGAGAGTGGATTAGAACTGCTCAGTCAGAATTAATCAGCGACAAAATTACAGGTTTAATTCATCAGCAGTCTGTAGGTGTGGATTACGGTTTTTATGAATATTCTGAATATAATGACAAGTTGAACAGAGCTAGAGAAGGAGCAGCAGGACGCTCATTAGGATTATTAGAAAATATGGGTAACGTTGTGCAAAATTGTGTAACATTATTTGCAATGGCTGCGGTTTTGCTTCCTTACGGTCTTTGGTTGCCAACAATTCTTATTATCAGCGCTTTACCTTTTTTTTATGTCTTATTATACATAAGTAAAGTTCAGTACAAATGGTCGCAAAAAACAACTACCGACCGTCGCTGGTTAATGTACTACGATTATTTACTGACAAACGATAGGACGGCAGCAGAAGTACGTTTATTTGATTTTGCTAATTATTTCCAGAATTCCTATCAAAAACTACGAAAACGGCTTCGACGCGAGCAATTTAATTTATTAAAATTGCAAACTTTAGGTCGCGTTATTGCTACAGTTTTTGCACTTACCATGACTGGAACTGCGTTGGCTTGGATGGGGAGACAAGTATTATTAGGTATTCTAACCTTGGGAGACTTAGCACTATTTTTTCAATCCTTCAATCAAGGGCTAAATATTGTTCGAGATTTGATGAGCAATCTTGGAAAAATCTACCGCGATAGCTTGTTTATCGGTAACTTGTTTGAATTCTTAGAAATTAAGGCACAAATTACTGACCCAGCAAATCCTGTGCCTATACCCTCAGTACTCCAGAAAGAAATTAGATTTCGTCAAGTGACTTTCCGCTACCCAGGAAGTCATGAACCTGTTATGGAAAATTTCAACTTGACATTACCTGCGGGCAAGGTCGTAGCAATTGTGGGTGATAACGGCGCCGGAAAGAGTACACTAATCAAGTTACTATGTCGTTTCTATGACCCAGACTCCGGAAGTATCGAACTAGATGGAATAGACATACGTCAATTTTCTGTCAAAGCTTTTCGTAGGTTAATCACTGTTTTATTTCAGTCGCATATTCCTTACTACACCACTGCTGCTGAAAACATAGCTTTGGGTGATATTTCAGCGCCATCAAGTCAAGCTGAAATAGAAGCAGCAGCAAAAGCTTCGGGTATTCACGAGAAAATTACTCGCTTACCTCTAAGTTATAACTCAATGCTGGGTAAATTATTCCCTGATGGACATGACTTGAGCGGTGGACAATGGCAACGTTTGGCACTTGCGCGCGCATTTTATAGACGTGCAGAAATCATTATCTTAGATGAACCAACCAGCGCAATGGATCCTTGGGGAGAACACGACTGGTTAGAAAGATTTAGAACTTTGGCACGAGGACGCACTTCTATTGTGATTACTCACCGTTTTACTTTAGCAATGCGCGCGGATATTATCCATGTGATGCGTGCGGGTAAAATAGTTGAGTCAGGCAGCCATGATGAACTACTCAAGCTAGGTGGATTTTATGCTGAGTCGTGGCAAGACCAAATGCAATCAACGACTATCGCGCGCTGAAACTGCGTAGTTGTGTTTTATGAAGCTTTACCTAGCCTATACTTTATAAACAAAATACTAAAAATATACGTACCAGATTCTACGTATATAACATTGAAAAGTTATTCATATATACAACCTGTAAATCAAATGTCAATTATTCTAGGTCAAAATTTATCTAAAGAAGCTGAGTTGCTCATCGCTTGCGCGCGTACTTCTTGCGATGATAAATATCGGTATAAGATTGAAGACTTGATAGAGAGTAATATTAACTGGCAATACTTTATGCAAATAGCAATGCTACATAAAGTAATGCCACTTGTATACACAAACTTAAATGCCGTCGCGCGCTCGTCAGTTCCAAAAGAAGTTTTGGAGACACTCCGCAGTCTTTTTCAGAGAAACGCTCAAAAAAATTTATTGTTAACCGGGGAGTTACTGAGAATTCTTGCATTACTTGAACAAGAAGATATTACAGCTGTTCCTTACAAAGGTCCTGTATTGGCTAACTCTGTATATGGAAATCTAGCAATGCGTCAGAGTGGGGATATAGATATCATCGTACAGCGATCTGATATATTGAAAGTTAAACCACTATTGCTAGGTTTGGGATATAAACGCACACAAAAATTAACTGATGCTCAAGAATTAGCCTTTTTTCAATCAAACCGTGAGCATACCTATGACTTTATTGATGATGCTAAACAAGTTTTAATTGAAATTCATTGGAGAATAACCCCTAGATTTTCTTCACTCATCGAACCCAAACACTTTTGGAACTATCTGAAACCACAAGCCTTTGGTAGTAGAACTGTAAACAGCTTACCACTTGACTACTGGTTGCCAATTTTATGCGTTCACGGTTCAAGACATTGTTGGGAACGTCTAGGCTGGATTTCTGATCTAGCTGAATTAATACGGCGCCATGATATAGATTGGGATAAAACAATAAATTTTGCTTCTTCATTAGGCTGTCGTCGAATGCTACTGCTTGGACTTTTCCTTGCTAGCGAACTAATGGGAACTGTTTTACCTCAGTTTGTCATACAGCAAATCCAAGCTGAATCACAAATATTTACACTTGCTACCGAGGTTGGAACACACTTATTTAAGCCAGATAATGCCAAGGCAAAGTTCATGGGTACCACACTATATCATATTCAAGCTAGAGAACGCTGGCAGGATAAAGCCATGTATTTACAATCGTTCATCGATTGGTTAGTACATCCTGATAAATGGAACTGGAGCAACACTTGAGAAACATGGCGCCTCAAATTACATTTCATAATTTTAAGTTTTGAGGGTGCGGCAATGCTGCACCCTCATTCTTCTAAAAATTTAATTAATGCCGTTGCTTCATTTTTTATCGCCGTTTCCGAGGTTTAACGTATAAAGGAGTACTCACAACCCTAGGCTGATCTTCTACATCTTGAGGTGGCGCCAAGTCAACAAGACGCGCGAGTCTACGATTTTGTCGTTGGTGCCATTGCAAGCCAATCATTAAAGCCACAGTTAGAGATTGACCAGGCTCTTCAACTTGGGTAAATATAAAACCGTAGACTAACATCGTCAGCATCAACAGCTTTGAAAGGTCATCTTTACAAAGACGCAGCCAAGTAACAGCGGCAAGAAAAAAATAAGCTGCCAAACCTAAAAATCCTAAATCTCCCCACAAACCAACCCAGGTGAAAATAGGAGCAAACATAGAAGACTCTAAAACTAGCCAATTTGAGTTTAATGCATTCCAAATTTCTTGCGTTGCTGGATGTATAGTAGGTCTCAACGGAGCTAACAAAGGTGCATAATCTCTAAGTATCCATCCTCCTAACCGTCCAACTGTATGACCTGGACCAAGACCGAACAACCAGTTTAACTCAGACTTGAAATGAGAAATAATAATATTGGCACCTGCCATTTTAGCATTAACTGCTTCACCATCAGAACCATAAAGTTCGGTTCGACCAAACCAGTATCTAAAAGCGTCTAAACCTTTAAAGTCAACATTTTCAACTACCCAAAAAAATGCTGTTAAGAAAATTGTAAACCCGACAATATATAATAAAAATTTATCAACTTTATCATATTTGGTTAATACCAAAAGTGCCCATCCAATAACAAACACGATTAAAATCTGTTTGGAATCAGAAACTAATAATTGATAAAAAGATGCTAATAACCAAAATGCTCGAAAACTTATAGCAACTTTTTTATCATCAAAAAAATAATATAAAGCCAAAGCAATTGATACTGAAGCTGATACATAATTCCCAGCACCAGTTAAATAAAATACTCCCTGAACATTATCTGCAAGTGACATACTTTTTACAGGAAGAATTTTGGTAATTAATAAAAAATATTGAAGAATGGCTAAAACTAAATTAATTACCCCAGAAATTAAAACCCAACTTCTTAATCTAGCGACATGAGCTTGAGATAATGGCAAACAAATGATTGCCAAAAGTAGCATATAAGGTTCAGTTAATAGGACAAATTCTAGAAAGACGTTGATGACTCCCGCACGGTTCAAAAGTGCGCTACCGAGATTGACACCAAAAAATAGCAGACAACCTATAGCAATTTCCCATGTAATATTAATTTGTTTCTTACTTTTGACTGTAGTTGTAAATATTGCAACTGCAAATGTGAATGGTACAATAATGAAGTGAACGAAATTAATAGCGCTAGGAAAACCAACACTATCTAGCATCCTAGGATAGAAAACGCTAGCAAATGCTGCAATAATTAAAGTTAGATTTTTGAGACTACCCTTTTTATCTTCTACATATAGTTGTTGATTCATAATTTGATTTTAATTGTATAGTTTTGTTCCCCTAACCCCCGCGAATTCGGGGGAATCATACTTAAATTAACGCTTTTCTAAGAAGTTGATAATTTAACCTGAGAGTAAAAATCTATATATTGCTGTGATAGCTGCACTTTTGAAAATCGCTTATCTGCTTGAACTGTTTGAACTGGTTGCTCGAATGAATTAATTATCGCTTGTGATAAGTTTTGAGTAATATCTCCTGCTAGCGTAAAGTATGTACAAGATAAATTACCAATTTCTCGAAATATCGGAATATCTGAACATATAATTTTGGCGCCCACTGATAGTGCTTCGGCTAAAGGTAAGCAAAAACCTTCTGTTGTAGAAGGTATAACTAACATCTGGCAATTTTTATATAACCAGCATAACTCTTCATCATTAATCGAGGCAAGCATTTCTACATCCGCTTCCAGGGAGAGCGCCTGAATTAGCTGCTTGAGGTTTTCAGTCTCAGGTCCCGGACTACCGACAAGAACTAGTTTTGTTGATTTATGTATTTTATTACTGGCTTTTAATGAGTGATATGATTTAATAATAACATCTAGATTTTTATTTTTACGGTGTTGTGCAACTGCTAAGAGAAAAGCAGAATTGTTAAGAGGATTAATATTTAAAGGAGCTTGAGCAGTGATATTACTAAAATCAGCTTGATTGTAAATAACAGTAGTATTTTTTTTACTATCTATTTTATAAAAATATTGCTTTAAAGATTCGTATGTGGTTTTAGATACACATGATAAGCCATTGCTGTTATTTATACATACTTTTAAAAAAAATTGATTGAAAATAACATTAGGATAGCCAAAATTCTCTGGAAACTCATATGGATAGAGGTCGTGAATTGTGGCAACTATAGGACAAGCAAAAAGCTGCCGAATAATAGGAAGCGGAAATGATAAATGGACAATATCAGTATTGAGATATTTCGCAAGTTTTGGTAATCTCAATAAAAACCAAATATTTCTAGACGAGGAAGTATTATTTATATCTATAATTATTAAATTTATTTTATTAGATGACAATTTGAAGGATTGATCAAAATAAGATTTCTGCCATGCTCCAATCACTAAGCTAACTTTCGTGATTTTATTGGTTTCTGCTAGACATTGAGCAAGATTGGCGGCGTATCGGCAAACCCCAGTTGGTTTTGATGGTCGGTGTAAAGCGCAAATTAGAACATGCATGTTAAGAGAGGGAGAGGAAGAAAGGCGGTGGATATTTAATTAAGCTACAGCTTGTTTGACTTTGGCTTTGCCTGTTTTTATTTGTTCGTAAATGAAAGCTAAATTTTCACCTTTAGCTTCCCAACTACAAACTTCTCGAATATGTTTCTGCCCAGCTAGTCCTATTTTAATTCTTAAATTTGAATCTTGAGCCAGTGTAATCATAGCTTTAGACAAATCATTGACTGCTTGCTCCGGATTAATTGCTGCAATTTTAAAACCTGTTTCGGATGTTACCTGAGCGCCGGGACCGCCTAAATCAAGACAAATCACTGGGCGCCCAGCAGCCATTGCTTCCATACAAACTAACCCACCAGAATCATGCAAGCTAGGATGAACTAATACGTGGCAATCTTGCAACTTCGCTAAAGTTTCTTCGCGCGATAGCTCACCCCAAAATTTAACTTGCCCTGCAATTCCTAACTTTTCGGCTTGAGCTTGTAAGCGTAAGCGTTCAGGACCATCGCCTAAAATCCAGTATTCAGCATCGGTTAACTTAGAGGCAGCAAAAGCTTGTAACCCTAAATGGAAACCTTTCCAGTGTAATAATCTACCAATACTAAAAAATCTAACTGGACTTTCGGGCATTTTGTAACGAGCAAGATGATCAATTTCTGCCAAAGCGATACCAATTGCAGGCTCGATTTGCACATTACTTACACCCATTTTTCGCAATCTAATAGCTGTCTCTTCAGTTGTTGCACGAACTACAGCGCTTCTTTTTGCAGTTACATGGACAAAAGGGTCAAGTTCTCCCACGAACCGCGTCAAATCTCGAAGAATCTCGTAAATTTTGGCTTTGATGCTAAAATCTCGCCAAAACGCTTTTGGTGCAGATTCCCCACCACCTACAGGCCCCCAAACCAAGGGAATTGGTAGAAGTGAGAGAAAACAAGGATTAGAGTATTTGACAAAAGTTACATGCTGTGCAGCATCAAAGCCAATTTCAATATGCAGACGACGGGCAACAAAATACGCTTGAATTTGCCACAAATAATAGTGGATTTGCATGGCGCCATTTTGATTGAGGCGCCAGAGGTTAGCTAAGAAGGAAGTATTAAAATAGACAAAATGTAAGTTCGGTACTGGGTTGCGTGCGAGTTCAGCTTCTATAGCTTCTCTACTTTCATCCGGTCGAGTTAAAACCCAGACTTCGTGGTATTTCGCTACTTCTCGTACCACATTCCAACCAACACCGCGTTCAGAACCTTTACCTGGTTCGCAAGAATAGGCAGACATTAGAATTTTCATGGCTAATCTTTGCTCGCAATGGCTAAATAACTTCCGTACATCAGTAAAAGTGGAAAATTCTCGCCAAATATACGAGATACTTTTCCACTGCCTAAAAATTTAACCTTGCTAAAACCGATTTCTTTTAATTGCTTTCTAAGATTACTTATATAATGTTCAGATACGTGAGGACCACCAATTACACCTTTGCCAGTTAACTTTAAAACTAAATAATTAGGATTAGGTGTAGTTAATAGTACACTTCCACCAGGTTTAAGCAATCTAAAAAACTCGCGTAAAGTTTTGTCTACGTCTTGAGGGTATAAATGTTCTATAAATTCACCCGCGACTATTGCATCCATTGATGAATTTTCAAGAGATATATTTAAGGTAGATTCTACATAAATTTTATGAGAATAGACATCTGTAGGTATTTTATCTAAAAAATCTTGCACACAATCTAAACCATAAAGTATTAAATCTTTTCTTATAGACTTTATTTCTTTTCCACCTCTACCAATATGACATCCTACATCGAGGACATTTTTTGCATGGTTAGGTAAATGTCTAGCAAATTGTCTATATCTTTCTAAAGTAAATAAATCTCCCAAATAAAATTCTTGGTCTTTGTTTAGGTCTTCATAAGTCTTCATGGCTAGCTCCTATAAATTGAGTATGTTTGGTTAATGTTTGGGGTAATTTGTTTACTTAATATATCTTCATAAACTGTAGCGAGTAATTCACCTGTTTTTTCCCAAGTAAATAACTTCGCTCTTGCAATTCCTTTTTCAACTAATATTTGATAATGATTATTGTTAGAGTATAATTCATAAACTGCCGAAGCTAAAGCTTCACTGTCTAGAGGGTTGACTAATACTCCTGCATCTCCAGCGACTTCGGGTAGAGCAGATGTATTTGAGGTAATTACTGGTGTACCACAAGCCATTGCTTCTAAAACTGTTATTCCAAAACCTTCATGTAAAGAAGGCGCCATTAGAATATCTACAGTATTATAAAGTTCGACTAAACTTTGTTTATCGGGTTTACCGAGATAGCTAACATTACTAGTTAATTGATGCTCACTTATATATTTTTTTTGCTCTTCTGTAAAATCAGAACCAGCTTTTAAAAAGTACACAGGTAAGTTTTTATCATTTATTAAATGAGATATTGCTTTCAAAATCGTAGAAAGATTTTTTCGCGGATGATTTGAGCCTACATTTAACAAGCAAAATATATTTTCTGGTATATTATATTTTTGTCGTAACGATGCAGTTTCCAATTTTGACAGTTGCTGAAAGCTTGGGTCTACAGCATTTGGAGTTACAGTTATTTTCTCTTGTGGAATATCTAGAAGTTTAGTTGTGTCTTTTGCTGTAATTGATGAAACTGAAACGATATGCTTGGCATGGCGCATACCTTTTACGGCATGTATCCAAGCCGCTTTGCTTATAAATGGCAGTTGCACCGAACCTTGAAGATTATCTTTATAGTAAAAATTTACTAAATCATGACAGGTAACAACGGCAGGTTGAGCTTTTTTGTTTAACCAATAAACAACATGTGCTTCGCTGGGGTCAATAACGTGAAATATGTCGGCTTTTTGCTGTTTGACCAGGCGCGGAAAAGTCCAAAATCGTTCGTAGTACTTATTAACTCGTAAACTCAACGAGTGGCTACGTCTATCAAAATGACGAGGTGCCAAATCAATAATTTCCCAGTTAGGACGCGCGCTTTTCAATCCTGATATAATGCCATCAGCGTAAACGTCCATGCTGAATTCTTGCATTGTTCTAGCGATTACTACACGCATTGTTTCACCTCAGCTTCATTAGATTTAGTTGGGGAAATAGTATATTTACCTTTAAGTATAATTTCCCAAAGGCTGATTAATCTTTGAGCAATTCGTTGATGAGTGTAATTTTGCTGAACTATATTAGAACCGAACTTTCCGACTTCTTGCCACCAATTTGGTTCATGTATCATACGTTCCAAAATAGCAGCTAGTGCAATTGCATTATCTTCAGGAAATACTAAATCATCGCGTCCAATAACTCTTGGTATTTCACCAGAGTCTGAACCAATAACAGGAACACCCATTGCCATTGCTTCAATAAGTACGTGACCGAACTGTTCTTTCCAAGTAGCAGCAGTACGGGAAGGTAATACTAAAACATCAAAGTTACTAATTTCTGAAGGCGCCTGGTCATGTCGTATTCCTCCACGCCAAATAATTGAATCAGTTATTTGCAGCTTTTGTGCTTCCGAACGGAGTGCTTCTTCAATATAACCAGTGCCGCAAATTGTAATTTGACATTTCAGCCCTTTATCCAAAAGGTGACGAACTGCAGCAAAAATAGTGTCTACACCTTTTTCTGGTACTAATCGTCCCAAAAAGCCAATATTAAAGACTTCGTTTTGTGTTTTTGTGGCTTTAGGAGCAAACAACTGCGTATCAACTCCAATTTGGGGAATGATTTCCATCAATCCGGTATAACCCCATTTACGCATCAAATTCGCTCCGTCATGATTACCGGGAAGCATTAATTTGACGGTATCCATCACAAAGTTAGACACCCAGCGGCGTGGTGCTGATAGGATGCGCTCCATATTTTCCCAACCGAACAATGCCAACGGTTTACCTGTTATGCGACTGCAAATAGCGAATTCTAACGCACAAAGTGAAAAAACCTCTTGTTCAACTTGAATAATATCAGGTTGAAAATCTTTAATAACTTGCCAAATTCGTAAAGGGTTAAAGACGTAGGCGCCGCCACGACCAGAGAACATAACAGGTGCAGTGTAGACTTTAATTTTAGGGTAAGGTGTTTCAACTACAAACTGACGATTCCATTCGAGTGCTTTCCAGTTACTGGGTACAAGTAAACCAACTTCTGCTTTGCCAGTCTCCGCAATTGCATTTAATTTTCCTTGGTTAACACCCACTACATAAGCTTGGCTGACAAACAGTACGCGCGTATTTTTTGAGGTTTCCATTACACTTTGTTTCCTCTAAGCTGTGATTTTAGGAGGTTTTACAAGTCGATTTTTGCCATACTCATCATTACCTCGTACTAAAATACAAGGAAGAGAACGAGAATCCCAAACAACAGGTGGGTCTGGATGTACAGGCATTTTTATTTCTACACAAGGTTTTGAGTACTGAAAAATTACCGAGTTCCGAACTTTTTGCGTAGCAGATTTTCTGCCTGTATGCCACGCGCGTGTAGCAAAAATAAAAAATTCACCTGGTTTTGTGTTAACCGAAACACACTCACACTTAGGGTCAAACTCACGAGCTGCTTGCAAAATCGCATCATCGTCAGAAGTATTAACTCCCAATTTCTGACGAACCTCCTCTGAAGTTAGAGGTAGACGATGAGAACGAGTAATAACTTTCATCCCGCTTTGCTCATCCACATTGCTAAGAGCTAACCAAGCAGTGGCACCTTCCCATTGACTCCAGTCTCTTAGTTCTGCATCTGTATGCCAACTAGGATTGCGGTCACTTGGCTTAACATTAAGTACCATTGCACTCCACAAGAGTATATCCTGCCCAATGATAGAAGCAATTCTATCAACAATAACCGACTCGGTAGCTAGTTTATAAACTAGAGGTGCGCTTGCATGAAGTCCCTTATGCCACTTTCCTTTACCCCAGCTTGCTTCAGATAGTTGGTCTTTTAGTAAAGGAATTCTTGATATAATATTATTTGCAAAAAAGAATTTACGTTTTTCAACAGTCAATTTTTTCGTAATTGAGTCTACCTGATTAGGATCAAGTAAAGTAAAAGGTCCGACAATGCCTAACTCTTCAAATTCTTGCAGTTCTTTTTTTGTAAGGAAACTTCCCACTACAGTATCTCCTAAAATACAAAGATATTGATTAAAAACGTGATTTAATATGTAAATAGAATTAATTAGTTCTCCATTATTTGATTTTCTACACTTTTTCTCGTTTTATAAGACTTTAAATATTTTTTTAAACGAGAGATTACAGGCAAAAACTTATACAACCGCATCAGCCATTTTTTAGGCGGAGATAAAAACAATTCATATTCATTTTTATAGATGGCTGACTCAAGACGTTTGGCAAACTGCTCAACATTGACTTGACCTAAACTTTTTTGTGTGTCGAGAGCTAAAACTTCCATTGCTACATTAATTACTTGGACACGCTTTGGAGCAAGTTCGTCTCGCAGAGCTTCTGATAAAGCATTAACTGCTGCTTTAGAAGTGCTGTAAACAGTTTGGGCAGCATTTGGATTGTAGCCTGCTAAGGAAGAAATATTAACAATTACGCCACCTCTTTGACTAACCATAGTTGGAGCTATGAGGCGACATAGTTGAAAACAACCTATTACATTTGTTCTAACAATCGCATCAATTTCTTCTAAAGATGTGTCAAGTAAAGGTTTTGAGTTGCAATTTGCTGCGTTATTAATCAGAATATTGACATGTTTACCCGAAACTTGGATATCATTAGCTAGCGACTGAATAGTTTCAACGTTGCTTAGGTCGAGTACCAATGCAGTTGCCTTTCCACCAACCGCATTAATTAACTTGAGCGTTTCATTTAGTTTAGACTTATTGCGGGCGGCAATTATAACTTCGGCGCCTTTTTTGGCAAAGTAAACTGCTAGCTGCTGACCAATGCCTTGAGAGGCGCCAGTAATTAATATAGTTGCACTTTCAATATTCATACTATGCTAGTTAAACTAAGAAATTGAACTTATAGATAATTTTTGGCTTTTTATCCATCTCATAAATCTTTTTATGTGACCTGCACCATAGATCTGCTCAAAAACAAAAGCAAAAATGCTATCTGGCAACCACTCACCCCAGGCAAAGAGTAATTTTTGAGGTAGATAGCCATTAAACCCAATTGAAAAAAGATGATGATTAACTAAAAGTTGATGGGCTTTTCTAGATTCTGCTTTAGGCGCCTTTTTGAGGCGTGCTATCAAATACAAGTTATGACGTACTATTATACTACAGCGCCAGTCTGTAAGTTTTGCAGCAAATTCAGCACCATACATTTTTTCCAAAAACAGTTTTTGTTCTTGATGTATACGTGCTAACGTTGATTGCTCTTTTTCCATTGAATCTACTGTAGGTATTAGCGTACTAGTAGTATTTGCTCCATGAATTCTAAATAAGCTCAGTACTTCTATTGTTGAACCTATGTTCGTAATAAATGGCGCGCAGCGAAATACTAAGCTATCTGCATTACGTACAAACTCTTCATTCAAAGGAAATATATAGTCAGTGACTTGGCGCCGTAAAGACAATGCAGAAGCTGGAGGTATATCATCAACAAATCCACCGTTCTTTAAAGCGTCTAAAGCCATCCAACCAGTGGCTAAACGCTTATGTAAAGGATGAGATTTGATAGGTTGGCTTTGAGCATTTATCTGAATGACATTATGAATTGCAAAACCACACTTAGAATCAGATTTGAAAATTTTCAGAATTTTTTCTAGTTTAGACTCTACCCAAATATCATCTGCATCTAATATACTAATAATCTCACCCTTTGCTTCTCTATATGCCGCATTTAGCGCACTCGCAACACCACCGTTAGGTTTACGAATTAGTTTAACTCGTGAATCTTTTTGAACGTATGTTTCGACAATCTCGCATGAGTTATCCTTTGAGCCATCATCACAAATAATGACTTCAAAGTTAGAGTAAGTTTGACGCAATGCGCTTTCGATTGCCTCACCAATATATCTGGCATAGTTGTAGTTGGGAACTAAGATTGATACTAGTGGCGCCTCTGGTAGAGGTAAAAGCTCAAGCGGTTGAATTTGTTCTGATTGTCTAGTTTGCATGTGATTTGCCTTCATAATTCATCAGCTTTTTTAGCTAAGTGTCTCAGATAGATGTTGATTCTGAAACATATTAAAGAAGCGAGTTTTGTCTTTCGTTGCAATTAAGTTGATGACTTTATTAACTACAATACTCGGATCAAAGTCTTTAATTTCCCCATTATCAGCGAATTGTAGTATATTGTAGTTATGGTGGTGTAATAATTTGAATAAATCACTTGCAAGATAACCAAAACTTTGATATGCATGTGGGGAATATTCAAACAACCATACAGGAGCTTCACTTGATGGCAGACTCATTAGTTTCTCTGCACCTTCAAATACTAACTTTTCGGCGCCTTCCACATCAACTTTGATTAAATCGACTTTGGTGTTTATCTGCGACAAATAGGCATCTAGAGAAGTAGTAGCAACTTTTACTAATTGTTCTGAACCGGAAGTAACTTGTTTGCGAATTGATGATATTGAAGGGTCATCAAATACTTCAAACTCAATATCACCTGTACGGTCACTAACTGCCATACAGTTAAGATGAACGTTACGTAGGTTGTTCATTCGCACGTTTTCACTCAAAATTGGGAAAAGTTTTGGTGTTGGCTCAAAACCATGCACTTGACCGGATTCTCCTACAACTTGGGCTGCAAGTAAAGTATACTCTCCAATGTGGGCACCAACATCAATTAACATCATTCCTGGTCGTAGAAAACGCATCATAAAATCAGCCGTTTCTAGTTCCGAGTATCCTTGATAATAAATCAATGAACCACAACCAGTTTTAGGGATACTGATTTTTAAACTTGTTTTGAAAGGAATCACATAAGGTTTATTTGTTGTTGCCCAATGCAGGCGCCATAATAAGCGCTTTACAAACGCTTTGATGAAATTTTCTTTAACGTCTGGACGACCTAAAAACCGTTTCAGGCGCATTTCGTACTCGCTGATTTGAGTCATAAACTTTAGCCTTTCTATGTAAGTTGTTGTAAATGAAACTCAGTATCAATTCACAAGTTCCCAATTAATCTTTACAACAACAATTTTGCTTACTCAGGAAAAAAGTAATATTTTTTACTGTGCAATCTCTTTTTCAAACACGCCAAGCGCGCGCAATGCTGCTTGATCCATATCGTAGTACTTGTATTCCGCTAGGCGCCCGACAAATATTACAGAACCGTTCAGCCTCTGAGCTTCTTTCAAATAAAGGTCATAACGCTCGCGGTTATCTTCACGGGGAATAGGGTAGTAAGGGTCATTTACACCAGGTACGTAAGCTTGGGGATATTCCATCACCAAGGTTGTCTTAGGTGAAGTTTGTCCGGAAAGATACTTTTGTTCGGTAATACGGGTAATATCGTACTCATTGGGGTAATTGACTGTACCGACTTCTTGATAATGTTCTTGGTCGAGTGTTTCAAAGTGAAAGCGCAAGCTACGGTAAGGTAACTCACCATGCATATAGTCAAAAAACGTATCAACTGGCCCCGTATATACCATCCGGTCAAATTTAATATCATTAATGACTTCCCGGTAATCGGCGTTTAGAAGTACTTTGATATTAGAGTGAGATAGCATCCGGCGAAACATTTCTGTATAACCGTGCTTTGGCATTGCTTGGTAAGGATCTTGGAAATAGCGGTTATCGCGACTAATATATACAGGAACTCGTCCGGTTACACCTCTATCTAATTCTTCGGGTTTTAAGTTCCACTGTTTGGTGGTGTAGCGCAAGAAGACATTCTCGTATATATAGTTTGCCAGAAACTCTAATTCACCATTAGCACTTTCGCGTAACTTTAAAATTGGCACTTTAACACCAAAGCCAAAGTTTTCTAACAGCTTTTCCTCAAGCCTCTCAGCATAGCGCGGTGGAAAAAGTGCATACAGCGAATTAATATTAAAGGGAATTGGAACCTTTTTTCCCTCAATAACTCCTAGTACATGGTGAAAGTAATGGCGCCACTCAGTAAACTGAGATAGGTAGTCCCATACTCTCTTAGATTTAGTATGGAAAATATGCGGACCATATTTATGTACTAAAATACCGTGTTCATTATAGTAATCGTAAGCGTTACCACCAATATGATCACGTCGTTCGATTAATAAAACTCGTTGTCCTAGTTGTGATGCTATACGTTCAGCCAAAACACAACCAGAAAATCCGGCGCCGACTATTACCCAGTCAAATTTCATGATTTTACGCTTCCTTGTAAGGATAGTTGAGGTTCTAGAGAGAGTTGAGAGTAGATTTCAGGTAAGTATTCCTTCATTGCGGAAGCTTGAGGTCCAAATGAGAAATGTCCGGCAAACACGTTGTGAATAACAATCATTACTCTCGACTGTTGTATGCAATCTTTACATAGCTGTGATTCATCCAAACCAAGTCCACCTTGTTTGAACGGGGTTCTAAAGCCACCTATTTGTTCCCAAAACTCTCTTTCGAGAAGAATGGCGCCGATACTAAAGCGATGCGGTGATGCTGAGTATTGAAATGGTTTAGAACGAATGTACTGAGCTACTTCATCAAATGGTAAACTTTTTTTCCACAGCCATTTAGCTGCCTGGCCATCATAAAAAGCCTTGGCGCCAGAACATGAGTGTTTGAGTTCGCCAAATTTAGCTTTGTACTCATGATCAGCGTTAATAAGTTTAAGAAACTGAATATACGAATAGCCATTAACATTAAGTAAAGGCGCACAAAAACCGATATCGTAGAGTCCCTCTGCTTTAACAGCTAAATAACCTTTGAGAAGATCCTCAAAAAAGTTCTCAGAAATAAAAACATCTTCATCTATTTTATATACCCACTGAGCTTGGGTATGCTTTTGTATAGCTAAATTTTGAACCAACGAAACTTTATTAGATTTTGTATAAAGGTAAGACCAATTATTTACTGCTGCCATTTCCGCTAGTTCTTGAGAATGTAACCCTGAAGAAAGGAGACACACATCAACATCCTGGGGAACAAACTCAGCCATACGAGCAAGAGTCAAGGGATAAAGAAAACTTTTGTATCCAGCAAGGATGATTAATAGCTTGTTAGAACCTTTACTTCTATCGATAAATGTATGATCACCATTGAAATTTAGCCATTGTGTCCAAGTTCTAAATAGCTCGGTGCTTGGGTTCGATATTATTTCTTTTAGAGAGTTTTGTCTAATCATAATTTTTATCTAATGTTTTACAATAATTAACTAGTTTGAATACTTTGAGGTTTGCTAACTCGCATTAAATGTTTAAACCTCCCTATAAATACCCTTGTATGATGAGTAAATTTTAATAAGCTTGAGCTAAGAATTAATTGATAAATAAAATTACTCCTGGCGAGCGAAGCCGGAAACCAAATACCTTTAAATGGCTGCTTCCCAAAAAGTAATAATTTTAAACAACTGACTAAGTTATAAGCAGGCGCCAATTCATAAAGAACCTTCTCACCTTGGTCATCAGCATTTAAAAATGAACCAAAAACTTTTGCTTCCAAGGGGGAAGGATGATAAATAAAAGATTCAATTAAAATATCCGCAACAGGTACAAATAACTCCGGAGAGAAATCGTCTCGATTTATATTAGTGGTAAATTGCTCTGCAAATTCAACTACCGCATCTTGAAGAAGGTATAGTCCCCAATCAATAGCTGCTTGATTTTTTGGATAGCGCAAAACAGGAACATACTGATTATCTTGTTGCTCGTAGCCCATTGTACCGCCGTGGTCTGCGGTTACAAAAAGCTCGAATACATGTCTATAGTGTGAAATATGCTCACGACTGGGCTTGTCTATATTATAAAATGCTGACAAATTATCGCTTTCAAGCGCCTTACGTTTTTTTTCCAAAGCAAAGTAAAAACCCTGAACACCTTTTTCTGGGTATATTCCAGCGCTTATTAGCAAACTGCTAAATGAACGTTGCGCGCGTCCAACCCAACCAATATCAACAATTGCGAAGGGTAAACCATCATCTAATTGCTCCTGACGGAAGTAAGCAATAGCTTTTTCACGATAAGTCGCAGCAGTTGCTAATATTAAGTCTACAACTTGCTTCTCGACAAACACTTGTCGAAGTTGATTGCGTTCTTCTTTGTTAAGATTTGTATTCCATTCAGATTCCGCAAATCCACAGCGAATCAAAACTTCTTTGATTTGTTCTGGTTTAATATTTACTCGTTCACAAACTGAATTTACCGACAAAAATGTAGTACCATCTAAAATCCATTGCAGTTCAGCTTCACCAATTTCTTGAAGTGCAGGTGCGTGCCAAGCTTGCCGTGAACCATAAAAGTAACGACAATCAATGTCATAACCCCAATTGCGACAAATTACTTGGGCAATTTTATTCAGGATTTGCCCATCTCTCGCAACAAAGTAAAGTCTCTTGATTCCTTTTTTCTGTGCTTCGGCTAAACACCAATTTACAAAACCAAATAATACTGGTGCGATGACGTTGGCGCCAGTATCCCAAATTACCTGCTTGTGAAGGTCAGTTTGTTTAGACTGTAATCGAGTCAGTCTGCTAGCTTGTGTAAGTTGCTCCCGAAACTGTAATGGCAGTTCTTTGTTATCGGCAATTAGCTGTTCATAACGATTTGGATTTGCCTGAATTGTTGGCTTGATATTAAATGCGTCAACTTTCTGTATCATGGGGCTTCATTCCTTCTTGATTAAACAGTTCCGCTGACTTGCTTGGACAAAATATTACGTCTTAATCGACTTCCTAAAACTCTAATATTGTGGGTCATACTGACGGCTTTTGAGTTGAGAAAGGTTCTTAAGATTGGGTTGGTTCTTGCTAATGACGCGGGTAGCCAAATATTTCCATGTGGATGCCTACCGCGAGTTATAAGCTTTATACAGTCAATTAAGGTATAAGCAGGTGCTAATTCATACAAAGTTTTTTCGCCTTGGTCTTCAGCTATCAGGAAGGAACCAAATGTTTTTGCTTCTTGAATAGAAGGATTATTAACAAATTCTTCTATTAAGATGTCGGTTGCCTTCAAAAACAAATCAATAGAACATTCTTGCGGGGTAAGATTTGAAGTAAACTGATTAGCAAATTCAACCGCAGCGTCATGAAGGACATATAGTCCCCAATTAATTGCTATTTCGTTTTTTTGGTAGCGCAGAACTGGAAAGTATCTGTCACCATTCCAGTCATATTCTTTTGTACCCCCATGATCTGCGGAGACAAAAAGCTCAAGTAAGCATCTGTACTGACAAGTGTCTGCACGATTTCCAACAGGTGCCTCAGCATCATAAAAGTAAGCTAACAACTGGTCTAATGTAGAAGCTTTAACTCGTTTTTCCAATGCAAAGAAAAATCCACGAGTACCTGATTGAGGGTAGAATCCGGCACTTTGTAACACCTTACTAAAAGAACGCAATGAACTACCAGTCCAACCAACGTCAACTATTGCATAAGGCAAACCATCATCTAGCTGCTCCTGTCGAAAGTAGCCAATCGCTTTTTCACGATACGTAGTTGCCGCTGCTAAAATTACGTCTACAACTTCTTGTTCAACAAAAACCTGTTTAAGTCGCTCGCGTTCTTCACTATCAAGATTAAGATTCCAGTTCGCTGTACCGAAGCTATAGCGATTTAGAACCTCTTGAATTTGTGTGGGTTTAATGTTTACTCTTTCGCAAACGGCATCAATCGATAAAAACGTGGTATTGTTAAAGATCCAGGTAAGTTCGGTTTCTCCAATTTCTTGAAGCGCTGGTGCATTCCATGCCTGACGGGAACCATATAAATAACGACAATCTATATCATAGTTCCAATTACGACATATAACTTCAGCAATTTTATGTAGAATTTGTCCATCTCTAGCAACAAAATAAAGCCTTTTAATCCCTTTTTTTTGCGCTTCTTGCAAGCAGCAATGAACAAAGCCAAATAGTACTGGTGCTATAACACTGGCAGTTGTCTCCCAAATTACTTGCTTGTTTGAGTTAGTTTGTTGTGATTGCAAGCGAGTTAGTCTACTTATTCCAGCAAGTAGGGAACGAAATCGCAGCGGTAAACGTTGTTCGTCAGCAATCAATTGTTCGTATCGATTTAAATGAGTTTGAGTAAACGGTTCAACCTTAATCCCTTGTTTCTTTGCTTGTTTAACATCCGAATTCAGGTTGTCTCCAATGTGTACTAAATCACTGGCTTTTATCAACTCCTGTTTTAAACAGTAGGGAAATAACTCACCTGTTGCCTTACTTGCTTCTATCTCAGACGAAATATACAACTTACTGTCTTTTGCCCAAACATTATTTTTTACTAAAAAATCCTGAATTACGTTTTTAGGGAGATACATGTCTGACATGTATATAATTCGAGAATTTTGCTTTTGGAGGGACTGAATTTTTTGTTGGATTTTTGGCACTGGACGCAAACTTTTCAGTTCTAGGGCAATCTCTTTCTCCATTATCTGTTTTAATTGATTAGTTGACCAATTGAAACAAGATAGAAATTGCTTATAGATTTGTTCTAATGTTACCTCACCTTTTGCTGATGCTCTTCTCGCATTGTTTTCAGCATCAACTCTCATCTTTTGCCACGCTTCTGGAGATACATGAATTAAACCTTCCTGTTTAAGTTGGTTGCCTAGTTCCCAAAATAAGTCTGTTGGTTTTGCCCAAATCCGCACTATTGCTGTTTCAAAAACATCAAAGGAATTTACTTTTTGATTCATGGCTGCTTTGTTTTGAGCTAAGGGTAATAAAATAAGAGTGAACTTAATTAATACACAGTATTGTTATCAGATATATGCTCTTTATTAAATAAACATAGTGCTGATTGAACTTTCTTGATGCAAACGTAAAATCGCTTCCCCGAAAAAGTTGGCAACAGATACTACAGTTAATTGTGGAAAACGCTTGTCCTCTGGAATTGGAATAGTATTTGTAACAATTACTTCTTCTAGGCAACCGCTTGATAGACGTTCAATTGCAGGTGGAGAAAAAACTGCATGGGTTGCACAAGCAAAAACTTGTCGTGCGCCTTCTTGACGAAGTATTTTTGCCGCTTCCGTAATAGTTCCTGCGGTATCAATCATGTCATCGACGAGAATAGCAGTTTTACCTTTTACATCTCCGATAACATTCATTACCTTGGCACAATTATGAGCAGTACGACGCTTATCTACTATAGCCAGTGGTGCATCATTAAATTTTTTCGCAAATGCGCGCGCACGTCCTACTCCACCAATATCCGGAGAAACAACAACAACGTCTCTTAGCTGCTTGCTTTGTAAATAATTAAGCAAAACAGGTGTACTGTAAATGTGGTCTAGTGGTATATCAAAGAAGCCTTGAACCTGTGCCGAATGTAAATCCATAGCTAGAACGCGGTCGGCGCCTGCTGTAGTGATTAGGTTTGCTACTAGTTTGGCAGTTATTGACTCGCGTCCAGAAACTTTACGGTCTGCTCTTGTATAGCCAGAATAAGGTATTACCGCTGTAATCTGTCTTGCAGATGCTCGACGGCAAGCATCAATCATAATCATGAGTTCCATCAAGCAATCGTTTACAGGGTAGGATGTTGGTTGAATTAAATAAACATCTCCACCTCTTATTGATTCTTGAATTTGAACATAAATTTCGCCATCGGCAAACCGTTTAGATATTATTGGAATTAAACTAGTTCCAAGATAATTAGCAATATCTTGAGCTAAAGTCGTGTGAGCGGAGCCAGAGATAAGGTACAAGCGGTCGCTTCCAGATTTATTTGTGGAAAGTGAAGCTCTTAAGGGTGCAGTTGCTGTTAAAACCATACAAAAATATTCTCGAATATTGTCTAAACTTCTAGTTAATATAGCTGTATAGCGTTTCCTGGTCTAGTAAAGTGCGTTTTTAAAGCTGCTTATTTTGCTAGTAAAAAATTAGGTTTTGCTTACTTTTTTAGGAATCCTATAAAGTTAACTATACACATAGATAGTGTTTTGTGTCTATATGAAACTTTAGAAAGTTCAATTTATTAAATATTTAAGTTGCAAGAACTCCTTTGGTTTCTTGAGTGGCAACTGATGAAATATTTTGATATAGCCGCAGATGCTTATTTATAAATTCTTTTTTGGAGAAGTTATTCTCAACATCTTTTCTTGCTTGCTGCCCTAAAGCATGTAGATTATCAGAAAGTAAAGCTTTGCGTAGTGCTTGATTTAACCCTAACTGATCACCTGTTTGAACAAGAATGCTGTTACGTCCATTTTGAATCATTTCTGGCACACCACCCGTCGCGAAAGCGACAACAGGAGTTGATGCAGCCATCGCTTCCAAAATTGTTAATGGTAAGTTATCTGCTAACGTGCAAAACATGATTAAATCACTGGCAATGTAAGCTAATGCTAAATCATTTTGGTTTGAGATAAAACCTGTCTCTCTAATATCAAAACCATTTAAAGCTTGTCGCAACTCATCATTACAAATTCCCACAACTATAATAAATGGTGACAACTCACACACGCTTTTAATGGCTGAAATTGCATATTTAACACCTTTACGTGGGTCATGAAGTACATGCGCTGAAAGAGTTATAACTTTACGGTTTTCTGGAACACCTAAACGAGTTTTTGCTTCTGGCCTACTTATATTTAAAAAAGGCTTTAAATCAAGTCCATATGGAATTAATATTGGCTCAAGCTTAAAATCTAATACTTTTTGAGCTTCTTGTAACATCCAGTGGCTAGGAAATATATACTTAATGCTAAATTTATTAGCAATCCAGCGCTTAATGACTTGAATTTCTCTTGTATGGTCAGGAATCGTAGTTTGATTTTCACCTATAGGTAATTGTGGGCACTGATAACAATTACTGATAAATTTATTACAATCCATAGGATATAAACAGCCACCAGTGAAAGCAGAACAGTCGTGTATTGTAAAAAAAGTTGGTTTATGTCGAGAAGTAAGAGCTAAAGTCAAAGGAGATATTGCTGTGTACAAGTCATGAAAATGAATCACATCATATTTGTCAATAAATTGATTATGATTCAGAAAATACTCAATCGGAATAATTTCAGGAAAGCCATATTTATAAGAAATTTTATGAATTTTTTTACAAATCTTTAAATTAAGATTCTTTCCATAGACGTTATGCTGAAATGATTCAGGCTCTTTACAATTCATTGCAATAAAATGATCCGCATAGTGTCCTGCTTCGTTTAACCAAATTGCCAAATCTTCAGCAACTCTACTTGCTCCTCCACCCTTTCTATCAGATTTACTAATAATAGCTACTTTCATATACCAAGTTTTTTTTGAGAAGGTACAACAAATACTATAATCTATATATAGAAATACGATTTGAGCTTTGCTAGGTCTACTTATATTCTAACCTTTGTTATGTAGGAATTTAGTTGACTCAGCTTTTAAAAATTATACAGGATTTCTATAGGGAGTATCCGCTTTTGGAAAAACATAAGTATTTGGCATCAGAAACCTTACTATATGCTCAGTTGAAAAAGTTTATATGCCAAAACTGGATACTCCTTTTCTATAGCATCTATAATTTGCTTTTCTTTCAAGTACGTAGTAACCGACTTAGCTTATTAAACATCTTTTTTTTAATTAATAAAGGAAATTCTTCAGGTCTTTCTGAAAAATATTTAAATCTGGTATCAAACCAGTATTTGTTATTTAAAAAATATCGTTTACTAGCTATTTGCCATTGCTGAAATAAAGGAAGTTCTTTATAATGTTTATCCAAAACTGTTTTAATCCTCGTTTCAGTTTGACCTTTTAGATCACCCATGAAAGATTTTGTTCCTTGAATGACTCTAAAATTACCCCAGCTTTCATCTACATACTTGACTGTAGCTGCTTGCACAGCCCTTAATATAAAATCTAAATCCATAGTATAGTGATCTTCCAGATCATAAAAGCCTATTATTTGATGTAATGAAGTATGGTAAAAATAGGCAGATGGGTTAGATGGTAAAGGGTTTATGTGCCATCCTAGGAGCAAATCATTTAATTTCAATTTTCTTGGCTTATTTACTACAAATATCTCATCATTATCATTCCGTAGATTACAGTTTCCAACTAATAAACTTGGGTTTGGTAATGTTTTGAAAAATTCAGTCACTCTATTTAACACATTTGGCTCATAATAATCATCAACATTTAAAAAAGATGTAACTTCTCCTTGTGCCATCTTAATTCCTTTATTCATCGCATCTGACTGACCTTTATCTTTCTCAGAAATCCATCGGATATGAGGATAGCTTTCTGCATAATGTTTGATAATGTCTACTGTTCCATCCGTTGAACCTCCATCTACAATAATGTGTTCAACATCTAGGCAGTTTTGGTCAATCACAACTTTGATACAAGACTCAATAAATCTTTTATTGTTGTAGACTGGAGTGATAACGTTAATCATAATTGGCTTGTTTCAAATTGCAAAAATGTTATTTACTGGCAATGAAGTCATAGATAAATTTTCGTGTTAATACTGAACTCTTCTGTAACTTCAAAAAGAATCAGGGTGAATTGGAAGAGATGGTTATTTAATTTATGTAAAGCTTTGGTTTTATCGTGCCGACTTACTTAAACACCCTGGTGCTATTTGTCTAAAGATAGAAGATAGAAGGCAGAAGGAATATTACTTACTTGATAAGCTTTGTAGTTTTTTCTAACTAGCTAGCTATTTCCGTCGTTATGTACTAGCTGAAATCTCTTGTGCCATATTCTATATGAAATTCAAAGCAGTTGTTCACCAAGCTGAAGAAGGCGGGTATTAGGCTGAGTAAGGCAGCGATCGCCCTTGTTTTTCTAAAACCTGACGATACAACTCAATATATCGCTGTGTTTGAACTTCTAGGGTGTACTCAGCAAGAGCGATTTCCCGACAATTTTGACTCATTTGACCATGTAGTTTTCTATCCTCCAATAACTGTACAATTCCATTCGAGAAATCTTGAGCATCTTCTGGTGTAGCCAAATAGCCAGTAATATTAGGGCGTACTAAGTCAGGAACACCACCAATTTTGAAAGAAACCATTGGAGTCCCACAAGCCATACTCTCTTGCAACACCAGAGGGAGATTATCAGCACGAGTAGGAAAAATAAATAAATCTGCCGCAGAATAGGCAATTGATTTCAAGCGATCGCTACTAATATAGCCTAGATTTATAGCTTTTATTCCTAACTGCTCAGATATAGTGTCACCACTGAAGCCAAAAGTTAGCAAAACAGTTTCAGCTTTTAAAGAAGCAGGTAAACTTTGTAAAGCTTTAAACAGTAAGTCACCACCCTTGCGGGTATCTTTCAAAATCTCTGCAGCAAACAGCAGTACTTTCTTGTTATTGGGAATGCCTAGTAAGTAGCGGCATTGTTCTGAATCTAGAGGTTGATAAGCTTCTGTATCAATACCATATGGGATATGATATATCGGGAAGCGTTTGAGCATACTTTGCTGGGCTTGCTTGGTTAGCCAATGGCTGGGTGTTACGATGGTAAGGTTAGATTGGCTGTATACCCAGTTTTTAAGCTTCCATTCAATGTGGGTACTATCTCTGGTAACGGCAGGATAAGTATCGAGATTAGGGCATTTGCCACAACCACTTTGCCAGCGCGCGCAGTCATAACTGTAAGCACAGTGACCTGTAAAACTCCACATATCGTGAAGTGTAAAAACTGCTGGTTTGTTTTCGGTTAATGATGGAATTGCTAGGTAGTTGAAATAACCAGTGTGCAGGTTGTGGAAGTTAAGAATATTTGCATTTTTGTAGAAATTGTGCTTAGGGATATTAAAACTACTGATATAGTTAAGGTAGTTAAAGCCAAGGCGTGAAGTAACACGGAAGAGTTGTTTTTCAATGCGGTAATTGCTTGGCACATATGCAACGCGATCGCTGCTGATTTTCACTGTTCCTACTAGCAACCGCGAGTCAATGCCTTGAGCTAGCAAACCTTCATGCAGACGATAGCCGGCGATCGCTGCTCCACCTGAGATATCAGATTGGTTAATGTGTAAGATATTCACAGCTAAATATAATTTTTGGAAGTGATTTTCATAGTTTTGACGTATACCTTATGCACAAAAGGAATTTTTTTTATCAAAGATTTTATTGATTTTTTAACTTCTAAGGCTATCAATTTTAAATACAGTTTATTGAGAGTTAACCACCATAATATTAAATTCATTTTCAATGGTGATAGTATATGTTCTTCTCCTAATTCTATCGAAGCTATCATCTTTTGTTCTTCTATATTGCAATTATTAAACTTAAAGTAATCAGCATATTTTGCTTCCCAATCTCTATGGTATTGTGTGTAGTCCATATGCTCATTATTTGGATCTTTACAATCAGTTTGGAAGTGAGGTCCGTAGAAGAAAGAGGATAAACCCATTATTGAAGCAAATAGCAAAGCAGAGGACATTTGGTTAGAGAAGGCATATTTTTTCCCACGTGTGTTAGCAATAAAATTGTTGAGAAAATCAACATCATAGATGCTGTTCCCATTATTAACAACCTCAAATCCTTTATCTAAAAACGGTTTATCCAAGCCTTTTTCTTGATCTAGATGATACATACAGATAGTAATAGGCTTGTACTCATCTGGTAGATTGCACAGCATATCAGCGTATTCTTCAAAGTCGCATTCCATTTTTATATACTTAGAAGAATGAGATGGAAAAACAATGGAGCCACTTCTTTGAGACTCTTGTAAAGGAGAATATTTAATAAGTTTTAGAAGATATAAAAATGGTGCTCCAACAGATCTAGTAGATAAACCATTGAATTCTTGATGATACTTTTTTTCTATCAATGCAGACCAATACCAATTCTCAGGAACATCAAAGCGGGCATCATGTTTAGTTGGAGCAGCGTTCCATCCATGCTGAATTGCTATAGGACAGGGCAGAAAAAGAGGAAAACTTGCATATCTTTTTATGATTTCCCCAATACCATAGTATGTTGTACTTGCGTAGAACTCTTGCATTACTTATTCCTCCAAAAATTTAAACAGCATTAAACAATTTTTCCAATTTTTCAAGAGCTATCCAAAAACCTTCTCCTTCATTCTTATGTCCTTGCCAAATTTCAGGAATAAATGAAGCATTGGGCGCAGTTTTCTGTAAATATTCTGCTAAAGCTGGAAAATCAATATCACCTTCGCCAATTTGTAAACCTTCACCATCTACACCTTTAGAATCAGCAATGTGTAAATGGGCGGTTAACGGTCCAACTTGCTCAATAAACTGTTTGAAAGACAATTTATGATGGTTACAAGCAAGTTTGGAATGGGAAATATCTAAACAAATTCGATAACCGTGTTTATGACAAAATTCAGTGGTATCTTGGGGATCTACAAACAAGTTATGATAACGTTGTCCGCCAAAATGCCAAGGGAAGGGAGGCATAGTTTGAGGGATAATTTCTACACCCTCTACATCAAGTGCTGATAGGCTATCAAACAGCAGTTCGTATAACTTATTACGTTGTGATGGGTGTAATGGTGCGTCTAATGTAAAGCCACCAACGTTGGTGACGATGCAAGGACGAGTAGTTTTTGTAAAAAAGGGCTTTAAGGCACGAGTGATGTTAATAACTCGTTGCAGTTCTCGAATAGAGTGCTGGCGATATTCTTCATCTTGAGAGGATAAATCCAATACATGGTCGCCCGCGAATAATTCTGGACTATGAACTACTAAGTCCAAGTCGTATGGTTGTTCAAAGTATTGGTAAATATCTTCTTCTAAGTCTTTGTAGCTGAGGTGAAATTCAAACAAGTCGGGATTAGTTTTCGTCAGAATAATTTTGAAGTCATGGTAGCGAACGGGGACACCCCAAGGATGCTTAAATTGATAATTACGGGCTTGAACCTGTTCTTGTTCTAAGTCGCTGAGAAAGAAAAAGTCACCCGTCTTAAACGTTCTTTTTGCTTTCAAGCCAATCAAGTCAGCTTTGCGGTTGGGTTGCAAACCTTTGCCGGGACTTTTGACTTCAATCATCTCGGCCGTAATTACTTGTCCTGCCTCTAAGTCGCAGTTGATTGTCAAACTTTTCGCTAGAGTTTCCCGGTTCATGAGTTCTCCCTGGCTCAGTTTGCGCTCGCTTGCAGTTCCCAAAGCTTCTTCGACTTGGCGAATACCCCTCACCATTGCCTGAAATTCTTCTGGAAGCAAACTTACTTTATGGTCGTTACCTTCCATTGACTTATCAATAGTAAAATGCTTTTCAATTACCTTTGCACCTTTGGCAACTGCTGCAATAGCTACGTTAATATCCCTTTCATGTCCGGAATAGCCAACAGGACAGTCACCAATTTCTTTAAGACGTTCTAAATAGTTAAGATTTACATCTTTAAAAGGCGCGGGATAGGTAGAATTACAGTGGAGCAACATATACATAGCTCCCAAACGTTTTAACAGACTTACAGCTTCAGATATCTCTGTTTCTGTAGACATCCCAGTTGAACAAATTAATGGCTTCCCAGTCTTAGCTAGCGCAGTCAAAAGTTCATGATTTGTTAAATCCGCAGAAGCTACCTTATAGGCTTGCATTCCGTACTCTTCTAGAAGTGCTAGGCTTTCCAAATCCCAAGGTGTACACAGCGGTAAAATATCCCGTTGTTTGCAGTAATCAAAAACAGACAGCATTTGCTCTGAACTAAGTTGGAAGCGAGAAAGTAAATCCAAAGTGTATTGGGAACCTAAATCTTCACTAGCATCATTAGCATTACCAGCATTCCGGTAGAGAGCTTTCATGCTCCGCAACTGAAATTTAACACAATCTACTCCCGTTTCTACTGCTAAGTCAATTAATTTCTTTGCTAATTCCAGACTGCCGTTATGGTTATTACCAATTTCTGCAATAATAAAACTAGGTGATTCCTCATCAATCTTAAATTTACCAATCTGAAAAACATCAGGTCGCTTTCTCGCGATCGCAACTAAATGATGATTTTTATCAAGCAGAGGAATAAATTCAATTTCAGATGAAAAATAAGACTGTATCTTTTCCGGCTCGTCTTCAACAGAAGCAGATTTCAACTTTTTATTTGAAATTTTACAAACTGATTGATTTAAATCGATAGTGTTTTGATTGGTTAACCAACGGCGAAAGTCGCCATCAGTCATTACTCCTTCGAGAACTCCAGACTCGGTAACAGAGAAAATAATTCGACATTTGTTGTCACTAATCTTTTGAAGAGCGTTAAGAATACTATCTTCAGCAAAAACAATGTATTTAGCGATGTTTCTATCAATCAGCATTGGATACAACCTCTTTATTTACGATAAATTCTGCTACTTCAAAATCAAAAACTGAGTCAATCTCCAAACTTGCTGTTTCTATCATTGGAAACAAAGAAATTTTTCCACCTAAACGATTTCCTAGTTCTTTTAGTATCCAAGGCTTAAATATATAAATAGAACCATTTTCTACATATTGTGCTTTCATATCTTGACGACGGGGACGATGGCAATAGTCATAGTTAATTGACTTTGCTTTTCCATCAACTTCTTCCCAAAGAAATCTGTGAGATAAAGTTACTGATAATAAAGAATCAGCATTTTCTTTTTTAATTTTTTCAATAGCTCGGTCAATATCCTCACCGCTTCTAATTGGAGAAGTACATTGTAAAAATATGATTAATTCTGGAAAAATGCCTTTTTTTTCAATTTCAGACACTCCATGCATTAAAGCAGTTTCTGAAGATGCAGTATCGCCTGCAATTTCATCAGGACGGCTGATTATTTCGGCTCCATATTTACTAGAAACTTCAGCAATTTCTGGGTCATCAGTAGAAACATATACTTTATCTACAAGTTTGGCTTCTTTGGCATCCAAAATAGAATGAGCGATTAATGGTTTATCTCCTAATAAGCGTACATTTTTACGGGGGACACCTTTGGAACCACCACGGGCAGGGATAATTGTAATAATTGACATAAGTAATAGCTAAAAAAGGTATATTACTACAAATATTAATTTGTTTTGCACTCATGCACCTGTTTGATTTATAAGTTATGTAAAATAGCCTTCTAATAAATAAAAATATTGGCTATATTACTAAATAGTTAATTAACTAACTAACTGTTTGCAAAACATCTGATGGTGAATAACTTACTGATTGTAATATATTAAATATATCAGGACGAATATGTCCTTGTTTAACTTCTGATTGTAAAAGTTCAGAAGTCACTAATCCTTTATTTACAGATTCTTTTAGAAGAGAAAGAAATAACTTTTCTTGTTTTACGTCTGGATGCTTTTGATATAATTTAGCTTCTCCATACAAAATTATATTTTTAATAGACTTGAACAGTTGACGTTTTCCATATTTATTATACTTAACTACATCATATAGTTTTTCCCAACGAGTTTCCTCTTTATCACCTTTATTGTAGTTACTCATGTTTTTTTCTTTAAAAGGCAAACCCGTTTTCCAAGGCTGTGTTATTTGACGTGTATTATGCAAAAATTTAGTTTTCTGAGTTAAAGAATCATAATCATTCCATTCTTGCTCAAAAGTTCCAATTATTTCTTCAGGCTCTGTTCGTAATGATATCCAATCTTGAATGTCGAGTTTACTCGCAAATATTTCATCAATTCTTTCTTCCCACTTCCAGTGTTTTAACTTACTACAATCAAGTAACATTACGCTAGAATTATAACCTTTGTATTTATCTCCAAATTCGCGACAAAGAATTGCTTTATTTCCCATGTCGCGGGTTAGTAGTTCATATGCATCTCTAACAGCAAAAATATCAGGATCTGTAAGGATAGCCCTACCTTCATAGCCCATTAGTTGAGGCACTAGAAATCGCAATGGTAGAAAAGATTGAGGAACATCTTTGTACCAAGCAGCCTCCTTTCCAAATCTAATACAGCTTTGACCATGACGTTTTATTAAATGTGGATAGTCTTCTAGCTGGATAAGCTGAATATCAAATTTGTCAAGATGCTTTGAAGCTCTCATGTGTGAATACATTGCAACTTTTCCTGAGACAATTTCATGAGAACTAGTATGAATAAATACTGTTGGTTTCATTTTTCCTCTTGTATCTAAATAATAAGCATAGTCTAGTTTAGCAATTGTAAGTTATTATTTACTTACAATATTCCAATTTAGCGGTTGATAAAACAATGAGCGATTCATTGCTTTCTTGCTATCTACAGTAAAGAAAAACTTTTCAAAATAGTCTAGTGTAGAAAGTAAATCTTTTTTTATAATAACTTTCATAATGTACACACCTGGTTTTAGGCAAATAGGTGACATGTTTAAATATATTTCGTGATTTCCAGGATTTATAGAAAATATGTTGCCCTCTATTGCACTATCAATAGACAAAACTATATCGCCCTCGCCTCCTTGCTCTGAAATCAATAAGTAAATGTTAACTTTCTCTAGTTTTTCATGAACTTCACATCCAATACAGAAATTAATCTGCTCGCCAGTCGTTGGCGTTTTAATAATATTTCCAGTTTTATCCCTAAAAAGTAAATGTGTAATATTTAAACCATGAGTTTTACTTTTATTCTCATTTGATAAAAATACAGTTCCAAATTGTTCGGGAGTTTTATCTATAAATAAGTCTTTCTCATATTGGTTAATAATGTAACTTGGAGTTCCCTGAGCAATAAATTTACCTTTTGATAAGTAGACGGCAGATTTACAAGAAGAAAATATTTCCTGTGAATTATGAGTTACCAAAATAAATGAAACACCATTATTAAGTAATTTAGCTAATCGACGATGACATTTTTGTCTAAATCTAATGTCTCCCACCGCCAGCACTTCATCAATTAACAAAATATCCGGCTCAGTATGTATTGCGCTGGCAAAGCCCAACCTTGCAGCCATTCCAGAGCTATAGCTTTGTACTGGAGAATCTATTGCATCACCAATTTCTGCAAACTCTAAAACTTCATCAAATCGTTCATCGATTTCCTTCTTGGACAAACCCAAAATTGACATATTAGCATAAATATTTTCCCGTCCTGTCAAAATGGGATTAAATCCTGCTCCTAATGCAATTAACGGTGCAACTCTACCGTTTACTTCGACAAAGCCAGTATCTGGCTTAATCAAACCTGCAATAACCCGCAGCAGCGTTGATTTTCCACTACCGTTTTTTCCGACTAAACCTAATGCTTCTCCCCGACGCAATTGAAAACTAACATTATCTAATGCCCAAAACTCCTTGGGTCGCAATTTATCACCTTTCTCCCGCAATCCTAATACTTCAGAGGCAATATCCTGAACGCCATAGAATAAAGACTTCTTTAAATCTCGACAAAACCTTTTGGAAACCCCATTAACTGATAGAACAACTTCACTATCATTATTCTGTGGCTTTTCTGAAATTTCTTGCTCGTTGATACTCATCATAATTACGAACTAATCCTCTCAACTACATAAGGCATTGCAAGACGGTAGATAACCCAAGCTATCAACAATCCGAAGATTCCAATTAAACTCGCTATCCAAAATCCTTGCGAATTTGAGATTACACCTGTTGTTGCTAACTCCCGCGTTGTTACTAGTAAAGGTGTAACGGGATTAAGTTTAACAATGCTGCCAAATACTCCATCAGTTGGAACTGGGTAAACAACTGGTGTAAGAAATAGCCAAAAGCTAGTTGCTAAGGTAATACCTTTAGAAAAATCTTGATAAAGTGCGCTTGCGGGAGCTAAAAACATTCCTATAGAAGTTCCCAGTATTATCAAGTGAATTAAGGCAACTGGGGCTAAAATTAGGTTCCAAGTTACTGGTATTTGAAACCAGATAAATAAGCCAATAATTAGAATCAGCTTGACGCCAAAGTTAAAAAAGACTTCTCCTAATTTGGCAATAACCAAGGCTTCACGAGGAAAGCTAATCTTTGCTACCATTGCCTTGGCTGCTGCTACCGCTTGAATTGGACCTAAGAGTGATTCGACAAAGGTTTGCCATAATGTCATGCTAAACATAACGTAAGCAGGATAGGGAATATCAGTATTACCGATATTTACAACCCCACCGTTTTTGGCAAAGGTAAAGGTAGCAGCCAGAACTACCGCAGGTATAACCGCCCATAAAAAGCCTAAAAATGACTGACGGTATTGAGCGCTAATATCCCGCACCATGAGGCGCCAAGCAAGTTCTCGTGATGCGAATAAATCCCGTCCCATGTTTTTAAATAACTGAAGCGGATGCCTCATGCTACTTTCAGGTCGATGCACCACTCTAATCGGTCTGCGAGCGGCGCCTTGAGTCTGCTTTGAAACTTTATCTTGTGTAGAATTCCGCTGGCTCTTCTGGCTCATGATAGGATGAATAACCTCATTTTGTTACGTCGGCTTATGTTAATTTGCTTTACCCTACTGTTGGACTCAAACGAAACATCCTTGCTTGTAGCGTACCCAAATAATCTCGCCATGCCAGAAAGTAGAATAGCTCTGTGTTTCCACTGGTCTCGCCAATACTGACTTTCAATTCTTCCAGTCCCAATTAGGATTTCTTTATTATTCATCTAGTTACCTGTTTACTGCACTTATTTGGACTTGACCTGTGATTTTGTACTTTTACTTCATACTATGTATCACATACTTCATCTCAGTAAATGCACTGTCAGGATATATACGAGATATTTTTTGTTTATTACTCTCTTAATCTCCTTGATTTTGTTGACTTAAATAATCCATAACATCCTATTCGTAAGACTTTTCTGTCATTAAAAATAGTAATTTAAATTATGCTCACAAAATTACTTTGTGACTATATTTACAACTAAATATATTCTTTGCATGAGCAATATTGCTTGCTCTTATCTTTGACTCGACAACTGAGATGTTTGCTGTAAATAGCATGGATACAGATAAAAACCCCAAAAAACAAAGCATGTGAGTTTTTGCTTGTAGTTTTCGTAACGATTTTGTCACACTTTCTTGCCAATTTGGCAACTATTGCCAACATCTTTAAATTAAAATGATAATCTAATTATTGAAATGCTTGCAGCAAAAATCAGGTAAAACACTGATGCGACCTGGTGAATTTTCAGGTAATCCGTTTTAAAGTGATTGTTTTTCTTCAAAAAGATTGTGTAAAGTTAGCAATTTAATCCGGATATATACAAGCAGTCCTGTATATATTAAATTCAAATTTTGATAAACCTCATCATTCAGGCTCCACAAACGAGCGCTTTTTATCAGAAATTGTAATAGTTCAAGAAAAATGTATAACAAGTACGGTAAATATAACGTTAATAAATTATTAAAAATAAATATATAAAAGTTAAAAATTATACTAGTTCCTTATTGGAATGCAACTCTAGACGCGCTTTAACACACCAGTCCACATATCAGAGGGGTTAGAGTAGTACTCAATTTGCTCGACTTGGTAATGATAAACCTCGGCGCCGTCCTGTAAAGTAATAAAATCGCCAACCGTAACACCTTTTCCCTGTGCCGTCATATAACCTTTGGTATGGTCATCTATTGTTTCAAATACATAGTCTTGACCAGACACCTGATTTGTGTAATCATGTGTCTTTATTCTTTTTGCTTTTAGCCTGGTTGCAAGAAAGTTAAATAACGTTGAAGTATTAATAAAATTTATACCAAATTTGGTAGACAACATAGCTAAGTAAGAAAAAGTGTAGTTTTTGACATAGAGAAAGGGTCAGTACAGCATAACCTGTTAACATTCATTTTGGCTCCTCACCACCTCTAACAGGTGCCAACTTGCCAACTAAATTTATAGGTGTTGCAGTTTAGCTCGTTCTTGATTATCAGTCAAAAACTAAAGTAAGAAAAGTGTAATTAGAAAAATTGGGCAAAACTACTTGACATTAGTGGCAGCCACTACTATATTGGTTAATGTTGATGCAATGAGGCGTCGCCAAGTGGTAAGGCATCGGGTTTTGGTCCCGACATCCCTAGGTTCGAATCCTAGCGCCTCAGTATATAAAGGGTAGCAAATTTGCTACCCTTTTTGTTATTGGATATAGTTATTTGATCCCAGCAATCTACATATTATTCTACTTTTAGGCTTAACCGAGTAGTATTGAATATTGTTCTACCCCTTACGCGCGGCTAGGTTGTACTACCCTGTACACACAAGTCTCCTAAAAGCTCGTCCAGCTTGGCTCAAGCCTTAATAGGTAAGCATTCAAGAGGCGCCGACATTTATGATCAATAGCTACGGCTTATTGATAATATTGAACCTAAAAGAGAGCGTTTGACATAAAACCATTCTGACTTTTCACGCTTGGGTTGAAAACCTCTCCACCGACCCCTCTCCTACAAGGATACTGCTGGCGATTCGGGGGTGGGGTTCTTAATATTTGGGACTATTTTAAGACTTGTGTGTACACCATAGCCTTATCAAGGCGGGTTAGGGGGATCAAAAGATAATGTAAAGAGTGGGCAAACTCCAAATTCGATACAATAGTCGGTATTATTTATTTTTATTAACAGTAGTAAATTTACGTGTTTTTTATAATTGTAACAAGTACAAAACCCTCACAGTGACCAAAAGCTCATGATATCTGACTATTCAGTCACTAATATATATAGCTCTAAATTTAAAATTTAGGTAAAGCCAAGCAAAGCGTATTGCTTTTGACAGATGTCAAAGGTAAATATTATTACTTAGGTATTAACCCCACTTATACTAGATATTTTTTCTTAGATAAGTTCAAATTGTTGTACACATAGGCATACTACCCTCACTTGCTTGCCAGTTGAGTTGATATTCAAGTTTTAGATTACGTTTTGATACGTCGATGTATAGATAGACGGCGCCTGGTACTGAGATGACATACATGACTAGCCTTCAACTCAAAAATCCCAAATTTTGGCTTTCCGGAATTGCGATAGGCTGTATAACCATTTACCTAACTCTGGTATGGATTGCCGATAATTCAAGCCTATTTAGTGTAAGCTGCTTATTTTGGGCAGCAGTATCTTCACTTATATGGGATAGACGCAATGACTTGCATCTCGAAAGTGGGATGTTTTCAAGTCTATTTGCTTTCTCACTTTTAATATTGCTACTTGTCAAAGCTGCATCATTAACTAGCTTTGGTATGTTTTTACTTGTTTTACCTCCACTTTTAGGATTTTGTGTAGCCTTATTAGCCTCTGGATTTAAAAGATTGGCACAGTATAAAAAAGAATTATTGATTTTAATAGTTTTTTCCATTACAAATGTAATTCCTCGAATTCCATTTGATATTTCTCAATTCACAGCTAAATTTGCTGCATTTATTTTATGGTATATGGGTACAGAGGTAATTCGTAATGGAGAAAATATTCATCTAAAAACAGGTTCTGTTGAAGTATATGGTGGTTGTTCTGGAATCGAGTTAATTGGGCAAATGTTAGGTATAGCGTGTTTATTCTTGTTAATGTTTACCCTAGATATTAAAAAAAGAATACTAGTTCCAATAGTAGCAACTCTAGTAGCATTTATTGTAAATGGGTTTCGAGTTGCTTTAATGGCAAACTTAGTAGCAAGTAATCAAAGAGAAGCATTTAAATATTGGCATGAAGGAGATGGTTCGCTTATATTCTCGCTCATAGCAGTTTTGTGTTTGGGTGTATTTTGCTGGTTTATGCTTGGTTCGGGTACATCGAATCGTTCAAATGCAAAAACTTAAGATATTCCCGACTAGGGAATGGGAGTACAATTGCTCCCTCTCCTTGTAGGATACTGCTGGCGAATGGTAGGTCTGACACCTCACGGCAACGATTTAATAGGGTTTTTGAGCCATTGTTTGAGGCGCCACTTATCGCTGAAATGCTTGATTTATCGTTAAGGTGTGGGGTGTTACCCCTGAATCGCCAGCAGTATCCTTGTAGGAGAGGGGTCGGGCTGACAAGGGTCGGTTTTTTCCGCTCCAAACCCCATATACGGGTGACAGGAAGACAAGTAGACTCTTGAGGCGTTTTTCTACCTTGTCTGCCTTCCATCCTTGTCCACCTTGCCTTTTCACCTTTTTTAGAAAAAAAAACCTACCCTTATGAGGCTACGGTGTACACACAAGTCTTGAAAAGTGTGCAACGGGTGCTTAGGATGTTTGGGATGCTGGGCGGGGAGGAGGTTTTGGAGGCGCTTGGTTTTAAGAACGGCGCCACAGTCGCGAGTTCCCCCAACTCTCCAATTCCTTGATTTTCCGTACTTCCCCTGCCAAAGTGCTACCGAAGCCCCCTGCTTTGAGGAGATGTGTGTACACGGTAGCCTTATGAGGAGGGGTCGGGGGACTTTCAAGTGTAGGTATTTTGGATTTGGTCGTTTTTTGTCCATTTCAGCCGATGCCCAAATCTTGGAACAACGAAACCTCGTTCGGTAATTGAGAATTTTCTCAACTATTTCCGAGATTTAAAAAAACCTACCCATACAGAGCAAAGCTGGAAGCAGGCGCAATCAGTTGCAATCGGGAGCAGGTGACAACACTGGCGAAGACAGGGGAGATGATACTAGTGAACTAGTCCGATAAAAGTGTCTTACGGGAAAGCTACAACCTGAATAACAAATGTAGACTCCATCCTCTATATTCTCGCATCGTCCTCTTTTCGACAGATGCATCTCCGAGAAGAGGAACTGTTGCGTCCCAAGTGAGGACAACTTCAAATCTTTTCGTAAGAAAGTAAAAACCATAGTCAACAACTCAAATTATGGTGCTAAGGAAAAAGCTCTTAAGCTCGCACCCTTAGAGGATGTTTGAAAAGTGTCTGTGAATGTCATGCTGAGGCACGAAGCATCTCAGTGTATAGTTTGAAACCTTAGATTCTTCGTTCCGTAAGACTCCACTCAGAATGACAATTTATACCTCATCTGACTTTTCAAACAACCTCTTAGTTAGAGGATGGAGAAACTATCATAAATAAAGTCATTCCAGATAAGACCCTATATGCTGTAACTGCAACAATACCATTATCTATTTTACCTAAATTCCCAATTTACGTCGTTTCACATGCAGCAGTCGTATCACCTTTTTTCTTATCCCCTGTCTCATCAATTATTAATACTATTGGGTGCCCTTGAAGTACATATAATATTAATTCTAATCGTTGCTTCCTTAATTCTTTTACACCCCAAGGTGGTTCTGTTAAAAAATTGTGTAATGGTTGATGATTACCTAGCCCTACAACTTTCACTATTGATGGTAGTGTTTTGCGTTATCAACACGCTAGCGCTCTTCCATCAAACTTGGTTAAAACCTTGATTTATCGTTGGCTGGAATAACGTAAAATCGTAGATTTTTTCTAAGAACCAGATAGAACTGGACTTGTTGGGTTGGCACTATCACCTGTAATAAAAGTTCGCGGTGAAGAAGGGTCAAGAGCTAATGAAGCACTTGGTGTACCGTTAACCACTCCAGTCGGTGCAGCACCTGCTGGAATAGGAGGTTGACCTACAGTTTGTCCTTGAAAAACACCGCCAAAACTTACGGTCGGTGCATTGATGCCCCCACCGTAGTTAGATGGAGTATAAATAGGATTAATTGTACCGTTTGCAAATTCACTGAAGGTTATCCTTCCTGCATCTGCTGTAAAAGCTGATTCGTCTATTCTGATTACTGCTGCACTCGCAGCTTGACCAGTTGCAAAACTTAAGAGGGCAACTGTTGCTATTCTTAAAGTAGTCTTACGAACACCTAGTCTAGAGTGATTATGAGTAGTACCGACTTCTGAAATGCCCAGATGTTGCACTGCTACAGCTTTAGCTTTAATACCTGCTTTCAGTAATTTGCTTCTTACTTCAAATCTTGTCATTTAATTTACTCCTGCTTAGTGGTAAAGGTAGTTTGGTAGACTTACCCAGCAGTTGGATTGACTAATACTTAGAGATTCATTGTAACAATAAATTGCAGTTCCTCTCTGTATGCAAATCATTTGAGTAATATCACTTAAAACAGTATATGAAAAAAGTTACTCTTTGATACTTTTTTGCGTAAATTTACTCTTTCTTCACAATATTATGTATTTATGAATAAGATTTTACAAAAATATTTTGGTAGTGCTGATGCTAATCATTTATATTATATGGTAATGATTATGATTATTGTTGATTAATTATTTTATTAAGGAGACACGGAGACGCAGAGAGTCGCTACGTCCCGGACATGGGACGGCAGATCCAAAGGGTCTAAAACTAGGGTGTTGACTCTGAGGGTTTTCGGGCAATTATTTTTCATGTTAAGTTTATGTGTTTTTCACATTTGGAGTGTTCCGAATCATAAATTTAAAATTTACATGAAGTTTAGCCAAATATGTTGTCTTTAAACAGAATAAGTAGTAATAATTATTACTTAGTATTTACTTGTTTGCAAAATTACATTGTTCTTTAAACACGAATAATAGAATTTTTATACATTGCATACTACCTAAAATTACTTGGTGTTTATGCTGGTGACGCATAGCATTTGATAGTGAGTGCCGCACTGATGTCAGCTATAAAAATAAGCTTTCCCCTTTTCAAGGTAGATGATTAGTATTCAACTCAAAAATCATAAATTTTGGCTTTTAGTAATTGCTATCGGCTGTATAACCATTCACTTAACTTTAGTGTGGGTTGCCGATAACCAGAGTTTACTATCTGTAAGTTTTCTATTTTGGGCAGCGGTTTGTTCGCTCTCATGGGGAGCAATGCGATTTTGCTGGTTTATGTTCCCTTCGAGTACATCAAATCGTTCCAACGCGAAGACTTAAGGTAAACTGAATGTGGCAAAAACTTCGCACTCCCTTTTTAGCATTAACTTTTGGTTGTATTTTAATAACTTCAGCTAATGCTCTATTAATTTCCAGTCAAGGAAACGACGTAAAAAGCACTTTTCAATTCCCAAATAGAGTTCCTTTAATTGGGTGGCAACTAACAGCATATCGTCCTTTACCTAAACCACAAGTACGATTTACTGAACTCATAACACAACAGTCTTATCAATTTACTCAAAATAATCTACCACTTGAAATTGAAATGCGTTATGTAGGCGACGGTAATATTCCGTTATACCTCAAGCAAATAACCGGAATTTCTCCAAATGCACTAGTTATACGTAACCGTGAAGGAGTAGGTTATTACGCTTTAGGAACACATAAAGAGCGCGCGTTTCTGAGTAGCTGTATAAATGCACGGTTAAACACCACATTTACATATGAGCAATTTAACCAGAACAGCTACCAATATCAAACAAATCCTCAAAATATTTTATCTTGGTTTTTTGGTAGAGAAAATATTCAAGACAGACGGTGTTTATGGGCACACCTTTCAATACCCCTACAAAAATCTTCCCCAGAATCTGCCTATTCAACTTTAGAAAAAGCATGGTTTTCCTGGCATGAGTGGTGGCGCCCTCGTTTTCCTAAAATTTAGTTAGCGCTCAACCACAGCTTTAATTTTAATCTTTCATATCAAATTCATCTCACATTCATCTAGCTTCTTCTACGAATATGACAAAATCAAACGCCGGAAAATACAGCGCACCGCAATTTCCACTCACTCAAGAAGCAACAATAGGAATTATCAGAACTCTCGGTTACGGCTTATTGCTGCTAGCATTTTTTGACTGGTTAGAAATTCTTATTCCACCCCAATTTATGAATCCTGCCTGGGAACTTCAAACAATCGGCGCCTTAGTCGAACGAGTTCCTGTCTCTTTAATTGGTTTTGTATTAATATTCTATGCTGAATCAGACTCACGCAACACATGGGAAATACCCTTAATAAAACTCTTGTCATGGTTAACTTTGCTACTTGCCATTATATACTTTCTAATGATACCTCTAGCAGTAGCTGACACAGTTCGTCTCAGTAAACAAAGCACCGAGCAAATCAAGGCAGCTTCTAAACAGCAAATTACACGCGCTGAACAGTTACAGCAACAACTGAATCAAGCAACACCCGAACAAATTGATAACATACTCAAACAGCAAGGCGCCGCAGTTCAGGGCAAAAGCGCTCAACAATTTAAAGACGAACTAGCAACTAAACTGTCGCAAGCCAAAACCCAAATTCAAAGCCAAGCTAAAACAGTTGAATCGAAACAAGGATTTAATTTGATGAAATCTTCAGTAAAATGGGGACTTGGCGCCTTAGTCGCGGCATCTTTATTCTTCAGCATTTGGAAAGGAACTCGTTGGACTAGTAACATATAAACAATATTGTCAAGACATTACAATATAGTCCTTGTCCAATATTTATAGATGTAGAGACGCGATAAATCGCGTCTCTACAATTTTTAATTTTATGAATAATGCACAGAATGCTACAGTTTTGTTGAGGTTAAATAACTAGGTAATATTATATTTTTATTCTGCAATAAATTAATTCATTTTATCTACATATTATTATAAATTTTAAGTAAATTAATCTGAGACAGCTTGTAAAAATAGTGGAATAAAATTATACTATTTTTTGTTGCTGTACTTAAGTAATAATGAGCTAAGACCGTTGAAAAAGACACGTAAATTAATATTGTCTTTATCAATAGTTTTGAATTGTTGTAATTATTACTGTCTGTAATTAAAGCTCCAACTGATGGCAGCAAAATTATTACACCTTTGTTATAGTGGCGCCAGTAATGACTACAACATAGGGTAAATCTACCATTAACTTTTACCTGATTGTAGGAATAAATAGAATGACAAGATTTCAGATCAGAGCAAACCTAAAAAAAGCTGTTACTAAAGAATCCATCACTGGATTACAAATTAGAACCAGGCTCAAGAAAAAATCGTCTAGTGTTTTATTTAAGGCAGCTTATGTTGGCACCAGTGCATCTGGAGTAGCATTAATAACATTAGCTGGAGTTTCAGGTGCCCAAGCCGCAGTTGTCAACGGTAATTTTTCAACTAATAACTTTACAGGGTGGCAAACAATTGGTAATGCTAGCGTTGTCAACCAAAAAGCTGAAATCAATGCAGGAGGAAATACTAACAAATTTGATTTAGAAGGATTTTTAGGATTGGCATCTGGAGCATTGAACACTATTAACACAGCTCCAACGTTTGGTTCAGCGATTAAACAAACAATCTCAGTAGCAGCAGGGGATACTTTAAAGTTTGATTGGCTTTTTGATGCGGATGATTATTTACCTTACAATGACTTCTCCTTCTACAGTATTAGCTCTGCGGCTAATCTACTGGCAGACGTAGCCCTTGTAGGTAATTACGGGCAAACATCAGATCAAACAACTTATACCTTTGCTAACGCAGGAACATATACTATCGGATTCGGTGTTATGAATTCGCTAGATAATGCTTTGAGTGGCACAAGACTTACAGTTGATAACGTTGAAGCTGTTCCTGAACCTTTGACTATCTTGGGTACTCTTGCTGCAGGTAGTATCGGCGCCGCTATGCGTCGTAAGTACAAACAGCAAGATGCAAACTAAGGCATAGTTGGTAGCTCCAGCGCTCCAAAATGCACTGGAGCTATTAGTCTTAAAATTTCATTCCAGGACAAAATTAATATACTGAGTAACAAATAGAACAATTAATTTTGAGATAAGAGTAAATATTTAATCTTTGACAATATAACTGTAGGTTCCTCCGAACCTGTTCCTGAACCTTGACTATCTTAGGCACTCTTGCTGCAGGTAGTATTGGCGCCGCTATGCGTCGTAAGTACAAACAGCAAAATGCAAACTAAGGCTAATAGCTCCAGCGCTCCAAAATGCACTGGAGCTATTAGCCTTAAAATTTCATTCCAGGACAAAATCAATATACTGAGTAAAAAATAAAACAATTGATTCTGAGATAAGAGTAAATTTTTAGTCTACAGTTTAATTATCCGGAAAAGCACTGGCTGAATCAGTAAACAGAAGCTAACTAGATATTTAAGCACATAAAAGAATCTAGTTTCGTAGCGCTATGTATAAGTTATGATTTAGTAATTAACCAATTTTGGGGCATTAAGGTATTGTTATACTCTCAGCATTGAGCCTGCTATATAAGTATAAAAAATATATTTTTTATTTATACATCGAAAACCTTTGTTCAATATTCCCTGCGTAGTGCTAATGTAGTAATAATGCATCTCCCAAATATTGCCATATATTTTTGATACCGATGTTGCTGAGACTCATGTAGGTAGTACTATTCAGCAGATATCTTGACTCATACAGACCGCGCGCGTAATTGATCAATCATTTACCTGGGTGCATCGCCAAGCCTGCAAATAAATCACTTAAGTGTGAAATTACCCAAGAAAAACTAATAGTAGTATTGACGAACGCTATGCTGAAGTCAGAAAAATATTCTCAAATGCAGATGAAAACTAATGCTGCCCAGTTAAATGATGCTGATGAAGGTGGATTGAACCTGGGTCAAGTTGGGGCGACACTCCGTCGTCGAGCATTATTAATTGCTGGATTTACTGGTGTAGCCGCAGCTGGCGCCGTCCTCAAAGCTGAAAGTGACCCCCCAATTTTCCAGGGTCAGTTCGAGATTTTAACCAAACCTGTAACTGGTGAATCGAAGGCTGTTGCGAATATTCCACAAACGCTTGGCGCTCAAGGTGTATCATCGCCTGAAACCGAAAATGTGGCTACAACAATCAAAGTTTTGGAAAGCCCTCGTTTGCTGGCACCGATTGTTAAAGATTTACAGGCGAAATATCCAGACTTAACTTATAAGAGATTGGAAAGGTATTTGAATGTTACGTCTGTAAAACCAAATATTTTAAAAGTTGAATACGTAGACGAAGACGAACAACAGGTTAAAGATGTATTACAAGCTTTAGCAAAGACTTACTTAGATTATAGTCGGGCTGAACAAGAAGAAGATGTCAACGAAGCTATCAAATTTGTTCAAGAAAGAATAACCAAAGGAGGACTTCAGCAACGAGTCGAGGACTGGCAAGAGAAATTACGCAATCTTCGCCGCAAAAATACTTTAGTCGAACCTGCACAAAAATCTCAGGAAGTTGCTGCTTTAATTGCTAGTCTTAACCAGCAACGTATAGAAGCACGAGTGCAGTACGAGCAAATGTCTACGAAGTACAGAGATTTGCAGAGCGAATTAGCACAGCAACCTGGTCAACGTGCAGGTAACTCTCTATTGAGTGACAATCCTCGCTACCAAAAGATTTTAGACCAAATCCAAGAAGCTGATATTTTAATCAAAAAAGAATCTGCACGGTTCACTCCTGAAAACCCAACCATACTAACATTACAGGATAAAATAGATAATCTGATGCCAATGCTGACGGCAGAAGAAGAGAGAGTGCAGCGTGATTATGTGAGTCGTATCAATGAAATAGCTGCTCGTGATGAAGCTTTAAGAGACAAAATCAAGAAGGCTGAAGCTGAGTTGAAATATTTAGCAACAGTTAATCGGGATTATGATTATATTCAGTTGCAGCTAAAAATTGCGACCGAAAATTATGGGCAATTCGTTGCCAAAGAACAAGCTTTACAAATCGAGAAAGCGCAAAAGCTCCAACCGTGGAAACCACTCGATCCACAATACACAGAAGTCCAAAAACCAGCAGCTATCGTAGATAGTGCCAAGCGAAACTTATTACTAGGAGGATTGCTCGGACTACTCTTAGGTACCGGTGCCGCACTTGTTGTTGATAAACTTAGCAACGTCTTCTACACATCCAAAGATGTTAAAGATGCCACCTACTTACCACTATTGGGTTCAATTCCATTGCGAAAAGAACTGGCAGTTTCCTTACAAGACAGCGGTAACCAAAAGCCAGACATTGCTGCTTTCTTTGAAGTCTTTCGTTCGCTTTACACAAATATTCTTTTATTGGGTTCGGATACACCAATTCGCTCACTCGTAATTAGTTCTGCGACACCAGGGGATGGTAAATCAACAGTAGCTATATACCTAGCTCTAGCTGCTGCAGCAATGGGGCATCGAGTCTTACTAGTCGATGCGAACTTGCGCTGTCCGACACTGCACAAACGAGTTGGAGTCATGAACATTCAAGGACTAACCGACATTATTGCCTCTGACTTAGACTGGAGTAACGTTATTGAACGTTCACCCATCGAAAACAACCTTTATGTTCTTAGCGCTGGCCCAATTCCACCCGACCCAGTTCGCTTGCTTGCATCACAAAAAATGCAAGACTTAATGAGCGACCTGCAAAACAGCTTTGATTTTGTAATTTATGACACTCCACCTGTACTTGGATTTGCTGATGCTAACTTACTAGCCGCCAATACAAACGGCATGGTATTAGTTGCAGGACTAGGTAAACTCAAGCGTACCGTTTTCCAACAAGCCTTAGAAGAACTTCAAGTTTCTGGCACTCCTGTTTTAGGCTTTATCGCAAACAAATCCAAAGAAGCGGCGCCTGCTTCTTACACGTACTATCAACAATATTACAAACAGAGAATGAGCGCTGAACGTGTCGAAGTTGAAGAAATGGAGGAAAGCAACTCATCAATCATTCATAAAATTCGAGGTAAGTAAAATTGAGGTTCGCTCGTAGAGACGTGATTAATCACGTCTCTACAGGACACATTTTTTTACGTTTTTACTTGGGTACATTGGCTGCTGGTGGTATGGGTGTTGCAATGCGCCGCCTTAAGCCTCTTCAAGCCAAGAAATATCAGCACAAATATAACTTAGAACGGCTACAGAAATAGACTCGTCCTATTTCCTAACCCTACTCAGCACTCAGCCCTCAGCACTTTCCACTACTTTATTTATCTGGCGATTTTAACGCTTTATCAAGAACTTGACGGGCGCCTTCAGCTTTCGTGCGAGCATCTTGATAGCGAAGATTTGCTTGGGCAAAGGTCTTTAAAACTTTGAACCCTTCCTTCAAGCGAGTAATTTCTTCCTCACTTACAGATTCGTCTGTAAAAAGAACATCAACTGCTTTACGAATGTCTAAAGCTTCCGAACGTGACTCTTGAACTTTTAACTTCAGCGTCGCGAGGTTGCTAAGAACCTGAACTGCTTGTGTCACAGCATCGTCACCAGCATTATCAATGCTCGTTTCCTTTACTTCGATTAATTGTTGAGGCCCAAATCCTTCTTCTAAGTCGGTAGGCAATTTACCTGAGTCCATGAGTTCCATCAACTGATCCATTGCTTTATCACGGGCTTTGGCAGAATCTTTACCAGAAACTGTAAGAATAATATCTGGGCTTTGAGCAAGAGTATACTGAACCATAAATCAGGCAAAACTAATTGCAGCTATTTTTAGCTGAGGTATCTCATTTTAACTTAAAATGTTGTAATTAAAGCATATTTTTAGATTCGGAGTTAGGTCAAGGGACGCATAATTGCCTCTTTCGACCTAACCGAGCGCGTCTGAAGCGGTATTAATTAGTAGATATTGAATAATTTTGAATAGCTGGTATCGAGCAGAACTAGCACAAACTGATGCCAATAGTTATCAAATTAGCCTAGATGCTGGTAGTATCACCTGCTCGCATTGCTGATACTTACGAATTGGCGCCGTGTTTAATGGTCATTTTTAATAATTAATAAACAATTGTACTAGCTATTTCTTGCTTTTGAACTTTTTCAAGTTTTGGCTCCCCTACTCTAATTTCAATATCGCTACCTAATCTATTAAGATAATCCAATAATCTATCAGTTGAAAAACCGCTTAATCTACCTCTAACTAATAGAGATATTTTTGGTTGGTCAATACCTATAACTTCGGCAGCTTGAGCTTGTGTTAAATTCAATTTACTGATAGCTTCACTAATTTTACGTGCTAGTTGGGCTTTTAATAACCTTTCTTCAGGATTAGGTAAACCTAAGTCTTTAAATACATTTCCACTGCTAGTCGTTACTTTATCTTCTTGGTTCATTTTTTGCTCTACTTTTTAATGCATTTCTTGTAAGTAATCTTCTTGAGCTTTCTGCAACCTTTTTTTTACTAAATTTATATCTTGTTTAGATGTTGCAATACCATGTTTTGATTTTTTCTGAAAAACATGTAGCAAGTAAACAACACCTTCAAATTTTACCGTATATATAGCTCTATAGGTATCACCATCAAAATCATCTACAATTTCCAAAACGCCTCCTCCTGAAAAACCTTTCAAAGGTTTTGCATTGGGATGCTTTTCTCCATGTTGTGCTAAATCAAGAGCATAACCCATTACATCTTGTACATCTTCGGGGAACTCCTTTAAATCATCTAAAGCACTTGCTATAGATTTTAGAGGTTTTTCTTGGTTTTTACCCATGTAATCGCCATTATGCTAAAACTAGCCTATTATGTCAATAGGTAATTATAGAGCATAAATCTACTATCAACCGATATGAACCTTAATTGATGCCACACAGCTTTCACCAAACCGCGCGATAATCATAAAAGCTTGGTTTAACGGTAACACAACATGTCATGTATCGAATTAACTTTAGACACAACCAGTGAAGCAGTTGACTGGGTTTGCACATTACTTGCTTCCACTAACTACACAAGCGACATTACTGTTACTAAATATACTAATGCTGACTCAGACAGGCGCCCAAATAATTGGACACATACAATTAATTTCTATTTACCCAACAACACCCAAGCAAGTGTACGCATTCAAGAAATAGAAAATTTACTTTCACCCTTACATCGCACTGCATTAACAAGCACACTCGAAGCATACGTAATTGCAGAAAAACCCAATAAATTAGATATAAAAAACGAACCTATTCAAATTGCCGAAAGATTTATTGTAGTTAACTCTGATGCCGTTGACTTACCCAATATCTCAGAAAGAATAATTATTAAACTCAAAACTAGTTTAGTATTTGGTAGCGGTTTACACCCAGCAACAATATTAGCAATTAAACTTCTAGAACGTCATATAACTAATAATATGAATGTCCTTGACCTTGGTTCAGGTTCAGGTATTCTTAGCGTTGCTGCCGCAAAACTAGGAGCAAACGTTTTAGCATTAGATAACGATGCAGTTGCGTTTGTTGCAACTCAAGATGCCATTACTCGTAATGATGTTACAGACAAAGTACGGGTAATACAAGGAAGTTTAGGACGTGGTAGCGAAATGGGTAATTGGATGGGCGGCACCAACACTGCTAATGTATCTAGTATTTCCCCTAATGCTAACTTCAATTTGATTGTTGCTAATATCCTTGGAAGAATACATACAACACTGGCGCCGGACTACCGACAAGCACTACACAAAAACGGAATATTAATTACATCAGGTTACGACAAAGAGTACGAAGAGTCAGTTACTAAAGCACTTTCTGCACAAGGCTTTGAAGCAATAGACAGCGAACGATTAAACGAATGGGTGGCATTAACACACATCTTGCACCAGGTCTAGAAACCGGGCTTCTTGCCAAACATGTTGCTATAAAACGTTGATTTTTCGTACAGAAGCCCGGTTTCTTTCTTTTGGCTTGTTGAGAATGCTGTATTCGGTGAGTTAACACATAAATTTAACATCTTGAATCAAGCACTAATGCTAAACTCTCTCTCCAACTTGGTAAAGCTAGTTTAAATGTACTTGATATTTTACTAGTATCCAATGATGAATAAGCAGGTCTTTTTGCAGGAGTTGGATACTCAGTTGAAGGAATTGCTAGTAATTGTTTAAGTTTTTGTTGACCTGAGTTGGGGTCTAATTCAAAAATTGTTTTAGCAAAGCCATGCCAACTAGTTTGATTAGTAGCTGTCAAATGGTAAACCCCACTATAATCTCTTACTAACTCACGTGTTCCCGAAATGATATGTGTTGTAGCTTCAGCAATCATTCTACTCCAAGTTGGGGCGCCTATTTGGTCATCAACTACTTTTAGTTCTTCACGCTCTCGTGAAAGTTTCAACATAGTAAGTAAAAAGTTTTTACCCCGTAGCCCATATACCCAACTAGTTCTTAAAATTAAATAAGGTACTCCAACTGCTTGAATAGCTTTCTCACCAGCTAACTTGGTTTTGCCATATACATTTTGCGGGTCAGGTATATCTTGCTCGGTATACGCTGTTGCTTGAGTACCATTAAAAACATAATCTGTTGAGTAATGAATTACGGGTGCATCTAAAAGCTTCGCTTCTTCTGCAATTATACCCGGCGCCACTCCATTAACAGCCATTGCTAATTCCGGCTCGGCTTCTGCTTTATCAACAGCAGTGTAAGCAGCAGGATTTATAATTAAGTTGGGCTTGACTTCACGAATTACCGCGCGAATTGTTTCAGGTACAGATAAATCCATCTGCAAACTAACAGAAGTTGCTTCACGTCCAGCACAAATTACTTCACCCAAAGTCATCAAACTACGTTGCAATTCCCAACCTACTTGACCAGTACTACCAGTTAAAAGTATTCTCATACGTATACCTCAGCATCTTTAATTAACTTACCCGCTTGGTCTTTGCCAGAAAGGATAGGCTGCAAATCAATTTTCCATCCAACACCAATATCTGGGTCATTCCATAAAATAGTGCGTTCATGCTGAGGTGCATAATAATCAGTAGTCTTATAAAGTACTTCAGCGTATTCAGAAACTACTAAAAAACCATGTGCGAAACCTGGAGGAACCCATATTTGATGCCTATTTTGCGCGTTTAATTTCACTCCTACCCATTGCCCAAAGTATTTAGAACTACGCCGTATATCCACAGCAACATCAAATATTTCCCCAGCTATAACTCGCACTAATTTACCTTGAGGTTGTTTAATTTGGTAGTGCAAACCACGCAATACATTCTTTCCCGAACGAGAATGATTATCTTGTACAAAATGTGCAGAAATATTTGCTTTTTCTTGAAACGCGCGTTCGTTAAAACTTTCTAAGAAAAATCCACGTTTATCTTCAAACACTTGCGGTTCAATTATCAGTACATCAGGAATTTCAGTTTCAATTATTTTCATATTTAATACTTATTTAAACAATTGGCAATACTGCCTGATAATGCTGTATTTGATTAGAATGATTCTCAGAGTTGAGAACATCCATCAAATAACAACCATAACTACTTTTAGCTAAAGGTTTTGCTAGTTGATAAAGTTGCTCTCTTCCAATATATCTTTGACGAAATGCAATTTCTTCAATGCAAGCTATTTTAAAGCCTTGGCGTTGTTCCAAGGTTTGAATAAAACTAGCAGCTTGGTGTAACGACTCGTGAGTACCAGTATCTAACCAAGCATAACCTCTACCTAAAAGTTCTACTTTTAACTGTTTTTGGTTAAGGTAAATTCGACTTAAGTCAGTTATTTCTAGTTCACCGCGTGCTGAGGGTTTAAGCTGTGACGCAATTTCTACTACCTGAGAATCATAAAAATAAATTCCTGGTACTGCATAGTTAGATTTAGGAGTTACTGGTTTTTCCTCAAGACTTACTACCCGTCCAGCTTTATCAAATTCTACTACACCGTAATGCTGAGGTTCCGCAACTCGATAGCCAAAAATAAGGGCGCCATCACGTAACTGAGAGGCACGGTTTAGCACATCAACTAAACCATGTCCATAAAATAAGTTATCACCAAGTATAAGGCAAACAGGTTCATTATCAATAAAATCTTTCCCTAAAATAAAAGCTTGTGCCAAACCATCAGGACTTGGTTGCTCAACATAGCTAAATTCCAAACCCCATTGACTACCATCTTGCAACAATTGCTGAAATAAAGGCAAATGAGCAGGTGTAGAAATAATCAGAATTTCGCGAATCCCAGCCAACATCAGAGTTGACAAAGGATAATAAATCATTGGTTTATCATACACAGGCATTAACTGTTTACTCATCACCTGTGTCAATGGATACAACCTTGTACCTGAACCACCTGCTAAAATAATGCCTTTCATATTTTGCTCCTCAATTATCTTACTTGGATTGAAATCCAAGGCTAATAGCGCAAGTCCATTAAAATGGACTAAAATTTTTACTAGCGATTATTTTCTATCACCGTAATTTTTTGCAATCCAGTTTTGGTAATTACCTGATTGAACTTGTTCAACCCAATTAGGATTATTTAAATACCACTGAATCGTCTTTAACAAACCACTCTCAAAACTCTCCTTTGGTTCCCAACCTAAATCGCGCTTAATTTTACTGCAATCAATTGCGTATCTACGGTCATGACCAGGACGGTCTTTAACGAAAGTCACTAATTCCGAGCGAGACAAACCAGGTTGAGGAACTAATTCGTCAAGAATTTCACAAATCTTCTTCACGACAGTAAGATTGTCTTGCTCGTTATTTCCACCAACGTTATAAGTTTCGCCAATAGAACTTTGTTGTAAAACTAAATAAATCGCATCGCAATGGTCTTCAACATACAACCAGTCGCGAACATTTTGCCCATCCCCGTATATTGGCAACGGTTTTCCATTTAGCGCATTCAAAATCATCAGCGGAATTAGTTTCTCTGGAAACTGACATGGGCCATAGTTATTCGAGCAATTAGTCGTTACAGTTGGTAAACCGTAAGTATGATAATATGCACGCACTAAATGGTCAGAACCAGCTTTCGATGCTGCATATGGACTATTGGGTGCATAAGGTGTATCTTCACGAAAAGCTGGGTCAGTTGGACTCAAGGAACCGTAAACTTCATCAGTTGAAATATGTAAAAAACGGAAAGATGCGCGTTTAAGAGACGATAAATTTTGCCAGTAAGCGATGCTAGCTTCAAGAAGTTGAAAAGTTCCAACTACATTAGTTTGAATAAAATCTATCGGACTAAGAATTGAGCGGTCAACGTGACTTTCAGCAGCAAAGTTAATAATTGCGTCGGGTTGGTACTGTTCTAAAATTTTTATTACTAAATCTATATCCCCAATATCTCCACGCACAAAATTATATCCACTATCATCTTGCAATTCTGCTAAAGTCAGAGGATTAGCTGCATACGTCAGTTTATCTATATTTATAATATTAGCTAACTTTTGTTTTCTAGCTTTTAGAATGAAGTTGGCGCCAATAAAACCCAAACCACCTGTAACTAAAAAAGTTTGCATTTATTAATTCCTTAATTTGTCCTAAATCTTAGAAACCCGGTTTCTACGTAAAATTTTCATTTTTTTCACAGATTTTAACAAAGAAACCGGGTTTCTGTTTTTAACATAATAATTTAATGTTTATCTAAAACTTCATATATAAAGTAACAATTTACTAAATTTTTACACTCATCTTATAGTAAGGAGTTGTAATTGACAATATAATTTTGTATCATTTGTTAATATTTTTATGCCAAATTGGCATTTAAATTAAACTTAATATTTCATGTTTCTAGCGTTTAGTACTAATGCACAGGCAGGATGCCTATGCTACAAAGGGCACGCGCGACTTTATAATTAAGATTGTAAATATGTCCTGATTGTTGTTATGCCTTTGGAACTGCCGCTAATTACATGCACACGCATCATTATTCGCATGGCAACAAACGAGGATATACCTAAAATCCTAAATTACTTTAGCGAGAATAAAACGCACCTCACTCCTTACTACCCATCTTGGCAAAGTGGGTTTTTCACTAGAGAATACTGGGAATTACAAATTCAAGTTAATTATCAGGAGTTTACTAACGACCGTTCTTTGAGACTTTTTATTTTCCCCAAAGCTAACCCGAATCAAATTATCGGTACCCTCAATTTTAGCAATATCGTTCGAGGCGCCGCGCAGTACTGTAACGTTGGATACAGTTTGGCTCTAAACGAACAAGGCAAAGGTTACATGACAGAAGCAATGCAAAGCAGTATTGAGTACATGTTTCAAGAATTTAACATGCACCGCATTATGGCAAACTATATTCCCCATAACCAGCGTAGTGGTACCTTACTTAGGCGCCTGGGATTTGTTGTTGAAGGGTATGCTAGAGATTATCTAATGATAAATGGTAAATGGGAAGACCATATATTAACCAGCATTACAAACCCCAATTGGAATTACAACTCCTAACTCCTAACTCCTAACTCCTAACTCCTAACTTTTTATTACATTAACTGTACGACTTGGCTAATGCTGCGATTTAACCAATTATCATACCACTCGTAAAAAGTTAAGGCTTCTTTTACCTCTTCTACTGACTCATACAAATTATCTTCAATATCTGGGTCATCATGGAAAAAAGCAGCACAATGACAAGTTAAAGGATATATACCACCTTCCCCTACTCGGTCATCAATCCAAATTTTACCCGCTTGTTCTCCTGTAATCACTAATCGAGCTTCAATTCCACATCCATACTCGGCAACAAGAAGACTTCCCTGCACTAGTTTCGGGTCATAATAAGCGTTTGGAGCATCTCCGTTACTAGTTTGTAATAAATCTAAATCATTCCACTCTTCATTTAAACAAAACGGCAAAGATAAAAAGTCTAACCCCAATATTTCCATTTTAGATAGTTCCACACTATCTATACCTATCAATCCATAACCCGGCCCAACACCACCATTTCCTACGTTCAACAAAAAATTACAAAACTCTGTTGGTAGTGTTACTTTATACTTTGCCTCTAATTGACTAACTTCAGCTTCACTCAAACAAGGATTTAATCTATACTGGTGCGATTCCGAACCAAATACTTCAAAGCTTTTATCTAAACTTGTTAACCGAATAAGCTTATTTTTTAAATCTTGTATTTTATCACTCATAGCCTTACTTGTTACGCTCTCTAATAATATTTAATCTTTCCAACAGTCTATATGACTGTAATTCTTAGATTTTAGATGCACTGACCTAAAATTCCTTATCTGTACCACTAAAAACTAACTTGGTCAACCATTCGCTTTCTTAGGTAGACTGAAAGCAGAACCAATAATTGCCGTACTCGTAATGACTTTGCCTGAAACTAACCTTAATACCTCTTCGCAAAACCCATTTCTTTCTCTAAACTACGAAAGAGCCATACTCGAACTGGGTGATGATTACTATGACGAAGTAGAAGCAGCAGAATTTCCTCAACTTATTTTACGATGGCGTAACGATGCACTACTGTCGCGTTTAGGTTTAGATGCAGCAAATGTCAGTGACGAACATTTTATCGAAGCTTTCGGAAAATTTGAGGTGCATAAACCCTTACTAGCGTTGCGGTACCACGGTTATCAGTTTGGTGAGTACAATCCGCAACTAGGTGATGGTAGAGGTTTTCTGTATGCTCAAGTTCGTGGAACTGATGGGCAACTCTACGATTTTGGCACAAAAGGTTCAGGAAAAACACCTTATTCGCGTGGTGGTGATGGAATGTTGACTCTCAAGGGAGGGGTACGCGAAGTATTAGCTGCTGAAATGTTACACCGAATGGGTGTTAACACATCACGCTGTTTGAGTATGATTGAAACAGGTTTAGATTTATGGCGTGGTGATGAACCGTCACCGACTCGTTCTTCGGTAATGGTGCGCTTTAGTAAATCACACATTCGCTTCGGAACTTTTGAAAGATTAAATTATATCCGGCGCCCAGATTTAATCGGCAAGTTATTAAATCATGTTATCTATATATATTATTCGCATCTTGGCGCCGAGCCAGATAAATACGCCCTTTTCTACAGTGAACTAGTACAAAGAGTCGCTTTGCTTGTAGCACAGTGGATGGCAGCAGGTTTCTGTCATGCAGTCTTAAACACAGATAACATGTCAATAACTGGTGAAAGTTTTGACTACGGTCCCTACGCATTTATCCCTAAATTTGACCCCAATTTTACAGCAGCTTATTTTGACTACTACGGACGTTACAGTTATTCCAACCAACCAGGTATTTGTAAGCTGAATCTTGAATTGTTACAAAAACCACTTTCAGCAGTAATTCCCACAGCTGACATGGAACAAGGATTATCACAATTTGAAGACTGTTATCACGCTCAATACCGCGTGTTGATGCTCAAAAAATTAGGATTTTCTAATTTAGAAAAGCTAGAATCTGGTGAATACGAAGAACTATTAAAAGCAACGCTGCGATTTCTAAATAATTATCCCGTTAGCTACCATCACTTTTTCAGCGACCTCGCTACAACTTTCTCACATAAATGGCGTGATGATGCTAGCTTGATATTAAGCGGTTCAGAAATTACTATAGAACTAGGAGCATCAGAATTATTCTTGCACTGGTCTGGGCTGTACCATAAAATTTTAACCAACATGGCGCCGGACGATATCGAAAAAGTCGGTCAAACTTTAATTCAAAGCAACCCCAAAACAGTAATCCTGCGTCCCATCATAGAATCAGTATGGGAACCCATCGCACAAGACAACAACTGGGAACCCTTCTACAATTTAATCAAAGAAATACAAAATTAAAAGTTAGGAGTTAGGAGTTAGGAGTTAGGAGTTAGGAAAAGTGTAAATTGTCATTCTGAGCGTAGCGAAGAATCTTTAAGTTTCGAGAAGTTATAGAGATGCTTCACTACGTTCAGCATGACACTCAGCACTCAGCACTCAGCACTCAGCACTCAGCACTCATTACTCATTACTCAGCACTTAATACCAATCACATTCACTAGTCGTAAATGGTTGATAAGCATTTGCGACAATATGCTTTTGACCTTGAAACTCTCTACCATAGAAACCATCCTCAAAACCGCGCGCAAATTCTCCACCTGCGGTACGCTCTTTATATGAGTTACCATTTTTGGCACTTTCTCGTCCTTGACGATAACCGTCAGAATAAGCGCGCGGATGATATGCTGGGTCTTGGTTTACATACCACCGTGTCACAGGGTAGCAATATCTTCTGGGATATGCTCGACGATAAAAATCACCGTAATGGTAGTTACGAGAGTAAGGGTGTCGATAACGATGTGCTTGTGCTGGCTCGTTATTGAGTAAAAATACTGATATAGTCGTTAAAGATAATAAAGTAGAAATAATCTTTTTCATTCTCGACCCCCTTCAAGCCAGGGAACTCTAGATATTTCTAAGATATTACTCTTGCGTTATATACACATCACCTGATGGGATGATTAGTAGTTTGTATCAAAAGTTTTGGTTGGTAGAAATATTAGCAACGGATGTTAACGGATGTAACGGATAAGTAATTTTATACAAACAAGATTTGATTTTGCGGTGCCGAATCAACTATCCGTTACATCCGTTTTACATCCGTTGCAAACCAACACCCCAAAACTAATGACATGGAACACTAATGTTCCATGTCAAAAGTTTTGGGTAGTTGATATTTTCGCGCGTCTCATCTCTGTGTACTCAGTGTCTCTGTGGTAAAAAAATACATAACCACACAAGGGTTGCGATGTCTGTGCTACAACTCCTCAGAATTAATGATTGTGGCACAGGTGTCCTCGCTTATGCAGCCATCTGTATAAAAAATACGTTAATTACCCACATTCATCCTGTAAAACAGCGCTTTTTTTGCAAATAATACTTAATTTATAAAAATAAAAGTAATAATTATTGCCTGATTTGATTAGATTAGGCGCCGTTGCTACGCTCGACCCAACCTACGGGGTTGATGGGTGGTATAGTTTGACGAAGTTATGGTTTGCATCAATTTCTATCACTGAGTCTACATATTGTGGTGATGTTATTAGCGGTTTAATAAATAGTTCGGGATGTAATGCACGCCAAAAATAATTAACAAATTCTTCGATTTGGATATCGGTCATTCCTGGTCTACCGGAAGCTATCATTTTATGTTCAGCTTCTTTACGCCATTGAACCGAGTAACGGTAGTCTTGAGGATACAACACTATTAAACTATCTAACCGTTCCCATAGGGGTAGATAATTTGCTAGTTCCTGGTTCATGTCGCGTGCAAATGCTTTGTCTGCTGCATTAATAATAGGGGGTACAGGCGCCTCAAATTTCACGCTGTCAATTGGACGGGCGCCTACAAACCAGCCTTCAAATAGTAATATATCTATATTTGTATAAGTATCTGGAGTTGTTCTATCACCTGCACCACTATGAATTGACTTGTCAAAGCGTGGAATGCTAATTGGACTAATGGCATTACGTACTGCCTCAAGAACGTTCAAACCCAAGTCAACATCGTGGGTTCCGGGTGGACCACGCCAAATTAAACGGGGGTCTTGTTGCTGTAATGCCAAACGCTGATTATAAGTTTTGTACAAATCATCGAGCGATAAGGTGACAGTAGAATACCCCCTAAGCTCAAGAATTGAAATTAAACTAAGTGCTAACGTCGTTTTACCTGTTCCTTGTCCACCTAAAATGCCTTGGATAATAGGACGACCTGTGTGGGAGCGCAGTTGGGCTATTTTTGCTGCTAATTGTTGGTGGATACTCATCAACTCTAAGAACCTAACTTAAATGCTTCAATAAACAAACTATAAGTCAAACCTATCTTAAAAATATTTAATGCTTCTATCCAAAATGATTCCACACCAACACGGCGCCGATAAAATAATCTACTGACTAACTCAACTGCCAAAACAATAAGCGCCGCTACGTAAATGTCCAGTTCTGCTCTTTGTCCTGCACTCGTCGAAATAGCCGTTCCTATAAAAATACCTAGCAAAAAACTGATAATCATTACCGACCAACGGCGCCAGGGGTTAGATAACCACTGCCCAAACCGTAGTATAATGGCGCCAACTAAATTATTTAACCGTGTATTTTGCATACCTGATGCATACTATAGATATTTTATAAAAAAGAACTTATCATTAAGTTTAGAGCTACAAGGCAATAAAGTTAATATAAAGAAACCCGGTTTCTGAGCAAAATTTTTGTTTTCATTATAAGATATCGACTCATATTCCAGGTTTCTAGGATAGTTTCTGTCTTAATATCTTCTTAACTTACTCATATTGTATAGGGGGTAATTACCCCTATTAATTTCTGCTCGTAGTAGGATAATATACTTGCTCGATTCAAGAACTCGGCGTAATTCAGTTTAAAATATAGCCTTTCAAGGTTTCCAATTCTTATATTTTTTATATTAATGATATGGTGTCAAAATATCATCCGACCCTTTTAGCGGCCTGCTGCTTGGGTATATTAGGACTGTTTGCCGGATGCTACCAAGTTAGTGTTTCGTTTGAACCATCAGGTACCGAAGTAGCATCAACATCACCTGTGGACATTCCATCAAAAACAGTATCAACGTCCCAAACATCTGAACTATTAAGTTATAACTCAGTTAAAACCAACAAAAATACAGGTGTTGGAATCTTACGTCTTAGCAACCAAACAAACCAACCCGTGCGTCTAGCTTTACTATCAAGAAGTAAACAAGCTTCCCCAGCAGCGCATTGGGACTTTGCACCGCAAGAAGGAAGCGAAAAGGGTTTACTCTTATCACTTCCCGACGGTAAACTCCAATTATCTAAAGGAGATGTTGTCGTCGCATTTGCTCAAGACGGTTCACGTCGTTACTGGGGGCCATATATTGTAGGAGAGACACATGAACCAATGTGGAACCCCCAGCAAAAAGAATGGTGGTTAATTTTGGGCAACGGATGATGAACGGATGTAACGGATAAGCTATTCACACAAATAAAGCTTTGTTAGATAAAATAACCCATCCGTTACATCCGTTTTATCCGTTGCCAATTTTTCTTTCTGATGCCAAAGTCAAGCTCGTCCATTCTCCTTTATCATCATACGAACGAATCATACGCTGGCGCCAGTTTGGTTCAATAAGCCATCCGGTTTCTAAAAATAAAGGTTGTCGTGATTGTAATTTGGTCGGGAAAGTTGCCGAGGCGCCATCAGGCAACATTAATATATGTATAGGGTTATTTGGGTTGCCATCAAACTCAAGAATAGAACCCTTGATTTTAGCTGTTGAAGTGATAATATGATTTCCGAAACTAAGATTTTGGACTAAGCGACCATCTTCGAGATGCAGTTTCATCTTGGTTGTGGAAGTCACAGGGTTACGTAAATCTGTAAATATAGTAGTAGTTTCGCCTTCCCATTCTCCTAGTAAAGCTTCCAGACTCAACTGTGGACGTTCAGCTTTTTCACTTCCTTCGCTATGCTCCCTGATTAGGGTAAGTGATTTCAAATTACCATCGTTATTAAATAACTGTACTAAACGCATACGGCGATTTTCGTGAATCAATCCAAATTCGGCGCCAAATTCGGCAAACGGTGCGAACTGTATTGTACCTTGACTAAAGGCGCCGTTTTCAAAGAATAATGTACTTCGTGCTATCGTACTAAATTCTAAAACTAAATCTTGTAATCCTTCGCGTTGTAATGTTAAGCGTGCGGATTGATTATCATTAAGTCCTTCGAGCGTTAAACGACTTGCACGGTCGTCAACTTGTTTTCCTTGGGGTGAGAACTGTGTAAACGAACCCACCCAAACATTAAGATTTTTTAGAAAAGATTCCCATTGATTAAGCACAACCCTATCCTTTTGCGAACCGACGGACAGCAAACAAGCTCCCCATTAATCCTACCGTTGCACCGAACCCCAAAAGAACCAATGGTAAAAGTAATGTTTGTGCAAAGGATAGTTTTAACCCTGTAGTCAGAAATTTAATAAATTCGGGTTGGTTACGAAGTAGCTGGTTAACAAACCGAGAAGTCAAACTGATAAAACTCCAAGCTATTCCACCACCAAATAATCCAAAAGCAACACCTTGGAAAATAAAAGGTAAGTATATCCACGTAGAAGTGGCACCAACAAGCTGCATAATTTCAATTTCACGGCGCCGTGCCATCACAATCAAGCGAATCGTAATACTCGTTACAGCAATAGCAGTCAAAGTTAAAATAACCGTAATAGTCAACGTCATCCAATTCAAACCGCGATTCAACTGAGCAATGCGTACAACCGCTTCATCAACATATTGCACTGTTTCCACACCTTTCAACTTTGCCAACTGCGTTGCTAATTTAGGTACTGCATCAGCCGAACGTGCTTTAACTTTTAATTCATCTACCAATGGGTTAGTTCCTAGCTGCTGAGTGGCGCCTTCAATATCAGACATTCCCAACTCTTGCACCAACTTTGTCCAAGCTTGGTCTTTTGTAATATTTTCTACATTCACTACTCCTGGTATTTGAGCTACCATTGGCGCCACAGCAGCAACAGAAGCATTACTTTCTAAATATACCGACACCTCTAACTGACTACCAAACTGATTAAGCAACTTTTCTAACTGCCAAGAAGTTTGGAGACTCATACCGAACAAAAACAGCAGTACTGTAACAGTACTCACCGCTGCCCAATTCATCCAACCGCCCCGCTTTAAACCCAAAAACGTCTCTTTAAGAAGATAATCTAACTTTGTAAATATTTTTAACACGGTTTCCCCTGTGTGCCTAATTGCACTCAATACCAGCCTACTGTTATAACCTTTGCAACAAGCAACAGTAAAGAGAATGCAAACCTTTCTTGTTAAACTCTTGTGGAACGGGCATCCTTGCCCGTAACTTGTAGGTTGGGTGGAGGAACGGAACCCAACACCATACTTACTTAATTAGAATAATGGTGCGTGACGCTACAGGGTTATCGCTTCGTTTAAAAATTGTTGTCAGCGTCACGCACCCTACAAAAACCAATGCTCAATACCATTTAGAAGAAAACGGATACGTAAGTAATGATGAATGGCGTGTTGATTGAGAAAAAAACGTGGTGGAAATTTCTACAGTGTAAATAAAGGTTCAGTTACGAGAAACAATCCTGTAACCAAAATATTCTATATAAACATTGATAATATTGGTGCCAATACAAAGTAAAATACACCTTGTCAGTGACATGTTTAGTTATGCGAGCAAAAATGATAACAGTATGTTTACCCCATATTTACCCCAACTCAAAGACATAGCTGTAAGGAGCAATAGAAATGCTTTCTTTGGAGGTTGAATATCGAGAGGGAGTAGAATTGCCCCGCGAGCAGGTCATCAATCTGTATGCTCAGTGTAAGTGGTCATCCGCAGAGAAACCCGATGCATTGTTATTCGCTCTTTCAAACTCAGAAACAGTAATTTCAGCATGGTATCAGAATGCTCTAATCGGACTTGGCAATGCAATTTCAGATAAAGCATTAACTGTTTATTATCCTCATTTACTTGTGCTACCGTCATATCAAAATATGGGAATAGGACGAGAGATAATGAAATGTCTTCAAGCTCCTTACGCTGAGTTTCATCAGCAAGTATTGCTAGCAATTAATGATGCTGCTCCATTCTATGAAAAGCTTGGCTTTAAGCATTCACAAGGCGTTAAAGCAATGTGGATTTATGATGAAAATGACATTAACGTTATTAACGAATAAGAAGTTGAGCCGACTCTATGAAAGCGAGAACAAATTGTACTAACAAAAGTTACAAGCGCCTTATTGATAATACAGGCGAGACACTTGTGCTACAACGCACCAATAATTTATGACATGAAGCACTGCTATATGTTTATGTTGGGTTCCGCAGGCTCCACCCAACCGTAAGCTTATATTGTGCCTTTGCCACTATTCCCTCAGCATCGCTACTAGAATTGTTAAGATTGAAGTAACATACCGTATAAAACTAGCCAGTTAGAGCGAGTGACTTTCCCATGCCATCTGATATCGCCGTTGAGAAGAAAAAGTTAAAAAATCCCCCTTTGAAGTTGCACTACCTGGGAGACCGTGCGCTGCGTCAACCAGCCAAGCGAGTTACAAAAATTGACGATGAGCTTCGTCAACTCGTGCGTCAAATGCTGCAAACTATGTACAGTAGCGATGGTATTGGGTTAGCGGCGCCACAGGTTGCCATTAACAAGCAACTTATTGTTATCGATTTAGAACCCGACAAACCCAACAGTCCACCATTGGTTTTAATTAACCCTACCATTAAACAAACCAGCGAAAAATGTGACGTTGCTCAAGAAGGATGTCTAAGTATCCCCAACGTTTATATGGATGTCAAACGTCCAGAAAGCGTGGAAATTGCTTACAAAGACGAGTATGGGCGCCCAAAAACGCTGAAAGCTGATGGTTTACTCGCGCGTTGTATTCTACATGAAATGGATCACCTCAACGGTGTGGTTTTTGTAGACCGCGTAGAGAATGCGCTTGCATTGGGACAGGAACTATCTAAAAATGGTTTCTCACAGCAAGCAGTTAAACCAATAGTATAAAGGCGGATAGTAAAAGTGTATCTAACCCCAAAAAGCGGTTTCTTCCTAGCAGTTTCGTGCGTCACTGCCATTGCAGCAGTTGGTTCTGTTTTTGAATTAAGTTATGGTCAACCTAACCTTGGTACGCAAACCACTGCCATCATCTTAGCTTTGAGCATTCCTTCAACTATACTTAGCTTTTTAGCAGCAGTTAAAGACGCAAAAACGAATATGAAATAAGTATCACCTTTATTTTTTGTCTCAGAAACCTGGTTTCTTAAAGAAACCAGGTTTCTTCTGTATCTGTTTCCGAAATCTTCAAATTTGACCGTGTATACCTTTAATTATCTAGCAGTATAGTAATTCATTTGACATAAAGAGGGGTCATGCCCCCTTTTCGATCTGAAATTGAGAGGGCTATAAAGGTCTTCATTGTCTAAACCGATACAGTCACATGTACGATATCTAAATTTGTTTAATATCTCAAGTCAATTGGGTGATTAATCTACTACAGACATATAACTAAATAACTAACTAGTAAAACTTAAAATATAGAGGGTAAACATGAGACACGAAAAGCTTTCCGCTGGACTTTTGCTTGCATACGAAGATTATCAAAGTGAAGGTGAGCAAGCGTTAATACCACATAAACGTTCTCTTGGTATAGTTTCGGCAAAAAGTAATGTTAAGCCAACTAAGAGCGTAGTTTTTGTTTACTGCGATGAAAATGCTGACTTGAGTCATCTTGAACCCTATGGAGTTCGAGTCAACCAAAATACAGGCGCCGTCAGAACAGCATATTTACCTATTGATGGTTTAGATGCATTATCAGAAGAAGAGACAGTTCAGCGTATAAAGCCATCACGAAAAATGAAGTTATTGATGGATGTGGCGCCAGGTAAAGTTAAGCTTCCTGAGTTTAAGAATAAAACAGGACTAACAGGTAAAGGTGTAGTTATTGGTATTGTAGACAGTGGTATTGATGCTAAACACCCAGCTTTTGCAGGTCGCATTTTGCGTATTTGGGATCAAACAATGTCTGGGCCAGGTGTTGCTGAAGGTAGCTACGGTGCCGAGTTTACAGACACACTACTCACTGTTTCTCAAGATACCGAAGGACATGGTACCCACGTAGCTGGTATTGCAGCAGGTGCAGATGAAACTTATGGTGGTGTGGCGCCTGAAGCCGAATTAGTAATAGTTAGAAGTGATTTACAAGATGCTCACATTGCAGACGGTATTCGCTACGTTTTTCGAGTTGCACGCGAGTTAGGCAAACCAGCAGTAGTAAATTTAAGCTTAGGTGGACATGCCGACGCACACGATGGTAGTGACTCACTATCTAAAATTATTGACGCAGAAACAGGCCCCGGACGTATAGTTTGTTGTGCAGCAGGAAACGAAGGCAACGACAATATTCACGGTCAAGCTGTAGTGGCACCTTGTTCAATGCATACAATGCGGTTCAACGTACCGCTTAATCAAGCTGGTATCGTTTGGTTAAACGGATGGTATTGTAAGAGTGCTGAGTTAGAAGTGCAATTACGGAGTCCTAACGATTTTGTTACACCTTGGCAAAAAGTTGTTACTGAAGGTAATCCTGCACAAGAATATACTTTGCCTGATGCGCGCATAAAAATCGTCACACCTGGTCCAGATGCAGCAAACGGAGATTATAATTTCTTCGTTCAAATTCGCGGTACAGAATCTTCACCAGTATCAGGTGGAATTTGGCAATTACGCTTAAGAAATCAAACATCGAACGAAACCCGCGTTGATGTGTGGACAATTGACAACTCTGGTTCAGTATTCTTTACAGGTCAAAGCGTCGAAGATGCCATGAAAATTGGCTCTCCAGGTTGTGCAGCTTCTTCAATAACAGTAGCCGCTTATACAACAATAAATAAGTACAACGACATCGACGGTAAAGAGCGCGAAGTTGGATTAAAGCTAGATGATATTTCTGATTTTAGTAGCGAAGGACCATTACGTAACCAAGCTCAAAAACCTGATGTTGCGGCGCCGGGAGCAATGATAGCATCAACAATGTCATCAGCAGCAGGTTTCGACCGTTCCATGATGATTAACTCCAAATTTGTGATGATGGCAGGTACAAGCATGGCATGTCCATTTATCACAGGTGTAGTAGCTTTAATGTTACAACGTGACCCAAGCTTGGCGCCTGAAAAAGCCAAAGAAATGTTACGCAGCAACAGCTATATTCCCGAACAACCTCAAAACACCTTCGATCCAAAATGGGGATTCGGATTAATCAACACCGAAAACCTGTAACCCTTCAAATATTGTAACCTCTTGTAACCTCTTGTAACCTCTTGTGGAACAGGCATCCCTGCCTGTCCCAATTCACATTATCTCTTAAGATAGTTACGCATACTAAATAAATCTTGTTAGTTTAATAGTGTATTGATTTTAAATACAAACATATGAACTACAAGAAAATTGATGCTGCTTTAGCAATGGCTATTGACGAAGTAGATACCTCAGAACAACCCAGCCTAATAGTATTTATTCATACCAATCAGCCACTTGAGGCGCCTGCTATTACATTTTTAGAAAGCTTAGGAATTAAAGATGTAGCTAGCAACAAAGATATTTATACTGCCACCGTTTCATCTGGTACAGTTTCTGAACTGTCACACCAACCTTGGGTGAAGTCTATTAAGCTATCGCAAAAACTGCGCTTGATGAAAGTTGGAAATTAGTTACTTAGATTTTGGCAGTGTTATTACTTATTAATACTGTTATTATTTTTTAGTCATAGTTAAGTAATTATTTTTCTCTGAAAATATAATATTGTACGTAGGTTGGGTTCCGTTCCTCGACCCAACCTACGTACAAGAGTGACACCTGGTAATGTGAACACTAAAGCAAGGTAAATATTTATACATAAGATAATAATAATCAAAGTAAAACTTTTATAAAAAATAAAATATTGTTTATAAATAAACTCAATAGAATTTTGTAACCCCCTTATCAGTAGTAACAGAGAGTCATAAACTGAAGGTGGAGATGAACGGCAGTCGGGAGAAACCAGAGTGAAAAAAGTATTATCAATAATTCTCGGCGGCGGTGCAGGAACCCGCCTCTACCCATTAACGAAGTTACGTGCGAAACCGGCAGTGCCTGTGGCAGGTAAATACCGTTTAATAGATATCCCTGTAAGTAACTGTATAAATTCGGAAATATATAAGATATACGTCCTGACGCAGTTTAACTCAGCCTCTTTAAACCGCCATATTGCTCGTGCGTACAGTTTTGCGGGTTTTAGTGAGGGTTTTGTGGAGGTGTTAGCAGCACAGCAAACACCCGAAAACCCTAGTTGGTTCCAAGGAACAGCAGATGCAGTACGTCAATACCTTTGGTTATTAGAGGAATGGAATGTTTCGGAATTCCTAATTTTATCGGGTGACCACCTTTACCGGATGGACTACCGATTATTTATAGAACGTCATCGTCAAACAAATGCTGACATTACACTGTCGGTAATACCAATGGATGAGCGACGCGCGTCAGACTTTGGGTTAATGAAAATTAATGACTCAGGTAGGGTAATTGACTTTAGCGAAAAGCCAAAAGGTGATGCTCTTAAACAGATGCAAGTTGATACTAGCGTACTGGGATTAAGTGAGCAGCAAGCCAAGCTTCAACCGTATATTGCCTCAATGGGGATTTACGTATTCAAGAAAGAGGTTTTGATCAAGTTACTCAAGGAATCTTTAGAACGAACAGATTTTGGTAAAGAGATTATTCCAGATGCAGCAAAAGACCATAACGTACAGGCGTATTTGTTTAACGGTTACTGGGAAGACATTGGAACAATAGAGTCTTTCTATCACGCGAACTTAGCGCTGACACAACAGCCACTGCCTCCATTTAGTTTCTACGACGAACAAGCTCCCATATACACCCGCGCTCGTTACTTACCTCCAAGTAAATTATTAGATTGTCAAATAACCCAATCGATAATTGGGGAAGGATGTATCCTCAAAAATTGTCGAATCGAACATTCGGTGCTTGGTGTACGTGCGCGCGTAGATTCTGGATGCATTATTGAAGACTCGTTATTAATGGGCGCCGACTTCTACCAAACCTCCGTAGATAGAAAGGGTATTCGAGATGAAGGAAATATTCCCGTAGGAATTGGAGCAGAAACAATAATTCGTCGTGCCATCATCGACAAAAACGCACATATTGGTCATGATGTCCGAATTATCAACAAAGATAACGTTCAAGAAGCTAACCGTGAAGCTCAAGGGTTTTACATTAGAAGCGGTATCGTAGTAGTACTCAAAGGCGCCATCATTCCAGACGGAACCATTATCTAGTGCTGAGTAGAAAGTGCTGAGTGCTGAGTTGTTACTTCTTACTTACTCAGCACTCAGCACTCAGCACTGATTATGAGTTCGGAAATTGCCCTTTGACATTGAGCAAGAACCGCACTTAGTCCTGTTAAATTATTTGTTAAGTTATAAATTAGAGTATTTTTCTCTCGCCATATATCTCTAAACAATATCTAACACCTTGCATCCTAAATTTAGGAACAAGGTATAAACTAAAAACCTATTATCAGTAATTTCTACAGGAGGCTGCTGAATGGCTGCAACCGATTTTAAAGATTATTATTCACTCTTGGGAGTTAACAAAACTGCTAGCCAAGAAGAAATTAAACAAGCATTCCGTAAACTCGCACGTAAATATCACCCTGACGTAAACCAGGGAAATAAACAAGCCGAGGCAAAATTCAAAGAAGTCAACGAAGCATACGAAGTATTATCCGACCCAGACAAGCGTAAAAAGTACGACCAATTTGGTCAGTACTGGAAACAAGCAGGACAAGGTTTCCCTGGAGGCGCTGGTGCTGGTGGTGTTGGCGTTGACATGAACGGCTTCGACTTCGGGCAGTACGGCAGCTTTGAAGACTTTATAAATGAATTATTAGGTCGCTTTGGAGGTCCCGGAGGTGCCCGCAGTCAAAGTTATTCGTATCGAACTTCCACAGGTGCCCCAAGTGGGTATGATGGTTTTGGCTTTCAGCAAGATTATGCTGGGGGTAGTGGCACTCAAGATAGCGAAGCAATGATTTCGTTATCTTTGGGCGAAGCATATAACGGAGTTGAAAAAAGACTTCAAGTTGCTAACGATATTATTAACGTTCGCATTCCCGCAGGCGCCAAAACAGGAAGTAGATTACGTGTACGTGGAAAAGGGCCAACCAACCCACAAACTAAACAACGTGGTGATTTATACCTAAAAGTCCAAATTCAACCACACTCCTTTTTCCAGCTAGACGGCGATAACTTAGTATGCGAAGTCCCAATAGCACCAGATGAAGCAGTATTAGGAGCATCTATCGACGTTCCAACACCTGACGGAACTACAGCAAAAGTAAACGTACCAGCAGGAATACGTTCTGGGCAGTCACTGCGTTTGCGTGGTAAAGGTTGGGTATCAGGAAAAGGTGGACGTGGTGATTTACTCGTAAAAATTATGATTGTTGCTCCTAAAGATTTGAGTCAGCAAGAACGCGAATTATACGAAAAGCTACGCGCAATTCGTTCGTATAACCCACGCAGTAACTTGAATAATATAAGGTTGTAGGCAACGGATAGAACGGATGTAACGGATGGTTTACTCGTTATATCCGTTATTCTCCTGTCATGCTGAGGCACGAAGCATCTCTCTTCTGTGTCATGCCGAGGCACGAAGCATCTCTAAGACTGTCATGCTGAGGCACGAAGCATCTCTAAGATTTTGACTTTGTTTACAAGTAAGAGTTCTAAAGCATTTTCATTATATTTGCTTTTGCAGCAGCACGAACAATACGATTAGCATCTTGTGTAAGAAATTCACGTATATAATCAGGAGTGTTCGGATTTTGAGCTATCGCATATCTTTCTAACCAATAGCTAGAACGATAATTTTTGATAAGCAAATGAGTAGGCGCCAGTGCATGTAGCAAAGCAAACACGCGACTCAAACTAAACGGAGAATCTTTTATATACTGACCAATAAATTTACTTGCTCTCTTAGAACCTCTTGAAATAAGATTTTTTACGGCTGCTATGCGAACATCGGTATTCCATTTGTGTCGATGAGCAAGTTTTTCAAGAATTTCATCAGAAGCATTAAGATTTTGTGTAACTGCGAGCTGTACATGTCTTGCTTTGTCTTCAGCCAGTTTTGTTAAAGTATCTATAGAAGTATTAGGGTGAAGCGCAACACGTTCTCTAATAATTAACCATTTACTAGTGGCAATTTCATCAAGAATGTTAGACATTGTATTAACATTCTGAACAATTTGTAATTGCTCAACGAAATAAATATCTTTCTCTTCTGACAAAGATTGCTGATGAACAGCTAAAGCTGACTCTCTGACAAGTTTATCCTTATCTTCTAAAAAAATTTTTATAATACTGATAGGAGTTTTATAATTTTTAATAATTAATAAGCGGATATTAGCTTGACGGTGTTTTGCAAATCGCTCCAATATCTCAACAGATGTATTTGGATGACGGATTATAGCAGATTCTAAAGCAAGGTATGGAATTTTAGCAGCTTGTTCTAGCACTTGCGTAGAAACATTAGGATTAACGAGAATAAATTCATACAAATTTGTAATTGCTTTTTGCTTAATAGAAATATCCGTATGCTGCGCTAATTTTATTAAAACTTCAGGATTTTCTTCTTTTGAGACAAAACCGAAACCTGCATTAGAAGCAATTTTATCCGTGCGAATTTGATGATTGACTGCCTTTAATAGCTGTTTGGTATGATTTTTGATTGAATTTTTATAAAATATTTTACTTTTATATGCTTCAAGTTTTAATAAAACTTCTTTCGGAGTACTTGGATTTCCAGCTAGAGACATACGAATAGCATTATTTTCTATTGTTGCAAGTTTAGTTAAAATTGATGCAGGTGTTTTTTGACTAGCTGCTAATGTTATAAGAACTCCATCAGATTTGATGTTAGCTAATTCTTCAAGAATATTTTCTGTGACGTTAGGGTGATGAGAGATTAATTTTACTAAATAATAATTTTGATTATCTTTTAATATTAATTTTAAAGTTTGCTCGCTTGTATTAGGATTGCACATAACTGCCTCAATAATATTAAAATATCTATTATTTCGTTCTGTATAATTTTGTATTATTTTATGAAGTATATCAGCATTAGTATTATCATTAACAGCCAAAGCAAGATAAAGTATTTCGTCAAATTCTTCAGCTAGTTCGCTCAATACATCTATTGGTGTGTTTGGATGATATGCAACACCTCTACGAATATGTATCCATTTGCTCTTAGCTAATTTTCGTAGTATTTCTGATGAAGTGTTAAGAGTTTTAATAGCTATATTATCAGAGTGAAACTTCTGTAGAATATTTAGGGGGATATTGGAATTTGAAATAAGTTTTTCACGAACTGCTTGAGAACACATTGTATCAACTTCTCCAAGGAGTTTTTCTAACAAATTTAAGGGGGTGTTTGGATTTTCTGCAAGCGCAATTAGTATAGACTTATCAATAGTGTTATCATTTGATTCTAAAAATAGATGTTCTCCTATTTTCTCTAAAATATGTATAGGAGTATTTCGGTTATTAGCTAAACTAACCAATATATAACGACTGACTTTAATAATTAATGATTCTGGGATTAAACCTACATAATATGCTGCTAAATCTATACTAATACGAAAAAAAAATGTATTTTGCATTATAACGAAAGCTGCTTCATTCCAATCTGCATCTATTTCACCAGACCAATTAATATGTAGTTTAGCTGAATCGATAACATTTTTATATGTGCGGAAACATTCATATGTTATATTTTGATTATTGATTAATATATCTAATATTTCTTTAGAAGCTTTTGGATTCATCGCGACTGCAAGGGGCAAATTATTTTCCCTTTTTCTATCTACTACCCACTTGATAAACGAATCTGGCACTACATCTAATTTTAAAAAACTTTCTAAAGTTTTATCTGGAATTTGTTCTATTAAATTAGGATTTTCTAAAAGTAAGAGTGGCAATACTGGGTTACTTAAAACTTCCTCTGGAAAATCCAAACCTACCTTCCATAAAATATCAGTAGGGGTATTAGGATTACTTGCGATTGCCGACAGTATTTTATAATCAGACTTATTTGCTAACTCTCGTAATAAATTTGGTTCTGCATTAGGATTTGTACATACTAACCGCGCTAGCTCTTTACTTTCTGCTGCAAGCGCACGTAGTTGCTCCGGTGGGGTATTTAGATTACATGCTTGTTGTTTTAGAATTAAATCCATGAAAATTAATTTTGATTACTAGCTACTGCTTTTATTATTCCCAGTTTCATATTCGCTAGTATCAATCCACACACAACAAAGACGGAGCCAATGCTCAAATCTCTGTAAAGACACGATTATTAAGAGCGTGACACTACGTGAACGTGTCTCTACTCTGTGTCTATCTCGTCAAATTAAATACTTCACTGCACAGGCAAGATGCCTGTGCCACTGGTATCACAAGTTACTTTTGAGGCTTTAAATTTTTCGCCTTATAAAACGTTTCCAAACTTTGAGTATCACCGACAAAACGCCAGTGCCAAGGTTCATAACTTACACCTTGAATATTATCTTTCGGAAAAGACAACTCAAAGCGAAACTTAGCGGCATTTTGTGATAACCATTCATAAGCCTTAGTTTTCTCAAAGTTAGCACTTAAATTTGTAGCCGGTACATTCCCATCACCAATATCAATCGCGTAACCAGTATGATGCTCACTATAATTAGGAGGCGCCGACAGTGCCGCACGTTGTGCTGGGGTTTGGTTACGTTGGGCGCCAACAGCGAAAAATAACTGTTCTTGTTCTTTAACTGAACGAAACGCGGAAATAACAGTTAAATTTACACCAGCGCTACGAGCAGCTTGTTGCATCGCTAAAAATTGTTGTGCAGCAGCTTTTCGCATCCTGAAGCGTCCATCGTTAGAAATAGAAGCAAGTTCAGACTCAGGAGCTTCAGCATACGGCAAATGTCCCAATAATGAACCATTCGCTTGAGCTTGAGCATCAGCAGGATTAACAGATGGACTTACAGTAGTCGATGGTGCCGAAGCTTCTTGTGTGGATTTTTTTGGTGCAGTGATAAAGAATAAAAATCCACTAATAACAGCAAGCACAACAAACCCAGCGGCTCCACCCAATATCAATACTGGTATTTTACCCTTACCAGGCGCCACATCAGAAGCGTCGCGTAACGCTGCGGGAATATCTTCACCAGAATCAGGTGAGGGTTTTTGTGGCTTTCCAGAAAACCCGGCATTACTCAAGGGTCAACTCCTGCATTTTCTTCAATCATTATTACCGATTGTAATCTGGAAAAAATATAACGCAATAGATTGAATTTGACATCTATATTTAAAGTTCCCTGTGATAAGTATTTACACACACCAAAACCCCCCAAACTTTGGAGGGTTAAGAAATAATACCTATTCAATAGTAGTTATATACTATTGAATTCACTCAGCACTCAGCACTTTGCACTCAGCACTAATTAAAACTAACCAAGAAAACTAAATACATCGCGTATGACGCTGTAACCTGCCAAGTCCCAAAGTAAATAAGCAAGGAATCCAATCATTGCCAAGCGACCGTTCCATAGTTCGGCTTGAGGATTGGCGCCAAACATAAAAGCATTACGGTCTACTTCATTATAAGCTTTAGCTACTTTTGGTAAATCGCTTGATGGACGAGTTTCACGAGTTTCCATTTTATTTATCCGATGTTAGGTAATAGGTAATTAGTAATATGCTTGAGAAACCGGGTTTCTTGTTGATATCTTGTAATAAAAACAATATTTTGCATAGAAACCCGGTTTCTGATTAGTTAGTAACCAATTAAGTGCAATACATCACGTAATACACTGTAACCAGCCAAGTCCCAAAGCAAGTAAGCAAGA
>NZ_RSCL01000025.1:0-54676 GCF_003991905.1 Dulcicalothrix desertica PCC 7102 | reverse complement strand
ATATTTTGCATAGAAACCCGGTTTATGATTAGTTAGTAACCAATTAAGTGCAATACGTCACGTAATACACTGTAACCAGCTAAGTCCCAAAGCAAGTAAGCGAGGAATCCAATTGCTGCCAAGCGACCATTCCATAATTCTGCTTGAGGAGTAAAACCGAAAAGAAATGCGTTGCGGTCTACACCGTTATATTCTTTAGCTACTGCTGGTAAATCACTTGAAGGACGAGTTTCGCGAGTTTCCATTTTCTTTCTCCGATGTTAGGTATTGGGTAATTAGTAATAGGCTTGAGAAACCGGGTTTCTTGTTGATATGTTGTAATAAAAACAAGATTTTGCGTAGAAACCCGGTTTCTTATTAGTTAGTAACCGATGAAGTGCAATACGTCACGTAAAACGCTGTATCCTGCTAAGTCCCAAAGCAAGTAAGCGAGGAATCCAATTGCTGCCAAGCGACCATTCCATAACTCCGCTTGAGGAGTAAAACCGAAAAGAAAAGCGTTGCGGTCAACACCGTTATATTCTTTAGCTACCGCTGGTAAATCACTTGATGGACGAGTTTCACGAGTTTCCATTTTCATTTCCCCTAAATTTCATTATCGAGCGCAATGTTTTAGCCTAATTTCTTAATCTAATTAGTTTTTTATCTAATTAGTCGGCTGTTGTTTTTCTGTTGTCTTTAATTTAACTTTTAAAAAGTTTTTTGGTTTCTGTCTACAGGCACAACATGCACGCACTTGTGGACTATTGTTTTCAATAGTATTTACGTGAAAATATCCACCCATAGGATGTTAAAAAAAACAAAATGTAACGAAATGTAACGAATGTAACATTCGGTTGATACTAAAAACACGGTTTCTTAGCGACAGGCGCCTATTTTTGATACAAAGTGGCGCCTTTGGACTAAAGATGATGACATTTCTATCTAACGCTGGAGGTAGGGTTCAAACTAGCGAGAGATGCCCAAAAGGTGTTGTATAGCCGATTCTATTACTTAAGAGTTGGGTCAATCCATACAATAACTTTCCCTTATGTAATTTTATCCACCGATGTTTTAATAGGATTAGAGGAAGCAGATACAATGTTTGATAAATTAGATATAAGGCTGTTCAGTATTAAGCCACTATTGTGGTTTATGCAAGCGGCGCCAATAGACACCTCACAAATCTCACCAGCGCAAGCTTCGGTGGTTACAGCAGGCCCCCGGTTCTTTGTAGCTCTAATCGCTGGTGTGATTTTGGCTTTTGCAATTCAACTAGTTTTAACAAATTTATCGGTTGCCGCTGGTATTACCTATTTAGGACGTTCCTCTGACTCCGACTCACATTCGACCCATAATGAAGCAGGCAGTTTTGGCGGGACAATCCGTAAAATTGGAACTGCTGTGGGTATGTGGACTTTGGTTACCGTCACGATTGCACTAGCTATTGCATCGTTTCTTGCAGTTAAACTCAGCTTATTAGTTCTTAGTCCTGGATTGGGTGCAATATTAGGGCTAGTAATTTGGGGCGCCTACTTTTTACTTTTAGTATGGGTAAGTTCTACAACGGTAGGTTCTTTAATTGGTAACGTCGTCAATACTGCAACATCCGGACTGCAAGCGATTATGGGTACTGCTACTGCCGCATTAGGCGCCAAAGCAGTGAATAATCAAGTAGTCTCAACAGCAGAAGCAGCAGCAGCAGCTGTACGCAGAGAGTTTGGTGGCGCCATTGACCCAGGTCATATCCGAGATAATATTGAAGATTATCTGGAAATGCTTCGTCCACCTGAGTTAGATTTGGGTAAAATAAGAAGCGAATTTGAAAAATTACTCAATGACCCTCAGTTAAAAGACATTGCAGGTAGTGACCTTCGCCATATTGATAAAGACAAATTTATTAGTTTAGTTAGCGAACGTACTGACATTTCCAAACGTGATGCAAATCGTATTGCGGATACATTATATGGAGTATGGCAGCAAGTAGTTGGTCAACAACCTCAGAAAGACCGTTTGGGTGAGTTAGTTGATTACCTCAAATCTTTACCACCAGGACAAACTAAAACAGATGAACTGAACGCTAAGTTAGAAGCTTTAATTGCAGAAACACGTTCAGCAAAACAATCTGATAATAGAGCTGCCAAAGAAGCAACTCCTGGTCCACTGCAAAGAACACTACAACAAGGATTTTCAACGTTATCGGGTATTGTACTAGGACGTACAGATTTATCTGATTTTGATGTTGAGAAAATTATAGGCACCTTAAGTCAAGCCAAAGATAAAGTTAGTAACCAAGCAGATAAACTAGGTATACCAACGCCATCTCAACCTTTTAGCGCAATTCGTGCGGACGTTGAAAATTATTTACTCAACACCTACGCATGGCAGTTAAGTAACGAAAAAATCGCTCAAGAATTCCGCGACGTTATATATGACCCTGCTGCTGACCCTGCAAGAGTCCGTCAAGAAGTAGAAAGTCTTGGACGTAACGACTTTATAAATATTCTTCAGCAACGTGGGTTGTTGACACAAACCGAAATTCAACGTATTGCCGACAAACTCGAAGCAGTTCGTCAAGAAGTTTTAGTAAGCGTCACAGCAGCAGAAGAGCGGGAAATAGTGCTTGACTTGCAGCGTCGAGTCGAAAGTTATTTGCTCGTCACTCCCAAAGACAACTTTACACCCGAAGCTATTGAGAGAGACTTTAAACCCATACTCGAAGACAAAAACGCAGACTACGAAACGTTATCACGACGGTTATCAATACTTGACCGTCAGCAAATGCTTGATATTTTACTCGAACGGAATGATATTCAACCTCGCGAAGCTACCTATGTTGTCGAATTGTTAGAAAAACAGCGCGACCAAGCTTTAATTGAGTCAAAAGGACTAGCAGAGCAAGCTAAGTATCAAGCTGAAACTTTATGGTTGAATTTAGAATCCTACCTGCGAAATACTGGTAAATCAGAACTAAACCCTGATGCTATTCGTGCAGACCTAAAAAGATTACTTGATGACCCGCAAGCTGGACTTTCGGCAATTCAAGCGCGTTTATCTCGATTTGACCGTGATACTCTCGTTAAATTGCTCACGCAACGTCAAGATATGACGGAAAGTGAAGCAAATCAAATTATAAATACAGTTTCAGAGTCGTGGCATAATGTTCAAAAGGCGCCGTCAGCAATAGCTGACAAAGCCAAAGAACAATACGACAACGTAACAGCTACGCTAACAGATTACCTACGGAAAACAGGCAAAGATGAATTAAACCCCGAAGGTATTCAGCGCGACTTAAACAAACTGTTCCAAAACCCCCAAGAAGGTGTAATTGCTTTACGTAATCGCTTGTCTAACGTTGATAGAGATACCCTCGTACAATTACTATCACAGCGACGCGATTTAAGCGAAGAACAAGTTAACCAAGTTATCGATTCGGTACAAACTTCGATTCGTGACATTATAGGCGCCCCACGTCGAATTGCCACTCGTACACAGCAACGAGTAGAAACCTTCCAAGCTTACCTGCAAGAGTATTTGCGCCAAACAGGTAAAGAAGAACTCAATCCAGAAGGTATCAAACGTGACTTGAATTTACTACTACACGACCCACGAGTTGGAGTAGACACTATATCCGAGCGTCTTTCACACTTTGACCGCGACACAATAGTAGCGCTGCTCAAAATTCGTGAAGATATTACAGATACCGAAGCTGAACAAATCGCAGATAACATCTTCTCGGTGCGCGACCAATTTGTCGAGCAAGTACGAGGAATACAACGACGCATCCAAGACGCAATCGATGGAGTATTCGGAAAAATTCGTAACTACCTAAATTCGCTTGACCGTCCAGAATTAAACTACGATGGCATCAAACGCGACGTTCGTAAGTTGATCGATGACCCACAAGCAGGATTTGATGCATTAAAAGACCGTTTGCAATCGTTTAACCGTGAAACCTTGGTTGCAATAATGAGTTCTCGTGATGACATCTCTCAAGATGATGTCAACCGAGTTATTGACCAAGTAGAGCGCGCACGCAACAACGTATTACAACGTGCAGAACGTATTCAACACGAAGCACAACGGCGCCTAGAAGACGTTAAACAACAAGCACAACGCCAAGCCGAAGAAACCCGTAAAGCCGCAGCCAATGCCGCTTGGTGGCTATTCCTCACAGCAGTTGTCTCCGCTATTTTCTCAGCAATTGCAGGCGCCGTGGCAGCCACAGCTTTATTGATATAACCCCTTATCTCCCCCTTAATCTCAATACCAGCCTCCCATCTTTAGATTAGGGAGGCTTTTTATTTTCTCTCTCTGTGTCCTCCATGTCTCTGTGGTGAAATAATTTTTTACCACAGAGACACAGAGAGCGCAGAGAAGAGGAGAGTCCAGAAACAAATTACAGTAAAGTTCGTTATTATTCTTAGATGCTTCAAACAGTAGCTAGTATTTAATAAGATATATGAAAACTATTTCCCGCGCGTCACGTAAAGCCTCAATATTAATTGCTATATCACCCTTATTTATCACACCGTTATTTTCGCACTCAGTTTTAGCACAATCAACCAACCCATCACAAATAAATTCGTATATCCAGCAACTAAGCAACCCGAACCAAAGCCAGCAAGCACAAAAATCATTAGTAAATATAGGTAAACCCGCAGTTCAGGCTTTAATTACGGCACTACAACAGCATCAAAACCCTGAAGTCCGTGCTGCTGCTGCTACTGCATTAGCTCAAATAGGCAATGATGCGGCGCCAGCTTTACCAGCACTATCAAGAGCATTACAAGACAAAGACCCAAAAGTTCGCTCTGCCGCAGTAGAAGCATTTGGCAGTATCGGCAAACGAGCCATGATACCTTACTTGGTAGCTAATTTAAAACACGAAAACGCATCTGTACGTTATAATGCAGCACACGGATTAACTCGCCTTGGTAATTATGCGGAAAGTGCAGTTCCCACTTTGACTGAAACTCTAAAAGATCAAGAAACTTGGGTGAGATTAACAGCAGCGACAGCATTAGGAAATATTGGAGTACGTGCGCTCTCATCACTACCCGCTTTAGTCACAAGCATGGAAGATAAAGATATATCAGTACGACATAGTGCTGCGTATGCATTAGGGAGTATAGCCACAAACGCACAAGAAACAGTAAACAAGGTATCTACAAAAGACTTAGACACATTAATTATAAACTTGGAAAAAGGCTTAAAAATAGCTGGAAAACCAAACCTAGAATTTCGACAGCAAGCAGTATCATCCGTTCGCACACCCCTAGAAGCCTTAAAAAAAGAAAGAAGCAAACGTAGAATTACTCAAATACTATCTCAATGGAAACATCTTTCTTTAGGGTATAGCAAAACAAATAGTTTAATTGTTAATTTAAAGTAGGAATAAATATAAAAACAAGTACAATAGGTAAAATTAAAATGAATAAAACAATAGTATCAATTGTATTATGTGTCTTTTTACTACTGTTTATTTTTTCGCCGTTCGCAGCATTCTCAGGCTTACTGCTTATATTATTCGTTTCAGTAATATCTTCGCTCTTTGTTAATATATTTCAAGCATTGCTAGGAAAAAATACAGATAACTCAAATTCTAATCCGGCGCCTTAATGGTGATTTTATAAGGGACGGGCAAGGATGCCCATCCCACAAGAATTAGATTACACAAGAATTAGAATGAACCACCCCACCGCATGGCGGATGGGGTTTCTAATTTACTGACTCGGTTCATTAAATGATTTCTTGAAATTACAAAACTTTAATATCTTGTGCTTACTTCATTGGGATCACGATAAGCATGAGGTTTTTCATCCCGTTTGAGAAGACCAGCTAAACCAAGTAATCCTAACCAACCAAGCCATCCCCAACTGGTACCACGGTTTTCTTGAACTCCAGTTGTACGTTGGTAATTAGTAGTATCAGTTGTTGTACCTGTTCCGGTTGTTGTGCCTGTACCAGTGGTAGTTCCATCGGTAGTAGTACCTGTTGTGGCGCCACCTGTTGTAGTTGTTTGATTTGTTGTGGTGTCTGTTGTGGCGCCAGTTCCTGTACCAGTTGTCGTATCGGTTCCAAAATTACTACCTCCTGTTGTACCTGTACCAGTTGTTGTACCTGTACCTGTACCAGTGGTGTCTGTACCTGTCCCTAATGAACCAGTTCCTGTACCTGTACCGTAGGTTGATGAACCAGTCCCCGTACCAGTTGTTCCTGTACCTGTAGTTCCTGTACCTGTCCCAGTGGTTCCTGTACCTGTGCCTGTACCGTAGGTTGATGAACCAGTCCCCGTACCAGTTGTTCCTGTACCTGTAGTTCCTGTACCTGTGCCCAATGAACCAGTTCCTGTACCTGTACCGTAGGTTGATGAACCAGCCCCCGTACCAGTTGTTCCTGTACCAGTGGCGCCTGTACCTGTACCGAATGAACCAGTACCAGTACCAGTGGCGCCTGTACCTGTACCGAATGAACCAGTACCAGTACCAGTGGTGCCTGTGCCTGTACCATAAGTTGATGAACCAGTACCAGTACCAGTGGCGCCTGTGCTACCCGTTCCTGAAGTTGTACCAGTTCCGGTTGTACCACCTGTGCTAGAACCATTAGAGGCGCCTGAACCCGAACCACCTGTTTGCGCTAAAGCTGGTAAAGATATAGGTAAGGTGGCAATACCGAAAACACAGGCACTAGCCCATACTAATTTGGATATTTTGGAAGGCTTCATTGTTTTAGTTGCTCCAATTTTTTAGGATAATGGGTTAATGTTGGCGATGCAATAATTACAATTTCAATTCGATTGCTAGAACAGAAGTTATTTATTTCAACTTGCTTTGAAATTAGTTTGAGATGTTTAGATTGAGTTAATAAACACTTAACTAGGATAAAAGTTTTAAATATATTTCACTTCCACCACAGACAGAAAGTTGCTACATCAAAAGGAATAGGTAGAAAATATATATAAATGCACAATAAAACAAGAGAGACGCAAAATTTTGCGTCTCTACATTTGTGGATATTGGTGTTTTAAGGGTTAAATTGAATAATAAAGGGGGAATGATTTGGCGTCTTTGGGTTTGACGTAGACTTTTTGCTGTGGTTCGAGGTTCAATTCGTCGAAGCGTTCACGCGATAAGTGCGCTGTCATTACTTGTCCGTCTTCTAACGTTAACTCGGCTTGTATTTCCCAACCTAGGTTAATTAATCTACTTATTCTTGCTGGTACTGTTGTACCGTTTGGATTTGTTTCTATAATTATATCTTGGGGTCGTAAGAACATTTTTGGATGTGCTGAGTCAAACCCGTTACTTTGGAATAACCCTGATGTGCTAGGTAAAACGTTGACTGGACCAATAAAGCTCATTACAAATGCTGATGCTGGGTGGTCATAAATTTCGGCGGGAGTACCAATTTGCTCGACAGCACCTTTATTCATTACGACAACTTCATCAGAAACTTCCATTGCTTCTTCTTGGTCGTGCGTTACAAATACTGTGGTTACATGCACTTCATCGTGCAAACGTCGTAACCATGCGCGCAAATCTTTACGAACTTTCGCATCTAAGGCGCCAAATGGTTCATCAAGTAATAATACCTCTGGTTCCACAGCTAATGCTCTAGCTAATGCGACACGCTGCCTTTGTCCTCCCGAAAGCTGTGATGGGTATCTATCTCCAAGTCCACTCAATTGTACTAATTCGAGTAGTTCTGAAACTCGGTTTTTTACCTTATTTTTTGGCGCCTTACGTATTTCTAGACCAAAGGCGATATTTTGCCGCACTGTTAAATGCTTGAATAAAGCATAGTGCTGAAACACAAATCCGATGTTCCGTTCTTGAACACTTTGATAAGTCGCGTCTTTGCCTGTTAACAATATTCTACCTGTGTCGGGCAGTTCTAAACCTGAAATCAAACGCAGTAATGTAGATTTGCCGGAACCTGATGGTCCTAGCAACGCTACTAACGAACCGCTTTCAATTTCTAGACTAACGTTATCAACTGCCTTAAAACTTCCAAACTGTTTGGATACGCTTTCAACTACTATGCCCACTGACTAACCACCTTTAGTTATAATCTACGGTTACTGGGTAGGGATACCGTGTTATAAATATACCATATGTGGATGATTTTGTTTAAAAGCTATTTAAAGGGCATAGAAACGATGAAAGTAGTGCCAACTCCTTCTTTGCTGACGAAGCTTATATCTCCACCGTGTAGTTCAACATACTGTTTGACGATGGATAACCCTAAGCCGTTACCAGGAATTTTACCAACATTGCGGCAGCGGTGAAATTCATTAAATAATTCTTGTTGGTCTGTGTAGGGAATACCAATACCTTTATCTTGGATACGAAAGATAGCTTCTTCCTGAAGACAGAATAAATCAAATTTGACGGGTTCACCGTTTGGTGAGTATTTGACGGCGTTTGTGAGCAAGTTTGTTAAAATGTGTTGTAGCAGCTTTTCGTCAAGAACAGGTAACTGGGTGGTTGCTTGTTTTGTAGAGGTCAAATTAGTTGTTGTATTTGCTGGGTTTTTTTCTAAGCACCGTAAGTTAGAAGTTGATGTGCTATCTTCTGCTTGCTTTGCACATCTTCCTTGAACGGTGAAAATAATGGGATTGGAATTTTTTGTACAAAGTTGAATTTCTTCGGTTAGGTCTTGGCAGAATTGTTCTAAATTTAGAGGCGCCGGGTTAAAATGAACTTTACCGACTTCACCTTGACCAACGAGTAAAACATCACTTAATAACTCTGTCATATGCGTTGCAGCTTTTTTGATATGATTGAGATATTCAGTTTTTTTATTATCGTTGATTTGGGCGCCGTGAACCACAAGTAACTCGGTAGAAGTAATTATGGCACTTAAAGGATTACGAAACTCGTGGCTAACTTTTGAAACGAATTGCGATTTTAATTGGCGTAGTGTTTTCTCTTTTGCCAGCGCTTCTCGCATGACTATTTCATTTTGATGTCGAGAAAATGCAATTTCAATAGTCGTAATTAATTGAGCTTCGTCAAATGGTTTTAAAACATAACCAAATGGCTGAGTATGTTTGGCTTTCGCAAGTGTATTTTCATCCGAATAAGCTGTTAAATATACAACAGGAATATGAAATCGAGAATAAATTTCTTCTGCTGCTTCAATACCGTTCATTTGACCTTTAAGCATTACATCCATTAAGATTAAATCTGGCTCTAATGCTTCTGCTTTTTCAATTGCATATTCTCCATATGCGACAATTGCGGATACATTATAACCCGAACGTTCTAAAGAGTTTCTAATATCGCAAGCGATAATACGCTCGTCTTCTACAACTAGGATATTTTTCATGAGTTAATTCCTCCTTATTGTTCGACGAATGTGATTGTGAATGAAGTACCGAGTTTGTTATTAAAAATAATCGAACCTTCTAATTGCTCAACTAAGCTCCAAACCAATTGTAACCCTAAAGATTGGTTTCTACGTAATTCAATATCATCGGGAACACCAATTCCATTATCGCTGACACTGAAAGAGTATTTACTATTTCCTAAATCTAAAAATTCTATATATATCACTCCAAACTCAGCGTTAATAAATGCGTGCTTGATTGCATTTGAAACAAGCTCGTTAATAATGAGACCGCAGGGAATCGCTGTATCTATTCTCAACTCTACTTGATGTATTTGTAAGTTAATTTTTATGTCTTTATTAAGGGAGTACCCACATGCAAGATTATTACTTAAGTTACGAATATATTCAGAAAACTTAATCTTACCCAAGTCAGTCGATTGATATAAGCTCTCGTGAATCATTGCCATTGCACGCACACGGTTTTGACTATCACGCAAAATATCTAATGCTTCTTCATCTTTAATGTATCGTGCTTGTAGTCTAAGTAAACTAGATATGACTTGTAAATTGTTTTTGACGCGATGATGAATTTCTTTGAGTAATACTTCTTTTTCTTTTAAAGAGCCTTTTAAACGAGCTTCTGTATACTTACTGACGGTAATATCTGTATTTGAGCCTGCCATGAAGCAGATTTTATCGTTAATATCACACAACATTGTACCGCGTGCTAAAAACCAAATATACTGACCATCGCGATGTCGCATTCGATGCTCTATCTCATACTTAGGAATCAAACCTTCAATATAAGCATTTATCTCGACTTTAAGCGCATCAATATCCGAAGGATGAACTAAATTTAACCACTCTTCAAAACAATTTGATAGTTCGTTATCAGCGTAACCCAGCATTGCTTTTAAGTTAGGGTCGATATATATTTCATTAGTATCAATATTCCATTCCCATATTCCCACTTTTCCTGCATAAATTGCTCGTGTATAACGGTCTTCAGCCTTTTTTAGTTCATAAGTTCTAGCTTCAACTCTCCGCTCAAGTGAGTTCTTGGCTGTTTGCAAAGCAGCTTGTGCTTGTTTACGCTGTGTAATATCACGAATAATTACGATGACTTGCTCTTGAATTGATGGTAGTAAACGTGCTTCAAAACTTTTCTCTCCATCGTGCATCAATAAAGAGTACTCGATTGCTACTAGCGATTTTGTTTGGTTAAGTTCGACGATTGCAGTATTGAACTTTTCGCTAACCTCGGATGGTACAACATCTTTAACAGGTTTACCTAAAAATTCTTCAGGTGGTAAATATAGTGCTGATTCGTCCTGAACATAGTAACTAAGTATTGTTCCATCAGCAGCAAGACGAAAATAAATATCAGGAAATGCTTGAAATATCTGCTGTAACTCAGATGTTGTTTTTAGTAGCTGTGCTTCGGTTTTAACCGAAAAGCAAATTTTCTGTTGTAGTTGCTGATTAACTTTTGCTAATTTTTCTGCACGAATTGCATGTTGCTTAGTTTTATTCAACTGAGTTTGTAATTGTGCTGCAATTGTCTCTGGTGTTAAAATCCCTAAAAAAGAACCGTCTTCATCAACAATAGCTAAGGATTTATGATGTTGTTTTCCAAATAGTGATAATGCTGTACTAGTTTCAATGTTTTTGTCAACCGTTACAGGCGCCTGCATAACTTCGCCAATTGTAATAGTAGTATAATCTACTTGAGAGAGCAGTAATTTCACTAAATCATTGACCGTAAATATACCAAGTAAACGTGATTGTTCGACAACATAAACACAATCGCATGGCGCCGTTTGACAGGTAGATTCTGAATATGCACCCATAAAATTAATTACATTGGGTAAGGGCGTATTACTGGGAAACGTTAGTGTCGGAACAATACTTTCTACTGTTGGCATAAGCGTGCGTTCTCATAGCTCAGGTGCAAGTGAAATGACTATTAATATGTTAAGTCTTGTATATGTCACAATTGTTTAGCTAGTTTGTTTTTTATATAAAACTATATTAATGAGTTAGGGTACATTCAAAACAATAAATCTGTATTTACACTCGATATGTACCTGCCTTACTCAAATTAAAGGCATAAAATAGTTAAGTCGGGAATAATAGGTGAGCGAATGAAAGCGATGTTATCAGAAAAACAAATTCCACAGCTTGCAGCAATAGTTGGAGAAGATGCGGTTTGTATGTGGGATTTTATAGAAACTAGTCACCTTTCCCGTATTAGTCGTGCGTTTTTACCTTCAGTCACACCTCCTAGTTGCATCGTTTATCCACAGTCAGAAGGTCAATTAGCTTCACTTCTAACTATTGCACACGGCAATAAATGGCGAATTTTGAGTTGCGGCAATGCAAGTAAACTGGGTTGGGGCAATTTGGCAAGTGATATAGATATAGTCATCAGTACCGAGCGGATGAATCAAGTTATTGAACATGCTGTTGGTGACTTGACGGTAACAGTATATTCTGGCATGAAATTTGCGGCTTTACAGCAAATGTTAGGAAACACTAAACAATTTCTTGCCCTCGACCCGAACCCATTATCAACGATTGGTGGTGTTATTGCTACCGGAGATACTGGTTCATTACGACAGCGTTACGGCAGTGTTCGCGACCAATTGCTTGGTATTACGTTTGTTTTAGCAGACGGACAAATTGCAAAAGCTGGGGGAAGGGTGGTAAAAAATGTTGCCGGGTATGACTTGATGAAATTATTTACAGGTTCGTATGGCAGTTTAGGAATTATTACCCAAGCGACATTTAGGTTATATCCTATGCAGTCAGCATCTTCTACCGTTGTACTAACGGGTGAAAGTGATGCAATACAGCAAGCAGCAGACATTTTACGTGGTTCTGCGTTAACTCCTACACAAGCAGATTTACTATCGAGTCAACTAGTAGCAAATTTAGAGTTAGGGAAAGGACTAGGATTAATTGTTCGCTTTCAAAGTATAGCCGAAAGTGTTAAAGAGCAAGCAATTCGACTTTTAGAGGTTGGGCAAAAATTAGGACTGCAAGGAAATCTATATGAATTAGAAGGTGACGCAAGCTTATGGGATAAATTACAACAACAAATCCATTCTTCAGATAATACAGACTTAATTAAGTGCAAAATAGGAATATTGCCTACTACAGCAGTTCAAGTACTAAGTTTAGGGGAGATAGGAATGGTGCATATCAGTAGTGGTTTAGGAATGTTGGAGTTTACGCATCTAGACAAAGTACTAGAAGCGCGTGCGTTATGTCAAAAGCACGGTGGTTATTTGACGATTTTAGAGGCGCCTGCTTCAATCAAGCAGAAAACAGATGTATGGGGTTACACTGGAAATGGGCTAGATTTGATGCGAAAGATAAAACAGCAATTTGACCCAGAGAATATTTTAAACCCTGAAAGATTTATAACCTAGGGATGTGTTGGGGAGAAAGACTGGCAACGGATGTAACGGATGTAACGGATGATTGATTATACTGCTACTAGATGAGACGACTTATGTCATGCTGAGGAACGAAGCATCTTCCGTCACACTAAGGAACGAAGCATCTTCTGTCACACTAAGGAACGTTAACGCAGTTTTCCCGCAGGGTAGCATCTCCCGTCATGCTGAGGAACGAAGCATCTTCCGTCACACCAAGGAACGTTAACGCAGTTTTCCCGCAGGGTAGCATCTTCCGTCATGCTGAGGAACGAAGCATCTTCTGTATTTTCAAGCTTGAAATATTGTGAAGTTGTAACCCGTTTTTATAATAAAATATGCTGAAAACCCCGTCTTTTAAGACGGGGATGAAAGCTTAGTGGATGGCTTTAGCCATCAATCATACTCTTTATGTGTAATTATTTATGAATATGATATTAACACGATGCTCATATTTAATTTAATTGCTTTTTAGAATATTTTAATAAGATGATATTTATAACTATTACAACACGTTTTATCTCATTAGTATAAAATAGAATACTATGTGTAAGCTTCAAATTTTTAAAGTTTATTCTTGATATATTTCCAAGATTTTTGTATAATATTTATAGTTAATCAATCAAGGAGGTGAGTCAGAATTGCTAACAAACTATTTGTATAAGCTTCAGCCTAATGTCACTCAAACGGCGGAAATGGTTCGGTGGATTGATATGCTACGTAGCCATTATAATTGGTGTTTGAATGATAGAATATCTCAATATTATCAACAATTTATACAAGGTGATTATTGCGATATCAGAACTAAAGCTGAGGCATGTCCTATTACTTGTTTTGTTAGCAAGAACGGCGCTAGCGGCGAGCCGTGGAAACAAGATAATCAAAATACCGTAGTTCCAATGGGAGAGTATTGTTTACTTCCATATGATTTGAATAATTTACCTTATAGTGGTAAAACTCCACGTCGTAGCGTTGGAGATATTCAAATCACGGCACTGCCAGTGTTGAAAGTTGCTCGACCTTGGTATGCCGATATTGATTCAACAGTATTACAACAAAATGTAAAACGGTTAGATACTGCTTACGAAAACTTTTTTGAAGGAAAAGGGTTTCCAAAATTTAAGAATCGTAGCAATTTTACATCATTTACTTATCAGGCAGGAGTTAAAGTAAGTGGGAATAAAATCTATCTGTCTAAATTAGGATGGATGCGTTTTCATGATTCTAGACCAATACCACCAGGCTTTGTAATTAAAGCTGCAACAGTACGTAAGCGTCAAGATGGTTGGTATATTTCTGTCAGAATTGAAGACAAAACTGTACCTGATTATGTACCAAAACCCCTGTCAGAAGTAAACAAAGTAATTGGTTGTGATTTAGGAATTGTAAAATTGGTTCACCTATCAGATGGACATCAAATCGATAATCCTAAAATTGCAACGAATAAAAAAACTCGAAGAATGCTGAAAGTTAGGCAGCGTCGAGTTAGTCGGAAAAAGAAAAATAGTAATAATCAGAAGAAGGCTAGCCGTGCAGTAGGGAGATTATATAAAAAAATTACTGACAAACGTCAAGCTTACCAATGGAATATTGCTAACGAGATTGTTTCACGTAACGTTGATGCAATTGGTGTAGAAAATTTAAATATCGCTGGGATGCTTAAACGTTGTAAAGTTAAAGTCGATGTTAACGAAGTTTGCCCGAAGGGCGAAAGTACAGGGAGGTTCTTACCTAACGGACAATCAAGAAAGAAGCATTTGAATCGTGCCATCTCGGATGCAAGCTGGAATGAATTAATTTTAAAAATCGAGTATCTTACTGTGAAGCGAGGAAAGGTTTTAGTTAAAATTAATCCTAAAAACTCTAGCATTGAGTGCAGAAATTGCGGTCATACTGATAAGTCAAATCGAGACAAAGAAAAATTTCTGTGCTCTCAATGTGGCTTTTACGAACATGCCGATATCGGTGCCGCAAAAACAATCCGAGATCGAGTAATCGAATTAATAGAATATCAAAAGGTACACGGGGACTGCGTGGAACCAGCGGATAAAACTGCTAAACGCCCGAAAAAACGTAAGGAGAAATCAGCGCGCTCTACCTTGAGCAAACGTGTTGAGCCTGGGAACCCAAAATCTAAGGGTGAAAATCCTGAAACTGGGATACAAGAGGACATAGCCTAAAATCTCTTGTGAATCTCTGTGGCTTTAGTTATCTCGTTTACAACAGCTATAACGTTAGCAATGAAAGCTTTTTAGGCTGTTGATATTTTCCACAACGTTATTTTATGGGCGATATTCTACAACGATGTTTTAGCCCTAGGAGAGCTTTACGTTAGGAGAAGCACATCTTTGTTTACGTTGTTTTTTAAACAGAGATAAAAATTCAACAACGTTCTAAAACGCTCAAAATACCAACGATGTTGTTGTTGTTGTTATTTATAATTTAATAAGAGATAACTTTAGCCCAGAGAGAGTCAATTTATCTGTTTATCTGTTTATCCGTTACATCCGCTCTCATCCGTTGCAAACTTTCTCACCTTATAGTATGTAACGCCTGCAATCTACATTAATAAAAACAAACTTTACCCCTCCTCTTAACTCCTATGCAAACTTCAGAAAATCCAATCAACGAAACTGCCAACATCAAAAACCTCAAAGGGTTTGACGCAAACCATCCACCCGACCCCAAACTCATAGATAGCTGTGTACACTGCGGGTTTTGTCTCTCAACATGTCCAAGCTACAGAGTACTTGGCAAAGAAATGGACTCCCCACGTGGACGTATCTATTTAATGGACGCAATAAACGAAGGTGAAATAGCGCTCAACGAAGCATCCGCACAACACTTTGACTCATGTTTAGGATGTCTTGCGTGTGTAACAACTTGTCCTTCTGGGGTACAGTACGACAAATTAATATCCGCAACTCGTCATCAAGTCGAACGTAACTACTCTCGTAACTGGTTTGATACATTAATACGAAAATTAATCTTCACGTTATTTCCTTACCCGAATCTTTTACGTGTTTTTCTAGTTCCTTTGTTCGTCTACCAAAAACTAGGTTTACAAAAACTAGTACGCGCAACAGGTTTACTTAAACTAATATCACCTCGCCTAGCCGCGATGGATTCGATATTACCAGAAATCACCTTAAAATCATTTCAGAGTAATCTACCAACAATCATTCCTGCCCAAGGAGAAAAACGTTACCGTGTTGGTGTAATTTTGGGTTGCGTACAACGCTTATTTTTCTCACCAGTCAACGAAGCAACAGTACGTGTACTAACAGCAAACGGTTGTGAAGTAGTAATTCCCAAATCACAAGGATGTTGCGCTGCACTACCAGAACACCAAGGACAAACCCAACAAGCGCAAGCGTTAGCAAAGCAAATGATAGACAGCTTTGCCGACACCAACGTTGATTATGTAATTATTAATGCAGCAGGTTGCGGACACACCTTAAAAGAATACGGTCACATTTTAGAAAACGACCCAGAATACAGCGAAAAAGCCAAGCAATTTGCAGCAAAAGTTAGAGATGCACAAGAATTTTTAGCAACCGTTGGTTTAACAACAAAACTATCACCAATTACCGAAAAACCCTTGACATTAGTCTACCAAGATGCATGTCATCTATTACATGGTCAAAAAATTAGCGTCCAACCACGTCAACTTTTACGACAAATACCTAATATCAAATTAAAAGAACCATTAGATGCAGCATTATGCTGTGGAAGCGCAGGTGTATATAACATGCTACAACCAGAAGTAGCAGAGGAGCTTGGGCAGCAAAAAGTGCAAAATTTACTTGATACAGGCGCCGAGTTAATAGCATCACCAAACCCAGGATGCGCGTTGCAAATTAGCAAGCATTTGAAAGCACAAGGTAAAAATGTTGAAGTGATGCATCCAATAGAGTTGTTAGATTACGCAATTCGTGGTGAAAAATTGAGTTGATCCCTCTAAAATGTAAAATGTAGCACAGGCCGAAAAGCCTGTGCAGTGGGTCAATATAATTTTATCTACCACAGAGAGCGCAGAGAGTACGTAGGTTGGGTAAAGCGCAGCGTAACCCATCACAAATCTTGTTGATGTAGAGTAACCCAACAAATAGAATAAGTTTAAAATTTTAAAAGCTTGAGCATTACTCAAATAGAACGGGAATAATATAAATGTAACTACCCTGCCGTTATGTATATTCAGTAATCCATATTAAAGATTAATAACTATATAGAGTTAAATCGACGTGGTTCTGCACTGCAAGAACCGATGTGTCTGTTAAAAATGGTTTGTCCTAGTACTGGCCATGTTCATATATTGCGCGTTCCACCTGATATGACTTCCGCGCGCACGGCTATTTACTGGGTAAACTGGGGTATTCAACCAGAAGATTTTGCGGTGCAAAGTTGAGATGATGAGTAGTAATTAATAACTATCACTCGTTTTTAGGAGGTTTACCGCGTTCTAAAGCTTTAGATGCTGGAGGTGGAGAACTTGGCGCCTGTTGTAAAATTTCTATAATTGCTGTAGTCACTTCGTTTATTTTTCCATCTTTGAGACTACCTAGTTTCCGTATCGCTGTACTTTTTTTAGCAGTATAAATTGCATCAGGATGTATATAGGAGATTAGATCTAATTTGCCAATTAAAAAATCTTCATCTTCTAATTTAATTTCTTTTTCTCTACCAGATTTACTAGTAATAACACAAACGATTATATTGTTTCCAAATGTAGCAACAAGTAAAGCAGGTCTCTTTTTACTATTTGAACCATCTGAAAAAGGATAATTAATTACTATGACATCACCTTTAGTCAGATATTCTACAGGTCTTTCCAAGCTTCATCCTCCTCTTCATTAAGCCAATACTCATCAAGTGCTGATTCACTTATATTCATAAAATTATTTATGATAATATCTTCAGAATCATCTAATTTATCTTGTTGACTTGCTGATTTTTGTAATACTTCAAGCTTATAAGTTCTCAAAACTTCTGTATTGGAAATTTCTAATATAACTTCTTGGTCATCTGGAATAGCAATTTCCTCAAGCAATTCTATATTTTTACCTCGCTTTATTCCTTTAATTCTCATATTGAATACTCCTAGTGTTTATACGTTGCTCACGTTTGGGTATTAGGTATATATAACGTTTTAACTATTGCCACGCTACCATTGGATAGTTAAGTTTGCGTGCTGCTTCCATCAAGTATTGCTTTTAAATCGTCTATCTCAAGGTCAGGCATTTCCTCTAATATTTGTTCACTGCTCAAACCCGCAGCAAATAGGTCTAAAACGTCAGATATACGAATTATCATGCTACGGATGCAAGGGCGCCCACCGCATTGTTTAGGATTAACTGTAATTCTTTGAAGTAAATTAGACATTTGGTTTATTTTGATACCTATTTTTTTATCTACAGAATTGTGAGCATTATTAACACAATATGGGAATAGTAGAAGTATACCAGTTATCGTCCTATTTTACGAGTAATGTGTGATGTCAGAAAATTCTACTATGACTGCTTGAAGAGCGGAACGCTGAATTACGAAGAGTTCTCATTCAAGGTATTGGGTATGAACACATTTGTGAAGAATTAGGCGCCGCCCTCGTTAGATACAAGGCTTGAGTATACTTTATTAAAGATTGATAACTACACAGAATTAAATCGACGTGGTTCTATATTGCAAGAACCGATGTGTTTGTTAAAAATGACTTGCCTTAGTACTGGAAGTATTCATATGCTGCGTGTCCCACCAGATATGACATCCGCACGTGAGGCTATTTGTTGGGTAAATTGGGGTATTGAGGTAGAAGATTTTGCAGTGCAAAGTTGAGATAATTAGATGTATATATAACTTTTTGATTAGCTAGTGATGTATATTTATGGTGTGCTTTAAAGACTACACAGGCAGGATGCCTGTGCCACGAGAATTTATTTAAATTAAGCGGTGGCGCCTACCGTTGATGGTTGCAATAAACTTAATAAATGCTTATCGGGGGTACGCACAGCAGCAACTTTGCCGAACGACGGTTCGCGAACTCGTCCTTCTAATTTTGCTCCCATGTTTTCAAGTGTGGCAATGACTTGGTGAATATCATCGACGTTAAAGCTTAAAATTGGTGAGTCGCCTGTTTCGGCATCAGACTCGGCGCCATGAAAAGCGATAGTAGTACCACCAGCATCGATTTCAGCCCACCCAGGTGTAGAAACTTTTACAGTTAATCCTAAACCTTCGCTATAAAATTTTACTGCTGCGGGCACATCCTTCACCATCAGCATTACGTACTTAAACTGTGCTGGCATTGTTTGCTACCTATATATATTGTCTCTAGTTTAATTGTATACGTAGAACACTTGTAGAAAAGCCTTATAGTATTTTTCAATCAAGTAAGGTACAAATTAAGTTAATAAAACTCTTGTGGAACGGGCATCCCGAACCGTGATTGTGTACTTCATTTGAATAGGAACCGCTATATCTGTTTAGTTAATAGAAAGTAGTAAAAGTAACATTTATTTTTAGTCCTCTTATAGAGGACTTCTGCTATTAGCATGGGAACTTACAGTCCCATGCGAGTAGGAAAATACATTAAGTTTCAGGTACATGAGGTATATAAATAATACCCAAAACCTTGTAGAGACGCGATTAATCGCGTCTCTACATGTACCGTATAAACGCGCAATCTGCTGTATTTATATATATTGGACTGCACAGGCAGGATGCCTGTGCCACAAGAGGGGTTAATGTAGTATTGATAGGATGAGGGTTACTGCTGAACAAAGGGAGAGAGCTAGTAACCAGGTGTTGAATTGTTTTTGCTTTTTTGATTGAGTTTCTAGTTTTTGATTTAATCGTTCGATTTCTGTTTGCACTTGCTGAAGCTGGTTGTGGATGGTTTGGTTATCTAGACGTATGTTGTCTAGTGCTTGTTTTCCTCCAAAGTCGGTTATTATTGTTTGAATTTCGGTTTTTATGGTTTGGATTTGTGAGTGTGCTTGAGATACTTCGTTGGTTTGTGTTTGAGTTTTTTCTTGGTATCTGACTATTTCTTGTTTGGTTGTTTCGATTTGCGCTGCTAGTTGGTTGATGTGTTCTAGTTGTTGAGGCAAGTCTTTGGTAAATGCTGGTAAGATTGCTTCTAGTTGTTGCGCTTGAGTTTTTGTTGCGTCTACGCTGTCTATAACAATTTTTAGCCCTTGTCTAAATGAATCTAGTACAGTTTGGTAATTTCCTATTTGCTCTAAGTATGATGCTATTTCGTTACGAATTTCATGGATTGTACTGATATTTGCTTCTAGTTTGACTTGTTGTTCTTGGATTTCTTGGATGTTGTTTTTGACAGTTTGTGAGAATGAGAATGTGTCTGATTTTAATTGTTCTATTTTGCTGTTATCTTCTATAATGGCTGTGTGAATGTTGGCAGCTTGTTTGACTGCGTTGTTCGCTGTTGTAATTCCTCGTTCGATGGTATGCCAAAGTTCTTCTAGTTGTTTGGCTATTTCTGCATCTGTATGTAATTTCATTTAATTTTCTCCTTTTAATAATAGATTATTTAGACGTGATGTAAATGATTTACATAGTAGTGTTACTAGTGGCTGTTTGTCGTTTGATTGAGTGTTGATATCTTGCCAAAAGCTTAGATTTTGTTGGTAGTTGCCATCATATATATGTGACCTGACGCGCGCTGCTTCATAAGGTAAACCTTTTGCTTCTAGGTCTTTGGCTATACTTTTTAATAAGTATTTATACTCTTGGAAGTCGGTATTTTTTAATAGTTCTGCTTCTTCTACTGCTTGCCAAGATAATCCCATTGCGCGTAATAGTAAGCAGCGCAGGTGGATATTTTGAGTTTTTTGGAGTTCGTTGTTTAAGTGTTCATGTGTATGTTTTTTTAATAGTGTTATGGCTTGGGTTTCCCATATATATAGTTCTGCGTTTTCTACTCCAGCAAATTGCAGTGCTAAGTAACTATCCCAATATAGATAACCTGTTTCGCAACGTTTGAGTAGACGTTGTTGTACGTCATCGGTAATTTGGTTTAAGTCGGCATCACTGACAATTTCACTAATCCAATTTATGGCGCCTTGAGTATCGATTATTTCACATTGCTGAAAAAAGTTATAGCCATTGTCAAAAAGGCGCCTCATTTCCGACGTTGTTACAACTACTAATAAACGGGAACGCGCACGGGTTAAAAGCGTATACCACTGAAAACTTTCTTCTAGAGTTGGTTTTTCTTCACCTTCAAACAAGCAAAAAGCTACACAAGCTTCAAATTCACGACCTTTAGCTTTTTCTGGATTGAGAATTACTAAATTATCGTTCGAGTTTAATGCTTTATTAGAAAGTACTTTAACAGCTTTTGCTAAGTCACGCAGTAAATAACGACGATTTTCTTCGTTACCACACTCTCCTGCAAGCTTGTCTAAAAATAAAATAGCTTCTTCTTTAGATGCACATTCTAATAATTTTACACTTTCACCAGTTTCAAAAGCGTGTTTAGGATTCGCGGGTAATGGTAGCTCTTTACATTTATTTTCAGATGTAATTGTTTTTGCTACTTCCCAAAATTGATTTGCAAATTCTAATATTTGGCGTGAGTTACGGTAATTACGTACTAATTCAATAGAGTTTTTTATATGTAGCTGTCCCCAGTTAAAATCAGTAGCTTGAATGCGTTGATTTAAATCACCTAACAGCCATAAATATGTTTGATGTCCTTGAGCAGCCCATGATTTACATACTGAAATAATAGCTTGTAACTCGCTTAATAAATAATCTTGTGTTTCATCTACTATTAATAAAGTGCATTCAGAATTGCTAGGGTTAATATTGAGTGAATTCTGTAATATTTTCGCTGCATCTGACCGTGAAATACGACAAGATAAAGCTTTATAAAAATGCTTTTTACTAATTTTCAATAAGTTTTCAACTCGGTGTGAGTTTACTTGATACATAACGTTTTTATCATTGGCTTTATTTTGATTTTCATCTAATACAAAAGCTTGGTATAATAAAACGTCATCTGTTGTAATATCAGTTTTACGACTATATTTCAGTGCTTGCTTTAATGCATCTAGCTCTTCTTGTCCTGAAGCTAGACGGTTTTTAAACTCAGGATTAATTTTAGTCAACCACTGCGGAAACGTGCCTAACCAAAAATTTTCTTGAGTTGCTGCTGTTTTAACTTCAGAAAATTCGGAAATATCACGTCGCAAAGCTTCCGGTACAATCAACATTGTATTCCACCCAAAATTACGGTGAATTTCGCAAGCGAATAAAGTTGCACAAACCGTCTTACCAGTACCAGGTGCGCTTTGAATAACAATGCACGAACTATCTTCAAACTCATGTACCGTTGATAGTTGATACTGCGAACACAATATTCGTAAAGGTTCATCTAAAATATTGCGCTGGTAATTTGTCAAAATCGGTGAGTACCGATAGCTACCATACACAAACCTGTACCAATCGGTATCTTGCTCTCGATTCCATTGATATGCTGGGTTTTCCTCTAATGCAGTACCTTGTGGGTGCAAAAGTTCTTCAATCACGTTTGTGTGCGAACATTCTCGCTCGTCAAAAGCATGATCATAAACACTATCGCGCAACCCAGCTTTGATAACAACAACATTATTATCTGCACGATGCCAAATAACGCGCCACTTGCCAGAGCGAGTTCGCAATAAATTATCAAAACCTTTTAGCGCTTTCGTTTGTCTTTCATCTCCCTGACTCAACCGATGCAAAATCTGATAAATCCTTTGCAGGTCAGCAGGTGGAAGCTTTTGAATTTCACGAAAGGCCGCACGGATTATTTTCACGTCAGCCATACAAAGTGTCTTTTCCCCGATAAACAGTAGTCGTATGCGCTTATTATTCCCACCTTCACAAGAAATATATATATAGCGCTTAATTTTGCCATCTTGTAGCACAGGCATCTTGCCTGTGCAGTGATATAGTTTTTCTACCACAGAGACGCAAAGACCACTTAAGAGTTGACAGTTAATCACAAAGGCGCCTAACCCTAAAGCCGCAAAGAACTTGTATACTAGAAAAAAGTTTGTGTGATGGAAGTTTTACATATGCCCTCACCATTTCCCGGCATGGATCCATACCTTGAACAGCCTACTTTTTGGTCTTCGTTTCATAGCCGACTTATCGTAGCTATTGCAGATGCAATTGAACCACAGCTAAGTTCCGAGTATTATGTTGAAGTTGAAACCCGAACTTATCAAACAATGTCAGTTTCAGTTAATGAGCGTTATTTAGAAGTGCGTGAGATGGTAACAGATGAAGTTATTACCGTGATTTAACTTTTATCTCCAAAAAATAAGCGAGCTAGTGATGGTCGAGTTGCTTATGAGAAAAAACGACGAGCAATTTTAGGCAGTGCTACTAATTTAATCGAACTAGATTTGTTACGAGCTGGTAAACCAATGGAAATTCTAGGAATGCAAACAACAACCGCGTATAGAATCTTAGTTAGTCGTAGCCATCAACGTCCCGCAGCAGAACTTTACCGTGTTTCCCTGCAACAGCAGTTACCAACTTTCCCTATACCTTTAAAGCTTAATCAAGTAGAACCTTTAGTAAATTTACAAGAAGTATTTAATGGTGTGTATGAACGTGCGCGTTACGCAACACGTATAGATTATCACCAGCCTGTTCCATCACCTGCATTGTCGAAAGCTGATGAACAATGGGTTGAAGCGTTGTTGTCTCCGATTCGAGTTGTATAATTCTCTATTATATATAGATGTAATTAAATATTTAAGGGAGTGAAAGTGCTTATGATACGAAAAGAGTTTGGTGGAAAACGAGTGTATCCAAGCGAAGAAGGTTTACATTTTGAACTTTATACTGAGGCTGAAGCTATTGATGCTTATAACGATGCCAAAAGTAGAAATGTGTCCGTGGAACTCAATGGCTTGATTTTGACATGGAAGTTTCCTAATCCGAAAAAAAAGCCATAATAGTAAATAATTTGTATAAATCAAGCTATAGAAGTTGTAACAAGCGTTGTAATTCTCCACAAGCTAGTTGAAGTGAGGGAGGCGCCTCCTTTAAAATATTTTGGGAACGACATTGTTCGGCAAGGTTTTCAACACTGGGTTTACAATTCGCTTCATTGTTAGGAAATTTTGAGTAAGTATCTTCCTCATTTACGCTTTCTCCTTGTAGATAATGTATCCAAGTCTCGATATTACGTTTAGGGACAAATATTGCAATTGCCTCGTCTGGTTGGCGATTTTGCTGCTCATCATCCGCAAGGGTACGAGCTAACCAATCGAGTCTTTCCTGTGGTGTGCTTGTATCTGCGTCAATCAATACAACTAATCCAATTGATACGCGATTTCTATTTTGACGATATGCTTTTACTTCCACCGGGTACTGAGTGCGTACATACTGCTCTCCTGATTGGCTACTTGGGGGGGCAAATTTTAGCTCGAAATAAACCTGTGAAACCACGCTTTTTAAGAAACAAACGAGCAAAAACCTCTTGCTGTCTATCTTCACAAAGAATAACCATTTGAACTCTACGCTGACTCATTCAACCATCCCCGTGCAATTAATTCAGAAACGGGTAATCCAGAATTATCTAATATTCCACTACCGATACGTTTGACCCGAACAGGAGTATTAGCTTGACGTTCAAACCAGTAACCAATTGGTGAAGCTAAAAGATAATTAATTAATTCTGGATGGTGAGAAATTAGTAGCGCTTGAAGTTTTCCATCGCTACAAAGGTCATAAAGTTCAACTAACCAAGGTTGAATTTCAGGTAAAGCTAAAAAGTTTTCAGGTTCATCTATACACAATGTATAGTCTTCTGATTTTGTACCATGAATAAGTGTATACAGAGCAATTAAGGTTTTTTGCCCATCAGATAATTCTCCAAGCCGATAGTCAATAGTTTTACTTGCATCTGTTTCTCCTGAAAAGCGTAGTTTTAACACTAAGCTTTGCTCGCTTACTCTTTCAAACTTAAAGTTTTGAAAGCCATCAAGTACTTCTTTTAAAATATTTCCTAGTTCAGCTACTTTTCCTTGGTCTTCAGAGAGATACCGATACCAAGAAACATAATTTTCCATTTGACTAGTTAAATATGTTTCTTCTTGATGAGTCTCATCATGCATTAAACTTGGAATAACTCGTACAATTATAAATCGTGCTATTCGTTCTCTAAACCAAATTAACTTTGTATTATCAGCTTTTGGCAGTAGTGAAGTTATAACTGACTGCGACCAATTGAAAGAGTATTGTGATTCTCTTGAATAATCATCTTTATAAGTTTGAACTTCCCCTTGCTCAAATTTTAGTAAAGGTTGATTATCATACCATAATCGTTCGTATTCAACTCGACTGTTATCTTTATTTTCATGAGTAATCCCTAACTCGTACTTATAAATACCATTATTACCGAATATTTCTAATTCAAACCTCTGTTTTTTTAATATTTGCCAACGAGTACAGTCTTTAGCTTTAAAAATAGTCTCAACTTTACTATCACCATTAATAAACAACTGAATTTTTTGCAAAACTTCAAATACGCTTGATTTTCCTGTTCCATTAGAACCTAGAAACAAATTAATTGAGTCAACGTTAAGTTCAACATTGACTAGACAGCGAAAGTTGTCAATATAAATGCGTTTCAACATAAGATTTCCTAATTAAGGAATTTTGTTGACAATAACATGGTCAACTTACTATCATAGCTCAGAACTTGCAGGCAATTATCAGTAAATTAAAATCAGCTAAGACAATAGATGAATTTAACCAGGTATTTGCTGAACTACGTCATGCCAATCGTCTTGTCCACTTAGGTACAGTGGCTGAAAATTCCTTAATTTTTACAAGTGCAAAAAAGGGTAACGACTACACGTTAGGCTTAATAAAAGTTAAAATTAACCCTATATCCGAAGCAGATGCCTTGTATATTGATAATAATGGTATTATCCACATTGATGAAGTAAAAAATACTGCCAACGCCCTGCGTGATAAACTGTTGAAAACTCCGGAGCAATTAGAGAGAATGAAAGACTGGCGCAATTTAGATTCCGCTCATAGAGAAATAGGGGTTGTTATAGAAACAGAAAATGCTTGGACAAATTTATTTTCTGCTTGTCCTGGGGAGACAGCCGCATTAAGAACTTTAATTGATGAACAAGTACCGCTTACTATTGCTCCTTATAATCTTAGTGTTTTCCAGATGGAACAATTATGGAATGCAGTAGCAAGAAAATCAAGGGAAATAAAAAGACAGGGCGAATGGTCAAATTGGAATGATTTTTATAGCCAAATGCCAACAATTTTAGATGCAGAATTTTTTTTATTGAATCGAATTGAGCCTGCGCTTGATAGAGATTCATTGCAATGGCTTCTTAGCGAAAAATTTACTAGGCGAGGGCAGTGCTTTAAAAAAGTTGTAGTAGTGAGAAATTCAACAAACACTTGTACGCCTACAAACTAGTTAAGAGGTGGCTTAAGGCGCCGCATTGTGAAAAGCGGGAGCAAGTACTATATTCCCAGCTTTAATTCGTTTGTCAGAGAAAAATGAACTTTATCTAACTGGCGCCAATAATACTGCTTTTAGAACGAAACTATAGCGGTTTCCGTTCTAATGAAGTACACAAAGGCGGGCAAGGATGCCCACTCCACAAGAGCTTTATTAATTTAATCTGTACCTCACTTGATTAAGAACCGCTATAACCTAACAAATACAATTCTTTTGCGTATAATTCTTGAACAGATTCAATTTTTAGAGAAGAATTAACTTCTATGGAAATTTTATTCATATAAAATTCATATTTTTTTCATGATAAATTAATTCAGTCTTGTGTTTATTTTTGCAATTGAAGTTGAGGAATTAATTTAGCAATTTGTATCTTTAGAAGTAACAGCTTCATTTGTGTGTAAGGAGCCAGCGATTGCCACTGATTCGGCTTGGTCAATTAAATGCCCATCCTCCATGTAGATAATGCGATCTGCCACATCTAAAATTCGGTTATCGTGCGTTACCATCAAAATTGTGCAGCCCTGTTCTTTTGCCAGTTTTTGCATTAGTTCTACCACATCGCGTCCTGATTTTTTGTCAAGTGCTGCTGTTGGTTCATCAGCTAAAACGATTTGAGGATGGCTGACCAGGGCACGGGCAATTGCTACCCGCTGCTTTTGTCCACCAGAGAGATCTGCTGGATAGTATTGAGTACGTTCTGCTAAACCCACCACTGCCAGCATGTTCACGGCTAGATTACGTCGTTCTGAACGAGAATAGGCGCCGTGTACTTCCAGACCCATCATCACATTTTCTTGGGCAGTTAGACTGCTATGGAGGTTGTGTGCCTGGAATATATACCCACACGAGCGACGCGCCTCGACTGCAACGGCTTTTGTCGCACCCACTAGTTCTGTATTTAACATGCGAAGACTGCCTAATTGCGGAGAGCGCAAACCACCCATCAGCGACAGCAGCGTTGTTTTGCCTGAACCAGATGGACCAGTTAAGATGACAATTTCTCCAGCATTGATAGAAAGATTAATGTCAAAAAGAGCCTGTTTTTTGAGTGTACCTTCGCCAAAAAAGTGGTCTAAGTGTTCAACCTGAATAACCGAAGATGGAACAATTGTCGAATTGTTTGTAATTATAGAAACTGGATTCATCCTGACTCCTAAAAATTATCGGCTGGATCAGCAGATTGAAGCTTCTTCGTCGCAATTATGCCCGACACCACACACATTACAACCGTTAGAGAAAAGACAAGAGCCAACCGAGCAAATGTCATTGAAATTGGCAAAGCACCCAAGTTACGAATGAGTGCGTATTGCCCCAACGCTAGTGCTAAACCAGGGATAAACCCAAGTGATGCTAGAATCACAGATTGTTCCAACACAATTAGCAGCAAATAGCGATCGCGATACCCCATTGCCTTAAACGTGGCATATTCGCTCATATGATCATTCACGTCAGTTGAGAGAATCTGAAATACTATGACAGTGCCAACTACAAATGCCATCACCGTACCAAAGGTAAAGACAATTCCAATTGGTGTAGTCCTCTGCCAGTACGCTTGTTCGTAGTCTACATATTGCTGTTTTGTAGAGGCAATTGTATCCGGTGGCAAGATGGCTTTAATTTCAGCAAGCACCTGTTTAGGATCAACACCCCTGTTGACTTTGATTAACCCCAATGTTATTTGTCCTGGACTACGTTCAGGAAAAAAGCGCAGAAAATTTTCTGGACTGGTGACGAGTGTTCCATCAGTAGCAAACGAGGCGCCCAATGAAAACAGTCCTACTACTTTAATAGTTCGACGTTGAATTTCACTTCTAGTTGATTGCCCTGCTGCAACTTTGGCAACAACCTCCGCGTACTCCCCTCGACTAAGACGATCAAACAAAAATGTATCCGCCTGCTCCAGCTTATCAAGATTTTGATTGATTTCATCAAACGTGAATGCGGGATAATCAAGACTTTGACCTACTAACGTTAATTGAGTTCTGCGACGAGTCTGAGGATTTCTCCAAACGACCCTCGAAATATACAGGGGTTCGGCTGATTGCACTCCTGGTACATCTTTAATCTGATAAAGACGGCGCCGAGGTAAAGTATCCGCCAGATTTAAATCCCGATATTGAGCGCTACGAATGATTATGTCTGCATCCATGCCTCGATTGAGCATTGTATTGCTGTCAAATAATGCCGCCTGAATTCCGAGTTGAGCAAACATCAATAGATCAGCAAAGCCAATTCCAGTCACCGCAACTAACAGCCGTGGTTTGTTTTTCTTCAGTTGCAGCCAACCTAATGGAGTTCTATCTTGTAGCGCCTGCCAAAGGTTCTTGCGCGGTTGCAAAATCAACGTCATAGTTTAATCTCTCCTGTTACCTGTAAATTTGTAAGTCCTGCGACTTTTTGAGCAGAGGTGCTATCGAGCCGCACACGCACCTCGACAACACGGGCATCTATGTTAGCCGAAGTGTCAGAGTTGATTACGTTTTGGCGCTTGACCTGCACACCAATTTCCATGACTTTACCAAAGAGTCCATCAGGTAGACTGTCCGCAAATAGTTTAGTTGCTTGCCCTAATTTCACCTTGCTGATGTCCGTTTCATAGATCTCCAACAAAGCAGTCATTTGCTGCGTTTGTCCAAGTTCAACAATGCCCTCACTAGAAATTAGTTCACCTGGACGGGTATGAATCTCTAGCACCACGCCATCTTGGGGAGCGCGAACTGTTGCCAGATTCAGTTGTGCGCGCGCTTGTTGTACTGCGGCATTAGCCTCATCCACTTGCGCCTTGGCTGCCGCTACATCCACAGGACGCACTTCGGCAATCCTAGAAAGTGTTGCTACAGCCGAACTAAGTTGCTTACTACTAGTATTTTGAATCCGCGCTAAAATTACTTTTGCTTCTTGTATTTGCTTGCTTCCCGTTGCAGTAGTACGTTCAAGGTTAGCTTTGGCTTCACTCAACTGAGAAGCCAGAGTTTTTGTTGGCAGACGCTTGCTGTCATACATCGATTGAGAAATGGCGCCCGAATTGTAAAGCTGTTGATAACGATTCAACTCTGATAAAGCATTGCTTAGTTCAGCTTCAAGTCTTTTAACTGTTGCTTGTTGTGCAACTTTGTCACCAAACCACTGCGCTTCTAACCTTGCTACAGTTTCTCGTTGCGCGCGTTCTTCACCTAGTGACTGCGCTCGTACTCTGGCTATCTCAGACTTTTGAGCATCAATTTCTCCAATTTTTGCACCAGCTTTAACCACAGCTAGATTTGACTGAGCCACGGCAACTTGCTTAGTAGCTTGAACCAGAGATGCTTGCAAGCGGTCATAACTATCCAAAACAGCAATTACTTGTCCTGCTTTAACTGCTTCTCCCCTCCTGACTAGAAGTTTCTCAACGCGATTTGCACTGCCGCTGGAATTTGGGGCAGACAGCTTAATTACCTCACCACTTGGTTCTAGATAGCCCAAAGCAGTTATGGTTTTTTGAACTCTGGGAACCGCTGCTGGTTGAGTGGTTTGGATAGAGGTAATGTGCCATTGCCAAAGCGAATATGCCCCTCCACCCAACAGAAGCACTGCACCAACGACTAAAAGCTGCCTTTTTGGTGACCGCTTGCCAATAATTTCGACCCTTTGACTTTGCATCATGCTAAACTTCGTGAATTTAAGTAAACGATTTAGTAAAGCCAAATTGCCTTTAAACACACTAATTCAAACGTTTGTTTGATATCATTCAAACACACGTTTGAATAAATTGCAACGTGCAAATCCCAAATAGCTGGAAAACTTGGTTCACCCGGCAACTAGCAAGTTCTCAATTACAATTGACAAGGTTAAACCGATGCAGGAAATTGTGGTTACTCCAACAAGTGATACAAAAGAACAAATCATGAATGTTGCTGAACGCCTTTTTGCCGAGCGAGGCTTTGCTGGGACGACATTACGTAATGTGGTAAGTGAGGCAAAGGTCAACTTGGCTGCCGTTCACTACCACTTCGGTTCAAAGGAAGAACTGTTTCGAGCCGTAGTTGCGCGGTTTGCTCGTCCAGTTGTTGAGCAAGAATTAGCACTGCTAGAAAAACTTCAGGCAGGGGATCAGGTGCCATCGGTGGAAGCAATCTTAACTGCACTACTAAAACCCTGCCTAGAAATTTTAGTCCAAAATAAAGATACCCTGCTGACTCGGGCCCAATTTATGGGGCGTTGCCGAACAGAACCTGAACCAATTAAAAGTATTGCGGCCAATGAATTTGCTGCGTCTACTGAGGCATTTTTGGATGTGTTGCAACGCGCGCTTCCGTCTCAGTCGCGATCTGAGCTTTATTGGAAGTTAGATCTAGTAATTGCAGCATTAATTCGAGTGCAAACTGAAGCTGGGCAACAGGAAGCATTGCTCCAAAGTACAGACCCCAAAGATATTCAAAATGCAACAGAGCAACTAGTTAAATTTCTTAGTCCGGGGATGCGGTCATGAATCAAGGTTACTCTTAAATAAAAAATAAATCCATAACGTACTAATGTCAAAAAAGAAACCTTTGAATATAGACTTTTCAAAAGAAACAGAGGTAGGCTATAAGCGTGTTTACTCACGATTGCCACTTTTAACAAACCTTGGAGCAGTTTGGGACGGGGTTACGAATGCATATGACAATCAACCACCTCATGAAACACCCGAAGTAATCGCTCCACAAATAGGTGTTGCTATTTTTACACAAGTGCCTGAAGCTATTCAGTATGAACAGACTTTAGATGGGCGCCTTTATTGTAAACAAGTTTGTTCTGGTGATATTGTAATTACTCCGGCAAATACAAGTACTCGCGCGCGGTGGAATAAGACTTTTAGTACTATTTTACTTGGCTTTGAACCATTAGTTTTTAAGCGTACAATTTACGAGTCGCTTGACCCAGACAAAGTAGAAATGGCGCCACATTTTGCAGTTACTGACCCATTGGTTTACCAAATTGGACTAGCGTTAAAATCAGCTTTGGAAAATTATAGTAAGCCCAGTCGCCTATACGTGGAAACGATGGCGAACGCTTTAGCTGTTCACATCATACAAAAATACTCAATTAACAAGCCTGTGATACAGGATTATACAGAGGGATTATCGCGATACCAGTTACAAACAGTTATTGATTATATTCATGCACATCTTAGTAAAAATATAGGATTGGCAGAACTAGCCCAATTAGTGCAAATGAGTCCACGCTATTTTCTAAAACTTTTTAAAACATCAACAAGTGCTACTCCTCATCAATTTGTCATCCGTACCAGGGTAGAACTTGCCAAGCAGTTATTGCTAGCAGGAAGAATGAGCATTGCTGAAATCGCACATTACTGCGGTTTTGCAAATCAAAGTCATTTAAATATGCACTTTAAGCGTTTACTTGGCATAACTCCTAAACAGTTTCAGCAAAAATAGTAATAACTTACAAAAATCTGAATAATCTGAAAGACAACGAACCGTCGATTTTGCTTTATTACAAGGAAACGTGATTTAAGCAAAATGAACACAGAACTTGACTTTCAAGGAAGTTTTATCCAATCTCTTGTAGATATGGGAGTACCAATTGGCGCCGCAAAAGCGATCTGGATGCCGTTACCAATGGTACTAATGTTGATTGTTGCAACGGTGGGAGTGCTGGTGTGTATATGGCAAGAGCGAAAAATTTCTGCCGCAGTACAGCAACGTATTGGCCCAGAGTATATAGGACCTCTGGGATTATTAGCTCCAGTGGCGGATGGTTTAAAGTTGGTATTCAAAGAAGATGTAGTACCAGCGAATGCGGACGCTTGGTTATTTACACTTGGCCCCATAATCGTAATACTTCCGGTATTTATCTCTTACCTGATTGTGCCCTTTGGACAGAATTTAATTATTGGTAACGTTGGTATAGGTGTATTTTTGTGGATTGCTTTATCTAGCATTCAGCCTATAGGTTTGCTGATGTCTGGTTATGCGTCGAATAATAAATATTCTCTATTAGGAGGATTACGCGCTGCTGCACAGTCAATTAGTTATGAAATTCCCCTTGCTCTGAGTGTTTTAGCTGTAGTCATGATGTCCAACAGCCTTAGTACTATTGATATTGTTAATCAGCAGTCCGGTTACGGTATTTTAGGATGGAATATTTGGCGCCAGCCAGTAGGTTTTATTATATTTTGGATAGCAGCGCTTGCTGAATGCGAACGAATGCCTTTTGATTTACCAGAAGCAGAAGAAGAAATTGTAGCAGGTTATCAAACAGAATACTCTGGTATGAAATTTGCTCTGTTTTATATTGCTTCTTACGTCAACTTGGTTTTATCTGCTTTGTTAGTATCAATTTTATATTTAGGAGGTTGGGATTTTCCAATTCCGATTAACTTAATAGCTAATTGGCTCTTGATTAGTCAAACTCATCCCATACTACAATTTGTAACCGCTTGTTTGGGAATAATTATGACTTTGCTCAAAACTTACTTTCTCGTATTCATCGCTATTCTTCTTCGGTGGACAGTACCGCGCGTTCGTATCGATCAGCTACTAAATTTAGGATGGAAATTTTTGCTACCTGTTGCTTTAGTAAATTTACTAATAACAGCCGCGCTTAAATTAATCTTTCCTCTCGCTTTTGGTGGTTAAAAAGATAGTGATATCAATACTACTCGGTTAAGAAAATTTGTAGGTTGGTGTCGAGGAACGAGACCCAACGTAAAGCTTATAAATGTTGGGTTAAGTTCCTCAACCCAACCTACGTATTTTGTCGTTTTAGGTCTTAAGCGATTAGCAATAGTTTTAAGCTGATTTTTTCACAGGTTTAGCGCGCGCTTTGTACGCAAGAGGCATTTTCTTCTTTGAGTCTTATGTTATGTTTATTTAGTCGTATAAACATTCTTGAGAAAGTAAACTATAAATATAATGGTTTACAAAATAACCATTTAAATATTCCGCATCACGTAGTTCACCTTCACGAATGAAACCTAATTTTTTTGCAACAGAAATACTAGGTTGATTTGTAGTAACGCAGCGAAGCTCGATTCGATGTAATTTTAGTTGTGTAAAAGCATATTTAATCAGTGCTTTCGCACTTTGTGTAATTATACCTTGATTTTGGAACTCTTGGCTAACAAAATACGCAATTGAAGCTTTACGATTCTCATGCTCAAAATTATTAAGCCGCATTGCACCACAAAGTTGGTTTTTACAAAAGACGTGAAATTCTAAAAGTTCATTTTTAGAAGCTAAATTTTGACAATCACGAATATGCTCAAGCGCAGAATCGAAAGAATTAATCATCAAAACAGCAGGTAGATAAATTTTTAGATACTCATAATTTTTTGTTACTAATAAATACAATTCTTTTGCGTATAATTCTTGAACAGATTCGATTCTAAGATGAGAATTAACTTCTATAGTAATTTGCATAACTTTTACGGTTTTAAATTAGCAGAACTAGATGAGATATGATACTTCCTTAATTAACTTAATAAATATTTGTAAATTACACACGCTTATATAGGCGCCTCCAAAGGGGCAAACTTATAGTTAATATTTACTATAACATCTGTGGATTGTAGCAGCATTCAATACATCATATTACTCAAAAAGCGGAAACTCTCCCCTTCACGTTAAGATATATTTGTTGTGCAATACAACACGAATTTAGGTAATGTAAATAATGGCTCACGCTAATACTTACGAACATATTGCTCTTGCTGCACTCAATCAATATGCTGTGATGGCGCCAGAAATTCGGTTTTTGGGTAAAAGCGGAAACATAAGCTTTTACGTGGAAACACTCGATTCAAATTTCCTCCTCCGCATTCACCAGGCATTGCCAGGGTTACAGAATGATATATGGCAAAAACCAGATGTTATCGAATCAGAACTAAAATGGCTTGATGCTTTGCGTCGCGACACTAATATAATAGTGCAAGAGCCATTACAAAACTTAGAGGGTGGATGGGTAACACAAGTGTTGGCAGATGATACCCAAGATATTTTTAATTGTTCGTTGCTACGTTGGATTGATGGCAGTGTCTCTAATAAGGAGCGAACACCGCAGCAAGCAAAAAATCTTGGCTTATTAATGGCTCAACTGCATCGCCATAGTAGTCAATGGAACTTACCACAAAATTTTGTCCGTCCAGTATTTGATGAAAATCTTTTTCGTACAGCACTTGAAGCATTTTATCCAGCAGTAACAATGGGTTTGGTTTTGCCAGAGCATTACAAGATGCTTACAGTGGCAACCGAAAAGATTGTTGCTATGATGGAAACGTTGGGTACTACACCTGATGTTTGGGGATTAATTCATGCAGATTTACATGATGGTAATTATTTATTTTACAACGAAGAAATTCGACCGATTGACTTTGCCCGTTGTGGGTTTGGGCATTACCTTTATGATATTGGTGAGTCAATTCAGTACTTAATGCCTCAAGTGAGACCCTCATTTTTTGAAGGTTATGAAACTATTGGTAAGTTACCAGATGGTTATTTACAAGCAGTAGAAGGATTCTTTATCATGGCAACAATAGGTAATTATTCCTTTCATTTGAGTAATCCAGAAGAACATAAATTTATTTCTGATGATGTAGAACATATTGCTAAAACGCTCCTCCGTAAATATCTAGAAGACGAATCATTTTTGTTTGGATAATTGATAGGCGCCGCGTTGTAAGCTTTTAGGAACAATTGCAAGTTGCTTTCGGGCTTTTTCTTACGTCAGATAATGCTTTATGAATAAATTAATCAATGAAACACGAGTGATTCTAATTGGCGGTTCTTCTCATGCAGGCAAATCAACCCTTGCCCAAGCTTTGGCTGTAGAGCTTGGTTGGAGTTATTGTTCTACGGATAAACTTGCTCGGCATCCCGGACGACCTTGGGTAGGTGTAGATGGAAAAGCTATTCCCCAGCATGTAGCAGAATACTACAGGGAAATGTCGGTTGAAGCTCTTTTTCTAGACGTATTGTCACATTATGAAAAAAATGTGTTGCCACAAGTCGAGGTTATTGTTCATTCTCATGTCTCTGACAAATCAAAGGAATGCGTTGTAATTGAGGGTTCTGCATTATGGCCAAAATTGGTAACGAATTTAGTTAGCGTTCCGGGTGTTAAAGCAATTTGGCTTACAGCTTCTAACCAACTTTTTCAAAGCCGAATCAACCGCGAAAGTAATTTTTGTAATGTATCTGAAGACGAAAAATACTTAATTCAAAAGTTTATAGAGCGTACCCTATTTTACAATAAATATATGAGGCAGGAAGTTGAGGATCTTGGATTTATGTGTATTGATGTAGAATCTGTCTCAACAGCAGACGAACTTGTAAAATTCTAATTTGATTTGTCATGCTTAAACTTTATTACACTCCTCTATCTGTATATTCGCGCCCAGTGTGGATTATGCTAATAGAAAAAGGGCTTGAGTTTCAACTAGTATCAATGAAACTAGATGGAGACCAAATTCAACCTGATTTTTTGGCAATTAGTCCCTTTAATCATGTTCCTGTTTTAGTTGACAACAATTTTACAGCTATAGAATCTTTAGCAATTCTTGATTATTTAGAGGCTCAGTATCCAATACCAGTTTTGCTACCTAACCATCCAAACGCTTTGGCTGTTGTGCGTATGGTTCAAATGGTAACGATGAACGAATTGTTGCCTAGTATGATTTTACTGATTCGAGAAAGTAAGGATGTACAGAAGCAAGAGTCAGCAAATACTCAAATCGCAAAAGTTTTAGATTTTTTTGAGAGCTTGCTATGTGATTCACTTTTCTTTGCTGGTGAGCAATTAACTTTAGCTGAAGTAGTTGCAGGGTCTGTAATACCTTTGCTACCCAACAATGGTATATCTTTATTAGCTTACCCAAAATTAAAGGCATGGTCTGAGCGCTTAATAGAGCGAGACTCTTGGCAGAATACTCAACCCAGTCCTGAAGAGTTTGAAATATTTAAACGTCGATTTAGGGTTTTACCTAGAGTTCGCAAGCGACTGTACAGGTAAACAATGTGCTTTTTATTGTGTACATTTAATAATTATAGATGGGCAAGATATCCACCATCAACTGCTAAAACTTGACCAGTAACATAAGATGCAGCATCAGATGCAAAAAATAAAACTGCACCAGCAATTTCAAATGGTTCTCCCCAACGACCAAGAGAAGTTCTTTTTGATAGCCACGTTGCAATTTCTTGATCTGCAACAACATCTAAATTGCTCTCAGTAGCAAAAAATCCTGGTGCAACAGCGTTGACGGTAATACCATACATTCCAAGTTCGGCAGCTAGAGCGCGCGTTAACGCTTCAAGTCCCCCTTTTGCCATAGTATAAACGGTATCGCCCGCATCAGCTAGAGGTCCTGCGATTGAAGTCATATTTATTATTCTTCCTTTACCATTTTCTATCATGAGTTGTGTGGCTTGACGAGACAAATTAAAAGGAGCAATTAAATTTGTATTGATAAGTTTATGCACTGAATCCATTTCAAATTCAAAAAGACCACGACGGTCGCGCATACCTACATTGTTTACAAGTATATCTAAATGTCCATATTTTTCTTTAATATCACTCAAAGCTTTTTTAACATCGGTTTCTGAAGCAACATCAAATTTTAATGGAGTAACTGTGGCGCCAGTAGAAGAGATTATCGCTACTGCATTATTTAAGCTTTCATCGCTTCGTCCATTAATAATAACTGAAGCACCCGATAAAGCAAGTAATTTGGCAATTTCTAACCCCAAACCTCTTGTGGCGCCAGTCACTAAAGCAGTTTTACCATTTAATGAAAAATCTGGTAGGTTCATAGGGCATTAGCTTAATCAACATTGGTATAAATAACTTTATCATGCTGCTGTGCTTTCTATTAAAGGAGAACTTAGCCAGAACATCGCTTCTATAGTTTATTAAAACTAATTTATGGAATCTCTAAAAAAGTTGACTGAATAATTGATTCAAGAGCTGCTTCAACACGCTGCCAACCTGTAGACGAACTAAAGTCTAATCCCATAAACGAATTACTAACCTTGGTACGTAGTAATAGATAGACAACTCCTGCAATTAAAATAGCGCTGATTGTAGGAATATCTTTATCTTGAGGAAATGAACCCTTTCCCTCAAGAAATTTCAGGCTACTTAAACCTAGTTGATCGCGCACATTGGCTAATTCATGGGTGAGTGAGTTCCTTTCTAGTAATTCCCATCTCAAAATTTCTTGTGTAACTGGACGTTCCTTTAAATCGTTTAAAAATCTTAACAACAGATAAACCATCCATTCTGCCTGTGTTTCGGCATTAGTGGTAGACTCATCACCAATTAATTCGTCAGGCGCCATCCAGTAACCTCCCTCCCTGGCATAACACTTGAGCAGAGATGGCAACCCATCAAAATATCTATAAATTAAAACTTTATCAACACCAGCTTCACGGGCAATTGCATTCACTCCCAAGCTCTCAAATCCAGATTCGGCTAATAGTTTTCCAACTGCTGCCAAAATCCGAGCTTTGGTTTCTTCTTTGTTACGAGTCATAAATTTCTCATGCCCACTTGTAATCTACTGGTGACTATGATACTTTGTCACTGAGTGGTGACTTATTAATTGTTTAATCTTTTAGGATTTAAGAGTAGACCATGCAAAAAATCTTCTTTGACTTAGAGATTTACTCCTACCAAATTGACTTTATAGGACATGTCAACAATGCTGTTTACATTAACTGGATGGAGATTGGGCGAACCAAACTGCTTGAAGCAGTTGGAATGCCAACCCATGAAATTTTTAAACAAGGATTTGCACCAGTTTTGATTCAAACTAGTATTACCTACAAATCACCTTTGTATTTAGGTGAGCGCGTTCAAGTAGAGAGTTGGTTGTCTGAGTTGCGAAATGCTTCTGCAACCCTGCAATTTCGTTTCTACAACCCAAAGAAGGCACTTGCAGCAGAAGGTGTTCAAAAAGGTTTGTTTGTTGACACGCAGACAATGCGTCCAAAGCGTTTAACTCCAGAAGAAAGGGCTTTGTTTAATTCATATTTAGACCAAAGTGTTTAAGTGAAGGTATTTGCAAAAGCTTATCCCGGTTTTCTTTAGGCTTTAGTATGTTTTTAATTGAATGGCAGTTATTTACAGTAATTTTTATATCAAATAAACAGTAGTAAAAGTGAGAGTAACTGCCATGAGAATAACCAATACATTTATATTTTTATAATTTTGCGGTAAATAAATGTCGGTAAATATTCTCAATAATTAGGACTATGTAAAATAAATTCAATAATTAACCAAATGCCAATTAAGAGTAAAAGTATTTGAAAAATTTTGGGTGAGTATTTTGTGATTTGATAACCGATTTTAAGAATCAAGTGGGCTGACCGTTCTCGATAAAAAAGATAAATTAGCAGCAGACCTAGTAATGGAAATACAAAAATAAAATTGTAGAATATTAGTGTAAAAATCACTTCTATGGAACTCAATTTACTTTGAACTATACGCTCAATAGCTATAATGTAGGGGAAAGCTGTTGGCGCCTCTAAAAAAGTCACGCTGAGTCCTAATAAAAAAGTATTAATTGGTTTAGTGACTTTTGGCTTATCGATAGCTTTTTCTGATGAATATGGATTAGTATTCAACGCAAATACTATCATTGCTACGCCGATTAGGAGTTGCAGTATGTGGATGTACGAACCAATATAATTGATAATATTCTCAATTAATTTTGTAAAACCCAGTGCAAGCAACCAACCCGCAATGAAGTATGCGACAAAAACTCCTAATATAAATGTTGCTGAACGTTTGACTGGATTGGGTGTGGAAAGTAAATAGATTTGTAGTATAGTTGCCGTAGGATTGATACTATCGGCAAAAGCAATTACGCCAAGATAAGTTAGTAGTTCAAACATGATAAATGTTAGCTATTGAGTACTAAAAAACATCCGCAGGGTCGGCAGATTGAAGTTTACCAAGTGCAATGGCGCCTGAAAAAGTACACATAACCACAGTTAGCAAGAACACATGCACTGCTCTCTCAACTGTCATCCCAATTGGTAATAACGTTGCTACATAGGCAATTTGATAAATGCCTACAGACACCAAATATCCTGGAATGAAACCGAAAGCTGCCAACAACAATGCTTCTTGCATAAGGACACCAATAAAATACTTATCCCCATAACCCATTGCTTTTAAAGTTGCATACTCTGGCAGATGGTTGGCTACATCGGTATAAAGAATTTGATATACAATCACAATGCCAACGATAAAGCCAACAATTACACCAAGTCCGAAAATAAAACCAATCGTCCCCCCACTCTCAACATAATGTCTTTCGGCAGCAACGAATTCTTCTTTGGTAAAAATTTTTATGTCCTTTGGCAGTCCCATACTTAGCTGCGCGCGCATAGATATTGGATTGACTCCCGGTTTCAGTTGAATTAAACCAACATCAACTTCATATGCTTGGCGCCCTGGAAATAACCTCAAAAATGTTGAGTCACCAACAATGACGTTGCCATCAGCAGTAAACGAAGTGCCAAGGTTAAAAAGACCGCTCACTAAGACATCCCGACGGTTTAAACTTGCTTCTATTTGTCCCTGTTTTTGTATCGATTCAGCAACATTTCCATATTCAGGACGTGATGCCAAATCAAAGAGAGCCGAATTCAAGAGTTTTAATTCAGAAGCATTTCGACGCAGTTCAGGTAACTTAAAACTGGCGCCATCTGGTTCAATACCCCAAATCATAATCGCGCGATTGATATCAGTTTGAGCATTCTTCCACTGCCCCATACCTGTATAAATCGAGCTTACTGACTTCACTCCAGAGTAACTCAATACTTGATAAAGCCTGTCTCTGGAAAAGCTTTTTGTTGTGGATAAACTTTGAAATTGCCTATCCACTACTATCAAATCCCCATCCAGCATTTTGTTGGCTTTGGTGGCACTGGTATAAAGCGAAGCCTCAAACCCCATCTGCACAAAGATAAGAATATCCGCAAAGGCTATACCAGCTACAGCTACAGCCAAACGTGTCTTTTCCTTCATTACCTGGCGCCATGCCAAAGGAGTTTTGCGAAATAATTTATTCAGCATATCTTTGTATATCGAACATTCGTTATATAATAAAATAGTAAAATTATGGTTAATTGAGAAATAACGTAATAAGCAATACCTCCTGTTACTGTAATTGCAGCAACTTATAGCCGATCTTCTTTCATATTTGACTGGGAGCAAATATTTTCAAATTCATAAGACTACGTGGGGTAGTCTAAGACAAACGTGCTTTTATGCGCTATGCGACATAGAAGTTAATAGCATGGATATTTGCTGACACTCCTTACTGTACCAGCTAGACGGTAAACATGTCAAGAAGAAACCGTCTGGATGGTATACTTAAACTCTGACATTATTCGGCGCATACTTTATTTACTGTAAAGAACTTATGTATTGCAAACTGCTTTGTGCGTTAGACCAATTCACCATACTTACTTCTACCCAACAAGCTAAATTTTGTAATCTCATGAAGCCGCTTGAGCTATACAAAGGTTCTATTTTGCTTGAACCAGGTACAGTTTGTGATAATTTATATTTTTTAGTTGAGGGAGTTGCTAGAGAAATTTGGTATCAAGGAGATAAAGAAGTTACATCTTGGTTTAGCTTTGAAGGAGAATTTTTCACAGCATCTAGTTTTTTCTCGCAAAAACCAACTTCAGAAAGCATTGTTTTAGTAAGCGATAGCAAGCTACTTTATATAAGCCATACAAGCTTACACTACTTATATGATTATGACAGTGACCCCATTTGGAACAAAGTAGGGCGGCTAATGATGGAACAGTACTTTATGGCGTTAGAAGAACATTTTGTTTCGCATCACTCACAATCAGCAGCCGAACGCTATAACAAATTACTACAAAAATTTCCGGAGATTTTAGATAAGGTCAGCCTTAAGCACATAGCGTCATATTTAGGAATAACGCAAGAAACTCTCAGTCGCATTCGCACTAAATATGAGGCAAGAAAGCGTTTAAGCCCTTTGTCGCCAGCCAGACTCAAGTAAATTTTATTTTTAAAAAATTTGATCTAGATCAAACAAAGTTACTTTACTTATCAATATTGCTCAACCTACGATAAAAATTGTAGTTGAGAAATTTGTTACAGGTATATGTATAGTAAGCCCATATTTACTGTGTCATCCTCACAAAAGGGTAAGCTGTATATTGATTTCGATAATCCAAAAGATGCTTTAGAAACAAACGCATTTTTTAATTTTTTGAGTTTTCAGGCAAATTTTAGAAATGTAGATGCTGCGAAAGATGCTTTTGAAAGGTTAATCAAAGTTTTGATTAGGACGCCAGTTTTTGAGTTAGCAGTCAACGAGATGAAATCTAACCCTGAACAGGCAGCACTTATTAAACAGCGTTACATGGCGCCATATCACAATTTAGATGTACTACAAGAATACCCGGAAGATTCTTTAGGGTATATCTATGCTGCTTACATTAAAGAAAACGGTTTGAACCCAGACTTTTACTCGCATATTGAAATAAATTCAGATGCTAGCTACGTAGAAGCACGTTTAGGTCAAACGCATGATATTTGGCATCTAATTACAGGTTATGGAACAACAATAATAGATGAAATTGGCTTACAAGCTTTTCATATTGCACAGTTTCCTTATCCTTGTGCAACAGTATATCTTGCAAATTTTTTGTTAGCATTTACTCTCTGGAATCCGGAAATGCTTGTACAAACAATAGGCGCCATTGAACAGGGTTTGCAAATGGGAAAAAATGCTAAACCTTTGTTTGCGGCTAAATGGGAAGAGAACTGGCAGAAATCAATATCTCAATGGCGTACTGAGTTAAATGTGCAACCAGTTTCAAGGCATTGCAGCTAGATGATATGGTTTCCTCAAATAGCTTAACCTTAATTAGTATCGCAAAAAGTGAAATTGGTGAACGCTTACGAAAAATCTTGAGTGGAAAAGTCACCCGCTCAACCTGCTAACGTTTGAGAATTTGCAACCGAGCTATATTCAGTTAAATTCCAAAGGTGTTGTGCCAACCAAGTAATCTTTTAGAAGAATTTTAGGCAGTCGTCTCAACTTACTCATCCCATATTCTACTCCTGTGGATGAAAACCACCTTGCGCCCAGAAACGTCGGGATTTTTGTATAAAACGGTCAGCGCGACGTTCATCATTTAAATCGAGACGGTTACAAGTTGCACGACCAGTAGGTGTTAAACCAATAATCTTTGTAGCATCTTCTGACCAGATAAAATGGTCTGACCATTTTTGGCGACGAGGATTAAATAATGTTACTTCTTCTTTAGTTTCTGGGTCAGTACCAACAGTGAAATTATAATGACGTTCATTGCAGCGACGACAAGCCAATGCCAAATTATCGGCATCGTCAGAACCTCCTAATGATTTTGGATCAATATGGTCAATTGTAAGGGGAGATGTACTGAGAAATTCTGGATAACGGCAATACTCGCACCGATATTCAGCACGCTTCCGTACAAGTTCTTGGGTGCTGCTAGAAATTGTCATGATTGAGATGCATTTATAGCATTTATATAACTAAATATAGTGTCTAATTCGTCTATAGCCTCTAGTTCAGCAGTTTCTTCTGGTGTTAATAGGTCAGCTTTTTTCTTGTCGAGAAGCTCTTGCATACGCAGACCTAGTTCTTCTGTAAATTTAAACAAGTTAAGATTATTGACTCTCTCAACCCGAATTCCTTCTGTTAGCCAAAATGAAGGCTTGATTACTACACTTGTCATAACTTTACTGCTGTAATTATATCTATTTTAGCAGGTGCCTACGCTTGAGCGTCTATTTCCTTAATATGTACCAACTAAACGGTAACATGTCAATGAAAGACCGTCTGGATGGTACACTGAAATTATAGAGGCAACTCATTCTAAGTAAACTCAGTCCTTTGTGCCCTAAGAAAGCGGGAAATCCTCGCTCCTTACGTAGTTTATTCCTCTTGCCTCTGTGTACTCTGCGTCTCTGTGGTAAATATATATACTCCTCTTCATGAATAACATAGACCACTAGTGTTGGTAAACGCCCACAGTTTGAACGGGCAAGGATGCCCATTCCACAACATGGAGAATTAATTTTTTGGAAGTCCCTAAGATTTTGCTAGTAAAGTTTTGATGTGGCGCCGTACAAGATATCGTTGTTGATCTGGGGGAAACTGCTCCGGGTTGATTACAACTCCTGTTCCAATGCCATCAACCAGAGCAATGAGTGCATTTGCTTCTAGTTTTAAATCAACATCATCTCGAATCAGCTTTGCTATTTGCAAATCAGCTAACTCCTCACAAATGATTTTACTTAAAAGGTCGTAGCGCTTTCGATGTTCTTGAACTAAATGTTGGCGCCCAATTGAATATCCCAAAAAAGCGATCCAAACTTGCCAGCCAGGAATACCACAGGCTTCCAAGGGCAAAGCTGCAAAAATCATCTGTTCTAGCCTTTCAATTCCCTCTCGTCCCTCAGTATTCGCTTTTATATCCTCAAACAACTTTTCAAAAACTCGTTCTAGTGCAAACAGAGTGAGTGAGTCTTTATCCCGAAAGTAGTGGGTTACAACTCCGGTTGAAGAGCCAAGTTCAGCAGCAATTGCCCGCATACTGGTGCGGTCTAGCCCTTCGCGGACAATTACCCGCCACGCGGCGGAAGCAACTTCAACACGGCGATCTCCATAACTCATAGTTCTGCTTTTTAATTAAAATACAACGACCATCTTGACATTTTATCACAACAGTTGTTATGTTTACTTGCATGACAACTGTTGTGATTTATATGGTATGCCTGATGCGATTTGGAATGCCTGGACGTTATTAGGGCTGTCTGCGATTGGGACTTGTGCTGGCAACCTGTTACTCAAGCAGGCAAATCTAGCTTTATCTAATCGCACTTTACTTACTATCGTGACTTCTCCTTGGTTTATTGGAGCTATCGCTTGCTATATTTTTGACCTTATTCTCTTTACGATAGCCTTGCAGCATTTGCCTGTATCATCTGCTGTTCCGGTCGTTTCAGGGATTCGGATTGCGGCAACTACAATTTTGGCTTACATCTTTTTCGGTGAACATCTCACAGTCAATCAGTTATTTGCATCGGGTGTAATCACCGCAGGAATCATTATCATGTCACGCACTTAACAGGAGAAATGTATCATGCTTGAGCTTTACCATGCTTCAGGTTCGCTCTGCTCGCAAAAAGTCAAATTGGTGTTGGCTGAAAAAAATCTTGAGTGGAAAAGTCACCCGCTCAACCTGCTAACGTTTGAGAATTTGCAACCGAGCTATATCCAGTTAAATTCCAAAGGTGTTGTGCCAACCTTAATTCATAATGATAAAGTTATTACCGATTCAGCCATAATCATCCGATATCTGGATGAACAATTTCTGCACCCTAAATTAACTCCTGCGGAACCTGCATTCGTGGAGAAGATGAGTTACTGGATTGGTTTGCAAGATAAATTCCCGATGGTAGAGCTAATTTATGGCAACTTTCGAGGAATTGAAGGGCTTGTATTGCGTCGCTCTGTTCAAATCAAAGAGAGATTGATTCCTAAACTTATGCAAGCAAATTCTGGATTGAAAGAGCAATATGCAGCTAAGTTGAAGGATGTAAACCAATTGAATTCCACAATTAGAAATGCAAAGGAAATTGAAAGTATCAATGCAAAAATTGAACCACTGTTAGAACAATTGGATGAGCAATTAAGGCAAACAGATTGGCTCTGTGGGACTACCTATTCTTTAGCAGATACGGTATGGACAGCCGTTCTAAATTGGTTAGATGAGTTGAAATTTGGATATTTATGGGCAGATAATAAACATCCTGCACTCAGAGCATATTTCAATCGTCTTAAAGCACGTCCTAGTTTTATAACAGCAATAAAAAGCGATGAAATGCCTTTACCAATGATTTTAGCGGGCTTACGCAGGATTTTTCTAAGTATTTGATACTGGATATGGGGCACGAGTTACACAGTTGTAACAAGTCTTACCGCACATCCAGTTGTGGCTACTTGCTATTGTTTAATAAACTCAACCCCATATTTTTTGGCAACTTTAATAGCTTGCTGAATATCACCAGGAGCTACTTTGGGTGGCGCCTCTTGAAGATTGCGAACAGGTTTACCAATATCTAAAATATATTTTAGCAGGCGCCCACGCTTGAGCGTCTATTTAATTAATATGTACCTACTAGACGGTAAAATTTCAACAAAAAACCGTTAATAGTTCCGTGTAAGCGAGTTTATGAAATCTGCTAAAGCTTCTACACCAAAGGCATCAAAAAGCGCCGCTCAATCCAAGTCTGGCTCCGCGACTCGTGATAAACTTCTTTCAGCAGCGATTCAAATACTATATTCGGTGATAGTACAGTTTACTAGTATGTTAGCTCTAACTAGTTCAGAGTTTGCATATGTATTTCCTTGCACTAATATCAGCCAAATCAGTTGCAATTTATATTTTTTAAGTATAAGTTATAGGCAAAATATATATTAGACATTTGGGAATGCTGCTCATATAGTAACTGATATAAACGCTTAAAAAACCCAAAATGAATACTATTGAAGTTGCAGGCTTCTCCCTTACCGGAACTCATTACATTTCTGAATTAGCTGCTACTGGCTCCCCAAATCAACATCTTTTTCCACTTACAGCCCAAGTCAACAGTAAAGGATACCTAGAAATTGGTGGTTGTGATGTCATCGATTTAGTTCAGCAATTTGGCTCACCACTTTATATCTTAGACGAAAATACTCTAAGAACTGCTTGCCGCCAATACAGAGATGCATTTAAACAATACTACCCAGGTAATTCTCAAGTTCTTTATGGCTCTAAAGCTTGGAGTTGCAAAGCTATTTGTGCAATAGTGACAAATGAAGGTTTAGGAATCGATGTTATGTCAGGTGGTGAACTCTACACTGCTTTACAAGCAGGAGCGAAGCCTGAAATGATTTATTTTCATGGTAATAATAAATCTTTTGCCGAACTAAAATTAGCAATAGAATCTGGTTGTACCATCGTTATAGATAATTGGTTGGAACTTCACACTCTAGTAGACATAGCAAAAGAGCCTACCTCTACTCAACGGGCTATTCAAGTGATGCTGCGAATGAATCCAGGAATTGAGCCTCATACTCACAAGCACATTTCCACAGGGCAAGTTGATTCTAAATTTGGTTTTGATTCAAACCAAATTGATGAAGTCTTCGCTTTCGTGAAACAAAACAACAGCTTATCGTGTACTGGGCTACACATTCATCTTGGCTCTCAAATTTTTGAGTTAACTGCTTACCAACTCCTTGCTGATGTAATGATAGGTTGGCTAAGTAAGTCTGTTGATTATGGGCTATCAATTAAAGCTATCAATATAGGTGGTGGCTTAAGTATCCGCTATACTGAAACAAATATTCCTCCTAGTATTAAAGATTGGGCAAAAGCGATTAGTGAATATGTTGTAGCAGCTTGCCAGGAGCGCAAAATGCCGTTACCCACTATTATGTGCGAACCGGGTCGTTCACTAATAGGAAACGCTGGTGTCACGGCTTATACATTAGGGAGCCAAAAAGAAATTCCAGAAGTGCGAACGTATTTAGCAGTGGATGGAGGTATGTCAGACAATCCACGTCCAATTACTTACCAAGCAACAAATTATGCGATTATTGCTAACCGAATGAACGCTCCCTTGACTGAGACTATCACAATTGTCGGTAAGCATTGCGAATCTGGAGACATTTTATTCAAAGACGTTCTATTACCTAAAACACAGCCCAACGATATACTTGTTGCACTTGGAACTGGTGCTTATAACTACAGTCAGTCATCAAATTACAACCGCGTACCTCGACCTGCGGCTATTCTGGTATCTCAAGGAAGAGCGCATCTCATTATAAAGAGAGAAACTTACTCAGACTTGATTAAACACGATTACCTTCCTACGCATCTTCAAAATTGAACTTTGGACAAATAAAATTCGCACTATTAGGCTAAAGAGAATACATCATGACTGATTTTTATAAATATCATGCTTTGGGAAATGATTATATAGTTATTGACCCTAGCAAGACAAATGTACCCATGACTAAAAAAAATATCCAAACTATATGCGCTCGCCATCTAGGTATAGGAAGTGATGGAATACTTTATGGTCCAATATTTGAAGACGGTCAAATAAAATTAAGAATATTTAACCCTGATGGAAGTGAAGCCGAAAAAAGTGGTAATGGTATTCGCATATTCTCTAAGTATCTTGGAGACTTTCGATATGTGAATAGCAATGAGTTTTTGCTTTCTACTTTAGGTGGAGAAGTAACTGTTGAAATCATTAACTTAAGAGAGGGATTAATAAAAGTAGATATGGGAACAGTTACTTTTCAAAGTAATTTGATTCCCGTGGTTGGCAAACGTCGCGAAGTAATACAAGAGTCTATCGAGGTTAATGGAGAATCATTATTAGTAACCTGTCTTTCAATCGGTAATCCGCACTGTGTTGTTCCTCTCAAAGAGATATCAAAAGAAAAAGCCATTAGTTTAGGGTCAATCCTAGAGAATAATTCGTTTTTCCCCAACAGAACTAATGTTCAACTAATGAAGGTCATTGACCCGCAAAATATCTATATTGAGATTTGGGAACGCGGTGCAGGTTACACTATGGCATCTGGAAGTAGTAGCTGTGCAGCTGCAAGTGCAGCATATGAATTAGGATTAGTAGATAGAGTTGTGAAGGTGCATATGCCTGGAGGTGAAATTGATATTGACATAAAATTGAATGGTCACGTATACATGACTGGTACATCTACTACTGTTGCACAGGGTGAATTTTTAGAAGAATTTAAAACTGGATTAATGAGTGATATTATGCCTTAAAAGGGGCAAAAACAGTAATAATTGATAGCGTAACTAGTATCTAAGGAATATAGGATGGAACTCCGACACCTGCACTACTTCTTGGCAGTCGCAGAGGAACTCAATTTTAGTCGTGCTGCGGAACGACTGCATATAGCTCAACCACCCCTGAGCCAACAAATTCGCGATTTAGAAGCAGAACTTGGAGTCACATTATTTGAGAGAACAAAGCGTCAAGTTAAATTGACAAATGCTGGACACATATTTTTAGAAGAGGTACAACAAGTACTTCAACAGGTTGATAAAGCAGTAGACTCTGTGCGACAGGCAGGGCGGGGTGAATTGGGTCGGCTAATAATTGGATTTAATAGTTCAGCAACCTACAGTGTTTTACCCGATGTTTTGTATCATTTTCGCCAGTCTCACCCCAATGTAGAACTTGTGTTGCATGAGTTGACAACTAGCCAGCAAATTGAGAAATTGTACAACAGCCAAATTGATGTAGGGCTTCTGTACTTACCTTTAGAGAATGATGAACTGAGTACCTTGTCAGTCCTGAAAGAACCACTAGTTTTAGCGATGCCAGAAACACATCCTTTAAGTACTCAACCTCAAGTATCAATGCAGTCACTTAGAAATGAGTTATTTATTTTGCCTCCATATCAGTTAGGTGAAGCGCTCTACAGACAAATTATGAACTTATTCGAGCAACTTGGTTTTGTACCTCAAAAAGTACAACAGGCAGTTCAGCTTCAAACGGTAATTAGTTTGGTGGCAGGGAGTGTTGGAGTTGCAATTGTTCCTGCATCATTACAAAACCTTCAAAGAATGGGGGTAGTGTATAAATATTTACAAGAGTATAGTTCTGAAGTCGAAATTGCAGCAGCATGGCGCCAAGGAGATACATCTCCTATTTTGCACAAATTTCTCGCCTCTGTTCAGGTAGTTGCTTCGGCACATTCTCTTTCAATACCTTCGTCAAAATAAAGAGGATATCATATAGTAGTTTGGGCGCCAAAAAGCATTTAATATATTCTTTTACCAACGTGTCCTGACGTTACATGTAACTTCAAGACATCATTTTGATATTTATCGAATACCCCAAAATCAAGATGATTCGCTATTGTTTAATGAACTCAACCCCATATTTTTTGGCAATTTTAATAGCTTGCTGAATATCATCAGGAGCTACTTTGGGTGGTGCCTCTTGAAGATTGCGAACAGGTTTACCAACATCTAAAAACCACTGCTCAAATCCTCCTGGAGAATAGCCTAAAAACATACGGGCTGGTTTGTTGCTAGCATTTTTGAATCGATGCGGAACTCCACGCGGCGTATTGATAAAATCTCCTTTCTTGGCTTGAAACTCTTTATTACCTACATACCAGTTAAGTTCTCCATCCAGCATGTACCAAAATTCTTCTTCACGGCTATGAACATGTAATGGTGTACCAACACCTGGAGGAATATAATCTTCAAACATTGCATAAGTCCCACCTGCATCCTTGCTTTGTAGTTTGAGCGTAACGAGGACACCCATCGCCCAAACTGATGTACCTTCTCTATCTTGAAGTAATTTTAAGTTGGCAGGTGTTTTAATATTCAAAGCTGGATCGGTAGTAGAATCCGCAACTGGTACACTCTTTGCGTTAGGTTGAGGAGTAGTAAGGGCACAACCTGTAATGATTATTACCGTAAAAAATATTCCCGCAATTAGCTTAATAATGTAACGCATATGTAAACTCTTTGGTATGTTTGTCAAATTCTCACCAGCATTGATACTACTGACAAACCAGTGGAATGTCTTTCTCAAACTTGCAAAAAATGTTCTGTTTTTGCAGAATATTTTAAGTTGGCGCCAGAACAATAGATATTGATAATCAAAATAAATCATAAAGTTTTGGGAAATTTGACCCAAAAGTGGAGAAACTGGCTATGGTGCTACATACAAGCATTAAGTAGTTGAGGAGAAAGATAGTGACCCAGAAGCTGAAACCTCTAATAATCGATCTTCGCCAAAAAGGAGGCAGCGAAAAGCTTCTCTCACAACAACCACTACTTACTAGCCATCAAGCAGGATGGGACAACATTCATTTGGTGTATCATCATTTACCTTACGCAGAAGTCCCCGAATCTTGCCATCCCACACACACAATTGCTCTCGGTTTAGGCGCCACAGTTAAGCGTGAACGATGGGTTGACGACTGCTATCACTCAGAAATGCTTCATCGTGGTAGTGTTGCTATCCTTCCAACTGGTGTCACACATCGTGCAAATGTTCGCCAACCGCTTGAGTTTATGCTTGTTGGGATAGAACCGAAATTTTTTACCAAAGTCGCTCAAGAATGGTGTAACCCAGATTGCACTCAACTTATTCCCCGCTTTGCTGACCAACAAGACCCATTGCTTCTGCAACTGGGATTGACACTCAAAGCAGAACTTGAACAGGGGTGTCCTGGTGGAAAACTCTATATAGATTCTATTACCCAACTATTTACCGTTCATTTATTAAAAACTTATTCTAATAATCGCCCATTAATTAAAAGCTACTCCAATCCGCTACCAAATAAGACTTTGCAAAGCGTCATTGACTATATTCAAGCAAATCTTGACCGAGAAATTACTCTTACTGAGCTTGCTCAAATTGCCAGAGTAAATCATTATTACTTCTGCACTTTGTTCAAAAAGTCAACAGGGCTTTCACCCCATCGTTATATACTCCAACAGCGTATAGAACGTGCCAAAAAATTATTGAAATATTCGCAAAACACAATTATAGATATTGCTTTTCAATGCGGCTTTGCTAATCAGAGCCATTTTACTAAACGATTTCATGAACTAACTGGTTTAACCCCTAAAGTATATCGAAATCAAGTTTAGAACATCTTTTGATTGCTCCAGTCTTTCCGTGTCAAAAGTTTTGGTAGGTTGGCGCCTGCCGTTACGGTTTTGACTAATAGAAGCAATTATTATATGATAAAGATAAGTAAAAATTTTTACATGTAGTTTATGAGACCTAATTTAACAAAATATATTAGCGTAAAAGATTTTAGAGACTACTATTGGTTAAAGAAGGAATTACAATTATTTTGTCGAGAAAATGGAATCAGTACTTCTGGCTCAAAAATAGAAATTTCTAATAGAATCGAAACATATCTTACAACAGGTAAGGTTAAAAAAACTATCATAAATCTAAGAGTGGATAAGAAAATAAAATCTCAAGAAGATTTAAGTCTTGATACAGTAATTGTGGAAAACCATCGTTGCAGTCAAGATGTAAGAGCTTTTTTTGAGACAGTTATCCCAAAATTTCATTTTTCCACCTATATCCAAAATTACTTTAAAAACAACGTTGGAAAGAATTATTGTGATGTTGTAACCGCTTGGTATGAGGAAGAAGAGCGAAAGAAAGACCCCTCGTACAAGAAAAATATTGCACCTCAATTTGAATACAATCAATTCACTCGTGACTTTTTTGCTGACCTGAATAATCAAGGAAAAAATCGTGAAGAAGCAATTGAAGCATGGAATCAAATTAAGAAACTTCCTGGAAGCAATAAATATAAATCTAATGATTAAACTTTAAAGCTCACTAGCTAAACAATAGTTGATTTGAATATTAATTTCTTTGCGACATCAACTTAAATATTTAATGTTTTAAATTATACTCTACAGATATTTCTGCTGATGGAGAACCGGAGAAAGTTATCAAAAGCGATGAATAAATATACTTATACCGAGGGAAGATATATTGTAGGCTTTGTACGGAAGAGCCAATAATTTTAAATGAACTATAAAATAATCAAAGCCTTCAAACTTTATTTATTTTATAATCTGTGAAAAAAGGCCTAGTAATCGCTCCACGGGTTCAAGTGAAATTTCTACTTTATCAATAGATAATGTTTGATTTTCCAAACGTAAAAATCTCCATAAAACACCTGTAGTAACGCAACCAAAAACAGAATCAATAGCATTATTCTTTTTTGCATTGTATATCTGTGCTGCAACCATTTCGGCGCCGCACTGACCTAAACCACTGTTAATATCTTGGTTTTTTGCTTCCACAAGTGTTATTACAGGAGCAGTAATAAAAAACTGTTCGCGGTTACGACTAATTAAAAAGTCAGGATTCCCATTTAAACCACGTACAATATCAACATTAAACTCTTTTCCCGAAAATATAGATATTGGTATATTAATTCTTCGTTTGACTTCTAGTAATATAGGAAATATAATTAATTCACCACGCGCTTTCTCTGTATTAATTGCTGTTGCTAAAGGTATATTTTCTTCTAAAGTAGCTTTTAATAAATCACCTGGCTCTACAGGCTGGATGTTAGGAAATAAGCTAGTATCTTCCGATATTTCTAAGCTGAACTCTACAGCTAACGTCTCAAGGTCAAACTTATTATATGGCATATATATTTATAATTTATTAGCATGGAACTTATGTATACAATTTCATTTTAACTTATACATCCTGTTGGCGCAGTTATAAATTTGATAGTATTTTTGTTTTATATCGAACTACGGCGCGATAAATTGTGAATATGAGGGCACCGAAAATAATGACTACCAGGCGCCCGCGCTTGAGCGTCTATTTCCTTAATATGTACCAACTAGACGGTAAAATGACAACAAAAACTGTCCATGTGGTATAGTATAAATATACGAGTAATAGTTTTGTGCAAGCGAGTTTATGAAATCTGCTGAAGTTTCTACACCAAAGCCATCCAAAGGCGCCAGTAAATCGAAATCTGGCTCCGCGACTCGTGATAAACTCCTTTCAGCAGCGATTCAAATTATTATTACTCAAGGTATAGAAAGGCTAACCTTGGATGCGGTTGCTCGTGAAGCGGTCGTTAGTAAAGGTGGTTTGCTTTATCATTTCCCTAGTAAAGAAGCTTTAGTTGCTGGGGTAATATCTTATTTAATTGATGATTTTAATGCAGCAATTGAGAAAGAATTAGAAGACTTACATACAGATAACCCTTCAAAAGACTGGCTTAAAGCTTATGTACGAGCAAGCTTTAATAGTAGCCAACCACCCCTAGCCTTAATTGCTGGCTTATTTATAGCTGTTACACATAATCCAGAATTAGTAGAACATGCACGTGATGGTTGTGCCCAATGGCAACATCACTTCGATGAAAGTGGACTTGACCCTGTTCGTGCTGGTATCATTCGATTAGCTACAGAAGGTTTATATCCAACAGAAATGTTTGGTGTTGAACCAATTCAAGAGCCTTTACGCAGTCAGTTAAAAGATGCAATTTTAGAACTTATCGATTCGTCAAATTAATTTGCATTATTTGGTATTAATCGGTTGTTACTGTTGCCGACAGAATTCCTAAGAGACGCTCAATAGGCGTTATATCATATTCAGTAATATCAACCACAAGTTCAGTTCCTGAGAGCTTGAGGAATTTCCAATTACTGCCATTGGTTACACAACCATAGACAGAGGAAATCGTAAGATTGTGAGTTTGATTAAACAGTTGTGCTGCTACCATCGCGGCGGCACATTGTCCTAGCCCATTTTCTAAAATACCACGTTTGGCTTCAGCAATCACTACAACTGGAGCTTGAATCACAGATTGAATAGGGCTAAGACTAATTAAAAAATCACAGTAGCCATTTAACTTGCGTTGCGGGTCTACGTTAAATTCTTTACCAGCAAATACACTTATCTGCTGATGTTTCATCTCTCTTATTTCTAGCAGTACTTGAGCAATAATCCCACTATAACGAGCAATTTCAGACCCCACTGCAATTGCCCAAGGCATTTCCCGTTCGAGAATTGCGACTAGTAGTTCCGTCGGTTGTACGGGTTGACTTTTAATTAGCGAGCGCGTTTCCCGAATGCTGAGATTGAACTCCTCGATAACCATTTCCAGCGTAAAGTCACTATATGCCATCGTAATATTGCTCCTCCATAATTTACTTTACCGCATTTCTTACAAGTGGGCAGTAGGAAAGAATTATTTTATTGATTCATCAAATTGATTTGCAGCATTGATTCTGCTTCTTTTGTGGCGCCTGAAGTTCTAATTGCCGAAGCTAAAATCTTGATAAAGCTGGCAATTGGCACTGCCAAGAATAACCCTAATGGGCCTGCAAATCTGGCGCCTAAGAACAGCGAAATCAAAAGCCAAAAAGGATTTAAGCCAACCAAGTTACCAAGGATACGGGGAGCTATCAACGTTTCATTTATTTGACCAAGTATAACTGTTATAACCAAGACTTTGATTCCTACCCAAAAATCTTGAATAGTTAATATTAATCCAATTAAAGCAATACTTGTGGCGCCTCCCAAAGGGATTAAACTCATAATTCCAATAACCACCCCAAACAGCAAACCAAAAGGTACATTTAATAATAAAAATGCACTTGTTTGCAAAACTGTTAAAATTGTCGCAATAATAAATTGACCGGAAATAAAATTTTCAAACGTTTGCCGTAGAGAATTTTGTAAGTAAGTCGGCGCCAATAAACCAAACTATGTAAAGATATATAAATACGGAAATGCATCTACATGAGGTAACACAGCT
>NZ_RSCL01000024.1 GCF_003991905.1 Dulcicalothrix desertica PCC 7102 | reverse complement strand
TTTCTTCGTCATCCTGAATTTTTGCTTTTTTCTTGGTTGTAATCTTTTGTACTTCAAATTGAAGTGCGGAATGTGGGTTAAATTAGGTACATCTTTTGGTATTAATGGGCACTTAGTTACTAGTGATATTAATTTTTTACGGCTGTTTGGGGAGCGGCGCCAAAAAGGATTAATAGATATAGGTGTTCTAAAATTAGAACCAACAGCTAATACTGCTTGGGTTTTAGCGAATTTGCGTGCTAAATTACCTTCGGACGTGTTGGTAATATCTAAGCAAGAATTTCTAGATAAAGAGAAAGGGTTTTGGAATAGTAGCACCCCTGTTGGTTATGTTTTTGATTTAGGCGCCGTAATTGGCTTTATTGTTGGCGCCGTAATAGTCTATCAAATTTTATACAGTGATGTTTCCGACCACTTGGCAGAGTATGCGACTTTAAAAGCCATAGGATTTCGTGACCGCTATTTACTATCGGTGGTTTTTACTGAAGCAATGATTTTAGCCGCAATGGGTTTTATACCAGGGTTGGGTATTTCTCTTGGTTTTTATTCCATTACTCGACAAGCAACACTTTTACCGATGGTGATGACGGTAGGAAGGGCTATTTTTGTACTAACGCTAACAGCCTTGATGTGTGGTATTTCTGCGGCAATTGCAATTCGTAAGCTTCAATCTGCTGACCCTGCTGATATTTTTTAGCGTGAAAACACTATGTATAATGCCATTACAATTACCAACCTAAATCACTATTACGGACAAGGTGATTTACAGAAACAGGTTTTATTCGATGTTAATTTAGAAATTAAAACTGGGGAAATTATTATTCTGACTGGTCCATCAGGTTCTGGCAAGACAACGCTGTTGAGCTTAGTTGGTGGGTTGCGTTCACCACAATTTGGCAGTCTTAGAATATTAGAACGAGAAATGTTTGGCGCCAGTAATGATGAACGAGTAGAAACACGCAGGAAGCTTGGTTATATTTTTCAAGCGCATAACTTGCTGGAATTTTTGACTGCACAGCAAAATGTAATGATGCCATTGGAATTGCAAGATGTTACTTATTCGGAGTCTATACAAAAAGCCTCATTGATGCTTCAATCTGTAGGGTTAGGAAATCGGATAAATTACTATCCAGAAAACCTTTCCGGAGGACAGAAACAACGAGTCGCAATCGCGCGCGCTTTGGTAACAAATCCGCAAATTGTTCTTGCTGACGAACCGACTGCTGCACTAGATAAACAATCTGGTCGCGACGTTGTGGAACTCATGCAAAAACTAGCCAAAGAGCAAAATTGCACAATTGTGCTAGTTACCCACGATAACCGCATCTTAGATATAGCAGACCGTATCATCAATATGGAAGATGGTTGTCTTGTGTAGAGCAAATAGAGAATTTTATAACCAATATAAATACGTGAAAACAATGGCTAAATTTGACGAACATCCAACGGTTAAACGCTTTCGAGAACAAGCATCTAAAAGTGTTGCTCCCCCAGTTATTTTAGATGCCTCGGCATTGCGGCAACTGTGTTTAGATGCAGGCGCCGATGATATCGGTTTTGTAGAAATTGATAGACCAGCAATTGCTGACCAAAAAGAGGAAATTATTGCGGCTTTTGGCGCCACTAAAACACTAATTAGCTTTGTCTGCCGCATGAACCGGGAGAACGTCCGCACACCTGCTCGTTCTATTGCCAATCATGAATTTCACGAGACTTACGAGGACACTAACAAAGTTGCTCGTCACATTGTTCAAAAGCTCGAAGATATGGGAATTTGTGCAATGAACCCAGCAGCAGCTTTTCCAATGGAAATGGAACGATTCCCAGGTAAAGTTTGGGTCGTTTCTCATAAACCTGTGGCAGTTGCTGCTGGGTTAGGACACATGGGAATTCATCGCAATGTTATTCATCCTAAGTTTGGCAATTTTATTTTGCTTGGAACTATTTTACTCAGTACCAAAGTTACTGCTTATACCCATCCTATTGACTATAACCCTTGTCTGGAATGTAAATTATGTGTAGCAGCTTGTCCTGTTGGCGCCATTGGTGCAGACGGTCATTTTAATTTTGCAACCTGTTATACCCATAACTACCGAGAATTTATGGGTGGATTTACTGATTGGGCAGAATCTATTGCCGATAGTAAAAATGCTAAAGAATATCGTCAAAAAGTCAACGATTCTGAATCTGCATCAATGTGGCAAAGTCTTTCTTTTAAAGCAAGTTATAAAGCTGCCTATTGTATTGCAGCATGTCCTGCTGGAGAAGATGTAATTGCACCATTCTTAAATAATCGCAAAGAATTTATTCAAGAAGTAGTTAAACCATTGCAGGATAAAGCAGAAACAATTTATGTAGTTCCTGGTTCAGACGCAGAAGCTTACGTTGCTCGCCGTTTTCCCCACAAAACTATAAAACGAGTCGGTAATGGGATTCGTCCTCAATCTATACAAGGATTTCTTTTTGGATTATCCCTACTATTTCAACGCGAGCAGTCCAAAGGGTTAGATGCTGTTTACCACTTTACATTTACTGGTAATGAGCGGAGATTAGCAACAGTGACGATTCGCAATCGAATCATTCAAGTTGAAGAAGGTCATACAGGTAAAGCAAATCTTTCTGTAACTGCCGATAGTCAAACTTGGCTGCGTTTTTTAGCAAAGGAACAGAATATAATTTGGGCATTATTACAGCGAAAAATTCGTCTTCAAGGCTCGCCTAAATTACTATTAGCTTTCGGAAAATGTTTTCCCTCCTAGTAACCTTTAACCCATTAATACTTGCACCTGTATCTACCTTACGGCGCCTCTTCATATTTCAATCATGAGTACATAAATATTTCAATTCATGTGATTCCGCTTGCGCCTCGGAAAACTCAAGGGAGCATTATTTGCAAAATAATTACAAAAAGGTAATTCACAATGGAAGAAAAAATATCAGACAATCCCGGAGTAATTGCTTTTCCACCAGTTCTCTATGCTGGAACTTTATTAATCGCATTACTACTCAATTTCGTTTTTCCAATCGACTTTCTGCCGCGTTCTGTGACAGTGTTTTTAGGAACTTTGTTAATTATTTGCGCGCTCCTGATAGCGATTTTAGCTTTTCGGGCGATGAATCGTGCTAGCACTGCGATTAACCCTTCACATCCAACAACGGCGATTGTTTCAGACGGAGTTTTTAGCTTGAGTCGCAACCCGATTTATTTGTCTCTAACGCTGCTTTACATTGGTATTAGTTTACTATTCAGTGCGCTTTGGGCATTGTTGCTGTTATTACCCCTTTTAGTTATAGTGCAAATCGGAGTTGTTAAGCGCGAAGAGATTTACTTGGAGCGTAAATTTGGCGAGGAATACCTGCGATACAAATCACAAGTACGTCGTTGGGTATAAATTGCGAACAGATAGCAGTTCGCGCATCATTTGCAAAATTGTATATTGTGGAGACCCTATTAAATTCGGTCTCTACAATGCAGATCCAAATAAAATTATAATCGTAACCCCACTATAAAAAATCAAATGAACACCCAAACACGCGACCATTCTCCAGATATTTACTCAATTTTGAGTCAAACTCAACGCTTGCGAGTTAGCGATGGAGAGATTAAACCCGTTTTAGATGGTTGTTCAAATGCTTCACAGTTGCTCGTACTGATTTGGTCGCAGTTGGGAGATTTTGATAATCTAGAATATGCTTGGTGGTTGCGAAGAGAAAAAGAAAAGCTTTCTTCAAAAGGAATTACAGTCCGTGCGGTAGGAATTGGAAACCGTAATTCTGGTATTAAGTTTTGTGAATATACCGGATTTCCTCAAGAATGGCTGTTTGTAGATGAAACAGCTGAAATACATACTCTTTTAGGACTTTATCGCGGTTTAACTCTACAATTTCCAACCCTATCAATATCACAAAAAGCTTGGTTAAATTTAATGTTAATGTGTGCTGGCATTGGCAGTCCCGGAACTTTGAAGGAAGTTTTTCGAGGTTATAAAGGTGACAGAAAAGCTCCTCAGTTAATTGCTGATGAGGAAGTTGTAAAAAATACACCTTTACCACCAATAAAAGGTTCATTTTTCAAAGCTGCTGGAGGAAAAGGTTTTCAGCGTCCCTTTGAACTAGCAACCTTGCGTCTACGAAACATGACCGAAGTTTTGAGCAATTGGAATACTTACGTCCCGGATTCATCTTATTTGACACAACGGGGAGGAACTTTTCTATTTGACCCCCAAGGTAAATTAATTTACGAGCATCGCGACCGTGGAATTCTTGGTTTTGCCGAAAATATGAGCAATCCCTTATCTTTTCTGGATTAATAAACATTAACATCTTCAAGAGATTGCTTTAACAAGGCGCAAAAACCTTTTTCTCCGTCTATTCTAAAATTCCTTGGAAAAAATTCAAGTAAATGCCAGTTAGGGCTATTCTGCCAATAGTCTCGCTTTTGATTCGACATGGCATCATATTCTGAATCTCCTTCAAGTCCAAAATATTCAATAATTATTCCTTTTTTATCTCCAATTGTAAAGTCAGGACGGTAGTTAATTTCATTAATTTCATTCCACCAGAAGTTACGCTCGTACTTATACTGAATATCATGTTCAAAGAGAAAGTTCGCAATCACTTTCTCGCCAAAAGATTTATAGTGTTTTCCATCAAGCCCCTCGCTTGGTAGTGAACGAAGATAACGCAGCATTTCGTCATTTTTTAGACTTGTATTATTACTTGAAACAATACGTTCCCAATCTTCACGAAAATGTGCCATCATTAAAGCGCGAATTTCCTCATAAAAAGCTGGTTCGAGAGCTTTCTTATGTATATAAGTACTAATGAGTTCGTCTTGTACAATACGACTTTTGCTCTGTCCTCCATCTGGCTCATCGAACAGAATACTTTCTTCTGGATAAACCAAAGCATAAGCTAAGGCGTGGAAGGTCATTACATACGGTATAGAATTTTCTAATTTTGAGGTAAGGCGTTCTCGTATTTCCTCAGCAGCCTTGCGATTGAAGGCTAAAAGCAATATCTCATTAGGTGCAACGCCGCAATGCTTCTGTAAAAATAAAGCTCGATTAACCAAGGTGGACGTTTTGCCACTACCAGCCCGTGCTACTACTTGGGCATGATTTTCAATGGCGCCAATTGCTGCTGCCTGTTCAAGATCAATATTAAAGTTTAAGTGTTGCTGTATCCAAAGTTGCACAAAATTAGACTTTTCAGCCTGATAATTTTGAAATGAAATGTGTTCTGCACATTTAGCTTGATAAAAGTTATAAGTATTAGGAAAATCTTGCTCAAAATGCTTTTTTAGGTTTTCAAGCAAAATTTGCTTTTCTGCTTGCCGTTTTTCTGTCTCTTTGTCTATTTTTACTAATTCCCTAATTTTCTCTAAAGAAATAGTAGGTGATATTTTGTGAATTTTTTTAATAAATTGCTCTTTCTCGTATCTGAAAATAAATCCACCTCTATAATTGACCCTAATAAATTTTAGTTGTCTAAAAATGTTTACTTCAATAACTATTCCTTGAGTGCTATTCATTACTCCTTTTAAGTCTTGTATCATATGTTCATATTTAATTTTTTCCTCAAAACGGCTAACTTCTCTATTCAGAAGTAGCTCCCAAAGGTTATCATTATTACCAATTACTCTTGCAAAATCTTGAACATTGTCAATCTGCAAACCACTATCCATAAGTGCCTGACTCTTACTCAACAGCTTTTAGCGGATTCAAAACCCTATTTTCAGTTTTCCCCCAGACGGAGCAAATCTAACACTAACTCCAAACGTAATCGCTCCCTGCTGACAATATTCTATAATTGCCAGCAGGAACCGGAGTGTTAATGTATCTTGTATAACACTCAGCCACAGTATTAATCAGCATTTCAAAGTACAGAATACGTGTCAGAACAATATCTGTCACAAGCAATTGCTTTTGTAATACGTTTGTATTAGTTTGAGGCTAATGGAAAAATGGAGAAAAACACTATGACGACAAGTATTGAGCGTGCGGTACTACCCTCTCCTTTCCCTTACCATACGCAACTACCAGATGAAGACGGAACCTTTGTGTTCACGCAGTGTGCCGAAGGCAAGAATTTTCAGGAGCATCCCCAAAATCTCATTTTAACAGACTCAATTGGTTCGGTTTTAGAAAAGATTTATCCTGATGGTCAATATGCTATCGGGCAAGACTTATAGCGGATTTCGTTTTCATGCGGTGCATGTAGAGACGCGAAATTTCGCGTCTCTACAACGTTTCGGGCATTATATATGTACCTCACATACCTGAAATTGGCTATAAGTCACAGGTTTTCTTGATAAACTTGCAGTGTCCCAACCTGCTGATTATACAGTAATTCGCTTAATTTTTAGTCTTGTTCCGGCTATGAAGAATCAAACCTGTTTTGAAGGTGATTGTGTCCGAGTCTATATGTCAAGGTTCTTGGTATTTGGCGCCTACGTTGCGATTACCGTCGCCGCTTTGTCGCTGTTTGGTTGCGCGCGCGAGAAAACGAAAAAGATTGTTGGATTTTCGCAGACGGAGAACATCGGCCCGTGGCGCGTAGCCGAAACGAATAGTATTAAGTCCGAAGCTGCCAAGCGTAAGGAAACTTATGATTTCTTAATGACGGACGCTCAGGGGCAGACGTCGAAGCAGTTCTCTGACATTGAAGATTTAATCGCGCGGCAAGTCGATGCTATATTTCTGGCGCCACGCGAATATCAAGGTCTCACACCTGCTCTTGAAGCGGCGAGGGCGGCAAAAATACCAGTGTTTCTTATTGACCGTGAAGCTGCGGGAAAACCAGGTGAACACTTCGTCAGCTTTCTTGGGTCGGATTTCCGAGCGCAAGGGCGTCGCGTTGGCTCTTGGCTGGCTAAGGCGACTGGCGGCAAAGCATCAATTGTGGAACTCACCGGAACGGCGGGGTCGTCGGTGGCAATAGACCGGGCTAAGGGGTTTCGCGATGCTATCAGCAGTTATCCTAATATGAAGATCATCGCTACACAAACGGCGGATTTTTCGCGGGCTGCAGCGCAGCGCGTAATGGAAAACATCATCCAGGCTAAGGGTTCCGACATTACCGCAGTGTATGCTCATAACGACGAAATGGCATTGGGCGCCATCCAAGCTCTCAAGTCAGCAGGCATGAAACCTGGGGTAGATGTAATGGTTGGTTCAATCGACGGTCAGAAAGCCGCGCTCTTAGCGATTATGAAGGGGGAGCTAGGGGTGAGTGTTGAGTCAAACCCACGTTTTGGTCCACTTGTTTTCGCCACGATGGAGAAGTATTTTGCTGGCGAGAAAATTCCTCCTAAAATTATTCTCAAGGACAGACTCTTCGACATCAGCAACGCTAAGGATTTTGTGCATGAAGCATACTAGTGTTGTTTATTTCAATTACTGGGGCTGTTTTTACTGGTGGTTATGATTTGTATCTTCTTTTTTACTGGGGGAAAGTTTGCTATATCCCCCAGTAAAACATTATCCGAATCGCGCAAACCTGAAGCCATATCTTAACACAATAAGATTAACGTAAATATTACTACTTCCTTTTTTATTGATTACGTGTTTATCGCCCTCCGGGCAAACTGCGTTAACGCAAAATAAACGCTATTTTATAGAATTAATATGTATAACTAGCGTAATTTTTATACAGATGACCGCACATCTGGGACAGATATGCTACGTCAACGCACCAAAATTAATGACACGAACCAATAGTAGTTTATGTCAAAAGTTTTGGCTGGTTGGTTTGCAACGGATGTAACGGATGTAACGGATGTAACGGATGATTTATTTGCTACAAACTTGCGTCCAGTTATTTAAAATTATTTATCCGTTACATCCGTTCATCATCCGTTGCCAATTCTGCTACACCCCAAAACTTATGACATGAACCAATAGTAGTCCGTGTCATTAGTTTTGGAAGGTTGGTTTGCAACGGATGTAACGGATGTAACAAATGTAACGGATGATTTATTTGCTACAAACTTGCGTCCAGTTATTTAAAATTACTTATCCGTTACATCCGCTCTCATCCGTTGCTAATCAACGCACTAAAATTAATGACACGAACCAATAGTAGTTTATGTCAAAAGTTTTGGCTGGTTGTATGGTGGGCAATGCCCACCTTACTATCGGCGCCAACTAGCCAAAATTAATGACATGGAACAATAGTGCTTCATGTCATAAGTTTTAGGGAGTAGAAATATTGGCAACCGATGATTAACAGATGTAACGGATAGTTAATTTTAAATAACTTGGTTTTATTTGTAACCAATAAATTATCCGTTACATCCGTTGTATCCGTTGCTAATCAACGCCCCAAAATTAATGACACGAACCAATAGGTAATTTGTATCCTAATATAGATAAATAGAGATGTTGACGAGAAAAGATAGCCAGGAAGTATGGCGTGAAGGATTTCTAGTATAGGTGGCTCTGATGAATCAGGCGACTCGAACTGTCCTGCACATGAGGGACATAAAGAAAAGTTTTTCTGGCGTGCCCGCGCTCCAGGGCGTTGATTTTGAACTCTTGACAGGCGAGATTCATGCGCTAGTTGGCGAAAACGGCGCCGGCAAATCGACGCTGATTAAAATTCTGACGGGAGCGTATCGGCGGGATTCGGGTGTTATAGAGTACGCTATGGGTCGCGTTGCGTTTCAAAACCCGACCGAAGCCCAGGCAGTAGGCATTGTAGCTGTTTACCAGGAAATTAATCTCGTCGGTTTCCGAACTGTTGCTGAGAATATTTTTCTTGGCAGGGAACCGCATCGCTTCGGCATTATTGACAAACGACGCATGAACAGTGAAGCGGGCGAGATATTGGCACGTCTTGGGTTGCATATCGACCCACGCTCGGTGGTTGGTTCGCTCAATATTGCTCATCGCCAGATGGTAGCTATCGCGCGCGCTATATCTACACACGCGCGGGTACTTATCCTTGATGAACCCACGAGTTCGCTTACTCCAAGCGAGGTCTCTGTTCTTTTTGACGTTATGCGTAGACTAAAATCGGAAGGAACATCCATTATTTACGTCAGCCACCGTTTTGAAGAACTCTACGCCGTATGTGATCGTGTGACAGTCCTCCGTGATGGGCGCCACATTATAACGCAGTCACTGACCACACTCAATCGCCTCGATCTTGTCTGTCATATGCTGGGTCGCAAGCCAAGGGAAGTGAGCAAAGGAGTCACGGCATTCGCAACAGAACCGCAAAACGCAGTAGGGGGAGCAATACTGCTACAGGCAGAAGCTCTCAAATATCAGAATCGTCTCTCAGGTATCTTTATTGAAGTGCGGCATGGTGAAATAGTTGGGCTTGCGGGTTTGCTTGGCTCTGGTCGCAGCGAAACAGCGCGCGCTCTATTTGGGGCTGAACCACTTGACGGCGGAACCGTAAAACTCGAAGGTAAACTTCTCTCCCTACGTGATCCTCATGACGCTATCGACGTGGGGATAGCTTTCCTTTCAGAAGATCGCAAAGCGGACGGCATTATTCCTGAGCTTTCGGTGCGCGAAAACCTCACTCTCGCCGCTCTACCAGCCCTAACGCGATGGGGCATCGTTGACAGAAAACGACAGAACGAACTTGTTACTCGTTTTATGCAGCGTCTTGACATCAAGGCGGCTAGTGCCGAACAGAAAATCCACGAACTATCAGGTGGTAATCAGCAGAAAGTGCTTCTCGCGCGATGGCTGTGTAAGAATACGAAACTTCTTCTCCTCGACGAACCGACTCGCGGTATTGATGTTGGTGCAAAGGGGGAGATACAGCGGCTTATCGCCGAACTAGCTTTGCAAGGTCTTGGGGTTCTCATGATTTCATCAGAAGTGGAAGAGCTTGTTGAAGGCTCACAGCGTGTCGTCGTCTTGCGTGACGGGCGGTCAGTTGCCCAACTAAATGGCGAGCAGAAGAACATAAAGACAATTTTGCACGCTATGGCGGAGGGAACGGTTGATCCATGAAAATCAAGAAGCGCGCTCCTAGTTGGAGAACCCTATGGAACCCAAATAACGGCGCTCCTGCGGCACTCCTTATTTTGTATGTTGCGAACGCCATCTTTACTCCGCGTTTTGCTACAGTTAGCAACACTCTAAATATGTTGCTCCAAGTGTCTACGACGATGATCATTGCCGTTGGGATGACATTTGTTATTGCCTCACGTGGTATCGACCTCACCGTTGGCTCCACTATGGCATTGGTTTCAGTCATTGTGGCATTGCTTATTAATCACGGGATTTTTATTGCTATCCCGGTTGCTTTGGCAGGTGCCTTATTGATTGGATTTCTTAACGGCTTTCTCATCTCACGTCTCTCACTTGAACCTTTGATTGCCACCCTGGCGGCTCTCATTATGTGGCGTGGGATAGCTCAGGTTATTGGGGATGGTCAACTTGTTCCCTTTGCCAACCCCACGTTTGAAGCGATTGGAAAAGGCTATCTCGGCGCCATCCCGGTTCAGGTTGTAATTGCCCTTATTGTCATTGCGGCAGCTATCTTCTGTATCCGCTTTACGCTTTTTGGGCACCATATCGTTGCAGTCGGCGGTAACGAAGCAGCAGCAAGGCTTGCGGGTATCCGCGCTTTTCGCGTGAAATACATTGTCTATATAATTAGCGCCCTGCTCGCCGGACTGGCTGGGCTTATTGAAACGGCGAGACTCAGCATGGGCGACCCTAGCAAGATTGGTGTCAACGCGGAATTCGATGCCATTGCAGCCGTTGTTGTTGGTGGCACGCCCTTCTCTGGTGGTCGCGCGAATGTGCTTGGAACTGTTGTGGGCGCCTTGATTATGCAGGTAATCTCCACAAGCTTCAACATGTTGCTCATCCCGTTTACTTGGTCATTTCCAGCAGCGCATCACGCAGAAAACATAATATTTCTTGATATTGCTAAATACACCATTATTTATGTAAAATTTGGCACTCAGCAATAACCAAGAAATATTTTTCAGATAAGGTTATTGTGCGGCGCCATAGAAGTAGTAGTTGGCACTATAATTCACTCTTACTTCATTACCTACATAAGATGAATCGCAACCAACTTTGGGCGCCTGACCTCCGACTGTATCTACTCGTTGGATATAATTAATGTTGCTAAATACACCAGCTTTAATGTAATATTTAGCACTCAGTATTTGCCAAGGAATATCTTTGACATTAGGCGCCTGCACAAGATTTTTGACTTTACCAGTATTTATGCAGCTGCTGAAGCTTAATGAACGTATTTATCAGTAAATATGCTATAAATCGGTAAAATCTAGACTTATGTCATGCTGATTGATGATATGCGTTCTGAGCGCATTCAGGAGCTTATGCCTTGATGAAAGTGATGTTTGACAGTTCTGTAATAATTGCTTATTTTCGAGCTATCAAAGAAATACTCCACCACTAGCTTCAATCCGTTGCCCGTTGATCCATTTGGCATCAGGGGAGCATAAGAAAGCCACAATTCCACCAATATCTTCGGCTTGTCCAACTCGACCTAGAGCAGTATTAGAGGCGATATAACCTTTAATTTGAGGATTACTACGCACTGTAGCATTATTAAAGTCGGTTTCAATGGCTCCGGGAGCTAGCACATTAGCAGTAATTCCCCGCGTTCCTATTTCTTTAGCTAAGTATCTTGTGAAAGTTTCAATCGCACTTTTAGCAGAAGCATAAACCGAGTAACCTGGATTAGCGAAGCGAGTTGTCCCACTGGAAATGTTGATAATTCTACCGCCGTCATTTATGATTGGTAATAATTTTTGGGTTAAAAAATATACACCCTTGAAGTGAATGTTTACAAGACCGTCAAAATCTTCTTCCGTTACTTGGGCAATGGGAATCGTAGCTCCCACCCCAGCATTGTTAATCAAAATATCTAGTTTTTCTGTTCCAAATTCCTTACTTAGTACAGTTTGAAGTTTGGCAACAAAACCGTCAAAGTCCTTGATTTGCCCTACATCAAACTGTAAAGCGGTTGCATTTTGTCCTATTTGCTTAATTTGGGTTACTACTTCACTCGCTTCTTCCAGTTTGGATTTGTAAGTAATTATAATATCACAACCAGTTTGAGCCAGACGCAAAGCCATATCTTTGCCAAGTCCACGACTACCACCTGTAATTAAAGCAACTTGATTCATAGTTAAAGCAGTTTGAAGATTTAGCAAGTTTTGATCAAATTTGGTTGGACGGGCAGGGATGCCCGTTCCACAAGACACAAGAGTATGTTTAATTTATACTGACAAATAGTATAAAAATCATGAAGAGAATGTTTATCGCTTCACAGTAGTAGCGGATTGATTAAATAATAAATCGCGCGCTTGTTCTGGAGCTATTTGCTCATTATTAAATGCTTCAGCTTTTTCATAAGCTCGAATTGTTGCTGGGCGCCCTTTTATTGCTTCAAACCAGCGTTGCAGGTTAGGATAATCTTCTAGTTTCTGTCCTTGTCGTTCGTAGGGTACAATCCAGGGATAGCTGGCAATATCGGCAATTGAATAATCTCCTGCTAGGAATTCGCGGTCACTTAGTCGTTTATCCATAACAGCATATAAACGTCCTGTTTCGTTGACATAACGATTAATTGCGTAAGGAATTTTTTCAGGAGCGTATATATTGAAGTGATGGTTTTGCCCTGCCATTGGTCCAAGTCCTCCCATTTGCCAATACAGCCATTGCAGTACTTCCACGCGACCTCGAATATGTGCTGGAATTAATTTCCCGGTTTTGTCTGCTAGGTACTCTAATATTGCACCTGACTCAAAAATCGAAATGGGTTCACCACCATCAGCAGGTTCACGGTCAACAATTGCTGGTATACGATTGTTCGGAGCAATTTCTAGAAATTCTGGTTTAAACTGCTCCCCTTTACCGATATTGACAGGGATAATGTTGTAGGGTAGTTCAACTTCTTCTAAAAATATAGTAATTTTGTGTCCGTTGGGCGTAGTCCAGTAGTAAAGGTCAATCATAGATATTTCCCCTGTATATTTTAGACTCTGTAGTAGAGAATTTAAAGTCAATTGTTAATGAGTTGCTGCTTCAGATAAATTATTGGGCAAATTTGTTTTCATTTTAATCCAGCTTGTCAAAAGTGGTAACTGTCGAGCAAACCAAATTGATTCTAAAAGGCAAATAATTCCACTGGCAATTACGGTATTCGGGGCGCCGATATACTGTGCTAAACTTCCAGCGATTAAGCTACTCAAAGGTAGTGTACCAATTATAGACAGAGAGTAAAGACTCATCACTCTACCCCGTTTATCGTCTTCAACTAAGGTTTGCACAATGGTGTTACCGCAAGACACTATAAGCATTCCGGCGCCACCAATTACAGCTAGAATCAGTAACGAAAGCCAAACTTGTCTAGATATTGCAAAAGCAATTAAGCCAATTCCACTTATAGCAGGACATAATGCCATCAACTTTTCTAAACCCAACACTCGCTGACGCAAGCTAAGATAAAGACAGCCAATAACTGAACCTATAGCACCTGCTGAACTCAAAAAGCCCATTGTATCCCCACCACCTTTAAGGATGTCAGATGCAAAGATGGGAAGTAACGCCATATGGGCACTACCGAATAAACCATTTAATGCCAACAGTAATAAGATGGCACGAATTGGCACCACATTATATATATAACTAAATCCTTCTTGTAATTTTTGCCAGGTGTTGCTTCCAGATGTAGAAATGTGAGAAGGAGTTGGTCGTAATCTCATTGAAATAAGCGTTAATAGTGCCACAACGTAACTTAGACTATCGTACAGAAAGCAATAGTTGGCGCCAAGCTTGGCAAGTAATAAACCTCCAATTGCAGGCCCAATTAACATAGAGGTACTAAGCATGGCAGAATAAAGGGCGATAGCGTTATTTAAATGGTCACGGTTATCGACTGTTTCAATTACAATCGCGTACCTCACAGGCATATCCAGACCCTTTAATAATCCTCCCCAAATACTGAAAATTATCAGCACCCAAAAATTTGCCAATCCTAAAAAGGATAGTGTCGTCAAAGTTAAAGAAGCGACTGTTCCTAGCACTTGCACCACTATCAATAAATCGCGCTTACTCCAACGGTCACTCAAAACCCCTGAAAACGGCGCCAGAACTAATGTCGGTAAAAATTGCAGAAACCCGTTTAAACCAAGCAACCAAGCAGAACCCGTCTGGGTATAAATTAACCAAGAAATCGTCACCTGCGTCATAAACGTGCCTGACAGCGACAGCGTTTGTCCACCAAAGAAGAGTCTAAAGTTACGTGATTGGAATGCAGGTAGATGTAAATAAATATTATTTTTTAGCCAGCCCTTCAATTGCAGATGCCTCCCTAGTGGTATAATCCCTGCCTTTTAGTATGCCCTATCTAACTCAGCAATGCTTCTGTTTGTTTACTTACTTCCATATCGAACTTTAGTATGACTCTTTTCGGTGGAGAAATATAAGCTTTATTCCCAACGTTTGTGCGATGTACAGGAAGAAGCAAAATTCATAGTATGTACACATGAAGCGAAAACAAACGCAGCAAAGCAACCGAAATAATAAACGGTATGACTTCTGCGATATCTCAACCAAATAATTATACTTTTACGGAGATAAGTAAATGAATAACGAAACTAACACCAACGCAGTTGAACTTTCTTTTGATGAGCTTGATACTGTTGCAGGTGGTCTAGCTATTAGCTTAGGTGACATCGGTGGGTTTGCATCGGATGCTTCTAACAGCTTTTCGCAAAAGAACTTAGGGGTTGCTCAACAAACCTTTGCAGGCCCCGGTGGTAGCTATACTGCTTCTGTTGTTCAGTTGCAAGATATCTTGAGCAACGCAGGTCAAGCTATTGCTGCTAAATAATTAAAGTTATTCCTAGGGCGGGCAAGGATGCCCGCTGCACAAGATAGCTCCACAAGATGGCTCTACAAGATGGCTCCACAAGATGGCTCTACAAGATGGCTCTACAAGATAGCTCCACAAGATAAAAAGTGGTTTGTAAAGCAATAGTATAAATTGTGAAAAATTTTATTAAAGTTAACCTGATTTTGGCAGCGAAATCAGGCAAAAATATTTTTTAAGTGATATAATAAATATAACAAGTTTCTAAGATATCATGAACAATCTCCTCAATGCAAGCTCAGGCTTTTAACCTTGTCACTAAAGCGGATACAGGGAAAGCTTACTATCCCAAATCTGCCTGACTTCATAAATATTAAATCAAATTGCATAACTCAATGAAAGTGAAGATATACGTTCGACTAAAAATGTAATATTTTCTCAAGTTTTTGTGCAATTTCGAGATACATTTTCGGGTTACCGCCGGAATTGAAAGTGAATGCTGTAGTACTTCAATCATACAAAATTATGAACACTATTACAATCCAATTCGCTGGCTTTTGCGCTCAATCTCCAAAATACACATTCAACTCGCGGGTTGCAATGAAAAGTAATTGTAAACCAAGTAAGTGGGCTATCGGTCGAGTTACTGGATTACGGATTGATGATGATAATAATTGGAATTATACGATAGTTTTTGACTATCCGCAAGGTTATAGTGATGAACTCACCGAGGATGAATTAGCCGACGAAAACGAATTACTCTGCTTAAACTAATTTTTTTCTTTTCTTTGTGTACTTTGTGGTTCATGAAATGTACCACAAAGTACATAAAATCAGGCGCAAAACCAAATAAATGTGTCTAAACTCACAACGTATGTTTTACTATAACAAAGGTATAAAATTAGTCTTAAACGTACTAGTAATTAGCTTGGTTTATGTTTAATATAGTAAGTATTGATTGTTATTTAGTTTTAAACTAAATAGTAATTTTAATCGCCATTATATTTAGTATTTGCATGGAAGCTTAATAGTCCCATGCAATTTTGCTTTTGAGTGTAATTACTCAATTATTTAAAGGCGCCGACGGGAGAATAAAATTAAGGCTTTCAGGATACCATGTATAGTCATTCATGTCGCTGGGCCAGGGAACTTCATCAACTTTAGCCACCTGTAAAGTATTTTGGTAAATTTTATTGTACAAAGCAGGAAAATCACCTATTTGAATATTATTTTTAATAAAAGTTTGACGCAGCAATTGTGTTGTATACATCATATTATGAGCTTCAAAGCTACCATCTGGAAATATCTGGTCAAATATTAAAAACTTTATATCTTCTCGTTTTCGCTTAATTGCTCTTTGCGGTGTAATTCCAAATTTATTAGGTACAGTATCCCCCTCGATGTATACCATTATATAACTCGGTCCTTTCACCCAGTTTAAATAACCATTCCCAAAAGCAAAAACGTTTATCAACTGATTCGCACGCTTTTCCCACTTCTCCTTTAAAATTCGGCGCCTTTTAAAGTCGAATATACCAGCACGCGCATCAATATACTTCCTTTTTGCTACTCTCAAACCTCTTGCTAGTAAAATAGTACCATGACTATCACTGGAAAAGTTAAGAATAGTGTTGGAGGTAATGGCATAATTAGTTAAAATCGCGGTATTGCCAATTACAGGGCTGCCAGATAAATTCAAACGGTCTAATCCTGCATTTATCCAATCAAGGTATTTATTAATAAATCGAATAATCGGATGTATCTTACGGTAAGAGGCGTTATTTAAATTTGCAATACCAGTAACGAGAGTCGAAGCATATCTACGACTTCGCTTTGAAGACTCGCTTTCACGTTGCCCTAACCCAGAAATAAATACTGCATACAACTCGCGGTTATCGTTTTCCGGATAGTAAACTATTTGACTCGTAATTACACCAAAAGGATTTCCTGATGCAATAACGGTGTTAAAGTCAAAAATTTGCTCAGTCTCAGGGTTTTGCAACTGTCCATCAAATTTTTTATCCGGAAATATTGTTTCTAGGGGCCAGCGCCACCATCTTGAGTCTACTTGTCCTGCTTTTGTTTCGCTCATATACACTGTTGTTCTAAATTATACTATTTTTATTGTAAGTATGATTATACAAAATCCTTTATCAAAAAAGTATACCGTTTTAGCGTGCGAATCTAGAGACCAGGAAATTTTAGATGCCTTTCCGGAATTAATTGCTCCTAAGTTGGTTATTTATATAACGATAACAAGCGCGCCCTGCATAAGTATAAAAGGTAGGCGCCTATATATAAATCAACCAGAGTAACTAAAGGAATTTATTATGTCTGACTCAACTAATCCTTTAACACCAATTCAAATTGACAACGTTCCATCCCAAGATTTAACAAATTCTTTAACACCACAACAAATGAAACCTGATAACACTCCACCCAAATTCAACCTTAAAACTGCAATTGTCAAAAACTGGAAGACTACAACTGTTGGTGTAGTTATTTCTTTCACCGGTTTTGTCTCTTTTTCACCTCAAACCTTCGGTGGTTCCGATACACCTTTTGTACAGGTATGTAAGTATGTAACCTCTGGAGGTCTTGCAGCGTTAGGTATTAGCTCGAAAGACTATAACGTCTCAGGTGGTAATGGTAGTTAAATTGAAATACTTTTCTATCAATGCGTTTTTCGATTCCAATGTGGCAGCATGGATACGAAAATGTGCAAAAATTGAAGAATTAGTTTCGATTTGAATTAAAATGGCAACTTATTTAGTCACAGGCGCCAATCGAGGTATAGGTTTAGAGTACTGCCGTCAGTTAAAAGAACGAGGAGATACTGTAATTGCCGTTTGTCGTTCTGCTTGTGATGAGTTAAAAAATCTGGGTGTACAAATAGAGCCGAATATAGATATTACTCTCGATGCATCGGTAAATGATTTAGTTAATAGGTTACAGGGTTTGCATCTCGATGTTTTGATTAATAATGCTGGTATTATCGAACGAGTTAGCCTTGATAATCTGGACTTTGAAAGCATTCGCCGCCAGTTTGAAATAAATGCACTAGGAACTTTGAGAGTTACAGGCGCCTTGCTTCCGAATTTCAAAAATGGCTCTAAAATAATTATAATGACTAGCCGTATGGGTTCCATTGAAGATAACACTTCGGGAGGCTCATACGGTTATCGCATGTCGAAAGTAGCTGTCTCGATGGCAGGAAAGTCTTTATCGCATGATTTAAAACCAAAAGGTATTGCCGTTGCTATTCTCCATCCCGGACTGGTGCAAACCCGCATGACTGGTTTCAGTGGTATTACTACATCTGAGTCAGTTCAAGGACTTATCAAACGAATTGATGAATTAAACCTAAATAATACAGGCACCTTCTGGCATAGTAACGGTGAAATATTACCTTGGTAATCAATATATAAATATGAAATAAATATGAAAAAGCCGCGAAAACAATGCTTCGCGGCTTTCGGTGTGGTGTGAGGAGTTTAACTATCTATTATCATAAAGGTTACTTTGAGGGGCGACATACCTGGTAACAGTTTTGGTAACAAGAAACCCGGTTTCTAATAGAAACGCGACATATCGTGTCTACGACATACCGCGTCTCTAAAACGTTTTCTTCTTGTCCTTCACATCTTCTTGGTTGAAAAGATTTTTCTACCACGAAGGCACAAATTACACAGAAGAAATCGAACTATTAAGTTCATTCGGTCAACGAAATTCACCTTAATGGTGAGTGTGTGTACCCTAAAAGTAAAAACCGTGGCTTTTGGGAGGGGTCCACGGCTTTTGGGGTAATGTGAGAAGCATAACTGAGATTCATAATAAGCTTATAAATTAGAGCCGTGACACCGGTAACAGTTTTGGTAACAGAGACTCAAAAACACCTCCAAGGTGTATAAAGTTTTCCTTCACAATAGTTTACATGAACTAAAGTAAAGCGCCACCACAGCTCGAACCACTTCCAGCAGTACACCCATAACAGTAAGCAGCGGTTTGAACTTCGTTTATTACGTCTAAGTTGCCACTCTCAAGTAACTTGGCAACCGTCAATGCTTCCCCATCCTTGGTTTTTGCGGGCAGATTCATCATTTGGTTAAAGTCGCAATCGTAAATATTACCCTTATAATCGATAGATATTTCGTCACGACACATCAAGTTTCCTACTGTGTCTGGGTTGTAATGTGCTTCCAAAAATTCTAAGTAGGGAGCGTATAGTTTTTTACGTTCCAAGTGTAACTTTGTTCTCCCTACTGGTAAGTTTGTGATTGTGAATAAATTATTGAAGTCAATATTAAAATTGTTTTTCAAAAAACGTTTGTAATCACTTTCGAGACTTTGTTGGTTAGGCGCCAGAGAAAAGTTTTCGGTAGTCGGTAGCAAGGGGTTGTAGACTAAATCTAAAATTAAATCAGGCGCCGTACCGTAACCAAGTCTGTTTAACCATTGCAAAGCTTGAATAGAAGCGTCAAAAACACCGTTCCCCCGCATTTTGTCTACGTTATCTGCCATGTAACAGGGTAGTGAAGCTACAACTCTGACCTTGTTTTGAACAAAGTATTGGGGAAGGTAGTCAAAACTTTGTTCAAAATAAATAGTCAAATTTGACCTGACTATAACAGACTTATCGTTTTTTCTAGCTGCCTCAACAAGTTCCTGAAATCCATAATTCATCTCTGGCGCCCCACCAGTCAAGTCAACGATTTTGATTTGTGGGAATTTTTCGATTAATTCTACTAAATACTGGCAAATTTCGGGTGATAACTCCTCTGTACGCTTCGGCCCAGCATCAACATGACAATGCGAACAAGCTAAATTGCAGCGTTTACCCAAATTAATTTGCAAAACAGTGATTTGCTGCTTTAAGAGAGGTGATTTTAGTTTTTCTTTGAAAGGCGTGATTTTTGAAGTAATCATTTTATTTCAAGACAATGTACCGTCTTTATATTATCGCATAGCGTTTATGCAATTTCAGACCGCATAGAAATACAATTAATCTCTGCCTAAAGGATATTATCGTTCATGTATATTAGTTTTTCTGCTCGCAAATGTTATAGACAATACTAATCCCTTAATATCTACCTTACATTAACATAAAACCGCTCTTGAGGTAGAAAGAATAATGAAGCTATTTAGTTTAAAAAGTAGGTAAGTCACTTACAGCAAATTAATATCAGGAGCTAAAGTCATGAGTCAAATTCCCAAAAATGACAGTAAATCTAATAGTGCTTCCGATGATAACACATCTCAAGGAATTAGAGATATAGGGGTTTTGGCTTTCCTTGCCGTATTAGCGATGTTAACCATCAATAGCGGGGCTTTTGGTTCTAATGAGAGTATAACATCAAAAATTACCAATACAGCTGAGATTACCAGCGAAACCGATGATTTTGCAGGTAAAACTGTGACAATTAGGAGTAAACCTATTCAACGTCTTGGTTTACGTGCTTTTGCTGTCAAAGATAAACAATTAGTTGGTGGCAAACCTATTGTAGTTATTAATGCTTCAAATATACCCTTTGATTTACCAAAAGACGGGAATACAGAAGTTCAGGTGACGGGTCAGGTTCGTGAACTAGATATTCCAAAAATCGAGCGCGATTTTAAACTAAATATACAAGATGAATATTACAAAGATTACATTAATCAACCTGCAATTATCGCACGCTACATTACACTAGCTCCTAAACCCGGTCAAGTCGCTACAAATCCCGAACAGTTTTATGGTAAACGGGTTGCTATGATGGGCAAAGTCAAAGATATTCAAAGCCCAAATTTATTAAAGTTAGATGATGGCAATTTTATTGGTGGAAAAGATTTGCCGATTTTATTTAGCCAAAAACCAAAAGTCGCAATCAATGAAGGTCAAACTGTGGTAGTTATGGGAAGAGTTAGTCCATTTGTTGCTGCTGATATTCAACAAAATTATAAAATGAATTGGAATTCAGATGTAAAAAAGCAACTTGAAGACGAATATGCTAATACTCCTGTATTAATAGCAGAGAATGTGTATCCTTAGTAGATATAAGTGTAGTAATGCAGTGGAAAAAAAGTAGTCATAAAATACTTCCGGCGCCAGTATCGCCTTGATGTAGTTTATGACTTTTGTGCAACAATTAAGACATATACGATATTTCTAGCAACATCCTCCTCCGACGTAATGCCAAGTTGAATTGGTGACTAAAATATCTTTGGGAAGTTTGGATAAATTATTCGCTGTTTTATCGCATACAGACATAGGAATTCCTGCTTGTAAGATGTGACCGTTTTTATCATCAAAATATTCTTCTGCTCCACTATATATAGCTGTCTTGCCAGTAAATACACAGGCGCCATCTTCTGGAATAGGTACTTTGAAAGATACTGAGTCTAGACTTTCTAACAGCAGATGTTCTGGTAGATTATAATTACGAGCATCTAATAAACGGTATGGGCGCCGTGCCCGAATTTCTACTTGTCCAAAACCAACATCTATAATGCGCTGAATATATTCATCATATGTTAAGGCGCCGGATAAACACATTGCACGCAACCGTTCATCACGCTGTAAATGTTCTGGTATTGGACGTGTGGCAATCGGGTCACTCATTTGCAGGCGCCCACCTGGTTTCAATACTCGATACGCTTCACGCAACGCACGAGTTAAGTCAGATGGTTCAAATATATTAAACAAACAATTCTGTGCGACTATATCTACTGAAGCATCCTCAATAGGTAAATTAAAAGCATCACCTTCTCGAATTTCAACAAAACTGGTGTCGAACCAAGAATTTTCTTTTGCCGCAGTTTCTAAATTAGTAGAGGCAGCTTCACGCATTGCCGCTACTGGGTCAACTGCAATAACCCCACGTGGACGACGAGAAAAGTAAGCAAACTGTAAAGCTTCCAGTCCACCACCAACACCCACGTATAATACAGTCGGCTGGTTACTCAATTCTGTAGGATGTACTGTAGTCCCACAACCATAGTTCATGTCCTGCATCTTACGCGGAACTTTTAAGTCTGGGAACTGTAAAGGTGAACTTTGAACACAGCAAAGTCCGACTTCTGGAGTTTGAGCAACATCACTGTAAAATTGCGCTGCGGTTTCTAGGTAAGTCATGAAGATTTTAGATTACTCTTTCTACTCTATCAACTTGTACATGTCTTTAGAAATCGGGTTTCGATAAAGAAACCCGCTTTCTTATTCACGCAAAACATAACCTACGCCACGCACTGTGTGTATTAATCGTTTTTCGTGTTCAGCTTCGAGCTTGATACGCAAATAACGAATATACACTTCAATGATATTAGAATCGCCCATAAATGTATATCCCCAGACAGATTCTAAAATTCTATCCCGTGATATTACCTGGCGCGGATGTGATATTAAATATTCGAGTAAGTCAAATTCTTTAGTTGTTAATTCTATATTTCTTTCCTTACGTTTTACTTGTCGCGTTTTTCGATGCAAGCTCAAGTCTTCAAATAGTAATAGGTCTGGGTCTAATTCTTGTGTCTTTCTTACATGCGCGCGTACTCGTGCAAGCAAATCATCTGCACTGAACGGTTTAACTACATAATCATCTGCTCCCGCATCCAGTCCTGCTACGCGGTCGCTAACTTCATCTTTTGCCGTTAACAATATTACTGGCACTTGATCACCAGTCGTTCGTAAACGTCGGCAAATTTCTAACCCTGATAACCCAGGCAACATCCAATCTACTATCACTAAGTCGGGTTGTGACTCGCGTGCTACATTCAAGCCTGCTACTCCATCATGCTCGACTGTCACTTTATACCCTAGATATCCAAGCTCCATCTCCACGAATCGTGCGAGCTTAACTTCTTCCTCTACTAATAATATATGGGCTGTCATCGATTTTTTCACAGTTTTTTTCTTTAATTAACAACACAGACTCATCCGAACTAAAGCAACATTTTTTACATTTGTTTGACTTTCGATTTGATTTTGGTGTGTTATAATTTACATGCTACTGTAAACGTTAACACTCCAGATTATACAAGCATATTCTGAAATGAATTGATAAGTTTTGTTGCAATATTATATTGTTTTACTTATTTATGCTTAAAGATTCCCAGCTTCTTCAAGAAGTTAGGAATCTATGACTTTCAAATAGAATTTAAGTATAATTTATACCACTATATATCAGTGGTTAAAAGCTTAACGTAGAGATATAAAATTATTGAAATACTTTAAGTCTAGTACTGGTGCGCGCGCAGGGTATAGCTTGTAGAGTTGCTGTAGGCTTTAATCACATTTAATACTGATCCAAGTCAAGATTCGCTCATTGAAAATATATATTAACAGTAAGCGCTTACATCTTCTTTGCAGACGTCAGCTAGATAGCATAGTGCTTTAAAGCGTAAATATACGACTTGTTCGTAAAAAGGATTGAGCTTGCACATTGGGGGAATATGAAATAGTTTCTTGCCAAATACTACAACATCACGTTCAAATGGACATTGAGAAGGAATAAGTTTACATAGTTTATGTGCAAATTTTGAGTCTTTAACTTCGATAGATTCTAACCACTGACGGATAGGAAAGAGTATATCGTTTTGGCGGTGGAGTTGTGTAAAGGATGTCATGATAGTTCTCCTGATGTTTTTGTGTTTGTTTGGTAGTCGGGTTGTTATCCCTTCTATTACTTATATATGGCTGTGTTTTTTAACTTATGCATTTTGTCCCTTGTTTTAGGAACAACTCTTACTACAGTTACCAAACTTAACTTTCCGGACAGTATGGTAAAATTTGGCAACGGATATAACAGATGTAACGGATAGCTCGCAAAACCGTAGGTTGGGTGGAGCGTAGGCGGAACCCAACATCAAATTCAAGTTAAGTTATTACAACTTTTTGGCTTAAAATTCTTAACCAAGTAGTATCGATGTATGTAGGCTGTAGGTTAGGTGGAGCGCGAGTACGTTCACGTAGCACGTAGTGTCCCGTTATCCGTAAACGTAAACGTAGTTTTCCTTTATGGTAGGATATCCGCTTATGGTAGGGAAACCCAACATAAATATTCGTACTCGGCGCCCATCCTACAATCAAATTTATAAATGTTGGGTTACGCCTACGGCATACTATGTGAGCGCAAAGCCTCCACCCAACCTACATTACACCCGTTACATCCGTTACATCCGTTACATCCGTTGCCCACTTGACTTCTTTGTAAACTTCACGTTAGACTATTTTATAACGAGCGTTCAATATAAAAAGGCTCTATATTATGCCAAAGATAGTAGACCACGATTTGTACCGTAAGGAGTTACTGAGTAGGTGTTTTGACTTGTTTGCTGCTAAGGGGTATGGGTCGATAACGATGCGTGAAATTGCGAAGGAGTTAAAGGTTTCGACGGGAACGCTGTATCACTATTTTCCAAATAAGAAGGCTTTATTTGAACAGTTGGTGGAAGATATGGTACAGAATGAGCTTTCTATTGCGACTGCGGAGTGGGAGACGTTAAAGACTCGACAGGAACGCGCGGAAGCTCTGGGTAAATATTTGAATGGCAATCTTGATTATCATATTAAAAGCAGTTATTTAATGATTGATTTTTCACAGCATCAAGATTCTGAAGGTTATATAGATAGTGAATTTTGGCGCCGTTTATGCGAGCGTTATCAAGGCGCCATTTATGAGTTTTTGGGTGTGGAAGACCGCGCACTTGCTGATTTTATCATGTGTTTTGTTGATGGGGTGATTTTGGAGAGGTTACTTGGTATAAATACGATTGATGTTGTTGAACAATGTACGCTGATGGGCAAGATGGTAAATGCTTATTTAGAAAAGTATGGATTTAATTCATAGGAGTTTCTTATGGTTAGTTTTTTACCATAGAGACGCAGAGTTCACAAAGTAGGGTGCGTGAAAGCCATTAGAGTCTACACTAAAAATTTCATATAAAGTGCTTTCACGCACCATCAATGTGTTGCATTTTTTGGGAATTATAAGTTCAGCATCTATATATAGAGGGGAAGTATGAGTTTTAAAGTATCTCTCAAGTCTTTTAATGGTTGGATGGTTGGAATGATGGTTGCTGCTACTGCTGCTACTGGTGGTGTATTATATTATGGTGCCCAGCAGTTTGGTTTAGCTGGTAAGCCTGTTGAAAAGCCTGTTGAGTTACCACCTGTTACGAAAGTTAGTGCTTTGGGGCGCCTGGAACCTGAAGCTGAAATAATTAAGTTGTCGGCGCCTATCCCTTTGGATGGTGATAGAGTAGCTAGGGTGTTGGTGAAAGAAGGTGAGACGGTTAAACAAAGTCAGGTTGTTGCTGTATTAGATTCAAGAGCTAGATTACAGGATGCTTTACTCGTTGCTCAAAAACAAGTCAGTATGGCAAGGGCAAAGTTAGCACAAGTACAAGCTGGCGCCAAAACTGGACAAATTCAAGCTCAAAAAGCTACAGTAGCTAGGCTACAAGCTCAATCTGTTGGTGATAAGGTTGGACAACAAGAAATTATTGCTCGGTTAGAAGCTCAATGGCAAGGTGATAAACAAGCACAGTTAGAAAATATCGCTCGGTTAGAAGCACAAGCACAAGGTGATAGACAAGCACAACTTGCCACTATTAGTAGGTTGGAAGCTGAGTTGAATAATGCAAATTCAGAATTGGGACGTTATCAGCAACTATATAATGAAGGGGCAATTTCAATTTCGCTGTTCGATGGTAAACGGTTGAGTGTGGAAACTGCGAAACAGCAACTTAACGAAGCTCAAGCTGTGTTGAAACGTATTGACACTACTTCCCTTAGACAAATTAGTGAAGCAAAAGCTGTGTTGCGACGTATTGATGCAACTAATAGTAAGCTCTTAAGTGAAGCAAGAGTTGCGCTAAATAGAATGGGAGCAACTGGCAATAAACAAATTAGTGAGGCTGAAGCTACATTAAATAGTATCGCTGAAGTTCGCTCTGTGGATGTTCAAGCTGCACAAACTGAAGTTGATAATGCTATCGCTGCTACTAAACGTGCAGAAACTGAATTAGAACAATCTTACATTCGGGCGCCACTAAGTGGACAAATTCTCAAAATTCATACCCGTGCTGGAGAAAAGATTGGTGATAACGGAATTGCAGATTTGGCACAAACGAGTCAAATGGTAGCAATTGCTGAAGTTTATCAAAGCGATATTGCTAAAATTAAACTTGGACAAACAGCTAAGGTAACAGGACAAGCATTCCAAGGTGAAGTCAAAGGCACTGTATCACAAATTGGTTTACAAGTGAACCGTCAAAACACCTTTGCTAACCAACCAGGAGAAAACCTCGACCGTCGTGTCGTCGAAGTCAAAATTCGTATAGACCCTGAAGATAACTCCCGTGTCGCTGGGTTGACTAATTTACAAGTTCAAACTTCGATTGATTTGTAACGTTTTATTACTTTAATCCATAACGAATGTTCGTTATAAAGAAGGAAGTCAAATATGCAAGCAACAATAACTAAGCTTGAAACATCACAAGTCAACCAAGCTACCGAAGTTTTAGGTCATGCTTTTCGTCAAGACCCCATTTTTAATTATTTGCTGCCAGATAATTCTACTAATACGCTCTTGTGCTTACTTCGTGTTGCTTTGAGACATAGCCATTCTTATAACCATACTTATACAACTACTACTAATACTGGTGAATTACAAGGTGTTGCATCTTGGATACCACCTTCTGGTTCTGGTGGCAGTGTAATACGTATATTACAAGCAGGCGCCTTAATTTTACCGTTCAAACTGGGAATATCAAGGTTTGCACACACGCTTTCTTGGTCTTGGGCAATGGAAGAATTGCATAAACGCAATATGTCGTCAAAACCTCACTGGTATTTATCGCTGTTGGGTGTTTCACCAAGTAGTCAAGGATGTGGAGTAGGTAGTTTATTAATTGAACCGATATTGAAACAAGCTTCTCGTGACGGGTTGCCTTGTTATTTGGAAACTTCAACCGAACTCGCTGTACGGTTTTATCAAAAGCATGGGTTTAAGGTTGTTTGGGGTGGTGAGTTATTAAAGGGTAGTCCTTATTTGTGGGCAATGGAAAGGGTGGCATAATTATGAGATTATTTAGTAAGAAAAAAACACCGTTAGCTTGGCGCCAGTTGATGAAAGAGAAAACTCGTCTTGCTGTAGCTGTAGCGGGAATTGCGTTTGCTGATATATTAATGTTAATTCAGATGGGGTTTGAAGGCGCCTTATATGATGCTTCGATACAACCCCATCGTAATTTACAAGCTGATTTGGTGTTGATTGACCCGCAAATGCAAACTTTGTTTTCGGTCAAAGATTTTGCGCGGGAGCGATTATATCAAACTTTGGCGTATGATGGTGTTGAGTCGGTAACTCCAATTTACATTTCCACCGGACAATGGCGTAATCCGCAAACTCGTTTGGAAAGGGCTATTTTAGTATGGGGTGTTGACCCAACTAAACCAACGTTCAAAATGCCAGAAGTGAATAAGCGACTCGAAAGCATTAAACCGTTGAATAGTGTGTTGTTTGATATTGCGGGTCGTCCTGACTATGGTGTTAATAGTGATGAGTTTAACAAAACTAACAGGTTTGATACCGAGTTGAACGGTAAAGCTGTTAATGTGACTGGTTTGTTTGTAAATGGCGCCTCGTTTGCAGCAGATGGTAATGTAATTACGAGTGAATCTACATTTATGCAGCTTTTTCCAAGCAGCAAACCAGAAAAAATAGCTGTTGGGTTGATTAACTTGAAAGATAATGCCAATATTCTCAGGGTGCAAAAACAGCTTGCTGCATCTTTACCCAAAGATGTTTCGGTACTGACTACAGAAGAGTTTGCCCAAATTGAAAAGAAATATTGGGCAGAAGGTACAGCGATAGGATTTATTTTCGGTTTGGGTGTCGGTGTCGGGTTTATTGTAGGAATTGTAATTGTATATCAAATTCTTTATTCTGACGTTTCTGAGCATTTACCTGAGTACGCAACACTCAAAGCGATGGGATATACGGATGGTTTTCTGCTGCGGGTTTTGATACAAGAATCGCTGCTTTTAGCTGTTTTAGGTTATATACCTAGTTTTATTGCTGCTATTGGATTATATAGTCTTGCTGCTGGCGCCACAATGTTACCGATTGCGATGACGGTGGAACGTGCAATTAATGTTTTTGTTTTAACTGTAGCTATGTGTAGCATTTCTGGTGCTATTGCGATGCGAAAGTTACAATCTGCTGACCCTGCCGATATTTTTTAAGTTTTGCGGATGGATACTAGTTGCAAGTCAATTTCGTTGCCGATCATTTGATAATTATAAGTCATTAAGAAAGACTGATTATATGTTCTGGAGTTTGGAACATATAATGTTGCTAACAAAGTTAATTGGTAGTTGGTAATTTTAAGTAAGTATTGATTTTTATAAAAATCAATTACTACTCTATCTTGATGTCTCAAAAACTTGATATCGCATGAATTTATGAGATAATCAACTATATCATTTTGAAGTCGATTATATATATTAACTTGGGCGCCGTTTACAGTAACTAAACAGGCATCGCGTGGTGCCCATCTACCATTATAAGTGATTAAGGCTACTTGTGAATCAGCCCGCCAATTTGTAGTAATATTACCATAACCTTGAGGACTACCATTACAAGCGTAAAGGCTTGCAACTGGCTTATCACCTCGTATATCATATAAATAGTTTCTGGTTCTATTAGATTTACTATTTTGACCCCATACTACTGTATATCGTGAATTTGGCGATATTAAATATTCTCGATGAAAGTCATATAAATAATATTTTGTAATTGCACGTCTATTTTGGCGCACAACCGGAGATTGTGTTCTTCTGGCTTCAACTTTTGCGTTGGAATTTATAACCAAGGCAGCAAAAAATAAGAAACTCAAAGAAACTTTAAGCACTGTTTTCAGCATATTTACGTTGTCTGATATTTATTTAGCTTTTAACTGTATCTTATTTTCATCTTATCCGGTTTACTTAAACAATTAAGTGATACATCAAACAATAAATTTATTGTTGATAAAGCAATATTCATCAAACTTCAGGCGCCGATACAATTATGATTACTCTTTATTAATAAACTAATTGTTGCAGATATGAAGCAGTAGAAACCCGATTTATTCTTAACTGTATCTTAATTTCTCTGTGCAAATTTTAAAGTAAATTATATCATGGTTTGAGTTATGTAATTTTTATATATAGAATTTATGTGTTAATACTAGTAGTGTTTGAGTAAGTTAATGACGATGAATCAAAAAAAATCAAGTGTTAGTAAAATTTTGTTGTATCTTTTGGATGTGTAGAGGAAAACAAAATGTTTGACAACTTACTTCCACCTTTAAATGAGCATAATCTACCGTATCCAGACACAATACACCCTATTGTTGTTCACTTCGTAATTGCAATGGTGTTGTTTGCTGTGGTTTGTGATTTTGTGGGTTTGGCAACTCGGAATTATAAACTTTATGAGGTGAGTTGGTGGAACATGTGTTTCGCCACGGTTTCAATATTTATTGCGATTATATTTGGTCAAATCGAAGCTGGTCTAGCTTTGGCATATGATGCGGTGGAATCAACACTGAGTTTACATACTTTAATTGGTTGGTCGCTGTCGGGAATTATTGCTGCTATTACGGGATGGCGTTATATTATTCGGTTACGTGACCCATTAAGATTACCTACTTCCTATTTGGCTGTTGGATTAGTTTTAACTGTCATTGTTTGCTTTCAAGTTTACCTTGGAGATAAGTTAGTTTGGGTGTATGGACTACACACGCAACCAGTTGTAGAAGCTATAAAACAAGGGGTTTTGCAATGAATTATGGTTTGATTGAACAAATTAAATCACAACTTGGCGCCAATGGGTTGCCTTATGCAATACCAATTCATCCTAACTTGGTGCATTTAACATTGGGATTATTTATTGTAGCAGTAACTTTTGATATTGTCGGCGCCTTTTATGTGTTGGAAAAGCCAGTTTTTAAGTTTTTGGCAATTCCTGCGACTCGTGCGAGCTTGTTCGATGTTGGTTGGTACAATATGCTAGCTTGTGCAATTATTACGTTTTTTACAGTTGCAGCAGGTTTTTACGAAATTATGCTGGCACAACCATCAGCTGAGATTAAAAGTGCTTGGGGTTTACAAGCTTTTGAAACTATGCTTTGGCATGGTGTTGGTGGTGTTGTTTTATTAACGTTAATTGTTGTAATGACGGTTTGGCGAGGGTTTCAGCGCTATGTATGGCGTAAAGACCGAGGACAACAAGTTCAGTGGAGTTATTTAGCTGTGGGATTGGTGATTATGTTTATGATGTATCTTCATGGTACATTAGGCGCCCATTTAGCAGGTGAGTTTGGTGTTCACAATACCGCTGTTAGGTTATTGCGGATGAGTGAAGATGTTAATGCGGTGTTGAAATAATTATGAAAATTCGTACTATTGTAACCTTGGTTATTGTTACATTAGCTTTGAGTGTTGTGAGTTTATGGATGGGAAATTTGTCACATTCTTGGTTTCCACCCCAAGCAACAGCAGAGTCTTTACTTATTGATGATTTGTTTAGCTTTTTGGTGACATTAGGTACTTTTATCTTTTTCGGAGTGACAGGTACTCTTACTTATTCAATTCTATTTCAACGTGCAGGTAAATACGATATGAGTGATGGCCCTCCAATTGAGGGGAACGTCAAATTAGAAGTTATTTGGACTGCAATTCCTTTTTTCTTGGTGATTTGGATAGGCACCTATAGCTATCAAATATACGACCAAATGGGAATTCTTGGACCGATGGAACATGTACATCTAATGGAGTCCGCAGAAGCTGCTTCGATGGATACACCATCTAAGAAAATTACAGAAGTAGAAGTCATTGCCAAACAGTGGTCTTGGGAGTTCCGTTATAAAGGTGCCAATGTCAGTAGTACAGAGTTACATTTACCTAGCGCACAACGAGTTCGGTTGAAGTTGACTTCTGCTGATGTAATACACGGGTTGTATATTCCAGCTTTTAGATTGAAGCAAGATATCATACCTCAGCAAGTTATAGATTTTGAATTTACTCCAATACGTGTGGGTAAATATCGTCTTCGTGATTCCCAATTTAGTGGTACTTATTTTGCGGCAATGCAAACCAATGTAGTCGTAGAAACACCTGAAGATTTTAGTAATTGGTTAGTTCAAACAGCGAAACTTGAGCCAAAACCTTCATATAATCAGGCTTTTGCTGAGTATCAACAGCAAAGTAAACAAACTATAAAAGGTTGGGATAGTGTGGCACCTGCTACACCTCCAGTCGTGAATTATTCCACTCAGAAGGATAGCTAGTTATGACAATTTTAGAAAATATTGAAGGGCAAAAAAAACATCATCTACCTTTAACGACGTGGAAAACTTATTTTAGTTTTAGCACTGACCATAAGGTGATTGGTATTCAATATATAGTTACGGCATTTATATTCTTTCTCATTGGTGGAATTTTCGCGATGATTATTCGCGGAGAACTCATAACTCCCGAATCTGACTTGGTTGAACGTACTGTTTACAATGCCATGTTTACGATGCATGGTACGGTGATGTTATTTTTGTGGACGTTTCCTGTTTTAGCTGGTCTGGCTAATTACCTTGTACCACTAATGATAGGTGCCCGTGATATGGCATTTCCAAGATTGAATGCTGTGGCATTTTGGATGGTGCCTATATTCGGCATTATTCTGATGGCGAGTTTTCTGTTACCTTCGGGTCCTGCACAAGCAGGATGGTGGTCTTATCCTCCTGTCAGTTTACAAAACCCTAGTGGAAATTTAATTAGCGGTCAATTTTTATGGTTGGTAGCAGTGGCATTATCGGGGGTTTCCTCAATAATGGGCGCCGTAAATATTGTCACCACTATTTTCAAAATGCGGGCGCCGGGAATGACGTTCTTCCGAATGCCTGCATATGTTTGGACGGTTCTTAGTGCCCAAATTATTCAGTTATTTGGACTACCTGCACTCACCGCCGGGGCAGTAATGTTACTGTGTGACCTCTGTTTTGGCACAGCATTCTTTGACCCTGCGAAAGGTGGCAGTCCAGTATTATATCAACACTTCTTTTGGTTTTATTCACATCCCGCAGTCTACGTAATAATACTACCAATTTTTGGTATTTTCTCGGAAATTTTTCCAGTTTACGCCAGAAAGCCGTTATTTGGATACAGAGTAGTTGCCGTATCATCCCTTATTATTACAGGATTGAGTGCAGTTGTCTGGGTTCACCACATGTTTGCGAGTGGTACTCCAAGCTGGATGCGGGTGCTATTCATGTTTTCGACAATGTTAATTTCCGTCCCCACTGGTATTAAAGTGTTTGCTTGGGTAGCGACGATTTGGGGTGGTAAACTTCGACTTGACACTCCAATGCTATTTGCACTGGGTGGATTAGTAATGTTTGTATTTTCGGGCATTACAGGCATTATGCTTGCCGCAGTACCCGTTGATATTCATGTTAATAACACCTATTTTGTCGTCGGTCACTTCCACTACGTTATATACGGCGCCACTGTCATGGGAGTGTATGCTGCTATATACCACTGGTTCCCCAAAATGACCGGACGAATGTACTACGAAGGATTAGGAAAACTACACTTTGTATTAACATTTATTGGCGCCAATCTTAATTTTTTTCCAATGCACCCGTTAGGTTTACAAGGAATGCCACGTCGGGTAGCTTCATACGACCCAGAGTATGCATTTTGGAATGTGATAGCTTCTTTAGGAGCATTTTTACTGGGAATGTCCACACTACCATTCATCTTAAATATGGTCAGTTCCTGCGTAAACGGGAAATTAGCAGGTGATAACCCTTGGAGAGCAATAGGCTTAGAGTGGTTAATTTCCTCACCTCCACCAGTAGAAAACTTTGAAGAACTCCCCATAGTTATCTCAGAACCATATGGTTATGGTAAAAACGAACCACTCGTAGAAAACGGCAACGGATAAAACGGATGTAACGGATACATACGTAAATCATCCGTTACATCTGTTACATCCGTTGCAAAGTATTTAATTCAAAAATCTAAAATGGAAACAACAGCACCAGAACATATACAGCATTCTCACGACGAAGAAGCAAATAGCATGTTTGGCTTCATCGTGTTTCTACTTTCCGAAAGCGTTATTTTCTTAAGTTTGTTCGCAGGATATATAGTCTACAAAACCACAACAACAAACTGGTTCCCAGCAGGTGTAGAAGGATTAGAAATTAAAGAACCTGGAATAAATACAGTCATTCTTGTAGCCAGCAGTTTTGTAATATATATAGCAGAAGTTTTCTTAGCACGTAAAAATATCTGGGGTTTTCGCGTATTTTTACTTCTCACAATGATGATGGGGAGTTATTTTCTATACGGTCAAGCTGTGGAATGGCAAGGACTGAATTTTGGGTTTACATCTGGAGTATTTGGTGGAACGTTTTATTTACTCACAGGTTTCCACGGACTGCACGTTTTCACAGGTGTTTTATTACAGTTCATGGTCTTAATTCGTTCTTTTATTCCTGGTAACTACGATAAAGGTCACTTTGGTGTTGCGGCAACTTCGCTATTTTGGCACTTTGTCGATGTGATTTGGATTATTTTGTTTAGCTTAATTTATTTGTGGCAATAGGAAACTTATATGATTATTGATGACCAATATTATGATGTAATTATAGTTGGTACAGGCGCCGGTGGTGGAACAATAGCACAAAAACTGGCGCCAACGGGTAAGAAAATTCTGATTTTGGAAAGAGGTGGTTTTTTAGCTCCAGAAGAACAACTTCAAGGTGGCGAAGTCTTTAAAAAAGAGCGCTATCGAGCTAACGAAGAATGGTACGATAAAGATGGTGAGCCATTTTTTCCCCAAACAAGTTACTCGGTTGGTGGTGATACCAAGACTTACAGTGCTGAACTGTTACGAATGCGGGAAAAAGATTTTGAGCAGGTACAGCATCAAGATGGTATTTCGCCTGAGTGGTCAATTAAATATAAAGACTTGGCGCCATATTACAACGAAGCTGAAAAGCTTTATAATGTGGGTGGTCAAACTGGAGAAGACCCTACCGAACCACCTCGCATTCAAGAATATTTGCACCCAGCAGTAAATCACGAACCTCAAGTCCAAGAAATTTGCAATATCGTATCTGAACAAGGATTAAATCCATCGCATCTACCTTTAGAGGTAAATCAAGACAGCGATACCAAACCTGGAATTGCAACCGTCAAAAACTATCCTAACGTCACCCTTAAAACCGACGCATTTGTAAGCTTTCTACATACTAGCCCCAGTGGAAGAGAAGTCAAAGCAATTGAAGCGCAAATAGGTACAGAATCATATTTATTCTTTGCCCATATTGTTATTCTAGCTTGCGGCGCCGTCAACTCGGCAGCATTACTATTGCGTTCAAACAACGAAAAACACCCCCACGGACTCGCTAACAGTTCCGACCAAGTGGGACGCAATTTTATGAAACACTTAATGACATCATTAGTACAACTACGTCCCACAACAAATTCGGGTATATTTCCCAAAACAGCTTGTATCAATGATTTTTACTGGGGAGATAAAAACTTTCCCTTCCCAATGGGTAGTATTCACAACACAGGTGGTCTTCTTCAAAATGTCATGTTTGCAGAGTCTCCACCTTTATTATCTGGTTTAGCCAAACTTATGCCTGGTTTCGGTTTACGACAACTAGCCATTCGTTCTATAGGTTGGTGGTTACAAACCGAAGACTTACCAGACCCAAACAACCGAGTTAGACTAAAAAACTCAAAACTCTATTTAGAATATACCTCTAACAACACCGAAGCACACGACCGTTTGATTTATCGCTGGTTAGATACACTCAAAACAGTAGACCGCATTATGAATAACCCCCTATCACGTGGCGCCTATCCCCGTGCTGAGGCGCCTTTAAATGTAATTGCACACCAGTCAGGCACATGTCGCTTTGGTGAAGACCCTAAAACATCAGTTCTTAACCTCAACTGTCGCGCGCACGATGTCAATAACTTATATATTGTTGACGCCAGCTTTTTCCCATCCAACCCAGCAACCAGTCCCTCACTTACAGTAATTGCAAATGCTCTCAGAGTCGGAGAACATTTAATTACAAATTTATAACCTTGTGGGTTGGGCATCCTGCCCGACCTTGACACCACTTTACCCAATAAGTTAAATTAATTTATAACAAACGTTCGATATAATAAGTGCGATTATGCAGTTAGAATCACATCAGCTTGGTGAAGAGAGTGTAATATCGATACAAGATTTAAACCATTATTTTGGAGAAGGCGCCTTACGTAAGCAAGCATTATTTGATATAAATTTAGAAATCAACAAAGGTGAGATAATCATCATGACGGGGCCATCGGGTTCTGGAAAGACGACGCTGTTAACGTTGATGGGTGGTTTGCGTTCAGCGCAGTCGGGTAGTTTGAGGATATTGGAACAAGAGATATGCGGCGCCAGTAAGAAGCAGTTAACTTCGTTACGTCGTAATATTGGTTATATATTCCAAGCGCATAATCTGATGACGTTTTTAACGGCAAAAGAAAACGTGCGGATGTCATTAGAGTTGCACGATAAATACTTAGACCAAGATATTGATGCCTTAGCTGTGAATATGTTAGAGATGGTAGGTTTAGGTAATCGTGTTGATTATTATCCAGAAAGTTTGTCGGGAGGACAAAAGCAGCGTGTAGCAATCGCGCGGGCATTAGCGAGTCATCCTAAAATAGTATTAGCAGATGAACCAACAGCCGCATTAGACAAAAAATCGGGACGTGATGTCGTAGAACTGATGCAAAAACTGGCAAAAGAGCAAGGCTGTACAATATTATTAGTCACCCACGACAACCGTATTTTAGATATTGCTGACAGAATTGTATATATGGAAGACGGCAAGCTGGTTAGCGATGGTATTGATGCGGCAGCCAAAGTTAAATAAATTATCTTGCTTTGTAGAATAAGCTATGCTATACTTAACAAGTTGCGAAAAATTCGGACGTATAGCTCAGTTGGTTAGAGTACATCCTTGACATGGATGGGGTCACTGGTTCGAATCCAGTTACGTCCATATATTTATACCCGTACAGTGCGTAAATTTTTTTGAAAAATAAAAAAATGAAACTGTGACATTATAGCATTACTAAACAAGGCTCTTAATCTTTCGCTTGAAGATATGTTACAAGCTGCGTTTTTGGCAAAAAGCAAAGGTTCATAAAGTTTTGAGATTTTGTTTATGATTTATAGTAAATTAGTGATATAAGTCTAAAAAATAAATTATAACATGTATAAAATTAATTTATTTTTGTATCAACGAGTACAGGATGCCATATCCGAAACACTTCCCTAATGACTGCCCTCCATCAGAATGCGATATTGCGTCGGGAGAGTTTTACAGGTACATAAAAAATCAAAAACCGTGCCCAGAAGATTTCCTATCTTGGCGGGAAGAAAATCCAGAAAAAGAATGTCCTAAAGGCACTTCGGAATGTCAAGCTTGTGGAGTATCAATTTATTTGTCATTGGATGATGCTAAAAAGCTATCTCGTAGAGTTGCATATTTTAGGAATAAGAAAATAGCGAAGGGTACTCTGAGTGACGAACTGGGAAGAATAAAAAATACTCCATCAAATGTTGGAAAGTCTCATTATACTTGGTGGATACCAGAGAATAAGGAGCCTTGGAAAGTTTTTGAACCGATTGATGACAATCAAGAAAATTCTAACAAAAAATAACAATATAAATCATGAGTTTTTTGCCTGAAAAAACAGTATTAGGACAGCTTGAAATCATAGAAGTTTATGACTTTTATGATAAACCTGTATTGTTTTCCTGTAAAAATAAATCTGGATTTATTTTTTTTGTAGTTTGTGTAGATAGTTCAGACTCTGCGGAAATATGGTTATATGCTCCCGTATCTTCATCTCGATTTCAGCGCATAGTTCGCGGTGAAGTTGAGCTTAGAGATATATTTGCTGATACAGAAGATGCTTTTGTTTATCAGATAGAAATTCCTTATGAAGATAGTCAAGATACTGTTTATAATATTGTTGCTTGTAAAGAAATACCAGATGAATATATGCCAGAGTCTGGAGAAATAATTCAATCCAAAAATAATCACGATGATAACAATATTACAAAAATTTCTACACAGAAAAGAAAAGAAATTATAGACTTTGTTTTAGAGTTTATAAAGAAAGATATTTCCGAAGTTCCTGTAGGTGATTTAGGATTAATCTTATTTTCATTACAAGAGACAATTGATGCTATAGGACAAATAAAGCTAGGGAAATCAGAGAGCCACATAATAGAACAAGAAGTAAAGCAAAAGACCCAAGTTGCTATATCTGGTGTATTTAAGGGTTCATTTGGTATGCGTCTAGAAGGCACTGTATATGAAGATAGTTTAGGCTTAGGAGAGTCTTTTTTAGGACAATGCCTAAAAGAATTTATACAGTTAATAAATCTTGGAGCAAATGCAGATGAATTGCCAGCTAAATTGAATACATTAAAAAAGAAAACTGCTTTTAAATATACTGATTTTTTAAAAGCTTTAACTAGAATTCAAATAAGTAAGTTGCATATAAGCTGGGCTTCTCCTAACAAAAATCTGCAAACTGGAGAAATAGAACTAGAAACTGTATATAAGGTTCTTGATATTATAAAAAATATACAGACGACAGCAGAAACGAAAATTTATGTAAAAGTCAAATTGATTCAAATTAATTATCCTGGCAGAACAGCAACTTTACAAGAAGTAGACTCGACAAAAAAATACAAATGCTTGATAGCAGATTCTGCTATTAAAGATGTAGAGACGGTTAGTAAAGCACAAGAATATTTGGCAACTATTCGAGATTCTGCAATACTATTTTCCTTTACTAATAAAAAAGAACACAAATATGAATTATTAAGTTTAAAGTCAGAACCTCCAATTGATGCTTAAAATAGAAAGGGTTTCGGCGCTTGGTATTGCTGATTGGACATACAAAGGCAAAACCACGATATTGATTAAATTCTGTATGACTAATAACCAATGCTGGTATCAAATAGAAAAAAGTTTACTGTGTGCCAGTAGGTTAATTCGTTTTTGATCATTTTGAGTGAATTTAACTTTTCGCGCGTTGGTTCGATAATCATATTTTTAGTATTCCCTTTTCCCTCACTTTTATCAGCAACCTTCCCACCTAAAGTTTCCACTTGCGCGCGTTGTTGGTTTAAATCAAGTAACCATGTAGGGCTATGCCTCACTAATCATACAGCGAGGATGCCCATGTTACAACATCTTAAAATACTCCTTAAGCGGTATATGTAGACATGGGCGATGCGTATACAATAGTATGCTAACCTCGTGTAATTAGTCTACATCGCTTTTTAGCATATTACGCGATGCGAATTTATGGTAATTCGCTTTGAATTGGGAGAGTAGCTGTGAGTCGAATTTTGTTACTCCTGGATAATAGACAAAACAGGCGCCTGTTAGTGAATACTTTGGCACAAATCAATGAAATAGTGGCGCCAGAAGGGTTATCTAGTAAGGAATTAGAAAACTTAATACAGCAACCCTTTGATTTATGTATTCTGTGCATGGTGATGTTAAAACGCTATCGTCAAACACTACACGCACGTAAAGAAGCTGAGTATCCTGTTGTTTTACCATATTTACTTGTTATTACCCAAAAACAGCTAAGAATAATAAATTATAATTCGCTGCATAGTATAGATGAGCTAATTACAATACCAATAGTGAAACGTGAATTACTTTTAAGAGTAGAAGTTTTATTAAGGTCACGCTTGTTGTCGCAACAGATGCATACAGCGAATAAAAAGCTATCGATGGAAATTGAACAAATACGCTGTTTGGAAACAGATATTCGTTCATCTTTAGAACGTGAACGTACACTAAATGAACTAAAGTCTCGGTTTGTGTCAATGGTGTCGCATGAGTTTCGTTCACCCTTACAAGTCATTTTATCTTCTTCGCAAATCATTGAGCAGCATGGTGATAGGCTTTCGTTAGAAAAAAAACAGCAGTTTTTTCAGCATATTAAAGCTAATGTTAAGAAAATGAATCAATTGTTAAATGATGTTTTAACGATTGGTGAGGTTGATTTAAAAATGTTTAAAGCGGATATTAAGCCAATTAACTTATCTGATTTTGTGCATGATTTAATTGAAGAAATTTGTCTCACATCAGAACAACATCGCAAAATTGCATTTAAGTTTTACGGTGGTTATAACGATGTATATGTTAATGAAAATTTAATTCGTCACATTCTCATTAACTTGCTTTCTAACGCAGTTAAGTACTCATCTCCTGAAAACGATATTAATTTTACTTTACGTTGTCAAGATGGTGAAGCTATTTTTACAATTCAAGACAAAGGTATTGGTATTCCTTGCGAAGATAAAGAAAAACTATTTGGTTTATTTCAACGTGCCAGCAATGCCAAAGATATTCCTGGTACAGGGTTAGGACTTGCTATTGTGAAAAAATGTGTTGATTTGTATGCTGGTTCAGTTGAACTAGAAAGTGAAGTAGGCGCCGGAACAACAGTGACGGTAAAATTACCAATACCTCAACCTGCACCTGTTTATCGATAGGGCGCCTAAATGACTCTAGAATTATTAAGGTTCAATAAGCTTAAAGCCCCAAGGTTTGATAACACTAAGAGCGATTTCTCGGTCTATACCTTCATAAACTTCCCATTCGGAGTTTTTGTCTTTGGGATGTCCCTCACCAACATGACCTGCAACTTTGATAATGGGCAAACCAGCCAAGCGGTTACGCTCCATTTCCTTTGTAAGTGGTAGTTTAATTATATGACCTCTAAACTTGGAGGTGCTTTCTTTGGCTACAACTTCACGAACGAGACAGATATCACCAGCAGTTCCCCAAGTAGTTTCGTAAATGTAAAGGAACGATATATAGGTTTTTGGTTTAATGGCTCTTCTAAGAACTTCCATTATATATAATCCTGAAATGAGGCACGAAATATATTTTCATAATAAATACTAGCAGATTGTTACTGTCTCCGCCTCTTGGTTTCTGCCTGTATTTTAAATGACTTATGAAAAAAGGCTAGTTTTGAGGCTAGCCATTTTAAATATTAATGATTGAAATCTGGATTAAATATCTAAGTCCATCAAATCAAGTTTAGAACCGTAAGTCTCAATAAATTCACGGCGTGGTTGTACTCTATCGCCCATTAATATTGTAAAGATACGGTCGGCTTCAGCAGCATCCTCGATTTCTACTTGTTTTAAAGTTCGAGATTCAGGGTTCATCGTCGTTTCCCATAACTGTGCTGGCATCATTTCACCCAACCCTTTGAAACGCTGAATGTTGTAGTTAGCGTTTTCTGGGAACTGACTGATGATTTGGTTTTTCTCTCGGTCGCTGTAACAGTAATAGTGGTTACGTCCACGTTCTATTTTATATAGAGGTGGACATGCAATATATACGTGTCCTTGTTCGACTAAAGCGCGCTGGTATCGGTAGAAGAAGGTTAGTAACAGAGTACGGATGTGCGCCCCATCTACGTCAGCATCAGTCATTATTATTACACGGTGATACCGTAATTGTGCTACATCGAAGTCTTCGCCTTTAACACCCAAACCAAGAGCAGCAATCAACGATTGAACTTCGTTGTTCTTATAAATTTTGGCATCGTCAGTTTTTTCGATGTTAAGAATTTTACCTCTTAATGGAAGAATTGCTTGGAAACGTCTATCACGTCCTTGTTTAGCACTGTTATGGATAAATACACCGCTTGCTAAAGCAAAGTTATGGCTATTTGGTACTTCAATGTCATAAACATCCATTTTTTCTTCAAGATGTTCGACTTTGACGATACGGTGGTTGTAGTTAATAACTGCTTGTTTTGCGAGATATTCCTCTCCCCTGAAGTAACGCTCACAGAAGGTTTTCCAAGATAGTAAAGATTTATCCTTTAATCGGCGCCGATAGTCGTCGTAAACTTCTGGGTCTATCCAATTAGTTTGTCTGTAAACTTCTCTCAAAGCACCCATCGTTTTGATGTAGTAAGTTTTGTTAAGTGCCTCACGACGACTTAATCTGTAGTTACAACTCTTCCATTGCTCCTTCGTTTTCTCCCGGCGCCATGCTAGTAACTCTTCGTTTTGCCATTGTACCTTCGCTAAATCTGAAAGTACTTTGCGAGCTTCAGGATTATTTGCGTAATACTCACGCACACGCTCTGACTGCTTAAGTCGGTTAGCTTCGTCGCTCCAGTATTCTTGCTGCGCGCGGTTTAGCTGCTCGCTGTTTTCTTGGCGATAAGCTTCATTAGTATCGTAAAACTCACGCCATTTTTGCGTCATAAACTCTTTGTAGGCTTCATCCTCCCACTGCGCTTTTGCTTGTTCGGAAAGAATTTTACGTGTGTCTTCACGCTGCATTCGCTCCTTCATAAAAGCACGAAACTCTGGAGTCATATGAGCTTGGCGGCTTTTTTCGATTACATCTGGTCTATGTAAAGTTTTCTGAAGATGTTCACGATGTAATGCCAAGTGGTCTTCGGGTTTCATCCGAAGAATATTAGTAGGGTTGTTGTTGCGCTTGTTGAAATCAACGTGATGACGATGGCATTTACCCTTGGCGCCGTAAACACCGTGTTCCAGGTTATAGAAGTCGGCGAGCAAATGCGTATAAATCCAATCGTCTTTTAGAGGGTTCCACGCCATTTCATAGCCATTAAGCCCTTGTCCACGCTCATTTTTCTTAGATATTTCCCGATATAAAGGCATCAGCGAGTCTTCGGGAGTTAACGAAGCTGCTGGCTTATAACTACCGTCCCGTAACATAAAACGATGGTCAGGAGTACAAATTATTGTCTTTCCGTTATCAAGCGTTACCTTGACTACCTCAGTATTATCTTTAGTCTTACGTGCATTAATTATACGCTCTATTCCTATATTCCCACTCTCACGGATAGTATAGCAATAGTTCTGTATTCCTTGTTCCTGCTCTTTTATGATGTCTTCTACTGTTAAATGGCGCCCGTCAGTAAGTGCGATTTCAGTGTATAAAAAAATACAGCCCCCCGCTGAATCGCCTTCCACCAAATATATCTCTGATTCGGCTGGATCTCGGCTGCTGCAATCGGCTAATTTACCGGGTAAAGGGGATGATTCGAGTACAGATTTGCGGCGTACTAACTCACGTGCGTGACGTGCAGCTTCAGCAGCTTTAAAGGCTTGAATAGCTTTATCTAATATTGAATCAGCAATACCAGGATGAAATTCTAAGTACTCACTAAGAACTTCTCCAACGAGAGACTCAACAATACCACGAACTTCGGTGTTACCAAGTTTTGTTTTAGTTTGCCCTTCAAATTCAGGTTCAGGTACTTTTACAGAAATAACAGCAGTTAAACCTTCGCGAACGTGTTCACCACTAAGGTTAGACTCGTGTTCTTTAATCTTGTTGCGTTTGCGGGCAACACTGTTCATTGTCCGGGTTAATACTGCTTTTAAACCCTCAAGGTGTGTACCACCATCAACGGTACGAATGTTATTGGCAAAACCTAAGACATTATCTGAGTAAGCATCAGTACACCATTGTAAAGCTACTTCGACTTGAACGTTATTACGCTCGGCTTGCACAAAGATAATTTCTTCGTGTAAAGCTTGCTTATCAACGTTCATGTACGCGACGTATTCACGAATACCACCTTTGTACTCGTAAACTTCGACTTTAGGAGTTTCACTTTTTATTAACTCCAAACGGTTGTCAGTAAAAGTAATTTTGACACCCGCATTCAAATACGCCAACTCTCGCAGGCGCCCAGATAAGGTAATATAATCAAACTCGGTACCAGTTTGGAAAATAGTGTCATCGGGCTTGAACTGGATAGCAGTACCAGTGCGGGCTTCTTTCAAAGACTGTATTTTTAAATCTGTTTGTGGAATTCCGCGTTCGTAGCGTTGGGTGTGTACTTTCTTATCACGCCAAACAGTCGCTTCCAACCACTCAGATAAAGCATTAACAACCGAAACACCAACCCCGTGAAGTCCTCCAGATACCTTATAGCCACCACCACCAAACTTGCCACCCGCACCAAGCACAGTCAGTACAGTTTCCAGTGCTGATTTTCCAGTTTTAGTCATAGTATCAACTGGAATACCCCGACCGTCATCTTGCACCTGACACGAACCATCAGCGTTTAACTCAACCTCAACAGTAGTACAATGACCAGCTAAAGCTTCATCAATCGAATTATCTACCACCTCATACACTAAGTGGTGCAATCCGCGCGTTCCGGTTGTACCAATATACATACCCGGTCGTTTGCGAACGTGTTCCAGACCTTCCAAAACCTGTATCTGATCGGCGCCGTAATCTGTCGTCATGAAAATTTTCCGATATGAGTGGGAATAAAATCACTTAAATAGCGATTTAGTCAAAATCACTTCAAGATTCTAGCACAAAAGCCTTAATGACGACCGTAGGGCAATTTGATAGTGATTTTATTAAGGGGGTATACCCCACCTCTATTAACTCGTCGATTGCCTTGATATTTTCGTCGCATCAACCAGTAGCGCTCTTGACTACACCTATTATAGTAAAATTGTATTAAATGTATAGCTATTGCCTATTCTACGTAAGAAATTGGAATAAAAGAGGAGAACATTAAATTTTAGCTAAAATTTAAGGATTGATTAACGAATTACAGTAACGTAAGCAAAGCGTATAAATATTTTGTTCTCAAAGATTATCCCATAGTTTGTGTAGATTTTGCATTATGACCGAGTTCAAATTAATAGTCATATGTGGTGCAACAGCGACAGGGAAATCTGGCTTGGCGTTAGAATTAGCGACACGACTTAACACCATAATTATTAGTGCAGACTCGCGTCTAGTTTACCGTGAGTTTGATATTGGTACCGCCAAACCCACACCATCAGAGCTTTCAATGGTACCCCACTACATGATAGATATCTGCGAGCCACTTGACACAATGACAGTTGCAGACTATCAAGACCAAGTTCACAACTTAATACAAACCTTAAAAGAAGCAACCCCTCTTTTAGTAGGAGGTACAGGTTTATATATAAAATCAATCGTACAGGGTATGAAAATACCAAGAGTGGCGCCAAATAATAACTTAAGAACCCAACTATTAGAAACATTCACTCAAAGTCAACTATACGCAATGCTACTACAAGTAGACTCAACTGCCGCATCAAAAATTCATCCCAACGACCCAGTACGAACCATTAGAGCATTAGAAGTATTTTATATCACAGGCATACCAATATCAGAACAACAAGGAGAAAACCCTCCCTCTTACCCCATCCTACAAATAGGTTTAGATAGCGACCCTACGCATTTAACACAGCGCATTACCCAACGTACCGAAAAAATGATAGAAGACGGATTTATAGCAGAAGTCGAATATTTGTCTTCTAAATACGGCGCCGACCTATCACTATTCAATACACTAGGTTATCAAGAAATTCGACAATACTTAGCAGGCGAAATTTCGCTCTTAAAAGCCAAAGAGTTAACAGTACTACACACTCGACAATTTGCCAAAAGACAACGGACATGGTTTCATGCATATCCAGAAATTGAATGGTTTGACATTCAATCACCATTATTATTAGAGCAAATATGGCAGAGAGTACAAAAATTCTTATGAATATTATAACATTAATCTCTCTTAGTCTCAACTTGCTAGCATTTATATTAGCTTGTTTCCTGACCATTAAAAACGGAGGAATAGATTACTGGCGCCAAAAATTCTCCAATATAAACATCTCTAATATATCAGATGTACACAACCCACCGTATTACAAACATAAAACGAGTCAATTTGAAATATTGCCAATAAAACCTAACACAATAATTTTTCTTGGAGACAGTATAACCGACGAAGGAGAATGGACGGAACTGTTAAAAAACCCAAACAGTCAAAACCGTGGTATATCTGGTGACACTACAGAGAGAATATTAAGGCGTCTAGATACAATTATCAAAAATCATCCCAAACAAATATTTTTGATGGTTGGTATTAATGACTTACACATGCTCAAAAAATCAGTGGAAGCTACAGTAGAGGGATATAAACAAATCTTAAACCAGTTTCAAGAAAAATTACCTAACACCCAAGTATATATTCAAAGCGTCTTACCTGTGAACAATAATATCTACTTGTATTGGGCAGATAACCAGAAAGTTATAGACTTGAATAGGGAGTTACAAAATCTAGCAAAACAATACAATTATAAATATATAGATATACATTCTCATCTTGTTGATACACAGCAACAATTAGGCGCCGACTTTACAAGTGATGGACTACATTTAAATGGGAAAGGGTATTTGATATGGAGGGAACTATTGGCAACGGATGTAACAGATGTAACGGATGGCTGATTTCGTGATTATGGCGGAATATAAAGTAAATAAGTAAGTGGACAGTTTGTAATCTGTCCAACAACAGGATATAGATATTATACCGAATCGCTATTGAACGTTAAATAGCGTGTTGTTATAATATCTTTTCATTAAGCTTTTATAAGTTTTTGTAATTTTGGCTTGCTCCGTTTGTCGGTCAGCCAATTTGATGATAAATATAAATGGCAAAAAAAGTAAAACTAAGCCTAAAAATGCACCTAACCCAATCACCAAAAAGCAAGCAATCAACCCATAAATAAACTGTGATGTATAATTAGTCGCAGGCGCCGCTGTTACATCATCACAACCTTCTAAGTTACGATACATATATGATTGGGTTAAAAATAAAAAATACGCTTAACATCGTTATCATATCCTCTTACCTAGGAAAGACAGTGTTAAAAAGCTAACAAGTATTAAAGATTATAATTATTTTGTGCGCCATTGGCGCACAAAATACATATATGTAATAAATAAATTATGTTTACCCGTAGTCGTCGTAACCTAGCTTACTTGTTTGCTCTGCCAATGGGTAGCATTCTTGTTGTCTTTGCAGGGGTTGCTTATTACTTAGGAGTTGAGCAGGAACTAAAGGTTTTTGATGAGACTTTGTTCAATAGAGCTAAAAGTATTGTAAATCAAGCGCGTTACTCTGGAGGCGCCCTACAATATAACTTAGATAGCTCTGTACTCTTAAATGGTGATTCTAAGGATATACGCTTATATAATAGTCAACGCGAATTAATTGAGCATCGCGGAAAAAAAACGGAACCTGTATTAAGTGTATCACCAGGTTTTCGGACGATATATATAAGTCAAACAAAACAGCGTCTGAGAGAAGCAACGCTGGCAGTTCACAAAAATAAATATATATTGATTGGATATATACAAATAACTGCTCCATTAACTTCGCTGGAAGAAAGACTTAATCGTTATAGATTGTTTTTAGCTGTTGGCGTACCCATTACCTTTATCATCATTGGAATAACAGGTTGGTATTTAGGAGGACTAGCGATGCAGCCAACTCGTCGAGCTTACGAGCAGTTACAACGCTTTACCGCTGATGCTTCTCATGAACTACGGGCGCCGATTGCTGCTATGTTGAGTAATGCCCAAGTTGCCCTTATACCACCATACGACGAAACCGAGCAACAATTTAGATTACAGAATATCATCAAAACAGCCAAGTCCATGAGTAGCTTGGTTAGTAACTTACTATTTCTATCACGCCACGAAGGCGCCTTAAATTTAGATAGCTTACCCAATGTCAACCTTGTTGAAGTCTTAAAAACACTCGCTTCAGAATATCAATCCCAAAATAACCATTCTAATCTAACAGTACAACTACCAGAAAAACCCGTATATATCAAAGCCGATGCTGATTTATTAAAACAAGCTATTATTAACCTGCTAGATAACGCCTTTAAATATACATCCAATCAAAAAACAGTAGAATTAAAACTATTATCACAACCGCACGGCGCCATTATCGAAGTCAAAGATAATGGTATCGGTATTCCCCAAGAAGACTTGCCGCATATATTTGAAAGATTTTACCGTGTAGACAAAGCCAGAACTAGAAACTCAGGAGGGTTTGGTTTAGGGTTAGCAATAGTTAAGCAAATAGTACAAGCGCATCAAGGAGAAATAACAGTAAATAGCATTTTAGAGAATGGTTCTACTTTTCAAATTAAATTACCCGTGGCTTAAAATGTGGCACAGGCATCCTGCCTGTGCTTTGATTATATTGTTGAAACCCATTCTTTAATAAGTGCATTCACTTGGTCTGGTATTTCATCATGAGGACAGTGACCAGCATTTAGAAAATGCTCAGTTAAATTTGGGTAATAACGACGAAACTGTTTAGAGCGTTCGCGAGCATTCATCCAAGGGTCAGCTTCTCCCCATAATATTAGTAATGGGCAAGTTAATTCTTTTAATAGAATATCTACCTTTTCGCCTTGGGGAGTACTGAACATCGAAGCGAAAACATCAAAGGCGCCTTCATCACACGATGGACGATATATATCTTCTACTAGTTGGTCGGTGATAACGCTTTTATCGAGGTATACTTTTTCAAGGGTTTGTCGAATTACCCAACGCTGACGTGCGTATTGAAACATCAAAAATTGAGCAAATGGCTGTTTGAATATTAACTTTGCGATATCTCCAAACAATTTTTGCACTATATCAGGTTGTTTGGGTGGTTGAATTTCGCTTTGTACAGCTTCCGGTTCTGAAGATGACTGAGTATCACTAAATGGCCCAGCACTATTAAGTAATATTAACCCTGCTGCTACATCTGGACGCTGTGCAGCTATACATAAAGAAGCATAACCACCAAGTGAGTTACCTGCAAGAACAGCTTTATTACCAATAACCTGGGTAATAAAATCATAAAGTTGGTCACACCACAAATTACCGCTATACTCTAACTTTGGTTTTGCCGACCTTCCATAACCAAGTAAGTCGATAGCATATACCTCAAAGCTCTGCGAAAGCTCTGCAATATTTTTGCGCCAATGGTCAGTAGAGGCGCCGAAACCATGTACTAATAATAAAGCTGGTCTTGACGGACGCTTTTCTCCAGCTTGGACATAATAAACATTATGTCCTCGCCATTGCCAATACTTGCCGGGAATAGAAGAGGTAGGATATACCGTAGCTGCCTGCATAATTAAGAAATGTAAAGTCACCTTTAACAATCTTAAACTTTTTACAGTGCAGACAAGATACGGAATAACACACCTCGGTTGGAGAGTTTATCGCAAATTAGCAGGAATCTCTTTAGGAACAGTCCAGTAATAAACCGTTCGACCATTAACATTAGCAGTCTGCTCAGGTTTCCAGTCACCCATATCAAAAGCGTGAGAAACAATACGGGTACCAGGTTTAAGCTGTTTAAACAACTGTGATCGCAATTTGACATTAAGCTCCGGTAATAAATAAAGCGTTACCACAGTAGCTTTACTGAAATCACTCTTAAATAAGTCTTGTTGAAGGAACGTAACCTTATCGCTAACACCTTCTTTTTTCGCATTTGCGTTAGCTTCTTTAATACGTTCGGGGTCAATATCTATCCCAGTTCCTATCGTCCCAAACCTTTTTGCCGCAGTAATGGGAATTCTACCGTCACCGCTACCAAGGTCAAACAAAATATCATTTTTTCCGACTTTAGCCATTTCTAACATCTTATCTACAACCTCTGGTGGTGTTGGTACATAAACCACATCAGGAGTACGTTCTCTGGGTTGTGCAGGCGCCGTTTGCTGTACTTCTTGTGCATTTGTTGTAGGCGCCTGAGCTACGTTTTTTGAGTCAACCTGTTGCGTGCAGCTAGCCAAAAGTAAACTGCTTACGCCTAATGTTGCGAGTAAAGTTTTGAACATAATATTTGATAAGGGGGAAACTAAAAGTACATAGAAACCGGGCACAAGAGCAAAATTTGCTTGATAATTCAATTTTTCAAAAGAAGCCCGGTTTCTTTCTGGTTAGTTATTGCTTATTACCTAAAAGCAATATGGGAACTCCAGTTAACAAGACCAAAACACCAACAGTACCGCCTATACCTGTATAGTTAATGCTGGAGTACAGCAAGTATGCACACGTGGCACAAAATAATAGAGGAATAATGGGATACAGCGGTACTTTGAAAGGACGTTCAATTTCTGGCTCACGATGACGTAGTACGAATAAGGCAATACCAGACAGAAGGAAAAAGAACCAAAATACTGGCGCCGTATATTCCACCATTGTCTTAAAGCCGTTGCGAGTTATGGCGCCAAGTATTATAAGTAAAAGAGCGATGCCAGCTTGAACTAAGAGAGCATTCGCAGGTGTACTCTTACTACTCCAGCGACCAAGGAAAGCAAATTTACGAAAATCTTGTCCAAGTGCATAATTACTGCGGGCGCCTGTAAAGATAGTGGCGTTTGCCGCACCCAATGCAGAAACAGCAATTAGAAAACTGAGAAACTTCGCTCCGCCTTCACCTAAAGCACGACGCATCAAATCAGCAGCAGGTGCCTTAGAATTTGCCATATCTACCATACCCAAACCGTGCAAATATGCCAGATTAATTAATAGATAGATAACTGTTATGATGGCGATACTTCCTAATAATACCTTTACCATATTGTGCCGTGCGCCACGTACCTCCGCAGAGAGATATGCAGCTTCATTCCATCCACCGTAAGTTAGCAATACAAACACCATTGCTAACCCAAAAGTAGTAGTTTGGTTAGGAGCAGGCGCCGTACTAGCTCTTTCGGCGGTAGCAAAAAAAATACCAACACCAATAACAAGCAATAAACCTAAAACTTTAGCAGCAGTAAGGAGATTTTGTGTCCATCTACCCGAATTAATGCCTATAACGTTTAAGTTAGTCAGCACTATAACTGCCAAAACAGCGTAAATATCTGCCGAATATTCTCCCAACGGTAAAAGCTGTGAAGTATAATCTCCAAACACAAAGCCTAGCAAAGCGATTGAACCCGTTTGAACAACCGCCATACGTGCCCAAGCAAATAGAAATGCCAGCTTGTCACCAAATGCGCGATGTATATAATGATAAGTTCCACCCGCATGAGGGAATGTAGTTGCTAACTCCGCATAACACAAGGCGCCGACTAAAGACATAATTCCACCCAGCAACCAAGCAGTTAGTGCAACTTGTGCATTTGCAGCGTTTGCTGCTACCAAAGCAGGTGTCTCGAAAATGCCTACACCAACAACCATTCCCACTATCAAAGCACCCGCATCAACAGTAGAAAGCGTTGGTTTTGGAGTAGATATTCCTGACTCAGACAGTGTAGTTTTTGATGCCATAACATTTATTGGGATGGTTTTACTGATAACGCTCGGACGCAGCAGAAACTCTACTTTTATTAAAATTTTAATAAGAAATACGCATTATTTATATACATTTTTCAACAAATGCGTGTGTATAAAAAAATAGCACCAGTGCCAGTGTTTGCTTGACAGGTCAAGACATACTCATACGTTCGTACATTATTAAGTATTCAAAACTTTGATAAATCCCCCATGAAAGTTTTATGAAAACATTTTAATAATTTCTTTATATATTTTGCAAAGTTTTTTTATTTAAAGAAATATTACTTTAGGAGGATGCGCTTTTAAAATACGTTATATATTACATCACGTGCCAAAATAGAATGAACAGTAAACACATAACAGCATTATGCATCTAGACTCTAAAAACCATGCCCGACTCACTTGTGAAGTTGAATCAACGATAAAAGTTATAGGGGGACGTTGGAAAGTTTTGATTATTCGTGAACTAATGACAGTCAAACGCTTTGGCGAACTACTGCGTGCGTTACCTGGAATAACTCAAAAAATGTTGACTCAACAACTGCGCGAACTCGAAGACGACGGAATCGTTAGGCGCCAAGTTTACCCACAAATTCCACCAAAAGTAGAATATGAGTTAACACCGCTCGGAGAAACGCTCAAACCCCTCCTCTATGCAATGCACGAATGGGGTGTAAAATATTTACAACAAAAGAATCAATAATAATTATATATATCAATTCTCCAAACCTTCCAAATATTCAACTGCTGCATCTAACTGAGATGGATACCCTTGAGAAAAACTTTCAAACCAAAGTCCCTCTGGAGAAAGCGGTTCTAACTCAGATAACCAAATTTGCGCTTGCTGCTTTAAAGCATCACGCTTTTTCTGCCGCTCCTCTAACACACGAATACGCTTTGCTTCAAGTTCTTGCTGTCGTTGTAACTCTACTGCTAAATCTTTCTCATCAAAATCAGCTTTGACATCAGCCAACAGTTTATCTAGACCAATCGGTTTATCTGATGATACAACATTATTAAATGTACGTATGTTCGGACGCTGTGATTGAGATTGTGATTTAGGCGCCTGTGTGTATTCGTTCTGAATTTCAGCCAGTAGCTTATCAATTTCATCCATATGGTGATGAATATTATTTATTTAAAAGATATTGAGTGCTATCCATTACTATAACCAAAGAAACCGGGTTTCTACGGCAAATCATCTTTTTTATTAGAATATTTCAATAAAGAAACCCGGTTTCTCAGATTTGACATAACTTTACATTCCTTGCGAAACACAAATTCAATGTTAAGTTAGACTGATGAAATGTATAAAGGATATCAATATGATTTTTTAACTTATATTTTTACGTAAGGAACTTTGGCTATGGGATTCATTAATGAGTCAGAACGAAGAATTTGAAGTCTTAAATGTATTTATGTACGTGTTGAGTGCTATTTATTTAACGCAGTAAGGATAGATAAATATGAGTTACATGCAGGTAATGTTAGATTTCATTACATGTAAGTTTCCGTTTTGGGGAACATGTAATTTTCAGTTTGAGCCAGAAACGAAAACAATATTCATTAAATGCTTAAATTCAGAAGGGAGAGCAAAAATACTCGCAGATGCGTCGAGAATATCAGCATTAGATATTAATGTCGAGCAATTTATTATTAAAGTTCCGCAATATTCAGATATTATTATTTCTCATATTCGGTAAATCTATCGAGAGCAAAGGGATGTAACCAACTCATCCGTTGCATCTGTTACATCCGTTGCCAATATATCGCGAGTAGTGTATATGAGCCTATTCAAGGTTGATATACATTGTTATTCTTTTGGATGGCGCCACATATGTCTTGAGTAGGGTTATTCGCAAATGATGTTTTGATAACTTGACATCATGAGAGTATAAATACCAATCGGAGGCAATCATGACCTATACTCAAAGCCCTAACCAAGAGATTAATCAAGTCGCGCAGGCTTTTAGCGGCTTAGAAGTAGATGACCAACTAGCATTGTTTTGGTTTGTTTACAAAGAAATGGGTAGTTCTATCACCCCCGCTGCTCCAGGTGCCAGTACAGCTTCAGATGCAATTGCTGAGGGTCTGTTTAACCAAGTTAAAGAATTATCTCATGAAGAACAGCTACAACTTCAAAGAGATTTGATAAATAAAGCAGATACTCAATTAAGCCGTCAGTATGGTTCTTTAAGCGATACAACAAAACTATTGTTTTGGTACTTGCTCGCTCAAGGTATGGATAATGGAACAATTATCCCAATGCCTGAAAATTATGAACTTTCCAATTCTGCTCAAGAAGTGTTTGATCAAATCAAACAAAAAGAATTTGAACAACAAATGACCATTTTCCGTGACTATGTAGCACCAATGGGCGCCGAAGCGAAGCCAGGTGCAGAAATTTAGACTTTTATAGCGTGAAGCGGGGAAAGGAAAACCTTTCTCCAACTTCGCGTCTACCTAAAGGTATATAAATATATTTCTACCTTTTAATAGTGAAGTTAGAAGCTTACATTTTCTAGTGTAGTAACAAGTACGACATTTACAAGGCAGTAATTATGAAATGGTCGTATACAAAAGCAAATAAAAAATCAAATAATTGGAGGTTGTGATGACTTTTGCAGATGTAAAAAACGTACAGACTGTTATATTGAAATACCGCGCATTAAGTGCTGACGATAAGTTAACCGTTTTAGCTCAACTTTATGGAGAAGTAGCAGCAGAAATAGCTCCGACTATTTCTCAGAGCAATGTAACTGATGACGCTGCTAGTAATTTAGTCAAGCAAATTCAGCAAATGGCTTCAGAACAACAGGTTGATGCTTTGCGTGGGTTAGTTGAAGGCAAACAAAGCGACGGAGAAACTGTACTCGACGAGCATCCCACCAAAGCGCTAGGTGAACTTTTTACAGGTGGTGAGAAAAGCACTTCATTTTCCACGAAGGAATATGACTCGTTAAGTACTGACTCTCGACTGTTTTTCTGGTTTCAAATAGCTCAAAACCTAGGAAAATCAGTTGTTGGTATACCTGATGACCATATGCCAAATGAACGAGTTTCTGAAGTATTAGATTTAATTGGAACTCCTGAAGTTGAAGACTTGGTGTCTTTATTGAAGAAAGCGCTGTAGTTTATATAAACCGGGTTTGTGATATGACCCGGTTTTTTATTGTGCTTTAGCTATAATTTTAAAGGCTGGAGGGGGGCCGTTAAAAACGGTATTATAAACTAACCAGCCACTTTTTGTTTTTTGCAAGTAATTAGTTTGTGGGACATCAGAAGCTGGAGATTTTGCCAGTAATTCATTTGATTCAAGCGAAAATATCTTATGACTCCAAGTTTCTGTTAAATCTACCTTTGCAGTAGAACCATCTGAGCTAATTTGAAAGTTATGAAAAACTTGTTTCCGTAATTTGGAATAAATATAAGTTTTATGAGATTTTAGCTCCGTAACAAATTTTTGCTTTTTCTGTAGCTCCTCTCCTGTGTATGCTTTGCTAAGTACATCAAAATTTAAAGACTGATTTACTTCTCTATCGATATCATCAGCATTTTTGATAGCATTTTTGAGTTCATCAATATTTTTTTCAGTCTCCGCTCCATCTTCTGCTTTAATAGTAATTAAATTTTGTTGCGGTGTTTGAGCAAAAACTTGACTTGATGCAAAAGATGTAGCTAACGTAGCTGTAGTAAGACTAGCAATTTTTTCCGATGTATCTGTATTAACTTTTTTCGATTCAAGGCTTTTACAACTATTTAGTAGTAAGGCAATGGAGGTCGCGTAAAAACAAGTGTAGATAACATGGCGCCTAATTTTCATCGTAATTCCCCCTGGTTTAGCTTAACGCTACATAATAAAAACTATTTTACGCACGCAAAAAATGATTCTTATTTGCATCATAAAGTATAAATACTCATATATATGTTAAGTGTTATTAAACCAAAATAAATTTATAATAATGATTGTTAATACAACTCAAGATTTTGGCGCCGAAAACCGCTATAAGGTTAAGAAGTTATAAAATTCAGCCAGGAGTATCCAGATTACGCCCTGATAAAAGAAATTCTTATGCTATATTGTTATACGGGTGACTAGCTCAATGGTAGAGCATAGGACTCTTAATCCTCTGGTTTTGGGTTCGAGTCCCAAGTCACCCACTAAAAGATTCATACTTATCCTCTACGCTAGCGTACAATGTGACATAAGTAAATGCTACATTTGGGCTAATTACTCAGATGCTTTGCGGCGCCTCTGCTAAGTTAGTTACCGAGTCAAGGGGTGAGTGGGGTAATCAAGTTATCGGATTGCCACTTTCATCTACGATAATTAGCTGGTTGGTAGCGAATGTTTTAAAATCAGCATTGCTCTTAGCAGGTCGGTTAGCTGGTTCAACTTGCCACTTGCCGTTGCCGCCGCCAACTACTTTATAGATATCTGGGTAACGTGTGTCCTTAGCTTTAACTAAAGTCTTAGTAACTTCTATTTGATTAGTAGTGTTTTTAGTAAATTCGCTGTTACCCTGCACACCCTGCACAACCTTTGCGGGGCAAGGGTTTTGACCCTGCACACTACCCTGCACACTACCCTGCACGTTACCCTGCACACCCTGCACGTTATCGGCGCCGTTTTCAGGTGAAGGGGTAGGTGAAGGGGTAGGTGAAGGGGTAGGTGAAGGGGTGTTTTCCTTATCTGGTAATGGTTGTGCAGGGTGTGCAGGGTTAACGCTGTCTTCTGTAGCTGTATCAACACCCATTATTCGTTCTAAGAGAGTAGGTACATCCTCGTCACCGCCTTTCCTTCTTAGTCGTAAACCTTGAATACAGTAACCTTCTCGTTTTTTAACTTTACTGATATGGCGATAACCCATGACGTTATTTAAAAAGTCAAAAATACGCCCAGAAAATTCAGTAGAGCTAACAGGAGATTTACCCGCGTCCTTAGAGGCAATACAATAATTACCGAATAACTGGGAATCCTCTTCTCGCTTACTGCCTATTTGGGTATAGCAGCCTTTATCGAAAATAATATTTTCGTTAATCCACCACGCTACCGAGTTAGTATCTATTTCGTCTTGCAGTGACAACACACTAACCTCTTTAATTTGTTTTGCTCCTAGCATGATAGCTGTTACATAATCATCGGGAATAGTTAATAAGTAATTAGTAAAGGCGTCTAACTCTAATGTGAGTTTCTCTTTAAGCCTTGTATCTACTTGAGTCGGCTTTTGATTTACTGGTACCATTACTTTTCTACGGTCTAGCCCAGATGAGGATTCATTCTTAAACACGGCGTAGTTAGATGCCATTAACACCATACCTTTATAGGTGTAAGAATTAGCGTCTTTACCTTTTTTCTCATGTCGAAGTCTATCACCACCTGTTAATGATTTAAACTTGCCAACCTTACCTGAGAATTTATCCTCATCTTGAAACGTTACCAATCGCTTACCATATGCTCTTGCTGTTTCAAAGTTACTGCCACACCATTCAGGTAACGTGGTGTCACATACATTTATCTCACCTACTAGATTAGTTACTAACCAAGTGAATGTTCCTTTACCAGTTCCACCTTGCCCTATTAGATGCAAGAATTTTTGTAAATCATGCCTACCCTTCAATACACAGTTGCAATAACACAATAAGATTTGTTTTAAGGCATCGTTGCAATTAGTTAATTCATCCAAAAATCTGTCAATGGTAGGGTATCCAGATGCTAAAGGATTATGTATGCGTGGAATGTGCCAAGTAAATTTATAGTCGGGTGAGTGGGGTAATAGCTCACCTGTAGCTAATGATAATACGCCGTTTTCAAATGGTATAAATTCTAAAGAGTTAGCTTCATTCCATTCAGTAACTATTAATTCAGATTGCAACCTTTTTACTATGTCAACTACGTAGCTATCCTTTCCATAACCTCTAATGTTTCTAACTTTTAGTTCTTTAACTATCAAATGTTTTATGTAGTCTATTTTCTCAGATTTCCAGACACCTTGATATTGAAATTCGTAAACCATCCACTGACTAATCGCGTTATTGAAAGATAGTTTTTCTTTTAAAAAGTGTGATAATTCTTCCCCTATCACATCTGCTGGTGGTATTTTTGGCGCTGATGGTTTTTGCTCAATAGCATCCTCCATTAGCTGAAGTGTTCTAGCTGCTTTGATTATTTCCATAAACGCATCACCACCATTGTTTTTTATAAAATCATCCATACCTTTACCTTGTAATAGTTCCCAATCACCAGTAATGCTTCTTACTGGAATATTCAGACCTATCATAAGGTTTTTAAGCTCGTTTAATGCTTTTTGAACATTTTTATTTGTAATCACATCAGCATCAAAAGCCAATATAAAGCCTATTCCCGCGTCAGCTATCGCTTGTAGTTCGGGCAATAATTTAAGTTCTTTAGTCTTCTTGTTTTTGAATCGTGCCATCCAGACACCTGGTACCGATATCGTAGGGATGCCAATAGAGCAACCTGCTATCGCTTTGAAGAAACCTTCAGTAATTAAAACGTATGGTTGCCCGTCTATGACAACGCAACAACGTTTAAGCGCTTCTAGGTCAGTCCAGTATGTGGGGTCGAGGGGATGTGTAGGGAATAATGCACCCCACTTCTTACCAGATAGGTATTTAACGGGTTCGCCCTTATCGTTGAGGGGTGGTTTATCTGGCTTAAATTGCCCGTGTTCGCGCGTCCCTAACCATAAGCCGTCTGACTCAGGTTTCTTGTGACCCAATCGCTTAATCGCTTCCTGCTGGCTAATGCGTTCGACGTTAACGGATGTCCATATCATGCATAGACCGCGTTTGGTTATTAGGTCTAAACGGTCTGAATCTTTTAGTGTAGAGCCTTGATAATCATGCTCAATTAATGCTACGCTTTGTTCCATAACAATATATTCAAAATGCTGGTGGGACTGATACAACAGTTCCACTACAGCTTATTTTTAAAATTTTTGCAACTATCACATAGTAATCACGGTTAGGATTGACAACCCCCGGTTGTTGACGTAGAACTACTGCGTGTATTGAGTTCTACGGAAGTTAACAAGGGTAGGGGGTTGTTGACTTTTAAGAAAAAGTTTTAAAAGTTCAGCATTAGGTGACTTGCAGTGTTTCTTGAATAACTGTAGTGAGACTGCGTGGACAAGGTTTTTAGTAATCGTGGTTAGTATCTTTTACTTATCGGGTGACAAGTAAAGTTTGTTGGTGACAAGTTCAGTTGTGGTGAAAACCCTAGGGTTATAGTGTAAATGTCACTCGCTACCGTGTAGACTTTAGGGAATCTAGTAGCGCTTTGCCGTCGCTGTATTTAGCACCTTGGTAGCCTAGGACTTCTTTGATAATGCGGGAATCGCTTAGTCCGGCTTCTACGCAAGCTTTTACAGCGTTTTTCAGAGTGTCCGGTAGGGGTGGTAACTGCGGTTCGGGGGTGGTTAGAGGGGTGTTTTGGGGTGTAATGGATAACCGAGGGGTAAACATTTTAAAACTACTTAGGTCGGGCAATTGGCACGGGTAATCATCCAACATAGCGCGGTATTTACCGTCTTTTAACCATTGCTCTAATGAAGCATCTTTTAGGTGTTTCGCATGGGTAACAGCGAACTTACCAAGACGTAACATTTTGAAACCTTTTCTAACACCACCTTCACCTTCGATACCGAAGCTTTTAACAGTATCATCCTGCGATAACGCTATTACGAATTGCTTCGGTTTACGACCTCTACGACCGTGTTTTAGAAACCATTCAGATGCTACCTCTACGGAGTCTCTTAGTAGTGGGAACTCTTCAGCAATTAGCACGGTATCTAGTCCTGCTAATGCTTTGTCGCCACGTTCACCTCTGACATCAATACGGCGCTCTAACTCCTCCATGTCTTTGGACATTTCATCAGCTATTGCTTCAAAATTACCGCGTCTACCAATAACATTCAATCCTACCCATTCTTCAGGTGAAGCATCGGGGTCGTAAACTTTTACATTACCACCAATTGTGTAGGCTAAATATTGAGCAATCATTGACTTACCTGTGCCAGTATCACCAACGATTATTAGGTGTTTACTTTGGATTGCTGCTACCAAATCAGAGACTACATTTTCTACTTCAGTTGTCAGTGTAGTAGCTGTAGTATCTATTATTTGTGCTGCAATCGTACCCATGTGGGGTAACTGTTCGTAAACCCTAAGAATGTTATGGGTAGCGCGTTCTGTTTGTTCTGTGATGTTAACAATTAGCTTCGCAGTCGATTTAATAGACCATAGGGTAAAGAACCAAGTAGAAAATAATATCCTACCTACCATCCATCCTAAGAACTTATCAAACTCATGCAATGAAGGTAATGTTAGACCTATCCAGTTAACCTTGTCAAGGTTTTTGTTTTCCATAAATTATACCGTCCTTAAATCCCTGATACTCAGCACGACATTCGGCTAGTTTCTCGATAGAATCAGCCTGATAAAACATTAGGGTAGCTATTAGAGCTACCCCTATAAATAAAGGGGTAGCATCTTTCATTAGTCTTTAATTCTTGATAGTTTGTTGTAGATATCAGCTACCGCATAACATACCTCTCTGTCAGCTTGTGTTCTACCTAAATTAGGTTGACTAGCGTCATCAGTAGCAACAATTCTGCTAGCCGCATCTGCTAATGGTTCGGGTATACCTACATCGGTTAATGCTTGTAAGCTAGCGTTATACAACTGTTGGTTTAATTCAGCCATTAGATATCAACATCACTTTCTAAGGTGTACAATCTTTCGTCTAAACTATTGATGAACTCTGGATATGTAAGCCTACGACCTTCACATTCACTAAGCTGATGCTTGGTTTCACTTATAAAGTCAGTTATCACTTGCTGAAGCGCGTAATACTTTACTTCCATTGAGTCAGTTGATTGATTATTTGGGATAGATGGCTGAGTCCATTCTCTATTCGACATTTGTTTTTACCTCATCGACTGCTTTTAAAACTGCTTCGCGTTGTTCGTTGGTTAGATTGGTTTCACCGTTACAGGGTACGGATTCTAGCTCTAAATGATTACCTATACGGTACAAAGCATCATTTCTTGCAGCTTCGCTGGTAGCGGTTTCGTAAAAATGTAGTTGCTTTTCAAGGTATTTATCTGCCATAATGTCCTTTGGTTCGGATGTTCTAGATTGACTGAGCCAACGGTGCGGGGGTAGGATGGCTACCACCCGTTACCTTGACCTGTCAAAGTAGCAAGTCTACTTCTAAATAAATGCGATAAATTTCGCTTTCGCCACGGTTTTTATAAAGCTTTCCCTCCTCCAATATATTGACGTGTTTCTTATCCTGTAAGAGCTTCAGGTAACTTAACCATGCGTGTAATTCCGATTCGGTACCGGATAAACGCATTTTTACTCTGTTGGTGGACATTAGAAAAATACTCTGTAACAACGACCGCCGCCGACGGGTATTGACTCGCTAGTGCGTAAATCACAAGCTTTTGACTTATGAATTTTTAACTTCGGGTAACTACCATCAGATGATAAGGAAAATATAGCGTTAATGGGTAGTGCATCCCAACTAGTCGGTGAATTGTCTACCTTACAGGTGTAAGTGACATCAGCCATATCACTAGCGTTAGAGGTCAATGATAAAGACGGTAGGTTACGGATACGTTTCTGCTTTACTACGGGCTTAACCCCGTTCTGTTGGGTTTGTACCTCTGTCATCTATCAAGTATCTACAGTGTACACTATGAATACTTAGCATACTTTATCCACTAGTGTCAAGTGACAACATACAACGTGTACGATGTATGTAAAGTAAACTCCTTATGTAAAATGCCTAGCAAAACTAGAATAGCGGCGACGCTACTGCCTGAAGTCTATAAATGGATTATTGATAAATCAGCCAAACAAGGACGGTCGCCATCTAACTTAGCTGCTTTTCTTTTAAACACTGCTGTCTTAGCTGAGATTGAACAAGAGTCAAGAGTTAGCGAAAATCAAAAACAAAATAATATAGAGAAATAAGGTGGTAGTGTTAAGTCCTTAGAGTCCTCGGAGTCCTTCGAGGTAAGGGTTTCAAGTCCTTAGTTAAGTCCTTAGCTAAAGGACTCCAAGTCCTTATTTTGTAGAAAAGTCAGGTTAGCTTTAAAGCACTGCGCTTTTGGTTGGGTGGTTAACTAAGGACTTAGATAAGGACTGAATAAGGACTAGGCTAAGGACTTGAAAGCCTTGCTGTGTAAGGATTCTAAGGACTTGAAGGGCTTATGTAAAATAGATGGCATCATTGATGGCATCTTAGATGGCATCTATTTTTATAACTACCTGCTACCCCTACCTATTGCCCTAGGTTGGTAACTAACTTAATAGAGGCGCCGTAAGTTAGTCATCGATTTGAACCATGTTGATGATTTTATTGGTGAATTGCTCCTAATCGGTGGAAAGTTAGAGGTGATTCAACCTAGATTATTGCTGAAAGCTCTAGGGCGGCTATGCTGTGAACTTGAAGTAACCACGACAGCTAGCTTTAAATTCTGGATTTTTATTAGCCCAGAATCTTAGTAGTCCTAGGACACGCCACGATTGGCGAGTGGTTAAAGTTCTGACTATTGCTGCTTCTGCTTCGGTTAGTGGTTCTATTTGGTGGTTGCTTGCTTCTGCAATTTGTTCAGTCCAGTTGATAAACGATGGTACGAACACCTCCATTTTTAGGTGAATGTTTAATTTATTCCAGAATGTACCCGCTCTTACTGGTAGCCCATAGTTAGGGATATAGTTTTTTATCTTACTGTAGTTAGTTTGTTGGAAATTCTCTATTTCTAACCAATTTTTAGCGTTTAGTTCATTCAAAGATATTAAGGTTAGCACGTGCAATATCTCACCCATAGAGCGTCTTTTTCTACACCATTCACTTGGTTCTTTAACGTCCTGGCACTTGTCAAATAATGGTTGGAAGTCTTGAAGCACAAGCTTTTGAACTCTATCGTTAAGGATTGTGCTTTCTGTTGTGGATGTAACCATTTCCTACCTGCGTATTTGTTCTAAGTACTAAAGTTACTACGAATAAAAAACAACTGTTGAACAATTTAATATTTTATTTATTATTAGGAATAGACGAAAGAAAGTAGAGCTAAATGTTAGGTATAGCTCCGTTTATTAAATAATGTATTCAGTAAGTAGGGTGAATTATTTTGTTGTGCTTGATACGAATCGTCAACTAGGTAACAAAGATGCCATCTAAAGATGACATCTGAGATGCCATCTATTTTTATATCTACCTGCTACCTCAAGATATACCAACGGTTGGTAGTTGGTTGGTACATTTTCAGGCGCCGTACCTCTAATTTTTATAGGTCGGTTGGTATCACGACTTTCATGTAACGGGCAATGTCTACCAGGGTTCCATGCGTCAGGTCTTTATCCATGCCTACATAACGGCTTATCAATTTACCGTTGTGCTTACGGTATGCGTACCAATGTAAAGGTTTGCGACAGTTACGACGGACGGTTAGACGGTCGATACCAATTACGAAACTAAATGAGTCAATAGTCAAGAGCCATTGGAACCAGTCAATGGTACCAATTTTGATGCCAGTTTTCCATACCGTGTGGTCACTGGCATAGACTCTTGGTGGGCGTTTTTTCTTGGTAGCAGGGACGAACATATATATAGTTACCTCACTGAAAAACGGTTTGTATTAGCTGAAAACTCTATCTTTTGGGGTATTTGTTAGGGACATTTCGAGAAACTGTTAGAAAATCGTGGTAAGATGCTTGCTACGTCGGTAGTTTAGGTCACTACTAACGAGATTTAAAAACCATCTATATATATTTAAGTTTTTATAGGTGGTTTTTAATTTGGCTCGTTAGCTTCGGATTTTGGTTCCAATCGGAGCAGGCGCCAGTGAAAAATTAAATAAGCTAAATTTCTGGCATGGGTACATCGCTTACGTCACCTAGATAGTGCTTTTCGATAATGGCTGTAGAATTGCCTACCCACTTTCCGATAACAGTTGCACTCAATTTGCCCGTAGCAACTATAAGGGTGATGTATGTATGTCTTGTCTGATAAGGCTTTCGATACTCAATGCCTGGTAATGACTTTAGAATAGGTCGCCAGTGATGAGATGAGAAGTTCGACCAGTTAATCACCTTGCCTTCTTTTGAGGGAAATATGAGGTCAGATGGTTTCGCTTCATGCGGTTTGATTCTAGTCAGAAGCGCTAGCAATCTAGAATCTAAAGGCATGACGCGTTTGGCTTTCGTTTTAGTTCCATTAGTGATTTCCCCACTCTCACTAGCTTTTCGTCTAAAAATTATTTTGTTCGAGCCGAAGTCAATATCATTCCATTGAATAGCGCGTGCTTCATTGGAACGACAGCCTGTGAAGAACAGAAACTCTATGAACGGAGCGTAGTACCCAGAGAACTCGCTATCGTAGAAACCTTTGATTATTGAGTCTCTAGCTATTACTGTATAAGGGTTTATATCGGTATCCTCAGTCTTACGGTTGGGCTTACCCACAATTATTTGATAGTTATTAAATGGATTAACAGTTAACTCGTTTAACGCTATCGCATACTCACACGCCGATTTTAATATTCTTAATTGCTTGTTTAATGTTTTGTCTCTAGTTCCATTGTTATTGTTTTTTAGCCAGATTATTATCTGTTTACCTTTGTCCACAGTTTTATGTGGGCATTTTTGAAGTTTTGAGATTACTTGCTTATAATCTTTAAACGAATTAGGTTCAAGGTGTCTCTTTTTTGATTCAAAGTGGCGGTTAATCAATTCTTCCATAATCAACGGTTTATTTTCGGTTACTTTATCACTGATTTTTATTTCACTTTTAGCCTGATTATTTATAGCGTTATTTTGCTGGAATATTTGCGAGTACTTGTATTGCGACATATCGCCGCTAAAAATACCGGATGATAAATCAAGCTCTAAGCGCTTGATTACCATTTCGGCTTTCATAACAGATAGCTTGTCATCAATACGACCTCCTTCTACAGGTGTTACCCTATATTTTTTCTTGCCAAAATTAACCTCTAAGAGGATATAACCACGGTTATTACGCATGTGTACTTTTGTCATCTCTGAAAGCCAAACACCATAATTTTTACCCATAATGACATAACTAAAGTCATAAGAAAAGACCTTTAGCCTATGGATAAGAATAAAAGTATTACTGGGCAATGTTTCTCGGTCAAAACTTCATTAGGACTCTTAATCCTCAGGTTCTGGGTTCGAGCCCCAGGTCACCCACTGCTTTTAGCTTCATCTCCGTATAAATCTGACGAGAATCTGACGAAACCACCCCTTCATAACCACAGTTTCAATGTGTTTCAGGTGACATATAGACAATTTTTTGATAGCTTCAGTATTTTTACTAAAGTTAGTATCTTTTTTTATGCGTAAAAAGGATTAGTAAGTAAAATTTATTAAAGTTATGGCTGAACCAACTTTACAACAGGTATTCGGCGCCAACGTCACGCAAGACAGTACAACTCTGACATTTATAAATCTGATTTAACTGGTTTAATGGCCAGTGCTGAAAATTCGGCAGAATCCCTATATGCTGCAATTACGCTTAACGCTCAAAGCACTTTGAATGACGCTAATCAAGCGAACAATCCAGACCAATGAATTAGTATTGAAACGGGTTTGGGTGGTATTACCACACGTAACAATTTAAATTATCGTGAATATACCTTAAATATTACGCTGTCTAAAGTGGAATACATGAACGTTAATGTAGAGACGTTACATGTAACGTCTCTAGAAGGTTGGGGTTGTCAGCAGGTATAAGATATATGTTTCTGAAAGCTGAAATTTGCTGAGTCTATCTATACGCTTCGGGTCTGACGGTGCGACGACTGCGAGTTCCAACAACGGCGCCAATCATGGAAGCAAGTAAACTTAGTAAAGAACCTAGTACAAACCACCATAAGCCTTGACGTACACTAGATGCTGCTTCACGAGCTTGTTGAGCAGATACGTTAGGCGTATTTTGTGGTAAATTAACACCTTGCTGCTGTACTTGATTTATTACTTCTCCAGCGTTAGAAGCGGCAACACCAAAAGCACCTGATACACCACTTGCTAGTAACCAAGAACTTAATGCTAATGTTGTTGCCCAGAGTATTGCACCGTTGAGCAGAGCAGTATTACGACTCATGGGTCCACAAGCACGCGCTGTTACCCAACCACCTGTAAATAGAGAAATTAATAAACCAATAGTTGACCAAAGTCCTACATTACCTGCTACGTCAGATGAAATTGTTCTGGGTCTTCCAGAAGCTTCTACAGTTCCGGCGCCAATTGCACCAAATAGCGCGCTTAATACTAACTGAGTAGCAAGTGCAACTAGTAATCCAGAAATGATAGGACCCCAACGAACACGGTCATGATAATCAGCTACTGGGGTGGTAATAATAGGCTCGGTACCTATATTATCTGTTGTTCTATTTACATATGCCATTGATTATTTACTTCCTTTGTATTTCAATATTTCCCAACAAAACTTCACAATAATATGCAGATTAATATATTCTGTTTGTAGCTTTATCTTTATTGCATTACTACAACAAGAATACGTTATGTAAGAAACTTGATATTAGAATAAACTAGTTACCGTCACAATCCATCTCTCTATCGAGCTAATTTTTATACTACTTAAATCAGATTGACAGTTAATCTAAGGATAAAATGTGGAGACCCTACATTTAGAGTCTCTATATTTTTACAGGATTAGTTAGACCTATCTTGATTAATTACGTTTGCTTTTGAAAGAGGTAAGCAGTTCTCTGACTTGTTCACCTGCTACTTCGCGCGCACCTAAACCGAATGCTAAAGCAGTTGCAATTGCAAAGGCGCCTAGTAATAAACCGAATGCGAGATTTACAATATCGCTAGCAACACCGATTTGTTGTAGTGCCATTGCTGAGACTAAAGCAATAATTGCGACTCGCGCGATTTGTCCTAAAATCTGGGCTTGACGATTACCAGAAGCGGTAATGATACCGAAAGCGAGATTTGCAAGAAATAATCCGATGGCAAATACTGCTAATCCTGCTAAAATTCTACCAAATACTATAGTCAAACCACTAACTAACGCTGTTAGTGCTGGAATATTCAAGACATCAACTGCTGCTACAGTAGCGAATAGCATTATTCCAACGAGTACCACAATACCAACAATTTCGGATGGTGTGCGGGTTGTGGTTGCCACCCTCGTTGCATCTGGTTGAGTAGATGCTTGGACGATAGTTGTTCGAGTTCTTCGGGTTGGTATGCCTAAAACAGAAAAAATATTGTCGAAACCAATGCTTGTAAGAATGTTGGTGACGAGTTCAGAAACAAACCTACCTAAGAAGTAAGCAGCTATTAATATAATTGCTGCTGTGAAAATTAAGGGGAGCGCGTTGAGGATTTGTTGCAGCATGGCAATTGCTGGCACAGAAATCGCTTCTATTCTCAGAGCGTTTAGTGCTGCAATCGCAAAAGGAATCAATATTAATATGTAAACAATTGTGCCAATAATCGCTGACAGTGATTGCCCTGCTGTTGTTTGCCGTAAACCAAATCGGGCGCCTAAGCGGTCACTTCCAGCAGAAGCAAGCAAGTTAGTCACGATTCGTCTGACAATGGTAGCAAGCAACCAACCCGCAGCAGCAATTAACACCGCAGCGAGAATGTTTGGCAAAATCGAAATTACTTGAGTAATTAAACTCTGTATCGGAAGTAATGCTTGATTTAACTCTAATGCATTCAGAATTGGCAGCAAAAACAGTAAAAAGATAAACCAATAAAGTGCATTACTAATCGTCTCACTTAAAGATAATTGATTTTGACTTGCTGCTGTACGGTCTTCAAACTGTGTATTCAAACGCTCATCCAGTCTTAAGGCGCCTAATCCTCGTGTTGTTATTAGCTTGACGATAGTTGCAACTACCCAAGCAACTCCGAATAAAATTATTGCACCGACTATTTTAGGAATATATCCAAGTACGGTATTAAGGAAAGTATTTAGGGGTTGTGAAACAACCTGCAAGTTGAGGGTTTGTAAAACAGCAACAGCCGTAATTAGAACAATAACCCAAAAAACAAAATTCGAGATTACTTTCTCGACTTTGGGTAAATCTCTTTGGTCTGTACGACCTAAAATAGCGGCAGCAATGCGGTTATCGACATTGGTACGATTGAAAATTCCTCGTACAATTGAACTTACAACTGCTGCAATTAATAAACCAACTAACAAAATTGCTACTGCTCCCAGCAATGTTGGTAGAAAATTTATTAACTGTGCAAACAATCGTTCCATGTAGTCTACACTGTTATCTAGCGCCTGTCTTGGTTGAACTGGTTGATACGGTTGTGTAGCTTGTGCCAGTAGCGAGGTTATATCCATAAATTTTTCAGGCTTCACCTTGATGTATTACTTAGTTAGATATAAAAATTGACAATATCCACCAGTAATTTGATGTGACATAGCTTACTCAGAAGTATCTAATTTTGAATCTATCTTTATAAAGAAGATATGTTCATCCTATTGGTAGATGACTTTAACGTCTAAAAACAATCTTAATATATTTTATTTTGTTTAAATAATGTAAGGCATTTTTAAAACTTATCGTGTATTCAATAAACATGAAAGAAAATAGTGTGACTAATTTCTAGCCTAACTAATCATATTTATCATCTAATAAATATTTTTTAATAAAATAGTAGTTAAAATTGAAATAAAATAGTATAGCTTTTGATAGAAAACAAGCTTATAACAAACGGTCGATGTCAAGTCGCTAAAAAAATAGTTAAGTATAAAGAATCATCTAATCCAATAACTCGGTAAATTTTCTTGCCGCGTAATTATCCAAGTAATACTCAATAAGACTCAGTACACAGGAAGGAATAGTATGGAAACCCAAGTGCAACAACAAGAATACATGAATGCGACTCAAGAGTATGTTAATAACATTGATTCTACTAGCGCCCAAGCGATTGAAAAAGTAGAGTCTAAAATCAAGTCTACTGCGAATGAAGCAGATTATCAATTGCAGGTAGCAAGTAACAAAGCATCTAATTTTTTCGCGACACTACCAGAATATATCAGTGCATTTTACCAACAATACAAACTACCTATTATAGCAATTAGTGCATTAGTTCTAGGCATAGTCGTCCTTAAAGTCTTCTTTGCAGTCCTTGGTGCATTCAATGATATTCCCCTTGTGGCGCCATTGTTCGAGTTAATAGGTATTAGTTACACAGCTTGGTTTACCAATCGCTACTTACTCAAGGTTGAAACAAGAAAAGAATTAGCAGGTGAAATTCGTTCTCTTAAAGCAGAAATTCTAGGTAGCAGATAATACACGCAAGTTCCTCTGGTACAAACTTATAAGCTGACATTCTTGTGGGATGGGCATCCTCGCCCGTCCAGTTTTGTCTCAAAAACAACAATATTATGACTAACGAAAAAGTTGCGCTAGTTACAGGAGCATCATCTGGATTTGGAAAGTTAACTGCGACAATGCTCGTTCAATCTGGGTATCGTGTTTTTGGCACAAGTCGTAAAGAACATTCAGCTTCGTCTGTTTCAATGTTGAGGATGGATGTTAAATCAGATGAATCAGTGGAATCATGCGTCAAACAGTTACTTGACCAAACTGGACGTATTGATTTACTTATTAATAATGCTGGACAAATACATGCTAGCATGATTGAAGAAACAAGTTTAGAACAAGCCCAGGATGTTTTTGATACAAACTTATGGGGTGTTGTGCGCGTTACAAATGCTGTATTGCCAACCATGAGACAGCAACGTAGTGGGCATGTTATTAATATGAGTTCCTTGGGTGGATTAATCGGCGCCCCTGGTCAAGGTTATTACTGTGCTAGTAAATTTGCGCTAGAAGGTTATAGTGAAGCATTAAGCATAGAACTAGACCCTTTCAATATCAAAGTGTCTTTAATTGAACCTGGCTATTTTAAAACTAACTTTAATCATGAAATGTTGCATTCAGGAAAAACTTATAGTGATTATAACAATGTGCGTGAGGTGATTCAATCGTCTATAAATCAAGCAATTGCACAAGGTGAAAATCCTGAAAAAGTTGCACGATTAATTGTTTCTATCGCTCAAAAGCCGGCGCCGCGATTACGGTATCGTGTTGGTAATGACGCGCAGTGGCTCCCTCGTATAAGAGCAATACTCCCAGATAGGTTATTTCGCTTTGCCGCACGTAAGCGTTTTAATATAGCCTAACAGGGTATTTTAGTATATACATTCTTTACTACGCTAAAAATAACTACCTCAAAGATGTAGGAATACCGAAAATTCTTTCTATATCTTCTGCAATAAGACTTAATTGATTATAAGTTCTTAAAATACGCTCTCCCTCAACAATAACATCTGACGTTGGGTAGTTTTGAATAACTTCAATCAATGAAATTTTATTATCTTTGCTGGCAGATAAAACAAGAGATGAACGCAAAGCTTGTCTGTTTGCTTGATTAGAACGTGTGCGAATCGAGTAACTAATTTGGTCGAGTAAGTATAGACCAATTCTGCTATTAAGTGTCCGGTCTAAAGTTACAGGAGTGACATTAAATTCTCGTGTCAAGGCATTACGAATTGATTGTGGATCTTGGCGCGTTTGGTCTAGATAATATCTAATACTCGATGAGGTTTCTCCCGTTTTGGCAAAAGTTACTAATTCATCAACTGGTAGTGATTGCTGGAAGGCGCCGTATGTAAACACTACCCTTTGGGCTGCAAACGCGGCATTTGTGTAAAACAAAGTACTAGCAGTGACAATTAGAGAGAACCCATTTTTTAGTAAAGTTGATAAGTATTTCATATATTTACCTTTGTCAATTGAAAATATTTTTTAATTACAATATTAAAGCTTATTATTGCAATCAATTTACTCTTGTTCAAGAATAAATTTTGCTACTTAGAAATGCTATATTAATTTTTTAAATTAAGCCAAATATATTTATTTATCATCCTTCATAAGTAGTATAATATTTTTTTATTTTGAATTTATTCTTATTTAGACTTGATTGATTGCTTATTACATGGTTATGTTGTAATTTCACTTAAACATCTTCAATATAATTAATAATCTCTCTCTTAAGATTGGTGAAATTAGGATAATTTGTAGTCTAATGTGGGTAATTGCCTGAGTAATTAATTTCTTCAACTAGTCTTGAAACATTTTTACTATGTTACTTCAAGATAAAGAAACCGAAAGCATGATCGAAATAAACGATTTAATGGCATTAATTTATCCTCTAAACGATACTGCTCCATCCTGCTGGGTTGATGAGAATTATCAAAACGCCTAAATCTGAGAATAAACCAATTAGGAGAAAATTATGAATTTTTTAGAAAGTATTTTTGGTGGTGACCGCGAAGTCGAAAAAGACTACCGTAATTTTGTCAACCGTTATGAGCAAGGTTCACCTTCTGAAGGGTACTCAGACGAAGAAGTTTATGACCGTTATCAAAATGTTTCTAGACGGTTACCTCCAGACCTTTATCAAGAATCTGCACAAGAAGTTTTTAGTCGCATGAGTCCGCAAGAACGAATGCAGTTTGGTCGTTATCTTCAACAGCAAACACGTGCCTCAAACTTAAATTTTCCCGATTTAAATCAAGATGGAATAGATGACCGTTTTCAAGACCCACGTTATCTTGCTCAAGCAACAGGTCGAATTCAATCTTCTCAACCCGATTTACTTGGTCAAATATTTAGAGGCGCCTCGGGTATGATGGGTGGACAAGGAGGTAACATTTTGAGTAACCCGTTAGCAAAAGGAGCAATGGCTGGTATCGCAGCTTTAGCGCTTAAAAAGCTAATGAATCAAGGCAACCAAGGAAATTATGGACAATATGGTGATATCCGTCCAGCAAGTGAAGACCCATTAGGGGACCCCGCCGACCAACCTTACCGTTACTAAAAAATTAAATCCCGTAGGACAGGCGGGATGCCTATCCTACAGGGATAATTACTTTCTGAAGCGCAAACGATGCAGTTTTCTAGGAGCAGTTATACTTCCCAATAAATTAAACGTTCTTTCCACAAGGTTATCAATAGTAGTTTGAGTTCCTGAGCTATGCAGATTTCTCAACCCATGTAAATCTAAAACACTAAACCCTACTTTCGAGAAAAAAGGAACTATACAAAATAACAATGTCTCTACAGTTTGATTTATAATTTTAAACCCACTTGGACCAATAATCCAAATGATTGGATAGCAAATCCATAGTGCTGTAAAGTAAGTTGTTAACCTGTCATATAATTTTGCTAGCTCTAATCCTTGACTTCTGGTTTTGGCACGCAAAGGTCCCCAAATCCATGACATGACAAGCAAAAAAGCGACTACACCAATGATATACCATAAGTATCTTACCCAAGGCACTACAGAAAGATCAGCAACTAAGCCACTAGCAATTACAATTACCTGCGTACCCATTAAAGAGCTAATCAGTATCCAATCTTTTTTAGATTGATAATGCATAGCTGTAAAAGACAAAGACAACAGCAACAATGGTGTAGTTACAATCCAATCTATATAGCGTGCGTAATGAGTGATTTGCCCAGCAATCTCAATCTTGCCTTGCTGTAAATCACCGTGCGGTAAAGTCATTGACAAATAAGCTAATCCCGACCATATAGGAATGAATGTAGCAATTAAGTATTCATATTTCGGCACTCCATGAGGGTTTTTACTTAGAGACATGAAGTAAACGGCGCCTAATACCATACCCGCAACATACAGCCATTGAAAAAGAACTTGTAAATCCATTTGGAGTTAAATAATTTATTTTTTGGTCTCTAGGTATTATTTGAGCAGGTTTACTTATTGAGCTTCATCTCTCACCAGATAGAGATTTATTTAATACATTTGAATTCATACACAAATGTAGAGACACCATAAAACCTAGTGTCTCTACAAACTTTTTACAATAAACGTAATTAATCTTCTAAAGAATTTACTTTCGTTCGAGTACTGGAAGGTGAAATATAAATCACATGCGTACTAGTATTTTTGGATTTCTCGGTTTGCTCACTACTAAATCCCTGAGTAATAGCATTGGAGCGCTCTTGATATTGAATATCTAGATTTTGTGATGGGTTTGAAGAATGCACGGTGTACTTAGATGTATCAGAAGTACCTGTTACTACTGGCATGGTGCCTTCTTCAATACCTGTAACTGCATCTTCTACACATTGATTTGTGTTTTTCAGACCTTCATCTACAGTTTTGGCGCCTTTTTCCTCACAAGAGGCAGTGTGGTTAAAACCCTGAACAAGTTTTCTTCGTGCCAAAACAGCAGCTAATGAACCTAATGCACCTAGGGCAAGTCCACCTATTAATGCTCTATTTAATACATTATTTTTTTGTTTTTCGGATGAATGAGGATTTGATTGAGGTATCCCAGCATCCATATTCGGGTTTACTGAACTACTATAAGGTTGCTCAGGCTGTCCGTAATTTATACGGTTGTTATATTCGGCACTAGTATTTATGTGAGTACTTCCTTCAGCATCAGGCAAATTGTCTATGATGCGATTTGCATTCTCGTTTTCGGAGTCAAACTCCTGCCTACCTTCAACCATGATTCTTTAACTCCTTAAGTAAAAAGGTTATTTATGTCGTTAATTTAATTGATAGTTTTGTGAGCAAGATTTTCTTGTGCTTCAATTACAAGGTTAAAAACATAACTGTTCATAATCATCTTTCTAAAGAATTATCTAGTTATTTTTTTATTTATAAATTCTTTGATTCACAAAAATAATCATGTTCACATCAAAATGTAAGGTCGTAATGATTAAAGTAAAATCAGCTTTTTCAGACTTTATTGGCTTTAATTGTGACCAGTTTCTAGCAAAAATTTGTGACTAGTGGTCTGTGTGATTAAATTTGGTAATAAAAATACATCACTGCACAGGCTTTCCGGCCTGTGCTACGATTATCCAAAATTTTATGATACTTTTGTTTGGGTAGTCCATTCAGCAGGGACATTCGTTACTGTGCTTCCTGAAGCAGTTGTACCATTCATAAACCAAATTGAATTATCACCAGTAGTAGCGTTACGCCAGAAAATATCTGTTTTTCCATTACCATCATAATCACCAATCATATATTGTAGTGATGGGTCAGTTTGCGGTAAAAATGCAGACGTTGCAATCGATGAACCGTCCATTAACCAAGCTGTATTCTCACCAGTTTTGCTGTTGTGCCAAAATACATCTGTTTTGCCATCACCATTAAAATCACCAATACTATCTGTCCAGTCGGCGCCCATATTATTTAAACTACTACTAAACAGAAAAGTTCCATTCATCATCCAAACAGATGTATCACCTGTAGTTTTGTTGTGCCACAATACATCACTTCTACCATCACCATTAAAATCGCCGATGGTAGAATCCCAAGATGAATCCATTTGTTGTAAGAACGAACCAGAATAATTAGTACCATCCATCATCCATACCGCTGTGTCGGTTGTAACAGTATTTCGCCAAAAAATATCACTCTTACCATCCCCACTAAAGTCAACTATAGTAGGAGTCCAAGACAAATCTGTTTGATCTATATATGCTGCGGTTGTTACCGTAGTACTATCCATTAACCAAGTAGCATTTTCACCAGTATTTGTATTGTGCCAAAAAACATCGCTCTTACCATCACCGTTAAAGTCAGCAATATCTAACTTCCAACCAGGGTCAATAGTTTGTAATTGAGTATTACTTACGACATTATTACCATCCATCATCCACAATACATTCTCACCTGTTGTACTATTGCGCCAAAAAATATCACTTTTTCCATCACGATTAAAATCACCCAGTTTATATTGCCAGTCTGCACTCATTTTCGGCAAAAACTTCGCATCCGTAATATTACTACCATCCATTAACCAAATTGCAGTATCACCTGTTTTAGCATCACGCCATAGTAAATCAGTTTTACCGTTACCGCCAAAATCAGCATGTGTAGCTGCACTGCTAAAAATAGAGTTAGGATTTGGATTAGTTATTGGTATATTATATGCCTGACTCGAAACATGATTAGAAAGAGACGGATGAAAACTTGAAGAGCGTATAGAATTACTCGAATAATTAGATTGATTAATATCAAAATTATTATTTGTGAAAAGAGAATTATTTGTAAAGTAAGTATTCTCAGAAATAGGAGAAGCAACAGATAAACTAGAAGTATTCATAGTATGTGAGTAAAGGTAATAATGGGAGCATCCCAATTTGGAAAAATCATGTCATGCTGAACGTAGTGAAGCATCTGGTTTATATATTAAGACCTTAGATTCTTCGCTGCGCTCAGAATGACAATGGTACGCGACTAATGACAATAGGACGTGGCTAATGACAATGGCACGCGACTAATGACAATTTTTACTTGATTGGACTTTTAAAACATCGTCTTACGCTGTGTACCAACCAACAGGAGTAGTATTAACTGCGGTGCTGGTACCATCTCCAGACCAAATCATATTTTCGCCAGTCTGACTATTGCTCCAGAACAGTTCGGTTTTGCCGTCACCATTAAAGTCACCCAAGCTAGATGTCCACTCAGAACCCATTGATGGTAAAGCTGTTGCGGTTGCAGTGGCGCCATTCATAGTCCAACCGACATTTTCGCCAGTAGCTTGATTACGCCATAATACGTCAATGTTTCCATCACCATTTACATCACCGAACGAGTACTTCCAATTAGAATCGGCACCTTGTGTTGGTAAATCTGCGGCTGTAGCATTAGTACCACTCATTAACCAGGTTTTGTTTTCACCTGTTTTGCTATTGTGCCAGAAAATATCAGTTCTCATGTCACCGTTGAAGTCAGTTGCAGAAATTTGCCAATCTGAACCGGCGCCGAAATTTGCCAGTGCAGTACCACTAGCTAGCTCGGTACCATTCATACTCCACAAAGAATTTTCACCTGTTGCGGAATTATGCCAAAGTAAATCGGTTTTGCCTGTACCATCAACACTTACAATAGTAGAAGTCCAGTTAGCATCAGTTGTTGGTAGCATTGCAGCAGAAGCAACATTTGTACCATCCATTACCCATGCAGCATTTTCACCCGTACTCTTGTTGTGCCAAATTAAATCGCTTTTACGGTCTCCGTTTGTATCTCCAACGGTAAAATCCCAATTGCTATCTGTAGTGGGCAACATAGTATCAGCAACTATATTTCCACCATCCATTACCCAAGCTTCGTTTGCTCCGGTATTTTTATTACGCCATATCAAGTCAGTTTTACCATCACCGTTGAGGTCTGCAATTTTGTAATCCCATTCAGCACCGCGCGATGGTAGAGCAGCTCCAGCAGGAGTGGCGCCATCCATCAACCAAATGGCAACTTCACCAGTTTGTGAGTTTCGCCAAATTTTATCAGTCTTACCATCACCGTTAAAGTCAGTGTTAACAGCTGCACTACTAAAAATTAAGTTGGGATTAGGGTTCAAGCCTTGAGATTCAACTGACTGCGATGACCCCTTTAAGCTTGAAACATCATTTGAGTATAAACTTTGATCAAAATTGTTCGCACTACTTGTATATATCGAAGCACCAGCACCAGTAGAAAGCTCTGTGGATTTTGTCGAATTAAACATAGATGAGGATTGTCAACAGTGTTCATCACCCTTTTTATTATCTATTTACAATTAAAAGTGTTACTTGAGAACTTCCAAACCCTTTTTCGGCTTTTTTGCTTAAATTATATTGTTTGTCAATAACAATGTTTTAGAAACCGGGTTTCTTTATAGATTTTGTAATAAAAACAAAGATTTTGCGTAAAAACCCGGTTTCTGGTTTATTTTTATTCAAATATGTTTACCGATACCAAAGCTTTATTGAAGATTTCGCTATAGTATTTACATATTTTCTCTGATGACGATTGATTGTAATCGAGTATAAGCTGATTAGTTAAAATCTCAAAAATAATTATGTGGCTTTTAATATTTGTCGTGGTGAATTTTTGTAGTATTTTTGCTGGATTAATAGCAGGTAAACAAATTAAAGGTTTTCTTAAAAGACACAAAAGTATTGCCGATGAATATGTATTAGAAGAATTTGAATCTTTAGTCAGGCGCCAAATGTATATGGTATACTTTCTATTATTTTTTCTAGTTATCGGGTTGTTTCTGAATGTGGTTGTGGTAATTCATCATGGGCTGGTTGGCTTTGCAGTTGCGCTAATTGTAAATGCATATAGCTTTTTACAATCACAATATTTCCGTAGATTAGAAAAAAAAGCAAGGTCTTTAAACGCTGCAAATGAACTTCTCGCACGCAAATATTACCTAGTCAGCAATACCTGGGCAAATAAACCATTACCAGATTTCTAAAGGACATGGCTTAGAAATATCATGACCTTGGGTATAATCTATACCTATTGTTTTAATTGTTTCAAAGATTTCTTGATTTTCTACATACTCTGCAATAGTTTTAATGCCCATCAAATGAGCAATTTCATTAATAGCTTTCACCATTGCTATATCAATTTTTTCCTCTACGATATTTTTAATCAAAGTTCCATTGATTTTAAGATAATCTATTGATAAGTTTTTGAGATAACCCCACGATGACATGCTGCTGCCAAAATTATCTAAGGCAAAGCGAAAACCAAGTTCTTTAATAGCACGCACTTTCGAGGCAATTTGTGCCAAGTTAGCTGTAACTACAGTTTCGGTAATTTCAAAGCAAATTGCTTGTGCTGGAATTTGGTGTAATACTAGCTGCTCAGACAAAAAGTCTATAAATTTATTATCATTTATGGTGGTGCCCGAAAGGTTAATAGCATATATAAAGCTACGATTACTCTCTTTAGTAGTGCAAATGTTCGATTTTTCCTTTCTGCTGTTTCCCAGATTCGCAAAAAGTGTGCTGATTACCCAACGGTCGATTGCTGGCATGATATTATAACGTTCAGTCGCCGGAATAAACGCCATTGGCAATGTGACATTACCCATTTTATCCATAAACCGTAACAAAACTTCATAGTGTTTATCGTTAGAGTCAGTTGAAGTGATGGGAATAATTGGCTGATAATAAAGAGAGAAACTATTATTTTCTAAAGCTTGATGAATTTGGTCTACCCATTGCATTTCGCTTTTGGATTTAACTACCTCGCTATTGTCAGCCTAATACACATGTACACAGTTACGTCCTTTATTTTTGGCGTTGTAACAAGCGACATCCGCAGCATTAAGTAAGCTATTCAGACTTTGACTGTTTGCATTAATCATGACTAACCCAATGCTGACACCAATATTATTAGAAAAAATATAAATAAATACTTGCTATAAGTAAAAAATGATACAAATTAATTACGCTTCACCAGTAGGCACCGCCAATTATTTTTAATTTAATAATCAAAAAAAAAATCTTAAGTTAAATATTTAGCAATAACATTGTGTTCATTGCTACATGTAAATTTTGCTTGATAACTGCCACTAAGAAATCTGTAAAACCCTCTACAAACTAGTATATTGGCTTGAATAACCAAAATATAGGCGCCTCTACAGATGTTGCATTTATATCATCATGTAAAGAAATGTAACAAGGCGCTACGATGGCTTCGACAAATATGGTACAAAGTAAATGTAAAAATAAAGAAAATCTTAAGTTTTTCGACAAATCTAAAAAAGAGATTTATGGAATGGCTCAAAACAGGGTGGTCGGCTTAGTGCTGTATGTGTCAAAAATAGTACGAAAGTATTAAACAATTAGTTGTAAGTAATTAGTTGTGAGTAATCATAAATGAAATTCTGTTTAGTTCCCTGTTTGAGAACATCAAAATTAAGGACTCAGTGAAGAGTAAAGGTAGCTATGCGACAAGAATTAATGCTAGACCAAGCAACGTTATATCAGCTAAAAATTTTTTATACAGTTGTCAAATTTGGAAGTTTTACTCGTGCAGGTCAAGAGCTTTTTCTCTCTCAACCCGCAGTTTGTATGCAGGTGAAAAAATTAGCTCAAGCACTTGGTTTGTCGTTATTTGATAAGCTAGGTAAAAATATCAGTCCAAGTATAGCTGGACAAGAATTAATAGCAACATGCGATAAAATCTTCAATACGATGGATAAGTTTGAAGATAAGTTAGCCGATTTACAGACTTTGAAGCAAGGTACACTAAGACTCTCAGGACTAACTACAGCTAAGTATATTATTCCGTTGACTTTAGGAGAATTCAGTCAGCGTTATCCAGATATAGATGTTTCGCTGAAATTGGCAAATCATAGTGGGATTGCCGAACGCATGATGAAAAATTTAGACGACTTATATATAGTTAGTGAAATTCCCAAGTTTATTGAGGTTGAAAGTTTTCCATTTTTCCGAGATGAGTTAGTTGTTGTAGCTTGCTCTCGTCACCCACTAGCTAGAGAAAAGAAGATTTCGATTCATCAACTTGCGAACGAAGCTTTTATTATGCGTGAAATCGGCTCTGTAACTCGAAATCAGGTACAAAACATCCTCCTCAAGTATGATGTCAAAGTACGAGTTAAAATGGAATCGAATAATGATGAGATGATTAAGTCTTTCGTAGCTGATGGTTTAGGTATTTCGGTTCTGCCACGTCAGTGCATAATTTCAAATCCGGACAATGAATTAACAATTCTTAATGTCGAAGATTTTCCAATCTGGCGCCAGTGGTATATGGTATATCCAGCCAAAAAGCATTTGTCTGCGCTTGCGAAAACTTATTTACAGTATTTACTCGAAATATCAGTAGGTTGCTCAGAGGTTGAAATGAGTAACTGTCGATTAATCTCGGACTACACAGTACACAGTTACAACGACTGTATTGCAGCATAAAATTCTAGAAATCCTAGAAACCAGGTTTCTTTGTTGATATTTTGTAATAAAAATGACGATTTGCGTAGAAACCTGGTTTGTTCTGGTTTATTCTAAATAATACTCAGTATTTCAGTGGCATTCGTTGAGTGGCACATTTTTTTATAATTAAACACAACTACAGCAACATTTTTATAACTACTAGCGTCTAATGGGGGGTGTTACCCCTATTTGGTTAGAGTAAAATGCAATTCAAAAAAGCATACGTATTTATTGCAGTAGCGACAATGCTACTGAGTCTTTGTTGTGGCATAAAAACAGTACAAGCAACAGGCCCAATCAATTCAGTTACGACAATCATTAGCGATATGCAAGCACCACAAGACGCTTATCCGCATGGAGTGCCCAAACATTACAGTTGGGCAAATGGTGCAGAAATTGGGATGGGTAATGACCCCAAAAATTTTAAAGCCATGATGACATGGGGGCAGTTATACGAAGCAGAACAGGGTAATCCTGCAACTAACACGCGCGTTCAAATACGAAACATCAAAGCTTATTACCTAAGTAAACAAGATAACCAATGGCGCCTGCTGCAAAGTTCAAAAGGAGTAGAAGGTGCAGCATATCGTGAAGATTTTGCAGGAGATGCAAATAAACCGGCAGATGTTCGTAGTGAATCTGATGGTACTATTTCAGCAAAAGCCGGAGGAGGACATAACTATCATTTCTGGACTACTGGTGGTCGAGCTTCAATCAATCCGAATGATATTGGTGGTATTTTCACCACTATAGAAGCAAGACTAATTCTTGATGACCCAAATAAACTTGATGACCGCGAGACTGCACGTTATCTATTAAATGTTGGTGGAGACTACTGGCTTGACTTGAGTGCTGGTTGGGATAACTTTAAAACGAATGGTGGAATTGCCACAGGCAGATTTAAATACGTCACAACCGACTGGCAAGCTTTCAACATGACAACCTTACCAGCAGCCCAAATTAGGACAAATGAACCACCAATTGAATAGTTAATGTGGGTCAGGCATCTTGCCTGACCAGTTAAGTGATAAATGTGTTTACCCAAGTCAATTTGAATTGCAGAGTATATATTAAAAAGGTAAATTTGTATAGGCGTACACGTAATATGCGTATTAAGCCAATTCATTTATTTCTTGTAGTAGTGGCGATACTATTCAGTTTCGCTGCCAGTGTGAGTGCGCGACAGCCAAGAATAAATTCGGTAGCAACAATTATTAGGGATATGAAGCCACCACATGATGCGGCGCCGCGTGGAGTGCCCAAACATTATAGTTGGGTAAAAGGGCCAGAATTGGGGATGGGTAACAACCCCAAAAACTTTAAAGCAATGATTGCATGGGGGCAACTATATGAAGCTGAACAAGGAAACCCCGCAAAAAATACGCGCGTTCAGATACGAAACGTCAAGTCTTATGTTCTCAGCAAAAGAGATAGAAAATGGCGCCTATTAAAAAGTTCAGTTGGAGTAGACGGTGCAGCATATCGCGAGGACTTTGCAGGAGATAAGAACAAATCACCAGACGTTCGTACTGAAAAAGATGGCAGCATATCAACAAAAGCGGGAGGAGGATATAACTATCACTTCTGGTCAAAAAACGGTAGAAGCAATATAAACCCCAACGACATAGCTGGTATATTCACTACCTGTCAAGCCAGACTAGTAATAGACAACGCCAAAAAACCAGACGATAGAAGCAAAGCCAAATACGTGCTTAATATGGGTGGAGATTACTGGCTAGACCTCGCGGCGCCGTGGGATAATTTTAAAACCAACGGTGGCATAGGAATGGGTAGATTCAAATACGTAAAAAGAAACTGGCAAGCATTCAACATGACAACAGTGCCAGAATCTGAACTTCGCCGCAACCCTCCACCAATTGAGTAACCGAATATAATATTATTGGGAAATTAAAACTGCTTAAACTAATTTAAACGTGCAGAGTAAACTCACTAATCCGCAAGACTTTTCCTGGTCATTTTGGTACACCCTGCCGATATACCCATTTGGCAGGCGCCAAACCATTCGTAAAGAAGTTGTAAAAGATACAGTTTGGACGTTCGACCAAATCCAGGGAATTTTTTATGTCGTCGTTCCAGTTAGAATGACGGTAATTAAGCTTAGTGAAGGTGGTTTATTAGTTTATGCACCCGTGGCGCCAACACCGGAATGCATCCGATTAATTACTGAATTAGTAGAAAAATATGGTGATGTAAAATACATTATATTACCAACAATATCAGGGTTAGAACATAAAGTATTCGTTGGTCCGTTTGCGAGACGGTTTCCATCGTCACAAGTATTTATCGCACCAGGTCAATGGAGTTTTCCGGTTAATTTACCTTTGAGTTGGCTAGGTTTACCAGCAAAGCGTACTCACGTTTTACCACAAAATAGTAAACAGGCGGCGTTTGCCAGTGAGTTTGATTATGCCATACTTGGGCCAATAGAACTTGGGCCCGGTCGATTTGCAGAAGTAGCATTTTTCCACAAGCTTTCAAATACACTTTTAGTAACCGACTCTATTGTCTCAATACCATCGGAACCACCTGCCATAGTGCAGTTAGACTCATATCCATTATTATTTCACGCACGAGATAAAGCATTTGATATAGTAGCAGACACAGCAGAAAACCGTCGCAAAGGATGGCAACGCATAGCACTATTTGCGTTTTACTTTAGTCCAAGTGTTTTAGAAGTTCCCAAATGGGGTCAAGTATTTAAAGACGCATTCAAAACCAGCAACCGTTCCAAAAAAGCATATTTTGGTTTATACCCTTTCGAGTGGAGACCTGACTGGCAACGTTGCTTCGACGCTTTATATGCGAATGGTCGCATCTTTGTAGCACCCATTTTACAAGCTCTTATTCTAAATCGGGCGCCTGTAGAAACACTCGAATGGGCAGATAAAGTTGCACAATGGGACTTTAAAAGCATAATACCTTGTCACTTAGAGGCGCCAGTCACCACTACACCCCAGCAATTTAGACAAGCATTTGCATTTCTAGAGAAACAACCAATAACAACTAGTACCATATTACCCGAAGCAGACTTTGAAGTACTGCGCGTAATCGATAATAACTTAGAAAAATTCGGAATAGTACCACCCGCAAAAGAAAAAGTGTAAAGTCACGAAAATGTGTTACATTAATCTAGCTTATTCGGTTCAAAAAGGCAAAAGCCATAAGAGGAAACGGGGAAAGATCGGTGAAATTCCGGCACTGTCCCGCAACTGTAAGCTATAAAATATAGCAAGTCAGAATGCCCGCCGATAGCAGTAAAAATAGCTACAATCTACGAGGTATAGATGACAGCACACACAATTTTTGTTTGTACAACATGTGCGAGTACATGGGAAAACGGTAAGCGTGTAGGAGAAAGCGGTGGTGAAAAACTGTTAAAGCGCTTACAACAAGACAACCAAAACTCTCAAAACCAAGAAATTAAAATTCAAGCAGTAGAATGCATGAGTGCTTGTAATCGCTCATGTGTAATTTGTTTCGCTTCCAAAGACAAATATACATATCTATTTGGCGACATATCACCAGAATTATCTTCAACACAAGTCGCAGGACTATTCGAGTGTGCAAATAAATACTATCACCACCCACAAGGATTATTACCGTGGGCAGAACGTCCCGACCCCCTTAAAAAAGGAGTCCTAGCACGCATCCCAGCCATCCCCGCAGCTATTCCCGTAGGTTGGGTGTAGCGCAACGGAACCCAACACATAGTTAATTTTGTTTATCAAAACGATCTTTTCGGCATAGTACAAATAATTTACATAGTATGCTTTGTACCATAATACCTTGGTTGAAGAAGTGTTATATATGATATCATGTCCGGGAGCGTAACCATAATAAAATCATTGTAGAGACCGAATTAATACGGTCTCTACGTGACGTGGTAATTATGGGTAATCAAGCGGACATGATATGACTAGCGCCTACTATCTCAGAACATGCTATACTACAATATGATTACGCTTTGAAATTATTAAGGAGACTGAACTATGAGTGAATTTATCGCAACACACCTTCACACAAGGCGCCTTCATTCTTGTTCAGCCTAGCTAATCTCAATTTTAGCTTAGTCCTCGAATAGGCATCTTGTGCAAAACAAGTAGCACGTATTGAGGAAAAATAAATGCATTTGAATTCTTTAGGCTGGAGTGACTTTTTTAATTCCAGCTTTGAACCCTTTTGTCTACAAGGATTTACAGCAGGTAGGGTAGCAATTGAGCATACGAATACTTACATCGTTCTAACAGAACAGGGAGAAGTATTAGCACAAATAACAGGTAAACTGCGACATCAAGCTTTACAACGTCAAGACTTTCCAGCAGTGGGAGATTGGGTAGTTATTCGTGTGCGAGACTCAGAACAAGCAACCATTCAGGCAATATTGCCAAGATTTAGCAAATTTTCTCGTAAAACCGTTGGGGGCAAAACCGACGAACAAATAGTTGCAGCGAACGTTGATACTGTTTTTTTAGTATCTGGGCTGGATGGAGACTTTAATGTTAGAAGAGTCGAACGTTATTTAATTCTTGCTTGGGAAAGTGGCGCCAACCCGGTTATAGTTTTGAACAAAGCAGATTTGTGCAATAACCTTGAACAGCGTTTAGTAGAAATAGAATCTGTTGCTCTAGGTGTGCCAATACTTGTTTTAAGTGCGGCACATAATCAAGGAATTGATGCTTTAAAAACCTATTTACAACCAGGTAAAACTGTTGCACTGCTTGGGTCTTCGGGTGTGGGGAAATCTACCATTACCAATCAACTAATGGGTGAAACGGTTCAAGCTGTACAATCTGTACGTCAGGATGATAGTAGAGGAAGGCACACGACAACTCATCGAGAGCTAATATTACTACCAACAGGAGGCTTAATAATAGATACCCCAGGAATGCGGGAAATACAGTTGTGGACAGGTGATGAAGGTTTGCAGTCTACATTTGCTGACATTGAAATTATCGCGCAACAGTGCCGCTTCCGTAATTGTCAACATGCTCATGAACCTGGTTGTGCTGTACAAGAAGCTTTGCAGTCAGGTAAACTTGAGGCGCCGAGGTTTTTGAGTTATCAAAAGTTACAGAGGGAGCTTGGTTATTTGGAGCGTAAACAAGACCAAAGCTCATATTTAGCAGAAAAGGAACGGTGGAAGAAAATTACTAAATCTATGCGAAAGCATAAAAAGTGATTTTTTGGCATAGGAAATAAATGGTACTTACTTGTTTTTACATTGCACAGGCTTTCTATGCCTGTGCTACATAGGGAGGTTACGCTTTAACGAATACGTGTGTTAGACCATTAACTTGGTTATCCATTAAGCCATCAACTGTGGCGATGAATTCATGTTCTAAATATGGTTTAGTCATGTAAGCTGTGGCGCCTAAAGCTTCGGCGAGTTTACGATGTTTTTCGGCACTACGCGAAGTTAAAATTATGACTGGTTTTTCAGAGAAGCTGGTGTTTTGACGGACATTTGATAATAGTTCAAAGCCGTTCATGCGTGGCATTTCTAAGTCTGAAACAACTAGCTGAATTTCTGGATGTCGCTGTAGTTGTTCAACTGCTTCAATACCGTTTTGAGCTTGTATTACTTGATAACCTGATTTTTGTAAGGTTAAAGATATTGTTTGCCGTAAACTAATGGCATCATCGACTACTAATACTACTTTTTCATTTTTGTTTTTTGTTGGTTTTGCTTGAGGTAGAATTTTGGCGCCTTGCGAAGGATTATTATCGTTGGATGCTGCGAGCATTGGTGCTGGTGTTATGGTTGCTGACATCGACAAAGCTTTTTTCTTAGCAGGTGAAAATGCAGGCAGTGACATAACCTCAAGAGATGCTTGCATTTCGCTTGATTCTAAAAGTAGCGAACCATCGATTACTAAAACGAGGTTGCCGTTTGCAAGACTCGAACAACCGTAAATAAATTTAGGAGGAGCTATTGTAGAACTTAAAGGACGAATTACAAGCTCTTGTTCACCAATAATTTGGTCAACTTCTAAAGCTAATATGTCTTGGTTTCGTCGCAGTACTAATACTGGATTTACTACTTCCTCACGGTCTTGTATTATGGTGCTGTGGTTAACATTGGCGCCGCTTCTAAATGAGCCACTGTAGTATAAAAAGTCGGAGAGGTTACGTAAACCCACCATGCGCTCGTCTTTGCCAGTGTTCCAATGTAGAACTTTTCTACCCTCAAATTCTTTAATTTGGTCAGAAGATGGCAACAATATTTTTTCGATACTATCTAACAGCAAGGCATAAACCGCACCTCCTGCTTGAACAATCATTAACTGGTCGGTAGTCATAGAAAATGGTATTTTGAGTACGAATGTTGTTCCTTGGTTAGGGAGCGAATAAACTGATATCGAACCATCAAGAGCTTGTAACTGGGTTTGTACGATGTCTAACCCAATACCACGTCCAGAAATTTCACTAACTTGACCAGCTGTTGAAAACCCAGGAGAAAATAATAGCTCTAAAAGTTCTTCGTTGGTTGAATGGTATGAATCAGAAATTAAGCCAAGGTCAATACCTTTTTTACGAATTCTATCGAAGTTTAAACCCTGTCCATCGTCGCTAACTTCAATGACTGTTTGGCTACCTTGGTGATATGCTCGAATCGTAATTACACCAGAAGAGGATTTACCTAGTTTTTGCCTTTCTTCTGGCGCCTCAATACCGTGGTCAAATGCGTTACGCACCAAATGTAACAAGGGGTCGTAGAGCTTTTCCGAAATGGCTTTATCTACTAGTACTTGAGTTCCAAATAGTTTGACCTCAGCTTTTTTGTTGTAAACGTTTGCGAGGTTTCCAACTAGTTGGGGGAAGCGATTTAAGATGTTCGCTAGCGGCGCCATGCGTGCTTCTACAATATTATCGATAATATTGAGGGTTAAATTTTGATTCTTTTCATGAACTTGCGTTGATTGGCGCAAAATTAAATCGAGTGACTCAGCTATTTCTTGTAACTGCAACGTTTCTTCTTGTGCTGAGTGCAGCGCCATATAAAATTCGCTGTAGTCATCCATTTCTAAAGAATCAAAAGCAACACTTGCAACCCTTGTTGTCGCTTGGTCTTTGTGTGACTGCATCTGAAGCGGTAAATCGCGTAGTATACCTATTGTTGCTTGATGTCTTTGAATATGTTGAGATAACTGCTCAATAACTTGTTGAAGTTGCTCATCTTGTAACGTTCTACGTTTATGATAGATTAATAATTCTCCTGCTAGATAGTTAAGACGCTGTAATCCATCAACATCGACTCTTACAAACGAACGCTGGCGAAGATTTTTATTATTAGTTGCAGACTGAAATTTTTCCTTATTAATTGCTTCTTCTGGTATATTAACCGCGTTGGCTGTACTTGCGACACTTATAACTGTATCACCGAGTTCAGATTCGTCGGCAACTTCATTAATAGTTGGTTCATCGGCTTGCAACTTGGTGTTTGTGTTACTGATGGTAGGAAGCTGTACATTTTGATATAAACCAGAATTTTGAATGGCGGTTTCAGCTATATTTGCACTAAAAGTAGTGGTTATTTCTTCACCCCATATAGCCTCAATACCACTTTGAATTGGTTCTACAGGCGCCTGTAATACTTCTTTAATTTCAAGTAGTTGTTGTAATTTTAGATTATCGCTCCAATTTTTTTCAGCAGCAGTAAGAGGAGGATGGCTTTTATACTCTTGTGCTAATTTATTAATTCGATTTTGCAGGAACTCTATAATGGGTGAATCAATATCTACCTTGGCATATCGGTATTTAGCAACGTTGAGTAACACATTCAAAATTACGCCCTGACGATATATTGACAAGCTGGGTGTATCGCCTTCATCGTATAGGAATAACCAAAACTCGCTCAACCAAGTTTCAACATAATCAACAACATTTTCTACTCCAGTTTTGGGAATTATTAGTGATAAGCTTAATTCTTTTTCAGGAATATTTAACTCATGATTAAACCAACCTAAAATATAACGAATTATTTTTAAATATAGTTTAGCGGTAGCGGGTTTCAAAGGCTCATCTTGAGTAGAATTTGGATTTGTGATAAAATTATATAGCTTTTCTACTTCGCTTCTAAGAGAATATGCTTCTTTTGATGAAGATGTAATTCGACTTGTTTCTTCGATTTGTGGTTCTGCTTGTATAGTTTCTTCTTGATATTCCCCAATATGATTATCAGAAAAATTAATAGCATACATATTATCGGGCATTGCATACGATGCAACTTGAGATAATGAAAGTAACGCTTCTGAAGGTTCACCTCCACGTGTACGGTCACCAGCAAGTACATCAACGCGAGCTTTCTGTAAATTATCTGAGCTAGCTTGAGCAATTGCTAGCGCAGCATTAGGGTTTGCGTCTAAAGCAGCTACCATAGATAAAGCAATTGCACCAAACCCAGGTAAATTTAAAGATTCTGCCAATCCTAAAAATACTTCAGCTTGAGAACGTAAAAACTCTGCCAACTCGTCATTATCTGGTGGCGCCTGTTCTAATATTTGGGCAATACTATCAATACGCTGAGACACACCCGTCTCAAATATCGACAAAACAATATCAAATCCCAACTCCTCTGAAGTTGGAATATAAACTTCGGCGCCAAAAGCATCACCGAGTTTTTCTTGTAACTGAGCAAACACCGAAGCTGCACGCTGAAGAATATCATCGTTGTCAACAGTAGTTTTAGTAATTTCAGCAGTTACAGGCAACTGCAAACACTCATACGCCTGAAATAAAAGTGTTTGTAGCTGTGAATCAATTACTACATCAGGACTATAAAGTGCCTTAAAAATATCTTCAAGGGAGTGAGCAACCTTATTTATAACATCGAGTCCAACATTCGCGGCGCCACCCTTGAGGGTATGAGTCGCGCGCATCAAGTTATGAACTTTAGCAGTGCTGTAATCATCAGCCAAACCAAAAAGTTCTTCCTCGATAGTTTGTAATAACTCTGGAGCTTCAGTTAAAAAGTAAATATAACCCTGCTCTCTAATAGAGGCGTCTGTAATCATAATAAAAGTAATAAGTTAGGGGTTAAGAGTTAGGAGTTGGGAGTTAGGAGTTAGGAGTTGGGAGTTGGGAGTTGGGAGTTGGGAGTTGGGAGTTGGGAGTTGGGAGTTGGGAAAAGAAATAATCAATTCACATCTCATAATTTTTAACTCATCACTCATCACTCATAACTCCTAACTCTTAATTTTTAACTCCTAACTTTACTAAGCTTTTCCTCAGTTGTCTTGATGATTGAACTTAAAATGCGAACGATTTCATCTGCATCTTGTAATTCATTTGATACATCAATTGTCACAAGTTGAGATTTTTGCATTAACCGAAGCCAGTACTTTGTTTCTCTTGCTTCTTTATACGCAATATACATTTTCGCTAAGAAATCCTTTGTACTTTGACCACCGCTTGCTTCTTCAACATTAGCTCCAATACTTGTACCACTTCGCAATAGCTGCTTAGAAATTACATATTCTCGCTTTTCTTGAAGTCTACTGTATAGGTCAATTATTTCCAAAGCAAATTGGAAACTTTTTTGTCCAATAATACTTTCTGACAATTGCTTTCACCCCAAATCAAAGTAGATATTTGAATATTAAATCAACAGGGTTATAGGAAAGGAGATGTTTTAGAAGTCACACGATAGAAAAAAGTATTTACAATTATGAACTCAAAGTATAACTTCTAATTCATAACTCATAACTCCTAATTCATAACTCATAACTCCTAACTCATAACTCCTAACTCCTAACTTAGTTTACTTTGAATTTGCTAGCGCTGGACAGCAACTCTTGTGCCATATCTGAGAGTTGGTTGAAGACGGTAGTAATATTGCTTGCTTCGGCGGAAGTTTTGTTAGCAATTTTTGCTACGTCTTTCATCGAAGCTGTTACCGATACGGATTGCAACATTTGCCCTTGTGTCGCGTCGGTAATTTGTTGTAATAGCTGACTAATTTCGGCAGTTGCTACCACAATTGCATTCAAGCTCAACCGGGTTTGGTTAACTAGGTTTGTACCTTCTACTACCTGTTGAATACCAGTTTCCATTGCTACAGCAACTTCGCCTGTTTCTTCTTGAATTTCTTGGACGAGTTTCTCAATTTCAATAGTTGCTGCTGCTGACTGACGCGAGAGTGAGCGTACTTCGTCTGCAACTACCGCAAACCCTTTACCGTATTCTCCTGCGCGGGTTGCTTCAATTGCCGCGTTAAGCGCAAGTACGTTAGTTTGAGTCGCGAAGTTACTAATTAGGTTTACAACTTTGGAAATTTTCTGCGAAGATTCTGAGAGACGCTTAATTTTTTTACTCGTTTGAGAAACAGTCTCGCGGATTCCTTGAATCGCTTCTACTGTCAGGTTCATGGCTTCATCGCCAGATTCTACAGTTTGGTTAGCTTGTTGTACTGCTAATTGTACTAACTCAGCGTTACCTACAACTGCTTGCGTCGAATCTACCATTTGTTGAATTTCGCCCAAAGCTTCGTTTAGTTCTTTCGATTGCTGCTGTGCTAAGTTTGTTAGTCCCGATAGCGATGCACTACTTTGGCTCGAAGTTGATGCTACTTGTTGCGCTGCTCCTTGTACTTGAACGACGATTTGACGCAATGCTTGTAGAGTATTATTGTATGCGTCTGCTATTGTACCTAGCTCATCTTCGCTTATTGGCGCCCGTACTGTTAAGTCACCGTTTAGCGCTGGACGCACAGCAGAAAGTAGCTGCATGGCGCCTTTTTGTAGATACTCTTTTGCTTCTTTTTCACGTTCTACAGCTTGAGCAACTCGTGTTGATTGCGATTGAAGTTGCTCTAAGTACTCGGTTTGTTGCAGTGCAATTCCTAGTTGGTCACCAATACGCGACAGCAAACTAACTTCAGATTCTTCCCACTCACGTGTACCAGAGTTTTCAAATGCTGCCAACATACCCCAAAGTTTGGAACCTTGGAAAATTGGCACAATCGCGTAAGATTTAACTTGGTATTCGTCTAATACTTCTGTGTAACAAGACGGGAAACCAGCATTGTGAATATCTGGTCTAACATATGCTCGACGGTTACGTAATTCCCCACCTTCTGTAGCTCTTAAGTAAGTATCTACACTAGCTTCACTAGTAGCGAACAAAGTCCGTATACCATAACAACTGCTAATGCTCTCTTGGAGACGAAGAATTTTATTTTGCTTCTCTAATAGCGATACCCAACCATCACCAACCGATTCGGCAACAAATAAACCGCTCCAATCAGGATTAAAACGATACACTGTTACACGGTCGGTTTTGAGAAGCGCACGTACTTCTTTTGTTGCAGTATTAAAGATGGACTGCATATCCATCGCTTGACGAATTTTGTCAATGACATTTGCTGCATCACGGTCACGTTTTGCTGCTTTTTCAATTTCTTGATTTTTGTGTTGCAACTGCTGCAAATACTCAACTTGTTGCAGCGCTACACCTAACTGGTCGCTAACACGCACTAATAAATTGACTTCGGTTTCTTCCCACTCGCGTGTTCCACTATTTTGATATGCTGCCAGTAATCCCCACAGAGTATCTCCTTGGAAAATTGGTACAATTACATAAGCGCGAGCTTGATACTGTTCTAATATCTGAATATGGCAGTCAGCATGACCCATTGCGTACATGTCATTGGCAACAAAATACTCGCGGTTACGATATCGTCCACCTTGAGTTTCTTGCAAATAAGTATCTGCCCAAATTTGTCCACCGTTTGGTCCAACCAAACGCACCCAGTTACCGCTAACTGACTCAGCAACAAACTCTCCACTCCAGTCAGGTTTGAATTGGTATACAACAACCCGGTCAGCATTTAGCAATGAACGAATTTCTTTAGTAACTGTGCTAAAGATAAAGTCAACATCAAGCGACTGACGAATTTTATCAATAATACTGGTAGCAGAAGAGTCTAACGCAGCTAGTTTTTGTGCTTTTTGTGATTGTCGTTGCAATTTCTCGAATGTTTCAGCTTGTTGCATTGCCGCTCCTAAAAGTGCAGCAACTTGCTCCATCATCGTAACTTCAAACGCTTCCCATTTACGAGGCGCCGAGTGTTGATAGCTTGCTAAAAATGCCCAAAGCTTATTTTCTTTAAAAATGGGAACAGTAAGATAAGCTTTCGCTTCAAATTGTTCTAACAGTTCCATATAGCAGGGAGGGAAACCCGCTTCTTTAACATCATTAACAACAAAAGTAGTTTTTTGCTGGTAACGACCACCTTTAGTATCTTGCAAGTAAGTGTCTTTATTTTTATAAACATCGGCAAGATTACGGATTGAATCGCAATGACCGTTTTCTTTTAGCAACGCTTGGTTAATTTCTTCCTTATTTTTAAAAGGAATCCAACCTTTAGCTATTGACTCAGCAATAAATTCACCACTCCAATCTGGATTAAAACGGTAAACGACTGTACGGTCTGCTTCTAACAAACGACGGACTTCTGCGACTGTTGTTTGAAGAATGCTGTCAAAAAGAGATGTATCAGTAACAGTTGCGGTAAGAGCTTCACCGATTTTACGAGTTAAAGCAATCAAGCTTTGCTGACGTTCAGCAGTGCGAGCTAATTGTTTAGACTGCTCTTGAGTTTGTTGTAGTGTCTCAACTTGCAGTACCGCAACACCAAAATTGGCTGCAAATTGATTTAATAATTTGACTTCCCACTCTTGCCATTCGCGAGTATTAGAGTTTTGATAAGCTGCTAATAGACCCCATAATTTGTTACCTGCGAATACGGGAACTGTAGCATATGCTTTGATTTCAAATTGTTCAAGAATCTCAACGTGGCAAGGTGAGTGACCCATCTTGTGGATGTCGTTTGCTATCAAGTTTTCATGACGTTTGTAACGTCCACCTTGAGTTTCTTGGAGATGGGTATCTTCCCAAACAGTTTTAATATCATTACCAACTAAACGCATCCAACCACCAGCAACTGATTCAGCGACAAACTCACCACTCCAGTCAGGGTTAAAGCGATAAACAGCAACTCTATCGCATTGCAACATCTGACGAATTTCTTGGGTAGTAGCTTGAAAAATTCGGTCGAGACTCGATGCACGTTGAATTTTGTCGATAACTTTGACGAAAGACTGATGCTCTTCTTCTTGACGCTGAAGTTGCTTTTGGTATTCAAAGCTAACTATTTTACTCTTACACTCAGCACAAAGCTGTGAAAGTAAAGTAATTTCTGATTCTTGCCAAGTGCGTGCTATTCCACAACTGTGAACTACTAATAAACCCCAAACATTGCCTTCGAGGATAATAGGTAAACTCAAACTTGACTTTACTTGGTATTTATCAAGTAACTGTGTTTGGTAAGCACTAAGTTCAATTAAATTATTTTGAATTTGAATGATTACAGGTTCTAAATATTCTGTGCTTGTTTCCAAACCAAACAAAACAGCAGGTAGAGTTTCATTACGAGCAGGTGTCCACTTATTGCTTCTAGATTCAGCAATTACAACTCCAGAATCTTCGTTAGTAAAGCGATAAATAAGAACACGGTCAGTTTCAAGTTTTTCCCGGATTTCTTGTGCAAGCGTTGAAGTAAGAGTATTAATATCCTCTGCTTTATGTATTGATGACGCTATGCGAGCGAACATCTGGCGCCATACTTTAAACTGTTGTTCCGGAGTGTCAGTATTAGAATTATTTTTGGAATTAGCCAATTCCATTACATCTTGACTCGAAGCTACAGGCGCCATATTTTCTAAATTATTATTTTCAGTTTTTTCCTCAGTCGAATAATGTCCGTTCTCTTGATACACGTTACTCATAATATAAGCACCTTAAAAATTGTTAATTATGGATATTCCACATTGAAGAATCAATGATAGCTTTCGCGTCTATACTGATAATCATTTGCTCATTACTATCAATAAAATACCCTTCTAAATAAGAAGCGATATCACGTGAAAACAAATCTATATTTGCAGGTTTTAATGAATCCACGTCAAGCGACTCTATATCCATTAATTGACGTACCAGCAAACCTAAATACTTACCATCTTTTCTAATTACGACTGCCATCATTTTAGTGGCAAGATTATGACTTCTAGATAATGCTTCGTAACCTAACATATTCTCTATATCTATAAGCCATAACATTTCACCGCGCCAGTTGTAAATTCCAGCAACACAGCTAGGCATTTGTGGTACACCACATATTTCTAAAGGCGATACTTGTAATACCTCTGTAATATGAGATAAACAAATTACAGCAGTATCTTTATCACCCAAGTGAAAAGTTAAAAATTTTTCTTCTTGTTGTTGCGTTTCTAACACCACTAACCCTTCGATATATTATTTACTTTACTAAATAAAAAGAAACCTGATTTCTACAGGATATAAAAGAAACCAAGTTTATCGCTACTTAACGCTTAATAAGTTGTTTAATAGCTCCTTCTAGTTCTTGTTTGTCAATTGGCTTAGAAATATAAGCATCGGCGCCTAGCATGGTACCCCACATTTTATCAACATCTGTATTTTTTGTTGAACAGAAAATAACAGGAATTTCGCTAGTTGTGGGGTTATTCTTTAGTTCTCTACAAATTTCGTAACCACTTTTACCAGGTAGTATAACGTCAAGAAAAATTAAATCGGGTTTGCTACTACTTAATTTTTCTTGCGCTTCCTCGCTACTTTTAGCACTAATTACAGAAAAACCTGCCTGTTGCAAGTAACGGCTAATAATTTCCATATCAGTTAAGCCGTCTTCAACAACCAAAATAGTACTCATTGACAATCACCTGTTGTTTTCAAAAAGAAACAAAAACTTTATTACTGTACTAATCGCTAGCTTTGTGTAAAATAAACACAGCTATTTATCAAAAATGAATTTATACAAGCGTGCAACAGCATTCAAATCAAGACAAGTATAAAAAATATCTTGAAGTACTACTTTGTACTTGGCACTTACAAATTGGCGCCCCATAAAGAGTCAACTTAGCAGTTACCTTTATCTAATTGTGATGCATTGCTTCATAAATTGGCTCAGTAAAACCACGTATAAAAAGCTGATAAAAAGCGCAAAATCATATATATTAAAGTAAAGAAATGTAGCTTACTTTTGTGTTGATGCAGCTTGTAAGGCGCCGTTAGTAGAAGCCGCAGCGTGTACATACTTACGTACAACAGTCATAACTTTATCTGCTGCCACTGGTTTGCTAATAAAGTCGGTTGAACCAACGACCTTTGCCCGTACTCTGTCTAAAAGACCATCGCTACCAGTTAGAATGATTATAGGTGTGTGAGCAAAAACCGAGACTCTACGTAATTGCGCGCAAATTTCATAACCGCTAGCTACAGGCATAACTAAATCTAAAAAGATTAAGTCAGGCTTATGTTCAATTAAAATTGGTAAAGCTTGTAAAGGGTCTTGAATTTTAACAAATCTAAACCCGTTGGGCATAAGAATCTGTTCCAGCATTTGACATACTTGAGGACTATCGTCAACACAAGCAATCAAGGGGCTAGAAGATGCTGCTTTTGCTGCTGTTGAGTTTGGTTTTGCTTCACTAATTTTCAGTGGTAAGTCAGGTACTTCTATAAGCTCGACAATTCCCTTGAGTATGTAAGGAAGTAATGAGCGAGTCACAGGCATTAAAGTTTGTTTCATTTTGAACGATAAATCCCGGAGGGTATATTTACCGTTCATAAACGTTACAAAATTCTTGTAAACCGCTGGGCTAACAGAAGATTCAAGTTGCTCAGGTCTTCGTAAAATAGGAGCATGGTCTGGGTAAAAATTAGCCAAACCAGCATCCGACCAAGTTTTCCACGAGTCTTGCATGAACTTTAACGACATGTCTGCACTTGTGAAACTCATTGGTGTTTCCAAGATGACATCCTGGTTACGATCGCTGCTGATAGGTGTGAAGTTAGCTTGTTGTGCTAGGTCAAACAACAATTCCGCAATTGTACTTTCGACTATGGAGTTGATTTGTTCGCGTTTAATTTTTTGCTTTTCGTGCAAAATTTCTAAAAGGCGATAATCCCAATAGTCTATTTGAGTATCTTCCGCACGTAATTGTATTTTATCGATTTCCACCTCCGGACAATACTGTGCCATATGGCGGCGCCAGCGTCGAAACGGATGTATTCCTCCTGTAGCCCAGACAATTCTGCCTAGACGATAGTAGAAAGTCCATCGATGCCCCTTAGCAGTTTTGATGTCTAACTTGCCGCTATACTGCAATAAAGTACAAGTTTTAAATTCATCAAGTAAGTTACTCGACACCATCATTTCTGGATGGATCATCTTTTATTTCCTTCCGATTCAATCAGTCAACCCTTCCAATCTTAATGTGAAGCTATCTTAAGACAGCTACGATAAAAAAATTAGATACACCTATTACTTATACCCTATGGTAACGTTTTGTTACGTCAATCAAATCAGTGTAAATCCTGATTTTAATTTTAAAGATATCTTGTAGAAACCCGGTTTATGTAAGCTAACTTGCTGCTTTACTTTGTAAGAACCCAACTAAGTTATGCAAAAAAGATTTACTTACCGCCGCTTTAGGGGAAGAATCTAAGGCTGGTTCTAATAACTTATTTGTTCCTGATAGAGAATGAGAATTATTATTGCTTAACTGTGAACTAACTTTTGTAGTTAAAGGTGTTGGTTGTGTTTGAGGAATTCTTTTTTGACCAAAAGCATTTGTAGAATTTAAATCGGCAAAAGGAGAAGTTTCTTCTTTGTGAGGCGCCGTAGTAATTAAACATTCTTCAACCAAATTTGTAACAATCAGCCTAAAAGCTATTTGAACTACTTTCTCGTTTGATAGTTCAATTGTACGGGCAATATCTCGTAACGACATTTTGCCAGTTGCATACTCTAAAACTTGAGATTCTGAGTACTCTAATCTAACTTCTGATTTTGCGAATATTTTTTTTGTAAGACCTGAAGTTAAATCTGGTAATTTGTTTTGCAAAGCGCTCCAATCTCGCAGCATCCGCAATCCTATAATAGTTGCTTCGGTTGCTGGTATACTAATACCCGTCATTTCCGCATATGGTAATGAGGTTTGAGGTGTTAATTCAAACTGACCATCACGAAGTTGAAACAATGGACAAACTTGTGATGTTATTTGTGCGCGAAACAATAAGGTAAGTTGTTCTGCTTGTAGTAAACCTTGAGATTTCAGGCACAAACCCATAGCCATAGTGCTAGGGGACATTTGAAATACTTTAGATGCTTTGTCTTGTGACATCCAGCCTCGCTGAGTAATCAAGGTAAGTAAACCCTGATTTTCGTTTGTTTCAGCAGCTGCAACAATACGTCCTTGCTGTAGCCAAATATAAGAAGTTTTATCTGTGACTGTTTTATCAGCATTGAGAGTACGAATTGTGAGTAGTCCAGATTTATAACCTTCTTGTATAAATTGAAAAAGTTCTGGTAAAGAAAATTTTGATAAGTAACCGACAAATGCCATATCTATCCTTTGGTGATTTAATACTCTACGCTCCAAGAGTGAATACACTGTCTCGTTTCATAGCTTGCTGTGGCGTTAGAAAAGCTATGCTGAAACTTTATCATTAACAGAGAATTCCATATAGTGTTGTACTAAAGTAATTAATGCTTGGGCAACAGAAGAAGCATGATTAGGATTTAGGAAAACAATAGGAGGACGAGTTGCGTCGTCAACATAACCAAGAGCAATAGCAATATTTTCAAGAGACCAGGCGCCGGGACAATCGGTATGAGTCAAACCAACAATCATAGGTATTTGTGCAAGTTGGTTCATATGCGTAGCAACACGACGCGCATATCTAAATTCATTAGGACGATTTGCGCTCACAAGCAAAATATAAGCATGTGCCTTGCGAATTAACATATCCCAAATAAAGTCAAATCGTTCTTGACCAGGTGTTCCATAGATATGTAACACCATATCTGAACCGAATGTTAGGCGCCCAAAATCGAATGCGACTGTTGTTTTGTTTTTGAGTTCAGCAGTAGAATCTGTAGCAGTACGGTCAGTATCAACGACATCAATTTCACTAATCGACCGAATAAGAGTAGATTTACCTGAGCCAACAGGACCAGTTACAACCAAACGCATTATTTCCATAGTAATTAGGTGGGTAGATGAGTAAATAACAAAAAAGAGTAATGAGTGCTGAGTTCTGAGTTCTGAGTGCTGAGTACAAATTCACTACTCAGCACTCAGCACTCAGCACTTTTTACTACATAAGTACTAATTTGAGTTCTGAAACTAAACGCTTAATTTCGAGCATCAGCATCCCTTGCTTGGCTGATTCAGTTGCTAAAACCAGAAGCACTGCATCTTCTCCACAGCTCGTTAAAATTCCAAAACCTTTATTACCTTCTACATAAATACGGTCAACAGTACCTCTTGCAAGCTCACTACCAATTCGTTCACCGAGTGATAGCATTGACGCAGACATCGCCGATACCCGTTCGTCGTCCATTCCACTAGGTAAAACAGAAGCTAGCGATAAACCATCTGGAGATACGAGCGTTGCACCCTGAATGTCACTTGTACCGCTTACAAAGTTTTGTAAGATACTTTCAATTTTTTTTACATTGATAGGCATTTATAGATGTCCTTATTAATTTAAATGTATGAATTTTTTATATATCCCCATTCATGTCACACGCACGACTTACCCTAAAACTGTGAATTCAAATACATCATGACTTCTACCTTGAAGTACTGATTCAATGTGCTTACCTTGGAAACGCTTACCTAACACAGCTTCCAATGCTCCCCAAACGGCGCCTAATGTAAAAGTGCATCTGCGTGATGAACCAATTGCTTCACCAGATGAACATAAAGTCTCTGATGTATAAGCTTTGATAGTATCGCCCTCAGAGACAATTTTTTCGACAATGCAAAGTCTAGTACCGTCTTTACCTAACGCATATGCAAGTTTTGAAGCGAGTACATCTAACGGTAACCCCTTACCTACTAGTTCCAAGTCGGCTGCTAACTGTTTACCACGCGCACGACCTGCGGTAGTTAATGCGATTGCTGTTGCTTTCTCTCCCAATGCTTCTTCCATGCCACTAATTGCTGCTTTGAAACAAATGACACTAAAGAAATCTCCTAATTCTTGGCGTTGCATAATCCCTAATAGTAATTTTACCCTGAACGTGTAATTCTGATTATGCTCGCGTGTAGTTATAACGCCAACAGAGTTTCTACGTATTATATGTAATTTATTTTGCGCTAAAAATAATTTAAATCCGTGTATCTTCTATATTTACAAAACTTAATGTATTATTGTAATTATAAGTTACATTTATTTAACAACCACCAAATAAAAAATTTAGAATATTTTCTTGTGTAACTCTTGTGGAATGGGCATCCTTGCCCGTTCCAATATTCAGTTAGATATCTAAAGACGGGTAAAAACACCCGCTCCACAAAATAGTTAATTTAATTTTTAAAAATTCCTTGCAGTTTGAAAATAAACTAAAACTCCATTACTTACCCAAATGGCGCCCCACAGAACAAACAGCGCTAAACTAAGTGTAACCACTGCTATCCAAGCACCAAAGCTTAAAATAACGCAACAAATTACGTATAATCCAGTACTTAGTGTAATTATAAAAATAATAATAGCTGAACATCTGCATATAGCTGAAAAGCTAGATAATATTACCTGCATCTCCTTTGCTATAGTTAAAACATAAACTTTCAACATATAAACGTTGAGTGTATAAATTATCATTCCGAGCGTGGCGTAAACGGAGTTTTCCCATAGGGTAGAATCTATATTTATGCTGTATACTTTGAATGCTTCACGTACTTGAAATCTCAAAGTGATAAAATAATAAAGGCAATAATTTATTGATTAACATGCCTTATAACAAATTTACTCTAAAAAATCTTATTAGTGAATTTAATTTAACCTTAGTAGAAAATGTTCGATTATTTCCTAATATACAACCAGTAAATCCAAGTGATTTACTACAAGCATTATTAGAATATAACGTCCCTTTGGCAACAGCTATTGACACAGAAAAAGCACGTGGAGAATTAATCATTTTCCCAATTTTATTAGAACTAAAACGTAACATAAATTCTCAAATATCTGTTTTTTCTGGAAAGGAATTTTCAGTTGAGCCAGAACGTGGCTTAAATGGCAATCCTGATTTTTTAATTAGTAAAAGCAGTGAACAATTTTTTATTGCCGCTCCAGTAATGACTTTAGTCGAAGCAAAAAACCAGGACATTAACAGTGGTTTAGGGCAGTGCGGCGCCGAAATGGTTGCAGCACAAATATATAACGCAACAAATAATCAATCGATAAACAGTATTTACGGTTGTGTTACTACTGGCAGTTTATGGAGGTTTATGCGACTAGAAAATCAAACTTTATACATAGATAAAGTAGAAATTTCGCTCGAACCAGTAGAACGATTACTTGGTATTTTATCGGAGATTGTGCAAAACAGTTAGATGATTTGGAAAATAGTGTGGTGTTTATGTTGGGTTGCGCGCTTCGCGTAACCCAACCTACAAATATCTTATCCGTTACATCCGTTCATCAGGAGTTGCAATTTTCTATCGCTGCTCTAAGATTACCTTGATGTTTTGATAATAGTTGTTCTGCAGCTTGTTTATCTAAGTTAGTTGAATGCATTAATAGCGCTAATTTTACCCATTTGCCGCTATTTTCAAGGAGTGAGTTTGCAGCGTCGCGACCTAAACCTGTAAGGTCTTGAAGTATGCGTAATGCACGGTCACGCAGTTTGTTGTTTGTGACTGCGACATCGACCATGCGGTTGCCGTAAACTTTACCTAAACGTACCATTGTACCTGTTGACAGGATGTTTAAGGCTAGTTTTGTGACTGTGCCTGCTTTTAAACGAGTTGACCCTGCTAGTATTTCGGGCCCAGTTAATAAGCGAATATCGATGTCAACGTCTGCTTTTACTTGTTCTGCTGGTACACAGGCTATAAATATTGTTGTGGCGCCGCGCGTTTTTGCTGCTTTCAATGCTCCGTGAACATACGGTGTTGTGCCACCTGCGGTGATACCAACTACTGCGTCGTTTTTACTTACATTACGTTCGACCATTGCAGCTTCTCCATCTTCTGCACGGTCTTCTAAATCTTCGGAACTACGAACTAAGGCATCATTCCCACCTGCTATTATCCCTTGTACGAGTTCAGGAGGTGTACAAAAAGTTGGTGGACATTCTGCTGCGTCTAATACTCCTAACCTTCCTGAAGTTCCTGCACCAATGTAAAATAGGCGCCCACCTAAACTTAAACCTGCTGCAATACAGTCAATTGCTTCTGCTAGTTCGTGTTTGGCTGCTGCAACTGCGTCAATTGCGCGTTGGTCTTCTACATTAAATAACTCTACTAACTCAAGCGAACTTAGCTGGTCTAAGTTTAAGCTGTTGGGGTTGACTTGCTCCGTCAAAAGATGCCCACGTTCTTGTAAAAAATTTGTCATGTATTTATCACTAATAGTTTGGTATGGGTCGGGAAGTGAGAAATACACACTTCCCTTTTACATTCAAATCAATCCTTCCAGTCGGCGCCTAATGCTATCTAGTTCGCTATCGGCAATATCAGTTGCATTAGATTGTTGTTGATTGGAAGCATCAGTATTTTTACTTGAGTTATCTGCATTGGGGTCCCAGTCGGTTTCTTCCACATTTAGCTCAGGAGGAATTGCTAAAGCGCCATTTAAAGGCACAATTTCATAGTCGTAATCCATCTCAGAGCAAAATCCTTCCACTTCTTGAGAATCAATAGGCTCAACGGTGGGTACAGGAAAATCCTGAGCCTCAAGCAGCATCGCAAAACGTTCGGCATCGTCGCTTGACTCAAACATTAGCACCTTGTTACGGTCGCCAACTCGAATCGTGTGGATACCTTCGTCATCAGTCCGAGCATTAAAAAGTAACACGAAGACACGCATTTTCTGTAGTCACCAGTCCTTTCTAAATTCACCTCATCAATATTAAAGTTTAAAGAGCCTAAACGCTTATAGCTCTGTGAAACAATTACCACTTTTTTTGTATTTTTCCCGACGATAATATTTTATGGCGCATACTGGATGTAGATAGAAACCAGGTTTCTACGCAAAATCCTTGTTGTTATTACAATATATCAATGAAGAAACCTGGTTTCTTAAGGTTCGGTACTGAAGGTTCACTCAATTACAGCACAATCTTACACTACCAAACTGAAACTGGACTTTATGCTAACCTGTAGGTCGTAATAAATCTTTATTTAATTTTACAGACAAGTAATGTAAGTTCTCCCAAAATCCCAAATAGGTCTGTATTCTGGTAGATGGCATTATTCTCTCATAACATGGGTATAGCAGGCTCTTGAGCATGTTTTTTTTGATGCAGTTTGTGTTCCGGCAGTAAAAAGGCGATTAAATAGTAAACTCATATGACTAATCCCAATCGCGATTGCAAATCTAAGCCTGTAAAAGCTCAACGGTTCTGGTTCATTTTGTTAACCCGCAGTGGTATCGCTGCTGGTATTTCGCTGCTTGGACTTGCGGGGTTTGGGTCGTGGCGGTTGTGGAAATTTGTTAAGGAAGATTTAACGCCTATAGCTTCACAAAGCGTTACTACCGCACTCAACCGTCCCGTCAAGTTAGGCGCCGTTCAAGGTTTTTCGTTTGGCACAGTTAAATTTGGCGCCTCCAGAATTCCTGCTACACCCAATGACCCGGACAACGGAACTGTTGAATCTGTCGATGTTACTTTTGACCTGCTACAACTGCTTTTAACGCGGCGCCTTAAATTTGATGTAACCCTTGTTAATCCTATTCTCTATATTGAACAAGACGACCAAGGACGTTGGATAACTACAAAAATTCAGCCTCCTGGTAAAAACGCCCCCTTTAAGACTGACCTTGATAAAATACGCTTTCGTAACGGTAATTTAGTACTGGCGCCATCACATACAAAAAAGCAACTCTCATTAGCTGACCTTAACGGTGTTGCCGACTTATTAGAAAATAACCAACTCGTTAAATATGAAGTAGGTGGTAAAGCTGTTAATGGGGGTAGTATATTCGTTCGTGGCGAAACACGTCCTCGAACAATACAACATAAATTAAACCTACAGGTCGAAGATTTACTGGCAGAAGATGTTACAACTTTGGTTAAGCTGCCAATAGATTTACAGTCAGGAAAAGTAAAAAAAGCTGACTTAGATATTGAAGCACAACCACAACAGCCCACTTTATTGCATGGCAATGCGACTGTAGAGGGGGTTAAAGCTGCTGTCGCACGCTTGCCACGACCTTTTGTAAATGCGCGTGGGTCACTTAGTTTTGATAAAACAGAAGTCAAGTTAGAAAATGTTATTGCGTCCTACGGAAAAGTACCGCTGTTGGCAAATGGAACTATTGACAGAAAAACTGGTTATAATTTAGGCGCCCGTATAAACGAAGTCAGTGCTGCCAATGTTCAAGAAACTCTAAAATTAAAACTACCTGTTCCTGTTGTTGCTTCGTTGAATGCAGATTTACTGGTGACAGGAGAAATTGATAGTCCAGTACTTTCTGGTCAAGGCAATACAACCAAAACCGCCAAAATAGATAAAGTTGACTTTGATAACGTCGGCGCCAAGTTTGAATTTTTACCGCGTTTACAACAAATCACTTTTAAGGATATTCAAGGTAAAGCTACTCTCGGTGGTGTTTTGACGGGTACAGGTGTAGTAACAATCGGTCAAAACCCCCAAGTCAATTTTAACGTTACTGCTAAAAATGTACCCGGAGATGCAATTGCTCAGATATATAATATTAATCCTGACTTTCAAATTGGTGCTGTTGCCGCGACTGCACAACTAAGCGGGGCGCCTGGTAATGTTCAAACAGTAGTACAATGGCAGTCTCCTAATGGTACATATCCGGGTACTGGAGAAACTACAGTTTATTCCGACCGTTCCTTTACATTTCGTAATGTTAATTTAAATGTCGCAGGTGGTAAAGTTCAAGCTGCGGGAAGGTGGGCAAATCAGCAGTGGCAAGTTACCGCTGATACTTCGGGTATCCCTGTTGAACGCTTTGTAAATAAGGAACAGTTAGAGAACGTTAATATAGAAGGTGTAAAATTTAACGGTAGGTTATTAGCTTCAGGCTCAACGGCGCCGTTTAAAATTGCCAATGTCCAATCAGAAAATGCTGGTATTGAACTCGGTGGTGGAAGAGTTGCGATTAAAAACGTTAAGTTTGATGACCAAAACTTTGCCGCTCAGTTTGTCGCCAATAACGTTAGATTATCGCGCGTTCTCAAACAATCGGCGCCTGTTTTACAAAATCCTTTAGCTGGTACGTTTCAAATCGCTGGTAATCGCGATAATATTACCCTGAAAACAATTCAAGGTACAGGCAATGCGGTTTTGAACGTTGGAGGAGGTACGGTAGGTGTTAATAATATTCAACTAGCTGATGGCGCCTATCAAGCACAACTGCAAATTAATGACTCTAATGTTCAGGAGTTAGCACAAGTACCAAATATAATTCAGGGAAGAGTTACAGGTAACCTTCAAGTTGCAGGAACCGTTGACTCGTTCCAACTACCTGCTATACAAGCAAAAGGTACCGGACGTTTAAATGTAGACGGTGGTTCTTTCAATGCAAGTAATATTGTACTTGATAAAGGGCGTTATACTGCAAAAGTTGAAGCTAATAATGTCCGTTTGCAGCGTTATGCAAAAGTACCAACTTTAGTTGAGTCTGGTTTAGATGGTTTATTTGACGTTGCGGGTACGGTTGACTCTTTCAAACTAGAGGATATTCAACTTAGTGGTACAGGAAAAGTTAAATACGCAGGTGGTGACGTAACTGCGTCGAATATTCGACTAGATAAAGGTCGCTATCAAGCTGCTGTCAATGCATCTGCTGTACAACTAAAGCGTATTAACCCACAGCTAGAGGGACTACTTGTTGGTAATTTACAAGTTGCGGGTGCAGTTAATAATATCAGTCTTGCGAATATAGCAGCAGTTGGTAAAGTTGGGCTTTCTCAAGGGTTAGCAGGTATTGAGCAACCTTTGGCAGCAGATATTGGTTGGAATGGTACAAAGCTGACTGTTCAACGTGCGACCTCACGAGATGTGACGGCAACTGGGTATGTTATGGTTAATGCCAAAAATCCAAATACCCCAGAAATTACTGATTTAAATTTGGATGTCATCGCTAAAAATTATAACCTTTTAAATTTACCAGCGAAGTTACCAAATGCAATTGCGTTAGCTGGTTTAGCTGATTTTAATGGTAAAATTACCGGGCGCCTGCCTGCACCAAATTTAAACGGGCAAGTAGCATTGCGTGATTTGAATGTAAATAAATTTGCTTTTGATACTTTAACGGGTAGTTTAGTAAGCGAGCGTGGCAGCGGTTTAAAATTAGACGTAGTTGGAACACAAGACCGCATTGCTTTAAATTTAGATGCTAATAACCGTCCTAAAGAATTTAATATACGTTGGAAACAAGCGACAGCAGCAGGAATTGCTAGGGGTGATAATTTAGATGTCAAAGTTAATAATTTTCCACTTTTAGCTTTAAATATTTCTCCCCCTGCAAATGGATTAATTGGTAAAGGTAGTGTTACTGGGACATTGAATGGAGATTTTCTAGTTAATCCAAACACTTTAACAGGAAATGGAAGTATCGCAGTTGCTAATCCTCAAGTTGGAACTATTAGAGGTAATAGTTTAAGTGCAAATTTTGCTTATAATAACGGCGCCTTAACGCTTGAAAATAGTATCTTTAAGAAAAATAATAGTACTTATAGCTTTGCTGGTACTGTGGTACCGAGTACTCCAATTCCAAAAATTCAAGGTAAAGTGGCAGTTGCTCAAGGTAACATTCAAGACGTTTTAACAACATTACAAATCTTTGAAGTGCAAGATTTCCAACGTGGTTTAACAGAACCATCATATGGCAATGCAGCAAATCTGAGTGGTACAAGTGCTGTGGGAGTGCAAAACCAACCAGCACTTACTCAAATAAAACGTTTCTCCGAAATTCAAGGATTACTCGATAAACAACAATCTGATAAACGTGCATCTTCACCTTTGCCCGAATTAGCAGATTTAGTAGGAACTTTCAATGGCGAAGTTACATTAGATACTGCTTCTAGTAATGGCATAAAGGCAGACTTTAAAATTAATGGTCACGACTTTGCTTGGGGGCGCCCGGATGACGAAGACCGTTATTTTGGCGCCCAGCAAATAATTGCTCAAGGCAGTTTTGATGATGGAATATTACGACTGCAACCGCTGCGAGTCGAGTCAAAAAATCGTCTCCTCGCTTTTGTGGGTAGTATTGGCGGTAAAGAACAATCAGGACAATTGCAGGTAACAAATTTTCCTGTAAAATTTCTGAATAACTTCGTTAAGCTGCCTGTAGGGTTAACAGGAAATCTGAGCGGACGAGCAGCCATTGCTGGTAATATTTTTAACCCACAAGCTAAAGGAGATTTTTCAGTTAGCGAAGGCGCCTTAAATTCTAAAGGCGTTCAGTCAGCAAATGCAAGTTTTAGCTATAGTAACGGACGTTTAAATTTTAATAGCGAAGTTAATGTAGACAACGCAGACCCTGTTACTATTAGAGGTGGCATTCCCTACCAATTTCCAACTGCAGTTCTCCCACCAGAAAATAATAAAATTGACCTTGATGTCAAAGTTAAAAATAAAGGGTTAGCGGTGATAAACTTGTTAACCAACCAAGTCAAATATGAAGATGGGCAAGGAGAAGTTAATTTAAAAGTACAAGGTGATGGTAAGGAGCTTATTCTAAATGGAAATGCAAACCTTAATAAAGCTACATTTAGCTCACCAACAATACCTGGTAATATTACTGATGTAGCAGGTCAAATAAAATTTGATTTCGACCGTATCATCGTTGATAATTTACAAGGAACATTTAGCCGAGGTAGCGTTAAAGCAATTGGTGAAATTCCGATATCTGACACAACACTTCAAATCAGTAATCCTTTAACACTTACCCTTGATCGTATCGCGTTAAATTTAAAAAGCTTATATCAAGGTAACGTTAGTGGAGGTTTACAGCTAACTGGCTCTGCTCTCAACCCATTAATTGGTGGTAATATCGAACTTAAAAACGGTAAAGTGCTACTTGCTGAGTCAACGAACCTAAACCCGCAGCAAAACGATACATTAGAAGAATTAACCACACTGCTCAAATCTCAAACACCTGAGCCAGCAGAAACTTCGGAAACCGTTACACGTTTTAATAACTTACAAATCAAACTTGGTAACAACGTTAGAATTACACGGGCGCCTATTCTTGATTTTATCGCAACTGGCGACCTTAACGTCACAGGCACAATCAACGATCCAGTGCCACAAGGAGTTATTAAACTCAAGGATGGAGGAGTTAATTTATTTACCACTCGCTTTAATTTAGCACGTGGATATGAGCATACAGCAACTTTTAAAACAACCCAACCGCGTGACCCCGAACTAGATATTCAACTATTTGCAAAAGTACTCGATGTCGTTCAAAGTAGCGATTTTAGCCGTAACATTACTGGACTAGCTGCATTAGAAAGCATCCGTGTAGAAGCTAAAATTCAAGGACTTGCAAGTCAGCTAAACGAAAATCTTGAGCTTACTAGTTCACCAACACGTGGTCAAAACGAACTTGTCGCATTGCTTGGAGGTGGGTTTGTAGAAACTCAAGGTCGAGGTAGCGATAGTACATTAGGATTAATTAATATTGCAGGTTCTGCTGTACTTAATAACTTTCAAAGTGCGTTTAGCGAAATTGGTACAGCATTTGGTTTGAGTGAGTTTCGCTTATTCCCAACTATTATTACCCAAGACCCAGAAGCTGGTAAAAACTACACAAGCTTAGAACTTGCCGCAGAAGCAGGTGTAGACATTTCGCCAAAAGTTTCAGCATCCGCACTCAAAATATTAACAACTAATGACCCAGTTCAATGGGGTTTAAACTACCGTATCAACAGAGAAATCCGCTTCCGCACCTCCACAAATTTATTCAACGACAACCGCGCAGTATTAGAATTTGAACGTAGATTCTAAAAATAAAACTTTAACTAACTGTGCTGTGTATAAATGACCTCTTAAAGCTGGAATTATTTCAACACCTACCTCAACATCGTCTTGACTGGGTGTGTGAGCGCGCATCTCTTTTGGAACTAGAAGCAGGCGAAATTTTAGTTAGCGAAGGAGATGTCGGACGAGGGTTTTGTATATTATCAAGTGGTGTTATAAGCATAACTCGCCGCAGCGAGGGAGTAGAAATGCCTATAGGACAACACGAGGCGCCACAGTTTTTCGGAGAAGTCCAAGTACTTACCGATGAAGTTGTACCTGTAACACTGCGCGCTTTAACTCCATGTCGTTTACATTTACTCTCACCAGAAGATTTTTTAGAATTACTCCATGAATGTCGTGATTTTGAGCGCACTGTTTTTCGAGTTGTGCAACGGCGCCTCGAAGGGTTAACATCATTTATTCGTCAGCGTGAAAAAATGGCAGCACTAGGTACATTATCTGCGGGGTTAGCACACGAACTCAACAACCCAGCAGCAGCAGTAGTACGCACACTACAAAATGTGACTCCTGCATTATTAGAGCTACAGCGCATGAATATGGTAGCAGGGCAAAACCAAATAGATGAAGAACATACTCAAGAATGGCTCTCAGCGCGTGATGATGGTTATGATGCAATTCTGAACTCGCGCATTGATATTAATACAATAGCTGAACGTGAAGAAGAACTTCTCGAATGGCTCGAAGACTACGGAGTTGAGCAACCGTGGAAACTTGCCGAACCACTAGCAGCAAGTGGAGTTGAAATTAGTACACTAAATAAATTAATCTCTAGATGGCGCCAGCACCCAAGCGAACTTCGAGATATGGGAATACGTTGGTTAGCGCTATCATTCGATGTAATGTCAATGATTAATAGTGGCATCAAAGGCGCCGAGCGTATTTCTGAACTAGTGCAAGTTATGAAATCATACTCCCATATGGACGAAGGCGCCGTCCAACTAGTAAATATACACGAAGGATTAGAAGACACCCTGCGGTTATATGCCCATAAACTAAAACATGGCATTCAAATTCGCCGTAACTATAACTGTGAAGTTCCAAAAATCATGGCTTACGGCAGCGAACTCAACCAAGTATGGACAAATTTAATTGAAAATGCCATAGATGCAATTACTGACAAAGGTGTAATAGAAATCACAACAAAATGCACTAATGAAAAAATTAAAATCGAAATAAGCGACTCAGGTACAGGCATCCCCCAAGAAATACAATCACGTATATTCGAGCCATTTTTTACCACAAAATCTATAGGTAAAGGTTCTGGTTTAGGATTAGAAATGATAAGACGTGTTATCGAAAACCGTCATCGTGGTAGCATCACCTTTACCTCAAAACCTGGAGAAACACGTTTTATCGTTTGTTTACCCATCTAGAAACCCGGTTTCTTCATTAGTATATAGTAATACAAACAAAATTTTACATAAAAACCCGGTTTCTGTTAATTCTACGTAGCAAAGTGGGAATAATAGGCAAACAACAGACAAACAATAGTTTATTCAGGGATATCAGGGACGATGATACTATCTAGTTACCAAATTGGGGAGCAAATCTACGCAGGTACTAGAACCCTCGTTTATCGTGGGGTGAGACAACAAGACCAAAAGCCTGTTGTTATCAAGCTACTACGGCGTGATTATCCTTCTGTTAGCGAATTAGTGCAATTTCGCAACCAATATACCATCACCAAAAATCTTGATAATGAAGGCATTGTTAGAACTTACAGCTTAGAGAATTACCAAAATAGCTATGCATTGGTAATGGAAGACTTTGGTGGTATTTCTCTTAAAGAGTATACGAGCGCAACACCTATAAGCTTGGCTGATTTTTTCCCCATTGCTTTACAAATCGTTACTATACTAAATGATTTATATCACCATAGAATTATTCACAAGGATATTAAACCTGCCAATATCCTAATAAATCCAACTAGAAAACAAGTAAAGCTAATTGACTTTAGCATAGCTTCTTTACTTTCAAGAGAAACACAAACTCCTAGTTGTCCTAACGTTTTAGAAGGAACCCTTGCATATATATCTCCCGAACAAACGGGAAGAATGAATAGGTTAGTAGATTGGCGTAGTGATTTTTACTCATTAGGCGCCAGTTTCTACGAGCTATTAACTGGGCAATTGCCGTTTGTAACTAATGACCTAATGGAGTTAGTTTATTGTCATTTAGCAAAGCAGCCTCCACAAGCTACTACAATTAATACAGAGATTCCTATTGTTATCTCTAACATTGTAGCCAAACTGATGGCGAAAAATGCAGAAGACCGCTATCAAAGCGCTTTGGGGTTAAAGCATGATTTAGAGCAAGCGTATTCAATATATAAAGAGACGGGAGAATTTACAAATTTTGAGTTAGGAAAGCGAGATATTCCTGACCGCTTTACCATTCCAGAAAAACTGTATGGTCGTGAATCTGAAATAAAAACGTTACTAACTGCCTTTGACCGTATAGCAAAACCATTTACTGAAGTCAATCGGTCGGAAATGATATTAGTAGCGGGTTATTCTGGAGTTGGAAAAACGGCTATAATTAATGTAATTCACAGACCAATTGTCCAGAAAAAAGGTTATTTTATTAAAGGGAAATATGACCAGTTCCAACGCAATATTCCTCTTTCTGGATTTGTACAAGCATTTCGTGATTTAATGCAGCAAATATTGAGTGAAAAAGATGCTCAATTGCACTCATGGAAAAACAAAATTTTGGCAGAGCTAGGTGAGCAGAGCCAAGTAATTATAGAGGTAATTCCAGAACTTGAAGAAATTGTTGGTAAACAACCTCCTGTTACAGAGCTTTTTGGAAGTGCAGCAGCAAATCGTTTTAATTTACTATTCCAAAAGTTTTTGCAAGTATTTACATCAAAAGAACACCCGTTAGTAATTTTTATTGATGACTTACAGTGGGCTGACTCTGCATCGTTAAAATTAATCGAATTAGTGATGCAAAGTAATACACAGTATTTATTATTGATTGGCGCCTATCGAGATAATGAAGTGGCGCCTGCACATCCATTGATGTTAACACTTGATAAAATAGAGAAAGATAAAGGTTTTATCAATACAATTGAACTGAAGCCGCTTTCGTTAACTGATTTAAATTGCTTAGTTGCAGATGCTTTAAATTGCTCGTCAGATGCAGCAATTTCACTGTTGGATATGGAGTTGCAAGTGCAACTTATCCTACCAATAGACAACCAGCTTCAGCGCTAGCAAAAATATTAGCTGATGGACGAGTACTAATACAAATTGCTGCAACTGATATTGGTACAGGTACGTACACAATATTAACGCAAGTCGCAGCAGAAGCACTTAATGTGGCGCCTTCAAAAGTGCAAGTGCAAATTGGAGACACACAGTTCCCAAAATCTCCCGGTTCAGGAGGTTCTTGGGGAGCAGCAAGTTATGGCAGTGCAGTACATGAAGCTTGTATGGCAGTTCGTTCTAAACTGAATGCATCACCAGGAGAAACTTATGAACAAGCTTTAGCAAGAAGAAATTTAAAAGAAATATCAGCACAAGTAGAATCAAAGCCAGATGGTGCAACCAAGAAATATTCTATGCACGCATTCGGCGCCCAATTTGCAGAAGTTAGAGTAGACCCAGATTTAGGGATGGTAAAAGTCACGCGCTTTTTAGGTGTTTTTGGTGCAGGCAGAATTTTAAATCATAAAACAGCTAAGTCACAAATGATAGGTGGTATAGTTTGGGGTATTAGTCAAGCACTGCATGAAGAAACCCATCTTGACGAACGCTATGGAAATTTTGTTAATAACAATTTAGGTGAATACCACGTTCCCGTTAATGCCGATATTCCCAATATTGATGTCATGTTTCTTGATGAAAAATACCCTTATGTAAACCCACTGGGAGTTAAAGGAGTTGGTGAAATTGGTATTGTAGGTGCAGGTGCCGCAGTTGCAAACGCAATTTATCATGCAACTGGTAAGCGTATTCGCGATTTACCAATTACACCTGATAAATTATTATAAAGCTTCTAAAAGGCGGGCAAGGATGCCCGCTCCACAAGAGAGTTATGAAAAGTTTACAGCAAGTTGGTATAGTTATATTAGCAGCAGGCGCCTCTACTCGTATGGGTACACCTAAGCAGCTACTAAACTTTCAAGGACGTAGCTTTTTACGTCACACAATAGAAATAGCTCTAGCTTCGGTTTGCAAACCTGTTATAGTCGTACTCGGAGCAAATGCCTCACAAATTCGCAATGAGATATCTGAACTTCCTGTTGTTATTGTCGAAAATCATAATTGGCGCCAAGGAATGGGAGGTTCTATTCAAGCGGGTATAAAAACGCTTGAGCATAATAGTAATATTGATGGCGCCATACTTTTACTTTGTGACCAGCCTTTTATTTCTGTAGATATTATTAATCAGCTAGTAGAAGCTTTTTATACTACGGGTAAACCAATTATAGCAAGTGAGTACAAACACACGTTAGGAGTTCCTGCACTTTTTAGTCGTCAGATTTTTCCTGAATTAATGAATTTAAATACAGCTTCAGGAGCAAAACAAGTTATTCAGAAATATAATAAATTAGTACATACAGTTTCTTTTGAATTAGGCGCCATTGATATTGATACGCCAGAAGAATATGAGCAATTAAATATCTAAGGAATTGTTAGTAATAAAATTAATTATATCAACCAATTCGTCAGGTTCAATAGGCTTTGATATACTGGCTTGAAAACCGGCTCGCATGATTTTATCATTTGATTCATTAGCATAGCCACTTATTGCTACTGATTTTAATGGTTCAGTCCATTGTAAACCAAGTGTTTTCGCTTCTTCAAGTAACATATAACCATCTTTATCAGGCATTATTAAGTCGCTAATCAAAATATCTGGTTTATTTGTTTGCAAAATTTGTAAAGCTTGTGTTGCAGAATTAACTGCGGTAACTGTGGCGCCTTCGTTTTCTAAAAGCATTACTAATAAGTCTAATGTATCTGTTTCATCGTCAACTACCAAAATTTTTAATCCTTTAAGTAAAGAATTTTTTAATGTACTATAATTTGTGTTGGCGCCTTGTATAGTTGTATTTTCTGTGCTTGTTACTTTATTTAATAATGGCAGTCGAATTGTAAAAGTTGCTCCTTGATTTACACCTTGACTTTCTGCTTCAATAGTGCCACCATGCATTTCAATTAACTTTCTTGCTATCGTCAACCCTAACCCTGCTCCTTGATGAGTGCGAGTGCGAGAACCATCTTCTTGACGAAATTGTTCAAACACATAAGGAAGAAATTTATCGCTAATTCCTTGTCCTGTGTCACTAATACTAATTTGAACACTATTCTCACTATTTCTATTTACATCAATACAAACTTTTACAGTCCCTTTTTCAGGGGTAAATTTGATGGCATTAGATAGTAAATTCAAAATTACTTGATATAATTTGCTTTTATCACCTAATACTTCTACTGTTGAATCATTACATACATACTCTAAACTTATCGATTTCGCTCTAACTGGTAATTGCGTACTGTCAATGGCGCCTTCGATGACAGATTTTAAATCAACAACTTTACGTTCAAACTGCATCTGTCCAGATTTTAAACGCGAAATATCTAAAATTTGTTCAACTACACCTTGTTGTCGCTTTAAGTTACGTTCGATAACTTCTAAACGCTGGTTTCGAGTTTTTTCATCAAAAGGATATTTACGTAGTAATTGCGTCCATCCTAATATGGCATTTAATGGTGTACGTAGTTCATGAGAAGCTATCGATAAAAACTCATCTTGAACACTATATGCTTGTACTAACTCTTCTGTATATCTTTGCTGTGCAACTTCACGCTCTTTTCGGTCAGTAATATCTAAAATAATACCACTAGCTCTTATGGCTTTACTCGAATCATCGTAGAAAAAATGTCCTTTACTCGCTATCCAATGAATACTATTATCTGACCAAACAACACGAAACTCTTGATAAAAGTCACTGTTATTTTCTAAAGCAAATTCTAATGCTTGGCTAATTAAATCTCTGTCTTCATTATATACACAATTAATAAAAGTTTCATATCTTCCATCAAAACTTCCTATTTCCAGTCCAAATAATCGTTCGTGATTATCATTCCAAGTAATAGTATTTGTTATTAAGTCCCAGTCCCAAATACCTAAATTTGCAGCATCTTGTGCAACTCTAAATCTCTCTTGGTGTTCGTAGAGGAGTTTTTGATTAGCTACATACTCTTCTTTAATTCTTTTTTGTTCTAAGCACTTTTCAATGGCAACAACAAGACGACGATAGTGTTGCTTTTTTAGAACATAATCGTCTAAACCTGCTTTCATCGCTTCTACTGCTATTTCCTCACTACCACTGTCTGTGAACATAATAACAGGGCAATTAGGATATTTATCTTTTATTTTTTTAACTACTGTTAGTCCCTCAATCCAAAGTAGCTTGTTATCGGTTACTGCTAAATCTAAATTACCTGTTAATAGTGCTTGCTCGAAATCTTCTTCGTTTGTTATTTCGTCAAATGTTATACCTTGAGCAAATTTTAGCTTCAATTCGCGAGCAGCGAGGAAGCGATCGTTGGGGTTATCATCAATAAGTAGAATGTGTATTGACATTTTGCTTCGCACATGAATGGATTTTAGTATGGGGCGGGTTTATAGATATATTAAAAGAAAGTGTAGAATTTTGGTTAACCCGCTCTTACTAGACAGATTGTAGTTGTATCCAAAATTTGCTACCTTTTCCGAATTCAGAATCAACTCCGCATCGTCCGTTCATCCTTTCAACTCCTTTACGTACCATAGCCAAGCCTATTCCAGTTCCTGGGTAAGATTCAACGCCGTGTAAACGTTCAAATACACCAAATATTTTGTCATGATATTCTGGCTTGATTCCAATCCCGTTGTCTTCTATCCAGAGAATGAAATTATTGTGATTAGTTTCTGCACTAATTATAACTTTTGGTTGAACGTTAGGAGGAACAAATTTAATTGCATTAGAGACTAAATTAGTAAATATCTGTATACATGTAGTATAGTGTCCTAAAACCGTAGGTAAAGAATTCATAACATGTACTTTTGCTTGTTTTTGCTGTAGTTCTTCTTCCATTTGTGCTAAGACTTGAGAAACTATAACATTAATATCGACAGGTTCTAATTGTAATTCTATGCGGCTGAGTTTACTATAATCTAACAGGTTTTCAATTAAAGTGTCAGTTAGTTCAGCAGCACTGACTAATCGCTGAAGATAATTTTGGCCTTTTGGGTCTAATGAGGAAATATAATCTTCTAATAATGCTTCGGCAAAACCTTGAATGCTTCGCAACGGCGCCCGTAAATCGTGAGATACTGAGTCAACGAACATTTTCAACTGCTCAATCACATCTTCTAAATCAGCAGTACGTTCTTGTACTCTTACCTCTAACTGTTCGTTAAGTTTTTGTAAAGCTGTTTCCGCTTCTTTTTGCTCGGTAACATCTTCAATTAATCCCTCAATAAAAGGTTCATCTTCTGTGGTAATTAAAGTTTGTGATAACTTAATCCATTTGACTTTTCCATCCTTTTGATGCAAAGCAATTTCTTTCGATTGTTGTTGCTGTTCAATAGGGTTTTCTTGTTGCCAAAATAGTTGCCGTAAATCGAGCATTTGCGCTTCCGAAACGGTTTCCAGATTCAACAAACGTAAAAATGCGTTATTACCTTCTAATATGCGACCTTCGATAGTACAACGAAACACACCTACATTTAATTTATTTAGAAGTGACTGCAAACGATTTTCGAGACGCGATACTTGATGCTCTGCTTTTGCACGCGCTAAAGTAGACCGTGCAGCTAGTGCTAAACGTAAATAATGCTTTTGAGACTTAATAATATAGTCATCAAGCCCGCTTTTCATCGCTTCTACAGCTATTTCTTCGTTCCCGGTGCTGGTAAACATGATGACCGGACAGTTCGGATAATGGGACTTAATGCTCAAAAGTACGCGCAATCCGTTACTCCAACAAAGTTGGTAATCAGTGATAACCAAGTCAAAGTTATTAATCGCTAAAGCATGTTCTAGCTGTGATTCGTCTCCAATTTCAGTAACTTGTAAGCTAGAAGAAAACTCTCGCTCTAGTTCTCGATGTACAAGTAAGCGGTCATCTGGGTTATCGTCAATTATAAGGATATGAGGCATTTACGATGAGGGCGGGTTTAGGAATATCTTAAAATAGAATGTAGAATCTTGGTTAACCCGCCCTTACGGGAGGTTCGTTGTCTACTAGCCAATATAAGGTTAAAGTTTCTACGACTCTCTTTAGTGCTTTTAGACCGTTGGGTTTTACGAGGTATGAATTGGCGCCTAACTCATAAGCTAAGTTTACATCAGCGGGTTCACGCGAAGAAGTAAAAATAACCACAGGTAAAAGATTCAGGTAAGGGTGTTGTCTGAGCCAAGCCAGGATTTCGTGTCCTGATCGGCAGGGTAGTTTCAAGTCGAGTAAAATCAGTTTGGGTATGGGGAAGCGTTGACGGTCTGCGTATTCTCCATCACCGCTAAGGTATGCAATTGCACTATCTCCATCATCAATAATTTGCAGCGAAACATTTATATTTGCCTTTTGAAACGCGCGCTGGGTCAAATAAATTTCGTTTGGGTCATCTTCTACCAGTAAAATGGTATGTATTGCTGTCATACTTACCTACTATCATCTTTCAGTTCAATCCAGAAACTACTGCCTTGTCCCTTTATAGACTCGAGACCAACACGACCCCCCATTCTTTCGACTCCTTTACGAACAATTGCTAACCCAATACCTGTACCTGGGTAACGCTCTATTCCATGTAGACGTTCAAAAACGCGAAAGATGCGTTGATGGTGTTCAGCTTTTATACCAATACCATTATCTTTTACCCATAACCTTACCCATCCTGGAGTTGTAATTTCTGCCCATATTAGTACCTGTGGTTGTTCACCAACTCTTACAAATTTAATCGCATTACTCAATAAATTGGCAATCACCTGTGCTAATGTATTAGGATGCGCTGAGACTGTAGGCAACGGTGCCGAAATTGCTATTTGAGCGTTTTTTGCTTTTAAATCACCATCTAACTGAGTCATTACCTCAAACATTACGTTATTTAAATTGACTGGTTGCAAGTATAAATCTGTACGACTAAGACGACTGTAAGCGAGTAAATCTTGAATTAGATTTTCTAAACGCTGGGCAGAGTTGACAATTCGACTAATATATTCGTTTCCCACTTCGTCAAGTAGCTTACCATAGTCTTCTGCCAATGCCTCTGCAAAACCCTGCATTGCCCGCAACGGCGCCCGCAAATCATGAGATACTGTGTAAGCAAATGCCTCTAATTCGTTATTGGCAGCTTGCAACTGGGATGTACGCTCCATAACTTGCTGTTCCAAAGTTTCTGTTAAATGGCGAATTTGTTCATGTGCAAGTTTTTGTTCAGTAATATCTTCGGCAATACCAACATAATAATTAAGCGCTCCTGTTTCGTCACGGATCGGAAAACCTCTATCCCATATCCAGCGAACCGAACCATCAGGACGTATAATTTTAAACTCTATATTAGTAAGTTGCCCGTTTTCCTGTTGTTGTAACTTGACCAAAACTCGCTCATAATCTTCTGGATGTACCGCATCGAGCCAAGAAAGTGGCTGACTAATAAGACTATCACAAGAGCGATGCCAAATTTTTTCATAAGCCTTATTTGCATAAAAATGCTGGCTAGAATCTGGACTAGCAATCCAAATTATGGCATCAAGATTATCAGCAAATAAACGAAACCGCTTTTCGCTTTCACTTAAAGCAGTTTTGATAAACTGTTTTGATATCTCAAGCTCTAACTCTAAGCGAGTCTGCTCAATCAGTTTGTGAACCGCAAAGCGTAAACAAACCGCATCAATTTTTTCTTTTATCAAATAATCATAAGTTTCGTCATCTCCAGCCAAAGCTTCATCTTGCTGAGGAGTTAAAATTACCACAGGCAATTTACTACCTTTATTAGTATTAAATTCTACCTGTAATTGTTCAATAAACGCGCGCGCGTTCATATCAGGCAACACAAAATCGAGTAAAATAGCATCAGGTTTACCTTGCTTACATAACTCTAATCCAAGAGTCGCTGACTCTGCCTGCAAAATTCTATAGATATATTGCTTATCTTGCAGCAGGTAACGACGATAAGTTTGTCGGTCTTCATAATTGTCGTCCACAATCAGAACCGTCTTTTGATTCTGTATCATTGCTACCTGTGTAATGTATCTATAACATTGGTAATACATCCAAACCCAGATTGGTTTAGATAAGTAGAGAAATTACATGTAACATCTCCACCTATTATTCGACGATAGTAACAACTCTCAACAAATGTTAAATCTTTCTAATTGAAGGTAGATAACAAATTTAAATACTCCATTATTCGTAAATCTTAGTTGTTATCTATATAAAATCAACCTTTAGATAGAGTTATTTTTAAATCAACTCAACCATGCGGACATTAAAAGTTTCCTTAAGGGACTTTCAAACTTATAAAATTATTTTCATAAATAACTATCTGTGGGTAGGAGAATCTCCTGTAAGTTTGTGGTTAGATCGAGCAACAGTAGTCATATTGATATATATTATGCTTGGCACAGAAATTTTAGACCAATATGGTAGAGGTAAAAGAGATTTCACCGCTGTCGATTTAAGCGAAGCAGAACTCGAAGGTGCCAATATTACTGGTATAATATTAGACGAAGCCTTATTAGACGGCGCCAATTTGAACGGAGCAAACTTAAGTCAGGCAAGTTTACAAAATGCTGACTTGAATGGAGCAAACTTAACGAATGCTAACTTAACTGGCGCCAATTTAACAGGTGCAATTTTAGAAGGGGCAATTTTAGAGGGTGCAATTTTAGATAGTGCAAACCTTAGCCACTCAGAATTGACGGTAGCAAAAATGATAGAAGCAGACCTAAGTAGCGCTGACTTAAGCGAAGCTAATTTAAATGCAGCCAACCTCGATAAAGCTAATTTAAGTGGAGTTGACGCACATCAAGCTGATTTAAGTAGTGCTAACTTGACAAGTGCTGATTTACATGAGGCAAATCTAAGTGGAGCTAAATTAGAAGGCGCCAATTTAGAAGGAACGATTTTAGAAGAAAATAAACATATAGATTAATCTATGAACATGCGAGTTACCGTTGGCCCTCCATCATTAACAATTAACCACGGCAGCACTTTTATGGTGACTGACTTAGATGGGCAGATTAATCAAGATAAATTTTTGGGTATTTTTACAGACGATACTCGTTTTTTAAGTTACTACGCTCTGTATGCTGATGCTTTACCTTGGATTCGTTTGCGGTCTACAACACCAAGATACTATGCTGCACAAGTTTATCTGATAAATCCAGAATTGACAACTGAAGATGGAGTTATTCCTAAAGGCACCTTATCACTAACTGTGGGTAGAACAGTAGAAGGAGGTATTCATGAAGATATAGACATAACAAATTATAGTACAAAGCAAGTTAATTTTAGTTTTGAAATTGCCTTACGTTCAGACTTTGCTGATATTTCAGAAGTGCAACAAGGTAAAATTATACGTCGAGGATGTATTGAAACAAGATGGGATAAACAGCGTAACGAATTACATACGACTTATCAAAATAAAGATTTTTCTCGCAGCATAATTTACCAACTGCGTAACTATACATCTCAACCTCATTATGCCAACGGTCGCGTTACCTTTGAAATTGTATTAGAACCAGGCGCCAGTTGGCACACCTGTGGTAATTTTATTCTAGTTTTAGATAAACTAACGCGCGAACCTGCAAATATATGTTATGACTCTGCTGTAAATACAGAAGTTAACTCGAAATTAGAACATTTGAATCAAAAATGGGTTGAGTCAGTCACCGAACTAACGACAGTAAACGAAGAAGTTTATCGAGTCTACAAACAAGCTGTCAGAGATTTAGCGGCACTACGACTATATGATTATGATTTAGGTGACGATATTTGGCTACCTGCTGCTGGTGTTCCTAAGTTTGTAACAATTTTTGGACGTGACAGTTTAATTGCTAGCTTACAGACTACAACAGTTCATCCTGGCTTTGCACGCGGGGCATTAAAAAAACTGTCACAACTACAAGCAACAACATGGGATGATTGGCGTGATTCAGAGCCAGGTAAAATTTTACATGAAATACGCAACGGTGAATTAGCGCATTTCCAAAAGGTACCCCATACACCTTATTATGGTACTGCCGATGCAACTGTATTATATTTGATAGTTTTGCATGAAACGTGGAAATGGTTAGGAGATAATTCATTACTCAACTCATATAGAGATACAGCATTACGCTGTTTAGAGTGGATTGATAATTATGGTGACTTAGACGGTGATGGTTTTCAAGAATATAAAACTCGTTCGAGTCATGGTATAGAGAACCAAGGATGGAAAGATTCAGGAGATGCAATAGTGTATCCTGATGGTAGTAAGGTCTCGGCGCCGAAAGCCTTGTGCGAACTCCAAGGATATGTATATGATGCCTGGATACGCATGGCTGAAGTATTCGATGCTTTAGGTGAAAATAATAGTGCTTCGGAGCTACGTAATAAAGCATCGCAACTCCAAGCGAGGTTTGAAAAAGACTTTTGGTGTGATGACATAGGTTATTATGCGTTTGCACTCGACAAAGACAAACAGCCAGTAAAAACTATTGCCTCAAATCCAGGTCACTGTTTATGGAGTGGTATTGTAAGTAAAGAGCGTGCGAGTCGTGTAGTAGAAAGATTAATGGCAAAAGATATGTTTACAGGTTGGGGAATAAGAACATTATCCGCCGAAAATCCAGCATTTAACCCATTTTCTTATCATCTTGGTTCAATTTGGCCTCATGACAATGGTATTATTGCACTAGGATTAAAAAAATACGGTTTCACTGAAGAAGTAGCTCGTGTGGCACGTAGTGTATTTGAAGCTGCCAGTTATTTTGCATCTTACCGTATTCCAGAAGTATATGCAGGTATTGAAGAAAAACCAGGCGCCTTTCCAGTTCCTTATATAGAGGCAAATGTACCACAAGCATGGGCAGCAGGTTCAATATTTCAACTTTTACAAGCAATATTAGGTTTAAGTGCTGATGCACCAAATAATACACTTTACGTTAATCCATGTTTACCAGATTGGTTGCCAGAAATCACGCTGAGACGTTTAGAAATTGGTAATAGTAAAGTTGATTTAAAATGTTGGCATCGAGATGGGCAAACTCATTGGGATGCTTCAGTTACATCAGGTGACATTGAAGTTAGATAGTAAGCTTATAAACGAAAGCAGACGAAAACATATAAATCTATGTTCCCGACAAATAATTGAAACTCAATAATCAATCCAGAGACAGAGAAAAACGAAGCTAGAGCGTCCTAGCTAGAGATAGATGTACTTTGGCGCCAATAAAAGCTATTCAATATATATAGCAAAAGGTATTTCTCTATGGAGGAGCTAAATTATTATTATCAACTCGATAGACAAATATCTAGACAACATCATAAAAGTAGGTTATTTGAAGAATGATTTAAGAATTTAATCTCAACATTTAAATAAAAAAGTGATTAAGAACATACTAAGATGACAGAAGCTGTGCTAATTATCCTTCTTCCTCACTACTTTGTTCTTAGTTAAAAAACTAGAAACCTGGTTTCTCGCGCCAAATCATTGTTTTCATTACAAGATATCGACAAAGAAATCAGGTTTCTAATATTTGTACTCACACATAAACAAAATAGCGCAACGTATAAATTTAGCCATTTCATAGGAGTGAATTTGAATGTTTAGTCATTTGCATCGGTTATTAGCAAGTACTGTAATGGTAATGGGAGTCTCGATTGGTGCAGTTAGCCCATTAGTTACTTCCACCTCAGTTCAAGCTCAGGAAACAGTTGGTGGTAACGCATCAGATTTAACAATCCCATCCAATAAAATATCTCAAACACCAACACAAACACCGGCACCAACACAAGGAACCGTTAATTTTCCTGATGTCAGTCAAGATTACTGGGCACGTCCTTTTATTCAAGCGCTTGCAGAAAGAAACATAATTGTAGGTTTCCCTGATGGTACTTATAAACCAGAACAACCTGTAACCCGCGCAGAATTTGCGGCAATTATTCAAAAAGCTTTCAATCAAAACCGGGTCAGACAGCTACCAACAGGTGGTTTTAGAGATATACGCTCTAACTTCTGGGCAGCACAAGCTATTACAACAGCTTTTGAAACAGGATTTTTATCTGGTTATCCTGATAATACTTTCCGACCAAACCAGCAAATAACTAAAGTACAAGCAGTCGTTTCGTTAGCTAGTGGTTTGGGATTAACTGGTGGTGACACAGCAATTCTTGCAAGCTCCTACACAGATGCAAACGCCATTCCAACTTATGCAGTATCTCAGGTTGCTGGCGCCACACAAGCCAGTGTCGTTGTTAATTATCCAGACATTAGAGTATTTAATCCAGAAGTACCACTAACACGTGCAGATGCTGCCGCACATGTGTACCAAGCATTAGTAAGACAAGGAAGATTGCAACCCATTGCAAGCAACTTACCTGCTGCTCAGTATATTGTAGGTTTTGCTCAAACTACTACACCACCAACTGGTCAAACAGGTAGTGACATAGTAACCACAGCATCAGCAAGTAATTCTTTTACAGTTTTAGCCTCGTTGTTAAAAACAGCAGGTTTAGCAGAAAGCTTGCAACAGGGTGGACCATTCACAGTATTTGCTCCTACAGACGAAGCATTTGCAAGACTACCAAAAGAAACTCTAGACCGCTTACAACAGCCAGAAAACCGAGAAACTTTAATTAGAATATTAACTTATCACGTTGTACCCGGACAGTTAACAGCTAGCCAATTAAGAACTGGTGAAATAAACACTGCCGAAGGTAAACCAGTTAATGTGAATGTTAATACATCTGAAAATAGAGTTACAGTCAATAACGCTCAAGTAACTCAGGCAGACATTTCAGCTAGTAACGGTGTTATCCACGCCATCAACAGAGTATTAGTACCATCCGATGTCAGCTTAAGAAATCTAGGTGGTTCAGGAGATCAAGCAGGTGCTGAACCCGGTCGAGCAACCCGTGGTGGTAGAAGCTACATTGGCGCCGCAGGCAATATTGGTATAACTGGTGGTGGTGGCTCATCACTTGGTGAAGGTAATTTTGCAGTCATCAGTAAAATAGGCTTAACAAACTTTTTGTCTATTCGTCCAAGCGCCGTATTTGGAGACAATACAACAGTATTAGTGCCTTTAACACTTGACTTGGCGCCACGTGCAGCCAACCCAACAGGAGGCCAAGCATTTCCAATATCACCTTACATTGGTGCGGGTGTTGCCATTGAAACCGATAACGATGCCGAAGTTGGACTGCTATTAACTGGTGGTTTAGACATCCCACTAGGTTCTCGTTTCACACTTAACGGTGGTGTAAATGCAGCATTTCTTGATGAAACCGATGTTGGCATACAAGTAGGTGTAGGCTTCAACTTCTAATCTTGTGTTTTGTGGCACAGGCATCCTGCCTGTGCATTCAAAGTAATTATATTTACCAAAATACACATAGACACGTAGAGACGCGATTAAATTGCGTCTCTACAAGTATTTTATTACGGTTACGTAACTCTCTATTTAAAGTTAGCTGGTAAAAGTACCTTATCAACTACATGAACAACACCATTACTTGCAGGAATATCAGCTTGCACAACTTTGGCGCCATTAACGGTAACACCTGTATCAACAGATACTTTAAGCGATTGACCTTCAACAGTATTAACGTTTCCAGATTTTAATTGGCTTGATGTAACTCTTCCAGGTACAACATGATAACCAAGAAGCTGAACTAATTTTTGCTTGTTGGCTGGTTTTAACAAGTTATCCACAGTACCTGTTGGTAAAGCATTAAAAGCTGCATCGGTAGGTGCAAATACAGTATAAGGACCTTGCCCACCCAAATTTTGCTCTAAACCAGCCGCTTTAACTGCCTTCGTTAAAATTGTAAACTGACCTTGGCTTGATGCAGCTTGTGCTAATTGTCCTAAATTTTGACTTCCTGTGGCGCCTGTTGTAGGAGTTGGCGAGGCTGTTACAGTCACAGTTTCAGTAGGTGTAGCAGTAACAGTAGGAATTTCTGCGACTGGGGAGATATTGGGATTTGCGGTTTCCACAGCCGAAGGAGTTGTTGTATTATCAGTTGTTGGTTGTCCGCAACCTGATAAAGCAATGGCGCCACCCAGTAATAATGTGCTTAAAAGCGTCTTTTTGAACATTCCAATTGCCTTCATTGCTTTTCATTAAAAATTCTACGTGTTTACAAAAGTTAATATAATATTTTTAATAATTTCTCTGTCTAATGGCATAAATAAGAAATTTATAATAAATATGCTTAACAACTCAGCACTCAGCACTCAGAACTCAGCACTCAGCACTCAGCACTATGCAACTAACACCATTACACACAGCAATACTCGTCACTGACTTAGAAAAAGCCGAGCATTTCTACGGTGAAGTATTGGGAATATCAAAAATTGACCGAGTAATGAAGTTTCCGGGTACGTGGTATCAAGTTGGAGATTACCAGCTTCATTTAATTGTGGCGCCAGAAGTCGTAAATAAGCCTAAACACGAAAAATGGGGACGCAACCCCCATATAGCTTTTTCAGTTTCCGACTTAGATGCCGCTAAACAGCGGCTACTAAATTATAACTTCCCAATACAACCAAGTGCGTCAGGGCGCCCAGCAATTTTTACTCAAGACCCGGATGGAAATGTGATTGAGTTAGGTCAAGCATAATATAGTCATTACCGTAACTACACTATGACGGTTTTTGCTTATTCTTACACCGACCCACTTTTAGATGTTACTCCCGAACCAAATAGTTGGGGGTGGGAAGTTGACCGAGTTTATGAGGACTTAGGAAAACGCGAACAACTCGAAAATTTACTAACAGACTGTCGAGACAATCCTCCAAAATATCTGTTAATTCGTACTTTAGAAGAATTGGGTGATAATTTGGAGCAAGTCAGCGCACGTATTACAGAATTAAAAGCTTTAGGAATTACTTTAGTTGCAGTTGAGCAAAGCTATAATTCTTCAGAAAATACACTTAATCAACACATAGAATTAATTAATTTAATACAGCAAATTCAATATCAACATCGTAGTCGTCGCATTCGCCAAGGTCATGCTCGCAACCGTCTTGATGTGGCGCCTCCTCCGGGTAAAGTTCCTTACGGGTATCGCAGGGGTAAAGGGAAATACATAGTTGACCGTACCACAGCACTTGTTGTTAAAGACTTTTTCGAGAACTTCTTGCTTTATGGTTCATTACGAAATGCTGTACGGTATATAGCAAAAAAGTACAACAAAAAAATTTCTGTCACCACAGGAAAGCGTTGGCTAACAAATCAAGTATATCGAGGCAACACCGCATACCAAAATGGCGAGATTATTTCAGATACACATGCACCCATAATTACTAAAGAAGAAGCAGCACAAGTAGACAGGTTATTGCGTCGTAACAGTCGTTTAAGTACACGTTCCGCTAGCGCACCCCGTTCTTTAGCGGGTTTAGTAACTTGCAGCGAATGTAAATCACACATGACTATTACGCGCGTCACTATACGCAAACAAACAAAAGAATATCTATATTTACGTCCCATCAACTGTCCTAAACAACCCAAATGCCCATCAATTCCCTACCAAGAAGTTTTAGGGAAAACGATTTCTGCTGTATGTCAAGACTTACCAAAAGCAGTTGAGGGAGTAAATTTTCCTCAACTAGACACAGTAAAAAATCACTTAGGACAAGAAATTGCGCGCGCAAATGGCATCTTAGAAAAAATTCCAGAATTGATTAAAACAGGTGTTCTAGACGAAGAAACAGCCAAACTTAGAACTTATAAGCTTCGCACCGAAATTTCAGCAATGGAAGCGAAACTAGCAACCCTTCCCCCTGTCAACTTACGCTCAGTAGCACAAGCAGTATCAATTCCTGAATTTTGGCTCGACCTCTCCGAATCTGAGCGACGATTTTACCTGCGCGAATTTATTAGAGAAATTGAAATCATCCGTCAAGACAACTCTTGGGAATTACAAATAATCTTTATTTTTTAGTAAGTATTGTGGAATGGGCATCCTTGCCCGTTCTAAACAAGCGGGGCGCCATCAATGCATTAGAGGATGTTTGAAAAAGTCAGCAACCCTCGTAAAAAAAGTTCTCAGGGCTAATCGCGGTTAGTAAGTAAAGACAACAGCACCACTCTCGTGACTATGAGTAAATCATACTCCACCAACCTCACCCAAGAGCTTTTGTATACTGATTGAACCTTTTATTCCAGCAACAAAACTTGGTGGTCGTCTGAGAGAAGTAGATGTTTGGGAGGTTCGATGGTGCCTTTTTTTATGTTCTGTGTGAAGGGTGTCGATGGCGTGCGTTACCAGGGGACTTTCCCAATTGACAATGGAATTGGTATTACGTGAAACATAGCTCAATAAATTATTTGACCCGTTTTTCACAACTAAAGAAGTTGGTAAAGGTACAGGCTTAGGTTTATCAATAAGTTACCAAATTATTACCCAAAAGCATCAGGGTAAATTTTACTGTCACTCAAGTTTAGGAAAAGGCGCCGAATTTATAATCGAAACTCCTATTTGCTAAATAGGTACATCCTATTTTATTCTTACTACCGCTGCCCTTTGCGAACCATATCTAGTCCATATAAGTATAATTCAGCAATACCGTATACGCGAGGAGGAGGGTCTTTAGGTCGAGAACGTTCTGTAAAAATACCAGATTCTATCATATCTTTAATGCGAAAAGCTAACTCCCCATCTCCTAAATTCCATATTTGAGCTAAATGGTTCTCGTCAATAGGAGAACGTTCACCTTGGAGTCTTGCAAGAAGTTGTTCTAATTCAGGATATTCATTGCGAACTTCTGCAACACGCTGCTGTGAAACGAAGGGGAAAGCATCAATTAAAGCTTTCGGACGCAAAGTTATCTCAGCACTATACTCAGTTTGAAAAGCTTTCTCAAGTTCAACTGCTTTTTGTAGAAGTAATATTAAACTGCGTGGAAAACAATTATCTTGACTATCAGCAATACGATTACGAACCCAATTGTATGTATAAGCTTTTTTAGTACGTCCCATCCTTTCACCCCACAAAGGATAAAGGCTTTGCCGTAATTGTTCAAGTCCTATTAAATTTAACCTGTCAACAGTAACTCCTAACTTTTGCTCTAAGACTTTTCTCAAAGATTCAGAACTTTTCAAAGCTTGGCGAAGTACTAAGCACCAGAGGTCAGGTTCTTCCCAACGCAACTGAAGTGAGCGTCCGCTATAATGCCCTGTATTTGTAAAGTTAAGCTGATTCCAAATATCTTCGCGTAGAAATATTTTAGGGACTATTTGCCTTGAACTTGTTCCGCTTTCTAACCACCATGCGAGTAAAGCTTCTAACGCACGTTTACGACGTTCGTAATCTTTTTGACTAGAACCAAAACCAGCATCTAACTCGTCGTAAAACAGCCACACTACTTGATTATTCTGTTGTAACCACCTATCAATTACACGTAATTCGTCAGCAGCTTGTGGTCGTGCTTGAGCTGTTCGTGAGCGCTCAACCAACCATGAAACAATTTCAGCATGAGGAGGTTGCTCTGAATTGCTTAATGCAACTAATTTATCTGACAAGCCAGAAAGCGAACGGATTTCAGGTTTGCAACTACATATTTGTAAGATACTGTAATTTAACCAAAAAAACTGCCAGTTATCCTCGCCAACTTGTTGTTCATAGCTAACTAAATCCCCACTTTCTAAAATACTTACTGATACTCTCGGTTGACCGTGACCTGGAACAAAATTAACATTATTCAAATTAACATCTAAAGCCGCTAATTCCTTAGCTGCATTAGGCTGTTCTACAAATAGTCTGAATAAAAGACTTTTCCCCGTTCCTTTTGCTCCACGGATTAGCCATGTTCGATTACTTAAAAACTTGGGAAAATCTTCTGTTCTTTGAAATATATTTGGAATATCATTTGGCTCTAATTCTTGTGCAGTTGCTGCATAAAATTGTAACTCATTTAAAAATATTTTACTATCGTTAGCTGTTTTACTTCATCCCCGACTTTATCAGAGTAACGTAACTCGTCGTTGCGCCATATGAAGGTTACTAAATTCCATGCTTCTTTATATTTACCAGTACGGTCTAATTGTATAGCACGTTGTATTACAGGCAAAGCTTCCAATAAGGTTACTAAATTATGTAAGCTAGATGCTTGAAGCCCTTTTTGAAAAACACTCGTATTCTTAAAATTAGTTGTTTGTTCTTCATAGCAGATTAATGATTTTAGAGAACATTCAATTGCATACCCTCCTAAATAAATGGAACCTGTCCAACGCTTCTGGCTGTTTAGTATTTGGGCATCTTCAAATCGACGACGGGATGCACCAAGTTGAGAACATTTATCAAATGTATCCATCAAACGTACTAATTGTCATTTTTTATATTTAACTTGTTTTACTTTTATAGCCTAGCTTTGCTTACTATTAAATTATATATCAAATATTAACTTAATAATTCTCTCCAAACCAACCCTCAATTATATTGTTCCAGATACACATGTTTCATTAATTTGGAAGAGGTCAAAGGGAGATTCAAGGTGCTTTTTACGACACATATTTATGACTGTAATTTCATGTTTATCGATAAAATATTCGCCACTACTAGGTTCAACAGCCATGTTCCACTTCTAATGAGTTTGAATATATTGTAGCTTCAGCCAGTCAAAAATAGGTTTACAGCGTGCCTTGAACGCTTCACGTTCTGCTTGCTGTTTATCTTTCTGCTCTTCTGTCCACTGAATTTCAGGGAATATTTTTCCTCTGCACACGGTACGTATAAGCTTTGTTTCGGTCATTGTTTTTTGATGTGCGGTGATTTTATTTCTACTTATTATACTTTTGGTAAGACTTCACTGTTAAAAATATTTATAATAATTTACGCAGTATATTTTTGATGTATTTAAACTCAAAATAAATTTAATAATGATAATATTCATATATTTATCTTTAGTCCTCTTTTAGACATCTGAGAGATTCTTCGCTGCGCTCAGAATGACAATTTACTACTTAAGTTTGGTTTGATTTTGATGCTATAAAATTTTTCTAAATATAGAACAGGCAGGGATGCCTGTTCTATATTTAGCTTTTACAGTTTCAGTTTACAGTTTCAGTTTACAGTTCCAGCTTATAGCTTCATTTTTGGTTGCAGGGTTTTATGCTGGGTAAATTCTTAGCCTGCGGTTAGGTTCTTCACCGAAACTGTTAGATTTTAATCGATAATGCTCGACTAATTCGTGTTGCATTTTACGTACTTGAGCGGAACGGGGTAATAATTCTACTGGTTGCCCTTTGGGAATTACTATTTGCTCGACTGCAAGTCTTGCTTCTTCCAAAGCATCCATTTCGTCGTCGGTGCCGTTGTGAAGAAATAGCTGCAATTCGTTTTCATCAGAAAATTCTGGGTCATCGATGTTAAGCATTCTTCGCAACCCGCGCGTAATTTGCGGGATGGTACTCGATTTAATCATGTGCAGTGGTAGGTGTCTTGACTTCGCCAATTGCCTTAATTTGGCATGGTTTTTGACGTGTGACCGCAGTGCCAAAATAGAATCTGCACTGTCTATGTCTTTTGTCAAGATAACTGGCAAGTTTAATACTTTGATGACTTGTTCGAGTTGATGGCGACTCACACCATATGGATAAATGTGCAACGGCAAGTCTTCGCCATTGGGTCCTGGTACTCGTGAGTTTTCATCAAATTCTAAGTCTGAGGTATCAAAACTTGCTTCTTGTGAAAGCAAACGGTCAAATTCGCTTTTCGGTGCATTGGAGCCGTTTAGCTCAGTGGGTACTGCCTGCAACGGCGCCATTCTACCTGATGACCGCCAATTACTACCTTGCTGCCGTTGGGATGCAAAGTTTTCATCGAGAGTTGTGACGTTTCCACCTCGACCATTTATTGCTGTTAACTGGCGAGTAATAGAAAGTTTACCATTTTCATCGACGGTTCGGGTTTGCGGACTCGGTTGGCGCCCACGTAATAAAGTGTCAACTGTATCAGCAACACTTTCGTGAACAACCCAGCGCTTACGTTCGTGCATTTCAACTGCAATATCGAACGTGGGTAATGCTTTACGTTCCAAAACAGTTTTTTGACTGCCTCTTCGTCGTGCCTCGTCGTCTCCCAACGTCACAGCTTGAATACCACCTACTAAATCTGATAAAGTGGGGTTTTTAATCAAGTTCTCAATTTGGTTCCCATGCGCTGTACCAACTAACTGCACGCCTCGTTCCGCAATTGTCCGCGCTGCTACGGCTTCAAGCTCGGTACCAATTTCATCAATAACGATAACTTCTGGCATGTGGTTTTCCACTGCCTCAATCATCACTTGATGCTGCTCGTTTGGATGGGCGACTTGCATCCTACGAGCTCTGCCAATTGCTGGGTGCGGAACGTCCCCATCACCAGCAATTTCATTCGATGTATCAATTATGACCACACGCTTGTTAAGCTCATCCGCCAAGACGCGGGCAATTTCGCGCAGCGCAGTAGTTTTACCAACACCTGGGCGACCTAGCATGAGTATCGATTTACCTGTTTCCACTAAATCGCGAATCATGCCAATCGTTCCAAAAATTGCTCGACCAACACGACAGGTCAAACCAATTATTTTGCCGGAACGGTTACGGATGGCACTGATACGGTGCAGGGTCAGCTCAATCCCCGCACGATTGTCTCCACCAAAGCTGCCCACTCTAGATACACAATCATCGATTTGTGCTTGAGTGATAGGTGCCTCCCTTAAATACTCAGCTTTATCAGGAAAGCGAGCTTCTGGACGGCGCCCTAAATCCAAGACCACTTCTACTAAACTATCTCGTTGCGGATGATTCTCTAGAATTTCTCGCAGGTCTTGAGGCAGTATATCTAATAACTTTTGGAGCTCGTCTTTAATCGTCATGCTTTTTATGGTGACGTTTTAAGAGATTTTTTGGACATTTATGATGCGCGAAATTAACTATAACAAAGTGCTTTAAAAAGTACTTGTTATAAACCCTATTAACTGAAATAACACTTAATGCAGTTTCAGTACAAGGTACGCGCTATACTTTGCTGTGACTTGAGCTGGGAAACGAGAGAATGGGCAAGTTTTACCGCTTGCCAGAGCAATTCAGGCTCGTCCTCTAGACGAACACATTTAACATCGTATTGATTCACCTCCTTTGTTTCTAACTGTTCCAAAATTGGTGACAGCAATGCACGCGCATAACTGCCGTATGCTATACCAGAAATATAAGAGTTATGAGTTCTGAGTGCTGAGTTCTGAGTAGAGACGTGATTAATCACGTCTTTACACTCAGCACTCAGCACTTTATACGGCTCACTACTCTCAGCACTACTTCTTAGCATTCCCATTGCCTTTAACTTAGCAACAGTGTAGCTATTTGTGCCTCCTGCTAACTGCACATATCCTGGTAAATTCGCTTTCAAAACTTTTTGCCCCAGCTTTATTGCCGCAATAGTGGCGCCAGAACCAATATCACCGCTCATTGGACGACCATCCGTTTGCCAAATTAAATTAGGAACGGTTGGAGCTATAAGTTCATATAGGGCATGTAAATAGTCAATTAAATCTTCGCCATCAGGACAACTGACAGCAACTAATTTTAACTGCTCAACGTGCGGCTCGATTGCTTGCCACAACCGCTTAAATTCCGCAAAACGTCCTACTTTGGTATGTATTTCTACTGCGTCTACTCCTGTTGACAATACCAATGGTGCTATCGCTCCTGGCGTTGATACATAAGAACTTGTATAAATTATATCATAGGGACAGATAGGGATACAACGTCCACAGCCATAACATTTTTGCGATACTACACCAGAGAAATTACTGGAATGTGAGTTAAAAACGATTGCTTGAGCGGGACATACTTTCTCGCAAGGTCTTGGGCAAGTCGAAGGACATAAACGTTCATCAAATTCGGCTTTGCGAAAGTGGGGGTCTTCTCCATCGTTTAGACTTACCATCAAGAAAGGCATCTTTACTTCACAGTTGATACCCAGGCTTTGAGATTTAGTGGATAATATCGAAGCAACTCTAAGCGCGTCTTGTGCTGCTGAAATTACAGCAGGGTCGGCTGCTACATCGATACAGTCGGCGCCTGCCAGTGCATAAGCTAAAGTTAAACTTCTCACCGCAGGCAAGTGTTGATAACTGGCTCCGCAGATCAGCTTGAACCAGTGACCAAAATCTAGAGAACGTAAAGGGTTAAACAAATCAGTCACATTTCTATTATGCTATTTGTGACAAAAAATGGTAGCCCTAACCTCTAAAAAAGTTTTTGCTCTTTGAATTGAAAACCTTTTTAGTTACAACGTACTATAAGTGATTGGAATTTCGATGACAAATTTAGCTCCTTCTCCTGGCAAAGAATAGCATGTTAAATTGCCATGATGCTTTTGAACCACAATTTGGTAACTAATCGATAATCCTAATCCAGTACCTTTACCTACAGGTTTTGTAGTAAAAAATGGGTCGAACAATCGTGAACACGTAGAAGAGTCAATTCCAGGGCCGTTGTCAGCAATAATAATTTTGACGGTATTTTTGCTTGTATGCTGCGTTTGAATCAAAATTTGCGGTGAGCCATGAGAATTTAGAATTTGTTGTTGGGAAGCTAATGTTTGTGTAGTGTCAAAATTCTCTTGACTTAACGATATTACAGCATCTTCTTGCAATCGGTTCTTTGTCCCCAGGCGCCATGCTCCATTTCCCATCTCTAAAGCATCAATAGCGTTATTCAAAATATGCATGAAAACCTGATTTAGCTCGCTAGCGTAACACATCACAGAAGGCAAAGCTGCAAAATCTTTGACAACGGCAATCACTGGACGATGAGCAGTCTCCTTGAACCTATGCTCCAACATAACCAACGTGCTTTCGATGCCTTCATGAATATCCACCGACTTCATAATCGCTTCATCTAAACGCGAAAAATTTTGCAGTGCTAGTACAATAGCTCTAATTCGCTCTGTACCCCGATACATGGCGCCCATTAAACTTTGTAAGTCATGAACTACAAAATTCAAGTCGATTTCTTGAATTGTTGCTTGAAGCTTTGGCGTTGGATTCGGATATTCTTTTTGGTATATTTCTACTAGTTTTACTAAGTCTAGAATATATTCATTTGCGTATTGTAAATTGCCGTAGATAAAACTAACGGGGTTATTAATTTCGTGCGCGACTCCTGCGACTAATTGTCCAAGAGCAAACATTTTTTCATTTTGTATTTGTTGGACTTGAGCAGCTTTTAATTCGTCGAACGCATTTTGCAGTAATATATTCTTTTCTTGTAATTTATTTTGTAGTAAACGTAAATTAATTTGATTTTCAATTCGTAATACTACTTCGGCGCCGTGAAAAGGTTTAGTGATATAATCAACACCACCAACATCGAAAGCCTTAACTTTGTCTAACACATCATCGAGTGCGCTAATAAAAATTACAGGAATTTCATTTGTTTTATCTTCTGATTTTAATTGTTTACATACTTCATATCCATCCATACCAGGCATATTAATATCAAGTAAAATGACATCAGGCAAAAGCATTTGACACGCAGTTAACGCCATTTTACCGTTCAGAGCTTTACGAACTTCGTATCCTTGTGCTGTCAACATTGCTGATAGCAACCGCAAGTTGTCAGGTGTGTCATCGACAACGAGTATATTAGCTTTATAATTATGATTGCGCTCTAAAAGCATCTCAAAAAATAACCTGTTCTATATTATCTTAACAATTAATATTACAAAACACATATACTGGTAAACGAATAAGACACTTCACAAACAAAACCCAAGAAACCGGGTTTCTACGCAAAATCGTCTTTTTATTACAATATCTCAATGAAGAAACCCGGTTTCTACGCGTTCATTGTTGCAGACAAATCGTCTTTGTTATTACAATATCTCAATGAAGAAACCCGGTTTCTACGATTTCACTTGTTACACGTAAATGATTTTGTCAAAAAATATACTTAGAGTGCAATAATCCAGAGGTATATAGCATTCGGTCGATTTATCGCGCAACGTATAGTCAGCAAAACTTATAATTGTCTACTAACTATCGGGTAGTGCGATACTTTTTGTAACAAGTCTAATTTAAGTATATTAGATAACATGCGCGTCTGAATTAAATTATCGTTATTTTCACATAAGCTTTTTATTTTTGTGGCATCATATATTATGTTACGTTACCCAGCGCTACCATTGCGGATTAGAAGCAATAAAATCGAGGACAAGTTCTTGCTTTAGGGGTTGAGAGAATAAAAATCCTTGAGCGAGGTCGCAATTTAGAGTACGCAATTGAGCAAGTTGTTCTTGGGTTTCGACACCTTCAGCGATTGTCAGCATTCCCATTGAGTGTGAAATGCCAATCATTGCGGGTACTAGTCCCATATTTTCTTGATTATCTTGCATCCTCTTGACAAAAGACTTATCAATCTTTAGCGCATTCAACGGAAAACTATGAAGGTAGCTTAAGGAAGAATAACCCGTACCAAAATCATCAATAACAAGTTTGAATTTTTTTTGTTTTAACTGCTGTAGAATTCCTCTAACTATATCGTTATTTTCCATAATCACGCTTTCTGTAATTTCCAATTCAACGTAGCTAGGATTAACCTGAGTTTCTGCGATAATATTATCTACGACGGCGCCGAAGTCAGGATAAGAAAATAACCGTGCAGATAAATTAATATTGATTGTGATATTTTCTAAGAATGCTGAATGCTTTTGCCAAATTTTGAGTTGTTTTAAAGCAGTTTTAAATATCCAAATATTCAATGTGTAAATCAACCCGATTTCTTCTGCTGCGGGTATAAATTCGGTAGGTGGAATCATACCTTTAGTTGGGTGTTGCCATCGAACAAGAGCTTCAAAACCAGCGATTTTACCTGTAGCAAGTGAAATAATTGGCTGGTAGTAAATTAAAAACTCTTCACGCTCCACAGCTCGACGTAAGTCATTTTCGAGTTCTAATATCTGAATAGCTTTAAAATGCATATCAGGGTCAAATACGTGATATTGCGCGCGTCCTGATGACTTTGCACGATACATTGCAGTGTCCGCATCACGTAATAAATATTCGGCTTTTTCGTAGTTATTATTACCCCAACTAATACCAATACTAGCATTCATAAACACTTCGTATCGCGACAATTTGAATGCTAATGACAATTTTTTCAAAACAGCTTCGGCAACATCAATAGCCATATTTAAACCAGTGATGTTTTCTAATAAGATAGCGAATTCATCACCGCCAAATCTTGCTAAAGTATCGAAAGGGCTTAGTAATGCCTGAATGCGACGAGCAATAGCAATAAGTAATTCGTCTCCAACAAAATGACCAAGCGAGTCGTTAATCACTTTGAAACGGTCACAATCTAAAAATAAAACGGCAAATTGATAGTTAGTATCTTGTTTGGCATGTTTCAGCGCTCTTTCAAGCTGTCGAATGAATAAAACGCGATTTGGTAGACCAGTTAAGGAGTCATGCAAAGCAATGTCAAGAAGTTTACCCTGTAGTTCACGTCGAGAATGAATCTCAACTTGCAGTTGTTGCATAGCTTGTTCTAACTCTTGAGTTCGCTTCTTTACTCGTTCCTCCAACTCCGCATTTAGCTTTACAACCTCTAAACGAGCTTCACGCAGAGCAATTTGATTTTGCACTCGTACCAAAACTTCTTCAAATTCAAACGGTTTTGTGATATAATCTACACCGCCTACGCGAAAAGCCTTGACTTTGTCAAAAACATCATCAAGTGCGCTGACAAAAATTACCGGAATATCAGTAGTCTTATGCCAGTTTTTCAAACGATGACAAACTTCATAGCCATCAATTTCAGGCATCATGATATCAAGCAAAATTAAATCGGGTAGAATCGTTTGGCACGCAGTTAAAGCCATTTGCCAGTTTAGAGCTTTGCGAACGTTGTACCCTTCCCTGATTAAAATCGCTGACAAAACTCTGAGATTATCGGCGGTATCGTCGATAATCAATATATCTTTCTTTGGATTGATCAAACTGACATCGTTCATTCTGCATTTGCTGTCTAAAAATTCTTTAATTTTCACCAAATCGCTTAACGAAAGGCGCCTTTATAGCGGAAACATTAACTAGTCGAGCAACAAGGCGTCGATAATGCCGTAATAACTACCTCTTAACTAGAGAAGCACTATCCAGATCGCTTCAAGTCAGCAATTTGCTTAATACACATTTATACCTAATTTCTGCATAAATAACAAAGTTTCAAACTTGTTATAGCATCTTGATTATTGGTTAAGTATTACTGAATAAGGTCAAATAACCGTATACAAGAGACTTTGAAAATCTTTTCACTATTTTTTTACAATGCCACCAGTAAAATAAATTACCATGCTTTTATCAGTACAACCAAATATTACGCTGTAGAGCAAAATTCATTGCGAAGGTTAAAATAACACAGCCCACTTGCATTCCTAATTAGATATTCATCGAATTGGTAATTTTACAGCGAAATAATAAAAAAAACCGGGTTTCTTCGTCTAAAATTCAGCATTTTCCGAGCTTACGGCACTAAGTAACTGAGATTAAAATTAAAGAATAATTTGATACACAGCTTGAAAGCTGACACAGGGAATGAAATCTGCTGATAGCTTTAAAAATGTTCAGCAATCTGAGCAAGAAGGTTTGCTACACCGTATTACCGACCTAATTAGGCAAACTGTAGAACTGCAAGAGATATTAAATGCAGTAGTCTTGGAGGTTCGTAACTTTTTGCAAGCCGACCGGGTAATGGTTTACAAGTTTGATGAAGACGAAAGTGGCGAGGTGGTCGCCGAATCAAATGAACAGCATAAGTTACCCTCTTTATTGGGGCTACATTTTCCAGCTTCAGATATTCCGCTCGAAGCAAGAGAAATGTTTCTTAAAGCTAGACAGCGGTCGATTGTGGATGTAGCGAGTGGTAAGATTGGCTTGTCTCCACTTGATTTGCCTTCTTCGTTCAGAATAAATGAGCTACAGGGAAAGGAAATTATTCAATATCGTGCAGTTGAAGAGTGCCATATTGAGTATTTGAAAGCGATGGGAGTACAGTCCTCGCTAGTCTTGCCAATTTTAAGTCAGAAGTTCCTTGAACCTGGTTCTCCAACAAGTTTATGGGGTTTATTGGTATCGCACCATAGTCAGCCGAGAACAATTTTTAAACGCGAGTTGCCCGTCTTGCAGCAGGTTGTAGACCAAGTATCCATTGCTATTACTCAAAGCAATTTGGTTGCACAAGCGCGTATAGAGCAAAGGCGCCAAACAATAACGAATCAGGTTATAACTCAATTACATTCGCTACCAACAACTCAACTTCAAGCCGCACTTGAGACAACAATAGAGGCGCTTTCGGGTTGCGGGGGTAGAATGTATATTTATGCAACTGGTAAGTTATATACTCATGGAGAGCAGCCGAAGTTACCAGACTCATTACAAAACACGGCGATTGAAGAACATCCTTTTTGGCAGCATTGGATGGAAGAATTTAGATTTGATAGCGTTTGGGCAATAACCGACATTTATAAAGAGCCAGAATTAAATTTTCTCACAAGCGCGTTTCAACACACCAAAATTCGCGGACTACTAGTAATGCCTCTTGGCTACTATCAAAATTTTGTTGGTGTCGTCAGTATTTTCCGCAATGAGGATAATACTGAGATTTTATGGGCAGGACGGCGCCAAAAAAATCTCTTAAATGCGTTACCGCAAATTTCTTTTAAAGCATGGCACGAACAAAGACAAGGAAAGGCGCGGGTTTGGAGCAGTGAAGATATTACACTTGCTCAAACATTGGCGTATCATATTTCCATGTCAATTCAACAGCAGTTAATGTATCAAGAACTGCAAGAATTTAACTTAACTCTCAAACAGCAGGTACAAGCACAAACATCCGAATTAGAAAAAGCACTACTAATTACCGATGCGGTTCGATTAATTAGCGAACAGATTCGCGGTTCTCTAGATTTCAAAACGACTTTACAAACAATAGTTAGTGAAGTTCGTAAAATATTAAATGCCGACCGGGCATTAATTTATCAATTATTTGATGATAACAACGGTGAGGTAGTTGTCGAAGAACTCAATGGTAATTGTTCATCTGTGTTAGCAGTCAAAGCACCATTAGAGTGTTTCCCTGTCGAAAGCGCACGTATTTGTCTGCGAGGTCAGGCAAGAGCTATTAATAACGTTGCCACAGCTGCGCTTACCCCTTGTCATCAAGAATTTTTAAAAAGCTTGCACGTACAAGCAAATTTAATCGTACCAATTAAAATAAGTCAACAACTTTGGGGTTTATTAATTGCTCATCAGTGTGAGGCGCCGAGAGTTTGGCATAATGATGAAATCGGCCTTTTGCAGCAACTAGCAGACCAAGCAGCAATAGCAATTCAACAAGCACAACTTTACGAACAAAGTCGCACTGCTGAAACAGAAGCAAAAAGTAAAGCAATGCAGCTTGGACAAGCACTCTACGATTTACAAAAAACTCAAACTCAATTAATTCAAAGCGAAAAAATGTCTGGATTAGGACAACTAGTAGCAGGTATCGCGCACGAAATTAATAACCCCGTCAATTTTATCTACGGCAACTTATCTCACGCTAGCGAGTACACAGAACAATTAATCGAATTAATAAAATTGTATCAACAACAGTACCCAGATGATAACAGTGTAATAAACGCCAAAATCAAAGACATTGACTTAGATTTTGTCACAGATGATTTACCTAAAATCATGTCCTCAATGGAAATAGGGGCTGAACGTATTTGTTCAATTGTACTATCTTTACGCAATTTCTCGCGCCTCGACGAAGCGGACATGAAACCCGTTGACTTACACGAAGGTATTGATAGCACCTTATTGATATTGCAACATCGTTTCAAATCCAGCGTAGATTTTCCAGGAATCGAAGTGATTAAACAGTATGGTGACTTGCCACGTGTTGAATGCTATGCTGGACAAATTAACCAAGTATTTATAAATATTATTTGTAACGCCGTCGATGCGCTTATTGAAAAGTATAAATATAAAGAGACAAATGACGATAACCCTCAAATACTGATATCAACGGCAACATCAACTAATAAGCAGTCAGCAATTATTCGTATTACCGACAACGGTGTTGGAATAGCTGAAGATATTAGAACGCGGATTTTTGACCCATTTTACACCACCAAAGAAGTAGGGAAAGGTACCGGGTTAGGATTAGCCATTAGTTATCAAATTGTGGTTGAAAAGCACGGTGGTATTATAAAATGCACCTCCAAGCCGAATCAAAATACTGAATTTATGATTGAAATTCCTTTAAAACAAGATATTATGCACAAATAATTATTTATTTAATGGTTTGTAGGTGTGAAATATTGGCACGAAACGATTGCAGTCTCACAGCGAATAATAACTGAACTTCTGCGCCGAAAACGTAGCTTAATTTTTTGGTGTATTTTTCCTGTCTCAGTATTAATTATTAATGGATTGATTATAGCTGAACGAGCAAAGCTTTCACTATCAGTGGCATTTGAAAATGCCGCACCATCAACCTTAGTGGGAGCAGCATTATTTTTTAGCTGCTTAGGTGGGAGTGTTGCCACCGTAGTCGCAGAACGAGAACAGCGCACCTTAAAACGTTTATTTATTTCTCCCTTAAGCGGCGCCTCATATTTTATGGGTATTTTTTTAGCCCATAGCTTTATTGGTATTGGACAAACACTACTTGTATATAGCGTAGCAGCATTTTGGGGCGCCAGTTTCAGAGGTTCCATACTACTTGGAGCAATTATCATTCTCACCAGCATCATCGCTTACGTAGGATTAGGATTCATATTAGGCACACAGCTAGCACGTCGCACCGAAGACGTAAACGCCTTAGTAGCAGCATTTGGAGTCCCCTTACTAATATTAGGAGGCTCCTTTCTACCAACATCACTATTTCCCAAAAGCCTACTAAATATTGCCCGCTTCAACCCCATATACCACATGAACGAAGCCCTATTAAAAGTATCCGCAAACGGAGGAAACATCGCCGACATAGAACCGCACCTCCTATTCCTACTATGGTTCGCACTAATCATGATAGTATCCGGCTGGCTCTCATACAGACGAATGCTACTTGTAGAAAGAAGACTCTAGCAACGGATGATAAACGGATGTAACGGATGTAACGGATAATCAAATTGTCATGCTGAGGCACGTTAACGCAGTTTTCTTGCAGGGTAGCATCTCCAAATTGTCATGCTGAGGCACGAAGCATCTCAATACTGCGTAGGTTTTGAAAATTTCTCGAAATAGATCCTCCCTGACCCCCCCTTATTAAGGCTACGGTGTACACACAAGTCTTGAATAGCGTGCTTCGGGGGCTTCGGGTGCAACGGAAAGGCAGGGCGGGGAGAGAGAATATGAGGCACGATTGATTCTTATTGGATGCAAATATCTGTAAGAATAGTTCCTCAATTTCTCCACTCCTTCCGTTTCTAGCCTCCAAAAGCATCCAAAACTCCCCTGCTCCCGATGCCAAAAAGTTATGTGTACACTGTAGCCTTATTAAGGGGGGAAAATAGTGCTTTTAGCCCCCCGAATTCGCGCTCTGTTGGGGGGGATTTTAATTCTATCCCTTTGCAGTATTGCGAAGCATCTCTATAATGTCATGCTGAGACACGTAAACAGAGTTTTCCTGCTTTCGCGCGCATCTTTCCTAAATTGGTACTACTGGTTAACTCAACCAGTAGTACCAGCTTGATACGTCCTCACACGCATAAAAATGAAATGCATAAATCATTGGCGAGTCAATAAAGTAATTTTAATTACTAAAATTATTTTTAATTACGTATTTATTGCAAAAAAAGCGCTATTTTACAGGATAAATTTGTGCAATCAGTATATTTTTGATACAGTTTCATACTTTTACCATGTAGAGGCACATCGCCTCAAATCGCCAAAAATGGTACTACTGGTTAAGTTAACCAGTAGTACTACCAGCATACAAAACCATCCGTTACATCCGTTTATCATCCGTTGCCAATATTTTCCCTTGCCCAAAGAGCAGCTTGAGTACGGTCACGCAATTCCAAGCGAGCTAAAATCTGACTAACATAATTCTTCACCGTCCCTTCAGTCAAAAAAAGTTTTTGAGCAATTTCACGATTATTCTTACCCTCACCAATGAGAGTTAGTATTTCCAATTCCCGCTCACTGAAAAGTTTTTGATGAGAATTTAGTTTAGCAGGACTTGGAGACGGGTTTAGTTGAGCAAATACTTTCGGTGCAATAGTGGGGCCAAGCTGACTATGACCTTGATATAAAGTGCGAATTGCATCTGCTAACTGCGAGGAAGGAGTACTTTTAAGCAAATAACCGAGGGCGCCTGCTTGTAAAGACTTCCAAATATACTCATCTTCATCAAAAGTAGCAAATTATAGCTTTTACATTCCCACACGCTTAACCCGTTTAACTCAAGGTTGTCGCAAAGCAAATTCCACAGTCAACGAATGTCCCCAAGCATTAGCTTTTAACTTCCAAGCTGGAACTGTCGTTGGTGACTTACCCCCTTATGAAGCTTTTTCGCTTGGAGGCGCCAATTCCATCCGAGGATATGATGAAGGTAACTTAGCAACTGCTCGCAGTTTCATCCAAGCAAGCGCAGAATACCGTTTTCCAGTAGTATCCTTCATAGGTGGCGCGTTATTTTTCGATGCAGCAACAGACTTAGGTACCAGTAGCAGAATTATAGGTAACCCAGGAGGAGTGCGAGGAAAACCCGGTAGCGGATACGGTTACGGTCTTGGCATCCGCATTCAATCTCCACTCGGTCCAATTCATCTTGATTACGGTATTAATAATGAAGGGGATAACCGCATTCAATTTGGGTTTGGAGAAAGATTTTAAAATGTGTGGAAATCATGAAAAACCTAGGTGTAACTAACCGTATTCTTACATTAGAAGGCGCCTTTACTATAAGAATTAAAGCAAGTGAAATAAACTAAACCTTAAATTTATATGATGTTAACACGTTATAACCCTTGGCAAGAACTAAACGCACTTCAACGCCAAATGAATGGATTATTTGAAAGCAGCCAACCAACAGAAAAAGCTCCAGTAGCAGAACTTCAAGAAACAGAACAAGCATTCATGCTCAAACTGGAACTTCCTGGAGTTGAAGCGAAAGACGTAGATATTCAAGTTGCCGAAAAAGCTGTATCCATCAGTGCTGAACGCAAAAGTGGAACAAAAACAGAAACTGACGGCAAAGTAAGAAGCGAATTTTACTACGGCAAATTCCAACGAGTAATTCCTCTTCCTGCCAGAATTCAAAACACTGATGTAAAGGCAGAATACAAAGACGGTATCTTAAATTTGACTTTACCAAAAGCCGAAGCTGAAAAGAACAAAGTCGTTAAAGTTAACCTTGAACAACCCGCAGCATAAACAATACCTCACACACCACTAAATAATAACTCTAAGCCTGGTTGATAGATATCAACCAGGCTTTTTCTCTTCTTTCTCTTCTCTTTCTTCCTTTGCGTTCTTTGTGTCCTTTGCGGTTCGTTATGTAAATCTAGTTTTTTTAACAAATACCAAACCAACACTCTGATATAGTATTACCTTTAGAGGATGTAAAAAATATTTAAATATTGAAAATCCCCCCTTGCCTCCCGAAATCGCGCTCTGTTGGGGGATTAAACCCAAATTTAAAACAAACTATGCTTAAAATCAAAAATTTAAACAAATCATACGGCGCCCGCAAAGTCCTAAATAATTTAAATTTAAATATAGACACAGGTCAAATATATGGCTTACTCGGCGCCAACGGGGCAGGCAAAACAACTACTATAAATATTATTTGTAATCTTATCCAAGCTGACAGCGGTTATATTTCAATTCATAATCAACCGATTACAGATGATACAAAAGCATTAATCGGCATTGCCCCCCAAGAAAATTTACTGTATAAAACTTTGTCATGTGAGGAAAATCTGACATTTTTTGCACAAATATACGGTTTACGTGCAAGAACATGTCGTGAGCAAGTACTCAAAACACTCGCTGACGTAAAGCTATTTGACCGGGCTAAAAGTCCAGTGGAAACCCTAAGCGGAGGAATGCAACGGCGCCTAAATATGGCAGTTGCTTTAGTACACCAACCAAAACTCGTAATTTTAGATGAACCAACCACCGGGTTAGATATTGAAGCACGTTACGAGATTTGGGAGCTTATCAAACAACTTAAAAATCAGGGTATCACAATTTTACTCACAACCCATTTACTCGATGAAGCCGAACGACTATGTGATAAAATTGGCATCCTTAAAAACGGTCAAATATTAGCAGAAGGCAATTTAGAACAATTACGTCAGTATATACCCGCAGACGAAGTAGTAACTATAAAAACTCCAAACGAGGAAAAAGCAATTGCTTTGGCACAAGAATATGGTTTTACACCTCGACGTTACGGAAGCGATTTGACGTTTTTGATACCCGAAGCACTAGAACTAAAAGAAATTATTGCGCGTTTTGAGGGTGTTGATATTGATTCTATTTCTCGTCAACCTGTGCGGTTAGAGCATATTTATCTCGAAGTTACGCAGCAAGATAGCGTAAAATCCAACAATGTTAGATAGAAACTGCGTTTAATAAAAAATCGGTTTCTAACACCTAAATAGAGAGGAACCAAGATGAGTTGGACTAAAGTTCTGGCACAAGACGAACTATCTGGTGATGCACGAAAAGTAGTTAAAGTCGAAAAGCGCTCGATTTTATTACTCAATCACAATAACCAAATTTACGCCATTGAAAATTCTTGTCCGCACTTAGGTTTGCCACTGAAAAACGGCAAAATAACTGAAGATGGGTCTATTGTATGTCCATTTCACCGTAGTGCGTTTGATTTGACTACAGGTCAACCCTCAAAATGGATTCCTTTTCCACCTGGTATAGGCAAACTAATGGGGATGATTTCCACTGAAAAAGGAGTTGCTGTCTTTCCTACTCGCATTGAAGAAGGAAGCATTTGGGTAGACGTTTAACTAAAAGTCCCAAAGAAACCGGGTTTCTACACAAGATGTCGGAAAAGAAACCTGGTTTCTGCATAACTTCCAAAATAAAACCGTATCAGATATTAGAACTCAAAAATTTAAACCGTAAATCTTGACACTTCGCTTTTTATGGATAATCTTTATTGTATCTTCATGAAATCTTTATTGTATTTTCGGGAAATATCTATAAGGAGGATGAAGATAACAATTAGAGATTTTGATTAAATGAGGTACAATCTGGAGCAAAAACGTGAAAAGCAGTCAAAATAGCGCAAATACGCGCCCCACTAAATCTGACAAAAAACGCCAATCATCGACTTACGTAGATATTGGTACACCGAAAGTGCCACTGAAAAAGCAGTCCTCTAAGGAAAGCCAAGAATCACTGAGTGATTGGGCACACGCAAGCTAGACCACATTAAAATTAAGCGTTCAATAATTTCCAAGTCCGGGAACAATCGATTTTGAGGCGCCGTCATCGGTTGTATGAGTAGGACTCCAAGTTTTAGGCAGTGTTTACTCAACCTATACTTCTCCTTTATGATTACCAACTATTCAACCCCTCACGCTTTATTGAACTGCGTGGGGGGTTACTTATATATTTGGAATATGAGAAAGCAGAGTATGAATAAATTATGGGACTGTGTGAAAGCGACGACAGAACGCGCGCTGTCGTGTGGTGCTTTGCTATCAATACCGACTAATTACGAGTTTGTCGAGCAAGATGGTGTAGTATTCATGGTGCGGATATTATCGAATCTGGTGCGAAAGGATGAAGCTAAGAAGAAAGAAAAGCAAATAACTAAAAATGCAATTGACTTTAATCCTTTCCTTCCTTATGAACAAGATTTATGGGTAGCGGACATTTCAGATACCCACGTTTGTATTTTGAACAAATTTAATGTTGTTGATTACCACTTACTTATTATTACCCGCGCATTTGAGGCACAAGAATCTTTACTAACAGAACCAGACTTTGCGGCAATGTGGTCTTGCATAGCTGATTTCGATGGATTAGCGTTTTATAATGGAGGTCAAATTGCAGGCGCCAGTCAAAAGCATAAACATTTACAACTAGTTCCTTTACCATTAGCTCCTAATGGAACAAAATTACCAATTGAACCTTTACTTTCATCAGTTTCATTTCAAGGTTCAGTCGGCACAATACCCAGACTTCGATTCGTACACGCATTTACACGTTTAAATCCTGATTGGGTAAAGTCTCCCATTGAAGGTGGTATTGCTACTTTACAACTCTACCATGACTCACTTGCAGCAGTAGGCTTACAAGATGGCGGCGCCTATAACTTACTTGCGACACGAGAGTGGATGCTCATAATACCGCGACAACACGAATGTTTCGAGTATATATCAGTAAATTCACTAGGTTTTGCAGGCGCTTTACTCGTGCGAAACTCCGAGCAACTCAAACGTCTTAAGGATTATGGACCAATGAATATCCTGAAAAGCGTAGCTATACCTCTCTGAAATACTTTGCATTGGCGCCCAAGATTAGAGTAAAGTTAAAAAGTGTAACAAAGTATGAGTTTTACTTTAAGCTTTGAAACAAGCTTTTAACACTTAGCGTTGAAATTCTTATAAAAAGTCCATGCAAAAAAGTTTTTGGCGGCGCCTAGGGGCGTTTGTAGGGTTATTATTCTTAGCTGGTTCCATTTGGGTAATGCATCCTCCCGATGCCTTAGCTTATGACAACCCAGAACTATTACCAAAAACAGCAACCCCAGTTGTAGACCTAGCCAAAACTCTGACTGATGTCCAAGAAGAGAATTTGGTTAAAGAACTTAATAGTTTTCAAGAAGAAACAGGTTGGAAATTACGAGTATTAACGCAGTTTGACCGTACACCTGGTCGGGCAGTTATAAACTTTTGGGGTCTAGATGATAAAAGCATTTTGCTCGTATCAGATGCTCGTGGTGGTAACATTCTCAGCTTTAGTGTTGGTGATGCAGTGTATGAATTATTACCTCGTACATTTTGGATAGAACTGCAAACCAGGTTTGGGAACTTGTATTACGTCCGTGAAAATGGTGAAGACAAAGCAATACTCGACACATTAACGACTGTAGAAGGTTGTTTACGTAAAGGTGGTTGTGGCGTAGTACCAGGATTACCGCGTGAACAGTGGATTTTAACCTTAATTACATCGGTCATTGGAGGTGTGATTTGCGGTTTTGCAGCACAACCACGTCGTGAAGGTCAAGTGTTTGCATGGCAGTGGGCATTAATTTTTTCACCTTTATGGGGAATTTTATTTCTTGCCTTCGGTATCGGCCCCGTCGTCACTCGTACAACCGAATGGCTACCTTTATTCCGCAACGTAGCAGGTTTCCTAATGGGTGTTATAGTAGCTTACCTCTCACCAGTATTTGGGCGCCCGTCACCAAACGCCGAATCTTAAAATTTTGGATTTTGGATTTTAGATTTTAAATTGAATCCAAAATCTAAAATCCAAAATGGTATAAGCTTATTGCTGTTGTGCGTTGCAGAACTCGAATGGAATGGCATATAACTGATGCTCAAAGCTTGGCAATAATTGATAGTGAAATTGGCGACCATGTTTTTTCACCCGCAGAATACGAAATCGTGAGGCGTGTTATTTATGCCACATGTGATTTTGAATATAAATCATTGCTGAATTTTTCAGAGCGTGCTTTACAATCAGCGGCAGGTGCTTTAGCCGCTCGCACTACTATAATTGTCGATGTACCGATGGTGCAGGTAGGTATAGCAAATGACATACAAAATACTTTTGCAAATCCAGTATTTTGCAGTTTTGAAGCTGTAAATGAATCTCAAAACAAAAAAACTCGCGCTGCATCAGGTACAGAGGTACTTGCAAAACGATATCCAGAAGGAATTTTTATAGTTGGTCAAGCTCAAACTGCACTTTCCACACTTGTGGAATTAATAGAAGCAGAAGAAATTAAACCAGCTTTAATAATTGCAACTCCTCCAGGATTTATAGATGTAGACATGATAAAAGAGGGCTTACGTGAATCACTTGTCCCAAATATCATGATTGAAGGTCGTAAAGGAAACGCAGTAGTTGCCGCAGCAATTGTTGATGGTTTGGTAGATTTAGCTTGGCAAGCTTACGGTTTAGAAGGAAACATTGGCAACGGATGATAAACGGATGTAACGGATAGGTAATATTATAATAACTAGGCTTTGTTTTACACCAGTAACTCATCCGTTACATCCGTTACATCCGTTGCTAGTAATCTTCTTCCGTACTCCAATCGTCATTTCTTCTACGGGTATTACGTCTGGTATCTTCTTGTGGACGACGACGGCGCCTTGGTCTATCATACTCGTCGTCGTCATCATCGCGTAAGCGCTTTCCAACTTCTATAAAAAAGTCTCTTTGTAAATAAGGGTAATCACTTATCCAGATATTGCGATTAGGAATATATATATCAGTAATTTCTTCAATACGGCTGAGGTCAGCACGATTTGACAACACAAGCATTTCAGCAATTTGACCACGTGTCACAGCTTTATATGCTACTTGTAACGGTGCTTGATACTCAGCAGTAAACCCTGTTTCATCCCCAACTTCTAAATTGATGCGCTTTTCGCGATTTTCGACAATAACCAACTCACCCTTACCATTAACAGTTTCTTGCTTACCGACTAACTCTTCAGTAATCCAAATATCCATGACTCGACCGCGAAAAAAGCCACAATACTTATAACGTCGGCATTTATTATTTCGGACGCTAGCTTGAAACACAGGCCCCCACAACCAATAAAAAGCGCTAACAAGTCCAAGCACGAATACAAGTGGCCCAAAATTAAGTCCCAGAACAAACCTTAAAAGTAAAACAACAGCAGCAGCAACTACAGAAATTAATAATCTTTGTAAAAGTTTAGAAAAATTACCCCAATAATATTTGTACTGAGGTCCAGTCCCTATCAAAGGAATAAGTTGATCAAATTTTTCGCGTGTCAGTGGAATAAGCATATTTTTTTCATGTAGAGACGTGACATGTCACGTCTCTCCCCCTTGTCTACAATATTTTTTCTAATCCATATACTAACGACTTTAACTGTTGAACCTTGCGAATAGCTAGTAAAACCCCTGGCATATAACAAGCTCGGTCGGAAGTATCATGACGCAGTGTATAAATTTGCCCTGCTGCACCAAATATAACTTCTTGGTGTGCAATTAATCCAGGCAAACGAATACTGTGAATTCTTATCCCTTCCCCAGCATCACTACCCCTAGCACCTTTCAGCTTTTCTTCTTCCTTCACAATCGCAGGGTTAAAAGATTTACCCATTTCCGCGAGCATTTGGGCAGTTTGAATAGCAGTACCGCTAGGAGCATCAGCCTTTTGGTTATGATGCAATTCAATAATTTCCACGTGGTCAAAATACTGTGATGCTGTTACTGCTGCTTGCTGCAACAATACCATCCCAATTGAGAAGTTAGGAATAATTAAACAACCAGTACTCGCTTTTTCGGCAAAATCTGCTAAATCTTGTAGCTGTTGAGGACTTAAACCAGTAGTACCAACCACTGGACGAATACCATAAGCAATAGCGCTACGAACATTATCATACACACCCGAAGGATGAGTAAAATCTACTATCACCCCAGGAAGCATTTGTCGTTCACCTGCCACATAACCTAACATCGGTTCTAACTGGTTAGTTATTGGCACCTCTAACGGTTCGCTCAAACCAGCTAATTCACCAATATCTTTACCTTGATGTTCTAGACTAGTGTCAATGGCGCCCATTATCGTCATATCAGATGCTTGGGACACAGCTTTAACAACCTCACGTCCCATTTTACCCGCAGCACCATTGATAATTACCGGAATTTTATTTTGATTAGCCATAGTCAAACAAATATTCTGCCAGCGTAATTTCTACCCAACACACGAATTTTAAGAGATTTGAGGCGCCACGTAAAAACTAACGTTAGTTATTGTTGGGAACTTGGCAGAATTTAATTGAGTCAGTCGCTTAAAATAAAGCACTCTACATCACTCATAGGTGAACTTCACAGGGGCAAATACCAAATGTCGAAAATTTAGTCAGTAATAACCATGACAATAGTCACATCTTTGTATAAAATGCACTGAGCAACACCCAAAAGATGTGAAATCATTAATGCGGTCTCTGTAGTTCAGAATAAAATTGAGTCAATGAATAAGAAATTTGTCCTCACCTTACTTTCCAGCCCAGCATTGTTTGCCTCAGTTGCATCAATGATGATGACCACTCCTGCTCAAGCAAGCCAAGTACTTCACCAAGGGTCACTTGACTGTATTCAATCACCCCACACCAAACAACATGCATTTGTTTGTGAGCGGCGCCAAAAAGCAACAACAGCACCCGGACAACAAGTAGCCATAGCACAAAAACAACCAGAACTTATACCACAGGCACCGAACAAAATTACCGAGCTAGCATTTACCGACGAAGAAAGCGACACAGCCATCCAACTCTTTGGATGCGACTGTCCCGCTTGCCTTAACTCTTTACGCCAACTGCGTAACATGACACAAATGGCTGTATAACCCCTAATTAATGTAGAGACGCGATGAATCGCGTCTCTACGTATCGTATCATTTAAATTCTTCCAAGGTTGTGTAAACCTAAAATTACACCAATTCCCAGGATATGACCAAAGCTGGTTGTCGCTAAAATAGCAGGCAAGCCAAAACCACCAAAGAAATTAGACGCAGGCACAGCCGGTTCAGCATTAGGATACTTAATAGTCGATTTACCGAACGCAATTGCTAAGATATTGCAAACAACCATTATCGCTCCAACGGTTGGACTCCATTGTAAAGGCGCCGCTGCTGCTGTAACAGCTAGTAAAGTTGATGTTAACAAGCGATTTGCTCCTTGATTTACTACTGGGTTGAAAAATATGCTTGTGAATTTTTTAGCAAAAAACCTTTGCCTAGCGCTAACTTTCGTATCACTAGTTCATATTTCGTTGTAATATTTCATCATATTTTTGTAATAATTATTTATTTTTCTTTACATAATCTTGTGGAGCGGGCATCCCTGCCCGCCTTCTGTATTTTCTATATTTTCTATATTTTCTATATTTTCTGTATCGGACGGGCAAGGATGCCCATCCCACAAGAGCAATCATGAAGTTTTGGTAGTTAGGTAGCGCACGCATCATTGAAGATAATACAGTGTAAAAAAGAGCTATGTACTAAACCCACCATGAAACGCAGATGGAAGTCTTTGTTCCTTTCTCTCAGCTGGGTATTTCTCTCAGTAGGGACATCTATTTTTGTTATCGTCACGCAGCCTTTAATTACACCAGCACAACAACCTGCGTCTATTGAAAAGTATAATCAAACATCCGTACAAACCAAAGAAGATAAAAAGCCTGAATCAAAAAAACCTGAAGACCAAAGCAATAATAAAAAACCAGAAGAAGAACAAAAACCAACACCCGAAGAAATAGCGCGTCAACAAAAGCTGATAGAGGCAGATAAGCTGTATTTAGCGGGAAATGTTGCTGAAGCTGAGAAAGTATATCGTGCTATCAAACAACCATTCAAGCTAGCAGCTAATGACAGTAACGAACAACTTCAACCTGCAATTACCGATGCATCACAATTAACACCAGCGGGTCGAGTATACTGGCGTGAAGCTGAAGCGGGAATTATTGGTAATTTACAAACTCGCATTTTGGTTCCTTTAGATTTATTAGTTCAACAGGTACCTCAATTTATACCCGGACATATTAAGTATGCTGAATACCTGAAGAAGTACGGTGATGAAAAAAAAGCGTTACAAGTATTAGAACGCGCAGCTACACTGTATCCAAATCAACCAGATTTAGTTCGAGCGCGCGTTGCAGTGTTAGGGGATGCGAAAAAGTGGATGGAGGCGTCGCTAGCTGCACGTCAATATGCAATTCTCAACCCTAATGACCCGTTAATGCCAGAATTTACCAAGTTGGCAGATGATAATTTAAAGCGTTACAAATCTCATATTCGTGGTGAAATTCGCGGTAATGCCATAGCCAATATTATTACAGGCGCCATAGGTTATGCCGTTACAGGAAGTCTACTTGGCCCATTTTCAGCACTTGACTCAACGGTAATGTTGCTGCAAGGAGAAGAATCTATTGGTGAGAGCGTAGCTAAACAAGCGAAAAAACAACTTGATTTGGTCAAAGACGAAACCGTTAATGCATACGTTAATGATATTGGTCAAAAACTTGCTCAAGTTGCTGGACGCAATGAATTTAAATATGAGTTTTTCGTAATTCCCGAACCTGATTTAAATGCATTCGCTTTACCCGGTGGTAAGGTGTTTATTAATGCAGGCGCCATTGAAAAAGCAAAATCAGAAGCCGAATTAGCAGGGTTAATTGGTCATGAATTAGCCCACGTCGTACTATCCCACGGATTTCAACTAGTAACTCAAGGTAATTTAATTTCAAATATTACTCAGTATTTACCGTTGGGTGGAACCGTTGGACAGCTATTCGGACTATCTTATAGCCGTGATATGGAACGTCAAGCTGATGTTTTGGGCACACGTTTACTCGTTACAACTGGGTATGCAGCAGATGGGTTAAGAAACCTCATGGTAACGCTCAAAGAACAAATGAAAAATAAAAACGTACCACCAACTTGGGCATCATCGCACCCAGGTGGTAACGAACGGGTAGGTTACTTAGAAGAGTTAATAACACGCAATAGTTACAACCGTTATGCTTATGAGGGAGTTGCCAAGCATGAAGAAATTCGCTCAAAAGTTAAAACTATATTAAAAGAGGTAAAAGAGTGTCGCGAAGACAAAAAGAAATGCCCTGATGATAAAAAAGATGAAACAGAGCGCAAAAAGCCAGAACAACCTCAAAACCCCACCCAGCAAACACAACAACAGCCAAATGACTCTAAAAAATAATCGAAAATAATCATCCTATGGTTATAAAGTTTTGATGACACATAACAAAAACGTGTGGAAATCAACGCTATTGACAGACACATCAATGCAAGAGGGCAAGTTATAATTTTTTAGCGGACGACTATTGTAAACATTTATGACTACCCCTCTTGTACAAGCTTTTTTTGTAGGCAGAGCTGTCGCTGAAATTCTTAGCGAACGTCTTGAACACACTGTTACTGATTCGCTATCGCAACTCGGTAAGTTAGATGCTGAGTTACGCGAGCAAATGCGCTCGTTTACGGATGAAGTTATGGTTCGTGCCCAAAGCGCATCAAGTGCAGCAGGTGCTGGTTTTACTTCTCCAGGCACTGCTGCACAATCAGCATCAGTTGATACACAAGCAATGATTGATGATTTACGCGCCGAAATTGCCACATTACGCACTGAACTCCAACGTCATCGCGTTAGTGGTTGAGTGTAGGGTGGCTTCGGCCACCATACAAATTTTACAAACAAGCAAAAAATAACAAAGTATTTTCTCCCTTTAAGATTCAGTTAATCCCAGCGGTATTTAAAGCATATGGAAAAAGGATATTCGGATAAGGCATACCGTTGGAATCGCGAGAACTACTCTAGCAGGCGCCGCTTTATAGATATTTGGGGGTTTGTGCTGCTATTGATGTATCGCCTTTGGCTGTATAACAAATCTTGGAGTTATCCAGGAGGAGTTAGTGACGCAAAGCAAGCTGCAAGGCGCCGGACTTTAGCGGTTTGGATTCGCAACACATTACTCGATTTAGGCCCAACTTTTATTAAGGTTGGACAATTATTTTCGACACGCGCGGATATATTTCCTGCTGAATATGTCGAAGAACTAACAAAGTTACAAGACCGTGTTCCAGCTTTTAGCTACGAGCAGGTAGAGTCTACTATCGAGAAAGAACTAGGTAAAAAAATTCCTGAACTTTTCCATAGCTTTGAACCCGTTCCTTTAGCAGCAGCTTCTTTAGGTCAAGTTCATAAAGCGGTTTTACACTCTGGTGAAGCTGTTGTCATCAAAGTTCAGCGTCCTGGACTCAAAAAGCTTTTTGAAATTGATTTAAGAATTCTCAAAGGTATTTCGCGTTATTTTCAAAACCATCCTAAATGGGGAAAAGGGCGCGACTGGATGGGAATTTACGAAGAATGCTGCAAAATTCTTTGGGAAGAAATCGATTATTTGAGCGAAGGTCGCAATGCCGACGCTTTTCGTCGTAATTTTCGCGCTTATGATTGGGTCAAAGTTCCTCGCGTTTACTGGCGTTACGCTTCTTCTCGTGTACTCACACTCGAATACGCTCCTGGTATCAAAATTAGCCAGTACGAAGCATTAGAAGCGGCTGGTTTAGATAGAAAAGTACTTGCTCGTCAAGGCGCCGAAGCGTATTTACACCAGTTACTCGATAATGGTTTTTTCCACGCCGACCCACACCCAGGTAATATTGCCGTTAGTCCCGAAGGCGCCTTAATTTTTTATGACTTCGGTATGATGGGACGTATCAAGTCTAATGTGCGTGAAGGCTTGATGGAGACATTATTTGGCATCGCCTCTAAAGATGGTGATAGAGTTGTGCAGTCACTAATTGATTTAGGCGCCATAGCACCAACAGAGGACATGGGTCCAGTCAGACGTTCGGTGCAGTACATGCTCGATAACTTTATGGATAAACCTTTTGAAAACCAATCGGTTGCCTCCATCAGTGACGACTTGTACGAAATCGCTTATAATCAGCCATTTAGATTTCCTGCTACATTTACCTTCGTCATGCGCGCGTTTTCGACGCTAGAAGGTGTTGGTAAAGGACTTGACCCAGAGTTCAGCTTTATGGAAGTCGCTAAACCCTATGCAATGCAGCTTATGACTAATACGAATGGTGAGGGCAATAGTTTACTTAACGAACTAGGCCGTCAAGCAGTCCAAGTTAGTAGTACAGCTTTGGGACTACCGCGTCGTCTCGAAGATACTCTTGAAAAACTAGAACGCGGTGATGTTAGAATGCGTGTTCGCGCTATAGAAACCGAGCGGTTATTAAGGCGGCAAAGTAACATCCAATTAACCACCACTTACGCGGTGCTTATAGGTACTTTCACCCTTTCAGCCTCGATTTTATTGGTTAAAAATTATATATGGGCAGCCGTGTTTGTTGCTTTAGTCGCGGTAAGCGTATCATGGCTGTTAATTAGGCTAATTTCACGCCTTGACCGTTATGACCGTATGTATTAAATGATTGTTTCCGATACGCCTAAAAAAATATGAAAATAAACTATATAGGAGCTAGCGACCCCGGACTTATTCGATTTTCTAATCAGGATGCTTATTATACTGACCCAGAAGGACGATTTTTCGTGGTTGCCGATGGGATGGGTGGTCATGCGGGTGGTGAAGAAGCCAGTCGTATCGCCACTCAAGAAATTCAAGCTTATTTAGTCGCAAACTGGGATTCACAAATACATAGCGAAAAATTGCTCGAAGAAGCATTACTTCAAGCAAACGAAGCTATTATACGTGACCAACAAAGCCATCCAGAACGTGCCGATATGGGCACAACTGCCGTCGTCATACTGTTGCGCGACCCCGACTCACCCTTATGCGCGCACGTCGGTGACTCAAGATTATACCGTTGGCGAGAACCCAAACTCGAACAAATTACAGAAGACCATACTTGGGTCGCACGTGCATTAAAAGTTGGTGACATTTCCCCCGATGAAGCGCGTATTCACCCCTTCCGTCACGTACTATCACGTTGCCTAGGACGCGAAGATTTACAAGGAGTTGACATTCAACCTCTGAGTTTAAAACCAGGAGACCGCTTGCTGCTTTGTAGTGACGGTTTAACCGAAGAACTAGTCGATGAAAAAATCGCCAGTTACCTCCAAGAAACCTCAATGCTCGACAAAGCAGCTTTCGCGCTGATTGAAGGCGCGAAAGAACAAGGTGGACACGATAATATTACCGTCGTACTAGTAGCGCTTGATTAATATTGGCAACGGATACAACAGATGTAACGGATGAACTTGCTACAAATCAACCATCTGTTACATCCGTTGCTAATTTGTTCATTTTAAGCATTTTTCATCTTTACAATTTGATACAAAATACATTACCCTCCAAGAATTAGCTTGGAGGGTTAATTATCACTTTGTGTGAATTGACATCTTGCTACTTTTACTGTATATCGAATAAAATCGACTTTAATACTCCAAGTTCCTTTATTTCCGATACAGGGCATAGGCGTATTAACTCACGTTAAATACTGAATCCTTGACTTTTTGCTGTATATAGTGCAAAGTTTACCGAAATATGCTTAGGCAAACTTGGTATATATATTTAGCTAGAAGCTCAGGAGTGTAAACTAGGCGACATTATAGAAAGACAACACAAAATTACCACCTAAAGGAGTGGGCATTTTGTCAAACTCTTGTTATCTTTCGTAATAAAGAGGCACATAATTAGATTTTATTCCCTCAAATCTAATCAACGGCGCCTCGGCTAGTCAGTCTAACTTACTTCACTGTTTCACGTCATCTTCTCTATTTGGAGTTATTTTATGAACAACCCAATCGAACTTTCACTCGAACAGCAATTCAGCATTCACTCATTTGCTAACCAAGTACAAGATATGAGCCATGAGCAAGCAAAAGACTTTTTAGTCAAGCTTTACGAGCAAATGGTAGTAAGAGAAGCAACATATAAAGAACTTCTTAAGCACCAATGGGGCTTAGACGGTACTGGATTGGCTTGAGCAATGTGATTGAAGTCCAGTGTCGCAATCAAGGCGACCTCCTTCTCTTGCTTAGTTCCATACGGGGAAACGAGCTGGGGATGCTGGGGCGTCAATTTAAGACTCAAAGGACTACCAGCAGAGCGCGTTAATGACTTCAGTACCATTAATATTTATATTTCCTATGAGCTTTTTTTACAACCGTAATTTATTTATTATTATTATTTCTTAACAATAAGATAACAAATGTTACATAATTAAGAATAAACTGAGTATATATACTCAGTTTATACGTATATCTTATTTTATATATAAAAAAAGTTATAGTTAATATAATACAGGTTAGGTGTTTACAAGCTTTCGTTTTTAGGCAGAAAGGTCGAAAGGAGAATCTGTATTAATAGAGGCAAGCTTAGTTAAAATTTGAGGTTTAATTTTTTCGTATTCAGTTTTGAGATAGGTTTTACTAATTTGGGGATTAGCAGACGAAGGAAGTGTATTCCCCAGTAATGACCATTCCTTTAAACGACGACATTGAGAAGAAGCAATAGTAGAAATTAAGATATGAGTGGGGTGAGTAGGTTGCTCGCGCGCGAAAAACAGCAGGCGATAGTAACCTTTATCACTAAGTAAGCGTACAGTTTCTTGTCCAAAATTGGTTTTAAGGTCAAGGTAATAAGGAAGCCATTTGGCGCCAAACCTACGGTTATAGATAACAGTCACCCAAAGTAGCATTGGGTGGGGAGAAGGAATAAAAAGAAATTGGTTGTAGCGAGTACAAACTGAGCGTTTTTGAATTTCGAGTATTGGTAACATCATCCATAATGCAGGGGTAAGTTCATTGTGAACACGAATAGGTTGAGGAAAAACAATATCAGCGATTGGTTTATTCTTAGGCCAAGTCGAAAGTTTTACAATCTCATCTGGTAGGGGACTAGGCAGGTTTTCAGATTTATCGATTTCTTTTGCAACAACCGTAGGAGCATCAGCACTCGTAGTTTGGCGCCCTGTATGGGTAGTGGGTGTGCTAGTAGTTTTATTAAGTTCAGATGTAATATCAACTGCTGATAGTGTTTGTATAATGTCATTAATATTTTGAGGACGGTCACTAGGTTTTTTAGCAAGACATGACATTATCAACTCTTCTAAAGACTTAGGAACGTCAAAACTCATATCAATTTCCGCAAACGAACGTGGTTCTTGGAAATGATGTGCTTTATACCAGGCGCCGAATGAATGAGTAGGAGCAGTAAGAGGTAACTTGCCCGTAAGCATTTCAAACATCATCACACCCAAACTATAAATATCCGAACGGTTATCTAACTCCTTACCCTCCATTTGTTCGGGGGAAGAATAAGCCAAAGTTCCCAGATAGTAATTAGTTTGCTGCGTATTCGACTGTAATAACTTAGCAATTCCAAAATCAAGAATTTTAACTAATTCACCAAACGTCGGGTCAACAATTACCAACATATTACTAGGTTTAATATCACGATGAATAATTGGGTAAATAGTGCCATCTACAGGAATACCATCGTGAGCGCACTGCAACCCCAAACTAATTTGACGTGCCATGCTCAAAAACCGCACCAATGACATTTCTTGCTTGCGGATAATATGTGACAAACTTTTACCCTTAAGGTATTCCATAACGTAGAACGGAGTATTATACTCGTCCACACCGTAATCCATAACTCGAACAATTTGAATACTTTTTTGTCCCAAAAGCGCGCAGGTTTTAGCTTCACGCTCAAAGCGTTCCTGCAACCGCATTTTTTTATTAGTTTGGATGGACATTGAGAGAAACTTCACCGCAACAGGCACATCTCCCAACAAAGTATCCTTAGCACGATATACTCGTCCCATAGCTCCAGTTCCTATTAACTCCTGAAGCTGGTACCTTTTGCTAAGTTTGCGACCGACGTTGGGGTCCGACATAGTAAGCTTTGGCTCCAATCTTAAAAAAATCAGCGAATATCTAGTAATCTCAAGAAAATTTCCTGTTGAATTTAGTATTCCCAAATTTTTGCCAATAAACACCAAGCAAATGCAACACAAACAAAAATATAGAAGTATTTATTTATACTTTTAATTTTAGTTATTTATTCGGAAGTAACTTAGCAATAGCATCTGCTAAAGCATCAGGTTCAACAGGTTTAGTTACATGAAGGTGAAACCCAGCGTCAAGTACCTTTTGACGGTCATATTCTCCAGCAAAAGCCGTCACAGCAATTGCAGGAATCAGTCCGCCATTTTGCGGTGCCCACTTTCTGACTTGTCGTAATAATTCATACCCATCCATCAAGGGCATACCAATATCACTAACTAAAATATGAGGTTTTGAAATAGTCAATAGCTGTAGTGCTTCAACCGCACTAGACACACTTTGAACTTCGGCGCCGTATAATTCCAAAGCAAAGCTAATAAAATCTCGTGAGTCTGGGTCATCATCAACAGCCAAAACTCGAACACCAGAAAGTAAAGATTTAGTGCTGAGTGAGTCGTGCTGAGTACTGAGTGATAAATTCTCAGCACTCAGCACTTTTGACTCAGCACTATTTAATAGAGGCAGCTTAACAGTAAAAGAGGCGCCTTGATTTAAACCAGAACTATGCGCTTCAACAGTTCCACCATGAAGCTCAACCAAATTACGAACAATAGCTAACCCAAGTCCCAGTCCACCAAATTTTCTAGTAGTCGTACTATCTTCTTGACGGAAATAATCAAATATATGAGGTAAAAATTCCGAATTAATACCCTTCCCACTATCACTAACAATAACCTTAACAAAAGGAACTTCCATCAATAAATCCACCTTTACATGCCCACCACCAGGTGTAAACTTAATAGCATTAGACAAAAGATTCCAAAAAATCTGCTGCAAACGAGCAGCATCCCCCACCATCGTAATAAGCGCTTCAGCGCTTCCACCCCCAAAATTACTTTCAATCTCAATTCCCTTACTCTCCGCAGCCAACCGCACAGTATCAATAGCAGCAGAAATCACACCAACTAAATTAACACGAGTCGCATTAAGCGTCAGCTTACCACGAAGAATACGAGAAACATCAAGTAAATCTTCAATTAAATCAACCTGTAACTTAGCATTACGCTCAATAATATTTAAAGCTTCAGAAATCTTAGCTGGATTCAACTTACCACTCTTCAACAACTTCACCCAACCAATAATCGGATTAAGCGGAGTACGTAACTCATGAGAAAGAACAGCAAGAAACTCATCCTTAACACGATTCGCATTTTCAGCTTGCTCACGTGCAGCTTGCTCACTTAATAATAATCGTTCTCGCTCAATTTCCGACTCCTTACGGTCATGAATATCATTAGCAACACCGACCCACTTAACAATTTGTCCAGAATCATCCTTTAAAGGCAACCCACGCGCAATAAACCAACGATACATCCCATCCGACGCACGACGACAGCGTACTTCCGCTTCATAATTATCACCGTTACCTGTAGCATGATTCCAAATCGTTGAAACTTTATTTCGGTCTTCAGGATGAATGGCGCCAACCCATTGATAGCCGATAGTTTGTTGCATCGACAAACCAGTATAATCAAGCCAGTACTGATTACAGTAAGTAATTTTGCCATCATTTTGAGACATCCAAACAACTTGAGGAGCAACTTCCGTCAGAATTCGATAACGTTCCTCACTTTCACGCAAAGCTTGCTCAACCCGTTTAGTATCATCAATATCAGTACAAGAACCAAACCAGCGAATTATCTTACCGTCTTTATCTCGTAATGGAAATGCTTTACCAAGAAACCAACGGTACTGTCCATCAGAAGCACGTTTAAAACGATATTCAATATTATAGTATTTGCCAGTACGCAACGATTCGTTCCAGATATCCAAGCACCTTTGTTGGTCATCTGAATGTAATAAATGACTCCATCCCCAACCTTGGGTTTGCTCTAAAGTCATGCCAGTATACTCAAACCAACGGCTATTAAAATAATCATGATAGCCATCAGGTAAAGTAGTCCAAAATAATTGTGGCATTGTATCTGCCAAAGTTCTGAAATTCAACTCGCTTTGCTGTAAAGCTTGCTCTTGCTGCTTTCTGTCACTAATATCTCGAATTGACCATCGTAAACCAGTAAACTGTCCAACATTATCGTGTATACTAGCAACTGTTACCTCAGCATAAAAAGGCGCCGCGTTGTTTGGCTGAATAAAAAATTGTTTTGTTTGTGTTTGTAGCTGTGGTAATGCACGTAACTGGTTGAATAGTGAGTAAAACGCTTGATATTCTTGACGCGGAATAAAAGCTGTTACATATTTACCAATTAAATCTCGTTGTTTTGAGCAAAGAAGAATAGCAATAGACTGGTTTGCTTCCTGAATTTTACCCTTAGTGTCGGTAACAAGATACCCATCAGGAGCGAAGTTGAATAAATCTTGATAGCGTTGTCGTTCGGTTTCCAACAATAAATTCTGATATTGCAGTTCTTCTTCTGCAACGCTAAGTTCTTCTAAAACAAGTTGTAAATCATCATTGACATTTGATAAATTTGTGTTCTCGGTCTCTAAATCAAAATAAGTCTTAGATATTATTTGTTCTATTGTGCGGCTATGACCATTGGGTATAAAATTATTTTGAGCTTGTATTTCCCCTAATACATGAAAATTGGATACCACAGCATAAGGTTTTTTGGCGCCAGATAAAAACAAAGGTTGAAAGTTTAATTCAAGCCATATAGCATTTTCAGAATTAGAGTTACAAAACCCGATTATAACCTTTTGATAAGAATTAGATGTTTCAAATGCTGCAATGGCTGGGTAAGTATTGTGTGTGTAACTTGCCCCATCTACATCTATAATTTGTATAAATAAGTCAAATAGACTTTTACCTATCATCTCGTTTGGAGTATATCCAAAACAAGCAATATTATTACATCCGCAAATCGTGCCGTCACCAATATGAAGTAACATTCCGTCTTCTTGGATGATGGAATCACCTTTTTGCATTTGCTGCATGTTCGCAGGTAGATTAGAAGACGTTTCTTCAGGTAGCATTATTAGTACTTAAAAAACAGTTAAGCAATTGTTATATATTTAACTATATAGATTTTAATTCATACCAGTGGCACCGCAGTCTAGCATGGCAAAAATTTAATAATCATAAATTACAACGTTACGACATTGCAAACAGTTGTTACTTCTACCTAAAGATTTATTTATTAAGTATTAGGTCTGAGTTTGCTGACGTTCGAGTTTTGCCTCCATTGTACTAGAGAGGAAATGACCAACGAGAATACCGCCAGTCATACAATAAGCGTCATTAGAAACGCGATGTAGGGTTTCAAAACCACTACGACGCTGACGGTCACTAAGTACCCAGTAGCGTTGTACTATAGTTTCCGGGCCTATCCAACCTTCACCTTCAATTTGTCCAAAGAGGTTATGTTGTAGCAAAAACGAGTAATGACGCTCACCATCATCTAAACGTCCTTTATACTGTAAAGCAATTTCTGGGCGTTCGCTACCAGGAAAAATGAGTTTAGTTGCCATAGTGAACCAATTATCGCGGTTCCAGGCAACCAAAGTCATACCTTTAACAGCAACAGGCATAGCATCACGCTCTAACCAACTGCCTTGTAAAGTCCAGCGTCCAGCTTCGAGTAAAAAAGAGTGTCTCACTTGTTAATACCTTTATGTGTTTATTTTTTTCCTAGTTTTGCAGCGCCAAAACCGGAGATAAAAATAAAACACCTCTGGCGGCGAGTACACTTAGTATACCCATTACAAAGTGCTGAGTTGAAAGTCCTGAGTGCTGAGTAAGTTTAAGAATTTAAAGTTAGGAGTTAGGAGTTAGGAGTTAGGAGTTAGGAGTAAAACTTAACACTCAACACTCAGCACTCAGTACTCAGCACTCAGCACTCATCACTCATCGCTCAAAGACTTCTCCTAATAGCACTTCCTGTTTGGCGCCAGTTGCACAAGGCAAGTTACCGGGACTGCCATCTTGGCGCCAGTATGCGAGTACAGCAAAAGCAATAGCCTCTTTAAAATCAGCATTTAATCCAAATTCGTCGGTAGTTGTAACAGAAGTTGAGCCTAAAAGCGCTTGTAACCTTTGTTTTAAATAAAGATTACGACTGCCACCACCGCATAAAAGTACTCGTTGTGGCGTTTGTGGGAGAAAATGACGGTAATTATAAACAATTGAAGTTGCCGTCAGTTCGGTGAGTGTTGCTAAAAAATCGGCAGCATTTAATTGATACTCTTTGGCTTCGTCAAAACACTGAGTAATATAATCAAAACCAAATAACTCACGTCCAGTTGATTTAGGTGGAGGCGCCTGGAAGTATGGGTGTTTCAGCCATTTATCAACTAAGGGTTGGCAAATTTTGCCGCTAGCAGCCCACTCGCCATTTTCATCATAATTTTTGGTACCATCGCTTAATTGGTGTACTGCCAAGTCAAGTAAACTATTTCCTGGGCCAGTGTCCCAACCGCGAATTTGAGAAAGCCAATCACCGCTTCGATTTGGGATGTAAGTAACATTACCAATACCACCAATATTTTGAATACATCTTATTTCATTGGGGTGAGCAAGTAATGCGGCATCAACACGGGGAACAAGTGGCGCCCCTTGACCACCCACAGCAATATCAGCGGCACGAAAATTACTGACAGTGGTAATACCTGTTAAGGCAGTAATCAAGGGGCCGCGACCAAGTTGTAAACTATAACCCAGGTTCACTTCATTCGCTTCTTCAACTCCTATTGGTGGTCTATGAAATACGGTTTGTCCATGCGAACCAATAAGTGAGGCGCCTTCGTGTACAGTTTGAATATTTACAGCAGCTTCAGCAAAAGCAATAGCAATAGCATCATCAAGCTGTGCAAATTCAGGCATCGAAATAGCCTCACCCGCGCAGACACTCAAAATACGTTCTCTAAGTGCGGAAGGGTAAGGGTAAGTCGCTTTTTCTACTAGCTCGACTTTAATATCCAAATCTTGACCGGAAATATCAACCAAGGCAGCATCAATACCATCGACTGATGTACCGCTCATTAAACCAATTACGCGCGTCATGTTTGTTGGGGCGAGGGGGCGGGTTTACAGATATGCTAATGATAG
>NZ_RSCL01000023.1:95868-162601 GCF_003991905.1 Dulcicalothrix desertica PCC 7102 | reverse complement strand
CCATCAACTTGAATAGCTGCTAAAACTAAAAAAATGCCGATGATACCAAAAACAAAGCCACGAGCAGCAATTCCAAATCTCCCCAAGCAAACAGCCCAAGTTCTTTCACGATAAGACATTTCCTGAAGTTTTAACTCGCGACGAAATTTTGCTTTGTATGCTTGAAACAAAAAAGAAATTCCTACACAAATTACGATTACTCCCCCCAGTGCAACTAACCATCTCCCAAAAGGTTGAGCTAAAAAATATATTGTCCAATCTTCAAGTGGCTCGTCGTCATTACTTCTCGAACCCATAATCAGTTTTACTGCCGTCAATGCCAAACCTGCATAACCTATAGCACTACAAGCATAGCCAATACGCTTTGCAATTCGCTTGGCATTGATTAATTGCCCACGATTTTCGGGATCAAAAAATGCTTGAACTAAGCGCCAAAGTACATATCCAATGATTCCAAGAGTAACAATACTTAGTAAAAACTTTCCAAAGGGCTGAGTAATAATTGCTTGCAGGGCGCCTGTAGTGTCAGTAGTTTTACCACCACTACCAATAGCAGCTTGTATTGCAAATAAACCAACAATAAAATAAACTAAGCCTTTTGCTGCATATCCTAGCCGTGTCAGTCGCTCAAACCAAAGATTTGAAGTAACCTGCTTGATTGGTTGTTTAATTGGCTCTATAGGTGAATTATGTTTTGTCATCTTATTTAATAATAAGTTGAAGCGTGTACTATTATTTAATAAAGTTTGTATAGCGTCAGTTTAAAAATATTTAAACTGATGATATTTTCTTTTATAAAAATGAAATTGAGCGCTCAACTTACAAGATAAAATTCATTCAAGAGATTGTTTTTTATCATAATGCTCAATAGTGGAAAATTCGGATAGAATTTAAACTCTTAGAGGATGTTTGAAAAGTATCAATATTAACCAGAAACCTAACCCCTAACCCCTTCCTTACAAGGGAAGGGGAACAAGAGTATAAGGCTTTTAAAGCCTCTTCCCGCATCGGGGAGAGGTTTGGAGAGGGGTTTTATGTATATTTTTAGACTTTTCAAACAACCTCTTAACCAAGTTCAGATATTATATACTATAATCATGAATACAATTTAATGAAGTTGGTAGCTAGTAATGGACTTTAACAAAATTTGGATTGCAACAGCTATTAATTTGGGTCATAATGAAATTTTTTAAAATACATTAAATACTTAGTATATAATTATTTTTTTATCATCTATCTTAGGGTATAAAAATTTTTATCAAAAAATGTAAATCAAAAAACAATTATATTCTTGCGTAGGATATTTAATCTATCCACTAGTTTTCCACTATTGATGTTTAAAATATTTGGTAAATAATAATGATCTTGTTGGAAGAAATACTTTTCAACTTCTGCCAAAGCCAGCAGCGTGGTGGGCTTAAGCCGAGTATTCAAAGAGGTATATATGCATTCTGATAATTTTCGAGTGGTTCTGATTAGCATTTTTGCTGCTATAAATTTTATAATTGGTATAACAATTGGTATAAAACTGTACTCTGTTACTTCTGAATCTTCTTCTGATCAGAGCGTCGTGAACGAATTAAGTGCTTCGCGGAAGCAATAAATGAGGGATAAAATATAGTTAAACACTACAATTATTTGGATAATGATCTTTGGAATAGCTAACTTAATTGCAGAAAATTTAATCAAATTCAGCTAATACTTCCACTCAATATTAAAATTTTTGAGCGCATAAATTAAGTATTTATAAACTAATTTTTTCGCAAGTAAAATAGAGTTTGAATGCCCCTATGCTATATGTTAAGCAAATGGGGCAATTGATAAACTTTACAGACATTTTGACGATACACGACGAAAATTTGGAATGTTATTCCCCGTAGCCAGGGCGATTCGGATCTCGATAAGCAGTAGCTGTTTCTTGCTTCTTACCAGCTAAACCAGCTAGCCCAACTAGACCAATCAATCCTAACCAACCCCAATCAAAATCGTTATCTTCATAAATACCTTCACGCTCAACTATAACTTGAGCAGAAGCAGGCAGAGTTAAGGGCGCCACTATCATAGTTAAACTGAGAATACCAGCGCCCATAATTTGAGACAATTTTGAGTATTTCATAGTTAAAGTTCCTTTTTTTACTTTATTTAAAGTTAAATCTTAATTGTGGAAAACTCGTGGATAATTCTACAGATTTTCAATTATTATTACATGTCTATAGTTAGATTTATTTTCATTACTTTTGATAGATTCATAAATTTTGTAATATAAAGATATAGTCATATTAATAGAGATTTATAAATCAACCTTAGCATGAAAATGCTTAAAAATTTAGGACTTACGCTGTATAAACCTGGTTTCTAGGTTTTAGTGCGTAAGTCCTGAAATTAAATAATTAGGATAAATTCGAGTGTATGAATCGGAAAAAACCGTCTAATAGTCAAAATTCAACTGTTGCAATTAAAGATACTAATTTAATTAGCATGGTTTCTTTATTAGCTTGTGCTAGCATGGTTTCTGCAGTATTTTTCAGCAGCTATGCAAGATATTTAACTAGAAATGTTCTTTCTCCAGCTACTACATCGACCATACCTGCAAAAGCTATTCAAGAGCCAGTAAATAAAAGTAATAGCTTTGTTTTACCTAACTTTGACAGTAAGAATTTTGTGGCCAAAGTTGTAGAACAAGTGCAACCTGCGGTGGTCGAAATAAATGTTACCAAAACTGTACAAACTCAAGCATTAAATGCTTCGGATTTGCCGATCTATCAATGGTTTTTTGGAGAAAATCCGGCGCCAAAGTCTCAAGAGAAAGTTGCGCGTCGTTCAGGCTCTGGTTTTGTGATTAATCCTGATGGTCATATTATCACCAATGCTCACGTAGTTAACAATGCTGATAGAGTAACGGTCTCATTTGTGGATGGTCGTACCCTTGAAGGCAAGGTGCTGGGGTTAGATTCTATAACTGATATTGCAGTTGTAAAAATTCAGGGTACTAACTTACCGTCTGTGAAACTGGGAAGTTCTGACGGAATACAGATAGGAGAATGGGCAATTGCAATTGGCAATCCTTTAGGTTTTCAAAGAACTGTTAGCGTCGGTATAGTCAGTGGTGTAAATCGTTCTGCTAAACATCTGAATATTTCTGAAAGGCATGTTGGTATTATTCAAACTGATGCAGCGATTAATCCGGGAAATTCCGGCGGACCACTGTTAGATGCAAAAGGCAGAGTAATTGGTGTAAATACCGCTTTTATTCCTGATGCTCAAAACCTTGGCTTTGCCATTCCAATTAACACAGCTCTTAAAATTGCGCGCGAGTTGATTAGTAAAGGAAAAGCAGAACATCCTTACTTAGGCATTGAAGTCAAATCTAACAACAATCGTAATATTTTTGGTATCCGTGAGCAAGGAGTCACCATTCTTCATGTTGTTCCAGGTTCTTCATCCCAAAAAGCAGGACTACAGGTAAAAGATATAATTAAAAAAATCAACAATCAACCAGTTAATACTGCCGATGAAGTTCTTCGTTTAATAGAAAGCAGTAACGTAGGCAGCAGTTTACACTTACAACTCCAGCGCAAAGGACGTACTTTACAATCAACAGTAAAGCTTGATTCTCTTCCCACCTCTTCTCAATAATTTTGATGATTACTTCCAGATATAATAACCTTTATGGATAAAAATATCAACAAAAATATTTCTTTAGTTAGAGATTATAGTTTATCCACGAGTTTTCCACCATTTTTTCCTTATCTTTAACATATAGCCAAGATGTGACAATTGATGCTGCCTATTCAAGCAGAAAATCATCACGCTTAAGTTTTTAAAAGCCATGAAACTTGATCTTGCTCAGGAACCAACTCTGAATAAGTTGTTTGTACCGTGGATGCGGCGCCTAACTATTGGGATGTTTGGTTTTATTTTGTTTTTGTCACTTTCGGGAGTTGCTAGCTTTGCTCAAGATACACCTCAATTTCCATTATCTAATCCTCAACAAGGGCAGCCAACTGAACCGCAGAAAACTGTACCGTCAGCCCGTAGCGCGCCTGGATTAAGTAATCCACAAGAATTTGAAGCATTCGTAGACAAAGTTGTGAATGAGGAAATATCAGCATCTCATGTTCCTGGGGCTGTAATTTCTGTTGTTAAAGATGGCAAGCTATTTTTTACTAAAGGGTACGGCTATGCCAATTTAGATCAAAAAATTCCAGTTGTCGCTGATAAAACTTTATTTCGTGTTGCTTCCATTTCCAAGCTGTTTACAGCTACAGCAGCAATGCAATTGTATGAGCAGGGAAAGCTTGACTTAAATGCGGATGTTAATAAGTATCTGACAGACTTTAAATTAGAAAACCCTTACCCTAGCCCAGTTACACCTGCTAGGTTAATGACTCATACTGATGGTACTACTCAAAGATTGATTGGCATTGCAGCAAAAGAAGCAGCCAACATGAAACCACTAGGAGAATACTTGTCTAGATACATGCCCCCTGTTGTCTGGCAACCTGGTGAATTATATAGTTATTCCAATCATAGTATTGCTCTATTAGGCTATTTAGTTGAAAAAATCTCCGGCGCCTCCTTTAGCGAATACATTAACAAAAACATTTTTCAACCTTTAAATATGCGGCGCAGTACGTTTCTCCAAGCACCTCCTTATCCTTTGACTAATGATTTAGCTGTGGGCTATCAATATCAAAATGGTAAATATCAAGCCGTTCCATATTTATACTTAAATATCGCGCCTGCTGCGGCAATGAGTACAACTGCCACGGATATGGCTAATTTCATGATTGCTCATTTACTACAAGGTCGCTATGAGAATTCGCAAATTCTTGAGCCAGATACTGTACGATTGATGCATCAGACTCATTTTACTGAGCATCCAAAATTACCTGGTACTGGTTACAGTTTTCGTGAACGGTTGGAAAACAATATTCGCATGATTGGTCATTTAGGCAGCTTGCGAGGATATTCTAGCTCTCTGTCTCTGATGCCAAACCGTAACATTGGTATATTTATCGCTACTAATAGTTACAGTGGTATACATGGAACATTTCTAACTAAGTTTTTAGACCGCTATTTTCCAGTACCTAACAACGAACCTATCAAAGGTCTTTCCTTAAATAATCCTCAACTTGAACGGTTTACTGGTACTTACCGAGATATAGAGTATCCTCACCATACTTTGGCTAAGTTAACCTCACCGTTTAAGCATATAACTATCAACAAAGGTAATAACAGTGATTTAGTGATTAATACTCCTAGTTTGTTCTTCCCAGGAAGTGTACCAAAGATTCAATTAATACCCGTAGAACCAATGTTGTTCAAGCGGGCAGAAGATGACGCTTTTACTGGTTTTGGTGAAGAAAATGGTCGAATAGCCTTTGCTTTTAATCCATTATGGCCAAAAATAGGAGGCTACGAGCGAGTTTATTGGTACGAAACTGTTTGGGTACAGTTAGGAATTGCTGCCTTTTGTGCCATTGTTTTTCTATCGGCTTGCATTGTCTGGCCAATAGGTTATATTTTCAATATTATACGAGGTAAAGCTAGTTTGAATCGCCAAAAAAAGACTTTTGCGTGGGTAATTGCAGGAGTAGTGGGAACTCTCAACTTAGTATTTTTAATTGGCTTACCTTTATCGCTTTGGTTAACTGGCTGGAAACTAGCATATGGAGTACCTACAATAGTGCTGGCATTACTTTGCTTACCATTAATTACTAGTATTTTATCTTTAGTATTATTACTTTTTACTATATTGGTCTGGAAAAATCATTATTGGTCTTGGATGAAGCGAACTCACTATTCCTTGATTACACTAGCTGCATTGATTTTCATTCCTTTTTTGGCTTACTGGAATTTATTAGGTTTTCAATTTTGATTACTTTATTAAGCGGGCACAAGATATTTATCATTAAGAAGGGAGAACTAATTATGAAAGAAATTCGCAAAAAAATTAAATATTTTTTACTAGGCTTATTAGGTTTAATTGGCGCACTTTTAATTTATGGTTTAATTGAGCCATATATAATAGATGTAGAACCGCAAACAGCATCAATTCCTGGTCTTCCTGCTTCTTGGGTTGGTCAACGTGTAGCAGTTATGGGTGATTGGCAAGTGGGAATGTGGCTAGATAACACCCCTACAATTCGTAGAATAGTTACTCGACTTGTTAGAGAACGTCCCGCAGCTGTGCTGATTATTGGTGATTTTATTTATGGCGCCGGAAAAAATGCAGCCGAAGAAATTAATCAATCAATTGAGCTTGTTCGTCCACTGACTTCTTCTGGCATTCCTACATATGCCGTATTGGGCAATCATGATTATGGAATGAAATCCAAAAACGGCAATCCCGACGTACAGCAAGCCACCAAACTTGCTCAAGCTCTAGAAGCTGTTGGTGTGCAAGTGCTGGAAAATGAAGCTGTAATATTACCTAGCCAAATTCAGCAACAAACGCCGCTATATTTGGTAGGTGTTGGTTCCCATTGGGCTAACAACGACAAACCAACAGTAGCACTGGCGCAAGTACCAGATACAGCACCGAGGTTCGTAATGATGCACAACCCTGATACATTTGCAAAGTTTCCTGCGAGTAGCGCACCTGTAGCTGTAGCAGGACACACTCATGGTGGACAAATTCGTTTGCCATTCACACCAGAATGGTCTTGGTTAACTTTTGTTGAACAAGGTCAGGTTCATGCTGATGGCTGGATTAAAGACTATGGGGCGCCTGGAAATCAACTTTATGTAAACCGAGGGATTGGTTTTAGCATCGTGCCGATACGAATTAATTGCCCACCAGAGGTAACTTTGTTTACGCTCCAACGAAGCCCGTCTGCGTAGTAATTTCAGATTATGAATTAGATTTGCTAAAGTGCTTCTGGACAATAACCTAAATTTTTCGACTGTACATAACCACCGAAAGGTAATACAACTTCTACCCAGCCTCTTCTTCCTCGACTATTAATTGTAATGTTCCGACCTTTTGGAATAACTCCAACCCTTGCTGCATTAGCAGACGGTTTTCGTCTCACTACAACACCTGCATTAGATACAGGCTGGCGACAAAAGCTTCGCAGAGCAGGTGTTACATATTTACAAGAGTTGAGAAACTCCGCTAATACATAGCCTCGTATAGGAGATGAAATTGGCACGAAACCATTTTTACCACGATTTCGGATTGTAACATCTTGCCCATAATCTAAAAAACCAACGACTGAGCCTTTAATTGATTGTTGATCTAATACATAAACACCATTCCTCGTGCGAACTTGACGACAATTACTTGAATTTCTTGCTATTAAATATTTATTTTGATTATCTTGTAAAGTCATGTTTTGAGTAAAAGGCTGAAATGGTTGAGATTTTTTTGTAATAATGGCAAAACTAGGATAAGTAAAAAATTGTGTTGTGAATAAAAAGGAAGTTGTTACAATAAAATTATTTTTCCAACAGATTTTATCTTTAATAAACATAATTAATAATCCTCTCTTTTATTACGCTGCACCACATTCCCTAGCATCTTGGTAGTTCTAAAGTATGAACAAATGTTATTTTAAAGTCTTCAAACCGCTATTCATTAAAATAAAGCTAAAGTTTTACCTAATAGCTTGGTTTTATAATATATAAGCAAATAGTGGAAAACAAGTGGATAAGAGTTATTCGTTTGATAAATTCTTACTGTCGGTAGAACAATTTAAATGAATTTACACTATCATTTGACACTAACTCATTCAATGGGTGTAAGGATAAAGCTAATATTATAAGCCATTGGTTAGAGGAAAGAAATTATATTAACTTTATAATATGAATAACAAAGTGTTACAAGTAAAGTCTTAAAAACCGCTGTTACCATTAATGGGCAAAATTATTGTTGGAATATATAACTAGTATTTAATTATACTTATAAAAATTCTGCCCACAAGATAAAACACAGATAATCAGTGGGGTTCTGTAATGAAATTTACTTCAATATTATTTGGATTGGCACTTTTACTTTCTAATGTGCATGTTACAAAACTTTATGCAGCAGAAGTTAGTGATAAAGCAGATGGTGGTTCTTTAAAAATCAATCCAAATTATCATTCTGTTACGACTCAGCGCGAAGTACCTTCTTTTTTTCAAGCAATTGGTACTTCTTTATTCGATAATAATCAACCAATTTATCTTGACAAACGTAGTGTTAAACGAGTCAGTAATAATTCTTATGTTTATACTACAGTTATTGGCATTGATAAGCGTAAAAGTGAAACTGACTATATAGTACACTGTGATGATATTAGCAATGTTCGCCTTTTACGCTCACGCAGTTATAATGCAAATGAAAAAGTTAGTAATATTGAACTGGTTGATAAGTTAGTTTCTGCTGATTTTCAAGGAGTAGGCGATTCAGACAGATATCATGCAAATCAAATAATTTGTAGTCAACAAGAAATTGCATATCCACCTCGGTAGAGACTAAACATGTAACGTCTCTACAACAAAATTTTTATCATTCGTTAACCTGCAAAAATTTCTGTAACTTTGCTTGTACCAGGGGTCGGTTAATGTAGACTTTTGCTGCTTCTATTAGATTATTGATATTTTCTTCACTTGCATCATCAATTTCATCACTCAACCGTTTACCAGTTAATTGTCGGTCAAGCTGAAATTGTAGCCGCAAAAGGCGGTTATGCATAATATGCTCGGTAATATATTGGTAAATGTCTGATGACGCATCAAACAAAACACCAATTAATGGTTGTGCCCATTCTAAAAGACCCCATTCCTGTGCTTGCTTATAACGTATAATTTGGGTTCTTTCTCCGGTTCCTATCGAAAGCACAGAAATGTCTTCTATTTTATGACCTAATCTCAGTGCTTCAGCAACAGCACTAGCAGAAGGGTTATTAGCTGCGACACCACCATCAATTGCAGAGTATAAAAAATTAATTAGGTAGGTAGATGTATTACCAGGAATAATATTCCAAGGTTGATCTATTTCCGCTGTTCGAGTTAATCCTTCATACCTAATGATAGTGCGAGTTTGTCGATAACCTCTACTAGTAATGATTATTATATCTGTATCAGTATAAACATCATCAATAACAGAAGCATTTGTATCTAGTTGGATTGTACGAGTAGAAGCATTTTGGACTATGCCACTTACTTTTTTATCCAATTTATGTGCAGGAAAATAAGTAGGAGCTGATGCGGAACATACACATACTTCCCATAAAGGTAAATTTTCGTAGTCTTTATCTTTACGCCAATTCTTAAAAATAATTGGTCGCCTAGTAATTGTATCGTAGGAGATGATTAGCAGCAACGGTGAAGCAACATCAAAAAGCCTAATATTACCAAAAGTTTTTTGAGCAACTTGAATTAAACCATCATCTGAGAATTTAGGAGCAGACAAGCCATACTTTAAAATTAGTGGAATTCGTGCTAAAGAAAAACGACTCCTGTAAGGAAATATTATTGAGCTTTGTTGTTTATATAACTCAATAATTTCGTTACTACTACGCCCTGTAGCAATAGCAGCCCCTAACACTGCTCCGGTAGAAGTTCCAGCAATTAAGTCAAAATACTTATTTAATGGTTGATTAATTTGCTTTTCAATTTCTGCTAGTATTGTTGCACCAATTACTCCTCGAACACCTCCACCATCCAAACTTAAAATGCGAAAAGACATATTAATTATCTTCCTTCAAAATAATTATTATTGTAGGGCAAAGTTTTAAAAAAGCTTGGATTTTATAATGGTGTAAGGGAACTTCAAGATTAATCAACAGAATTAATAATACCTATCATTACAATCAGAAATGTAAAGACCGTAAATTTACGGTCTCTACAATTAATCAACTTTTTCAATTGCCTTAGCATCAATGTAAGGCTTATTTACATATGGCTGAACTGTAGTAGGAGAAAGATTTAAGCTATAGTTCTTGTTTACATCAGCGACAACAAAGTTGCGAACTACACCTGTCAACTCAATATTTGTACCTACTGGAGGAGCTTTTTGCTTACTCACAACCAAAACTTCTTGCCCACGAAGTGATTCCTTGTCGTAGACGGTAAAGAGATTTTGATTTATAACTCTTTGAACTTTTGTACTTACAGTCACGTTTTCACCAATAAGTTCAGCATTAGGTAAACCCGCTTGTGGTGTGGCTGTTACTACCACCGTTGGTGTTATAGTTGGTGTTGCTGTTACTACCACCGTTGGTGTCACAAGTGGTGTAGTTGTGACTACCACTGTTGGTGTTACAACTGGTGTTGCGGCGACTTCCGGAACAGGTGATATTACCGCTCCTGGCTCATTTTGATTTTGGCAGGCAGAAACTAGCGAAGTCAAAAAAGCGATGGCAATTGCAGCATTTAACTTTGGTATAGCTAAAAATAAGCGATTATGTCGCAAAGAAAGGAAATTACCAAAAGAAATGTTAGTCAATTTGTTAATCATGAAAAAAAGTCTCCTTAATGGTTTGCTAAAATTTGGTTTTGAGGTTTAATAGAGTCAAAATCTCCTTGAACGCGAATTTCTTGAAAGTAATTGCACTGCAACAGGTTTCCCTGATAATTAGATTCTTTGCCGTCTATCCATACTTGCCTTATCTCGACTCCATGCAGGTGTAACTGAATAGTTGTATAAGGAAAAGTAAAGTTTCCTTGTTCTTCTCTAACTAGCTGCAAAGTTTTGGAATCAAATATCATCCGCAAGTAATCTAGGCGCCGCTCGTTCTCCCAAACCATAAATGCATTCCGATGGTCGTAGTTTCGCTGTTGTCGTCCAACCCCCACCTTTAGCGGCATCTGATAGTTCTATTCGTCGTTGTGGAGGTAGTTCTTCTCGTATTACTTGTCCAAGAGAGTTCTGAAATTGTAAACTACCATCAGCATTAATAATAACCTTGAGCGCGCTACTCGATATTATCCAACAATTTTCTTTATCTTGAAAGTCTATCTCCACTTCTTCCCAATCCTTACGAGCAATACCGTAAGGAAGAGGTACTTTACCTGGTTGCCAATCAACTCGAATTAAGTCCGTAGTCAAAAAAGTAACTTCAAGTTCTAGATGCTTAAAGTAAAAATGTCCACCACTTTGTATTGGTTTGGCCTTCTCGGCACCTCCTGTTTCTTCAGTTACTTCCATGTTGTGACTGCGTGACCTCAGTTCCAACCAGTCGCGCTGAAGCGGATAAAATAACGACCCCAAAAATCGTCGCAGTTTAACAAAACGTAATGTTAATAATAGTTGCCTCTGGAGATTCATGTAACCTCACACTGTATACAGAAACCCATACCGCACATGGTATGGGAGAAAATGACTCATCAAAAATCAAAGCTAAATATTAAAGTTTTTGAGCCATAGAGGATAATTTCGCTTTACTCATTAAGACAAACGATTTCCCGAACGTTTATCAACAATTTCCACTACGGTATCGTCATCAATATCGGTTCTATCGACATAGCTTTGTGTATTTCGATTTTCAACAAAAGTAGTATTGCGATTGTAATCAGAAGAATTAGAAATATTGTAGGTCTTCCAATTACTAATATTATGCTTCTTCAATATAGAACCTGCGCGCTCAATTTCATCCTCCTGACCTTCTAGGATTACCAAATAGTTCCCGTGGGATATACTATCACTATAAGCTTGAGCATCTTCTTCGGGAATGCCTGCGCCAGTTAACGCTCCTACTAATGCACCAGAAGCGGCACCAATACCAGCACCAGCTAAAGTTGTGGCAATAGTTCCAGCAGCAAGAAACGGCCCGACACCAGGAATAATTAAAGCTTCAAGACCTACGAGTAAACCTCCAATACCTCCTAAAACTGAACCCGTAACTGCACCAATACCAGCACCCTCTTGAGATTCATCGTCTCCTCTATCTTTTACCTGGGCGCCTGCAATTTCATTACTATCTGTATTTTGAGCCAATATGGATACTCTATCCATAGAGAAACCAGAATTTCTCAGTTCATTCAGAGCTTTTTCTGCCTCCGAATGGTTCTTAAATGTACCAACAGCACGCATATATTTTGAATTTGAACTAATCATGATTTCTCCTTATTTTTATTGTGGAATTGCTGAAGGGTAAACATCTGTCGCGACTAATACAGGTTTATTGGTGTACTCTGCTTCTAATTTTCTTTGCACCGTCAAATCCCATTTCAAATCATAATCTCGTTCAAACTCTGCAACAACAAACGGACGTAGAACACCTGTTACGGCAACTTTTTCACCTTCTTTTACTGCGGCTTTTGGAGTCGCCCGCAAAACTAACAAATCTTGTCCGCCAAATAACTTATCTTCATCTAACGTAAACGAGTTAGGACTTGTAATGTCTTCAACTTCACCTGTCACAGCTAGTGTTTTACCGTAATACTGCTTAGGGTTTGTAGTAATTTCACCGGGTTTAGGCGCCTGTGCGAGTGACTGTGCAATAATTGCAGGTCGGCTTTCATATTCTCGGTATAAGTTAGGGTCTAAACCTAAATTGTAATCTCGGTTAATATCTGCAATCACAAAATTACGAACTTGACCTGTAGCTTGAATTGCTGTATTCGGGTCAGCCGGTATGTTGAAAACTTTACCAGAGGCATTTACAACTAAAATAGGTTCACTGCCAAAGAATTGCTTGTCGCTAACTGTAAAACTTGATGGGCCTAACTTTTTAATGGGTTGGCTCCTAACAGTCACAGTTTTACCAACTAGCTGGGCTGTATTATCTGCAACTTCTTCAGCAGTGACATTAGTTTCTGGTGCTGCCGCTCTTGGCTCTAAACTGTTGTTACAAGCAGGAAGGACAATTGCAAACAGTGCTAAAGTAATAAAACCCTTTGGATTTAACAGCTTTTGTATAAAGTTACTGCTTTGATTAAGTTTATTCATGTTTAGTTCAAACTCCTCAAATTTTATTGTCAATTCTAATCTAGGTTACTTTTTGTATTTTAGTTTCATACAAAATTATGTAATTAAATTCTAAAAATGCTACTTAACCTACTGACTTTAAAAGTTTTGGGTAGCAGAATTACATTGTTTTAAGTTTAATCTTGAATAGTGGAAAACTGGTGAAAAACATCTCTTATTCGATAATATACTACTCAAGACAGACTAAGGTTTAACTAATTGTTGATACCCAACTACATAAATAAAAAATCTTCTGCATAAAGATAGATATTATGAAGTTATAAAAGTACATTATAGTTTTTATTCTTAATATTCAAATATGTTATATTTTATTCACAAAAATACCGCTGCTTACTAGCAGCGGCGAGTTTTGGCTTTGTAGCTTATTCTATATCCCAATAGTAACAACCTGGTATTGTTACTACAACACCTCGCAGTCGATGGAGAGCATCATGGCAAATTGCTAAAGGCGCCGTCTTAGCATGAGTTCTTTTTTCTTTATCAAAGCCAACTACGTAAGGTAAACCCGGAAAGGCATTTGATTCGGAGTAAGATATGTGAAAGTGGGGAAATGCGGTCTTTTCCAAAGCATGTACAACTAGTTCTAAAGCTGCTCTAGTATCTGTTGAATACGGGCGTACTGGTAAATTAAACTTTTCAGATAAAATCTGGTCTAAATCTGCTAGCGAATTCAGTTGAATTCTTTCCTTGCCGTGTCTTATAATTTTGGGTTCCATTTCGTATTCGCTTAAGTTCTGTTACAACAATGTTTAAATGTTTACAAGCGTTCAAAGACGTTAACGTTGCCTATCAACTTAGATTAAACTTTAAAAAAAACAATTAGAATACTTTAATGTTAGACAAAAATAGTGGAAAACTAGTGGAATTTTACTATAAACAATCATTAGAATTCTGCCGTAATAATTCTTGAATTTCACCGCGCAAAGCAGTAATTTCATCATGCAGTTGTGTAATCGATTTAGCTCCTGCTAACTCAGCTTGGTCATCATCTGCATCTCGACCAATGAAAAATGTAGCAAGGGTAGCTGTAAGGTAGCCAAAAACAGCAGAAGCGTACAGCGCCAGTATAAAGCATAGAACCCGACCTTCAAGTGTTTTGGGCCAGTATTCCGAACCCATAGTTGTTACCAACATTGCTGTCCACCATAAAGCTGCACCGTAATTGTTCAATCCAGAACCGTCAGGAAGTCCGCGTTCAAATGTATACATTCCTGCTGCTCCAACAAGCGTTACAATCACTGTTAACACCACTATATAACCAAAACCACGACGGTTAAAACTGGCGCCTAATGCCCGCATTCCTTGGTTTGCACGAGTGAACACACGCAACAGTTGTAATCCTCGAACAGCGCGCGCTGTTCGTAGTACTTTCACAAATCGTACTATACGTAAAGTTCTCAGGGCTGGTAACAATAAAGAAATTGCGGTCAACCAATTACGCTGAAGATAAAAACGTTTATGGGGAGCAACGGCAAATTTAACTATAAAATCAAGTATAAAAATTATCCATATTGTATTGCTGGCGATGTCTAAGAGTGGAGAGACTCCCCAAATTAGCTCAATAATAAATAACCCCAACCATACAAAGGCAAGTACTAGCATTGGGGTTTCTAGCCAATCTTCTAACAGTTGGAGTATTTGATTGCGCTCTTGTTCCAAAGCTTGTTTGTCAGACGGATTTAGATTTCTCATAGCTAACTATTTTACTTTGTCGGCTCTAGAACGTTGACATCGACCAAAGGTGTGATATTTAAGTTTTGTTGTTGTAGACGAGTTTGAATTTCTCGCTTTAAACGAGAGCTAATTTCCTCTTTTGATACGCTAACTCCTTGTCGTGGTTGAACATAAACAACAGAAAGTAATGTATTTTGACCTTTAATATTAGTACCAGTAAATCGAACGTTTGCTTCTACTAAATCAACTGAAGCATTTTGACTCACAACTTTTTGAACTTCTGCGTTCGCTCTTTGAGCCAGAGTCGAACGTTGTAAATTCGGGGTTTGGGCAAATTGCCAAGTTAATAAACTAACCAGCACTGCAACAGTTAATGCTAATGTCACAGGAAACAACCAACGTTTTCCTCTTTTGTAGCGCACTCCTTGTGATGACAACCCATAAAATCGAAATACCAAAGCGGCAGTAAAATTAATTCCCACCAATTGTAATAACAGCAGAAACAACCCGCTTATTACCATATCCCACCTACCGATGGCGCCTGCCATACCTACAATTCCCGCAGGTGGCGCCAACGATGCAGCAACTAACATTCCTGTTGCGGCTCCAGATACCAAACTACTTCGTTCTGATTGAACTAAATTTAAGGCGCCTGCTGCTCCTGCTGCTAAAGGGATCAACACCGCAACAGAAGAAATCTGGCTTGTATCAATCATTGAGCTAGTGGCGATATCTTGTTGCAAAATTAAACTCAGGATTGCGGTAACGGCAATGGTAACTCCGAGTGCAGAAAAATAACGCAGAATACTGCGCCAGAGAAGTTGCTTATCTCCCCTAGCAGTAGCAATTGCAACATTCATTGCCGGACCAGCAAATGGTGCAATTAGCATCGCTGCAGTTAGCAAGTAAGTGGTGTTGGTATATAAACCAATCCAAACAACGAAACCAGCAGCTGCCGCATATCCCAGAAATCCCTTCCAAGAACCAATGCTTTGTAATCCACCTAGAAAAATTTCCAGCGGGCTACGTTCCTCTACATTTTTAACCTGTTCTGGGGCTTGAGATGCTGGAGGGCGTAATGCAATTATACCAGTTGGTAGTAATGTAATATGTACTTTATTTATGTCTTCGAGTTTCGTTAATAACTTTTCAACTTGGCGATTAGAAATATGAACTAGCACTAAGTCGATTAAATCCTCACTACCCATTGCCTCAAACTGAGCAAGGTTTGTACCGTCAAGTGACTTCGCAATCTCAAGAACTTCTTTCCCTTGTCCGCGCGGTACTTGAATAATAAGTTGACGCATATTAATCCTCCTGCTGCTAACCATGTCGTATTGCAGGCAAACTATGTCTCTAGCCAGAGATATATTTGTTATCAACAAAAGCAATTTTAACTGTAGGTTGGGTGGAGGAACGGAACCCAACCTACTACAGCCATAACCGACACAGTAGCTCTTACCTATATCAAAAGATAGAGATAATAATTTTGCCAATAATCCTTCTTTCAGAGGCTTTTTTACAATTATAGTGCAGCTAATTTTAAATAATTAAAGTTATTAAATATAAAAAACAGGTGGAGGGTGCATTGTGCGCTTTGGGCAACTAACAGGCTTTCTCGCTCTTGTCATATCTCTTTACATAATATGGCAAATTCGGCAAATAGTTTTGGTTATATTTGCGGCAATAGTTTTGGCGACAGTTCTCAATCAGCTTGTGCAAATATTGCAAAAATTTCGTATAAAGCGAGGCATTGCTATTGGTGTATCAGTTATTCTTGTACTTGTGATTTTACTTAGCTTTTTCGCATTAATTGTACCACGTATCGTTGACCAATTACAGCAATTTGGTAACATCATGCCAATGGCATTAGAACGATTGCGTACTTGGAATAATTGGCTACAAGGTGTTATTCCAGAGCAACTGTTAGAAAATATTCGTGGACTAAGATATTTAACTCAAGGTTTACAAACTTGGCTAAATCAACTTATTAACAACTTTTTCTTACTAGTTAGTAGCTCACTTTCTATTGCTTTAGGTATATTGCTATTTATTGCTCTTAGTATAATGCTTTTAGCAAATCCATCACCATATCGACAAGGGTTTATACTTCTATTTCCTGCCTTTTACCGTCAGAGAATAGATGAAATTCTCAATAAATGTACAGCTTCTTTGACTGGCTGGTTCAAAGGTACACTATTAACGATGGCAGTTATTGGAGTTTTAAGCTATATTGGATTATTCTTTTTAAAGGTGCCATTACCATTAGTAAATGCGTTGCTAGCGGGAATATTAGAGTTTATTCCAAATGTTGGGCCAACCTTGAGTGTTATTCCACCAACTATATTAGCATTAAGTGAGGCGCCTTGGAAAGCAGCCGCAGTTGTTGCTTTATATTTTGGAATTCAGCAGGTTGAAAGTTTAATTTTAGTGCCTTTGGTAATGAAAAGTCAGGCATCTTTACAGCCAGCAGTTACTTTGGTAGCGGTGGTCATATTTGGTAAATTTTTTGGATTCTTAGGTGTGTTCCTGGCTGTTCCGTTGGTAATTGTATTGCAAATTTGGATACAAGAACTTTTGGTCAAAGATGTACTTAACAACTGGCAGCGCAACAAAATATATAATGGTAGACAGAAAGTCTTGACTACAGCAAATAGCAAATCGAATTTAGATGTTGAAAAATAATAGTAACTTAAGATAAAAGGGTAACAAATTAAATCCCCCCAACCCCCCTTAATAAGGGGGGCTTAAGCTCTGTTTTTTTCCCCCCTTATTAAGGGGGGATAGGGGGGATCAGTTATGTTATAAAAAGCAAAACCTACGCACTATTAGAATCTGATTAATCTCATTTAAACATACACATTCTTAATTATGCTACTGTCTTATAAAGATTTGATTAATGCTTGATAGCGTTTTTGGACATTTTTTAAGTCTTGTTCTTGGGAAAGTCCATCACGACTATCTTGTAAAATCATGTCAGCATGATGGCGCAAAACTCTTTGATATTCAGGATTGTCGGTGTAACTGCTGATTCGAGTTATGGCTTCTAATAATCTCATAGTTACTGCTGCATCTGAGTAAATGCCAAAATCGTAGCCAGCACTGCCATGATTGATGGTAAAAACCAATAACTAGAGTGGAGCGAATCCCAAAGCTGACTTAACTTGGCGTTTTTCATATTTCATCATTCACGGTTTGAGAATCTGCTTTACCGTTGTTGTTATTTTCTGAGCGCACTTGAGCGAGCAACCGCAGCGAATCACTGATGCGACGAGGTTTTGGAACTTCACTTTTACCTGCTGGCCATCCTTCACGCTGTCGCGAACGATTTCCATCTGTTTCTTCTGTTTGGTCGTGAAACAAAATTTGTCTGGTTGGATAAGGCAAGTCTATACCGTTTTCGACGTACAACTTTTGCTTGATTGCAGAAATTACTTTATCCCGTGATCTAAGAGAATCTATGCGTCGTGGCGGTGTAATCCACCAACGCGCGCGGATATTGACAGTACTTTCTGCTAGTTCCATCACTAGCACATCAGGCGCCGGGTCTTTCAAAACCTCGTCTACATTATGCATGGCTTCGAGCATTAACTGTTTTGCCAAGTCGATATCATCACCGTAACCAATGCCAACGTCGTATTCAAGACGGCGGTTATCGAAAGCGGTGTTGACGGTAACAGAATTGGTAAATAATTGAGAATTGGGAATTACTATGCGGCGCCCATCATAAGTTCTGATTGTAGTTGCCCTGGTCTCAATATTTTCTACCGTTCCTTCAAAATTATTAAACACAATTTGGTCATCAATTTGAAACGGTTCAGTTAAAAGAATTAAGATGCCAGATAAGAAATTTTGTAGGATATCGCGGAAAGCAAAACCAATCGCGACCCCACTAATTCCTAGCAGCTGTACCAAATCGCCTGCCTTGAATGTCGGAATCACAATCGATAGAGCGACAAATAGACCCACCAAAATTGTTATACCCTGTGCCAACCGTCCCAGCACTAATCCCAAATTCCTAGCTTGCCGACGGTTACGAGTTAAACGTTTGACTAACCGCTTAATTGCCCTAGCAACGAAAAAGAAAATGGCAAAAACAATTAATGCTAGCACGATATTAGGCAGCAGGATAATAAACCCGTTAATCATGCCCTGAATCTTATTCCAAACTGCGGATATCTCTGCATTCATGTCATTTACTTACTTACTAGCAATGCCGATAATAGTAAAAAACAGTGAGATTTAAATCTATCTGGAAAGGTATTTATAGCGATACAGTTAAAGAAACAATGTTTTTGCGAACATAAGAACTTTACTCTTTCTTCTGATAGATGTTTCATAAAACATCAATAATTAAAATATATATGGAATAAATTAAGAGTAGAACTTAATTCAAAATTTATACTGAAAGCATACTTAAAAAAATCAAAAAATATTAATAATAATTTTATTGATAAAAGATTAGAGATTAAACTGAGGAGAAAAATGTATGAGTTGGTTAAAGAGACAGTTTGGAAATTTACAAGAAACTCTGGACGAAAGTACTAAAAACAAAAGCGCTGTTGAGGAATCTATGAGTCCTGGACTAACGGGCGAATATGACTGGGAATTACGTGAAAAGGCAGGAATGCGTCAACCTCCAGTCTTGCCGAAAAATATGGGGCTTGAGGGTGAGTACGATGCCAATGGTTTAGCAAAGCGAGTAGCTGCTGCTTTTGATAAAAATCCAGATATTGAGGATGTTGAAACTTTAGAAATCTTCCAAGATGATTGTACAATCATCCTTAAAGGCTCAGTACCCAATCAGTCTATTCTCGACCACATGATAGATGTGGCTAGCAAGGTAGATGGTACCAAAGCTGTGGAAACTTCACAAGTGATAATTCAAGCAAGTTAATAAATGGACTTACGCACAGAAACCTGGTTTCTGTGCGTAAGTCCTATATATTTGACTTTTAGATATAATTAACTATTAATAAATATAATTCATAATAAAATTTTTATTCATTGGCATCCATCTTAGGTTAAAACCTTTTATGCCAAAAGATATATATTATTAAACATGTTTTTTAAGTAAATATAGTCAATTTATCCACGAGTTTTCCACAATTGATATTTAAACTATGATTAGACATACAGCATATTGCGTGTTCATAGTTTACAGTTTATCGTTTATTGTAGAGGCTAAACATGTTTAGTCTCTACGGGATTTTTTATATTAGGTTTGTACTTCTCGAACCTGAAATTTGCTTCATTTTAAGCACTTAATAAGCTTTGTATATAGTTCACTCTGATATGCTCATAAACAATTGAGATGTTTCTATTGTATATGACGAGCGTATTTATTGCTTAATAGTTTTTAGTTTATACATACCAATTATTCAAATTTTTTACAAGGAATTTATCATGCGTAGTTCTTTAAATTGGTCTAGATTAAAATCTACATTCTTCGCTTTTGGAGTTTTTGGAGCAGTAACAACTACTGCCGTTTCCACAATTATTAATCAACCAGCTAAAGCTCAAGTCATTCCAAGTGCAAACCCAAGCAAAAATATAGCTATCGCGCGTTATTTCTCTGACGTTAAAACAGATTATTGGGCACGTCCATTTATTTCTGCTTTAACCGAGAGAAATATAATTACAGGTTTTCCTAATGGCACTTTTAGACCCGAACAACCTGTAAGTCGTGCTGAATTTGCAGCTATGATTCAAAAAGCTTTTAATCAAAATTCGGTTCGGCAGTTAAGTACAGGAGGATTTAGAGATGTACCTGCTGACTACTGGGCTATTTCTGCAATTCAAGAAGCTTATGAAACTGGATTTATGTCTGGGTATCCTGGGAATTTCTTTTTTCCTAATCAGCAAATTCCTAAAGTTCAAGCAATTGTAGCATTAACGAATGGCTTGAATTTGACGGCAAATGATACTGCAAGTCTCGCTAGCTATTATACTGATGTGAACGCTATTCCTAATTATGCAGCTTCGCAAGTCGCGGCTGCAACTAGAGCAAATCTAATTGTCAACTATCCAGAAGTGCGACAACTTAATCCTTTACAACCTCTAACTCGTGCAGAAGCAGCAGCACATTTGTATCAAGCGTTAGTCAGACAAGGAAAATTACAGCCTTTAGCGAGTAATGTTCCAGCAGCGAATTATATTGTTGGCACGATTGGTGGTACTCAAGCTGCGAATAACGTTTTTTCAGTTACCGCGTCGAATAATTCATTCACAACTTTTACTTCATTATTAAAAACCTCTGGTCTTGCTGGTATTTTAGAAACTCCTGGCTCGTTTACAATTTTTGCTCCTACAGACCAAGCTTTTGCTACATTATCACCGGAAACTTTACGACAGTTACAGCTACCAGAAAACCGAGAAACGCTGATTCGTATTTTGAGATATCACGTAGTTTTGAAACAATTAACTGCAAATGAACTTTCATCTGGTGAAATCAAAACGCTTGGCGATAACCCTGTAAATATTCAAGTAAATACAGGCGCCAATCAAATTAGTGTCAATAATGCTCAAGTCGTTCAACCGAATATTCAAGCAAGTAATGGTGTTATTCACGCAATTAACACGGTGCTAATACCACCCAATCTTACCCTACGCCAGTAACTGCAACAGGCACAGACTAACACCGTAACACCATAATTCTTTTGTCAAAAAAATGAGCCGCGTTCCTAATCGACATTTTTGGCTGTTGTTATTAAGTCGCACTAGTCTTGTGTTCGGTGCAATTTTACTTGTGGGAATTATTGGAGGTAGTTGGTGGGTTTGGGTTTTTATCCAGCAACGATTAACACCGTTAGTTGAAAGAAATCTTCAACAGTTGCTTGGGCGCCCTGTTGAATTAGGAGAAGTCGAACGTTTTTCTCTCAACAGCTTACGGTTTGGCGCCTCCAGTATTCCTGCAACGCCAACTGACTCAGACCGTTTAGCAGCAAAAGCAGTGAAAGTGGATTTTGAACCGTTGGAAATACTTTTCAATCGAACTTTGGAACTTAATGTCACCTTAGTCCAGCCAAATGTTTACATCGAACAAGATAAAAATGGGCGTTGGGTGGACACAACAATTCAAGACAGACCGTCTGAAGGGGGAGATTTGTTCAAAATCGAATTGGAAACGATTAAAGTTACCAATGCGGATGTAGTTTTGGTGCCATTTCCTCAAGATAACCCTCAACCTAGTAAAGCTAAAACTTTGGTTGGGTTTAAACAGGTGAATGGTATTGCAAGCCTTCTAGAACAAAATCAGCGAATTAATTTTGATATCAATGCTCAACCTGTAAGTGGTGGAAATTTAAAGATTGCTGGAGAAACGCGGCTCAAAGCACAACATACAAACCTCAAAATTAAGGCGACGAATTTATTTGCGGATGATATTTCTCGCTTATTAGAGTTACCTGTTGACCTCCAAGCAGGTCGAGTGGATGGTAATTTAACTGTGAATTTGCAACAAATGGCGCCGAAAACTACTTTTGCAGGAACAGTTACAGCAAATAAAGTTACTGTCCAAGTTGCCAACCTGCCCAGGAAATTTATTAATACTACAGGACAATTACAATTCCAAGGAAATAATATTGTATTTGAAAATGTAACCGGACGCTATGGTAATATTCCAGTCAAAGCCAAAGGTACAATTAATACACAAACAGGTTACAACCTTTCTGCTCAAGTACAAGCTGTTAGTGCGAAAAACTTGTTAAATACATTAAATGTAAATTTACCGTTTGCAACATCTGGAGAATTACAAGCAAATCTACAAGTCAAAGGAGCGCTGCAAAAACCAGTTTTGACTGGAAATATTAGTACAATAAAAACTGCTCAAATAGATAGTATTAACCTTAAAAATATCAGCAGTCGCTTCCAACTTACTCCTCAAGAGTTGACTTTAACGCAAATTCAAGCTGCTCCTGTTATCGGCGGGCAAATTACAGGTAGTGGTCAAATTGGCTTAGGAAATCAAAGACAGATTACTTTAAATTTCCAAGCCGAAAATATACCAGGAGATACCTTAGCACAAACCTATAATTTTTCTTTACCTAATAATATAAATATTAACAACGTCTTAGCAACTGCCAAAATTTCTGGTACTCCTGGCAATTTGCAAACAGTAGCACAAGTGCAGGCGCCTAAGAGGATGTTTGATGTTTCTGAAGATTTTTATGTTTCTTTATCACGAGTTTTTGCGACAAATGAATCTTTCAGATATAACGCTCTTTACCGTATTAACGACCAAATTATTTTACGAGGTTCGACAAATTTTGATGATGAAAGTCGAGCGTTAATTCAATATGAATCGAGGTTTTAATGTATGTTCAATTATCTAAAGAAAATAAAATACCGTCATTTTTCTTACCCTTTGTTATCGCTGTTGATGACATTTGGTATTGTTACTGGTTCACCCGAAACATCTCTAGCAATTCCTTGGTTAGAATTATTGTTGCGAGGCGCCCAAGTCTTTCAATTGTATAGTATTTCTGATCAAGAAGAAATTCAACTGGGTAAACAGATTAATCAACAATTAATTAGCAGCGGTCAAATTCAACTTTACTCAAATCAAAAAACTAATCGTTATGTGAATCAAATTGGTCAACGTTTGGCTGCAAATAGTACTCGTCCTAATATTCCCTATACATTCCAAGTAGTTCGAGATAACAGTATTAATGCCTTTGCAACTGCGGGAGGTTATGTTTATGTAACAACTGGTTTATTAGGAGCAGTCGATAATGAAGCTCAATTAGCTGCTGTTTTAGCTCACGAAATTGGTCATATCGCTAGCCAGCATTCAATTGAACAAATGCGGCAAACAGCTATTACTCGTGGTCTTGTAAGTGCAGCAGGTTTAGATAGAAGTACTGCAGTTCAATTAGGAGTAGAATTAGCGTTGCAACGTCCGAGAAGTCGTGAAGATGAATACGAAGCAGACCGCAGGGGAATTCAAACTTTAGCGCGCGCTGGTTACGACCAAAGAGCCATGATTGCATTTTTACAAAAGTTACGCAATCAACCTACTCCTCCAACATTTTTAAGTACCCACCCGGCGCCTGATGACCGTATTTCGGCTCTATTACGCGCGATTAGTAGAAATAATACTAGGTAAACATAAAATATTCAACTAACACTCTTGGTTATGACACAAAATTTTGACCCAGTAAAAATAGGAACCCGGTTAGCACGAAATTGGTGGACAGTCGCATTGCGAGGAGTAATTGCCATTATTTTTGGTTTAGCTACATTGCTTTGGCCAGGAATTACCTTGGCTACATTAGTATTTTTGTTTGCCGCCTTTGTGATGGGAAGTGGGATTTTACTGGTAATGATGGCGTTTAGAGACCGTCTGAACAATGCCCACGGATGGATACTTTTACTCGAAGGAGCAATTAGCATCATACTAGGTGTATTTGTGTTTGCCTTGCCAGCTATTACTGCTCTAGTAGTACTTTACTTTATCGCTGCTTGGGCAATTATGATAGGCATCTTAGAGATTATTGCTGCCATTGGAATGAGAAAAGAGATAGAGAATGAATGGTTACTCTTATTGGTTGGTATTGGGTCGGTAATCTTTGGCATATCGTTGGCAATTTGGCCTGGAGCTGGAGCATTAGCAATTCTGTGGGCTATTGGCGCCTACGCAATTTTCTTTGGCATTCTCCTATTAATTCTTGCCTTCCGGCTACGCAGTTGGAATCAAAGAAGTAGCGTTTAGCTAAATAATAAAGTTATATAGATATACATTTGTATGAAGATAAAAAGAACAAGTTACCTGATGCTAATTCCCGTAACAGTGGGACTTTTAAGTAGCTGTTCAAGAGACTTATCCAGGCAAACTTCTTTACCTACAACTTCTCCAATACCAACAGTTGCAGAAACGCAAAATCAAGCTAATCGTCCTTTGGCGCCGACACAAGAAGACGATAATTTTGTAGTCGCAGTTGTCGAAAAGGTAGAACCAGCAGTTGTTCAAATTAACACCCAGAGAACAGTTAGAACTGAGGCGCCTCAATTACCGGGTACATTTGACAACCCGTTCTTTGAGCGGTTTTTTGGTGAAGCAGTACCAACACAACCTACTGAAAGAGTTGTGCGAGGACTTGGTTCTGGTTTTGTCATCAACCCTAACGGTCAAATACTGACTAACGCCCACGTAGTTAGCGATGCGGATAGAGTAACGGTAACATTTTCTAGCGGTCGTACCTATGAAGGAAAAGTTTTGGGGAAAGACCCTGTAAGTGATGTAGCAGTTGTGCAAATAGAAGGTAATAATTTTCCAACAGTGGAAGTAGCAAGTTCTGATTCTATTAAACCAGGACAATGGGCAGTTGCAATTGGTAATCCCTTGGGTTTGCAACAAACAGTAACAGTAGGTGTGATTAGTGCAATTGAACGCTCTTTAAATCTTTCGACTCGACCAAGTAATTATATTCAAGCTGATGCGGCAATTAATCCGGGAAATTCAGGTGGACCACTTTTAAATGCTCGCGGTCAAGTCATAGGTGTAAATACTGCTATTATTCAAGGCCCCCAAGGTATCGGTTTTGCAATTCCTATAGATACAGCACAACGTATAGCCCAACAATTAATTACAGAGGGTAAAGTTGAATACCCTTACTTAGGTGTTCAAACACTTACTTTGACACCCGAAGTTAAGCAAAAGATAAATAATTATCCAAATAGTAATATTCGCATTGTGGCAGACCAAGGAATTCTTGTAGTTCGCGTTGTTCCCGGTTCTCCTGCTGCCAGAGTTGGAATACGCGCAGGAGATGTGATACAGCAAATCAACAATCAACCCGTAAATAATGCAGAGCAAATTCAGCAAGCAGTAGAAAAGAATGGTTTAAATAACAACTTACAAATTCAAGTACTACGCAATGGACAAAATTTAGAATTTACAGTCCAACCTCAACCGCTACCATCTCCAACTAATAATCAATAACTTGTGATTACATTCCCTTAAATCCGACTTCACTCTCTACTTCAATTACTAAAAATTGGGCAGCCTTATTTCCGTCAGTTATGGGTGCTACAAGGCTGACTGGCTGATAGGCTGTCCAATTTTTCCATATTCATTCATCGGTCTTTAAATAAGAGACCGATACTTTTGAAACACCCTCTAAATCTTTGTAAGACGTTTTTCTGTAAACCATTTATGCAAATAATAACTGACTAGTGTTAGTGCCAGCCAAATTTAAACCAATATTATTGAAATTAAAACCAGTTGTTCTTTGAAGTGTCAGCAATAACTCTCCAGAACCAAAACCACTATTTCCTGTAATTCCATCACTCAAGCGGAAGGAAGTACTACTACCACTCGACACAACATCAATCACAGAAATGCCTTCAAAACTGAGTAAATCTCCATTTCTACCACGACGGAATTCAGAGACAACATCTGTACCACCACCATTACGATAAATTACAGTATCTTGTTGAAAATCTCTACCTAAATATAAAGTATCGTTACCCAATCCACCTGTTAGAGTATCTGCACCCCTACCACCGTAAAGAGTATCATCACCAAGCCCACCCCGGAGAATGTCATTACCACTAAGTCCCCACAGAGTATCATTCCCACGCTGACCATTAATGACATCATCGGAATTATTAAAACCGCGTACTTGATTATCGAAACCATTTAGAAACGTTACTGTATTGGGACGAGCAACTCTGTCTGGATTTGCATCAACATTAATTACATCAAAGCTATCTTGAATCGAGGTATCACCATTAAATAAAACATTACCGATACCGTTATTTAAATTATCAAAATTCTCAATTGCAAAGTCAGCAAGAACTACTTTTGTATTTGCAACACCGTCGAAGGAAATTTCTAAGTCTTTGCCATTTTGTAGCAAAATTAGATTTTCGGCAGTTAGACCATCTCCTGCAAATTTCAAGATGTCCGCTTCCGCAATTGCTTCTGGTGTTGAATTCGCTCCTCTGCCCACACCACCAAAGTTAGCAATGTTAACGGTACTACCAGGTTCGACTGCAAAGGTATTTTGTCCACCGCTAGCATCAGCTAAAACTCGAATTCGCGCTACCTGATAACCTGGATTTGTAAAGTCAGCATTGCTAAATCTAGGGTCGCTCAAAATTGCTCCACCGGGAATAAAGCCTTTAGCTATTTGCACAACACTATTTTCACTGGCGCCAGTGTTAGGATTTTGCTGCCCAAAAAAGGCAGTATTAGCGGGAATTTCATCATTCACTTCTGAACCAGCATCTAGGACTTGCCTACCTAAAAGGGTGAAATCAACCCCAAGAAAATTACCGAAATCGTCAAAAATGCGATTTTGGCGCTCATTTCCATTGGCAATAAAGAAGTCATTACTAGGGATCAGCATTGCTGCGTAGCTAAAGTAACGACTGTTAAGGTCACTTCCATTGAGTGTAATTGTTGTTTGTGCTATTTCCCCTGAGTCAATCGGACCTGGTGTCACAGCTAAACCAGGAATAGTACCTTGGACAGAACCAAATCCAGACAGGTCAAATTCTTGGGAAATCAGATTTGTCGCACCATCTTCTGCAACACTTTCTAGCCCTGGAGAAACTGGTCTACCCCTGTCGTAGATATCAAAGTTGCCATCATGAAAGCCAAACCATAGTGGTGTTACTAAAGTCCCATTTTGGGGAGCTAGATTTTCAACACTGATGATAATTTTTGTTGATTCCATAAATACTGCCTTAAATTTTGATATCAAAACTTATAGCTTTATCGAGTATTAAAATATTCTCGTATCAGCCAAGTACACCTTAATATTACTGATAAGTATTAAAATTGGTTGATAGCTAAATAAGAATTTGCTGAGAAATGAATATTAAAAGCTAACTACCATCAGTTCAATCTGTTTGACGATGAAGAAAAAGACTAATTTTGTGCTAAAGCATTAGACTCGTAAAATATAGCTGCTTTCACGCACCATTCTTATAATGCGGATTGAATCATTCCTGTGTACTCTTTTTTCGGCTTTAAACCTACAATTTGTCCGATTTTTTGCTGTTGTTTTAGTAATACCACTGTTGGCGCACTTCGGACTTCAAAGTTGATTGCCAGTTCTGGTTCTTCAGCCATATCCAGTTCAACCAGATGTAATTTACCTGTATTATCATTAGCGATTTGGTGAAGTACAGGTTGGAGAGTTTTGCAAGAAGGGCAATAAGGTGCGACAAATTTGACAATGATTAATCGATCTGATTCATGTATCAACCAATCGAAAGCTGCTTTTCCAGCAAAGAAAGTTTGCTCAACAGAAAAAGTATCTGGCATATTTATCTCCTCAATCCAAAATCTAAAATCATCCAAAAAACCATCGAGTCCCAGAAAGTAGGTAATAACCCCCAGTCAAAATCAGAGCTACGCTACCAAAGCGGATAATTCCCTCGGAATGTTTCAGCAGCTTATTGCTTTGTTTTGCTAGTCCCGTAAATAAACTTGCCAGAAAAATTAACAGCGTATAACCCAAAGCATAACTAACCATCGTTAGAGTACCTAATATCTGGGAACCAGTTGCAGCAGCTGATGCTAGTACCGCGAATAAAACTGGACTTGCACAGGGGGAACTCACCAAAGCAAAAGTTAAACCAACTCCATAAGGCCCTGCTTTAGGAAGATTGACATTCATCTGCGGTAAGGGGATGTTTACTATTCCCATCAACCACAAACCCATCACAGTCATAATTAAGCCCACTACTATATTGATATAGCCTCGGTACTCCACCATTACTGCCCCAGCAAATGAAGAAACTAAGCCAAACAGACTTAAAATTGTCACTGCTCCTAGAACAAATAAACCAGCTTTAGTAACAGCATCCCAACGGGATTTAATATTCAGTGTGCCGATATAACTGAGGTTAACAGGTAAAAGTGCCAGAATACAAGGAGATACACTTGCGATGGCGCCACCAGCAAATGCCAATGGTAACAACACAAAAGGATTAGCTGTATCCTGCTGGTCAAACCATCGTTGATAGCGGTTTTCGACAATCGAAATTACCCGTTCAATTGGATGACTAATTACAGATGCAAGGGTGAGAACCAGAATCAATGATAGTAATCCCAATCCACTGTAAAATAGCCATTTTTTTGAGATTTTAAAACGCCGGTAAGTGGTTTGTTTAGTTGAGGATTGGGGTATTGGTTTCATGAAATTCTCCTGAAGCGATGAAAAGATAAAGACTAATTTTGTGCTAGAGCAGTGTCGAGTATTTTGGTATAGTCAGCCTTATTAGGATTATTTTTGAACATCGTTAAAATTTTGCCAGTCGCCGGGTCAACGATGGCTACTGTGCTGGTTTTACTCTTGTTAGCTTCTAGGAATTTACTTAGACCAAGCTTTTCTGCCATCACCTCTGTTTCTTTCACTTTGGCTTTGTCAGTGACATCCAAGACTACAAAGTTGACTTTGCCAGAATATTCTTGTTTCAACTGCGACAATGTGGGAGCAATATTTTTACAGCCAGCACACCAGGTAGCGAAGACATCTACTACAACTGGTTTACCTTGAAGTTCTTTTGCTAAGGGTCCTCCGACAGAGGTTAATTTACCAGCACAGGGGTTTTTACCTGCACAGGGATCTGCCTGAGCTACTTCTTTAGCTGATGATGCTTGATTTTGCCCAACATTATCTGATTTCGCGGCGCCGCATGATACCGTCAAAACTAGGCTGCTTAAACACAGTAGACTAAGCAAAAATTTGGTATGTTTGTACATGATTTCTTCTTATCCTCAAGCTTGTATTACACGATGTCGGCACAGTCTTCGCTCTTCAACTCAAATTGTGAATTGTGTTGCATCTATTGACTAAGACGACTGACCATCAAAATTGGATTTAAATAAATTCAAACGCGCAGAAAAGCACATTGATCATCCAATCCAATTCCATAGCACCAGTCGTCATATAAATGTAGATGACACCCTTAAGAGGTAATGTCTCTTAGCGCGCGTTATGGAGAGAGGTGATGGTACACAATTTACCCTTAACTTGTGACTGTATCAGTTTAGACATGGTTTAAAAATAGCATGGAGCCTAAACTACCTCAGTCAAATTTGTTCTTAGCTTCCGATGTTACCGATGAAGCTTTGTTTGTGGCGCTTAAAAATGGTGATGCTGCGGCATTAAGCGTTTTGTTCCAGCGTCATGGGCGCCTGGTGTATGGATTAGCACTAAAAATTCTAGGTAACTCCCAAGAAGCCGAAGATTTAACCCAGGAAATTTTTCTCACGTTGTGGCGCAAAGCATCTACTAATCCTGATTGTCGCTTTTTTGTGCGCTATTTGGTGACGATAACGCGAACGCGCGCAATTGATAAAATTCGCGCTCGAAGTAGGCAACTCAAACTTGTGGAAAAAATGCAAACAATGAGTAATGACGTAACACCAGAACCAACACCCGTCGAACAGGCGAGTTTTGCCGAGCGAGCGCAACGAATTAGTCATGCTTTGCAGCAACTCTCAGAAAAACAACGCCAGGTAATCGAACTAGCTTATAACCAAGGATTAAGCCAATCGGAAATAGCCAAACAACTCGATATTCCCCTCGGTACAGTTAAAACCTGCACTCGTCAAGGATTATTAAAACTAAAAGGGATTTTACTTGATGTAGATATATTAATATATGAATAAATCTTTCGATTCCGAACATATAAAAAACTTGGCAGCAGGATTTGTTGTTGATGACCTCACCCCGGAAGAAGCTGAGGAATTTCGTCTGTTACTTGATGAGCATCCAGAACTAATTGCGGAAATTGACGATTTGCAAGAAGTACTACGACAAGTATTAGATGGCTTTACTGAGGTAGAAGCACCAGCTGACTTGTTACCGAAAATTCTTTCTCAAGCTGAAGCCGAGACTTACCAAGTAAATGTAAATAATATTCAAATTAAGCAAACTGACAACTTAAGAAGAGCAGGAATATCTCAAAGATGGACAAAAATTGCTGGTAGTATCGCCGCATTGTTTATAGTAATTCTGGGAGTTGATAACTATAGATTGCGCCAAAGTCTAAGTGTTGCCGCTACAGACAACCAAAAATTACGCCACGATTTTGCCCAAGCTCAAGAGGTTAAAAGTCTGCTGCAAAATTCACAAACACGATTATTTACCTTTCAAGCGGTCAATTCCACAAAAAACAGTTCGGGAAGTATAGTTATAAATCCTCAAAAACAGAAAGCGGTGATGGTTTTCCAAAATCTTCCCGCTCCACCCCCTGGATATGTTTATTTACTATGGACAATTGTGGCTGACCAAAAGTTACCCTGTGGTCAAGTTGCACCTTATTCCTGGGGAACTGCCTCTTATGAGTTACCATTTACAAATCAAATGTATAACGAATTCAGTCACCCACAATTTTCTGGGTTAATTGTCACCTTGGAAACAGATGCAAACGTTCCTCGTCCGACAGGAACAGTGGTAATGCAAAGCTCACAGATTTAGTAGATTTATGATGTTCACAGAAAAAAATGACTGTACTGAGTGTCAAGACTGGCTAGTAACAGATGGTGGTGACTGCGTTGCCCTTAACCTTGAGGAACTCGCTTTACCAGAAAAACCTTATCGCCTATACCGATTTCTTACGGAACTGGAGGATATTCTTGATACTATCACCGATGATTCTCTTCGTATCCAGGCGATTATACCACTGGTACGGAAGTTGCTTGCTAGTTCCTATTGGCTGCAAATGGAGTTTACAGAACCACCAACTGACCCAGGTTGGTCTGTGCAATTTCTATATGATGAGTATGAATTTCCTCTCACAGTACAAATGGTTGCTTGGCTACCTGGTCATGTTTCTCCCATTCATAACCACGCAACTTGGGGAATTGTAGCTATTGTCAGTGGGCAAGAAAAAAATCAGTTTTGGCGCCGTTCTTCGACCCCAGAAAATCTATCAGGAATCAAATATATTGGTGAGAAAATTTTGGTTCCGGGTGATATTATTGCTTTTACACCCGATGCTATCCACAGTATTGAAGCGTTAGGTCAAGAGCCAATTATTACATTTAATCTTTACGGAGTTACGGCATATCACGAACGTTTTGAATTCGACACTATCAATCATAGTGTTAAAAACTTTTGATAATATAGGTTCGTCCTAAATCTGTTAAAAATGCAAGTAAGTAATTCTGATTCTTGAATAGGCTCAGTAATACAATCATCGGCGCCTTTATTAAATAACTGCATTGAAATATCTACTTGTGGGATATCAGTAAAAAAGATTATAGGCAGTGAGCAAAAATAAGGGTCATTACGCACTACTTGGCAAAGTTCAGTTCCATCTATATAAGGCATTTTTAAACCTAAGATGAGTACATCAGGTAAAAATTCTGTCAAGGTATCCCAAAACTGGCGAGGGTCTTGGAGAGTTTTTAGCTTTATTCCCCTTGGTTCTAATAAGTTTTTAATTGTATTTAGTACATTTGAGTCATTATTTACAATCATGACTTTGGCTGACGGCATATGAACAGTTTGCAGCACTTTAGTAACATGGTGTAATATTTGTTCGTTCGACATTGACTTGTGTAAAAAACCACGTCCACCAGCGCGCGCTACTTCTATGCGGTCATCAAAATTATTGCTGTTAGTAAAAACTAGCGCTGGTACTGGTGGTGTGCGGTTGGAAAATTCTGTTACTAGTTTCAGGCTATCTCTTATACCATAATCTGAATCAAGGTCGATAATTACTACATCAGCGTTTGCAGATATTACTCCGCTTTTAGCAATGGAGCTAGTAGCAACAATATTTACAGCGACTACCCCAGTTGCAGCTTCTACCAACTGCTGGGCTATTTGTTCCGAGTCGCTTATTACTAAAAGTACATCTTGAGTTGGCTTGTTCGAGAGAAGTTCATTACTTGTTTGGATATCAGGTTGCTCTAACTCGTGTTGCAAGTCCACCACTAGCTTGTATAGGTGTAATGACTGTGCTTGGTTAATTGGCGCCACATCTTGAAACATATTATCTATTTTTTCAGCGATTTGCGAAGCGCGCGCGAAACCGAAACTACCTAACGAACCAACTAGCTTATGAGCTTCTTGTGAAGCATCTTGCCATATATGTTTGTCAAAATCACCTTCACAAATTGCATGTGTTAGTTGCTTTAACACAGCAATGCGCTCTCCAACTTTAGCTTTAAAGGCTTTTTGCTGAAGTGCAATTTCTGCCAACAATACTTTCGTAAGTTCTGAATTTGACTCACTGTCAGTACTTTTCTCTTCAGGTAAAGGCTTTAGACGATAACCCATTCCGTAAACTGTTTCAATAAAATTATAATCGCCGCCTGCTGCTTTGACTTTTCGCCGTAAACTTTTGATATGAGATTTAATCGTGTCTTCCTCTGGTGGGTCTTTTTCGGCGCCCCAAAGGTTGTCTATAATTGCACCTCGGTTGAAGATGCGCTGGCTATTACGTAAAAAAAGCTTTAATATACTGAACTCTTTTGCTGTTAAATGTAGCACTTCATTTGCATAAGTTACCTCACAACTACTAGGGTCAAGATGCAAACTTCCCCATTCTAAAATAGGAGGTAAAAAAGAACTGCCTCGGCGCCCTAAAGCACGAATGCGCGCTGTTAACTCCTGAAAGTCGAAAGGTTTGACGACATAATCATCTGCTCCTGCATCTAAACCAATTACCTTGTCACTTTTAGTATCAAGTGATGTTAAAAGCAAAATAGGCATTTGATAACCCTCTTGACGTAATTGCCGACAAATGCTGATGCCATCAAACTTTGGTAATAATACATCTAGTAAAATTAAGTCATAATTACAAGCTATCGCTAACTCCCAACCATCTTGACCATCCGAAGCAATATCAACTACATAATGTAGCTTGGTAAGAACCGCTGCAATAGCTTGAGCAAGCGAATTATCATCTTCAACTATCAAAATTTTCATACAAAAGACTTGCTTTTGAAAGCATCCTCAACGCTATATCAATGCTTTTCTATTAATCTTATTTTTTATATTGACTCTACATCTATCAATGTAAGGAAAAAGGTATATGCCAAAAGTATTAAATTAAAGTTTGCCAGACATTTGTCCTAGGCTAGCGACAACAGCTATTAACTCGGTTGCCCTAACTGGTTTAGCTACGTGTAGCTGAAAACCTGCTAACAAAGCTTCTTTATAATCCTCAACTCTAGCATAGCCCGTTAGTGCCACAGCGGGAATGCGTCCGCCCATATCAGGTTCAAGCTCTCTAATTTTACGCATTAAAGCGTAACCATCTTCATCTGGCATTCCGATATCACTTACTAATACATCTGGTCTTAATTGATCGAGAGCATCCAAGGCTTTAGCAGTTGAGTTGGCAGCAAAGACTTCTGCTCCACACTGAGTAAGCACTACAGTAATCCACTGTAGTGTATCCGCTTCGTCATCTACAACTAAGACACGCAACCCCTCTAACCTTAAAGAATTATTTGATGATATTGCATCTTCAATAGGCGCCGATGGTTGTAATAGAGTACTACTAACTTGAGTATTTTCTGCGTCATCATTTGTTCTAATTGGCAGTTTAACTGTAAATGTCGCCCCTCGCCCTACTCCTCGACTCTCTGCTTCGATACTACCACCATGTAGTTCTACTATATGACGCGCGATAGCCAACCCTAAACCTAACCCTTTGTTTGACCTTGTACTTGTATTATCTGCTTGACGGAAACGTTCAAAAATATACGGCATAAATTCAGGGTTTATACCAATACCAGTGTCGCTGACTTGAATTTGAGGAAGGGGTTCTACTAACAACCGTATTTTAACTCGTCCACCGTTGGGTGTAAACTTGATTGCGTTAGAAAGTAAATTACACACAACTTGTTGTAATCGCTCAAAGTCACCCCAAATAACCTCTTGTGAAGTATCTAAAATAAATTTAAGTTTAATAGATTTAGCATCAGCTTTATGTTGTACAATTTCAATCGCTGCATTAATAACCGCAACCAAATCAATGCTTGCAAAAGATAGCGAAAGGTCTCCCCGAACAATACGTGAAATATCCAAAAGGTCTTCGATTAGCTGCAATTGCGAGTTAGCATTACGTTCTAACGTCTCAAGTGCCTCTTTCATCTGGGAATCATCGAGCATACCTGTTTGCAACATCCCAGCCCATCCGACTATTGAGGTCATTGGGGTGCGTAATTCATGAGAAACTATAGCTAAGAAATCATCTTTAGAACGATTTGCGGCTTCTGCCTCCGCGCGCGCGGCTTGTTCACGCAATAATAGTTGCTCACGTTCTTCCTCTGCTTGCTTACGTTCCGTTAAGTCTTGCAGAATTTTTGCAAAACCATGTAGTCTATTACCTCTTATTTCATCTCTTAAAGGAATAATAACACCATTCGCCCAAAACCTAGTGCCATCTTTACAAAGATGCCAACGATCATCCCTAGACATGCCATTGGTTGCAGCAGTATTCAGTGCTAATTTGGGTCTACCTCGCTCAATATCTTCAGGTATAAAAATACACGAAAAATGCTGACCAATTATTTCCGCTTCTTTATACCCTAAAATTCTTTCTGCCCCTTTGTTCCAATCAGTCACCAAACCGTTTACATCCACCATAAAAATAGCGTATTCTCTAACTCCTTCAACAAACAAACGGTAGCGTTCTTCCGAGGCGCGCAAATTTTCTTGGCTTAAAAGCAAGCGTTCGTAATTTTGCTGTGAAGAAAGTGCATTAATTTGAGCTTGTGCTTGGGCTTGCCGTAGCCTTGAATTTAGCACGCAAATTAGCAATGAAGCTAGCATAAACTGAACTAAACCTACTAAACTATTATCGTTAATGGATATAAAAGAAATCGGAGGTAAAAAGAAATAAGCGCAGACTAATGTAGATAAAACAGTTGCCAGCAACCCTGGTTTAAAGCCACCATACGATGAACTAACCATGACAGCAGCCAAAAATAATGGGTAAATTGTCAAATCATACACCTGCCATAGTAGCCTGGTAAGCAGTAGAGCCGATATAACCGCTATTACAGCAACGATATAACTTTTGAGCAGAAAGCGCTTTATCTTTTGCATTTTTTTGGGTTGGGTGCTTTCGGGTATCTTTACGACAGTAGACAATGACAGAGCTATTATCTTGTCTACATATAAAAATAGCTTCCTCCCATCGTCTGAAAGTGCCACATTTCTGATTTGAGCGCGAAAATTCTTTTCTACACGAGTTTTCCACTTTTGAAGTTTAAAGTCATATTAGGAAAAGTAGTATAGCAATTACAATCAGACTATATTTTATTATATAGGTAGTAATAATTGCAGAGCCATAGCAAAATTATAGAACGATGACAGCCAAGCAAATTTTAGTTATTGATGATGACTCGGACATCCGTAAATTAATCCAGACCTGTTTGGAGATTATGGGGGGTTGGCAAGTTTTGACTGCTAAGAGTGGTAGTGAAGGACTGCTTTTAGCTCAAACTGCTCAACCCGATGCCATCCTCTTAGATGTAATGATGCCTGATATGGACGGAACAGTCACGTTTCAAAAGCTACAAGAAAATCCAATAACTAAGCATATTCCTGTGATTCTACTAACAGCTAGAGGACGCACTGCTAGACAAGGTTTGTTTATCACACTGGGCATTAAAGGTATAATTAGTAAACCCTTTAATTCTCAGAAACTAGCCGCTCAAGTAGAAGCAGCTTTGGTATAAACTGTGTACATCTATAACCAAAGTAGCAATTAGTATACATAAAAATACCCCTTTTTGGTAGATATATAAAATTTTAACTTTTGTTAATATTTAAATGAGTAGCTTTTTTTAGTAACACATTATTGCTATATGCGTTGTAATCATTCTCAGATTCATTCTACTATCAGAAGAATTTGTTTGATAGTAATATTAGGATGTTTTCTGCTAGTAATGCCTGTACAAGCGCAATCCTTACAAAATTTTCCTATTACACTTGATGGGCGCCAGTTATTTAAAGTTAGTGATACAGGTCAAGTTAGTGCAGAAAATCGTGCTACCGATGCCAATTTAATTTTGAAGCAGGCGGTTCGTTCGAGAGAACCTGTAAAAATTGAGATTATACAAAATAACCAATTACCAGTTATTAGAGTTCAAGGGCGCCACTTATTAACTGTTACCTCACAAGATATACCAACTGGTAGAACGAGAGAAGAACAAGCGAGAATTTGGGCACAAATAATTACTGAGGCAATACAGCAAGGTCAAGAAGAACGAAAGGCTAGTTATATAACTCAGGCAATATTACTTGGTTTCTTATCAATATTAAGTGCATTATTTATACATAAACTTCTAGGCTGGGTTTGGCGATATTGGTTACGAAGGCTAGTGCCAAGAGCTGCTAACGACCCCGAAACAGGAGCGCAACCGAAGGGTATAGAATTGCTTTTGTACTTGACACTTTTCTTAATTCGTACAGGGTTATGGGTAGGAATAATTATTTACATTACAGACTTACTTCCATTAACACGAGAGTGGAGTCAGCGCATAATAAGCATCCTAGAGATGAGTTTAACATCTCCCCTAGTTTCTTTAGGTACTAAATCTTACTCAGTCATCAATATACTTATTTTAATTGGTTTATTTTTTGGATTACTGGGTGTTGCAGGAGCAGTGACAAACTTACTGCGCTCGCGCATTTTACGAATTACGAGCGTTAGTAGAGGTGTTCAAGAATCTATTGCAGTTATTTTCAATTATAGTTTTATATTTATTGGTACTGTTATCCTGTTGCAAATTTGGGGCTTAGATATCAGTTCTCTAGCTATTTTTGCCAGTATTCTGGGTGTTGCAATTGGTTTTGGATTACAGGGAGTTGCCAGAGAATTAGTAAGTGGTTTAGTCATTACTTTTGAACGCTCAATCACTGTTGGAGATTTTATAGATATTGGCGAACATATGGGAACAGTAGAGCGTTTGAATGCTCGTAGCACCCATATTCGCACCCTTGATGATATTTTGGTAATTGTGCCAAATTCTCGCCTGTTAGAAAAAGAAGTTAAAAATTGGAATAGTCATAACCAAGCATCTCGACTGGTGTTACCTATCCGTGTAGGTTATGGTTCAAATATGAATCAAGTTCGTTCTGCATTACTAGAAGCAGCAAAAAGTCATTCGGAAGTTTTACACAAACCAGCACCAAAGGTTTGGGTCAAAGCATTTGGTGAGGATTATTTAGATTTTCAGTTACTAGTTTGGATATCTAAACCTCGAAGGCAATTTCAAATAAAAAGTGACCTCTACTTTCAAATAGATGAAAATTTCCGACGCGATAAAATTCTAATTCCTTTTCCTCAACGTTCGCTTCATCTCAATTCAGGAAGTTTACCTTTAGAACTTTCACCTAAGTTAGAAGATTCTTTATTGAAAATTTCCGCTATTTTAGCTTCTTTATTGAATAAACAAGCACAGAGTGATAGTTTTAATGGTTCTAGCAATTCATTATTAAATCATAAAAAGAAAGACGAATAAACCTAACCCCTTTTCCTTTAAGGATACAAAAGAGCGAATGGTAGACTATTGTATTAATGTTTTTATTACCTCACCGGAATGCAGCATTCTCAACAAGCCAAAAGAAACCGGGCTTCTTTACGCGGTTTCTAAGCCTGGTGTAAGATGTGAGTTACTTGATGACTATTTTTTCTACTCATCAATTTTTCCTCGTACATTTTGAGATTACGGTCGCTCACTTCATAAAAATAAGGCTCCAGCGTATAATTATAAGTAGAAGCGTTATAAAAGGCACTTAAATCAGTGATTGTTACTAACGGACGATAAACATCTCTGACTCGCTCCTCATAATCATTATCAATTACAAAATTCTCTTTAAATTCAGGTAAATTATCAATTTGCTCTTGTCTCAATCCTGGAACAAATAAGCGTTTATAGTCATAGTCTACACTTGCCAAACCTACAGGCAACAATACTTTGATGCTGAAAATCCAAAAGCCCGTATCAATGACAAAATAACGGAAACGACCATTATCTCCATCAATTAATATATTGGTAACAGAACCGATTAACTCATTATTGGCATAAACATAAAAATCTTTGATATCAAAATAAGCTAAAGTTTCGTCGCGATATTCAGGATAGTATTTATCTAATTTATACAAAACCATTTTTACTCCTATAATATCTGTAAATTATAACTATAGACTTTATGAGAAATGATGTTAAAATGTAACTTGTAAGGGTTATTTAACAAACCAAACTACTTTAAGTTTAAGGATATATCTTAAAAGTGGAAAACTGGTGGAAATACATTGGTAAGCAGTTTAAGTGTGTTGTTGTCAAAATCTATTACCCAACCTCAAGGGGTAACAATTTAGTACAGGCGCCTCGGCTGGGTTGTTTATTTGGCTACATCCCAAATTATAATGCGCGAATAACTAAATTTTAGACATCAAGTAAAAAAAGTAGGCAGAGGTTTCTCGTACCAAAAACTTCAGCTTACTTTCCATACTTTGGTAGCGGGTAGTAGGTGTAGCAGACGGATATGCATTCATACCTAAATCTCGTGCCATTAATGTGGCTCGTTTTAAATGCAAGGGGTCGCTGACAATGATAAACTTAGACAAATCTTGCCTCGACGCAACTTTTTTTGCATTTTTGAGGTTTTGGAGAGTTGTTTGAGATTTAGTTTCAATTAAAATATCTGATTCTTTGACTCCGTGCGCTATCGCATAACGCTTACCAACGGTTGCCTCTGCAAAATCTTTATCTTCGCCAATTCCACCAGTAAAAATTATACTACTAACCTTGCCTTTGTTATATAGATTGATTGCATGGTTAATTCGTTCTCTAAAAACAGGAGATGGTTCGTCTTGCCAAACTTCTGCTCCTAGTACAATTGCCGCATCAGCCGATTTTAGCTTGTTTTTAGTATTATAGAAATATATGTTAAATGCGGCTACTACTGAAGGCAAAATGACAAGTGCAGTAACAAGTAAAGCAAACGCAGAGCATTGTTGTTTGATGTAGTATTTTATAAGCATAAGCTATGAATTACCGAGTTTTACTATCTTCTACAAGAATAAATATGCTTGCTTATGTAATCAAACCGTATGCAGGTGTAATTAATTCAACTCATAGATAAGCAAGCATTGATTTTAAACGTTTATTTTTCATCTAATAGTAAAATTATATCTAATTATTGTCATTATATCAAGTAAGTAGGTGAGCGCCAAAACCTTAGAAACCAGCTTTATTTGCGTAAGCCCTATTATTTATTAACTATAAAAGGGGCTATAAAAATATTAAACCCCTTTACCTGCTTTTGTTTGTTAGCAAAAATAATCAGATTTTACTCTTGTTTTACCGAATTGTATGGTAAATGCACTCTTTTTTTGGTTGAATTATTTATTAGTTAATTGCAAGAGGATTGCCAGCAGCGTTAATAATAGCAGCCCAAGTGCTTTGTCCAACTATTCCGTCATTTCCAACGCGCGCATCACGTCGTTGAAATGCTTCAACTGCTGTAGCGGTAGCATTACCGTAAATGCCATCAACAGCACCAGTGTAAAATCCTTTCTGTTTCAAAAACCCTTGGATATCTCGCACAGCTTGTCCTCTACTACCAATACGTAATACTGGCGCCGTTTGTGGTGAGTATTTGTTTAAATTACTAACAGGTGTTGGAGATGTGCGATTATCAGCTTTAATTAACGCTTCCCAAGTTCGCGAGTCAACTGCACCATTTGCAATCAGATTTCTAGAACGCTGAAAAGTAATAACTCCAGAAGCAGTTTGGGCGCCGTAAATACCATCAATCGGTCCATAGTAAAATCCAAGTCGTCGCAACAAAATTTGAACATCTTGAACAGTTGACGATACGATACCGCGTCTTAGAAGTGGTGCATTAGAAGGCGAATATTCATTCAGATAACCATCAACAGTTATAATTAAAGGAGTTTGTGCATAAGCTAGTTTACTACTCAGGGGCAAAGCAGCTAAAGACATTGCAGAAACAAGCCCAATTAACTTAAGACTTGATGAAATAAATTTATTATTCATAGATTCCTCCTTTGAAAAATAAAAAAGTCAGAGATATTCGTTATATATCAAACAGAGCTAATATTGTGATTCGACTAAGGGACTTCCAAAAATTTAATTCTCCATCTTGTGGGGTGGGCATCCTTGCCCGCCTTCTTTAAATGAACGGGCAGGATGCCCGTTCCACAAGAAGATATTGGAGATTTTTTTATTTGGAAGTCCCTAAGAAAAGCGAATTATTTTTAGACAGTGTTAGATACACATCTGTAAATATCTCTTGTTGAAAGCTGATTATTAGATTTTTTGCTTTCGATATATAAAATATTATAGGCTAATGATTCGACTACAACGTCACCCATCGGTTAGATTTACAACTTACAATTTTTTATAGCGAAGATACTCATAATATTTCTAAAGTTGTACTTTTGGTAATATATTTTTATAATATCTGCAATTATCCACGAGTTTTCCACCATTATTGTTTAATCTTAACTTATAACAACAGTCTGTAGTTTTCATAACTCCATTTATGGTTTATGAGTTGAGCGCTCAATTCTCTTACTCTATTTAATTTGCATTGAAAATATGCAAATTAATTACATAAAGTTGAAATAATTAGTTTTAATTATAACTAATTAAACAAAAATTTAAGTTGAAGTTAATACTTATGGATAAACTGTCTGTAACTCACCCAAAAAAGATTCGGATATTAGGAATAATTTGTGGAAGCTTGGTTATGAGCGCGCTTGCATATACTCAAACTGCCCAAGCACAGCAGAGAACTTCCAAAGTAAACCCCTGTCCCAGCATTTTCTACGAAGAACCATATAACAATCAACTTTTGGTACCTAATGGATGTCCGCCAAATGCGTTTACTAATAGACAAGTAGGACAAGGGGGATCAGCGGTTGTACAACCAAGAATTTTGGTTAAACCCCAAGGTCTACCTGTTAATCGTCAACCAATACCTTACCCAGAAAGTCGGCAAAATCCAATTGCTACTATTACACCAGCAAGCACGGTAGATGTAAAATTGAAAAACAATACCAATGCTCGCATAACTTATCAAGCAATTGGACATACCAGACCTAGAATTCTTTTAGGTGGAGAAGAGTATATCCTAAAAAATGTACCAACGCCTGTTACTATTACAGTAGTACGTGATGATGGTGGATTACTGCGTGTTATGCCTACATCTTCTGAGGGAATGCTAGCAGTTTTATTGGATGAAACAACAACTTTTGATGACAATCAAGGAGTGCTGAGAATTCAGAAAGATGGTCAAGTTTTTTTAAACTAGTACCTGACTTGTCACCATATATCAAAAGGCTGTCTTCTACAACAAAAGCTCAATATTTTTCCCCCTTCCTTCAAAGGGAAGGGGGTTAGATTTTTATATGACTTAATTAACTTCTTCTATTCCTAACTTCTCCATCGGTGTCAATGTCCAACTCCTCTCGACGAACTTGTTCTTGAGCTTCTACCGTACTTTGTTCTACAACTTTTGTGACTTTCACTTCTTCTCGAACAACTGCTTGCTTTTGAATATCAGGAGTTTCTTCATAGATAGGCATCCGTATGACTTCTGTGTTCTCGAAAATTGCTTCTTTGTTAGAAACTACTTTACTAGTATCGGTAGGTATAGTGCGTTCAACAATAACTCGTTCTTTTTCGACAGGTACACTAATTCGTGCAGTCTCAGTTTCAACGTGTTTACCAACCGTCACCTCTCCTGTTTTGACACGTTGTTTATTCGCAATTAACCGTTCCTCGTACAATTTGAGCGTATTATGTTCCTGCTGATTCATTTGATACAAATCTGGCTCTTGGTGATAGGTGTAAGTATCATAGTTGTAAACAGGTTTCGGCGCCACCACTGGTTCTGGAATAGGTCTAAAAGACGGCTCGGCGTAAGCAGAGACTTCCCTGTGGATAGTTCTTTCTCGCTCTATTTGATTATTCATAGGAGGAAGTTCCAAAGGCGCCGATGCTTCTAATGGTATTTCTGTATCTAATGATACGACACTTTCCAAAGGTGCTTCTACCAAAGAAGTACGATACACTCCACGTACTTTTTCCTCATAATCGTAATTTACGCGCTCAAGCTCATCGAATTCTGGTAGATACTCAACTTGCTCCTTCGTCAACCCTTTAGCATAAATGCGACGACTACTATCATCTATACGACAGCGACCAATTGGAAGTAATACTTGCTTACCAGTAACCCAAAAGCCTGTATCTATAACTAGATAGCGAAGATTGCCAGATTCGTCTACTAAAAGGTCTTTAATACTGCCAACCTTATCATTTCTAATATCCGAGTAGACATCATAGTTTTCAATACTATGTCCGCCAACATCCTTGTGAAAAGTTGTATCAAAATCATTTAATCTGAACAAAACCATATTAAGACTCCTTGTATTCTATATTCCAACTTCCTTTATTTAAACAATTATTCTAGTTACATTCATCTTCCAAATGAAATATTACTGTTAGTTAAATATCATAAAATAACTTTATACTATAAGTCTCAATAGTGGAAAAGTCGGGGATTTTTCATATAATTAAACCTTTTAACTCAATAAAGATTTTTATAAGTCAAGAGATGAAAGTGTAGGTAGCGCTTATGGTTAGACTTATCTCACTACAGGTGGATAAATAAATGAACGAAACATTTTACTATTAATTAAAATCTGAATGTGTGGAGAAAATTAAATGACTAATCTACTTAAAACTTTGTCATTAGGCGCCCCTTTGCCTGCTTTATGTATGATTGTACTAGCAGCAGGAGCATTAGAAAGTCATGCCCAAACTTCAAGCCAAACCACCTTTCCTGATGTTGCCTCCAACTACTGGGCACAACCATATATTCAACGTTTAGCTGAAAGAAATATCATAACTGGTTATCCTGATGGTACGTTTCGACCTGAGAAGTCGGTTGATAGAGATGAATTTGCCGCAATAGTTCGCAAAGCTTTTGATGTTGAGCCAATTCGTCAGATTCAAAGTGGCGCCGTATATAAAGATGTACCTGTGGGTTATTGGGCTTCTCGTCCGATCGAAGAAGCTTACCAACAAGGATTTATGACTGGCTACCCTGGTGGTTATTTTCGTCCACAACAACCTGTCTCTAAAGTTGAGGCGATAACGTCGTTAACAAAAGGTTTAAATATAACGGGTGGTACATCAGCAGTTACAGTACCAACAAATCAACCAACTAGACGTAGAACTGCTAGAAGACCTATATTCGTTCCAATTGCAATAACTAGCTTGATGCAACCAATATTACAGTCCAAAGCCTCAGCCGCAACACCTGCCCCTGCAACACCTGCCCCATCAACATCAACAACTAATAATCAAGCAGCAAATCTCAATCGTGCAGCATCATTCATCATTACCAATGCTTACGCTGATGCTAACAAGATTCCACAATACGCTGTTGCTAATGTCGCAGCAGCTACTCAATCAAATATAGTAGTTAATTATCCCAATCCCAAAGTTCTCAATCCAACTAAACCTGCGACCCGTGCTGAAACTGCGGCTTTAGTTTATCAAACATTGGTTGCTCAAGGAAGAGCAGAACCACTTGCCAGTAATTTACCTGCGGCTAAATATATTGTTCGGACTAATAACACAAATCCAAACAATAAATAACGGAATACTGTTAAAGGTACAAAAAGTAAACCAACTACCAATTTGGTCGGAAAATCAAACAGTTACAGATTAGCAATTCGTCGGTAACGACTTTCTAATAATGAATAAATACCGTAAGCAGTCAAACCCAAGGCAACTGCACTTAAAAGCCAAGCACCAAAAGGTTGCTGCGCCAAAATAGCCAATGCACCTCCTAAACCCATAATTAGTTTCACTGCCGTCAATGCCAAACCTGTATAACCTATAGCACTACAAGCATAACCAAGGCGCCGTGCAATTCGCTCGGCATTGATTGGTAGTCCACGATTTTCTGGGTCAAAAAAAGTTTGAACTAGGCGCCAAAGTACCTACCCAGCAATTCCAAGTGTTACCATACTCAATAAAAGCTTTCCTTCATGTTGCGTAACAATTGCTTTCAAGGCGCCACTAGTATCTGTAGTTCTACCACCAGAACCAATAGCTGCTGCCGAAGCGAGTAAACCAACAATCAGGTAAACTAAACCTTTTGCTGGATATCCTAGTCTTGCCAATCGCTCGAACCAAAGATGAGAAGTTACCTGCTTGATTGGCTCTATCGGTGAATTTGGTTTCTTCATAGGTTTTAAATAATTTGTTATTTAATTATCTTAATATTATTTGTGACTATTGAAGTACTATTGCGGCTATATTTTATGTTAGCAATTGTTACTAATTTGATTTTGAAAAAATAGTAAATAAGTTTTATACAGTGTCATAAAACGTTTAACTTTTTGGTTACTGCCTTCTTAAAATCTTTGTAAAAATTCAGTTTTTTTTTTCAGGATGATAAGCATTGACATCTTAATTTTTATCAGATATTAGCATAGAACCACTCTTAAGATAGAAACAGCAATGAAGCATATTAGTATACAAAACAAATAGATTAAATAAATTCTTTATAATATGGCTTGACTCATGAACCAGATTCCAAAAACAGATAACAAAGTTAACGATGCTTCCGAACACGATATCACACCTCAAGGAATTAGAGACGCAGCAATATTGGCTCTACTCGTTGTATTAGCGATGCTAACCAGAGGCTGCGGTTTTTTTGATGGCGACAAAAATATAACCTCAAAAATTACTAATACAACCGAAATTATAGGTGATAGCGATGACTTTACTGGTAGAAATGTAACAATTAGAAGTAAAGTCATTCGCCGTGTTGGTGTAAGCTCCTTTACTGTTAATGATAGACGGTTTTTTGGTGGCAAACCTATCGTAGTTATTAATGCTTCAGATGTACCTTTTGATTTACCGTCATCTCAAAATATAGAAGTTCAAGTGACAGGTCAGGTTCGCAACCTCGATATTCAAAAAATTGAGCGCGATTATAAATTGAATATACAAGATAAATACTATACAGATTATATCAACCAACCTGCAATTATCGGGCGCTATATCGCGTTAGCTCCCAAACCCGGTCAAGTCACTAAACAACCAAACCAGTATTATGGTCGAACGGTTGCAGTAGTAGGTGAAGTCAAAAATATTAAAAACCGAGTTCTAATGAAGCTAGATGAAGACCAATTAATTGGTGGAGAAGATTTACTAGTTTTATTCAAACAACCACCAAGAGTTGCAATAAATAAAGGTCAGACTGTAGCAATTATGGGGGAAGTTCGTCCATTTATTGTTGCTGATATTGAACGAGATTATAAGCTGGATTGGGATTTGAATGAGAAAAAAGAACTTGAAGCTGAATTTACTAATACTCCAGTATTAATCGCTGATAATGTATATCCTTAGGATACCTTCGTAATAAAAACGCTAATTTGTTTCAGATTGCGGCTCTTTATTTAAAATTTATGGGAAAGCAAATTTACACAGAGGTGGTGTCAATACTGCTCGGTTAAGCCAATTGCGAAACCTGAAACCCCTGTAGAGACGTGACATGTCACGTCTTTACATACGTATCCGTTGCTAAAGTTTCTTGTGTCAACTAGTTGTAGATTTGGTAATAGCTACAACTGCTGGTTTAGGTGGAGCATCAGGATTTTTGCTAGGCCAGTTAGAGCCAACTGGAACTTTACGAGTTTGCACAAATTCTTCGCCCGTGGTTGTTGTTACCATAAATTCTCTTGTTTCCAAGGCTTGATTTTTACGAATGCCATTTGCTTCTCCGGGATGTTGTATTGCAAGAAACATTGTTTCCTCGTCAGGGGTAAAGCAAGGCCCTGTAGTTTCACACTCCATTGGTCCTGTTCCAAAAAGAAAAGCTTTACCCGCATAATCGCCGCTTGTCGGAATATACCATAAACCATTGTTGCCGAATATACCAGATACACCAACTGGCTTGCCATCATCACTAATACGACTTTTTAGCTCTTTATTAAGTCTGGTTGTAGATATATCCGTTACCATCCATACATTGCCACTGCGGTCTATCAGCAAATTATCTGGGTTGGCAAAACCAAGACCACCTGCTGCTGGTTCACCACCTGTTGCCATCATTTTCCAGCGAAAAGTATTTGCTGCGGGGTTGTTTCCATCTTCTGTTAGACGCATTATCCAACCATATTCGTAGGGAGCTTCACCTTTGGGACTTTTGAATATCCTGGTGTCGGGTCCCCCTTCTTTATCAGTAGAGCCAGAGGTGAAGCTGATAAATAAATCACCATTTTGTCCAATTTCTGTGTCCTCTGGACGAGCTGTACAAGTGGCGCCTACTGCATTAGCCGCATAGTGTGCGTCAATCAAAATAGCACCCTGTTTTTCTTCTGGGTTGCCCGTATAAAGGTCGTTGAGTTTTTTGAATTTTTGCTTGTACTGTGCTATTTGCTCGTCTTTATTGACTTCTAAATATCCACCAGGGATAGGGTCTGGAAGTCTCAGTAAACTTTTTTGATTTGTTTGTTTTGATGTTTTGCTTTCGAGACCTTTTGGCAAACGAATCAAATTACCAGCGATATTACCAGGAAGGTCTGGGTTAACAGGTGTATCTGCTTTTAGAGGTATCCAGCGACCTGTACCGTCTGCGTTAAATTTGGCTGCGTAGAGCATTCCTTGCTGTAAAAGCTTAGAATTGGCTTTATCTTTTGGGTTATTTACTTTTTTACTGCTAACAAATTTGTAAATGTGCCCTCCTCTACGGTCGCACCCAGAATAAAATGCTAGAGGTTTTCCCGCTTCTGCGCGAACACCTACAGCTTCGTGACGATAGCGTCCCAACCAAGTATGTTTGACACCATAGTCTTTAGCATTTGCTGGGTCTACTTCCACAATCCAACCATATTTATGGGCGCCTAATCCAAATACATTACCCTGCCCATAAAGTTCTTCATCATCAAGGGCAAAAGGTCGTTTACCTGGGTCGAAAGGCGTACCATCAGCATATACAGGTTCTGGTACTTGGGCTTGAAAGTTTTCTTCGGCACTCAGAACAGTACCCCAAGGTGTAGTTCCACCCGCACAGTTACCAAAAGTTCCAATAATGCGCTCCCCAAGTTTATCGATGTAACCTATCCCTTGTTTTTTACGAAATACCGCAACAGCAGGACCAGTCGCTTTCAGATAGCGTTTATCCTCCAAACCAGAAATACCGCTAATTCGTCTATCTGCACTCGAATTAGTTCTTTCCCAGCTACCATTACTATTTCTGCGAATCGAAATAACACCTAATCCTTGGTCTAATAGCGCTTCAAAAGATATTTCTCTAATTTTCAACTTAATAGAGTCTTTATCTGCCAAACCAAAAGCATTGATTTCATTTTTTGTTGATGCTTTCTCTTTGAGAGATGCTTTTACCTCATCAAATGGCAGCGATTTTCCAATAACTTGTTGGTAAGTTTGCATCCAGGGAATGGCACTAACATATTCAAAATTAATTACCAGATACCCTTCGTTTTCGCTTATTGGGATAAAAGATAAATAATCATTATTGTAACCGAAACGGGAATCACCCACTTTATCTCCCCAAGCTGCTATTACTTGATACTGATACCCATCTGGCAACGTCAAATCATCAGTTATCTCAAAACTGCTATAGTTTTCCTTTTGCTGTTCTGATTTAAATCCATCAGTTTCTAGAGGAATTGGACCTTTGATTGGGTTGAATGAGAATGATGCTTGAACAACAGGTTTGGTCACTTGAGGGCTAATTCCTACTTTTCGTTCGCATCCACTTAGTGAACCCAAAGCTACCGCACCGGCACTTCCTCCCATCAACAGCAAAAATTCACGACGTTTAATATTCATTTGGTTGTATTAAAGTGGATAAATAATTTTAACTGTACTAGTTTAATTGTTTTATTTTAAGAAAAGGTTAAATATTTACTGTGGCTATATATGGGTTATATGTACTCTCAACTGTAGTTTACGTATAATATATTATAAATTTCGGGTTTCGAGACGATGACTAGAAAGTTTTTGACAGTAGGAGAATCGGCGCCTTGGTTTGAAGCTGTTTCTACAAGCAACCCCAGAGCATCGGTCGAGTAATATAGATTGACTACCGCTACGAACAATCAACCTTAATATTTCATCCTAATTTCATATTTAGAAGGCAGACTAAGTATTATAGACACTGCGACACTTATATACAGCAGATTGCGTGTCAATACGGTGCATGTAGAGACCAGGTTAATACGGTCTCTACAGGGTTTTGGGTATTATGTATGTACCTCATATACCTAAAATTTGCTATATATCGCGCTTATAAAGCAGTAATTACCGAACAAAGACTTGACTCTCCAGCTAACTGGAGAGTTGATAATCGGCATATACAAAACTTTAGATAAACTCAATCAAACATTTATGCGAATTAATCAATTGAAAACTGGCTTGATAGCGTTTAGCCTTACAATAGCTGCTACCTCTGCGGGTTTGTTAACTGCTTGTTCTACAACTGCATCCCAAAATCAGGTTCAATCAAATAATACCACTGCAACAGAAGCTACCGACAAGCAGACTGCTCAAGGTGGCATGAATCACGATGGTATGCATCATCATGGTGGAATGAATCATAGTATGGCAATGGATTTAGGACCAGCCGATGCAAATTACAATTTACGGTTCATCGACTCTATGATTCCGCACCATGAAGGCGCCGTAATAATGGCAAAAGAAGTACTGCAAAAATCCAAACGTCCAGAAATTAAAAAGCTGGCAAACGATATTATTAAGGCTCAAAATAAAGAAATTGCCGAACTAAAGCAGTGGCGCCAAGCTTGGTATCCTAAAGCTGGAAGTAAACCTGTAGCTTACGATACTCAACAAAAGAAAACTGTTGATATGTCATCTCAACAAATGCAAGCGATGATGATGAACATGGACTTGGGCGCAGCAGATAACGAGTTTGACTTACGCTTTATCGATGCAATGATTCCTCACCACGAAGGCGCCCTAGTGATGGCACAAGATGCTGCGAGTAAGTCCAAGCGTCCGCAAATCAAAAAACTTGCCCAAGATATAATTTCCTCACAGCAAGCAGAAATTAATCAAATGAAACAGTGGCGCCAAGCTTGGTACAAAAAGTAAGTTATAGCACTTTACCAAGAATCCCCCTAACTTCGGGGGATAAATTCTACTCTTTGTCATCTTCTTTTTGAAATTCATTTATAGCTAATTTAATTTCCTCTGCTGTAACATCCTCTTGATCACTCTTAGAATATATTAGTAAAAGTATAACAATTGTATTTGATTCAAGCTGATAGATAAGGCGATAACCGCCACTTTTCCCTTTTTGAATATCACTGTTACGAATTCTTACTTTAAAAACAGTATTTCCTGTTCCAGCAATTTGATTACCAACAAAGTCTCCTATTTCTAATTGTGCTATTGTTGGTTGAATATCAGAACGAACACTACGATACTTTTTAGATAAAATACGTAGACGACGCTTAAACTCATCTGTAAATTTAACTTGAACTGGGGGCTGCTTACTCTGCATCTATATCATCCCAAAGTTTTGAAATCGGTCTGGTTTTTCCAACTTTAGCTTGCTGCAATGAAGTACGAAGACTATTTAATATAGATTCTTTTGACTCCAGGTCAGAATCTATTTCATCTTCTACAAACTGCACAATTACTTTGACACGACTATGCTTTGTAACTGCTAATGGTTCATCCAGGTACAGCAAACCATTTTCGTCAACACTTCCCATAACTTCTTGCTTTCTCATATGCGTGCGGGTAGGGTATACAGTGATTTGTTTGTTTATATTGAAGATTGTAATAATTATATACTATAAAAGCGAAGAATCTTTCTGTTTACCTCATATCCAAGGTAGGGAGCAATTTCATCTTGATTTCATATCTATCTGCAAAGCTGTAGAGTAGGTGCGAGTTCCCCAACTAAGCACCCCCCTAATAACCAAAGGACACTGCAAACGCGCGATGGGACTCTCTAACCGTACACAAAAAGCAATTTATCGTCTTTCTGGCACGCTCATCAACTTGTTATTACTAGCAAGTCCAGCAGTTGTTTTGGCACATGGTGGACATGGGAATGAATTTAAAAGCGGTGGTGATACAGCAACCCCCAGTTCTGTACAAGTTGACACTGATACAGCTAACCGACTAGGTATTAAAACCCAATCAGTCAAACGTCAACTATTAGCAGTAGGTATCAAAACTACCGGACAAATTGAAACATTACCCAGCCAAAAAGTAGAAGTTACTACCCCTTCAAATGGCGCCAAAGTGGTTGAGTTACTAGTGGAACCCGGCGCCACGGTTACAAAAGGGCAACCCGTTGCTGTGTTAACAAGTCCTGATTTAGTGACATTGCGCGTAGAATCTCAAGAAAAACGTGCAGACGCGACGGCTTCATTACAACAAGCACAAACAGATTTAAAATTAGCTCAACAAAATTATCAACGCTATGTGCAAATAGCTAATGCTGAAATTGCTGAAGCACAAAGCCAAGTCTCATTTGCTACTGAAAAATATAGTAAAGATAAACAGTTAGCGGATGCAGGCGCCTTACCTCGTCGTAACGCTTTAGAGTCTCAAACTCAATTAGCAGAAGCACGCGCTAAATTAACCACAGCTAGAAGTAGACGAGATGTGATTGAATCAGAAGCTCAAATCAAACGGGCACAATCAGCATTACAAGTAGCCCAAGAACGTTTACGCCTCAGTGATAGCACTTACCAAACGAGACTGCAACAAATCGGCAATGCGCCTAATTCAAAGGGTTTGGTGACAGTTACGGCGCCGATATCGGGTAAAGTTGCCGACCGCGAAGTTACTCTCGGTCAAACTTTTAACGATGCAGGTGGCAAATTAATGACGATTATTAATGATAGTAGAGTGTTTGCTACGGCAAATATTTATGAGAAAGATTTAGGTAAAGTCAAAGTCGGTCAAAGAATAAAAGTAAAAGTTGCAAGTTTACCAAACACTACCTTTTCTGGCAGAATATCGCGCGTTGGAACATTAGTATCTGGAGAAACGCAAGTATTACCAGTGCAAGCCGAAATAGAAAACGCTGCTGGACAACTTAAACCAGGAATGTTTGCCGAACTCGAAGTCCTCACAGATAAAACTAGCACACCTGTTACTGCTATCCCCACAGCAGCAGTAGTTGATGCAAACGGTAAAAAACTTGTTTATATACAAAATGGCAACGCATACCAAGCTAGCGAAGTGACTTTAGGACAAACATCTGGTGACATGGTAGAAATCAAAAGCGGTTTGTTCAATGGCGATGTAATAGTTATACAACGGGCGCCGCAACTGTATGCACAATCTTTACGCGGTGGTACAACAGACGAACATTCCCACGCAAAAGAAACTCAAGTTAAAACTAATAATTCACCAATACCCTTGTGGTTATTAGGAGTTGGGGGAATAGGAGTAGTTGGCGTCGCATTTGCTGCAGGTAGTTATTGGTCGAGTCGTCGAACGCGCGATTCATTAGTTACAATACACAGTGCTAGTGAAAAAATTTTAAATCTTGAAAGCGAAGTTTACATAGATAACCACAAGCAGTAGGTTGGGTGGAGCGCAGCGGAACCCAACTTATACCAATTTAATATGAAGCTGCCAATAATTAAATCCCCCCCAGCCCCCCTTAATAAGGGGGGAGTAAGAGTAATAAAGTGCATCTTCATATAGAAATGGTATTAGCTACTCGTTAGTAAAGCTTTGAATCAAACAAATTGATTTTTGAAACAAACTTTACAAAACGAAATTATCGATTGAGCTTGCTTTCTTGAATTAAGTAATTTTCTTGCTCTCGAATCTCATCCCAATTAATTACAGCGACCCAAACATTTTCTTCGGTAGAGTACCTAACAATTCCATCAACTTCTAAATCTTCACTGTATAGTGTTAATTCTTGAGCATCTCGCAGCCAAATTTTTTGGCGAGCTAAATCCTCAATCGTTCCAGTACAATTGAGACGTAAGCGTCCTTGAGTATTGGCGTTGTGGAAATCAGCAAAAACTCTTGGTTTATCCATAGTCATAAAGCCTCTCAAAATTTCATCCTAATTTCATTACCATCTGGAAAACTATAGATAGGCGCCACCTGTTATTTTCTGGTGGCAAGTGCAAATTACAAAAATCTAAAATGCTCAGTAACATTGTCAGGTGGGTGATTGACAGACGCTGGTTGGTCGTTTTAGCTACAGTTATAGTTTCACTGTGGACATTTTACGTCATTCCTCAGATGCCGTTGGATGTGTTACCACCGTTTGCACCGCCACAAGTTGAAATTCAAACCGAAGCACCAGGACTGGCGCCGGAAGAAGTAGAGTCTTTAGTAACTTTACCAATTGAGAGCGCAATTAATGGTACACCAGGAGTCACAGCAGTTCGCTCATCCTCGGCGCCGGGAATTTCTGCGGTCAGGGTAATATTTAATTGGGGTACAGAAATTTATACTGCACGTCAGCTAGTTACGGAACGATTACAACAAACTACAAGCAAACTACCACCAGGAGTAGAAACACCCCAAATTTCCCCCACCACTTCACCAGTTGGTTTGGTTGTCCAATACGCTTTTACCATACACAGCACTCGTAGAGACGCGATTAATCGCGTCTCTACAATGGAAATTAGGCGAATTGTTGATTGGCAAGTTACAAATCGTTTGCTAGCTGTTCCAGGTGTAAGTCAGGTATTAGTTTTTGGTGGAGATACTCGGCAATATCAGGTATTAGTTGACCCAGCAAAATTAGCAGCTTTTAATGTTTCGTTAGAGCAAGTTACTAACGCTGCAAAAGCCGCTAATGTTAATGCTCCGGGTGGTTATTTAATTACACCAGATTCAGAAAAATTAATTCGTGGTATTGGACGAATTGAATCTATAGAAGATTTACAAAAATCAACTATCACTTCTCGTAATGGTGTACCTGTTAGACTAGAAGATGTTGCTGTTGTGCAAATTGGAGGCGCCATTAAACGCGGTGATGGCAGTTTCAACGGTAAACCAGCAATTATTTTAATGGTTAACAAACAGCCGCTTGCTGATACTCCTACTGTATCGCGTGCGGTAGAAGCGGCAATGCAAGAAATTAAAGCTGGTTTACCCTCATATATCAAAATAACTACTACATTTCGTCAAGATAGTTATATTGAGTCTTCGGTTCAAAATGTCCGATCATCTTTGATTCAAGGTAGCATTATTGCGGGAGTAATTCTAATTCCTTTTCTCATGAATTGGCGTACTCTGACAGTATGTTTACTAGATTTTTTCTTAACATTACTGTTTGGACTATTAGCGCTTTCATGGTTAGGTATTGGGCTTAATACTATGACTTTAGGTGGTTTAGCAGTAGCAATTGGTACAGCAATAGATGATGCAATTGTTTATGGTGAAAATACTTATAGACGATTACGAGAAAATAAAACTGCTTCTAACCCATTACCACCGTTAGAAATTATTTTTGAAGGTTCTGAAGAAGTACGAGAATCTTTAATTGGCGCCACGATTATCGGGATTATTGTTTTCTCACCAATTTTCACCTTACCAGGTGTGGAAGGACGAATTTTTACACCGATGGGTATTTCTTACTTAGTGGTGGTAGTAATTTCTAGTTTAGAATCACTTCTAGTTTCCCCAGCATTATGTGCAATTTTATTACCCAACATCAAGGTAACAAAGCGAGAACCTTGGTTAGCAAGATTATGTAAGAGGATTTATAGTAACTGTCTAAATTTTTCTTTTCGTAATTCATTATTAATTATTGGTATTGCATTAGCTTTAACTGTGGCTTCGATTGCAATAATTCCTACTTTTGGTAGAGCGTTTTTGCCAGAGTTTCAAGAGCAAACAATGGTAAATACTTTAAGTTTATATCCTGGTGTGTCTTTAGAAGCAACTACAAAAGCTGGTCATGTAGTTGAAGAAGCGTTAAAAAATGACCGTAGATTTAAGTTTATTCAAACACGTTCGGGACGCGCGGCAGGAGATGCAGATGCAGCAGGTGTTAATTTGGCGCATGTGGATATTGAACTAAGCCAAGAAGGAATGAAAAATCGCTCGAAAACTTTAGAAAAACTGCGTCAAGAGTTTAATAAAATACCAGGTGCGGCGCCTAACGTTGGCGGATTTATTTCTCACCGGATGGATGAAGTCTTATCTGGCGTTCGCAGTGCTATAGCGGTAAAGATTTTTGGTTCCGACTTAGCAGAACTTCGCAAAATTGGCGAACAAGTAGAAGCACAAATGAAAACTGTTGATGGAGTTGTTGATTTATTGCTTGAACCTCAAATTCCCGTACCGCAAATTCAAATCAAATTTGATAGAGACGCAGCAAGTCGCTATGGATTTTCAGTTGGAGATATTTCTAGTATTATTGAAACTGCACTCAACGGACAAGTTGTTTCTCAAGTTTTAGAAAATCAACAATCGTTTGACCTAGTAGTGTGGTTGAAACCAGACGCGCGGCAAAATTTAGAAACGATTCGTACTTTATTGATTGACACTCCGAATGGGCAAAAAATTCCTTTAGGAAATGTTGCAAGAATTCAAGACGGTACTGGACCAAATACAATCAATCGTGAAAATGTTTCTCGTTTAATTGTAGTTTCAGCGAATGCTAAAGGTCGAGACTTACGCTCAATAGTCAATGATATCGAAGCTAAAGTAAAACGCAATGTTCAAATTCCGGCAGGGTATTTTATTCAATACGCAGGGCAATTTGAAGCAGAAGAACGTGCTACACAAAATATTCTTGTTTTCAGTATCATCGCGTTTGTTGCTATCACTGTACTCATGTACATGTCAGTTCAATCTATCCCTTCTACCATCATGATTATGATTAACTTACCAATTGGCTTGGTAGGAGGTGTAATTGCAGTAGCTTTAACTGGAGGAGTTATTTCTGTTGCTTCTTTGGTTGGGTTTGTTTCTTTATTTGGGGTAGCAACTCGCAACGGTTTATTACTGGTAGATAATTACAATAGTAAATATGCTGAAGGAATGCCGTTGAAAGATATTATAGTTAAAGGGTCGATGGAAAGATTAAATGCGATTTTGATGACAGCTTTGACTTCCGCTTTGGGTTTGGCGCCGATGGTACTACAAGGTGGCCCAGGACAAGAACTTTTACAACCACTTTCTATAGTTGTTTTTGGTGGGTTGTTTACTTCGACAGCCATAACTTTAGTGGTCTTGCCTGCTTTATATGCAACCTTTGGTAAACATTTGTTTCCAAAGAAAGCAGACGAACCTAAAGAGGAGCAGTTTTTGATGCATATGTAGCTACCTCACCGGAATGCACCTCTAAATAACAACGAAATATTGCAGTACCTTTTACACAATTAACAATTGATAGGAGTAAATTAATGAAATCATTTAAACTAAGCTTTGTAGTTATAGCTAGTGCAGGATTATTTTTTTTAGGCGCCTGCAACAACCAAACTTCAGAGAGCAGCAATACAAATAGTAGTACTACAGAAACTACAGGTAAGACAGAAACCGTAGCAAGTAGCAATAAAAATACTGACCATTCTCAAAGCAGCAAAGGCGGTCAAGTTGTGGAGACTGGAAAATATCACTTAGAGTTAGTCCCTGAAAAAGAATATGGTGCCACTCATTTAGATTTATACGTGCTAAAAGGTGATAAACACGAAACTGTTTCAAACGCAAAAGTTACGGCTGATATTCAGGCGCCGGATGGGAAAATTCAAACTGTTCCACTGACTTATGATGCTAAAGGTAAACATTATGCTGTGAAGTTAGATAAAGGCGCCGCTGGTCAATATCAAGTAAGAATTAATGCGGATATTAGTGGTGATAAAGTAAACGGTCGATTTAATTTTAATCAGTAAATAGTCGAACCAGATTCCCGACAAATGCGCGCGAAGTCGGGAATATGAGTGCTTAAATTAATTTTTTTCAATAATTGGACAAATTGTTTGTTCCGGATTTTCTGTCACCGCTTCCCATCCTGAAAGAAGACTCTCTAACTCTTGCTTAAACATCATAAGTTCTTGAATTTGTTTATTAATCATTAGCACCTTATCTTGCAGTCTAGCTTTGATATGGTCGCAAGGTAAATCACCTTGGTCATGAACTGACAAAAAATCTTTAATTTCTGATAAACTTAACCCAAGACTCTGCGCGCGCTTGATAAAATGTAAGCGAGAAAAAACATCAGAGTCGAACAATCTAAACCCGCCTTCAGTTCTACCCGATGCTTTGAGCAAGCCTAATTCTTCGTAGTAACGGATAGTTTTGATTGGTACACCACTTTCTTTGGCAACGGCGCCTATTTGTTTTGTATTTTCTTGCAATAACATACGCGCACACCTCTACAATAATTTCCTAATCTTAATTTTAAACCCGTGCTGTAGAGACGCGATTAATCGCGTCTCTACACTGGTATAATTTTTGACAAATCATCGGAAAATCCGTTATTATTCGCGCTATTTTGCTTCCACGATACCGCGAAACATATTCATTCCACAGGCAAAGGTGTATTGACCTGGTTGTTGAGGTGTAAACTCAATTGGTGTAACTTGATTTAAACCTAAGTCTTGAGCAATATGAAAGTCGGGAAATACAACTTGTTCTAAGCAGCTACTTTTGTCACGACGCAGGAAGTTTAAACGTACTGGTTTGCCTGCATTAACCACCACTCGACTTGGCTCGTAACCTCCATCTACTGTAATTGTAACTTCTTGAATGCCATCATGAGCTTCTGCGTTTCGTGACTTCGGTTTACTAAACAAAAACCACCATACTTCTAAACCTATTAACCCTAAACCTGAAGCTGTAACTACTCCTTTTACCCATAGCGGTTGTTCAATACGTTGAAATTCACTTGTCTGTGATGTGGCAGAATTATGGGTTTGATGGGGCATTTGGGCTACTGTTCTATTGCTGGCGCCACCAAATAATAATCCTAAAGAAGCAATGCCAATAATTAGCTTTTTAATCAACATCATATATGCCCCCTATGCAATTACTTTGGGTCGGAAGTTACGCAGACGCAATGCATTTGTTAATACTGATACTGAACTGAACGCCATCGCGGCGCCTGCAATAATTGGATTAAGCAACCAGCCAAAAATAGGAAAGAGAATACCAGCAGCAATTGGAATTCCTGCAACGTTGTAAATAAAGGCGAAGAATAAATTTTGGCGAATGTTGCGAATTGTTGCATGGCTAAGTTGAATTGCCGTCACTACACCTTGTAAATCACCAGAGATAAGCGTAATGTCACTAGCAGCAATTGCTACATCTGTTCCTGTACCAATAGCTATACCCACATCAGCTTGAGCTAGTGCAGGTGCATCATTGATACCATCACCCACCATTGCAACAATTTTTCCTTCGCTTTGTAATTTTCTCACAGTCTCTGCTTTTTGGTCGGGTCGAACTTCTGCTAAAACACGGTTGATACCAACTTCTTTGGCAATTGTTTCTGCGGTACGACGATTGTCTCCTGTGAGCATTACTACTTCTAAACCCAATTTTTGCAATGCTTTTACAGCTTGGGTGGAAGTGGGTTTAACTGCATCAGAAATACCCATTAATCCTTCTATTTTGCTGTCTACTGCGATGTATATGGCTGTTTTACCGAGATATTCTAGACGTTCTTTCTCCTTAGACAAAGCTTGAGTTTTTATACCCAATTCTTCCATCCAGCGTTGTGTACCAATTTGTACTAGGTGGTTATTAGCAACACCTTGTACACCACTACCTGTTAAAGACGCAAAATTTTGCGTCTCTACATTATTGTTTACATTTTGGGTTTGGGCGTATCTGACTATTGCTTCGGCTAGTGGGTGTTCTGAGTTGCGTTCGAGTGATGCGGCTAGTTGCAATAATTTTATTTCATTGTTGTTTGCAGTTCCGTTGACGGTTATAAAGTCGGTGACTGTGGGTTTTCCTTGGGTGATGGTTCCGGTTTTATCTAGGACTATTGTTTTGATTTTGTGTGCTAGTTCTAAACTCTCGGCGCCTTTTATTAAAATACCGTTTTCGGCGCCTTTACCCGTTCCTACCATTACTGATGTTGGAGTCGCTAAACCTAATGCACAAGGACAAGCGATAATCAATACTCCTACTGTGGTAATTAAAGCAAGGGTGAGATTACCCATGATATTAAACCAAATCACGAAGGTAAGGAGTGCAATTGCAATTACCGCAGGTACAAACCACCCTGTTACAGAGTCTGCTAATCTTTGGATAGGCGCCCTACTACCTTGAGCCTGTTGAACAAGCTGAACTATTTGGGCGAGAACGGTATCTTTTCCTACTCGTGTTGCTCTAAACTTAAAGCTACCAGTTTTGTTGATGGTGGCGCCAATTACTTCATCACCTGGTTGTTTTTTCACTGCTACACTTTCACCAGTCACCATAGATTCATCAATACTTGATGTGCCATCAACTACTTCACCATCAACAGGAATTTTCTCACCAGGACGAACTAATATTACATCTTCAATTTGCACCTCTTCAATAGGAATATCAATTTCTTGTCCGTTACGAATTAAACGCGCGGTTTTTGCTTGTAAACCAATTAATTTACGGATAGCTTCGCCAGTTTGTTTTTTCGCACGGCTTTCTAAGAGTCTTCCCAATAATATCAAAGCGATGATAACAGAGGAAGCTTCATAATATACATCTGGTCTAAGACCCTGAGAGATAAAAAAACTTGGAAAAAATGTAGGAAATAGCGAATAAATAAATGCCGTACTAGTGCCTAATGCAACAAGAGTATCCATAGTTGCCGCATGGCGTTTAAAAGCCTTCCACGCATTACTATAGAAAGATAAGCCGCACCAAAACTGGATAGGAATTGTTAGCACTAGTTGCAACCAAGGGTTATGTAACCACATAGGGATAAAAGGTACATGCAACCCAGTCATCATTGGTATAGAACCAATAACAATTATCCCACTGAGAATAATTGCAACAGCTACCTTGCGGGTTAGTTCATTAGTTTCTCTTGACAGTCTACGCTTTTCGCTTTCATCCTGTTGTGCTGCCGGGTTTTGCTGTTGCAATGGTACAGCAGAATAACCAGCCTCATCCACAGCTTTTTGAATAACCGTTACATTCGTTTGTTGAGGGTCATATTTCACTGTTGCCAGTTCGGCGCCATAATTCACAATACACTCCGACACACCATTTACAGAACTAATTGCTTCCTCAACACTTCGCGCGCAAGAAGCACAACTCATACCGCGTAGCTTTAAAGCAGCATTCTCCATATCTTCCTCCACTAAAAATCTTGTGGGATAAAAATCTTATAGGATAAAAATCTTGTAGGATAAAAATCTTGTAGGATAAAAATCTTGTAGGATAAAAATCTTGTAGGATAAAAATCTTGTGGGGTGGGCATCCTTGCCCGCCCTTAAATAACAGGTATTACCCAACCGAATAACCAGCAGCAATAACAGCCTCTTTAATTACCACTTCCTCTTCTTGAGTCTCAACATTAACCAACTTCGTCTTCGGGTCAGCTTGCACCGTCGCACTAGGGTCAACAGCTTTTATCGCCTCTGTAATAGTGGCGCCACAAGCAGAACAAGCCATGTTCGGAACTTTTAGTTGAAGTGTCATATAAATCACCCTTTAAATAACTAATTTTATTGTGAATTCTCCCGTCTACTGGAGAGTCAAGGGGTAAATAAAAATTTCATCTTGATTTCATTGTTAAGAGCCAAACTAATAAATATAGTTGTATTTTTTTGATATGCGGGTGTTGCTAGTCGAAGATGAGCCAGATTTAGGAACTGCTATCAAGCGCACTCTCAACCAGCATAAGTACTTGGTTGATTGGGTCATAGATGGTACAGATGCATGGGCATATTTAGAAAATAGCTCGGCAGAGTATACTGTAGCTATTATCGATTGGATGCTTCCAGGTATTAGTGGTTTACAATTGTGTAAAAGACTACGTTTAAAAGGAAATTCTCTACCTATCTTGATGCTAACAGCTAAGGATAGGATGGAAGATAAAATTGCTGGTTTAGATGCAGGCGCCGATGATTACTTAGTAAAACCGTTTGGTATGGGAGAATTACTGGCAAGGTTACGGGCATTGCAGCGTCGCTCTCCCCTATTTCAACCTCCAAAGCTTACTGTTGGTAATTTAACTTTAGATTATGCGAATAATTCAGTTGCTAGTAGTGACGCAACAGCTAATCAACAAGTAATACCTCTGACTAATAAAGAATTTCAAATTCTAGAATATTTAATGAAACATCAAAACCAAATTGTTACTACTGAACAAATTCGCTCGGCAGTATGGGAAGTTAGTGCAGAAGCAGGAAGTAATGTGGTAGCAGCACAAATACGTTTATTGCGTCGTAAACTATTAAATAGTGGCTGCGATAACCCAATTGAAACTTTACACGGTATGGGATATCGGCTTAATTGAGCGCAATGAATCAAAATAGATTGTTCCGACTTACTCGCATTCGTCTAGCTTTATATTATGCCGTTGTCATGGGTTTAATTTTAAGCTTATGTGCCTTCGGTTTTTACTCTTCAGTATTTCATGCTCATGTAGTAGCTTTAGACAATGAAATAGAATCAATCGCTGGAACTATACATGATACTATTGAACCAAAGTTACCAACACCTGGACGTTTAGAACCTGCTGTACAGCAGTTATTTCCAAATTTTAGTATGTGTGTGGGCGCCAACTGTATTCAACAGCAACCAGACACTAAACGTCATGTTGTTGGTGCTTTTGACAAAAGTAATTACTATATTCGTTTTTTTGATATTTCTGGACGTTTAATTGCGACGGCAGGCAACTACCCAGAACTCATATCTACTAATTTTAATAAAAAAACTTGGCAATTTGTTAAAGATAGACAAGGCAATGAATTTCATCAATTAACAATGCATTTACACACTCGATATAATGGTGATTGGGGTTACTTGCAAATTGGGCGAAGTTTAGAAGAATTTAATCATTATCTTGATAGTGTAAAATTAGTTTTAGTATTAGGTTTGCCAATAGCGATGGGTATAATTACTGCTGCTAGCTGGTGGTTATCTGGATTAGCAATGCAGCCTATTTATAAATCCTACAGACAAATTCAACAGTTTACCGCCGATGCCGCACATGAATTACGGACTCCTTTAGCTGCTACGGGCGCCACTGTAGAGTCCGCGCTGTTATCGCCACAATTAGATGAAGAAGAAACGCGCGATATTTTGCAAACTATCCACCGTCAAAATCAGCGACTGACAAATTTAGTTGTTGATTTATTAATGTTAGCACGTTTAGAGAAACAGTCTATTAAAGAACTTAAGCAACATGAAAAAGGCTGTTTAAACGACATAATTAGCGATTTAATAGAAGAATTTCAAGCAATGGCAACTGCCGCAGGAATAACATTAACATCTGTAGACTCCGCGCATCAACCCTTAAATATTATTGGCAATACCGACCAGCTTTATCGTTTGTTTTCTAATTTAATTGTTAATGCAATTCAATACACGCCGACAGGAGGAGATGTAAAAATTTTATTAAATAGAAGTGACTATTATGCTGTAATTAAAGTTCAGGATACAGGTATTGGTATTCCACTTCAGGAACTTCCTCACATTTTTGACCGTTTTTACCGTGTTTCGAGTGACCGTTCTCGCAGCACTGGTGGTTCAGGTTTAGGTTTATCTATTGTTGAAGCTATAGTTAGTGTACATAAAGGAAAGCTAAATGTAGAAAGTGAATTGTGTAAGGGTACCACTTTTACAGTTCAATTACCTTTGGATAATACGAACTTTAAGAACAAAAATTCTATTCCTTTATTCAAAGGTTAATATTACAAGACTCACTACCTCACGGGAATGCAGCATTATCAACAAGCCAAAAGAAACCGGGCTTCTTAATAAAATTTTGCTATAAATCCCTAATTTATCGTAAAGAAGCCCGGTTTCTAAACCTGGTGCATTCCGAGCTGCAACTGCAATGAGGTGCAATATCTTTCGCTACAACTAAACCAGCACCAATAATATTACCCTTGCGAATAGTACCTTAGTATTTTTAGGTTATAATTGATACTTTTTTTCTCGGTGGTATGACCAAGTAAGTACTATTTCTCAGTCAGAGATACAAGTAAATTCATTGCTAAGTGCGGTATGTAAGTAGACATAATATTAATTACATGATATCTTTACACTAAAGGGTTAAGAGCTTATTAAGGCTTCATTATTAATTAGTTATTCAGTGTGATAATAGTTGAAGTATTCAATAAGACATTTATCAATATGAGTTTTAAATTGCATCTGTCCCAAACATCTTACTTACGAAGGAAGACTTTAATGAAGAGGGCAGAAAATAACATTGATGTGGAAAAGTTACTTGCAGAGAGTTTGACCAAAGCAGGTCTGATTGACAAAAAACAATTATGTTCTGTAGTTAAGCAGCAGCAGATAAGCAAAAAAAGTCTCGAAACCATTTTAGTTGAACGAGGCTGGGTTAAACCACAAACAATTACATATTTCAAAGAAAATTTAAAAAATAGCTTCGAGCAACAAACTATTTTAGAGCCTGAAAATATAACTATTAATCTTTCTCCTAAACTTGCTTTCAGAGTTTTTGTAACCATAATATCTTTTCTTGTATCTGCAGGTCTGATTGGAAGCTTAAGTCAGCGGTATCTTCCCGACTTTTTCTTACGTGATGCTTTTGCTATTGCCTTTGATCTTGATGGAGAAATGAACATACCCGCTTTCTACTCAGCATCGGCATTACTCTTTTGCTCAATCATTTTAAGTTTCATAACTTACATTAAAAAGAATAGACATGATTCGTACACTCTTTACTGGGGAGGACTATCATTTATATTTGCTTTCCTGTCTTTCGATGAAATAGCTAGTCTGCATGAACGCATGGTAGGACCAGTACGGACAGCCCTTGGAACTAGTGGCTTTTTATATTTCGCTTGGGTCATTCCCGCAGGCATTGGTGTATTAATCTTTTTACTAGTATTCTTGAAATTTATAACTAATCTGAATGCAAACACCAGAAACTTATTTTTGATAGCTGGTGCAACATTCATTGCTGGTGCAATAGGTTGTGAATTAGTAGGGGGCTATATTGTTAGCGTGTACACGAAACAGTCTATCTTTTATATATTTGAGGTTACTTTAGAAGAGTTGTTAGAACAGTTAGGAGTAGCTATATTTATATACGGACTTTTATCACATATTAGTTTTTATACTAAAGACGCATTTTTGAAAATTCAAATTCCCCATCGAAATAGAACTTACGTTGCATAAACCGAGTTTATAAGATTTTATGCGTAAGTCTTGTATTCACCTGTTTTAATTACAATGTCCACTTGTTTCAAGAGCGTATCTAAAGAATGCGAATTATCTAGTACCACATCTGCGCGCGCGATTTTTTCAGCAAGTGGCATTTGACTCTTAATTCTAGCTTGCGCTTGCTCTAAAGTTAAATTGTTACGTTGTATTAATCGTTCTAGCTGCTGCGACTCTAAACAGCTTACAACCCAAATTTCTGTAGTTAAGTCAGTCATTCCTACTTCAAATAATAATGGAATGACTAAAACTAATATATTACTAGAACATACAATTATTTCTTGATTAAATCTTTCTTTTACATAAGGATGAATTAGACTTTCAACCCAAAGGCGTTCTGATCCATTATTAAATATAATTTCGCCTAATTTTGCACGGTTTAATTCATTGTTCAATAATATATCTTGACCGTAACGTTGTGCGATTTTATTTAATATGAAAGAATTAGCGGCAACTGCTTCGCGTGCGTACATGTCAGCGTCTAATATAGGAAATTTATAAGTTTTTTCTAAATAGTTTGCTACTGTACTCTTTCCTGTCGCGATTCCACCTGTTAGTCCAATTATGCGTTTCATTTAGTTAAAGGTTATGAATTGTAGAGACCGTACATATACGGTCTTTACTCCTGTTACGGAGACACGACATGTTGCGTCTCTACACCCCATTGAATAAGGGCTTGTGTTAATCCGGGTAAGGTGTATTCGACTGCTTCAATGTTTACGTGTCCGATAAGTGTACGACAACTTTTTGATGTTTGTGGACCGATTGAGGCAATACATACACTCTCTAAATAATTCTCGATGGAATTATCGCCGAATACTTGTTTTGCTAGTTCACAGAAATATTGCACTGTTTTGGAGCTAGCAAACGTAATAATGTCTACTGTACCACTTTGGAGTGCAACTTCTGCCGAAGGGGGGATGCTTTTAGGACAGCATGACTGATAAGCACTTACTTCGATGACTTCTGCACCCTTTGCACCCAATTCTTTTACTAAGACTTCACGTCCACCGCTTTCAACACGCGGAAATAAAATCTTTTTATTTGTAAGTTCTTCTGGAAAGTTTTCAATTAATGAGTCTGCAACGAAGTTAGGGGGAATGTAATCCGCACGTAGTCCTCGCGTTTGTAAACATTGAGCCGTTTTTTCTCCAACAACAGCAATTTTTACATTTCTTAATGAACGTGCATCCCCACCAGTAGCAAATAATCTCTCTAAGAAATATTCTACTCCGTTGGTGGAAGTTAAGATTAGCCAATCAAAGCTTGTTATATTAGCTATCGCATTATCTAAGGAATGCCAAGAAGATGGTTGACAAATTTCAAGTGCTGGCATTTCTATAACATTGGCGCCACAGTCAATCAGCATTTGGGCAAATTGACTTGATTGTCCTGCTGCACGTGTTACTAAAATAGTTTTGCCAGCAAGAGGGAGAGTTTGTGTTGGTGGAAGGGGAGAGATGTTGGTAGGCATAAATTGGTGAGTGCTACTTACCTATCGCTTGGTCGGTCTCTACATTGTCTGTTTGAAGATACTTCCTGAGTTGAACTACTTCACCAATTGTAATTACTACTGGTGAGAGTGAAATATTTGCTGTTATTTCGAGAATTGTTTCGAGCGTTCCCGTCCAGATTTGCTGTTGGGGTGTCCCACAATAACGTATCACAGCAATAGGTGTTTTGCGCGACTTCCCATATTTTATAAGCCGATATATTACTTCTGGTAGAGTACTACCACCCATCAGCACAACTAGTGTTTCAATTGCCGCTAATGCCTCCCAGTTCAGTGCATCTGGTTCATGCGCTGTAAAAACTGTAAAACATCTACTCAGTACTGGGTCGGTTAAAGGTATGCCTGCTAAGGTCGGCGCCGCTAGCGCGGAAGAAAGACCTGGTATAACTTCAAACTCGCAATTTGCTGCTTTCAATGCTTCAATTTCAGAAGTACACCGTCCAAATATAAACGGGTCACCAGATTTTAACCGTACTACTTGTTTTCCCTGTTGACAATATTGCACTAACAACTCGTTGATGGAAGCTTGCGCTGTACTCGGCTTTCCTCCACGTTTACCAACATCAAGTTTTAAACAATCTGATGGTACCAACTCTAATAACTCCGCGTCAACAAGGGCATCATAAATTAGTACTTCTGTATGTTGTAAAAGTTTATAAGCTTTTACCGTTAAATATGCCACATCTCCAGGTCCGGCGCCGACAAGATAAACTTTACCCATTTGATATTACCGTAGGGCGGGTTTACAAATATCCGCCTTTACTTAAATTCAGTATATATACTAGTGCTGTTCATAAACTTTTGTCTTATAACTTTGAAATGTGTTCCCTTTATCTCGGCTTAATAAAACTATTAATGTCACGAGTTTAGATCAAACTTGATATTGCTGATTTTTTAAGCGATTTAATTTGCTCCCATTAGATAAGTTTAGTAGCGAATCAATAACTGGCAGGTATATTGGTATGTTGGCACAAATTAAATTTTCTTTACCGTATAAACGTTGCAAAGTATTAGTGAAATATAGTAGTGACAAAAGCTATTATGTTCAGTATTTGAAAGACTTTGAGACAATGATCGTCGAATACTGTTGGTGTCGTGCTAACCAAGTTTTAGAAATTGGTACCGAGGTTGATGGCTATTTATGTCCAAATGATAGTCTTGATAGTTTACCTACTCTTATTGTTGGTGAGTGTAAATCGATTATACCTAGCTTTGTTTAAAAACCCCTGAAACCCGGTTTCTTTAACACTAAACACGACAATCTTAAATTTTTACCAAAAGAAACCGG
>NZ_RSCL01000023.1:0-95858 GCF_003991905.1 Dulcicalothrix desertica PCC 7102 | reverse complement strand
TTTTTGAGTTTTTGCGCTTCGTTTAGAAACCAGTTTCTCGTATTTACCCAAAATTTACAATAACGGTTTTTTGAGTTTTTGCGCTTCGTTTAGAAACCTTTCTCATATTTACGCAGAATTTACAATAACGGTTTTTTGAGTTTTTGCGCTTCGTTTAGAAACCAGTTTCTCGTATTTACCCAGAATTTACAATAACGGTTTTTTGAGTTTTTGCGCTTCGTTTAGAAACCAGTTTCTCGTATTTACCCAGAATTTACAATAACGGTTTTTTGAGTTTTTACGCTTCGTTTAGAAACCAGGTTTCCTTTGGGTTTACTTGAAGGTTATTTTACTTAGTGATGGGGAAACCTGGTTTCTCATATTTACCCAGAATTTACAATAACGGTTTTTTGAGTTTTTGGGCTTCGTTTAGAAACCAGGTTTCCTTTGGGTGTACTTGAAGGTTATTATACTTAGTGATGGGGAAACCTGGTTTCTCATATTTACGCAGAATTTACAATAACGGTTTTTTGAGTTTTTACGCTTCGTTTAGAAACCAGGTTTCCTTTGGGTGTACTTAAAGGTTATTATACTTAGTGATGGGGAAACCTGGTTTCTGTGAATCTCAGCAAATTTTCTTTGCCTTCGTCTTCAAAGCTTTGTTCACCTAATCCTTGTACTTTTACTATAATGCGGCGCCTAATTGGTTTCCATTTTCCTTGTCTTGGTGCTATTTTTACAATAACTTGTTCTGCTTCAGTAGATACACTTATTTTTGTTGTAGAGTAAATATCTTTTTGATATTCAAAGCTATTTCCATCGTCTTCGTAGAGTGTGTATTCACTGTTTCCTGGAAAGATTAGCAGTTGTAACTCGTTTAATGGATGTTCATCAATGTATTGTGTGACTTGTTGCATGGGAATAACAGCACCTGCACGCGCGTATAATGGCATTTTTTCTAATGGTGCATGTGCCAATATATGTGTGGCACCATCTACATATTTTTCTCCTGTCCACCAATCGTACCAAGTTCCCGAAGGTAAGTATACAGCGCGATGCTCTACTCCCGGTCGATATATTGGCGCCGCCATTAAGTCAGAACCTAATAACACTTGGTCTGATAATGTGTAGGTTTTTGGGTCGTTAGGATATTCGTAAACTAAAGGTCGTATTAGAGGCGCCCCAGTTGTAGCCGCTTGCCAAAATAAAGTGTAAAAGAAAGGTATTAATTGATAACGTAAATTAATATATTCACGACAAATATTTTCTACCCTTTCACCAAATACCCACGGTTCATGACGCGCGGTACTCATGGCTGAATGTGCCCGCATCAACGGATACAACATTCCCACCTGCATCCAACGCGCAAATAATTCTGCCGTAGCATTACCCGCAAATCCACCAATATCACATCCAACAAATGCTACTCCCGAAAGCCCCATATTACAAAGCATTGGTAGCGACATTTCTAAATGTTCCCACTGTGACTGATTATCGCCCATCCATACACTAGAGTAACGCTGCACTCCTGCAAACCCGGAACGTGTTAATACGAACGAACGCTCGCTCTTGCGATGTTTAATTAAACCTTCTGCACTAGCTTTTGCCATATTCAAACCATAAAGGTTGTGAACTTCTGCATGGGTAGTATTATTTTCTTTTCCTTGTGGTGCATCAAGAGGAAACCAGATATGAACACCACCATCACCGAATGGTCGGTCATTAATTGCTGGTTCGTTCATATCGTTCCAAATGCCAGCAATACCTATATCAGTAAGAGACTTATGTAAATCACCCCACCATTTTTGAACATCCGCACGCAAAAAGTCAGGAAATACAGATTTATCGGGCCACACATAACCATGAAATAATCTACCATCCGCTTGACGCACAAAGTAATCGTTTTTTATTCCTTCATCAAAAACGTGGTAGTCAGCTTCAGGTTCGTATTTTACTCCAGGGTCAATAATAGTTACAGTCTTGAAGCCATTTTGTTTTAAATCATTAATTAGTTTTTCTGGGTTAGAGAACCGTGCTGGACTCCAAGTAAATACCCGAAAACCTTGCATATAGTCAATATCTAGGTGAATAACATCGCAAGGAATACGACGATTTCTAAATTCTTGTGCGAGTGTACGTACTACTTCTTCAGACTCGTAACTCCATCTACATTGGTGATAGCCGATTGACCATTTTGGTGGTAGCGGCATTTTTCCTGTAAGTTGGGTATATGTATCGAGTATTTGGGCTGGTTTGGGGCCATATATAATGTAATAGTCTAATTCTCCCCCACGTGTTTCCATTTTCCATACACCTGGTTGTTCGGCGCCAATATCAAACTGGCTCCAAAAAGTGGTATTAAAGAAAATGCCGTATGCAACATGTGGACGCAGCGCTATAAAAAATGGAATAGCGTGATACATTTCGTCAGTGAGCGAACCATAATCTAAAGCGTCTGTAGTCCAGTTTGTTTTGACTTCGCTGCGTTTATCGAGTAACCCGGTACGCTCACCAAACCCATAAAAATGTTCGTCGGTTTCAATACACTTCCACCCAGCTACGGCGCCAAGTCTCCAACCCATATTAGTGGTAGCATCAGTAGCGAAAGGGCGCCCATCTAAATCAAAGCAAGTAATTCGACTAGTTGATTTATCTATATATATATGTATAGATTCTGTTTTGATTTGGACGGATGTATCTGTATCATTAACATCAAATGGTATTGGCGCCCATTCAGAATCATCACGTGTTACTGCCCAACTTGGACGCTCGGTAAACTCACCCTGTGGCGCCAAACGGACTCGTAATAAATTAGGCGCCAGTACAGCAATGGAAAACTTAGATGAGTCGCAATCAAAAATAATAGTTCTATCGTATTGCTTCCAAGCTTCAACTTGACCGATTTTTGTCCAGGGTTGGTCTGTGGTAGGCAGTTTTCCGAAATATTGTGGCATAAATGAGCGTGCTTTGTTTTTGATACCACAAATAAATGTAATCAAAATGCGTGTCAATAAATTATCTATCTTAAGAAATACAATGAATAATTTTTTCTGCTTCTATCATGTTCGGTAACGTAATCATAATAAAATTTATGTAGAAACATTATGTAGAGACGTTACATCTAACGTCTCTACGTATCTGTTTATAAGTATAAATACGTATTAATTAGCTGACGCTAATGAAATTTTATTTAAAGCACTTGTCTTATAAAGGATGTCTCTATAACAGCTATAAACAAAACGATTAATTACTTTCATTTAATTTATTAAATCAAGTTAGTTAGAAATTCAAACTTTACTTTTACTAATTCATGTTACACTAACAGTACTTAGAATCAGGGTCTAAAGGCTTGGCGCCTTATTATCGAGTCTTATCTACAATCAGAATTAAAATTATTAAAGATAATCAATGTTTTGAATGAGCGCATTGTTACATTTGCGTGTAAATTAGCATTTAATATAAATTTATATGAATATCTCTGAAAAACAATTAATAATAAAGCAAGAAATATTACTGCATCGCATTGCCAACCGCGTTCGGCAATCATTGGAATTAAAAGAGATTTTAAATGCAATGGTTGGAGAAATGCGCGCGTATTTAGACACCGACCGTGTTAAAATTTATCAGTTTAACTCAGATGGTAGTGGAGTTGTAATTGCAGAATCATTTGCAGAAAAACAACTACCTTCTTTAAAAGGTTTGCATTTTCCTGCGGATGATATTCCTTTGTTTGCTCGCGAATTATTTGTGCAAGCAAGACAACGCACTATTGTAGATTTAACGACACAAGAAATTGGTGTTAGTCCTCTTAATCAGCAAGAAGAATATAACGAAAACCAAGATATTCGCTATCGTCCTATTGACCCATGTCATATTGAATATTTGAAAGCAATGGGGGTAAAATCATCTGTAGTTGTGCCAATTGTTTTAGAAAGTGAGCAAACAGGTAAATATCAACCTCCTTCATTACATTCATCAGCTCACCTATGGGGACTGCTAGTATCACACCATTCCAAACCTCGCAAAGTCACAGAAGAAGAACTACAACTTATTCAAGCAGTGGTTGACCAAGTTTGTATCGCGATTAGTCATTCAATTTTACTCAACCAAGTTCGTGAACAAGCACGTCAAGAAGCAAATATAAATAATCTTACAAAAGTACTTTATACTTCTCCAACTGTAAAATTACAACCTGCGCTTGAAGAAGTGGTGAAAACCTTTAACGGTTCGGGAGGAAGGTTGTATCTGCTAGCTTCCGACAATCAACCAGTAGAAATTTATACCTGTGGGAATCAACCACAGTCAATAGACACCGAACAGAGTCGAGTCGTTGAAGAAAATCAGTTGTGGCAAAAGTACTTACATTCAGTCGTAGAAACATTAGTTGACCAAACAGGTTATAAACCTTGGTCAGTAGAGTGGATGCGAAACATGTACCACATTGGTAGAGTTGATATTGAAAACTCACTGGTTAATTCCAAATTATGGGCAATAGATGATTTATATAGAGAACCTCTATTTCGGACTTTAGCTCCATTTTTTGGATCGTCTCGAATTCGTAGTTTGTTAATTATCCCTTTACAGTATGGTGAAAAAATTCTTGGATGTCTTACAATTTTTCGCACCGAAGTAGACACCGAAATTAATTGGGCAGGATATCATAACCCCGACACACGGCAATTAATGCCACGCCAATCTTTTGAAGTTTGGCGCCAAATTAAAACAAATCAAGCACAAGTTTGGACTGCAAATGAAATTCGATATGCGAATGCAGTGGGTGAAAGATTTGCAACTGCTGTTGTACAATATCGTTTATACCAGCAAGTACAAGCGCTGAATACAAACTTAGAACTGCAAGTACAAGAGCGCACCAATAACCTAAAACTTGCTCAGACACAGCTTATTCAAAGTGAAAAAATGTCAAGTTTGGGGCAACTTGTTGCAGGAATCGCACATGAAATTAATAATCCCATTAACTTTATATATGGCAACATAACTCATGTTGATACCTATACTCAAACTTTATTACATTTATTTAAAAACTATCAAAATAAATGTCCACACCTGACACAAAGTTTAAAAGAAGAAATTGAACAAACAGATATTGAATATATTGTTGATGATTTACCTAAACTTTGCGACTCATTAAAAGCAGGCGCCGAACGTATTAGCAACTTAGTAACTTCCCTACGAACCTTTTCACGTTTTGACCAAGCCGAAATCAAAAAAGTTGATATTCACGAAGGAATAGAAAGTACACTTTCACTATTACAACATCGCTTAGAACCGTCTGGTACTGGCGCCCAAATAGAAATCATAAGAAATTATAGCATACTTCCCTTAGTAGAATGCTTTGCAGGTCAGCTAAACCAAGTATTCATGAATTTACTACTCAATGCCATCGACGAATTACAAGTATGTGACCAAAACCCCAAAAAAATCGTCGTAATAACCACTTCAGTGGTTGATAACTCCATCCAAATATCCTTTACAGACAATGGCAGAGGAATTAAACCATGCCATCAACATAAAATTTTCGACCCATTTTTTACAACAAAACCCGTAGGTAGTGGTATTGGGTTAGGATTATCAATTAGCTATCAAATCATTGAACAGCACAGAGGCAAACTTTCTTGCATATCCCAACCAAATCAGGGAAGTAAATTTATAATTGAAATTCCCATACAACTGTATTGAAATTATTATCAATGTGCGTTACTGCGCTCACACCCGCATGGGGTTAAAACCGCCATGCTAATAACTAAAGTCCATTAAAATGGACTGGTGCTACAGATATTTAAACAGGTCATCAAGTATCCTATTTACTCTCAAAAGACCAAACGTTGCCCACACATCTGGCTTTACCTCATATACTTGTTTATTTTGCACAGCTTTGAAAGAAGACCAAAGAATACTCTGTAAATAATGTGACAGAGGCGCCTTTGCGTAGTTAACGATAAATAAGTAAAATTAGTAAATTTATCTAAGAAAATTTTGGGTAAGTTTACTCTTTTGCCAACTACTTGGGTAGCAATTTATGTAACTATTAACTTTTATCAAAGCATAATAAAATTCTGGAATTTAGGCTATTTTTTTCTTTTGGATTTAGCCGTTTAGTCTAAAATCCAGTTAAGTTTATTATCATTTTAATAACCAGACTTATAAGTGTTTTTCCTATTGTACCCTAGCAACAAAGCAAGAGGGATAAAAGTAATACAGGAAAGTTCTAAGAACCTAAGTTGCGGGTCATGTTATGGTCGTGCGCTGTAATATTTTTTACTACATTTGCTAATGCTGTTAGGTTAAGGCTATTAAGGATGCTAGACTTGATAGGGCGTTTGTCATCCCAAAATATTAGCGATGAGTAGAAAGCTTTTGAAGTAGGAGAATTTAAAAGCTTAAATGTTTGATTTGCAGTTTCTTCATCATCAAAGCTAAGAAAATAAACAGTATCATCGAATACAGCAGGTTTGTTACAGAGCTTTCCCACTAATTTAAAGTCTAATTTTTTGTACAGTCCGCAAATTGCTATTTTCCAACTTGTAAAAGTATAGGCGCCGACTCCAAAAATAGAAAAGCGAGGATTAGCTTGATATATTTTACTTTTTCTGTTATCTAGATAGTTTGCGTGCGATTTAAGATACTCCCAAGTTTTAGGAGCTATATCTTGAATAGACTCTGTTGACTCTCCAACAAAACTTTGAGTAACTAAAACAAAACGTTCAGTTGTATGTATACGATTTTGTGCAACATCAGACCCTTTCAGTAAAGGAAATAAATAAGTATCTTCAATATCTACTATTTCTCCAAATCCATTTACAAGCTGATTCTTAATTTTTTTAAACTCCATTACATTTGAACAGTCATGTTTTATACCAGAGCGCCATTGCAATTGTGATTTTTTGCTTGTATTATATAAACTATGTACTTTCGCAAAAGAATTTATATCTTGAACTAATATATTATTGTAATATCCTATTCTTTGAGGCGAGGAGCTTTGTAAATTATTAAATACATCACAGTAATATTGTTTTGAGGTGGAATCAAATTTACAGAATAATAAACAAGCTTCAACGTTGGCGTTAAAGTATTTTTTAGCGTCTATTTTATAAGTCGTGTAATCAGAAATATTAAGATTATTAGAATGAAGATAGCTTAGTAGTTTTCTAGCAACCGCAGTTTTACAAAGCATCGCAAGACAAGCATTTTGATTCTGTAGCAGTTGAACAACCTGTATTAGCATCCATTCGGATATATCAAAATTGCTTTTCCCTGTAATAGCGTCTAAACCGCTATGAAGAAGAAAGTTATTTTTGTTAGGTAGATTTACACCTCCAATATGTCCTTGTTGTGAATTAGTTACCCAAGGGAAATTACCAAGTACTAATATATTGCTGGTAATATTACTTATCAGTGATGACCAATCAAATTGATAAAAATCTGCATGTTTTACATCAATTCTTGTATCGCGCGCAATTTTATCTCTTTTACTCAACTCGTGTAAATAAGTTTGATTTATTTCTACACCAATAATTTTGTTAGCTGATTTAAATAATTTAGCCGCAGCTTCTATAAAATTACCTACTCCACACGTAGGCTCAATAATAACATCTGGATTTACACCAAGCTCAATTAGCTTCTCACACACTTTAACAGCAAGTTCGAGAGGTGTCTGGAAATCTCCATATTCTAATTTTTTTTGATGCGTACTAGTAATCATAAGTTATCTCTAGAGTAGGCGCCTCTCTTACCTCTGTGTCTCTGTGTCTCTGTGTCTCTGTGGTGAATAAACATAGCACTAAAACAAATAACATCCAATAAAAAAATTCCAAAATTTCCCTGTTTGGGGTGGCGCCCTATGTCTGGAACGGGCAAGGATGCCCATTCCACAAGATAGGGATGCCCATTCCACAAATAGTACTCCACAAGATTAAATGCAAGACTTTTACGCTATTATGATAATTGTTATCATTCCTGCAATAATAGCTTTGTACTTAGTTACAAATATGGCAAGTATTGCTAGAGATGTGTATATAAGGAGAGATTATGGCTAGTGCGACTGCAATTAATTTAGATAATAATATTGAGGTTCCGAAGCGTGGAATGCCTGTAACTATCATTACAGGGTTTTTGGGCAGTGGAAAAACTACGCTGCTTAACCAAATACTCCAGAACAAGCAAGATATGAAGGTTGCTGTTTTGGTTAATGAGTTTGGTGACATTAATATAGATAGCCAGTTACTCGTTTCTATGGATGAGGATATGGTGGAACTGAGCAATGGTTGTATTTGCTGTACTATTAACGATGGTTTGGTTGATGCGGTTTATCGAGTGTTGGAACGAGAAGACCGTATTGATTATATGGTAATTGAGACTACTGGTGTTGCTGACCCTCTGCCCATTGTATTAACGTTTTTAGGAACTGAGCTAAGAGATTTAACTAATTTAGATTCTATACTTACTGTTGTTGATGCTGAAAGTTTTGACAAAACTCACTTTGAGAGTGAAGCTGCACTGAAACAAATTACATACGGTGATATTGTCTTGCTTAATAAAACTGATTTGGTAAGTGAAGATAAGCTGGTAGAGCTAGAAACTTTTATACGTAATAAAAAAGATACTGCTAAAATTTTACGCACTCAGTATGGAAAAGTGGCTTTACCTCTAATTTTAGGTGTAGAACTAACGCCTAATGACGAGCATGTTTTTGCAAAAGATGACCATCATGACCATCACCATCATCATCACGAACATGAGCATCATCACCATGACCATCATCATCACTCGCACCATTTAGAAAATGATGGGTTTGTGTCGGTGTCGTTCCAAGTTGATAAACCCTTTGATGTTAATAAATTTGAGCATTTTTTAATTGAGGAAATGCCTGATAACGTATTTCGTGCCAAGGGTATTCTTTGGTTTGATGATAGTCCTTTACGTCATATTTTTCAACTTAGTGGACCTCGTTATAACTTAAATGCGGATGAGTGGAAAACGACGCCATCTAACCAACTTGTCTTTATTGGGCGCCATCTTGACGAGAATAAAATTCATTCTCGTTTACGTGAATGTCTGATATGATTAAGAAGTGTTAAGCAGTCGAAACTACATTTATAGTAATAAACCAGACGAGAGACATGACTTTATCATTTCATCCGGAGTTTAATTCTGCGGAACTTCTTGCTTTGTCAAAACAAAAGCCAAAAGTTACAGAGGCAGAAATGCTTCAAGCTGTACGTACTTTATTACTTGGGTTGGGAGAAGACCCTGATAGAGAAGGTTGAGAGACACTCCTAAAAGAGTTGTAAAAGCATTACAGTTTTTAACCAAAGGTTATAACGAGTCTTTGGATGAACTACTAAACGGCGCCGTTTTTAGCGAAGATGCAAACGAGATGGTGTTGGTTAGAGATATTGACATCTTGAGCTTCGTGCGAACATCATATACTACCTATCATTGGACGCGCGCATGTGGCGTACATTCCCAATGGTAAAGTGATTGGGTTGTCGAAAATAGCCCGTATTTGTGAAATGTACGCGCGTCGTTTACAAGTGCAAGAAAGGTTAACTTTGCAGATAGCTGATGCTTTGCAAGGTTTATTAAAACCCCAAGGTGTTGCAGTAGTTGTAGAAGCAACTCACATGTGTATGGTAATGCGTAGTGTACAAAAACCTGGTTCTTGGACTGTCACTAGTGCTATGCGAGGTGTATTCTCTGAAGACGCGCGTACAAGAGAAGAGTTTATGAACCTAGTTCGTCACAACTCTAACTTCAGATAAATATGTGGCACAGGCATACTAACTGTGTTTAACTCTTATAATTAATCTCAATGACTACACCCAAAATTACAGTTGTTGCCGGAACTTTAGGTAGTGGCAAAACCACTTGGATTTTTCAGCAGCTAGCATCTAACAACCACAAATACCCTTACAACAAAACACTATATTACAGTCCCGGTACAGGTAAGCTACCAATCGACCAAACCCACATCGCATCAGAATGTCCTGGTGTGAAAGTCTTTCATGATGGAGAAGAAGCAGAATTTCTCAACCAAATAAATTCTGCATTATCAATATATATAGAAATTGGCTTTTACTTAAAACTAGCCACTATCTCTAAAATCTTACCTAATAATCAGCCATACCAAGCCATTGCCGTTTTACCACCTTATCTCAAACACAAAGATTCTGATTTACATCAATGGGCATCAGAAATTATATCCGGCGCCTCAGTTCATGACACTATATATATAGATAACTCCACTCAAATATGGCGAGTTCCTCTAAGCGGAGAAGTTATTGACGAAGATAGCTTAGTGGAATTTTGGTATGAAGTTACTAATGGCGCCTATGGAAATGTGACTCGTGCTAAAGGTATTTTTGATGTCAACGATGGTAGGTCACTTTATACTGAGTATGTAGCAGGTTTACCACCAACTGGTCTATTTGAATTAGATTTAACGCGCAACTTAGAAGGAAGACCCAAGCGTTTTAGTGGTATAGAAGTTATAGGAAGTAAACTTGATGAAGTGACTTTAGGGCAAACGTTGCAAGATTGTTTATTGTCAGAAGCAGCTATTGAACAATATCAAGAACAAGTCAAACAAGTATTATCAGAGGGAATTGAAGAATGAAAATAGCAGTTATATCATGTATTCATGGTAATATCGAAGCTCTTGATGCAGTTTTGCTCGATATTGATAATCATTCATGCGATAAAATTTTTAGTCTGGGTGATTTAGTTGGATATGGCCCTTTCCCCAACGAAGTAGTCGAAAAAATTCGTTCCCTAAATATTCCTTCCTGCGTTGGTTGTTGGGATGAGGATATTGTTGAGGGGTTGAATGCTTGTGAATGTAGTCATCCTTCATTACTAGCAGAAAAAAGAGGACTACGCGCACACGAGTGGACGAACAAACAAATTAAACCAGAAAACCGTGAATTTTTAGCAACATTACCTCATACATTAAATTACGAAAACTTAGCTTTTGTTCACGGCAGTCCCCACAGTAACCACGAGTATTTACTACCTGAACTTGATGCTTTTGTTGCATTAGAGCGAGTACTTTCATCAGGCGCCGATGTGCTTTTTTGCGGTCATACTCATGTCCCATATGTCCGTCAACTCGATGCTACAAACTTACATTTTTCACTCGTAAACGATAAAAAACAAGAAAAACGCAGTTTTACCACAAATTTAAAGCAAATTATTAATGCGGGTTCTGTGGGTGAACCTCGACACGGGCGCCCAAATGCCACTTATGTAATTTACGACACAGACACTCAACGAGTCACCTTGCGCGAAGTTACTTATGATGTGCAAAAAACTTGCACCGCAATTATAGAACGTGGTTTACCTGCTATTTTTGCTTGGCGCCTAGCACGCGGTTTAGAATTTGCAGAACGTGCTGATGACCCTACACATGTTTGTACTAGATAAAGGTAAGGTAATATTATCATATGAAATGGGCTATTTTAAGCGGTATTGAAGGAAACCTTACAGCATATGAAGCTGTGTTAGAAGATATTAGGCGCCTTTCTCGTTACATCGAAGCACTATATATTATTGGTGATTTAGTCGGGCCAACTTTACAATCAGAACAATTAGTAGAACGAGTGCGTAAACCCCGTCGTGGAGAACTAGAACCTCTAGTTTGTAAAGGATGGTGGGAAGAACAATGCTTAATATTACACGCAATAACAGGAAATGGTACACCCACAGAACTTATAGAAAAATATGGCTTAGAAACAGTCAAACAACTATGGGAATATGTACCTCGTCAAACAGTACGATGGTTAAGCACCCTTGATTTTGGCTTCTTTGAATTAGATAGCTTGTTAATTCACGGTTCTACAGTCTCTGTCAGCGAAGCATTAACACCAGAAACTTCACCAATAATAATGTTAGACCGAGCAACGCGGATGCAAGCAAATAATTTATTTTGTGGTCGTTCCGGTTTAACCTTTGAGTACGAAATTACCAATGGTTCTATAACCAACTCTGTAACAACCCTAGACACTCAAATTTCCCCCCATATCATCAACGCTCATCCCCGCAAAATTATCGGAGTCGGAAACGTCGGTAGAACCCCAGGACAAGCAAGTTATACAATTTACAATCCCAATACAAATGAAGTTGACTTCAAAATTGTTTATTACGGCAATAATAAAGGCTTTAACGCTCAACCGATGACGCGCGCGGGCAATAAAGTGATGTAGAGGCGCCATTTCAAAGAATGTTCACATTGCCGAACCCAAAGAAACTATAACTTTTTTGTAGCACACTTGAATAACTGTTCAATTGTAGTAATATAGTAGATGTACACCACATATACGGGTGCTAGCTATGACGACAGTTACTCAAATGAAATGCGCTTGTGAATCTTGCCTTTGCATAGTTTCCTTATCCAGTGCTGTGATGAAAGACAACAAACCTTACTGCGGCGAAGCTTGTGCAAATGGTCATCAAGATGGTAAAGGTTGCGGTCACACAGGCTGTGAATGCGATAAATAAACCTGGCAACGGATAAAGCGGATGTAACGGATAGTTGATTCTTCTATCCGTTACATCCGTTTATCATCCGTTGCAATTGTTACTTTTTTTTACGACAATGCAGCAACTAGCTAGATAAAGATTACGATTCTCACTGTGAATTGATACGGTACTTGTACCAAAAAATTACAGAGGAAAACTAATGTCTTTAAACGTAAGTTTGCATCTGCTTGAGCAAGCACAGTCAGGAAACATTGACGAGACAGAGTTTGTTGAAACAATCAGAGAATCGTTACCATACGCTTGGAGTGTTGTATCCGGTCTTGTAGAACAAGTTACCAGAGGAGAAGAGTGGGCAAACCATGCGGTACCACCACCAAGTGAACAAGCGCGTGCCCAACTATTGCGAATGATGGGTGGTGATGCAATACGTGGCGCCGTTGAGCGTTATTTTGGTGTCAAGCTAGCATTTCAAAACTGTCATAACGTCGGAGTTTTTCGTCTCGACAAGCTCAATTCACCACAGTATCTTGATTTCATTTCAATTCGGCGCCAAATTCTCAACCAAACTCCTGAACTAATCGACTGTTAATGTCATCGTAATGCTACTGTAGGGTGGCTTAACCCACCTTACGTGGGAAAATAATATTTAGTGTATGAAAACGATTATTATTATTTAGTTACGATTATTATAAAAATTCATGTCATCAGAAAATATTACTCCCAGCAGCAGCAATACAGCTACACTCACTCATCGTCCCCGGCGCCTGCGTCGCACAGCAACATTGCGACGGATGGTACAAGAAACTACACTTACAGTTGATGATTTGATATATCCGATGTTTGTGATGGAAGGTGAGGGGCAGAAAATAGAGATTGCCTCGATGCCTGGATGTTATAGGTTTACTTTGGATTTGTTGCTATCTGAAATTGCTGAAGTATATCAACTTGGTGTTGGCGCCATTGCTTTGTTTCCGGTTATTCCAGAAAACCTCAAAGATGATACTGGTAGTGAGAGTTATAACCCTTCGGGACTGGTGCAGCGTACTGTGAAAGCGATTAAACAAGCAGTGCCAGATATAGTCATAATTACCGATGTCGCACTTGACCCTTTTACTAGTCATGGTCACGACGGTATTGTTGATGATAAAGGTGTGATTTTGAATGACCCGACTGTCGAAGTGTTAGTGAAGATGGCAGTTTCACAAGCTGAAGCTGGTGCGGATATGGTGGCGCCTAGTGACATGATGGATGGTCGAGTTGGCGCTATTCGTCGCGCGCTAGATGAAACTGGATTTATTGATGTGAGAATTTTGGCTTATTCTGCTAAATATGCTTCTGCATATTATGGACCGTTTAGAGATGCTTTGGACTCGGCGCCTAAGTTTGGTGACAAGAAGACTTATCAAATGGATGCAGCTAATGCAAGGGAAGCAATAAAAGAAGTTGCTTTGGATATTGAAGAAGGCGCCGATATTGTGATGGTAAAACCTGCTTTGGCTTATTTAGACATTATTTGCCAAGTTAAGAAACACACGAATCTACCTGTGGCTGCATATAATGTTAGCGGTGAGTACGCGATGATTAAAGCTGCTGCTCAAAATGGCTGGATTGATGAGAAGAAGGTAATTTTGGAAACTTTGCTGAGTATGAAGCGCGCGGGTGCTGATTTAATATTGACTTATTTTGCGAAGGAAGTTGCGCTGATGTTGGTTAAATAACTAATAACTGTAGATAGGTATTTTTAGGAATTGGATGCCCCTGATGTCGCGCAGAAACGAAACACGGTCACCACCAAAAAGCCGGGTTATGACCCCAGCTTTTTGGGTCTGCGTTGTTTATTCAACAGCCGTCTGGTCCACAAAAACTGTGCCCGTACAGTACCTCAGCATCACAGATATAGGCGATGCCCGCATAATCGTTGAAATACCCCACTGCAACATTCTCCGCAATCTTCTCAGCCATATCTCGATTTTCGGTAAGCACCTCGAACTTTATATTCGACTGGGTGTCGGAAACTATGGGTTGTCCCGATGAGCGCACGTTGCGACTGCCTTTACCGCCAGTCTCCACTACCGTATAACCGGTCGCTCCAGATTCATCGATAATCTTAGCGATTTTTTTCAGCAGAACCTTTTCCGTGACGATGACGAGCTTTTTGGCTTGCTTGCCCATGTTGGTTACCTCCTTAAAATATGTATATTAACTTGTTTGGTCTATCGGCGTTCCCTTGGTTCAGCAGACCGCGACCCGTCTGGGATTAGCCGCCGCCAAGAGTCTGGGCAAGCCCGATGAAGAGGGGTATTGCCAAGCCGATTGCCACTGGCGTACCGATGGCTGTGGAGGCACCGATGTAGGCGGAGGGATTGGCCGACGGGATACCAGCTCGCAACGTGGGTGGACCTGAGATGTCTGAACTGGAGGAGGCGATGACGGACAGAATCACGACGCCGCCAAGGCTGAATCCCGTGGTGTAGTGAGCAATCATGCCGAGACCGAAGGCGATGAACCCATGCAGCAGTGGTGCCACCACGCTATACACGACGTACCACTGGGCCACCTTGCGTAGTTCGCCAATCCTTGACCAAGCTTCCATACCCATGACCAGCATCAAGATCGAAAGCAGTCCGCGAAAGAGGGGATCGTAGAAGCTTTGATAGACACTTTCCGGCTTGGTGAATAGGCCAAGAGCAACGCCGAGCAACATTGCCGATAATGCAGGACCCTGGAGGCTTTCCTGTATGATCGGCCATATCTTGACCCGATTACCCGCAGGATCCTTCTGCTTGTCGAAAGACTCCTGCATGGTAGAGTAGGCTGCTGCACGGAGCTTCTTCTTGTTGAGATAAATGTTGGCCACAACAATCGCAGTTACGAGCGCTGGAATATCCATAAAGGGATAGAGTGCGCCAGCCCATGCCTCGTATTTGATGCCTTGTTCTTCCAGTAGTGTCAGGGCGGCGGCCATGGTAGAGCCACTCACGGCACCAAACAAACCCCCGGTCGCAATCGCATCCACGGTTTTGACCTTCGGCAGCTTGGCCAACGTATAGCGCGCGATGAATACAACAAGAATTCCTATCATTACAGCAAACGCTGCGGGTAACACCATCTCCGTTAGGTTGGACTTACGGATCCCAATACCACCGGTCAGACCGATTTTTGTGAGCAGCATGAAGACGATGATCTTACAAATCGATTCTGGAATTTGCAATTGGCTACCGAGAGCGGCAATGATCATACCACCAATCAAAAACCCGAGTGTTGGGGACTGCAACTGCTTAACGAAGTCCATTAAAAAAAAGGACAAAAAATCCACGGACACCTCCTTATACCTCCTCTGACGAGGAGTATTGCAATAAATGAACTAAATGAACTTTAAAGAGTTAAAGAAAGTAGGAAGGAGGCGCTTAACCCCTATAGCACAGGTGTTGCACGAGAACCTGTAGACAGGGCGTTCATTCGTAGGCGCTCTCCAATGGGGCTGGAAATAGTTGTCCTGTCCTGCACCAATTTCTATCACTCATATACCAGTCTTCTACGAAGGGGCACATAATGCAAATTAATAGTCATAAGTTATAATTAATTTACGATTTATACTTGATAAACGCAACGCATATTTTACATCAATAATCATAGACTTTTATCTATTAATCCAACATGAATACTTATTGAGAATTATTGAGAATGTAAATATCGTGTGATATATGTAAAAAAACGTCTATACAGCTAATAAAAGCATTATTTTACTCTTTTTAGAGAGAAAATTCTCAGTAAACACTTTTGTGAGTAGTTAACAAAGCGGAGTAATCCGACGTAAATCACAGTAAATCTGTGGGTTATGGAAGGTAGAGGTATATGATGTAAGCGAGGACGCCTGCTCCACAAGCCTGCTTGACAATCCACAAGAAGTGTACAATTCATGCATTTGTTACGGTAATTGATCCCCTGGCGCGATAAGATTCAAATAACTTTAGTTGTATTTAAGGTCTAATGGCAGAAACATTATTCTTCAACGCTCTGCGGGAAGCCATCGATGAGGAAATGGCGCGTGATAACACTGTATTTGTACTGGGAGAAGATGTAGGACACTACGGAGGCTCTTATAAAGTAACAAAAGACCTGTACAAAAAGTATGGCGACCTGCGTGTTCTAGATACTCCCATTGCTGAAAACAGTTTTACTGGTATCGCAGTCGGCGCCGCGATGACGGGTTTACGTCCGATCATCGAAGGTATGAACATGGGATTTCTGCTCCTTGCGTTCAACCAAATTTCTAATAACGCTGGGATGTTACGCTACACAAGTGGTGGTAATTTCAAAATCCCAATGGTAATTCGTGGACCTGGTGGTGTTGGGCGCCAACTAGGAGCAGAACACTCACAGCGTCTCGAAGCTTACTTTCAAGCTGTTCCCGGTTTGAAAATTGTCGCTTGCTCAACTCCAAAAAACGCAAAAGGACTTTTAAAAGCAGCTATTCGTGATAATAACCCAGTACTGTTTTTTGAACACGTACTGCTTTATAACTTAAAAGAAGACCTACCCGAACAAGAGTACGTACTGCCACTCGATAAAGCTGAAGTTGTACGCTCTGGTAAAGATGTCACAATACTAACGTACTCACGGATGCGCCATCATGTTATGCAAGCCGTGAAAAATATAGAAAAACAAGGCTTTGACCCCGAAGTTATTGATTTAATTTCGCTCAAACCCTTAGATTTTGATACTATTGGCGCCTCTATACGCAAAACTCACCGTGTAATTATTGTGGAAGAGTGTATGCGAACAGGTGGTATTGGCGCCGAGTTAACTGCTTCTATTAATGACCGCTTGTTTGACGAATTGGATGCACCAGTGCTACGACTGTCTTCGCAGGATATTCCAACTCCTTATAATGGCGCCTTAGAACGTTTAACTATCGTGCAACCTGAACAAATTGTTGAAGCTGTCGAGAAAATGATGACACTAAGAGTATAAAGTGCTGAGTTCTGAGTGCTGAGTTGAAAGCTAGGAGTTAGGAGTTAGGAGTTAGGAGTTAGGAGTTGTTACGTACTCAGTACTCAGCACTCAGCACTCAGCACTCAGCACTCAGCACTCAGCACTCAGCACTCATTACTGACAAAAAGAGCGTTATCATAGCGTGTGTCCGCACTCCCGTTATGGTATGCAGCAAAGACAGCAATCGCTATTAGCCCTAATTATTGTTATGGTAATTGCCGCCATCGCGGTGATTGCCACTCCTGGTTTACGTGTACCCCTTGGTCTCGATTTACAAGGAGGTTCCCAACTTACTATTCAAGTCAAGACTACACCAGAAATTAAAACAATCACCGAACGTGAAATGGAAGCCGTTCTCAAAATCATTGAAGGACGCATTAACGGTTTAGGTGTATCTGAAGCTGTAGTTCAACAAGCCGGCAGTGACAAAATTTTAGTACAACTCCCTGGTGTTAAAGACCCTGAACAAGCCGAAAAAGTTTTGGGTGGAACTGCTCAGTTAGAGTTTCGCAAGCAAAAACCAGGTACAGAAACCCAACTTCCTGTGTTTTTCGCTTCACGCAGTGAGTTAAAGGCAAAGCTTGACCAGGCACGTAAAGGCAAAGATTCTTCAGCAATCGCTAAAATTGAAGAAGATTTACAAAAAAATAATCAAGCTATAGCAGAATTATTTGAAAGTACTAATCCTCCACTTAGCGGTAAATTTCTCAAAGATGCCCAAGGTACACCTACCCAAAGCACTGCCTGGGAAGTCGCAATCAGTTTTAATCAACAAGGTGGCGATTTATTTGCCCAAATAACCAAGGAACTCGCTGGTACTGGAAGAAGTATTGGTATTTTTCTTGATAATGAACTTATCAGCTTTCCAAGTGTCGGCGCCCAATTTGCTGCTACAGGTATTACCGGAGGTAATGCGGTAATTACTGGTAATTTTACTGCCCAAGAAGCTAGTGGCTTAGGTATCCAGTTACGCGGCGGCGCCCTCCCTGTTCCTGTGGCAATCGTCGAAAACCGCACCGTCGGCGCCACGTTAGGTAAAGATAGTATTCAAAGCAGTATTTATGCTGGTATTGGTGGTCTAACTCTTGTACTAGTATTTATGGTGGTGTATTATCGACTACCAGGTGCCTTAGCTGCTGTTGCATTAATAATTTACGCTTTACTTTCGTGGGCTGCTTTTGGTTTGTTACAGGTGACGATGACATTACCTGGTATCGCTGGCTTTGTTCTCAGCATTGGGATGGCAGTTGATGCCAACGTTTTAATTTTTGAACGGACGCGCGAAGAATTGCAGGCAGGTAAAACTTTGTACCGTTCTGTTGAATCAGGCTTTTATCGAGCTTTTTCCAGTATTTTAGATGGCAATGTCACAACCTGGATTGCCTGCTTCTTCCTGTTTATTTTTGGTTCCGGTTTAGTCAAAGGCTTTGCTGTAACCTTAAGTATAGGAGTACTTGTTAGTATGTTTACAGCAGTTACATGTAGTCGCACTTTCATGTTTTTGGCAATAGGAATTCCCGCATTCAAGAAACCAGAATATTTTTGTCCTAACTTGACACCAGCTAAAAAAGTGGAGGCAGCACGATGAAACTAGCTGTAAATAAAAGGCGGTCGCTGTGGTGGAGTATATCTTCTGCTTTACTTATCATCGGTATTATCTCGATGGTAATTTCCACGTTTAACCCTCAAATTAAGGCGCCTCTACGTCTTGGTTTAGATTTTATTGGTGGTACACGCTTACAGTTAGAAAGAGACTGCACACAACCTGGAAACTGTGATAAACCCATTGATATCAACGCTGTGCGTGACATCGCTCAAGCCAGAGGACTGGGCGATGCCAGTATTCAGCTTATTACCGATGAACAAACAAAACAAGAAAACGGTATATTAATTCGCTCCAAAGACTTAAGTCCTGAACAGCGCATCCAACTCGAAAACGCACTCGCAGAAAAAATCGGCGCCTTTGACCCGGAAAAAAAGTCAATTGATACTGTTGGTCCAACTCTTGGACGAGAGCTATTTACCTCTGGTTTAACTGCTCTATTTTTGTCGCTTTTTGGTATCTTAGTTTACTTAAGATTCCGTTTTCAGTGGGATTATGCCGTATTTGCAATTGTTGCTTTGTTTCATGATGTATTAATTACAATCGGTGTATTTTCAATACTAGGTTTTTTTGGTGTCGAGGTAGATAGCTTATTTGTTGTTGCGCTGCTGACAATTATTGGTTTCTCGGTAAACGACACTGTGGTAATTTACGACCGAATTCGGGAAACAGCGAAAATTGAAAAAGGGCGCCCCATCACCGAAATTGTTGATGACGCAGTAGACCAAACCCTCGCACGCTCGATTAATACCACTTTCACAACGATGCTAACGCTGTTCGCTATCTTCTTATTTGGTGGAGAAACACTCAAAATCTTCTCTTTGTCTTTGATTGTTGGCTTTACTATGGGTGCTTATTCCAGCATATTTATCGCTAGCACTTTACTCGCTTGGTGGAGACAAAGAAGCGAAAAAAGCGCCCCTCCTCCAAATACCGAATCAGTTGCAACCTGAACATTAATAAATAAAGATAGCAGGGTATCCACCCCCTGCTTCTTTCAATTTTACTTGTATTTTCAATTCCTGATTTCATGGAAAATCTAAATAAAGACCCTATTTTTAATGCACAAGTTCAGAAATTACACAAACTCACAGTTTATGCTCGGTGGTTATTTGTTGGTTTTCTGTGGATTTTCATTGCTCCTATCTGTCTATGGAATTTACGTGGAGAAATTGCTTTGTGGCGCCAGTATTTCACATGGGTGGCTGTGCGCTACGGTCTTTACTTCCACCCACTAGCTACCCTCGGTTTAGCATTTTGTATTGGTATGACAACATCTGTACTGGTCTGGCAAAGTCGAAATATTTTATTTGGTTTACCTCAACGCGATAGAGAACGTCTCGAAAAACAAGTTTTTCTGATTCGAGAACAAGGCGCCACACATCCTTTATGGAAATGGATTTTTCAATAGAAACCCGGTTTCTTTGTCAAATATTGTCATAAAAATGAAGATTTAGCTTAGAAACCCGGTTTCTGGGTTTCTTGTTATCAAACCTTAACATACTGTAATCTTTTTTTATATTAATCATTACAATAGTAGTCATAAATGTGTTCTGTGAAACATTTCGCAGACTAAAAGTAAGTAAATTGAGTAAAAATTGTGAATTTGGTATTATCAAAATGAGTAATGCTCACATTCAATTTAGCGAGCGCAAGTCAGATGTAGACTTTGAGCAATTGCGCGAATTATTTAAAATTGCAGCATTTTGGGCATCTGAGCGCAGTACTGAGGATTTAAGTATCGCAGTCGCTAATAGTGAACCTGTGATAACAGTTAAAGATGGGGAAAGATTGATAGGTTTTGCAAGGGCAACAAGTGACGGTATATATAGAGCTACAATTTGGGACGTTGTAATTCACCCTGATTACCGTTCTCAGGGACTTGGTAGCAAGTTAGTAGAAACGGTTTTGAGTCACCCCAAAGTCAATCGAGTTGAGCGTACATACTTAATGACAACTCATCGACAGGGGTTTTACGAAAAAATTGGGTTTGAGAGAAATTCTACAACAACGATGGTTATATACAATCAATCTCACTTTAACTCGCTACAATCATCGGTGCAGTTTCATGAGGTGCTAGGGGGATAGACATTTGCAATCTCGTTGTTGGTTGTGATTGTGTGTTGTCTAGGTATGGAACAACTTCAAGCTTGCCTCCTAATACTTCAAGTATAGTTGTGGCTAGTAGTAATTTCATACCTGGTGATATTTGTTTGTCTTCGAGTTCTTTCAAGTTTTGTTGAGCTTCAATATCCATTAGATTTACGACTTCACTGCTTGGAAACGCATAAGTTGGTATATCTAACCAAAGGTAAGTACATTTGTCTACATCGGCGCCTGAAACAGATACATAAATACTGCCTTCTTCCATTTGTACTTCCATTTGAGCAATTACAGTCTCGATTAAAATTATTAGTACTTGCCGTAGCCATTTAATATCTGTCAACACATATATTTCTGGGTCGGACAATGAAATTTTAAATGGATAATTACGATTTTCTGCCAACATATATATCAAATCATGAACTTCCTGTAAGAGTTCATTCAAAGATTGTGGTTGCATATTTAGACAGTTAGTACCGCGTTCTGCACGAGCAACATTGAGAATTTCGTCAATTAACTTCAGCAATTTTAAGGCTCGTTCATGAGCATCAGCGATAAATTGGCGTTCTTCTTCTGGACTTTCACATAAATCAGACAAAATCAACTGATGCAAACCAATTAAACCGTTTAACGGTGAACGCAATACATGTGTTGTGCGTGCTAAAAAACCTGCTTTAAATTGGCTCATCTCAGTCGCGAGATTATATGCTAAATTTAATTGCTTAATTTGGTTTCGGAGTTCGCTTACTTCGTCATGATGTGATTTTTCTGATACAACTGACCTAGATTTGGTATTAGTAAACAAACTGCGGAATCCGGCGCCAATTAATAGCCCTACCGCTAAATATATCCAATTGTTCCAATTCATAATTTGCTGTCATTAACTTAGAATAAAATTATAGAAACCTGGTTTCTTTTTTTTTAATCGTAATTAAAATTAAGATTTGTTGTAGAAACCAGGTTTCTTTTTTTAGGATTTTGTGTAGAAACCTGGTTTATGTTTTTAATATTGTAATAAAATTACGATTTTGCCTAGAAACCAGGTTTTTAGTTGATAAATTTGAAGGCGCCTTGTCGCAAAATATCCCAATTATTACCATTCCATTTTATGACGGTTGAAGGGACTCCAATGGCAGCAGTATCTTGGCATTGACTATCGAACAGTGTAAGCACTTGTGGAAACTGTTGTGCAATTTTTGTCATAGTTAGCAAAGCACTTTGACCGGATAGGTTAGCGCTTGTAGTCGCTAAAGGGCCAGTTTGTGCCAAAATTGAACACGCGATTTCACTTGCTGGCACCCGTACACCAATTGTTGTAGGGTTATTTGGATTCATTGTTTTTGCAACAAGCGCTTTCGTTGGTAACACCATTGTTAATGCACCAGGCAAATATTTAGCTGCGACTTGGCGCCAAATTTCTAATTCATATTTACTACCATCTACAAAATTCCACAATTCAGATGGACTAGCTGCCATTAAAATTAAAGGTTTATCTAAACTGCGTTGTTTAGCAGTGTAAATTAAATCGGCATTTTCTGGTTTTGCTGCAAGTGCTGGAACAGTATCAGTGGGAAAGCTGACTAGTAAACCTTTACGCGCTCCATCAATCAGCGCATCCATTGAAACTTGAGGCATATATTTTTATCCATAAAAATCCATAAATTTAAATCATATAAGCAACCGCGAATCTTTCAATCCCAGCAAAATCACTATGAATTTCTATATTGCAATAACTACCGTGGTTTTGTAAAAGTTGAAAAACAGTATCCGCTTGTCCTGCCATCATTTCAATTAGCCAGACTCCACCAGGTTGTAAATATTCTGGTGATGATGTAATTAATTGACGGATACAATCTAAACCATCAGTTCCACCATCTAATGCTAAATGTGGCTCATGATTCACAACTTCTGGTTGTAAAGTTAGTACAGTACTTGTGGGAATATATGGTGGGTTGGAAACCATACCGCTAAATTTACCTTTGAATAAAGCTAAAGGTTCCCACCAGTTACCCTGATAAAATTTTATACGTTCAGATAAGCATAAATTACGAGCATTTGCTGAAGCTATTTTAAGAGCTTCGGGACTTACATCAACAGCATGAATAGTTGCTTGCTTAAAAGCATCCGCAAGTCCAATAGCAATGGCGCCGCTTCCGGTTCCCAAATCTGCCCAATTCCCAGATTGAAGAATGTTACTATTTTTTACGGTGCCAATTGCTAAATCGATTAAATACTCTGTTTCTGGTCTTGGTATTAGAACAGAGGGTGATACGGATAGCTCAAACTGGCGCCAAGGTTGAGATGAAGCAATATACTGCACAGGCAAACGTTCTTTTAAACGTTTTTGCCATAATGCATCTAATTCTTCAATCTTTAACTTGATGTTGATTTGAGCTTGGTCTTTGTATGACCCTAAACGTAATGCTAAACCATCTAACTGTGTAATTCCCCTAAGTAACCAATCCACTTCTGCAACTTCTACGTCATGCTGAACGGCCGAAGCAATTGCTTGAATACGCCATTGCCAAAGTTGTAAACCAGAAATTGAGTAAGGATATTCAGACATAACACAAGGGGAGATGTGGAGACAGAGAGTTACCCTATCTCCATATCATCTTACTTTTTGGGAGCTGGACGATTAGCTGGTTGTTGGTTTGGTTTTTGCTGTGGGTTGTTGCTAGATAATGTACGAATGTATTCCCGTGCTTCTGGGGATGGGAAGAATACTACTTGCTCAAGCCACTTGTCGTTTTTATCTTGCATTGTTTTGAGTACACCATCGACATCAACAACTTGGATGTCAGCTTTAGGAAACTTTGGCTTAACTTGATTTAGTAAAGCCAAAGCATCTTGCTTACTCATAAACAGTGGAAAATACTCTTGTTTGTTTTGACCGAGTTGAATCGGAACATATCCTTTGTCGGGTGCAAATCGTACCATAAACACAGGTACGCTCCTAAACTGTTTGACATCTTGACCACTAGCACGGAGCAAGTCCATAGCTCCTTTAATTTCTTGGTCAACTGGTTTAAAAGCAAACTGTAAGCGCTCATTTTGGTTCTTTGTTTGCTGTAACTGCTGATAAATGCTGCCTAAAGGTACTGCTGTTGCCTGCAAGCTTTTTAACATTTCTGCCATTTTGGGGTCAGGATTTTTAACAGCTTGCAGTTCTTTAATAAAAGCTTGAGCTTCGGTTTTGCTCATGTAAACTCCTGTCACCGAACCAACAGGTGCTTTTTTGCCGTCCGAAGCAGCAGGTAGCTGACGACTAAGTGGCAAACCTTGAGGGTTGGTAATCATCCAAACTGGTACAGCATCCAATTTTTCTTTGATTTGTTGCTCTGATAACGCAAACGCTGGGATGAAACCACCTAATACTGTTGTTAATACAGTACTTCCGACTATACCTAATGTTGTGCCCCAGCGAATCAATGATTTCATAACCTCTCCTAACACATTAAAACTTTTATCAAGCCGAGATTTTAGTTTGGTTGAGCGGTAAATAGTTTTAGTAGTTCTAGCTATACTACCGTCTTAGCCAACTAATAGCACTATTTTTTTAAGCATTGGTTGTACTCCATAAGCATTGACTATATACCTAGTAATGCGTGTGGAACTGACACGTTCAAACGATGAAAATCTGGTTTTCACCTTTAGAGCGCTCAAAGGATGCAATGTAATTGTCTTTATCTGTTATATTCGACGGCGCCATAAAATGAATCGTTCCGTGTAAAATAACTTGCAATTGTTTTAAGTCATAAATTTTTACTTCGGTTTTCACTCAATTCGTGTTGGCGATTAACTCATCAATAAGAACGTGGGGTCTTATTTTGGCAAGGTTACTCAATGAAAGCACGCGCTCTAAATGTTTGAATACGAATTCAAACAAGTACACATCAAACGGCAAGTAAAAACTCTGAGTCAAGAGCATTTAAAACAATTAAACTTAGATTAAATTTTATTTTTTAATCACTCATACTAAAAAACCCAAGATTAATTAATTAATCTGGGTTTATAGAAATTAATATACTATCGGGATGACAGGATTCGAACCTGCGGCATCCTGCTCCCAAAGCAGGCGCGCTACCAAGCTGCGCTACATCCCGTTTTTTACTCAAGTTGCCTTCTCGATAAACGAGTTATCCAACTTCAATAAAGTTAACATACAACCCGCTATTTTACAAGAAAAATATTATTTTTATTTTCTTCTACTTTTTACGTGTCATTTTTGTACTAAGTAAGCATACTACATGAGTCTACTGAGGATACCAAAACATACCCTTAATACCTTCGGGGTCAGGCATAAAACCTAAGCCACGATAAAAATCAACAACATGGGGGTCAGCAAAGAGTGTGACGTTGCTAATTTCTTCGCTTCTAAGTTTTTTGAGTACATATTTCATCAGTGCCTTACCCAGACCTTTTCCTTGGTAGTCTGGATGAACGACCACATCCCATATTGTGGCGTTGAATGCGTGGTCTGAGGTTGCGCGGGCAAAACCAATTAGGCGCCGTTGATTTCCTCGAACCTGCCACATTGAGGCAACGAGAAAACTATGCTCAATAGCTTTTTTGACTTTTCGTAAAGGACGACGTGACCAACCAACCGCATCACAAAGTTCTTCGAGTTCGTAAAGGTCAATGTCGCGCTCGGTACTAAAAACAATACGAGTTTCTGCTTTGGAAGCATCGGTGGCGCCATTGGGAATGGATCTACCGTTTGCATCCATAATTTGCTCTTCAAAGGGAGTAGTGCGGGTTGCCGCAGTCTCCGACGTACTAAACCAAGTTTTCCAAAAACCCATTGCCAGGTGGTTCGGGTAGTATAACTGAGGGAGTTTCCACTCTCATGAATCTTGATAAGCTTGTTTATGGTGGTAACAGAATAGGACGTGTCACACTTAAACTGATGTTAAGTGCGCTCTTATCGCATATCTAATTAACCTTTACCATTCATGAGCTTATTTCAAATCAATCAATTTCAACTGTAGCACTTTGTTGCAAGACTCCGGATAATATTGCTGTACTTTTAAGGTCTTATTTTTCGGTACGATGCCTGTTAATTACTACCTACTACCAAAAACTTATAATGGCAACTGGATTAAAAACTTCTACCCTAGAACTTCTCAAACGCTTTAATCGAGCGTTTCCCCAGTTCTACGAGCAATTTGTGAGCAGCGAAATTCAACTGCAAAATTTACGTCTAGCTTATCGGTTATATAAAACTCGACGTGCCGTTATTGAATTAAAAACCGAGGGAAGTAAAAGCGCTTTGCATTTCGCTTACCGGAATCAATCATTCCTTCTCAGCGATATTTTTGGTGTACTAGCAGCTTATGGACTAACAATCCATTCACTTTCGTTATACGGTCAAATCAAACCACCGATGCTGGTTTTTATGAAGCTGATAGTATCGCGTGGAAGTAAATCGCTTACCGATAAAACCGCTGAAAACGTTTGTCGTGCAATACGTGAAGCATTAGGTGGTCGGTTTGAAGTAGAAGAAATGCTAGCAGTGGAATTTAATTTAGATGCTGGTTTAGAGCAAGTCCAGACGGAGTTTTATGTAGACCCAGTGTTTCACCTGCCTGCATTAGTAATCGAAGCAGACAATCAACCAGGCTTATTTTACAAAGTCATGTACGCCATATGGCAAGAAGACTTGTTAGTGGTGAATGCTAATTTACTAGTATGGCGTGGACGTACTCGTCTAATTCTCTACTTACTCGGGCCTAACGAAAGTTTGATACCTGAGTACTTAGGTCATAAAATTGCGGAAGGGGTGCGAACGAGATTACTTGGCAGATAAATAATTTTAATTTATACGCTTAAACTTTCTTCAATTACCCTTATAAATTCATATTCAGTTACATGCTCATAAGCGCTACTGTACCATAGAGGTATGGCAACCATAGAAATTAGAAGCGTATTACACGCATACGAGTTCTCAAAACCTACGTCATGCCCCGACACTATCGTTTTTATCCACGGTTGGCTAAATAGTCGTGGATACTGGCAGCCTATAATTTCTCGTATCGGGGTTGATATTCAGTGTTTATCTTATGACCTTAGAGGTTTTGGCGAATCACAAGCGTCTACACATAGCAAAAACGCTCGCGAATTACTTACTTCCTCAAATCTAACTCCCAATTATGGTAGTTATTATACTAGTGATGTTACACATTCCTTTGAATCGCTTTATACTCCGGCAGCTTATGCTCAAGATTTAATAACTCTTTTACAAAAACTTCAAATTAAAAGCGCTTGGTTGGTTGGTCATTCGTTGGGAGGAACAATCGCGCTTTGGGCTGCGGCAAAACTTCCTGACACAATCAAAGGTGTTATTTGTATCAATTCTGGTGGTGGAATTTACTTAAAAGAAGCATTCGAGCAATTTAGAGCAGCAGGGCAAAAATTTTTACAAGTACGTCCCCGTTGGCTTTCTCAAGTGCCACTAATCGATTTGTTATTTTCCAGAACCAGTGTAGCGCGTCCCTTAGATAGACACTGGGCAAGGCAGCGAGTAATCGATTTTGTTGTAGCAGACCCAGAAGCGGCATTAGGCACACTCCTTGAATCTACTACAGAAGAAGAAGTAAATACATTGCCTCAACTAGTAGCCCAACTTGTGCAACCAGTTTACTTTCTTACAGGCGCCGAAGATAAAGTCATGGAACCGAAGTACGTGCGTCACCTAGCAAGCTTCCATTCCTCATTTCAATACAGCGGCGATAACGTCATAGAAATACCCAACTGTGGACATCTAGCAATGTTAGAACAACCAGATGCCGTAAGTAACGAAATTCGCAGGCTAGTAGCCCAACATTCTTCGGGTGCGTGACGCTACCAATTTCAGTCAACAATCTCAATACAACTTCATCACTTCACTCAGCGCAAGCCGAGAATGAACCCCTAACGATAAAGACGAAGTATTACCCAAAGCAAGATGTTCAGAAGCAGCACATCCAATCATCGCGGCATTATCAGTACAAAACTTCAACGGCGGAAATAATACACGTAAATTATTTTCAGCACAAGCCGCTGTAAGTGTCTTTCTCAAAGCACTATTAGCAGCAACACCACCACCAACAGCAATTGTATCAAGCTCATAATCAAGGGCACACCTAACAGCACGCTTAGTTAAAGCCTGTGCCACAGTTGCTTGAAAACTAGCAGCAATATCTTCTACGGGTATAGGGGCGCCAGTTTGTTCTATTTGCTGCACAACACGTAACACAGCCGTTTTTAACCCACTAAAACTAGCATCATAGGGATGATAGCCACCATTAGGTAAAGAAACTCTTCCTTCCGGAAATACAAACGCCTTACTATTACCTTGAGAAGCTATACGGTCAATAGCAGGACCACCAGGATAACCAAGCTTTAATAGCCTAGCCACCTTATCAAAAGCTTCCCCAGCAGCATCATCACGAGTCTCACCCAACGTCTTATAGGCGCCGCATTCCTGCACGTGAATTAAACTCGTGTGACCCCCCGAAACTAGCAAACTTAAGAAAGGCGGTTTTAAAGTAGGCTCACTTAAATAAGTCGCGTAAATATGCCCTTCCAAGTGATGAACACCCAAAAAGGGCTTAGAATAAAGCATCGCCAGCGTCTTACCTGCCGTCATCCCCACCAACAGCGCTCCCACTAAACCCGGAGCGCAAGTTGCAGCAATACCATCAATTTCTTCCCAACCAAGTTGGGCATCTACCATTGCTTGTGTAATGATGTCGTTAATAATTTCCAAATGCGCGCGTGAAGCAACTTCAGGTACAACTCCACCATATTGCCGATGCACAGGAATTTGTGAAGAAATAATACTGCTTTTAACCTCGCGTCCAGAGACAATAGCTACTGCCGTCTCATCACAGCTTGTTTCAATCGCCAATACGGTCGCCATAACTCAATACTCCTAACTCCTGTACGGGCGGGTTTAGTTATATTTTGGTTAATAGCGAAGATTTAGGTGAACCCGCCCCCTACCCTAAATATTAACTTTTGTTTGCGAAGCTTTAACTTTTATTTACTTCAACTTTACTCGCTTTACCGCCACAGATTATGATGACATGCTAGTTAGGCAAATAAAAATTGTACAGGCCGCTTCGTTTTGTACAAGAAACTTTTTGTTTCGTCATAAAAGGAAACAATTTCATGCAACGCTTGTTTGCTCTCTTTCTAGCCCTATGTCTATGGTTCAGCTTTACCCCGCCAACCCTGGCGTTAGGAGCTGACTTAGTACCTTGCAGTCAGTCTCCAGCCTTCCAAGCACGCGCGGAAGCTGCGAGAAATACTACTGCCGACCCAAACTCTGGTGCGAAGCGTTTTGAACGCTATTCACAAGCACTATGTGGTCCTGAAGGTCTGCCTCACCTAATTGTAGATGGGGGCCTCGACCACGCAGGTGATTTCATTATTCCTAGCATCCTGTTCCTGTATATCGCTGGTTGGATCGGCTGGGTTGGTCGTGCTTATCTCAATGCTGTGCATAAGCTTCCAAACTCAGAAATGAAGGAAGTCGTTATTGATGTTCCTTTGGCTCTGCCAATTATGCTAAGTGGTTTTACATGGCCTCTTGCTGCAATTAAGGAGCTTACGAGCGGTGAGTTAACAGCGAAGGATACAGAAATCCCCATTTCTCCACGCTAGTTAAACTTACTAGTTATAAACTATACTTCCACATTTAATTATGTGGAAGCGCGCTCGATGGTTGAGGTCTCTATTAATTAGAGAAACGAATTAAGTGGAAATACTTTTGGAGCTTTACTCATGCAAAATGGTCTTCTTAGATATTTATCCCTTGCGCCAGTCACACTGTTTGCTTTATTGATTGCACAAGCTGTACTGTTGATTGTATTTAATCTTATTTTCCCAGACCTGCTTTTTCACCCAATGCCCAGGTAACTATTAGTTACGGGGTATAAAAAGTAAACATAATTGTTTAAAAGTTATGACAGTTAAGAGTTAGATATTTATTTCTAACTCTTAGCTGTCGCTTTTATTTTTTATCTACATAATCGTTTTGCAAAAAAATTATTGCTTATATCATGCTTTTAGCAAGGTGTCAAATTAGGAGTTTTTTTTGATTATCTTTAGAGTATTTTAATAAAAATTAATGAATCGATTTGTAGCTCTTATTAAGTTTTTTAAACAGAAGCTACTTTATAGTACTCGGCTACATTTATCATTGAAGATAAAATCCTGCCAAAATTTCAATTCACTTAGATGAGGCAAAGATAAAATATGGTACAAGCAGTAGACGCATCAAAAAATAATCCTAGTGACCCTAGGAACCGTGAGGTCGTTTTCCCGGCAGAACGCGACCCGATGCAAGGCAATCTGGACACACCAATAAATGCTTCTCCCTTGAGTAAGTGGTTCATCAATAACTTACCCGCTTATCGCCCAGGTCTTACACCTTTCCGTCGTGGACTAGAGGTTGGTATGGCACATGGGTACTTTATTTTTGGTCCATTTGCTAAATTAGGTCCACTGCGTAATACCCCAAACGCTAACTTAGCTGGTTTACTGGCAGCTATTGGTTTAATAGTAATCTCGACTGGTGCTTTATCGCTGTACGCTAACAGCAACCCCAAACCAGCACTAGGAAGCGTAACCGTTCCAAACCCACCCGATGCTTTTACCTCAAAAGAAGGTTGGAATAACTTTGGAAGCGCGTTTCTTATTGGTGGCATTGGTGGCGCCGTTGTTGCTTACTTTCTAACCAGCAACTTGGGAATTCTCCAAGGTATAACTGGATAAATTAGTACAGATGTCATTAATCTGGATAAATTCGTAGAGACGTGATTAATCACGTCTCTACAAAGAAACCGGGCTTTTTTTTAAGCCCGGTTTCTGTTTTATATAAGGCGCCGACGTTATTGTTTACAATTGGCGAAACTATCCAGGGCAGTTTCAATTGACTGTAAAGCAGCTTCAAAATCGTCGTTGACAATTTGAACGTCAAACTCGTCTGCGGCTTGAATTTCTTCGTGGGCACGATTTAAACGGCGCCTAATTGCTTCTTCGGGGTCTTGACCGCGACCGCGTATACGGTTTTCTAATTCGGTGAGCGAAGGAGGCAAAATAAAGATGCTCTTGGCTTCTGGAAAAGAAGTGCGAATTTGACGCGCTCCCTCTAATTCAATTTCTAGCACTACGCACTTACCTAAATTTATTTGGTTAAGTACAGCAAGTCTTAGAGTACCGTAATAATTTCCGGCAAACTCAGCCCACTCCAAAAATTCTCCATGAGCAACTAGTTGTTCAAACTTACTACGCTCGATAAAATGGTAGTGTTTGCCATCTATTTCGCCTGGGCGAGGCGCCCTCGTAGTCGCCGAAACAGAATAATATAGTTCTGGATGACGCTGGAGTAGCGTCCGCATTAGTGTGCCTTTGCCAACTCCACTTGGACCTGTCAAGACTATGAGTTTGCCTTGAGACAGCTTTGAAAAGGTAGTTGCACTATTCTGGATGGATAAAAGTTGCATCATCCGCTCAACCTGTGAATAAATCAATATACATTATCCATTAGCCGTGTGTAAAGTAGGGGTATAACCTAACACGATAGCTAACTTCAGTATCTGTAACTTTGTTGACAGATAAACTATTCTAATTCACATGTTACTGCCGATAAATGTTTTTTAGGGGTAGGGATTTAAACCCACCCATAAATTTTTGATTAATTATCCACGACTTGATGTTCCCGCGAAATTACGAAACGATTTGCTACCGTTTCTGGCTGTATCGCTGAGAGTATCACGTGACTCGAATCTGTAATGATTACAGCCCTAGTACGGCGCCCATAAGTGGCGTCAACCAGCTGACCCCGGTCACGCGCATCGGTAATGATACGCTTTATCGGAGCTGACTCTGGACTGACAATGGCAACTACCCGGTTGGCAGAGACAATATTGCCAAATCCTATGTTGATTAGCTGAATGTCCATATAAAAAACTTATTCAATGCACGGTGTGAGGTCAAACACAATATTCTTTTCACCCAATACAGGATGCCGAATCGAATTTACCTTAAAAGCGTAAATACCGATACGGGACTAAAGAAGAAATGGTGTTTCTACAAAATACTATTTCTCATGTTATCCGTAAAAAATAGCAGTTACAACGCCCTAAAGTCCTCGAAATGCTTGTTTTTTAATTATCATTGCTTTTTTTAAATCTTTATCAATCTCAATCGATAAATATTGAATAAAAATCTCTCTAAAGATACAGGTAAATCCTTTTGAATAAAATGTAAGTAAAATATTAAAGTCAAATCTATTACTTAATGAAATTTTACACATCGAATATCCGTAGATACGGAAAGCATCAAATAAACTAAATTTATTTGATGCCACAAAAAACTAAAGAAACCCGGTTTCTAAACCAAGAAACCGGGTTTCTGTACTGTTTTAAGTTTGTTGAATTTTTCTCTCAGCAATTGTAAATTAGGCGCCTGACCACCATAACGCCAACTAACATAAGATGAGCATATTTCATCAATAACTTCTGATGTCGCTGCTGGTTGTTGCGTCTTGGATATTTGGGCATATTCTAGTGGTGTTTGAGATGGATGTTTCTTAAAACCACTCGTAGCAACCCACTGTAACATCTGTTGATAAAGACTTTCCATTGGTGGCAGTTTGTTAAGAGCTTTTCGGTTCCGATATCCTTTCCATTGCTGCCATAATAACCAAATACCAAAAGCTGTTGCTGTTGCAATTATTAGTGCTTGGATTATCCCAAAAAAACCTTTTGTAAATAAACCAAAGAACCAAACAAATGTCCTAGCGAAAAATGAGAATATACCCCCAAACAAATTATTGAGCAAACCACTCACGGGAGAAGGCAACCACCCTGCCACCCATTTCCAAAACTGCTGAAGTACCGAAAATGTTTGAGTTTCTTCTACTGAAGGAGGAATTAGAGGATGTTGAGGTATTGGGTCAAACGCAAACCATCCATATTTGGGAAAATACACTTCGGTCATCGCGTAAGCATCGGTGTTACGAACAATATACAAACCAGTAAATGGGTTGAACTGCCCTGCTCCAAAACCTGCTACTAAGCGCGCTGGAATACCAACCGAGCGTAGCATCATTGTTAATACTGTAGAAAAGTGGTCAGGATAGCCACCTTTATATTTAAATAAAAACGCTTCGACTAAATCTTCGTTTTGCTCTAAAAAGGGAAACTCCAAAGGGTTTTCGGGGACTTTGTAGTTTTGTTTTAAATACTGCGCTAAGTAAAGCGCTTTCTCGTAAGCTGAATCTAAACTTTTATCTGCAAAGCCAACACGGTTTTTATTATAGTTGGCCAATATCTCTTCTGTACGAGTGCGAACTTTCTCTTGAATGACTTCTGGAATTTGTAAGTAATGTTTGGAAATGCTATCTGGATAATCATTCCCTGCTTTATTTAATAGAGTTCTGTCACGCAGTGGAACTTCAGAAATAACTGTATATGTTAATCCATCTGACAAACCTACAGGCGCCCGTAAACTATTTTCTGTATCTACCGCTATCACCGGAGTTGGAAAGTAAATTTCCTTGGGATGCGCCATCGCTGGCACTAAGTTCGGTAAATCAGCTAATACTGTATATGTCTGTACTATTTCTTTGGTGGTGCCAACGGCGTTAGGTCTAGGTATATAAATTTGATAAGACCAAGGAGAACGTCGAATCGTTTGTACTTTATCGTTACGAGAAATTTCCCAACCTTTGCCTGTATAACGGTCAAATGCCAATACTCGCCAAAACCCCTCAATTTGTGAACGCACTCGCATTACAACTTTGGGTGTCATTTCACCGCGCAGGTTTTGATTCATCCGACTATTAAAGCCGTAGTAAAAACTTGAGTCAACCTTACCAGGCTCCCCATTCTCTCCTGGGGCATTTGCACTACCTGGACTTGCGGCGCCACCTTTGGTATTACCTGCGCGCACATAACCAGGATTAATAATGCTGCGTCCAGTAAAATTACCTTTGACTTCGATATTAGAGCTAACTGGAAACATTCGTAATTGATAGCCTGGAAAACGCGGTAATACGGCAAATATTCCCAAACCGATAACCAAAATTAATCCAAAAAGCAAAAAGTAAGAAGGTAAAGACGAAGCCACATCTGAATGCTTCGTCTTCTCCTGATTAACTATTGGCTTTGTAATACCTAGCCTTGAACGGTAATCGAATATTAAAGTTGGTAGGGCGATAGCTAAAAATAGTAACAACACTGGTGCAAACGCTAAAGTTTGACTTAATGTTGCCGCTACACCTATCAAAATCATACCAATAACAATCGAATACCCCAAGTCTTTACGCCTAGGCATATCAAAGCTATGGAGTACTTGGAGTTGTACTAGTAACTGCGCCAAAACTAATCGCGTATCGTTCAATTCCCCCAGTATTCGACCAAAGAAAGCACCCAGTGCTATTAACATCAAGATCGCAATTCCAAATTTGACCGATACATTACTATTTTGGCGCCTTTTATAACTCCAAGCTGCCCCCACAACAGAAAGCGGTGCTGCCCAAAAAGATAATTGAGTTTCTGCCGCTATATCCGTTGCAATAATTCCCACAATTACATTTGCTAGCACCAGCACCCTTAAAGCAATTGAATTTTCTACTTCGATTGCAGATGCCTTAAACCCGTTGCGCCAATAATTCCATTCAGGTTTTGGGGCGCCAAGTCGTATCCTGGTAAACATTTTTAGTTATAAAGCAATTAGTGGATGTAATCACTAAGCGATGCATTTGTAGACAACGGATACTAATGTAGTCAGTATAAACTCTTAATACATTGTCCGGAAAAATGCTGTTGACCGTAGACCGGAGAGGCACCGTACCGTCGAAATACGACATGTACTAGTGCCTTCCTAATGACCGCTTATTTATACCAAGCATACGCTTTAAACTAGGTTTCGTCACCTGACTCGAAAACCAACAAGAGCCTATCTAAATATATTGGTGCTAGCAGTAAGTATTATTTTCTACATAGTGGGAAGAATTAAAAATGTCAACGGTTGTTGGTCGATTTCTGTGAGTTTTACTTCGAGAGTGTAAGGTTGACGTGGAGAAACACAAAGTATTTCTACACTTAAATTACCTGAACTCGAAGACTGAGCCATTGCAGTTGTGCTAGCATTACCAACTTTGATGTTTCCAATCGTAGGTAAATCAGCCCGAACACAAAGCTTTGCTTCGGCGCCGTATTGTACGTACTCAACATGAAGTTTGATAGCACCAACATCAGTTAACCATTCTCTTTGTACAAATGGATTAGTTGCAGAAACAGGTAATGTTAAGTTATCAAACAGTTGTTTTGCTGCCAACAATGAAACGGCCATTTGCTGACGACTTTGAAGATCAAAGTAATCACCATCCAAATTAGGCATTGCTTCAATGGTCGAAGCAGAACGATAAGGAGTTCTTAGCACTAATCCAGCTAAATCATTAATTGCCTGCTCATCGTTAGGAAATAAGCTTTCCACAGCAGCCACTAATTTTGCTCCTAACGGTAACGAAGAAGCAACTAATTCTTGGCATCTAGCCAGCAATTGCTGAAATACACGTTCTGGTAAGTCAATCGGGAGCGTTAAAGATGCTCCACGACCCCATCCCCACGTAGGAACTAACGCGACTGAGGGATTGTCTACGTAGTCAGGATATTCTTGGATTTGGGTTTCCCAAGGGAATAACGGAGGATGGTTTTGTATTTGAATTTGTAACCGACGTTTAAGGACGGCTTGGAAACGTTCTTGCACAGTAGGAATTTCTCCTAGTTGAGAGGTTTGGGGCGTCCATTCCGGTTGCTGCAAATCCATTGGAGTATTCGCAGCACTCGGTATATTTTCGACCCCGTTATTTTCCTTACAATTAACCGAGGTATTTTCTGATTCTATAGCATACGCACACTATTAACCATCTGAACAACTGGTTTTGTAAGGATTCTGAGTCACTATTCATGAGTAGATGCACCCGATCCGGACACTAGAGAGTTACGAATTTCCCAGGCTTGTTCAAGAATTTTAAACCATCGTTTTTGTAGTTGTGCCATTGATAACCCACACAACTTAGCAATTTTTTCATCAGGTTCTTTTTGTTGCTTTAGTTCTAGTATTGACCGTTGCTTCGGATCCATTTCTTCAATAAACTTTTCCCACTGAATAGGTGTCAAGCCCAAATTTGTACTTAAATCAGCTTCAAGCCATTCGTGAACTAGTTCCCAGCGGTGCAGTAAAGCAAATCGAATCAAGTGATACTTAAAACGCTGTTGTAAATAATCGCGTTGCCTGGAGGTTAAATTCAAAACTGATTCGATTTCAGTTGCCGACATATCTTGTAACCGCAGCGCAAAATAATCTGCACAATCGGTTTGTTGTCGTTCCTCTAAATAACTCATTAATTCAGTTATTACAACAGAACGTAGCGTATCTTCAGTTGGTTCTGGTTCAGGCTGTGTAGCCATTGCGCTTCGCAACATTTGAACCGCTGGTTCTTCCCAAGAGCCATCGCTTTCACCTCCACTACCTTCGGCAGCTTGTTCGATGTCAACACAGGTTTCTGGTGGTTGTTGTTGAGAAAAAGTTTGTGCGCGCAGAATAATAAGTTGTTGCTGTCTTCCTGGTAAAGGAATGCGACGTTTACCGTAACGTTCGGTGAACGCCATATACTCGGCTAATTCAAGAAGTGTATGAGGCTGGTAGGTAGCACCGAGTTGATTTTCTCTGCGAAAAGCATTAAGAGCTTCTAAATAAAAACTTTGTAGAAAATCTTCAATTATCGTTAGGCGCCCTTGATAGCTCAATTGGCGTTGCGGAGGATTAATATAGCGATAGATAATTGCACTCAAAGTACTGTGAAGTTCGACCCTGCCACGAGATGAACCTAACTGGTAATATCGCAAGCACTGAGTCAGGCGATGTCGAGCCAGGGTAATGGCGGAGCTTTCTATAGAGCCAGAAGCTTGGATGCGTTTGCTCTCATTGCAAATCCGATAAACTTCGTTGGTGATACGCATTGCCACATCGTGACAATTTTTCTCCGAAGCTTTGGTTGATTGCCTTAGTTCCTGGAAGGAAAGTTCTAATATCGCCTCCACGCCGATAGAATTTTCTCCCTGAATAGTTGTGGTTGCGGCTAAATTCATAGTCTCGTTCTTAAAAAGACCCTAACATAATCTATTGACAGCCTGGGATCAAAATAAATAATTGGTAAAAAAGTATTATGTCTCAGATTAGCGCGATTGACGCACACCATAATTAAAGAATTGGTTTAGTTTATTATTCCCAACCTAGTGGCGATTATTGAGCTAATGCCTGACAAAATTCTTTCCAACCGTTATCATTTTTCCCTCTGGTACATTTATGGATTTACAAGCACAAATTCAATTGCTGAAAGAAAATGCACCCCAAGATGGCATTACACCACAACTGATAACAGCAATCGCTCCGGCTTTACAGACGCTTGCTCAAAGGTTGGCCCATAAACAGTATTTCATCATCCAAAGTATGGATGAAGAGTGGGTTGTCACCACACTGAGCAATCGTACTAATCCAGAACTCGAAAAACGAGTGGTATATGCTTACCCTACATTACAGGATGCGATTAAAAGCCAATACAGGAGGGATAACCCTCAATTAACTGCGAAACCAATCGGAGTTATACACGTCTTGTTTCAGTTAACGGCAATGGAACCCGTAGATAGTATAGTTTTTTTTGAAACTTCTGGCGTGAGTGGTGATACAATCGAAATCCCACGTTTTGAGCTACAATTATTGATCCAACAGGTAATGGCGCCGTACCCTAACTCCTCCGTGCCTCCTGATATCGCTTAAAAACTACCAGATATCAGCTTAACTTGTCATACGGGTTATTGTGGGAAATTGCTGTAACTATTTCAAGAGCTAAGGGTAACTAGCACTACTGGATTTTACCGTCTGTGCCTACTCCTTAGCTCTTTTAAGATCAATAAATTAAATTTGGTAAATAAAAAACTTAATACAATCGACTCAGCGCAAAATCAGTCATGTTTATCAAAGCTTGACGAGACTCCGAATATGGTAAATCTACCAAATGCTCTACAGCCAACTTCGCGTGATGTGCTGCTAGCTCCCTTGCTCTTGCGATACCTTGACTGTCCGAAATTAACGCCAACGCTTGCTCTAAGTCTCCGGATTGGGCAAACTCTCGCTCTATTAGCATAAACAAAGCTGGCTTTTCTTCCAACGCATACAAAACAGGCGCCGTCAACGTCCCGCTTTTCAAATCTGAACCAGCTGGTTTGCCTAACGCTTCTGACGAACTCGTAAAGTCTAAAATATCATCAACTATTTGGAACGCCAAACCGATGTCACGTCCATAGCAATACAAACGTTCTGCGGTTTCAGCAGAAACTTCGCTCAACACTGCGGCAGCTTTAGCGCTGTTAGCAAATAATGTTGCAGTTTTATAATAATTTTTTTGAAGATAAGTATCGATTGTGATACTCGCATCAAAACGGTTTAGTCCCTGTTGAATTTCTCCAACCGCGAAATCCATCAATACTTGTGATAAAAGTTTTACAACTTCTAAATTATCTAAGTTGGCTAAGTGCCAAGAAGATTGGGCAAAGAAGAAATCTCCTGCCAATACAGCAACGCGGTTGCCAAACAAACTATGAATTGTTGGAACTCCACGTCGCTCGTTCGACTCATCTACGACATCATCGTGTACCAAACTCGCTGTGTGAATCATTTCTGTGATTTCAGCTAGGCGCCGATGACGAGTAGTAATATCTTCGGACATGGTAGCGCGCGATACAAGCAGAACTATCGCTGGTCTGATACGCTTTCCCCCAGCTCCAAATAGGTGTTTTGCCGCCGCATAGAGGATGGGGTGGTCTGTTCCAACTAACTGTATCAGATTGTCTGCTAGTAATCGCAGGTCTGCTTCCACAGGAGTAAAAAGGGAGGTTGCTGGGGTCATGGATGGGCGGACTCTGGCTTAAGTTACGAAAGTTTACATATTCTATACTCATTTTAAGATAACGCAGGTAGACTGCAAAGCTTATTGTGAAGAATCATTGTATTAATCAATAGCAACAGCAGTATTTTTTCTACCCACAACCCCCAAAAAGGCATTTTGAGGTAAAATCCTACCGAAAAGACCTGTATGTATAAAAAAATACTTTAAAACATTTGCTGAAGTGAGATAATTATTGTTATATTATTTACTACATAAGGGAAGGGTGCAAAATTATTAATATCTACGTAAGTAGAATAATTATTATTTATACAATAGGCAAAAAACAAAAGAAAAACTTATTTTTGTGATTGCCAAAATATTTGAAAAATAACTCAGAACTGAGATGAAAAGTCCCGGTGGTTATGTTACGCTAAAATTAAGGGACTTAAAAGTTTTTTGTTAATCACCGCACGAAAAGTAATGCGCTTAAGCGTGTTTTACTTTTTGAGAGTCGTGAGTCAAATAGATACCGTTCGTTGAACTAGGGAAGCTGTTTTTAGCAATTTCAGTGGTTTGACAGTAGGTTCATATAGTTTCTTGCCGGAAGAGCGAAATTATTTCGGTAAAGGAGTCAGTAAGCCTTTAACGCTTAATTAAAAGGCTTATATGTCCTTTCTTGTAAATAAACACAAAGGCAAAAATTTTGCAGACTTGAAGAGACTGTCCAGGCAACGCTCTAAATTGCTGTATGGCGTTTAGACAGCTGAATAACAGCAGTGAGTCTGTAAACATAAATAACTATAAAGCCAAAAAGCAAAGAACTTAGTTCTAGGCAAACTAAACCGTGCTAATTATTTTTAGTACGAAACAGAGTGCTGCTTTAATCGTGAGATGTATTCGCACGAAACGCGGTTAGCTAATGGCGTTTGCTTAATATTAAACACAAATAACTCGTAAAAAAAAATAGTTTATGTGAGAACGGCGATGATCATTTTTATATTAGCTTCTGGATATTTATTTACTGTATACCTCTTATTGGCATTAGCGAAACGTTCTGGAAACAAAACTTCGCCAATTGATGATGTGTAACTAATAGCATAGGCATCCTGCTAGTGCAATACAAAGCGCGAGGATGCCTGTGCAGTAGTTAAGCCAAAATACCTGACCCACAGTTTACGACTTCAACTGTTGGAGTGCAACCGAGCCAGTTTACAGAAGTAAGTGCGAAGGTTTCTGGGCAACCACTGACGACAAAGCGAGTTGGCATTGGCGGGAAGTTGTTACGTAAGTTGAGTATATCAAGTTCAGTCGCGCAAGCAGAAGCAACGTAAACTGCTGGGTCTACAATGTTAACTGTACTTGGTAAAAGCGAGCGTAAAATTGGCGCCAAGTGAGGATAGTGAGTACAACCGTAAACCAATGTATCGATTTGTTGTTGAATTAGTGGTTCTAGGTATGACGTTGCTACTTCAACAGTGTAGGGGTCATGAATACGGTTTTGTTCGATTAAAGGGACAAATTCAGGGCAGCTAACTTGCCAAACTTGAGCTATTGCATCAATTTCTAGGATAGCGTTTTTATAGGCGTTACTTTTTGCTGTGGCTGGAGTCGCGATAACACCGATACGTTTTCCATATTGAACTGCGGCTAAGGCACCTGGAAGAATAACACCAATAATCGGAAAATCAAATTCTTCGCGTACAGTTTCAAGGGCAAGTGCAGAACTTGTATTACAAGCCATTACTGCCATCTTAACACCAACATGCTGCATCCAAGTTAGAATTTCGCGGTTAAACTGAATAATTTCAGCTTGAGAGCGAATACCATAAGGTAGTCGAGCCGTATCTCCAAAATAGAGAATCGACTCATTTGGAATTTGGCGATACAGTTCGCGTAGTACAGTTAAACCCCCCACCCCACTATCAAATACCCCAATCGGGGCACGCTGTGGTTCTGTGTAATAGTTAAAGTTTTCTTGTCCAAGATTAGTTTCAAAGTTTGAGGATAGAAACACAGCTAGTTAGTCTTTTTATTTTTGAATAAGAATACAGGATTTATAGCAATTACACAAATATCTAGCCAAGGAGTTTTTTTACAAACAGGGAATTTTTTGTAGAGACGTTACATGTAACGTCTCTACAGTCGTGTATTTATCTTCCTAAATATCTGAGAACACCGCGTGCGATAGCTTCAGCCATGCGATTTTGATATTCACGATTACCGAGACGGGGGTTATCTTCTCTTCCTGTCATGTAACCTGTTTCTACTAAAATCGAAGGCATTGAGCTTTTTCTCAAAACATAAAATCTGGCTTTACGGGTGCCTCGGTCTTTAATAGTAGAGATATTTTGGAGAACGCTTTGGCGAACTGCTTCAGCAAGACGATAACCACTGTCATAATAGTAAACTTCCAAACCGTTGACATCTGGGCGCCCACTGATAGAGTTAGCGTGGATGCTGACGAATAAATTGGCGTTAACACGTTCTGCCATGTCTACCCGTGGTTTTAAGTCAACAAAGTAATCAGAATCACGAGTCATGACAACTTGAATACCATTTTGTTCCAAGATTGACCTAACTCGTAGACCGATAGGTAGAATTACGTCTTTTTCAAGTAAACCACGAAGACCTGGGGCGCCTGAATCTTTACCTCCATGTCCTGGGTCAACAACCACAACGATTTTGCCTTTGGGAGTTGGTTGACGTACTGGAGGTTGTGGGGTAGGTACAGGGTTGCCACCGGGAGGTAACGGTTGGGGGTTAGGACGTGGAAGCGGTAATGGAAGAACTACAGGAGGTTTAATAGGTTGGGACGGTGGATTAATAGGTGGTAGGGTACTTATACGTCCACGAGAGAGGTCGAGTGATAGTAGTTGACCACTAAGCTGATTAACTTGTCCAAATTGTACTCCTGCGGCAGGTTGTACTAATATTGCGACAGTGTTAGGGTCTTGCTGCTGTAAACGAACTTTTAAGACTGGACTGTTGGCGCCAAAACTTGGACCGCGAACGTTTTGTTGTAACTTGGCGTTAGGAATAGTAATACGATATTGTCCAGTAGACCTATCCCACCCACCGCTTCCCGTTAAACGCTGGTCTCCACTAATAATGAGCTGTGTACCTGTAGCGTTAAGCTCAACCGATTGAATTGTGGCAACTGTATTAACAGTTATTGGTGGATTTGGGTCTGGTTGGTTGATAGGAGGACGAGTATTTGGACTTGGGAGTCTAACAACTGGGGTAGCGCTAGGAATTAAAATCAATCCATTTGCACCGCTTAATGAAGCATTCCAGTTAGGACTGTCTTGATTTACCTGTAGCTGCATTCTGACAGTTGGAGTTCTAGAATTTAGTTGAGATAATAAAACTCTGTTAACACCATGTTTATTAACTGAAATGTCGCGTTGCGCTTGCGATGATATTGTGGCGCCAGTAATGTCTACATCTATCGAGCGTCTATCGAGACTACGAATTACTCTCAACTGTGGATTTCCAGCCCCACTAGTGCGAACAAAAAAACCATCACCCGTAATTTGAACATTCTCAACAGTGGTTGGTACGGACGAAGCGGCAACTACTGTTGATGGGGGTAAGGGTCTTGAGTTATTTGCATTGCTAGGAGGCGTGTTATTGGAAGGAGTAGTGATTACATTATAGATACCTTTATCAGAGGAATCTCCAACTTGTTCACGTTCGGGTTTTGGTAATTGAACATTCCAACGACTGGGACTAACCCCGACAAATTTGACTTGAGCAGGGTCAAGCGTAAAACCAGGTGCAAGTTCAACGACAAGACGCGCTGTATTTTCGTCGAATTGTCCGATACGAAGCGAACGTATTGCCCCACCTATTGGTTGCGTAAGCTGGGGACGTCCAAACCGCGTTCCTGGTAAATCGATAACTACCCGTGTTGGGTTAAAAATTAGCTGTGCTTTTGGTTGCACGGCGCCGTCGGTAACGATTTCCAATCGGTTTTGATTGGCATCAAACCGCCAAGAGTTAAGTTTAGCTGCATGGGCGGGCGACGGAAGTATGAAGACAGTAAAAAGGGTGCTGGGTAGTAACCAGTGTAATCTCACAGTGTTTTCTCCTGAATCCATTGATGTAACGCGCTTTGCGTCAATCGGTCAAATATAATGTTTTGTTTTTTTTAGCTATTCCTCACACCGTCACCCAACGAGAAGCAGTTATTACAGGCGTTCTGGCCACCACACGCTTTGTATTGCTATCGCGGTTATATGGCTCCACACCCACAGATGAATGCTCAGAAGAGAAAATTAACTTTCGATACGTAGCTGTATCAAAAATTGCTCGCTACAGCATTATTCTTACGCCAATAATGAGATAACCAAAATTAACAGTAAGTGTCAATCATTGGTTGTAACATACACCACGTGTTATTTGAGATTTTGAGAACAGCGACACGGACAGGCGCACAAGACCTACGTTTAACAAACTGCCCAAAATAAGAATTGTATTTTTTGAAACAATTTATCCAGTTTTGAATCGTAGTGTCAACCCAAGCATAAAAAAATAAAAATAATCGCGAAAGGTAAAGTTGATGGAAGTAGCGAGGAATAGGACGGTTTGAGTAACTGATGCACGGCTATCGTTATATAAGTCCCTGTCTATGTAGTCGTTGATTATTGGAATTTTGTTCTTGGTCAGGGGTGCAATATTTGATGCTGACCAATAAAACCAGTTACCAATAACCGAGACGCGATGAACCCTTGTCTCTACAATGCTATTTGTAATGGCAGTACAAAATACTTGGTGTTCGGTTTAAACATATGAGTCTATTTGCTATCGAATTTGTCGGAGATATTGCAAAACACCGCGCGCGATGGCATCAGCCATTTGAGCTTGGTATTGTGGTGTCACGAGCCGCGATACGTCTTGAGTACCTGTCATAAACCCGGTTTCTACTAAAATTGAAGGCATTGAGCTTTTTCTCAAAACAAAAAATCTCGCTCGTCGTACTCCTCTGTCTCGGACACTGAGACTCTGAAGTATGGTACTGTGGACTATGCGAGCAAGTTCTAGACCACTGTCGTAATAATACGTTTCCAATCCATTCACATCCGGACGACTTACACCGGCTGAGTTTGCGTGGATGCTAACAAATACATCGGCGTTGATTCGTTCCGCCATATCCACTCGACCTTGCAACGTCACGAAATAATCGGCATTGCGCGTCATTACTGCTTGTATACCGTTTTGCTGAAGAATTTGGGCAACTCTAATACCTATTGGCAAAATTACATCTTTTTCCATAGAACCCCCTATTCCAAGGGCGCCTGAGTCCTTACCTCCGTGTCCTGGGTCAATAATTACGACTAAACGTCCATCATTACGTCTTCGCCCAGGTATAGGGTCTACAGGAGGACGTGGAAGTTCACCAATAATTGGCCCCGAACCACCTGGTCTAATTGGGTCAGGGAACGGCGTAATCGGTGGTATTGGTCTATTACGCCGCAATTCGAGCGCTAAAAACTGCCCAGTAATTTGATTTAGTTGCCCAATTTGGACTCCGCTAGCAGGTTGCACCAAAATTACTACAGTATTTGATTCTTTTTGTTCGGTTAACCGAATCCGAAGAATAGGGCTATTACTATCAAGTGCTGGACCACGAACGTTGTTGGTAAGACGCGCGTTTGTTACGGTAATACGGAACATTCCTGTTGCTCTATCCCAACCGCTTGTGGCACTAAAGTTTTGGTCTGCACGAATAATTAATTGCGTTCCACCACCTGCAAGTTCTACTGATTGAATTGTTGCTGGAGTATTACTGCGACCTGGTGTCGGTGGAATACCAGGGAACGGAAGAGAAGGTGGAGGGGAAGGTGAAGGGGAAGGAGCAGGATTATTTGAACCACCACTATTAGACACTGAAGTATTGGCGCCACCACCAAAACGGTCAGGTAAAAAAATCAAATTGTTAGCATTTTTCAAAACTCTCCAGTTAGGGCTGTTTCTTTCAACTTGTAAAGACATCCTAACAATGGGAGTATTACCTTCAAGTTGCGATAAAATTACTTGGCTAACACCAAAACGATTTACCATCATCTCTGGCGTTAAACTTGGTGCTAGCGATGCTCCCGATATATCTATATTGATAGTTTTTTGATCACGACTACGAGAAATACGAACCAAAGGATTTCCGCCATTGGTACGGATAAAGAAACCGTCACCCGTAACTCGTACATTTTCGATTTGTGTTCCAGCTTGATCTGTTCTCAACTTTTGAACTAGTTGATACTTTTGTATTATTTTTGCTCCATTATCGTTATCAAATATAATTGAACCGTTCAGAGCGCGAACTTCGGACGGCAGTATCAAAATCGAAGTTATAAAAGTACCTGATAACAACCAATGTAGTTTCACAATATTTTCTCCACCAAAACGTTCCTGGTAGTAGTGCAATCTGAAGACAGCATTGGCAAATCCTTATGCAGTCAACGCACGGATACTCTAGCATCTGTTGTTACCCAATCGTTGAGATTTCTCAAGAATTCTGGCAAACAGCACGTAGCGTCATATGCTATCACAAACTACTCCGCACATCCACGGCATCATTTAAAATACTTCCGCCAAAATATAAATCTAAACATAAAATCAAAGGCACCAATAGAAGGTGCCGTAACATATAAGCTTTTTATACAAATTGTTCACTCTTTGATAGCTAAAATTAATAGCTAAATCTTAGAAACCGGGTTTCTAAGTTGAGAAACCCGGTTTCTTTGCTGATTATGGATTTTCGGCAGTATTGCTCAAAGCAGCTGGTTCTGGGTCTGGGAATACAATCCTTAAAAATGGCGGCGCCAAAAATGTTGTAACTATCACCATGACGATGATTGCCGCTTCTAATGGCTTGGTTAAAATACCTACACTTGAACCAATACCCAAAAATACTAGTCCAACTTCTCCACGTGGTATCATTCCTACACCAATAGCCAAGCGGTTAATTTTTTCTTTTCCGAATACACTAAAACCTGTAACAAGTTTACCGAGAATAGCTACCGTTACTAAAAATATTGCCATTATTAACCCTTCCCGGTTGCTAGGTATAGCGGGGTTAAGAACGCTTAAGTCAGTTTTGGCGCCTACAGTTACAAAGAAAATTGGTACTAACATATCAGCAATGGGAATTATTTGTTGCTGTAGCTCTTTGCGTTTTTCAGTTTCTTCAAGAACTAAACCAGCAGCAAACGAACCTAAAATTGCTTCTAACTGAATAGACGCGGCAAAATATGCCATTAGAAAAGCGAAAATAAATGCGGGTAATATCAGTTCACCCCGGGTTTTGAGAACATTAACAACCGCTACAAACGATTTGTTAAAGAAATTACCCAGTGCAATGGCACCTACTAAGAAGCCAGCAGCACTAAAAATCAAGTATATGACTTTGCCAACATCTACAGCACCATCTTTAGCAAGACTAGCTACGACAGCCAGAACAATAATACCCAACACGTCGTCAATAACAGCAGCCCCCAAAATTATTTGCCCTTCTTTAGAATTGAGGCGCCCTAACTCTGATAGTACCCTGGATGTAATACCAATACTTGTTGCCGTCAGTGCCGCTCCTGCGAAAATAGCAGGAACCGCACCCACACCGAATATCAACATTAGCCCAGCAGTACCCGCTGCAAAGGGAACCACCACTCCAACAAAAGCTACCACCGTTGCCTGCAGTCCAACAGATAATAAATCCTTTAAATTAGACTCCAAGCCAATTTCAAACAGCAGGATAATAACACCTAATTCTGCCAAAACAGATATTACTTCCGATTGTGCATGAAATACGCTGTTTGCAGCTTCGGGACTTAAACTACCTGTAAAGGTCAAGAACTGCATTATTACTGAGCTTGAAGTTTCAGCATCACCAAATACCAAAAGGTGTAAAGCTGAAACACCTACTACTACACCACCTACAAGTTCTCCTAAAACAGGAGGCAACCCGATGCGGTTAGATAGCTCTCCACCCAACTTGCTAGCAAAGTAAACTACCACTAAACTTAGTAGTACTGATGCTAATACTAAAGAACTATCGGCAGTCTCAGTTGTAGATGCAAGTAAATGTAACGGTTGAAAAAAAATTGTCATTAAGTCTAATTGCATTGTAAAAGACGCGAAATCATCCCTCTACTCTACCAACTGCTAGGGGATTAATTGTTATTTAGTTAATTTAATAGAAATTATTACCAATAATTACAACTTGTAAGAAACGTAAGAAACCCGGTTTCTGGTAATTTTTTAGTTTCAAAAAACGTAACCGTGCATCGTTTTAAGAAGGCACCATGCCAAAGTAGAAACATGATAAATTAGGTTTCAAATGAACTGAAAAACAGTACACAAAGAAAAATAAATAGGCAAAGGTTATGAATGAAAGTGTATCTTATAACATGTCGCGATTACATTCAAACTCCTGCTATATAATTAGTTTTGTGATTGATAAGTTCAAGTGAAATAATGTAAAAGCAATAATTATCTAATAGATTGGTAAAGATTTTATATGTAAATTTTTGCTAATTAAATAGATATATTGTTGATATTTTTGGCATTTAATCTATTTCAGGTACTATTGATTTGACTTAAGTATCTGTAAAAATTCGTGTGTATATTTATAAGGAGTGAAGAGTGATGAGTCAGTTAGTTATGCCTAGCATTAATGGCAATTTTTGGAAAGCGTTCCCTGTAGCGTTATTATTGTGCGCTAGTTTTGTGCAGCCTAGTTTAGCTCAAGAAAAGGAGCGGATGTTACGGACACTAACGGTAAGTGGACGTGGTGTAGAGTCTATACCAACGACTCTTTCTCAGGTCAATGTGGGTGTAGAAGTGCAAGGAAAAGACGCAAAACAAGTTCAGCAAGAAGCGGCGCGTCGTTCAAGTGCTGTAGTAACGTTAATAAAATCGCGTCCTGGGGTTGAAAAATTACAAACAACAAACATTAACCTCAACCCAGTTTACAGTTACACTAACAACGTACAGCGAATTACTGGTTACAGTGCTACTAACACTGTTAATTTCCGTATTCCTACTGATAGAACTGGTAACTTGCTTGATGATGTAGTCAAAGCAGGCGCTACACGTATTGATGGCATAAGTTTTGTTGCAAGTGATGAAGCGATATCCCAAGCGCAAAGACAAGCTTTACAAAAAGCAACTCAAGACGCACAGCAACAAGCAAATGCAGTATTCACGACCCTTGGCTTGAAACCGAAAGAAGTCGTTAACGTACAAATTAATGGCGCCGTTCCTCCTAGACCTGTATATCGAGAAATGGCTGCTGCTAGCGTAAGGGCAGATGTAGCGGCGCCTCCTACTCCTGTTGTTGGTGGTGAGCAACAAGTTGAAGCTTCAGTTACTTTACAAATCAGTTATTAATCTTGAATTGTGGCACAGGCAGGGATGCCTGTGCTACAAGTTAAAAATTATCAGGACTGTCGAAGTCGCTTCCTGAGTTATCGGTATCGCGCTTAGAACCTAGTAACTCCAACTGTTCTACTAAGATAACTGGTGTGGAACGGTTGGCACCTGTTTTGTTATCAACCCAAGTGTCAAATTTTAAAGAACCCTTAACTCCTATTTGTTTACCCTTTGTTACATAATCCTTAGCTATTTGGGCTGTTTTACCCCATATCTCTAAGCTAAACCAATCTGGTTCTGCATCACGACTACGGCGATTAACCGCCAATGTTAACCGACACTTCACCGAGCCAGAATCAAAGTATTTAATATCTGGGTCTGTGCCGACACGACCGATAAGAGTGATAGAATTTATACTCATACTAATGCTACCTATTCAGTACAAAGGTACTTTATATATATTACTTGTATCATATAGGAATTGTCACTATCTAAAATATATGTTTAGATAAAGAGCAACTGTCGCTCTATGCAGGAAAATTGGTAAAAATTACTTCGGCGCCGGAGTGAATCCTTACGGATATACTGATGTAGCCATAGAATAGAAAAAAGTAGTGCAGCTCATGTTTAGTAAAGATTACCAAAAGTTCTATAAAAAATAGCCTGCTTTACTAGACTCAGGATAAAAAAAGTAATAGAATCCAGCACGATTCAGTCAAAAACTCGTAGTCAAAAGTATCGCAAATAGGGGGCGTAGAAGCGCGTGGGTCTTTTTAAAAAGTTTTCCTTATCGCGGGATATGGGTATCGATTTAGGTACAGCCAACACCCTCGTTTACGTATGTGGTAAAGGTATTGTTCTCCAAGAACCTTCGGTGGTAGCCATCGACCAAAATGAAAAGGTCGCATTGGCAGTGGGAGAAGAAGCAAAAAAAATGCTCGGTCGGACACCAGGTAATGTGGTTGCTCTCCGCCCCTTGCGTGACGGTGTAATCGCTGACTTTGATACCGCCGAGCTGATGTTGAAAAGCTTTATCCAGCGCGTTAACGAGGGCAAGTCATTGGTTTTACCAAGAATTGTCATCGGTATTCCTAGCGGTGTAACTGGTGTTGAACGACGAGCTGTGATGGATGCTGCTGCCCAAGCAGGCGCCAGAGAAGTGTTTTTGATTGACGAACCTGTTGCAGCAGCAATAGGCGCCGGATTACCAGTTGCTGACCCAACAGGTAATATGATTATTGACATTGGTGGCGGCACCACAGAGGTAGCAGTTCTGAGCTTGCAAGGTACAGTATTGAGCGAATCGGTACGTATCGCAGGTGATGAGTTAACCGAGTCGATAATCGGATATATGAAGAAAGTTCATAATTTGGTGATTGGCGAACGAACTGCCGAAGATATTAAAATTCGTATTGGTTCGGCTTATCCTACTTCTGATGACGAAGAAGCAATTATGGAAGTTCGCGGTTTGCACTTGCTTTCAGGATTACCACGTACTGTCACAATAAAAGGGCCAGAGATTCGCGAAAGCATGTCGGAACCTTTAAGCGTAATTATTGAAGCAGTGAAGCGAACTTTGGAGCGTACACCTCCGGAACTTGCGGCAGATATTATCGACAGGGGTATCATGCTTGCTGGTGGCGGTGCGTTACTTAAGGGTATTGACACTTTAATTAGTCATGAAACGGGTATTGTTACACACGTAGCATCTGACCCATTAAGTTGTGTAGTTCTTGGTACTGGTCGTGTATTGGAGAACTTTAAACAGCATGAGCGAGTATTTAGCGCTCGTTCACGAAATATGTAAAGCAGAATGCAGCAAGTGTTACTGGATTCTCGGTAGAATCCAGTATCCCTATTATTTATAGCTATAAGAAAGGTACGTATGTTTACAGCACGGTGGTGGGAGCGCAGGGGCTTACAAATAGGTTTACTCGGTTTAGTAGTTGGTGGTGCTTTTGTACTGCGACAAACTCAAGGTTCATTTTTACTTGAGGTCTATCAAGGCATAACTCGTCCACTACAAATTATGAGTTCTGGCCCAACTAAAGAAGAAAGATTACGTGATGCCCAGTTATTAGAATTGCAAACCCAGATTGTTGATCTACAAAGTCAAAATCAAAAGCTTAAACAAATTTTAAATTATAACGAACAAGAAAAAGCCGCAAAACCTCTGGCTGTAGCTCGTGTAATTGGGCGCAGTGCTGACAATTGGTGGCAACAAGTAACTCTCAACCGTGGCAGTTCCAATGGAGTTCAAGAGGGTTCTGTTGTTCGTGCCGAAGGTGGGTTAATTGGTCTTGTAGAAAATGTAACTCCAAACTCTAGCCGCGTGCTGTTAGTTAGCGACTTCAAAAGCCAAGTTGGTGTAACCGTTAGTCGAACTGGCGCCAAAGGTGTATTACGCGGTGATGGTTCTACTGAAGCTGTACTTGAGTTTTACGAAAAAGTCCCCAACGTCAAAATTGGTGATTTAATCGCTACATCCACCTACAGCCAAAAATTTCCATCAGGAATTGCGGTTGGTCGTATAAAATCTTTAGATTTAAAGCGCTTACCTGCATCGATTGCCAAAATCGAACTTTTCCCACCAATTCGTTCGCTTGATTGGGTTGAAATTTATTCAAAGCCAGAAGCGCAACCAGAAGCTCCAGTAAACGCTGATAAACAAAAAGAAACTCAAGAATCACAAAAATCTGTTTCACAAGCCAAACCTAATTAACCAATCAAAAATTAAACATTTAAGATACGCATCACCTCAAAGAGTATGAAGCTATTTTCATGGAAGGGTTCCAAGCGTCGCACTAGCTCTTATTCCGCCAAACCTAAAAAAAGAAAACAGTCCGCGCGCCAAAAAGAGGCACCTTCCTCAAAACCAAAATCAAAACCACTATTTAAATTCAACTTCAAGCCAATTGCTAGTTGGAAACCCCGAACTCGTCAAATCGTAGATTACTCTTTGATGTTTTTCAGTGTACTCTTATGTTTGATGTTGCTACCCAACCGTTTACCTGGTATGGAGTTACTCGGAATTGCGCCAAATTGGCTGCTTATTTGGGTAGTCGCTTGGAGTGTAAAGCGTAATGCATGGCAAGGCGCCTTCGCTGGTATCATTTTAGGATTCCTTCAAGATGCCATGACATATTCTGAACCGACTCATGCATTGCCTCTGGGTTTGGTAGGATTAATCACTGGTGGAATTCAAAAATCTAGATTTATAGAAGAGGACTTTATCTCTATTGCTTTAATTGTTTTTGTAATGGCAGTTTTTAGTGAAGCTGTTTTTGCATCACAACTAGCTTTGAGTGGAGGTAGAAATGTCACATTTATTTGGGCATATTTTCAGCGAGTCGCTCTTGCTTCTGCTATTCTTAGTAGCCTTTGGGCGCCTGTCGTTTATTATCCTTTAAACCGCTGGTGGCAAAAGCTTAAGCTTGCAGAGCAAAACTAAATTTTTAAATCCAATTTTAACGTTATTAAAGGTGTTAGCTGGTATTTTACTTGTTAACACCTAATCATTGGGCGGAGTGTGGTGATAAATTAGAGTCCCATTTTCTTTGGTGAAGATGGGACTCTTAATATATTTATAGGTGATATGTAGAGACGTGATTAATCCCTACGGGAAAACATAAAGGTTTACACGTCTCTACGTATTATGTAAAAAAACATACTAAAAATACAAAATTATTATGAGTAATTAACCACAAAGGCACATTATCCGTTAACGTAAACGGAGTTTTCCCGCTTTCTTAGGACACAAAGAAAGAAGTAAGCAGAATCAATTTTACCTTTTTGCTGGAATTGTTAAGCATGACGCTTTAAACTTGGCTTAAGCCTGTCATTTTTATTCGTTATACAGTAGCAGGAAGTTTCGGAAATAAAGGTGTATATAGGTTATGGATAACTCCCCAATAGTGCAACATGCCAATGCCGAAGCGCTCCAAAGTCAGGAAAATACTATTAATATTTCAATGGGTTATTACTCACAATCTAAAAATATTGGAACGAGTTTTGACGCGCGCATGATGCAGCGATGCTTGGAACTTGCGCGTAAAGCTTTGGGATGCACAGCGCCAAACCCGATGGTTGGAGCGGTTATTGTTAAAGATGGCAAAATAGTTGGAGAAGGGTATCATCCTAAAGCTGGTGAACCTCATGCGGAGGTTTTTGCGTTGCGAGAAGCTGGTGAAAATGCATGTGGCGCCACGGCTTATGTTAGTCTTGAACCTTGTAACCACTATGGACGCACTCCACCTTGTTCGTCCGCCTTAATCAAAGCAGGTGTTGCAAAAGTCGTAGTGGGGATGGTTGACCCAAACCCTTTAGTCGCAGGTGGTGGTATTGCTAAACTTCGCTCCGGCGGTATTGAGGTAATAGTTGGAGTCGAAGAAGCTGCTTGTCGAAAATTAAATGAAGGTTTTATACATAGAATATTGCATCGGCGCCCGTTGGGTATATTAAAATATGCCATGACTCTAGATGGTAAAATCGCCACAAATACAGGTCATAGCGCTTGGATTACAAATCAGGAAGCTCGCAGCGTAGTTTATCAAACGCGAGTAGCATGTGATGCAGTAGTTATAGGTGGAAATACAGTTAGAAAAGATAATCCATATTTAACAAGTCATAACGAGTTCGCACGCAATCCTTTACGGGTAGTAATGAGTCGTAGTCTTGACTTACCAGCAGAAGCTCACCTGTGGCAAACCGAGGTAGCTCCCACTTTGGTACTGACGAGTAAGGGAGCAAACCCCGATTTTCAGGCAAGTCTACGTCGTCGTGGGGTAGAAGTAATTGAATTAGATTTACTTACACCCGATAAAGCAATGGCATATTTTTATGAGCGTGGTTTCTGTAACGTGTTGTGGGAGTGTGGTGGAACATTAGCAGCAAGTGCAATTAAAGAAAATGCTGTACAAAAGGTTTTAGCTTTTATTGCCCCTAAAATCATAGGTGGCAGTGCTGCTCCTACCCCCGTCGGAGATTTAGGCTTTACCACTATGACTGAGGCACTTGCTTTAGAACGTGTTGAAATGCGTTTAGTTGGAACTGACTGTTTAATTGAGGGGTATTTACCTCTTAACATTTAATTGTACGAACGTTCGTAAGCCATGTCACGAATAAGAGCTAGCCGTGATTGAATGTAATCGTTCAAAAAAGCAGTTTCGCTGTAATCGAGGGATGTTTGCATCTTGGTCTGTCTTACGAGCCATTGTACCAAGCTTGCATCATCCATTTGTAAAAGCGTTTTACTCTGAGCGCTTTCTAGTACCGACCAAAACTGACGCATAAGATTCGGAGTCACATTTACCTCCATTCCAAATAATCGACTGATTTTTTCAGGATACACAATTGATTTGAAAACGTCCGGTATTATTGGACAACATGACACAACTATTAGGGAACTCTTAATATATCGAATTATTTATTGATACAGGAACCATAGAAACCGAGTTTATTCATTAATATATTGTAATGAAAAAACAATTTCCCATAGAAACCGGGTTTGTTTATTAATATATTGTAATAAAGAACAATTTTACAGAGAAACCCGGTTTCTGACGTGTTAATGTAAGCAAATTAACAAACGGCATACTTGAGCTTGATAGTGTAGTAATATCATGTCTATCAAACGGCTAAATCGCTTTTTCCGTCCTAAATTTGAACGTTCTTTTTCATTAACGACGGTTTTGTCAGTACCATTTGTTCTGCAAACTTTTACTGCGGTGTTACTAGTTGGTTATTTTTCTTACCACAATGGGCAAATGGCAGTTAACAACTTAGCGACACAAATGCGAAGTGAAATTAGTAAGCGTATAGACCAAAAACTCGACAGTTACTTGGAAACAGCGCACCAAGTTAACAAAACTAACTTGCAAGCTGTGAAGTTAGGGATGTTGGACTTAAACAACTTTCAAAAAACAGGACAATATTTTTGGAATCAACTTCAAATTTTTGATGTCAGCTATATTAACTTTGGTAACACAAAAGGTGAATTCATCGGCGCCGGGCTAGAGGACGATTATAAGCGCATTTCTGAAAAGTTAAGCAATAAAGATTACGAAATTTTTTCAGTTGATGAAAATGGTAGGCGCCTTAGTACAGTTACAATTAAGCCGGGTGGACATCCAAATGATGCATCTTGGTATACGGATGCAGTAAAAAGCCAAAGACCGATATGGAGTGAGATTTATAATTGGCAAGATAACAGTAATGTTATAGCTATTTCTGCGAGTTATCCAGTATATAACAGTAATAAAAAATTAATTGGCGTATTGGGAGTAGATTTAATTTTATCAGAACTTAGCGCTTTTTTACGTAACATTCGTATTAGTCCTAAAGCACAAACTTTTATTATTGAGCGCAATGGCATGTTAGTAGCAAGTTCTTCAGAAGAACCTGGATACATTATTATTAACAATCAAGCAAAACGAATTAAAGCGTCTCAAATTAGCACTCCTTTAATTAGAGGCACAGCAGTTTTTTTAAATAAACAATTTCCAAATCTTAATAAGATTACTACTACAACTCAACTTGATTTTACATTTAATAATCAAAAGCAATTTGTGCAAGTGACTCCTTGGCAGGATAAATATGGCATAGATTGGTTAATTGTTATAGTAGTGCCTGAATGTGACTTTATGGCAAAAATTAATGCCAATAATCAGACGACAATTTTATTATGCTTACTAACTTTGATATTAGCAATTATAATTGGAATTTTGACATCGTGCTGGATTGCGGCGCCGATAAAGCAATTAAGTTTAGCAGCAGAAATATTAACAGAAGAAGCAGTAAACTCCGACTTTAATAGTAGTAACTCCTTTAAATATACAAACAATTTTAATACTCATAAAATTAAGGAATTTTCAGTATTATCAGATTTATTTAATAGCATGGCGCAAGAAATTTATAATGCGTTTATAGCTCTAGAAAACGCCAACAATCAATTAGATTTTCGTGTAAAAAACCGTACCAAAGAATTACAATCTGCCTTACAAAAGCGAGAACAAGCTGAAATAGCGCTGCAAAAAGCATTAGTAGCAGCAAACGCAGCATCTGAAGCAAAAAGTGAATTTCTCTCAAAGGTAAGTCATGAATTACGAACACCTTTAAATGTGATTTTAGGTTTTACGCAAATCATGGAGCGAGATAGTTGCTTAACACAAGAACATCGAAATAATATAAGTATTATTCATCGTAGTGGAAATCATTTACTGCAACTGATTAATGATGTTTTATCAATGTCTAAAATTGAAGCTGGAAAAATCACCGTAAAAACTAATAGCTTTGATTTGTTAAACTTTATAAAATTATTAGAAGAAATGTTAAAATTTAGAGCAAAATCTAAAAATATCAAATTAATTATTCAACCTCAAGACAACTTACCAAGATATATCAAAACAGATGAAAGTAAATTACGTCAAATTTTAATTAATTTACTTGGTAATGCTATAAAATTTACTAGTAAGGGTAGTGTTACCTTAAAAGTAAATTATTCTAATTATGATTTTCAACCAACTTTATACTTTGAAATACAAGATACAGGAGCGGGAATAGTAGAAGCTGAAATAAGTAAACTGTTTGTTCCTTTTGTTCAATCTCAGAGCGGAAGAGAATCAATTGAAGGAACAGGTTTAGGGTTGGCTATTAGCCAAAAATTTGTTCAAGCAATGGGAGGAGATATCAGCGTCAAAAGCATTTATAAGCAAGGGTCGATTTTTTCATTTCATATTCCTGTTGAGTTAGCAGATGACTCTCAGTTAATACAAAAATTAGCATATCGTCGCATTACTGGTATAGAAGCAAATCAACCTAAATACCGTATATTAATAGTAGAAGATATGTTAGAAAATAGTGTATTGCTAACAAAAATGCTTATTTTAGTAGGATTTGAAGTTTGTACAGCAGCAAATGGTTATGAAGGAATTGAAAAATATAGAAATTGGCAACCCCATCTTATTTGTATGGATATGTTAATGCCAGTACTGGATGGATACGAAGCAACTAGAATAATTAAACAAGAAAGTACATGCATTATTATTGCTTTAACAGCTAATGCGTTTGAAGAACAGCGCGCAGCTATATTCGCAGCAGGTTGTGATGACCTAATATATAAGCCATTTACAGAAGAAGAACTTTTAGAAAAAATCGCTCAACATTTGGGTGTGCAATATATTTACGAAAATAAAAATAATCTACCTGAAGTAATAGAGGCGCCGACACATAGAATTAAACTAACGAGTAATGATTTGAATATAATGCCAAGAGAGTGGCTGTTAGAATTAGCTGAAGCAGCAAAAACACTGGATGATAAACTTGTATTAAATCTAATTGACCAAATACCAGCAAGTAAAACTTGTTTAATTCAAGGTTTAAAAGATTTAGTTGAAAATTTTCGGCTTGATATTATTTTAGATTTAATTATAATAAAGTGAATAAAAACATGTTATGTCATGCTGAACGTAGTGAAGCATCTATTAAAATCTCAATACAATATTATAATTATCAAATCACATACATAGACTTAAAATCAAAACACAAGACATAAGGGACTTCCAAATAAAAAAATCTCCAATATCTTCTTGTGGAATGGGCATCCTGCCCGTTCATTTAAAGAAGGCGGCGCCATTCCTGCCGATGGTTGGATAAAAACCTCGAAGTGCGATAAAGCTGGTGTGCCGTACTATGCACCTGAATCAAAGAAGGCGCCACGTCTATCAGGTCGTGAAGAATTTATTTATAGTTCGGTTTTGTATAGTCAAATATAGTCAGACGTAGTTTTCTATAATAGATAACTTCTACTTCTTCGCAAAACCTTGTAGAAGGATTGGAATTGAATCCTTACTTAGAAGGGAATCACCATTAAGGGCGCATGACCTTCTAAATTTACCTTCCTAGGGGTAACTAACACCTCTCTATTCCCTATCCCGTTCACGCTAGTGTCTCCGAAGGAGAAGGCATTGGGAAATGCTTTGACTAAAATCTTATAACTGCCGTTAATATCGGCATTAAGAGCTATACCATTACTAGTAACATAAAGACCTCTTTTTACTCGTTTACCAGATGGTTTCCAATTAAGAGGTTTGTTACCATATACCGGAATAAAATCCGAGTCCAAAAAACTAGAAGAGGACGTGTAAGATTCTTCTTGAATAATGACCTGAATTCCTTTCATAGCGCCCTTATAGGTCAACATGTCGATGAGTTGAGCGTGAGGAATTTGTACGAAGTTCTGATTATTAATGCCTCCTATGTTAATGCCATTCTTCCATCCCTTGTTCTTACCCAAAACCAGCTTACTGATTCCCAACTCAGATAAAAGATTAATTACATAGGTTGATGCTCTGTGTAGATAATCTTTAACCAAGTGATTCCGAGAGGTAGTAAACCTTTTAAGACGTTTTGAGCTTTTATTGGAGTTCTTAGAAGTAATTGTAGCACGCTTTGAATTATAAAATTGGTTTATTGACTTTAACGGTCTACCATTAATGAGAACTGGCTCAAAACCAGGCACATTTGAAGTTATAGCCATCAAGTTATTTACACCAAAATCTATCGCTGCTATTTTATCATTATCCAAAACTTTTACATTACTGACTTCATAAACTATTTCTAAAACATAGTGGTCGAGTTTGGGAATAATTCTAGATTGACAATATTTGTTTACATTACCAAGTTTCACACAAGTTTCAAAAGAGTAATCAATCTCGGATAACTTGATTAATTCCTGACCTAGTTGTTTTTTAGAAGTAGCTTGTGAAGTAAATATTACACAGTATCGTCCATCCTTATCTAAGTATCTAGGTAGTGATGGTCTGCCAGTAAACTTGGATGGCTCGATTTGATACTCTAAACTGGCTGCAAAGAATGATGTCCAGTTTTGAGCCACCATTTTTAGAACTTGTTGAGATACTTTTGCTGGAAGTGCTTTATACTCTTCAAAGTCTTTCATCATATGGTACAAACTATTATATTGAGGAACATTAGACTGTCCCCAAGCTAGAAAACTTTGTCTCATAATAAAAGTTGCTTTGTTGTATAAATTCTTGGATGCAAAGCACATTTCATCAACTTGCGAAAAAACTTGATGATTTGATTTTATTACTCTCCTTTCTACTAGCTGCATTGTCTTGTTTGCTGTTTTTTATCGACCTAAAATAAATCTAGCAGGTCTTTACAACAAAAACACATTCTTGCATATATTGTTATATTTCTTAATCTTCAGTTTCCGATTCAAGTTCTGCAATAATTTTTTCAGTTTTACGTTTTGCTCTACGCTGTCCATATAACCGTGCAGAGAAAGAAGTGATAATTGCTACTAAATCGGTCATTAATTCATCCCGTCCATTTTCTGCCATGTTCATAATCTCCAACCTGATACCAAGTCGGGATAAAAGTAAATCCATATAGTTTGTCCCAAAGCGGGATAAGCTATCTTTGTGTTCAACTACTAGAACATCAAAATCATCCCGCTTTAAAAGTTTTTCTAACTTTTTACGATTATCGTTTAAACCACTACCTACTTCTTTGACGACGTGAATAATTTGATATCCCTTTGCTTCTGAGTATCTAGATAATCTTTCAGACTGAGATTCTAAATTCTTCCTATTTTCAGCACTGGATACGCGCGCATAAATTGCTGCTTTGGTGTGCTTTTTGTACCCAGGCTCATTTTTTGGATCAAAATCTACAATTACTGCTCCAGATGGAAGTTGCCGCGTTGGGTAGGGAATTAAGCCGTTTTTGTAGTGCTTCCATGCTGTGTGGTAAGCAATACCCATGAACTTGGCATAATCTGATAGTTTCATCGCGAGTCAGGAATATTTTACTATACCAGACTATGTTAGCCTATAAGTTGAGGGAAGTTTTATTATACTGACCGCGATAGCAATCCACTAATCAAAGTAGTTGTTGTGCGTCCAGGTAAAATTAGAGACAAAGACGTATTTCAGGAATACTGGAATGGGCGCCGTTGGGTTAAAGCTACAAGTATTGATAGTTCAACAAAGCAAAAGTACCAACAGCAAATTACCTGGTATAGATATGCAGATGTACTACAAGCCGTTGTAGAAAATAAACAAATATTTGTTGTAGAAGGTGAAGGTGTTGCTGATGCTCTATGGGATTTAGGTTTACCTGCTACCACTACAATTGGAGGCACCGGAAAATATCGTGCATACGGAATTGCTTATCGATTTTCTTTGAGCGGCGCCAAATTAATTCTCTGTCCCGACCGCGATGAACCAGGTGTTTTGCATATGGAGGATATCTACAAAGATTTCCCCGATGCTCAATGGTTATATGCTCCTCCAAGTGAGTTTTACTGGAGCAAATTACCAAAGTCAAACGGCTTGGATATTAAAGACTGGATTAACGACGGTGCCAGTGTATCAGACATCATCACAGCTATTGGAGAGAAGTTAGAAACAGTTGAAACATTTAAGCCTTCATCGAAAACTGTTACAGAAGAGAATATTATGAGCAATGCCGAGCGCCTACGGTTAGATTTGCTTGATTTAGTACAGGAGACGGATTCAGTCGCGCGCGCTATTAAACGCTCACATATTTGTAAGCACTACAAAATTACGAAGAAAGAGCTTGAATCTTTAGTTAAAGAAACAGAACAAAAAACTCAGCCGAGGCGCCTAAAAGTTTACTCGTTCGATGAGTTACTCGAACTTGAGTCAGAAAGTTTATCTTGGCTGATTCCTGAACTACTACCGCGCGGAGAATTGATTGTGCTTGGTGGGGCGCCTAAGAGTGGTAAAACGTTGATGGCGATTGATGCGGCTTTTGCAATTGCCACAGGTGAAGATGATTTTCTTGGGTTTAAATGTGAACGTGGTAAGGTTTTGGTTATATCTAATGATGAAACAGTTCGTTCTACTAAAGCAAAACTTTTAAGACGTGGATTTAGAAACGGGGACGGGGAGAATTTATTTGTTGTCAGCGACTGGAAAGTTGACCAACTGTACGAACTCGAACTGACGATGGAAGATTTTCAACCTGACTTAGTAATTATTGACTCTTTAAAATCAATCAGCACAAATTCTCGAATTAGCGAAAACTCCGCAGAATTTGCCAATATTATTTACAATCTCAAAACTGTTCTAAATCGTTTTAACTGTGCGGGCATTTTGATTCACCATACGAATAAAAACAAAGACGCAATGGGTGTTGCTAAATTACGTGGCTCATCCTCTATTGTTGCGGCTACTTGGGGTACTTGGATTATTGACCATATCCCCAAACCCTCTCCAAACGGTGGTAAAAGTTTAGTTATTGACCCAGCAGACCCAGGTCGGTTGCTTACAGTTTTTCCTCGTGACATAGAGGGACAACTTCTCAAGCTGGAATTTAACCCTGAAAACAACTCCTATGCACGTACTGACCAAGAACTAATTAACGAGCAAGATAAACTGCGTGACCAAATACTTGCTGTATTGCGTGTTAACAAAAACGGTTTAAGCGGACAAGAAATTATTGAACTTATGGGAATGACTAAAGAAGAAGAGCGCCTTGTTTATAACGAACTTAACCGCATGGAATCTAGGCGCCTAATTTCTACTGTTACATCTAACCGTGATAATCGTGTCACTTTATATACAATTAGCTCTCAAGAGGAACTAGTTACAGAATTCCAAGAAGATAACCAACAGAGCAATGAAGAGCCGGTGAAACAAGAGTTTCAGGATACTCATCAAAATACCGAACAAAACCTAGAAGATAATCAATCTAGTAACGATATCTCATTGTTACAAGTAGAAATAGACGGTGATGTGAGTGATTTGATTGGTTGCGATGTAGAAGTTCGGAAACTTAATGGCGCCGTAAAAGCCAAAGGTGAATTGACGAACTACGACCAACTTAATGGGAGCGTGATTGTAAAAACTACTGACGGCGCCAATTATACTGCCCATGTTAGAGAAACATTTGTAACTAGATGACAGCTAGCAGTAACCAATAATCTAACCGTACTTTTCTTTTAACGTGTTAAAAAAGTTTGTTCACGCAGTGTACCGCAGGTAGATTGGCGCCAACTACGAACATATGTAAAAACTTTACTATATTACCGGAATTCACTTAGAAGGCAGTGTAGTTATTGTTGATATGAGCTTCTGGGTAACACGTATGATTACGCCAACGCTATTAAACAATCGCTATAAGGTTTTGCGCGTGCTAGGCGATGGGGGATTTGGAGAAACTTTTTTAGCAGAAGATACTCAGATGCCATCGGGTCGTCGGTGTGTGATTAAGCAACTTAAACCTGTTGCTAATAATCCTCAAATTTACCAATTGGTGCAAGAGCGCTTTCAACGGGAAGCCGCTATTTTAGAAGAATTAGGTGAAGGTAGCCATCAAATACCAGCATTGTATGCTTACTTTGTTGAGAATGGACAATTTTATTTAGTACAAGAATATATACAAGGGCAAACACTTACGCAGTTGCAGCAACAAGGGGCACTGAGTGAAAGTACGGTTAAAGAAATTTTGATTAATATTTTGCCTGTGCTTGATTATGTTCATGCTAGAGGCATGGTGCATCGTGATATCAAGCCTGATAATATTTTGATTCGTAGTTCAGATAGTAAACCAATTTTAATTGACTTCGGCGCCGTTAAAGAAACGATGGGTACGACTGTGACAGCTTCTGGTAATTCAGCACAGTCAATAGTTATCGGTACACCTGGTTTTATGCCAATGGAACAATCGGTAGGAAGGCCAGTATTTTCCAGCGATATATATAGTCTAGCTTTAACAGCTATTTATTTACTTACAGGTAAACTACTGCAGGAGTTACCGACGAACCCTACTACAGGGGAAATTGTCTGGCGAAACTTTGCTTGGAATGTCACACCATCGTTTGCAGCAATTATTGATAAAGCAATACAGCCTTTTTCACGCGACCGTTATTCAAATGCCAGAGAAATGATGCGGGCACTGCAAACACAACAGGTACCTGTGGCGCCTACTATACCAGTGCAACAATCATTACCAACTGTTGTGTCTCAAACTCCACAGCCACAACCAACAGTGTTTTCTCAAGATATTTTAACAGGCGCCATTTTCAATCCAGAGCGCACCATAACCAAATTCCGATCAGTGATGTTACACCCAGATAACCCTTCTATAGTTTGTAATAGATAATCGGCACAAGACCCTAATTCTCCTTTTGCGGTGGAAACTACAGCAGCTATCTGTACTAGCGAAAGATTAGGTGCGTAAAGTGGATGTTTTCGGTTAACAGTAAAAGCAATTGCCTCTAATTCCTTATCATCTGCAAATACTTTTACCCAGCGAGGAATATAAGAACCAACCACCATTTCTCGTTGCCATAATAACAGTAGTTCTGAGTCGAGATGTTCTTTGGTGATGCGATAAGCCACTCCACAACAGCTACCACCCTTCTCTAGCGCAAGTGTAAGTCCAGGTTGTTCTGGTGTTCCCCGTCCGACTGGCATCCGTAAACAGAAGCGACGATGCCAACCATAAATTTTTCCCGTAATGCGCTCGCTATATTTCAAAATTGGATTCCAAATTAAAGAACCGTAGGCAAAAATCCAAATATTATCATGCGAGAGACGTTGTTGTAGCGTTTGTTGAATCGATTTTTGCAACTCTGTTTGAGTCAGTATATGTGCCTCTAATTCTGGAGACTGTTGTACCATCTTTTGTAAATATCCAGTTGCAAGCGTAGTGCGTGTAAGTGCCATACTTTTTCGGATTTTTGGATATAAGTTATAAATTACTATCGCTTTTGCCACAGTGCGACAAGATTACCATCTGGGTCTCGAAAAGCAGAGATAGTTGTTTTGATTCCTTCAACGTAGAAGCTCTCAAATAGTAACGAGACTTTTTTTGCCTTTAGACTTGCCTCTGCTGCTTTTAGGTCGTCTACCCAAAACACAAGGTTTCTAATTCCTGGAGTTTCTAAATGCATTGGTGGAGCTTGAGGTTTGATTAATAGTTGAATTTTGGGGGGTTGGATTAAATCAAGTTGAACGCCATCTTTTTCCATGATTGCTAGTTTAATGCCACCAGCACCCTCTGTTTTCTCAACCAAACGAAATCCTAAAACTTCTCTGTACCAAGTAATCATTCTGTCTTGGTTTGGGGTAGATATGGCAATGTTTGCTAGAGCAAAACCCCGTAATGGGTTACTTGAAACTTGACCTGACGCGCGCGTTTGTGCTTGAGTTACTAAATTGGCGCCAATAGTTGGAATACTTTGAATTGAGAAAGTCAGTGTGAGCGCGGTCGCCAATTTAACTAAGTTAATTTTAAGCATAGTGATTCTAGCTGAAGTCGTAACAACTTTTTAAGCAGTGTAGTGAGAATTTTTACCAGCAGTGATGTCGAGTGCGGCGCCAGTTACATATCGTCCTTCATCAGAGGCCAGAAATAAAACACCAGACGCAATATCTTCAGGTTCAAGCCAAGGAATAGGAAGTTCGTTATTCTCGGTATTAATTTTGGTGACAGCAGGAATTACATCTTCAACCTTTGGGTTGGCTAAGTCGGGACGGAAAAAGCGAAATGTGGCGGGGTTCTGGGACATCCCCGTTTTGGTAAGTCCTGGAGAAATAGCGTTGACTGTAATATTGCTTTTTGCTAATTCCTGGGCTACAGACTTTACTAAACCAATAACTGCCCATTTGGTTGCAACGTAAGGCGCCACACCAGGAATTCCTCTTCGTCCAGCATCTGAAGCAATAACAATAATTCTACCCGACTTACGACTGAGCAAATGAGGAACGATTGCGTGTATAGAATTTCCAACTCCCATGACGTTGATATCTAACATATCACGCCATTCCTCTTCGGTAGCTTTCTCGATACTATTGAATGATAAAACTCCTGCGTTGGCAACCAAAATATCAATTTTTCCAAATGCAGCAATGCCACGCTCGACAACTTCTTGAACTTGCTCACGGCTGCGAACATCTGCTTGTAATGCTAAACACCGACGACCTGTTGCTTGTACTAATCGTGCGGTTTCTTGCAAATCTTGCATCTTACTCAATGGGTAAGGAACTGATTTTATTTGTTGGGCAATATCACAAGCAATAATATCTGCTCCTTGCTGTGCCATTAACACCGCACAAGCTCTACCAATGCCTCTAGCGGCGCCTGTAATTAGGGCAACTTTTCCAGCAAGTCTACCAGGAGATTGAGAAATTTGGTTAGCTGGTTTTTCTGCCACAATTGGATCGGGTTGCGTTGATGGTTGTCCCGAAGCCTTATTTCCCGTAACAGCCATTGCACCTAAAGCCGTTGTACCCCCAAACAGCAATTTCCGACGTAAATTAGAAAAACCTGAAGATTTAAAAGGTTGACGCATCATATTATTAACTCCTGCGTTTACGTAATGTTTTCTGAAAAATTGATGTTTTAAATTAATTAAGGGCGATTGAGAGACTGCCAAACAGAGCCACGACGCTCCCAAAACGTAACAAGATTACCGTTGTTATCGCGAATCATCGAAACCCGCGTGCCAACTTCTGGTAGTGTGCGTGCTTCCCAAACGAAGCTCACATTTTTGGATTTCAACTCGCGAACTGTTGCGTCCATATCATCAACCCACAGCACAAAATTTTTGATACCGAGAAACTGTAAATGCTTAGGTGGGTCTTGATTTAACATGGGCATGGGTTTTTGATTTGGAACTTTCAAAAATTCGATAACCATGCCGTTACGCTCAATCATGGCAATAGATACGCCATTTGATAAATTTGATTGGGAAACTTTGCGAAAGCCTAGGACACGCTGGTACCAATCGACACTTGCGTTAATGTCGGGAGTTGAAATCGCAATATTAAAGAATCCCATTGATCGCAAACCCTTGTTAGAGGAGGATACTTCTGTTGAAGAGGAAACTGGCACCTTTACAGTAGGTTCGGCAACCGCTCCTCGGTTTCCAGGTAATAATAAAAGGCTGCTAAATATTGTCATAGTGGTTAGTAACTTCTTCATCTCGCTGTCCTCAACTCGTTGTTGAACCTAATGTAATCTGTGGAGTTAAAGATAAAAAGTACCTAGGTTTCATAATATTTGTGAATCAACTTCACAAATGAGTTATAATAGGAAATATGGATAAACTAAATAGTCTTGTCATTTTTGTCCGTGCTGCCCAGTACCTGAGCTTTTCTGAAGCTGCACGACAACTTGGTACGTCTCCTTCCACCGTAAGTAAAGCTGTTCTACGGCTGGAAGAAGATATGGGTATTAGATTGATGAATCGCACTACCCGCAGCATTACCCTTACGGCGGATGGGGAGGCTTTCTATAATCGCTGTCGGCAAATATTGGCAGAACTAGAAGAAGCCGAATTAGAAGTTAAGCGTTCGCTAACTACCCCCACTGGAACTTTGCGTATAGATTTAAGCAGCGAATTGGCACGATTACATATCATTCCCGCTTTGCCTCGTTTTCTTGCTCAATATCCCGATTTAAAAGTCGATGTATCTCTAACTAATCGCATGGTAGATTTGATTGAAGAGAGTATTGATGCGGTAGTGCGAATTGGTATTGGAAAAGATAACCGTTTGATTATGCAGCGATTAGCAACTGCAAAATTTATCGTTTGCGCGGCGCCTAACTATCTGCAAAAATACGGAACACCCACAACAATTGCAGATTTGCATAACCACAACTGCATCAACTTTATCTCAGCTTGGACAGGGAAAAGTTATGATTGGCGATTACAACAGGATGGGGAAGAAATCTCATTAGCAGTAGAAGGTAATATTCGTTTAGATAACGGTGAGGCAATTTTGGCAACTGCTATTGCTGGAGTTGGTATTGCACAACTATATAACTATGTTGCAGCAGGCACCATAGCAGAAGGAAAACTAAAACCTATTTTACAGCATTATGCACTACCAGGTTCTCCCATTTCTATTGTTTACCCACAAAGGCGCCATTTATCTGCTAAAGTTCACGCTTTTGTTGAGTTTATGCAGGAATTGATGAATGCTCTCAAAAGAACAGGCGTTGTAGATTAAAAGTTTTAATTTCACGAAAAATCAAACTGCTTAATTCTCGCACCATTCTTAGGTATAATTAATAACCCAGTATAAAAAACACTGATTTACCCTGCGGATAGGAGTTAGATTAGATATGATGTTACTGACTTGATACTTTGTTTCATATTCCAAAATTCCTAGAGGATAAATTACATTAATATATCCTCTAGGAAAATCATGTAGCTTTGAAATTACCAACCTCTCAAAACGGGTTCACGCAACAGTTCACGAGTTCCTTTACTTACGGTCAAATTTTTACCTTTAGTAGAATCTGCCAGTATATATGTATAGGGTTCACTAACAGCTTCAAAGTAGCGACCTTGCTGGTCAACATCTTTAAGAGGTAAACGTATAGATTTACCAGTCTTTTTATTTACACCAACGTAAGTGTGTGCTAAGTCACCACCACAAATATTTACCCAAAAGCTCTTTGTCTCGACTGATAAAAACATACTTTCTTGCTTTTGGCAGTAGTTACGTACCTTTTTTGGCTGGCTTGCATCAACTGTTTGAACCAGTGGTAATGATAATGAACAAACTCCTAATGCGACTAAAACCAACTGGCGCCAAGAAAATTTAGATACTGTTTGTGTACGAACTTGCATTTTATACTTCCTAAGTAAGCGTGATTTTTATTACTCATATCTACAGTATGTGCTAGCGGTATTACGGAAAGGTTCCTAATTTTGATTTGGTTGACCATCTGTTTTGATGTGCTAATTTATATTTAAGCAATCGCTTAAATATAAAAGTTAAAAATCATATGAGTGTTTTTTGTTTAGTTCATGCAGCTTTTCAAGGCGCCTGGTCTTGGGATTTGCTAATTCCGCAATTAGAAGCAAAGGGTCATTTTTCGGTAGCAATGGATTTGCCAATTGAAAACCCCGAAGCTACTTTGTTAGACTATGCAGAAGTTGCAGTTCAAGCGCTCCCATCAAACGAGGATGATGTAATACTTGTGGGAGCATCAATGGCTGGTACTGTTATTCCATTGGTGGCAGCACAGCGTCGAGTTCGGAAACTTGTATATCTTGGTGCTTTGATACCATATCCAGGAATGAGCGTAATTGAGCAAATGTATGAGGATGTTGTGCCTGATATGTGGAAGGCAGCTGGTTTTGAGACGCCTTATTCAAGTAAATTTGAGCAGATACGCGATGAACCTGATATATTTAATTCGGGTTCGTTGGAAAAGAGCTTACTAGAAAATGAAGCAGTGGCAATGGAATTTCTCTTTCACGACTGTGAACCAGAGGTTGCGCGTTTAGGTGTATCTAAATTGCGAAATCATTTATCATCTGCACATTTAACAGAGATTTTTCCTCTACAAGCTCTACCAGATGTGGAGTCATCATATATTGTTTGCACTGAAGATAGGGTAATTTCTCCTGCTTGGTCTAAATACGCAGCACGCAAACGCTTGGGAGTTGAAGCAATAGAGTTTCCAAGTGGACACTGCCCATACTTATCCCAAAGCGCGCGTCTTGCAGAACTACTTACTCAAATTGCTTCGTAGGCTAAAATATGAGCTAATTATGTAAAAGAACGGGCAGGATGCCCGTTCCACAAGATGAAGATTAAAATTAAACTGTTTATAAGTCAGCTAGTCCATTTTGAGTTACTGAAATGCCTTTGATGTGTTCGTGTAGGTTGCAACAACGACGGACTAGTCGGTATCCTCCTGTTGATGTTGATTGAATTACAAATGGGCAACCGGGAACGACGGGACGGTCTTTAAGACTGCGGTTTTCGTCTTTGGATGCTAGTGTGCGTTGAATGCTGCCTCCGTGTATTTTATCGAACTCGGAGCGCACACGTTTCCATGCGGCTTTGCCTCCTTCGGCGCCTGCTGGGTCTTCTTGTATTGGTTCTGGGTAAGCTGCGAGACAAATGGCGTTCCAGTTTTCATCCATTACTAAAGTTCCACCACCGTAGACGGTAAATGCGCTCATGCCACCTGAGAGAAAATCTGACACCATTTGTGAATATTCATAAGTATATTCAAGGTAGTGTTCTGTAATTTCTTTGATTGTGGTTTCTTTGCCTTCTTTTACTTTGTCTATACGACGGGTGGTAGTAATTAAACGTGGTTTGAGAAAACGTGAGGCATTTTCTGGTATACGTAATGCTGGAGCGTTATGAACAAGTGCCCGCATTAATGCGCGTGTATCGGCGCCGGAGTGTAAGTCTTTAAATACATTACCAATATCAGGCGCCTTCAAATCTATTTTTTCATTCCACAAGTTGCGCGCTGTAAATACTTCTTTCGCAATATCTCTAAATTTGCTGTCAGTAGGATAAACACGCGCGTCAGCTTCGTATATTAATCGTGCCAACATTGGCATTGATAACGAAGTTGGTGGAGTGTAATGCAGCGCACGAATGAGCATTCCTTTTAATACGTGCGTAGCTTTGACAAGTGCAGTGATAAATCCTGCAAACCCGGATGCTGTATCGTCAGAAACATTTGGTTGTATAGCTTCGACGAGTTTTTGCATGATTTCGTAAATCGCAGCAGTCCAAATTGTTGAACGTACATGCGGTTCTTTAGGTGTGTCAGCAGCATATTTTGCTCCTTCGAGTGCAGAACGTAAATAAGGTACACCTGCACCAAAAATACCTACACCAAATTCCTCTGCCAGTCGAGTAATTAAACTAGGATGGCGCATATCACCACCTGTTTCTCTATATATATATTCAACTACACTTGGATATTGCAGTGCTGCGAACATTGCTAAGATATCAGCAAAAGATTCATGTAATGCCGATGCATCAATATCACTACTATATAAATATAGAGGACGGAAGGTATCTAAAATCGCGTGTCCTAATTCGTGCGAAACAATATCGTGCGATAAACATGTCCAAACTGGCGCCCGTCGGAAGGGAGAATTAAAGTAGCCAAAATTTAGCGAAGGATTCATTGGGTCATAATATGCGTTCATCCCTTCAAATGCATGAGGACGAATAATAAGAGGCCCACCATCTTTCCAAACTATGGGATGGCCAACTTCTTCTTCTACTAAATCTAAGGTACGACTTAATACACCAAATACATTTACCTGATGGAATGCTGGGTTATCTACTAAACCGTTTTGCTCGAAATGCTCAAACGATAAGTCCTCTTGTTTTGACCAATCAGGACTAGCAAAAACTGGTTGCCCATCTTCATTGGTATCTCGAATCGTAAATCGACTTGAACCTGTTGCTATTAAATAATCTTTGTTTAGAGGAAATTTATAGTTACCTCTTAGTTTTGGCAAGCTAGGGTCTTGTAAAAACATCCCTATTGCTTTAGTTGCAGGCGCCTTTTTTGCTACAGGTTCCTGAGTTGGGGTCGAGTCTTTTTGGGTTGTAGTCTCAGTTGCAGAAGTTGTGTCTTCAACTGTTGCTGTTACTAATTCATCATCTGAAGCATTTGAGGCAGAAGCAACTTGTGCTATGTGCGTTTTTTTCCCCGTCGAGGAAACCTTCGAGGCACTTGATGTTCTTCTTGCCAACGGACGCTTTTGTGCCGAAGAAAGTTTAGACGTAGAGGAAACTTTTCGAGACGCAGGTTTTTTTTGTTCTGCCATTTTCACACAGCCCTTTTAGTTTTTAATTTTTGTCGATAAACTGCTTGATTTTATCATCTCGTAGCATTTTATTGTTAAAAAAATTACAGAAACCGGGTTTCTTTAAAAAGAAACCGGGTTTCTTGGTTTCTGAAAACAACCTAAAGAAATCATATGTTCTAGTCAATATCGCTATATGATGGCGAAGAGTGGCTAGATATACAAAACTTTACTTATTTGTATTGCTTGATTATGTGTGAGTACAAGTTCATTTTAAGAACGAATTGGCTCAAAGATGATGATTTTAGGCGGTTCTGACTTTGAGATTGAGTGCAAAAATACTTATCCCTTATCCCAAAAAATCTAGTCCCTTACCCTATAAATGCTCGTGCCCCTACCCTAAGAAAGATTTTTAAGTTTTGTTAAGTCTATATTTATATATATGTTTGGGCAGTTGAGTACATTATTAATTAGTTCAATAAATTTAACACGCATGTCCTCAGCTAGCTAGTTCAAGGCGCCTGATATAAGCATAAAACTAGCACATAGCTCCCAAATCAGACATGTTTCTTATTAATCATTTAGGAAATCAAAAGCTGCAAATTATCAACATTCCGTTTGCAGAACGTTGGCAAATTTATCATCGCTTACAAGAGTTAACAATTGCTTGCTGGTGTCCAGACGATGGTTCGTTACGAGTGCATATTAACAGCGTCCTTACAGCTATTCTTGTCCGTAGCACTTTGATGCAGTTTTTTGCGAATCGAGCTGATTTAATTGATTGGCTTGAACAATGTTGGCGCCTATAACTTTTTGTCAGGTCAATAGTTAGTGGGAGGCAATTAGAGGAGTTTAGTTAAGTATGATAAGTTGTAATAGTGACACAAAATTAATTCATTTTTTGCAAAACGAAATTAACCTTTCAACAGATGATATTTCAGTAGTTCTAAAGCATCCAGAGTCAAAAAATGCACCTTTTCCGATGTTACTTTGGCAATATGGATTGGTTAATATTGAAGAATTAGCACGTATTTTTGATTGGTTAGAAAAGCAAGTGTTATAAATATATATGTGATTTTTTATACTTACATAAAGTGAGTTTATAGAATTTTAAGTTGATACATGCTAATCAGTAAAATTGCAATATATTAAAGTAAAAATGATTCATAAATAGTTAGCTTTATGGTCGGTTAGTATACAGATAAATTATTATTACTAGGCAAAAGTTATATAAAGACTTTAGCGAAGGAAAATTAATAGCAGTAGGAATATGTATAAATGTGTAAATTATTAAAATCATCAAAATTATGCACTAGTTTATGCGTTAGTTAATTGTATTAGGTATTTATTAGATGAACCAAATCTCGATCAACGACACTACGCTGCGTGATGGCGAACAAGCTGCTGGCGTTGCGTTTAATTTGCAAGAAAAAGTTGCGATTGCTAAGTTTTTAGATGCAATCGGTGTTCATGAGCTAGAAGTCGGTATTCCGGCAATGGGTCAGGAAGAAACCTATGCAATTCGTGCAATATTAGATTCTGGCTTAAAAGCTAAACTGCTTGGCTGGAACCGTGCAGTTATTTCTGATATTCAAGCTTCGATAAAGTGCGGATTGCATCGAGTTCACATATCTATACCTGTTTCTGGAGTTCAAATAGCAGCTAAATTTCAGGGACAATGGCGTACAACGTTACACCAACTCAGAAATTCTATCAGCTATGCTGTTGATAACGGACTATGGGTTGCCGTCGGTGGTGAAGATTCTTCTAGGGCTGATGAATGCTTCCTTCAAGATGTTGCATTATATGCTCAAGAATGGGGCGCCAGACGATTTAGATTTTGCGACACAGTAGGAATACTCGACCCTTTTAGTACCTGCACACGTGTTAAAAAACTTGTTACAGGTTTGCAGATTCCTGTGGAAATGCACACCCACAATGACTTTGGACTAGCAACAGCAAATGCACTCGTAGGTGTCAAAGCTGGTGCAACATCAATTAACACTACCGTAAATGGGTTGGGTGAGCGTGCTGGTAATGCTGCATTAGAAGAAGTCGTCATGGCACTCAAACGTTTGCACGGCATTGACTTGGGTATAGATACACGCCGACTGTTAGAACTTTCCCGATTAGTTGCAAAAGCATCTGGTTGCAACGTTCCACCTTGGAAAGCAATTGTGGGTGACAATACCTTTGCTCACGAGTCAGGAATTCACGCCCACGGTGTATTACAAAACCCCAGCACTTATGAACCGTTTGCACCAGAAGAAGTTGGTTGGGAACGGCGCCTAGTTGTTGGCAAGCATTCTGGACGGCATTTACTAATGAACGTGCTAAAACAGCATGGCATTGTCCTAAATCATGAAGAAACTCAAACAGTATTAGACGCTGTACGGCAAGAATCAACTCACAAAAAACGTAGCCTAACTACGCAAGAACTGTTGAATTTAGCACGTAAATAGAGGTATAAAGCTATGCAACAATCTGATGAAATGGAACTACATTCGCCACCAGAATTTGATATTGGCGACAAAGTTCGTACTCGTAAGCTTCTAAAAAACGATGGAACCTTTCCCGGTCAAGAAATTGGTACTGTTCTTGCCAAAAAGGGAGAAATTGGATACGTCGTTAGTATAGGTACATTTCTGCAAAGCTCATATATATACGCAGTGCATTTTTTACAGTCAGGCTTTGTCGTTGGCTGTAAAAAAAAGGAACTTGAACTGATTGAAAAAAATCCAGATAAAGAGGCAAATAGATGAAAGTAATGTTGCGTGAAAATTCTGCTGGCAAGTTGACAGTCTACGTTCCCAAAAAAGACCTAGAGGAAGAAGTTGTCAAACAAATCGATTCAGAAGCAGGTAAAGTTTTCACCTTAGCAAACGGTTGGGAATTAGAGATTTCAAATTTAGCCGAACCTCTCAAAATTCCTCAAACCTACGAAGCAAGACGAGTAAATTAAAAATGTAGAGACTGTACATGTACAGTCTTAATTTGTCTATTGATTACGCATTACCTACCAATTACCAACCACCACAAATGGGTAACAACTATCTCAAACTATCAGAATTTGACATTGAAGGTGAATTTCTGGGTTTCGCAGACAAACATCCCAAAAAATTCAAATATCTACAATTTGCTTTAACCAAGTGTAACGCCGTTACCGCACTTACAGCCGGAAATTTGAAAATCAAACTTCCTAAAGAATTACGAAAAGCACTTTTTGGTTCTTTAATACCAGGCGCCCACATTCGCGTCATCGGCTATAGTAAATTACATACACGTACAGGTGATATCAAGCTCAAAGCATATGATGTCACACCTTTACCTGTCTGCGCTATAAATAAATCACCCGACCACACAACTCATAACCCTGAATGTCCAAAAAAAGCCAAAATTTTGGTATGTCAAGGTTCTGGTTGTCGTAAACGAGGCGCCAAAGAATTATTATCAAAGATAGAAAAAACCCTTAGTAAAACTAAGCTATCACAACAGCAAGTATCTGAAGTGCGAAATAAAGTTAAAATTCAAAGCACTGGCTGTTTAAAGAAATGCTCCAAGGCGCCTAACTGTATTGTACAACTTGGTAATAAAAAATACAGCCAAGTTAAACCCACTGATATTGCATCTCTAATAGAAGACCACCTTGGCAACGGATAGAACGGATGTAACGGATGTCACAAACAACTTATCCGTTACATCCGTTTATCATCCGTTGCCTAGCGGGCGCCAATACTTTTTTTAAAGCCATCGCGTTCGGTCATGCGCTTCATATAATCAAGTACTGCTGGGTAGGCACTTAAATCGAGTTGTAGCATTATTGGAATGTAACAAAGGATAGAGCCAACAGCGACATCCGCAACCGTAAATTCGTCACCCATAATAAAAGGTTGCTTCTCGAACATGTTATTAAGTGCCGTCATCAAACGCGGCATTTCTTTTTCTCTGCTTGCTTCGATAAAAACTCCTGTTGCCAAAGTTGAATTACCAAATAATACCCATTGATTAAGTACTGCACGTGTTTCTACTGATGTAATTCCTGCGTGTTTTTCGGCAAGGTACATTAAAATGGCGCCTGACTCCCATAGTTTAAAGTCACCGTCTACTATTGCTGGGACTTTGCCAAATGGGTTGATAGCTAAAAAAGCATCTTGACGATGTTCTCCTGTTGCCATGTCGAGCATGACTAGCTCATAAGGAACACTCAATTCTTCAAGATACCACTGGACGATTGATGCGCGACTGCGGGCACCTGCATATAGTTTAAGCATGATAGTTCCTATATATATTGGTGTAAGGGGCGGGTTTAGCTAAATCTTTATTATTAACTAGGATATGGGTTAACCCGCCCTTACAAGTCAGAGGATTTTGTGGGTATTTGGATGCTGTTTAACGTTATCGTCTTTTGTGACAACTCGTGCAGCGTTTAGTACACGCTTACGGTCGATGGAGTACTGAAAGTCTTGGTAACATGTACCTTCAGGAATAAGAGATTTAGCACTTTCGCGTCGTTTGTAAGTACGTGCAGCAGAGAAGACTCTTTGCTCAAATTCATCACTCAATTGAGCTGTTTCGGGAAATTCTCTTGGAATTTGAAAGTTACTGCCGCTTATAATACTTCCTAGGGTTGTTCCACAGGCAAATTTATATGAAGTGGGAATTCCTTTAACTAGTGCTTCTAATGCTGCTGATGGTATTGGTTCGATAACTTCGACTTGATGGACTTCACCATCTTCTTTGACGAAGCATGTTGCTAAACCTAGAACAATATAGTCGTCTTGAGTTAAGTCGGGTGCGCTGGGATAAGAAGTTCCTGACATAAGAAAAATTTATGAAAACTTAATAAACAAATAGAAACTATTTAACAGAAAATTGAGACTACCAGCTTATAGGTGGGAACTATAAAAGCGAAGGGGTTGAAAGGCGACTTTTAACCCTGAATGTTAAAAAGCCCTGTAGAGTAATTGCTCGAATACATCCAATAGGTGGATTTTAGCAACCTGTAACTCTCACCACTTGCCTAGTCTGGCAGATTGAGGTTTACTTTTTCTGGAATTGAACCAGGGGACGAAGTATCTATTAATAGATTCGACCATTAATTGAATTAGAGCATGAACGCGCGTCAATTCGCAGTGACTGTTCTAAAAAGATACTTCCTCCTCGTACACTTTCACCAGATTCATTCTTGATACAGGGGCAGTACCGATACAAACCAACAACAATCAAAGCAGCACCACAGGCAGGAAGACATGAATACTCACACTTTTCTCGCATCTGACGATGAGCAACACTACTCCAACCAGTTTGTTGCCAGTACGAAAAACCAGGTTCGACATCAAGAAACATCGAGTAACGACAACTTCTATGTGGGAGATGGGAACTTACGTTCTTGTGCGCTGCGTTCTGCGAAACTAGGGGACTACCGCGAAGCCATATCACTGTTAAGTTTACTTTTACAGCGCCACCCTGAAAACGCGATTGATTATAATAATCGGGGATTAATTTATTATCAATGTGGCGAAAGACAAAAGGCTATTTGCGACTATAACACAGCAATTGAGCTTAACCCCAATTTAGCCAGTGCTTATAATAACCGTGCGAACTATTACGCTGCCATTGGTGATTTAGCGGCAGCACTCGATGATTACGACAAAGCATTAGACTTAAATCCTAGCTATGCGCGTGCTTGGATAAACCGTGGAATTACGCTACGTGACTTGGGACGATATGAAGAAGCGACAGATAATTTTGAATGCGCGTTGATATTTGACCAATACGAGGGTCACATTTTCGCAGAGCGTGGACGAACCTATCATCTTTGGGGTGATTGGAATTGGGCTATTGCCGATTATCGTCGTGCTTTAGAGAAGCTACCAACCTCACAAAACAGTAACGATGGTGCTGCTTGCCGTCTGCGCTTGCAAGTCGAGAATTGGTTGGGTGAACTTTTGTGTAGTTAATGGCGCCCCAAATAGCTTTAAAGCTGATGTATTTAGGGCGAGTTAAAATCACTAAAAACTAGCGTCGATTTAATTCAATTAGCCAAGTATTGAGTTCTTGACTTCGCTCGTTTGTCATGCGTGCGTAACAATTAATTCGTGTCGTTGGTTCAAGTGTTCCACCTTCATACATTCCTGCCTCAAACGCGCAGAATGTATCGCGATGCTTCAACCAGTTTTGGTGTGATGCGACCAAACGCTTTCTTTGACTAACACTTACCTTGTCCAGCAACTGTTTATTTATGGAACTGAGCTTTTTACTTGCTTCTTTGTAGGTGCGTTCGCCACACTCAATCATATCCCTTGTTGTTTGGGGGTCTTTACAGTTCGGGGGTGGTAGCTGCTTTTGAGTTTGCGCTCCCACAAGTGCGGTGGGAACTCCCGATAATAAAAATCCCATGATAATTAATATATTCCAGCGCAAGAGCAATTCCATTGCCACTCCTTACCAAGCACAGTGCCGTTAAATGTACCAACAATCGTACTTAGAAATATCTAACGATTCCCAATCATCTTAAAGTTATATTTGTTACCATTTTTAACAACTTAATTTTGGTGTAATATTTTTTAATAAAGCTTATTCTACATATATTTAACGCCACTTAAAGTTACGAATTACTATTTTATTACTGAGTAAATTTATACATTGGCTGAAGCTACACAGCCTAAAAATAGGTTCAACAAAACTAATTAATTAACAAAGATTTAAGAAGTAGAGACGCGATTAATCGCGTCTCTACCGGAGCGTCTTCATGTAAGTATGGTAGAAACCGCATGTCATAATTTTGCTACCACAGGTTAAGCTGGAAGAGAGTAGCATTTTTTCAGCGCTATTTATATAAATTTCGCCCTAAGTGTTAATTTTTTATTTCAACTCAAGAAACTGTAATGTTAGACCGAATTTTTGATAACCTCCAATTTCATTTCAGCGTAGAAGCATCTATCGTGCTGTTACTGCTGATATTTTTAGAGGCAGTACTTTCTGCTGATAACGCTATTGCACTTGCAGCTATTGCCCAAGGGCTTGACGATAAGGAAAAAGAGAAAGAAGCTCTTAACTATGGCTTGGTGATAGCTTATGTGCTTCGTATCACACTGCTGCTTACAGCTACTTGGGTACAAAAGTATTGGCAGTTTGAATTAATCGGCGCCTCTTACTTGCTGTGGTTAGTTTTCCAGCATTTTACGTCAGAGGAAGATGAAGAAAATCAGCATCACGGTCCCAAGTTTAGTTCAGTTTTACGGCTTATTCCCGTAATTGCGCTTACTGATTTAGCGTTCTCATTAGACAGCGTTACAACAGCTATTGCCGTAAGTCAGGAAACCTGGTTAGTTTTAACAGGTACTACCATTGGCGTTATCACCCTGCGTTTCATGGCAGGTTTATTTATTCGCTGGTTGGATGAGTTTACTCATTTAGAAGATGCTGGTTATATCACCGTGGCATTTGTGGGTTTACGCTTACTTCTCAAAGTCATTAACGAATCGCTTGTTCCTCCACAGTGGATTGTAATTAGCGCAATTGCAGTTATTCTAATGTGGGGATTCTCTAAACGTAACGAACCAGAGGTAGTAGAAGAAGTTTTAACGGCGCCTGAATTGAAGAAACAGGAAGTTGCAGAGTAAAAGTTAGGAGTTAGGAGTTAGGAGTTAGGAGTTAGGGGTTAGGGGTTATATAGAAAACGGATTAGAAGTGTCATTCTGAGTGCAGCGAAGAATCTTTAAGTTCTTTCACTTTAAAACGGGTTAGAGTTTTACTTTTATAAAAGCGTCAAAATCTTTAAGATGCTACCCTACCCTTCGGGATATCCTCCGGATAACGGGAAAACTGCGTTAACGTTCCTCAGCATGACACAAATTTACATTTTACTCATTTGCACTCATAACTCATAACTCCCAACTCCAACTCCAACTCCGTTCCTCCGTTCCTCCGTTCCTCAGCACTCAGCACTCAGCATTCAGCATTCAGCACTCAGCACTCAGCACTCAGCACTCCTAACTCCTAACTCCTAATTCCTAACTCCTAACTTGATTTATTCGTACAACCAACCTTTAATTTCAGGCGCCCAGTTGACTAGTTCTTCTTCTTTAAACCATAGAGCGATTTCGTTTTTTGCGGTTTCAGGAGCATCGGAACCGTGGATGATGTTACGACCAGTATTTACACCAAAGTCACCCCTAATAGTACCTGGCTCAGAGTTGAGAGGGTTGGTGGCGCCAATAAGTTTGCGGGCAGAGGCAATAACACCATCACCTTCCCATACCATCGCGACAACTGGGCCAGAGGTAATAAAATCTATCAAGCTTGCAAAGAAAGGGCGTTCGCGGTGAACATCGTAATGCGCTTGAGCTAATTCGCGACTAACATTCATGAACTTCAGCGCAACAAGGGTAAAACCCTTTGTTTCAAAGCGGCGGATAATTTCGCCAACAAGCTTACGCTGTACGCCATCGGGTTTAATTGCTAAGAATGTGCGCTCCAAAGTTGTACTCCTCAAATATGGGTAATCGTGATTCAACTGACCAATAAAAGTTTATCGGGTAAAGGCGAAAGCGGAAAGGGGAAAAGGAAAAACATGCAACCCTTTACCAACAGGCGCCTCTTAATCTTTTGTTAATCTTCTTTATGGTGCGGGACATAGCGTGGAATTTTGCTAAATTGTAGTTTCGTGGGTGAATATAGAGGTTTAGTAAAAAATGGGTGTTGAGTCAACTGCTACGACTGATGAGGTGTTGAAACCTCCGTCCAACGGTAAAAAAGCTGCATTGAGTCATAATTCAAACAATAAGCAAAAACAGTTGCTTTTAACGAGTAGTACGCCAAATACCCCCCGTCGTCATTGGACTATTGAAGATAGCGAAGATTTATATCGCATTGACGGATGGGGACAGCCTTATTTTTCGATTAACGCTGCTGGTCATATTACGGTTTCCCCCAAAGGTGACAGAGGTGGTTCGCTAGATTTATATGATTTGGTTAATGCACTCAAGCAGCGTAATCTTGGTTTACCGTTACTGATTCGATTCTCTGATATTTTGGAAGACCGAATCGAGCGTCTTAATGCTTGTTTTGCTAAAGCAATTGCCCGCTATAATTATCCAGGTGTATACCGTGGTGTATTCCCAGTCAAATGCAACCAACAGCGACATCTCATTGAAGATTTAGTCAAGTTCGGCAAACCCCATCAGTTTGGTTTAGAAGCTGGCTCTAAACCAGAGTTAATGATTGCTTTAGCATTACTTGATACTCCAGGCGCCTTATTAGTGTGTAACGGTTATAAAGACCGCGAGTACGTTGAAACCGCAATGCTGGCAATCAAACTTGGGCAAACTCCAATTATTGTGCTTGAACAAGTTGAAGAAGTTGACCTAGTTATCGAAGCGAATCTTCAGTTGGGTATTAAACCAATTTTAGGTATACGCGCAAAACTTAGTACGCAAGGAATGGGACGTTGGGGAACTTCATCGGGCGACCGTGCTAAATTTGGTTTAAGCATCCCCGAAATTATCCAAGCTGTTGATAAACTACGTGCGGCAGATTTGTTAGATTCTTTACAGCTTTTACACTTTCATATTGGCTCACAAATCTCAGCCATCCATGTAATAAAAGATGCCATTCAAGAAGCTAGTCAAATTTACGTAGAACTAGCAGCACTCGGCGCCAACATGAAGTATCTCGATGTTGGTGGTGGTTTAGGTGTAGACTACGATGGCTCGCAAACGAACTTCTACGCCTCGAAAAACTACAACATGCAAAACTATGCCAATGATATTGTTGCAGAGTTAAAAGATACCTGTAGCGAGCGTGGTATAGGAGTACCAACATTAATTAGTGAAAGTGGACGTGCAATTGCGTCGCATCAGTCAGTGTTGATTTTTGATGTTCTTAGTACGTGCGAAGTCCCCCACGAACAACCCGAACCTCCAAAAGAAGGTGAGTCCCACATTATTAACTATCTTTGGGAAACTTACCAATCAATCAACAACGATAATTATCAAGAACTTTATCACGACGCTACCCAGTTTAAAGATGAAGCTATTAGCCGCTTTAAGTTGGGAATTTTTAGCCTCACTGAACGCGCCAAAGCCGAACGTTTGTTCTGGGCATGTTGCCATAAAATACTTTATTTGACTCGGCAGCATGAGTACGTTCCCGATGAATTGGAAGACCTCGAACAAATAATGGCTTCCATTTATTACGTCAATTTTTCGGTGTTTCAGTCGGCGCCAGATTGTTGGGCAATAGACCAATTATTTCCCATTATGCCCATACATCGTTTGGGAGAAGAACCAACGCGACGGGGGATATTGGCAGATTTAACTTGCGACAGCGATGGAAAAATCGACAACTTTATCGATTTACGCGATGTTAAACCTGTATTAGAGTTACATCCATTTAAACAAGGCGAGCCTTATTATCTTGGCATGTTCCTAAATGGCGCCTATCAAGAAATTATGGGTAACTTACACAACTTGTTTGGCGACACAAACACCGTTCACATTCAGCTAACACCAAAAGGCTATCAAATCGAACATGTTGTCAAAGGTGACACCATGAGCGAGGTCGTTAGCTACGTACAGTATGACTCTGAGGACATGGTGGAAAACATTCGCCAGCGCTGTGAAAAAGCACTAGAAGAAAAGCGTATTACTTTGGCTGAGTCACAAAGGTTGTTACAAACTTATGAACAAAGCTTGAGTAGATATACTTACCTGTCTTCGTAAGATTTTGATTTCCCCTAACAAGAACGCGAGTTCGGGGGGAAGAAGATTTAAAGCCCCCCTTATCAAGGGGGGTTGGGGGGGATCAAGTTGTTGCAATCAATTATAATTGCTAAACATAAGTATTTGATTACTATACATAACTTTACATTTTGTTGTTAATCTTAATATTGGAAATTGTGCTTTAATAATCATTTTTGGCATATTCTCGTAATTTATTGTGCAAATAGAACAATTAATAAAATGTTTCATTAGTTTAAGTTGAGTAAGTAGGACTTTAACTGTTATAAAGAATTATTCTTATTTACCTTATAGATAACTCTCTATCATCAAATCTTCATATACTGAATTTATTCCTAATTTTCATTACACAAGTGCGAGGTAGAAACATGGTTCATACCTACGAGGTGTTCGTTGATGTTAAAGAATTTACTGATTACAAAAGCAACGATGCGCGTTTTGGCAGTACGCGCTACGAAATTGATGCGGAATCGAGGTCAATAGTTGATGTAGTGGCATTCGATAAAGCTAGAAGTGAGTATCCAAAAGCTAGTGAGTATGACATTAGGATAACTAGGCTGCTTAAATAAAGTAGTAATATACTATACAAATAAATCTTTATAGGACGGATTCTACCGTCCTTAAATATTATCTTGTTCAATTTGCTCCCAAATCCATCATAAGTTTTGTTAACAAGTAAATGCGGGGTGCAATACGTTCTAAATCGATGTATTCATCAACACCATGCGCGCCACCTCCGACAGGACCAAGCGCATCAAGAGTTGCAGTACCGACCGCAGCAGCATAGTTACCATCTGTACCCCCACCACTACCTTCGACTCCAAGATTAAGTTGAATTTCTTTATAAATAGCTTGGGCTTTTTTAACTAGCGCATCGGTTTTCGAGTTAGGTGGAAAAGGTGGTCGTCCTCGTTCTGCAACAACTTTAATTTGAGTACAAGGCAGAAGTTTCTTTTGGGATATCTTTGTAAAGTCGCGCTCTAACCTATCGAATTCAACTGCTTCTAATACGCGCACATCTGCCTGAACTTTTGCTGAGTCTGGAATGATATTGGCGCGCTCACCTGCTTGAAACAAAGTAAAATTGACCGTTGTTTGTTTGCTTGGGTTGCTAAGATTCCTCATTTGTAAGCTTTGATGAGCTGCTTCGAGTAAAGCATTACATCCTTTTTCAGGTTCGGCGCCTGCATGGGCAGCTTTTCCTTTCACCTCAAATCCATAGTTACCAATTCCTTTTCGCCATGATGTAACTTTATCTTGTGGGGAACCAAATTCTAAAACTAGAGCATAATCATGCTGTTTCGCTATTTGCTTAATTAAATCTCGCGAACCTTTAGAACCTTTTTCTTCATCGGGGTTGATTAAAAAAGTAATTTTGCCAAAATTGTTAAAATTTACTTCTTTTAAGATTTTAAGTGCTTCAATACCAAGCAGAATTCCTCCCTTGTCGTCCATTACTCCTGCCCCATAAGCTTTTCCTGCTACAATTTTAAATGGACGTTTGGCTGCGGTTCCTTCTTTAAATACAGTATCGGAATGAGCAAGGAGTAATATATTTCTATTATTACTTTTACCATTTCCTTGGATTGTTGCAATAATGTTTCTTCCAACACCTGTAGTTGCTTTCGTTATTTCAATTTCGGCGCCTATTGATTTTAAGTGTTCAATTACAATATCTTCAACCTTTGTAATTCCGTCTGCATAACCTGTTCCAGAATCGATATTAACAAGAGGTTCAAGCTTTTTTAAGAACTCTAACTGAGCCTGTTGAGCTTTTTGATATAAGTTAACATTGCGCGTGGCAGTGGCAGAATTGAATGGCGAGAGTGTAATTGATATGATTATAATCGCTGCTGTAAGGATTATAAATAAATTCAACTTGGCGTTTGTATGTAATTTCATTTTATTTTCCCTACTAATAAATTATTTTTATAAGTAGCTTTGTACGATTTAATCCCCCTAACAAGAACGCAAGTTCGGGGGGAACAAGAAAGGAAACAAATCTTAGCCCCCAAAATCATCGTTCTTGTTGGGGGGATCAAAATTCTCTACAAAGCAGTATTGAATTTGAACGCACGTATTATGTCAGTTTCTGAAACTATAAACCAAGTAAAATGTCAGTTGATTAATGTTGTGCTTGTCAGTATAAAAACAATTGAAAAATATATATTCAGTAAAAATATAAGCATTGCGGATATAGAAATACCACAGGATATAGCTTTAATGCACAGGAAGAAACCGGGTTTCTACAAAAACCCGGTTTCTTTAAATTAACCTGGTTTTGTTTCTAATAATTCAGCGATAGCTTGATGTTCTACAGGAGTTTGAACTGGGGGGTCTTGACGTGCGTCGGTGATTAACCAGTCTAACTGTGCTTCTTGAACATCGATGGTGGCACCAGTTTTATCGACACAGTAGCGACCAAACACTAGTTTATCAACTAAGCGAACACCTGGTCCCAAGCGTGACCATTCAAAAATAACGCTATTATCAACGGTGGCACCACTGCAAATCCAGCAGTTGGGGCCAATCATTGCAGGGCCAATAATTTTGGCGCCGTCTTCAATTTTGGTCATACCACCAATGTAGACTGGGCCTGTAATATCTACTTTATCCCAGTTAATTGCGACGTTTAACCCAGTGTAAATACCAGGTGCCACTTCATGACCTGGAATTTGGACGTTTTTAATTTCTCCTAATAGTACACCGCGAATCGCGCGCCAGTAATCAGGTACTTTACCAATGTCAACCCATTCAAAGTCCATTGGTTTCGCGAAAAATGGGGCGCCGATTTCTACTAATTTAGGAAATAACTGTCCACCAATATCATATTCAACCCCAGATGGGATATAATTTAAAACTTCTGGTTCAAAGATATAAATACCTGTGTTGATGTTGGTGCTAAGTGCTTCAGAGACCGAAGGTTTTTCTTGGAAAGCTTTAATGCGACCGTCTTCTTCAGTTACAACCACACCATAACTAGAAACCTCTTCACGAGGAACTGTCTTAGTGATAATAGTCGCGATTGAACCCTTAGAACGGTGCCATTTAACAGCTTCGGTTAAATCTAAGTCAATTAAGGCATCACCGCATAATACAACAAATGTATCATCAAAAAACGGCGAGAAGTCTTGGATACGTTTCATTCCTCCGGCTGAACCAACCGCTTCTCCAATTAAATTACCATCAGCAATTTTACCTTCAAAAGAATAAGCGATTTGAACGCCAAACTTTTGACCGTCCCGGAAGTAACTTTCGATTTCCTCTGCTAAATGGCTAACGTTGACCATAATTTGGTCAAATCCGTGTTGCCGTAATAGTTCCAGCAAAAATTCCATTACAGGTTTTTGCAAAATGGGAATCATCGGTTTGGGAGTGGTGTAGGTAATAGGACGCACACGTGTACCTTTACCTGCTGCAAGAATCATCGCCTTCATAATGTGTTTTTCCCTCGTTATTCCTCAGCCACAAGCTTGTTTACTTTGATGTTCGTGAAACTTAATCATCTGTTTATTTCTACTCTAAGTCATCCTGAAAAGCACGGATAACGGTACTCAAGCGCTTTATCTAACCATAAGTGTAAATATGATGACGATTAATTAGGTCATCTATCCAATTTACCCAGATTTTGGTGATTCATGTATCAAAATTTTGGAATGCGACGTAGAGACGTTACATGTAACGTCTCTACACGGCGGCATCCAATGGTTTATTCGTACTAGCATCTGTGAGTAATCGAATTTTGATATCAGTGTAAAATTCTTCTTGATATAACTCCACCTTGGACTGGGCAGACAGTAGTAACAATGCCCAAAACACCCCGACTGTCTCGCTGTTCGGTGAATGATGACCTGATAAAGTTTTATTGGGCTGTGCGTGAAGCCAAAGCGCGACAAGTTGTTCTAAATCCATCCACTCCTTGTCTAACGATAGCTCACTTGCCGAATGATATAATAGCTGTTCAAGTTCAAGAGCGACTTCCGTCAAGTTTTCTTGGTGTGCTAAATCCAATGCTTGCCGCATTGTTCGCACGTTATTACCTGTGTTGCGAATGCTTCGAGGCGCCTTGACTTCTCTGTGTAGCTGAACTTTTTTAAGCTGTTCAGCCATTACATGTAGCTGTTCGATAAGTTCTGGAAGTGTAACGCGACGTTTCGATGGAGGCATTGCAGCAGAACGACGACGTAACGCACGCTCTAATGGTAATCGAGCAGTTCTTAAAAATACGTTTTCTTCGTCTGCAAATTCACCGTCTTCAGGTTCTGGTTCTTCTTCGACCGCTTGCAATTGCGTTAAAGTATTGGCTTTGAATAATACCAACATCGAAGCAGATAGAAATGCTTGTCCTGATGTAGACAAGTCGGTTTCATATCCTCGCGTTGCTACAGTAGCCATTAGTTCGAGAAAACGGTCTATTACATCAATCACCTTCACATCCCAAGGGTCTATGTCCCCGGACTCTGCTTGGTGAATGAGTTGTGTAATTGTCTCTAATAGCTCGGAGGCATCCATTAATTAGTACAAACTATATTTTCTCGTTTTATCTTAATATTGGCGCCGTAAACGCCTTCGTTAACTAACGGTACAAGTATTACATGCTTACAGCCAAAATCTTATAAGAAAAGTTTTTTTCAGGCAAGTATTTTATGATATATTGACATTTAAGTATTTGTTAAATTTTATACTTTTATTTTGTAAATACTGACTGAACTTTAAGCTTTGTCTAAATACTGGTTAAAATAAGCACATATACAAAAATTACTGATCTTGGAGTTTGCTAGCTTTGAAAGTGTCATATGTGCCCTTAATTGTACCAGCGATAGGGATAGCGACAATAGTTCCGAAAAGTCCAGCGATTTCAAAACCCATTAATATTGCCACAAAAATCCAGAGTGGATTTAAGCCAATAAAATTACCGATTAATCTCGGCGCCAAAAAGTTATCTTTAACTTGCTGCATAATAACCGAAGCAAGTCCGACTTGAAGTCCAAGACTCCAGTTTTGCAGCAGTACCAGCACTGTGACTAATCCAATTCCTAACGTAGCTCCAATTACAGGAACTAATTGAGAGATACCAATGACAATTGCAAACAACAAAGCAAAAGGCACCTTGAGTACAAGAAAAATGGGGATCAGACAAGCAGTGATAAACAAAGCTAGCAAAATTTGACTGAGAAAAAAATAGTGAAAATTGAGTTGTATCGATTTAGTCAGGGGTTCACGGATATTATCGGGTAAGAGACTAGATAAACCAAACCAAACAGTGTCACCATAGAGCAACATGTAAAAAGCCAGCACAATAACTAGTATAAAATCTAATATCCATAACACAATCGAAGAAGCAAAGCCTACTGCACCAGAAGCTACCTGCTGTACTATATTTTGAATATAAATTTGGATATTGGCATTAATCTGCTTGCTAACAACGGTAAAATCTAGAGGTAAACGCCGTTCCCTGGCTAATTTCTCTAAAAAAAGCAAGTTTGATTGGCTAGTAGTCAATAAGTTGGGTATTTTGTTCAATAATTGTGTAGCTTGGTCAATTATGACTGGTACTAGTGTCACTCCTAGTATCACAAAAACCATCAAAGTAACCAGCAAAACGAGAGTAACAGCTTGCGTGCGGCTCAAATACGCGCGTTCAAAAAAGTTGACAAGGTAATTGAGCAAAAAAGCCAGAATAGCAGCAACACTCAAAATAGTGATAGGGTGCTGGAAAAAATTGAACAGTTGTGACAGTATCCAAACATTGAGAGCGATAATAGGACCGCTCAGACCATAAAATAGTAAATTTTTAAATGTTGCTGAACGGTGCATAGTAATTTAGCTATGAAAAATTCTTTTAGGCAAACGCAAACCACAAAACCTATAATAAGTCAAGCCAAAAGGAGTGCAGTTGATGGATAAAAGCATAGCAGACCTACGCAAAGACTATACCTTACAAGGTCTCCAAGAAAATGACGTAGACACCAACCCATTTGTACAGTTTAAACGATGGTTCGACGAAGCGCGCTCTTCCCAACTTCCAGAACCCAACGCAATGACACTTGCGACCACCACACAAGAAGGTCAACCATCAGCACGAATAGTACTATTAAAAGACTTTGACGCACGAGGTTTTGTTTTTTATACAAACTATAACAGCCATAAAGGGCAAGAACTAGCAGAAAATCCCCAAGCAGCACTGGTGTTTTGGTGGGCAGAACTCGAACGTCAAGTACGAATATGCGGGCATGTAGAGAAAGTATCAGATACAGAATCAGATACGTATTATTACAGTCGTCCAAGATCGAGTCGTCTCGGTGCCTGGGCATCAGAGCAAAGCGAAGTTATAGAAAACCGCGAAGTATTAGAACAGCGTTTGAAAGAATTAGAAAGTAAATATTTAGACTCTTATGTTCCACGTCCCTCGCATTGGGGAGGTTTACGAGTTATTCCTTATGAAATTGAATTTTGGCAAGGGCGCCCAAGTCGTTTACATGACCGCTTACGTTACACTCTTAATGAAGAAGACGGTAGTTGGAAAATTGAACGCTTATCACCGTAACTTAATATGAGCGCGTAGTTTGTTCAAGAATTTAGAAGGCGCCAAAACAGGAGTAATTTTCTCATACTCCGGTGTAACTGACCAATCATATTGATACAACAGTTGGCTCAAAATAATTTTCATTTCCATTTGAGCAAACTGAAAACCCAAGCAACTGTGAGGTCCATGACCAAAACCAGCCAAAGCAAAAGGATATTTTTTATCTTCTTCTCGTGGAAAAGCAAAACGGTCAGGGTCGAAAGAGTCTGGGTTCGAGTATATAAACTCCATACGATGAGTTAGCATTGGCGATACAACAACAACCCAACCTGCCGGAATATGAAAACCCTTATATTCGATATCTTTAAGCACTCCGCGTGGAATACCGTAAAGCGGAGGGTATAAACGTTCTATTTCCTTCAGTACATTGGTCATTTGCGTAAGTTGCTTTAGGTGTTCAACTTTAAGTTCATTACCAGCAACCTGAGTTAATTCCTGACGCAGTTTGTTTATCCACTCTGGGTGAGAACCCAATTCAAACAGCACCCAAGATATTAAGTTCGCTGTTGTTTCATGTCCAGCTACGAGCAATAATAAAGTTTGCTCTATTATTTCTGAATCACTCAAACGTACACCATCTTCACCAACCGCGTTCATTAATAAAGCAAGAACATCCGAATATTCTTTTGAACCATTTCGGCGCGTGTTAATAGTTTGAAGTAAATATTCGTGTAATTTACGGCGTGCATTTTGAGAGCGACCATATAAAGTGAAAGGATTATCCCAACGTACTATAGCTAGTTTGCCCGCTACAAGTTGTGTAAACCAATTACATGTTTTTTCAACTTCCTCAATAGTTTGCGTGCCCAAAAATAAACGACTAGCAACAATTAAAGTCAGTTTACGAAAATCGGATGCCAAGGGAATAACACCGCGCGTACCCCAATCTTTAATATATTCTTGGACTGTTGAGTTGATAACATCAAAATAAGTAGTTACTGTTTTGGAGTGAAACGCTGGATACATCAACCTACGTGCAGCAGCATGTTCGGCGCCGTCTTGCATCAAAAGTCCATTACCAAATATTGGCTCTAAAAACCACCAACCTAAACGCGATGAAAGACAATCTGCTTGTTCTTTAAACACGAGAGAGTTAGCTTCCGGGCCAATTAAAAACGCATACTTTTTACCTAAAACACTTGTTTTAAACATATTACCGTAGCGCCGTAATTTTTTCCAGTAGAATAATTCTTCCCCTGCGAACAGTCCAAAAGCGTCTCCTAATAAAGGTAAGCCAAAGTTTCCAGGTAATGATGAGGCGCCTTTTAATTCTGTAATTTTTTGAATCGTCATTTTTGTGTCCTTTTAATGTAATAACTGATCTCCCTAGCTTACCGGAATGCACCATTTGCAATAAGCTCAAAGAAACCGGGCAACAATCACGAAAAATCAACGTTTTATACCAATATTTTTGGCAAGAAGCCCGGTTTCTGTTCTAGGTGCAAGATATAAGCTAGCCCCCGCGAGTTCGGGGGGATTCAATTCTATCGCTTGCAGTATTGAAATCAATTTAATCATTTTATCAGTGTTAATACTTATAAACATTGTCAAGACTTGTGATAAAAATTAAATTAATATTGTTATTTTATCTACTTATATATGTAAGTATATGATTTACAGTAGGTATAAAGTATTTATTGTAATTACGCCAAGTTACGAACTTAATACTGAGCCATAGTAATGAAAATGATAACCGCACTTAAATGAAGCGATACCTTTATCTTGTCTCATCTCAAAGATTATGTCAGCAACAGAAGAGCGATTCTAATTTTAGGGTAATTACCTCATCACCTCAAGCCGCGCGAACTTTAAAAGTATCTCACTACAGCTTAGAAGCTCTTGCTGAACATATTTTAAGAGATAATAGCTTGCGTATCGCTCCTTTACTACAATCTTCCCGCTTACTTAGCGTTGCTGTGAATAATGTTATAGAAACTACAGATATTGAAGCAACGAAGCGCGCTTTAGATAGTGGGCTAAAAGCTATTTTACGGGCTGGAATTGATACAGATGTGGTGGCGAAAGTAGGCAGTTTCCGGACTAAGCAAATAGCTGCTTTAGCTAAAAATTATACTAATTTACTTCGAGAACAGGGAATAGTTGATTCGGCATCCGTTTTCTGGCAAGCTAGTCAAGTTAAGATTAGGCGCCAAAGTTTGCTTGTATATGGTTATTTTAATCCTCGTGTTGACCAACTACATTTTTTAGACGCGATTTCAGGTGATGGTAGTGTGATGTTACTACCTTGTAATGAATCTAATATTTTTAGTGAGAATCAAAAAGCTGCTAGCTGGCTGCAAAAACAAGGTTGGGAAATACAGGAATGGAAAGAAGCACCTTTAACAGTTGGCGAACAGCTACAAGCGTGCTTTCTTCAAGGTACAAGTGAACATGCAGCAGTTACGGCTCATATTTACCCACACATAGAAGCAGAGGTGCGCGGTGTTTTAGCACGAGTTAAAAGTCTTCTTCATGAGGGAACACCAGCAAACGAAATTGTATTGGTTGCTAGAGATGATGCTTTTTATGGTTCTAAAGTACTAGATGTGGCACAGGAATATAACTTACCCGTGCGCGCGTTCTATGGAGTGCCTTTAAATGCAACTCGGTTAGGCGCCTGGGTACAGTTACTATTAGAAGTTATTCAAGAGAAATTTCCATTTGAGTCTACAGCAAAACTGTTGAGCCATCCTTTATGTACTGCTTTATCCACAAACGTATGGCAGGAAGCTAGAAAGCAGCATCCCTCAAAACTTTTAGAATGGCAAAATCTGGGTGTTAACCTTGCGCTTTTAGATTGGTGTTATGAAGATACCCGTGCCAATTGGGTAGAGAAGATACAAGATGTTCTTAATAAATATCAAATTCGCTCCTGCGCCGGACGTTGGGCAAAGGAAATTGTTGCTTATTATAAATTTCAGGATGCTTTAGTAGATTTAGCAAAACCAGAAGACGAGGTTATTAGCTTAGAAGAATTTGCGGCTGATATTATTGGTACTTTAGCTTTATTAACAGTTCCTGCTCAACCGGGTAGAGGAGGTGTGGAGTTACATACACCGCTTTCTTTATTCGGCGCCACATATAAATATGTTTTTGTTTTGGGTGCAGTTGAAGGTATTTTACCGGCGCCAATACAAGATGACCCAATGTTGGATTTTTATGAACGTAAACAACTACGTCAGCAAGGGTTAAAGTTAGAAGATGCAGCAACCAGCGCGCGACGAGAAGCTATTTCATTTTATGCTTTACTGCAAATTCCCACGGAGAGGATAATTTTTTCTTATCCGCAGATGCTAAAAGACGCTACAATACCAAGTCCTTATCTGACGCAGTTGGGAATAAACGCTCTTGAGGCGCCACCAAAACCCGTTGCGAGTTTTGAAGAAGCACGGCGAATTTATTTACGACAAAATAGTGTACTCTCAGATGATTCCGATGATGTTTTACCACATGCTTTTCACGCTTGGCAAGTAGAAAAACGTCGCTCTGGAGCAGAAGCTTATGATGAGTACGATGGAGTTATTGGTTTACCGTTAGACCCTGGAACACGAGTATTTAGTGCATCTCAACTTACAGATGCCGGTCAGTGTGCTTTTAAATGGTTTGCGAATAAAGTATTGAGATTACAGGAATTGGAAGAAGCTGAATTAGAACTGAGCGCATTACTTAGAGGTAATCTTTATCACCGTAGTTTAGAATTGGCTGTATTAGGTGTAACAGATTTAACCCAAATCACAACTAATTTAGAAGCAGCGTTTTTACAAGCAGAGCAAGATTGTCAACTACCTGTATTATCAGCTTGGGAAGCACGTAGAACTGAGCATCTTCAGATTTTGAATTATGCTTGTTCTCAGCCAGATTTTATAAAGCAAGAAGCACAAATATTACAACCAGAAACCAAGTTTACTGCCCAATGGTTTGGTTTAACAGTGACGGGAAGTATTGATAGAATCGACCGTACACCTCAAGGCTTAGTACTATTAGATTACAAAACCAGTTCCCAGGCGCCACCTGGTGTCAAAGATGAATTTGGCAAAGCGAATATAGATATTCAAATGTCTTTATATGCTCATGTTGCTAGTACAAATTTATTTCCTGGGGAAACTGTACAGGATGCTTACTATTACTCGCTAACTAAAGGGGAAAAGCTTTCTAAAAAACAGCCAAGTGAAGAAACTCTCCAAGCTATTGCTGAAAAAATTAAGAATTATTTGCAGAAAGGATATTACCCAGTCGAACCGGATATTAACCAAGATGCTTGTCGTTATTGTGCTTACGACTTAGTTTGTCGTAAAGGTGTACGTCAAAGTCGTAAAGGAGGCAACTCATGAGTTTAACTATACAACAGCAAAAAGCAGCTTCTGCGTCGGGTAGTGTGGCAGTGACAGCAGGAGCGGGAACTGGCAAAACTCATATGCTAGCTGAACGGTATCTTCATCATTTGCAAGTGCATGAACTTTCTCCATTAGAAATAGTGGCAGTTACCTTTACAGAAAAAGCAGCTTCCGAATTACGCGCGCGCATTCGTGCTACTGTCTCAAAGCAACTTCCACATCATCCAGATGTATTGGCAGAATTAGAAGCAGCGCAAATTAGCACTATTCACGCTTTAGCAATGCGAATTTGTCGCGAACATCCTGAAGCTGCGGGTGTACCTGCTGACTTTACTGTTATTGATAAGTATGAAGGAGTTTTGCGAGCTTCGGAATGGTTAGATGAAGCATTAAATACTTTGCCTATAAAGCTTTACGAGCAAATATCGCATTCGTCAATGTCTCAAGTCTTGCAAATACTGCTTCGTGACCCAATTAGTGCTGAAAAAGCATTCTTCCAAGATACTAGTAACTGGCAACAATTAGCACAAGAGTTACAACAAAACGCACTCGATGAGTCAGGAAAAGTAGGAATTTTAACCCACTTAGCCTTAGAACGTGATATTCGTGATATTAATATTTTGGCAAGTTTTGATACAACATTGCGAAGAGAGGATGTAGAAGAAGCTTTACGGTTAGCACAGCAATTTGATGAGGTAGCGGATTTTGCTGTGTTTCAAAAAGGGCAAGGAGAAAAGCAAGTAACATTAAATATTGGAGGTTTAACTCTGAATGGTATTGTTGATGTATTGGGAGAAGATTGGGTATTAGACTTTAAAACCGACCAAGAGATAAACCCAAAATATCACCGTTTTCAACTTTGGGCTTACGCAAAAGCAACAAATAGTAAAACTGCCCATATTGCCTATTTACGTCACAATTATTTACATACCTTTACCACTGCGGAATTAGAAAGTACAGCACAAGAAGCGGAAATTTTGGTACAGCAAATTTTAGACGGGCATTATACAGCGGCGCCATCTCATGCTAATTGTAGTTACTGTACTTATGCAGAAATTTGCGACGATAATTATAGAGAAACGGGTCATAAAGAATTAAGCTTAGTTGAGATAGAAACGCAACTGCAACAGGAAGATATAGCAATAAGTAAAGAAGTTGCTTCATCGGAGTCTCAGCAACAGACAATAACTCAACTTGCTAGTTACTTCTCTCAAGCAGCAGAACAGTACTATCGATTAATAATTATTCCACACCAAAATACTTCGCAAATCAACTTCCAGCAGATAGCCGAGACTACTAATAGTGGATATATCAATGTTAATCTTGAATTGAGTCGGCGCCTTTTAGAGTTGACGCAACGGCAACGCGCGCTAAAAGCCGAAGAATTATTAAAGCAAATAGTAGCTCATGATGATAATGAAGTAATTTTCTTGGAACATCTGGAAATTTTGTTTGATGTTTCCCTCAAGCTTAACCCTCTGGGGTGTCTTCAGAAACTAGCCCGCAATCGCATTATAGTCGCAGTATGGAACGGGAGCATTAAGAATAATCATCTAATTTATGCTGAACGCGAGCATCCAGAATATAGAATTTATCCCAAAGATGGCTTTTTAGTGGTTAATTTGGAGTAGCATATATCTTGCACTTACATTTTTGCATGTAATATTAATTGCCGAATCTGTAACTACGCTTATACCCGCTATGTTCTACATGCTTTTCAGAAAAAATCAACGCAAGGGATAAAAACCCCACAACCTGACATCGACTTGATTAAACAACATTATAAGGACGCACAAGAAAGGGAAAAACAAGCATGACACAAGAACCTTTTTTTGAAGAAAGTAGTGGTAATGTATTCGCGCTCTGAAGGGGTAACATCAAAGAGCGTTTGTGTGTAACGATATCAAGCGTTGAGCTTCATCAGCCTCACCATACCTCCATCAATAACCTGTATGTTTAACTCATAACCTTCCATCAACGACATTCCAACAAGTGGATCGGAGTCAGCTTCATCAATTGGAATTGTTAAAAGTTGTCCATCCCAAACTACCGTTGCTTCGTACATATCAAAAATACTTTCGCTACCATCAGCCAATAATGCCCGTCCGCGTCTTTTCCAATTTAGTCCTAACGCTGTGATAATATTTGGAGGTAAAGAAAGCCAACCATCAAAACCTGTATCTATAACTGCATCTTGCTCGTCAATCCTTCCATTAGAACCATGAATCTCAACGCGAATAATTGGCTCATAGTCCGCATTAACTTTTCCAATAATCATGTTGTTTTTCTTTTTTGACTGCGACTGGCGCCAAATCGGCGAACATACCGAGAACCAACTCGTACAATCCAAATCTGTGCATTTGGGTAACGTTTTTCAAGACGATTACAAGCTGAAATTTCATCATCATCTATTTCCCAGGCGCCTGTAGAAATATCTACAGCAACTATTTTACCTGCACTACCGGGTTGAAGCTGCGGATAAATATCGCGTTCGTAAATCTCATCACCCAGTCTTGCAAATTCTTCTTTACTAAATTGCGGTTGTCGAAGTGCCATAATTTTTCATTATCGTTTTTCTTATAATCTATAATTGTAGCATTTTAGTTGAGAATAGAATACTATTCTTATCTATTAGTGCGTAGAGATTATTTAATGGTTAAGCTAGAACAACCAGAAGCGGCTCTTGCGTACTTAACGTGCTAAATTAACATTATAATGCCAAGAAAGTAAAACTCGAATTTCAAAATTACGAAAATTTTTAAAGCCAAATCCATTTCGTTTTATTAGCTTCAATTTATTATTAATTCCTTCTACTACACCGTTAGTAGTTTTTCTTTCAAAGTATCCGGCTACTTCTCCAAACCACCGCTTAATTGCAAAGCTCGCCGGGGGAGTACTCCCCCGGCAGACTTTGCTGTCTTAACACTTTTCTGATAATAAGGTTCAGCTTTTTCTAACCAATCGAGTAGCCCTAATATTCCTGTTCCTGAATCTTCACTCGTATCAAATAAATCCTTAAATTCTTCTTTCAATGAATGCATTATTGCTATTAAAGGAGATGCTTCTCTAATTGTATCTAATTTTTCTTTTTGTTTATCTGTCAGATTATTTTCTGCTTTTAAAATTGTAAATTTATTCCCTTTTAAACTATCAAAAACTTTTTCTCTATCCTTAACGTTTAGCTCTAATGCTGTTTTCTTTTCTGCTATTCTAGCTTGGTTTAATTCTTCATGTATCATTTTGGTAACATGGAACCTATCGACCGTAACGACTGCGTTTGGGCAAATCTTATTGATTAAGCTTTTATAATTTCCGGTCACGGGTCTCTCCAAAAAAAATGGGGCAGCCTTCAGAACGAGATATCTCGTGATACCCAAAATTTTAATAACAAGGCTGCCCCATTTTTCCAGGTGGAATGCAACGTCATATCCATACTAACTTCTTCTATCCGTTCTAAAACTTGTTCTCCCCAACTTTTCATAACATTTTCTATTTCAAATTGTTTTCTTTCTTTTACTAACCCTATTAATCGTCCTGAATCTATATCTACAAGTACAACAATATATTTTCCTTGCCCTTTTACTAAACTTATTTCATCAATTCCTAACCTCCTCAAATTATTTAGATTTATTGGTAATACATTTTTAGCTATATCTTCAAGCATCGAATTAACTTCTTCATCGGTTAATCCATTATTTTCCGCCACGTTACTTACATTACTACTAATAAGTTGTTTAACAATATTTTCCGCGTATCGATGCGTATATGTCTTTCTCGCTCCTACAAAATCAAGCTTTTCATTAAACGTTTTTCGGCATGTTTTACATTTAAATCTTCGTCTATTTACATTTAATATTACTTCTTTATCTCCCATCGGTAAATCTTTTACTAAGTAATTTTGATTCTGGTGTAAATGTTGTGACGAGTTACCGCACTGCGGACATACTGCGCTTTTAGTCTTTTTACTTACTGATAAAATTAAGACATAACCCTCTTGTAGACTTGATTCTACCACTACATCAGGCAAATTTAATAGTTGAGTAAGGACTCTTTTCATAATTAATTTTACTTAAACGCTAAATAAACATTCTAACATTTTAGCACGTTAAGTACGCAAGAACC
>NZ_RSCL01000022.1:190188-194138 GCF_003991905.1 Dulcicalothrix desertica PCC 7102 | reverse complement strand
GGCGCTTCCGAAAAGAGGACGCTAGAATTAAGCTCAAAAGGGTTTATCCTACACCCCAAAACTAATGACATGGAACACTACTAGTTCGTGTCATTAATTTTGGGGTGTATGATAAGCGTACAATTGTATGGTGGGCAATGCCTACCTTACTACCAACTCCTCTAAAATCAAGTTTGGGTTAGATGCAATTGTCACTCGTGATCAAAATGGATTTACAGGTTCGCCCATTCCAATTGTGTCACCTGAATATTTAAAAAATCATTTAAACTCTACCCCGTAAACCATAACGTTTTAAGGCTGCAAACAATTTTGTTTCAAAAGCTTGTGTTTGCATTATAACCTCGGCACTAACCTCTAATTTAGGCGATACTTCGGCGCCTTTTTCCACATTCCCCCAAGCTTTGATTAAATTGGAAGCGATATTATGCTTTTCGCGCGGTGTAAAGTAAGTAAATGCCAGATGTAAAGCTGGTAAGGCTTCTAAAAATGTCTGTTCGTCGAAGCTTGTAATTAGTTCGTCGATATTTAGTAGTAAGTCTGGGTGTCGCTGTACAACTTCTCTTGCTAAACAAAATAACCCGGTGAGAAAATCTCCTATCATATTAGGTTGAGCGCAGGAGCGTAAATCTAATAATACATGCTCGGTTGGCGCCGCATTTAAACTCCACAAAACACCACAAGCGGCGCCGCGTAGTAAAGGAGTTTGTGTAGAATCTATATTTACTCGCTGTAATATATTGATAAATTCATCCTGGTTTAAATTTAACTGGCGCCTGCATCTAGAAAATGTTTCAAATAATACTTTAACTCCTTGCAGTAGCTGTTGGTCTTTTCCCTGTATTTGACCAAGACTTTCTAACAGCCATAAACCGCGTGTGAATGCTTCTGCTAAAAGCGTACCAATTTTATCTTGCCCTGTTGTTCCTAATACTTCATCGTAATAATACAGATATAATATGTGTTCTAATGCTTCAGTAAGAGAGAAAAAATTACTGTCTGAACGAATTAAAGTTAGCAACTTTTGGTAGAGAGGTTCAGCAAGATGTTGCAAACCCATTAAACAAGCATCTAATAATAACAAAGCAGATGAAACCGCATCCCTTTCTATTCGTCCTGCTTGCTCTAATAACTTTGCTTCAGCAGCTTCTGTTAAAGTCGTACCGTAAATAGCACTTTCAATACAGCTAGCTTCATACAAAGGATGTAAGCTTATTGCCCACTGCTCCCATATATATGATAAATCTTGACGGCTGATTAAGTCACTACCAGCAGCGCGCGTGTAACCTGCAATATCTAAAATTCTTAGTTTGTGCAATATATAAGATTTTTGCAAGTCTAAAGTTTTATGTAAATTTAAATCTATTAATCGTGCTTGCTTAGTAGGTTCTAAATTATATTTTTGTAAAAGCTGTTTAATATCTTGTACCAAAGGTGGTAATGAAGTACCGCTTGCTAATTTACCTTGAGCATCACCGCGTAATATATCATACACAGCTAATAAAAACGGATGTGTTCTGTTGGTATCAATTTCCTCTTTAATTAAACATGCAGTAATAGCATCAATTAAATCTTGGCGCCAAACTGCTACATGACCTCTCAAAGAAGCTAAACTAAGAGCAGTTGTTTCGACGGCTATCAAATCAGCCGAACTAAATATTTGATTTGACGCGCGTAAATCTCGAACTACTCGTGCTAATAATTTACGATAAGTATCTGTATCACCAGTTAACCTATCATGCCAAACTTGATGGTAAAAACCTGGACTAGGCATTCCTGCATCATAACCTGTTAATCCATCCAAACGTTCGTAAGAAAACGGCGTCAATGCAATACCTTTAATTGAGTGCTGAGTAGAGACGCGGTTTACCGCGTCTCTACTGAGTGGTTCAGGAAAAGATTTATTAAATATTTTTGCGTATAAAGCATAACTATGTAAACCACCAGTTACAACAAGAATTTGACCTGAATATCTAGTTAACGCTTGTTGAATTTGCTCTGCCATAAATGCTTCCCGATGAATGTCTACGGGAGAGAAAGAACCATCTAAAAGACGAGCATGAAAGCAAAATTGATGACAGCGTTCTAAGTATTCTATAGGCGCCAATTCTGAATTAATTTCAAATAACAAATCCCATAGTTCATTCAAACCTTCGGCGCCTAAATTTTCGCATAATGTCTCAACATAACTGCTACGGCGCCATTCTGTATCTGCATAACGATGGCTATTCAAACTGACGTTAGCAACTTCTGCCCAAGGTAAATCAATAAATTTAACAGGTATATCTAATTCCTTACATACCTGTAATGCTTGCCATTCGGGGGAATATACGCAAAAAGGATAAAATGCTCCACGACGGGCGCCGTCTGTTAAACAAGTATAGCTGTAGATAGCAATGGGTAACTGATGGGGTAAAAATAACTCTGATATTTGAGAGTTAAAATCAGATGGCCCTTCGATTAATATGGCAGCAGGACGTATTTCGAGAATAAGCTGCCGTAGTAAACGCGCGCAAGCTGGACTATGATGGCGTACTGGGAAAAATACTACAGGGGCATTTAAATTTAAGATGCCAGCATCAAATTCTATATTACAAAACATACCTTTGAGCCTCAAAATATTCGGCTCTTGCGTACTTAACGTGGTAAAATTTTAGAATATTTATCCAGCGTTTAAGTAAAATTGATTATGAAAAGAGTCCTTACTCAACTATTAAATTTGTCTTACGTAGTGGTAGAATCCAGTCTAGAAGAGGGTTCTGTTTTAATTTTATCAGTAAGTAAAAAGACTAAAAACGCAGTATGCCCGCAGTGTGGTAAAAAGTCCGAACATCTACACCAAAATCAAAACTACTTAGTAAAAGATTTACCGATGGGAGATAAAGAAGTAATATTAAATGTAAATAGACGAAGATTTAAATGTAAAACGTGCCGAAAAACGTTTAATGAAAAGCTTGATTTTGTAGGAGCGAGAAAGACATATACGCATCGATACGCGGAAAACATTGTTAAACAGCTTATTAGTAGTAATGTAAGTAATGTAGCGGAAAATAATGGATTAACCGATGAAGAGGTTAATTCTATGCTTGAAGATGTAGCTCAAAATATATTACCAATAAATCTAAATAATTTGAGAAGATTAGGAATAGATGAAATAAGTTTAGTAAAAGGGCAAGGAAAATATATTGTTGTACTTGTAGATATAGATTCAGGAAAATTAATTGGGTTAGTAAAAGAAAGGAAACAAATTGAAATAGAAAATGTTATGAAAAGCTGGGGAGAAGAAGTTATAGAAAGAATAGAAGAAGTAAGTATGGATATGACGTTGCATTCCACCTGGAAAAATGGGGCAGCCTTGTTATTAAAATTTTGGGTATCACGAGATATCTCGTTCTGAAGGCTGCCCCATTTTTTTTGGAGAGACCCGTGACCGGAAATTATAAAAGTTTAATCGATAAGATTTGCCCAAACGCTGTTATCACAGTCGATAGGTTCCATGTTACCAAAATAATACATGAAGAATTAAACCAAGCTAGAATAGCAGAAAAGAAAACAGCATTAGACTTAAATATTAAGGATAGAGAAAAAGTTTTTGATAGTTTAAAAGGGAATAAATTTACAATTTTAAAAGCAGAAGATAATCTGACAGATAAACAAAAAGAAAAATTAGATACAATCAGAGAAGCATCTCCTTTAATAGCAACTATGCATTCATTGAAAGAAGAGTTCCGCGATTTATTTGATACGAGTGAAGATTCAGGAACAGGGATATTAGGGCTACTCGATTGGTTAGAAAAAGCTGAACCTTATTATCAGAAAAGTGTTAAGACAGCAAAGTCTGCCGGGGGAGTACTCCCCCGGCGAGCTTTGCAATTAAACGGTGGTTTGGAGAAGTAGCTGGATACTTTGAAAGAAAAACTACTAACGGTGTAGTAGAAGGAATTAATAATAAA
>NZ_RSCL01000022.1:115408-190178 GCF_003991905.1 Dulcicalothrix desertica PCC 7102 | reverse complement strand
GAACTTTCGCAATTTTGAAATTAGAGCTTTACTTTCTTGGCATTATAATATTAATTTAGCACGTTAGGTACGCAAGAGCCGCTTTTGAAAAACGTTAATAGGAATATTATAAGCTGCTAGCTTAATATGAATTTCCTTTCGTTCATCCTCAAATAGTTGCTCGATAATAAATTGAGGAATTACACCAATTTCTGCAAATTCTTCCAATTCATCTAGATTTTTTTGTAAAGTAGCAGTTTTAATTTCTGATTTAGCGACTTCATCCCAGCCATCATTAATTTCTCCTGCCAGATTAACATGGAAACGTGCGGCTTTTACAACTTCAGGGTGTCTACTCAAAGTTGACTTTTCTAAAATGCTTTTGGGTGTATTAGGATGGTTTGCTACTGCTAATAGAATTTTCTTACTAGAAAGACTAGCTGCTTGCTCTAAAATTTCTGCTGATAATGCTTCGCCTCTAAATAAACTAGGTAAATGAAGCGATACATTACTATAATCGTCAGGCTGATTAGTTAAAATTGGATACTGAGCAAGATTTGACATAGCAGCATTACGTACAACGTGGTTTCCATCCTCTGTCAACTTTTGAACAATATGACGAGGAGTACTAGGATTTTGAGCTATAGCGTAACGGTTTAACCAAATAGGTGAACGGAAGTTTTTTGCTAAATATTGAGTAGGGGTTTGAGGATGAAAGAAAGTAATTAAACGACTCAAGGTAGGTGTAGAGTGTTGAGCATATTTTTTCAACACTTTCGGTGCAACATCCCTTACCAGACTCTCTACTACTGTTGATTGCTCTGAATGATTTATATCACTTATATTTGAGGCGGCGCCGGAACGTACATAAATATTTTCATCTTGTAATAGTCTTTCCCTGGTTGTTACTGGAGTACTAGGATTTTGCGCTACCGATAAGCGTACTTTCCAATTTTGATTCTCTGCTAATTGTTCTAAAATACTAACTGGGGTATTTGGATGGCGCCCAACAGCTATAGTTATTTCTTGACTTTGAACTTCTGATAGTTGTTGTAGTAAAGTTGCAGGAATATCTGGGTTATAAAGGATTTGTTTATTTAAATTATTAGCCGCCTCATCTGAAACATCATTATTTTCATTAATGAATTGTAGCAAAATGCTTATTGAGGTGTTAGAGTTACTACCAATCGCGCGGCGAACTTCTTGCTCTTCATCTAAAGCTAGTTGTTCTAAAATACTTACAGCAGTATTTGGATTTCCAGCAACCTCACGACGTACTAATTTAGACTCATCTATAGCTAATTGTGCCAGGATACTTGCAGGAGTATGTTTATGAGAAGCAACCTCTCGTCTATCTTGTTCATCCTGACTGTCTGCTAGTTGTTGGAGAATATCTATAGGTGTACTAGGAGGAAGTAAATAAGTACGGAATTGCCACCCACCATTTTTTACATCTTTAACTACATCAGAAAGTTGAGAGACTTTAATAGTTTGTACATAAGCTTTGTGAGCTAGACTAATTTCTTCCGAAAGAATCTGCATCCTTTGTATACCATCGTCAGCGTATTTATCACGAGGTACTAAGTTTGGAGATAGCAGGATGTGAGAATCTGAATATGCTGTTTCATTAGTTACATCTAACCTTTCTTCAGCAATGTCACGAACATAAGCACAAGTATCTTCTACTAACTGTTCTAAAATATAAGCAGGAGTACTTAAGTTTTGAGCAACAGCCCAGCGTACCTCCCAATAATTATCTTTTATTAGCTGTTCAAATACATGAATAGGCGTACTGATATTAAAAGCTACAGTTAAACGTAACTGTAGACTGTCAACTACAGCAAACTGTTCTAATAGATTTGCAGGTGTATTTTGATGACGAGCAACGCCTAAACGAATAGTTTGCCATCTACTGCTAGCAAATTGACTTAAAATTTCTGATGGAGTGTCTGGATTTGAAACTGCATTATATTGATGATAAAATTTTTGTACAACGTTTAAGGGCGTATTAGGATTATTAGCTGCTACGTAACGAACTCTATCATCACCAAGAAAGTTTTCTAAAAGATTCTTGGGTGTATTTGGATGTTTTGCAACTGCTATTTTAATTTCAGGTTCCCTGTGTTTATCAGAATCTCTTATTAGCTGAGTGAGAACTTTTGCAGATGTGTGTGGTTCTTCAGCGATTATTAATCTAGTAAAGTCATCAAAAACAGGTAAAATAAAATCAGGGATTACACGGAGTTTTAATAATTTGTATTCGTCGTCCCAACTTCTCTCTAAATCACTAATTGCTACTGCTTTAGTTAAAACTTCATCTATATTGCCTAACTCCTGGCGCCAGTTTACATGAAGTTTTACTGCATCAACTACTTCCGGTTCTTGACTTTGCCTTAATTTATCCAAAGCACTTACAGAAGTATTGGGATTAATCAGTAAAGTTAACAATACTTTTTTATGAGAACAGTCAGCTACCCATTCTAAAAAACGTACAGGAATTCTATCTTGCTGCATTAAGCGCAATAGTACCTTTTCGGAAAAACGCTTTAATAAATTAGAATTTCCGGAAACAATCTTCTCAAAAACAGGATTATCTAATACTTCTTGCGGAAACTGCCAAGCTAACTTTATCAAAACTTCTTGAGGTGTATTAGGATTTGTAGCAACGTTTTGCCGCGTAACATAATCAGAAGTGGCTATTAAATCTCTAAGCAACTCACTATCTGCATTAGAATTATTAGCTACGAACCTTGCTAGTTGTGGGTTAAGAATAGCTAGTTCACGTAAGCGGTTTGGAGAAGTATTTTGATTAACTGCTTCTTGTTCTAAAGTCATATACAATTTTAAGTATTTGATTAATTGAATGTAAAAATGCTGCTTGTATCTATCATCAACTTTTATCAAAGCTTGCGTTAGGGCTTGCTATTTATTTCTTTTTGCTGTGACAATATGTAAATCTATTAATACCTCACTAAAAACTACAGTATCTACCTCACTAAGGTGTAGTATTCTTTCTTTAGGGACTCCCCCACATTCCGTTAATAGAAGAGACATAACTTCCAGAAACAAAACAACAAGCATCAATTACTTCCGAACCATACATATCACCACCATGAAAAGCATTTTCATAGTGAAGAAGTAGAACAATTATTTTCATGGAATGATGCTTGGGAAAGTTTGCAAAGAGAAAGCTGGATAAACGCCTCATTCCATAGCAACGTTGATAACATGAACCCAATTTGGGATATTGCTTATGATAGAGCTTTAGAAGTTGTATCAAAATCAATTTATTGTCATGAATTTGAAGAAAATATAAGTGTACTAAGAAAGACGCACGCTGAAATAGAAGAAGCCAACAAGATGATGGATGAATTAATCGCACACCTTGATGCACAAATTGCTAAACAACTACAACGTCAAAGGTCACTAATAGATTAAACAACTTCAAGCAACAGGCTTACGTACTGGGCTTTTATAACTTAGGGTGCATTTATTCGTATTAAATGCACCCTACTAACATAATTATGAAAAATAATTTCAATTTTGCGGAAGTGTTTGCTTTGTTCGTTTGGGTTGGGATGCAATCTGCGCGTCTAGATGTGCTAATAATTTATCAAGTGATTTTCCCATCTCCTTCATTTCTTCCTCTGTTTTTTTGAGATTTGCACTTAATCTTTCTCGAACCTCTGGTGGTGGTACATATGGTTGATTATTCATCTGTGAGTCTCCATTCAATAGTGATTTCTTCAATACTCCGAAGCCTAGCAGCCATTCTCGCTTCAACATCACTGATTGTTTCCGTAAGTATAGTTATTGTAGCTGCGTCGGCTTGTGGTTGTATTGTAGCAGTTCTTAATGTGACGTTGGTTAACCGTTGGTAATTGTTTGTAGCTTCCTCTGCAATGTTTTGTAATGTATCTAAATCATTGACAGTGCTTTCTGTTTCTCCGTGCCTGGTAAATAGTACATATTCAGCAGATTTAGCTGCATTAATAATGTTAATTAGTTCTTGACAGTTTAACCAAATCCGATTACTTATTTCTTCTGGGATTGTAGCCATATTGTTACCAAGATTTTTAGTAGAATAACCCTTATTGTCGTGTCAAACTACAGTTTTTGTACTGTTTGCTATATTATCCCTTATAAGTAGACGACCAGTTAAACAATTTACGCAAACGCTGAGAAGGGTTAAACTTAAATACCCAAGTTTTTGGTTCTGTTCTAACGTAGTTGTTAGATAATGTTTGTGTATGTGTTGGGTTAGGCTGTACGCGGAAAGCCAACCTACGTTAGCAGTGTTAAATCTCGAATTACTTCACTAATGACGAGCGGGTCAATATCTCCCAGACGTATGGCGCCTATATCATTAACATCAAGGCGCCTTGAAGCTGTTTTAGTTGGATAAAAGCAACACCCTTTCTCTTCTCCTCCAATAACAGCTCTAACATAAGCTTTTGAAAACTCGCGTGAAGTCCGAGTGAGATAACCATTATCTACTCCTTCATAACTTCGTGCCCAACCCGGTCTACCAGCAAGGTAAGTAAAATAAATATCTTCAAAGCGTGTCAATGCGTATTTATCTGTTTCTCCTGGTTCTAGAGTGTAAATTTCTCGATTTATTTGTGGGAATGCAGGGAATATTTCATAGTCACTCAATATTTGTCCCCAAGCTGCTTTTTCTTCCAAACTTAGATAAATAGGATGCACTATACCTACTGTTTCATTCTTTGAAAGCAAGATTTCATTATCGTGGCTATCGCAATATGTGTAGTCTTCGGCAACTCTAAAGGTGTTAATTAATTTACCTTCAGTATTATATTTACCCCATATTAATTGCTGTACTAAATGGCTCATTAATGGATGTTGTACTAGCAATAATTCAAACTCAGTAACTGCCCACTGGCGCCTGTTACACATTGCTAACTCTAAGCGTGTAGCTTGAATTTTCAGCATTTGAGAAAGCTGCTTTTTAAGGAGTTTCCAGTCTTCTGTAGCTTGTTGTGCTTTCTCTATATCATCTTGCTTTCCTGGTTTGGGCAGGTTAGTAAAACGTTTACCGTTGGCATCTCGCACCATTGGCTTTAGTTCGGCGCCGAGTACAAAGTAAAATTGACGTGAGCCATAATCAAATATTTTTGTACCTTTTTCATTTAAACCACAATCTGGAATTATTCTGTCTTCTAGCTGTTCGCGCGTGAGTTTACGTTCTTGCGCTATTGACTGCATACACTCATTGGCTTTTGTCTTCAGCGCTCTGAACTTGACCTTTTCTGCAATACTATGAATCAACATTAAAGCTGTATCGGAAGCTATCGCACGTAAACACTCCAAACCAAGAACCGCGCGTTGATGGAAGCTTTCACCTGGCCATTTACGAATTAAAGGAGCAAGTTTAAGAGCAACTGCATCTGAACCGACTAAACCCAAAGCAGTCATTCCCCATTTTTCCTTAGCTGTACCACCGTCATTTAGCCACAGTTCAAATAGTCTCCAAACAAAATCATCTAAAGACTTGCGTTGAGCATGAAGTTTAATATCTTGGATTAAAGGATGACAACTATCAAGGGTGCTTTTGCGTAATGCCTGTAAAACGGCTATGATTTGATTATCGTTAAGCTTATTATTTTCAATATTGATAGATGGTAACTCTTTGAGTAACACCCATTCAGGAAGCTGAGTTTTATTCAAGCTTCGCATTTGTGAATGTAGCCATTGAGGAGTTGTAGCTTCATCAAAGTACTGTTCCTGCTGCTTCTCACTTTCAAGAACTTCTATCTGAATTTTTCTTGCCAGCGTTACCTTTTCATGCTTAATAGCATTGGCAATTAATTCACCGTGTCCTTGCTGTTTCAAGTCTCGCAATACTTCAAGCGCTATCGAAGCAAGTTGACTATCTCCAGCTACAACAGGTATTAAACCAACAACAGTATAATTCGGATGTTCTTCTAACCACTGACGCGCGAGTTCTGGAACTTTAGAAGAACGTATCAAGGTTAACATTTGGAGAGCATTTTCGGAAGCTTTTACTAAAGCCAATATTTCAAACAAGTCTACTGCTTGCTCTTTGTTTTCTGCCTTCAATATACTATCACGCACCCAGTCCAAAGCTCTATATTCAGTATGAGCAAGCCATGCGCGTACATGAACTGGTTTAGTTAATAGTATTTTCAAACGTCGGACATGAGTTTCTACCAACTCTGCACTTCCAAGACCGAAAATTATGGGGAGTGGGTCTTGAATATTACTGTGAGGGTTCGGCAAACTCTCGACAAACGCTTTAACTTCGTCGTGCATTCCCAAATAAGCAGGAAGTTGTTTTAACCATTGGTCACGATAGTATACATGGGAAGGAAGCAATGCAATACCTTGAGGCGCCTTTTCTAATATGGGTACTAATTTCTCGCGTAACTCTCTTAACTCATTATCATTTAAATAAGGCAAGACGTAACGATGTAATCCTGGTATTAAAATATTATTTAGTGTATTAGCTGCTGCTGACCTAATTTTTTCGGCAACAATACGAATAGCTAAATCGTTTGATATTAAAGGGTTATAGCTATGGTCTGCCAGAAACTCTTGCAAATTATACTGAGCCTCACTGTAACCAAATAGCTCCATACTATCAAGAAGGCTGATATCAACTAGACTGCTAATAACTTCATCAATAAGGCAAAGATTGGCAATAGCTAAAACTAGTTCGGGACTTCTCCAATTCTTACCTCCAGACCAAATTAGTTTAGAAGTGATAAGCTCAACGCTAAGATTCCCTGTAAATGCAATATTATTTAAAGATTGTACAAGCGCTTGAATACCTGAGTCTGTGTTATCAAGACTGTGGGTCATCGCTGTAAACCAAAAATGAGCTTCTTGTTTTGACAGTGCAGAACTAATGGAAGCTTTCTGCCAGTTTATAAAATAACGAGTACTGGGCTGACGCGCGCGCTCACTTCTTACAAAAATCTTCTCTAACCGTAAGAGCGCATCTTTTTTGTCAAAGGGTTTTGGTTGAGGTCGTGCAAGAGGGTTTCTAGGGCGCCAAGTTGCCCAGAACCAATCTTCAGGATTTATTTCTACTCGCGCGGTAATGTCTAGTTGCTCCCTCATACCTTCCCTGTGAATGAGATTTATTTACTCTTCGTCGAAGCTTACAATCTTAGAATGCCCACAAAACTGACTCTAACTAACACACTTGCAGGTTTTTTATAAAGTTAATCGTATTCGCTCAAACTTTGGTTGGGTTAGGCAAAGCCTCCACCCAACCTACAAAGGTTTTTTCTAGTTTACAATTTGTAATTTAATTATCCTTGCTTTTGTGCTGTCTTCTCCGTAATTCTCGCAGGATATCTTGAAGCTTAGTTATGTAGTCAATAATTAATCAAGTTAAATACAAATATGATAACTGCGATTCAATGTCCAACATTTAGACCTACTCTGAGAGTTGGTAACAAGGGGCAAGATGTAAAAGAGTTGCAAATACGCCTTAATCAGAGATTTGTTTCAATTAATACCCAGATAAGTGAAATTTCTGTTGATGGTGATTTTGGTTCACAGACTGAAGCTGCGGTTAAATTCGTCCAATGTCTTGGTTTTTTACCTGTGAATGGTATCACTGACGCAATTACTTGGAATTTTATCTGCAATGGTGCTGCTAGTTTGCCTACTTTGAAACTTAATAGTTCTTCCGATGCTGTTCAAGCTGTACAAATAGCTCTGTCTCAATCTAATTTGTATAACGGCGCCATTGATGGTATCTTCGGTAATCAGACGGCACAAGCTGTTAAAAACTTTCAAGCGTTTCAGGGTTTGACTGTCGATGGTGTTATTGATGTTAATACTTGGACTGCTTTGATTAAGCTAGATAGCCATATTAAGCGTTGCTTCTATTATTTGAATAATTCGGTAATTATTCAATGGAATAACATCTACTTGGAAGTTGTGCGTAAATTAGGTGGCGCCCCTGGCCCGATTTCCCGTATGGGAGCAATAATGCATATTGCGATGTTTGAGGCAATTAATCTGCTTTCTGGTAGTCCTTACGAATCATATCTGCCCACTGCAAAATTACCGCTTGTGGTTAGAGGTTTAGACCCTGCTACAAGTGCTGCCTATGCTGCTCGTAAAGTGTTAATTGTTACAATTAAACAACAGCTTCAAGCTGCAAACAGTTCTGGTAATGTAATGAATGCAGGCTTCTCACCAGAGTCGTTTTTACAAGAGTATACGCAATCATTACGTATGGGCAATCAAGAACGCGCGTTTGGTGAGGCAATTGCTGATGCTATTTTGCGAGAGCGTGAAAACGATGGCTCACAACAGGCAAACACACCCCCAACTGTGAAGTTTGGTTTTGCTCCTGGTGATTGGCGCCCGACAGATTCATCTTCATCTGTGACACCGCAGTGGGGTAAAGTGAAACCCTTCGGTAGTTGGCAGTTAAATCAAATCGGTAATTTCTTACCAAAAGCATTGAACGTCAATAAGTTCAGCAATTACGGGCAGTTGCTCAAAAGCCGAGAATATGCGGAGCAAGTCAATGAAGTACAGCGACTAGGTAAAGCTAATTCCTCTGAACGGACTCCTGAACAAACGGAAATTGCTTTCTTCTGGGCAAATGATTTAGATGGTACTTATAAACCACCCGGTCAGCTTTACGATATTACACAAATTGTCGCCAAACAAGAAGGGGTTGAACAAAACCTACTTGATACAGCCCGCCTATTTGCACTCGTTGGAATTGGTATGGCTGATGCAGCTATTGTTGCTTGGTATGTGAAGTATCTGTTTCCTTCAGAGAACAATCCCAATAACTTAATCCGGTTATGGCGCCCAGAATCAGCTATACGTTTGGCTGATACTGACAACAATCCTAAAACAGTGGCAGACCCAAGTTGGCAACCGCTTTCAGCCATGCGAGATGGTACGCGCTTTTCACCATCTTTCCCCGCCTATATTTCTGGACATGCTACGTTTGGCGCCGCTCATGCAGCAATGATGCGTCAGTTCTTCGGACAAGATGCAATTGCTTTTACTGCCACAACTGAAGACCCCAACGCTCCAAGCGACCAAGATGGCAACAAATCTCGTCATTTTAACAGTTTCACTGAAGCCGCATTAGAAAACGGTCGTAGCCGCATTTATCTTGGTGTCCACTATCAATGGGATGCTGATGGTGGCTTTGAGTCAGGCACTAAGGTCGCTGAGTTTGCTTTCAACCGTATATTACGTAAGAAAGGCTAAGTAATAAGCGTTGCCTACCAAGTTCTAGCAAAGTACTACTGGTTTAAGTTAACCAGTAGTACTTTATGCAATTAATATAGATAATATAGAGTAATAAAAAGAACAAAACTGTTTAGTCCTCTTTTATAAAAATTTTTCCACGACTTTTCCACTTTTAAAGAATAAGCTTAAAACATCGTTCTAATCAAACCCTACCTAATACCTAATAACTGATTGATTCTTGCGTTTCAGCAAGAATCGATTTTTTAATCGTTAGGTATTCGCACTCGTGTTAAGTATAAAAAGAGAAGCAAATTGAAAATGACTATTGAAAAATGTTTTATTAAAAATTTTAAACTGAGATGATAAACAAGAAAATTCTTATAGTTGATGATTGCCCTGATAGTTGTTTAATGATGCAAGTAATATTAGAACTCAACAATTTTGATGTAGATATAGCAAACAGTGCAGTCTTAGGATTGGATAAAATTATTAATAGCCAACCTAATGCAGTAATTACAAATCATATGATGCCAAATATGGACGGATGTGAACTCCTTCGTTGCATTCGTAGATTAAATGATTATAATCATCTTCCTGTTTTAATGGTCAGTTGTGTTGATGAAGCGTATATCACCGCAAAATCACAGTATAAATTTAATGCTTTTATTCAAAAGCCAATTCATCTTAATCAATTTGTCGAAATAGTTAAAAAATTTATGGTAGACGATTTACACGAAAACGGTTTAAAATACGAGTAATTAATTCTGCTTCTTTAATAGGGGCAATAATACAATCATCGGCGCCTTTCTTATATAAGAGCGTTGAAATATCTGCTTGTGACTCATCAACAATAAACATGATAGGTAATGAGTAAAAATCAGGGTCATTACGCACTATCTGACAAAGTTCAATCCCATCTATATCAGGCATTTTTACACCTAAGATAAGTACATCAGGTAAAAATTCTATCAAAGTATCCCAAAACTGACAAGTGTCTTGGAGAGTTTTTATTTTACTTCCCCAAGGCTTTAATAATTTTTGAATGATATTTAGTACGTTTAAGTCATTATTTACAATCATGACTTTAGCTTCCGACATATCAACACTTTGCAGTATTTGAGTAATGTAATGCAATATTTTTTCGCTCGACATTAACTTATTCAAGAAACCGCGTCCACCTGCACGCGCTACTTCTACACGGTGATTAAAACTACTTCTTTGGGTTAAAACTAACGTAGGTATTGGTGGTGTTCGATTGGAAAATTCTTCGATTAGCTTCAAGCTATCTTTTATATCATAGTCTGAATCAAGGTCAATTAGCACTACCGAGGCATCTATAGATGTTACTCCACTTTTAACAACGGAGCTAATAGTCGCAGTATTTACTATAATTCTAAGTGTTGCATCTACCAGTTGCTGTGCTATTTGCTCATCATCACTTACTACCAAAAGCACGTTCGAGGTAAATGTATTATTTGTGTCAATGTCGGTTTGTTCTAATGAGCGTTGCAAGTCCACCACAAGTTTACACAGGTGTAATGACTGTGCTTGGTTAATTGGCGCCACATCTTGAAATATATTATCTATTTTTTCGGCAATTTGGGAAGCGAGCGCGAAACCAAAACTTCCCAACGACCCTACTAGTTTATGAGCTTCTTGTTTTGCATCTTCCCACAGTTGAGGGTTTTGTTTACCTTCATAAATAAGATTAATGTGTTGTTTTAACAAATTAACGCGCTCTCCTACTTTAGCTTTAAAAGCTTTTTGTTGTTTGGCTATTTCTGCTAATAAAGCTTTCTTATTATGTGCTGACTCTGACTCGGCATGACTAGTTTCTTTGTCAGATAAGGGTTTCAGGCGATAACCCATTCCGTAAACCGTTTCAATAAGATTATAGTCGGCGCCGGAGGACTTGAGTTTTTGTCGTAAACTTTTAATATGAGATTTAATAGTGTCTTCTTCTGGTGGGTCTTTTTCAGTTCCCCAAAGATTATCTATAATTGCACTGCGGTTGAAGATACGTTGCTTGTTACGTAAAAAAAACTCTAAAATGCTAAACTCTTTAGCTGTTAGATACAGCACTTGATTTGCATAGGTAACTTCACAACTACTAGGGTCAAGTTGCAAACTTCCCCATTCTAAAATAGGAGGTAAGGATGAAGTTCCTCGACGCCCTAAAGCCCGAATGCGTGCTGTTAACTCTTGAAAATCGAAGGGTTTGACGACATAATCATCTGCCCCTGCATCTAAACCAATTACCTTGTCGTTGTTAGCATCCAGTGCTGTTAAAAGCAAAATCGGCATTTGATAACCCTCTCGCCGTAATTGCCTACAAATATTGATGCCATCAAATTTTGGTAGTAATACATCTAATAAAATTAAGTCATAATTATAAGTTGTCGCCAACTGCCAACCATATTGACCATCGTTAGCAATATCAACTACATACCGCAACTTTGTAAGAACTCCAGCAATTGCACTAGCAAGCGAATTATCATCTTCAACTATCAAGATTTTCATATAAAATATTGCTTTTTTAGCATCCTCACGCTACTCCGTTGAAAAAGGTAGTTTGACTGTAAATGTTGCTCCTCGCCCTATTCCTCGACTTTCTGCTTGGATGGTGCCACCATGTAATTCTACTATATGATGCGAGATTGCTAACCCTAAACCTAATCCTTTATTTGACCTTGTACTTGTATTGTCTGCTTGACGAAAACGTTCAAAAATATACGGCATAAATTCAGGACTAATACCTAAACCCGTATCGATTATTTGAATTTGAGCATCAAAGATAGTATTTGATAAGCGTATTTCAACTCGTCCATTATTAGGTGTAAATTTGATAGCGTTAGAAAGTAAATTACATATAACCTGTTGTAAGCGTTCAAAGTCACCCCAAATAATTTCTTGTGAAGTATCTAACACACATTTAATTTGGATACATTTAGCATCTGATTTATATTGTATAATTTCAATAGCTGCATTAATTACTGCAACCAAGTCAACATTTTCTTTAGATAGCGAAAGTTCTCCTCTAACAATACGTGAAATATCCAAAAGGTCTTCAATTAGTTGTAATTGTAAGTTAGCATTACGTTCTACTGTTTCAATCGCCTCTTTTTGCTTTGAATCATCGAGCATACCTGTTTGCAACATGCCAACCCATCCAACTATTGAGGTCATTGGGGTGCGTAATTCATGAGAAACCATAGCTAAGAAATCATCCTTAGAACGATTCGCTGCTTCTGAAGAGGCACGTGCGGCTTGTTCGCGAAGTAATAATTGCTCGCGTTCTTCCTCTGCCTGCTTACGCTCGGTTAAGTCCTGCAAAATTTTAGCAAAGCCTTGCAGCTTTCCATCTTGAGTTTCATCTTTTAAAGGGATAACAACCCCTGAACCCCAAAACTTGGCGCCATCTTTACAAAGATGCCAACGATTATATGATGACATACCATCAGTTACAGCAGTATTTAATGCTGACTCAGGTTTACCTCGTGCAATATCTTGAGGTAAAAAAATACATGAAAAATGCTTACCTATAATTTCCGCTTCTTGATAGCCTAAAATTCTTTCTGCTCCTTTGTTCCAATCAGTAATTAAACCATTTATATCCATCATGAAAATAGCGTATTCCTTTACTCCTTCAACAAACAAACGGTAACGTTCTTCGGAGGTGCGTAATTTTATTTGGCTTTGTAGCAAACGCTCGTAATTTTGCTGTGAAGAAAGTGCATTAATTTGAGCTAGAGCTTTGGCAGAGCGCAACATTGAGTTAAGCGCGCAAATCAGCAAAGAAACTAGTACAAACTGAACTAAACCCACTAGAGCGTTATTATGAACAGCCAAAGTAGAAATTAGAGGCAAATAGAAATAAGCGCACACAAATGTTGATAAAATAGTTGCCAGTAACCCTGGTTTGAAGCCACCGTACCACGAACTAACCATGACAGCAGCAAAAAATAATGGGTAAATCGTCAAATTATGCACTTGCCATAATAGCTGTGTAAGCATTAGAGCCAATACAACCGCTATTACAGCAACATTGTAACTTTTTAGTAGAGAGCGTCTTAACTTTTGCATCCTCAAGGTGGTGACTTCAGGGGAATTATCACTTAATTTCTACACCAATTTTCCACTTTTTAAAGATAAGCTTAATAAAAGTAAAGCTTAACATATCAAGACTGTATTATGTAGATATTATTCAATGCTAACAGAATCATTACAAAATTATTTAACAATGACAGCCAAGCAAATCTTAGTTATTGACGACGATTCGGACATCCGTAAATTAATCCAGACCTGTTTGGAAATAATGGGTGGTTGGCAAGTTCTGACGGCTAAGAGTGGTAATGAAGGATTACTTTTTGCTCAAACTACTCAACCAGATGCCATCCTCTTAGATGTAATGATGCCTGAAATGGACGGATATGATACATGTCAAAAACTTAAAGAAAATCCAGTAACTCAACATATCCCTGTAATTTTACTAACAGCTAAAGGACGCACTGCTGACAAGCATTTAGTTGCTGAATTAGGAGTAAAAGGTATAATTGCTAAACCCTTTAATTCTCAGAAGCTAGCTGCTCAGGTAGCAGCAGCATTGTATCAAAGTCTGTAAACTTATAATCTAAGTAGCAATTTTATGAAAATAACACTATGCAGTTTCCATAAAAGCCCTCAAACAAGCATACTTTTGCCTTCTGATAATTGTATTACGCCAAAAAATGTTTTTCCTACTCATTAAGTGTTCTTCATACATTTTGAGATTACGGTCGCTTACTTCATAAAAGTATGGCTCCAGCATATAATTATAAGTAGCCGCGCGGTAAAAAGGATGTAAATCTGTAACTGTCACTAACGGACGGTAAACATCCCTGACTTGCTCTTCATAATCATTATCAATTATAAAATCTTCTTGAAACTCAGGTAAATTGTTAAATTGCTCTTTAGTCAACCCAGGAACAGATATACATTTATTGTCATAGTCCACACTAGCCAATCCAACTGGCAACAATACTTTAGTTCTAAAAAGCCAAAAGCCCTTATCAATAACAAAATAACGGAAACGACCATTATTTCCATCAACTAATATATTAGTAACAACACTAATTAACTCATCCTTAGTATGAACATAAAAATTTTTAACATCAAAACAAGACAATGTTTCGTCACAATAATCAGAGTAATATTCATCTAAATTGTGCAAAGTCATTTCTGTCCCCCCAACAAAATATTTAACTATTTAGTTGATACTTTATTTCACTAAGCAAAACTGAGTATCTAGTTGAATTATGAACTTCTGTAAAAGCTCGTATGTTTAAGCTTAAGTTCCAATAGTGAAAAAGTCGGGTAGAATTTCTATGCACTTTATCAATATTATGAAGATTCTTCTAACTGTGGTTATTGCCTATTTATGTATTATTAATAACCACATGCAGCAATCGCTTATGCCTTCCTGATATTTTTACTCCCGGTATGGCAAAGGGCAGAGAGCTTTTATCTGCTACAAGAAAAAGTATAAAGAGATGCAAGTCATGCTTTCTGCCTTGGCATGATAACACTATTATTTATTTATGAAGAAAATATAAAAAATTAAGTAGACCAAGACCAGTTTAATAAGGTGATGGGCTACATTGAGGCAGGGATGCGGGAAGGTGCCCCTTCAGGCAGGAGCTACGGGAGCTACGGAATTCTTAGAAAAGAATTTTACGTATGCTAACAATGCTAAAGTTACTAAACCTAAGAATTTACCATTAGTATTTTCTGGCACTGCTTTGGCGCCAGTTCCAACATAACGGTCAGACCATTGTCGAACAGCATTAAAATGTATTGGTGTGCGCGCGTTCTGCATTGAGTGTATTGTCCACCATTTGGTACGACAAAGGTTTGTAACTGTGTGGACTCTGAAAAGTTCGGCGCCATAAATTGGGCAACACTTTCAGAACTCTTACCAAGCGCCCACAATAGTTTATTTTTTAATCAGGGTCAGTGCTGTAATGCAGGTTCACGGCTATTTGTAGAAGAGAAATGTTACGACGAATTCGTTGCTAAAAGTGTTGAACGAGCAAAGCAACGTACAGTTGGCGACCCCTTCGACCCTAAAACTCAGCAAGGACCGCAAGTAGACCAAGACCAGTTTAACAAAGTGATGGGCTACATCGAAACTGGAATGCAAGAAGGTGCCCAAATGCTATGCGGAGGACATCGAGTTGGTGAGCGTGGATTTTTCATTGAACCCACAGTTTTTGCAAACGTGCAAAACGAAATGAAAATAGCCCAAGAAGAAATCTTTGTACCAGTGATGAGTATCATTAAGTTCAAAGATATAGATGAAGCAATTCACCTCGCCAATACTACAATGTATGGACTTGCCGCAGGTGTATGGACACAAGATATAAGCAAAGCTCTGGCAATAGCCAACAACGTGCGCGCAGGTACAGTTTGGGTAAATTGCTACCACGTATTTGACGCCGCTGCACCCTTTGGTGGTTTTAAACAATCTGGCATGGGTCGCGAACTCGGCGAATATTGCTTAGAACATTACACCGAAGTCAAAACAGTAACAGTTAAATTGTAAAAATTCCCAAAAATTTAACTCTTTCTCTTGTGGAATGGGCATCCTTGCCCGTTCCATATATAAATTAAAAAATGGCGAAGTATTACTGGTTATATCGTGAAATTTGGAAAGTTGTAGCACAGGCGCCTTGATCTATGCAGTCATATATTTTTTTTACCACAGAGACACAGAGTACACAGAGAGAGGAGGTACTACTGGTTTACATTAACCAGTAGTACCAATTTGCGTCATTTGAGATATATATCCGCTTTATTGACCGATTGTTTGTGGGTTCATTGTACGATTGCATATTTGTACTAGTAGGGGTAAGTTCGTTAACCAAGACTATATTAAAAGGTTAACGTGAAAAAAAGTAGAACTTCGTTGCAGTATTTTTGGGCAAATTTATTAGTAAGATGTATACTAACTAACTCAACCAGGTGAGCTTATTGCTTTGATTAAAAATATTGAAAGTAATAATACAGAAGTTTTGGAGGACTAACAACTTTTTTGTTCGCTGTCCCACGCTCAGGAGTTTAAAATGCAAATTACTTCTTCAGCTATCTCACTCAACGTGGATGATGTTACGGCATCAGGCGCCTTTGTCAAGAAACACTTCGGATTCAATGAAGATATGTCAGCCGACGGGTTTATCTCTCTCTCTAGGCAAGATGCTGGTTTCAACCTTATTTTCCTTCAAACTGGGCTAAAAACTTTTAAACCAACCCACATGCGCGGACATCGAGCAGATGGTTTGCTAATTGTCTTCGTGGTGGATGACATCGATAGCGAATATAGTCGATTACAAAAAGAAGGGGCGCCAATTATAACGCCAATAGAAACCGAACCTTGGGGCGAAAGATTTTTTCAGGTTAAAGACCCAAACGGTGTTATTATTCAACTTGTTCAGTGGATAACTGAGGCAAACTCACAATCATAATATTGTGTTATTAATTATTGGCGCAAATTTTAAATCTCTCTTTTCTCTGCCCTAGAAGCCTCTGTGGAAAATACAGGGTAAATGTTTTAATGAGACGCAAGACATACGAAGTCGGGTTAAAAGATGGAATTAGCAACCCTTACCCGCAGATGAGGCAATACGTTTTCTTTCACACCCTAAAAGGAAGTCCAGATAACAATCTTGAGTTCGTCTCGGATAACGCAGTGGAAAATGTTTTCGGAATTAAAGCAACAACCAGGTTATGATTTTTATGTGATTGCAAATGATAGGCAAGAAGAACAAGATATTGAAAAAATCATGATAGAAGATTTAAATAAAATAGGGGCAACAATAAAAGAAAAAGATGTTTCTGCTGAATGGAAGTATTTTCCTCATGTAGATATTGTAGATATAGAAAATAAATTTTACGAGCGGTGAGAAAATTTGCAAGGAATAAAGAACACCTATTTTGTAGGTGAACTGTTGAATTTTTCTTACATCGAAGCAGTAATTGAATATTCTTACGATTTAGTTAAAAGGTTTTTTTAATGATTTAAGCGTAATTCAAAGGCGCCATAGTAACAAAAAGATTTTACCTAGTAGCTGGAAACTTGACCGCAAGAATTTGATAGTTTCACAGAAATTAGATAGCGCAGTCGTGAGTGGCTTCTGTAACCTGAAATTGTGATTGATATTTTGCTGGTTTTAAATCAACAGGAAGTTAACAGTTATGGCACATTTATTGCATATCGATGCCAGTCCGCGCGGTACACGCTCACAATCTCGCCGCATGACCAGAGAGTTTGTTGAAAAATGGCAGCTAGCTCATCCTAATGATACTGTTACTTATCGCGATATTGGGCGCCATCCCGTTCCCCATGTTGATGAAAGTTGGATTGCTGCCGCATTTTCTTCGCCTGAACAACATACACCTGAACTACAAAAAGCCATTAGCATCAGTGATCAATTAGTAGATGAATTATTAACGGCTGATATATATGTTATTGGTGTTCCTATGTATAATTTCAGCGTACCCAGTACGTTTAAGGCCTACATTGATCAGATTGTTCGAGTGGGACGAACTGTTGCATTTGAACCGAATGATTCTGCTAATGTTTTCAAGCCGTTAGTACTGGGTAAAAAAATGTTTATCGTCGAAGCACGAGGCGATTCGGGCTTTCAACCTGGTGGGCAATATGAAAAGATGAATTATCATGACCCTTACCTTGTTACTGTTTTTGGGTTTATGGGTATTACTGATATTACCTTTATTCATGTTGAAAACGAAGAATATGGCGGGCATAAGTTAGCAGAGTCAGTTGCAAAAGCTCGTACTAAAATTGCTGAGTTGATCACAGCATGATGATATATTTTTAATACATAAGTACTGCACCTAAGTTATCCATATCTTCATGTCCCAAAATGTGGCAATGGTAGATGTACTTGCAAAGGGATGGGAGGTATCTGCAAATACTTCCCAAATCTCTGTTGAGTATACTGTTTTTACACCTATTTGTACAATCGAGGCACCCACTAACAACAAACAGACACCTAAAGCAAATTCAGAAATTAAATATAAACAAAACTTATTATTACTAAAGTTCTTAGAATTTTTTATTGTTAATAGTAATTATATACTACTAAATTGCACAGCCAATTGGTGAGCTAAATGTTAAAGTAAACCAAGATACAACTGTTAAAGAAAGTTCACACTTTTTAACCACTGGATAAGTCAAAATATAGCGTGGATATAGCTTGAATGGTGTTTATGTTGAAGAAAATTGATTTGCGGGAAGTTAGAGAACCAGAGCAGAAAATTTTTAAAAGAGAAGGAATTTTTGTTTACAGCCATACTTGGGAGGTATGGGGAGAAGAGGAGGACACAGGAAACAAACCTGAAAGCTTAACCTTTACTAAAAGTAGTAATGACTTTGCTAACAACATATTGATAGTCAAAGGTTCACTGAAAGATTGCATCGAGGTATTGTCCTATGTGATCTTAATGGAGTTGCACACGGAGTTGATGAGAGATAAAAGGCACGGTGGCACAAGACAGAAAAATCTACAGGAGCAAAGTAAGTGCATTCGTGCCAAGCAGGCCGAGATTAGAAAAGCGTGCTGGGAAAACGGAGAGTACAGGGGAGACAGTTGGTTTATTCGCTCAACTTTAACGCGGGAAGAGTGCCAGTGGAAAAGTCAAAACTTCACTAATTACGTTCACTTCCAAAAAACAAATTAATTCAGAATGTGGGATGGGCGCTATGATTGTCTTTCAAAAGGAAACTCAGATTCCTGACTCATACCGCCCTTTCTCCCCTTTTGTAGCTTTTCTCGCACAGAAGCGGCCTGTCTCTGACATGACTCTAATTTATCCATCATTTCTTATTTTACTTTGATGTTCAAAGTAAGAACGTAATACACTATTTATTAAAGACTGATAGCCTTTACCTTGACTTTTAAACCATTGTAAAATATCACTGTCAATTCTTAATGAAATTGCTTGTTTAGTGATAGGTTCAATTAGTTTGGCCTTCTCCCAAAAATGCTCATTTAATTCGGGAATATCAGTAGTATCAATATCCTCATCAGGTATACTCTCAATTTCTTTAAGTCGCTTGGCTGAGATAGTCATAATATTCTCTTCTTTCTTTTGGAGTTGCTTTTCTTGCTGAAATAATACGAATAATTCCTTCTCTTTCAGTATGAGTCACAGTGACAATAACTACACCTTGTATTGTTCCTATACTGATTTCTCGAATTTCCCCATAATCAAAACGGTCGTCAATACTGGTAAATATAATCCCGTCAAATATTTCTCTTGCCTCCTCAAAGCTGATGCCATGTTTTTTCAAATTTTGGGTATTTTTGTTTTCATCCCACTCAAACTGCATTATGAATAGTATATACAATCTGTATCTACAATTCAAAGTAGCATGTTTATGATTGAGATGCAATATGCCTTCGGCATTAAGGGGAGCTTATCGCTTTTTGAGGTGTTTGGCATGAAGTGTGATCACGTACAGCGCTTACAAGTATCCACATTGTACTATTTGTACTATTTGTATTATATGTACTATATAGTGGCGTGCGAGCGCGCGCATTTGTAACATCTTGATCAACTTGGTCGTTATATTCGGGTAGGTTGCCAACAAGTCTCCAGTGCTTCTCACCTTGCATGGGAAACATCAGCGCAAACGAGTCATGTCCCAAGACGCCGTAAAATGTAGCCTCGTCAACCTGAAACTCCATCTCCACGTCCGCAACGTAAAATAAACGTGGGTGAGTCGAACCTTCAAAAGCGAGACCGAGGAAATGCCGCGTTGGACTACTGGCGCCATGCAGGAATTTTTGACACATGGGTTTGCTGGGGCAACGATGGATAGAGTCACAGCCGCAGCAGGTGTATCTAAAACGACTGTTTATAGCCATTTTCAAGATAAGGAAAAATTATTTATCGCTTTAATTGAGCGTTTAATAACAAGCTGTGCAGGTGTGCTGGACTTACCTTCATATTTTTTTCAAGGAGAACCTGCATCTGTATTGGCAGGTTTGGCAAATAATTTTTTAAATCAGCTAAGTAAAAGTGTCAGTGATACACCAGAACTTTTAGATTTGATACGCTTGGTAATTGCTGAGTCCGGTCGGTTTCCTACGCTGGCACAGTATTTAGTTAGTAACACTCAAAAAATATTTGTTAATAATGTTACCCAGTATTTGCAGTTTCATCCAGAATTACAATTGAAAGACCCAGAGGCAACAGCACGTATATTTTTAGGCGCCTTATTTCATTTTGTGATGATTGAATTTATGCTCCAAAGTGGAGATATTATGCCAATGGAGCGTCAAAGACTGATTGATAACTTAGTTAACTTGATTACTGCCAACGTTAAGTTAAATGAAAATAAATATTCTGCTAATAAAGAAAAATCTACACGACGCAAGCGTTCTGCTACAGGTAAATTTGAACCAGACTACAAAGAACCCAAACGCTTACGTTCAATACGACTTACCGATACTGCTTGGGAAAACTTAGATGCCATAGCAAAAGCTAACAACCTGACTCGTAGCGAAATAATTGAACTTTTAGCACGGGGCCAAGAGTTGAAATAATTGTATATACATGGACGACACACTTTGCAACGGATACAACAGGTGTAACGGATAGGCTACTTTAAATAATTAGATTTTGTTTTTAACAAATAACCATCCGTTACATCCGTTCATCATCCGTTGCCAATCTTTCTACTCCTCTTCGCAGTCCTCACCATCGATACAGTAGTCGTAATCACCATCTATGGCGTATTCATTGCAAAGCGCATCTAGCTCTTCAAGGAATTCGGTTGCGTCTTCAATTGTCAAGTCAAAGTTGAGAATATTAAGAACAAAGCTTTCATCATCTTGCTCTTCGTATTCATAGTCGAAGTAATATTCTTCCTCGCTTTCTACATAATTTAGACATAGATTTTCTAAATCGGTCGCAAAACCTTCTGGGTCGGAAGTTGTAACATAGAAGTCAAATAGCAACAAAGAACCTTCGTCAGCAAAAACAGACTCATCTTCTTCCCAAACCTCTGCGCTAAAGTCTAAATCGCTAACAGATTTTATAATCCACGAGTCGTGTCCGTTATAGTCTTTGTGAATTACATAATCGTAGGGAATATAACAGTACCCTTCATCTCCCCAAGAAGACCCCCATGAGTTGCGTACTATAAACATCTTATCTTTATCGGAGTAACCAACACACAGCATTGCGTGCCAACCGTGGGTTTTGCGTACATTATCAGATGACTTGGGCATTGGTACCCGCCCCCGATTTTTTGTAGCCTCATCAAAAGAATTAAATGTATTGAGAGCAAAGGCAATTGGATATCCTTCTGCTAAAGTATGGCGCCATAAGTCAAGGTCAGTTTCAACAAACTCAGCTTCCTCAATTGTAAAGTTAGCTGCATGTTCGTAAGCTAAATCATCTGGTTGCTCTAATATTAACTCCTCCTCATTAGCCCAAAGTTCTTCTGAACACGCTCCATACTTGCACAAAGCATCGATTGCTAGTTCCATTTGTGTCCCTTGGTCTTCGTTTTCGCTTTCATGCAGCGACCGCGCATTATAGTAAACAAACAAACGGCTTACATTAGCAGATTCTCCCAAAGCCCGTTTTGCAAGATATTCATAGGCGCCTACAAAAGCATTAGCAACACAACTGTTACCAACCTGCTCTTCTACGTCGGTCATATATTTACGCAGGTCAACTTTGGGTGGTAACTGCTTACTCTGGAAACGTCCTATTTGATGAAACTTCGCACCCTCTGATTTTTTACCCGGAATATAGCCAGCAGTATATTTAAGAATCATGGTAACTATTATTACATTCAACTCACATTTAATACTTGTATAACTTATTGGAATTGGATTGTAAAGATTACTACTTGAGAGAATGGGCGGTTGACTTTTGGCATATAGCTTATTTAATTTTGCTGCAAAACCCGTTTGGCAGGTTATATACAAATACCGTAAACAGTGGAATTTATCTATATATAAGCAAACTAATGATATTTTCTCCAAACGAGCTATCATTACTCGTCATATCAAAGAATTTGAGTTTCCGCGACAATTCCCACCATACTTTCACTTTACAGGCCCATTCCATAACTCTATAGAAAGACAACCCATAGAATTTCCTTTCGGTAAATTAAATGGTAAGCCGTTAACTTATGCTTCAATGGGAACCTTACAAAACCGACTAAATGATGTTTTCTACACTATCGCAGAAGCTTGTATAGATATAGATGCTCAACTTGTAATATCTCTTGGTGGTGGACAGGCACCAGAGACATTTTCAAACTTACCCGGAAATCCCTTAGTAGTCAAATATGCTCCTCAACTAGAACTACTACAAAAAGCCAGCCTTAATATAACTCATGCTGGACTGAACACTACCTTAGAATCACTTAGCTACGGAGTGCCAATGGTTGCTATTCCTATAACTGACGACCAGCCTGGAGTTGCAGCACGTATAAAATGGACAGGCGCCGGAGAAATAATACCACTCTCTCGCTTGAACGTTACCACTTTAAAAGAAGCTATTCAACGAGTACTGACGCAAAACGAGTACAAGCAGAACGCAGTCAAACTACAAAAAGCCATTAGCTGCACTGGGGGAGTAACCCAAGCAGCCGATATCATCGAAAAACTTATAGGATAAGCGTCTCGCCTGTCCTACAACAAGATTTTATACGGTTTACCGTACCTTTTAATTCGGTTTACATAGGCTACAAAAACAGAACGTATTAAAATAGCATGAGCAAATCGACGCTCTCATTTTTTTTCATTTGTTAATTTTTTCTCAAGCTCATTCAAATCTCTTACAAGAACTGAATCTACTCTTTGATGACGGTTAATTTGCCTTGATTTTTCCCATTGCCAAAACTGACCTGACTCAATTTGCAAGCGACCAGCAAATTGATTCATATGCTTCAAGTCGCTTTCCGTTGTTTCAAATCTATCAATTAAATGGCACCTGGGGTCATATTCATCTTGTTTTGTAGGTTGAGAATAACAATTACTCGGCTACGATTACTGTCATTTAACCGAAGTTCAAATAGTTTTTGAGTGGGAATCTCAACAGTATCAATTTCATAAACTGCAAAGTTTTTCACTCCTCTCTGTTCTAAAAACCATATTAATATTATTTCTTTCCTCCTCCAAAGGTTGCAATCAGACGTGAATAAAGTCCAACGGATACGCTACTGTAGATGTTGAATTTGTATACACTATGGTATAATATGGATAAAAATTTATAGGAGCTAATATGCTGACTGTTGAGTTTCAAGCCAAAGTTGAGAATGGAATAATTCTTATTCCAGAAGAGTATAAAAAAGAACTAACAAATGCGAATTTTGTGAAAGTGACTGTAAACAAGCAATCTGAGAAGAAAGCCAAAGAAGTTGATATTATGGACGAACTGGCACAAAACCCTATTGAAGTCCCAGGTGTTCGTTCAATTTCTCGTGAACAGATGCATGAACGATAAATGATGAGTACTCAACCTTGTTTTATAGACTCAAATGTTTGGCTTTATCGCTTGATGGTAGACCCAAATTCCAACCAAACTGATGAAATTAGAAAACGGGCTTTAGCAATAAATTTAATTGATAATAGTGAGGCTTTTGTCAGCACTCAAGTTATTAACGAGGTTTGTTCTGTTTTGTACAGAAAAGCAGCGTTTAATGATGAGCAGATTAAAAGAGTTATTCAATCTTTCTATAATAGAGCCACAGAAGTAAAACTAAATCAAGAGATACTTGAGAATGCGTGTAACTTGCGGACTCAATATAGTTTCTCTTTTTGGGATGGCTTAATTGTTTCAAGTGCTTTATCCACAAGCGCAACTACTCTTTATTCAGAAGATATGCAAGATGGTTTATTTGTTGAGAAAAAGCTAACAATTATTAATCCTTTTAAATAGCGGAAAAAATTTTCTTTTCTGGACATTTGTTAACAAGGAGTACCTACATATACTTTTGGAAGCTGCAAGTACTTAACTTTCCAACCCTTAACACTGAGCGTTTTGTGTCTATTATGTCTGTTGCACTACATCCGGCACCATTCGGCTGTAAACTATTTTAGTTTAACAACTGCGAACTTAACACCAAGTTAAAAATAGTTACATTTTAATCGTGAGCTTTAAATCCAAAACAGGCGCCTGGGAATACTATATATAGTTATTGAGGATGGGAAGTTGTCAGAACGCGCGTATTGGTTAGCTTGGTCGCAGATATCAGGTGTGGGGCCAGTATTATTACAACGGTTGTATCAGCATTTTGGTTCTTTACAAGCTGCATGGTCAGTAAAGTCAAGTGAATTAGGCGCCGTAGAAGGTTTTGGTTTTAACACGATACAAAAAGTTGGCAAAGAGCGAGCTAATTTTAATAAAACTAATCATCCAGAAGAGTTTCTGGCACAACACCTCAAAGAAAATCCTAATTTCTGGACACTAGTTGATGATGAGTACCCGCGTTTACTTATGGAAACTGCGAGTCCTCCACCTATTTTGTATTATCGCGGCGCCGTTGAACTAGAAGAAAACTTGGGGCAAAAAGGACTTATTGGAATTGTGGGGACACGGCAACCAAGTGAATATGGTATTCGCTGGACTAGGCAAATTAGTACTGCGCTTGCAAAAAATGGGTTTACTGTTGTTTCGGGTATGGCAGAGGGAATTGATAGTGAAAGTCATGTTGCTGCATTGAAAGCAGAAGGACGCACTATTGCTGTTTTTGGTACAGGTGTTGATGTTGTCTACCCTGCCAAAAATCAAAAACTTTACCAGCAAATACTAAAGCAAGGAATAGTGGTCAGCGAATTTAATAGTAAAACTCCACCCGACCGCACACATTTTCCTCGTCGCAACCGCATTATTGCTGGTTTGTGTCGTGCAGTTTTGGTAATGGAGGCGCCAATTAAATCTGGCGCCTTAATTACAGCAGACTACGCGAACGAGTTTGGACGTGATGTGTATGCACTGCCGGGTAGAGTAGATGATTATAATTCTCAAGGCTGTTTAAAGCTGATTGCACAAGGCGCCACACCAATTCCAAGCGAACTGGATGAGTTAATTAAAATGCTAGGAGCGATACCACAGTTTGATTCTATACCTGCAACTGTAAAAACAGCTTTACCTCAGTTAGAACCAGAACTTCAAAAGGTTATTGAAACAGTTTCGATGGACTCTACTGCTTTTGATATAATTATTCAACAAACTGGTATGGCGCCGGGTTTAGTTTCTAGTGCGCTATTACAACTTGAGTTAATGGGTTTAATTGCACAGTTACCGGGTATGCGCTATCAACGTTGTTAATTTACATATCTAAATCTTCGTTTTCTTCAATTGTAGGTTCTAGAGTCATACTGGGAATACTACCCATTGGTGTATCTATCAGTAGAGAAGTCCTTTCTTCTTCGATGTTTTCTTTTTCTATCCATAAGAAAGCGAGAGCAAATATTGGAAAAGGAAGGATATAAAGGCTTACACCCAATTCAATGCCAGAGAGCTTGTTATATAATGCTGTTGTACTTACAATTTTTTCTATTGCTTCTGCTTTAAAAGCAGCATGGACTGCCGCACTGAATTCCGCATACAACCAAACTCATTAAATCTACTTGACTTGAAAACAGTAAATCTTGTTGATACTGAGCAGTCGCGTGTGTCTCAAATATATTATCCAACCGTTCGCTGCAAAATATACGTTCCATTAACACTCGTGCCATCACACTTATGGGGCTTTCTTCTACAAATTGCTCAAAAATGGAGGATAACATTTTGATGCACCCTGATACTGATATTGTCAAGAATACCTTGAAGTCGCCCCTAATTATCTATACTAGAAGCGGCTTTTGGGCGCCGCTCTAGTAGTGCATTAGTTCGCGCCATCAAGGGCTGGCACTTTCAACCCCACACTCTACGCATATTTAAAACAAAACCGGGTAGCACATCCTCACCCGATAACTTTGTTGGATTTTGCAACACCTCTACCTCTAGTCCAGGTCGATAAATTTCTACTTGTCGTTGCTGCGGATTAAGTAACCAGCCTAATCGGGCGCCATTATCAATGTATTCTTTCATCTTTGCTTGCAATGGCTCAAGTCCATCTGAGCCAGACCGTAACTCAACAACAAAGTCAGGGCAGATATTGGCAAAAGTCCCTTTTTGTTCTGGAGTCAGTGCATCCCACCGTTGTTGACTTACCCAAGAAGCATCGGGAGAACGAGTGGCGCTATTGGGTAAAATAAACCCAGTAGAGGAGTCAAAAGCTTTACCCAAATCTTCGTTTTCTTCGTACCAGCGATACAGTTGTCCGGTAAGACTGAGGTTGCGTTCCCCAGTTTCCCAACCTGTTGGTGGGTTCACAATTAACTCTCCTTGTGCGGTTTTTTCCAGTTTCAAGTCTCGGTTTACTGCTGAAATAGCTGCAAACTGCTCTTGGGTGACGTACAGCCTAATTGATGATGGCAGTTCAATTGGTAAGGTTTGGTTTTTAGGACTAGCAGGTGTCTGTACCATCTTGACCTCTTATATAATAGGGGTTATGTAAAAGACGCTTACCCTATTAACTAACATATTCTACAACCTATGAAGGCGCCATCGCATTTAGTAACCTTGCACTCTCCTTGTGTACTAAGTTTTTTAATTGCCCCTTTGAGGTTATTAAAACTATTTTGTACCTAAAGTTACTAATTGCTGAAGGAGGTTTCAATCTATTTTAGTACTACTTGGTTAAGAATTATATGTGGTAAATTTAAAGATGTAGAGATGCAATATCCAAGCGTTTCTGCACACAGAAAAATATTATCAGCAAGCTTAATCGACTAGTATTTTAATTTATTCTCACCTCTTTTCATCAATGTTTACAAAGAGAAGTTAGACGCAAAGGACGGTTAGGGATGTCTCTTAACTCTAACTAAGAGCCAAATTACCCCTCTAAAAATGTCGAGTGTTTCTACTGCACAGTATATCTTGGAATATAATCAAAGGGAATTCCCCACTGGGATTCCTTTTTTATTATTGAGTCAAGTTTTATGTACTCTTCGTAAAATTATTTCTGTAAGTTGGTCGGACAAAGTAAATGGGTCATAGGGTTTAGTAATTAATGCTGCTAAATTTAACTGGCTAAATTGACGCTGTTCGGCAGGTTGTGCTTTTGCTGTTAAAAAAACTACGGGAATATGCTGGATTTCTGGATTTGATTGTATTTTTTTTAATGTAGTCAACCCATCCATATCTGGCATCATTACGTCTAAAAGAATTACATCAGGTTGTGAACTAGCAGCGACCACTAAACCTTCTTTACCTGAACTAGCAGTAAAAACTTCCCAATCTCCGGTTATTTCTAAACACACTTGAGTTGTTTCTCGAATACCCTGCTCATCATCTATTATTAATACACGCTTACTCATAGTTATGCTCCTCGTAATAAAGGTAAAGTAAAATAAAATGTACTACCTTGGTCTAATACACTTTCTGCCCAAATTGCGCCTCCATGTTGTTGTACAATACTTCGACATATTGCAAGTCCCAAACCCGTCCCTCCTTGGTTACGAGAATTTGATGCATCGACTTGCTGAAAACGGTCAAATATAGTTTCTAATTTATCTTCTGGAATCCCCCTCCCTTCATCTTTGACTTTAAATAATATATGAGGGGTCATCTGAATTTCCGCGCTTAACCAAACACTACTACCAGCAGGTGAAAACTTAATCGCATTGCTAATTAAATTAGTAAGTGTTTGAACTATTCTGTCTGGGTCTGCCCAAAGTTGAGCATGAAGTGGCGCCACACAAAGAGTAATTTCGGCTTTTTCTGCCATCGCGCGCATTTCATCAGCAGCTTGCGTCATTAAGTCAGCAGCATTACATATTTGAAAATGCATTGAAACTTTGCCGGAGTTGATGCGCTCTATATCAAGGATATCGTTGATAAGACGCACCAAACGGTTTGTATTTTCAAACGCAATTTCTAACATTCTATGTTTCTTAACTGGTTGGCTATCAAGCGAATTATTTGATAGTAAACCTAAAGCGCTGCATATCGAAGTTAAAGGTGTTCGTAGTTCGTGACTAACTATAGAAACAAACTCATCCTTCATGCGCTCGATAATTTGCCGTTCGGTAATATCTTTGAAAATAACTACGGCGCCGATAATTTGACCTTGTTCTTCGATTGGTGTTGAAATATACTCAACAGGAAATTTTGTGCCATCACGACGATAGTATATATCATCACAAATGTTTTGGACTTTGCCATATTCTAAAGTTGCACGAATTGGGTTTTCTGACCATTTATATGCTGTACCGTCAGGTTTAGTGTGTTTTATAACAGACTCTAGAAAATGTTTATTTGGGGTAATTAGTTCTTCGACTTGATAACCCAACATTCTGGCGCCCGCAGAATTGATAAAAGTAAGTTTGGCGTTGGCATCTAACCCATAAATTCCCTCACCCGCTGAGTTTAAAATTAACTCGTTATATCTACTTAAACGCTCTACAGAGGCTTGTGCTTGTTGACGTTCTTTTACTTCATGTTTCAACTCAGTATTGGCTTGCTGTAACTCAGTGGTACGTTCAAGTACTCGTGTTTCTAACTCCGCATTTAATGCAGAAATTTTGCTTTCAAACAGCTTTCTTTGTTCAATGTCTCTATGTAAATTATAATTAGCAGCATGTATTTTTTGATATAATTGATATTGCTGAATCGCCATTGCAAAGTGGCTACCTAAAGAATTTGCTAAATCAATTTCTGGCGCCGTCCAAGGATTTACTTGAGCTTTTTTTAACTCTTGCCATGCTTCAAACGATTTTACTGGACGTAAATGTCGCTCGTCCAGAGGGTCTCGGCGCCGTGCCCATAAAGTTTCTGTATCAATAGAGCTACGGAAAATACTTAAATAACCTACAATTGAAGTATGGTACTCCAAGCGAACAATTAACAAGCTCCGAATTTCAGCTTTATTAAAATCATTCGCTAAATATTCTGGTAACGCTGATACAAGCAAATCATTAATTACCCAAATATGATTCAGTTCAGGTAATGTTGGTTGAGTAGTTAACCAATCGCAATAATCTTCACTTAATATACAACCAGACCCACAACTATATATTTGTGGTTCTTCGTTTGGCTTTTGTGGCGCAATATAAACTCTACCACCGCTAGCTTGTAAACCCGATACCGCTAACTCCAAAGCTTGTTGCAACTGCATTTCGGTCATTGAATGTAACAATTTAGCAACACGGTTAATTGTAGCTTCTTGTTGTGCTAAAATTCGAGTTTGTTGAAGTAAGGTTGACTGTCCCACCGCAATAGATAGTTGGTCTGCTACAAGTTGCAATACTTGTAATTCTCGTTCGGTAACATTTCGCGGTACGCTGTGATGAGAAACTAATAATCCCCACAACTGCTGACGGTATAAAATTGGCACAACTACAGAAGAATTCACACCCATTGATATCAAATATTCGATATGGCAGGGGTCTACATGACGAAACCAAATATCATTATTATCACTGTCAGGATATAAAAATCGACTTAACCCTATAGTTTGAGCAGTTACATCTACAATTGTACGCTGGCGAACTGTCTGAAACATTTCACGCGCTTCAACTGGAATATCCTCTGCGGGGAAATGTTGCCCTAGTAGTGAGGGTAAACACTCGTTAACAGATTCAGCGACAACTTCACCGCTACCATCTGTATCAAATTTATATACCTTAACCCGGTCAGTTTCTAGAAAAACCCGCACTTCATTAACCGTTACAGACAAAATGTCAGATAATTCTGCATATTGACGAACGCGGTTCATTAACTTATGTAGCAATACTTCGAGTGAGTCTACAGGGTTTATTGACTCTATAGACGAATTTTCTTGGTTGTTAAAAGTATTATTTAACACTATCTTCCTCCTCTACAAAATTCAAAACTGCTTTGTCAAACTCTTCAAAGACTGGTTTATTGAGTTCTTGTTGGAGAAGTTCTACTAAGTGGCAGAGGTTAATTACTGTACTTTGGTCTTTTTGCATCTCTAACTTAAACATCTGCTCTATCTGCTTGGCAAGACGTGAACCCTCTGCTAAACCAAATACACCTAATAGTCCTGCTAACTTATGTGCTGTAACTTGAGCTTGCTGTTTTTGTTCTTCTGCCAATTCGTTTAAAGTTAGTGCTGTAGATGTTTGTTGTAAAACGGCTAAACGTTCGTTTGTTTGGGATTGTAAGTTTTGCCATAACTCGGTTAATGCAGTTTTCATTTGTTGTTTTTGGCTCTTTTTTTTCTGCTGCACTTTCAAAGATTGCTTTTTGTTGTCGAAACCAGTTTCTTTTAAACGATAACCGATGCCATATACTGTTTCTATACAATCATTTGGGGCGCCTGCTTGAATGATTTTTTTCCGCAAACCTTTGATATGCGCTGTTACTGTATCTTCTTTTGGCGCCTCTTCGATAGACCAAAGGTGGTCAAGAATATCACTTCGGCTAAAAACAATATGACTATTATGCAGAAAAAGTTCTAGTAAACGGTACTCTTTAGGAGTTAAGGTGAGCAAATTATCGTTGTAGGTAACTTCGCAGCTATCTGGATACAAACACAAGTTTTCCCATCGTAGTACTGTTTGAATGGGTAAATTCCGGCGCCGTAGTAAAACACGAATACGCGCTAGTAGCTCAGAAAACTCAAATGGCTTAACCACATAATCATCTGCTCCTGCTTCTAGTCCCTCTACTTTATCTGTATTTGAATTTTTCGCCGTCAGTAGTAAAATAGGCGTTTGGTAGTTTTTAGAGCGCAACCTCTGACAAATCTTGAGTCCATCTAGCTTTGGCAGCATGACATCAAGCAGTATCAAATCATACGAAAAAGTTTCTATTAACTCCCAACCGGAGTTACCGTCGCTAGCAACATCAACTGTGTAGTGCTGGTTGCCAAGAACACACAATAGTGTTTTGGCTATGCACTTGTCATCTTCAACTATTAAAATCCGCATTGAATTAAACCTCTGTGTACTTCAACGCTGTTGGTTTGACAGAATTAATCTCTAATTTTCTACAAATACTATGGTTGACTTATTTTTGTCAAAAATGACCTCGCACAGATTTTCTTAAAAGAGTATTATCGTCAAATTCGGGAATTAATAGTCACTCAAGTTTAATATACTTAATGTTTCGTATTGTTTCTTAATTAAGTTTTAAAGTATCTACTTGCATTTAATATGAAGTTTTCTTTACCATAAATAATAATTTATACTTTAAATAAAGAAACCTGGTTTCCCGATACTATGCCTTTTGAGGGTCTGTAGTTTTTTGGCGTCGCGGCTCCAAAGTTTGACGGTTTTATACTCACTGGCAGAGGCAAGGATTTGTCCGTCCGGGCTGAAGCTGATATTCCAAATTATTTCACTATGCTCCTTGAGGGTCTGTGATTCTTTGCCGTTTTTGCTCTACAGTTTAATGGTTTTGTCATCGCTGGCAATGGCGATGAGAGTACCGTCAAGGCTCACACTAACGCTACCAGGTTTTTGCGTTTATCCTGGCTCAATACCTTTTTTAGTCGCCTTGAGGTTGGCTGGGATAGCTGATGGTGAACGAGAGCTTAATGTATACAAAAAAATATTATGAATATCTAAAAATAATGAATAAATGCCTTTGTTAAAACCTAAAAATACTGAATTCGGCTCTTCCGTACTTAGCGTGCTAAAGCTAGTTAAAAAATAAGCTTGAAATCCTTAGCGGACTTTTCTTACAGCCATTATTACCTTCATAAAGGCTTTTATTGCTGAAATTTCAACTATAAGTGCCTGTAAGCCTTGAAAATAAAGCAAAGTTATTAACTCTAATTAAAATTTAGCACGCTATATACGAAAGAACCCTTTTCTAACGACAGAATTGCATAAAAAAAGTACCCTGATGGATGACCGCCGAGATATCTGCAAACTGGGACACGTTGTAAAGTTATATTAAGCGAATTGACAGAATTGCATTAAAAAGTACCCTGATGGGTACTTTATACTGTTATATTGATTTAAAAATCTACACAAGCAATCTATTAAAAAATAGGGTTTAAAAAGTCAATATCATCTAAATTTAGCTTGAACTTAAGTTTTTATTATTTATCCTTGCGATTCCATCACAGATTTTCTTATCTTGCTTGCTAATATTGGGATTATTTTCTAAATAATGATGTACCCAATTACAGGCATAGGCTCGTAATTCTTCAAAATCTAAATCTAAATTCCAAAAAATTAATCTTCCGCTGTTATCACCAGAAACCAGGGTATGACTATTAGAAATAAAATTAAGACTCCAAACTGAATCATTATGTACTTTATAAGTTTTTAATTCTTTGCCATCTATACTCCAAAGCTTAACATTATAGTCTAGGCTAGCAGTGGCTATAATCTTGCTATCTGGGCTAAATCTAACTCGGAAAACTCCAGCATCATGACCTCTCAAAGTTGTGATCAATTCACCTTTGTTTGTCCAAAGTCTAACAGTTTTATCTTCGCTAGCAGTAGCAATCATTTTGCCGTTAGGGCTAAAACTGATACTATAAACTCCATCTTTATGCCCGGAAAGAGTTTTAATTAATTCGCCTGTTTGCGTCCAAAGTTTGGCATTTGTGTCCCAACTCGCAGTGGCAATAATTTTACCATCCGGGCTAAAATCCACACTATTAACTCTGTCTTCGTGCCCCTGAATCCTCTTGATGAAATTGCCATCTTTGTTCCATAGCTTGACAGTGTTATCTGCGCTAGCAGTGGCAAAAATCTGGCTATCGGGGCTAAATTTAATACTCCAAATCCAATCATTATGACCTTTGAATGTATTAATTTTTTCACTTTTTTCATTCCAAATATTTACAGTTCCATCGTTAGTCACCGTCGCAATTTGCTGTCCGTTAGGAGCAAAACTAACATCTGTTACCGCGCTATTATGTTTTGGTAAAATACTAATTAGCTTACCGGATGGTGTCCAAAATTTGACAGTTTTATCCCAACTAGCAGTAGCAATTTGCTTACCATCTAGACTAGAAGCAATACTATAAATTGCACCCTGATGTGCAGGTATTACTTGAAGCTTCTTACCTTGTATCTGCCAAAGTTTGACACTTTTATCTTTACTTGCAGTCGCAATCATTTGATTGTCAGGACTAAAACTAGCTCGCCAAACCCAATTTTGATGTCCGGTAAGGGTTTGGATTTTTTCACCATCTTTATTCCAAAGAATTACGGTTTTGTCAGTACTGGTAGTAGCAATCATCTCACCATCGTGGCTAAAACTAACACTAGTTACTGAATCTTTGTGGTCATTTAAACTTTTAACTTCTTTACCGTTAATATTCCAAAGCTTGGCTGTACCATCTGCGCTAGCAGTGGCAATCAACTTACCATTCGGGCTAAAATTCACGTACCAAACCCAATCTTTATGTCCTTTAAGCGTTTGTAATTCTTCCCCGTTTATGTTCCATAGTTTGACTGTATTATCAGCACTAGCGGTAGCAAGAGTCTGACTATCTGGGCTAAAATTGACACAATATATTCCCTGATTGTGCGCTTTAAAAGTTTTGATTGGTCTTCCTTCACGAGTCCAAAGTTTAATATTTCCCCCATAATCAGCTGTAGCAACTGTTTGGTTGTTAGGGCTAAAGCTGATGCTATAAACTGATTTTTTAGGGTGAGTAAGGGTAGTAATTAATTGACCTGATGTTGTCCAAAATTTGACAGTATTATCCCAGCTTGCAGTAGCAATTATTTTTTGGTCAGGACTAAAACTAACGCTATTAACTAAAGCTGTATGTCCTTTTAGAGTTGTGATTTGTCTGCCGTCTAAACTCCATAGTTTAACTGTTGTGTCTCTACTGGTAGTAGCAATAATTTTACCATTAGGGCTAAAGGTAACATCTCTGATTTCATCTTCATGTCCTATTAATCTGTTGCGTTCTTTGACTTTATAAACTGCTTCTTGCAATAAATCACTAATTTTGCTTTGGGTATGAGCTTTTTTGTCAACAATAAATTCTAAAGGGTTAATATTACTGAGTTTTTTTGATGCTTTTAAACTTGTTATTAATGCATCAAAATCCTGATTTGATGCCAACTGTGCTGCTGTTGTGGCATTGAGAGCTTCGATTTCATTCTTATTAGCATTCTGCCCTTGCCACCAAGCTATTCCAGCCAGTATCAACGCTAACACTAAACCAATCGTCAATCCTAAAATAGTCAGTTGGCGCCTGCGCTTTTTCTTGTTACTCTCACGCTCCCGAAATTCCACACTCAGCCCAATAAAACTCCTCTCCAACGCACTCAATTCTAAAAAACGTTGTCTTTGCCAGTATTCAGCATCTGCCAGCGGCTTTCCTCGCAACAGCGCCCCTTCATCAAAACTGCTTTCCCAAGTACGCATTGCTGCCCGCAACTGCTCTTGCCAGCGGCGAAAATCTCTATCTTGCTGCATCCACTGATGTAATTTTTCCCAACTACGTATCAAAGCTTCATGAACAACCTCTACCGTATCTAAACCCGTTTTTTCATCTCGTCCCGTCACCACTAAACGGGCATCAGCCAAATGAGTCACCAAATCCCAATTTTCCTCACCCACCTCAACGCGGGTAGCTATACGACGGGTATCGTCCGTCCCTTCCCCTGGATGCACCAGTTGGATAAAAATTCGCGGCGCCCTTTCTTTTTCCTCAAAGTTAAGCTGGTTATATGCGGAGTCAGCATAACGAGCCAACCCCCCTGTTACCCCCCCAATTTCATCATAAGCAACATGGGTTAACTGAGCCTCTCGCTGTTTTGACCATAGTTGAGTGAGGGCAAACTCCAATAAAGGCAAATCTCCAGGTTCGGCACTCACCTCCGTAAGAATACGTTCAGTCAGTCCGGTCTCTATTGTTACCCCCAGCAACTTAGCAGGTTTTTCTACTGCCGCAAAGAGTTCAGAGTCCGTCATTGGACTAAGTTTTAAGTCTGCATACTGCAAGGCATCAGCAAAGGGACGATAAGACAATGCTTGTCCCAAAAAGTCTGCCCTGAGAGTGATGACAAAACTAAAATTACGACAATATTTGATTGTTGACAGTAATCTATCTAGAAAAGCTTTGCGCTCTTGTGCGTCTTTGCAAAGCGTGTAAAGTTCTTCAAACTGGTCGGCGACTAATAACAAACGCTTGCTAGGGTCATCAGAGAGGATATCATCCACCACATCCCGCAACCCATTCTCACACTGCCCCAGATCACTGGCAAAATTTCTAATTTCCCGCAAGCGTTCAGTGCGGCTAAGTACAGGTGGCATAGTTTGGTGATGGTAGGCTGTACTAAAATTGGGTTTCTGGTCAACCAGGGCAGTTGCAAGATTAAACAAAGGTCTTGAACCAGGTCGAAAGTCAACAATATGCCAGTTTCCGTCATCTCGCAGACGCTTCACCAAACCTGCAAACACCACACTCGATTTACCACTGCCACTAGAACCAATCACCGCAACTAAGGGTTGTTTTTGCACTGCATCCACCAACATATCGGTGAAAGTTTCCCGTCCAAAAAAGAACTGTGCATCTTTTGAGCGAAAAGCAAACAAACCACGATAGGGAATAATATCCGTCGGACGGCGCCCTAAATCTAACCAATTTGGTGGGGTTACATCGCTATTTTGACAAATTACTGGCAACCAAGAAGCACAAGGATATTTATCCTCAAGCCCGTGCAACTTTAACCTTGCTTCCTTTACTGCTTGATATAAGGGCTTCTTACCAGTCGTAAAAGCCACCAAAAAATGCTTTAAAAATAGGTGTGCCACTTCATCTGGCACTTGTTCCCTCATCACGATAATTTGGGGAATCTGTAGCGCTTCTAAATCAGACGCTAATCCCAAGCCATCACAGGAATTGAAAATCGCCACAGCTAACCCATTGCTCTTCGCTTTTTTCAACCCGTACTTGAGGTCATCGGTAGTTAAGCTTTCCTTGTTCTCATTAATATATATGCGACCACTATCTCCCACAGTTTGACTATGACCTGCAAAAAACAGGATATCCCAAGGTTTTTCCCACAAGGAATCATTGATTTCGTGACGTTGAGGCTGCACCAAAAAAGTGACAGACGCATCAGGTAAACTGTTAAGCAATTTTCGGTCTGTTTCCACATCAATACCAGTACTGTTGCCCAAAATTGCTAGAATTTTGATTTGATCTCTAATGCTTGGGGTTTTCGCTTCTGTGTGTTTTTGATAATCGGTTGCACTTAAAGCTAGTTCGACATTAGGGTATTCCTCGACCAAATCCCAAAGATGCCAAGGTATTTGTCGTAACTGCTGATTAGATGTGCGAATTAGCACCCGCACCGAATCATTTTCTTGTAATTCCTTTAACCAACTTTCCCGAATGGGGCGAAAAGACTCCTTCAGCAGCCAGTTATTTAGTCGCTTTTGTAACTCAGTCGCTGAATTTTTACAGTCTGACTGCTTCTGATTAATCGAACCAGAGTAAGTAACTTTTTTCGCTTTGAGAGCGCGGTAGTCACTGCCCAAACTACGGTAGTGCGTTCGCCACTCGTCAATTGTTGTCTCCAAGAAAGCAACTGGTGGTAGATTACCAGTGACTTCTTTATGGGGGTTAACTCCTTCAAAAGCGATTGAAAGCGTTACCCTTACACCCTGCTGTAAATCGCCATCTAGCTTTAGAACAACCAATTTTGTCATTGGTAGTATAAAAATTAAGCACTTCCATTAAAATAACACTCTTTCTTCAGACTATTTCGCAAAAGTTCAAGTTAAATTGTGCTTATAATTACTATATAACCATAGAAAAATTAATATACATTGAATTCAATCTATCATTGTTATAATTAACTGAAGAGGTGTCACTAGAGAGAAAGAATTATCCGCGAAGTGATTATTACAAATACTGTCAATTATTAGACAATTTAGTATAACTATCTAAAAATAGTAGGATAACTATCTAAAAATATTTAATTATTAATTCAATTATAAAAAAATAGTATTGGTATTAGAGAATTCAACTTTTGTTGAATGTAATTTTATCCTAACAAGAAAAATCCCATAACATGTATTTAGGAGTTTTTATATGAAGTTGTTTAAATTAGGATTACTAAGCTTAATATTTAGTGGAATTAGCACCGCAACGGTAGCTAACGCACAAGTAATTACCAACTCACCTGCTTCCAATGGAATAGGTAACTCACTTAATTATCCGAACGGAACGCGCGTTTCCCCTAACGGAACGATTTCGGCGCCAAATGGTGGAATAACTTACCCCAGTGTCACAGTACCGCGTGGTGATGGAACTAGTATTTATTACTATCCGAACGGAACTAATCTTATGATACAGCCGAATCAAATCAACCCAACTGGAACATATATTTATCCAGGCACCAATGGTGGTTTGAGAAATAATATATACCAGCCACAATATTTCCCAAATAGCACCAATCTACGTTGATAACAAATTTGATTGATTGAAATTGTTATTGAGCCAGGAATGGAGAGTATTTAGGTTCAGCTTTACTCAAAAATGGTAAATTTGAACCTAATTATGAAACTCCTTTTAGGTCGCCAAGGACATTAACACCAATATCAGAAATGTTTAATGACAATTTGCCCCAAACATACTTTTGACAGGTTTGGGCTGCTGCGGAGGCTATCTGAGTTTGAGGTTGGACGAAGACAGAATGCCCTCGCAACCTATTGCACCCCAACTGAAGCAAAGTTTGCCAAGTACCACCTTGCCACAAGCGCATTTTAGTATCCCAGGCGCCACTAGCAATAGTATGTCCATCTGGACTGATAGCAACTGACCAAATACCCCCTTCATGTCCCTTTAAAGGGGTACCAATGGGATTACCATTAATGTCCCACAGTCTCAGCGTCTGGTCTTCACTGCTACTGGCAATGTACTGCCCGTCTGGGCTAAAGGCGACAGAAAATATATGATTACCATGTCCTGTGAAGGGTTGACCAATTTGATTGCCTTTAAAGTCCCACAAGCGCAATGTTTTATCCCAACTGCCGCTGATAATGTACTTCCCATCCAAACTAATGGCAATTGAACTAACGGAAGCCTTATGCCCTCTAAATGGCTTTCCAATTGGCTCTCCCTTGAGATTCCATAGTCTAATTGTGGCATCATCACTGCCACTAATAATATACTTCCCATCCGAGCTAAAGGTAACTGAGGTAACACTCTTCTCGTGCCCAAGTAAGGGTTTACCAATAGTATTGCCTTTGATATCCCACAAGCGTAATGTCTTGTCTTCTCCGCCACTGACAATATATTTCCCATTTGGACTAAAAGCGATAGCTTGAACAGAGCCGAGATGACCCTTGAAGGGTTGACCAATTTGGTTGCCTTTAATATCCCATAGCCGTATTGTGCTGTCTTGACTGCTACTGGCAATATACTGTCCATCTGGGCTGAATACTGCTTTGAGAACACCCATAGAATGGCCAAGTAAGGGCTTACCAATTAGGTTACCATTGAGATCCCACAACCGCACTTTCCCATCCAAACAGGCACTGACGATATATCGCCCCGAAGGGCTAAAGGCAACTGACATCACAGAATTTTCATGCCCAATAGCTTTACCAATAGAGCTTTTCTCTGTATCCCACAATCTAATTGTCTGGTCTTCACTACCACTGATAATAGTTTTTTGATCTCGGCTAATGGTAACCGAAGTTACAGATGCCTGGTGTCCTCGTAACGGTTGACCAATTGGGTTGCCGCTCAGATCCCATACTCGTACTGTATTGTCAGTAGCACCACTTATAATATATTTCCCATCCGTACTAAAGGTAACTGATCTAACTTCCCCCTGATGTCCTCTAAAAGGTTGACCAATTGGGTTACCGCTCATGTCCCATAACCTGACTGCTTGGTCATCGCTGCCGCTAACAATGTACTTTCCGTCTGGACTAAAGGCAACTGAGAATACATTACTACCTACTTTAAAAGGTTTACCAACCCTGTTTCCCTGAATATCCCACAACCTGATTACGCTACTGGCGCCACTGACAATGTACTGCCCCGAAGGGCTAAAAGCAACTGAATAGATATTAGTTTCTTGTGCTTTAAAGGGTTTACCAATGGGGTTGCCGCTCATGTCCCATAACCTCAGCGTGCGGTCCCAAGCACCACTAACAATATGCTTTCCGTCTGGGCTGAAAGCGACTGAACGAATAGTTTCTTGATGTCCTTTAAAGGGTTTACCAATGGGTTTGCCGCTTATGTCCCACAACCTCAATGTCTTATCCTCGCTGCCACTAACAATATATTTTCCGTCTTTTGAAAAAGCAAGGGCAAAAACGCTTTTGCTATGTCCTTTGAGGGGTTGACCAATCGGGTTGCCTTTAAAATCCCACAACTGTAATGTCCCATCAGCATTGCTGTTGGCAATATAATTTCCATCTGGGCTAATGCGAACCGAGAGGACATAACCCTTATTACTTATCAATATATTGCGTTCTATAGTACCAAATTGGGCTATTTGTACAGCCCATAGTAAACTAGACTGAACTTCCCTTGGAGGAACCCGAGAAAATAATGACTGGCTTGAACCAACGGCATCAATCGCTTGAACCAATGCGGCTAAAGGATTAGTCTGTAGCAAATTCTCCACCGATGCTGCTTTTGCGATCGCAGTCTGCTCTACTGATTTGTGCCATTGCCATCCAGCAACGGAAGCTAACATTAAAGCTAGCACTAAGCCACCAGCAAGCGATGATATAGTCAGTTGGCGCCTATGCTTTTGTTTTTTGATTTGTTGCGCTCGCAGTTCCACACTCAGCCCAATAAAACTTCTCTCAAGCGCACTCAATTCTAAAAAACGTTGTCTTTCCCAATACTCAGCATCTGCCAGTGGCTTTCCTCGCAACAGCGCCCCTTCATCAAAACCACTACTCTCCCAAGTACGCATTGCTACCCGTAACTGCTCTTGCCAGTGGCGAAAGTCCCTATCTTGCTGCATCCACTGATGTAATTGTGACCAACTGCTGATTAAGGCTTCATGGACAACTTCTACCGTATCTAAACCTGTTTTCTCATCCCGTCCCGTAACTACCAAACGAGCATCAGCCAAGCGGGTGACCAAATCCCAATTTTCTTCACCTACCTCAGCGCGGGTAGCTACACGACGGGTATCTGAAGCTCCTTCCCCCGGATGCACCAGTTGGGTAAAAATTCGCTGTGCCCTTTCTTTTTCCTCAAAGTTAAGCTGGTTATATGCGGAGTCAGCATAACAAGCCAACGCTGCTTCTACTCCGCCAATTTGATTATAAGCAGCATGGTTTAACTGGGCCGAAACCTGTTTTGCCCATAATTGAGTCAAGGCAAACTCTAATAAAGGTAAATTTCCCGGTTCGACACTAATAGTGGAAAGGATGCGTTCCACCAGCCCCTGTTCAATTGTTACTCCCAATAAAGAAGCAGGTTTTTCTACTGCTGCTTGCAATTCCTCATCCGTCATCGGACTAAGTTTTAAGTCTGCATATTGTAAAGCATCGGCAAAGGGACGATAAGATAATGCTTGTCCGAGAAAATCTGCCCTGAGAGTGATGACGAATGTGAAATTACGACAATGGTAAATAGCTTCGAGTAATCTATCGAGAAAAGTTTGGCGTTCTTGTGCATCTGTAGTCATAGTATAAAGTTCTTCAAACTGGTCGGCGATGAGCAAAAAATGCTGGAATTGATTTTGTTTTTTGATATCATCTACCACATCCCGCAACCCATTCTCGTACTGCCCCAAGTCGCTGGCAAGGTTTCTCATCTCCCGCAAGCGTTCGGTGCGGCTAAATAATTGTTTGCTGACTTGAGAATCTTTTTGATAATATGTTTCTTGCTGGTCAATCAGGGCAGTTGCCAGATTAAACAAGGGTCTGGAACCGGGACGAAAGTCAACAATATGCCAATTTCCAGCATCGATAAGGCGCCTCACCAAACCAGCAAACACCACACTAGATTTACCACTACCGCTAGAACCAATCACTGCTACCAAGGGTTGATTTTGCACTGCATCCACCAACAGATCGGTGAAAGTTTCTCGTCCAAAAAAGAACTGTGCATCTTCAGAGCGAAACGCAAATAAACCACGATAGGGAATAATATCGGTAGGACGGCGTCCTAAATCTAACCAATTTGGTGGGGTTACATCCGTATTTTGACAAATTACTGGCAACCAAGAAGCACAAGGGTACTTATCCTCAAGTCCATGCAACTTTAACCTAGCTTCCTTGGCTGCTTGATATAAGGACTTACCACCGATTGCAAAATCCTCCAAAAAATGCTTCAAAAATATCTGTGCCACCTCATCTGGCACTTGTTCCCGCATGACAATAATTTGGGGAATATGTAGCGTTTCTAAAGAAGAGGCTAATCCCAAACCATCGCAGGAATTGAAAATTGCTACAGCTAACCCATTACTCTTCGCTTTTTTTAAACCATATTTGAGGTCATCAGTAGTTAAGCTTTCTTTATTTTCATTAATATATATCCGACCCTTATCTCCTACTGTTTGACTGTGACCTGCAAAAAACAAGATATCCCAAGGTTTTTCCCACAATTGGTCATTAATTTCGTGACGTTGAGGCTGTACTAAAAAAGTTACCGAAGCATCCGGTAAACTATTGAGTAACCTGCGGTCTGTTTCCACATCAATACCAGTACTGTTGCCCAAAATCGCCAGAATTTTGACTTCATCCCTAATACTTGGGGTTTTGGTTGTGATAGTTTTTTGATAATCGGTTGCACTCAAAGCTAGTTCAGCGTTGGGATATTCTTCTACTAAATCCCAAAGATGCCAAGGTATTTGTCGTAATTGTGGACTAGATGTGCGAATTAGTACCCGTACTATTTCATTTTCTTGTAATTCTTTTAACCAACTCTCCCGGATGGAACGAAAAGATTCCTTCTTCAGCCAGTTATTTAATCGCTTCTGTAACTCCGTCGCGGAATTTTTGCAATCTTCGTATTTGGCAGTAATAGAACCATCGTAGGTAACTTTTTTCGCTTTGATAGCGCGATTGTCACTCCCCAAACTACGGTAGTGCGAGCGCCACTGGTCAATTTTTGTCTGTAATTCTGTAACTGCTGGTAGATTACCAGTGACTTCTTTATGGGGACTAACACCTTCAAAAGCGATTGAAAGCGTTACCCTTACACCCTGCTGTAAATCCCCGTCTAATTTTAAGACAACTAACTTTGTCATTGGTCGCAATGCCGGAGCGCTTCTATTTAGACTACACTTTCTCTAAGAAATTTACGCAAAAATTCAACTTTAATTCCACATTCTGCACCCCAGGCGCCACATACAATAAATCAGTACAAAAAAAAGAAAAATTATATCAGGACTTACGCAAAAATACAAGAAACCAGGTTTCAGGTTTATATAAGCTGGATAAATTTATGAATGTGAAAAGCTTTATTAAAAAAACAGTGGGCAATTGCCGAAACAATTACTCACTGCTATAATTAACACACAACATTGCTAATTAAGTTTTTTTCGGTATTAATCACCTAGGTCAACCACAAAATTGATGAAATTAAACAGAAGGTTATACCATTTTTATATGAAGATGCACATTATTATTGTTAGCCCCCCTTATTAAGGAAGGTTGGGGGAATATAATTAGTTGCAGCTTCAGATTAAATCGGTATTAGTATAAAAAAGCTAACCTTCTGTTATCTTAATAACTGCTATTAAAAGCAGCTATTTCTACATTGATTTGTCTGTTAAACTGGTCTTAAAGAAGACATGTTATCATTTTGAATTCCGACATTTTCGACCCAAGAATAATCTCCTGGTCCTAAAACAACACCGTAGGAGTTTTGAAAATCGGTATCTCTGTAGAATTCCCAACGTCCGTCTAGAATCTTAAAAGATGAAATCGTATCGTTGAGGTTGAAATTGCTCAGGTTCGGTACTGAATTCGTGAATGTTCCAGAGCCTCCCTGAAAGTCACTGTCTGTAAATAAAACGATAGCTGCCATTGTGTTTTCCTTGATTTTAGATAAGTGTTTAAACAGAAGGTTTAGCCCTTGTAAACGTGCAATTTGCATGAACGTTTCGTTCTTTCTTATATCAAAATAGTAGCCTTTTGTAGTTGGTTTGCTAATTAAGTATTTTTCGGTATTCATAGAAGCGGGTACTAATTATTTTTAGGTATCTATAATCTTTTTGTCTACATAAGCTGTTGTTTATTGATTCAAAAGAAATATTTTTTGTTTAAACTGGTTTGGGAAGATTGAGATAGGTACTCAACTGCAACGTCCTCACCCATTTTATTGTATGCGAACGAATGTATGCGGCAGCCTTTACCATGTTCCGTCGAAATAAGGTGCCGTTTTTCATGAATGCGGCGCCGCAGTTTAGAGGTGAGCGATGTTGATGAATTATCCTCCCACTTATAGCATAAAAAACTATGCCTACCTGTCCGCCTGTCAAAACGACATCACCAAACGGCAGCAGAAAATTGCATAGACTTCCTAGCTCTGTAATTAGGTATCCATCGCAAAAAACAACGCCAGCATCACCAACGGTATAAGTATTATTATGGCAGTAGGCAACGGCGTTAAGACTGATGTCCGGTTCAATACCTTTTAAGTCCCAAGTGTTCGTGGCATAGTCGTAAACAGCAAAGGTTGAGCCAAAAGTACCGAAAACAAGTTTGTTGGCGCCAAATGGTGGAATAACTACCCCAGTGTCAGAGTACCCCGTGGTGATGGAACTATTATTTATTACTATCCCAATGGAACTAATCTTATTATACAGCCGAATCAAATCAACCCAACTGGAACATATATTTACCCAGGCACCAATGGTGGTTTGAGAAATAATATATATAAGCCACAATATTTCCCAAATAGCACCAATCCACGTTGATAACAAACATTAAACATCTTTGGGAACGCTTGTAGAGACAGGATTAATCCTGTCTCTACAAGCGTTTCTCAATACTGGGTAGATTTTGCTTTCTGTAGGTTGGGTTCCCGTGTAAGCGTAACCCAACCTACGAATTTTTGTATTGTTAGCTATCCCTTGCAGCATTGCCGTTACTTTGGTTGGCGTAAAAGCAGCGAGCGATTCGTTACTTTATTGTGCTTGCTGGATATTATTAGGAGAGTAAGAAATTTCAGGGGAACTGGGAATGTACAGTTCCCAATCTTTGAAATCAATTTGCGAACATGACCAACACTTAATAATTACGTGAAAATCTAAAGGTAATATTTGAAGGTATCATTATAAGGCGTGAGAACGTTGTATTTCTCTCCAAGCACGAGGAGTATTTTGATAGTAATCACGAAACTGACAGTAGAAATGATTGATATTTTGATAGCCTACATCTAAAGCAATCTGCTCCACAGAGTAATTCGTTTCTAAAAGTAAGGAGCTTGCTGCTACTAGTCGGCGCTCGATAATCCAATTATTGACTGTTTTTCCAGTCAATTTTCGTACTAAGTCGGTTAAGTAAGCTGAAGAATAACCGACAGCTTGAGCTACTTCTTTTAGGCTAATAGGTTGATGATAATTCAATTCAATGAACTCGAAGACCTCACGTAGTCGGGGAATAGATGGAAATATGGACTTTTGAGTATTTGATTTTTTATTTTCGGTGGTAGTAGAAAATTTATGATCTGCTAACTGAACATTAACAAGACCATTTTCTGTGATAATTACCTCAAAACCTGCTGTTGACAAGCATTGCATTAAGAGGTTTTTTGTTTCGGGATGTTCATCAATTAATAAAATATTACTCATACGTTTTCCTAATATTGATATTACAAGTTTAATAATGAGACAACTTCGAGATTGCTCTACACCTTACTCGGTCAAGAAAAACCTCTTTATCTGAAATATGACTTTTTTTTAACAAAACTTTACAAGAGCTAGTAAGTTGTTTTTAGTAACGTCTTTAACACATAACTCAGCGAGATAGTATTACCCTAATGGGTACTTTTATAACGGCAGAATGACAAAAAAAAGTACCCTTACTTAAAGGTACTTCGAGGTGGCTTAAAAATGGTCAAGTAAGTGAGCAACTATGGTTTGACTTCTTGCCCATTCACGTAAATTAAGTAATTGCGACCCAGTGATGAGTTGGCGGCATATATCCCGATAAGCCGCTTATCACCGTGGTTATAGTATTCCTGCGACTTTCGACAGCTAGCAACAATCTCATCTCGAGATGTTGATGTTTCAAATTTGTAGACTCCCTCTTCTATCCAACGACCTTGCAGTTTGTACCAACCGTTATCCGGCTTTAGCCCCCATTGCCAAGTAGGGTTCGTGAAGTCTTTTTGGAAATAGCAAACGACGTTTGTAGAGTCTGATGCTTTAGCAGATGATGCTACTGAAAAAGGAATACTCAACGACAACATCGCCACCGGGCTGAGAAGCAGCAGTTTTTTAGGTAGAATGCGTATAACATTAGATAGAAATTGTATAGACATGATTAATCTCTTTAGTTTTCAATGATTTATTAAATAGAAAGGTAGTAAGTAAAATACAAGTACGGTGTAATACCTGCCATAACTTATATAAAGTGCGTTTTTATTTAGAAGTTGTTTACAGGAAACCTTTCAATTAATAATCATAGTAATTTAAATTTAATTCCTAGATTATCAAAGAGATTGCTCTCTTTCCTTTCCATATATACATAGTATATCGATGCAATGTTATTGATAATTAACTATTTGTAGGTAAAATCATAATTAATTATTAAATATTTTTCGATTACTCTTATCAAAAAATTGTAAATCAAAAATTTACGACTGATTATGGATTCTTGGCGCCATCAGATAATTGCTTGTTAGTGCCTCTGTTCTTACGCAAGAATACTATACTTATAGTTAAAAATAATTATAAATCGTACTTAACTGCTGTTTATTGATTGCTGTTATATTTATGCGCTCTTTATCTAGTTTTTACGGGTTTACTCGTTAGGTGCAAAATATAAGTTACCAAAACTTTAAGCTCGTGACCCTAAAGGAGGTCACAGCACCATAAAAACGCTTGTAATAAGTAATAGTGTAATTAATATAAATTTTTATACAATAAAATTTTCAATTACGCTAATATTATCCATTGCTATCTTTATACTGAAAGCATCTCCAACAGAGGCGCCGAACTCCAATTCAATTTTTTTATTATCATTTTTTGCAATAGCTGACAATACAGGGTTTTCCTCGGAATCTAAAATCATGACATTAAGCATGGGTGGCAAGTACTCTTGACCATTAGTTGGATGTAACTCCACAATAATATTGAACTCATTCTCATTACTTTCATCACGATTAACCTTAACCACTATCCCTAGAGATACGCTGTTAGCTTCTATACCAAAATCAACTAACTTAGCACGTTGAACAGAACTTTTCAATTCCTCTTCTGCGCTTCTAAACTGCCAAACTGGTTCAGGAAAGATTATTGATCCAATTGATTCAATTGATGACCAACCCGATTCAAAAATATTTTCAAACCATCTTTTTAAATTTACAATATTCTGACTGGGTAACGTGGCATCAGTTACTTCTATACTTTCTAAATACTCCAGTAAATTTTCTAAAGGTTGTAAAGAGTTTATGGGTAAATTATCACCTGATACGTTTTTGATAAACCCTAACAACTTAGCTGATTGAAAAGATTCACTGATTTGTACAGCTACATACCCAATTCGATTTGACTGAACTTCTGGTGGAACATAGACAAACTGTGAATTTTCTAGAACTGGACGACATTCCAATTTTCCCAAATTCTTAATTGATAAATCGGCTACATCCATAAGAGTTTGTTGTACAGGATTCCAACTATCGCTCACATAAGTATCAATTTCAAACCCCATACACTCTAGATAAAATTTTACAAAAAACACAGACAAGCTATTAAGTAAAACTTGCTGGCTTTTTTCGGGAGTGGCTTGCTGTGTTGACCATTTTTCCGCTAATCTATAATCGACAGTTGATATCGGACCAGTAAATGTATACAATGTTGCCGTGCTACTCATAATTTTTCCCTCTATGTTGAATCCTCAATACCACATAAATCTCTAAATTCATTGCGAAACTCTTCTAAAGTTCGCTGATAAAAGTTACTTAAAGTAGCAATTGGAATGTTTAAATCATCTGAAATATCTTTCCAAGATATACCTGACCATCTTTTGATAGCTATATCTCGAAAATTTACTTTAGGATATTTTTTGATATGTGTTTGTCTAAAAATCCCTTTTGGGTCTATTTCTATATATCGTCTGATTTTGTGAAAATCAGAGATATAGTTATTTTCCAACTCGCTATCGTCAAATGTCAACCCCTCCAGATTTTCTAAGACAGAATTTTCTACGTTAGTTTCATTGGCTTTGCCAATTATTTTGGGAATAGCCTCTTTAAAAAAACGTTTACTTAATAACATATTCACCCAAGTCATAAATGTGCCCCGTTCCTGGTCATACTTGTCAAAATTATGACAAATATACAAAAATAAGTCTTGTACTGCCTCCTGATAAATTTGTTCGTAAACCCCTGGAAATTGACCTTTATATGGGTGACAAAGTTTTCCAAAGCGGTATACACCATCGATTAGTCTCGATATCGTTATCCTTCTAGCAGTTGACAAGAGTGGGTATTGTTGGGCAATAAGAGCTAGCTCTTGAAGCTGTTGCTCGTTCATATATTCACTTGTGAGAATCGTACTTCTCTAAAAACTATCAGATACTAATTGTGCTTTTATCTAAATCTTCTGGTAAAGTTTACAAAATTTTACAATGGCGCCTCTAAACTGCACAAGGCGTAACTATTTTTACAAATCTTTTTCATCAATTAATAATCGCACCTATGGCAACTCCAGGGGATTGATGGAAGCTAGGTTCATTTATAGAAGAGAGTGAAATATTTCACTCTCTTCTATAAATGTCAGTTAAGGGGGGATCAACATCATCTTCTACCTCCTCCAACTCTCCAACATCCCTAGCAGCAACATTCCGATTCAAATCCACCACAACATCATCATTACCCTTCACCTTGCCAAACACCCGCAACATAGACTCCTGATAATTAAAATCACCAACCTTCAACTTAGAAATTTCACACCGTCGTAACACATTCGACCAAAACAAATCATAGAATTACGTTATTTCCTCAAATATCTTACCTCTGTTCCAGTCATTGCTACATTAGCTGTGGTAATTTTGTACGTAATTTTTGTTGAATTAAATTATTTGTTTCCTGGGTTACAATATAGAACCTTTTTCCATCCATTACCATAAACAGCATTAAAATCTTTACTCAAATAATAAGTAGAGATTTTAAAAATTAAATTATTAATATCCTCGCATATAGGGAATTATTTGATATTCTTAAATTGGAATACATCAAAAGCAACTACCTGACTCGGCTAGAGTGGGTAGTTTTTTTTTAATTACTAAGCAATTGTAAAATGCAATATGCTGTAGTAGCTAATTTCTTAACAATTTATTTATTAAGTTATTAAGATAACAAAGAAACCAGAAACCCGGTTTCTTATTGTTGGTAAGGATAATAATATTGAGGATTTACTACAGGCGCCTGATAACCAGTAGGAGGAATATTAGTTCCTATATTTGGTACAGGAGTCATATATGTAGAGCTAGGTATAGGATTCATAATTGGTGGAGTATAGCCACCTGGGGGAATTGGGTTAATATTAGGATTTATATTAGTAGTTGGTGGAAGCGGTTGAGTAATAACAGGAGGTTGAATTGGACTGACAGGTGCAGGAATATTATTAGGTACAGCAGGGTTAACAGAATTATTTGGCGCCATGCTAATACCAGTAAACTGCTGATACGCAGCACGTGAAATCCCATTTATCAGCTTTTCTGCACTGACATCGTTTCGAGGACGTTGTACCATCACCGAAATTAGATAGCGCTTTCCTGATGGCAACTCAACTAAACCCGTATCTGCTAAAATTCCGCCAATTTCACCTGTTTTATGAGCAATTTTTGCACCTTGTCCTAAACCAGCAGGTAACAAAGTATCTTTGACAGTACGCTGCATAATATCAATAATACGTTCGCGTGACTGAGAACTAACTATATTACCTTTAGTTATCATTGCCATTAAATTACTCAACTCTTTTGGAGAGGTTTTATTCGTTCCCTCAATATCAGGTAAAATATTACCAAGCAAAGTAGTGTTAAGTCCCCAACTGCGGAAGCGCTCGTTTAACTTTTCAATTCCACCCATTCGCTCAATCAGCATGTTAGTTGCTGTATTGTCGCTAATAGTCATCATTTTAGTAGCGACTTCAAGTATTCCATACTGAGTACCAACGGGTCTATTTTGCATGTCTCCTGAACCACCAGCTACAGTAGACTTACTAGTGCGGAGAGTTTCTTCAAGGTTAATTTTGCCTTCATCAACGTCTTGGAAAAAGGCGATCAGAATTGGTAGTTTAATTGTACTGGCACTGGAGAACATGGCGCCGCCATTAAAATCAACATAACCACCATTATCTAAATCGGTAACAAATACCCCAGGAGTTAAATTTGGATTTTGGATTGCTAGATTTTGGATTGCTGATTTTAAAGAAGGTATTTCTTGTGATAGCTGTAATATATTAGCAACAGTAGGAGCTTGAGTTTGTGGTGCAGTTGGTTGTACTGTAGGTGTTTGCCCGTTTTGGCTATTCAACTTTGTGGCAGGGTCTAATACAGAAAGCGCAGTACCAACAATGGCGCCAATACCGACTCCAACAATTAATAATCTTAAAGCATATAAAATATTTCGCGCCATCGGCTTTAATCGTGTCCGACGGGAAACAACTTTTTTTCGAGCGGTAGGTTGCTTGCGAACTCGGACGGATTTTACCTTAACGGTATTGGGATTATAAACAGGTATTTGGTTTTTGACGCTTGGATGTGTGGCAGGTCTAACAGCACTTTTAACTATATTTTTACTTTCCGAGGGTACTTTTGTTTTAGGCGATGTCGATTTGACAGCTTTGGCAGTCGGTTTGACTTTCTTTAGTCCTGGTTGAGTTTTTTTAGCGACTTTCGGTTGAGGAAGTCCCGACTTTTTAACAGGACGCGACACACGACGGCCAACGCTTTGACCTCGCGACGAAGGTGTTAATCTATAGCTTGAATCTGACACCGCTACTCCTTATAACCACTGAACTATACTTGTACCGACCCCAAAGCAAACACACACGCTACTTAATATACACTCAGAACTCAGAACTCAGAACTCAGCACTCAGCACTCAGAACTCAGCACTCAGAACTCAGAACTCAGCACTCAGCACTTTACACTCTGCTTGTTTAGTTTAAGCCATATTATTTAGTTTGGGGTGGTGGCAAAAGCACATCATAAATATATTTGCTAATCGCCAGCATGGTTTTTTTTATCAAGTGCCCATTGTACCTGATGTAAAATTCCTCTCAACATAGCTAATTCCCTATTTTTTAGCTGCGTGCGGTTGTACAGTTGTCGGAATTTTTCCATACGGCTTTTTGCAGTATGAGGAAAAAGATAACCAATACTAAGCAGTAGTAATTCTAACTGCTGGTAATACGATTCGACAAGCTCTACAGGCGCCAGTTGGTTTAAATAAGGTATGTTTTTTGCTACATCTGTTTCGTGTAATGATACGGTCGCTTGCTGTGCAAGTTCGTAGCAGCAAACACCAACAGCCATTGCCAAATTTAATGATGAATATTCTTCGCTGGAAGGAATACGAATAAATCGTTGGGCATAATTTAATTCTTGGTTACTCAACCCCCGGTCTTCACGACCAAATATTAAAGCACTGGGTTGTGCGTTTTCTTCGAGTAACCAGGGTAAAGCATCACGTGGTGTTTCCAAAGGTGCATCCCAGTCATGGTCGGCGCCAGTTGTAGCTATCGCACGCTTACATCCAATTAAAGCTTCGGGTAAAGAGTTTACAATGATTGCCGATTCTAATATATCTGATGCACGAACCGCCATAAGTTTCGCTTCGGCGCCTATATGGTCACACTGTGGGTTAACTAAAATGAGTTGAGTCAAACCAAAATTTTTCATCACACGTGCTGTTGAACCCACGTTTAATGGGCCCGCTGGTTCGACTAATATTATTTTTATCCCGGTTGTTGTCATTTATGGTTGTTATTCCGTTACCCCATACCCTATAAGGGTACGGCTATACGGGCGAAGCCTACCAACGCTTACTAAAAATTTTAATGATTTGTCATGCTGAGGAACGAAGCATCTATGAATGTCATGCTGAGGAACGAAGCATCTATAAATGTCATGCTGAGGAACGAAGCATCTATAAATGTCATGCTGAGGAACGAAGCATCTATAAATGTCAGTCGAATAATTACCGCAACCATCAAAAATCAAGCTGGGCGCCAGCGAGAAAATAGTATGGTAAATTCTATTGATATCAGCCCATTGTTTCTATTTAGTAACCTTGATAACTGGGAAGAAATCGGCGCCATTTACTCGAAACAATCACGCGATAAAATCTTAGTCACACCTGATATGATTGCACTAGCGAACAAAATTACAGGCAACAAACAAGGTATTGAGGCTGCGCGCGCTATTTATAATTGGGTAGCACAAAATATTCAATACGTTGCAATATATCTAAATGAATCTGCTGGATATGTTCCAAACTCTTCTAGTGATGTGCTGCAAAATGGATATGGTGATTGCAAAGACCATGTAGTTTTGATGCAAGCTTTATTAAAAGCCAAAGGTATTGACGCTTACGCAGTACTAGTTGACTGGGGAGATATTTATGAAAAATTACCACTACCTGCGCCACATTTCAACCACGCAATGATTTATCTACCAGCATATAAAATTTTTGCTAATCCAACCGCTCACGATGCTGCATTTGGTGAACTCGATACTTCCCTCAGTGGAAAATTTGTTGTTATTGCCAGCGACAAAGTTGAGATTGCCTACACTCCAAAAACCACTGCCGAGCAAAATCGCTACACAATAACTAATACAATTAAAATTTCTGCCGATGGCAGCATTAATGGTGAAGCTGAAATGAAATTTTTTGGCGATATCGATGACAGTACGCGAAGTTACTTTAACAGCGATACACCAGAACAAATTGCAAATCAACTTTTATCTTCGACATCCGAAGGTGGAACAGGATGGATTGAAAAAAACGATATAAATTTTTATGTCTTTCACGTAGAATCACTGTTGATTGTGGTATTAAAAAGGCAAATCTCTTTCAAAACATCTTAATATGGAACCCCAGAAGAACAACGCGAAAAAGAGTTTATTGAGGGGATTATTCGCTAAAAAAGCCAAGATATCCTTGTTCATTTGCGTGTTTATCATGAGTTTGGCTGGTATTGTAGTATCAAATAGTTTGATGGGACAGCCAGCAGGAGCAATGTTCCCTAGGAATGAATTTAAACTTTTACAACCTGCTCCAACTCAACCATTAGGCTCTTATGACTATTTTGGTAAACTGCTTAATGATCCAGTGGACGATCAAAAGGTAGGAGCAGTTCAAATTACTCAGGAATTAATAGACAAAGGGGAAGATATATACTTCAATCGAAAGATAGGTGATAACTTTGGTCTGCAAGGGGTGTTTGGTTTTGCACAAGGTTTTGCCACCATTGTGCCAGAAATCACAACAGCAATTACACAGTTGGGTGGTCAAGCTACAAAAAACTTACAAATTACCCTTCAGAAGGATATCGTCTTAGGTAGTCGGACTTTTCCTGCCGGAACTCGCTTAAATACAGGTCTAAAAGTAGAAAAGGGAGGAACTTTTCCTCTGGGATTTATAACTGATGAGAAAACTCGCACAATAGGTATTAGCTGTGCAGCCTGTCATGCGAGTATTTCTAATGAAGGTAAAAGATTGGCAGGAGTTCCAAATGGTGAACTTGTCATTTCTTTGTTAACCGCATTGGCGCCAAATACATCTGCCGGGTTTGCAAGATTGAACTTTAACCCCTTAGACCCACAATACCAAGGTAATGGTAAGACTATTATTGATAGCAAAGGTCAAACTGTAACATTGCCTGACCCTGAAAAGTTTGAAAAAGCCTTTGATGATGCCGTTTTGGATGTACCTTTCGGTAATTTCGAGAGTTCAACGGATAGCATTAACAATACCACCCAAATTCCCAGTGGTTTCACGTTTAAGAATCATCCTTATTCATCTGATGGACAATTTGCTGTTGGTCCATTTGCTGGACTCAGTGCATTCAACAATGCAGTTCACTCCTCGGAAATTAATCTGTTAGCAGCTACTCAATTAAGTCAAGAAACGCTGAACATTGATCCAGAAGTATATATTGGTACATTTCTTCAGAATGCTGCCGATCCAAGATTACGTTTACCAGATGGAGTAAAACCTTCAGTATGGCTGCAACAGAAGCAGCAAGAATTAGGTATTCCCTTTGCAGAATTGGAGGATCAAGTCTCTGCTCCTGGCGCCGGTAATTACCCGAATCTAAGACCTAGTTTGGTTACATACAACGGTTTATTTTTTAGTCCTAATAGTGACAATCCAAATGACATAGCCAGTGGCAAATTCTTTTTTGCTAATAATGCCATGTCTGCTTTCCAAAATAGCTTAGTACCACCTGCTAACCGCACACAAGAAAATTTCAAAGCCTTAAGAAGTGGTTCAGTGCAGCGAGGAGCAAGGGTATTTGAGAAAGCTAATTGTGCAACTTGCCATATCCCTCCCTTCTTTACTGACAACACAATTCATCCCATTGAAGAAATTGGCACTAATTCAGCCCGCGCGAAATCTCGTTTAGGACTGAATAACTTGTTAGTAGAACCGAAGTTATATACTTTTGACACTACCGTTCCTGTGTCTGCTAACGCGCAAGTACTGGACGTGCCAACGGATGGTATCTCTGTTAATTCTACAACATTACCCAAGGGTATATTACCGGATGGTGGTTACAAAACAACGACCCTTAGAGGCTTGTATTTCAGCGCGCCCTATTTACATGATGGTGGTGTAGCAGTGCGAGAAGGAAGCCTAAAGGTTTTTGGGAATAGCAGATTTCAGGTTGTTGACCCTAGTGGTTTAGGATTAACTGGTACTCTAAGCCAAGGTTTACCAGCTGATCCTGCTAGCAGTTTACGCGCGTTATTAGATCAGGAACTTCGTAAGAAAGTTGTGACAGCCAACAAATTAAACCCAGCTTTAAGTCCAGAGCGCGCTAACCTGGATGGTACAGGTCATGAGTTCTATGTAGATAATCAAACTGGGTTTAGCACACAACAGCAAACAGACCTGATTAATTTCTTACTAGCACTTGATGACAACCCTGGCAAGTTTTAACACTTAGGCGCCTTCCTTTCGCATGATTTAATTTACATACACAAACACAGGAACTCTCTTAAATGCTGGAGTTCCTGCTTTTTTTAAACCCGCGCGTTAAAAATTGCATTGTTTAATTGCTTAATAAAATCATAATTTCTGTTACATTCATTCATCAAATAAATTTTCTATGAAGATATAAAAATACTCGTAAACGCAATCTATATTAGTACAATAATGCTATAAAGGGTTATAAAGTATAAAAAATATCTAGTAACTAAAAGCTTATTTTGATCAAGAATCACCAAAGCTATGGATAATTGCACCTTCATTATCAGAAAAAATACTCAAACACTATGGCGCCAAACCTCGCAGAAACTGGGTTAACGGAATATACTTTTCCTCAAAAGGTTATCATACAAGGTTTGTATCAGTTAACAAACTGCCTAAAATCCCAGAAACAATGTGGTTGAGGCTTTTTGGACGAGGTGCAGTTCAAGGAAAAGCTGTAAAAGAAGTTCTAACTTTAGAAGAAAATGATAATCAGCGCTCCCGTTGCACTGCGTCTATTATCGACTTGGCGGATTAGTATAGATGTAGCACCACAAGAAGGTTTTGAAGATTCGGAGTTTAAAATGATAGTATCAAAAGCTTATCAAGAATGGGAAGAAGCTACTAGGCGCCGAGGTATCGAACAAGGTATCGAACAAGGTCAACGTATTTTATTGGAAAATTTGCTCAGAGCTTCGTTTCGGCACACTTGACAGTGAGCTACTTAACATTATTCCATCAATGTTAGCGCAACCCACTGAGGAATATACTCCCTTATTGCTGCAATTATCTCGTGAAGAGTTAATTAACCGTTTTAGTTAGTCTTTTATTTTATTAAGTTAATGGCAGGCGCCTTTATAGTTGAAGAAGAAACATAGAGGCGCCTTGTCATTGTTTAGTTGTTTTCACATTCAACAATTCGGTATAATTTGAATTATTCCAAGAAGCAATGTACGATAACCCTTAATTTAATTTGCGTAAACAAACACGGGGACTCTTTTATATGCTGGAGTTCCTGCTCGTTTGTCAACCTGTGCGTTAAAAATTACATTTACTTCTGGGTAAAACATTAACGCTGCTCCGGGTCGTACTGCTCCGTGAATAATTTCCACATTTTCTAATTTACCTGCGTTTCCCTTTACAGTAACTCGTTGATGTTCTTTCAATCCTGCTTTTTCTAAATCGATTCGATTCATTAAGATACAGTTACGGTGGGGCATTCCCCGATATTTGTCTTCTATTTGATAGACTACTGTATTATGTTGAGCATAGCTACGTGCTGTTATTAATGCTACTACAATTCCTTGGGTTTGCTCTGAGGCGCCAAAAGCTTTTCGGTCAGGAAGTGTTAGTTGTGGTAATAGCGTAACAAACATTTTAGCTTTACCGTTCTCAGTGGGAAAGTGAGGTGTATTAATAATGCGTCCACCAATAGTAAACTCTTCTTTGGTTTCATCAATCGTACCTATTTTCTCATAACCTGGAACGGTTTGCGCGATTAGTTTACGGATGAATTTTGTATCTCGAAGCTGGCGCCAATCTACTGGATATTCGCCGTGAATTCTATGAGCTAACTCTGTCAAAAATTCTACTTCTGGAATTAAATCAGCGTTTTTAAGATGAGTTTTACCCTCGTCATTGAGACGTACAAAATTATTACCCGATTCAACAGTTGTTTTATGAGGATTTTCAAATCTGTTTAATACGGGAATGACAATTGTATTTTGTTTGGCTAATCCGTGAAAATGCCCTAAGTTAGGTTTCGTAGCCAAGTATATTATAGTCTCAATATTACCTAACGCGCGTTTTGCCTGAGTTGAATCTGGATTGGCGCCATATAAATTTCCACCTAGACAGATGAGTGTATCTACCTTGTGTTCGTCAGCAGCTTCAATTAACGAACGAGTATCATAACCTTTAACAGTACTTAAAGAACGTCCTAAAAGCCTTTCTAATGCTTCTTGAAGTCCTTTTTTAATTTTTTGGCTTGTTACACCCATTGAGCCGAAACCCTGAACGTTTGAGTGTCCTCGCACGGGCATTACACCCGCTCCTTCTCTTCCAATATTGCCACTCATTAATGCAGTATTGCCAATACTATAAACGTTATCTACACCATTTTGATGTTGGGTGATACCCATTGCCCAACCAAACACAACACATGACGCATTACTAATTATAGCTGCGGCTGCCTCAATTTCTGCTTGCGATACTCCACATATTTCTGTAATAGTTTCCCAAGAAATAGAGCGAGCATTCTCCACTACTGCTTCCCATCCTTCTGTGTAAGCTTGAAGAAATTCTGTTTTAATATTTCCTGTTTCAATAAGTGCTTTTTGAATTCCAGTAAATAATACAGAATCGCTACCGGGGATTAGTTGTAGATACAACGAAGCAATATCTGAACCAGGTATTAAAGATTTGATAGGGAAAGCAGGAGAGCCAAATTTAACCAACCCTATTTCCATAATAGGATTAATAACAATTATCTTTCCCCCACGCTCTCGCAATTTGATTAACTCATTCATCAAACGTGGATGGTTGTAAGCAGAATTGGCGCCACTTAAAACAACACAATCAGCTTCATTCAAACTTTCTAAACTTACAATAGAGGTTTTTGTGCCAAACATCTGCTGAAGGCCATAAGTCGAAGGAGCGTGACACAAATCTGAACAATCAGCTAAATTATTAGAGCCAAGCGACCGCATCATTAATTGCAGTAAAAATGCCGCTTCGTTAGAAGACCGACCCGAACTATAAGAAGCTACTCGTTCTGGGGTTTTACGGAAACCAGCTTCAGCTATTTGATAAATTTCTGACCAAGAAATGCGCTCATAGTGCGATTTCCCCGCTCGCAAAATCATTGGAAAACTTAACCGTCCCAACCTATCAGCTTCCATTGAAGTGAGTTTTTGTAGCTCAGTAATGCTCTGTTGCTCAAAAAATTGCTGTTTAATACCCGGTTTAATTTCCGCCGAAATAGCCTCAACACTTTTCATACAGCGCTGAAGCTTTTCCCCATCCTCATTAGTAAAACCCCCCTTTTGCCCTCCCGTCCCCCAAGAGCAAGAAAGACAAGCACTATGGTGAAGTAAAGTTTTCCAAAGTTTTGGCCCTTCAGGAGAGATAGTATGCTTTGCCCAATATTCAATAACAGGTAAGCCACCTCCAATATCAGGCGCCTCTTCATTCTTATCATTAAACGGAGGAAACTGCTGGACGTTTTGGCTCTTATCCTGACTCATGGGACTTACCTACATCTAATAACGTTACGGCTTTTTTGATTATAAGCTTGCTCAAAAGGGCGCCAATATCATAATACTAACTATCTCCACATTGTCATGCTGAGGAACGTTAACGAAGTTTTCCCGCAGGGTAGCATCTCCCCATTGTCATGCCTAAAACATAATATAGGTCAACTTCACGGCGCCTATTCTCACAATTATTTCGTACCCTAATTTTTTACAAGCGTAGAAATATTTTTGATTATGATGGTTATTTTGAACTAATACCAATTTAATGTGAAGCTGCAAATAATTAAATCCCCCCCAGCCCCCCTTAATAAGGGGGGAGTAAGAGTAATAAAGCGCATCTTCATATAAAAATGGTATAAATTTGCAGTTTTATGTCATTCAGGTGTCAAGCTTTTATTCAAAAATTGGCGTAAACAGAGATTTTATATATTTGAGATTAGTTGTAATTTAATAATGTAAGCAAAAACACGGAGCCAATCAAAAGTAATTATTGCTTAGGAAATGGTTGGTGTTTTTACTTTCATCTATAGCAAGAATTTGAATTTATCTTAATAGAGGTTAATTATGCAACGCTTTTTCAGGTCTGTGGCAACAATCACTTTTGTCTCTATTCTCGCTTGTGTTCCTACTTTTTTATCATCTCAATCTGCTAGCGCAGAACAACGAATGAAAGGAAGTTACGTCGGCGCCGGAGTAAGTGTAGACAGCGGTGGAGCATCACCAACTGTGAATGGAAGGTTTGATTTAGACTCATTTTCTATCCGAGCTACTGTAACAGGCGCCTGTGAAAGTGGTGTATGTGCAACTTTATTTATACCTACTGTCACTTATGATTTTGGGCTGAGTGAAAAGGCAAATATCTATGCTGGTATAGGCGGTTCTGTATTCACCCTTAGTGATAGTTCATTTTCCGTTTCTTTAGGTACTGGTGCTGTTTTACAAGCTGGTGCAGAAGGTGCAATTACTAAGGATATTGTTATCTACGGAGATGGAACTTATTTTACTAATGGAGGTGGAACTCTCTTAAAAGTGGGTGTCGGTTATAAATGGTAGGGTGCGTGACGCTACAAGTTTTATTACTACGTTCAAGTTTTTCCAAAGCGTCACGCACCAGCCTTCAATTGCAATAGTATCGTAAATCTTGGTATTTGAAAGGAGAAAGTCATGAATTTAAAACAATTCGCTTCAATTGGTATTTTAGTTACTGGACTAGGATTTTTGGGTTTAGAGTCTGTAGATGCGAAAACTCCATTGCAAACTTCTTCATATACAGTTTCTCAAACTATTAAACCATCACCTATTTATGAGACATTCAAGTTAACGCATAGTTTCGATGGAATTGTTTATGAAAGTGTTCTAAAGATGGAAGGACATTCTGGAGTTATGAGAACCAGATATTTTAATCCTCTAACTAGAAAAACAACTGTTGTTAGACAAACTATGAAACTAGATTCAACACCACAAGGGTTAGTTATATATGGCTATAACCCTGTAGATGATGTTACTAACAAACCAATTTCTTACTCACCAGATAATTATTTGATATCCATTCGTCCAGATGGTTCAGTTTTTTTACATTGCGATGACCAAGGGCAATGCTCAAATGTAGATGTTGAATAAGTGGATTGTACGGTGTGTAGATTGTACGGTGGGCACTGCCCACCCTACTGTTGTTAAAAAGGAGATGTATGTAATATGGAAAATAATTTTACCCAAAATAAAGCTAAATATTTCAAGTTATTATCCATAGGCGCCGTCGAGACTTTATAAAAAAGAGAGAGATACTAAGAAGTACTCAGAAAGATTAGGAGCAGTAAGAGTTCTTAAATCCTTTTTATCCAAGTAATATCTTAATTATTTCAGCATATGAACAACAATCAACTTCAAATTACAACTATAATAGCATTAACAGCTATTGTAATATTGCAGAATGTATTTAGTCCTCACATTCGACCAGCTAATGCCAATACACATGAGCAATGTATCCGTTTAAATCAGGGTAACGAAAAAATCGTAAGAATTGCTAGATAACATAAAAATCAAAAAGGTTTATAACGTAACGAAAAATATAAACCGTTATCCTGTAAAGAATCACCTTTATCTTCTAGAATAACTAAAGGAATACCATAATCTATAGTGATATCAAAACTAGGAGTTATTTCCCAACGTAAACTGCTACCAAAACTGGCAATAAAATTTTGTTGAGGGTTTTCGCCACGATTATTCCAACCATAACCTAATTCAAAAAAAGGTGTGAATTGTAGATTTCTTAAATTAGGTAAAAGAGGAAAACTATATTCTACAGAGGCTAATATACCATTATCTGATGTAATTTGGTTTTGACGATAACCGCGAACTGTTCCAACTCCACCAATACTAAAACGCTCTAAAGAAAGTAGAGAATTTGGTGTAAGCTGGGTATCAACGCGCGCAATTAAAGTTCTTCTAGGAGATACTTGTTTTGCCCATTGAAATTGCCCGACCCAAGAAAAGAAGCGTCCATCTGTACCAGAATTATTGATTGTTGCGTCAAATGCATCAATACCAAAATTAAATTGTGAACGCGCGGCAAAAACCTGTGTTGCATCACGTTTTAGCCAATCTTGAAAAAATCGAATTGCAGTAACTTTTGACTCTCCATCTTCTGGTCCCGTGGAAAAGGAGAAGGGAACATCATCAAGGATAAATGTTTGATTTCGACGCAAATCTAAACCCAAACCTACAGCAAATTCGGTTTGAGGTTTTCTAATGATGGGTTGACGTAAACTAAATGATAGGGTTTCGGAATCACTGCGAATACCTAAATCATTAAACGGCGCCTCGGTAATTGTACTATTATTATTACTATAACGAACGCTGAAAGTGCCATTATTGGGAGTTATAGGAAACGTATAACCAAGGCTGTAAAGATTTAAACCTTGGGTAAGTCCATATTCAGCAGAAAAGCGGTCTCCAAACCCTAAAAAGTTATCGTGGTTGAGAAAAAGACTACCTTGAATTGAGCCAACACTAGGAGATTGGTTATTAGCAATTATAATACCAGCACTAAAAGCAGGCGCCTCTGTCAAACGTAAGGCTAAAATATTGAAACCAGCTTGTTTCCCTGCGGTTAATTCTGCCTCAACCCGTTCGAGTACTGGGTCAATTTGTAACAATTGTAATGCTTCCCGAAGTCGGTTAACGTTAAGAGGTTTAGTAATAGCTGGGTTAACACGACTACGAATGTATCCTTCTTGGAGTCGAGAAAGCCCAGTTATTTCTAATTTCTCTAATTCACCTTCAACTACTTGGATGTTAACAACGTAATTCTTAGGGTCTGGGAGTTCTTTGGGGTCATCTGGAAGAAGAAAGGCGCCTGATGTAGCATAACCATTATCTATATAAAGTTGTGTAATTTTCGTTCGCAGTTCAATTAATTGTTCAAAAGTAAAAGTTTCTTCTTTACCCTCATAATCCTTTTTAATTTTGTCAATTTCTTCTTGTAGAACAGTGTTACCCAAAACATTGACTTTTTTTATTTTAAACCTAATATTTGTATTAATCGGTGTTTTACTTGGTTCTAGTGTACCTGGAGTATTAAAAATAGGTGATGACTCTGGTTTTGGTATTGGTACTGGAGTTGAAGGTGTTTTTTGAGGGTTAGTTTCGTTAAGACGTTGGACAGTATTAGGAGGAATATTAACTCCATCAGGTGGGTTAGTTTGAGCTATTACATTTGGTGTAAATATAAATTGGCTGATACTAATAAAGCTAAAAAATGCGCGCGCTCTACCTGTCATTGTTAAATTTTTCCTAGTATAAATTTATTAAATTAGTTAAAAGATTTAAGATTCAGAACATTCATTACCCATAAAAATTTTGCCATTTGGAAGTTGGTACATACCTTGTGGCTCTACTATGCTGTCACCCTTTTTCCAACGGCGCCGTTCTTGAGTTTGTGGTAAATTACTAACAGTTCCTGTTGAGTACGTACTAATTGGAGTATTACCAGGACGCGCGCTTAAACCACCAGACCCTCTAACATAGAATGTACCGCTCTTCTTATCTCTAGCAATACAGCTAGTAGCAATAATCGCATTAGTATCAATGGTGTCTTTATTAAGTTCTATTAGATTATTGGGAATAAAGCTATTATCGGGAGAATTGATATCAGCAACGCCAGAAACACCAAATTGAGAACTAACGGTAATATCGCTTAATTCTGTTTCGATAGGACTAAAAGCAATTCCAAAAATACCTTGAGTATTAATTTGGACTCGACCACCATTTCCTTCAGAAGCATCAGCTTTGATATTACTATTTTCTTTAGGAGGAGCGACAACAAACTTGGCTGCGATATCAATATTACCACCATCTCCCCTTGCGTTTGTAGAAATTTCACTATTGCGCCGTAACACTAACTTGTCACTAAGAGTAAATTTAATATTCCCACCATCACGACTAGCAGAACGGGCAGAAATTGAAGCTTTATCAACAGTGAGATTTCCACCCGCAATAGAAATATTACCAGCGGTTCCACTACCCTCACTATTAACCGAAATACGTCCATTATCAGAGATAAAAAATTCACGAGGGTCAATAATAATGCTACCACCATTACCTGTAGAACCAGGTAGTGTATTGGCGAATAGTCCACTATTGGCGCCGTTATTATTCAAAGCTTCATTTATTCTCACATCATTGGCGCCTGTTCTTTTCAAATTTTCTTCTATTAATGCAATGCGTTGGTTAAAAGTTGGGTCGCTTCCCGATATCACGATACGGTCTTTAACATTAAGGAGAATATTACCTGCATTGCCAGCATCATTAGTACCAGTTCGTATTTGTCCACCATTGAATAGCTCAAATACATCAGTATTGATGCTAATATCTCCACCTTTCTCTTCATTGCCAGTATTCGCACTTATAATGGCGCTATCTGCAATGCGGATATTACGACCAGAAAGGCTAACATTTCCTGCTGCTCCAAGTGTACCTTTTTCCGTTAAGCTTGCAATCCCTGTGGAAAAACCACTAGCACTAGTACCGCTAAATATTATGGAATCAGAAGCTTTAATAGTAATATCACCTGCTTTACCTTTACCAGGAGGTAAAGAAAGATTTTCAAGTTGGTTAGCACCAAAAACACCAGTAGTGATTAAAGAACTTTTTGATATTATATTTCTAGCACTAATATCTATATTCCCACTATTTCCTACGCCAGTTAAAACACCACTAGCAATATTACTATCATTAAGTAATATATCTTCTGATAATTGTAAAAATATATTGCCTGCATCGCCTTTTCCAAAAGTCCCATTTATTAATAAAGCGTCATCATTCAATGAAAATTTTTTCGCTGTGATGCGTATATCTCCAGCTTTGCCTATACTATTAACATAAATAGAATTTAGTATGCTACTATTTCCGTTGCGACCACCTTCGAGGTTAACTGTATCGCCAGCATTGATAATGATATTACCTGCATTACCATTCCCAGTTGTACTAGCATTGATTATACTATTATTAATCAAACTAACATTATTACGAGCATTTATAAAAATATTACCACCATCACCCTGGTTCAAGACACCAGAATCGATTAAAGCTCCATTACTCATAAATAGAGAGCCTGTTGTTATTTGAATATCTCCGCCAGCACCTTGTGTAGGATTCTTATCAACATTCAGAAAACCGTAAGGTCCACTAGAAATACCACTGCTAACCCTTTTTCCGGCGCCGTCAATGGTAACTGTATCACTGGTATTTACGAAAATATTACTACCTTTCCCTTGACCAATAGTATTTCCATCGATTCGACCACCATTCTTTAATGCTAATGTTCTTGCACTAATGCGAATATTTCCACCATTTCCAATAGCTCCTGCTCCAATACTGCTAGTAACACGACTAGGCAAGCTGGAATCACCTCCAAATCCTTCAATTCCAACAGTTTCGCGAGCATTAATGTTAATATTACCTGTATCTCCTTTACCATCGCTATTAGTTGCAATTCCAGCACCATTACTTACCGAAAGCGAACCTGCTGTGATATCGATATTTCCAGCTTTACCTTCACCACCCGTTATTAAAACGCTTTGAATTGAACTATTAAAAGTACCTACTATTCCATCCAATTTAACTGCATCGCGCGCATTAATATTAATGTTGCCACCTTCTCCTTTCCCCGAAACATCAGCACTTATCTGACTACCATTAGTTAACGATAATAAGCCTGTTTGTATAAAAGTATTTCCAGCTTTTCCTTTACCATCTTTAAATACATTATTAGTAATTTGTGCTACTCCATCCAAACTAATAATATTGCGAGCATTTATATTAATGTTACCTGTATTTCCTTTTCCATCCGAACTGCTACTCAGAAAAGCCCTGTTTGATAAAAACAAAGAGTCTGTTGTAATAATGATATCTCCTGCATTACCTTCGGCTTTAGATTGTACAGAGTTAATTGCACGGGTAGGGAAATCTGCACCATCAGAACCATCAAAACGAACAGTATCGCGCGCGTTAATAGTGATAGTTCCTGAATTTCCTTTTCCGCGAACACTTCCTTGAATTTCCGAACCACCTGTTACTTCCAATGAACCAGCATTGATTGTAACATTACCACCATTACCAAAGGCGCCTGCTCCAACATCGGTAAAAATGCCATTAGAAAATTTTGGTTGAGCTTCAGCAAAGGTTACTTTCCCGCTAACATCTATGTTAATATCACCACCATTTCCCCGACCACCAGAAAAGTCAGCGGTTGTACCTATAACACTTGTAGAAAGTACAGAGCTATTAGTTAAAGAAAGGGAACCAGCTTTTATATTAATATTGCCACCATCACCGATAGCCCCATCTCCCACATTACTAAATATAGTACCATTGTTAAAGGAAACTAAATCATTAACTTGAATAGAAATATTACCTGCATTGGCTTTACTAAATGTACTAGAAGTGAGTACTGCTTTATCTGTTAAATAAAAAGAGCCTGAATTAATTGTAATATTTCCAGCATTTCCCTCAGCTTCAGAATTTGAAGTACCACGAATACCACTTGGTATTTGACTTCTCATACCAGAGACATTCACAACTCCACGTACATTGATATTGACATTTCCTCCGTTCCCTTTTCCTGAAGTTAGCCCATTTTCTCCTCTACGAACTAATGTTTGAATTTGTGTACCATCAGTAATTGATAATGAACCTGCTTCAATATTTATATTACCTCCATTTCCTATAGCACCAGCTTCTACATTATTAGTCAAATCAGAATACCCACTTAGAGATATAGCATCATTAATTTTAAACAGTATATTGCCAGCATTACCATTCCCTAAAGTGTTGGTATCAAACCAACTTTCATCAGTAACAGAAAGTGAATTCGCTATTATGTTTATATTTCCGCCATTCCCTGTTGCTTTCTGTCGCACACTACTAGCAACTAAACCATCACTAATAAGTACTTTATCTCTTGCAAGTACAGATATATTTCCTGCATCCCCGGCGCCGAATGTATCGACACTTAATGTTGCATCTTTACTTATAATTAAGGAGCCTGTGATAATGTTTATATTACCGCTTTTACCTATAGCTTCCTCATCCAAAACATTACTAATACGGGAATTTTCATCAGTTAAAGTTACCGTTCCCGTCGCGTTTATTTGTATGTCACCCGCAAAAGTCGTGGGACTACCTAATTTATTATCAATACCTGCTCTAACTATACCTGTTTCACTGACATTTACATCCTTGGCAGTAAATGCAATATCCCCACCACCAGAACCACGAACATTGATTTCTGCTCCGTTGGTGATAGATATATTACCTCGTTCCACACCTTCAGGAAAACTAAAACTCCAACTATCACCAGCTATATTCAATCCTACAATACCAGGCACCGCCAAACTACCTAACTCTATCCTTCCGTTATACGCGCGCAGTCCACCACTTCCATCAAAAGACGCATTATTAACAAGTCCACCACCTTCTATATTGATATCACCACCCAAAAACAACAAACTCTTACCATCGGGTACTCGCAACCCAGTAATATTCTCACCAACTAAATTTTGCCCTGCAGGTGCGACAGAACGATTGGTAATATTTCCTCTAGATATTTGATTGAATAAGAAAGCAGAAGGATTAATTGTCAGTACATCAACAGGTTGACCACCGCTAGCATTATATACTCCGCTATTGCCAAACTGAATCCCGTTTGCTGTCGTTGCTAGAAACGAACCACCAACATCTAACCTACCATTCTGCCCGAACAAAACTCCATTCGGATTCATCAAGTACAGATTTGCATTAGAAGGTGTGAAGTTATTTGCTTGACGGACACCCAGAGTTCCAAAGATTTGTGAAGCGTTACTTCCTGTGACTCGTGCAAAAATATTTTGGATATTAGCATTAGGAGTCAGGAAATAAGCTCCTCTATTTTCACTAACGCTAAACTCTCTAAAACTATGAAACAAATTCTGCCCACGTTCGGCGCCTCCTATTATCGCATCGTTTGGGGCGCCGTTAAAGTTGAAAATAACTCTCGAAGACTCTGCTCCCATGTCATCAGGTACAATGTTGCTCTGGGCAAAACTAGAACTGATAGATGTAGTAAAAACACTTATGCATCCAAGTAAAAGAGATGTACTCAAACGCCAAATAATACTGCCCAAACCAACATTTTTCACTTCGAGTCTCCCCTGGTATTGAAAAGTTCAATGTTTCGGAACAATTGATTTACGCTCCGGGCGCCTGTCTATATTTATCCAAACAAGGCGAACCGAAAGTGATAATCAATATGTTTTCAAAAATACCATGAGAGTGTTCCTATACAAAAGTAATCTATACTACATCTATACTCATTAGCCTGCTTATAGCAGGCTTCGCTCTAATTACCCACCTGATAACCAGTTAGTTAAATCAGTAACCGACGTAAAATCAAGTAATTCCTCAGCTAGCCTTTCCAACTCTTCAGTAGACAAAGAACGCACACGCTCCTTAGTCGCCTCATCAATATTACCCAAACGACGATTAAGTTGCCGTGTTACCAGTGATAATGCTTCTTCCTGCCTACCAATTTCAATGCCACTGCGCTCAAAAGATGTTACATATTTCATACGTCGTCCAGCCTCAAATTGTTTTACTTCAAGTTTAAACTCTGATTCAATATCCGGTGGTAAAGTCAGCATCCAATCAACAAAAGCTAGTAAATTTATGACCTCCTGTTCCTCAAACCCTTTTTCGTATAATCTTCGTACCAAAGCCAGCTTCTGTACTTTACGTTCTTGGCGGTCTTCACGAGTATTAAGAGCAGCCAAGTGTGCCATAACTACCGTTGCAAATGGGTTTCCATCGTTTTCAAGTTCGGATAGCCTTTGTTGATAATCTACCAATTTGATGATTGGAAACTCAAAATTCAACGAACAGCCAAATAAACTGTAACCAAAGCTCGACGGGCGCCAATTTTCTTTGTCATCACCCAAAATTGCCAGCGAAGCTACTGTTTTTTTATATTTATCGTAGATGCGATAATTATAGATATACATCCGCATCGCAAAATCTTCTTCTTCTTGCGATTGTACTTCAATATGTATTAATACCCACTCCTCCCGACCATTTTTGAGATATATTTTTACTAACTTGTCGGCAAAACGGCGCCCAATCGCAGCATCTTTAGTGACTTCTTCAAGTTCCTTATCCAAAAACTCTATTTTTTTTGTCCAATCAATTTCGTTATACGCGGCAGGAAAGAAGAACTCCATAAAATCCTTAAAATATATTTGTAATATATCCTTCCAAGGCGAATCATATTTAGTCGGTGGATTTTTGATTTTGTTATCGCCTGCTTCATTTGTTTCGCTGGCATTATCTATGTCGTTATTATTAGTCATTTTTAAAATGGATTGAACTTGTTCGATTAATCTCAATATACTATCGAACAAAATTACTGTAATGAAAAACGTTACAAATTGTTTAAGAGTTAAAATTTTATGATGAATTTGTAAATAATTTACGATTGAATAAAAATAATAATGATTATTAAAGTTTTCATGAAATGATAGGTGCCATCGTTTGCGGCGCCGTTAAAGTTGAAAATAACCCTCGAAGACTCTGTTGCTCCTAGTGTTTCGTCAGGTACAATGTTGCTTTGGGCAAAACTAGAACTGATAGATGTAGTGAAAGCACTTATGCATCCAATTAAAAGAGATGTAGTCAAACGCCAAATAATACTGCCCAAACCAACATTTTTCACTTCAAGTCTCCCCTGGTGTCGAAAAGTTCAATTATTCGGAAGAGTTGATTGGCTAATGGGCGCCTGTCTATATTTATCCAAACAAGGCGAACCGAGAGTAATAATCAATATGTCTTTAAAAATACCATGAGAATGTTTTCGGCGCTGAAATAGTCGTTACCTTTCAAGTAATACTAGTGCATACCGTACATGTAGAGACCGGGCATGTACTGTCTCTACATGGGTTTGGGTATGATTCGTGTACCTCATGTACCTGAAATTTTACGTTTTTACATTCTTGTGGAGCAGAGCAAAGTCCGAGCGGAGGTTTCCTCCGTAATCCACTGGTATTTGCCTTTATGCATCGGAACTTTGTTAAGAGAGGCATCCCTGCCTGCCTCCCAAAGATAAAAAACTCAAATTATAAATCTTGGGTACTAATTTTAGTTATAATAATTTAACAATATTTTCCTCTATCAAACTAAAATTCATAAAATCAAATCATTGTCAAGCACATTCATAAAATTAAATGGCTCAATACAAACACGACCGATTCTTCAAATTCTATATTCAATCCCTATATAAAACTAAAGGAGACACCCTACAAAATATCCAAGTCCATAACGACGAAGACCTGGAAATTGATTTAATGTTTATATTCAGAGACAATCAAGAATGGCAACAAGAGAATTTAGAATTATTTGACAAATTAATGCAAGAGCATCCAACAATAATCATCGAACACTATAGCTCGTACTTAGAAGAAACCGATATTAGCAAATCGATTACTCGAAAAAATCTATATTGGGAACAAAAGCAAAAAGAACTGATAGAAAATGCCAAAAGCCAACAGCAGCTAACAGCTTCTAAACGACTGGACAAACAAGCAAAGCAACAAATAGAAAATCAAAATCCATTTACCTGGATACTAACAGTTAATTGTAGTGAAAAACTCTTGAATTTATGTAACGCTCAACCAGCTAGTAAATTAGGCGCCGGTGTATATCGACTTCCCCAAATATTACGGATGGGAATAGTAATTATTAACCAATTGGCTAATAGTCCTGACACCATCTGGTTAAAAATGTTAGGAGATAAAGAAAGTGCGAAAATCGCTTTTGAATCAATCAAACAGCTATCACCAGACCGTAGAGAGAAAAATGATATAATTAGCGCATGTGTTAAATACTGCGTTTACCTACAAAACATACCTACTGATAACTTAACTCCGGAGGACGAAGATTTTATGAAAACAATGGCAGAAGTCGATGCTTGGTATGAAGCTGAAATGAACAAGGCTAGGTTAAAAGGCGAACTAAAAGGCAAGATTGAGTTGGTAAGTAATATAATTCGATTCAAGTTTGGGGATGAAATCACGTTACAGATAGTTAGTCAACTCCAAAAGTTAAACGCCAAGCAACTTGATGACTTTACGCTAGCAATGCTTAACTGGCAACAGCCAAGTGAGATGTCCGAATGGCTCACTCGCTTAGAAAAAGTTTAAACGAAACGCGTTGTTGTCCAAGATAGCACGCGAGTAGCAACCGGAGCGAATTTTGCTGTTTCATAAAAAGTTTTTTTAAGAAGGCGCCAAGGCTTCTAGCTAGTACTCTTTTGGTACACCTTAACAGGGGTAGGGTTAGGGGTTAGGTTTCAGAACACTCATTACCCATGAAAATTTTTCCGTTTGGTAATTGATACATCCCTTGCGGTTCAACTATGCTGTCACCTTTTTTCCAAGGGCGCCGTTCTTGGGTTTCAGGCAAATTACTTACAGTTCCCGTTGAATAGGTACTAAGCGGAGCATTGCCAGGACGCGCGCTGAAACCACCAGAACCTCTAACATAGAATGTACCGCTTTTTTTATCTCTAGCAATACAACTAGTAGCAATAATTGCATTAGTATCAATGGTGTCTTTATTAAGTTCTGTAAGATTGTTAGGAATAAAGCTATTATTAGGAGAGTTGATATCAGCAACGCCAGAAACACCAAATTGAGAACTAACAGTAATATCACTCAATTCTGTTTCTTGAGGACTAAAACCAATTCCAAATATACCTTGAGTATTGATTTGTACTCTGCCACCATTCCCTTCAAAAGCATTGGCATTAATATTACTATTTTCTTTAGGAATGGCAACGACAAACTTGGCATTAATATCAATGTTACCACCATTTCCCCCGGCGCCTGCTGTGCCTGCTGTGGTAGAAATTTCGCTATTGCGTCGTAATACAAGCTTATCACTGAGAGTAAATTTAATATTACCACCATCACGGCTGGCAGAACGGGCAGTAATAGAAGCTTTATCCAGGGTGAGATTTCCACCTGTAACAGAAATATTACCAGCAGTTCCCGTACCTTCGCTATTAACTGAGATGCGTCCACTGTCAGAGATAATAAACTCACGAGGGTCAATGATAATGCTACCACCATTACCTGTAGAACCAGGCGCCGTATTAGCGAATAGTCCACTTGCGGCGCCTTCATTTGTAACTACATCAGTTAATTCCGTATTAGAACCCGACCCTCCTAAATTTTCTTGTGCTAAAGCTAATCTTTGATTAAAATTTGGGTCACTTCCAGATATAGTAATACGGTCTTTAATATTCAGGCTAATATTACCTGCATTTCCACTACTGCGAGTATTCCCTAGTATTTGGGCGCCGTTGAAAAGTTCAAATATATCAGCATTGATGGTAATTTCACCACCTTTGCTGTCATTAAAAGTTGCAGACGAAACAACTGCTCCATCTGTAGCACGAAAGTTTTTGGTAGTTAGACTCACATCTCCCGCATCACCAGATGCACCTCTCTCTGTTAAGGTTGCTATTGTACTAGAAGCACCAGTAGAACCAATACCTGAAATATTTATAGAATCAGATGCATTAATGCGAATATTTCCACCTCTACCATTACCTGCTGGAAGAAGAGTATTTGCTAATGTTTGTGAACGAGAGACCCCAGCGCTAATTCCAGAACCATTAGTTAACGTTAGATTTTTTGTTTCAATATCCAGGTTTCCACCCTTACCAATACCTCCGGAAAAAACGCTGCTATCAACGAAACTACGATTCATTGAGATATCTTCAGATACTTTCAAAAAAATATTACCTGCATCTCCAGTTCCCAATGTGCTATTAAGAATGGCGGCATTGTTTAAAGACAGTTTTTTCGCACTTAATTGTAAATCACCAGCCCTTCCAAAACTCCTGGGCAAGACAGCACTAATAACAATAGGATTTTGATTACCTTCAGCTACACCTGACATATCAATGGAATTACCAGCATTAATAGTTATACTGCCTCCATTTCCTTGCCCAGAAGTGCTAGCGTTAATAATAACATTATTAATTAAGCTAATATTATCACGAGCATCAATAAAAATATTACCACCATCACCTATTCCAGAGCTTTGGGAACTAATATTAGCACCATTACTAATAGTAAACAACCCAGTTGTTATCTTAATATCTCCTCCACTGCCTTGCTTGTCTGGTAAAATTACGCTACTGGCGCCACTACCTAATCCATTTCCAGCCCCATCAAATTTAACACTATCGCGCGCATTTATTACAATGTCACCAATTTCACCTTGACCAAAATTAGCTAAAATACCACCATTGGTAGCAGACAGACTCTCTGTTGTTACCTGAATATCTCCACCTTTACCCGTAGTTCCAGACATCAAGCTTATAATCCCACTGCTCGTCCCATCTCTAGGACTAACCCCGTCAATATTGACAGCATCTTTAATATTAACGAAAATATTACCACTGCCACCAGTTCCAAAACTACTAGCATTAATTTGACCACTATTTTTAAGAAATAATTCCTTACCTGTAATCCGAATAGTTCCACCATTTCCTGTTGCTGGAGAAGCAACTGTACTTCTGGCTCCGCTTGGCAAAAATTGTTTGCTATCAAATCCTTCAAAAGTAATTGTATCGCTAGCATTAATAGTAATATTGCCTGCATCTCCTATTCCCACAGTGCTAGTTGAAATATCAGCACCGTTACTTACTAAAAGTGAACCTGTTGTTATTTGAATATTCCCAGGTTTTCCTTCAGCATTACGAAGTATCCCAGTCCTAATTGAACTCGCAGCACTATCTATTTTACTATCCAACTTTATTGCATCGCGTGCATTAACAATAATGTTTCCACTGTCTCCTTTACCTGACACATCGGCACTTATTTGGCTACCATTCGTTAAAAATAATGAACCTGTTTGTATAAAAGTATTACCAGCTTTACCTCTACCTGAATCAAATACATTATTACTAATATCTGCTACCCTATCCAAGCTAATTAGATTACGGGCATCTATATTGATATCACCCCCATTTCCAATTCCATTAGTACTGCTGCTGAAAATAGCACCATTGGTTAAAAATAAAGAACCTGTTGTAATCTTTATTCCTCCTGCATTACCTTCTGCTCCCAGTTGTACCGAGTTGATAGCGCGACTAAAAATATTACCACCATCAGAACCATCAAAACGAATAGTATCGCGCGCATTAATGGTAATAGCTCCTGAGTTACCTTTCCCACGGGTACTTCCTTGAATTTCGGAACCACCCGTTACTTCAAGCGAACCAGCATTAATTGTAATGTTACCACCATTGCCAACGGCGCCTACGCCTACTACATTAACAATTCCATTAGTAATGCTTGGTTGAGCTTGAGCGAAGGTGACTTTTCCAGTAACATCTATATTAATATTGCCACCATTTCCTTTACCACCAGGAAAGTTAGCAGTTGCAGCATTCACTTGTGCAGAAATTACAGAGCTATTAACTAAAGAAAGCGAATCAGATTTTATACTAATATCGCCACCATTACCAACGGCGCCATCTCCCACATTACTAAATATGCCGCTATCATCAAGAGCAACTAAATCATTAACTTGAATAGAAATATTACCTGCATTCCCTGTACCAAAAGTACCAGAAGTAATTCCCGCTTTATCTGTTAAATTTAAAGAGCCAGCATTAATTGTAATATTACCCGCTTTCCCCTCTACTCCAGTCAAGGTGCTGCGGATACCGCTAGGTATTCCATCTTTAATACCAGAAATATTAACGGCGCCACGAACATTAATATTAACATTACCTCCATTTCTTATCCCTGGAGTTTGTTCATTATCTTTTGTCCGCACAAAAGTTTGAATTTGGGTGCTATCAGTAATCGACAAAGAACCTGCTTCAATATTGATAGTACCACCACTACCCACGGCGCCTGATTCTATATTGCTATCAACGACAGCATCTATTAACGAGACAGCATCATTGACTTTTATAAATATATTACCACCATTTCCAATCGCTCTTGATTGAACGCTACTACCAATCAAACCATCATTTACAAGTACTTTGTCTGCCAAGATAGATATATTTCCTGCATCCCCTATACCAAAAGTATCTGTACTTAAAATTGCATCATTACTTATAATCAATGAACCTGTAACAATATTTACATTCCCGCTTTTACCTAAAGCTTCACCATCCAAAACATTACTAATACGGGAATTCTCATCAGTTAACGTTACCGTTCCCGTCGCGTTTATTTGTATGTCACCCGCAAAAGTCGTGGGACTACCTAATTTATTATCAATACCTGCTCTAACTATACCTATTCCACTGACATTTACATCCTTGGCAGTAAATGCAATATCCCCACCACCAGAACCACGAACATTAATTTCTGCTCCATTAGTAATGGATATATTACCTCGTTCCACACCTTCAGGAATGTTAAAACTCAAACTATCACCAGCTATATTCAATCCTACAATACCAGGCGCCGCCAAACTCCCTAGCTCTATTCTTCCGTTATACGCACGCAGTCCACCACTTCCATCAAAAGGTGGATTACTAAGTCCACCACCTTCTATATTGATGTCACCACCCAAAAATAATAAACTCTTACCATCGGGTACACGCAACCCAGTAATACTCTCACCAACTAGATTTTTTCCCGCAGGTGCAACAGAACGATTGGTAATATTACCTCTAGATATTTGATTGAATAAAAAAGCTGAAGGATTGATTGTTAGAACATCTGCAGGTTGACCACCACTAGCATTGTATACTCCACGCTCGCCAAACTGAATTCCCGAAGCTGTCGTTACAACAAAAGAACCTCCTAAATCCAAGTTAGCATTCTGTCCGAACAAAACCCCATTCGGATTCATCAAATACAGATTTGCTGTGGATGGTGTGAAGTCCAAAGCTTGACGTACACCCAGAGTTCCAAAGATTTCCGAAGGGTTACTTCCTGTGACTCGTGCAAAAATGTTTTGGATATTGGCATTGAAAGTCAGAAAATAAGCTCCTCTATTTTCACTAACACCAAACTCTCTGAGACTATGAAACAAATTCTGCCCGCGTTCGGCGCCTCCTATTATTGCATCGTTAGCGGCGCCGTTAAAGTTGGGAATAACTCTCGAAGACTCAGCAGTTCCTAAAGTTTCGTCGGGTACGATGTTACTTTGGGCAAAACTTGAACTAATAGATGTAGTGAAAGCACTTACGCATCCAATTAACAGAGATGTACTCAAACGCCAAATGATACTGCCCAAACCAACATTTTTCACTTCGAGTCTCCCCTGGTGTTGACAAGTTCAATGTTTCGGAACAATCGATTTACGCTCCGGGCGCCTGTCTATATTTATCCAAGCAAGGCGAACCGAAAGTGATAATCAATATGTTTTC
>NZ_RSCL01000022.1:114236-115139 GCF_003991905.1 Dulcicalothrix desertica PCC 7102 | reverse complement strand
CAAATCATTGTCAAGCACATTCATAAAATTAAATGGCTCAATACAAACACGACCGATTCTTCAAATTCTATATTCAATCCTTATATAAAACTAAAGGAGATACCCTACAGAATATCCAAGTCCACAACGACGAAGACCTGGAAATTGATTTAATGTTTATAGTCAAAGAAAATCAAGAATGGCAACAAGAAAATTTAGGATTATTCGACAAATTAATGCGAGAGCATCCAACAATAATCATCGAACATTATAGCTCATACTTAGAAGAAAGCGATGTTAGCAAATCGATTACTCGGAAAAATCTATATTGGGAACAAAAGCAAAAAGAACTGATAGAAAATGCCAAAAGCCAACAGCAGTTAACAGCTTCTAAACGACTGGACAAACAAGCAAAGCAACAAATAGAAAATCAAAATCCATTTACCTGGATACTAACAGTTAATTGTAGTGAGAAACTATTAAATTTATGTAATGCTCAACCAGCTAGTAAATTAGGCGCCGGTGTATATCGACTTCCCCAAATATTACGGATGGGAATAGTAATTATTGACCAATTGGGTGATAGTCCTGACACCATCTGGTTAAAAATGTTAGGAGATAAAGAAAGTGCGAAAATCGCTTTTGAATCAATCAAACAGCTATCACCAGACCGTAGAGAGAAAAATGATATAATTAGCGCATGTGTAAAATACTGCGTTTACCTACAAAACATACCTACCGATAACTTAACTCCGGAGGACGAAGATTTTATGAAAACAATGGCAGAAGTCGATGCTTGGTATGAAGCTGAAATGGACAAGGCTAGGTTAGAAGGCGAACTAAAAGGCGAACTAAAAGGCAAGCTAGAAGGCAAGATTGAGTTGGCAAGTAATATAATTCGAGTCAAGTTTGGGGATGAAATCT
>NZ_RSCL01000022.1:0-114226 GCF_003991905.1 Dulcicalothrix desertica PCC 7102 | reverse complement strand
AACTGGCAACAGCCAAGTGAGATGTCCGAATGGCTCACTCGCTTAGAAAAAGTTTAAACGAAACGCGTTGTTGTCCAAGACGGCACGCGAGTAGCAACCGGAGCGAATTTTGCTAAAACATTTCGCCAAATCCTTACATATCGGTCGTCTCTACACGCCTGTTTCCATGAAATAATGGGCGCCACCCCCGAATCGCGCCTCTGTATCCTCGTAAGCAAGGGGTTAGGGGTTAAGTTTCAGAACACTTATTACCCATGAAAATTTTTCCATTTGGTAGTTGATACATTCCTTGTGGCTCAACTATGCTGTCACCTTTTTTCCAAGGGCGCCGTTGTTGCGTGGATAATTCTTGTTCTGGTAGATTACTAACACTTCCTGTTGAATAGGTACTGAGTGGAGCATTACCAGGACGCGCGCTTAAACCACCAGAACCTTTGAAATAAAATGTACCGCTTTTTTTATCTCTAGCAATACAACTAGTAGCAATAATCGCATTAGTATCGATTGTAGCTTTATTTAACTCTGTCAGATTATTGGGAATAAAACTATTATTAGGAGAATCAATATCAGCAGTACCAGAAACACCAAATTGAGAACTGACTGTGATATCACTCAATTTTGTTTCTTGAGGACTAAAACCAATTCCAAATATACCTTGAGTATTAATTTGGACTCTGCCACCATTTCCTTCAAAAGCATTAGCGTTGATATTACTGTTTTCTTTGGGAATCGCTACAACAAATCTGGCATTAATATCGATGTTACCACCGTCTCCCCCGGTGCCTGCTGTTCCCGCAGTTGTAGAAATTTCGCTATTACGTCTTAATACAAACTTATCACTAAGAGCAAATTTGATATTACCACCATCACGACTGGCAGAACGAGCAGTAATTGAAGCTTTATCGAGAGTGAGATTTCCACCTTTAATAGAAATACTACCAGCCGTTCCCGCACCTTCGCTATTAACTGAGATGCGTCCACCGTCAGAGATAGTAAATTCACGAGGGTCAATAATAATGCTACCACCATTACCTATAGAACCAGGCGCCGTATTGGCGAATAATCCACTAGCGGCGCCGTTATTATTCAAAGCTTCATTTATTTTCTCATCTCCGGCGCCTGTTTTTCTGAAATTTTCTTGTACTAAAGCGACGCGCTGGTTAAAAGTTGGGTCGCTTCCTGATATGGTGATACGGTCTTTGACATTGAGGAGAATATTACCTGCGTTTCCACTGCCAAAAGTAGTTGTAAAAACTTGGGCGCCGTTGAAAAGTTCAAAAATATTGGCATTGATAGTGATATCACCACCTTTATCCTGATTTGAAGTAGCTGCAGATACAATTGCTCCATCAGCAATGCGAATATTTGAACTAGTAAGGCTAATATTTCCTGCTGCTCCTGATGCACCTGTCTCAGTCAAGCTTCCGATTCCAGTCGAAAAACCATTTGCACTATAACCAGAAAAAATGATGGAATCTGAAGCATTAATGCGAATATCTCCACCTTGACCTTTACCTGGAGGTAAAGAAATATTTCCAATTTGGTTAGCACTAGAAACACCAGTAACTACAGAGGAATTTTTTGCTGTTACATTTCTAGCAGTAATATCTATATCTCCACTATCTCCCACACCACCTATTACACCACTTACAATATTACTACTATCAAGTGATATATCCTCAGATAGTTGGATGAAAATACTACCAGCATTCCCACGTCCAATAGTTGTATTTAGGAAAGAAGAATTATTACTTATGTCTGATTTTCTCGCAGTTAAGCTGATGTCTCCAGCATTGCCTTCTCCACCAGTGCTAGCATTCATTTGGGCGCCATCTAGCAAAGAAAACGAATCTGCTTTAATTGTTATATTTCCTGCATTACCTGTTGCTCCTAAACCAACAAAATTATCAACACCACTAGAACCATCAATTCCTATAGAACTTGCATCTTTAATACCAGCAAAAACTATCGCCCCATTAACATTAATATTTACGTTACCAGCATTCCCAATTCCTCCTGAACGATTATCATCCTTTGGCTGTAATGAAGTTATAATTTTCGCACCATCTTTAAATATTAAAGAGCCAGCTTGAATACTTACATTCCCAGCATTACCTATTGCTCCAGCCCAAACATTAGCAAAGATATTACTGCTAGTAAAAGAAATAGACTTATTTGCTTGGATTAAAATATTACCAGCATTCCCATTTCCAAAAGTTGAGCCACCAATTAATGCTCCATTAATCATATTCAAAGAACCAGTGGTAATATTAATGCTCCCTGCATTGCCTTTTGCTCCAGCTTGAACAGCATTAACAATACGACTAGGATTTCCATTATTATTCTTGCTACTATCAAAGCTAATAAAATCGCGAGCATTAATAGTTATATTTCCTGAATTTCCTATTCCACTTGTAATAGACTGAATCTCTGAACCATCACTAACTTCAAGCGAACCAGTATTAATAGTAACATTACCAGCATTACCCTCGACACCAGATTCTACTCCGGTAATAATACCGTTGCTACCAGATAGCGGTCTCGCAAAAATAATTTTGTCCCTAACGTTGATATCTACATTACCACCATTACCCCGACCAGCAGGTAAATCTGTTTTTGCGCTTACACCTGTTGATAATAGAGCGCTATTAGTTAAAGAAAGAGAACCAGCTTCAATTTTAATATTGCCACCATTACCAACTCCACCAGCTTCAACTATACTGGAAATATTAACATTGTCAAAATTGACTAAATCTTTTGCTTGTATCAATAAGTTACCAGCATTTCCTATTCCTTGAGTAGCTGTATCTATTGTTGCAGTATCCAATAACGAGAATGAACCAGCATTAATAGTAATATTTCCGCTACGTCCTTCTGCTCCTACACCTAACTTAGTAGAAATTGTGCTAGGAAATGTATCTCTATTTCCTGAGATATTAACAGCATCACGGACGTTAATATTGACATCACCTCCATTTCCTTTACCACCAGGTAAATCAGCACTTTTTCCAACTAATCCCGTCAATATTTGAGAGTTATTAGTTAAAGAAAGAGAAGCCGATGCAATATTAATATTACCACCATTACCAACAGACCCTTCATTTGCATCACTAAATATATTACTATTATCTAAAGAGACAAAATCTTTAACTTGAATAGAAATATTACCAGCATTTCCTTGACCAAATGTACCGGAATTAAGTTGTGCTTGATCTGCTAAAGACAAAGAGCTAGAAGTGATTGTAATATTGCCTCCACGTCCTTCTGCCCCACGACCTAATACACTACGAATACCGCTAGGTATGCCATCTTTGGTGCCGGAAATATTAATTGCTCCACGGACGTTTACATTAACATTTCCAGCATTACCTTTTCCGGCAGCTTTTCCATCATTTTGGCGCCGAACTAATGTTTGAATTTGCGTACCATCAGTAATTGATAGTGAACCTGCCTCAATATTTATATTACCCCCATTTCCTACTGCGCCTGCTTCCACGTTGCCAAATATGCTTGTATCTGCTAAAGAAATAGTAGAACCAGCTTTAAGATTAATACTACCACCATTTTCTACAGCATCACCTTCTACACTACTAAAGATGCTTGCACCTAATATAGATATATTATTACCAGCTTCAAGATTGATATTACCACCATTTCCTACGGCGCCAGCTTCTACATTACTATCTAAACTAGAATCACCAGTCAGAGAGATAGCATCATTCACTTTGAGTAATATATTGCCAGCATTACCATTTCCAAAAGTGCTGACATCTAAGAGACTTCCATCAGTTATAGAAAGCAAATTAGCTATAACGCTTATGTTACCTCCATTTCCTCTTGCCCTCGATTGTACACTACTACCAATAAAGCCATCATTTACAAGTACTTTATCAGATGCAAAAATAGATATATTTCCTGCATCTCCTATACCAAAAGTACTTGTACTCAAACTTGCATCATTACTTACAATCAATGAATCTGTAATGATATTTACATTACCGCTTTTACCTAAAGCTTCCTCATCCAAAACATTACTAATACGAGAATTCACATCAGTTAAAGTTACCGTTCCCGTCGCGTTTATCTGTATGTCACCCGACTTACTCGTGAGACTACCCAACTTCTTATCAATACCCGCTCTAACTATACTAACCTCACTAACATTTACATCCTTGGCAGTAAAAGCAATATCTCCACCACCAGAACCACGAACATTGATTTCTGCCCCATTAGTGAGCGATATATTACCCCGTTCCACACCTTCAGGAATGTTAAAACTCAAACTATCGCTAGCTACATTAAACCCTACAATACCAGGCGCCGCTAAACTCCCAAGCTCTATTCTTCCGTTATAAGCGCGCAGTCCACCACCTTCTATATTGACATCGCCACCTAAAAGTAACAAACTCTTACCATCCGGTACGCGCAACCCTGTGATATCCTCACCAATTAGATTTTGTCCCGCAGATGCAACTGAACGATTGGTAATATTACCCTTGGATATTTGATTGAATAAGAAAGCTGAAGGATTGATAGTCAGCACATCAGCAGGTTGACCACCATTCGCATTGTATACTCCGCGTTCGCCAAACTGAATTCCATTTGCCGTTGTTGCTAAAAACGAACCACCTACATCTAACCTCGCATTTAGTCCGAACAAAATTCCATTCGGATTCATCAAATACAGATTTGCTGTGGAAGGTGTGAAGTCCAAAGCTTGACGTACACCCAGAGTTCCAAAGATTTGTGAAGGGTTACTCCCTGTTACCCGTGCAAAAATATTTTGGATATTGGCATTGGGAGTCAGAAAATAAGCTCCCCTACTTTCGCTGATGTTAAGCTCTCTGAGACTGTGAAACAAATTCTGTCCACGTTCGGCGCCTCCTATTATCGCATCGTTTGTGGCGCCGTTAAAGTTGAAAATGACTCTCGAAGACTCTGTTCCCAAAGTTTCGTCAGGTACAATGTTGCTTTGGGCAAAACTTGGACTGATAGATGTAGTAAAAGCACTTATGCATCCAAGTAAAAGAGATGTACTCAAACGCCAAATGATACTGCCCAAACCAACATTTTTCACTTCGAGTCTCCCTTGGTATTAATAAGTTCAATGTTTCGGAACAATCGATTTACGCTCCGGGCGCCTGTGTATATACTGGAAACAGGTAAAACTTTGACTCCTGTCATGCTGAGGAACGAAGCATCTATTAAGATTTTCGTTCGCTTTAAAAGTAAAGTTTTATCCTGTTTTGAGTATACCTATCCAAACAAGACGAACCGAGAGTGATAATCAATATGTCTTTAAAAATACCATGAGAATGTTTCCGTGTAAAAGTAATCTATACTACATTCATATATCACCCTAATAGTGGTATGGTTTTGTCTATATATGAATTTAAAATCCTCCCTTAGTCTTGTTTTTGTTTAAAAACCTTTAAAATCAGCCAATGAAACACCTATTTCGCAAGCGTCAATTACTGGTATCCCTTTGCTGCATTAGCCTTGTAGTTTGTTTGTGGTTAGGTAATATCACATCTAATACTGTTCAAATTCAGATTGGTAAAGCTACAAATGCACAAAACAGTACATCAAGTCAATGGGTACAAGAAGGTGTAGAGAAATATCAAGCAGACCAATACCTTGATGCAATTGAAGATTGGAACAAAGCTTTAGATATAGAAAAAAATAATCGTAACCCTCGAAATAAAGCAATCATTATAGAAAACTTAGCCAGAGCATACCAACAAGTTGGGCAAACAGAAAACGCAATAAAACACTGGGAAAATGTAGTACAGTTGCATAATCAATTAGGAGATGCAGCAAAAGTTGGGCACTCACTCACCGAACTAGCGCAGGTATACACTAGTTACGGGCAACCCAAAAAGGCGATAGAGCTTTTGTGTAATCCTAATGAGAGTAATGAATGTCAGACTGGTACATCTGTTAAAATTGCCCAACAGAACGTAGATATTGAGGGAGAAGTCGCTGCATTGGGTAGTTTAGGAGATGCTTATCAGTTATTTGAAGGTTGCGAAGAAGAAGGAAAATGTCGGGCAATACAACGTCTTGAAGACAGTCTTAATAAAATTAAAGAAAAAAACAAAAACATTAATAATAAAAATTATGAAATTTCTATACTGAATAGCTTAGGTAATATTTATTCTAACCGTGCATCATTAAGATATCGTCGTGCTTTTTTTCTCGAAAAGCAAGAATCTTACAATTTTCCTAATTTAAAACCCAATTTACAAAACAATAAACGTGAATCAGAAAAAAAAAGGCAAGAAGCGACAATAGATGATACAAATGCATTAAATAAATTTAAAGACAGCTATAATATTGCTCAAGAAATAGGTGAAAAATCCGCAAAAGTCAAAGTTTTACTTAGTGAAATTCCTATATATTACCGTACAAAGCAAGCTGAACAAGCAAAGCAAGCACTGACACAAGCTAGAAAATTATTACATTCTTTACCTAAAAATAGCCAAATAGTTTATACATATATTGATTTTGCAGACAAATTGCAGCCAACAGTAGATAATAAAGGTGTACCATTAAATCTTAATAGATGTTCGCAAACATTAAACAACTCTCCTGAAAATTTTAATGAAGCTCAAACACTACTCAAGGAAGCTGCAAAAATTGCCCATAAAATTAAAGACAGTCGTGCTGAATCTTTTGCACTTGGCAAATTGGGTAAATTATTTGAGTGCAATAATAAATATGATGCAGCGTTAGCATATACTCAACAAGCTAGAGAAGTAATAGAACAAAACTTAGCAGCAAAAGATAGCTTATTTCTTTGGGAATGGCAAGCAGCAAGAATTTTAAAACAGCAAGATAAAATAAACGAAGCGATTATTGCTTATCAAAATTCTAAAAACACTCTAGAAAAAGTTCGCCAAGACATATTAAGTGAAAATCGCAACTTTCAATTTGACTTTAAAAATGAAATTGAACCTATTTATCGTGAATTAATAGCACTACATTTAAATGTAGAAGCTGGAAAAAAAGAAAATAAATTAAACAATCAAAACTTGCTAGCTGCGTTAGAGACAATCGACTCGTTCAAAATAGCAGAATTACAGAATTATTTTGGTAGCGATTGTATAATTACTATTCCTAATGAAAACCCAAAGGATAAACAAAATAGTTTTAAAAATAAAATATTATCTTTGACTAGCGATAAAAAAACGGCTATTTTTAGTTCGATTATCTTAGAAGATAAAATCGCAATTATTCTAACTTTACCTAATGGAGAATCAAAAATTAATTTGAGGGACAGAGAAACTATTCAGCAACAAGTAATTGAATATAGCACTGGGTTAAAAGAAGATGCAGAAACTAAATACCTTAAACCAGCACAGCTTCTTTATAATGAGATTATCCGCGACTTTGAGCAAAGCTTAACACCACCTATAAATACACTTGTATTTGTGCAAGACGAAATTTTTCAGAGTGTACCAATGGCAGCTTTGCATGATGGAAATAATTTTTTAGTTGAAAAATATGCCATAGCAACCACACCCACTCTCTTGCTAACAGATGATAAGAACTTTGAACGAAAAAACTTGCAAGTATTAGCATTAGGCTTAACTGTTGAAAAAAAACCATTTCCAAAGTTAGAAAATGTACAAACAGAATTAGATGCTATTCCAAATAGTACACAAGTTAAAAACGAAAAATTCACACGTGAAAATATTAAACAAGAATTAAGTAGGCAAATATATTCTGTAATTCATATTGCTACTCATGGAAAGTTTGGTATAGAGCCAAAAGATACGTTTTTAGTTACGTGGGACAATGAAAATTTTACTATTAACCAACTAGATAGAATAATTCGCAATACTACAACAAAACAAAATAGAATTGATTTACTTACTCTTACTGCTTGCAATACTGCTGTCGGAGAATCATTAGGATTGGCAGGAGTTGCCATACAAGCAGGAGCAAAAAGTATCCTAGCGTCATTATGGTCAATTGATGATACAAGCACATCAGAGTTAGTTCAAACTTTTTATCAAGGTTGGAAAAACCCTGAATTAACCAAAGCAGTAGCATTACAAAAAGCTCAAATGGCACTAATTAAAAATCCTAAATATCAACATCCCTATTTTTGGGCGCCGTTTGTACTAGTAGGCAATTGGCAATAAAAGTTACTCCTAAGAAACCGAATTTCTAATAAGAAGCTCGGTTTCTGTTCGAGATGCAAGATAAAATATTATTTGCTAAGACTTTTCTAACTCATTAATTATTCCTTGTAATCGCTGCTGTAACTCTTTATTGGCATTTTCATTGGCATCTTCATTGGCATCTTCTTCTATTAATGTACTAAGTAACAATCGTTGATAATCTCGTGTTGATTTATCTTGTTGCACGCGCAAAGTTTGCATAAATGCATCATACCATATACCATCACTTGCATAAATTTTTGCTTTATCTAATGAATTACTACGTGATTTAATTGTACTTTTTAATTCAGGTGATAGCTCATCTAATGTGAATTTAGATTCGTCTTGATATGAGTCTGAAATATCAGATAAATTACAGTAAATTTTTACTCGCCAAGTATACTTTTCGTTGTAGGATAATTTAAGAGTTTTGGGTAATGTATACTCATTAATTCCTTTCTTGCTTAGTATTTCACCCATACTTGTTGAGTAAAACGGATTTTTTTCTTCATTACGATATACAAAAATTCTGATTGGGTAAGTTCCTGAGTCAGGTATATACCAAGCTAAAGTAGGATTTTCTGATGTTATTAGACCTAAATAATTCTTAGGTGCTAAAGTTGTTAACTGTATTTGTGAATTCCTCTTTTCACAAGAACCAGAACCACGTTTTGCAGTAATTGTTGTTTGACTTGTAATCTTTTTAGCATTTGTACGTTTTCTATAACCCTCTGTTACATTCCGTCTTTTCGGTTGTTTACTAGCGCTATTTTGACTAATGGGAGATTGAGCATTAGCTAGATAGTAAGCGCTTACTGGGGTTAAAATACTAAAAAATAGTATCAACGAACAAAATAAAGAGATGTATTGGTTTTTTGGGTTTCTATAGGGGGTTTTCTGCTTGCTCATAGTTTTAACTCAAATATTCTCTTATTTATAGAATACGAGTTTTTACTTAGAAAAACTACAAACAGAAGTGCCTATTTAGATGCAGAAAACTGCATTCGCTATCAGCCGGCTTTGGCAGGCGCGGTGAATATAGCCCCACCCTTCTAGGGTGTAGGTTTTTATATTTACCAGATAAATTCACAAATAGTACCTTTTGGGCTATGAGAATACCTACGAAATTCTCCTTGGAGTTTTTTTGCTAATTTATTAGTTAGTTTTGTACCTAAAGATTGAGATGAAGAATCCTGGTTTATTCCTATTCCATTATCTGTAACTCTAATTATTTGCTTACCGTTTTCTTGTTTACAAACAACATGCAAACGTGTGGCGCCGTTAGCATACTTACCTACATTGAGTAATGCTTCTTCTAGAAACCGACATAACCCCCGTTTATCTTCTACATTAAGTTTCGAGTCATCAATTGGGTCGAAGTTAATAATTTTGACTTGAATACCTTGAAAATAAGGAAAATCTTTTTCTAAAGTATGTATATAAACATTTTGTAACAATTCCCGTAATGGTTGTCGTAAATTTATTCTCATATCATTTCCCAATACCAAAACATTCTCTTCATCTAGTACATGTGCTTTGTCGTCATCACAAATATCTCGTATTTCTTGATTTAAATATTCTAATTTTAATAATAAAGACTCAGGTATACTATCTCTTTCTCTAAGAAGTAATTGTAAAGTTTGTAGTGGTTCATTATGAATTCTTGTAAAAATACGTTGTTTAACTGCTTCTTTTTCTTTAAGTCTTGATTCGCGTACTTTAATATCTTGGTAGTAACGGTAAAATAACGTAGCTGTCAATCCTCCGCCATTTAGCCATAAAATGATTAAACTTGGAACAACAGGAACCCACCAACCAAGCATAATTAATCCATAACAAAATAGAAGTAATAAACCGCTACTAGTCAACAACACAAACATTATTTTCCAGGGTGAACGCAAAAATCTTCCAAGACTTATTCCTACTATTCCCCAACCAAAAATCCATATATACTCCCAACCATCAGACCAAACGTTGAGTAATGGTCTTCCATCTAATACTGCACTAATAATTTGACTTATAGCATGAGCTTGAGCTTCTACACCATATACTAGTGCTGGGTTTATTCCTCCAATTGCCGATGAATTGACAACATCTTTGGCACTTAAAGCAGTAATACCCACCAATACAATACGATTTTTAAAAAATTCAGGTTTCACTTTTCCACTTTCAACTTCACCAGCAGAGATAAAACGAAAGGGTTGATTTCCACTGCGATAGTTCAGCAATATTTGATTTTCACCGTCATCTGCATTAATATATCCTCCAAAATTACGTCGAAAGCGCGTTAGTTCCAGGGAACCAAAACGAGCAGCAAGTGGGTCTTTTTTTCCTGGTTCTAATATAATATTTTGGTCATGAATTTGTAGATAATGCGCTGCTAATAATAAAGAAAGAGACAAGCGAGGTTCTACTGACCCATAAGAAATATCTAAAATACTGCGTCGTAAGTAACCATCGTCATCAAGTATCGCATCTACGAAACCAACCATTTCTTTCGCTATTTTTGGTGGTGGTGCTATCGTATAGCCATCACGGTCTTTCAAAGCTTTTTCAACTGCAAATACATCTTGATTATTTTTATCCCTAAAAATTGCATTTAATTCCTCAGTTCCGGGTTTAACAGAAACATTCCGAATGATATCAAGACCAATTAAGGCAGGTTTATAGGAGCGAATCTTTTTTAATAAATTAGCAATATTACCATCTGGGATTGGGTAAGTTTTTGCTTTTTCAATATCCCTCTCAGTAATGCCAACAATTACGATTCTTTCATCTACTGGTTCTGGAGGACGTAACCGTAAAAAATTGTCTAACATTACTAATTCTAAAAACTGTAAAGAACCTGTTAGACGCGCGATGATGACAGCAAGAAATATCAGTAGCCCTGGCAGTAAACCAACTTGCCAAACAGCGAATTCTGATTTAACTCTATTCCAAAGCTGATGTGTCATTGACCTTTATTATTAATATATATAATTGAACATAATAGACGTGAACAATGTAAACGTTAATTATTTTAAATATACTTCAATCAATTAATCCTTCATGTCTAGCTCGAATCCCTGTTAAAATCCGGAGATTTTTTCCATCTTCTGGATAAATACCCAAGACATCTTGAATATTTGTCCAGTAACGACGTACTGTTCTTTCACCTATATTCATTTGTTCGGCTATTGCTTTGTCTTGCAGTCCATGATTAAATGCTAAATCCAATACCGTTAACCATTCCTCTTTAACTTCCAAACCAGAACGCATTTCTTTAGGTGTATAAATTACACCACCAAATGCCCAATCTACCCTTGTCAGCATCTCTTGTGTTGTAAGCTTTTTCTCTGCGACTATAAACCCGGCGCCGTGTTCATGAATTGCAAATTTTAATTTCACCAAAGGACGAAAATCAGCACTTTGTACGACAATAGGTAACGAAGGATAGCGTTCCATTACCGTCTTAATCAAATTAATCCCTACCTCCGAGCGCGCGCTTCCTCCTTCTTTATCTGGTATAGAAATATCAACTACAAATAAATTAGGCTTAACCTTATCTAACTTTTCTAAAGCTTCCCATGCGGTTTTAGCAGTATACATATCTACTTTTGAATAGTGCTGCTCTAAAACCTGAACAGTTGAGCCTAAAATTAACTCATGGTCATCAACGACCAAAATTCTTAATATTTCTTGGTTAGATAAAGCTTGACTCATGGTAAAATGCTCCGATTTAAAAGTAAGTTTATGACAATTTACTATCGCTTTTCCAATTAAGACGACATATTAATATTGCATCTTTTTGATAATAATAAAATTTTCCAGAAATTAAAATAGCAAATATTTTATTGATATAATCTAACTCTTTTATTCGTCTAATTTTGTTGACAATGAGAGTATCTTGATAATTAAAGTTGACTGTTACTCCATTTAAATCTCCTTGCTTGGCTAAACAAACTTGTATTTGCTGCGGTATTTGTTGCTGCGATAAAATAACTTGGAATAATCGATTCAGTAACGATAACAGGACTCGACTGTGTATAGGAGACTCGTTATCCCAGTCAACAGGTAGTTTTGTCACCCAACTTGCTGCTGTCACTTTTATCTTCCAAGCCGAAACCAAGTACTGAATCGCCAATGGTAGACTATCATTGACATAGGCAGGGGACAGGTGATTAATCAACTCCGTAACTGCATCATATATCTTTTCGATGCTATTTAAGTATTTTTCCTTAACTTTGCCAGAATTTGACGTGAGATTTCCATCTAATAGTTCTATACTCCGGCGAAGGAAAAAAGACTCTTGTAACAAGCCATTTTTAGCAAACTCCGCTTCTTCGTTGAATTCTATAGATTGCGTCTCATACCACCACTGCAATGCATTTTTTGTACGATAACGAGAACCCAGAAGCATTGCTATTGATATAAAAGTAGTTAAGATTACAATCTGCTCAACAGATATCATTGTTTGAGTGTAAATAATAAATCGATTGTCATAAACCACACAACTACATACGTTGATAACTTAATATAAAGTAATATTTTTAACAATGTAAGGGTTTTCTGTGCCAAAGTTTAGGCAGAAAGTACCTAAAAGCGTGGCACTTTTATGCCATCAGTTGAAACATGATAAGGCAAAATTAGTACATAAATTAATACAAAACCTGTAATTCCCCCATATGTGATTCCCATTATCACCCCAATCATAACCAAATTAAAAAAAGTTCCTGTACCCAAACTCATAAAACCCAACCATACACCTATAGCAGAAGCAAAAGCATTAGCATTAATCCACCAAGCTATTTGCTTGATACTTGCTTGCAGATATTTTATCATTGCCAAACCCTGAGCAAAACCCATCAAAATACCCATACTAGCTCCCAGCCACAACAATTTTAGAAATATGGATAAAGTCCCTATCATCTCTGTATTCAAAGCTAACTCTAAAACAATCACCGTACTTACCATTAATAACAATATCCATTCTAAAAATTCTGCAATTGTCGTTACAACTAACCAAAATATGAAATTAGAAAGATACCGACGCAAAACCCAATATCTTGCAACTCCTAATACAACCCCTCTAATTAATCCCATTAAAATCAAAATATTATTAGAATTTTCATCCTCAGCAAATTTTATCGAATGAATTATAATCGAAATTATCGTAAAACTAAGAATCTCTGCCACTACATTAACAACTACCCATCTTTCCCATAACATTAATGCATATCTACGACGAAAATTTCGAGGTGTGGGTCTCATACCTTGCATCATAACCAAATAATCCAATTACACTAATTAGTAAAGCTCCAGTCGAAACACTTTTCTTGAAGTTCATATTCTCAATTCTCCAGATTAATAAAATTTCACAAACCGTCAAAGATAAACAAAAGCGAAGCGGATTGAAACACAATGTACTAACTTTGGGCTTTAAATTTTAGAATCAAAAGCTATCCCAACATCTAAGCTCGACTTTATCCAAAATTAAGAACTTGGTTGCCTTTATCTGGCAAAAATCTTAGGTTTTAGGCAAAAACTTTTTCAATGTCACTAGTTTACGCTGAAATAGAAAAAGTAAAACTACCGTCTCATAAAGGTTTCAGCCTATGCTTAGGCGTTGAAGAAAAATGGATAAAGTCGAGCTAAGAGGATGTTTGAAAAGTCGGCTAAGGTATAAATTGTCATTCTGAGTGGAGTCTTACGGAACGAAGAATCTAGGGTTTTGGACATATACACCAGATGCTACCCTGCGGGAAAACTGCGTTAACGTTCCTCAGCATGACATTCACAGACACTTTTCAAACAACATCTAAAACCCAAAAATAACACTGCCATTAAAACCTATAACCAACACCAACTTTCCAAAGTGTTCCACCCCCATTAGTGAAATAAGTTCCATCACCATAGAGAACAACATTTTGGTTAATAGCTCCTTCGGCGCCTGCTTGCACCACAGCACCAGTGCCCAAAGAAACCGAAGAATTACTATCACTTATCGAAACAGCCGAAGCACCAATACCTGCATAAATATTTGCGTTTTTACCAATACCAAAATCATAAGTAACAGTCGGAACAACCAAAGTTGCACATAAACCACTATCACAAGCACCCGTAACAGTAGTTCGTATCGAAACAGGGTTTAAATCAATACGTCCTGTTGCAGATGCTGCGGCGCCACTTCCATCCGCACTAATACCAACACCTACATAACTTCCGCGCATACCTTCATTAGCACTAGCAGACTCAGTATTTAATAAAACAGGGACAGATGTGATAGCACAAACATCAGTCATCGTCACCACAGACTTCAAGAAGTGTTGCATAATAGCCTCTATTCAACTAAGTTATAAATTTTTTTCAGATGTTTTAGCCGTCAGTGTTTTTACTGACACTTACAGATTAAAACAGCAGGCAAGTAAATAAAATAACCAAAGCAACCACTTTACTGGCATGAAGAGTTGCCAACAATGGCACAAAACTGTAATAGACCCTAAATAAGTCGGCGCCAAAACACAAATACTGTAGAGACGCGATTTAATCGCGTCTCTACGCTATCTATGTTATGGGTAATTAATCGAACATGATATGACGCTTATACGAGAATGTTACCATACCCCAAATTTTTCTGGGTATGGTAACAGAAAGCTCTAATTACTCTAATTAGGGACTTCCAAAATATTTAATTCTCCATCTTGTGGGGTGGGCATCCTTGCCCGCCCTCTTTGAATGAACGGGCAGGATGCCCATTCCACAAGAAAATATTGGAGATTTTTTTATTTGGAAGTCCCTTATTTCACGGTAAATGTCGCGCTATCGCTAAGTTGAGAACTACCGTTACTGAAATTTGCAGTTATCCACCATTCTGCGCTGGCTCGTGCAAAACGCACCCCAGGACTAACTGTACAAGTACTGTTGCTAGTACAACTAGCTTGTGTAGGGGTAAAATCGCGATTAATTTTACCTGGTATATTGGGGTTGCTATACTCGTTAACCCAAAGTTTGTAACTAGTAGCTCCAGGTACTGCTTGCCAAGAGAAACTTGGCGTATTAGTTGTAATTTCACCTTTTGGCGAGATAAGTACAGGCTTTGTCACACTCACAAGCTGCTTAAAAGTTTGACCAGAAGGTTTAAGTTGACCATTGATGTTAAAAAGTCCAAACCTACCCTCACGGTCATCTTTCGCATATCGGTCAACAAGTTGATACCAACAAGCAACCGGAACAAAATTCCAAGTGTTAATTAAGGCAATAGAAGAGCGTAGATGGTCAGCTTGGTCGTTTGGAAATCTGGAACCATTCCATCCAGTTGTGCTACTAAAACCAAATTCAGTAAACCAAATCGGTTTGTCATCACCTTTGGCTAACATCGCTTGTCTAACTCGCTCAACACCAATCTTGAAGCACCACAGTTTTGAAGATTCAACTCCTGCTGGACATTCATTCGGTCCGTAACTCCTGCCACTAGAATCACCAGGATAAACACCACTGTAAGGATGCATTGACAGCGCATCAAAGTAACCCTTAATGCCAGCCTTATACATTTCGTTGACATAATCAACATCTCCACCAGCAATGGCGCCTGCTAATACTGTAGCCTTGGGGTCAACACTTTTGATTTTGCTATAAGATGCTTTCACTAGATTTGTATATTGTGAGGCGCCTTGAAGATTGATAAACAAATTATTCAAGTCGTTGATTGCCAAGGGACGAGAGCCAAGCGGTTTCCAATTACCTCTAAGATTAGGCTCATTCCAAATTTCCCAAGCATAAACCCTGCTACGATAACGCTGTACAAGTTTAGCAATAGCGTTTGCATAGTCATTGTAATTCGTCGGTGGGTATAGCAAGTAATCGGTGTAACTTGAGTCGTTGCATCTTTTATTTAGTGCCGATGAAGCCCAACATGGTGTCTGTCCTAATTCAATAATCAGCTTAACTCCTGCTTTTTCGGCAGCAGACACATCTGCGTCTAGTTCATCCCAAAACCATTGCGGTGTTATTCCTTGTTGCTGCGGTTCCATCAAATGCCAAGTTACTGGTAAACGAACAACTTTCGCTCCTACTTGCTGCACTTGGCTAATTCGCTCTGGCAAATTACGTCCTACCTGTCTAGCAATGTTAAACTCATGTACTCCGTATAGCTTGCTACTAGTTTGTTGTGCTATAATCGGTCTAAAAAATATGAATTGAGAGAAAAAAAATATCAATTGTAAAACAATAACCAGCATGAAAATTGATATGAATTTTCGCATGAGTAATCTCCTTATTTTTCTTGAAGTTCATATTCTTACTTTTCCACACTCCTAAAATTTAGGCGCCTAAAAATATACCTAAACTCTGACCAGAAGCGAGCCTAAAAGTACCAGCGGGTAAAGCAGCGGAAAACGTGCTGCGAACATCTGCAACCAAATCAAAACCAGACCCTCTTGCAACAAACAAATCAAACCCAGCAGCATCTGGTCTAGCAAAATAAGTTTCACCAATACCCAACCGAATCACATCTCCCCTAGATAAATCAGAAATTTGAGCATAATCACCATTACCAAAACCATAGTAAGACCCACTGCGGTCGCCTAGAACAAATGCATCATTATTAGCTCCACCCACCAAAACATCAAACTCACCCTTACCGCGCGAAAATTGATTAGTACCCAACAAAACATCATTACCAGCATCACCAACCACCAAATCATTGCCAGCAGAACCAATCAATAAATCATTCCCACCACCACCAAAAAGGGAATCATTACCAGCAAAACCATCAATCGTATTATTAAAATTATTGCCTACAACCCTATCACTATTACCAGTAGCCAAAACATTACTAAAATTTACCACCTGAAAATTCAACGAACCAATTCCTGGAACATTGTTAACAGTCAGTCGATTTTGACTTAAATCAACATTTAAAGAAGCTCCCCTGGCGCCACTCGAAGCATTAATTGTATTTCCTAGAACATTAGGAGCAATAATTCTTTCAACATTCAATAATTGGTCAGTTCCAAAACTACTTTTACCAATACCACCACGAGGCAAAAGTGAGATAGCTTGCCCAAAATTCCTGTAATCAACAGTATCAAAACCGCTACCACCACTAATTACATCATTTCCAGCAGAAGAAACAAAGGTATCATTACCAGCAGAACCAAATAATCTGTCATTATTTTTAGAACCAAAAATCGTCATTATTTTTTCTCCAATTTAATTACTTTTCAAAAACAAACATCTTTGTGCAGAATAAAACTTACACAACCGAAACATAAAACCTAGGGTGCATAACGCTACGAAAAATTTGAACTTAGTGATAAAACTTGTAACGTAACGTAACGCACCGATGTAATAGCACAAACAGCAATCATCGTCGCCACAGACTTCAAAAAGTGTTGCATAATAACCTCTATTAACGGGCGTTCTTAATTTTTTTCAGATGAGTGTAAATAGCAACTCAAACATCTGTATAATTACTTTTCAGCTTTAGAACTTGATGTTTGAGCCGCCATTGTTTTTACTGACACTTTCAGAGTAAAACAGCAAGCAAGTAGATAAAAGAACCAAAGCGACCACTTTACTGGCACGAAGAGTTACCAGTAAATGGCACAAAACTGTCATAGACCCATCCGGAAAAAAAATTTGCACATTTTTTTGATAGAGTAATGCTTTAATCGCTGTTCATCTCTATGTCCCAGGTACTGCTTCCCCAAACACTCCAGAAAAACCTACCCCTCACCGCTCTTGCTCCTATGCAAGATGTCACAAACCTCTGGTTTATGAAGGTCATTGCTCAATACGGCAGTCCTGATTACTTCTTTACCCAATATTTCCGCGTCAATGAAACCTCACGCCTCAATCGTACCATTTTATCTTCAATCACCGAAAACGATACAGGGCGCCCTGTTTTTGCTCAAATGATTGGCGAAAGCATTCCAGACTTAGTAAGAACAGCAAAGGAACTATGCACCTATAATATAGCTGGAGTTGATTTAAATATGGGATGTCCGGCGCCTAGAATCTATCGCAAAAATGTTGGGGGTGGATTACTGCGAGAACCAGAAAAAGTAGATAAAATTTTGGCAGAACTGCGGCAAGCAGTACAAGATAAACCTTTGACTGTCAAAATGCGCGTCGGCTTTGAAAATACAGATACATTTTACGAAATATTAGATATAATCAATCGCCACAACATAGATTTACTAAGTTTGCACGGTCGCACAGTAAAAGACATGTACCACGGGGTAGTAAAATATGATTTGATTGCCGATGCGGTTAAACGGGTCGATTGTCCAGTGCTTGCTAATGGTAATATTCACTCTGCAACGACTGCCCTCGAAGTGCTTGAAAATACGGGAGCAGCAGGTGTAATGGTAGGACGCTGGGCAATAGGGAATCCTTGGATTTTTAATCAAATTCGGCAAGCTTTACGGTCTGAACCAATTACACCCGTTCCTTTAGTAGAGGTACGCAATTATATCGAACGTTTATGGCAAACCCCTAGTAAAGATAACTTTCCAGTACAATCGCGTCTAGGCTACCTCAAAATGTTCCTTAATTATATAGCCCTCTTGGTTGATGCTGAAGGGCATTTCCTGCGGTTGATGCGAAAAACTTCTACCGAGCTAGAACTATTTAACCTCTGTGATAGCGTTCTCCTTAGCGATAGTACAAAAACTCTAGCCCTGGCGCCGTACTTAGGACTGTAATTTGGTAAAATACGGGATTTAAGGCAAGAGTATGGACTTAAACCGCTTTGATCTAATTATTTTTGATTGCGATGGAGTGTTAGTCGATAGCGAACCAATCGTGAATCGTATTTTTGCTGAAGTATTAAACGAGGCAGGATTTAAGATTACCTATGAAGAAGTGATGCAGCAATTTATTGGAAAGTCACTTGCCACCTGTCTAGAAATTATAAAAGAATCCTACGGTAGACCACTGCCCAAAAACTTTATTGAACTTTGTAAAGAACGAGAAATTGCCGCATTGCAGAAAGAACTACAGCCAGTTCCAGGAATTACCGAAGTTTTAAAGCAAATAACATTACCAAAATGTGTTGCATCAAACAGTAGTCATCGCCATATTCAAATGGTTTTAACATTAACCGACCTTTTGCATAACTTTCAAGGAAAGTTATATAGTTGCTATGATGTCGAACGTCCCAAACCTTTTCCCGATTTGTATCTCTATGCAGCCCAGCAAATGAATACAAATCCAGAAAATTGTCTTGTAATTGAAGACTCTGCAACAGGTGTACAAGCAGCATGTGCAGCAGGAATGACAGTGTTTGGCTACGCTCAATATAACGATGGCGCCGCTCTTGCTCTTAATGGCGCCAAAATAGTCTTTAACAACATGCAACAACTTCCTGAAATGCTCTAGTTAAATTTTAGCTCTACCCACTGAGGAATATACCCGTTTACTGCTGCAATTATAGGAGCGAAGAGTTAATTAATCGTTTTAATTAGTCTTTTACTTTATATTAAGTTAATCGCAGGCGCCTTTATAGTCAGATAATAAAGTAGGCGCCTGCTTGTTTCTGCATTTAGTCAATAATATAGCTAGCTATATCTTATTTGTAGAATTAATCTACTACTTGTGGTTGGGGGTTTCACACGATGAATACAAGTAGGATTTTCAATAAATCCAAACCCTGCATTGCCAAAAAGCATTATTTTATTGCTTGAACTGAAATATTTTTCAATTTTGTCGGCAGTAATAATATTATTTGAGAATAACAGTGTTTGTGGCGTATAGTTCCCGTGACTTTTTTCGATATATTCGTGCGGTCCTGAATTGTTACCTCTAACATCAGTAATATAAAAATTGAGTGTCAACGATTCACAACCAACGACATCATAGTGCCAGTTAGTGGGTGCATAATCACGATTTACGTTGCTATCAGTGGGTGATGTAGGAAAGCTCCACGTTAGATGCGATGTGATTTTAGTTGGTTTATAACCTAGAAATTTAGTTGCTAGTCGAAGCGAAATTCTATTGTACGCAATTGCGGATATTGAATCACACTTGTGAGTATTTGTAACAAGTCCACGATATATTTGTTTTTTACTGACTGTTTCATATTGGTGGGAGTAAAATGCAATTCCATCCAACTTTGGGTCAACACATAGAGTTGATTTTGCGTGCAATAGAATCGACGATATCAAGTGTGGTTGTAAATTTAACCCGCACCACACTGCTTGACTATTAACGGTAGAAATTGCCTTGGGAATATCAACACTTGAAGCAAACACATTTATATCATTCGCTTCCAAGTCAAGCATATCATTTCTTTGCGTTTGTTTCTTATAATAACCAACAAGATTTCTATACCAACCAAATCGACCTAGCTTTTCAAGTTTATTTATATTGATGCGTGAATTGAAATCAGTTGGATTACACGTAAACATTTATGTATGTATTCTTGCTGAACTAAACACTATCATGCAGTCAGCAATGCTTCGTTGCCTACTGGTACAAATACGTTGAAGAATATTAAGCTTTACCATAATTATATAAACTATTGGTAACATGACCGAAATTATAATTAACTTTGAGTGGCGCCATATCACCATCCACAGTTATTTTACTTACTTAAATGTATAAATATATACTAAATTACTGAATAGAAAAAGCGAATAATTTAAAAATATGCACCTATAGTGGTGAACGGCACTTACTTAAAGAATTGTAGGTTGGGTGGAGGCTTTTCCTCAGTTAGTCCATTATTTAACCCTGCGGCACCTTGTTGGTCTTGGTTACTAGAATAAACTATATGAATAGGCGCCTCGGCATATTTAGCATATTTGGGCTGTTTGACAAGTTCGTTGAAATGTTGGGTAACTGCTTGTTTGTAAGCGATTGCTGCTTTAATCGAATATACCGCTAGCATAGCTTTACCCGTACCTCGAATTTGTCGATAAACGTCTTTTACCAGCAAGTCGGCAATATATTGGGCAATGGCATCAATACGGTCACGGTTTTCGTAAATATCTTTTTTATCTACGTCTTTGTAATTGGGTTCTGAAAAACCTTCTAATGTATTGCTAGGAATATCAAACAGCATTTTGGAGGCAACTGGGACAATGTTTTTTAGAGGATTGAGAATAAATCCGTCTTCGATAGCTTCCTTCATCGTGTAAGAGTCGAAGGGAACCCAAAGCTTTTCACTTTCCGCGTAACCACTAAATTCTCCAAAGCGCGCGAGAGTGTGGTTGTCGGGGGTTGCGGTAAAACCAACTATCAGGTTTTTCTTAGTGCGGGTTTGGTTGTATTGGGTTTGTTCATCGAAGGGGGTTTGGAGTTCATCAAAAATGTTGACCATTTCTTCGTGTTGGTCGCCACTATTGGAGCGGTGAATTTCGTCGATTAAGAAAACAATGCGGAGTTGGGCTAATTTTTGCAGGGTGTCTGCATCGAGCATTTCTCGGACGGCGCCGAACTTTTGCAGGTTGACGATAACCAAACGGGTATCAGATTTGAGGGCATTTTGAAACGTTTTTTTATTATTTGCCTCAACATACATGCGGTTATCGATATTCATGTTGAGCATTTTTGAATCAATTTGGCTGCGGAGTTGCAAGCGGTCTACCACAATCATGATTTTGTCATAGACGTATTCACCGTGGCGTCGTAGGTCTTTGAGTTGAAGCGCTGTCCAGCCAATGATATTGGATTTGCCAAAGCCCGCCGCATATTGTAGTAGTAAAGAATAGACGTTTTTGTTATTAGCGTAGGCTTTACGCTTTTCGATTAATTCCTGATGTCCAAAATTATCAACTGGAAACAGGTTAACGTTACATAACTTCACATTTTTCGTTTTCATCTCGTAAAAGTAACCGTACAATTTCTGGTAAATCCTCCACGCTTCCCAACCACTGGGAAACGGCGCCTGCTAATGAGAGTACGCTTCGGTTAATTTATAATTTATCTACGCACAAAGCTTTACCGCCAACATCTGGCAGTTCCTGAATCATTGGCGGGTAATCGTATTTTCAGAAATTTTAGTATAAAATATTATTCTATCAGCCCTATATTCTCGGATTAGGCAAGCTGTCATATTGTAGAAGTTGATTCAAAGGATGCCCCAATGCCAGAAGAAAACCGCGTAGAATTAGCAGAACTGATAGAGCAGGTTAAGCAAGAACTACTTTCTACTTACCCAAGTGATAAAAGCAACACTCCTTTCCTTAGTGTAGACTCTATTGAGTTAGAGCTACAGGTAACAGTGAAAAAAGAAGCAAAAGGTGGGGTAAAAATTAATGTTTTGCAATTTGGTGGGGGAGAACTAAGTGGGGGAGGTAGCAGAGACGATGTGCAAAAGGTGAAAGTAACACTTTCTCCTCTTTTGAAAAAAGAACAACTGCTTAGTATCTATCAAAAGCATAATCCAGAACAGTGGAAGCAATTTTTGGAAACTAGTGTAGAAGCTCTTACAAAAGGTAGTGAAAAAAACATAGTAGATGAATACTAGTAAGGTTTGAAATTAAGGAAGTATATAGGTGGAACTGTTAAAGTTGTCTCTATCTGCCATAGATGAACTTAACTTCAAGATTTCTGCTGATTCTAGTGCAGGTGAGGGAGAAATTAAATCAAATTTGCCTTTTTTTGATAATGGCATTAGCCGACTTAACACCATAATTAAGACGTTAGATATTGTTAATTTTTCTGTTGATAAATTTCACCAGGAAGAAATAAATTGGATGATAATAAATAAATTAATCAAAGAGGAAAAAAATGCTTTTAATCCTAACTTATTAGTTCTTATTGGAAATAATCTGTTTCAAGCCCTTTTTCCACCTAATAGTCAAATTAAGTCAATATTAAATAGTGTTATTACTTTAGCTGATAATAAGCATAGTAAGGTTCACATACAATTTACTTATAGAAGTGAAAACCCATCTGATTTAACTTATTATCCTTGGGAATTAGTGCATGACGGTCAACAATTTCTAGCACAACGTAATTTTACTTTCTCAAGATATATAGCTTATGATGCTGTCCAACCAAATTTACCACCAGTAGAGAAGCTTAATATTCTTCTAGTTTCTTCAAGAGCTTTCGACTCTAATAATGATTTAAAGCAATTTCCTAGTAGTGAGCAAGAGGCAATACGTAAAGGAATAGCTAAAGCTCAACGACAAAAATTTGTTTCCCTTTCTAAACGTAAAATCAATAAATTTAATGAATTTCGAACATATCTGACTGAAAATAAAAATAAAAAAATTCCTCACATAATTCATTTTGATGGACATGGGATGTATGGAAGAGCTTGTACAAACCAGCTATGTAGAAAAATTAATTCTGGAGTAAAAGTGAGCAAATGTAAATACTGTAATTCCGATTTAAGTAGCCCTCAAGGATATTTGCTTTTTGAAAGCGATGAGGGTACAGCAGATTACGTGAGTGCTACTAAGTTCGGCGATTTAATACAGAAACATAGTTTTAATTATAAAAGTCAACAAGGTATACTCTTGTTAGTACTTAGCGCCTGTAAATCAGGCATGGCACTTGCTGGTGATTCAAATTTTAATGGTATTGCCCAAAACTTGATCAGTCGTCAAATACCCGCAGTAGTAGCAATGCAATATTTAATTGAAGTATCTGTAGCAGAAGCTTTTACAGAACAATTTTACCGCTCATTAGGACAAAAAAACTCTCTTGCTACCGCAGTTAGTGACGGTTATGAAGCAATAGGTTTTGAAACCAATCAGTGGTATCGTCCAGTTCTTTATTTACGCTGGAGAGACAATGAAGGTGGACAACTTTTTGAGAAGTCATCAGAGTCAGAACCAGACCAAATAAAAAAAATAGTTCATAAGTATTTAGCGAATCAGCGAGATTCTGCTACTTCTGAAGAACTATCTAAAGAATTTAGTAGTGCAATAGATACAGTTGAATCATTCATTCAAACTACTCAATTTCTTAAACCAGCTGAAAAATGGCTGCAAGATGATAATATACGGTGGGAATTAGCTGAAACTTTAGTCAAGAAAACGCTAAAAGCACAACATTTGAAAAGTTATCGAACCCAAGAAGCTAAGGACGAGGCAAAGTTTCAATATCATCTAAACTTGTATAATTGTTTATATTGGCTTCTGGAAGCATTTCAGACTTGGCGAGCCAAAGAAATAGACTATTTTTATGATGATTTAAGCGAGTTTCCTAATCAACTATATATTGATGCTTTAAATAAGTTGAGAGATATCGCTCTGAAAGATTTTGCATCTAACAAAAATGTATTCAATGTGATAAGCTATTTCATTGATATGTTGATAGACAACTTAAATAAGTACACTTAATTTTAAATATTTTGAAAAATATTTAGAATTTTTTCTTACGCTTCAAAGACCTTTTTCTCCAATGACCTGATACCAATACCCCATTCCTATAGTGTTCGCTCACCCATATAGAACCATCTTTTATATGTGAAATCGATTGCGAACTTAAATTTGATTTTTGGTAAAATTCTCTTTTTGAATTATTGGTAATGTTTTTTGGAGGAGGCTTTGGTATAAATTGTTCATTACTAGCTTCATAAGCTTTAAGACTATCTATTGCCAATTTTAAATACGCGACTGTTTGTTGTACCTGCGAAGAGCGCAAGTTTATTAATCTTGAACGAATTCCTTCTAAGGTGTCAATAAATTGAGTTAGAAAATCTTTTCGTACCATATCTACTTAGTTTCAATAAAATTTTTAGTAAGATTTAAAAAAACAAGAAACAATCCGAAAACTGACTAGCCTACGCAATTAATATAAATATTTATTTTTATGAAATTCGTTTATCACATTAATAGAGACTTATGCAAAATTACTAAGCGTTTATAACCAATTTTTTACTATTGGTTATATTCCTTATTAAGATGTCATACTAATAGTTTCTTTTTGACAAGTCACTACCGTTAACTGGGACAGTGGCTTACTGATGATGAACTACTACTTAGAAGAGCTAAAAAGCGTAGCAAGCTCACACGCGGAGCCTGTCACTCGCTACAAATGCTTATAAACACAAGCGATTTTGAAGAATTTTTATAAGCTTTCTAGCTTGTGTTCTTAAGAAATACATTACTTAGCAGCTAATAAAGACAATCTGCAACATACGTATTTATGTGTTATGTAAGTTACTTTCCAAAACAAATGTAGAGTAGTAAGGCTTATACTTCATAACGACTGTCACATGCAAGCCTTGCCATTAGGTTAAAATTTTGACGAATCTTGAAGCTCAGTGTTCTGAGCTTTAAGATGAGACAAAATAACGACAAGTATCTTAGTTTTCTAGAAAAAATCCGCTGGGAAGCACAGCCACAGTGCCCTTACTGTGAATCAAATAATGCCACACCTTACAAAAAAGAGCGAAGATATCACTGTAATAGTTGTTATACTTCATACAGCGTTACTGTCGGTACACTCTTTCACAAAACTCATATAAGTATGGAGAAATGGCAGTTGGCTATTCGCATGATACATAATTCGCCAGACGGTATTAGTGTTCGTCAATTAGCCAAAGAATTAGGAATTAATAAAAATAGTGCTTCTTACATGATGGAGCGTATTCGCAAAGCCACATCTGAGGAACAAAAGCTCCTACAGAAGTTTGCCAACTTTCAGCTTAAGGAGGATGTTTAGCAGCCCTATCTAAGCTAACAATTTATTAATTTGTACACTTAGATTTTATCTAACTCTTGTGGGATGGGCATCCTGCCCGTCCAAGAGTGCAAATTTTCAGTGTATCCTTTTAGCATTTGTAAACTTAAACTTTTTATAATCATCTAGACACTTATGACTTTGATACTATTTACTATGGCAAAAGTGCGTTGGTGCGTGACGCTACAAGTATTGTCGTTACTTTGAAGTTTTTTCATGGCGTCACGCACCCTACTTCAGAATGGCACTTACTTAAGCATTCGCTCCAAGGCAAAAGCATTGGTATGATAGGCTTGCAGGCTCTGGTGATGGCGATTTACACGGTCGGCACCTGCATCAATACCAATACGTATCAACTATACATCAACGTAAAGCGCGATTAATTTATAAGTGGTGAAAAACAATTTATCACTTTCTCAAATCTAACTATATAATTACAAAATCTTAATTAATACGCAAATACTATTTAATACTTACTAATAAAACCGGAGGGCGCGTGAATAAATCGCGCATTTAGGGCGGGCGCCTGTAACACTATATTTAAGAATAGAGGTAAGTAAGTAAGTAAGTAAGTAAGTACAATCAAACGCTCAGGATGTAAAATTGTTGTTGTAAAAGCTTTAAAAATTAGCTTTTAAGCAATTTATATTTCTGAATTCTGTTATACTTTATGAAGTCTGGCTAAGAGATAAAAATGCTATACAATCATCACAAAAATAAATTAAAAGATGTTTGTATTAATACACTTTACGCAGCAATTTGAGGTTTAGTAGCATTTCTTGGTTTGGTCATAAAAGGATATGATTTTTGTCTACGTTTTATAACTCTTGGCTCAGTACGGTCGCTACGATCTGGAAGTAGCTTTTGTACAATTTTATCAAGCATGTCTGTGATGATAATTCTGTGTCTGAGATAGTTGATGACAACAGAACTTCTTCAATTGTTGATGCTGATAAGATTCCTTGCCACGGTATTCCTAGAGAACGACTAAATTTTTCCTTGAGAATTTCTACACAATTAGGCATAGTAGATATAATTGTTTTTTGATTTTGTCTCCAAGTCCTGAATGAAGTGAAATCAAGCAGGTTCCTATTTAACCTTGCTTTCCAGTTCACTTTTTTACCTTGCTTGGAGATTTTTTACATGCCTATTCTCTCATATTGCACATACTATTTCCGGAGCTAAATTCTTATATAAAAACAAGTAAGCTCCTTGTATAGCTGTGATATTTTTAACATAGTGTTACAGGCGCCCGCCCTGAATGCGCGATTTATTCACGCGCCCTCCGGTTTTATTAGTAAGTATTTAAATAGTACTTAAGTATTCATTGATTTTATAATTGATAGTTAGATTTAAGAAAGTGATAAGTTGTCGTTCACCACTAATAAATTAATCGCGCTTTACGTTGATATATAGTTTATACGTATTGATATTGATGTAGGCGCTGACCGTGTAAATCGCCATCACCAGAGCCTGCAAGCCTATCATACCAATACGTTTACCCTTAAGTAAGTACCATTCCCCCATAGGGGGGGATTGGCGATTACTACATCAAACTCATCGTTATAAAATTTATCATCTGTGAGTGTGTTGCCATGCTCTATTTTTGAATCCACCCGAAACCGACTTTCAATTTTTGCCAGTGCGTACAGCGCATCATTCCAGTCTTGCCCAAAAGTTTGGGTTAGTCGCTTAGACCTTTCATTAATTCTATCTTCCACACCGAATAATAAGTTACCACCGCCACAGGTGCAGTCGTAAATTTTTAACAGCTTATCAGATTCCTCAATCTTAGAAGCAATAATTTCCGCAATTAGCCCAATTACATCATCTGGTGTGTACTGTTCCCCTGCTGTCTCTGCCGAAATATCCGCCCAACGTCGCTTAATATGCTCTTCCAGCGTTGTAATTGCTGAGTTATCAAACGGTTTTAAATTAATACCGCTCCATTCTTTCGTATAACCCAAAAGCGCTTTTTTCGCCTTAAGCTTTGTAATTATCCCTTTAATATCGAGAAACTTCTCCCCCTCTGTCGCATCAACACCCAGCAGGTCTTTTGTTTCCCCATCAAAACCCCGCAGGTATGCTTCAAAGTCCACGTCAAAGGATTTATCATTTTTACAAATATCCTTCAGGGTTTGGTTCCTCTCAAAAATATAAACGTTATATCCCTGCCCCTTATCCTTAATTAGGTCGATTAAATCCTCTTTTGCGATATCTGCCAATGCCTCGGCGCCAATTTCTGCCTTTAACTCATCAAACATCCTCACCAAGCGACTTTCAATCATCACCAGTGCAAAAAATGGCATCATATAAGATGGCCACTCCGACTCCTTAATGCCGCAACCCCTTAGTAAATCAGCAGTTGCCCAGATATTTGATTCGTATTGGAGGATATTGTTAACGGTCATGCAGCAGTCTTTGGCTCAAAGGTAAAAATCACTATTACTCATTGTGACAGGGGAAGCGCGAAAATACACAAGTGATGCAACATTATTACCCCTAATTTGTTAAATGTAATTCAGTGTCGTTATTATAACAGAGTTTATCTGCGTGAGCTACAGTACTTAAAAGAAATCCCCCGCTCTCTTCGGGGGGACTTCATAAGTAAAAATCTTAGCCCCCCGAAATCGCGCTCTGTTGGGGGGATCAAAATTCAAAATACACGCAATACTAGCAGCATATTAATATTAGATAAAATCGATAAAATTAGTTATTTTAATTAACATTTAAACATATATTATCTGATAAAATAATATTGTATTGAGTTTTAAATGGGTGAATTTCTACAATGGCAAAAAGAGTATTATCAGATTACGATAGCCCTTGGAAAGAAGCATTAGATGTATATTTTGAATCATTCATGGAGCTATGTTTTCCTCATATTCATAGAGATATAGATTGGCAGAGAGGTTATGAATCATGGGATACAGAATTAAGAGAAATAATTAGAGACGCTGAAATTGGAAATAGGGTTGCAGACAAGTTGGTAAAAGTCTGGCTCCATGATGGAGAAGAAGTTTTTGTATTGATTCACGTTGAAATCCAAACCCAATACCAAAAAGAATTCCCCAGACGAATGCACGTTAGCAACAATAGAATATCCGATAAATATGGCAGAGAAGTCATTAGTCTTGCGGTATTGGGAGATGATGATAAAAATTGGCGCCCGACAAGATTCGCTTATACACGTTGGGGATTTATTAGCGGCACAAAATATCTAATGGTGAAGTTGTTAGATTTTCAACCGCGTTGGAGCGAATTAGAGCTTTCATTAAATCCATTTGCAGTGGTAATAATGGCACATTTAAGTACTTTGGAAACTCTTGGAAAGCCAAACCAAAGGTTTCAATCCAAATTAACTTTAGTGCGCGGACTTTATGAACGTGGTTATACTAAAAATGAAATACTGGAGTTGTTCCGCTTAATTCAATGGATGATGGTATTACCAAAACCATTGGAAATCAGCTTTAAACAAGAATTTAAACGTATTCAGGAGGAAGGACGAGTGCCTTATATTACAGATATCGAACTAGATGGCATGGTCAAAGCGACTCGTGAGTCAGTTGTCACGGCTTTGAGGACACGGTTTGGTGTTACACCAACACAAGTTAGCGAGCGTCTTGAGGCAATAGAAGATTTAGATGTGTTGAGAAAACTTCTCGAACAATCAATTACCATAGCTTCTGTAGAGGAATTTCAGCTTCGACTTAATGAAATTCCTCTATCCGAAGAAGCTTTGGAATAATAAGCATACTAAGAATTGCGTTTTAAATTTTGATTAAATACATGGTAGAGACGTTACATGTAACGTCTCTACCGTATCTTGGGTTTGATGCACGTATTTACCATTTTGACGGCGCCTTTATAATGAATTACGCTTAAAAGGCGCCTAACATGACTATTTAGATAGTAAAATTATATACTTTTGGTCAAGATAAAAAGCCGTGTTTTTCTCAATATAAATACGAAATTCGCGTTTTTCGGTCAAATAATATACCTTTGTTTTCATTTTTGACCGACTTCGGCGCCTAGATAATACATTAATAATACGTGTTAAAACGTTCCCAACAAAGGAAGTACTTTAATTTTCAGCAAATCAATCAAGTCAGCATCCATATAATCATACTCGTCTGGTAGGTCTAAACAAATAACTCGCTTGCCTTTCAAATACGGCTTGAATTTTTTTGATAGCTTGTTTCGATGAGCTTTTTCCATTACAAATATAATATCCGCGCGTTCTACAGCTTCAACAGATAGAGGTACTTCAGCGTCATGGTTTAAACCCGCAGATTCTACATCTAATCCTTCGTATTCAGAAAATATTGCTTCTGCAGTTGGACTTCTAAGTTTATTTTGGCTACATATAAATAAAATTTTTTTCATTGTTACGCTTTGTGATGTTGGAGTTAGTACCCTAATATCTAACTAAATAATTCTTTCTTTGTGTTCTTTGTGTCTATCCTGCGGCAAAACTTCGTTAACAGATTATGTGGTTAATTTTTCTTTTCTCTGTGGTCTAATAGTCTTTGTAGTGAAAAATTATAATAAAATAAATGCACAGGCAGGGATGCCTGTGCTACAAGAGGTAATTTACCAATATTCAATTGTTAAAGCTTACACCATTTCCGATTGCTGCATAGCAGGTTGAGGTTGAGGTTGGAACATGAACAGCGAGTATACAACGTCTCTACGAATATTTGTCATCATATCCAAGAATAATTCGTAACCTTCGCTCTTATATTCAATTAATGGGTCTTTTTGCCCATAACCACGTAAACCTACCGACTCACGCAAAGCATCCATACCTTGTAAATGCTCACGCCACAAAGTATCAATACGCTGCAAAATAAAGAAGCGTTCGGCTTGACGCATTAAACCAGCTTGAATTTGGTCGATTTGTGCCTCTTTCATATCATAAGCAATACGAACTTGCTCATGAAGAAAAGCCTTAATTTCGCTCACCGACATGTCTACCAACTGTTCCGATTGTAAATCAGCTAGTAAGTAAACAAACTCTTTAACTTTTTCAACTAATTTATCGAGTTCCCATTCTTCTGAAGGCAAGTCTATATTAATGTAGTAGTCAACGATGTCATCCATCGTTTTCTCAGCATACTTAATTACTTGCTCTTTCAAATCTTGCCCTTCTAATACCCGGCGCCGTTCCGCGTAAATAGCACGACGTTGGTTATTCATAACTTCGTCGTACTCAAATACTTGTTTCCGAATGTCGTAATAATATGTTTCGACTTTCTTTTGGGCGCCTTCCAAACTACGAGTTAACATACCCGACTCAATAGGCATGTCTTCTTCGACGTTGAACATGTTCATCAAGTTGGCGACTTTCTCTCCCCCAAAAATCCGCATCAAGTTATCCTCTAAACTGAGGAAAAATCTGGCGCTTCCAGGGTCTCCTTGTCGTCCAGCACGTCCCCGTAATTGATTATCGATACGGCGCGATTCGTGACGCTCGGTACCAATTACATGTAACCCACCCAACTCAACAACTTTGTCATGCTCAGTTTTGGTAAACTCTTCATACTCGTGCCGAATACGATTATAAGCATCACGCAATTTTTGAATTACTGGGTCATCAGTAGGCGCCTTTTCTGCGGCAACAGCAATTCTTTCTTCTGCCTCAAGTTCGGGTAAACTGCGCTCACCATACTCACGTGCGGCAAACTCTACTGCTTGCTTTAATAAATTCTCAGTCTCTTTTCCAATTTGAGTAGGGAAAATTTCTGGAGAAGCACGCCAAGTTTTTACCTTTTTACCAGGTACAAACCCTTGACCACCACCACCATGACCACCAGGTAAACCACTAGCACGTTGAATACCAAAAGTATCTTCGTCTTCTGGTTGAACAAGACGTGGCATAAAGTATTCGCGCACCTTCAAACGTGCCATATACTCAGCATTACCACCCAAGATAATGTCAGTTCCACGACCTGCCATGTTAGTCGCAATAGTCACAGCACCACTTCGTCCTGCTTGCGCGACAATTTCCGCTTCACGCTCTACGTTTTCTGGACGCGCGTTAAGCAACTCGTGTGGTATCTCCATTTGCCGTAACAACTGACTGAGATACTCAGATTTTTCAACACTAGTAGTACCCACCAATACAGGTCTACCTAGCTCGTGCATTTCCGCACATTCCCTTGCAATGGCAGTCCATTTACCGTTTTCAGTCTTAAAGACCATATCCGATAAATCTTTCCGCAATCGAGTTCGGTTGGTGGGTATTATGGTAACTTCCAGCTTGTAGATTTTTTCAAACTCAGCTTCTTCGGTTTTTGCTGTACCCGTCATTCCACCCAATTTAGGGTATAAAAGAAACAGGTTTTGATATGTAATTGTTGCAAGAGTTTGGGTTTCTGGCTGAATTTCTAAGTGTTCTTTTGCCTCAATCGCTTGGTGTAAACCATCACTCCAACGGCGCCCAGGCATAACCCGACCTGTAAATTCATCAACGATAACCACTTCACCACCACGGGTAATATAGTTAACGTCCTTTAAAAATAATTCTTTAGCTTTAATAGCATTAAATACAAAATGTGCCCAAGGGTCTTCTGGGTCAAATAAATCGGTAACTTCAAGTAAATTTTCTGACTCTGCAAACCCTTCATCACTCAGCAACACGTTACGTGCTTTCTCATCAACCTCATAATGGTCATCTTTTTTGAGTGCATTTGCAATTTCTGCCGCTCTGAGGTATTTTTCGGTTGGGCGCTCAACTTGCCCCGATATAATTAACGGTGTACGTGCTTCATCAACCAAAATCGAGTCAACTTCGTCAATAACGCAGTAATTGAAGGGACGCTGCACTACATCTTTGATATCTGTCGCCATATTATCGCGCAGATAGTCAAAACCAATTTCACTATTTGTTACATAAGTAATATCGCAGTCGTAATTCTTCTTACGCTCTTGCGGTGTCATACTTTGTTGAATAAGACCTACACTCAAACCCAAGAACCGATGTACCTGACCCATCCACTCAGCATCTCGACGAGCTAGGTAGTCGTTAACGGTTATTACGTGTACACCTTTACCACTTAGAGCATTTAAATAACTCGGCAAAGTCGCCACAAGGGTTTTACCCTCACCAGTCTTCATTTCGGCGATTTGACCTGTATGTAGAATAATACCACCTAACATTTGCACATCGAAGTGGCGCAACCCTAACACACGCCGTCCAGCTTCTCGAACAGTTGCAAAAGCTTCCGGCAAAATATCGTCAAGAGTTTCACCCTTTGCCAAACGCTGTCTAAACTCTACTGTTTTCCCCTTCAACTGCTCATCTGAAAGAGACTTAATTTCTTCCTCAAAGAGATTAATATCAGTGATGTAAGGTTGGTATTTTTTAAGTTTACGAGCGTTGGGGTCGCCCAACAAGGTTTTTAGCATGGCGGTTAATTAACTAAACAAAGAATGGGAATAATTAATGAAAGGCTTATAGATTATAGACATTTCACATAACCGAATTTAATAATTATCATCGGTTATACTCTAACAGACTTATTATATAGACGGTTACTTGAGACCAATATATATTGAGACTGTTTCCATATTAACCTAGGTTGTCCCCAAAGCTTGTCAGGAACTCCGACCATACTCCTGTCGCGATATCCCACCTTATTGCCACTCCTTGCTTAAGCTGCGAAAGTCATAATTATTTGCTCCTGGATGACATGTTACACAACTACTAACTTGTGTAGGGTTTGGTAGTTTAACTTGAGGATGTAAAGCTTTGAAATAACGTGAGCTATTTAAACGGTACGGTATTTGCTCGTCTTCGAGTATTGGACGCGAAAAAGTCGAAAGGTATCGCCACACTAACATACGCGGTGGGTCTACTAGCGGTTGAAGTTGTGAACCGTAATGTTGGCTATCGGAAAGAAGGTTTTTCCAGGTTTGAGTCGGAAAAACTGAGGCAGGCAAAGCAATATGACAAGTCGAGCAATTTTCTAAGTAAAGCTCCTGTCCAAGTTTAAATTGTGCAGGTACTACATCTACCGTACCAATTGATGACATTGTATCATCATTCGGAGTGGCGCCGTTTACACTTGTAGCAAAAGCGAGTAACCATCCCATCGCAAGACTCCAAGCCAAAACTATTAAAAGTAAACCAATCGGATTACGTTTTAGCCTTTTTTCCTTACTTTTGCGTTTAACGAGATTAGACATTTTAGATTATAGACTAGAATATTGTACTATGTAGTTCTAACAAACAAAACCAATAAATTTTAAACTCACCAAAATATAACCTGCATACACGCACTATACATTCAGAGTCTTATATTAGCTGTTTTGTTGCCATTACATAGTTTTTAAGATAACTATTGGCAACGGATGATAAACGGATGTAACGGATGCTCCATATTTAGCCAGTAGTACTAATGCTTGCAATAGAGACGTAGTTGCTACTGGTTAGCTTAACGAGTAGTACCAAATATAGTGATTTGAAGACCAATAGTGCTTCATGTCAATATTGGCGCCAATTTTAAATCTCTCTGACTAACTTTCTTCTCTGTGTTATCTACGACGGGCGTAGTAAAGATAATTACTTTTTTACTACACAGGCGAGACGCCTGTGCTACAATCCATTAAAATCCAAAATATAAAATTAAGGTATTGGTACTGAGCGTAGTATACGCTCCATAACACTCTTAGCTCGGCGCCCACCTACTGGTATCAAACGATGACACAAAACATTCGGCGCCAATAATTTAATGTCATCGGGAATTGCATAATCACGTCCCAGTAAGAAAGCAAGAGCCTGTGTAGCACGTTGCAAAGCTACAGTACCACGGGGACTGGCGCCAAGGGTAATTTCTTCATCTTGCCGTGTCGCTCGCACTAGGTCAAGAATATATTGTTGTAACGAAGTATCTATTTTAACGCCCGCACATAAACGACGTAACTGTGCAAGCTCTTCCAAAGTAATACAAGGCTCTAATGTGTCAAATTTCACACCATCTATTTGACGTTGCAACATTTGAAGTTCTTCGTTTTCCGATGGATAACCCAGACTTAATGACAGCATAAACCTATCCATCTGAGCTTCTGGAAGCGGAAAAGTACCTTGATACTCAATAGGGTTTTGGGTAGCAATAACAAAAAATGGTGAGGGAACCGGACGCGAAACACCATCAACAGTTACTTGTTGTTCTTCCATTACTTCCAACAATGCTGACTGAGTTCTAGGTGTAGCTCGATTTATTTCGTCTGCCAGTAGAACATTCGCAAAAACAGGCCCAGATAAAAAACTAAATTCGCCGCTTTTGGGATTCCAAATATTAGTGCCTGTTATATCGGTCGGTAGAAGGTCTGGAGTACACTGTAATCTTTGAAACCTACCGTCAATAGAACGAGCTAGCGATTTTGCTAATAAGGTTTTACCAACACCTGGGACATCTTCTAGTAGCGCATGACCACCTCCAAGCAAGGCAACTAGTACCAAACGGATAGATGTAGTTTTGCCAACTATTGTTTTCGCTAAGTTTTGTGTCAATGCGTCAATTTTTTCTCTCATGTCCCACCCCATTCGCACAATTAAATAAAGGTACGGATATACATCCGCACCCTGGCTTTACTTCTTGAGTCCTATATTGAGTATTCCCGCAACTCGCCAAAAATGAACATGTCAACTAAAAAAAGCTTTGGCAAGAGAGCAGTCAAGTTGAATTTGGTTCTTTAATGCTTCTAGAGAGGCAAATTTTGTTTCAGGTCGCAAAAATTTCTCTAGCTCAACTACCAACTTCTTACCATATAAATCTGCTGCCCAGTCGAACAAATGTACTTCAATAGTTACATTTTCACCATTTACTGTGGGACGGTTGCCAATATTCATCACACCAAGGGCAAGGAATTCAAGCAGTTCCGAAGCACCGGACGCTTCAAATATACGAACTGCATAAACACCATTGCTTGGTAAAAATTTATCTTTAGGTAACTCAAGATTTGCAGTTGGAAAACCAATTGTTCTACCAAGTTGTTGACCTTTGACAACAACACCGTGTAGAGTATATGGTCTTCCAAGAAGTTGTTGTGCGCGTTCAACATTGCCCTCTTCAAGGATGGAGCGAATTAATGAGGTTGAAATGCGCGTCATCTCTGGGGTTGTATTTTGTGCAGTACTATCGTGCTGAGTATCAATCTCTAAAGAAACAATCGTTACAGGAATATTGTACCTAGCCGCGATAATTTGTAGGTCATATGCGGTTCCACTGCGTTTTGAACCGAAACGAAAATCTTGCCCAACACTAATTTGGGTTGCTTGAAGTTGTTGCACTAAGATTTTCTCAACGAACTCCACAGGAGATAACTCACATAATTCGCGGTCAAAGGGCAGCAGTACTAATTGTTCGACACCAAGCAACTGTAATTGCTTAACCTTTTCATTAAGAGGTGTTAGCAATGTACGAGGTTTTCCGCTAAAAAATTCTTGCGGATGAGGGTCGAAGGTGACTACAGTCGAGTGGATATTCCCTTGTTCCAACTCTCTTGAACTCAAATTTAATCCCATCTCTGTGCTGGATGAGATGGGTTTAATAACCTGCTGATGTCCGCGATGTACACCATCAAACTTGCCAAGTGCGACAGCAGTAGGCGTTAGAGCTAATTCAGCTTGATTAGTAACCCGCACAGAACACCCATTTGGAGACAGATTTAGCACTTTTTGGTACTGGGATAAGCGTGTTTATGAGCGATTCACTTCAAAAGACTAACTGTCTAACGACCATTAACTTTTAAAGCGAAACCTATCACCAATCTAATCTAAAATCTTCTATTACTCCGGTTATCTATGTCTATTTTAAATATGGCTAACAGGAAATGTTTCTGATAGTAGAACTGATACGGGCACCTCAAGCACCATTCCTTCTTTTGCCATAATGGCGCCAGAAAAGTTTTGTGCAGCTTGTTTGCCAACCGAGTCCAAAAAATCATCATCGTGTGCTGGGTCATGATGAAAAATCACCAAAGTTTTGACGTTAGCAGCTTGGGCAACTTTTACTGCTTCTTGCCATGTCGAGTGACCCCAGCCAATTTTAGGAGATTTTGGAGAATTGTATTCCTCATCTGTATAAGTTGAATCGTAAATTAGAATATCGGCGTTACGTGCTAACCAAAGAACATTTTCGTCGAGATGATCAGCAAAATGCTCTGTATCGGTGATATAAGCTGCGGCACCACCACACCAGTTGACCCGATAACCAACAGCTTCACCAGGGTGATTGAGCGGCGCCGTTTCAACGACAATATCATCAATTTTGATTGGCTCTCCTGGCGCCACATCATAAAAATCCAAATCAGCCTGCATAATTTGTAAAGGTACAGGGAAATTAGGATGTAGCATTTGGTCGTTAAGACGCTGCTCAACGGTGGAACCATCAGGTGCAATTGCGCCGTATATACAAAAATGGTTTCCTCTCACAAATCCAGGAGTGAAAAATGGAAACCCTTGCATATGGTCCCAATGCGAGTGAGTAAAAAAGATGTGCGCGGTCGTTGGCATTTGGCGCAATAACGATTGCCCCAAAACATGTAACCCTGTACCACCATCGAAAACTAAACGCTTGCCGCCCACTTGCATCTCAACGCAAGGGGTGTTGCCGCCATAACGCACCGTGTTCGATCCCGGACAGGGGATGCTGCCGCGAACCCCCCAAAAATGCACTTTAAAATGTTTTTCTATCCTAGACATGAGTTAGTCAAAGCTTGATACTGAGTGGGCGATTTAAAACGTGACTCGTTTTGTTTAGTTTATACGCTATATAAAACCAAATGGCAGCAAGCGTGAATTCACTGGTAATGCTATATACCTAATTTCATTTTACTTTCCAAAGTTTCTAAACATAGAAAAGTACTGCCGTTACCCTTGTACAGTTTTAAGGAATCATGCGCGTAAGCTTGATTTATGAACTGCTCCTACTTTATAGCCTATATTTTGTCATTGTTGCATTGACTGACGGTAACTACTCTGTTTGTTTACCTGCTTGCCACTCGCCACCGATTCCCCACTCGCGCTTGCATAGCTCAGTCGCTGCCTTAGAATAAGTAAGATTATACTGTAAAGGAGTAATACTTATGTAGTTATCACGTATAACATGTACATCTATTGGTATATTTTGAGGCAAATTTAAGCCAATAGGAGGCTCGATATCTTCTTGAACTTCCCCAGTGAGCCAGTAATAAGTTTTACCACGTGGGTCAGTACGCTTGTCAAAAACATCAATGTAGCGCCGCACTCCTTGCCGTGTAACTACGGCGCCCCTTATTTCTTCCCACTTGACAGCAGGAACATTTACATTTAATAGCATCAAGTCAGGCAAAGGATTTTTTGCCAGCTCGGCGATCAAAATAGAAGCAAAATCGGCTGCGGGCTGAAATTCCCGAATTGTATGACTTGTTAAGCTAAAAGCAATGCTGGGAATACCTTCGATTAAACCTTCCATAGCAGCCGAAACCGTCCCAGAGTAAAGAATTTCTGTACCAACATTGGCGCCTTGATTAATTCCCGACACAACCAAATCAGGCGCCGAATCAAGCAAAGCCCACAGCGCTAACTTGACACAATCCGAAGGAGTTCCATCACAAGCCCAAGCTTTGACGTTGGGATGAAATAATGACTCAACTATTTCAGCACGAATGGGTTGATGCAAAGTTAGCCCATGTCCGGTTGCCGAACGCTCCCGGTCTGGACACACCACAGTTACCTCATGACCAGACAGAGCTAAAGTGTTAGCTAGAGTCCGGATACCTAGAGCAGAAACCCCATCATCATTGCTAATTAGCAGTTTCATTTAGTTAGTAGTGTTGCTATAAACAATTAATAAACAATATCATTAACGATATCGTCGTTGAACATTCATGCCGAGTCAGGGACGCATAAAACTTGATTTAATTTGATTTAATTTAAGAATTATAGTTTCTTTTTGCTAATCTAACTTATTACAAATACTTTTCAACTGTATAAAAAAATTAATAAATAATTAATAAAATACATACTACACTATTCTATCACTATGACGTCAGTTCAGGGTAGATGTTGTAAACTCAGTATTGCCCAAGCACGTATTAACAACCAACAGATGAGCAACCCTGAAAACGACTTAGAAGCTCAACTAAATGCACTGCGTACTGATGGAGAAAACGCAATTCGTAGCGCTGACACCCTTGACCGACTAGAAGAGTTGCGCGTTAACTATCTAGGCAAAAAAGGTCAATTGTCTGTGCTTTTAGGCAGCATGGGCAAACTGAGCGCTGAGGAACGTCCCAAAATAGGCGCCGCAGCTAACACTGTAAAGGAAGCTTTACAATCTAGCCTTGATAAACAACGCACCGCATTAGAAGCAGCAAAAATACAGGCACAACTCCAAGCGGAAACGTTAGATGTAACAATGCCAGGTATTTACGAGCGTCCTCAAGGTCGGATTCATCCCCTCAACGGTATTATCGACCGTGCCTTAGATATATTTGTAGGTATGGGGTATACCGTTGCACAGGGTCCAGAAATGGAAACTGACTACTACAATTTCGAGGCACTAAACACACCTGCTGACCATCCAGCGCGAGACATGCAGGATACATTTTACTTACCTGACGGAAATTTACTCAGGACACAAACCTCGTGCGTACAAATACGTTACATGGAAGCTGAAGAACCACCAATTCGTATTGTGGCGCCAGGGCGAGTGTATCGTAAAGATGATGTAGACGCTACCCACTCAGCAGTCTTTCATCAAATTGAACTCTTAGCTATTGACGAAGGATTAACTTTTACCGACCTCAAAGGCACAATAAAAGAATTCTTAACTTCAATATTTGGCGACCTACCCATTCGCTTTCGCGCTTCTTACTTCCCATTCACCGAACCAAGCGCCGAAGTAGACCTACAATGGAACGGACGCTGGTTAGAAGTAATGGGTTGTGGAATGGTTGACCCAAACGTTCTCAACGCAGTAGGTTACGACCCCGAAGTATACACTGGCTTTGCCGCAGGTTTCGGTGTCGAACGCTTCGCAATGGTACTACACCAAATGGACGACATTAGGCGCCTGTACACCAGCGACCTCAGATTCCTAAAACAATTTTAGTAAAGAGTGCTGAGTGCTGAGTGCTGAGTGCTGAGTAAAAAGTTAGGAGTTAGGAGTTAGGAGTTAGGAGTTAGGAGTTGAAACTCTTTTTATGCTGCTAAAAGCAGTGAATCACGCTCGTACACAAAGGGCATAAAGGCAATGACTTATAGGGGTTAGTATGCATCGTAGTTAATTTTACTTCTTCCTTTGTTTTCTTTGTGTTCTTTGTGGTTTATTCCCTTACCTATCAAAACAATACTGTTTCATCTCCAAGAAGATTTTCTCTAGAAAATTTCTAGGTAATAGGCATCGCAATATCACAGTAAATAATGATTTAAAGTATCATCTTGATGGATATATAAAAAATATCAAAATGTCCATATTGAAGGAAATAAAAAAACGTTTATCAAGTCAAGTTAACATTGATTTGCATTATCTAAAACTTGATTAAATCAAAGATTTTTTATACGAAATTTCTTACTTTGTCAATACGGCACCTTCCTTAATCATTTGGAAGAAGCGAGGTGCCAATGATATTATATAAATAATATCTACTTTGAAATTGACACACCTCGCTCAAACACGAGCAGAAACGCGCGGCTTTATGCTTATTTCTCACAAAATTTTTAATCAAGGTTATCAAAGAGTAACTTATAATCTCGACCCAGAACATTTGCACTTCTATTATAAAGATGCTGCTGAGTACACGCCTGTGATGTCGGCTAAATCGGTTGTTCTCTACGATAAAGTTGCTCTGACTTTAATTTGAATTATGGAGGCGCCGTGTACTCAGCATCAATTTTTGCTTTAATTAGCTTAAGTGTTATTGCTTTTTATTCTCAGCAAAAAGCAAAGCAAAAGTAAGTAATTGCACTCCAAAAGTTATAATTAAATTTATAATGACGGAACTTAACTTTTCAAAGAAGGCACATTCCTTATAATTATTGTAGTTAATTTAAAATATGGAAATTTAAAAAAACGTAGGATAGCTTAATGAAATTAATAAACAAATTATTAACTATTTTCACAGTTTGTAGCTTTAGTTTTGTAGTCCAACTTGAAAAAGTTTTAGCAGCAACGCTCACTGTAATTTCCGAATCTGCTGTTGTAAATAAGAATACTAAGGAAGTATTATTTACAATAAACTTTAATAAAACCCCAGACTTTTTATCAACTGATGAATTTGGGCGCCAAGCTGATTCATTCCAATACTTTATCGAAGCTGATGGGAAATTTCCAATATGGAGAGGTTCTCCGTACTATAGCGAACTAGATGCGATTGTTAGAGGAGAAGAAATTCATGTTGCAGGAAATATCCGATTTCGTAAAGCTTTACCAAGTTCTAGTGACCCCAACTCTGGAGGATGGGGAGATATTCGAGGTTCAGTCCCGTATAATTTAAACGGAAACACTGTATCATTCTCGGCGCCTCCACAACATATTAATTAAAATATGAACTTATGTAAATTTTTTAGGTGCCCGCGAACGGTAATGATGTCGGGCACGAGCGCTGTTCAAGCTAAAAGCGTGTTAAGCATTTTGCTGGAGCATACAAAAGACATTTAGCTTATTTCCATCAAGGTCACGAAAATACCCTGCATAAAATCCTGGCAACGCACTTCTTGTCCCTACCGCTCCTTCATCTGTAGCACCCAGTTCCATTGCTTTGTTATAAACTGAATTTACTTTCTCAGAACTTTTTACTTCAAGCGCTACCATTACCCCATTCCCAATCGTTGCTTTGTTTCCATCGAACGGTTTTGCAATTGCAAGTGCTGGTAACTCTGGAGAAACACTCCAGGCAATAAACTCTTCGGTTTCCATAAATCTTTTGGCGCCAATTTCAGAAAGCAAAGAATCATAGAACTTTGCTGCTCGTTGAATGTCATTTGTTCCGAGTGTGACGTATCCAATCATAACTTTATATCCTTGCTGCTACATAGAACGCTAAAATTAACATTACACCCTAACACGCTTTTTTAGTACAAATACTACTTAGTATTATTTTACTATAATATTGCTTACCTAAATAACTGTTAACCAATATTTTTACACAACTGATGCGCGTAGATATGGAAGTTGCACAATTTTATCATTTTTGTAACTGATTTGAAGAGAGAAAAGAGCTTGAATTACATAGCTATCAAAGGATCTGCTAACACAATTGGTAATGCTGAAGAGCAAATAGAAAATTCTTCTATTGTTATCCAAAATGCCATAGAAAAAGCTATTGCACTTTTATAAGTAGGTGGAGTTTACATGTTTGGCAATTCTTATTTATGCAGCAGTGGTCAAAAATATGACGCTCATCAAGGGGGAGCATCCAATGAATGGAAGAAACATAAATTATATGGCGCCGATAATGTACAAGCAGTTTGATTCGAGATTAATAGGTCGGTGCCATCAGTTTTATTGATTTATTCATGGGCGCCGAACTTTTTTCACCTAAAGGCGCCTAATAGTTTTAATTAGTACTCTTGCCAGCATATTTTTCAAATGCTTCTCTGAGATAATCGTGCAAATACCATAACGGATTGCCAAATTCCTCAGCGCTGTCAGCCCCTAATTCTATGAATAACGGCGCCCGTTTATTTATTTCTTCTGCGACTTTTGCGGCAAATTCCTCATCATAAAAAGATTCTGGACTCACCTGTTGAAAACAGCAAGAATCATCTTCATACTCTTCAAAGGTAATATCTTCCTCATCAGAAAGAAAATCATCATCAAGAGAATCTATCTCATATGTAAATGTAAAGCCAGCTACCTGACTAGTTTTTGGATAAGCATTGTACCAAAGAACATGAAGTGCAGAAGCTAACACTCTCCTCTTCCATATATGGGTACTAGGTGAATCTAAAAACTCTAAAATTAGCTCTAAATTATCTCTAGATGCAATAACCAAATCTTCGTCTTGTTGCGAAAACGAAAGTCCATCGTTAGTTGCCCAAATGGACAACACAGAGCGTGAAAGCCCTGGCATCGAGGCACTTTCACTAAATTCTGTTGAACCACATTGAGGACATGGTTCTCCCCAAGCGCGCGTTTGTTCAAATGCTGCACTTAATTCGTCAAGAAGTCTTTTTTCTTCGTAACCGCAGCTATCACAGGTGCGACTTTGTTCGTATTGTTCCGTTGACATCTACAACTTCCATATCTTAACAGATACAATTATCTTCACGCTTTTGTAGAGCAATTACGAAATTTCTTGCTTTGTCAATATGGCGCCTGTTCTTAAATGCCTTTTACAATTGTATTATTATTTATCAATTAGTACATAAGCTTTAGTATAGCGCTCACATTACACCTAATAACTATTTTTCGGAAAACAATGAACTATAAAAAGCAAAATTGGCTTTAGAACCAAAAACTTGTAAGTTCCATTGACTTAAAATCTCCAGCAGTCAAACAGTTATTTCCTCTTCCTTGTAATACGAGCCGAAACTTGGTATCTGGAGTTATAGCTTTGGAAAAAATACCGTTACCTACAACTTTTCCTTCCAAACGAAATTCCTTATAAAGCTCTGGCTCAATATTTTTTTGAGTATATAAATCTGTTGTAAAGGATGTAGCTTTCTTGGGAATAGTCAAGGAAAGAGTTCCAGTTTTACCTTTTTCGTCTTTAAATAAAAAATTCCAAACACGTTGCTGTTTATTCACTGATAGAGTATAATTAACTGAGTTAGAAGATATTCCAGTATTATTATCGCCTGCTGTTTGGTATAGTTTTGCATTTGGAGAAAATCGCAAACTATTTATTTCTTGAAATTCATAGTCACTGATTCTTTGAGAAGTTTGCGACCATTGACCAGCATTCGCACAACATGCACAAGCATATACTTCTTTAGGAAGACTAAGAAGCATTAACATTGATATTCCAACTACACTATTACTAATTTTTTGCAAATTCATCGTCATTATTTTTCGTGGTATTGATTTTTTTGTCGAATATCTCTTTAACATCAAAATAAAGCTTTTAAAGTAACATTAGTTACTTACTTCGGTATACTACCCTACATAATTATTTGATGTCAATGAGAATCTTTATAGCGGCACCGTTGGTAAAGCTAGTAGCAAAGCTTACCTAATATAAGTAGATAGGCGCCACTCGCTGCGCTCAAAGAAAGCTCCGCACATGAACATTCATTGTCGCAGACACAAAGTTCATTCATGTCCGCAGGAAATTTGAACGTAAACGAAGTTTTCCCGTAGGGTAGTGAGTGGCGCCTGTATTTCATACTTAAATCAATTTCAGCATTAATGAATAAAATGATACCTGCTACTGAGACATTTATACGCCTAGTTGGGTCTATTAGAAGATTGGCGACTTGATAAACTTCAGAACCAGCAATCCTATTAAATCGGCGCCTCCGAAACTGCGTTGTTTTCAAGGTAGAAGTTTTTGGTGCATAAAAAATACAACCCAGACATAACAACGAATGAAAGGGTTAAACCAAGCCCCCACAACAACTTACTACAACGCTCTTCATGCGTATCGCTGTTTTGTAATTGGCGAATGGCAAATGCGAGAGTATCGATGTACCAGAAACGCCGCAGACAAATTAAAAATTCAAAGTTCATTCATGTCCGCAGGAAATTTGAACGTAAACGGAGTTTTCCCGTATGTCTACGTTTAACTTCAAACCTTTATTAGATGTGGCGCCGAACGAATTTGGTAAAAAGTTAAAAGGGGATGGAACACCCAAACTAGACCAATCTAATTGGTCATCGTCTCCCAAAATACTACTTTGGGTTACAAATGTAACACTATATGATGCAGTTACTTGTGAGGTACTGTAATGGTTGTAAACGCTGTTGCAGCAATCACTCTGTAACAATTTAATACCAACTTCCGCATCGTTTTATCTACATTTAAGGTTTCAATTACATAGCAGATTACTGCTTCATGGCGCCTCCACTTTTTACTTAGCACCCTAAATATTAGTAGCAAATACACTGTATTATACTGCGATAGCTGGTACCTGTATTATATTAATTTTTAGAACTAATTCATAAAGATTGATTATTATTAACAATACTTTACTTCACATATTTTTCCACGGAAAATTAAATGCAGAAATAAAAATGTACTATAGGGTAGTACAATTTGGGAACAAATTATCAAGGCGCCGCTTTTTTAGTACAAATACCATTTAGTATAATTTAACTATATTATTACTTACCTAAATAACTTAAAGCCGCATCAAAGAAATATTTTATACTCAATTATTGGATTTTGAGCGACTGATTACTGAAATGAGCGCCGACAATTTACCATTTCTTCTGGAAATGCATAACTTGAAATCAGTCACACCTATTTAAATATTGGGGCTAAAAACAAACAGATTTAATCAAACGTACAATAGTGCTTTATTTGATAAATTCGGTTAAAGGGAAAAGGGGAAAAGGCTGAAACTCTTAATATATCGTTATTTCTTCCCTTTACCCCTTACCCTTTCCCCCAAATCCTACGTAGTATTGATTTTACTTTTACTTTGTATCAGGCGCCTTGATAACTAAACGGGCGCAAGGCGCCAATGATATCAAAGCAATTTTTATCGACTACCCTGACTGCATAACCTTCTTAGGAATTGAACTATGACTATTATTGCACCAAATACGAAAATAACTCCTGAATATATAGATAAAAATATAATTTTATGTTGTGGAGAAGATGCCAATGAACTTATTGATTCATTCAAAAATCTTTCTTTTGAAGGTACAAAAGTACATGAATATAGATGTTATCAATTCTGGAAATATTTAAATTTTTCGCTAATATGGACAGGAATTGGAACTGGTACATTAGAACCGCTTATTTGGGAAATACTTTTTAATCCAACTATTAAATCCAAAGTTAATAAAATTATTTTGATTGGAACAGCAGGAAAATTACCTAATTCAAGTAAAAAGCTTGGTGATGTTTATATTATAGACCAAGCATATTTAGGCGCTACAGCAGTTGACGATGATTCTATCAAACAACCTCTTACACCAAATTTTTTGGTGAAATGTGATTTTTCAACAGCTTCGATTGTGTCTACCGATTTTTTCTATGGCTTTTCTGAAAGAGTTCTTAGTGGAAATTACCCTAATCAAACGCAAAGACTTATTCAGGCAGTTAACCAATATTTTTACACAACTGATTTAGTAGATATGGAAGTTGCACAGTTTTATCATTTTTGTAACTTATTTGACCCTGAAAAGAGCTTGAATTACATAGCTATTAAAGGAGCTGCTAACACAATTGGTAATGCTGAAGAGCAAATAGAAAATTCTTCTATTGTTATTCAAAATGCCATAGAAAGAGCTATTGCACTTTTATAGACACAAAGAAAATTTCCTCTCTCCAGTAGAAAATTCTGTTGAAGTTAGGTCGAGGGAGGCACAATAGCCTCAAACGCTTACACAAAAATTACAGTACATATACACTATATTGCGAACAATAATATAGATAAAGGCGCCTGTATCTGCTACTCCTAGACGCTCCTGACAGGAAGATTGGTTTGAGGCGCCTCCGAAACTGCGTTGTTTTCAATGTAGAAGTTTTTGGTGCATAAAAAAATAGAACCTAATTTGCTACAAAGAGAAGTAAAAAGGCGCCAATATAAAACGTTTTAATCAAGTTCCAGGAACATACTGCACTCGGAACTTCTGGTTTGGACCACCGTGACAAGTGTACTGCCCAACAGAGGTGTAATCAGAGACCGAGGCATTGGCTACATCCATGCATTTACCGCTGTATTCTGACCAGGTGGTGAATGGCTGCCCAGCCCACATATGATGCTTGTTTGACACTCTCCACTCTGGTTTACGCGCGTCATCAGAGCCACTTTCGCAACCGTCTTGCTTCAGTACCTGACCTTGAGCATTCTCACAAATATTGTGTGTTAATAGATTCGTAATTTTTTAACATTTACTCATCCAAATATTTACATGTTTACCTTTGATGATTTATGCAATGTTGTTTTGAACTTTTAGCATCCACCATTGCTCCTCCTAACTCGTAACTCCTAACTCCTAACTTTTAAGCAATTATCACAATGACCACAACGCCAATTTTCAGATTCCCCACCAAAACCAAATCCTTTTAACAAAGACTGCCAACGGCACCCCCTACTAAACAAATACTTATGCATTTGTTTAGAAGCTTTTATATGCGTACTTGCTTGACTCTTTCCCTCCGCAGCAATCCTGTAATTAAAAGGGTCAAGCCATTCCAATTGACCATTACTATGAAGCAGCGAAAGCGCAGTTGCACTATTCGGAAATTTTGCCATTACAGAATTTATTTCACCTTGTCGCGGTAACTTCTTTACAAGCTGTTGCGCTTCAATCTGCTGTTCTCGCATTTTCAACTCAAAAAAATCCTGTCTTTGTTTATCTTCAGGGTCTAACCATCCAGTGGGTTCGCTAACTAACGTTAATGCTTCAGATGGTTTTCCATCTCTTCCCGCACGCCCAATTTCTTGTACATACTCTGATAACATTAACGGTGCATGAAAATGAACGACCCATCGGACATTCGGTTTATTCACTCCCATTCCAAACGCTGAAGTACAAATTACAAATGGTATTTTATCGTTTAACCAACTCGTTTCAATAGCACGGCGCCCTTCAGCATTTAACCCAGCATGATAAGCTGCTGTAGAATAGCCCAATTCTTCAAGCCAAGCTGCTAACTCTTCACTAGAGCTACGTTGACGAACATAAATTAAACCTGCTTGCTTCGGTCTATTCTTAATAAATCTTAATAATTGTTGCTTACGACCATTGGGTGTCCATGCTATACGAACAGTCGGATTCAAATTAGAACGATATGGATTAAGTCTAAATATTTCAGGTTTCTGTAATCCTAAAACTTTTTGTATTGTCTCTTGGGCTAGGGGGTCAGCGGTGGCAGTAAATGCAGCTATGCTTATTTTAGTTCCCACTGGTTTATATTTGAGTAAAGCTTGACGCACTGCCCCCAACCTTCGATACGCTGGACGAAACGTGTCGCCCCACTGGGTCAAACAATGCGCTTCGTCAAGTATGATTGCCGTAATATCAATTTCTGGTTTAATTAACCTTTCCCATACGGGTGGACTAAATAAAGTCTCTGGAGATAAATACAATAATCTTAACTTTTGTTCTTCCAACGCTTTTAACGTTTGGCGCCGTTGTATAGATGACAACTCGCTGTGTAAAAGTGCAGCAGGTAACTTTTTGCAGTGTAATTCCTGCACCTGATTTTCCATCAACGCTACTAATGGAGAAACAACCAGCGTCAAACCAGTTTGAAGTAACGCTGGCAATTGGAAACAAATCGACTTTCCGCCACCAGTTGGCATAATAATCAAAGCATCATTCCGCGCGAGTAAACAACGAATTATTTCTCCTTGGGGCGAACGAAAATCTTCATAACCCCAAATTTCCCGAAATGCTGCACGAACATCATGCCAAGATGAAGAAGAAAGTCGATTCATATTTGGGAGTAGATGCTCCCATCTCCTTGCACACTTATTTTCAACGTAATCACAAATATACATGTGCATATGTAATAAACGCTTCAGCGTTTACACTGATTTACGTATAAAATGTAATACTAATTTTCATCATTAAAAACCACCTAAACCCCTCCAAAGCAACAGTAAACAAGCTTTAAGACTGATTTTTAAATTGATACCCACGTATAACTTACTACCTTAGAAGGAGGACACGCTCACAAAACTTGAAGACTCAGTAAGAAGAGACGTTAATTTTTCAAATTTTGCGGGAACTCTATAAACAGAGTGTAATAATTCACAACTACATATGAACACAGCTGCGAACATAAATGAATTTTCCGTAACTAGTGTATTGACTCCGGACAAAATTCAAAGTCGAGAGAAAGCAAATAACTCAAATACCGACTCAGACACACTCGGTAACTTGGCAACTCATAGAGATTTTTATGTGCGTCGTGCAGTCGCAACACACTACAACACCCCAAAAACAGCTTTATCAAAGTTAGCTAGCGATGCAGAAGAACAAATACGCTTTTATCTGGCAGCAAATCCCAATACCCCACCCGAAACCTTAACTCAACTTGCTTCTGATGAGTCAGGTGATGTGCGTTCACAAGTTGCCGGAAATTCCAATACACCAGTAGATATCCTCGAAGAACTAGCCAAAGATATTTACATGGAGACACAACGTCAACTAGCAGAAAACCCTAATACCAGACCTACAATTCTAGAAAAAATTGGTGATAACATGGTCGAACTTGCCGAATCAAAAGCTCTATCAAGTCAAGAAGCGGCAGTCTTACGAGGAATCTCAATGAATTCCAGCACCCCATCCCATACACTAGAAAAAATCTGCACAATTCAAAATCGAGAAAACCACTACTGGCTATTTGAGCTTGGCATCGCAAAAAATTGCAACACATCAGACACCTTATTAGAAAAATTAGCTACACATCCTGACTACGATATTCGTTTTGCTGTAGCCAACAATTCCAGCACACCCGATTTTGTACTAAATATATTAGCTACAGACAAAGAATATTACATCCGCCAAGCCGCAGTAGATAAAAGATAATTTGTTACAAAAAAATCACCTAGTAGGTTGGGTGGAGGAACGGAACCCAACATGAAAACATCGAGTATTTGTTGGGTTCCGCAAAGCCTCCACCCAACCTACTAATCTAAGTAGAATCCCTCTATACTCTCACCCTCTATACTCTCACCTAATATATAATGACTAAACCAAATTAAATTTTGTTTCATTAGCGCGCGCGCAATACCAGGTTTATTCACTCCATGTCCCATATTCTTAAAAATCACAAGCTCAGTTTCTACATCAACATCACATAAACCTCGATATAGTTCATACGCATTAGAGACTGGTACACGTTTATCAGAATCACCGTGTTGAATTAGAGTTGGCGTGCAAGAATTCTTAATATAAGTCATTGGCGAAGCTTTCTCATAGACCTTCATATCATTCCAAGGAGTATCACCCAAATAATAGTGTGTAAAAGGGTAAATATCTGTACTAACATAGTAAGTAACCCAATTACTAATTCCGGCGCCTACACTAGCAGCTTTAAACCGTTTACTATAAGTAGCGCAAAAAGCAGAAATATATCCACCCTGACTCCAACCCATAACACCAGTTTTGTCACCATCAACAAAACCCTGACTAATTAAATAATCAACACCAGAAATAACATCCGCATAATCACCAGTACCCAAATCTTGATAATTCAAACTGCGGAACTTTTCACCATACCCATTACTACCTCGGTAATTAGGTAATAGTACAAGAAAACCTTTCTCCACAAAACTCTCAATCGGATAAGTGTTCTCATCTAACGCAACTGGAAGCGACGTTGATTTAGGTCCACCATGCACCCTGACTAACAAAGGATATTTTTTACTAGAATCAAAATCAACAGGTTTACATAAAATCCCCTCTACTTTAGTACCATCTAAACTAGACCATTCAATAACTTCTTTTTGAGCAAAAGCCTTGTTCGTTAATATACTTGATTGATTTGTCGCACGCACATCATTATAATAAAGCTCGTAACAATCTTGAGAGCCACCCTTTATATAAGCAAAATTTTCGCCATCTAAACTAATTGCAGCAATTTGAATATACGACTTATTATCTGCAACAAGTGGAGTTACTTTGCCATCGAGTTTTAATATACCCAATTTACTGCTAGTTTTATATTGCCACCAAATTAAAATTCCTTTAGTCGTCCAACGTAGCGGAGAAACACATTCATTAATACCCGTAACATCTGGTGTCAGCTTAGTAATTTGATTATTGTCTAAATTATATACAGCTATATACTTATCATCAAACCATTTGCCAGTACGTAAATAAGTAAAGCAAACACAAGTACTATCTGGAGAAAATAAAATGTTACGTTTAACACCAACAAGAGGAACGTCAAGTTTATTAACTTCCTTAGAATCTACATCTAAAATATAAATTTCAATTTTGTCTTGTTCTGCTAAATTTGGTGAAGGTGTAGCAAGCAAAGCGACTTTTTTCCCACTACTAGCGACATCAAAATCATGGATATGAAGATTTTTCAAACATGTAAACTGTATAGACAATTCATCTTTTTCTTCTTTAGTGCCATTATTCTCTTTGTTTTCATTACCTTCGCGCAAATCTTTCGGTAACTTACTAGCTTGCAAAGTTTTATCCAATCCTTTTTGCAAATCTAGATAAAATAAAGTACTATTGCGGTACTCACGGTTAACATACTCAATATCTCCATAAATTTCTCGTCGTTTTTTGATAGGTTTAGCTTCAACCTCACGCGAAACAAAGAAAAATCCCTCTCCTGACGGCGCCCATTGAAACGCGGTAATATCTTCAGAAGCATAAGAAACTTGAAAAGCCGTAACATCACCATCAGGCTTAATAAAAATTTGCCTTTTCCTATCCCTTTCACTCGGTCTTGCTAAATAAGCCAAAGTTTTGGAATGTACACTATCAAAAGGCGCCCATTTAGGTTGATAACTTTCATTTTTACCGCGCGTCAATGGATAATTATTACCATTCTCATAAACCCAAACATGCCATTGATAAACATTGCTATCCCAGTCAACTTGACGTTTCACATAAGCAACCCTTGTTCCATCGTTACTAATAGAAGGATTTACAGCCTTGGCAACGCAATTAATTCTTCGATTTTAAGGTATTCTGACATTTTGTTTTTGATGTTGATAATTTAACTATTTTCCCACTCCTCTCGACTAATTCCATAAACCACACATTCTTTACCCAAAACTTCTGCTGTACCCTCCAACTTCTCCCCCAACTTCTCGGCAACACGTCGAGAAGCAGCATTCTCTGGCTGAATAATACTAATCACGTGCGGTTGCTCTAGCTCCTCAAAAGCAAATTCCATAGCAGCACTACCCGCCTCAGTCGCAAATCCTTTTCCCCAAAATTCCCGTCGAATCATCCAACCAATCTCAAATCCTGGCCATCCTTCAGGGCGCCAACAACCAACTCTACCAATCATGGCGCCGCTAGTACGTTCCTCAACAGCCCATGACCCATAACCACGTAGATGCCAATGTCCTAACATCACTGCCATAAGGCGCCAAGATTCAGAACGGTTAGAAGTTTGACCCGAACCGATGTAGCGCATAACATCAGGATTGCCGTACATATCAGCGAAAGCATCTAAATCATTTTCCTCATATCCTCGTAAAATTAAGCGTTTCGTTACGATTTTAGGAATTTGCATAATTTTGAAAATTAAACACTTTTTATACAATATTTTTTATAATGTCACATTTAATTTTATACATCATTATAATGTAAAATATTATAATGCATTAAGCTTTAGGAAATATCGTCATGACTCAAGCACCAGATAAAATTCGCTGGACAATTGCCGATTTAGAACTTCTCGCTACCGATGAATGGAAGCGTTATGAAATTATTGATGGGGAATTATTTGTGACAAGGGCACCTGATATTGGACATCAAAATTCTGGTGGAAGGATTTACGCAAAATTATTGGTTTGGTCTGACTCAACGGGTAATGGTCAACCGATTCTAGCTCCAGGGGTGATTTTCTCTGATGCTGACAATGTTATCCCTGATGTAATTTGGATAAGTAATGGGCGACTTGCACAAGTTGTTGATGCAGAAGGTCATTTAACAGGCGCCCCAGAGTTAGTTGTTGAAGTTTTGTCTGAAGGTGTTAGTAACCAACGACGTGATAGAGAAGCAAAATTAAAGCTTTATTCGACCAAAGGTGTACAAGAGTATTGGATTGTAGATTGGAGGAAGCAGGAAATAGAAGTTTACCAGCGTCAAAATGCTCAACTAGTTCAAGTTGCAACACTGTTTGTTAATGATACGATAAGCTCACCTTTACTTCCAGGCTTTAGCTGTCAAGTAAAACAACTTTTTTAACTAAATATTATATTTGTACTAGAAAATTGAAAAAAATAGGAAAACGTCAAATAATTAGTATTTCGAGCTTAATTATACCTTTTATAGCAGTTATCATGTTCGACCGTTGGCTACCCTATAGTTTATTGAGTCATTATAAATTTCCAGTACTCGACAATCCCCCAATTCTAGAACAGTACGGCGCCTTGGCTGAAACACTAGCTTTTAAAACTAAAGATAATATTAATATTTCCGGTTGGTTTATACCAGCCAAAACACCATCTACAAAGACATTAATTGTATTACACTCAAGAGGCGCCACACGTCAAGACATGCTTGAATTTAGTTTACCCTTATGGCAAGCAGGATTTAATCTAGCATTAATAGACTTGCGGGGACATGGTAGAAGTGGTAGTGATTACTTTACCTTTGGTTATCACGAATGGCAAGATGTATCAGGATTAATTGATGACCTAGAAAGGCGCCATCCTATTGCCACAAATGATATTACCTTAATTGGAGTTTCCGCAGGTGGCGCCGTAGCAACATCAGCAGCATCCAAGGAACCGCGAATTAAAAGACTAGTCACAATTGCATCCTTTGCAGATTTAAACGACGCAATTAAACAGCAAGTACCCTTATTGCCTGAGTTTTGGAGAAATCGAGCCATTAGAGAAGCGGAAAAAATGGCAAAATTTGACATTGCAGAAGTTTCACCAATGCGGGCTATTAAAAAAGTGAAATGTCCAGTATTAATTATACATGCTGTCGAAGACGAATATATTCCATTTGAAAATGGCAAAATATTATTTGCAGCAGCAACATCCAAAAAAGAATTTTACGCTATTCCGGAAGCTAACCACGCTAACATGCTACGATTAGCGAAAGAAGAATTAAAAACAAAAATAATTCAATTTGCCTCAAAATAAAGCAACTTAAACACAAATGTCATGCTGAACGTAGTGAAGCATTTAAAAAGTTTAAACACAAATGTCATGCTGAACGTAGTGAAGCATCTAAAAAGTTTAAAGATAAACGAGATTCTTCGCTACGCTACTAATGACAAACTAGGCACCAATTGCCAAACCTTCACAGATTTATCACCACTTCCACTAACAAGAGTCTTACCATCACGACTAAAGGCTAAACCATAAATCCCACCAGCATGACCTTTTTGTGTAATAATCGCTTTCGATGTCTTAATATCGCACAATACAACTTCATAACCCAAACCACCTGCAACAAATACCTTCCCATCAGGACTTATAGCCAGCGTATCAACACCTGCACCACCAATCGAAACATTATAAATTAGTTTCCCTGTTTTCAAATTCCAAGCTTTGAGATTTTTACCATCAGTTTGTTGCAAAGGACCAGATTGAAAACTATCATCATAACCACCACTAATTAAAGTTTGTCCATTAGGACTAATAGCAAGAGAAATGGCGCCACTTGCTTGCTGCTGTGGAGAAAATGCATCCTTGGGACGTGGTGGTGTCAAAGTTCGCAGTTGTTTTCCAGTTGCTAAATTCCATATGCGAATCTTACCGCCATTTTCACCACCGCTAAATAACGTTTTACCATCAGAACTGACCGCTAAAACGCGCGCTTCAGCTTTTAGAGAGCGTTGAAGCTTCCCAGTTTTAATATTCCAAAGCTTGATAGTATTATCTGCACCCGTACTAATGAGTGTTTGCCCATCAGGAGTAAGAATAGCTGCAAACACACCATTCTTATGTGCAGTAATAGTTTTGATTAACTGACCAGTTTTAGTATTCCACAGTTTAATTGTCTCAGTATCAGAACTTACAAGCGTTGTTCCATCAGGTGTAAACGCAACTGATTTAATATTTTGCACATGTCCATTTAAATCAAAAAGCAACTTCCCTGTTAAAGCATCCCATAACTTCACTGTTTTATCATCGCCACCGCTAGCTATGCTTTGCCCATTTGGAGAAATTGCCACCGCGCGTACAGGCGCCTTATGTCCTGATAAAGTTAACCTAGCTGGTTTTGCAGATGGTGTAACAGCAACACTACTAGCTGCAACAGGATATTCTTGAGCAACAATTATTGATGTCGATAAGCTAAAAGCAAGTAATATAAGACTTTTAAATACTAAAGATGATTTCATTGACGTTATTACAAATACAATAAATCGAAATTTACCCTTATACTTATTGAACGTCATAACGGCCATTATAGTTCCCAAGTGATTAATCACGTCTCCAAAACTAACAATCTACAATCACAATATAAATAATGGGAACAAAATGCAGAAACTAGCGTCAATAGTCTAAGTATATTATCGAATTTATCACTCACCCATAAGTCTAAATCATAAATTTATTAATGTTTCCAAAACTGTAACCAATAAACAAGTAATTATTTTTAGAAGCTAAATTATTTACACAAACTATATAACTCAAAAAAATATGAAATCACTAAAGTATATACATATCGCTTTAGCAGCCTTAATCACGCTTACCACAAGCGCATCTATTACAACTGCACAACCACCAGACTCAATTAAACAACAAGTAAAATCAGAAGTAGTGGCGCCTAAAAAAATTACAGATGCAGCACTGCGTAACGCCCGCTCAGATTGGGGATTAGGCAAAAATTCAGGGAAAGTCATTAATACAAAACGTGGAAAATGGGCGCCAGATTGTGGAAATATTCCTCTACCACTTTGTGACGTAGCAGTATTCACAGGTTGGAATGTAACAATCGCCGATGGAAATAAATACTGGCATTACTTTGTCTCAGATTCTGTAGACCAAGTAATTCTAATAGGAAGAGACCCACAAAACCGAACTAGTGCATCAGTTCCAAAACCCGTCATGGATAATATCCTAAATATGGCATCAAAGCACCTGGAATTATCCAAAAACGTATTGCTCATCAAACAAGTACAGCGGAAAACTTGGACGAATATTTGTGTAGAATTCGCCCTACCTTATGCAAGATGTCGTACCGACGACAATCAACTTGGTTGGCGAGTAGTCATTGAAGGAAAACCAGGAAAAGAATATATTTACTTAGCCTCCGAAAAAGGTGAACAAGCTCGCACAGAAGCAACAAAAACACTCTTCACTCGCAATGATTTAATGCCTAATTCTTGGGCAACTAATATAGCCAAAACAGCAAGCAAACGCTTTAAAATTCCTAGCAACCGCGTTTACTTCCTAAGCGCAGAACAACAATACAATCAAAATCAAGGAAATTACTTCTGGAACGTAGCAGTTGATGTAAAACAAAATGCTTTTGTCACATACGAACTAGATACATCAGGTAACATCACCAAACAACCATAAATAGCCAAAACGCAAACGTAGATGTCGGTTGGGTAACTGCTAAACACTATTATCCAACGATTCGCACTCATAGACGATTCTCTTAAAAAGTACTCTTCTTATTAGGTTCCTGCACAGATAACTTTAAGTAAATTTATACTAGCAGGTGAATTAGCATATACGGATGTAATATTATCCCCTTGGTAAACGTACCATCCAGGTGTTTCAGTTGTAGGAACTGCATTTGGATTTTTTTTGACTTGTCCGCGATAACACCAACTAGTTACTCCTTGTTGTATTCTTACACTATCCTTTGTGATAACTCGGTAAGAAAATCGGGTAAGTCCTGGGTCATTGTTTTCAAAACTTAACGTGGCGCCATCATTCGTTACTCCAGAAACGTTTATCCATCTAGCTTCTGCGGGAGCAGCCAAAAGAAAACCGGATAGCATTACTAAACAAGTTGCAATATATTTCATATATTTGAGCGCGAATCTCCGTCTGTAATCAGTATAATAAACTACAGCGTTAACAAATACTATTTCGGAACAGTACTGAAGATATTCTCAATAAGCTTCCCTTTCTGTTCAGCCCTTATTCATCTGATCAATTCGGTGGTAAATTATTAGGGTCAATGCCCAGAGAGCGTAAATATTGAATTAGCTGTTCGTTCTTTTGACGCTCTTGGTCAGCACGCAAAGTTTCTTGCTCTCTCATTCGACGCTCTTCATTAGCGCGCAAAGTTTCTTGCTCCCTCATTCGACGTTCTTCGTCAGCACGTCGTTCTTCTCGATCCACGCGTTGTTTTTCTCGGTCAGCACGTTGACGTTCAATTATTGTAGTTTCGTCTCCTGTTAAATAACGTTCTCCTTGCTCGTCATACCAAAATAAAAACTCTTCTGAAATACCATTTACCGTCATTTGGTGTCTTCCAACACCTAACCCTACTTCTGGCATCCAATAAGGTTCGCCACTTTGTAATTTATATGATTTATTTACTAATTTATAAACCTCAAAGGGTTGATGTTTGTCGCGTTTCCAGTACTCTGGATTATAAATTAAGTAGTAAAGTACACCCAATTTCGCGTAAATCTTAAGTTTTTTATCGTATTCACTACCTGGTTGATGCGATACCATCTCAAGTACAAAAATAGGCGCCACTCCATTTTCTTCCCAAGTGGCATAACTTCTACGTGATTTCCCACCTTTTTTACGTTCCACCCCCAGCGATAAAAAACCATCTGGTACAACAGGTATATCTGAGTTAGTTCCTGTTGTATGGTATACTGCCATGTTTACACCAAAGAACCAATCTTCTCGTTCTTTCCAGATAGATTTCAGCAAAAATAACAAAACGTTAGGCAAATAATTTTGGTCTTCGTTGTCCACAGGTGTATCGTCGGAGCAAGGTAGATCTTCTGTGCTGGGTAACGCAAAGGCTTTGAGATGGTCTGACAACATAAGTCTTTATCTCGATTGGCGTTTAGTTATCTGATTATATACTACTCAATTACACCACTAGTACCTTTGTTGTTAAAACATCATACATGTAGAGACGCGATTAATCGCGTCTCTACAGTATCGCGTCTTTACATTTATTGCATGTCATATTCATTGGCGCCCATTACGCTATAAATTCAAAAATAGCTTGTTGTAATCTAATTTACTATTTGGGCATCATGACACAAACGCTTTCTATCAAAACGAGTCAAAAATTAAACCTTAGTCCTTTATCAATGCCCAACCGCTTGCTGTTGGGTCCTGGTCCTTCTAACTCTCATCCAGATGTGCTTAAGGCGATGAATACTTCACCTGTTGGGCACCTTGACCCTACGTTTTTACACTTAATGGATGAGATACAATCGCTACTTCGGTATGTATGGCAAACTGATAACGCCATGACTATTGCAGTTAGTGGTACCGGAACTGCGGCAATGGAAGCTACTATTGCAAACTCTGTAGAACCAGGTGATGTAGTTTTAATTGGTGTAATGGGTTACTTCGGTAATCGTCTTGTTGATATGGCAGGACGTTACGGCGCCGATGTTCGCAGTATAACAAAACCTTGGGGACAAGTTTTTAGTTTAGATGAAATTAAAGCAGCGATGGAAACCCATCGTCCGCGTATTTTAGCATTAGTTCATGCTGAAACTTCTACTGGCGCCCGTCAACCAATGGAAGGAGTCTCAGAACTGTGTGAAAAATATGGCACTTTGCTATTAATCGATACAGTTACAAGTTTGGGTGGAACTCCAATATATTTAGATGAGTGGGGTGTTGACTTAGCTTATAGCTGTAGCCAAAAAGGTCTAGGTTGCCCTCCTGGCGCCTCTCCTTTTACAATGAGCCGGAAGGCAATGGAGAAATTACTTAACCGTTCTACCAAGGTAAAAAACTGGTATCTCGATATGAACCTACTAGGTAAATATTGGGGAAGTGAGCGCGTTTACCATCATACGGCGCCTATTAATATGTATTATGCTCTGCGGGAAGCACTAAGATTAATAGCAGAAGAAGGTATTGAAAACTGCTGGCAGCGTCACCAAAAGAACGTCGAATACTTGTGGGAAAGCTTAGAAAGCATAGGTTTGAAGATGCACGTCGAAAAGCAATATCGTCTTCCTACACTTACAACAGTATGTATACCCGAAGGAGTTGACGGAAAAGCAGTCGCGCGTAAACTACTTGATGAGCATAACGTCGAAGTTGGTGGGGGACTAGGTGAACTTGCTGGTAAAGTTTGGCGAGTAGGTTTAATGGGTTACAATAGTCGTCCCGAAAGCGTTGACAGACTAGTTAGCGTACTCAAAGAAGTCTTGAAATAAACCTCTTTCTTGTGGAACAGGCATCCCTGCCTGTCCTACAAGATAACTTATTTTTACCACGGAGACACAGAGTACACAGAGAATAAAGATTAAGTTGCTAACATATATCAGACACCTTTCCCTTTCCGCTATGAGTCTTTGTATAAACCCTACCTGTCCAAAACCTAATCACCCAGAAAATGACGAGAACCGCTTTTGTCAAAGTTGTGGTTCCCAGTTAGAGTTACTTGGACGCTTTCGAGTAATGCGTCTACTTAGTGATAAAACAGGTTTCGGGAAAGTATACGATGCTTACGAGCGGGATAAACCTATAATTATCAAGGTATTAAAAGAAGACCTTAATTATGATGCCAAAGCTGTAGAACTCTTCAAACAAGAAGCATCAGTACTAGGAGAACTACACCATCCAGGTATTCCCGGAGTAGAAGGTTATTTTCTCTATCAAACTAGGGAAGGTTTAGGGTTGCACTGCTTAGGGATGGAGAAAATTGACGGGCCAAACTTAGAGCAATGGTTACAGCAACAGCAAAACCGTCCAATCTCTGAAGAACAAGCAGTTGCTTGGTTAAAACAATTAGCCAGTATTTTAGTATTAGTACACGGCAAGCAGTATTTACACCGTGACATTAAACCATCTAATATAATGATTCGCCCAAATGGGCAACTAGTATTAATAGACTTTGGCACAGCAAGAGCATTAACAAACAGTTATATCGCAAAAGTTAGTAGTGGTTCAGGTAGTCAAACATCTATCTCCTCTGGTGGTTACAGCGCACCCGAACAAATGTATGGAAAAGCTGTAACACAGTCTGACTTTTACGCATTAGGACGCACCTTTGTGTTCTTACTCACAGGTAAGCATCCTGACACTATGTACGATGCCTATAATAACGAATTACAATGGCGCCCACATACCAAGAATATCTCACCAGCATTACTCAATCTTATCGACTGGCTAATGGCACACGAAATCAACAACCGTGCTAAAACTGCTGAAGAAATTTTACAACGCTTAGGTCAATTCGACCAATACCCTAATGCTAGCAGTGCAGCAACCGTTAACGTTGTAGGCGCCGTAATTAATCCAAAAACAGAAATTTTATCATCACCTCATACTACCACCCTACCACCACAACCTGTATGCCCACCCGAAGAAGAAAAGCGTGTAACCGTCCCATTACTAGCATTAATTAGTGCATTGCTAGTTGTGTTAGGATTATTAGGATTTGTCGCACTAGCAACTCGTTCGGATAGATATGCTACTGGTGGCAGCTATGGACAGGCGCCGGAGCGTAAAAAAGGTGATAAAGTCACAGTAGACTACTTCCCCTATCAACCAGGTAAAGATAGTCAAGGAAGAGTAGCCGAATTTAACATTGCAGTTTTATCAGTAGAATATAAATGGTTATTAGGTAGTAGTTTTCAAATCAAACATAACGACCAAACTATAAATCTTGACACCTTAAAATCAAACCTTCAAGAAGAAGGAATACAACGCATCATGGAAAACCCCAGCGAAATAATCTCAGTGGGAACAGCATCATGCGAAGGTAATATAGCAACCGAAGAAGCACGAGCATTAGAAAGAGCCAAACAAATTCAATTATTATCTAAAAAACTCTTCAGTAATAACCGCAACCTACAAGGATATCGATTATTAAACCTAGGACAATTCAACCGCACCGACTGCAAAAGCAACCAAGACGCAACAGCTTATCAACGTAGCATCATAATTATCGGAGTACGCAAAAAATCAGATGGTGTAATTTTGGATGAAGCATTACGAAATCGTTTAGAAGAAAAGCCTTTTGCCGATTTTAAACTAGAAGACTACTCATTAGGACCCAAAGAAAAATTCAAAACTATACCAAGTAACCTAAACTAATCTGGCAACGGATGATAAACGGATGTAACGGATGAACTGTAGGTTGGGTGAAGGCTTTGCGTAACCCAACAAAAACAACTTATAATTAATTTACTCTGATAGCAGATAATTAATATATCTGTTATTGTGTGAGTGAATGATCCCTGAATTTGATGAAATTGGTAATTTACCAGCAGCAGGATGTAGAGTAATTTCAATACTGCTCGGTTAAGATTTTCTACCATAATCGATCCCCCCTAACCCCCCTTATTAAGGGGGGAAAAAGAGGATTTAAAGCCCCCTTATCAAGGGGGGTTGGGGGGATTAAATCCTTAACCGAGCAGTATTGAGAGTAATTTACATAAACGGCAGTTTTACGACAGCAAAATCAGACCCTGGTGACTTTGATGCTTGTTATGATAATGAAACAGCAGATGCTGATTATCTTAGAATAAATGCCCCCAGGCTATTTAACCATCATGACCGTGCCGCACTCAAAGCGAGATACAAAGGTGAAGTTTATCCATCTAACCAACCTGTTGGTAACTATGGAGAAAATTCATTTGAGTTTTTTCAGACAGATAGAGATAAAAACAAAAAAGGCATTATAGCTATAGATTTAATGAGGTGGGAACCATGATTAAAAATGAAAATCAATATCAATATAGTCAAGAATGGGTAACAAAGTTCCAAAAATCTATTGCTGCAATGGACAGCGATGAAGCAGCTATTCAGAAGGACTACACACGGTACTCGCAAAACCGGAGTGCTTTACAATGTCACATAGACAAGTTAGAAGCTGAAATAGCCGAATATGAAACACTAATAAATTGTACAAAAAATGAACCAATTAAAATTAAGGTAGAATCTTTTTGTAAATTACCAGACGCATTAATCAAAGCTCGAATTGCCGCAAAAATCAGCATTGAAGAACTTGCCACAATGTTAGGCATTGAAAGCGCGCGAGTCGTAGAATACGAAAGAACTGATTATCAATGTGCCAGCTTTGTAGAAATCCTCGAAGTCATCACAGTATTAGGTATCGAATTTGAAAATGCCACAGTACGTGTAGACTTTGAAGAAATAGAACACGTTAAAAAAGTTATTGAAGAATGGGATAAAAAGGATAAAAAGAAGGTAAGTGCAACAATTTAACGAAGCTGTAGGTTGGGTTCCGGCTTTGCGTAACCCAACATACAATCAAGTTAAAGATATAATATCCAAATGTCATCATTGACTTTTCCTAAAATGGTTAGCTAAAAAATTGTAACTGTTAAGACTGGTGCCCATTAAAACTACTTTCAGTAAAACCTAATTTTAGCGAACTTCCTTCAAGCTTTCAATTTGCTTTGTAAATAACTCTGTAAACATACTAATTACACTCCTTTCTTCGCGCACCTTAATGTTAGCAGTGACAGACATTCCTGATTGCAAGGATATTTTTCTACCTTTAACATTAAGTGATTGTTGATTTAATTTTATTTTTATAGGGAAACGATAATACCGATGAGTTTCATCTGGTGCTAATGCATCTGAAGCTATCCAAGTAATTTCTCCTTTAATATCGCCAAATTCGTTAAAAGGAAAGGAATCTATTCTGACATCTACTTTCATTCCTTCTCTCACAAAACCAATATCTTTATTGGTTATATATGCTTCAGCAATAAATTGGTCGTCGGGTACAATTGACAGGAGTTTTTCGCTTGGCCTAGTCACAAAACCACTACTGCCAGATTGTAAATCAAAAATCGTTCCAGCTATAGGCGCACGGAGTTTTTCATATTTTGCATTTAATTGTACTTGAGAAATTTTACTATTTATCTCAGCTAGTTTCTTTTCGTTATCTAACAAAATTTTGGTAAATTGGCTCTCTATTTCGGCAATTCTATTTTTATTATTAGTAATTTTTTCTAAAACATTTTTATGAGAAATAGTTACCGTATTTTTTACCTCTTGTTGCCCTTGTTGAATATCAAGTTGCAGACGCTGTTGTTCTTCTAATAATTGCGCTACTTGTGCCTTTAGATTTTGTACTTTTTTGTCTTGCTGTAGATATTGCAGTTGTGCGATTGCTCCTTCTTTTGCCAAAGGCGCCAATTTAGTAGTAATTTCTGTTTCAATAGCTAAACTAGCTTGAGTATCTGTAATTTTAATTGAATTTTGTGCCAATAATCTTCTGATTTGTTCGACCTCTAAACGCGATGCATTAGAGCGACCATCTAATTCTCTTCTAGCTGTTTGTAAGCGAAATTGTTCGTCACTGCCGAATTTAGAAATATTATCTGAGTTCGTCAGTTCTTTTCGCAATAGCTCGTTTTCTGTAAGCAAAGCAGTACGATTTTTAAGTAGAGAATTAGCCTCTGGAGATAAAGAAATACCTAAACCTTTCCCAGATACACTCACTGTCGAATTAGTTTGTATTAATTGTCGATAAATTTGATTCTCCTGCATCAAACCATTACGAATTTTTTGCATCGAATTTAATTCTGCATTCGTAGCAGTAGAATCAAAGACTAACAATAAATCTCCTGGTTTTACCTTCTGTCCATCTTTCACATAAACTTCTTTGACAACTCCACCCACTGGTGCTTGAACTTCTTTGACACTTCCTTCCGGTTTTAATTGACCAACTGCTGGAACAGCTTGCTCAATTTTAGCTATACATGCCCAAGCAATTCCAATACATGCAGTACCTACTAAAGTCCCCATAATTACGCGCGACCAAACTGGAGATTGACGTAGAACGACAGATTGCTCAAAGCTGCGTGTATCGGTTTGCTCTACAAGTTTTTTTGCAGGAGGTTTAGGAGCTTTGGGTTCAGTTATTGATTTATTTGATTCTAGTAGCTTAATACTATTTTTATGCTTTTTGTTAGCATTTCTACCATTAAGTTGGTAATTATCTAGCTTAGTCATAGCAATTTTAGATTTTATTTAGTACATGAATAGATTTTGGATTCCTGACTTATTTAAGAAGTCGGGAATCTTGTTGTTCAGACTGAATCGGTTAATTAAAAATTCACTTCCTGCTGATTATAGAGATAAAAATAATGACCTTCCATTGCCATTAATTCATGATGAGTTCCTTGCTCAACGACTCTACCGCCATCCATCACAACAATTGTATTTGCATGTTTGACGGTGTTCAAACGGTGAGTGATAAAAAAGACTGTACTATCCTGAAACGCTTGAGCTAAATTCAAACAAACTTGTCTTTCTGTAATATAATCTAAGGCGCTAGTTGCCTCATCCAACACTAATAACTTTGGACTTTGTAAAACAGACCGCGCGATAGCTATTCTTTGTCTTTGTCCTCCTGATAGTGATGCACCACGTTCGCCTACCTTGGTGTTGTAACCGTTGGGTAAGTCCATAATAAAATCGTGTGCTGCGGCAATTTTTGCTGCTTCAATGATTTCCTCTGTAGTCGCATCGGGATTAGTTAAAGCAATATTTTCTTGAATTGTTCCTTCAAACAATAGGGAATCTTGAGGGACAAACCCTACTTGGCGCCGCAGTGAATATAATTCAACTTTAGAAATATCGTAACCATCTATTAATATTCTACCTGATTCTGGTTCATACAGTCGAATTAATAATTTAGTTAAAGTACTTTTTCCGGCGCCGCTTCCCCCAACAATTCCGATAAATTGACCCGGAGCAAAATTAAGATTAATGTTGCAAAGTTGTAGCGGTCCATCTGTTCTAAATCTAAAGTAAAGATTCTCGTATTTGACGGCGCCAGTAACTGCTGGTAATGGAATGTTATTACGGTCGTTTTCAGCTTCTTGGGGAGTATCAATAATATCGCTTAAACGCTCTAAAGATAAAGCTGTTTCTTGAAAACTTTGCCACAGTTGGGCTAAACGTAATAAAGGGCTAGTAACGTAACTAGAAATAATTCTAAAAGCAATTAATTCACCTAACGTTAATTCTCCCTGAACTACTAAATAAGCTCCCATCCATAAAACAAGTAAACTGCTGAGTTTATTGAGAAAACTACTTGCAGAACCAGCAATTGTAGAAGTGACAACAGTTTTGAAACCGGAGGCAATATAATCGGCATAACGCTCTTGCCAAGAAAAGCGTGAGCGCAATTCGATATTTTGGGCTTTGACCGTCTGAATTCCAGATATGACTTCTACTAAATAAGATTGGGTGACAGCATTACGTTCGGCTTTTGCTCGTAGCTGTTTCCTCACTAAGGGAGAAAATATTAATGTCAGCAAAATGAATATCGGAATTGTCGCTAAACCGACTAAAGTTAATTGCCAACTGTAAAACAGCATGACAATAATGTAAATTACTGAAAATAGGGCATCTAAGCCCACAGTCAAAGCTGTACCTGTGAGAAATTGACGAATATTTTCTAACTCATTAATGCGGGTCGCTAGCTCTCCTACTGGTCGGCGTTGGTAATAGTTAAGAGGGAGACGAAATAAGTGGTCAATAATTTGTGACCCCAAACCCATATCAATTCGGTTAGTAGTATCAACAAATAAATAGGTTCTTAATGTTGTCAATAGTGATTCAAACAATGCAACAACTACTAGTAACCCTCCAAAAAGATGTAGAGTTTTGATGCTATTCTGAACAATTACTTGGTCGATTATTATTTGAACAACTAGGGGGTTTACTAATGCCGCTAACTGTATAAAGAAAGAAGCTATGAACACTTCTATTAGCACTCGTTTGTAACGCCATAAGTAGGGAACAAACCATTGTAAACCAAAGCGTTGTTTCGGTGTAGCTTTCGTCGCAGAAAGCAGCAATACCCGCAACTTTGGTGGAGAAACGCTTTCTGAGCTTTCCAAGTCATTCACCAACTCATTCACCAATTGTGCGGGTTGAAAGTACTGAATTCCTTGGGAAGGTACACCCAAAACCACGACTCTTTCACCCGTTTCATACAACACCGCAAAACTATCTTCATAGCGAATTAACGCTGGTGTCGGAATCCGTTCGATTTGGGAAACAGGTACATCTAGCAGTTGTGACTTTAATCCCACCAACTCTGCTAGATAAGCACACAGTTGGAATGACACCGTACCAGAACGCTTGCTATTTTCAGTTAATATACGATTCACAATCTCCCGACGAAACGGCATTTGCAAATGTTTGGATACCATTTGAAAACAGGCAATTGCCGAATTTAGTTGTCCTTTTCCCTGAATAAATGGATATTTTCTTTTATCTTTTTTAGATACGCTGCTAGCAACTGTCACCTTTTCATTTTCTGCGTAGGGAATATCGATTTCATCTAAATCATCGACTCCACTAACTTCTATAGAATCATGCTGCTGCTGATTTATGTCTAGTAGTAATAAATCTAACGCACGCAAACCAATCAAACGTGCTGGTTTTTTGCCAATAATCTCTAATTTACCTGTACTATTACCCAACTCCAAACTTGAACCCGGAGAAAAGCTCTTTACCCTTCCCCCACCACTGACAAACCAGATTCTTTCTGGGTCTAATTCTTTCTCTAACTCACGAATGTGGGTTGTTCTCGGTGAAAGATAATGTACTTGGGCTGATAATAAAGCATTTTGAGCCAATTCTTTAAGATTAATCGCTGCATTCGCTTGGATTTGCTTTTGCATCCCTAAGACATCAAATATTTCCAACAAGTGACAGCGATTTTTACGCACCTGAGCAAAAGCTGGATATTTGGAAAGTAAATGCAAGTACTCCCCAGCATCTAATGTTAAACATGTTACTTCGCTCGATGCGATTGCAATTTCACATCCAGACTCTCGCAAAATACCAATTTCACCTAAAACATCTCCAGGTTCGAGAAATTTTAAGGTAGTTGGTACTTGTGTACAAGGGTCATATGTTAATAAGCGCACTCTGCCTTTATGAATAATTACGATGCGCTCGGGTATTTTGTCTTTCCCTAAAATATTCTGTCCCACACGATAACGAGTAGGACGAATTTTTTCTAATAAATTAGCCAAGGCATCGCTTGGCAGCTTATCAAACCCTTCAAGCTTGACAATAAATTTAGCAATAGAATCCGTAGCAACAGACATACCAGTTTCCAAGTGGGATTTATCGAACTTAATTTTAAGTTTGGGGTCTGTATGCTCGAAGAGATTAATTTATCGAATTTGTATTTTGCTTAACTAAAATTACATTCAAGCATATTTATGACTTCATTGACCTATCTAAAGTATGATTTTTTTTAAACTTTTTATTATTGTTATCATCAATCATACTATATGATGCAATTATTTTTACACTTTGTTAAGTAATAATACTTAAGCATCAATTAAGTAGGTAGTAGAGTTTAGAGGTAGAATTCGATATTGGTAACTCGCAACTAACTTAAAATCATTGGTATAAAAAACAATATGTAATTGATTAAATCTTTTTAATTATGAGAATTTTCTCATGATTACAGCATTGACAAAGCTGAATCTGGCAACTATATTACTAATTGTGTCGAGCAATTTAAATCGTATTAAATGTTACTAAAGTCTTTTATGGCTTTTCTAGTACTGTATACGAATGAGCTATTTGTTTGCCTTGAAACTGGGATAAAATGCGTTAGCTCGAAAAATAAGTCTGTGCCCTATTTTTGTTTAGAGTTTTAATACAAGTTTCAAACAATAAATTAAGCAGATACATTAAAAGTATCATTTAATGCTATTATTTAAGAGATTCTGTCCTTTTAGTTATTTTTAACAAGAACATATGTTCGTTGATTTTAGTTTGTCAAGTTTTGCTTAACTTCTAACTTGCACATTCAAAAATCCCATATATACCAATGGTTTCAGAAAATGTGCTAGTTTGATATTTTACTGGTGCGCGAAGGACGCCAGTCAGACGCTTACATCTGAATCAACTACTGTTTCTAAGTTAGAAGTAAGAGCTTTTGCTCTTCTTTTGCCTTGAATCTAGTCTACCAGAACTTCTGCCAAAATGGCAACTATTTTTTTTACAGTGTGTTATGCGGAGTCTCAGATGACTAGTTCTCACGTAAACCTCAGCGACGGCGCCTTTTAAATATCATAACATGCTTTTTCCGTATCGAGGGGTTATAACCCTTATTGAGGATTTTGCTTCATTGCAGTAACTGTTTGAGTCTTTTACAAATTTAGTTCTTCCAGCAAACGATTAATAAAATGAACAGCATAATCAAAACTTTTGTTACTACTGGTTTTACCAACAGCATGTCACCTCTTCTCGCTATGTCTTTGACACCCCTCTCTCAAATTTGAGAGAGGGGAGGAGATAGTGAGAGTTCAAACAAACTTTGTAGTGTGCATCTGCACAATAACAAAATACTTTTCTAAAATACATAGGAGTTTTTGACTTATGGCAGTAAGAAATGGAACACCTGAGCCAGATTTCTTGATCGGAACTGATCCAGGCCCAAACAGAACTGGAGCCGACACAATTCGCGGCTTTGGTAAGGAAGACACGCTTAATGGCTTAGGCGGTAACGATACCATCTTCGGTGGAGACGACAAAGACTTAATTTACGGTGGTGATGGAGTTGATAGTCTCTTGGGCGAAGCCGGTGAGGATGAAATCTATGGGGAAGGTGGTAACGACATTCTCCGTGGTGGACTCGACAAAGACAACCTGCACGGTGGTGATGGAGCAGATCGCCTCTTTGGTCAGGAAGGGGAAGACTCTTTGTTTGGCGATGCCGGTAATGACACTATGTTTGGCGGTGCCAATGCCACTGATGCTCTTGATGGCATTGACTACCTTGATGGTGGTTTTGGAAATGACTGGGTTTATGCTGGTGAAGGCGATGTAGCGCTGGGCGGAAGTGGCAACGACAATCTTGTCGGCAGCTTTACTAATGATGTGCTATATGGTGATGACCAACTAGGCACAATTGCTCAAGGAGCAGACACCCTGAATGGTGGCGATGGTAATGACACCATGTATGGTGGTGGCGGTAATGATGTCTTTACAGATACTGTTGGTGCTAACTACTTCTATGGTGGTGCTGGTAATGAAAGCATCACAGCCGGAGCTGATGCTGACTTCATTGATGGTGGCGAAGGCGTTGATAACCTCTTAGGTGGCGGTGGTGATGACGTCATTTACGGGGATTTCGGTGTAGCAGATTCTTTGTCTGGTAATGATGTCCTTAATGGTCAAGCCGGAAATGACAGCCTTAATGGAGGCTTCGGTGCTGATCGCGTTATTGGTGGTGCAGGCTTTGATATTCTCTCTGGTGGCGAAACAGGAACAATTGAAACTGCTGCCGACACACTAACTGGCGGTGCAGATGCGGACTTATTCCAAATAGCAAGCAGTGGCTTTGTGCTAGATCCTAGCGAATTTCCACCTCTACCACAACCAGTCGGCGACATAATCACTGATTTCCAAGATGGTACCGACCGGATCGAATTTGATGGCGCCTTTACTGACCTGATCATCACTGGTAATGGTACTTCTAGCGTTACTCTCAGGGTTGTGAATCCAGGTGAACCAGCCAACGGAATCCCAGATTACTCAGAACTAGTGGCTACTATTAATGGTGCAAATGCATCTGTTATCACGATCGACGCGAACGACTTCATAGTCTAAAAAATGAACCAGGTGGTTTACTTAGCAAGTAGCCAAGTACTACCGACCTGACCCAACAAAATCATTTGTACCTCAATTCTAACCATGCTGTCCTGAGAGTGGGAATAAAAAATCAGCCCGAGTTGTGAATATTCAGACCTCCGACTTCTTAAAGAAGTTGGAGATCTATACAAAAACCCAGTTTCTTTGTAAGTCCGCGTCAGTAAAGCTATGTAAAAATTAGTACTAGTGATTGACGCTCTCTACAACTTCAGTTAGCATTACGTACCTTTCAAACTTCAACCAATTAATCCTTTTTAAGGTGTAACTATGACAGCTTTTAACTTTGAAGGACAAAACTTAGTCGGAAATAGCTTCCGGGGTCAAAATCTCAACGGTTCCAATTTTTTCAAAGCCAGACTGGAAAGCGTCCGCTTCGATCCCAACAATGCAGGTACTGCCACACAATTAAGAGGCACTAACTTTAGTGAATCCACCTGGATTAATGTTAATGCCCGTAATGCGATTTTTGCCCCCAATGCCAACTTTGGACCAGCTAATTTGTCTCTCGCAACATTAGAGAATGTCAATCTCAGTGGCGCCAACTTGAGACAGGCAAATCTAACGTTAGTTAATACATCAAATATTAACCTATCAAATGCTAACCTCACGGATGCCATTCTCCAGGGAGCTAATCTGAGTGGTGAACAATCTGAACGTCCCAACTTGACTGGTGCTAATTTTACCCGTGCGGACTTGACGGGTGCCAATTTGAAAGCTGCTGACTTTACAGGCGCCAATCTCACAGATGCCGACCTTCAAGGAGCGACTCTAGAAGCGACTCTTTTAGTCAACGTCAATGCCACAGGTGCAGACTTCCAGCAAACAAATTTCACAGATGTCACCCTGCAAAACTCTATTTTTGACCTCGCTAATTTGAGCGGTGTTTCTTTGAGTGATGCTCCCCTCGAACCGGGTCAAACTGCTAACCTGAGTTTTCGTGGTGCAAATTTAAGTGGTGCGCTGATCGATGATGCTGTTTTGACTGGTTCTGATTTTAGCGCCTCTGGTAGTACAGTTACCAACCTGACTGGAACCAGATTTGATCAGACTGATGTAAGTGGAGCAAACTTTACCCAAGCCAATGCAGAAGATGTCTTCATTAACGGTTCTGCAGTTGGTGCCAATTTTACCAATGCCAATTTGATTAGCGCTGACTTTACCACAGCTGACTTGACAAATGCGAACTTCACGGGAGCTAACCTGAGTGGAGTACTCACCACTGATGCAATCGCCACTGGTGCAAATTTCACAAATGCCAATTTAAGCAACGCTGACCTTTCCAAAGGTAATTTTACCAATGCGAACTTTTTCGGTGCTAACCTCACCGATGCGACCGCAGTTGATGCGATCGGTTTAATTGTTGGAGATGCTTCAGACAATACCCTCAACGGTACAACCGCAAACGATAACATCTTCGGTAATGCTGGTAATGACACCCTGACTGGTGATACTGGTAATGATTATCTCGATGGTGGTGTCGGTAATGATAACCTCAATGGTGGTGCTGGTGCTGACACCCTACTTGGTGGTTTTGGTAATGACACCCTGCTTGGTGCAGGTGGTAATGATACCTTGATTGGTGGCGCAGGTAACGATATCATGAACGGTGGCGCCGGAAACGATACCTTTATCTTTGCATCTGGTTTTGGAGTTGATCGTATCAACGCTTTCGGTGATGCGGCAGACAAAATAAACTTAACAGCATTTGCAACCAGTTTCGGAGCTTTAACAGTTACTCAAAATGGCACAAACACCCTGATTTCCAGTGGAGTGTTCGGTACAGATACCATTACCCTAGGAAACTTCACTGCCACTAATGTTGATGCTAGCGACTTTATCTTTTAACAAAAGCAGGTATTCATTTAGGAAAAAGGCTAGAGTTTAAAATTCCTACCTAATCCCCCCTAACCCCCCTTATTAAGGGGAAAAAGAGCATTTAAAGCCCCCCTTATTAAGGGGGGTTGGGGGGATTAAACTCTTAACCAACTTATGCAATTGAGAAATATTTAATTACAAAACTGTCATGCGAATATTATTTCTCCACCCCAATTTTCCCGCCCAATTTCGCCATATCGCCGCAGCTTTAGCCAAAGACAGTAGTAACCAGGTTTTTTTCGGTACTGCTCGTCATGAAGGAAGCATACCTGGTGTTAACAAAGTTCTTTATCAGGTGAAACGGGAAGCTCGACCGGAAACCCACCACTATGTTAAAACTCTGGAAAATGCTGTTCTTCAGGGTCAGGCTGTTTTTCGCATGGCAGAACAGCTAAAGGCTAAAGGATTTGTGCCTGATGTCGTTTACGGTCATTCTGGTTGGGGACCAACATTATTTATTAAAGATATTTTTCCTCAAGCTAAATTATTATGTTATTTTGAGTGGTTTTATCACGCTCATGGTTCCGATTGTGATTTTGACCCCAATGAACCACTAACCGTGGACGATGAAGCTCGGATTCGTATCAAAAATGCGCCGATTTTGCAGGATTTATATAGTTGTGATCGCGGTCTGTCTCCAACCTATTGGCAACGTCAACAGTTTCCATCCGAATATCAAAGTAAAATTAATGTTCTTCATGATGGCGTTGATACTGACTTTTTCCGCCCTAAACCAGGGGCAAAGTTAGTTCTACCAAGCAAAAACCTTGACCTTTCCCATGTTGATGAAATTGTCACTTATGCAACTAGAGGTATGGAACCTTACCGAGGTTTCCCGCAATTTATGGAAGCAGTTTCCTTACTCCAGCAACGGCGCCCGAATTGTCACATAGTAGTCGTGGGAGAAAACCGGGTAGCCTATGGTAAAAAGTTACCTAATGGTCAAACCTATAAAGATTTGACGCTGAATAAATTCCCTATTGACCAAAGTCGAATCCATTTTACAGGTTGGCTGCCTTACGAAGAATATTTGCAAGTTCTCCAAGCATCTTCGGCTCATGTTTATTTAACCCGTCCCTTTGTTTTATCCTGGTCGTTACTCGAATCTCTTAGTACAGGTTGTTTAGTCGTGGCTTCTCAAACTGCCCCTGTAATGGAAGTCATTCAAGATGGAGTTAATGGCTTATTAGCTGACTTTTTCTCACCCCAGGAAATTTGCGACCGCATCGAGGAAGCACTTAACCACCCCGATAAAATGGCACAAATTCGCGCCAAAGCTAGGGAAACAGTCAAAAAATACTATAATTTGTCAGTGTTATTACCTAAACACCTGCAATGGATACAGCAGCAGGAAGATAATACGAAATTGGTATTTCCAAGTAGCGAAATCAAAAATAATTCAAAAGTATTATTAATTACAGACAAGAAAGCAAACACTAAGTACCAAGAGCCAGAAAAACTTATACCTGCATCGCTTGAACTCTTACAGGTAAATAATCGCAAGGTGACAGCCCAAGAAATAGTGCCCTTGTTGAGTCAATATCAAATGTTACCAAAACTCAAACAAGAACTAGTAATTGAGTCGGCAATTGCACCCTTTTGCTGTACACTTGAAGAAGAAGCTAAGTGCCACCAACAATTTTGCCAACAACATCAATTAACATCAGAACTTGAACGTCAAGATTGGTTGCAACAACAGGGATTAACAGAAGCACAATTACTAGAATTAGCAACTCGAAAACTCAGAATAGAGAAGTTTCAACAAGCGACTTGGGGTAATCGTTTAGAATCTTACTTCCTGGGACGCAAACAACAACTTGACCAGGTTATCTACTCCCTTATTCGCGTTCGAGATGCAGATTTAGCGCGCGAACTTTACTTTCGCCTTTTAGAAGATGAACAACCTTTTGCAGAATTAGCAAGACAATATTCTGAAGGTACAGAAACTTCTACAGGCGGTTTAATCGGTCCAGTCCCTCTTTCATCACCCCATCCAACCTTAGCCCAAATCCTTACCATTAATCAACCAGGTCAGTTATCACCCCCAACGCGCGTTGGTGAATGGTGGATAATTGTCCGCTTAGAAAAACTATTACCAGCTAAATTAGACGAGCCAATGAAACAAAAATTATTGAATGAACTATTTAACACCTGGTTACAAGAGCAACTCCAACCTCCAGTTGCGAAACAACCAGTAGAAATCAAACAATCTGCCTAAATCGCGGGTAGCTTACCGGAATGCACCATTGTCAACAAGCTCAAAGAAACCGGGCTTCTGTACAAAAAATCAACGTTTTATAGCAAAGTCTTTGTCAAGAAGCCCGGTTTCTAGACAGGCGTGCAAGATGTGAGTTACCGGAATGCACCATTGTCAACAAGCTCAAAGAAACCGGGCTTCTGTACAAAAAATCAACGTTTTATAGCAAAGTCTTTGTCAAGAAGCCCGGTTTCTGGGCAGACGTGCAAGATGTGAGTTACCGGAATGCACCATTGTCAACAAGCTCAAAGAAACCGGGCTTCTGTACGAAAAATCAACGTTTTATAGCAAAGTCTTTGTCAAGAAGCCCGGTTTCTGGACCTGCTGCAAGATGTGGGGTAGCAACGTAGTTTGATTTCATTTCAACAAGAAGCTTCCCAATAGCAACCTATGGAAGTAAAAAGTAGCTTCAATTATTAATCTTTAAACCAATTTAGATTTTCTGAGGATATATACGATGGCAGCTCAAGACTTTAGCAATCAAATCTTGGTTGGAAACAACTTCAACGGTCAAAACCTGAACGGCTCAACTTTTTTCAAAGCCTCTCTCACAGATGTTCAATTCGTTGGTACAGGACTAAGAAGTACTAATTTTGAAGAATCTAAGTGGTTTAATGTTAATGCATCTAATGCAATTTTTGCTCCTAACAGTAACTTTCCATCACCAGCTAATTTATTCAAGGCAACATTAGAGAATGTTAATCTCAGTGGGGCAAACCTCAGACAAGCTAATCTATCATTAATCGATACAAAATTCATTAACTTGTCAAATGCCAATCTTACCAATGCTATCTTGCATGAAGCTAATCTCAGTGGTGAACAATCTGACCGACCAAATCTAGCAGGGGCAAATTTTACAGGCGCCGATTTATTTAAAGCAAAGTTGAAAGCTGCCGATTTGACAGGTGCAAATTTCACAAATGCTAAGTTTGAAGAAACTGACTTTGAGGCAACTCTTTTAGTCAATGTTAATGCAACAGGTGCTGATTTCCGACAAGCCAAACTCACAGATTTAACTCTGCAAAATTCTACCTTTGACCTGGCTAATTTCAGTGGTGTTTCTCTAAGTGATGCAGTAGCGTTTGACCCAACACAACCTGTTAACGTTAGCTTTCGTGGCGCCGATTTAAGCAACTTGATTTTAGATGATGCAGTGTTGACTGGATCTGATTTTAGTGCCTTCGTTGCTACTAATGGTACAGTTACAGCCACAAACCTGACTGGAGCTAAATTAGTTGACAGCGATTTTAGTGGTTCAAATTTCAGTGGCGCCAACCTAACAAGCACTGACCTATCTAAAACAAACGTCAGCAATGCCAACTTTACAGGAGCTGACATGAGTGGGGTACTAACCACTGATGCAATTGCTACTGGTGCAAATTTCACAAATGCCAATTTGACTAACGCGAACCTGTCGAAAGGCAATTTCACCGATGCTACCTTTATCGGAGCTGACCTCACGGGTGCGATAGCGGTTGATGCTATTGGTCTAACCCTTGGAGGTTCCGGTAATGATACAATCAACGGTACAAGCGGCAAAGATAATATTTTTGGCTTTGATGGCAATGACACTCTCACAGGTGCTGGTGATAATGATTACTTAGACGGTGGTGCTGGTGCTGATAACCTCAATGGCAATGATGGTGCTGACTATCTTAATGGTGGTAACGGTAATGACACCTTAATTGGGGAAGCTGGAAGTGATACCTTGATTGGTGGTGCTGGTGCTGATAACCTCAATGGTGGTGGTGGTGCTGACATCCTAACTGGTGGTGCTGGTAACGATATTATGAATAGTGGGGCTGGAAATGACGTTTTCACCTTTGCGTCCGGCTTTGGTGCCGATCGCATTAACGTTTTTGCAGATAATGCAGATAAAATTGACCTAACAGCATTTGCAACCAGTTTCGGAGCTTTGACGGTTGCACAAAATGCACAAAATCCTGCAAATATTGTGATTTCTAGTTCAGTATTTGGAACTGGCAATACAATTACCCTGACAAACTTCACTGCCAGCAATGTTGATGCTAGCGACTTTATCTTTTAACTTCTTCTGACTAGCTGCGAGATTCCCGATTTTTGTAAAGTCGGGAATCTAATTAACCCGTTGTCAAAATTTTGTAAGGTCAGTCAATGCGGATACTTTTTACCATCGCCCACTTTTTTCAACCTGATAGCAAGGGTAAACACGCTTCCCAAAGAAAAAATCCTCAATCGCGTATACAGGCTTTGCGTGAAAGCATTACTAACTTGCATCAGCTATTTGGCAAATCTCAAACTATTATTAACATCGGACAAAAATTGGCTTTTCCAGCTAACCAATTTCAACATAACAAACTCGATATTATTATTTGTACTACTCAAAATTGTCATCTACTCGAACAACTATCTTTACCATCCCATTTGTATCAACATTCTTCGACTCAAGCCGAGCCAATGCTATTAGGCTTTGAATGTCAAGCGTTGCTGAGAGACTATTTAGGTAAATATGATTATTACTGTTTTCTAGAAGATGATTTAATCATTCACGACCCTTGGTTTTTTGTAAAATTAGATTGGTTCACTCAACAAGCGGGTGATTTTAACCTGCTGCAACCCAATCGCTATGAACTTTCTATCAATAATGTTACCGATAAAGCCTATGTTGATGGCGATTTACTGCCACGAGTAACCGCACCATTTCAAAATGTGCAAGAGCAAGCGGAACTCAAAGGTAAAATTATGGGGATGCCAATTACTTTTCATCGCGCTTTAAATCCCCATTCTGGTTGTTATTTTTTGAATGCCAATCAAATGGCTCATTGGGCAAAGCAAGCGCATTTTCTTGACCGAGATACGAGTTTTGTTAGCCCTTTAGAAAGTGCTGCGACTTTGGGTGTTATGAAAACATTTAGAATTTACAAAACAGAACCCCAACAGGCAAATTTTTTAGAAATTCAGCATTTTGGTACAAGCTTTTTAAACCTAATTGGCCGTCAGGTTGCTTTAGCTAACTCCTACATTTAGGCCTTTTTTACAATTCCTGAACAGACTGCTATAGTGCTGTAAGGTGTTGATTAGGCAAAGGTTGGCTGTCACTCATCCGATGCCCTATGCTTGGCGCCAAAGTATTTAACCACTTACACTATTAGACATTCGAGAAGGAAGAAACGCAGGATAGCATTCTTGGCGCCTTTGATTTAATATTTCAATCCGTTTTTCTATTGATTCCAAACGGTTTTGGAAATATCTAAGAACTCTAATAGCTTGTGGGTCTTGAAAACTGTTTGTACCAAAATCTGTAAATGCTTTTGGGTCGCGCTTGGTGCCGACTAACGATATAAATTGGACTTGGGTGAGGGTTGGTTTTACTCCAGGTAAGAAACTAGTAAGGCTGTTTTCGTCGGTGAATTTCCCTTTGCTAGTAGGAATAGGTTGATAAATAGCTCCGGGCATATTAGGAATAAAAGCCATATATTGATATTGAATCCAAGCAATGGCTGAGTGTTGAGGACCAGCAGTAAAAATCATTTGTGTTAAAATATCTATCAATTGGTCGCGATTTGCTAACCTTGCTGGTAATGAAACTATGCCAACACCACCTTCGTTAACGGGTTTTCGTAAAGCTTGAAACCAATTTTGCAACTCAAAATCCTTGCGAATATCTCGGTTAGATTTGTAATAGATTTGAATATATTTACTCACATAGTCTTCTAAAGCATTCCATACAAGCAAACCGTCGTCTCGATAAGGAAAATCTGGTAAAGTATAAGAGTTATCAACACCGCGCTTACGTAAATCAGCAGGAAATGCAAAGTCGCTGAAATTATTAAAATACTCAGATACACCTTTAGAGCTAAGTTCTAGCGAGCTTTCCAGAGTACCCGGTAAAATAATATCCACTGCTCCCCCTGGATTAATTAGCACTTGGTCGGCAAGGTTATTGATTGCCATTGTAAATTCAAAGTGAGGCTTTAAAAGTACATTCACAGGATGCCGAGCAGCTAGTTCGCGCGCTGTTGCTAGGGCAATAGGTTCCATTACTAAATGAGTCTGTCCCAAATGACGATATAACTGATTGACGTAGAAATCAGCCATCTGGGTAATTAACTTAGCGATTTGCCAATCTACACCATCTAATGGTGTGCAAAGTAAACTTGAACCTGGCGCCTGTCCCAACTGAATAGCAATAGGAACTAACTTAAAGTCATCGCGACTTCTTTCAGCATAATAAAGTGCAATGGGGGCACAAAGAAATTGCTTTTCCTTGGCTTTAACGCTATCAAGTACCGCATAGTCGGTGACAAATAAACTACCTTCTCGAATCGCGCTGTTAAGACTTTTGTTTCCGCGCCTCGTGTATCTCCTAGCACTTAGTACAGCTTGAAAAATTTCATCTGTTATTGCTAGTTTGCTACGAAGATTATAATTAAGCGCTAGAACATTTTTTAGTTCCATCGGATTGCAACCAGAAAGCCTTTGTCGCGCAAATACATCGTCGTCGCGGAAAGTTTTAGCAATATCAGGTAACGGCAAAACAGGAAACAGCGCCGTATAATCATCTAAGCGTTGGAAAGGTTTAGGCTTTTGTAGAAACGCTTGTTGATTAGCTCCTATTTTTTCTGATAAAATTGCTCGATTATTGTTGTATCCTTCAGAAAATGCCTCTTTTTCAGGTAAAGTGTTCACGCGCGCCGAATTTGGTAGCCGCAACCCTATTTGATATTCTTCACGAGTCTTTCCTAACTGCACTTGCCGTTCTTGTTGAATTGCTTTCGGATCATTTTGAGGCAAGCTTGGAATGCTAGGATTACTAGTTGGCTTGGGTTTTGGGGGATTCTTATCACCAGATAGTAAAGTTTCTAAACCAGGATTACAAGCCTTGATATGTTCTGGCAGCTCTCGTAATGAAGATTTATCACTCTTTATTAAAGTTTCCAAACCGGGAGTAAAAGCGAAAGCTATTAGCGCCATCATAGTACGGCGCGATAACATATAATGCTCAATAAGCTCTTGTCGTCGTTGTTTTGGAGTTGACGATTTCATTTAATTTTCTCCCAAAAAAATTAATACTTTTTTAAAACGTTTAACTAATGGCGCCTTAAAATATTCCTATTTACATAACAGTCATCAGGATAATTTTTATACCATTAATTTTGAGGAGTTGTGGCTAACAGGCGCCTCTCTTCTCTGTGAACTCTGTGTCTCTGTGGTAAAATAATTAATTACTGCACAGGCAAGATGCCTGTGCTACAATTGTAAAGAAACTCACTCTCCCCAAACCCTGGTACCAAATCACTTAACCAAGTAGCATTCTCATCAAACTTAGCAAAAAACGGGCGCCTGCACCAATCAGCATTCCGACCCTGCAAAAACGACAACACAAACACCTTCTCCCCGCAAACATCCGCAACCCCATCAACCACAATCTTACCAGGATTTGCAGACATCACAGGCCCACGTGCAGTTCGTCCCAACCCAGATACTTTTTGTATCGCACCTTGATATATTTCCCACGCACGCACCAAAGGTATTTCAAAATGCCTACTCGCTCCCGTATCCCGTTCCACAAACATATAATAAGGAATACAACCCAACCTTACCTGAGAATTCCACATCCGGCACCATACTTCAGCATTATCATTAATAGTACGCAATAACGGCGCCTGCGTTCTAATTTCCGCTCCAGTATTACGTATTCTTCTTATTGCTCGCTGTGCAATCTCTGGTTCCATCTCTCTCCAATGGTCATAATGTGCCATGATAGCAAGATGCTTTCCCTTCTCTATCACCTTTTCAAATAACCGCAACACATCATCATCTTCTACAAAGCGGTTCGGATAATGTGCAACTGCTTTAGTACCGATACGAATTGTTTGTATATGCTCAAATTCTTCACTTAACAAAGGTTCTATATATAGAGCAAGATGACGTGTTTGCATTACCATCGGGTCACCTCCAGTAATTAAAACGTCAGTGACTTCTTTATGATTTTGTAAATATGCTTGGAATATCCCAGACTCACGGGTGGCAAATTTAAAGTTATCGTTACCGACAAACTGTGACCAGCGAAAGCAAAATGTACAGTAAGCATAGCAAGTTTGTCCAGCAGTCGGAAATATTAACACAGTTTCAGGGTACTTATGTTGAATACCTGGGACTGGTTGATTATTGAGCGTAGGGATATTATATTCAACTTGTCCCGCAGGATGAGGGTTAAGAGTCGAGCGTATATAAGATGCTGTTTCTTGAATTTCGATAATCGGATAATTATTCTCTAGTAACCATATTATTTTACTCAACGATTCCGGCGCCAACATTTCGGGTTGAGGAAAAGTCAAACGAAACATTGGGTCATCTGGAATATTGTCCCAGTCGATGAGATTTTCGATAATATAGCTGTTGCTACGGAATGGTAATACTTGTGCGACTGCTTTCATTGCTAAACGGTCACCACTAGAAAGCACTTGTAGTTGAGGAAGCTTTTCCAGGTCTTCAACTCCATAAAATCGTAAATTACGACTTGTCACGTTACCATTGCTCCCAATGCTTTTAAGTTTTGCATTTGTGCATCCGTCAATCCCCTCACATCTCGAATATCCATTGCTTCATATAAATTAGGCAATCTAATTATTTTCACAACATAACTTTCTAAATGCAATAACCTAATTGTTCCATCTTGACTCGCGCTAGCTAAGTAACCTGTTGTACTAAATGCCACCGAGCGAATCCAATCGTTTTGTTGTTGAGGTTGACAAATCTCGCTCCAAGTCTGAGTATCCCAAAGTCTTAACATTCGGTCTACTCCACCACTGGCAATAATTTTACCATCATGACTAAAGGCAACTGTACGCACAGATTTTGTGTGTCCATGCAAAATTTGACTATTTACCCAAATATTATTCGAGTTTTGGCGCCAAATTCTCACCGTTCCATCTCCACCCCCACTAGCGAGAATCCCATCAGGACTAAAACTTACCCACCAAACCCAATCGTTATGTCCTTCCAAAGTTTGAATGCAATTAAATTTAAAATTATTATCAAGGCGCCAAAGTTTAATCGTACCATCTCCACCAGCCGAAGCAAGTAAGTTACCCGATACATCAAAAGCTATCGAACGAACCCAACCAGAATGTCCCGTTAAAGTTTGAACGCACAAACCCGTTTCAATATTCCATATCTTTATAGTGCAGTCATCACTACAACTTGCTAAAAAACGATTATCAGGACTAAACCGAACTTGACGTATCCAACTTGTGTGACCTTGAAAAACCTGAGATTTCCCAGTTTCCACATTCCAAACTCGCACAGTACCATCAGCACTAGTACTTGCCAATGATTTTCCATCAACAGAAAAAATTACCGAACGTACCCAATCTTGATGTCCCCGTAAGGTTGTATAACGCAAAGTCTGTAAATTCCACAAACGAATCGTTCCATCTTCATATCCACTAGCGAGTATATTCCCATCCGCATTAAACGCTATCGAAAACAAACAATTTGTATATCCTTCAATCGTATTTAAACATCCTTGCTCAATATCCCATAATTTCACAGTCCGGTCAGCACTACCACTTGCAAATTTTTTTCCGTCGTTACTAAAGCGTACCGACTGTACCCAACTTGTATGTTCGCGAAAGGTTTTGATAGATTTACATAAACTTACATCCCACAGTTTTACAGTTTGGTCTTCACTACCGCTAAGTAGCAACTTTCCATCAGCGCTAAAGTCTACAGACCTAACCCAGTGTGAATGTTCTGTTAAAACTTTACACTCTCCAGTTTGTAAATTCCATATTCGCACAGTTTTATCACTTCCTGCACTTGCGACGAGTTTTCCATCAGGACTAAAACAAACGCTGCGAATACTACCACTGTGTCCCCGCAAGATTTGTAACGGTGTTTTTGTATTTATATCCCAAATTATAATTGTTTCATCATCGCTTGCAGATGCGAGTTGATTACCCACAGGATTAAAACTAACCGAACGAACGCTCGCTTTATGTTCTCTCAGTGTACAAATACATTCACCTGTATTAATATCCCATAGTTTTACAGTTTTATCATCGCTAGCGCTAGCCAAAATACCTTCACGACTGAAACTCAGAGAACGTATCCAATCTGTATGTCCCTGTAATAGTTTATCAACAGATTGCGTTTCCAGGCGCCACACCCTAATATTATATTCATCTCCAGCACTTGCCAAAAATTGCTCATCATTGCTAAACCGGACACTCCACACCCAACCGTCATGTCCTTGCAAAAGCGCATAAGGAATTAATTTATCTTGCACAACTTCCCAAATATGAACATTCCCACTTACATCACCTGCTGCCAGTAATTTACCGCTTTTACTAAATACAACCCAAATAACACCACCTAATTGTGTAGAAAACAAACAAGATTCTAAGTTAGAATTATTAAAGTTGACATTTTTCAGTTTTAAATTTCTGAAATCAGCTTGTTTAATATTCATCTGCGAAAAATCATACCCTGTTAAATCAGTTCCAAGGTAGCGTAACAAATTGAGTAAATTACCTGCGCTATATCCATTTTGTGCTTGTAAATTCGACCTTGCGGAAAATTCAGATTTTATTGACGTGCAAATTGACTGTAAATGTTGCTCTAAATTGCTTTGGTTCCCCAAATGTCGCAACAACCGTTGTAAAATCGGCTGTACGAACAAATTAACTTGAATATTACGAATATAATCGCAACCTGTTGCTTTGACTAAACTATGACTATCTAATAAATTAGTTTTTTGATTTTTAATTTCTTCAGTAACTTGATTAATAAAGCTTTCTCTTGCATACTTCAGTAAAACAGGTTGCAATGTAAAACCATTTGCGCTCTCTTCAATAAACGAACGGCGCCGTAATAATCGTATACTATCTATAAGGTTTTGCTTTGCTTCTAATTGAACAATATCTTGCTGCAATTGTTCACGAGTTACAGGTTCACTATGAATTGCCAGCCAATAAACTATTTCTTTCTCATACTCCGATAAACGTTTGAATTGAGCATTAAATAAATCACGAATTTGACTCAAATAGCCAAATTTTAAATATTCTTTAATAAATTGAGCAACATCACCTTGATATGTTTCTTGAATTTCAGTCGCAACAATTCGTAATTCCAGCGGATTTCCCCCATAATACTCCGTTAATTCGCTCCATTCGCTCAAAGACGCATTAAAGCTCCCTAACTTAGTATAAAGTTGCAGTACATCATTGACTTGCAAACCATCTAACTTTAAAATGCACGACTGTTTATTATTAGGATAATTACTAAAATCAAAATCGTTGAGACTTTCACGACTAGTTATAATTAAACAACTTTGATGCGTTGTTTCTCGAATACGTCGTAATAACTCCCCATATTCCTCATATTCTCGATAAAAGCTACCAACACGACCATCTTGCATGATAGACTCAACGTTATCAAGCACAAGTAAACATCGTCGAGTTTTTAAATACTCTATAACTTTTGAACTAATACTGATAATACTGTCAGATAAAATATCATAGTTAGACTCAGCATCGAAATATATCAACCATTGTTTTAATAAATCTATCAACTTAATTGGCATTTTCAAATCTTGCCAAATAATACATTCAAATGCAGCTTGATGTTCATGAATAAACTGTGCAACTAATGTAGTTTTGCCAATACCACCCATTCCAACAACAGCAACACATCGTAAATTATTCTCAATAACACTTGTTGTAAGTTGAGATAGTTCTTTAGTTCTACCATAAAAGCAATTAACATTTGGCATTTCACCGTATATTATAGTAATATTATCTGCTTTAGGTGCATCAACAGGCGGTATTGTTACTGATGTATCTAGGTATTGTAAACACAATAGCATCAATTCAATTCGTCTATTACGTTTTTTATCTCCAAAGAAAGTTTGGCAAGTATCGCTAATATGTTTTCTGACAGTATTAACTTCAATCGTCAGAACACTGCTGATTTCATTGTCGCTTTTACGTGCAACAAAAAGATTTAATATTTCCTTCTGCCTTGCTGTAAGATGCGAGTAGTTAGCATCAAAATCATCACGATTCATACCTTACCTTCTTATTAAAATACACAAATGTGAAAGAATTCACAAACCTTTAATCTAAAAGCTTCACTTTTGTTCCGTACACAATAATTACCCTCATGCCACAATGAATTGTAGGTTAGCTTGCAACGGATACAACGGATGTAGCGGATAAGTTACTGGTTTTAAACAAAATCTGGTTATCTAAAATTACCTATCCGTTACATCCTAGAATCATCCGTTGCTAATTTTACTTATTATTTCATTTACATCTAACATTTTTATGCATTTTTTATTTGACTATCGATTTTACTGAATTTATTGAATTTACTGAATTTGTTGAATTTGTTCAATTACTACAGTATTATTTTATGAGCGGTTCAAAAGAATTTACATTTAATGCAATTGGCGCCACAGTTGAATTGACAGGAATGGCGTTACGTGCATATCAAGAAAGACAGAAGCGTATACGCAATGCTAAAATCCAGACTGAGTTGGCAATACAAGCTAAAATTGCCCAAATCAACAACGACCACCAAAAAAGAACAGTTGTTGTTTTGCCATCTCAAACTCATCGGATATCAAACCCTGTAAATACCGACTCGTTAGAGAAAGTCAAAGCATTACAATTAAAAATTCCGCAAATTAAACGCGAGTACCAACAACTCGTCGAGAACCAACTGCTAGACTCTCAAACCGTCGCAACCGCACTCCAACAAGTCGAAACAGCATTATCAGTCAATGAATTAACACTTGCACAAACCCATCTACAACTCTTGGACGACGCGCGTATTGTCGCAGTACAATCACAACGTGACCAAATTAACGCGCATATAGAGTACCTACAAACACGTCTTCAGAGTTTACAACCACATATCCCCAAACAAATTGCTGAAGATTTACAAAACCGAATAACCAGTTACCGTAAACACGACACAATACAAGAAATCCAAGAAATCCATATATATATTAACGAATTAGAGGCACAAGTTGAACAAATTCAAATTGCCGCTGACAACTTAGTTGACTCTTGGTTAGAAGTTGGTTACGACGCTCAAATTACAGCAATTGACGATGGAGATATAGTCATCCAAGTTGCCACACACGACTGTGCAAATACGGAGATGCGAATACAATTCTCTGGAGAAAAAATCGATTTACTGGCGCCATCCGAAGAACATTCATTATGTACCGACAGGACATTTGCAGCGTTACGCATCTTTCATATGCAAGGTTATCAACTGCAATGGACACGTTGGGATGGTAACGTCATTCCCCCAGAATGGCAAAATTTATACTCTAATAATGACTCGGCGCCAGTCAAAAAGCAAACACCTCAAACTCGACGTCAAGCACAGGGATATTAAAAATGGAACAACAATCATTATTATTAAACATCGCATCATGGCTACCGCGTTCACATGCGAATGGACCCGGTACAAGAATGGTATTATGGGTGCAGGGATGTCCATTTCGCTGTCCGAGTTGTCAAAACCCCGATTATCTCAACTATCAACCCAAACACATTAAGACTGTAGATTGGGTTTGGCAAGTTTATCAACAAATACCCAATTTAACAGGAATATCCTTTTCAGGTGGTGAACCCTTTGCACAAGCAGTAGCACTTGCAGAACTCGCATCTCGCATTCGCGCCCAAGCTGGTACAGTAGTATGCTGGAGTGGATATAAACTTGAACAGCTACAACAAGACAATATACCAGGCGCCGTTGACTTACTCAACCAAATTGACTTGCTTGTAGATGGACTATTTATTAAAGAACAAGCAGCGAATTTACCATTACGTGGTTCATCTAACCAGCGTTTACATTTTTTAACTGGGAAAATCACATACGACGACTTGATCAACATTCCCCGTCAAGAATGGACATTAACATCATCCAAATATATCTACACAGGATTCCCTGGCAACGGATGATAAACGGATGTAACGGATGTAACGGATAGGCAGTTATAAATAACTATGCTTTTACTATATTTAACTTTTAAAAAATAACTCATTCGTTACATCCGCTCTTATCCGTTGCAAACCAACCCCCCAAAATAAATGAGTATAACAGTCATCGGTGACCGAGGTATAGGAAAAACGAGTATGGTTGTAGCACTAGCAAAACATGGAACCAAACATGTACATATAGTCAACAACCCTGAATATATAGTAACGCGGCGCCTCAACATCGAAGAAAACCGAATTGCCGGAACCGCACAAATGACCCAAGAAACCCTGCTAGTAAACATCGAACTAGCATCGGGAACACGTCAAATGCAAGTACTATGGATAGACACACCAGGAGAAGCATTTTCCAACCGTGACTGGAAAACAAACTATCCAAACGCATGGTCAGACATTCAAACCCAAATAAGCGAAAGTCGAGCCATAATACTACTTCTCCCACCCCATCGTGACATGATAGCGGCGCCGAACCTAGACCAAAGAACCATACCCAACGAACTACCAACAGCACGCGCATGGATAAACCGCTTTGAAAGCTGGCTAAACTTCTTCAAACAAAACTGCTCCCCAGTCGAACACATCTTAATATGTATCCACCGTGCCGACACATTCTGTGACATCAAACAAGAAGGAAAAAAATGGAGCTACCAACAATCAAAAACCTCACTATTCTACGAATACAACACCCACATCCGTAAAACCTACTTCACCAACGTCGAAAAACAAATCCGCGACCACAACAACTCAAACACCAACCTACAATTCTTCATCACCACCACCGACAACCCCCAACTCCTAGAACTCCCCTGGATATACATCGGAGCATACCTCACCAACACATAGAAACCCTAGAAACCCGGTTTCTTCATCACTGAACACAACAATCCTCAAAAGAAACCCAAAGAAACCGGGTTTCTCACGCTCACACGATATCCCACCAAAAACCCATGACCCTAGAAACCCAAAGAAACCGGGTTTCTCACGCTCACACGATATTCCACCAAAAACCCATGACCCCAAAAACCACATCCATCTCCCTAATTGGACCACGTGCATCAGGAAAAACCACCTACCTAGCCACCCTAGCCAACTTCCCCCACTGCACACACCTAAAAACTCAATACCCCCACCTCAAAATCAACTACCCCACCAACTCACCCACAGAAAAACTATCCCACCAAGCAGAAGACATCCTAAAAAAAGGCGCCAAACTAGCAGCAACAAGACGAGGAGACATCAACAACCAACCCACTTACCACTACCGCATCACCATCTCCAAAAAACATCCCAACCTAGAAATCATATTCCAAGACATAGCAGGAGAAATCTTTGAACAAATACCCCTAGACATCGAAACCCCATTAAACCAACTCTTCAAAACCCTAAGTTGGATGATAATGATAACCGACTGGCAAACCAAACAAGACCGCATACTATACAAACCAGTATTTGAAAAACTCTACCAACTAATCAACGAACAACAACAAATCAACCCCACCCTAAAAAAACTACGCATAGCAGTAGTAATGTCAAAATGTGAACGAGGAGAAATATGGGCAGGTCGCTTAGAACCAGACGAAGATTTATTCAAAGTCCGACTACCAGAAACCCACGACTACCTCACCACCAAATTCCCCACCAACAAACTAAAATTCTTTGCCTGTTCCTCCTTCGGAGTACTCAGCACCTCCCCCAACAACTTCGATCCACGACCCAATAGATACATACCCGACGACGGAAGCGAAAGTGAATACAGCGCATTCTTACGAGAACCCGAACAATGGCAACCATTTGGATTAATTTCCCCCATATATTGGTTAACCACAGGAAAAACATTAAATGACATACAACTTTAACCTAAATAACCTACCAGGTAATCCAGAAATAAGAATAATCGGCGCCCGCAGTGCAGGTAAAAGCACGTACTTATCCGCATTAGCAAAGTATCCAAACGCACGCCAAGACAGTCTTATCCAAACCATACATCCATTCAACGAAAACGCTGCTAAACTAATCTCAATGGCAAGTGATATTCTAGAAAACGGCTTATCATTGGCGCCAACACGTAAAGAAGAGGATATAAATAACGTCCCCACCTACACCTTTCTCATCGAACTAAAATCAAACATATTTACCCGTAAAAACATACGCTTCCAAATATCACTACGTGAATACTGCGGAGAAATCATCAAAGATTTATTGCACGACACAGCAAATCATACTCTCAGAACTTACCTAGATGACTGTGCAAACGCATCTGGTATATTATTACTCATCGATGGAACATCACGTGAAGACCAACTATATGCACAAGCATTCACACGTTTACAAATCGAACTCAACGAAAGATTAATCAGTCGAAACAGACGATTAAGAAACTATCGTATTGCAATAGCATTTACCAAAGCAGAACAAGCAGAAGTTTGGGTACATCGTCACAACATCAAAGACTTCATCAATCTGCACTTCCCGCAAATGCAAAGCACACTCAACGCATGGGCAAAAATATGGGGATGTCCAGTCAATCATTTTTTCTGTTCAGCATTTGGAATGAAAGGATATCCTCCCCAACCCAACATCAAAACACTATCACGTGACAGTAGTGGAATATCAGCAATTATAGCAAACCCATTACTTTGGCGCCCATTTGGGTTAGTGGCGCCAATTTATTGGTTACATACAGGCAAAGACAACCAAAAACTACGAGATATCGAGGAATAATTAGCCATGAATTCATTAAACCTACAAATCCATGAATTCTCCCGTGAATTTATTGATATCAGAGAAAAAGACGGTAAACTTGTTTCAGGAGGATTCGGCGCCTCAGAAATAGCACATGAAACTCACCCAGTTCCCGATAAAATTAAACAAGCAGTAAATCGTGGAGACCTACGCATCAACGATAGTTATCCACCATTACAACAAGAATTTGCCCTACTTGCCAAAGAAATTGACGAATACGCCATTTTAGCAGTTGCCACACGAGAACACGACGACAAAAATCGTCCCCTAATTGCATATCGATATTTCTGGTTAGAAAAACCCGAAAATAATAGTAACGATGATATCGACGGTATCGGAACCTTAATTTTATGGTGGCAGGACTCCAAGCAACCTAAATTCAACTTCAAAAATTCAAATAATCATCTACAATATAATGTAGACACTTGTAGCAAAACAGAAATATATACACTCTTTCAGCAAAATTTTGGTACTATCTTTACTGAATTGATAGCCGAACTTAAATTATCACCTTATGTTGTCGTAAAAGATGTTAATGAAACTAATTCTTATTTTAAACTACATTATCTAACATTACATCTAAATAGAGAATTTCAGGCGCCTTTATCTTGGGCTTGGAATGTGGATATAATTGAAAATCCCAAACAATTCACAAATATTTGGGTAGCAAATAAAAATACAAGCGTCAAAATTACGAGCGAAATAAAACATCAAAAATCACAAGAACCTAAAACTACTTCCATCAAAGATTTAGAAAAATTTTTAAATAAACAACCTAAACAAGAAAAAGCTAATCATGCTTCAGAAGAAAATCTCAAACAGTTAATACTAAATGCTATTAACATTGAGCAAACATCGCATCTTTCGCAAATTATATTCTTTTTAAATGAATATCTAATTCATAATTATGAAAAAGATAATGTTATAGATACAGTTAAATTTAATTTGGGAAATTACTCATATATGCCCGTAAAAGAAGCTGTTATCTATCGAGCTATACTTGTTTTACTTGGCTTTGATGATTTGTTTAAATGGACACAATGGTTAAATAATGAATTAGATTCTGATGAAAAAGAACTCAGTTTTAAAATTCAAAGCTTTCTTATAGAATTAAGCATAAATAATCAATCTCACAATGCATACAATCAGTTACAAAGTTTAATATTTCACAACTATTCAAATTTATTACTTCAGTTGTCAAATATCAGCACAGACTCCAAAGAATATAAGTTCGCAACGTGGCTTTTATTTGAGTCAAAGAGCATTTGGCGCTATTATTTTAAACGATATACTCAAAACATAGTCAAAACTTTGATTAATCAAGATGTAAATTTATTCTACCCAGACAATGAATTATATAATTTACTCATCACGAATATATCAGAATATGAAACATCTAGACCACAGCCCTTAAAAAATCTTCGCAAACAATACAAGACTTTATCACTTTTGCTTCAAAAGCTAGGAAATAATAGCTTATCAGCTTTATTCTACCAATTAAGTGAAGGCGCCGTTCCAAAAGATGTCTATCAGCGTGCGGATGTACAAATAATTCCATTAACCCGTAAACAAACCGTAACCTTAGCTATAAAACTTAGAACTTTTATAAGTGAATATAAACTTGTCATTATAGCTTTAACTTGTATATTTATTAGTATCACTGGCATAAGTTGGAAACTTGCAACCGAATACTTACCACAATGGCAACAAAATTCCTCCAAAAACTAAAGAAACCCGGTTTCTAAAATTTTATTAAACTATGCGAATACTCATATATACAATATTTGGCATATTCTCAGCATTAACTGGTTGGAGTATAAGCCAAATCGTTCTACTCAATTCACCTATAGCAACTTTAAATATTAATCCAGATTTCATCCTATTGCCGATTATTGCAATATCTATAACAGCAGCAATGATAGCAACAGAAATATTCTTGAGTAACCCAACTCGCTACAAAGCCAATAAACGTATATTACCGCGATATGGGAAAGGCGCCATTATTACAGGAAGCATTGGAGGATTAATTGCAGCAACTATTAGTTCTAAACTTTATCAAACAAATGTACCAAGTGTAATTGTAAGAGTTATTGCATGGGGTTTGATTGGATTATTTATTGGACTTGGTGAAGGAATAAGTTGGAAGTTCCGCAGTGTCGAACGTGGAACTCGTAAAGCGAAACGTCGTGTTGTGAAAGTTTCACTGTTTGGACTAGTAGCTGGTTTAACTGCTGCACTTTACATCGAAATTATTCGTCAGCTTTTGACCTTGGCAGGATACGAAGACCCAATAGGTTTTTTAATTTTAGGTGTTTTATTGGGTGTTTGGTTTAGCCAAGTAACTTCTCCAACATATCAAGTAGCGTTACGTGCAGGTCAAGGATTTGAAGCAGTGGACCCTATATATATAGATAAAGATAAAGAGCAACCTTGTTTGAACAGTACAAAAGTCAGGTTTGTCAGTATAGACAACTTCGACTATATAGAAGAAGGTTTATCTATACAGCTACCCACCAAAACAACACAACCAATAATCATCGGTTCATCACAACAAGCAGATATTTTAATTCCCGCACTTCCCGAACTAGCAGCAGCTATAGAAATTCATAAGCACCATGCAATCCTCAAATGCTTGACCCATCAAAGCGTTCAAGTCCAGGCAAAACTTTTAACCGAAGGTAAAAAAATAACTTTACGCCACAATCACATCTTAACTTTATTCCACGCGCACGATGAAGACAAATACTACCGCTTTGTATTTTATGACCAATTCCTCGACCCCGAAGCATAAACTCGCACTATTCATACTTAGCTTATTGCTGCTTCCATTTCCAGTTTCAGCAAATACCGTTCAAATATCCCGTTATACGACTCAAAATAATCGTGTTACCTTGCGAGCAAAAGTTCTCGACCAAGATAACATCCCTATTCAAGGACTAACTCGGCAAAACTTTCAAATCCAAACAACAAACGAACAAGGTAACGTAATAAACCCTGAAGATATTAAATTTGACTTACTACCACCCGAACGGCAACTCCATCCAGACCCTGTATATCTAACAATTTTACTCGATATGAGTGGCAGTATGAGGCGCCAAGACGCAGCCAAAAATCAGAAACTGAGCGGAGCAGTAAGCGCGATTAATAAATTTATCGATACAGCAAGTCAACAAAACATCCCTATCAAACTTGCACTCGTCCCATTTGGATATCGTGGTCAAGGTCAATGTAACTACTTATATGAAGTTGACGAAAAAACAATTGCGAGTCAATCACCCTTTTTAGACATTCGTGATAATGCATTAAAAAAACAACTTCAGGACTTATCAAACGTCCCTACTTGTGCATCAACAAATTTATATGACCCACTCAGAATAGCAACAAGCTATTTACGAAAAACATATACAGACAGCATTAGCCAAATAGATGAAAACCCAATTAAACCGAGACTATCATTAATATTACTATCAGATGGTTATGACGGCGCCAGTCAAGAAAAATTCAAATCATTACAAACCACATTAGGACAAACACTGCAAATAACAATACATACATACGCTTACGGAGAATCATTACAACAACTACGTGATAGAAGTTCGTGTGACAAAGTGATATCCAACGAAGAACTAAACACAGAACTACTAAGTAAACACTGTAAACTACCAAACGAAGACATTCGCGAATATATCATCGATGAACCAATACTTCAAAACCTCGCATCATCAACAGGTGGAATTTACAAACTCTCAGCAAACGCAGACGAAGTAAGCAAAAGTCTCACCAACTTTCTCACCACCCTACGCGAATACGAAATAGTATACCGCCAACCAGGCGCCGACCGAGCAACAAACCACACAACCAAACTAAAAGTAAACTCCCCAACCCTAGGATTAAATATCACATCACAACCCGTAAACATCCGCATGAGTAACTTTGCCTACGCATCATTAATACTAACCCAACGCTTACATATTCTTCTCTTTACAACCTTACTTGGAATAACAGGAGTAATTATATTTACACAATGGAGCAAACATTTAAAACACCAAATATAAAAACTCTTCATCTCTTACCTCTGTGTACTCTGCGTCTCTGTGGTAAAAAAAGTATGTCTGAATATACACTAACAATCATCATTAAAAATGCCGGGAACAAAGAAATCTCCCATTCCATAAACCTTACAGGAACCAATGAAACTTACCCCGAAGACTACTTTATTATACCAGACAATCAAAGTAACTTACAAAACTTAATCGAAACCAAAACAGCAAGAAAAATAGACGAAATCAAACTTAAACAAATCATAAACACATGGTTACAAGACATTCGCGAAGGATTACAACGAACAACTATCAGAATAGACCTACCCTTAGATGTACTACCGACTCTTATGAAGAATCAACCCTTACAACCCCAACCAAAACTACCAAACAAAAAACTTAACAAAAGCAATGAAGAAACCATAATTACAGAAGTTCGTTCAACCACAAATCAATATGACTTTTAACTCTTAATTATATTGTCATGACTTTCGTAGTAGTTAATGTCAGAAATTTTCAAAAGCTCTCTCTTCTCTCTTCTTTCTTTGCGTAATGCAGCGTACTTTGGGGTTCGTTTATCCAACACTCCAAAATTAATGATGCTCCCCTAGTGGTTCGTGTCATTAATTTTGACTGGTTGGTTTGCAACTCCTGAGAGCGGATGTAACGGATAAGTTATTGGTTACAAACGGTCATCTAATTATTAAAAATCAACCATCCGTTACATCCGTTTATCATCCGTTGCCAATTTTCTTACTCCCCAAAATTAATGACACAGACCAGTAGTGAAGCATCATAAAAAAGCTTGAAGACCTGAGATTATACCCTGCGGGAAAACTCCGTTTACGCTACGTGACTAATGACACATAACTTCTAACTCCTAACTCAAAGATGGAACTACCTTACAATAAATGCGCGCGTAAATTACAGGAATTATTATACGCGCAATATCCAATAATCTTCTTACGCTCATCGGAAGAAAGTCGTGCTATTAACTGTGTAATAGAAGCGCATCGAAATTTAGTTGCATCAGATATACAAGATGGTGAACTTGCACGTTGGAGTAGTATCGACGGTTTTCAAAAGCTGATTTCTGAAAATACCTGGCAAAGTATAGCTTCGATGAATGAACCCAATACAGACCCAATAGTAACTGCATTAAACTTTTTGCGAAGACGTGAACGTGAGTTAATAAGTAAGAACTTAGATAGTCAGTATACTTATATACTACCAGATTGGTCAGCTATTATTGAGCCAACTTGCCATATGAATGCACGGCAACTCAAAGAATTAGTTATTGCCATTGAAGAAAAACTACCGCGTCCACGTATTAGTTTAATAATAGTTGGCAAAGAATGGACAATTCCCACTATATTAAGGAATAATGTACATATATTAGATTTACCTTTACCAATAGGCGCCGAATTACATCAATCTATATTTAGCGTTGCTGTCCATAAATATCAACTCGATGAACAAGATGCTGTACGCTTATCTGAGCAAGCGCAAGGAATGCCATTACAAGCAGCGTTACAAACAGCCAAATTAATTACTACAAAAAACCTCTGGTCAAACTCCGATGCAGCAGGAGATTTACTATTAGAAGTTAAAAAACAAGAAATTCATAAAACAGGTGTTTTAGAATATTTTGCCCCTCAAGGTGAGGGACTAATGGAAGTTGGTGGACTTGAAAGAATTAAAAATTGGGTACAAAATAGACGCGAATGGTTTGAACAAGATACAAATCCTGAAATGCGTCCCCGTGCAATATTATTAGAAGGTTTTCCAGGTTGCGGAAAAACATTTATAGCGCGTGCAATAGCTCAAGAATGGCGAGTACCCCAAATAAACTTTGAAATTTCGCGCTTACAATCAAAATGGGTAGGAGAATCTGAGAGTAATACTTACCATGCACTGCGAGCAATAGAAGCTTCGGCGCCTAATATACTATTTATGGACGAAATCGAAAAAGCATTCTCAGGTGTAGGTGGAGATAGTACTGGAGTTAGTACAAGACAATTTGGAACATTTCTGTCATGGTTAAACGACCATCAATATCCTATATTCTTTATCGCCACATCCAACGACCGTACTGTGTTACCCCCCGAACTTTTCCGTGCAGGAAGATTCGACGAAATTTTTATAGTAATGCCACCAAACACCCGTGAAAGATATGAAATTATATCAAAACGTGCTGCTTATTTTAAAATACCATCAATTTCAAGCTCGACTTTAGATTATTTAATTAAAAATACACAAGGTTTTTCAGGCGCCGAATTAGATAAATTAGTAAAAGAAGTAATTTACCTCGCAGGATGGGCAAACACTCCGAATGAAACACATTGGCATGAAGCCTTATACAAAATTAAACCTCAATATCGCACACCCAAAATGCAAGCACTACTACAAAAATACTACATTCTCTTAGCCGAAGGAGGAGGGCAACAAGCATCCAACATAGAACAAGGATTCCTAGAAACCCTAATCACCACGACCTAATTGTACGGGCGGGTTAACCCAAAATACCCACTATATACCAGCATACAGTAAACCCGCCCACCTCTTACGCACCCATCCCCGAATAACGCTTCAAACCCCGGCGCCATAATATCCTATTTAAACCCAAAAACAACAGCGTCCACCCAATGGTCATAGAAAACCCTCTACCAATATCAGTAGGTAAACCGATTAAAAGACTTACAGGAAAATCAATTAAATAAGGGAAGGGAGTACATAAAACTGCCACACGTACAGGTTCAGGAAAAACTTCCAAAGGAGCTATCATTCCAGATAGAAACAAATAAAACAAAAACCAAAAGCTTTCTACAGAACTTGCGCGTTCCGTCCAAAACGCTAGCATTGCAAAAGTATATTGAATAATAAACCGTAACGCAAACGCTAGCAGTATAGACAGTGTAAATAATAAAAACTGTGACCAGCTAGGTATCCAAAAAGCCTGTGGATACAGTATAAAAAATAAACCCACTAAAAAAATAGAGAAAGGCATACGAGCTGCGCGCTCAGAAACATGCGAAGTTACATGATGCCATACAGGGTCAATAGGTTGTAATAACCGAGGTGAAAGTTTACCCTCCACAACCTCACGCTCAAATTCCCAAACAACCCAAACAACCGTAAACTGCCGAACAATAAACACTGTAATAAAATAACGAGCAAAATCAGCAGGTGACAAACCAAATTGACCACCTTGTGCAGCTTGCGTCCATACCCCCATCAATATAATAGGTAGTGAACCCGCCAAAACCCACAATATCAACTCCGCACGGTACTCCACCATATAAGCGTAATACACCCAAAGGAAAGTCCTTACTTTTTTCCAAATCAAATTCATAACTCCTAACTCCTAACCCCTAACTCTTGTACAGACGCGACATGTCGCGTCTCTACACGACTCCTGCTTGAAACACCCGACCTATAACTTCTTCCACAGGTGGCTCATTAACTTGTAAATCAACAACTTCTAAATCTGATAAAATGCGGGATACAGTGCGCGTCAGCTTTTCTTGCTCAACAATAAAACAAGCAGAACGTCCTTCTACTGTTTTTACATCGCCATAAAATTTGAGCTTTTCCTTTGATATTTCGTGTGCTAACTCTACATGAACCTCGCGGTATGGTGCAAATCGTTCGAGTAAACCATCCAAACTACCATCGTACATCAAGGCGCCTTGGTGAATCATAATAACTCGTTCGCACAAAGCAGTAATATCTGCCATATAATGACTAGTTAATAGTACAGTGGCTTGATAGCGTTGATTGTACTGACGCAAAAAGTCGCGCACTCCTACTTGTGCATTCACATCCAACCCTAACGTTGGTTCATCAAGAAATAATACTTGAGGACGATGTAATAATGCGGCAAGTAACTCAGCTTTCATTCGCTCACCCAGAGACAACTTCCGCACAGCTTGATTTAATTTACCTTCTAGTGAAAGCATTTCGGTTAATTCTCCCACCCGGAGCATAAACTCATGGTCAGAAATACCGTAAACAGCAGCATTAATTTTTAGCGAGTCCATAGCAGGTAAGTCCCACAATAATTGCTGTTTTTGCCCCATTACAAGTGTAACTTTTCGCAAAAACTCTTCTTGGCGCCGAAAAGGGACATATCCAGCAACTCTCACATTACCGCTAGTTGGGTGAACCAGTCCCGTAAGCATTTTCAGCGTCGTAGTTTTGCCAGCACCGTTAGGCCCCAAAAAACCGACAACTTCACCAGGGGTTATTTCAAACGAAACATCCCGAACAGCTTTAATTTGGCGGTAAGTGCGTCGAAAAAAGTGAGATAATGTGCCTTTAATACCTGGTTCTTTGACCGCGACGGGGTAAAATTTGCTCAAATTGTGAGCAAGAATGATAGACATATATATATTGATAAAGTGTGGTAATGCACTCTCTTCCGAAGTCATTTATAAAAAATACTAATATATTCTTGACGGTTATTGGTAAAATTTGCTGAAATTCTTTCAATTTACATATTCTCTCTTAATATTACTTCTACTTCTGGATAGAAGCGCACATTACACACAATATGCATTCGTTACAACTTAATAATTTTTAACATATACATATTATCCGACGGCGCCTGATTAAACAATGGTACCAAAAGCAAAAATGTTGGTACAAACACAATATTGCTCATTATTAATAGTTTAATAATATTACTCAAATTAAATATTGAACTAACTTAAACTCATCACCGTACCATAAAAACAAGCATTTCGTACCAAAAAATAGCCTAGTTTCGTACCAAAAACAGTATAATAAACGGTACGTTCAACACAGCATTTTTTATTTCAAGCAGCCTTGGTACATCAACTCCGTACCGTGGGACATTAGCAAAAACAACGAAAAAACGCACCTTTCTGCTTTCCCATGCCCAAAATGACACCATAATTTGACAACTTTTCTCTGTTTATTGGTACAATTTTTGTAGTTCGTACCCTAAAAATTAGTAAAAAAATGTCTAAAAAATGATACGGACTCGTTTTTTTGTACCATTATTGTACCATTGTAAGTATGAAGCTGTACCAATGATTTTTGAATTGTCAGTTTCTAAATTTATCTAACATAATCTTGAATTAAAGATTGCTACAAAGCGTAAACACTTCCCAATTTTTTATATAATATAATTTATATATTTCAACACAAACTTACAAAATATGACTGTTAGCAGTTACAGAACTATTGGTGAAGTCGTCAAAGAATATCAGGTTACTTATACCGAAGCAAATTTTGTTATTGAAACATCGTTTAACATTCCAGATTATTTCCGTGACGACTTAGAGTTGATGATGAATGAAGCTGTTGTCGATAACTCGGAATTTGCAATTTGTGAAAATTTTATTTACCCAGTTTTAAAAGAAGTTTGGAAAGTTTATCGCAATAATTTTCTACTATGGAGTCACCAATTACTGAATTGCGATGCAAAACTAACAGGATACCCCGAATATATTCTTGCAACGAGGTCACCTTTAGGTAAAGTTGTTTTCGACAAACCTTATTTTATCTTAGTTGAAGCCAAGCAAGATGACTTTGAAGGAGGTTGGGCACAATGTCTTGCTGAGATGATTGCTGCTCAAAGATTAAATGACGAATTAAAAATAACTATTTTTGGTATTGTTTCTAATGATGACCGCTGGCAATTTGGCAAATTAGAAGAAAATATTTTGACCCGCAATAAAAAGTATTATACTATTCAAGAGCTAGATCAACTATTTGCGGCTGTTAATTATACTTTTCAACAAAGTGAAGTACAATTACAAAATTTAGTCGCAGTGTAAGAAACCGGGTTTCTTTTTCAATATCTTGTAATAAAAACAAAGATTTTGTCTAGAAACCCGGTTTCTTTGGCTATCTTAAACAAGCACTAACACCACTTTTACCTTGCACAGAAGACTGCATACCCAAAACAACAGCTTTCACACGTTGTTGCGGTGTTCCGTGGTGCTGTGGGTTGTGCCAATTATAATCACCAATGCGGTATGCAAACGAAGCTATTTCTTGAATGTCTCTATTATCAAACTCAATATTTGGAATTAACCCAATATAAACACCTGCCAAACAATCTGCTTGTAATTCTGAAATAGGTGTAATACGAGGTTGAAACCCATACGCGGTTTGCATTGCATGGGCATATTCGTGTGCGACGATATAAGCTAAAGCAGCATCTTCATGTTGATAAGCCATACGTATATGCTGTCTAGTTATATACACAGTGTGATTACGAACACAATAATGGCTACCGTAAATTCTACCGCAACCTCCCCTGGCGCCGTTTGGGACATCCGAAATTAATTTAGGTGTAACTTGATAACCATGAATTTGTTGTATTCCTGAATATATACCTTGAACAACCGTGCCAGGTTTCCATTCTGCTTTCACTGGTAACGAAACGAATAAGTAGCCAATGCCAACAATAATATTTGTGAGTACTTTATTAATTTTCATACAAAGTTAAATCTAGGCGACTTTTTATAAAGCCAATTTGTACTATAAAACCTAAAGTTAGCCTGTTTGACTGGGTTCAGTTTATTTTCATGTTTGAAGAATGCAACTAAACATCACGCACAAAGACGTTATAAATATATACAATACGATAGAGGAATATTTCAGACGAAGTAGCCCTATTAAAGCCAAGACTGAGCAATATCAGGCAAAAATTTGCTCGCATATAGTTTAATTTTGCTAGAGGATAAGGACATGACAGATTTCTTAAAAAGTTTAGAGCAAGAGTTAGCTAGCTATCGCGTAAAATTTAAAGAATCATCGGAGGCTTTGAACGATTTAGCTAAAATTCAAACTGATTTTGAAGGATTATCACAAAAGTATAAAGAAATACAAATAGAACATAAAAAACTGAGTGAATTTGTTGAACAATCACGCGCGACTGCAATAGAATTACAAGACCAATCAAAAGATGCAATCAAACAAGTAAATTTAGCGAACGAGCATATTCACGAAGAATTTACTAATTTACAACATGAAATTGTAGAAAACTTTACTCAATTTCAGAAAGAATTAAACCAGCAGTTTAAAAAGTCTGAGTATGAATTACGTCAAGTGTCAGTAGACATAAAAAACGAATCGGAAATAGCAGTTAAACAAGTAACCCACAGTAACGAAGCAGTTCAACAAGAATTTATTGCTTTAAAGCATGAAATACTAGAGAACTTTACGCAATTCCAACAAGAATTAAACCAGCACGTTGAAAATTTAAGTAACCAATCGCATCAAAATATAATTAACATTCAAAACGATGTTAAAACCGAATCAAAACGTCATCAAGAAGAACTTGAAGCCAAACTTGAGCAGCGTATAGAAGATGTGACTAATAGCCAAAAACAAATACAGCAATCTTTAAACCGTCTCGAATCAGAACTTAATAATACAAAAGCTTCAATTAATGAAGTAAAACAAAATACAGTACTGCAACTAGAACACCTTCCAAACCGTCTTGCCACAATAGATGAGTATCAAGCGCAAACAAATCAAAAGTTACTTTTTATTGGTGTGGGAAGTTTACTCGCAATTTTATTAGCATTTGTGTCCTTATTTATGCCACAAAGAAATAACACAACATCTCCACAATCTCAATCTTTGCAACGGATAGAACGGATGTAACGGACTCTGTGTAGAGACGCGATTATTAAGAGCGGGACACTGCGCTCTGCGTCTCTACGTGCCTCTGTAGTAAAAAATAACTATTACCACGGAGACGTAGAGCGCACAAAGATAAGACTACAATCTATTGAAATATATAAGCTATAATCATTCATACACAAATAAACGTCTGTGTAGGGTAAAAAAATGACGACTCAGCTCATGATGCAGCCATCGTCCTTCATCCGTTCTGGAGTTCGGATGAATCAATTAGGAGATGTTTACATTTTCAAATTTACAGATGATTTGCAAGCACGGTTTGAGGAGCTTTTAAATCAAAATAAGAAAGATTTGCTAACTCCGCAAGAAAGAGCAGAGCTTGACGGCATATCTGAACTGTCGCGAATTTTTACCTTAATTAATGCTCAATTAGCAGCGCAAGCAAAATGGTGTCCACTGCAACTCGAAAGTTTGTCCGACGACGAGCCAGATGTCTCTGCGAATATTGCCACTCTCCCGAATATCTAAGCCCAGACCGTTTTACTATCGACCATATTCTGCCTCAATCTTTAGGTGGTTTAAACGACGAAGATAACTTGGCATTGGCTTGTCACCGTTGTAATGAGCGTCACTACAATTTTACGACTGGTATTGACCCAGAAACAAAGCAAAGTGTGCCATTATTCAATCCACGTCAATGTACCTGGGCAGAACATTTTATTTGGACAACTGATGGTTTGAGGATTATAGGTGTAACTGCGATTGGACGCGCAACATGTACCAAATTTGACTTTAATGATGACAATCATGATGATGGAGCAATTTTAGATGCGCGCTCGTTTTGGATACAAGGTGGCTGGCACCCACCAGATAATGACCCACGTCAACCTGTATAGATTTATTAGGAATTGCATCGGGGTACTACGTCTAAATACAATTATTCTCTGTGAACTCTGTGCCTCTGTGGTAAAGAAGAACTATTACCACGGAGACGCAGAGCGTACAGAGTAGAGACACGTAAACCGGAGGTTTTCCCGCAGGGATTAATCTTATTATTTCCTATTTCCAGCGCGCAATGTACTATAAACAAGCCATAAACCTAATAAACTAGCAACAGCGAATAAAATATTATTTAGTAGTGATAGTTGTACGGTTTGTGCTTTTGTGGAAATAATTGCGGCGCCCATTATCAGCGAACCTACGAGGATACTTAATGAGAGGCGATTGGCTGAATCGTCCATTGTGCGACGTAAGCCATCTAATCCACGTAAAGAGATATTCCACTGTAAGGTTTCTGATGTTACTCGGTCTAATAGTGATTCTATTTGACGCGGTGATTGGAGAGAGAGACTTTTCAGGTCAAGCGCTGTACGTAACAACGAACGGAATGGACTGTCTCCTAGTAATTGGCGCCTAAATAAGTCTGTAAGTAACGGTTTGATTTCATCGAAAAAGTTGAGTTCAGGGTTAAAGCCACGTGCAACACCTTCTAAGTTCGCGAGGGTTTTGGCGTATAAACCCATGTTTGTCGGTAAGCGAATTTTATTATTGCGCGCTACCTGAAGAATTTCGTAAATAATTTGTGAAAAGTTAATTTGGGCGACGTTCAGATTATGATACTTCCGTAACATCCGGTCATAATCGCTTTCTAATCGCGACAAAATTACTGGCTGAGTTGAGTCAGCTAGTTGTAATGTTAACTGCGCGCATCTTTGTGCATCTAAGTCAACTGTCGCAAGTAACATTTCTGTAAGAATTTGCTGAGTGCGGGGATCAAGGCGCCCAACCATGCCACAATCTAAAATGGCAACTCGACCATCTCGCAAATAAAACAAATTTCCAGGGTGGGGATCAGCGTGGAAAAAGCCATCTATATATAGCTGTTGAAAAAATGCCCGGAATAATAAAGTTGTTATTTCTTTACGTTCAACAGTAGGGTCTTTGCCGTTGTTATAGTCGGCGCCAATTTTTGCACTGAGTATAGGAACTCCATCGAGCCATTCCATCACCATTAACTTGGGTGATGTCACATCCCAGTGAATCTCGGCAATTACAAGTTTTGTAGGGTCGAACCACTTACTTTTTGACAAATTGCGACGTAGTTCGTCGGTAAAGCTAGCTTCGCGAGTAAAATCAAGTTCTGCTTCCAGAGCTTTACAAAATTCCTCTGCTATAGATTTAATTTCGTAGTTTTGTCCAAATTCAGTGCGTGCAACCAAATCGGCAATACCCTGTATTAAAGCAATATCTTGGGCGACAGTAATATCAATACCTGGGCGTTGAACTTTCATTGCCACTTCGCGACCGTCAATAAGAGTCGCACGGTGTGTTTGAGCAATTGAACCAGCAGCAACTGGAACGGGGTTTATATATTTAAATGTCTCTTCAAGAGGACGTTTTAATTGCTTACGGATAAGTATTTCAATTTCTGACCAGGCAACTGGTGGAACTTCGTCTTGTAGGGTTGAGAGTTCTTCAATGTAGGAAGCTCCCAAAATGTCAGGACGAGTTGACATTAGTTGACCGAGTTTTACGTAAACGGGTCCTAGGTCTACAAGAATTTTCTTCAATACGGCAGGTGTCGGAAGTTGCGGGTCTTCTGGTTTGCCTCCGGTTAGCAGGCGCCGCATGTAGTCCCAACCATTACGGAGGAGAACTTCGACTATTTCGCGTTGACGAGGAACGGTTTGCGTAATAAACATAAATAGAAGAGTTAGGAGTTAGGAGTTAGGAGTTAGGAGTGCTGAGTGCTGAGTGCTGAGTGCTGAGTGCTGAGTCTTACTCATAACTCATTACTTATGGCTCCGCGCATCTTAACTTTTAACTTCTCAAGATAGTTAAGTTATACTAAAAAAAGGTATATTCTGCCTCTGCCAACAGTTTTAAAAGTTCTAAATATTAAGTGCTAAGTATAAAGTGCTGAGTGCTGAGTTGTAACTCCAAACTCACTCAGCACTCAGCACTCAGCACTCATCACTCACAACTAAATTAGAGTAACTCTTTAAATTTAGAATCACTTTTCAAAGTTTTGAGGACTTCTTTGATTTCTTGAGTACGGTCTTTTTTGGCAATAAGGGTAGCATTTCCATCACGTACTATAACTACATCCTCAAGTCCGATTGTAACAATTACATCATCCGGATTCGATGCATAAACAACGGCGCCTTTTGTATCTAATCCTACATGAGTAGCCAGTTCGACATTCTTATTATCTTCTTTTTTAAGAAGTCGTTCGATAGCATTCCAGTCACCAAGGTCATCCCAACCAAATTCTACTGGTAATACATATGCTAGACCTGTCTTTTCCATTAAAGCGTAGTCTATACTCTTTTTAGGCAGTTTGGGGTAGACATCTGTCCCATTTTTTTCTAAAGGTTCGATAATTTCGGGAGCATACGCACGTAGTTCTTTAAGGACAACACCAGCCCTAAAAATAAACATGCCACTGTTCCAACTAAAACGACCCGTAGATAAAAATGTTTCAGCAGTTTCACGATTAGGCTTTTCAGTAAAGCGGTTAACATGATAAGCTGGCAAGTCATCAAAGATACCACTTTTTTCGCCTTGTTCAATGTATCCATAACCAGTTGAGGGGAACGTAGGCTTGATCCCCAACGTCACAATGGCATCTGTGGTTGCTGCTAGTTGGGAAGCTGCACTTATAGTGTCTACAAACACTGATTGGTCAGCAATCCAGTGGTCTGCTGGAAAAAAGCCAATTATCGCGTCCTGACCGTAGCGACGAGCTATTTCTAAACTAGTCCATGCAACTGCCGCTGCTGTGTCTCTTCCCTCTGGTTCAACAAGTAAATTATCGGATGGTAGTTCTGTTAACTGGTCGCGAACACCCTGCGCGATCAAACTAGAAGTAATAACCCACAAGTTTTCCCAACCAGAAGCTAAACCAAGCAGTCGGTCGGCAGTAGCTTGTAAAAGACTTCGGTCAGTACCATCGAGACACAAAAATTGCTTTGGTCGGTTGAGACGACTCAAAGGCCAAAAACGCTCACCTTTACCACCAGCAAGGATTACAGGAAAAAATGCGTTAGTCATATATTAGAAAACCTAAATTTAAAACATTACAAGTGTGTACTGGAAGCCCGGACACTGGCAAGTTTAAAAGCTTGCATTAACATAGCCTTAAGGGAGTGGCCACAGAAGTAAACTGGGGTTTTTCCCAGTTAAACGTAAATGGCGTTGGTTGAGTGGGGAGATATTTGTGGTTAAACAAGTAGAACGTAAAGATAATCAAGATACAGATTGGTCAGAGAATCAAGAGGCACCATCAAACTCAGAAGAATCCCTTAATTACGGGACTGTAAATTATTCAGATAATAGTACCGCAAATCCGGGTAGGACGCACGGTTCTATTCCTAGCCAGCTTTATCAACGGCTCGGTCTCTCAATGCCGCGCTGGTTATTCTGGATACTTTCTATTGCTGTCGGGATGACCTTATCTGGGTTAATGGTGTCAGCACTTGCGCTATGGACTCCATTATGGAGCAGTGTTGACCGTGCTGATGATGAGTTACAACTGTCTGGTAAAGAAGGGGAAAAAACGCAGTTACCAGCAGATTTGTGGAGCAATATTTCACAATATAAACTCATTCGTCCAATGAATATCCTGGTAATGGGAATTGAGCCAGTACCGGGTACCGTTGATGGTTCACCAGAAAGTTTTGCGGGTAAAAGCGACACAATGCTGCTAATTCGGTTAAACCCCGAAGATAAAAGTATGCGTGTACTGTCAATTCCCAGAGATACAATGATTTCAATTCCTGAAAAGGGTTTGAACAAAGTATCGCAAGCAAACGCTCAAGGTGGGCCTGTACTATCCAACCGGGTAATTAGCCGAACTCTAAATAATGCTCCTATCGACCGTTATATTCGGATTTCCACGAGCGGTTTGCGTCAGCTAGTAGATCAACTAGGGGGAGTCGAAGTATTTGTTCCCCAAGCAATGAACTACAAAGACACTTCCACCCGCTTCTCAATTAACTTGGTTAAAGGTTGGCAAAACCTTAACGGTGAACAAGCTGAACAGTTCGCGCGCTTCCGTGAAACCAATAGTGGAGATTTACCGCGTGTTCAACGTCAGCAAGCGCTATTAATGGCTATGCGCGAAAAACTATCGAGTCCGACAGTTGTAACTCGCTTACCGCAACTTATCCGCGTCATGCGAAAGTACTTCGACACCAACTTAAAGCTAGAAGAAATGATGGCACTCGTCAACTTCTCTTCTAACTTAGAGCGCGATAATTTTCAAATGACGATTTTGCCCGGTATTTTTAGCCGTCTCAGTGCTGACCCTAACAGCTACTGGATTGACTTAACCGGACAAGTTAAGCTGTTGAACGATTATGCAGGTGTTGGAATTGCAGGAATGCGTCCTTTGGTAAGACCTTTACCGAACCTAAAAGTTGCTATTCAAAATGCTTCAAATAAGCCTGGTGTAACCGAAAAAGTTATTAATACTCTCAAACAAAAAGGTTTTGCTAAAGCTTACGCATCCACAGACTGGTCAGACACCCAGCGCGAAACACAAATAATTGTCCAAAGAGGTGACCGCGAGCTTGGCGAACAAGTTCAAAAAGCTCTTGGTCTAGGTCATGTGGAAGTAGCTGCTACAGGTGACCTTGAATCTGATATTACAATTCGCGTCGGTAAGGATTGGAAATAAAAAATAGTTTCAGAATTTTGTACAGACGTTGCATGTAACGTCTGTACCATAAATAAAAAATATCTCCCTCCGAATAAAAATTGGAGGGATTTTTTTGACTATAAATTTCTGATTTAATCGAATACTTTATCTTCAAAAATATTGATAATTATCAAAATATAGCCATTTATAGCTAAATAACTTCAATATCAGTATATACCTTTATGGTGTTAGATATAGCAAAATCCTGGGCACAATATCTTTAAAAGAAATTTTAAATTTTATGTTATATGCCTAGTTACGATTTTGCATTGAAGAAAAAATCTACATATACTATCGGCGCCAAGCTATTTTTATATGTATTAAGCGGCGCCTTATTTGGGCTAGGTGGTATGTCTTATTTCTTCTACCGAACTTTAGAAAATAGAGCTAGAGATGAAATTCGAGGTAGTTTAAATACGCAAGTTAGAGCAATTGAAGCACAGCTATCGGAAGCTGAACGAGGTTTGCGAATGTCAAGTGCAGCAGTTGAAACTAAGGTTGACAGTGGAGTTCGCGATATTAATACATATAAACAACTCGCTTTCAATTTTTTCCAAAATCGCCCTTCCATTGCAATGGGTTATGGGTTAAGTCAAGAACCTTTCCAGTTTCTAGCAGACCGTAAATTATTTCTACCATACTATTTTGTTGACCAAAAAACCCCTGAACAAATTGGAGAAGCTTTATCGGCGCCTAATCTTGGTATTCGTTACGTAGACGTTGCCTCACTTGAAGATTACACTCAGCAAGATTATGTGAGACTGCCTGTAACTTTGAAAAAAGCAGTTTTAACAGAACCCTTTCCCTGGCATGGAATCACAATGTCCACCTTTGTAGTTCCAATTATCAATGACCGTAATCAAGTAATCGGCACAACAGCATTTGATATCAGTGTTACGGCTTTAAGCACAAAAGTCCAAACTTCTGTCATCAAAGATAATGGCTACTTCGTGATTTTAAGCGAAAAAGGAAAATTGCTCGCTTATCCCCCAAATCCTCAAAAAGCCACAAACTTAAAAAGTTATACCGATATTCCCAAACTCAAAACCCTATGGCAACAAATTCAGCACTCTCAAGCTGGATTAATACTTCGAGATGGTGATTATTGGGTGTACCAGCGTATTAAAGGTGCAAATTGGCTAATGCTCGCTGTCGTTCCTCAATCGGTTGTATTACTTCCTGTACTATTTATTACAGTTGGAGGCGCCGTCGGTGCTGGTATTGTACTAGCTTTTGTAGTTGCTTTATTTGTTCGACAACTTAATCGTCGTTTGCATCCAATTCTCGAAGAGTGCAAAAAATTAGCACAAGCTGATAGCGAGCGATTACAACGATTAAATCAAAGTACAGAAGCTATTGAAAATCAACATTACAAAGACTCAAGCTTTCAAACAGGAGATGAGATTTCTATTTTAGAGCAATCGTTTCGCCAAATGACAGCCCAGCTACAGCTATCTTTTGAAGAATAAGAAGCAGAAGTTTTTGCACGTATTAAAACTCATTTGCAGCTAAGATACTTAACCAAAAACTTAGAGCAACAAGTTACCCAAAGAACTAAAGAATTGCAATCTTCTCAAATGCAGCTTATACAAAGTGAGAAAATGTCAGCTTTAGGAAATTTAGTTGCTGGTGTTGCTCATGAAATTAATAATCCTATTGGCTTTGTACATGGAAATGTGAATCATATTGAAGGATATAGTAAAGATTTGTTAGGTTTAATTAAATTGTATCAACAATGTTTTCCCCAACCAGGAAAAGAGATTGAAGCAGAAACTGAAGCTATTGATTTAGAATATTTACAAGAAGATTTACCAAAATTAATAAACTCAACTCAAGAAGGAATTAAACGTATTCGCAATATTAGCACTAGTCTTCGTACTTTCTCGCGTGCGGATAGCGAGCATCCAACTGAGTTTAATATTCATGATGGCTTAGATAGTACAATTTTAATTCTCAAACATCGTTTGAAAGCAGACGAAAATCGCCCTGTTATTGAAGTGATTTGTAATTATGGTAGTATCCCACAAGTTGAGTGTTATGCAGGACAGCTTAACCAAGTTTTTATGAATTTGCTCGCAAATGCTATCGATGCTTTGGAGGAATCAAATCGAGGCAAGAGTTTTGAAGATATTCAAGCAAATCCAAATATAATTACAATTATAACCGAATTTAGTCAAGATAATTATTCAGCTATTATCCGAATTATAGATAATGGTATTGGAATGTCAGATGAAGTTAAAGGCAAGGTGTTTGACCATTTATTTACCACTAAAGCTGTTGGGAAAGGGACAGGGTTAGGTTTGGCTATCGCACGTCAAATTATTGTTGAGAAACATCATGGTAGTATCGATATAAATTCAACTGAAGGGGAAGGTACGGAGTTTGTTATTACAATCCCTGTGAGAAACCGGGTTTCTTTTGATATCTTATAATGAACATGATGATTTTTCTTAGAAACCCGGTTTCTTTCGAGCTTATGAAAAAAATATTGCGTAGTGTTGTCACTTTAATAACTATACTTACTTTGGCATGTTTACTAGTAATGTTTAATGCCAAGCCAGGATATGCTCAAATTAATACAATCAACTATAACAACGCCAGTTTAGAGAATCGTGATTTCTCTAATACTGATTTAGTAGGTGTAAATTTTGTAGCAGCAGAAATGCGTGGCACCAATTTCAAAGGCGCCAACTTAACCAATGCGATGTTCACCAAAGGCGTAATGCTCAAAGCCAACTTAGAAGGTGCTAACCTCACAGGCGCCTTAGTAGACCGCGTTACCCTTGATAATGCCAATCTTAGAAACGCCATATTCACTGATGCAACACTAACTCGCAGTCGCTTATTCGATGCCGATATTACAGGCGCCGACTTTAGCAATGCTCTTATCGACCGCTACCAAGTTAGCCTGATGTGTACACGCGCGGACGGTGTTAACCCAGTGACTGGTGTCGCAACAAGAGATAGTTTAGGTTGTAAATAATTGATTAAAATTTGCCTGACAGAATAGTCACTTTCATGTTAAATGTTCAACAGATAAGCGCCCTCACCTGAAGATTCGGGTATTATTTGTGTCACAAGAACAAAAAAAAGTAACTCGCTCCCTGGCTGGTATCGCTGGTATTGTAGCTGCTGCTACCATTATTAGCAAAGTTGTAGGTTTAGCGCGCCAAGTCGCTATTGGCGCCGCGTTTGGTACAGACGCAATTGCTGAAGCCTATAACTTCGCTTATATCGTCCCCGGATTTCTACTGATTTTACTGGGTGGTATCAACGGTCCGTTTTACAGCGCAATTGTTAGTGTTTTAGCGAAGCGGAAGAAAGAAGAAGCTGCACCCTTGGTGGAAACGATGACCACGCTTGTTGGTGTCGTGCTTTTAGCAGTCACAATTTTGCTGGTAGTTTTTGCTGGAAACCTGATTGATTTAACAACACCTGGTTTAGACCAACGTCCTGATGGAGAATTAATTAAAGCAATTGCCACCCGACAACTTCAAATTATGGCGCCGATGGCAGTGCTAGCGGGGTTAATTGGTATTGGTTTTGGTACTCTTAACGTTGCCAATCAATATTGGTTGCCTTCGATTAGTCCTTTACTATCGAGTATTACGGTCGTCATTGCCGTTGCATTTCTAGGATTGCAGTTAGGAAAAAATATTTACGCCGCAGAAAATGTTATATACAGTGGGGCAATTTTAGCGGTTGGTACAACTGCAGGCGCCATATTACAATGGGCAGTTCAACTTGTCGCACAAGCGCGCATTGGCATGGGTGGTTTGCGACTGCGGTTTGACTTTAACCAACCAGGTGTGAGGGAGATAATGAAAATTATGCTTCCGGCAACCTTTTCCTCTGGAATGCTTTATATTAATTGGCAGATTAATTCTATATTTGCTTCTTATATTCGTGGCGCCGCTTCAGGATTGAACTACGCCAATTTACTTGTTCAAACACCTCTAGGAGTAATTTCTAATATTGTATTAGTTCCATTGCTACCTATATTTTCTCGTCTGACTGATCCACAAGACTGGGGTGAATTAAAGCAGCGCATCCGTCAAGGACTAATTCTTTCGGCATTTACAATGTTGCCTTTGGGCGCCCTAATGATTGCTTTATCCCAACCAATAGTAACTTTAGTATATAAACGAGGAGCATTCGACCAAAAAGCTGCTGATTTAGTTGCTTCACTGCTGGTTGCTTATGGTGTCGGGATGTTCGTTTACCTTGGACGAGATGTTTTAGTACGAGTGTTTTATGCTTTGGGTGATGGAAATACGCCGTTTCGCATTAGCTTGTTTAATATTGTCCTAAATGTCGTTCTTGATTTGATTTTCATTCAATCATTTGGCGCCCCTGGTTTAGTACTAGCAACCGTAGGAGTAAACTTAAGTTCTACTTTAATGCTTTTATACTTACTCGACCGCAAAATTGGTGGTTTACCGTGGATCGAGTGGAGTTTGCCTATTTTAGGATTAACTGCTGCGAGTGTTGCAGGTGGAATTTCTAGCTTTGCCACATTACAGCTTGTGGAACGGTTTTTAGTTGGTAACGAAAATCTACTGCTTTTACTAATAAAACTTTCTGTTGCAGGACTTGCAGGGTTAATAGTGTTTGGCGCCATTACTGCTGTGATGCGAATACACGAAATCAACAGCTTTACTGTAAAAATGCGACAAAAAATATTAAAAAGGTAATTCAAATATTGATCCCCCCTAACCCCCTTAATAAAGGGGAGCTTAGTTTCTTGTGGAATGGGCATCCTTGCCCGTTCCTCTCATACTACGTTGTCTGTAGCTTTCGTTACATCTGCTGTTGTTTCGGCTGGAATTGCTTCTGCTGACAGTTAGGAAATCGCAATTCAGCTTTATTGACTTTAGGTGCGGAATCTGCTATGAGCAAAAATATTGTTTTGTTCGGAGATGTAAAATACGCAATTGATGCATACAAAAGAGGTTCTGGCGATGCATTAAGTATCCAGGCTGGCGTAGGATACCGCTTCTAAGTAGTCAATGATAATGCCTTGAATTAATATTTTTTTGCTTAGGGTAGATATTTAATTATCTGCCCTTTTTTTATTTCAACTTGTTAATTGTGAATGTGGGGGCGGGCAGGGATGCCCGCTCCACAAGATTAGCTGTTTTACAAGATTAATTTTAGATGGTGGAGGTTAGACCTACACGGAAGGTGAAACCGGGACTGTAGATACGATTTACTTTTTCGTATTGTTCTCCTAGTAAGTTTTCTAGGTAAAATGTTAAGCCTAAGTTTGATGTTACTGGTATGCGGGTGCTGAGGTCTAGGTTGAAGTAAGAAGGTACAAAATCTGTGTTTCTGTCTCCTGGCGCCGCGAATAATGCTCGACGGGCGCCGCTGTTGTAGGTAGCATATAAGTTAGCTTGCCAGCCATTTTTTTCGTATCCAACACCTGCTTGAAGTAATGAGTAGGGTATTAAGCCTAACTGTAAACCTCTATCTGCTCCTGTTTTAACTTGGGCATCTGTATAGGTGTAGTTTACAAAAGTTGACCAATCACGCGCGACTTTCATGCGTAGTGCAGCTTCAAAACCATTGGTGTCAACTAAGCCAATATTCTGCCATTGTCCTTGAATGACGCTAAGGGTATTGTCGATACTGCTGCCAAAATAAGTAAATTGCCCGATTATATCTTTGGTAATGTTAATATCTATGCCAGCAGTCCAAGATGTGCCTGTTTCTGGTTCTAAATTGGCGTTTGGCAACCAACCATGTACTGTGTCGTATGTGTATAGTTGGTCTAGACCTGGGTTACGCTGTCCATAAGCTAAACTACCACGTACAGCGAGATTTGGTGTGATGGCATATCGCAATCCTCCGCTTGGATTAAAGTAGCTCCCAAACTCTGAGTCAAAGCTTTGTCGTAATCCTAAATCGAATAAAAGATTATCACTAATATTAAAAGTGTTAACGGCAAATAGTGCTGTATTCAATAAACTTCTATCTTCGGTTTCGTTTAAAGCTATTCGACTTGGTAGTGTACTGTCGGCAAGACTATTTAAGTCGGTGTTTTTTATATCTAAACCCCAACGAAGTTGATTGTTTGAGGTGACTTGCCAATCATGTTCTATTCTACCTGTAAATTGTTGTGTGTCTAATGTTCCTGTGCGGTAAAATGTTCCTGTTGGTCCGTAGGTATTAAAATAATCTCGGTTGTATCCAAATGTAGTGGTTAGGTTAGAACCTTTTGCTAGTTCTGATTTCCATGATAAACCAATGTTTAATCCATCATGGTCTAATCTATCTCGCTGTAATGGAAAACCAAAATATACTAGACCGCGACGACTACTTAGTACTTTTACGTCTAAGTTAACGGTGTTTTTTTTATCTAAGTCTAGGGCAAGATTACCAAAGTAAGTACTTGTCGCTGTATCGGCGTTAAATAAATTACCGCTTGCGTCTCTATTTGCGGCGCCTACAGGTACTTTATAACGGTTGTCTATAAACAACCGTTCAAAGCTTAGATTATATCTAACGTTTTCGGTACCACCGCTATAACTTGTTTGTTGGTTGTTTAAATTCAATGAACCAAATTCTGTAGAAGCATTAAATCTGGGGGTGGTATTGCCTTGCTTTGTAATGATATTAACGACTCCACCAAAACCAGAAGAACCATATAATGATGTTGCTGTTCCGCTGTATAGTTCTACTCGGTCTATTGCTTCAACTGGAATGCTATTTAAATCTGTGGCGCCATGAGAAGTATTGACATTAGTATCAACTCTTCTACCGTTAATCAAAATCACTGTTTGATTTAGTGTAGCGCCTCGGTAATATGTTCCTGTATGAATGTCAGCGCCGTGTCCAACGTTGTTAATGACAAATCCAGGCATTCTCTTCAAGATATCCGCAACACTTGTGGCGCCTTGTTTCTGGATTTCTTCTTTTTCAATGACGTAAGTTGGTGTAGATTGAGGGAGTGTGTCTTTTTCTCCAATTGCTTCTATATCTATATCCGAATCGTCTTGTTGGGTGTTTTCAGACGATGGTTGTTCTGGTTTTGATTCTTCTTGGACTTGATTATTTGTAGGTTGTTGAGTTAAGAACTTCGCTTCTTGTGATGGTAACTTGATTTCATTTAGATTGAGAATATCTTGCTGATTAGTGTCAGCAGCAAATGCTGGTAATCCTATCAATAGACTTAATAAAGCGATTTTGTATAAATATAAATTTTGCACTCTAATCTCCTAATTTATAGGTTAATTTCTTTATTTGTTAACTTAGTGTACTAGGTACGGTTCATTTTTTATAAACCACAAAGGCACAAAGAACACAAAGAAGAATTTATTTTAATACTGTAATTTGTCAAATTTATCCCCCCAACCTCCCGCGAATTCGGGGGGCTAGAAATCTACTAAGTTCTATCCTTATTAAAGGAGCTATAAATTTAATTTATTTATTCCCCCTTCTTTATTAAGGGGGGGCTAGGGGGATTATATATGCAATACTGTTAAAAAACATTATCGTTATGAACACATAATGTCAAGCTTTTAGATGCAAAATAATATACTTTCTTGACATATCTAATATGACAATACGTCAAACTTTCTCTTTTTTTAGTATGACGCAATGTCATATTTAAGTTTATTAAGTAAATCAGAAATTATTCCTAAATAGCTTGATATATTAGTGCTAAAGTTATACAATAGCTAATCAAAAAACTAGCACCTAACACAACTCGTTCCTGTCGCCGCCTTCTCTAAAGTTTTCTCTGTGTCAAGAGCGTCTCTGTGGTAAAAAGCTCTTTATACTACCACAGAGACACAAAGAACACAGAGAGGAAATTATGGTGTCCTACTCAACTGCTATGACGACAAATAGTTTGATTTCTCCCAGTATTACCAGCATTTTACCTGGTGGCGCCTTTTGTAGACTGGGAATTTTAGCTTCGGGTAGCGGCAGTAACTTTGAAGCAGTTGCCCAGGCAATAAAAAATGGACAACTCAACGCCCAAATTCAGGTTTTAATTTACAATAACCCAGATGCATACGCAGCAGTGCGTGCTGAAAATTGGGATATTCCAGCAGTACTGTTAAATCACCGTGACTACAAAAGTCGCGAAGATTTTGATGCGGAAATTGTACGCACTCTACAAAAGTATAATGTTGAATGGGTTGTAATGGCTGGTTGGATGCGAATTGTTACTCAAGTACTAATTCAGGCGTACACTGACAAAATTATAAATATTCATCCCAGCTTACTACCCAGCTTTAAAGGTGCCAGTGCCATCGAACAAGCTTTAGCAAGCGGCGTTAAAATAGCTGGCTGTACAGTACACATAGTACGCTTACAAGTTGACGATGGACCCATTTTGATGCAGGCAGCAGTACCTATCTTGCCAGACGATACAACCGAAACGCTTCATCAACGAATTCAAATTGAAGAACATCGAATCCTCCCTGCTGCAATATCCCTTGCTATAAAAGCGGAGTAACTCCAAGCGCAAGTCTGTAAGGGCGGGTCTGTAAGGGCGGGTTAACCCAAAACTTCCGCGATCATTAACATATCTGTAAACCCGCCCCCTCGCCCCAACAAAAAACTTCCGCGATCATTAACATATCTGTAAACCCGCCCCCTCGCCCCAACAAAAAACTTCCGC
>NZ_RSCL01000021.1:46637-208167 GCF_003991905.1 Dulcicalothrix desertica PCC 7102 | reverse complement strand
TTTCTTCGTCATCCTGAATTTTTGCTTTTTTCTTGGTTGTAATCTTTTGTACTTCAAATTGAAGTGCGGAATGTGGGTTACAACGTATATGTTGCTAGGCGCCAGTCAGGTGTGAGAAACAATACCTGTTTGTCAAAAACATGGCAAAGTAAAATCTGAACGAAATATTACATTTTCGCTCGGTGCCTTGTATAAACTGTGTTTTGTGTACGCGCAAAAAAAGCGCTTGGATTTTGACGACTCCTAGCGCTTCCCCGTATAACTTAATACCAATTCACTAGTTTGCTGCAACATTTGAGGTTTCGCCCTACCCCAGAGTGTAAGGGGTCGAAGCGAAATAACCTGTGGCAAACATATGGTGAAGTGGTATCACTCCTTGCACTAACTTAGAATATCCCCTGTGTAATTAGTTGCGGAGTGAGGTGAGTGACACTTTTTCATCTGGCACTAGTCAAAAACTCACAGTTCATATTAAACAGTTACGTGTATATGTTTGTCTTGCAAAGCACAAATCCTATGTAGTAGCAGAAAATATAGGGGTATTGTATCTATCTTGCGGTTAATATCTAGCTAAATGCTGAACTTAGTATCATAATTTTTCCGCATCCGGAAGTAAATATACCTAAAATGTCGATAAATTTCACTCTTGCAGAACTTAGGCGCGACTACAGGGCAAAAGTAAATTTTTAGATTTGAATTGGAAATGATAAAACAAAATAATCTTTCAACTTAATTTAAATTTAAGTTAAAATGAATTACATAATAAACTTGAATTGGTATAGTATTTCTACTTACTTAGCAACGCGCGGAGCGTGGAATCATGAATTTTTGAGATTCGGGGGTAAATGTGCCGCGAACCATTAAGTGTGAATCTCCGTCTAACATTTCTGGTGATGCTTGGGCTTCTGTGTTAAGGCTATCTGGGCTAAAGTAAATAGAGCAAGATTGAATTGGTTGAGGTATTCTTTGTACAAGTTCTTGTAGAGGGAATATTTTCGGCGCCACTAAGTCATACAATTTAAGTTCATTGTCTTGAATGGACATACAGGCAATTGTGTCTAAGTCTGGAAAGTAATACATGGGCCTTGTCGCTTCGTTGACCAGAAATAAAGGCTTTTCATTAACTATACCTACAATGTTAGATACAGGCGCCCGCGTTTCTAATAGTCGGTGTAATAGTCTCACGTCATCAATATTATTAATATTAAGCAAACGTGTTTCGTTTACACTACCTTCTGAATTGATGCTGGTTGTAAAACTGTGTTCTTGGATAAAACGAAATCCAAATGGTTGGTAATATTCTGGGTTGGAAGTTGTTAGTACTAAGGTTTCGTAGCGTTTATCACAATAATCTAATACTTCATTCATAATTTCACGATAGTAACCACGTCTACGATAATCGGGATGAGTACATACTGCATGAACTCCTCCAACTATTGCATTTTCTCCCATTAGTCGCATTGGAATTTCTAATACTCCGACGTGGGCTATTAGGCTACCGTCATTATCGAAGCGTACAAATGGTATTGATGCATCTTCCCATGCAGCGCCTAGTTTTCTTGCTTGTTCTGCTAATGTAGTAAGTTCGGCGCCTGGAAATACAATTTCTAGTAGGTTGAATAGTTTGGAAATAAGGGTGGTGTCTTGTGAAAATGAGCTTTGATAACGATTCTTCATATGTTTGAATAGAATAATTTTCCATGTTACTTATACTACATGAATGTTATGGTGCGTGTATGCACTTTGTTCTTGCGTTTCAGGTGTAATGGTTTGTATCATTAATTATGAGGTGTTGGTTTGCAACGGATATAACGGATGTAACGGATGATTTATTTGTTACAAATAAGATTTTCAAACTTTCGGCGCCTTCAAATAACGAATCAACTATCCGTTACATCCGTTTCACATCCGTTGCCAATCTACCCGCCAAAATTAATGACTAGGAGTACTAGTGGTTTGTGTCATTAGTTTTAGTATATTGGCGCCCGTCGTAGGGTGAGCACTGCCCATCATACTGGTTCGTGTCATTAATTCTGATGTGTTAGTTTGCAACAGATACAACGGATGTAACGGATGATTTATTTGTTACAAATAAGATTTTCAAACTTTCGGTGCCTTCAAATAACGAATCAACTATCCGTTACATCCGTTTTACATCCGTTGCCAATCTACCCGCCAAAATTAATAACTACGGAAAATATGTTACATACAGTACATAAGAAAAATATTCATTCTGGGGTTATTTATGAACCTGTTTGTACCTGGGCGCCTGTGTTTGTTTGGTGAGCATAGTGATTGGGCGGGGGGTTATCGCCGTTATAATCCTGAGTTGGGAGTAGGTTATACATTGTTAGTTGGCACAAATCAAGGACTGTATGCAGAAGCTGAAGCGCATCCCCATAAGTTGATTGTGCGGTCTTCTGTTGAAGGTAGCGAGATTTTGGCTTTACCGATGGAAAAACAGGTTTTATTGCATGAGGCGCAAAAAGGAGGTTTTTTTAGCTATGCGGCAGGAGTTGCTTATCAATTTTTGTCGTACTTCCAAGTGCGTGGATTAGAAATTGACAATTATCTTACAGATTTACCAGTTCAGAAGGGTTTATCGTCAAGTGCGGCGATTTGCGTTTTGGTGGCGAGAGCGTTTAATCAGGTGTATAACTTAAAGTTGACGTTGCGCGGTGAAATGGAGTTTGCTTATTTAGGGGAAATTACTACGCCTTCGCAATGTGGACGTATGGATCAAGGATGTGCATATGGAAATCGTCCCATCGCAATGGTATTCGATAACGAGCGCGCGGAAATAATTGAGTTAAAGGCGCCGAAAAATCTGTATCTTGTGCTTGTTGATTTGAATGCGGGCAAAAATACTCAAGAAATTTTGGCTAAACTCAATGAGTGTTATCCTTTTGCTAAAAATTCGGTTCAAAGCAATGTTCAAAAATATCTTAGTACGGTTAGCTATGAAATTACCCAAGCGGCAATTGATGCTCTACAAGCAGGTGATGCAAAACAACTTGGTAATTTGATGCGAACTGCCCAAGCTGAATTTGATGCCCATCTGATCCCCGCTTGTCCAGAACAGTTAACGGCGCCTGTGTTACATAACTTACTAGATTATCCGCCAATTCAGCGTTATATATTGGGTGGTAAAGGAGTTGGTTCGCAGGGAGACGGAACAGCGCAATTTCTTGTTGAAAACGAGGAGAGTCAGCAGCAGGTTATCGACATCATAGAACATGACTTTCCCCAAATGCAGTGTTTGAAACTAACGATTTATGCCAGCAAATAAAATCACAAAAGCAGTTATTCCCGCAGCAGGTTTTGGAACTAGGTTATTTCCAACCACTAAAGTAGTTAAGAAAGAACTATTTCCAGTCATAGATAAAGATGGTAGCGCTAAACCTGTAATTTTCTTAATTATTGAAGAAGCGCTTAGTGCCGGAATTGAGGAAATTGCTATTATCGTTCAGCCTGATGATAAGCAGATTTTTAAGAAGTTATTTAAAAGACCACCAAGCGCAGCATTATTTGAAAAGCTAACGCCAGAAAATCAAAAGCTTAGTAAACGTTTAGTTGATATTGGCGACCGAATTAAGGTCATTACCCAAGATAAGCAAGAAGGTTATGGTCATGCTGTATATTGTGCGAAAGAATGGGTAGACAATGAACCATTTTTATTAATGCTTGGCGACCATATATATTCATCGAAAGAAAAAAAATCTTGTGCAAAACAAGTTTTAGATATATACGAAAAGGTTAACCACAGCGTTATTGGTTTAACTATTGTTAATTCAGAGCTTTTACATAAAGTTGGATGTGTAACAGGTACTTGGAAGGAGCAAAACTCTATTTTATCTGTATCACAAGTTTATGAAAAACCAGCAATTGAATACGCGCGTGAAAATTTGCGTGTAGATGGTTTGGGAGAAGATGAGTTTTTAAGTATATTCGGATTATATGCTTTAACACCGACTATTTTTAATTGTTTAGAAGATGAAATTAATAATAATATCCGGATGAAGGGCGAATTTCAGCTTACTACTTGCTTGGATACATTAAGACAGCGTGCGGGTATGACGGGTTATGTTGTTCAAGGTAAGTTTTATGATGTTGGAATGCCTGATGCTTATTTACAATCTTTGATTGATTTTAGGAATAGGTAATAGTGGGAAATAATAGTGGGAGACGGGCAGGGATGCCCGTTCCACAAGAGTTATTATAAGATAATTATTTTACTGCTGGTTCTAACATTTTGATTAATCCTAAACTGGCATCTATTTCTACTTCGGCGCCAAGAGGGACGGTAAACTTATCTTTAATATGACCTATCATTGAACCGTACCAAGCTGGAATACCCAAAGGTTGAATATGGTCTTTTAGTACTTCTATTAAAGCAAATGTCGGCGCTTCTCCTGGTTTACAATTGGTACATTGTCCAAAAATCAGTCCAGATATTTGGTTGAGAATTCCTGCGTTCTTTAATTGTGTTAGCATTCGGTCAACACGGTAAACATCTTCACCAATGTCTTCTAAAAATAAAATTCGATGGTTCCATGAGGGAAGGTATATAGAACCGACCATTGCACACAGTACTGATAAGTTTCCACCAACCAGTTTGCCTTTTGCTTTACCTGGTGTGATAACTTGAATATTGCCTGAAGAGGTTGTTGGGTTTTGCATTGTCACTGTCGCACCATCAAATAAAACAGGTTTGAGGTAAGAAAGTGTAAAGTCGTTCCATGTTGATGTCGCAACTGGACCGTGAAAAGTAATAATGCGACTACGGGCGCCAATCGCTAATAATAATGATGTAATATCGCTATAGCCAAGAATAATTTTAGGATTGTTGCGAATACGAGTATAGTCGAGTAGCGGTAATATCCGATTACAACCCCAACCTCCACGCATCCCAATTATTGCCTGAACTGATTTATCTGTAAACATTGCGTTTATATCGAACGCTCGTTCGCTATCTTGCCCTGCTAAGTACCCGTACTGTTTTAATACATACTTTCCGAGTTTAACTTTTAGCCCCAATTTCATCAAAGTCTGTTGTGCAGTATCAACATCACTTTGTTCAACAATACTCGCTGGCGCCACTAACCCAACAGTATCACCAATTCGTAAGCGCGGCGGTTTAATTATCGTTTGTGGTGGTATTCCTCTGACTTTTGGTGCCGATAAAATCGTAGATAAAGCTGTAATTCCAGAGGTAGTTAAAAACTGACGACGGTTTATATTCATGCATTTGCAATTTTAACATATCGTAACATATGTCTAAATTAAAATCTGGATTTATTGAGTAAGCTAGGAGCTATGTAAAGCAACGTTTTCAATGAATAATTAAATATGAAATATTTATAGCAAATGTATTCTGATTATTTGACTTTAAATTTTCGTTCAATATATATTCAGCAAGATATATATTTACAATTCATTTTATGGTCATCAGCCTCGGTAATAGCGATACTGTATCTATTGAATTAGTTCCAGATACTCAACTCTTAAATTTGGTGACTTCCGGCGCCGAGTTGGAGTTTTTACCGTTAACAGACTTTCCTATGTACCGTTTGGCACCAGAGGTTATTAAAAAGTTAAAGCCAATTTATGATTTGAGTAAGATAAATGGCGCCATCATTACACGTCAGCCACATTTTAATAGATTAATTCAAATGATAGTGACGGTTGGATTAATTAATCATTATGGAAGTATTCAATATCCTGGAAACCCAAAATATCAGGCAAAGCTAAATCGTGTTGATTTTGAAAAACACAAGCAAGCTATGCTTAAAACTGCGTACAAACATGATAAACTTAATACTAATTTGCAGTATTATAATCAAGAATCAAAATTATGTAACTTTTTTCAAAATATTAAAACTACTTGGGATTATATCAAGTTAAAACAAAAACAAAATCAAGTTTTACAAGTATATGACACAAGCAAAGACTATAATTATAATCAAATCGAACAAACTGTTTTGGCTATTTTTAATCGTCTCGAAGCTTTGGATTTAGTGGAGGCGCCAGGTAATAATGTATTAAAGGTGGGAATTGACGGGTCAGTACATGGTACTAATCAAGAGAATATAGATTATTACGAAAATCTTTATAAACAAAATCGAGATACTCGATTTCGATTTAAAATTTATAGTGGTCAAGAAATTGGTTTTCCTGTATGCGAGTCGATAGAAGAAATAATTAATATATATGAATTTGTAGTCTCAACGCTGAAAAAAAATGGAGTCCACTTTTCTACAACATCAGGAGTACATTTACATATAGGTATAAAAAATCAATACAAAACCACTGAAGAAATAATTAACCACCTTGCGAATATTACTTCTGTATCTGCTGCGGTCTCTCAAATTTTAGAGCCAATTCTGCCACCTACAAGAAAAAGTAATATTTATGCAATGCCATTTGGTAATCAAGTCGATGAACATATAGGACACTATAAAAAACGTTTGAGTAAATTAGAATATATCCAGAAAAAAATTAATATGGTTAAACAGGGTGTGATTCAAGACCCTGATTTATTGGATGATCAAGATGCGGCAATCTACGAATTTGTACTTGGTGTCGCGTATGGTATAGCACCTGTACAGCATGAATATAACTACAAAAAAATATTGGGCATATCAGGAAAAACAACTCACGAAGTTTTACGTCAAGCTTCAATTATAGTCAGAAATCCTCGTTATACTTCGATAAATATCACCCCGTTTTTACAAAATACTTCAACTCCGACTTATGAATGGAGAGTTTTAGCATCATGTGAAGATACAGAATTACAAGGTAAATTTTTTACTTTTCTTTATCGCATTATTCAAAGTCAAAGTGAATGTGCAATTACAAAGCTTATTACAGATTATGAAACTCATCAAGATTATATACATTTCCATTTTTGTGATGGTAGAATTGCAAAGATGGAAAATACTTTAAGTAACTGGTTAAGTTTTACTAAATGTGATGAATTATTTACTCAAAGTGATTATAACAAGCTTAAAGACGAAGCTTATTGGAAATATTATGATGTCAAAAATCAAAAGTATATAAATCCAGAAGATAATCAAAATTGGGTAACAGGTCAATTTTATCAGGCGCCGAATACAAATACAAACACATCACAAGATTTAGCAATACTAAGGTTTCTAAATTATGCACTAAATATTTAGCGTTTTAAGTTCTCAACTTCTTTGAGAAGTGGGGAATCTTGTGTTTGTTGCACCCCTTGTCCATAGGTTCGTAGAGGTAATTTAACAGTAAACGTTGCTCCTTGGTTTACACCAAGACTCGCAACACTAACACTACCACCGTGCATTTCTACCAAATGCCGCACTATTGCTAATCCTAAACCTAACCCATTATGGCTTCGAGTTGTACTACCATCAGCTTGACGAAATCTATCAAAAACGTGCGGAAGAAAATCAGCACTAATACCAATACCTGTATCACGAACTTCAATTAAAGCGGTAGGCACAGAAGCTATAGAATCATTCTCGTTATCGAGGTACAGCTTGACTTGAATATTGCCATTGGGTGGTGTAAACTTCAAGGCGTTACTAAGCAAATTACCGGCTACTTGCTGTAACCGATTAATATCACCTGTAACTATATAAGATGCTCCCTGAATATCAGTGTGTGATTGTGTTGCTAGTGGTTCGCGAAGAGGTTCAATTACACAGTCGAGGTGCAACTTTTTAGCTTCAGCTTCAACACGTACAGCATTTACTGTTTGCAACACTAAAGACTCTAAGTTGACGGGAGTTAGATTGAGCTTTAGCTTACCCCGCATAATTCGCGATACATCTAAAATATCGTTAATTAGCTGGGTTTGTAAAAGAGCATTACGCTCCACAATCTCTAAACCGCGTGCAACATTTTTCTCATCAAATTTCTGACGCTGAAGCAGTTTTGCCCATCCGAGTATCGAGTTTAAGGGTGTACGAAGTTCATGCGATAATACTGCCAGAAACTCGTCTTTCAAACGATTTGCATTTTCTGCTTCAGCACGTGCTGCTTGTGCGCGAATCAATTCGATATGTTCAGCTTCAGCTTGTTTACGCGAGGTAATATCTTCAACCGTACCAACATGACCCATGAGATTACCCTTATCTGAGCGCATTGGCGAACTATGAACATAAACCCAACGCTCAATTCCACTACTGGTAATAATTCTAAACTCGTCGTGATATTCTTCACCCGCACGTGATAATTTATACCAGTCGTTAATTACTCGCTCGCGGTCATCTGGGTGAATGGCTTGTACCCACCCCTCACCAATCATACGAGTTTCTTCCGCGAACCCATATATTTTTTGACAGGATGGATTTGTGTAAGTGTAAAAACCGTTTATATCAGTAAGAAAAATACCTACAGGAGAACAAGCGCTCAAACCACGAAATTTTTCTTCACTTTTTTTGAGTTCTGCATTTATTGCCGCTAGTTCTGCCGCTTGTCGCTCGATTTCAGCAGTTTTTTGATACAAATCAATAAACGCTATCACTTTTGATTTTAATATTTCTGGCTGAAGAGGCTTGAATAAATAATCTACTGCACCTAATGAGTAACCCCGCTCGACCATATTATCGCTCGTGCTAAATGCAGTTAGAAAGATGATTGGTGTATAAAGCGAACGTGTACGTTGACGTATCAAAGCAGCAGTTTCAAAACCATCCATATCAGGCATTTGCACATCTAGCAAAATCACGGCAAAATCCTGATTTAGTAAGCACTTCAACGCTTGGGCACCTGAAGTTGCTCGCACTAAATTTTGACCTAGACCTCCTAGTATACCCTCAAGCGCCAGTAAATTTTCTGTGTGGTCATCCACTAGTAGGACGTTAACTTGGGATTTTGACGACATTTTAAACTTATGGATATACGCCAATATGATAGGTTATTTCCTACGAATATGGCACTTTTGGCATAAGTCGAACACTATCTTTAGACGCAGATTACCTGCAATGTTCTATATCGCTACAATCCTTCTAAACATTGTGTATTATTTTATACTAATATTTCCGTTAATGAATCAACAAAATTATACTTTGGATTGAACAAAATCACTCTTTAGTGCATACAGATTTTAAGTCCAGAGGTAGGTTGTTTGAATTTAGTAAGAAAGTACTTTAGTAGAACGATAAACGATAATACTGACTGATTTATACATTTTATTTATTTTATAGTACTTGAACTTTATTTTGTAGCTTTGTTAGCGAAATTAGGCGCCGCTAGCTCACTAAGAAATTAGCTTTGTATTTAAGGTGTATCACCATGCTTACTAATGTATATCAGAAGCAATCCCAGCCCAAATACCGTAAAAACCAAAAAGTCTCTTTTATAGGTGGTATGGGTAAAGTTTTAAATTACCATCAAGACTCTGGTAGTTGGACTTATTTTGTGGAAATGGAAATGGGCCCGTTACCTGAAATGGGTAGAGTTGGCCCAGAGACGACTGTTCTGCTTTATGAAACTGAAATCGAAGGATATGTAATTTACAAAAATTTACAATCAGAAAGTAACAATATTGCTTGAAAGTTAATATTTGTGGTATGAAGAAAAAGTCTTTGTTTTGGCTGTTTTCTCTTTTTTGGTTATACTTTTGTCAGCCTAGAATGGTAAGCTAAATGATGAAATAAAAAAGCGATATAGGATGAAGTGTTAATGGGTATTTCCGCAAATACGCCTCATTTGTTAAGGGCTGCTCGTGGTGAAGTTGTAGATCGTCCTCCTGTTTGGATGATGCGACAAGCTGGACGATATATGAAAGCTTATCGCGATTTGAGAGAGAAGTATCCCTCATTCCGCGAACGGTCGGAAATTCCCGAAGTTGCTATCGAAGTTTCTTTGCAACCCTGGAAAGCATTTCAACCCGATGGTGTAATTCTATTTTCTGATATTGTTACCCCACTTCCTGGTTTGGGTATCGATATGGATATTGCCGAAGGGAAGGGTCCAATTATTCATGCACCAATTCGTTCACAGGAACAAGTAGATAATTTACACGCTTTAAACCCTGAAGAATCGTTACCTTTCATCAAAACGATTTTACAGGCTTTACGGTCTGAAGTTGGTACGCAGTCTACTGTACTTGGATTCGTCGGCGCCCCGTGGACTTTGGCGGCTTATGCTGTAGAAGGTAAAGGTTCCAAAACCTACTCGGTGATCAAAAACATGGCGTTTTCCGACTCTACGATTTTACATAAACTGTTGGAAAAACTCGCTGATTCTATCGCTACTTATGTTCGCTATCAAATTGACTGCGGCGCCCAAGTAGTGCAAATGTTTGATTCATGGGCAGGACAACTTAGTCCTCAAGACTACGAAGTGTTTGCACAACCCTACCAAAAAATGGTTTTCGAGCGCGTTAAACAAACACATCCCGACACACCATTAATTCTTTTGGTAACAGGTAGTGCTGGTGTATTGGAACGCATGTCAACATCAGGCGCCGATATAATATCAGTAGACTGGACAGTTGACATGGCAGACGCGCGTCAACGTCTTGGTAAAACCATGAAAGTACAGGGTAATTTAGACCCAGGTGTTTTATTTGGTTCCAAAGAATTTATTCGTGAACGTATTTACGATACAGTTCGTAAAGCAGGTAACTGGGGTCATATTCTCAACCTCGGTCACGGTGTATTACCTGAAACACCCGAAGACAATGTAAGATTCTTCTTTGAAACCGCAAAGCAGTTAAGTTTAACAGCAGTGTAAATTGCTATATATGTCATGCTGAACGTAGTGAAGCATCTCTATAACTTGTCTATAATTTAAAGATTCTTCGCTACGCTCAGAATGACAATTGTATCAAGATTTTAATTCGTCGAAGTATCACAAAGTGATTCAAGTCCTGCCCAAAATCAACTAAAACGCTGGCACGCACAGGAAAGTCAGCAAAGCTTATTGCCATTACACCTAAATAACGTTTGCATAAAACATTAAATGACATAATTTTTAATCCATAGATAGTGTTTTGTGAACCATTGGTTCACATTCGATGCGCTTGTTGGAGGCGCCTATAATGCCACTACTAAATCTAATAAAGCTTGACTTATGCAGATTCTGGGGAACTTACAGGTGAATTTTAAATCTATAATGTCATGTCGTGTGTAGCAAAACACTTGCACTGGCTGATTCTCTGCGATATTATTTTTACCTAAATTTAATCCGGATTTTGATCAAAATCTTATGTCTAAGCGTATTTTAGTTACAGGCGCCAGTGGGTGTGTGGGTCATTATATTAGTGAGCAGTTAATTCAAGAGACTGAACACGAATTATTTTTACTTGTAAGAAATTCAGATAAATTAAAAGTTGATACTAATGTTCGTAGTAATATTAATGTGCTGCAAGGTGATATGCAGGAGATAGAGAAGTTTGCTGATTTATTGAAAACTATTGATGTGGCTGTTTTGACGGCAACAGCTTGGGGTGGTGATATTACGTTTGATGTGAATGTCACGAAAACGCTGGAGCTAATGAATATGTTAGACCCAGAACGCTGCGAACAAGTTATATACTTTTCGACTGCGAGTGTTTTAGGTAATGATGGGGAACCACTTAAAGAAGCAGGTGAGATAGGAACTGACTATGTTCGTTCCAAGTACGACTGTTTAATGAAAAAATCGCAGTTGAAGATTGCAGCGAAAGTTACAACTGTTTTTCCCACGTTTGTTTTTGGTGGAGATGCGAACAAACCTTACTCGCACATTACAACAGGTCTTCCTGAAGTAGCTAAATATATAGATATCATCCGATTTTTAAAGGCAGATGGTAGTTTTCACTTCATCCACGGTCAGGATATTGCTACTGTTGTTAAACATCTTGTCAATAATCCTCCTAGTGTAGGTCAAGAGCGGTCGTTAGTTTTGGGACAAACTAGAATTACCGCAAACCAAGTTATAGAACAAGTTTGTGCTTACCTTGGTAAAAAAATCTTGTTCCGTATCCCCCTTTCATTCGGTTTGGCGAATATAATTATTGTGCTGTTCCGTATTCAGATGGCAGCGTGGGACAGATTTTGTATGGAATATCGTCATTTTACGTACAAAAATGCTGTGAGTCCGAAAAGCTTTGGTTTAACCAACTACTGTGAAACGATGAGTGATGTTTTAAGACTTAGCGGTGTCAAAAGGTAGAGTTTGTACGTAAGGTATAACAGAGTAGCAAAAAAAAATAAGTAATAATGCTAATGTGAAAGGGCTTGAGAAACCGGGTTTCTGCCCAAAATTATTGGTTTTGTCGTAAATGTTCAGTAAAGAAACCCGGTTTCTGAAACATATTTACATAAAACTCATCTACATATTAAGTGAGTTTACATTGATTTATAAAAATGATGCGGTAGGAGTAGAAATTTATGCGTGTATTGCTTGTCTATCCGGTGTTTCCTAAAACATTTTGGTCATACGAAAAAATCTTAGATCTAGTTAACCGCAAAGTTCTACTGCCTCCGTTGGGTTTAGTAACTGTCGCTGCAATATTACCCCAAGAATGGGAGTTTAAATTAGTTGACCGTAATATACGTGCAGTTACTGAGGCAGAGTGGGAGTGGGCAGATATGGTAATTCTGTCTGCGATGATTGTTCAGAAGCAAGATTTACTTGACCAAATTAAAGAAGCAAAGCAACGTGGTAAGTTAGTTGCTGTTGGTGGTCCTTATCCCACCTCAGTTCCGCACGAAGTCCAAAATGTTGGAACCGACTTCCTGATTTTAGACGAAGGTGAGATTACTCTACCGATGTTTGTCGAAGCTGTAAATAAAGGTGAAAAGTCAGGAATTTTTAGAGCAACCGAAAAACCTGATGTTACTAGTACACCTATACCGCGCTTTGACTTGTTAGAGTTTGATGCTTACGACTCGATGTCAGTTCAGTTTTCGCGTGGTTGTCCGTTTCAGTGCGAGTTTTGCGACATTATTGTTCTTTACGGTCGTAAACCCCGGACTAAAAATCCAGAACAGTTACTTGCAGAGCTTGACCGTCTTTATGAGTTGGGTTGGCGCCGTAGCGTTTTCATGGTAGATGATAACTTTATTGGCAACAAGCGGAATGTAAAGTTGTTGCTCAAAGAGTTAAAAATCTGGATGGCTGAACATCAATATCCTTTCAGTTTTGATACAGAAGCTTCTATTGACCTTGCTCAAGACGAAGAATTGATGCAATTGATGGTTGAGTCTGGGTTCAAAGCTGTATTTTTGGGTATTGAAACACCTGACGAAGACAGTTTGCAGATGACTAAGAAGTTTCAAAATACCCGTAGTTCTTTAACGGATGCAGTTGAAACCATTATCAGAACTGGTTTGCGTCCAATGGCTGGGTTTATTATTGGGTTCGATGGTGAAAAAAGTGGCGCGGGTTCACGTATTGTTAGGTTTGCTGAACAAGCTGCCATTCCTTCGACAACTTTCGCAATGTTACAAGCGTTACCTAATACTGCTTTATGGCATCGTTTAAGTAGAGAAGGGCGCCTGCGGGAAAATGCAGACGGTAACATTAATCAAACTACATTAATGAACTTTGTTGCCACCCGTCCATTAGAAGAAATAGCCCGTGAATATGTTGAAGCCTTTTGTGCTTTATATGACCCAGTAGCATATTTAGACAGAACTTATCGCTGTTTTATGATCATGGGTGGGCCAAGTTGGACGGCACCTGCGAAAATGCCAGAATTAATTGTAGTCAAAGCTTTCTTAACTATAATTTGGCGCCAGGGAATTAAGCGGGAAACTCGCTGGAAGTTCTGGCATCACTTATTTAGCATTTTGAAGCATAATCCAAAAGTGTTTGACCACTATTTAGCAACTTGCGCGCACAACGAGCATTTCTTAGAATACCGTCAAATTGTACGTGACCAAATCGAAGCACAACTAGCTGAGTACTTAGCACAAGGCGCCGAAAAGCCTTATGTACCAGTTGTTAAAGCTGAAAAAGTAGAAAAAGCTGAAGCCATAGCTTAAAAGTGCTGAGTTGAAAGTGCTGAGTGCTGAGTTAGCATTTTATACTCAGCACTCAGCACTCAGCACTTTACACTCTTTTCGTAACAGTTCATTGCGAAGCCGATGTTGAAATAAAACAATATGATAAGTTTGGCAAATGTTAATCAATATTCGGCACGATTAATTAATCAAGGAGAACACAGTGGCAACGGAATCAAATTTCAAAAGGGGCAAAGACGCGGTAAATGAGGAGTTCAGCGAATATGTTGCTCATTTACAGTTTCATATGACACTACAAGCTCGTAATCTGGTTCCTACTCTCAAGCAAAGCTTAGATGACAGTCGAGAGCTTTTGCTGCATCAAACACAAGCTAATTTTGAGAAGCAAATTTCTCGTCAAGCGTAGCAAGGCTTATACAATTTTTAACAAAACTTAAAATATATTTAAAGCAGACCTAGTTTCTTTAGGGTAAATTTATTCTAGCTGGGTTTGCTTTTTGGCGTTTAGCTTTAAATAAATACCTCTTATGATTTGGCGCCAAAACGTCAAAAGCCGTTAAAATTAATGCAATAGATATATATTCTCAACACCATTACCTATGGCTGTGTAGCGGCTCGAATGAAAATGACTTCTTTATTACCCCAAAATCTAAGTGTTGTTATCCGACCAGTACAGTATCGTGACTTGGACGGTATTGAACGCTTGACTCACGAGTCATTCTCTGCCCTAACACCACAGGGAGAAAGTGACGGCGCCAAGCAAGTACAATGGTTACGTCGTTGGTATGGGTTGCTGAAATGTTTAAGTTGGTTTCCCAACCCTTTAAGATATCGTCTGTGTGCTTACGTTTTAGAGACTGGACGAACATTATTAGGGATGGTGCAAGTGTCACCATTTAACCGGACACGAAGTACTTGGCGCGTAGACCGTGTACTGCTAGAACGGGGTAATGATAGATTAAGCATTGGCTCACAGCTTTTACGTCATTGCTTCGAGTCAATATTAGAAGCGCGTACCTGGATACTCGAAGTTAATGTAAACGACGCAGACGCATTAGCACTTTACCGTCGCAACGGATTCCAACGTCTTGCGGAAATTACGTATTGGGAATTAAAACCAGAATTATTATCAAGTTTGGCTTTGGCAGAACCAGACTTGCCAAATTTACTTCCTGTCAGTAATGCTGATGCCCAATTGTTGTATCAATTAGATACAGCATCAATGCCACCTTTGGTGCGACAAGTATTTGACCGTCAAACTTGTGACTTTAAAACAGGTTTATTTGAAGGGTTGACGGATGCTTTTAAACAGTGGCTCAATAAAAGCGAAGTTGTTAGTGGGTATGTTTTTGAACCTTCTCGCAAAGCAGCGATAGGTTACTTTCAAATAACTGTAGACAGAAAAGGAAATTCACCACACGTCGCAACACTAACGGTACATCCTGCTTATACTTGGCTATATCCAGAGCTACTTTCTCAGTTAGCACGCATCGCTCAAGATTTTCCTAAGCAAGCTTTACGTATAGCTTCAGCTGATTATTTACCAGAAGGAGAGGAATATCTAGAACGAATTGGAGCAAGCCGAACTGAGCATACATTAATTATGTCCCGGTCAGTGTGGCATAAAGTGCGCGAATCGAAGTTTGTTTCGCTCGAAGGTATTCAACTGCCTGAAGTATTACAAGGTTTACAACCTGCACGTAAACCAATACCTGGTGGAATGTCTTGGACTCAACAAGGTAAACCGTCAGTTCCGGACAGGATTGTCAAAAATAATACTGTTAAAGATTCGGTTGCATTTTCCTATAATCACGGTAGCGTAGAAGCATCGAATGATTTTGAAAGCGATGCCGACCAGGAGCAGTTGCGTGGTTAATCAGCAGTTAAGGGAAGACAATGAAGTTTCTTTAGTGTCTTCCTCATCTCAATCTAAATACGTTCTTGCTTTAGCATTAGATGTAGGAAGCAAGCGAATTGGTGTTGCTGGTTGCGACAAAACAGGACTTATCGCAACTGGCATAACTACTATTGAGCGCACTGCTTTCTCGAAGGATATCGAGCAATTACGCCAATTAGTTATTGAGCGCGAAATAAATGTATTAGTTGTGGGTTTACCATATAACATGGATGGGACTCTAGGGTTTCAAGCAAAACACGTTCAGAAATTTGCCAAACGTGTTAGCAAAATATTAAACCTGCCAGTGGAATATGTTGATGAGCGTTTAACGTCGTTTCAAGCTGAACAAATGATTTTAGCTTCCAATCGTTCTCCATCTCGTAATAAAGGTTTAATCGACCGAAAAGCGGCAGCATTGATTTTGCAACAATGGCTTGATGCAAGAAGGAATTTTGAAACACGACCAATTCCAAATGCATGATATCCTGAAGTTTGGTAGCCAGTTCGACTCAATTTAATTTACATTACCTGTTTAAGAAACAATTAAGCAGTTTTTGCAGTTGCTGGTAGTTAATATATTTGCATATATCGGCTATGTATTCCTCACAATTTCCTGAAGACAATGATAAAGCTCAAGCTGGTTCCATCACCTTGACGGATGAGCAAGGACGCACGCTTGAATGTTATGTCGAGCATTCACTTTCGGTGGAAGGGCAAGAATATGTTTTACTTCTTCCTGTAGATGCCCCCGTAGAAATCTTTGCTTGGCAAGGTGACGATGAGGAAGAAGAAGCAATTCTAGTAGAAGACGATGCCGCAATTGATGAGTTATTTGCCAACGCTCAAGCTGTGTTGTCAGAACACAATTTAGCGCTCAAAAATACAGCTTATGCCCTAACTGTAGCAGGTGAATTACCGCCTGTTGAAGATTCCGAACTTTTCACTCTCGAAATTGAAGACGAAGACGCGGATTTAGAACCTGAACAATTACAATTGCTTGCGACCTTTTACCAAGATGAGCAAGAATACGCCATATACACTCCCCTTGACCCGCTTTTGTTTTTTGCACGATTAACAAAATCTGGTCAACCTGAGCTTTTATCTCCTGAAGAATTTCGTAAAGTTCAACCGCTTTTGGAAGAACAGTTGTTTAACGAAGTTGAGTAAAGAATTTTTTCGTAAAAATCAGTACTTAATGATGAGTTATCAAAAAAGAGGTTGGCAGCGGTTATTTATATTTAGCCTGCTGCCTTTACTGTTGGGTATTGTTGGCAGCACCAGTTGGCTTTGGTGGAGTTGGGTTATTTCACCTGTATCTAGTACCGCAAAACCTCAACGGTTCCAAATTCATAAAGGTACAGCTACTCAACAAATTGGCGCCAAGTTAGAACAAGCTGGTTTAATTCGGTCGAAATATGCCTGGAGCTTATTGGCAAGATATAAAAATTGGCAAGACCCAAAAGGTGATTTTCAGGCTGGTACCTATGAATTATCTGCAAATCAGCCAATGAATGTAATAGCTGAAACAATTCGAGATGGTAAGGTTGTGCAAACTAGTTTTACTATCCCAGAAGGTTGGTCTTTGAGACAAATGGCGAGGTACTTTCAAGAAAAGGGTTGGTTTTCTGCTGAAGATTTTATAAAGGCTGCAAGTAAAGTTGATAGAAAACAATTTTCTTGGCTTCCTGCTGATATTCCGATTTTGGAAGGTTTTCTTTTTCCGGATACTTACCAACTTCCAGCGGAGAAAATTACACCTCAAGGTGTTGTCGAGCAAATGCTTGAACGTTTTGAGCAAACTGCTTTACCTGTATACCAAAAAGAGAAAGGTAAAACAAACTTTACACTTAAAGAATGGGTGACGCTTGCTAGTATCGTGGAAAAAGAGGCTGTTGTGGCAGAAGAAAGGCGCCGGATTGCGGGTGTATTTGTATCTCGCTTGCAAAAAGGGATAAAACTAGAAAGTGATCCCACTGTTGAATATGCTTTTGGAATTACTCAAACTCCTGATAGACCTTTAACATTCGCACAAGTCAGACAACCATCACCATATAATACTTATGCTACACCTGGTTTACCTCCTACTCCCATAGCGGCGCCTGGTTTGCCTGCACTACAAGCTGTGTTGAATCCTGAAAATACTGATTATTTATTTTTTGTTGCTCGGTATGATGGGACTCACGTTTTTAGTCGTACTATACAGGAACACGAAGCCGCTGTTGCTCAAATTCGTAGAGAACGACAGAAAAGATAATTTTAAATTTTTGAAAGACAAAGACGTGACATGTCACGTCTCTACATTACTAAATTTGAACTAATGACTTGGAACGAATTACTACAACCTGATTTAATTCTCTCTTCTTCGATATTAAGCCTTACGCCTGATATTATTCAACGGTATAACCTTAAAGGGCTGGTGCTTGATGTTGATGAAACATTAGTACCATTTAAAGCGGCTGTTGCTTCGCCTGAACTCACTGAATGGGTAAGACAAGTGCGTCAAGTCGCGTCTTTATGGCTGGTCAGCAATAATATCAGTGAAAATCGAATTAGCAATATTGCCCGTGCGCTAGATTTACCTTATTATCATGGCGCCGCGAAACCGTCACGTCGTAAAGTCCGTGCAGCACTCGCTGAAATGAATTTGCCTGTAAACCAAGTTGGCATGGTTGGGGATAGGTTATTTACTGATGTATTGGTTGGTAATCGTTTGGGAATGTTTACAATTCTCGTTGAACCAATGATGCATCCTGGCGCGGCATTGCGCTCTCACCCTGTCCGTAATTTTGAAGTGTGGGCATCTGAAATTTTAGGGGCTACAATTAGTCCAAAGGAAAAAAGATTTACAAAGCGTAATAAATCTTCAAGGAAGTAAATCTAAAGAAATAATTAAAAAAGGTTCTTTACAGACAAAAATAAGGGATTATGAAAATTAATAAGATGGGGTAAACAAAATATATACCCTAGCCATAGTAAATAACTTTAAAACCTTTAAAGCGCTAGTCCTCACGATAGGGGAACTGGCGCTTTAGTGTTTTGGATGTCAGAGCGGGTGTACGAGGTGTTGCGTGCTGTTTTAGGATATTTGTTAAACTGCCTCTACGATATATAAGATGCCTCAGACTCTAGTTATTAAAATTGGAACTTCTAGTCTTACTCAACCTGAAACAGGATTATTAGCGCTATCTACTATTGCTACATTAGCTGAAGTGCTTTCACAACTGCGCTCGAAAGGACATAGAGTTATTCTTGTATCGAGTGGCGCCGTAGGAGTGGGAAGTGCGCGTTTAGGTTTAACCGAACGTCCAAAAAGTATTGCCCTAAAACAAGCTGTTGCTGCTGTTGGACAAGGGCGCCTGATGAGGGTTTATGATGATTTGTTTACGACGTTGCAACAACCTATTGCTCAAGTACTTTTAACTCGTAGTGATTTGGTGCAGCGTAGTAGATATTTAAATGTTTACAATACGTTTCGGGAGTTACTCGAACTTGGTGTTATTCCTATCGTGAATGAGAATGATACTGTTGCTGTTGAAGAGTTGAAGTTTGGTGATAATGATACTCTTTCTGCACTTGTTGCTAGTTTAGTTGAAGCTGATTGGCTGTTTTTGCTTACAGATGTAGATAAATTATATTCCGCAGACCCTCGCTCTGTACCTGATGCTAAACCAATTAGTTTGGTAAACAGTATAAAAGAACTGACGGCTATGCAAGTTCAAACAGGTGGTCAAGGTTCGCAGTGGGGAACGGGGGGAATGGTAACAAAAATTTCTGCGGCTCGCATTGCTACAGCAGCAGGAGTACGGACAGTAATTACACAAGGACAATACCCTCATAATATAAGCAAAATTATTAATGGTGAGTCTATTGGTACTCAGTTTGAACCACAACCGGAACCAACAGGAGCGCGCAAACGCTGGATAGCTTATGGTTTAGTTCCATTGGGTAAGCTTTATTTAGATAATGGCGCCGCTACAGCAATTTCTGATGGAGGAAAATCTCTACTTGCTGCGGGTATTACTGAAGTAAAAGGTGAATTTGATACGCAAGAAGCTGTAGGGATATTTGATGGGGATGGGAATGAAATAGCGCGGGGATTAGTGAATTATAGTAGTAATGAATTGCAAAAGATTCGTGGGCGCCATTCTAGAGAAATTAGAGAGATTTTAGGGTATGAGGGCGCCGAAACTGTTGTACATCGTGATAATTTAGTTTTGATTTAGTATAGCTAAAGGTTACACAATGGATAAATTAACCGAGTACCCAAAAATTATCAAAAATATCTTGTCTGAATATATAGAATTGTCCAATCGCTATGGTAATAATAACATTGAAACATTTTTAATAGCGGATGATATGAAAGGTCATTATATTTGGATGAATCTTGGCTGGCAAAAAAGTGAACGTGTTGCTGGTATGACGGTTTATATCCGAATCAATAATGGTAAATTCTGGATAGAAGAAGATTTGACGGAGGAAGGTATTGCAAACGATTTAGTTCGTCAAGGTGTACCGAAAGAGGATATTGTACTGGCATTCCATAAGCAAAAAATGAGAGAATATACAGATTTTGCGGTGGCTTGATATTACAAACTATCAGGAGACATTTGTTTTATAAAAAATCAATAAACAGATTCCCGATTATTTTCTCGAAGTCGGAAACAATATATAGAATTGTAAGTTGGTAATTTTATGACTACCAGTAAATTAATAACTAGTTTAAATCTAAAGTTACAAAAATATTTACAAAAAAACAAAAGTTGCATTATGAGGAAGGTAAACTAGCTGCCATATACTCTTCAAGAAGGAGTTCTGTTCGACTGTCAATTAAATCTTTAAAAGAAAAGTTTTTTGCTGTGTATCTTATTAAGTTAAAAACTTCTGACTGTGTGTTATCATGTCCACCTACGAAGCTCCAAAATTCTTTACCTATAAGGATATGTGGTTCTTTACTTGTTAATTTAGTTGGATAATAAATACATAAGCGAAATTCTTTGCCATGTTCAGCAGCATTATCTTTATAAGTTGTTATGCTTCTTTTATTACTATTATTTTGTTCTAGTATTGATTTTATTTCTAGCCAGTATTCTTTTCCATCTGGCAAACGAAACTTTAAATCATAAGGTTTCCAATCTTTTTTTGTACCTACAATTTCTCCACCTTGGCTTTTGACTAAGATTTCAACTATATTTTCGATAACGTTATCCATTGTAGTAACAAATGAACGTTCAACCCTTTCCATCACGAAAAATGAAATAAATTCTTTGGGATTATCGTAGAAGATTTCTCTTATTAAAGGATTTTTATGATAAAGAATGTCTTTTAATGTAAGTTTATTTAGAGAAATTATAACGCTGGGTATCAAACTTTCTAGATATTCACTTATCTCACCTTTTATTGTGCTTGATAATGCCAAATCTACTCTCCTTTTAACTGTTATTCAATAGCTATCCATAACAAATTTAGCTAGGAAGGTATATAACTAGCTAATGTTTGAACATATTTTGTGTCAGTTATAACTTATGAAAATAGAAATGTACATAAGTCAGTGCGAAGAAGATGCTCAAATTGCCCATTATAAGGGTGAGCAATACCCACCTTACCCTTATCTTTGTAGGTTGGCGCCGAGGAACAAGAGCTAACATAAGTTTTGATAAATCTTTTCTCTGTGAACTCTGTGTCTCTGTGGTAATGAGAATTAAACACAATGCACAGCCTGGGAAGGCTGTGCTACAAGGGGGTTATAGGGGGCGGTAGGTGCGGTAGTTGATGTTGGGGAAGATGTTGTCCATTAGTTCGACTTTTTCTAGCCAACCGCTGTCTATTTTGCCGATTTTTATGTCTTCGTAAAGTTTGTTGAAGCGCATAACGTGAGAACGTGTTCTTCGTACTGCGTAGGGTACCATTGTTCCGGTTCGCATGATAAATGCCCAGTCGGATGATTGTGCTAAGAGTAATTCTCGTGCGGCTTGGTTAAGCGCGCGCCATTGAAGTTCGTCTTCTGGCTCTATTGTTGATATTTCTATCATGCGTTCGGCTGTTTTATGGAGATGGGGGTAAATCCACGCATTGGTTTCGTTTAACCAATATTCGTGAAAGCCTTTATAACCCCAGCTTGATTGTGAGGGACGACAAACTTGTTGTGACGGTTCTGCACGTAAGTAGTCGGCGAGGTGTGTCATTTTATAGGTTTGTTGGTCGTACCATGATTTACGGAATAGGTAATCTATAAACCAGGGGCCTTCGTACCACCAGTGACCAAATAGTTCGGCGTCGTAGGGCGAAACTATTATTGGCGGGCGCCCCATTATTCCGTGTAAATGCTCTGTTTGTCGTTCACGGTTATACATGAAGTTGGCTGCGTGGTCTGCGGCTTTTTCTCTTGCCCAGTAAGGGTCATACAAAGCTTTATCCGATAGCCCTAGTCCACGTCCTGTAATTTTATGATATTTAATTCCAGTATTTTTACGCTGACCGTTTGGCATTATAAACGGCTTGATGTACTCATATTCCGCTTCCCATCCTAGGTCTTTATAAAATTCACGGTATTCTGCGGCGCCGGGATAACCGACTTCAGAAGACCAAACTTGTTGCGATGATTCGTGGTCACGACCGAATGCTGCTACCCCTGTTTCGGTAAATATTGGAGCATAAGTACCATATCGGGGACGGGGACGTGCGTATAAAATGCCGTGTCCGTCGATTAGGAAGTAACGCAAGCCAACGTCGGCAAGCATTCGCTCTAAACCTTCATAGTACGCACATTCTGGCAACCAAATTCCTCTTGGTGGTTGTCCAAATGTTTCTTCGTAGTGTTCACATGCGACTTGAAGTTGTGCCCACACTGCTTGGGGGTACATTTTCATTAATGGTAAGTACCCGTGAGTGGCGCCGCAAGTAATAATTTCGAGGTTGCCTGAGTCTTGAAATTCTTTGAACGCGGTTACTAAGTCTCCTTGATGACGCTCCCAAATAAGGCGTGTTTCACTAAATTCTTTGGCGTAATGTTCTCCGAGATATTTGATATGACCGTTGTGGGCGTTATGCTCGATTTCTAACTCGATAAGCTCTTCTAGCTGCGCTAAATGGGCATCGTAACGTTCTTGTAATAAAGGGTCACGTAACATTGACACTAAAGGTGGTGTCATGCTCATCGTAATTTTAAAGTCAATCCCGTCCCGCTTTAACCCTTCAAATACTTTTAATAAAGGTACGTATGTTTCTGTAATTGCTTCATACAGCCATTCCTCTTCTAGCACGTAGTCGCTTTCTGGGTGACGAACGAAGGGCAGGTGTGCGTGGAGAACGAGCGCAACATAGCCGATTGACATAGATTATTCCGGAGATAGTATGTGTTTTTGACGGTTGGGGTGTGCCAACGGATCGAGTGATGAATCTCAAAGTAGAGCATCTCCTCCCTGATCGCTCACAAGCACCGTGGCATAAGTTAACAATATTTTAAGACTTTATTTTCACAAAATAAGAATAAATCTGAGAAAGGATAATTTCAGTAGTTTCGCGGCGGTCGGTGGTGTAGATAGGTTTATAAAATGGTCGAATATCAAGCATTTACAGCAAAAAGCGGTTCGATGCGGTCGCATGACATGTTCATTAAACCAAATTTTTGTTCCTAGTTCCTTGAAGCCAGGGGAAAATGAAAACGCGCTTAACAACTGATACTCCGATAGGAAGCTACGCACCAGATTTTGAACTGCCAGGTATTGACGGGCAGGTTCATCATCTCAGTCGTTATCTCGAAAAGTTCCACGCAGTTGGCGTCGTTTTGATGTGCAACTACTGCCCTTATGTTGGACATTACCTGGAACGGTTGAAACAAATTCAACAAGAGTTTTCAAGCTTTGGGTTTACGCTTATTGGCGTAAATGGCAGCGCTGCGAACCAAGACTTAGTGCAAAGTTTTGACCGGATGAAAGGTTTTGCCCAGAAGCATGAACTTAACTTTCCCTACCTATGGGACTCAACGCAAGATGTAACTCGCAGTTTTGGCGCCATGACTACGCCAATGTGTTTTTTAATAGATTCTGAAGGAAGAGTACGATATCGTGGGCAAATAGACGACAACCCGGAAAACCCGGAAGCAGTGCAGGTACGATATCTTAGAAGCGCGATAGCGTCACTGTTTGGTAACAATAATATAGATATTACAGAAACTGAGCCAATCGGCACAAAAATTATTTGGCGTGACTAAAATTTGTCACAAGTAGAGACATATTGTCGTCATACTGCTATCTTAAATTGGAGGAAATTACAACTTTTTTTCTTTGAAATAAAACGAAACTTCATGGGTACACATTACCGACGGGTTTTACTTAAACTGAGCGGTGAAGCCCTAATGGGCAACATGGGTTATGGAATTGACCCCGAAGTGGTCAAGAACATAGGACAAGAAGTAGCAGAGGTAGTAGCCACAGGTGTTCAACTCGCTATTGTCGTAGGGGGGGGCAATATATTTAGAGGTGTCAAAGCCGCGTCGGCAGGAATGGACAGAGCAACCGCTGACTACATTGGCATGATTGCCACGGTAATGAACGCCATGACACTCCAAGACTCCCTCGAACGTATAGGAGTACAGACAAGAGTTTTAACGGCTATTGCTATGCAAGAACTAGCAGAACCTTATATACGCCGTCGTGCCATCCGTCATCTAGAAAAAGGACGGGTGGTTATTTTTGGCGCCGGTTCTGGAAACCCATTTTTTACCACCGACACTGCTGCGGCACTACGCGCGGCTGAAATTGAGGCAGAAGTCATTTTTAAGGCTACAAAAGTAGACGGTATTTATGATGCTGACCCGATGAAAGTACCTGACGCCAAACGCTATAAGACTTTGACTTATTCTCACGTTTTGGCAAAAGATTTGCGAGTAATGGACAGTACCGCGATAGCCTTATGTAAGGAGAATAATATTCCGATTCTCGTCTTTGATCTAACCACTAGTGGTAATATTTACCGCGCAGTTGTGGGAGAATCGATTGGAACGCTTGTGGGAGGTTCTTGTGAAGTTAGCTGACGCTGAGAGTACCATGCAAAAGACCGTTGAATCAACGCTACGGTCTTTCAATACTATTCGCACTGGGCGCGCGAATTCAAGTTTACTCGACAGAATTTCTGTAGAGTATTACGGTACGCCTACATCTTTGAAATCGCTTGCGAACATTAGTACTCCAGATGCGACAACTATTTTAATTCAGCCTTACGATAGAAACACACTAACTCTCATCGAAAAGGCAATTTCAATGTCGGATGTGGGTTTAACACCCAGTAACGATGGTTCGGTGATTCGCCTGAATATTCCGCAATTAACGACCGAACGGCGGAAAGAATTTGTCAAAATTGCAGCTAAATATGCCGAAGAAGGGCGCGTTGCAATTCGTAATATTCGTCGTGATGGCGTTGAGTCGATTCGCAAGCAAGAAAAGGCATCAGAAATATCTGAGGATGAATCTCGCGATTTACAAGACAAACTACAAAAACTAACAGACAAATATACTGCTAAAATTAACGATTTACTGGCGGAGAAAGAAAAAGACATTACTACTGTCTAGCTCTAACTCGGTTAGTCGTTAATACTTTGGGCTGTTGGACGGGGTAAAAGGAGAAGGGTGAAGGATGTTTGTTCCTTTGCTTTTTTCCTCTTACCCCTTTTTAAGCTTTGCTTTCTTATTGATAAGACTTTATTCAGGTAGGTATAAAATTTTATGTATGACTGTATAATCGTCGGTGCCGGACCTGCGGGTGGAACTGCTGCGTATCATTTAAGCAAGAGGGGACGTTCGGTATTAGTTATAGAAAAAGAATCTTTACCACGGTATAAACCTTGTGGTGGTGGAGTATCTCCTCAGATCGCTGAATGGTTTGACTTTGATTTTAGTCCAGCGATTTCGGTTAAAGCTGATACAATTCGCTTTACTTGGAAAATGGATGATGTTATTGAGGTTGAACTACAAACACCAGAGCCAGTATGGTTGGTTCGCCGTGATGTATTCGACCATTTTATTATTCAGCAGGCTCAAAAGCAAGGCGCTGAACTGCGCGATAACACCGAAGTAACGGGTATTGAATTTAAAAGTGATTACTGGGAAGTTAATACTAAAAATGGATGTTTCCAGGGTCGCTATATTATCGCTGCTGATGGCGCCTTTGGACCAATGGCAAAATGGCTTGGTTTTAAAGATAGGTTACGTCGTCTAGCTGGTGCTTTAGAAGCTGAGGCGCCTGCTATTGTTGAAAGAAAAAATGTCATAGACCTAGAATTTGGCATTGTAAAAAACGGGTATGCGTGGAATTTTCCGAAAGCTGATGGTTATTCGATTGGTGTAGGTACTTTTATTGGTGGGCAAGCACAAAACTTTAAAAAAATCGTTGACGAATACGGCAAGAGCTTTAATTTGAATGTTAGTACGTGTAAACAGTATGGTCATGCTCTGTGTTTATGGAACGGTGAACAAACTCTTCACACGACTAATGCTGTTTTAGCTGGTGAAGCTGCTTGTGTTGTTGACCCAATGACTGCTGAAGGTATTCGTCCGTCAATTTTTAGCGGACTCAAAGCTAGTGATGCCATCGATGATGCTCTTAGTGGTGATATCAACGCACTAGAAAATTACTCCAATATTATGAATTCTGAATGGGGCGCCGATATGGCGTGGGCTTCAAAAATAGCAAGTCTTTTCTACCGTCTGCCTCACGTTGGTTATAACCTGGGTGTTAAACGTCCAAGTGGTCCACAATTGATGGGCAAAATTCTTTGCGGACAACTACGTTATAGAGATGTTGCTGGTCGTGCGATTAAACGTTTAACTCCTTTTAGCGGTAGTTAAAAATTTGTAGTTTTTGGGGTTGGGTTGTACCCAACCTACATCTATTAACTTGATATTAGAGTGTTAATAAGAAGCTAGATGCAATGTGATTATTTATAATTAATTTTGTTGATTTTTATTTTTATAAAGAATATTTGGGATTAAGTAAGAGCAAAATCAAAGCAGCCAGATATGACTCTAGCTGCTAAAAGTAACATTGAATTTTTTGTACTCATTCCCAACGTGCGTATTAAATGTGTCGGGAATGTATCAATCGTCTAAATTTAAGATAGCGAAAATTTCGGCAATAGAGTGCCGTTTATAACACGATACAGTTTGTAAGCCTGTGGTTAAAACTAGTTGATTAACTCTATTGCTGAAAATTTACTCTTCGTCATCTTCGTCTTCATCTTCATCTTCGTCATCGATATCTGAGTCCTCTAACTGGGAACTCTTTTTATCGCCGTCAACTTGAATCAGATGAATATGTTTGTATCCAAGCTTAATTTCAAACTCATCACCAGGCTCTAAACCCATTGCTTTGGTATATGTTGCACCAATAACAATTTGACCGTTTTGATGGACACTAACACGGTACGTAGGTTCACGACCACGACCATCTTTGGGAGATTCTGGACTCAAAGGAATTCCTCGAGCCGATAGCAAAGCGTCGTAAAAATCAGTCAAGTTAACTCGTACTTGACCACCTTTAGTAGTGGTGTAATAGCCACATTGTTTAGCTCTTTCTCGTCTTGGTAAAGTTGAAAGCTCTTTGACTTTAGCAAGCAGGGCTTTTCCGGTTAATGGCGCGGTAGCTGTTTCACTCATTCGATTCAAATTATCCTATAAAGGTCTCCAAACGTTTTAACTGGGTAATGAAATACCACATATTGAGCCAATTTTATTTGCACGGCGGCTCATATCCAGGGGTTACGGCAGATTCCTGCTTATGAAGAACTTTGAGACTTTCTGCGGTGAAGGTTTCCCTCACACAAAGAGAGTTCAAAAATATCAGCAGGTTTGAAACGCGGTAATATTACGGCATTTGTAACCATCATTCGCCATCGGTCAGAGAATTCTTTTCTACGACTGGCATTGATGTGGCAATTTGACTTCAAGCCAACAAAGGTAAAATCGGTGGCTGAAAGATTGTGAGGAGGGGAGCGTTGAGTTCCAGAATTACATTCAGGAAAATTTGGCTCATCAAGATTCGATACCTGCTCATGTTCTATAACAGCTATGTTATAGACTTGCACATGGACAGGCTTTTAACGACTGCACTTACCCAAATCAAGAAACAAGTTTTAGAATGCGCGCATTCATTAACTCAGTTCAAGAGCGAACAGTGCATAGTATATATCGAGGGTATTGAGGTTATACACCTTTTTCTCGTACATGTAAAGACGATATTTTCACGTCTTTACAATTACGAATAAACAAAGCAGTAATATTCGCACAGTCAGGGCGATTTACACTCGATTTGTCACTCCGTTATTTTATATTAAATACTAGCATGGACTAATAATAGCAAAATATTTATTTAATTTAGAATTAAATTTACGATACACTTTACATATAAATTTCTACCTTTAGGGTGAGTATTGGCTACTCAAGAAATCAAAATTCACCATCCGATGCCTTACATATTTCGGCAACATGAGAATCAGCGAAGGCTAAATTCTTGGGTATTGGATGAGGTGTTGACTTGGAGGCAAGACAATTTAACAATTCTATATATCCAACAACTACAACCTTACGGTAAGGTGTTGATGTTCGCGTCAAATACGTGTTTGAACATATTTACATATTTGAGGTTACGTGAGCCACGGGTAGGTCGTGGTTGGTTTGCTTGTTATAGCTGCTTAATATTGCCTGTGGAGCGCCCAACCAACTCTTATAAGTTGTAGTGTCTTGGATATTACGCTTATGTAATTGAATCAGATTCTGAGCATATGGATTTAGATTTAATGGTTATACTTGGAAGATGTTCAGACCAATTGGAGGTGCCGCGCCTTTCATCTTAAGTGTGCTGTAATCAAGACATTTGCGGCTCTTCAGTACTAAAGAGCAGGGATTGATGATGCTGAGTGAGAATAATAGCCACTGCGGTGTGTAATAGATATTAACCGAGTTAAATACGATATATAGGATTTGTGTATATGGAAGTTATCTTTAAAATTATTCGACAAAAACCGAACTCCAAGCCTTCGGTGCAGGATTATTTGGTGGAAACCGAGCCTGGAAATACAATCCTCGACTGCCTTAATAAAATTAAGTGGGAGCAAGATGGAACTCTAGCATTCCGTAAGAATTGCCGTAACACTATTTGCGGTAGTTGTGCTCTTAGAATCAACGGACGTTCGGCTTTGGCTTGTAAAGAAAATGTTGGCAGCGAGATTGAGTTCTTAAAATCATCATATGAAAATACAGCTACAACAAATACTTACGAGGGCAAACCAGTTTTAACAGTGGCGCCTCTGGGTAATATGCCTGTTATTAAAGATTTAATAGTTGATATGAACCCTTTTTGGGACAATCTTGAAGCTGTGGCACCATACGTTAGTACTGCTGGACGACAAGTACCAGAACGTGAATTTTTACAAACACCATCCGAACGCGCACTTCTTGACCAAACTGGTAATTGTATTATGTGTGGCGCTTGTTACTCAGAATGTAATGCGCGCGAGGTGAATCAAAATTTTGTAGGACCTCACGCACTGGCAAAAGCATATCGAATGGTAGCAGACTCACGCGATAACAACACTGAAAATAGGTTAGAAAATTATAACGAAGATAGTAAAGGTGTTTGGGGGTGTACTCGTTGTTATAACTGCAACTCCGTTTGTCCAATGGATGTTGCTCCTTTAGATCAAATCACTAAAATTAAACAAGAAATTCTAGAGCGGAAACAAAAAAGCGATGGTCGCTCAATTCGTCACCGTAAAGTTTTAATTGATTTAGTCAAAAACGGTGGTTGGATTGATGAGCGTAAATTTGGGTTACAAGTAGTTGGGAATCAATTTCAAGACCTCAATGGTTTATTGAGTATTGCTCCTTTAGGACTACGAATGCTTAAGCGTGGAAAATTTCCCCTCAAATTTGAGCCATCTGAAGGAACACAACAAGTTCGTTCTTTAATTGAGGCAGTGAAAAAAGAAGAAAGTTAGGAGGCGCGGAGTTATAAAAAATTACTCAGCACTCAGCACTCATCACTCAGCACTCTCTTACCTTGGGTCTTGGGGGATGTTTAGGGGTTGTCCTGATGCTCGGTCGTACACTAATATGTCCCATTGACCGTTTACTGTTGTCTCGAAAGCAATTCTACTACCATCTGCGCTAATAGTAGGATTGCGAATTTCTGCCTGCAAATTTGTCGTTAAATTGCGTGATTGTCGCGTTTCTCTATCGTAAATAAATATACCTGACCTACCTTGACGACTTGCGGCAAATACGATGTAGCGACCGCTTTCTGTAACGCTAGGATGTGAGGTAATTGTATCAAATGAATTTAAGCCTGGTAAATCGATTAAGAAGCGTGTAGCTGTATCAAACATGTATACATCTTGACTGCCTCTACGGTCGCTAGTGAAAACGATGTATCTACCTGATATTTGAGGATTTAATTCTGAAGCAAAACTATTTAGACCTCTGCCACCTGGGTCAAAAGGATAGGTTAATATACGTGGATATCCACCACATCCACCTAAAAAGCCTAGGCTTAACAATAAGGGTATAAAAATAGATTTATTTGTCATGCTTTCATGTAGCCATACTAGCCATACATTAGGGTGATGTTAGGGTGGATTGATTGGCGCCCCATTTGGAATATCTAATTCAATATTTGGACCTCGGTCGAGTACTTCAATATCCCATTGACCGCGTGCGCTAGTTTCAAATACTACATATCGCCCATCTGGACTAATGTTAGGATTACGCACCCAGCCGCGATAAATTGGGGTGAGAATCTGCGACTGTTGGGCAGCACGGTCGTATAGTCCAATAACGGGTCTACCTTGGTCGCTTGTAATATAAGCAACATAACGTCCTGTGTAGCTTAAACTCGGACTCTCAATAATTGTATCGGGTCGGGTTAAACGTGGGATACGAAAGAATTCTTGCTGTTGCAAATCGTATACTAGTAGTTGATGGGCGCCGTTACGGTTTGAAATAAACGCTAAAAAACGTCCGTTACCGCTCAACGCTGGTTGTTCTTCGGTAAAACGACTGTTGAGCGATGTCGGACCTATAGGAATATTGTCAGAACTACAAGAAGTAACGACTAAACTAAAAAGTAGACTCCAATAGATTTTATTTTGGAGCCATTTAGGTGTAAGTTTTTTCACCTTAACTATTTTCCATCGGGTTCACGCTCACCTATTTAAATTAAAACAGGTCAGTGTAATATTACTAGCTCATTGGCAAATCGTCATCATCAAACTTGGTTGGTCGCTCTGGTCTTTCTTTTGGTTGCTCAAGCGGTGTATAATCAGCAGTCGGTATTGATTCATCTATATCGAAATTATCTGAACGCGCTCCTTCTGAAGAAGGTCTTCTGCGTCTAGGTCTCGTTGGTGCAACATCATCGTTGGAACGAGTTTCTGGACGTTCGGAACTGCTGCCACGACGTGAAGTTCTACGTTCTTCGCTAGCTGGGCTATCCCAATCTTCGTTATTGCCCCTTGAGGAGCTTGAAGAATTCCAATCGTCATCATCAAACCTTGGGGAAGTACGACCTTCTGTACGAGATGTTCTCTTCCGAGCGGGTTTATCGGTAGTTAAATCATTTCTATCGTTACTACTGCGACGCGATGTACGACGTGAAGAATCTACGTCCGAATCTTGATAATCATCGTAACCGCTTCTAGGGCGCCGTTCGGGATTACTACCACGAATTCGAGGACGTTCTTGATATTCGTCGTCCTCATAATAAGGAAGTGGCTCTAAGTCCATGTCTACTCGTTCAGCTTTAGAAGTTCTACGATAACTTCCGTAGTTTTTACTAACAGGACGGTCTTCGTCAACAATTGGTGTGTTGCGCTTTGCTTGTTCGGTTGCAATACTTCGCAAACGAATACTCTCATAAGCAAAAAACACCGTTGACCCTACAAGCATTAATTGACCAAATTGCAAAATCGGGTCAAGGCGCCAACCTTGAAATATTAATATAAACCCGCAAAGCAAACCAACTGCCGCGAAAAATATATCGTGGTCGCGGGCTAATTCTGGTTTAACGTTACGAATGAAATAGAGAGCTGCCCCAGCAACAGCCAGGAAAATCCCTAAAAAAGTAGCTGGGGTGGCGCCTACATTTACCTGAGCCAGAACACTGGCGCTTGTCAGCCCAAAAATTAGCATTATCTTTTACCTAATCTCAAAATCTATGTTAGCGGCTTAATATTAAAAACTCTACTCTAACAAATCACAATAACAATATATGTACAAGAGACATCATGATTAGATACAGGACTTTCCCCTAATTTTAGAAGATTTTTTCCAAAATTAGGGGAAAGTAGAATCTGTCAACACTTGAGACAATTTTAAGAGTCACGCTGACTCTCAAAATTCTAGCCGCGCTGGATTTTATCTTTTTGGCTGACAAATATCAATCCCACGGTTGCGGGAACGACGACAATCAATGTACCAGCAAGTAGACTCCAAAGAAAATTTGCTAAAGAAGGTGTCATAACTTTAAACCAGCCTTTTATTACATACTTACTAACAATTCTAATAGTGTATAGCGTACTTGAAAAGGAGTAAAAGAAATTAACTGTATGAGTTTTGCCCATTTCACCTTCGCGTTAAGATGAAAGAAGTCTTAACAAAGCTTAAGGTTATTCAGTATACAACCTATGACACCTGTAGATATTACAACTTTGATACTTGGTCCGTTGTTAGGACTAATGATTTTTCTGTTTATTTTCCGTATAGTCCTGACGTGGTACCCACAAGTAGACTTAAAGCGCTTTCCATTTAATCTAGTAGCGCTGCCAACTGAAATTTTCTTGATTCCAACGCGCAAAATTGTCCCACCGATTGGTGGGGTGGATATTACCCCCATTATTTGGGTGGGTATCGTTAGCTTAATACGCGAGATTTTACTTGGACAGCAAGGGTTGTTGACGATGATGAGTTAGAAAGTGCTGAGTGCTGAGTGCTGAGTGACAAAAAACTCCTAACTCCTCACTCCTCACTCCTAACTTATTTAAGGTTTTGCTTCGTTCATTTCTTGGACAAAGTTAGTGTATACCTCACCTTTGAGGAATTGTGGTGTTTCCATAATTTTTTGATGGAATCCTATTGTTGTGGGCAGTCCGGTGATAGCGCATTCACGCAGCGCGCGCTTCATTCGGGTTATGGCTGTTGGACGGTCGGGACCCCATACGATTAATTTACCAATGAGCGAATCATAATAAGGGGGTATTTGGTAGTCGGTATAAACGTGAGAGTCGATTCTTACACCTGGTCCACCTGGTGGAAGGTAGCCACTAATACGACCTGGCGCCGGACGAAAATCGTGGTCTGGGTCTTCAGCGTTTATACGGCATTCTATTGAATGACCTCGAAGTAATATTTGGTCTTGTGTAAATTTTAGTCTTTCTCCTTGAGCTATACGTATTTGCTCTACCACTAAATCAACACCAGTAATCATTTCTGTTACAGGGTGTTCGACTTGAATACGGGTGTTCATTTCCATGAAGTAAAATTGTCCCGAACGGTCAAGCAAAAATTCAATGGTTCCGGCGCCGCTGTAATTAATAAATTGAGCAGCTTTGATAGCAGCTTGTCCCATTTTTTCGCGTAGTTCGGGGTCTAAGGCAGGACTGGGAGCTTCTTCTAATAGCTTTTGATTACGACGTTGAATCGAACAGTCACGCTCAAATAAATGTACTACATTGCCGTAGTTATCTGCTAAGATTTGAAACTCAATGTGACGAGGACGTTCAACGAATTTTTCTATATAAACACCAGAGTTACCAAATGCGGCGCCTGCTTCTCCTTGTGCTGCTAAATATAGTTTGACAAATTCGCTTTCTGAATGTACCAATCGCATACCACGTCCACCACCTCCAGCGGTAGCTTTAATCATGACAGGGTAGCCAATTTTTCGTGCAATTGCTAACCCCTCACTTTCAGATTCGACTAACCCATCACTTCCTGGAACTGTTGGCACAGAAGCACGCTGCATCGTTTCTTTCGCCGTTGACTTATCTCCCATCAACCGAATTGATTCTGGAGATGGGCCAATAAATGCAATTTTATGGTCAGTACAAATTTCAGCAAAGCGTGCATTCTCTGACAGAAAACCATAACCAGGATGAATCGCAGAGGCTCCCCTAGTCAAAGCTGCCGCAATAATATTAGGTATATTCAAATAACTTTTAGCACTAGCAGGTTCCCCGATACAAACCGCTTCATCTGCAAGTTGAACATGCAGCGCATTGCGGTCAACCGTAGAATGAACAGCAATCGTCGCAATCCCCATCTCCTCACAAGCCCGGAGAACGCGCAACGCTATTTCTCCTCGATTAGCAATTAATATTTTGTCAAACTTCATCTTTTAGCTTCAACAAGATTGAATAAATAGACCTACACGCTTTGTCATACCAGCGACTCAAGGGTTAATTCTAGATTATGACAGCATTTGAGCTTTATGCTGTCCACAATAAAAAATTAAGTATTACGAACTGCTTCACTACGTTAGCAGCATTTTAAAACCTTGCTGTAGCGCAAGTTAGTTTCACTTATATTAAAATTTTTTCACTCCCCTATCGCCATAACCAGATTTATGTGTTATATTCTCTATTTAGTTGAATAAGTTGAGCGGATGTGGCGGAATTGGTATACGCGCACGTTTGAGGGGCGTGTGCCTTTGGCTTGCGAGTTCGAGTCTCGCCATCCGCATTATGATATTTTTCAATAATTTTCACATTGTAGAGACGTGATTAATCGCGTCTCTACATTTTTTGCTGGTTTTTGTGCTTTTATATATATAGATAAAGTTTTGTAAAGAATGACTGCTATATTTACACCAACGAATAATTTAATAGTGCCCAATGCTTGGCATAGGTTATCTCCTAGTTGGGCAGGTACTGACGAAGCAATTCAAAAGGGTTTGCCTCATCACGAATTGGCGCCAGCTTGGCAATTGTTGCTTTTGGGTGATGGTTCTCCGACAAGGCATTTACAATTGTTAACTGGCGAACCTACAGAGGTTGATGTCATTGATATGTCGTTAATTGGCATGGATATGGATGGGGCACCTGATTTAATTCAAGCTGTACCGGGACCACGACTACGGCGGCAAGTTTGGTTACGCACAGCTAGTGGGCAACGTTTGGCATATGCAACTTCATGGTGGGAAGCTTCGCATGTGGATGAGTATTTACAAAATCGTTCGTTACCAATTTGGGCAAGTCTCGCGCGCTTGCGTACAGAACTTTATCGCGATGTTCAAGGAATTTACTTTGGTCACTCTCAAGCATTAGAGTCAGGTTTTGACATGCCTGGGCCTTTTTGGGGGCGCCATTACTTGTTTTGGCATCATGGGCAACCTCTTACTTTAATTTACGAAGTTTTTTCTCCTTATTTGGCAAAATATCTCGGCTCTCCAAAGCTTTGATTGATTTAATATCATATTTTTTATACCCGTTGATGTAGAGACGTTACATGTAACGTCTCTACGGCGTTATGGTTTTTAATAGGTAGTAAATAATACATCAATGTAGATTATGGAAGTGTTATAAGTTAAGCAGTATTCGCATGTAGATATAATGGTGCTTTGTTGTTCAGATGATTAAAATTTACGGTTTTAAGCAGAATTTTGATATTAAACGCTTCTAATGGCTTGAATTCTGAGTTTTAGACGTTATTTTAAAATCTAAGAAACCGGGTTTCTTGTTGATATATTGTAATAAAAATGACAATTTGTCTGCGACAAGGAATGCGTAGAAACCCGGTTTCTGATTAATTTAAGCAATATTGATGAGGTGTAAGTCCCAATGGCACGGGTAAGTGTGTGTGTCTCAATGAAAAAAAAGAAACCGTCTCTGATACTGACGTTATCTTCTGCTGGATTACTGATTGGTGGTGGTATTGCTGGATACTGGCTATTAACACAAGGAAAGCCATTATCTAGGGATTTACCACCTGGAGCGACTATTATTCCTCAAGACGCATTGTTCGCTGTTTCGTTAACAACTGATGTTAGACAGTGGGAGCAGTTACGTCAGTTTGGAACTAGCGAGGTACAAGCAGAAATCGATAAAAATATAGTTCAGTTACGCGACCGTTTTCTTAGTAATAATGGTTACGATTTTCACAAAGATATCCAACCTTGGGTAGGAGAAGAAGTAACTTTAGCGGTTCTTGCTAATGTTGATAGCTCAAAACCACCTGCTAAACCTGTGGCTGAAAATATTAGAACTGCTAGTAGTCAACAGTTAGTTTTGGTATTACCAATTAAAAATGCTCAAAATGCTAAAACTGCTCTAACTCAACTTCAAGCTAAAAAAGGCGCCAGTTTAAAAGAACGCCAGTATAAAAATATACCAATAAAAGAGATTGATATTAATCCCAGTAGCACAAATGAGGATTTTGCTGTCTCGGTTATTGAAAATAAATATGTAGTTATTACTGATGATTCAAAGGCAATGGAGAAAGCAATTGATGCTTACCAAGCAAAAACATCGCTTTCTACAGTTCCTGGGTATGCGAATAATATTTCTAAAATTTCTAGCTACCAGCCTTTTGGTCAATTCTATATAAATGTACCAACGAGTGCGAAAATTGCGAGTGCAGCTCCAAACCGTCAGTTTCCAGCTCAAGTGTTATCGCAATTGCAAACTAATCAAGGTCTTGCAGGAACAATTACTTTAGAAAATGAGGGAGTTAGGCTTAAAGGTGTTTCTTGGTTAAACCCTAATAGTTCACGAGTGTTAAGAGTGGATAACAGTGCGGGGGAAATGCAAAATCGTGTCCCTGCTGAAACACTGATGATGCTGTCAGGTGGAAATTTAGCGCGTGCTTGGGCAGATTATAGTTCAACATCGCAAAATAATCCTTTATCACCAATGCCGCCCGAGCAATTACGTAATGGCTTTAAATCTTGGGTTAATATGGATTTAGAGCGCGATTTTTTGAGTTGGATGAATGGTGAGTTTTCGGTATCAGTAATTCCGACTTCTAAAGATAGTCAAGATGAAACTTTCCGCGCCGCGTTAGTATTTATGGTAAAGACTAACAATCGTCAACGCGCTGATGCTGCTCTCAAACAGCTTGATGAGGCTATGCGTAGTCAGTACCAGTTTAGAATAGAAGAGAAGCAAGCGTTAGGTAAGCCGATTATTAATTGGATTGGGCCATTTGGTACTTTAACTGCCAGTCATGGATGGATGGATGATGATGTTGCTTTTATAGCATTAGGGGCGCCGATTGCTGAGAAAATTTTGACTACGAATCAATCGGATAACTCGCTTGCACGCACTCAAGCTTTTCAAAAAGCAGTTCCATCAGAACTGAATCCAATTAACGGTCAATTTTTCTTAGATGTGGAACGTACCTCTAAAAACTTTCCGTTGCCTCCTTTGTTTCCTAACCAGCAAATATTTTTAAACGCTACACGTTCGATTGGAGTAACGAGTGCAGTTAGTGATAACCGCAGCAATCGTTACGATATATTTATCTCGCTTAAAAAAGGTGGAAAGCCAGCGCCGTTGCCTAGTCCGACTGTAACACCGTAAACCAAAGACGCAATACATTTAACAAATCGTCAGAAAAAGTTAGGATTTAAGTAATAGAATAAACTGTTCAGGAATTGACTGGAGAACACGTTTTATGAATTTTGTCAATCTGGTTGTCCTCCAGAACTGGCTGGACAATGCTTCTTTTGCAGTTTTGTTTATTACGATGCTGGTATATTGGAGCGGCGCGGCGTTTGGGAACCTACCCTTTTTACCTGCACTGGGGACTGCGGGAATGGCGATAGCGAATTTATGCATGGCAACATTGTTAGGAGCGCGATGGATTGAAGCGGGTTATTTCCCTCTTAGTAATTTATACGAGTCGCTGTTTTTTTTGGCGTGGGGTATTACTACAGTACATCTTATAGCTGAAAATACTAGCCGGAGTCGTTTAGTTGGAGTAGCAACGGCGCCTGTCGCTATGGGTATTACAGCTTTTGCAACATTAACTTTACCGTCTGAGATGCAAAAAGCTGAACCTTTGGTACCTGCACTCAAATCTAACTGGTTGATGATGCATGTTAGTGTAATGATGCTAAGTTATTCTGCGCTAATGGTTGGTTCGTTGTTAGCAATTGCATTTCTTGTTGTTACAAAAGGACAAGATATTCAACTTCAAGGTAGTTCGTTTGGTGCCGGCGGATATCGTAGTAATGGTTATCGTTTGCATAAAGCTGGTGAGCTTGTAACGGAACCAGATGTAAATAGTATTGCTGATAACAACGGCTATGGGCGTTACAAAGGCAGTAATAATAATGGAAATGGTTCTTCTGCGGTTTTAAATATTGTTGCGGCTGATACTCAAGCAGTAACAGCATCAACTTTATCACCACAGCGTTTAAGTCTTGCAGAAACATTAGATAATATTAGTTACCGTGTCATTGGTTTAGGTTTTCCTTTACTGACAATTGGTATTATTGCAGGCGCCGTTTGGGCAAACGAAGCTTGGGGTTCTTACTGGAGTTGGGACCCTAAAGAAACTTGGGCTTTAATTACTTGGTTGGTATTTACTGCTTACTTACATTCGAGAATTACACGTGGTTGGCAAGGTCGGCGCCCTGCAATTTTAGCGGCTAGTGGCTTTGTTGTTGTGTGGATTTGTTATTTAGGTGTCAATTTGCTGGGTAAAGGTTTACATTCTTACGGATGGTTCTTTTAATTTGATACCGGGTTTGAAAAGTAGGGTGGGCTTCGGTCTACCTTACTATTTGAAGTTTATATTTAATTTATGTTAATTTGTGACTTTTATATAAAAAATAGATATATTTAAAATAAATATTATAGATGTCTATGGATAATGAATTTCATCGATTACATCACTATGAAGTTGTATCTATAAATACAGAAAATCTAGATAGCTTAGATGTATCAGATACGTTCAAAGTGATTCAACTGTTAGAAGCAATCAAAGAGCTAGTTGGGTTAGAAACAGCAGAGTCTTCATTATTTGATAAAGGTATCGAATGTGAAGTACTGCGTTTTCGTGCTAACAGTTGGAGACGTGGAAAAGTCAGACTATCGTTGGAATTTCGACCTGATGAAAATGAATCACCATTAGAAGATTTTGCTAAAGAGTTACAAGATACAGAAGTTCATAAATGTTAAGTAATAAACCTCTCTTCATCCCCTCCTCCTTTGTGTACTCTGCGTCTCTGTGGTAAAAAATAAAATTCCTGACCTTAAAAAAGGCAGGAATTTAGAATAAAGTAAATAAGTACACAGCAATTCAAAATAATTAATGGTGTGGACTTCTTTACATGCAGCAATACATCGAACTATCCGTGCGCGTAATTTACTTCAACCTCGGCAAGGTTTACTCATTGCAGTGTCAGGGGGTCAAGATTCGTTATGTTTATTAAAGCTATTATTAGATTTACAATCAAAATGGGAATGGCGCCTGGGTGTTGCTCATTGTAACCACTGTTGGCGCCAAGATTCAACGGCTAACGCGCAGCATGTGGAAGAGTTAGTAAACAGTTACTCAGTACCTTTTTACCTCGAAACTGCTGATAAACCTGTAAATACAGAAGCAGCAGCGCGAGACTGGCGTTATCAAGTTTTAACTCAAGTCGCACTTCAACATAATTACGTCTGTGTTATTACAGGACATACAGCTAGCGATAGAGCTGAAACTCTACTTTATAATTTGATGCGCGGTACAGGTGCCGATGGTTTACAAGCTTTAACATGGCGGCGCCAATTAGCTGATAATGTACAATTAGTGCGCCCATTGCTTGAAGTTACTCGTAAAGAGACGGGTCAATTTTGTCAAGATTTTGATTTGAAAATTTGGGAAGATTCTACTAACGATGATTTAAAATACGCTCGTAACCGTATTCGTAAAGAGCTATTACCGTATTTACATCAAAATTTTAATCCTCAAGTTACGTCAAATCTTGCCCAGACTGCTGAATTATTACAAGCTGATGTTGAGTACTTGGAACAAGCTGCACAAGAGTTACGAGAGCAAGCAATGGAAAGTCAATACCCAATTAAATTAAATCGTCGTATTTTACAGAAGGCGCCACTTGCTTTACAACGAAGGGTAATGCGTCAAATATTACTCGAAATTCTTCCTCAGTCTCCAAATTTTGAACATATAGAAAAATTAATTGGGTTAATAACGGCGCCAAGACGTTCTCAAACTGACCCTTTTCCTGGTGGTATTATTGCTTTTGTTGAGGATGATTGGATTTGTTTTGGGTAAAATAAAACGAACCGCAAAGGACGCAAAGGGCGCAAAGAGAATGACTATAAGTAGTATACGCAATTATATTAATGGGGAATGGGTTGCATCTAAAGCTACTAACCAACTAGAGGTTTTTAACCCAGCAACGAGTGAAGTTATCGCGAAAGTACCTTTATCTACTGCTTCTGAAGTTAATGAGGCAGTACATGCAGCTTCTGAATCATTTAAAACATGGCGCCGGACACCACCTACTGAGAGAGTGCAGTATTTATTTAAATTAAGAACTTTATTATTAGAAAATTTTGATGATTTGGCTTCTACTATAACAACTGAGTGTGGTAAAACGCTGGCGGAAGCAAAAGGAGAAATGCAGCGTGCAGTTGAAAATGTGGAAGTTGCTTGCGGTATTCCAATAATGATGCAGGGTGTTAATAGCGAAGATATTGCACGCGGTATTGATGAAATGATGATACGGCAACCGTTAGGTGTGTGCGCGGTAATTTGTCCGTTTAATTTTCCGGGGATGATTCCGTTTTGGTTTTTACCTTATGCTATTGCTTGCGGTAATACCTATATCGTCAAACCTTCGGAAAAAGTACCGTTGACGATGCAAAAAATATTTGAGTTACTTGAAAAAACAGGTTTACCCAAAGGGGTTATTAATTTAGTTAATGGCGCCAAAGAAGCTGTAGATGCGATTATTGATAATCCTAGCATTCGGGCAATTAGTTTTGTTGGTTCTACACCTGTGGCGAAATATATATATAGTCGTGGTGCCGCAAATGGAAAACGGGTACAGTGTCAGGGTGGGGCAAAAAATCCAATTATTATTTTGCCTGATGCTGATATGACCATGACTACTCGCATTGCTGCTGATAGTGCTTTTGGTTGTGCAGGACAAAGATGTTTAGCTGCTTCTTTAGCTGTGACTGTGGGTTCTGCGAAGCAAACATTTACCGAAGCTATTACTGAAACAGCGATGAAGCGAGTTGTTGGTAATGGTTTGGAAAAGGGTGTGGAAATGGGGCCTGTTATTTCTGTTGAAAGTCAACAACGTATTGAAGCTTTAATTCAGAAAGGTACCTCTGATGGTGCAAAATTACTAGTAGATGGGCGCCAACCACAAGTTAGCGGTTATGAAAACGGCTATTTTGTGCGTCCGACGATTTTACAAGACGTTGATCCAAATTCGGAGATTGCGAAGACTGAAATCTTTGGACCAGTATTGAGCTTAATTCATCTTAATACAATAGATGAAGCCATATCGCTCGTGAATAGTGGTCAATACGGAAATATGGCTTGTTTATTTACTACTAGTGGAGGTGCCGCACGCAAATTTCGCTACGAAACAGAGGCTGGTAATATTGGTATCAATATTGGTGTTGCGGCACCGATGGCTTTCTTCCCATTTAGCGGCTGGAAAGAAAGTTTCTTTGGTGATTTACACGGTCAAGGTAATCATGCAGTTGAATTTTTTACACAAACAAAAGTTGTTGTAGAACGTTGGCGTGAAGATTGGGGGCGGCAATTTTGATACAATCTTTATGAATTTATTTTGTAAATCAATTACAGATTTATTTAAGATAAAACCAAGCTATTTGTTATGGTTTAACAATTTAGTGATTCGTGATGTGCTAATTGGTGTTATCCTGTTAATAGGATGGAGATTTGACTCATTAGGGTGCAAAAAAAACGCAAAGCTGTTGCTTTGTGAATTAAATGCCCAATCTTCAGTTTTACTAGGGCTTTTTCCAGGGTACATTCACTATTAACTTTTGTTAAAAAAGGCAAATTATAGGTTTAATTGTGTAGGTTTGGGACAGGCAGGGATGCCTGTTCCACAAGATAGATGGTTTTACTTTGGGAATTCCTAAACGTATTTTTGTATAAATTCACACATTAAATCTACGCGGCCTTTACGCAACATAGCAGGGTCTAGACGCTCTGTTGTATTACATGTCAATAAAATGACTAATTTTTGTTGAATTTGAATACCACCTTCATCGATGACGCTTTGATAGAGCGTTCCGTCGAGTAAGCTAAGAATATGTTCGGTTTTGTTATTATACTGAGCAACTTCTGATGCGCGATTTTGCGCTAAGTTATCGGCTTCATTAATAATTATACAAATGCGTTCTAAGTAGGTGGGTGGAACGAAGTTTGTAATGGCATCGTGGTCTAAAATAAATATTACATACCCAAGTGGTACTAATATTTCTTTGGCAACAGCTTGTGTCCATGCTGTTTTTCCTGTTCCTGGTTCTCCATGCACTAGAACCGCTAACTGATTTTGGTTTAAAACAGTTTGTTGTACGGTATCAGTGAAATTTTGAATACCTGAAGGAAAGGTACGAATTGGATATTGACTTTGGACTTTGCCTACACGACTTTGGTATCCACTCAGCATTACTGCTAAATCATATGTCGCTTTATTGATTAAAGGCGCCAAGTTTCTGGCCATCAAAGAATAATGGCGCCGTCCACGGTCGTATGGGTCAATTTGTAACCAAACGTCATACTGTGACCAGTAAGCGTAAACGGTGTTGAGAACATCAAGACGTTCCCAGCTAATAAATTTCTCTGGTGGAAAATAAAAATCGCGCTCTGAGTAGTACTGTGTGATAATATCGGGACGATCAAGAATTTCTAAGCTTCGCAAAACTGTTATTTCTTGCAAACGGTTCAAAACGTAATCGATAGGAATACTATTGCGACTAACAAACTGGATGATGGGAGTTTCGGTACTTAAAACATCTTTGTAACGATGGTCGGGTGTTAAAGGTTGGGGGGTAATAAAATTCCAATACTTCTCAAACTCCGCACGGGTATAGTCAGAAGCTACGTTTAAGATGTTTGCCCACCAACTGTAATCTCGTCGTCCTAAAGCATCAGCGTAAAAGCTTGCTAAATTAACGCTTCTTTGAGTTAACTCCTGTGTATCGTTCCAAAGTACTTCCCAAAAATACTTAACGTTAAAATCACGGTTAAACGGTCTCCAACCGCTAGCTAGCAGGTTGTGACGATTTCTATTTTCGGCAGAGCCGTCATTGCCTCTAAAATAATCAAAATCCATACTTCAGTTTTATAACACTGATGGAGCTAAATTGGTGGACTCTCTAGAAATAAAAAGGTAGAGATTGGAATCAATAAGCTATTTTTACTTATCTTTTCAAGTGTAGCGTTTTTCTTTTGTTTACTTATTTATCTCAACTATAATTCGTATAAAATAATACATATAATTCAATTTATATATTTTTGTTCTATCATAAATTAAGTGTAATACAGGATATTACAATAACAGTGGCGTGTCAAGTAAAGACGCAATTAATTGCGTCTCTACGTGTATTTTTTTACCACAGAGGCACAGAGAGCGCAGAGAAGTAATATCAAATTTTGCTTAATTCGTCAATTAACTGAGTTACTTTTAATTCAATTTGACCTAGAGCTTCGTCCGCAGCAGTTTTATCGATATCGTGGACTAACCAATACTCAATATTATCAACCCATTGTGGAAAACGTTCGGTCATGAGTGGACGATGTTCTTCTTCGTCAATAGCGATGACTTTGGTAAATGACTGGAAGTCTTCTAGCAGCGCACTTTGGGGAAAGCGTTCTTCATCAAGTAGTGTAATTCCTTTTTGTGCTAATGCTGTTTTGGCATAGTGAGAAATGGCGCCAACATTATTAATACCACGTTCTAGTGCCAAACCGCGTGAGTCAGCTTGCCAGTTGAGTTCATGTTTACGTGCGAGGTAGTTGAACAAGTGTTCTGCAAAGCGACTACGGTAGTAATTACCCGTGCATAGAAAAAGAATGGTTTGCATTTTGATGGTAGTGCTAAGTTATTTGTAAAATTTCCATGTTGTGGAGAGAGACGTAATATATTACGTCTCTACATTAATGTAACTCAGTACCATCTTTACGGAGCAGATATCTATCACTAATTAATTTGATTACTACTCGTCCAATTTCTGGATGTGTTCTTTCTTGTACTGGTTGAATTATTACTCCTTCCATCATACAGCTTGGACTCATATCGCTGTCTTTATTATTGAATTGTGATACTGTTTCCCAACTGTAGGCGCCTTTGTAAAGTAAAGGTACTTTAGGAAGGGAGTATGAGTTACAAAATTCGACAAATTCATCGTAGTTCAGGAATTCACTACCACGACGTACTGCAAATAAGACAATCGCAATTTTACCATTGCTTAAACCATATTTAATGTCTTGTACACCATATATTTCTCCAAAGACTTGGGTGTTTACTGGTAATTGTTGCAAAGCTGGGTTTTCATGGTATGCACGAATATAAACTAGATTTTTATTCGCTTCGCTATTTTTCCAGAAGTAGTTGTGACTGCCAATTTTAACCACTCCCTCATCATCGACTAAAACAGTGAAGTTCGTGCCGTGTACTTTTTCGGTAACTACAACTTCTTCTCCGTCAACGAATACATCTTTATAGCGTTTGATGTTTTCGGGACTTGGAAATTTATATTGTCCAATATGATTTTCCATTTCTCCACTCATTCCGCGTGGGATAGGATATTCATATTTAGTCACACCAAAATGCTCGGTGTAGTCGTCACCAAGTTGACCTGTAAAATTGGCGCCAACTCTTATCAATAAACCTTCAGAAAAAATTCCTCGCAGTCTCGCCGCACGTAGTTTTTTTAAGTAATAGCTGCGAATTCCAAATTCATCTAAATATTTATCTGGAATAACGCTATCGATAGGAAAGTAATATGCTAAATCACCTACTTTAAAGTTACCTTTGACTGTAATAACTTGATATGCCATTCCTTCAAACAGAGCAATATCTAATCTATCTGCATTGGGATGATGCTTAATTTCACTAATTTTTACAACTTCAACTTTTAAAACACTCATATTGTTTTGTACCACCACCCGCACTTGATAAGTTTCATGCTGTATTATTATTGTAGTATATAGATATAATCTGTCAAGTAAGTAGAATTCAGTCTAAAGACAAGCTTTTAGAGCCTACTCTCATCCTTGCTAGGTATGTATTGCAGGTGAAAAGATTATATATTGGTTAACTTATGGTTAAGATAGAGTGATGGGTGCGATGTTTGTTAGTTCTGATGACTGGTTGGAAATAGGAACGAGACTAGTTTTAGCGCTCTTTGTTGGATGCATTATTGGTTTGAATCGTCAAAAAGGTGGTAGAGCAGCAGGAATGCGAACTTTTATGTTGGTAAGCATGGGGTCTGCACTTTTTGTAATGATTCCTTTACAAGCGGGTAGTGATATTGAGAATGCAGCCAATGCGCTGAGTAGGACAATTCAAGGTGTATCAACTGGTGTAGGATTTATTGGCGCCGGATTAATATTACATGAATCACCCAGAGAATCAAAATCGCTAAGAGTGCGGGGACTAACGACAGCAGCATCGATATGGCTTTCGGCAGGTTTAGGAGCTGCGATAGGTTGCGGTTTATGGCAAATGGCTTTACTCGCAGCTTTTTTAACTTTGGTAACGCTGAGTGGAGTTAAGCGTTTGACGGAGTTTTTGAAGTTTTGGGCTTCGAGGAAGAAATTGGCAACGGATAGAACGGATGTAACGGATATTTAGTTTATAAACCGCAAAAATCTTGGGTTTGTCTATTAAAAATTCAAATAATCGTCACAGGTAGTTCACACGGGGTTGTTAGCCTAAAATTAAGCAAATCTTAAATTTATTGTTTATGTACGATTGTTGGCGCTCTCATGTTGTTTAAATGGCAAGAGAGATTTTTAACATGGAGATGGTGGGGAAACAATTGTTGATGCTTTGTGTATCTTGATATTTAGGGAAAAATTTAGTTTGTATGCGTATATTTTCCAAGTTTCGGCGGTCTATATTAATAGGTCTTTTTATTAGTTTTCTTTTGAGTGGTGTATTGTTGCCATCAAATTTCGCTTTCGCGGTTCCTGCGGATTCTCTGACTCAGGGGGTACGGAAAACGGTACTGGCGAATGGTTTAACTGTACTTACTAAGGAAGTTCACACGGCACCTGTAGTTAGCGCGCAGGTTTGGTATAAGGTTGGTTCACGGAATGAGAAAGCGGGTGAAAATGGGATTTCTCACCAGCTTGAACATTTACTGTTTAAGGGTACTACTGCACGTCCGGTACAATTTGGGCGCCTGTTTAGCGCTTTGGGTAGTCAGTTCAATGCGTTTACGAGTTATGACGAAACGGCTTATTTTGGTACGGTACAGGGGGATAAGTTACAAGCGTTGTTAACTTTGGAAGCTGACCGGATGGTGAATTCGGTTATTAATTCTGACCATTTGACAAGTGAAAAGCGAGTTGTAATTTCTGAGTTACAAGGGTATGAAAATTCACCGGAATATAGGCTTAACCGAGCGGTAATGCGTGCGGCTTTTCCATCAAGGCAGTATGGTTTACCTGTAGGTGGTACTAAATCTGATGTTCAGCAATTTACGGTTGAGCAGGTCAAAAATTATTATCAAACTTACTATAGTCCTGATAATGCGACTTTGATTGTGACGGGGGATTTTGCTACAGAGCCGACGCTAAAAGCAATTCAAGAGACTTTTGGAAAGATTGCTAAACGCGCGGCAACTAAAGCTGTTGATGATAAGCAAGAAAGTAATGTAATTGCTGAAAAGCAAAGTGCATTGGTTACTGCTTCAACTAAGGCGCCTATTATATTGAAGGAACCTGGCAGTGCATCTTTATTACAAGTTGTGTATCCGTTGCCAAATTTAACGCATCCTGATGTACCAGCTATTGATGTAATGGATGCTGTGTTAACGGGAGGAAGAAGTTCGCGGTTATATCAAGCTTTGGTAGAGACTGGGTTGGCTAGTTCGGTTAGTGCAAGTCCCGCAGAACTGATAGAACCTGGTTGGTATGAAATCAACGTGACGGCGGCGCCTGGACAAGAGTTAAGTAATATTAGAACAGCGTTACAAAAATCGTTAGACGATATACAGCAAAAGCCAGTTAGTAACCAAGAGTTAAATCGGGCGAAGACTCAATTACAATCTTCGTTTATTTTGGGAAACCAAGATATTACAAGTCAAGCTACACAACTTGGTTATAACCAAATTACAGGTGGAGATTATAAGTTTGCCGAAAAATATTTATCGGGAGTCGCGAAGGTTACTGCTGCGGATATTCAACGTGCGGCAAAAACTTATTTAAATCCTGCCAAACAAACGGTTGGGTTATTTGAACCAACACAACTAGATGGTAAACCCGGAGCTAGCGGTGGTGGTTCTGGAAAAACTGCCGAAAACTTTAGCCCTGGTAAACCTGTAGACCCAGCAGAACTTGCTAAATATTTACCACCTGTAACGAGTGCAACTGCTTCGAGTAAACAAGTATTGCCCGAACAATTCACTTTGAAGAATGGAATGCGGGTGTTGTTGTTACCTGACCGTAGTGTACCGACAATTAATATTAGTGGACAAATTAACGCAGGAACAATATTTGATAGTGATGCGAAAGCAGGTGTTGCTAACTTGGTTGCTAGTAATTTAATGAACGGTACCAAAACACAAAATGCGTTAGCTTTGGCACAAACGCTCGAAGATAAAGGCGCCAGTTTGGGCTTTAGTGCTAGCCGTGAAGGCGTTGCAATAGGTGGGCAAGGATTATCTACAAATATTCCTGTGTTAGTGAAAACACTAGCTGACGTAGTGCAAAATGCAACATTTCCAGCCGAACAGTTGGAATTAAGTCGTAAACGCGCGTTACTAAGCTTGAAAGCACAATTAGATGACCCCCGTTCTTTGGGGAGAAGAGTATTTCAACAAGCAGTATATCCAGAAAATCACCCGTTCCATATTTTCCCAACAGAAACTAGTTTGAAAGGAATTACACGCGATGATTTGGTTGGCTTCTACAAACAATACTACCGACCAGATACTACAACAATTGCGATGGTAGGTGATTTTGAGCCAAATCAAGTAAAAACCTTGTTAAATCAAGCTTTTGGAAATTGGCAAGCTCAAGGTAAGGTGCCAACGGCGAATATTACATCCGTATCTTTACCGCAAACTACAACACGTTTAAACTCCGTAATTCCTGGTAAAGCTGAAGCTGTAACTTATATTGGTTACAACGGTATTTCACGCAAAGACCCACGTTTCTATGCTGCTACAGTACTTAACCAAGTATTAGGTGGTGATACTTTATCAAGTCGTTTAGGCACAGAAGTACGTGACCGTCAAGGCTTAACATATGGTATTTACAGTGCGTTTGCGACGGGTATTAATCCGGGACCATTTTTAATTCAAATGCAAACGGCGCCTGGTGATGCTCAAAAAGCGATAACCAGTGCAGTAGCATTACTAAAACAGCTACGCGAACAGGGTATTACTGACGCAGAACTGAATAATGCAAAACGGTCACTTGCTAGTAGCTATCCTGTAGATTTAGCAAGTCCAAGCGAAGTATCAAGTATTATATTGAGCAACGCAGTTTATGGACTATCACCTGCTGAATTAAGGGAGTTTCCAAAACGCATCGAAGCTGTAACAATGCCACAAGTACAGCAAGTCATTCAAGAGCTAATTCAACCAGATAAATTGGTAATCGTTACCGCAGGTTCGGGTGAAACAGCACAGAAAAATTAATCCGTAAATTGTAGGTTGGGCTAGGCGCCTGACCTACTGTTTTTTAATTTTTTATCTAATTACCCAGCGTCAGAATACCTAATGCCATATCTACCAATAATCGTTTACTTTTTAACCACTGGCGCCCAAGTAAAATTTCAGATACTCCTTGACCTACATGTACAGGAATATCAAAGACTTGTCTATCGACTCGAACCTTACCAAGATAAATATCAAATTTAGATTGACCCTTAGCAAGTCGCATATCCCTCTCGCCTAAATATTGCCAATTAAACCCGTCTATATCCTGCTTATCAAGAGCCATCCATTCTGAAAAGCCTCAGAATTTATACTTAGCATATCAGTTTTATGGTCAAACTCTACAGATAGAAAAGCTATTAGCAATTTAAAAAGTTTAGAGACTCACCATGAAAGTAGATGCATGAAACAAAGTTTGCGTTGATTACATAACATAAAATACCTAAATTGAGAATGAAATATTTATTGAATATTTACATAAACTTATCTATTTTATCGATATTTACGTAAATTTTATCTATTGATAATTTTATGAAAATAAAAAGATATTTAAGTTTAAGTAATTTGTATAAGAAACTACTTTTATTTACAAAGCTTAAATGTTAATTTTTGTTACAAAGTAACAATTGCAACAAAAGCTACATCCGGATGAAAAGACTTACTCGAAGAAAACTCTTTCAGTTTGGACTTGCGGTGGGTGGTTCTTTACTATTACCACTCTCATACCAGTATCGGACTTATGCTAAAGATGCTGGTAGCCCAAAAGTGATACCTTTTTCACTTCCATTCAAGATTCCGCCAGTACTGAGACCTGTACGCAGTGATAGCACGACAGATTATTATGAAATCACGATGCGAAGAGCTTCAGTAGACATTCTACCTGGAAGAAAGACTGAAATTTGGAGTTATAACGGTATGTCACCAGGACCCACCATAAGACAGCGAAAAGTCTGGTATCCAGAAACTCAGCAATTCCGTCGCTCTGTGGTTCGCTTTATAAATAGTGTAGGTGTGCCAACAACCGTTCACTTACATGGAATGGCTTCTTTACCGCAGTACGATGGCTACGCAGAAGATATGTCTGCTCCTGGCTTTTACAAAGACTATATATATCCGAACAACCGCGCTGCTACCTTGTGGTATCACGACCATGCACTGCACAATACCGCGCGCAACGTGTACATGGGTCTGGCTGGAATGTACATCGTTGAAGATGATGAAGAACTGAACTTACCTTTACCAAAGGGTCAGTATGACGTGCCACTTATGCTAGCAGATAAGATATTCGCTAGGGATGGGAGACAGGTTTTTGATGACCAAGGTGAAAAGCATGTAATGGGTGATGTAATTACAATCAATGGCGTACCTTGGCCTCGGATGGAAGTAGCTAATCGCAAGTACCGCTTTCGCTTGTTAAATGCTTCTATCTCTCGCTCATATCTCCTTAAACTCAGCACTGCAGATGACTTTATTTTCATTGGTACTGATGCCGGACTAATGTCCCAACCAGCAAGAGTCAAAGAATTTCGCATCGGGCCAGCAGAGCGCTATGAGTTTATCCTTGATTTTTCTAGATACCCAATTGGTACTCAAGTAATATTGCAAAACGGTAAGTTGCCCAATAATGATGAATTCGACAATACAGATAAAGTGATGCTCTTTGAGGTAACGCGTTCCGAGACCGATAACAGTTCGATTCCCAACGTGCTACGGAATAATATTCCACCTGTTTCTGAAATGATGTCTCAAGCGGTGAGAACTAGAGACTTTAGATACGAACGCAGCAACGGTTTGTGGGTAATTAACGGCAAAACGTGGGATAAAAACCGAGTTGATGCAAATCCCGCACCAGGCGATGTTGAAATATGGCGTATATATAATAATGCTGGTGGCTGGCATCATCCAATTCACGTCCATTTAGTAGATGCTCAGATAATCGACCGTAACAGTCAACAGCCTTTCGCCTACGAACGCGGCTGGAAAGACGTTTTTTATGTTGGTGAAAATGAGAGTGTGCAAATTGTGGGCAAGTTTAGTTCCACCACGGGAGGGAAGTATATGTCCCACTGCCATAATACTGTTCACGAAGACCATGACATGATGAATCAGTTTGAAGTTGGTATAGGAGGTCCAAGTCCTTTTTCAGACCCTCCTAAGCCACTTCCAGCACCACCACTTTAAATTCAATATTCACCAACATCTACCAATCATCCAAATCTATGGAAAATTTCTTCAAAAGAATTATATTTTTAGGATGTAGTTTGGTGCTAACAGTGTTGATTTTATTTGTGACTGCGGCGCCTGCGATGGCGCAACATTCTCATGATTCATCAATCTCTCCAACTGATAGTCAAAAATCAATTAGTACTGAACAATTTCATGCTGCTGAGAGTTTTTTTAACCAAGCACTAGAACAACTTGATATCGGAAACTTGGATGCTGCTCTTGAATACCTTAACAAAACAATCTCGCTGAACCCTTATCATGAATATGTTTACCTAAATCGTGGTGAATTACACCACAAACTTAAACAATATCCCCAAGCAATTGCTGATTATACCCTTGCAATTCAAAGTAATCCTAACTTTTCTTATATTTACGTCCAACGCGGAAAAGTTCGCGATGCTTTAGGAGATTACCAAGATGCAATTGCCGATTATAGCAAGGCAATTCAACTTTATCCGGAGGATGGTATTGGTTATAGCAATCGCGGTGCAGTATATTACAAACTTGGACAGATAGCATCTGCTATTTCGGACTTTAATCAAGCTATTAGATTCAATAGTGGTCGTGCTGATGCCTACTTTAGGCGCGCTGATTTTCGCCAGAAGATAGGAAATTATCAAGGTGCTGTTTTAGATTATCAAGTAGCAAGTCAATTGTATTCAGAGCAAGGCAAAATGGCAGAATCTGAAAACATGATAAAGCTGCTGCAAAAATATTCAAGTAGTTAAGCATTTATGGATGAAAAAATCATAAAATGTTGCAATTTATAGTCATGTTAACAGAAGAATTTACGCTGCTTTTCTCTAATTTATTCTCTAATTTATTTAGAAGAAAAAGGCTCAGGCAAATTACCGCATTAATTTTTTTCTGTACAATAATGGTTGTTGCTGGACAAACTGTATCAGCCCAACTCACCGGACCAGCTGTTTCTACACCTCTGACTTCGCTGAAAACTGTCAGAATCCCCGAACCTGATAATATTAATGACTTTATTCGCAACAAGGCAGAGGCAATCGCCTTGGGTAAGACTCTGTTTTGGGATGTACAGGTTGGAAGTGACGGGGTACAATCTTGTGCTAGTTGTCACTTCCATGCAGGAGCAGATAATAGGTCAGAAAACCAAATTCACCCCGGTGCAGATAATAATTTTAATACAGGCGGTAGACCGAATTATCAGTTAGCAATCGGCGATTATCCTTTTCATAAACTTGCCGACCCTAATAACAGAGCAAGTACTGTAATGGCTGATAGTAATGATGTTACAGGCTCCCAAGGAGTACATTTAACGAAATTCAATGACATAATTCCCGGTAGCCCTCAAGATAATGTTACCGTGCAACCAGACCCAGTATTTAACGTTCAAAATGTCAACGTGCGCCAAGTAACAGGCCGTAACGCCCCTAGTGTTATCAATGCTGTATTCAATGACCGCAACTTTTGGGATGGAAGAGCGCAGAGCATATTCAATGGAGTTAATCCCTTTGGTTCGCGGGACCCCAATGCTTTCGTGTTAAAGTCAACAAGAAAACAGCAGCCTCCACAAGAGGTAAAAATCAGCCTCAATAATTCTTCCTTAGCTTCCCAAGCAGTTGGCCCCCCATTAAGTAGCGTTGAAGAATCTGGTACTAATAGAATTTTACCGGATGTAGGGCAGAAATTTAACCCCAAATTAAAAAGTAATAAGCTGAGTAGAGAAATAGGTAAAAAACTAAAAAGCCTTAGACCCCTCGGTCAACAACTCATACACCCTGAAGATAGCGTCTTAGGTAAATTAAGTAGATGGCCCAATCAAGGTATAAAAGACAAATCCTACGAGGCAATGGTACAGGATGCCTTTAAGCCTGAGTGGTGGGACTCTCAGTACATAGTTAAAATTGGTGATGATGGTAAACGAAGATACATTAGACAGCCTCAAGGACCAAGGGCTACCGATGAGTTCTCGATGATGGACTATAACTTTTCCTTGTTTATGGGTCTAGCAATTCAAATGTATGAATCTACGCTAGTCTCTGATGAAGCACCCATTGACAAATTCCTAGAAGGTAACAGTAATGCCCTAACTGCACAGCAAAAATTAGGATTAGAAATTTTCCAAAACAAAGGTAAATGTATCAACTGTCATGGAGGAGCAGAATTTACTAATGCGAGCGTGAGGAACGTTAACAAAGAAAAAATTGAACGCATGACAATGGGGAATGATAAAGTGGCAGTCTACGACAACGGCTTTTATAATATTGGCGTTCGACCAACTCAAGAAGATATTGGCGTAGGCGATGTAGACCCATTTGGTAAACCACTTTCGCTGACAAAGTTGACTCAAGAAACAGTTGCTCTCGGCAAGATTCTTCCGCCTATTATTAAAGCTAGTCCGGGTGAAAATATTTCAGATGCACCCCTAAGCCCATATGAGAGAGCTGCTGTAGATGGAGCCTTTAAAACACCCGGACTGCGTAATATAGATTTGACTGCTCCCTACTTTCATAATGGTGGAGCATTGACCTTGCGACAAGTAGTAGATTTTTACAATCGCGGTGGAGATTTTCATGAGGAAAACATTGATAATCTAGATGCGGATATTGAAAATCTCAATTTGACAGAGCAAGAAAAAGATGCACTCGTGGCTTTCATGAGAACTCTAACTGATGAGCGCGTTCGCCTTGGACGCGCACCCTTTGACCATCCACAGTTGTTTATCCCTAATGGACACCAAGGAAATCAAAACTCTGTCATTAATGATGGTACTGGTAAAGCAAGGGACGAACTAGTCGAAATCCCAGCTGTTGGGCGTAATGGTGGTGAACCTTTACCAAATTTTCTAGGAAATTAAAAAATTAAATTCGTATGCAGTATTCGGTGAATTATAAATTTCTGGTGCTGCTTCCCTAGCATTGGCGCCTTGAAACTTTAAGTATGAAGAAGTCGGGAGTAATGCCTCTCGACTTTTTATAGCACCTTCCGGGAGCAAGCATTAAACGTTTATGTGTTTTTACTTATTATAATAGGATACTAAAATACGCATGACTGAAGTATATTGTGAAGTTTTGTAATATATATTGCTAGCAAAATAGTTTACATGGAGCGCTTATGGCAATTCATTTTCGGTTTAATCCAGAAAAAGCTGTTGAAGCCGCAGCAACACTTTTAAAGCTGCACGGTAAGCCAATGAACTATTTAGGTTTGCTAAAAATGCTCTACATTGCTGACCGTATTGCATTGCAACGTATGGAGCAACCCATCACTGCAGGTAATTACGTGTCGATGGAGTATGGTCTTGTTCTTGGCTATGTTTATGACTTAATTAAAGGAAAACCCGTTGATGATGCTTTACCTGTTTGGTCGAAGTTTATTTCTCCTTGTAATTCAGATTATGTTTCCCTGCTAAACGACCCAGGAAATAGGGAACTTTGTGAAGAAGAAGAAGATATTCTTAAGGAAGTTTACCAAACTTTCGGACATTTCAATATATTTGATGTTGCCAAATGGACTGATGATTTTCCTGAGTGGAAAAATTCTCATGGTTCTGCTATTCCAATTTCGGTAGAAGATGTTTTGCGATATGTGGGTAAGTCTGATGAGGAAATAGAACAAATTCAGCAAGAAGCCATTAGAGAAGCTTATCTAGATGAGGCTTTACATGGCTAGTATTGCGATTAATTTGGGAGATGCTTTTTTGATAAATACACCTCCCAATGGCGAACATCTCTATATCGCAATTGCACAAACTTCTGAAAGTAAGTATTTGTTTGTGAATGCAACAACTTGAAGAAGTAGCTCTGAAACTACCTGTGTTATTTTACCTGGTACAGATGTGCCGGATTTTATTGTTCGTGAGTCTGTAATTGCATATCAATTTGCCCGTGAGATGGATGCTAGGGAACTAGCTACCTTGATTATGCCTGGTAGCCCTATCCCAAAGGGATCATGTTCAACTACTATTCTTTCACAAATTCAGCAGGGTGGTTTAGTTTCCAAACGGCTGAAGAATAAGTATAAAATTGCACTACAAAGCTTTCTTGAAAATAACTTAGAAGACAAGTTGTAGCTCGTGGTGCCTTACCTATTCAGCAGGTATAATTCTTTTTACCACAGAGGCGCTGAGAACACAGAGACAAAAGGATATTAATAAGCAAATCTTATAGCTTAGAAGCCACCTTACTATTGGTGCCAATCTTAAATCTTTTATACTCTTCTCTCTGTGGTCTCTGTGACTCTGTGGTAAAAAGAATGACTTGAAGGAACAGGCAGGGATGCCTGTTCCACAAGAGGGGATTAGACTTTTTTAAGGCGTTTTGCTTTTGTTAGGGCGTTTTTGGTTTCTACTTGTTGGATGGCTGCTTGCCATACTTCATAACCGTTGAGGCTGAGGTGTAAGCCGTCGGTTGTTAGTTCTTGACGCAGGTTGCCTTGAAAGTCGGTGAACCAGTGGTGAATGTTTAGGTAGTTGGCGCCTTCTTGTTTGGCGATAGTTGAGAGTTTTTGGTTGATATTACGGATGCGGGTGTTGGGTATTGTTGGTAAGCGTGTTGGTAAGATTGATTGAACGATGATTTGTGTCATCGGGTGTTCTTCACGTAGACGGCGAATGATGCGGCGATGATTACGTAATATTGTTTCGTCTGTGGTGCCTCGACGCAGGTCGTTTATTCCTGCCATGAGGTAAATTACATCGGGTCTTGTTTTGGAGAAGGCTGATATTCTTTTTAATACGCCTGCTGAGGTGTCTCCAGAAATTCCTTGATTTAACCACAGTTTCCCTGAAGGTAATTTGTCTTTAGGGAACCACATGCTTAGGGAGTCTCCGACTAATACGCTAAGACGGTTGTCTCCTTGACCGTCTGACATTGCTCGCGCTTCTAAGGCTAGTAGTCCTTTCCAGTCTTCGTAAGATAGCTGGCTTTTTCTACCGTCTGGCTCTTGAGTTGACCTTACTGATGCTAGTCGAGTATAAATTCTGCCGAGTCTTAGGGCTGCTAATCGTTGGTAGTATAGTTGACTTCCAGATAGTGGTCTGGTGGCGCTTGGCTGCGTAATTCTACTAGGCGCCACTGGATTACTAACTGGGTTACTAAATTCAGGTGCGGAATTTTCGGGAGTTGCAAGTGGTGGTAATTGGTTTTGGGTGGCGTGGGACTGCTGCGACTGCGAACCAACGTTGATGTCTATAGGTAATGGTGCATCTTGTTGGGCAATTGACAACTGAGGTAAAGCTGATGTGGGCACTGCCAGTCCTGTCAACACTCCCGCTGCTAACAGATATACATCCTTCATCGCTTTATCTCCCCTCGTAAAATTTATAATATATTCCCTAATCTCGGCCTATAGCGACCGATTTCAGGAAATTTCTTTGAATACTAATTTATTATTTTTATTTACACCGCCTCCAAATGTAAAGCCAGCTGCATGTGATACTTTTCACAAACTCTTTAAAAAAGCCTTGTTAGCTTGAATTGTTTGTGTGATTTTTAGCCAAGCTTCAGCGGAGAATGCGGACTTTATCAAGATTAACATCTTCCACCACTCAAGCAAATACTCAGAGCTATTACTTTGCTGTATTTGGTCGATGTAATAATTTTGCCACCAATCAGGGGCATATTTACTGTTGCAACGCTTTTTCCAACGACGGCGCCAACGCCAAAAAACTTGAGAAAAGTTTGCCCCGACAATCGGTGGGGGAGGAAAATCGGCGTAACTGATAAATCTACTGATATTAGCACCATGAACGTAAGCTACGTAGCAATAACAGTCAATTCGCTTTATTTCCTCAATTTGAATGTTGAACATCATCGCGATAGCTTCCTCTGTCACAAATCGTGCTAACGGATGTATAAAAGGAGACTTGTAGGCAATTTTGGATACACGAATTGAGGGTGCTGCGACCCTGATTGTTGTTACCATAGGTATATGAGTCCCTTTGACAAGGGATGTGCTTGAATATTTGTAGCTAAGAGTGAGATTACCGACGCATATAAATGTTGTCGGCAACCTGACTAGCTTGGAAAAAAGGCTATTTATCTATAAATTGATAGTACATCTATCTTATCTTATAAATTCCGAAAAAATCATAAAAATTAGTATAAATATTCTATTAAAATTTTAGATTAATCATCGAAACGATACTGGCTGCCTATTATATAGTCTTCATTCAGTTCAAAACTAAGCCATTGGCGCCGTAGTGTTTCGGCGACAAAGCCTGTAGTGTTGGAGCCTGCGAAGGGGTCTAGCACGATGTCGCCTTCCGAGGTGAGGAATTTGATGAAAAATTCTGCGAATCCTGACGGGTAGCGTGCCGGGTGTGGTTTAATATCGGCTTGTTTACAGCGTTTTAAATATGGAGTGTTCGATTCGGTGTTGGCAAATTCGAGTAAATTCGGTGGAATGGCGCCTTCGTTATCTTTTTGAAATTTGGTTGAAATATCATGACCACTAGGTCGTAGTTTCGCTTTGTAACCATTTTTGAGTAAGTTTTTCATACTCTCGCTGTATGGTTTAAGAACTTTACGGTTATCTGCTCGTGGGTTGGGGGTTTTTGAGAGCCACCAAACGACGTTTACTGAGTCTTTAACGCGAATGCGTCGAATATTGACCCACTCGGCTGGTGTTGGCAAGCGTGCAGGGTTGTAATGAAAGAATTCTTGTGCTAAATAGAACCCGACTTCTTTACATAAGCGTACTAGAAGTTCGTATTGATAAATACTGCGTATTGGGTTTCCTGGAAGATAGGCGCCGCCTAAATCTAATACAAAAGAGCCGTTTTCAGCTAAAACGCGCTTAAATTCGTGGGCAAAGGGTAAAAACCATTCTATGTATTTTTCCGCACTTTCGTTTCCATATTCTTTCTTACGTGTTAATGGAAAAGGAGGTGAAGTTAAAATTAAATTTATACTGTCATCTTGTATTGATTGAATTAAATTCAAGCTGTCACCCAGGTACATGGCGCCGTATGTTCGGGTGTAATATGAATTTAGTTGAAGCGCAAGATGCGATGCTGTAGAGTATGTGTCCAATCTGATTTTACTTATTGCGTCTGCTTTCTCGGAATATAACGCATAAGTAAACTAAAACACAATATGTTCGTAATGTATCTTGTGATCTGTCATGTTGAACGTAGTGAAACATCTTATAACTTTGAAGATTAATAAGATTCTTCGCTACGCTCAGAATGACAATTGTGTGCATGACAATTATATACCTGTTAGGACTTGGGATAGCTCTTTTGAAAGGTCTACGTTTGATTCTTCTTGTTTGGTAAATAAGACTCCAGCTAAGAAGTAGTAGTCACCTGAATAAAATGCCATTTTATTACTACGCATTTCTTCAATGTGATTTTTGACTTTTGGTTCTGAGCTGTAGTAACCAAATTCGATAGGTAATACAGTGAATTTGTTAACTGAGTAACCGTTGGCTTTAGCTTGTTCTATGGTACTGATGGGATTAGAATAGCTAGATACTAGTACTAAAACGTTTTCGTATCCTAATGTTAGCAGCTTGTTTGTAATGGCGGCGCCGTCGGTTCCACCAAAAAGTAATGGCATATAGATGTCTTCATCTGGTGCGGGTAGATAAGGAGGGTTAGAGACGAGACATTCAGATTGACTTTGATTTGATTCAAACAAGCTAGAGTTGTCTATTATATATTTGTCGGTTAGGCTATATTCGTCAATAGTTAAATTCGCGACTTTCCATGCATCGGTATTTAACTCAAATCCATGTATCAAACCTGCAAATTTATTCCGCAGTAAAGAGCAAATTACAGGACTACCATCACCTGAACCAAATTCAACTATATATTTAAAGTTTTGACGGTTTCTTAAAACAAAGTTCTCTAAACAGTTGGAGTAGAAGTTAGATTCTTCTGGGCAGTAAAAAATGTCTTTCATGATGTTAGGAGTTAAGAGGGGCGGGTTTACGAAATTTTTGATTATGGCTAGGTTATTGGTTAACCCGCCCGTACAGGGGTTTCGGCTTGGCGGATTGATTTGACGACTGCTTCGGCGGCGCGGTCTCCCATTAATTTTTCTTGGTCGTATCCAAGTAGGAGTTCCCATGCGTTGTTGGGATAAAGTTCTGCTAGGGGTAATGCCACATCGTCGAGCATCCATTGACCGTGACGTTCGTCTTCACGAATATGGAGTTCCCAGTAACCCATTGCTGCATCTGACAAATTAAGTCTTTGTGCTGCGGTTAAATAATTACGATATGCACTTGGACCTGCTACCTCGAAGTACGTTAAGGCGCCTGAATAACGAAGGTAATAACGTTTACGTTCTGTAGTTAAAAAATTATGATTTGCACATGCTAAAACTTCCCAAGGAACCAAGTCAAAGTAACCTTCTGGCTCGGTATTCATATCAAATTCACTAAGCATAGCTGCGAAATATGTTGAATGCTTACGGTTAAAGCGACCATTACCGTATTCTTCAAGCAATACTTTCACTAATGTACATTGGATAGGGTTTGCTGTACCGCCAAGAATGCGTGATAAACGACTACCTTCGACTAATCCATCAAATGAGCCTATAGCGAGCAAATGTTTATATCCTTCAACGCTCATTTCCTCACGAATGTAACGACTTCCTTCGGAAATTTCTGGATTTAAATCATAAGCTACGCGGTCAATTAACGCTTGCTTGACATCAAGTTTTTGTAATGACTCAACATCTATTTGTGCTAACTCCCATTTTTGCCAAGCTGTCTCTATGCTATTACGAACTCGCTGCAAGTACAAAGAGCGTTCGTTTTCGTAATTTTGTAAATCATCGTACCAAAAAAGATACAAACGATTTATTCTGTAAAGAATTCGCTGAAGGAAGCGATGTGCTTGATAGTCTTCGGCGCCATCGTATGCGGCAGTTAACGCTGTAGCTAAAGCGAACTCGAAATATGTCGCAATGTCAGGGTTTATATTTAACTGCTTGTCTAAATTTTCAACAGCCAGTAACTGCACAAACTGCTTTTCGGCAATGTCGTAGTTGTCACTGGGCGCGGTATTCTCTTGTAAATATTGGTTTTTTCCCTCGGAGTCAATGCGAGGTAGCTCAATTGAAATACTTTGCATGAAATTAGTGGTGCTTTATAGAAGCTGTAAAATTTATTCCCTTAACACTAATTACATTTTCATTTTGTAGCGCTAATTACCTCTCACCTTCGCCATAAATACCACTAAGACTAAAGTATGATAAGAAACAAACTAATTGTAATCATTGTAACAGTTTCTCTTTGTTGTACAGACACGATTAATCGCGTCTGTACTGTGTTTATGTAATATTTTTTACAGCATTTTGTTTTCTAAATATCTATAATTAATACAAATTTATCGTTTACTTAAAAGATTAAATAATATTTTATACTTCGTTAATTATGGTCAGGCTAAAGTAATAGAGCAATTGTTTTACTACTTTAGCTTTACTGAGGTTTTCACCACAGAGACACGGTAGAGACGCGAGGAACATCGCGTCTCTACAGTTGAGATAAACCGACGGCTTCGATGGCTGCTTCTAGGGCGATGGAGATGTGTGTCCAGTGTGTGCCGCCTTGGCAATATACTACGTAGGGTTCGCGTAGTGGTCCGTCGGCGGAGAATTCTAGGGTGCTACCTTCGATGAATGTTCCTCCTGCCATGACTACTTGACTCTCGTAACCGGGCATTTGGTCGGGGATGGGGTCGAGGTAGGAACCTATGGGTGAGTTTTGCTGGATGGCTTTACAAAAGGCGATTAGTTTTTTGGCTGAACCTAGTTTAATTGCTTGAATTACGTCGCGACGCGGCGCCATTGGGGCTGGGTTGACAGGATAGCCTAGTTTGTCAAATACGTAACCAGTAAGGTGAGTGCCTTTCATTGCTTCTCCCACCATTTGCGGCGCCAAGAATAATCCTTGAAACAGCAATCTTAGCTGGTCAAAGGTGGCGCCTCCTTCACTGCCAATACCTGGTGCTGTAAGACGACATGCTGCCATTTCTACTAAGTCAGCACGTCCTGCGACGTAACCCCCAGCGGTGACTATGGTACCACCTGGGTTTTTAATTAAAGAGCCTGCCATTAAATCGGCGCCAACGTGCGTTGGTTCTTGTGTTTCGATAAATTCGCCATAGCAGTTATCAACAAAACAAACTGTGTTGGGGTTTTGTTGTTTGACGATAGTAATTATTTTCCCAATTTCTTCAACCGATAAACTTGGGCGCCAAGAATAACCGCAGGAACGCTGGATAAGAACAAGGCGAGTGTTTTGTTTTATACTTTGGCTCAACGCAGACCAATCAATCGTCCCTTTAGAAGTAAGATCCAATTGACGGTAAGTTATGCCAAACTCTATAAGGGAGCCTTGAGAGCTACCCCGTAAACCTATGACTTCTTCTAAAGTGTCATAGGGGGCGCCAGCTACGGCTAGCATTTCATCACCAGGACGAAGCACACCAAATAAGGCGCAAGCAATGGCATGGGTTCCCGAAACAAACTGCACTCGTACAGCAGCTTTTTCAGCACCCATGACTGTAGCAAAGACTTTATCTAAAGTTTCGCGCCCAATATCATCGTGTCCGTATCCTGTGACACCTGCGAAATGGTGCGCCCCAACACTATGATGGCGAAAAGAATTTAGCACTCTAGTCAGATTTTGCTTGACTGTTGCGTCAATTCCAGAAAAAATCTGTAACAGTGCCTGTTCTGCGTCCCGCAGCTGCTCCAAGCTGTTCATTAGTCCCTCATTCACAATAAATTTACTATTTTGTGGATTTCTAGCGCATGGCAGATAAAAGCTATGCTCAATATAGGTACGCTGAACCTGAAGAACAAATTACTTTGTTTTCGCGCTTTTAAATCCCATTTAGGATACTGCATGACAATTGCTACATCAACCAAATCCGGACTTAATTGGGTCCACATTTTATTTTTCTCTAGCTTGCACGTTGGTGCCTTGTTCGCTCTACTTCCGAGTAACTTTAGCTGGCAAGCAGTCGGCGTATGTGTGTTCCTTTATTGGCTAACGGGTTGCCTTGGCATTACCCTTGGATTTCACCGTTTAATTACCCACCGCAGTTTTCAAACGCCCAAGTGGCTTGAATATTTTCTCGCTTTTTGTGGCACCCTTTCGTGTCAAGGCGGACCCATTGATTGGGCTGGTTTACACCGCATCCACCATTTACACTCTGACCAAGAACAAGACCCCCATGACTCTAACAAGGGTTTTTGGTGGAGTCATATCGGCTGGATGTTTTATAGGTCTCCTGCCTTTGCTGATGTACCTCGCTTCACAAAAGATATAGGCGAAGACCCAGTTTACCAGTTTTTGCAAAAAAATATGATTTTGCTTCAGGTAGCTCTGGGCGTAACGTTACTAGCTATTGGTGGGTGGTCATTTGTTGTATGGGGTATTTTTGTTCGCCTTGTACTTGTATGGCACTTCACTTGGTTTGTTAATAGCGCTACTCATAAGTTTGGCTACAAAACATATGATTCTGGCGACCATTCCACCAACTGTTGGTGGGTTGCTTTACTAACTTATGGTGAAGGTTGGCACAATAACCATCATGCTTACCAGTACTCTGCTCGTCACGGTTTGGAATGGTGGGAAATTGATTTTACTTGGATAGTCATTCAAGTTTTACAAATGCTTGGTTTAGCAACAAACATTAAACTGGCGCCGAAAAAGCAGTCAGGTTCCGCAGTATAAAATAATCTGCTTGCAATCTATCCCCCGCTTTATCAACGGGGGTTTAAAATGTCGCGAAAATTGCGATTTTATTGATATAATCCAAATCGCGACCTTAACAAAACTTTACTCAAGACGTTAAAAGTTAGGAGTTAGGAGTTAGGAGTTAGGAGTTAGGAGTTAAAAGTCATTTCTCAGCACTCAGCACTCAGCACTCAGCACTCAGCACTCAGCACTCATAACTCATAACTCTTGATTGTGGGGAGTTTTTCATAATTTAGTATTCATGACAGTATCAATAGTTAAGAGCGAAGAGTCTCGCAAAAGCACTCAGACTATCATCCCTGATAGTTTCGGTCAAGATAGCCTAAAGCTAAAGCATATTATCAAATCCATCCCGCGCGAGTGTTTCCAAAAGGATAGTCGCAAAGCATGGACGGGGGTGATTATAAATGTGCTAATGGTGGCTTTGGGGTATGCAAGTTTGGTAGTTTCTCCTTGGTATCTTTTACCATTTGCATGGATTTTCACAGGCACTGCACTTACTGGCTTTTTTGTAATTGGGCATGATTGTGGACATCGGTCATTTTCAAACCGTCGTTGGGTTAATGATTTAGTAGGGCATATAGCCTTTTTACCGTTAATTTACCCATTTCATGCTTGGCGTGTTGGTCATAATTATCACCACAAACATACTAATAAGCTGGATTTTGATAATGCTTGGCATCCAGTTAGACCAGAGATGTTTGAGGGCAGTAGTCCAACATGGCGCCTAATTCTAAAAACGTTTTTAACAAACAAATTATGGTGGGTTGGTTCTATAGGTCATTGGGCGTTAATACATTTTAACGCCGAGAATTTTCTAGAGAAAGACCGTCCTAAAGTTAAATTATCAATTGCAGTTGTAACAATATTTGCAGCAATAGCTTTTCCAGCGTTGATTTTTACAACTGGAATTTGGGGTTTTGTGAAATTTTGGCTAGTGCCTTGGTTAGTTTATCATTTCTGGATGAGTACTTTTACTTACGTTCACCATACGGCGCCGGATGTACCGTTTGAAAATCGCTCGAAGTGGAACGAAGCAATTGCTCAGTTAGCGGGTACTATACATTGTGATTATCCAGGTTGGGTAGAGTTTTTGTGTCACGACATTAACGTTCACGTACCACACCATATTTCAACAGCAATTCCTTCGTATAATTTGCGGAAGGCCTACCGCAGCATTAAAGAAAATTGGAATACGTATCTCCATGATGAATGTCGTTTCTCATGGTCTTTAATGAAGCGGTTGACTGATGAGTGTCAGCTATACAAAGAAGATAATGGTTATCTAACTTTTAAGCAGTACGAAGCTGGTAAATAGACAATATCTTCTGAGCAAATATACCCTAGTCATTCTTGTGGAATATTGTGGAATATTGTTGAATATTGTGGAATATTGTGGAATGGGCATCCCTGCCCGTTCTATATCCAGGGCGGGCAAGGATGCCCACCCCACAAGAAAAATATAAACTAACAAAAAAATACATGACACAAACACAAGTACAAACACAAGAAAAAACGCAAACAAAAGTAACTTATACTAAAAATATAGGTTTTAGAAAAAGACTTAATCAGCGAGTTGATGAGTATTTTGAATCGAATAATATTTCAAAGCGCGATAATGCTGCAATGTATTTTAAGACAGCAGTGATTTTAGGATGGGTAATTGGTGCTTGGACTTTTACGTTGTTTGGACCGGCAGTAATTTGGGCAAAAATAATTGGGTGTATTGTATTAGGAGCAGGAATTGCTGGTATAGGTTTTAGTGTTGGACATGATGCCAACCACGGTGGTTACTCAAGTAAAAAATCTGTTAATCGCTTTGTTGGTTTGATTTATGATGTAATTGGTCTTTCCAGTTATTTATGGAGATTTCGCCATAATTATCTTCATCATACTTTTACTAATATTTTAGGTCACGACGTAGAAATACATGGAGACGGATTGGTACGAATGACTCCTGTTATGGAGCATAAATCTTACCAAAGGTTTCAGCATTTATTTGTATCATTGATTTATGCAATTATTCCGTTCTACTGGTCTTTAGCTGATGTACACATAATTTTGTTTAAGCGTAAGTATCATGACCATATAGTACCTGTAAATTTTAAAGAAATATTTACTTTACTAGTAGGTAAAGTTGTTTGGTTAGGACTTTTCTTTATAACACCAATGGCTGTAGGATATACTCCGATTCAGGCATTCATTGGATTTAGCATTGCTTACATGACTTATGGTTTGTTGATATGCAATGTATTTATGCTTGCTCACGTGTTGGAACCAGCAGAGTTTGTTGAACCTGACCCACAGTCTAATTCTGTTGATGATGAGTGGGCTATTTCACAAGTTAAGACAACTGTTGATTTTGCACCAAACAATGCTTTATTAAATTGGTATTTAGGTGGTTTGAACTACCAAGTTGTTCATCATTTATTTCCCCAAGTTTGTCACATACATTATCCTAAAATCGCTCCGATTTTAGCGGAAGTTTGCGCTGAGTTTGACGTGCAATATTATGTTTACCCAACTTTTACCGAAGCATTAGCAGCAAATTACGGTTTATTGAAAGCTTTGGGTTCAGGCGCCAATAGTACTCTTGATTTAGTTACTCCATAACTTTGTAGGTTGGGTGGAGCGTATAACGTTCACGTAGTGTCCTGACGGGAAACCCAACCTTGCATTTCTACGTAGATAATGTCAAGATATGTGGCAAATAGCTTGATTGACCAATTAGTGGCTAGTAGATGATGATAGCAACGCAAACAAGAGTAACTTATGCTAAAAATATTGGTTTTAGAAAAAGACTTAACCAAAAAGTTGATGATTATTTTGAATCGAAGCAAATAGCGAAACGTGATAACCTTGCAATGTATTGGAAGACGGTAGTTATTTTAGGATGGGTAATTGGTACTTGGACTTTTATTCTTTTTGGCCCATCAATACTGTGGATTAAATTAATTGCATGTATTGTACTTGGGTTAGGAATTGCAGGTGTTGGTTTTAGTGTTGGTCACGATGCAAATCACGGTGGGTACTCAAATCATAAATCTGTTAATTACTTGATTGGTTTGATTTATGATGTAATTGGTCTTTCAAGCTATTTATGGAAATTTCGGCACAATTTTCTTCATCATACTTATACTAATATTTTAAACCATGATGTAGATATATATGGAGATGGATTAGTGCGGATGACTCCTCACTTGGAAAGGAAATGGTACCACAAATTCCAGCACATATATATTAATTTTATATACATGTTTCTTCCTTTCTATTTGTCTTTTAGCGATGTTCAGATAATTTTATTTAAGCGTAGCTTTCATAATCATGTCGTTCCTGTAAACACTAAGCAAGTACTTATACTTTTGACAGGAAAAGTAGTTTGGTTGTGGCTCTTTATTGGACTCCCTATTTGGTTAGGATATAGTCTTATTGAGACAATTGTTGGGTTTTGTATTACTTACATGACGTATGGTTTAATGATAGGTAACGTGTTTTCGCTAGCTCATGTTTTAGAACCAGCCCAATTTATTGAACCATCACCTCAGTCAAACCAAGTCGATGATGAATGGGCAATAGCGCAAGTGAAAACAACTGTAGATTTTGCACCTAAGAATGCTTTTATAAATTGGTACGTTGGGGGTCTTAATTATCAAGTCATCCATCATTTACTTCCTCATATTTGCCATATTCATTACCCAAAAATAGCTCCTATCTTAGCTGAGGTTTGCGCTGAGTTTGATGTACAATATAATGTTTATCCAACTTTGACGGAAGCATTAGCGGCAAATTATAGTTTACTAAAAACTCTAGGTTCCGGCGCCGACATTAATGTTGATTCGCTTACTTCGTAGGTTGGGTGTAAGCGAAGCCAACCTACTGATTAACTATATATGCAAAAAGAAATGTTTGGACGACTAAATTATTATAGTTCATTAGGCGCCTAAGAAGTGTGTGATACGGTTATGTTTATATACAGGTTTACCAGAAATTTATAATAAGCATATTTTGATGTAAATAATTCAGATAACTTATAGAAAATGGTATTTGTCATTTGACCAATATAATGCTAATAATACTAAAGGCTAATTATATTTATCAAAAGTGTGAACGATTGCAATTTGCAAATTTTTCACGTTTGAATTTTACGAACAGCAAAATCAAGTGACAGATACAATAATTTCTTCCAGCAATCAACAAGGCTTAAAGTCGCCATTAGAAACAACTCTCCCTTTCACTCTTGGAGATTTGAAAGCAGCAATTCCAGCAGAATGCTTTCAACCTAGTGTTGTGAAATCGATGTATTATTTCTTTCGTGACATTGCAGTTATAGGACTACTTTATGCAGTCGCCTACCATTTTGACTCTTGGCTATTTTTCCCAATCTTTTGGGTAATGCAAGGGACAATGTTCTGGGCACTATTTGTTGTCGGACATGACTGCGGACACCAATCTTTTTCTAAGTATAAGTGGTTGAATGACTTAATGGGTCATATTTGCCATACACCAATTTTGGTACCGTATCATGGTTGGCGAATTAGCCATCGCACTCACCACAAAAATACGGGTAGTCTTGAAAATGATGAAAGCTGGTATCCTTCGAGTGAGTCAGAATATAACGAGTCTGGCTTTATTACCAAACTCGGACGACACTATGTATTTTTGCTAGCGTACCCAATTTACTTGTTTATGCGCTCTCCTGGTAAAACAGGTTCGCATTTCCTTCCCAGTAGTTCCTTATTCAAGCCAAGTGAAAAGTGGGATGTTATTACTAGCACTGTTTGTTGGAGTGCTATGGTAGGTTTATTAGGATTCTTAACTTACCAATTTGGCTTCATGTGGTTTGTTAAGTATTATTTGGGACCTTATTTAGTATTTGTAGTTTGGTTAGATTTGGTAACATTTTTACACCACACTGAACCAAATATTCCTTGGTATCGTGGTGATGAGTGGACTTTTTTGAAAGGCGCCATTTCTTCAATTGACCGTGATTATGGTTTTATCAACAACATTCATCACGATATTGGGACTCATGTTGCACACCATATCTTCTTAAATATGCCGCATTACAATTTGAAGAAGGCAACTGCGGCTATTAAACCAATAATGGGTGATTATTTCTTCGAGTCAAACGAACCAATTTGGAAGTCACTTTGGCGTTCTGCGGTTGAGTGTCATTTTGTACCTGATGAAGGTAACAAAGTTTATTATACTTCTCACAAGCTAAAAGCTTCTACACAGAAGTAAATTTGATTGCTTTTGTGGGGTGGGCATCCTTGCCCGCCCTGAAATTTTAAAATATAAAGACACAGGCAGCGATGCCTGTTCCACAAGATATTTACAAAAGATATAATAAATTTTAACTAAAATCTTCCATTGCCTTGAACGATGTGTTTAACTGTTGTTAGACTTTCGAGGTTAATGATTCCGCGTCGGTGTCCTTTTTGGTTTGACATTCCTAAGAATACAGCGTCACTACGGGATGTGTTGCGCGAAAAACGTGGGGATGCGTTGACGTATGTGGAAGCACTATTAACACCAAGTGCAAATTGGCGACTTTCTTGATAAGATTCTGTCACAATGCAGTCGGCATGTCCGCTACTGTATTGATTTATCCAGTTGATGGCTATTTCTAAGCTATCAACGAGTTTAAATGCAACAGTTCTGTTTAAATATGGATTACCCCATTCGTTGTCACTAGCAAGTTGTAGTTGTCCAAAAGCTGCCGTTAGTTCTTCATCACCCTTTATATCAAAACCTTTTTCTTTCAAGCTGTTGAATAGAGTTGTTAGTGATGATGGTAAAGTTTGACGGTGTACTAGTACTTTTTCTATGGCGTTAACTGGGTCTGGTTCGCTAGAGTGACTATCTACAATTATTCCCCTCAGCATTTCTAAGCTACTGTTGAGTGACCAGTATGCATAGCAGTTACCCATTGCTGATTTTAGTACAGGCACCGTTGAATTACGCACGACTTGCTGCACGAAACTTGGACGTCCATAAGGTATTACCAAATTTAAATATTTGTCTTGGGTTATTAAATCACGTAACGAGGCGCCGTGTTCACTGGTTATTAGCTCAATGCTTCCAACTGGTAAACCTTTATCTAAGATGGCATTTTGCAAGACATCGACTATTGCAGCATTGGAATGACTCGATTCGGTACTGCCTTTAAGAATAATACTATTACCTGTTTTAATACACATCGCAGCGGCAATGGCGCCTAATTCTGGAAATGCCTCATAAATAAAAGCGATTACACCCAATGGCATTAAATGCGAATAAGTCTGAGAATCATCAAGCTGATAGTCAGCAGTTCTGACACGTCGCAAAGGGTCAGGTAACTCTCCTAAACGCTGCAAAATATCAACTGCTGCTTCCAAACGTTCTGGAGTTAATTTTAGCCAATCTAAAATTAACTCAGGTACTGCCATTTCTCGACTGGCCTCTAAGTCAAGGGTGTTAGCCTCCAAAATATCATCAAACGCATTATTCAGCGCCCGTGCCATTGCCAGCACAGCGCGACTGCGGTCTATTCCCTTTGTTATACCTAAACGTAAAGAAGCACTATAAGCGCGCATCGCAATACGCATTACTTCAGGTACGTCATCAAAAGCATCAACACTCATCTGGGTTTACGGTCTATGGGTCAACCACAACATTAGTGCAGGTAAAAGCGCTAATAGTACCGCTAGCATTGCCCAGGCAACCCAACTTGATGTGTTTGCCAAACGTAATGCCAATGGTAGCCATATAACCACTAGCACAAAAATAATGCCTAGCGCTACAGGTAAGTAACTTTCTCCCATTTTAGGATGAACAACGCTCCAAGCGTTACCCGACCAACGCCAAGCCTTTTTATAAGGATACGTGGTTGAAAGTTCTTCTAAAACATAACCGCTATCTTCGACGACGAAAATCCGCTGACAACGGTTGCAGCCAAAAGCTTCTGTCAGCGTAATCGCAGTTAACTCTCCCCGACGACGACAAGGACACGGGTACTCGTTATTAAAATCTATTTTCTCTGGTTTTTTGGATTGCACAAGCGAATTTGATAACTTGAGCGTGTTTATATATATAGCTACCACAGTAAAATATTCCAGTTAGCCTAAAATATCACACTGCGAAACTTTTTCTTATGATATTAGCCCTTATTAAGTGTAATGCATCTTACTGAGATTAACTAATTCATTAAAAAAACCCAGAAACCTGGTTTCTACGTAATAATTGCTTTTGATTCGAGATTTTGATTCAGAAACCAGGTTTCTCAAACCTTAAAAAAACCCAGAAACCTGGTTTCTAGGTTTCTCAAACCTTAAAAAAACCCAGAAACCTGGTTTCTACGTAATAATTGCTTTTGATTCCAGATTTTGATTCAGAAACCAGGTTTCTAAAACCTTAAAAAAACCCAGAAACCTGGTTTCTACGTAATAATTGCTTTTGATTCCAGATTTTGATTCAGAAACCAGGTTTCTCAAGATTTCAACTTGTAGGTAATTGCTTGTCCGAGTTGAACCCTTTCAAAATCGTTGTCTAGGTTCAAAGTGGTTTCACCTCCACCAAGGAACAAATATCCTTCTGGATGAAGTACTTGTTTTATTTTATACAACATATCTTTTTTGGTATTGATGTCGAAATAAATTAAAACGTTACGAATGAATAAAATATCCACTTGCTGGAAGGGTAAGGTAGACCAAGGTTTAATTAAATTTATTTGATGAAAATTAATCATGTTAGAAAGTTCGCGGTCAATCTGCCATTCGTTACCGCAAGAGTGAAAGTACTTTTTTCGTAAGTTAGCAGGTAATCCTCGTCTAACTTCCAACGGACTGTAGATACCATTACGTGCCCGTGTTAGTGCTTTATTAGAAAAATCGCTAGCAACAATTTGTAGGTTTGCTTCATTTAACATGGGAAAATGCTCGCGAATCAGCATGGCAATACTGTAGACCTCTTGCCCCGTCGAACATGCTGCACTCCAAATCTTGATTTTATCTGATTGACAAGACTGGCGCCTTTGAATTATCTCCGGCAAAATATAATCTTTAAGAGCTTCAAAGGGATAAATATCTCGAAAAAAAGTTGTTTCGTAATTGACTAGGTGTTCGATTGCTGCTATATGAAGGTCTCCAAATTTTGAAACCTTAAGGTGTTCAATAAAATTTGCTATTGTATCAAAGCCAATCTGCCGAACGTAGTTTGACAAATGTAACTCAACTAAATATTCTTTACCCGCATCAAGAGCAACAGCAGAGTGTTCGCGAACTAAATGACGTAGGTAGTCAAAATCTAGGTTGCTCAAGCTCATTGTCTGATGACCATAGACTTTAAACATATATTCACGATAAATTTGATACAAGTTTACAAAAGTTTATAATAATCTTTTGTTAATTATCAGCTACTAAACGTAAAATAGCACCAGCCATTTGGTTGATAGGCAAAATAGATTCTGCTAATCCGGCATTTGCGACAAATCCTGGCATCCCCCAAACGACACTAGAAGCTTGGTCTTGGACGAAAATATGACCTCCACAAGCGTGAATATGTTCAGCACCTTGTAATCCGTCTTTTCCCATACCCGTCAATACAACACCTAAAGATTTGTTTCCGTAAACTTTTGCAACCGAACGGAATAGAACGTCAACAGCAGGACGACAAGAATTTTCTGGTGGTGCTTGGTTGGTTACGAGTTTTACAGTATTGTTATCGCGCTCAACAAGCAAATGATAATCACCGGGTGCAATCCAAACATGTCCTGGTTTTACAGTTGTGCCACAAATAGCTTCAGCTACAGGAATTTGACATTTTGACGCCAAACGTTCTGCCATCAGCTTAGTAAACATTGGTGGCATGTGTTGAACTATCAAAATTGCGGCAGGAAAATCAGCAGGCAGTTTGGGTAAAATTTCTGCTAAAGCATTGGGTCCCCCTGTAGAAACACCAATTGCGACGATATCAATAGATGTAGAGACGCGATTTATCGCGTCTTGGTTTATCGCGTCTTGGTTAGTCACATTTTTATATGACACTGTAGATGCTGGAGACGCGATGAATCGCGTCTCTACAGCACTTAATGCTTTTATTTTGGGTACTAGTTCTGTAAGTATGTGTTGGTTTGCTGCTTCTATGCTTGTGAGGTTACTTGGTTTGGTAGCATAGTCGTTTGCTCCTAACATTAAAGCGTCTAATGTGGTTGCGGCGCCTAATACAGTTAAGGCGCTAAACATAATTACAGGTAGTTTTGGATACTGTCGTCGAATTTCAACGAGTGTTTCTAAACCATCCATTTCGGGCATTTCCACATCCAAGATAATGATATCTGGATTGACTTGAGGGATTTTTAAAAGGGCAATTTTACCACTTGCGGCTACAGAGACAGCTTCGATTTCTGGTACAGTGGATAATATTTTGGAAACCCGATTCCGAACGATGACGGCATCATCTACGACAAGCACATGGAGTTTCATTAGTATTTAAATTTACTAATTATTTTCTGTAAATCTACTGCCATGCGCGATAGTTCGTTGGCAGCTTGGGATGTATTCGCGGCGCCTGTAGTGGTGTTTTGAGCGTTTATGGCTACGACAGAAATATTTTTGGCAATGTCGGTGGCGCCTTTAGCAGATTCTGTGACGTTACGGGCAATTTCGTTAGTAGTGGCTGTTTGCTCTTCGACAGCACTGGCTATAGTATTTTGAATATCATTAATTTGATTGATAACGGTACTAATTTCAGCGATTGCGTCAACAGCACTTTTTGTATCGGTTTGAATCATTTCGATACGCTGGCTAATATCGTCAGTTGCTTTGGCAGTTGCGCGTGCTAATTCTTTAACTTCACCCGCAACAACGGCAAACCCTCGACCAGCATCTCCCGCGCGTGCAGCTTCGATGGTGGCATTCAGAGCTAATAAATTTGTTTGCTGGGCTATTGAGGTAATTACTTTAATGACTTTGCCTATTTCTACACTACTATTACCAAGTTTGGTAATTGTGGTATTAGTATCATCAGCAGTTTTTACGGCGATTGTGGCTACTTGGGCGCCTTCAGCAGCATTTTTGGCAATTTCTCTAATTGAAGCGTTCATTTCTTCGACTGCGGTAGCTACTATAATTGCATTTTGACTAACTTGGTCGGCAGAAGCTGAAGCACTCGTTGCTTGCTCGGCAGTTTGAGTTGCGTTTTTCGTCATTTCTTGACTAACAACACTAAATTCTTCAGAAGATGAAGCTACAGTAGTTGCAACTTCAGTAATTTCTTGAATTGAAGTACGCAGGTTGGTTATCATCGCATTAATGTTGCTTGTCAGTGCTTGAAATTCACCCACATTTTCAATGTCAATTGTTTGAGATAAATCGCCTTGCGATACTATAAGCATTACTTGAGCAATACTACGGAATTGGGCGGTCAATTTGGAAGACATGTAATTTATACTGTCGATTATTTCTTTCCAACATCCAGTGGTATTACTGATTATGATTTGCGAGTCTAACTTTCCTTCTGTACCGACTTCGTGCATCATTTTGATGGTTTCGGATGCAAAATTTTCGTTAAAAGCGGCTAATTCGTTGAAAGCTTGATGTACTTCGCTTAGTTCGTTTTCTTCAACTGGTAAACGATAAGCAAAATTTCCTTGTTTCAATGCGGTTAATGCTGTTAAAATTGGCTGTAATTGACTCATAGTTTTCTTTAATTTTCATTCAATATTTTGGGCTAAAAGTTTATCGACGTTTAGAATTAATAAAAATTTGTCTTGTAATTTGTAGGCGCCTTGCAGTAAAGAGCGAATTTTAACTTTTAAAGTTGCAGGAGGTGGTTCAAATTGATTTTCTGCGACTTCAACTACGTCTCCTATGTCATCTACTATCAAGCTGATGAGTTCGGATTTATTATTCAAAATAATCTTGTAATTATTTTCAGGATTTTTTATGTTTTGATTCATTTGTAATCGAGATTTTATATCGATGATAGTGACTATTTTACCACGTAAGTTGATTAAACCTAAAATATCGGGTGGCGCCAGTGGTACAGGGGTTATTTGTGTAAATCTAATTACTTCTTGCACTTGTAAAACGTCGATACCAAAATATATTTTATCGAGAAAAAAAGTACAAAATTGTTGATTCATATTATTTGATTAAATAAGGGTTAGCAAGAGCAATAACTTTTTCGATATCGAGAATTTCGGTAATTTCATTTTGAATAGTAGCAAGCATTTTCACACCAGGACGGGTAGAGGCGCCTTGAATTTTTAACGGTTCTTCGACAATATCAATGATAGAATTGACTATTAAGCCGTAGTTATGATAATTGAAAGTGATAACCACAACTTGAATTATAGAATCTGGTAATATTTTTGAGGCGCCTAAAAAGACTTCGTTTAAATCAATTAAAGATATAATTTCATTGTTATATTGTATGACCTTTTGGTTGCCAACAATTTTAATGTCTTTGCCGTCGAATTCTTCCAGACGGTTGGCAAGCGTGAGAAAAATACCCATACGCGCGTTTTCAACCCCTTCAAACAAGAGTACCGAAACGCGCTCTTCATTATCATCTATAAGTGTGGTATTGAAACGTTTTTGAGCTTGAGGTGTGACACCCGCTTGTATCGCCAGTGCAATTGTATCTATGATTAAAGCAATTTTACCATCGCCAAGAATAGTGGCGCCTGTGAATATAGAAACATCTTTGAGTTGTTTTCCTAAAGGTTTAACTACAATATCCTCAGTGTCTTCGATTGAGTCTACAACTAAACCAAAGTGATATTCATCAATATTGATAACTACTATATATATAGTTTCTATTTCGATATTTTCTAGTACAGACAATGGTACATTTTTATTAAATCCGAGAACTTTGTTCAGGTAGACCAAAGGTAAGATATTTTCACGCAAACGCAATACAGGAATATCATATAGTATATCAAGACGTTCGCTTATTGCATCACCCTCTAGCCTGACGAGTTCTTGAACATTAGTTTGGGGAATAGTAAAATATTGTTGATTGGCAGTAATTATTAATGCACCAATAATTGCTAGAGTTAAAGGAATCCTGATTTTAAATACTGTACCTTGTCCTGGCTGACTATAAACTTGTATTGAACCGTTTACTCGCTCTATATTCGTCTTGACTACATCCATTCCAACTCCTCTACCAGAAAGGTTGGTAACTTGAGGTGATGTAGATAAACCGGGTAGAAAAATTAAATTTATAATTTCAGCTTCGCTCTTAGTTTGCGCTTGTGAAGAATTAATTAAACCTAGCTCTAATGCTTTTGCCAATACAAGCTCTGGTTCAATACCTTTACCATCATCGCCAACTTCAATATTGACTGTACCACCTTCGTGAAACGCTAGCACATACAACTTTCCTTCGATTGGTTTGCCAAGCGATGTGCGTACGGATGGTGTTTCAATTCCGTGGTCAATACAGTTACGAACTATATGCATGATTGGGTCTTTGATGAACTCGATTATACTGCGGTCGAGTTCGGTTTCGGCGCCAATAATATTGAGATGTACCCTTTTGTGTGAAGCAACTTCAATATCGCGAACAGCACGCGGTAGTTTTTGCAATATTATATTTATTGGTTGCAACCGAGTTTTCATAACTACAAATTGCAACTCTGATGAAATTACATTTAAGTTTTGGCTGATTTTGGTAAAAGCAATATCATCTATATGATTTGCGAATTGCAACACTTGGTTACGTGATAGTATTAACTCACCCACTAAATTCATGATTTTATCGAGTACATCTACATCAACTCGAATAGTTTCCGAGGTGCTAGGAGTGGGAGCAACTTGAGAAGTTGGGTGAGTTTCGAGAACGGGAGTAGCTTCGATAGAAGTAGTAGACTGTAGTAGATTTATTTCTTGAATCAAGTTTGAATAATCTTCGCTACCTTCGTTATTATTAGCTTCGATGGAAGTGAGGATTTTACGAATACTGTCAATTGTTTGAAGTAGAACAGTGGCAATTTCGGTATTTATGGTTAAATTACCTGTACGCAGTTGGTTGAGTAAACTTTCACCAGCATGAGCAAGTCTTTCTAACTTAGCAAATGCCAGAAAACCGCAATTACCCTTCAATGTATGTAAACATCGGTAAATCCGAGACAATGCATCCACTGATACCAACGCTTTTTCTAAATCTACAATATCATTTTCTATTTGATTAATATTTTCATAGCTTTCTGCCAAAAAGGCTTTAATGTCATCGCTGTCGATATACTCCATGCAATTTGATATCTAGTCTAGGTAATGAAATATTCTACGATGAAAATGGTAAAACTAGTATGCTTTCAAATTCTATCTTCAAGCAGATATAAATTATGTCTTTAGGTAGAAGTTTATTTTTGTAAATTATTAATTAGAGATTTTTATGAAAAAATGTATCAAAACTACTTGACAATTAGCAAACTATTGAATAAATGATAAAATAGAATTTATTGTTAAGCACGTGTAAAATATTTATTTGAACGATGACATCAATCCTGATTGTTGACGATGCAGCCTTTGCTCGTAGGATGCTTCGTAAAATCCTGCAAGCCGATGGCTATGAAATACTCGAAGCTAGTAACGGTCGGGAAGGTTTAGAGATGGTACGCGCGCATACTCCAGATTGTGTGTTGACTGATATACTGATGCCAGACGTTGATGGATTTGGATTTCTTGAGATGTTGCGGGCAGAAAAGTTTGAGGTTCCGACTATTATTATTTCTGCTGACATTCAAGATGCTTCGCGTGACCGTGGTATGGAATTAGGCGCCACAGGGTTTATAAATAAGCCAGTAAAACAAAATGAAGTGCTGATGGCTGTACGTGAAGCTTGTAAGCATCAAGGACTTTAATTATGGTATATCAGCTAACAGATGCTCACTTAGATGCCTTACAAGAGTTAATAAATATTGGTGTCGGTCGAGCTGCTGGTATGCTCAACCAAATGTTAGAATCTCGGATTGTTTTAGAAATTCCGGTTGTTAGCATATTAACTTTGAGTCAGATACAAACAGAACTAGAAAAAAGATTTGATGGAGATTCGTTAGCGGCGGTAAAATTAAATTTTACAGGCTCGTTTTCGGGAAAAGCAAACTTAGTTTTTCCAACAGACAGTGCAGCAACATTAGTCAGCTTACTTACAGGAGAAGAAGTAGGTAGTCCCGATTTAGACTCCGTAAAAATTGGTACACTTAGCGAAGTAGGCAATATTGTAATTAATGGAATTATGGGGTCGATTAGTAACGTATTAAATCAACACCTCAACTATGCGATACCCATTTACATGGAAGATTGCATAAAGCATGTATTGTCTTTGGAATATGCAAGTGAAGAAACAATTTTTTTGCTGGCACAAGCGCGCTTTGCAATTAAAACGTTAGAAATTATAGGAGATATCGTTCTAATTTTTGAAATGGATTCATTTGGTACGCTAATTAGGGTGATTGACCAACAGTTAGAATTTCAACCTTCTTAGTTAAAAATATGTCTAGAATAAGATTAAATATAAATATAGTAAAGTTATTATATAAATTAGGGCGTATATCTGAATAATGCTAGAAATAATCGCTCAATGGCAGGAGAAATTTAGTCATTTTGACCTTATTCCGTTGGGTTTGTGTATTTTAAAATCTGACTACACAGTAATTTATTGGAATAACTGTTTAGAAGAATGGACAAAAATTCCGCGTAAGTCGATTTTAGGTACTTCGCTAACTCAGAGATTTCCGCATTTAAGTCAACTACAGTATGCAAGTCGGTTTGAAGATATATTTAAAGGTGGACCACCAGCAATTTTTTCTTCACAACTACATAATTATATAATTCCGGCGCCGAGTAGCCAAGGAAAAAACCGCATTCAACATACAACTGTAACGTCGCTACCTGGTATAGAAGAAGATAGTTATTATGCGTTGATGTCAATACAAGACGTAACAGATTTAACATATCGTGTGCAAAAATATAGAACAATGCGTGACCGTGCGTTAGCGGAAGCAGTAGAACGAAAATTAGCGCAAGAATCAGCAGAAGCGGCAAATCGAGTCAAAGATGAGTTTTTAGCTATTTTATCGCACGAGTTGCGTACACCGCTAAATCCAATATTGGGATGGTCAAAATTGCTAAAAACTCGGACTTTAGATGAAAAGAGTAAAAGTTTAGCAATTGAAACAATTGAACGCAATGCCAAATTACAGGTGCAACTAATTGATGATTTACTTGATGTATCACGAATACTACGAGGTAAGCTGGAATTAGAATTAGAAACTGTAGACTTGGCTTATATTATTCAAGCAGCATTAGAAACAGTTAGGTTAGCAGCAGAAGCAAAATCGATTCAGCTAAATATCGAAATTAATTATGACATCGGTAAAATATTGGGTGATGCCAACCGTTTACAGCAAATCGTGATTAATTTACTTACTAACGCCGTTAAGTTTACACCTACAGGTGGAGAAGTTACAATCAGCCTTGAACAAATTGATACGCAGGTTCAATTAAAGATTAGTGATACTGGAAAAGGTATTACACGGGAGTTTTTACCATACATATTTGAGTCTTTTCGTCAAGCTGATAGCAGTACTACTAGAAAATTTGGTGGGTTGGGGTTAGGTTTAGCAATTTCGCGTCATTTAGTTGAGTTGCACGGTGGCACAATTATGGCAGAAAGTTTAGGTGAAGGACTTGGGGCAACTTTCACTTGTTGTTTTCCTGTTGTAGCAGTTATGGCGCCACAAGTAAAACAAGAGTTAGAAGAAGATTTTACGTCGTTAGCTGAAGTAAACGTGTTAGTAGTTGATGATGAAGTTGATAATTTAGAACTGATAACATTTGTATTAGAACAATATGGCGCCAGGGTAACAGCTTTTAACTCTGGTACTGATGCACTTGAAGCAATTAGATTGAATCAGCCAGATGTAATAATAAGCGATATTGGAATGCCAACAATGGATGGTTATGAACTAATGCGTCAAATTCGCGCATTGCCACAGTATCAAAATATATCAATTCCAGCGATTGCGCTTACAGCTTATGGTACGGACATAGATAATGAGAAAATTCGGAATATTGGTTATAAATATCACATTGTAAAGCCTGTTGCTTTTGATGAATTAGTGCGTGCAGTTGTTGAATTAGTGCGCGTTGTAGTATAGGGGTGGGCGCCTGTCTGCCATCATATGCGAAAAACAGGACCATCAGGATATTTAGGATTTGGAATCAAACGATGATTTTCAACATCAACAACAAAACCTAAAGTTTTTAAGGCAATTCGACCAATTAATATTTCGTCTCCTCCAACTAATGGTTCTCCCGAAGTTTCTCTTCCTTGAATTTCAATAAGTACTGGTTCAGCTATTTCAAGAGTTAGTTGTTTACCATCTGCGTGCTTTGGTAATCGCTCACTACGAATTTCTAAACCCAATTTTTGTGCTACGTGCATTGGAATTACAGAGCGTACCGAGCTAGTATCGACTAGTGCTGTCGTTTCGTATACATGTAAGTCAGTTGGATTAAGGTATCCTCGACGTGATATCTAATCAAGTTTTATTGGAATTTATTAGACAAATACGGCAAAAGCTGGACAGTCAAGTGCTTCAACGCGCGATCGAATACTCATACGTAAAGAGCGAAAATCAACTTCAAGTAGTGTCTCAATATAAATTTATTGGCGTGCATTGAATAAATTCGGCTTTGACGAACTAATGTATTAGTAAGACTCATGTGACAATCGGCTAAAAACGTTAAACTGTCATATTTAGACTTGCAATGCGTCTCCTGAAAGTATTTGATTTAAAATATACATCCGTACTGAAGGGGGTGATATCTACGTGGCTCTAAAGAAAGAGAAAGGACATTTCCAAGTCAACGAATCAATACTTGCTGCTCTTAATATCAAACATCCTGAATATATTAATACTACACAAGCATTATTTAATGATGTAGTCATGTTTTATGTGACTGTAATGGCAAATGAGGTATCTCTTTTAATATCTACAAGTAGCAAAGATTTATATGTAGTATATGAGTCACTAACAATTAAAACCGCATATAGAACAGAAGTTAAATTCCCTTTATTATTTAAAGATGTTCCATGCGATTTCAGACGTGCTGCAATTAAAAAAGCAGCCGGAATAGTAAAATCTTGGAATACTAATAAAATTCGTTGGGACTTAAAAATAAAAAAAGCATTAAACTCGAAGAGTTTAAAAACACAGAGCCGTTTAAAGAAAAAAGCAGGTAAACCACCAATACTTCCAACTTCAACAAATTTTCCGGCTCAGTTATACTCTGGGATGTTTAAGGATGACACTCTAGAAACAGTTGTAATCAAACTATGGACAGGTAATGCTTGGGTATGGTTAAAAGTAGATTATTTTTGTAGAGAATTACCGCAGGGATATACTAAAGGAAGCATGTCAGTAATGATGTGCGACCAGCAAGCAGTATTGATTTGGACAATTCAAAAAAACACACCATCAAAAGGAAAGTTAGACGACCAAATTAAGGCTTTGGGTAAAATCCGAATTCTTAGCATTGACCTAAACCTAGACGACCCAATTGTTGTAGGCAAAGTGCTGGAAGGGTACGAAGATACGGGCGTTGTTGTAGAGTTAGCCAATCTACGTTTAAAGGGAAACAATCGCTTATCTCATCTTAGGAAGCGCTACCTAGGTAAAATTGCCAAAGCCAAAGCTTTAACGAACACTCATACGGAGTTAGGTTTTTTACCTCCAAAAAACATGTGTGCCAACTTGTGGAAGCGAATAAAACAATTAGAAAAAGAAATAATTGAAACTATATCTAATTCAATTGTAGAATTTGCTCAACAGTATAATGTTAGTGTAATTGTTTTTGAAAATCTGAAAACTCTCAAACCCCAGAAAGGTAAATATTCCAAGAGAAGTAATATAAAACGTTCAAATTGGGTAGCGAAAAAGATTCAAAAACGAACCACTAAAAAAGCTTTAAACCGCTTTTCAATTTATACAGTGAAAGTTAACCCTGCTTATACGAGTATCACGGACGCGTATAACGGTGGAAAATGTTTAAGAGGGTCACAAGTTGGGGCACTGAATCTTTATTTATGGACAAAAAACGGACTTGGAAAATTAGTATTGACACCAGAAAATAAAATTTATGATTCTGGTGAAAATGCAGCAAGAAATATTGGACTAAAATATTTAGTTCGCAAGTTTCAAAAGCCTGTGACATTAAAACATCCAGGTTTATCTACGGGTTGTGTGGCGTGGCAGATGACGCCTGTGGATAAGGGGACAGTGGTGATTCCCAGTTGGTTTGCCTGTACTGCTATTACGAAGTAGCGAAATACCCACCTTTATAGAGTAGCCGCGAGTTCGGTCATCTCTGGTGTCGGGTGTATCAGGAAGGACAATTAAGCGAGATGTCCGGTTTATACCGAATTTCTCTTACCACTAATTAAACCTTCATCAATAGAGTTAGTAAGCTTAACCTTAACTCTTATTTCTGCTGCGTCCTTATTTACCTTGTGCTGTATTCTATTAAAATCTAACATCTTATTTCCACCTGAGAGTGAGTACAATCGAGTAAACCTTATATTAATTATATTTATTCAGGTGGCTAGTATATTTTGTCCCCGTTGTGAACAGCAAGTTGACTCACAAGCTGTGACTTGCCCTTTTTGTCGAACTGAGTTAAAAGCATTTGGACATCCTGGTATTCCGTTGCACCGTGCGGGAAAGGGTGAGTATTTGTGTGACTCTTGTACTTACCATGTGGATGATAGCTGTAATTATCCGCAGCGTCCTACAGCGAAAGAGTGTACTTTGTATCAAAATTTTGAGGAGTATCAAGCGCAGAAGCAACAGCAGTATCGTAAACCCAGTTCTAATGAGAGTTTACAGAGTTGGGTACGACGAAATCAAACGCTGTTGCTGTTTGTGGCTTTGTTTGTTGTTTGTTTGATGATAGCTGCTTTTACTTGATAATAGACGATAAGACATATAGACGTGACGTGTCACGTCTCTACATTAAAAACGGGTTGTAACTTTACTTTTAAACAAGCATCAAAATTTTTGAGATGCTACCCTGCGGGAAAACTGCGTTAACGTTCATGACTCATGACATTAAACAAGCATCAAAATTTTTGAGATGCTTCGTTCCTCAGCATGACATTTAATACATTCCTAACTCCTAACTCCTAACTCCTAACTCCTAACTCCTAACTCCTAACTGCTCAACATGCGGCGCCTGTTCTACAATTGATAAGTCGAACCAAAAGGTGGTACCTGTACCAACTTCGCTGACTAGGTTGACTCGACTGTGGTGTTTGTCGATGATGTTACGGACTATTGATAGTCCTAAACCTGTACCTTCAAGGGTGTGTACTCGGTTTTCGACGCGAAAGAAACGGTCGAATATCGCTTCTTGGTCTTCTGGTGCAATTCCAATTCCGGTGTCGGATATTTCTATTCGTACTTTTTTTGCATCGAGTTGGTACGCACGGAAGGCAATTTGACCACCGGGAGTGGAAAATTTGAGTGCGTTACCAATTAAGTTACCAAAGACTTGCAGTAATAAATCGTAGTTACCGACGACTAAAGGTATGTTCGGTTCAACTTCTTGAAATATTTCGATTCCTTTGTCTTTAGCGTTTAGTTGATAAGTACGCAGCGTTTGTTCGATTGCTTGACTTAAATCGACTCCATCTAAATTGTAAATGCGTCCCGATTCTAATTTTGATAAATCTAATACATCATTAACTAATCGAGTTAGACGGTCTGTTTCGTGATTTACTGTTGATAAGAACTCTTTTCGCTGTTCTACTTCTAAATCTTCACCGTAGTCATGCAGTGTTTCAATGTATGTTTTGATATTAAATAATGGTGTTCGTAATTCGTGGGAGACGTTACTAATAAATTGACTTTTGGCTTCGTTTAGCTCAACTTCGCGTGTAATATCTTGAACGGTTATGGCAATACCTTTGATACTTTCGCGTTGAAGATTAAGAACTGTTGTCAATAAAATACGGATGGTACGTTTTGTGGGTTGACCGAGCGGAATACGAAACTCAGCACTTTCGCGTTCTCCTGCTGCCATTTCGTACAAAGGACGTGTAATTTCCATTTGTACTCCAGTTGGTAGCTGATGCAATACGTTACTACCTTCAAGCTCAATATCGTCCCAACCAAAAATACGACGTGCATTTGGGTTGGCAAGAATTACCTGCATATTATTGTCAATCAACACGGCGCCGTCAGCAATAGTAGAGACGAGCGTTTCAAGTTTGGCTTTTTCAGCAGTGAGTTCTTCGATGTTTTGTTCTTCGTAACGTTCCAAGCGTTCTGCCATATCGTTAAAACTGAAGATTAATTCTCCAAGTTCTCCACCGAGAGGCAAATCTATTCGCTGTTGGAAATTACCAGCAGCAATTTGCTTGACACCTGCTAAAAGTTCTTTAATGGGTTTGGTAATAGTTAAAGCATTAACAACACCAGCTAAAATTACCATTACCCAAATCGTAATAAATACAGCAATAGTGACATCACGAGTAAAGTTAGTGGAAATAACTGCTGTTTGGTTGGGGTTTATACCAACTGCCATGACACCAAGGTACTTACCATTGATTGTTAATGGTACAAAGACATCAGTAACTTCCCCATCAGGTGATTGATGCTGACGTACCATTGGTTTCTCAGCATCGGTTGCGTAGTCGTCAGGTAGTTGTATTCGTCGTTGAATTGTGAGTGAGTTCTCAACTTCTGGTTCCCAAAAGGGAATGCCAAAAAAGATTTTTCCAGTATCATCTGCATAAAGTATGTATCGAATGCTAGATGTACTGCTATAAAACCTTTGAGATAGTTGGGCAACCTCAGTTAAATTATTATCGGCAATTAAAGGCACCACGTTAGCAGCAAGCAATAATCCTAAGTCGCGACCAAAACGAGTATCATTCAAGCGCGCGTCTTGTTGAATAGTATTGACTGCCCAAAACGTCAAACCGCTCATAACTAAAGATACCACCAGGGTGGCGGCAGCCAAGAGCTTAGTTTGGAGTGTAAACTGCGACCACCAGGAGGCAATCGCTTCTCGGATATAAGTAAAAACAGCGAGCATTTTAAATTTAAGTTGTTAGTAGTTTTTTATAAACAAACTGCAACAACTAAAAAATTAACAGTTATTTACATAAATTGCGAACGAAGCGGAGTTAGGAGTTAGGAGTTAGGAGTTAGGAGTTAATTCTTCATTCCTCATTCCTAACTCCTAACTTAAAACTTTATGCCCAATGTCTCTTCGATAGTACATGCCGTCAAAGTTAATTTTGGCAATTCCTGCATACGCTTGGTTGAGTGCTTGTTTAAAGTCTTCTCCCACACCTGTGACATTTAACACTCTACCACCATCAGTACATACTTCTGAAGCTTGTGTTGATGATTGTAACGTTGTTCCGGCGTGAAATACAGTGGCGCCAGTCGAAACAGCATCATTAAATCCTGTGATAATTTTACCTTTGGTGTAATCACCAGGATAACCGCCACTAGCAGCGACAACAGTGGCACATGCACCAGTGTTCCATGCGATGGGAAGCATTTGTGCTAGGCGCCTTTCTACGCAGGCTAAAAGAAGTTCTTCTAAGGGTGTTTCAAGTAAAGGTAAAATGACTTGTGTTTCGGGGTCGCCAAAACGACAATTAAATTCTAAGACCTTAAAAGTTCCATCTTCTGAAACCATTAAGCCAGCATATAAAACACCTCGATAGTCAATACCCTTGGCTTTTAAAGCTGCAATTGTACGTTCTAGTACTTCAGTTTGGACTCTAGCCATTAACGCATCGGTGGCAATAGGAGCGGGAGCATAGGCGCCCATACCACCCGTATTTTCGCCAGTATCACCTTCACCAATACGTTTATGGTCTTGTGCAGGTAATAAAGGGCAAATAGTCTCACCATCAGTTAGTGCTAAAACAGAAACTTCTTGTCCAGTTAAAAATTCTTCAATAACAGCAAAATTACCTGCGCTTCCAAACTGCCCGCCAAAAATTGCATCAAGTCCCGCAAAGGCGGATTCAACAGTTTGAGCGACTATCACACCCTTGCCTGCTGCTAACCCATCAGCTTTAACAACGATAGGCGCCCCTTTAGATTTGACATAGGATTTCGCTGCTTTCACATCAGTAAATACCGCAGAAGCCGCAGTAGGTACATGTGCTTCTTGCATCAATGCTTTTGCCCATGCTTTACTTGCCTCAATTTGGGCGCCAGCACGACTTGGGCCAAATACTTTTAAACCTTTGGCTTGTAAAAAGTCTGTAATACCCTTAGCTAAAGGGACTTCGGGACCAACGACTACTAATGAAACACCTTCAGAGTGGGCTATTTGGTTAATCCCTTCAAAATCATCAACCTTTACAGGAACGTTTTCACAGCGTTCCATACTGGCAGTTCCACCATTTCCTGGGGCACAGAAAACACGCTCAATTTGCTTCGATTGTAGAAGTTTCCAAGCCAGGGCATGTTCGCGCCCACCATTACCAACAACTAAAACTTTCACCCTTTTCCCTCAATATGGCGCCACCATTAACCAGACTTTGTGACAATTTTTAATATTACACCAATTGATATGTAGTTTCTCTAGGCTGTCACCTAATCGCAAAAATTCTTAAATAATCCTAAAATTCAAAGTTTATACTGAGGACTTTTGAAACAAAATCAAACAACCTAGGAGAAGACAAAAAACATCGCTTTCTTAGTAGCGGTTATATTGGTATAAAGATTACGCTTTAAATATTGGTCTTTAAATATTGTAGTTAATGATATTAAAACAATGAACATGAATAAAAGTATAGTAACAGGCGCCGCAGGTTTTATAGGCTCGCACTTGGTCGAAGCTTTATTAAAACAAGGGCAACAAGTAATTGGTATAGACGAGTTCAACAGTTACTATGACCCAGCGCTCAAACGTAAAAATATCGTCCATTTACACAACAACCCAAATTTTGAGTTAATCGAAGAAGATGTTCAGTTTGTAGACTGGCAAAGGCTTTTATCAGATGTTGATGTGGTTTATCACCAAGCAGCACAAGCAGGTGTACGCGCATCGTGGGGTAAAGGGTTTCGTTCGTATACAGAACGTAATATTAGTGCTACACAAATCTTATTAGAAGCAGCCAAAGACGCAAAGCACCTCAAACGCTTGGTATTTGCATCAACATCGAGCATTTACGGAGATGCGGAAACATTGCCCACACACGAAGGTATTTGTCCGGCGCCAGTATCACCATATGGCATTACTAAACTAGCAGCAGAGAGATTATGCGGACTGTATTATAAAAACTTTGGCGTACCATTTGTAGCTCTGCGTTACTTTACAGTTTACGGGCCACGTCAGCGTCCAGACATGGCATTTCATAAATTCTTTAAAGCTGTTATTGAAAACGAAGCAATACCTGTGTATGGGGACGGTGAACAAACGCGCGACTTTACGTATATTAGTGATGCAGTAGCAGCTAACCTAGCAGCAGCAGAGGCGCCGGGAGCTATAGGACATATCATTAATATTGGTGGTGGTAGTCGTGCAGTGCTATCTGATGTACTTAATATGATGGAAGAAATAGTAGAGCAACCTATTAAAAGGCAACATATAGAAAGAGCAATGGGTGATGCACGACATACAGGCGCCGATATTACCAAAGCCAAGCAACTTCTAGGATGGCAACCACAAATATCATTACGCGAAGGCTTAACCCAAGAATGGCAATGGGTGAAGGAATTATATCAGTTAGGAGTTAGTAGTTAGGAGTTAGGAGTTGGGAGTGGCAGGTTTATCTGTATCCTGCGTGCAAGAGGAAAATTTAATTGAACCTGCCCGTACAGGAGTTAAAAAAGATAGATGCTGTTACAAAAATTCCCGACTTCTCAAAGAAATCGGGAATCTTACTATTAAAGTTAAAGCAACAAATTCTTAATCTTCTTTATTTGTATTTTCCTGGGCTGAAGGTAGATATACCCCAATTTCTATCAATGTCTGCCTTTCAGAAATTCGCTTATTATTATTAAACTTAAATATACGAGCAGTTACTTCCCCGATATTCGTTAATGGTTGAATAATTGCTCCATCTAAACGAAAATGATCGCTCCAATTATCTCGACGTGGGTTAAAAAATCTAACTAGTTCTCCGGTTTGCCAATTAATTGAGCCTAAATCAGAACCTTTTTGGAGGTTACAAAAAATACACGAATAACAGAGATTATCTGAAAGAGAAGAACCACCATGTTTTACACTGACTATATGGTCAACTTGGTGACTTAAGGATTTATAAGAATCTGGTATTAAACAGTATTCGCATAGACAATTAGCGCGACCAATGACTAAACGCCTAAGTTCTTGATTAATGTATGGACGAGTCACAATGATAACTACTTATTAGAAATGTACTTATGAGCGCGTGCTTTCGCTAACGTCATTATATGCTCTAATACGAGAAAATCATCTAACTCTTCTCTCTCTTCTTCTGTAAGCTTACCCATTTCATGTGCGTAAGCCAAATCTTCCAAGCGCTCCTGCGCGGCTTCAGATAGTTTAAAATTCAGAACTCTTTCAGGAGTAGTGCCAGAAGCTATGAACTCTATAATATCGTCATAAACTTTAGGTGTCTTGTCTATTGATACAGTCATAGGTTTAGATTTTTAGTTGTAATGTTGCCCTCTCTGGTCTTGCCAGCTTATCTTATATTATATGTCGCAACCAAGTCCAGCTATACTCTTTTTGACAGGCGCCTCTGGTGTCGGAAAAACGACGATAGTAAAAACAATACAAGCGAATAATACGAATACTGACTATGCATTTTTCTTTTCAGATGCTCACGGAGTTGCATCTATTGATGAGATGTTGGAACAAGCTGGTTCGTTAAAACGATATCAAGAATTGTTAACTCATAAACATGTTAAATATATTACTGATAATTACCCAAATACATCTACAGTAATTTTTGAAGGGCAAGCTCGTTTTAACTTTATTGAAGATGCTTGTAATAGTTTTGGTGTAAAGCAATATTCTATTATTTTGATTGACTGCGCTTGGAAAGAGATGCACTTACGTCTTTGTAATGAACGAAAACAACCAGAACTAGCTAATTTCAGTATGCGAACCTGGGCAAGGTTTTTGCGTACACAAGCACGAGCGACGAATATTCCTATTATTGATACTTCTAAAGTGACGCTATCTGAAGCTGTGAAAATTGTTCAGAGCTATTTATCTATATTAATAGGCGCCGTCTAATGTAACATCCGCACACTGTAGAGACCGAATTAATACGGTCTCTACCTATGTTACAATTGTAGTAATATATTACAAAAGTGATATGGCGATTCCAAAGAAAGGTTCTAGATTAATAGTTGTGGATGGTGAGAGTTACCGTTGGCGTGTTCGTAAGAAACCGACTCATGCTCAAGGTGATTATCCTGGGGTACATTTGACGGTGGCTGTTGAACATGCTCTAAACCCTGGCGCCAATTTAGTGGTGCTAATGCCACAAGGACATCCGAGCAGTTTTTGGACACAGGTTATTGTTCCTGTTTATCCTGCTGATGTGAAGTGCGCGATAGAGAGGGCAATTTCTGCTGGTTGGCAACCTCAAAAACCAGGTAAACCTTTTGAGTTGGTTTACTGATGGTTTTTATAAGGTTTCTAAGTAACTTAATAGGTCAGCCATTTCTTGGGTGCTGGGTTGAAATTTGGGCATGGGGGGAGTGTCACCGCTGATAACTTGGTGAATTAGTCCGTAGCGAGATTTATGTTTGGAAACACCTTGCAAGCTTGGCCCAACTCTACCGGCAGCTTCTAAACCATGACATCCAGCGCAGTTAATTTGAAAGATAGCATGTCCTTGAACAGAGTCGCCGTTGAGAGATAGCACTGTTTTAACGTATGGGTCGGAAGCTTGCACCACACGCACGGCAAACATGCCCAAAATAAAAGCAAGTACAACCGACAGCATGATTAACATCGCGCGCTGTACGAGAATCGAGGGTGTGGTAATGTGGTTATCCAAAAGGTTTACTGTTAAATGAGAGGTTTACAAAGTTTTTTTCATTTCATACACATAGCTTAAAAGTTCTTAGCAGTGTCTGCAAGCACAAGCGGATATTTTTCTTGGCAAATTTTAGCCGTAAGGTAGATGTAGAGCCGAAAGCTACGAAATTTGGTAGAATCACAAGACAGATACAAAAGTTTAATAATTTCTACAAGGAGATTAAAAGTGATTGAACCTTTATTGTGTGGTATTGTCCTTGGCTTGATTCCCGTTACTCTCGCTGGTCTGTTCTACAAGGCGTATGTTCAATACAAGCGTGGTGACCAGTTAGGAATTAACTAAATCAAGTGCTGAGTTGAAAGTGCTGAGTGCTGAGTAGAATTAGGAGTTAGGAGTGAGGAGTGAGGAGTGAGGAATTAGGAATTAGGAATTAAAACTCAGCACTCAGCACTTAGCACTCAGCACTCAGCACTCAGCACTCTTCACTCTTCACTCATTTTGTAGAATGTAAGTGCGCTATTTCCGTAGACTTTTTCGCGACAGATTTCTAAGGTTGGTATTTGTAGCGCTTCCCATCCAGTAGGACTGTGTTCGATAGCTATTTCACCTTCTGGATGTAAAAGGTGATGTTTGGCAATTATTTCTAGTACTGCTCTATATAAGTTAGCTGCATAAGGTGGGTCGAAGTAGATGCGGTCAAATTGCTGTGGAGCTAATTTTGGTAGTTTTTGCAGTACGTCACCTCGCAAAATTTGAAACGTTTGCTCTTGTGATGCTACTTGCTGCCAATTTTGACTAATTACTGCACACGCACGACTTGATTGTTCTATACCTACGACAAAACTGGCGCCTCGACATAGTGCTTCTGCTCCCATCGAACCGCTACCTGTACATATGTCAAGCCAGCTTTTTTCTGATATTTCACCCTGCCAAATATTAAATAATGCTTCTCTTACCCGCGCACTCGTTGGACGGGTATCTAGCCCTGGTAAAGTTTTTAACAGTCGATTCCCGTGTATTCTCAGGCTCATTATTATTTTGGATTTTTGATTTTTGATATTAGATTGGGTTTAGTGTAATACAAAAGGAAAAACATAAACAACTCATCTAAATATATAGAATCCAGTACCCAAAATCGAATTTACGCGGCAACTCGTGTCCAAACTTGTGATACGAAGTTAGAAAGGATTTGCAGTCCAATATTAGAGGATTTTTCTGGATGGAACTGTACTGCCATTAAGTTGTCGCGCGCAATAGCAGCGGTAATAGTTTGTGAACCATGTGTAATAGTTGCCGCGCGTATACTTGGGTCAGTTGGGTCTACATAATATGAGTGAACAAAATAAACCCAAGGTTGTGGGGGTAAATGTTCCCACATTACACTTTTTGGTTGAGCAATTTGGAGTTGGTTCCAACCCATATGAGGAATTGTAATGTCAGCTTCCGGTCGGAACCTCCTAACTTTTCCTTTAATAATTCCGAGTCCTGGTTGAGTTCCTTCCTCTGAAGATTCAAAAAGAATTTGCAGTCCTAGGCAGATGCCAAGGAAAGGTTTACCTGAAGCTATCGCTGCTCTTATGGGTGCTTCTAAACCGCGCGCTCTTATGTGTTGAACGGCGGGGTCGAAGGCGCCAACACCAGGTAAAACAACTGCATCCGCTTGTTCGATAACTTTGGGAGTCGCTGTAATTTTAGGAGTTGCACCAGCTTTTTCCAGTCCTTTGCAGACCGAGTGTAAATTTCCCATGTCGTAATCTACGACTGCAATCACTGCCATTGACTTGCTCCCGATAAAACTATTATTATGGAGTCTTTTTATATTGTAATTAATATTCTTTACGATGAAAAGATTATTATTAACTTCTTTTGACATTTGGCTGCCACATCACAAATCGAATTCTAGTGATGATTTATTAGAGGAAGTAACTAGACTTGGCGCCCTATCCCATGCTTTAACACTAGTACAAAAACTACCTGTAGATGTTAAAGGAGCAGTTGACCAAGTAATAGCCAAAATCCGCGAAACCCAACCTGACTATATAATTTGCTGTGGAATGGCAGAAAGTCGTAGCCGCTTAAGCGTGGAATCAAATGCTCGTAGTACACCCGCTTTCACTAATTGTAGTATGAGCATGTTACCGTCCGATTATCAAGAAAGTACATTACATACCTCAGTTAATTTAGAAGAATTGGTGGCACCATGCCAAGCGACAGAGATTAGCCACGACTGCGGTAAGTTTGTATGCGAAGGACTTTATTATTCGGTTTTAGATTACCTGCACTCAAGTTCTTTCAAAAGCTCTTGCATATTTATACACGTACCAGTTTTGACAGAGAGTAATATACGGGTTGTTGTGGACGACTTCTTATTAGTTATAGACAGACTGGCACTTTCGGAAAGATAACAGCGTCTTGAAAAAGAAAAATATGTAAGTATATGTTGCCAATCTTACTAATCTCTCCTATTGCTCAGACAACTCCTACCCCACCTCCCCCCGAAGAAATTGTCATTCCCCAGGAAATAAGACCGCTTCCTGGTAGGTTGGATAGTGTGCCTGTATTTAACAGTAATAGTCCAGAGAAAGTAGTCAATGAAGGAATTCTGCTCTCAACTTTTCCAAGTGCAGGCAAAAAAAATCCCGAAGCGCATTTAAACTTTCCTTTCAACGGTAGGTTTGATGTTTTTGCCCACCACGTTTTTGGGGCGCCAACACCTGACAACTTACGCTCACTTTATGTTGGCATCATCTTATATAATCCCGGCAAAAAACCTGTAACAGTCAGTGTTCTTCAAGGCGCAAGTTATCTAAGTCAACCGGATGCACCTTTTATTGAGTTACCATCCTTCGCTTTAAACACAAAAAATAATGTTTATGCGGGGCCAGGTAGTCGAGTAATGAGCGATGTTTTACGAGGACTAAGACAAAATAATTTTCCTAAACAAATTGTCATTGCTCCAGGCGAGTATCAAATGTTGCAAAATGCACCAATCCCAGTGCAAGGACTAACACCTCCTTTAAATGGACGTTCTACTTATGCAAGGTTGCGGAGTAATGGCACATTATATATAGCTTCTTTAGCAACTCCCGCACGTACAAATACTGATGGAACTGAACGGGCGCCGACAATTGAAGAATGGCGTAATATATTAGATAACGGCGAACTCTCCACACCCAGAGATATACCACCTACCCCTCTTTCACAACCAGGCCCTAGAAAATATGGACGAGTTGCAGGAGTAGCAAGAGGTTCATATTGGCGTGCGCTACTTACAGATACTCCTAAAACAAGATTCTTAACAATTCCTCAACCAGGACAAGCAATCTCCTACGGCATAAGCACACTTCATGGTGGCACCCTAGGAACAAATCAAATTCAAAGCGCACCCATGCTAGTTCGCTATCCAGATACAGCATATGTTGCTCATGGTAACTACGGCGTGCAATATAACTTAAGATTACCGTTATATAACAATACTAAAAACGTCCAAACGGTCAGTCTCTCAATTCAAACACCACTAAAAGAAGACCAACTTAGTAAAAAAGGACTACGCTTCTTTGCCACACCTGCACGTCCCACATTTTTTAGAGGAACAGTGAGAGTAACATACCGTGACGACCTAGGAAAAGCCCAAAGTAGCTATATACATTTAGTACAAAAACGCGGACAACCAGGTGAGTCTTTGGTAGCACTACCAATAAGACCAGGACAAAGGCGCCTTATTGAAGTAAACTTTCTTTACCCACCCGATGCAACACCACCGCAAGTCCTAACCATTCAAACCCTTGATGGTACAAAACCACCAATTCCCAGCATCCAACCAGACCCCATAAACCAATAATCTTGTAAAACTAATCTTGTGGAACGGGCATCCTTGCCCGCCCTGATATCCCAATATTATGACGGGCAGGGATGCCCGTTCCACAAGAGGTATTGATACATTTGTTAATAAAGTATGAGTATAATTACCATTTTTTAGATTTAAATCATATTTATATTCATAGATTCTACTTCGATTAATCCTTAACAACTCTGCCAAAGTTAAGAACAATCACTGTTTTTACTGCAAAGCATCCTGTATAAGATGTGTATAATTTAATGCTGTATATTAAAAACTTTAGAAATTGGGTATTGTCAATTTTTGAATGATTTACCTTGTAGAGACGTTACATGTAACGTCTCTACATATTACATAATGGCAATGTTCTGGTTTTTATCCTACACGTTGAATACCTACGTGTTTAATAAATGCGTACCAATCTCGTGAGAATCCTTTGATTTCTATATCATCAAGATTAAATCTAACGTGACTGTCTTGAATTGGTAGTCTAACTGTATTAGTGCTATCGGGTAAACTAGTGGATAGTACTAACTCTGTACCAGCAGGTATTAACTGTTTAGATTGGTCGTTTAAAACGTTTGAGTCTATTGGTTGACGTTTAATAAATGTATCAACGTTGAAAACTAGCTTGAGGAAACCTTGTTGAGTTTCGAGTGTGTTGCGGTCTACTGCAATTCTAGCGACATTTTTCTCGGTTTGTCTGTTAACTACAGCTTCTATAGTGGTGGCAACTACAATTGGTTCTTGAATAATTTGTACATGCCCTGCGAATGCAAACCAGTTGCTAAAACCTTTGAATTGAATGTTTTCTAAGGTTATTTTGTAGTGGTCGTTGTTGCCAGGGGGCAAACTGTAAGATTGTATTACGAATGTAGTACCAGCAGGAATATTTTGGAGTCTGTTACTCGGTAATTGGTTTGACTGGATTGGTTCTTGCTTGATAACAGTGTCTATAGTAAAAACTATTCGGTTTAAAGCCATATATACACCTGGTAAATTGGAATTTATTTAATAAATTAAGCTTCAACTTATACACAGACGGTTTCGGATAATTTATATCTGAGTTGTTTATAAGATTGCATCTAGCGGTAGATAGATTTTATACTTAGCGATTCAGGGGTGGCGCCCATCATTATGAGTATTATACATACTTAGTTAGAAATTGATGTAATTGCGGAAAGAATTCCTAAAAGTTCATTTATAGGAGTTAAATAACGTTCATTAAGGTCAACTTTTATTTGCTGAGTTGTGTCCATTGAAAGAAATCTCCATACTTGTCCAGTTGTAAAAGTACCATAAACAGTTTTTATCTGAACTTCCAGATTTTTTTGGTTGACTATTTGTGCTGCATACATGGAGGCGATACACTGTGCTAGTCCATCGTTAATATTTTCATTTTTTGCCTCTACAATAACTACTACTGGTGCTTTAATCACAAGTTTATCTGGATTGTGAGTGAGAATAAAATCACAAAATCCGGTTAATCCTCGACTTGCGTCTACATTAAAATTACGTCCCGAAAATAAACTTACTTGAGAATTAATAAACGCAATTTCACTCAGGATTGGAGCAATCATATACTCTGAGCGCGCTTTTTGTGTATTGATAGCAGTTGTTAAAGGTACAAATCTTTTCAATGCTTCAATTAGAAATGAGCTAGGTTCAATTGGTTCAAAAGCTATTAAATTTTGGACTGATTCAATCGTTGTAATTTCCAAGGTTCTTAGGCTATCTAAGTCTTTAAAATCACTATAGGACATTGCGTCCTCCGCAAATTATTTAAGTTAAATTTATTTTAATTTTAGGTAAATATGAATATAGGTGGTTACAGGCAGGATGCCTGTTCCACAAATCTAATTATGCTGAGAAGCCTTTTTTGGCTGCGGGTTTTTTGCTTTTGGTTTTGGATTTACTGACTTCTGTGACTGCTTCCTGGAAGAGGTTATGTAGATGTAAGGGTACGCTGGCTATTTCTGGGAGTTCGGGTTCTAGGAGTTTGTGGTTACTTTCTAGGAGTGTGTCGAGGTCGCTTTGCAAGTTGAAGTCTGGGCGCCCTAATATTGTTTGTAGGATTTTTTTTAGTTGTGTTGGGTATTCTTTTGCTAAACGGCGCCAAATAAAAGCGTTGATAGTTTTGTCTTCAAGATAAAAGCGTACTAGTTTCTCGGCGCCTTCGATGCTTTGCCAATCGTCTGCTGTTAATATAGACTTCATTTTGGCGTAAGTTGGTAGAAGCATTTGTCCCCAACGCGGATGTGATATTGCTGTTAGTTGTTCTGCTTTTTTCAGGTCTGGTGGTAATTCCACTTTTGGCGCCACCATTTTACCTGTAGTATTTTTAGCATCGAATAATTGTGATACTACACTGGAGTCGGCGCCTAATTCTGTTGCAGCAGCTTTAATTTCGTCTTCATCTACACCCGCAGATTCTGCCATCTCTGTAAGTGACTTGGAAGTATCAACACCTGCTTGTTCTAATTGGTTCTGTGTGAGAATTTCTTGAAACTCTGTCATTTTTTTACTAAGTTGGTATCCCGGCATTGTGACTTCATCACTACCAAAAAAGTCAACAAACTGTTGGTGATACTTTTCTACAGATAGCCAAGCTTCTTCTAATAAGTCGGGTGCATCACTATATAAATGATTACGATGGTTGTCTTTAAACTTACCAATAGCTACAGCTAACTTGGGTCTACCTAATTTACCCATTACCGAACAAGGACCAGAAAAACTCCAGTATGTGTCTGTAACAGGGGATATGCGACTAAGTAAAATTTCTCCAACTGTACATCTTGATAAATCTTGTAACATCCGTTGATTATCTGGCTTTACAATATAGCGCTTCTCTGTTAGCCAGTTCGTCAACTCAAAACCATCGGGTAGTACTTCAGATACTGTAAATAAACCAATGAAACTACGGCGCCAGTTTTGAAGTAAGTCAATATCGGCTTGTGGTAATTTATTATCTTGCAAAAATATATCGAGCGGCGCCTTATCGCCAACTTTACCCTCGGTAATAAAGCCATCAATAATCATATCGCGTTGAACAGTATCACCAGAACCGCGACGCGCTTGAATTGCTGCATAGCTTTCCAAAGCTTGCGCTAGTGTACCTTCAGCATCCATGACAAAATCGATTAAATCTTGCTTGAGTTGGTGCGTGCGCTCTAATATTGCATCCACAAATCAATATCTCAAAAAACAACAGCAGTCAATTAAACTCTATATAATCGATAAATACATCTAACTATAGCTAGATTGACTATGAAAATTATGGAATTACGTGTATCTTAATTAATCTACTTTCGAGTGGTACAGAAAATGCCAGACCATTCCCGACCGATAAGAAACGCTGCGAAAGCACTCATCATCCGTGATAATCATTTACTGGTAATCGCCAAACGCGATACCAAGGGTATGTGGTATTTGTTACCCGGTGGAGGGCAAAAGCACGGTGAGAGTTTAGAACAAGCGCTACAGCGTGAATGTTTGGAGGAAATAGGCGCCGTAGTAAAAGTTCACAACTTGGTATTCGTGCGCGAGTTTATCGGTAAAAATCACTTAGAAGATTGTATCGATGTTGAATGGTGCAAGCTTGTTCACTCCATCGATTTTATATTTGCCTGTAGCATCCCCGATGATTACATTTTAGCAAATGGAACACTACCCGATGATGGGCAAGAAAAAGTCGAGTGGTTGCCCATTGCCAAGCTACATGAATATCGTGTATATCCTAGCACATTAAAAGATTTACTTATTAACCAAAACAACCAAATTTACATCGGTGACGTTTATTAGTAGGTTGGCAACGGATGATAAACGGATGTAACGGATAGTAGATTGTAGGTTGGGTAGAGCGACATCGCTCAAATTCTGGCTTAAGTGTAATATTCATAGTTAAAATTGTACACAAGTTAAGAAATTTTAGTTGTAACACGTAGCAAATTGCCTGCATTGGTAGTCACAACATAACCATCATCCCAAACAGCTACTCCAGATGGTATCCCAAAACCAAGGGCGCCAAGGTCAGCAATAACAGAAACTTTTCGAGACTCGTCAACTTCTAAAAGATTTCCGGTATTAGAAGTAATAATTAACTTGGCGCCAACTTGAATTAAATTAAATGGTATTCCAAAACCTGCATTAGCTAAATTTAGAAACGGTGTAACTTTACCATCCAAACTAACACGTAATAACTGACCAGTTTCGCAACCAGCAATAAAACCATCGTGAGTTGCTATTACCGTGAAAGGAACACCAAAACTACCTGTGTCAGCAAAAATAGAAACATGACTATGTTGTACACGAATTAAACAACCTTGCGAATTAGAAATATCAGTAGCAATTGCCACAACAACAAAATCATTACCCGCAGCAACTCCAAATGGCCCACCGAAACTACCACATACAGGTTCTAAGTCAGCAACAGTAAAGAAAAACCCACTTTTAGTAACTCGTAATAATCTATCACCTAATTCTTCTCCAGATACAGTAATTAAAAAATTCCCATTTTTCTCAACTATCCCAAACGGTATACCATAGAGAGACACATTCGCAAGCGTTGTTACATCTCCGTTAGAACTTACCCGCAGCAAACGGTCATCTAAAGTCGGCACAATTATCTCACCGTCCAAGACAGCGACCTCTTGTAGGTTAATAATTGGCAGTCCTTGAGCAATGATAGATACTTGTACCATTTAGTTTTATTTATTCCATTTGAGGAAAAACCAAGAAACAGGGTTTATTTTACCGTAAGTAGTAAAATTTTCGCGCATACTATAGAAAAACTGATAAAAATAATTACAGCTTAGTTAAAGTTATATTCGTTTATTAGCATAACCGCAATAAAACCGTGTAGAGACGCTCACATGTGAGCGTCTCTAACATAACGGGTGATATTAACCATTAGCTTGAGGAATTGCTGATAGCAATGCTCATAAAGCATTATTAACATCTTCGGATGTTTTAAAAACCTTGGCAACATCCGCATCAAGAGTTACGGTAACAGATTTATGTGTTTGTTCTGCAAAACGGTTTGGACGAGCTTTTTTGTATTCAAAGTTATATTCTGGTAGCAAATCGTCATTATCTTCATTAGGAGTTTGTGTATTGTTCATAGTCCCTACGCTCTTTTTTAGTTGTTAAACGCGCGCTAATAATACGAATAACACTCAGTCTTTCTGTAAAACAAACCAGTAAAAGGCGATTTGATAGGTCGTGTCCTACAATAGTTTCTCGTTGTTCATTAACAGAGTGCCATTCGTCGTTAAAAATATAAGCATCAGGGTCATCAAAGACAGTTTTTGCATCTTCAAAACTTACCCCTATTACTCATAGCAAGCTTATTATTGGTATAAATTGTTATAAACATTAGATATTAAATCTGGCTTTTAGTCAATATAGCAATAATCTGGCTGTACTCAGATACAGCGTCGTATTGGTCAGCCATACGTGAATGGCGAGCTATTAGTTCTAAATCCAAATCTGGTAGCAAAACACTTTTTGTAACTTTTTGATACATCCCTGCTTGTAGCGAATAAACTGAAATTAGTCCATCTTCCCAATACCAAACTTCTGGTACACCTAAACGCTTGTATATTTCTAACTTATTGATACCACCACTTGTAACTGTTACTTCTAAAATTAGATCAGGAATGGGTTTCTTTGTTTCTATGTTATATGATTCATCTGGCTCTCGACGGCCCTTCTTTTCTTCTCTACCAAGCGTCGCACTTCCCCGCTTGTAAAAACGTATTCTTTTTTCTCGAAAGTATGCTTCTAACAATAAACTAAGAGTGCTTTTCGCATCTTCATGATCATCAGAAAGTGGGGACATAATTTCTAAAACACCATCCAAATAAGTTAATCGGGCACCTGTTCCTGCAAGAGTGACATCAAGTTGCTCTAACTGTTCCCAACTAACATCATATAGCAAAACGTAAGTGCTACTAGGTGTGGTGGGTTTTTCGAGGACTGGGTTTGTCACGGTCATAAACGTGTACTACGAAGAAACTTATTTTACAAATTATAGCAAATGCGACGCGCCAATTGCAATTTAGAACTATTTTTAATAAATAGGCGCCTGTAATAATTTCGCTTGTATTATCAATAACCCAATTCAAGTTTCTATGTTGAACTATTTACACATATGCATTTGCGCTTACACCCCAAATTAAGAACGGGCAAGGATGCCCATTCCACAGATGAGTTAACATGTTTGTTTTTACATACGTTCTAGAACTTGAATACCTAGTAGGGATAAACCAAGTTTTAGAGTACGCGCGGTTAAGTCACACAGCGCTAACCGTGATGTCCGCACTGGTTCTTCTGATTTGAGAACGGGACAGTTTTCGTAGAACTTGTTATATTTATCGCTCAAATCATACAAGTATTCACACAAACGGTTAGGTAATAATTCTTGCTCAACAGTATTAATTACCTCGCCTAGCTGTAGTATGTGTTTGGCTAGAGTAAATTCACTTTCTTCGCGTAACAGAATTTTTGCATCTGCACCGAATTTACTAAAATCAATATTACCTTCACGCCCAATACTCTTTACCCGTGCGTAAGCATACAACATATACGGCGCCGTATTACCTTTGAGCGAGAGCATTCTATCAAAGCTAAATTTATAGTCCGTGGTTCGGTTTTGGCTTAAGTCTGCATATTTAACGGCACTGATACCAACTACTTTGGAAGTGTTAGCGATAAATTCTTCTGTTTCGTTGTTTCCAGATTCTTTTAACCGTGTTTCTAAATCATTGCGCGACCGAGTTACTGCTTCGTCTAGTAAATCCCGCAACCGTACTGTATCACCTGAACGGGTTTTAAATTTCTTGCCGTCTTCTCCTAATACTAAGCCAAATGGGACATGTACGATTTCTACGTCATCGGGTATCCACTCTGCCCGACGTGCTACTTGAAACACTCCTGCAAAGTGGTTTGCTTGTCCAGCATCGGTAACATATATTAATCGTTTGGCGCCTTCTTTTTGTATCCGTTGCCGTAGTGCTGCTAAATCTGTAGTAGCGTAGTTATATCCACCGTCAGTTTTTTGGACAATTAACGGTAATGGTTTACCTTCTTTATTAGTAAATCCTTCTAAGAATACTACTTTGGCGCCATCAGATTCTTCTAATAAACCTGCTTTTTCTAAATCTTCTACAACTGCCTTTAAGTAAGGGTTATAAAAAGATTCGCCACGTTCGGTCAAGTTAATATCAAGCAAGTCATATATTATTTGGAATTCTTTGCGTGACTGTTCGCATAATAGCTTCCAAGCATGAGTGGTATCTTCGGCGCCTGCTTGTAATCGTACAACTTCAGAGCGCGCGATTTCTTGGAATTTTTCGTCTGCGTCAAACCGTGCTTTGGCTTTTTTATAAAAGTCTACTAAGTCACCAATATCTAATGCGTTTGCAGTGGTTAATGCTTCGGGGTAAACTTCCCGTAGGTAAGTAATTAACATGCCAAACTGCGTACCCCAGTCACCAACATGGTTTAACCGCAGTACATCATGTCCTTTAAATTCTAAAATCCGAGCAATACTGTCCCCAATAATTGTAGACCGCAAGTGTCCAACGTGCATTTCTTTGGCAATATTGGGACTCGAAAAGTCTACTATTTCTCGCTTGGGATGTTGTGATATTGGTACACCTAACCGTTCGTCTGCTTGTATTGCACTGAGTTGCGCTTCGAGATATTCTGTTTTTAAGCGTAAGTTAATAAACCCTGGCCCGGCTATTTCTGGCGCCTCACAAATATCTGATACATCAAGTTTATCTACAATTGCCTGAGCTACAGCGCGCGGTTGCTGTTTTAACTTTTTGGCTAATGGTAAAGCTAAGTTTGCTTGATAATCACCAAATTTCGGATTATTTGTGGATACTAACATTACGTCAGTTCCTGCTAACTCGGCGCCGAAAGCCGCAACAGTTGCCTGTTCTACTTTTAATTTTAGTTGTTCTTGTGTAACGTTCATGTGTAAGTATGAAAATTTCTAATTCAGACGTATTGTACCTCTGGCAGCAAGTTGATGAAAAATGCTTGCGGTGCCTGTTTCTATTTTTTTATCGTCTTCGTCGCCACTTCATAAAATACATGCGTTACAACAAATAATTACTATTATAGCAGAATATTGGTAGAAATTCTTAAAATAGTACATAAGTAGTAAAATGAAAACACGTTAAAACAAGGCAGTGTCTATGGTGCCCCAGGTCAGTGAAGCTACAGCGTCAAGAGAACTGGTAATCACTTGGGAAGCGTTGCCCGATGATTTCCAGTTAGAGGATGAGCCAGTGGATAATATAAATCAGCCGCTTTTGGCTGGAGCTTTAAGTGAAATTTTAGAATTTATGGGTTTTATCCAACCCTACATGTTGATTGCCTTCAATTTTGGTCTTTGTGCAACCTTTAACGGGCAATTCGTAATTAAAGCACCTGATTGGCTTTATGTACCTTCTGTTTCGCAAATTTTACCAGACCGTAAAAGTTATACACCTAACTTAGAAGGGGATGTTCCTGCGGTTGTAATGGAATTTTTATCAGATAAAGACGGTGGAGAATATTCTTTCAAAAGATCTCACCCACCAGGAAAATGGTTTTTTTACGAGCAAGTTTTGAAGGTTCCTGTTTACGTCATTTTTGACCCAGATGGCGGTTTAGTAGAGTTCCATGAACTAGAAAATGGACGCTACGAGTTAAAACAACCTGATGAAAATGGTCGTAATTGGGTTGCTTCGATGGGTTTGTTTTTGGGAACATGGCAAGGAACAAAACAAGGTAGAACAGGGTATTGGCTACGATGGTGGGATGAAGCAGGTAATTTGTTACCTTGGGGTACAGAACTTGTGGAACAAGAACGTCAGCGTGCCGAACAAGAACGTCAGCGTGCCGAACAAGAAAGTCAGCGTGCTGAACAGGAACGTTTGCAAAAAGAACGGTTAGCTGACTATTTAAAATCTCAAGGTATTGACCCTGATAATTTACCCGCGTAATTTCCGTTTATCACAGTTTGTATAAAAGTACCCTCAATGGGTAATGCCGATTAGAGCTAGGCTTCGATAAGCTTTAGTTGTGATACGGCAATAAATGGAAACATTCTGGTGGTTTAGATAATTATTGGTAAACTAGTAAGTATTAGTTCAGATTTGTAACATATCACACATTACAGATTTACACTTACTAGCTACCAATTTTTTATTTGTTTGGATAAGCGCCACGTACCAAAAAAATTATAGAATTTTGATTAATGTATTTCTGGAATACTTGTATCAGAGCTTGTTGATTTTATTTGTATCAGCTAAGTTATGCAAAAGGATTAACATGATTCTACGCCAAGGCTTTATCAAAATATTGTTTGCTTCGTTTGCGCTAGTTACAATGCTGTTAATGACTGGATGTAGTAATCAAATTGAATACATAGCAACTACACCTGATGGTCGTGTTTTGATAGTGCAGGAGTCATATAACGACCAAACAAGTCTTTTAGAGTGCAAGGACGTGAAAGGTAGTACACCTGAGCTTCATTGCCGTCCATTTAAAATTACTATGGTTAAGTAAAAATTTCGATGTAGAGGTGCCTAACTTCGTCTTGCAATTACGTGTAAAATAGAATCAAGTGCGAATGGCGCCATGCTCATAAATAGTTATACAGAACTTTTGTCCTATATAAATGTGAACCGTGGTTCACATTTTAATGCCAACTCTTCATTTTCGGCGGTTGCGGTATGTTTATATTATAAATATTGGCAATGCGTTGGGGCGTTGGGCGTTGGGGCATTGGGGCAGGTTTAGGTAAATTTTGGTTTTATAGTGAGGATGGTTGGTTAGGGGCGCCCCTACGGTATTTATCCGCGTAATTGGGCTATCATTTCGGCTGGACTCCAATATGCGCGCGTTGTTTGGATTTTACCGTTGTCGTTGATTTCAAAAATTGTGATTCCTTCAAATGTGATCGTTTTACCTGTTTTACTGGCGCCAATTGTTTTCCATTTAACTGCTGCTGAGTTTCCTGCTATAAATATTGATTCTGTGGTTGTAGCTAAGTTATCAAATACTGTTTTTAGTCTACCAATAAATTCTCCAAATCCTTCATACACTTTTGCTGGTGGTTCTCCTACCGGGTCGTGACTAATTGCATCAAGAGCGAAGTTTGTAAGTACTCCTTCTGTGTTCATTGCGGCTAGGTTGGTATAATACGAGGCAATAATGCTTTTAATTTGCTCTGGAGACATTTTATACTTCCTTTATAAAACCAGATTTTTTCATCAAAACTATACAGTATAGAGGGAATAAACGGAACATTTCTAAAGTTTGTTTAATCAATTTAGGACATGATTCCATCACCAAAAAAACCTAACTTGAAATTTTCAACTTTAGTGTCCCGAATTAGCTGGGGATATGTAATTCTGTTCGCTGTATGGATTTTATTACGATTAGTGTTCTTTGACAGCTTGTGGTGGTTAGCAATTATTTATATTTTTGTACTATATATTTTTGTTCCATTGTTATTGTTACTACCGTTTGCATTATTATGGCACCAATGGAGGCTACTTTTTGGACTAGGCTTTCCGCTTGGTGTTTTTATTGCGTTTTACGGTTCGTTGTTTTTACCTCAGTTGCCTAGGGGAGCAGATGAAACTGTTCAAGCAGAAATAACTGTGATCAGTTTTAATATGCTGTTTAGTAATGAGTTCATTAAGTTCGCACACGAATGGTATACTCGCCGTGCAAACGAGGTTACTTATCTACGCAGTTTAATACAACAACGGCGCCTACCTACAATTATGCTGTGCGATTGTAATTATGTTGATACATCGCAAGCCTACGCACGTACACAAGAAGTTATGAAAGACAGCTTTCGTAAAGTCGGATGGGGGTTTGGACATACGGTACGCGGTCAGTTTTTTGGTCTTGGAAGAATTGATTTTATCTGGTATACGAAAGAACTTAAAGCGTTAAAAGCATGGGTTGCTGAAGGTGGTGGTTCTGACCATTTACCTGTAGTGGCACGTTTGGAAATATGATGAATAGAACAGGCAAGATACAAGCACCTACATTTTCATACTTAGGTCTAGCCATTTTGATTGTGTAATTGGGGCGCTAGTGGATATATAATCTATTCCTGTTTCTGCGACGCTACGAATTGTTTCTAATGTAATATTACCGGAAGCTTCGATTTTGACGCGACTATCTTGTTGGCGTATCATTTGTACTGCTTTTTTCATCATTTCGATGGGCATGTTATCGAGCATGATAATATCGGCGCCATGTAGCAATGCTTCTTTTACTTGGTCTAACGATTCGGTTTCGATTTCGATGTTGAGGGGATAGGGAATTTGAGAACGCACTTTTTTAATGGCGGCGCCGATACCACCTGCGGCAGCGATATGATTATCTTTGAGCATTACAGCATCATCCAAACCCATACGGTGATTAATGGCGCCACCTATTTGTGTAGCGTATTTCTCTAATATGCGTAATCCAGGGGTTGTTTTGCGTGTATCTACTAACCTAACAGGTAAATCGATAATTTTTTCTACATATTGTCTGGTTAATGTCGCGATACCACTTAAGCGCATGACTAAATTTAACGCGACTCGTTCTCCTGTTAATAGAGCATCCATCGAACCATGCATTCGCGCGACTATTAAACCTCGCTCACAGTATTGACCTTCGACCGCAAAGGGTACAAAACTAACTCTCTCATTCAACAAATGAAACACCCTTGCTGCTATTGGTAAACCAGCAATTACTCCTGTGGCTTTAACTATCCACTCAGCTTGTCCTTCGACTGTATCCGCTAAAAATAAACTTTGAGTAGTGCGGTCACCTCTACCAATATCTTCTAGTAGCCAGGTAGATAGCATTTTATCGAGGACGATAAAAGGAGGTAACGCAGCAGTTGAATTCATCATTGTCAGAGTGTGAGGGTAAGGGAACTGAAATATAGCCGAAAAATACTCAGTCATTTGTGCGAAAGGCAGTTTAAATCACAGCCATCAAATAAAGCACTAAGGAACATTCTACTCGCGTAACGATGAAATATACTTTTTTTTCAGAATGATTATTCGGGATAGGCGTATACAGAGAAATTGAGTAGATACAAGTAATAACTTTTACCATTAGTAACTTGATCTACTCAACGCATGTGTAAACTAGAAGGAAAAATCTAAAACTTTTGATGCACTTTAAAATTAAGCTTTATGTAGTTAATATATGGTTGGTTACGATAATTAACCCATATTTACTTTTTTACGTTGACGTGCAGAGATTATACCAGCAACAGCTAGGGCGCCTAAGCTAATGACAGTGCCAGGTTCAGGAACACTTACACGCATTGATACACCATCGCCAGTTTTAGGAAATAATTTACTGTCATGATTGCCAAGTTGAATTACAAACGAGCTAACATCGTGGATAGTGATTGTCTGTCTGTTGCTATCGGCGCCAGCAACAGCATTAATTGTAGTTGCCTTACCATTAACTTCCAAAATGGTTGTACCTTTGTCTTCGACGTCAAACAAATCAAAGGTCACGGAACCAATATTTTTACCAAGAAAATCAAACTTGAATCTACCAACTTCTAATTGACCCTTTTCAAAAGTGCTTGTTAAACCAAGCATTGCTGAGGGACGAATCCAGAGTTGATTTAGATTTGGGTTTGTGCCTGCATCTTGTTTATTAAAAATAATACCGAAACCGTAATCGTTTTTAGTGCTGCGGTCATCAACATATATGCGGCTTTCAACAAATTTAGGACCCTTGTTATCAAAATCGTATTTTAAGCTGGTTACTGTATAACCAAAAGGTAATCCATTCGCAGCAGCAGCAGTAGTATCAATACACTGAGTAGCATTAAGACAACCAAGATTTGTTGTTTGAATTTCACCTTCTCTATTAGGTACTAAGGAAGTTGCATTTGCTGTAGAAGCAAAAGTAAGAACACTTAAGCCAAGAGTTGTTGCAGCGAAGATTTTTGCGAGTAACATAGCTTTTTGCATAGTTGTATGTACGTGTTTTCTCTGGTTGATATTTGCTATGTTATTTCCGCCTACGTGCAATCGTCATCCTTTTTCTATAAGGTTTATATCAATTTGATATTAGTAACAATATTTGGAAAATTACATAATTCACATGTGTCATTTGATAACAGTATATAAATATATAAGGTTACAAAAGTAAATAGACTAGTATATATTTTTACTGACAAAAGAAAAATTTTTAACACTGGATATTTAAATTTTTTAAAGCAAGTTACTTTATTGATGAAGAGTAATTAATATTACTTGGTTGTTTTCAACATATCATTCTTGAAAAAGCTTGTAAATGTGACACTTTTCAAAGTGGTTGAGTCGCGCATGGGTATTTACTGCTATGTATAGTATACGCAGGTGGTATTATTATTTACCTTATTAGGGACAGAGAGGAGTATTTAACAGGCAGGATGCCTGTTCCACAAGAAGTGCATTAGTTGAAGGCGCCTAGAAATACCTATAGATAGTGGTTCAGTAAGGCTTATGTTGAAAATTCCGCAGTTAAAGTCAAAATACCAGCCTATTCGCCGTACTCCAACGTTGTTACAGATGGAAGCGGTAGAATGTGGCGCCGCTTCTTTGGGGATGATATTGGGATATTATGGGCGAATTGTGCCGCTTGCTGAGTTGCGTACTGCTTGTGGCATATCTCGTGATGGTAGTAAGGCTTCTAATATTATTAATGCGGCTAAAAGTTATGATTTACAGGCGAAGGGTTTCAAAATTAATTTAGAAGGGTTACGACAGGTAGCTTGTCCTTATATAGTGTTTTGGAATTTTAATCACTTTTTAGTTGTCGAAGGTTTTAGTAAAAAGCAAGTTTTTCTCAATGACCCCGCAACTGGGCGCCGTGCTGTTTCAGTAGAAGAGTTTAGTGCGGCTTTTACTGGGGTTGTATTGGTATTTGAAAAAAGCCAGGTATTTAAGAAGGGGGGTCATAAGCCAAGTTTATTTTTGGCGTTGTACTCACGGGTGCAGGGTAGTTTTGTACCATTGCTATATTGTGTGCTAGCTGGGTTTTTTGTTGTATTACCTGGTTTGGCAATGCCGACGTTTTCACAGTTTTTTGTAGACCAAGTGTTAATTAATAACCGCGAAGAATGGATACGTCCTTTAATATTCGGGATGCTGTTTACTGCTTTAATTAGTGGTTTATTGACAAGGTTACAGTTACAGCTATTACGACGACTGAAGATTAAACTCGCGATGAGTATGTCGAGTAAGTTTATTTGGCATCTGCTGCATTTACCTGTAAGTTTTTATGACCAGCGGTTTGCTGGAGAAATTAGTAGTCGTATTCAACTTAACGACCGTCTCGCGAGTTTGCTTTCGGGGAAGCTTGCTACAACCGTAATTTCTGCTGTGATGGTGATTTTTTATGGTGTTGTGATGTGGCAATATGACCGCGTGTTAACACTGATAGGTGTTGCATTTGTTGTTGTGAACCTTGTTGCTTTACAATGGGTGGCAACATTAAGAGTCGATACAAATGTACGGTTGATGCAGGAACAGGGCAAAGTGAGTGGGGTAGCAATAGCAGGGTTACAAAGTATGGAAACCCTAAAAGCTTCGGGTTTAGAATCTGACTTTTTCAACCGTTGGGCTGGATATTATGCTAAATCTATCAACGTCCAGCAAGATATGGACAGTCTCAACCAAGGGTTAGGAACTTTACCTGCGTTTTTAACTGGTATTGCTTCAATGTTACTGTTATGTGTGGGTGGTTTGCGAGTTATGAATGGCGCCCTCAGTATTGGGCAACTTGTAGCATTTCAAGCATTGATGCAACAGTTTATGCAACCTGTTAACCAGTTGGTCAGTTTGGGGGGAGATTTACAAGAACTTGAAGGTAATTTAAATCGACTCGATGATGTTTTAGGAAATGCGACAGAGGAAAAGAGGGAAAGGGGTAACGGGGAAAGAAAGTCACTTATTCTCGATAATCCTAAACTAGAGGGATATCTTGAACTCCGTAATATTACCTTTGGTTATAGCAAAACGGCGCCTGCTTTGATTGAAAATTTTAGTCTTTCACTCAAACCTGGACAACGTGTAGCTTTAGTAGGTGGTAGCGGTTCTGGAAAATCTACCATTGCCAAACTTGTAGCTGGGTTATATCAACCTTGGTCGGGTGAAATTTATCTAGATGGTAAGCCAAAAAACAAGATACAGCCTCAAGTTTTGGCAAATTCGATTGCTACGATTGAGCAAGAGATTATGTTATTCGGTGGTAGTGTACGCGATAACTTAACTTTGTGGGATAGTACCATTCCTGATAGTAATTTAGTACAAGCTTGTCGTGATGCTGCGGTACACGATATTGTTCAGTCTTTACCGGGTGGATATAATGCAGATTTACTAGAAGGCGCCACGAACCTTAGTGGAGGACAGCGACAAAGGTTAGAGATAGCTCGCGCACTAGTTAATAATCCATCTATATTATTAATGGATGAAGCCACAAGTGCGTTAGATACAGAAACCGAAAAGATTATTGACCAAAATTTACGTCTACGAGGTTGTACCTGTTTAATAGTCGCCCACCGTTTGAGTACAATTCGCGACTGTGATGAGATTATAGTGTTGCATTGCGGTAAAGTTGTGCAGCGAGGAACCCATGATGATTTGAGTAAAGTTGAGGGGTATTATTTAGAACTGGTTAAAAGTGAAGGTGGAACATTAGAATAGCACTAATATCTTTACACAATAAGAGACTTCCAAAAATTTAATTATCCTGTATTGTGGAATGGGCATCCTTGCCCGTTTAGATATCAGGGCGGCGCTAGAACACCTACCAAATCGGTCTGTTTGTAATAAACGAATTGCTCCCTCAAACCTTCTACGAAGGGCGCCGCGCCAATCACCGTCTTCTAAGTGTTCGATTAGTGACATCGTTGTTAAGTACTCTATAACTACAGGTGTTTTGCCTATGTATAATGGCACTTTAATGGTGCCATGAATATTCAAGAAGGCGCCTGTTGTCCTTACAGCATTCTGTGAAGGTATTTATGAACATCATTACAACTCCAATTGCCAATAACACTTTGACTATTGCATCGTTTCTGACAGGCGCCACACTCAGCAGCATCTTGATAGGTTGGTTGGTAAAAACCGGGAGTTTACCGCTCAAAACAATGATGGCATACACTGAGGGACAATTACGATTTATACGGGTTTGGGTGAAAATCGCTTTAGTTATTGGAGTAATTGTTCCACTTGTACTGTTAATAACTTCATGGTCGAATTCTATCGTTCGCCAATTTCTGGTCAGCTATATTGTAGTGGTTGTAGTTCAATTGGTCTGTGAAGTTAGTTTTAGCCGTTGGCTTGTCAAAAGTGTTGTTGTTGTTATTGGAACTATTTACACAATTTTTCGCTTGTGGCAAGTTTGGGAAGGATTGCACTTAACTTCTTATAGTCAACCTGAGCTAGGTTTGTTATGGCTAGTTATGTTGTTCTGGGTGGCTAATATAATAATGCTAATTTTCATGGCGATACCCAGTATTCTTCCAGACAAGAATGAAAATCAACCTTTTTCGCCTTGAATATTGTTAAAGGTAAATATCAGGTAAGATACCTATGAAGGAATCGGAATACTGTTCCGAGATACAGTTGCACTTTTCTTGTAGTTATTTTGCACTAAATATGATTTCGGCGCCCTGAATAACTACAAAAAGTTTGCCAACTACAGAGTTCTAACTACACCAACAAAAAAACAGGCGCCAATCGATTGTTCTCGTTAAATTGGCGCGCTCTAATAAATAAGTAGTAAAAGCCTTCAGTCGGTGCCAAGTACTTCAATGAGATGTTTGCTAACAAGGTCGGGTCGGGATAGGAACGGGTGGTGACCAGTATGCAGGTCGATTGAGCGCTTCGCCCTGGCGGCATGGAAGCGTTGTAGGGCTTCTGAGGTGCTGCGGTCTTCTGTGCAAACGAGGTACGTCGAGGGTCTGCCCTGCCATGCCGCCTTGGTCGTCTTAGTCCCGAAGGCGCGTACAGACTGCGCGGTCAGGCGCTCCCACGCCCCGGCTTGAGTTTGTTCGTCTGTCAAGTCCTGCCAGAAGCGGTCGCCGAGCGAGGAGGCGGTGTAGCCGGCAAGGCGAACCGTGCCATCGTCGTTCGGCGCAAAAGAAACCGGGTCTTGTTCGCCGCTCATGATGTCGGCTTGCGACTGCCCGATGTCTGGCAGGTACGAGGTTATGTAGACCAGATGACGAGCGGCTGGGTGGTCGGCGCCTTCCGCGATGACCGTGCCGCCGTAGGAGTGCCCGACAACGATGGCAGAGTCCACATCGTCGAGCGCCCTTGCAAGCGCCTGGGCATCTTCAAGCAAGCCGGCGGTACCGGGTGGAGCTAACTCTCCGCAGGATGGCAACTCGACCGCGCGGCTCACAACACCAGTCTGCTCATGAATTTGCTCGGCAACCCGCCGCCACCACCAAGCGCCGTCGCGGACGAGTGCGCCATGCACAAACAGTATCTCCACCATTTTCGTGTTTCCATTCAACTAATTTCCCCCAAGAGCAAGTGGGGAGGCATCTTGATCTAACCCCAGATTTGGCTTACTGTCCAGACCTTGTTTGCAAAACATAGCCGATTAAAGCGATGAACTGCTGTAATCGCTGTAATAACAGTGGTGCCGTTTTTCATTGCTCATTGCATCCTGAACTCATATTCTTATAATTAAAGTTAAGAGGCGCCAACGACTGTTAAACACTTTTAGTTTTCTTGTTCAATATCCTTATTGCACAAAAAGACAATAAAGCAAGTAAACTAAGCGTTAAAGATGGTTCGGGTACAGGAATAACTTTCCTATCAGTATAAATAATTCCAATTGGGCGTAAAAGTTTATCGTTAGTTGGCACAAACACCGAACCGCTGTTACCTTGCGATGGTAATGGTTTACCAAGTAGCGCATCATAACGTAGAATGGCGCCAAGGTTTCTACTGTTCGCTGTATTATCAAACCCAACACTGTAAAGGATATTATTATTATTTAACGTTAAACTACCAATGAAGTTACTAGAAGGTACGCTATCAGTGTAGTTAGTAGATAAAGTATCAATTAAAGCTCCTGTTTTCGAGTCGTAACGTCTAATATCATTTGCAAAATCGCTCACAAACAAATCATCACCAGCACCAAAAGCTAACCCTAAAAAACTAACAAAACCAAAACTGTCAGGTGATGGTGCTGGTTGGTCTACAAATACGGAAGATGTTTTTGTCGCGACATCAAAGCGTAATACTTGAGAAGGTAAACCAAAGCTAAAATCTGGTTTTCCATCTACTGCCACGCTACCTTGAGTTGTAACGTAGAGATTTCCATCAGAATCAAATAATAAACCGTTAGGACCATTTAATCCCCCAGCTTTACCATTACCTTGTACGAACACATCAATAAAGGCGCCTGTTTTACCGTCGTAGCGTAAAATTTGGTCTGTTAGAAAACTACTCACATAAAGATTACCGTCAGGACTAAATGCCTTACCATAAGGGCGAATCAACCCACCACCACTTGCAAAAGTATCAATGAATTTTCCAGTTGTTCCGTCGTATCGAAGAATCGCAGAATTTTCCTTAGCGTCTCCACTCGACACATAAAAGTTACCATCTGGACCAAATAACAAACTATCCGGTGCCTTCAACCCTCCGCTACCCGGTGTAATAAACTCACCCAAAAAGTTACCGCTTTCTTCATCGAATAATACTACATTGTCACCTCTTGTATTTCCGATTAGTAGAGCTGCATTCGCAGTTTCTAATCCAATACCTAAAGTCAACGTAGTTGCAGTTAATGTAGCTTGGAGCAGAATTTTGCTATTCATGATAGATGTTGTATGGGTGACGCATTAATTAAGTAGAAATACTATAATGACTTTTAGAGGTAAAGTCATTTAAATCCTGCTAAATTCACTGAATCTTGATTTTACGTGTGGCGCCACTCAAATTGTTATTGTTCATTACACATCCACAAGCAGCTAGCCTAACTCTGTATTAATAGTGATAATCAATACGCAAATATAACTACAAGTATATGCGAACAGATTCAGGCGCCAATCTCTACGATTTATTCATATAAGGCGCCATATCCTTCTTTGTACTTTTAAAAACAAAGCAGAATGTACATCAATCAACTAGCTAACTGCTGGATATCTGTGTATATTTGTCTACTCACGGATTACATACAAATCTTAACTATTACAGTTTAAGTTCAATCTGTGTTGTTGAAACATAAATACAGCTATCTGGGTAGTGTAGTGAGAAAGGCGCCTGTAAAATGTTCGCTCGGTAGAAATTTTGGGAAATCTATGTGTAGAACATTCACTAAATTATTGTTTCATAAAGAACCTTAAGAAAACATAAAAATACTACCATTAGATAGCTTTACAATTTCTACCCCAGATTCGCTTGAATTCGTTGTACAGCGTTTGGATGCAAAAATAGCATGAAAATCATTCAAATTATCCTTGTAGAATTATTTTATGGTTAAAGTTGTTACCGTCAATATTTTGTTTGACATGGAGTGTTGGGAGAAGCGAAGTAAACTTCTCGTTGATGAGCTTAAACTAATAAATGCAGATTTAATCGCATTACAAGAAATTAATATTCAAGAACAAACAGGTGATTGGTTAGCACAGCAACTAAATATGCCTTATATGTACTTAGTTCCTTTTCAAGCACCACCATATAAAAATGGGCCTGAATATGGAATTGGTATACTGAGTCGCTATCCGTTTGTTTTGCAGCAACAGCTTGATTTACAAAGTCAAGGGCGCCTAGCTCAGTATGTACTTGTTTATATAAATAATCAACCATTGATATTTTGTAATGGACATTATTACTGGCAACCTGGTGCTACTCCTGCACGAATGGAACAGTTTAAGTTACTTGTAGATTGGTTAAGTGAGTTACCTTTACTGCCTATAATTGCCGTCGGAGATTTTAATGCAACACCCGACACACCAGAAATAGAATTTATACGTGAACATTTTATTTCAGCTTATGCAGCACATCACGGTCACGAACCTGAATACACTTGTCCTACACCTTTAAGCAAACCGAATAGAAGTTTAACCCGTAAAATCGGGCGCCGTGTAGTGAATATATTAGTACATCGTAAAATTGAACCGTGGCGCGGAACGCTAGACTATATATTTATTAACCAGCGTTTACAAGTTCATAACTGTGAATTGATACTTACCAAGTCGGCGCCAGATAACGAGCAAATTTATCCATCTGACCATTTTGGCATAGCTGCCGAACTTGAAGTTACTCTATAACTATAATAATTACTTAATAGCTATATAAATAGTAAAAACAACTAGAAACCGGGTTTCTTTGTTGAGATGTTGTAACCAAAATGATGATTTGTCTGCGACAATGAATGCGTAGAAACCCGGTTTCTATATTAAAAATATAGCAACATGAGAAACTCCACAGGCGCCTTATTCAAACCAAACGTTAAAGCTGCTTTTGCTGAATTTATAGGAACCTTTTTCCTAACACTAGCTGCACTTTTGGGTGGTACACCTTACGCAGTTGGTTTAACGCTTGCAGCATTTGTTTACGCAGTTGGAAGTATTTCAGGCGCCCATTTAAACCCAGCCGTCACTATTGGTCTACTTGTAAATCGAAGTATTACGGCTAGTACTGGTACATTATATATTGCAGCCCAAATCCTTGGTGCGTTGTTAGCGCGTTCGTTGGGTAACTTAGTCGGTGTTTTGGCGCCGTATTATTTTGCTGCAAACAGCTTGGCAGAATTTGTTGGTTTTGGTATTTTGATGCTAACAGTTTTAGCAGTTTATGAAAAGAATGTTCCTTCTTCTGGTAGTGGTATAGCTATAGGTGCAGCCTTAACTGCTGGATTATTAATTAGTAAAGGAATATTAAATCCAGCAGTTGCAATTGCCATGAATCAAACGCTGTCACCAGCAACTTGGGCTACAGTACTAAGTGGTATTGTGTTTACAGTACTATTCAGACTCTTTGTCCACAGACCACAAACAACAATATAAACTCTTGTGGAACGGGCATCCCTGCCCGTCCCAGTACTAACCTAGTTACCCAAGACTTCCTTTTTAGTCGAGTCTATATTTTCTGCTAGTTCCTTACGAGCAGAACTATTGAGTAAGTAGCGGTAAACAAACCAACCAGTATAACCCATTCCTATTAACTCAAAAATTGGTTTTACTAAAGGAATGCCATTGATGGCGCCTATAACTGCCAAGCCGACACGGAGTACTACAATGCCAACTACAAGTGCAACAAAGCTAAGGACAGGAAGTTTGTACTCTTGATAGAAGCGATTAACGTTGCTTGGTAGCTCTGCGAGAAAATTAGAAACTTGTTGAGTAATGCGTTGCACTTGGCTATCGAATTGAGAAGTTGCTTCGTTTTGAAGCTTAGTAGCATATTCTTGTTGTTTGGTTTGTTCTTGAGTTTCCATAATTGACTCCTTTGTTCTAGTTTTTGTTCTAGTTTTTTCTACTGTTGGTTATTCACCACCTTAGTCTTAGCACTAGCTACGGTAACTTTCATCTCTTCACGCGCACGAATATCGGCATTTAACTGCTGGCGCCTGATTTGACTTTGGGCATCATTTTTAGCTGCATCAGTTGCTTCTCGGTCGGTTATTTTAGTAGTTACATCAGTACAGCAGCACCAATAATTAAAAAACAGCTAAAAAGAAACGGAACTACTTTTTCATAGTAACTTCAGTATTTAGTTATATTCTCAATTTATTTAACTATATCTCCTCATATTTAAGCGAACTTATCATCAATCAATTGAATGAAACAGTATCTCTCAAAAGTTAGAATACAATGTTATGTAACATACATTAAATGCTAGAACATAGTCACAATTATTAATAATTTGCTTAGTACTTTAGTCCTATAATGACTTATCTATAATTGACATAGAATGCTAGAAACTAGTCACAATTTTATAGTTAATCATTATAATGGTATCTGTAAAACCAGATTTTGAGAAATATTATTACCTTACATGCTGATATAAGCATCAAATTGAGCAAATATTAATAAATATTAAGAGTGTTTTATACCTGGAGATAAGGGCGTTTCATTCTCTAGAAAGATGGCTCATGGGTTTTAGATATTTAATATTGTTAGTAAATAACCCTAGAGAAAATAACTAATGGCACTCCATAAAATTAGCGATTTCGACACAGACTACCATAACACTATTCAAGGTAAAGACATTAAAGGAATGGGTGTCTATAGCCGAAGCAGTGATGAGAAAATTGGCACAGTCAGTGATATCCTAGTCGATGACCAAGGACAGTTCCGTTATCTACTTGTTGATTTAGGCTTTTGGATTTTTGGTAAGAAAGTATTACTTCCACTTGGTCGCGCTCAAGTTGATTCAATAGAAGAGCGTGTGTATACTGCGTTAACTAAAAAGCAAGCAGAAGATTTACCTGAATTTAAGGATGATACAGTACTAGACTACGACTACGAAGAGCGAGTACGTGGAGTATATCGTACACCACTCGAAGCCTCGGCGCCTCTGGGTGGAGTTGGACGTACCACCCCAACTTACGACCGCAATACTTATAACTATAGCCAAGACGCTGATTTATACGACACCAGCGTACAGGATGATACAACTATTAGACTTTATGAAGAGCGCTTAGTAGCCAACAAACAGCGTCGTAAAGCTGGTGAAGTTGCAATTGGTAAGCATGTTGAAACAGAAACCGCACGTGTAGCAGTACCAATTGAGAAAGAGCGAGTAGTTATTGAGCGTGTCACCCCCGCAGATGCAGGTAGAGTAGTTACTGGTGATGCAACAGCATTCCGTGAAGGTGAAATAGCGCATGTAGATATTTACGAAGAAGTTCCTGACATTCGTAAAGAAGCGGTAGTACGAGAAGAAGTTCGTGTCCGAAAAGTTGTAGACCATGAAACAGTCGAAGCAACTGAAACAATTCGTCGTGAAGAATTGGATATAGACACCGACGGTAGAACTGTCGTTAATAAACAAGACCGCATTTAATCAAAAAAGTTAAAAAATCTTTACATATCAAGGAGGTAAAGCGTGAAAATAATTCAGCATTTCCGTCGTATTTTAACAGCATTTGCATTAGTGCTACTACTAACAACTACTAGTGCATGTAGCTCAGTACAAGCAAAACAGCCAACATCACAGCTACCAGGTGCAACATATAGCAATAATTACTCACAGTTAGAACTGGGTAATACTGCACAAGGTCAAGACTTTGGCAACTGGGTAGTATCAACAGCAAAAGGAATCGTCTCTGATGCTTTTGTGCGTGATAACAACAAATTAGGTGTTGTAATTACACCTCAAGTTCGTCCAGCAGAAGTAAGACCATTGGCAAAATCTTTAGTGCAAGGTTTCCACAAGAACTTTCCAAATCAGGACTTGACGGTTTTAGTATACGCACCTGATAAAAAGCTGATTTTAACAGCTAAGTACGATACTCAGTCAAATCAAATCGCGTACAACTCATAAAACGATTTTGATTGACTTCAAACAAAACAAGAAGCTAGTTGACTTTAAATAAAATTTGAATGAAGGGAGAAATAAATGTCTAGCAGCGACCAATACAAACGTCAAATCATGAATGATTTGGCACAAGGAAATACAGAATCTCTTGATGATGCTCCAAGAGACCCTTCAAGAGAGTATCAGAACTTTGACGATTTTGCACAACGTTCAACACACCAAGAACGGCGCCAATTGTTCGGTCGTATTGACCACAACCAAGTTCCTCCAAGCCAAATGGAGCCAGAACTCAAGAAGGCAATTGAAAAGATTCAACCAAACGAAAGAGACGATGTAGCGCGTTCATTCTTCAAGCACCTTAAAGAAAGAGGACTTGACGACCGTCATCTAGAAAAGCAATTGGGTCTTTCTACTCACAACCCCAACCGGATGACTGCTGATGATGTATCTAAACTCGCATCGTTTACATACCACAATCATCCTGACCTCTTCCGTGAGGTAATGGCAGAACAACCTGCAATCTTTAAGTTCCTCAGCAACCCTATGGTAGGCGCCGCATTAGGAGCAATCGCTTCTAAGTGGTTTGGCAAACACTAATCATTAGTTAATGCTATGTGTCGTGTGTAGAGACGTGAAATTTCACGTCTCTACATTTTGTTGTGTAAATGTAATTAAACAATATCGAAACGTTATGCAGAAAAACGAAGCAGTAGTCGCAAAGGTAAATGACTTACAAGATGGAGAAAAGCGACAAGTAACTGTAAACGAAACTGATATACTACTAGTGCGTTCAAATGGAGAATATTATGCTATCGGCGCCTATTGTACGCATTATCAAGCACCATTGGCAGATGGTATTTTAAGTGGAAATCACATTATTTGTCCTTGGCACAACGCTTATTTTCAAATAGACACAGGCGACCAACAAGAACCACCAGGGTTAGATTCTTTACCTTGTTATTCTGTGCATGTAGAAAATGAAGATGTAATTGTTACTATACCTCAATCATGCTCACAAACTAGAACTAGAGCAATGGCTGAGTATAATTCTGAAATAGATAAACGTACATTTATAATATTAGGAGCAGGAGCAGCAGGCGCCCATGCAGCAGAAACATTGAGAGTAGAAGGTTTTCAAGGGCGTGTTGTTATGGTTACGCAAGAAGACCAAATACCTTATGACCGTACCTGCTTGAGTAAAGATTATTTTACTGGTAAGGTTAATAAAGAGCAATTACCTCTGAGGGCGCCTGAGTTTTATCAAGAACATAATATTAAAGTTTTATTAAATAAACAAGTAGTACATGTCGATGCAAAAGCTAAAACTGTAACATTTGCTGATGGGGAAAGTCTTAATTATGATGCTTTACTTGTAGCTACAGGTGGTAAAGCGCGTCAGTTAGATGTGGATGGCGCCGATTTAAAAAATATATTTACTTTACGTAGCGCTACCGACACAGAAAGTATATTAACAGCAGCATCAAGAGCAAGTCATGCAGTTGTAATTGGTTCAAGCTTTATTGGAATGGAAGCAGCTTCGAGCTTAACGCAACGTGGTGTAAAAGTAACAGTCATATCACCTGATTCGATACCATTTAAGAAAATCTTAGGTGAAGAAATAGGACAAATATTTAAGCAAGTACATGAAGATAACGGTGTAACTTTTAAAACTGGCAGAAAAGTAACTCGTGTTGAAGGTAATGATACAGTTGAAGCAGTAATATTAGACAACCAAGAGCGAATACCCACTGATATGCTAGTTGTGGGTATTGGTGTACAACCAGCTACTGACTTTCTCGAAGGTATAGATTTAAATCAAGATAAAAGCATACCTGTTAATGAACACCTTTTATGTACTGCTGAAGGTATTGAAGATTTGTATGCAGCAGGAGATATCGCACGGTTCCCAGATAGGCGTACAGGTAAAGATACGCGCGTTGAACACTGGAGAATTGCCGCACAGCAAGGAAGAATTGCCGCACACAACATGTTAGGTAAATCAGTAAGATTTCAAACCGTTCCCGTATTTTGGACAATGCAGTTTGATTTCCCTTTGCGCTATGTAGGACATGCTAAAGAATGGGACGAAATTATTGTTGATGGAGATTTACAAAAACGTGAATTTATTGTTTTCTATGTAAAAGACAATCAAGTGTTAGCAGCAGCCAGTAGCAAACGCGACACCGAAACCGCAGCTATTACCGAATTAATGCGCTTAAATAAAATGCCACACCCTGACACTTTACGTCAAGGTAATTTCGATTTAATTGGACAAGCTGGATAGTTGTAGCACGGGCCAAGGCGCCTGTGCAGTGGTATGTAATTATGTTAACCACAAAAACACAAAGACGATGGGAACAAAGAAATGGAGAACCTTGGCCTATCGACCCTGTCACTGGTAAATTTGCACGGGCATCCCATCCAAGACCTTTAGCTGATGGTGGTGATCCGATGTTTGTCGAACCAGCATTTGGCGACCCCAATACTGAACACATGATTCCAGACCCCGTTACGGGAGAAACAGACCAACAAAGGTTTGGTAAAAGAAGAAAGACTACCAATGAGTGAACATTATTTTTGATTAAAGGCGAACCCATACCGTTTTTTTGTGTTATTTGTTAGTTAACCAATATCAGGTAAGGAGGCGATAGAACAATGTACGAATGGTTAGAGAAAGAGATTAATGAAATTCAAACCCTTAAATTTCATGTTGTAGAAACAGAGAAAGGAAAACTAGATATAAAGAAAACTATATCACCTGATTTTTGTTCATTATTACCACCATCCTATATTGCTTTTATCTCTAAGTTTGGTGGAGCAAAACTTTACAAAAAAAATACTGCATACCAAGTTGGTGTACTCAATCCTCCGCAGAAAAAAATCCTTAAGAGTGGAAAAGGAGGTAATTTAAATATCAATGCGTCTGAATTTGTAGAAGTTGTTGGAGTGTCAGCAAATAGTATTTTTGCACCCAGCTTATTGACAGCGCGCGCCGAAAGTTCAGGAAATGCAGGTAATCTTAATATCAATACACCACGTTTGAGTATTCGTGATGGTGGAATTGTATCAACAGAAGTTGTGCAAAGTTCAGGGAGAGGTGGCGCCTTAACAGTAAATTCATCGCAAGCAGTCGAGGTTATCGGTACATCTATATATAATATTAACAGTAGTCAGCTATCAACTCGCACTACTGGTACTGGGACTGCTGGAAATTTATTTGTCACTACACCACAATTACAAGTTTTAGATAACGCACAAATAACAGCTTCGACTGACTCACAAGCAAACGGTGGTGATATTGCGTTAAATATACAAACACTTTTATTAAATAATAATAGTTTGATTACCGCGCGTGCAACTCAACCCAATGGAACAGCAGGTAATTTAGGTGTTAACGCGACCACAGTAAATTTGAGAGGGCAAAGTGAATTATCAGTGGAAGCAACAAATAGAGGCAATGCAGGTAATTTAGTAATGAAGACAAAAACCTTGAACGTTACCGAGGATTCTCGTGTCAGTGTTAGCAGTCCTGAAGGTAGAGCAGGTACACTAGATATTAATGCCAACTTTATTAGACTTAATAGAGGCAGATTAACAGCAGAAACAGGATTAGAGAATCAGCAAACTGGCGCCGAAATTAACTTGCGTGACTTAGATATATTACTATTGCGGAACGGTAGCCAAATTAATGCTAGTGCAAATAACCGTGCCCAAGGAGGTAATATTAGAATTAATACAAATGCAATTGTAGCAGTTGCTAAAGAAGACAGTGATATTCGCGCCAATGCATTTGAAGGACGAGGTGGAAATATAGATATTAGAACTCAAGGATTATTTGGCATCAAACCAGCTATTTTTCCAATATCGCAAAGTGACATCACAGCAAGTCCCCTACTAGGAGTACAAGGACAAATTAATATTGCTCAACCAGATATAGACCCCACACAAGCAATTATTGAACTACCCGAAGAAGTCGTAGACGCAACAAGACGGGTCGCTCAAATTTGTCCTAGAAACCCAGGTGACAAACCTTTAGGAGAATTTACAGTTACTGGACGTGGTAGCTTACCACCAAGTCCTCTTGAACTAATGCCAGGTACAACTAAGCTTAGTTCTATTGCTACATTAGAAGGAAATGGCACAGCTAAGGTATCAAATGTACAATCATCACAACCTCCTATATTAGAAGCACAAGGTTGGATTAAAAGTCTAGATGGCAATATAGAACTTGTAGCAATGGCGCCTAACTTTACACCCTCCACACGTCCAGTAACTCCCACATGTTCGTAGGTTGGCTTTGCTTACGCGCAACCCAACATACATAATGTCTATAAAACTCATTTATCTTTCTATTTGCCAGGAGACTAACCTTATTTTTTAATATCAAAATCAACGATAGGTCCTTTAGGTACAATTCGATTGGGGTTAATATCGGTCATACTCATATAATAGCCACGTTTGATATGGTCGAGATTACAGGTGGCTTTAAACTCAGGAAGTTGATATAGGTCTTTTAAATACTTCCAGAGGTTGGGATAATCGAGAATTCGTCGCAAATTGCATTTAAAGTGACCGTAGTATACTGTGTCAAAACGATACAATGTTGCGAACATGCAAATATCGGCTTCTGTAAGGGAATTACCGCATAAATAACGCTGCTTGCTAAGAATAATTTCCCATTTATCTAAACTCTCGAAAAGTTCTGTCACTGCTTCTTCGTAAGCTACTTGCGAAGTCGCAAATCCCGCGCGATATACCCCAGCATTAATTGGTGTATAAATTGCATCTATAGTTTCATCAACCTGCCGTTGCAAGTCCTGTGGGTATAAGTCTATTTTCTGCGTTGCTAAGGAAGCAAACTCGATATCAAACATCCGCATAATTTCGCGAGATTCATTGTTAACGATGGTTTGAGTTTGTTTATCCCACAATACCGGAACAGTGACTCGTCCCGTATACTTGGAATTAGCTTTGAGATAGATTTCTTGCAAATATTGAGCGTTATTTACTGAGTCAGGAATGGTTCCTGGTGCTTGAGAAAACATCCAGCCTTTATCGCTCATAATCGGATCGACAATAGAAACTGAGATAGCATCATGCAGTCCTTTAATTTCATGCATAATTAAAGTGCGATGTGCCATTCGGACAAGAAGCGGCAACGTAAAGGTGATAGCGTCCTGCTTCTGCTTTAAACCCACTAGAACCATCTGCGGTTATGTAATGGCGAAATGTTGTTGGTATCTCATGGAACTCACCGTTTTGAGTGCGCTCGTTACCATCGGTTATCCACTTACCTGCAACCATTATTCCTGATGCCATAATTCTCTCCTGGGTGTTCCAGATGTAATTATTTTACCTTCATGGTTAAGGTACAGTAAATATGCAAGTAGAACTGTTGTAGAGAATGGTACATCATAGTTAAGGCGCCGTCCTAATAGCTACAGTTAAAGCTTATAGTAATATCGCGTAAGCATGGCGCCTTAAGTGTAAATGCCAACTCGCACTACTCGGACTGTTGTTAATGGACTTCCAAAAATTTAATTCTCCATCTCCATATTGTAGAATGGGCGTCCTCGCCCGTTCCAGACGCGGGCGGGCGGGGACGCCCACCCCACAAGACAATTTTGGGTATTTATTTAATTGGAAGTCCCTAAGTGCGAATGTAATTTTTTGTTACTTTCATACACTTGGCAAGCAAGTTAAGCCGCGAGTACAAGAGAAAAAAGTTTTAGAATAAGATAAAGTCTCTATACGCTAAACTAATGACAGATGTTTTGAAAGCTTTAAAATCTGCTAATTTTTTGGTAGATGCACATGGTCAACGGGTAGCTGTACAGCTAAGTATGGCATCTTGGGAAACTTTGCTTGATTGGGTAGAGAAGCAAGAAGATGCAGCAATTGTTAAAGCTGCTATCCCCCAGTTGAAGCAACTGCGCTCTGGTTCTGCTAGTGAAGAGTGGCTTGATTGGGATGCAGTTAAAGAACAATGGGACGAGGATTAAGGTTTAGCTGATGTATCGTGTTAGGTTGCAAGCTACCGTTTATGATGAGCGAAAAGCACTGCCAGGGAATATTCGGCAAAGAATGAAGAGTTTGATTGATTCTTTGGCAAAAGAACCACGTCCTTACAATAGCATTGAATTAGATTTGGAAGAAGTCGATACTGATTGGGAAATTAGGCGGATTCGTCTTAGTATGTGGCGAGTAATTTATGCAATTGACGAAGAGTTTCAGCAAGTAGCTGTTTTAGCGATAAGAAAACGTCCTCCTTATGACTATGAGGATATTTCAGATTTACTAGCAAATTTGGAATAATTTATTATTTGGTTAATGAAATCCGTGTCATTGTTTTATACTATTGAATAGCATCACGATTGGAAAACAACACCAAAATAAAGTATTTAAGCAGTATTTTAGCAACAAGCGTAGTGCATAAGCATTGTTTGCACAACTCTTAGGCGCCAGTTCCTTTAATAAACAATTAATTTACCTTCTGGGTACTGTCCATCCCAACCGCAAGGCCAATGTCCTAATCGATACCATTCTATTAGATTAGTAAAAAAAGTATCAGAACTGCCTGTTACAATTTCTACAGCAGCAGCAGCAACATCATAGGCTACTGCATCAGCCACACTTATTCCTTCTTCAAGCTCGTGACAGTAAATTGATTTGGATACAGCTTGCAATGCTTTATCATAAGCAATATCCCAAACAGGATTCATACTATCTATATGATTATGGAATGAAGCATTTATCCAATTCTCGTTTTGTAGATGTGACCAAGCATCATCCCAAGAAAATAATTGTTTAACTTATGGCTATGTATAGATTTACCAACATTTTTAAACCAAGCGATTGTATCCAATTCTTCTAGAAAAAGGTTAACTTTTGAATTCAATTGATTAATATTGCTACTAAATATAGTCATATGATTTATCCTCGTAATTAAATTTTAATCGTTATGGAGAAATTATTGTTAGTTTTACATTATACTGCCTTGTAATACTAAATACTACTTTTTGACAATAGTTACACAGTGGTTTATCTACGTATAAAGTTGCTTCTCCCCCAGTTATATTTCTAACTTTCATTTCATTTGCTAGCTTGGCAAGAGCGCGTCCCTCCGCATGAGTAAATGATACAGCACCAAGTTTTAAGTCGCTAACAACATTCGCTTCAAATCTCCCACTTTGCGGGAAAACTATGTTTAAGTTACGCTCTGAGATGCTACCCTACCCTTCGGGATATCTTCGATAACGGGAAAACTGCGTTAACGTTCGCGACTCATGACACCGCAAGATCATTCATTTTTTGGTACTCATAAGGTTTTCATAGGCAAACGGGTTATGCATATGTTCTTGCTCGCCAGAAATAGTAGTAAACAGCAACCGTTCAGTACGTTCTGCTGATATAAAAGCAGCAAAGGGCGGTTGAACGCGCGCTACTACTGGAAAGGAGATGTTAGGAATGCTGGCAGAACATAAACATAATATCGATATAAATGATTATGGTGAAGTTTATTCCTTTAAAAGCAACGAGCCGTTGTTACTTGACAACCCTGGCGCCGTTTGGCTAGTAAAGTCCGGCGCCTTAGCATTGTTTGCTATAAGTGTAGAACATGGTACACCGAAAGGTCGGCGCCGTTATTTATCTACAGTCAAAGCTGGTGAGGCAATGTTTTCGGCGACATGCTCATTAAATGGACAGCATCAAATTTTGGCTGTGAGTTTAGAAGAGAGTGAGCTTGTACGAATTTCTAAATCAGAGTTTTGCGATTTAATTAAACGAGATATTAATATCATTAATCGTAACATTAATCAAAATACTAATATAAATCTTTATAGAAATAAACAAATTCCAGCAATTCAATTAATTGAACGATGGGTAAATATTCTAGGAACGTCAGTATCGACGATTACATCATCTAAATTGCCAACACCATCACAGGCGCCGGGATGTGCCGTATTCGGAGAGGGTGAAGTATTTCAACCACCGTATGAAAAAGTAATTTGGGTAAAAGTATTACAAGGACAAGCTAATTTACTAGGGTTAGATAATTTAGAAATTACTCCATATACAGGCAGAATTCCTTTAGAGAAAAATTTATGGTTACAAGCACGCGAGTCTATAGTGGAAATTGACTCAGCTTGTATAACAGAAAATGAAGGAGGGTTATATCTAGATTCTCAGTTCTTACTCAACGGTTTACACGAGCTACAAAGTTTTGTACTGCAAGCAATAAGTCAAGTCGAACATCAAGAAACACTCTTTGAGCTAGCGCGCGCAAAAGAACGCGAAAGGTTAAATAATCAAGCAATAGCTAGCACTTTATCGGAATTTGCTAGTATATTTGAACCTGAAAAAGCAAAAGTCGTACCTGCGGCGCCTATAAGTACCGAAGATGCAGAGAAGTTGCATGTAAAATCTTTGCTGTTTTCTGCGGGTATAGTTGGGAGAGTGTTGGGTATTACTATTAACCCTCCAGCTTCTTCTGAAGATTTACAACGAGTACGCGACCCACTCGACGCTATTGCGCGCGCTTCCCATATCCGCGTTCGTCGCATTACACTACAAGGTGAGTGGTGGAAGCAAGATAGTGGACCGCTCGTTGCATATAAATTAGAAGATAATCGTCCTATTGCTTTGTTACCTGTTTCTGAAAGTCGCTATGAAATAATTGACCCCGTTTTACAAAAACGTTTGCCATGTAATCAAAAAATTGCTGCAACGTTATCACCTGTTGCTTACACTTTCTATCGTCCGTTACCAGAAACGCAAAATTTTCTGTCTTTGATGAAATTTGCTCTGTATGGACGTTCTAAGGAGATGCTGACAATTTTGCTTGGTGGTATTGCAACTACTTTACTCGGTATGGTGACGCCACAAGCAACAGCACTTATTATCGACCAAGCTATACCTAGTGGGGGTGGTGATAAATCACTATTATTTCAGCTTGCTTTAGGTTTGGTTGCAACTACAATAGGCGCCACATTATTCCAACTCACACAGGGTTTTGCATTAATGCGGTTGGAAACTTACGCCGATACTACCACCCAAGCAGCAGTATGGGATAGATTATTAAAACTCAAACCATCGTTTTTTCGTGCATTCTCAATAGGTGATTTAAGCGCACGGGTTTCTGTAATCACTCAAATTCGTCAAAAACTTAGCAATACTTTACTCAAAAGCTTTTTTTCGAGTGTATTCTCTCTACTCAACCTCGGATTACTATTTTACTACAGCATTCCACTAGCACTCGTTGCCACACTTGTAGCTTTAGTCAACGTTGTAGTTACCATTATTTCTGGTGTTCTTACCATTAAAAAAGTCCGTCCACTATTAAACCAACAAGGTAAACTATTTGGGATGATGGTGCAAATTATTGGGGGTGTATCAAAATTTCGCACTGCTGGAGCTGAAGCTAGAGCATTTGCTTACTGGGGTAGTCAATATCGCCATCAATTACAATTAACGATGGCATCGCAAAGTATCGAAGATAACTTAGTAGTAGTTAATAATATACTTTCTGCCTTAACTCCTGCTGTTATGTTTGGATGTGCAACCAGCTTACTTGCTTCATCACAAGCTAATGGTAGTTTCTCCACAGGTACTTTTTTAGCATTTAACGCTGCATTTGGAACATTTATTAGCGGCGCCACCAGTTTAAGCACCACTGTAGTAGATATATTAGAAACACTACCATTATGGGAACGCGCGCAACCAATACTCAAAGCAACTCCCGAAGTAGACACAACAAAAGCAGACCCAGGTAGGTTATCAGGAAAAATAGATATTAAAAACATTGTATTTCGCTACCGTAACGATGGACCATTAACGCTTGATGATGTCTCCATCAAAGCAGACCCAGGAGAATTTATAGCACTAGTCGGTCCAAGTGGCAGCGGTAAATCAACATTATTTAGATTATTATTAGGGTTTGACGCTCCAGAATCAGGAAGTTTGTACTTAGATGGACAAGACTTAGCTGGTTTAGATATCAATGCAGTAAGGCGCCAGTTAGGGGTAGTATTACAAAACAGTCGCTTAATGTCCGCTTCTATATTTGAGAACATTTCGAGTAATGCTGTTTTATCAATGGAAGAAGCATGGGAAGCAGCACAAATGGCAGGTTTAGCAGACGATATAAACTCAATGCCAATGAAAATGCACACCGTAGTCAGTGAAGGAGGAACAAACTTATCGGGTGGACAACGACAAAGACTACTTATTGCCCGTGCATTAGCATTACGTCCACGCATATTACTATTCGACGAAGCAACCAGCGCACTCGATAACAGAACCCAAGCAATAGTCAGCGAAAGCTTAGAAAAACTCAACGTTACCCGTATAGTAGTAGCACACCGTCTCAGCACAATACGCAACGCTGATAAAATATATGTCCTCCAAAACGGTAAATTAGTCCAACAAGGTAACTTCGATCAACTAGCACAACAACCAGGATTGTTTAGTCAATTGATTAGGCGCCAGAGAATATAAGACTAATAAATTATTTAACTAAGTAAAGTAGGGCATCTTGTGGAGTGGGCATCCTTGCCTGCTCATATAGGACGGGCAAGGATGCCCATCCCACAAAACTTAGAGGATGTTTTAAAAGTCGAGTAAAGTATAAATTGTCATTCTGAGCGCAGCGAAGAATCTAAGGTGTGATTAAATACTGAGATGCTGGACTACGGGACTAATAACATTTAAAGAAACTTTTAAAACATCCTATTATAATTACTGATAGCTCGCTGTTATTATGGCTGATAACTTATAGAACTTTCATCAATATCAACAATAACTTTTCCTCCCTGATTTTTCTCTACTTGTCGCCAGACTTCATAACCCATGAGAATTGCCTTTTCCCAATCACCTAAAGAACATAAAGAAACTTCCAAATGTGAGGTCATGCTTTTGATAGTCCTCAATAGTTGGTAGTCTATTTCTGAAACTCCTGCTAAAAAATCGTGGTCTTTAGCATAGCTAAACACAAGTGCTGATATACCTTCCTCAATTGCTATTGCTCTACCGCCATCTTCTACTTCGTCAATACTAGGGTTACTTTTGCGTTTACGTTTTAATTCATTACATTTTAGGTTACTGCGAATGACCGGCGACCAACCCAAAACTGCCGCATATGAAAGATGGAAAACATCGTGAAAACGATAGCCATCGTTTGAGTAAGAGTTATCAGTAAGATCATTGCCAATCTGTTCTCCATCGATGAATGCCTTCATCTTTATAGAGTTATCTTGGCTAACTTCGGTAATCTCTACTACAAACTGCCGTGGCAATCTTTCATGTTCTGCAAATTCTTTATCAAAGTTGTAGCCTGTAGCTTTCCCATCTGTCTTTACCTTTTTCCATCCCCAACGGTCATGACACTTCTCTAGATTTTTTTGCGCTATTTCTTCTAAATCTAGGTCAAATTTGCTTGCTACGTTGGCAACATACCAAAGTAAATCTCCTAATTCTTCTGCTACACAATATTTAAAATTTTTGTGAGCGTCTTTATCACGCAAGTATTTCTTGTATTCCGAAAGGAGTGAACCTGCTTCACCTACTAAACCAAGTAGAGGTACGATTTGTGAATTTTCAGTACCCTTTGGAACTTGGTCGCTTATCAGTGCTTGTTCTTGATACTGGCGGAAATCCATTATTTAATCCTGTTATTGATAGTTTGACTGGGTTTAAATTTAAAAAGCAAACTTTTTTTATTTATTAGACAAAATTTATTAGATAAGCTGCTTTTCCAGAGCATGTAGAAAATATAAGTAAAAGAAGACGAAAAAATAAGTGGTTATTCACTACCTAGTATACAAAAAAAAAGTTAGACAGGTATATAAAAATAAATACGTATATCAAATGATTTTCATAAAATCAGACATGGTTACTTATTGTCACGATTGTTTATTGGCTGTATATTAACAATTTAAACGCCATTTATTACTCTCGCTAAATAAAAAACGCTAACGGGAGCTTAAACGAAGTAGTGTAACTTAAAATTAACGTATTTTTTCAGTTTAATTCTTCTATCCAAGCTACGAATAATTTTATTTTTATGAGTATAATATTGAGTTAAATATATGGTAATCAGCTTTCCAAGGCTAGTTAGTCTTATAATCAAACATTAAAAAATAATTGGTTTAGTATTTTTTTTAAGGTACAGTGGATGACGTGGATATCCATATTTTGTAACGCCTAAACAGTAGAGAGTTTGTTTGCTAGAGATTAAATTCTGTACAACTTTATCCCGACCTTGAAAGCCTCCATGAGTACCCCATGCTACAATAATCAAAGAAGTACGTCTTGTTGCTAATTGAATATAGAAGTTATTTTTTGGTCCTACAGGGTCAGTAACTTTACGAAGCTCACGAGGTTTAGTCGCGCGGTAAGCGAACAGGTTAACTACTTGAAGAGAACCATAACCCAAAGATTTAGCAAAATGAATGCATTTACGGAGTGTACGGTCATCTTGTTTAGCATCTGCGGTACTTGGGTTAAGCATTACAAAGGTAATTTTCGGTTTACTTGCGTCCCATTTACGACTGAGTAAGTAACGATAATCCCCTACAATTCGTGCAGATTTTCTCATAATTATTATACTTGCATACACATCATACCAAATTTTGTCAAGCTCTAGATACACATATTATTTGACCTAGAATAGACATAGTTGTTGAGAACTCTCGACCTCCATATTCTGTAAATTTTTTTGCTTTTTGCTCTTATTATTTGCACTTTTTTTATGCGCCTCTTGCTTATTCTTTGCTATTGGCATATTTTCTAAAAATTGAGAGCTATTCTTTTCTATGTTGCTTAGTAAACTATCAATTATCGTGTCTTCCAAAAATAGCTGCTGATAATTTTTAGTATTTGATGCTTCAAGTTTCGTAATTTCTCTTTGTGTTTGAATATTTTCTAATTCAATAATTTCTAGTTTATAATTATCTAGATTTTGCAATCTTTTCGCTAACGTTTGTTGAACTTTATGATTTATATGCCATTTTGGTGGGTAAAAATAATCAATTGCTTGAAAATTTGAAGTAAATTTTGATTTTATTTTTTTACGATTACTTTTTAATTCAGGAAATGCCTCTCTGCAATATTTATCAGTTTCACAAAAAAGATTTTGACAATCTATAGCTTGCAGAGGACGACCCCAGAGAGATTGAAAATTTAAACCTAAACGTTGAAATTCTTTATCTTGATTTTCAGTCATCCAAAGAATGATATCGCTGTAATTTTTACCACCAGTATTAATGAAGCACTTGTTGATACCGCGTTCAGCACCTGGACCTGCTATGGTAAAGCTGTTTTCATCAAAATTAATAATTTCACTATAGTTAATGTCTATTGCTAATTGGTAAGCCATAAACTTACCAAGTAGTGGATATTCTTGAATAATATTAAAAACTTCTTCAAGATTTTTAGCTTTAACTATGCGATTAATTAGTTTATCTTCAAAAACCATTTTTTCAATTAATTTGAGATGATTTTGATGCTTTTTATCATAACCAAACTCTTTACTGGCACAAGACATATACGCACTAGTATAAATGGCATGTCCTGAATTCATTGCTTCTTCTAAAATAGAAGAATAGGTATTAAAGTTAAAATTAGATAATACAATATAGTCTCCTACTTTCTCTTCTAAATATTTCCAAGTTTCGATTTTATTAAAAATTTTAAATAGTAAAATTCTAAAGATGACTTCTTCTTCATTATTACTCCTATTTGGGTCATAAATTACATTTTTAATAAGATACTGAGAAACGCGGTCGCTTGCTCGATAAGCATTGCAAAACTTGTAAGTATTAAGAATACGATTATTAGTCCAGGGGGGAAGTGGATTGTTAATTTTATTGAAAAATACTTCCTGACGCATGGCAGCAAATTTCCAATATGTATCAAAAGTTTCTTGCCTTACTCGCATAGATTTTTCTCCTAGCTTGATTTACCGTTATTAACACCGACTAAATATTTTCTGCTTTTTGCTCCATATTACCTTCTATACAAATTACCTAAAAGTCAGAAAAGAGTTTTTAAGCTTTCTGACATTGCCATTAGTATACTGCATACCATGCAATGTCTAGCAATACCCACCTCAAGTTTAAAAAAGCGCGGTCGTAAGACATAGTTACTAGAGAAGCATTAAAGTTTTAGGGGAATGCTTACTTGACCACGCTCTTACCCTAATAATTCAAGGTGACGTTGTTTTGGCGATAAGAAGTATAAGAGCAGTAAGGGTAATTATTCCACAAATAATTACCTCCTCTTGTTTTGACCTGCTTACATAGTAAGTGTGATTAGCAGTGAATTCAGCGTTAAGTATCGTAACACTAAGCAACAATATGTAAAGTTTGCTAATGGAATTCTTTATAAATCCATTCATTTGCAGAGGCATCACCTATTGTACAAGAATTGCTTTAAGCTTTTTACAAAGTCTGGGCTTAATGAGTACGTATAAACTACATAAAAATTGGTTACGAATATCCCAACCGAGTCACTACAGGTAATTGTAAATTCTGAAGAAGCAGTAACATTTTTTTTATAATTTACGTTAAAAAATATAATATACATCGCTACTTAGTTAGATATAATTCATTATTTTATAAGCAATGTACAGCTAGTTATATAGTTATTTTAAAGATTGTATGAATCATAATTATGAGATATAAAATTAAAATATTACTTTCCGCTCAGATGATTTATCTCTTCCCGAAGCAAAAATTTCATCTGGATTTATATCTGCTGCTTCTATATCATACTCCTGTCTAAACCTTTCTACAGATTCCCAAAAGTTTGGTGTTTTCTTAAGTAATTTTTCATATTCTGCATGAGAAAGTATAACAGCTGTCTGTTTGCCCTGCTGAGTAATTTGGATTGTTTCGCCTTGTTCAGCTTCCTGAATAATTTTGTCTAAATTAGGGGGAATTTGTTCGATTTAATATTGCATAAATAAAATTATTTACTTAAATCGATTTTTACCTATCGATATATTAGCAATCTTATTAGATATTATCAGTAATCCATCCAATAAATGCATGAGTATAAAGTAATACCCTTCTTCGTCTTCGTCTGCTGGGTTGAAAAAACTATTTAAAACATCATCCGGTAGGGGAGCATCAAAGTCTGGGGCAATGCTGACTTTACCACGGTCTAAAGGGTGAAATTCGAGCTTTAGGGATTTCTATACTATACATATGCAATTTTTCAAGTATCCCCACCACTATAGCAGCCCACGAGGTTAATTTGTTAACCATTGGTTATCAAATCCTTTACTCGCTAAATTTTGACAACGAGTCGTTGTCAAATTATTTCACTACACCATCCGTTCGCGCCAGTCTATTCGGTTTTGAGAGAATAGTGAAGTATTTGAAAAAGTAATTTTGGTAAAAGTATTATAATGACAATTTATGTAATACTATTTTTGATGGATTTGAAAAGCAAAATTGTGATTATAGAATATTAGAAAGAACTCAAAGACTGTCTCAAGTATTACAGCAAAACTTGATTAACATTACAGAAAATAGACTTTTTGACTACTATGTATATTATATAGGACAAACACATTGGGGTGATTGGGCTGGTGTTTGGACGCAACAACCTTGGCATTGAGCAGTGAGTATTTATTTTTTTGTTGTACCAAAAGCTCTACTCAATTCATTACCAACCAGTTTTCTATTTTTAGGTTTTCAAAATCAGAATAGTCAGCAACGTTATTTGTAACTAAAATTAGGTTATTTACTTAAGCTATTACAGCAATTTGTCCATCAGCATATGCTAAAGTTTTACCAATTGTTGTCAGTCTTGCTCGTTCCACAGCAAACCACTCGGCAGCTGCGGTATCATAGGGAAGGAGAGGTATTTTCTGTTTCACTTCTGCATATAAATATGCTTCAATAATCGGGCGCTTTTTAGACCCTACTGGTAAACGGTAACAGCCAAATAGAAGCTCATGAAACACTACAGTTGCAGTAGCTATTTCGCCTGAATATTGCAGTAGCATCCTGACTACGTTTGGATTTGGGCGGGGGCGTAACGGCTCTGAGAAAATATTAGTATCTAAAAGAAAGCGCATAAAATTAAAATATTACCTCACGCCCAGATGATTTATCTCTTACATTAGCAAAAAGCTCATCTGGATTTATATCTGCTGCTTCTATATCATACTCCTGTCTAAATCTTTCTACAGATTCCCAAAAGTTTGGTGTTTTGTTAAGTAATTTTTCATATTCTGCATGAGAAAGTATAACAGCAATCTGTTTGCCCTGCTGAGTAATTTGGATTGGTTCGCCTTGTTCGGCTTCCTGAATAATTTTGTTTAAGTTGAGGGAAATTTGTTCGATTGAATATTGCATAAATAGAATTATTCATTTAAATCGATTTTTACCTATCGATATATTAGCATTTTTATTGAACATTATCAGTAACCCACCAAATACATATATGTGTATTAAATAATACTCTTATTCGTTTTGTCTGTTGGGTTGGGAAAATTAGGGCACAGAGGAGGAATCATTATATTTTTATAACTCTCCCTCCCATCGCATTCAATAACTGCTACATGTTAATAAAACTCATTTATCTTTTTATTTGCCTTTAAAAATAACTCAAATATTACCCTACCACATTTGACTATTGGGATGAAAACAACAAATCCTACAGAGTCAGGCAGAATTTGGGAAAGTGGACTTTACCTTAATGTATCTAATATTAAACCAGGGCAAGAAAGCGTTGTAGAGCATCATATTCATCAAAATCTATTTACTCGTATTAACACAGAGTTATTCCAAGTAAGTGACCCGCTACCTGAAGAGCGAGACAAGTATTGGGAATTCCAAAAATTGAGAACGGCTGAGGTAAGTAAAATATGATAATAGGCGTGTTATTAATCGCGAGACTGTAGTAAAAATTTTTAGATTGATGGCAAATATTATTACCACAGATTTTTATAATACCTCTGGCTTTTGCCAGACCACTGAATAACGCCAGAATAAATGCTTTCTGACTTTTGCTCTCCTCAACAAACTTGTGTAAATTTGTTGTGCTTGCTTCCAAGTTAGGTAGTTATCTGTACGAAGATGCTCTTTCATCGCTGCTGCTGCTTCAGGTGATAATTGAATATGTCTATTTTTGATTGTCTGAAATAGCCAATTTAAAGGAACAGCAACAAAATCACTTAATTTATCCAACAAACTCTCATATTCGAGCAAATCTAATATCAATAACTTTCCGCCAGGTTTTAAAGCTGCCTTTAAAGTAAGTAACAAGTTCTCAACAGGCAAATGATGAAGTGTAGCAATAGAAACAATTACGTCAAATTGCTCAATTGGCGTCTCCCACTGTAAAACGTCAACAACTTGAAAATTAATATTTGAAAACTTTTCTGAACGCTGCTTGGCAACTTCAATCATATTAGCAGACAGGTCGATGGCAACAACCATTTCACAGCGTTTAGCAACCATACGTGAAAATTCACCTGTTCCGCAGCCAATGTCAAGCACTGTTTTACATTGGGATGGCAACTGTTTGAGCAAAAAGTGGTGATAATGATTGTTGTGATCCCATCCCTCTTGGTCATGTAGAGCAATGCTATCAAAATCATTCCGAATTTTTTGCATGTTTGCTTCATTCATGCTAACTTTTCTCTGGTAAGCACTGAAATTTAACTTAATTTCTCTGACCATTTGCCGTATTTTATTGTTCCCCTTACCTCAAAATTATTGGTATTGTAGTTTTTTCAAGGTACAGTGGATGACGTGGATATCCATCTTTCGTAACACCTAAGCAATAAAGACTCTGGTCACGATAAATTAGATTATGTACAACTTTATCTCGACCTTGAAAGCTACCATGAATACCCCATGCTACAATAACCAAAGAGGCACGTCTTGTTGCTAACTGAATATAGTAGTTATTTTTTGGGCCTACAGGGTCAGCAACTTTACGAAGCTCACAAGGTTTAGTGGCGCGGTAAGCAAACAGGTTAACTACTTTAAGAGAACCATAACCCAAAGATTGAGCAAAATTGATGCATTTACGGAGTGTGGGGTCATCTTGGTTTGCATCTGCGGTACTTGGGTTGAGCATTACAAAGGTAATTTTCGGTTTACTTGCGTCCCACTTACGGCTGAGTAAGTAACGATAATCCCCTACAATTAGTGCAGATTTTTTCAAGGCAATGTTTTGATTTACGTTTGGTTAATTCGGCGCCAAGGCTATGCTATATGCGATTGGGTATATAGCATAGCAAACTATAAAATATAGTTGTGACACGATTCGGTGTTTGAGAAACCTGGTTCTTACATGGATTATACAAGTGTCAAATTAGCCTTGACAATTATATCGTTATAATCCTTATCACCACCGTTAGCTAAATCCTCAAAACCAAAGGTATTGTTACCTAACAGTCGAATATGGTCAACTTTATCAGTGTTGGCGCCACTCCATGTACATAAAAATGTACTAATGGGTGGTGTCTGTAATGCGCGCGCATGTGAGTGTATAAATTAAGGTAGATATTTATGGACTAAATTTTTTATGAAGTGGAAAAACCTAAGCTTTTTGACTTGTGGATTTGTATTATCAACTACAATATCTTTTATTTTTACATCGGTAGTAAATGCAAATAGCAGCACAAATCTAAATCCAAGTTTAGTCCCAGAGTCAGGAAAAACTGCTCAAGATTTTGTACCATCAGGTTGGAAGCTTCAGGATAAGGTAGATGGAGATATTAACAACGACCGTCAACTAGATACAGTATTAACATTAATCCAAGCAGGGACACAAAATGATGAGCGTGTGCGTGGATTAGTAGTTTTAGTCAAGCAATCGAATGGGCAGTTACGGCGCCTAGCTGTTGCAAATAAACTTCTACTATGTTCGTCTTGTGGAGGTTTACTAGCTGGATCAGATGGGGTAGGTTCAAATATAGAGATTAAAAAAGGTGTTATAACAATATCTCAACTAAGTGGTTCACGACTTGCTCGTGAAACTAAACATCGTTTCTGGATAGATAAATCATCTGGGCGCCTTGTGTTAATTGGTAAAGATATCCTTGATTTTGACCGTGGTAATGGCGATTCAACTTTGGTTAGTAGTAACTATTTAACTGGGCAACAAATTGTAGAAAAGTCCCAGCGTCAAAAAGTAGTTTCTACTAAAAAGTCTACTATTCCTAAGACCAAGCAGTTCATTGAAACTGTTAATATTGAAACTAATTAATTTTGCCCAATAAGAAACTTCCAAAAATTTAATTCTCCCGGAATGTGGAGTGGGCATCCAAGCAAACACCTCCTTTGAATGAACGGGCGGGACGCCCATTCCACAAGAAAATATTAAAGTTAGTGATTGGGCTGGTGTTTGGATTTAGACCGGAACGCTCTGCATTGGTAACATTTTGTTTTATGCCATTTCAAATTTACCTCAAAATCGATATAATATTTGGAATAATGAGACAAAGGTTATATGTATGCCTGAAATTGAAGACTATGGGATTACTGTAGAAGAGTATTTAGAGGGACTAGAAAAAGGTGTTGATGTTTTGGAATTAAGGCGCCTGGAAGAATGGGGAATTCCTACAGATTTGGCGTTAGAACTTATGCGAATTACGCCTAAAGTAGCAAATGGCACAGCGACTCCAGAAGAAGTTGTTAGAGGTTTACTGATTATGTCACCACCGCTTAGAAAAACTAAATAGTGTTTTTTAGAGTTTTAATTAATAATATAGTTAGGTTGAGACAGGCAGGGATGCCTGTTCCACAAGATGTATATTTTTGATAATTTTAAATATTATATTCAGTAGCTTCACTGAGTTAGTTAAAATACATTTGTATTAAAACACGCAAAATTACGGAATACTTAATTAGTGCATAGTTGTATTGTGGAAACATACGCAACTCAGTACTACCTATGACAATTCAGTTTCCCTTAGTGACTAATGGTTCGCAGATAGTGGATTCAGATGGGCAAGTTATTTTATTGCGTGGAGTTAATTGGTCTGGGTTTGAAACAGATAATCATGCACCGCACGGACTGTGGGCAAGAGATTGTACAGACATGCTGCTTCAGATTAAGAAGCTAGGTTATAATGTTATCCGTTTACCTTTTTCTGTAGAATGTTTGAGTTCTAATTGGGTAACGGGGATTGATTTTAAGAATGGTAAAAACCGAGCTTTGAAGGATAAGAAACCTTTGGAAGTAATGGATTTTGTTATTCAAGAAGCTGGGCGCCAAGGTTTGATGATTCTTTTAGATTGTCATCGACTTAATGACTTTTATACTCCGCAGTTATGGTATGGAGATGGTTTTTCTGAAGAAGATTGGATTGATGCATGGACATTACTAGCGAAACGGTACAAAAACCGAGCAAATGTTATTGGTGCAGACTTGAAGAATAATCCACATGGCGCCGCGACTTGGGGTAGTGGAGATATCGCGACAGATTGGAAACTAGCGGCAGAACGTTGTGGAAATGCCATTTTATCTGTAAATCCTAGTTGGTTAATTGTAGTCGAAGGGATTTCCGGTTCTGTTGCAGGGCAAAAACTTTCAAAACATTGGTGGGGTAGTAATTTAGAAGGTGTTCGCAATAACCCCGTTCGGTTATCGGTTGCGAATAAGTTGGTATATTCTGTACACGAGTACGGCGCCGGAGTTTTAGCGCGAGAATGGTTTCAAAAACCAACATCAGAAATATTAGACCTTCTCAAATACCGTTGGGAAATGGGTTTTAATTATATTGCTTCTGAAAATATTGCTCCAGTTCTAATTGGAGAATTTGGTGGCGACAGTGTAAATAAAGATACAGTAGAAGGGTTATGGCAGAGAGCGTTGGTTGAGTATATTCAACAAAACCAACTTCATTACACTTACTGGTCTTGGAATCCTAATAACGGTTATACGAGCGGAATATTACAAAACGACTGGATAAATATAAATCAGGAGAAACAAGATTTGCTTGCAACAACTTTATTTGAGGCGCCACTATCTAATGTAACTCGAATAGCTTCAACTAGTATATTGGACATAGAGATAATTATTGAATCAAATTGGGATAAAAGACTATGTGTACTTTTTCGAGTCACAAATAATAGTGGTGAGAAGTTGGCACCAAAGTGGAAATTATCATTTATTCCCGGTCAAGTACAAATTAATCAAATTTGGAATGGTAAATTTTGCCTACAACCACCAACAATAACTGTCATACCAGAAGATTCTGGAATAAGTTTAGCACCAAACCAATTTGTTGAGATTGGATATTGTGCCGAAAAATTTGGCAGCAATTACCAACCCAGTGATGTCAAATTAATACTTACTAGTCATTAAACATTCTTGTGGGATGGGCATCCTTGCCTGTCCCAATATAGCTGAAGGGGACGCCCGCTCCACAAAAGTATTCTACAAGAGTATTCTATAAGAATAGCCTACAAGTTACTATATACCATATGCACGTGGGTAAGGTTTTAGTAGTGTTTTTGCTTGATATACGTGAATATTGTTTACAACTACACCTCCGCGTTTAATTGGGACTTTTGCAATTTCGTTGAAGCTGTTGAAGTGAGATTTGTAGCTTGTCATTAAATCTTTTCTGGTGATAAATGCTTCGGTGGTAATATATAAAGCGTCTTTGCCTAGCCATTCATCTGGTTTTGACCAAAATGCAAACCCACGTATATCATAACCAATATCGAAACAGGTAATTGGTATGTTAGATATGGGGTGGAGTGCCATTGCGATGAGTCCACCATAATAATAGCGGTTGGTAAATATAAAGTTAGAATTTTTTAAAGCTTCGCGTAATACCTCAGACTCAGCAAAACCGCTTCGTACTTGTTGAATGTCTATTAATTCTGTCGAGGATGGGTCATTTTGCGGCGCCACAAATCCACCAAATATTGCAAAGTTACTAGGTTTTTGCAGTGTACCTGTTGTAATATGTAGTAAGAGAAATAGTAAAATTGTAGAAACTGCAACACCTGTACCTGTTAACCATCTCCATACTGAACGTTTAGAACGATTATACCAAATTACAGCTTGCTGTCCTAGTAATAAAGTTGCTCCCCAAAATCCTGGCATTGACCAAGCTGGTAATATCTGACGGTATCCTCCTATTAAGTTAAATCCTAAAATTAAGGGTAAAGATAACCACAATATAAATATGTTTTTTTGGTCTTTAAATTCTTTTAATTCTTTACAATCTGTATCTATAGACTTTTTAGAAAATACTTGACGAATTTGATTTATTGTGGTTTTTAATGTAATGCGCCACAATGGAAACCCTATAGTGGGAAATAAATAACCAATACCAACTAAACATACTAGTAAAACATTTAGAAAATTATAGCCGACTCTAGGCACTGCGCGTTCTGACTGAAAAAGAAACGAAACCCAGTCATGTTGAATATTCCAATATAAAATTGGTGATATAGTTAGCAAAAATAATCCAACACCTAACCATGTCCAAACAGAACTAAAAACTCTACGATGCTGCTGACTCGTTAAGCAAAAACCAACTAGTCCAAATCCTAAAATAAAACCGTGATATTTACTTAAACAAGCTAAACCCACTAAAACCGAAAGAATAGTCAAACGGTAACTAGGAATATATTTACCCGGTGGAAAATCAAAATCTTCCTTAAAAAACTCGCAAACTGCACAATATAAACTTGCTGACCAAAAAAACATTAGCGGATTATCGGGTAAAGCGAATGTACCAAACGCAAGCTGATATATAGGTGTTACTGTAGCAATTGCTAATGTTAATGTCGCGGCTTTAACTGAAAATAATCTAGCACTTGTTAAATACAATAGTACTAAGCTACCTGTATGTAAAATCAAGGCGCCTAAGCGAATAGTAAATTGGGATACATTACCAGTCAACCAGGGTCCCAAACCAGTAGAAAAAGCTACAAGCGGTGGATGGTCAAAGTAACTCCAGTCTAAGTGCAGGCTGTAAACGTAGTAATATGCTTCATCAAAGCTCGGATAAAGCCAAAAAGCAATAAAACTTCTAAATAGCAGTCCCCCAAGCAGCAAATTAACCGCTAGCTTGTTAGTTTTCTTAGCCATCCTTTTCTGGGCTACTTGCATTCTTATCTCTATATATATATTTCCAACTTGAATAACCTAACGTAAAACTGTGCCATTGTGTAACAAAATATTTGAGTGTTTGGTTTCATCTTGCCAATGGTTCAAATTACATGCTCAAATTATACAAACCATAGGATGAGGTTTTTCCATCAGCTTAGGGAGTAGTTTAAAGGCACTAATTGATGGAATAAAACAATGTCACTTAAGGGTGTACTTTTAGATATTGATGGCACGCTTGTTATAAGTAATGATGCTCATGCACAAGCTTGGGTTGAAGCATTTGCTGACTTTGGGTATAAAGTCGAGTTTGACCAGGTTCGTCCTTTAATAGGGATGGGTGGAGACCAGGTAGTACCCAAGTTTGCTCCTGGTTTATCGGGTGAAGAAGGTGAAGGTAAAAAAATTGCCGACCGTCGTAAGGAGTTGATAATTAATAAATTTGGTAAAACTCTGGCGCCAGCACCTGGAACACACGATTTAATTATGAAGGTGCAAAATCAGGGTTTAAAAACGATGATAGCCAGTTCGGCAACCACTGAAGAACTGAGTGTACTACTAAAAGCAGCAGGTGTTGATGACCTGTTGAGTGAAGACAGTGCAACAACTTCAAGTGATGCGAAGTCCTCAAAACCCGCACCAGACATAGTTGAAGCAGCATTAGAGAAAGTAGGATTAGAGGCGCCTGATGTTATAATGTTAGGCGATACTCCTTACGATATAGAATCTGCGGGTAAAGCTGGAGTAAAAGTTATCGCGTTTCGCTGCGGTGGTTTTGATGATAGTCAGTTAAGCAAAGCTATCGCTATTTACGATAACCCTGCTGATTTACTAGCACAATACGACAATTCACCGCTAGCTGCATAAATAGTTGAAGCGAGGTAAGTAATTGAGTGCGGCTGTAAAGTGTAGTAGTAATTTACTATTTAATACTCAACACTCAACACTCAGCACTCAGAACTCAGCACTCAGAACTCAGCACTCTCTTGTGGATGTTTTTGTTGGTAGGTCTTATCGCAGTATAATGCCCATGCGGCGCCAAACATTGCTGAGACAGAACCAGCTACAGCTGCGGTAACTCCCCAACCTAACGGGCCAGTCCAGTTGATAATTTCTTTTAATACTGCTGTTGACGCTTTGCTTACTACATACCCTGTTCCGGCGCCAACTGCACAAACTAAACCTAATTCTGTTAATATATCTAAAATGCCTTTGCTCGATAAATCTTCTTCAAAGTAAGTTTTCCATATACGGGAATACATTAAAATATCCGAAGCAGTCAAAAGAAACTGCTTGGGAAGTTCTACACCAGGTGTGGGCGCCACAGAAACACTGGCATTACCGAGCGCACAAGTTACAATTACCGAAGTTGCTTCTAATCTTTTTTTGCCTAATTTACTCACCGTCTAATCTCCTGTTAGTTTGAGAGACAATATTAATGACTTGGCTTAAATACATATTAACTGCCAGTTGCAAAGTCGCCCAAACTAACACTTGGGTAGGCAGCACCTACCCTCAAAATCTTTACTCTTCCTTTATATCTTCACCTGGACGCTGAGTTGCAGGTGGAAAATCTACGTATTCTTGGGTGCGAGTTGTGTTTGTCGTAATACCTTCTGGTAAAACGTCTTTGGGGTCTACTGACTTATCCGCAGCTGAGTTCATATTCAGTTGACCGTTAGCATTAACGTTTGGCTTATCTGAAGTTCCTTTGTGATTTGCGCGACCTGCTGGCATAATAGTATTCCTCTCATAAAGACACCATGTACATACTTAGCCTAAGCTTGTCGTAGTTTGCTATACACTATCACAAGACGCAAATCAAAGTCAGCACAAAGGTATAGGTATATTTAGTTAGCAACAAAGAGCCATACTTAGACAAAAGTTTTTATTTATACACATTATATTTTTACGGTATCTGTACTCTATCTTTCTGGTCAATGTTTGAAATATGACAGTTTGTTTCAAGTTGTTTCGAGTTATTTCAATTTAAAAAATCGCTTGTGTTTTTTTTAAAAATATTATACAAAAACTAACTATGTGCATTTACTTGTAGCATTTACCAACTCCATAAGGACTTAGTTTACTCAAATGAAGTCGCATATAAGGCTGAAATTAAAGGAACATGCCTGTTTTGCTAATGCACCCCATTGGCAGCAATTGTTACAAAATAAAGCACAAGCTGTTACAAATCTTCATCCTGAGATTGATACGTTTTTTACTAAATATAGGTTGCCAGTTTGGGTGACACAAGAGTATAAGCCTAGCGGGAAAGATTGGAACATTGAAGAAATCGCTAGTGGGCTTAATCGTGTTTACCGAATTATTCTTCAGCAAAATGTAACAGTGCCAGATAGCCTTATCCAGGAAATGCGGAAGTGCAAGATTGTCGAGTCGGTGCAAGTTGGTGCAGTAGGAGAAGCACATTTACCAACAATGCAATCTGCTGCAATGAGTATGACAACAGATATGCGCTCTCGCCAAGCAATTTATTTACCTGAAGCGCATCAGTTTACTCAGGGTACACCAGAGATAACTGTTGCGGTATTGGATACGGGTGTGTCGCTGCATCACCCAGAATTTGCTCATGCATTGTTGCCAGGACATGACTTTGTTGACATTATTGATGGAACTGGAAAATTTTTAGGTGACTATTTAGGTGCCGATGAAATACCAGAGGATGAAGTTGGACATGGAACTCATGTGGCAGGTATTATTGCGGCTCAAGGTGAATCAATGCCTTCTGGAGTTGTGCCCAATTGTAAAATTCTACCTGTGCGGGTGTTAGGGGCAATGCAGCGAGGTAATAAACGAGTCGGCGCCGGTTTGGTAGACAACATCAATGCAGGTATTAAGTGGGCTATAGATAAAGGTGCTGATGTCATTAATATGAGCTTAGGTATTCAACATGCAGGTGGAGGATTACCACACCAAGAAGTTGTAGACTATGCCCAACGCAAAGGAGTAACTATCATTGCAGCATCTGGCAATGATGGTACTGAGCAACTCTACTATCCTGGTTCACTGCCTTATGTTATTGCTGTTGGCGCCACTGATGAGATGGGAAATATTGCGCCGTTTTCTACTTATGGCAAGCTCGATTTTGTGGCGCCAGGTACTAATATTTACAGTACCTACTTGAACAAAGAATATGCCTTCTCCACAGGAACTTCTCACGCTTCTCCCTTTGTAGCAGGTGCAGTAGCTTTACTAAAATCTTACGCTCTGAAAAAGAAAGGTATTCGTCTGCAAGATAGACAGGTTAAACACCTAATTCAACATACAGCAGACAAAATTGATAGTCGCTTTAAGCATCGAAAAGCAGGGTTTGGGAGACTAAACCTAATCGATGCATTAAAACTTCTTGATTATAAACTTAACTATTGACAGGTTAAATATGGAATCACTGAAATCAGGCTCAAAAGGTCTACTTGTAAAGATATTGCAATCATATTTAAAGGTTTTGCAACCTAATGTAATTAAAAATATCAGCGATACTTTTGATGGAGCAACCAAAACAGCAGTTGAAAACTTTCAGAGAAATGCAGGACTTAAAGTTGATGGTGAGGTAGGTGATAAAACTTGGGAAGCGTTAATTAAACGATTTGAACCAATATGGAATCAAACAGATAGTGAATTTCAAGAAATACTTAAACAAATCAACACTGCTAAAGATAACGCCAACACTGCGATTAGTGATGTAAATACAGCGATAACTGGTGCCACTGAAAATTTAGGAAAAATTAATAACGCCGTTAAAAGTATTGATGACGCTAAAAATACCTCAGTCAAAACTATCGACAATGTAAAAGATAGTGCAATTGAATTGATTAATGCTGCTAAAAATAGAGTTATTGAAGAGGTCGATAGCAGCCAAGATAAAGCAATTGAAAAAATTAAAGAAACAAAAGACAATGTAATAAAAGATATTAATATTGCTAGAGATAGCGTGGTTAAAGGTGTTAATGGAGCAAGAGATAGTGCAGTTAAAGAAGTCAATGTTGTCAAAGATAGTAATATCAAAGAGATTAATGTAGCAAAAAATGAAGCGACTAGAGATGTTAATGAGGCTAAAGATAGTGTTGTTGCAGAAGTTAAAAAAGAAGTTGAGCCATTATTAAATCGAATAGTTGAAGTACAAACCACTGTTTTGGAGGCACGAAAAACAGCACAAATACAAGCTTATAGAGCTGAGGCTTCTGCTTCCCTAGTCAAAGCCAAAGAATCTGCAAGAGGCGCCTCTATTAAGTTGGCAGAAGCAACAAATATATACAATCAAATTAAGGCATTAAGGAGTGGTGTCGAAAGTGTAGTTAAACAAGCTAGAGAGGCTGCTGCCGAGGCATTAAGTAAACTTTCAGCAGAAAAAGCAAAAGCATCTGATGAAGCTGCTAATCAAGCAATAAAACAGGATGATATTGTTCAAAAAGAATTGGAAAACGCTGAAACAATTTTTACAATAATTGTAAATGAAGTTAAAAACGCTGAAACAGCAGTTCAAGATGTAGAAAATCAGGAGGAAGAAAGCCATAAATTTACCGAATTAGATATATTAAAAATTTCAGTAAACAATATTGCTGAAAAGGAAGAAGAAGCAAAAGCTGCGTATGGTAGAATTAGCAAGCCATTAGAAGAACTTAAATTAGTTCCAGAAAAGATTGAGAAAATAAAACAAGAGGTTGACAAGCTGGCTAAAGCTGCTGAAAGTGGTTTAGATGTACCCAAAAGCTCAACTCCATTAGAAGGTCCTAACTTTAAAAATATCTGGGAATTGTTTGAGAACAATACTGATACTACCCGCACAAGCAAAAGCAAGAAAAAAGAATTGCCGCCAGACGAAACAAATTGGGATGATTTTGAGGAGTTCTTTGATTTAAAAACAAAGAAAATCAAAGGTTCTGCTTAGTTAAGAAGTACTGAAAACATATTTCGGATTGTATTAAACCCTAATTAAAAGTATTACATTATGGCAACACCCAGCACTACAACAAGCAACAATTCTAATGGCGTTCCCCAAAGCTATGCTGTCGATAGAGCGCTGGCTTTTAGGGCGCCAACCAGTATTGACTCCTATGCAGCATCTGCTTTGAAGGAAACCGAAGAGTGGATAAGAACGGCTAAGTGGGAGGAGTATAAAGGGGAATATATAAAGGAAAACCCAGGAAGCACATTAGAGGCAACCGCAAAAGATACCCTAGCAAAAAAATTATCAATTGATAAGATTGACCAGCTAACCAAGAAACTTGATACAAACGGACTGGGAGATATACCTAGGTTACTGCTATCTAGTTCTAGCATTTATGCTTTTGTACTATTACAGGCAGTTGATTCTGTTAAGTCAGATGATATTGTTGGTTTAGCAAATGCCGTTGTGTTACGAATTGATAATGTTCCTAAGCAATACTTTTTTGCAAGGATACTAGCGAATGTTACCGATGACTTAAACGTTCAAGTTGTCCTAAACGACCCGAATAAAAACTGGCCTCGACTGGTTGAACTTACTCGTAAGCAAGGTATTGATATCCGTGCGGGTCAAGTTCGCTCTGCGGTTGTTGCGCTCTTAAATATTGTCTACAAAGAAGGGAAAGTTCCCTACTATGTTGAACTATATGCTAGAAGCGGCGCCGTAGAAGAAAGCTCGTTCACTCCAGCTATTAAGCAATCAATGATTGATTACCTGCTTAAGTTAGGGGTGAAGTTTGGATCGGATGATGACTTTAAAAATAATGATGAATATCTTGCCCTAGCATACAACGAAGCTCAAAAAATGAGCGCCGTTGCCGATGACCCAATTGATACCGCACGTATTAAGGGTGGTCAAGTCACTTGGAATTTTGTAGTAGACAACTTTGATGCTGTTGACCGTCAAGGTATAATTCCAGAAAATATTAAGGCAGCAGGAGCATTAGACTACATATACTTCATTGGTGAAGGAATGCGAGTATTTGACGTAGCAAATGCTTTAGTACTGCGTTGGGCAAGTGGAATGCTTGATGTTCCAGAAGGAAAAACAGCAAGTATTCTCTACCGCTTTCATAAATTACGTAATGAACGAAGCACCTCAGCAGAAAGGGCAATGCTTTATAAGCGCGTATTAAATAGAGGTAACGGTAAATTACTTTCTAGTATGGTGGCAAATACCGCTTTTGCAGGACTCTGGCATCAATTGATGGCAGAAGTAGTGGAATATATTCGCAAATCAGAACGTAGTAAAGACGTTTGGGTATCACGGGCGCCTCTATATCAAGCAACCAAAAATTTGCAATATAATTTAACCGAGCATATGACTGGTATGTCCCACGTCCAAGTGACAGAAGACTATGCTCATTTGCAAGAAGCCCTTGATATTATTCGGTCAGAAGATATTATTAATCACTTTGGTGGAAGACGTAAAACTCTTTGGAGTGTAATTGAGCGAGTAGCAAAAGAAGACTTAGGTACTACAGTGCCAACCGCTCCTCTCAGAACTATTGCAGTTGAAGGAAACAAGATTTTTCAATGGATTGCCGGCTTTGAATCTGAAGGTGGAGTACGGGAAGTTGATTTTGACATGCTTTTAAGTGCCGCAGAGTCTTGGATTATTTCCCAAGCATCGATGGAGTCAGCTCGTCATGACAGTGAGTTTCACGGTAATAGAAACAGCAACAACGGCAGAAGCCATAAAAATTCTCATCGGTTAGCGGCAGCAAAACCAAAAAAACGGTCTAGCAATGATGATTTCGATGATTGGGATGTTTAAACTCTCTCATTTATCAACTTTGTAGAAGTAATTTTGTAGGAAGTTATTACCATGCCCAATCAACAAGAACTAAAAGAACAAGCTCGTGCCAAAACTCGATCTCTTCTATCTCACTCGCAATCTTTCCGCGCGATGGATAGAGAAGAACAAATGTCCTTATACAAAGAATTAGTTGATGCCAACTACAACGACTTAGCCGAAGAACAAGGACTAGCAACTGAAATGGCTGCTGGTGATATGATTGACGCAAACCGACATATAAATCGTCGTATTGGGGATGCAAATCAGGATGCTGCGGATACTTTAGGCAAACTCGTTAATAAAGTGAATTTTCCTGGCTTTGTACGGGATTTGCTCGTGGGTGTTTTCGATGCGAACCAAGATGCCAACGAGCGGCAGATGCGGGTATTTATGGATTTAATGAAGCAAGCTACTAAGTCACTTGCTGAATATGTCCGACAAGTTGGGGATGAAGAAGCTTTGCTACGTTTAGTAGAAAGTAATAATCAATATCGTTTGTCAATGAGCAAAGCAGGTACTGGTAGGCGCCGAGGAGGAGGACGACGAAACGCAAATGAACCTGCCCAAGGCGCCGAACCACCAAAACCCGTTCTTATTGACCAGGCAACGGGTAAAGAAGCCAATATGAATGATGCTGCCATTCAAGCTAAAATCTTGGATGCGAGATTGGCTTTGGCAAAGGAGCGACGAACATTACTGCGAGAAACTTTGCTAATGGGTGTTTCCCGTATGGTTGTTGAAAAAGGTGTAATCCGCGCCAATGTCAAATTTAATATTGATGCCTACGAAGATACCGTTAACGATGATAGAGCGCAAGAAAGTAGAAACGAAGGGTCTTCCTTCAACACCGGATTTTTTGGTTTTGGTGGAGGTTTCTCACGGCAAAAATCACAAGTTAGCATTGCCACATCAAACACTGAGATGGGTTCAGAACTTTCAGCACAAATGGAAGGTTTTGTAGAAATTCAATTTAAATCAGACTACTTCAAATTGGATAACTTCAGAGAAATCTTCGATTTAGGTCAAGGACAAGTTCCCGCACCACAGTCCCAAGTTCCACCAGCAACACCTCCGCAACAATTACCACCCGCACCTCCACCAACAACCCCTTAACAACCAGAAGCTATGGCACTGGCAATTCTGCGATTTTTAGAAAGTGACGGCGCCAAAAGCCGATTTCAAATTGATTTAGGCACAAATCGGTTTTATCAATATCAAATTGGTGGCTTAGAGGTGCATGATGTCAATGGCTTAAAAATGCTACAAAGCCCTATTTATACCTCCGAGCTACTTACCTTATCACCTGAAAACCTAGGACGAACAATTTTTGAAGTTCCCAACAACAAATTTGATACAAAACACCGTGCCATCCAAATTACTAGCTTTCGCGACCGTCAACGGGTTGGACCTGCCATCTCAGAAATTGTCACGGTCGCGATTGGAACTACACCTGCAACTTCGTTTAGCTTAACAACAGCAATGGAAACGGCAATGGATAAAGCTCCAATCGAAACAGTACCCTTTCAATATCGAGAAGTTCAACCCGTCAGCGAGGCGATGTTTTTGGGTGGAATACTAAATGCAGTCAAAAGCGTTGCGGCGCCTATTCTTGGTGCAGTTACGGGAATAGCTACTGGTGGAGCATCTGGTGGAGCATCTGGTGGAATTACTGGTATACTTAGTTCAATATTGCCGCAATTAGCGGGTGTTATTGGCGGATTATTACCCCAACTTACAGGTGGCACCACTTCTACAGATGGAAGTACCCCGACCGCAACAGGACAACCTCCAGATGCTAGCCAGTTAACGAGTATTTTAACTGGGTTGCTCCAACAAGTCGGCAGTGCTGTCGCGGCGCCAGAACAAACAGCACCAGTATCAGCACCAGCTACCTCAAACGTCGCAAACATAGTTAGCGCACTTGTACCACAACCTAGAGTTACTACAACACCTCGACCTCAACCGGTTATGAGTCGTGTGGCGCCTGCTCAAAAACGTGGGGTATCAAGAGCTAAATCTTTAGCATTATCAGCACAAAATTACTATTCAAGCTTAGACTTTGATGAAGATGAGGATGAGGCAGATACCTATGGTCTTTCCCTATCTTCAGATTATGCAGATGCAATGTCATCTGAATACGCGGAGTCAATGTTTATCGGCGCAATTCTGCCTGCTCTTGGTGGCATATTATCTACCATTGCACCGAAGTTGCTATCTCTGGCGCCAACATTACTCTCAACGCTTGGCCCTCAACTGATGAATATGTTTACGTCGTTACTCAATCCTCAAACAGCAGCATCTGGTCAAATGAGTATGATGCTGGGCATTGATGGAGAAGATGCAGAGGATGAGGCAGTATTAATTGCTTTGAGTTTGGCAATGGCAGCATCTGCAACACCAGACTTAATATACCAACGAGTAGGCGCCGTTACCTTAGAATTTAGCGATGTAAAACCTGTAATGATGCACGGACGTTCACGTTTTTTATATCGCCAAGACCAGGATATTGCCTTCCCACTAAAATTACAAACACCCCAGCCAGTTAGAAAAGCACGATTGCAACTGCTGGTTAAACACCCAAAAACATTAAAAATATTAATCGAGCAAAACTATCAAATTGAAAGCGCCACTTCTGGTATGTTAAGCGTAGCACCCAGAATTAGTAAAGAGCATCTGAAAAAACTAGCTCCCAATCAAGAATATTTAGTTTGTGCCGCATTAGTCTGGCAGGGTCGATCTAAAAAGACACAACAAGTTAAACGTCTGGGAACAAGTACTGTACAAATGTTTACATTGGTAGGCGAATACTTGTTTGACCGTGTAGAAAGTTCAGGTGAAACAATACCGCTAAATAATGTAGAGAAATTCCGTTCTTACTGGCACAAAGTTTGGCAGGGAGATTTAACTGAAAATGTACGCAGAGTGAATTTTGATTGTAAATATTACTACACGCTAGAAACGAAACGCACTGAAAACGCTCGCATGGAGACAGTGACGCAGGTTTTAGAAGAAGATTTAGCGGGTCGAAAGAGCAGGCTAAAATCAGGTTTAATTATGGCGCCTTACGTGTTGAACGAACTGCTGGGACAAATTTCCCAACATCCTCGACTAAGTTCGGGTGAATTATCAGCACTGATGGCGCCAGAATTTAGACAACGGTTTAATAATGCAGCTCGCACCCAGGTAAAATTTCAAGGACGACCCAGAGAAACAGTTGCACTGTGGATATATCCCGAAGTTAAACTGCAACAGGTAATACTTAAGCGTGCAGAAAATACTAATGCTCATGGTCATGTGCTGGGATTGAGAGAACATCCAGTTTATTTTCCCATGCCCGCAACCGCTCATTTTATTGGGGTGAGTACAGGTTAATCAGTCAACATAAATTTTGATGTAATTATTCATGGTCAGAAAACTAATACAGTATATACAAGTGAGGAAAAAATGCCGGAAAACGTTTTGATTGTGGCATGTCTTAAAGATGATAGTGATGGTGAAATGTGGCGCATGACTAGTGCTATAGAAAAACACGAAAAAAATGTTCAGAAAAATACTGTAACTGTCATCAAGTTTAGCGAGATATCACCGAAGTATGCTCACACAAGCATTGATGGGAAAAAATTTAATGAATTGATAATTACAGGTCATTCACGCTTTTTTCCAAGCGACACCCCTTTTCACGATCAAAATATAAGCAAGCTTAAGGGATTATCACTAAGCGCTAGAAGAATAGGTGGGTACAAAATTGAAGAAATTACACCGTTTATTATTTTTTGTATTTTGAATTTAAAAATAAATAAAATCAGCATTTGGTGTTGTGAGTCAGCATTAAATATTGATACTTACCAGCGAGTTGCAGACCCTCCAGAAGTAATTATTAATATCTCTGCTGGTGCTTTGAATAGTATGAAAACTCTTATCTATAGTGGAAATGAAGCAGACCAAGGAAAGGTGAGTACAGTAGGTGCCATAACTTTTTTAGTGAGTGAAACATTGAAAAAGGAAAAATATGGTCAAGATATTATAATAAGAGGGATGAATGGCGTAGGATATATCTCTGATAAAAAGCCAGATATTGTAACATTTGACCAAAAACATTTAGATAAATTAAGCAAACTTAAGGAAGATGAATTTTTGGAAAAGTATGTAGATACTAAAAAATCTGCACATGTTTTTGGCTTCCATTTTAACCCCTTTACTCTTGCAGGCGCCTTATCTAATGCTAATTCAGTTTTCCCTTGGGCGCCTTCGGGACTCAACTATGCTCTAGCCAACGAACCAGTTTTGCTGAATGGCATGAAAGTTATCTTTGACCAATCTGTTGGACTTTACCCTGTAAATCTTGAATCAAAAGAGGAAGCACGTCGTAATGGCGCCTGAAAATAAACCAAGTGAATCAAACCTGCCAAAACTTGATATGTTTGATGCCGTTAAAACAACAAAACCGCCAACAGAACAAAATGACCGCAGTTTGTTAATGCCATTTGCTCAACTTGTGGAGGAACTAACAAATTACGAAAAACAGCAAGTTGATTACAAAACGGGATTAGCCATGACAATTGAGCAGCTAACTGTGGATATGCCAATTGAATTAAAAGTGACTGTCAATAATGATGGTAAAGTTAACATTAAGGGTTCACCCCCAACCCAACTTGTTAAAACTACTGTTATGCCTGTTTTTCATCAAATGCGACTACGGATAGTTAGAGATGGCGACTAGTAACAACCGCACCTGGAATTTAGAAACTTTTCTCGATTCATTAATCTATGAGTTGGATAAAGCTCAAGATACACTGTCTGTCAAAGGAATGAATCGAAAATTAACATATACTGTGAAAGATGTCTCCCTCGACTTACAAATATTTCCAGAATTTGATGGTGAAACAGTTCGCTTTGTCACTGCTCAACCAGGTGAGATAGGAGCATCTAAAGTGACTTTTTTACTGGGGTCAATTAGAGACCATCAAATCCAAGAAGTTTCTAGAAAACCTCTAACGCGCGGTGATATTTCTCTTGAAGAAATTAACCTCCCAGAACCAGAAAAAAGAGAGCTTAAAAAGCTGGGGATTCGTTCAGCCGAGGATTTAAGGCGCACTATCGAAGACCAAAATGTCGATATTGAAAAGGTTACAGACAAAAAAGTTGATTATAAAGGACTTGCCAACTTAATTAACCAGTCCCGGCGCCAACAACTGGCACCTACAGTTTCCAAAGCAAGTTTTTCCAAATCGCAAGGTAAAACTATTTTAACATTAGAGGGAGAAAATTTAGCAATAGCCCAATCGAGCGAGCAATTTCCGGCTGCGGCTATTAATAGTCAAGTGGTGGAAGTAATTTCGGCAAACGCGAAAGAATTAAAAATTCAGGTTAATGATAATTATTTACAAGGTGAACAAAGTCAGTTGCAAATAGCTCTTGACCCTTATGCTATTGTGACTATGAATTTACAATTGCCTATAACAAAACTTAAAAAATAAAAATTAATCGGACTGCGGAATAAACCGACTTTCTCAAATTATAATACAACACAAGGTCAAAAATATGTCTAACGATTCTAGCCAAAATCGCCTTTTAGCCCTTGAAAAAGAACTGTACAAATGGAAGCAGGTGCCACAAAATAAACCTGTTTTTCCAGTAACTCTACAGGAAGCGGAAGGAGATGCATTAGAAACTATAGAAGAAAATTCAGATGGTATAAATATAGATGAAGAATTTGAACAGCAGGAACCTCAAAAAGATTCGGCGCCATTAGATTATAGATATATGGATGAATTTATAAAAATAGATAACTTATCTTACTCCGGTTTAGCATCAGTATTATCCAACAATGCCAGTCAACGTTTTAACGGTAATATAGCTCAACTTGAAACACAAGAGGATGAATTGGCGCCATTACCTCGTGAACAAATGTTTGGTTTTTCGTCAGACACTATTAAAAAATCTTATTCTGATTTACATCAAAAAGTTACAACCATAAAGCAACCAACACCTAAACCCACATTAGAATTACCAGAAATTGAGCTTCCAGAACCAGACTTAACTGAATTTAGCTTAGTTTCTGATACTACTTTCTCTGACAGCGAAGCATCTTATAGTTCCTTACTTAAAGCATTACAAGAAGCAAGACTTAACAAGTTTGCCGACTCAGCAGAGTCAGATGAAACAGAGAATAAAGATTAAATGTCATGGCAAGGCGCCTCTTACTCCCTCCTCCGTGTCTCTGTGGTAAAAATAATTACTTCATCTTTATTAGCTATCTATGTCTAACTCCAACGGCTACAACCCAAATTCTCTTCTCACCCTTGAGCAAAGCTTATTAGCACCAAAGCAATTTCCACCCCAAGAGTCTCTTGAGGCACAGGAACATCTCAACCAACATATAGAAGCACAAGCATTTGATTGGGACGAAGCTATCGAAATGGATTTGGCACAAAATATTCCAACCTACGATGTCCAAGCTTTTGAAGTCCAAGAAGCAGAACCCACACTTGATGATCAAGACCCACTTTCTCAATCTAATTCCCTGTTTGCCTTAGAGCAAAGTGTGCTGGGAATTAATGCAGCCTACCAACCATCCGTGCAATTTTCAGTTGAGGACGAAGAAGAACCAGAGAGCCAACCTGTAGAGTCGCAGGCATTTGATTGGGATGAAGCAATTGCTTTAGAATACGAAGAATCCGCTTATCCTACTGCTCAATCTTTTGATTGGCTTCCCAGCAATGAAAGTTATGGTTTTGGTGTGGAAGATGAACCACCGACCTATGAAGTGGAAGCCTTTGAAGTGGAAGAACCGCAGGTAGAAGCTACAAATGACGAATATTCAAGCAAATATAATAATAATAATAATAATAATAATAATAATTATGTATCAGACTACGTAGCAGAAGCATCTTATAATACTGAAGCATATGGTTTTGATGCTGATGATGAACCAAAACCTATTTATCAAAAAAAATCTAATTATCAGGAAGACCCCGTTAATGTTAACATAGCGAACTGGTCTAGCCCACCAAGTAAGGCGCCTGAAGCAGTTGAAGCATTAAGCGATGATGATTTTGACGAATTTGAACGCGCGTCAACAGAAGGACGTGCATCAGATGCAGAAGCATTTACAGCCGATTTAGCATCTATATTACGGGGTGAAAAAGTTTACGAACCTCCAAAACAAACGCCCGTCCAACCTCAATTACCAGCCCCACCTCCCAAAGAAACGCCTGTTCCTCAATCTTCAACCCCACCTGCACCACCCAAGCAACCACGTCCTCATGATGTTTTTGACCAAATGGGCAGAAATGTATCTCATGCTACTGCCTTTGATTTGGGTACTTTCTCGTTAGAGCAACGCTTTGATGAGTTTGACCGGATGTTAGATGAACAAGACAGCGAATCTCTAGCTTATGTTGAAGAAGATAAATCTGCTAAATATCAAGCTTTTGACGAAGAGGAAATGGCGGCAGATTTAGCTGCTTTGGGTGTATCTGATAGCTTTAACTCTTCAGACGAAGAAATTCCAGTAGAAGAAATTGGCAAAGCATTAAGTTCAGATGAGATAGCAGAGACTCCCGACCCAGAATCGCCAGAAATGGAGATGCAGCGATTGCTTTCTGAGAATTTGACATATAGTGGAGCGTTTGTAACAGCTGCAACTAGTACGTTACCTTCTTTAAAAGGTTTGACTGATATTTATAATAGTACTAATACTACTCCTGCAAGACTTTTAACACCAGTTGAAATAGCAGAAATACAAAGATTAAGTAAAGGTGGCGCCGCAGCTGGAGCATCTGGAACTAAAGCATTAACCGACCGTGGCTTGATGGATTATCAAGCAATGGTTAATTATGCAAATGGTACTAATTTTAGTTATTGGGAAAAACTTCCTAAACCTACACGTTTGCAAGTGGCTACTCATCAATGGGGCGCCCACAATCCACCTGTTGTAGACATGAGCAACAAGCCAGGATATTGGAAAGCTCGTTCTATAGATGCAAATTCCAATCCAGCCAGCCCAACTGCTGCTACATCAAGACAAGCTATCTATGACCGTGACCGCGACATTTGGATTCGTACTCTCAGTGAACCCAGCCCAGCTGCGATAGCCAGAATTCCGTCTAATGTACAGCAACAACTTCTTATTAACACAGCAACTAGAGATATTTTACAGCGTATTTTTGCATTGTTACATCTAGGTTTACAATATCGAAATGGTAATAATCCCTATCAAGCTTGGACACAGCATATTGCCGTTGCACTTTCTCACGGTGGTAGAGTCAATGTCAAACTCCCTGCAAATACAGATGATAGCATTTTAAATTGGCTATTTGTGAGTCCTGCAATTCAACAACAAGCAGGTGTTGGCACTAGACTCTCTTCTACCCATGACTTAAAAATTAAGCAAGGTGGTCAATTCAAAGAGAAAAAAGTAATTGCGAACTTTGCCATGACGCACTACGCTTTGGACTTGGCAGTAGGTGGAATTGGTAATTTAGATGTTAATGGAAATCCGATTTTACCCAACGGTTCTTACGGACATCTTTATCTTGGCTACCGTAAACCCGAAAACACAAAAATTGGAGGAATTTTGATTGGTGTTGAAAATGCTAAATATAATTCAACAAATCCTCTTGGCTATACACACGACCTTAGTGGAAAAGAAGCAGAGATGTCGCCAACAGGTGGATTAAAAATTGACAAGATAGGGACAAAACCTTCTGGGTCTGGAAATACAGGATTTATGTTGCTTGACCTAACAACAGTACCAAATTTGTCAGGCAAATTATCAAATGTTGCCGCTAAACTAAAAACTGCCAATCAAGGTGGAGCAGTGACAATTAATGCAATGGCACAAAATCTTGGTGGAGCTATAGACCCAAACCTATTTATATAAATCGTATAGTGCAATATTACTGTGTAGGTTGGGTGTAAACCGAGTTTTCCCACAGGGTAGGCTTTGCGTAACCCAACAGAAATATTTCAAAAAGTCAACAAAAAAGTAAGAGTGATAAATTGAACCATGAGTGATAAACTATTTAGTTTGGCAAAGCAAATTGAACAAATAAAACAGCAATCTCAAGCAGGATTTTCTGAAACAAAAGAATTTAATAAAAATGACTCAGAGTCAATTTCAGAAAATCGTTTGCTTCAACTAGAGCAATCTTTAAAGTCAAGACAGGAAACTCTCCAAAAAGGCTTAATTAATAAGAATCCATTGAGACGAACTGAAAAGCGCTCATCATTTGCGGAATCTCTAAGTCAAGGAAATTTTGCCGAACAATTCGCTCGACCCTCAAATGCTATACTTAAAGAAAATTTTAATAATGAGCAAGATATTCATAAGTTTGTAAATAGCCTGTTTCAACCAGATGTTCGCTTAAACTGGAAAGCCGAAATTGAGAAAGCTATCAATTTGAACCCAGACCAAAAAGAAGCTTGGCTGATTACTAGTTCGGAAAAGGAAATAATATTAGGGTGTTGGCTTAACGTATGGAACAAAACACTTCAAGAGATGACAAACCCTAGCATCATACGACCAACTACCCAAGTTAACCAAAACCTTTTAAATCAAACTCACCCAAGTGACATCAACATCATAACGCATTTATGTAAGTACATAAATAATCACAAACTATGCATGTATGTACCAGACCTCCAAAAAATCAATGCTGTTAACAATAAAGTCAAATACAAATTAACTGGATATTCCAAGAAAAATATAAACTCTATTCAAGGAAATCCAGAACACATTAAGGATTTATTAAAACTACTCGCAGTAGGAGCGCACTTTGTTATCATTGATAGTTCCAGAGATAATGAACGTACTAATGGACAAAAAATACCTAATTTTTATGATCAATTTCCTCTCAATAACGCCTGGGCACTTTACCACTCTCACTATGCAAAAGTTATTGCTTCTAAGCCAGTTTCAGCAGGAAACTTGAAGACCGCGAAAGTTTACCCAGATTTTGTTACTGGTGAAATAACACCTAACGTTTGTCCATTTATAGTATCACTTTTAATTGGTCGTACAGCCTGGTCTATGCCAATTATTGGTGACTATAATACTTTTTTACAGCTAGAAGGATGGCCTCAGACAGGACTTACTAGTACAAGACATGGACAAGACTTTAAAGTTCATGATGAGACAAAATGGAACATATCTACATATGGAGCTTGCCCTTATAGCGAAAAACGTGGTACTACAGTATTTTTAGCGCACGCAAGATGGAATCCTCAGCCTAGTAGTGGAACAATCATGGCGCCTTATGTAGGTGCAGAAGAGGCGCAAGATTGGCTAGACACAACCCTGATACAGTAAGTATGAAAAATAGTGAATTAGAATAGTGGTAATTATTTAGAGGTATAACTTGTAATAAAATTTTAGGGAGAGGGGGGACTCAATGACAAGTAAAAAATCAGAAGCAGTTCCAAAAAGCACTCCCGATAATTGGGAAGTTTTGCAATCTCTATTTCTGGGAATCGAACAGCCAACAATAGAACATTCCAAGCTCGATAATTGGGATGTTTTTCAATCTTTATTTGGAATCCTACAAGTATCAACAGAAAACCTATCCACAGAACCAACTACCAATCCTCTTATTCCCAAAAATGATACTGAAGCTAACAAGGAAACTGCAAAATTAGGCGCCCAAATTGCTCTCAAAGATACCGAAACTGCTAAAACTGGCGCCCAAATTGCTCTCAAACAAACCGAAGCTGCTAAAACTGGCGCCCAAATTGCTCTCAAACAAACTGAAGATGCTAAAACTGGCGCCCAAATTGCTCTCAAACAAACTGAAGATGCTAAAACTGGCGCCCTAACTGCTCTCAAAGATACCGAAACTGCTAAAACTGGCGCCCTAACTGCTCTCAAAGATACCGAAACTGCTAAAACTGGCGCCCTAACTGCTCTCAAACAAACCGAAGATGCTAAAACTGACGCCCAAATTGCTCTCAAACAAACCGAAACTGCTAAAACTGGTGCCCTAACTGCTCTTAAAGAAATCGAAATTGCCAAAGCTTTGGTTGAAGCAGCTTTACGAGAAGCCGAAACTTTTAGGGCAGAAGCCAAAAAAGCTTGGAAAGAAGCTGAAACAGCTAAAATTGGTGCGATAACCGCGCAAGCAGATGCCTTAGCTGCCAAACAGGAAGCCGAAACAGCTAAAATCGCAGCATTATCCGCTCAACGTGCCACTGAAGCGGCAATGCGTGCTGCTGAAATTGCTCATGGAAAAATCGATTTATTTCCTGGCTCTATTGACAAAAAAGTCGTTGCTCATTTTTTAATAAAGCATCGACTTAAGCTTCTGCTTGCCTCATTGCTTACCTTAATTCCTCTATTGTTTTGGTTTAGTAGACCAAAACCTTCATCTTTCAATAACCCAAATTGTGCGTTATCAGATACTTCAGTCTCTGGATGCGAAACACCCAGATAGTTTTAAACAAACTTTAACTAGTAGAAGCACTTGGTTCTTCTGATGGCTTAGTCTTCAATATTCTTCGACCCCAAGGTTTAATAACTGAAACTGCGATAATAACCAAAATTAAGCTTGTTTGAATTGCACCACCAATTAAGGCGCCTCTTTGGTCAAATAAATATAAAGGGTTATGCAGCGCTTGTAGTCGTTCCGCTTCAGAAATACTCGTCATGGCATTAACCCACGGACCCAGCCAAATAGTACCACTAACTATAAGCGTCACTGTTGCAACCCACTTGAAAATTACCCAGTAATGCTTAAAAAATCCCCATATAGTTAGCCAACTAAGTAATCCACCCGTTAATAACGATAAGTTAGCAGATGGAATCACTACAAAATCATCGAGTACTTTCAATATATAGTTAATCGCGTAAAGCTCGTCACCGTTGCCGGCTTTACCTCCTTTGAAGAGCGCGACAACTACCATGCATAGTGCGGCACCGAACCATATTCCTCCTGATGCGACGTGGAATGATAGTAACCAGTTTTTGGGTTTTACACTCAATTTCTTCATATGATTAGCTAGTTTATAATTAGGGAGCTAATTATATTTAATCTCTAAAGGTATGAAAAAGCAACCTCTTTTCTCTGTGTCCTCTGTGGTAAAAAATAGGTTGGGTAGAGGCTTTGCAGAACCCAACCTACTAACTCATGGCAGGCGCTCCGGCACTTACTTTTGCCAATAATTCAATTAGCATGAGCTTTTCAGCGTAAGATAGATTAGCCATTAGTTTAGTAGTGCGGCAAAAGTGGTCTGGTAACATGTTCTCTAATAGCAGGCGCCCTTTTTCAGTTAGATGTATAGTTAACATGCGCCTATCTGTTAATGAAGGTTGGCGCCTGATATAGTCATCGCGTTCGAGTCCATCAAGTAAACCAGTAATGGTAGCGCGCGTAACTTTTGCACGTTCTGCACATTCAGATGGTGTTAAACCTTGTTCGGGTGCGTGAAATAGCTGCATTAATAGGGTAAATTTACCCATCGAGAGACCGTAGCGAGCGAAATGAGTATTTAAAGCAGTGTAAACTTCGGCAGTAGTATGAAGAAAAGCCAAACAAGTTTCGACGGAGGTTACATCAAGTTCCGGAACCTGCTTGGCGAGATTTTCTAAAATTTCTTTTTCAACGAAAGGACGTAGTGTTTCCACTTTGATATTTACTTATTAATTAGCTGCCTAATTATAAATGATATTTTAGACATGATTAATCTAATTCCCGGCGCCCTTCAAGTGCGCGCGCGAGTGTAACTTCGTCAGCATATTCTAAATCTCCACCCACAGGTAGACCAAAAGCAATACGTGTAACTTTTGTAAAAGGTCTGAGAAGTTGACCGATATATAAAGTAGTAGTCTCTCCTTCAACGCTAGGACTAATAGCCAAAATGACTTCTTGAGGTTGGTCTTTACTAACCCGTCGTACTAATGACTGAATAGTAAGCTGTTCGGGTCCGACACCATCAATAGGAGATATTACACCACCTAGAACATGATACTTCCCTTTAAATTCGCGAGTCTTTTCAAGTGCAATCACATCGCGTGAGTCTGCGACAACACATAAAGTAGTATTATCGCGCGTATTATTCCGACAAATTTCGCAAACAGGTTCAGAGGAAAGATGAAAGCAAACCTTACACAAACCTATCTTTTTTTTAGCTTCGATAAGAGCTTGTGCAAGAGCTTCGACTTCCGTTTCGGGACGCTTCAAAATATGCAGCGCTAAACGTTGGGCAGTTTTGGGTCCAACTCCGGGTAAGCGTTGCAACTGTTCAATTAACCGTGCTAAAGGGCGTGCGTAAACCGTAGTCGTATCTCCAGTAAATCTGTACTTTACTTATAATGACACCATTAGAGAATTCTAGCTCAATAATTTTGCTAAAATTCAACCAGCTTCCATAATATTGTAGGTTGGGTGGAGGCTTTGCGTTTACGCAGTATGCCGGAGGCACAACCCAACATAAAACACGCACGGGAGTGTATATGCTGAAATCCTTCCATATCAGCAACTTTAGACTGTTTCAAAATATAGAAGTAGAAAAACTAGGCCGAGTCAACCTGGTCGTCGGTAAAAATAATGCTGGCAAAAGTGCTTTTATTGAAGCAGTCGTAGCTCTATGCTAGCAACGCATCACCTAGCACTTTGCTTGATATTGTAGAAGCTCGGCAAGAAAGTTGGTCAAGTGTTGCTCTCCCATATTCCCAAAATACAAGCAGTAATTTTTTGCGGCACTTGTTCTTTGGCTATAAATTACCCCGAATTGAAGAAGAAGGTATTACAATTGGCGAAAAATCTTCTGATACAAAGCTTCAAATAAAATTGGCTGAATATCAAAATAAATACGATGAAGAAGGAGGAATAAGAAGGGTTCATCGTGTTTATGATGTCCATGCCGATGAGGATATATCTAATTTTGATTTTTTTGTGATATCCGAAGAAGGTAAAAAAACGGTTCTTTCGTACATAGCGTGCTAAATTTTAATTAAAATTTATAAGTATGCTTTATTTACAAGGCTTACAGACGCTTATAGTTTTAATTTCAGACAAGAACACCATTTTTAAGATAATAATGGCTGTAATATAAGCCCGACAAGGATTTTAAGCTAATGTTTCACTAAATTAGCACGCTAAGTACGCAATATTCATGAAATTTGGCTTTTGTCAAAGAATATTTGCTAAAATCTAGCAAATGTGCTTAAACATCGTAATTATATAAACTATTTAACCAATCAAAACTTAATTATGAAACATGCTGCTAACTTAAAGCTTAATGTTCTGTTAGAAGACAAAGAAGATGGTACAATAACTGCCTCTGTTATAGAATTTCCCGCTTATAAAGTAGAAGCAGCGAATCGTCAACAAGCGTTTGAAGCTATAAAGCAACTTTTAGATAGTCGTTTAAAAAACGCGGAAATAGTTCCTTTAGAAATAGAGGCATCTCATGCTCAAGTTTCTCCAAATCCTTGGGTTAGATTTGCTGGTATCTTTAAAGACGACCCATACTTTAAAGAGATTGCTGATGCAATTCGATCTGAAAGGGAATCCAAAGATGATAGTGAGGTTGACCCCTTATTATATATGCTTGATTAGAAGAGGAGGGTGGTAATGAATTGTGATGTTTGTGGACAACAAGGCGCCCGTATTCGTAAAATATCCAGAGCTTACGGCAAAGGTGATAATTTACTGGTTATAGAAAATATTCCGCTTATTAGCTGTTCTAATTGTGGAGCTAGCTATTTTACAACAGAAACGCTACATGAAATTGAGCGAATTAAGGCGTAAAGACGTAGTATTGCGATTGAATGTCCTGTTAAATTTGCCCCTGCATTCTGAACTTCAGCAGGCTAGCTGATGAGCATTTCTCAGTTGCAGCATTACGGTTTTTTTGATGCCAGATGTTATTTAACCCAAAGCCCTACTTGAATCTAGTTCTGCGCTAAACAAGTCAATTACTGAACTAACTGCTTATCGGTTATCAAGAGAACCAGATTAGCATAGCTTGTTCATGTTCTACAGTAATTTTGAAAAACTCTTTTAATTTCTCAAAGTAATCTAATACACATTCCTTTACAGATTCTTCTGATGATTCAGACCAATAACCGATTGGATATATATACGCATCTGTAACCACTTTTCTATCAAAACGAGACCATAATTGATTTGAAGTAACATTTTTCACTGCTTCATATGTAGCTTTTACTTGGTTGGGAAGCAAGTATCTAACTGACTCACCGAAGCCAACTTCATTTTCGCTTAGTTCTTCTCCTCCAAGAACTAAATTTCGTAAAACTTCATCGCCGTTCCATGCATCACCCGTAAGCAACAAATGAATTAAGTGCCAAAAAATATTAATATAAAGGCTGCGCTCACTATTAGCATTCTCACATAAGAAGTCATCTAACTTATATGGATTTGCAATAAGCGGTTCAAGCTCGCTGAGTGAAAGCCGTGTGTAGTTGCCGACTGTTGTCATAACATGAGGAAAACCTAAAAAAACTTTTGAGCTTTTTGTTGGGTTGCGCCTACGGCGTACTACGTAAACGCAAAGCCTCCACCCAACCTACAAGAATTTTAACGGCGCCTATTTGAAATACAAAAAGCGCCCCTATTTCTAGGAGCGCTTTCTTATCAGTTGTTTAGTTGTTTTTCAACTATTAACCGTTAATCGCAGGTGCGGTTAATGCTACAGGTGCAGCGTCA
>NZ_RSCL01000021.1:46196-46385 GCF_003991905.1 Dulcicalothrix desertica PCC 7102 | reverse complement strand
AATACACCTGCTACACCTAATTGGTGGAAGGGGTGCATTAAGATGTTGTGTTCAGCTTGGAATACCAACATGAAGTTGAATGTTCCACTGATACCCAAGGGCATACCGTCAGAGAATGAACCTTGTCCGATTGGGTAGATCAAGAATACTGCGGTTGCTGCTGCTACTGGTGCAGAGTAAGCAACACAG
>NZ_RSCL01000021.1:46087-46186 GCF_003991905.1 Dulcicalothrix desertica PCC 7102 | reverse complement strand
GCAACGATGTTGTAGGTTTCTTCTTCTTGACCGAACTTGTAACCGTAGTTTTGGCTTTCGGTTTCGGTTGTTTCACGAACTAAAGAAGAGGTTACCAAA
>NZ_RSCL01000021.1:0-45968 GCF_003991905.1 Dulcicalothrix desertica PCC 7102 | reverse complement strand
GGACGCATACCTAAGCGGTAAGAAAGTTCCCACTCACGACCCATGTAGCAGAATACGCCAATCAGGAAGTGGAATACTACCAACTGGTAAGGACCACCGTTGTACAACCACTCATCTAAGGAAGCTGCTTCCCAGATTGGGTAGAAGTGTAAACCGATAGCGTTAGAAGAAGGAACAACTGCACCAGAGATGATGTTGTTTCCGTACATTAAAGAACCAGCTACTGGTTCGCGGATACCGTCGATGTCAACGGGAGGTGCTGCTACGAATGCGATGATGAAACAGGTAGTTGCTGCCAACAAGGTAGGAATCATCAATACGCCGAACCAACCGATGTAGAGACGGTTTTCGGTGCTTGCGACCCAACGGCAGAACTGTTCCCATACGTTTGCGCTTTCGCGACGTTGTAAGGTTGCGGTCATGTCTTTATGATTGCTTGATTTATGTATGTATCAGGTAGATTTATTTACCCGATGTAAATTATCTTAATGTATATGTTTCTATTTGTAAAGCATCTTAAGAATTTATACATATTTTAGCTAAAATGCTTGTTTGGTAAGGATTTCATCTGAAATTTTTCTAGCTTTTTTAAGTAATTCCGCGAAGTCTCATACTTTTGGCATACTTATTTTGATGCCATTAAGGCGCCTGAAAGCTCGAATTTACGTTGATTGTTAAGTAGTGTAAAGCATATATAGAAGTGTTTGCTCACTGTTTATATTAAAAACTGCTTATAACTGGTTTAAGTAAAGTTGAGATTTGAGAGTTGTTGGGGGATGTTGAGCGCTAAAAATCTGTCGAGTGCTATGTATATCCAGTGTAGTGATGCTTGTTGGTCTTGACTGATGTTCTGAAATCCCAATGCGTATCCTAGTTGCTGGTCTGCGGGATGCAAGGGTATTGTGTAGATGTCGCACATGTTGGGATAGTCGGCTTGCATCTTAATTAAGGTGTTTTGAGCATCGATGAGAAGCATCTCTATATTATGTTTAGTTTTGTAAGGAAAATCAATTTGCCATGCTCGTACTTGTATAGCGTTACAGTCTGGGTCTTGAGGCGCCGCCATTTTGATGGGGTCTACTTCAATATCAATACCTAAATATAGACTTTTGCGCGGCGACATGAAAAAATTGTCTTCAGATTCTCTGGCTACTGGGTACAAAATATAAAATCCTACGGCGTTTTGAGTATCACGGCGCCGCAATACACGCATGGAAGCTGGATATAGTACTGCCCATTCACGTAAAATTCTGGCTATTCGCTGCGGAACAACGACATTTTTATTATCAATCCAGTTGTAGTAACGTGATAAAAAAGTCGCTACAGGTATAGCATCGACTCGCGGATTGAAGGAATCAGGAAATAATTCAATTGTATTAGTATCAATTAAGCTATTACGTGGTAATAAGGATTTAACGCGAATACATATATTGTTGCCATCAAATTTCTTCTCGATTAATCCCAAACCAACAAACTTATCAATCATCATACCCGCAGCCCTATCGCTACCTTGATCGGAGTCTCCGTAAAATATGGATTGTGCTTCGCGATGTGTACATTGCACAAATCCTGATGGTAAATCAAGGTCTGTTAAAGGTAATTCTAGGCGCCTGTTTAATTCGTGCTGCTGTTTGAGGAACAAATATGCCCATAACTTGACAAAGTACTCAGCCCGACGACGTGTCAAACCGACTCGTCCCTGTAGCTGGGAAACATATTTATGCTGTTCAGATATTGGAAAGTATTCGTTGAGATTGTAAGCATCCATTGGAATTGGTAGATAAGTTAATTTGAGGGAAAAAACCCTTGCACACCGTACTTAAAAACTTCACCTTAATTCACCTTAATTCCGCAAGATTAGATGCACGTTGATTTTGTTCAGGGTAGTTGTAGACATTACCGCGTCGTCATTGTGCCTACAGGTACTCTTATTTGACAATGCTGCTTAATCGTTAATAAGGAATTATACAATGGTTCAATTTAACACGCAAAATAATTATATCAACGCATCTACCAAAAGTTATATTTTTGATAATGACTCGATGAAGAATATACGGAAAAGCGAAGAAATATATCTATTGCAAGCTGTAATAGAAGGTTTTGTAGATGGGATAATAATACTGACACCCGATATGAAATTACTACATGCAAATGAATATGCTCGTAATATATGTAACAAGCTTACAGGTTTATACTTAGAACAAATAATTCCTGAAGAAATTTGGAATGTTTGTGAGTCATTAATTGAAAGTCGCGAGCTTTTCCCTGACAGTAATATATTTATGGAGCTTGAGGTCGATAAAAACTCAACAAAAGTGCGAATCCGCGCGCGCTGGTTAGAGATGGATGATAACAAGAACGAATATATGATTGTTACTCTAGAAGATTGCCATGAGTCAAATCAGAGTATTGCGATACGAGATGCAAAGAAATATGGTTTGACAGAGCGTGAGACTCAAGTTTGGTTACTGCGTAAAGCTAATCTTTCGTATAAGGAAATTGCGGCGCGACTTTACATTACAATTAATACAGTCAAAAAGCATCTTAAAAGTATTTATGCGAAACAGCAGGATATGGTGTGGTTGGAATCTTAAAAAGGGCGGGTTTAACTAAAATTTTATTTTACCAATTAGGATATGGGTTAACCCGCCCGTACATGATTTATGAGTTTTATGTTTAGCTCTATTATTACTTATAGTCCTGCTTATACAATAGTTCCTACTTATGAGTGCTTTAATAGATGTAGTTATTGTAACTTTCGTGCGGAACCTGGCAAAAGTGCTTGGATGAGTTTAAGTGAAGCTGGGAGCATATTTAAAAGATTGAAAGCGCAAGTTCATACTCAAGTTGTATGTGAAATATTGATACTTAGTGGTGAAGTTCATCCTCAGTCGGCACGGCGCCAGGCTTGGTTTGAGCGGATATACGAGCTATGTGAGTTAGCACTTAGTATGGGCTTTTTGCCACACACGAATGTGGGACCATTAAGCTTTGACGAAATGCAGAAGCTTAAACAAGTCAACGTTTCAATGGGATTAATGTTAGAACAGCTAACCCCTGAACTTTTAAAAACTGTCCATAAGCAGGCGCCGAGTAAAGTGCCATCTAAAAGACTGCAACAATTACAATGGGCAGGAGAGTTAAAAATACCTTTTACAACGGGTTTGCTACTGGGAATTGGTGAGACCGAACAAGATTGGTGGGAGACATTAGAAGCAATTGCTCAAATTCATTTGGACTACCACCATATCCAAGAAGTTATTTTACAACCTCATAGCCCTGGAAAAGAGCAAAGCTTTAATGCACCGTCTTTTAATCCCCGTCAGCTACCATATGTAATTTCCCAAGCACGCAAAATTTTGCCTGCTGATGTTACTATCCAAATTCCTCCCAATTTAGTTCAAGACTCCCAGTGGTTAATTGCTTGTGTCGAAGCAGGTGCAAGAGATTTAGGTGGAATTGGACCAAAAGACGAAGTAAACCCAGATTACCCACATTTACAAAAAAATGACTTAGAACGAATATTACAGCCTACAAACTGGCGCCTGAAACCACGATTACCCATTTACCCGCAGTTTGATGCCTGGTTAAACCCACATTTACAGACGGCAGTTGCAAAATGTAGAGACACTCTAAGTATTTAATCTTTATAAAATATTTATAAAAATAGTTGTAATTAATTACCGTTTACTGGTAAGAATTTATGCAAAGTCATTAATAATACATATGTTATTTGCTAGTTGTTAAAAAAAATACAGACAGTGATGCTGCATTGGCAACATAATATCAGGGTTTGTTTATATTGGCAGTAAAAAAAATCAAAAATTCCGGAAGTACTCTTTTGTCAATTGAAGTTAACAATATTAGTTTGTCATTCTGAGCATCGAGTTTTTATCTCGTAAAGATGCCAAATGTGAATTACCGACCCGTAGGCTGTGTTGGCAGGCACAAGTGGCGCCTGTCAAAAAGCGATACTCCTATAGAAGAGTCATGGGTATACCCATAACAGTCCTAAGACAAGTTATTTATCTTTCAAAGGAGAGGTGTTAAAAATGAAATCTAAAGGTATCTTTAAAAACGCGAGGCTTTAAGTAGGTAAGGCTTATACAATAACAGAATAAGCCTTAATGTATAAAAAATTATGTATAAGCCTGCTCGTGGAAGTAGGTGTATTTTCGCTGAAAAAACTTATAAAACAACAACAAATTTGAACCTAGGGCGAGAAATATGCTTAATGCTGGTGAAGAACATTTTGATATGTTGGCTTATGATACTAAGGTATTGCCAGCGCAAACCGACAACCACATATTATGGTGTTGCCATGCTGAAGCACTAGATGATTTGGGACAGTATGAAGATGCTGTAAAAGCTTATAGACAAGCGTTAAAAATCAAATCAGACTATAAAGATGCCTGGATAGGTCTAGGTGCAGTGCTTTGCGATAAGCTTGAAGACTACTCTGAAGCGTTAACGTGTTTTGAAAATGCTTTGCGAATCAACTATTTGGATGATTTCGCTTGGTACAATCGCGGTAACGTACTAGAAAAATTAGAACGTTATGAAGATGCGCTTGCTTGCTATGACATCGTATTGAAACTCAACCCTGATGATGAGAACACCTGGTATAGTCGTGGTTGGCTACTTTACGAAATGGGAGACTTGCAAGCAGCCATAGCATCTTATGACCAATCATTAAAATTTAAGCCACATGATGACTCAACGTGGTATAACAAAGCTTGCTGTCATGCAGTAGTAGGTGATGTTGAACTCGCTATTGATTGTTTGCAGCAAGCAATTGAACTTAGTCCAAACCAATATCGTCAAAGCGCCAAAACTGAAGCTGAATTTGATGAAATTCGCGACCAGGCTCGTTTTCAGAAATTAATCAACCCCTAAAATAGGAAATAGGCGCCGTTCCTTATAGTATATGCGCCGTCGATTCGTAGGATAGGTGCCCGCCTGTCCTACTATTAGTTAGAATTGGAATTGACCGTCAAAGCTACCACATTACACAATGTCGTCAAATTCTAACGAACACGAGCAGCAATCCGCAAGCTACGGAGATCATTATTTGGGTTGGTTAAATCGTGGCTTAGGGTTAATGGAATCAGAAGACTACGACGCAGCAATAGTGGCATTTGACCAAGTACTACAAATTCAGCCAAACAATTATGATGTTTGGTACCAAAGAGGTTTAGCTTTAGAAGAATTAGGACAGTACGAAGAAGCCATAGTCAGTCTATGTAAAGCATGGGAACTAAAACCTGACTTAGACTGTGCTTACGAATTGTTAGATACTTTACTTTGGGAATTAAACCGCTACGAAGAAGCAGCACAAAACTGTGAAAAAGCCGCACAAGCTTTATATTTATTAAATTTCAACAAAAAAGCTGTTGTATATTACCGAAAAGCCGCAGATGCATGGGAACAACTTGGTAATGACGAAAAAATAGTTGCTTGCTATGACAAAGCTTTAGAATTGGTATATGACGATGCAGAACTTTGGCGAGTTAGAGCAAATATTCTACAGCGTTTGCATAAATATACAGAAGCAATTGAAAGTATTAATAAATCTTTAGAAATTCAGCCAAACGACTACGAAGTATGGTATTTGCGAGGAAATATATATCTTGACTTAGGTAGTTATCAAGATGCAGTTGCCAGTTACGATAAATCTCTAGAACTTCATGAATATTACGATACATGGAATAATCGAGGTCTTGCTCTAGAAAAACAGGGTTGTTACGAACAAGCCATAGCTTCTTATGATAAAGCAATCGAAGAAAATCCAGATTATTTTGTAGCTTGGCAAAATCGTAGTTATCCCCTTAACAAATTAGAACGCTTTGACGAAGCACAAACGAGTCGTGATACAGCTTTTGTACTGCAAAGGCGCCCGCTTGGTAATCAATTGAGTAACTCAGGACGTTACGAAGAAGCAATAGAAATTTATAATCAAATCACAGATATTAAACAAGATGATTATTTAACTTGGTATTATAAAGGTACAGCATTAGAAAAACTCCAGCGTTACGAAGAAGCTATATATTGTTATCATCAGACAATTAAATATAAATCTGATTATTACAGCGGTTGGTATAGTTTAGGTCTTCTATTTATGAATATGAATAAATTAGAAGAAGCCTTAGCATCTTTTAATGAAGTGATGAAACTACACCCGTCTTACTACTCATATGATTATCAACTATATTATAACCAAGCTCGCTGTCTAGCTTTATTAAATAAAAAAGACCTAGCACTAGAATCTCTACAAAAAGCCGTCAAGATTAACCGTTATGAGTGTCCAAGAAAGGCAAAAAGTGAAGCTGCCTTTGCTAGTATAAGAGATGACGCACGGTTTCAATCTATAATTGGGAAAACATAAATTTATATGAACTAAACAATGAATAATAGAACAAGCAGTGTTAAAAAACTTGCGAAATCTATCAAACGAAAAACAACAACAGGTATTAGATTTTGTGCAGTCCCTTGTTCAGAAAACCAAGGATGTCGAGCAACCGACGAGTCAAGCAAAAATGTCGCTTCAGGAAATCGCCAAGTTACCCTTAGAAGAGCGTCATAAATTAATTGCACCATACGTAGCAGCTATGGCAGAAAATTTTTTAAATGACCCAGAATTAACGGAATTCTCTGTCCTAGATGTAGAAGACTGGGAAAATGAATATGACTAACTAGTGATACTTTATTTGGTAACAGTGGAGATGATGTAATTGATGCGGGTGCTGGTAATAACATCATATATGCTGGTGAAAGCAATAATATTTTATATGGTGGCGCCGGAAACGATATATTTTATGCAGGTGCTGGTAACGACCGTTTTGATGCAGGAGATGGAAATAATATCTTTTGTGGTAGTGAAGGAGACAATCTTTATATCGCTGCAAACGGTAATAATTTAGCTTATGCTGGTAGTGGTAATGATGTTTTTGCATTTGGGAACGGCAATAACACTATTTACGCAAGTAAAGGTAATAACCGCATTACTACAGGTAACGGAATTGATTTAATATTTACGGGTGCAGGTAATGATGTTATTAGACTCGGAAAAGGAAATAAAACTATCTACGCAGGTGAAGGAAATAATCAAGTAATTGCTGGTAACGGTAATAATTTGATTTATGCAGGCGCCGGAAACGATATTATTAAAACAGGTGCAGGAGTGATGTAATTTATGCAGGTGAAGGCAACAATACCATATCTACTGGCATTGGTAACGATACTATTTATGTGGGTAGTGGTAGTACCCGCTTTATTCTCGATGCAGGGGTAGAAAGTGTCACTATATATGAGTATAGTGGTGATGATTCAATTAGTCGCGGTAGTACTTTAGCTGCAAACTCATTACTATCTGTTTCTATTAGTGGCGATGACACTTTAATTAGCGCAGGTAGTGATTTGTCAGCAACTTTGAAATCAACACAATTAAATAGTGTAAATATTATCTAGGTTCTTGTGGGGTGGGCATCCTTGCCCGCCCTCCTATAGCATTCCTAATTGATTTGTAAAAAATGATGCTTATGTAACGAACCCCAAAGGACGCTGCATGACGCAAAGGAAGGAAAGAAAGAAGAGAAATATTTTACAAGTGATATATTAAATAAACAAACTTGGCGCCACTTGAAAATACTCACCTAGCACTTTAGCTTGTAATTCATCAATCGCACGTTCGCCATTTACAACCTGAGACACAACCTCACTTGAACCAATAAGACCGACTAAATCAGTTTGAGAAGTTCCACTAGCTTCCATAATGTGTAGAAGAAATCGCATAGACTCAAATCGTTCTATAGTAGATTATATTCGAGCAGCCAGAGGCATTAGACAGATTGTGTTTGATGAGTGGCGGTCATGTCAGAAATTTACTATTATTAATGAAGGAGACAATTAAATATACTGACAAGCTACCTATTCAAACGAGAGATGTACAGCGTGCTATTAGCGAATTACGAAATACTTACCGTAATACAGTTTTTTCTAATGAATGGCAAGCTTTAGCGAAAGTATATCATGATAAAGTAGGACTTGATGAAGGCTATCTTTATTAAAGATGTCAAAAATTTGTAGCATGTAGCTCTCTAAATACTTCCTCTCCAGAAATGGTTAAGGGAAAATTTTGCTCAAATCTAATGCAGCATCTTGAAATTGAGGAATTATAACTGATTGAATTGGTAAATAAATTTGTTTATTAAGATAATTATACTTACCTTGAGCATATTAAACATACCACCGCTGGTCTCGACGTTACATGTGCGCGTCTTTACTACATAAAATCGAAATAGTTGCTTATTTATAGAAAATATATCTAATTTTTACAATTTTATTATACCAGGCGCCTTAATCAGCCTTCAGGTAGATGTTTATATCATCTCTTTAGACAGAAACGTTTAGGGAAATGCAGGGGTTATTCTGAAACAAGAATGATGCGAGTTTTAAAAAACACGTTATCTAGCTGCGTATTTGTGACTATTTAAGCAAAACTTATGAATAACTCAAACGATAACAAAAACTACCGCGAGCAACAGGAAAGTTACACGGATAGTAACGGAAACACTCATATTAAGCGAACGAGTGAGACAGTTAATAACACCACACCTTCCAACTACCAAAGTGGGTATGTTCACGGACAAGCAACAGAGCGTGGTTATCAAGAAGAAAGACTAGCGCGACAAGACGAAGATAGTACTTCTCGTGGATTAATATTAGGGTTTTTACTTGCGTTGGTAGGATTAATTGGTGGCGCCTTCTGGTATTTCAACCAAAATAATACAGCTTCAGAAACGGTTACACCATCCTCTACTACGGCGCCTGTTGTAGCACCAGCAACTACTCCTACTCCAATTCCAACAGTAACTCAACAAAGTCAAACCAAAATTATTGAGCGAACCAAAGAAGTTCCAGTTCCAGTCACTAAGGAAGTTCCAGTCATTAAGGAAGTTCCAGTTCCAGTTCCAGTTGTTGTTCCTCAACAGGCGCCTGCACAAACTAACACTACACCAAACATTAATATTACTGTTCCACCTCAGCCAAGTACGACAAAACCTAGTCCTTCAACACAAAATACGGCGCCGAAGCCAAGCTCTAATAGTACAAGTACTAGCGAGACAAATGGTAGCAGTACTACTACTCCTGAAAACTCTTTCCCCGATACTAATAAACCTGCGACCTCTACTGAACCACAAACAAATGTGGCGCCAAGTAGCAATTAATCTTTAAATTTGTCTTGTGGGGTGGGTCTTATGAGAACGGGCAAGGATGCCCATTCCACAAGAGTGCTATTGAATAAAGCTGCTTTGTTGAGTTTGTTGAAGTTCTTGAAGGTTTTCTTGGGCTTCTTTGTTTCTGGGGTTGAATTTTAATGCTTCTTCAAAAATGGCTATTGCGTCTTCTTTGATAAAATTATCAGTACTTTGAATACGATAACCTAAGTTGACATATATTTCTGCCATGTTTTTGGGAGGAATTTTTTTTGTAAGCTGTTGAAAGGTTGTCATGACATTTTTTAATCCTTGCTTTTGATAAATACCAAAACCTGCTACGGAACAAGTGTAGTAGTTTATATAAGAAGTGTCTTTACCTTTATAAAGGTCTATTACTGTTTGACAAGATGTTAGTGCTTCGTTCAATTTATTTTGCTTAATTAGAACTTCTGCTAAGGCGCCATATCGGTAATCTTGTGGTTCAAGTTTAATAGTTTGACGATACGCTGTAACTGCTTGTTCTAGTTTATTTTGCTCTACTAGTACTTCACCTAAGCTTGAATAGTTTTCTGCTGATGGTTTAACTTTTATTGCTTGACGGTATGCGGATACTGATTCGTTTAACTTTTGATTTTGCTTATAAATATAACCTAAAGCTTGGAGTGGCACTTCATTTTTAGGTTCTTGTTTTGCGTATTGCGTTAAAATCGTAATCGATTTTGGAAACTTTATTAATTCTGCAAGACCAGTGTATGCATAAAAATTAGTCGAATCAACATTTATTGCTTGACGATAAGCTAGTATTGCATCATTGATCTTTTCTTGCTTCTGAAAAGATTCAGCAACTTTATTATATAGCGAATAGTATGTTGGCTCTAATTTAATAGCTTGTCGATAAGCTGTTCTAGCTTCATCATGCTTTCCTGCTTCTGTTAAAGCGTCACCTAATGATTCATAGTTATTCCAATCTGGTTTTAGGGCAACTAACTGACGAAATTCTGCTATTGCTTGTGTATAATTTTCTTGTCTAAGATATACTGTACCTAAACCACTACGTGCTACTTCGCTTTTGGAATCTAGTTTTAAAGCTTCTTGATAGGCTATCATTGCTTCATTTAGTTTATCTTCTGAGCGTAAGTTATCACCGTAGTTATTGTAAATTTTGGCACTTGGCTTGATTTTGATAGCTTGTTGGTATGCGGCAATTCCTTCATCAATTCTATTTTGAGAGAATAGTACACTACCTAAGCGCGCGTATGCTAAAGCGTCTCTTGGTTGCTGTTTAATAACTTGGCGCCATAATTTTTCTGCTTCGTCGTAATTTGAATCATTTTGGGCACTTTGTGCTTCTTCTACCAATTCGACTACTGCCGCAATGGTAATTCCTGGCGCCATTACTAATGATAGACTGATGAGTAAAGGTACTCCAAATAAGAATCGCATCTTGACCTCAAATAAAACTTAATAGTAATTTGGCTTAATCTTAAAGCATCTATTTATACATAGATTGGCAATTTTGTAAATTAATTGTGAAGATGCATCTACCAAAAGTAGGAGTTTGACAACAAAAGCGATGTTGTAAAATAGACATGGAAGCATTCGAGGACCAGTTCACTGGTATAAAACGCCTATCGAGACTATCTTTGGTAATCTCCAAGGTTTAAAAAGCAGCCAGCTCAAACAACTACAGCGGCTGTACCACCAGCGCTTACCGGGCGATACCGTTACAACGCCCGAATTTTCCCAGCGTCTGGCAGCAATTAGTACTGAGATAAATTTCCCTGTATGTGCCTACGTTAACCGTCGCGGACAAGTTATCCGGGTTGGGGTGGGCACTCCGCGTCAAACGCAGATTCCGCCTTTAGAGTTGCCACGTTATGGTGCAGAACGACTTTGCGGTATCCGTTGTATAGCTACCCACTTAAAGCCAGAACCACCATCGGAAGCGGCTTTAACAGCTATGGCTATGCAACGTCTTGATGCCCTGGTTGTACTCAATATTACTGGAACTGGATTTACCAAACGTGGTGGTGGTGCAACTGGATATGTTAAAGAAGCTTATTTGGCACATTTAACAGCCTCTTACACCCCCGTTTTAATTAACAGTGGCGCCTCATTAAATGAGAAAGACAAACTTCCAGCACCAAGTTGGAATGTCTCGCCAGCAATGAGTTTAGATGTTCTATCAAATCAAGATTTTCTGGAATTGGTAGAAGGACTCGAAGAAGAATTTCGACGAGAGTATGTTGCCACTGATGTTGATAGCGACAATGACCGCGTTGTAATTGTTGGTGTCATGACCGACAACGTTAACGCGCAACAATTTAAAGATATTGTCGAAGAATTAGGGCGGTTGGTTGATACCGCAGGCGGCGAAGTTTTGCAAACTATGTGGCAAAAACGCAGCCGTACCCATCCCCAAACTGTCGTCGGGGAAGGTAAAGTTCAAGAAATTGCCTTAACAGCACAAACTTTAGGAGCAAATTTAGTTGTTTTCGACCGTGACCTTACACCGTCGCAGGTTCGCAACTTAGAAGCTCAAATTGGTGTTCGCGTCGTTGACCGCACCGAAGTCATATTAGATATTTTTGCACAGCGCGCTCAGTCACGTGCTGGTAAATTACAAGTTGAGTTGGCACAGTTAGAGTACATGTTGCCTCGCCTCACAGGTCGAGGTCAAGCGATGTCTCGACTGGGGGGTGGTATTGGTACACGAGGCCCTGGTGAAACTAAATTAGAAACCGAACGCCGTGCCATTAGCCGCCGTATTTCTCGTTTGCAACAAGAAGTCAACCAATTACAAGCACATCGTGAACGTTTGCGTCAACGGCGCCAACACCAAGAAGTTCCCTCTGTGGCTTTAGTTGGATATACGAACGCAGGAAAATCTACACTGCTAAATACGTTGACCAACGCCGAAGTATATACGGCCGACCAATTGTTTGCAACGCTCGACCCAACTACTCGTCGTTTGGTAGTTCCCGATGCTTTAGACTCTCTACCGCAAGAAATTCTAGTTACAGATACGGTAGGATTTATACACGAACTGCCAGAAGCACTGATGGATGCCTTCCGCGCCACTTTGGAAGAAGTGACTGAAGCCGATGCTTTAATACATTTGGTTGATTTATCGCATCCCGCGTGGTTGAGTCACATTCGTGCAGTACGGGATATTTTGGCTGTAATGCCTGTTACGCCTGGGCCAGCAATGGTTGTGTTTAACAAAATAGATGAAGTTAGTAGCGATACGCTTGAAATAGCGCGCGAAGAGTTTCCAATGGCTGTGTTTATTTCTGCCACCCATCGTTTGGGTTTAGAAACTCTTCGTCAGCGTTTAGGACAACTAATTCACTTCGCAGCACACGAGCGGTAAAGCAATAAAGAAAATAAGATATTAAAATCCCGGTCTCATAACAGTTACCGGGATTTCTTTTTACAATTTATATCCGATACAATACTGCGTAGGTTTTGGAGAAAAAACGAAAATACGTAGGTTGGGTGAAGGAACAGGTTTAGAAATTCTCCGTCAGCGCTTGGGACAGCTTATTCACTGCGCTGTTTCTTCACGGTAATTACTTAAACTCAAAGTATACGTTCATCTTAAGGCTGGGGCATAGCATTGTTGTGTCCCTACTCTTTTTTATCAAAACAAGTATATTCACTTACAGTTTTATTCAAATATAGAAAATCAATATAATTTTCGATGTTAAAAAAATATTGCTTATTACTAGTATTTATACTGTTAAATCATCTTTTTAAAGCTGAAATTGAAGCATCAATAAATATATCGCAAATCAATAGACGATATTTAATCAGATTGCTTATAGTGTAAAAGTCTCATTCAAAATTTTTTTAATACACCAATGTTGTTCAAACAACCTATTACTGTTTTATCCGCACTCGCTACAGTAGCAGTAACTTCAGTGGCTTTTGCTCCCTCAGCATCCGCTTTTATAGTTTCTAGTAATGACACCAAAGTTACCCTTGATGCTAACGATGTAAATCAAGTATTTGATGTTTACTTTGATGGGAATGTTAATACACAAAATGTCAATGGACTTTCATCACTAGCAACTTTTAAATTTCTAGGATTTTCCACAGTTGGTACTGGCGCCAATACCAAAACCGAGGCAAAATTTAATATTAAGTTATCCAATACATCAGGCAGTGGCATTACCTCTAGAACTTCTGCTTTAGGTTTTGATACCAACTACAATTTACTCGGAGTTGGAAATACCAATACTTCTGGAAGCACACGAGTACAAAGTGGAGGACTTTTTTCCAACGACAGAGGTGGCTCATTCCCTAACCAGTTTGGTAACGTTGACGTATGCTTTACAAATGGTAATAACTGCCAGGGAGGAGCTAGTGGCGGAGTCTTTAATGGCAATAGCGGCAACTTCACTGCGATTTTGGCTTTTAACGGTATTATCAACAGCTTAGATTTGGACAATTTTGGTGTCCGCTATCAAAGCATTGACGGAAGTAGCAATAATGTTACTTTCAATGGTGCTAGCGGTACAGGTAGAGGCAAGGTGAGAAGAAAAGTTTCTGAACCTGCAACTATTGCAGCTATCGGTTTTGTAGCTATAAGTGCTTTTGGACTAAGAAAGAAAAACAACAAGCTTGTCTCTCAATCTTAAATATTTAAAGGGTAAACTACCTAAAAACTACCCACACCACGTGTGTAATATTGGTGTGGGCTTTTAGTAACCAGTTATAATTGTGCATGGGTGTAGAGTTTAACTTATAGCATAACCAGCGGTAGCGTTCTAAAATGAGGAAATGTTACTGAAGTAAAAGCGCCATGACTGCTAAAGTTGAAATTTATACTTGGAGAACTTGTCCGTTTTGCATTCGTGCGAAAGCTTTGTTAAAAGACAAAGGTGTTGATTTTGTTGAGTACGCTATTGATGGGGATGAGGTAGCACGAGGTAAAATGGCCCAACGTGCAAATGGTAGACGCTCTCTACCACAAATTTTTATTGATGACCTTCACGTTGGTGGTTGTGATGATATCCACGCACTCGATGCGAAAGGAAAGTTAGATGAGTTATTAGAAGTTGAAAGTTAAGAGTTAGGAGTTAGGAATCAGAACTCATAACTTATAACTCATCAGGGTACTTTTAGGTGGATAATCAATAGGTGTGTCATCTTTAGATATTTCCGGCGCCGCCGTACAAAAAAGTGAAATTAGCTTTTATTATTGACCCTATCCACTTGCTTGACCCTTGTCACGATACTAGTGTGGCTTTGATGGAAGCTGCTTGTGTGTTAGGACATGAAGTATGGATAACTCAAGCGAGTCAACTAAGTGTTGTTGATAGCAAAGCTTGGGGCATTCTTGAACGGGTGGAAATTACACCGATTGAGTTAGTAGAAGGACGCTGGGTTGCTGTTTCTGCTTGGTATAAGCTAGGCGAACGTCTGAGTGTTTGCCTAGACACAATGGATGCTGTGTTTATGCGGACTGACCCACCTGTGGATGTTCCGTATTTATACGCAACTTATATTCTTGATTATATTGACCCTCGCAAAACTTTAGTGGTTAATAGCCCTAACGGCATACGAGCAGCCAATGAAAAAATGTATGCTTTACAGTTTACTGAGGCAATACCCGAAACTATTGTTAGCGCTGATAAAGCCCGAATTCGCCAATTTGTCGAAGTTAAAGGCGCCGCTATACTAAAACCTTTGGGCAACAAAGCAGGAGAAGGCATTTTATTTTTACAAGCAGGAGACCGTAATTTCAACTCGATTGTTGAACTTAGTACCCTTCAAGGTCGTGTTCCTGTAATGGTGCAAACGTATTTACCAGAAGCCAAGCAAGGAGATAAGCGAATTATATTACTCAACGGTGAACCGATAGGCGCCTTGAATCGTCTTTCGACAGCCGGAGAATTTCGCAATAATATGGCTGCTGGTGGTACTGTTGCTAAAACTGAAATAACACCACGTGAACTTGATATTTGCCAGCAACTAGCTGCAAAATTACTAGTAGATGGTTTAATTTTTGTTGGTATTGATGTTATTGGTGGCTATCTCACTGAAGTTAATGTTACCAGCCCAACAGGTATACGCGAAATTGACCGATTCGAGGGTACTCGTCTCGGTCAACAAGTAATTAAATGGTTGGATACTCTTAACTCTTAACGGTAGATAGCTTTTTAGCAATGACAACAATATCCGGCACTGTTACACAGCCCGGTCATGTATAAATAAGAACTTTTTAGCTGGTTTTAATAATTAGCTTAAAAGGTTCATTCAACGAATTGTATGGGGAACACAGTCACTTTAAGTGTTTTGAAATTAAGTAATATTAATCATCATTCGTAGGGGAAAGATAATTAATTCTTATTGCGCTTGCGTAAAAAGTCTGGAATATCTAATCCAGGTTTTTCTTTGGGTTCAGGTGGTTGCTGTGGTTGTTGTTGTTGTTGTTGCTGTTGTTGTGCAGGTGGAGTAAAAGGTGGTTGCTGCATTGGCATTGGGCGCCTTTGTTGTGTTGGTATCCCCCCTCTTGGGTTTACGCTGGCAGATTGTGCAGGTGTTTGCTGAACTTCGCCAGTAAAGCCAGTTGCAATTACAGTCAATCGCACTTCGCCTTGAAGTCGGTCGTCAATTACGGCACCAAAAATAATATTCGCGTTCGGATCTACGACTTCGTAAATCGTTTCGGCGGCAGCATTGACTTCGTGTAGTGTTAAGTCACTACCACCCGTAATGTTAAACACAACACCTCTCGCCCCTTCAATCGAACATTCTAAAAGTGGCGAAGAAATTGCGGCAATGGCAGCTTCGCGAGCGCGTGATTTGCCTGAACCAATACCAATCCCCATTAACGCCGAACCTGCATCTGCCATTACTGCGCGCACATCGGCAAAGTCTACGTTAATTAAGCCAGGAATTGTAATGATATCTGAAATTCCTTGCACCCCTTGCCGTAGTACGTCGTCGGCATAGCGAAATGCTTCCTGCATTGGAGTTTGTTCGGGGATCACTTCTAATAATTTGTTATTGGGAATGATAATGAGGGTATCAACGCGACTTTTTAGCCCTTCTATTCCTTGCTCGGCTTGACTAATACGACGGCGCCCTTCAAATATAAATGGACGTGTGACAACGCCTACTGTCAAGGCGCCCATTTCTTTTGCCACCTCTGCCACAATTGGAGCAGCACCTGTACCCGTTCCGCCTCCCATACCAGCCGTAATAAAAACAAGGTCGGCGCCTTCTAAAGCAGTGGCAATTTCGTCGCGCGACTCTTCAGCAGCTTTTTGACCAATTGCTGGGTTTCCACCTGCCCCCAAACCGCGTGTTAATTTCTGCCCAATTTGCAAACGACTAGGAGCGGATGCGAGTGTTAAAGCTTGAGCATCAGTGTTAATAGACCAAAATTCTACTCCAGAAACATCCGAAGCAATCATGCGGTTAACAGCATTACTACCACCACCACCAACTCCAATCACTTTGATGTTGGCAACGCGCCCAGGAACGATATCGCCAATACGACTATCTTCTGCTGGGGTTTTTTTGTTGTCCGATGACCCAAAAGTTAACCCAGAATGGCTAAAAGGGTTATTGGAGTTCCCCGTAAGAGTCAAGGATGGCTGTCCTGGAGATTGAGAGTTTTTATAAGTAAGCCCTTGGCTATTGTCAAATGTCATTGGATTTGCGTACATGTAGATAAACGGCTATTCGGTTGGTGTTGTGTACCTATGAGTCAACTATAGTGTGAGCCAACCATCATGGATAAGCATTGTTTTTTCTTGTCATAACTTCCTTTACAACAGAAGCTTTGATGAGCGGATTCAAGTCAGAATTCCAACATAAATGTCGGATATACCCATACCTGCTGGCATTAAACTAGCATTTTCTGAGCTTTACTCTTAACTTCTCCCACTCAATCGCACAACTAATTTTAAAGAAGTATACCTAGTATTTACCTTATGAGTGTTATGTATAACTTTAACAGTGACGCTAATTACTTCACTGCTATGTTACCTTTACTGCTCCGTATAATTTTGGCGTTGTTACTGACCTGTGCATCTTAAAGAAGTAATTTTTGAGATGTCATTAATTTTACATCTGCATCTGTTGTTTTTTCACTCCATTACAAAAAATCTGTATTTGCGTAGATTTAAAAGATTTTCATGTAATACACCCAGACTGAGCGCAATTATTTTAAACCCCTTTATTATGTTTTCAAGCCTAAACCAAGCGTAATAAAATTCATTCAACATGATATTTAAATCGCTATCTGGCTTCCCTACTACATCGTTAAGGAGCAACAAATAATGCACTGCTGATTCCAAAATTTCACGTATATATATGTATAAATGAGTTTCATATATTACGTTAATATGCTTATGTATAAGCTTTTTACCAAAAATCTTCAAAAATACATTTGTCCTACTTTGACAGTCAAGTAGCCTTACTGCTAAGGAATACAATAAATTATGATTCCACACATCAGCCTTTATCTGTAAAATATCATGTTGGTGCCTCCCATATACTTTTGACAAAACAATACAAAACTTAATACAAGCCTGTTGATGCTGTAACAATGTGACAGTACAAGGAGTACCTTCACAAAAGACACTATCATCAAACTGTCTGACATCTATAGTGCGTGTGAACCAGTTGTGAAATAAAACAACAGGGTAATAGTAACTTGTTTCTTGTACAGGTTTATATCGGTTCTCCTTGCAGGGCGTTAAAACAACAATACCTGTTTTCAACTCCATTGGTAAAATAATTGTGCCAAGTATATTCACTCATAAAAAGTCCTGCTCGCTACAACAAGAGTAAAGCATTTTAATTTAACAACTTTTGATTCTAAATTTTAGCGTTTGGCACGAGGAGTAATCAATTCTTTTGTACTATTTTGAAGTTGCATAGTTGGTAAATTAGGATTTGTAAGGTCTATATACTGTATTTTATTTGTATTTATTTTTGCAGGCAGGTGTCGCATTTGTGCAAGAACTTTGATTTGCTCGGTTAGTTGAGGCCCCAAGGCGCCTAGATGTACAAGCCCAATTTCAGTTGTTAAAATCACGTTGGTCAAATCTTGACAATCAATTTTGGTGATTTCGACAGAACTTTGGCTTACCGCTTCGTAAAGCATCCCCCAAAACTCCCGGTATTGGTCGGGAGAACCAATTACTTTAAGATTGGGTAATCCTGCTTTAAGCGTTTTCAAATTTTTTGTATCAACATTAATTAGTACACCTGTTGCATCAAGCAACAACAATGGAGTTTTTTCGTCCGAAGCTTGAGTTTTTTGCACGATGGCAACAGGGACTCGTTCAATTACTTCAACAATTAACCCTGGTGGAAACAAGCGACGAGTCACCGAAGCGTGTGCAATCAATGGTTGCTTTTGTAGCGATTGGGCAATATGTGATGGCTCAATTTTCCATACTGATTGCGGATAAGACAAAGGCAACAGCGACTGAATTTTGTCAGCAGAAAGTAATTGGTTACCAGAAACTTTAACGTCTTGTTCAGTTTTAACTAACCAGGTTGGTTGAACAGTTGCCCATAACAAACCACCTGTAAGAGAAACAAGAGCAAAGCTTTGCCAGACAGTTTGAATAATCTTTTTGCGTCGCTGCTTCCTTAGTTTTTTTCGTCTACCTTCTAAATCTGTGCGAGACACTGATGCTGTATCAGCCATTCAAACCCCTTCCACACATGAGCGAATCTATTCATATCGGCAATTGTCAGCCACGATTATTTCGCGCGATTTTAGCACGCGAGATTGACTTTAACTTTTGAAATAGGCACATCAAAACTCTTAATGAATACCCGTGCTATTTAGTATATCCACCCTAATACGCTTGCTCGTACCTTCCTAAAGTGTGCAGCGTTAATTTTGCACTAAGTGTAGCTTTTTGACCGTGGGGTGTAAACCATCATACTGAAAATAAGCTACATCCAAGGTATTGACAGAATAACACGCTTCATGCATAAAAATATTCTTGAAAGAATAATTAATTAAGGCGCCTTAATTAAAATATTGCAATATATAACGCTTAAATATATACTCCTGGATGGTTGACAAAGTGTTATAAGTATAGTCACGCTCACTGTCAGTAATATTTTTGGATTTATACGTTGTCAAAACCGAGGTGGCGAGTGTAAAAATGATTATTCACTTGTTTTTTATCAGGGATAACCTCATTGCGGCTAAGAATTTTACATAATAGCTCTGCTACAAACGGCGCCACTGCCTCCGTAAAATCGTAAGTTAAAACACTTACCTAGAGCATATATACGTAAAAGTACTGTAAATAGAAATACTTATACATTGCATCTACATGAGAACAACAATAAACTTATCGCGTTTCTTTAAAGCCTGTAACCCTAGCAAAACACTGGTTATGGGTGATGCCACTGACAGACGGTACTACATAGACTTTTCTGATGTACGTGGTTGTAAAATAGTAGAGGAATTACAACGTACAATAGTCCGTATTTCTCCGGATGATCCAACATGTCAGCTATTTACGGGTCATATTGGCTGTGGAAAATCAACAGAGTTACAACGGTTGAAAACTGAACTGGAAATGTCGGGTTTTCATGTAGTTTATTTTGAATCAAGCCAAGATTTAGACATGGCGGATATCGATGTCAGCGATATATTGCTTAGTATTGCCCGTCAGGTAGGCGCCAGTTTAGAAGCAGTTGGGATCAAAACGAAACCAGGATACTTCAGCAACCTGTTCAAAGAAATCGGTGAATTCTTGCAAACTCCGCTAGAAATTTCCACAGAAGCAGAATTTTCAATTGGAATTGCAAAAATTAGCGCCAAGACAAAAGATAGTCCACAGATGCGCTCCCAATTGCGGCAATATCTTGAACCTCGTACAAATAGCATATTGCAAGCAATCAACGACGAATTATTAGACCGAGCTAACGAGCAACTTAAAATGCGAGGTCAAAATGGATTGGTTGTAATAGTTGATAACTTAGACCGAGTTGACATGCGACCAATGCCATCGGGACGTTCGCAACCCGAATATTTATTTATCGACCGAGGTGAACAACTGCGGCGCCTGAAATGTCATGTTGTGTACACAATTCCATTAGCGCTGATTTTCTCAAACGAATACGAAACCCTGAAAAACCGTTTGGGTGGTGGGGTGGCGCCAAAAGTACTGCCAATGGTGTTAGTAAGACAGCGTTCAGGCAGTGATTACGAGCCAGGAATGTCCTTATTACGTCAGCTTGTGTTAGCGCGAGCATTCCCCGAAATTGCCTGGAACGCTCGTGAAAACTTAGTTACAGAATTATTTGAGGCGCCTGAAACTTTGGATAGGTTGTGCCGTGTGAGTGGAGGTCATATTCGTAATCTTTTAGGATTGCTTTATAGCTGTTTACAACGTCAAGACCCTCCATTCTCACCTGATTGTTTAGAGTCTGTAATCAAAGATTATCGCGACGATTTACTGCTAGCGATAAACGAAGAAGAATGGGAATTACTCTACGAAGTAGTTAATCAGCAAAGCCTTAAAGGCGAATCTGAATATCAAAGACTATTGCGAAGCATGTTTGTTTTTGAATACCGCGATGCCACAGGACGTTGGTTTGGTATCAGTCCAGCACTAGCTGAAACCGAAAAAGTACAAGCGTGGCAAAGACAAATTGTAGAGACGCGACATGTCGCGTCTTTGGAATTGTAGCGGAGGAGACCGAACATATTCGGTCTCTACATTCCTAAGTATTTTTACTGTATTTAATGCGTTCGGAAGAGAAAGCCTTCTAAAGACTCCGTAATTACACAGTATCCATTCCAACGCCTACAATGCCAAAATCTAGTTTCCGCGTTTTGGTGAACATAATTCTTTTTAGCCCGGTTTTAGTTTTATGACAGAGTGGCAGTTCACGGCTGCAATCGCCAATGCGAATCATCGTTCATTACAACGTCTAATTCGAGCGGTTGCGCTTTCTAAAGGTCAATTTGCCCTAATATTAGTCCGATGCAACTACGGACAATTACGTACATCAGTTTTAGAAAACTTACGCACACTAACTAAAGACATTTACTTACGTGAGCTAGAGCTTTCTGCTTTGACAACCGCAAATTTACACAACACAATAATTTCAGATTTATATTTAGATATTCCTGCTGTTGCTGGTGATGCTTTACCCGAAGCTTTAATGGTGTTTGGGCTTGAATCGGTTGTCAAAATTGATGATTTACTTACTGGGTTAAACCAAGCACGCGATATTTATGCTGATACTTTTCCTTTTCCTTTGGTGTTATGGCTTAAAGATGAAGTAGCTACTCAATTGTCACGACTTGCACCTGACTTTAAAAGTTGGGCAGCAACCACGATTAAGTTTGAAATGACAAAGGAGGAGTTAATAGCTTTAATCCGTAAAAATACTGAATTTTTATTTAATTATATTCTTAATAGTACGGATGAAAGCCACAGCCTTGATAAAGTTTCATCCCTGGATAGTTCAAAAGAAATCGAAACCGCACGCGAAGACTTACTCCGCATATACAATATTCAACTTGAACCAGAACTGAACCGCTGTTTAGAATTTGTTTCAGGATATAACGCTTATATTAATGACCAAGTTGAAGAAGCGCTATCTCATTACCAGCACTCTTTGGCTCTTTGGGACGATGAAAACCACACTTTCACATTCTCACAGTCTGTTTATAAGGCTATAGTGTTATTCCACCTTGGCTTATGCTATGGGCGAATGGCAGATTTACGTCCGGCATTGAATCGCAGCTACTGGCTTGAAGGAATTGTCTGGTTTAAAAAATCACTTTCAACATTTGAGTCAATTGGGCGCCAAGATAAAGTAGCTCAATTTATACCTCCGCTCTTACAAATGCTGAAGCATATAGAAGCATGGGATGAGTTACATACTTATGCTTCTCAAGCATTAGAGCTATATGCCATCTACCCCGATAAAGCTTCTGAAGCCCAAGCATATGGATTTTTAGCAGTTGTTGCGGCTTCACGGTCAAATTGGCTACAAGCATATGAATTGGCGAATACAGCCCGGACTATTGCAGAAGTTTCTGTAAATGTCTCACGCGCTCAAGAAAGTTGGTATCTTTTATTGTTAGGACGCGCACAACGTCATTTAGGAGAGTGGGAAGAGGCAATAAATAATTTGGAGTGGGCAAAGGTTGTTTGCGAGGTACAGTATGAGCCATCTTTATATTTAGAGATAGTTGAAGAATTACGTTCACTCTACTTTTTTGAGCGTCATAACTATAGTGAAGCTTTCAACCTGAAGCAAGAAAAAGTTCAAGTAGAACATCAGTATGGATTGCGAGCATTTATTGGCGCCACTACGCTGCAACCACAACGTTACAAAGTAAATGGTTCGACAGGGAATGTGGTCGCGTGTACTTCAATTAACCAATCAAGAATTTCTTATATACCCGAAGAAGTAGCACAAGAAATTGCTGCATCTGGAAGAGAAAAAGATATTAATAATTTAATTGGACGTTTAGGGCGTACAGACTGTAAGTTAACTATTGTTCATGGGCCAAGCGGTGTTGGTAAGAGTTCGCTGTTGCGTGCTGGGTTAGTCCCAACTTTAACAGAAAAGGTAATTGGCGACCGCATTGCCATACCAATTGTTTTATCGGTATATAGCGATTGGATTACAGTATTAGGTCGAAATATTAATCAAGCATTAGCGCAAACAGATTTATCGGTATCAATCAAATTTTCAACGTCGATAATACTTGCCAAGCTACGGGAATTAGCAGAACGTAATTATACAGTTGTTTTAATTTTTGACCAATTAGAAGAATTCTTTTTCGCTGTTCGTGAGCAAAGTCAAAGAATTCATTTTTATAAATTTGTTAGTCAGTGTCTAAATGTTCCTTTTGTCAAGATTATTTTTTCGCTTCGTGAAGATTATTTACATTATTTATTAGAGTTTGAGCGTCTGTGTAACGAAAACAACCGTAACACATACGATTTAGGGGTAATTAATAAAAATATATTAGATAAAGACATTCGTTATTATTTAGGGAATTTCTCAGTTCAGGATGCTATTGGCGTTATTGATATTTTGACTTCTCGCTCACACTATGAACTAAGTAATGATTTAATTAATCAGTTAGTTCAAGATTTAGCGACAGAAGTTGAGCAAGTTCACCCGATTGAATTGCAAATAGTTGGCGCCCAACTTCAAGCCGAAAAAATTAAAACTCTCGAAGAGTATAAAGAATCTGGTGGTTCATCGAAGTTAGTAGAACGTTGGTTGACGGAGGTTATTAAAGACTGTGGTCGAGAAAACGAGCAGCTAACTTGGAAATTATTATTTGAACTAACCGATGAAAAAGGTACGCGACCACTCAGAACTAAAATTGAGCTTGCAGTTGCGTTAACCAAAAGTGCTGAGACGTTATTTAATTTAGATTCTGATTGGGAGTTAATACTCGATATTTTAGTCGGCAGTGGTTTAGTACTGCGAATGCGTGAAGAATCTGGCGACCGCTACCAGCTTGTTCATGATTATTTAGTTGAGCCTATTCGTCAAAAAAATAACTACGGCATTGTTGCTGAACTTGAAAAGGTCAGATTTGAAAAAACTCGTGCTGAAGTTGCTCAAAAACTCAGTCAAGAACAACTGACTTTAGTACTTCAAAGACGCTTACGCGAAGCAAGAGTGGCTGGTGTGGCACTGTTGTTTTGTACTGCCTCAATTGGTGGTTTATGGTGGCAAGCAGACCTTCAAAAGCGTGCGGCTGTTCTAAATCGCGTGCGTGCCGAACGTAGCGAAGATAACTTACGAATAAGTGCAATTACTGCTGCAAGCGAAGCTTTGTTTGCTTCTTCCAAGGAATTTGATGCTTTGATTGAGAGTTTACGAGCTTGGCGAAAACTTAAACAATCGAATGGAGTTCAAGGTGATACTTCTTCGCGTGTAGTCACAGCATTACAGCAAGCAGTGTATGGAGTTAAAGAAATCAACCGTCTGGAAGGGCATACAGATGTTCTTTGGGGTGTTACTTATAGTCCAGATGGTAAATTAATTGCTTCGGGTAGTACTGACCGGATGGTCAAAATTTGGCGCCCAGATGGTACGCTAGTTCAAACTCTTGATGGACATGACTTTGCTGTTACTAGTATTGCTTTTAGTCCCGATGGGAAAACATTAGCATCTGCCAGCTTAGACAATACTGTAAAGCTGTGGCGCCAAAAAGAAAACGGCGAATTTGAAACACGACCATATAAATCATTAGATGGACATTCGCAAGGTATTTACAGCGTTAACTTTAGCCCTGACGGTGAGTTAATAGCGACAGGTAGCGCAGATAGTACAATCAAAATTTGGCGTTCTAATGGTGAGTTAGTAAGAATTTTACGTGGACATACAGCAGAAATTAACTGGGTAACATTTAGCCCGAATGGTCAATTAATAGCTTCTGCGAGTCAAGACAAAACAGTCAAAATTTGGAACAGAGATGGAAGTTTAGTAACAACACTGCCAGAAAATTCTATAGGTGTAACATCCGTAGCATTTAGTCCAGATAGTCAATACTTAGTATTAGGAAATCGTACAGGCGCCGTGCAGCTTTGGCGTAAAGTAGGTAATAATGCACAACGTCCATTTGATTATCGGTTAGAAAAAACACTACGTAATCACACTGCCACAGTTTGGAATCTGAGCTTTAGTCCAAACAGTAAATATTTAGCATCTGCTGGAGATGATAATGCAATTAATATGTGGAGTATTGACGGTCGGTTAGTCGAAACATTTAAAGGTCACAACGATGCTGTTTCTAGTATTGCTTTTAGCCCAGACGGAAAAACACTCGCATCTGCCAGTTGGGACAAAAGTATAAAGTTATGGAATTTAGCATCAACTTCATTACCAGTTCTAAAGAACCATGAAGGTGGAGTTACAAGTGTTGTTTGGAGTCGGAACGGTGAGATGTTAGCATCGGCAAGTCGAGATAACACCGTTAAGCTATGGAAACATAATAAAAAGGATGGAATTTCTAGCACAAGCCTCGACAAAACCTTAGTTGGACATTCAGACTTAGTTCAAAGCGTCAGTTTTGACCCAGTTGGAAAATTTGTTGTGACTGGAAGTCATGATAAAACCGCTAAAATTTGGAATTTAAATGGGTCATTAGTTAAAACTTTAACGGGACATCTTGATAAAGTTAGAAGCGTAGTTTGGAGTCCGGATGGAGAATTTATAGCATCAGCGAGTCAAGATAAAACCATTAAACTGTGGAACCGTGACGGCAAAAACGTCAAAACGATATCTGGACATAATGGTTGGGTAAATAATGTCGCTTGGAGTCCGGATGGAAAAATTCTTGCCTCAGCTAGTGATGATAAAACCGTCAAACTTTGGCGCCGAGACGGTACATTATTAAAAACCCTTACCTCACACGATAGCTGGGTTTTAGGCACAAGCTTTAGTCCTACCGATAAAATAATCGCATCAGCTGGTTGGGATAACACAGTCAAATTATGGGATTGGAATGGTAAATTACTCAAAACCTTGCTTAGAGGTTATAGCGATAGCGTCAACTCAGTAACCTTTAGTCCCAACGGAGAAGTTTTAGCAGCAGCAGGTTGGGATAGCACAGTAAAACTATGGAGTCGTGAAGGTAAACTCATCAAAACCTTTAATGGACATAATGCACCAGTACTAAGCGCAGCTTGGAGTCCAGACGGTCAAACACTCGCATCTGCAAGCGAAGACAAAACAATTATTTTGTGGAATTTAGATTTAAACGATTTATTAAAACGTGGATGTAGCTGGGTAGGAGATTATCTCAAGTACAACCGTAACGTTGATGCACGTGACCGTAATCTTTGTGAAGGTGTCAAGTAGATTTTAGATTACGGATTTTGGATTTTGGATTGAATTTAAAATCTAAAATCCAAAATCTAAAACCTAAAATGGCATTATTTGTCTTCTTCCTCCTGTTCTAAGAACTTGAGAAAAGCTTGTAACTTCATGCGTTCGATATAGGGCCAACCTCCCTCAGATTCGATTTCCCGTAATAGAGCGTAAAGCGCTTGACGATTTTCTGGTAAATTCGCTTGAAAAGGACCCTCGCGGATTTCACGGTGTAAAGATTCTAATTGACGTAGTAACGCCAAAAGTTGGATAGTATCCCCTTGACAAACCGTTACAGCATCGTGTACCGCTACATTAATAGCTTGAAGTTTGTAGGATAACATTACTGACTCAAAATTATTACTAGTACTCATATGGTTATCCACTTTAGCCGAGTTCTAGCTTCTTGCCACAGAAAAATTCGTCATAAACAAACCCCGTTTCCACGCAAAATCGTTATTTTTATTACAAGATTGAACAAAGAAACCGGGTTTCGTAGAAGTTACCCGGTTTCTTAACTCATAGTATGAAGATTTGTAAACAGGCTTTAAGGCGCCAGTCAGTAAGGATTCTCTACGATTAAACATTAACGAATGTATGAAACACTTCCAAGTGCAGCCATAATTTTGTAAAATCCTTAACAAATGAGAATTTAATATTTTCTCTTTAGCCGTGTAGCAAAGCGCTGGTGAAAAACTGGCGCCGTGTTGCAAGACGTTTATTAATTTTTGACATTGAGGTTGACAATGAGGTATCGCGGTTTAATAGTTACATTCTTAGCATTATGCTTAGGCTTTATAACTGCTTGTAGTGATGGTCCTGCGTCTGCTAGTACAGGCACTCTAACCTACGAACAGATTCGAGGCACTGGTTTAGCAAATAAATGCCCCCAATTAAGCGAAACTAGTCGAGGTTCTATTCCCATTGATAAGAGCCAGTCTTACGTCCTCAAAGAACTGTGCTTGGAACCGACTAATTACTTTGTAAAAGAAGAACCAACTAATAAACGTCAACAAGCTGAATTTATTACAGGTAAACTAGTGACTCGTAAAACTTCATCACTCGACCAAATTCAGGGTGACGTAAACGTGAATCCTGATGGTAGTTTGACCTTTATAGAAAAAGACGGGTTTGATTTCCAAGCAACCACAGTTAAATTACCTGGTGGCGAACTCATTCCGTTCCTTTTTACAGTAAAAGGATTAGTTGCTACAACCCAGCCTAATTTGACCAGTATTAACACCTCCACTGACTTTGAAGGTTCGTTCCGCGTTCCTTCTTACCGTGGCGCCACCTTCCTTGACCCTAAAGGTCGTGGTGTTGCTAGTGGTTACGATAACGCCGTTGCATTACCTGCACGCTCAGATGCTGAAGAACTAACTCGTGAAAACGTTAAGCGCGCGCAAGTTCTCGAAGGAAACGTTTCTTTATCTGTTGCAAAAATCAATAGCAATAGCGGTGAAATTGCTGGTACCTTTGAGAGCATACAGCCTTCTGACACCGATTTAGGTTCTGGCGACCCTAAAGAAGTTAAGATTCGCGGCATATTCTACGGTCGCATTGAGCCAAAAGCTTAAATAATTCATAGTATTGTGGCACAGGCATCCAAGAGCCTGTGATTTTATTTCAGGCGCCTGTGCTTTATGGTCAGGCGCCTGTTGTTTTGGGGACACAGTTCGTATGCCTGTTGCACAAGAGAGCATAAATACTCAATTATTTTGTGAAGAAATAATATATTTGTGTGAATTCAACTTAAAGTCGGTATCAACAAATTCTCACAAACTCAGTATTTCTCTTGATAAAAAATTTTTAATATTAGAAACGTTTATTGATTATTATCGGTTTACATACAGATGCTTTTCTCAGGCATCCACAGCACAAATTAAGTACTATCTCGGTTCCTGTTTCAGTAACAAATTTTATATCTTGGCGCTATGTACTTCTTCAATCTATAGCTGTCGAAGTCTACTAATAAATGTGCAACACAAGTTTTGATGTTGTTTGATAAACCAAATAATGAACGCGGTGCCAATGCCTACCTTAGTTACAACAAACTCCAACGAACTGAAGCAAGAAGTCTGGCAGTTGTTGCGCTCCTATCAGCGAGACAAAAGTGCTGACATTCGTAATCAACTGGTAAAACTGAACTTTGGACTAGTCAGAAGAGAAGCTCACTACTGGATTAATCAGTGCCAAGAAAGCTACGAGGATTTGCTCCAAGTAGGTTGTTTAGGGTTAATTCGTGCGATTGAAAGGTTTGAAATATCTAAAGGTCATGCTTTTAGTTCATTTGCAATTCCTTATATTCGCGGTGAAATTCAGCACTATTTACGTGACAAAGGTGTTACGGTTAGAATTCCCCGTCGCTGGCTAGCTATTCAGCAGCAAGCAATAGGAGTGTCGCGTTCATTACGTGAGAAGTATAATCGCCAACCAACGGATGCTGAAGTAGCAGCAGCACTCGATATTTCGACTGAAGAATGGCAAGAAATTAAGCTTGCTTGGGCAAATCGGGCGCCTTTAAGTTTAGATGTACCAGTACAAGACGGTGAAGAAGGCGCCGCGAGCTTGGGGGAATTGGTACCCGATAGCAACTACCGCAGTTTTCAACTCGCACAAGAAGACCAAATCCGTTTACAACAAGCACTGCTTCAATTAGAACAGCGGACTCGTGAAGTTCTAGAATTTGTGTTTTTACACGATTTGACGCAGAAAGAAGTTGCAGAACGCATGGGAATTAGTGTTGTTACGGTTTCTCGTCGAGTCAAAAAAGGACTAGATTCGCTGAAAACCTTAATGGGTGTAGAGTAGAGGCGGTGAAAGTTTACCTAATAGTTTAATAAGTATGAGCTAAGTAAATACTAGGTAAACCCGCCTTGCTCTTCAATAAAAATACGTATTATCACTTATATATTAGTGACATTTAGGACTACTGAATTATTCAAAGTTAGGTTATAACGGAATGAGATTTCACCTTAGAAACCTGGTTTCTTATTCTATCTTGTAATAACAACAAAGATTTTACGTAGAAACCAGGTTTCTGTTTCTGGTTGATTTCGATTAAATTTTTTTTCCAATGGCTTTTGACACTAATGGGCAGATATTCAAAAATTGCAGTTGCAGCTATTGCAATTCTTACAATCGCAGGGTGTTCATCAGAGGGAGGGGAACAAGCAGCTGCTCCTACTCCTACAACTGCTGCTACTCCTGCCGCAACTCCAGTTCCAGCATCAACACAATTGGCTCAACCGTTCAGTAACCCAGTTGTACCTGGTAAACCGCAGGTAACAACAGTAGCTACTGTGGCAACACCAAATTTAATTCAACCGACAAACTCAACTCAAAGAGCAATAGATATAACTAGAGGTCGTCCTGACCCATTTGCACAAATTGTTGCTCCTTCAATTCCAATTATGCCAACAACATCGGCGCCAAGCTTTAGAAGAGTGGTACCTGTGTTACCGACATTGCCGGCAAGAGTTTCGAGTGTGTCTGAAAATAATATAAGACGTAGAAGTTCGGTAATTTCAGCAAGAACTCAGCCGCGTATACTTCCAATGAATCGTAGAGTCATCGCGAAACTGCCACCCCCAATGACTCGTGGTTTTACGCCAGTTTTACCCAGAGTAATGCCACAGGTAGTTCCAAATCCTTCACTAGTATCAGTACTTCCACCGACACCACAACCAGAACTAGCGCGAGCAGTTGCTGTTACAGGTGTAGTGCTTGTGGGTAGCGAGCCTCAAGCCATTATCAAAGTACCGAATGAGCCAACCAGTCGCTATGTTCAAGCTGGTGATAGACTTTCTAGTGGACTATTGGTAAAACGAATTGAAATGAACGAAGGCTCAGAGCCAGTAGTAATTTTTGAACAATTTGGCATCGAAGTTGCGAGAATGGTAGGAGAAGGAGCTGCGGCGCCAGCAACAACAGCATCTGCTGACAGCGCACCTCCAGCACCAAACACTGTTCCAACCGGAGCTTCGTAAAAATGCACATCCACAACGTAACGTGTGAAAAAGTTGAATTTGCTGGACTACCTTTAGCGGTGTATCGCGAAATAGCGGCTCATCTACGCCAAGTTGAAGGTATAGAAGTTGAAATAATTACTCAATCTTCTTCTTCATTTGACTACAACCAAAGCCAAGTAGAATGTTTACAACTTCTTTTGGCGCCTGACTTACCAGTTGAAAACAGTAAACTAGTCAAGCAAATCTTGGCTTACTATCAAAATCGTTACGCTTAAATTGTACTTAGAGAGCAAATTCAAATAGGTAAGATGATATCACGTCAAGTTGGGTTGAGTTTGTCTCTGCCCGTTTTTTTTGTTTTTAGCTAAAAATGTAACCTACCATACCGCGCATATTGCGTTGTTTGGGTAAAAACATGATGTTTCAATAAAAACAACAGAATATGTGATGCAATTAGTAATAGAGCAAGGTAAACTGACAAGCAAGGAAATGCAATTATTACTCTTGGCTTTAGGTTTTAACATCACAAACGATGGAACAGTGGCAATTTCTTATACAAAAGCAGGGCGAGCGCGCTTGGCAGCCCTTAGAATCTGCTTATGCAGAAATCGTTGAAGGTCGATATCGGATAGTCGCCAGTTCTGACAGTGTAAATACTGATGTAGAAGTTAGGGTTATTTATCAATCTCCTTCCGAAATACCACCCAGGCGCCGAATTCATAAGCGATTACGTCGTACAAACTCAGAAGGTTTAGCAGCGGTAATGCCTTTTACCGACTTTACCCCTGGAGTATGGGAAGTTCGCTGTTCAGGCGATTTAATGTCTGATATGTTTGGCAACTCATGGCAGCATAATCTTCGTTTACAAGTTTTGCCGCTCATTGCCACAACCGAAATTACTCCTGGTAATAATAATACAGAGGGTTACGTTGTATCTAACCTTCCTATTCCTCCTGCTCCCCCTAGTTTTCTAAGAGTAGATGTAGAAAATACGAACACGGATTATACGGATTATACAGGTGATACGGATGATACGGATGAGATAAATAATACGGGTGAGATAAATAATACGGATGAGATAGATAATACGGATGAGATAAATAATACGGGTGACACGGGTGAGATAGATAATACGGATGAGATAGAGAATATAGATAATATAGATGTAATTGTTGATGAACCTGTTGGCTTAAGTATAAACAGTCTTGCTTTGTCAATTCGTAACAGCGAAATAGAAGCAATTGTAGACCAACCTGTTAACCCGGTATGGGTGAGAGGTGATACAGCAGAACAAATATTGCAAAACTTAATTGAGCTAGCACTTCCAAATAGCAATTCTTTATTGGAGGAAGAAAATTCTGAGTCTTCGCAGTTAGAACAACCGTTACCATTGGTTTTGCGTCTTGATGAACAAAGTTATGTAGCGCAATGGGGACGTTCTTTAACTATACGTGGACGAGTCAAGTTACGAGATGATGATTCATCACATAAAGATGATACCTCTGATTTTGAAAGTGTTGGCGCCGGAGAGTTGCGTGTTGAGTTACGTTCTCCTCTTGGGTTAGAAGTTTTAGTACAGCAACAAAAATCAATAGGAGAAAGACTATTACCTTTTGGTTTTGATTTCTCTGTAGAAATTCCTGCTAGTTGTGAGTCTAAGTTAATTTTGGCGGATATTTATTTATATGGCGCCTTGTCAAGTGTGGGAGATGCAATATTACTAGCAAGCCAGTCTTTTATTGTTACAGCAGATGTTAGCGAGTTATTAGCCTCTGTCGCAACTGCGAAACCTAGCGAACCTGATATGCTAGATGTGGCACAACCACAGCTAACTCCAGAACCTGAAAAGACAGTATCAATAGATTTAGAACTTTTCAATTTGGCAAAAACAGCCAAAGGACAATTTACTCCGTTAGTTACACAACCATCTCCCAAACGCGCTCTACCTCTACGTGTCGATGATTACAAACCAAAACGCGAGGAAGTAGAAACATGGAGATTATCTGACTCCTCTAGTTATGGTGCATTAGCATCTAGTATTGCTAGTTCTACTTTTCCGTTTCTGAGAAAAAGACAATTACCCATTGAAGACTCTTCAGCAAGTAACATCCTTGTTGAAGAGTGTCTTGAACAAGATAATTTAGAAGTACAAAATATAGAGCTAGAAAATATTGAACTGAGAAATATAGAGCTAGAAAATATAGAGCATGAGACTCTAGACAGTAAGACTGACACAATGGAGGTAAATGTTGATGTTCCAGAAACAACGAACCATGCTATTACAGATAATGCCGCTGTAAGTAATCAACACCATAATTATACAGAACAAAACTCGGAGCCATTACGAACATCGACTTTTTCATATAACGCTGAAATGGCAAATAGACCTTATGTATCTCCGTTAATTAAAAAATGGATGCAAAGTCAAGGTTACTCTACATCTGAAAATATTAATTTAGAGTATCAAAATTATCCTGCTTCGATGGCGCCTCAAAATGTGTCCGATCTGATTAGTACACAAAACGGTACAGAAAACCAAAGGGAGGATGAAAATAGTAATATCTCTCAAGAGCGTTTAGAAGGCGCCTTATATACACAAAGCATAATATATATTGAGGCAGATACACGTATACAGTCTGTACAGGAAGTTCCAGAAAAAACAGAAGAAATCAAAACAGCATCTACTTGGATAGCGCAGGAAATAGTAGTTGATGATATAGAAGAAGGTGGTGATAATACTCAATTAGATTTAGACGAAACTTTGGCGCCAGAAGCATCAGTAGCAGAAATGTTATCTTCTTTACCATTCAATCTTGAAGACATTGAAATATTACCAGTACCTCAAATAAATGTACCAGGCAAAGAGTTAGTTTCTGGTAATACGATTCGAGTCAGAATCTTATTAAAAGAAATACGTCCGAATACGTGTATAAAATTATGGGTAGAAGACTGTCAAACAAGATGGTTATTGGAAGGGCCACACATATTAACAGACTTGCTACCAAATTCGTTTGAGTCAGGAATGGAAGTAATAACCGAATTAAATATTCCATTTGGCTGCGTAGAAATACGTATAGAAGCCGTATCATTAGACATAAGAACGCAGTTGGAAAGCGATAAAGCGAGTGTTCAACGTACAGTTGTTCCACCCGACTTGCCAGTTTTGCAGTTTGATGAGCTATTAGGGATTTAGGTGTAGAGATGCGATGTTCCTCGCGTCTCGTAATCCGGAGGATTTCCCGAAGGGATTAATCGCATCTCTACATATGTTAAAAATCTTGAGAATTTGTAAAAAATTGCTTGGAATTGCAGTAAGCTCTAAGGGAATTCGTAGTTTAGTTTAACAGGACTATTTACTATGTCAGCATCTTTTTTGCCTGCTATCTTGGTTCCCTTAACATGTCTTATCTTTCCTGCTATGACTATAGTTTTTATAATGCTATACGCAGAAAACCAGGATATGGCTAGGGACATTAAGGAATAGTTACATGTAGCACACGTAGGTTGGTGTCGAGGAACTTCGTACCCCAACATAGCAATTCAAATTGAAACCACCTACTCTCAACAAGTAGGTGGTTTTTGTTTTTATATAATCGGTTCTTATTAGATTACATCGAAGAACCAAGACCAGCGTAGGCGCCGTAAAAGAAAATGCCTACAACAGTAATTACTCCTAACCCTGCGACTGTAGCGACAATCCACAGTGGTATTCTCCCACCTCCAGACACAACTTTCTCCTCCCTTCACAAAATAGAATAATTAACATTATCATCACTGGGAAATTTATATACACCAGTGATGGAAACAAAATCAAAAGTTACTTAGTTAAAGAAGTAACTAGAGAATAGAATTCCCAAAACGAAAACGAGCAATAGTCCGAGGTATAAAGAAGTTCGGTTTAGCTCAACGGGTTGATTATTTGGATTTGGTGAACGATCCATAATATCCTTGTATCCTTAAGTTCTAATCGTTGAATCCTATCGTTGGATGAATTGCATTGATGCGATAGCACCTAAAAAGAAAACGGTGGGTACAGCTAGAGTGTGAACTGCCAGCCAGCGAACCGTAAAAATAGGATACTGAATTGGTTGGTTTATGTTATTACCGCTAGTCATAGTTTGATACTACTTGCCAATATATTTTTCTACTTGTTGTTTTGCTTCAAAACGGTTGTTAACGATTGGTACTTCAGGTCGCGATTGAGTAAAGTACTCATCTGGACGGGGAGTACCAAAAACATCATACGCGAGTCCGGTGCTAACAAATAGCCAACCAGCAATAAACAGTGCTGGAATGGTGATGCTGTGAATTACCCAGTAACGAACGCTGGTTATTATGTCCGAAAACGGACGCTCTCCAGTGGTACCTGACATTGGCTCTCCTACATGAATCTGAAACATTTAAAACCCTCTGCTAAGAGTTTCTCACATTTAGCAGCGGATATTACCCCATCTATTTTGAGACGAAGTAAAAGTTAAACTAGCAGCGCGCGACATCATGTAGCGCATATCCTACTTGTTTATTATCCTACAAAGTTTAGAAAGAGTTACAAGTCGCAACGTTTTTCTCATAAAAAAATTTACATCCCGTAGAGACGCGATGGATGTTCCTCGCGTCTCTACATTATTATGCGGCAGGCGCCAATTTGGTGTTAGATGCGATATCAGGTTGATACTTAAGTAAGTAACCACCACGGTCTCCTAGTACAAACCCTTGGTCTTGTGAGAAGAAAACGACTTTAAACAAGTTAGCGGGTACTTGTTCGACATCACGGTCTTTTTCCCAGGTTTTACCACCATCGGCACTGCGTAGCAAGTTACCGCTACCACCAGTAACCCAAATTTCATCGGGTGTACGATATGCCATGTCGAGTAAACCCCAACTGGTAGAAAATTCTGGATATTGAGCTTCGAGCCATTCTTCTGGTTTTTCTGGGTCAGAAAATTGAAGTTGACCACCACGCGCTATCATCCACATCTTTCCATCTGAGGTAAAGCCCATGTTTTCGACGCGACGTGAACTGTTACGGTTGTGAGGAACCCATGCGTTTAGTCCAGGTTCCCAAGTTGAGTAAAAATTACCTTTCGCGGATACTGCTACGTATTTGCCATCTGGTGAACGCTTCATGTTACGTACAAAACCAACAGCTTCAGCAACTTGAGCTTTCCAGTTTTTACCACCATCTGAAGTTTGATAAATACCGCCTACATTGGTCGCCATTTCCGCTTTATTATCACCTAATGCCACAACACTAACAGGGGCGCCTGGTAATTTTTCACTAAGGGGAATTTGCGACCATGAGCGACCTTCATCAGTTGTGTGTAGCATCAAAGCTGGCTCTCCAACTATCCAGCCTTCTTTACCAGAAAAGCTGACGGAAGTCAAACGATAATTTTCGCTATCGAGTTGAAGGGGAACTTCTTTCCAAGTGTTACCACCATCTTTAGTTTCTAAAACAGCAGAATTACTACCTACTATAAAACCATGTTGTTTATCTGAGGTAAAACCGACATCGAGTAGTTTTGCATCCGTGGGCACAGATATTACCGACCAAGGATTGTATGCTGTGTTAGGAACGCTGCTACAACCAACGCAAATCAAAATCACTACAGCCGTCGTCAATATTCGCCGCCAAAATCTAGCAATTAAAAGCATTAGTATTTTTGAATGTATTTCGTTAATGTTCAAATTAAAACGTCCGTAGAGACATGATTAATCACGTCTCTACATGTGTTATTGCAAGCCATACAGGCTCATAAAAAGTAAAAAGGCTGCTGCTAGACCACCAAAAATCAGAAGGTTCTTTTGCGTTGGGGTTAGTGTATTCACGCCTAAGCCAAAACCAAGGTTTTCTTTGAAACCTGATGCACTACCCGCAGGGCCAATATTGACAAAAGCTGCTTTCTTGGCGCCGCAAACAGGACAACGCCAAATTAAAGGTAGTTCATCAAAAGGTCTTCCAGGAGGGATATCACGTTTATCGTCTCCTTTTTCAGGTTCGTAAACGTAACCGCAGGAACGACATTCGTAGCGGTCTAACTCGGTAGTTTCAGCACTTTCAGCACTTTCAGCACTTTCATCAACGTCTGGCGTTGTGTCAACTACTGGTTCATTTTCGTGTTCGCTCATAGCCCCAGATGCCTGGTATTTTACAGGCGAATCTTAAATATACGTTACAAATTATGACACAAGTGTTAGATTTTTCTATCACAACCAAAAACGAATCAAATTACCTAACTATATGTTTTGTCAGATTCAAAAAAGCTAAGACGATATAATGTATGTAAATTAAGGTAACAAAGTTCGTTTCATTCTCTCACGGTAGAAATATATTGTGTTTGTCCTTAGCGGTTACGAGTACCTTCTAGGCTTCCTGCTTGTCTGTAGCCTAGTTCCAGCCCTAGCTCTCAGTGCGTCTAAGCTTTTGCGACCCAGTGGGCGCAACCCCGAACGACGCACAACTTACGAATCTGGTATGGAACCGATTGGTGGCGCCTGGATTCAGTTCAACATCCGCTACTACATGTTTGCGCTTGTTTTCGTGGTCTTCGATGTGGAGACAGTATTTTTGTATCCTTGGGCGGTAGCATTTCACCGTCTAGGGTTGTTAGCGTTTATAGAAGCGCTTATTTTTATAGCGATTCTTGTAGTTGCCCTAGTATACGCATGGCGTAAAGGAGCTTTGGAATGGTCTTAGATGCTAATGCGGCAAAAGAGATAACAACTCAACAAACTGAGCGTATCTTAAACCCAATTCAGCGCACGACGGTAACCTCTGACCTGTCGGAAAATGTTATCTTAACAACCGTTGACGACTTATATAACTGGGCAAGACTTTCGAGTCTATGGCCTTTGCTGTTTGGAACAGCTTGCTGCTTTATTGAATTTGCAGCTCTAATTGGTTCGAGATTTGACTTCGACCGTTTTGGTCTTATTCCTCGTTCTAGCCCACGTCAAGCTGATTTAATTATTACTGCTGGTACCATCACCATGAAGATGGCGCCTCAGTTGGTGCGTTTGTACGAGCAAATGCCCGAACCAAAGTATGTAATTGCAATGGGCGCCTGTACAATTACAGGTGGAATGTTCAGTGTTGACTCACCCAGTGCAGTACGTGGAGTAGATAAATTAATTCCTGTGGACGTATATTTACCAGGGTGTCCTCCTCGTCCAGAAGCTATTATCGACGCGATTATTAAGCTACGTAAGAAGATTGCTAACGACTCAATGCAAGAACGTGGTGTTGTAATCAAGCAAACACACCGCTACTACAGCACAACTCACAACATGAAGTCCGTTCCACAAATTCTCACTGGCAAGTACATTCAGTCAGAAGCACGTTATACACCACCGAAGGAATTAACCGAAGGTATGGGTATGGCGGTACCACCAGCGTTGCTAACATCACAAACACAAAAGGAGGCAACCGACCGTGGCTGATGAATCACAACCAGTAGTAGCATCCGAGAAAGCTTTAGTACAAGCTGGTAAGGTTGCTCAATGGCTCACAGAAAATGGGTTTGATAACGAGTCATTGGCGCCTGACAGTGCTGGAGTAGAGATAATTAAAATCGAAGCAGATTATCTTTTACCAACTGCAACCGCTTTATATGCATATGGGTTTAACTATCTTCAATGTCAATGTGGCATTGATATGGGCCCCGGACAGGAATTAGTCAGCATGTACCATTTAGCAAAAATGGCTGATAATGTTGACAAACCCGAAGAAGTGCGTATTAAAGTTTTCTTGCCGCGCGAAAATCCTAGAGTCGCATCTGTGTACTGGATTTGGAGAACTGCCGACTGGCAAGAGCGCGAATCTTACGATATGTACGGCATCGTTTACGAAGGACATCCTAATTTAAAGCGCATTTTAATGCCCGAAGATTGGGTTGGTTTCCCCCTACGTAAAGATTACATCTCACCCGATTTTTACGAACTCCAAGACGCTTATTAATTAGTGCTGAGTGCTGAGTGCTGAGTATTGAGTGCTGAGTATAAGAAATAAGATTCCCGACTTCGTTAGAGTTGTCGGGAATTTAATTTTTTTCTACCACAAAGACACAAAGGAAGAGAGTGTTTGTCTTGTGGAACGGGCATCCTTGCCCGTCCTTTCAAACAAATTATAATCACATTAGCTTATATCTAAAGATATGCTTTTTAAACTTTCACGACTTATTTATTTTACAAGTGCAGCTAGTATATGTATAACTAATATTTGTTTTAATTCCTCAAAGCTATTAGCACAAACCAATAATCAAAATAATCCTCAACTAGGATGTCTCTCCGGTTATCCAGATGGCACATTTCGAGGAGATAGGGCAATGACTCGTTATGAGTTTGCCGCTGCATTAGCTGCTTGTTTAAATCAAGTAGAACAAAATATTCCAAATCAAACAAATGGTTTGGCGCCAAAGTCGGATTTGGAAAATTTAGTACAGCGACAACAGAAATTAAATCAAGAACTTCAAGAGCTTAATAATAGAGTTAAGGACTAGGTGTTACTTTTTTGACGTTAACTAGGTTTAATTTTGGATTACCGTTAGTGTCAACTTGATAAGTTAATAGTACATTGGCTTCATACCCATTTAGTGCTTTAGGGATATAGGTAATTATAGGAATTTGAAATCTGTTGTTTGTCAGTTTGAAAGATTTGGAAGAAGTATCTAAACTGAAAATTAGTTTTTCTTTATTTTTTTGAAAAGCGGCGCCGTCATTTTTGGCTAAATAAGTGCGTGTATCTTTTACTAGCTGGTCGAATATACCAACTTGAACGCCACTAGTATTTACCAAAGACACATTTCGTGGTTGCCATTTTCCGTTATGCACAACTAATACTAATTTAGAATTAGGCGCCCATGCTGCTGTTATTCCACCATGATTTTGATTAGGGAAGGTTTTAGAGTATTTAAGCTTGGTAATAACTTTATTCGTTTTGGTATCAACTAAATAGTTTTCGACTTTCTCAAAATCATCTTTTTCGTCAAGTTCTGGAGAATTACTTTTTCTACCCGGAATTCCCCATGCTATAGCATACCGTTTGTTTGGAGAGTTGGTATCGAATATTTGATATTTGATTGAATTTGCTTGTGATACGCGCGCGCTTTGTGGTGGCGCCGTTTCTGCTTGAGTTGGTTTATAATTTACTAGTCCAGACAGCGCAAACAATAAGACACTGACAGCAGCCTTGTGTATCAATTGAGACATATAAGATTAGTTGCTAGTATGGATATTATATGACTACACAGGCAAAATTGATTTTACGTACTGAAAAGCAGCAAAACTCTATACTCTACATACACCAATCTTTTCGGTTCTTCCGGAATTAGCGTGCTAAATTTTAATCACAGTCGATAACTTTCCTTTAAAATCAAGCCTTACAGTCGCTTATAGTCGTACATTTTAGTTAGAATGCAGTATTGTAATCAAAAATTGGCTGTAATAAAAGCCTAGTAAGAATTTCAAGCTTATTTTTAAGTAATTTAGCACGCTAATTACGGAAGAGCCAAAATCACAACAGGTTAATATTACTGCTTCGGAAATTAAAAGCATTATTTCTGAATAGGAACAAGGTGCTGCTGAGAATAAAGATAATGAAAATCAAGAAGATATATAATTAAACTTTATCTATATTGAATTTATGGATTGTTACTATAAATGTGATGGAGACGGGGCGGGTTTATTAGGTTGACGCTTCGTTATGGGTTATTGGTTAACCCGCCCCTACGGTAATCGTATGATTTGATTGTTGGGTTGATTATCGTATAATTTGATTATGGCGTTGATTAATGTGTCTGGTTCTATGGGTTTGGATAAATGCATTTGAAAACCTGATTTTATCGCTTGATGTTGGTCTTCTTCTCCTGCGTAGGCAGTTAGGGCAATTGCTTTTGGTGGAGTGTTTTTTTGGAGTGTGGATGTTTGAAGTTGACGTATTAGTTCGTAACCGTCCATTTCTGGCATTCCTATGTCGCTTATTAATAAATCGTAGTTTGATTGTGATAGTAGTTGTAGTGCTTGCGATGCTTGATATGTGGATGTGACTTTGGCGCCGTTTTGTTCTAGTGTAAAGGCTAGGTATTCGAGTGAGTCTATTTCATCATCGACGACGAGAATGTTTAAACCTGATAAAATTGAGCCTGTAACGTAGGATACTGAGTCAAAAAATGCTTCTTTCGTGATTTGTTGCTTTAATGGTAATTTTACTGTAAATGTGGCGCCGTTTCCTTCTCCTAAACTATCAGCACTAATGGTTCCACCGTGTAGTTCGACTATTTGCTTTGCAATTGCTAGTCCTAAACCTAAACCTCCAAATTTGCGTGTTGTTGAACTATCTTCTTGATAAAAATATTCAAACACGTAAGGTAAAAATTTTAGATTGATTCCTTTTCCTGTATCACTAACTGTAAAACAAACTTCTTGATTCCTGTTTAGTGTGGATAACCCAATTTTTATCTGTCCATTCTGCGGTGTAAATTTTACGGCATTTGTTAATAAATTCCATACTACTTGCTGTAATCTTGTAGCATCGCCCATTACCTGTATGGTAGAAGAAGGTAAATCAAGTTGTAAGTCTATTGATTTGGCATCAACTGCTAAACGCACTGTATCAATAGCTGAATAAATTACATTGTTGAAATTCACAGGCGCCGTTTCAAGGGTAAGCTTGCCTTGTAAAATACATGAAATATCAAGTAAATCTTCGATTAATTGGGTTTGTAGTTGAGTGTTACGTTCGATAACATCAAGCGCTTTTTGAGTACGAGTAGCATCACATTTACCAGTCTTGAGAAGTTTTACCCAACCAAGAATCGGATTTAGTGGTGTTCTGAGTTCGTGCGATAATACAGCTAAAAATTCATCTTTAACACGATTTGCTCTTTCAGCTTCTTCACGTGCTGCTTTTTCTCGCTGCAATAATTGCTCCCGTTCTTGCTCGGCAATTTTGCGTTCGGTTATATCTCTGGCAGAAGAATAAATTAATCCTTCGTCAATTATTGGATTTCCACCCCAAGATAACCATTTATATGAACCATCTTTACAGCGATAACGATTCTCAAGACTTTTTGTAGGCGCCCCACCAGATATAAGTTTATGATATTCGGTAATCGTTAGTGCGCGGTCATCATGGTGGATCAATTCGATAAAAGGTTGAGCGAGTAATTCCGCTTCGGTGTAACCTAGTGCATTTACAAAAGCAGGATTAACACGTTTTAAATATCCATCAAGTCCAGCAATACATAATAAATCAAGTGAGAGCATAAAAAAACGGTCACGTTCCTGTTGTGTATGCTCAAGTTCGCGTCTTTCTTGCGCTTCGTGTAAAGCTCTATTAATAGAAGGTACTAATCTTCCTATACGCTGTTTAAATATATAGTCAGTGGCGCCGAGTTTTATTGCTTCGATTGCCATTTCTTCGCATATCATCCCAGAAACTAGAATAAACGGTATATTTGGCATTCGTGTGCGCGCTACTTTTAAAGCATCAAGCCCATTAAAATCAGTTAAGTAATAATCAGCAAGAATTAGGTCAAAAGAATCACTTTCAATCGCTGACAAAAAAGCACCATAGGTATCGACTAGTACTAAATCGTGTTCAATACTAAGTTTTTTCAAGGTCAATTCTAGAAGTTTGACATCAATGGGATTATCTTCTAGCACTAGAAAGCGTAATTTGTTCATAACTGACCTTCTTGTGTAGCTAGCCAGTTTGAGCATTTATTAAATGAATTGTCTTGAATTGCCCACAACATTTACTTTCTAGCCACGAGTACCTCTAGCGTTGAGTTTAAGGGAAAGAAATAGCTTTGTCGTCCTACTTGCGGCAGAAGACAAAGGTGTTAACGTTATATTGATTTACTCATTTGAGCAAAATGTTCTAGAAGTGAGCGATGCACAAAAATGTACCCACCACCAACTTTTTGTAAAAAAATGCGTTCTGTAGCATAGTCGAGAAAACGCGCATAATTCCAAGGAATATGACCGTTAAAATATAAAATACAGCGTAATATAAAGTGTTTTATGCAAGCTTCACCACCACCTGCGGCAACTCCAAACAATAATCCAAAGGCGCCCCAAATTGCAGTTCGTACTTGCAGTAATGCTATACTAGTAAAACCCAGTAACCCTAATCCGATTAAACCAAAAATAATTGCATTTTTTGCTGACTGCCAAATTCCCTGATTAGGATACGTCAATGTTTGGATACTGGGACTTGTTAATCCACGAGTTAGTACAAAAATTATTCCTAAACTTAATCCAAATACTGCACCTTGCAACCATTTTTCTTCATTGATTTGCGTAATTAAAGCATATAAGTTAGATGGTGTACTTATTAGCTCCGCAGTTAGTTTTAGCATCACACCAAAAATGGGACTTAATATGAGTCCTACAGCTAAATGCTTTCTCACGTTTTTCCAAGACCAATTAAGATTTTCAGCAGGATGAATTTTGCCAAAGCCAAAAATTTTCCAAAAAAACAGTTTTGTAAATATGAGTACAAGTACTACTCTTTGAATAGGTAAAATTAGCATTCCTACAGGTGTAGCGATAAATAGAAAAACTAGTACAAGACCACTTATATAAAGAGGTTGCCACTTCCCTAACCAGTTGGGTTGCATTCTTTCAATGAAAAATACTGTCTGTGATTGCTTTTTAAGTTTTTTTGCTAGCCAAATTAGCGAGTGTGTTGCTTGTTTTTGTGAATATTGATGACTAATGCTTCTGCGAGAAAACATTCTTTGAATATACTTATCAAATAAATGCTGGCGCCGTTCTTCCAAGTTCATGTGTGGTAAGTCTGTAACCGATAAATCTTGATAAGCCAAAGTCATAATACTTAGCATCAAGGGAGACTTGGCTAATTCTTGCATTATCATGTCAGCTTGCAGAGTTTTATATAATGCTTGGAGAGGTAAACCAGCGTTATGTAAATATTGGTGTATTTGTTCTAAAGTTAGTGGTTGTATAAAGACTGCACCTTGAAAGCGCAAGCGATGGGGTAACGCTTCATAATCTTTGATGCGACTACAAACAACAATTTGAGTTTCACCGTATTCTTGGCTAAATTTATTAATCGCAGTCACACAAGCATCTCGAAGTTCGGTGCCAACTTCGTCTAACCCATCTAAAAGTAATAATAACTGTTGATTTTTAACCCAAGCTCTACCAATTTCTTTAGAAACCTGATATTTAGTATTAAGTTCTTGTACTAACCATTCAGCAATTGGTATCCTTTCATTTGCCCAAGCCGAAAGGTTAAATACTACTGGAATTGGCTGCAAAATATCGTACTCAGCTTGCGCTATTAAATCGCGCGCTAATTCTAAAAGTGTAATTGTTTTTCCGGCGCCGGGTTCACCTAAAATTAATAACGAACACCCGGCGCCCATTTGTTGAAATAAATTCAATATTTTAGTATTACTTGGTAAAGGTTGCCGAGCAAGTTCAGGAGTTTCCCATAGCATACCCCAAGGACGGTCTAAAGCATCGAAGCGGTTTTCTAAACCCAATTCAATTAATACGACTCCATGTAAAGAAGTTTCTAAAACGCCTTTTATCCAATAGTTTTTGACTTTATTGAGTAATATTTGTCGATGACGGTATTCTTCTCTGCTGTATGAAATTAGTTCTGCTGGACTTTTTGAACTATATCCAGAAAGCGGAGTCGTTTCAATATCAGCTATATCAATTATTTTATTAGGTGATGGCGCCAAAAAGTCTTGAGGTTGCAAGTCTGTCAACATTGCTTTGGCATTATTATAACGCTCACTAGGATGCGAATTAGTAGCTTTAGTTAAAACTGCTGCCAAATGATTACTAATATCAACATCTTGGCGCCATTCCTGTATATCATAAGGATGTTTACCAGTAAGTAGAAAAATTGCCGTCATCCCTAAGCTATAAATATCACTAGAATATACAGGTTGACCTGCTGCTTGCTCAGGTGGCATAAAACCCTGAGTCCCCACAACAATACTACGAGGTTCACCTTCATCATTCAACGCAGTATTCATTACTTCCTTAGCAATACCAAAATCAATTAAAACAGGTTTACTATCTTTTTGGCGCCAGATAATATTACTAGGTTTAATATCTCGGTGAATAATACCGTGTTTATGAATATAATCTAATACTGGTAATAAACTCACCAACAACTGAGTAACAAAAGTTTCACTCAACACACCTTGGTGCTGATGCTGTAACTTTTGGCTTAAAGTTAAACCCTCTACCCACTCCTGAACCAAATAAAAATATTCTTCCTCAGCAAAATAAGCATACAGCTTAGGTATTTGCTCGTTACCTTCACCCAACTGTTCTAAAATAGCAGCTTCTCGATTAAAGCGTTGTTGTATAACATCATAAGCTTTAGGATTATTCGTAACTGGTTGAAGTCGCTTAACAACACAAATACGACGCGAAGGCAAATAAGTATCCTCCGCTAGAAAGGTTTCGCCAAACCCACCCTTTCCTAACGCGCGTATAATTTGATATCGATTGTTCAACAATATAGATTTCATTTCCCATACACACTCCAGAATTAAATAACTTGTGGAACAAATATCTTGTGGAATAAATATCTTGTGGAATAAATATCTTGTGGAATAAATATCTTGTGGAATAAATATCTTGTGGAATAAATATCTTGTGGAATGGGCATCCCTGCCCGTTTTATTACAGAGGGCGGGCAAGGATGCCCACCCCACAAGACACAAGACAATAAAATTTTAGATATTTATTTTTATTAATAAGCCCCTAGTTATTAAAATTATCAATATCATACTCATTACTTACAAACATCATTCCAAAGAAATAAGTAAAGAGAATGGTCAGATGTCATGCCCAGGTAGAAGTCACTTTAACTCATCCTTTACATCTAGTCGCCTATAATATTCTTCCGTTTCTACATCAGGCTTATAGCGTTCTGTCTCTATCTCAAAAAGTACCTCGTCAAAAAGTGGATTATCCTTGTGCATAGCAATTACTTTTTGCCAAAGATTTTCAGATTGAGTAAAATCTATTTCCAAAGTAATTATTTTTGAGTAATAGTAGAAGGACTAGTACTAAAAATAAAGTTCATATTAAGCACTTGCAGCAGACAAAGGACGTATACTACAATTGTAGTATACAGATTAAAACCCTACAACATATGATAGTTAAAACATGGATACGGCGCCATCTTGCATTAAAGCGACCATTTTATTAGGTAAAGCAACCTAGATATACAGGAACGTTTGAAGTACATGTAACCGTTGATGCGACATCAGAAGCAGCACAGGATAAGTTTTGCTGTTTATGTAAAACTTTAGGAGTAAAAAGCGTACTTATCGAGTTACCATTTGGTGTTGTCGCTCTTCAATTGATGACGGCATCATATCATCGCGGTACATTGATTAGCGTCAAGCAAGAAGCATATAAGCTTGCGCGTGAATTTGAGTCTTCGGGTTTTGCGGTCGCGCGTGTCAAAATAGAAGCGATGGTAAATAACCAAGATGTTCCAGTTTCAGATAGACAAGCGCAGGTATTACCTACAACGAATTACTTTGAGTTTCATGTCAAGGTAATATTGGCGCCATCAGATATAGAGATGTTAGCGCAATTATGCCTTCATCACGACGCGCATTTATCAGCGAACGCTTTTAAGTATCAGCAACATGGGCAACAACAGAGATTTATCACCATGCGAATGTATGGTGTAGGTTTACATACTGCTCGGTTGCGTTTTAATACTTTGCTTGCTGAATTAAGAGCAACAAAACTAAAACTTTCTCAACCGCAACAGGAGTATAGCGTCTTCGATAGCAACATTAATCTTGATGCTGGATGGTTTGGAACTTCGTCTAAGGGGGTTAAATACTGTTGTCAAATAACCTAGGTTTTCCTAGGTTCAATCAACTACAATCAGCGAAAAATAAGAGTAAAAATA
>NZ_RSCL01000020.1:81714-220170 GCF_003991905.1 Dulcicalothrix desertica PCC 7102 | reverse complement strand
GAGCTTAAAGTTTTGGGAACTGAACCATACTGCTGCCTGAATCCTTGCTGTTTTGTCGGCGCCCCCTGAACGCTTACAATAAATATTATAGAGGCAGCTATAGATGTAGTAACTCCACTAGCTCAAGCTAAACAAATTAATCTCGTATCAAAGCTTGACACTTCTATCGGATACGTATCTGGTGACTCGAATCGTTTACAGCAAATTTTTATTAACTTACTTACCAACGCGGTTAAATTTACACCAACCTGTGGAAAAGTAGAAGTAAATTTATCGGTTAATAATTCATCTCAAGCTGAATTTACCGTAACTGACACAGGTAAAGGAATTAGTCCAGAATTTTTGCCTCACGTATTTGAAAGGTTTCGTTGTGCAGATAGTACAACCACAAGAAGTAAAGACGGGTTAGGACTAGGGTTAGCAATAGTTTACAATCTGGTTGAATTACACGGTGGTAAAGTTACAGCAGCAAGTCCAGGTGTAGGAATGGGCACCACATTTACTGTAACATTACCAATATTGACCCAAGAGGCGCCGCAATTACCACAAACTCTAGAAAGTCCCGAAGTCTCATTATCGGGTATAGAGTTACTAGTTGTAGATGACGATAAAGACTGTTGCGAATTTTTGGAGTTCACACTTAGAAACTGTGGAGGCAAAGTCAAAACAGCGGCATCGGTAGTAGAAGCATTTGCAACGCTGCAAGACTTTCAGCCAGATATTATTATCAGCGATATCAGTATGCCGGAACAAGACGGTTACATATTTCTACAAAATTTACGCTCACTTGAAGCAAAAGAAACTAAAATTAAAATTCCAGCAATTGCCTTAACTGCTAACGTCTCAGAAGAAGACAAACAAAAAGCAATTCAAGCAGGTTTTCAATTCCACCTATCCAAACCCGTCGAACCCGAAACCTTACTAAACACAATAGCCAATATACTTACCACAGAGACACAGAGGACACAGAGGACACAGAGAGATTTTTAACGTAAAACCCCTGTTACAACAATTTTGGCGCCTTGTTGAAATTTTTCGACAACAGATGTAGAGACGCGATTAATCGCGTCTCTACAATGTGTGGTATAAATTAAGATAGATTAATTAAAATTCTGTTTGAGAGCGAGTTTCCTTAACAAACTGAAGACACTGTTTTAAGTCATCACCCTGCCAAGTTTCAGCAAATTTTAATAAATTACCAGCTTTTATTCCTCGCTTAATTGGTGCCATTTTACGAAGTGGTCGCTGATTAACTGTATTTTGCTCTTTCATTTTTAACAGAACAATTGTCAGTACAAAGTGATTATACAGTAATTATGACTTATAATAAAAACGATAAAACGGCAGGAAAAACCGTACCGTTTCTTACCTCTACATCAAATCACAGCGATACACTCAATCTCTACTAATACATCTTTGGGTAAGCGCGATACTTCCACACAAGCACGCGCTGGCGCCGATTCTGATGGAAAATACTTAGCGTATATAGCATTCATTGCAGCAAAGTCGTTCATATCTTTAAGAAACACACCAGTTTTAACGACATTTTCAAATGTGGCGCCAGCAGCAGTTAGAATTGCTTCTAGGTTTGCCATGACTTGCTCGGTTTGCTTAGTTACATCATCTTTGTTAAGAACATCACCAAGTCTTGGGTCAATAGCAATTTGTCCTGCAACAAATATCATTTGTCCAGAAGCTACAATAGCTTGGTTATAGGGTCCAACGGGTGCAGGTGCTTTATCGGTACGAATTACTTGACGTGTCATGGGTAATATGATGTTGTTTTTTATTGCTTTATAGATTTCTCCATCAGGCATTATCGCATCTGTTAGGTCTGTATTATTAAAACTTACACTATAAATATTGGCTTGGGTTAAATCTACTTTTTTTAAATTGGCACCATCAAGATTTGCGCTAATTAAATTGGTTCTTTGCAGCGATGCTACCTCTAAGTTGGCAAATTGTAAACAAGATGCCGTCAAATTACAATCTTCAATATTTGCTCCCACAAGATAAGCATTTATTAAATTGGCGCCTGACAAATCAGATTGTGATAAATTACTTAACTGAAGTTCACTAAACTGAAGGTTAGCATTTACAAGCTTAACACCAGTCAATATTGCTCGATTTAAATTAGCTCTCTCTAAATTTGAAGAAGTTAAGTTAGCACTCGAAAAGTTTACTTTGATTAAACTGGCTTGACTACAATTTGCCGCAACTAAGTTGGCAGAAGTTAAATTTGCCCCGTTTAAAGTTGCTCGTTCAATATTACTATTTTTGAGATTAGCAGAAGTTAAACTTGCTTGAGTTAGATCAGCTTGACTAAGTATTGCTCCGTTAAAATTTGCTGATTCCAAACTAGCACTTTTCAAACTAGCACCTTCAAGACAAGCATTGCTTAAGTTTATTTGATACAGCTTCGCTTTATCTAAAATGATATCACTTAAATCGGATAAAGATAAATCAGCATGTTGTAAATTTATACCACTCAAGTCGGTGCCTTTGAGGTTTATTCCATTTAACTTGACTCTCTCAAAGTTTCTTTCACCTTGTTGATATTTTTCTAAAAGCTCTTGCGCGTCCATATTGCACTTTTTTATACACCTAACCTAGTATATTCGCATTGTTTAAGTGCTTGGTATAATTAGTGTTTAGTTTATGTTAGGTAGCAACTTTTGGTTTTTTGTTTAGTCTTATATATAAATAAAGAGTCAGAGTTATGTTAAAGCGGTTTTTGTGGTTCGGTGGCGGCGCCTTCGGTATTATTCTTATAGTTTTGGTAGTAATATGGAACAAAGCAACTTACTTACCTAGTTGGTATGCAGAATCGGTGCCTACACAAAGCGTAACTCCAGTAGATGAAACCAAACCGAAAGAACTAACGCGCGAAGAAATTTGGAGCAAAGTTAGTAGTACATTACAAAAACAAGCATCAGCAGGTGAGCGAGTTGGAAAGATCGAGTTAAAAGCAGATGAAGTGAATCGTTTGATTTTCTCAGAGATGCAGGTGAAGGAGAAAGTAACAAGCGATGCTAAATTAGAACAAATTATTGTAGGTAAAAATACTCAGTTTCGTGATGGTAAATTAGTTATAGGCGCCGTTATTAATTTACAAGAACTGACGCAGCATAAAGAATTGCAAGGTGGACGTGGGGACTTAGCACAAGCTTTTTTAAATTTACCCATAGTTAAAGACCGTCCTGTATATATTGAAGTTGAAGGCACACCAATAGTCAAAAATCAAAAAATTGGTTTAGATTCACCTAGCATAAAACTGGCGAATGTGAGCATGACAGTAGAAGAATTATCTAAACATTTAGGTATTTCACAGGAATTTATCAATCAACGCATTTCCCGCGAACGCGCATTAGTTCCGATGTCCGTGCAAGATGTGAAAATACAAGGGGACACAATATCAATTCGCGGTACAGGAACGGCCTGGTAGGGGCGGGTTAACCCATAATATACATATCCACGCAAAATATCGTAAACCCGCCCCATTACAACATATCGCGTTAACCCATAATATTAAAAATTAAACAGGCAGGGATGCCTGTTCCACAACACATACCCAACATCAGGTCAAAAGAGTCCCAACCTTGGACGTATACCATAATTACGGTATTGCCAATAATCGTGCAAAATTTTATTGTGGTCAAAACATAAATTCCCAGGCAGGCGCCATTGTTCAAATATATCTAAACTCTTCGCGTCATCTCCAGCTTGGGGTGTACCTGTGGCGGTTGCAAGGAATACAATACTTAATGTGTGCTTGCGCGGGTCGCGATTGGGGTCAGAGTAAACTAAAAATTGCTCGACTAACTCAACCTGTAAACCAGTCTCTTCTAATGCTTCGCGCTTTGCCGCAACCTCAACTGATTCGCCATAATCTACGAATCCACCTGGAATTGCCCAGCCAAATGGTTCGTTATGACGTTCAATTAAGACTATGGGTCGATGAGGACGGTCGATTAGTTCGATGATGATATCAACTGTTGGCGCCGGATTTCGATACATGGAATTCGTGTTCGTGTTTGTTACTGCAAAGTTATATATTTGTTATTTGGTGAATAGTTTATGCCATTTCCGAGGTCCAGTGGTGTTTTACTGCATCCTACTAGTTTTCCCAGTCGATTTGGAATTGGAGATTTAGGATACGAAGCTTATCGTTTTGTTGATTTTTTAGAAAGTAGTAATCAACAGTACTGGCAGGTTTTACCTCTTGGTCCCACTGGGTATGGTAACTCTCCGTATATGTGTTACTCAGCGATGGCAGGTAATCCATTTTTAATTAGTTTAGACAAATTACGCGAAGATAATTTGCTGGCAGATTGGGATTTTGGTAATATACCCGATTTTCCGACGCACAAAGTCGATTTCGAGGCTGTATTTCCTTACAAAACCAATTTGCTTAAAATTGCTTGTAAAAACTTTAAAAGTCAAGCAACTTCAAAACAGCGCAAAGCGTTTGACACATTCTGTGAATTCAAAGCTAACTGGCTAAATGATTATGCTTTGTTTATGGCGTTAAAAGAATCACACAATGGCGCCAGTTGGTACACCTGGGAACCAGGATATGCAAAACGCAAACCCGATAGTATTGCCACCGCGCATAAAGAACTCGAAGAATTGATATTTTACCAAAAATTCGTTCAGTTTCAATTTTTTCATCAATGGTCACAACTTAAAACCTACGCAAACCAGCGTGGTATCGAAATTATTGGTGATATTCCAATTTATGTTGCTCACGATAGTGCAGATGTATGGGCAAATCCAGAAATATTTTGTTTGGATGAATTTGGCGAAACTGAATTAATGGCAGGAGTTCCACCAGATTATTTTAGCGCTACAGGTCAACTGTGGGGAAACCCAGTTTACAATTGGGCAGAATTAGAGAAACAAGACTTTGCGTGGTGGATAAAACGTTTTGAAGTCATGCTCGACTACGTTGATATTATTCGTATTGACCATTTTCGAGGTTTTGAAGCGTATTGGGCAGTTCCTCAAGGTGAAGAAACAGCAGAAAATGGTAAATGGATAAAGGCGCCTGGTGAAGCATTATTTCAAAAAATTGCCAAAAAATTAGGTAAATTACCCATATTAGCTGAAGATTTGGGAGTAATTACACCCGAAGTTGAGGCACTACGCGACAAGTTTGAATTTCCGGGTATGAAGATACTACAATTTGCTTTTGGTTCCGACCCAGGAAACCCGTTTTTACCATTTAATTACACTAGAAACTCTGTAGTTTACACAGGTTCTCATGATAATGATACTTGTGAGGGTTGGTTTAGCCAAGCCAGCGACTGGGAGAAAGAAAAATTGCGGATGTATCTAGGTAATATAAACCATGACGGCGCCCACTGGGATTTTATCCGGTTGGCATTGAGTTCAATTGCGAATCAAGCAATTATTCAATTACAAGATGTTTTGGGACATGGTGGAGATGCACGCATGAACTTCCCAGGTAAAGCTGAAGGTAACTGGGAATGGCGATATCATGACCATGAGCTAACATCCGAACTCATTACCAAATTTAAAAACTTAACTACATTATATGGACGGGCGCCAATAAAGAAAGTTAGAAGTTAGGAATTAGGAGTTAGGAGTTTTAATTCCTCACTCCTCACTCCTCACTCCTAACTAAATTAAGACCTGGTATTTGCAGCGATTTTCATTTCTTCGGGTTTACCAGGTTCTCCCATTGGTTTTGGCTGTTGCTGGTTGACACTTAGCATTACACCTCCAGCATTACCAGCACGAACTATAAGTTGTGCTTGTGCTTTCCATGTACGTTGGGTTCCTTGAGGAAGTACACCCTCAAATTCGGTTTTGCCATCTGCTTCAACACGAATCCATGATGAGTCTTTTAATGTTACTCCTACCTGGACTCGACGATTTTTATCGTTGGTTGTTTGGTTATTTATAGCAGGTTGAAGCGCAAACTCTTGGGTGTTTTTAGATGAAGATGGTGATGATGGCAATTTTGCTTGGTTTTCAGAGTTGTTGGGAACTGTTGCAATAGTTAAAACGTGTGATAAACCGCTTACTGAGCAAACGATTAAACCAACATAAATTAAATATAGATGAACTGGTCGCAGTTGACCCTGTGATGTGTTTTTCCACCCAGATATACGATTAACGCGGTTAACTCCTATTGGGTAGTTATTCGCAAGTTCTATACCATCAAATCCAAGTGCATCAGCATAGCGCTTAATTAAACCTTGGGTATAAATGGGTTCTGGTAGCTCATCAAAATTTGCATCCTCAATTGCTTGTAGCGAGCGACGAGCTATTTTTGTGTAGGCAGCTACGTCATCTATACTAAATTGGTGTTCTTCACGTGTTGAACGAAGCTTTAAGCCAATTTCGGTCAAAATTTTAGCTCTTTGCTCGTCTAATGAAGGAGACTCTTGTGTATTTTCTTTTGTCTTCAAGTTAAACCACTTCATATTTTTCACTCCTTAGCCAGCTCAATCATCAATAGGAATCTAATTTCACGAATCCGCTTCTATATATGAATGCAAACTGCGAATTTCAAAATCTTTTAAATAACGATAGGAACCCTCTGCCAACGAAGACTGTCCTGTTATTTGTAACTCAATAGAACCGATAGCGGTACGATGTAGTTCAATTACTGGATGTCCTAATTGCTCTGCTACCCTGCGAATTTGGCGATTCCTACCCTCTTTCAAAACTATTTCTAACCTCGTTTGTGTTGGCATTCTCTTGACAACACGCACAGAAGCTTGTCTAGTTTTTCTGCCGTCAAGCATTACCCCTTGGCGCCATGATGTAAGTACAGCATCGTTGACTTGTCCTTGCACCAATACGCGATAAGTTTTAGGAATACTATGTTTTGGATGAGTTAACGAATACGTTAAATCACCATCATTCGTTAAAATTAACGCTCCAGTTGATTCTGCATCTAAACGACCCACCGGATGAATACCTAGACCCGAACTCAATTCTTTTGGTAACAAGTCTAGTACTGTTGTCCGTCCTTGGGGATCATCGCAAGTTGAGACTACTCCAACTGGTTTATTTAGTAATAAATATATTAAAGATGGACGTTCGGTTGTAGCTATTGCTTTTCCGTCAACGGTAATAACATCGCGTTGTGGGTCTACTTTTTGCCCGACTTCTGCTAATGCTCCATTTATCCGCACTCGTGACTGCCGAATCATTTCTTCAGCTTGACGACGTGAAGCAATACCCCACTGCGAAAGTACTTTTTGTAACCTAGCCTCCATGATAATAATACTGTATTAAGCGAACAATGGTAAGTAAATAATATATGTTGGGCGGGTGTACTTGATAGAGTCCAATGTTACAGTTAAAAATTGTTTAATTAGGCTTTGTATATAGACTAAATTTAATGTTCATGGTTATTTGTTGTTTACTGAGTTACTTAAATGTCACAAAATCAAACAGAGAATAAAATTACACCCAAAATCCGAGTTATCACTACTGTTCTCAAAGGCGCCCTCAAATTGTTCGTGCGCTCTCAAGTCAGCGACATCCAAGAGTTAGACATCGATATCCAAGCTAGTGACCGTCAGCTTTTATCTGGCAGAATTCCTTCTGTTTCTGTGTTCGCTAGTGATGCCGTATACAAAGGTCTTCACCTCTCCTCAATTCAATTAACCGCTGAAAATATCCGCATTAATACTGGCTCTATACTTAAGGGACAACCGCTTCGATTGTCAGAAGCAATACCAGTAACTGGTACCTTAGTTCTAGAGCAAGAAGACGTAAACGCCTCTTTAACATCTGCATTATTATCAGGGGCATTGAATGACGTGTTGCTACAACTTATACCAGAACTTACGAAAAATTCCAAGTCTATTATCTGGCAAAAAATTATTATTAGCAATAACAAATTTATACTTTTTGCGAATCCAGATACTGAAACCGATACCAAGCTTGAAGCACCGTTAGAAATTGGTATTGATTTAGAGCTAATTAATAGTCATGAGTTAAAACTGACTCATACTGGACAGCATGAGCAACACGAACACAGAAAAAATGGACAACATTTTAACCTTGGTTCCGATGTTGACATTAAAAAATTAGAGCTTATACCAGGCAAAGTTACAGTATACGGGCGAATTAATATCAACCCCTAAATTAATTTTAAGCATATTTAGATATGAAGCGTTTCGATTTTAAATCGAAAACTTCAATATCTGACACTCTGTTTCCATCATACCCTAGGCGCCGCAAGAGGGAGCATTGATTTAACAAAAGCAATAACAGTTTTGATTCGTACATAATACGACTACTATTGAAGTGAGGTTTGCTTATACCATTCATTGCTCTCTCCAAAAATTAACACAGCAATAAATTAAAAAGTGGTACAGCACCTGAGTCATATGCACTCAGCCTAAGTGTAGTATTTATACACCTCAAAACTGTTTGCTTATGCAAAGATTACCTCGAACAACCTTAAAAGGAAGTAACGGGGATCACCTTGGGCTGAAAACCACTAACCGATTAATTGGGACTTACACACTTAATCCAACAATATTAAACAGTGGGCACCGTTGTATAGAAGATTGTTGCTTTTTTATTAGAATATTCTTGCTTCAAGGAGTTATGAGTGCTGAGTGCTGAGTGCTGAGTAATAAATTTCAATTCCGCGCCTCCTAACTCCTAACTCCTAACTTTTAACTTCTAACTTGTTGTGGTGTGGCTCCTACTAAGCGTTTGAAGTGTCTTGTAAATTGACTTTGGTCGCTAAATCCAACAGTCGAAGCGACTTCAGAAATTCTTGCGGTTTTATCTCGGAGAAGTATTTTAGCACGTTCGATGCGACATTTTATTAAATATTGATAAGGAGACATTCCCGTCGATTCTTTAAATAAACGCGCGAAATGATACTTGCTCATGCCAATCTCTCTTGCCATTGAACCAATTAACAAATCTTCTGACAAGTGGTTACAAATAAACTGGTTGATTTTGAGCAACTTCGATGACGGTAAACCTTTACAACATTCGTTACATTGTTGCTTGTGCAATGAGTAATTTTGAACTAAATGCGCTGCTAATGCTATGCCCATCGATTCAGCATAAGCATAACTACCTACAGTATTTGATGTTAATGTGGCTTTGAGCGCTACCCCAATTTGATAAATGAGTGGGTCTGGTTTAGCAAAGTGTGGTAAAATCTCAGCCTCTTCAAAATCTTGACTCTTAGCTTGGGATATTAATTTTTCTGAAAGCGTCAAAATAATTAACTCTGACTGTTGTGTTGTGTAAGAGTGAATTACACCTGGAGGAATTACTGCGATGTCCCCAACCTTTATATCCTCAGTACAAAAGCATTCATCCAACTTTCTTTTTAAGCGCTGACAAGAAACATGAATTACGATTGTGTAATCGCTTTGGTAATGCGCTGGAATTTCAAACGCTGGAAGCTGATAATATTCTAGACAGATGTTTTCCCACCCTGCCTTATGACTACATATTAATGGCGGTACGGGTAAAATTCTTCTGCGACTTTCTACTTTTGTCACATCAGCCGCTGGGGATTGGCACACTAACATAGTTTCCACCTGCTCTGTTGACTAACAAATAGTGCTACGTAAGCACAAATACTATCTCTACTTTTACCAAAAAACGTTAAGTAAATCTTAATTCATTTATTAGTAAAACTAATAGTTCATATTTTGCGTGTCTATAGAATATCGGTTGCTAGTTAAATAGTGGTAGTAAGAGTGTGACAAAGTAGTATACAAGTGGCGCCGTGAATATGTAGCTGTCAGTACGGTCTAAAATGCCACCATGACCGGGGATTAATTGTCCAGAGTCTTTTACCCCAGCATCGCGTTTGAGCATCGACTCGGTTAAGTCACCTAAAAGACTAGCGATACCAATTAATAATCCTAACGCGGCGCCTGTGAGTAAAAATTGCGGAAATTTGAGATAGTACGCGCTAATTATTGCAACAGTAATACTGCCACCGATACCGAACAAGGCGCCTTCGACTGTTTTCTTGGGACTAATACCCGATAGCGGAGTTTTACCAAAATATTTACCAAAAAAATAGGCGCCGATATCAGAAGCCCAAATACATAAAAACGTTACAACCGTAACACTTAAACCTTGAGGTATAGAAGTTACATTAGCTCTATCAAATAAATCACTCCACGAAGATGGAAAATAACCACCCAAAGGTAAATTAGCAGCGCTAGCACTATTAATTTGTCGTAATCTTACCCAATAAGAAGGCAAATAGCCTGTATAAAATAAACCTAATATAGAAGCAGAAATATCAGCGATAGTGGCAATTTTAGGTTGAAAAAGTAAGTAAAAACAAATAAAAGTACCAGCAATAGGCATTACAGCATCAGCAAGATTTCCATCAACAGTGCAAATTCCGAGCAGAGTGAGACTGACGGCAAGGGTAGTTTTAGCAGCAGGTGCAATACCTTTAGCACGCACGAGGTCAAAAAACTCGTTTTGACCAAGATAAATAATCACCGCATAAACAAAAGTAAAATACCAGCCACCTAATAGCGTAGCAGTAAGGGCTACTGCAATTGCAACGACTCCACTAAAAATGCGAGTCCAAGGAATAGGCTGATTTTGAATTTTGGAATGATTGGCCACTTTTTGCATCTCCATAACTAAACAATTTATTTTATTTGTTAATTTAATTAATCTAATTTTTCTCCGCTCAAAATAAAAATTGGGTCTACAGCAGCAAAAGCTTGGGAAAAACCACGCATTTCCAAGCGGTTAACAGAAGATTGAACGACTTCGATATTTACTGCTCGTAATTGAGCAAAGCTTTGAGAAATAGTATACAGACTCTCTAGATTAGCAGCTGTTGCCACGACTCGACCCGATGCGGGTAAATAACTCCATGCTGCCTGCATAATTTCACTGATAGCACGTCCCCCTTCGATACATACTCTATCAGGCGCCGTCTTTAAGTCGTGCAAGCATTCTGGAGCGCTTCCTTCAATAACTTCGACATTTTTAACTTCAAACCGTTCACAATTACGTCGTATCAAATTTGCAACTTCTTCATCACGTTCGACAGCAACAATTTTACCCTGTGGACACAACAATCCTGCTTCAACTGGAATAGTTCCCGTTCCTGCACCAATATCCCACAACACTGAATCAGACTTCAGTCGTAATTGTGACAATAACTGCAATCTAATTTCGCGTGGACTTAAGGGAATACCGGGTAAATTGTCGAATAAATCATCAGGGATACCAGGAGTAACATAAGGCCAAAGTTTAGAAGTCATAATAAAAATTTACCTATTCATAAAAGCACGACTAACCAGTCAAGAGTGAACACCGCTCTCCAGTTATCTTTACATATCTATCTCTAAGTGCAGCGATAGCACGAAATTTCTACAGACGCTATTGTATTAATAGATATTCATAAATCAACATAATCATCTATATTTATAAGCAAGATTTACGATTGAAGTTTGAGCATCTCACCAATATAAACGTAGGTTTTGCCCATTGGTTACGGTTGATGGTCGAACCCAGTCAGCGAAAAACGCATCTCCACTGCATTCATAAGCAATAGAAGTACTAAACCGTGATTATGCACCATTAACCGTCAAAAAACCATTAACTAGTAAAATTCGTCTGAAAAAAGACAGCAATGGGTTTGAGATATCACCAAAGAGTAGGGATCGAGAGTGAAAAATATAATTGGCAAAATATTGGGTAGTTACGAAATTCAAAGCGAACTGAGTCGGAAAGCGGGGAAAATAAATTTACTAGCGCACGACTTGAGAACACAAGAATCGGTCGTTATCAAGCTACTGTTGTTCAATGATGAATTTGAGTGGGATGATTTAAAGCTGTTTGAACGCGAAGTGCAAATTTTGAAAAACTTAACGCACCCTAAGCTTCCACGCTACATAGATAGTTTTGACTCGCAAGCACCTGAATATTTTGCCCTTGTCCAAACTTATATAAATTCTCCAACATTAGAACAACATCTTAAACAAGGGCATAGTTTTACAGAGATAGAAGTTAAAGAAGTTGCACGACAAATCTTAGAAATACTTATTTATTTACACGAACAAAAGCCTCCAGTTATCCATCGTGATATCAAGCCCAGTAATATATTGCTAGATATAAAACCTGATAATATACAAGTTTATTTAATCGATTTTGGTTCAGTTAAAACTATTACATCATCTAACTTCGAGCATACCGTTGTTGGAACATATGGTTACATGGCGCCCGAACAATTTGGAGGTACACCTGTTCCGGCATCAGACCTTTACAGTTTAGGTGCCACATTAATTCATTGTTGTACAGGTACACATCCTGCCGACTTACCACAAACTAATTTACAAATTCAATTTAAACAAGCAACTAATTTAAGCACAGAGTTTGCAAACTGGTTAGAGTTAATGACACAACCTAGTTTAGATAGAAGATTACATTCCGCACGGTATGCAATAGATATATTAGAGGTGCCAGCAAAACTAGTAACTACTGGTATAAAACCAAGTGGGAGTAAAATTGAACTTACCAAAAATGCAGACACTTTAGAAATATTAATACCACCATCGGGTGTTGACGTACCGCTAACATTTATAGGATTATTTGCCATAGCTTGGAACGCGGGAATTTTTGCTTGGACAGCAGGCGCCTTGAGTATGCCATCTCCCACAAATATAGCTCTAGCTTTGTTTTCCCTACCCTTTTGGGGAGTAGGTGTTTTTATGGTGTACTGGGTAATATTTTGCGTATTTGGTAAAACTCGCTTGCGTATTAGTAATATCGATAAAGTTGTTTACACACCTAAGCACTTTACCAGAGATGTAGACGGTGAACATGTAGAGGTTCATTCACAGCTAACTATTCATGCTGGTGTTAACGAGTATAAACTCAAAGTTAATACAGGCAGTGTTAAATCTGAGGTTGAGTTGGAGTGGTTAGCGCACGAAGTAAATGATTGGCTGGCAACGGATGTAACGGATGTAACGGATGGTTAATTATAAATAACTATATTTCTACTTAATTATTTATATCTATATATAATACATTATATACATCTTTGACGAATAAATTATCCGTTACATCTGTTGTATCCGTTGCCAATTGGCATTTAAATAAACTTCATAAATAACCCACTAATAGTAAAGATTGCATAATCATAAATCATCAAATCGGATTTTATGTCACAGCGTTTATTACGGAGTAGTAATATAAGCTAAGTATAAATTTAAAGATTGAATAGATATGAAAATTGCTTTTTCACTTTTAATAGCAGGCGCCTTAACATTATTTTACCCTAGCGCAATAATTTCAACACCTGCCCAAACATCCACGCAAAGAAACGTAAATTTCAATTTAGTTAAAGACAAAAGAGGAAATATAATAGCAATCAATAATTTAACTATTGATAACCGACGCTACAATGCAAAATTTATCTACGGGACGTTTGGTGAAATTTTTAAGAATCCAACTACAACAGCATTTTGGGAAAATCAGCAAACAGCAGAACGCGCACTTAATGCAATTAATACAGCATTGAACGCGCGCAAAGGAGCGGCAATAAAAATAGGAGTCATTCCCAGAAATGAATTATCCAATGCAGGCAGTGGAAACAACTTTATGATTCCAGTTGCACAGCAGCGCATTGTACGCCAATATGGAAAAGAACGCACTGAGAACGTTTATGTGAATGGGGTTTTGGGTGGTTTCAACGAAAAACAAAAAATCTGGAGTAACTATTCGTTCGATGCGTTTTCAGTAACACCTGATACACCATTTATGTTTGTAAAATTAGAACCAAGGTAGGTAGGCGCCTTCACTATGAGTACTCAATTACTAAATAAATTCTGGGAAGTGGTAATAGCAGCAATAACGCTGAACCCAGAAGCATTTAGGATGATGGAAGGTTTTCCTCAAGGTAATAGGTCAATTTTTATTTTGCTGTTGTTGGTGGGTCTTTCTAATGCGCTAGCTCAAGCAATTGTATTATTTGTAAATCGAGTTAGTAGGTTACGTTTTGTTTTATGTTTACTTATTTCAGCATTGTTATTTGCTTTTAGTTATTTATTTTGGGTTTTGAGCATTTGGGGTGTTAGTAATTTACTATTTAGAGCAGATGTTCAGTTTGGTGTAGTGTATCGCACTTTGGGACTAGCAACGGCGCCGTTATTGCTTTCGTTCTTCATTGCGTTACCGTATTTGGGGATTCCAGTTCAAATTTTGCTATCGCTGTGGAACTTGCTAGCATTTGTGCGAGGATTTTCAATTACCGCTGATTTAACTTTGTGGCAAGTCTTCTGGTGCGGTATTATTGGTTGGTTTGTACTTCAGGTGGCACAGCGTAGTATTGGTAGACCAGTAGCAGGTTTTGGAAAGTGGTTATCTAATACTGCGGCAGGAACTTATCTTGTCACTGATTTGCGACAATTAGAAGAAACTTTGCAAACAGGTTTTGGAAATAAGCGCACGCACCGCAGGAGACGAAGATGAGTAGTAGAAAGCAAGTTATCAAATTTTCTGTCATAGCTCTGGTAGCATTGCTTGGTGTATTAGCTTTATTTCAGTTTCAACCTGTTATAAATGGTACTTATGCAGCATTAACACGTACATTTAAAATTACAGTTAATCTAGGTATTATTGGTTTTATTGCTTTGATTTTGGCGGCAATGTTGGCGCCTATAGAAGCACTCGGTTGGTGGGCTGGATGGTTTGGTGATACCGTTGATACAAGTATTTACTCTGAAGTTGAAACGCAAACTGAGGCGCCACTACATAAAGTATCTCATTATATTATTTACTTAGACGGAGTTGGACAAGCAAAGTACGAATATTTACCTGATGTAGAGCGATTTCTCAGGGATTTAACGGCAGCATTACCCGAAAGTTTTCATTTAATACGGGGAGTAATGCCATATTCGGTATTAAATCGTTCTTTAACTGAAGATTACCCATTATCTTGGTTTTGGCGATTTGCTGATAAACTACGTATCAAAAATCCTGCGAATATTCTTGGCGCCATCATTAATATACGCAATGCATTAGTAGTGTGGGTTTCTGCTGACCAAAGATATGGCGCCATTTACAATCGAGGAACCGCACAAGTAATATATAACAGTTTAATAAAACATGGTTATCAGGCAGGTAGTAATGTTCCCATCACCTTAATTGGATTTAGCGGTGGGGGACAAATATCAATGGCTGCTGCTCCCTATCTTGATGATGTACTTTTTTCACCACCAATTGATATTATCTCTCTAGGGGGAGTGTTCAGTGGTAATAATAATATTCTTAAAATTCAACATGTTTATCATCTAGCTGGAAAAAAAGACCCATTGGAAAGGTTAGGCGCCATTGCTTTTCCTAAACGTTGGAAGTTATTTTTTCTGTCTTATTGGAACCGTGCAAAGCGACGCGGTAAAGTTAGCTTAATTTCTTTGGGTAAAGTTGGTCATCAACAACCTGGGGGAGTGATGGATCCAAATAAACTTTTACCCGATGGTCGCACTTATTTACAGCAAACGATTGATTGGGTATCTGGAATTTTACAAGATACAGTTTATTTAAAAGAACTTGCTCCTCCACGTCGTCAAAGCAACTACGAAAAATATTGGGAAGCTACATTTAACCATCCAGATTTTTACCCGAATAAGCAATCTTTACCTCAAGAGTATCAACCTATCGCTGCTTGGATGGGGCGCCTAATTTTGCCACCAAAAAATCAGCGTAGTGTTATTAAAGAAGTCTTATTTGAGGTGCATCATACTGCAAAAGGTTATGAGTATTTACTTGGAAAAGTCGTGCAATTACGCTTTTCAGATATTCCAGAGTTACAAAAAGATATCCGCTCAGTAACAAAAGATGTGCATTTCAACGCTGAAGCAGAGTATAGTAGCGAGCAAGGCTTAATTCTTCCTACCCGTGTTAATCACTGGCGCCTAGTAAACCCCCTCGAATCATTAGCAGGCGCCCATCCTTATGATGACATCATGGTAATGTTAGATGACCCAATGTTAATGGAGATAGGTGATAAAGATTATCTTTGTATCAAACGTGAACCAATACAAATAACAGGCTTATATTACGCATTAGTACAATTTATTGAGCCAATAGGGAATGATTTATTCCGGGTAATACATTACAACCGTGATTCTAAACAATTTGATGGTGCCGAAGAATTTGTATCAATGCCTTCTGTAGTAGCGAATGTTGATGGTGTACAACCATTTACAAACCAAGATATTGACTCTTCACCGATTAATCAAACCGGGTGGTATATATATGGCGCCCAAAATGAGTCTAAACGATTTGTAGTGCGTTCAATTGCTCCCCGCGCGCTTTTTCAATTGAAACCAGAACATAAAATCATCGGGAAATCTGAAGTAAAACACTATATTAAAAAAGAATCTTGGGATAATTTAGCTCTGCAAAAAGGTAAAATAAGTTCAGCTTTACTTTGTTATGACGACTCAAATATACAGAGCGAACAAACTTGGCGAGAAGGAGAACGCGCGCTGCTACTACATAACTACGGTGGGATTGGCGGTAGAAAAACTGAGGCAGCAGCAAAAGGGCCTGTATACTTTGGACACTTCGCTTATGGTGTAGCAACAGTAGTACGCGAACCATTAACAGACGAACTACGATTTGATATTGTGTACCATCAAATATACACCCAAAATATAGATGGGTTAACAGCAGGAACATTACACTGGTCACGATTTTTAGGTGACCGTCAATATGGTTGGGCAGGGATACGTCCCGTATGTGATACTTTAATTAAATTTGAACCCTTCACGGGATACTTTGAAACCACCGAAGGTACAGTATATTCACCTTTAGACCAAATGATTCGCCAACTCGAAATTATGGCAGCACGCTATCGTATCGGTGACGGAACAGGAGGTACCTATGTAGGCGCCGCAAACAACTGTTCTCAAGACTCCAACCAAGCTTTATATGCAGCACTCAAACAAATAACTCAAGTCATCCGTTCTAATTCTCTCATTGACGAATGGATAGAACAACATCCCGACCAAGCAGATAATTTAACCCAACTTGAAGAACTAGGTAAAAAATTAAAACGTCAAATTCTTCCTTTTGGTGCGCGTGTAGACTGGCAACAACCAGGCAAAAGTTTAGGAAGCAGCTTAGAAGACGACCCCATTAAAAACCTAGTTACTGGCTTACTATCTTGGCGTGCCATACTCCCTCGTGTAGCTAACGATACCGTCTTAGAAACATTTCTCAAACTTGGCGCCACCGCATGGGTACTGCGAACCAACCAAATAGGAGGCTTTAACCCAGACATCGAACCAGTGGCGCCTATCACATTTTAATTAGTTAAAAGTGCTGAGTGCTGAGTGCTGAGTGCTGAGTAGCACAGCATGAAAAGCCTGTACAGTTACATAGTTTTTTACCACAGAGGAGAGAAAATAAGAAGTACCCATCCACATTTTCCTAGAGGATATATCAATATCCAACTTATCCTCTAGGAAATTGGGCGCCATTAGCTATTTTTCTAGGGAATGAACATATATATTAGTTTTTACCTAGAAATTTTGGTGCCGTTGGGTCTTTTTCCTAGAGGATATATCTATATCCAACTTATCCTCTAGGAAATTAGGCGCCGTTGGCTATTTTTTTAGGGAATGAACATATATATTAGTTTTTACCTAGAAATTTTGGCGCCGTTGCAATACTGCTCGGTTAAGACAATTGCGAAACGTAAAAGCCCTGTAGAGACGTGACATGTCACGTCTTTGAATACGTTAACCGAGCAGTATTGGGCGCCGTTGGGTCTTTTTCCTAGAGGATATATCAATATCTAACTTATCCTCTAGGAAATTAGGCGCCGTTAAGTATCCCATGTAATTAATTTTGCTTCATTATCCAAACCAAAAAGCCCAAAATTTGCTCTACAGGTGGAATTGGATAATCCATTAAATCTAAAGTTAAAATATTTCCCTCAAGTTTCAAAAACCGCCATTGCGTCCCAGTACTAACGCTGCCGTAAATAGCTTTAACAGATAGCTGTTTATTTTGATTAAACCTTTGAGCAGCTACCATTGTTGCCGCACATTGTCCCAACCCAGATTTTATATTTTCTTGTTTTGCTTCTACAACTACAACGACAGGCGCCTCAACTTCAATTTGTTCAGATGATTTTAATCAAGAAATCACAGAAACCGTCCAGCCCAACGCTTGCGTCAACATCAAACTTCTCACCCGAAAACACGCTAATTTGTCGCTCTAATATATCGCGTACTTCTAACAAAATCGGATTAATAATACCTTCATAAACGATTTCTCATTTCCTGTTGCGGTTGCCCAAGGTAAACTGCGTGCGAGTAACATCCGTAAACATTTCACTCGGCGCCACTGGTTCAATTTCACCGAAAAAGCGCGTTCCTTCAATTGCCGTTAACCCAAAATCTTGCCTAGCTTTACCCCAAGTAAATTCGTTGTATGCCATTGTAAAACCTCCAAAGGAGTATGAAAACCGCATGTTGTTTTACTCTACTCCTAGTAAACTCGTTATATACCGTTTCAACTTGAAGTGATACTGCGACTTTACATATCACCAAAGCGCGGTATCATACAATTACCTTAATATAAATTAACAATGGTAGAACGTCCAATCAAGAAATCTGAACGTCAGGCGATTGCTGAAACTCAATCGGAACCACAAGCAGAACCGCAAGCAGAACCACAAACAGAAGCACAAGCAGAACCGCAATTAGAATCACAACCTCAGTCTTCACCTGTTCCTTTACCTGTACTTAAAAAGAGAACTGACAAAGATTCCCAAGATTCAGATGTTGAAGACTCTCGTGATTCAATCCGCTTAGGTTCAAAGCGTAACGACCGTGATGACCGTAACGACCGTAATGACAGAAACGACCGTAAAGATAAACGCTCCGGCAAAGGTAAAAAAGGTTCCTTCGGTGATGATTCGAGACCACCAGCTAATCCAGCATTAGCGCGCGGTCCCAAACCAGTTAGACCTGTTGCGAAAGCTGAACCTGAACCAGAAGCGGAACAAACCGAGTCAGAACCAAGCGAAGAAACACAAGAATAAAATCGAGCGTGTAAGTGATTAAATTTACACAAACTATTATGTACGTGGAGGCGCCGGAATCAAACTGACGACTCCACGTTATTTAGCTATAACTAATTAAATACTTATAAAATTATAAATCTTCTTCCGTCAGCCCTGCATCATTCATAATACTTTTCAAAGTACCTATTGGTAAATCTCGATTACTATGAACAGGAATAGATAAAATAGCTCTTTGCTACTTCAAGAAAAAATAAGTGCAGAGCATCCGTGTGGCTGGCTTGGGGTGTTTGATTCTGAGGCTCTTCAAGATTTTGTCGCAGAAATTAACGATGCTTATCACTCAACTAGCATGTCAAATGAGGCATGGACAGAACTTCAAGCAATTATCCATGAATGGCATGAAAGCGCACTTGCTATTTCTAGTCCTGAAATCGCAGCAGCTTTTAATGCTGAATCAGATGAAGTACCGTTAACTAAACCAATTATTGAGGGTGCAGCTTAGGTTTTTATATGTCAGAAAATATCTCTGATGATTCAATATTAGAAAATATAGAATCTCCAGAAGTAAAACTAACTACGCCTGGTTTATTTGATACAGAACAAACTTGGCTTGTAGTTGCTAAGAATCGCAAGATTAATCGTAATTGGGAAACTTTGTTAACTCGTTATCCAGAAAACTGCTACCGCTGTTATGAGTTCTTAAGTACTACACCAATTACTAGGCTACAAGGTCGTGTTTTCCCTCTAAAAGGAAAACCATAAGGCGCCTGGGAATATGAATTAACAGGAGGAGACAGGGTATATTACATCCCAAATGAAGAACAATTAAAAGTAATTGTTTATTACGCAGGAAAACACCCCAGTATAGTACCAAGACCTTAATTATGTATTTTAAAGTTTCTGTGTAATAAAGGCGCGCTTCTTGCAAATACCTGTACCTTGTAGCTATAACCGTGAAAAAGCTTGATATAACACGGTATATGAAAGGTGAGATTTTAGGGGAACGCTACCAAGTTGAACAACTGCTCGGCAAAAAAGCAGGGCGCCGAACTTTTTTAGCACAAGATTTACAATCAAATCAACCAGTTGTAATCAAACTACTCACTTTCAGCAATGACTTTGAGTGGGACGACTTAAAACTGTTTGAACGTGAAGCCGAAACTTTAAAGTCACTTAATCATCCAGCAATACCACGTTATCTAGATTACTTTGAAGTGAGTTTAGACACAGTAAAAGGTTTTGCGCTTGTACAAAACTATATTGAAGCCAAAACTTTAGAACAATATTTAAAAGCTGGACGTACTTTTACAGAAAGCGAAGTCAAAGAAATTGCTTCTTCACTTTTAGAGATACTAATATACCTACATTCGCAAAACCCACCTGTAATACACCGTGATATTAAACCCAGCAATATTTTGTTAAGCGACAGGTCGGGTAACTCGGTTGGAAAAGTTTATTTAGTAGACTTTGGTTCGGTGCAAACAGTCGCAGCAAAAGAAGGTGGAACTATGACTGTTGTTGGAACTTATGGGTATATGGCGCCAGAACAATTCGGTGGACGCGCGGTACCAGCTTCTGATATTTATAGTTTAGGCGCCACGTTAATTTACCTAGTAACAGGTAGTCATCCTGCTGATTTACCACAAGTTGATTTAAAGATTGAATTTGAAGATCAAGCTAAAGTGAGTAAGGAATTTGTTGAGTGGTTAAAGCTGATGACTCTTCCGAGTTTAAATCAGCGCTACAGTTCTGCAAGCGATACACTAGAAATATTATTAGATAATAAGCTTTACGATTATAAGGCTTTTGAAACAAGCTCTTTTTTACCGTTAAAAGGTAGCAGTATCATTGTTAAAAATCAAAAAGAATTTTTAGAAATTATTATTCCCCCTCCTGTAATCATCAAAAATAAATTTATGAAATTGATAGCCAAACTTCTTGCTTTTTGTACTCCAACTTTAGTAGTATTTTCATTTTTTATAATATTGTACAGCATATTTATAGGAATAAATGCAATTGCTTTTTTCAGAATTATTGGTTTTAGCTTAATGTACTCAGCGATATTATTACCACTAGGTTACTTAGTTTTTTTACCATTTCATAAGTTAGTAGAGCAGAAAAGAATATTGATAAATTCAACATTTATTACAACCAATTATGGTAATGAATCAACAGTATTTAACTTAAATAACACAGTTTCACGACAATATATAAGTAATATAACACTAACTAAACATTCTAAAAATATTCAAGAAATATCAATTTATGTAGGGTTTCATAAATTTTTAATTAGCCGCGCAAACCATTTAAGCGAAGCTGAAATAACTTGGTTAGCTAATTTGCTTAGTTCTGCTCTTGATAGACCAATTTATAAAGAAGAAAATAATGATAAATAGTGTAAAAGTATATTTTCTGGATTTATATTATATAAAATATTAGTTTCCAATGTTTTTCTTACATAAACTATATTTTAAGTTTCCATGTGATTAGCGCGTGCATCTTGCGAATACCAGCATCTTGTAGCTATAACCATGAAAAAGCGTATAGCAAAAACTGTATATGAAAGGTGAGATTTTAGGGGAACGCTACCAGGTTGAACAACTACTCGGTAAAAAAGCAGGGCGCCGAACTTTATTAGCACTAGATTTACAATCAAATCAACCAGTTGTAATCAAACTACTTAATTTTAGCAATGACTTTGAGTGGGACGATTTAAAACTGTTTGAACGTGAAGCCGAAACTTTAAAGTCACTTAATCATCCAGCAATACCTTAATTCTGCTCTTAACAGACCAATATATAAAGAATAAAATAATTATTCATTAATGTTATAAAAGCAAACTTTCTATATTTAGTTTATAAAAAAAATTAGTTTTTAATGCATAACTAATGCCTTAATTTTAAGGCAGAATGTTAGGTTCCAATCGGACACCCAACCTACGTCATTAATTTTGGCTTGTTGGCGCCTCTATAAGAGGATGTTTGAAAAGTCGGCTAAGGTATAAATTGTCCCAAGCGAGTGGAGTCTTACGGAACGTAATGCGGAGCATTTGCCGCAGGCTAGAATCTAGGGTTTTGGACATATACTGAGATGCTACCCTGCGGGAAAACTGCGTTAACGTTCGCGACTCATGACATTCACAGACACTTTTCAAACAACCTCTAAGCTCTGTGTACTCTGTGTACTCTGTGTCTCTGTGGTAAAAAATATATTATATCCAATGCACAAGGGAGACTGAACGGGCAAGGATGCCCATTCCACAAGAATTTTTACAAGAAGTTCCACAAGAAAAATAAGAAAATTTATAGCCTCCCGCGACTTCGGGGGGTTGGAGGGATCAATTATAGTAATTTAAGGAAGATTTTTTAGAGGTGGTACTTATGTTTGGATTGGGATGGACGGAAATGGCGGTTATTGGTGTAGTTGCACTATTGGTATTTGGACCGAAAAAAATTCCTGAGTTGGGTAGTGCGCTTGGTAAAACTCTACGGGGGTTTAAGGATGAGTTGAATAATCCGAATTCGGAGGTGCCGACTCAGGATGATGATATTGATGAGAAGAAGTAGAAAATGCTCGTTGTAAGTACTTAAGTACTTAAGGGGAAAGCGCTGAAGCGCTTACAACGAGATTCCCCTACAATCGATTTACTACTGTGGTTCCGGAGGCGCCTACTTGTGAGGAGTCACTAACGGTTGTTGGTTGAGTTTGTTGTGTTTCCTCTTTGACAACTCCGCGCGCTTTAATTAGTTGAATTGCGCGATTGACGCTTTCGGGTAATATCACGACTAAGCTGTTGTCTGGCGCCCCTTCAAGTGCTTTGTTAATTGCTTGAGTTTCATCCAGTATGGTTTCGTAAGTAAAGTTTGGTTTAACTTGTTTGATACCTTTCAAGATTAACTCAGCGGCTGAACCACGTTGGCGCCCGCGTGTGTCGTCGTCTTCTTTGATAATTACTCGGTCGAAAATGTCAGCGGCAAGTTTACCAAGCATGACAAAATCTTCGTCGCGTCTATCTCCAGGCCCTCCAACTACACCTATTCGTTGTCCTGTTGTCCAGTTACGAACAAATGACCCTAGTGCTTCGTAGCTGTGGGGGTTGTGAGCGTAGTCTATGAGTGCGTGGTAGTTACCCAAGTTGAACAAGTTCATCCGTCCTGGTGTTTGACTCACCGATGCACGGAACGTTGTTAACCCGGCTCGAATTTGTTCGATATTAACGTTTTGTACAAATGCCGCTAACGATGCTGCTAACGCATTCGCGATCATAAACGGCGCCCGTCCACCCATTGTCAGAGGAATATTTTCTACTTTCTCTATTCGGTGTGTCCAGTCACCTTTTAATATCGATATGTAACCGTTCTCATACAGTGCCGCGACTCCACCCTTCTGGATATGGTCACGTACAAGCTGTGAGTCCGATTTCATTGTGAAGTAAGCAATGTTCGCTTTGGTTTTTTCTGCCATTGCCGCTACTCGTGGGTCATCGGCGTTAAGGACTGCATAACCATCTGGATATACAGCTTCTGCCACTACGCTTTTAAGATGCCCCAACTGGTCAATAGTATCAATATCGCCTAATCCTAAGTGGTCTGCGGCAACATTTAATACTACTCCTACATTAGAAGCTTCAAACGCTAAACCAGAACGAAGGATACCTCCACGCGCTGTTTCTAAGACTGCAACCTCTACTGTTGGGTCTTGTAGAATTAGTTGGGCGCTTTGGGGTCCAGTATTATCGCCTGCTTCTACTAAATAATCTCCGATATAAGTTCCGTCTGTTGTGGTATATCCTACTACTTTACTTGTTTGACGGAAGATGTGCGCTAACAAGCGGGTGGTAGTAGTTTTCCCATTTGTACCAGTGACGCTGAGAATAGGGACGCGACTTGCTTGTTCATTTTTGAACAGCATATCAACCACGGCGCCTGCGACGTTACGGGGTGTACCGTGCGAAGGAGCGATGTGCATCCGAAAACCAGGAGCAGCGTTAACCTCGACAATCACACCATCGGTTTCGCGTAAAGGACGACTGATATCGGAAGTAACAACATCCATACCAGCAATGTCCAAGCCAATGACTCGAACGACGCGCTGCGCTAACCAAATATTCTCAGGGTGAATTTCGTCGGTTCGGTCAACTGCTATACCACCAGTACTTAAATTGGCAGTTGCACGTAAATAACAAATTCTATCTTTAGGTAGAACACTATTTAAAGTAAGACCTTGGCGTTCTAGCAATTGATAGCTAGTCCGGTCTAATTCTATTTTTGTAAGTACTTTGTCGTGTCCCTCACCACGATTTGGGTCATTGTTGGTTTCTTCAATTAGTTCGGAAATTGTAGATTTGCCATCACCTACAACGTGTGCGGGTACACGTTCTGCCACCGCTACAACTTTGCCGTCCACGACTAATACGCGGTGGTCACGTCCGACGTAATATTTTTCAACAATTACCGCACGAGATACTTGACGTGCGGCATCATATGCGCTTTCAGCTTCATCCCAACTACGAATATCAATTGTAATACCGCGTCCGTGGTTGCCATCTAATGGTTTAATCACAATTGGATAGCCACCAACAAACTCAATAGCTTCTTGTAAATCATCAAGGAAATTGATGACTGTGCCTTTGGGAACGGGAATTCCTGACGATGCCAAAATGCGTTTGGTTGCTTCTTTGTCGCACGCTAGCTCCACTCCCAAAATACCTGTATTGTTGGTCATGGTAGCTTGAATGCGTTTAGAAGCAGCGCCATAGCCTAATTGAATTAAGAAACGGGCGCCGAGAGTCATCCAGGGGATACCTTTTTTCTCAGCTTCCTTAACAATGGCTTCGGTTGAAGGTCCAAGCGCTCCTTCCTTGGCAAAGTCACGCAAATCTTGCAAATCTTGCTCAAGTTCGGCTTTTGGATACCGTCCTCGGTCAGCGATGCTTTGGCACAGTCTTACTGCTGCTCTGCCAGCGTAGCGCCCTGCTTCCTCGTTTTCATACTCGAAAACAACCTGGTAGACTCCTGGTGTAGCAGTTTCGCGTGTACGTCCAAAGGCAGCAGGCATCGAAGCTAGCTCTTGCAGTTCTAAGGCAACATGTTCAATGATGTGACCCATCATTGTGCCTTCTTTGACTCGCATCAAGAAGCCACCACGACAGCCAGGAGAACAATGGTGACTCTCCAGACTTGGCAGCGCCTCAACTAATCCTTCGTAAAAACCGGGGATTTCATTCGAGGGCGTCTCGGCGAGGTTCTCTAAATCGAGGCGCATGACAATCAACTTGTGGCGTCGAATGCTCCAATAGTTGGGACCGCGTAAGGTCTGGATTTTGAGGATTCTCATGGGAATAGGTAGATGGAGATTCGGAGTCAATTTCTAGTTTCTTACTCGAATGACCGCTTCACTGTTCAATTGAAACAGTTTTTTCTTCTTACATCGTATTATTCTCACTTTTTCTCGTGCAACGTCGATGCTGGAGCGGTCAACTCAGTGTAACCTCTGACACACTATTCCGTCAGCTGGAAATTCGGTAGTTGGCGGGTAAGGCAGTGCGTTGGTAGAGGTGATATTTATCACCGTGGCTGAGAATATGCATCCGCATGTTATGAATCGTTAACGGTTCGGTGGCGCCAACGTAAGGTTCGTTAGTGTGGGTGACTTCGGTAGGGTCAACGATGGTAACGCTGCCTTTACCTAGGACTTGTAGCCAACCGTCGCGCTCAAACATCGCGCATGTGTCTTCATCAATACCAATGCCAATACGGTCAGGGTGCGACGCAATGGCACTTACCAAACGTACCATTCTATTACGATTGTGGAAATGTTGGTCAACTATCACTTCGGGAATTAAGCCCAAACCAGTGGCCATATCAACTAACGAACGGTTGGGAGACTCACCGCTACCCCCGCCGGCAATCATGTGATGACCCATCACTGCTGCCCCAGCGCTCGTGCCCGCTAGCGTTAATTCCCCAGAACGTACCCGGCGCCGAATAATATCCATCGCTGAAGTATCTGAGAGAACGCCGCATAGCCGTAACTGGTCGCCTCCAGTCAAAAAAACCCCTGTACAGTTTTCTAGGGACTCTTTAAAATTACGGTCTTCACACTGCTCGCGTTCGCGAATGTCCAAAACCTCAATTTTCGAGGCGCCCATTTCTTCAAAAATACGGACATAGCGTCCACTGATAATACCGGGTTCTCGCGATGCTGATGGAATAATAGTAATATAACCATCGGATTCACCAGAACGGGCTACGAAAGTTCGCAGTATTTCGCGTCCATGAACCTTATCTTCGGCGCCTCCAATCACGAGAACGGCGGTTTTAGTTGCTTGGGGTGTCGTCATTTCCAGCCATTTAGCTTTTAATTGCCGCATTGTGTATCTCCTGTCAACAACTTCAGGTGAATAAAACAAGTACGCAAGCTTTATCTAATGATTTTGCTCCCGTTTCCTTAAAGGACATTACTGGCTCTTATCAAATTGAGGCAACTACCATTCGATACCCTCTGCGATCTAAAAGCAGCATGTCCCCTACATGTCCCGTATTGCTATCTATATTGGGTGTTGATTCACCAGTCGAACAGCCCGTTATTCGGAAAACTGCTCTATAAAAGCAGGTCTTGACACACGGAGCGTTCTTTAAGTAGCTTTATGCATTGTCATGAAGTTGTTAACCCAGTTAATCTATTAATTTAAATCTAGATGTGACAATATTTAAACATAAATTAAGTAATTAGAAAAATTTTTGTGCTATCTGACGTACTATTTACAGTACTTTCAAACTCGCGACATACAAATTGATGTATTCTACACAACATAGAAAGCTCGCTCTGCAATCGACATTCAAACTTAACAATAGTGTCCTCGAATACGAATTACTGTGCGCTTTGATATAGTTACGCTGTTTCCAGACTGTTTTACCTCAGTTCTCAACTCAGGACTGTTGGGTAAAGCCTTAGCCAAACAGATTGCCCAAGTCAATTTGGTTAACCCACGCGACTTTACTAACGACAAGCATCGTAAAGTCGATGACGAACCTTACGGTGGTGGTGTCGGGATGCTCATGAAGCCCGAACCCATTTTTGCCGCCGTTGAGTCGCTGCCAATTCTACCGCGAAGAGAGGTCATATTGATGAGTCCTCAAGGACAAACTATCAATCAACCTTTGTTACGAGAGCTAGCAATTAACTATGACCAGCTAATAGTCATATGCGGACATTACGAGGGTATTGATGAGCGAGTACAACAAATTGTTACCCGTGAAATTTCCCTTGGAGATTTTATTTTAACCGGTGGTGAAATTCCTGCAATGGCATTAATCAACGGTGTCACCCGCTTGCTTCCTGGCACCGTTGCCAAAGTCGAGTCTATTAAATACGAAAGTTTTGAGGAAAATCTCCTCGACTACCCCCAATATACTCGCCCCGCCAACTTTCGTGGTTGGAAAGTCCCCAATGTCCTCCTTAGCGGCAATCATAAAGAAATTGCCAAATGGCGCCTATCTCAACAAATCGAACGCACAAAAATACGGCGCCCCGACTTGCTCAAGGCTTGGGAAGAACAACAAAACAACGAATGTGGGCGGGTTGACAAACAAAACAATGAGTAAGGGCGGGTTTACAGATATCCTAAAAATTGACTCTAGTCTCGTTAACCCGCCCCTACAATAACCAACAATGACAATACGTATTGGTAACGGCTACGATATCCATCGCTTAACTACTGGGCGCCGTCTTATACTCGGTGGCGTTGAAATTAACCATGAACTCGGTTTACTTGGACATAGTGATGCTGATGTACTAACTCATGCAATAATGGACGCGATGTTAGGCGCCTTATCTTTGGGTGACATTGGACATTATTTTCCACCAACAGATCAAAAATGGGCAGGTGCCGATAGTTTAGTTTTGTTAAGCCAAGTAAACCAATTAATAGTAGATAAAGGTTGGAAAATTGGCAACATCGACTCAGTAGTAGTCGCAGAACGTCCAAAACTAAAACCTCACATCGAAAAAATGCGCGACAAAATAGCAGGAGTCTTGCAACTAGAACCAACACAAATAGGCATTAAAGCTACTACAAATGAAAAACTAGGGCCAGTTGGACGCGAAGAAGGAATTTGTGCCTACGCAGTAGTTCTATTACAAGCAGCAGGTTAATAAGCATCTTGTTAATAAGTATCTTGTGGACTTGTGGAGCGGGCATCCTTGCCCGCCATCCCCACAAAAATCTTATATTCCACAACAGCAATGATTTAATCTAACATATAAGTTAATTGTCCAACTGACACAAATTAAAGTAGTTAAAGATTATGTACGACTGGATGCGAAAAGAAACTTACTCAGAGTCTTTCATGGATGGAAAAGAACATTTAGCAATGTTAGTAACAAACTTGAGAGATATACAACTTCCTGACTTCATTGCTTTAGATAAAGACGAAAATGTTATACTTATTGCCAAAGTTACAAGCGAACCACATAGCTTTAAAAATCCAGATACCAGAAAATATGCACTTTTAGACTTAATTGATGTCTTAAAATTTGCAACTAAAAATATCATTCCTTTTGCGATGCTTGCCGACAAAGATAATATTGAGTTTTTACGCTGGGATGGTCAGAATTTGTCTGAGCCTATTTTAACTTTAAATACAGCAGATGTACTTAGCCATTACGAACCTAAATTTAAAGAAAAAAAATTATATAATAGCTATTTTATCGGATTGATAGAGTCTTGGCTACGAGATTTAGGGTATAATTGGAATTCAGAAACACCACCGTATTTAAAGGAAATGCAAGAAATCGGTTTTTTGCAGTTAATTGAAGGCGGAATGACTAAGGCATATCATTAAGAATTGAAAGTGATACTATACGTTGAAACTAATCTAATAATGGGTATTGCGAAAGGACAGGATGTCGAAGCGCAAGACTTACTATTTAATACACCAGCATCTATTTCTATTGTAATACCTAGTATTTGTTTTTTAGAAGCTCATACAACTTGGCAAAATGAACAGAAACACAATAAAGATTTTATTGAAAAAATAAACAATCAAATTAGTGAGTCTAAGCGAGATATAACTTCAATCAATGCTCAACTTACAGCATCGAGTCTTGATCAATCGAAAATTAGTTTTCAAGAGAGAATAAGTGACGTTAAGAATCGTTTTGATTTAACCTTGGATGCTGTAGCAAATAAAGCTGAAGAAATACCCTTAGAAATTGCTGCAATTCAGGAAAGTATAGATAGAAAAATTTTGGAAGATAAGCACCTGATTGATAAAATAATTTTGGAATGTATAATTCGCCACGCGCTTTTACATCCTGATATAACAAAGGCATTTTTAAGCTTTAATTCTAAAGAGTTTGGTAAGCGCGAAGTAGCACAGTTATTACAAGATACTGGTATTAGATATTTTAGCAAAACCACAAATTTTTTAGGTTGGTTACAAGCGCAAAATCCCTAAACTGTAAGAGGTTGTTTGAAAAGTGTCCGTGAATGTCATGAGTCGCGAACGTTAACGCAGTTTTCCCGCAGGGTAGCATCTCAGTATATGTTCAAAACCCTAGATTCTAGCCTGCGGCAAATGCTCCGCATTACGTTCCGTAAGACTCCACTCGCTTGGGACAATTTATACCTGAGCCGACTTTTCAAACATCCTCTAAGAAAGGCGCCTCCACTTGAATGTCGAAATCAAAAAATTTGCTATGATAATTGCCACAAACAGTGTATCTACGGAATTAATTTACTAACTAAGTAGATATACTCATATGATTTCAGCATAGGAATCCTATATATATGAATATGGCTATTTTGACCCGAATATTGACCAAAATATTAAAATTAAAGCGTATTTGGCTTATTGGGTTAGTTGGGGTGTTCGTTACCCTGTCCCTGAATGCTTGTAACCCAGCAGGACTGAAAACCAGTGCAGCACAAACAAATCAGCTTGTTGTAAGCATTCTTAGTGACCCTAAGACTTTTAACTACGCGCTTAGTAACGAGTTCCCTAATATATTTGGTTTAACTTTTGCAGGATTAGTAACTGAAGACCCATTTACAGGTGAAACACAACCTGATTTAGCTGAATCTTGGCAAATTTCCGAAGATAAACTCAAAATTATTTTTACGATGCGTCAGGGGTTGAAGTGGTCGGATGGGAAACCCCTAACGGTTGATGATGTCGTTTTTACCTTTAATGATATTTATCTCAACGAAGCAATTCCTACTGACGCGCGTGATATTCTTAGAGTCGGCGCCAAAGGTTTATTACCTACCGTGCGTAAAGTAGACGAACGACGTGTAGAGTTTAGTATACCTGAACCATTTAGTCCGTTTCTAGGTGTAACAGGTTTACCGCTTTTACCAGCACATGCGCTTCGTCCATTTATTCAAACTAAAGACTCTGAAGGAAAACCAGTATTTCTCTCGAAGTGGGGTGTTGATACTCCCCCAGACCAAATTATTGTTAACGGTCCTTACAAGGTTGCCAGATATAATACGGGTGAACGTATTATATTTACCCGCAATCCTTACTACTGGCGTAAAGATGCTAAAGGTCAACAACAACCATATATAGAAAGAGTAATTTGGCAAATTGTCGAATCAACCGATACTGGGTTAATTCAGTTTCGTTCGGGTGGACTTGATAATGTTGTTGTAACACCTGATTATTTCTCGCTGCTGAAAGCTCAAGAAGACCAAGGTAATTTTAAAATTTACAATGGTGGGCCTGCGGCAAGCACAACGTTTATGATGTTTAACCTTAACAAAGCTAAACGTAATGGTGTACCGCTTGTTGACCCCATAAAGTCACGCTGGTTTAATACCGTCGAATTTCGCCAAGCTGTTGCATACGGCATCGATAGACAAACAATGATAAATAATATCTATCGAGGATTGGGAGAACCCCAAGATTCTCCACTTTATGCAAAAAGTCCTTACTATTTATCTCCCCAAGAAGGACTAAAAGTATATAACTACAGTCCTGAACGTGCGCGACAGTTACTTACCAAAGCTGGCTTTAAATACGATAATCGCGGACTGTTACTTGATGAGTCAGGCAACCGCGTTAGGTTTACACTGCTTACAAACGCAGGAAATAAAATCCGCGAAGCAATGGGAGCGCAAATTAAACAAGATTTAGGAAAAATTGGTATTACTGTTGATTTTACTCCTGTAGCTTGGAGTGCGCTCTTAGATGGACTTGATAATACTCTTAATTGGGACACAGCAATGCTTGGTTTTGGCGCCGGTTTCGAGCCAAACTCCAGCGCTAACTTGTGGACTCCAGATGGTGGTTCGCATATGTTTAACTTAAAACCACGCGCAGGAGCAAAACCAATAGAAGGACGAGTAGTTTATCCTTGGGAAGCAAGAATTGGTGAATTGTACGTAAAAGCTGCACAAGAATTTGACGAGGCAAAACGTAAAGCAATTTATGCCGAGTCACAGCAACTTGCACAGGAATATCTACCTTTAATTCACTTAGTTAACCCCTACTCACTATCTGCTGTACGAGACAAATTTATAGGAATTCGTCATTCTGCAACAGGTGGTTCCTTCTGGAATATCCAAGACATCAAAGTCAAACAACCTCAATAAACATCTCTCTCTCTCTTGTGGAGCGGGCATCCCTGCCCGCCCTACAGAAAATTAGTTATTTATAGATAAATTAATAATTAAACCAAGAGCAAGCAAAATAGGGGATTATTTTTTAAATATGGACATTAATCTTTTAGATAGCATTATTAATAAACACAAATAATCTAACTGCATTCACTTAGATTCACTTGCCTTCTAGAATACTTATGTAATATTTTTAACAAAATAATTTCATAATGGTAAGGTCTTTTGTGTGTATAATAGATAACTATTTAGGATTTAGGAAGCACACGAGTGTTCTTACAACGAAGTTATCGACGTTTTGTTACAGTTGTGTTGATTTGCACGCTGTTTGTTTTTTTTCACGTTGCTATTACTAGTTGTAACCCTAGTAATTTAAGGACTAAAAGTAATAAGTCACAGTGGACTACGACTTTGCTGAGTGACCCAAAAACTTTTAATTTTGCTCTGAACGAAGAATTTCCGAATGTGTTTTTGTTCATAGCAGAAGGGTTAACTACTATTAATGCGATAACAAGGAAAATTGAGCCTGCGTTAGCTGAGTCTTGGCAGTTCTCTGAGGATAATAAACGTGTTACTTTTACTTTGCGGGATAATTTGAAGTGGTCAGATGGTCATCCTTTAACAGCAGAAGATGTTGTTTTTACTTATAAAGAGATTGTTTTTAATCCAGATATTCCTACAAGTTGGCAAGATACTTTAAAAATTGGTAAAAGTCGCACGTTTCCCGAAGTGCGTCAAATTGATAAGCGTAGTGTAGAGTTTATTTTCCCTGAACCGTTTGCTCCGTTTTTGTTTTCCACTACTGGTTCACCTGATGGTGTGGGAATTTTGCCTAAACATGTTTTAGAAAAAACGACAAAAACTAAAGACACAAATGGCAATACATTATTTCTATCGACATGGGGTACTGGTACTAACCCAAAGGATATTATTGTAAATGGGCCATATTTGATTGATAGATATATTCCTAGTCAACGGGTAGTATTTAAACGTAATCCTTATTATTGGCGCCAAGATACTCAAGGTAACAGGTTACCTTATGTTGAACGAGTTGTTTGGGAAATTATTGAATCTACTGATACTGGAGTACTGCAATTCCGTTCGGGTGGTTTGGATACGTTGACTGTTTCCCCAGAAAACTTTTCTTTACTCAAGAACGAAGAAAAACGTGGTGATTTTACTATATATAATGGCGGCCCGACTTTTAGTAAGACCTTTATTTCTTTTAACTTGAACACTGGCAAACGCCAAAATGGGCAACCTCTAGTTAACCCAATAAAATCACGTTGGTTTAATAATGTAGCATTTAGACGCGCGGTTGCTCATGCTATTGACCGTGAAACAATGTTAAATAATGTATTCCGGGGTTTAGGTGAATTACATAACTCACCTCTTGATATTCAAAGTCCGTATTATTTATTACCTGCAAAAGGTTTAAAAGTCTACGAGTACAATCAAGAATTGGCAAAGAAATTACTTTTAGATGCTGGATTTAAATATGATGCTAAAAATCAGTTAGTCGATGAGAATGGTTTGCGTGTGCGTTTTACATTGAATACAAACGTAGAAAATAAAACCCGTGTGACAATGGCAGCGCAAATCAAGGGTGATTTAGCTAAAATTGGTATACAGGTAGACGCAAATCCTATTTCTTTTAATACGCTTGTTGATAAACTAAATAATGGGCTTGATTGGGAATGTTACCTTCTTGGCTTTACTGGTTCGCTTGAGCCTAACGATGGCGCCAATAAATGGATACCAGATGGCAACTCGCATTCATTCAACCAAAAGCCACAGCGAGGACAGTCACAGTTAATTGGTAGAAAAGTGAATGATTGGGAAAAAGAAATTGGGCGCCTGTATATCGAAGCAGCACAAGAATTAGACGACAATAAACGTAAGCAAATTTACGGTAAAACTCAACAAATAACGCAGGAATATCTACCTGAAATTTACTTAGTAACTCCATTGTCTTTGGTAGCAATCCGTAACCGTATTCAAAACGTCAAATTTTCTGCACTTGGCGCCCAAGGTGCGACACTATGGAATAAATATGAATTAAAAGTTAAAGAATAATAAAATGACCAATGACCAAAATCTACGCTTCCTTCTCGAATCTGTAGCTAATGGTAGCCTTTCTACCGATACCGCATTTGATAAACTTAAAGATTTAGCATACGAAAGAGTTGGAGAATTTGCGAAAATAGACCATCATCGGGAACTCAGAACAGGTTTTCCAGAAGTTATTTGGGGACAGGGCAAAACTCCCGAACAAATTGCCCAAATTATGAATGTAATGCGTCAGCGTAACCCTGTAGTTATGGCAACACGCATTTCACCCGATGTATATCAATTATTGCAACCTAAAGTTAGAGAACTGCGCTATTACGAAATGGCGAGGATTTGCGCTATTACTCCCGATACAATAGAACCGAAATATCACGGTGAAATTGGTATTATTTCTGCTGGCACTGCTGATTTACCAATTGCTGAAGAAGCTGCCGTGACTGCTGAACTTTGTGGTTTTCGTGTGCAGCGACTATGGGATGTTGGTGTTGCTGGTATTCACCGTTTACTTAATAACCGTCACGTTATTGAATCCGCTTCTGTGTTAATTGTTGTTGCTGGTATGGAAGGCGCCTTACCTAGTGTTGTTGCAGGTCTCGCTAATTGTCCTGTAATTGCTGTGCCTACTAGTATTGGTTATGGCGCCAGTTTTGCTGGACTGGCACCACTGTTAACGATGTTAAATTCGTGTGCAGCAGGTATTGGAGTTGTAAATATTGATAATGGCTTTGGTTCTGCTGTACTAGCTGGACAAATTTTACGAACAGCCGAGAAATTGCGGTTGGCGCCTTAAGAGTGTTGAGGTTATGACTGTATTTTATTCACAAATACGGTCGGTATACTTTAAAATGGTACGTTTTTTAACAAAAAATTGGGTAATTTTAGCTGCTTTCGCTCTCAGCTTTGTACTGACTGTCAGTATTTCTGCTTAGGGCAAGTAGTGGACATTACTTGTGTATTCAGGTTATGACAGTTTTGTCATTATTTAATTTGTATAAAATTATTACACAGGCAGGATGCCTGTGCCACAAAAGAACTTATGGATATTTTTAGTGATTGGGTGTTTCAATTTGGACTGGGACATATAGATTTGACGGTTTTGGCTCAAAACGTTACTGACCCGAATCTCTTAGGTCAGATACAAAAGTCGTTTACGCACTTTGTACAAACTGGGCAAGCGTGGGCACTGTTGATTGGGCTGGCTATTGGCTATATGATTCGGAATCTAACTAGCTACGGCTAAAAACAAAGTTAGGAGTTAGAAGTTAGGAGGCGCGGAGTTAGGAGTTAAGAGTTAGGAATAAAAACTTATTACTCAGCACGACTCACTCAGCACGACTCACTCATAACTCCTAACTCCTAACTCTTTCTCGCTATTTTTTTATGACTCAGCAACCGAATTGGAGTCCACGATTTGAATCAGGACTGCATCCTCATATTGCTCGCTTTAATGCGAGTATTAACTTTGATATTGAATTAATTGAGTATGACATTACTGGTTCGCAGGCACACGCTAAAATGCTTGCTCATACTGGTATTATTTCTGAATTGGAAGGCGAACAGCTTGTTTCTGGTTTGGAACAAATTCGTCAAGAGTATCGCTCTGGTAAGTTTACACCGGGTGTTGATGCTGAAGATGTACATTTTGCTGTGGAACGGCGCCTGACGGAAATTACAGGTGATGTAGGAAAAAAACTACACACTGCTCGTTCGCGTAATGACCAAGTTGGTACTGATACTCGTCTTTATTTACGAGCGCAAATTGAACAAATTCAACGCCAAATTCGAGAATTTCAATCTGTATTACTGGATATTGCAGAACAAAATGTTGAAACTTTAATACCTGGCTATACGCATTTACAACGCGCGCAACCGCTGAGTTTAGCTCACCATCTTCTTGCTTATTTCCAAATGCTAGAGCGTGACTGCCAACGGTTGAGTGATGTTCGGCGCCGTGTTAATATATCGCCGCTTGGATGTGGTGCTTTAGCAGGAACAACTTTTCCTATCGACCGCCACTATACTGCTGAACTATTACATTTTGATGCTGTTTACGAAAATAGTCTGGATGGTGTCAGCGACAGAGACTTTGCGATTGAATTTACGTGTGCAGCTAGTTTAATTATGGTTCACCTGAGCCGTCTTGCTGAAGAAGTAATTTTTTGGGCAAGTCAAGAATTTGGCTTTGTGACTTTATTAGATAGCTGTGCAACTGGTTCAAGTATTATGCCCCAAAAGAAAAACCCCGATGTTCCAGAACTGGTACGGGGTAAAACTGGTCGTGTATTCGGTCATCTCCAAGCGCTGTTGGTAATGATGAAAGGACTACCTTTGGCATATAACAAGGACTTACAAGAAGATAAAGAGGGTTTATTTGATAGCGTCAAAACCGTTACAGATTGTTTAGAGTCAATGACAATATTGCTACGCGAAGGGTTACAATTTCGTAATCGTCGCTTGGCTGACGCTGTATGCGAAGATTTTTCTAACGCGACTGATGTAGCTGACTATTTAGCAACCAAGGGAGTTCCATTTCGCGAAGCTTATAATCTTGTGGGCAAAGTCGTTAAAACTTGTATTGCCACAAATAAACTTCTTAAAGATTTAACTTTAGAAGAGTGGAAACAACTACATCCAGCTTTTGAAGCAGATATTTACCAAGCTATTAACCCGCTTCAAGTCGTTGCCGCACGTAACAGCTACGGTGGTACTGGCTTTACTCAAGTTCGAGAAGCATTAAAGAATGCTCGTGCCACTTTAAACGTACCAACCAGGTAGAGACGTTACATGTAACGTCTCTACGACGGGGTGTATTAAAAAGCAAATTGGGGGATACAGTAATGTATCCCCCAACTTTGTAACAGCGACTTTTATGAACGAGCGAGCGCAATAATGTAGTATTATCCCTCAGCGTCCATTGCTGCTGTACTCTCTTCTTCTTCGCTCTTAGGCGCTCTTTGCTGGAATCTTCGCTGCATTCTTCCCGTAGTCGTCCGTTTACGGAACTTTCGGGCGTAAGCCTGGTTCCGTAGCGCCTTTTCTTTTTTTGGGTTACGGCGCTTGGCCATGTTCACCTCATTTTGTAAACAACAAAAAAGCTATGCTTTGGCATCTGCTTGGTAATCTTACAGTTACCAATCCTATCAAATAGTTTCTGCCGTTCTAGCTTTGATTATTTATAGAACAGCAATCTAGTATACATTACAGCCTGCCGTTATGTCAAATCTTGAAGAAACCGGGTTTCTTGTATAATTATTCAATAAATGTAAAATACGTATTTAAGCATACACTGCTGAAATATTTAGTGGATGCTAATATTGATTTGTTCTAGGGTAATGGTTAGAATATAGCCCAAAACCACGAAATTTATAATTCAATCAGAAATTAATGACATAGCTTAAATTAGCTAATGTAATTAGGTATTTGAGTAAATAATCGTGGCGACTTGGAACACTTATAGCTAAATTACTTTCCCAAACGGATATTGAATATTTTTGCCTTATTTGCTTTCGTAATTCAGTCCACACGTGGCTTGTGGCGTTTTGGACAAACTGTACTTGGTGTTATATTTCGTCACCCCGTTCCTGGTACAAGTATAATTCCAATTTTACCTGACGGAAAAATTGTGCTAATTCGGCGCCGTGACAACGGTCTTTGGTCGTTACCTGGAGGTATGGTTGATTGGGGAGAAGATATACCTATTACGGTTGAGCGTGAGTTAAAAGAAGAAACTGGGTTAGATTTGGTAAAAATTACCCGCTTAGTTGGCGTGTACTCGGCACCCGACCGTGACCCCAGAATTCATTCTATCTGTGTAGTCGTTGAAGCAGAAGTTCAAGGCAATATGTCGGTTCAAGACACAATGGAAGTCATAGAAATACAAGCGTTCTCTCCAGATTCCATACCTTCAGAACCAATGTCTCACGACCATGCTCAACAATTAAAAGACTACTTAGAAGGTTTGACGACAGTTTGTTAGTACTATAGTATTGATTATTTTGAGTACCTAAAATTAATAACTCTGACTTTTATTTCCGCACGTTCCCGATGAACTGCGTGTATAACAGAAGTCAGTAATAACGCGGTCACGCTTTTATTAACTTTTTAACTCCTTGCTTCTACATTAAAATGGATAGTTTATTTCGTAACTCTCGGAGAAAGCTCTCTCAAGGGCTTATATTTTGGCGCGAAGTCGGTCAAGGTTCCAATGTTATTTTTTTGCATGGTAGCTGGAACGAAGGTAGTCAATGGGTACCAGTGATGGAGTCGTTATCGCACGATTATCATTGTTTGGCGCCAGATTTATTAGGATTTGGAGAGTCTGAGATTCCCGATATTCATTATTCAATAGATGTGCAAGTCGAGTCCTTAGCAGAGTTTCTTTTAGCATTAAAGTTAGAGCGGGTATATTTAGTTGGAGATACATTAGGCGCCTGGATAGCGGCAAGTTATGCTTTGAAATATCCAGAACGAGTTCTCGGTTTAATTTTGGTTTCCCCCGAAGGTGTAGCAACTTCTTCAACCGACAAACGTTTGAAGCAAATGAAAAATATACTTCAGCGTTCAGAGTTAGTGTTTGCCTTATTAAAATTAATACGTCCAATTGCCAAAATGTTGGGAAAGGAAATTAAAGTTCAAGAAGAATGGCGCCTGCGTTTAATTATGGAGCAATATCCAACAGCGTGTGAGCTATTATTTCAGCGTCAACTTCCCGAAGTACGTGCAGAACTTCTCGAAAATCGTCTTGCTTTCTTAGTAGTTCCAGTTTTAATTTTACAAGGCGGCAAAGATACACAAGAAGCAATTGCGATGAGTAACACTTATGCTGAATTAATACCTGGAGCTAGTATAAATACGATTGCTCACGGAGAGCAGAATTTACCGCATTTTTGTAGTAGTGCTGTTACAGAACAAATTCGTGACTTTATTAAAACCCGTAAAGTTAGTTGGGCAGTTTTTAATTAAGACCTTGGCAACGGATAACAACGGATGTAACGGATGATTTGTTTTAGACGAATTAGATATCCGTTACATCCGTTGCAAATTTCATTCCCCAGAATATTAAGTTATGTTCTACAACTATGTGTGTGGCTATTTCTGGATAAGCAGATTGTAGATAAGAATAAATTAACGTACTATTGCCACCAGTCATGACAATTTGGCTTTGTGGAAAGTCATGCCACCACTGAGTAACAAAATCTGTAATTCCCGCTAGTATTGTATAAATTACTCCGCTTTGTATCGCTTCAGGAGTGTTTATTGCCCAGCGTGAAGGTAGCTTTTGCGGTAGGTCAACTTTAGGTAAGGCGCCAGTTCGTATTTGTAACATTGTCATTTGCATACTCAATCCTGGTAGAATAGCCCCACCTACCAAGGCTTTATTATTATCGGCGCCAGTAAAAGTCAGTGCAGTCCCTACATCAATGACTAGTACAGGAAACCCTAAAACTTGACCGGCGCCTAATACAGCTAAAGCTCTATCAATACCCAAAGTTGGATACATTTGCTTTAGTGGAATATTTTCTAAATAAATAATCTTGACATTTGGGTAATTTTGCCATATTGCAGTCTGTGAAGGAACAACAGAAGCAAGATACAAAGGCAGATGAGGATTCAAAGGACAGGGTAACTCTGGGGTTAATAAATAATCGCTATCCCAACTATAAATAAAATCCTCGCGCTCAAATAATCCCCAATGCAACCGAGAATTCCCAATCATTAACCCCAACCAGCTTTCCAACATCAACTCCTTAAACCTGTACGGGCGGGTTAACCCATATCCTAGTTATAATCAAAAATTTTGTAAACCCGCCCCTCCACACCTCCACACCTCCTGACTCTTTTATTTTATTTAACTCATCGATAGCTTTTTTAATAATTATTTACATTTAACTCATGCCACAATAGAGCTAGATGTAATAAATACTTAATATATACAGGAGGAGAGCTATGGTAGCACTCACCGAAAAGACTCAAAAAAGACTTACTATACAGATTGCGGATATTGCCTGCGATACAACAACGATTCGCTCGCTAGATTGGGATAGAGACCGCTTCGATATTGAATTTGGGTTGCAAAATGGCACCACGTACAACTCATTTTTAATTCGTGGAGAGAAAATAGCCCTTGTAGATACCTCCCATGAAAAGTTCCGTCATCTATATTTGGATGCAGTAAAAGGATTAATCGACTTTAGCGAAATCGACTATTTAATTATCAGTCATACAGAACCCGACCACAGTGGTTTAGTTAAAGACGTTTTGAAACTGGCGCCAGATATTACTGTAGTTGGTTCCAAGGTAGCGATTCAATTTTTAGAAAATCTTGTACATACTCCATTCAAGCGGCAAATCGTCAAAAACGGCGATAAATTAGACTTGGGCAACGGGCATGAACTGGAATTTGTGATTGCTCCCAATTTACACTGGCCCGACACCATTTTTACATTCGACCACAAAACTAAAACTCTCTACACCTGTGATGCATTTGGATTGCATTACTGTTCGGATGCGACATTCGATGAAAATTTGGAAGCTATTTCGCCCGACTATAAATACTACTACGAATGTTTGATGGCGCCAAACGCGCGCTCGGTACTATCTGCACTAAAGCGGATGGGTGAACTCGAACATATCGACATGATAGCCACAGGTCACGGGCCACTATTACTGCATAACGTTGACGAACTAACAACAAGATACCGTACCTGGAGTCAAACCCAAACAAAAGCGGAAACTACAGTTGCTGTATTTTACGTTTCTGAATATGGCGCCTCAGATAGACTAGCAGCTTCACTTGCAAACGGTATTAGCAAAACAGGTGTAGCTGTTGAAATGATAGACCTAAGCGGCAACCCAGATTTACAAGAATTACGTGAACTTGTAAGTCGAGTTGCAGGTATTGTGGTTGGTATGACACCTGCTACTAACGACCCTAATATTCAAGGTGCCCTTGGAACAATATTAGGTTCAGCCAAAGAGAAACAAGCTATTGGTATTTTTGAAACAGGTGGTGGAAACGATGAACCTACTTACCCACTACTCAATAAATTTCGTGCATTAGGTTTACACGTCGCATTCCCAGTTATCGAAATTCGCGAAACCCCAACAGAAAACATCTACAAACTTTGCGAAGAAGCAGGTACTGACTTAGCACAGTGGGTAACACGTGATAAAAGCATTAAACAAATGAAAGCACTAGGCGCCGACCTAGATAAAGCTTTAGGTAGAATAAGTGGCGGTTTATACATCATTACAGCTAAGAAAAGTGATGTACAAAGCGCGATGTTAGCTTCATGGGTCTCACAAGCAAGCTTTAAACCATTAGGTTTTAGCGTTGCCGTCGCCAAAGACCGTGCGATTGAATCACTGATGCAAGTAGGTGATAAATTTGTCCTCAACGTCCTTGAAGAAGCCAATTATCAAGGCTTAATGAAACACTTCCTCAAACGATTTGCACCAGGTGCAGACCGTTTTGAAGGAGTACGTACACAACCATCTCAAAACGGCGCCCCCATTCTCGCGGATGCATTAGCGTACATGGAATGTGAAGTAGCAAGCCGACTCGACGCAGGAGACCACTGGATAGTTTACTGTACAGTCTACGCTGGCAGAGTTTCCAAACCCGAAGGACTAACAGCAGTACACCACCGTAAAGTTGGTAATCACTACTAAATCAAGTTATGAGTTGAAAGTGCTGAGTGCTGAGTTAGGAATTTTAATTTAAAACTTTATACTCAGCACTCAGCACTCAAAACTCAGCACTCAAAACTCAGCACTCAGCACTCAGCACTCATAACTCTTATGTCAATAAAACCTCGCGATGTTCAAGTTTTGCCGGTTGCTACAGATACGCGCGTATTTCGTTCTCGCAGTTGGGCACGTTTAAGATTTGAAGTTGAGTATGCTTTAGCGAAGGGTACAACTGCCAATTGTTTTTTAATCGAAGCTAATAAAATAGCGCTTATTGACCCACCTGGAGAAACCTTTACAGAAATTTTCTTAAATGCGCTACAGCAACGGGTTGATATTAAAAAGATAGATTATGTAATTCTTGGTCACGTCAACCCTAACCGTGCGGCAACATTAAAGGCTTTATTTGAAATTGCACCCCAAATTACGTTCGTCTGTTCTAATCCAGGCGCCATCAATTTACGTGGTGCGTTAGAAAATGCAGATTTACCTATATTAGTAAAACGTGGTGAAGAAACACTAGATTTAGGAAAAGGACACCACCTCGAATTTATTCCTACACCTAATCCTCGTTATCCTGACGAACTTTGCACTTACGACCCACAGACAGAAATTTTATACACAGATAAATTATTTGGTGCCCATATATGTGGCGACCAAGTATTTGATGAAGGTTGGCAATCGTTCCTAGAGGATAGAAGATATTACTTTGAGTGTGTAATGGCGCCTCACGCGCGTCAAGTTGATACAGCACTAGAAAAACTATCTGACTTGAAAGTGCGAATGTATGCTCCTAACCACGGGCCAATGGTTCGTTACGGATTAATCGAACTAACTAAATCGTATCGCGAATGGATACAGCAGCAAACTAATCAAGAAAACACCGTAGCATTAATTTACGCTTCCGCTTACGGAAATACCGCAACAGTAGCTCAAGCCATTGCTCACGGAATAACCAAAGCAGGTGTAAGGGTAGAATCAATCAACTGTGAATTTGCCGACCCAGCAGAAATTCAAGAAGCAGTAGAAAAATCAGCCGGGTTTATCATGGGTTCCCCCACACTAGGAGGACACGCACCCACACCCGTACAAACAGCTTTAGGTATAGTACTAGCAAATGCAAGTAAAACTAAACTAGCAGGAGTATTTGGTTCCTATGGATGGAGCGGCGAAGCTATTGACATCTTGGAAACAAAACTCAAAGACGGAGGATATCGTTTTGGGTTTGACCCCATCCGCGTCAAATTCAAACCTGACGATAAAACCATCCAATTCTGTGAAGAAGCAGGAACCGACTTTGCCCAAGCAATAAAACGCACAAACCGAGTTCGCGTAGCAAGCGCACCAGCAAGCAGCTTAGAACAAGCAGTAGGAAGAATTCTCGGTTCCCTATCAGTAGTTACAGCCAAACAAGGCGATGTATCAAGCGCCATGCTTGCATCGTGGATATCACAGGCAAGCTTTAGTCCCCCTGGTTTAACAATATCCGTAGCCAAAGACCGCGCATTAGAAACTTTAATGCACACCGGAAACCCCTTCGTCGTCAATATATTAGCCGAAGGCCGAGAAATCCGTAAACACTTCATGAAAAACTACGCACCTGGTCAAGACAGATTCGCCGGACTAGAAACTACTGATGCAGCAAACGGTTCACCTGTTTTAATGGGCGCCTTAGCTTACCTAGAATGCACAGTCAAAGACCGCATGGAAGTAGGCGACCACTGGCTAGTATACGCCACAGTAGACGACGGTAAAGTCCTAAACCAAGATAGCGTCACCGCAGTACACCACCGCAAATCCGGCAACCACTACTAAACAAAGAAACCTGAAACCTGTGAAACCTGGTTTCTTCATCACTGAACACAACAATCCTCAACAAAACCAAAAGAAACCAGGTTTCTCGGCATCAACGTAAAATCTATAACAATTTTGAATATTTCCTTACTTTAAAGTTCCCATCGCTGAAATGTAGCATTTCTAAGACTTGCTTTTCATCCGCATCTTTTCCTCAATTGCCGCTTTAATTTTGGCCTCAAAATCAGGGTCATCAGCAGTAGCAATAACCTTACGTTCGCGCGTGCTTAACCTATCTAAATATGCCTGAAGTGCTAATTTATCTTCACGATTCCGAAGAAAGTACTGCTTTAACTCCTGGTCTGACATACCATCATAATTAATTTGAGTCATCAAAACACCTCTCCATCTGGGGTAATCTGGAATTCTAACTCTTCATCGTTGCCAGCAATAATGTACAAATAACGAGTTCGACTATCCATACAAACAAGATGTATGGGTTGTAAAGCAAAGTAAGTCAACTGATAGACAATGCTATACTGTCTTTCAAGCTGGGCAACTGTTGGCATTTGAGACATTCACTCTGCACACCTTATATTTTAATGTCTATTTTATAGGCTTTTATATAGATTGAGAGCGAGCTAACTTGTAAAAATCAACTATTATCAAAGAATAAACTAATAGTTGGTGCAATAACCCAACGGCAAAAATCAAGTGTGACAAATTTTACATATTGAGCAATTATACGATGAAGAGAAAGAAGAGGTTGTAAAATGGCAAAAATAGATGAATACCGGGAAGCTATTCAAAAAATGCTCGCAGAATACGCAGAGCGAGATTCTGATGAGGAAGAGGTTGAATTGCAAAAGGTTTTTGATACGAAACACGACCATTACCAACTTATATATGTAGGCTGGGATAATCGTAAGAGAATATTTGGCCTAGTGATGCATTTAGATATTAAAAATGAAAAAATTTGGATTCAGTGGAATGGAACTCAATACTTGTCGGATAAGGCTAATTGTAGGTTGGGTGGAGGCTTTGCGGAACCCAACAGACTCTTGAAAATGTTGGGTCTCGTTCCTCGACACCAACCTACAAAAATTCTTAACCGAGCAGTATTGGAATGGAACTGAATGTGATATTGCAGTACAATTAATGAGTATGGGTGTAGCAAGAGAAGATATTGTCCTAGGATTTCATACACCTTATATGCGACAATTTAGTGATTTTGCAGTTGGATAGATTTTGAGATTTAGAAGTATAAGTTCAATTGATTAATATCAACAGTGTAGTTATGATATATTAGAAGCTTTACATAGCTACAATAGGATAAACAGTATTTACAAACCATGCTGACAAGGATTTTTTATGATTGTCCTTAAAGAAGTGATTACCCAAGAGTTAAACAACCTTAATGAACAGCAACTTCAACAGGTTGCAGATTTTCTTGCCTTTCTTAGATACAAAAACCGTGTAGCTAGTTTGAAAATTGATGAAAGGCAAATGGCGGCTCTATATCAAGAGTTTGGTGAGGAAGATAGAAAACTTGCTGAAGAGGGGATTGATGAATATGCAAAATCTTTACACCAAGAAGATTTAAGATGACTATTAAGAGAGGTGAAATATGGTAAAAACTTTTTAGAAAGGATTGCTGTTGCTCGTGCCCGCATCAAAATGTTTGCTTTTGCGTCTCAAAGTGTATCAGGCGAAGATATTGCAACAATCTTTTTAAATACTATTGTCTCGATGCAAGAATTCGCTTGTAAGCATCCTGCACCATTTATTGCCAAAATCTATCGCGACGGGCGCCTCGATATGTGGAAAGATCATAAAATGCTGATGGAAGAATTGGAGCAGTAAAATAAAAAATTTTAAAAAATCAAACTTTATTGTGGGATAGATAACTTGCCTGTACCTCTGAACGGGCAGGGATGCCCGTTCCACAAGATGAGTTCCACAAGATGAGTTCCACAAGATGAGTTCTACAAGATAAGTTCTACAAGATGAGTTCTACAAGATAATTATTTATATGAGCATAATTAATTCTATAAGCCGATGGCGGGATTTGAACCCGCGACCGCTCGATTACGAATCGAGTGCTCTACCAACTGAGCCACATCGGCATACAATATAAATCCTACACAACTATAGCACTATTTGCATAAATATGGTAGAAAAAAATCCTAAAGAACAGGTTAAGGGACGCGCGTCTCAACTCGACCCAGAAATAAGAGCGCGTTTGGTGGCTGAAATGGCTGCTCCTTACCGAGGGTTGCGGAAGTTTATCTATGTTGGTTGCGCTGCTTCCGGTTTTATCGGCGCCTTTGTGTTTTTATCCCAAATTATAGCTGGACGTGATGTTGAAGCCGCATTGCCTAATTTTGCGCTACAAGTGGGAGTCATTGCTCTCATGGGGTTTCTCTGGCGATGGGAACTTCAACGGGAGCAACGAAAATCAAAATGATTAATGTAATGATTGTTCACACAACGCAACATGCCGCAATAAAAGGTGAGGAAACATAAAAAAAATATTATGAAATTTGAAATTGCCAAAATTTCTGAGAAACTAATAATTGTTGAAACGGGGTTAGCCTATATAAAGACCCTGAAAATAAATAACCGTTATTAAACAGGAGTCAACCTTTTTTATGACTCCTACATGAAAAAATCGACTGCAAATAGAGTGTCAGAATTGGTAATTATCAGTTCTGGCACTTTTAATTTGAACATAATTATTTTAAAGTCTTTTTATACGTGTTATTACTAAATTTTTAATTTGACAAAATGATTTTTTTATGTATTCATTTCTATGATTAAATTCATAAAGTTTGTGCTTGTTTAATAATGATGCGGTTTCGCCCTTGTTCTTTGGCTTGGTATAGCGCTTTGTCAGCAATTGTTATTAACTCTTGCGGTGAGGAGTCGAAACTAGGAATAATTGTGCCAACTCCTAAACTCAAGGTTACATATTGACTGACAGCAGATTCGATATGGAATAGTTCCAGTTCGCGTACTCCTGCTTGCATTGATGCTGCAATACTGACTGCACTGGCAGCAGTGGTATATGGCATAATCACCGCAAATTCTTCTCCACCGTAACGTGCGACTAAATTCTGGTCTTTTTGTGCTGTGTATTTCAAGACAGTAGCAACTTTTTGCAGGCATGTATCTCCTGCTGGATGTCCATATTTGTCGTTGTAACGTTTGAAATAATCGATGTCACACAATATCAACGATAACGGCGCCTTTTCTTGTGCTAGAGTTAGCCACTTGGAATTGATACATTGATCAAAGTGGCGCCTATTTGCGACATTTGTCAATCCATCAACGTTTGCAAGTTGCTGTAAAGCTTGGTTTGCCGCTTCTAGTTGTTTATAAAGTTGAGCTTGCTGTAATAGTCTTCGGACTCGCTGACGCAATACTGCCCAGTGAATAGGTTTAGTTACAAAGTCACTAGCTCCAACTTCAAACGCACGGTCTACTGACTCTGGGTCATCTAGTCCAGTTATCATCAATATTGGAGTTCGTTCCCAAAGCTTGGAAATTACCGTATTACCAAATGAACCATTACCACTGTCAAAGTTGGCAAGTGCAACGGCAAGATTGTTCTTGGCAATCTGAAGCAGTTCTTTACAGCAAGTAAAACCGTCCATTTCTGGCATTACCGCATCCAAAAGTATCAAATCTGGCTTATCCGCAGCAAAAGCTTCTAGACAATCTTTACCATTATTCCCTTCAACTACTCGATAACCTTCTTGTTCCATAAACTCACGCAGTAATAACCGCATGGTTTTATCATCATCAACCACAAGAATCAAAGGTGGTTTACTAGAAATTGTAATTGGTCTTTTCCCTGACATGAGTTGCGTTATAAAAATATTTTCAATTTGATTGTTAGCGAGCCTTTTATCGCAAAAAGTTGTATACTATAATAGTGATTTTGCGTAAGTTCCACTGTTTATATATGTATAGTTAAAAAATATTAATTACGCTGAATTACTTAGATATATAAGATGATAAAAATGCCAGCAGTCAAATACCACATTTTGAATTTGGTAATGATTTAACGAAATTAATACGGGTAATAGATGACGGTGATGCATAGATACTGTATACAAGACACAAAAATTGGTTTACTTTTTTAACCTATAGACAGCTAGGTGTAATTTTATATTTCCCATCTATTCCCGTCTAATCTCATTCTCTAAAAAAATGATGCTCTACTGCTTGCTATAAAAGGCGCCACTAAGACAACGCACACTATTAGAATTAAAGAAATAATCACACATGGCTAAGGAAGAGAACATGTATACCACTTAGCCACAGTTTCAGAAAATACAACTAATCTGTAAAATGCCAAATTCAATAATGTATGAGGAAGATTATTTTGTCGTCCTCGAAACCAACCAACCCGAACAAATTATCTCAGTCTCGGAGTTACACGAAAAACTCAAAGCGACCTTACTGAAGCTCAACTCTGAGGATTTACCTAATGATTTGCGCCAATTTGATACAGTAGAAGCACAAGTAAAATATTTAATTGATACCAGTTGCGAATTAAACCTTAGTCCCGGAGAGTACCTGCAATGGTACGCTGTACGCTTAGAAAAATAGTAGGTTGGTTGCGCTAACGCGCAACCAACATATTATTTAACTTTTAGTAGTAATTAAAGTTAGCTCAATTTGTTCTTCACCTGTTTGCGCGACTTTGACCTCAACGTTCGGTCCAAAGTACTTTGTCATTTTTTCCTGTTTTGCCTGCCAAGCTTCTAACGGGACACAGGGTGAATCAAATTCTAATGTTAAAGTATATGCTCCCGACGTAGAGGTTTCGCGCAAACCTGTAACTATTGGCATCTCATCATCTGAAGGACTTAACTGTAAGTATTCGAGTGCTTGGTCGAAATGAGCTTCTTGTCCGTAGCAGTAGCGAGTAATATCTTTACGGATTTTATTTTGAGTAACGGTTGCTTGCTCTTCGCGTAACTTCAATACTTCTGGGGTAGTCGGTTGAGTAAAAGGTACTGGATCGAGTTCGCTAGCTTTGAGCGCTAGTCCCCCTAGTAATAAAGGTATACCATAAAAGAAACCAGCCAGGTTGAGTGTAGCGTTATCGTTAGCATAAGCAACAAAACCAATCGTTGTTAAAATGCCACCTACTGTTAAACCGAGAATAGATAAGCGAAGTTTACCGAACATAAGACAAAGGTATAAATTAAACTACTAGGACTCCTGTTTCTATATCATCGACTATTGCTTGGCATTTAGGAAATATTTTAAGTTGTCCCGTATGATTAGGTACAAATTTTTTGGAGTAATTCGGGGTCAATAGTAGTAAAAGAATATCGATACCCATCAGACCGATGAATCGGTTTAGTATTTTTGGGACTAAAGCTTGTTTCTTTGCCTGCAAATGGCATAAATATCAGTGTTTTCGCCGCTTTCTTTACACGTCCTAACCCGGAATTATTAGAATTACTCCTAATTACTCCGTTTTCCCGTCACGCCATCCAACGAAATATAAATCCAACGAAACATAAAGCTCCGCACGTTCGTCCTAGTTCCTAAGTAGGTGCGATTGCATTCCTCGTAGTAAACTACAAAATATACCGTGTGTTCTGTAAGGAATTCCAGATTGTGCAATAGTACCTGGATATACTACTAGAAATCACTAAAATTAAGTCGTTAAGACAACTAAGTTATAAATAAAGCCTCAAATTCTTATGGTTCCTTCTAATAATTTCCTCACCAAGAGTCAGATTCGTCGTTTTGGTTTAGCTTTAGTGTTACCTATTACACTTTTCAGCGCCCTCAATTTTAACCTGAGTAACCTCGGACGTCAAAATGCCTCATTAACCTCCACAGCGAATGCTCAAAACGCAGCTCAAAATCGCGGTATTCGCATTAGTTCCGATACTCAAGAATACGATGCTAAAGCCCAAGTCGCTACAGCACGCGGTAACGTACAAATGTTTTATCCTGCCCGTGGCATTCAAGCAACTGCCGCACAAGCTCAGTACTTCAGCCGTGAGCGACAAATTATTTTAAGCGGCAATGTGTATATTTTACAACAAGGCGGCAATAGTATTAGAGGCGAGCGCGTAGTTTATTTAATTGACCAAGGAAGATTTGTCGCCCAACCACAAAGCGGTCGTCAGGTAGAATCGATTTATATTGTAGATGAAACACAAACCCGTCCGGCGCCTGCACCTAGAACACCCGCGTTAAGACGTGGAAATTAATTGTGCGTGCCGTCCTGAGGGGTGTTAGCTGTGAAAATAACTTTAGAGAATATTCACAAATCTTATGGTAAGCGCGTAATCGTTAATCGCGTTAGTATTTCGGTTGCTCAAGGAGAAGTCGTTGGTTTACTTGGCCCCAATGGCGCCGGTAAAACAACTACCTTTTATATTGCCACTGGTTTAGAAAAACCTAACCAAGGCAAGGTCTGGCTTGATAACATGGATATTACTGCCTTACCTATGCACAAGCGCGCGCGTCTTGGTATTGGCTATTTAGCGCAGGAAGCAAGCATATTTCGCCAATTGACTGTACGCGAAAACATTCTTTTAGTACTCGAACAAACCAACGTACCCCGCTGGGAATGGTCGATACGTATGGACACTCTATTGCGGGAGTTCCGTTTAGAAAAAGTCGCTAGAAGTAAAGGTATCCAACTTTCGGGGGGTGAAAGGCGCCGTTGCGAATTAGCACGCGCGTTAGCTGCCGGTACTAATGGACCCAGCTTTTTATTGCTCGATGAACCTTTTGCTGGTGTTGACCCAATTGCTGTTTCCGAAATTCAGCAAATTGTCGCACAACTACGCGACCGCAACATGGGTATTCTCATTACTGACCACAACGTTCGTGAAACCCTTGCTATAACCGACCGTTCGTATATTATGCGAGAAGGTCAAATATTAGCTAGCGGTACATCTGAAGAACTGTATAACAACCCTCTTGTTAGGCAATATTACTTAGGAGATAATTTTCAAGTTTAGTCCAGGTTTGGTACGAGCAGAAGCGAAATATAAAATTCATCAATCATCTAGTACACCTAATTTGTTGTTAGGCAATAGTCAGGTGCTGGTTATTTCAGTGATATATGATGGCATCAAAAAAGCTCAAATCATTTTACACTCTCGGCTCGCTGGTTCCATTTACAATTATGGACCGCTACCTTATCGGTCAATTGCTGCCACCATTTTTATTTGGTGTTGGTGCGTTTGCTTCGCTTGTACTAGCTATTGATAGCTTGTTTGAAGTGATGCGAAAATTGGTTGAGTCTGGTCTTCCACCTGCGGTTGGATTGAAGGTTCTTGTTTTACAATTGCCTAGGGCAGTTGTATTTGCATTTCCCATGTCAACGTTACTAGCGACTTTAATGACTTATAGTCGTCTTTCGGGTGAAAGCGAACTCGTTGCGATGCGTAGTTGTGGGGTCAGCGTTTACCGAATGGTGCTGCCAGCAGTGATGTTAAGCTTGATTATTACAGGTATGACTTTTGTTTTCAACGAGAAAATTGTGCCTGCTGCTACTTATGAAGCTACCATGACTCTTGAAAATGCCATAAAATCAGATAAACCGTCGTATCGTCGCGAAAACATATTTTATCCTGAATACCGCGAAACCAAGGATGATAAGGGTAAGAAGCAAAAAATATTGACTCGCTTATTTTATGCGGATGAATTTGATGGTAAGCAGATGAAGGGTTTGACGATTATCGACCGTTCTGAGGGAGCTTTAAATCAAATTGTTGTTTCTGAGTCTGGAGAATGGAATCCTATAGAGAATATTTGGGATTTTTATAATGGAACAGCTTATTTAATTGCACCCGATAATTCTTACCGTAATATAGTCCGTTTCAAGCGTCAAAAAATAGAACTGCCACGTACTCCATTAAGTTTGGCAGAACGTGAACGTGACACTGAGGAAATGAATATTTCTGAGTCATTTGAACAGCTTGAACTGGAACGACTTAGTGGTGACGACCAAAAAATTCGTAAACTTAAGGTTCGTATTCAGCAAAAAATTGCTTTCCCATTTGCGTGTGTTGTGTTTGGTTTAGTCGGTTCTGTGGTGGGTACTGTACCTCAACGTACTGGTAAAGGCGCCAGTTTTGGGATAAGTTTAATAGTAATTTTCTCTTTCTATGTATTGCTAGTGTTTACACGTGCGCTTGGAGACGCGGGTATTTTATCTCCTCACATTGCTGCATGGTCGCCGAATGCATTCGGTTTAGGAGCTGGTATATTCTTATTAACACGAGTTGCAAGAAAGTAGAATGTATGAATGTTCTTCGTAGTAAGCACTTCAGTGCTTAAATCGGCAGTGCTTGAATCAGCAGTGCTTGAATCAGCAGTGCTTGAATGGGCGGGCAAGGATGCCCACCCCACAAGATTAATATTAGTAACGCTTCATTGCGCGTTGCATTTCGCGTTGGTCGTCTTTTCGCTTCATATCTTCGCGTTTGTCGTGTAACTTCTTACCCTTACCAAGAGCAAAGCTAACCTTGACAAGACCACGTTTGAGGTACATTTTTAGAGGTACCAACGTTAAACCCTGCTGTTCAACTTTACCTACAAGGGTTCTAATTTCTTTACGATGCAACAGTAATTTACGGGTGCGACGTGGTTCGTGGTTGAAGTACTCGCTACTTTGAGTGTAAGGAGAAATGTGTACGTTGATTAGCCATACTTCGCCGTTACGAACTAGTGCATAGCCATCTTGGAGATTAACTTTTCCTGCGCGAATAGACTTTACCTCTGTCCCGGTCAGTTGAATTCCTGCTTCATAGGTTTCGAGGATTTCGTATAAGAAGCGCGCTTGACGATTGTCGGCAATAACTTTGAAACCTTCGCTTTTGTCTTTCATTAATAATCTAGCTTGTTTCCTATGTATAGATAATTTTTGAGCGGTATATCTTTCAGCATAACCAACAAATCGCTTGTAACCTGTAATCATTAACAAATAACAATATTTTGCAGGTTGTATTCCTATAGTGCTAGTTAAAACTGAAATTAGTTTATGGCTAATGGGTGATTTTTATAAGTAATCGACTGTGTAAAGTAGGGGGTAACAAGAAAGGGAAAGCAAAAAACTATGAAACGCGATTTTAACAGAGTCATCGGGGCTAGCGTACTAGCTGCAAGTTTGTCTATTTTACCTTTATCAATGAGCGCCAATGCTCAAACCGCTACCGATGGTACCTTTGGTAATTCAACGACACGAACTACTACCGGAGTTAACAACGACGGTACTTACACAAGAGATAACGGTTTTGATTGGGGATGGTTGGGATTACTTGGTTTAGCAGGTTTAGCAGGTCTTGCTGGTAAGAAGCGCTCTGAACCTACTGCTTATCGTGACCCTAACGCTGTTGGCACCAGTGGCTACCGCGAATAGGTCTGAAATAAAGAATTTGTCATAATAGAATAACTAGGGCATTAGCAAACCGCACCATAAGTTTTGCTAATGCCCTATTTACATTTTTACTACTCGTGGTGCCTCTCTAAACTCTCTTCTCTGCGTCCTCTGTGTCTAATAAGGTAAAAAGCTATACAACCAAAACTTATGACATGAATCACTATTGGTCTGTGTCAATAGTTTTACTGGGTAGATTGGCAACGGATATGAAACGGATGTAACGGATAGTTGATTAGTTATTTTGAAGGCGCCGAAAGTTTAAAAATCTTATTTGCTACAAACTTGCGTCCAGTTATTTAAAATTACTTATCCGTTACATCCTAGAATCATCCGTTGCCAATTTTCTTACACCCCAAAACTTATGACACAGAGTAGGCGCCTCTCTTAACTCTCAATCGTGGTACTTTGTGTCTAATAAGGTAAAAAAATTTTACTGCACAGGCAAGGATGCCTGTGCTACAAGATGTTAATTTGCTGCGGGTTGGGGGTTGGGTGAGATTTCTTGGTTGGTATGAGAAGGTTGTAATGTCCAGTAAGATGCAACTAAACCAACCATTAACCACCATAAAGTGTTTATTTCTGGACGATACCAAACTGTATCTACTAGACCGTGACCGAGCATAGCTACTAGTGACCCGATGGCGCCTATTAACCATAGACCATCTGTACTATGAATTCGACGGAATTGTCTTAACTGTAGCCATCCCGTGTTAAATGTTACAGTTAAAAGCCATAAAAATACACCTAAGCCAATAAAGCCCATTTCTACAGTTATTTCTAAAATGATAGAGTACGCACTTAACGCACTAAAACGCGGTACTTGATACAGCGGATACACTTTGTTAAACGAAGCGTGACCGGGGCCAATACCAATTATTGGACGGTCGCGAATCATTTGAAATACCGCAGTCCAAACGTTGATTCGGAAGTTATTACTACTGTCACCTCGACCTGCGAATATACTAACTATTCGCAAACGAAACTCTTCAGATACACCAAAAGCTACAGCAAATAATGTGACAAAGCTTCCTAATAAAATTGGTACTAGCCAAGTTCGCCAAAACTTGGGTAGAGATTCGCTATACCAATACCGCAGTAATAGCACGACGACTATGGAAGCTAATGCTAACCCAATAAAGCTACCGCGACTGTCGGCAAATCGAAAGCACATTAAGTTCATAACTAGCATTGTCGCAGCTAAAGCTTTACGCGCGGTTCCACGCCAAGCAAAAATTGCTATCAAGCTTAAAATGACCGCAGGCAGTATATACCCTGCTAGTAAGTTAGGATTCCCTAAATAACTATATACTCTTGTATTTTTAGCAAGCGGTGACTCTGGGTCTACCCAAGTCGCTAACTGTGCGGCGCCAAAAAGCTTTTGACGTACTCCATACACGCTGACGACGAGCGAGACGAGCAGGTACAAAACTAGCAACCAATTACGGAATGGCGGTAATCTAAGTACTCTGGCGCAAAGGGCAAACAGTAATAGATAAAGAGTTAAATTTATGAAGTCTGAAATGGCGTGCTGTCGTACTGGTGATAAAGCAGTAGCTACAAGAGCAACTACCCAGTAAAAGCATACTAGCAAGTGAATGGGGGTGACAGTTGGAGCATTTTTATCTGTGGGTTCGTCAGATATTGTTAATAGAAGCCAAAAAGCTCCACATGCTCCTAAAAGTACCCCTGTCAACGTGCTTGTCACAAAAGGCGCCAGTCCATATACAAAACTGACTAACACAGCAGCTATTGTCTCTCCCCACCGCATTAAAATGCTGCTTTGCTTCCAGGAATGCAGCAGTCCAAACAGTACACTGTGTAAGTAGCTAGTACTAAGATATTGCCGTAGTGGCAAATCCGACAATGTAAATCGTTGCCAAACTAGATTCATAAACAACTTTGCGATTTCTGATTTCACTTCTAGATAGAAGTGCGACTTAATCATAATCTGCATAGTTCCAAAAAGTTAATAACTGCTGGTTGCTTTCTTGTTAATTGTAATAGTACCCAACATGCAATTCCCGGGTTGCTTATGGGTTATTAGCAGTTTCGGCGGTTATACTTTGTATTGGTAATGACAATACATAGCGATAACCAGATTCTACAGACCCCTGAATCGAAATTTGCCCTTTATGAAGTTCTGCGAGTTGGCAACTTAGCAATAACCCCAAGCTTTCGCGTGACATGTGGTTGGTTGGCCCTTTCAAGTCTAAATCACCAGAGTTTAAAGATACGGCGCCATTTGAGATAGGTAAATCTTTCGATTTTTCTACCATTACCGCCAAGTCTGACATTTCTTGGTTCTCAAAATTCATATTATAGTTTTGGGCGATGCTTGTTAATTCAAGCAAAGGTTGTGGGTTGAGTCTAAAATATGGGTCAACTTCGGTTATTCCATCTCCCAACCAAGGATGTGACACCCATACTGTGATGCTCAAGGTATCTTCTTTATAGGAGACGTGAATTCTCACGATGCTTCCTGTTGCTGAAACCTGAATGACGCTAAAAATTAAGTGGTACAACATTTGACGCACTTTATCTTTATCGAGAGGTAAAATTCGATTGCGTCCTGGTTCTAGCGAGAGTCGTATATCTTGCTCGCGACGATTTGCTGCTTCTTCAAGCGTGTTAATTGCTTGTTGGCATAGCATTTCAATATCTACAGGCGCCACATTTAGTGCTTCAACACTACTATCCATTGCTCCCAACTCGGTAATTTCGTTGACCAGGGAGAGCAAGTAACGACCACTATGCTGAATAATTTCGAGGTATTCGCGCTGTTTGGTGGTGAGCGGACCATAAATTTCTCGTCCTAACACGCTTGCCATACCTAGCACTGAAGTTAGTGGAGTGCGTAACTCTTGTGTTAGTTGCGATAATAATTCGAGTTTAAGCTGGTTTGTTGTACGGTCTTGTTGAAGCTCTTTTTGTAAAATCGGCGTCTGAAGAATGATTTGTTGGGTATTAGAGGTCGGTTGTGACCAACCAGCATCCCCATATAATTTTTCTTCTTTTGATGGTGCTGCTAATAAGCGGTTTCTTTCAAACTCGCTCATGCTCCAACGCGCGATGATTTGTAAAAATTCGATATCTCGCGAAGTGAAAGTGCGCGGTACTAGGTCAAAAACTGCCAACGACCCTAAACAATTTCCATTGGCATCGATTAACGGCGCCCCTAAGTAAGCGCGTACTCCATATTCTTTAACCAATTTAGTGGTTACAAGTTCTGGACTCGAATATTTATGCGTATCGTTAATGACGACAATTTGGGCGCTATCAACAACAGAAGTACAAAAAGACTCCTTTCGAGGTAAAGCTCTAGCTTGTGCAAGTTGGTTCATCAATCCCAAACGCGATAAACCGACTGCGGATTTAAACCAATGACGTTCCTGGTCAATAAACCCCAAAAGCGAAATGGGAGCTTCTAGAAAATGGGCAGCAGTTTGAGTTGCTTCCTCGAATACAGGAATCGTTTCAGGTTGGCGTAAGCCTAGGTCTAATAAGGCTTTCAGACGTTTTTGCTCACGAATGTCTGAACCATTCCAACCGTCTTTTAAACTTAATAATTTCTTTTCCGGCTCTAACATTACCACAGTTACCTTGATAAATACTCGATAGTGTATTTCATATAACCAACGACATAACTGGTTATTCCTATTTCTAAGCATTCCCCATTTTTATGCCAGACAAACAATTACCACCAATTTTTTTTTACCTTCTCAAGTCCGCGATTCAACGGACTGTTTAATACCCGATAAAAATTGCTTTCACCCCCTACTGCTACCGCATTCAAACCACGAGAGATAATCATTTGCAGCCAGAATATCAATACAAAGGCACCTTAATAGCTGTGTATCTAAGCAATATCTCGTTGTTTTACTGTAATGTTTAAATCACCAATATCAATAATATTACGGTGATTAGATATTTATTTACTTACGCTAGTACTTGTAATTTTAACATTCAAAATATCATTATTATTACTGAGGCAGGTAGGTGAATCTATTGTGCTAATTATTGATTACAAACTATAGTTTTAGGTTCAACAAATGTAAAACAACTAGATATATAAATATAAATTCATGACTGCCTATTACTGCAAATCTAAGATAGTAAACCAACCAGTGGTGCCGACTCTACAAGTCCTGACAGCACTCGGTCTTGTTTATCCTAAAGAAATAAAAATACATCTAATTGCAAAAGAAAAGGCAAATAAATAGAAAGCTTAATACAAAATTTACACTTCCTTTACATTTATGATTTGTTTATTAACTTATGCTCAATCACATATAGAGTGTACTTTGTTATAAAACAGACAAGTAAAAATATTTTTCAATTACGATTATTTGAATAACATGAACGTTAAAATTCCTTTTGTAGATTTAAATTTCCAACATCAACCGATTCAAAATAAAATAAATTCAGCAATACAGTCCGTACTGCAAAATGGAGATTTTATTCTAGGTCAGGCGTTAACCGATTTTGAAAAAGCATTTTCAGCAGCATCGCACGCTTTGTTTGGCATAGGAGTTGCATCTGGAACCGATGCCATTGCTCTAGGGCTACAAGCTTGTAACATTGGTGTTGGTGACGAAGTAATATTGCCAGCAAACACATTTGTTGCAACATTGATAGGGGTAATAAGAGCAGGAGCAACGCCAATTTTTGTTGATTGTTGCCCAAAAACAGCCTTAATCGATTTAGAAGCGGCTTCTGCGGCTGTTACATCTAAAACGAAAGCAATTATTCCAGTCCATCTCTATGGACAAATGGTTTCGCCTTTAAAATTACTAAATTTTGCTAAAACCCATGACCTACTAATTTTTGAAGATGCAGCGCAAGCGCACTTAGCAACTCGTGATGGATATCGCGCTGGTTCGGTTGGAATTGCGGCAGCATTTAGCTTTTACCCTAGTAAAAACTTAGGCGCCATTGGTGATGGAGGAATGCTACTAACGTCGGATGCGGAAGTCGCGCAAAAAATGACGCGCTTACGCAATTACGGCGCCTCGTATAAATATTATCATACCGACCCAGGTACAAATAGTCGTCTAGACACACTACAAGCAGCAGTGTTGTTAGAAAAATTACCATATTTATCTGAATGGAACCGTCAACGGTTACACCTTGCAAAGCTTTACGATTCAGAATTGGCGCCGTTGGTATCAAAAGGAATAATACCAATGCAAAATCAAAGCGACGAAGGACATGTATATCACCTATACGTTGTTAAAATTACTGAAGATAGTTCAATATCTCGCCAAGACTTGCAGCAAAAATTTATTGAAGCTGGAATTCAAACAGGTATTCATTACCCCATACCATGCCACCTTCAACCCGCTTTTGCTAATCTCGGTTATCAAATGGGTGACTTCCCACACGCCGAAGCATTAGCAAAACAAATATTATCATTGCCAATGTATCCAGGTTTAACGCCAAGTCAGGTCAAAGAAACAGTGGCAACAATTGCCGAAGTACTCTGCGAGCAAAAATTAGTAATACTTAACACTTAAGAGTTTACGGGAGTTTCTTACTCCCTCACACATACTATGTATCAACGCTCCTATAGAACAACAAATCCAACCGAGTTATTCAACTTCGCCATAATTGGTGTCTTAGTACTACTTTATGCTCCTATACTTTTACATTGGGTTGATGGTTGGGTTAATAAAAGTATTAGTACAGAACACGAGTATTTTAGCCACGGATTGATTGGTTTGCCTTTTGCTGCGTACTTGGTGTGGCAAAACCGAAAATTATGGTATAGACTGCGCTCTAAAAATCACCCATTAGGCGCCGTTTTATTATTAATAGGAGGATTTTTTTACATCAGTGGAGTAAGTGAATACGTAAACCTCTCGCTGCCGTTTATTTTAACTGGTTTATGCTTATGGCTTAAAGGTCGAGCCGGATTGAAGCTACAATGGTTTCCTTTATTGTTAGTATTGTTAGCAACGCCTAATTCACTTCCTTATCTTATTGCTCCCTTTACTGTACCTTTACAAGCTTTTATTGCTGGCACAGCTGGTTTTATTTTGAATCAGTTAGGTATGAACGTCAATGTAGATGGTATATATATATTTGTTGATGGACGAGTTGTAGAGGTGGCGCCGTACTGTGCTGGCTTAAAAATGCTGTTTACAACTTTGTATGTATGTTTGATGCTACTACATTGGACGGGCGCCATTAGCTCACGTCGTAAAATTAGTTGGTTTCTCGGTAGCGCTATCGTAATTAGTGTTGGCGCCAATATTATTCGCAACACACTACTAACATATTTCCACGGTACAGGAAACGAAGGACTATTTAAATGGCTTCACGATAGCTGGGGTGGTGACATGTACTCAGCATTAATGCTTTTATCACTAGTCCCAGTCCTAAATTGGATTGATAATTATTTCTCAGAACCAACACAACCCACCAAAGAACCCATCACCTAATTGTGGCACAGGCCAGAAAGCCTGTGCATTCAATCTTAAATTTACACCATCGCGTGCTTCTCAATTACCTTAGCAAAATCAGGCACAGCTTCCTCCACATGCTTCTTAGCAGAACCGCGAAGCTTTTCGTAGGTTCCTTTAACTATTTGGCGACTTGAATTTTTGACTTTCTCATCGGTAACACTAAGCAGCGCATCTGCGGTAACAGAACTACTCGCGACCAAATGTCCTACAGGGTCACCATTTTGCACACCTTGATTCCAAATAGGGTCAATAGCAGTTAAGCACGAAGGTAAAAGTTGCTCTACAGCACCATTAATATATCCCGGCTTAATTCCTTTAAGAGCAGCAAAAGCAGCTTTCAAAGCCATACCACTGATACCAGACTTAGAAGCAAGCTGCTCTTCAATCATATTACAGCAGTCCGAAACAACTATTCCTTTTTTCGCTGGGTCTAAAAGTCTATTGCTGAGTTCCATGTCACTCCCCTTGTTCTAATAGTTCTTAAAAATGTCTCTATATTACATTAAACAAATGTACTATAGATAACTCTGTATCTCCAGGAAATACTTCGTTTCATTTACTACTGTATCCGGATACTGTACTAGACCGAACTGCTTGATTTAAGTGTTCCTCATATTCGAGGATTTACGAAATCTTTAATAAATATAGCAAGTATTTTACTTGACGCAAATAAAAAAGTTTGCCGCATATACTTACTGTTTTTATGTTTTGTTATTTAAAATACCAACTTCAATAAAATTAAACATTTATACATCCTTATTTGTACAAATCTTTTAGAAAAGGCGGTATAAAAGTTTATGACATCTTTAATGACCTCAATTAAATCTGTAAAAAAATAAATGAGCGAATCACAAATGCCCTTATACTCACCCTATAACGTTGATTTGAAAGTATTTAATGCGATTAAATCGCCAGATAATCGAAACGGCAAACCAATTAAAGATATGCAGCGGTTTTTTTACAAGCAAATCGTTGTTGATGATGAAACAATAATTAGTACTGAGCCATTTAAAGTACCTGGATATATCGGTATTGCCAATTCTGATACTGTTATAGACCCTGATAATAAACAAGTATCTGGACACGATGATGTCGTCAAATTTCTTGATGAATATGGTTTACTAATTTGTACTTATATATACAACAAAGATAGATACGGACAACTTTTAGATTTGCGGTGGGCTTTGGGAGAAAGTGAGCAAGAAGACTTAATGGAAATGATTATCAAAGGTGGCGGACATCATGCAGGCGCCATAGTTCCAGCAATGCGCGAGAGAAAGTCTTACGCATCGTTGAACAAACCGGATACGTATCATGATGGCATGTTTGGACATCCTGGTTTTGTAGCGGTTGGACAACGGTTAGTATTTCCGGAGTTTGTGACAAAAGAACAAGCACGCGGTTACACCGATACGATAATTTGCTGGTTAGCAGTGATGAACTCGTTCGTTGAGTTCTCTGAGAATGATTTTAACGGTGGCGACCCATTACAAGTGTATGACAGACCGTCGCTCAAAGAATTTCTGAAAAACTGCGCGTTGGCTGCACTAGGTTCCACCGATGCCATTGATTATTTGAATGAGGCAAACAACAGAACTTACTGTGCTGAGTTCACATATATTGGTCTAAACACTCCTGTATATCCCTTCAACAAACAGGGTTTAAGTTTACTACTCGATGGAGACGAAGCAAAAGTAACCGAACTATTGAAACTGCAAGACCGTCAAAACAATCGGAAAGTAAACTTACTCAGCAAAACAAGCAATAATCCTGAGTTTAAATTCTTCAACATCCAAATGCCAGTTGTGCCAGAAGACTTACCACCGCTTGATGTGCTAATGGAACAACATGGACAAACTATTGAAGTTTCCAGTATTCCTTTTCCACCATTTACACTTTCACAAGTAGTAAGACGCGCAGTTAAAACTCTTTTACCACGAGAAGCTCATGTCAACGATGTTTTGGTTGCACAAGCTCAAGCTAACTTATTTGCTTCGTTAGAACCATTAATCCTAAAACAACTTGGCATAACTCTTCCTCCTACACCTCCTACAGAAATTCCTGGAGTTCCTCCTGTAGATTATCCAATGCAACCGCAACCCGAAGTTCCACTAGACCCAAAAATTGTTAGTGTGCGCGAGTTTATGGGTTTCGTACAGAACCAACTTCAACAACCTTACGACAGCTACGAAGCGTTTGATGCTGCTGTTGATGAAATTATGGTCAAAGCTGATGAATTTCTCGGCGCCACAAATGTGAAATATTTTGTTCCACCTCGTATATATATAGACTTAGGGCAAAACGACGGTGATAATAATTTACCTTCTGGTTGGGGTTTTAATTTAGAAACTGTCGGCGCCTTAATTTATCGTGGCGCCATTCGTGATAATGTACCACAGCTAGATAATAAAACGAATGTAGAGGCGCCTCAAGAAATCGAAGACTCAAAGCATCCCTTCAAAACAGCAGCATTTAGCTGGTAGTTGGTAGGTTGGGTGGAGGAACGGAACCCAACATACTATCTAATTTTTTACCTTATTAGACACAGAGTTCCATGAAAGTTGAGACTCTGCATCAAACAATGTTATTCAAGCTGTTTATTATGTTATCAAGCCTTGATAAAGCTTTTTCAAATGACAACTTTTCATCTTCAGCCGCATAAGACATAGCAATGACAAAGCTTTGATATTCTTGTTCATAAATAGGATTATTTTTTAAGCATAAAGACGCTCTTTGTAAACGTTCAAGCGGTTGAATCTCAGTTAAATTTATTTTTTTCGCTCGTGTAGCGTCATTTTCTAAAGCTGGAAAAATTAAATCAGAAAATATTTTATTTGTAACAATAATATTTTCTAACGCGGCTAAATCATGTAAGTGGCGAATGTCCGTAGGATGATATTTAGTACCACCTGCTTCTCTTTCTAATACACGCCAAGTCAAAGCACTTAATTTATCTGCGGCAGTCTCTAATGGAGAGACACAAGGTATGCTTAAAACTTCAGGCTGATTATCTAATGCTTGAGAAAGAAAAGACTGTAATGACTTTTCTTCATAAGTGAATTCATCTGAAACAATTGTTATTTCTACTTTTATGTAAGGACGCAGTGCGGTTGATAATGTAAACTGAGATGAATAATTTATTGTAAATTGAAAAAAATGATTCTCGTTTTTACTTACTATATCATCTTCGTTAAGTGAACAATCTAAATCTATAAGGCGAATTGCCTCGACAATTTGGTCTCTATATTGTCCACGTTTATTCCTATTGCTTGGAGTTAGTGCAATAACTTTAAAATCAATATCTTCCGAAAAACGTTTAATCAGCCCACAACCCTTTGATAAACTTGTTCCACCAGAGAAAACAAGACGGAAATTAGGGTTGTTAATAGTCAATAATTCTGCGATGAGTCGCATAGAATACCAATCCTTTTCGATAAAGGAAGGATCCACGCTTAAGTCACCAGCTATTACTTCTATCGTTGCTAATTCAATTTCAGTCAAGGTACTCAAAAGCTATATATTTACCTGCATAACCTATCTTACGCTTTGTACGTGCTTTTACCCCAATCAGTCTACCTGTGGGTACTTGTGTAGAGCGTCCTTCGTTGTATGCTCTCTGATAACTAGACGGAAATGCTTCAATCCCAAATTTATTTAATACCTCAACACCCAACTGAGGCAGCCCCTTTCGAGGAACAATACACTTTGATAAAGGAGATATCGCAGCTTTGGCATAAAGACCATGCCCTATTTTTATCAGTTTGCCCTTTTTGAGCAAATTACGGAGACAACGACCTACGCTGTTATAGTCACCAATGTCCTTAAAATCCTTACGTATAAAGACTTCATTATCGGCAAGCGTAATTTTTTCTAATATCTTATCTTCTAATGTTTTAGAAGATTCTAGGGTATTCATCTTGAATTAACCTTTAAATCCAAAACTTATGATTGAGTAACGGCGCCTTAATTATAACAATATATTAATATATGTTGGGTTCCGTTCCTCCACCCAACCTACTACTGACTCATTCTCTGCTCAAATTGATCAATTGCTAGAATATCGTCCGAAATTAACGTGCATTCTTCTAGTAAAGGAATATTTAGGTCTGGAAGCAGTTCACTTGCTTCAACCTGTTCATAACCTTTAGTTTCTAAAAATTCAGAAGGTATATCTTCCCTTTTGCGGTAAAGTTTAAGTCTGTTATTTTCCCAAAACCAAACCTCTAATACTCCTAAACGTCGATAAATTTCTAACTTATCAACACTGCCACTAGTAATATTAACCTCTATAGCTAAATCGGGAATTGGCTTGACATTTCCAATACGGTAGCATTCGTCTGGTTCGGCGCCAGCTTGTTTAAGTTGTTTTCTGATGGTGGAACTTCCCATCGGTTTAAATTTAATCCGCTTTTTGTAAAGATAGCGTTCCAAGAGAATAGCTAAACGCTTTTTAATATTTTCATGTCTAATTGAGGGTGACACAATTTCTAATATTCCATCTAAATAAGTGACACGGTAATGAGAGTTTTCTTGTAGCTTCGTTAATAGCGCTTCATAATTATTCCAACTTACACCGCTACTAATAAACCTTTCTTCTGGGTCGTCAGCACTGACTATCTCCGGTTCTTCGATAAGTTCTCTAAGACTGCTGACCATTATTTTCTCCTACTGGTGTATTACTTATGATTGAGTAACGGCGCCTTAATTATAACAATATATTAATATATGTTGGGTTCCGTTCCTCCACCCAACCTACTACTGGCTCATTCTCTGCTCAAATTTGTAGTTACATCTAAAATTATATTGGCAAATGCTTAAATTTCTAAAACAAATTACTACTCATAGAAAAAAACGTTGGGTTTTATTATTTTTGTTATCTTGTTTCTTGATTATTTCATTATGGCAGGCGCCGACTGTAAATTTAAGTAAATCAATAAGTTCTGAAATACGCGGTATTTGGATAACTAATTTTGGTGTAGCTTTAAATTACTATACGACTCGTTTAGATGAAGCTGTTGCGAATATTGCCAAACATAGTTTAAATACAGTTTACCCGGCAGTGTGGAATCGTGGCTATACATTGCATCCGAGTAATGTGGCAAAAAAAGTTAGTGGTTTTAAGCAATATTATTTAACTTCGTTACCGCTTTTGCCTTTTCAAGATGCACTCAGCGCGTTAATTGAACAAACACGTCGTCAACATTTGCGTGTGATACCTTGGTTTGAATATGGGTTAATGGTACCAAAAAATCATCCAATTACACGGCGCCATCCAGAATGGTTGACGACCACGGCAAGTGGTAGTAAGGTGTCGAAGGAATCGAACGAAAATATGTCATGGTTAAATCCATGTCATCCAGAAGTGCAAGAGTTTCTCACGGGGTTACATGGTATGAGAGGAAAGCGACTCTATCACTCCTTTAGTCGCATTGTTCTTCTATTAGTTTATCAACTGCTTGTCTTAGGCGTTCTTGCCAGTTAGGGATATTTTTAAGTTTCCCTTTTACTCCTGGCAATACCTTGAAGCATACGGGGTCTTTATCAAACGGTTGACTACTTGTAAATCCTAATTTATTTTTTTTCTGAAATGCCATTGCAAAATAATGTATGTGTTGGTATACTAACACTATAGCATTGAGGTCGAACAATGGCAAAAAAGAAAAAAGATAAAAAAGCTATGGGAGTACAGCAAGTATTGCTACATCCCGACACAGAAAGAAAAGCAATATTGCGCTACTTATGCGAGCAGTCGGGTAAGTTGTACAACAATGGGGTTTACTTTGCACGTCAAACATTTTTTAAGACAGGTAAGTTGTTGACGGGTAAGTTTGATTTAGATTTTGAGCCATCTGTTGCAAAAACATTAACTGCTCAATCTTTGCCGTCAACTCCAATGCAACAAACTTTAACGTCAGTAACAGAAGCATTCAAATCCTTTAAGGAACTGCGTGCTTTATTTCTGAGTGGTCAACTACACTTTAAACCTCAAGTTCCTAACTATTTAACAGGTTCAAAACTATTCAAAGTTGCTTATCCTAATTCAGGTGGACAGAAACCGCTAATCAATGAAGGTCAACTTAGATTTTCTTTAGGATTGACTGTTAAGCGATGGTTTGGTGTATCTGAGTTCTTTCTACCTATGCCAACAAACATGGACTATTCAAAAGTTAAAGAGTTTACTATCCTTCCTAAGAATGGTGCTTATTACCTTGAGATGTCTTACGAAGTTGAGGAGAAAAAACACGACTTAGATATTAATCAAGCTTTGTCTATTGACTTGGGGACTGCGGATAACCTAGCTGCATGTGTTGATACACTTGGAAATTCCTTATTAATTGATGCTCGCGCAATGAAGGCGATGAACCAATTATGGAACAAGAAAGTGTCAACACGTAAAGAAAATAAACCACAGGGATACTGGGACAGTTGGTTAGACCGTGTTACCCGTAAGCGTAATCACCAAATGCGCGACGGTATTAACAAAGCAGCAAAGCTAATTATTGACCACTGCTTAAAATATGGCATTGGAACCCTAGTAATAGGGTGGAATGAAGGATTTAAACTTAATGCGAACATTGGACGAGTTCAAAATCAAAAATTCGTTCAAATGCCATTAGGTAAGTTGAAAGATAGATTAAAACAATTGTGTGATTTGCATGGTATTAGATTCCAAATAACTGAGGAATCTTACACGTCAAAAGCAAGTTATTTAGATGGAGACACTCTACCCGTATTTGGTGATAAACCAGAGGGTTGGACAGCATCTGGGAAGCGAGTTAAACGTGGTTTATACCGAACTGCAAATGGTTCGGTTGTCAATGCCGATTTAAACGGCAGTGCGAATATTTTAAGAAAAGTAGCCAGTAACTTAAACATTATACTGAAGGTAAGGGACAAGGTTTAAATTTTCAAAAGCTTGAAGGTTATACTTGGGCGACTACTTACGGTACTTTAATACAAAACAAAAGCGGTTCGTTTTCGCCTAACAATTCTGCCCTAGATGAAACAAATTTTGAAACTGGCAAAAGTGCTGTTTTCCCTGGTTTTGTTTTTCAACCAAAAAATAATCTTGTCGGGTATGACCCAGTGCTTGGAGGTAAAAACCCTTGGACACCCGGCAATGATAAAGAATATATCAAACTAAATTATCCTGATTCTGCTGGTACTGCTACTACTCTTTATACAGGCGCCAAAACTTATAATAACGCGATGGGTGTAGATATTTACGAACGGCGCCAAACTACTATTCTTGAACAAGCTGCACTCAAAGGTAAATCTACTGGTTTAGTTACATCCGTTCCCATTAGTCATGCTACACCAGGCGCCGCTGCTTCATTTGTAAATCGACGCAGCAAAGACTTACTCGATACCTGGAGTTGAAGGTGCTGTAGACCAATCTCATATATACCAGGTCATGCTCGAAGCAATAACTGCGGCGCCTGTTGGTAAAAGCTAATAAAAGAAACCGGGTTTCTATTAATTTAAAAGTTCAGGTTGTTGTCGAGTAATCATATCGTACAAGGGTTGGAAACTAAACCAACCCATGTAATGCGAGCCAACTTGGTGACGTGCTAAAGTTGCAGAGTCGTGGTTAATAAAACCTGGTTTACCAGCAGCTTCAGCGAGTAATTGCGCTTGACTGTTGCGTTCCATAGAAATAAACCACCATGCAGCTTCATCAACGGAGTGACCCACCGTCAGTAAACCGTGATTTTTTAAAATTAAAGCTTTGTGATTACCAAGAGTTTCGGCAATACGTCTACCTTCTTCTATATCTAAAACGACACCAGTGTAATCATGATAAACGCTGTGATGCTGGTAAAAAGCGCAGGCATCCTGACTTAAAGGGTCAAGCTCACGTCCTAAACTCGACCAGCTTTTACCGTAAATTGAGTGAGTATGAACTGCGGAAACCACATCAGGACGTACAGCATGAATTTGGGAATGAATAGCGAATGCAGCTTCATTAACAGGATGTTCACCCTCAACGACATCTCCCAAATGGTTAACACGAATAAGATCACTAGCTTTAATCTCACCAAAATGCATTCCAAAGGGATTTACCCAAAAACTGTCTAAAAATTCTGGGTCACGTGCGGTAATATGTCCGGCAACACCTTCATCGAAACCGTATTTAGCAAATAATCTAAGTGCTGCTGCGAGACGCTGTTTACGATGTAAACGTTCTTCACCAACACAAGTAAAAGTAGGTGGAGTGGGAGCTTTAGGTTTGAGGCGTGTGAAAGAGTGCATGTTGAATTTTTATATAACGTGAGTACGTATTAGCGGTAAAAACAAATTTTTAAGGCTTTTAATACAAGTTTATACTTCTCTATATATATATGCATCCGAGAATTTAAATAATTAAAAATAATTAAAAATAATTACGATTGGTTACGAGAATCCTAAAGAAAGCCAGTTTATGATAATGACGCTGAGAAATCGGGTTTTCGATGAAAAAACCCGGTTTCTAGGTAACAATCTGTATCGCAGCATCAAGTACATAAGGAAACTTCCTTACAATAAATTTAAAAGACTATATGTATACAGGGTCAAAGTATAATGACTAAAACAGTTGCTGATATGATGAGCCGTAACCCGGTTGTTGTTAAGCGTGAAACTTCTTTAACTGAAGCAATCAAAATTTTAGCAGAGCGACGAATTAGTGGGCTACCCGTTGTTGACGATAGCGGAAAGCTTATAGGTATAATCTCAGAGACAGATTTGATGTGGCAAGAAACAGGTGTAACGCCACCTGCCTACATTATGTTTCTAGATAGTGTAATTTATTTACAAAATCCTGCCACATACGAACGCGATTTACATAAAGCGCTTGGGCAAACAGTTGGGGAGGTAATGAGCAAAGACCCAATAACCATAGCTCCCGATAAATCGCTGCGTGATGCTGCTAAACTCATGCATGACAAAAATATCCACCGTCTACCAATACTTGACAGCGAGGGTCAAGTCATTGGTATCCTCACACGTGGTGACATAATACGTGCAATGGCTAGTGGTTAATCACTACTGTCTTTAGATATTCACCTCTATTCAAACAATTTTTAGTTTTATATCGTTTAAAGAGAGAGATTTTGATGAGCGTTACACCTGATAGTGTTAAGCAGATGCTTTCTTCAGAAGATTTGGGCGACCGTTTGCGTGCCGTAAATTTAATTAGGGACTTAGAACCGGGTATTGGTTTTGAATTGATTCAATCTGCTTTGAATGATTCTAATTCGCGCGTTCGCTACTCAGCAGTTAGTCAAATAGATACTTTAGGTAGTCAAGATTTAGATTTATCGCTTTCATTGCTGCGTCGCATGATACAAGACCCAGAACCCGATGTCCAAGCTGCTGCTGCTGATTGTATCGGCGCCTTAAAGTTAGTGACAGCATACGATGATTTGAATCAGCTATATCACAGCACAGGTGAATGGATTGTACAACTCAGTGTAATTGCTACATTAGGAGCATTAGGGGAACCACGGGGATTTGAATTGCTAAAAGAAGCACTCGACTCAAGTAACGAATTAGTCAAAATTTCGGCAATTAGCTCTTTGGGTGAGCTAGGAAACCCAGAAGCGGTTTCTTTAATTGCACCACTGGCAGAAAATCCAGACTGGCAAATTCGTCATCGAGTTGTCCTCGCTTTGCGTCTTTTAGGTGGAGAACAAGCTCAGTCAATTTTAGAGTCTTTGAGCAAAGATGAAGTAGAAGCAGTTGCCGTAGAAGCTAAAAGACCAGCTTAGATATATCAAATATTAAATGTCTTCTCTTGTGGAGCGGGCATCCTTGCCCGCCACTCTTACATAGAATATCTACTTAATATAGGCGCCTACTTAAATGTTGGGGCGCCTTTTTATTATGGACAGGGCAAGAGAAAGCCCATTCCACAAGGGTTTTTGTATGTTCAGGATTATAGGTAATTTTAACGAGTACTATAAATCTTGATTTTTGGCGCCGTTTGTTATTTTAAAACTTTATAAAGTGGATACAAACATTTATGTTTTACCTGTAAAAGCATGAGTTATAGCGCTTCTTTTTTGACTTGATTTGTTAATGTACCGTGATTAAAAAGCACATTCATTTTGCGTAGTTTACCAAATATTATTAGTATCATCAAGTTCAAGTAAACCTTGGCAAAAAGGGATGACGATTGCACTTAGGCGGAAATACTATACAAATATCAATCAGAGAAAACACGCAGACAAACATCTGGTGTCCAACCTGAGAGAAACACGTAATAGTTTCCATTCCAACCATGCAAAAAGTTATGTTAAGCGCAAAAATTCTCGCAGCAGCTACTATCGGTCTCAGTGTTCTTACCTTCGCTTCCACTGCAAGTGCTACTTCTTTGGTTCCGAATATAGAAGGTGAAATTAAAACAACAAATCTTGGTTGTCTTAGTAATGCGACTTGTATTGATACTACAAATGCAGCACAATCTCCTTTTACCTATAAAGTCACCAGCTTAGATGTTGACGGTAGCGGTACAAAATTTGGCAAAAGCCTTTTATTTGTTGACAACCGCGACACTGCAAATACAAATTACGGTCTTGGTATTACATTTGGTACACAAGATGCAGGTACAAATCCTCCTGGAGGTGAATACTGGTTACGTGCTGTAGCAACAAATGCAAGTGGCAATCCAGTTGAAAATGGTCAATTAGAAATTGGTCAATTCTTCTTCGATTTTCTAGGTAAAGAAGTTGATTCTCTTACTCTTGAATTATTTGATGTTGAAGATAAAGATATAACCAAAATTTTGACAGTTAATGGCGCCGCTCCAAATCCTTCAATTATCGCTGCTGAAGGTCTAAATGGTAACACACAACGAATTACCATTAAAAATGTACAAAATTTTCAAATTCAACTTGGCAATCCTAACAGCACCAAATTTCCTAATACTGGCGATGGTGTAGCTATGCGTAGTGTTCCTGAACCTGCTACTGTAATTAGCTTAGGCGCCTTGGCTGTGGCTGGTATGTTTGGTACTCGTCAACGTCGTAAAATCGGTGTTTGATGGAACGGGCAGGGATGCCCATTCCACAAGATCATTCCACAAAATATCTATTTAACATCATCACATTAATGTATAATATTTAGTTAAATACTTGGGGATAGGTGGTGTAAATAAATACGGCGACTGCGGCGATTGCGAGTAGTCCTTGGATTAAGTTTCCTACTACTGTACCGACGACGATGCCAATACCAGCTTTTATGGCAGTTTGAAAATTTTTGCAGTACAAGTACTCACCTATAATTGCTCCTAGTAGTGGTCCAAGTAGCATACCTAACAATGGACCACCAACAGGAAGCGCAGGTAGTAAACCTAAAAATCCCACTATTAAACCTACAAAGGCGCCTATTTGTCCCCAGTTACTAGCACCTGCTTTTTTGGCGCCAATATAACCCGCAAGGAAGTCCACACCAATACTTAATAGCAAAACTACGCCAGTGACAATGAGGGGTGTGCTAATTGCTGCAAAAGATTTTTGCACTACACCCCAAATAACAATCGCGATTAATATCAAACTACTTCCTGGTAAAGCTGGAACGACGGCGCCAACTATACCAAATATCATTACAACTACTAACGACCAATAAATAATTTGCATACTCTCTCGATTAGAGGTTTTATCCTTCTAGACTAACAGCTAGTTTATCGGCTATTCCAGCTATCCAGTTTTCGTCTTGCCGGGTGTAACTACGTGGTGCGTTGGCGCCTAATATCATTGCACCATCAAAACCTATTGGTTGACAAATTATGCCTTGTGTGTTTTCTGGTAAATAATCAAACTCTATTTTGCCTGGGTAAGCTTTAACGTCAACTAAATAAACTGCTTTTTGTTTTTCGAGTACTAGATTTAATATTGCCCCCGGTTTTACTTCTGATTTTTGTCCTAATATTCCTCGCCGTAATATAACTTTACCTTTATAGACTACGACGATTGAGCGCGTGACTGTATTAAGTAGTAATAATCGCGAAGCCCAGGCTAATTCGTTTTTAACTGTATCTGGTAAGTCAGTTACCAATTCAAATCCTTCTTCTCCAATTAATTCAACTGCGTCAGGTGTTCTGGCTTGCACTTGTTGCCATAGCATCCCTGTTAATACTAATAAAGCACTTAATATTACTCCCAAAACATCGGCGCGCGATTGGGAGTTTGTTAGTTCTGGTGTAAATATTCTATTTATAAACAATAATACGGCACCTAACATACCCACTACTAGCGGTAGGCGCCTGATTACGCGATTTTGATCTTCTTTTGCCATAAGTCAAAAGTTATGAGTTAGGAGGGGCGGGTTAACCTATATGCTAGTAACTAACCAAAAATTTGGTAAACCCACCCGTACAGGAGTTAAGAATTATGAATTTAAATTTATTGTTATCAAATTTAGTATTCACAATTCTTAACTAATATTATATGGGTAAGCAATTTAGTCTCGTGTCAAGTCTTTTACTCCTAACTCCTAACTCCTAACTCCTAACTAATTATTTACTCTTCACCCGGTTCGATAATGCGTTGAAAAAGGTAGCCTGTACCTCGTGCTGTCAATATTAATTCTGGGTTGCTTGGGTCGTCTTCTAGTTTTGCACGGAGTCTAGATATATGTACGTCTACGACACGGGTGTCTACGTGACGTTCGGGTGTGTATCCCCAAACTTCTTGCAAAATTTCTGACCGAGAAAATGCTTCCCCAGAACGACTTACGAGTAATTCAAGTAAGCTAAATTCCATTCCTGTCAACCGGATGCGTTCATCACCTTTATAAACTTGACGTTTATTTGTATCAATTTTTATAGTGCTGACATGAATCACGCCTGAACTTGGAATGCCTGAAATTCCTGTCTTATCTACTCTGCGGAGAACAGACCTGATTCGAGCTTCGAGTTCTTTCGGAGAAAATGGTTTGACTACGTAGTCATCAGCACCTAATTCCAGCCCTGTGATGCGGTCAGCCACATCTCCTAGGGCTGTTAACATAATGATAGGTACATCTGATTCTTTACGTAATTCTTGACAAACCCCATACCCGTCCAATTTTGGCATCATTACATCCAAAACTACCAAGTCGGGTTCGGCTTTGCGGAATGTTTCCAAAGCTTCTTCTCCATCCCCAGCGGTGACTACTTCGTAGCCAATCATCGAAAGGCGCGTTTCCAATATTCGACGAATGCTAGCCTCATCGTCTACCACTAGGATTTTTTCTTTATGGCTTTCCAAGTTTCTCAACGCTCCTTAACTAAACTTTGCATGATTAATTTTTACTACCATATTATTAAGATATCATTCCTATTATTCGTTAGTAAAAACCTACAAGGCTTGCGATTACTAGCTTTTACTTTTGCCTAAAACTTAAGGAAAAATTAAGATTATTTAACTAAATTAAAATGCCAAAGTCTCGTACAATTTACGTTTGCAACGAATGCGGTTGTGAATCACCACAGTGGTTCGGTCGGTGTCCCGGTTGCGGTACCTACAATTCGCTGGAAGAACAAATTTCTAACCAAGCTGCCAGTGATGCTTCTCCAAGTCGGGGTGTTGGTAGCTGGCACAATCAATCAGGCAACAACAAAACTGCTAAGAAACCTCCAAAAGCACGGGCATCTCTCAGGTTCGACCAAATTAGCGACCGTCAAGTTTTACGTTTACCTTCAGGATACGGCGAACTCGACCGTGTTTTAGGTGGGGGTGTAGTACCTGGTTCGATGGTACTCATCGGTGGAGACCCTGGTATTGGTAAATCAACGCTGTTGTTACAGGTATCGAATCAACTCGCACAGCGTTATCGTATTCTGTATATTTCTGGTGAAGAATCTGGACAACAGGTAAAATTGCGTGCTTCACGTTTGGGGGTTTCACCAACCATCGATATTGAGGCGCCTACTGATAACCCTGTAGAAATAGAAAACCCAGAGAATGGTAATGGTAATACCGTTAATAGTGAAAACGGAAATGCGACTAAAAGCATAAAGTTAGAAGAAATACCTTTAATTGAAACGACTAAATCAGTAGGCGCCGATTTGTACATCTTGCCAGAGACAGATTTAGAAGAAATATTGCGCGAAATTGATTCTTTAAAGCCAGATTTAGCGGTAATAGACAGTATTCAAACGGTATTTTTCCCAAGTCTTGCATCGTCGCCTGGTTCAGTAGCACAGGTACGCGAATGTACAGCAGCCCTAATGAAAGTCGCAAAACACGAAGATATCACGATGTTGATAGTCGGACACGTGACTAAAGAAGGTGCAATTGCAGGACCAAGGGTATTAGAACACCTTGTAGATACAGTGCTTTACTTTGAAGGTGACAGGTTTGCTTCACACCGTTTACTACGAACCGTTAAAAACCGTTTTGGTGCCACTCATGAAATTGGTATTTTTGAAATGGTTGCCAACGGGTTACGAGAAGTACCCAACCCATCAGAATTATTTTTAGGAAACCGCGATGACCCGGCGCCTGGAAGTGCAATAGTAGTAGCGTGTGAAGGAACACGTCCCATCGTAGTTGAACTACAAGCATTAGTAAGTCCAACAAGTTACTCATCTCCACGTCGTTCCACAACAGGTATTGACTATAACCGTCTAGTGCAAATTCTCGCAGTTCTAGAAAAGCGAGTAGGAATTCCAATGTCAAAGCTAGATTCTTATGTAGCTTCTGTAGGTGGTTTAAACGTCGAAGAACCTGCCGTTGACTTAGGAGTTGCCATTGCCTTAGTAGCGAGTTTCCGAGACCGAATAGTAGATTCGAGTACAGTGCTAATTGGTGAAGTCGGTTTAGGTGGACAAGTTCGTCCAGTTTCGCAAATGGAAATGCGACTCAAAGAAGCAGCAAAACTCGGATTTAAGCGCGCAATTGTCCCAAAAGGGCAAAAATTCCCCGAATTAGATATCGAGATTATACCAGTAGCAAAAGTTATCGACGCTATTATCGCCGCAATTCCTCAACAATCACTCAGTGTTGAAGATTTTGCCCCCGATGACGACGATGAAGTCGAAAGTACTGATTATTAAGTGCTGAGTGCGCTCGTGCTGAGTAGTTGTACTGCAAACGGGTAAAATCTCGACTTCTGTCATGCTGAGGAACGTTAACGCAGTTTTCCCGCAGGGTAGCATCTTTTATGTCATGCCTCGGTACCGAAGCATCTTCAAAGTTTTCACGCTTTGAATATTGTAAATTGATAACCCGTTTGCATAATAAAAGAGTAAAGACGCTTCGGTACCGAGGCGTTTTTACTCTTTTAAGTTTTGTACAATTAATAGTACAGTTTAAAAACAGACACAAGCTTTGGTTTATTAAAAGGTAACTTACTGTATATATATCTACAGAGTTTTTCCTTAACAATTTGTACTCAATTGGAAAAAAGTCATGATAATATCTCCTGCCCAACTACAAGTGACGTGGGAAAAACTACCTGATGATTATGTATTACCTTCAGAACCAGTGGATAATATCAACCAACCCTCACTTGCAGCAGCATTATCTGAAATTTTAGAAATGAATGGCAAACTGCCAGCAAATGCTTTAACTCCTACCAATTATGGTATATGCGTGAAAGTAAATGGTAAATATGTAATTAAGGCGCCTGATTGGACATATATACCTAATATTATCGTACCTAGAAGCGAAGTAGAGCGCAGTTATACACCGACTTTACAAGGTGATATGCCTGTAATTGTCGTAGAATTTGTTTCTGATACCGAAGGCAATGAGTATTCTGTAAAACCAACTTACCCACCAGGCAAATGGTATTTTTACGAGACCATTTTAAAGGTGAGTAACTATGTGATATTTCAGCCTGATACAGGTGATATTGAGTTTTACGTTTTAAATACTTCTGGAAAGTACACCATACAAGATGCTGACCAAAATAATCGTTATTGGGTTTCTCAAATGAACCTTTTCCTTGGAGTATGGCAAGGGACTAAAGAAAATCGAACTGGGTACTGGTTGCGCTGGTGGGATGAAGAAGGAAATCTTTTGCTTTGGGGCACCGAACTGGTTGAACAAGAAAGTCAGCGTGCTGAACAAGAAAGTCAGCGTGCTGAACAAGAAAGTCAGCGTGCCGAAAGATTAGCAAACCAATTGCGAGCAATGGGGATTGAGCCAGAAATATAATTAAATTCTAAATTAACATCTGTAGAGACCGTATTAATACGGTCTCTATTTGTTACTGATTAACAATTGAAATAATTAAAAATGACAATTAAAAACATATTATATTAGTAATTTATAACACTTTTTTAACAAAATATTGCAAAGTATATTTATTTAATTACTGTTTCATTTCAACTTTCATTCAGATAAATAATTAATCATCACGCTATAACTCACTCTCTGTAATGAAATTTATGAGTTTATCGCGCGTTCTGCTGCTGCAAGTTCTAATTATTGGACTATTTGCAGTAGGATGCGAAACTAAGAATAATAATGATGACAACTCGAATATCGATAAGCTCAGTATTGGTGTTGTTAGCTACGGTGAAGGCGCCAATTTGCTTTCTAGGTACGAACAATTTAAGGATTATATTGCTACCAAAACTAAAAAAATTGTCGAACTTGAGCCTGCTTACAATGAACTACAAGCAGTTGCACAAGTAGAGCGCAAAACCTGGGAAGTCGTTTTTGCACCACCAGGACTAGCGGCAATTGCTATTGCTTCGTCACAATATAAACCGATTTTTTCAATGGAGGGTGTTACTAGCACGCAGCGTTCTTTAATCTTGGTTCGTGATGATAAACCTTATCAAAAAATTGGCGACTTGGCTAATAGAGTTATTGCTTTAGGTAAACCTGGTTCCGCTGCTGCTTTTTATGTGCCATTGTACGACTTGTATGGAATGACACTAGCACAAATCAAACTGGCGCCAACTCCAAAAGCTGCACTAACTTGGTTGAGCGATAGCACTGTTGAAGCTATTGCTATGTCTGAAAATGATTATGAAACGTTGCGGCGCGAATTTACCCAAACCAAGTTTAGAGTTTTACATACAAGTCGTTGGATACCAGCAGGTGTTGTACTCGCATCACCAAATCTCGACCGTAGGCTATTTTCTGTAATCCAAAAATCGATGCGTGAGGCGCCTGCTGATATTGTCGCAGATGCTGGTTATGTGCCTACTGCCAAAATACCCAACTACGAACAATTTATTAAACTAATCGAAAAAGTCCGACCATTCGAGGAAAAAGTCAAACAAACTCCCGTTGTCTTAGCACCCACAATATCAGCCAAAACCAAATAACAAACAATGTAGAGATGTGATTCATCACGTCTCCTGTCACGTAGGAGTAATACATATGTCTGGGTTCCCCTTAGCAGGTTCAGAAATAGCTGCTGGAACATTAATTGATAATCGTTACATAATTCAAAAGCTACTCGGACAAGGAGGACTTGGCAGAACTTATTTAGCTTTTGATACCCGTCGTTTCAACGAAGCTTGTGTTCTAAAAGAATTTGCTCCCATTGGTACGGGTGAAAGCGGTATAGAAAAGTGTCGCAATTTATTTAAACGTGAAGCCAAAATTTTGCACCAACTCGAACACCCACAAATCCCCCGCTTTTTGGCATGTTTTGAAGGAGAAGGCAGATTATTTTTGGTGCAAGAATATGTTGATGGTAAGACTTATTCGGCTTTATTGCGCGAACGGCAGCAGCAAGATAAAGTTTTTACTGAGAATGAAGTTATTGAATGGTTGAATAAATTATTACCTATACTTGAGTATATACACGAACATAATATTATTCATCGTGATATTTCTCCCGATAATATAATGTTGCCTTCAGGAAAAGATTTACCCGTATTAATCGATTTTGGAGTAGGTAAACAAATTGCCGACTTTAATGACAGTAGTAACGGCGAACAGGTAACTTTTGTTGGCAAAATGTCATTAGTCGGAAAAGTCGGATATGCACCACGCGAGCAAATTAGTATTGGGATGTGTTCACCTAGTAGCGATTTATATGCTTTGGGTGTTACAGCAGTTGTGTTATTAACGGGTCGTGACCCATCGTTTTTAATGGATCAATACTCTTTAGAGTGGAAATGGCGATTGTACGCTAATGTTCGCGATGGTTTTGCACAAATTCTCGATAAAATGCTGATTGATATTCCTAAAAACCGCTACCAGTCAGCATCTGAAGTTATTCAACACTTAGAACAACTAGAGGCGCCACCATTTAACAATCTACCAAAAACCGAGATTAACCTACCATATAGTTTGTTACCCAAGTATGATACATTGTCTGATAATTTATCCGTCCAGTTACCTCCACAAATACCTAATACATCATGGCAACGACCATTAATTAGTACCCAATTAGACAATACATTGTATAGTACATTTACTAGTACTATTGGTAATACCTCTAATACTTCAAATAATGCACAAAATAATTTAAATGAGAATGATAATAAAAATCAGATAACTCGTTTACCATCACTAGACGTAGAATTTATTGAGCGTTGCGAGCTTTCTCTAGCTTATTATATTGGGCCGATGGCTAATTTAATTATTGAAGAAGTACTCGCAGAAAATCCAGATATTTCCCACTATCATTTTATTCAGCTTCTTTCTAGAGAAATTACTGACTCGCGCGATGCTATTGAATTTTCACGTAAACTGTTGGGATGAGTGGAAAGTGCTGAGTTCTGAGTGCTGAGTGAATTTCTTCTCATACTCAGAACTCAGCACTCAGCACTTTTAACTCCTTGTGTTTCCGTGGGTTTTTTTGAGGCGTCGCATTGCCATTTCTAAGCTGAACTGCATTCGTCTAAATGCTTTGGCTAAGTTACCAATTTCGTCATTGGAATATTGCTCAAATTCTACATCCATATGACCTGTACTTACTTCTTCGGCAACGCGGGTTATGCGTTTAAGTGGGCGAATTACTTGGCTGTTTAAGAACATGTTTACAAGTAATATTACTGCAATAAAAACTCCTGATACTAAACCAATAATTACAAACGATGATTTGTTGGCTTTGTCTATAACTTTACTTGCAGGCGCCGATATAACTTGGGCGCCGATTATTTCATTTAATTGCCAGTTGAAACCGTTGGCGCTACCGTAACGCTCAATCTGACTTTTAGGAGCAACATCTGGAGTCGAGTGACACTGTAAACAGCTAGGTTCAGAAACTGATAACGGACGGGCTATATAATATATGTCTCTACCTGAAACTGCGCGAAAACCACTTAGTTGTTTTAATGCTCTATCATTACGAAATTGGTTAACTAAATTTGTTTCAAAGCTGTCTGCTTTATCACGCAAATTAGTTGGGTTCAATGTTGCTTCTTTATAGAAAAAATCTCGATAGTCTTGTTTTCCTCGCAATATCTCAAATACTTCACGCGCTGAATAACCAGGTACAGACTGCGGTAAAAATTTTGTATCTAATTTGTCTACTAATTCCGGATTAACTTGAGTACTTGTATATTTACGTACCGAAGTCATTGCTTCCATTAACATTAAACCAGTAGAAGCAATGTCATTTTTAGCGTTTTGCCGCAGTAAAGATGACAATGTAAATCCACTTATACCCAAACCAAATACTAATATAACAATTAAAAATACTGTAAACTTTTGTTTTAAATATAGATTTTTTAACATATTTTTACTAATTGAACCCTTTTGAAAAATATAACAATATAAATTTACCAATGATGATATTGGTAAACATTCTCTAAGGATATTTTAAGTTTATGTATGTTAATAACAGTTCTAAAGGTCGATAAAGATTTAAGTAGAGAATAAAGCGCATCTGTTAGGCAATAATACGAAAAATCAAGCGTTTTTATAATATAAAATGGATTGGAACCGAGGAAAATCGTTATTTGGCGGACGTTATATTATTGAATCGAAACTTGGTGAAGGGGGAATAGGTATAACTTACCTAGCAAGAAACCAAACCTCAGAATTACGAGTAATCAAAACTTTGAAAGAGGAAGTTCTTAATAATCGCACATGGAAAGTACACCGCGATAAATTACGGCAAGATTTTCGCTCGGAAGGGGTGCGTCTTGCAGTGTGTCGTCACCCTCATATTGTGCAAATTGAAAATATTTTTGATGAGTATGAATTACCTTGTATCGTTATGGAGTATATCGAAGGTGATGATTTAGGCAAGCGGTTAAGAGAACAAGGTATATTATTAGAGAAAGAAGCGCTTTTATATACTCAGCAAATTGGAGATGCATTAACTGTTATTCATCAAAAAGGTTTGCTGCATCGAGATATTAAACCGCGCAATATTATCATTCGTGCGGGCAAAGCAGAAGCTGTATTAATTGATTTTGGCATTTCTAGAGAATTTATACCTGGTGTTGTACAACGTCACACTGTCTATCGAACTCCAGGGTTTGCACCTCCTGAACAATACCAACAATTGGCGCCACGTGGCGAATATATTGATGTTTATGGTTTAGCTGCAACGTTATACACATTATTAACTGGTGTTGTACCCACTAGTGCTGACGAACGTAACCGTAATACACCACTTTTACCACCAAGTCATTTTAATCCGAATATCAGTACTAGTGTTGACCGGGCTATTATGCAAGCAATGGCAATGCAACCCCAGTATCGTCCTCAATCTGTAAAAGAATGGTTATTACTTTTATCTAGTTTTTCTAGTTCTATAGATGTTGAGGATATACATTTATCCAATACAATATCACTCCTCACACCTCCACCTAAAATCATACTTAAATCACCCAAACCACCAATTACACCCCAGTTTACATGGCAATGCACCTGTACTATTAAAGGACATGCGGGTATGGTTCATGCTGTGGCAATTAGTCCAGATGGAAAATTTATTGTAAGTGGTAGTGGTGACAATAATATAAAGCTGTGGAATTTATCTACAGGTCGTAATATCCGCAATTTTGGACGCTGGTTTGCTGGACATAGTGACTCAGTTTGGACGGTAGCTATTAGTCCTGATGGGCAAATACTTGCTAGTGGTGGTTGGGATAATACTATTAAACTGTGGTTTTTAAATACTGGTAAGAATATACGTACCCTAAACACTCATACTAATTGGGTAAATACTCTTGCTTTTAGTCCCAATGGGAAGTACTTAGCGAGTGGAAGTTCTGACTGTAGTGTCAAACTTATCCTTATTAGTACGGGTGATGTTATTAATACCTTTTTGGGTCATACTGATGCGGTGCTATCTGTAGCTTTTAGCCCCGATGGTCAATGTATTGCGTCATCAGGCGCCGATTGTACTATTAAGTTATGGCAAGTTAGTACTGGTCGAGAAATACGTACATTGGTAGGTCATTCGTTTTTTGTAAACAGTCTGACTTTTGATGCAACTGGCGAAACTCTTATTAGTGGTAGCAGCGATAAGACGATTAAATTTTGGCACGGTGTTACAGGCAGAATGTTGAAAACGTTTACAGGACACCAAGGTGCTGTTTCATCTGTTGCACTCAGTCGAGATATGCAAATCCTTGCTAGTGGTAGCTGGGATAAAACGATTAAACTTTGGCATGTAAGTACGGAAACGGAGATTTGTACTTTAAGTGGTCATAATAATTACATTAGGAATGTTGCTTTTAGCCCCGATGGACGGACTCTTGTTAGTGCGAGTGATGACGATACGATTAAAATTTGGCGTAACAAAGATTGGCAACGGATGTAACGGATGATTTGTTGGAAAATACAAAGTTTAACTCTTTAGGTAGAAATGTGGTTAGCCAAAAATTGTGACAATAAGTTGCGGCAACTACTATTTTTTTACCAAGATTAATAATTATGGGCTTCGGTATCGGTGATTTGTTCTGGATTTTTCTTTTGCTCTCCTCGCTGCAACCTATCTGGCAACGGCGCCAAACAGAGTACCGTCGTTTCAGTTCGTTACAAAAGTTCCAGCAAGAACGTAAAAGCCGGGTGATTTTACTTATTCACCGACAAGAATCCATCAGTTTATTAGGGATTCCTTTATCTCGTTATATTACTATTGAAGATTCTGAACAAATTTTACGCGCGATTCGTCTAACTCCAGATGATGTTCCAATCGATTTGATTTTACATACACCTGGTGGTTTAGTACTAGCTACTGAGCAAATCGCTCGCGCGTTGATTCGTCATCCATCTAAGGTTACAGTTTTTGTACCACACTATGCGATGAGTGGTGGTACGATGTTAGCGCTTGCTGCTGATGAAATTGTGATGGATGCTAATGCAGTGCTTGGGCCTGTTGACCCACAGTTAGGTAATTTCCCTGCTGCTAGCATTATTAAGGTTGTTGACGATAAACCAATTGGCGAAGTTGATGACCAAACTTTGATTATGGCTGACTTGTCGCGTAAAGCTATCGCGCAGGTACAGCGGTTTGTACGGACATTACTTAAAGACTCCATACCTAAACAAAAGGTAAAACCAGAGAATATCGAAAGTATTATTGACGCTTTAACAACTGGACGTGTTACTCACGATTATCCTATTACTGTTGAAGAAGCTACCGAAATGGGTTTACCTATTACTGTTGGTCTTCCCCGTTCGATTTACAATTTGATGGATATGTACCCACAACCTCAAGGTGGTAGACCTAGCGTTCAGTATATTCCTATGCCTTTTGATGACAGGCGCCCGATGTTACCTCTTCCTAAAGGTAGACCAATGGAAGAACCTGTACAAAAGTATTGATTAACGTAGGTTATTTTTGGGAGACAGGCGCCAGAGTGTAGAGACGCGATTAATCGCGTCTCTACGTGTATATTTGGTAAATATAATTACATAAACTGCACAGGCAGGATGCCTGTGCTACGGGTTATCTGGTTGGTGTTGGTGTTGGTGTTGCGGTTGTTGTTGGGGTTGCTTCGGGTGTTGGTGTTGCTTCGGGTGTTGGTGTTGCTTCGGGTGTTGGTGTTGCTTCGGGTGTTGGTGTTGTTTCGGGTGTTGGTGTTTCGGTTGGGGTTGCTTCGGGTGTTGCGGTTTCGGTTGGGGTTGGAGTTGGTTTTGGTGTAGGTCTGGTTACTGGTTTGCCTGTTGGTCTTGTTGTTGGTTTAGTGGTTGGTTTAGTGGTTGGGCTGGCAGTTGGTTTTTTCTCTAGGATATTACTTGCTTCTTGGTCAAGCTTTTGTCTCAAAGCGAGGTCAGCTATTCCTGTTTCGGTTAGCTGGTTTTTCTTTTGATATGCTCTTACTACTGCTTCTGTTCTGGTACTGTAGTATTGGCTACGAGGTAAAGGAGGATTGGGTTTCATTACCAGGTTGAGGTTTGCTTGCAAAATTTGCATAATTTGCGCGGCAAAGTCCTGGGTTTTTGGGCCTGCTAATCCATCTACTGGTTTTAATCTATACCCTGTTTGAAATTCTGTAATCGCTTTTTTGGCATCGGCATTTGTTAAGGGTTCGTTAGAAACTTTTATGTCATAACCTAATCCACGTAACACTGCGCGAAATTGCTGCGGTGTATAATCACGTTGACGTACTGCATCAGCTGTATCGGATATTACGACTACTGCGGACACTAAACATGCTGTTGCTATGCTAAAACTAGATTTTCCTATCCCACACCACATGCTCAAAACTCCTGTTGATTAAATCTGTTGTTAGTAACTAGTTTTTCATTGATTATTGATGATTTTTGAATATTTTTACTGATGTTAATTTAATTTAAATAATCTATTGTGACTTTGCTCTGTCATCCCCCGATAGAGGTATCTTAAAATTAACGAAAGTTTTGCCATTAACTAGAAGTGTTGAGTATAAAAAATAATACCCCGTAGATTAAAGCGTAATTTAAAAAGATGATTAGCCGAAAACCCTTGAATAGATGGAGTCTGTGGTTTGAGCGATTAATGGCTATTACCGCCACAATTAATTTAGGATTTGTTTTATTTGATTTAGGTTACATTCCTTGGCGGGATTTTTACTTACGTAATTTACCTTCTTTGGCTCGTTTGTATGACCCAATTAAAGGTATACAACCTCATCGTGAGACAGAAGCTTATTTAGCAGCTGTCACAACTGTTTCTTCTCAAGTTAGTCAAACAGGGGTAGAGTCGAAAGTTGTTGGCGCCCTGTTAGAGGAATTACGGCGCACTAGTAGTGAGATAATCGAGACGAACCCGTTTGCACTGGCAGATAAAAGTGGAACGCTAGAAAAAATCAAGAACCGAATGCGTGACCATACTGGAGAAAAGTCTGCTAAGAAAGCATTTGCGTTTTTCTGGAGTCAAGCAAACCTACAGCAGAAGGGATGGAATCAAGAAATAGAATTTTTCAATCGTAGAATTAAACCGCTAATTGCCACCAACTACTACCGTCAAATTGGTGAGAACGGCGAATTTGTTGATAGATTTTTTTGGATTGACTTCCCCTTCACGTTAATATTCGGCATGGAACTGCTAGCCAGTAGCTTTTTTATCAAACGTCGTCATCCTGAGTTTAGCTGGCTTGAAGCTATTATTTGGCATTGGTATAATTTATTGCTAGTATTACCATTTTGGCGAATTTTGCGTGTGATTCCTGTTATCATCCGTCTTGATAAAGCCAAAATTATTAATTTTCAATCGATTCGCACGCAAGTACATAGAGGTATAGTATCTAACTTCGCAGAAGAATTTACTGAAATTATTGTGGTTCGGGTGATTAATCAAATTCAGGGTTCGGTAAAGCGGGGTGAATTAACTCGGTGGTTGCTTCAAAAAGAAAGTATTCGTCCTTACATTGATATCAATAATGTTAATGAAGTTGAAGCAATTTCTACGATTCTGGTGCAAACGGTAATTTACCAGGTTTTGCCAAAGATTCAGCCCGAAATTACCGCTATTTTACGCCACAATATTGAAGGCGCCTTAAATCAAGCACCAGTGTATAAAAATTTGCAAGTACTACCTGGTGTTTCGCAATTTCAAACTCAAATCAGCGAACAACTGGCATCTCAAATAGCCACAAATCTATATAATGCGATAATTAGCGCCGTCGAAGACCCAGTTTCAGCGACTCTTTCTAGCCAGTTGTTACAGCGTTTTACTGATACCCTCGGCGCCGAAATGCAGAAAAAACAGGTAATTACAGAACTGCAAAGTCTACTTTCTGACTTTTTAGAAGAAGTAAAACTTAATTATGTACAGCGTTTGTCCCAAGAAGATATCCAGCAGGTGCTTGAGCAAACGCGTTCTATGAAAGTTCAAACAGTGGTGCATTCAGAAATTGTGCTACCGAAGAGGGAATAGGGAGACTATGAAACAATACGAGTGCCATGTCGCGTTTCATAAAGAAAGTTAATTTATAGCTTCTCGCTCTGGAAGAAATGCGCTAAACTCGATTATAGAGGCGAACCATCTAACGGTTCGTCACAAGACTTCTTGAAAGATATCCTTATCGCAGGAAGTGGGTTGTAGCCCACTTTTTTTGTTGGAATTTATTGCATGACTCATCCGTTAGTCCCACAAGTTATTGAAATGGCGACACCAGTGGCAGAAGAACTGGGGTTAGAAGTTGTTGGCGCTGTTTTTCATACAAATCAGCGTCCTCCTGTTTTACGGGTAGATATTCGTAATAAAGAGCAGGATACTGGTTTAGACGATTGTGAGCGAATGAGTCGTGCGTTAGAAGCCTCATTAGATGCAGCATCGATTATTCCAGATGCTTATGTGTTAGAAGTCTCTAGTCCTGGTATTTCTAGACAACTAACTACTGACCGGGAATTCCTAACCTTTAAAGGCTTTGGTATTATTGTCTCGACTTCGCCACCCCATGAAGGACAACAGGACTGGGCAGGTCAACTAATTCGTAGGGATGAAAATAAAGTTTTTTTGAACCTAAAAGGAAGAATTGTTGAGATTCCTCGCTCTCAAATTACCAAAGTTCAACTTGACGAGCGTCGAGGTAAATAGAAGCGCAATTATTTTTTCTGTCACGCGGCGCCTATCTATATATTAAGGGTAGCTTTATAACTGACAGAATTTACCCGCGCTACTTGATTATTGGTTTGTTACTAGTCGGCGCGCGCTCATTGAAGTGCGTAGTTATTTCGGCTTGCACCTCAAAGTCAGAGATGCAAGAGTTACACGCACTCAACTTTCACGGCAAATTTAAATATCAACTATGCAACTCACAATTACTACCAACAACTAAACAACTAAACAATTAAATTAAAATCGATTCTTTGGAGATTTTCACTATGTCAATGATTGAGTTACAGGGATTAAAAGAACTTATCGAAAGTATAAGCCGTGAGCGTAATTTACCTCGTTCCGCTGTACAAGCAGCAATTCGCGAAGCATTGCTAAAAGGATACGAACGTTATCGACGCGCTCAAAATATGGAGCGTAGACAGTTTGACGAAGATTATTTCGATAATTTTGACGTTCAGCTTGATATCGAAGACCAAGGTTTTCGCGTCGTTGCTACCAAAACAATTGTTGAGCAAGTCGTTAACTCAGACCATGAAATCTCACTCGAACAAGTCAAAGACATGGGTGGTGAGGGAGCAGAGTTAGGGCAAGAAGTAATTCTTGATGTTACCCCTGACAAAAAAGAAGAGTTTGGACGCATGGCAGCGATGCAAACAAAGCAAGTGCTAGCGCAAAAGCTTCGCGACCAGCAGCGTCAAATGGTGCAAGAAGAGTTTCAAGACTTAGAAAGTTCGGTATTACAAGCGCGTGTACTGCGGTTTGAGCGTCAATCTGTAATTTTGGCGGTTAGCAGCGGATTTGGGCAACCTGAAGTCGAAGCTGAGTTGCCAAAGCGCGAACAATTACCTAATGATAACTATCGAGCAAACGCAACATTTAAGGTTTATTTAAAGAAAGTATCTCAAGGGCAGCAGCGTGGACCCCAGCTATTGGTATCTCGCGCTGATGCTGGTTTAGTAGTATATTTGTTTGCTAATGAAGTTCCCGAAATTGAAGACGAAGTAGTACGAATAGTCGCTGTTGCTAGAGAAGCGAATCCTCCTTCTCGTTATGTTGGGCCAAGAACCAAAATTGCTGTTGATACTTTAGACCGTGATGTTGACCCTGTTGGCGCCTGTATTGGGGCACGGGGATCACGAATTCAAGTTGTAGTCAACGAGTTGCGCGGTGAAAAAATTGACGTAATTCGCTGGTCTCCTGACCCCGCTACTTATATTGCTAATGCTTTGAGTCCTGCACGAGTTGACGAAGTGCGACTAATGGATCCCGAAACTCGTCAAACTCATGTACTAGTAGCCGAAGATCAATTAAGTTTGGCAATAGGTAAAGAAGGGCAAAATGTTCGGTTAGCAGCTCGCCTAACTGGTTGGAAAATAGATATAAAAGATAAAGCAAAGTACGACCGTGAAGGAGAGGATACTAAATTTGCTGCGGCACGTGCCAAAGCGGCAGAAGAAGCAGCACGACTTGAAGCTCTCGAAGACGAGTATGATGAAGAATATGAGGAGGACGAAGAGTATGACGAAAAAATGGCACTAGGGAGAGATTTTGAGGATTTAGATGAAGATTTGGAGGAATTAGACGAGTTAGACTCCGACCGAGAGGAAGATGTGCGAAGATAAAACTTTGACACTAAGTACCAATAGTAAGTAGAGTCAAAGAAACATTACATCTTTTTTTAAGTTTAGAGAGCGCGCAAAGAACGTATCACAATAATGAAACCTAATTATCGACGTTGTTTAAGCTGTCGCAAAATCGGTTTAAAGGAAGAGTTTTGGCGGATTGTCCGCGTGTTTCCTTCTGGGCAGGTACAATTAAATGAGGGCATGGGGCGTTCTGCCTATATTTGTCCGTCTTACGATTGTTTAGGAGCAGCTCAGAAAAAAAATCGATTAGGACGAGCGTTGCACGCAGCGGTCTCTGATGAAATTTATCAGAAGCTCCTGGCAACGGTTGACAGTGGTTCAACCTACAATCGTTAATATTGGTTAAAACCCCGCGCAACAGCGTTACCCCTACAGGCAGTTTAAGAACAGTCTTATCTAATTGCTCGTTTAAATAATGGTGCGTAGCTTCGGGGTTAATGCCACAATAGTAGTTGAGTAGTTGTTACTTGCTGATTATAAAATTGTTTAATCGCATAGGCTCTTGCTCAAACCTGGGTTATTATCGCTGTTTGATTGTGTCGAGTAAACTCAAAAAGAAAGTAACAAAGCAAAAAAGACATTAAATTGATACTCCTACTAGGTAGCGACAAAAAGCCGCAAGGCATTAAACCGATTAGGCGCGTGGGTAATGCCAGCATAAAAACAAACATCTCTCTTCCTATATATACTTGGAGGCACCGGCAAACAGTATTTAACGGCAACCTAAAAGCAGTAACCGAAGGATGGAGATGCGCGTCAAATAGCGCTGGCAACCATCCGCAAAAACTGTATTCTTATAGGGGAAGAGTGGATGAACAACGGCAAAGTTAGAATCTATGAATTATCAAAGGAATTGAATTTGGATAACAAAGAGCTATTAGCAATTTGCGACCAGCTCAATATCTCAGTTAAGAGTCATAGTAGTACAATTACAGAACCAGAGGCAGAGCTTATTCGGTTAGAAGCCGAGAAGCGACCACCTGCTCCTTCAAATATCAGAAAGGATAATGGCGCCAGTCAAAAAAATAATTTATCTTCGACTGGTAACAACCGACCGACAACACCAACCAAACAACAGATTTTAGAAATTCGCAAACCTAAATTGTTAAATAACTTTAATACCAACGCCGTTGATGCGTTTAGCCTCAGCAATAACCAATCCGCCAAATCTCCCTCAAACCCTCGACCTATCGCTCCAGCAGTCTCCCCCATGAAGCCGACGGCACCTATTCGACCCGTAGCCCGCAATACAAGCGATTCCACACAACAACCTGCACCAGCAGTAAACGTGGATAGCAAGCCCAGTACCAATCAGCCCGCTGAGAAAATCGCAGCCGAGAAACCCGAAAAATCGGCGCCTCCGCGTAACAAACCGGAGAAACCCCAGAAGCCACAGTTGTCGGCACCTCCAAGCCGACCCGAGGCGCAATTAGAGGGTGCGATAGCTGGTGCGCCGACCGAAAAACCGGTATTGAAACGCGACCGTAGCGAGGCGCCACCAAGTAAGCCAAAGGGCAACAAAGGTGGTGCTCCAACAGCTACAGAACAACAGTCAGGAACGCCAAAACCAGCACGTCCAGGTGGCGGTGGTGCAGGCAAACCAGAAAGAGGAAATCGACAACCCGCAGGTGGTGGCGCCCCAAGCGACGTAGCTCGCCCAAATCGACCTTCGCGCTCTGCATCAGAAGCAGTTCCCGTTGCAACTGCACCAAGGCTAGTTGCACCACCATCACGACCTGCTTCTGGTGGCGAAAAAACGGGCGATAAAACTACAACTACAACAATTCCAGACGAAACAATCGAACTTCGGCGCCCAAGTCCACCTCGTCCAAGTAAAGGTGGTAAAAAATGGGTTGAAGAAGAAATCGAAGAAACCAAAGAATCAAAAGCAGCTAAAGCAGCTAAAGCGAAGCGTAATAAACCCCTCATCGAAGAAGAATTTGACGAAGACGATCTTCTTGATGATGACGATCCAGATGCACAAACTGCGATTCAGGTTAGCAACGCGATTGTCCGTCCTCCAAAACCAAAATCAACTAAACCAATTCAAGCTCCAACAAGTGCAGCTGTTACCCAACAACAAAGAGCAGTAAAAAGAGCTAATGCTTCTTCTTCGTCTTCTTCTCGCGACCAAAACAAGCGCCGTAACGACACAGAAGTCAAGCGTGAGCGCCCTTCAACATTGATAGTAACTGGTACACTGACCGTACAGGAATTGTCGGATGCCATAGCAGTAGCTGATACCGAAATCGTTAAAATTCTTTTCATCAAAGGTATTCCAGTCAGCATTACTCAAAACCTCGACATCCCCACAATCACCTTAATTTGTACCGAGCTAGAAATTGCCGTCGAAACTCAAGAGAAAGAAGCAGAAGCTCGTAAAGTCACCGAAATGATTGAGGCTGGAGATTTAGATAATCTCCAACGTCGTCCGCCGGTTGTTACAATTATGGGTCACGTTGACCACGGTAAAACTACCTTACTTGACTCGATTCGTAAAACGAAGGTCGCAGCAGGTGAAGCAGGTGGTATTACTCAGCACATTGGCGCCTACCATGTTGACGTTGAACACAACGGCGAAATGCAACAAGTTGTGTTCCTTGATACACCTGGTCACGAAGCATTCACCGCAATGCGGGCACGAGGAGCGCGCGTTACTGACATCGCGATATTAGTAGTGGCAGCCGATGACGGTGTACGTCCACAAACAGTAGAAGCGATTAGTCACGCACAAGCAGCAGGAGTGCCAATTGTCGTCGCTATCAACAAAATTGATAAAGAAGGCGCCCAGCCCGACCGCGTGAAACAAGAGCTAACGCAGTATAGTATGACACCTGAAGAATGGGGTGGTGAGACCATTATGGTACCCGTCAGCGCCATCAAGGGTGAAAATTTAGACACCTTGTTAGAGATGATTTTGTTAGTAGCAGAAGTCGAAGAACTATCAGCGAATCCAAATCGTACAGCAAAAGGTACTGTTATCGAAGCGCATCTTGATAAAGCGAAGGGAGCAGTTGCGACTTTATTGATTCAAAACGGTACATTGAGAGTCGGCGATATTCTGGTTGCTGGTTCAGTGTTCGGTAAAGTGCGGGCAATGGTCGATGACCACGGCAAGCGCGTAGATGTAGCTTCACCGTCGTTTGCAGTAGAGGTATTGGGCTTAAGTGACGTACCTGCCGCAGGTGATGAGTTTGAAGTATTCTTGGTAGAAAAAGAAGCGCGCTCAATTGCCGCTATACGTGCCGAGAAGATTCGTCAATCACGTTTGATGCAAGGACGTGTCACTTTGGCGGGTATTTCCGCGAAAGCACAGGAAGGCGAACTGAAAGAACTCAACTTGATATTGAAAGGAGACGTTCAAGGTTCAGTCGAAGCAATTGTGGGTTCATTAAAGCAACTTCCACAAAACGAAGTGCAAATTCGCTTATTGCTTTCAGCCGCAGGTGAGATTACTCAAACTGATATTGACTTAGCAGCAGCGAGTGGTGCGGTTATTATTGGTTTCAATACTACCTACGCAAGTGGCGCCCGTTCTGCTGCCGACGAAGCTGGTGTGGATGTTCGCGAGTACAACATTATTTACAAGTTACTCGAAGACATTCAAGATGCGCTCGAAGGTTTGTTGGAACCCGAATTGGTCGAAGAAGCATTGGGGAGCGCCGAAGTTCGTGCCGTCTTCCCTGTTGGTCGTGGCGCCGTTGCAGGTTGCTACATTCAAAATGGCAAGTTGATACGCAACTGCAAAGTACGAGTACTACGTGCAGGCAAACAACTCTTCGAGGGTGCGCTTGACTCACTCAAACGTATGAAAGAAGACGCACGCGAAGTCAACGCTGGCTACGAATGTGGTATCGGCATCGACAAGTTCAACGACTGGGTAGAAGGTGACATCATCGAAGGCTTCCAGATGGTAACAAAACGCCGAACCCTAGCCTCCACCAAGAAATAGTAAATTTGAGATTTTAGATTTTCTCTAAAATCTCCAACTTTACTATTCCATTTATCAGTATTTAAGTGGGCACAATTATTCTTGTGCCCCTTATAATTTGAATTTAGAAATATAAATACAATTTTCAGAACAATTTTCCGAATTTACGTACTAATTTCCTCTGTTTAGTCATCAATGTAACAGAATTACTATGTAAACAAGATTAGTTTTATAAAGGAATAGTTAAAGTTAAAGTTAATTTTTGCTTTTTCAGGGTGCAAATTTACACTGCTTTGCCCCAATCGCTCTCGAAGTACAACTATCGGAGTTATGTATAATGGGTAACATTAATTTAGAATCAAATAACAATATAGCGGACACAGAAATTTGGAACAGCTTGCAACAAGCCATAGGCGCAAGCTCAGGATTTTTACGTTGGCAACTCGAAGCAGGTGCCAAGTATCAAAACCTGCGCCTAGAAGAACAAGTACAAAGGTATTTACGAGAAACTTTGGAAAATTTGGCGTACTAACCCTAAAAACCCAATATATTCTGCAAGCTCCCTTGCAAACTACGTAACTGGCGATAAGCTTTTTCAAGATTATCGCCATCTACCTCCACTTCTTTTCCTGGATAATTTCTAATAACTTCAATTAACTTAATATCATTATCCTTAGCCGCCGATAGTACAAGTGCAGTTCGCATAGCTTGTCTATCGGTTTTTCGCGTCGGTGTATGAATCACCTGACTAATTTGGTCTAAAATTACATTCCCAACAGGACTGTTCAATACCCTTTCTAAAATAACAGGATTGACTTTCACAGGCGCCGTCAAATAGTTACGAACTTTCTGAGGGTCTTGTTTCGCTAACGCTAAAGCTGCGCGTAGTGGCAGTGAAGGTTGCCCAGTATCAGCGAGAGTCGAAAGTTCTTTTACAGGAAACGGTTGACGGAAAGCGCGATATTTAAGAACAATCTGTTCTGCGGCAAATACGGGGACACTCATTGAAAACACGCACATGCTAGCAGCTATTATCAAGCAATAGCGCATTAATATAAATCGTAGCATTTACTTATATATATTTGAACCTAATTATCATGTGACGATAATTACACCTTATTAGTTGCATGTATTGCAGCAATAGCTTTTAAGGTCATTTACCCATAAATATAAATTCTGATTTTCGTAAGGAACTGTGCTGATAATGTGCGAGTCTTCCGGTATAGTTTTGCATGGGTTTGATAGCAATACTGCTGCAAAATAGACCCGACTCAAGATGCCAACTTTTCAGCAAATTTATAGACGCGAATCAGATGACACGTCAGGGTTTACACAATCAACGCAATAACAATTCCTTTTTCACACACAGCAACCGTATGACCAAGCAACGTGCGCTGCCCGCTATCTTATCCGCTTTAATCGTAGCTTCTGGCGCCTCTACCATCGTGCCAGCATTTCTCAACAATGGTGCTACCAACGCTCAAGTTCCAACTCGTACCGCTCAGGCTCCTGCTACTGGTACTATACTATACGTTAACTCAGCAACTGGCAATGATGCGGCAGGCGCCGGCACAGCTGAAGCGACACCATTTAAATCGATTAGTTTTGCCTTAAAAAGCGCACAACCAGGTACTATTATTCAATTGGCGCCGGGGACTTATAACGCCGAAAGTGGTGAAACATTCCCAATTGCCTTAAATCCAGGAATAACTCTACGGGGAGATGACAACTCTAAAGGTCAAACAGTGTTAATAAGTGGCGGTGGATTTTACACGAGCCGTACTTTTGCACGTCAGAATATTACAATTTTGGCAGGTAATGACGCGGTAGTTTCTGGAGTCACAGTTACTAACCCTAACGGACGCGGAACCGCAGTATGGGTAGAATCAACGAATCCAACTATTCAAAATAGTACTTTTACACAAAGCGTTCGTGAAGGTGTATTTGTCACAGGTACAGGTAATCCTAAAATCGAAAATAATATCTTTACTCTTAACCAAGGCAATGGCGTTTCAGTCGCTAAAAATGCCAAAGGTGAACTTCGTAACAACCTGTTCCAAAACACAGGTTTTGGAATTGCAGTTAGCGACAGCGCATCACCTTTAATTACTGATAACCAAATTACTCAGAACAACGGTGGGATTGTAATTAGTAGTACAGCTAAACCAGTATTGCGAAACAACGTCATTCAAGATAACCGTGACCACGGTTTGATAGCAATTCAAAATGCAGAACCAGACTTAGGTACCCAAGAAAGTCCAGGTAAAAACCTAATTCGCAACAACGGCAAAAAAGACCCGAAAAAGTTCTTTGATATTTATAACTTCACTACAAACAAAATTATTACCGCTGTTGGTAACGATGTAGACCCAACCCGGACTTCAGGTAAAGTCGAATTAGTTGTGGCAAAAGTTGAACCACCACCAGTAGTAGGAGGTGCAACAGCTTTCAAAGATGTAACTGGTGATTATTGGGCAAAAGCGCATATTGAAGCTTTAGCTTCGCGTAATATTATTGCCGGGTTCCCCGATGGCACCTTTAAACCAAACGAACCAGTAACACGCGCACAATTTGCGGCTATTATTGCTAAAGCCTTTAACCCAGCACCAAAGAGAGAAGCAGCTAACTTTACAGACGTAAAGAATGACTTTTGGGCGTTTCAAGTAATTCAAACTGCTGCACGTGGTGGTTTTATCTCTGGTTATCCTGACCGTACATTTAAACCAGCACAACAAATCGAACGTGTACAAGTACTTGTTGCACTAGCAAATGGCTTAGGTTTAACTGCTCCTAACGTTAGCGTTAATTCTTTCTTTAGCGATGCAGCTCGTATTCCTAACTATGCAGCTAGCCCAGTTGCAGCCGCAACCTCTAGAGGACTAGTAGTCAACTATCCTACCGTGAGACAACTCAACCCAACTCGCGAAGCAACCCGTGCGGAAGTTGCTGCTTTTGTTTACCAAGCTTTAGTTAATGCCGGTCAAGCGCAAGCTATTCCTTCCCCCTATATCGTCAGAACCCCCTAAATAATAATGTAGAGACGTGATAAATCACGTCTCCCTTGGGCGGAGTGTGGTTTTATATTGTGTGAGTTCATGATTTGATCCCCCCCTAACCCGGGGGGATCAAGACTTGTTTCAATGTAACAAATTTGCCTTAGCTGCTGCGCGCACTATACGGTTAGGGTCATTTTTTAGCTGACTCAAAATATCCTGTGGTGTATTAAGATGTTGAGCAACAGCGTAACGTTCGACCCATGATAAGGAGTCACTATTATTAGCCAAAAAATCACTCTTGGCGCCTACATATAATAATCCAATGAAACGAGAAAATGAAGGTGTAGGAGTATTTATATAAGTTTGTAAGTATAAACTTGCTTTTTCTGGATAATTAATTACTAAAACTTTGATTGCTGCTGTTTTGGCTGCTTGGAATTTTTTAGTTTTTGTTTGGGCTAATTTTTCGATAATATCTAAAGGTGTATTTGGGTTTTGAGCGGCGCCTATACGCACAGCGACATGTTTATCATTAGCTAATTTTGCTAGAATATCAGCAGGTGTATTTGAATGAAGTGCTACAGCTTCACGAATAATAGCATTTTTATGTTTTGCTAGTCTTACAAGTTGAGATTCTGAAATTTTGGGATTTTGTAATGCTTGCCAGTTCTCAAGCAACTTGTCTGAATTGGTTAAATATTTATCTGCATTTTCTTGATAATTTTGAATAGCCGCTAATCTGACATGATTATCTTTATCTTCTAATAAATTTGTTAAAACTTCAATTGATGTGTTTGCATGTTTTGCGACTAGAGTGCGAATACGAATATCTGAATCTTGTGCTAAATCATTTAAAATTTCTACAGATGTATTAGGGTAACGTGCAAGCGCTATTTTTATATCATATTTGTTCAAGTAAGAATTTTTTAAAATTTGCATCACATCGACGAATATTTTAGGATTTAATAACAATTTTCTCCATAAAAGTTCTAAAGCTTCTTTTTTCAGTTTACTATTACTATCATATATACATTTAACTAATAATTGTAATGGAGCATTCGGATGACAAATAATCCATGAGTAATATTTATTATCTTGCGCCAATTTCTCTAAAATATTATCCGCTGTACAAGGATGACAAACAATCTGCCAAATTACACTAGCATCTTTGGTATTCACTAGCTTTGTGAAAATACTATCTAGAAACTCAGATTTTTCAAAAATGTTTTTACATGTTTCCAATACAGCATCTTTGACTTGACTTGAGCTATCTTCTGCAAGTTTATCTAAAATATCTATTGGCGTGTTAGGATTTAATGCTACTGCCTTACGAATTAACCAAATTTGATCTTCAGCTAACTTTTTGAGAATATCTATAGAAGTATTAAGATTACAAGCAATATCATATCGCTCTCGACTTTCAGTATCTAAAAATTTTAATTCTAAAGTATGAACTTGTTGATTTTTATTATTTGCCAAATTTCTTTTTTTTTGAAGTTCTATTAAATTTGTGAATTTAGCTGTAGATTTTTGCTGACAATATTTTTGCAATAGTGATAAAGGAATTGTAGGATTATAAATAAATGCAGTAAAATCGACTTGATTATAGGTAGTTGCTAACTTGTCTATTGTAGATAGTGGTGTATTTGGATTTCCAGCTAACTTCGTTAAGATTGAGTCACTACGAGTGTTTTTTGCCAAAGTTTCTAAAGTATGTGCGGGTATTGTTAAATCATCCACAATTTCTAACTTGACTTGATGGCTTAATGCACCTAATAAAGATTTTGGAATAGTGCCAAATTTCCATAATTCAAAAACTGAATCGTCATGACAATATAATTCGCATTCTGATATTAAATTTTTAGCCGCTTCTTCCCATCCTTCTGTTATTTCTCCTGCATAGTTAACGTGCATTTGTGCCGATAAAGCAATAGTATCACCAATTTTATTTCCACTATCTTCAATTTTAAGTAATTTTGACAATGCGGATGCAGGTGTTCTTAAACTTTTTACTAAAGTCTCTAACACTGGATAATCATTTTTACTGTTACGATTAGCTGCCATTACCATCCAATCAGTAGGTATTGTATCTAACTCCAGTAATTTAACCAATGTCTCAACTGGCATTTCTTGTATCAGGTTTGGATTTTCTAATAACAGTAACGATAAAACAGGATTATCAAATAGTTCCTGTGGAAATTCTATACTATAGCTTATATTTATTCTAAAACTTTACTTTTAAATAAACGTGAGTATTTTAAAGATGCTTCGTTCCTCAGCATGACATATGACATATGAGGTTAGATGCTACCCTTCGGGAAAACTACCCTTCGGGAAAACTTCGTTTACGTTAACGTTCGCGACTCATGACATAAGTTTAGAATTTTACGAATAGGTATGGGGATGTCTATCAGCTACCAAATTATTGCTGATAAACATCGTGGGAGATTGGAGTGTTTTTCTGTGCTTGGACAAGGAACCGAGTTTTGTATTCACATACCCAAACAGCAAGTAGTTGACTGAACCTAAGAAATAAGCCTATTTTCAATCCTTTGATAGAGTTAACATAACTTAAGAATCTTTATAGTATACTTATATATAACCTGTCACTCAGTACATATTGTTAAGCACCCGTATTATTTGTACTAATAACGAATAAGCGAGTGTTAGTTGCTATAGGTAAATAAAACTCAAGTTCGTCGTTCGTTCGTATATTTGGTTTTTTATCAATGAAAGCTTATTCAGACGTTAGCTAGGTGATTAACGTGAAAATTGACGTGGGTAAATACGTTTACACTAAAAGGATACAAAGTAATAAACTATTAGTTACTTGTTTACTTGGTCTTGGGTTTTTGTGTGCAGGTTGCGGCGCCGGAGTCAAGGATAAAGCAGATGCACAATCACAGCAACCTGCTGCAGCTGCAAATAGAGCGACACCTGTAGATGTAGCTATAGCTAAAACAGGCGTACTGCAAGAAAAACCAGAGTTTACTGCGACAACGGCGCCATATCGAACTGTATCATTGCGCTCACAAATAGAAGGACAACTATTAGCGCTTTCGGTTGATGTGGGTAGCACTGTTAAGCAGGGACAAACGCTTGGACAAGTAGATGATGCACTGTTAGTAACAGCATTAAATCAAGCAGAAGCTGAACTTGCTTCGTTAAAATCAGAAGTTGCTAGGACGAATACACAAATAGTCAACCGAAAAGCTGAAGTTGAACGCTTACGGTTAGAACTAGTGCAAGCGCAATCTGATGCTAACCGTCAACAGCAATTATTTAAAGAAGGCGCCATTTCTGAACAAGTTACACAAACTAGTCGTACCGCAGCACAAACTGCTGCCCAAGCTTTGCGTGCGGCAATTTCACAAGTCAGTACAGAACAACAAGCTGTTGCAACTGCTCAAGGTCGAGTTGTTGCCCAACAAGCAGTTGTAGCCGAAGCTAGAAAACGTCGCTCTTATGCTAGGTTAATATCTCCTATTAATGGTGTAGTGGCAGAAAAAGTTTCCGAACCAGGTAACTTACTACAACCAGGTAATGAAGTTTTAAAAATTAGCGATTTTAGCCGCGTCAAGGTTGTGGTTCAACTCTCAGAGTTAGAAATAGGAAATATTCGAGTTGGACAATCAGTAAGAGTCAGTTTAGATGCGTTTCCTAATCAAACATATACAGGTAGAGTTGCCCGTATTTCCCCAGTTGCAGATGCTACCGCGCGCTTAATACCAGTTGAGGTGGAAATACGAAATAGCAATGCTAAGATAGGCAGCGGACTTTTAGCAAGAGTAGCTTTTGATACTAATACCGCACAGCAAGTAGTTATACCAGTGACAGCACTAGCTGAAAACGCATCAGGAAATAAAGCAAGACAAGAAGAAAATCAGAGCCGTCAAGGCACAATATTTGTGCTGCAACAAGGCGCCGCAAAACCAACGGTAAGCGCTAGACCTGTAACGCTTGGGCAAAGAAGTAATGGAAACGTTGAGATTTTATCAGGGTTGCAAGCAGGCGAGTCTTATGTTGTGAGAAGCGGTAAACCTCTCAAAGATGGTGAAACCGTCGGGCTTTCAATTCTTTCAGAGAAATCATAACAAAACGTAAATTAATGTTGGGTCTCAGCACTCAGCACTTTTGCACTCAGCACTCAGCACTTTTGACTCTATATGCAGCAAACTAACACCACAGGCTTTAGTATTAGTGCAATTTCGATTCGTCAGCATATTGGTACTTTGATGTTGACGCTAGCGGTAATTGTTATGGGTGTCTTTTTCATCCTGAAGTTACCTGTAGATTTATTACCTTCAATTACTTATCCCCGAATTGGTGTTAATATTACGGCGCCTGGAATATCACCAGAAGTGGCAATTGATGAAGTCACAAGACCTCTAGAAGAAGCTTTTTCGGCTACGGAGGGAGTAGTACAAGTATTTTCGCAAACGCGCGAAGGACAAATAAATTTGAATTTGTTCTTTCAGCCAGGGGGTAATATTGACCAAGCTTTGAATGATGCGACTGCTGCTTTTAACCGTGCGCGTAACAGACTACCTGACACTATCGAAGAACCGCGCATTTTTAAAATTGACCCTTCACAGTTACCTGTTTATGAATTTGCTTTGACTTCACCATCATTAGAACCTGTTCAGTTGCGGGTGTTTGCTGAAGAGGAACTCGCGCGTGAACTGGGTGTAGTTGCGGGAGTTGCGGGTGTCGATGTGTCGGGGGGGGTGCAAGAAGAGGTTAATGTCAATATTGATTTGGATAGGTTACAAGCGTTGGGTGTTGGTTTAACTGATGTTTTGGATGAATTACGAAACCGTAACCAAGATATCTCTGGCGGTAGAATATTCGGTCAAAATTCAGAACCTCTAACCCGTACTGTTGGACGCTTTCAATCTGCTGATGAAATTCGTAATCTTTCATTTGAAGTTTCTTCTCCTAGCTCGACTGCAACTCCTACTCCAAATAGACGTGTTTATCTTCGTGATTTTGCTGCTGTGATTGATGGTACAGAGAATCAACGAGTCTTTGCTTTACTAAATAAACAACCAGCAGTAAAAATTAGTGTTCAGAAGCAACCGGATGCTAACACTATTAATGTTGTTGATGGTGTTAAAAAACGTTTGAATGAACTTAAGCAGTCAGGTTTAATACCTGAAGAAATGACGTTAACAGCAACATTAGATGAGTCAAAGTTTATTAGTAATTCGATTTCTAATGTTACTAGTTCTGGTTTAATTGGCGCCGGTTTAGCTGCTTTAGCCGTTTTATTATTCCTTGGTTCGCTACGCCAAACTTTTATTATTGTTTTTGCTATTCCCCTTGCTACCCTTGCCGCAATTATTTTCATGGGGTTATTTGGTTTATCTATAAATGTATTCAGTTTGGGTGGTTTAGCTTTAGGTGTGGGTATTGTTGTTGATAACTCAATTGTGATGTTAGAAAACATTGCTGAGGGTGCTGGTGTAACTCCAGGCAAAGACAGCAAAACCCGCTTGAATCAACAGGAAATGATACATCAAGCACAGAAAAGTAGTAGTGAAGTGGAATCGGCACTTATTGCTTCTACGAGTACTAACTTAGTTGCTGTGTTACCGTTTTTACTTATTGGTGGATTTATCTCGCTGTTATTTAATGAGTTGATATTAACAATTAGTTTTTCTGTTGCAGCTTCAATTTTGATTGCTGTAACGGTGGTGCCAATGTTAACTTCACGAATGTTAGCTTGGCGCCTTTCTAGTGGAATAGGCAAATTTTGGTTTTTGCGCGAATTTAATCGTCGCTTTGAAGGTGCAACTAGAGGATATGGTGGTTTCTTAAATCAGGTGTTACGTTACCGCTTATTAGCTGTGGGTCTTGCTATTGTGCTTTTTGGTGGTGGTAGTTTGTGGATGGCGCCGCAAATTCCTCAAGAAATTTTACCCCGTATCAATACTGGACAAGCAACTTTATTCGCTCAGTTTCCTCCTGGTACTCCTTTGGAAACTAACCGTAAGGTGATGAGAGCGGTTGATGATATTGTGACGAAACAACCTGAAACCGAGTATGCTTTTTCTACAGTTGGCGGATTTTTGTTTGGTAGCAATACGAACGAAAACCCATTGCGGAGTTCGAGTACTATTACCCTCAAACCAGGAACTGATGTAGAAGCATATGTTGAAAAAGTCAATAAACAATTTAACAAACTGAATTTAGCAGGAATTCGTCTGCGTCTGGCGCCCGGTCAAGTTCGAGGTTTAATACTAAATAATTCGCCGATTCGTGGCGCCGATATTGATGTCATTCTTCAAGGCAATGATGAGAATAGTTTACAACAAGCAGGTCGCCAAGTTTTAAGTGCTTTAGAAGATAAAGTGCAAGCTGCGCGATTCCGTCCTGATGCTGACGCACGTCAACCAGAAATTCAAATTCGTCCCGACTGGGAAAGAGTTGCTGCTTTAGGATTAACAACTACAGATATTGGCAACACAATTCAAACTGCAATTGAAGGTAGTATCCCTACTCAGTTGCAACGCGGCAACCGTTTAGTCGATGTTAGGGTACAGTTAGATGAAGAGTCTATTAGAAATAGTTCGCAATTAGAAAGAATACCTTTATTTATTGATAGTAGTCGCCAAGTTCGTCTGAGTGATGTTGCTCAAATAGTTGAAGGTCAGGCGCCAGGGGAAATACAGCGGATTAATCAGCGTCAGGTGTTCTTAATTGCTGGTAACTTGAGTGAAGGCGCCAGTCTGGGTGATGCGATTACCCAAGTTAATCAAGTATTTAGTAATCTTAAACTACCACAAGGCGTGACAGTTTTACCTAGTGCTGCGGTTGAATCAAATCGACAGTTGCAAGGTTCACTCGGATTATTAGGAGGATTAGCTGCATTTCTCGTATTTGTGGTAATGGCAGTACAGTACAACTCGCTCATCGACCCGCTAGTAATTATGTTTACAATTCCACTTGCGCTAGCTGGGGGAATTTTCGGACTTTATATTACTAAAACTGCTATTGGCGCCACGGTTATAGTTGGAGCAGTTTTACTAGTTGGTATTGTAGTGAACAACGCCATTATTATGGTTGAACTTGCAAATCAACTTGGGGAACAAAAAGGTATTAATCGTCGAACTGCAATATTAGAAGCTGCACCACAACGTTTACGTCCAGTTTTAATGACTACAATTACTACTGTGTTGGGTATGTTTCCCTTGGCATTGGGAATTGGTGAAGGTTCTGAGTTTTTACAACCTCTTGGTGTAGTAGTCTTTTCAGGGTTATCTTTAGCAACAGTATTAACACTGTTTATTATTCCCTGTTTCTATGTTATGCTGCACGATTTTTTCGATTTACGCTCTTGGAAACCTATTTTATCTCGTTTAGGAGTGCCGAAGAAATTTTTTGGGTAGAAATGCTCCGGAACCGGAGACGTGATTAATCACGTCTCTACGAATGTATTAAAATGAATTTACGAATTTGGGTATTTTGATGGCGCCAGCGTCGAATCAGTAAAGCGCTAATTAGTAACCAGCAAGCGCTTTGAGATAAAATCGCTGGCTCAAATATTTTGACGACAGTGCGAATATTTTTGTTTTTAAGTGCCACTAGCATCCAATGCAGTTTGAGATAACTTCGTATATTTTCAAGCTTTGGAATTTTTTGACTATGAGTCGCATCCACCAAAGCATAAATTTTCTCTTTCATCAATATATTTGTATCAAGTCGCTTCAAATAAGCTATTTTTTGGTCATACCCCCCATCCCATTGGGTGCGATACGCAAGACATTGATTCAAAAAAATCGCATCACCAAATTTACTAATGCGAATCCAAGAATCTATATCATCACAAGAAGTCATACTAATATCCCATCCACCCGATTCTAAAAAAGCTTGGCGCCTACAAGCTACTTGTACAGGTGTACCAAAAGGAATAATTTCCAGCAGCATTCCATAATGAATGTCAGCTTGTGGGATGTAATATGCTTTGCCTGGGCCAAGTTGTGGAGTGCGACTTTTTTCAACACCGTCCTGGTCTACCTGAGCGGCAACACACGAGCAAATGGCAGCATTTTCATTAAGTGTAATTGCTTTGCTCATTTCTTCTAAACAGTTAGGCGCCAAGTAATCATCATCATCTAAAAACTTTATCCAATCTCCACTACTTTTCTCAACTCCAATATTTACCGTCGCTGCATGTCCTGAGTTTTCAGAATTACGATAGTAAATTAACCGAAAATCTTCGCGTGCGTACATTTCGTCACACAAAGTCTCTACAAATTGGCGTGTTCCATCAATAGAGCAATCATCCACAACTACTATTTCACAGTCCATTGTTTGCTGCAAAACTGAGTTTATTGCCCTTTGCAGTAATTTCAAACGGTTATACGTCGTAATTACGACACTAAATTTCATAAACTGAACACTTGCCTCAGATGTACAGAACTTGTCGCTTATTACACACTTCTATTCCAATTATTTCACTACCGGATAGTTGATTGTCCAGAAATCAGGCTTCTTTACGACAATTTTCATATTTAGTGTAATTTATAACAAGAAGCCTGGTTTCTTTGGCTGATTTACAGCAGTGGAAATACTGACCTATCGACGGCTGTGATACTTAGTGTAATTTATAACAAGAAGCCTGGTTTCTTTGGACTGAATCGAAGCTATGGATAATGGACTATCCTGTAAGAGAAACCATTTGTCTGGTGAACGGAGAATAAAACTGTGAAGTTGCAGCGACCGATATTAGTAGGAGGACTGTCCCTTAGCTTTGCATTGTGGCTGTTCGATAGCTTGCAAGACTCATTCGTCTTTCTTAGTGAGTTTAGCTTATTGGGTTTAGTCGCTGTTGGTGGTTCTTTATGGCTATTTAAGCAGCGTAGTACTAGTCCCAACGTACTGCTTGAAGAATTACCTAGCGACCGTGCGGCTGTTGAAAAGGCGATATTAAAGGCTTCTGCTGTTGTCAGTCAGTTAGCAGGCGCCTGTGAAGATGATGTAGAGACAAAAAACTTTGCGTTTCTGCTGCAAAATCAAATCTCTAAACTAGAGAAAGAAATTGACAGGGAAGAAATGCAACTAGCTGTGACTGGTGGAAAATTTGTAGGTAAATCTACGCTAATTAACACTTTACAGCAAAACTGTGAATTATTACCCGTTACCAAGGCGAACTTTTACGAAACGGCGCCTTTGTTTATTGAGGCTTCTAACACTGATAATGAAGTTTTAAATAATACTGTAACATCTGACTACGTGTTATTTGTTACTAACGGTGATATTACTGATACAGAATATCAAACGCTTCAGCAACTGAACGCTACCAGTGGTCGCATCATGGTGGTCTTCAATAAGCAAGACCAATACATTCCGGATGAGCGTGCAAGTATCTTGTCATCTTTAAAACAACGGTTGCAATGTGATGTTACTGCAACATCGGTGGCGCCTGTACCAATTAAAGTTCGCAAGCACAACGCAGATGGTACGACTAGCGAATGGATGGAACAGCCGGCGCCTGATATACAGCAATTAACAACTCAATTGAGTCAAGTATTTGCGACTACAGGGCAAAAGTTGATATGGGCAACTACTGTTAGAAAAGCGAACTTACTCAAAACTGAAGCTAAAACAGCATTAAATATAGTAAGACTGTCACGCGCTACTCCAATAATTGAACAAAATCAATGGATAGCTGCTGCTGCTGCGTTTGCTAACCCCTTACCTGCGTTAGATATTTTAGCGACTGCTGCTATTAACGCACAAATGGTTATGGACTTGGGTAATGTGTACCAGCAAAAATTCTCCCTTGACCAAGCCAGAACTGTGGCAGCAGAAATGGGAGGGTTAATGCTTAAACTTGGTTTAGTTGAACTTTCGACGAAAGCTGTTAGTACTGTGTTGAAGACTAATGCTGTTACTTACGCTGTGGGTGGTGTTATTCAAGGTGTAAGTGCTGCATATCTAACGCGCGTTGCTGGGTTAGCTTTGGTTGAGTATTTCCAAGCGCAGGAAGTTTCTATTGAAACTGGAAATGCACTGAATTTGGATAAGTTACGTTCGTCTTTGCAAAATGTTTTTCAGCAAAGTCAACAAGTGGCTACTTTACAAGGGTTTGTTAGTCAAGGTGTTAAAAAGTTAGTTCCTGAAGGTGTTTGATCTCCCCCAACCCCCCGTGTAAATTTGGGGGGCTTTGATTTTAATAAAACTATATAATTTGACATAGCTTTTTTTACTTGTGGTTTTTACGGTGATACTAAAATTACCAATCATTTAGGGTTTTTTGGATGTGGTTTATTCGATATTGCGTAATATTTTGACACTAAATTAGACTTTTATATCGCTGATACTGATTAAAATTTATACTAACATTGAAGTTCATTTTTTAAATTATTTCATTGATATTGTTTAAATGCAAAGTTTACCCTTTAATGGAAAAAACATTTGCACTACCAATGAAATAAATTTATGGCTGCAACTACGAAAGCTACTAAAAAAACTACTAAGAAAAAGCGTGCTGATAACGATTCACCTTGGAAAGAAATTCTCGAAATTTACTTTCCCCAAGCGATGCAGTTTTTCTTCCCAGAGGTTGCATCTCTTATTAACTGGAGTCGTAAACACGAGTTTTTAGATAAAGAGTTTCGCCAAATTTCTCGTAAAGCCAAACAAGGTAAACGATATGCAGATAAATTAGTCAAAGTATGGGGACATAAAGGGGAAGAATTGTGGTTACTGATACATATAGAAATTCAGGCCCAACCGGAAAAGGGCTTTGAAAAACGCATGTTTGTATATAACTTCCGAATTTTCGACCGTTTTGATAAACCAGCAATTAGCTTGGCGATTTTATGTGATAGTAGCCCAAACTGGCGCCCGAAGGGGTTTAGTTTTACTTACCCAGGTACAAAATTGGATTTTCAATTCGACAGCGTTAAGCTTTTAGATTACCAAAATCGCATTGCTCAACTTGAAGCTAGTGATAACGTGTTTGCTCATGTTGTCATGGCACACTTGAAAATGCAGCAAACCCAAGGAAAACCTAATCAACGAAAAGAGTCAAAATTTGGCTTGATACGTCAGCTTTACGAAAAAGGGCTAGACGAGCAGGATATTCGTAACCTCTATAGATTTATAGATTGGGTTATGATTTTACCAGAGAGGTTAGAAAACAAGTTTTGGGAAGAATTAAAACAATTTGAAGAGGAGCAAAGTATGCCTTATATTACCACAGGTGAGCGGATTGGTTACAAACGCGGTAGACAAGATGGTGAACAAGGATTAATTTTACGCTTACTGTCACGACGATTTGGAGAATTATCGCCCCAAGTGCGCGCGCGTGTTGAGTCTATGAATTCAACTCAGTTAGAAGCACTTGGCGAGGCTTTGTTAGATTTTACTAATATTGATGATTTGAACAACTGGTTACAGGAGCATTAAACAATAGTTTGGCGCCATTTGTAGGTTTAGAGACTCCCTTGCTCAAAAGTTTCGACTTATATGTGAGGGGGCTAAAAAAATATTTGTAGGTTGGTTGGAGAACGGAACCCAACAAAACACTAACAAAACATTATTATGCTAAATATTTTTTTACCACAGAGACTATTAGACCACAGAGAGAGGAATTTATATAATTAAGTAAATGGCTGTTAAACCGAAGATTTTTTCTTTTTTTGCTGGCTCTGGTTTTTTAGATTTTGGATTTGAAGTTTGTGGGTATGAGATTGTTTATGTAAACGATATTTTTAAGCCTTTCATGGCAGCATATAAATACTCACGTGTAAATCTAAATTTGCCTTTGCCTGAATATGGATATCATGACGGGGAAGATAATGATGTTAATAAGCTGATAGAATCTTCTCATGCTAATTATTTAAAGAATTTTGTAAAAGATTGTCGTACAAACGATACAAATGTAATTGGGTTTATTGGTGGACCACCATGTCCTGATTTTTCTATAGGTGGCAAAAATCGTGGTTATTTGGGTGATAATGGTAAGCTGAGTAGTGCATATGTTGAATTGATTTGTCAACAACAGCCTGATTTGTTTGTGTTTGAAAATGTCAAGGGTTTATGGAAGACAAAAAAGCATAATTTATTTTATCAATCTCTGAAGGTAAAATTACAGTCAGCTGGTTATATATTGACAGACCGCTTAATTAATGCTATCGAATACGGCGCCCCACAAGATAGAGACAGAATTATCCTAATCGGCTTTCGTAGTCATTTTTTAAGCAAGATTGGAGTTTTTGAACTTGAATTCCCTTGGCAAAAATATATTGTGTATCCTCGAAGTGTTGTTTTTTCTTATCCCTGGCGCCAGTGCGAACCTTTTGAAGTAGACTCTGTTATACCTTGTCCTTTAACAATTCCAGAAGAGCTAACAGTCGAATTTTGGTTTAGAAAAAATAATGTTTTAAATCATCCTAATTCTCAACACTATTTTCAACCGAGAGCGGGAATTAGTAAATTTGCTTCAATTGCAGAAGGAGATGATTCGAGAAAATCTTTTAAACGTTTACATCGTTGGCGTTATTCTCCGACTGCTTGCTATGGTAATAACGAAGTACATTTACATCCTTATAAAGTTCGGAGAATATCTGTAGCTGAAGCTTTGGCAATTCAATCTTTGCCACAAAGTTTTGTTTTGCCTGATGATATGTCACTTACTAATATGTTTAAAACTATTGGAAATGGTGTTCCTTATTTAGCATCAAAAGCTATTGCACAATCTATTATTGACTTTATTAATTAGCTATTTTTATAAATACATGGATTAGGAACGGGCAGGGATGCCCATTCCACAAGAAACCATTCCACAAGAAATTATTCCACTCTTAGACTTGACAAGGCTTGTATTTTGCCAGTTTGGCATAATTTTATGGAAATTTATCCGTAAAATCCGTAATAAAAGTTAAAATGATTAAAGGACTCTTAAGTTTTGATAAGATTTAGTAATATATAGTTGATTAAAAACGTAATGGCAGCAAGATATTCAGATACGGAGTATTCGGACATTGATATTGCGCCATTTATCGACCATTCGCTGCTGGTTCCGACGGCAACGCCAGATATGGTTACTCAATGGTGTGAGCAGGCTGATAGATATGGCTTTGCGTCAGTATGTATATACCCTACTTACGTTAAGTTGGCAACGGAACTTCTCCGTAATAAAAAGCCTGTTGTTTGTACTGTTATTGGTTTTCCTACAGGAGCAGTGACGAAAGCGACGAAGCTTTATGAGGCACAAGAAGCGGTAGAAAACGGCGCCACTGAGTTGGATGTGGTGTTAAATTTAGGCTTTTTGAAAGCTGGTAAGACCGATGATGTACACCGTGAAATTGCTGATATTTGTGAAGCAACTGGAAAAACTGTTAAGGTAATATTAGAGACTACGCTACTCACGGATACTGAGAAAGTTTTAGCTGCGGAAATTGCAATGGACGCTGGCGCCGCGTTTTTGAAGACTAGTACAGGTTGGAACGGTGGCGCCACGGTAGAGGATGTACGTCTTTTGAAAGAGGTTGCACGAGACAGGGTAGGAATTAAAGCCTCGGGGGGTATTCGGACGTTACAAGCAGCTTTAGACTTAATATTAGCGGGGGCAACTCGACTGGGAACTTCCCGCAGTGTCGAATTACTCAAAGGGTACGATACGCTGGAACAAAAGGGTAATTACTGATTCGGTGGCTAATGAGTAAAACCTATAAGGCAACTGGTATTAATCTGAAAACCCAAGTTTTTGGGGAATCAGATAGGTTAGTGACTATTTTGACAAAAGAGTACGGTTTACTCACAGCCATTGCACCGGGCGCGCGTAAGCACAATTCTAGTCTAGGCGGCAGAAGCGCAATGTTTGTAGTAAACGAAGTACTGATTGCCAAAGGGCGGTCACTAGACAAAATTACACAAGCAAATACTGTAAAATCATATCCGGGGCTGGCTAAAGATTTAGGGAAATTAGCCGCGAGTCAATACTTGGCTGAAATTGTTTTGTCCCAAGCATTGAGCGAAAACCCACAAGAAGAACTATATGAATTACTCAACGAACATTTATCCCGTTTGGAAAATGTCAGTAGTAAGAACCCATTACAAGTAGTCGCTTTCCTTTGCCATGCAGTATTCCAATTTATGGCTTTAGCGGGGTTTGCACCACAAGTTGATGCTTGTTGTTTGACGCAACGTCCTCTAATTGCTGATTTTGGCGCCGCTCGTAACCAAGTCGGGTTTAGCATTAATGCTGGTGGAGCTATTTATTTGGATGCATGGGAAAAACTACGTTCATCACAAAATCTTTTAAAGCAGGAGGAGGAAAAAAGTACTGCACGCGAAGTTGAGGGATATACATCCCCACAACAATTGCCCCACGACACATACGAAACTTACGAAACAATTCACCACTCGCAGGAATTACCTACCTTGAGTAGGCGCCTAAATGCGACAGAATTATTTCTGTTTCAGCAGCTATCACAATTAGATATTTCTAACAGCGATGCTGTGGGAAATACTCAAGACCAAAGTTGGTTATCTGTTGAGCAGGTATTGCGCCAATACGCTCAGTATCATTTAGGACGTTCGATTCGCTCTGCTGCTTTAATCGATTCATTTTTTGCCGCTAATTATGATACAACCGTCTTCCAGTGAAAGAAAAACCAATTACTCGTTACCTAGCCATCCTGCAAAGCCAAATCGAACACCCATTAGTAATAATTCACCCGATTCTAAATCGTCCCCACAGGGGTTTAGCAAAAATGTCATCCCTCTAGATTCGACTAAAAATGGCGCCTCGGTTAATTCAAAAACTGATGCGAGCGATTTGGTACATGTCAGTAAAAATGGCGCCACATCTTCTAATAATGGTAAGACGAGTGTAGATTCGATTGACGTTAAGCCAGATAGTAACCCTATTGGCTTTTTGCCTGTATTGAAGAATCCAAACTTCCTTGCACTTTGGGGAGGTCAGGTCTTCTGCCAATTGGCAGATAAAGTTTATTTAGTACTAATGATTGCCATAATCAAAACTCACTTTCAAACAGGTGAGCAAACCATAAGCGGTTGGGTTTCGGCAATTATGATGGCGTTTACTATTCCAGCAGTATTATTTGGTTCGGTCGCTGGTGTATTTGTAGACCGCTGGTCAAAGAAAGCTGTATTAGTTAGTACTAATATATTGCGGGGAATGTTCGTTTTTGCCATACCTATATTGTTATGGCTGACACATGACTTTCAACCCGTTGGCGCCCTACCTGTAGGATTTTTGATTATTTTGGCAGTGACTTTTTTAGTCTCTACCCTCACTCAGTTTTTTGCACCTGCTGAACAAGCTGCAATTCCTTTAATAATTGAAGAAAATAATTTGCTGTCGGCAAACTCGCTGTATACAACCACGATGATGGCATCGGTAATTATTGGTTTTGCAGTCGGAGAACCGATGCTGAACTTTGCCGATAGAATTTGGTGTCAGGTCGGTTTGTTTGGAAGTTTGGGTAAAGAATTTGTGGTTGGTGGAAGTTATGTGATAGCTGGCGTAATTTTATTGCTGATTGGCACGCAGGAAAAGCCTCATCCTGATACTGAGGCGCCTCATGTGCTTTCTGATTTACGCGACGGTTTACGATATTTGAAAGGCAATCATCCGCTTCGCAGTGCATTAGTACAATTAATAGTATTATTCTCTGTGTTTGCTGCACTGACTGTATTAGCAGTGAGGCTAGCAGAAATTATCCCGAATATGAAAGCTGAACAATTTGGCTTTTTACTTGCTTCTGGAGGTGTAGGTATTGCTATTGGCGCCATGCTTATTGGGCAATTTGCCGCGCGCTTACAGCATAGCCAGATGAGTTTGTTGGGATGTATTGGGATGGCGGCATCGCTGATTGGATTGTCAATATTTACAAAACAACTTTATATAGTAGTAGCATTAATTATGTTGCTGGGAGTATTTGGAGCGTTAATTGGGATACCAATGCAAACAGTGCTACAAACTCAAACCCCACCAGAAATGCGTGGCAAAGTCTTTGGTTTACAAAACAATGTGATTAATATTGCTCTTTCTTTACCTTTAGCATTAGCAGGTGTAGCTGAAACATTTTTTGGACTAAAAACTGTATTTTTAGGACTTGCGGCAATAGTGATTTTAAGCTGTGGTTTGGTACTGTTTAAATCTGAACCAACTACAAAGTAGTCATTGATTAATTGATGTTACACGCAATCTCAAGGAATTTTACTGAGGTTGAATGTAATCTATTTACCATTGGTGATGTACAAAGACGATGAGGAGCGATTGACAAAAGTTAATTTTTACTGGTTATTATATATTTCGGCGGGATTTTATGATAATAAAAGTCCATAAAGTGTACTTCTTATCGAAGCACAGTGCTAAAGACAGAATTTAATATTTACCCCCCGCAAGTTAATAACTAATAAAGAATGCGTATAGCTTGGATTGGAAAAAAAACGCCCTTTTGTGGTAATGTCACCTACAGTCGAGAAATTACAAATACATTACTCGACCGAGGACATCAGGTAAGTTTTCTACATTTTGCGACAGAATCTCGTGCAGATAATTCATGGAATTGTCAAGAGGTTCCTTTACCTTTCATTTATAAATCTCAGGTTTATACAATTCCCTCGTTCAAAGCGACTAAGTTATTAACGCAGTCGCTGCGACGCATTAGACCTGATGTTGTACATGCCTCGCTAACGCTATCACCTTTAGATTTTGTACTACCAGAAATTTGTGAAGAGCTAAATTTACCACTAATTGCGACTTTCCACACACCATTTGCGGGCAAAGGCGCCAAACTTGTATCAGGAACTCAGCTTTTAGCGTACCAACTCTATGCACCATTTCTGTGTAACTACAACTCAACAATTATTTTTTCGCAAATACAGCGCGAGTTATTAGCACGCTTAGGAGTCCCCGAAGATAATATTGCTGTCATCCCCAACGGGGTAGATACCATTAAGTATTCTCCTGGCACCTCTAGAATTAAATCTGAATTTAGAGCCGAACGTTTGTTTGTGTATCAAGGACGTATTGCCGCAGAAAAGAACGTAGAGTCATTACTGCGCGCGTGGAAACAAGCACAAATGGGACCACAAAGCAAGCTATTAATAGTTGGTGATGGACCATTAAAAAATTCCCTCGAACCATTCTATGGCGCCGAATATAATATAACTTGGTTGGGTTTTGTCGCCGACGAACTGCGACGCATCGAAATATTACGAGGAGCAGATGTATTTATATTACCTTCGCTAGTTGAAGGGTTATCATTGTCTTTACTCGAAGCAATGGCGTGTGGAGTAGCTTGTATTGCCACTGACGTTGGTGCCGATGGTGAAGCATTAGAAGGAGCAGGCGTAGTAATAGATACAAAGACTGTGCGTTCACAACTACGAACTTTACTGCCTTTATTCCAAGACCATCCAGAAATGGCAACTATACTTGGACAAAAAGCACGAGCGCGCGCTATCGAACGCTATACCCTCGATAAAAATGTTTCAATGCTAGAAGAATTGTATACTCAAGTCCTACAAAGACCTCGCTTACAATTATTCCGTGGCGCCTAACTTCCCTCTTATCTCTGTGTCCTCTGCCTTGTGGACTTGTGGAACGGGCATCCCTGCCCGTCTCATACCAAGTTTCTTACCTTATTAGACACAGAGTTAAAGATAGTTCACTCCACAATTAGGACTGACTTTTTAGAGGTTCAGAAGGCAACAAATAAATAACCCCAGAAATAACAGTCAGTGCCACACACACCCAAAAAGCAGCAAGCGCAGGAACTCTCCAACTTTCTCCAAGTGGAGCAATTAAAAGCGCGATAGCAATAATTTGACTAACCGTTTTGAGCTTACCCCAAATATTGGCGCCAGATATAGTAGCTTGATTAACACGCCATCCAGCTATCGCCAACTCCCTACCCAAAATTACAAATACTCCCCAAGCTGGTATTTGCCCAAGCTCAATTAACGAAAGTAAAGGCGCCAGTACAAGTAACTTATCAACTAAAGGGTCGAGAAACTTACCCAAGTCAGTAATTTGATTTAACTTACGCGCGAGATATCCATCTAACCAGTCAGTAAGCGCGCATACTAAAAAAATAACCAAGCATATCCATCTTGCTTGTGATGTCGGGTTCTGCAACCCATACAGTAGAAACGGTATGCCCAAAAGTCGCGAGAAAGTAATTAAATTAGGAATATTCATGAATAATTCTAGCTGATGGCACAACTTTATTATCGGGGAATGGTAGAGAAAAATAGTAAACCTAAAATAGGGGGTACTCGTTTGATGGTTTAATAATAGTTAATAGGAGAATATTAATGGCATGGGTATTTAGTTTGTCTGCCGAATGTGGTTCTGAGCAAGCGCTAGCACAAGAGTTTTCGCAACATTTTGATGGTATTTACTGGACTCTCTCAAATGGTACTCAGTCCCAATGTCAGGTAAGTATTTTTCAAGATATTGAGGACAACTGGTGGTGTCGAGTTTGCCCTAGTAACATTAGTGAAGTAGGAGTAAGTACACCAGAAACAGCTTATTTGATGACTGAACTAGGTTTATTGCTGTATAAACGTTTGCTTTCTGCTCCTAATTTCCGTTACGCTTTGGTGGGTGTAGAAGTTGATGAATTCAGAACTTATAACGAATTATTAGAAGATTTACCAAATTTTGCTTTTCCAGGTTTAGTCCTAGCTCTTAGTATTTGGCAAGAAACAGGTTCACCTCAAACTTTTCATTATTTTAGCTCAGGATATGTCTGGAAAACTTATGAAGGTGAAGTCTATAAACCACTTTTAGCATCGTCAGATTTAAAAATTAAACTTAATCAATTGCTGACTGTGCAGTAATATAAATGTATGTTTTGCTCATAAAACGGTTCTTCTAAGACTTAATTACTTTTTAGCTTTAATAAAGCTTTTGCTTTTACTTTTCTAACTAAATGCTCTAAATATTCGTACTGCTGCCATATTTGTTCTTCTTCTGGAGTCAAGCCAGTATTCCGATTTTTTTCAAGCAATGTGTCTATTTGTGTTCGCAATTCCTCTGATGGACGTAAAGCGAGAATCTCTTCAGGACTGGGAAGTTGTGCAAGAAATTCTAATATTTGTGTAGTACCGCTAAAGCCATTTTGCGAAGAGGCATTTAGTTCACGCAATCCTAATTCTAATATTTGCGGCGAAATCCTGTGGGACTTAATTGCTCCAGCAGTTCCTACTGATACATGGGAAGTACTTCACTAGAGCTAATAGTTGATACTTACATCTAGTTTATAATCGTAATTAAAATCCTATCTATCAGGTAAACTTGCATCATTAAGTACACGACGGAAGTACTCTCCTGTTGCACCTGTCGAAGTTAGACAGGGAATTCCAGCACGCAGGTCAAAAATGTAGACAATATATTTTGTTTGAGTGCGAGGTTTTAAATCACGAAATCGAGCAGTAGCCAAGCTGCTAACATCAAAGTCTCCTTTAACCACTACAAGCATTAATGGCGGTTCTCCACCAATAAAGTTAATTTTACCAAGACCTGTAGAAGGTATTTCAGCATTTGTAATTGAGCGAGTAAAGGCTACTGTCGGCGCCCCACTCAAAATGTTAAATTTAGCTTTAGTATAATCAAGAGCTGCTTTTCCAACTTCTTCATGTGAAGCATCTACTAGTAAACGGGCTTGAAATAAAGATTCAGACCTTCTGGCTCTCTCAAGACGCTCCTTTTCATGAGGATTATTCGGTTGATTTTGAGTCATAGCACGCTTTGACCAAAAAATTACAGTTGGTACTACACCTATAGTAACCAATAGGAAACTAAGGATTATTAAAGTTTTTTTCATTATTTTTTAAATATATGTATGCTTTTGGGAGGCGCCTTTAAATATCTAAATATAATAGTCGTACAATACGTAACATCAGTTCCAATTTAAATTGTCGAAAAAACAAAAATTAGCCGCGATATGTAGTATATATGTATATATTGGAAAAATCTCCGCGCACTAGAACTAAGCTTTCCCTCAACTTTGGCTTGATATAAATGAAACCCAACGCCATAACGGCTTTACGACTTGGTAATTTTAAAGCATTTGGTGATACTCAACGTATACCACTTCGACCCCTGACGTTGATTTATGGCGCCAATAGTGCAGGTAAATCGAGTATTATTCATAGTTTGTTACTAGCACACCACGGTATTAATACTGGAAAATTAGACGTTTACCGTACCAAAATAGGTGGTGAAGCTGTTGATTTAGGTGGTTTTGGGCAATATGTATATCAACGTAAACGTAATAATGTGGTTGAGTGGGCTGTTGAATTAGACCCGATTTAAGAGACTTTCTACTACTTTAGTCACGGCTAAACTTAAGATTGAAGTTTTTGTCTGGGATGATTTTCATGACCGCTATCTTATAAGTAACCTCATTGGCATTAATCTTAATAACGGTTTTGATATTAGTACAGCTAACGATATGACAACGTGGAGTAAATTAAGTCGTCAAATTAGAGAAGATATTAATAAGGAGTTTACCCCTGACTCATTGGGTAAAAAATCGTTAGTTGGAGAGCGTAAGTTAATATACAGGTTTACTATTCCAGATAGGTAGTAGTCTCAAATCATACATTATAGAGATGCTTCGTTCCTCAGCATGACATTATAGAGATGCTTGGCAATCCAAAATTATTATGTCGCAAACACAAGATTCTCAATTCCGTATCGAACGCGATTCGATGGGAGAAATGCAAATACCTGGTAATGTTTATTACGGTATTCAGACGCTGCGTGCTGTTGAAAACTTCCCGATTAGCGGGATTAAGCCTTTGCCTACTTACGTAGATGCTTGTATTTATATTAAAAAGGCTACGGCAATTGTAAATGGTGAGCTTGGTTGTATTGCTGAAGATACGAGTAAAGCTATTATTCAAGCTGCTGATGAGGTTCTTACTGGTAAGCTTCGTGACCAATTTGTAGTTGATGTGTACCAAGCAGGCGCCGGAACGTCGCATCATATGAATGTTAACGAGGTTTTGGCGAACCGTGCGTTAGAACTTCTTGGTGATGAAAAAGGTAATTATAAACGAGTTAATCCTAATGATGATGTAAATTATGGTCAGTCTACTAATGATGTAATTCCAACTGCGATTAGAATTGGTGGGTTGTTGGCTTTGATGCAGACGCTACACCCTGCTTTGGATAATGCTGTTGAAGCTATGAATGTTAAGGCTGTGGAATTTGAAAATGTGATAAAGTCGGGTCGTACTCACCTGCAAGATGCTGTTCCTGTACGCTTGGGTGATAGTTTCCGCGCATGGGCACAAATTTTAAGCGAACACCAAAACCGTATTTATACCGCTTCGAGTGATTTGATGGTGTTGGGGTTAGGGGGTAGTGCTGCTGGTACGGGGTTAAACACTCATCCCAAATATCGGGCGCGTGTGGTAGAAATACTTTCACAGCTTATTGATTGTCCTTTACAACCAGCATCACATCTAATGGCGGCTATGCAAAGTATGGCGCCTTTTGTTAATGTATCCGGCGCCCTTCGTAATTTGGCTCAAGATTTAGCTAAAATATCCCATGATTTACGGTTGATGGACTCAGGCCCAAAAACTGGGTTCAAAGAAATTCAACTTCCACCCGTACAACCTGGTTCTTCGATTATGCCAGGTAAATATAATCCTGTTATGGCAGAAATGACTAGTATGGTTTGCTTCCAGGTTATGGGCTATGATAATGCAATTACGTTTGCGGCTCAAGCTGGACAACTTGAACTTAATGTGATGATGCCGCTTATTGCTTATGATTTAATCCATAGTATTGAAATTCTTGGTAATACTATTGGCGCCTTGACTGAGAAATGTATCAAAGGTATTACTGCTAATACTGAAAGATGTTTGGAATACGCAGAAGGTAGTTTAGCTTTGGTTACTGCGCTAAATACCCATATTGGCTACCTTAATGCTGCTGCTGTTGCGTCCGAATCACTACAAACAGGGAAATCTCTTCGCCAAATTGTGTTAGAAAAGGAACTAATGACTGAAGCTCAACTTGCCGAAGTTCTTAACCTCGAACAAATGAGCGCAATTGTACCATTAATTTAATATTAGACGTGACATGTCACGTCTCTACAATAATATGGCGCCTTCTGTTAGTTTAATTCGTGCTACTTCTTATGAACGTGAGATGTTACGAGCGTCTCTTGAAGCTCTGCTTGAACCTTTGGGTGGGATGAGAGCGTTTGTTAAACCTGGAAACCGTGTTCTTTTAAAACCGAATTTACTAACAGGCGCCCGTCCTACCAAAGAGTGTACCACCCGTCCGGAACTTGTATACGCTGTTGCCAAAATGGTTATTGACGCTGGTGGTAAACCTTTTTTGGGTGATAGTCCAGCGTTTGGTAGTGCTAAGGGTGTGGCCATAGCGAATGGGTACCAGTTTATTTTGGATGAACTGAATTTGCCTATCGTTGAATTTCATGGCAAACGTTACCAAGCAGCAAGCGAAGATTTTAATCATTTGTTGCTGTGTAAAGAAGCTATGGAAGCTGATGTTGTAATTAACTTACCAAAAGTTAAATCACACGTTCAGCTTGTTCTCACGATGGGAGTTAAAAATTTATTTGGCTGTGTTCCTGGCAAGATGAAAGCTTGGTGGCACATGGAAGCTGGTAAAGATGCTAATCGTTTTGCTGATATGCTGGTCTCAACTGCGCGTGTTATTAACCCTGATTTAACTATACTCGATGGCATTATTGGACACGAAGGTAATGGACCTAGTGGGGGTGAACCACGTCAACTCAATGTTTTAGCTGCATCTGATAATGTGTTTGCTTTGGATAGGGCAATAGTAGAAATACTGCAAGTTCCACCCAATCAAGTACCTACTCTCGCTGCTGGACAACGTGCTAATTTAGTCCCTGAGTTTACAAATATTAATTTTCCGCTTCTAGAACCTCATACTTTACAAGTCTCGGATTGGCGCCTGCCTGATAAAATGGTAGCCATTGATTTTGGAATGCCTAGAGTAATTAAATCGACCTTTAAACATCTTTACATTCGATTCATCTTTGAACCAATGCGTGCTTACAATATGCGCTCAGAGTGATTTTAATATTTGTATTCCAGTCCCCAAGTGATAACTTGGCTACAACAATTCTACTCGTGGGCAGAGTAAGCTATGAATACCCTCCGATTGCTTAACTAGACTGCCCCCCAAAATTCAGTGGGGGCAGTTTTTTTGTTATTATTATTTGGCGCCTAAATCTGACTTATCAATTAACTTATAAACTAAATTCAATCTATCTTAGGAAGGATTGCTTATTTTTTGATGTAGTGCATATTAAATGAGTGTAGATTTAAATTTGAAGTTTTGTTGACTTTAGTAAATAGATAATTATTTTTACTCATAAAGTTTTGTGTGTATTTATTCGTACTGTTTGGTAGCTATAACCGCAGTTGCTAAGTGATTTACGGAAGTATGATTGATTTTGAGTATAACTACTTATATGATTAATGTGAAGGTTGCTGTCTCAGTATTTTTGCGAATGTATTTGGTTAACTGTGACAGCAGTAAATTTGGTCTTTGTGAGTAAGAAATTAGTGCTGAAAGCATTTAAAATACTGGCTTAAGTAGATTAATGTTGCTGATTTGAAAATTCGCAATTAAAATAATATATGTACAGTTAGTGTAAATTGTAATGCTAGGAATAGCTTTAAAATAATGGGTAATCAGGATAGGGTACAGTAATGCATCTAAGGTTATGTATAATAAAATTGAAACACAGAATACAAATTTTGCAAGTGCAATTGAAAATTTGATGTGTAATATTTTTGATTACAGCGTCCGTGTGAGAGTATTTGAAATGCTCAAATGCTAGGTAATGCTCGCGTCGGATATTGGTTAAAATGGTATCAAGACTCTCAAGCTAGGGAGTCAGTGCAATAATGTCACGGTTTTGGTTTTTTATGAATTCTAATAGTCAGTCTGCTAATGTTGATAGTTCATCTCATCGTTTGGCAGACATTGTCGGAACTTTCATTGCAATTTTAACTTTAGGCTTGCCTATGTTTGTTATTGCTCATTATTCATCAAATAATGTCGAAATTAACACACCGCAGCCAATTACGTCTAGCTTGCAACAAAGTCGAGACTAAATCACGTACAACAGCATGTTTTCAATCAATAACTCAATAGTTTAGCATTAGCTAATTTTTCGCGCCACAAGTGCTTGTGTGTAGAGTATATAATGCAGAACTCATCAGAAAGCGAAGCGCGCGTTTTCAAGAAGCCTTTTTTATACATGCACGATTTAATGTAATTTGTCAACTCCCTAGTTCTCGGACGGGGAGTTATTTTTTGACTTGGACATAACTTAAAAAAAGCTTGCCAAAAAGCTTGAAAACAAAGTATTAAAGATATCACGTCAACAAAAGTACATTATTCGCCTTAAAATTTATTACGGGTAGCTGAAAAACACTACCCATATATTTGTGTGTATGAAGCAAGGAGATTTTTTGTGGATTTGTCCCGTATTCCAGCCCAACCAAAACCCGGTATCATCAACGTATTGATTGAAATTACAGGCGGGAGTAAAAATAAATACGAATTTGATAAGGATTTGAATGCTTTTGCTTTAGACCGCGTATTATATTCGTCAGTACAATATCCTTACGATTACGGTTTTGTGCCCAACACTTTGGCTGATGATGGTGACCCATTAGATGGAATGGTAATTATGGATGAACCAACCTTTCCTGGATGTGTCATTGCCGCACGACCAATTGGCATGTTAGAGATGATTGACGGTGGTGACCGTGATGAGAAAATTCTTTGCGTTCCCGACAAAGACCCACGCTATGCTCACGTTAAATCTCTTAAAGACCTTGCTCCGCACAAACTAGATGAAATTGCCGAATTCTTCCGCAGCTACAAGAATTTAGAAAAGAAAGTTACTGAAATTCTTGGTTGGCAAGATGTTGCAATGGTTCAACCTCTAGTTGACAAGTGTATTAAAGCTGGCAATAAATAAAGTTAGGAGGAGCGTCGAGGCGGGTTTACCTATATCTTGGTGAATAATAAAATTTAGCTCCTACCTCCTATTTCCGGTACGGGCGGGTTAACATAAATTTCTCATTGTTTACTAGGATATAGGTAAACCCGCCCCTGCTAACTCCTAACTATTAAAAATGTATCGTACAATTCTTTTGGCGAAGATTCATAACTGCACTCTGACCGCAGCAAATATCAACTATGTTGGTAGTGTTAGTATTGACCAAGTATTATTAGATAAATCAGGGATTTTACCTTACGAGCAGGTACAAGTTGTCAACATCAACAATGGTGAGCGTTTCACGACTTATGCAATTCCCGCAGCGGCTAATTCAGGAGCGATAGAACTAAATGGGGCTGCGGCACGTCTAGGCATTTTAGGGGATCGCTTGATTATAATGTCTTACGGGCAGTTCACAATGGATGAGTTAAAAACTTTCTCTCCGACGGTTGTACTTGTAGACGAAAAAAATCGACTTTTAGAAGTGCGACGTTATGATGACCTGCTATCGTCATACCATTCCTGAACATGAAAAGTAAGAATGAAAGAGATGTCAACGACTCGAGATTACCTACTTAAAGATTCTTCAAGGGTTTCTTTGTGCGAAAGACAAGTGGGGAATTTTGCCGTACAATTTTGGGGTGTACGGGGTTTAATTCCAACACCTGGTAGTAGCACTGACCGCTATGGGGGAAATACTGCTTGTGTCGAAATGTTTGTAGCTGGTAAACACTTGATTTTTGATGGTGGTACTGGTTTAAGAAGTTTGGGCAAAAGTTTGCTGTTTAGAGATGCTCCTCTCAGCACGCATTTATTTTTTACCAACTCCCAGTCTAATCGCATTCAAGGGTTTCCCTTCTTCGCTCCTGCGTTTGTGGCTAATAATAATCTTCACATTTATGGTAGCGCTGCAAGTAACGGCGCCTCAATTAAACAGTGTTTGGGAGACCAAATGCTACAACCTCACTTTCCATATCCATTGCAAGTAATGCAATCAGAGTTAGCATTCTGTTATCTAACTCCAAACCGTGTAATTACTTTAGATGATGTGACAATAACTACTGCTTTAATTAATCATACTCAGAAATCGATTGGCTATCGAATTACTTGGCAGAATTATAGCGTTGCTTATATTACAGATTTAAGTAATAGTGTTGATGACGTTGAATTAGCAAACGTGATTCAATTAGTACAAGGCGCCGATTTGTTGATTGCTAACTCGACTTATACAGAACTGACACCACGAAACCATCAAAATGATGATTTACCCTGGCAAGCTGCTGTTGACTTAGCATCCAAAAGCGAAGTTAAACGTTTAGTTATTTCACATCATCACCCTGATGATAATGATGATTTTCTAGATGGAATGCAAACAAAGGTGAAATCAGTCTTTGATTCAGCAGTACTAGCACACGAAGGTTTAGTATTAAATATAGATAAGTTTTAAATATATTAAAAAATGTATGAAAGCTCCTGCATCTCAACTTTCATTGGCATCGGGAGGTTTGTTACATTTATGACAAAAAATAGTATTTATACTTAAATGGAAATCTGGTAATTAAAAATGTCCACAGCAAAATGTCCACCATTGGTGGACATTTTAGACGGCGCCGAAATAAAATTTAAGCTGGTTGAAACATATTTTGGCAGACTGTAGTAATTGCACGAGATACTTCTTCGAGTTTTTTAAGGACAGTTCCATTGCTAAGGAGTTGTTCAGTTTTGGCGATACCTGCTTGGATATCCTCACATATACCACTACGCCACAAATAAAATCCTCCATTCCATAATGTACTTTGCATAAGTTCACAATTTGAACCTGTCAGCGTTGCTTTGATGTCTATAATTAGTTGTTCAGTAGATGTTAATGGAACATCTTGGGTTGTAAAGTTGTAATCACGAGGCGCCATTATTAAGCGTTCGATGGATGCAGTTTGAGATACAGTAGAGCCTAAACCGATTATGGCACTACGGTCGCGTGCTAAATCACAACTACCTTCTAACCCCTTAATAGTAGTAAATTTAGTAATACCTTGTAATCCTAAAGCCGTTTGAAACATTCCCTCGGTAGGAGGATGAACGAATCCAGAAATAATATGAGCATCACCATCATAAGGGTTCCATATTAATTCCATTGTGGCAAATGGAGGTCGTTTACCCAATTGGTCGCGGTATTCCCAAATTGCATTAGTTAAAGGAAAATGTTTGGGTGTGTATACTAGGGCAATACCTGTTTGCTCAAATACTTGAAGAAGTTTCTCGAATGACATCAAAGTCCAGTCAACTCCTAATGACTGCCATACTTCTATTAAAGGTAAACCATATTTAGTTGGCAAACGATTTCCACCATGCATAACAACCGGTTGTCCTGCTGCTGCGAGTAATAAAGCTGTAATGGGACTAATTGGATAAGTGCGGGTGCGACCATCATAAGGTATACCCAAAACTATGACCTGACGTTGACTCTCAATTTGTCTAAGTTTTGGGCCAAGCTCATTATACGCATCTAACATACCCGCTAATTCCTCGCCAGTTGGGCGCCGAATGCGGTGAGCAATCAAAAATGCACCAATTTGGGCTGGTGTTGCTTCACCCAGCAGCATCATTTTAGTAGCTTCTGAGGCCTCATTACGAGTTAGATTTTCAGAAGTATGGTTTCCACTGCCGACTTTTTTTAGCAAATCCCGAAATTTATTACTCATATTATTTACCGTTTCACCAATAATTAACTTGCGTTTCGCATATCCAAAGCAAACTGAGGTGGTATATGTTTACGCACCAACTGCCAGAAATGTTGAATTGGGGGAATTTGCAAACGGTCATTAGTAGTTACCATAACGACTCGACGGGTCATACTCGATGTGGTCTCGTTTAAAAGACTACTGTTACCAGCAAGGGGACGAACTGCAAGGGTGGGGTCATTGCGTGCTTCGACTAAAGCTGAATATGGCAGTAACGCTACAAATTCACCTTGTCGAACCACTCCTCTAAAAGCATCAAGCGTATTTACTTCTAAAGCCGCTTGTAAAGTTGCTTCGAGTCGCTCAAACTTATCTTGTACTAACCTTTGCATTCCATATCCATCTTTAAACACAACTTGCGGATAATTCACTAACTCCGACCAAGGAACCATGTCATATTGTGCCAAAGGATGGTTAACTGCTACTAAAACCTCAATTGGTTCCTCGTATAGCGTTTCTACAATCATTTCGCGACCCGTAGTCAAGAAACGATTGTTCATTACAATAGCCAAATCAACCAAACCATCTTTGAGAACTTTTAATGCACGGTCACTCCCTAACGAAGTCACTCGCAATTGAACATCCGGGTAATCGTGGCAAAATTGCTGTAATACTGGCGGTAAGTAATAAGCACATAGCGAGTGAATAGCTGCAACACATAGTTCTGGTTGCTTTCCAGAAACCAAATCAGCTATTTCCTGCGTCGCGCTTTGCCATTCAGCACATATTTTACGCGCGCGTGGCAACAACCGCTCACCCGCAAGCGTCAATTTTGCCTGACTTGTACGGTGAAATAGTTCACACCCCAAGTCCCCTTCTAATGCCTGAATTTGACGACTGATAGTAGATTGTGTTACACCGCATTTACGCGCTGCTCCTTGAAAACTACCAGCTTCAGCAATACCCAGAAAAGCTTGCAGCTGCTCTAGTCGCATTGTTTGTGTAGCCTGAATTACATTTGTGGCTGATATCAACTTAGCTGATTTGACACTAAGTTTTAGTAGATTTTGTTACATCTTGCTCTTTCGCTGCGACTTTCTACAGTACCAACGATGTTGGGTTATTTACCTTCAAAACGGTAAAATAACTGAGATTTTGACGAAATCTGACTATCAGAAAATTCTAAATATTTTCTTAAAAAATAATTCAGTTTCAAGAAAAAATTTACATTTCATAACAATTACTTAATCTATAATTAAATATTTTGTCTTGTAGCACAGGCATCCTTGCCTGTTCCATGTTACTTTCAATATTTTTTGGGAAGTATAAAAATGAAAGTCTTGCACGTTAACTCGTTATTCTACCAAATAAATCAATGGAACAAATTGTCAATAAAAAGCAATTTAAATTTACATTGGACTGGACGGTGCTTATTTCGGCAGTTGTACTTCCAATTATTGGCTATACTCTAATTTATTTATCCAAAACACTGTACTTTAAAGATGGCGCCATAGCATGTTGGCCTACAGGTGGTGTTTACTTAGCGGCAATGCTGCGTCTGGGATACCGCATTTGGCCTGCTGCCTTACTGAGTGAATTTACTATCAACCAATTACTATTTTCTGATGGTAAATTATCGACATTTATTGTCAATACGTTGATATCGCCAGTTACAGTTATTGACGTTTTAGTAACAACTTTTCTTATCCATCGCATTATTAAACGTCGTAACCCCTTAGAAAGGTCTGAGGACATTTTTAAATTTGTCTTATTACTAATACCTAGTCCTCTTGTTACTAATACTTATGGGGTCACGGTACAAGCATTAGCTGGAATTACTCCTTGGGCAAGTTTTGGAGATGTATTGCGAAATTGGTTGATACAGGGTTTTACTAGTTACTTAGTCATCATTCCAATGCTGTTAACGTGGTCTCAAAGATATGTAGATAAGCAAAAATCTTTAAAAAAGTTCGCAGAGTTGGGATGCTTACTTCTATTAGTAATTATTATTAGTTGGACTACATTTTCCAGCGGATATCCTTTAGAGTACATGTTAATTCCACCGTTGATTTGGGCGGTATTTCGGTTTGGGCAACGGGAATCAACGACACTTGTTTTTATTATATCAGTAATTGCTATTTATGGAACGGGTCATGGTTTTGGGTCGTTTGCTAAACACTCAGTTGTTTTGTCTTTATTTCTGCTGCAATCTTTTATTTGTGTTGTTGCCTTAACTACTTTAATACTTTCTGGAGTAATTAACGAAAATAAAAAAGCCGCAGCAAAACTCAAGCGAGCTAACGATGAGTTAGAACAAAGAGTAGAGGAACGTACTCTAGAATTGCAACAAGCAAAAATTATTGCTGACACTGCCAACCAAGCAAAAAGCGAATTCCTCGCTTCGATGAGTCATGAATTGCGTACTCCTCTCAATGGAATTTTGGGTTATGCCCAAATTCTCCAGCGTTCTAAAGTTATACCAGAGAAAGAACATAAAGGGATTAATATTATTCACCAGTGTGGTGAGCATTTGTTAACTTTAATTAACGATGTCCTTGACCTCTCAAAAATTGAAGCCAAAAAAATGGAGCTTCATCCAAAAGATTTCCACTTTCCGTCTTTTTTACAAAGTGTCGTGGAAATCTGTAGCATTCGTGCAGAACAAAAGGGTATCAGTTTTGATTATCGGTTAAACAATCAACTACCTATTGCTATTTGTGCTGACGATAAACGTTTGCGGCAAGTTTTAATCAATCTTTTGGGTAATGCGATTAAGTTTACCGATACTGGAGGAGTAACATTTAAAGTTGAGGTATTAGAAAACGGGATGATTCGTTTTTTAATTGAAGATACTGGTGTGGGGATGGCGCCGGACGTTATGGAGAAAATATTTTTACCATTTGAGCAGGTTGGTTCATCTGAAAAACAAATCGAAGGTACGGGGTTAGGTTTAGCTATTAGTCATAAGGTTGTGAGTTTAATGGGCGCCACAATTAATGTAGAAAGTCAATTAGGTGTAGGCAGTACTTTTTGGTTTGACATAGAATTTATGGAAGCAAAAGAATGGACGAATACTCACAATACCCAAAAAGGTACTGTTATAGGATTTGAGAGCGAAAAACGCAAAATATTGATTGTGGACGACCGTTGGGAAAATCGTTCGGTTTTAGTGAATTTACTTCAACCAATAGGTTTTGAGGTATTGGAAGCAACTAACGGTGAGGAGGGATTAGAAAAAGCTATTCAAGAAAAACCTGACTTAATTATTACAGACTTAGCAATGCCTGTGATGGATGGGTTTACAATGACCAAGCATCTGCGAGAGTTAGAGGAATTTGAAAATTCACTAATTATTGCCTCCTCTGCTAGCGTGTTTGATTTTCATCGGCATGAAGCAGTTTTATCTGGCTGTAATGATTTTCTTCCCAAACCTGTACAAGTAGAGGAATTATTTTCACAGTTACAAAATCACTTACAATTGCAATGGATTTATGAGCAGAGTCAGAAATTAGCAACCAATTCGTTATATTTAGCTGAAACAAGTGTGATGGACATTCCTCCTGCATCTGCACTCACAACATTGTATGAAGCTGCACAACGGTGCGATGTTGCTGATATTCAAGCTGCTGTCTTAGAAATTGAACGGCTAGATAAGAAATATAAAGCTTTTACTGAGAAAGTTTTGTTTTTAGCTGATGAATTTGAAATGGAAGCGATAGTTTCTTTAATTAATATTTATATTATTGACTGTAACTAAAAGAAGGTAGTAGTGAAAAACTCAATTTTGATTGTTGATGACAATCCTAATAATATACGTATATTATTTGATATTTTACATGAAGCTGGATTTAAAGTGTATGTTGTCAAAAGTGGCGAAATGGCACTTGAAAAACTACCAGTTATCCAGCCAGATATGATTTTATTAGATATTATGATGCCTGGAATTGATGGTTTTGAAACTTGTAAGCGGATAAAAGCCGATTCTAGGATAAAAGAAATACCAGTAATTTTTTTGACGGCACTTTCTGATACTGAAAATAAAGTCAAAGGTTTGCTTGGAGGCGCCGTAGACTATATTAGTAAACCAATTCAAGTAGAGGAGGTGCTAGCGAGAGTCAACATTCACTTAGCGCTAAGAAACACAGAGCTAATGTTGAAGAAGGAAGTAAACGAACGTACTGAAGCACAAAATAGACTTGAGCAAACTTTAACAGAGTTGCAACAAGCTCAAACCCAAATTATTCAGAGTGAGAAAATGTCTAGTTTGGGTCAATTAGTTGCAGGTGTCGCGCATGAAATTAACAACCCAGTTAATTTTATCTCTGCTAACCTTACTCACGCTAACGAATATGCTCAAGAATTACTGAGAGTAATTAACGTTTATCAACATCACTATCCCAACCCTTTACCAGAAGTCGAAGCTGAAATAGAAACAAGCGAACTAAATTATTTAATAGAAGATTTCCCCAAGCTACTTCAGTCAATGAAAGTAGGTGCAAAGCGCATTCAAGAGATTGTGCTTTCTTTACGAGTATTTTCGCGACTAGATGAAGCTGATATAAAACCTATTGATATCCATCAAGGAATTGATAGTACTTTGATGATTCTAGGACATCGACTTAAAGCTAATTCGGAACGTCTTGCAATTGAAGTTATTAAAAAATATAACGAGCTACCTCTTATTGAGTGCTATGCAGGACAGCTAAATCAAGTATTTATGAATCTTCTTAGCAACGCAATTGATGCAATAGAAGAGAAAATTACGAAAAGTGTACTCCCAAATCCTGAAATATCAATTTCTACTGAGTTAGTCGAAAGCAATATTGTTAAAATTTGTATAGCTGATAACGGTTTGGGAATACCAGAACAAGTCAAACAAAAAATATTTAACCCTTTTTTTACTACAAAACCCATTGGTGTTGGTACAGGTATGGGTTTAGCTATTAGCTATCAAATTATTACCGAGAGACACGCTGGTTCGTTACACTGTGTTTCTGAGTTAGGACAGGGAAGTGAGTTTATTATTCAAATTCCTTTGAGAGTCGGTAGTTATATTGAGTGAAGTTGCATTATACTCCAAACGAGTAAAATGTGAACTTTTGTCATGCTGAGGAACGTAAACGTAGTTTTCCCGCAGGGTAGCATCTTTGTCATGCTGAGGAACGTAAACGTAGTTTTCCCGCAGGGTAGCATCTTTGTCATGCTGAGGAACGTAAACGTAGTTTTCCCGCAGGGTAGCATCTTTGTCATGCTAAGGTACAAAGCATCTTTGTCATGCTGAGGTACGAAGCATCTTTGTCATGCTAAGGTACAAAGCATCTTAAATATTTTGAGGATATATTTATCGAATTTATCCTCGCTTGAACTCTACCACTTCCACATAGAGACAAATATGAAGCTGTATAAAAACGATACTTTTGTAAATATTAATTTTCTAAAATAGCGCTTTTTTTGCAAAAAATACTTAATTTTGATTAAAAATAGTAAAAATAATTACTGTAGAGGCAGTATTGTGTTTCGCTAATTTTCCTAGAGGATATATTTGCCGGGATTTATCCTCTAGGAAATGGTTTGCGAATTTTCAGGCGAGGATATATATTCTCAAACTGGTTATAAGTTTAGTTTTAAACAAGCATCAAAATCTTTTAGATGCTACCCTTCGGGAAAACTGCGTTAACGTTCCTCAGCATGACATGAGTTGTAGATTTTAGATGCTACCCTTCGGGAAAACTGCGTTAACGTTCCTCAGCATGACATGAGTTGTAGATTTTAGATGCTTTGTTCCTCAGCATGACATGAGTTACAGATTTTAGATGCTTCGTTCCTCAGCATGACATGAGTTACAGATTTTAGATACTTCGTTCCTCAGCATGACATGAGTCAAAGTTCCAGTGTTTGTCAGGGGTAAACTAAATCTACTTATTCCTATGCAAACCTTTATATTTTAAATATAATGTTTACCTAGCTTTCAATAAATTTGTCGTTAATTGCTGCTATCTTCACGCATTGGTTAGTGCTTTTAGACTATGGTTGACGTTTGGTCTTGTCTACCAATGGTGGGCTTAAGCGTACTCTCTACCCCTGAGAGTGATAAATAGTTTCAAGTTTTAAAGCTTTTGCTTTAAACTTTGGGTTGAGCCAACCCAACTCTAAAGCATCACTTATAGACTTCCCAATCGAAACTAAATACCGAATGGTACGATTCAGTAACACGACCAAAACTTCCTCTGATTTCATGAACCTTTGGATTTCATAATCTGTACCACGATTACGAATATTTATGGCCGCATTTTTGTCAGCGTGCAGCACAACCCCTGTGTGGCAGGTAAAACGATCCCCTTTTCTAAAACCTAAAAGCGTTCCAGTCAGAGAACACATTTGCGATGTGTAAGCACAGTTGACTAACGTAACTTTTGAACCGGTCTCCAGAGCGATCTTATCGACTGAAGTCTGTAACTCTCCTTTCATCCATTGATTTAGCTTGCGATTAACTGATTTCGCACCTGTCTTGCTTTTTATTGGAGAGGATAAATCTTCGCAGAATAATTCTACATTCGTTGTAATTACTCGTCTTAAATCTCTGCGAATAAAATTTTTAATTGTGTTTTTCTCGTTTTGTAGCTTTCTTTCTTTTACTTTATAACCAAGATTATTTTTGAAAATACGTGCTGAAGAAACGGGGTCATGTTTCTTCAATGATTCAGAAAAAGCTCGAATTCGGTAGCGATTACGATTTTTTGCTGTAATGCGATTAGTTTTATTAGACATTAACTTACCTAAACCAGGCGCCACTTGTACACCATCTGATGTATAAAAGCCTTCTGTATAACCTTTATCGAGACCAATGAGTACAGGTAACTTAGATTGTGTGGGTAAAATGATAGTTCTAGTTCTTGTCCAATGAACTTCGAGTACTTGAAGCTCGTTACGAATTAATCGAATTTGTCCTTTTATGATTTGGCGGCTACGTAATTTTAATGTAATCTTTTGACGTGCGTCTTCACCCATTACAGTCAATACTACTGAGTGTCGATTAACTCGCTGACACTTATAACCGGCACCTTGGTAAACTATTTGATTACGTTTATAAGTATGTCCTCGTTGAAAATGTTTTCTAACACGTCGATGCAACCAATTGACCTCTGTTGGGTTTGTATATAACAGATTTAATAATTTTTCTCTTGATAACTCTATTTCACATTTGGGAAATAATATTAATGCCTGTTCATGGAGTTTTTTGTTTTCTTTCTCTAATAACCAGGCAATTCGTTTTTGTTGATTGACTTGCATTGGCAATTTCTGCCAGATTTCACGGATAATCACAGCGATTGCTGCTTCTTGCTGCGCGGCAATCGCTTTCATGCAATCGTTTACAGACCATTCCCAAATTTTCCTGCACTTCGACATTCCAACTGACTCTGGAGGCAGTATTGGTTTAATTTGAGGCGCTGCAAACATCCAATTTAAATTCCATCCTTGTAGTGACCCTAGTTTATTATAAGTTACTGCTCTTACAACTCCACAAGCATTCATTAATCTGTCTATTTGTGGTTCATCTGAGCAATAAATCACAGGCGTAATTACTGTATAAGACTCTTCAGTTGTTTGTTGCTTGTTTGCTTTCATAACAACTAATTAGTTAGATTTTGTTCTCATAAAGTTGATGAATTTACTCTAACATAATATCTGGATTTTCTGAAAGCTTAATTATTAAAAATTATGACAAAATTTTCTGACACTAAAAAACATCTAGAATTGATAATAAATTGTTTTCACTTCTTAACTTCCCTTAAACAAATCTAGACTTTCCCGCATCTGTAAAGATTGTTGTTTTGAACCAACACGCACTTGAACTTACCTTTGGTAGCGCTCTAGCACCATGCACTCTTTGCGGAGTTGATATATTGTGTATAAAGGTGTCTTACATATCCCGGAACTCACCGGAATGCACCAAGAACAATTGATGTTTTTTAAGCACTCAGTATTAAAGCTAAAGTTCTTGAGTTAGCGATAAAAAGCAATGAAGACAATGTAGCTTTATTACGATGATTCTTACTTAGCTTGAGTATTATACGGAGAAGTACATTCCGGTAAGGGAACGGAAAAAGGGTACATAACAGTCCAGCTTCCTGCGCGCGTATTTACGATTTTCTTAAACCTATGTATCTTCTGAAAATAATGACATATGTATAGATTTACATAGATTTAAGGCAAATAGTTTAACCGCGCCAAGTTCTTCAAAGCTGCTAGAGCGTGTAGGCGTACTTGAGTATTACTATCATTAAGTAGGGTAGTTAATGGTTCAACAGCATCAACTCTACCAAGTTGTCCTAAAGATAAAGCGATTGCGCTTCTAACGGTATCTATTGAACAAGCTGGATGCTTTTGATGTAGCATTTCTAATAAAATATCGGCGGCTTTATGTATTAAATCTGATTGCTGGACTCGTCCTAAAACAGTGACAATTTGCTCGCATAGTGTTTTTGATCTAATTATATTTAGGGCTTGCTGTAGATATTCTAAGCCGGAAATTGTACCAACCCATGTTAGCGCGCGGATTGTTTCGATTTGTAATTGAAGCGGCGCCTTTTGTGATAATAGAAACTGATACAAATGATGTGCAGCAGCATCATTACCCATCCGTGACAACGCAACAACAGCTGCACTCGCGACTATTGAATCACAATCGTAAAGTTTGGGTTGTAATAATGCGACTAAATCTAACTCGGAGTTATGCAAATCACGACGATAACCTAATCCTGTAACAACTGTGCGTCTTACTTGTGCTGATTCATCATCTAAACTACGTAAAAGTACTGCAAGGACACGCGAGTCATGAAAACTACTCAACGCTTCAATCGCTGCTACCCTTACAGCGACTTGGGAATCTTCAGCAACGCTCAGTAAGGGTAAAATAGTCTCTTTGTTACGGATGTAACATAATGCCTGCGTAGCTAAGAACCGCGTATCCGAGTAAGCTAACAAAGAAGAGAGTGATAAAATTGCTTTGGAGCCAAGTTGCCCTAATGCGACAGATGCCATTGACTTTAATTCTTCCGAGTCGTCGGTTTGAATTAACTCTATTAATACTGGAATTGCTGACTCGTTTTTGAGTTCTCCCAAAATTCGCACTGCGTACCAACGTAACTCTTCATCTAGCGTATCATCGGACAATATTTCTACGAGCTTTGGAATTGCGACACTCCCCAAACGTTTAAAGACTTTAGCAACTTCCCAACGAGAATGAAAATCACTATGCTCGAAAATCAAAAGCGCTAATTCCAACAAATCTTCTTGACGCTCGACAGTCTCAAGGTAATTTGAGTTTTCCTTTAGCAATTGCTCTTTGCATTGATTGAATGACGACCAGTTATGTGTATCACGTGCTGCGATAGCTTGCATTAATAGTTGGTTGATGTTGTTCACGTCTTAATGTAATGAAAGGTATTCAGGAAATTTAGAGTTCAAAAATTTGCTTGTGTACTTTTGGGGAAAATGTACGCACGTTCTTAGTACTCATTATCTCTTAGCTGTCCTGTACTTCCCAATAACAAGATGCTTTTTCCTTAAAATTTGATTAATTTTATGCGGATGTTACATAGATGGCATCCGTATTGTGCATTTTTTCTAACAAATCGTAACAATTTATACGATTTTTGCTCTCACTCAACATTAACTTAAGTTATGTAAAGAGTTACTAACCCAGTATCTAAGCCTCGCTCTTAACGTACAAACGTGTATATTTCATCCCGGTAATTTGGGTGCAATAGCGCAAACCAAAACGGTTGATATTGGGATACGGTCACCGGAGCATTGAACTACGACGTAATGGAAGCGATTATGACAGCAGCCACTATCAATACTACCAGTCAAAACAAGTTTGAAAAATTAAAAGCAGAAAAAGACGGACTTTCCGTTAAGGCAGAACTTGAAAAATTTGCAACGCTAGGTTGGGAAGCGATGGACGAAACCGACCGTGACCATCGACTGAAGTGGTTAGGTGTGTTTTTTCGCCCTGTTACACCTGGTAAATTTATGATGCGGTTACGATTGCCGAATGGTATTCTTAATTCTTCACAAATGCGGGTGTTAGCCGAAGTAGTTCAGCGGTACGGTGACGATGGTTGTGCTGATATTACTACCAGGCAGAATTTTCAATTGCGCGGTATACGAATCGAAGATTTACCAGAAATTTTCAATCGATTCCGAGAAGTTGAGTTAACTTCTGTTCAATCTGGGATGGATAACGTCCGTAATATTACTGGCGACCCAATTGCTGGATTAGACGCTTCAGAATTGTATGATACGCGCGAGTTGGTTGAACAAATCCAGGCGATGATTACCAACAATGGAGTTGGTAACGCCGAGTTTTCAAATCTGCCGCGTAAATTTAATATCGCAATTACTGGAGGACGGGACAATTCGGTTCATGCAGAAATAAATGACTTAGCATTTGTGCCTGCATTTACAGATGGAAATTTTGGATTCAATATATTAGTGGGTGGATTCTTCTCAGCTAAACGTTGTGATGCTGCTATTCCTCTAAATGCTTGGGTTCCTCCACAAGATGTGGTAGCTGTATGCCGAGCCATTTTGGAGGTTTACCGCGATAATGGATTACGTGCGAACCGTCAAAAATCACGTTTAATGTGGTTAATTGATGAGTGGGGTTTAGAAAGGTTTCGTGAAGAAGTCGAGTTGCGTTTGGGTAAATCACTTTTACCAGGCGCCGCACACGACGAAATCGACTGGGAAAAACGAGATCATATTGGTATACATAAACAAAAACAATCAGATTTATACTACGCAGGATTGCAGATTCCGGTGGGTCGGTTGTATGCAGAAGATATGTTTGAAATTGCCCGTCTAGCAGAGGTTTATGGGACTAGTGAGATTCGGCTCACTGTAGAACAAAATATTGTTATTCCCAATATATCTGATGTGCGTTTGGCATCATTTTTTACAGAATCTCTGCTTGGAAAGTTTAAAATTAATCCCGAACCACTTACACGCGCTTTGGTATCTTGTACAGGCGCCCAGTTCTGTAATTTTGCGTTGATAGAAACCAAAAACCGTGCGCTAGCAATGATAAAAGCGTTAGAATCTGAGTTAGAAATGACTCAACCAGTACGCATTCATTGGACAGGGTGTCCAAACTCGTGCGGACAACCTCAAGTAGCGGATATTGGCTTGATGGGAACCAAAGCGCGTAAAAATGGCAAACCTGTCGAAGGTGTTGATATTTACATGGGTGGCAAAGTTGGCAAAGACGCGCATTTAGGAACTTGCGTTACCAAAGGAGTTCCTTGTGATGATTTACAGCCAGTATTGCAAGAATTGCTAGTTACACACTTTGGCGCCAAACCAAAGGTATTAGTTAATACATAGTAAGGGTTGGAACGGGCAAGGATGCCCATTCCACAATGGATGCCCATTCCACAAGATTAATAATTCAACTACTAAACAAATAAACAAAGTAATGACAAATCTCTCCAGAAGAAAATTCATCATCACCGCAGGTATTACCGCAGCGGGCGCCATTATCGCAAACGGTTGTTCATCAAATGGGTCTAATGCTGACAATTCTGGAGCTTCGACAAGTAACACAGCAAAACCAGCAGCAAATGTGACGACTGTTGCAAATGCTCCCAAAGTTGAAACCAAATCAGCCAAACTAGGATTCATTGCTTTAACCGACTCGGCGCCGTTAATTATTGCTTTTGAAAAAGGACTATTCCAAAAATATGGAATGACCGATGTTCAAGTTGTCAAACAAACATCTTGGGCAGCAACACGCGATAACTTAGAACTCGGTTCTGCTCAAGGTGGCATCGATGGAGCGCACATTCTCAGCCCAATGCCTTATTTGATGACTGCTGGCGCCATTACTAAGACAAAACAACCGTTGCCAATGCAAATTTTGGCACGCTTGAATACCAACGGTCAGGGAATTTCGGTATCAAATAAATATAAAGACTTAAAGATAGGAAAAGATAGTTCACCACTGAAGCAAGCTATAGCTGGTGGTAAAAAGCTAACTTGTGCAGTCACATTCCCAGGTGGAACCCACGATTTGTGGATGCGTTCGTGGTTAGCAGCAGGTGGTATCGACCCCGAAAAAGATGTAGAAATCATAGTTATCCCACCACCACAAATGGTTGCCAGTATGAAAGCAGGTAAGATGGATGCTTTCTGTGTTGGAGAACCTTGGAATGGCAAACTCATTCAAGAACAAACTGGCTATTCTGCGTTAGTGACTGGTGAAATGTGGAAAGACCACCCAGAAAAAGCTTTGTCAATGCGCGCTGACTGGGTAGAAAAGAATCCCAATGCAGCTAAAGCAATATTAATGGCAGTGCAAGAAGCGCAAATTTGGTGCGATAAGCCTGAAAATAAAGACGAAATGTCTAAAATAATTGCAACTGGTAAGTATTTAAAAGTAGATGCTCTTGCTATTAGCGACCGTTCCAAAGGTAAAATAGACTATGGTACAGGTCGAATTGAAACAGCAAGTCCAGTAGCAATGAAATTCTGGAATGATAATTCTTCATTCCCTTATAAGAGTCACGATACCTGGTTTATAACTGAAAATATACGCTGGGGTCAACTTCCTGCTGACACTGATGTTAAAGCTTTGATTGCAAAAGTAAACCGTGAAGATATGTGGAAAGAAGCAGCTAAAGCTATCGGACAAGAAGCTGCAATTCCTGCTAGCGACTCGCGCGGTGTTGAAGATATTCTCGGAATTAAATTTGACCCCGCTGACTCCGCAGGTTATCTCAAAGGATTAAAAATCAAGAAAGCCTAGGCAACGGATGCAACGGATGTAACGGATGATTGCTTCTTCCTATCCGTTACATCCGTTAAAATTCGTTGCAAATCCCCACTACAAAAATAAGTAAAATATAAAAGATGGCAGTACAAGCAGGCAGATTTTCTACTAAGAATAGTAGCAGTAAACTAGTTGCTCAAATCGGAAAAAATTCTAAAAAAGCAATTCCTCCTTTAGTTGCTGTTTTAATTTTCTTAGTCGTTTGGCAAATACTTTGTTCGGCGCCTTCTTCTGAATTTCCTGGGCCAATCAAAATTCTTTCAGACCCCACAGTTCAAAAACTTCTGTTCAATCCTTTTCTGGATGATGACGATGGTAAAGGTTTGGCATTCCAATTACTTGCCAGTTTGCAACGGGTTGGTTATGGGTACTTCTTCGCAGCTACTATTGGTATTGCTTTAGGTGTGCTAACCGGAACTAACCGTTTAATGTTTGAAGCACTAGACCCTATTTTTCAAATATTACGAACAGTTCCTCCGCTCGCTTGGTTGCCTATTGCTTTATCTGCTGTACCCACTTTGGGTGGTATTAGTAAAAGCGAAGTTGCAGCAATCTTCGTAATTTTTATCACCGCTGTTTGGCCAATTGTGATCAATACCACAACTGGAGTACAGCAAATTCCTCAAGATTATCGCAACGTCGCAAGAGTGTTGAGATTAAAAGGAAGAAAATACTTCTTCAAGATATTATTTCCCGCAGCAGTTCCTTATATTTTCAGCGGATTACGAATTGGGATTGGTTTAGCATGGTTAGCTATTGTTGCTGCCGAAATGGTTAACGCAGGTAGTAGCGACGGCGCCGGCGGTTTAGGTTTCTTTATTTGGGATGCTTACAATAGTGGCGATATGGGTCAAGTTGTATTAGCACTAGTTTACATAGGTGTAGTTGGTCTTTTGCTCGACCGCGCCATTGGTTTTGTTGCCAGCTTGGTAATTCCAGCAGAACAAAAATAAAGTTAGGAGTTAGGAGTGAGGAGTGAGGAGTTATATTCCGTTCCTCCCAACTCCTAATTCTTAACTCCTAATTCCCAACTCCTAACTCCTAATTCCCAACTCCTAACTCCTAAATCCCAACTCCTAATTCCTAACTCCTAACTCCTAACTAAAATTAAGATGACAACTTGTTTTGTTGAAGTAGACCATATTGACCGCGTATTCGATTTACCCAATGGTAAGACTTATATTGCCCTCAAAAATATTGAATTGAAGATTCAACAAGGTGAGTTTATTTCACTAATTGGGCATTCTGGTTGTGGTAAATCGACTTTACTTAATATTATTGCGGGGTTAGACCGTGCCTCGATTGGCGGTGTAACACTTGAAGGACGTGAAATACGCGAACCTGGACCCGACCGAATGGTGGTGTTTCAAAACTACTCGTTGCTGCCTTGGTTGAGTGTTCGTGATAATATCGCTTTGGCTGTTGATGAAGTTTACCAAGACAAGCCCAAAGGTGAGCGTCGCTCAATTATCGAACACAATATTGATATGGTGGGACTACGGCGCCATGCAAATAAACTACCATCAGAATTATCTGGTGGTATGAAACAACGGGTATCAATAGCGCGCGCTTTGGCAATTCGTCCAAAATTACTATTACTCGATGAACCTTTTGGCGCCCTCGATGCATTGACAAGAGGTGGGTTGCAGGAACAGCTAATGAAAATCTGCAACGAAAACAAATTAACTTGTGTGATGGTAACGCATGATGTTGATGAAGCATTATTGCTTTCTGACCGCATTGTGATGTTGACAAATGGACCAGAAGCACATATTGGTCAAATTTTAGAAGTAGACATTCCGCGTCCTCGTCAAAGAATGGAAGTTGTTAATCATCCAGATTATTACAACATGCGGAATGAAATAATAAATTTCCTTAATCAGCAGAAGCAAGCTAAGAAGCGTCAACAAGCGAAACTTGTTCAAAAGACCGCTACACCAATATTAGTATCCCGCAACGGTTTAGAGAAAATCAATCTCGATATTGGCTTTTTACCTTTAACTGACACGGCGCCTTTAATTGTAGCTAAAGAAAAAGGTTTTTTCGCTAAATACGGATTAGAAGAAATTAACCTGACTCGCGAAACTAGTTGGAAGGATATCGCATTTGGGGTTGGAACTGGTAGACTTGATGCTGCTCAAATGGTAGCAGGAATGCCCCTAGCCTTAACTTTAGGCGCCGGTGGTAAAACCCCAATTCCTGTAGTTAACGCGCTTAATCTTTCCCGGAATGCTAACGCAATTACTTTAAGTAAAAAATTATACGACCAGGGAGTTAGAACTGTCTCAGATTTGAAAGCTGCAATTAACGCGGATGCTGACCATGTTATGAATATGGGAGTTGTGCATCCTACGTCAATGCAGAACTTTATTTTGCGTTATTGGTTAGCTGCTGGTGGTATTGACCCTGACCTAGATGTGAATTTGACTGTATTACCACCAATGCAAATGGCTTCGCAACTTCAAGCTGGAACACTAGATGGTTACTGCGCTGGTGAACCCTGGAATTATATGGCAGTTCACAAAAAGGCAGGTTTTGTTGCTGCGACAGCTTTAGAAATTTGGGCGGGACAACCTGCTAAAGTTTTGGGAGTGAGAGAAGAATGGGCGCAACAATATCCCGAAACTTATCTTGCTCTTATTAAAGCTTTATTAGAAGCTTGCGAATATTGTGACGACCTTCGCAACCGAGAAGAAATTCTTAAAATTATCTGTCGTCCTGAATATCTTGATATAGACCCTGTGTACGTCCGTCCTGGTTTTGTAGCACCTTACGAACGCGCAGATGGTAGTAAACCGCAAGAGTTAACATCATATATTAGATTTTTTGTCAATAAAACAAATTGTCCCAACCGTACAGAAATACTGTGGATGATGACACAGATGGCACGTTGGGGTTTAATACCATTCCCAAAAAACTGGGTAGAAGTCATTGAACGAGTTTGCCGTCCAGACATATTTGGCGCCGCAGCACGCGACTTAGGTGTTCTTGATATTGGATGGGATAACCCAATTCATTTATTTGATGGCAAAGTTTTTAACCCATCAGACCCAATTGAATATCTCAACAGTTTAGAAATCAAGCGCCAAATACGCATCGAAGAAATGTTCTTCTAGAAACCGGGTTTCTAGAAAATTTTTAATTGTACGAACAATATCGAACCAGAAACCCGGTTTCTTAATTACCCATCATTACCTTAAATAATATGCAAACAACAATTCAATCGAATCAACAGGACACGAGAGCATCCGACAATTTTTTAGTCGTCGAAGGCGTTAGCAAGATTTACCCAACTAAAGATGGTCCTTACACTGTTCTTGATGGAATAGACCTTAAGGTTCGTGAGGGTGAGTTTGTTTGCTTAATTGGTCACTCTGGTTGCGGTAAGTCAACGCTGCTAAATATGATTTCGGGTTTCAATACTCCTACTGAGGGTGTTGTACTGCTGCAAGATACACCCATTACTGAACCCGGCCCAGACCGGATGATGGTATTTCAAAATTACTGTTTGCTGCCTTGGCTGTCGGTATTTGAAAATGTGTACTTGGCTGTTGATGCGGTTTTCCCCGAAAAAATCGAAGCTGAAAAAAGGGCAATTGTTAAAGAGCATTTAGCACTGGTAGGTTTGACAGAAGCTGCTGAAAAAAGACCTTCACAAATTTCTGGTGGGATGAAACAACGGGTTGCGATTGCCCGTGCGCTTAGTATTCGTCCTAAAGTATTAATTCTTGATGAACCTTTCGGCGCCCTTGATGCTATTACTAAAGAGGAGCTACAGGAGGAACTACTACAAATTTGGCGTGAGCATCAAGTTACTGTGTTGATGATTACGCATGATATTGATGAAGCTTTGTTTCTCGCTGACCGACTGGTAATGATGACCAATGGGCCTGCTGCACAAATTGGCGAGGTTCTTGATATTCCGTTTTCTCGTCCCCGTAACCGCAAGCGTATTATGGAAGACACTAAATACTACGAGCTTCGTAATTATGCTCTCGATTTTCTCTATCGTCGTTGCGCTCATGTAGAGGAATAGAGCTTTAATTATGTGAGTATCTTTTATAACGCATTGCTTCAATGCGTTTTTTTCATGGATACTTTCAAACGGTTACAGGTGATACCAATATAGTTGCGTCTTAGTTCTAATTTGTATATAAGAAAGCTTTTTAGATTGTTCATTAATACACAATACTTATGTGTAAGATAAGGAACCACGAAGAGACAATGGGCACAATGTAGTAAGGTGGGCAATGCCCACCCTACTGTGAACTACTAGCACCAAATTTTTGGTTTTATTTGAATAAGTAGATAAGACTATTTGCTGAATAGTCTTGATTTTGG
>NZ_RSCL01000020.1:0-81704 GCF_003991905.1 Dulcicalothrix desertica PCC 7102 | reverse complement strand
TTTATTACTCTTACTCCCCCCTTATTAAGGGGGGCTGGGGGGGATTTAATTATTTGCAGCTTCACATTAAATTGGTATTACGTATTTTTTGTTCGAGAAAGGGTAATATGCTCAAGAAACTATTTACATTCAAGGGTCGCTATCGAATTTTGCACCAAACCTGGTTTGCATTTTTTCTCACGTTTGTGTGCTGGTTCAATTTTGCTCCTTTTGCTACCACAATTGGTAAAGAATTACATTTATTACCTGAACAAATTAAAACTTTGGGTATTTGTAATCTAGCCCTGACAATACCCGCACGCATTATTATTGGTATGCTCTTAGACCGTTTTGGTCCAAGAATTACATACTCAGTGCTGTTGATCTTTGCAGCAGTTCCTTGTTTGGCAACAGCACTGTCTCATAGCTTTAGTGAGTTAGTAATTAGTCGCTTGTTAATGGGTATTGTTGGTTCCGGATTCGTTGTTGGTATCCGGATGGTAGCTGAATGGTTTCCACCCAAAGATATTGGTATTGCCCAAGGTGTTTATGGCGGTTGGGGTAATTTCGGCGCCTTTGGTGCAGAGTTTGCTTTACCTATAATTGCACTTGCAACAGGATTTTTAGGTGGTGGTGGTTCTAACTGGCGCCTGACAATTGGACTAACAGGAATTATTGCTGCTGTATATGGCGTTATTTATTATAAATCTGTTGAAAATACTCCACCAGGAAAAGCTTACAAACGTCCCAAGAAAAACGGCGCCTTAGAAGTAACAAGTGTCAAAAGCTTCTGGGCAATGATTGTCTCGAACTTTGGTTTAATATTTGCCCTAGGTCTTCTCGCTTGGCGCCTAGAACAGAAAAATATTCATTTTTTGACCGAAAGTCAAATGTATATAGTTTGGGTGCTACTTTTAGGATTATTCGCTTTCCAAACTTACAAAGCTTATCAAGTTAACTCAGAACTTTTGGCTGGTCGAAAAACTTATTCCCCTTCTCAACGCTTTCAATTTGGTCAAGTTGCATTACTTGAGTTTACCTACGTTACAAATTTTGGTTCAGAACTAGCTGCTGTTTCCATGCTGCCTGCATTCTTTGAAAAGACTTTTGGTTTAGAACATGTAGTCGCTGGAATGATAGCTGCAACTTATCCCTTCTTAAACTTGGTTTCTCGTCCTAGCGGTGGCTTAATCTCTGATAAACTTGGCTCACGTAAATGGACAATGACTATTCTTAGCGTTGGTATTGGAATTGGTTATTTAACTATTCACTTCATCAATAAAAGCTGGCCTCTTCCACTCGCAATAGCTGCTACAATGTTTGCAGCTTACTTTGCTCAAGCTGGATGCGGCGCCACTTATGGAATTGTGCCTTTAATTAAGAAAGAAGCAACAGGACAAATTGCAGGAAACGTTGGCGCCTATGGTAACTTTGGTGGCGTGGTTTATTTAACAATCTACAGCTTAACTGACCCATCAACACTATTTAGCACAATGGGTATAACAGCAATAATTTGTGCCTTCATGTGTGGTTTCTTCCTCAAAGAACCAAAAGGTTCATTCGCTGAGAAGTACGAAGGAGAATCACCAGCAACCAATGAATCTGAACAAGTAACTTCTGGAGTTCTCGTAGAAGAGTAATTGTATGGTGGGCAGTGCCCACCTTACTACACGCAAATAAGGGTAGTACGCTGCAATGCAATTGAGGTTTTATGACTGAATCAACCAAAACTCTATGTCCATATTGTGGTGTTGGGTGTGGACTTGAAGTATCACCTCCAGCACAACATGGAAAAGCAACAAATCGTGATCATGAAGGAAATCCGATTTGGCGAGTTCGAGGAGATAAAACACATCCATCAAGCCAAGGTATGGTATGTGTCAAAGGCGCCACTATCGCCGAGTCATTAGATAAAAATAGATTGCATTTTCCAATGGTGCGGAACTCGTTGAATGAGAAATTTCGGCGCGCGACATGGGAAGAAGCATTTGATTTAATTACCAAGCGCATTCAACAAGTTCTGCAAACCCAAGGGTCAGAAGCAATATGCATGTACGGTTCAGGCCAATTTCAAACCGAAGATTACTATGTTGCCCAGAAACTAATGAAAGGGTGTATAGGAAGCAATAACTTTGACGCAAACTCACGTTTGTGTATGTCCAGTGCGGTATCTGGGTATATTCAAAGCTTTGGTTCAGATGGTCCACCCTGTTGTTACGACGACTTAGAATTAACCGACTGTGCATTTTTAATTGGTACAAATGCAGCAGAATGTCACCCTATTGCTTTTAACCGATTAGCCAAATACCACAAAAGGAACCGCAAAGTCAAAATGATTGTGGTTGACCCACGTCGAACACAAACTGCCGAAGCTGCCGATTTACACTTAGCGATTCGTCCTGGTACAGATATTGATTTAATGAATGGAATGGCGCATTTATTAATGCGCTGGGGTTGTCTTGATACAGGATTTATCGACGAATGTACAAGTAACTTCCCAGCTTTTGCAGAAGTAATTCGTCATTATTCCCCTGATGTCGTCGCGCGTACCTGTGGTATTACTATTCAAGATTTAGCAACCGCTGCACGCTATTGGGCTGATTCTAAAAACGTGCTGTCGTTATGGTCGATGGGAGTAAATCAATCTTCTGAAGGTACGGCAAAGGTACGAACCATTATTAACTTGCACTTAATGACTGGGCAAATTGGTAGACCAGGGAGTGGACCCTTCTCTTTAACAGGTCAACCAAACGCAATGGGAGGACGTGAAGCTGGTGGTTTATCGCACTTGCTTCCAGGTTATCGCTTAATTAAAAACCCCCAACACCGCGCGGAAGTTGAAGAATTTTGGGGAATAAAGCCAGGAAAAATATCACCATTACCTGGTTTGACTGCGTGGGATATGATAACAGGTTTAGAAACTGGCGATGTTGGCTTATTGTGGGTTGCCGCTACGAACCCAGCAGTAAGTATGCCAGATATTGAACGTACAAAAGCAGCTTTATTAAAATCACCTTTTACTATTTATCAAGACGCATATTATCCTACAGAAACAGCCGCTTATGCTCATGTGCTTTTACCTGCGGCACAGTGGGGTGAAAAAACTGGTGTAATGACAAATTCGGAACGTGTCGTAACTTTATGTCAATCATTTCGACCAGCACCCGGAGAAGCAAAAGCCGACTGGGAGATTTTTGCAGAAGTCGGGCGCCGTTTAGGTTACGTGGGTGAATTTGCTTTCGCCAACTCCGCCCATGTATATAACGAATTTACTCAATTAACTCTAGGACGTCCTTGTGATGTTACAGGTATTTCCCACGAAAAATTAAAACAGAGTCCAATACAGTGGCCCTATCCAGACAATAGTGATGAGTGTAAAGTGCTGAGTGCTGAGTTACGTTCTAACACTCAGCACTCAGCACTCAGCACTCGTTACTCAAAAAGATTATATACAGACTTACGTTTTGCTACACCAGATGGACGGGCAAAGTTTGGCGCCTATTATTCACGCGGTTTAGCAGAACCACCCGACCCAGATTATCCGTTTATATTAACAACAGGAAGACTTTACGGACATTGGCACACACAAACGCGAACTGGTCGCATAGAAAAAATTCGACAAATGCACCCCGAACCATTTATTGAAATTCATCCACGTGATGCTTCTAGCTTAAATATTACTGAAAATTCATATGTTGAAGTAGGTTCGCGTCGAGGAAGTGCTAGGTTTAAAGCCAAAATAACCCGTGCGATAGCTCCGGGTACAGTGTTTGTGCCTATGCATTGGGGCGCCTTATGGGCAGAAAACGCAGAAGCGAACGCGATGACACACCCAATATCATGCCCAGACTCATTACAACCAGAGCTAAAAGCCTGTGCAGTTAGCCTTGCACTTGTAAAAATTAATTTACCAATTACTCACTATCAATTGGAACCCTCGGAATGTTAAGCTGCTAACAAGTCAGAATTAAAAAATTATTACCGAGCTTCAGTAGTGCGTTAGAGGAAACTCTAGCGTACTGTTGTGTGTGTGTTTCTTGTTATACAAGCAATAGATATTTTTTAGGGGGTAAAGCAGATGAGAGGGTTAATTAAACGATTTCGTGAAATAACCAAAGACGAAAACTTTATGCATATCATCGAAAACCTAGAGGTGATTGTCGCTAAAGTTCTCTCTGTCTGTATGTTGCTTGTAATTGTAGTCGCAATCGCTGATTTAATCAGCTTTACATTCAGAGAATTAATCTCGCCAAAATCTGGTAGTTCTTACAAGACATTATTTCAAGTGTTTGGATTGTTTTTAAACGTTTTAATTGCCTTAGAAATATTAGAAAATATTACAGGCTATCTCAAAAAGCACGTATTACAAGTAGAATTAGTAATTGTAACATCTTTAATTGCGGTAGCCAGAAAAATCATTATTCTTGATTTAGATAAAGTTGAAGGCATAGACATTATCGGTTTAGGTTTGGCTGTTTTATCTTTAGCAATTAGTTATTTTATTATCCGCATTAGTAACTCTAAACCTCGACATTAAAACATTACTGGCAACGGATGTAACGGATGTAACGGATAAATTTGTTATAGATAATAATTTTTAAGAATTTTTTCGGCGCCTCCTTTAAACAAATCAACTATCCATAACATCCGTTGCATCTGTTGCTCATTAACCCACCTTTACATATGACACAATTTTTTGAATTTGAAACAGATTTCGTTGATTCCTTACGATGTATTCCCATGCAAGCAAGATACAATCTTGACACCTGTGGAATCAAATTAAAATTAGCTGATTGGAACCACTTAACTCAATCCGAGCGTCAAGCTTTAGTTGAGCTTCCCTGTACAAATGAGCAAGAAATAGAAACTTATCGAGTTTATTTACAAAATCTTATACACGAACGTACAGGTAGTTATCCTTCTGAACTACCTATCGAATCACACCCAGCGTGGATGGATGAAAATAATATACCCGAAAGCGTTCAAGAAAAAGCAACCGAATATAATGTAAATATAATGGCGCCGCAATGGGCAGCATTATCACCTTTAGAAAGATTTGCTTTAATTAAACTTAGTCGCTCAGGACACGAAAACAAGAACTTTCCTAAAGCTTTAGAGGAATTTAAATTAATTGATAATTAATCCCCCCAACCCCCCTTAATAAGGGGGCTAAAAATCCTTCTTTTTCCCCGTTATTAAAGAAAACTAAAAACCCTTCTTATTCCCCCCTTATTAAGGGGGGCTAGGGGGGATAAAAACCTGTACTCTTAGCCTTAATAAAGAGAGCTAATGACAGTTTTTGAATGATTTTAGAGCATATTAATTTATGCCTAATGCCTTCATTGCTGCAGTTAATGGGTCGCTATAAGGGCATTGTAGGTTTCGCTAGAGTCAAGGGGTACATAAATTAGTAAACGAGGCGGTTCTGTGGCGCCCATTAAAGATTCGATTTCGTGGCGCAGTTTAAAAAAACTATTAGAGTAACAAGCAACAGTTGTGTTAGGAATATTTAGGGTTGATACGATGTCAGAGAAGTGGAGTTCGCGGTCGTACCAAACAACGATGCCGTTATCGTCTATTTGCTTCGTAATTAATTTATATAAATAATTAGTAATAATACTCATTTTACAATCTTGTGGGGTGGCAAACTCGCCCGCTCATAATTTTAACCGTTTATAGTATAGTTATTGTCCAGAAGTATTTTGTTGTTTTCTAATTGCGCGTGCAATTAGTGGAGCAAATTGTTCTAATCCTTCTAAAGTTATTTTGCCTTCAAGATAAACTTGATACCATTGCTGACGCTGACGCAAAACTCTTTCATCATCTTGTAAATGTAACCGTTCCAATCTAAATTGTGCTTTTTGTCGTAGTTGCGGAGGGACTTTATCTGTTAAGACTAACTGTAGAGAAGGAAGCAGAATTTCAAACCAATCTTCTCCCAAATCAAAAGGGTCAAGTACCTGGTCATCAAGCGTACCTTTACAACTGTTAATCCAAGCAGAAGCATAGCGCAAATTGCTCCATTCATAAGCTAAATTGCGATAATTTTCACGACTTAGGTAATGCTCAACAGTGCCAACTGGTTCGTACATAGCACTATAGCCACAAAGATTATTAAAACCATTAGCTAAATAACTTTTGAATGGCGACCAATAATCCTTAGTTCCTTTTTTTGGGTCTGGATATTTTGCTAACCAAGCGTTTCCTGGTTGCCGCACTTTTTTATCAAAATCTGGTGGTTCTGGTGGAGGAGTAAACGGTATCATCTACGTTATACCCCAGATAAACCAGAATTTCTTTTTTGTGTTGTGACTATCCAGCGAGGCCAAAATGGGTCATGTCCTGGTAAAAGTCTTTGCAGTTCTTGATGAATTTGTTTATGGGTTCTCAAGTTTTCCGGAAATGCACTCAAATCATCATGACGCATTAATGTTTCTGCTGCTTCTATAGCAATTTCTGCTTCTTTAGAACGCGCTTGTTTAAGTCCAAAAATTTCTGATGTTAACCAACCAACTGTATCTCCTTGCTTTGCCCAAGGTACTTCATCTAAAGTCACGTCTTTCTCTTCTAATTTAAATAAAAACAATTTGTCCTCTTCTTCATCAAAACTTGGTTCTAAAGAAGCAAGAACAAGGGGAGAATGAGTAGTGACTAAAGCCTGTATTTTCATACTTTTTTGTAATTTTTCTACCACAGATAAAATAGCTGGTAAAATCACTCTTTGCCACTGTGGATGTAAATGAGATTCAACTTCATCAATTAGTAAAACTATTTGATTTACTGGTTTTTTTTGTCGTAATTCTGAAGCTTTTTTATGCTCATACCAAGTCCACACTAGTAAATAAGCAAGTCCCAAAATACGCTTCATTCCTGCCGAAGCGTGAATTACAGGAACATTACCGTAAGGAAGGTCAACTGTGGGAATATCACGCACGTCTTCTACAGAAACTCGTGTTGGTTCTCCTACTTTTATCCATTCTTCTGGATGAGGCGCCAGTTTTTTGATGACATTAGCGAAAAGTTCAAATGGATATTTATTTGGTTGATTTTGCCATGTAACCCAATCTTGAATTAAACCGTTACAAACAACTTTGCCTTTTGACTTCAAACCATTCCAAAGCGTATCAGGGGTAAAATTATAAGCATTATCCCGTTTGCGTGCGGGGTCATATACAGAGAAACCACCATCAACACGCGCGTAAATAACTACCTCTTGTAATAAGGGAGGCATTTGTAAACAGCGCCATTGTTGTTCTTCAAAATCAAAGTAACTTTGGTATTCTTTTATATTTTTTGAGGCGCCGAGTATAGCTGTAATTTTTGGAGTATCCTCTCTAGCTCGTCGTGGATATGCAGGTTGGTCTACCCACTTTCCAGTAAGTACCCACCAAGCAACATCGAGTAAAAAACTTTTACCCAAACCATTATCGCCTGTAAGTATATTAAGTCTATCGGCGAATTCAACATCAAAATGGGATGCTGGACCAACAAGCTTACAGTGAAGTTCCTTTAACATTTAACTATACCCTTTGCCCTTAGCTGCTTACCAATGGTAGACCACTCATACTTACCAGCAGTTAATTCCTGCCAATATTTCTTCGCTTCACTCCAAGGTACCAGTTCCCACAATGGCGCAATGTTGAGAACTACACCGTCGTTGAGGTCTGGTTCTAAATTAAGATTAGCAGCGCGCCGCAGTTTTTCTTCAAAGTCCTGTAGTTCGGAAATTAAAGCTTCTTGACGGTCAATTTGTTTTTCTAGTTGTTTGACAGCTTTGCCAGATGTACCTGCTGCTTGAATGTGCTGTAAATGAATTAATAACTGTTCGCGATATTCTAAATCATCACTTGAAAGATGCTCCATACGACTAGCATCTTCTAGTTTACCGGAGGTGTAAATACCAAATTGTCCTTCTAATACTTCTGCAACTGCTTCTTCTAGTATTTTACGGCATTGAGTAACTACGTTGCGGAGGGTGTTTCTCAGGGATTTATCCATGTTTATTTTATGTATTATAATTTGCTTTTACGATAATTTATCGTAATCTTCTGGTTCAACGTCGGGAACTTTGCTTAACACTTGTTTGAATTTATCCAAACTACCGCGCGCTTTTCTTGCTTCTACATAGTCTTTAGTTGCCCACGCTGATACTTGTGCTGATAATGCGATAGCAACTAGTTGGTCAATAGGTACATTTTCTTTAGCTGCTTTTGCTTCTATTTGTTTATATAGAGAATTTGGTATTTGTACGTTTAAATTAGTCATGGTATTTCTCCTACTTGTTGTAGAAATTCATTCGGTGTTACTACTTTAATGCCAAATAGAGAAGCTGCTTGTAAATCTTTCTGATTATAAGTAATAATAAAATCGGCACTTGCTTCAACAGCTAAATCTATCAGAAAATCATCGTCTGGGTCGCGAGAAGTTGGGCGCCATAGGTAAAAAATATCACATAAGTTAGCCAGAGAGCAAATTCCATCTGTAAAATCATCAATTTCCTCAAAGGTTAAGGTTAATTGGTCTTTTTCTCGTTTAAGAATTTCTTCATACTCAAGAACCAAAGCGGTAGAGATATTTAATTGCCAGCGCTCGTCCTCAAGTATTGTTAATAGTTTATAAGAGGCGCCACGTTTAGAGCGTAAACCAGAAAGTAACACGTTAGTGTCAACTACAATTTGTATTGGTCTGTTCATTCTTTCATCTTTACTAAATAATCTCCCTCGGAAAATTACCCCACATTTCTTTTCTTGCTTCAGCTATATCCTCCGCTGTTATATCTACTTTTAAATCAGCACATAAACCTTTAATACCGCGAAGGGGACGCTTGGGAGTGACTTTTTGATGTAAATAGTCAGTAAAATCCAATACTTCTTGTTGTTTTTCTGGGGGCAACTCTCGTAATTTTTCTAATACTGCTTGTTCAATATTCATAATTTATTCCTTTACAATTATGGTGTGTTGTGGTTCTGTTGTGGGATTAGCTCTCTAGCTTGTCTTGGGCGGTTCGGGATGCCTGCTCTACAAGAAGGTATTGCTCTCAATACTACCTAGGTTTTGAATTGGATCCCCCCAACCCCCCTTAATAAGGGGGGCTTTAACCCCTCTTTTCCCTCCTTATTAAGCGGGGCTTTAACCTGTCTTTTTCCCCCTTATTAAGGGAGGCTTTAACCTGTCTTTTTCCCCCCTTATTAAGGGGGGTTAGGGGGGATCAGCTACTCTAAAATAATTTTTACTCCTTTACTTACTAAGTTTAGCAAGTGTTCTTTTAAGCTTTCTACTACTTGTTCTACTGCTTCTTCTGAGTCGATGGGTTCTGAGGAGAAATCTCCTAACCGTACTCGTTCAATTATTACCTCTTTTTCCGCTGTCAGTGCTGTTAATTCCTGAATTCTCACTAAAACCTAATACTTCAGATTTCTCTGTTTGTAAACACGCTAACTCTTCATTTGTAGCTTTGTTATGCACTCGCATTTGGTCATACTTAGCAACCATCTGACGCGATTTATACAATTCAGCTACTAAGTTATCAATGTACTCATTTACAGAAAATACCCAGTAAATATCATTATTATGGCTTTCTTGGCGACTTTCATTACGAATATCTGTCACCTTTGCTGTAAATTCTTGTTCCGAAGCCGCAGTGCAAATACTAAGCGGTATTTGTCCATCATTAATTGTATTTCCATCAGCTTTAATTGCTACAGAGAAATTGCGTAAATTCTGGTAACGATAAGTTTTTAACCGTCCATCGCTAAATATATCCCTGAGAGACTCCCTAATTATCTTGGTTCTGTCTCTCGGTCTAGGAGAGTTGGAGCGTCGTTCAGTTTCCCAATTTTTCTCTTGTGCCGTTTGTAACTTATAACCTTCTTCTGTATTACGGATAAACTTGGCATCGTAGAGGAGTTTTAATGATTTTTCTACTGCTGCAACGGGTGCTGGTTGACCAACTTTATCGACTAAACAAGCTGCTATATTCGTTAGTGTGCGGGGTAAATCTCGGACGAACTCCAGTAAGCAAATTACTTTCGCGACTCTTGGCGCCATGCCATTGTCTTCTTGGTTATCTTTAAAACGTTGAGTTATTTCGTCGATATCGTTTCTTTTCTCAGTAGATAAATTACCTTCGACCAACTCAAAAATCTTATCTAATGTAACTAAAGTCCCAACAGGTTGTTTTGCAAAAGCAGTTCTTTCCGATACCAACATTTCATACGCTTGTTTAATAATAGTCCGGTTGCTGCCACCAAAGTGCTTCGGCGCCCCTGGCTGTAACCGAATACCCGACATAATCTCAATCGAAAGCTCGATAAAATGCGGTAGGTAGGGATAAAATTGTACAAAATCTGCTTCCGTAACTTCACTTTTACGTGTTGTTCTTTCCAATCTGCAAGCAGCGTTTAACTGTCCTTGCGACTCCTTGAATAACTGTTGCAAAATTGGCACTGCTGCATCTTTCTTACTTAAAACCCGTCGGGTAGCCACCTCTCGAATATCAGCAGGCGCCATATCAATCCGATTTTTAAAGCGGTCTTGCAGCTTGGCTAACTCTACCCGTTTATCGTCAATAGCAGCAACAACCTCATCCAGTTTTTCTTGTGAGGTAACAACTACCCATATTGGTGCTAATACTTTCTTTGCTTTTAATAAATTCTTACCAACTTTGCCGAACTGCTCTACCACTGCTCGTAAATCTTCAATTTTATCGGCACTGCGGGCAACATACTGTCCCACTTCATCAATGACAAAAGTTAAAGCTTTCCCCGGTCTACGTCGCGCACACAAATCAAAAGTTCGCTCTACAAACCTACCCACTGTAATATCAGCGCTTTTATTTCGCAGCGATAGCGCCCAACTATCAGCGCTAGGATAAGTTACAGAGTCTAAAGCATGGAGAATTGCACTAGCTCTAGCAATTTTCTGGGCGCCTTTACGGACAACTCGCCATTCAATACTATAAGTAGAGTAGCAACGGGCAATAAACTCATCTAATTTACCTTCCCGTTCGATTTCAATTTCTAACTCAGCAATATCATAGTCCTCTGCATAATCTAACTCTCGCAGCAAGACAGTGTACATAACTTCCGCAATCCGTTCGTTTGTACGCTTAACCGCTCGGTCTACCGAAACATCAAACATAATCACTTCGGTAGGAATCTTGGTGTTAATCAAATCTAAAAATTCACCCAAGCGACGGTCTTTAATTTGGTTTTTAAACAATTCGCTAGCTGCAACACCTTTAACATGACGATTAGAAAGGACATAGCCTAAATTTTTCGCAAAAGAAGATTTACCAGAACCAAAAAAACCAGAAATCCAAACGCCAATAGCTTCACTTGGCTCAGATGCTTCATCAGCAATAGCTTTAAGTAAACTGCGGTACTGTTCCAGAATGCGTTCCGTGGCGATATACTCAGTTATTTCGGTATAAACTGATTCCTCATCAATTTGGTTAACCTTGATAATTTCCTCGATAGGTTGTCCCAAATCCCTTGCCAAAAGTTCGCCAATCGTATTCATCCCTTCCCATCCTTATCCGTATATTTTTACTCTATAGTTCCCCATAGCTTCGCGGTCTTTTAATCCCATCATCCGCAAACCTGTTGTTCCTTCTAGTGTTCCCGGATAAAACAAAATAGTTGTTACTCGCGTTCGACCTTGCATTTCATCCAAAAGCTTGGACATTTGGTAAATTGCTGGCGCCATTGCCGCAGCGCGCGTCAAAAATACAATATGCTTTTGTGGGTCAAGGGACTGTAAGGAAGCAGTTAACAAATTTGTTAAAGGACACCAATCATAATCAGATAGATATATATTTACTTGTTCTTGCGCGTCATTAAAACCGCGTTCCCTCTCTAGGTCTACAATTGCTTCCAACCCTTCAGAGTTTTGAATTGCTTCCCATAACATTTCAGCCAACGAAATTATCCGTACTTCCTTACCGCATTCACCCATCCGAGTTGCTAACAGTTTTGCCTGTTGTCGCACCTCCCATTCCTCCTTTGGGTCATACCGCAAAATTGCAAATGGCAAGTCATGGTGAACGCTAATCCTTTGGGGGACTGCTTTTAAGTCATTTTCTAAAAGTGATATACGGTCAAGAAGCGATAACATGGGCGTACTCAGCTATAGATTCAGTGGGAAAATCAATCCGGATAATTGACCCTGCTGCACGATATTCCAGCAGTCCGTGCTGATGTGCTTCCATAAAGAAGCGTTCGACAGCTTTAGTTGACAAAAAGAACAGTTGCCACTCACTTGCATTAATTAGTTTTTCTCCCGATGGTTGATGTTGTTTTAAATACAAAGCAATATAAGCAAATGCCTCTACGGGTAAGTAGACAGGCGCCAGATGCTTTTTAACTGCTCCTTTCAGTATACCGAAATCTCTTAGTGTGCTTAAAATCTCTCTAGCACAGCGTGTTATCGTCGAGTCTGACCATGCACCGCTTGTTTTACCTTCAGCAATTTGTTTACTAATCCAATTTTTGACATCATTTACACTGATATCTTGCCTTCCCAAATGGTATAAATCAGCTAGTAAATCTGTAACAACGTCATGAAGCAAGCGGTCAGACTGAGTAGCATGGAAGTATAGAATACAGTTAAGTACTTCTGCTCTTAATCTGTGATTTACCAAAGTTACCAATGCTTTTGTTACAGGCGCCTCCATCAAGTATCGTTGACGAAAAATAGCTAAAATATCCTCTACCCTTGAGCGAGATGCTTTGCCGAAAATATTTTCAGAAAGGAACTTATCTAAATTCTCATCCACAGTGCGCGATAAATCCCAGTTTGCCAAAAGAGTTTTTGTGTCTGCTATGAGCGCTCCTGCTTTAATAATTTTGCTTGTATAAACATAAGATTGTGGCATTAGTCCCGATATTCCTGCTGCTATAATATATATCTCATAAATAAATTAATTAAACATAACTTAGAAGCTTATTAAGTACATAAGGTAAGGTTTTTAACTGCTCAAGAGATAGATGCTGCATGATTACCCTTGAAAACCTGGAAAAATGGCTGAATGCACCCGCAGAAACAGAATTCCTAGAATTCAAAGAAGCCAAGCAACAGTACGATACAACTAAATTGTTGCGTTACTGCGTGGCTCTAGCCAACGAAGGTGGTGGATATCTGGTTTTGGGCGTAACCGATAAGCCCCCGCGTCGGGTCGTAGGTTCACAAGCTTTTCCATCTGTAACTTCTCTCAACGACATTAAAGCTCGCATTGTCGATAAACTCAGATTTCGAGTAGACGTTACAGAATTGCAGCATCCTGATGGACGAGTGCTGGTTTTTGAAGTGCCAACTCGTCCTGTTGGGCAACCATTATCCTTTGATGGCGCCTACCTAATGAGAGCGGGAGAAGATTTGGTGCCAATGACACCAGATGTACTCAAGAGTATTTTTGCAGAAGACCAACAAGATTGGTTTTCTCGATCCGCCCGTGATGCCAGTGCTGAAGATGTAATCGCTCTCCTCGATACCCAAACCTACTTTGAACTACTAAAAATTCCCTATCCAACTAACCGTGATGCTGTGCTTGAAAGATTGCAGAGCCAACATTTAATCAAACAAACAGCACAGTATTGGACAATCACAAACCTGGCTGCCATCCTTTTGGCAAAAAAACTGGATGCTTTTTCCCCTACATTGGCTCGTAAAGCGCCCCGTGTAATTATATACGAGGGTGATAATAAGCTACGAACTCGTGATGAAAAGACAGGCAACCGAGGATATGCTGTTGGCTTTGACAGATTAGTAGATTTTGTTCACTCAGCAGCACCACAAAATCGCTTTATAGAGGAAGTTTTGAGGGAAGAAGTAAAGATGTTTCCGGCACAGGCTTTACGAGAACTTATTGCGAATGCTTTGGTACATCAGGATTTTCTTGCAACAGGTACTTCAGTCATGATCGAGATGTATCGCGACCGCATTGAAATATCTAATCCTGGCATTCCTCCAATTAAGGTTGAACGATTTATTGATGAAAATCGCTCTCGTAATGAACAACTCGCTAATTTAATGAGACGTTTCGGTATATGTGAAGAAAAAGGTAGTGGCATTGACAAAGTTGTAAGCGCAGCAGAAGATTTTCAGTTACCCGCGCCAGATTTTCGAGTAGGTGACACACGCACCACAGCAGTACTTTTTGCCCATCAAGATTTTACAGACATGAGCAAAGCAGACCGAACTAGGGCTTGTTACCAGCATTGCTGCCTGTTATACGTCAACAATAAACGAATGTCTAACCAAACCCTACGGGAGCGGTTTCGTCTGGGCGAGTCACAGGCAGCAACTGTTTCTCTAATTATTGGAACTGCCAAAGAAGCTGGCTTAATCAAGACAGATGAATCTGAATCAACATCTACCCGCTATGCTCGCTATCTTCCTTTTTGGGCATAAAAGTGTTTTAACGCAAATCGAGATTAAACCCTCTCAACTCCTAAAACCGTTGCAAAACCCATAGAAAAGTGCTTTAACGCAAATCGAGATTAAACCCTCTCAACTCCTAAAACCGTTGCAAAACCCATAGAAAAGTGCTTTAACGCAAACCGAGATTAGACCCTCTCAACTCCTGAAACCGTTGCAAAACCCATAGAAAAGTGCTTTAACGCAAACCGAGATTAGACCCTCTCAACTCCTGAAACCGCTGCAAAACCGATAAAAAAGTGTTTTAACGCAAATCGAGAACAGCCACCCTCAAATCCTCAAACCCTTGCAAAACCAATAAAAAAGTGTTTTAATGCAAATCTCGATCAGACCCTCTCAACTCCTAAAACCCCTGCAAAACCTTTAAAAAAGTGTTTTAACGCAAATCGAGAACAGCCACCCTCAAATCCTCAAACCCTCGTAAAATCAACAAAAAAGTGTTTTAACGCAAATCGACGCTAGCGAAATATAAACCAGAATACGCTTTAAAACTAAAATTAGATTAGCGCAATAAATACGCCTGCGACGAGAGCAGAAAAGCACCAAAGCTATATTTTACGCGATAAGAACGCATGGTATAAATTTTTCGGGGGTGATATGACGGAGATAAATAATGATAAAAATCTGTCAAGAATAGTCTTAAAAGGCTTTAAGTCTATCGTTAGTTGTGATATTGAACTGTATAAACTTAATGTTTTAATTGGGTGTAATGGCGCCGGAAAATCTAACTTTATTAGCTTTTTCCGTATGGTTCAGCAGTTGCTGGAACAGAACTTACAAGTTTTTGTCAGCCGACAGGGTGGTCCTGATGCACTATTACACTTTGGACGCAAAGTCACAGAGAAACTAGAATTTCAGTTATATCTTGGTAATAACAGGTATTTAGCCGAGCTTGAACCCACTCAGGATAATCGCTTGATGTTCTACAGAGAATCTTTTTGGCTTCCCACGCATAGTGAGTTAAACATGGGTAGGGGTCATTTTGAATCTCAAGCTGTAAGAACAATTGGAACAGTATTTGAAAGTTATGTATTGCCTGTTATTAAACAGTGGCGAGTTTATCATTTTCATGACACAAGCGATAGTGCTTATGTAAAACAGCCACATGGTATTAATGACAACGCTTATTTACGTCCAGATGCACGTAACCTTGCATCGTTCTTATACTTTTTGCGTGATAGCCATCCAGCATCGTATCAAAAAATTGTTAAAACAATTCGGCTTGTTGCTCCTTTCTTTGGCGACTTTAATTTACGTCCTTCTCCACAAAATAAAGATGTTATTGAACTGGAATGGTTTGAACGAGGCCAGGATATTCCGTTTAAAGCCCATCTTCTTTCGGATGGAACACTTCGTTTCATCTGTCTAGCAACCGTTTTTCTTCAACCTGATACCCTTCTGCCAGAGACAATTTTAGTTGATGAACCTGAATTAGGTCTTCATCCGTATGCAATTACCGTCCTAGCTTCGTTAATGCGTGCTTCATCTAAACAAGTAATTGTTTCAACGCAGTCAGTTGAATTGCTCAACGAGTTTGATGCAAATGATGTGATTGTTGTAGACCGTAACGAAGGGAAATCATCACTCCACAGACTCAAACAGCGTGATTTAGAAAGTTGGCTTGAAGATTACAGTTTAGGGGAACTTTGGAAGAAGAACATCGTAGGGGGAAGACCTTCACGATGATACGAATCAATGTTTTTGTCGAAGGACAAACCGAAGAAACTTTTGTCAGAGAGTTACTATACGGTTATTTTCAGGAAAAAAATATATTCCTCAATCCAATTCTTGTAAAAACTAGTTCTGTTAGTAAAGGTGGTGTCGTAAGTTACGCCAAAATCAAGCCACAATTAAATAAGAAATGCCTTGAAGACAGATCAGCCTTTGTCACAACAATGTTTGATTTATATACACTACCCAATGACTTTCCTGGTAAGAGTTCCTTGCCGCAAACAAGCGACCCGTTTCAAAAAGCTGAATATCTTGAGCAGGAATTGAGTAAAGACATTGGGCACAAAAATTTTATCCCGAATTTACTAGTTCACGAGTTTGAAGGGCTTTTGTACAGCAAGGCACAAGCGTTTTCTGAATGGTTTGACGCAAGTGTTGTCAATACCCTGGAAGCAGAACGTAACGCATTTCCTTCACCTGAACATATTAATGATGACCCTGCAACAGCACCATCGAAACGAATTCTTAGATGTTGTGATGGATATGAAAAACCCTTGCATGGCTCCTTAATTGCCATCGATATTGGTCTGGATACTATACGTCAACAGTGCCAACATTTTAACCAATGGTTACGGCGCCTTGAAAACCTAAGCTCATAGGCGATTGATTTTGAAAATACACTCTGGGTGAGTAATGTCTAGCAAAACCTGGATGTGGTGGGACGAAGCCCACCTTACTTGAGTAGATATTATACTTTCAAAAGTAGTGATAATCGCTCAAAAATCATTGGCAATATCTTTATCAAAATTAGGAGATGTTATTAATTTTGGCTAGCAAAAATATTTTAATGCTTGTGGGCGATTTTGTTGAAGATTAGGAGGTGATGGTTCCTTTCCAAGCTTTACAGATGGTTGGGCACAGTGTACACGCTGTTTGCCCGAATAAAAAGGCTGGTGAGAAAATATGTACTGCTGTGCATGATTTTGACGGAGACCAAACGTACAGCGAGAAACCTGGTCATAATTTTCAAGTGATAGAAGTTACCCGTAACTTTGCCTACGCTAATAAACCTATTGCTGCTATTTGCCACGTTTTAAAGTGACTTGCGGCAGCAGATGTACTAAAAGGCAAAACTTGTACTGCGTATGCTGCTTGTAGTCCAGATGTGAATGGGGCGGTGGAAAATACGTAGAAATTGCTGTTGATGAGGCTATTGTTGATGGTAACTTGGTGACGGCGCCGGCGAATGCCTGCTCATCCGCGTTGGTTGGCTGAGTTTCTTAAGTTGCTTGGTACTAGGGTTGAGCATGTTGAGCAAGATTTAGAACTGGCTGAAGTTTAGATGTGTAGGGGAGGGGGGCAGGCAAGGATGCCTGCTCCACAAGAAAAAGATTTGAAAAATACAGAATTAATATATTTACTTTGGTAAATTTTTGTGTAGGCACGTTTTGGTAATACTCAGTATGGTTTACTTAAAGGTGTTTTTATTTTTAATTTTTAATTTTTAATTCTGCTTATATAGAGTGAAGCTATATTGTATTTATCAATGAGTAAAATCGTTAATAACCACCTTGTAAATGAATGACGTTTCAAAACGCGCCGTTGACGAATGCTTTTCTGCGGCTAGTGTCTGGTAACGGAGTACCTAGTGGGTCTGAGTCGAATTATGCCCTACTCAAAAATCGAGAGGTGGTAATTGGACGCGACCCTGGTTGTCAAATTGCTCTGGATGCCATTAAGTTTCGGATGGTATCACGGCGCCATGCGGTTGTTCGTTCCATTTCTCCTTCCCCTGATGGTCGATGCAGTTGGGTGATTTGTGACCTTAGTAGTGCTAATGGTACTTACCTTAATGGTCAGCGTCTTGAGGGTTGTCAAGAGTTACATTCTGGAGACCGCATTTCTTTGGCACAGGATGGACCTATATTTCAGTTTGAATATGAAAATAATGCTCATCAACAAACTGCTATTAATTCCGCTGCCGCTACTTCACTTACCCCCGCAAGCAAATATGAGGCGCCTACACAAATAGATTCTGTAAGCTTTACACAGTTGTTCCCAATTATCTCAACCGGAAAGGATTTAACTAGCAAAGCTTTTTTAATCCCTGGTATCTTAACTGTTGTATTTGTAGTGTTAATGTTTGCTACGGTTGGTTCGCCGCAAGCTAATCAAGTTATTGTTGGTACTTATATTGCTTCTGCTGCATATTATTTTATTTATCGTTTGTGTGGCAAGCACAAACCTTGGTGGATATTACTCGCTTCTGCTTTGGGGACGGCAATACTTTTAAAAAGTCCTATTTTAGATTTATTTATTTATATATTCCGTGTTGTTCTACCAGGTAATTTACCCAGAGAAAATCAGGAAATTACCTTAACTGAATTACTTGTGCGGATGTTTTTTGGCGCCGGGTTAATGGAAGAATTGCTCAAAGCGTTGCCTGTTTTGGGTATATTTTTAATATCAAGAACGCTTCCTTCTCCTTGGCGTGAACGACTTGGTGTCTCTGAACCTCTTGATGGTATTCTACTTGGCACTGCTTCGGCGGTCGGTTTTACTCTGTTGGAAACACTAGGTCAATATGTGCCACAAATTACATTAAGTGTTGCACAACAATCGGGCGCCGATGCTGGGCAGTTGGTAGGGTTACAGCTTTTAATTCCCCGAATATTAGGATTAGTCGCTGGTCATATGGCTTATAGCGGTTATCTAGGATATTTCATTGGTTTGGCTGTTCTTAAACCAAGTAGGGGTGTGCGAATTTTAATTGTGGGTTACTTAACTGCGGCCGCGCTTCATGCTTTATGGAATGCTTCTGGAGCTATTAATGCTTTGTTATTAGTTGTTGTTGGTGTAATTTCATACGCCTTTTTGATGGCTGCTATTCTTAAAGCACGCGCTCTTTCTCCAAACCGTTCACAAAATTTTGCTACACGTTTTTTAGAACGAAAATAAAAAAGCAACTGGGTTTTCCCCGGTTACTTTTTATTTTGATATTCATATGACTCACTTATAACCTGAATTGCAGTACTTCACTGTTTTGCTTTCACTTTATTTCTATCTTTTGATAGATGGTTATTACACAACAAGAGCCTATAGTTAGATTTAAAATAGTGAAATGGTCTTTTGATACTAGAGTGCGTTTTATCACATCTTTTTTACCAAGCACTTAGTCTATTGCTTGAGAATTTTTGAGTTGTTGGAGTGCGTAGTAAGCTACTGCTACACTCACCCGTGCTTGCTCGATTTCTGATAAATTATTCCATTCGTGTCCACCCACTTTTTTAAGTGTTGATTCTAATGTAGTTGTTTCGCTACGCATTGCATACGCATATGGACGCGCTAGTACAGATAAATCATCAGCACCTAAAGCGGGCACTACAGATGCGGCAATTTCTACTAATTGGTCTGCTATTGACATTGGCGAATTAAATAAATCACTTGCTTTTTGTGCTATCTTTTCTATCCATTCGTGAGGAATCCGGGAAGAAATCGCTGATTGTAAACTTTCTTTAAGTTTTGATATTGATACTACAGGTGTGTTACATTGAGATTGCAAGGTTGGTGTGTTAGACCACAAAGTATCAAGATGGCTGTAAAAAGCTTCTTGGCGCCCGGAATCAACTTCGAGAAGTTCATCAATGGCAAAATGCGCGTCACATTGATGAAAGAAATCTTCTGATTCGGGAGATGCTGGGTTCCAGGGATATGTTGCTTCGTCGTCGAGTAATGCTTCGAGCAACTCTAGGTGAATTGCAGATGGTTGGAACTCTGAACTGTTAAGTGCGTCGTTTTTTGTGTGAGTCATTTCTAGGCTTTCCTTATTGGATGGTTTAATTTGTTTGTGTACCATGAGCTACAGCATAAGCGCTCTGGTTTCCGCAAAACGAATAAAATGATCGCGTATTGTTTTTGTGTGATACAAAATATTTAAGTGATACTCACAGAATAATACGTTGAAATAATATGTTTTAAATAAAAATCTAATTATGTCAAGAGTAATTTCATGGATTTTTGACAAATCGTCTATGAGTTTTCAATCATAAACTCCCAAATGTCACCACGGCTACTGCCAAATTTTAATTGCGTCCCTGACCTTAGTGGTACTTCTTCATGATGAATTCGTTGCCATGCTCCAGACTGATATATTAAAGTACCTGCTGTTGAATCATCACGTAAGTAGTAGCTTTGCTCTAACTTTGTGTCAATAAAACTATCTCGACAAATAATTTGAGCATGTTGCCTAGAAACTGATAAATCGGGAATGATGATGTTGTTGTCTGTGGTGCGACCAATACGGGTGATGGGAGTTGGAAGTAGTTGTTTTGTTCCATCTGTAAGTAGTCGCAGTGAAGCAGCAGGGAATGTTTTTCTAAATTCTGGTAGAGAAGTCGGTAATTCGGTAATGCTCTCGTCTAAGCTGCGAATTAATTGCCCGTCAAACTCTGGATGTAAATAAAGAACGGGTAGTGTCCAACCAGGTTGGTTAAATTTATATAAAGATAGTAGTTTTTGCCTAGCATCGGCTACTGCTTCATCAATAGCTCGACGTGAGCGCAGTGCTTCTGAGAAAGCTTGAATAAAGCTAAGACTTTCACGGTCGGCAATGACATCGCGCATTCCCAGTACTGCTGGTACGCCATGTCGTATTAATACTTCTGCCAAGCTACTGTAAGGTATTGGTTGATGATTAACTGCCAAAGGTTGGGCGCCCCAACACGAATTAAAAACAGCTAATTTTACACCTGTGCGCGTTAATACCTGAGCCAACTCAATGCCGTTGAGTGTGGCTTTGGGGTGGAGATTTAATATGCCGCCATCTGGTCCACGCAAGCCATGACCAGCATAAAAAAACACGTTATATGCCCGCGTTTCTAATGCCGCGATTAATTCTTCGGGGGTAGGGCGAATTAGTTTAGTAACGATACATGGAGCGTAACCACGTGAGTTGCTACCAATGGCAGTACCTTGTGTTAAGGTTCGCTTTAAAAGTTCAGCTTCAGCTTCGAGTTGAAGATTTTCGTCATCGCCAAGCACAAGCAATACATTTAACCCAGCATCGCTACGTAAAGATGGTAATTTGTCAACGTCGCTGGTGGTACGGCTAAATATGACGTTTTGACTGAGAGAAATTGCAGCTTGACCGGGACGCTGCATAATTTCCCAAGGTACCGATACCAAATAAGGATCGCGTATTTCTAGACGCAGACGGAGACTTTTTTCTTGTCCTGCTGCGATTCCTCGACTGTGTTCTAAGCTATTTAAAATTGGTCCATCGAATACCCATTGCCATAAACAGTTACCAAAGTACTGCATTAGGCGCCCAGCGTAGTTAGTTGGTTGTCCTGTGGCAGGTTGGGGTAATTCGATTGGTAAGGAGTAATTCGATTGAATTTTATCAGATTCGCTGGCGTTGGGAGATACATCGAGGTTGCTGTGAAGAGCAAACAATTGTTGCCATTCCTGCCATACTTGTGTCAGGTTGGGTGTCCAAACGCAATCGTGAAAAACGTGCCCACTAGAGTAAGGAGCGCGCACCACCCAAATAGCGAAATTGTTGGTGCCAGCATGAACTAGACGGGCTATCGCCAGGTTTAAGGATGGCATGGTTTCAAGGGGCATTCTTTAGGGACTATCTCTTTATAGTTTTAACCGAATTCGCCATAAAAATATTTTAGGTTTGCTACTAGTTTATATGACGGAGTGGTTATAAATTGCGTGGACGAGCACGTTCTGTCTTCGATGGAGATTTTTCTATATTGCCGCTTGTAGATTCCTTGAGTATTGCATTACATGGAGAATTAACGTTTTTCTCTGGTTGGGATATTGAGACGTTCTTGTTTGGTTGAAGTATTTCTTTTTGAACCCAAATTTCTTCACTTTGTATAATTGGCACTGTTTTTTGTGCAACTGGGGGTGCTTCTGCCTGTTGTTTGGGTACTTGACAAACCTGCAAATGCAGTAAGTCGCTTTGGTCGGCGCCTGTTGTTGATTTTGAGTCTATAACCACTAAAGTTGTATTCTGTGGAATACTACCAGCTACTTGATAAGAGCTATTGCGACTAAATGCAATTGGGGATATGACGCTAATTAACGAACCTTTGGTCGGCGCGACTCTTTCTACTGAAGTTGGAGATGTTGCAACTGGTGGTGATGTTGATATCGTCGTCCCAAGCTGAATTTGACGAGAAAGTATTTGTTGTATTAATAGCCCAATTAAACCTCCCACTGTCACCACAGCCAACAGTGCTATTAAATGTAAAGGTATCGGTTTCTTTGCCTGGGCTGTATCAGGTATTACTTGTGTTCTGTGTCCTGAAACCAAATTAGTCGGCGCACTAGTGGTAGAATAGCTGCCTGACTTATAATTCGTGGATAAATCAGCAATATTTGGAACCTGTATTTTTTCTGGTTCTGTGTATTTTATTTGATACTGAACCAGTGCAATTGTGACGTTATCGTGTCCATTTTGCTTATTAGCTATTTCGATTAAATTATTGACTGCTTCTGTAATGTCTACACCGTCGGTCAAAATCGGTAATATTTCTGTCTCCCAATATTGTTCAACTCTATCAAAGTCGCTCAAACCGTCCGAACATAACAAAAACACACAGTCTTCATCTAGCACAAACCTTTGAGCCGTTGGATGCAGCGAGTTACTGTTACCCATTCCCAAAGCTTGCACTAAAGAACCACTGGCGCCTTGCATAACGGCATCGCGGTAAACTGCATATCCGAGTCGTACTTCTCGTGATGCCACATCATCATCTAGGGTGACTTGGTAGCACCCTTTGCGTGTAATTAAGTACGCACGGCTATCACCTACATGAGTGATATACATTTCGTGGGCAATAGGTAATGCCATTACCAACGTCGTGCCCATCCGTTGGCGCCCTTGTCTACCCTCGCTATCATTTCGCACAGCTATTTTATCGTTTGCTGCCGCCGCCGCTTTTTCTAAGTCAGCTAATAAAACTGTCGGGTCGATACGGTCGCGAGGGACTGATGCTAACTGACTAACTTGCTGTTGAATTACATCTATGGCAATATTCGAGGCGACATTACCACCCTCATGTCCACCAATACCATCACAAACAATTGCTAAAGCTGTAGGTGATGGTGGCTTGCTAATTATGTTGCCTGCTGCTGGATAACATGCATCTTCATTTCTCTGACGGCTTGGCCCTGTATCAGTGTTTGTAACTATTTTTACCGAATACTGAGACATATCCCCACTTGCGGCGCCAAGTGAGATTAGTCCTTGGTCTAAAACAGCAACTAACTGCTCACCAGAATGAATTTCACCCGATATTAAAGCATCACAAACTTGGGTAAAAAATTCTTTGATGGCACTTTTTGTGTTTGGCAGTAAATTCACGCGCCAAAAATCACCTAATTGCGAGATAGAAGGAGCAACTTCAGGGTCTGAGCGTAATTTTAATACTTTTACTAAACCGCCTTCGGGTCGCAATAATAAAGGGTCTAACAAGCTAGTCGCGACTCCCTCACTTGCCAACGGTTGCCAAATATGTGCGATTTGCCACAACCAGTTTAACTGACGCATTGAGGTTGCCTCACCCCATGCTGAGTCCAACGATTGATGCAAATGCACTTCGAGTTCTGTGTTTATATGAAGCGGTGGTTTCTCTAAAAGCAAAATGTTTGAAGGCATGGACGAATCGCTTTTAGGAATAATTCCATACACTTGAGGAACGTGTAAGCGGTAAGGAAATAAGCGGAGATAGGGTCTTAACTTTTGTAGCGATTCAGTGTCTGGTACCTGTGGGACTAGTCCGGGTCTAGTATCTAGAACAACAAACTGGCTAATAATTAAATAGCGATCGGCGATGTGGTTGCCCAAGACTCCCAGACTTTTTCCTTCTGTGACTGCCCAAAGATAACGCTTCGGCAGAGGCGTTGAACACTGTTGGCAATAATTGTGCTTAAGCGGGTTGGCTGCCTGACAAAGTTCGTTTGGGCAGTGGAGCGTTGCCGCATCTTGTTCCATAGTTTTCTTCGACCGATCGGCTTACCTTAGCAATTTTAATCAAAACAACAAACAGCGGCACCCTATACCGCGCATGGTTTTTTTAATATATATCAACCATTGACTTTCGTTTACATGAATCTGGTTACAAATTATGTATAACACAGTCACAATCAGGTTTTTTGACGATTAGACAGTAAAAAATTAAGAAACTATTGTTATAGTCTATAAGAACACGAGCAAAATAACGCTTAATTTAAACCAAAAAATTATTTAGAATTGGAGTAGGCATTTTGTCTCATAGAGGCTGTGGCGCCACTAGTAACAGTTAAGTTCAAAGGTTTGTCTAGCCTGATTTTAATTAATTCGGTGTTATCAGCTTGTTTCGGTATTCGCCCAATGCTATCGGCATAGTTATTATCGTTAATTACCAGCAGCGTTCTAGCATCAAGTGGCAGCACACTCTCAATCGTTACAAAGGGAAATGTGAACACACCGTTTTTAGTGGCATTTGTACCAATACCCTTGGGGTCAGAAATATTCAGCAAATCTACTAATAATTCTTTTTCTACAAAACCTGCTTTATTTACTTTGTCAAGATTAATTTTGTAAAGACGCTTGAACGAGGCAGGTGTTTTAAAAGCCGGATTATTGGGGTCGCCTTGATTCTTATCCCGTTCAATCACAATATATTCGTTATCGTTAACCGCAGTTAATTCGCCAATGGCATGACTTGCATTTTCTAACTTGTATGCAAAAACCCTGCCTGTATATTTTTGACTTGCTATATCAAACTCATTAATCAACAAACGAGTAGGCACATCTTTTTTAAGCGCCCCTTCTAACATTGCGTACAGCTTGGTAAAACTAGTATTAATTGCTAAACCTTCAAAACCGCTAGAACCGCCCAAGTTAGCTTCACTTGCACGCTTCTGTTCTGGAAACGAAGCAAATTCTGGGTTATCAGGAGATTTCACAAATTCTTGGGCGCCTTTTTGTGAAAAATTTGGTAGTGGTATGGGAGGAGCCAGTAGTTCACCTGTTTTGTCAAAATGTAGTAAAAATGGGCCAAACTCATCTCCTATCCAAAAACTACCATCATCTAGGCGCCGAAAAGATTCTGGGTCAAAATCACCACCTGTGAGTAAGCGATTGGTTTTGATTATCTGCGACACAGCAATATTGCTGTTAGGATAATTTACTTGAAGAGCGACAATAGAAAAATTCGCTTTTTTGTTACGGTCGTTGAGTTCAATAAAGCTTTGACGACTAAACCACACAAGTCGCTCTCCCGTTTGAAAATCAACAGGATATACTTTGCCCGTAGAAAAATCTGGTTCAACCGCGTATATCCGCAGCACATAATCTAAAGAATTACGAGTGGCGCCGAACCCATTATCTGAAATCACGTAAAATGTACCCTCTTTCGGTCCAGGTTCAACACACGAAAATCCTTGTACTGGTTGAGCAAATAAAAAAGGGGTAGTACGTTGAGTCTTTTTAAACTGCCCACTAGTAGAGCCAGGAGCAAATGTATCAGCCGCTAAAATTGCCCGTCCAACAAGTTCGGCAGCTTGCACTTGCGAAACACTTAGTAGTGAAATAACAGCTAAGGTTAAGGTGAATTTAAGCATAGTTAAAGAGTTATGAGTGCTGAGTGCTGAGTGCTGAGTGTTGAGGAGCGAAGTTAAAACTTACTACGTGTACTCATAACTTAAAACTTACAACTCAGCACTCAGCACTCAGCACTTTCCACTCTATTGTGCCTCAACGCGGGGAAGACCCATGCTGTAGTTAGCAACACGGGCATTCAGGTTGTAGCTTATTTCACCTTTTTGTAGAAGTGAGCGGATTAAATGTTCTAAATCTGAGCCGATGCGACGGAGGTTATAGTCGGTGAGGTCACTACCTGCGTTCTGTTCGACATATTGGTCGAATTTGCGATAAACCTGTTGTAGGGCATCCTCGCTCCAATTAAATTCGTTATCGGGGTCAACATCCAGCGTTAAGACTTGACTGCTGGGTACCAATTCTCCAGATGCGTCTAATTCTGCCGCAAAAATACGGATGTGTCGGGTTGTTGACTTAAGCAGCATTGCGTTGTCTTCCATAGGGAGGATGTTTTCTCTTAAGGGTTAATTTCACTCTAAATAATTGTAGACTCTCTCACCCCAACTCTTTGCCCCTATATTTGTTGATGCAAAGCATTCGTGTTTGAGGCTACAGAATAGATTTGTGTTGATTTCTTTATTTTTTTGGGAACTAGAGTATTTTAGTTGTGGTCATTCGGCAATAGTATTTACTGCTAGAAACCTAAGAAACCGGGTTTCTATGTACAATCGTTGTTTTTATTACAAGATGTGGGTAAAGAAACCCGGTTTCTGACTACAAAAAGTTTCGTTCATACCGATGCAGTTATTTACTGTCAAAAACACTTAGTTTCTTTACCCAATTCTTATCAATTTTCGTTCCAATGAACAAATCATACATTTAGTATTTTTACGTAGTAATGATGCAGTTGGCTCTAGCGTGACATTATCAAAAAAAAATCAGCGTTATCACTTACGTATAAACACCACATTAAAGGTAAAAACAAAAACTGTTGTTGACGTTAATATCAAGTTGATGTAAAAACCTTTAAAAAGCACCAGCAAGTTCTTACAAAAACTTCATTGTATAGAATCATAAAAATTGAATAATAGTTATGGTTTACCTAAATTGCATAGGAGTGGGGGTAGCTGGGTAAATTGAGAGACAAAAAAGAGTATAAGTACAAAAAAAAGTAAACAAAGGAGCAACATGGGATACAAATTGCATTGACTAACAAGAATTCTTAATTCAAACTAGAGAGATTTAAAAAAGATATAGCTAATAGCAGCGATTTAAACTGCTGCTCCCCAGTAACGACTGACCCAACAACCGAAGGAATCCTGAAAATTATGAACTCGAAACCGTTACCACGTCCAATTAATAGCGTCGAAGTTGGCGTATACGAATGTGAAATCCATCTCAAGTTTCGTTTGGTTGAGGAAAAAAGTTTATTTTCCGACCGCGACCAACTACTACAAGTGCTTTTAGAAGCATTAGTAGATGGGTCAGATGATTTCATTCAGACTTTGCAAACGGCGGTTAAAGCTCATGAAGTTAGCGAGTTTAAGGCTTCTCCGCAAATGCGTCGTCAATTAATGCGTTTACGTAACTCTACTGAAACAAATCAATAATACTTAAATAATTTAATCTAAGTATAGCGTTCATAGAATAGATAAAAAGGTAAATTTTTTTAAGTTTGCCAGCAATACTCTATGTTCACAGTTTGTACACAACATGCACAAGTCGGCTTATGTAACGAAAACCCTACAACTTCTATTCCGATGCTGTATAGGCTTTCAAAGGCAGTCCTATAATTTTATTTGGCACGTCGATTGGTCAGCAGGAACAACCTTTAACTAAATGGATTTTTTTTTTAGGTGTTCTCTGGAGATAAACAAGCGGCCGATGCGCTTCACTTTGATTAAGTAACAGCCGGAAATTGTAGATTGCCTCACAAGCTCTTAACGGAAGAAAAGTCGTCACGTTTACAGTAGCCCTCACCCATTGCACTACACAAGATACTTGGGTGCCTACTAAACCAATCATTCCTTGCTTATAAACAAGGTCAGATTGACAACCAAATTATTCCAGGGTAATTTTTCGCTCCGCAATACATTTTCATAAATTTTTGTACTAGGAGACAGGGGGATTTTTAGACACCCCCCGTAACTCCTACTTTGCCAATCCGTGTTCGAGTGCAAAACGTACTAATTCAGTACGGCTATTTGTACCAGTTTTACTAAATAGACGACTAACGTATTTTTCGACGTTGCGAACGCTTGTTTCTAAACGACGAGCTATTTCTTTATTCATTAATCCTTCGGCAACCAGATTTAAAACACTTTGTTCTCTAGGTGTCAAATCGATGGTAAATGGTGCTGGTGATTGCGCTATTGCATTTTTCTGGGTTAAAAGTGCTTTTATTTGAGCAATTTGTTTCGCCAGTTCGGCAATATCTGGCGTTTCACCATCATCTCCTGATTGCTGCGTACTGGGAGTACGTCGTATCAATAAATTTTCGACAATAGCGACCAATTCATCGGGGTCAAACGGCTTGGGTAAATAAGCATCTACTCCTGCCTGATATCCTTGAATACGGTCGCCCGTCATCCCTTTCGCTGTTAAAAATACTACAGGTAATGATTTAAAACGGGCGTCTTCACGTACTTGCTTCAGAAATTGATAGCCATCTACTTGTGGCATCATAATATCCGAGATTAGCAAATCTGGTGTATTTTGTTGCATCAAATCCCACCCTTCACGGGCATTACTGGCAACTTGAACGCTGAAACCACTATCTTCTAAGTAATCTTTCACGGCTTCGCGCAATCCTGGTTCATCATCTACCAGTAACAATTGTGCTGACATTGACTCATCCTTGTCCCATACTTTTCTTAAATTTAACGCGATTTGATGGCGCCAGTGCAGAAACGCAATAGAAACCGGGTTTCTTTGTCAAGCTTGTAATCAAAACAGAGATTTCACGCTAGAAACCCGGTTTCTTTATCGGTATCTTGCAATAGAAACAAGGATTTCATATAGAAACCCGGTTTCTTTGTCAAGCTTGTAATCAAAACAGAGATTTCGCGCTAGAAACCCGGTTTCTTTATCGGTATCTTGCAATAGAAACAAGGATTTCATATAGAAACCCGGTTTCTTTATTACAACCAATCAATATCAGAGGCCTTTTCTGGCATAGTCGCTGACATTTGACCGTAATAGCGCGCTCTAGCAGTAAATAATCCAATAGGAGTACTTAATATATCAATCACACTTCCTTTACCTAAAGCAGCTTTTAAACTAAGTTTGGGCACTTCTTTAACAATCCAACGAACCAAACCGTAGCCACATTCAGAGAGCGTTATTGCCCGCATTAAATCAATACCGTACAATTCGTGCAGGTAGCGATTAGAACGTCCATAACGGCGCCATTGCGAGGCAAGTTCTTTTAAAGTAGTACGATGACGGTGTTGAACGATAGCAAGAGGCGCAAATTCTAATTTACCAATATACTCTTGTTGAATTCGCCAGCAAATATCGGCATCACCCCCTGTCGTTAAATAAGGACGGAATAATCCGACTTTTTGTAGCGCAATACGTCGAATCGCTAAATTAGCCGTTTGACCGTAAGGACGAAACTTATGTGCTAAAGTATGTTTCTGTGATAATGTCTCTTGACGGTCGGCGAATCTTTCTAATAATGTCTTGCCAGGGAGTGCAGCAACTTCACCCGCTACTATGGCAACATCAAGATTAACGAATGGTTGTACTAATAACTCTAACCATTGCGGTTGTGGACGACAGTCAGCATCTGTAAAAGCAACTATTTCTCCAGTTGCTGCACGAATTCCTGTATTTCTAGCTGCGTAAGAGCTTTGTATTTTATTTTCGCTGAATGGATGTATTGTAATCGGACACTGTTCTGCCGCTGTTTGTAGACATTTTAGGGTATTGTCGCTGCTGTTATTGTCTACAAGTAAATATTCTACGAGTTCTGATGGATAAGTTTGTGCCAGTAAGCAAGGTATTAGCTCGCGTAAATCTTCTTCACCATTATACACTGGAACAACTACAGAAACTTTGGGCAAATAATTTATGTGTTTGTTGTTTAATGTATCGTTTGATTTTGTAGTCATAAAATAAGGATTTTGAATAATGGGATTTACTACTTACTACTTACGTCCATAGTATTCCCAATCCAAAATCCTAAATTGATATTTTTGTTTGTAGAGACGTTACATGTAACGTCTCTACATTGTTTACAGTTTCAAATCAACTGCACGTCCGTTGACGGGTCTTTGTGAAGTTTGATTTGGTGGAGATGGTTTTGCAAAGTTATTGCTGGTTAGTACTGATAACGCGCGAGCGTACTGAGGGTCATTTTGTGTACCTAATAAATCTGGATTTGATGCTAGGTAGCGCTGCTGTGACTCACTCAGGTCAATTTTGACATCTGGGGTAATACCTTTGTGGTTAATATCGGTTCCTTGTGGTGTGTAGTAGTGGGCAATTGTAATTGCGACACCTGAACCATCTGCTAATTCGTGTACAGATTGTACAAGAGCTTTACCGAAACTTTGAGAACCAATTACAACCGCACGCTTATTATCTTTAAGGGCGCCTGTAAGAATTTCACTAGCACTGGCAGAATTCCCATCGATTAATACAGCAAGAGGTAAATTTGTCAATGCTGTACGGTTGGCTTTAAAGGTTTCGTCACTTACACCTTCACGGTCTACCGTGCGAACAATTGAACCATTGTCCATCCACATGCGCGCGATTTCAATACTCGCTTGTAGTAAACCACCTGGGTTGCCACGTAAATCTAATACGTAACTATCGGCGCCTTTTGTGTTAAGGTCACGAATAGCTTTTCGCATTTGGTCGCCAGCATGGGCACTAAATTCACGTAGACGAATATAACCAACACGCTTAGTACCTTCATTACGTAAAGCGTAGCGAACAGTTGGAACTTCGATAGTAGCTCGTGTTAAATTTAAATTAAAATCGCTTTTGCCGTCACGTAATAATCTTAAGGTGACTGGTGTTCCAGCTTTACCACGAATCAACTTCGAGGCATCGTCAACCTTCATGTTTTGCGTCAGTTTGCCGTCAATTGCGACAATTTGGTCACCAGGTTTAACACCTGCCCTCAAAGCTGGTGAGTTTTCGATGGCTTCAACTACCGTCAAGCGCTTAGTTTTACTATTAACCTCCATCCGGATACCAATCCCAGATACTTCACCCGAAGTCTGACTAGTCAGGGCTTCATATTGCTTTGGATCCAAGAATCGAGTGTAGGGGTCATTTAACTTCTGTAAAGCACCGCGAATGGCAACATATGCTTCGTCACGCGAAGAGTAGTTTTTGCTCAACAATTCTTGGCGAATAGCTACCCAATTTTGTTGATTAAATTTGCCATCTACATATTCACGGTTTACTAGCTGCCATACTTGGTCAACAATCGCTTTTGGACTATCTTGTAGCGCAGCTTTGACCGACCGACACCATGCCGGACCAAACACAGAAAGCATAGCTGTGGAGGCAATTGCTCCACCAATCAAAGCGACTTGCAGCGGCGAGTAACGTTTCGCAGATTGGTTCATGTATATTAGCTGAAATAATTATGTGTTGTTGACAGTTTAGCAATTAGCTTTTTAAAGAAGCGATTAAAGTCTTTATACTGTTTCTGCTTCCTCAAAGAAAGAAAATTTAACCGGAAATTTATTTTGGAAAACAGATGTAACTGTTGCTACATTCTTTCTTAATAGAGCCGATTCTCTCCCTACGCAACTTAGAATCAAATGACACCCTTATATACGTACCAAGCACCTAATCTTGTGTCTACTAAGATAGCACTTGAATCTTTTAAATGTGGGAATTTTTAGAAAGATTACTCCATTAAATTCTATGATAAACAATAAAACAAAAAGTTACACATTATCCACCCGCACAAACCGTAGACCTCGGTTGTTGAGGTGGCAATTTTTACAAAAACTTAAGCTAAGTTTATGCTTACTCCTTTGTATTTGGCTGGTTTTTAACACTATAACCTTAATTAATTCATCTTCCAAGCCAGTTAGTGCCACTTTTGTGTTAGGTGGAAGCATTGCACGCGAAGTCTATGCCGCAGATTTTGCATCTAAAAACGCTAAAATTCCGGTTCTCATCTCGCAAGGCTCGCAAGAACCATGTATTTTGTCGATTTTTAAGCGCAAACGAGCCATTTTGAGTAATATTTGGCTAGAAAAGTGTGCAAATTCAACTTTTGATAATTTTTTTTACAGTTTGCCTATTTTGGAGAGTTGGAAGGCTCGTAAAATCAAGTTGATTACCTCGCACAGTCATTTACCCCGGGCCAAATGGATGGCACAAATTATTTTTGGAGCGCATGGCATCTGGGTAGAGTTTGACGTTGTGCAAGAGCAAGGTGTTCCCGGAAACCAAGAATCACCCTTCAAAACTGCGTTAGATATTATTCGCAGCTTTGCTTGGGCACTATGGAGCCATTTTCAACATCCACAATGTGCAAATGTAATAAATCTTAAAGATGTAAATTTAGACGCTTGGCGCCAAACTGGCTATAAATGCGAACGAGAAGTGGGTATTGAGAGTATAGACGAGCAAAAGTAAAGTTTACACTACTCACTATACATAACTAGTGTTATTGAAAAATTGTGGCAAAAGTCATTTTGTTACCATGACTTTAGTCATGTTTTTTGACCACAGAGACTAGAAATTATGTTTTAATGATATGAAGTATTCAGTAAAATTTAATTTTTTACTATTGGTAATTTCACTGTAAAGGTGGCGCCTTGATTTTCTCCGGGACTTTCTGCCCAAATTATTCCCCCATGCAGTTCTACTAATTGACGCACAATTGCTAACCCAAGTCCTAACCCGCCAAAATTACGAGTAGTGGAACTGTCTTCTTGGCGAAAATATTCAAACATATACGGCAAAAAGTCTGGTTTTATTCCCTTACCTGTATCAATAATTTGAATTTGGGCATAATTACCAATGGTGCGTAAGGTGACAGTAACTTTTCCACCATTCGGTGTAAATTTTATGGCGTTTGTAAGCAGGTTCCAGACGATTTGTTGTAAACGGGCTGCATCACCTGAAACTGATTCAATAGAATTAAGGTGTAATACTAGTTGAATTTGTTTGGCTTCTGCTGCTAGCTTTACTGTTTCTGTTGCACTAATAATTATCGATTTTAAATTTGTTGGCGCCACAGTCATGGATAATTTCCCACGCATAATGCGAGAAATATCTAGCAAGTCTTCAACTAATCTTAATTGCAATTTTGCGTTACGTTCGATAGTTGCAAGGGCTTCAGTAGTTTTAGCGGAGTCTAATTTTTTGGTTTGTAGTAATCTCAGCCATCCCAAAATTGGGTTGAGTGGTGTTCTGAGTTCATGAGATAATACTGCTAAAAATTCATCTTTGACTCGATTTGCGGCTTCGGCTTGTTCGCGTGCAGCTTGTTCGCTCTTCAATAACTGTTCACGCTCGACTTCTGCTTGCTTTTTCTGGGTAATATCAAGAACCGTTCCCACAAATCTTACTACTTCTCCCTCACGATTAAAGTAGGCTTGCCCTTTTGCTGCTATCCACCGTTCAATGTCATCTTGAATGCCAATAGTACGATACTCAATATCATATTTACCGTTACCGTTGGGATTCATCGCTTGTTGTACTATTTTGTCAGTACGCTCCCGGTCTTCTGGATGCAAACCAGCTAAGAATATGTCGTAATTTACAAGAGCATCTGGCGCCAAACCAAACATTGCTTTACAACGCTCGTCCCAATTTAGAACGCCTGTTATTGGATAATAATCCCAAGTGCCTAACTCAGCAGACTCTAACGCTAACAACATGCGTGCTTCGCTAATTCGCCGCCCTTCAAGCCGAAGTTGTCCCAATTCTAAATTAGCTTTGACTCTTGCTAATAGTTCGCGTGCAGAAAAAGGTTTTACTAAATAATCATCGGCGCCTGCATTTAATCCCTCAATTCGAGACTCTTCCCCAGCTCTTGCCGATAAGAGAATAATCGGAATTTCACGGGTTGTCGGATTGTGTCGCAGCGCTTTAAGTAACCCAAAACCATCCAAATTTGGCATCATTACATCGGTAAGTACCAAATCTGGTGGGTATTTTAACGCCGCTAAGAATGCCGCATTTCCATCAGTTACTGTTTCAACTTCATATTCAGGTTCTAAAAGTCGTTGGATATACGCGCGCATATCAGCGTTATCATCCGCAAGCAAAATTCTCGGAATATTTGAAACTGACGAAACTAGATGTTGATTACTTTCTTCTTTAGTTGGTAGCCAGCGCAGTGCTTCTTTTACATAAGAGCTAGCATTGGTGGTAGAGTTAGCTGTACTTGTTTTAATTTGATTTTCGCTTATGTGAGCATTACTTGTAGGAATTGAGACAGTAAAACAAGTTCCTTTACACTCCACACTACTAACGTCAATTGTTCCACCATGCAAATGTACTAACTCTTGAACTAATGATAATCCAATCCCTGAGCCTTCGGTATTGCGTCCTTTTGCCCCTTGCACACGATAGAATTTTTCAAACAAGCGTGATAATTCTGACTCTTTAATGCCAATTCCGGTATCACGTACTTTTAACTCAACTTGTGTAGGCGCCCACAAGAGCGAAACTTCAATTTCTCCAGAGAATGTAAATTTGAAAGCGTTGGAGAGCAAATTTAAGACTATTTTTTCCCATGAGTCCCGGTCTACATATACAGGTTCTGGTAAAGTCGGACAGTTGACAATTAATCGTATTCCTGCATACTCAATTGTCGAGCGAAACAAGCTAGCAAGTTCAGCAGTAAGGGATGCTACATCTGTTGGTTCATAATTCATTTGAACGCGCTTGGCTTCAATGCGTGAAAAGTCTAATAATGTATTTACAAGCTTTAGTAAACGCTGCCCATTGCGCTGTACAGTTTCTAATTGTTGACGATGTTCGTTTCCAAGTTCGGGTGCTGTAGCCAGAGTTTGTGCTAACGGTCCTAATATTAAAGTCAGGGGAGTGCGAAATTCATGACTAATATTGCTAAAAAAATTGGTTTTCGCACGGTCTAGTTCTGCAAGTGCCTCGGCTCTTTGACGTTCTTCTTCTTTTGAGCGCGCGTTAATTATTGCTGTTGTAATGCTACTTGCTACTAGTTCCAAAAAGTCTTTATAAGCAGCATCAAGCTTTCGGAAGGGACTAATGCCAGTAATTAAAAATCCAAACGGACGCTGTTCTGAAGCGCGCGTTAACGGTAATACCATTGCAGTATTACAACGACTCGTTGCGTTACCTAATACTACATTTGGAATTGCATCATCTTTAGGCGTTTGCAAATCTGTGACAATTTGTGGTTGCCCAGTACTAAGCGCTTGGGCTAGTGACCACTGCATCCATACTGCATCATCAACGTTTATTATAGATGGGCTGCATTGCAAATCTGGTTCTATGCCAGTTACACCAACTCGCCGCGCGATACCGTCTGCATCTAATGAATAAAGTAGTGCAAAACTAATATCAAATGGATTTTGGCTCAACACAACTGCTGCTTGCTCACACGCAGCCTCGGCTGTATTAGTTTGTGCTGTTTGAATTGCTAAATCACGTAAAGTTTCCAACCGTCGGTCACCTAATACCCGCCCAGTATTTTCTCTCACTATACAGAAAACACCGCCTACACCACCGCTTTCATCACGTACAGGGTCGTAAGAAATATCAAAATAAGTTTCCTCAATATAGCCACTACGGTCGATTAAAAATAAATAATCTTGTGCCCAAAACGCTTCACCTGTTTCGACGACACCGTTTAACAAAGGTTCTAAAGTTTCCCAAATCTCGCTCCAGCATGAGCGCGCGGGTGTTCCCAATACATAAGGATGCTTGACACCTAACACCGAACTAAAAGCATCGTTATATAACTTAATAAAGTCTTGACCCCAGAACAGCCCAATCTGCGATTTAGAAGGCAGCAAAATACTGATGGCACTCCGCAAGCTTTGAGGAAAGTTTTTAACGTCACCAAGCGGAGTGGCTGCCCAATTAAATGAGCGTATCCGCTCCCCCATCTCGCCACCGCCATTCAGAAATTCTACTTCGTCACTTTTCATCACTAAAATATGCTCTGAAACTCAGAGTAAGCTATCGTACATCATAATCTTAATTTTTTATTAAGGTGAACACCTAAAGGCTGAATCATGAATCAAAAATTCTTCCTGCCATTGCATTTACCGCAGAAAGTGGAACTTCAGCAAAATACGCGCGTTGAAACTGTTCTTCTTGAACTGCGGCTAAAAATTGTTCGAGTGCAGATTGTGCTGATGATAAATTTGATTGAGGCTTAGAACTCTCGACAAATATTAAATTACGGTCACTGAAAGTACTTTTGATACCTAAATTTCGTAAAGCTTTTAACCCTAAATGTAAGGGTTGGTCTCCAATACCAAGTTTATCTCGTACTTGTATGCGTGTAACTGGTTGTTGAGTGCGTGCAAGGTACTTAGCTAGTCCGGCTAATTTATACCAAACTTCTTGTGGTGGTTCCCAATGTGGTTTTGACCAAGCGAGTGCTAAAGGTTGATTAACATGGTATGACTTTTTAATCCATGCGCGGATTTCATCCCAAGAAGCAGGACATTCTTCTAGTAAGAGTGTAGAGTGCTGAGTGCTGAGTGCTGAGTTTTTTAAAGAATGGCGCCAGTCTAATATAGGATTAGAGATTTTTTGAGTATTTGGTAGTGAATTAGTACTAGGGCGTACTGCGATGAGACGAATTTCGTAGCGTTTTTTAAAGCTGTTGTAGTCGAGTTCGGCAATACAATCGCATTTACCTTCAGGTAGTTCTTCTTTATAGTGTCCCCACCATATACCTGGGAATGGGTTGACTGTGGAGTTATCGAGAATATCAAACTCAGTTTTAATATATTGTATTTTTTTACCTTGCGTGTCTTGCTGGTTACGATGCCAAGCGTTTTTAAACCAGCAATTTTGAATCAACAGTTTGGGAACTGGGTTGCCCATTCCGCAGGGTTCTAGTAGTTTAAACTCTAAAAATAATTCTTTGCTTAAGTCTGCTACTTGAACTTTTATATCAGCTTGTATTGTTGGCGCCAATATTGCGGTACCTATGGTTTGTCGTAGTTGCTGATTTATGGCTTCGCTAAATAAGGGAATATTTTCTACAGGTAAACTTAACCCGGCAGCAAATGGATGTCCACCGAATTTATGTAATAGGTGTGCTTGGTCTTTAACGAGTTGATATAAGTCTACGGAATTTATCGAACGTGCAGAACCACGGGCAAGGTTGCTAGGAGAATGTTCTGTACTTAGTAGAATAGTTGGGCGCCCTGTTTCTTGTGCTACTTGCCCCGCTACGAGTCCTAATACTCCTGCTGACCACTGTGGGTCTGAAAGAACTATAACGTTTGTTGTCGATAAATCTGTTTGAGAAAGCTTTTGATTGACTTGTTGTGTAATATCTTTTTGGAGAGATTTACGACGCGCGTTTGCTAGTTCGGTTTCTTCTGCAAGTTGGCTGACGCGCGTTTGGTCGCGACTTGTTAGTAATTCTACGCAAAACCTCGCGTCACCTTGAATACGACTAACTGCGTTGATGCGTGGTCCCAAACCAAAGGATATATCTGTTGGTCTATCGCCACTTTTTTGACACAGTTCTAATAGTCTACCTACTCCTGGGCGCCGACGTTGTGCGGGTGGTTGTTGAAAATCGGTTTGTAAACGCTGAATTCCTCGCTGCGCTAAATAACGACAGTCTCCGCTAAGTTGTACTAAGTCAGCAATCAGTCCAACTGCGACTAAATCTAGTAAATCTTCGAGTGGTTGCTGTGCAATGTTAGGTAAAGCTGTATATAGTGCTTCGACTAATTTATAAGCTACTGCGACTCCAGATAAATTATATAACGGATGTAATGACGGTAAATAACGCGGGTTAATTATTGCTGTGACGTTTGGGCGTTCGGTTGGTAAAGTATGGTGGTCTGTAACTATGATATCTACACCATACTTGTTTGCGTAAGCAATTTCTTGGATGTTTGTGCTACCTGTGTCACAAGTAACTATCAGCTTACATCCTTGTTTGATAAGCGTTTCAATGCCTTTTATATTCAGTCCATGCGATTCGGTGATGCGATTGGGAATGTAATAAATTAATTTGGTGTCCTGGGTAAAAAATTGTCCTAACCCATCCCATAATACTGCTGTTGATGTAATACCATCGGCATCGAAGTCTCCCCAAATTGCGACTTTTTCACGGTTGGCACGCGCTCCAGTTAACCGTGCTATGGCTAACTGCATTTCTTGTCCAAATTCAAATGCACTTGCTGACTTATATATTTTTGGGTTAATAAATGCTTCTAGTTGTTCGACTTGATTAATTCCTCGCTGCCATAATAAGCTTGCGGCAAATTTACCGCTCGAATTTGGTGTGTAGCGTTTGACTGCTTCGGTGAACCACTGCGGTGGTTGTTCGGTTGTGATTAAATTCCAATGCGGTTGAGGTTGCATTGCAGGAGGGTTTTTTGGAATTTGATTGTTGGATTCAAACGTGGTGGAGAGACGTGACATGTCACGTCTCTACATTATTAATGATACACACGTTCTGAGAGAATTTTACGTTCTTCTGCCACTGCCGCGACTTGGTACTTCTTTTTCGTCGTCAGATTCTGCGAGCGTTTTCATGTTGGGCATTTCTATTTGACTATGGTGTTGATGTATTGCCATCCAAGCACGCGCTCTAATTGCGACTTCTTCGTCGTTGTTTGCCATTTCTAAAAGCGGCGCCGTAATTTGTGGTAATTTATCTGGTTGAGTTTCACTCGCAGCATTTGCAAGCGCTTCTAGTCCGGTGACTGCTGCATAACGCACTACCCATTCTGGGTCATGACAAACTTGAATTAAGGTTTCGAGAGCTTGCTGTTGGGAGGTTGAGCGTTGTTCAGATGGCATTTGCTGCCAGTGAATTGTTCCTAAACCCCGCGCTGCTGCTCGACGTACACTTAAAGCAAAGTCATTTTTTGCAGCATCGAGTAAAGTATTAAATCCTCTGGGGTCACCAATACCTGCTAATGCACGTACTGCCCAAGCACGCGCTCCATAGTTATAGTTATCAAGTAATTGCAATAAAGGTTTAACAGATTTTTCCCCTATTTCTATTAACCCATCAACTGCTGCAACTGCGGCGCCGGGATTGTTATATCCTAAAGCTGCAATCAATGTTGGTACGGCATCTTCTGAACCAAAAGATGCTAAATTTTGTACAGCTTCGACTAATTTCGCTGAGGAATCAGCTTCTTCTACTGCACTAATTAATTGTTGAACATTATTACTAGTCATATTTTTAAATAACTTATAAATTTATATAGACGTGATGAATCACGTCTCTACTGACTCATAACTAATTAAAGTAGAGAGTCCATTAATTTCATGACTTTTATAGCACCGTCAGATAAAGTGGGGGTGGGGGGTGTTAACTCTGTTACCTGATATTCCAGTAATCCTTTTAGTGCGATTAATTTTAAACTGTTTTCTGCAAGAGTTTGAGCAATTGCGTCTGCGGCTTCAAAGTATCCTATTGCACCTAAGTCTGCGAGTGCAGTGCGTCGTAGTTGTAGGTTATTTCCTGCTAAGGCTTTTACCAACCGTTCTCCATATGAAGAATTTTTTGTTAGTTGGTACATTGCACGTGCTGCTGAGTACTGCACCCGTTCGACTGGATGCTTTAAAAATAGTTCAATTTGTGGTACACATTCTTTGGCGCCAAGATTGCCTAAAGCTTCTAATATTGCATCATACGGGTGGCTTGGAGTAGATTCGATAACTAATTCTTCACCTGTTAATCCAGTAATTAATAAGTTATGTAAAGCAGGAATTGCGCTTGCATCTGATAACATCCCTAATGATTCGGCGGCTGCTTCGCGCACGTAATAATCAGAACATTCTAAACTTTTAACTAAAGCAGGTACTGCGCTTTTATCATTTAGTTTACCTAATGCGCGGGCTGCATTGCGTCGCAGTGGATAACCACCTTCGGGTGTTCTATCAAGCTCATCTGCGAGTGCTTCGATTAAAAGAGCAATAGCTCGTGGTTCATTAACTTTAAATCGACCTAACCACCAAGCAGCATAAAATCGCAAACCAGAATCTGTACCTTCTAGATTTGCGATTGCGGTTTCTATTGTTAATGATTCACCACCGCCAGGTGTTTCTGACGATGATGAGGGTTGAAAGTTATCCTTATTGGAATTCATTTTTAAAAGCGTCGGCATTAGTATCTGATTGGGCGCCTTCACTATATAAAGGCTCAATGTTTACTATTTTGCCACCCATACGGGTAATACGCTGCATTTCTGAATTCATTCGGTTATAAGGAACGGTTATAAAGGTGCTAGCACTTGAACGAATTTGATAATCGGTCTTATCAGTTTCTTCGTTTTGGCGTATTCCTGTTACTTCGTAGCGAAAGTAACGTGCTGCTGATTGTTTGTTGGGTGCGATTTGACCAAGCATATATTTTTGTTGGTGATAAATGATTTTTCTTGTTGATATAAGGGGGCGGGCAAGGATGCCCGCTCCACAAGATGATTACATTACAGAGATTAGAGGGGGGTTACGCTGGCGATTTTGCCGCCTTGTTTTAGAACTCTTTGGATGTAGGTAGATAATTCTTCGTAAGGAATTACTACTGCTTGGTTAACACGGCGAGTGCTGGGATAACCAGAACCAAATACTTTTGCGGCTTCAACGCGGAACATTCTACCTTCTTTTCCAAAGGTTCCGGCGCCACCAAATGTACTGCTAGGTGTGATGCCACGACCTGGTGCAACGTATGCAAATCCTTCGCTACCGTTACCGCTAGGAGGAACTACTGCACTAGCGCTATTGCGACCTAATTCAACTGCTAGGTGTGGAGTGGCGCCTCTGAGTTGTGCGCGGTCACTATTTGCATAACCACGATACAACTGGAACATGCGGTTGAAACCAACAGTTTTTTGACCGGTTTGGGTTTTGAAACCACGGTAGTAAGGAACGATGTTTTCACCGAAGTTTTCTTCGTATTCTTCTGAATCTATGAATGAATCGATGTCAGCATCGTAACCTTGGTTTTGATACATGTCTAAGTGAAAAACAACTTCGGACTCGTCGTAAGGTGCGCGTCCTAGGAGGTGTTTGTAATTTAACTCAATGGTACGAGTTTGGAAGTTGTTGTAAAAGAATTTTTCTTTGTATAGCTCGGATTTTGCAACTTGACGTACAAAGTCACGAACTGTAATTTTACCGTCACGTAAGAGTGATTCAGCACTAATTAGACGCTGTGACTTCATTAGGTAGTCGTTACCTAAAAGTTGACGGTAAACTGCTGAAATTGCGAATTCAATTTCATCTTTTGTTGGGCGTTGACGTATCTCAACTGGAGTTACATCAGTATAAGCTTCGGTTCCTAGACGTGATGCTGCGGTTGTGACTGCCATGTATTAGACCTTTTTAGACTTTATAGATTTTGAACAAGTTGAATTTGATTCAAAAAAAGCAATTTACGCTCTTGTTATGCTCATCACTTTATTGCCCTTGCGGTTCAACTGCTGCAATTTCGAGGAGAGTTGTTCTAGTGGTACTAATATTTCGGTGGTTACTTTACGTACTACCGTTGATTTGGGTGAAGCAGAACTCATTAAACGAATTCGGTAGACTTCACCTCTAGAACCACTTGCTGCTCCTGCTAATGCATTAGTTGATGCTGGGTGTATTGGTGAGGCAAGATTTTTTGCGACTTCCCAAGTTAACCGTCCATTCTTGTATCCTTGGGCGAGGTCACTAGAAGCATAGCCTCGATACAATTGGAACATTCGGCTATATCCAATGTTCTTTTGACCAACTTGGCTTTTAAAACCTCGATGGTATGGAACGATATTTTCGCCAAAGTTATTTTCGTACTCTGGTGAGTCGATGTATGAATCAATATCTGCTTCGTAGCCTTCTGCATTATATAGGTCTACGTGGTAAGCTATTTCTGATTCATATAAAGGCGCCCGTCCAAGTAAGTGTTTGTAGTTAAGTTCGATGAATCTGACTTGCGAGTTGCTATGGAAGTATTTATCGCGGTACAGTTCTGAAACTGCAACAGCACGTACAAATTCTTTGACTGTAATGCTACCGTTACGTAATAATGACTCAGAAGTGAGAAGACGGTCGCTATCCATCAAATAAGAATTACCCAATATTTGACGATAAACTGCCCGAATTACTATTTCGATATCGTCGTCGCTTCGGTCAGAACGTAACTCAATGATTGGAGTTTCTGCAACTATCGCGGTCATATTACCTAGCCTCCCTTACACTATAGTGTTGTATTCACCTATGTAAGTAACGACCGACTACATCAAATCAACACGCGCTTATATACGCCAAAGAATGCCTGAGAGTAGACACTATCGGCAAAGCTTTCTATAATATCGTATTCAATTTTATCAAAAACAAAAATTCAGAATCACTTGAGTGAAGTTAAGTGAATTAGAGTCTTGAATTTACTATTCATGGGAAAAAGCAAGATTTTTTTTCTTGAAATACCCTTCTTTTCTGTTTCCCATGAGCGCGAATATTATCTAGAAAGCTAACGCGCTCTTACTTGAAAGTCGTTTCGTTTTTACAAATCTTTTTAAAATTAAAACTGCCCGGAAAGCTAAACAACTCCTAGCTTTATGGCCAGTTGAGCCGCTCAACCTTCCGGGCAAAGAGTCCCGCGTCTTAGCTTAGGACGTTAATTGCGTAATCGATGTATGAATTAGCTTCTACAGCAGGGTCACCACTTAAACCGTGGTTGTTCTTGATGTACTTGAGAGCTTCTACGTACCAACTGGGAGATAAATCAAATGTTTTGTTGATTTCTGCCAAACCAGCGATGAGGTAGTCATCCATTGGACCAGTTCCACCAACAACTAAGCAGTAGGTAACCATTCGCAAGTAGTAACCGATGTCACGTACACACTTGTCTCTACCTGTTTGGGTAGAAGCGTAGTTTGGCCCTTGCATTTGAGTGGTGTAAGGAAACTTTTGGTATACAGCATTTGCTGCACCATCTGCCAAACGTTGTGCGTTGCTGGTCAATGCTTTAGCAGCTTCTAAGCTTGCTGTTGCTTGACGATAACGACCAAAAGCGGTTTGCATTTCGGTGCTGCTTAGGAAACGTCCTTGTGAGTCAGCAGATGCTACTGCTTCGGTAAGAGGAGTTTTCATCGGTCCAGTATCTCCCTTTTACAAAATTTTGTTTAAAGTAGTTTATGTCGAACTGACTATATATAGTCAGCGATTGCGGTGCGGTAGTTAAACTACAGCTTATGATACAGCAGATGCTGCACGGTCAAAGTAGCTAGATACTTCAGACATCAATGCGCTGCAATCACCTTTGGTGATATTGTTGGGGTCACCTGCAATTGCTAATGCTGCTTCTTTCATCTTTTGAACGCCAACTGCTACTGAAGCTCCGGGGGTTCCTAAAGCCAAGTAGGTTTCGCGTAAACCGTTCAAACAACGGTCATCGAGAACACTAGCGTCGCCAGAGAAAATTGCGTAGGTTACATAGCGCAAAATAATTTCCATGTCGCGTAAGCAAGCAGCCATACGACGGTTGGTGTAAGCGTTTCCACCAGGTGCGATTAGCTGAGGCTGTTCTGCAAACAATGCACGAGCCGCGTTAGCAACAATTGCTGAACCGTTGCTGGTGATGCGGTTTACAGTGTCCATGCGCTTGTTGCCATCACGAACCATGTTCATCAAAGCGTCTAATTGTGAGCCGCTTAGGTACTCACCGCGAGCATCAGCTTGGGATACTACTTTAGCAAACGCATCTAACATCGATTCAATCTCCTATCTGCTTGATTTTCGACTTTAACTTTGCTTCAAAACTGAAATAACTTAAGCACTCACTCTTGAGAAACTCAGTTTCTGGCTGATGTCAGGCTGCAATAGCAGCACGGAAAGGTAAAAAGGACATCTGTTATACAGTTTAGTAGTCCTTGTGCCAAAAGATTAAAACTTTTTAACAAAACTTTATCTTTGGCTGAAAAGCATAAAAGCACGAATAAGCAAGACTTTGGTCAACCTCGTTCTGCTTTTTACCCTCCCAAATTTAATTTATACAATGCCTTTGCCCTAAATTTCGTTACAAATTATTATGATGTCGAGTCAAACCGTTACATAACTTTACATAAATGCTCATAGTCAGTCTAGGCTTGGGTTTCAGCCTTATGGAATAGTCAGACCTACGCCCTAAGAGTTAGCGTTGCCAGTTTTCTATACAGGTCGAACAGAAAACCCCACGGCAGATGTTACGAAAAATCTCCACTCCTAACTCACCGGAATGCGCGCCTGCCCGGTTTCTTTAAGCTTATTGAGAATGCTGCATTCCGGTAAGTTAACTTATGGGGTGGGCATCCTTCACTCACACCCCTATATCTAGTTTGAACTATCGCAGTGCGAATTTGAGGCAGTTTATTAGTTTGAAAAGTTTATTAAAGAAAAATTTTTAATTTAAAAACAAAGAACACACTCGTCACGAATAAACAAAGGAAATAGTTATAATTTGCAATAAAAAATGATTAATATAAAGTTATTGATGCAATTTAAAAGGCGCCGCACAAAAGTTTAAATAGTTAAGAGCTAGGAATTACAATTCATAACTCCTAACTCCTGTACAGACCGAATTAATTTGGTCTCTACTCCTAACTTTTTTAAATTCTTCTTTCTAAATACTGCCCAATCATAATTTCTTCACCCGCACGCGAGATAATAGTTTGGCGGGTGCGATGGCTTGCACCAATAAGTTTAATTTCTTCCTCGAATGCAGAACCGTTGTACTCGGTTCGTAAATGAAGAGTTTTGGGGTCACGCATAGTGTATATAGCTGTGACTGGTTTGGGTGTAGCAAAACCACGGTCACGATACAAAATATTTCCTTGAATACCAAATATTGTTGAACCTGTGGTGGGTTTACGTCCTGGTTCTGAATAGTTACTTTCCCATGTAATTCTGCTGCCACAAATTATTGCATTCGGGTCTTCTAATTCGTGCATTTGGGCAAGCTCTAACAATTCTTCGTTGCCCCGTTCTAAATATTTAACTGTTATGTGACTAACGACTTCTTCTATTTGCCCGCTCTTTAGGGTGTAGTAACGACGCTCTGAGTGCCAGTTACCTTGTGATTGCTCAAAAAATTTGTCTGCTAATGCTTCTAACGTATACTGCGCTGTCTGTATGGAAGTTGTCATAGTTAATACCTCTTTCACGATTACACCATCATATCCTTGACATTTGGTCAAGCTCTTCTCAAACTCATTTACATATCTTAACATTAAAAAATGTTTAATTCTGTATATATTGCTAGTGAAGAACTATAGCTGTGTGGATGAATCAGCTTGATGTGGAACAGTCAAAACGCCAATGTTCTGCATTATTGTAACGAAGGTGCAAACTGCAATTGGTAGTACCAGGTACTTTCCAGGTTATTTGACCACTCAAATTGGTACTCATAAATGTCTCCAATGACTTAAAAACTGTAATATACACCTACAGTTTGTAAGTATATTTTTACGAATTTTGGCAGACTGACATAAAATTACTGTCAATTAGGATACTTTTGGCTTGATATTTAAATTAGAATTTACATAAGATTTGTGACTCGATAATCCTCTCCAAATGTAAATGTTAGAAGTATACTTGTTCGGCGCCACAGAAACATCGCCCGTGAGTAGAGACGTTATATTGCCTATGGGTAGAGACGTTACATATAAAATCTCTACAACTATGGTTATAATCACGTATTATTAATGTGGCAATTTTGAAGTGGTGCGTGGAATGAAAAAATTTTGCAGGCGCCTGATTGCTTTTGCAGTTGGGTTAGGGATATTTGGTAGTATTGCCTTTGGCGGAAGTTTATTGCAAACTGCCACGAGTAAACAACCCGTTCCAACTCAACATAGTAAACAGTTTGCCAATATAAAACGTAATCAAAACCAGCTACGTGCGTTCCTGCAAAAAATGCCCAAAGGTGGAGAGTTACACACGCACCTAAGTGGTAGCATAGCTCCCGAACGTTTACTTGAACTTGCTGCACAGTCAAAACAATATCGTTATTTTATTCGCGTACCAAAACAAAGCTGGAAGAGTGATGATGCAAACGCATATAAATTTATCGCTGTACCTTTAGAAAAAACTGCTCCAGACCCAGACAATAACGCGACTTTTGTAGCTGTTGCAAATCTTGTTAACCCTCGTACAGAAATTGAGCAAAAACAGCGCGCAATGTATCTAAGTTCTCAAATGATAGCGGTAAACGAGCCAAACCCGAATAATGTATTTTTCAATGCGGTGTTCGCTCGTGGTGATGCGCTAACGGGAAACCCAGAAATTATTCGTCAAATGTTAGCTGAAACAGTTAAGAATGCACAGCGCCACAATTTGAGTTACGTTGAAGTTATGTTATCACCGTTTCCCAATACTCCTGTTGGTGCAAGTAAAGCGGATGAATATAAAGTGTTAAACTTAACGGCAGCACGCGAGCATATGAGTAATTTACTTGCAGCAGTGCAAAGTACAAACCAACAGCTACCAGAAAACGAAAGGGTGGAATTACGGTTTATGCTGTCGTTTCGACGCACGAGTGCTAAATTATTTACTCAATTACCAATAGCTTTTGAACTAGCAGCAGCAAACGATGCTGTGGGAAATGCCATCGCTGGAATCAATTTAGTTGGTAACGAATATTCTGAAGATGTGCAAGTAGGTCAAGAAATAGCTGCACCATCAGCAGTTGAAGATTATATTTCAACTTTACGGCGCCTATATCCAGCTGTACGCTTATCAATACACTCAGGTGAACGTACAAAATGGGATTGGCATATTCGTGATTCTATATTAATGGGCGCCGAACGTATTGGACACGGTGTTAACTTAGAAGCTTCTCCTCAACCCAACGCTCCTGAAGTGACTTTAATGCGGCGCCGTAAAATATTGATAGAAGCTTGTCCTATTAGTAACTATTTACTATTGAAATTACCTTTAGAAAAACACCCATTTTTAAAATGGATGCGGATGGGAATTCCGGTTTCGTTAAATACAGATGATGCGGGGATATTTAGCAGTGATATAACAGAAGAATTTACACGCGCTGTGTTATCACATCCTGATATAACCTGGGATGAGGTCAAGCAGTTAGCGCGTAATAGTTTAGAATATGCTTTTGTTGATGAGACAACGAAAGCTAAGTTAATTCAAAATTGGCAAACCCAAATTGCTGCATTTGAAAAATCTAGAAATCTGTAAGGTAGGTGCCGTCTACCAAAACCTTTATATACATGTAAGTAACAGTATTTTGCCACAGTGCTTACACGTATATTCGCTTGTCAACTCATAAAAAATTACATTATATATCAGTATAAATTCTCTGGATGAGATAGTAAATATAAAGTTAAATTGATACAGTAATAAATTTTAAGTATAAACTTAGTTATTTGTAATAATATAAACTAATGAGTTCAATGACAATCGACTATTGCTTTTGTACGTTAGCACTCGGTAAAAAGTACCGAATTCTGACACAGCAACTAGCAACTGATTTAGCGAAATATTGCCCCAAAGCGTTTATATATGTGTACACAGATAATGTTAATGATTTTCGGTCGTACAATAATGTTTTAGCATTCAAACACCGTCAGCAGGGAACATTACTTTGCTACAATGACAAACGCTTAGTACTTGCAAAAGCTTTATCTAAATTTCGCGCAGCGATTTGTATTGATGCTGATACGCGAATTACTGCCGATATTCCTGATGATTTGCATTGGGAACCTGGTATTACAGTAGGACACTGCAAGAATTTAGTTGAACATGCCCAAAAATATAATCCCGAACGCTTAGAGTCGCTGCAAAAATTAGCATCTAAGTTAGATTTACCGCTTGAAAAAGTTAATTATGTTGGAGAATCGTTATTTGTCATTACGCGCGATAATGGTAAAGAAATCGAATTTTTCAACTACTGGGGTAAAGTCGGTAGGTTTTTGGAATTCCAAGGAATTCATGGTGGTGAAGGTAATGCAATGGGGTTAGCTGCTGCCAAGGTAGGTTGGGTAGTCCATTGCTCAGGTTGGGAAACAGTTAAGCAAGCAACTCACCATATCGATGCATCATATATATCAACACCATCAAGCTCTTGGGATACATGGAAATTACGGTTGACCTACCATTCTCGTCTTAATTTTGCACGCTTGAAAGCTTTGAATGATTTTGAATTTTTTTACAGATAATTTAATTTCCGCATTCTGTACAAAACTGAGATTTATACGTGCTGTCGCGTTTGCCAAAGATTGTATAGCGGTTATCGCGGATTTGTTCGTAAAATTTATCTCCTGCCCATTTCACACCAGGTAATGCGCGGTATGCATCTACGAATATACTGCCCATTGGCATAAGGCGCCCTATTTCTTCTGCTGCGTTGCTACCTTGCCAGCGTCGTGTGGGTGTATTTGCGTCTATTAAAATCATCCCCATTTCACAGTCTTGGGGTGTGATTCCCCATTGTGTAAGGGTTTGACTGTCTTGCATGGGGGTGTAAATAAATAGTTTTCCTTGGTCTAGGTTTTCTAATAGTTGTACTAGGGTGACGCACAGGTTGCAGTTGCCATCATAGATGACGTTGTATTTTGGGTCAGCAGTCATTGGGTTTTTGTATAAAATATTTGGTTATCTATATATATAATATTGTGAGATTGGGAGTGTGAGATTAGGACGGGCAAGGATGCCCATCCCACAAGACAGATACGAGCGCACTATTAGACAGTTCTACGAGTTAACAAACCCCAGATGAAAATTAATAACATTGCACCAATTACAGCAAAGATTATGCTTCCTATTGATAATGCTCCTACTGATGCTGCTGCTGCTCCACTACTTCCCAACAATATTTGACCTAAGTAACCACCAAGCATGGCGCCTAAAATACCTAATGCGATTGTAGAGAAAATACCGCCACCTTGATGTCCTGGATAAAAAGCTTTAGCTATGGCGCCTGCAATTAAACCTAATACTAACCATGCAATAATGTTACCCATTTGAATATCTCCTTTTTGATATAAACTTTTAACTGCTTTTGTTAATACTTATTAAAAACCAAATTGAAAATATGTTGTTCTATCTAACGAAATAATATCAAAAATCTTGCGATACTTTCTTGTGTTTAATCATTTACTTAGAGACGTATAACCTATGAGCATTTAATTCAAATGTAAAGAAATGTTAAATCTATTATTTATTTTCAAGCAACTTTAAAAGCGTTAGGAAAGTTAATCTGGATGAAGTCAAAAGAGATATGTCAAAAGATATAAAGTGTATAAGTGGTTACAAATTTTCTTAACATACCACATTGTTAAAATTAAAATTATCCACCATTGGATATAAAGAAATTAGCCGTGTGTAAGAAGAATTAACTTGAATTGCTATAACCAAAGATTCAGTAATAACATCTTAAAGTTGAGTTCATTATGACTAAATTATATACGATGGACAAAGGTTAAAAGTTTAATAATATCCGGAAGGTAGAAGTGCCACAACATAAAAACAATTAATCTAAATATATAAGTTTGGTTAACGTTAAATAAACCGGGTTTCTTTATTTAAATATGTAATATAAATGACGATTTGTCTGCGACAATGAAAGGGTAGAAACCCGGTTTCTAAAATTTAGTAATATTTAGTTGGAGAAAATTATGAGCATTGAAAATCGTGTAGAAGCAGTAGCTAAAAATATCGAAGGCAAAATTCAAGAAGTAGTCGGTGAAGTTACTGGCAACCCTAATGATAAAGCTGAAGGTAAAGCGAAACAAGCCGAAGCGCAAGTTCGTCACATCGCAGAAAACCTTAAGGATGAAGTAAAGAAAACTCTTAACTAATTCTCAAGCAAATTTTTAGTCTTTTAAGTTTTTCACCTCTAGTTGTCATAGGTTTTGTGAGGTAATATAGTCCCGGTATCTAAGTAGATATCGGGATTTTTTGTATTTGACTATCGGCATGGCGTATAATGAGACATTACAAATACTTATATGTAATAATCGATTTAGCTGCTATAATCTCTCTGCGGAAAGATGTAAAACTTAGGTTTATAGTGTGAGATGTGTATTCAGACCTCTCTCACGAAAATCGTATGCCAGCTTATATTGCAGCTTGCGATAGATGAAGTTATTTGTCACCTTTCTATTTACATAAGGATTTGATTAAAATAGCTAAATTAAATTACATTAGAAAAAGTTAGGTAAAGAAGAGACAGCCATGAGCGATGTCAAGGTTCTCATAATTGAAGACCACAACCTTACCAGAATGGGTTTGAGGGCAGCTTTAAAGGCTGATACCGAAATCGAGATAGTGGGTGAAGCTGCCAATGCAAAGCAGGGGTTACAGCTTCTGAAAACGCTCAAGCCAGATGTTGCGACCATTGATATCGGTTTGCCTGATATGGATGGTGTTGAGTTGACACGTCTATTTAGACATTTTCAAGCCGAAAACGACGATAATCATACAAAAGTACTGATGCTGACGATGCAGGACAGTGAGGATACTGTTTTGGCTGCTTTTGCAGCAGGAGCAGATTCTTACTGTATGAAGGATATTGAAAGCGAGAATTTAATCAAAGCAGTAAAAACTACAGCTAATGGTACTTCGTGGATAGACTCGGTAATAGCGGATATTGTGCTGCGTCAATTACGACAAGATGTAGATGGCAGTTCTGAGAGCGGTAAACGAGTTGTAATTCAGGGTATTGACCCAGATATTGAAAAAACAATAGTAGCTTACCCGTTAACTCAAAGGGAAAAAGAAGTACTAGAGTTGATTGTTGCGGGATGCGATAATGCAGAAATTGCTGGCAAGCTTTACCTAACCGTTGGTACCGTCAAAACTCACGTTCGCGGTATTCTTAGTAAACTTTGTGTTGCCGACCGTACTCAAGCTGCTGTACGTGCTTTGCGTGCGGGGTTGGTACAATAAAGGCGCCAACAAGAGTGGATTTAATTTTAAATGATTGTGCCATAAGCTCCACTGTCGGGAAATACTTTTTGTAATCAGCGACATTGGCGGCATAAGTTATTTTGTAAACTTTTTTATTATATAAAGTTGATTTTTTCCAGTACTTGGTGAGTTTACTTCTCTCTTTTGTAGTATATTCCAACTCGAATGCTTTATTGTCTGCAAGCGTACTATACCGATTAATAGTAATGCTTGCCGATTTAAGATAGAGCTTAATATCCTGAAGTTCTGATTGTGTATATTGTTTGAAAGTGCCAGAAAATTTCTCGACGCTTATTGTTACTGCTTCAAAGAAGCTATCACCTTCGATTTTTGGCGATATAAATTCCACCACATCACCAATAAAATTATTGTTAATTTTACGGACTTCCCAATCTAGAGGTCGTTGTATTTGTATACCATTGTTACTATCCGCGTAAGGTACTAACCTATGGCGTGAGGTTAGCAAGCTGAGTAAATACGATACTGCAAAAGGCGCCGAAGCAAAAATACTTCCTACCGTTAAGCCAATTATAATAACTTTCCAGGGAACTTGCGTCTCTAGTGATGGTATGCTATCAAGATTTTGTGCATCATTTAACTTGTTTGCACCATCATGGTGTTGTTCTGAGCCTACCATTCTGATTTTAGAAAATGCTTTAAAATTTTAGTCTATATTTTATTATACAAGTAAATTATGAAACTCAGTCTCTGCATAATTGCCAAAAACGAAGAGTCCACACTGGCTAAATGCATTAGAAGTGCCACAAGCATTGTTGATGAAGTTGTAGTATTAGATACAGGTTCTATAGATAAAACAGTAAGAATTGCTGAGGAATTAGGGGCAAAAGTTTATAGATATGAGTGGAATAATGATTTTAGTGCTGCACGTAATGAAGCATTAAGATATGTAACAGGTGATTGGGTATTAGTGTTAGACGCAGACGAGAGGTTGACACCGAAAATAAAATCGCATATTCAACAGACAATCTCCATGCAAGAATATATTATGGTAAACTTGCTCCGTCACGAAATAGGCGCCGCTCAATCACCATATTCAATGGTGTCAAGGTTATTCCGCAAGCATCCAGATATCAAATTTTCGCGTCCATATCATGCAATAATAGACGACAGCGTAATTGAGATATTACAAAAAGAGCCAGATTGGCAAATTGGACATTTGAGCGAAGTAGCAATATTACACGAAGGGTATACTTTATCAGCTATTAAGCAAGAAAACAAAGCAACAAAAGCACAAGCTGCAATGGAAGGGTTTATAGTACATCATCCCAATGACCCTTACGTATGTAGTAAGCTTGGGGGTTTATATATTGAAAATGGAAAACTCGAAGAAGGAATAGAATTATTGCAGCGTGGAATAGCATCGAAACAAGCCAATATAGACTTGATGTATGAATTGCACTACCATTTAGGTATTGGATATACCCGTGTTGGAGACATAAGAAAAGCAGTATCGCATTATCAAGCAGCCATTAAACAAGTCGTGATTCCGATATTAAAATTAGGCGCCTATAATAACTTAGGAAGCTTACTTAAAAGCTTAGGAGACTTACAAAGCGCTAAAAGTGCCTATGAGATGACAACTCGTATCGACCCAAATTTTGCTATCGGACACTACAACTTAGGAATGACGCTAAAAGCAATGGGTAAATTTACAGAAGCAATATCATCATACCAGCGCGCGGTTCAATTAGACCCAAAATACGCATCGGCATATCAAAATTTGGGTGTCGTATGGTTAAAAGTGGGAAATCAAAAAGCCAGTTTAGCAGCATTTAACAAAGCAATTTCCCTCCACGAACAAGATAACCCCATCGAAGCAGCGAGACTCCGACAAGGTTTACAAGAAATGGGATTAATTTAAAATTGTCATTCTGAATATAAAATTGTCATTCTGAGCGCAGCGAAGAATCTCTCAAAAACTTGAATGTTATTAGATGCTTCACTACGTTCAGCATGACAATTAGATTTTTGACCTGACGAACTTTTCTAATCTGTCCATTCCTTTTTCAATTGTTGCCATATCAGTAGCGTAAGATAAACGTACTGTATCATCGGCGCCAAATGCGATACCAGGAATAACAGCTACTTGATGTTGTTCAAGAAGTTTGTTACAAAAATCTAAGGATTTTAACCCGGTTTTTTTGATATCGGGTAATAAATAAAAGGCGCCATCGGGTTTGGGACAATTTAATCCTGGGATAGCATTGAGACGGTCGTACATGACTTCGCGTCGTTTTGCAAAAGCGAGACGCATTTCTTCAATACAATTTTGATCACCATCTAATGCTGCAATGGCGCCATATTGAGCGAAGGTACAAACGTTCGATGTGCTGTGGCTTTGAATGGTAATTGTAGCTTTGATTAAATCGTCGGGGCCAGCGAGATAACCAATACGCCAACCGGTCATTGAGTAACCCTTAGCAAAACCGTTACTAATAATGGTGCGCGCAAAAATTTCTGCTCCTAATGAACCGATGCTGACATGTTTGGCGCCGTCGTAGAGAATTTTTTCGTAAATTTCATCGGAGACAACTAAAATGTCTTTTTCGACGATGACATCAGCAATTGCTTTAATTTCTTCAGGAGTATATACCATCCCGGTAGGGTTGGATGGTGAATTGAGGATGAATAATTTAGTATTAGGGGTTATCGATGCGCGTAGCTGTTGGGGTGTTATTTTATAGTCGTTTGCAGCATCGGTATGTACAATAACTGATTTACCACCAGCTAAAGTGACCATTTCTGGATAACTTAACCAATATGGCGCCGGAATAATAACTTCATCACCTGGTTCAATCAAAGCAAGTATCAAGTTATATAGCGAATGCTTACCACCATTGGTAACGATGATGTTTTCGGGTTTAAAATCAAGATTATTTTCAAAGCTCAACTTACGAGCGATAGCATCACGCAAACCTGGCTCACCCGACGCGGCGCCATATTTAGTTTTACCATCTTCTAACGCTTTAACAGCTGCGGCTTTAATATGTGCTGGAGTATCAAAGTCCGGTTCGCCAGCGCTAAAACTACAAACGTCAATTCCTTCTGCCTTCATCGCCTTAGCTTTCGCTGCGATAGCCAAGGTAATCGAAGGCGTTACCTGACTAACTCTTTGTGCCAGTTTCATCGTTACTTTTTCTATTTGGCATATTTCCAATCATCTCCAGCATATCTCTTTTTCTCGCATCTACTAATCTGAAAACATTTGTACAGCATATACGCGCCCCGAAGGAGTAACTGCAATGCCATAGCCAAATTTTTTATATTCAGGAGTTAGAAGGTTTTCACGGTGTCCGTTGCTGTACATCCAACCACGCTGTAGTTCTTCTGCAACACCATAGGTTAAACCAAAACTGTTGCTTGTGGGTTGATAAGCGATATTTTCACCAACTCCGTTGTACTCACTACCACCAGCAGCAATAAAACGGTCGCGTGGAGTTTTTCCTTCGGGTGACTTGTGGTCAAAGTATCGACGCTGTGCCATATCTTCGGCGTGACGTTGTGCAGCATCATTTAATATTGGGTCGATAACTACTGAACCTAATGTATTAAGATTGCGGTCACGGTTGACTAATTCCAGAGCAAATTGTCGCACTTCGGGTAGCTTACGCAGTTCATCAGCATTCAAAATATTTGCTTTCGCTTCGCCTATTTTCCAATTGGTGCCACCTTTACCATTATATAAACGCCCACCGAACAAACCAAATGGCGACCACTCCGTCCAAAAATAGTTCGGGTCAACCGGATGTCCACGCAGCGCTTGAGCAGTAAAATACGTTGCTGGGCCTGCAAATATGATTATTGCCAGAAAAAGTATATATCTCCACCAGGTACCAGTTTTATTATCAGTAGTCATTTGAGATTCCCCGTTTATGCACAAAAAACCCGGAATATAGTAATTACACAACGAAAATCGCTGAAATTACGCAAAATTAACAATTAAATCAGTAACCTGCCACATCAGGCTACACTTACTTACTATTCCTGGTGGGGTAAAACTTATGCATTTTGCAAAATATTCGTCTGTCTGTAGCTTACATTTAACGCTACTGACAAGGACGTGATATTAAAAGGCGCCTATCCATAGTATTATTTATTAAAATTATTCAAATAAAAATTGGTGGCTAGTTTCTTTTCGTTTTATTTGATGATATTCATGTTCAGTGACGAAGAAACCGGGTTTCTGGGATTTTAAGGCAACCAAAAGTCGGGCAAAATAGATTTGCTGAACTGGCGCCAATTGCGATTAAGTTGTCTAAAGGTTTGGATATGCGCTTCATCTTGTTCGATAGGTAGTACATTTGCATATGTACCTTCACCTAGTTGTGAAATTACTAAGTTAGCTGCTTCTAAACCTGTTACGTATGCTTTTTCTTGTGACCATGAACCATGACGGGTAATTATCCAGTCACCACTCATAAATACGTTGGAAAAACTTGTAGTGGCTGGTAGCATGTGTCGATAACTACCTGGTGCAAAGTGTGACACGGCTTGTGGTAATCGTATTACGCTGCTATCAATTACTTTGGCGCCAGCAAATGCAGGTACACATGATTGTAAATACTGCTGCACGATTGGGATAATTTCTTTGTCCTGGAGGGGTATAAATTGATTAGCGTGATAAAAATCTACCTCTACAACGGTTCCTGGTCCGTCGCGGTATTCGTCATGTAAAGCGTTTAAATCAAAGAATGTCCATCCGGTTGTTTCGTCAAAACCAAAGCAAGCGTTAGAAGGAAGGGGTATATTAATTTTTCTATCAAACCATAAACGCACGGCAAGTACATCAACGGCGCCTAAGTTTGTCAAATTTCTAAATTCGCTACGACTTTGCAGAGTGGGACTATTTGCTACTATTTTTTTCATTCCCGTAATGCCAACTGAAAAAATTACAGCATCAGCATCGAATACCTCGTCACCACAAACAATACCTGTTGCTTTGTTATTTTCTGTAATTACATCAGTAACGCGACGATTTGCTAAGACTTTGGCGCCTAATTTTTCGATATGTTCTACCCAAGGACGGAAGATTTTTTCCCCTACAGTACCACGACACCAAACAACATCAAAATCAGGTTGATGAGCAAGAATAAAATAATATAGCATTCCCAATGTTGCAGCCGCAGAACATTGCTCACCTGGGGCAAATAATCCTACCAATAACATTGGTTCAAATGATTCGCGGTAAAGGCGCCCAGAAACACCAAATTGTTTAAATAACTCGCGCGCTGTCACTGAGTCGTAACGGCGCCAAGCTTCATCGGAGTTATCAAAGTCAACGACAGCATACAATAAAGGTAAAGCGCTAATGCGGTCAATTAATGGTAAACGTTTAAATTGGGTGTAAACAAATGTACCCAATGGGGTTGGTAGTCTGGGTAAATCTTGAAAAATTGGAGATTCAACCTCTAAACCGTTAGGAGAATACTGCGATGAACGTGTCCAATGAGTAAAAGGGTTTATTTCTAATTCGTTGGTGAGGGAGAATATATTGCGGTAAGGATACCAAAATCCGTGAATACCTGCTTCTACTGAACGTCCACCTGGAGTTTTCCAACCTGCTACTAACCCACCTGGATAGGCGCCTGCTTCTAACAGCGTCACATCATACCCTTGTTTGGCAAGATGATACGTGGCGCCTAACCCTGCCCAACCGGCGCCGACAACGACTACTTTTTTATGATGTGACGCAATTGACATAGTAGCTTTTGATTGTTCACGGTTCATCTATATTACATTACCACTGCTCGGTCTTTATGCATTAAAGGACGTAAACCGTTTAAACCTGCGGCAATTGCTGAACCGTTATGAACTGTGGTGGCAACTAAAGGATGTATACCAACTGTAGCGGCAAGTCCTAATGCAGCTAAATTAGGAATTACAGCTAAACCTATGTTTTGGTTGATTACTTGTTTTGTTTCTTGGGCAATGGCGATAGCTTCGAGTAGATTTTCTAAGTTGTTTTCCATTAGCACTACATCAGCAGTTTCACGCGCGACTTGAGAAGCGTTACCGAAAGATATTGATACATCTGCATATGCTAGTGCGGCAGAGTCGTTTATTCCGTCTCCCGTAAATGCTACTGTTTTTCCTTGCGAGTGTAGGTTACGAATAATTTCGGCTTTTTGTTCGGGGAACGCTTCCGCGTACACGTTTTGTAACGGTATCCCTAGGTTTGAGGCTACGGCAATTGCTCGATGTTTATTGTCTCCTGTAAGCAGGTGAACTGACATACCGTATTTATCTTGTAGTTTACGAATTACTTCTGAACTTTCTAAGCGTAATGGGTCGGTGTATACAATTGCTCCTTGGAATTCTCCGTTTACTGCTACATACATTCGTGAATCATATATAGAGCTTGAATTCACAGAAACATTAATATCATTACGTTCCATCCACCGTGCGCTTCCAACTAAAACATGTGTATGTTCTATGAATGCTTCAACTCCCAAACCAATTTCGTAGTTCCATTTACCACGCGGTAATATTCGCACGTCTTGTTGCGTCGCGTAACGCATTATAGCTTGAGCGACTGGATGTGTTAATCGCTGTTCTGCTGCTGCTGCTAGTTCTAATAATCTTTGAGGTGATATTCCGTTTGGTACTGTTTCTATTCCAATAACTTCAATATTACCTTGTGTTAGTGTTCCTGTTTTGTCAAAGACTAACGTATCTACTTGTGCTAATTTTTCTAATGCCCGACCGCTACGAATTAGTACACCATGTCGAGTTGCGTGTTTGAGAGCAGCTAAATAACATGTTGGTAAGGATACACGAATGCCCGTCATAAAATCGAGCGTTAAAATTGAGGCTGCACGTACTGGGTTACGGGTAGCAGCAAATACTATGCCCGCAAGTATTAATGCTGGAACAATCGTTTTATCAGCTATTTGGGCGGCATGATTTACCATGCGTGTATCATATACAGGCGCCTGTTGTATCAATCGAATACTGGCGCCTGCACGAGTATCACTTCCCACTCGTTCAGCATTAATCGAGATTGTACCTTCACGTACTAAAGTAGAAGCATATACATATTCGCCCACTGAACGTACAACAGGCATTGATTCACCTGTAAGTTTTTGTTGGTCAATTAATGCCTCACCAGACAATATTTTTCCATCAACAGGTATCTGTTCACCTGGGTAAACAACTACTTTATCTCCCGGTTGAACGGAAGTAGCAAGTACGCGCAATTTTTCGCCATTAACTTCTACCCAAGCAAAACTACCCAATGACTCTAATAAGTCAGATGTACCTTCATCTGAAACTTTAGCAGTCCGTTCACGAATTGTATCTCCAACTTCGTGTAACGTCATTAGTAAAGCTGGCGCCAGTAAGTTACCTTGAAATGAAGTCAAAACGATTGCCAAAAAATCTAAACAATCTATATTTAATTTACGTTGATGTGTAATACTTGCCATCGCGCGTTTGAAAACAGGCAATGCAGCAACTGCTACCGTTGAGGCAACCAAAGCTGTTGGAATTGGAAATGCTAACTTTAACAGTGCCATCAATGTCGCAAAAGCAGGAACTTTAAATCCATCCTCACCATGATGGTGATGGTGGTGTTCTATTGCGAGAGAGCAAGTTGCATCTTGAATCAGTTGCGGTAGTGAGGGTATTAGATTATTTTGTGTTGGTCGGTAATGAATAGCTATTGAACCTGCATTACGATTAATCCGAACTTTGGTTACATGAGTTTCGTTATTCAGCAAATTTTCCAAACGCAAAGCATAACTTTGGTCTAAAGCAAGTAGTGGAACACGAAATCGAATTCGTCCTGGAATTGCATGGACTATTTGATAGTTTACTTTGAAAGTTGTGTTTGGTATGTGCGGCACAACTTTTTGTTTTGCCCCTGATGTGATGGTGTACATAATCGTCACTAGCCTTACGCGCGAGATATGGAGAGTAAATAAAATTTAAATTTAAATTTCTCAGATATGAGTTGAGTTCCTTAGATAACATTAGCAATAATCTTTTAGTGTTTGCAATAGCTTGTAAAGGCGTAATGATAATAGGCTCAAATGTTTGTCAGATAAGGATTGTTTGTTTTTTAGCAAATGCAAAATTGCTTCAATAAGTGATTATTACCTAAATTTTAATAGATTTTATCTTTGTGTAATTTTAGTGTTGTTTTGAAGATAGTTAATGCAATAGTTTGTCATAATAATCCCCCTAACTTCCCTAACCCCCCTTGTTAAGAGGGGTTGGGAGGATCAATTCGTTTATTGCAAGTAAATACTAATATTTGAAATGCGGAATGTAGGTTATTAGTTTTACATCATTACTAAATTTGATTGACAATATAAAAATATATAAAGTTAATTAGTTGATTTTTGAGAATGAATCAAGCTAGAAGGGATTTTTGGGTGTATGACACGATAAATAATAACTTTTGTCATCAAACTTTTTTTGTGTGGCGCTTGGGTGTTAAGAACTGAAGTCCTTACAACGAGTCCTTACAACGAGTCCTTACAACGAGTCCTTATAACGAGTCCTTATAACGGGGAATTTCTATATGTTTCGGGAAAAATACTTATAAAATAAAGGGGAATGTCTTTATATACCCGCAAATCTAACAATTGCGGTTTACTATAGATTGCGCGTATAACCGAAAACATATAATACTCAAGAGCAATTACTTTTATGAGTCAAGCGATGAGCGTAAAACCCAACCTGAATGAGTATCAGCTTCGGGATGGTGTTTACTTGCCTAAAGATTATGAAAATTTAAATAGTACCGGACACAAGCAATTGTGGGATGAAATCGGTAAGACGTACTATGGTTCGCAAAAAATCGAACAAGCTGAAGCTGGCGCCGCTATCAAAAAAGATTATAAGCTTTTAACTGGGACGCCTTCGGGTGTTTGGAGCAAGTTTCCTAAAAATAAGACTGTTGACAGTATATTAGAGATTGGCTGCGGTTATGGACGCATTCCTTTATTTCTCTCATTAGATAAAAATCTTAACTGTCAAAAATATTACGGTCTAGATATATCTGAACCTTTATTACGGCGCCTACTCAAGTGTAAGCAAGAGTATAATTTCTTTCCAGGTGCCGAATTTAACGTGATTTGTAACTCAGCCGAAATTCTACCGTTAGAAGATAACTCAATAGATTTACTAATTTCCAACTGTGTATTCATGCACATCCCCGAAGCGCAACTGCGGAAACTGATGGCAGAAATGGCGCGCGTACTCAAACCAGGTGGAACATTTATATTCAACCACTCATTCCACAATAAAGTTTGTCCTTCCCACATCATCCACAACTGGATACGTCGATTAAACCCAGCAGGTAAAAACGAAATTTATTTGAGACAATTTACCGCAGCCGAAATAGACGAAATGCTAATAGAAGCGGGAATGAAAGCCAAATGTCCCCAATACAGCGTAGAACCAACAAACGAATATTCCATCGTACCAGAAACCATCAAAGGCATAAAAATACCATTTGCCCAATCCATCAACCGCAGCATCAAACCCGTAGAATCAATGCGCGAACCAATGGCATACGGATACAGCGCGTATACGACAAACCTGTAGGGGCGGGTTAACCCACAACCTCCATACAAACCAACAACATTGTAAACCCGCCCCATCACCAAAAAGCGGGTTTACCACAATTTATGTAATATAGGTACAGGCAGGGATGCCTGTTCCACAAGACAGCAATGTATGCACAATCAATCTAAAGCATCTGTATTATCCCAGCAAAAACAACAAGCAGCATCACAAGACACATTACCAGAGCAACTCCGCAAATCTTTTACCCTGTACTGCGTCATATGATATTGCCTGGAGTTCTTTATCCAAGAACACATGAGGAACTTGCCAGTCAATAAGTGCAGCAGTTTTGGGAAAGAAAAACTCCATTGCTTGCTGAAAGTATTTTTCTAAGATAGTTTTCCACGGACTATCGTAGTCTGCACACTGTGTGTCATCAGTCATAAATCAATACGTAGTTCTGATGTTCTTGAGTTTAGAACATTTAGTTCGTTTTAGGACGATGTTTATATTTTGATTTATAAATAATTTGAAGTATTATTAAATACGTGGTTCTTGAGTATTATTTCGCTTCGTTCATACCCGCATGGAATTGAAAATACCCATATAAATAGCCCAATTCTATTAAAATGAAAAATAAGAATATTTATCATTGTTACATCCAAAATACCTCCGGGGCGGGTTATATAACAATATCGTTATAAAACGAAAATTTTTGTAAACCCGCACCTAAAACATGAGTATCAACAAACAATCGTCCAAATAACATATATATTAAGTAATGAGCGCAGGCGCCAATCAACAAAAAGGCAAGCAAGAACTGGTACACACAGAAAATTAATAATTTCCAATATCCGAAAACGGATAAAAGTGTTATAATCAGCTTATAACTAAAAATCAAACTATGTTTTTAATACACATTGTATAGACAAAAATATATACAAATTTGTGATTTCTTGCGTAGATTATAAATAGACAAAAAATAACATCTACGTTCTATAGTAAATGTTATCTTTTAGGGTCTAATTCCATTACACGGTCACGCCATTGCCTAAGAGACGAGTTTTCTTCTCTCAGGCTGTTAACTCCCCCATAACTAACTGCTCCAGTTTTGCAAGCCTTTGTTTCATTTCAGCCATTTCATCTGATGATTGACTAGGCGCCAGTCCCAAGTACTCCTTCATAAAGTCAACTATCAAATGAGTGGCAGTTGTGCCGTTCTCCTTGGCTTTCGCAATAAATGCTTTCTTGAGTTCTGCGTCTACGCGCAAGTTTAACTGATCTTCTCTATAAGCCATGTTCTCTCAAATATATAAACACGTCTATACAATAGCTCATTAAAACGTTCGTATACATTATAGCTCGACGTTGACTATAAATTGTCTTGGCACATGTATAGTCAAATGACTATACTAAATATAGACCAGGAAAAACTCTTATTCCATCTGCCTTATGGAAAATGCGTGTGAGTGTCTTATTTATAGGGTCAAAGTGTCGTGTTTTTTGTAGGCTGGGCAAGGCGCCGACGCTATAAACCTATTAAATTATAGAAACAGGAGGTAAGTACCATGAATGAACGAGAACCAGATAGATTAGACCGGATTGAGGCGACCTTAGAGCTTGTGTCTCAACAAATGTCTGAAATGTCTCAAAAAATGTCTCAACAGTCTCAACAATTAGACAATCAAGTTGCTTTAAATGCCGATTTGCGTCTTAGAGATGCCGAACTGAGGGAAAGAACTGAGGCATTAACGGATGCAGTAAACTCCCTGTTTGACTCGATTACAATTATTGCTAACTCGGTTACAAGTGTTGCTAACTCGGTTAGAAACACAACTAGTTCGGTTAGAACCCTAGCTAACATAGTAGCTTCCCAGCAACAATCTATAGAAGCGAACCAAGCGGAACATGCGTTATTTAGGCAAACCATGCTCGCTTTACAAACTGAAAACCGCCATATTCTGCAACGCTTGGAAGGGCTAAGTAACCAGTAAACAAAACCACGATTACGAGAAGCGTGTAATCGTGGTTATGACTATTAAGCATTTTACTTTTGCTGGCGCCTATAAGTGGTCAAAGGACAAACTACGATTGGATTAACATCCGATGGGATAGTTTGTACAATCAGATTTATTTGTTTATTTAAAGTATTTGAAAATGGTATATATTTATAAAATAATAATATACAAAATGGATAAGATTTCTCTACGGCAGTTACAAGAACAAGACCCATTAACAACTTGCCAAACCCATATTAAAGATTCATGAGTATGTTTTAGTAAACTATCAAGATAAGACCTAGAACTTTCATTACTTATTTTTTCCATTTTATACCTAGTTAGCTATTTCTATGTTGATTGAAATGCACAATTACTTACCTTTCGCACTCATGAAACTGTTACTGAAGATTTTTGCAGAATAATTAAATTGGCGCTTATATTAACTAGTATAATTTTTCATTATTAATTACGTAGTAGTTTGTGCTACATGCTGGAAATTAAGTATTTAATATCACTTTTGATATAAGAATAACCATTAAATAAATACAGTAAAAACATCTCCTGTAAATGCTTACAGGTTATATAGACAAATATTTGCAAGAGAATAAAGTCAAAAATATAACTTGTAATACTTATGAAATAAAAGTACAAGTATTAGTGGCAAAACTAACAAATTACGCACGTTTAAATGTAGAGAGAGGTAGTATCGACCCGCGCAGCTACCAATTTTGGAAACATGCTGTTATGTAGAGGCACCCTTGCCAAAATACTCCTTGCTGTATTATGATTTGTAGCATATAATCAAAAAAGCTGCTCACGCAGAGGCGATATCATAGCTCTACGAGGAGTTCAAAGTCATGAGTTTAGTACGCGGGCATAAAAATTAAATAGAGAGTACGTGAAGAAAAGGAAGATTGTGAGGCACAATGCCCGTCCACAAATGAGAATTACATCCCCTCTCTATATAGCTATTACCCCAATTTAATAGCACCCTCTTGTGGGGTGGGCATCCTTGCCCGCCCTGAGAATATATAGAAACAGGCAGGGATGCCTGTTCCACAAGATTGTCAACAATGCGCGAAAATTAAAAAATTAAGGTCAAGTTGTTATGATTAAGAGAACCCGTGTCCGTAACATCGGTATTTCTGCACATATTGATTCTGGTAAAACAACAATTAGCGAGCGAATTTTGTATTACACGGGTAGAATTCACGCGATCGAAGAAGTACGTGGTGGTGGAAAAGGCGCCACTATGGATTACATGCCAGAAGAAAAATTACACGGTATCACAATTACATCTGCTGCAACTACTTGTACGTGGCACGATACCCAAATTAATCTGATAGATACACCTGGACACGTTGATTTTACTATTGAAGTTGAGCGTGCGCTGCGTGTATTAGATGGTGCGGTGATGGTGTTATGTGCGGTTGCCTCTGTGCAGTCGCAGTCAATAACGGTAGATAGGCAAATGAAGCGCTATCGTGTACCGAGAATTGCGTTTATTAACAAGATGGATAGAACGGGCGCCAATCCGTTTACAGTAGTGCAAGCGATACGCGATAAATTACAACTGAATCCGTTACTCGTTCAATATCCAATTGGTAAAGAAAACGAATTCCAGGGAGTTATTGACCTTGTAGAAATGATTGCAAATTTTTATGAAGGTGAAGCTGGTGAAAACTGGGTGAAAACAGAAATTCCTGAATCGCTTATGCACGAAGCGTTAGAAGCGCGTGAGAAAATGCTTGATGCATTGTCGCTGTTTTCTGAACCAATGACTGAAAAGCTTTTAGCTGGTGAAGAAGTTGAAAACGAATTGATTTGGGAGACTATTGGTAATGCTACAAAGAATCTGGAATTAGTTCCTGTACTACTTGGTTCTGCGTTTAAGAATAAAGGTGTGCAAAACTTGCTTGATGCTGTCGCACGTTATCTTCCGTCTCCTGTTGAGCGTGAGGTAGTAAAGACATCTGACAACATTAGTCTGTATGCTGAAGTTGAGGCGCCTTTAGTGGCGTTAGCATTTAAGCTGACACTAGAATCATTTGGGCAATTAACTTACACACGTATTTATTCTGGCACATTAAAACCTGGTGATATAGTATACAACGCTCGTACAAAACAGCGGGTGCAAATTGGTAGATTGCTACGAATGCACGCTAACAAACGTGAGGAAGTAAAGATTGCTGTAGCTGGGGATATTGTTGCACTTTTAGGAGTTGAGTGTGCAAGTGGTGATACTTTCTATACCGGGGAGACACTTATTTCTTTAGAAGCAATGTTCGTTCCAGAACCTGTAATATCGCTTTCGGTAGTACCCAAGAAACAAGAAGACAGCGATAAATTATCTAAAGCGCTCAACCGTTTCCAAAAAGAAGACCCGACTTTCCGCGTCAGTGTTGATGCAGAAACAGGTGAGACTTTAATATCAGGAATGGGTGAACTGCACTTAGAAATTTATATTGAGCGTATTAAGCGCGAGTATAATGCTGAAATGTATGTTGGTAAACCTGCCGTTGCTTATCGCGAAACGATTGGTAAAAAAGCTACCTTTGACTATCGATTAAAGAAACAATCAGGAGGGCCAGGTCAATATGCTCACGTTACTGGTTGGATTGAACCGTGCGATGAACCATTTGTATTTATTAATCGTGTAGTTGGTGGCGCCATTCCTAGTACATTTATTACAGCTTGTGAAAAAGGTTTTATCGAAGCTATGCAAGCTGGAAAAATAGATGGTTATCCTGTAGTTGGCGCCAAAATAGTGCTTAATGGTGGTTCATATCACCAAGTAGACTCAAACGAGTTTGCATTCCGAATGGCAGCAAAACAAGCGTTTGAAACAGCATTCACCCAAGCAGACCCTCACTTACTCGAACCTATCATGCACGTTGAGGTAGAAACACCCAACGAATATGTAGGAAGAGTACAAGGTGACTTGTCATCACGAAGAGGTTTGCTATTAGGGTCACAAACAATGCAGGGGTACTCAGTCATTCAAGCAGAAGTTCCACTCTTCAAAATGTTTGGCTACTCAACCGCACTTAGGTCAATCACCTCTGGTATGGCAACCTTCACAATGGAATTTGCCAGCTACCAAAGTAAAGTATAGATTGTGGCACAGGCATCCTGCCTGTGCAGCAATAATTTTAAGTAAAAAATATGAACAACAACCGTCTACCAAACATTCATCCTCGTGTCAACGCAAACGCCCTATGCTTGGGACGGGCAAGGATGCCCATTCCACAAGATGAAGTAACATATATATTGTTTATATATTGTTGCAGCAGGGTATAATTGTGTCTACGCTCAAAGAAGGTAAGGAAAGACGCTACTATTTAGACTGGCTAAGAATTTTAGCAACTTTACTACTGATTCCTTACCATAGCGCGCTTATTTTTAAACCTCATGTTATATATTCTTATTATCTTGAGAATAATACTACTCATCCCAGCTTTGAGTTTTTTATCAGATTTGTTAATCAGTGGTTTATGCCACTATTCTTTTTTATTGCAGGCGCCGCAGCAAAGTATTCTTTAGATAGTAGAAGTAAGCAAGAATATTGTTTTGAACGGTTAAAGCGATTATTGATTCCGTTTATCTTCGGTATTTTTGTATTACTTCCACCCATTGGTTATTTTACATTCCTTAATCACCATCAGAATGTCAAGATATCATTTTTGCAGTACTACCCACTTTTTTTCAAGATTGATTATAAACATATTAATGGTTTTACAGGTACATTTACACCTGGACACTTATGGTTTATTCTGTATCTGATTGGCTTTTCTTTGATTCTTCTACCTTTCTCTGGCTATTTAAAGACAAGCAACGGTCAGAATTTGATAAAAGCCATAACATCTTTATCACATCAATCGAAATTCATAATCTTTTTATATATAATCCCATTGACTTTAGCAAGAATTACTTGCTTAGTATATTACAATCCTCTTTACTATTTTCTATTTTTCATACTCGGCTATTTATTTATATTTAATCCGCAGGTTGAAATCATAATTGAGAAAAATAATACATTTGCATTAATTTGGGTTTTGACATTAACAATATTTTTATCATTTTTGGATATTAGCGAGTTTCACTTAGTTTATAAATTTACTTTTCTAAATGTGTTAATTCAACTAATTTTGAGCTTAAATAGTTTTTGTTGGCTAATTGTTTTATTAAATTTCGCTAAACAATACCTAAATTGGAGTAATCCATTTGTTGTTTATTTCAATCAAGCGTCTTATCCGGTTTATATAGTTCATATGAATTTTATTATCCCTATTGGTTTTTACGCGGTTCAATGGGATATAAATATAATATTTAAGTTTATGCTTGTTACTTTAGCTTCATTCTTGAGCATTTTGATTTTTTATGAATCAATCAAACGTTTTAATTTAATACGCTTCTTATTTGGGATGAAGTTTAAAATTTAATTCATCAATTTTTAACTAACGCTATTGAATTTATTAACCAAAGATTAAACTTTATAAACCTGGTTTTTTCGTTGATATCATGTAATACAAACAACGATTTGTCTGCGACAATGAATGCATAGAAGCCAGGTTTCATTCCGCGTAATTTGGCAAGTTGCAGCAGATGGAATTAAACCGGAAAATCAAAGATTGCCATAATCAATATAATGTTATAATGTAATTTCATACAAGCTTTATAAATATTTTGCATAATTCACACTTACTTTAAAAAGTCTGTGTTAGTGTAAGCTACAGGAATAAATGTAAAATCTTCAGATTAAAGGGCATAAAGGTAGCTCAAAGGTCTGACCCACCGTGATTGCTATGATTATACTAACAGCCTCTGAAAACTACATACAACTTTGGCGCCACCGAAATCGGGGGAGTGCTTACATATTCGCGCCGATGGTAAACTTCAATGAACTGGCTGAAGTAGGCGAGACTCCACCTTAGTAATTTCAAGATACGTAATCAAATCAGCATTTAAATGTAGCTTTTATGACTAGTAATGCTAATTTGAATATTTGACTTAATAATTAAGAAAGTTAGCACTTGGAAGTGAGTTGTAACTAAAGAATATGTGCCTAATGGGTCTAATTGACATACTTCTATTCAAATCTACAGCTTTCAATGTTACTGAGAACACTTTTGTGTAAGTTTGTTTTTCGCTAAAACCACACGAGTAACTAGTATTAACATTAGTACTATTAAGTATTAATAGATACTTGTTTCGTTATCAAGTTGTAAAAATAAAATCAGTATTTTTCTGTGTGTAACTAGCTTAATAACTAAGTTCAGTAAGCTTATGAGTGATTTTGTAACTACTACGCAATTAGTTTACTTCAAAATATACACGTATAGATACTAATTTTTTTATACAATTATTCAATATTGGTGTAATAATTTTGAACTTTATTCAGATTTGGCAAAAGTAGTAAAAATAAGTCAAATCATAATAATAATAATAGTTCTATATTTGCAAATAAGCTTTGAAGTTTAGCATGTCTAAGCTTATATCTTGAGAAATTATTATTGTGCTTTTTCAATGATATATAAGCTTTTAAATAACGTAAATTGTCTATGCCATGCTTTTTAATTAAAGCTTGTTTAATAATGAACTCACTGCCGTTCATTGATTCAAGCTAAAAACAGATAATTAATTTATAGGAAAAAGACATGTCAACAATTTGTAGTCAAGAAAAACATATGAACGTTTACTATCCGAAATCTAGCAATTTAAACGAGTGGACTGAGTGGCATTTAACTCCTAGAGGATGGGAGCAAGGCAGTCAAAAGCGAGAATTTTCTGCTCAACTTAAAAAACTTGAAGCACCTCATGACAGAGTATTAACTTGTAGGTATCACGAAAATGTCACAATCAATTCTGTTTGGATGCAAAAACATGTTAGCGAAGTTTGGAAAGATTCAAATCAGCAACAAATTGATAAGTTAATAGAACAATTTGGTGATTGTCCAGAAAGTCTTTAATATTGCTTTAATCACGCAAGAGGAATTGCATTCAAGTCTATTCTACTCAACAAATGGTCACTAAGTATTTATGATGTATCAAAATCAAACAGTGATTGAAAGATTGAAAGAATTATTTTTAATTACTTGTTTTGGTAACGTTCCAGTCGCTTGTTTAGGTTTAGAGCTTCGTAATTTTATTTACAAGAGTATTTTTAAACAAATCGATAACCATGTTTTTATCCAAGAAGGCGCCAAATTTTTCGGTACAAAATGTATTGAAATTAGTCAATTAGTACATATTCTTGAGGGAGTTTGTATTGATGCTAGAGATGTAAATAGCCATATTGTAATAAAAGATGGAGTTATCTTGAAAAAAAGAGTTACGATTAAGGCACTCTTATCTACTAATATTTATATTGGTGAACGTACATTAATTGATGATGATGTTTATATAATTGGATTAGGAAGTATCAAAATAGGTAAAGATTGTTTTATTGGAGATAATTCAGTAATTTTTGCTATGAATCATATTTTAAACAACGTTAGTACTAAATTTAATTCTGTAACTAAAAAAGAAATTATAATTGAAGACGAATGTTGGCTTGGACATGGAGTAACTGTTCTAAACGGAGTTACTATTGGTAAAGGTAGTGTGATTAGCCCCAACTCAGTCGTTACCGAAAATATACCACCTTATTCCAATGCAGAAGGTATACCAGCAAGAGTAATTAAAAGCAGACAAAAATATTGAAATTAATTTTCAAAAAATTAACCAGTTAAATAAATTTTAAGAGAGTAATGTACCATGAATACTTTACACAATAATTTGAAAAATAACTTCAAAAGCAAATTGCAGCATTATGTAGAGATTATAGTAACAACTTTACTGATGAGCGTTCCATTACGAATTATTGGCTCAAACCTTAGAACCTCAGTATATCGCTTAATTTTCGCTGAGATTGGTCAAAAAGTTTACATTCAAGACAGTGTTGAATTTATTGGAACACAAAATATAGATATAGGAAATTTTGTTCGTATACACAGGGGAACACATATCGATGCATCTGGACACGAGAACAATCGTATTTCTTTCGGTTCAGAAGTAGAAATTCAGCAAGGTGTAAATTTTCAGGCATTAAATGATACTCAGATTATTATTGATAATGATGTACTTCTCGGCCCTTATGTCTCTATCGCTGGACCAGGAAATATCAGAATTGGTAAATCTTGCATGATTGCCGCAAAGTCAGGTATATATGCAAACAATCATATTTTCTCAGACCTAACCATAGATATCGCATTACAAGGTGTTACTCGCAAAGGAATTGTCATTGAAGACGATTGCTGGCTTGGACATGGAGTGACTGTTTTAGATGGAGTCATTATCGGGAAGGGAAGTGTTATCGGCGCCGGTTCAGTTGTTACTAAGGATATTCCTCCATATTCAGTTGCAGTCGGTATACCAGCAAGAGTTATCAAAAATAGACGAGCAAATGCAGAACAAACTTTACAACCTGGAGTACTAGCTACCAATTTAGTTCGAGAATAAATCAATGAATAAGCCTATAGAAAAATCGTCTCGGTTGCGTCTTCATTATTTAGATGGTTTACGTGGACTTGCTGCTTTATATGTAGTACTTGTCCATATTGAGCCAAAACTGGGAGCAACATTACCTTTGTTCTGGTCACTGTTTGGAAAAACTCTGAAATACGGAGGATTTGCTGTAGCAATTTTTATAGCTCTATCTGGTTATGTTTTAATGCTTCCTGTATCGCGTTCTCAGAGTGGTTATATTTCAAGCACTTTGGTTGACTATATTAAACGTCGGTCTCGTCGAATTTTACCACCTTACTACGCTGCTTTATTGTTTAGTTTACTACTAGCTTTTGCAGTATTTTTACTGGAGAATGTGAGTGAATTTCGATGGAATGAGATTGCCGGAGAAGGGCCATTCTCTCCAAAATTTACGTTTATTGATGTATTATCTCACTTACTATTGGTTCATAATCTTAGTCCTGTCACTCACATGACTATAAACCCACCAATGTGGAGTGTTGCGACAGAGTGGCAAATTTACTTTATTTTCCCTTTAATATTACTACCAGTTTGGCGCCGTTTTGGTTTGCTTGCATCTGTAATCACAGCTTTTGTGATTAGTCTCTTACCTATATATCTATTTAATGGGTTATTTGAGTCAGCTTCACCTTGGTATCTTGGAGTGTTCGCTTTAGGAATGGCAGCGGCAGAAATTGGATTTTCGACTAAACCAAAATTAGTTGAAATGAGAAATTCTCTACCTTGGGGTGCCCTCAGTATTATGTTTAATCTTGTAGCTTTTATCACTGAGTGGAGGAAGCTAGGATTACATATATGGATAGGTCATAGCTTTTTTGGTATAGCAAGTGCTTGCCTATTTATTTACTGTACGAAGTTTATCACTGATGGTAAAAAGGCGCCTCTAATTTTAAAGATATTTGAGCATCCTTTAGCAGTGGACTTGGGAACCATTTCTTACAGTTTATATCTAACTCATGGGCCAATACTTTCGTTAGTCCGTTATGGTTTGTTCAACTTACAATTACCTGCTGGTGCATTTGCTACTGCATCTTACCTATTTGGTACAATTGCATCACTAATTTTTGCTTATCTTTTCTACCTATTGTTTGAAAAACCCTTTATGTCAAATTTCCTCCAAAAACGGAAATTACAAGATACCAATTTTCAACATCCCACTAATACAAAAAAACTATGATTTTTGAGGAGTGTAAATTATGACTGAAAATTATATTCAGACAAAAATTTCTGATGAACGAAAATTTCGTCTTCATTTTTTAGATGGAATGCGTGGTATCGCCGCTTTTTATGTGCTGCTTACCCATCTATGGTTATATCAAGGAGAAAATTTACCTCCGTGGATCACTATACCAACAAAGTTTGTAAGATATGGCTCTTTTTGCGTTGTAGTTTTTATTGTTCTCTCTGGATACTGCCTAATGCTACCAGTGGCAAGGTCTCAAGCAGGTTATATTTCTGGGACTCTTTTAGATTATTTTAAGCGTAGAGCTAGAAGAATTATACCAGCTTATTACGCAGTAATTTTATTTTGCTGCTTGCTTAGTTTAGGCATATTAGCTTTGGAGAGATTTACACCTTTTCAATGGCAGACAATAGATAAAGATATGTTTTATCCTCACTTTTCTATAGTAGACGTATTTATACATAGCCTTTTGATTCAAAACTTCGCTACTAATACCCAAACGTACATGCTTAACATTCCATTATGGAGTGTGTCGCTAGAATGGCAAATTTACTTTTTGTTTCCTCTGTTATTTTTACCAATTAGGCGCCGCTATGGTTGGATATCAACTATAGCAATTGCTTTTTTTCTGGGACTGATACCTCACTATTTTTTCAATGGTTATATGGATGTAAGCCATCCTTGGTTAATGGGTTCATTTACTTTCGGAATGCTGGCAGCAGAAATCACATTCTCACAGGCGCCTTTTTTAATTAAGTTAAAAAACTCTTTACCTTGGGGCCAGCTAAGTATTGTTTTTGCAGCTATTGCAATTGTAACTGAGTGGAATAAGCTAGGAATAGCAGCTTGGATATATGAGTCTATTGCTGGTATTGCTGCCGCTTGTTTAATAATTGATTGTACTAAAATTATTGTGAGTGAGCGAAAAAAACATATTATTTTGCAAATACTTGAGAACACCTGGGTAATAAAATTAAGTGCTTTTTCTTACAGTTGGTACCTGACTCACGCTCCAGTAATCACATTATTACGGCAATTACTCACCAATCTCAATATGTCTCCGACTGCATTCGCAATCACCCTTTATGCAGTAGGTATAATAGTATCGTTAGCTTTCGCATATGTATTTTATTTGACAATCGAGCAAGCTAGTTATCAAAAATCTAAAAATTGGCTAACACGTACTAATCATTAATTAATGTAAACATCACCAATTCCCTCCAATTATGAAATTAAGTGTAATTATTCCCTGCTACAATGCAGCAAGTACAATCGCTATCCAACTCGAAGCCCTTGCAAATCAGAAATGGTCACAACCTTGGGAAGTAATAGTTGCCGACAACGGGTCAACAGATAATACTGTTGCGATTGCTGAATTATTCAAACAGACAATACCTTCTTTGCGAATAGTTGATGCATCTGCTAAAAAAGGTGCTGCGTATGCTCGTAACGTAGGTGCCAGTGTTGCTTATGCTGAGGCACTGGCATTTTGCGATGCGGACGACGAAGTGGCGCCATTCTGGGTTGCAGCAATGGGTGAAGCACTGACTAAATATGATTTTGTTACTGGTCGTAGTTTATACAATAAATTAAATGAGCCTTGGGTAATTGCAAATCATGGCTCATCAGACGGTTTTTGTATTATTGAAAACCCATATTTACCCTTTGCGATTAGCTGTAATATCGGTGTTAAGCGTGCAGTTCATCAAGCAGTTGGTGGATTTGACGAAACTTTTGCAATGATTGAAGATATTGACTATTCTTGGTGTATTCAAGAACAAGGAATTAAGATACAGCAAGTGTCGGAAGCTGTAGTTCATTACAGACTGCGAAAAAACTTCAAGATGGTTTGCCAGCGTGCATGGGGTGTAGGTGTATACGAAGCATTGCTGTATAAAAAACATAAAAATTACGGTATACCCAAAATGCTTATGTCATGGAAAAGCTTTATTAAGGCGCCGCTTGAGTTCATGCTAGAAGTAATATCTTTTAAAGTGCGTGATAAAGACGCAATCGCCAAATGGATGCTTACATTGGCTTGGCGCGCAGGACAATTAATCGGATGTGTCAAATTTGGCTACCTACCTATATAACATACAACTAATTAATACTTATGAAAAACTTATGAAAAATTTAACTTTGGTAATTCTCAGCGTTTCAGTAGTATTAATAGCTACACTTTATCCCTTTAATTTTTCTTTTACTGATACTTTTTCTCTACAATATATTATTGCTAGTTTTGACAACAGTAGTTCTTTTGTAGATTTTGTGAACAATATCTTATTGTTTATACCTTTAGGCTTTAGTTGTACTGCTATTTTGCAAAGAAAAAGTATCAATTTTTTTCTCAAACTATTAATAGTAGCATCTATTAGTACTGGATTATCATTGCTAGTTGAAACTTTACAAATATTTTTATCTTCTAGAACCCCAACACCTGCTGATATTATAAACAATACGATTGGTGGGATTGTTGGTATAATTTGCTTTTATTTGTGGCATTCAAAAAGCTTCATATACATATTAGAATGTATAGAAAATGGTAAATTTGGTAATTCTATCAAACAAATCAAGTTATTTTTCATTGGATATTTATTTATTTCATTTTTAATTTCGATATTATGGCAAAGTACAACTACTCTAAATAATTGGAGTCTAAATCATCCGCTGATGCTTGGTAATGAAAATACAGGCGATAGACCTTGGTATGGATATATCTCAAAAATTCAACTGTCTGATAGAGCATTTTCTAGAAGCGAGATTTCACAGTTATTAGACATTAAAAGTATTTTAGATAATACCAAACAATCTTTGTTAGCTGATTATAAGTTGACTGATAAAAAAGGTTACCAAGACCTCACTGGTCAAATGCCTGAACTATTACCACAGGGAAATTCATCAAATATTAGCGATATTAGAGATGACAAAGGAGTTATTTTAAGTCCTAGCTATTGGCTAAAAACAAGAGTTCCTCCAACTTTGTTAAATAAAAGGATACGTGAAACATCTGAATTGACAGTATTAACGACTGTCGCTACTGCTGATACAAATCAAACTGGCCCTGCACGTATAATTACACTTTCAAGAAGTACCTTAAACCGCAATTTTACTTTAGGACAGCAAAAGACTAATTTAAATTTGCGGATACGAACATCAATTACTGGAGAAAACGCTGCTCATATAGAACTAAAAGTTCCTAATATTTTTGCGGATACAAATATTCATAATATAATTATTACTTATTCTAAAGCAACAATCCAAGTGTACGTAGATAAATTACAAAATTATTACTATTTTAATTTACTAGAACTAATTCCAAGAGAACAAAAAATAATTTACTATGGGCTAACTTTTACACCTCTAGGATTTTATTTAGGTTTCCTAAGTATTTTGGCAAAAAAAAGATTAATTTTTAATAGATTATTGCTATTAATTGCAATTTTATTACCTTCTCTTCTATTAGAAACAATGTTGGTAATTCATAGCGGTAAAAGTTTTAGTTTAGAAAACTTAATAATTGGTGCATTATTTACAGGAGTAACTATGTTGATGTTGAAATTACGTGCTTCCAAATTATTTAAACAGCAAGTTTAAACGAAACTCGGTTGCAGTAGATGTTCCTGCGCGTGTAATTAAAAAGCGCGGCTGTTGAAAAATGTAGAGACGCAATTAATGTAACCGTTCACAAGGCGCCTCTACAATTTATATTTGAGCAGAAGACAAAAGTTTCTTCTCTCAATTGTTTATTGAGCCTATCTTTTGAATCTACTTGGGTTAAGACGGGCGCCTGGTTGCTGTCTCGTGTTTGGTTGACGCCCAATTTTGGCGCCGTTTTTCAATCCTTGTCCAGTACCACCATCTGCTCTGTCTAAAAATGGTTTTAAAGCAATTGGAGATTTTGCAGAACGATTATTACTAATACTTCTACCGTTATTTCCACCCACGATAGTACGATAAATCTGGTCAATTTGATTACCATTTCTATCACGGTATGTATTGATAGCGGTTGTTTGCTGTCCGTCGTCGGCAGATGCTAAGTTTTCAAATACACTGTTACGAACAATATAGGGGTCTTTGTCACGTGGTACGGTGAAAACAATACGGCAAGATGGGTTTGCTTCAGTAGTAACACATACAACATTCTCTCCATTCATTACACTTGTTTGGAGTTCGAGCAGACCGTCACCACGGTATGATTCTAAACGTTGAGCTATAGCTTGGCAGCGACGTGCAGTATCCCAACCACCACCCAAAGTGCGAGGAGTTGCCCAGGCAAAATATTGTCCTGGTTGGCTTTGCGGTTGATACATCACAGTATTTTGACCATTAAACTGTTGACAAACAAACCGTGCGCTCGTGTTTACAGAACCTCCGGATGGATATCTATCACCAGAGTAAACAGAGGAATCAGTCGAACCACCAACACTACCACCACTACCTGTTGTGGGTACTACGACATCACCATTGCCATTATACTGAGCTAATGCAGGTAAACTTCCTGCAAACAAAGATAAACCAAAAGCTCCAAACACCAAAAATTTAATAGGATGCTTAGACATAAGTCACCTTATAAAGGGAATATTACTAGATTGATAAATTAACTGACGCATGATTTCTGATTTTGATTCTGAAAAGTGTCAAATTTTCATGAAGGAACCTGAAACCCCCTAAAACGTCTATTTTACGCTCAGAAGTTAATTTATTTCTATCGTGCGGTATAGGTACATTTGCAGCATTGCGTTCAATAATGTTAATGAAACAATAGAATCCTAGAAACCGGGTTTCTTTGAGCGAATATATAAATTTATTATTATTGCTAACTGTATTTGCTTAGTTTGAATGACGACTTGAATTAAAATACACTTTTAGAATATGAAGATTAAAACTAAACAACAAACTGATTTGAGCATTCAAGATACGGAAGCACCAGAACATGTATTAAAAAATATAGAGGCAATTATCGCTCTCCATGCTAATTACGAAGAAAGTGTTCCAACTCATCAACGTATTTTAGAAAAAATCGCTGCTACCTTTGGTAAAGCATGGTTTCTATATGCCGAAATTCTTTTTTTTACTGCTTGGGGCATTTGTAGTCATCTGGCAGATATAGGTGTTTTAACGTGGGAATTTCCTAGATTCGATTTACACGAACAAGGAATTGATGTTGCTTCACTCTTAATTTCCACAGGTGTACTGATATATCAAGCTCGTCAAGAAGAAATGAGTACTAAAAACTCTCATTTAATGTTACAACTTAATCTACTTACAGAGCAAAAAGTTGCTAAACTAATTGCATTAGTAGAAGAATTACGAAGTGACTTACCCAACGTGCAAGATCGTCACGACCCCGAAGCTGAGGTAATGCAGCAAAGAACCGACCCCCAAGTTGTTTTAGATATTTTGCAAGAAAACCTCAAACAAGTTGTTGTTACTGAACCTGAAGTTGTTGAGGTGGAATAGACAGTAAAGAAACCAAGAAACCAGGTTTCTCGGATTTTCAACATTTATGAACACGTTAGGTCTTGAGTACTATTAATTTGCCCCTTTGGATAAGCTGTTAGCAGTAATCTGCCATCTTCTGTTGTAATTAATTGTGTGGCTTCTCTAATTTCAGCGCCTCTACTCCAAGCAACATTAGTATTAGAGGGTTGTATTGCTAGCTTACCGATAGCACGTACTGAAATTACTGCATAATCTAAGTCAAAATTATCACTTGGTGAATCTTGTAAACCACCTGTACCTGTGATGACGAAGGAACCTTGGTTCACATTTCTACGCGCGATACAGCTACTTGCAATTACCTGTTCTGCATTGACAAATTCACTTGATTGCGGCGCAAGAGAATTGTCTTGTTTAATATCAGGGGTGGTAATATTAACGACTCCATCAATACCAAGTTGAGAAGATGCTTGGATGTCACTATCTAACGAACGAAATATACCTTGAGTATTAATATCAATTCTGCCACCATTACCTTCAAAAGCGTTTGCTGTAATGTCGCTATTGGCAAGTTGGACAATTGTATCAGCGTTGATGGTGATATTACCCCCATCACCTGGTTTGTTTTCAGTTCCTGCTGTTGCACTAATTTGGCTATTACCCAACAATTGTAAATTTTGTGCTTGTAACCTGATATTACCTCCTTGACCGTTTGCACTTGTAGCAGTTACGCTACCCTTTGTATTAAGTTGCAAGTTTTGTACATTTATCAAAAGCTCTCCTGCTTTTCCAGTTCCTTGATTACTAACGCTAACTTGAGCGTTATCGCTAATAAATAGTTGCCCACCGTTAATGCGTAAATCTCCCCCCTGACCTGTCGCATATTTTAATGTATTTGCAAATATGCCACTATTTAGACCAGCAGTAATAGCTACATTTTCATCAATTGGTTTAGAGTTTGTGTAACTACCAGCAAGATTAATACTGTCAGCGATATTGAGAGTTATATCACCTGCACGACCACTACTCGCGCTTGTCGATAAAATTTGTCCACCACCAAGAACGTTTAAGGTGTCGGCATTAACATTAATATTACCTCCTTTTCCTTGTTGCGCGGTTATTGTAGTGATACGGGCGCCATTTGTAATTGAAAGTACACTAGCGGAAACATTAACCTCACCACCATTACCCGTTGCTTTTGGGTTTACTGCGCTAGTTACAAAGCTAGGAGTGCCATTACTCGCAACTCCATCAAGAGTAACTGTATTTGCGTTGATGTTTACATTTCCCGCATTCCCTTTACCAAGAGTAGAGGCAGATACAAATGCACCATTCGTCACAGAAACCGAATCAGACGTGATATTAACGTTGCCCGCATTCCCCTGCGCTGTTTCTGTTACCGCGCTAGATATAAAAGTCGAGTATCCATTTTTGCCAACTCCATCAATATTGACAGTATTAGCTTTGATATTCACATCTCCCGCGTTTCCTGTTGCCAACGTGCTAGCAGAAAAGTAGGCGCCATTTCTTAGCGAAAGTGAATCTGTAGAAATGTTAAAATTGCCAGCGTTACCCGCTCCTCCTGGATTCTTGGCAGTAGATGCAAAAGACGCACTACCACTAGGTGTAAATCCATCAAATAATATTGAATTAGCTTTAATATCTATATTTCCGCTATTGCCACGTGTAAGACTGGCAACAGACAAAAAACCACCATTAGTAACTGAAAGCGACCCAGTAGTAATGTTTATATTACCAGCATTGCCAACAGCAGAACCAATCACAACAGTAGATGCAAGACTAGGATTACCTATCTTATCTACTCCATCGAAAGAGACAGCGTTGGTAGCGTTAATATTAATACTGCCTGCATTTCCATTCCCTCTAGACACAGTAGATAAATAAGAGCCATTTGTCAACGAAAGCGACCCAGTATTAATGTTGATATTACCTGTATTACCTGTAGAACCTGCTGTTACTGGGTTACTAATACCACCTGTATTTAGATTAACAGTCCCAGGTGCATTGATTTCAATATTTCCTGCTTGCAAGCTAGAAGAACCTGCACCGGATATTCCACCTTGCAGAACTCCTTGTGTTAAATTCAGATTTTGAGCATTGACCACAATAGTACCGCCCTTTGGAGCTATGACACTAGCTAATGCTCCATTACTAAGCGATACATTTGCTTTTTGTGCTGTATTGGGAACGCTCAACTGCAAGTTGCTGCCATCTACTTTCAAACCTAAATCGAATTGCGAAGTTAATCCAGCTAATTCAATTCGACCTCCAAAAGCTTGTAATTTACCTCCTTCTAAAGAAATATCACCACCCACTAGTAATAAGCTACGATTATTTGGTACTGTAAGTCCAACTGTTGAACGATTAACAATGCCGCCAACTTTGCTCCCAAATCCTAAACCAACAGGAACGCTCACCGTCAACAATGATGTATTTTGAGGAGTTCCCACACTAAATTGCTTACCATCAGTAAAATTAATACTGCTTGCAGTAGTTCCTAAAAATGAACCTTTCACATCTAATTTGGCGCCAGTACCAAATACAATACCATTTGGGTTCATTAAAAACAGATTCGCATTTCCTAATACCCCTAATGTACCGTTAATGTTCGTTGGATTGGCGCCTGTGACTCGCGTAAAGATATTTGTTATATCTGTTGGATTTGTAAAATATACTCCACGAACAGCGTCAATGTTGAATTCACTGAAACTATGAAATAAATTGTTACCATGTATGGCGCCGCCATTTATGATATCGTTTATCCCAGAAGGCGCCACAATAGTTCCCACGCTGCTATCGGGTACAGTTTGCGCGTTTACTGGGTTAGCCAAGGCTAATAGCATTAAAGGAAGTAGGTGTAAATAGGCTTTCATAAATTCTAAATTTAAATTCTTGAACTTATGATTCCCACTTTGGCACCAAAAGTCACAATCAATTGAATTGGTGCGTGAAACGTAAATCTTCTCCTGTAATTATACAAATCTCCTTATCATCTAGTTCTTCTAAATTACTAACAATGCGGTTTGCTTGCTGCTCTATACTACGCTCAAATATTGTACGCACAAAGCGCCCGTTGCCAAAGTTATTGCTACGTTGATTGTAAGCTATTTCAAATGTTCTTTGCAAAACTATACATGCAGATAAATCAATTGAGTAACCGTTATCAATACAAAATTTCTTGAAAATTGACAGTAACTCGTTTGGCATATAGTGGTCAATATAAAACAAACGGTTAATACGCGATTTTAAACCTGGGTTGGACTCGATAAATTTTTCCATTTCACTTGGATAACCCGCAACTACTACGGCAAATCGCGCACGCTGGTCTTCCATTCGTTTGAGTAATACTTGCAAGGCTTCTTTACCGTAATCATTTGCTGTATCTTCTTGCACTAAAGCATGAGCTTCATCTATAAATAAGACTCCATCTAATGCATGTTGTACTGCATTTTCTACACGTAGTGCTGTTTGACCGATGTATCCACCTATTATTCCTGCACGGTCGGTTTCAATGACATGTCCACGTTCTAAAAATCCAAGCTGTTTGTATAAACGTCCTACTAATCTGGCAATTGTGGTTTTACCTGTTCCTGGTGGGCCATACAACATTAGGTGAAGTGAGGTGTCTACTGTTTTCATTCCTCGTTGTTTACGTTCGGTTTGCACTTTCAAGAAATTTGCAAGCGAAAATAGCTCTTGTTTAGTTCTTGAGTGTCCTACTAACTCATTCAAGTCGGTGATTATTTTTAAGAGCGTATCTCCAACAGGCGCCTCATGTTCAATAAAAGCTGCTCTGGTTTCGGGTTTTGAATCTTTTACATCTATATTATAGTTGGTTGTTTCTTTCTCATCCTCAACCCCAGTAATAATCAAGCTATGAACTTTAATATTAATCTGGTCATGAATCACAAACCCAAAACTCTTTCCTAACACATCCATCACTTGCTCAGTTGCAAACGTCTCAACCAGCGTACTGTTTATATAAAACTCAACATTATCTTCAATGCGTCGAACCTCAAGCAGGTTTACTGTATTACCCGACTGTATGGAACTACAGAGTTCCCAGTTAGTAAAATATTCAAATGTACCATTTTTACATTGAGCGATACGATACAACCCGTTTCCCGAAATAATAAACTCGAAGAAATTGCTGCTGTCTAAGAGTCCCCAGCTAAAACCATACCCGAAACTATCAACTCCGCTAACTTTCTCGAAAACGATAGAAATGTGAAAATTACTTAACTCGTAAAAAAAGTCACAAGAATTCCAACTTAGCCAATATATATCATCCCCTGTGCGCTTGTGGTCAAACGAATAGTGACTCGCTTTAATCTCAAGACTACAATCAACACCGGAGCGTGTAACCCAGTTACGGCAGTTATCTTGAAAGTGTTCTTCAAAAATCAGCATACTAGTATACCTACAAGCACAGCATCGCACAATATATATATAGACATATACATACACGATTGAAGTAATATTTTTCGGAAAAGAACCCAAAGAAGGAATTTCAAGGTCCCGCGCTTATGATACGTTGGATTTACGCACGCACTTTTTGATTAACATTACGACTGGAGAACATCCTTGGGTATCGAACTACGCAGTTTTGTATTTCTCGACAACTTACAACCGCAACATGCAGCATACATAGGAACTGTTGCCCAAGGTTTCTTACCATTACCAGGGGACACATCGCTATGGATTGAAATTTCTCCTGGCATAGAAATTAATCGCATTACCGATGTCGCATTAAAATCTGCTTCAGTGCGTCCAGGGGTGCAAGTTGTTGAGAGATTATATGGTTTACTCGAAGTTCATTCGGGTTCGCAGGGTGAAACACGCGCTGCGGGTCAAGCTATTTTAGCCTTTTTAGGAGTTAAGCGCGAAGAATGCATTAAACCGCGTGTAGTCTCCAGCCAAATTATTCGTAACATCGATGCTTACCAAACCCAGCTTATCAACCGTACCCGCAGAGGACAATTACTATTAGCAGGGGAAACACTGTATGTTCTCGAAGTCGAACCAGCAGCTTACGCAGCATTAGCAGCAAACGAAGCAGAGAAAGCAGCATCCATCAATATTTTAGAAGTCCAAGCAGTAGGTAGTTTTGGGCGCCTATACCTAGGAGGGCAAGAACGCGATATTTTAGCAGGAGCAGCAGGCGCCAAATCCGCCATCGAAAGCGTAGCAGGTAGAACCCAAACCATTGGTCGCCAAGAATGATACCGTAGGGGCGGTT
>NZ_RSCL01000019.1:221680-222085 GCF_003991905.1 Dulcicalothrix desertica PCC 7102 | reverse complement strand
GAACGAGTCTACGACACTTCGATTTATTGCCAGTTGATGCGAGCAAACGAGATGCTTGTCAAAACTAATATGCAGCGTCTTACCAAACAAGCAAATACTTCCGCAACTATAGCGCAAGAGAAAAACTCAGTTGATGTAAAGTCTTTGCTTAACATCAAAAAATCTATCGCCGCGCAGGAAGAACTTTATGAAGGTGCCGTTCCTATCCATATAGGTATTGTGTTTTTAGTTCATCGCCAAAGCCGTGAACAGCTAGATGAAGCTTGTCGTTACTTACAATCGTGCTTCTTGCGTCCAGCGTGGGTTGTAAGAGAAACAGAATATCCTTGGCGGATTTGGCTACAAACTTTTCCTATAACTTGGGAACGTTTGATGACTGCTCCATTTAATCGGCGCCTAGTTTAT
>NZ_RSCL01000019.1:220603-221475 GCF_003991905.1 Dulcicalothrix desertica PCC 7102 | reverse complement strand
TACCCAAAACCGGATGGAACAAGTACCTTTACTGATTACACTCGGTTTATGGGTGAAGATGGAGCATATTTTGATATTGGCAAAGAATCAAGTAATTTATTTGAACTACCTGATTTACGTTCCCTCCCCTCGAAACTCCAGCAAGAAAGGTTTGAAGATTACAAAGATTTTCTTGCTACAGCAATACTCGCAATGGTAACTGGTAATCGTCGTGATTATAACGGCGCCCAGTCACAATTGATTACCGATACGGTACGTTCGATTTTAGCATTAGCGCTTAAAGCTTTTTTCAGTGACGACTTGATTAGAGACCGTTATGCAGCAGCATATGTCAATGGGTTTGGCTCAGATGAATGGGCTACAATGCCGACTTTGCATGACTTTTTAAATTTCTGCTCCCATGAACGCTTACGGCTTGATTCGTTAACTGGTGATACCAAAGCTGCGTTAGAAACTATTCGCTTACGGTTGAGATTTTGGCTTTCGTCGCGAGTTGGTCAAGCTTTGGCACAACCTTCGACTTTTAGAAGTAACGCGCGGCTATTAATATTTGCTTTGCGTAACTTATCTAATGATGAAGATGCGGCAATTTTAAGTTTGAGTGCTTATAGTGCGGCACTACGCAGAGCTTTAGCAGCAAGAGCAAGCATATTCTTTATTGATGAAAGCCCAATTTTATTTGAATACGATTCGATTGCTGCACTTGTTGGTAGATTGTGTGCTAACGGCGCCAAAGCTGGAATACGAGTAATTTTATCTGCTCAAGACCCAGATACAATTGCTCAATCTCCATCAGGGGCGAAGATTTTCCAAAACTTGACTACTCGGCTAATTGGACGTATTCAACCGACTGCAATTAATAGTTTTGTGAC
>NZ_RSCL01000019.1:212503-220593 GCF_003991905.1 Dulcicalothrix desertica PCC 7102 | reverse complement strand
AAGAACAACGAACTGCTGTTTTAGCGCAGTACCCTGATAAGTTTGTAGCTTTAACAGAGTTTTCAAAACAATTGATTGGGACAATGTAGGGGTATTATGAAGAAAATTAAGCAGGTTACATATGGTGTTTTTGGTGCTTTAATAATATCCACTTTTGGACTCACAAGCGCTAATGCATTGTCAATACCATTTGTGAAAAACAATCCATTAACTCAATTATTTGGACAATGGCAACAAGAGCTAACTTCTTTAAATCAGTATGTATCGTCAATACTTTCTCAGAAAATGCAATCTTTAAGCCAATCTTTAAATGGAGATTTGCAAGCAGCTATTAATGATACAATTGGAGCGTTAGGATTACCAGATTCTACCGAAGCGAGAGAAAAAATTGAAGATATTGCAGCGATTTCAGATACAGCTGTTAATGGTGTTGAAAGAGCAACAAATGAAGTAGACCGTCAAATTACGCGCGCTTTGACTAACGGAACTTTGAGCAAAGCTGGTCAAGAACTTACTAAACAACAGCTTGAAAATACTCAAACTTCGGTTGAACAAGTCGAATCAGATGCTGACGCTGCGGACTCTGAAGTGGTTACACAGAATGTGATGAAGCGTATTGCTCAACAAAATGCCCAAACAGCAGCAATTTTAGGAGCGATGCGAACAGATGGTTTGAAGTCTCAGCAATCTCAAGATTTGGCTAATCTTAATTTAACTAATATTTCACGTTCTTTAGATGGTCAAAATCAAGCGCGTCAAAAGGAAAGTGTTGGTCAAGGATTTAGTAATTTACGCACGGCAGCGCAAGCGCGTTTGTTTTGAGGAACTGTGAGGACTGCTATGTATGATTCTTTCTCTCTATTTACAACTATTGCCTTCTTTATTTGCCCAAACTCAAGCTAAACCTCCCAATCCTGGACAAGCAGCTTCTACTATTACAGAAGACGGTTTAGCTGGGAGTGAAGCTGTGGCAGAAGCGATGGATAAGATGTGGAGTGATGTATTAAGTGGTGGGTTATACGGCGCCATTGCTAATCTTGGAATATTCTTTGCTGTTGGCACTTTGCTAATTTTTATCGTCCAGTGGACACGGGAGATGATAGACGGTGATAGTTCTAAAGGTTTTACGGAGTTGATTTGGATAGTCATAGTAATTGTTTTACTCGCAAATAACGGTCAACCGTTAGCGACTGCAACTCAAGGGTTGAGAGAAATAATTAATCAGACCAACCAAACTTTGTTAGCTTCAACATCGGCATCTGTACAACTACAAGAAGCTTACCAGCAAGTAATGCTAAAAACAGGGAAAGGAGACGCTATTAACTCGCTAATTAGCCAGTGTGATGCAATTGCCGACCCTACACAGCAAAATGAATGCTTGCAAAATGCTTCAAAACAAGCCAAAGAGATTGAAGCTCAACTCGATGATGATAACCGCCCTGACTGGCTTAAGGGTATTAGTGATTTTTTTGACACTAATATTTTCCAATTAGCTGTACGTGGTTGGTTACTAGCGCTTGCTGCTGCTTTTCAGTGGATTGTCGAAATTTGTTTGTTACTGACTGCTTTACTAGGTCCACTTGCTGTGGGAGGTTCATTACTTCCTGTAGGTCAAAAAGCCATTCTTGCATGGTTAGTAGGTTTCTTCTCAGTCGGAATGATAAAGCTTTGTTTCAACATAATTTCTGGCTTAGTTGCCACAATGGTGCTGAATTCTGATAATAATGACCCAATGATTTTTGCATTTGCAATTGGTGTTCTTGCTCCAATTTTATCTGTAGTTTTAGCCGCAGGTGGAGGAATGGCAATTTTTAATAGCTTTTCTAGTCTTGTCAGCATTGGGTTTTCTGCATTAGTTACCAGGATGGTTAATAAATTGTAATCAATTGCAAGGCTAATATTATGACTAATGTAGATAAAAAGCTGAATACAAGCACAGAGAATAAACGACTTAGATTTTTAAATCGCACGTCCAAAAGTTTTTCAACTGGCGACACTTTAGCGTTATTTGCTGTTGGAACTTTTGGGTTAAATATCATTACATTCTTTATACTTCTACTACTGTACGGTTCCTATTCTCAATTGAATAGAAAGGCGCCTCCAAGCTTAGTACAATTAGAATCAGGTCAATCAGTTACAGTGGCGCCTATTGGTAGCCTCGAACGTACTCCTCAAGTTATCCTGCGTTTTGTTTCAGATACGATGACACTAATGATGAATTGGTCGGGAACGATACCAGCGAATACCTCTGAAGAAACACGATTACCAAAACCTGACCCAGGTATAGATATTCGTTCGCTCACAAATTCACGAGGTAAAGTTGCCTCTGGAGCTTGGCAAGCATCTTATACTTTATCTGAAGATTTTCGTAAAGATTTTTTAAAAATGCTTGCGGATATTACCCCCCCTGGAGTGTTCAGAGGAAAAACACAAGTAGTGTTAATTCCGCTTTCGATTCAATCACCTGTCAAAATAGCTGAGGGTAAATGGAAAATAAAAATGATTGCTAACCTAACCATATTTGACCAAGGTAGTAATCTAGGAGAAGTGATTCCTTTTAATAAAGAAATTTTTGTGCGAGCAGTAGAGGCACCTCTATCTCCCAATAAACTAGATGGATTAGCAGCAATCATTTATCAAGTTCGTTCGAGCGGGTTAGAAATTTATGCAATTCGAGATTTACCGCAGGAGAATTTATAATGCAGTCAAAAGAACACAACAATAACTCAACCGAAATTGTGCAGGCAGAAGCCTCGGGAACATCTAATTCAAATTGGGATACAGGAAGTTTTGCTCGATTGTTAGGTTTAAGCTCAGAAGAAGTTAATTTCAATAGTTCAACATCTGAGAATGATGAAGCAGTAGAGAGCGACACTCAAGAAGTCCCAAATAATGTTGTTTCACAGTCGGAACTGTTTGATGACCCGCAATTAGGTAAAACGCAGCCAACTTTCGCTACCAATCCCTTCGCTAAATTCGGCGCCGTGGGTCTAGTAATGCTGGTAGTATTTGCTGCTGGAGCAACGTTTTTAAATACGATTATGTCCGGTAGACCAAAGTCGGCGCCGAAAACTGCCGCATTAAACAATCCAAAACCAAAGCTAGAAATTGACCCAAACGTCAATCAACAGGAAGCCGAAACAGGAAAACTAAAAGCAGAATTAGCTTTGGGTAGTCAAGCAGAGAAAATTAAGTCGGTAGAAAATTCTAAAAATCTTAAAACTCCTGTTCGAGAGCGAAAGCCAATAAATCGCCCTCAATACCAAATAGCTTCAGCACAAGTACGCCCACCTCAAGTTTATAATCCTCCTCGTCCCAGTTACCAACCAGCTAGATACTATCCTCCCAGTATTCCCTCAAATAGAGGATTACAACCTGTAATAAATAAAGCACCGATAGCCACTCCTAAAAATACTGTATTGGCGCCAACTCCTATTAAGCAACCAACAGACCCAATGGAGGAATGGATGGCAATTAATCGTTTAGGAAGTTATGGAGGAAGTGAGATTGCTTCTAACTTTGATACATCCAATAAGAATAAGCCAAGTAATAATACTGTAGACACTGTAGATAATAAGCAACCAACACAAATTACAATCCCTCATGCTACTCCTGTTTTAACAGTGTCGAGCGAAACTGTTGAAACTACTTCTCTTGAGCCGCTTCAAGATGAAGAAGCAGCAATAATAAACGGCGCCCCTATACAACAATTAACAGTAGGCGCCAGTGCCAGAGGGAAGTTAACTACTCCTTTAGTCTGGGGTAGAAATTCAAACAATAATACTGACAAAAATCCAACTACTTCAACAGAGGCAGAAAAGTTTATTGTTGAACTAACTGAACCATTAACCACTGAGGAGGGTTTTGTTACATTACCAAAAGGTTCTCAGATAATTGCTCAGGTGGACAACATCCAAAAATCTGGATTCGTAGAACTTCAAGCAACGCAGGTTGTAATTGATGGTAAAGAGTATGTCCTTCCACCAGCAGCAATAAGTATTCGCGGTAATTCAGGTCAACCACTGATGGCATCTAAGTGGGGAGATAAAGGAGGAGAAATAGCATCGCGCGACGCAGAAACATTTGTTGTTGGTTCTTTAGCAAAAGTAGGTAAAGTTCTTAATCAGCCAAAAGAAGAACAAATCTTTAATTCCAGCGGTTTTGGGGGTACAACTACTTTCTCTTCTAATCGGCAAAGTCGAACCAATATCTTAGGAGCAGTCTTGGAAGGTGGATTTGAGCCACTGACGCAACAAATTTTAGAACGAAATCAACGCGCCTTAGCATCCATTCAACAGCAAGAACAAGTTTGGTACGTCAAAGCTGGTACTAATGTTCAAGTTTTTATTAATAAGTCATTCGAGTTTTAATTATGAAAGCTTATCTAAAAAGCATAGTAGTTATTGCTTCATCTGTTGTGACGGTATTTGCAGAACCTTTTTTAGCGTCAGCCCAAACAGTCAACTTAAAAGGAGTACGCCAAATTTCACAAGATGTAGCTACTGGGAATAGTAAGGAAGAAATACCAAAAATCGAATTATCACCAGGGTATGGAATTAACATCTCTTTTATCAAAAGCGGCGAGATAGTAGAAAAAGTATGGTTAGATAATCCTACTATTGCTTCACTTGATGTCGATGGTTGTTTATCTGGGTTAGGGCGCCCTTGCGAAACACCAGGAGCAACAGTATTACATCTACGGCGAATAAACCCGCTCAAAGTACCGCAGTTACCCAAAACCAATACCAGCTTGTTGACCGTAGTAGCTAAAGGTAGTTCAGGGCGCCAAGTCTATGTATTTCGAGTCGCGATGGGTGATGCAACGCCCGAATACCACACAATAGAAGTTATACCAAAACCAGAAGAACCAGAAACCATAATCTTTCCTGGCGCCACAAATATTACGAATTTGCAGATTATGACCAGAGGATTAGAAATTGCTCAACGACAACGTTTGATTTCGCCTGGTTCTCGCTTATGGTGCCGGATTGAAAACTTTTTGATGACTGTAAAAGCTGGAGAATCAACAGAAAACGCAGCCCAGCAAAGTGGGATTTCTTTACAGCTAGTCAATCGACTAATTCAACTTGGTCAAAATAGGCAACTTGATAATTTTAAACAGCGTGTAATCAATAACTAAAAAAATCCTTCTTTTCTTCCTTCGCGCCTTTGCGGTTCGTTACATCAACATCATTTGTCGCAATCATCAGATAAGAACGATGAAAATATTAAACCATCCTTCTCACCTAGCATTTAGAGTTAGCTTATCAATACTAATATTTTGTGCAATAATACTAATATCCCAAGCACAAAGTATATCTAGCCCTCCATTCACTCAAACCCAAATTCCTACAGTTGCTTGGCAAAATACTCGTATACCTGATTGGAATCAAATAACTTTTGCAAAAATGCCAGCTATTAGCGAGTCGGGGTCTTTCCAAGCACCTTCAGATGTAACCCAAAAATTAGGATATGACCCTTCTCGAAATTGGAATGCTGGACAAACTCCAGATTCTTTCAATATGTTAGGTGATTTTCAAGATTCTTTTGAACTACAAAAATTTTCACTTAACGATATATCTCAAATTGTGAACTCGAATTTAAATAAAGTTACTTTAGATAGATTTGGTATTATGAGAAAGCAAACTTTATCAAGTTTAGTTCAAGCTATACCTAATTTAAAAACAATAACCATTGCCCAAGTAAAACCCATTTATGATTTACTTGCTCAAGATTTATCGAGCTACTTTGACGCGAATCAAACAATCGGTAACTTGTTACAGCAATCTCCACATTTAGGTAAATTAAATTTTACTCAATTAGATTTAAGCGCTTATAATGTAGATTCCATTCCTGATTTATCAATAACTCCAATCGGCGCATTTGAAAAGTGGCAAGGAGCTTATATTGACGAAATACCAGGGTTAAATAATGTGTCTTTCTCCCAATTCCCCAACCCAATTAACTCAATTGGTGCAGAAGTTGGTATTGTTGATATAACTTTTGGTACTGATGAGCAATTACGTAATCGTACTATCTCAGGAAGTGAGCAAGAAGGGTTTGCTGTGCAATGCAGTAAAGATTGCGCTCATGTAGAGCTATCGGGTTCTGATGCGGTTTCTGGAAAAGCTTGGGTAAGTGGAAAGTATCAATTAGTTAGGGGTGGTTCGGGAATTCTTGGTTCGGCAAATGGTGGGAAGGAACCCACGGGTAGAAATCCATTTGGGGATGCTTTCAAAGTTGCAGTTTGGGATGTATCAGAAGTTGATGGAATGATGTCTCAAGCTTTATTCTTCCGAGCTTGTATGCGAAATAGTTTTATTGATTTAGGGTGTACGCCATATTTTATTGGTCCTGTCCCGTTTATGACTTACAAAGAAAAAGACCCTATTTTCTTAGGCTTGATTACTGGGGGCGCCGATAACTCTACTTCTACTCCCACAGGCTTGAAGAGTAGCGGTTTTACTTTTAATCAGGTGCCAATTGTTTCAAGTAGCAGCGTATCGAATTTATTACCAGCAGTTAAAGGTAACTGTTCTAAACAACATTCATCAGGTACAAATATTGATGCTTTAAGCACAGCGCTATCAGGAACAGAAAGTAATTACAACTCGGTAGGAAATTATTTGTGTGACTCCGAAGGTAATTGCGGTCGCCCATTAGGCGCCATGCAATTGATGTCCGAACGTCCGGATGTACGGAGAATTATCGCAAGTAAATCCGGTGGGACAGAATTTCTTGCCAAATTAGATAAAGGAGAAAAAGTCACTGGTGAGGAAATGACGCAGTATTTTTCACCATCTGAGCAGCAAACTTTAATTGCATCTGATGTTAATGAATTACTTGATAATGCATCGAAGCAAATTGACCCAACTACGGGAAAAGCCTTTACTGGAGAACGCATAGTTGAGCGCGCGGGTCAAATGCATTTTGCTGGCGCCAGTATTCCTGTTGATGCAGCAGTTAGCGATGTTAGTGAGGAATCATCAGTTCGAGAATACGGTAGTAATGTTGCTAATCAGTATTCTAAATCCTTGCAAACAATGGGTTGTAGTGATTAAGGTTACGAGTGGGTTAGTTAGCAACGGATGCAACGGATGTAACGGATAAATTATTTGTTAGAAACAAAGTTTGATTATATACAATCAACCATCCCTTCGGGTTCGCCACTTTGGCGGGACGGAAGCCGACACCGCCAAGTGGTCTCACCGTTACATCCGTTCATAATCCGTTGCCAATCTTCTTACCTACTCAAACTGTTGGTATTAAGCACTAATTATAGAGGTAAGTATGCAACCAATATTAACGCAAAATTTTAGTTTTAAATTGTCTAAGTACCAAGTAATTCCTTTAGCGGCAATTCTTACAATCCTTACTATAATGCTGTTTTTCAAGTTCAGTCCAGCTTTAAATACCCGCGCAACTACTTGGGAAAGCGCATTAAATAATACACCAGCCGCACTATTTAAAAAAGTATTATCCGTAGATATGGCGCCTGAAATTGACCAGAAATTAGTCAAAGTAATGCAAATCCCATCACAAGGTGCAGGTAAATTGTATTTGTTTGACTACCACTCGCCAAAACTTTGTGGAGCAAAAGGTTGTCTTTACTCAATGTATACCGAATCAGGTGAGTTAGTTTTACAGGTAATCGCCAATCCTAATCTACCACCGCTCACAAATTTGATTCAAGTTTCAGATACTGTTAATCAAAAATTTCCTTGCATGGTGGTTACACAAAGCGCAAATAAAGAAGATATGGTTACAAATAATTTGTATTGCTACGAAGGTCATAAATATGCGCGCTTTAACGAATCTTTGACGGCAGTAACAAGTGAAGTAAAAGGAATAAAAAAGTGAGTAAATACGCTTTAGATTATTCTCAAACGCAACATTTAGCAACTACATCACAAACCTTACAAATAGAAAGATTAGCGAATTTGATGAAATCGCAATCTGGATTAGTATTACTAGGTTGTTTTGTTGCTATTGGTATTTTTAAGTTTTTGTCAGGAGCTAATTATAAAGGAAAAGTGGCTACGAGTTATTGGGGCGGCGCCCGTGAGAAAGCGCGCGCATCTTATAAAGCA
>NZ_RSCL01000019.1:166764-212493 GCF_003991905.1 Dulcicalothrix desertica PCC 7102 | reverse complement strand
GTAACTCTGTTGCACTATATGTTGGTACTCCTTCACAAATGCGTACTCGTTTAAATGCTGAATGGCGCCGTCTCGGATTACTTCAAACACAAACAAATGGGAACAGTTTTAATAAGTTTTTTTCGTCTAATCATACTTTATATGTCCCTGATGCTCAACGAGGTGTAGCTGTTATCGGCGCCGCTGGTTCGGGTAAAACTTTTTCGGTGATAGACCCTTTAATTCGTAGCGCTTTTGACCAGGGTTTTCCGATGTGCCTTTATGATTTTAAGTTTCCCGCTCAAACCAAACGGGCTGTAGCTTACGCCATGAAACGAGGTTATACTGTGCGTATTTTTGCACCAGGTTTTCCAGAAAGTGAGACTTGTAATCCTTTAGATTTGCTAGCAGATGAGGAAGACGCAATTGCAGCAGGGCAGCTTACGCAGGTAATTTCGCGTAACTTTGACCGTGGGGGTAATGTTAGTAGTGATAAGTTCTTTGAGGAAGCGGGAGACTCCTTGGTTGAAGGTATTTTACTTGTTACCAAGGCAATTAAAACTCTAACTGGGGAAGAAAAATACTGTGATTTGATGATGGCACAGGCGATTTTATCTTTGCCAAATCTACCTGCGCGTCTGGAAGCTGCCTCAATTGAAAAGCTGAAAGTATGGACTTCGCGCCCGCTTTCGCAATTAATCAGTGTTAAGGACTCAGAAAAGACGGCTGCATCTATCATCGGTACAGCACAAAGGATGTTTCAACGTTTCCTCAAACGTGATTATGTCGGCGCCTTCTGCGGTAAAACAACGCTGCCGTTGGATTTGGATGGCAAGCAGTTAATTGTGTTTGGGTTAGATAGAAATAACCGAGATATTGTTGGTCCACTGTTGGCTGCTATCTTGCATATGATTGTTACACGCAACGTATCGCGCACAATACCACGTATTGACCCTTTGGTGGTGGCGTTAGATGAATTACCAACTCTTTACTTACCAGCATTGGTAAATTGGCTGAATGAAAATAGAGAGGATGGATTTGTAGGTATTTTGGGATATCAAAACATCGCCCAGCTTGAGAAAGTCTACGGCAAAGAGTTAGCACGAGCTATTTTAGGAGGTACTGCAACCAAGTTTATTTTTAACCCTCAAGACCCGGAATCTGCAAAGTTGTTTAGCGACTATTTGGGGGAAATGGAGATTAAGTTTAGCTCTAAGTCCCGCAGTACTGGGAAAGGGGGTGGTTCTCATAGCAGCAACGACCATCATCAAAAACGGCATTTATTAGAGCCAGCACAGTTTGCCAAGATGGGTACTGGTAAAGCTGTGATTATTAACCCAGCTTACACGCGCGCTAGTGAAGCATATATTCCTCTACTGCAAAAAGTAAAAGTTCCTGCTGCTGATATTGCTGAAATGAATTGGTCAGAGGAAAAGTGGAATTTTGTACTTCATAGATTAATTCAAAATAATGAAGCGAGAATTAGTGATTCTGAACGTTCACAACAATTTTTAGAGCGTCGTGAGTTAGCAGAGAAATTATTCCCAGTGCCATCTCAATCTAATTCTCTGCCATCTCCAGAAGAATTAGCAAATGTTTTTTAGGAGGAAAATATAGTGCAACTTTTACAACTTGATTCTAATCAAGAAGTTTTCTCAGTTTTATCACGCTACCCTGAATGGTTACAAATAGTTCTTGAAACCATTGATAAGGCGCCTATAGATGGTGATTATTATCCACATATTATTGAAGTCTTTGACCAACATGGTTTGTTAGCTGGAAAAGTTCAAGGTAAGTTTGCTTATGAATGCACTCGCACTGTTGAAGAAAAGAGTGATTTTACTGCTTGGTTCATTGATGGAGAATTAATGGTTTTTTATGTGGGTTCAGAGGTACTTATTAATCGATTCAAACTCTTGACATCTGTACTAGGAGGGCTATTATAATGCCGGATATATTTACAGTCGAAGCAAGCGATGCAAAGGTAATTCAACAGCATTACGAGCAAGTCATCGAAGCATTGTTAAGAACTTTACTTGATGCCAAAGAGAAAAATAACGACAAACAGGGCTTGCAAATATTTGATAATGACAGGCTGATTTACGGACGAGAGGGGAATCAATTTCGTGATGAAGTTTCATCTTTCTCTGGACAGCTTCTTAACCCTGATATTATTATCGAACTGCAACAATTGCGTGCAGCGAAAGTAGGGGATGTTGTAGAAGGAGCAGCAAATAAGAGGGTTGAACTAGATGGGCAAGTTGTTTTACAGTCTGATGAAAACGGAAAAGTTGTAGTAAATACTTTATTACAGCAAGAAGCTGTTCAAACAAGAGAATCTCAAACAGCGCGTAATAATGAAAATCAGGCGCCAACAGATAATCAACAAATTATTACCATCACTCCAGGGTCAACGCGCGTAACACAATCACTTAAAGCGTTAGAGGATAGCCCATTAAAAACTTTACTCAATACATCTATCCAACAGTTGCAAGCAGAAATTAAAGCATTACAGGAAGAGCGTAATCAATATCAAGAGTTGATTCAAAGAAGGTTACAGCAACCACAAAATACTTCATGGTGGCAGCAAAGTATTAATAATATGGTAACTGTATTAAATAGTATTGGTTCTGCAATGAAAATGAGTGTACGTGAGTATAAAGATAACTCAGACAAACGTAATATCGCTACAACTCTTAAAGATTTATTTGACCTCCAAGCACAGCCAGGAGCTAATCAATACCAAGCGGGTGATTATCAAATTTCCCGTAACGGCTCTTTGTATGAAGTTAATGAGTTAGCTACAGGCGCCTCAATCATGAAGTTTCGCTCAACTCCCAACGGCGTAAAAGTCGAACAAGGTGATTTAGAAAGTGTACATCTGAAAAATATTAACGCTTTGCAACACTCTTTTGAACGAAATGAACCTATCCCTGCATCGTTCGCTCCTGTTGGCAAACAAGAAGCTGAATATTTCGCGCGTGTTGAGAAAATTACCAATGCTCTTGTTCAATACGCCGTTGCTCAACAAAAAGAAGTAAAAATCGATGGCGTATTTTCTTATACATGGCAAGCTAGTCCAGATGGAAAAGTAAGCATCTATGCTAAAGATGGACGCGGTACGTTGTTGGAGAAATCTGGAGGGCAACTCAAAACTAATATGAGCGAACGAGATTTAATTTATTTTGAGCAAATTTTACCTAAGCTGCAACCTGCTCGTAGACAACAAGAAGCAAGCACTACTCAATCACAAAAAGCCGCAAATAACCAATTATCAAGATAAATTGACGCTCGTAATATCCAAACCATCACCATTTTAGACCATGAAATTATCTGACTTAGACTTATTAATCGATTCTGGTAGCAAAATTATATGTGTAAATGCTCCAGTACAGGAACGCATCACTGTACTGACACATATTTACTATCAATGTGCAGCGTCTAAAAATCTTCCTCTTTATTTATGGAATGAAGGTTGGGGTTATTTTAATCAGGTCAAGTGTGATTTATCAAGTACAATAATATTCTCTCCATATGAAAATAATTTGCAACCGGAAAATGGAACTATTTTTACAGCTTTTGATTTTTTATTAGAAAGCCAATCGGATGGAATTTATATTCTTGAAAATCTACCATCTTTGATTAGCACTAGTTTCAAACAATACTGTAATTGCAATTCAACTAAAATTGTCTCGCATTTAATCAACCTATATGAGTACTTGAAAAACAGTAATCAATCAAAATATTTAGTGATTTTAGCAACTGAAGATGTAGAACTACCGCAATCTTTGAGTAGTTTGATTCCAACCCTTTCAACTCCCTTACCATCTATTGACAAGATACATGATATAATTACGCAATCTTTACAAAAATTGCTTGGCAAATCGTATACAAAGCTTAACGTTTCTGATTTTGTTAATATTGCTTCTGGGTTGACAGTTGAGGAGATTAATTTAGGGTTAGCCATAGCAGTCCGTTCTGGAGAGAAGATAAATACTGATTCTATAGCCGAAAATTTACTCTCATACAAAATTGGTCGCTTCCATTCCTTCAACTTAAATTTTTTCGGCAAGCCAGATGTGCATGACTTTGGTGGTTTGGACTTGCTCAAAAAGTTTATCGCTCAAGTGAAACAGGACTTTTTACCTGATGCAAGAGGCGCCAATATTCCCCTTCCCAAAGGTTGCTTGTTAGTGGGGCCACCAGGAACAGGGAAAACTTTAGCAGCACATGTCAGTGCTAAAAATTTGGGTTTTCCCTTAGTCAGCGTTGATACAGCAGCAGTTTTGGCTGGTGGCGCCAATTATCTGAAAAGATTACTTGGACGTGTCGAAGCTTGCGCTCCCATCGTTCTTTACTTCGACGAGTTTGATAAGTTATTTGCTGCATCGAACGAGTCAGGTGAAGATATTGGCTCACGGCAGATTTTAGGAACGCTGCTAACTTGGTTACAGGAGAAAACGAGCGCAACTTTTGTAGTTGCAACTCTTAACCGACTTGACGCGCTACCCCCAGAGCTAACCAGGGTAGGAAGATTTGATGAGATATTTTACGTAGGTTTCCCTCAAGCTATTGAGCGTAAAGAAATATTGACAACGCATTTAGCAAGATTTGATGAGCGTTACACTCATGATGACCCGTTAACCGAGAAAGAATGGCGAATAATTCTTAATAAAACACTTAATTGCACAGGAGCAGAACTTGCACGGATGGTCGAAAAAGCAGCGCGTGCGTTGTTTCATCAGAAACAAGAAATGAAAATAGGGTTGGTAGAACTTTTGGAACAACGAGATAAGATAGTGCCTTTGTACATGCGCGACACTGATAGAATTTTAGCTATTGAGAATAAAGCTAAATATTTTTGTCAACCAGCTTCAAGTCCCGATGTCTCCGAGTTTGCACCTGTCATAACCTCTTTTTGGGGCGAAGTTCACAACTAAATATTTTAACCACTGCTAAAATCCTAAGTTTTGCAAACTATAGAGATATCATGTGTTTAAACATACGAGAGATTGAAGTGTATGAGCAAAGAATTGATTGAAGCAAGTGAATTGTTAGAAAGATATCAGAAAGGGGAAAGAGATTTTAGCAATGTCTACATTGAAGGCTCTGATGAATTAGCTGGGGCTAACTTAAGTGATATTAACTTAATTTTTAAAAACTATTCATCTAATCTTTTTTATCAAACTAGCTCGCTAATGTCCAATAGCTTGAATAGCTTGAGAAGTAAAAGTATTAATTATTGCAATTTTATCATTCACTCACATAACGAGTAATAACGATAAGATTCTTGTGAATCTGCAATTACTTGACATTCGAGGTAATTCAACTTTTCAAGCATATTTTGTTTCAAACAATTTCTAGAAATATTTAAAGTGTATAATTGATTAAACTTTGCAGATTTAAGTAAATCAATATCTTCAAGGGTTCTTAAGTCACCTTGAGATAGGTTTAATACTTTTAAAGTATCGATGATTGGTGATTCGATTAAAGCTTTAAGAATTGCATTGGTGTTACAGCTATTAATTATTCCCAAATAAAGTAAATTAGGAAATGTTTTATTGAGTAAGCTACTCCAACTATCAATATCTAGTCTACCATAAACTTGTAACTCAAGATATTCTAAAGATGGCAAGCTCAAGTTAAAAATTTTATTTATATTTGACTCCGACAAATCATATGCTTCAATAATGAATGATTTCAAGTGAATGTGTCTAAATACTTTTTTTATAACTAAGTTTTCATTAACTATATTAGCTTTTTTATGCTTTTCAAAATCTAATTTTAAAAAGTTTTCATTATCAATTTTACCTCTAACTTTTAGTAGTTCTAAGTTAGAATAAGCTTTAAGAATTGGAAGAATGTTATAAATATATACTTGAGATGACATTAACGAGTCTTCTTTAGTATCTCCAATAAATAACGCTTTAAGATTGGGCAATAAATCTTTTGCTTCAGCAATATCTTGGAAAAATTGTTGTGAATGTTTACGACGATATAAATTTATATCTTCTATGTGGCATCTTAAGACTTTTAAACTCTGACAATTATAATCTTGTATCAAATCTTGTAGTTGTTTCTTACTTTGAACAATGTAAGCTGTATTAATTGGATTTGAAAGACGAATTTTAGGATGGAAATGTTTTACTTTCCAGTCTTCTAATTTAGTAAATATCAGCCAAGGATTATAATTTATTAAAGCTTGCTTTGCTTTTTTGCTTTCGCTTTGACCTAGTAGACTAGCTGCATACATTTGCACTACTAGCGAAGAATCATCCAAGGATTCAATCACCAAATCCAAACCCTCATCTCCATAATTCATCGCATCCTCAAGTGCTACAATTCTCATGTCAAAGGCTGCTGCACTTTTTAATCTATTTTTAACGCTTTGAATTCCTCCTAAAACCATACCACCCATAGGAGGCGTTATTTCTCCTCCAATCACAGCATCAAATTCTCCAGGTTGCCTTTTTGACATAATTTACTCTCATGTCGAACAATAACATCCACAAAGATAACCTACTTAATAAGAAGCAACCACACTTAAGTAATTTCGGTTGGGCAACACTGTATGCGAAAAATTACAACCTTGCCATTATTAAAATGACATTCAATTTCTACCTTTTTCGATTTAGCAGTTTTTACAGTTTCTAAAGAAATATTATCAATATTATAATTAATCCACAATACTTCGGTTCGCAGCCCTTTTGTAGAGTGACAAACTTTTTCAGGCGCCACAATTGCTTTCCAGTCACCATAAAGTTCGTCCATCAAATCACATTTGTAGCCAGAAACCGCTACTTTACCTTTAACATTATGCAATACGGATGCAAGTTCTCGATGCTGCTCATCGGTCATCTCATAAGCGTATGCTTGACTATCTCCCCTTGAACCATGCGGGTAAGGGGGGTCGCAATAAAATAATGTATCTTCACTATCGTAACGTTGAATAACTTTAATCGCTGTATCGTTTTCTATTTGCACTCGTAGAAGTCGCTGCACAATTTCCGGTAAATCTTCCACGCTTCCTAACCACCGAGAAACGGCGCCTGCCATTCCTGCGCGCGATGTTAATTTACAATGCGCCCACCTCCCAGAGCTTGCTGTTTGTGCTAAACCCGTTCTCACCTGCCTTGCCCGAATAAAAAATCGCCTTGCTCGCTCAAAGTCAGATATATCGGGAGTAAGCCTAGAAATCGCAAGCTCAAATTCTTCGCGCGAGAACGGAGTTAAGCCAATTGCCTCTATTAGCTTTTCTTTATCGGAACGCAGTACGCGAAAAAAATTTACAACCTCGCCGTCGATATCATTATATGTCTCAACCATAGCTGGCTTACGGTTAAGTAAAATTGCTGCTGAACCACCAAATGGTTCACAGTAATGCACCGAGTCGGGCAAAAGAGGTAAAATCCAATCCAGGTGACTAAATTTACCACCATACCACCCAAAAGCTATCACCTTGTTTTTACCCATGCTTTTTACCCCTGTGGATTAATTTAAGCCAGATTTAAAATAATATCGCACAAAATAAGATGTCAGATGTCCAGTTTATATACGCGAACAATATAACTCACGGTTCTCGCTTTGAATCAATTTCGACTGCTTCATAATCTATTCGCCAAGTGGTTCAAGTTTGGTCACTATAAAATAGTCTGAGTTATCTCTACTTTAACTTTTACTTGTAGCAAGCGTGTATTATGTGACTGTGGTGCCTGGTGCCAAACTCCAGCTCCTAAAAACTTAAAAGCCAGGTGGCGCCTCCCAAAAGCCTGATATTTCCGCAATTTGTTCAGCTATAGTTAGCAATTGCATATCCCGCCATCGTTGACCAGCAAGTTGCACTCCTATAGGCAAACCGAGGGCGGTTTTCCTATGGGAATTGTTACTATTGGATTAGTGGTAAGACTTGTTACAGCCGTGTAGGTTGTGCCCCATGTCCAATATGGTAAGTTTTTATCATCCACTGGCAACGAGGCGCCAAAGCCATTACCGACCGAGCGGTGAGTAAAAGCGGCGCCTGGTGTAACAGGACAAATCCACGCATCCCATTGAGTCAGAAATGATTGCATAGTAGCAATAAACCTATCACGCCGTTCTAAAGCTTGTGCATATTTTTTTAAACTTAAGCCAGTGTTTTTGAGAAATCCCCGCAATAGGGCACCTGGGTTTGAAAGTAAAACCAACGGTGTCATCATTCGGTAGCCCAGTTGCTCAATCACCTCAGAAGCAACTAGTGATTCTGCTCCCGCAATTTCGCCAAATGTTTCTATTGCTTGCTCAAAATCAAAATTGGGTGGCTGGCAATATTCTATGTGACATCCAGCTTCTTGTAACTTTGAGACAAATTGCTGTAGTAGCGAACGTGTTTCTGCTGTTACAGATACGGCGCCAAATGTATCTGTCCATGCAATGCGATACAGCGACAACTCACTCTGTAAAACAATCTCTTGTGGTGCAGGAGGAACTTGCCAGTCGTAATTATCAGTTCCCTCAATTAAGCTTAATCCTAACTTTAAATCCGAAACTGACCGTGCCAAAATTCCTGGTGTTGCCTGATGGCGCGCGCTCGGTTCCTAATATTTCCCATAACGCTCCTGATAATGGGACTCGATTTTCTGTGGGTTTTAAGCCGAAAATGCCACAAAAGTGAGGTGGAATTCGTATCGAACCTCCGCCATCAGTACCAAGTTCCAAGGGTGATAATCCTGCCGCAACCGCTGCTGCTCCACCCCCTGTACTACCGCCAGGTGTATAGTTGAGATTCCAAGGATTATTAGCTCGACCGAGTAGTTTACTATCGGTTTGAAATCCTTGAGAAAGTTTGGGTAGATTTGTTTTCCCTAAAAGAATGGCGCCTGCTGCTTTAACCCGTGCCACTACAGTTGCATCGTTTGGGGGAATATAATTCGCTAACGGCTCATAACCGCAAGTGGTACGAACACCAGCCGTTGCATAGAGGTCTTTGCAGGTGAATGGAACACCGTGTAGTACACCCCAAGATTCACCTTTAGCTAATGCCTCGTCGGCAGAAAAAGCTTGTTGCCTTGCTTGTGTTTCATTTAATGTCACTATCGCATTTAATTTTGGATTATGAAGAGCGACGTGTGCTAGATGTGCATCCAGAACTTCGACACAGGAAAATGTGCGGTCGCGAATTCCTTGAGCTAATTGATAGGCAGGTAAAAATACAAGTTCATTCATGATGATTAAGATGAAAATGCCTCACTCCACGTAGACGAAAGTTTGTTAAGTCCTGATTTTGAAGCCGAGTTAAGGTTTAAATACTTTTGATTGCAGTGCCTCAATTAGCGCATCCAACATACGCTCGAAACTTAAATCTAACGAGCGTGGCAGCGTAAATAAGCCTGCTTTTTCAGCCTCAATGAATCCTAGTAAGCCAGCATGAATCATCCGAATTGCATCAATGAGTTCTGCTTCCTCAAACCCATACGGCGCCAGTGCTTTGTTGTAAAAACTTAAAATTTCTTGAGCAATCGGTGCAAAGTCTGGGTCAGAAAGTGATAATTGAGTCCGTGTCATCACTGTGTACAAAACAGGATGCTTTTGAGCAAAGTGACGCATTGTATAAGCAATTGCTCGAATTATGGCTTGTGAATCGTTAAGATTGTCAGTTTGCTGATGACAGTCTACTAGAAACCTTCGCCAAAGTTTCAATGCTACACATCGACGCAAAGCAGCATTGCCATCAATGTGTTTATAAATTGATGGCGGTTTAATTCCCAAAGCTCTTGCAACTCTATTTACACCCAAGGCAGATTCTCCCTCGGCTTCAAGACAAGCAATCGCGACTTCTACAACCACTGCTGGTGTTAAGCCTTGCCCTTTGGGACGATTCATGTTGAATGCTCAAAATTCCTATAAGCTAACACTGTTAGCTTATGCTTATACTGCTGGTTTTGTCAATCTTCAAGTGCTAGTAGTAGTAGACACTGTTGGCGAAGTATAAACTGCCTGTTTAAGTATTAATACTGTTAGGTAGAATATTAAACATATATCTAATACTGTACGGTTGGCATTAATATATAATATGGGTGAGCGTAAAACGAGCAGTCTCGTTCAGTATAAACAGCACTTTCAAATCGCACGCAGCAGTATAATAAACAAACATTTAAAACAGGTGTGAAAATGAACGCGAAACAAGCATCAATTAATAAACAAGAAAAACTTCGTGCAATTACCTATAGCATGGATTTATTGATACCAGGATTATACTTTTGGTGTCCATATTTTCTGATTAGAATTGGTGGAGCAATACCTGACGATAATCCTTATAGATATCCTGGCACGATTCACAGTTACATCGGAATTGCATTAGTTCTACCAGGATACAAAATATTTACAACGTATCAGGGTAGCTATGACGCTTGACAAACATACGATACAAGGGTTGCCAGCATTTACCACTACAACTTTAAGCAAAAGCGAATTCTCTGAAAGAATGATTAATGCAGAATATTATGAAGTAGGAACGGCGCCAGCTCAAGGTGGAAGAATCAAGGTGTGGTGGTCTCATAACTCATATCCACGGGTTGAATCCATATACAGTCCGGATAAAAATATTGTTCTCACTGCATATCATGTGTAGTAGTGATGCTACTTTGAATACGTAAAAACACGAGAATTTTTAGATTGAGCAGCAATCAGGCTTGGTACAGCGAGACTCAATAATAAGGAGCAACACAGGTTAAGAGTGCTGAAGGTGGCGCCCTGACCTATAATTATCCAAAAACTATGCAGTCGTGAGTAGTATACTTATGCATTTGTCGCTTGTGGAAAATTTTCCACAAGCGTTATTGGTAAATAAATGTTTCCTATCTACGGATTGCCAATTATTTAACTTGAATCAGTTTTGGGAACCATTAGAGGCAATTCGAGCCTGGATATTTTTCAATGCAAAAGCTTTCAAAACCTTAGTTGCCTCTTGATTTTTGTTATTTGCAAAGTGTACCCATATGGATAACCATTCTTGTAGCGTGAGTGCGTACACACTTTTTACTCCTCCTTGAGTTTGTACACGGCATTCTACGTTGTCCTTTGATAAATCTAATGTAGAGAAAGTTTTTGCTTTTCGTTGTGAGTTTTGAATTAACCAATCAGGGGTGGATTTAATACACTTCAGCCCTTCATGATGTGCAATACGATATTCTCCAGTTGAATCCACTAATACTTCGAGTTTGATATTACCTTCTAATTCAATCTGGTATGACTCAGCTATTAGTACTCGGTATTCACCAGTGAAATAGCATGGATTCAGGGTAACTGAGTTTCCTTGTTCAGGATTAGTCAAAGCCGACGCTATTTCTGCCCATTCATAAGGGCTTAGGGGTAGATTCTTAGGTATATAACCACCGCTCAATAATTCATGCAAATAAACGGCGCCGACTTTAAGAGGGTAGACTTGAGTGGATATACCATTCGGAACTTCAACAGTCATTGTCTCTAGCTGATTCGATGTAATAAACTCTCGCACTTTCTGTTTAGGTTGGTCAACTAATAACGCCATTTTTCTGGCACTCATAACCTTAACTCCAGTTGGTAATTGAAAAGCTGCCCAAGTATAGTTTTGCCAACGCCAATAAGTATTAGTTACTTTTGGCAGTGATGACATTTTTTGTTCCTTACGCTTTTGTTTATTCTTGGGTTTTGTATTTCTTGCTCGACTCATAGTTAGGGAACTTCCTTTGTTTAATAAATTATTGTTTCCTGAAGAATCGCGTTCCTTGTATCATTCCGAGAGCCTGTGACAAAAAACCAGACAATGATGTCTGGTTATGCTTTTAATTTAAGGGAATCTATTTTTTACACCCTGGTACGATGCATATGAGTGTGGAGCTACCCCTGAATAACAATGTACAATTATGTGCTACCCCAATTCATCAACAGAGGATAATACATGTCAGAAAAACAAGCTTTAAGTTAGCTTTAACTAAAGCTTATATAACTTTATACTAGCTTAAAATTTTTGAAACATCAAAAGGTGTACAAGTAAAATTCAATTTTTTATCTAGATACAATTTGTTTTTATCAAGGTTTGGATATTTTATTTACACCATTTAGCAAATTTCCTCAGCAAAGATACGTAGATGATGTCGTGAAAATATAATTTTTATACTTTATAATCAATTAAATAACTTGCTATTAGCTGGTTAAATGATGTATAAAAGGTAAGTATCAATTAAGTTTAATTCATAGTTAATAATTGTGATTATTGCTGCTATGATTAGGTTTTGGTAATTATATATTTGCTCTAGTAGTTGTATATGGCGCCTAAAAATAAGTGCTTGGTTCTTAAACATACTGAGTATACTGAACTTTTAAATTTGACTATATTCCTAGGCGCGAGTCTATGCATAGCATCAATAATATTTTGGTTGTTCTACTAACTGAAATTATTTACTTGACTCTAGTTATAGAAGGTATAGACTATGCGTATTGATTCTAAGCTTAAAAGTAAAAACACGCTTATGGAAAATTTTCCACAAGCGTTAATTACAAACGTGTGATTACTTCTTTAGTTTTAGAATTAAATCTATTTCTTTAGCATCTCTGTTCTTACCTTGCTGTAAATAGAGGCTTTTGGCATGTTTGAGTGACTGACGACCTGATAAGTAACTATTTTGGCAAATCAAACTCATACCTTGTCCTTGGTACGCCAAACCGAGGTTTGAATCCAGAGAAATGGCTTTCTTGAAGTAAGGTAAAGCCTTTCTGCAATTAGCTTTATAACGTTCTGAGCGGCTATCCCTTATTCCTAACAAATCTGCCTCCATGACTTGATAACCCCACTTAGCATTATCTATGGCTGTTTTCAATTGCTCTGGCTTTGGCGGTTCAATATCCTTTTTGGGTGGCGCCAACAAAAGATAAATTCCTCCCAACGCTCCTAACAAGAACATTCCGAACACGTAACCGATAGGATTGCTAATGACAATAAGGGATGTCAGAAGCATTTCTCTGCGATTCCAGAATGGCATGGTTTTTGCCTCCTTGTTGTTGCAATTGTTGATTCCAAGTTATTTTTGGCTCTAAGCGTATTGCATTTGGCAAAGCTTTGCATACTGTGATTGCAGTTTCCCGAAGAGTTGCTACAATCACGTTTGGCACTTTTTCAAGAAATTCTTTAGGTAGCTTATCGTATTGGCTATCGATAACTAAATATAAAGTTTTGTGTTTGTGAGGAGCATTCAAAGCTGCCAAAGATAATGCTTCGATGGGTTCCGATACCAGTATGGCTTCTTTTGTAGGTTCGTCGAGTTTTCCACCTATGCTGAGGTGAAACCAACCGCATGAACGTCTGCTCGACGGATAAAGATTGAAAGTATTACCACCTGGTGCATGTAAATATGCTCCTGTTGGCTCATTCTTCATATTTCGCGCTAAAAATACGGCGCCGACTGTAACCGATGCATAAACTAAAGAGCGCTCATGAAGTATTTGCAATAATTGTTGGGGAATAAAGCACTGTTGTGTTAGATAGCGCTCAACTTCATCCCAATGATTAGGTGAAGAAGAAGGCGCCACAAATAATTGTGAGGGAGTTTGCTGTGCAATCGTTAAAGCATGATTAGCAACTGCGTGTAACATTCCTTTTTCGCCAAAGCGGTCGCGTAGCCAAACCACCGCATCATCAAAGTTATACTTGTTAACCCGCATTACCAAAGACAACGCATTATCATTTTGTTGATAGTAATTTGCTCCTAATTCATAAGCAACAAGCGGTAATGGTAAATCTGGCTGACCACTGGTTGCTTGCAGTAGATGTAATTCTTTCTCTAGCTGTTTTCTTAACTGTTCGCTCTTGAATGCAGTTTGCTTAAGAACGGCTTTTTGTTGGAGAATACGCGACCGCTCGTTTAACTGGTGATTAATTATCTCCAACTGTGGGTTCAAAATCTCAATGACCCTCTGTCGATAAGACTCGCTTGTTTCTTGTGCAGTAGGTTGGGGGAGACAATGTTCCAAATTCAGAATCTGAGAATCCTGATTAACTGCTGCGTAATACTTTCTAACTTGAGTGTGAGTCGCTAAACTTCCTTTAATACCGCGCTCGATTCCCAAGTGTGCAACAGCATCAGCAAAACTATCTTGCAACTGATACATTTGATTGAAAGTTCCAAACAAAGCTTTACATCTAAGTTTTCCCTGTTCATCCAATGGTACGAGATAAGCATGAACGTGGGGTGTAATTTCATCAAGATGAAGCACCGCTTGAACAACTCTGTCTCCCCAAGAAGAATCTAACCATCTAATAACAGCATCAACAAAATTATCCAGGCACCTTTTATCATAAACTCCACCCTCATGTGGTGCATGGGGACGAAAATATTCTGCACTAGCACTAAGCAACATTTCTACCGCCAGAACTGCGTTTGAGCGAATTTTTTGCGAACCGATTTTGTTTTGAACTAAAGTACCCAAATCGAGGTTGTCTAAATTCCCAACGATTTGAATATTTTCCACTTCTGGATTAGCGTTGGGAGTTTCCCGCGTCCTGGTGGCGTGTTCTGAGTGGGCTGTTAGTTGCCCCCAAGATTTTATTTTTTGAATGCGACAAATTGCAAAAGACATAATTCCATAATTGCCTCTATTTTTTCAGGAAAGTGTCAGTAACCTATTCCTTATATTTGTATCGCATTATGATTGATTACGTATATAATCAATTTAAATATTTTACCAAACAATAATTGATGTTTACGTAATCAATGGACATAATTAAGTTATTTATGAAGCATTAAACTTGTGTATATATGCTTAAAAGCAGACTTATTGAGCATGTGTTGCTTGTAATAATTTTCATATATAAGTTTTTATAAACGTAATTGTACGTAGCCAATATTTTTATAACTATAATACCTAGCGTTGCCTTGTAGCAATACTTGAGACGTTAGAGTATTTTTTTGTGACACGGAAGCTCTAAATTTTAACATCTATTATTTTATACCATTGATTTTAACCTGTTTAAACCACAGTTCAAAATCTACCCAGCGCAATATTGAAGTAATTAGGCTGAAGTTGCTAACACAAAGTAAGAAAGAAATTAAATGATAGGACAAAGGGAAGATATGAGCGATTTATTGTTTCAGGCTTTGATAAGTTACGCTAATACTCGAACACCTCTACGGCAGAGAGGTTTTACAAGAGGTGGATTTTGAGGCAAGTTTAGCTGTAATTCGTAAAACCCGAATTATTTTTCAGAAAATGTCGATTTATAAAAGTGTAGTGAGTTCCACTTTTTTAATTAACGGCGCCTGGAAAATACGATTCAAAAATAAATACAAAATTCGTGGATAAAAACCAGGCTATTTACCAAAAATGCAAAATCATGCCTAGTAGCCTACCTAAAAAACTCTCAAACTTATACAGCAAGCATTTTAGGAGCAAAACTACAACTGGAGCCAAATGGAGCCAAATAAAGCCAAATAGAGCCAACTTTTACGCCTATAAAAATGCAAAATCTATTAGTTTTATTTATAAGTAGGCTCCAAATGGCTCCAAATTCTTATTTTTTTGGGATTTTTCATGAGTATAAATACTTTAAAAACAAATAATTTTGACTCATCTCCTCTCGTTATTATCGCTCTCGACTTTGGAGGAAGTGGCACAAAAGGAATTTATTCGCTTTATGAAAGTTCTGAAGCATATTCATTATTTATGGAACCGGAGGTTGTTTCGGTAACGCTGGAATCAATTAAAAATTACGAACAAAATCTGATGGGAACGACTGAACCGGAGAACCGCGCGTGGGTGTTTGTCAATAACGAGGCAAAAGCAGTTGGATATCTGGCACAGAGCAGGTATCACGCAAACGCTGGACTCGTTGAACTGAAATACGAACGCGCGGTTCATAAAACATTAGCCGCAATTTGGGTAATTAAAGAAAAACTCAACCTAGAGCGCAAGTTTAGAATTGCCCTTTCTGTCTTGCTTCCACCTGGAGAGTTTGAGAACAAAGCGATATTTGAACAATTGGTTTGTGCTAGCTTATCCGATTACCTTGTACCGTGTGGCAAAATGCAAGTTGAATGTATAATTTTCAATTGCTTGCCAGAAGGAGCAGGTATATATCTATCGCACCAAAAGCGCGTTGGGGAAGCAATCAAACAAAAAGTCTGTGCGGTGGCAATGATTGGCTTCCGCAATGCATCAGTACTAATTGCCCATCGAGGTGTTGTATCTAGAGATGGTAAAACCTCAGATTTAGGCATGGTACGAATGCTAGAAAAAGTGGTTGCTGCAACTGCGGGGCAAGCAGTAGAGCGTTTAACCGGGGCAGTGGCAATTTCTGGAAGTGATGTTGATACTCTTCCTTTAATGCGTTTGTTACGTTCCACAACTACTCAGGGACGTTCCGCTGAATTAATCAAGCTTGTGCAAGCAATTAAGTTTGCTCGTCATGAATACGCTACTGCTTTAACAAGTTGGCTTTCTCAGCTTATCCCACTTGATGTTGAAGAAATTCTTTTTTGTGGTGGCACTGCTGACTATTTGAAAAAAGAGTTAAATACCTGTTACAGAACGACACCATGTATATTTTCTGGGATAGCCGTTCCTGCATCAATCGATAGCTACTCGCTTGGTAGTCGTTTGGCAGATGTTTACGGCGCCTTCTTATATTTTAACGAAATTGTAAAACGGCGCCTTTCACGTCAAATTGAGGTAATAAATAGTGTTCGAGAAAACTCGTAGTAATTTTCGCTGGCGATATCAACCGCGTAACGAAATAGATATTCTGATGCTCGATTACATATCTACAAGTGATGTAATGAGTACCACAACTATGATTTTGTTAGCATTGAGAGCATTTTGGCTACCCTTAGCGGCTGCTCAATCACCAGATTTGGATAAAGCAACTAGAGAGCGGATAGCTATGGAAGCTTGCTCCAGTTTGCTAATCCAACTCAACCAAATCTACGCAGTAGTTGGGTTAGAGCTACCTAATTATATGCCTTCATTCCATCAAAAAGAATTTATACAGGCAAATGGTCAGCCCAAAACTAACTCAACACAAAATTACCCCTCTGTTGAGGAGCAGAAAGAACAAATAGGACAATTTAATTACGATACTGATTCGTTTAGCAGTTGGTAGGTAAAATTTATGGATTTTCAACAGCCTAAAAAAAAAAGAGGCAGACCTAGAAAATATATTGCTAATTCTGATAGTTATGTGAATAACTCAACAACAATGCACGAAAACACAAATTTAAATAACTCTCCGACAGAAACAGCAAGTGAAAATAAAAGCGTTTATATTGAAGATTGGGAGCAGGAACTTGATGGAGAGTCAAACCCAGCTAACTTAGATTTATCTGAGCATGATAATACCTCAAATAATGAACTACCATCAGGTTCGGGCGCCATACCGTTTGATAACTTAGAAGAGAATCTCACTCATTCAACAGTGATTCACATTGTAGATGGCGAGAAAGGTGGCGCCGGAAAATCGTTTGTGAGTAAAACTTTGATTGAATATTGCGTCAATGCTGATTTGGATGTTGCTATTGTAGACGCGGATACAAGTAATCAGGACATTGCCAAGCTATATCATGATGTAAAGCCAGCGTTTTTTAGCGATGATGAAAAGCAAGCGCATGATGCTGATGAAATATTCGATTTAGCCTTAGAAAGGTCAGTAATTGTCAATTTACCTGCTCAAGTTTATACAAACGTTACTAACTGGATAACGCGCAATAGCCTAACTCAACTAGGTAAAGAGCATTCAATTATTTTCATTAAATGGTTTGTGTGTACTGGTGGGGTAGATTCTGTAAATTTCTTCCTCAAGTCGTTGAATGATTTAGGTGGTGATGTAACTCACGTATTTGTAAAGAATATGGGGCTATGCGATGACTGGAGCTATATAGATAAAATGCCAGAGTTTATAGAAGCGCAGAGGGTGCATCAATTTACGATTATGAACTTTCCCAAATTCCCATTTTGGGAGCGCAACATGGTTGACCGTTTAGGAGTTACTTTTTCTGGCGCCATAATGCACCCTGATTTTAAAGTGATATCCAAGCAGCGGGTGAAAAATTTCCTAAAAGTTGCGTATGCAGCATTTACTCTCACGGGGTTAATTAAATGAATCAATTACAAGACTCTCAACCTACACCGTCTAACCCAGAGAAGAATCAAACTCCAGAAGATTTACTTGCCGAAGCTTTAAAAGGAAAAACCGAACGCTTTAAGCGCCGTGTGTTGGACTTTGCTTCTAAGAGTGGCTTATCCCAAGATGACCCTTTATTTCTAGTGTTAATTGCTACTGGTCATTTAGAAGCGATGCTTGAAGAGGCGCCTGACACCTTACAATTACTCTTTAAAAACTGGAATAAAGACTTAGCTCATAATTTGGAATTGGTAGAACAAGTAGCAGTGGAGCGGCAGAAAGTAGCCATTAACCGCGCGGCTAATGCTTTAATTCATGAAAGCTTATTACGTGAGGGAAGAAATCTCATAAATTCAGTGTTTCCTGCCGCTATTCTATTTTTCTTTACCTTGAGTGTCGGTTTTATCACGGGTGTTTTAATGCCTCCCTGGATTACTGGAATAATTGGCGGGGGCTATACAAAAGTACAGTCAACGCTTTTAACGTGGAACGAATTAGACGCGATGAAATGGGCAATGTCCAATGAAGGAAAATTTGCCAGGAATTTAATCAACTGGAACCGGGGTTACTTAGATAATACAGAGTGCGTTAAAGATGCTCAAAGATTGGGTGTAGTTTTATCGCAGTTCGGACGTAAAGCGAAGTCAGGATACTGTTTTGTATGGGTTCTCCCACCTGATAAGCGAAAGTTTAGTCCCTAAAGCTGAACTTTGACGCTTATGGAAAATTTTCCACAAGCGTATAAACGTTAAAACTCGATGAAGTATTTATTGTAATACTCTTCAGACTTTGTATTGTCCTTTGTCTCCTGTCGCTCAATAGCAAGTAATTCCTCCAACTTTTCCTCTTCGGGGTCATAAAAATCATCATAGTTTGCATATCCCTCGCTCAATAGTTCATCCGGGGTCATAGAAGACTCTATCTGGTATCTAGTTGTTATTGGCTGATTATTTGGTTCGGGAACAGACTTTTTAACCATTTTTTTACCTCTGTGATACCAGTTTCTATTTTAGTACACCAACAGCTAGAAGAATTAATTAGCTTTGGTAACTTCTGACTCTAGTCACCACTCATACTTGCCAGAAGTACTATGGTTTTAAGACTTAATCACTTTGATACGAAAACAAATCTTAACACTGGGATACAAGAGAAACTAGAAAATACACTTGCTGAATACTTATTCCCTGGTGTTGAATTTAGTATTGGCACTGCTTATCTTAAAGCCACAATACCGTCCGATTTGCAAGAACATAACGGTATGAGCTTGCAATTTTCAGCGGGTAGTAGAATGTTTTTTGCGAATGACCCAACTATTCGCGATTCCTTATACCCAAATCCTTCGGATGGCGCCGCTTACCCTTTACCTTTTACACCTTGTCGCACTTTTCACCCTCTGCAAGATGTAAGAATTTTAGTTATTGACGACACGACAGGAGAAAATGGTGGTGTTATTGCAAATAGTGATGCTCGAAAGCTGGTTGGTGATTGTAAAGGGTTAATTGATAAGACTTTTGCCGCATCAAACAACATTGAACCGCGCGCTTTTCAATTTCGGCTTGGTATTCGACCTCAAGAAGAGAGCTTAGTAATGCGGATTGCTAAAGGGACACTGGCGCCTGCAAGGCTGGATAAATTTGGTGAATCGTTTTTTCGCATGGGTGGTAACACCTCTTATGGGACTCTACGCAGTAAAGTTGGCTATGATATGGTACTTGCCACTTCTTGCTTCAAAGGTAGGAAAGGAGAAGATGCAATTACACCAGGCGAGTATATGCTGTCTATTGGTTTAGGTGTAAAAGCATTAGCTTTATATAGAAAACACAGTTTAGGAACTCAAATTTTAGTAAATTACCCATCGGCGGTAAAAAAAGAAATTTTACCTATAATCAAGCAACAAGCAGAACAACTTGCTCATGACCAAAAAGATTTAAGGCGCCTTGCACAGCGGTATCTTGAAACTTACGAGCGTCGTAAAGCGTTATTGGCTAAAAGTTTAGAATCAAATTTCCAAGAAGATATAGATGATAAATTTTCGATATTTGATAATTTAGATTCAGGTGGAGAAGCTGATGACACTACTGATGGCGAAAATTTTTCTTATGAACAAAAAGATTTATTGCTATACTCATTATTAAAAAACGATTTATCCGGTTACTGCCAACTTTTGGAGCATCCCAAAATAATTACTGAACTTCAAGAGTTTGCTCGCAAAGAATGGGTAGAGATAGCAACTGGACGCTCTATCAAGTTTACTTCTGGCCTGGCTCAACCAAATTTAGACTTACAACATAATGAAATATGTATTCCGACAATAAATGATGGTGAAGAAATTATAGTTACTCGTTCACCCTTAATTAATTCAAATGGTGTTATCACTTTAAAAAATAGACACCTACCAGAAATGTTAGACGGATGTGTTTACATTCACCCGAAAACAGCTATGGACAATATGCAGTGCGATTTTGATGGTGATTTGCTGGCATTTGCTGCAAGTAAGACTTTTCCTCACCTAGCAAGTGAAGTTAAAGAAAAGAACTTATCTCAAAATCGTTACCCCGATATCGTCAAAAAAGCTAAAGTCGCTTATAAAGGCACGTTTGAGAAAATATCTATTTCCGCAATGTCAAATAAAATTGGCATTATCGCTAACGAAATTCAAAAGAATATCGCCTTACAATGCGAAATTTGTGCTATGCCGCAAGCCGATAAATTAAACTATCTCAAACAAGTATCAATTCATTTTAGTAAAGTTCTGCAAAAACATCAACAAGGTAAATTAAAGATTCCAGATAAAATTATACAGAAGGTCAAGCAAGTTACTATTAATGATATAAATAGTCAGCAGACTGAAGAAAAATTAATAAGAGTCAAAAATTTATTAAAAGATTGTGTAGCTGAACTTGGTAATGAGTTGCAAATTGCTACTGATGGCGTCAAAAGTGCATTACGACCTGACAACTTAATTATTGCATACTGCCAAGCCATAACAGATTATAAAAAAATCGAATGGTTATCCGATAAGAAAAATTCAGAAGCGTTTACTAATAGAGGCATGAAAAGCAATGGTTATAGCCCAATTGATTTAATGATTCAACAAACAAATCAGATATTTGAACAAAGCCAACTTCATGCTAGACCTATTGAACAGTTTAAAAAATTATATCCCGATATTGTATTAACTGACCATCATAAAGAACAAGCGCAAATAATCAAAACTGGATATAACTCGTTAATCAAACAACGTATCACATTAGAAGAGAGAAAGAAATTAGAACCAGGACCGTATCTTGTAATTACCTCTTCTACAAGTGGGAAACAATTAGAGATTACCAATTTAATTAAATTTGATGTAGCTAAAAATCCAGAATTTTGGAAAGCATCCGAACTAAGTATCCGCATTCAGTCAAGAATACCATCAGCAAAAATGTCACATCCTTTAAAAGCTACTGCCAAATACTTTGATACTGATGGTCAAGTGAAAGATATCACGATTGGGACAATCAGCATGAAATCAATGAAGGAACATGACCTAAAACCAGGAATGTCTATCAATCAAGCTAAGGTTGAATTCCACTTTGGCATCAGCGATGGAATGGTAGATGCTTTAAAACAGCAAACAATGGAATACGTCGAATCTATCAGAAATAGTACGCCCGAACCTGAAAAGTTACAGTTAGCAGCCGCAATACACGATATTACCCATACCGAGGAAAGTAAGAATTACCAAGGACTCAAAAGGGCAGGTGTTGCATTCGCCATATTCCCCAACGAAGTAGTTGGTCAACTTCACTCTTTACAGTTTACCAAAATGAGGGTAATCGGCGCCCAGTTTAATGAATGTGCTGGTATAAACTTTAAGGGTGAACAAGTTGCAATTAAATTTGAGGATGGTGCAAATCCTCGTGACCCAACTAAAACCGCACGTTGGGTAACTGTAGAAGAAAAAAAACTCGGAACTATAGACGCGCGCTCCCCTCAACTTATCGCAGGATGTGAAGCACTGGCAACTATTACTTCTTCCCCAAACACCAGTATTATCGTCACTAGTCTCAAAAATCCTGACAACAAATTACAAATTGACAATACTGATAAATATGCTTTTGCTGGTCGCGACTGGCAGAGTGAGAAGACTAGCATCTCCTTTAATGTACAACAATCAAACGTAGGTAAGGCGCCTGTTGTTATCGCATTATTGGGAAATCAAGCTTTAGGAATACTAAACAAACAATCAACAAACTTTTTACTACCTCAGTTAGCTAAAGGAGGTAAAACAATACAAGGGCTAACAATCACTGGTATTGTAAATAACGCACCTGCAAGCTATGCGGATATTGTAATTGACCCCAACAGCGTCAAGCTCCCAGATATTCAACCAAATAGTAATCAGCCTCTTGTTGCTAGAGTAGTATTTTTTGAAGCAACAGTTGATAGTAACTTACAACAATTAGCTGACCAGATGATGTGCAATATGTTGCAGCGCGCGGTTGATAGAGCTATCGAGCGAGGTTACAACATTATCCACTTCGTTGATATTTCTCCACACCAGTTAGATAACCCCTCACCTGCTGTAAAGATGATTCAGGAATTAGGCGCCACGCGCAAAGATATTAATATAAAATACTTTGATGTTGCATCGCCAAAAGAAGCCATAGGAAATTTAGTGCAACCGGATGACATTGCCCTTGGGATTCGCAGTAAAGAGACTATCAATATTATTGGGTATGCTGCAAACCAAGGAAAAGCAGTTGCAGCATATATTCCCGAAACTGGAAAGTTTGACAGGTATAATTTACCCCCAATCGAAAAAACAGTTACAGCTATCAAAAATGAAATAGAACGTGACGCATAGCTTTAATGCCTTTACATTAGCAGCGCCGAGTTTTTGATAATTTTATACTGCAAAATTATTCATAGGTATGTCATCTTGACTATGGTAAGGCTTATCGACATGATTATAAGCTGTTAAATTATACATTATTTGTTGATAAGCTTCTTCTGGTGTATAAGGATAAGGTATACGATAAATTTTTTGCTCACTATAAACTGCATTTAGTTTATTTTGCCAGTATTTTACTCTATCCAGTAGTAAGTATTCATTGACTTGTTCTACAACTTTTACAACAAAAGCTTCTATACCCAAAAATACCCAGTCACTTTTGAACAAAATTGATTTCCCACGACCAGCACAACTTCTCAAGTATTCTTCTGAATTCTCCCATGTTTCTCTCATATTTCTGATTTCGTGGCTATTACCAAGTTCTTTGATATGAGTTTTCATTCTTTGTTCAAAATTTTTTGTTTGTCCTACATACATTCTACTATTTGACAAACAAATGATAGAGTAAATATATCCTGTTTGAGGATAATTTTTAATTAATTCAATTGCCTGCTCTTTTGTTTCCGCTAAGAGAGTTTTTCCTGTTAGTATTTCTTTTAGGGTTTCGATAAACTCTTTATCTAAATATTGATCGCATTGCTTTATTTCGGGAAAACTAGACATATATCACTTAAGTTTTCATTCATCAGAGTATGAGAATTTTTTATTTTGATAACCTCAATTAAAACATAAAATAAAAGTTATTAACGTAAAGAATTAATTCATATTTTATATTTTTGTGTCTTAACTGGTATGAAAACATCGTCGGAGTTTGTGGGTTCATGCGCGAACCCACAGAGCCACCTAAATAAATCACGAGGTTGTCACAATACGTGACAACCTTATATTAGTACATGTTAACTAAATTAAGCAACAACAGCCTCGAAACTCCGAGACTCAACAAAGCTGTTTCTGTTTGCTTGTTGAAGTTTTCATTGTCAGTTGACCAAGCACCTGTTTAACTTTGGATGGTTGATATCTTAACACATCTTGAAGTTGCGCGCGCAATACTCCTACTTTTTGGTAGCTTCCATCAACCTTGTCTCTAATTCCTAAACGTCGTGCAGCAGTACGAACACGGGACTGTGGTAGCTTTTGTATCAGCAGTTCAAGCGACTCTATGTCAATGTAGTGTGTTGTAGGTGGCGCCTCAAAATCTGCTGCTGGTATGGATACAGTCTTTACATCTGTGTCAATTAATTGAAGCTGTTGCCTATTTGCATTTTTAAACTGTGGGTATACTTGTTGGACGTCCACTTCGTTCTTTGCGACGTTATTCCACAACTGCGTCAGTCCTATAGAGAAATCTAACGCTATTGTAATTGTGATAGTAGCACAAAGTACTACAATGGTCATTGTTAAGAAATTTTGAATGCTTTGCATTTTCTGTCTCTCCATATAAATCGCGCGTGTAGCGAGTGCGCTTTATTTCATAGATATTAACCCGTAAGGGTTTGCAATTATCCTTTATAAGTTTAAAGAAAACTTCTTCCCTATTGTTCTTCAAGCATTGCAATTAAAGTGAGATATTGTGTTTGTGGATAAAATTGCGTTTTGAAATATACACGGAATGAGCCATCAGAGTAAATTTTCAAGTCTTTTTCATCAAAGACTATTTCCTGACGTTGCAACCACTCAACAACTAAAGCAATACTGTAAAGAAATATTAAACAACAACAACGATACTGTAAAACTCAGCTAGAAATAGTGCGGGAAACCCGCGCAAATAATGCCACTTATGAACGCTTTCCAATGGCTGATAAAATAATTCTCGCACGTTGGGAAACCATACATCAAGTATCTATAATCGAACGCACTGCTGTTGTGATGACGCATAACTACCTTGACGACATCGAAATAGTCAAGATGTTGCTTTTATCTTCTAAACGATGTGTGGGAGTTTTTGGTTCAAAGCAACGTATTGAACGATTATTGGCTGACTTGCGCGCGGTAGAAACAGTTTATACAGACAAAATGCTAGAAAAACTACACGCTCCAATTGGTGTTGATATTGGAGCAGAAAATTCAGAAGAAATAGCAATGGCAATGATTGCTGAAGTTCAAGCAGTCAGGACAAACCGCAATGCTAGTTTTTTGAAAAACCGTAAGAAGCCAATTCACTCCTCAGTTATTGGCACACTAAGCGCATCGCAAGACTTAATATTGCTATCTTAACTATTAATGTAGGTATGAGCTGAAAAATCGCATTTCAATGTTAAGTTGTGTTAAGATATTGTATAAGTTAACACATTTAACTTATAATAAGTGTTAGAAATCTTCATTCAAGGTATGGTTTGCTATCTTGAGTGAAACAAATTTAAAGTAAATATATTGATTTAATAGTAAATTTATAAGATACTCTGCTATACTTTCTTGTTGAAGAGTAAGATTTTAAACAGCTTCTGAGATATGGTTTAGTTTTTTAAAGTAGTAGTTATAGGAGAATATTATGAGTCTAAGAATATTGCTAGACGACAAAATAGATAGACTGCTTAAAAATAATCCTGATTTAAATGATTTAAACAAAAATAAATTTGAAAAAGCTGTAGCTGCCATAGTAAATGTTAGGCATTTACATGGTATTGAATTTGATAATTTGGTTAAAGGTATGATGGGCGATGGTGGAGATGAAGGTATCGATTTATGCTATTTATTCCTAAATGGTAAGCCAATATATGATGATACAATAGATATTGATAAAGATATTAATAGTCAATCAAAAATAGTTTTAAAGCTATTCCAAGTAAAAAAAGAAGATAGTTTTTCTACTGACGGATTTAGAAAATTTGTTGAAGGGATTGAAGAAATTTTTACACTTGATCTTAGTTTAGATAAACTTAAACGAATAGGAGCTAATAAAGAGTTACTAAATCAAATTGATTTAATTCGGCAAGTTTTTAGGAAAACAAGATTAGAAAGTTCTGATTTTTTAGTAGAATGTTATTTTGCTACTGCTTCAATTGTAGATGACTACTCAGAAAAAATTAAGCATTTACAGACAAAACTTGAAGAATTTTTATCAATGTATCAAATTCCAATAACTTTTTATTACTGGAATGCTCAATATCTACTCAATTTCACAGATAATAAAGAGGAAAAAATAGAGTTTGAGTTTGAAGGACAACCTCTGATGGTTTCTGAAAAAGACGTATTAACAAGTGGTTATGTTGGCTTCATAAACGGTAATACTTTAATGTCAATTCTTGTAGATGAAAACAGACGCTTTAAAGATGAATTAACAGATGGCAATATTAGATTTTTTTTAGGGGAAGATAAAGTAATTAATGCTTCTATCATCGAAACTGCTTTGTCAGAAGAAAGGTCAAAAAATTTCTGGGCAATGAATAATGGAATTACTGTAATAGGAGAGGAAATTACTCCTACCACTAAAGAATCTATTTTAGTCAAAAATCCACAGATTGTAAACGGATGTCAAACTGTTCATTGTTTATATAATGCATATAAAAAAAATAGCAATTATCAATTACCAAAACAACTAAAAGTATTTGTCAAATTAATAAAAGCAAACAATTCAGATATTAATTCGGAAATAATAAGTGCTACTAATTCACAAAATCCAGTTAAGTCTATCAGTTTAAAAGCAAATGAAAGTATTCAAAGAAACATTGAGAAGCATTTATTTAAATATGATATTTACTATGAGAGAAGGGAAAACTACTATAAAAGACAAGGTAAGAGCGGTTTAAGAGTTATTAGTCTAGAGCGTTTAACGCAAATAATGCATTCTGTTATAAACAAAGAACCTATAACAGCAATTAATGATACTGCTACCATAATTGATTCTGAAAATAAGTATACTACATTGTTTCATGAGAAAGTTGATTATGATATATATCGCTTTGGATGTGAACTATATTTAAAAAGTTGGAGCTTGAAAAACTCAGATATAAGAAGTGGCAATCTTGAAGATAAAGAAAGGGATATAATTTCAAAAGGAGGAGGAGGTTTCTTATTAATTGCAGTTCTGTCCTCTTTAATATTGTCTGATGCGGAATTTTCAAAGGGTGGAGAAACGACTAAAGAAAAATTTATAACAACTATTGATATTTCTATTCCTCAAAGAAAAAATGATTTTTCTATAAGAAAAGATATTGCATTCGTCATTATTGATAATGATACTGAATTTATAAGACATTACAATAATGCTAAAAGCATCCTTTTCCAAGCAATTGAAAATTATGAACATTCAACGAATAGAAACTACACAAAAATATTTAAAGCTAGAACATTTGAGAAGGATTATTTAATACCAGCTATTAAAAACTTTTTAACATGCAACTTAGCTGAATTATAGAAATCATAAATCATTTCATGTCAACAGCATAATGCTAATAAAATATTTGTAGAGACATTAGATATGGCACAACGCGTATCACATCTCTACCAAATATTTTTCAAATTAATTCACCAGTTTAATATTTAGCTTTTTCCGCGATTACGAGATTGATTTATTTTATCCTTATTTCCACTTGCCTAGCTCAAACTTTCTCGTGATTGTTCTTCAAGCATTCCTATTAATCTTTCATATTCGGCTTTTGGAGACAACGGTGTGCTGAAATATATACGGAAAGAACCATCTGAGTACATTTTTAAGTCTTTATAGTCAAAAACTATTTCCTGACGTTGTAACCAGCTAATTATGATACTGTAAAACTCAGCTAGAAATAGTGCAGGAAAGTAAATACGTGCGCTAATAGCTCCAGTTTGTGCATGAACTATTACACGAAATTGCGGGTGTGTTAAAACGAGTGCCATATTATATTACCGTTGCAAATAAGGACAAGAAAGAAAAAGGATTAAAATACTGAGTGTTTTTCATGGTTGATACTCAGTATTTAAGACCCGTGCGTTACAGGCGCCGTACAGTTAAGGCAATTGTTTTGACAATTGGTAAATTCCAGTATCAATTTCCAATTGGTAAGTGTTCGCAGGGTGTTGCATTAAAAAGTATTCAAGGTCAGATATTTGAGTTAAAGTCAGTTCGGTAGTCAGAGCATAACCGCTTTTTTGCAATACAATTTTTGGAAACTCTTTTTTCCCGCATCTTCCTGTTTGCAGTAAATGATACTGATTTTGATTGATTTGTAACTCGTAGTCCAGAGCTTGATAAAAATTTAAAAATTCAGTCAGACGTTCTATGGAGCTTATTTCATGTGAATGTAGTGTTCCAGATTGTGTTCTACAGGATATAAACATAATCAATCCCCCGTTACCGTATTTCCATTACTTCTTGAGGCGTGAGCCTATGAGTAAAAAGAAATGCTTTTTACTGTGAGCAAATCAATTATGTTTTTAAGCTTTGTAAATGCTTTATAATTAGCCTTAATCGTATCAAGAGCTATTTTTTACGCTCCTGAACAATTTCTAGTTGCTGGCGCCGATATCTGAGTATTAACTTTGTATCTGGAACAATTCCTTTTTTACCTGGAAAGTATACGAGATAATCGCCTGTTGATTGGCTATAAAAATAAACTACCCCAACACAGTTCGTCAAATCGAGCAGTTGATGGCAGTCGTATCCATCAATACGAACCTTCGTACCATTTTTAATTACAGAAAAGTTGAGCGATAGCTGAATAAAGCCATTATTATTCATGATTCTGTACTCTACAATAGCTTTTGTTTATGGCTGCTATTCTTGACATCAGTATTCGGTTGGCAGCATCAACACTTTCTGAGCTAGGTAAAGTTTGATAGTAGGCAATGGAAAGTCAGTGTAAGGAATATCCTGTCTTAACACTTCTTTATCAGTATCCCACTCACAAATTAAGATGCCTGATTTTTCTTGAACTATCAGGCGCCAAATCTGAAGTTCTTCCAGATACGGATTTGATAACAATTGTTGAGTTTGGTGTGAAGCAATTGCGTCAATTAGCCAAAAACTTTGTGTTGTTTCAGCTAAATGCTTGATGCCTTCGGTATACCGGATATTTAACCAATGCTTATACAGAACACATGAACCACTAAACTTTTTTAGTTCTGCGATTATTTCTTCAGCACTTTTCATGGCTTAAACCTCTAAATATGGTTTCATTACCTCATAAGGCGTAAGCCGAAAAAAAAAAGCTACTAGCAATTGTTAAACTAGTGGCTTTATATTTTAGAAATTATAAATAGTTTAGGAAACGCAAGCGAATTCACTTTCCGCAGCTAATTCTGACTCAGTTAATTCATCACAATAACCAAGCGGGTAATCGAAGACTATGGTATAATTCCAGATATTATCGTCATCAAGACGTAATCCAGTAACTCGACCAATAGCCCATTTACTTTCTTCACAGTTACTTCTCATGGCAACGCGCGAATTGAATGTATACTTTGGAGATTGAGCGCGAAAATGAGAAAAATGAATTGTGATATTGTTCATATTTTTGTGTGATAGTGTAGACAACAGTATTCACTTTTAATCCAGGCGTGAGCCTGAAAATATCTTTTATAGCAGCACAAATTAAAACAAGCGTTTACATATTTATCTTCGATACATGCCGGGAGCTAGCTTGAATTTGTTTGTTTTTATGCGGGTAATCTTAAGACGAAGAGGGAAATTTTCCGGAATCGTGATAGTTTAAAAAATTAGCATATGACTAGTATCATGATTGATGGTTGGATTCATGGAAGTCGTGTAATTTTATATATTTATTATAGCATTTAAATCTGCGCTTTGAGCCTATTTAACTAGCAAATGAGTAGCGGTTTAATAAGGATTTTTAATACCCATATTATCGCTTGATTGCGTTAAAACTATATTCAAACCATACAGATGTATTGAGTGGAGTGTATGCGAGTATTACGGCGCCGTTTGTGTTCTACCACATGTATTTTAATCACCGTTCTTTATGGCAACTTAACGCTCCTGGCAAATTTTCCAGAAGCGTCAAATGAGTGTAAGCATCTAAACTATTGCTGATTTAAATACTTCATGAAATTAGATACTTTCCAGTTTAAGCCATGAACGGGGTCAGCAATATTTGGCTTCGATGAGGCGCCGTTGCATAACCCGCATGAGTCACATTGCACCCTGTCATCTTCGGTGTGACGACAGAGAATTTCGTTTTCACTTAAAGGAGCATTAGGGGCGATTATTCTAAAAGTTCTCCAACCTTGATTTTGGGCAACGCGCGCTTCAGAAGAACTGTGAACTGATGCCATTAAATACTTCTTCCAACGAGAATCACAGTGCGACCATTGGTGAGTAAACCCTGTCCACCTTTTCGATGCTGAGATTATTGGTTCCCACACTTCAAACGGTACTGCTGTAGGGTCTCCGTATGAACCAATTCTAATTGGGTAGCGGTAATGCTTTAACATTGCCATTTCGTTGGCGCCGAATTTTGGGTAAGCTCTCCTTGTATACTTATGATATACGTTATTCACTGGAAGCAAAGAGACGTAGCAAGCACCTGTTTGGCTCATTCTCAAGCTACAATTACCACACACGCCTTGATCTAATCCTTCTTTCGCTGCTTTTGTTGGAGTAAAATCTTGCTGTAGTATCCAACTTTGGATTTGCCTTCCTGTCCTGCGGTTTGATGTAGGGAAAACGAAACCTGTAAGTACAAGAAATATGGGAGAATTATCAAGTAGAGATGCTCCCTCCCAAACGATGTAACCATTCTCTAACATATTGTGTTACAATGCTCAGATATTAGTGTTTTAGAAAGCTTGAAGCGGTTATTTGAACATGCGCTTCGGATTGCAAAAAGGGTGATAAAGCTTGTATTTATCACCCTTTTAAACATCAGTATTAGGTTGTTAGCCGTCAGACGGGATTTAGAAGAATTCGTCTTCCTAAATTACCCTTGAACGAGAGTTGAGTTTTGCTATTTCTGCGTACTTCTGTCTACGTTGCCAAGAAAGTTGGTTTAGCAATAGCAAATCCTCTAAGGTTTTACCAAACTTACGGTTAGCATATTCAAGCAACTGTTGTAGAGAGAAGCGTTTTTCTTGAACTTTGCCGAAATCATGAGAAAACCGCTCTTTAAAATCATTCCAATCAAATGCTTCAGATAGAGAGCGCTTTGCTATAAGTCCAGACAGTTCGCGAATAGCATAGTATACTTTTGAGTACACGCGCACTTGATAATCAACAACAGCGTAATCACCTAAAATCGAACTATCAATTGGTTGGAAGGATGGGATAGTAGATTTTTGCTTCGTCATATTCCAAATTCCTAATTATTCATTCGCATTCCTTGGCGTAAGCCTTATTACGTGCAGTTTACTTACCACCAAACTTTTTCATCGCAGTCAGCCATCAAGTCTTTTTTATCGCAGTACAATTGGTATTCAAGTTCTAATTGTTCTAAATCCACATCTGATGCCAGCGCTTTTACCTCGGACATTATTTCCTGAACATGCTCTTTATCGCTGGCGCCTGCATAGTAAACCTTGATAAATTTGTCAGCTTTACTCAGGAATTTCTCTAGATTTGTAATAAAAGTTTGCTCAACGCTAATTTGCTGAATCATACATGCGTACCAATGGCGTTCATGCCGCTCTACGGCGTAAGCCGGAAAAATCAGCTTATGTTAGTGAAATACTTGTTTTTACCTTTTTAAAAACACTTCCAAAGTGGAAATTTATGAACAAAACCAAGAAGCTATTCAAGCTGGCGCCCTGGTGACGATGATGATTGAATATAGATATACGGCGCCTCGATAATTTGGGTTATGTAGGATATAGGCGCCGCAATAACGTCTTCTACTATGCACTTTCTCATGTCTAAGGCAACGCGCTCAATTTACTCATCCAATTTTCGTCATATTTTAGCGTTAAAACCCTATAACCTGTGTTGTATTTGAGATTGTCGCGCTCGATTTTGTCTTGCTTTTTTTTCTCTGGACTGTTGTGTACTGAACCATCGCAGAAGATTGCTATTTTGTCTTCAAAGTAGAGAAAATCTGGTTTGCTGTTTGCGGATGGTATAAGTTCTTGTGTGGCATCGGGTAATTTATACCCGCGCTGATATATCTCGGTTAATACTATCCTTTCAAATTCAGAATTTGGGTCGGTTTGCGCGAGTAATTTTTGATACTGCTCGTTGCGAGATGTTTCTTCAATTTCATTTAGGACGTTGCTTTGAAGCAATTCATTAAGCCAAGGTTTGATTAGATGGCGATTTATTAGGGAGTGGTCAAATTGATTGCGGTAAGATAGTAAACATTCATAGCAAGCTTGAATGCAATTATCTTTGGGTTCTTTGAAATGGCAAATATCTAAAGCTGCATCGGCGATTTTTTGGAATGCGTCGGGTTGTTCGAGTAGTTGGGAAAGTACACCGGCGCCACCTTCGGCAGCTTCCCAGAAGAGTAGATATTTACCTTGTCCCAAGCGTTCTGAGTCTAGTTCGTCGGGTTCAAGTTTATATACAGCTTGGATGGCTGTTTCTAATACGTATTGGAATGTTGTAATTAATGCTTCGCTGTTTTCGCCTTCTATACCAATAGGTTCTACCAGTAAAATATTGCTGGTGTCTTCAACTAAAATGTGGACTTCGGTGTGGATATTTTCAGGAGATTGATGATTGGAGTTATCTCCCCATTCTCCAGTTTTGATGTCAAGTTTAAATCCGCGTTCGTCTCTATTTTTCCGCAAACCACGATTAATTCGCCACAGTTTTGCTGTTGCGCTGTAGGTTAAACGTAAGAATGATTGCCCGCTTGAGGTTTGGACAATTGCAGTTTTACGTTTTTGCTCACTATAGCGGTAGTGAGTGGTTATATTGTACCCATATTTGAGACGTTCTTCTTCGTCGCAGGTAATACGCTCGCGTCTTTGGGTTATTGCTGTTTCCATTGGTAGCAAGCGACTAATTTTAGCGATGTTTCCGTAATTATCAGGTTTAATTTGGGCGCCACAGTTATCACAAATATCTTGGTCATCGCTTTGATGGAAGTAGCCGCAGTTAAAGCAGACGCTAACTCGGTTATATTCGTTTTCAATACCACCAACGGCTATTTTGGTTTTTGTCACCATGAACTTACTACCTTCATAGTAAACAATGTTGTTGGGTGCAAATTCACGTAAAGCGACGCTACGGGGACGAGAGATAAATTCGCCACTGTCAGGACTGGTGCGGATATAAGCACGGATAGGAAGACGAGGGAAGTTAAACCCTGGTAAAAATCCTTCGGCGGCAAAGTAACGGTACGGGTAAAATTCAAATTGAGTTTTGTTTTTGGTTTGCAAGTTACCAACAAGTAAATCAATTTGGCGTTGCGCTTCTTTTTCTTGTGCGTTAGCTTTGTCCCGCTCTTCTTGGGTAGTATCCCCGCGCGCGGAACGGTCGATAATAAACCGTGATTTTTTCAGTTGTTCACATGCATCACTATAAAGTTGGCGCCAACGCTTGCAAGCGCGATCAAATGCTTCTATGGCGTTGTCGAGTGTGAATTTTAACCAATCAGTTGAATACCAAGATACTTTTTTGAGGTCATGGGTACAAAATTTATCTTCTAGTATTGATTTAATCGCTTCTAAACACTCGTCTAGCTGCTTTTGTGTCAAAGTTAGTTGAGTGCGAACGCTGTCTTTAAGAGGGTAGCCATCTAAATCTAAGTCGAGTATTTGGTTCATTGCTTCGCCAAACTGCATTCCAGTACGTGCTAACCAAACTGAATATATATGCGATTTAATTAAATCTTGGTTGGCAAGTTCGAGTTTAGGCGCCGCAACAACTCCAGCAACCATTTGATTTTGACGTTTGAAGAAATACTGGTCATGACCGCTACCAATTGAGGCATAAGTAAATACTAGTGCTTCCTGACCACTTCTCCCCGCGCGTCCGCTACGTTGGGCATAGTTGGCGGGACTGGGGGGTACATTCCGCATATGAACAACGCTAAGGTCAGAAATATCTATACCTAGTTCCATTGTGGGGGAACAGAACAAAGCTGCGAGTTCACCGTTGCGGAAATCATCTTCCCGTTGTTGACGGTCTTGGTTGCTCACCTGTCCGGTATGCTCCCGTCCCTCCATTGATTTTATCGTGTGGGCGTTGTTTTGATAAAAGTTTTGGAAAAAGCTATTAATGGGGGTGTGAGTATTTTCATCACCTTGTAAGCGTCGCGATGTTAGGGGGTCTACGGGTATTTGTTCGAGTTGAGAAGCAATCCAAGCTAGAGCATTTATTTTAAGTTGTACTCCCTGTGGTTGGTCGTACAAATAACCTGCATCTTTCAATACACCAATTAACGCTGCAATTAATTCATCATACTGTGCCTCGGTCAAGGGTTGCAATAACCAATCCCAGGCTCTAGGAGAGCGCAGAAATCTACCTATCTTACTTCGGGCTGTTAATTTAATAGTACTTTGGAGGTTATATCTATCATTTTTGCTATCGGTAGTTGCCCACTTAGCACTATGTAGGTATTCGTATTTCTCAACTTTCCAAGGTTCTTTAAGGGCTTGGGTAACTTCACGGCGTAACTGGTCGATACCATCAGGTTGTAAAATCTGGGCATCAATAGCTAGTTCCTTCCGCAACTGGTCGAGAAAGGTTTTTGCTGCATTGTAGCGATGTGTAGGTGTCGCTTGAAGTAAAACTGGATGACGGTATTTTTGCCAAATTTTATCATTTTGACAAACTGACTCCAGTTCCATATATTTAATAGTCAGTAACCCACACTGCTCTAAATTTGGCTGTACAATTCGCCATCCCCGTCGCAAGTCTTCATAAAGACGATATTCAATTAAATCTCGAAATGCATTTTCGTTATTACGTTTACCAACACCCACATCAGCAGGTGTAGAAGCATAGTCTGACTGCGATAAACCCATATATTGCACTACCATTGTTGCCAGTTGCTTATGGGTTAATTCTTGGTTTTCTTGAATAGCGCGGTTTAAAGCAGCACGAAGAAAACTTGTTTGCACAAAATCGTTAAAATGTCCAGCTTGTAGAGAGGCGTCTTGACGGTTATCGGTAAAACTGAGAATCTTAGCAGCGTTAGCTTTTTCACCAGTATAGAATTGTTTGAGACGGTTAACTGTAGAAAGACTTAATAAAGTAGTTGCCGTGCTTCGTCCTTCGCTACTCAAACGCGATAATTTAGCAAACTCCTTTTTCTTGCCATCATGGACAACACCGCAATTCAAACAAGTGCGGAAAGGTTTAGGAATAAACCAGCATGGTGTACCTTCTAAGGAAGAAGTAGAAACGGCGCCATTTCCAAGCACATAAATTTTGCGGGGAATAAACTTTTCATATTCCTTCTTAACCACCCGTCCCTGTTTCTTAGTTTCCCGGAACCAAGTATCAGGAAGTCGTTCCTCATCGTTATAATCCCAAAGCCCGGTTTCATCAAGACTCAAATAACCATCTTGAACATTATCATCATCAGCGGGTACTTCCAACATAGTTGGTAATTGAGGCGCCACAGTATGATTATTAGCATCGTACCGCACCACATAATAATCATGCCCACATTCCCGACAAAACACCAAAGGAAACAGCAAGCGGTTATTAGTCGTAGTATATTGACCGTCTAATGTTAAAGTCCGCGCGTCATGGGGTTCAATAGTGGCATAAACACTACCCCCCTGAGAAACAAACTGGTGCAAACGAAACGCCAACCCCTTAGTTTTACTCCCCCACAGAAACATTTGTTTAAGAATATTTAAGGATTGTTCGTAGTAGCGCTTCAGCGCATCTTCATTGGTTTGCAGCGCATCTTCATTAGTTTGCAGCGCATCTTCATTGGTTTGTGCAGAAGCACAACTACGTGCCAATTTTTCCGCACCTTCTTCCAAACTAATCGGTTGGCGCCGCAAATAATTAACAGACTGCTTCCTAGATATACTATAAACACCACCCGCATCCGCCGCCAACTTCCTACCACCCGGCGCCAAATCAACCACATCCCCAGTAGAACTATTATCCTTCCCAACAACCTCCCGCACCAAACCAAAATTCATCTCTATCCAAGGCGCCAAAGGATGTTTTTGAAACTCCTCCAAAGTACGTTCCGATGGGTCAGGCAAACCATGTTCCAAACCAAAACGCAATTCCTCAACAGTTGGTTCAGAACGTTGTATCGAAGGTTCGAGAGTTTCATCAATAACATTATTAACCCCAATCTCCACCCCAAACAACTTACTAGCCACAAGAGCAACAATGGAGCGCCGTTCAATACGAGTACCCTTCGAGGCCATCGTAGCACTAGTACCAATACATAATAATTCCTGACTTCCCTGACAACGTTGACGAAGCTTGCGAATTAATATCGAGACATCAGCACCCTGCCTACCCCGGTAAGTATGTAACTCATCAAGCACCAAAAACTTCAGGTTTGGCGAACTCACCAACACATCCTCATGCGCGCGCGTCAGCATCAACTCCAACATCACATAATTTGTCAGCAAAATATGCGGAGGATTATTTTGAATATAGTTTTTTTGCTCAGGAGATTCCTGACCCGTATACTTCTCTACACGGATATGGGTATTAGAAACATTATCAAGGAACTTCCGCAACTCTTGTTCCTGGGAGTTAATCAAAGCATTCATCGGATAAACCAAAATTGCCCTAACCCCATTAATTCCGGGATTATAGAGTAAATCATTAATAATGGGGACAACGTAAGTCAAGCTCTTACCCGAACCAGTCCCCGTCGTAACTATATAATGTTCTTGGCGCCTAGCAGCTTCAAATGCTTGCTTTTGGTGATAGTGAAAAGTAAAAGGTACACCATTTTTGGTACCGAAGTACTTAACACAATCTGGATGGAGAATATTTTGTTGTACTAGCTCAGTGACAGTGGCGCCAGTTTTATATTTAGGGTTTAATTGTACTAACGGGTCAGTCCAAAGTTGCCCTTTATCCAACTCGTTGTCTACAAATTCTTTTACTTTAGGGTCGCGTATTTTTAAAAAGCTTTCAATATATTGACGATAGTCACCAATTACTTCATTACGAAATTGAAATATATCTAAAAATTGGGAAGTAGACGGCGTAGAACTATGAACAGGTAATGGAGTTACTCGTCCTAAACGATTGTCAATATAATTTGATAATTGAGTAGCAAAAGAATCTGTTAATGTAGAAGAATCAATAACCTCTGCAATTTGTATAAAGTCCCAATCTTGAGGAACATTACTAAATATTAAATCCAATAATTCCAGCTTAACAGAATCAACGTTAGTGCAATTAAGTATCGCAAAACCTTGACCTATTAAAGTACTTACAGGTGTAATAGCGCTTTCAGGTTGTGATAATAACTCTTGTAAATTTACTAAAATTCTCATAATTTATTGAACCGTATACCATTAACCCACGCATTGCTCCCGGAACAACCCACATAAAACAGGCGCCGTTGCTCATTAATTATAACTGTAATTTCATCATATAGCAGGTTTTTATTGATACAAAGAATATTTTCCTTTTCTAAACCGACAATGACAACAAAGGGAAATTCCAAACCCTGGCATCTCAAACTCTTACGCACACTAAGAAGCTTAACCCAACCCTGCCCCTAGTGACTTTTTACTTATAGCCTAGGGTAACTTTAGGAATTCTTTAAGAAATGTATCTGTTACTGATAATATCCACATAAAAATTTAACGAGAATTTTTACTAACGTACTACTAAGTTAACTACATTTTAATAAATTTGCAAAAAATCAAGGTTAACTTAAAAACATAAAACAAGCGCTCTTCGCCAAACCAGAGGCTAAATCAATGTACGAATATCGAAAACTCTCCCAAGAAGAAAAAATCGCACTTGTCCAAGAAAGATTGAAAAAAGGATTTCCTCCGCATTCGCCACCACATCCTATAAAAAATAGCGAATTTTACCTGATCACAACAACTTGTTACGAGCATAAACCTCGAATAAACACAGAACAACGGCGCCAACAGTTATTAAACGAGCTATTTGATAAATTCATAAACCAAGGAGTTGAAATATTAGCATGGGTTATTCTACCTAATCATTATCATTTACTAATGAAGAATGTTGAATTTAAACTATTGAGCAAAACATTTCGCTTAATACATGGTCTTCTTGCACGCCAATGGAACCTTGAAGAAAATACTAGTGGTAAAGTTTGGTGTTCTTATAGCGACAGGGCAATTCGTTCTGAGCGGCATTATTACACAACGTTAAATTATATTCATTACAATCCTGTTAAACATGGTTGGATAGAATCGACTTATGATTGGGCAGAAAGTAGTATTCACTGGTATTTGGAAAATCATGGTCGAGATTGGTTGCGTGAATATTGGGTTAAATATCCGGTAAAAACATACGGGAAAACCTGGGATGATATATAGGCGCCATATATGTTTAATTTAGTTTCTAATCGTCCAATAGTCTTTACTCAGAGAATTAATAAACTCTGAGGGATTTGACTTAGAACCGCACACCATCAACGCGCGCATTGCACGAGAACAACCTACATAAAACAGGCGCCTTCTTTTCTGGGAGGGTCTTTTTCCAAAACTTTTATAACCTTGGTAACTTTTTTACTGATAGCTTGATAGCTTGAGGTCAGTTTAGGAGTTCGTTTAGGAATGTATCTGTTACTAATAGTGGTCACATTTGTTTAATTTGTAATTTATAAGTGCAACTGCTAAAATAAGAGCAACATCTAGTGAAAAGGTACTAAATATATGACCAGCGTAGTAATCAAGCCTTCGTCTTGGCTAACAGAGGGAATTCGAGTTGAGAGAATTAACAATTTCAACTTATTCAAGTTTACAGAAGAATTAGGCTTACGTATGCAAGAACTCCTCGATAAGAAAAAAGCTGACCTTCTAACACCAGATGAAGCTACCGAACTAGAAGCTATAGGAGAATTAGATACCATATTTAGTTACATAAACGCTATAAATGCATCACAGTCATGACAATTTCTAATAGTACTCAGGAACTTGTACGCAAACGTGCGTTCATATCGATGTGAGTATTGTCGTTATCCAGAATTTCTTAGTACGTCTCCTCTTACAATTGACCATATTAAACCACAGTCTTTGGGTGGTTCAGATGATGCTGATAATTTGGCATTGGCTTGTCGTCGCTGCAATGAACGTCATTATAATTTTATTATTGGCACTGACCCAGAGACTCAACAAGAAGTACCATTATTTAATCCTCGTGGTCAAAAGTGGTCTGACCATTTTATTTGGTCAGAAGATGCTACGAAAATAATTGGTGTAACATCTATTGGTCGTGCAACTTGCAACCGTCTCGATTTAAATGATGAACGTCGCGCTGACAAATTTATCCAAAAATCCCGACATTTTTGGGTCAAAGGTGGGTTTCACCCTCCTGACGAAGACCCCCGTCTTTCATAAAGAAATTATTTTAATTATTTTATTTAATCACCTCTTGCCAAACATTCTATCCCATGCTTCGAGAACTAATCTTTGTGTCCTGTACTCGCCAAATTGTTTAATTTCATTATTCTTTAATACACGGAACGTCTCGCTGGGAAAGTCGGCGCCGTAAACATCCGCAGGGTCAAGGATATATCGCAACTCATCGCGCGTAAGTCCGTAGAGTTTGGCGTAATATGCGTCTAAATCTGCTCTTAATAGCGCGCGTCGGTTGCTGTCCCAAATAAATGGTTCGCCGTTATATCCCATGTCTTGGGCGAAGGGTTGCATATCCCATGCAGTGTAGACTAGTTCGAGGACGCGGGGGACAATAAACTTGATGTCTTCTTGGGTATAGGATTCGGGAGAGAGAACTGGAAGCTGTTTGAGAATAAAGAAACTCAAATCGACTCCACCTATTTTTTGTCGTGTGCTATAATCAAAAACTAAGCTGTTACAATTAGCAAGCAAACAAGCATTTAATACAGTTGATTTATTATTAATAATAATTGGAGCTTTATCATTAACTGCAATTTTTGGCAGAATATTGAAAATAGATGTACGCTGATTTACAGCTTTAGATGTTCGTCGGAAGCATAAAAACCAATTTCTTTTCCATTTATCACCTAAAGTATTTTCTACATTATCCTTTTCAATCCAATAACGTGGCTTAACATATAAATTAGTATCAATCTTTTCCGTATCAGTTAAGTCACGAATCTCACTTACATCATTATAAGTTGCCCAACGATGGTCATACTGGTGAAACATCTTGGCTTCATAAAGAGGAACTAAATTATTACCACCTTCATTTTTAAACAACCCACTATCATTTGCCATATCAAACATTCGCATGAATGAAATAGACCAAGGATTATAACCAGTGCTTTCATTTTCTAGAACAGGTACGTGCTGATAAATTTTTATTGTCAATTCAGTATCTGCACGAGTTCTAAAAACAGGACAAGTAAGAGTATTCGGATTGAGTAATGCAATATCTCGCGATGATAATTTAAACTGACGCTTTGGATTTTCTAATTGTCGTGGTTGCGTCAAGAAAAAAGCAAAATTTCCACATTTTATAGGTTTAGCAGTAATAGAGATTAAAGAAAATTTTAATTGTCTGTCTATAGCAGAAAATAACCCTTCTCGATTTTCAAAATCATACAAACTTGCTAAAACTTGTTTCTGTGTTAAATCACCAAAAAACTTTTTACAAGTATCATCAGTAGCAATTCCTGTAGGAACATAAATACCGACTCTACCATTATAGGAAATGAGTTTTCTTGCTGTTTCAGCAAAGACAGCATAAGTATTAATATCACCAACAGCAGTTAGTGGAAATCTACCTGACTCACGTATGAATTTAGCTTGAGCTTCTACAAAATGCTTTGTATCTTCCCAAAGTTTTGCAAGCATAGGATTAGTTTCAGGCAAATTTTTTATTAATTTTTCTCGTGCTGCTTTATTAACAGCATTTGCAATGTCTGCATCACGAAGAGAGAAAAATTCTTTTTCCTGTAATTTAATTCTTTCCCAAGGTGTATTTCCTAATACACAATCAAACCCACCAGCCTGAAAAACTTCAGGAAATTCTAAAGGCCAATGAAAAAAATGTTTCTCTTCAGCTAACTTATTAGCAGTATCTACAATTTGTTTTGATAATAAATTACCTTGTAGTAATTGACTTAAGACTGCTGTTGTTGGTAGTAATTGTAAATTATTATCAGTTAAAGGGGTAAAAAAAGCAGCAGTCCATAAATTGCAAGCCGAATAATCTCGCCACCACCCTGAATTTTTACGATTTGTAAAATATTGTATTTCTTTCTGTCTTACACCATTTGGTGTTTCTTCATCTATATAATCGAGAGAACGCCATATTTCACCATATTGTTCTCGTTCAGGTTCTAAATTACTAAAGATTGATAATTGTCCTTGTAAATCTGTTTCTTTTTCTTTTTTATTTCGTTTTTTTAATTGTATAGATAGTTGCTTGTTATCTCCAGTTACAGCTTTATAAGCTTCATCAGGAATTCCCCCATATAAGCAATTTATTTCTAAAACACCTATAAGAGAATTACCGCATTTAATTCTGTGATCCAAAAAATGGAGTGGTAAACCTCTATAAAAACCCTCAATCCATAAACTAACCTTACATAAATCAACTGCTAAAGGATTAATATCTACACCATAAATACACTTTCTAATTACATCGCGAATTGCATGATTCAAAGGCTCTTTTCCTGGCTCTGACTCTCCTGTCCGAATACGGGCTAATTCCTTACTTATCCGACGAGCGGCAGCTAAAAGGCAATGACCAGAACCGCAAGAAATATCTATTATCTTTAAACTTAATAGTGCTTTTTCTAATTGATTTTTATCGTTTATATTACGAAGCTTTTCTTCAATTACTGGTTCAACAGTAGTTTTTATTAATTGGTTTACTAGTTGCTGTGGAGTATAATAAGCACCAGTTGTTTTCCTTTCGCTACCATATACTAAAGCAAATTCATATATTTCATGACGCTGTTTAACTTGAGGTTGAAAATCCAATAAGCTTTCGTAAATGCTCCCCAGTTCTTCTACATCTAGTGCTGCATAATTTACTCGTCGTAATACGTTTTTATCTACATATAAAGATAGAAATTTTATCGCTTGAAGCAAATCATAATTATCAAGCACACATTTATCTATATCAGGTAAAGTATTACTACCAAATAATGCACCATTTAAAGGTGATAAGCCTAATACTTGTCCACGCCAGTTTTCATCAAATAATTTGAATGTAACACATAGACCTTGCCATAAATCTTGAAATCCTTCACGTCGATACCTAGGCTTCTCAGCCAATCTTCGTAACCTTTCAACACTATAATACTCTCTATAAATTCGCGCTTTTTCTACATCATCACCTATTAATAATAACTCTCTTCCCTCTGCTACCATTAAAAATAATAAACGGTAGATTAAACGTAATAATTCACTATAGTATTCTTTGCTGGTAAGTGATGGTTCAAAATGAGGAATTAATCCTAATTTTTGACGTAATTCTTGATTATCAGGATGTTGAATAAATCCGTTACCAAAAATTCGTAATGCTTCTTCTACTCCATCGCGCAATTTATCCCTTACTCGTCCGCCTTGTTGTAGTGTTTCTTGATGATAAAATTCCAACAAGCACTTATCCGCATCATCCACACCTTCAGGTAAGCGGGAACGGTGGAAAAGCCGATAAAATAAGCCAAATTCAGCAAAGTTTTCGCTGTTGAGGATTTGCTCTAAGTCAAATTCTATATACGATAACCGTGTCATTAACGAAGAGTCGCGTAACAGGCGCCAACGATAACCATTTGTAGTTATAGCCCACAAATGCTCTGTCTTATTTAAATATTCTTGTACCAGACCATGTGCAGATAGTCTAGGTGTACCACTTGGTGGACGCTGGTCTAATTTGAGACGACAGCCAATGATATGAATGGGTGGCTTGTTTTCTCCTGGTTCCGCGCGGTGAGAAATAGCATAAGTTAATCCATCAACTTCTTCGGCTTGACGGGTAAGAGTTGGCTTGTAACCTAGGCTTTCTAATAATGATACTGCCCATTCGCGCGTAATTGTTGTAGCTGTGTCGTCCTCTTGGAGTCGCGCAAGTTTACGCTGGAATGCTGCCCAGTATGCTTTGCCGTCACCCCAGGCAACAGCTATTTCATCGGCTAATTTATCAGTTTTTGCTAGCCCGAAATCTTCTGATTGTTGCCCTTTGACACTACCTGTTGCCAACAGAGAAGTCATATCGGAGGCGAGTAGATTTCCTTCGATTTGTATTGCTGTTATTGCACCTGCTACACTCATAATTCACCGCGCGTAATTTATATAAAAGTTAAATTTAAGGGGTTGGTAAATGTCAGCGCACTACGTTTCCCCTGCTTGCATATCAAGTCTATCGGTCATAGGAGCATAGAAAGGCAGCAAAAAGCCGCAGAAAAATAAAATGTCTTCTGCATCACTCTTAGCTACGGTGATATTACTTAAGTATTTTCTGGTTTTAACATAAATTTATATGAACGGCTACTAAACAGCTATACTTTTTTAGTGGCTAGTAGTGTCAACACCATCAGTAACATTACAACAACGTATGACATAATGACATGTCACACGGTGCCTCTACTCAGTTGCCGTCAAGACCCGCACGCGAAACTGTCTAAGACCCTCAACCTCAGATATTGGAATTTCATTTAGCTAATGCTTCTAAAGTATTAATGTATCATTTTGCCAAACACCTATTGCTAGAGCTTCAAATCCGACTTTGGATAATGTTAGAGATTTTTTGGTAGCCAGTAGCAAGATTTTAAATATTGGCGCCGCAAGTAGAGCGTATGATATAATCTAAATTAAATTAAATTAAATTAATATTGATTTATTCTAAGAAGCAACTTTTTCTAAAAAACTAGTGAATACATCCCTATCCATTAAGCCATTTTCGTCTAATATCTTACGTACAGCTACTAAATGCATAGTTCTTACATTTGCTTGTTGCTCATAACCAGGCAAAACAACTAGTGTACCGAGTAGTGAATACTCGTAGACTTTATGCGAGCCAGTTGTCGGTACTTCCACAAAACCGATACTCAATAGCAATTGTTCCAGCTCTGCAAATTTAATATTTCTAATCATCATGACGAATTACCCCTTTTAGCTGCTTGAGTACATCATTCTTAAATGTAGCAAATTTTTTGATAGCCTCTTGATTTATAATATTCTTTTTAGGTACACGAACTACTACGCTGTCTCGAAGTTGTTGTAAGTCGAATTTTTCTAAGTTCTCAAAGTATGCCTGTAAATATAACCAGTAAGCCTCCTGAGCCTGAGCATCATATATAATCAAGATGCATGGCATTGGTTCATTTAACCATAATTCCAAGTCCGAGCGAGTCAGCTTAAAAGTTACTGTTTCATTATCTACTAACTTAATTAAAGAATTTGTTGCTTTTAACTGTACATATATTTGACCATTTTCAATCTCTCCATTTTCATCATAAGTAAATATTTGTAAGTCATAACCATAATCATATTCAATACGCTCTACTGAATAACCACACAAAAATATGTACCTTTCAACGAAATTAACACTTAAGTCGGCTATAATATGTTCTCTTGGTCTCTTTTTTCTTGGCATTGTTTAATTAATTGTCAGTTTTAAATAAAACAGTTTTTTCTGTATACTTATTTAAACAATATTTAATTCACTATATTGAAAGATTACATATATTATCTGACCCAATTCAATACATTGCAATACTTAAAGTATGATTTGATACTCCAAATCATAAATTATTCTTTGTCTTTGTCGTCGTGCCCAACCATTTTGGATTAGTTTGGGTTTATTTCCATGAATCAATAAACTCGCAGCAATTAATAATCGCAGGTTGTCCAAATTTCGTACCTTTGATGAGGTCAGGTTTCATAGGTTTTACTGTTTACAAACGGCGCCTGCCGAGAATGCTTGTATTTTTAAGTGGTGTTGGCGCCGATTTAAAATCTCTCTAACTCTCCTCTCTGTGTACTCTGCGTCTCTGTGGTAAAAAAAATTCTCCCAAAATTAATGACACAAACCAGTAGTTACAGATTTGGCAACTGACCATTCGTGCGTAATAAAAATTAAGTTTTGCGTTTTCCGGGTTGGAGGATGAAGATACCTAAAATATCCATTGGTAATTGGGGTTTTACTTGAATTGCTCCTTCTTTAGTAATTGTTCTCACACGACGATGAGATTGTGAAAGTGTTTGTGACCGTAAAGCAGCAAAATCCTCCAAATCACCCTCTAATACCTTGATGTCTTCGAGTAATTCGCTGATTTCTTCTTGTTTTAATTCTTTGGGAGTATTGCTAACTGCCTCAGCTTGTTTGAGTAACTCGTTCGCAATTTCTGGTTCTAGCCATTTTGGTTGAGACGGGGCGCCTGTAAACCCAATCACAGCGCATTCTTCTGCTAATAGTGTTTGATTTTTAGTGCTTCGGAGTAAATGACGCAATCTGACCAACAATAATGTCGTGCGTTTCTCCACTGCGTCAGTAACTGTATACCCACACCTTGCTGCAATGGGGTTATCTTGATTAACCAAAGCATCTTCGAGGATGTGACGTGCTAAAGCTTCTACTAACGGGTGATTGCGTCCAATATATTCAATACCTTCCGGCGCCGGATGGACGAAAGTGAGTAATAACGGTTTTTCTCCGAGCGAAGATTGAAGAAATGCTGGAATCGACGGTAACAGCCATTTACCCTTTTTTTTATCAATGAGAGAACAATTTAGTTTCTCGCAAGCTGACTTAACGAATATGAAGACATCTTCTTGCGAACCTAAAATTTGGTCAGAATCAACCAATTCCTGCTGAACCTCTTCTGGTTTAATGCTG
>NZ_RSCL01000019.1:46328-166754 GCF_003991905.1 Dulcicalothrix desertica PCC 7102 | reverse complement strand
CTGATTTTTTCTCTCTCGACAGCTTTATCCCAACTGTTATGAACTAAGTCAATGGCAGATTCTTTATTGTCTAGCAAATCTAGCAATGATAACTGTACTGCATCTTTTGCCTTGTCAAACAGTGATTTAAATACCGCTTCGGAAACTGTAGTACTATCCATCGGGACAGGAACAGTAATTCCTAAAGTCTTGTGAATTTGTACTGCTTTCCGTACTAACACATCCATCACGGCGCCGTCTACCGGATTATCTTGTCCCAGAAGTAAAAAAGTTTTAACCTTTTCTGCGGGCTGTCCATATCTATCTATCCGACCTTCACGCTGTTCCAGACGATTTGGATTCCAGGGTAAATCGTAGTGAAGGACAGCATTAAAGTGGGTTTGGAGGTTAACACCTTCACTTAAGCAATCAGTAGCAACTACTATTCGTTGCGAATAAGATTTTAATTCCAGAAGACGAATTTCCCGCTCGTCTTCCGAAAGTTCCCCAGTAATGGCAATAACCCGAACTTCGCCTTTTTTCTTCTCCAATTTTTGTCTCAAAGCTTCAGCAACATAATTAGCTGTGGCAATGTAACGACACCAAATAATTGGGTTATAACCATCCTTGAGCAAAGGTTCAACTGTATCAATACAAGCTTGCAACTTAGAGTCTTTTTTAAACAGCAAACTTTCGGCAGCTTTGACAAACTCTCTTAATTTACGCTTGTCTTTGTCGCCGTAGCTTTCCTGTCCCTGCTCTACAACAACAGTAGGCGCCGCATCTACAACTTGTTCCTTATCTACAGAGTCATAAACATAAGAACTCATCAGGTCTTCATCCATAACTGGAGAATCTTCCCCAATGCTCATTCCTGACTCTCGAATACCCTTCTTATTTAAAGTTGTAATAGCTGCCGCAGGAGAAGACATAACGCAGCGAATTAACGCTAAAGCCGACCAATATCTACCCCGACGCTGGGCATAACTCATTTCACTGGTAGTATCTTTTACCAATCCACGAGCAAAGTTATAAACATCCTCGAATAAACTTTTATACTCGCGCGAGAGTTTATAAGCCACTTCCGTATATTCGCGTTCTGGGAAAGGTGTCTCATCCCCCAACCATAATTTCACATCCGCTCGGCGCCGTTGAATAAAGTGTTGTGCTAAAGTTTTGCGCTGCTCCTCGCTCAAAAAATCTAACGATAACTGCTCAAACTCTGGTTTCAACAAACCTAATAACGACAAAAACGCCTCTTCAATACCACTGTGGGGAGTAGCGGTAAGTAAAATCAGATTTCTATCAGGTTTTGCTGCAATATCTTGAATTAATTGATGCCGTTGCTGTTGCGATGCACTTTTATTATTACCACTAGCACAGGTGTGAGCTTCATCCACAATCACCAAATCTGGGCAGTGGGTAATAAAACTAGCTTTTCTACGTTCACCCTTTGCGTAATCTAAACTAACAATAATATGGCGGTAGTAACTAAAAATATGCTCTAAGTTAGGTACTCTACGCTCTAATTTAGAAGCAGTCCCAGAGCGAATTACAACCGCATCAATATGAAACTTCTCCCTCAGTTCCTGCTGCCATTGGTCGCACAAATGCGGTGGACACAAAACAGCAATTCGCTTTACCTCACCACGGTCTAAAAATTCACGCGCGATTAATCCAGCTTCAATAGTCTTACCAATACCTACATCATCAGCAATTAACAAACGTAACGTATCCAATCGTAACGCCATTAATAAAGGCACCACTTGATATGGACGAAGACTCAGCGATAACCTGGCAAAACAGCGAAAAGGTCCGGCGCCGCTTCGCAACAGCAAACGCGAAGCATCCATTAAAAGCTGTGCCGCTGTATGGTCTTTAACTTGATTTGGCGACGGTAGAGGAAACGCAGCTTCGCTTATCTCTTCCAGGTTCATTTCTAACAACTGTCGGAAAATTCCTGTAATTTCTTCCTCATTCCCAGACAAAGAGCGCAATCGCACCACATCTAAGTTTTCTGACGGCAAAACTACCCACTGCCGACTGCGACAGCGCACAATAGAACCAGGTTGTATATCAAGGGTATCGGTCATGGGTACAACAAGAGAGCAGCTCAAAGCGGCAGAAAACTAGAATGTCTTCTGCCTCACCCTTTGCTACGGTGTAATTACTTAAGTATTTTCCTGGTTTTAACATAATTTTATATAAACGGCTACTAAGCAGCCCATATTTATTTGGTAGCCAGTAGCGACATTTTAGGTCTGGCGCTGTTCTGGGGCGTAAGTCATGTAAACTGCAAAAGTTTTTCTCTAAACCAACCGCTTATGCTAAGTGTGTCTGTTGAGGTAGGCGCCTCTAAAAAATCAAGACGAGCGTGCTTTGCTAATGTGAGTCACTGGAGTTTGAAAATAATGGTATTGAGATTGCCTTATGATTGTATAATCAGACCTAGAAGAGTACGGCAGTTCTTTTGATTATAAACAAATGCACGATTCTGCTTTAATGGGATTTTTTGCAAGTCAAATCTTAGCTATCGTTAACGAATAAACATAGTAAATAAAAACGTGTAAAATTATATTGCGTAAAATTTACATCTGAATCATTTATTTAAACTAAAAAGTAGAAGCATAACTATTACAATGCCTCTACTTATCTTGAATCAAAACGTATCATAGCACGTGATTGATTCAGTTTTATCATTCCTTTTTTTAATCAAGCTCAGGTATTTGTACTTCATTTAACTTTATTTGGAATTCCTGTAAAGAAGCTGTTGTAATTGCATCTTTTAACAATTGTTTAAGTACATTAACATCCTCTATTTCTCCAAGGCGCGCGCTAACTTGTGGTGGTACAGTTTCAAACCGCGTCTCTATAGCTGTGGCAACTGACTCACGGCTTGCTTTAACCATGCCGTCTATCTCAAAATCTGTATAAAAAGGCATTCTTCTTTCCTCCAAAATACGTGTAAATTCCTGTTTAAAGTCTGCTTCCAATTCACGAGGGAACACCATCATCCATTGGATTAGACGAAATAATTCTAGTATCTCATTTCTATTATAGCCACGTTCATAAAGTCCGCGTACTAAACTTAGTTTAGACTGAAACCGTTGCTGGTCTTTTCCAAATGTATCTAAAGTACTCAAATGCGCCATTATTACCACCGCAAATGGATTTTTAGAACGCTCTAGTTCATCCCAGCGTGATTGAAAATCCAATAACTTTACCATCGGGTATTCTGTACTGGTGTTAAATCTCCAACGTGAATAACCGAAACTTGTCGGGCGCCAATTCGGGTCATTATCTCCAAGTACGACTAAACTAATGGTTTCTATATCATTCTTATCAAATAACCTATGGTTGTAAATATATATTCGTTTGGGAAACTTTTGTTGGTATTGGCTCTGTATTTCAATGTGAATCAATACAACAACTTCTTCTCCATCATGTAACCAAACTTTTACTAGTTTATCTGCAAGTCTATTTCCAGTTTCAGCATCTCTAGTTACCTCTCTTAAATCTGTATCTAACGATTCGTAACCCCTTGACCAATCTATGTCAGCATGAATCCAAGGAAAGCACAACTCTAGAAATGATTCAAAATAAACATCTAACGCTTCCTTCCAAGGAGAATCATAGTCTGCTAATTTTCTTTTTGCCATTGCAGATTTTCACCCTCAATAATTATTATTATTTTACTCGATAAAATAAGTAAGTTACTATTTTTAAATTATATTTAATATGTATTTTATTTAATGTAAATCATTTTGTTATCTTAATGTTTTTATGGCAGAAAAGATTACAAATTATGACCACGATAATTTTGTTCAAACGCTAACTGCTGTTTGAAGCATAAAAACTTTAATAGCCTCTGTTAAGGCTCATATAAGCACAATCATTAACACTTGAACTTTTGTTACACATAGCATTTTGCTTATCTTTTACAAATGCTATATAAACGGTGCCAAGTTTTTGAGTGTCGTTATAATTATTACCCTATGCACTAACAAGTTTTCTCTATGTATAAATCATTCTTGATTTAACATCTCTCTAACTTGACTGATGTTATGCCGATTTGTTTCCTCTGAACGACGAGCAAGGAATTCCATCAGTTCTTGATTTTGTTTGAGCGGTTAGAGCAACAGGAGCGTGTAAAATCATTCACCTCTGATATTAGGAATTCCCGTCATAATGGTGTTCTAAGGATAATTGTTTTATCACATGCCATTGACAATATTTTTATCAGATTAGCGTTTGTTGTTGAAAGGTCAATTAATCTCATCACTTCGACTCCTTAGCACGAAGAGATACTTTTACTATAAATCTTCACTATTCAAACTGTTATGGAGTTGATTCGCTCTTGCTCTTTAAGCCAACTAAGCACACTTGACTTGCTAACGCTTACAGGTCTATCCTCACCTTCAATAAATATTTGGAATGACCCTGTTTCTAGCTCGTAGTAATCTAAAATCAAGTTGGATTCTCTTGCTTTGTTCAAGGCTTTTACTTGCAGAGGCAATAATTCCTCAATTCTTGATTTTTCTGCTTCGCTTAACTGCTCAATTGCTTTATCTTTAACTGACTGGTGGCGATATAATGCGCTTCTGATTTGGTAGTAACTTGTAGCTGCTTCTAACTTTTCAATCAGTACTAATGTTTCTTGCTCCTCTGCATTAGGCGCCACAGTAACGTTATCAGTCAGGGAATTATCTTCCTGATGGTTATCGTGGGTTGAAACTTCTTCAATTTCATGGGTAACAATTTGTTCAGGCTCTACTATGCTTGAGTCATCTTGTATCGCTTCAGATATCTCAACTGCTAATATCTCTGAACTAGAAAATGTTTCTGGCTCTGTGACAAATATTGACTCCGAGGTTTCAGTTTGAGACTGCTCAGTAGCTTGCATAATTTTCTCATAATAGTCTGCAACCGCCTCTCTGAGTATAGTTTGAGGAATCATTCCATGTTCATCTATTAGCCTCTGCGTCAGTACTCCTGTTCTTTCGTCATCTTCCCACACCGGAGGAAATTGACAATACCTTGCTCCAGAAGGCACCCTCCTCCAAATAACTGGTTTTTCTTCTTCTTTGGGTTTAAGTTCTTGTTCTTTTTGTGCTTTGATTAGTGCTTTTCTCTCTTCAATCAAATTAAGCACTATTTCACAGGTTAATCCACCTGGAGGATAATTTGTGATCAAATCGAGAATGGGTCTGTATTCCTTAGAACACAGCTTTAGCAGGATTGTTACTGGTATAGGCGCCAGTTGTTGTGGGCAGCTGACGAAATCTTGAAAGTATTGACCAATTTTGAGCGCACGCTTCTCTTCAAAGCTGCCTTTATTCCAGCCACAAATCTCTAACTGAATTTTATAATCACGCTTACTGTAGTTGGTCTTATACTCGTATAACAAGAAAGCCGTGTGAAGGTACTCAAGAGTACTGGTTTCTATGTGCGCGGTAGGATTTGGGTTTAATTGATGCTGCTGCGCGTAAGTGGCGGATGCAAGAGTAATAGTCATGTTAAGATACCTCTGGTTTTTATTGTTTGGTCTTTGTAGACCTCGTTTCTTGGTCTACTAAAGACTCTTTCTTTATTGGCGCCCTTATTGAATACAGCTATGAGTCAAGCTGCTCTTTGATTCCAATTGTTCGATTGGTGCTGGGATTTTGAAATGGCAGCCAGCGCGTAACCCAACGTGTGTTTGTGGATGCGGGGCATTTTGCTGAAAGTGATGTCTTGACCCCACTTTTGGACAGACCTGGCGCCGACGTGCAAGACTTGTGTAAGGGTTCTGATACAGCTTGCGTGAAATCCAGTATGAGATATGGTTTGTACTCTTTGCTGCTCGCTTAAGCCATCAAGCAAAATCTTCTCTAAAAAAATTTGAGGTTCTATTATTGGTGGTACATATTCACCATTAAGAATTGTTTCAACAATTTTTGAATTAATTTGTGCCGACTGTATGTAAGCAAGTCCAATCTTGCAGTAGTTAGGCATTCCATCAAAATTAAGGTCAGTCCCCCATTTACGAACCGTCGCTTTCTCAATGTTAAAGACGTGACTCAGCACAGTGATGCACTTTTTGCGGTACTGGGAGTCAGTTTCTTCTTCTAGGAGACTTTCGGCGCCGAGAGTCGCTATACCAAAGCAATAGCGTAGAAACTGCCGAGGCTCTAAACCTTGTGTTGGGAGGATTTTGAGTGTGTTGTAGTTGTTCATGATTATTCCTACGTGTCAAGGGTGGCTTAATTTTTACCTGACGGAAAATCCTTTTATGGCGGGTCTTTGATAACTAGACAAATTTTTCATTTTTACTTGCATATGGAATTTGCGGAAGTTTTTGACCAACAATGTTATTGTAGAACACATGGGTCACATATATCAATAAGGTCACATGGGTTATTTGCAAACTGAGTTGCCTAGCGGAAAATGAGCGTGTGGTATATGTGACCCATTTATGTCAGATGAAAATAAAAAGGACGACCCTACTGTTAGCTTTAGAGTTTTTCTACCTGAATCTAAAAGAACAGAGTTTAAAGTCTGGTGTGCTAAAGAAGGTACAAATATGAGTGAAAAATCTAGAGAGCTTATAGAGGAATGGCTTAAAAGTAAAACTAATCAAGGCGGCAAATGAATATAGCAACCATAGACCCATTTGAGTTACCAACAATCTCATTATCACAACGCTACGGATTATCCATTCGATTACTGCCATCGTTTACTAGCCTCACAAATAAAATCAGCTTTGCCGTTAGTTTTCCATGCCTAAATGACCATAATGGTATATATGCATCAAAAAACTATTGATTTTCCCATCTAATGAATGAGACTGAAAAAAGTAATCTTCTTCAATCTCGAATTTCTGTACATTTGGTTCAACATTACCAAACCCAACAATTTTATATTCACTTTCTTTACATTTCTTTATTTTTTGGCAGTGTTTAAATTTTGAGACACTGCCACATCATTACGTTTTTTAACAATTTTGATGATAAAAGCTTCAAATATGCTTTGTGGTTTCGGTAAACTAAAGTAACGATGAGCAAACACCAACAACAGTCCGAGCCAAACCCAAAGCTACCTTCAAAACGCGGTCGCCCAGTCAATCAGGAAAAAGACCGTGTGACGTTTCATATAAATATTGAGATACGTAATCAAATTGAAAATTTGATACCAGACATGGGTAAGAGCTTGTCGATGGTAGTCAGGAACCTAGTAAATCTGGGTTTAGAGGTTGTTGGTTTATCTAAAAAAGGGCTTACAACTCCTAGAGTGGGTAATGTAAAGGAATGGCTTGCAAATTACACATCTTTGGGAACCGAGTTGGCTATTGCATGTGAAACTCTAAATTTGTCTGCTCCAAAACCAGGACAAGTAGCCATTTGGCTTTTGGATAAAATGGCTTTCGGGTCAAATAACCCCCAAGTTATTCATGAAGATGAAGATAACGCTGTAAGCCTTTTAGAAGGAATTCGCCTGGGTAAAAAACTACAAGCGTTTAGCTTGAAGCAAGCAATAAAATTACCGACTAATGAAGAATTTGATACTTGGTTGGGGCAATTACACGGTAATGCGGTTATTGGGCAAGAACTTGTAGCAACTTGCAAAACTCTTGGTTTACAAAGACCAGAGAAAGGAAAGCTACAGGATTGGCTAGAGGATATGGTAGCCCAGAAAGAAGCATCAAATTATACAGAATTAGATTCAGCTTCAGGGAATTTGCAGCCGTTTTTAGATTATTTATTTACTCTTAAGGCGCTACCTACAGAAGATGAGGAACAGAAAATAGCCCATCAGTTTGGTGTAGAACCAGTCTATGTTAAACGATTAATATCTCGCATGAGGTTTGATGAACATTTAAATTAGCTTTGACTAGCAATTTTAGTATTAAAGTTTACACGATTACCAAGATGGCGCCTGCATAGGCATCTTTAATTTCTCGTTTAGACACGTCCGTGGCACTCTTCGCTGTTTTAGCTAACTTTCTTCTCCCAAATCTTCGTCTAAAAGAGGTTCGATGTCTCTCCTACCATGCAGAACTCTCAAAATTTCCACATCCGCAATCTATTGTTCGGTAAAAGACTAAGTAATTTTTAAATCCTTTAACTGCCTGTTGACGTACATCCACTAAATTCGGATTATTAAATTCCCGCACCCTGCCCATATTTGGTGTTTGAGCTAACTGCTTAAAAGTCTGATCAGCAGCGGTCAAAAATTTATCTGAAACATCCATATTATCCTGAGCAATATAAGTTGCCAAGCCGCAAAATTGGAAACCGTAAAGGTAGATTTTCCTACTAAGTAGTTAACCCAATGGAGGCGCCAGGGCTTTTCATCAATGTCCGCGTGCCAATTTACTCTACATGCTTAAACTGTTGCTCAATTTGATAAGCGTGAATTTGTTTTGCGAACAAAAACTCCACTAAACCATCAAGTCCACGTTGGCGATATGCAGCCGCGTATCCTTTGATTTCGCGATTTCGGCAGAAATCTCGAAGTTTACGGATGCCCAACGCTTTCAAGTTTTGGCGCCCATTATCAACATCAGATAACTCGGTTTTCGTTTTATACTCATCAATGGTTGTTGCCATATCGGCAAGTAAGTTTTCGAGAGTATGGTCATTTTCAGCTTTTTGGGAAATATTATCTTTATCAATTTGAGCTTGGACAATACTATGGGTAAACTCTTCATTCACCACAGGTAAATTGTCTTCAACAGCAATATCGATTAAGAAAACCTGACACATTAGCCAAAAAATAACTACAAACAGAACAACCGGAAATAAAATATCGTTGATAGCTTGGACTGAAGCAGAAGTTTCAAACGCAGAAAAATCAAACAGGTTAAACATAATAGTTCCTCCGTTATTGTTGATGGGTGAGTGTAAATAATCCACCCAGTAGTGGGGGAAATTCCCCCGTGCTGAATGAATTATTTACAAACCACTAACAAGCAGAAGAAATATTGGTGCTACTACGATGAAGCAGGAGATAAACCAAATTGGATTATTTGAGGTTGTTTCAAAGGAATATGTAGGTTAAGATAACTCTTTACATCTGATATTCAACTCTGAGTATTTTTAGTAGAAATGCGCGAGAAAAACTAATTCATTTTCCGACCTTAGCCTTATTAACTTTCAACCACCCAATAAAGGTAACTAAATTGTAATTATGCTTTAATTCCACAGGAACAATTGATTCATAAGGATACAGCGGAACACCATCGAAACGAAAACGGTAGGTACGAGTAATTTTAGTATTTAAACGCGGACAGTAATTAGTCCGAATGCCAATACCCTCGTCTCCAATCTCAATAGTAGCAATATCCTTTAACTGTTTTGCTTTCGTCATCAATTTTAGCAGAGTAATCAAACTCAATTACCGCGCGTGCCGCAAAATATTGGATGTAAGAAAGTAAGCGAGCATGTTCGCCTAACTCTAAAAGCTTGTCTGAATCGTTTGAGTCTTCAAGAAGAATTCCCGCCCACGAAAAATGAAATCTACGTAAGGTGTGATTGTCCCATAAAGTTAGAGTACCATCATCGTTTTTACTCAAATATGCCCTATTTGGCTCAATATCTTGATTCAAACGCTGTAGTATTTCTGACCGCTCGTATGGAAAATAAGCTCGTTGATTGTTTTTATCAGGCTGCCAATCAGGACAGATACAACTAGAATCCCAGCCATAGGGATGGTAGCCGCAGACCACTTTGTCGGCGCCGTGAAAATTACGACATCCAAGGCATTTTTCAATGTCAGTCCCAAAATCAGCTTTAAACTGTAATTGTGGACGATGAAAATCAATAAAATCACGAGCAGCATCACGAGGTCTTGAAAGGGTTGAAGAAAAAGCTTTACCTATCAGCTTATCTTCATCACAATCAGTGTCAAATATTTCCATGAGCATGTTAGTATCGAACGAATCCAACTTATCGTAGATAATAACTTTTCTGTTTAGTTCATCTTCTATTCTCCCGACAATCAACTTACCATCAAGCGTGCGACAACCATTAAGGTTCATCAACTGATATAAATAAAGAGAATCAGTTGGTTCTTGTTGCACGCTATCACTTGGCTTAAATACCACACAATTATTATTACCAGAAGTTCGAGATTCCTCCTCATCCTTATCAACAGCATCTAAGAAGTTTGCAGCACTAGCTGCAGCTACAACGGCGCCAGCAAATCCAACTCCACCGCATAAGCAAAAACCCATACCAAAAGTAGTTAGGCTTTCTATACGTTCTTCTGGAATGGTTTTAACTCCTGCTTTTGTAATTAAGTGGAGTCCCAAACCAGTAAAAGTTGAAAAGGCGCCGATAGCAATCGCAGTTAGAGAAATAAATCCCAGTGCCACATTAACAGTCTCAAACACTTGACCATAAACTTTTCTCAACATGGTTTATCCCTCTTTAAATACAGGTTTACAAGAACAAAAATTACTCTTGCCCCGGCATCTTCTTAATTGGGATTTGGAGAGAAACAATTAGCCTACACCTTACTCTGTTAAATCTTCCAGAACCGTAAAATTGTCCTGTACTACTTAATTTTCAGTATCGGTCAACTGTTTCATCCCCAATTGTGATAGTAAGAATCGAAACTTACTTTATTGCCTAAAACAATAATCCACCAACTGGAATATCACTTCAATCAAGCATAGTAGCTTAATTCTCATCGCTATCATCTGCCTCTACAGTCGCGATAAAGTTATATACCACATCACGCACTCGTTTATATTTCCTCCCATCCGCGCGCGACAACTTAAATATTTCTTGAACTATTTGATGCAACTCGTAACCTCTACTATATAAAGACAGAATTTGAGACTTGCTTAAATCATCAAGGTCAATATTCAAAGAATCTACTTCTGTTTCTTGATGAAGCAACGATTTAGTGATAGCTTTATTTAAGCGATTACGTATTTGCCTATTACTGGCGCCGCTATTACTATTGACTGGAACTCCAAAACTAGAAAAATTTAACCCTGAATTCCAGCAAGGCATATCAGTGTGGACATTCATACAGGTGTCGAGGAATGCCTGGAAGTCAGCTTTGGCGCCTAAATACAGACCTTGAAGACGCACAACTCCTTTTGGAGATTTGTAAAGCATATCCCCACCTCCTAATAAACTAGCCGCGCGGTCATCATCAGGATTGCCCAAAATAATGCCGCTATCTTCAGGACGGGACACCACAAAAGCAATCTTACCCGAACAGTTTGACCGAATTAGGGGTTTGATTACATCCTTATCGGGACGCTGGGTAAAAAGGAAAATATTAATTCCTGCTGCACCCGCTTTTGCTAGCAATTTCATTAATGCCATCTCCATAGAGTCTTTGTAAGTAGTATCCGAGAGCAAGTCAAAACATTCGTCAGTCACAGAAACAATTCGAGGTATGGGGCAATTAGAAAATAGTTGGTTATACTCGTTGATATTTTCAACCCCTACCCGTTTAAACTCTTGGTAGCGGAGTTCCTGTTCTGCCACCAGGTAATTGAAAATTTGCAACGTGCTAGCTGCATCTTCGGCAACAGGCGCCACTAAATGAGGAAGTCCGTTAAAGCAAGTAAGCGAAACTAGCTTTACATCACTAAGCGCTAATTTGACCAAACTGGGAGGATAACGCAGGGCAAGATATAAAACCATTGCTTTTTCGTACTGACTTTTACCGCCACCTGTCATACCACCACCTAGGGTGTGGTAAACATTTGAGTCACACAAAGAGATTTCAATGTACTTCCCGTTAACATCCACCCCACCAGGGATAACTATCCGGTTAATATCAATCTCGCTTGTTAGGTCAACATAGTCTGCAAAACAAGCTGTCTGCCTGTCAAGTCTGGGAATATCAAATACAACTGCCCCTGGCACAACAGATATCATAGGCGGGTTTTCTAAACCTAGTTCTTCGCCAAGCTGCTGCACCAAGTCATTACCTAAACCCTGGACTTTTTTAAAACTAACTCCCTTTCCTAACTTAATTTTTACTCGTTTAAAGGTCGGACCAGTCTTGGTATCAATATAATTACAGGTAATGCCAAAATCATTTAAGGCGCCGACCAATACATCACCAACTTTATTTTCAAAATTTTCTTGAATAATCGCGATATCTTGATTATCATCTCCTGTTAAAGAATTTGTATTAACATTTTTTTGTGATAACGATAGAGTTTCCCCTGTTCGAGTAGCAACTAACTCTACCGTTTTATATACCAAATGTTTTAAATAAATATTTTTAGTTGAATCAGCTACCTTAATTAACTCTTTGTGAGATGTAACTTCTTGATAAAGTTTGTACAGGTCAAGTATAAAAGCATTACGCTCGTACTTGCTAATGTATCTATTAGTTAAAATGTATTCCAAGGCTAGTTTAGAAAAAGCCAAATCTTCTAGGCTTAATTCTGACTCACAAACTTCAAGTATCTGATGAACACAAGTACCGCTAATTACTGCTTGGTAAAGCATCTCAAATAAATAGTCATAGTCATAGCTTTTAATAGGGCGAATAATTTTACTACCAAAGTCAGACTCTTGCAGAATATTCAAAACATATAGCTGCTGGCTAAAATCAAATAAATTTTCAGCTTCGGTCAAAATATCTTGATTTGATAATCCTGCTTGTTTGAGACACATAATTGCTTGATATATCTCCTCATTTGAGTAGTTTACCTGCATATCATTGACCTCTATAAGCTAATAATTGCTGCTGATAATAACTTCTCCATTGTTCTAAAGTTTTTGCATTTTGATTATAGTTGTTGTAAGGCATACTCGCCCAAACTCTTCCTAATTTTTGAAGAGCAGCATCTAAATTACCTGCTTCAACATCAGCTATAGCTTGATTGCGACGAATATATTCAACTGCCATTTTGTCTTGAGAAGTAGGAGAAAAATTAGTCAACTTTAGTTTTGGTTGAAGGTCATACCAAGATTTGTCTAGCATCTGATAAGCACCAGCAGCAGTAGAACAAACGCTCTTTCCATTAATTGGGGCACATTGTTTAATTAACGGATGGGTTGAAAAATCGTTAAAAGTGCCATTAAAAACTAACTTACGATAACTCAGAGAACCCGAAGTACCAGTTTCAGCCCAACGAATTGTTGCTAAAAAAGCACGCATTCTTTGGGAGTAAGAATTTGCGAACTGAGAAAGCAAATAAGGGCGTGGATTTTGAGGTTTACCATTAACCCGAACTTCAAAATGTAGATGTGGACCTGTGGACATTCCTGTACTACCAACTGCTGCAATCATTTGCCCGCGCGCTACTTTCTGACCAGTCGCAACATAAAGCTTACTAGCATGACCGTAGAGAGTAGATACCGAGGTGTGCTTAACAATAACTGTATTTCCGTAACCCCCCTTCTCTCCAGCAAATTCAACGATTCCAGCATCAGTTGCATAAATCGGCGCCCCCAAAGAAACAGCAAAATCAATACCAGTATGAAACTTCCGCTCTCCTGTAATGGGATGCTGGCGCCAACCAAACCCACTTGTGACAGGAGCATTTGCAACAGTAGGAAAAGCAATTCGACTAATTGAGGCGCCTGTAGTAGGTAAGCTACCAACTCTTGTTTGGAGAGATTTGACGAACTGTTGAGATTCAACCCATTCAGAAAATTGGGGAACTATCATCGCTGCAACTAAAATTCCTGTTGCAATAGCATATTTCCAATCAGGGTTAGAAGCTTTATTAAGTACATTTTTACTCTGATGCTTGCTACCCTGAAAATCAATAACAAGTCTCACGTACTAATTCCTTGAATTACCTGAGCTATCTACAAATCATCCGCATCCAAAATGGTTGTGGTAAAAACAAAAGCTCGATTTCGACGGTAGCGAGGGTCAGCTTTCACCAATTGCATAAACTTATACAAATGACCACTTTGTGATTGAGCAGCAAGACAAGCGTATGAAGCACGGTCAACCTTAAGTTGGTCACTTCCCGAATGTTGATTAAGCCCAATCATTCCTGACTGAATGGGTTCACTGTCAACTTTGCCATTACGGTTAACATCGCGACGAAAGTTAACTGGCGCCACTTGAACCAAACCTTCTTCTGAACGCCCAAATATACCGTTGTGAATACCTACTCGCCAAGCTTTATATTGTCCTGACTCAATAAATGCGGCGCCTGCTTTACCTAAAGGATTACGGATAGCAGGCAAACCAGGTTTTACTGTCGCAGCCCAATTACCAGCAATAGTTGGCTGACCATTACGAAACATTAAAACCAAGCGACGGTCATACCATTCATTAATGGCGTTACTGTTGGGTTTACCATTTTTATCGGCGCCGCGCAGATAAACAATATTAATCTCTCCTTCGTTGGTAAATACTTGGTAGCCTTTACGACGCATCGCTTGGTATACACGGCTAGCTAAACTATTACTAACAGGCTGCCCAAACTGAGGATAGACGACGGAACGAACTTGCTGAATTACAACTAAAGAATCTAGCCAATTGGAAATAGGAGCAACTACAATCGACCCAACTAAAACAGTAGTTGCAAGCACATACTTCCAACTTCCTCCCTGCTCATCAACAACATCCGTACTTGTAACATCTGTTTGGGAATCATTATCAGTCTCGAATGTGATTCGCATAGCTATTAGTTTTTTGAATCATTGTTCGCCCAGCAACCAATCGAAGCTGAACTTAATACCTTCTCAAAATCATTATTTGGCTCGCGACATTCTTGAATACTGGATGTGTCAGTTCGTGTAGTGAGACTAGAAGTAGGAACAGCCGCAGAAGAAGATTGCAATTTTTGAGCTAGAGTTACAACATGGCGCCAACCGTAAAACTGTAAATAACCTGGTTGCAGAATCTTTAATATCCACAGTGCCAACACTAACCAGAAAGTAAGTTTTACTGACATGGCTATTCCAACTGTCGAACCACTGGCATAGAAATAGTAGGAACTTTCTCTGGTACTACTTCAATCTTTTTACCGTTAACATAACCAGGTCCTTGATATGACCCGTTCAGTAAAAAATTGACCAACAAAAACAATAACCACGAACCTACGGCGCCTACTCCTACTGGGGATTTTATACAGTCTCCAAGGAAGTAAGCAGGATACCAAATGAACCTCCAGGGATTCTGAGGATGCAAGCGATGAGCTTTCCAGATTTCAACGTAAGGTATCTCGATTCGTGGAACTACTGCTTTGTTTGCTCCAGGTGAGGTAATATGTTTTACCTCAATTGGTTGAACTACCTGGGTATCAATTACATTAGGATAACCAGATTGTGATGTAATACCACCCTGTTGCTGTACTTGCCAACCGCATATTCTGCAACCTGTTTGTAGGCATAATTGCTCCCCCTTCAGAATAATCCACATCAAAAGTACGACGGTTCTTAGTCATATCAACGTGTCCTCAAAATTTAATGAGAATGGTTATCTTTAGGCTGGTTGTCATCAGCCCAATAGTCTTCAGTATCTTGAAGTTGAGCAAAAAACTCTTCAGGAGAAAGCACTCCTGGTTGATTCTCCTTTTGTGGAGAAATCACGCGCGGTGAAAACTGCACTACATTTTTGGGAAGGTTTGTTGCAGACGGTATATTTGTATCGGGTTGCTGCTTAGAAGATTCATGTTCACCGAAATCTAAAGATTTGTTGTAATCAGATAAACCCCAACCTAAAAAACAAGCAAATCCTGCCGCAAATATTACTGCACTACTCCAATGCACACCAACTCCAGGTGATTGCATTTGAACCACAGTCGTTCGTGATGACTCGGACAACACAGTACGCACGGGTGTACGACGCACGGCTGCTACAACATTAAATGTAGAAAGCACTATACAAATAGCTGCAGCAGCGAATTTAGCGTACATAACATCACCCCCTATTCAGGTTTTTTATCAGGGTAAACAGGCTTAACCGTTTCTTTCATACCTTGTAAATACAGGCGCCGTTCTTCCGATAGTTGTTTTATCTTGGCTCGAATATCTCCCAACTGTGCCATCTGCTTTACTGGGTCAGAATATCCGCGCGCTCGTAGTAACTGAGCTTGAGCAAGAGAGTATGGCTCAGTGCCAGAGCGGATTTGAATTAGCATCTGGTTTAAATCAACCGCTGGTTGTGATTCTAAATTTTGTGCGTAGTCAATAGCTTCTAACTTTCCTAACAGGAAAACAGCGGCGGCGCCTGTTGGTATTTTTTCCTCGACCTTAGTACCATCGGTTCGACGATAGCCCCAGTAAAATGTATTATTACCAGATGCAGCTTCTAACAAAACATCCAAGGCGTTAAATTTAACTATCTCCAAAGCTGGCATATAGTGCAGGCGGTAAAACCCTGAATTAGAGTCACTCTGCATCTTGGATATCTCACTTTTAAGTTGCTGTGACCATAAAGCTGCTGCCAACTGGCGCCATCCTGTCAATGTGGGTACGCCTTCAGATGAAGAATAATTAGAAAGATTGTCGATGTTGTAATCAGTTCGAGATAGCTTCTCAAGATACACTTCCCTAACTTGTTTGACTTGCGCCTTTGCTTGCTGTACCTCGGATGGCTGGTTGTTTGGTAACTGCTGCCGCCAACCTATCATTAAAGCAACCGAACCAATCACACATAAGGCGCCGACAGTAGAACAACCAGTCCATAAACCAATATTTACCTTTTTCTTTTTACGGCTTGGCTTACTATCTCGAACCTGAGTCGGTGTAAACATACCGCACCTCAACTATTATCAACAACCAATCTCAATTCGGGGCGCCTGTTTAGTTCGCGAGCAATTGCAATTGAGGCGCCACCCACAACTATCCCCGTTAGCAGTAATAATGGATGCAAAGCAAGAGTGGCGCCGACCCCAATGACATGACCTACCATCCCAGAAACTCCTAGATTCATTAATAGCCCACCAGCTGTATTTATCAAAAAATCAAACGCTGCGCTCATGTCCACCCCGTGTCCAAATTATTAAAAGTGCTAAAACTAACCCAATTAATTCGCCGATACTGGCGCCAATCAAAATTGGTTCAATTGACGAAATTTCTTGTCTTTCCTGAGTTGGAGGAATCGCTATCCAAGTTCCAATTACCGTACCTGCAATAACTGAAAGGCAATTGATACCAAGCGCTAAGGTAGATGTTTTTCTTAAAGAAAGTAAACTCTCGTCGCGCAGTTGATAACAAACCGGGAGCATTTGCTCAATTATTTCTTCTGAGATTGCGCGGTTTTCGGCTGCGACGACTTCAACTGTTTGTGAGAAGGCGTCGATGAACTGGCTAGCAGTGGGTGACTCCCTTCTCCCCAATTCACCTTGGCAAAAAAATCGTTATCGATTCGAGACTGAACTCGCTCTTGGGCTTGGTTGTAATCAGTATTATCTCCGTTAGTTAGTGAGGTGTTGCCATTAAAAACAAATTCTTCTAAAGCAAGCGTGGAAGTTTCTAGCACCACTTTATGCCGTAATTCCCCAAGCTGGATTCCTCTATCAGCATCCAGATAAAGCATCCCTACAAAACTATCAGGTGCCGCAAGTTCTGGGTCAGTTCCAAAACGCTGCTGAATGTACTCGCGCTTGTCGAATTTGTGGGCGCCTTTTTCTGTTTCCACTTTACGGTCACGCATCTCAACTAAATGTCGAGCAGCTTCATCTAAAGAAATAGCCTCGCGTGCAGCAACCTCTTTTAGGTGAACTAGCTGCTGCTCGACTGTTTCATCAACTGTATCGTTCGATTTCAAAGGCAAACCTAACAAGTTACAAATTTCCCGTAACTTGTCAGGCGACACTTGCAACTGTTGTGCTAGCTGATTTATATGCTTCATTGCGCTCCAACCTCTTAATTACCGACTGGACAATATAGTTCTCTCGCTCTTCATCAGAAATATGTTTAGTCAAAAAGTCGTAAAGACTAATACCGTTTACCTTTTGCATGAAAGCATCCAACCCACCCGCAGGAATTACTTGTTGTAAATACTCCTCACAAGTTAATCGCCGAATTTTGATAGCTACGTAGAAGGTGTCAGCTATCTCAACAGTGGCAGCATCAAAATATCCACCACGTTTTTTGGGTTTAACTATTCCTGCAAAAGGATACCAGCGCTGCAAAGCTGCAATTGATATCTCATACCTCTGGGCAAGAGTTTTCTGGGTGTACATAACATCATCACATACCATCTCAAATTAAACTAAATAAGACTTTGTATTGAAAAAAAGGCAGACTAAAAATTCACCAAAAATAATGTGAATTAAAAAATAATTTACATTTTTTGTTGTTTTAGTTTGGGTTTAGTTCAACTGAAGCAGAACTCAAAGTTACTTAACAATGAGTTCAAATTAATAATAGTCAGCTTATGCATTACTTTTAGGTATTGCAACCTCTTTTATCTATTGTGTTCGCAAAAAATAAAACTTTTTTTTTAAAATAAAATACTTGAGATGTAAATTGCGTATTAAAGAAAAAATATTCGCAGTTTCACAGTTATATTCATACCTGTATATGGCTACCGCACAGCACTATTTTGCAGATCAATATCACAATCTATTTTTATTCGCTTTTAATTCCCACACATACAATACTTGTGTAACGGGACAATCCGAAAGTAAACGGACACAAATAAATGTCTGTTAGTCCAACGGTTTCCATCATCTTTGCTAAAGTATTCGGAGCAAGACAACTGTTACCCCAACGCGATTCTAGCCAAAAACCGAGTAGTCCCGGACGTGTTACCGCAATAATTAATGGCGCCCCTGGACGTAACACCCTTACCATTTCCTGTAGTCCGGCAGTTGAGTTTGGTAAATGTTCTAGCATGTGGGCACTTATAACCAAGTCAAAAGTATTGTCAAGTCAGCTTACTTTGGCTTGCTCACGCGACGATACAATTTTTTTAGTAAAAACATAGAACTTTTATCGTTCATAGCAGTGATATCCAAAGGTAATTGAACTGTAAAAATACTACCGAGACCCAATTCGCTCTCTACATTTAACTTACCTTTATGTACACTTACTATCGCGCTTACAATCGCTAAACCCAATCCTGAACCACCAGTACTGCGAGAACGGTCGCTTGAAACACGGTAAAAGCGGTCAAAAATGTGAGTAAGTTCCTTCTGTGGAATACCAATACCTGTATCCTGAACTTTAATTACAGCATAATGGTCGCTTCTATTTAAAAATACTGTTACCTCTCCTCCTTGGGGCGTGTAGTGAATTGCATTTACGATTAAATTAGATATCAAACGATAAAGCTGGTCGGTATTACCAATAATATTTAAGGGTGTTGGCGCCCTCTTTACAGATGTTAACTTGACTCCTGCTGCGGCTGCCATTGCTTCAAATTCTTCTATCAAATCGTCAATAATTTCCTCTAGACAACATAGTTCCCGTTGTTTAATAGGTTGTTTTTCTAAACGCACTAACATTAGCAAATCAGCTACTAAAGTCGTAAGTCGCAGATTTTGACGATGTATAGTTTGTAAAATATCTCGTGTCTCTTCCTCTTCTAATTTTGGTGCCAAAAGCGCTGATTCAACTGTGGCGCCTGTTGCAGCTAAAGGTGTTCGCAATTCATGCGCTGCATCGGCTGTAAACTGTTGAATTTGCCGATAGGATTGATATATTGGCTGCATCGCTAATCCAGCTAGCCACCATGATGCAATTGCAATCATTACCATTGCAATTGGCAACCCCAATACTAAAGTTAATTTTACACTATCAAGATAACCATTAAACTCTTCCAAACTTCGCCCGACTTGCATATAGCCCCAATCTTGATGACTCTGGGTATGTAAAGCTACAGTAATTTGATGATAATCTTCACCCTTACTATCTCTGAGAAATTGCCAAATTTTTTTATTAAAAACAGTAGGTAAACCGGAAGGGTAAGAACCAGCAGTAGCAATCAATTTTCCCGAAGTATCAAAAAAACGCACGTAGTAGCTACTTTTAGTGACAATACCTAAAAGATGACGTTTAGAATCTAGTGGTTGTTGAATACAACTTGCCCCAGTGCTACAATTATCTATATTGGGAAATAGTAGATGTGCAATTGGTTCTAAACGTCCAGGTTGCTCTAGTTTTAGTTCGAGACTATCGTGGAGTGTTCCTGCTACTGACTCAATTTCACTGTCTAAAGCTACCACATGAGCATGGAACACTGCTCTGTAAAAACCGAAGGCACATAGGCTTAAAATTAAACCCATGACAATGGCATAGTACAGAGCTAAACGAACGCGAGTTAGTCGAAAAAGTTTATTCTGATTCATCAGTAGAGTTAAGTCGATATCCCAAACCGTGTAAAGTTTCAATTAGGTTAATGCAACCACTGCTGGTTAGCTTGCGACGCAACAAGCGTATTTGTGCTGCTACTACGTTGCTACCTGTTTCTGCATTCACTTCCCATATTTGATTACGAATTTGTTCGGTAGTAACAATTTGGTTGGAATGCTTCATAAAATATTCCAGCAGTTGAAATTCTTTATTAGTAAGAGAAATTACTTGTTTTTCTCCGGATGCATTTTGGCTTACAACTGCACTGCGACTATAATCTAGACTAAGATTACCAACAGTAAGTTGTCGGGTTTGGAACTGTGGCGAACGACGCTGCAAAGCTCGTAACCTTGCCAGTAATTCTCCCATTCCAAAAGGTTTTACCAAGTAATCATCGGCGCCTGCATCTAAACCAGCAATTTTATCTTCCATTCTATCCTTAGCCGTAAGCATTAAAATCGGCAAAGAATTTCCTTTTCGACGTATTCTTTTGCACAATTCTAAGCCAGTGATACTTGGAAGCATCCAATCAATAATAGCTACAGTATATTCTGCCGAGCTTTGTTCTAAATATGCCCACGCTTCTGTACCATCCATTACCCAATCAACTAAGTACATCTGCTGTTTGAGAGTACGTTTGATTGCAGCTCCTAAATCCGGTTCATCTTCGACTAGCAACACCCGCATATCTAATTGAGTAGTTAAAGTTTCGTTGTTGGTTTGTGTAATAAGCATAATTACTAACTGGGTTATCCCCCTAAAAAATAGCTTGACAGGGTTTGATGAAATTAGAATGAAATTTTTAGATTTTAAAAAGGTATTTGTATACAAAACTACATAAATTTACATTTTTCTTAAAAAACGTTGTTTAAGGAAAACTCCATAGACTCTTTTGCCTAATTGGTGTTAGAGGAGTTGTCAAAGCCAATTTTTTAAACAAAGAGTCTACAGGGCTATTACTCATCTTTGCAGGTAAAAATGAAATCAGGATGAAATATTAGCTATTATGAGCAGAAAATTACAGTACTAATGTTCGCGACGGTGGTAAACTTTTTGTGGTACATATAGCGCGACTTGTTTCTAGTTTGCCATTAGGGTTAATTTATATAAAGCACTTGTATAAAAATGGAGTTGCAGCCCTGGTAATATTATGTCTAAATAAATTTTAAATCAGCGGTAGATAAACAATAACCCTACCCCCGCAACAGCAACAAGTACACCAAGAATTGCCCGTGTAGAAACGACATCACCCAAAAAGAAAGTAATTGGGATTACAAACAGTGGACTTGTAGCACCTAAAGATTTAGCAACACCAGCAGTAGTAAATTTGAGGGAAATCTGTTGTAGCCAAAATCCTAAATAAGTGCTAAGAAATGCACATAAAGCAATAATACCCAATAGCTTCCCAGAACGTAATTCTTTTACTGGTATGCCAACTGGTTTCCGTTCTAGCATTAGCCAAAATAATAGTATTAATGCTCCTCCTATCAGTCGCACCATTGCGCTCCATAAGGGAGTAACGTTTGTGTCAGTGAGCGCAGCACGAGAAAAAACGGCACCTAATGCATCTGTAAAGGCAGAAAGAAGGGCAAAACCGATACCAGGATAGAGTTGTTTATTTGTACTCGTGGCACTTGTAGCTCGTTCGCTAATTACCCAAGCAATACCTAAAACAGTTAACAAAATGCCTATCCAAGCCGTATATGAAAGTTGCTCTTTTAAAAATACTACAGATACAATTGCAGCGAAAGGTGGTCCCAACGTTTTCAGTAGTAGTGTGCGGCGTGCCCCTAAGCGGTTCAATGCAGAAAAATAAGCAGTATCACCAATACCAATTCCAACTGCACCGCTGAGAACTAAGAGTATAAAAGGGATTACGTTTATGCTTGGTAGTAACTGCTGACCACTGAGTAGAATTGTAAAGATAATCAAAGCAATCGCAATCCCTCCTTTACTTAAATTCATCAATAAAGGAGGAATTTTTTTACCCAGTTTACTGTAAACTATTGAAGTAAGCGCCCATAAAAACGCTACTCCTAACGCTGCTAATTCTCCTTGAAAATTTGTTAGAAAAAACATTCACAATCCTTAAGGTGGTTTTTTAGAAATATCCGAAGAAAAAGTTATGAGCTAAGAATTTGGAAAGAGCATTCATAACTCATAACTTAATGACTTAATTAGCGAGGAGACTTTTTTAAGCAAGCACTGGCGGTATTTGAATCTGAGCTTCCATTGTACGACGTTGAATTTTTGCTACCCAAGCATCGTCATAAACTAAATCAAGATAGCGTTCACCCCGGTCTGGAAATAGTGTCAGGACGCGATAATATTTTGGAAAAGTAGGAAGAAGTTTTTGGATAGCGGCAACTACAGAACCAGATGAACCACCAGCAAAAATACCTTCTTTTGTCACTAATTCACGGCATCCTCGCATCGATTCTAAATCATCGACATAGACGACTTCATCTATTTCCGCCTTATTTAAGAGTTCAGGAACACGACTCGAACCAATACCAGGTAATTCACGAGGTGCAGGATTAGCTCCAAAAATTACAGAACCAGCAGCGTCAACAGCAATAACTCGTAATTTGGGAAACTTTTCACGTAGGCGCCGAGCTACTCCTAAAATTGTTCCTGTAGTACTAACAGCAATGACAAGGCAATCAAGATTACCATCTAAATTCTCAATTATTTCGCCACCAATCCCATTGTAATGTGCTTGCCAATTCAGTTGGTTAGCATACTGATTAACCCATAAACTGTGAGGAATAATCCTGCGTAATTCATGCACTCTCTGAATTCGCGTTTTCAGATATCCTCCTTGGTCATCTGGCTCTTGTACCATATCAATATTGGCGCCTAATTGCCTCAGAATTTGCAAGTTAGTCGGTGATATTTTTGGGTCTACTACGCAGGTGAAGGAAAGCTTATAAAGCCTTGCCATCATTGCTAGTGCAATACCTAAATTACCAGATGTGCTTTCAATCAAATGAGTTTTGTTTGTAATAGTACCGTCTTGCAGCCCCTTTTCTACAATAAATCTAGCGGGACGGTCTTTAACGCTACCACCCGGGTTTAAAAACTCTAGTTTTGCAATTACATCAAGACCTTCTTGAGGAAATAATCGGCGCAGACGAACTAGCGGTGTTTCGCCAATACAGCTTACTATTGAATCATGAATCATTTCATTACTCTCTTACTGAAAATTAGAACAGATCAATTCTTATTTGGTTAAAATGTAGCAGGATAACCAAATTTGTACTCACAAATAATTTTTGAACAATTAGCTTTACACCCATTTATTATCTTTACAGCTAAATATGAAATTAGGATGAAAAGTATTGTTTTAAATTAAATTCAGTATAATATCACTAATTGTTAGTTAAATAACATTCAATTCAGAAAAATAAAAGAAATAATCAATATCACTATTAATATAAGAAAAACTCAGTATACTCCCTGCGTAACTTAGCTTAAGTAAGTGTGGTGTAGTGTAGAAAAGCCAATTAATGAAAAAGGCTTGCAGGGAGTATACTGAGTGGCTAATATTAGATGATGACACCTAATTATGAAATCAAGATGAAATACTAGTGATTTTGATAAAATTGATAAATCGGTAGTTATTTACTGCCTTGCAACATTTTTCTGTTGCATTCTTGCAGCATTTGCATTCTTGTTACAGTCGCTCCACCAGTCGGTCTTGCGGCAGGTAACTCGCAACCTCCTGCGGCTGATTGTATGGCGCCTCGTGGAGTATTTTTGTAACACTGTTGTAAAACTTGGAGTCTTAGAGAGGTTGCTCCACCAGTCGGTTGAGCTGGGGGAACAGAGTCACATGCACTCCTGCTGAAACTACTTTGCTGTTGTGTACTGGTGTTGGGTAATTCTTGTGACTGTGCGTAAACAGCAGTACTAAAAACAGCATTAAACAAAGCCAATCCTAAAGGAATTGTAAAAATAGATGCACTACGGATGATTATTGTCTTCATAGCTAAAATCACAAAACAGAATTTAAAGGTAAATTACTTGGTTACTTCAGATGAAACCGGGAAGTTAACAAGGGTAGGTTAAATTCACATCCTACCCTACGATTACTAACTCACTTATTTGCAACTTAGTCGCGATAAGTTTGAACTCTAGCTAAACCTAGGGGTATATCTCCATTCATACCGACCATTTTAGTAGATACCCGATAATGCAAAGTCCGACTATAGTCATAAGTGTTAGTAGCATTCACGCCATTCATAAAGATTGTTAATGAGTTTCCAGGTGCTACAGGTTCTGAAAATGCTACTGTTGCTTTTTTATCATTTACTGAAACTGTCGCAGGAATTTTTTGACCTGATTTATTTTTAACTGTAATTCCTTTAAAACTTACATCTTCTGGTATATCAATCGTTAGTTCTGAAAGAGCTTTGCCTTGAACATGAACATCAAACTTATGAGTAGCATCTGGAACTAAAGCATCTAGAGGAACAGCAGCACTTTTCCCTAAATGAGTTATGTTCGCATCATTTGGACTTTTTGCCCAAGCAGAAGGAACTGTAGATGCAATAACTAATGTAAAAGCTGTAGCATAAATTAATTTATTCATCTCTACTCTCCTGGTTTAATCTAGTTAATTGATAGCCTCTATATTTATTATTATGATAGGTGTTTATGAACTAAGCATGAAATTTCAAGTATCAATTTTATTTTTTTTCAATATACATTTTGATTATTACTTGTAAAAATTTCTAATAAAATTACTAAAAAATTATCCTAAATTATCTTGTTAAAACAAAATAATTTAGGATAATAATTACTTTTTGAAAAAATGGGAAAATTAATTTATACGAAATCTTGCTGTACCTATAAACATTTCTGTAGAACTGCCAGCCAGTTTAGCTTTGATATTATAGATAGGCCCATTACCACGAAATGGTTGCTTGACATTCTTAATATCAATTTCTAACTTAGTGTCAGAAGCAACTGGTTCCGCAAATGCAATTAGTATACTCTTGCCAGTAGTAGAAATACTCACGTTAACTTTCTTTCCGTTCTCATTCGTTACTACAATATCATTAGCATTATTACTCCAAGTTAAAGTATTTGGAACTTCAATATCTAACTGAGAAACACTTGAACTATTTTTTGGGATATGCACACGAAAAGTATGCCTAACAGTTGAAAAGCGAGTTGGAGGAAATTGTGAATTACCATCAATATGGGGAAACGTACCATTATTATTTTTAGCACTTGCGTAACTTATCGGAATAAAAAACGTAGCAGTAATGGCGCCTATAGCAGTGTAAATTAGTGATTTTTTCATATCCGCTCCTTATTGAATCAATAAAATTAGCAATGTTTCAGACTCATTCTTAATGATAAACCTGTTATCAATTAATACTTAAAAATATGGTCAGACCAAAATCAATCACCTTATACTAAAACTTTCATAAAAGCAGGTGAAGTTAATAACTGGCTTACAGTTGACTAATTTTCATATTTAAAGGCGTTTAACCAAAAAGGTTTTCTACCTCTATTTATTAGTCTGACACGTAAAAATGAAATCAACGTGAAATTTATACGAGTTCTCTAAAATTTTTGAAATCGAACTTGACCTATAGGGATTTCTACATCGCTTCCAATGACTTTAGCTAATAAATTGTAAACAGTCCCGGATGCATCGGTTGGTTGTTGCACTCTATTCAGTGAGACTAAAATCTTACTAGTACTAGAAGTAACCGCTTCTGGAAAAGTAATGATGATTTTTTTATTATCAACAGAAATATCTATGTTAACTTTTTGAGCTTTATCATCAAATACGCTGATATCATTACTTACAGCTACATTAGAGGGAGTTTCGACTATTAGCTGCTTTAAAGGTTTGCCATGCTTAGGTACACGTATTTGAAAAGTTTGTTTAACAAGCTGCCACCGAGTTGGAAATAATTGCGTATTATTCTCAGTATTATTAGACTTAGTATCATTTGTCTTAGCGGTTGCATAACCTGTAGAGATAATAGCTACAGCACTTATAGTCAATACACCAACATTAATTAACTTTCGCATCATCTTGACTGCTATAATCAAAAATACTTTCAACTAGAATAGCGATTCACCCTTGATGAATGAATCCTTCTTTAACTAGCTTGGCACCTTATGATGAAATCAAGATGAAATTTTGGCTTGTGCGCGAAAATGTTTTTGTTCGAGCTAGAGCAAAACGTCAGTGTTGATAGTGTAACGTGTCGGTGCTTATAAGAAACTTGGAAAATAAAGACAATAAAATACTGCTTTGCAAAATAAGATACTTTCAAACAAGCAAAGCAGCTTTACATCTGTAAAAAATTATCGACGGTTAAATGACCTCTTTGATTGTGGGCTAACCCATATTCACAATCACTAACATGGAGGTTTTGACTTCAATAACTAGCTCTTTGTTCTTCCCATGAAAAGTTAAGATGCAAGATGAGTTTCAGTTGAAAATATTTAATGCATGAGTAAGGCAGAGCTAATATTGTTTTCTATAGAAAACCAGTAAATGATAGTTGATAAGACGATTATCCCCATAAATGCAGTTAAAACAAGCATCAGGGATAAATCACGCTGTTTCCATACCCGATTTAGAACAAACCAACTAATAAGCCAAATTACTAATCCTATAATTTCTATACCAGGATACGAACTAATCTCGATTGAATCAGGTATCCAAACTGCCAAATTACTAATAAGTGCTTCTAAAGCTTTAGATTGAGTAGCAGCTTGATGGGCAATTGACATTGCTAAACATCCCATAGCCGCAGAGATTAATGCGGCAGCTGTTGAACCTAAAGGAATAGGTTGTATGTCATTCATTTTTGATTTATCGGTCACAAGTTATCTCCTATAAGCATAGTAAAGCTTGTTTTATGCTCGCTTTCCTAATAAATATTCTCAATTGTTTATCAAAAAGGCAATAAAGGGTAAGTTAATGAAATCAGGATGAAATTTGTAATAAAAGTTACAACACGTAATACTATACCAATCCTAAATGATTTATGAAAAAACACCATATTCGTACAACGCGCGCAAAGTTAGAATTTTGACCATGTATTGATAGCTCAAAGCTTTTTCAGTATTTGCTCACAAATGGCGCCGGATTGCTATATATTTTCAGTTTCTATTTATCTTGTCTAGCTTTAAAAAGGTTATGTAGCCCAGAATACAACAAAATTTATTCATTCATGTTGCGATAGGTAGCAACTGCTGAAGGGGAACTGCGGTTGAGGTAGCGAAAAATCCAATATTTGAAAATAGTATCCATGATAACTGGGACAGTAGCTATAAAAAGTGAAATAAAGCGTTTATTTTCTGGTAAACCATAATGGCTTAAAATATTCCCCAAGATTATTTCCCAACCATAGGGAGAATGATAACCAATAAATATATCTGTAAAAAGAATAATTGCAAAAGCTTTGGCGAATAAACCCTTAACTAATTAGTTTGACAGACCATTATTACATCAAGATGAAATCTATAATGTAATTTTAACTTTAATAAAAAATAGCTTTATAGTTGTAAGCAGACGAAAATAATGTCTACACCTATAAAGCTATGGGGATTTGCAAAACATGAGGAACATGAAAAACATGTTTTTATATTCTATTTTAGAAAATCAAAATGAAATTAAGATGAAATACAGCATAAATAGTAGAACTATTGGACATCAACCCAGAAATCTGCAGTAATAATTTTGCCGTTGCGATTGAACTGTCCCCACATCTTGTATTTACCTGGTTGAGGAAAGCTAGTGATAAAATGAATTTCACCTGGAGGAGTATCTTTCATCGCATGAGCGTGGATATAGTCTGCTTCGGTTAGCGGGGATGATTGTTTGAGGATGACTAAATGTCCTTTTTCACCTAAGTAATTTTGTAAATCTTTAGGTGGTTGGTTGCTTGCAGCATCTAATAAGTTAAAAATTAAGTGTACTTCTTGTCCAGCTTTGATACTTGGTTGAGACAGTTTTAGGTTGGCTTTAGTATTACCGAAAGTTTTAGTAGTAGCTAAATCAATTTTTGGCGGATTTGGGTTTGTACCGGGAACTTTAACTTGTAACGTTGAAACTTGTTCGGCTTTCCCAGCTACTTTGTAATCGCTAAACAGTGTATAACCACCTGGTTGTGGAAAATTGGCTTGAACTTCAAAGCGTCCGTTTCCTTTATATGTAGGATGAATGTGATTAAAAGACTGAAGGTCGTCACTGACAACAATTAAATGCATTAATTTTTCTTGGAATTTATCGAAGTTGGCAATTGGCTTTCCTTCTTTGTCCTTTATATCAATCGCCAAATTTACAGGCGCCAATTCAGTTATTTTTGTTGGAACAGTCAGTTTAGCGATTGCATTTGCAGGCGCCAATTTAGAGTTACCAGAATGACCCCCATGACCAGAGTGAGAATTTTCCTCTGTCCCAGAAGTTTTGGAATCACCCATGTTATGACCTTCGTGAGGATTCGCATCCGCGACAGCAGTTGCACTGCTATTTGGTGTCTGGCTACTGTTTACTTCGCTTGCACAACCAGCAGTAATAACGAGAGTAGAGGTGATGGCAAGTGCAGTCAGAATACGCTTCATTTTTTCTCCAATTAACAAATTTAATTTAAAAAACGTACAATAACAAGCATATTCCAGAAGTAACAAAGGCGCCCTTCATGACAGCCAACTAGTACGTAAGCAGTAGACAATTATCAACAGTGCTTACGTACTGGTAAACCATCATAGCTAAAGTGAATTGAACTCTGAGTCTCCAATAGGGAAGCCTATACTCAGTTTCTCATCCAAAAATGAAATCAGGATGAAATTTCTGCTTTGCTTTAACTCTTTGCACTAATAATTGCAATCTGCTGTAAAGCCTGAAATGATTAACTGGCTTCAAGTCCACGTAATTTCTGGATTATTCGGATTATAAAGTCAAAAATAATTTCCCAAACCCCTTGACTCTCCTGTCCACTGGAGAATTCAAAATAGGATTAGTTCTAACTCGTGTGATTAACATGACACTTCAACTCAAAGTTCCAAACATGGCTTGTTCTGCTTGCGGTGCCACTATTACAGAGGCAATAAAAGCTATTGACCCAACTGCTGCGGTTCAAACTGACCCGAAAAAAAAGTTAGTTAACGTTGAAACCCAAGCATCCAAAGTTGCAATTAAACAAGCAATTACAACTGCTGGTTATTCGGTTGCGTGAGATTGGATTTTTCTGTCTTGCTAATTAATTTATTCCTCCACTGCTTAACCCCGGAGGAATAAAACCAGGCGAAAAATGAATAACATAAAAAGCAAATAATTGGCTCTTTTATTGACCATCAGTTAACTAGACGGTTTAAAATATTGTAGAGGTGTGCGTTATGTTACTTCAAGAAAAAACAAAACAAATAGGCACCGTTGCCAAAGAAAGTGGCGTTCCAATCAAAACTATCCGTTATTACGAGGAAGTAGGCTTGCTAAAAGCATCAGGGAGAACTGAAGGTGGATTTAGATTATTTGACTCTGATGTTTTATCTCGCCTACATTTTATTAAACGCGCTCAAAGTCTTGGGTTAAGTTTATTAGAAATTAAATATTTTTTGGAAGTTCACGATCAAGGTAATTTACCTTGCGACCATATAAAAGAAAAACTGCAATATCAACTAGTAGTAATTGATAAGCGAATTCAAGAACTCCTGATTTTGAAGCAGGAGTTACAAGGTCTTCTTTCAGGATGGGAAGCGGTAACTAAAAATACAGAAACAATAATTTGCCCGATTATTCAAAAAGATTAATGCTATGGCACAAAGTGATGTAACTATACCCAAAAGTTTTCAGGGTATAGTTACAAAACTAATAGTATAGATGTATTTATTTTGCTAATTAGTGGTAAGATTTAATTTGTCAAAAATTATGGTTTACCACTTTTTGATTAAGCTGATATGTACCAACAATAATTGCTTATCCGACAGTCCAAATCGCCGCACCGCTCGCTATAAGCTAATAAACCAATACATTCACCCTGTCTGGAACGCTCTTCGTAAGTGCCATTCTACCCTACATACCTAATTTTGTAAATGTAAAGCGCAGGCTACGCCAACAAAGATTAAATAGTAGCCCTATATGTCTGGCATGGGCTTTCTATAATACTTAAGTTATTGTTATGATAAAGCAACTTTACTACAGAAAGCCCTCCTCATAAATTAGCACCTCTTGATTTTGGCGAAGGTATTGTCACCACCGACACTGGTATGCCAACGTAACCTTTAAGCTTCTTTATTCTGTCAATCCAAGCAACTACATTTGGATAAGCTTCCAAAGAGATACCTCCCTCCGGTGCTAGCTTAACGTATGGGTAACAAGCAACATCTGCAATTGTTGGGCGATCAAGTTCAAGCCAGTTCCGCTCTTGCAAATGTTCGTCCAAAACTTTGAGTATCATATCTGCTCTTTGTTGCGCCAACTCTAGGTCTATCTTCAGGTTAAAAACGAAGTGTAGTCTAGCTGTAGCAAGACCATGTTGGATCTCGTTAGCAGTGATAGATAACCACTGCATAACTTTACCCATAGACTCAGGCTTTATCGGTAGCCAGTTTTCACAACCATAGCGTCGTGCGAGATATACCAGAATTGCCTGGGAATCATGAATGACTAAATCATCATCAATTAGAACTGGTACTTGACCAAGCGGGTTTAGTTTTAAAAAAAGTGGAGACTTATGCTCACCTTCAATGAAATTGACAGGTACAATCTCATGCTCTAGCCCAAGCAGTGACAACATAAGCCGTACCTTATAGCAATTCCCCGATAACTCATAATCGAATAGTTTGATCATTCATTCCTCCGTTTTTATCAAATATGGATATTACAACTTGCATTTGAAGAATATTTACTCCCAACTTTTATCCAGTTAAGGGGTTGTGAAAAATTAATTATATATTCCTGAATTCTGAATTATTTATTCAGTAAAGTAAACAGCAAAAAGAAATATAAATAATTTGGCGTACCTACTTAGCTTATAGATAGGTTGTGATTTAAAGAGAAATTATCCTTCCACTGAATAGATAATTTGGCGAGCATTAAAACGATGAATTTGGCCCCTCCAAAAATTTTGCCTCTTCTGGGGTTGTGGCTCGACAAAAAATAGCGTTGCGATGAGGAAAACGTCCAAAGCATTCAATTACCTCTAAGTGTTGGACAGCGGATGAGGTCATATATACGCTGTCTGGATCGTTACCAAGTTGACGGAACAGTTCAACCGCCTGTCGCTGATGTTCGAGATTCTCGCTGTGTTCAAAAGGTAAATAGATAAACCAGCGCTGAATTTTTAGTAGCTCACGATCAAAGCCTTTGGAGATCGCATACTGAGCCAAAAAAAGCGCTTGTGGATCTGTTGCAAAAGCTTGGGGATTACCGCGAAACATATTCCGTGGAAACTGATCGAGTAGGAGAATCAACGCCAGACAGCCATGAGGAGTTTCTTTCCATTGGTCAAGTTTACCCGCCGCTGCCTTATTATAGTCTTCCATAAAGCGGACTTGAATCTCCCGATCAAAATTTATATCTGGATATTTAGTGAACCAAATCGCGCGACCTTTTTCGTAATCCTCTTCATCTTTTTTTCCAAACCAAAAGTCCAAAATATTATCAACTTGTGACATTAATTCCTCCTGTACATTTAGTGTAAGGTAATATCAAATCCGGCGCCGCGAAATGCTTACCTAATAAGACTTAAACTATACGAGGCGGGCTTTTTAAGACTGGTGTGTACACCGTAGCTTATTAAGGGGGGTTGGGGGATTTGATTTGTTGCAGCTTCATATTAAATCGGTATTAGCTCTTAATTTATGGGAGAAGTGGAGTTTCAAGCCCCCTAAATTTAGGTATTTAAGGGGCTAGAAGAGTTGAAACCTAGTTACTGTTTTGGCTGAGAAATTACTAATTCAGTGGTACGCACTTTTCATCTCTTATTGCTCTTGCTTGAGCAAACGCCACCGAGTTACCATAACATGTGGAATTCGAGAATAGCGCTTCCATTTGTCTGGTTGGTCATTTTGCAACCACTCTGGGGGAACTGGCTCTAGGAGACCATCAAGAATAAAACCTGCGTGAAAGCAAGTCCCAAACAAGTGCCACAATGGTCGATGAAAGAAGGGATGACGTATAGGTTGACCTGGCTTGGCGTTTTCATCCCCTATTGCTGGTTCTATGTAATCTTTTACTAGAACACCTTCCGTACCAAGCCATTGAGTTTGGGTTCCTAGCGAGTTAAAGCACGGATGAGTAACTGAGAATACAAACCGTCCCTCGGTAACAAGCAGGCGACTAAAAGCTCGTATGAGAGGCTCAATGTTTGCCATATCCATAAGTGCCATTGACACTACTGCAGCATTAAATGAGTGTTCTCCCAAAGAAGCGAGTTGATCTGGAACAGTCGCATCTAGGAGTCTATACTCAATGCTACCGTGTGTATCTATAGTCCGAGCTTTGGCACGTTTCAAAAGTTCCTCTGAAAAGTCGCAAGCTAGAACCGATGCTCCTAACTGAGCCAGACTGCGTGCGAAGGTACCGTTGCCACAAGCAATTTCAAGCACCCGCTCACCAGGTTTAATTGCAAGAAGTGTTTCCATTGCAGGGTTAACGACGTATTGATGGGCGATGTCTATATCACCAACTTGATTGTCCCACCATTCTGCATTTGCATTCCAAACATCACGTACACGCTGGTTTATTTCCTTGATTTCAATCATGAGGTACACCTAAATTTTACGTAATCTAGAAGAAGTCTTTTTGCTTATAATCCCGCCCTTTGAAGAAGGGAAGGGTGGGATGAATTGCTTAATTTTCGTATTACCAAATCTCTTGGCAATTTTAATCAGTATCACTATCATGCTAGCATTGTTGTTTTATGCCTACTGGAAGATCCAATCAAAAGATTCATTTGAGCATCCCAAAATTCGACCCACAAGTCACAGTATTTCTGACATAATTTAGTAATGTCATCGTATTGCGCGGGAGAGATCGCCTGCATAAGGACGTACCAAAGGTCATCTTCATGGGTGTCGTCGTTGGCTTCAGCCTGCATATCATCACTAGTGCCATGACAGACATAATACCCTGTAGTAACATTTATTCCTATCGCTTTGATGTTTTCACGCAGAGGCGCACTAAACAGAACTACTTCCTGTTCTGCAACTGCAAGCAAACTGGTGATTGAGCTTAAATCATGGTAGGAATCCTCAAGACACTTTCGCACCTGACTGGCAATTTTGCTAGGAATATACCTCTGTCGTTCCTCAAGACTAATTCCTAGTTCATCAAGTACACGCTCAAACAGAGGATAATGGGCTTTATGGGGATTGCCTTGGTAGTAGCCATACTGATCGAAACCAGGCTGAAAGCCAAACTCGTCCAGATTATTTAGGGTGAGAAGGAATCGGGCATACATTTTGCTACCAGGTTTAAGTTGCTGTTCCAACTTATGGGTTTGATATTGTGCTATCAGAAGGGCATCTGTAAATATCTGCACAATTGCATGACGGTACTCAAGGTGAATGCGTTTCATCTGTTCCCGATCAAAGGCTCCCTGATTTAGGGTCGCAATGATTGGATGAGTTGCAACTGGATGATACTTCAAACTAGAGCGTAAGTTAGTAATAAAGCTCTCATTATCCGACCACAAAGAAGTAGGTACTGAATCTTTCATCGCCAATCTAGCTTTTTGACGTGGATTATTCATTTCCATCAATGTATCCTCCATGTGTCTGTGACTTTCACAGCAATTTAAAATCCAAATTAAATGTAAAACATTCCCCCTACTGGAGAGTCAAGTCAGAGCGATAAGATTTTTTCTAGGTTTTTTGGGTTTTAATAGAGTTAAGTTAATACTCCCTCATATCTTAGGGTGCTGCATATCCCACTAGTGAGCATCCACTTTTGGCGGATAGACTTTTTTCGACAACCCATACTGTTGGCGAATCTGAATAATAATGATATAAAGTACTGGCACAACAAACAAGCTCAAGAATGTAGAAACAAACATTCCACCGAAAACTGCTGTACCTAATGACAGTCGGCTAGCAGATCCCGCTCCTGTTGCAATAAGCAGTGGATAGCTACCGATTAAGGTTGAAACTGTTGTCATGAGAATAGGGCGTAATCGTGCTTGTGCAGATTGTACCACTGCTGCCGTAATTGAAAGTCCCTGTTCTCGTAGCTGGTTGGCAAATTCTACAATCAAAATCGAATTCTTGCTAGCTAACCCGATTAGCATGACCAAGCCAACTTGGCAGTAAACATCATTGTACAAACCTCGTAGAGATTGAGCAGACAAAGCTCCCAAGACTGCTAAGGGAACCGCGAGCATAATGATTAAAGGATCGACAAAATTATTATATTGCGCTGCTAACACCAGGAAAACAAAAAATACTCCTAAGCCAAAAATAATTGGAGCAATACCACCAGACTCCACTTCTTCCAAGGAGATACCCGACCATTCAAAACCAAAATTCGCGGGTAAAACCTCAGCCGCTAATTTTTCCATTTTCTGTATTGCTTGCCCAGAACTAAAACCAGGAGCTGCTGCTCCGTTAATTTCAATCGAGCGATAAAGGTTGTAGTGGTTAATTGTTTGTGCCCCAGTTGTTGATTTTATCGTTACAACGTTGCTGAGGGGTATCATGTTTCCTTGTCTTGAGCGCACATACAAACGACCAACATCTTCTGGATTCGAGCGAAATTGTGAGTCAGCTTGAACGTAAACACGATAAGTACGCCCAAATTCGTTGAAGTCATTTACGTAGCGCGAACCAATGAACGTTTGTAGGGTGTTGAAAATTTCATCAATTGGAATCTGTAGAGCTTCTGCTTTACTTCTCTGTACTTCAACCATTAACTGGGGTGCGTTGGCAGTATAGGTACTAAAGACTCCTTGTAATCCAGGGGTTTGATTCGCGCGGCTAATTAGCTCGTTTTTGGCTTTATCTAATGCATTAATATCTCGATTGCTTTGATCTCCTCGGTCTTGTAATTGAAACACAAAGCCACCTACACTGCCGAGACTCTGAATAGTTGGAGGGTTGACGGCTAGAACAGGTGCTTCAGGAATTCCCATTAACGGCGCCCGTACCCGGTTGAGAATTGCTGATACAGATTGCTCAGGTTTTTTTCGCTCTGACCAAGATTTGAGAGGAGTCATAATTAACCCACGATTAGGAGTGTTCCCGCTAAAACTAACGCCACCCATTGCAAACACCCCCTCAATTTCAGGAACATTGAGCAATTCCTTTTCGGCTTTCATCACGACCGAGCGAGTGTAGTCTAACGAAACGCCATCAGGTCCTTGAATCAAGTTTACAAAATAGCCTTGGTCTTCCTCTGGTAAAAATGCTTGAGGAACACGCATATACAACCAGCCGGTTAATACCAACGACACAGTAAATAACAGTAACACAACTATTTTAAAGCGGGTAACGGCGCCGAGAATGCTTTGATAGCCTCGGCGCATCCAGTCTAAAAGGTCATTTACCCTTGCAAAAAACCAGCCAAGCAAACCGCGCGGTTGTTGTCCCCGACGTAGTAACATTGCGGATACCGCAGGAGTAAATGTAATAGCGTTAAATGTGGAAATTGTGGTTGAAAATGCAATTGTTAGCGCAAATTGCTTATATAGTTGTCCTGTTGTTCCTGGAAAGAAAGCAACTGGAACAAAAACAGCCATGAGAACTAGTGAGGTTGCAATCACTGCTCCAAACAGTTCGTGCATTGCTTCAGAAGCCGCTTGACGTGGAGTGATATTTTTTTCCTCAAGCAAACGAACTACGTCTTCAACAATAATAATGGCATCATCGACAACCATCCCAGTTGCCAAGGTTAAACCAAATAAAGTCAAGCTATTAAGCGAAAAATCAAATACTTTGACAAATGCAAAAGTACCAATTAACGAAACCGGAATTACAATTGCAGGAACAATAGTAGTGCGCCAATCTTGTAAGAAAAGGAAAATGATTCCCACAACTAGTACAATAGACTCAATTAACGTTTTGACAACTTCCCAGAAAGATGCTTCAACAAATAGCGAAGAATCATAAGGGATTTCATATGTTAATCCTGGGGGAAAATTCTTTGCTAGCCTTACCATTTCTGCCTTGACCGCTTTTGCTATTTCCAAAGCGTTACTACCAGGAATTTGAATAATTTGATAGCCTACAGAGATGTGACCATCATACCGAGCAAATGTACTGTAATTTTCTGCACCTAGTTCTGCGCGCCCTACATCTTTAAGTTTAATAAGCGTTCCATCATTTCCAGCTTTGAGAATAATATTCTCGAATTCCTCGGGTTCTCGTAATCTTCCAACAGCTTGCAAATCGATTTGAAACTTTTGCCCTTCGGGAGCGGGTGGTTGTCCAATTGCACCAATGCCTAATTGTAAGTTTTGTTGATTCAGCGCATTCACTACATCTTGAGCCGTTAAATTACGACTAGCAAGACGATTTGGGTCAAGCCAAATTCGCATAGCATAACGACGTTCTCCAAAGGATAGAACATTCCCTACACCATTTATACGTCTAAGAGAGTCTAACACATATAAATCAGTATAGTTACTAATAAAAGTATCATCGTAGCGGTCGTCAGAACTGTATAACGCCATCGCTAAAACAATTCCGCTTGATTGTTTTGTTACCGCAACTCCTGTTTGTTGTACCACTTCTGGCAGTTTAGGTTGTGCCAACAAAACACGATTCTGTACATCAGAAGCTGCAACATTAATATCATAACCCTGCTCAAAAGTAACCGTAATTGTACTAGTACCATCATTGCTACTGGTCGAACTCATGTATCTCATACCTTCGACCCCATTTATTTGTCGCTCTAAAACCGATGTTACGGTTTCCTCGACAATTTGGGCACTGGCGCCAACATAGTTAGCAGTGACGCTAATTTGAACTGGGCTAATGTCTGGATACTGCTCTATAGGTAACGTTGGTATGCTAATTAGTCCTGACACTAAAACTATCAAGGAGCAGACGATTGCAAAAACGGGTCGCTTAATAAAAAAATCTGCGAACATAGTTAAACAGCACAAAGAAACATCAGTAATTAATTGCTTTTTTCTGGTTCAGGAATAATTGGCGCGCCATCTCTTAAACCGAGTAAACCAGAGGTAATAATTCGTTCTCCAGGTCGCAATCCTTTAATGACCTGGTATTGGTTATTTTCAATACCGCCTAATTCAACAGGTTTTTGCCGAGCTATAAATTGAGGTTGGGCAGACTGCGATGAGCGTTCCTCAACTACAAACACAAACGCTTCTTTGGCTAAACGAGTTATGGCGCTTGTGGGAATCAGGACTCCAGGGCGCCGAGCCAAAACTACCCGCGCTCGAACAAACTGGTCGGTTCGCAGTTTTAGTTGAGAATTATCCAACAAAGCTTTAACAAGTACAGATTGCGTTTGATTTGCTGTATTGGGTGCAATGAAAAATATACGACTAGTGCCAATATTACGCCCTTGACCGTCTACTAGCTCTATATCGCTTCCTAACCGCAATTGAGCCACCTGTTCCACAGGAACCGAAATATTAACCTCCAATAAACCGTTTTCAGAAACGCTTATTAACTGAGTAGACGTATCAACAAAATCACCTACCTTAACAGGAATATCACCTACGATTCCTGCAAACGGTGCGGTAATTGTATAAAACTGAAGTTCCGCTGCCTGCTCCTTAATATTTGCCCTAGCTTGATTAACTAACCTCTGGTTCTTAACAATTGTAGCCTTTGCCCTAGAAACTACTGCCTGTGCCCTAGTAATCATCGCTTCTTGCGCTGCAATGTCAGCATCCGTTTGAGCAAGCTTGGCTTTTGCCGTCTCTAAGCTGTTTCGTCTTTGTTCTAAAATTTGTAAACTGCTGGCGCCTTCTTTATACAGTTGATTGAACCGCTCGTACTCGCTTTGATTAAGTCTTAAATCAGACTGTTCAGAAGCTCGACGAGCTTTTAAGGCTCTAAGTGCTGCTGTTGCATTTTTTGCATCTGCTTGGGCGCTTTTTAGTTCTGCTTGAGCAGTTTCTAAATCAGCTTGACTTGATTGATAAGCTGCAATTCGACTGTCAACAGAAGCTTGCTGCTGCTTGGCATCAACTTTCAGAATAGGAGTATCCCTTTTAACTCTCTCTCCTGCCCGAACAAATATTTGAGAAACCTGACCCTGAATTCTTGGTCGCAAAGTTACAGAGCGACGAGACTCCAGATTTGCAACAAATTCTGCACTTTCCTCTATAGTGCTAGATTGCAATGTTGTAACTTGTACCTTTGTTGCTGGGTGTTGCCCAGCTACTGTTGGGGGTGATTCTTTGCCCGGAGCCATAAACCACCAAAACCCAACACCCCCACCAAGTAGAACTAAGGCTAACATTGCCCAGAAGCCCGGTTTTAACTTTGGTGTCAACGAACGATCATTATTTGAATGTTGAGACTCAAAAGATTCCATAACTAAACAGTTAGAGCGATGTAAAATTTATAGAAATTTGAAGCTAAGGCTTTTTTTAGGTTGCCTTTACCCAAAAATCAGCCGTGATAATTTCGCCATTGCGATTAAACTGTCCCCAAAGCTTGTATAGTCCAGGTTCTGGAAAGCTGGTCATAAATTTAACCTGTCCGGGAGTTTGATTTTTGACTGCGTGAGCATGGATATAATCAGCAGAGGTAAGTGAGGTTCCTTGACGTACTATTACCAAATGTCCTAATTCACCCATATAAGGCTGCAAATTTGTGACAGGTTGATTATTGGCACCAACAAGATTGAATGTGACAGCAACTTCCTCACCCGCTTTAACCGTCTCGGAAGGTAACTGTAAATCGACCTTAGTATTGTTAAATATTTGACTGCGTTTGAAGTTTACGTTTGGGGAAGATGAACTTTCACCGCTTACTTGAGCTTTGAGAGTCGAGACTTGCGTCGATTTTCCAGTGGGTTTATAGTCGCTAAATAGCGTGTAATTTCCCGGTAATGGTAATTTAGCTTCGACAGTAAAACGACCATTGCCTTCATAACGTGGGTGGAGGTGAGCAAAAAACTGAAGGTCATCGCTAACTATGATTAAATGCATTAGTTCTTCATGGGAAACATCAAACTTATTAATTGGCTTTCCTGTTGCATCTGTAATATCAATTACTAACGGAACAGAGGTATTGACTGTAACCGTTTCTGGAAGTGTAAGTTTTGCCTGAGTCGTTGGTGTTTTTGTGTGATCTGAATTGTACGTAGAATGTCCTTGATGATTTCCTGATTGTGTTGAATGCATATGGTTTTGCTCTCCTGCTGAAACTGCTTTTATCGGTTCTTGACTATTGGGTGATGTTGAGCAACTTTGTGCAAATAATAAAGTTGCAGTAGTAACAAGCGCGCTCATTAATATCTTCATAAGACTTACCTCATATCAACAATACTGTCGCTACCAAACTCTTTCTGAATAAGTTCGGCTTCTGTTTGAGTATTCCCTGTTTGATCTCCGTAAAACAAGCCAAACAAGAGCCATCTTTCCTCCTTGCTAAGTAGCGTGATAAAGGTAGAGTTAGGTGTATGATTCAATAACTAAATCTCGTTTCAAACTACCTTAAATGCTCCACCTAACTGGAGAGTCAAGAGGGACACAAAAAATTTTTCAAAAGGCTAAGGATGCCAGTTTTACCCTCTTACAGGCTGTGTTGGAAGTTATCATTTAATTTCAAGCGGATAAATCAATATAAATAAAGGCTTCTAGCCCTAACATATTAGTAGAGCTAAAAGCCTAAAAACAGTATCTCTAAGAATCTAGTCAGATGTTTTCAACTTTTAGTATATTATATGAAAATGAAATAATGATGAAATTTTTGAAATGAAATTAGGATGAAATTTTTAGTTTGTTTTGGCTTTTGACACAAATAACTGCAACCTGCTCTTGAAGCTGAAATCATTGGCAGGCTTACTTTACGTAAGTTTTTAGAGAATTTCGGCAAAAAATTTTCTCAAACCCCTTGACTCTCCAGTAGACAGGAGAATTCAAAATAAGATTAGTTATTGAGAGGGTAATCGACATGACACTTGAACTCAAAGTTCCAAATATGGCTTGTTCTGCTTGCGGCACCACGATTACAGAGGCAATAAAAGCTATTGACCCAACTGCTGCGGTTCAAACTGACCCGAAAACAAAGTTAGTTAACGTTGAAACTCAAGCATCCGAAGTGGCAATTAAACAAGCGATTACAACTGCTGGTTACTCGGTTGCGTGATAGCTGTACTATATGAGGGCGGGCGATCTGAAGCCCACCCCACAATATTTTGAGTGGAGGAAAATATGGAGAACACGACTTTAAAGCTACGCGGTATGAGTTGTGCTTCTTGCGCGCGGAGCATAGAAGAAGCAATTAGTTCTGTAAACGGTGTCAACGAGTGTATTGTTAATTTTGGCGCCGAACTAGCAACTGTAGAATACGACCCAAGAAAAACTGATGTCACAGTTATCCAACAAGCTGTGGATGAAGCTGGTTATTCTGCATACCCATTGCAAGAACAAAACCCAGCCGCACAACAGGATGAAGCCGAAAAACGTAGACAATCAAGAGAAACTAATGAATTAACGCGCAAAGTAGTTGTATCAAGTATTCTCAGTGGAATTATTGTTATTGGCTCTATACCAATGATGACAGGACTACACGTACCTTTCATTCCCATGTGGTTGCATGACCCTTGGCTACAACTAGTGCTAACAATTCCCATCCAATTTTGGTGCGGCTTATCTTTCTATAGTAATGCGTGGAAAGCTTTTAAACGCCATGCGGCAACTATGGATACTCTTGTTGTATTAGGAACCAGTGCGGCATTCATTTATTCGCTGTTTCCTACCTTCTTTCCTAGTTTCTTCATCTCTCAAGGTCTAAGACCGGATGTATATTATGAAGCGGCGGCAGTTATTATTGCTTTAATTTTAGTTGGAAAGCTTCTAGAAAGTCGTGCGAAAAAACAAACTGGAGAAGCGATTCGTAAACTCATTGGTTTACAAGCCAAAACCGCACGTTTAATTCGTAACGGTCAAGAAATAGATATTCCAATTGAAGAGGTGCAAATTGGAGATGTGATATTAGTTCGTCCTGGTGAGAAAATTCCAGTTGATGGTGAAGTAGTTGATGGCACATCGACTATTGATGAATCTATGGTGACAGGAGAAAGTGTACCTGTAAAAAAACAGCCGGGAGACGAAGTAATTGGCGCCACTATTAACAAAACTGGTAGCTTTAAATTTCAAACAACGCGAGTAGGTAAAGATACAGTGTTGGCACAAATTGTCCAGCTTGTACAGCAAGCTCAAGGTAGTAGGGCGCCTATCCAAAGATTAGCAGACTCTGTAACAGGATGGTTTGTACCTGCGGTAATTGCAATTGCACTGCTTACTTTTATGATTTGGTTTAATATCATGGGTAATCTGACTCTGGCTTTGATTACCACAGTCGGAGTTTTAATTATCGCTTGTCCTTGTGCATTGGGTTTGGCAACTCCAACATCAGTAATGGTAGGAACGGGTAAAGGCGCAGAAAATGGTATTTTGATTAAAGGCGCCGATAGTTTGGAATTAGCACATAAAATCAAAACAATAGTACTAGATAAAACTGGCACTATCACCCAAGGCAAACCCACGGTTACAGATTTTGTTACTGCTGACGGTACTGCAAACGGTAATGAAATTAAATTATTGCAATTAGCAGCATCACTTGAACGCAATTCAGAACACCCACTAGCAGAAGCGGTTGTGAGATATGCCCAAAACCAAGAAGTAGGGTTAGTTTCGGTGAGTAATTTTGAAGCAATTGCAGGCAGTGGCGTACAGGGTGTAGTTGATAACCACCTGATACAAATTGGTACACAACGCTGGATGTCAGAATTAAATATAAACACCCAACCATTACAACAACAAAAAGAACATCTAGAATATCTGGGTAAAACCGCTATTTATATCGCAGTAGACAGTAAAATTGCGGGGTTGATGGGTATTTCTGATGCAGTCAAACCCACCTCCACCCAAGCAATAAAAGCATTACAAAAACTTGGCTTAGAAGTAGTAATGCTGACAGGAGACAATCGCCGTACTGCAGAAACTATTGCCCGTGAAGTTGGTATAAAGCGTGTTTTGGCAGAAGTTAGACCCGACCAAAAAGCTGAGACTGTAAGGAAATTACAAAGCGAAGGAAAAATTGTTGCGATGGTTGGTGATGGTATCAATGATGCTCCTGCTTTAGCTCAAGCCGATGTAGGTATTGCTATTGGTACAGGAACAGATGTAGCAATTGCTGCAAGTGATATTACACTTATCTCCGGTGACTTACAAGGTGTAGTAACAGCAATTCAACTTAGCCATGCAACAATTCGCAACATTCGCCAAAATTTATTCTTCGCTTTTATTTACAATGTTGCAGGAATTCCAATTGCCGCTGGTATTCTCTTTCCTATTTTTGGCTGGTTGCTAAACCCAATTATCGCAGGCGCCGCGATGGCATTCAGTTCAGTTTCAGTATTAACAAATGCATTGCGTTTGCGTAACTTCCGACCCAAAGTAGTTGTATAAAAAGGGACAAATATGTTGATTAAAAACGTAATTATTAGCAGTTTTGCTTCTTTGGGATTATTGTTAGGTGTTGCTACCACCAAAACAGTAGCACAAATGCCTCACGAAACCCATAGTTCTACGACATCGCAAACAAGTGAGTTTCAACGTATTGAACAACCGCTATGGGTAAAAGCAGCAGTTACAGCTTCTGGTTTAGGGTTAATTGGTTTGGAAATATGGTGGTTTTTGTTGAGTAAATCAAAATCCAGAAAGGCAGAAGCTCATGACGGCATTCAAGAAGTTACAATTACAGTAGACGGGGGTTACGAGCCAAGTCGAGTAGTTGTAAACGCAGGTCAACCAGTTCGCTTAAACTTCCTACGTCGTGACAAAAGTAGCTGCTTGGAACAAGTTGTATTTCCCGACTTTCACATCGCCCAAGACTTGGACTTAAATCAAGTCACCCCAATTGAGTTTACACCTCAAAAACCAGGTCAATACACTTTTGCCTGTGGCATGAATATGTTTCGCGGTGTCGTCGAGGTAAGGTAGTGCGCTTCCATAGGGGGTTTCCCCTACTCACGTTTCTCTTGACTCTCTAGTTAGCTGGAGAGTTTAAGATCAAGATTAGGAAATGATCATAGAGGTATGTGTTATGTTACTCCAAGAAAAAACAAAACAAATAGGCGCCGTTGCCAAGCAAACTGGTGTACCAATCAAAACTATTCGTTATTACGAAGAGCTAGGGTTGCTCAAAGCATCGGGTAGAACTGAAGGTGGGTTTAGATTGTTCGACTCTGATGTTTATGAACGCTTACACTTTATTAAACGCGCGCAGAGTCTTGGATTAAGTTTGTTAGAAATTAAGGAGCTTTTAGAAGTCCACGACCAAGGCGATTTACCTTGCGACCATATAAAAGAAAAATTGCAAGATAAAGTAGCTGTAATTGATAAGCAAATTCAAGAACTGATAATTTTTAAGCAGGAGATACAAGGTCTTCTTTCAGGATGGGAAAAGGTGACTAATAATATCGAACCAACAATTTGCCCAATTATTCAAAGGTATTAATTCGATGTAGTAAGAGCAATATGTCCACTAAGCCGTCTTCGCTATTTTTAGTATTACAGAATAATCTTCACCAAATTTGTATATTGCGTCAGAATGCTGCCGTAAATCTTCAAACAAAATATACTGTGTTATAAATTGATTCGGAATCATTTTTATAGCTTTGAATAATAGTCTGTAGATCAGTTGTCATATAATTATATTCTTTTAATGTTCTAGTTTTTAGAAAATAAATTTATGTGTCATTACTTAAATATATTAACAATACTGTATTAAAAATCACTATACCACTAAATCAGCTGTATTACTGGCTTTCAGCTACTTATTTTCGCCGCGAATCTTGTGGTGCATTCCGGTGAACCTCCAAGGGCGCCGCAAACCTCCCATAAAATACGAAAGCATACATTTCTTGTAAACCTTACTGTATATGGTTTATATAATGCGTTTCTTGAGATAAGCAAAATATATCGATTTATCTCTTGACTCTCTAGGTGACTTGAGAGTTTAACATAGCTTTCAGTCAGTTCAAAATAGCTGACAGAAAACAAGGTAGAGAGTAAAAAACATATGACTACACACATGAAAACCTTATTTGTTGGTGCCTTAGCAAGTTTTGCACTTCTGACATTAGTTGCTAGTCCCAGCCGAGCAGAGAGTCGCGCTACGAATGCGAATACAGCTACAAGCTCTAAGACTGAACAGCAGATTAGCCAAACACCATCTTCCCCAACTAAACAGCAGTTAGAAGACAAAGGATGCGCTTGTTGTAAAAAAATGATGGGTAATACACAGCAGATGGACAACAAAATGCATCAAATGATGAACAATCAACAAAACCCTTCCAGATAGACTTCTAGAAGACTAGCGGCAAGGATGACTTAAAATATCCTTGTCGCCATAATGTATAATTGGTAACAAAATTTCAAGATTACTGTAATTACATATAGATACCGTTTTCTAAAGTCAGCGCCTGGTCTTTATCGCAGTAATGATGGTGGAAAAACTTGGAATAAGCTTTGGACTGAAACTAGTGGAGTGATTGTGAAACTAGCTTCTTCTGCTAACAGTCCACAGATACTTTATGCAGTTAATGACAAGAATGCTGTATTTCAATTGCAAGATGGGGGCCAAAACTGGAAACAAATAAGCTAAATATTTCTACATATTTTTTTTAGTAAATTAGTTCCAAACTTTTTCATTGTTCCTTTCGATAGCCCAACATCTGACGGTGACTTAAATAAAGTACCAACGGTGGCAAAATTATCCACTGAAATACAGCTAGCCAACTCATACCAAGAACAGGTACAGCAAATACCGGAACTCCATAGGTTTTAGTGACATTTACTCGGTATGTTTCAATTACTAAGGTGATGATTAAACCTACACTAGTAAAAAGTAAAGTAAATTTCAAGGTTGGATTAATCATCCAACGACGAGAACGAGCTAGCATACTTACAATCCAAGCACTAATAAGAGTAATAACGCCATCACCGAATGAACAGTGAGTTAAGTCTTTAATTTTGTCTAACAAAGTCGGCTTACCATAGAATTCGTAGTAAGGCGCCTGCCAAACTTCATAAACAAAATTTATGAGAAAAGCAAAAAGGAATAAGTTTACTTCCGGTGTAGCTAAAACCCAAATTATCCAAGACTTGGTTGGCTTGTTTTTCATTGTTATTTTTTCCAATTACAACGTTTTATTGCAAAAGTAGTTCAAAATTGGAAAGTAGAACTATCAACCAGTAGGTTAATTTTTCTGAATGATTGGGCAAATTTTGTCCTCTGGCTTGTCTGGTAAATTTTTCCAACCAGAAAGTAATTCTCTTAACTCATTGCGTAGAGTTAACAGTTCGTTAATTTTACTATCAATTTGTATTAGCTTGTTTTCTAACTTTTCTTTAATATCACTACATGGAGGCTTTCCATTGTCATAAACATTAAGAATATCTCTAATTTCCTCTAGACTAAGACCAAGATTTTGTGCCCGTTTAATAAAAGCTAAACGGGTAAGGACATCTTCTGAAAACTGCCGATATCCTCCCTCTGTACGTCCATAAGATTTGAGGAGACCTGAACTCTCATAATAGCGAATAGTTCCAATCGGAACTCCGCTTAAAACTGTGACTTGACCAATTAACATACATTTTCTTGATTGTGACTCAACATTTACACATCTATATATTTATAATTAATACCAAAATTTTCTGTATACTATTGTCGCAGATATTTATAATTTTGATAAGAGCAAAGTATACAAAGCTTAATGCTGTGTAGCAGTTCGTTCAGGAATTGTAAAAAATTGCAAGCAGGTAGAGACGCGCTTACGTTTACGTGAAAGCGTCTCTACGAATGCACGATTTTCACTTAGGCTATCACACCCTGGACTCCACACCTCTAACTTTTCACGGTATGTGTAAACGTCAGATACTTTGACCCACCCCAGCAGCTAGAAGTTGCTCTCGATTAGGTTTGCCAGTCAGAACTAGTTTTCCATTAACGATGATCGCTGGCACTGCATTTACTCCATACCGTTTGGCTTTTTCCTGTTCTTGCCGCAGCTTATAAATCGATACTTCACAATGAGAGCAAGCCAATTCTTGCACCATTTGCACTGTTTCATCACAGAGAGGGCAGTCAGCCGTAAAAATTTCTATTTGACGTTTTGTCATAATGTCCACCTAAAATTTTTCTTACTTATTTTATTTTTAACCCTCTAGTGGGCTAGAGAGTCAAGCCCTTTCTAGTTTCTAAATTTTTTTCTTGGACTGGCGCCTAATTGTAATTAAGATGACAGTTCAGATAACAGTTCAGTTTATAGGTATTGCAATCACATCTGGAAATAAATCTTTATACATATTTACTTAACTCTACAGTAAACTATAAAAGGATGCGTTTGTTGTAAAAAACGATATCAAAGCCGGGTAAATGTACGTAGTTAAAACAAGCCAAAATCGTTGTCTTGTAAGGATTAAGTTATGCTGGAACAGTCTTAAATCAAGCGAATTTGATATTCTGGATAAGATGCAATAGGTGGACAATAAAATTCATCAAATTATGAACAGTCAACAAAACTTTGAAAATAGACTACAAGAAAGATAGCGTCAAGAGACGACTTAAAAGATTTTTGTAGCTATAATGTATAATTGGTTATTAAGAAAATCGCAATATTACTGTAAACAAATTAAGAAACACTCAGCAAGTCCAATTGCCAAGTAGGTGTAAGTGAGACTTAGTTAAAGTAGTAATAAAATTTAACTAAGTGCAATGGACCTGATTGAGCTATTTTAATTCTGACAGGTCAAGATGAAATCAATATGAAATATAAAGCAATATAAGAAATTTAGGCTTGCGTTTAAAACTACAAAAACTTATTAAATGTTATGCATCTAAAACGGCTCAAGTACTATTAACAAACTATTAGTATCTATGTATACAGAGAAAAACTATGTAGCATTTCTAATTTATTCGTGTTCACGAACTGCGTGCTACTCAAATCAAGATTATAGAGACGCGACATATCGCGTCTCTAAATTTGCACCTGAGTGAGATGCTCCCTAAACAACAGCTAATTGCACTCTAAAACGAAAAGTTAGTACGGAGTGTACCTACGTAGATAGTGTCATTGTTGTTGTTATGTTCGGGATTGAAGATTACTAATAAACCTGGAGTAACAGAAATATTCTTATTTACTTGCATACGGTACAAAGCTTCCAGGTGGTAAGAAGTGTCGTTATCTTCGCGTCTAATAGTTCTTGTGGCAGAAGTGAAAGCATCGTTACTGCTGACTTTAGGTGGTTGACCAAAGATAAAGCCAAGCAAGTTACCTTCTTTCACAAAGTCTTTGATGCTAAGGGTTGCAGCCCAATAATTGATTGATGCATTATCTCCTTTATTTACTCCTGCACCATTTACCAATGCTTCTGCATCGGCATAACCGTACCAGCCACCAATGGTCAAGCTTGAGCTAGGTATGAAATTTGCTTGTATGCCATAGTGGTTGGCGGTAGTGGCAACACCATTAAAAGGATTACCCGCGTAGATACTCCCAGTACCTTCAAACATGTTGATACCAGACAAACTATTTTGATAGTTACGAGCATAAGTCAAACCAACATTTAATGCTTTACTAGGTTGGAAAACTAGTTGACCAAGAGCAGTGTAGGCGCCATTTGTCAGACCTGCACCTAAACCAGGATTATTTGCTGTACGAGCTACATAAGATGCTGATGCAGAGAAAGGAGAACCTTTCGGATTTATATTTATAGTTGCGCCTGCACCACCAAAGCCTGTGCGGTAAATGGGGCTAAAACGACCATAACGAGATAAAGCGCCCTTATTATCACTAGCTAAGTCAGGGTTGAAGTTGTTGATATTGTCGTATATATTACCACCTGCTGCATCTACTTTGACTCGTATTGAATCACTGAGGTCAAAAGAGTAGTTGACTTTATCAACACCCATGTTATTATCTTGATTCCCATCGAAACCAAAGCGGGTCATGTTAGTGCCTGTTACATTTGTGTCATAGGGAGTTACATTTCGGGCTTGCAAACGTATTTGCAACAAGTCTTTAGCATCAAAGCTCGTATTCAAGATTAAACGAACTCGGTCAGTGAAAATAGTGTTGGAATCTAATTCTCTAGCGGTATTTGGGTTGGCACCAGAAGGCACCGCCCTTTTATCACCACCAAAAACATTAGATATGTTAAAGATGATTTCTCCATTCAGCTTTGTTGTAGTGGAAAATTGATTGGCTTCTATTTCAGAAGTACGAGCTTCAAGAGCATCTACACGACCCCGTACAGTTGCTAGTTCATTAGAGAATTCTTCTTGCAACCGTTGCACAGTTGCTAAGTCTTCTTTAGTAACCAAGTTAGTAGTAGCTGTGGCAATTAGTTCGTTGACTCGCTCTAAGCAAGCATTTAAACCAGCGGCAAATTCATAACGGGTCATAGCACGGTTTCCCCGAAAAGTTCCATTCGGATAACCAGCAATACAACCATAGCGCTCAACAAGCGACTGCAAGGCCTGAAAAGCCCAGTCTGTAGGTTGCACGTCAGAAAACTGGGAAACAGATGTGACTTGGGCAGTGTCACTACTGTATTGTTGGATTTGGTTTAAAGAAGAGTTACCGGAAGTCGGGTCTACTTGAGCTAGGGCATCAATTTGATTTACTTCAGACTTTACTGGATTCTCGGCAGCTATGGTTGATATTGAAAAAGCAAGGCTACTTACTAGAGCAACAGGACTAAACAGTAGATATTTCCACAAAAATTTAGCTTGGGACATGATTTTTATTCCTCATACAAAGTAATATTTGTTACAGCGGGTTTGACCCTATAAATAAGATTCTCATAATCGGATGAAATCAAGATGAAATTTAACTCAATTTTTTTAAATAGGAGCAACTACTCAGAGAAGCACCTGCTCGGCGCCTGCACCGCACTCCCAGAGCAGTTACAAACCCAGATTACTTATGGCAAAAGTTACGCAGATGTTTCTGCATCGTCAAAATTAAAACTATTAAACAAGCCAATATTAATTTCTCCTGCTGCACGGTTTTTGAAAACACGTAAAAAGTTAACTTCACTAGTTATTAGTAGTGTATCGGCGCCAAATCATTTCTGGTTTCATGCCTTGATGCATTTGCATCATTGTTCCCTGATTCATCGCAACAACAGGCAAATTTTTACCGTACCATGCTTTGTACCAAGTTCGCATTTGTTGAATTTCGCGGTTTTGATCTCTTTTAATCGCTTCCGCTAATTTTTTAATTTCAGGACGTTTAGAGCGAGTTAAAGCCAAATCCGCCATCTGCACTGCTTGTTCATGATGTGGAACCATCATTTCGATAAAATGCTGGTCAACTTGGGTTATCATTCCTCATAAATAATTCCAGTGGCAATCAAATAAGCCGTTATAAAAAGGATAAACCAGCGATACATTCTGCGTTAAATATCTTAAGCAATATAGTATAAATTAAAACAATATAGTTAGGTCAATAACTTAGTTCATGTTGAAAATCAAATTTCTTATAAAAAATTAGCGAGGTAGATAGAGTAGCCTATTTTGAAAGCTACTCTATAAATACTGCTTAATTCTTTTGAAAGCAGTTTATCTAATTATTGACAGGTAATTTGTTTAATTTCGCTGTTTAACTTAGGTAAGTTGTTATCTGAACCAAACCGAGTGAAATAGCTTCTTTCATTCCTTCATTTTTAGCAGATACTTGATAATGCAAAAATTGATTAGAATCGTAACTCGAAGCGTTAACTCCTTTCATAGAAACCGATAGCGAGTTACCAGGAGCTACAGGTTCAGCAAAAGCTACTGTAGCTATTTTTCCATCAATTGAAACTGTCGCAGGAATTTTTTGACCTGATTTGTTTTTAACCTCAATTCCTCTATTAACTTTGACTCCTTCTGGCAAATTAATAGCTAACTCAGATACAGCTTTTCCTTGAACGTGTACTTCAAATTTATGAGTAGCATCTGAAACAGCAGAATCGTTAGGAAATGCAGCACTATTACCAAGATGAGTGACCTTAGCATCATTAGGGTTTTTTGCCAAAGCTACAGGAACTGAAGATGCAATAACTAAGGTAAATGCAACTGCATAAATCAACTTTTTCATGGTCATGTCCTCTTTAATTTAGTAAATTAATTGTCTCTATATTTATAAGTATGAATGTTAATTATGAAATTAAGATGAAATTTGGCATAATAACATATAATTAAAAGTATTTTCTTTATTGCAATAAATTGATATTATCAATGCTTTTTATTTTACTCAAATTCAAATATTAAAAAAAACTCATTATCTCTACAAATAGAGAATAATGAGTTTTAATTTATTGATATATAAAAGATAAAATTTAAACAGTTGGAGCTAGTAAATATTGTCAAACTTTTAAACTTAAACAGTTGAAAATTGACAAAATATTTTCCAACTACTTAATATTTTGGAATAATCGAACAAATTTTATCCTACAGATGTTTTTTCTCGTGATTCAACATTTGCACACCTACATTTAAGGATTTCCCAGATTACTAACAGCCCTTTGCAAACCAGCCAAAGCACGATTGTAGTCTAATATAGCTCTAACCCGATTACCCTCAGCCCTAGTAAGCTCGGTTTCAGAAGCGATAACATCTGTTTGAGTGCCTACGCCTGCTTGAAATCTTAACCTTGCTAAAGTTAAAGCCTCTCGAGCTTGATTTAAAGCAACAGTCGCGGTCTGAACATTACTTAAATTCGATTGCAAATTACTGTAAGACTGTTCGACTTGATAACGAATCTGGTTGCGTTGGCTAGTAAAACGAGTTTCGGCAATATTAATATTAGCTTTCGATTGAGCAGATCTTGCTCTAGCGGCGCCTCCATCAAATAAATTCCAGTTTGCTCTAACTCCAAGCGAGTAACCATCGGTAATGCCAACACGGTCACTAAACACGTCTAACAAGTTATAACTAGCAACCAAACTAACTTGTGGTCGAACCTCAGCAAGTGCCAAGCGTCGTTGCTGCTCGTTAATATTACGTTGTACCAATTGCTGTTGCAATTCAGGACGACTTTGAAATGCCAGCACAATACTATCTTCGAGTGTTTGATTCCATAAACCAGCTATTTTCACTGAATCTGCGGCACTGACATTTGTAGATTGCGCTAAACTCAACGTGACTGCCAGCAGTCTTGCGGCTACTAGTTGCTGACTAAGACTATTAGTCAGTTCTTGTTGAGCATTTGCTAAATTTACCTGAAAACGCAGAACATCAAATCTAGTACCAACTCCCGCACTTTCTAATGCTTGAGCGTCCTTTAAACTGCGTTGCGCGTTCTCAACGGCAGCACGATTAATTCTAACTTGTTCATCGGCTTGTTGTAAATCGTAGTATTGAGTGGCAACTTGCAGCCCAATTTCTGCTGACAAACGTTGCACATCTAATTCATCAAAACGTAATTGTTCCTCTGCCGCTCGAATGCGGGCTGACCTTGAACCAGAAGTATAAATGTTATAACTTAACTGCGCGGCGCCGGAGAAAGTTGTACTTGCCGCTTCTTGGCTTGTCGGTATTCCACTTCGAGAGCGCAATTCGGCAGAAAGTTGATCGTTTGCAGATTGTCCACGGGAGACATCCGTACTTAAACCGAGATTGGGATATAAAGCCGCTTGTGCTTCGCGTAACCCCGCGCGACTACGCTCCAGAGTTAATATTCCTACTTGTAAGTCTCGATTATTACGGCGTGCTAGTTCCAAAGCTTGCTCTAAGGTGATAGGCTGAGTTACGAGAATTTTGACTTCCTCTGATTTGGTAGGAAACTGTAGAAGATTTGAATTCGGATTGAGGTTATCAAGTGAAGTTGAAGTAGGGGATGTAGACTGAGATTGTGATTGTGTTAACTGAAATATTGTTTGGGCTGAACTAGTAGCAATATTACTTAATATAAGTATATAACCAATACCTGCAACAATTAAGTAACGGTACTTCAACATATATTTTCACTCCAACAGATAAAATTACACCACACGGTAAAAAGCTACTCCTGTTATCAGGGGTAGTAAAACAAAAAAGATGGAAAATCTGTAAGTCAAGATAAGAATCAAAATAAGTTAATGGAAGATGACATATAGTTTAGCCCTGCACTGAGTTATCTATGTTATTAATTTACCTCTATACTTAGATTGACATGACCTGATGAAATTAGGATGAAATTTTGCAATTTTTCAAATTTGGCGCCAATTCGACAGTTCGCTATATTTTTTCAAAGCGTCCTAAAAAAGTTGGTTGAGGACGGGTAATATGAACCTCCCACAATGCTTTAACGTTTGCGAACATTTCTCGCCTTAAATAAGGAATCATTCCCCAGAGTCCGTAAATTTCGATATCTGGAGTTCCTAAACCTACGGTATCTAATCCAAATTGGCGACAGGTGTAAATTGCACGAGGTAAATGATAATTTTGGGTGACAACAACAGCTTCATGTAGTCCAAAAATCTGATGAGCGCGATAACAACTCTCATAGGTGCTAAAACCAGCGTAATCTAGAGCAATATCTTTCATGGGTACTCCCAAACCATGAGCGTACTGCTGCATCGACCTAACCTCATTGTAGGAAACTCTACTGTTATCCCCTGTCATTAGTAACTTTTTAACTCGCCCAATCTGGTAAAGTTTAACCGCAGCTTTTACACGGTCTGCAAGCATCGGTGTCGGTTGACCATTAGCTAAGATTCCTGCACCGAATATCATTGCTAGCCGTTCTTGTGGAACTTCTTCTGGTTTGATATAGCGGATACCATTCGTCATCAAACTGATATAAGCGGTTGCGGTCAATGGTATTACCAACAAACTAATTAGTAAACCTAGCAATACCAAACGTAACCAACGGAACAAGCTCAAATATTTTTTCTCTCTCTTTTGTCTCAAGAATATCCTTTTAGGTAATAACTTGATTGTCGCAATATCAAACTTACGTGAAATCTCGGTCATAATAGTTTCGCCGCCAGCAAAATTAATACTTAAATTTAGGCGCCTAATTTCATAGTTTACTGTTGCTTTGAACGCAAATGCATCTCAATTTGATTTTCAGTCTCGTTGTAAAATGCCCAATGCTCAAACTGCATTGTATTAAAGTTACCGTTATACAACCAGTTAATATGGTCTAACATGTTTAAGTTAAAAGTAGCCGTCACTCCTTGACTATCATTATATGCAGCTTCCAAGATAGGTTTGGGTTTTTGCAAATCGATACCTAATAAGAAAAACTCTCCTGAATCCAAGGCTTGAGTGATTTGCGAAAATAATACTTCACACTCTTGCGGATTTACTGGTGTCTTTATTCAAAAAGTGAATATAAAGATTATGTTTTTAGATTATTTGTTTATAGAGAAAATAAAGTAGTTGGCAAAAATAATGAAGTTGAAACAAAATTTACTTTTTGCAATACGCTTCTTTTTTATGCCAAACTACATTCTTGATAATGTTAATCAGTTAGATTACTGATTAAAATTAAACCGCCCGTTTACTGTTTCACTGCCAACAGCCGCAGTAATTTTTACTTGGTATTGACCTGCTGCACCACCATCCAACTTAGCAGTATAGTGCTTACCACTAGCATCATAAGTAAGGGGAACTGTCTTTTGTTTTCCATCAGGTGACTGAATATCAGCCGTAACTTTTGCATTTGGTACTGCTTCGTGTTTATCACCTGTTTGCAAGTAAAAATCTAAATGTGTTGCATTACCTTCTTTTTCAGGCACCATTTCTAAGTGATACTTTCCAGATTCAACAACTTGAGCATTTTTACCATGCGAGTCGCCATGCGCGGATTTTTCACCAGATGTTTCAGTTTTGCTTGCAGTGTCAGTTTTGGCTGCGGTTTCTGTTGTACCACTATTTGTATTGCTGCTGCTAGGCTCTGATGCTTGGTTACTACAGGCGCCTAAGAAAAATAATCCTACACTAGCTAAAAGCACAAAATTTAATTTGAGTGATCTCATTGATTTACTCCTCATCAATTGTTAATTAGATAAAACTACGGTAATTTCATGCAAAGGGCATGAGTATCTATGTATCCCAGGTTGACCTCTGGGAAGATTTAATAAATTGAACATCATATAACTGAACCTTGAGTAGCATTAATATCTTGAATATCTTCTTTTGTTTCTTTAGGAACCAAAAACCTACCAAACATCGAATACAAAGCTGGCAAAACTAATAGTGTCAAGGCTGTAGAAGTAACTAATCCCCCTAAAACAACCACCGCCAAAGGTTGTAAAATTTCCTTACCTGCGCCAGAGCCAATTACTAACGGAACCATGCCAAGTGCTGATGCGAGGGCTGTGAGTAGAATCGCTACCAAGCGTTCCATTGAACCCTCAACAATTACTTCTTTGAGCGGTATCCCCTCAGCTAGACGATTGTTATAATTATCTACTAGTAATAATCCATTTCGCGTTGCGACTCCAAATAAAGTAATGAAACCAACCATCGAAGCAACGGAAATAATACCACCACCAAGAGCGACAGAAATTACACCACCAATTAACGCTAGTGGCAAGTTAATCATAATCATTAGTGTGGCAGGAATTGAGTGGACGGCGAAGTAAATCAAAACTGCAATTACTGCAAAGGCACCAGCCCCTGAAATAAGCAAGGTTTGGGTTGCTTGCTCCTGTGCTTGAAACTGTCCGCCAAATTGCACGTAGTATCCTCCCGGAAGTTGGATTTGCTTGACCCGATCTCGCACGTCTTTAATTACAGAACCTAAATCTTTTCCTGAAACGTTTGCAGCAACTACAATCAATCGAGAAACGTTTTCACGGTTGATAGTCGAAGGTCCGCTGCCATAATCAACTTTAGCAACTTGAGAAAGCGGTATTTTTTGCCCGTTCGGGGTGTCAATTAACAAATTACCAAGTATGTCTAAATTATGACGATAACGTTCTTGCAGCCAAACAACCATATTAAAAGTTTGTTGTTTGTCTAAGATTTGGGAAACAGCTTTTCCATTCAATCCTGTCTCAATTGTATCTGCAAGTTCGCCAATACTTAAGCCGTAACGAGCGGCTGCATCGCGGTCAAACTGAATTTGCACCTGCTTTACAGGAACCTGCGGTTCGAGTTGCAAATCCACAATTCCAGGGATACCACTCATCGCCGTTTGTACTTGTTGACCTATAGTACGGAGTTGTTCAAGTTCGGGACCATAAATTTTGACAGCTATAGCACTTCTTACACCCGATAAAATTTCATCCATACGGTGGGAAATAAAACCACCAATATTAGTTGCAACACCTGGAAGTTTTTCATACTCAGAACGCAAAACTTCAATTGTTTTTTCTCGGTTTTTGGCTCCTTCTTCGCTAATTTGCACATCCATTTCCCCAAAATTAACCCCCGCTACATCAGGATCGCCTTGAGCGAAGCCAGATCGAAACTGAATAGTATCAAGCAGCTTGTTATTTTTGAGTGCATCCATCACTGTTAAAGCAGACTGATTTGTCGCATCCAAAGATTCTCCAGGTAGAAGGATTATGGCATTTACTAACTGACGGTCTTGGAACTCTGGTAAAAAAACTTTTCCTAAACCAGGTAAAATTACCATCACAGCGACAAATCCCGCCAAAGCTATCCCCAAAACTATCTTGGGGCGCCGAATTGCAAATTTCAAAGCGGGACGATAAACTTGATGTGCTTTACGTTCCACCCAAGTTTCTGCACTGGGTAGGCGCCGATTCGCAAGTAATAAAGCGCACAATGCTGGAGTCAGTGTTAATGCAACCAGAGTAGAAGCCAAAATTGATAATAGATAAGCAATCCCCATCGGCGTAAAAATGCGACCTTCCACCCCTGTTAGTGCAAAAATTGGCGCAAAGACAACAGCAATAATTACTGTAGAAAATAGCACGCTGACACGTACTTCAACTGAACCATCAAAAACTACTTGCAAAGGTTTTTTGGGGTGAGGAGACACTTGATTTTCGCGCAGGCGCCGATAAACGTTCTCCATATCCACGATTGCGTCATCCACCACAGAACCAATTGCTACTACCAGCCCTCCCAAAGTCATGGTATTAATACCTAGACCTGTCCAGTTCAGGATAATCATCCCCAAAAGTAACGACACAGGTAAAGCACTAAGGCTAATAACTACCGTCCGCCAGTTCATTAGGAATAGAATCAGGATAACGGAAACAATAATTGTACCGTCGCGCAGCGCTTCTTCAACGTTTTTGACCGAACCTTCAATAAATAAATTTTGGTCAAAGGTTTTGGCGAACGCTACATCTTTTGGCAGTCCTGGCTTAATTTCCGCCATTGCTTCTTCCACGGCTCTCACGACCGTTGGAGTATCTGCTGCAGGTTGCTTAGTAACAGTTAAGATTACCGCACGCTTACCTTTAAATAATCCGTCTCCCCGCCGCAGTGCTGGACCAATTTGTACATCTGCTACTTGTTCTAATAATACGGGCGTGCCTTTTGTCGCTTTAATAACCGAGCGTTTAAGTTGATCAATTGAATCAATCCGCCCAATCCCGCGTACTAACATTTCTTGGTCAGGAGTAATTAAAAATCCTCCTGGTACGTTTTTGTTCGACTCTTGTGCAGCTTTCGTTACATCTATTAAAGAAATGTTATATTGTTTAAGTTTATCTGGGTCAACCAATACTTGATACTGAATTTCATCGCCACCATAGATAAATACGTTACTAACCCCAGGCACAGCAAGCAGGCGGTTTTTGATGTCCCAATTAACAATACGCCATACTTCCATCATCGAGGTTGTATTTGAAGTAAAGGCATATTTTACCGTCCAGCCTAGCGGTGAGTTAACGGGGAGAATTTCGGGTTGGTCTACCCCTTGTGGTAGTAAACTTTGCGCGCGTTGCAGACGTTCTTGTACTAGTTGGCGCGCACGGTAAATATCGGTATCCCAGCTAAAAACAGCTTTAATTGAAGCAATACCCACCGCTGAAGCCGACCGTAAAGATACTAGTCCCGGTGTCCCGTTAATTGAACTTTCTATCGGTCGAGTAACCAAAGATTCAATTTCCTCTGGCGCCAAACCCGAAGCTTCAACTTGGATTTCGACCTGTGGAGGAGCAAATGCAGGAAAAACATCAAGGGGCATTTGTGTAATAACACGAAATCCCCATAAGCTGATTAGTATCGAGGCTAGAACTATCAGCCACCGTTGAGCTATCGACCATTTGACAATAGTATTAAGCATTAGTATTAAGCATTATTTTTTCAACTCTTGCTGGATAGTAGCTTGGTATATAACAATATTCGTTCCGTAGGTACTGTATATAATGTCCCAGACCAAAATGAAATCAAGATGAAATTTGTTGAGTTTCTGCGGCTAAATAAAAAAGCTTAAGGAAAATTTTATATTTACGATAGATATAGTGCAATAGAGGCTGCACTTAAAAGTAAGATTGTAGCTCTCCTCTTCTTCTAACATCCAAAGTCGCGCAATGAAAAGAGCCGCCAAAGGGAACAAAGTCCATAAATGAACGGGGTATTGGCTCAAATCCCCAATTTTTTAGTGATTTAATCATTGATTCTTGCGTGCTGTCCATAATGATTCGTTTTTCATCTAGCATTAACATATTCAAGCTAATCCATTTACTGCACATTGCTCCTGTGATTCCGGAAACTGGATCAGGTTGGGGTGCTTCTAATATATCCCAAGATTTGAGAATGCTGGGTAAACGTGATATGGAGGAATGTTAGCTCCGTTTAATCGACCGACAATCACTTCTTCAAGTGGATCCCATTCATGGTAAGAGTTGACGGGGCAAATCTTATTTTCATTATTGATAGATGCTTGCACAAATTCGGTCATAGCTTAATAAATTATAATTCAGGGGAAAAAGGTTGAAGGATAAAGATAAAATCCTGATTTGAGAAGGTTTTTGTCCTTTTAACTTCCTCCTTTTTCCTTTGAAAGAACAGCACCAAGCAGGTATTTTATATACCTTAATTATAAGTTTTTCATATCAAGATGAAATCAGGATGAAATTTAGGTATATTTTAGATATACTAATTTAGTACTACTTTAGTACCTGTATATCAGAGATATTTTGTTATTTTCTTTGGCTAGATAAAATTTTATGATAAATCTTGGGTTATTAAGTTTATAACCTGCGTTGTTTTTGCGAAACGTATCAAGCCAATATTTGAAAATAAGTTAATCTTTAAGTTTTACCTGCTACTACTGGAACTAGATATAAATGGTTTCTCAAAAATCAAATAAAACCAGTAAGCGAAAACTAAGGATGCTAGTATGCCTATCAAATAAGATGCTGCTGCAAACATGAAGGGAGTTATATTTAAACCAAAAAGCAGGTAACGTGTGATTGTGATAACTAGTCCGTGAGTTAGATACAGACTGTAAGAAAATGCTCCAAGCGCAACAGCCCAAGGATGTTCTAATATGCTCAGAACATGAGGCAACTTTTTGCCCTCAATTACAAACCGAGTGCAGTAAATAAATAGACAAGCTGAGACTATACCAAAAAAACTTTGACCAATCCATATCGGTAGTCCTAACTTCTTCCATTCAGTGACAAAAGCAATAGGAGTTAAAATTATTGCTAGATTACCCCAAGGTAAGGAATTTCTCAGAGAGATTAATTTAGGTTTTTGAGAGAATCCGATTTCTGCTGCTGCCATCCCCAAGGTAAATAAGCCAATAAACCAAGAACTGGATGCCATTGAAAAATCATTCAGTATGTAAAAGGGTAATATTCCTACAATAAAAGCGGCAAATACTACCGATAATAAGCCAAAGCGGCGCCAAATTGGTAGTAAAAACGGAAATAAAAAGTATAGCTGCCACTCTGTCGCAACACTCCACATCGGTGGATTAATAGTTAAATATGTACTGCTGCTAAAATTGTGAATAAGAAGTAGATGCAATACTGCTCGGTTAAGAAAATTCGATAAAACCATAAACCTTGTAGAGACGCGATTAATCGCGTCTCTACGTGCCCGAAATCAACGTAAAAAATCCTTAACCGAGCAGTATTGGAAGTAGATGAGATAACACATCAATAAAATTAAAGTAGGGGGAAAATGGGCCTTCTCCTGCAACTTTATCCCATTTAAAACTGGTAAACTCCTCCAGTAAAAATATTATAAACGCAAGTAGCAGGCATCCAATCAAAGCCGCGTAGTAAGGTGGCAAGATTCGGCGTGCGCGGCGTTTAATATATTTAAGAAAGCCACCTGAGATTAAACCATGTTGTGATTTAACAACTGGCAACATTAACACGTAACCAGAAAGCACAAGAAAGATAACAACACTAAATGCACCATATCTGAGTGTCTTTTCAAAAATTAACCAAAATGCAGGTAATGCTTCTCTTGTAGACGGCTCAATATGTACAGCGACTACGTACAAAGCAGCAATTCCTCGCAAGCCATCTAAGTAATGAAGATGAAGGCGTTGAGGAGGAGATTTTTCTAAATTCATTTTAGGAAAAGCAATATAAATAATTAAAGTTTTTCAGTAGGTGAACCTTTTATCTGGCACTAATTTTTGGACGTGCGAGAAATTAGTTAGTTAAATAATTGCGTACCTTATATTTATATTTTCTTAGAGTGCTTATTGCTTGTTTTTCAAGTTGGCGTACTCGTTCTCTAGAAAGACCCATACGCTCGCCAACTTGTGCTAATGTAAGTCTATATCCGCCTGTTAAAGCAAAACGTAGCGTTAACACTTCTTTTTGTTGTGGAGTCAGCTTTTTCAGTAAATTATGAATATTTTGACGAAGTAATTCTTGCTCTGTATAATGCTCAGGAGATACTCCGTTGTCTTGCAACATATCCTGTAATTGGGTATCTTGTTCTAGTCCAACCCGTTTGTCTAACGAGATAGGTTGACGAGAAAACTGTAAACACTCTCGAATTAGGCTGGGTTCCAAATTGAGCGCTTCAGAAATATCAGTAACGGTAGGCATATGGCCCAGCTTTTGAGATAATTCTTGTTGAATACGCTTAATTTTATTTAACTTCTCAGCAATATGGATAGGTACGCGGATAGTACGTGACTGTTGGGCTATTGCCCGTGTAATTCCCTGACGAATCCACCAATAAGCGTAAGTTGAAAACTTGTATCCTAAACTAGGGTCAAATTTTTCAACTCCCCGTTCCAGCCCTAATGTACCCTCTTGAATTAAATCCAACAGTTCTAAGTTACGTTTTTGATATTTCTTCGCAATCGATACCACGAGCCGAAGATTGGCTGAAATCATTTTTTGCTTGGCAATTTGCCCAGAATTTAGCTGTTCCAGTAGTATCTCTTCAGTTAAATTTACGCTTTCAGCCCATTCTCGTAGTGTAGGTTCGTTCTGTAATTTTTTGGAAAGTTCTTCTTTTTGAGCCAGTGCTGTCATCATCAGTTGAACTTGCTTGGCAAAATAAATTTCTTGCTCGTGACTCAACAAAGGGATGCGTCCAATTTCATGGAGATAGGTACGCACCATATCATTTGTAGTTAAAGGTTCATTTCTCATTTTCATGACTCCGAAAGGAACTTTCTTAAATAAATTTTGTATTAGCATTAATAGTCCACTTTGTTGGAAGTATAAACTATTAAATCAGCTTATTCCCTATACTTAATTAGTATTACATCTGAATATGAAATCATGATGAAATTTCCTGTTGATAGATTAAGAGATTTTCAAAAATTAAATTAACTCTGTCGTGGGGTGGCTATTCTTGCTCGCTCTAATAAATATGAGATGGGCTTTGACACCCATCCCATAAAAAGATTTTGGAGATTTTTTTATTTAGAAATCTCTAATATCCAGTTTAGATAATTACATGTGCATGAAGAACTGCTCCTCTTTAGCTTCATCTGCTTTCTTAGGAAATAAATATTTACCAAACTTCGCATATAAAGCAGGTAAAACGACCAAAGTTATTCCTGTCGAAGTAAACAACCCACCAAAAACGACTATAGAAAGTGGTTGTAATAGTTCTTGTCCTGGTCCACCTTGCAGTACCATCGGCGCCAAACCCAAAGCGGAAGTTAAAGCCGTCATTATAATCGCATTTAGTCGTTCCATCGACCCTTTGACAATAATATCTTTCAACGGCATCCCTTCAGCATATTTACTATTGTAATTATCCACCAATAATAAACCGTTGCGAGTCGCTACCCCAAACAGAGAAACAAATCCAACTAAAGACGCAACCGATATAACTCCTCCAGTTAACGCTACTGCAATTACACCTCCTACCAAACCAATTGGTAAGTTAATCATAATCATAATAGTAGAAGGGATAGATTTAACTGAAAGGTACATTAGTACCGTAATTGCAACAAACGCGATAAGACTGAAAACAAGAATATTCTGGGTAGCGCGTTCTTCTGCTTCAAATTGACCAGCATATTGAATAAAATAACCAGCAGGAACTTGCACATTGCTTTTGACTTTGGCTTCAATTTCATTGACAATCGAGCGTAAGTCTCGTCCCTTTGCATTTGCGGCAACTACAATTAAACGGGAAACATTTTCACGATTAATTGTATTTGGTCCAGTACCGTCGTTAATTCTTGCAACATTCCCTAAAGGAATTTTCTGTCCATTCGGAGTGTCAATTAATAAATTGCGAATCGTTTCTAAGCTTTGCCGTGCTTCTGGTTTTAACCAAACTAAAAGGTCAAAAGATTGTTGATTTTCTAAAACCTGAGAAACAACTTGTCCGTTGAGTGCAGTCTCAATGATGTTAGAAAGGTCTCCGACTGTATGACCGTATCTACTTGCAGCATCTCTATCAAATTTGATTTGAATTTGCGGTACGGGAATTTGAGGTTCAAGCAGTAAATCTACAACCCCATTAACAGTTTTCATTTGTGCTTCTACTTGTTCTCCGATTTTTCGGAGTTCTGCTAAGTCAGAACCAAAAATTTTTACAGCTATAGCACTGCGAACCCCAGATAAAACCTCATCCATCCGGTGAGAAATAAAACCGCCAACGTTCGGCGCCGCTCCTGGTATTTTACCAAACTCAGAGCGCATTTTTTCTAAAGTTTTTTCTCGATTTCTCATCCCTTCTTGAGTGAGTTCAATATCAACGTGGGCAATGTTAACACCTGCTGCATCTGCATCTCCCGCCGCACGTCCCGAACGTGTTTGAATAAATTCAAATCTACGGTCATTTTTCAGTGCTTCTTCTACTACATACCCAGCTTTGGTTGTTGCTTCTAAAGATACGCCAGGATACAAACTTAAGGTATTTACCATTGTTTGTTCTTGGAACTCTGGTAAAAATGCCCTACCAAAAGAAGGAATAATTGCGATTGAAGCTACTGTTAAAGCTAATGCTACACCAATGATTAATAATGAATTTCGGAACGAAAAGTTTAGACAGGAAACATAAATTCCTTTACATAATCTTGCCAACCAAGGTTCTCGCTTTGTTACCTTGACATTTGGTAATAAAATTGCACATAAAGCTGGGGAAACTAATAATGATTCTAAACTAGAAATGACTACTATCACCAAGTAAGAAATACCCATTGGGGTAAATATTCGACCTTCGATGCCTGGTAAAGTGAATATTGGCGAGAAAACAATAATCCCGATAATCGTGGCACCAATTAAGGAATCGCGTACTTCTTGAGAACCTTCAAAAATGATTTCGAGTGGTGGTAATGGGTTAGAAGCAGTTTTATTTTCCCGTAGTCGGCGATATGTATTTTCACCGTAAACAATAGCATCATCAATCGCAGTACCAATTGCTACTGCCAAACCACCTAAAGTCATAGTATTGAGTCCAATACCTAACCATGAAAGTGCTAATAAACCGAACAGTAATGTTAAGAAAAAATCTAATAAACAGACTGTAAGAGTACGCCAATTCATCAGAAAAGGAATTAGAATTACTGCTGCGATAATACTACCTTGAATTAACGATGAACGAACGTTGTCAACTGAGGATTCAATATAACTATCTTGACGGAACGTCGTAGTAACTTTAATATATGAGGGTAATCCCGCTTTTATTCCCTTCATTGCTGTTTCTATGGATCGGGAAACAGTAGGAGTATCAACTAGCGGCTGTTTATTAACCATTAAAATAATTGCTGGTTTGCCGTTAAAACTACCATCACCGCGTTTAATGGCGCCTCCAATTTGTACATCAGCAACATCCTGTAGTCTAACAGGAACTCCATTGCGTGAAGTAATAGTTGATTTTTTCAAATCTTCAATAGATTCAATTCGTCCAATTCCACGAATTAACCTTTCTGTATCTGGTGTAATTAAATAACCGCCAGGTGCATTAACATTGGCGGCTTTTGCAGCATTAGTCACTTGCTCTAAAGAAACATTAAAAGCTGCTAACTTCGCTGGGTCAACTAATACTTGATATTGACGAGTATCTCCACCAAAAACTATTACCTGACTCACACCTGGAACTGCTAAAAGGCGATTTGTAACCTGCCAATCAACAATTCGCTTCACCTCCATTAAAGAAGTGCTGAGTGCTGAGTTCTGAGTGCTGAGTGTAGTGTTACTTGATTTGTTCTCGTCTTCGACAGTGAAGGCATATTGAACAACTAAACCTACAGGTGAGGTAGTCGGGGAAATTTGGGGTATTTCTACTCCAGGTGGTAATTTACTTGTAGCTTGTTGTAGCCTTTCGGTAACTAGTTGACGTGCCTGATAAATTTCTGTACCCCAATTAAATATTACCCTGACCGCAGAAATTCCCGCCGCACTCGATGAGCGAACTGCCGTTACTCCTGGTGTACCATTAATTGCACTCTCAATTGGTAAAGTAACTAAAGATTCTACTTCTTCCGGCGCCAGTCCAGGTGCTTCGGTTTGAATTTCCACTTGCGGGGGAGCAAACGGTGGTAGCACATCTAACGGCATCTGGGGTATGACGTAAAATGTCCACAATGAAACAACAATTGTAGCCAAAACAACGAGCCACCGTCGGTCAATCACCCACCTTACAATGTTACTAAGCATTTTATATTTTCGATTTTAGATTTGAAATTATAAATATCCGTGAAATCCGTGTCATCCCTTAAATCCATAATCCGATTTTGGATTACTATAACTTTTGGTCTGATTTATCAGAACTGGAAACAGAATGTGATGTGCTTGGTTGCTTGTGGTTATCGATATAAGGCTCAGTAGAGTAAGTAAAACCATCGTATTCAGGATGACCAACTGCTGCTATTGGTTTACGCATTCGACGACTCGACCAAAGACCACCCGCTGCAAAAGCACCAGCAATAACAACTACTCCTCCTACTCCCAACAGCCATAAAGGTATTGGTGCATTTGTTTTTATTTGGGTTGCTTGGATATTAGCTTCTTCTGTATGGTTATCCTCGGATGCTGCTTTCCCACCACCCCGTAGAGATTGTGCATAGAGTTGCGGCGCCCGTTGTGTAACGACTACATCGCCATCGAACAAACCACTTTTAATGGACACCATATCACCAGAAGTTTGACCTAAATTTACTTCCGTAGCTTGAAAGGCATTCCCATTTTGTACGTAGACTAACTTTTTCCCGTTTGCATCAACTATTGATGCTGCGGGTATTGCAATTACAGGCGCCGATGTTTTGTCTGTTAGTACATCAAGTTCGGCAAACATTCCTGGTTTCAGTTGCCCACCAGAGTTTTCGACTTCGGCTTGAACTGCAACGACTCGTGTTTCACCCTGTACGGATGTACCTACACGCGAAATTCTTCCAGAAAAGGTACGGTCTGGTAAACTAGAGACTTTTAAACTGACTCTTTGACCAACTTTTACTTTGTCTAAATCTTTTTCATAAATATTTGCCGTAGCAAAAACTCGACTATCATTAGTAATCGTCATTAATCTGCCACCCGCATCGTTAAAGGTTTGACCGAGTGTAACTTCGCGGTCAGCAACTCTACCTGAAATAGGCGCCGTCACTGTTACCAAACCCTTTGAGTTAGGAGCGTTACCAATTTGTTGCAGTCGAGTATTGTAAGTGCTATCACTGAGGCGCAATCGTTCCTGTGCTACCTGCACTGCTGATTGCCCGCGTTTCATTTGAGCTTCGGCTTCGATAACATCACGCTTACTACTAGCAGTAGTTAATTTAGCGCGTGCTTCTGCCAACTGAGTTTGAGATTCTAAAGCATTACGACGAGGTAAGGCGCCTGCATTCGCTAACTGGTTATCTTTACTAGATTTTTCGGCAGCAAATGATACCTGGCTTTGTGCAGTAGCAATTTCAGCGTTAGCTATTTGTACATAGCGTTGATAATTTTGTTGAGCTAATTTTAAATCTGTTTGTGCTTGTTGTAATGATGCTGTTGCGTCTGCACGTTTTTCTTGGGATTCAACGCGCAATGTCACCAAATCAGGACTTGTTACTACAGCAACAGGTTGACCTTTTGTAACAGTGGCGCCGGGTTCCACTAACAACTCAACTACTTTGGCGCCTGTTATTGGGGTAGTGACCTCTACTTTTTGGTTAGGTAACGTTTCAATTTGTCCAGTAGTCTTTATACCTACAGCTAGAGGTTGACGCTTGACTGTTTCAGTTTTAATACCAAGTCGGTTGGCAGTTTCGGCATCAACTTGTACTGAACTGGGTGTTCCTCCAGCGTCGCTTCCACTTTTAAATTCGTCACCATGACCGCCATGAGCTAAAACAAGTGTTGGACTTGCTAGTAACAACATACAACTAAGCGTGCCAGAAAGACAATGAATTGCTTTTTTTGGTTGGTTACGGTTAGACAGTCCCATCGCTTGTCAATCTCCTTTAGCTATCAGGTTCGGTTTACACTTTTGGCAAAGTTCGCAGTACACTTCGCATCAAAGAGTTTTTGAATGTTGCGAAATTGTACCACCTACTTTATAGTTTTACAGATGTGTATGAAATTAGGATGAAATTTAGAGCGAGGAGCATTTGCTCTGAGACTTACTAATCACGCTTATCAATAGTTACTGGTGTAGGAGACATACTAACCTGCTGCTTGTTATCCAAATAAAGCTCCGTTTCAGTTTCAAATCCTACAGACTCCTCAGAAGCACCGACTACTGCTAAACTGGAACGTTTACGACGATTTAGCCAGAAATTCCCACCCACAATACCTAAAGCAGTTATTATCGACCCTGCCCCTGCTGTCATTAACAGTAAGGGTACGGGTAAACTATTAGTTTTAATCTCTGTAGCGTCCGTATGGGGAGTAGCTTCTTCTTTATTTTCTCCTTCTTGAGCGCTTCCTCCACGTAAAGACTGTGCGTAAAGCTGTGGTGCGCGCTGGGTGACAATCATGTCACCGTCGAATAAACCACTTTTTATCTCAACCATATCGCCACTAGTTTGTCCAAGAGTGACTTCTGTAGCCTGGAAAGCATTTCCATTTTGGACGTAGACTGTTTTTTTGCCATTAACATCAACAATAGCAGAAGTTGGAATTGCTACAATATCTGTCGAGGTTTTGTCTGTAAGTACTTCCAACTCAGCAAACATTCCGGGTTTGAGTTGACCGCTTGTATTGTTGATTTGGGCTTGTACGGGCACAACTCGCGTTTCTCCCTCTACCACCGAACCAATGCGAGTAATTTTACCTTCAAAAGTGTTATTAGGGAGTGAAGCAACTTTTACCCTTACCTGTTGACCGTTTTTAACTTTGTCTAAATCTTTTTCATAAATGTTCGCCGTAGCAAAAACTTGATTATCATTGATAATCGTCATCAATCTGCCGCCTGCGTCTTGTAGCGATTGACCAATGTTAACTTCACGGTCTGTAACAGTGCCACTTATAGGAGCGGTTATTGTTACCAATCCTTTTGCATTCGCAGTAGTTCCCAATTGCTGTAACCTAGTATTATAAGTAGTATTACTCAAATTGATACGTGAATTTGCTACCGTCACATCAGATTGGGCGCGTTTTAGTTGTGCTTGTGCTTCTAAAACATCCCGGCGGGCAATCGCTCTCTTAAGTTGAGTTTGTGCTTCAGCTACGCGCGATTGAGAATCTCGTAATTCCCGTAATGGCAATTCAACTTCAGCCCTTTTAACTTCAGATTCGGCTTGAACAACTTCTGGACGGTTTGAAGCTCTAGCGAGTTCGGCTTTTGCCCTTTCCAATTTTGCTTGAGACTCTAGCATTTGTCGTCTTGGTAAGGCGCCTTTTTCTACTAGTTCCTGATCTCGGTCATATTGTTCTTGGGCAACTGCTACTTCTGTATTAGCTTGTGCTACGTTAGCATTTGCTATCTGCTGCTGACGTTTAAGGTTTTCTTGGGCAACTTTTAAAACTCCGCGTTGGTTTACCAGTGCCAAGTCGCGATTATATTGTGCTTGGGCTGCGGCTAATTGGCTACGTGCTTGTGCTATCTCAGCATCAGATATTTTTTCCTGACGGTCTAAATTTTCTTGCGCTAGTTTTAAATCGGCTTGTGCCTTTTGCAATTGTGCTTGTGCATCAGCTTGTTTTTCTTGAGAACCGACGCGTAACTCCACCAACTCAGGTGAAGAGACTACCGCCACTGGTTGACCCTTTTTAATTTTACTACCTGGTTTTACTAATAGTTCAACTACTTTACTCGTTAGCGGCGCAGTCACCTCAACTTTTTGGTCAGGCAAAGTCTCTATTTGCCCTGTACTTTTGATACCTATATTCAACCGCTGCTTTTTTGCAGGCTCAACTTTAATACCTAGCCGATTCGCCGTATCAGCATCAACTTGAATTGAGCCTGTAGTTTGAGCATCGCCTCCGCTTTTAAATTCGTTTCCATGCCCACCATGTGCCAGTACTACTGCGGGAGATGCAAGCAATGATAGGCTCAGAAGGGTGCTAGAAATATAACGAATTGCTGTAGATTGCTGAAAGCTGTAGGATTTAAGCATAATAGTCAATAATTTTATCTAAAGAAAACAATTATACTGATATTTGTCACGCAAGATGCAATGCCCGTTTCTTGTGCCTTTTTATGCACCTAATTACCAGTTTGACAGCATAAAATGAAATTAGGATGAAATCGAGGGTAAACGTTCGCAGAATTTTAATCGAACGCTACTCTCGATAGTCAAATTGCTATCAATTGCCTTTCCTTAAGTATCCTAGATTACTTTTTATACCAAGCTTGGCGCCACTGTTTCATTTGACTAATTTCTGCTTGTTGTGAGGAAATAATTTCAGCTGCGAGTTTCTTTATTTCCGGACGCTTCGATTTAGCGGCAGCATCTTTACCCATTGTTAAGGCGCCTTCGTGGTGAGGAATCATCGCATTAATAAAGCGCAAGTCAAACTCGTTGTCTGCGGTGCCTAAGTCCATGTTCATCATCATCGCTTGCATTTGCTCTGCGGGCATTTCTACAGTTTTGTTAAGCTTTGTATCGTAAGCTACTGGCTTACTTCCAGCTTTAGGATACCAAGCTTGGCGCCACTGCTTAAGTTCAGCAATTTCTTTGTTTTGAGCCTTAATTATATCGTTAGCCAGCTTTTTAATTTCTGGACGCTTTGATTTTTCCAGTGCTTGCTTCGCCATCATCACGGCGCCTTCGTGGTGCGGAATCATTGAGTCAATAAATCGCAAATCGAAATTTGCATCGGCTGGACCTAAATCCATTGACATGCTATGGTTCATGCCGCCATGATTCATACCATCATGATTCATGCCACCTTGAGCCATCTGCTTATCGGTAGTTTCAGTTGCAGGAGTGGAATTATCTGATTGAACCTCGTTTTGGGATGCAGTTGTGGAACAAGCAGCCAAGGCGCCACTAGCGAGAGTTGCCGTAGCAATCAGGCTGAATGTAAAGAATTTATTTTTGAGATTAGAGAGTTGCATAGATTATGATTTATGATTTCTAAATTAGATTGTAAAATCTCCAGTTGGGTGGAGAGTCAACCTGTAGAATGATTTAATTTGGATTGCGCCCACCTTATTACCTAGTTTCGCAGCCAAATATGAAATCAGGATGAAATTAGAAGCTATCTCAGGTAACACGGCATTATTGCTGTAATCAAAGTTTGTTTTTTTCTACTTGACTAGTTCGACTGATAAGGATACTGTTGTGGGCGCCACATATTTTAAACATTTGTCTTTCAGGTTAAAGGAAGGTTAATATGGCAAATCGGAGTTTACTTCTGAGTGCAGGTATAATATTTATCCCTGTAGCCGCTTTACTAGGAAGCCTTGGTATTGGTCACATTTTACTAAAAGGTACTGATAAACATCAGATACAAAGCAAATATACGGCAGTACTGAGTGCCCAAGCTGCGTCAAAGAAGCAAAGTTTAGCGTTGGAAGTCAAGCCTGTTGCACCAACACCAGTTATTTTCTCGGTGCCTGAAGAGTTTCGGGGTACAGTGACTAGTCAAATACAGCCACGAGTAGAAGATAAAGTTATTGCCCTAACTTTTGATGATGGTCCTGCACCGAAGTACACGCAACAAATATTAGAAATTCTTAAACAAGAAAATATCAAGGCAACGTTTTTCTGTGTTGGGGAGATGGTGCATTATTTTCCCCAACTAGCCAAGCAAGAAGTAGCAGAAGGCCATGTAATAGGTAACCATACTTGGCATCACTGGCTGCAAAAAATGAACTCCCAAGTAGCAGCAAACGAAATTGAATCGACGGCAACAGCTATTTTTGAAGCGACGGGAGTTAAAACATCTTTATTTCGTCCACCTTACGGCGCCCTCAATAATGGTGTAGCTGATTATGCGAAAAAGAATAATTACGCCGTTTTGATGTGGTCAGATGACTCTCAAGATTACCGTCGTCCTTCAGTAGCGCGCGTTGTAAATAATGTACTTCGGGAAGCAAAACCAGGGGGCATGGTGCTGATGCACGATGGTGGTGGAAATCGCACGCAGACAGTTGCAGCTTTGCCAAAAATTATTGCTAATCTTAAGCAGCAGGGATATCGTTTTGTAACTGTACCACAATTATTAGCAATACAAGCACAAAAAGCAACGTTGACAACAGTAACGCCGTCGCATCAACCGAACCAAGGTACATAGCAGGTTATAAATTACTTTGGCTCGTGGAATGCTTTTACATCCGGCATTCATTTTATTTTTGCTGACATCAATTCTTCAGTTAGCACTTTTTTATAAATCTTAGATAATTTAGGTGTAACTGAATTATTTTCTATACCGTATCCCAAACTTGTCCAAGTACCAGACAAAATCTGCAAAACTTGGTTTAGTTTTCCTTGTTTAAGTAAATTTTACTTTTGGTTATGAATTTAATGAGTCTAAAGGTGTCCGCGATGGTAAATTTGTTGAATTTTTGAAAAACTCTGCCAAATATACTCATATTGAAGTCAAAAATGTCTTTTTGTAATAGTATTTGCAGTTTTGTAAACTTAGGTAACGTTAATTACCATCATTAAGCCACCACCACCTTGCACTTCAACGTTGTCGTTAGTCGTATGGTGAGGAATATGGCAGTGTAGCAACCACTTTCCCTTTTGCCGTGCCGTCCAGATTACGTCGTAGCGTTCCCCAGGCGCCACATTGATCGTGTCTTTTTCAATTTGGGCAGCAGCAGGTACTGCATTACCATCAGTTTCAACAATTTTAAATGGACCACCGTGAATATGCATCGGATGTATAAAGGCATTATTCGAGCCAATGAAGCGAAAGCAGATCTTCTCGCCGACTTTCGCGTTTATTATTTCGGTAGAGGGATAAGCTTTACCGTTAATTGTGAATAAGTTCGGTAGTAGCCCTTCCATTGGCATTGCTGGGAAAGTGTAGCCTTGTTTGAAAGTCCACTCCTGAAGCTGGACTACAACATCTTTATTATAGGCAGGGATATTAGTTTTATCCTTCGGGTCGATAATCAACGCGCCATACATCCCTAAAGTCTGCTGACGATCTACGTCTTTATGTGAGTGATAAAAGTATGTACCCCGTTGCTTTGCCGTAAACTCGTAGTTATAACTTGCACCAGGTTCAATAGGTTTTTGGGTAACATCGGCTGGACCATCCATTTTGTTCGGTAAAATCATGCCATGCCAATGTACAGTAGTGGCATCAGGTAAATTGTTCTTAACCACAATCCGAACCTGATCTCCCTCAGTGATTCGAATACGCGGCCCTGGTATTTGACGGTTGAAGGCATAAGCAGCTACCTGTTTATCTGGTAAGATATTCCATTTGATCAAAGAGGCTTCAAGGTTGAAGACTTTCACACCGTTCTCTATTTTGGGTGTCAGGACTTGATCACCCACGGCTTGGGATGGAGCAGTATAGGTAATTTTTGTGAGATCCACTGCCGACATGTCTTCCATCGCTTCCTGACTCATATCTGAGGTCATAATCATACCGGGTGGCATAACTAAACCGTTCATTTGAGTAACACTACTCATAGGCGCCGATGGTAACGATGAAACTGTTGCAGGGGCTTTAGCTTTAGTTCCACTCATATTCATTCCAGGCATTGAGTCGTTGTTGCCCATATTCATCTCAGGCATTGACCCATTGCCCATATTCCTGGCGCCCATCGTGAAGTCGCCGTATAATGCAGCAATTAGCACACCAGCAGCTAGTGCCAGTAGTGTTAAAAGCGTTACGGCCACAAGTTGCGCTCGCGTGGCTTTGGGTTTCATATCCATGCCTTCGTGAGGTTTAGTGCCGTGAGCATTCAGATTCTTGTTCTTATGGGTTTTCATACTTACATTCCTTTCATATTTTGCATATCAACATCAGAATCTATTTCTTGAACGTTCTTATGTGTAGAAGCGTTTGGGGCAATTATTTCACCAGATGTCTTTGCAATTCGTTCTGCTTCCATAGCTAGGCTGTGTCCACCTCTACCCAAAGCACGCACAGTGCCCATGCCATGCTTGAAACCTTTTGCTACGAGCCACATATTGACTGGAAAAGCGACGACCATACCTACTAGTGTTGCAAAAGACATCACGCCCCAGAAGCGGATCGAAGTTGCCTCCATTGCAGTTGTATCACTGCTCATTAGGATTACCATCACTGGGATCATTCCAGCCATCACACTATTCATTGATAACCATTCGGGTATAAATGAGCGCTTTATGGCTGTAAAATACGATCCGCCGAGCATATCTTTCATAAACAAAGCTTGGAAAATAAGTAGCCCAAAAGCAAAGCCAAAAAGGTATTCCGAGATTATATCGAGCCACATTGGTAAACCAAGGGTCGTAGTGATTACCGCTGCTACAATGATGCCAGTTGCATCGCCCGCCAAACAATGAATAGTTGAACCCAAAGTCTGCTTCCACAAGGGTTTGATAAACTCTTCGTGCTGACCTGGTGCTGGCTCTTTACATGATAGAATATAGAGCGCGGCACCAATTAATCCGGTGTAAAGTGTCACCAGTAGCCAACCCCACTTCATAACTGTTAGCTCGGGGTTGTTTGTCAACGCATCCCAAGCTACGTAAACCACAGATAAAGCTGTTAAAACGAACCAGATAACCAGGATATTGTCAAGCCAAGTCCAGGTTTTGCTCTGGGTCATGCTCATATTAGACATATTCGCATTAGGAGAAGGCTGTGGCTGGATAACTGGTTGCGTAGTCGAACTATGCTGTATTTGCTGAACAACTGGCAAATTTTGACTTAACGTCAGCTTAGGCGTAATGAAAACCAATAAGACTGTTATCAAAAACGAAACCATCCATAAAACTGATTTTGGGCGCATATTTACCTTCACATTATATTTTTTGAGAGTAAACAGTTTTAAGTCATGAGCAGCTAATTTGAAGAAGATGAATTTGTTTGAGCCAATTCTTGGGCTAATACTTTTTGATAAACCTGTGATAGTAAAGGTGTAATTGAATTATTTTCCTTGCCGTATCCTAAGCTTGTCCAAGTACCAGACAAAATCTTTAAAACCTGATTTAGCTTTCCCTGTTTGAGTAAAAGTGCTATGTCTACTTTCCAAGCATCACGGTCATTGAGCCAAGCGTATACAACTTTATCTTGAGCTTGTGGTGTAAAAATAGTGTGGTTTATACTTAAATTTTTTGGCAATTTACTGTGATATTTTTCAGATTTTTCTTGCCAAGTTACGGTTAAAATTTGATACCTTCCAGCGGCTGTGCTACATTCTCCTTGATGTAAACCGGAAACAATCTTGACGCATTTGTTGGGGTGACGGCTGAAATCAGAAAAATGCTCACCACCATAGATTTGGGTGTAAGGATTAATGTCTTGGGACTCACTAGCTGAAATAGTTCGCATTAACGCTCTAATATAAGGGTCGCCTCCTTTCATAACTAAAAGAGGAGTGTATTCATTAATACCCTTTGTCTGACGATGGTTTAGTCCATGCCAAATAATAATTACTAAAATTAGACAGAATACTCCAATAATTATTGCCTGCCATTTAACTTTGGTTAAGCTTTTAATTCGTAGTATTATAGCTAACTTTAGTAAATTTTCAAAGTTCATATAACTTTATTTAGAGTATTTTTTTTACTAACTATATATAGTCTTTCATATTTTTATGAAATTAAAGTGAAATATTTGTGTAATAGGCTTTTAAATTAGCTATGCATATTAAAATGAAATTAAGATGAAATTTTTGTATGTCGTTAGAAGTAAATTCTTATCACTCCATTAGAGAGATGTAGATACATTTACAACCTTTTATGTTGAATGCTCAGAAGCTTTCGATGAAATTTTTACAGCAATAATGTAAGTTGCTTAAGTAAATCAATTTTGATTGGCAACGCTTTGCTTGCTGTAAGCCTAATTATTCCAAATTAAAAATGAGAGGATGAACCGATGTCAAACAGCGATACCATAAGACAGAGTTTGAGCCTAAATCCTACTTGGTCAAGCTCTCAGTCTATTTTTGAAGAACTTAACTTTAATATAAAGTCATCACTTCCAAGTTTTACGCTAACTGCCAATGAACGCTCCGCGCGTTTTGATGTACGTTTTCTACAAGAAACGATAGGACACCACATGATGGCTGTAGATATGGCTAAGTTGAGTGTGGACAAAGCAGTTAATCAGGACTTGCGCGACCTTAGCCAAAATATTATTACTACTCAAAGCCAAGAAATTGAAACGATGCAATCCTGGCTAAAAGACTGGTATGGCTTAAGTTATGAACCTGAAATGAAACCAGGTGATCAGCGAATGCTAGATCAAATGGCAAAGTTGAATGGCGCCGATTTTGAGATCGATTTTATGCAGGAGATGACCGACCATCACAAGTCAATGCTAAGTGACGCTGTTCCTTGTGTAAGTCGTGCTGGACATACTGAATTATCTGATTTATGCCAAAACATAGCTAAAACCCAAAGCAGTGAAATTAACCAGATGCAAACATGGTTGAGCGAGCGATATGGCATAACTGATGATAACAGTATAATGGGTATGTCAATTTCTGGCACTACGGATTATAGAAATAATTACAGTAATAATTATGGTCAAATTGTCAACGGGGGTTTTGAAAACGGCGATTTTACTGGATGGTCAGCAACTGGAAAGGCTATGCTTGAAACCTCCAACTTTGGTAGTGAACCATCCGAAGGAAAGTATTATGCTGCATTATCAACCCAATTCGATACGGTTCCTAGCTACGATATTGAATCATTTTTAAACTTACCATATGGAAGTTTAAAATCTTTAGGTAATGGTAATATTGATGAAGGTTCTGCAATGAAGACATCATTTACAGCTAAAGCTGGAGATGTTTTAAGTTTTGATTGGAATTTTATGACCAACGAAAAGGACTCAACTCTTGCTGGTGATAATAAAGACTTTGGTTTTATAACTCTTAATTCTTTACCATACAATGCAACTGATACTTCCTCATCACTTCAAACATCTCTAACACCTTTCTCAGATGAAACGGGCTTCAAAACTTTATCTATCGAAATACCCTTCACTGGTACTTATACTTTAGGTTTAGGAGTAGTAAATTTAGGAGACCCCATTTATGATTCAGCTTTTGCAATTGATAACGTTAAACTTTTGTCTGTCTATGACCAAAATTCTATATCAAAAATGACATCTAATACATAGGGAGTAGAAAATGGCTAAAATTGCTTTATTTTTCGGCACTCAAACAGGCAATACTCAAACAGAGGCTGAAATAATTCAGAAAGAGTTTGGAGGAGAAGTAGTATCTTTGTATGATGTTTCCAAAACTGAACCAAGTGATTTTGACAACTATAATTATATAATTATAGGCTGTCCTACATGGAATATAGGTGAATTACAAAGCGATTGGGAAGATTTTTACGATGAGCTAGATAATGTAAACTTTAGTGGTAAAAAAGTAGCTTATTTTGGAGCAGGCGACCAAGTTGGTTATCCTGATAGTTTCCAAGATGCGATGGGAATTTTAGAAGAAAGAATCTCAGAACTGGGTGGTGAGACGGTTGGCTATTGGTCTACAGATGGTTACGAGTTCAATGAATCTAAAGGTGTCCGCGACGGTAAATTTGTCGGTTTAGCACTTGACGAAGATAATCAATCTGATTTAACCGATGAAAGAATCAAAGACTGGGTTGGCAAACTTAAGTCAGAGTTTGGCTTGTAGAGTAAAATTTTAGTCTTTGTGACCGCCTTTGTATGTGATGTAATAAATAATGCACCAGTTTTAACCGAGGCACATTTAGGAATTGCTATTGGCACCGGAACAATGTTACGGCTCCATTTTGTATTATATTATATAGTTAGCCATCCTCGGTTTCGTCAGGGCAAACGCATCTTAAATTGGCTTTGGGCAAGGAATAGCGGTCAAACGACAGCGTAGATTCCATTCAAATATAACTATCAACCATTAATCAACTATTTAACTATATTCAAATTTAATTAAATTATTATTAAATAACAATTTCTGTTAATACATAAATACTACAAGCAAATAAATAAAGGCGAAGGGTATGGCGTAGCTATGCCCTAGCCACAGGCGCCGAAAATAATATGGACATGTGATGGTAATCTTTAAAAAGATTTTTTAGGTGCAGCTATGACTGATTTAATAATGGAACCGAAACAAAAGCGAACAATATCGGATTTTTTTGAAAATATAAAAGGCCCAAGAATAGAACGTACTAAGCGACACAAGTTGATAGATATAATTACGATTGCGATTTGTGCGGTTATTTGTGGGGCCGAAAATAACGACTAATTGGCTGATATTTTGGGACTAAATTTATAACGAGTTTAGAAAATTTTAAGTCGTTAGAAATGTCAGTAAATTTGTAACTATTTCTGTAATAATTCTTTCTGAGAATCAACAACAAGTGAATTTCTAACTGATTAATTAGAAAATTTACAGAATTTATAGTGATTATTTATCGTTAAAGATACTATTTACATTTTTGCAAATTTTTTATAGGCGCCTGTGGCTGGGGCATTAAATTATGATAAGTATATTCAGTATTTTTTGGGTCAAGTGTTTCTTGATTTACAAGTAGTTTAATTTTTGAGAGTAAAGAACTCTTCCGCTGCCGAAGGATGAATACCAATTGTTGTATCGAAATCTTTCTTGGTAGCACCCTTCCGAATAGCAAGTCCAAGACATTCAATAATCTCGGCAGCATATTCACCTACCATATGGGCGCCTAGCACTAAGTTTGAGTTACCATCTACTACTAATTTAATTAAAATTTTATGCTCTGGTTCAGCAATACTATCGAAAAGAGGCTGGAAACTTGAGCGATAGCAGCGTACAGATTCCCCATATCTATCTATTGCTTCAGCTTCAGTCAAGCCAATGGTAGCAGCTTCTGGTAGAGAAGAAAGTGCTAAGGGAATACACTCCAAATTTACGGTTCGAGGCTGATTAGCAAATACGGTATTTGCAAAGGCGCGACCAGAAGCGATTGCGACAGGAGTCCAATGTGGTCGATTAGTACAATCTCCAACTGCAAAAATGTTTCTTTGAGAGGTACAGCTATATTCATCTACTGCAATCGCCTCTTGTTTTACTTCTATACCTGCTTTTTCCGGGAGCATCCAGTTTTGGCAGAAACACCAAAACGAGCGGGTGCCGAGAGATAAGTACTCTAATTTCAAGCATAGTTAGTTATAATACTCACCACAAATACTACAAAATTAACTCAAACCTTACTCAATTTTACACATCTAATTAATAATTATTTTCAATATATACTAAATATTAACCAAAAAATAATACTAACAAAAACTATATTCAACACAAAGCGGAGGTTATAAGCTTCAGCTTGTAACGACGCCACGGCGCCTGAAATCAAAGCATAAGAATCTGTTGATACTGTAAAATAACAATACAGCATCATGATTTGTTTGCAATATTTCTATATTTTATGAATACCAGTGTGCAGTAACGCTCATGCTTCTGGGCTGTTATAAAGATTAAATTCAAATGTTAAGTAAACCGTTTAAATAGGCGCAACGCACTCCTAAAATTTGGTTAACACTCCCAATATTCCACTTTGCCCCAGAAATTTTAATTCTTCTTCCGATTTGTTTAATTGCAGATTCTACGGCTCCAGAACCAATAGAAGATATTCCTTCAGCTTGATAATAAGCGTAATTGACAATCCTTGATTTATGCTTGTCAATATAGGCAATAAAGTTTTTCGCTTGTTTGCCCTTTAAACCCATAAATAAAGCTTTAGTTTCATCAACAGAACCTTGCCATAAAAGAGTCTCAGCAGCTTTTAAACGTTTTAAAGAACCACCAACTTTATAAAGATTTTCTTTTAAGTGGTACCAATCTAATATTTCCAATCGCTGAAACTCGGCTGTCCCTAATTCTCTGGCTAGATTCCAAACTCCGTCGTGCCCATCTCCTAAACAAACTAATGGATTTACTAATGGCTGACTGTTGACATAATCAATTAATGATTGGTTATCATGAAAAAACGCTGCAGTCGGGAATTCCTTGAAGACGAACCGCCTTATAATCTTTCCAGTCAAAGCCATATGCAGGTTGTCCACGTAGCCTTACTTTACCCCCATCTACACTGACTTCTGAAATACTTTGTTTTGCTTGTGGCAATTGAAATTCAGATTCTAAAACTAGTTTTTGTTGTGTTGAATGCCCAACTTTAATACCCGTTTGTGCTTCAAGCTCTATTTCTGCATTCTGGTATGATTCATTCGCCGATATTCTTAAACACAACTTTTGAAGCAATGGGCTTAATCTACTTCTTGGCTTTAATCCAAGTTTTTCTAATTGCTTCGATTTTAATTTAAGTTCTCCAACAACACTTTTAATTTTCCTTTTCTTACCTATTTTTGTTCCAGTTGTTTCTTCAATAAAAAAAGGGCTATTTCTGGACTTACATACTCTAAAACTTGACTACGTACAGTTTTTTCTATACCTTCAAGGTCTGTCAAATTAGTTTTATCTGCTTCTTCATACAATATTTTTGCAACTTCTTTTAGGCAAGCATTAAGGCGTTCTAATTTATCTTGGTTCATAATGGTTTATGCACGCTTTTACTGATTGTCAGCATTATCTCATAATTAAGATATTTTTATCAAGAAGGCTCTTGATAGGAGGCATTTGTCATTCGTGAATCTAGCTCCTATTCTCTGCCCGTAACCTGCGTTGAACAAGGGTATAAAACTCTACCTTCGCACCCGGTGCTTACAATTTCCGCGCGTAGGGACATGAAGGTTGGGGTTAGAATCCCCAACGAAAAAGTTCATAAAAGCCCTCTGATATGAAGGCTTCTGCCTTCTTCAAGCGTCAGCTTCCAAAACATTTTACAATATCAAGGATTTATGAATTTAATTATAGGCGCCGTGGCGTCGTTATAAGCTTTAGCTTATAACCTCCGCTTGTGTTGAATATTGTTTTTGTTAGTATTTTTGTTTTAGTTAATATTTAGTAGATATTGAGAATAATTATTAATTAAATTCGTAAAGTTGAGTAAGGTTTAAACTAATTTTGTAGTATGTGTAGTGAGTATTATAACGAACTATATTTAAGATTAGAGTAATTATCTATTGGCGCCCGCTCGTTTTGGTGTTTCTGCCAAAACTGGATGCTCCCCTTTTTCCAAATCTAGACCACTCAAATTAGGAACACGATCTGTAACGCAAAGAACGGTGTTTACAGTTATGGTATCTTGGTTATCTCCTGATAAAGTCAACCGTAAACCATCTTTTACTTGTTCAATTTTTTCGACATTAGTATTGCATAAAACTTGAATTCCATTCTTAATCATACTTTCTTGAACCGTAGTCTGAATATCTTGATCACGATTCGGTAGAACAAGGTCTTCTGGCACGATTAAAGTCACTTTTGAAATTAAACCATTCATGCTTCCAGCAAACTTTACAGCTATCTGGTCGCTGCCAATAACTGCTAAATGCTCAGGTTGCTGCTTTAATTCAAACATTTCACGTGATGTAATGGCATATTGAATTCCCGCGATGTTTGGCTTGACAGCTTCAGCACCTACCGCTATCAAAATTTTGTCAGCTGTAATTTTACGTCCTCCAACATCTAAAGTATGAGCATCTAAAAATTTAGTTTGTCCGTAAATTAGTTCTACTCCTGCTTCATTAAGGTGTTGAATATGTAACTGGCTCAGATGCTCAATAGCCTTATCTTTCGCTGCCATAAATTGTGGCCAATTAACGCGACGTTGAACTTTGCCCCAGCCATATTCGTCAGCATCATCAAAAACCTGAGAAAAACTAGCAGCATAAACCATCAGTTTCTCTGGAATACAGCCATGAATCACGCAGGTTCCGCCGACCTTATCTCGTTCTGCAATTGCCACCCTTGCGCCATGAGTAGCTGCAAGTCTAGCAGCAGAAACTCCTCCTGGTCCGGCGCCAATTACAAATAAGTCATAATCAAAGCTCATAACTATTAACCCTGCTTATAATAATGTTGTTCCCTATATATCTACTTTTCCACATTGAAATGAAATCAACATGAAATCCTGTTACCGAAACGACAAAAAATCTAAAATAAATAGTTATACATACACAAATGAAATCAGCATGAAATTTTTCTATTCCATTCGTAACAAATATTTCTTATGCCATTAGGAAGACGTAACTATAGCTAGCAATTTCTTACTGTAGCGGCAAGGAGGCATAAATACTGTCTCATGCAAAATTTATCAATTTAGGAGTCAAATTATGACTACAACAACTCATCAATCCCAGCTTGAAACCTGCATTCAAAACTGTCTTGATTGCTTGCGTGACTGCGAATATTGTGCAAGTGCTTGCTTAAATAGCGACATGGTAAAAATGATGGTTCAATGTATCAAGCTATGCCAAGATTGTGCTGATACTTGTACCCTTTGCGCGCGTTTCATGTCTCGTAATTCCGCTCTTCATGCTCAAATGTGTAGTGTCTGTGCTGAAGCTTGTGACCGCTGTGCTACAGAGTGCGAAAAACATAACAGCGAACATTGCAAACGCTGCGCTCAATCTTGCCGTCGATGTGCAGATTCTTGCCGACAAATGGCGAAAGCAATGGCTGCATAAGTAACTCACTTATGATAGATGAACGCTGGCTGTCGCTATCTAAAACGGCAATCAGTGTTCATTTCTCAAGATATAATAATACAAAGGAACAATTAGTTACACGTCTAAATAGTATTTATACTAATTATTATTGACACGAAATCTTGCTATACCTATTTGTATACTTGTATCACTATTCACAGATTTAGCAAATAAACGGTAAACTGGACCGTTGCCACGAAGAGGCTGTCTAATATTTTTGATATCAATTTCTAACTTGCTGTTAGGAGATACTGGCTCGTTAAATGCTAGTATGATAGTCTTCTCATTTATAGAAATGTTAGCATTAACTTTTTGCCCATTATTTCCACTAACGACGACATCTTTAAGCTTGTTACTCCAGTTAATAGTTTCTGGGACTGCAATACTAATTTGAGATATACTCTGACTATTTTTAGGAATATGTACTCGTAAGGTGTGTCTGACATTACTCCATTTTGTTTGAGGGAATTGATAATTACCATCAACATGGGGAAGTATACCGTTGTCATAACTAGCACTTGCAGGTATGGAAGGAATGATAAGTGCAGCAAAGATAGCACATACAAGAGTAGTGCTAATCAAGGATTTTTTCATAGTAGCTCTTTAGTGTGTTGTTTAATTAATACTGATGTTTTTTTTAGATGAAATCCAGTTACCTAAGAAGTACGAAGACTAAAAAGTTTTGAATGTAGCTACACCCATTGGAATTTCTGTATCGCTACCAACAACTTTAGCTGATAGCTTATAAACAGAAGCTGCGCCAGATGTTGGTTGTTGAACTCGGTTAAGATTAACTAAAAGTTTAGTATTCTGGATTACCTTGTCAGGAAAGTCTATAATAATTTGTTTCCCATTCGTGGAAATATTGATATCCACTTTCTGACCTGTAGTATCTATTACTTCAATATCACTACTTACAGCGACAGTAGATGGAGTCTCAATAATTAATTGAGAAAGTGGTTTATCATTTTTGGGGATATGCAATTGAAAACTATGTTTGACAAGGCGCCAGCTATTCGTAAAAAGTTGAAATTGATTATCAATAGTTGACGATTGATTATCATCAGTTTTAGCAAAAGCGTAGTTAACATTTGCCAGTATAACTAAACTAATTAGCAGTGCGCCCGTATAACTCACTCTTGTCTTCATCTCAGATGTATACATGATAACTATATCAACTAGCCGCAAGATTCATTTTGTGTTTGTGAACCTTTACTTCATAAGTGTGACAGGTAGCGATGAAATTAGGATGAAATTTTGGTGAGTTTACAAAAATTAAAATTTACTCATTTGTACTCTTGTCTATTTTGTATTTATTAATTGTGGCTATGATGATGAATATCAGCGTGAGAATGAGAGTGGGTGTGATAAGTAGTCGCTGTGTGTGAGTGAAAATGAGCATGAGATTCGCTTAAAGAAATTCCTTCGGAATGCTCATGGTGATGGTGTTCATCGTGACTATGTTCGTGTGAGTGCGAAACCGGATAATGAAAGTGTTCGTGAGAATGCTGGTATGGGTAAAAAATAATTTGCACAATGGCTAGCAATACCAAACCAATCAAACTTCCGTATACAAATTCTGTTTGTACCAAATGACTTGTAAGTAAACTGGACTTTCATTATGAACGGCGCCATTAGTAAGTTTCTGAAGTGAGCTATCTGAACATACAAGCGCGCGCATACGTTCGTCAGAAATTTCAATATCAGACATAATTAAATAAATTTCTCCTCTATTAAGATTTTGTATAGATTAACGTCAGCTTCCACTAAACAAGCATGACCGCTATGAGGTAAAGTTATTAAATGAGAATTTGGAAAAATAGATGCTAAACGTTGCGCCTCTGCAATTGAAGGTAAAAGCCGATCTCCTTTACTAGCAATTAACAACACAGGCTGGGTAATTTGAGATAGTTTTTTTTCGTTCATATCAAACTCTCTCATTAAAGATAGACGCTGATTCGCTGTTTTTTTCGGCGCCGAACGAGTTGAATTTAGTAACGCTTGCCTAGCAGCAAATGAAAGTTTCTTTAAATGAGCTAGGAAAGGTAAAGCTGCAAATGATGAGATTTTATAAAAAAAAGTAGGTGTAAAAGCAAATAAAAGTCAGCCGAACTTGAGCCAAGGTACCCGATTAAACGAAGATGCAGAGTTAATTAAAATAATCTTTGTAAAATAATTGGGGTATCTTTCTAAAACCTTCAGTGCTAAACAACAACCAAATGATTCGCCACAAAGGTAAATATCTGAGCGTGGTATTTTTGCTAATTCTATCTCAGTTAAAGATACCACTTCAAGAGCCATGTTGTCGCAATTGGTTAGGTTATCTGGTGGAATTACAAAACAACGAACATCAAAAGCAGTTTCTAAACCTGCTGTTTGAATACGCATCAGTTCGTTTCCAGTTTCATCCATCCCTGGCAAAAATATAAATAGCGGATGGTGCGGATTACACGGTTGGGGAGTTAGGAAATAAGAATAACTGCTTTTAGAGTCCATTGCTGCCATTATATATTTTGAGGTTTTGATAGTGCCTGTAGTTCTTCCCAACTGTAGTGCCTTGGTAGTTCAATTGGTTTACTGTTGGCGCCAATCGATACGCTAGTGTTCCTCCACCTGCTCCCGTACCAATTATAATAATGTCATAATGTTCTGCGATATTTTTTTATAAACTAGCTTGTCTCATGCGTTGTAGTTTCAACATTGTAATACATATTGTCAGCCACAAGAATCCAACTCCATAGCCTGCTATTATATCTGTAGGCCAGTGAACTCCTAGATATAATCGACTCAAACCAATGGCGCCAATTAAAATTACGGCTATCGTATAGGTAAGTATAGAAAATTTAGGATAGTGAAAAGCTAATAGGTAAGCAATAAAACCATATAAAACCATCGAACCAATTGCATGACCACTGGGGAAACTAAAAGATTTCTCTGTTACTAGTTGATTCCAAAGCTGTGGACGAGGTTTTGAGAAAAATAACTTTAAACCTGTATTTAAAATTAGCCCACCTAAACAAGTAAGTATAAATATCATTATCTCTAAACGATAGCGGCGCCACCACAGAATAGCTAAAGTAATAAAAGTTACTATTACTACTGTAGTTGGACTGCCTAGATTAGTGATGAACAACATTAGCTTGTCAAGACCAGGATTACTAAATTGATGTAACCACAGTAGAAAATTTGTATCAAACTTGAAAGCTTCTTTCTCTAAAACTTCTTCTGCTAACTTGGCTACAATGAATAAAATTATTAAACAAACAGCGAGACCAAATGTACCAAGAGTCGCAATTAAAGTGACTAAACGCGGATGTATATGACGTAACCAAAAGCGTGAAATATTTCTGAGCATAATTGATATTTCTAAAGCCAGCTACAATTTACAACTTATATGAATTAATAGTAAAGAAGTCGGAAATATTTTTGAAGACATAATAAGTTTTATGTAGCTTAGGATTCATTGTAATTTCTTTAATAAATAGGCTTATTAATGTATCTAGATACACTAATAAACCAGACAATAGTGTGGATGGATGTTAAGGCATAAACATCTAATAACTACTATAGGAAATCAAAATGAAATTGTGATGAAATTTAGTGATTAATATAGCCCACATTCCGCACTTCAGAATGTCGCATCAAATATTACATAAATACTGACTATTATGAGTAAATATAAATACTAAGATAGTTTAAGTAAGCTGATATTTTGCGTCTAACGAGAAAACTCGTAAAAAGCAAATAAAAGCGCACAAATATAACAGCAATCAAAAAATATCTACTAAGTATAGCTAATAATAAACTTTATCTATAAGTATAGTAATATTACGCAAAACGCTATTTTCTAAAAATAACTACTGGTGGCGCCTACTCTTAAGGAGCTTGTGTAATGGGGAGCATCCAATGAATGGAAGGAACATAATTATTCGGCGCCAGAAACCTTACTATATGGTTGGTCTAAAAAAGCCTATCTGCCATTCATTGGACGCTCCCGTGTAATGGAGTGTTTTAGCCACTACCAAAAAGCGTCTGTGTTAGGTAGAAGCCGTACCGCGCAAACAGAAAATTGGATCTATACCATATGAGATTGTTGTGTATTTTATTTGACGCACTTATTGAAACTTACCTCGGCTTGTACGCAGTTAAGATTATGACATTAAATTTAAAAAGTGCAAAATATGAGTAAGTAAATATTAAGAAATATGCTTGTATTATGAGCTAATTAATATGTTAGATAGCTTATGAATAGTTGATTTTAAGCTTTTTACAAAACGCTCATATACATTATTTTGGTGTGCTTTACGCGCACGTGATACCACTCGTGAGACAATTAAAAAAACTCAAAAATATTTGAGAGGTTAAAAAATGTCTCCAATATCAGAAGCAAAAATTAAGAATATCGACCACCTAGGAATAGTAGCAGGACTAATTGATGAAATAGGAATAGTTGAAACAATTAATTCTAAATTAGGAATAGATTCTCGTGAGAAGATTGCAGCAGGAATATTAGTCAAAGCTATTTTAATCAATGGATTAGGATTTGTATCAAGACCGTTGTATCTATTCAGCCAGTTTTTTGATGATAAAGCAATCGAACTATTATTAGGAGAAGATGTAGAAAGTGGTTATTTGAATGATGATAAAATTGGAAGAGTCATGGACAAACTATATAAATATGGATTAAATAATCTGTTTATAGAAATTGTTTTATCAGTGATTAAAAAATTTAAGATAGATACGAAATATTCACATTTGGATGCAACGTCATTCCATCTACATGGGGAGTATAAAAGCGACATTAATCAAGAACAACAAGAAGAAATCAATAAAGAAAGACCAATATTTATAACGAAAGGATATTCTCGCGACCACAGACCAGATTTAAAACAATGTGTTTTAGATTTAATAACGAGTAGTGATGGAGATATACCATTATTAATGAGAGCAGGAGATGGTAACGAAGCAGATAAAGCGGTATTTGGAAAAATTTTAGCAGAGTTTAAAAAGCAAATAGTTTTTGATAGTATTATGGTCTGTGACAGCGCATTATATAGCCAAGAAAATCTCAAATTAATTGAGCATTTAAAATGGATAAGTCGGGTACCGATGACAATTAAGAAAGCACAAGAATTAGTTCAGTCTGTAAATACAGATGAAATGAAAGAGATAGAAGAGATAGAAGAAATAGATACAGAGGAAAATGAGAAAAGGGCATATCAAAATTTAGTGGGATACAAGTGGAAAGAAGAAATAGTTAATTATGGTGGTGTTAAACAAATTTGGCTAGTAGTAGAAAGTCAAAAAAGAAAAAATAGCGATTTAGAAAAGCTAGATAAAAAACTAAAAAAAGAAAAAACTAAAGTCGAAAAGTTGCTCAAAGATTTGACAAAAGAAGATTTTGAAACTCCAGAGCAAGCGCGGTATAAATTAAAAGGAGTTAACAAAAAGTTGAAATTATTTGAAATTAAAGAAGTTCAACTTATTGAAAGTAAGTCAAAAGAGAAGAAAACTATTTATAAAATAGAGGGAGTGGGTCATGAAAAATTAGAAGAGATAGAAATACGAAGAAAAGAAGCCGGGAGATTTATTTTAGCAACAAATTTAGTTGATGACGGCGAAAAATTAAAACCAGAAGAAATTATTACGACATATAAAAATCAACAGTCTTGTGAACGAGGATTTAGATTTCTAAAAGACCCCTTATTTTTTGCCGATAGTTTTTTTGTTGAAAACCCTGAAAGAATCGAGACAATGCTATTTTTAATGTCTTTATGTTTGCTAGTCTATAACCTTGGTCAAAGGGAACTTAGAAATAGCTTAAAAAGAATCAAAATCGGAATTAAGAACCAATTAGGAAAGCTAACTTTATCTCCGACATTAAGATGGGTATTTCAATGTTTTCAAGGAATTCACCTTTTAATTTTAGATGGTGTTAATCAAATTGTTAATTTAACATCTGAACGTTATTTTATTTTGAGTTGTTTACCATCATCTTGTCAAAAATATTATTTAATTTCTTAAGTTAAACAAGATTTTAAAAGTAAATAAAAATTTATCAACATTCAAAGGAACAGTAATTGCTCCTAAAATTTTAGTGCTTATATAATTTATTTTATGGGTTAAATCTTTTATCCTTTATTATTTATTCTTAAAAATATATTCGTTTAGCACTCTATTTGTTCATCATCCTAATTTTTTACTTTTTCCTTGCTTGTAATCTTTTGTACTTCAACTTGAAGTGCGGAATGTGGGATAATAGTAGTGGCGCCTAAAAATAAGTTTTTTTGTATAAACTAAGCATATCTACTCAATGGCAAGGGAAAAAGTTAAAAAGTAGGGTGAATGATGGTTGTGCATTCACCCTACTCATATTACGGATACTAATTAACCATTAGCTACCGTAAGTTTGAACTCGTGCTAAACCAAGTGAACTTTCTTCCTTGATTCCTACTTTCTTGACAGATACTGGATAATGCCAGGTTTTTTCATACCCTGGAGTACTAACTCCCTTCATGTTAACTGATAAAGATGTTCCAGGATTTACTGCTTCTGAAAATGCAACAGTTACTTTTTTATCATTAATAGAAACTGTGGCAGGAATTTTTTGACCTGATTTGTTTCTTACTTCTACACCTCGATTAATTTTCACATCTTCTGGCAAGTTAATCATCAATTCAGAAATAGCTTTGCCTTGGACGTGAATATCAAATCTATGAGTAGCATCAGAATCTTGAGCATAGTTAGGAATAGCGGCACTATCGCCTAAATGTGAGACATTCGCATCATTTAGGTTCCCTGCAAAAGCTGGAGCAATGGATGAAATTACTAAGGTAAAAGCAGCAGCATAAACTAACTTGTTCATTTTTATTATCCTGTTGAATTGATTTGAATTAATGTTTTGTTCGCAACCTCTATATTTTTATTATGATATCTACTAATGAAATTAAGATGAAAAATTTCATATTTAAATTCAAATAAACTTATAAAAAATTTAATTTTATTAAGTTATGCTTATAACCCTTTTTATTAAAAAAAAGCCTCTAACTCTCTCTGTTAAATTAAAAAGAATAAGAGGAAAAAGTATAATAAATAATAAATACTTAACTTATTTACGAACTTATATTAGCTAAGTTTTGGCTTGTCTGAACATGATATTACTTTAAATTTGGACTACTAATAGATTTTTGCAAGCCTGCTAAAGCACGATTGTAATCTAATATAGCCCTAACCCTGTTACCCTCAGCCCTAGTAAGCTCAGTCTCTGAAGCAATAACATCTGTTTGAGTGCCTACACCAGCTTGGAATCTAAGTCTTGCTAAAGTTAAAGCTTCTTTAGCTTGATTTAAAGCAACAGTAGCAGTTTGAACGTTACTTAAATTAGATTGCAAATTACTGTAAGATTGTTCTACTTGATAACGAATTTGGTTACGTTGCTCACCAAAACGATTTTCGGATATCGCAATATTAGCTTTCGATTGAGCAGTTCTTGCTCTTGCGGCGCCTCCATCAAATAAATTCCAATTTGCTCTAACACCAAGTGAGTAACCATCGGTAATGCCAACCCTGTCATTAAACACATCTAACAAGTTGTAACTAGCAATCAAACTAACTTGTGGTCTAACTTCTGAATTTGCCAAGCGTCGTTGCTGTTCGTTAATGTTACGTTGCGCTAATTGCTGTCGCAGTTCTGGACGATTTTGAAATGCCAGGATAATACTTTCTTCAAGTGTTTGATTCCACAAACCAGATAATCTCACAGCATCTGCGGCACTGATATTTGCCGACTGCGGTAAATTTAATCTGGCTGACAGGCGCCTTGCTGTAACTAACTGCTGACTAATACTGTTAGTTAATTCTTGTTGAGCATTGGCTAAGTTAACTTGAAAACGCAGAACGTCAAATCGAGTACCGACACCAGCAGTTTCTAATGCTTGAGCATCTTTTAAACTACGTTGCGCGTTCTCGACGGCAGCACGGTTAATTCTTACTTGTTCATCAGCTTGTTGCAAATCGTAGTAATCAATAGCTACTTGGAGGCTAATTTCTGCTGATAAACGCTTCACATCTAATTCATCGAAACGTAATTGTTCCTCTGCGGCTCGAATCCGGGCTGACCTTGCACCATTCGTATAAATGTTGTAGCTCAACTGTGCTGCACCAGAAAAATTTGTACTCGCTGATTCCTCTCTTGTCGGTATGCCACTTCGAGAGCCTAATTCAGCGGAAAGTTGACCGCTTGCAGTTTGTTGGCGCGAGATATCCGTACTCAAACCAACATTGGGATATAAAGCTGCTTGTGCTTCACGTAATGCCGCACGGCTGCGTTCAACAGTTAATATTCCTATTTGTAACTCCCGATTATTACGCCGTGCTAGTTCCAAAGCTTGCTCTAAAGTAATGGGCTGAGTGAATTGAATTTTGACTTCTTCTGATTTAGTCGGAAACTGTAAAGGATTTGAATTAGGATTGAGGTTGTCAAGTGAAGTTGAATTAGGAGATGCAAATTGAGATTGTGTTGACTGAGATATTGTTTGGGCTGAACCAATAGTAACATTACTTAATACAAATGTACCACTAATGCCTGCAATAATTAAGTAACGGTACTTCGACATAAATTTTGACTTCTAAGATAAAATTACAGTGCGAGATGTAGTTGATATTAGAATTAAACTTTGTAAGTTATCTTTCGCTCTTGTCGAAAATGCTTAATAAATAACTTTTCTAATTCAATCCAGACAAATACCAAAGCGCTGCATCCAATACAAATACCTAGTTCTGGCAAACTTAACAAGTGAGTGTTAAAGAAGCTACGCAGGGGCGCCACATATATTAACATTAGCTGTAAAACAGTTGTCAATGAAATCGCAGCAAGTAAGTAAGGATTGGAGAACGGATTGAGTTGTATAGTTAATTGTGTGTTGGAACGAATCGCCAGCGCATGACCCATTTGTGCTAGACACAAAGTAGTGAACACCATCGTTTTCCATCTTTCAGGGTCGCCTGATTGTTGAGTATAGTTATAAGCCCACTCCATTAGAGCAATAGTAATAAGTCCAAGGATAATGCCAATGCGAATAATGTAAAATCCTAATCCTCGTGCGAATATACTTTCATGAGGGTTGTAAGGAGGACGATTCATTACGTCAGGTTCAGGAGATTCCATCGCTAAAGCTAAGGCAGGTAAACCATCGGTTACTAAATTCATCCAAAGTATTTGTAGTGGTGAGAGGGGAGTTTCACCTAAGCCAATCAGAGAAGCTGCTGCTACTGTCAAAACTTCGCCAATATTGCTGCCTAATATGTATTTAATAAAACGACGGATATTATCGTAAACTACTCGTCCTTCTTCTATAGCTCTAATAATAGTTGCAAAGTTATCGTCAAGTAGTACCATATCACTTGCTTCTTTGCTTACATCAGTTCCTGTAATGCCCATTGCAACACCAATATTTGCTTGCTTTAGGGCTGGTGCATCGTTTACACCATCTCCAGTCATCGCTACTAATTTGCCTTGATTTTTCAATGCTTCAACAATTCGTAGTTTATGTTCAGGAGAAACACGAGCATAAATGCTTACTTGATTAACTTGCTGCTCTAATTCAGGCGCCGAGAGTTTTTCCAATTCTTGACCGCTAAGAATCAAATCACCTGGTTTGGCAATCCCTAAATCGTAGGCAATAGCTTGTGCTGTTAACTGGTGGTCTCCGGTAATCATAACTGGGCGAATACCTGCTTGCTGACATTGAGCAACAGCTGCTTTTGCTTCTGGTCTTGGTGCATCAAGCATTCCGACTAATCCAATCCAGATTAATTCTCGCTCGGTTGTTTTTTCGTCTAATAATGTAGTAGGCACAGTAGTATCTAAGGGTTTATAGGCAAATCCTAGTACTCGAAGTCCTTGACTTGCCATTTGGTTATTTTGCTCAAGAATGTAAGCACGTTTTTCATCATTCAGAGCAAAAGAGCTTTTTGTACCAACGTAATCAGATGTGCAAAGCTCTAATATTAACTCTGGCGAACCTTTTGTAAACATAATTAACTGTGAGTCAGGCGCCTGATATTCCTCCTGGGCAGATAAGATTTGTGTTAATTCTGTTTGGCGCCTTTGGCAAATAACGCTCATACGTTTGCGTTCAGAAGAAAAAGGAAACTCTGCAATGCGGGTAAACTGATTTAATAGTTTTGCTTGTTGCATACCAGCTTTACCTGCAACAGATAACAACGCTCCCTCGGTTGGGTCTCCTAAAATTTCCCATTCTGAATGCTTTTTCTGTAATACAGCATCATTACAAAGCACACAGGCAAATAATAGTTGTTCAAGTTCTGGATAATCTTTTGGTTCTATAGATTTAATATTTTTGTCTTGATTGGAAGTAGATAATTCAAATGTTCCTGTAGGAGCATAACCATCTCCAGTCACCCTAATGCTATTACTAGATACATTAATCTGCTGTACGACCATCTTGTTTTGAGTAAGTGTGCCTGTTTTATCTGAGCAAATCGTAGTAACTGAGCCTAATGTCTCAACTGCTGGTAGTTTGCGAATTAAAGCTTGATGACGTACCATTCGCTGAGTACCAATAGCCAAAGTTACCGTAATTACAGCAGGCAAACCTTCTGGCACAACCGCCACAGCCATACTCAAAGACACTTTTAGTAATTGGTCAAAGTGTTGAAAACTACCTGTCCGTACAATACCACCTATAATTACAACAGCGACTAATGCAAGTGAACTTGTTACTAAAACGTTTGCTAACTGTGACATTCGCTGTTGTAAGGGGGTTGGTTGGGCTTCAACAGACTGGAGCAAAGCCGCAATTTTACCAAGTTCAGTTTGCATCCCTGTTGCAGTCACAAGCATTTTTGCCCGTCCTTGAACAACCTCAGTACCTTGATACACCATATTTATACGGTCTCCCAAGGAAGCGTCTTCAGGTAAATGAAGAGTAGAATCTTTATGAACTGCTTCTGCTTCCCCAGTTAAAGCAGCTTCCATCACTTGTAAATTTTGTGCTTCTAACAAACGACCATCTGCGGCTATTTGCATTCCTGTTTCCAGAAATACAATATCTCCTGGCACTAATTCCTTTGCTGGCAACTCAAAAATTTTGCTGTCGCGTAAAACTCTGACTCTGGGTGAACTAAGGCGTTTGAGAGCTGCGAGAGCTTTTTCTGCACGACTTTCTTGTACAAAGCCAAGCAACCCGTTAAGAATAACAATAAAGGATATTGCGATTGCATCTTTAGGAAAATCACCAGAGCGCAAATCTAGAATCGCTGAAACTACTGCTACCGCCATCAGCATCACAAGCATGATATTGGTAAATTGGTCAATTAAAATAGATAAAGGTTTACGACCGCCAAACTCCTGTAATTCGTTAGCACCGTATTCGTGTAATAATTCCGACGTTTGTTTAGAAGTCAATCCAGTGTCTGGGTTGCTTTTTTGTACTGCCAAAGCTTTCTCAATTTCTAAGGAGTGCCAAGGTTTGGCTGTACTCGGTGCAGAGTCTGGTAATTTAGGTTTCATCTTAGTAGCTAACTGATATAGTGATTCACGCCTATACTTAGATTGACAGACATTGATGAAATTGGGATGAAATTTTAGCTGCTTGAAAGATGTATTATACTTCTCTGCAATTGCTAAACTACTCATCCTATATCCAACCGCGAAAAAGTCCTTAAGTTAGCATCATATATCAATAAATATATTGGAATAGCAATAGGTAACAATATCACCAGTAAGCATAAAAGAAAGGCAATTATCCGAACAATTGCTGGACGCTGGGCTAAAAGGCTTAAGTTATTTTTCATACTTTATTTTCACATACACAGTCTTAGGCGGGTAATTATCGCACCTACGATACCATCCCCAAAAGCTTAAAGCAACGTGTATTGGCAATACTATAGTTAAGGTAAAACTACTGTATGGCAAGGGTTTTAAGAATTAGTTTAATTTAGATCGCGTACAAATTTGTCTACATGTGCATAAAAAATTGTTGCTCTTTAACTTCTTCTTGTTTTTTGGGGAATAAAAACTTACCAAACTTAGCGTATAAAGCAGGTAACACGACTAAGGTTATCGCTGTGGAAGTGAACAAACCACCAAATACAACTATCGATAGTGGTTGTAAAATTTCTTGTCCGGGTCCACCCTGTAATACCATCGGCGCCAAACCCAGTGCAGAAGTTAAAGCTGTCATTAAAATTGCGTTGAGTCGTTCCATTGACCCTTTGACAATTACATCTTTTAATGGCATACCTTCGGCATATTTACTATTATAGTTATCTACTAGTAATAAACCGTTACGAGTTGCTACCCCAAATAACGAAACAAATCCAACTAACGATGCAACAGAAATTACTCCACCAGTCAAAGCAACGGCAATTACACCCCCAACTAAACCAATCGGTAAGTTAATCATAATCATTGCGGTAGAAGGAATAGATTTAACCGACAGATACATAATGACGGTGATTGCAACAAACGCAATAACACTAAAAACTAAAATATTTTGCGTTGCGCGTTCTTCAGCTTCAAATTGACCTGCATATTGAATAAAATAACCTGGGGTAACTTGCACATTACGTTTGACCTTGTTCTCGTTTAGTAATTGTTACATTTGGTAATAAAATTGCACACAAAGCTGGAGAAATCAATAAAGATTCTAAACTAGAAACTACAACTACCACCAAATAATAAATACCCATTGGCGTGAAAATTTTTCCTTCAATTCCCGGTAAGGTAAAAATAGGTGAGAAAACAATAATCCCAATAATCGTGGCGCCAATTAATGAATCGCGGACTTCTTGAGAACCTTCAAAAATAATTTCTAATGGTGACAATGGGTTATCCGAAGTTTTATTTTCCCGCAGTCGGCGATAAGTATTTTCACCATATACAATTGCATCATCAATTGCAGTACCAATCGCGACTGCTAAACCACCCAATGTCATGGTATTTAATCCAATTCCTAACCAAGATAGTGCAAGTAATCCAAATAGTAATGTTAGAAAAAAATCAAGTAAACATACTGTCAGAGTACGCCAATTCATCAAAAAGGGTATCAGAATTATCGCAGCAATAATACTACCTTGAATCAAAGATGAACGAACGTTATCAACAGAAGATTCAATATAACTATCTTGGCGGAATGTAGTAGTTACCTTAATATTCTTTGGCAATCCTGCTTTAATTTCCCCCATTGCTTTTTCTACCGCACGGGTGACAGTCGGAGTATCAACTATCGGCTGTTTATTCACCATGACAATAATTGCAGGTGTACCATTAAAACTGCCATCACCGCGTTTAATTGCGGCGCCGATTTGCACATCCGCGACATCCTGCAACCTCACAGGAACAGCATTACGAGAAATAATAGTTGATTTCTTTAAATCTTCGATTGATTCGATTCTACCAATACCTCGAATTAATTTTTCTGTATCTGGCGTAATGTAAAAGCCACCAGGAGCGTTAACGTTTGCTTTTTGAGTTGCTTGTGTAACTTGGTCTAATGTTATATTAAATGCGGCTAATCTTACTGGGTCAACTAAAACTTGAAATTGTCGTTCATCACCACCAAAAGTTAAAACCTGACTAACCCCAGGAACAGCTAAAAGCCGATTTGTCACTTGCCAATCAACGATTCGACGAGCTTCCATTAAAGAAGTGCTGAGTGCTGAGTTCTGAGTGCTGAGTGTGCTATTACTCGATTTATTATTTTCTTCGACGGTGAAAGCGTATTGTACGACTAAACCAACAGGGGAAGTAGTGGGAGATATTTGTGGTGTTTCTACTCCTGGAGGTAGTTTACCTGTAGCTTGTTGTAGTCGTTCGGTGATTAACTGACGTGCTTGGTATATCTCAGTATTCTGGTTAAATATTACTCTTACCGCTGAAATACCTGCTGCACTCGATGAACGTACAGCAGTCACTCCAGGTGTACCGTTAATTGCACTTTCGATTGGTAAAGTTACTAAAGATTCTACTTCCTCCGGCGCCAACCCAGGCGCCTCCGCTTGAATTTCTACTTGGGGTGGTGCAAAAGCAGGAAGTACATCTAATGGCATAGTCGGGATGACATAAAATGTCCAAAATGAAACAAGAATTGTAGCTAATACAACGAGCCAACGCCGCTCAATCACCCACCTAACAATATTTCCAAGCATTTTCTATTTTTAATAATTTAATAAATTTGATTCCCAAAGCCAATGGTTGTTGTTTTACCGCTTCAGTTTTAATTCCTAGCCGTTGGGCTGTTTGAGCGTCAACATTTACTGGACTATTGGCATCACTTCCCCCCTGAAATTCACTGGCGCCACTATGGTCATGTCCTGCACCTGCTTTTAGCAAGTATGGCAGATGATGCAATTTTATTTAGGTAACGGTTAAGCTGTGACATCGACAGAAAATTCCTTTTTTATCCAGAGGAGTTAATAATCGCTGTTTTGGTAAGAGGTTAAGAATGTTTAACCGCTTACTTTACAGTCTGTCATGCTCGGATGAAATTCGGGTGAAATTTTAAAGCGATAAGAAGAGCTTGGTATAGTTTCAATTGGGTTAGTGCAACCAGAATTAATTAACTTTTGCCGCAACGCGCGTATTTGAGTTGCGGCTACACAGCTACAGCTTTCTGAATTCATCTTCTGTAAATAAGCGCGAATTTCATCACCAGCAATAATTTGATTTGGATGCTTCATCAAGTATTCTAGTACGTGAAATTCTTTGTGAGTAAGAGAAATTTCTTGTCTTTCAAAAGCTTGATTCTGACTCTTTATCGTACTGCTATTGTAATCTAGAGTTAAATTACCAACAGTTAGTTGTGTTTGTTGACATTGCCCAAAACGCCGTTGTAATGCCTGCAAGCGTGCCACTAGTTCTGTCATGCTACATGACTTGAGCAGATAATCCGAGGCGCCTGCATTTAAACTTTGGACTTTTTCTTCCACCTTATCTTTGGCTGTGAGCATCAAAACAGGTAAAGGATTATTATTTTCTCGCAACCGTTGACATAATTTCAAACCTGTTACACCAGGTAACATCCAATCGAAAACAGCCAATGCGTATTGAATATTTTCTAGATATACCCAAGCTTCTGCTCCATCAGTTACCCAATCCACTGAGTAATTCTGCTGCGTTAATGCTCGCTTGACAGCGGCGCCGAAATCAAGGTCATCTTCTACTAATAGAATAGTGGTGTTAAAGTTTTCTTGTTGCGAAATAAGCATAGTTTGTAAAAAAGTTATCCCTAGTACTAGCTTGACAAAAATTAATGAAATTGGGATGAAATTTATGCATTTTCAAGCTTTTAATCGGTTAATGCTTGAAGGTATATCAACCTAATGGTTCATCGGTACTCACAGGAGGGAGTCGCACAATAAAATTACTCCCTTTACCCAGTTGACTTTGGACTTCGATACTTCCCTTGTGTGCTTCAACAATAGCTTTTGCAATAGCTAGTCCCAGTCCAGAACCACCACTACTACGAGAACGGTTACTATCAACGCGGTAAAATCTGTCAAAAATTCGCACATGTTCAGCAAGTGGAATCCCAATACCTGTATCTTTAACTTCAATTACTGCATCACCGTTGCTGCGTTTGAGAGTTACATTAACGTAACCGCCATTTTGAGTATATTTAATTGCATTTGCAATCAAGTTGGAAATTAGACGTAAAATCTGGTCTTCATCTGCCAGCACATATAAAGGTTGTGAATATTCCAACGATGAACTTAGCTGTAAATCAGCATTGCTTGCCAGCGCTGAGAACTCTTCCATCACATCGTTAATTAAATCATTGAGACAAATTTGTTGTCTGTCCGTAACCTGAGTTTTTTGGTCAAATCGTGACAATAGTAGTAAATCTTGTACTAAACTAGAAAGTCTCAAGTTTTGGCGCCTGATGGATATTAAAGTATCGCGTGCCTCTTGTTCCGATAAATATTCTAAATCAAGTATAGTTTCAACGGTAGCGTTTATTGCTGCTAAAGGAGTTCGCAGTTCATGGGAAGCATCAGAGGTAAACTGTTGCATTTGTTTATACGACCTATCAATTGGCCGCATTGCTAACCCAGCTAACCACCAACTCGAAGCACCAACTAAAAATATAGAAGTTGGCAACCCAAAAGCCAAGGTTAGCTTTAATGCAAGAAGACGATTATCCAATTCTTTCAGGCTGCGTCCTACTTGTATATATCCCCACGTCCGATTATCCTGGGTGTGTAGTTCTAAAGACTTTTGACTGTAACGGTTGCCTTGTGCATCTCTAAGCGTTTGCCATACGTTCGTTCGTATAGTTGATGGTAGTTGATTTGATTTGAGTCCAGCTACGGCAATTACTTTAAAAGAAGTATTAACAAAGCGAATATAGTATTGTTTATCTTTATATACTGGGCTAAATATACCATGACGATTGTGAGCTTGTTGGCTGTGGCTGGGAATTTGTTGATTGGAACAACCGGAGTTAGTTATACAAAGATTGGGTAAAACTAATTCAATAACTGGTTCAATTTGACCGGGTTGTTTTAAATTCGGCTCAATTACACTATGTAATGTACCAGTAACAGATTCTAGTTCTAAATCAATTGATACCAAGTACGCACGAATCATTACCTGGTATACTACAAGACCACATAACCCTAAAATTAGAGCCATAACCAATGCATACCAGGCAGCTAGGCGCCAACGAGTTTTATTAAAAAGTTTAATTTGCATTGGTAGGATTAAAGCGGTAGCCCATACTGGGAATAGTCTCGATTAGTCCGTCGCAGTTATGCTCTGATAATTTGCGTCGCAGCAGTCGAACTTGTGCAGCAACCACATTACTAACTCTTTCTGCACTCAAACTATACAGATGAGTTAAGATTTGGTCGCGCGTGACTATACTATTGGGGCGTTTCATGAAATACTCTAGAAGATGAAATTCTTTTTTTGTTAAATTAATTACAGCTTTATTACCATCAGGTTTTTGGCAATAGACAGCATAATTAGTGTAATCTAAAATTAAATTACCAACTTGTAGCTCAGGCGCCTGTAAATTTGGGCTTCGACGCTGTAAAGCCCGTAATCTGGCTAGCAATTCCTCCATCCCGAACGGTTTTGTTAAATAATCATCGGCGCCTGCATCTAAACCAGTAACCTTGTCAGCCATACTATCTTTAGCTGTTAACATCAAAATTGGTAAAGAATTACTACGAAGTCGCAAACGCTTACACAATTCTATACCTGACATTCCTGGTAGCAACCAATCGAATATTGCAACCGAATATGAACTCCAGCTAGTTTCCAGACAGTACCAAGCTTCATCTCCATCAGTCAGCCAATCAACAATATACTTTTCCTGATGCAATTTTCTTACTATCGATGCACCTAAATCTGGCTCGTCTTCAACCACTAATATTTTCATAACCAGTATATACAGTAAATATATTAGTATTACATTGGGGAATAGCTGACATTTACCTCAACCTAATTTAGTATTGCAGAGCTTGATGAAATTAGGATGAAATTTTCGCACCCGACGGTGCCCTGACTGCCGTTTATAAAATCGGTCTTAAATTATATCATAAAATTTTCTGATTGCAACTATAAATAAATTTGATGCTTGATTTATTCACGATTCTATAAAATTTCACTCAAATTTCATCCGAGCCTGTCAAAGTAGATGTTAACAGATAAAAGTGGCTCATAACAAAAGCAGCGATTTATTACTAACACAGTAGGAATTAACAATGAAAAAAGGATTATTTTTAGCTTTAGCAGTCTTCTCTACAACTGCCTCTTTCTTACCTGTCAACTATGCCAATGCTAATGAGAGTGGTGCCTTACCTTACATTAGCGGGAATCATAACTTTCCTCCTAACCGTTGGCACGTAGTCAGACATACATTCGAGATAAAAAATCCTAAAAATAGCAAGCAAATATCTCAAATTATTATCCAAGTTCCTGAAGTCGTCAGATGGAGTAATAATCCTAAAGATATAGTTATAGCTGATGGTAATGGTAAAAAAGTTAATGCTGATGTAACTATTAAGGATAAAGCTATATCACTTGCGTTTGCAGAACCTATCGCCTCTAATTCACAGTTAGAAATAGATATTAAAAAAGTTAAAAGAGTTACACAGGGCAATGGTCCAGTCTATCGTCTGTTTGCTAAATTTGATGGTAGTGATACCGCAACTCCTATCGGTATAGCAAGATTTTGCAAGAAATAATTTCAATATATAAAATGCTGCCTAACTTAATGTTTAGGTTGGGTGACGCTGCGTGTAACCCAACCTACGAGTATGAAAATTAAAGGCTTTACCTTTTAATTTGCTGAAGTAAAGTTTGCGTTTGCTGATAAGCTTGGATATTTCCTTGTTGCTGGAAAAGACTTGCTGCTTTTTCTAAATCGGCAGTAGCGCTTTTGGTATTTCCTAGAGCATATTGTGCAAGTCCTCGATTACCATAAGCATCGGGTAACTTGGCGTTAATCGCTAACGCTTGGTCAAACTGTGATATGGCTTGTTTATGATTTCCAAGTCTATAGCTGAGAAGACCTAAGTTGTAGTAGCCATCAACAAACTTAGGGTTGATTTTGATAGTTTGGTTAAAATCCGCAACAGCGGCATTTACATTTCCTAATTCAGCATATAATGTCCCCCTGATATTATATGCTTCAAGATGTCCGGGACTTAACTTTACAGCTTGGTTGTAGTCGGCTAAGGCAGCTTTGAAGTCGCCAAGTTGTGCTTTTGCTTGCCCTCGTAGGCAATATGCTTCTGAATATCCTGGTTTTAACTGTATTACTTGGTCAAAGTCTGCAACGGCGCCATTAAAGTTACCTTGAGCAAGCTTTTGTACGCCTTGATTGTATGATAGTTGAAAATTTGTCCTTTCTATCGGCTGTTTTGGCGCCTGTGCCATCCCAACTACGGGTATTGCACATAACACACTACTGATTCCGAAAATTCCGACAGTTTGTTTAAAAAAGTTCATGGTGCGTTTCTCCGCTCCAGGGCATTTTGAGGCACAATTACACCGAACTGTCCCCACGACCTCTATTTTAAACTATTTAAATTAGCAGCGTATATAATTTAGATAGATAAAATAGTTTGTAACAGCAACCATACATTTAAGCAAACAATTATAATTACTAATCCAAAAATTTCTAAAAATTAAGCTTTTAAGCCTTTTAAATCCTCTGCTAGAATATTGTAGAGATTAAAAACTGTACTACGCGTTAAACTATAATAAATTTTCCTTCCTTCACGACGATATTTAACTAAACGCATCACTTTAAATAGACGCAGTTGATGACAGTCGTAAGCGGCTTGGGTCTACCAGTAATGCAAAAACTTCTGCCATTTCTTGTGCTTTATCTACAGGCAAAAGTTTTGGCATTGATGTACGTACACTATCAAGATGCACTAAATGCTCATCACACTTAGGAGCATCCGAGATTTGATACTTATGTACGTTTTTCTCATAAACAGCTTTTTTCACCACTTATCTTGATTAAAAAAAATGATTATTGCTCTATTATATCAAAATTGATAAATATTAACAATTGAATAATTGCTCAACTATTGTGATAAAGTAAGGTAAGCAATTATCTTTTTGTCAAACTTTCTTAAAAACCTATGAGCCAAACACCTTCGCTTAAATCCCAGCAGTTTCGAGTCACTGGCATGGACTGCGGAAGCTGCGCGAAAACTATAGAAGTCGGTTTACAGCAATTGGATGGAGTTGCAGAAGTTGCAGTCAGCTTTGCAACTGAGAAAGTTAAAGTTTCCTACGACACGGATAGAGTAACAGAAGTTGCGATTCATGACCGGATTAGAGCGTTGGGTTATACGGTTGAGACGAGTAGTACATTCGATAAAGACGTACATTCTAATGTTCATGATTATGGTCATAAACACGTTCATAATGGTGCCTGCGACCATAATCAGAATCACGAGCATAAATCTGAAATAACTGGGGCAAAAACTTTCAGCGCTTTGATTCATGGAATGGACTGTGGAAGTTGTGCAAAAACTGTGGAAGCTGGTTTACAGCAACTTGGGGGTGTTTTGGATGTATCTGTTAGCTTTGCAACCCAACGGCTACAATTATCCTATGAACCGCAGTTAATTCAGGAAGAAACTATTTGCGAGCGGATTAAGCATTTAGGCTACACAGTTGAGCAATTTATTGATATTAATTCTCATCATCATGACCATCATGAACACAAAAATCCCAAACCTGCACAACGAACATCAACCTGGGAATTCTTTGTTTATAACCGTCGCGGACAAAGTGTAATTTTGGCGGGAGTCGGATTAGTTTTAGGTTTAATTGCCCAAAAACTAGCATTACCGATTTGGATAGCACGTGCGTTTTATGGTGTTGGCATTATAATTGCTGGTTACCCAGTAGCACGCGCGGGTTTGTTTGAATTACGCATACGGCGTGCCGACATGAATGTGCTGATGAGTATTTCGGTTATCGGCGCCATTCTTCTGGGAGACTGGTTTGAAGGTGCTTTAGTCGTTTTTCTATTTTCGTTGGGTAGCACGTTACAACTTTTTAGTATTGGTCGCACTCGCAACGCGATTAAAGCTCTGATGGATTTAACGCCAACAACAGCCACTGTCAAACGTAATGGTAAAGAAGTTTCAGTAAATATTGAAAGCGTTCAAATTAATGAAATTATCACTATTCGACCGGGACAGCGGATTGCGTTGGATGGGTTAGTCGTTTCTGGTTTTAGTGCTGTTGACCAATCGCCAATTACAGGAGAGTCAGTTCCTGAAGATAAAGATATTGGTGATATCGTCTATGCGGGGACAATGAATCAAACTGGATTTTTAGAAGTTAAAGTTACTCATATTGCTAGTGATACTACTGTCGCCAAGATTATTCATTTGGTGGAAGAAGCACAAGAAAGCAAGGCGCCTTCACAACAATGGGTAGATAAATTTGCTGCAATTTATACACCGATTGTAATTTTAATCGCATTGACGATTGCTTTAATTCCACCTCTAGCATTTGCCCAATCTTTTAATGTTTGGGTATATCGTGCGCTGGTAATGCTAGTGATTGCTTGCCCGTGTTCATTGGTAATTTCTACACCAGTTTCTATTGTAAGTGCAATTGGCGCCGCAACAAGGCAAGGAGTGTTATTTAAAGGTGGTCATGCACTAGAAACAGCCGGTCGGTTGCAAATTCTTGCATTTGATAAAACTGGTACAATTACGCGCGGGTTGCCACTTGTTCAAGGAATTTATAACACTGATAAAATTAGTGCCGAGATGGTGCTATTAATTGCAGCATCGTTAGAAGTGCAATCTGAACACCCTTTAGCTAAAGCAATAGTAGCAGAAGCAAAAAATAGGGGTATGGATTTAGCGACACCCGATAACTTTAAATCATTTACTGGACAGGGAATTTGGGCAAGCTTGGGAGAACAAATTTATGTAGTTGGCAACCGTCGTCTATTTAAAGAAGTTGGTATTCCAATATCAACTGAAGCCGAATCTATATTAAATAAAATAGAAACCCTTGGACAAACTCCTGTGTTAGTAGGGAATGACAAAGAATTTTTAGGCGCCATTAGACTAGCTGATGGATTAAGACTAGAGGCAACCGAAGCATTACGACAACTTAAGCGAGTCGGGCTAAAACAGTTAGTGATGCTAACAGGAGACAGAAATGTTGTAGCACAACAAATTGCTCAATCTGTAGGAATTGACTCCTATCGCGCAGAGCTACTACCGCAAGATAAATTAAATGAAATTCAGCAATTACGACGTACCGGAATAGTTGGCATGGTTGGTGATGGTATAAACGATGCCCCAGCGTTAGCTGCTGCCGATATTAGCTTCGCACTAGGTACGATTGATATTGCATTGGAAACAGCAGATGTAGTACTTGCAGGAAGTGACTTAAGAAAGCTTGCTTACGCAGTTAATTTGAGCCGTCGCACAGTATCTGTGATTCAACAAAACGTTGTGTTTTCGCTTGCAAGTAAAGGGTTATTTTTATTATTGGGTACTTTTGGTTTTGTCGGGTTAGCAGTTGCAGTCTTGGCAGATACAGGAAGCTCTCTATTAGTAACAGCAAATGGAATGCGGTTGTTTAAGCTTAAGGACAATAAGTTTGATGTTTAGATATCAGTTATAATTTCAACACAATCTTTTTACTCACACACAAGGTCTGCAAATAAAATTTACTCCTTGTTGAAATAAACTTAAGAGAAAAGATAAAAGTTACAGTAACGCGCACGTTTTAACTAAGCTGACGCGCATCTAAATTTAATATTTTGCAGCCTAAGCTACTTATAGCAAGGCTTCTGATCAAAAAAAATAAGTGCGTAACAGCTTAAACGTATACAAGAACAGAACTTTTACCAATTAAGGTCGTAATTCAAGGTATTAACCCAAGTTGCGGGTTATCCTCCTCCGCGTGCTTCGCACGCGGAGTCGGTACAGGCGCCCATCACAAATTGGGTGGATGTAAATAGCACAACCATGTCAGCTTTACCCATAAATTTCTCAAGATTTGTAACAAAAGTTTGCTCAACGCTTATTCGCTGAATCATAAATGTTCCACCAATTGGCTTTCATACCGCAAGAGCGGCGTAAGCCGAAAAAAATTAGTGTACGTTATCTAAATCTTTTTTTACCTTCATTTCTTTTTTCATAAAAGTGACGTAATGTTACAACGCTTTATAAATTGGCAGGCGCCTGCTAATTGTAGAGCAGAAAATACGCGCTTCTAGTTAGCGCAGTTTGTGTTGACTATTCCTCCACTGTCATGCACTTAGCAACTTGCTTAGACAAAGGTTTCGTCCATTATTTAGTTTTGTTACTAAAAATATGAAACCTTTACTAGATAAGGCACCTAGAATTCAGATGCGTTTGACCTGGGTAACAATACATTTTACTGGGGGTATCGTCGAACCGATGGTACTAAGATTGAGGAAAAAATACCAACAGGTGCCGAGAAGTGTTTTCTTGTTGGGTAAATTAGAAACAATTGACTACGCGCAAAACTTGGAATCACAGCCATCGGTTGATTTAAACCAGATGCTGGTTCAAATTCGTAGCGCAAGTGAGCCGTATTCTTTAGCTCAAGCTCAGTTATTATGAGCGCGCGGATACTCTGACCCGGTAAAACAGATGGCGCAACTGGGAGATATTCGAGCCAAGATAAAACAGCTTTCTGAAGAACGGCGCCAGTATTTACAAGGGATGAAGGAAACAGTCAAACCTGTTTACACAGATAAAATACAACCCAAATCTTAGGGGGTGATATTTATGTACGCTCTTCTTTGCTGCTGCGACGATTTGTATATTGCTTTCTACATTTAATGTTGTAGCAGCAGTGCATCGTACACCCGTGCGTACTGTTATGTCCGAATCATCGCGGACAACTGTGGTTCAAATGCAATCACCTGGAGTTGGTGTGCATTGGAGTAGTGCAGTAATATTTGCAGCAGGATTTGCTTGTTTTTTAAGTTGGGGTTTGTCAGATTACAACAATTCTCTAGATTCACTTGAACATGAATCTTCCAAGGAGCAACCCGATGCTAATAAACATAAAGCAACAAACCTTCCTAAAAATGTAGTACAGTTTTCACCGCGCGTAATTTCTCCAGTAAAGCCAAATCAACCAGGAGTACTTTTTCCGGAAGAGTTTTTTGCTCAACTTGAAGATTCTGAAGACTATTGGGCTAATGACAACCAGCCTAAAGATAACCATTCTCATTAAATTTTGAGGACATATTAACATGACTAAGAACCGCCGTAGTTTTGATGTTGACTATTCTGAAGGGGGAGCAATTATGCCGACAAACAGGTTGCAGAATATGCTCAATCAAGTACAGCAACAGGGTAGTATTACATCACAATCTGGTTATCCTAATGTAATTGATACCGAGGTAGTTCAACCAATAGAGGTAAAACATATTACGTCACCAGTCTCAAATAAAGCAGTAATTCCACGAATTGAGATACTGCCATTAGGCTCCAGAGCGCTTAGTAACCCTAAAGAGGGTGGAGAGTCTATAAGAATATAGTCAAATTAGTCAAGTACATCATCAAGCACAAGTTTCAGCCGCATCCGGTTATCGACTGTCATATCTTGCATGATTTCTCGCTCAGTAGCAGCTAAATCTTTATTGGTAGGAACTATATACATCCCGTTAATCGGATTATCCCATATATGTAGAGGCGCCCGTTCGGTAATGGCGCCGTAGATATTTTGCTCTGGCGTTATTTTTTCTCCCCCAAGTCCCATGAAAGCAGTAAGTGATGCTTGTGGATCCATATCTATAAGTAGTACTCGGTGGTACTAGTCTCTCGGCTTTTCGCAAACTACTCCAAGCTATTTGAGACTCGGCAGTCATTGGGTCAAGAAAAGCAAGCACCTGAGTATTTTCAGGGTCGCTTTGTATTAATGCCCAAGCTGCTTCATGTTTAAAACCTTCGCTATCAGAGTTGACGAGTATATCTAATAAAGTATTTACAGCTTCCGTATTGTCTGGCTGAACTTTTACAATACCCACGGCAAACAAATAGCGAAGTTCCTCAGTTTGAGCAGTTCGCAGTTTATTTAACAGCATAGGGAGAACTGCTTGATTATCTGGGTCAATTTTGACTAAACACTCAGTCATATTCCACAAACTACATCTATCGGAGGCAACTGCAATTCTCTCTAATAAAATAGCGTATCGGCTTCTTTATTACCAATGTATTTTGGAGATATCGTCGCGAGCAAACGAGATGCTTGCCAGATTGTATTTACAGTTCGATGGCTGTCAAAGATGTTCAGTAGGGTTTTGATGATAGCAATGTTATCTGGGTCTATTGCAGCGAGAGATTCTGCCGCATATATGCAAATATTATCACAAGAATTGCGATGTAAAAATTCGACCAAGGCAGCAATAGCTTTTGAATTACCATTCGCAATTTCCCCTAAAGCCGTAATCGCGCAGATACAGACATTTTTATTCAGGGTCGTTTGCACTTCTTCAATCAAGCTAATTATTACCGCTTCATTCCCAGAGCCAACTTCTTCCAACTCACGAATTAAGTAATAGGGTGTATCTTGATTTGGAGAGAATTTTAGTAGTAAGACCAAAGCTGCGATAGCCGTAGGATTCCTGGATTTAACAAAGCCAAATGTTTTGCAGCAACTCTCAAAACAGAGCGACTATCGGTACTATGGAGCAATTCAATATAGGCGCCGATAACTCGCTGCTTATCTGTTAAAGGGATTACTTGCCTTGCTGCTTCTACCAAAGGCTGAGGAAATATTGCCCAGTCTTGCTTGCTGGAGCGAAAATAACCATAGCCCCATTTTAGTACTTGCTCGACAATTTCGTCTCCCATATGGCATTCAGGGAAATACGCCAAAGCTTCAGCAGCAAACAAATAAGCGCGATAGTAATAAAAATTTCCACATTTATCCTCTTCGTATGTCAGAGCTTAAATAAACTCTTCTTTTTCCTCTTTGGATACATTCTTATTACCGAACCAGTGTAATATTTCCGCTCGCGAATCAAGGTCGAATATGCGGTAAACCTTTGTATCTAAATTCTGGAGATTGACAAAGAGAGTAATAGAATCATGCATCGCCTCCTAACCACTTGAAGGCAGTGGTAACTATAGGAACTATTTAGTATGGTACTGCACCTATTAGCGTTTTGGCAAGAGAATAAGTTGAAGTTGTTGACCGCATTATAGGCGCCATATCTAAATGGCTTCAAAGTGAACTGAACGCGCGCGCACCATAAGCAGTTCGGTTTACACTACTATTTATTCCGGAAAACCGAATCAAATATCGACTGTGAATCAACTTACAAGGTCTTTTGAGTATCAAAAAGCGCACTACTTCATTAATTATCGATAAAAATATGTTTGAAATATATTTTCAAGCGCACGTATTTCATCCTGATACAACGACAGCCACTATGGATACGTTTATGGTAGATGCACCCTGATAACAACGGCGCCTTTCATTTTTATATTGATTGGCGCCTTTTTATTTTTTGGGTTAACATTCACACGTACTTTGGCTGTAATTTAATTAAGCAGCTTTACTAAACGTCGGTTTTGGAAGTTCTTCGCCCGTTGCTTCATAAGCCATAATTAGAGACTCTAAAGCTTCAGCCCCATTTGCAACGGCTTCCGAATAAGTACTACCATGAGTTCGCCAACGCTGTCCAGGAAAATCTGGAAATCCGACCAAGAAACAGTTATCTTCTTCTGACCCAAGTACGATTTCCTCAATAACGATAACTTAAAATAAGCATTTCCTTCTATCTAAGCACATTTACGCAATTATTTGAAATAAAAAGTACTAAATCTGATTGATTGCTATAAGCATTCGTTTGAACAAGACCTACTTGTTTCTTGATGATGAGCAGAGAACTAATGAAGGTGAGCAGAGGAATAATACTACATATTGTATTATTTAAGTATAAATAGTCTATTTTAGATAATTGCGTTGTTAATATTACTTGTTTTAAAACTCAGTTTTTAAGGATTTAAGCTTTTATATCAATATTTCTAAGCTATAAAGGTATAAACTGGGCTTTAATACCAGTAACTAATATTGCATATATTCATGTAATACAAATTTTCAAAAATCAAAGGTGAGCAGAGGAGTAATTGGAGCAGTAGTTGCAGAATTGATAAAATTGGGGTAGTATTGGGGTAATTGGTTTGCGCGGAGCCTGAAAGTACCGAGAAATTGAGGTTACAGGAACACTGAAAATCCTCGTGTCACGAGTTCAAGTCTCGTTCCTGGCATAAACGACGAAAGCCCCGTGAAACAAGAGTTTCCGGGGTTTTTTAGTATCCAAAAAAGTCCATTTCAGCCATTCCCAATGGTGTAAGTTTGGTGTAATTTTATCCCACGTTGGCCGTTTTTGGACGTAGTTAGACTAATTTTGGGGGTAAATTGGGGGTAATCAGTGGCGCCCTGATTAACCCGATTTATAGGAGTTTCGTAATGACTTCTCAAACTAAAGAATCTAAATCGCCCAAAGGAACCGTCCAGGTTAAAAGCTCGAATGAACGGTTGCAACTTGTGTTTCGCGTCTGCGGCAAACGGTACTATCTGTCTACTGGATTTATAGATTCTGTTGCCAACCGCAAAGTGGCGATGGCAAAGGCTCAACTAATTGAGCTAGATATTTTATCTGGTAATTTTGACCCAACTTTAGCGAAATATAAGCCAGAAGCTTTACTGGCTAAGGTTACACCACCAATTACACCAGTTGTAGAAGAAGTGGCGCCGTCGCTGGTTGATTTATGGGAAAGTTACACCGAATTTAGGCGCCCAGGTTTATCCCCAAGTACTTTGGCTAAAGATTATAAAAAAGTCGCACGCTGTATTAATGTGCATCTTCCGGTTAATACATTAGATAAAGCAGTGGTAATCCGCAATTGGCTAAACGCGAACAGGAGCCCGGATGCATCGAAACGAATGCTGACACAATTATCTGCTTGCTGTGATTGGGCTGTTAAATCTGAGTTAATCAAGGAAAATCCCTTTGAAAATATGGCTAGCGATATAAAGTTACCAAAGGGTAGTAGGGAAGATAACGATATCAACCCCTTTAGCATTGAAGAGCGTGACCGCATTATTGCAGGATTCCAAAATAGCGCGCGTTACAAATACTATGCTCCCTTTATTGAATTTCTGTTTATTACAGGTTGCAGACCATCCGAAGCTGTTGCTTTGCAATGGAAGCATATAAGTAATGACTTTCGTACCATTCGGTTTGAGCAAGCAGTGGTAGTTTCTGAGTCTGGACTAGTTTGTAAGAAAGGTTTGAAAACTCAGAAGAAACGAACTTTCCCTATTAATGAGCGTTTAGCTGCATTATTGAAATCGATTAAACCAAGTGGCGCCTGTAGTGATACAAAAGTATTTCCTTCACGTGAAGGAACTTGGATAGATACACGCAACCTCAACACAAGAGGCTGGACAGCAGTTATTGAAGAGCTAGATGGTATTGAGTACAAGAAACTTTACCAAACCAGGCACACTTTTATCACACTGGCGCTTAGAAATGGGATGGATGTTAAGGACGTAGCGAAGCTGGTAGGTAATTCACCAGAAATTATCTATCGACACTATGCAGGGCAGAGTCGAGAGATTATTGTACCGAATTTCTAGTATTCCTTCACTACACAGATTAAAATTTGTGTAGTGAGGTAAGCTGAAATAAATACGCCAGCTTGCCTCCATATATGGCTTAACTCTTGCATAGGGGTGTCGGCACCATCAAAGCTATTACTGATGTTACATTGTAAACTTAGCTACTTTTTAATTATTTTTTAAGTGTTTATATTGAGAAAAAATCGAATTTTTACTTTTATGACTGGTATATAAATTGACTTCATTCTAGACAGCATCTTGTTTTCATTCTCCGAACGGTAAAAATTGGCGTTCGGGATTTTACAAATAAATAGTCAGATGGGATTAAGGATAGCTTTAATGCTAGTAACAACTATTTTAGTCTCTTGGTTATTAAAACGAGCATGGCAAGAGTTTAAAAGTAATTTATCTCTAGATTTTAGTAATAATTTTAACATAATAAGCAAAACGTATATGACCGGAATAGAAGGGGAAAATACACGTTTACGTCATTATATGAGCGCGTTTGCATCTAAAAACATTGTGTTATCATTTTCTCAGTAGATATGCTTAACAACTCAGTTAAATTATTACTAAATCACCTTAAGTATAGAGAAATACCTGCCTAAACGTTAATTCATCCCGCGTTTATGCTATGCCGATTTTTTGTTAGTACACGAAGAGGGATTATGAGGGATTATAGTGTATATACCATCGTCTTTTATATGTTCCCCTGTATTGGGTAGGTATATACCATCGTCTATATGCTCAAAAGGTTTTTTTGCATATATACCATCATCGATGGATGGAGAAGGATGAGTATTTGAAGTTGGTTTTTCACAGTCAATAATTTCTCGATTTACAGCAGGTTTGATTACTTTATTAACTTTAGGTTTGGTATAATTAGCTAAGTTTGTTTCTGTTACAATAGCTCCATTATTAGGGGAAATACTCTCACCTATTTTATTGTCACTGCAAGCTGCTAAAGGATTTAATGCTATTACAGGAATAAGAAGTGCGAAGAATTTTCTGGTTTTGTTTATATTGTTAAACATATTGGTGTTTGCGCTCTGAACTCGATAGTTTCATCAAACACCCTTGCTATAGGAGATAGACCCGAAGATATTTGAGTTATATTTTACTTCCCTACGAATTACTTCGAGTTCCTTCGAGAAATATATAAATTTGCCATAAGTTTTGGTAGGTTGCCATCACTATATCTATTAAAATCTTCCCAACCCCTTCTCTACGACGATATAGAAGAGCGAATGGTAGGTCTGACCCCTCGTTTCACACAAATTGACGGGTAGAGACCGTATTAACCCGGTCAGTACGTAGGTCTGAAATGACGCATTCATTGCCCAGACAAATTATGGATGTGATGGGCGCCACCCCTGATTCGCTCTTCTGTATCCTATGAGGGAAGTGGAACGATACTATAAGGCTTTTAAAGCCTCCAAGCGCTTGCCGAAGCGGTACAACACGTGAACGGGGAGAGGTTTGGAGAGGGGTTTCATGTATATTTTTAGACTTTTTAAACAACCTGTTAGTATAGAACGGGCAAGGATGCCCATTCCACAAGATGGTTAATTTAATTTTGCACAACTACTGTGATTGCCACTCCTTTAACACTTCCTTGGTAAAAGGATTCTGACCCGCGCGCAGTGCTTTTACCCACCCTTGCAATTGTGCTTTACTTTGTTTATCATCAGCTTGAGCAATGTATACCTCAAAGTCGGATATGGCACCTTTGTAATCCCCCGTTAGCGCCCTTGCTAACCCGCGAATAAAGCGAATATTACGATTATTCGGGGCAAGTTTAACGGCTTTTTCACAGGCAAACATTACTTCTTTAGCTGATTCATTTAGGCTACCTTGATAACAAAGCGTATTCCAAGTGTCAGCATCAATTTGCACTTGCGGGTCGAGTTTTTGTGCAGAGTTATAAGCGGCTATCGCATCTTTTAACTGAAAATTAACTGTAAGCTTGTAAATAATACCAGCATACCACTGTTCTGATGTTATATCTCGATTACCTCGGACGGAAAAATCAAGGGAAGTACAAGCAAACCCCTCTGCTTTGAGTTTATTCATTGTCCGAACTATTAAACTGGTTTTACCCATTTGGCGAGAGTTAAAAATATAACAGAATTCTCCCGCATTTAAACTGTGGTAAAGGTCAAAATCTGCTTGTCTAACAACATAACTAGGAGCATTTTCCCCTAGACTGCCTCCGACTTTATACTCATAATTTTCTGTCATAATTAATTCACTATATATATAAATTACGTAGGGTGTGTGAAAGCCATTACAATCAATTAAGGTAACAAAAAATTAAACTGCTTTCACGCATCATATACTTATATCTAAGCATGACCTGATTTGAGTTCGACGATGAGAAATTTGAGTTAGCTTCGACTTTTGGCTAATACTAATAATATATAAGGGGGGCTAAAAGTCTTATAAATTAATCTTTTGTACGGAATGCGAGATAATGAGGAAGCTTGCGAAAGATAAGACCACAGTTTAAGTAAGATGAACCCGGACGCATAATGTTACCAACCTTTGAATTGAATAAGTAAGTTGAGCTACCACCATCAATCGTTATAATATCGCTTCTGGCGCCTAAGTCACGTAATAATGCAGCAGCTTGATTTAGCGTAGCTTTTTTTACAGTCAAAATTAATAACATGTTACTGTTTACCCCGTTTTCACTCAGCGTACTGATGACGTGATACCTATTTATTTGATTATTGGCTAATACTTTTGCTGGATGGTCGCTATATTGATAGCTGACGATGGCATTTTTTACGTTAGCTCCGTTTAAAGGCGCCCCACTGGTTGAGTTATAATCTGTAATATAAGCTTCTTGGTCATTCCAAACTAAGGCTTTTAGTTGGACTTGACGGTAAAATTTATGTTTTGGATTACTAATTGGCCCATAAGGACTACTACCTGCGGTGATAATTTGACCATCAAGTTTGATAGGAAACGATAACTGAGTACTTAGTTTGTATTGTTCAAAGAAAGCACAGTTAATCATCGAGAACAGTTGTTTTTTATAAAGCTGTTGATATTGATGATTTACTTGCGAAAACAATTTCATTTCAAAAAAAGGACTATCACCAACACCTTCACCTTGATAATATTTACCTTCACCTAAACCTAAATTATTTACATTACCTATTAATTGGTCGATTTGCAACTTCCGTAGGTTAAGGATTTGTAGATAAGCATTATATCCATTTACAGTTGTTTTATATAAAGCGGCGCCATCTATGATGTGTATAGGTTGATAGTTTAAGTATTGACTGCTTCTGGTGTTATTAGTAGTAAGAAGTAATTCGGCAAGGCTGTTGTTAGATAATTGAGTTATATTCATAATTTAATAAATGTTTTTGAACTTTTATGAATAAGAGAAACATAAGCGTTATTATTAGTCCTACTTTGATAAAAGTTTTGCCTTATGTTTCTCCAAGTTGATGATGTTATAAAAGCAATCATTTGTACTTGCCTTCTTACTTAGCTGCAACAATTTTTTCTTGAGATTCTTGAATGAGCTTATCTACTTCTGAATGCTGGGGGAATAATCTCTTGACAGTTTCTAATTTTTCAATTGCTTGAGCATATTGACCTTGATTGTAAAGCTGCAATCCCTCGTTGTACAATTTGTCAACTGCTCCTTGTTCATTACTTATAGCAAGTTGTCGCACAAATTCCATAATTGTATTGCTGGTGACTGCAAAGCCAATGCCAGAGATATTTTTTGAACCAAAGGTTGTAATACCCACTACTTCGCCTTTTTCATTAAGAACTGGACCTCCTGAGTTACCATGTGTAACAGCAGCATTAAATTGTAATACTGGTGAACCATCAGATAACTGTTTTTCTGTGGAAGAAATTTCGCCACTACTAATTGTCGCTTCTGTTTCAGATTTAGAGTTTAAGGCGCCAAGTTGAAGAGATGGATATCCAATTGCAATAATTTTATCTTGGGTTTTTACTTGCTCGGAATCAGCTAGTTTTAAGACAGGAGCATTTTTGATTTGTACTTTGACTACTGCTACATCCTTACCTTGACCAACGGGGGCGCCAGATGTTTGAATGTCAAAAGGCAAATAGTTACCGTTAGGTAATAGTACATTATTAATTGGTCTAATATCCGCATTTTGAAAGTTATTTCTAATTTCTTGTACAGCTTGAGGATTGCTTGAAAGTTCGTCAGGGTTTACGCCAACATCTTGAGCAACTTCCTGAATATATTGTTCATACAATGCTTGTTGACATTTTTGAGGGTTTATACTTGCTTGAATGACATGAGCATTTGTAACGATGTAACCATCGGAACTGACGAAGAAACCAGAACCCGTTCCACCAGCAGAAACTTCGTAAATTTTAGTAGAACCCTTGTAACTAAAAGGAATTTGGGCAGCGCAAGCACTAGCAAGTTGAACTACAGCAGGTTTGGCTAAATCACCTACAGATACTGATTTTTGGCTAGCTACTGTACTGCTTGGTCGAGCAGGGTTATTACTTTGGTTGGTTGGCTTAGAGAGTGTTTCTGCAATTGCAACTCCATCATCGCGATTATTAATCGCACTTGTTTTTTTAGAACTGCAAGCTGTGAGAAGATTTACTGCCAGTAAAGAAGAAGCAAAGAGAACGAATAATTTTTTGTTGCTTTTGTTTGTGTGGCGTTGCATATTGGTGTTCCCTGAATTTGATGATTTCATTGAACACCCTTGGAATAGGAGATAGACTCAGAGATATTTGAGTTAGATTTTATTTTCTACGACTTCAGCGCTAATAATTCGAGAACACTTTTAGTTTCTGCTCCCAACCACAATATAACGAGGCGCCCATCCTTGTAGGTTGGGTGGTACACAAAGGCAGGCAGGGATGCCAGCTCCACAAGAAATGTATTATTTTAATCTGTACCTCATGTGACGCGCGAACCGCTATAATATTACTTTGAGAAATATTGCCGATATAATTCACAACTTGGCAAAACTTCCTTGTCTTGTACTTTTATTAACCCCAGAGCATTTAATTTCGAGCAAGTCTTTTTATTTAATTGCGTCTGCTGCGTATTTGTAATTACCTGTTGCATTCCCTCTTCTAGTTCAGGATGCTGTTCCAATATTGACTCAATTCGCCGTAAATAAGTACTATATATTCCTGTTGTAGTCGGCGCCTCTTGTAAAAGTTGAGTCAACGTTATATCCTCACAGGCAACATGATATAATGCTAACCGTACTAAAAACGGATGTCCTCCTACCATAAACATGAGTTGCTGAGTTTCTGTATCGCTCCAGTTAAGTTTGTAAAGATGTGCTAAATGTTGCACTTGTTCTTGTGTAAATTCTGGTAATTCTATAGGTAAACCAACGTTAAAAGGCGATTGGTTTAAATTTATTGGTATATAAACTTCTGTAGAATGGACTATTACTAACCGTAGTTGCTTCCAAATCGTGCGTTGTTTACCTTCTTCGTGGAGTACACGCAGTAAACCAAAAAAGTCTCCAGAAATTTCTGGGTATTCAAATACTTTATCAACTTCATCCAAACCTAAAGTAACTGGTTTATCAATTTTTGGGAGCAAATACCGTTCAAAATAATCTTGACAGCACAGGTTTCCACCCATGATATCAGCTAAACTCCAGTATTCGTCCAGTTGAGGAGTTAAATTTAATGCTCTGGTGACACTGACACAAAACCATTTCAGAAACGTATTAATATCGCTAAAACAATTTGTTGCGGCTGCCTGTAGACTTAAGTATATAGTTTCCGAACCTTGTTGCTCTGCTGAATGGAGTATTCTTGATAGTAGAGAAGATTTGCCCATTTGTCTAGGCGCCTTAATCCTAATCAAAGAACCAGGTCTAGTAATTTCCTCGTAACATCGCTTCTCAATTGGCGGACGTTCTATATAATAGGGAGAAGTTACTTCCATTTGTCCCGCTGGATATTCAAGGGTATTCAATGGAGTTGTTGTTGTATCAGTTTTTGATGGAACCGGTTTAGGAAATTCATGACCATTTAGATGACTTGATTGGTTAGGAAAACTAGCATAGTCTCGCCAATCTAGACCTAATTTCTCACAAATTTGAATAAATATCCTTCGGTCTACTGGTCTACAATTAACAAAATTACTAATCGTCGATGCAGAAAGTTCCAAAGATTCTGCAAAATCCTGCTGGCTGTAAAATTCGCCATGTATACGTTGTAGAATTCTTTCGTGTTGATCTCTCTGCAAGATAACCGAGCGTGCCATAGTAGTTTGTTTTGCACTACAAAAATGATTTTACAAGATAACTATATTATTGGTAAAGCTAGCCCTAAGTCCAAGATAACTCAAAATTCTCATTACTGAACTTAACTTAAGTTATGTTTTGATATAAGCTCCGGGTGCGTTCCTTCAACGCCACTTGCTTTATGCCGGGTAACCCGTCCAACGCAGTGGCTCCCCAACCTACAAGTAAGTTTTTTGGTTTAAGTAAATAACTTTATTTTTTATATACGGTGAATTAAATATGACAAATAATTATGAGTACGAAGTAGGAGGAAGTTTAGAAGAAAATGCCCCTATTTACGTTATTAGGCAAGCAGACACTGACCTTTACGAAAATTTAAAAGCGGGAGTATTTTGTTATATTTTTAACTCTCGCCAAATGGGTAAAACTAGTTTAATAGTTCGGACGATGAAAAAACTCCAAGCTCTTGGGTATGCTTGTACATCGCTTGATTTTTCTGTGCGAGGTAGTCAATGGTACGCAGGAATACTTTATAAGCTTGTAATGAATTTTAACATTGGGAACCCGTCAGAATATCTCCATAATTGGTGGCAACAAAGAGGCGCCATTACTCCTGTGGAGCGTTTGGAGGATTTTATCGAAACAGTGTTATTAACATCTATCCAAAGTAAGATGATTATATTTTAGCATTGGTTGAAGGGCACCAATGCATTTTTCTCCAAGTTTGGGGAGTGGTAGGATGGTATTTATAAAATCGACAAAAGAAAGCTCTGGATTTTTGCCATTTTTTACAGGCGCCCGGAGCGCGCTGTTTGTTGATAATCAAGCATGATAATTACCATGAAAATTTAAGCGCCAATTTTAACCGCTACGCCTCTACCAAATTAACTGCTCCGGCTTTGAACCGGATAAGTGTGCTACCATACGAACATTACACATTGTCAAAAAGTCCTTCTGTACCAGATAAAATTGTTGGTTTCCTCCCCTTGAAAAGGGGAGGATTAAGGTGGTGGGGTAAATTCGATTATTTTATGGTGCTAACCATGAACTTCAAGCTTTTCCAAAATCACATCTGTGATGATTTTTTGATAATATTTACATGCCATTGTTTCAGATGAACGCATAGTACCATTTTCCCAGTACTTATTGCTAGTTGCACCTCCACCGCATATCCCAAAATATTGGCAACTGCTGCGGCATAATTCAACTCCTGCAGTGACATCAGTATACATGCGTTGAAATTTTTCTGTAAAGCAAACTGACTCGAGAGTATCCTGCATTATATTACCGAGGATAAAATCACCATAAATCTCTGTTTTTACTCCCAGTAATTCGGGATCAAAGGTAGAAAAATTCCCTTGACTATCAATATTAAGGATTGCAAATGGTGTGTTTAAATCTCTCTTATTAATTCTCTCTCCTGTATAAATGAAGCCACAAAGCTGTTCAAACTCTCGTAGTTTGAATTCACCATTTGTTTCGACCACTAACTCCCAGAATCGGTTAATAAAGTTACGAAAGCGTGTTTCGGTTTCTGAGCTTTTTAATGACGAAGATTTATTTAAACCTTCAATTTCTTCTATATTGAAACCAACTTCAGTAATGCCATTATCCCAGAAAAACTGAAATATTTCGTTAGGGTAGTCTAATGATTCTTGAGTAAGAACTGCAATAACATGAACATCAATACCATTTTTTTGTAAGTAACTTATTCCCCTCATAGTACTAGCGTGAGTACCTAAACCTGTTCTGGTTTTGCGATAGGCATCATGTAAAAAAGAGGGTCCATCTAAGCTTACACCAATATCAATTTTATGCTTAAGGAATAAATCACACCAACTTTGGTTAATTAACGTGCCATTGGTCTGAATTGTCTGAGTTATCAGACATTTTTTATCATTACATTCATCAACTACTTCATTAATTTTATTAATAGCCGTATCATAAAATGAAATTGGCACTGTTAACGGTTCTCCTGCGTGCCAACATACAGTAAGTTCCTCTCCTAGGAAACGGCTAGATAATATTTTTTTAAAGAGCGGCTCAATTAAATTCAGGTTAAATTGTTTTTTGGACTCACGGTCAGGCAAATAACAGTAACCACAGTTTAGATTGCAAAAAGTGGTTGCTTGAATAACGACTAAACCGAGGGAACCATAATTTTCCCAATTTGGTTGGACGGTGTTTTGAAAAATCGATTCTGGATGAGTATTCATAATTACAATTTCCAACATAGTTTTGTATAACTGCTATTTTTAGTTTGCCTATAGGGATGCAATTTAAATCTATCCCTCTTTTAAAAAACAGAAACTTTCTTTACATTCAGTAGAAATACAATCGCATTTCTCGGGCGTTTTTATTACTTTCAAAATCAATTGAAGATTTGGCTCTTGTTTGTCTTTTTCCAAAGTGATATAAGAGGGATAACCATCTCAGGACTTACACAAAGAAACCAGATTTTTAGCATTTGATGTGTAAGTCCTGTATTTATTACAGCAGTTTATAAGCTGTGGCAGGTTACAAGCTCGCTGGCATAGTGTCAACCCATATTACGCCATTGATTAACCCAACCATTTGACCAATTACGCCAACCATTTCGACCATTTTTCCAATTTTGCCAACCATTTGGCCAATTACGCCATAAATTCCCCCAAGCCATTTTTGTAGACTCTGTAGAAGAGATTGCTTGAGATTTTGGGTTAACTTGACCTTCTCTAGTCCTCACTGCCTCTGTGAGCGTTGTCAATCGTTCATCAATAGTTCCTGCTTGCACTCCTACGGACGATGGAATAACTGTCGCACTTGCTTCAATTGGCGTTAATGATGGTAATAACGATATTAAAATGCCTACAACACCGATTTTTGAAATTGATTTCATTGAAAATACCTCATAGGTTTGTTGAATTCGATGATTCCATTAAACACTCTTGGTATATGAGAAAGCCTATGAGTTATTTTAGTTAAATTTTATTTGCTTACGACTTTCGCTCGATTTAGTTCGAGAAATATTGGCGATATAATTCACAACTTAGTAAAACTTCTTCACTTTGTATTTTTACTAGACCCAAAGCATCATGATGGGCGCCACCCGCAAATCGCCAGCAGTATTGTATATTTTTTATTTATATTGCCGTAGGATGACTGAGGGCGCCAAAGTTAGTCAAAAGTCGAAGATAACTCAAATTTCTCATTGCTGAACTCAAATGAGGTTATGTTTTGATATAAACGTAGGGTGCGTGAAAGCTATTACAATTAATCAAGGTAACGAAAAATTAAACTGCTTTCATGCACCTACTTACGTAATTTATATACACGGTGAATCAAACATGACAAACAATTACGAGTACGAAGTAGGAGGGAGTTTAAAAGAAAACGCTCCTAGTTACGTTGTTAGGCAAGCAGATTCTGACCTTTACGACAATTTAAAAGCGGGAGTATATTGTTATATTTTTAACTCTCGGCAAATGGGTAAAACCAGTTTGATAGTTCGGACGATGAAAAAACTCCAAGCAGATGGGTATGCTTGTACATCGCTTGATTTTTCTGTGCGAGGTAGTCGAGATGTCAAGTTAGAGCAATGGTACGCAGGAATACTTTATAAGCTTGTAGTAAATTTTAACATAGGTAATCCGTCAGAGTATCTCCGTAATTGGTGGCAAGAAAGAGGCGCCATTACTCCTGTGGAGCGTTTGGAAGAGTTTATAGAAACAGTATTATTAACATCTATCCAAAGTAAGATTATTATATTTATAGATGAAATAGATAGTATTTTGAGTTTAAGCTTTTCTACGGATGATTTTTTTGCTTTAATTAGAAGTTGTTATCAAAAGCGTACCTTAAACCCAGAATATGATCGGTTAACTTTTGCTCTAGTAGGAGTAGCCACCCCAGGTGACTTAATTGGCGATAAAAGGCGAACACCATTTAATATTGGTAAAGCCATTGGACTAGACGGGTTTAAAGAAAGCGAAATTGAGCCATTAGCAAAAGGATTTTCAGGTTATGTAGAGAATCCTTTGGCTTTAATGCAAGACGTTTTAGCTTGGACGGGTGGACAACCTTTTTTAACGCAGAAAGTTTGTCAGTTATTAATACAGAACCCCACCCCTAACCCCTCCCCGTTCACGCAGTGGCCGCTTCGGCAAGCGGAGAGGGGAAAAGAGGAAAATAAAATTTTTGGCTGGGTAGAGTCCATTATTAGAAGTAAAATTATTGAAAATTGGGAAAGTCAAGATGAGCCGGAGCATTTAAAGACAATACGTGATAGGTTGCTGTTAGGAGAGCAGATAGCAGGGCGTTTTTTAGGATGGTATCAGCAAATACTGCTTTTGGGACATATATCTGCTGATGGGAGTATAGAACAAATGAGATTTCGGTTAACGGGTTTGGTATTTAAACAGCAGGATAAAGTAAAAGTTTATAACAAAATATATAAATCTGTTTTTGATTTGAAATGGGTTGAGAAAGAATTAGATAAACTACGCCCTTATTCAGAAAATTTTCAAGCATGGATTGCTAGTAACTATCAGGATGAGTCACGGTTATTGCGAGGACAAGCTTTGCAAGATGCTTTACGTTGGGCTAATGAAAAGAACTTAAGTAATGAAGATGCTAAATATTTAGCTGCTTCTCAGGAATTAGAGAAAAGAGAACTTGAAGCAGCTTTAGCGGTTCAAAAAGAAGAAAGCAGGATATTAGCACAAGCGAATGATACGTTAACTATAGCTTCCAAGAAAGCAAAACGTCGAATCCGTTTGGGGAGTATAATTTTGGGTGTATCTCTAGTAGCGGCAATAATTGCAGGTACTTTTGCAGGTACTGCCGAGCTACGGCGCCAAGAAGCTACAATAGTCACAACATTGGAACAATCATCAGCGCAATTGTTGCGCTTACCAACATCTTCTTTAGTCTTGGAAAATTTAATTGAGGCAATGCGACCAGCGAGACGATTAAGAAAATTAGTTAAGGATGGTCATTATTTTAAAGATTACCCTACTATTAGTCCCGTATTAGCCTTGCAGACAACTCTAGATAATATCCGAGAAAAAAATCAGCTAGAAGGAAGTTCGGTTGTATTTAGCCCAGATGGTCAGACTGTCGCTACTATTTCAGAAAACAACACTGTGAAGTTATGGAACTTAAAAGGTTTAGAAATTGCCACTCTCAAACATCAAAAAGGGGTCAAAAACGTAGTATTTAGCCCAGATGGTAAGACTGTCGCTACTGCTGAATGGGACGGTACTGCA
>NZ_RSCL01000019.1:45935-46318 GCF_003991905.1 Dulcicalothrix desertica PCC 7102 | reverse complement strand
CTGTCGCTACTGCATCATTTGACGGTACTGCGAAGTTATGGAACTTAAAAGGTTCAGAAATTGCCACTCTCAAACATCAACGACTGGTCAACTACGTAGCATTTAGCCCCGATGGTAAGACTGTCGCTACTGCATCAGATGATAAAACTGCGAAGTTATGGAACTTCAAAGGTTCAGAAATTGCCACTCTCAAACATCAAGATACGGTCAACGACGTAGTATTTAGCCCAGATGGTAAGACTGTCGCTACTGCATCAAATGACAAAACTGCGAAGTTATGGAACTTCAAAGGTTCAGAAATTGCCACTCTCAAACATCAATATTGGGTCACAAACGTAGTATTTAGCCCAGATGGTAAGACTGTCGCTACCGCATCAAATGAC
>NZ_RSCL01000019.1:45837-45925 GCF_003991905.1 Dulcicalothrix desertica PCC 7102 | reverse complement strand
AAGTTATGGAACTTAAAAGGTTCAGAAATTGCCACTCTCAAACATCAAAATAGCGTCATAAACGTAGTATTTAGCCCAGATGGTAAGA
>NZ_RSCL01000019.1:45251-45827 GCF_003991905.1 Dulcicalothrix desertica PCC 7102 | reverse complement strand
GGTTCAGAAATTGCCACTCTCAAACATCAAGATACGGTCAACGACGTAGTATTTAGCCCAGATGGTAAGACTGTCGCTACCGCATCAATTGACAATACTGCGAAGTTATGGAACTTAAAAGGTTCAGAAATTGTCACTCTCAAACATCAAGGTTCGGTCAACGACGTAGTATTTAGCCCAGATGGTAAGACTGTTGCTACTGCTTCAAATGACAAAACTGCGAAGTTATGGAACTTCAAAGGTTTAGAAATTGCCACTCTCAAACATCAAGATATCGTCAACAACGTAGTATTTAGCCCAGATGGTAAGACTGTCGCTACTGCATCAAATGACAATACTGCGAAGTTATGGAACTTAGAAGGTGAAGAACTTGCCACTCTCAAACATCAAGATATCTTCAACAACGTAGTATTTAGCCCAGATGGTAAGACTGTCGCTACTGCCTCATATGACGGTACTGCGAAGTTATGGAACTTAGAAGGTGAAGAACTTGCCACTCTCAAACATCAACATAACGTCAACAACGTAGTATTTAGCCCAGATGGTAAGACTGTCGCTACTGCTTCAAGTGACAAA
>NZ_RSCL01000019.1:44636-44960 GCF_003991905.1 Dulcicalothrix desertica PCC 7102 | reverse complement strand
CTGTCGCTACTGCTTCAGGTGACAATACTGCGAAGTTATGGAATTTAAAAGGTTCAGAAATTGCCACTCTCAAACATCAAGATGCGTTCACAAACGTAGTATTTAGCCCAGATGGTAAGACTGTCGCTACTGCCTCATATGACAATACAGCGAAGTTATGGAACTTAAAAGGTTCAGAACTTGCCACTCTCAAACATCAAGATAGGGTCACAAAGGTAGTATTTAGCCCAGATGGTCAGACTGTCGCTACTGCTTCAGGTGACAATACTGCGAAGTTATGGAATTTAAAAGGTTCAGAAATTGCCACTCTCAAACATCAAAGTT
>NZ_RSCL01000019.1:3053-44626 GCF_003991905.1 Dulcicalothrix desertica PCC 7102 | reverse complement strand
TCATATGACAATACAGCGAAGTTATGGAACTTCAAAGGTTCAGAAATTGCCACTCTCAAACATCAAGATAGGGTCACAAACGTAGTATTTAGCCCAGATGGTAAGACTGTCGCTACTGCTTCAAGTGACAATATTGCGCGCTTATGGACTCAAACTAGGGATGGTTGGCAGCAGGTTGCTGAATATCAAGGTGAGTTTAGAAGGTTTAATCCGGATGGTAACTTAATTGCGCTTATTGTAGATGATGCTGTACAGCTACGTCGCGTTGAGGGTTTAGATGATTTACTCGCGCGCGGTTGCAACTGGCTGCAAGATTACCTCAATACCCATGATAACGAAAAAAGGAAGGAGTTATGTCCCGGTCAATAAGGAAGGCGCCGACTTGAAATTATAGTACAAGCACACCTTTGATATAATCTTGAGCATTCGCTTACCTCTATTTGTTTAGATTCAATTAACCTCATTGCTTTACGATAGGTAATAGGGCGCCCATCGTTAGGTTAAAATCGCATTCTCCGCATAACGTAAAAAATCAAGCCCTATATTATTGGTACACTTATCCAAAAGTTGAACGTAACTCAAATTACTCATGGCTTAACTCGAATTACGTCATGCTTTGATATAAGCAGGTATGTAAAAATCATGTACTGCATTAAGTAGTTTATTTATACGCTGATTTAATTATGACAAACAATTATGAGTATAAAGTTGGAGGAAGTTTAGGAGAAAATGCTCCTAGTTATGTTGAAAGACAAGCAGATTCTGATTTATACCACAGTTTAAAAGCTGGAGATTTATGTTACATTTTTAACTCCAGACAGATGGGTAAAACCAGCTTGATAGTTCGGACAATGAAGAAGCTAGAAGCAGAAGGTTTTGCTTGCACCAGGCTTGATTTTTCTGTACGAGGTAATTCTGAACAGTGGTACGCTGGAATAGTTTACAAGCTTGTAGTTAATTTTAACATTGGTAATCCCTCAGAATTTCTGCTTAAATGGTGGCAGGAAAGAGGCGCCATTCCTTCTGTGCAGCGTTTGGAAGATTTCATTGAAACTGTATTACTCGCATCTATCCAAAGTAAGATTATTATATTTATTGATGAAATAGATAGTATTTTAAGTCTAGACTTTGCCAGAGACGATTTTTTTGCTTTAATTAGAAGCTGTTATGAAAAACGCAACTTTAACCCAGAGTATAGGCGCCTGACATTTGCTTTAGTAGGAGTAGCTACCCCCAGTGATTTAATAGCCGATAGAGGACGAACACCGTTTAATATTGGTAAAGCTATTCAACTAGATGGGTTTAAAGACAGTGAAATTGAACCATTAGCAAAGGGATTTTCAGGTTATGTTGAAAATCCTTTAGCTTTAATGCAATACGTTTTAACTTGGACAGGGGGACAACCTTTTTTAACACAGAAGGTATGTAGTTTATTAATACAAAACCTCACCCTTAACCATTCTCCAATAGCGGAGAGGGGAGAAGGAGGAGATAAAATTTTGAGTTGGGTAGAGTCAGTTATTATCAGTAGCATTATTGAAAATTGGGAAACTAATGATGAACCAGTGCATTTAAAGACAATACGAGATAGGATGTTGTTAGGAGAGCAAATAGCTGGGTGTTTCTTAGGATGGTATCAGCAAATTTTGTTGACAGGAAATATTTTTGCTGATAATAGCGTTGAGCAAATGAGATTTCGTTTAACTGGTTTAGTAGTTAAACAGCAAGAGAAACTAAAAGTTTATAACAAAATATACGAATCTGTTTTTAATTCAAATTGGGTTGAGAAAGAACTAAATAAACTGCGTCCTTATGCAGTAACTTTTCAAGCATGGGTTGATAGTCAATATCGAGATGAATCACGGCTATTGCGTGGACGAGCATTGCAGGAAGCTTTAGTGTGGGCTGATGGGAAAAGCTTGAGTAATGAGGATTCTAGATATTTATCAGCTTCTCAGGAGTTAGAAAAAAGAGAACTTGAAGTAGCTTTAGCAGTTAAAGAAGAAGAAAGTCAGATATTAGCAGCCGCAAATGAAAAATTAAGCCAAGCTAATAAAACATTAAGCCAAGCGCAGAATAAATCTAGGCGAATGATTAGATTTGGTTCTACGTTTTTGGTAGTGTCTATTATAGGAGCAATTATTGCTTCTGTATTTGCGAATAATGCGAAAAATGAACTTCAAGTGACGCAATTAGAACAAATTGGAATAAATTTATTACAAGAACAGTTTACAGGACGAGAAACAGAGAGCCTAATGAAAGCCATGCGGGCTGGACGAGAGTTAAAAACTTTAGTGAAAGGTAAACAATCATTAGCGGATTATCCTACCTTTAGTCCTGTATTGGGCTTACAATATATATTGTCAAATATTAGGAAATATAAGCAATTGAACGGGCATCAAAATGAGGTCTATGGCGTGGCATTTAGTCCAGATGGCAAAACTTTAGCTTCTGCAAGTAAGGACAAAACCATAAAATTGTGGAATGTAACCACAGGTCAACAAATTTCTAGCTTGACTGGGCATAAAAATGAGGTCAATAGCGTCGCATTTAGTCCAGATGGCAAAACTTTAGCTTCTGCAAGTAGTGACAAAACCATCAAATTGTGGAATGTCAACACGGGTCAACAAATTTCTAGCTTGACTGGGCATAAAAATGAGGTCAATAGCGTCGCATTTAGTTCAGATGGCAAAACTTTAGCTTCTGCGAGTTACGACAAAACCATCAAATTGTGGAATGTCAACACGGGTCAACAAATTTCTAGCTTGACTGGGCATAAAAATTATGTCACTAGCGTGGCATTTAGTCCGGATGGTAAAACTTTAGCTTCTGCAAGTGCTGACAAAACCATCAAATTGTGGAATGTCAACACGGGTCAACAAACTTATAGCTTGACTGGGCATCAAGATTATGTCTTTAGCGTGGCATTTAGTCCGGATGGCAAAACTTTAGCTTCTGCAAGTGCTGACAAAACAATCAAATTGTGGAATGTCAACACGGGTCAACAAATTTCTAGCTTGACTGGGCATCTAATTTCTGTGTTCAGCGTGGCATTTAGTCCGGATGGCAAAACTTTAGCTTCTGCAAGTTGGGACTATACCATCAAATTGTGGAATGTCAACACGGGTCAACAAATTTCTAGCTTGACTGGGCATCAAAATGCTGTCATTAGCGTGGCATTTAGTCCGGATGGCAAAACTTTAGCTTCTGCAAGTGCTGACCATACCATCAAATTGTGGAATGTCAACATGGGTCAACAAATCTCTAACTTGACGGATCAAAATGGTGCCTATAGCGTAGCTTTTAGTCCGAATGGCAAAACTTTAGCTTCTGCTGGTAACAAAACCATCAAATTGTGGAATGTCAACACGGGTCAACAAATTTCTAGCTTGAGTGGGCATCAAAATATTGTCAATAGCGTAGTTTTTAGTCCAGATGGCAAAACTTTAGCTTCTGCAAGTAGTGACAAAACCGTTAAATTGTGGAATGTCAACACGGGTCAACAAATTTCTAGCTTGAGTGGACATCAAAGTGATGTCATGAGCGTGGCATTTAGTCCAGATGGCAAAACTTTAGCTTCTGCAAGTGCTGACAATACCATCAAATTGTGGAATGTCAACACGGGTCAACAAATTTCTAGCTTGAGTGGGCATCAAAATTTTGTCACTAGCGTGGCATTTAGTCCAGATGGCAAAACTTTAGCTTCTGCAAGTAGTGACAAAACCGTTAAATTGTGGAATGTCAACACGGGTCAACAAACTTCTAGCTTGAGTGGGCATCAAAATTTTGTCAATAGCGTGGTATTTAGTCCGGATGGCAAAACTTTAGCTTCTGCAAGTTGGGACAAAACCATCAAATTATGGAATGTCAACACGGGTCAACAAATTTCTAGCTTGAGTGGGCATCAAAATTTTGTCAATAGCGTGGCATTTAGTCCGGATGGCAAAATGATCGCTTCTGCAAGTGCTGACAATACCATCAAATTGTGGAATGTCAACACGAGTCAACAAATCTCTAGCTTGACGCATCAAAATTTTGTCAATAGCGTGTTATTTAGTCCGAATGGCAAAACTTTAGCTTATGCAAGTTCTGATAAAACCATCAAATTGTTGAATTTAAATTTAGATGATTTACTCGCGCGCGGTTGCGACTATCTAAAAGAATACCTCGCTACTCGTGAAAAGGAAAGGAAGGAATTATGTCCTAGTCAGTAAGAAGTTTGGACAAAGTTTATTTACATCACGTGGAAAACATACCTCTGTCAATTTTTTGAAACGCAAACAAAAATACAACTCAATCACAACAAAAACTTCTCCATGCCGAACTCAAATAGCAGCAGTGTTTAATGGAATCATTGAGTTAAACAAAACGGCGCCATGTTACCACAAGTAAAAATGCAAGCTTTACTTCTTTCGTCAGTACTTACTACTTTAATTCCTATTGTCCCTGCATATTCTCAAGTACCAATGCAGCAGTTGCAAGTAAACACTACTCAATCTGAGAAAATGTCAACAAGCAACTTGATAGCTGAGAATACCAAATCATCAGTAGTTCGCGTTGTTATATGGTGCGATGTTAAAGCGTACTTACCTAAGAATGGTAAAATATATAGCTTGAAAACAATGCTTGGTCATGGTTCAGGTTTTTTTGTCAACCCCAATGGCTACATCGTTACTAATGCCCATGTCACAAATGTAACAGATGAAGAATGCAAGCAATATTTTGTAGAAGAATTAGCTGTTAAATTAAAAGAAGATGGTGAGGATTCAAATATTGTTAAGCAGTTAAAATGGATTGATGTTAAACCTATCTACCAAGTACATTTACCAAATGGAGAATCGCTACCAGCACAAATTCTAAAATCAGGTGCCCCTATTGGTGAAGGAAAGGATGTTTCGATAATCAAGGTTAATATCCGCAATGCACCTGTACTAAAATTAGCAGATTCTTCTAAAGTGCGTATTTTAGATAAAGTTACAGCAGTAGGATATCCGGGATTAGTCGAAATGTCAGACATATTTGACAAAAAATCACTTGTAGAAGCAACTTTTACTAGTGGTGAGATATCTGCTATCAAAACCCTTAAAGATAATATACCCGTTATCCAAGTTAGCGCACCTGCTGCCCCAGGCAACTCAGGTGGCCCTGTACTTAATGAACGAGGTGAAGTTATTGGTATAGTTACTTTCGGACCACAGGAGAGCAATAATTACGTTTTCCTATTTACTAGTAATACAATACAGGAGTTTTTGACATATGAGGGCATCGTAAACGAAGAAGGATTAATCAACCAAAAGTATCGCGAAGGACTACAATTGTATAATCAAGGAAAATATACAGAAGCATTGCGAAAATTTCAATTAGTAAAACGTTTATTCCCTTACCATTCTGAGGTTGATAAATTTATTCAGCAAAGTACGCAGATAATAGCAGCTAATCACAATTAAATGCGAATAAATAATTATTGTTTAATTATAAACTAGTTTATTTAAATAAGCTAGTTTTATTTTTAGCAGTACCAACTCTTAATTTTTACTACACTGGCGCCATCGCTCATGCCAAGCAGATACAGCAAATTGCGTGTTAATACGATACACGTAGAGACGCGTAATCCGAAGGATTTCCCGAAGGGATTAATCGCGTCTCTACAATGTTTTTATTACAGTTACGCTACTGGACATGAAATTAACTCAAATTTATCATCTCCTAACCTGCACATTCAAAAAATCCATGTATAGTAAAGGTTTCAATCAATGTGCGCTTTTTCATATTGAACTTAAGCATTTGCGGCGCCATCTATAGTTCATTAAAATGGACTAGAAAGTTAATTACTATAATTTGTTTGCGGCTGAAATGGTTTTGGTGTGTCAACTTGGAGCAAAAACGCGCGTTTGGCTGATTGACCTTGTTCGGTTTCAGCCGTGAGGGTAATTTGAGAGAGATTTGTGGTCACTTTAAATGTTTTAGACCCGCTAGCTGGGACATCACCGAAAGGTTCAAGTTTAACCTTAACACCATCTCCCTGTACCCGCCACTTAAGAGTTACAACTTGTCCAACTTTCAAGAAGATTGAGGGATTCGCCTCTGAACTTTGATTATTAAGTGTAAATTCGGTGATTTGAATGGGTGTTGGCTTTAACTGGACTTGAACTGTTTTTGAGGGTGGCGATTGTTTTTGACTTCCATTATATACAGGTTGAAGGCTAATCGCATAGTTGCCTGGTTTAGCCGGAAGCTCTATATTCACGTTTGAACAACTCAATATCTCGTTGACTGGTGGTTGACATTGCTTCGCTAGTTCCGGAGGAATTTGCTTTTGAAAATTATAAGTCTTCAACACCGTTGGTTTATTTTCTTGTTTATCATCTTTAAGTTGACCTATAACTTGAAGTTGATCGAGTTGGCTAAAATTATTGATTTTCCAACTAAGAGTTAAAGGTTTCCCTTTTTGAAGTTGAGACTTTTGTACTACAATGTTTTCCACCTGCGGCAGTGGCTTTGGTTGAATTACAACATCCAGTTTCTGTTCAATAGGCTTTTGTGCTGATTTTGTTTTTGCCTGAAGCTGGAAGGTGTATTTTCCCGCTAGTCTGGCGCCTGTATCTACGTTAGTACAGGTTAAATTGCGCTCGCGAATTTGGCAATAGCGGTTGAGTTCTTTTGGTAAGCCTTGGCTAAAGTCGTAAACTTGAGGATTGCTCGCAGTCTGGTCTTTGGTTGAAGAAATTACCAGTTGATTGAGCTGATCTGCATTTGAGATTGTCCAGTTTAAACGTACCCTGCCTCCTTCTGTATAGCTAGTACTATCCGGTCTAAATTCTGATAAAACGCTTGCTGGAGCGGGTTTGAAGAACATAAACCAAATTAAAAAGCCGAGTCCTGACAATGCACCAATCCCTGCTAGCAGCAATAGTATAAACTGCCATATAGGGCGTGCCTTCCAGACTAACAACCCCATTGGTAAATTTTCTGGTATTGGTAATGCTTGAAGGTCTTGAAGATTGACTTGAAACGGTAACTCTAAGCCATACCCAAAGAAGGGACGGCGCCATTTCTGCTTAGGATAAACGTTTAGATTAATCGTTGCTGTTTCGCCAATTAATAAATTGACAGAAGATGGATTGCAAGAATAGTGGCACGACTCTGTTTTATCTCGGCTGCTAGCACTTACGGCTAATTCTCTAATTGAATTTCCGTTATTTGTGAGTGTAAGTCGATACTGACCTGGGCTGTTAGCGACTTTTCCAAGAATAGTCTCTAGTTCAACACTTAGATGGTATTTTGGGCTTACCTCTAAATAGACTAAATCTAAAAATACCTGCTCTGGGGCATTGTTAGAAACAAGCTGTAAAGTCGGTGAATAGTGACCAACTGGCATGTTTATTGGATAATAGAACTCTATGATGATTTCGCCTTGACCTCCAGGATTAAGCTCTAAACCATCAGTACTGGAAACGATACCTAGTTCACTCAGTTCGTTGTAAGGATATCGAATCTTGAACCAAGTTTTATCCAAGTCAAGACAATGCAGCCAAAACCTATCTACCCGACTGGAGTGGTTATTTACTATTACTGATAGAGTCTGGTGCTGGTTAGGCTGAACTTGCAAGGGCTGAACGGGACTAGTTGCTGGGTTAAGTGAAAAGGTAAATTTTTGTGACTTTATAACAGCCTGCTCTTTGACTAAAATTTCAAGACGGGCTGGGTAATAAATTGGAGTTTCCTCTGGATAATGCTCTGGGGCATCTATTACTATTGTATAGGGGTAACTTCCAGGTAGTGCATTGGAGGGTATCTCAAAGAGCAGGTTGACCTCACAAGCTTCTTGGGAGTCAAGAGCGACCCGTTTTCTAGCTTCGGGACACCATGATAGCAGGGTCTGTGCGATGGGATCGACAAACACATCAATCACGGCTCCTTGATCGCCTTGATTAATTAAACTGATGTCAAGAGTAACGCTTTCGCCTGGGAAAACCTCTAAGTGCGTAGGAGGATTTAGTATAACTTTGAGTGGTGTTATAAGATTTAGCATTTTTAGTAAGGGACTTTTAATTATCCGAGTTAAAGCGATAAAGGCGAACTTGTGCATCACCGGAGCCGCTAGCAATCCAAACTCCCTGCTCTTTAGCAATTAAGTCTAAGGAAGTTATCCTGCTTTTGGAGGCGCCAATTTGCTTTGGTTTTTGAGTTAGATCGGGAGTGAACTTTTGGGTCAAACGCCATGCCTGAATTTGACCATTATCACCTGCACTCACGAGCCATCGTTGATTTGGAGTAAATAGAATACTGCGAATTGGTTTGTTTGCGACCTGCCATCTGACTAGTTGTTTGCAGTTTTTTTGAGGAAGCTGCTCCAACGACTTGTTCGGCGCCGCTTTCTGACATTGATTTAAATCCCAAAAAGTAACATAACCATCAGAATCAGAGGCTGCTAAGATGGAAGTATTGGGGACAAAGTTGACATCGTAGAAATAGTTTTGCTCTCCCTGATTTCCAGCATCTTCTGAGAGCTTTAACTGCCAAGGTTGCGAGTTTGCCACATCCCATAATATAAGCCGCTTAAACTGTCCAGCGCTCACAAGGATATTTTCATCTGGACTAAGTGCTAAAGACCAGGCTTGATATGCAAAGCGATCAGGTATCTTCAAAACCTGGGCAGGTTTGGAGTCAAAATAAACATCCTTCGACCTTTGCCAACTGCGAATAGTTCCGCTTGCATAGCCAGCATATAGCCTTAGAGAGTTGCGAGTAAACATCAAGTCCAGAATGCGATCGCTTGTTTGATCGTTAGGGTCTTTGAGCGTATAAAGTCCCGAACCTGTATTAATATCCCAAACTTGAACGGTTCCATCCTCTAAACCTGCAAAGACTTGATTATTTTTTACCGGAGTTAATGCTAGCGAATGAATTGCTTGTTGAGTAATGCCGAGAAGCCCTTTAGAAGATGATGGTTGAGCATTAGTACAAGTTTTAGCTAACGTCCCCTTGCTCAATAGACCTTGAGGTTGGGGCGTTCCCCAATCTGTTACGCCCCAAGTCCGAATTGAACAGTCGCTTGAGGCACTAATTACAAGCGGTGATCTACCACTCGTGCCACTGAGTCGCACGGCATTAACGCCAGCCAAATGAGTAATAGGCTGTGGTATAAATATAGCGGTTGCAATAATTGAGAGCAATGCCAGTAATAACCATAGGGGTACGATTGGAAACACCTTTAAGAACAAAATTTGGGTTGCTGGGTCGCTACTCCCTAATCTTGGGTCTGATAACCAAGGTTTGAGTTCAAATTTTAGTTTTCGCGACCAGCCGATCCAGGGACGACGGGGTGAGATAATTAGGTTTGTAGAAGTTATTTCTCCCAATGATAGAACGGGTTTTTCTGGACTAACCTTGATTTGGCATCGTTTTGCGTCTCGACCTCGTACTTCGAGATCAAGCGTTTGCAACAAATTGCTATTGTTTTTAAACATCAATTGAAAGGTACTGCTACGCGATCGCCAATTTGGGAGCCAGGGTCTTTTAGCTGGAATACGCTGCTGCTGAGGCTGGACTTCAAACTGCATGAACCCAACGGGCAGAACTTCTAAAATTCCTTGTGCTTCAACAATAGAACCTACATGACTTTTGGCAGTTATAATAAAGCTATAATCGCGACTTTGAACTCGATCTGCTCTAGGGGGCTGACATTGAAAAGTTGTCGTTGTCTCTTCATTTGCTGGAATTTGTATATATCGTTCAAAGCTACCAACTAACCAAGATGGCTCAAGTTCTGTACACTGTAAGCATACTTCTAAAGGTTGCGACCCAGTGTTTTTTACAGTTACAGGAATATTCACAACGTTACGCGGATAGACTTGAAACCGCTCGGTAGGCAGTGCGATTCGCAGTAGGTTTAATTTGCCGCTGGGTTCTAACGTTAACCGTAAAACTAATCGTCGCTCTTCTTTTAGTTGGGGCGAAAAAACCCTCACTGTTAGATTGACAACCCCGATAAAATCAGGGAGGGGAGAGTCTAAAATCTCAACTTGAAAATCGGTGCGATCACCGGGTGACTTTGCTGTGGATACATCTGGAGAAAGGCAATACCAATTACTTTGTCTACCTGCTCCTGCCGCTTTAATTTCTAGTTGAAACGACGCAAACTGGTTGCTGCGGTTGATGACTGAAACACCAAAAGAAACTGATGGGCCACCGGGACGAAAGGATATATTTGGCGCCGTCAAGGTAGCATCGATAAGTGAGTTGACAAGCATAGTAAACAAAAATTTTGGGCTGTTTTAACATGCGAACGGGTAAAATCTATACTTTTGTCATGCTGAGGAACGTAAACGTAGTTTTCCCGCAGGGTAGCATCTTAAAGATTGTGACGCTTGTTAAAAGTAAAGTTATAAGCCGTTCTCAGTATAACATTAGAGTGATTAGTTTTTGGTGTTTTTATCTTGATGGTTGGTTGTTTGCTGGCTGGTTGTTGTATCTTGATTAAATGGTTTTTCAACCGTTTCTCTAATTTTATCTTCAGCAATGACGGTTATTTTATATCTCATTTGGTCGAATAATCTATCAAAAAATCCGCCGAAAATTCTACCTAAAAAGTTTCCAATTGATTCCATGATTTTCACCTCATAATTTAAACGATATTAGAAAGTGGCTTTAATTCAGCGTTAACTGTGCTTGTTTAATGACGAAAATCTATTTCTTGCGTGACTCCGTTGACTACTCTAATATTCTGAGTTGCTCTTATGCTTGGGCTATTTCCTGGTACTTGAATATGAAAATCTATATGTCTAGAGGCCGTTCGGGGTTGACCATTGGCATCTTGATTGATATTTCTTAATCTCGGTACATCCTGAATTAGTATTTTCATCGTCTCGTTTGGTGCAATTATTTTATTCCAAACTGTTCGCCAAGTATTAAAGGTTTGCGCTCCTGGCTTTTCTGCATACAGGTCATGATTATTGGGTGGTTCTGTTTGTGTTTTTCCCCCTATATTCTCTTGTTTTTGTTCTATCTCCGTCCATTGTACGGGAGGAACACTGGTAAACCTCAAATAATCTGATGTAGTGTTTCTCACAGTGAATTCGACTACAAAGCAATGTCCTGCCTCATGAGGTTGATTTATTGGTTTACAGTGGACAATTTCCATGTTATCTACCCTCATATAGTCATTAAAATCTTCTCCTCTCACCTCTCTTGGATTAGACTTTTGTCCAACCGTTTGTGTTTGTGGAGGATATAGAGATTGGGGAAGGAGACTTGTATTCCTCTGAGTATCTCCTGTTCTTCTTTGAGTAACTCTATTTGGAGGGAGATTTTCTAATTCTGTTTCTTGTTGACTTGCTTCTCTTGTTCTATTTCTATTTCTTTCTTGCTGATCACTAAAACAATTGCCCATAATATCCTCTTATTAGTAATTAAGCTTTCTGTTTCTATGCACAGGTGCTTTTCTCAGCTAGACTAATTTAAAATTTATGCTGAATTATCTAAATAAATTTCTCTTTGTCTATTTACATTATCTTACAATTTTCGCTTTCAAGGTCTATCAGACAAAGGTATGAACATGAAGCTTTATTCCTAGGCTAGGCGTTAAATAACGAACCGCAAAGGACGCAAAGGACACAAAGGAAGAGAAGAAGGAATTTTACAACTCATATAGGAATGCTATATACCTTTGGCTGATAGAGACTTTTTAATTGAAAGATATTCTAAATCTTATACCCAAATTGAGAGCCAATTAGCATGGCAAATACAATGTATGAAAAAATACATAATCACTATTTAGGGACGGGGCTATCTTTCCCATTGCAAAGCAATGTGCAGGGAGGACTTAAGCTAAGTTCTGAAGCTCAGAAGGTTGAAGAGGCAATTTGGTTAATTTTGCGTACTGATTTAGGCGAACGTGTTTATCGTCCTGATTTCGGTTGTCGCTTATCAGAATTGGCTTTTGCTCCCTTAAATCATGATACTTTACTAAGAAGTAAGATATATGTACTAGAAGCATTGCGAAAGTGGGAGCCTCGAATTGAGGTTGATGAAGTGAGTGCAGTGCCTGATACAATTGTTGGGCGCCTCAATATTGTTATTGATTATCGACTGAAATCTCATCCTGACCCTTACAGTTTTGTCTACCCGTTTTATTTAGCTTCAGAGACGGAGGAATCATGAGCTTTGACTTTTTACCTCGACTTCCCAATTCTCATCTGGATGATCGCACTTTTGACGATTTAGTAGAAGAATGCCTGCTGCGTATTCCCCGCTATTGTCCAGAATGGACTGATCACAATCTCAGCGATCCTGGTATTACCCTAATTGAGCTGTTTGCTTGGCTCACTGACCAGATGCTGATGCAATTTAATCAGATTCCTCGTAAAAACTATATAGCCTTTCTAGAACTATTGGGAATCCGTCTACAGCCACCGACCCCAGCTCAAGTTAGGCTGAGTTTTTACCTTAGTACCCATTTACTGGAAAACTATACTATCCCGCGCGGAACAGAAGTTGCAACAGAGCGGACTGAAACCCAGGAAGCTATTGTTTTTACTACCGATCAAGATTTGTTAATTGGTCAACCAACTTTAAAACATATATTTTCTGCACCAGATGCGGCTAATGTTCCTAAATCGCTCCAAGATCGCACTGAGCAATGGCATCCTCAAAATGACGGTTTGGCAGTAACTCACGAATTTGAATTATTTCCGCAAAAGCCGCAGTCTGGCAATAGCTTTTATCTCACAATTGAGCCTGATACCCCTTTGGAAGGAACTATTTTGGAGATCGCTTTTACAGGAGCGCAAGGTACACCTACAGGTATCGATCCAAAGCATCCTCCCCGTAGTTGGGAAGCTTGGGACGGTGAATCATGGGTAAAGGTTCTTTTACAGGAAGCAGATGACACTACCAATGGCTTTAGCTTTAATGAGAATGCAGGAGATGATGATAGCTTTGAGCAAAGTGGTGATGTGATTCTACATCTGCCCGAACGCTGGCCTGTGTCTAGTTTTGATGGCTATCGAGGTCGTTGGATTCGCTGTATCCTTACTGAATTTAGCTCACACCAGCCAGGATATACTAATTCTCCTCGGATTAAAACGATTGCGATACGTGCCATTGGCGGATCGGTGCAAGCTAGTCAGTGCGTTTTGATACAAGAGGAAATATTAGGTATCAGCGATGGGCAACCAGGGCAGAGCTTTGAGGTTGAGACGGCGCCCATTTTAGAGAACCGAGACTCAGAGCAACTGCTTGTTCTTCCTTTTGGGAGACCTGCCGAAATTTGGCAAAAAGTTGAGGATTTTGCTGATTCTAAACCCCAAGACCGACATTATGTTGTTGATGCATTAGCAGGCACTATTCAGTTTGGACCAAGCATTCGCGAACCTCAAACGCTTAAGAAGCAAACGCAAACTCGTGCTTATCTACAGCAAGTGCTGCCAGCAGATCGCTTGCCCGGTCATGACCTGCACGAGCAAATAATTGAGCAACAGTATGGGGCTATTCCTCCCTATGGTGCTGAAATTATATTTTCCTATCGTACCGGAGGTGGCAAACAGGGAAATGTGCAGGCAAACACGTTGAAGTTTATGCAGACAGCAATTCCTTATATAGACCGTGTGACCAATCATCATGCTGCTGTTAACGGTGCCGATGCCGAGTCTCTTGAGCGAGCCGTGTTAAGGGCGCCTCAGATGCTGCGGTCGCATGATCGAGCCGTGACGGCTTCAGATTTTGAAGCTTTAACTCTAAAAGGTAGCGGTGGTGCTATTGCTCGCGCGTTAACCTTACCGACATCTGCTAACCAACCAGCCGGCTCGGTCAGCGTGTGTGTTGTGCCTCAAGCTAATACCGAGCTAATTGCCCTAGGACGTGGGATTGCTCCTGATAACTTTAATTTAAATTCGGCTCTGCGTGATCAAGTTTTGCGCTATCTAGATGAAAGACGTTTGCTAGGTGTTCAGGTGCAGCTACAGCAGCCTAACTATTTTGGCGTATCGGTTCAAGCTGAAGTTACCCTAGAACCTGCTTATAATAACCCAAGCGCTCAAGCTGAGATTGTCCACAAAATCAAAGTCACGCTATATCGCTACCTCAATCCTTTAACTGGAGGTCAAGAGATGACGGGTTGGCCTTTTGGGCGCCCGCTTTACCCATCAGATATAATGGCTCTGCTTCAGCAAATACCAGGGATTCAATATTTAGGTGCTATTTTACTATTTCCTATTCAACAAAATGGGGAATCTTGGCAGAGGCAAACAACACCTGTAAGCTATATAGACCCAGGCGCCTTGGGTTTACTTTGCTCTTGGGCAGACCCACAGGCACGCACAGGACATAGTGTAAATGTTCTAAAAGACCAATCTGCGGTAAGGATTTAGGATATGCAGCCAGTACTTACCTCCAAATCAGTCAGTCTTCAGATATCTCCTATGCAGATGTCTGTTACCACCTCCCAAGGTGGTAGTCGAATGCTTGGAACTGAAGCCACAGAAAGCTTGCAACAGCAAACTGAAATTGTGATTTATCCGGGAGAACTTTGTCGAATTGCCCTGGAAATTAAAAATTGGGAGTCTCAACCTCAACACCTTACCTTAAAACTAGATGGGACATTCCCTTTGGAATGGTGTCAGGTGCAGACAGATGCTTCTAGTGTCCCTCAATTTGGGATGGCGCCAGATGTGACTATAGAAGTAGCTGCCAAGAAAAGTAAACATGCTGACTTATGGTTTCTAATTCCCAATCATTTTTTTGAGGGTCAAGATGTCCTTCAAGGAAGAAAAGGAAACCAACTCAACTTTCGAGGTTGTGTATCAATTTATGCTAACCAAAGCCTGAGTGAAGGAGTAAGTTTACATCCAATTCAAGTATCCAACTTTGAGCTAAATGTTCGACCACGCAGTGCTTATACTAATTATTTACCAGTAGTTTATCAAGAAGTAGACTACATTCATCGCTTTATCAAAATTTTTGAGCAAGCGTTCGAGCCAGTAGTGAATAGCTTTGCTTCTATGTGGGCGCATTTAGACCCCCTGACAGCACCTCAAGCGCTTCTACCGTTTTTAGCTCACTGGGTGGACTGGCCAATTGATGCACAACTAAATTTAACTCATCAAAGGCGGTTAATTCGACGCGCGGTAGAAATTTATCGTTGTCGCGGAACCCGTAAGGGACTTCGATTTTATATACATTTATATACAGGTTTACCGCTCGACGAACATATTGACCGTGAAGAAGATAAATCGATTAGCATTACCGAACCCTTTGGTCAAGGATGTTTATTTGGATTAGCCCATGTAGGTGAAGATGCAATTCTCGGCGGTGGCAAGCCTTATCATTTTGATGTATGCTTGCGTGCCCAGCCTAATAACGAAATTGACGAGCAGCTTGTTCGGCGAATAATTGATCAAGAGAAACCTGCATTTTGCTCCTACAGCCTTCGGATAAAAACAGAATAGATATACAAATTAGTTTATTGCATTGGAGATTTTCTTATGACCTATCCTTTTCCAAATCCAGCAATTGTCCCTATGCAGCGCCAACAAGTTAGAGATGGCTTGCTCTTAACTGCCGAGCGTTGGCAACGCGCCCATGACTATCAGCGCAAACGCCAAAATCTTCACTACCAGTCAATTAATCAGCCTGGAATTGTTTGCGGGTTGGGAGTACGGGTAATTCCAGCTCCAGAAGAAGTTGCCGCTCAATATCGAGACAGTCGCTGGGTACAAATTCAGCCAGGAATTGCTATTGATTTAGAAGGGAATCCGATTGTAGTGCCTCATCAAATCAATTTTCGGATTGCAACTGAGCTAAAGGAATCAGAACCTGTGACTGTTTATTTGGTTGCTCAGTATCGAGACCCTGATCAGTTGGGGGGAAGCCCCGATCAGGAAATCGTACAAGAAACATTTAGAATTGACGAGAGAAGCTGTCCTCCTGAGCGTTCAGATGTGGAGCTTTGTCGCGTCTTGTTAAGACAATCGCAGCAGGTATTACTTCGCACACCTGCCGATATTTTTTTTCCGGGATACGGCGATTTAGATTTACGCTACCGCCGTCAAGCACAGGCAAGACCCCAAGGTTTAGTTCAAATTGCTCAAATCAATTCTGATGATGAAGACTGTAGCCGAAATTTTTTCAATCTTACCTATTTACTGCGCGCAGTTGAAGATATTTATCCTGCTTTAAAGGGTGTAGAAACTGTTTCACGAGTCACTTGGGATGGAGATTTGCATCCTTACGATCTGCTATATTTGACTGGTCGTAAGAGTTTGTCGCTAAACAACCATCAATTCTCGAAGCTTTCAAGCTACCTGAATTCGGGAGGTACTTTGCTGGTTGATGCCGATGTTCAAAATACAGAACTAATTCAATCAGTCCAGGTACTAGCTCAACATTTACAGGCGCCTCTAAAGTCTTTACAAGAAGCTCGTCGCGACCATCCCTTGCGAATAAAGCCGTTTTTATTTTCTGCGTTGCCAATAATGGATCAAACTAGAATTCAACTTTTGTCTGGCGGCGGAATTATTTTAGCAATTGGTAATTTAGGCGGATTATGGGGTTTAGATGAAGAATTACAGCGGTCGCGAACTGACATTAGAACCGCTCAAGAGTTAGGTATAAATATCCTACATTTTGCTTGGAAACGCAAACAAACAATTAATTTACAGTCTTAAGGAGGCGCCGTTGCATAATTAAAGCCCTGCTTTCTGTAGGGCTTTAGTCATTGTACGCAATAATTTATTGTAGGTTACTGTGGAATACCGTTAGCTGTTACCAACCCTAGCATTGAAACCGTCGGTGCTTTGATGATGATTGCGGAAGTTGAAGTTAAATCGATTGGAGCGGTTGAAAATGCTGAAATTGGTCCACCTGCCTTGATACTGACAAGACCACCAGCATTTACATTAAGCATTCCTGTGGTATGAAGGGTAACATTCATGCCAATATCGCGAAAGGTCAGGTGTTGTCCTACTTTAGTTCTAACGCTAACAATAGATTTTGTATCATTTAAGATCACTTGATTGCTACCTGAAGTTTTAATTTCGATCTTTTTTGACCTGGGTTTGTCGTCCATACGAATGCTGTGCCTACCAGCAGTTTTAATTTCTATAAATTTTTGGCTGTCGTTGATGTCGATACGATGTCCGCCCTTAGTTTTAATATAGATTCCTGCTTTCGATTTCTTATCATCTTCCTCGACAAATTGAATCGTATGTCCTGTACGAGTTTTAATGGTGCGTACTCTGACTTTGCGGTTCTTAACAGTATTAGCAATTGTTTCAACCGTTTTGTCCTTGCCATTCCAGACACCCCCTATTATATAAGGTCGATGAATATCCCCGTGTTCAAAACCAACAAGCACTTCATCATTAATTTCTGGTAAGCAATAAAATCCTCTTGCATTAGCTGCTCCTAAACCCACTACTCTAGCCCAATTGCTTTCATGTTCTTCTGTTAAAGTGGGAAATTTTACTTTAACGCGACCCAAACCTTTTGGATCGTTATTATTAGTTACCTGACCCACTAGTAGAGTTTGACCAGGTTGGAGATGAGTTTTGGGAGGCAATGTAGAAAGTAAGCTACCTTCTCTCAGCCCACGAACTGTAAAATCAGTTGTGTAATTACCATGAACATAATGGTGATAAGTTCCTGTTACGTAGTAATCACCACTATAGCGAGTTCCCATATTTTCAAGTGTAACCACTTTGCCTGGTCGGATTTTAGGGTTTCCCACGGCTTTGGCATCAGCAGTTACAAACTCTCCACCTAGCTCATTACAAAGGGCTTGAGCCAACTGTTTTGCTTCTTTTGGAGTATTTACAGGTTGGTCTACCACAATCATTTCAGGAAGTCGTTGCATTTCTTCAGTAAGTGGTCGCATTTTAGGACGTGGAAACTGGCTGATGCTGCTCCCGGCACCATTTCCTGTTTTTGTAACCAATTGTTCCTTTGAAGCGGTTTGTGAGATTAACTTTTTATTAATATAATCCCAGCTATTAACCCGGACTGAACTAACTTGTTCGGCACTCGTAACCCTTACATCAAAGCTCATAATATCCTTAAGCCACTCCAACTTAAGAGATTCTTCACTTTTAGGCTTGCGAAAGTAAAGCTTCTTGCCCTGCATAAAGAGTTCAAATCCTATTCTTGCAGCGCGCTCCCGCAGAAACTCCATATTGGTTTGATTTTCTTGAAAAACATAATCATGGGAGACACCACTTGCATCTAATTGACCAATTCTAATTCTCGCTTCTTGAGCAACACGTCGCACAATATCGGTATCTGTACAGTTTAAGAAAGATCGATTGTGGCGACCCCGATGCAGCCGATGGGAATTGTCATAGCCGCGCACAATAATATGGGCTGTAGATGGAGCAACAAATTTGACTTCAATTCCCGTAATTTCGCCCTCAATTAACCGATGCTCTACTTCCGGCAACAAAAATTCAGGATCTTCTGTTGTACCAGCCTCAAATCCAACCGTAATTTGATCACCAATATTAAAGTAATTTTCGTTTTTCCAAGGCTCGCTGTTCTCACTTGCAGCGACATAGACATTATGGATTTTTAGGACAAACATACTTGGCATATGTAAGCTTTCATCCACAACAATTTCTAAAATGTCCTTTAATAATTCCTTTGGCGCCGGCGCTCCACCTATTTTAATTACAGGCTTCGATAGATAAAGGGTTTCATCATTTTTGGCAGAATTAGGTTTAGGAGAATTAGGTTTAAAGGTATTAGATTTAGGAAAATTAGGTTTGGGAGAATTTGGTTTAGGAGAATTTGGTTTAGTAGGCATTGGCAAATATTCTCAGTATTGTTAGATGATTTAGACGTTGTGTTAAAATTTAGCGAAGTCTTTTATGGCTTCGGCTTTGGTGAGGGCTTCGGTGAGGGTTTTGGTGAAGGCTTTGCTGATGACTTTGGCGAGGGCTTTGCTGAAGGCTTTGGTGAGGGTGATTTGCCTCCCGACATATCTTCAGGATCGACTTCTTGGAGCGCAATATTAACGATTGCTTTAACCGGGGTGCCATCAGCTAAAAACAGAGTGAGTCGGTAGTTCAAACTCGTCATTACACAGTGAAAATAGCTATCTTGCCAGGTCAATATATAAACTGGCGGACGACTAAGAGTATTGTTACGAGCAGTTACACCCTTTTTTATGTTGTTAATATATTCCTTAAGAACAGATGTCTTTTTTTCATAAGTATCAAATAACAAATTCTGTAATGTAAATGAATAAGGTTCTACCCCAGAGAAATTAACCTTTGGCAATAAAGTAGTTCCGCGATTTCCTAAATCACTATGCCAAATTACTTGCCGAGTAAAATCAAGTTCTAATGGATTAAACATGAACTCAATATCTTTGGCTTGTCCGCTGGGGTCACTATGAACCATCAGCTTTGCTTTTACAAGTTGCATTGCGTTTTCCTCAACATGGATGAGTGCATTAAAATTACCAAGGTAAACAACCTACAGACCGTCCGCATCGCTCGCGCTCGTAGATTAAACGGTGGTGCAAAAGCTGCTCTATTTCCTGAGTTAACTGTTCTAATACATCTGCTGCCTGTCCAGATTTTGAGTAAATCTGATCGGGTGCAATTGTTTGATGCGAAAAAATTCGGTTGCTTTGATGAAAGCCTTTACGTTCCATCTTAAGGTTTAGACGTGGACTGATGCGATCGCAAATCATCTGCGTAAAAAACTCTAAATCTTCTGCTGCTTGTTGAACAGTGTTGACTTTTGGAGTTAGGACTTCCTCAAGTATGGGGTTTTCGGGTGCAAAAGTACCTGGTGGAAGCCCGTCTGAAGATTTGGAGTCAATAGGAGAGTTAAGCTCACTCATAATTAAACTTCCAACTAAACTTCCAACTTATGTTTATTCCCAGGCGCCCTTACCAAAATATCCCTTCGCATCCCTAGAAACTGCATCGCCACCAGCAGACTGCTTACCAATTTTTAAACCTTCAAAGGCTAAAGTTAATTCTTCAACTGCAACCGTATTGCCATCTGCCTCTAAACTAGGGAGTTTCCACCCTACTGGAATGGCGCCAATTAGGCACCAACTCTTCATGATTTCCCCAGCTTGGTTGTAGGTAACAATATTAACGTTGCGTCGCTGCGTTTTTTGCTCAAATAATTCGCTTAACCACTGTGAAAACGTATTGTCGTCAGTTGTCCCCCGCTTTAATGTAATATCTGAAAAACGAGTGTGTCCTAAACTAATTCTTTGCTGATCGTTTACACCACCCTCTTGATATACCTCTTTTTCTACGTCGATACTGATACCCGAACATTCTGAGAATGAGGCAACTGTATTGTTTTCGATTTCTATATAGAATCGGTTGGTTGTGACGTAGTTCTCAGAGTTAGAATTGGATTTTGGTGCAGGCATTTTATTTTCTTCCTGTATTAGAGTTACCGATTCTTTCTTTTTGAATTTTGAGATTTGCGTGGAGTCGTTTGTAAACGCTATCGCATAATTGATGCATTAGCATCGGATTGTTGAGATATTTTTGCGCTAACTGTACTAGACGGTTATGCTCAATATCTTTGTCTGTTGAGTTTGTATAACTAGAGCTTTGGAACATGAAAATTACCGAATCATTAATGGGCGTATTTGTGTTGGTAAGTCCATATTAGGCTAGGTGATGAAATATGAAAATAGACGAACGTCGTATTTTAGCCAAAAAGCAGTTCCTTAAAATGACTTACAACTTTTAATCAGCACTTGGGCATCCTTAAAAAAGTAGCTAGTTTCAGAAATTTGTTCAGCAATAAGAATCGCATTGCGAAATTTACCATTTCTAGCCAACTCTTTGGCAAAAGAAAGTCGGCAAATATCTAACTCTCGCAGTTTTTTCTGATACAGTTCTGAGCTAGTAAGCTGTTCTTCTGAAAAAGTCGTTCCCTTCTCTGGCTGCCTGTTTTGATGAAAATGAGATTGCAGTTCTTTTCGGTTAATTTTACTCCAGATTGAATGAAAAAATTCTCCTGTAGTATGTATAAAGCGTAAGGTAAACGAGCCTGGTGCCCTAAATATATCCTGAAAAATATTTGGTGGATGCTCCCGTTGAGTATGTGTTGATAACTGCGGAGATTTTGGCATGGGTTGAAAAATTGTTTGATTCGACTCAGTAGACGGTGACGGTATTGGTTGAAAAATTGTTTGAACCGCTGGATTATGGATAGCTGAGTCCGAGTATTGAATAATAGTTTGACCTGTTGGGTTTTTAACCTTATTAACCTCTGTAGTATTAGGATTTTTAGAATTATCCTCTGAAGAAAATTGAGCAACTGTTTTGTTATTTCCTGCTTCTGGTTTTGAAGGAGGGTTTGGAACTTGCATAATTGTCATATTTTCAGAGATTTGTGCTGATGATAATGGTTCTGTACTCATATTTTTGTTTATGGTGATTTGATAAGGTTTGACCGAACGATTTAATTTGACTGAACAATTTAATTTGAAAGATGGGTTAATTCAACTTGCAAGCAAATCAACCGATTTTGACCTAGCTGTAATTTATCTCCATGACTCAATGAATGAGGCGCCCCACGAGGTAATAATTTATCATTGAGGTAGCTACCATTTCGGCTATCATCAACAATCATGTAAGTTTGTTGATTAAAATCCCAGTAGAGATAAGCATGAGTGCGGGAGATAATTCCTGCATGTGGTAGTCCCGTTAAATCGATTTCAGGGCGCGTACCATTAGCTAGATTTTGACGACCAATTATGCCAGACTCCCTAAGTAATATAAAGTTTTGTTCGCTAGAATGAAGCAACTTCAACTGAGGACGTTTCTGATTATTAATTGTTGATGAGAGCTGGGACGAAGAAGTCGAGGTTTGACCATAGTGGGGAGAGGTAGCAACTGTTGCAGGGGGTTGTACTGCTTGTGCTAAAGAAGTACCGCACATTGGACAAATCTTGGCGTTTTGCGGCAATACCTGATTAAAGAAAGAGCAGCTTGGCTCTGGACAACGGTGAGTTTGGATTGCCATAATAATTGCGCTCCCTAACGATTCATAATAGATGAAGATAATGTATAGTTTTTAGGTGGAGTTTGGAGCGGCACAAGACCCGCTTCTTGAAGAAGATACTGCCCATCTTGAGTTTTAAGAAAATTAGCAAAGAGCGGACCTGATGTATGCCCAGGTAAATTATTATCTTTAGGATACGCAATAACCAATGGTGCGCTAAGTGGATAAGTTGCTGTGTGAAAAGCTGATGCATTAATACGTAAGGAATTTTTTTCTAAACAAAGATTATCTGATGGAGAAATAGGTTGCATTGTGTTGTTGGCGGTTTCTTTTAGTAGGGGTTGTACTGGGTCTAGATTTTCTTGGGCAATAGCTAGGGGGTAAATTTTGCATTGATCCCAGGTTTGGGTTAATAGTCCGAAACTAATTGAACCAGCTTCAACTTTTTGCGTCTGCTTTTCTTCAACTGCGATGGAGCGCAAGGTATCAAAGGTGGAACGTTGCTCAATCTTGTTAAATTGGGCAATCAGATTTGGATCGTTGCCTAAAACTTTTTCTTGGAACAAGCGTAATGCTTCTGGTTCTGTCGGTCGATAGGGTTTGATAGGCAGGTCAGGAAAATTTGAACCTAGCTGCTTCCAGTTGGTAAGTTGCCCTGTAAAAATTTGCTGCAATTGTGTAAAACTGATCTTACCTTGTAACACGCTTGGTAAATTTTGAGTTTTGTAGGCAGGTACATAGACTAAAAGACCATCGTAGGCGATAGTTTCTTGAAGTAACCCTTCAGGTAGTTGGGTTGATGTGGCAATCGCAAAATTTGCTTTGGCGTTTGCTTTGAGAACTTCATCAAGGGGAGATCGTTGAGGAGCATAAGTTCGGTAGTTAAAGATGGCTGCTATATCTAGCTTGGGTTGGGTCAGCAATGATTTAATATTGCGATTACTCACTGGCTTTTTGTCCAAAACTGTTGTCCAAGTTCCAAGCGATTCTCCGGTATAAGGATACTGTCCTGCCTGAACACCATTAACATCTGCAAATGATGGTAAAAAAGGCTTAACGTTATTCGTCTCTGCATTAGTATTTGAGATAAATCGGGGCAATAGCAACCACAATAGCCCTCCTAATAAAGGTAAAGCGAGTAAACTCAAAAGCCAATACTTTCGCTTTGGTTTCGCTAGAGATTCTGAGCTACTAAGATTTTCATGAAAACCAACAGCATCAGGTTGAGGCAGTTTAATTAAAGCTTGACGCGCTTCTGCTGCAGAATTAAAGGAGGCGCCTAACCCTAGTAAACGATGCAGAAAATCTTTCAGGGGTAAATCGTCTTGCGGCCAATGTTGAGCTTCGCGCGGATTTAGCGATGCGTTAGAACCAGAGTTTATAGGTTGACCCGTCCAGAGAGCAAACGCGACCAAACCAAGATCGATTAAGTCTTGTTCCGGTAATAATGCTTGGGGGGGAGCAGGAACAAAAAGCTGTTCCCAGTATGCTAAATCACAAACATAAACGTAATCGCTATCACTTATAACCAAGCTATCAAGCCCTAAGTTGCCGTGGGCAGTGAGTGCTATTGCTTTACTATCAGAGCTAGCTGGTTGACTATGTAGGAAATGTAACGACTGCAACGTTTGATTTAGGACTTGTCTCACTCGTGATGCAGAAAAGGCTCCTGTCTCTCTCAAAACTTGCTTCAGGGTAGGAAGCGCCGCAATTTCGCCTGAAAAAATAAGATAAACGCGATCGCTCTCTGGATCTGCAATGGTTTCTAATGGGCTAACCAACCGAAACTCGCGACTTTTTGGGGTGGTCAAATTACCTTTAGCTACCTGACCCAAGGCTATTCTCCGCTGTTGTGCTTCCACAGCATTAAAATATTGCTTAGGCAGTAAATACTCTTTTACCACAATCGGTTGACCGTTGCTGGTCTGAGTTCCTCGATAAAGCCGTCCTATTCCCTGAGACCTAAGTAGTTCAGAAATGCGATAGATACCTAAGCTGCCCCGGAGTTCAGTTTGAACTGGCAATGTAGTAGGGAATCCACATTCAAGACAAAACTTAGCACCTGGTATTTTCTCAATAGTTTCTGTTGGCTTTCGACAGCCAAGAGGCGCGTTTTCGGTACATGGGTAGAATTTAGCTAGCGCATTAGAATCAATAGTAGGCATAGAAATTTCCCGGTAGTTTTGGCTAAACCAGATTCATCTTTATGGCTGTCACAATAGCTTGTGTTCGATTTTTTACATTTAGCTTTAGAAAAATATTAGTAAGATGAGTCTTAACAGTAGCCACTGAAATATAGAGTTGCTTCCCTATTTCATCGTTTGAGGCGCCTTGAACAAGCCAATATAGAATATCGCTTTCTCTCTTGGACAGGTTGCAGGGTTGATTTATTTGTGAAGGTAACAAAGCTTGGGTTTTTTGGAATTTTCTAAAGAAGCAAGTGGCAACTTCAGGTGGTAAACAAATTTGGTCTTGCATAATAGTGGAGATCGCATCTAGCAACTGCTGTGAAACCTGACCCTTAAATACATAGCCATTTGCCCCCAACTGCATAGCCTGATAGATCCAGTAGTCTTCTTGATGACTTGATAGAACAAGAGTTCTACTTAATGCATTGCTGTTTTGGAGTTGTTGTAATAGGGAAAGTCCATCTCCCTCAATTAATTCTATGTCAATTAGAATTAAATCGGGAGTATACTGCTTGATAAAAGATAAAGCTAGAGCCAGAGAATCTGCTTCCCCAATCACATTAATGGCTCGATCCTGAATATGGGAGAAGTTTAGGAGGGTTCTGATTCCAGCCCGAAATTGACGATCGTCATCAACTAAAAGCGTCGATATGGTTTTTGTTTGTTTTACTTGGGTTAACATGCTGTTCCCGAATTCAATGATTTCATTTAACACCCTGTAAATCTGAGATAGCTATGGTGATATTTGAGTTATATTTTACTTGCCTACGACTTTCTTCGAGTTACTTGAAAACCCTAATCAGGGTTAATATATATTCTGATTTATATTTTCTGAAAGAGGTATTATATTTCAGTTGTGTTTGCATCTATCAAAAGTAAGATAAATATACAAGAATATTTTATACGTTTTGCGTGCGGGTTTTGGTGGCAACGCTTGTAGAGGCGCCGTGCTGCATAATTATGTCATATGTTATTACAAGTAAATGGTTCCTAACTCAGACTTCTGTCTGATTGCAGTGGCTAAGATATCGCTTAATCTGAATATGTAGAAACGAATTAGATTGTATTATGACTCAACCACAGGAACAAGAGAATCGAGATAAATTACCTCAAAATATGCAAGCTTATAGTTGTGAAATTCTTCAATCTATGCAAGTAGATATTTTTAAAATTATTGAAGAGACTCACAAAAAAATTCGTTCAAAAGATATTTTACCAAATGATATTCAAAAAGAAATAGCACAACAAATTACTTTATTACAACGGTTTCAAGAGTATATACTAAAAATATACAAAAAAAACCAAAAAAAGTCTTATAACATAGATAACATCAAGTATTTACAATTAAGATTAAATTGTTTTAAAATAGCTTTAGATGGTCTTTTTGAACCACCAAGAGAACTAATGTTTGCTAGAAAATTAAGATATGAAACTGAATATTTTTTAAATCGTAAACTTTGCTTTGGCTTTATTAAAACTTTGTTTCAACGCGCTACTCGCGAATTTTCAACACCAACAAAAGTTCTTTTTGGACTTGCAATGGCTATTCCAATTTATGCTATCATAATACCAGTCAGTTTAACTACTTCCATTGTATTAACTCTGATGCCTGATATTGCACAGATTCCTACATATTTGCTAATCGATGCAGCTAAAGATAAATCTAACGTTTCTGAAGGTATTAAAAAACCACAAGTAGAACCTACAACAAAAGCACAAGTACAATCACAATTAGAAGATGCGCTACAAAGAATATCATTTAATTTAGGACTGTTATTAAAAAATTCATCTTTAGTAATTATGGTTGCTTTTGCTGGAGCATTTGGGAGTATAGTTAGTATTTTTATTAGACTTGATCAATACAAAAGCACAGATTATAAAGAGTCAGCGACTCCTATTCTAGTTGGTTTCGCTAAACCATTGATTGGTACTGCTTTCGCTATTTTAGTTTGTTCAATGCTTAGTTCAGGGATTATAACTTCTCCACTTTTATATTCACATGAGAATTCAAGCCAAAAATCAGATGAGAATTCAAGCCAAAAATCAAGTTATAATTCAGAAAAACAATATTTTTTATATTTCACAATTGCGTTTTTAATTGGTTTTAGCGAACGACTAGCCAATGATATTGTCAAGCGAGCAGAAGATACTATCTCACCACAAGATAAGACACAAACTAGTGCAGTAGTACATAAAAAAACAATCACTCAAGAAAACATTTCAAAAGCGTTACATAAAGACTCATCAATGAAACAAATATCAAGGGAAGAAGTGCAACAAGCTTTTAATACTTTTAATTATATCCAAGAATCATTATTAGCTCATTTTCAGGAGAAAGATAAGATAGAAGACAGTACAACGGAGCAAAATTTGGTGGGACAATCGACTGATATAGAAACAGAGACAGAGAAAACAACAATAGAGACAATTGATGCCGAAATAAAAAACCAAACAACATAGGGCTTTGTTTTCTGTTTAAAAGATTGTTTTGTGATGTTGTTTACTGGCAGAAGGTTATTAGACGTAATGGTTTAAAGCTAAAAAAATAATCGGTATAATGACTCCCTGTTCGCCCATTTTTTCGTGTCCCAGTAGAGATAAGCATGAGTACAAGAGATAAATTCCTGCATAGGGGGATTAAAGAAAGAGCAGCTTGCCTCTGGACAACGGTGAGTTTGGATTGCCATAATAATTCGTTCCCTAACGATTCATAATAGATGAAGATACTGTATAGTTTTTAGGTGGAGTTTGAAGCGGCACTTTTTCTTGGAACAGGCGTAATGCTTCTGGTTCTGTCGGTCGATAGGGTTGAATGGCAGGTCAGGAAAATTTAAAACTAGCTGCTTCCAGTTGGTAAGTTGCCCTGTAAAAATTTGCTGCAATTGGGTAAACTGATTTTACCTTGTAACACGCTTGGTAAATTTTGAGTTTTGTAGGCAGGTACATAAACTAAAAGACCATCGTAGGCGATAGTTTTCTGAATTAACCCTTCAGTTAGTTAAGTTGATGTGGCAATCGCAAAAATTTACCTTGGCGTTTGCTTCAAGAACTTTATTTGTTATTTAATAGACATATATTTTTATCAACAATACGTCAAATCAAGATTTATAGCCTGCTCCCGGCAGGCTTTGTTTGTATAGCCCCACCCTTCTTGGGTGTAGGTGCAAGATATCAGGTAAGTTGATTTACACTCCACAAGAATATTTTATACGTTTCGCGTGCGGGTTTTGGTGGCAACGCTCGTGGAGGCGCCGTGCTGCATAATTATGTCATATGTTATTACAAGTAAATGGTTCCTAACTCAGACTTCTGTCTGATTGCAGTGGCTAAAATATCGCTTAATCTGAATATATAGAAACGAATTAGATGTTTACTTATGCTGAATTCGATTCTTCAAACTCTTGCCGAAATGTTGGCTAGTGGAGGTATTCTTACTAGCACTGAGCAAATTAACTTTAGTCCCCCTTCAAGTTTAGAAAATAGTAATAAGGAGCTATTACTTAATCTCTATCTCTATGATGTTAGAATTAGCAAAAAAATACCAAATAATGGCAGACATGTTGAGCGCTATTTTGATGATTCACGACAGGTTGCAGAAATATGTAGAGCGCCTAGTTGCTTTGATATCTCTATTGTGATTACAGCCCATGATCGCACTGTGTTAGGAGAGCTTCATCTTTTATCTGAAACTCTACTGCTGTTAATGCGTAACCGACTATTGCAAGAGGAGTTTTTAACTCCTGATCTTCGTGGTCACGGTAACTTATCATTATCAGTCACTAGTGACCCGCCTGTTAATGTAGAAAGTATATGGAGTTCTTTTTCTATTCCTGTACGACCTGCTATTTATTTGACAGTAACCGTTCCATTTAATGTATGGAGGAAAACAACTGTACCATTAGTCACGGGACGACATCTTGGGGTTAATAATTCAATTTCAGCTAGTAAGAGCAAATCTAAAATTCAGAAAGTTGCTATTGCTGGCGTTGTTAAAAATATTTTGACCTCAAAGCCGTTAAAACGAGTGCTAATTGTACTTGAAGGAACCGAAAAATCAGCAACTAGCAACGAGGAAGGGTATTTTGTGTTTGAAAATTTGACCTCTGGAAACTACATTTTACAGCTTAAACGGTCTGGGTATGAGGTTAAGACTTGTAATGTTTTTGTAGACGGAAAATCATGTGTCCCCGAAGAGATATTACTTATGCCCGCGCGCTAACGCACATTAAATATTTACGTCAATCAATTATCCAACAAATTAAGGAGCTTTTTACATGGCTAGACTAGACTATTTTGCACCAGGTGTGTATGTTGAAGAAGTAGATCGCGGAAGTCGTCCTATAGAGGGTGTCAGTACTTCGGTTGCAGGATTTATCGGTTTTACCGAAGATATACGAGGCGGAGCTGAACTTTTTAAACCTATGCTTGTCACTAGTTGGACTCAGTATATTGAATACTTTGCCCGACCCAATTCTAACGGTTTTACAGAGTTTGATGCGTATTTACCTTTCTCTGTTCGCGGATATTTTTTGAATGGAGGTGGACGCTGTTGGATTACAAGTATTGGAACCCAACTTCCTAGTATTGGTCAAGAAAGTTCAAAACGGCAGGCGCCTCGTTTAGAGATTCCAAGACGCGGTAATAAACCAAGTTTAAATTTATCTATTCGCCCTGAACACTTCGATAACGGGTCTATTACAATCGAAATTCACGATGGAACACCTCGTGCGGCGTTACCTCCTGCAAAGAATGTTGATAATGCGAGCGAACAAACTAAACATCAACCGTCGGGAACGAATAAAGTAGAAAAACCATTAGATTCACGTGAGTTTTTCTCTTTAAAAGTGTGCCGAGATGATCAAGTGCTTGAGGAATACAATCACTTAAGTATGGATCCCAAACCCCAAACACAGGCTGCAACTTATGTTGTTGAGGCTCTGAAAAACTCTAAGTTTATTTCGATTGGAGATATTGCCCAGCCTGGACAGCCTTTAGCTCGGCGCCCCTTGAATGGTGAATATGAACTACTGCCTCCAGCGCCAAATTCTACACCTGAGAAATTTGCTAGTGAAGTAGAAGGAGATCGGAGTAAGCGAACTGGGGTTCTCGGCATTTTTGAAATTGACGAGATTACAATGATATGCTTTCCAGATTTAATGCGAGCCTATGAAGCTGAAATTTTAAGCCTTGAACAAGTTCATGGTGTGATGGAGACTATGATCAGCATGTCTGAAGGTGTTACTAGCGGCAATATGCCAGGACCAACGAATCGGATGGTTGTGTTAGACCCTCCTCCAGATCGCAATACACCTCAAGATGTCGTTAATTGGTTAGATGAGTTTGGTCGTCGTTCCATGTTTGGAGCTTTATATTATCCGTGGGTTAAAGTACCTAATCCTCGAAATGCAGGCCGCTCAATTATTGTTCCTCCTTCTGGGCATATGATGGGTGTATGGGGTCGGACGGATGAATCACGGGGTGTTTATAAGGCGCCTGCAAATGAAGTTCCTAGAGGAATTACTGGTTTAGCATATGATATCAACTTTAGAGAGCAAGAACTTCTTAACCCGTTAGGTATCAACTGTATTCGTAAATTTCCTAACCGAGGAATTCGGATTTGGGGCGCCAGAACTTTGGTTGAACCTGACAAAACAGAATGGCGCTATATCAGCGTTAGAAGGCTCATCAGTTATATTGAGCGCTCGATTGAAGCTGGTACTCAGTGGGCTGTCTTTGAACCGAATGACGAAGAACTGTGGACGCAGGTTAGATATACGGTTAGTAACTTTTTAGAACGGATATGGCGCGAGGGTGCATTATTTGGGGCAACTCCTAGCCAAGCATTTTATGTCAAATGTGATGCTGAAAATAATACACCTGAAACAATGACTTTAGGGCGTTTATATATTGACGTTGGTGTATGTCCAGTACGTCCGGCTGAATTTGTGGTTTTCCGCATTAGCCAGTGGAATGCTCTAGAAACAGAACAACAATAATAATTCTAGAGAAGTCAACTATTCATTGAACAAAATAACTAGGAGAAAAAATTATGCCAGGTCAAGATTACATTGAGTGTTCTAGCTTTACCTTTTCTGCTGGGTCTAAAATTAAGGACTTACCAGTCAAGGAGTTCAGTAATATGGGTATGGATGCTCCTCCTACCGACCATGTTGCTGGTTCTGGAAAAAATGGCGAAAAAACAATGCAACCAAGACCAACACCCGTTAAACCGCAAAACCCAACAATTGTTTTAGCTGGATGTAAAGATAAAAGTGCCTATACTTGGTTTAACAAAGTTAATCCTCCTACAGGTAAAAATCCTGACTGGAAAGGACAACTTGAAGATGCAAAAATCACTGCGTATGCAGATGGTAAGGCAGTTATGGAATGGCAGATTAAGCAATGCTATCCCTGCAAATATTCGGTTTCTTCAATGACTTCTAGCGGTGGAGAATTAATTTGCGAAACCATAGAGTTAGTTGCTCAAGAAGTCACGCGCGAACAATAGTTTAAAATCCTAGAAACCTGGTTTCTTTTTCTAATTTGTAATAAAAACGACGACTTTGCATAGAAACCAGGTTTCTTTCGACTTCGATATTTTTTAGTTCAACAAAATAAATTATGCCAAATTCATCTAAAGGTCCCGTTTTTCTGACTGCATCTAATTACTCTTTACATTTAAAGCTAGATGGTTCAAGCGACGTAGTAGACGCAGTTTTCTTAGAATGTCGCGGTTTTGACTATTCGCAGGATGTAATTGAGTTTAGTGAGGTTACTTCGAGTCGATGGGGTAAGGCAAACAAAGGAAGGGTTGTGCGGACGAAACTTCCAGGTAATGCTAAGAGCGGAAATTTAACATTACTTCGAGGAATGACAAGTTCAATGGCTTTATGGAACTGGTTTGAGTTGACTGAGGATGGGAACTGGGCTAAACAGAGAAAAAATGCTCTTATAACGATTTATGAAGATGGAAAACCCCAGGCAAGATTTGAATTAACAGCAGCTTGGCCATCGCGGTACAAAATTGCAGATGTTAAAGCTAATAGTCAAGAGATAGAAATTGAGGAAGTAGAAGTAGCTTATGAAGGGTTTAAACGAGTGAAATAAAAGATTTATAGAGAAAAAGCTATGAGTAATGGATTAGTGATTGCAGCAATAACAGCTGTATTCAAAAATTTATTAGAAGACGGTTTGGTTCAGAATGCAGCACTGTCGAGCATGGGAAATGTGCTAGTAACCACACTTCCCCCAGATCAGATTTCGATTGGAGTCGATGATCAACCTCGGCTAAATTTATTTCTCTACCAGGTTTTGCAAAATCGTAATGTAGATTTGGGTGGGCGCCATCGTAACCAACTAGCCCATTACCAAACCAGTACAGAAGAAGGTACAAATACCCCCTTAGCTATTAATTTGCATTATGTATTGACCGCCTACGGAAACAAAGACTTTCAGACGGAAATACTATTGGGTTATGTTATGCATATTATGCATCAAACTCCAATTTTATCTAACGCCATGATTCGAGCAACCCTAAATCATGTTGCAACAATTAATCGTTCCGGTCTTTTCGCACAAGCAATTGAATCAACTTCTGTTGAAGATTTAACCGAGCAGTTAGACCAAGTAAGAATTACACCAAACTTGTTTGATACAGAACAGATGTCCAGATTGTGGTCGCTTTTACAAGGTTCTTATCGACCCTCAATTGCCTACGAAGTATCAATGGTGTTTATTGACTCTAAGAAATCTTTACTTACTTCAGGTTATAATCAAGAAACATTGGAGCAGCCACAAATTCATAAAATTGTTGCATCGCCTACAAATGGTAAGATTATAGCGGGAAGCAGTGTAATTATTTGTGGGAAAAATCTTAGTGGTGATATAACTCTGCTGCGTCTGAACGGAGGAGAAAATTTATTAGAACCACAAGTAGTTGAGGATAGCAGAATTTTATTTAAATTACCTCAAGCAATATACGCTGGGCATCATAAAATTCAGGTTGTCCATCAACCAAAATATAAGTTTTTGAATAGCGAACAAGTGGTATCAAATGAAAAGACTTTTATCCTGCATCCAACTATACAAGTCTCTGTCGATGAACCAACCCCTGATATTCAGGAGCAAAATAATTCAGCAAGTTCTACGGGAGCAACTCAGGTTTCATTCCGTTGTTTAACATAATTCGATCTTAGTCTCATTTAAAACAGCATCTACGCTGACACAATAGAAGACTTTATTACTATATCGGAGGACATTATGGTTTATGATTCAAGAAATACTCGAATATCTAGGCGCGATCGTGATGACGATTATAACGTTGTAGAGGCAAGTCCGTCTTATAGTTCTACTCGAAGATCTAGGCGTGATCGTAATGAAGATTATAACGTTGTAGAGGTAAGTCCGTCTTATAGTTCTACTCGAAGATCTAGGCGTGATCGTAATGACAATTATAACGTTGTAGAGGCAAGTCCGTCTTACAGTTCTACTCGAATATCTAGGCGTGATCGTAATGACGATTATAACGTTGTAGAGGCAAGTCCGTCTTATAGTTCTACTCGAAGATCTAGGCGTGATAGTGATGACGATTATAACGTTGTAGAGGCAGATCTCGGTCGGATGAGGTCCCTTAGTGAAAGTAATGAAGCACCTGGATATATACGAAATATGATGGGCGAGTTAGTTGAGGCTAGTGGAAGGGCAGAAATACATCCGAGTCAAGCAGCTTATACAATTAGAAGGTTTAACGACGGAGTTCCTTCCACCCAAGAAGTATATTACCACAGAGATACAGAGAACCGCCTGCCCAACCTTGCTCATGAACTAACACATGTAAGGGTACAGGAAAGTTTTAATAGAGATTATGTCAATTACACAAATCCGGCTAGAGGCGAAGTAGAAGATGCAACGTTTAATGAAGCTCGCGATAGAATGAGAAATGAAGATAATAGGCAAAATCAACGGAGAGTACCAAAGGCTGATAATTCAATACAGGTCACATTGGAAGATTTGCAAAGAATAACCCACGAGGATAAGAGTTTAAATGGAGATCAGAAGCGGTGGATTATACAAAGACTAAGTTATGGCATGATACAACCCCACAAAGAATATGATACTGTTATTAATCAAATTTCTGTGCAGTTACATGATTGGGAGATTACTTCAGCTAATTCTAAAGTTGCAAGAAAAATAGAAAGACTTGCAACGCGACTACATAATGAACGAATGTCGGGAAATAGAGTAATATCAAGTACCATAAGAAGACCCTCATTCAAGCCGGGAATGAAACCAGTTGAAGAAAACAAACCATCATTTCTAAAGCATTTATTTCGCGGCTGATTCTTTAGCTTGGTTTGAGGCATAGAATCAATATTTGCAGTAACCCCTAAGCTCGACTTTATCCAAAATTAAGAATTTAATTTCCTCGAAGCGGCAAAAACCTAGCTTTTAGGCAAAAACTTTTTCTATATCACTGATTATTAGTGAAATCAAAAAGTAAAGCAAACGTTTCAGCTTAAACCTTAAGGTTTTATAAAATGGATAAAGTTGAGTTAGCCATATTTGTCTAAAGGATTATCACATATGTATAGCTCCACAGATACTAATATTTGGTATCAATCTAATAGAGAATATTTGAGAGCCAATTTTGATTGTGTTCGCAATATTTTACTAAATTACATCAATCAATCTCAAGATGAATCTAATGTAAAACCAATCGATATCAATCAAGATTATTTAAGGCTAGAAAAGATAGAAGCAGCTATGCCATATCCATCTGCTATTGAGCAACTTTGTCAAAATTTTAATCTATCTGAATTTGAGCGATACATAATAATATTTTGTGCAGCCATAGAAATTGATCCTCGCTTTCAAAATTTATGTATTAAAGCCCATAAGGACAATAATCAATATCATCCAACATTTGGTTTGGCTCTTGATGCTCTGCCTAATGCCCATTGGAGTGCTTTAACACCCGATGGACCACTTCGCTATTGGAAACTAATCGACTTAGGCTCAGGTAGTACCCTTACCAGCACATCTCTTCATATAAATGAGAGAATTCTCCATTATCTTTTAGGTGTAAAAACAACGGACTCGTTACTAACAGAAATTACTGAGCTTCCATTCTACACACAACAACTAATTCCTTCTCATCAATGCTTGGCAGATAGTATAAAAACTCTATGGGAATTGAATCCTTTTAAAAATTCTCCGCCTATTATTCAGCTATGTGGTTCAGAGGTGGAGGATAAAACCGACATTACTCAAGCTGTTTGTCAGCATTTTAATTTACAAATAAGTCTTTTGAACTGCCATCGTATTCCTCTCAAACATAATGAATTAGAAATTTTTATCCGCCGACTGGAAAGAGAGTGTATTTTGGAGGGTAAAACACTCCTTCTAGCTTATGAAGATATTGATTATTCTGATAAGCTACAACTTAGTTCTCTCCATCAACTGCTTGAGGAATTACGATGCTTTACGATTGTTACGACACTTTCTCCACTCCAAGGCATAAAGCGTCAGATGATTCGCTTTGATGTTCCTAAACCTCTACCTCACGAGCAGTTAATTACCTGGGAAACCTCTGTGGTCGAACTCAAAACTCGACTCAATGAGCAAGGAAAATATATGCCAGACTCAGATCAACTGCTGGAAGACTTGGAAGAACTCACATCTCAGTTTCAACTTAGTACCTCTATGATTCGTCGAGCCTGTGCGGCAGCTGTCGGGCAGTTAACAATGCCGTCTGCTCCTGAGCTAAAACAGGCTCTATGGCAAAGCTGCCGTGTCCAGGCTCGTCCTAGATTAGATGATTTGGCAGAGCTAATTGAGTCTAAGTTGTCTTGGGAAGATTTGGTATTGCCGCCCCTTCAGAAGGGAATTTTAAAGGAAATTTCGGCTCATGTTCGACAGAAGACCAAAGTATACGAAAAGTGGGGATTTGCATCTAAAAGTAGACGCGGATTGGGTATTACAGCACTATTTTCTGGACCTAGCGGAACCGGAAAAACTTTAGCAGCAGGTGTTCTTGCTAATGAGTTGAATCTCGATCTTTATAAAATTGAACTCTCTGCTGTTGTTAGTAAATATATTGGAGAAACCGAGAAAAATCTACAGCAAATATTTGATGCAGCCGAAAGCGGAGGTGTAATTTTGCTTTTTGATGAGGCAGACTCTATTTTTGGTAAACGGAGTGAAGTTAAAGATTCTAAAGATCGCAATGCCAATCTAGAAGTAAGTTATTTACTTCAGCGAATGGAATCTTATCCAGGAATGGCTATTTTAACGACAAATTTACAGAGTAATTTAGACTCTGCATTTATGCGGCGCCTTCGGTTTGTGACTCAATTTTCTCTCCCAGATGCCGCCCACCGAGCTGAAATTTGGCGCCGGATTTTTCCGCCTAACACGCCAACTGAAGGCTTAAATTTTGAAAGACTGGCTCAACTTAACGCTCCTGGCGGCAATATCCGCATTATTGCGCTTAACTCAGCCTTTATGGCCGCCGATGCAGAAGAGCCTGTCCAAATGAAGCATATTCTTAGAGCAACTCAAACGGAGTATGAAAAACTAGGGAAATCATTAACAAGCGTAGAAATTGCTGGCTGGATTTAACCAGTTAGCGACATAGCAGGACTTTTTGCTTAACTCATCGCGCGGCAAACGCATCAATGATTTTTTATACATATTTGTTGTAAAGTCTTATCACCACAGCCTTTCAGGCGTTATTTATATAACTTTGACTGGGCTGCATTAATAACAGTAATGCAATTTGGTGAAGGATTAACTGACCGTCAAGCGGCAGATGCAGTTAGAGGTAGAATCGATTGGAAATATGTTCTTGGACTTAAATTAACTGATTCAGGATTCGATGCAAGTGTGCTATGTGAATTTCGTAAACGATTATGTGAGCATAATTTATCCAATCAACTTTTAGATTTGATGCTGTCTCATTTCAAACAACATGATTTAATAAAACCTCGTGGAATGCAACGTACAGATTCGACGCAGGTAATAGCAGCAATACCTTTACGTAAATCGCGCGCGAATTAGTTGGAGAAACGTTACGAGCTGCATTAAACGAAGTTGCGACAGTGGCGCGGCTATTGGTTAAAAGAAGTCGTCACAGACGATTGGTTTGACCGATACAGTTCACGATTTGATGATTACCGCTTACCAAAAAAGAAAAACGAGCGTGAGCAAATGGCACTACAAATTGGTATTGACGGGCACCATTTACTACATCAAATTTGGTTTGGAGGTAATGTACAATTAAGCTTACAAGAACTATCAAGTATTGAGATTATTAGACGTATATGGATTCAACAATATGCAATTATAAATTGTAAACTTCATTGGCGTACTCAAGACGCAACAGGGTTTCCACAAAATTCAATATGTATTGAATCGCCCTATGATATAGAGGCTCGTAATTCCTCAAAGCGAGATATAAACTATTCAATTTGAGCGTAAAACATGTGGAGAATGCTCAGTTAGAAATAATTGTGCAAAGAGCCTAAAGGCGCCACGAACATTAAAATTAAGACCGCAGGATGAATACGAAGCTCTTACATCGCGTAGGATTGAACAACAAACGCTTATATTTTGAGAAAAAATATGCGCTACGAGCAGGAATTGAGGGTACTATCTCTCAAGGAGTTCGTAAGTTTGATATGAGACGTACACGACCGGAGTGGGCTTGGAAAAACACATTTACAACATGTCGCTAGCGCTTGTGCTATCAATTTACATCGTTTTTTTCAATGTCGAATCATTTTCCTAAAGCTAAAACTCGTATAACTGCTTTTGCTTCCCTTCGCAGTAATGTAGCTTAATCAAATAAATTTTCATATTTGATAGCGAGTGTGATACCTAGATTTGAAGCACTCAATATTGTTATGTTTATATGTATTTAAAAAATTAATATAACACTCATAATTCTAATATTGGCATCCGAATTACTTATATTGCTAAAACTTTAGTCACTACTTAACAAATAGACGGACAGGAAAGCACATCTCACAAGAATTTAAGCTAATAAATTTGTACCTGCGGAACTTGCAAACTGCTGTAATAGTTTTTTTGCATTAAAATCGTTTCGGCGCCCTTGGCGCTCGGTGTGGCGGAGCCACACCATCGCTTAAGCCCGGTAGAAAAAATATTACCCGCCCTAAAACTGATGAACTAGTAGGGGGCTTACCCCTGATTCGCCAGCAGTATCCTTCTAGGGTGTTGGCGGGTAATTTTGTTATGTAAAATATCTTGTTAGTATATTACAACTCCTCCTCGATTTGATTCCATACAGCCGCTAGAAACGTGGACTACATAATTACGTCTAGTTCTCTGGCTATACATCAATATTGCAACTCCTGGTTGACGGTTTGGAAACGTTCCAAATCTCACCAAAGGATAGAAATTATTAGCTCGTAATGTCACTCCGAGTGGACGTAGATTATTATTGTAAACCTGACAATTTGCGACAGCACGAACACGGTTATTAACAGCAAAAGCTGACATAGCAGACAGACAAATACTTCCAGTAACAACAGTAGCAATAAACTTGTTAAACATATGGGTGTGTTTGTTGAATTCGATGATTCTATAAAACACCCTTGGTATATGAGATAGCCTCTAAGATATTTGAGTTAGCTTTTATTTGTCTACGACTTCCGCGCGACTTACTTCGAGAAATATTGTCTATATAATTCACAACTTGGCAAAACTTCGTTATCTTGTATATTGATTAACCCCAGAGCATTTAGCTTTGAGCAAGTTTTTTTACTTAATTGCGTTTCTTGTGTATTTGTAATTATCTGTTTTAATCCTGCTTCCAATTCCGGATGCTGTTCTAAAATTGATTCCAGGCGCCGTAGATAAGTACTATATATTCCTGTTGTAGTAGGCGCCGTTTGTAAAAGTTGAGCTAGAGTCGTATCTTGACGTGCGACATGATATAGCGCCAAGCGTACTAAAAATGGGTGTCCACCTACCATTTTCATTAATTGTAAAGCTTCTCTATCGCTCCAATTGAGTTGGTGAAGTTGTGCTAAATGTTGCACTTGGTCTGGTAGAAACTCTGGTAATTCTACTGGTAGACCAACGTTGAAAGGCGATTGATTTAAGTTGATTGGTACATAAACTTCTGTAGAGTGGACTATAACTAACCGCAGTTTCTTCCAAATCGTGCGTTGTTTACCTTCTTCGTGGAGTACACGCAGTAACCCAAAGAAGTCTGAGGAAATATCTGGGTACTCAAATACTTTATCAACTTCATCCAAACCTAAAGTCAGAGGTTGATTGATTTCTGGGAGCAGATACCGTTCAAAGTACTCTTGACAGCACAGGTTTCCACCCATGATATCAGCTAAATCCCAGTACTTATCTAGTTTAGGAGTTAAATCTAGAGCCACCGTCACACTAACACAGAACCATTTGAGGAATGTATCGATATCGCTAAAACATTTTTGTGCAGCTACCTGTAGACTTAAATATACAGTTCTATCTCCCTGCTGCTCTGCCCGATGTCGAATTTTTGCGAGTAGGGAAGATTTACCCATTTGTCTAGGCGCCTTAATTCTAATCAAAGAACCAGGTTTACTAATTTCTTCGTAGCAGCGTTGCTCAATTGGTGGACGCTCGATGTAAAAGGGGGAATCTACAGACATCTGCCCCTCTGGATATTCGAGCGTTGTATTAGATGGCGGGTTTTGCGGTGCTAATTGTTGTATTTCTTCTAGTGGTTCTAATTGGTTAGGCAAAACAGCATAATCTCGCCAATTAAGACTTAATTTCTCACAAATCTGAACAAAATACCTACGGTCAACTGGTTTGAAATTAACAAAATTACTAATCGTAGATGCAGCAATACCTAAGTCTTCTGCAAAATCCTGCTGACTAAAAAATTCCCCGCTGATGCGCTGCAAGACTTTTTCTTGTTTCTCTTTCCGTAGGATGACAGAACGTGCCATAGGTAATTTGCGTTGACGCTACTAAACTGAGTTTACAAGATAATTATATTATTGGTAAAGTTAGCCATAAGTCGAATGTAACTCAAATTTCTCATGGCTTAACTCGAATTTGGTCATGCTATATATAAACCGTAGGTTGGGTGGAGGCTTTGCGGAACCCAACAAAAGCGTAAAATATTCATGTTCCGTTCCTCCACCCAACCTACAAGTAGATTGTTTCTGTTTAAGTAAATATCATTAACTTATATATACAGTGACTCAATCATGACAACAGATTATGAGTATAAAGTTGGAGGTAGTTTAGGAGAAAACGCCCCTTCTTACGTTGTTAGGCAAGCAGACTTTGACCTTTACCACAGCTTAAAGGCGGGAGAGTTCTGTTATATTTTTAACTCTCGGCAAATGGGTAAAACGAGTTTAATAGTTCGGACAATGAACAAATTACAAGCAGAGGGGTTTGCTTGTACTTCTCTTGATTTCTCGGTGCGAGGTAGTCGAGATATAAAATCAGAACAGTGGTACGCTGGGATAGTTTACAAGCTTACAGTTAATTTTAACCTAGGTAATCCATCAGAAATTCTGCGTGGTTGGTGGGTTGAAAGAGGCGCCATTCCTCCTATAGAGCGTTTAGAAGAATTCATAGAAACCGTATTATTAGCATCTATCCAAAGTAAGATAGTTATATTTATCGATGAAATAGATAGTATTTTGAGTTTAGGCTTTGACACGGGTGATTTTTTTGCATTAATTAGAAGCTGTTATGAAAAGCGTAATTTTAATCCAGAGTATAGGCGCCTGACTTTTGCGTTAGTCGGAGTTGTCACCCCAGGTGATTTAATAGCTGATAAAAGGCGAACACCGTTTAATATAGGTCGTGCAATTCAACTAGAAGGATTTAAAGATAGTGAAATTGAACCTTTGGCAAAAGGATTTGAGGGTCAGATAGAAAATCCTAACGCATTAATACGAGAAATATTGACTTGGACAGGGGGACAACCCTTTTTAACACAAAAAATATGCAGACTAATTGCTACAGACCCAAATGTAGAGACGCGTTCACGAAGTGTACCGAAGGTAAATTTCGCGTCTCTACAGGATTTAATTCAAAAAAACATTATTGAAAACTGGGAAAGTCATGATGAACCAGAACATATAAAAACAATCAGAGACCGAATGTTATTAGGAGAGCAGGTAGCAGGGCGTTTTTTAGGATGGTATCAGCAAATATTGCTATCAGGGTACATTCATGTTGACGAAAGTATCGAACAAATCAGATTTCGCCTGACTGGCCTAGTGGTTAAACAACAGAACATTATCAAAGTCTATAACAGAATATATGAATCGGTATTAAATTTAACTTGGGTAGAAAAAGAGTTAAAAAAAATACGTCCATATTCGGAAAACTTTCAAGCATGGGTTGATAGTAACTATCAGGATTCCTCACGACTATTGCGAGGACAAGCTTTACAAAATGCTTTGCAGTGGGCAACTCAGAAAAGCTTAAGTAATGAGGACTCTCGGTATTTAGCAGCTTCTCAGGAGTTAGAAAAAAGGGAACTGGAAGCTTCTTTAGCTGTTCAAGAAGAAGACAGCCGAATATTATCAGCAGCGAATGAAACATTAAGCAAAGCGCAAAAGAAATCGAAGCGAATGATTCAATTTGGTTCTACGTTTTTGGCAGTGTCTATTATAGGAGCAATTATTGCTTCGGTATTTGCTAGCATTACTCTAAAAGAACTGACGGTGACAAAATTGGAAAAAACTGGAATAAATTTATTACAAGAACCATTTTTAGGAGGAGAAATAAAGGGTCTGGTAAATGCTATGAGGGCTGGACGTGAATTGAAAAATTTAGTCAACGATAAACCTTTAGCAGATTACCCTACTTATAGTCCTGCATTAAGCTTACAATATATATTGTCAAATATTAGGGAACGCAATCAGTTACAAGGGCATACTGGTGAAGTCTATAGCGTGGCAATAAGTGCAGATGGCAAAACTTTAGCTTCTGCTGGTGCTGACAAAACCATCAAATTGTGGAATATCAGCACTGGTAAAATCATTTCTACCTTGAGTGGGCATACTGCTATAGTCAATAGCGTGGCAATAAGTGCAGATGGCAAAACTCTAGCTTCTGCTGGTGCTGACAAAACCATCAAATTATGGAATATCAGCACTGGTAAACTCATTTCCACCTTGAGTGGGCATACTGATGCAGTCAGCAGTGTGGCAATAAGTGCAGATGGCAAAACTCTAGCTTCTGCTGCTGACAAAACCATCAAATTATGGAATATCAGCACTGGTAAACTCATTTCCACCTTGAGTGGGCATACTGCTGAAGTCTATAGCGTGGCAATAAGTACAGATGGCAAAACTCTAGCTTCTGCTGGTGCTGACAAAACCATCAAATTGTGGAATATCAGCACTGGTAAAC
>NZ_RSCL01000019.1:2960-3043 GCF_003991905.1 Dulcicalothrix desertica PCC 7102 | reverse complement strand
CTGCTGGTGCTGACAAAACCATCAAATTATGGAATATCAGCACTGGTAAACTCATTTCCACCTTGAGTGGGCATACTGATTGG
>NZ_RSCL01000019.1:2451-2950 GCF_003991905.1 Dulcicalothrix desertica PCC 7102 | reverse complement strand
AGATGGCAAAACTCTAGCTTCTGCTGGTGCTGACAAAACCATCAAATTGTGGAATATCAACACTGGTAAATTCATTTCTACCTTGAGTGGGCATGCTGCTGAAGTCTATAGCGTGGCAATAAGTCCAGATGGCAAAACTCTTGCTTCTGCAAGTTTGGACAAAATCATCAACTTGTGGAATATAAGCACTGGTAAACTCATTTCTAGCTTGAGTGGGCATACTAGTACAGTCAGTAGCGTGGCAATAAGTGCAGATGGCAAAACTCTAGCTTCTGCTGGTGCTGACAAAACCATCAAATTGTGGAATATCAACACTGGTAAATTCATTTCTAGCTTGAGTGGGCATACTAGTACAGTCAATAGCGTGGCAATGAGTGCAGACGGCAAAACTCTTGCTTCTGCAAGTTTGGACAGAACGATCAAATTGTGGAATATCAGTACAGGCAAACTCATTTCTAGCTTGAGTGGGCATACTAATTGGGTCAGTAGCGTGGCAATG
>NZ_RSCL01000019.1:0-2441 GCF_003991905.1 Dulcicalothrix desertica PCC 7102 | reverse complement strand
GCAAGTGCTGACAAAACCATCAAATTGTGGAATTTAGATTTAGATGATTTACTCGCGCGCAGTTGCGACTATTTAAAAGAATACCTCGCCACCCGTGAGCAAGAAAGAAAGGAGCTGTGTCCTAATAAATGAGAATGTAAGTTGGAACTCATAATCGTAGTCTAGGTCATTAATTCCCAATAGCAGGCACCGCTTTACAAAATAATTATATTGTTGTTAAAGTTAGTTATAAGTCGAAGATAACTTAAATTTCTCATGGCTTAACTCGAATTCGGTCATGTTTTGATATATATGGTGCGTGAAAGCTATTACAATCAAGGTATAACGAAAGATTAAACTGCTTTCACACACCTCACTTAAGTAGTTTCTATATACGGTAACTCAATCATGACAACAAATTATGAGTATAAAGTCGGAGGTAGTTTAGGAGAAAACGCCCCTTCTTACGTTGTTAGACAAGCAGATTTTGACCTGTACCACAGCTTAAAGGCGGGAGAGTTCTGTTATATTTTTAACTCTCGCCAAATGGGTAAAACGAGCTTAATAGTTCGGACAATGAACAAATTACAAGCAGAGGGGTTTGCTTGTACTTCTCTTGATTTCTCGGTGCGAGGTAGTCGAGATATAAAATCAGAACAGTGGTATGCTGGTATTATTTACAAGCTTACAACTAATTTTAACCTAGGTAATCCATCAGACATTCTCCGTAATTGGTGGCAAGAGAGAGGCGCTATTACTGCTGTAGAGCGTTTAGAAGAGTTCATAGAAACTGTATTATTAGCATCTATCCAAAGAAAGATAGTTATATTTATTGACGAAATCGATAGTATTTTGAGTTTAGGCTTTCCTACGGATGATTTTTTTGCGTTAATCAGAAGCTGTTATGAAAAGCGTAATTTTAACTCGCAGTATGGGCGCCTGACTTTTGCGTTAGTAGGAGTAGTCACCCCTGGAGATTTAATTGCGGATAAAAGGCGAACACCGTTTAATATAGGTCGTGCGATTCAACTCGAAGGATTTAAAGAAAGTGAAATTGAACCTCTGGAAAAGGGATTTCAGGGTCAAATAGAAAATCCTAACGCATTAATACGAGAAATATTGACTTGGACAGGGGGGCAACCTTTTTTAACACAGAAAGTATGCAGGTTAATTGCCACAGACCTGAATGTAGAGACGCGTAAACTGGAGGTTTTCCCGAAGGGATTAATCGCGTCTCCACATATCGCATCTTATGTACACGATATAATTCAAAAAAATATTATTGAAAATTGGGAAAGTCATGATGAACCAGAACATGTAAAAACAATCAGATACCGAATGTTATTAGGAGAGCAAATAGCGGGGCGTTTTTTAGGATGGTATCAGCAAATATTGCTATCGGGGTACATTCATGCTGACGAAAGTCTAGAACAAATAAGATTTCGCCTGACTGGCTTAGTGGTTAAACAACAGAATATTCTCAAAGTCTATAACAAAATATATGAATCGGTATTAAATTTAACTTGGGTAGAAAAAGAGTTAAGTAAACTACGCCCATATTCGGAAAACTTTCAAGTATGGGTTGATAGTAACTATGAGGACGAGTCACAACTATTGCGAGGACAAGCTTTACAAAATGCTTTGCAGTGGTCTACTCAGAAAAGCTTAAGTAATGAAGATTCTCGGTATTTAGCAGCTTCTCAGGAATTAGAAAAAAGGGAACTTGAAGCTTCTTTAGCTGTTCAAGAAGAAGAAGGTAGGATATTATCAGCAGCGAATGAAACGTTAAACAAAGCGCAAAAGAAATCGAAGCGAATGATTCAGTTTGGTTCTACGTTTTTGATATTGTCTACTATGGGAGCAATTATTGCTTCAGTACTTGCTAACAATGCTCAAAAAGAACTGATGGCGACAAAATTGGAAGTAACTGGAATAAATTTATTACAACAACCATTTTTAGGAGGAGAACTAGAGAGTTTGGTAAGGGTTATGAGGGTTGGGCGGGAATTGAAAAATTTAGTCAACGATAAACCTTTAGCAGATTATCCTACTTACAATCCAGGATGGATTTTACAATATATATTGTCATATATTAGGGAACGCAATCAGTTACAAGGGCATACTGATACAGTCAGTAACGTGGCAATAAGTGCAAATGGCAAAACTCTTGCTTCTGCAAGTTGGGACAAAACCATCAAATTATGGAATATAAGCACTGGTAAACTCATTTCTACCTTGAGTGGGCATAATGATAAAGTCATAGAAGTGGCAATAAGTGCAGATGGCAAAACTCTTGCTTCTGCTGGTGCTGACAAAACCATCAAATTGTGGAATATAAGCACTGGTAAACTCATTTCTAGCTTGAGTGGGCATACTGCTGAGGTCTATAGCGTGGCAATAAGTGCAGATGGCAAAACTCTTGCTTCTGCTGGTGCTGACAAAACCATCAAATTGTGGAATAT
>NZ_RSCL01000018.1 GCF_003991905.1 Dulcicalothrix desertica PCC 7102 | reverse complement strand
AGTATGTTTATTTACTAATGCCAGTACGTATTTATGTAATATTTTATGCGACATTCTGAAGTGCGGAATATGGGATCTAACATACTTTTTCTTTCTTCCGTTCGCTTCTCCTCACTCCAAGAAAACATTTCAACGGTTCTATCAACAACGCTATATGAACCTGGAATTAAAAATAAATTATCACCTAAAGCTTGATTTGATGTAATCGTTCCAGTTGTCGAAATAAATTTTCCTATTGCCTCTCTATTTGGTTGCGTTGCTGAAACTTCCACAGCAGTTTTAGCAACTTCTGATAAATTTAATCTACCCTCGTTCCAGAATAGCAAAATAAAAGACCCAAAAAATAAGATAAGCCCTAAAATTACTGCAAATACAGAGTTACCGAACCTATCACCCCAACTATCGTCTACAACCTCTGTATATTCTTCGCTCATTGATAACCTCCTGTCGATATAACTAAAACTTTAAATTATATCTACACAGCGTCAAAATAGTTTTTAGCACAACTACCGAAAACTTCTACAAACTTTATTATGTGAAGTATTATTGCGCGATTAACCTTAATAAGGGAAAATTATTAAGTTAGTTTAATTACACATCAAGGAATATACTGATAATGCTTCGTTTCACTGCAATTATTTTTGGAATATTTTTGATTTTGGCAAGTATAGCACTTCCTGCTGATGCTTTAGGAATCAACGAGGGTCATCTTGAAAATTGTCCAGCTTCTCAAAACTGTGTCGTTAGTCAAGATGCTGACATCAAACACACAATTGACCCAATTTCCTATCATATAGACCGCAACAAAGCAAGAGAAACAGTATTAAAAGTTTTGACAGTTGTTCCACGCACAGAAGTTGTAGAACAAACAGATAACTACATCCATGCTCTTTCCAAAAGTCGTATATTTCGTTTTGTCGATGATGTAGAATTTTATTTTCCTGAAAACGAAAATGTAATTCATATACGTTCAGCATCTCGTTTAGGAGAATCTGACCTTGGAGTTAACCGCAGACGTATGGAGCAAATTAGACTTGCACTACGCGACCTAAATATTTAATAAACTGCCATAAACTTCCATCTCTTTCTCTGCGCTCTCTGCGTCTCTGTGGTTAAAATATATCACCACAAAGACACAGAGTCCACAGAGTTAAGAAGTTATATCAAAATATATTAATATAATTTCGTAATTTCGTAGTTTCGTTTTTATGATTATGGCTTATTTTTTTATTCACTAGTTATTTGTACTTAAATACTTAGAAAGATGTAATAAATATCTAAAATATATTCGTGGATATTACTCAGGTTACTCTAATAATCATACGAATAAAGTAGCTACATTGATTCTCACACACTCAGCTACTATGAATTTCAAATCGCTTCTCAAGCAAGTAAATTATTCAACCGTAGTATTACTAAGTTTAATTAACATTTCTCAAGTAAACGCACAAACATCGGCGCCTACCAACACTCCACCACAAGTTATATTATACGTGAATCCACAGTTAGGAACAGATGGCGCCACTGCGGGAAAAAGTGAAGCAATACCCTATCGAAGCATCTCATACGCACTCACACAAGCAACTCCAGGAAGCATCATCCAATTAGCATCAGGACGTTATTACAGCGAAACTTTTCCACTCATCATCAAATCAGGTGTCATTCTCAAAGGTAACGAAAACACCCAAGGTCAAGGAGTAGAAATCATCGGTGGAGATTCCTACATGAGTCGAACCTTTGCAAAACAAAACGTAACACTCGTTGCACAAGACAACTCTCAAATCGCAGGTATTACCGTTACTAATCCAAACGTGCGTGGTACTGGTGTTTGGGTAGAATTTGGACAACCCATCATTCGTAACAATAATTTTATTAACAGCAAACGCGAAGGAATATTCGTAACAGGTAACGCGGCGCCTACAATAGAAAATAACCGATTCTTTCGTAATGATGCAAACGGAGTTTCCGTCACCTCCGAAGCAAAAGGCGAAATCCGTAATAACATCTTTGATAATACAGGTTTCGGCGTTGCAATTGGTGGCAAATCAACACCTTTACTATCCGACAATCAAATCCGTGGAAACCGCAATGGTATAGTACTAACAGACTCATCTCACCCCAAATTATTCTCAAATCTAATTGAAAACAATAGCGATTACGGTTTAGTAATAATCGGACAATCCGAACCTAGCTTAGACAGAAACACCTTCAAAGACAACAAAAAGCAAGACCAATTTCGCGTTATCCCAACATTACAACCAGAGGTGCCAATCGAACAATAGCAACGTGGCAACGGATAGAACGGATGTAACGGATAGCTCATCCGCTACATCCGTTTATAATCCGTTGCCTTATTTACTCGCAGTCGAATTAGAAGAACACAACGAAACAATAAACTTATCGCGTTGTTCTACAAAAGAAGCAGAAGGTTTATCAACTTCATACAACGACTGCAACGCATCCGACCAAGGAAGATAAGTTCTATCGCTGTTTTGATGCTTGATTTGATAATCTAGGAAGTAGTGTGCTTTTTTGAGCGCAATATCTTCCGGTGATAATTTGGCTAACTTTGAGTTTTGCTCTAATGCTTGTAATCCGCTTTGGATTTTAGCACGTTCAGTTTCGGACATGATTTGGAATGTTACAGACTCATTAAGTCCTCGTGATTTGTTCACTAACTGCCATTGATAAAGCTTACCTGGTTCCAAAGCTTTTTCGGCGCCATACACAAACTTTTGTGCTGATGTATTAACAGGTTGTCTCCAAACTTCGGTTTGACTATCGTACTCACGTACCACTAAATTAGCGTCTTGGTTTCCTGATGACTTCCATACAAATAGTGGACGTTCGTGCCAAAGTAAATATGTTTCAAAGATACCTGGTGTTATTGGGCAAACTCCACCAGAACGTGATGTTCTTGAAACTTTGCGCTCATCTTTCCGGCGCCACAACCCAAAGAAATCTGCTACTCTAACTTGGGCAAATGTTTGAGTTGATGTCAGGTTGCTAAAGCTGTCCGTGGTGACAAAACTAGTTGCGAACAGCAAAATCAACATGAACCGTAGATATTTTTTGTTAAGCATGGTTTTGTCTCCTTGTTGCAGATAAGACATAAGCTAAAAATACTGATGATGGTAGGAACCAAGGAAGTAAAAGTGCCGCAGTTATATATAATTGCAACGCTGCTACTCCGTATAACACAACTCCTATTAAACTACCTGTAAGAATTTTCATCTTAAGTTTTGGTGTTAAAGATGACTTGGACTTTAAACTAAACACAGCAGTTTTACTGATTAAAATCGCGAGCGCGATTACCCAAATATCGGGTATTGGAGTAATTAAGTGGCGCCGTATAAAATGGTGAGTTGTATATGCTAAAGATTGACCCCCTGTCATCCACGTCTGTTCCGTCCAATATTTCATTGCTGTAGGTATTGGCATTCGGTCGGGTTGACCTGGTGCTTTTCCTAAACGCTCATCGTTTCCTGTTGCTATTAATACTGCTTGTTTTGATATCAATGGAAACTTGTTCGCGTCTGGATTTTCTATTAATTGCCAAGCAGGTATTTTGGTGTATACTTTGTCGGGAGGTATAGAAAAATCTATTATCGGTTGCTGTCCAAATAATGGGCGCCATTGTTTTAAAGCTGTTAAATCACCTTTTTTAGGTAATTTTGTTTTAATTGTATCAAGCAACTGAGTTCTTAAATCAATAGTTCCACCTGTGTTAGGTTTGGGTAAATCTGTTATTTCTTGGGTCGCTAATTGAGTTAGTGCCATCAAATAAGAAATCGGACATGTTTCGCGACACTCACTTTCAGGTAATTCCACGTAAGAAGGAAATGATTCTGTGTAACCTTGTAAAGTCCAGTTACGGTTTCTAATTCCGTTAGCATCATTAACACTCGCTTCTTTACCTTCGTTTAAAATAGTCCCAAAAACAACCCATCTATTTTCATGGACTGCACGACTTACTGCTGTTCCTAAATCTTTATCTGCTGTCGGTGGATACTTTTGGGGTGTATCAATTAAAAAATCTAAACCAATAACGGGTGCATTTAATTTCCGTACACGTTCCATTAGCTCCGCTATATAACTACGGTTCATTGGCAAAATTTGCGAACTTGGTAGCTTACGTTTGGCAATGGACTCACTATCTATTTCTACTAATGCTACTGGTGGCGCCTCATCAGATGGAATTTGATTCGTTGTGTTACGATAAACTGCTTGGGTAAATACTCTACCATCAAGTAAAAAGTCCTGAACAGGAACCATTGTACCAACAGCAATAGTGACAGCTAATGCGACCCCTTCAATAATACTATTGGGTAAAACTACCTGCCGAATGCGCTGATGCCAAGGTAACGATGGTGGAATTTTATATAACTCGGCGCCTGGGTGACAGAATAAAGAAGGCAGCAAATAAGATGATGGATAAGTATGGGTTTTGTCTAAACGTAAAAATTGCCGTGCTTCCATCATCGACTCGTACACATTTAAGTGTTTACCCAAATATTGCAAAAACTTAACTAAAAATTCCTGTGCGACCCGGTTGTGGACTGGTTCACGCATCACCATTACTTGGCTAAACCCCATGTCTATCAAAGATTCAGCAATATTTAACCCACTGCACGAATTAAATATGGCAACTTTTAACCGACGTTGACGTGCTGCATTCAAAAGCGTTGCTATTTCTTTTATAGATATTGACACCCCTGGTGCGATTCCTAACTCACCCCCAGTTAAATCTGTTTCATTGCTATGTCCAGCAAAGAACAGCACATCCCATCCACGTTCATCAGCTATTGCATTTGTAATATTTTCAATTACCTGCGAAGCTGTTTGCTTAGGTTGCCACCCGACAAATTCCACATCTGCAATTTTTGATAATTCTTTTAAAGCTTCTCGTTCTGTTTGAAAGTCTAACCCAGTATCATCACCCAATATCGTTAAAATACGAGTGCGTCCTTTTTGCTGTAAAGAATGGTTAGGAGCGCTTATTTTTTGAGGAGAACGAATAATTTGGATTTTTCCAGCACTTTCCCAAGCTTCCCACGGAAATCGATCTAACTCAATAGGTGTACAAGTTAAAAATACCTTTATTGCTTGAGCTTGATTTAAATTACTCCCTTCTTGATTCAATTGTGCGCGAATCTCATATAATTCAGCGCTTCGTAACCAACTATTAAATTCATAAGTCAACCTAGACTCAGCTTTAACTAGTTCTGCGTGCCAGTCAACCGAAAGCTCCGCAACTCCTCCACCAACTGCTTTTCCTCGCATTTCATCTGACTGGTAAAAGTTTAAATACGCTTTCTTCCAATCTTGGTATATTTGAGTTAAAACGATAGGATAATCAACTTGTGCAGCTAACCTTTGTCCCTGTCCCCAGGACAACTCAAACAAGCATGTTTGTTCTACTTTTTGAACTTTTAAACTAAATGAATGTTCCATAGCTCAGACGTAAAGGGGAAGGAAGTATCTTAATTATTATGTATTTTTACTTACAGTTATATAACGAAAGTTTAAATTTTAATTTAAATTTCCGGTAAGAATTATAATTAATAGTAACCAGAGCGTTAATTAACCTTCTAAGCCAAAAGGCTCAATTTCAAACACACTGGTATCATCAGCAGTCACCGTTACCCAGAAACGGTCATTCGAGTCACCAACAAGACGAGCGAAAAGAATTTCCTTGCTGCTATCACCTTCTAGAGTTTGGTCAAACAATTGTTGCGTTTTGTCACGAATTTCCAATCTTAAGGTTTGCGAAACTAGTGAACTTGAAATTGAACGCACAACAATTAGTAACATCCACTCTGGGTTATCTGATACTTCATTTAATTCCCATATAATTGCATAAAGTCTTAAAGCCGCACACTCTGAGTTTAAATCACGTGAGGCGCCTTGAGCATTTGAAGGAATGTAAATTTTTTGTTTTTCTAATGCTTCTCGAATCGGTTGAAAATCTTCACTTCTTCGTAATGCTGATGGTGCTAAAGTAGGCATTAACATCCATCCTAATTCCTCAGCAACTGTATCAATTTGATTACGTAACCAACGTCCAACATTGATAAAAGGTTGTATAGGCTGACTTTTTGGCACATTTGTAACAACTTCTGCGCGTGTACATGCATATAACCAATCGATTAAATGAGGATTACTAAACAGTGTTTTCGCTTCATCCATCGTCAAAAACTGTGAAGGATGCTTTCTTAATTCAGATTGTAGCCGAGTTAACTTTTGCTGTAGGGCTGTAGATGTGTCAGTTTGTGTATTTGCTATACTAGACTCTACAGGTAAATTAATTGCCCTACTATCTAAGCAACGTAAATTGAGTAACAGTGCATCAACGTCAAAACTAAGTACATCATTTGGTAAACTATAAGTAAAATCTTCCTCAACATGTAACAAAGCTTGTTGTTTATAGCTTTGAAGCTGTGGATAACTCATAAATCCAAACACATTACCTTGCTGTAATTCTTCCTCAACATGCATCAACACGTAAAAGTGTGCTGCTAATTTAGGCACATCGACAACAGCAAAAGGAATACTTTGTAAATCTCCAACCTTACTTGCCGTAATTACACAAACCTTAAAGGCGCCGACTTGAACATTACAGGCAGCAGCAAGTATATTTGAGTAAGCAGGTTGCCAAATAGTTGAATTAGACACATCAACTTGTATATCAGGTGCCCGTTCAGCCATCCATTGTTCAAAGCCAATAGTACCTAAAGCATTAAGGTAAACTTGCCAACTTTGCTCAGGAGTATAAATTCCCAAACTTAATTGTGCCGCACGTTGAATTTGGGATGGCGCCAACTCGGTGCTATCATCACCAAGCGAGGAAAAATCGAGCCAGTCAGTGTCAGTCAGGTAAGTAGGTTGGTTCATAATGTGCAGATAGGAGTTAGGAGTTAGGAGTTAGGAGTTAGGAGATAGGAGTTAGGAGTTAGGAGTTAAATTTATTTTGTCTAAACAAAGGCAAAGATGATGTGCAAACAGACTCTTGAGAGGTTGGTTACGAACCGGGTTTCTAGCTTCAGATTCTGCTTGTGTAATAATTTTAGTAATTTGTTCGTCTAGTGCTTCGTCTAATATTTGTAATTGTTTGATATCAGTAAACTGTTTAGCTATATCAATAACCTTGGTACGTAAAATTATTAATAACCTTTGTCTAACATCAACACGTAAATCATTGAGTTTTAATAAGCGTGTTACTTCATACTGCTGTTTCACCCCTATTTGTGGTGCAATTTGAGTCATAGACTCACCTCGACAGTGAAATAACTCTAAACCTTTAATAAATGATTCAACTTGGGACGGGCGCCGACGCTGAATTTTGATGATAAACTCTTCAATAACTTGGAAAAGTGCTTCGTCTAATGATTCTTTCAACTGTTGTTGATATAACTGAATAAATTCGTTTTCTTCTTGGTCTTCATTATTAGACATTGCTTGTTGACGCTCAACAATAGGCTCAACTTCCTCTTGGTGATAAGATAACGTTTTAATGGCGCCACCTCGTGCAATAATTCGGTATTCTCGCAACTTTGCTGAGATAAACTGTAATTGCTTCAAAACAGCTTCATTACTGAAATTTTTTCCCGTTCGGGTTTTTAAATCTGTAGCAATGCGAGATAACTGCTCACCAGTTGGAGGTTGACAGGGTAACGTTGAACCCGCAAGAAACTGTAAACGGTCTGCACGGTATACTGCATGATAGCTAACCAGTAACTCACAAGCTTGTTGAACCTCAAACGTTGCCAAATGATACATCCCTGCTAAAATACGCTGTAATTCTTTAAGATTTGTATCATTCAATAATGCCCAATCGCTAACTAAAAACACACCATGCTGAAGTAAAAAATGCTTCAACTCTGAATGCTGTTTTACATAGCGACTCACCCAAGTATTAAGCGAACCTTTATCAGGGTTATACGTCTTTAATATCGTCGTTGCCAAAGATTGGTAAGAACCTGTTTCCTTTTGATGCTTAAAACTTTGTAGCACCTCATCTCCTAATACAATCGGTAATAAATCGTTATGATTAAAACCGTGTTGCTTGCCAAACTTAACGCCTAAATCAATGCAAGCCTGATAAATTTGATGAGAGATATAGCAGCGCAAACAAATTTCAGCCATGCTGTCACTTGCTTGCTGTTCGCGCATTAAATGCCAAAGTTGTCGCTGTAATGCAACATCCGAGTCATCAGCAAGTGTAGGAAACTGTTCGTGTAAGTAGTCTTTAGCTGCGTTAACCATTTCCCTAGAGGGTCTACCATCATTGGATAGCTTGACAAATCCACAATACTTAGATATTAGAGCCACAGTGATTTTACTCAACGCTAATCATTATCAATTGTTTCACCTCCTTCTAAGAATTGCAATTTGTACTTTGACACCCTTGTGGGCGCCTGTTAATGCTCTATTTCTGGCAGGATTAAGCTTATGCACTTTTTTCCAAAACATCTTGTGGCTTGTGGCACAGGCATCCTGCCTGTGTATTATCAGTGTTTATTACTACCATGTAGACACAGAGACCACAGAGAAGAGGCAATTCCGGAATTTAAGCTAAATTAGGCGTAATTAGATTTTACCGATTTTAACTATTTATACTATCTATGGCGCCAGTTCTGATATTTTGGCTATATAACAGCTTTTTGAGTTTCTACACTGGGGGATTGATTGGCATTGGATTTATGAGTAGTAGCGTGGCTTTACCTAAATTATTGGTGGCGCCTGTCATTATTTTACTAGGAGACCTGATTGGAGCAGCTTTCTGTTGGTTGCTATTAATAATTTGGGAAATTGTAGAAAATATATTTAACCTCCCCAAACCACCAGATAACATCGGATTTTTCTTAATTTTTATGATGACAATTGCAGGTTTTGGGTTTGCTGGGTTGGCAAGTGGTACTTTTTTAGCTATCTCTTCGCATCCCAAACGTCGCATCTGCTTAATTTTATCTGCGATTGCTTTATTTATCGTAGGATTAGCAAATATATTAGAATATGGTATTAAGTAGTTACAAGGTGTAAAGCTGAATGTAAAAATTTATACTTATCAAATAATCTAATATCCTGTTCATATGGTAATTTAACAGATATGGCTAGAGACGCTTTTTATCAACAAGTCAAGAATGCTTTAATTAAGGATGGTTGGAAAATCACTAGTGACCCATTAACAATTCCCATTAGTGAAACAATTAAAGTACAGATAGATTTAGCAGCAGATAATGCAATTGCTGCTGAACGCGATAATGATAAAATAGCGGTTTAAATAAAAAGTTTTATTTCAGGTTCAGATATTAGCGAGTTTCATGCGGCACTGGGTCAATATCTTAATTATTGTCAAGCATTAGAATTCAATCAACCTGACCGAATAGTTTATTTAGCTGTTCCAGATGAAACATATAAAGATTTTTTTCAGCTTCCTTTTGTTCAAATTGCAGTACAACGTCATCAAGTTAAGTTAATAGTTTATGAACTGATAAAAGAGGAGATTATACAATGGATAAGTTAGAACACTATCGACAAGTTATAAAACAAGTTTTGACAGAACACGCTGAGATTAGTTTTAATCGTGATAACGTCAAGTCACAATAATTTTTGATAATGAAAACGACCATTATCAATTAGCTTATGTCGGTTGGCAAGGTAATAAGCGAGTATTTGGTCCAGTAATGCATTTTGATATTGAAAATGAAAAAATATGGATTCAATATAATGGTACAGAAGATATTGTTCCTCAAAGATTAGTTGAGTTGGGTGTACCTCCTTCTGATATTGTTATCGGGTTTTACTCACCTTTCAAGCGTCAGTTTACTGGCTATGCTGTTGACTAAATATTTGCAACGGATGCAACGGATGCAACGGATAAGAAATTTGTTAAAAATAAGGTATAGTTATTTAAAATCAACTATCCGCTAAATCTGTTCATCATCCGTTGCCATTAAATATTGCATCTAATAAATATAAACCGAGGTCTTTATTTAAAGGTTCGTTATGTTGGGGACATCCTGATGAGTGTAAGCATCTGGGACATCCAGTTTCGCAGTCACATCCAGATGCTAGTGCGTATGCTTTTGCGGCAAATTTACTTAGGTCGTGAAATATTGCTTCTGCGGCGCCGTTTCCTCCTTCGCATGTATCATAAAAGTAGTTGTATGTTCTGCCTTCTTTTTCTACAACTATACCATCTACATCTAAGCTCGATGATAATACTACCAATGGAACGGCTTTAATAATTTGATGTTGCAAACTATGAAGTGTGATAAAATCAGAGGCGCCTGTCCATAGTGGTTGATATATTTCTGGAATACTATTCCCGTATTTTTGGATTATTTCTTGTTTTAATCTAGAAACTTGTTCACGAAGTGCTTTTTTAACTCCTTCGTTCAAGTCTATTAATACACATGGCGCCTGATATTTGGTGACTAATGGTGTTTCAAATACAATTTCATCTTGCAACGTTATAACTTCTGCTGCATAAATTTGGCGCCGACATTTAGGGCAAGAGTTTCCTTCAAGAGATTTTTTAAAGTTTGCACATTGTTGATTTTTACAGGTTTTACCATATATACGTTTCATTAAACGGTATCCTGTAACGCTGGTGGTAATTTCTCCCCAAGCAAGCGTTAATCTAATTCTACCATCATCAATATTGGTATTAATAATTTTAGGCTGTGCGAGTGTAGATAAAGGTACTATATCTAATTCAGATTCTGCTTCTGTATATAAAGTTGTTTCTTTACCTAGATATGCAAGCTGCGCTTCACCTTTCTCTACATTCAAACTTTCGCTACGATAAGCGATAATATCACCATTTTCATCTTGGAGAAAATAAATTGCTTGGGGAAATACTTCACGATATGCAACTTCAAGAGACATTTTTTCAAGAATATCCCCTGAATGTTTATCAATCAAATTAATCGAAGTATTTGCAGCGCTTCTTAAATTTACCTCTTTGTGTGGATAACCGCGACCCCACAATTTACCCCCATTACTCAAGTAAAGTTTATTTTGCTGGAGTAACGAATCTGCTATCGTACCAGCAACATGTCCAAAGCGGTGATTAATTTCTCTCAACGCTAAAGCGCTTTCTATACAACCACATTCCAAATGCTTACCCAATATAGTTGGATAATCAGGATTAAACGCGCTGCACTCAACGTCTCCCGATAAAAGCTGCTGAGGATTTTTAGCATAATATACATCAATTGGATTTTGTGCCAAAGGTAAATATACTACTAGTCCATGCTGCTTGCGTCCTGCCCTTCCTACTCGTTGCCAAAATGACATCAAACTACCAGGGAAACCACGGATTAAACAACAATCAAGTTCAGGTAAATCAATACCAGCTTCCAAACTAGATGTAGAAATAATGACTTTTATTTGCCCCGACTGTAACTTAGAAATAATTTCCCGCCGCCTTTCTCCAATCAACGAGCTATAAAATAAAGCAACCTGGTTCGCTAAATGTCCGCATCCGGTACGTTGAGTTTCCCGTTGAATTAATCCTAATAAACCTTTGACAGCAGCACGGGAATTACAAAAAACAATCCCGCTCAAGTTGTGCTGTAACCAGGAAATAATCATTTTACTAGCTTCAATATTCGCAGCACTACTTGGTTCAAGACATAATAAAGTACGTCCCGCACTATCAGCACCACTTTCTCTAATTAAATGTGACCTATTAGGTTGTTGTGTCCTACCGCTAAATCTCAGCGCCATTTCTTGAGGATTACCAATTGTTGCACTCGAACAAATGAACTGTAACTTATGTGAATTACCACCAACAGCATCGACAGCTAACCGTAATCTTCGCATCAAATTAGCAAAATGGGCGCCGAAAGCACCAATATAAGTATGCGACTCATCAATAACCACATATCGTAACTGTCTCAAAAACAGGCGCCAACCTTCACCCTCTTGTGGGCGCCGTATATTATATAGATAATGATGAAGTAAATCGGGACTCACCGCCAAAACATTTGGAGGATGAGGAATAAACAACTGCTGTCTTTCATCCCTAGGAGTATCCCCCGTCATCAAAGCAATTTTAATACGATGATTTGGAATAGCCTTCACCAACATTTGTAGCTTCCGCATCTGGTCAAGTGCCAAAGCCTTGAGTGGAAAAATATATAATGCCCTAGTATCAGGTTGCTTAATACAAGATTCAATAATCGGTAAATTATAACAAAGCGTCTTACCCGAAGCAGTCGGAGTAGTAATAGTCAAATCATAACCCGCCCGTAGCTTCGCCAAAGCCTCCAACTGATGCGAATAAACCGTATTCACACAAATATTCTGCAAACCCAAATGTAAATTAGACGGTAAATCTTCAGGTATCGGGTGAATACTACCACCAACACCAGATTGAATATTAACCCTAGTAATAGTCGTGGCAAAATCACGCGCAACAGATTGAAAAGCAACATTAGGAATTTTATCAATCTCCTCACCAATCGCCGCAACATCACCACCAATATCAGAATTATCTAAATTACCTCCTAACTGGGCGCCGCTTTCCTTAATCAACCCCTTCTCAACAACATCTTCCCAATTATCAAACTGAGTCGGATTAACCTCTTCAAAAAACTTAACAATTAAACGCCTACCCAAAACAGCCATCACCTCTCCCACACCATACTCAGGAGAATAGACAAACTTAGAAGGTGCCAACCACTCAGGAGGTTCATTAATTTCTTGGTTAGCCGCACGGAGAATAGCAGCGTAATCAGTAGGCTTTTCAGTCACAATTATTACAAGTAGGGTGCGTAACTGCATCAACAAACCATAAACAAAACGAAAAATGTCAATGCAGTTACGCACCATCTTAATACATTTAATTCAATCAGATAAAATGTTTTCTCCTGTGAAGCTTTGTCCAAAAAAAGAAAGCACACAATTAACCCACTGTCATTAAATATTAGACAAATTAAAATCTGTCCACAATAATAACGATTATCAACTATATAACTATAAAATAAAAAGTATACCATCTACTGCATCACCAGTATGCCACGTAAGAAGCGCGAACGCGCCGACAATGACTCACCTTGGAAGGAAGTATTAGAACCATACTTTCCACAGGAAATACAGTTTTTCTTCCCAAACACAGCTAAAACAATTGGCTGGACACGCCCCCACGAATTTTTAGATAAAGAATTCCAAAAAATAGTTCGTGCTGAAACAGGAAGACTTTACGCAGATAAACTAGTTAAAGTTTGGGATATTAAAGGTAATATTCCTGGCTTTTAATTCATGTAGAAGTCCAAGCTGTAGTTGACGACGATTTTGCCGAGAGAATGTGGTTCTTCCGTACATAGCGTGCTAAATTTTAATTAAAATAGATAATTTTCTTTTAGAATCAAGGCTTACAGGTACTTATAGTTGAAATTTCAGTAATTTGATTTTTATAAAAGCAATAATGGCTGTAAGATAAGCATAGCAATGATTCCAAGCTAATTTACCAACAGATTTAGCACGCTAAGTACGGAAGAGCCATTAATCCATGTAAAACTATAATACTTACACTTTGAATTTGTCTACTAAATGATTTATTTATATCATTCACGAAAATATCTATACTAGTCTTCTCTAAGCTGAGTAATTGAGCTTTCACACTAGCTATATCCTCAGCAGATAAATTATTCCAACGATTAATTTTATCTTGAAATTCTGTCTCCGCAGTACTTTCGTTAAAAGAAGCGTTGATACTAACAGATGTAAATGCTTGAATAATATGTTCATATTTTAAATAAAGAATTTTAAAACCTTTTGATTCCAACTGTTCAAGGGCGCCTTTTGTAAAAACTCCTGCTAAAATAACACCTAAAAAAGGATTGAGATTACTGTAAGTTTCCGATAAAGGGATTAACGCACCTTCAATTTCTTGTGCTTTATTTCGAGAATGCTTAGTATAACGGCGCCATGCTGTTTCAATAAAAGCTACGGGAAGTCCACGAGTATCTTCATTTCCACCTCTTTCTAACACATAGTCGAGGTCATGAAAATTACCATACCTATCTTGCCAAGACACCTTTTTACTAGTTCGAGCTTTGCGTTTTTTCTGGTAATCTAAATAAAAACCGTGTTCATCCGCAACTCCCTGAAGTGTTTCGCGAATAAACTCTTGAATAAGATTCCCAATAATTTGTCCCCATTTATGAGAGTAAGATTCTGCCATATTAGTTTATAATCAACCATTAACCCACAAATAACCCTCACAAAGAGGAACTTGATGTTTACGATTTTTCCATTTAACGTTACGGTCGCGAATTTTTTCAAATTTAAAGCTTTTAAACCCTCCTGACAGCGCTAGTAACCCTAACCACTCGATAACTGGAACGTAAATACCATAAGGCGCCGAGTCTCCAATTACGAAACAAACCTTTGCAGGTGATTGACAAACTCTACGCAATGCTATCCAAACTTTAGCCATATCTAAAAAATAGCAAGCAATCATTAAATGATAATTCTTTTTGCCGCCATGTAATAATCTTTCTTGAGATAGTTTATAACATATTTCTGTAATTGCTCCTTGAATTACTTTTAATTCCGGCGCCGAAGTTACTTCATCTAAGTTAACATTTTTTGATGTTACATGTTGTGAACATGAACGAATTAAATATTGCCGTACAGTAGCTTGTAAATCACCCCAACCGGAAATTTCTTGTAAAAAGCACATCTCTAGTCTTGTTGCATCTGCATAATCATAATTATTTGCATAGGGTGGTGAAGTAATGACTAAATTAAATTTATTATCAGGCAATTCTTGACAGTAGCGCGCGTCTGACTGAATCATTTGTGCTGTTACAGATGTTGCATTTCTGGTAATAGTCATGTCAGAAGCAATAGTTTCTGCCATCAATTTAAATGCTACGATTGGTTCTAAGTAACATTGCTTATTTTTACTAGGTAAAACATATTGCCAAGGAGCAGTACCAACATGAGAAACATGCCGAAGGATAGCTACAAGCGTTAACCAAGCTAACTCTGATTGAGGAGAATTATCTGCTAACTCTAAACAGGCTTTTCGTAATTTATCTAAACCTTCTAATGAAGAATCTTTAAAACATTCACAGATTAATTTTGGATAACCTTCCACACTGCCTTGTATATTATCAACTATCTTTATAATTTTTTGTATATGTTCTTTATAACTCTCTACATCCGTTTTATATAATAACTTTGCCTTTGCGACACGTGCGATAAAAGAATGAGCTTCTACACCATAACATTCTACTCCTAGTTTTTCACATGCGAGTAACGTTGTTCCAGAACCAGCAAATGGGTCTAATACTGTAACATATCCTTGCTGAAGAGATTGAGAAACTAAATTCTCAACCCACATTGCCGAAAATCCTGCACTATATCTAAACCAACGGTGAACTGGTAATTTCATATTATCAGCAAACGTTGAAGAGGTGTTTATAAGAGTTGTAACCATGTCATTAAACTTGTACTAATTGTTTGAGAAGTTTCAATATTTGTAATACCCTGTATAGTCCATTTTCTTGATTCACAATTGTAAATTCGTCTGATAAAGCATATTGAGGAGTGTCTTGCTTTATTAACTTGATAAATTGAAAGTGTTTACCATTCGTAACAAAACCAAATATTGGTTTTTCATTATTGTAATCAGTTGCCATCATATAAATTAATGCTTGTGGTAAGGCAACATCAACACTAAACTGCTTATTTTTTGCTTCAATGACGACTGCACACAGATGTTTAAGTAAAATTCTTATGTCAATTTTACCACGTATAATTTCTTCCCCATCTTCTACAGCAATTTTTATATCTGCTTCTGCTTGCGGGTAAAAAGGGAAGCGCAACAGACCTGCCAACGATAATAACGGCACCAAAATTGAAAGCTTTACAACTTCTTCATGCAAAGGATACTTCATTAATGATAAAAAGTCATCGCGACTTCTATCTAAACATTCTTTTTCATATTCGTTTAACTCAGGTAAATCGAGTTGCCATTCTGGAAAAAAAGATAGCGTTTTAACCTGCACTAAGTTAAATTTTTCTTCTACTTCATACAATGATAAATCACTTGCTTGAGTTGTTTTAACCATTTTATGCGTGTAAATGTGACTTTTGTATTATTATAAAACATCAGTACCTCATTTTTGCGTAGTGTGCTAGCTGAAGAATTTCGGCGTCAAGAAGGGCAAATTGTTGGCGCTCATACAATTTGAGGAAATTGTGAGCATCGACTTTTAATTCATAATAGACATGATTAATCACAGGCGCCTATTATTAATGAATAATTAGTTATATTACGATATGTTACGAAAAGTAATCTTCTTCACAAGTTTCTCATATTTGGAAAATATGTTGAAATTAGATTATCACTGGGTGCCACACTATGAATTACTGTCCTTGCTGTTCTCACGTCTTACTGCGTCACATTCGCTCCTCACACATTTATTGGTTCTGCCGTAATTGTTGGCAAACTATGCCAGTGCTAGAAGATGTTTCGTATCTTTCTCATAGAGCAAAAATTTTTGAATCTCACCCTTGTATTCACATCAGAGATAAGCATTGGGAGATTTATCACGCAGTATAAAATGCTATTTTTCAGGGCTAGATGTAACATCCGTTTCAATTACCAAGTTTCACAGTTGACATTTTTGATTTCGTGTGAGTGTAATTGTGACAAATTTGGGTAAGTTTAAATCAATCCCTCGATTTAAATAAATTGCAACTGATGCGATTATGATTGAAGTTCTAGCCGCACTATCTGCTTCTGCGGCAGCAGGAATCAGAACTGCCTTACCTTTACTGTTCGTGGGGTTATTGCAGGGTCATAGTCTGTGGTCACAAGTCCCAGTTTTATCGCGAATTTCTTCGCCACTTTTATTTGGTGCTTTGACTAGTTTATCGATTATAGAAGTACTCGCGTCTAAAAGATTGACAGGACAAAGGGTGCTGCAAGTACTTCAACTGATATTTAGTCCAATTGTGGGCGCCATTATGGGGTTAGCTTGTGCAAATGTTACAGAAACTCCGCAGTGGTTAGTAGTGTTATTTAGTGCCAGCTTGGCATTAGTTCTCAAACTCGTGCAAGTGGGTTGGTTTTTTCGGTTGCGAGGGTTACCCACATGGGCAGTTTTTATTCAAGACTTCTTATGTGTCATCTTAGTAGTTTTTGCTTGTAATGCCCCTTGGCAGGGGGGTTTAATTGCTTTGTTACTACTATGGTTTGCGATTCGTAGCGGTAAAAGTTGGTACAATTGGTATCGCTATACACCTCGTCCGTAATTACTGTTTCTCTCTTGTCTTGTGGGGTGGGCATCCTTGCCCGCCTAATAATATGAACGGGCAAGGATGCCCATTCCACAAGATTGTTAATCTAATGTTGGGTTAGCACCCAACCTACTGTAAGATGCCGATGAAGTGGAGTAAACCGCGACCTGTTATCATTTCTACTACCAGGGCGATAAATCCAAGCATTGCAATTCGACCGTTCCAAACTTCTGCGCTTGTTGTAATTCCCCATTGCCATTGTTCTTGAGGATACATTTTGATGCGCTTCTTCATTTGCGTGACTTGTGATAAGTCAAGATTTGGAGATTTTAACGCGTTAACAACTAAGTCAGCTAATGCACGAATAAATGTTGGATGTGTATTTAATGCTGGAACACGACGGAAGTTGTGTATTCCCGCTTCTTCTGCAAGCTCACGATATTCTATATCGATTTCTTGGAGTGTTTCAATATGTTCGGATACAAAGCTAATTGGTACAACTACTAAATTCTGAATACCTTTGGCGCCTAATTCCTGAATTGCATCTTCTGTATAAGGCTGTAACCATTCTACTGGGCCTACACGACTTTGATAAGCTAACGTGTAAGCATTGGGACGGTTGAGGGTACGCATTATTAATTCGGTACATTCCTCTATTTCTTGCTGGTAGGGGTCACCTGCTTCTTCAACGTAACTCTTTGGTACACCGTGTGCGCTAAAAAAGATATGCGCTTCTGAGGGGTTGGGCAGTTGGTCAAGTTCTTGCGCGATCAGGTCTGCCATTGCCTTCAAATATCCAGGTTGCTTGTACCAAGATGCAATGACAGTATACTCGATTTGTTGAAGCTTAGGGTCTGTTTTCCACATCTGTTCGAGTAAGCGGAAACTAGAACCACTGGTACTAATGGAAAACTGCGGGTATAAGGGGAGAATAACTAACTTTTCTATCTCTGTATCGTGTGTCAAACTAGCTACTGCTTCTTCTGTATATGGATGCCAATAACGCATTCCTACGTATATTTCAGCATCTTCCCCCAAAGTTTGCAGTTCTTGTTTAAGAGCTTCACCTTGAGCTTCGGTTATTTGCCGCAGTGGTGAACCTCCACCAATTTGTTTGTAATTTTCTTGTGAGGTTTTTGTACGTCGTGAAGCAATAAACCATGCCAAAGGTTTTTGCAGCCAACGAAACGGTAGGCGGATAATCTCTGGATCTGAGAATAAATTGTACAAGAATGGCCCTACGTCATCCAGCTTGTCGGGACCACCGAGATTTAGCAGTAATACGCCTACACGACCCATAGCAGTTACTTTCTCCCAAGCACTTATCTAGTTTTTTTACTAATAATAGCAATATATCTTTACTTAATATATAGTTTATTTGTGAACTTTGAAGCAATTATTTTAAAAATTTTTGCTTTGGAGTTACACTAACAACAGCGACTCCACACCCACGTACACGCTTCCATGATTCTGTTCGCACTATCGCTTGCGCCAGCTACCTCAATTATAAAGTTTCTTAGCAACGCTTAACAATATGCTCATATATTAATCTAAATTTTGATAAACTCGCCCCTAATCTTATAATCAAACATTTACACGGTAAGGCAACTGCTCACCTTTCAACCCAGAAATTAAATTTTCAATCGCCATATCTGCCATTTTTTGGCGTGTCTTGTAGCTTGCGCTACCAATATGTGGTGCAATAACTAAATTATTTAGGCTTAATAATGGACTGTCGCTTTTTATCGGTTCGGGGTCGGTGACATCAATAGCGGCGCCTGCAATTTGTTTATTTACAAGCGCATTATATAATTCTTCTTGGTTCACAATGCTGCCGCGTGCGGTGTTGATGAAAATAGCACTTCGTTTCATCAGTTCAAACTGCGTTTTCCCGAACAAATGATATGTATCATTAGTTAATGGTGTATGAATTGTAACAAAATCCGATTCTTCTAGTAAAGTCTCAAAGCTTACAAATTCAGCATTTAACTTCTTTTCTAACTCTTTATCACAGCATTTTGTACTGGTATAAATAATTTTCATATCAAATCCGCTGGCACGACGAGCAACAGCTTGACCAATACGTCCAAACCCAATAATCCCCAATGTGGCGCCAGTAATATCTGCACCCAATAATAAATCTGGTTCCCAAGTTTGCCACCGAAGAGCGTGAGTAAATTTATCTGCTTCAACGATACGACGTGCAGATGCCATTAACAATGCCCAAGTCAAATCAGCCGTTGCATCAGTTAATACACCAGGAGTATTACCAACGGGTATTTTTCTAGCGGTAGCAGCACCAACATCTATATTGTCATAACCGACTGCCATCTGACTTATTACACGTAGATTTGTCGCAGTTTCAATTAACTGTTCGTCAATTTTGTCTGTTAACAAACATAACAAACCATCAATACCTCTAACTTTTGAAAGCAATACTTCATATGCAGGAGGTTGACGTTCAAGCCATACTTCAACGTCAGCAAACTGCTGTAATATACTTAAATTAGTAGGAAGGTTACGAGTAATAAAGACTTTGGGCTTTGTCATGGCATAAAGGCAATTAATTAAAATGGCTAGCTATGGCAGCAGCAAATCCATCAAAAGAGCTAAAATCGTCAGCAATAATAGAGACGTTTAACCCTAATTTTCTCGCATTGGCGCCTGTATATGGGCCAAAACAAGCTATCACGGTATTTTGATAATCAGAAACATCACACATATTTAAGAAAGCACTAATCTCCGCGCTGCTACTAAAAGCAATTACATCCACTTTACCCTGACGAATCAATTCTAACTCAACGTTATATATCTCTTTGTCCAAACTCCGCGTTTGATACGCAGTAACGCGAGTGACATTCATTCCCAATTTTTCTAGTCCAGCTACAAAGTTCGGAATAACATCAGGTTCAGGAATGCCAATTACTTCGGATGCTGGAATTAAAATATTTTTACCTTCAATATCAGATATTTTTGCCAGTTCCCGAATTATACCTGTTGGACTTGGTTCTTCGGGTATTACATCTACTTCGGCGCCTAAAGCTTCCAAAAGTTCAGCATCTTTGCCTATCGCACATAAATGTATCTGCTGAAGCAATGAAGTATCCATTTTTAACTCTCGCATCCGCTTACTAACAGCATCAATGCCATTTCGACTAGTGAACGCAATCGAATCATATGTATTAATTTTTCTCAGATGCTCATCTAATATAGTAAAATCTTCTAAAGGGCTAGTTTCAATTACTGGCATAAACAGTGGCAAAGCACCTTGATTAATTAACGCACTAGACAACCTTACCGCATAAACACGCGGCGCCGTTATGATTATTCTTTTTCCGTGCAAAAGCAATTTATTATACATTTTATTAATGCTGTTAGATTCTCGAATTAACTTCAGCACTTACAATAAGCTAGATTTTAAATAGAAGCAACTTGAAGAATAAAAAACGTCTATACTGAGAACTGATTGATACATTGTAATTTTTAAATGGTTATTAATGATGTAATTAACTTTTCTTAATCATCAATTTAGCACTAACAGGGTATATTACAGGTCTGTATGCGTAATTTTTAACAATAAAGTACTTAATTAAGCCGCAATGACCAGAATATTCGATGCTTTCCTAGCGGGTGGACTTGTTATGTACCCCTTGCTAGCTTTATCAGTTTTAACTTTTGCTTATGCTATAGAACGGGTATGGTATTGGTTTAAATTAATTTTTCAAGAAAAACAAGTGGTACATGAAGTCCTCAGAGCAGCAAAAACAGACTTAGACCAAGCTTTAACTCTTGCCGAACGTTCGGAAGGTTTAGCTATTGGTCGTGTACTTGCGGCGCCACTCAAGTTAAAATTTGCATCACCAGAAACATTTCACCTCGCTCTCTTAGCTGCTTTAGACAGAGAATTTATTGAAATGCGTCGGGGTGATAAACTACTCGAAAGCATCGCGGCTGTGGCGCCTCTATGTGGTATCGTCGGAACTGCAAACGGTTTAATTACCATGTTCTACAATCTTAAATCTGGTGGAGCAGATAGCACTAGTGTATTGGCGGTTACAAGCGGTATTGGGCAAGCTTTAATAGCTAGTGGTGCAGGAATATCTCTAGCGGTAGCAGCATTTGTATTTCTTCGGACTTTCATGATTTTGCGCGCACAACAGATGGACTACTTTTCCAAAGTTGGTAGCGAACTAGAGTTAATTTACTTGCATTCATTAAATCATCCACTTAAAATCAATTCTACCTCCATTTGAAAACAGAATCACCAGAACTATAAAACTGTAGGCGCCCGTATCCGAGAAATTGTCCATAAGCTTTTTCTCCTGCGGGAAATGCCGTTACACCAAATAGATAAACACCAGGAACCGTAGGGTTTTGCACTGGTTTCATGGCAACTGTAATAGTTTTTCCTGGTGGGATGGCAGGGTTAAAAGTCATGGAAACGGTTCTTTCTGTGCGTTGAGAAGTCACATCAGAAAGTCCTAACTTTTGACCTTCCCTGCTGCGTGTTCCTTCAAAAGCATAAGTTTTCTTAAGGTCAAAGCGAATGTTATCAACACCTTCGCGTTGGTTGAGTGTAATCCTTTGTAGAGGTTCAACGGCATTATCTGGAACACTAATCGTAAAATAATATGTGGCGCCCCAAACATATACATCATTATATGTAGTTGCAGCTTCGACAAGACGCGGCGGTTGATTGAAGTAAACCGTTCCGCGTATTTCTGCCGCATAACTAACTGATGCCATCATTGAAAATAACGCTGCACTAATTAAATATCTAATTCCGACCCTCATGTTCTTCCTATAGAGGACAAACCCAAGCTGTTAGTTGCCCATACATGTAAATATACGTAATTTCAGCCTGCTACTCTAACTCTACATTTACTTCCCCTACAGATAATTAAAGTTTTGACAAAATCTCTTGTGGAACAGGCATCTTGCCTGTTAATAATATAAATGTATAAAAAAAATAACTTTAAACAAAGACTAAGTAATTATGCGTAAAATAGCCCTACTTTGTATATTATTTTTAGGAGTAATATTACCTTCAGAAGCTCATTCTAAAAAGCCTCAACCACAAGTAGTTCGAGGAAACTGTGGCAAACGTAGTTGTAACGAAGTTCTAAAAACCTTACGTAAGACATACCCAATCTATGTTCAAGACTTTGAAAAACAATGTCCTCGTCCTAAAACTCTTGGTTTACAAGTTATAAACGATGAAACGAGAGGACAACGAGCCTTATTTAACTGCTGGGAAGCAAAGAAACAAAAGCGAACTCGTTACGGTGACTATTTGGGTTCTTTACCTATGCCAGGAAGTGAGTCAAAATTTTTAATTCCCTTACCCACATCAGCATACACCCAAGAATTGCAAACTAAATACTTAGGACAAATTAAACAAGCTCAATTTAAGTGTGGAACTAAGAGCGGCGCCTTTAATATTTTAGAGGATAAACAAAATAACACCGTTCAGCTACAGTGTTATTTTACAGCTGGTGTCGTTAGCTTAGATGAAAACGGTGACTTTGCATCTGATGGAGAAGCATCTAAAGGCGCCTTCGTTGATGAGATACTAGGTACATTCTCACTAAAAACTAACTAAACTCCTTTCTGGAGTGAACTCTGCGTCTGTGTGGTAGAAAACAAAGAGACATAGTTATGGTAACGAAAATTGTTTTTGATAAAGCTGTATATCTTGATTTTGCCAAAAACTAGAAATTTTGGCGCCGACTTTTTCAGGGTAGAAGCAGTGAAAGAAGTGACCACCTTGAGGACACTCCCAAAGCATATCTTGTAATTTCAGATATAGTTCCCAGTCATGTAGTTCAGGGTAACTTACGATAGGGTCAGTTTTGCAACCACACACCATTAATGGAACAGATACTCCACCCTTGGGTAAATTCTCTCTTTGGTACATTGAATGCATTAAGGGTAAATTTTCTAAATCTTTATTTAAGTTATTAATTAATTTATTCGCATGGCACGGAAGTTTATCGCGAAATAAGTTATACACTGTATTGATTAAAACTTGGGTACGAGTCAGGTTGAATAACTGACGCTGCTGATAATAGTGTACGTGCCAAGTATTTGCAGGTTGTCCTGCAACTGCCAATAGCGTTAATGAATTTACATACTGTGGATATTTACGAGTAAAAATTAGTGCAATTACTCCACCTATGCCATGTCCTACTAAATGCACTGGACGACTAGTTTTGAGAAATTTATGTAGTAAATCTACCGCAACATCAATTGAGGCGCCTTCATCAGCGGTTTGAAAATACTCCCAGTGTCCAATACTTTTATATTGATTTAAATTTATTAGCAAAGGCATGTGTAGGCATTTCAATGAGGGACTAGCGCTAACCCAAAGTGCATCAAAATTAGCAGACATTTTATCTCCAATATTAACTATAAACATCTATGACGCAGTGATTCCCCTTCATAATCACCACCAGGTGTTATTACTTAATGACTATTTATTTCAATAATTCCTAATTAACATCATACTCAATACCTATTGAATAAAAGTTCAACCCTAACAGAATGAGTTTTTATGAATGTTCAATCCTAAAAACCCGGTTTCTTTACGTTCTTTAAAAATAAAGTTTTGCATTACGCTTTGTAAGGTTTCAAAATAAATTTTCAAAAGCCTCAAATTTAGAAAAGTATTGTATAAAGGGTATTAGAGAGTTATTTCAAAATTAAAAACTCAATTACGAGGTTTACTATGAGTGCATCACCAGCAGTTTTACGCAATTTTGGTCAGGTTTACGATAATCCTGTTTTATTAGATAAAAGTGTTACTGAGCCTGTTTGCGAAGGTTTTAATATCGCATTGGCAAGCTTTCAAGCGCTGTACTTACAGTATCAAAAGCATCACTTTGTAGTTGAAGGTGCCGAATTTTATTCTTTGCACGAGTTCTTCAATGAAAGCTACGAAGCTGCTCAAGAACACGTTCATGATATCGGTGAACGGTTAGATGGACTTGGTGGAGTACCTGTAGCAAGCTTTACTCAGTTAGCTAGACTATGTTGCTTTGAACCAGAAGCTGACGGTGTTTTCTCTTGCCATCAAATGGTAGAGCATGACTTAGCTGCCGAACAAGCAATAATTCAATTAATACGGCGCCTAGCTTCACAAGCAGAAAGTTTGGGTGACAGAGCAACCCGCTATCTATACGAAAAAATCCTCCTTAAGACAGAAGAAAGAGCTTACCATTTAGCTCACTTCCTCGCCAAAGATAGTTTAACACTAGCTTACGTTCAAACAAGCAACAATTAACTCTAACCATCAATCCTCCTATATATTAGGATTCTTGTGGCACAGGTGAGACACCTGTGCCTCCTCAATTTCTGGAAATGAGCTTTATAATACTCATGGATATATAGACCGCGCGGATAAGTTAGTAGTTAAACCGCAGTTTAATGATGCTTCGTCGTTCTATGAGGGTTTTGCTGAAGTTCAAGTAGGTCAAAAGTTTGGGTTCATTGACACGACGGGCAATTTAGTAATTAAACCACAGTTTGATGATGTCGAGCGTTTTCTGGAGGGATTAGCAGCAGTCCAAGTGGGGAAAAAGTGGGGATTTATTAATAGTAAGGGTAAATTGGTAGTTAAACCGCAGTTTGATGATATTTACTATTTTTCAGATGGTTTGGCTTTAGTCACGATTGGGCATAAATGGGGATTTATCAACAACACTGGTCAATTAGTCATTAAACCACAGTTTGATGGCGCCTGGTCATTTTTAATCGAAATTATCCAAACCCCTACGAGTGAACAAATTAAAGCTGGAAACAGACGATTTAAATTACAGAAAAATCATCCTTTAGATTCATTGTATTTATCGCAAACCAGGATTAACTACTGGAGGTGGAAGCCAAGGATTACTACCATTAAATCGCACATCTCGATCTAAACGGCTATGGAAATTAAATATCATGAACATTGAAGTGTCAGTCTCTCCTGGTCCGATTACCTGTATACTCCAACCAGGAACCGAAGTTTTTTGGCAAGCGGGTTTATTTATACTTATACCCAAACATGTGTCACCCCAAGTAACATGCTGTACCCAATGTAACCTATAATTAGCAGCAGGTTTACCAGTTTGTGCAGCAGCCATCTTTGTGGCTTCCTCAACTAAATAGGATGGTACGCTTTGAGGAGAATCAAATTCAACCCAATTTCTAGTAACATAATATACCCATTGTTGTTTTGGAGATGAAACCAACATTTTCCAACCAAACACATTATCTTTCACAGGCGCCATTCCTTGTATTGGTCTTGATCGACCATTTCCACCATAACTAGACCATTGTAAAGTTTGAACTTTATCAACTTTCCAAGCAGAACGCTCAATCTGAGAAAGTTTAGCTGCATTTAATAAAATATCTGCAATCGTTTTCTGAGATATATTACCAACACTCGCAATTAAATCGAATTCTAGTATTTTCCCGTCTAAATCACTACGATATACCCACTCTAATGGTTCCTTCGGATGTGGTTTATTGTTTTTCAGCTTAATCAACCATCCAGGAGTTTGTATGGAATTACAACGTTGAGCAGTTTTGGGAAGTTCCAAACAATTATTCTTCCAAACCCGTGGTTCGACGGATATAATTTTGATTGTATCTATAGGTGGCTCGCTAAGTTGAGTTGCATTGCTAATTGCTTTTTTCCTAACACTTTGTGGTAGACTTTCCAACCAATTCACTCGAAAATTATTGCGTAAACTTTTGGATGAAACCACATGATACAACCAACTCTGCTTACCACCAGCAACTCTAACAGCCCAAGCCGTGTAAGCAATTTCTTTACATTTCTCATTCTTTTCTGGCAGACCTAAGCAACTATCAAATATCTTTGGGTCTACCCGTACAACTCGCACATCACCTAGTTTCAAGTTTAAGCGTTTCGCCATATCTTGCCGAATTTGCGAGATGACAGATTTAGGTATCTCAGAAACTCTTGATGAGGGGGTCACTTGAGATAATCGGCTTGGAGCAGAAGCAAAAGTATATTGATTTGTAGAGGGAATAGCCAGCGTTAAGCAGCTTACCATTGTTACAATAGTAGCTTTCAGTTTCATAGAAAATATATATAAGTATGATTCTGATGACGCAGGCTAGGTAAACTTAGTTGCCGTTTCATTATTTTTTACAACTGTGTCACCGAAATCGAATTGTTATCTTATGAGAAACAAAATATACATTAAGATATGAATTTATCTTATTTCTCATTTTTGAGAACTCACGGCTTGATAGTGAGAAGATGACGAAATAACTGGGAGCGTAGGCGCCTCGACAAGATAAGTTACTAAATTAGAGGCGCCGAGAGCAAAAAATGAATGTAATTATCTTCCCATATATTGGCTTGCCATTCGCATTGCGTCTGCTATGTCAACGTCACCGTCTCCATCTGAGTCTAGAAAAGTACTGAGAACTGAGTTACCACCACCAGCAGTACTGGCGCCTGATTGTAAAAAGTTAAGTACCACTGGTACAATCATTGGTAACATTTGTTGAATCATATTTGCGTCTACACCTGTGCGCTGTGATGCCATTTGGGCAACTTGTTGTTGCATTCCGGCTGAAAACAGAGATGATACAGCATTAGGGTTAGGAGAAGTTCCGGCAAATTGACTTACAATATTTTGGACTGCATCTGAACCTTCGTTTGCTTGCTTATTTTGCAATGCTGAACGAACCTGACCACCAACAATCGACATTATTGCTTGCATTGTTGAAGAGTCAGTGCCAGCATTCCCGCTCATTTGTTGCACTGCGTTTATAATACCGCCAAGTTGACTCATACTGCCTTGCTGATTTGGGTTGGCAACTGCACCGAGGATTTGGTCGAAAAGTCCCATTGTCGTCTCCTTTAATTATTATTCCACATGATTAATTGATTTTTACACGTGATTCACATTCTTCTACTGAGTATTAATCAAAAAATAACAAATCAGAAACCCGGTTTCTTTGTTGATATCTTGTAATGAAAATAAATATTTTATATAGAAACCGGGTTTCTAGGGTTTATGAGTAACTTTACCTAAGCCTAAAGGGTGAAGCGCTTTTTTACTTATGTATGTCAATTTATATAGAAAATATTATTATGTAAATAATCTAGCAGCTATATAAGTATATGGGTAAAAAATCAGAGCAGCCAAAAGATATACGTCTTGCTGCAACAACTCGTATTTGGGGATTTACTCTTGGAATTTTAGCAATTAGTGTGCCTCTGTCAATACCTCTACGTAATTCATTAATTCCCCTCGCCGCTCTCACAGGCGCCACAGTTGGTACACTAGCAGTATGGCGTTCTGAGGATAAAAAATCTAAAGGATATAATTTGGCGCCACAACAAGTAGAATTACTCGAACAGCGTATCAGAGATTTAGAGGCAATTGTCAGTACCGAGGACTATGATTTAAAATCCCGACTCAAGCACCTCGATTCCAAATCTTTATGAAGGGATATTACGAAAGTTTTCAGAAATATTTAGAAATCGTCAAATTTAATAACATGGCTTTAAGGTAGAAATTAAGGCAAACTCAAGGGAAACTTATGAGTAATATTCAAAAATATCGATTTGTCTGTACATTAACTTTTGGTGATATCTACGGTCAAATCATTGTTTGGCTAATCACCATTACAATTAGTTTAGCTGCTGCATTAGCATTGATGGGTGCCAGACGACCTATTTACGCGCTAGCAACAGTCGGACTTATTGTACTGTTATCGTTACCGTTCTTACTATTCGCTTTTGTCACTACCTTATTGAACCATATCGAAGTGGCACCGATGGAAGCTGGTGGCAAAATGGAACCAATACCTGGTAACATTTCTCAGCAACAACCAGTGCAACTAACAAATTAATTCTATTTATTAGGGGAAAAGGTTTTCCTCTTTTCCCTTTCCCCCTCGTACAATAGAGATTTGTATGCCAGATTACTTATGCTAGAACATGATGTAATTATAGTGGGTGGTGGACTAGCTGGATGTCGTGCGGCAGTTGAAATTGCCCGTAAAGACCCCAGTTTAAATGTTGCCGTTGTCGCAAAAACTCATCCTATTCGTTCACACTCCGTTGCTGCACAAGGGGGAATGGCAGCTTCTTTAAAAAATGTAGATTCACAAGACACTTGGGAAGCACACGCTTTTGATACCGTTAAAGGTTCTGATTATTTAGCTGATCAAAATGCTGTAGAAATACTCACCCGCGAGGCGCCACAGGTTGTAATAGATTTAGAACATATGGGTGTGTTATTCTCGCGTCTTGAAGATGGAAGAATTGCACAGCGCGCTTTTGGTGGACATTCACACAATAGAACTTGTTACGCTGCCGATAAAACAGGACACGCAATTTTGCACGAATTAGTTAATAATCTGCGTAAGCATGGTGTTAACGTTTACCAAGAATGGTATGTAATGCGCCTGATATTAGAAAAAGGTCAGGCGAAAGGTGTTGTAATGTTCCGTATAGAAGACGGGCATATTGAGGTGGTGCGGGCAAAAGCTGTGATGTTTGCCACTGGTGGTTATGGTCGCGTTTATAACACTACTTCTAACGATTATGCATCGGCTGGTGATGGGTTAGCGATGACGGCATTAGCTGGTTTACCGTTAGAAGATATGGAGTTTGTACAGTTTCACCCCACTGGATTATATCCTGTTGGTGTATTAATTTCTGAAGCGGTGCGAGGAGAAGGCGCCTATTTAATTAATAGTGAAGGTGAGCGGTTCATGGAAAGATACGCTCCGAGTCGTATGGAACTGGCGCCACGCGATATAACTTCACGCGCAATAGCTTATGAAATTCGTGCAGGTCGGGGTGTTAAACCTGATGGTAGTGCAGGAGGAGCATATGTATATCTGGACTTGCGCCACATGGGTAAAGAAAAAATCATGAGTCGCGTTCCTTTTTGTTGGGAAGAAGCACATCGTTTAGTGGGAGTTGACGCAGTAACGCAACCAATGCCAGTTCGCCCAACTATTCATTATTGTATGGGTGGCATTCCTGTTAATACCGACTGTCAAGTTCGTAGCGGCGCCGACTCTATTGTAGAAGGGTTTTTCTCAGCAGGTGAAACTTCGTGTGTATCGGTACACGGCGCCAATCGTTTGGGTAGCAACTCCTTATTAGAATGTGTTGTATATGGTAAACGTGCGGGCGCGAGTATTGCACAGTATGTCCAAAATCGGAAATTGCCTAGTATAGACGAACAACGTTATATAAAAGAAGCAAAACAGCAAATTCAATCATTACTCGACCAACCAGGAGAATATCGAATTAACCGAGTACGCGAAGCATTCCAAGACTGTATGACCGAGTACTGCGGTGTATTTCGCACCGAAGAACTCATGCAGCAAGGTCTACAACAACTACAAGAATTTCAAAACAAATACTCACAAATTTATTTAGACGACAAAGGCAAAGACTGGAACACTGAACTGGTAGAAGCATTGGAACTACGTAGCTTAATGATAGTTGGACAAATTATCATGACCTCAGCAAACCGTCGTAAAGAAAGTCGTGGCGCCCATTTCCGCGAAGACTTCCCGCAACGCGATGACAATAAATTCTTACAACACACCTTCGCTTATTACTCACGCGCAGGAATTGACATTCAATACTGCCCTGTAAGCATTACAATGTTCCAACCTCAAGAACGAAAATATTAATTAAATCAGGACTTACACAAAAATCTTAGAAACTCGGTTTCTTGGCGTAGTATCATGTCCGGCTGATTACCCATAATTACCGCATCACGTAGAGACGCGATGTTCCTCGCGTCTCTACAGAGATTTTATTATGGTTATGCCCCCAGACATGATATAAGTCCTATAAATATTAAATAAGTTTCTTCGATTCCCGATAGCTTTTACAACAATCATTTGTTTCAAAAGCTGGGAATCTTTTTTTAAGTTTATTTAGTTTATTTAGTTTATTTAGTTTATTTAGTATGTTAAGGTTTTAAAAACTTATTCGGAACTTAGAAACAGCCACCAGTGTAGCAATCAACTTCATTTGAAAATTAATTGCTAAGGTTGTACAAAATCGTACTTTATTTTTACCAAATTTATGTAATAATACTGGTAGCTATAAATATCACTAAATTACGGAGGTTAAACTAAATTCAAGTAAAGTTGGGGTATATTCTAGTTTTTCTTGACTTCAAAAGGCTAGCCTTGGCAGCATGTACGTAACAGTATCTGAACATGGGCGCCTGATTAAATACTTCAATGTAAAGATATAATGAAGTACTGGGTGCTAACGAAATTATACTCGTTATTACTGTAAGATACTTTTTAGCTAATATTAATTCATAGTTAGCACCGTGTAAATTGTAGGGTATCATATCCACCCCATAACTTAAACGGAATAATTGCATCTACAAAGATTAAAAATCAACAAACTTAATTTATTTAACCTAGCTTGAAGATGGCGCGAAACATGCCACGCTAGGAAGTTCCCCACTACATTAGGCTAGAGACAGATTTAATTTACAAATACATATATATTCCCTATAACTGGGATTCTGCACCGTTCGCAACGTCAGTGTGTTGGTGTAGAGAAATGCTTTGTAAATGTGCGGTTTTGGTAAAAATCGTTTTGATGTCCTTATGCATAGAGATAAAGCGTCTATGCGTGTAAATAATTTGCTCTCCTTGTGCTTGTTTGTATGACGCATAAACTAATGACTAATCAAGTTAATTTATTAAATATAAGTATTGATAACATTACAATGTTGGAGTTATTAGAAAAACTTAAATTTGGTGGTGTTGTCTTTACTCCGAATGTAGACCATTTAGTTAAATTACAGGAAAATCAGGAATTTTACAGTGTTTATCAAGAAGCTGACTACATAGTTTGCGATAGTCAAATTTTGATGTATATCTCTAGATTTTTAGGTACACCCATTCAAGAAAAAATCTCTGGTTCCGATTTATTTCCGGCTTTTTACATGTATTATAGAAATAATCACGCAATCAAAATATTTTTGTTAGGTGGTTTTCAAGAAACCGCAAACCAAGCTAAAGAAAAAATTAATTCAAAGGCAGGTAGAAATATTATTATTGATACTTACTCACCTCCCTTTGGTTTTGAAAATGATGAGCAAGAGTGTCAAAAAATTATCGAACTCATTAATCATTCCAGCGCAACCGTCCTAGCTATTGGTGTTGGAGCGCCAAAACAAGAATTATGGATTCATAAGAATAAACATCAACTAACTAATGTCAAGATTTTTTTAGCAATTGGCGCGACAATTAATTTTGAGACAGGTAATGTCAAACGTTCTCCTAGATGGATGAGTAAAATTGGTTTAGAATGGCTTTACAGACTTATAAGCGAACCTCATCGTCTCTGGAAAAGATACTTAGTTGATGATTTACCATTCTTCTGGCTAGTTTTGAAACAAAAATTTAGCGTGTATCATAACCCTTGGTCGCAAGTCAAACAATATAAATGAAAAAAATCAAAATTTATTATCCGTTAGAGCATTAGTACTCATTTGTGTGTAAAATGGGCATAGCGAAAAAATAAGCGCTCTGGCTTATTTTTTTAGTAGATGATCCACTTTTGCTTTAGTAATTCTTTATACCAGAGCTTTACTTTGATGTTCAGAGCCAAGCCAAGCTTCTCCCAAATATACGGCATACACAGTTTCACCGTTGGATTTTTTATAAATATCATAGGCTTGCTTCTGAAGATACTCTATATCTATTGGCGTTAGCTCATCTATTTTTTCAAAGTATAGATATTCGTCTATGCATAGTTTCCATTCATAATCATGTAAGTTATAATAACGAGCAGAATATTGTTGGTTCGGAAATTTTTTATAATCGTTCTGTGGAGCAGGAAAAACATTTTATATATACTTACATATACTTAGATGTCAAAAATTGAGCTTACCTCGTTGAAACCCTTTGAGACTGCTGTGATTGCGGGAGTTTTGGCAGAAGCTGCTTTGGAACAGCGGTTATTCGCACTTGGGTTTCGTGCAGGTCGGCAAATAACAATGCTGCGTGCGGCGCCTTTTAATGGTCCAGTTCACGTTCGTGTCGGGACAACCGAAGTTATGTTGCGTCGTCGTGATGCAAAATCAATTCAATTAATTAATATATCAGAGGCGCCATAATGACTCATTGTAACACCTGTAGCCCCTCCGACAATCAAGTGATTGAAGGTGTCAAGCAAATAGCTGTGTTGGGAATGCCCAATACTGGTAAGTCTACCTTTTTTAACCGACTTACAGGCGCCAACGCGAGTGTAGGGAACTGGCCCGGTATTACGGTTGACTTGATGACGGCAACTATTAAGATGGGAGGTCAAGAAACCCAAGTTGTTGATTTGCCTGGTATATATGATTTACGTGGCTTTTCAGAAGACGAAGAGGTAGTAAGAACTTTTTTAACCTCTACACCTATTCATTTAATAGTTATTATTCTTAATTCTGTTCAACTCGACAGACAAATTAGTCTAGCTCTACAAATTCAAAGCTTAGGCGTGCCAGCAGTGTTATTGTTGAATATGGCAGATGAGGCGCCTGCTTTTGGTGTAGAAGTAGACCATGAGAAAATATCTGAATATCTAAAAATGCCCGTTGTTCCTTTCAGCGCAAAGTTTGGACAAAATTATGGGCAAGCGTACAAAACAATTCGTGATGAATTAGCAAAACAATATCAATCAGTAATAATTGGGGATATTGAAGCAAAACTACCCAAAGAAGCTGAAATAGCTACTGAAATGGAGAAGTTATTACAAAATGCAGTTAGTAATGTTGAGGATGTCAAAGAAAACTTAACAACTCGCTTGGATAGTATTTTACTGCATCCAGTGTTGGGGCTGCCTATATTCTTCGGCGCCATGTACTTAATGTTTCAGTTTATTTATGCTTTGGGTATACCCATGCAGAATAAATTAGCTGAACTGTTGGCTTGGGTCAAGGATACAGCAATTGAACCGCTACTTGCTTTCTTAATTGATTTGGGTACGTGGGGCAAATTTTTCCATGACTTTTTGATTGATGGTCTTTATCAAGGTATAGGAACAGTCGCAGCATTTATACCCGTTATATTCTTATTCTTTATTTGCATGGCAGTTATTGAAGATAGTGGTTATCTTTCTCGTTCCGCGTTCCTAATGGATGCGTTTATGGAACGGTTGGGTTTAGATGGTCGCTCTTTTGTAATGTCGTTGATGGGGTTTGGGTGTAACGTTCCTGCAATTATGGGGTTACGAGTCATGCGTTCTCCCGCTTTGCGAATGCTGTCGATGCTGGTAATTCCTTTTTCTTTGTGTTCTGCGCGTTTGAATGTATTTGTTTTTATGACTACTGCACTGTTTACTCAAAGACAGGCGCCTGTCGTTTTATTCAGTTTATACTTATTCAGCTTCTTAGCCGCAATTTTTACAGCAGCAGTATTTAAAGCTCAATTTCCGAATACAGAACCGTTAGTGTTAGAACTACCACCCTACCGTTTGCCAACCTTTAAACAAATGATATTACGTGCTTGGCGTGAGGCAATGCACTTTTTATTCTGGTCGCGACGATTTATTGTTTTTGGAGTTATAGCAATTTGGTTTTGTAATAACTTCCCTACAAATGTACCACCAGCCAGCACCCAAACTCTTTCTGGGATAATAGGGCAAATTACACAGCCAATATTAGCTCCTCTAGGAATCAATCCACAACTCGCAGTCGCATTAATATTTGGTTTTATTGCCAAAGAAATAGTCTTAGGTGGTTTAGCTGTAATATACGCAACTACTGAAGACAGTTTAGGAACAGTTATTGCTCAACAAATCAACTGGGTACAAGCATATAGCTTTATGTTATTCACTCTACTATATGTTCCGTGCCTTTCTACAGTAGCAGCGATTAAAGCCGAATCTAAAAGTACTAAGTTTACATGGATGTCAATTGCTTGGTCAGTCACTTTAGCATGGGTTACTAGCTTTATATTCTATCAAAGCGCTAGATTTTTTTTCCATGCTCATTTATTGTAGAGGCGCCTTTGTATATGCGTCTCTACGTCATATCAATCTTCATCCCATTTTTCGTTGCTTAAAAGGTCAATGACTTTATCACGCAATAAAAAGTCATTCCTTTCTAACTCCATTTCTAAGCAATTCCAGTCACAAGTAGGCATAAACCTACACAAATTATAAATCGGCTCGTTACGCCTTATATCACCTTTCTTAACCAACTGACGAGCTTCCTCTTTGAAAATTTCTAGGTCATAACTCACAAATGTATCCATTTGTAACATCTCCTTGTGCTTTATAAGCCAATATAAAGCTAAATTTCAATTAATCTAACTTTGCTTTGAGATATACACTACTTTTGATTCCCCATTTACTAGCTATTATCGCTTCTTTCATTAATTACACAAATTCCCTAAAATGTCATTCTTACTTGTATAAAATGTTATAGTTTCTCTAATTTGTACAAGTTAGAACTACTTAAATTAAGTTAGAACGACGGTTGAGGTGCTGTTACTCAACTATATCAGATTTATGTCCCGAACATATACAATTTTTAGTAATCAAACATGAAGAAGTTTTAAGACATAGGCGCCTCTGAATAGTTACATTTACTTATAATTATAAAGTTAATATAAAACTAACAGGTAAGTTGACAATCGTCGCATATTATACACTTCACATCTTTCAGTTATCGAAAGAATGAGTTAATGGCGCGAAACTTCATGAAAAAGGCTAAGAGCGTTAATCAACTGACTATAATCGCTCGTCGGTACCCAGGATTTGTTGTCCGGTGTTCATATGGAATAATGGTTCTAGCCTTTACTGTGCTATTGAGTTGGGGAATTTTTCAGTCATATGAGCAGCAAATAGTACAGCAACAACAAGAAGTTTACACAAAAGGGCTAAAAATAGATAAATTTCTGGAGACTACGTTCAGCAATGTTAATCTTCTGCGCTCTCAAGCTGAATATTTTTTAAAGTCAACACCCGATGTTCAAACTGAGCTAACTACCTATAACTACACAAAACGATTAGACAATAATCATAATCTTAACTTAATTGTACTCAAAGATTCTAATATAGGCGCCGTCAGTCCTGTTTTTACACGAACAAAAAATACAAATTTAGGACACGAGGTAGAGATGAGTCTGTCACTGACTCCGCTCCTGCGTCCGATTTATGAGCAATTACCAATCGAAGGACGCATACGTTATACTTCGTTTGCTGCACTTACAATGACTTATCCAGCGACATCGCAAGTTACTGATGATGAAAAGATAAAAATATTCAAAAATGCTAGAAATCAAGAGATTATTACAGGTGGGATGCAAAAAAATAATCCTACGCACGAAACTTATTTAACTCATCCTTATAAAGATATATTTGACCAAGAATTAATCGTGACAGCGACCAGTCCCATTTATCACGGAGATAAGCATCTTGGTAATATCGGTATCGATTTTAAACTAGAAGCGTTAAACCGTTTCGTCGAACAACTTGGTGGTGAACATTCCTTACTCTTAACTGTTGACGGGAAAGTATTAAGTCGTCATACTATGAAAACTACATCAGCAATAAGTTTAGAACAGCTTGTCAAAAACCCTGTTGTTCGAACAACACTGCTCAAGTTATTAAAAAATGCTAGAAATAGCCAAGTTACGATTGATGGATATGTTTTGACGTATTATAAATTACAGAATGTAACATGGGGTATTGCTAACGTTACACCAGTAAACACTCTCGCTAAGAATATATTAATTAAGTATTTACCTGTAATTTGTGGAGTTCTAATTGGATTTACAGGGTTGCTGTTGGTAAGCATACGGACTATAGATAAAATATTTAAGAAATTAGACAAAGCACGTATAATCGCAGAGCAAACAAATAAAAAATTAAAAAGGGCATTAAACGAATTAGAAGTTTTGGCTTTAACTGATAAACTAACAGGTGCTTGGAACAGGCGCCACTTTGAACAAGTAATATCAGCCGAAATGAGTCGTGCTTCACGCCATAATCAACCATTATCGGTTCTAATATTAGATATTGATTACTTTAAAAGTATCAATGATAGATACGGGCATCAGGTTGGAGACGCTGTACTAGTTCAACTGACTCATATTTTAAAAGAAAACATTCGTACTTCGGATGTATTAACACGTTGGGGTGGTGAGGAGTTTGTTATTCTTACTCCTTTCACTTCAGTTAAAGAAGCCACAGATTTGGCTGAGAGACTACGATTAAAAATTGCCAGAGCTAGTTTTAAGATAGTAAAAAATATTACAATCAGTCTTGGTGTAGCTCAATTTCAAACAACAGAAAATGTGAGCAATTTCCTCAAACGAGCGGATGCTGCACTGTATCAAGCCAAACATAGTGGACGAAATTTGGTTGCTGTGGCGCCTTCAACGTTAGACACTTGGATACAAGGAGTTGAAAAGAATATCTAGAAACCTGATTTCTTTATTGATATTTTGTAATACAATTGTACTTTTGCATAGAAACCAGGTTTCTTTAATGTACTGATTTGTGTTGAGCTAGCAATCCGTGTCTTGGTGCGAATATCATGGCAATGAAAAAGAGTATTGTTAGTAAGACGACGATACAACCACCTGTGGCGCCATCTAAATAATAGCTAATGTATGTACCAGCAACGCACGATATTACGCTTGCTGAAACTGCGGCGCCAATCATATAATTAAATCGGTCGCTCATTAAATAAGCAATGGCGCCTGGTGTTACTAACATAGAAACTACTAAAATAATACCAACAGCTTGTAATGCTGCTACTACTGTTAATGACATCAGTGAGAGAAACATGTAGTAGAGGAATTGTGTATTTATGCCTATAGAACGTGCGTGGTTTGGGTCGAAGCAGAATAGTAATAAGTCTTTACGGAAGATGTATACGGCAATAAGTGTAATTACGCTGACTATTACAGTTTGAATTATATCTTCGTTAGAAATACCAAGCACGTTTCCAAATAAGATGTGAAATAAATCAATATTACTACGTGCCTTAGAAATTAATACTAAACCAAATGCGAAAAAACCAGTAAAAATCACGCCAATAACAGCATCTTCTTTAACACGGGTTTTTTCTTTAACGAAACCTATTGTTACAGTTGTCCCATATCCAAATATAAAGGCGCCGATTGCGAAGGGTATTCCTGCCATGTAAGATAAAACTACCCCTGGAACAACAGCGTGGGAAATAGCATCTCCCATTAGTGACCAGCCTTTGAGTGTAACATAACAAGAAAGTACGGCACAGACGACACCAACTAAAGCGCTGACGCATACCGCTTTCACCATGAACTCATATTGAAATGGAACAATTAACCATTGCCAAGCAGATAGAAGCATATAATTTGAAATTTTAGATTAGATTTTAGATTCTTTATTGTTGTAAAAACTGCGATGATGTAAAACTCCACCGAAAGTCATGGCTAAGTTATCGTCTGTAAATACGTCTTCTACTGAACCATAAGCAAGAATAGTTCTATTGATAAAAACAACTTGGTCGCAGAAAGTAGAAATTGAACCCAAGTCATGAGTTGAAATTAAAATTGTATGTCCTTGTGCGCGTAGTGTTATTAGTAATTCAATAATTTCTTTTTCTGTATTCGCATCAACACCTGTAAATGGTTCATCCAAAAGCATCACTGTTCCCTGCTGCGCTAATGCTCGTGCCAAAAATACCCGTTTACGCTGTCCACCCGAAAGTTCCCCTATTTGGCGCCGTCTTAAAGAGTACATACCTACTCGTTCAAGTGTTTCGCGAACAATTCGATGGTCTTCAGCACTAGGTATTCGTAACCAGTTCATATGTCCATAGCGTCCCATCATCACAACATCTTCGACGCTGACAGGAAAATTCCAATCTACTTCTTCAGACTGAGGTACATAAGCGACTATTTGCTTTTGTTGCGCTTTCCTTATTGGTAAATCTTTAATTACTACTCTTCCCCGATGTGGAGTTAAGAAACCCATAATTGCTTTAAATAAAGTAGACTTGCCACCTCCATTCGGTCCAACTAATGCAGCAATACATCCAGGCTTTAACTCGAAAGTCGCATTATGCAATACGACTTTTTCGTGGTAAGCAACATTAATATCTTCAACCAAAACACTTATAGGTTCGACTGTCATATATTTATTACGCATAAATTACAAAGGTAAAATAAATGTAAGTTAATACAATATATTCTTCATTTAGATTTGCCTAATAATCCCTGCACTAAGGTATAAGCGTTATACCTCTGAAGGTCTAAAAATGTTGCAGCAGGTTTTCCTACCTCAGACAACGAGTCTACGTACAACACACCAGCAAAAGTTGAATTACTTTCTCTTGCTACTTGTCTTTGGGCTTCATCGCTAACGGTTGTTTCACAAAATACTGCCGGAATTTTATTTTGTCTAACAGTATCTATAACTTTGGCTATTTGTTGGGGTGTTCCTTCCTGTTCAGAATTAACTGCCCATAAATATGCTTCTTGCAAACCATAGTCACGTGCCATATAAGAAAAAGCTCCTTCACAAGTCACTAAATACCGTTGAGTTGGCGCCAAAGTAGCAAGTTGCGTTTTTACTTCTTGACTTACCTGCTTTACTTGTTGAATATAAGCTTTAGCATTCGCGTTATAAGTTGCTTCATTTGCAGGGTCAAGCTTGACGAAAGCCTTACGAATATTCTCTACATATATAGCTGCATCATTAGGAGACATCCAAGCGTGGGGGTTTGGTTTATTTAGATAAGAACCACTAGATATTTCTATGGGTTTAACACCATCACTGAGATTTGCAGAAGTCACATTTCTTACAGACCCCATGAATTTTTCAAACCACCGTTCTAACCCCAACCCATTGAATAAAACTAAATCAGCTTCTTGTGCGCGTTTAATATCGCTAGGTGTTGGTTCATAATCATGAATTTCGGCGCCTGGTCTTGTGATAGATTCTACAACTAACTTATCTCCTGCTACATTGCGAGCCATATCAGCCAATATAGTAAAAGTCGTCAGCACCTTTTTCTTACCATCAGTTCTAGCTGACGGTGAAATTTGCGCTTGCGATGAATTATCTGAAGGATTTTGAGATGAAGTACACCCAAAGACAGTTGTCAATAAAAGCATACTCAATATAATGCACGCTGGCGATTTTAGCTGGTTCATCACACCGTTATTGCCATTATGATTTAACTTTATTCATTTTTATCTCATTATTTTATCATATTGTTCTCATAATCCTGACAACAGATGATTAGTTATCCGTTAAATCCGTTACATCCGTTACATCCGTTGCCAGTAATGCTTCTTGGATGGCTTTTGCGACCCACTCGCTTATTATTAACCCAGATGCTCTGGCAGCGTCTTGTATCAAAGGTTGTAAATGTGAGGGAAGCTGAACATTTAAGTTAAATGTTTCTGGTTGTTGACTTTTATTATCTGCTGGGGTGTTGCGGTGATTCCAATGCTGACATTCTGCTCCCCGTTCATTACCGTTTTTCTCTAGTAAGCTTAATTCTCCGAGTTTATTGCAGTAAAAGCTTTGAGGGTTTTCTGGTAGCTCTTTACTACAGTACGAACAGTTCCAACAGCTACGAGTTTGTTCAGTCTCTATATATATATTATCTAGATTCGATTTTTTATTTGGCACGGCGCCTTTTCTACGGTATTCATTTACTACACAGGCTACATGTACTGCTGTCACTTTTCCATTTGGCGCCGTGGAAACAACTTCATTCCAAGCTTCTTGCTGCTGTTTAGGGGATAATGCTACTAAAGGACGAATTTGGCGCTCATTCGCTGGTAGAACTTTAATACTTTGTCGTCCATAAGCAACATTATCAGGTTCATCGATAATATTCTCTGAAATATTTTTATAAATAACTGCTGCATCAATTAACTGGTAAGCAGAACGTCGAGACATTTCCCAACGTGTCATGCAATATTCCTCAAACGTTTTGTAGTTCTCACGGTACAAACGCTCATCTCTAATCCTAGCTAGCGCACGTCCTATTTCCCAAAAAGACTTTAAACACTCTTCGACTCTTGTCTCTAAATACCTAAATTCTTCTGCTTCGGCTGTTGTTAGCACATCTTCACTATCTTCACTTATATCATCATGCAAAGGCGCCTGTCTATGTTGGTTGGAATTATCCAAGCTAGATAATATGGGTGGCATAAATGCTGGTATTCCTCCTTTTTACGGCATAATGTATTGATGTCGTTACTAGGTGATACCTAGAGGCGCCATCGTCAAAACACGCTTTTTTCACCATGCAAGTCCTAAACTTGCAGGTTGCAATATCTAGGTTTGCACAATGCAATGCAATAGTACATGGATGCTTAACATTTCTTAATATTTAAAAAGTGTAATCAAGAATACAGAAACTGAAGTATAAAAGTGATACGAGAAAATAATCAAGAATTACTAAAACCCTTGTAAATATGGAAAATTTGGTTTTAAACTAGTTACTAGGGACTAATTCCTGAACCTCACAACCGCTCCCAAACAACAGAAGCATTCCGCTTTGGTTGGTAAACAGTGGTATAAAGACTACACAAAGTAAACTAACTATGGAAAACAGGGCAACACTAGTGACTTGTAATTCCGGGTCTTCTACCATCCAGGAACGCCAACGACGATTAACAGTGTTGCTTGAGCATCTTACGGATGAAGGTTGGACTCAATCAACTATAGCGGAAGCGCTGGGCGTCGATTTTACAACTGTCTATCGATGGTCGAAGGGTAAAACAGTACCTGAAGCTGAATCTCGAAATTTCCGGCGCCTAGCTGCATTGACAGGGGGTGACGGTGCATCATTGGAATTATACTTAACTGGAAAAATACCGCTTGCAGCATATCGTCAAGGCAAGCAAACCTCACAAAGCGACGACACACCACATCAAATACTTCCTCCAGAAAAAATTAAACAGCAACTACTAGCACAAATATACTTATTAGACCCTGCGGATATCGCGGACGTTATCTCTAACAGTGTGGCTTTCTTAGCAAAGCGCGCGTAACCCTCGTAGGTTGGGTGGAGGAACGGAACCCAACATAATGTTAACTAAATAATATTAAAGTGTTCAACAGTAGCCACTGAAACGAAGTAATGCGGGTTACGGAAGGTAGGGATAACCTACCTGGCTACACCAAACTCAGTGAAAATTTTGTGCGCCATTGGCGCACATTTTGAAATTGTAAAGTTTTTGTACAGTTAGTCCCTCTGTGGTAATATATCTTTTCACCACAGAGACACAGAAAGCGTAGAGAAAGAGGTTTTTAATGGGTTTACAGCTAACGCTTGGTGGTAAGCTGAGTGTAGGTATTACTTCAGTTATTGAGGTGACGCTGCTTGAGTTACTTGGCACTGGGGGATTTGGGTCGGTATGGAAGGTCGCAGATACTCGGGCTAATAATATATATGTTTTAAAGGTTATTCAGAATATCCCTAATGGGAGTTTGCTTGCTGAACGGGTGCGTTTGGAAGCGGGGGTTTCGATTCCTTCGCAGTATATTATACCTGTGGTTGGATTACGGCAATGGGATTCGACGACTTTCTTTTTGTTGTTTGAGTATTTCCCCGGTTATTCTTTGGATAGATTTTTAACTTACAATACTTTATCATCGTCTCAGAAGCGTCATATCTTTTATCAAATTTTGCTTGGTGTGGCTGATGCTCATCGTTGTAATATTATCCATCGTGATTTAAAACCTGCAAATATATTATTGGGTGATAATTGTGAAGTTAAGTTAATCGACTTTGGTATTTCTAAGTTCAAAGATTTTAAGCTGACGCAGGATAAGCAGATTTTTGGCACTATTCCTTATATTGCACCTGAATTATTATTTTACGGCACCTCAATTGCAGATGCACGCACAGATATCTACGCTTTGGGTCACATTTTGTATCAACTTACGACGGGTGAGCATTTCTGGACACGAAACAATTTACGAAATATGGATGACTTTTTTCGCTATCTTAAACAAACTCCGGCGCCAACTGACGCGATAGAATTGGATGGTTTTGACTGCGATTTTATTCCCAACGCTAAAAGTATCATATCACGTATGGTCAAAATTGACCCTCTTCAGAGATTTGCTTCAATCCTAGAAATTTTACACGAACTCGGTTATGTTACTAATAACCCAGTGATTCCTCAAGTACAGTTGCGTTACCCTTTATTAATTGTTGAGTCTGGTACAAATAAAGGCGCCGCAAGTGTGATTAATATAGATGATGGTGAAGTTCTAATTCTCGGACGTGCTGAAATTGCAGGTGGAGATGATAGTATTAGCAGGCGCCATTTTGAATTCACTAGAAAAGGAAATCAATATTTCGTTCGAGATGTCGGTAGCAAAAATGGTACTTTAGTACGAGGTCTAGCACTTACTCCTAACGGTACACTAACATTGATTCAACATAGCGACCGTATTAAAGTCGGTGACGTTTTTTTACAGTTTGTAATTAAAAGTTAATAATAATGAAAATTTGCACCCGTTGTGGAATACATAATCCTGATAGTGGTAGATTTTGTACTAATTGCGGCGCCGCTTTAACAGTAGCAAGTACATCAATACCCGCAACTCAACAACTATCAACGAACGCAGAAGCTTATCGTTTAGCAATATTTAACAAATTGCAACAACGTAGCGCTGATATTATGTTTGTCCTCGACTGCACCGGAAGTATGCAAGGAGAAATTGATGGTATTAAGGATGCAATTATTAGCTTTGCCGATAGTATAAAGTCTGATGGTGTACGCGCACGAGTCGGGTTAATTGAATTTCGCGATAGATTAATTAACGAAGAACACCAAGTATTAAAGTTTAATGGAGAAATATTTACAAGTGACCCAGCAATATTTCGTAATGAGGTAGGAAAGCTTAGAGCATCAGGTGGTGGTGATGAACCTGAAAGTAGTCTCGATGCAATTTTACTCGCTTTGCGTCAACCTTTTAGTAACATTGCAAATAAAGTAATTGTTTTAGTTACTGACGCATCACCCCATATCCCCGACTTGGAAACAAAGAGCATTGACCAAGTAGTACAAGCAATTCGCACAGTTAATATCCAGCAGTTATATTTAGTAATTCCAACACAAGACCCGAAGTGTCAAATTTATCTGAAATTATTAGAAGCAGCAAGAGGACTTGCGTTTGAACTCGGACAAGGTGATGATTTTCGTAAACGTGCGGAAGATTTTAAACGCACTTTAATGTCTTTGGGTAAAACTATTTCTCAAGCAACTCGCTAACATATTTTTTTATTTGTCATGAGTCACCGAAGTGAAGCATCTGATAAGTCTCCAAATTAATAACTATTTATAATTATTCGCTACGTTTATAATTATAATTTAGATTCTTGACTGCGTTCCGAATGACAGTTGAGAATTGTCGCTACGTTTATAATTATAATTTAGATTCTTGACTGCGTTCCGAATGACAGTTGAGATTTATGAAGAATATTTTCATGTATTAAAACTTAAATAAAAGTAATAAAAACAAATTGTTCGCGAATAACAAACTTGGTACAATACCTTTAAATGCATCCCAAAAATTCAATGCGTTGTCTAAACTGTCACCTCCAACTCATAACAACATCAACACAAATATGTCCAAGATGCAACGTACATCTTCCTTCACTGATGCGTGATGTATTGTTACCAGGTACTATTATACATCAAGGCGCCTACTGTATTGATTATGCACTGGGTCGAGGTGGGTTTGGCATTACTTATCAAGCAGTTCACACCAAATTAGAAAAACGAGTTGCAATCAAAGAATATTATCCACAAGAACATGCACTGCGCGATACTTCCACCGGAAACTTAATTGTCCCAACTGCAAAACAAGACATTTATCAACGTGGTTTATCAAGATTTGTTACAGAAGGTAAAATCTTAGCAAAAATTAATCATCCTAACGTTGTTCGGGTCGAAAATTACTTTGAAGAACGTGGTACAGCTTATTTAGTCATGGAACTAATAGATGGTTATACTTTGCGTGAAGAATTAAACAAACAACCAAATAAAAAGCTTACACACTCTAGAATTGAGTTTATCATATCCGCGTTAGTCGATGCGTTAGCAACTGTACACGCACAAGGCATTTATCATTTAGATTTAAAACCTGATAATGTATTATTAACCTCTGATAACCGTTTAGTTCTAGTTGACTTCGGCGCCTCAAGACAAGGGTTAAGTACTGGTACAACGAGTCAAGCTTTCACTTTAGATTATGCACCCCCCGAAGTTCTCGCTGGTAAAGACTACGGTGCCGAAAGTGATATATTTGAACTAGGAATGATGCTGCATGAAATGATTATAGGTGAATTGCCACCACGCGCAATCGACCGAATATTTAACGATAATTGGAATCCAGACTTACACCCATTCACCGAACCCTGGAAAAACTTAATTATCTCGGCACTACAAATACAAAAACACATGCGCCCTAGTAATGTCAAACAATGGTGGCGCCATTCCCCAACTATACAGCAAACAACATCACAAATAAATTGCTATGCATGTAATGCATCAAACCCCGCAACGCATAAATTTTGTCAAAGTTGTGGAACATCATTACAAGTTGTAACCATAAACTCTACCCAAAAACAACCAGAAAATCCCCAACTTCAACAAAGTGACGTTCATCCCGATGACTGGGCAAAAACTCAGAAAAGAGGATTTTTTAAATTTCTCGGTTCTTTACTCGACGATAACTAACTAACTAACTAACTAACTAAAAATCATGACAGCAAACGTATCATATAACCAAAACCAGCAAAGTCAGCAAAGTCAGCAAAACGAAATTAAAATTGCATCAAGTATTCTTCATCGAGCAACCCAAGATGACTCAGATGCTATTGGGACAATGTTTAAACAGTTTTTAGCAGATGACGAACAGATATATTTAGTTTCATATCTAGGACTACAAGGGTTATGGGGTTTTGGTACTCGTGAATTTGCATGTTTAACAGACCGACGTGTTGCTGACATCACTGTTGGTAGGTTTGGCAAAGTTTCTTACCAAGATGGATATTTAGAACATATTAACAGTACTTTTGTATTTCAACCATCTAAGCTCAAACTATATATAAGTGTAGGGTTTTTGTTTGCGATTCCTATAATGACATTCCTATCGCTGTTATTATCTCCAGTAGATATTATTCTTAATTTGATTGTTCTAGTAATTACAACTGGAATCGCTTTATTGCTACTGCCCATATTTGTACAATTTTACTACCGTTTTAACAAATGTGGAATATTAATTGCGGTGCGTGGGGGTATTCCGATATATATATTTACCAATCGTAAGCTATTAACGCGCGCGAATACATTGTGTCGGGTAATGACGGTAAGTCGGGAAGAAAGAATCAAATTACGTGGAGTTGTTTAAGTATGTACGAAATTACTTTTGGATGGCAAATACAAGGAAAGCGACTATCACAAAGTTTATCATTTGATTCAACAAAGGCGCCTGGAATCATTAAAATTGGACGTGACCCTAACCAATGTGATGTCCTTGTTGTCGATGCAAATAACCATGTTTCACGTTTGCACGCAGAAATTATATTTAATAGTGATTCTGGAATATTCTACCTGCAAAATGCAACTTTACATAAACCCCAACCCAATACTGTATTTTTAAATAGTGATATAGTCACAGAAAAAGTTGAAATCCATAATGGTGATATAATTGTACTGCGTGATGTACCAATCACAGTAGAGAGTATGAGGGTACAAATCAAAAATCAAATACAGGCGCCAGTAGCAGCTAATATAAATCAATATAACCCAACTCAAGTCAGCACTCCTGAATACCAACAAAATAATCAATATCCAGTAAACCAAAACTATAATATTCCAAACAACTCGTATAACTTACAGACTTTACAAATAGAAGCTCAAAATCAAGTTAAACAGCAAGGTGGAATTACACTTGGTCAAAGTATATTACAAAACGCATCTCAAAATGACTTCGGCGCCATTTCAGTGATGTTCAAGCAATTTATTCCAGAAGACGAGCAAATTGAATACGCATGTTATTTAGGTATTCGGGGACTTTGGGGAATAGGAACTCGTCAGTTTGCTTGTGTAACAAACCGTAGAGTTGCCGATATTACAGTTGGTTTATTTGGTGAAGTTACATATCAAGATGGATTTTTAGAGCATATTAATAGCGGTATAATTTATCAACCTTCAAAACTGTGGTTATATGTAATGCTACTAGGATACTTTCTTTTTGGTCTTAGTTTAACATTACCTGTATGGACTGGTATTTTATCACTTCTAAATTTTTCTAGCTTTGGAATACTGGCGCCGTTAGCATTAATATTTAGTATTGCTTCATCAGCGTTGCTTGTACCTTTAATAGTAAAATGGTATTATCGGATAGTAAAATGTGGCTTAGTAATGACGGTAAGAGAAGGTGAAATATATTTAAGTCCGATGGGATATGCTTTCAGTCATCGTTTAATATATTTCTTTAGTAACCGTAAACTAATTACACGCGCAAGTAATTTATATCGTCACTTTATTATTCAGCGAGAAATTCGACTTAACGCAGTAGAAAGTTATCCTTTGCCAAACCTGCAACCAAAACAAACACCCGTTCGGTTAACCCCACTGAATATATAGCACCCTACTTTACATTGGCAACATCAATTTAGCAGGAAATGCAGATATCATTGAGAAATATAAGATTTTCATATGTTAAGATGCTAACTCTAAAACACGATACTGCACACCTGTTTCAAAAATTCTAGTTCCACCTCCTTCAGCTATCGTTTGTCTGAGTAATTCTTGGTGAGTAACCGTAACACCTGCCAAATAATCAATTCCCATTTCTCCTAGTTCTGGCAACCAGGGTACAGTAGGACCCATCAATACGAGTTTCGCGTTTTGTGATAACTCAACTAAACGAGGAAATGTTTTGTTGACTATTGAGGTTGCCGTTAAAAATACCCAATCGGCTTCTGGTAAAATATACTCGCAAGCAGTATCAGGAAGGTCTTGCGAACTCGGTTGACGTTCGAGTACTTTCAAATCTATCTCTTGTTCGTATTGTGATAACCCAGGATAACGTCCGATAACTACTACTTTTTTTCCCCGAATTAATGGTAAAAAATGTTCAAAAACCGCCAAATTACCAGAAACTTTGGGATATAATGGCGCCGATGCTGCGATAAGTGAAGAAGAAGCGTTAATTACAGCATTGATAGCTGCCATACCTATAGTAGCTTGATAACTATCCCAAGATTTCAACCAAGGCGCCAAATCTTTAATTTTTTGATTTACTAAAGTTCCCGACCAGGGTAAAGTACGGGTTGGTTGACCAGGACTCATACATAACCCTATTCCTTCTGAAGAGCAGTATGTCCAAGTCAGTCCAATAATTATTTCTTTTACTACTGTGTCTGTTGAAGCTGAGTCTAATAAAAGATTATAAATTTCTCGTGGGTGCATTTGGCAACGGATTATAAACGGATGTAACGGATAATTGATTTTAGACGATTAAACTTTATTTGTAATCCATAACTCATCCGTTACATCCGTTACATCCGTTGCCAATTTCCGCTGTCCAATGTAACTCAGATGATTGGTAAACTTTAACACCTGTTATTCCAGCGATTTCTAGCATTTCTTCAACTTCTGGAATAGTAAATGCGGCATGTAGTGAGTCTCGAAATAACATTGTTTGGTGTTCATTATACTCAGTACCAATACTTTCAACTATGCTATTAATGGTCGCTTCATTTACAGGTCGAAGTAAATCGCGAATAAAAATCGCTCCGTTTGGTTTCAATACTCGTTTAATTTCAGTAAAGAAGGGTATTGGGTCGGGTAGGTGGTGAACTAAGCTGTTGGACATCACCATATCAAATTGTCCATCTTGATATGGTAAATTTTTAGAATCTACGAGTTCAAGTGATATTTGTTGTTGTAATCCTGCTGCTTCTATATTCTTGGCGCCTATTTTTAGCATATTCTCCGCAAGGTCTATGCCAATGATTTGTAAATTTGGGCACCGTTGACACATTAATTGACACATTAAAATTGGAATACGTGCTGTCCCTGTACCTGCATCTAACACTAAACCAGAGGCGCCTAAACTAATTGCGTGTTCTGCAAATGCGGTGTTAACATTAGTAAAATCCATTGCATCATATTCGATAGCCTCTTGTAAGGTATCCATGACTTCTGGTTCGAGTACTCGCTGCATCTAAAATGTCTCCACATCTTGACCATAAGCAACGCACGGACTTTCTACCTCATGCATTGGTTGAAAAGAACTACAGAAGGTAATATTATAACAATTAATTTCAAACTCTTCTGGATGCGTACACTCGATGGTGCCTAGCCTTGAAACATGAAAAATACAATCATTACATAGAGTTTTATTTCGTTTATCAATAAGTTCTGACATATTACCAAATATCTCCTAGATACTTCTAAGAGTATGGTGGCATTATCGCATAAATATTTTCAATCAAATTATCAAAATCAAATGGTTTAAAAATCAATTTATTAAAACCATTACTTGTTTCATACTTGGCTAACTCAGTTTCAGCTAAAGCAGTTACAGCAATAGCGGATATATTACTGATTTTTTCGTTGACGTGCCTCCTAATTTTCTTAATTAGCGAAAAACCATCCTCCACAGGCATGACTATATCAGTAATTAATATATCTGGCTGAACTTGTGTGACAATTTGCCAAGCTTCACTAGCTGATGTCGCCGTTAATACATTGAAGTTAACTGAGCTATCGAGAATCATTTTTAGCAATTCTAAACTATCGGCGTTATCATCAACTGCCAATAAAGTTAATTTACTCATTTTTAACTGTGCTAGGTAGTTGTGAACTTAGATAATCGAGTCGTCAGCGTCTATCTTAACACTTTTTTAATATTTGCACCCAAACATATGCACTAATTAAAGATTTAATAGATAAAATTTGCTTATGGTTACAAAATGAACCATAGTTATGACCAAGGATTTTTGTAAGCTCGAAATTTTTGTTTCAGGCGGTTAGTTATCCCTATGAGATGATTAATTTTTGGGTATATTCTTGATATTGTTTATCTTTAGATTGCCAATAGGTATCAACAGCTTTTTTGGTAGCTAAGGCGCCTTCTAATTCATCTCCACCTTCGTCGATAATTCGTTGTTTGACTTGTTTACGTAGGTCTGAGACAATTTTACCGTTAATTTTACGTGTTTCTGACCAATCTAGCATTGGTTGTGGATAAGTGCTGCGTCCCAGATATGCACCTTGAATAATTTCGGGTACGCTATATCCTTTTAGTTCGGGTATCCAATACGAAATAAAACGCAGGTCAGAGTCACGTTCTTCAATATTTTTAGTTGGGTTATAAATACGGAACGTATCACTAAGAGGGTTGGTGACACCTGCTTGCATTTGCCATTGCCAGTTATCAATAGCTAAATCACCATCTACCAAATAATTCATATAATGTTTGGCGCCGTGATGCCACGATATACCACAATTAATAGTTAGGAAAGTGGCACACATCGCACGCATCCTAAAATTCATCCATCCCATCGTCTTTAATTGTCGCATACTAGCATCAACCATAGGGAATCCAGTTTCGCCCAATTGCCAAGCACGAAATAATTGTTGTTTTTCAGGTGTTAATTCGTCGTGTGTATACAACTCATCAAACTCTCGAAAGCGATTTGTATGAGCAATTTCTGGGTGAAAATATAATCTTTGGCTAAAACTATCATGCCAACGTAAACGGTCACGAAACGCTTTGAGCGAAAAACCTGCTTTCGGGTCTTGCGCTAACTCTTCCGCACGTCGCTTAGTGCTTTGATATACTTGACGTACAGACATAGTGCCAAAAGTGAGATGCGGTGAAAGATGCGAAGTGGCGCCTTTTTGAGCAAGCCAAGGACGCGATAACTTCCAGTGATAACCATGAAAGCGAGATGTCAGAAAAGAATCGAGTTTTTCAAAAGCCTTGGTTTCTCCTCCTGGAAAATAAACCTTACCAGTTTGCCAAAACGCGCGGTACTTCTTCTTTAATTGTCTAAAAGTAAGCTGCGGAATATTAAAAGACAACTGAGGGGTATTAATATGTAAAGGCTGTGGATAAATAGGATGACGCTGGTAACTATAATACTCATTAAACCACTCATCACGGTGATTATCATCAGCTTGAAGAAAATTGGCTAAACCAACATGATAGTCAAGATTGAGCGACTTATAAAAATCAATAATATGATTATCGCGCTCAATACCATACTCAACCTGAACATCACGGTTAAAAAACAACTTAGGTTGACCAATATTTTTTTCGAGCAACACCTTCGTCAAATCTTTAATAACAGTCGCAGCATCACCTTCAAACAAATAAAGTTGACTACCCAACATCCGTAGGTTCGCATCAAGATTTTCCAAAGACTCAAACAAAAACCTAACGCGAGCATTACCAATATCAGCCCACCGCTCATAAAACCAGGGGTCAATAACAAAACAAGGCAACACAGAAGCATCCCTAGCACAAGCCAACGAAAGGCATTCATTATCAGTCAAACGTAAATCACGACGAAACCAAAGAATATGCATGGGAGTTAGGAGTTAGGAGTTAGGAGTTAGGAGTTAGGAGTTAGGAGTTAGGAGTTAGAAGTTAGGGTAATAAATCTAACGGCGAGTAGGTGTATAAGTCTACCGTCCGGGTTAATGTGAAAATGTAAAGAAATAATAACTACAAGTTAACAAACAAGACAAAGAACTTAAAGGAGGTTTACAAGTAATTATCTATAGTAATTACCCCACCAACCCCTACTGAAAACCCTTATAAAATCAACCTTTTTAATCAACGTGTTAATCAATCAAACATTCCCCGTAACCCAAACACAGGTGCCTAAACATGAGCCAACAATTACAAAACTATGTTTAGAAATGTTACTAGCCGCACCGTTAGGTTACATAGGAGTATCACTAAACCTAGGTGGAATAACATGGATACTCTCAGGGATAGGCGCCGGAGTGATAGTATGTCGAAGCTATCCAGCTATATATAGATACTTCTGTAGTGACACAATCCTTCTCAAACCACTCAAACGCACGTGCAGACTTTACTAACATAGCAACAAGTATACCCATTTATATAATTCTCACCTTATTCTTACTCCTAAGCGGCGCCTGTACAGGTTACATATACTCGCGACTAGCAAAAATAAATCTATTTACAGCAATGCTAGCAACAGTACCAGGTGGAGTAGGGGTAATGGCAGCAATAGCAGCAGACTATAACCGTAACGTCACACTAGTAGCACTTTCGCAAGTATTTCGCGTTACATCCGTAGTTATTCTCATACCATTTAATAGCAAGAGCATCAGTCAACACATATTTATATATATCTGAAAAAAGTCACAAGCAAAAAAGATTTAAAACTAGTTAAAACAAATACATTTAAACTAAAAAATACAACTCATCGATTTCAAGTCATCCGTCTGTGGGAACAACCTACAAGCAAATTCATGGCCAATCCTGGCTTGTTACCATTAGCTGTTTTGAGCGATACTAGTACTAAAGACAGCATATTGCAGTCTGTAGCAGCCCAAATAGAAAACATTACCAACCCAAGAACACAAAACAACGTCATGGCATCTACGGCTATTCTTGCCGGGTTGGTACTAGACGAAGCACTTATTCAACGTTTGCTAAGGAGAGACAACATGCGCGAGTCAGTAATTTATCAATCAATATTACAAGAAGGCGCCGACGAAAAAGAACGACAAATAGTCGTTAACCTTTTGAAAGCGGGAGCTTCACTAGAATTAATCACACAAGTAACTGGTTTAACAGTAGAAAAAATCTAACAAATACAAGCAGAACAAGAAGAAAATCAGCAAGAGTAGATAAGTAGGGTGGAATGTCGCTATTTCACGCACTATCTCCAACATCAGGCAAGGAAAAATATTATGCGCGAGTCAGTAATTTACCAATCAATTTTACAAGAAGGCGCCAGGAGCAAAGCATACGACAAATAGTCATCAACCTTCTAAAAGCGGGAGCTTCATCAGAGCAAATCCAACAAATATAAGCATAACTCACATCTTGCACCAGTCCTAGAAACCGGGCTTCTTGACAAAGACTTTGCTATAAAACGTTGATTTTTCGTACATAAGCCCGGTTTCTTTAAGCTTATTGAGAATGCTGCAAGATGTAAGATAAGGCGCCTTGCGACTACCACCAACGTTAAGTCCTAAACCTAAATCTAAAATTACACTCATATCAAATAACGTGTAAAAACGCAGTAAATTAAACTATATGAATGTCTCCGATAGTACCGATATCATCATCGAACATAGAGAAATCGTCAAAAACGTTATTCTCCACTATGCCAGTTCAATACCCAAAGGCAAAACAATAGATGTAGAAACAAAATTTGATGACTCTAACAACCAATATGCACTTGTAAAAACTGGTTGGAAAAGAGGACGAGAAATTAATGCAATAATTATTCTTGTAGTTTTGAGAGGTAAAGGAGTCGAAATTAGAGTTGATAAAACCAAGAAGAAAATAGCAAAAGACTTAATTAGGCAAGGTATAAATGAAGACTACATAGTATTACCGAGAAGATTTTTAAGAAGTATTGAACTCAACCCGTCTACTTCAATATCAGGCGCCCCCCTGAACGGATACTATATTTCAGCAAGTAAATCGGGTAGAATATCTATATATATAATTTTCTTCTTATTCTTGTTAATAGTAGGAGTAGTATTAGCTTTCTTACTAAGATATAACTATATACTTGATAAATTTAGCTTTTTTGGAGCTAGTATAGTTTTAGCACTTGGCACAATATTAAGTTTAATAATTTGGACAATCTTAGATAACCTACCAAACCAGTTAACATATATTACAGAAAGCAATTATCAAGCTGCTGCAAACTTAACATCTCAAAGTCAAGACAAAGTAAAACCAGCGTGGGATATCTCAACAGCGACACTTTCAGCATACTTTAATCGAAACCTTCAACAAATAGATTGGATATTTCGATTAAGTGTTATCACGATGTTATGCGGCTTTGGTTTAGTAGCATTTACAATTGCACTAGTATATCAAAAACCAAGTTTAACCTTAATATTAGTTGGCTCTATAACAGGTACACTAACTCAAATCATCAGCCTTATCTCTTTATTTATATATAGGTCAAGCATTGTGCAAGCAAATAGGCACATTGAAGCACTAATGACAACTAACTATATTGGTACTGCACTGCAAATATTAGATGGGACAAATACGCAAGACTCAGATAAACTAACCGAAATAAAAATAGAAATAGCCAAATTACTTTTAGCAAATGCTCAAGAAATTCAAAAATATCATGAAAATCAGCCCAGAAGAAGACGCAGGCGCCGTTTGAGAGAATAATCTCACTTGTCTTCGCTTTATGTCAAGCCACTTGCGTGACTCAGAGTAAACCCCAGCATGGTCGTTGCTTCTTTGTGTCCTTTGTGGTTTTATATATTTTACGACTCATTGCGAAAAAATAAGAACTTTGTAAATAGGCTTTAATAGAAGTAGAAAATCGCGTAATATTTTAAAGAACTCAAGTACTTGGGGGAATTATATGACTATTTGGGTAAACGAACAAATTGATGCGTCTGGTATGATTCATGCGTGTATTGCTACAAGTAGCGAGTCCCATGCCAAAGACTGCCACGAGTCTTTTCAAAAAAATTTGACCGAAATCCAAAAAGCGTGGGGTTGGCAGGCAAGACTACGCAAGGTTACTTCTTGGGATGAAGTACCTGTAAATGCTTTAACGCTTAATTAATCGTTGTTTTATATCTGTATCTTGTGGGGTGGGCATCCTTGCCCGCCCTTTTGGATGGAACGGGCAATCTTAAGCCCATTCCACAAGAGAATAATTATGTTTCTAGAACAACATACTGTGTTCTGAGTCCCAACATTTTTCGTTACGCCATTCTTTACCACGATGTTCGCAGTCTGTTTTTGTGCTTACCCAAGGAAGTGATGTTGGGTACGTATTTGCAGTCTGTTGGTAGTAATTTATCCAAGAACCAACAAATTGACAGCTAAAGTAACTTGTCACTACTAGCTTTATCACAATAACGGCGCCGATTACTTTGTTAGTTTTGCTACCTGGATTATGTTGATGCATTTTCAAACCAATTTGTTCTGATGATTTCATTAAAAACATTTGTAAAGCGCAAAATCTGCTATCTGCAAACATTGCACGGCAAAGAGTGAGGTATAAAAATACCTTTAGTTGGGTGAGTTGAAATTTGATTTTTGATATTCCAATTATTACTGACGAGATAAGCAAGTGTGCAGGGTATTCCTTAAGGTAGATGTAAACTTTGTACTAATTTATGGTAAATATACCTAAATATTATGAAATGCTTTGGTTTGTGAATACTTGGTTTGTATTAAGCATCGATTATGGACTTTTCAACGATAGTGAGTTTGTTGGGTGACGCTGCGCTTTACCCAACCTACGGATGCTACTACGGATGCTAATGTTGGTTCGGATATTCGGGTTTTTGGGAGGAGATGATGTCAAATTATTAAGAAAATATAAAATTGATGTTAAAAAGAATATAAAAATTTTACAATTCAGCATATAAACTATGATTTTGCAAAAAAATCGTGTTTTTTATTAAAAATTAAGAGTTATTATTTTTATCAAGGACAAGTTTGTACTCTCTTGTAAAAAACAGTATTAAATAGGTGGATTATTTTAGAGTTCGGACTTCGGATGAAAGCTATCCCATTCATTTGGTTGGCAAACTGGGACAAGCTATTCAAATTTCAATTCATTCTCCTAGTCAATATATCTGTACCAACCGCGAGCGGATATTTCCAGACTGGAAGGATAAGTCAATGTGGGTTGCAGTTGTTCTCGCAAAAGCACGTTACGAAATGCTTGAGGACAGTGATGTTGTTGAAGCTGAAAAGCAAGTTTTGCGTGAACAATTTATTCGCTATGGGTTTGATGTTGCTTTCAATTTACGTGATGGAGGGTATTTTTCTGATTTAGTTGACCCTCGCACTGGTTATCCAATTCTGTCACGTCCCGGTGAGTTTCCCCATGATGATACTGCTGTCGTCAAAGCTTTACTGGGTTATCCAATTATTAAAAATAAATGTCGTGTTGTGCTTCATCCTACTTGGGGTACTGCTGTTTATCCTGGTATTCTAATAAGCTCGGCGCCTCCTGTAGGAATTGAGTGGATGTTGAAAAGCGTTGCTTCTATGCATGGTTGGCAGGAAGTTGACGTTCAACAACCATTCGTGAATAGTTAACTTCTGTTTAATGTTTGCACAATAACTCGTTAGTTTTATATTAAGTTACATTAAGTCTGCCGGATCTGCGGTGCGTAGCTTTTGCATGGCAAAAATACCAGATACAAAGCACATTATTACTGTTAACACAAAAACACTGGCGCCTCGTTCTATCGTCATAAATACGGGTAGCTTTGTTGTATTTGCTGCAAGTTTATAAAATGCTAATGCAGTTATTAAACCTGGTAGATATCCTAAAACTGCTAGTAGTAAAGCTTCTTGTCCAAGAACGGAGAGTAAGTAATTGTTTGTATAACCTATTGCTTTGAGCATTGCATACTCGGCTAAATGCGCTGAAATATCTGAGTATAAAATTTGATAGACGATAACGCAACCGACTATAAACGATACCATGACACCAACTCCAAACATAAAACCAATGGGAGTTGTTTTTCCCCAGTAGTTTCTTTCCATATCGATATATTCGTCGTGGGTTAATATCAAAACATCGTCGGGTAAACCTAATTTTAAATTGTTTTTAACCTGTTTAATGTCGGCGCCTGTTTTCAGCTTAATCAACCCTGTACCAATTTGGTTGGGTTCATGACTTGCAAAAAGTCTTAAAAAAGTAGAATCACTAGTAATGATATTTCCATAAGTAGCAAATGATTTACCCAGAGAAAAATAACCACCAATACGCACTTTAATTTTATTTACCTCTGTCTCTGGTGTGGTTTGATTTTGAAATAACGAAGCAATATAGCTGTTTGTGGGTAAAGCAGTTTTATCAAATAATACTTGGTTCTGAATTTGCAACTCGTTCAAATCACGATTGAGTTGGGGTGATCTAAAAATTTTATTTGCTGGGTCTGTACCCATAATCAAAATCGTTTGCAGTCCTTGAGTTTCTGGGTTACTCCACCTACCTAAACCTATATACACAGGATTCACTTCAAGAACTCCCGCAAATCCACGTGCTTGGTACAATCGTTCAGTAGGAAAATCTTTGATTGAGTAAATAGTTTCAAAATTACGACTCACTAATACTAAATCGGTGTCGAAACTTTTATGAGGAGCAATTGCGCTTTCAAACAATGCTCCCTCAAATCCCATTTGAGCAAACATCAGTATATTTGCAAATGTTATACCCGCAACAGCTACAGCCAAACGTGTCTTTTCTTTAACTAACAGTTGCCAAGCGAGGGGAATCTTGGCAAAAAATTTACATATCATTTACGCAATCATCCGTATATTATATTATCTTCACTTTCTTTGGGAACGGCGCCGAGACTTGGTATTTATGGGTTCGATAATTTGGTTGAGACTTCGCAGTTGCTCTGCTGTTCCCATGCAGATGAGTAAATCCCCTGGCAGTAATAGCGTATCTCCCGTTGGACCACCAATTACAGAACCGTCCGCACGTTGAATAGCTAATACTAATGCACCAGTTTGAGCGCGTAAGCAAGCTTTCTGCAATGTTAACCCAACAACGGGACAAACTGCGGGGTCAAGCACAAGTTGTTCCATATAAACTTGACGGTCTGCACCAGTTAGGACACCTTCCACAAAGTCCATAACTTGGGGTCGCAGTGCTGCTGCTGCCATCCGCTTTCCACCTGTAATATAAGGGGAAATTACCACATCGGCGCCGCCACGCTCCAATTTTTGTACTGCTTCTTCGGTACTAGCGCGTGCAATGGCACGAATACTAGGATTTAAAGTTTTAGCAGAAAGTACAGTATAAAGATTTTCGGCATCAGATGGAAGAGCGGCAACAATACAAATTGCTCTTTCAATTCCAACTCGCAGCAGAGTTTCATCGAGGGTGGCATCTCCTTGGTAAAAAGTATATCCTTCCTGTTGAGCCTGCTGCATTGAATCAAGGTCTTTCTCGATAATTACAAACAGTACGCCCTCTGCCTGGAATTCTTTGGCAATTTGACGACCTGTTCGACTGAAACCACAAATAATATAATGACCTGATAACGAATTCATGAATAGGCGCCGTTGTCTGAGACGAAGATTTTCTTGGAAATAGCCTTCGATTACAGCTTCTGTAAATCGATTGACTATATAACCAATGGTAATTACACCCATTAAGATTAACGCAATTGTAAATAATCTACCTCTATTTCCTAAAGGATGTGTTTCACCATAGCCAACAGTAGCTAGAGTAATAACAGTCATATACGCTGCATCTTGCCAAGACCAACGTTCTACCAGCGAGTACCAAGCAGTACCAATGAGGAAAACACCTACAAGTGCTAGTGTCCCTGCCATCAATTCTTTTTGAATGCGCTGATATTTTTGTTCAAGCGTTGAGTATACAGTTCTTTTTTTCACACCGCCACTCGCATTTGAGATATTTAAGTATTTGAACTAAGATTTAGTATTGGTAAAAACGGCTATAGAATTTGGATATTTTTAGGGAGGCAAGACTAATGAGTACTGAGCTAGCAACATTAGAACCAACATCACCCACATCACATAATTTTGATAATAATGGCTTTGATAAAGCTGTAATGTCCACTTATGGACGATACGCAATAGCTTTAGAACGAGGTGCTGGTTGCCGTGTTTGGGATACACAAGGACGCGAATACTTAGATTTTGTTGCAGGAATCGCTACTTGTACACTTGGACATGCTCACCCAGCAATGGTTGAAGCTGTTACACGTCAAATTCAGAAACTACACCATGTTTCAAATTTGTACTATATTCCTGAACAGGGAGAATTAGCCACATGGCTAGTTAAACATTCTTGCCTAGACCGAGTATTCTTTTGTAATTCCGGCGCCGAAGCAAACGAAGCTGCAATTAAACTAACACGTAAATACGCGCATACAGTATTAAACATAGAACGTCCAATCATTCTAACAGCACATTCAAGTTTTCACGGTCGGACTTTGGCGACAATTACAGCCACAGCACAGCCAAAATATCAAAAGAATTTTGATCCCCTAGTACCAGGTTTCAGTTACGTGCCATACAACGACTTTGCAGCAGTCGAAGCGGCAATAGGTGAACTCGACGAAGGAGACTACGGAGTTGCGGCAATATTGATCGAACCATTACAAGGAGAAGGAGGAGTTCGACCAGGTGATGTTTCCTACTTCCGTAAACTCCGCCAAATTTGTAATGAGACAGGAGTACTATTAATATTTGACGAAGTGCAAGTTGGCATGGGACGTAGTGGTAAACTATGGGGTTATGAACAGCTTGGTGTTGAGCCAGATATTTTGACTAGTGCAAAAGGTTTGGGTGGTGGTATTCCTATAGGCGCCATGTTAGCCAAAAAATTCTGTGATATATTCCAACCTGGTGAACACGCTTCGACATTTGGGGGAAATCCTTTTGCTTGCGGAGTAGCGTTGGCCGTATGCGAAACGATAGAGAAAGAAAATATACTTGCAAACGTTGAAGCCAGAGGAGAACAATTACGCGCAGGATTGAAGCAATTAGCCGCTAAATATCCACAGCTTATCAGTGATGTCCGAGGCTGGGGATTAATTAATGGTATGGAATTATACGACAATGTTGAGTTAACTTCTAGTGATGTAGTTAACGCTGCGATTAAAGAAGGGTTGCTATTAGTCCCCGCAGGACCTAAAGTAATTCGTTTTGTACCACCATTAATTGTCACCGAAGCTGAAATTAATTTGGCACTCGAAGCATTAGAGCGTGCGTTTACAGCAGTTAAAGGATAGTTGGCAACGGATGTAACGGATGTAACGGATGCAACGGATGTAACGGATGCCCTTACATGTCATGCTGAACGCAGTGAAGCATCTCAAAATCTAGTTAGAAAATTAGATTCTTCAGATTCTTCGCTACGCTCAGAATGACAATAATGGCGACTAATGACAATAATATGCGACTAATGACAATTAACTCTGGCATTGAGGACAATAATAAATGCGTCTGGCGCCCATTACACTTTTAATAATAGTCGTACCACAAGCGTGACAAGGTTGATTATCTCGATTAAAAACCCAGTGACGATAAGCTTTGCGTGGTTTACCAGCAGCTTTAAGCTTCGTCGCAATGGCAATATCATTTGTAATTCCCTTAGTAATATAAGACTTACGAGGAATTACAACCACCGCTTCTGCTAGTTTTTGAATTTGCCTGGTAGTACAGTCCATAGGACGAAATGAAGGATTTATACGTGCTACAAACAAAATCTCACTACGAAGATAATTACCTATTCCACAAATAAATTGCTGATTGAGTAATAACGGCGCCAACCCTCTCCTATAAAATTGTTTATCAAGCAACCGTTCTTCAACTTGTTCTATAGTTGTAGCTTCATCCAATACATCGGGCCCAAGACTCTTTAAAAATGGATGTACAGCGATTTCAGCATCATTAAGAACAGATATATCTGATGCGCTGTATAATAAAGCTGATTTTTTATGCGTGTGAATTGCTAATCTTAGTTGTCTGTTTGTTTTGGGATAAGTATTTGCGTCACGTATATACCAAAGTCCATAAAGTTGGTTGTGACTATATATACTCAGGTCATTACTAAATCGAATTAATAATGCTTTGCCTCTGGGTTTGACGGACACTACTTGCTGACCTGCCAGAATTTTTTCAAACTCTTTCAGTGCGTCAAAAGCAAAGAATATATCAGTTATGGGTACGTTACAAATAGCTTTGGCAATTTTGGCTGCTGCTAATTTAATCTCAGGTCCTTCGGGCATTTGATAATTTCATCTATAGAAACAAAATTTCGCAATTGTCTTCCCTCGTAAGGCATAGAATAACATCCCAAGGACTTTAAATATTCAACTGCCATCGCTGAAAGCTCCCAAGCTTGCTCCTCATTCACCTTGACTATTGATGCCTCAAAAATTGGGGCGCCTGTAAACGTGTAGAGTTCTTTTATTCTCTCAGATTTTAGCCGTAAACGCTCAAGTATCGACGAATTTGCCCATGACCATTGCCATGTTTCACTTTTATACGAGAAACTACCAATAGGTGTAACAAGCGCTTCGACTTGTACCTGATCTTGGTCATCTTGAAACTGAAGCGTTCCGATTTCTTGGTCAAAACAATACTTAGGAAAACTTCCAAAAGCGTATTTATCCTTTAAGTCTTCTTGCTTTTGCTGGAGATTATCTATAGATTGTTCAAAAAAAATGGCAAACTCATCTTTATTCATAATTATCTTGGTAGGGTGCGTAACGCTATGAACAAATTTCAATTTCATTATAAGACTTGTAGCGTCACGCACCAGCTTTTAATTATGTGATTGGTGCTGCTTCTAAGAGTTGAGAATTTAGTTGAAAGTTTAAAAGTGTCCACAAACGTAAGTCTGTAAAGTCGGATATTGCCATACAGGCGCCTATCTCGCATAATTTTTCTGGGTCATGAGTTGATGCAATACCGATAGTTTTTATACCTGCACCAACAGCAGACCTAATACCCGATGGTGAATCTTCAAGAGCAATTGCATTTTCAATATTAACTCCTAGACGTTGTGCTGCAACTCGGTAGGGTGTGGGGTCTGGCTTTGCTTTCTCTTCGTCTTCTGCTAATACTATTAATTCAAATGCGGTGCCTAATCCTAATACATCTAACATAAAGTAAGCGTTTGCACGTGGTGCGTTTGTAACTAATGTACGCTTGATGTTATGCGTGTCTGTCCAAGCTAATAACTCGGTTAGTCCTGGTAAACGCTGTAAAGATGGCGCCATTTCTCGAAACATCGCTTCTTTTTCATCGGCAAATCCCACAGCTTGGTGCGGTGACAACTGTGGCAAAATATCCGCGAGTATCTCCGGATTCAATCTTCCACTGATATTTTTCTGGTAAAAACTTTCATCTATATGTATATCATAGCGACTTAGCATTTTCTGCCAAGCTAAAAAATGGATGGGGTCTGTGTTAACAAGGGTTCCATCTAAATCGAACAGAAGTGCTGCCAGCATAAGCTATGTAAATAAAGTTAAGAAAACATAAACTTTCTTTACATATTTTACATGAGAAAGGGCGCCTGTCCAAAATTCTAAGTTCGCCAACATTAATTTGTATATAGACATGTAACCATTAAACTATATGGTAATATTATACTTAATCAAAATCTACCACGTCTCCAGGTGTGAGCGAAAAGTGAATGACAGCAGATCCACTCTTCTACAAAATCTTCCAAAACCTACCAGAGCTATTTTTTGAACTCATCGGTGAAGGACAGGATAATAAAACCGGATACGAGTTCGGTGCAGAAGAACTCAAGCAACAAAGTTATCGCTTAGATGGTTTATACAAAACAAGCTCAGGATATAGCTTTATGCCACTATATTTTGTCGAAGCACAAGGATATAAGGACAGTGACTTCTACAACAGCTTTTTTGGCAAAATAATGATGTATTTGACCCAAAAAAAACCACCTAACAAAAAATGGTACGCGATAGTAATCTACGATAGACGCTGCAATGAAAGAACGCTTCCACCATATTTAGAGATATTCTTACCTGTCCTACGTCGGTTTTATCTAGATGAACTTGGTAAAGACCCAAATCAATCCTTGAGCGTAGGTGTTATGTGTTTAGTTGCAAAGAAGCAAGGCAGAGAGAAAATAGGGAAATTAGCTCGACAGCTAATAATTAGAACAAATTCGGAAATTACCAGTCCCGCTTTGAAAGAAAAAGTTCTACAATTTATTCAAACGGTGGTAATGGACAAACTTCCAAACTTATCAGTAAAGGAATTAGAAGCTATGCTTGAGTTAGAATCGTTAAGAAAAAGCAAGGTCTATTTAGAAGGACGAGAAGAAGGACGACTCGAACAAAAAATAGAGACAATCCCTATCTTACTAAAGGCAGGGTTTACTATCGAGCAAATAGCAGAAAGCTTAAAGCTGGATGTGAAAACTGTCCAGGAAAACGTTAAACAATAAAATTTTATTAAAGCGCGTTTATGAATGGTGGGCCGAAGCCCACCGTACTTTCAATTTTAACAAGTTTGAAATTGCACAAATTGTGTGTCGTTACTGATTGTAATGTTTCTAAAGCTACCGCGCGACAAATCGGTTAACGTCTAAATGCATTATTTCGTATCATTAGAGAGCAAAATTACCATTTTTTATAAGGAAGAAACTTACCAGACATAACGATTTTAACCCTATCACCTTTTGGGTCTTCTTCCTTTTCCACATTTAAAGTAAAATCAATCGCGCTCATAATTCCATCGCCAAACTTTTCTTGAACTATATCCTTGAGGGGTAGTCCATACACCTGCACAATTTCGTAAAAACGATAAATAAAAGGGTCAGTTGGTACAATAGAATCACTACCTTTAATGGGATATTTGATTAACTCAGAAGCATAGTATGGAGCAACTTCTAGCGCATCAACTAAAATTTTTGCTTCTTCAAGTGAAGCACTAGCTTGCCGATAAATTACAGAAGCAACCCAAACTTCATTCCTTTTCACGAGTTTGGCTAAATCTTCAAAACTTAACCCTTTCTCGTCTTTTGCTTCCAACAATGTTTGAGTGATTTCAGGAATATGCATTTTAATGATATTTAGAATTTACTATTGAGTTACTTGATAATACTACCATTTATGTAAACTCACTCTGAAGGCGCCTGCATATTAACCCTGATAATTACGTTTATATACGTAGATTGTTTTTATACAGAGAATGTAATTATATAAGCGTCCGTTTTGTTAGTGGCGCCATAGACCCTTGATAGTAGTAAAATTATAATGTGAGGGTAATTCGAGAAATCAATAATCCTGTATGACAGGCAAGACGCCTATCCTACAGAGCTTTACAACATATGATAAATCCGTCAAAGAACTTTAGCGTCTCATCCCTTAAGGTAAATGTTTATAATTCTGAAGCTGAGATAGCGCGCGCTGCTGCTGAAATTGTATATGAGTATCTATATAATGTGTTGCAGGAACAAGAAACAGCAAGTGTATTATTAGCAACAGGTAATTCACAGCTTAAGTTCTTAGACGAGTTAATATCACTAGGTGGTATTGACTGGTCACGGGTTACTTGTTTTCATTTAGATGAGTATTTAGGAATTTCGGCTAACCATTCAGCAAGTTTTCGACAATACCTCAGAGAAAAGGTTGAGCAAAAAGTTCATCCCCAGGTATTTCATTATATCGAAGCAGATGCTCAACAACCATTGATAGAGTGCGCGCGTTATTCAGAATTGCTACAAACACACAAGATTGATTTGTGTTTATTAGGTATTGGGGAAAATGGGCATTTGGCATTTAATGACCCTAAAGTAGCAGATTTTAATGACCCATATACTGTTAAGCTAGTTAAACTAGATGAGGTTAATCGTCAACAACAGGTTAATACAGGATATTTTTCTAATATTGAACAAGTGCCCCAATATGCTTTTACTGTTACGATACCTACAATTTGCGCTGCTAAGAGAATAATCTGTCTGGCGCCTGGTCAACGTAAAGCTAAAATCATCGCTCAAATGCTCCGGCGTGAAGTTACTACAACTTGTCCAGCTTCTATTTTACGCCATCAAACGCAGGCAACGTTATTTTTAGACGCTGATTCTGCAAGTTTGATATAAAAATATTTAATCTCCCCAAAGAAAGCGGGGGATTAGGGGGATTTTATGGTTATATTACATCAAATATCAGACTTCATTCATCCAGTATTAGAAAGTTCGGCACTTCCTAACTACTATTACGAAGGACATTCACAGCGACTTCCTCGAACTGCCCTTTCAGAAGAAGTTGCGCGTGGTTTGATGCGACATTTAGGACAAGACGCGCGTTATTCCCAAGAAGGTAAAATGTATGGCATATTAATAGTAGAATTACCATCAAATGATACTAGAGTTATTAAAGCATTCTCAGGATTATTAAATGGAGAAAGTTTTGTACCAGGTTGGGCGCCACCTATACCCGGACGCTCGGAAGTTGCATTTGATGAAACGCAAGTGCTTTCACAGTTAGATACTATCAAACAAGAATTAATCACTTTACAACAAATGCCTGAGCATCAAGAATATGAAAACTTATCGCTTCACTTCGCAGACAAAATACAACAATTAAATATACGCCATGAACAACGTAAACAGCAGCGTCAAGAAAGGCGCCTGCTATCCAATATAAACGAAGAAGAACTTCTAGAAGAAAGTCGTCGAGATGGTATTGAAAAAAAATTACTCAAGCGTCAACGTGATGAAAAATTACACCCATTAAAACAAATTATTGAATCAGCCAACATCCGTATTACCGAATTAAAACAGCAGCGTAAAGAAATATCGCGTCAACTCCAAGCAAAAATGCACGCAGTATATTCGCTGACTAATTTTTTAGGAATGTCACAATCGTTACAGCAATTAATGCCGCAAGCACCCACTGGGACGGGTGACTGTTGTGCCCCAAAATTACTTCATTATGCTGCAATACATAATTTAAAACCTCTGGCAATGGCTGAATTTTGGTGGGGAGAGTCATTACCCAACGGTGATAAAATTCAAGGAGAGTTTTATGGCGCCTGTTCCGAACGTTGCCAACCTATTATGGGGTTTTTACTTTCTGGGTTACATACACCAGAACTAATGGCGCCCCTTCAAAATTTACTGTATGAAGATGAATATATAATAGCTATTAATAAACCTTCGGGGTTACTGTCCGTTCCTGGTCGCTATCGTAATACTCAAGATAGTGTATTAAGCCGTTTACGTAATACATTAACCGATGGGATGAAATTAATTCCTGTACATCGTCTAGACCAGGATACATCAGGAATATTACTAATTGCACGTAATTTAGATATATATCGTCAACTTGCTGTGCAGTTTCAACAAAGGCAAGTTCAGAAAGTCTATGAAGCTGTACTTTCCGGTAACATAAATTCAGACACAGGTATCATCGAACTTCCACTTTGGGGAAATCCACAAAACCGTCCATACCAAGAAGTAAACTGGGAGCATGGCAAAAAATGCACAACTCATTACAAAGTAATTGACAAGAGTAATTATACTCGTATTGAGTTTACACCTCTAACAGGGCGCCCGCATCAGTTACGAGTTCATGCAGCCGATAAACAAGGACTTGGAACACCTATTTTAGGCGATAGGTTATATGGAAGCAATAACTCATCAGATAGATTACATTTACACGCACGCGAGCTTCACTTTACACATCCAATTTTAGGAAAATTATCTTTACAAACCAAGGTGCCGTTTTAGCTAAAAAAGCAATATTACAATCTTTTAAATAAACATTTATTTTCGCTTTAACATCTAATTAAAAATTGCTATTTACAAGTGCAATTGCTAGACCATCGTAACCTTTGCTACCGACTGTTTGAATTACTGTTGCTGTCACACGGGGTTCTGCTGCCAGCGCAGCATTAAAGCGCCGCACCCCTTGAACATTTACATCTGTACTATTGGCATCAATTACGGCGCCTTTTCGCACAACATTATCAGTAATAATTAAACTACCACGTCGCGTGAATTTAAGTGCCCACTCGAAATACTCTGTCGTGTTAACTTTGTCGGCATCAATAAATACTAAATCGAACAGCGCCTGCCCTTCGGCTTCAAGCTGCGGTAAAGTATCTAGTGCTGCTCCTAAACGTACCTCAACTTTATCAGTTAATCCTGCGCGTGCAATATTATCGCGAGCAACCGCAGCATGTTTTGCGTCTGCTTCTAATGTAATTAACTTACCATCAACAGGTAGCGCGCGTGCCAACCAAATTGTGCTGTAACCAGCGAGTGTACCAATCTCTAATATTTTACGGGCGCCTTTCATAAGTGCAAGTACGTGCAGTAACTTTCCTTGATTAGGCGCCACGTTGATTAATGGCATATTAGCATCAATGGTAGATTGAATTGTCGCATCAAGTACTGGGTCAGGGGGTATAAAAAGGTCAGTAATATATTTATCAACTACAGTCCATTGTTCTTGATTCATCTTTTTCCTTAAACTTAATCAAACATATATAATTTTAAATCCGGTAATATACAAAAGTGAAATTCTTGTTTTGAAGATATTTTTTGGAGTGGCGCCAATTTAGATCACGCGCTTTATGTTTAAGAGTAACTGCGTAGTTATATGTTCACATTCTTCGTCTAGTTCACCTTGAAATTCTGGTTTTCCACTACGTCGATACCAGTAACGAGCGTTATTAATATCACCTTCTTTCCTGTGTAAATAAGCGTGAACCCATGCGCTATTTTTATCAATGGCATGTTCTAAGATTTCGTGTGCTGCATCCCAATTACCTATTTTATCGTGATAGAGTGCTTTCAATGGAGTCGGGAGCGAGGTTAAAGATATTTGTGCATTTGTTAGAGCTTGCTTAAATTCTTCTAAATTCATAAGCTTTAATTCACTATGTGTCAAGCATATATTAATTATATAATTGACAAATATGGTTGGTGCGTTACAGCTAGTTTAATTTTTATTCTTAGTGTCAATTTTTTCAGACTGTAACGCACCCTACGTATACATATTATTACCAGACGCTTGCTAACCCGTCTGCGCGGTAGTCACTTGCAGCGATAAAAACTCCATTGTGCTTACAAATAATTTGACCGCGACCAAAAAGCCCAATATTTGAACTGTATTGTACATCGTGACCGCGCGCTGAAAGTTGTTGAGCTATGACTTGCGGTACGCTCGGTTCTAGAAATACTTGAGAACCTATATTAAAACGCCATCTGGGAGCATCTAAAGCTGTTTGCGGATTCATATCATAATCAGCCATATTGGTTACTACTTGCAAATGTCCTTGGGGTTGCATTGCTGCTCCCATCACTCCAAATGGGCCTATAGGTTGATTGTCTTGAGTAAGAAAACCAGGAATTATTGTATGTAATGAACGTTTACCTGGTGCGTATTGATTTGCGTGTCCTGATTCTAAAGTGAATCCGTAACCTCGGTTTTGTAATGCAATACCTGTATTTTGTGGGAGTATTCCACTGCCAAAGCCGTGATAGTTTGATTGTATAAAAGATACCATCAAGTCATTATCAGCGGTTGCTAAATATACTGTTCCTCCTGTTGGTAGTCCTGGGGAAGCGAGTGGAATAGCTGTGTCTGTAATTAAAGCACGGCGCCTTGCTGCATAATTAGGGTCAAGAAAATGCTCAGTAGGTACAGCAAAAAAACGTTCATCAGCAACGTACTTGTGTAAATCAGCAAAAGCTAGTTTTATTGCTTCGATTTGCAAATGGTAACTTTCTACTGAATCTCGTGGATAATCAGATAAATCAAAACCAGAAAGAATATTTAAACCAATTAATGCGGCAATACCTTGAGTGTTAGGAGGTATTTCCCAAACTGTCAAACCTCGGTAGTTGGTAGAAATAGGCGCCACCCATTCAGCTCGATGTGTTGCGAAATCATTCAAACTTAAGTATCCACTAGTAGCATTAGCAAACTCAACCATGCTTTGAGCAAGCGCGCCTCGGTAAAAACTTTCACCACCTGTCGCAGCAATTTCCCTTAATGTTTCGGCATGAAGTTGAGAAGCCCAAATTTCTCCAGCAACAGGCGCCCTATTTTTAGGAAAAAAGACTTTTTTAAACGGTTCAAACTCCACACCTGTAAGGGGAAGAAAAATTCTTTCTGCTGCTTTCCATAATATGGATGTAACTGGCGCCACAGGGAAACCTGACTCAGCATAACGAATTGCTGGTATAAATAAAGTCTCAAATGGTAACTTTCCCCAGCGTTCCCATAAAGCACGCCATGCCGAAACGGCGCCAGGTACAGTTACAGAATGCCAACCTCGTTCTGGTACCTCAGTAAATTCTGCAAAATCTGAAAGTGTAAGATGTTGAGGACTTTTACCAGAACCATTTAAACCGTGAATTTTTCCATCCCAAACAATAGCAAACGCATCTGAACCAATACCGTTGGAAGTCGGTTCTACAACAGTAAGGGCAATAGCTGTTGCAATCGCTGCATCAACTGCATTTCCCCCCAAGTTAAACATGGACATACCTGCCGCAACTGCATTTGGTTGACTCGTGGCAACTGCACCGCGAGAACCCATCATTACACGTCGTGTTCCTAAGTACGGATTACTCGTTAAGTTATTGAATGGCGCCATTTGATATATTACTTCGTGAAAATTACTTAATAACCTATGTGTTTATCTATAACATTACGTAACGGCTGACCAGTTCGATATCTATTTAAATTATCAAGAAACAATGACACAATTCGGTCGTAAAGCTGTGGAGTTAGCGCTGAATTATGTGGTGTAACAAATACATTAGGTAATGACCAAAAAGGACTTTCTGGTGGTAAAGGTTCAGTAATAAAGGTGTCTAAGGAGGCACCAGCAATCCAATTTTCACGTAGTGCGGTAAGTAATGCTTCTTCATCCACAATGGCGCCGCGAGCTATATTAATAAAGTAAGCAGTCGGACGCATTGACCGTAGTACCGAAGCGTTTATTAAACCTTTGGTTTCTGGAGTTAGCGGTGTGGCAACTACCAAATAGTCTACCTGTGGAAGTAGAGATTGCCATGAATTGGCGCCGACTATTTTATCAAAATTAGGTAACGGTTCAGGATTGCGACGACTACCCCAAACATTCATACCAAAAGCTTTTGCGCGAACAGCAATTTCTTTACCAATAGTTCCCGTACCAATAATTAATACAGTTTTGTTATATAATTCCTGTAACTCAAACCATTTATTCCAAGACCTGTCTGCTTGCAAACTTTGCAACTTCTGGACATTTTTGGCATGGTAGAGCATAAAGTTCAGCACAAATTCAGCAATGGGTATAGCATGAACTCCCGAACCGTTGGTAAGAGTTATATAGCGTTCTAAAAATATAGGTGTAAGAATATGATTCACACCTGAACTTGGTGTATGCTGCCAGCGTATGCTTGGTGCTGCTGCTAATACTTTATGAAGCGTCGTATTTTTTAATTTAAACCCGTTAAAGTAGACTTCAGCATCGCTAATATCACCATCAAAGTCACCATCAGGGTTTACGCAGATAAATTTAGTATCTTGTGGGAGATGTGGCTCGACCAAAAAGGCAAGTTCTGTTGGTAAGATTATTTTTAACATAGGTAAAGTAATTGTAGATGATAGAAGCGAACGCTGGGATGACGCCAGTGTACATAAACTTCAAAGTACATACGGAGATTATATATTGAGTAAAGTATCGAAAGTTTTCCCTGAGTTACAACGCACGATGCTGTAAGAGTAATCATTATGCAAAAAATTAATGTCAACGGAATTGATTTATTTTACAACGTTCAAGGAACGGGTGAACCTCTTATATTAATTGCTGGATTTGATTGTGATAGCTCCTACTGGTCGGCAGTTGTACCAGCACTTATAAAGAAATATCAAGTAATTCGATTAGATAACCGAGGAGTAGGGAAAAGCTCGGCGCCAGACAGTCCATATACTATTAAACAAATGGCTGATGATACAGCAGCACTATTAAATTATTTGGGAATTACCCAAGCACACGTAGCAGGTCATTCAATGGGTGGACAAATTGCTCAAGAATTAACTGTCTTCAATCCTGAAAAAGTCAAAAGTTTAATATTACTTTCATCTTGGGCAAAAGGAGATGCTAAGTTTAATTCGATTATTGAAATGTTTGGTGACTTATCTAATCAATTAGAAGCAAGAATTTTTCAAAAAAGCTTATTACCTTGGATGTATACTAAAAATTTTTACATAGATGGACGTATTAACGATATTGCTACTATTATTGATTACTACCCATTTTTACCACCACCGCACGCAATTTATCATCAAAGTCGAGCTATTCTTCACAATGATACAAGTGACCGTATCAGCAATATTGCTTGTCCAACATTAGTTGTAGTAGGAAAAGAAGATATTCTAACTCCCGTAGCATTTTCTAAGCAACTTGCTGATGGTATTTTTAATTCCGAACTTTTCGTTATAGAAAATTCTGGTCATGGTTTTTTAATTGAGTCGGCAGATGCAGTGGTAACAGTAATGCTTCAATTTTTAGCAAAACACTTTTTTAGTTAAAAACCTACTACTTAAACACTAAAACCGATAGTCTTTATAAATTATCGTAAAGGCGCCAAATTGTTCATAACTTATCTATTTGTCGCTTGCAAAAAACGATAACCTACATCTATCTCTGTATAAGTACGTATTTCACCATATTTTGCTTCCCATTGACCGTTACTTAAGTCTGTTGTTAGGGACTTTACTCCAGCCTCAACTAAATTTGAATCAGCCAAAGCAAAGGATGATATTCCAGCACGCACTTCAGGTTGAAGATATAATTCTGGGCGCCTCCATGCGGCAGCAGCGAATAAATCAGATAAATCATGTGGTAGCGTCAAAGGAGAAGATTCTACATGTGTTTGAGTGTTCTTTTCAATTAGGTTAATAATTTCATTCAGTGGTATAAATTTTAGCGCATTTTCTCTAAGCCAAGGAAAATAATCATAAAGCCATATTTTCTGTGCAAGTCTTATATCAAAAGTTAACAAGACAATCTTTCCTGATTTAGTAATGCGGTACATTTCTTGAAAAGATTTTTCCAAATTAGAAAAATGATGAATTGTCAAAATACTTATTACTGCATCAACAGATTTATCTGGTAAAGGCAAAGCTTCTGCATATCCAGTAAACCATTTTACTTGAGATGTTGAACATGCTTGTGTACGCATCACTGATGATGGTTCTACAGCGTAAACAGAAAATCCTAGATTTGCAATAGCTTGAGCATAACCCCCAGTTCCGGCGCCAATATCAGCAATTATACTACCCTGTTGTAAATCGAGTAATTCTATTATTTTGTTTACAATACGGAAATCAGGTATGCGTGTTTTTTTATATTGTTTACCAATTGAATCATAAATAGCCATTTTTTTAATATTCATCGTTAGGATTATATTCTGAGGCATCAGGTTGTAAATGCGGTTGTGCAGCAATAAATGCAGGATGGTTCATGCATACTTCATTAATTTGTCGAATAATTGGATATGGAGATAAAGAACATTCAAACCGTTCAGCATTATAAACTTGAGGCGCTAGGAATGCATCTGCTATAGTTGGTTCATTTCCATAGCAAAAGCTACCACGAAATTTATTTAACTTCAGAAGTTCTTCTAAAGCTTTTAAACCTTCATTTACCCAGTGATGATACCAATTCCTTTTTTGCGAAAAGCTAAAATCCATTGTCGAAGTAAAAAACTTACGAACCCTCATAATACTTAAAAGATGTATATCGCAAGCTATTAACTGAGAAATTTGGCGTACATAAGCTCGTGCTAAAGGGTCATTTGGCAAAAGTGCTGGTTCAGGATAGCGCTCTTCAAGATATTCAATAATAGCTAAAGACTGACTAATAGCAGCTTCATTATCAATAAGAGTTGGAACCATCTCTTGAGGATTAATGTTGCTATAAAATGCCGTAAACTCTGGGTCATTTTTTCGTAATTTATAGACGCTCCTATAAATATAAGGTATTTTTTTTAGTTCTAATACAATCCTGACCCGATAAGATGCTGTAGAACGATAATAGCTATAAAGTTCTAACACATTAATTACCCCTTCTCAAAGCTTGTGAATTAAGAATATTTCTCTGTAGAGACGCGATTAATCGCGTCTCTATCGCGTCTCTATCGCGTCTCTACTGTGCCTATGTAGTAAAAATTGTTTATCTTACCACGGAGACTTCTAGGGCACAGAGGTAAGATAGTGTAATTGTTTAACGAATTCTATCGGCGCCTAAGTATTTAAAACAAGCTTTGCTAGATTTATTATAATTAAAGTAAAATATTACAGGTGTTTATGTAAAGTAGTACATAAGCTTTAAATAAAAAACGAACTATGATAAGTAATATCATTCAACAACAAATTGAATATTACCGTGCGCGCGCAAGTGAATATGATGAATGGTTTTATAGACAGGGACGTTATGACCGTGGAGAGAAGCTCAACAAGCGTTGGTTTAATGAGGTTAATATATTAAAAAGTGCATTACGTCAACTTGGTAAATTCAATGATATTTTAGAACTAGCGTCAGGAACAGGTATCTGGACACAAGAAATTTTGAATATTGGCAATAATATTACTGCAATAGATGCCTTTCAGGAAGTAATTGAAATTAATCGTTACAAACTAAACTCACCTAAAGTTGATTATCACCAATTGAATTTATTCGCATGGGAACCCGATAGAGAATATGATTTAGTGTTTTTTTCATTTTGGTTATCGCATGTACCACCAGAATTAATCGATGCCTTTTTAGAAAAAGTATATAATTCAGTGCGACCCAGTGGAAAGATATTTACTATTGACTCTCGTTACGAGCCTACATCTACAGCTAAAAATCATACTTTGAAAGATGATAAGGATATATATGTAAGTAGAAAATTAAATAATGGTCAAGAATACCAAATTGTTAAACTCTTTTATCAGCCAGAACAACTTCACGATAAGCTAACACAAGCTGGATTTCAACCTGATATCAAAGTAACAGATAATTATTTTATCTACGCAACTGGAACAAAACTAACATAAATACGTACAAAACTGAATCCAAAGTAATACAAGTAATATTTTATATCGAGTCTTGAAAGGATTGTTGTAAGTTTAGTCAAAACATCGAAGCTATTTATGAGTACGCTTCGGATGCATTTTCTTTTGGCAAGCTTGAGCGACACATCTATCCTGGTAAACATGGATTTTCAGAAGAAATGCGTTTGAAAGCATATAGTTTTTTAGATTACTACCTTTTGCAATCGCTTTAGTAGAGACGCGAGGAACATCACGTCTCTACATACGTTAATTAGAAAACCTTAAGGGTTTCGTGGTTCATTTGATTTTTTTGCTACACGCACTACTGGGCCATCGTGTCTATTAGGGTCTTTTTTTTCCTTCTTGCTACCATCAGATTCTTTTTTGGGCTTTTTGGCTTCTCTATTGCCCTTTTTCTCTTTCGACATAATAATAATGCTCCAATTGAGGTTACTTTAAGCTCAGACTCGCTAGAACCACTTATCAAAAAGGCGCCACTCTTTTATGGACACTCAGTAAAGCTAAACTGAGATTTATCTATCATTTCCTTACAAAGCTTCGATGGCATAGTCGTTCAGCCAACTGAATTTCTCAATCACTAAACCAATTTTATAAGTTTTCTTTTTGGTTTTGCGATTTTCTATAAACTAAACTTAACATTTTTATTACAAAGATGCAACTTTCCCCACTCCATAACCCATCCGTTACATCCGTTGTCAGCTACCCTCACACTAGGATTGCAAATAAAACTCAAACCTTTGTCTTAGTTGTTCAACTGTTAAGTTTTGTGTCCAATACTCAACTAAAGCCCTTCCAAATGCCCATGCATTACGGTCAGGCGCCGATGTATTATCTAGAAGCAGCGTCCATAATGACCGCAAGTCAAAACTAAGAGGGTTTGCGCTATCTGGATTTAACAATGAAAATAATTCATATGCTATTTGTAACTTACCTATAACAATAGGTAACTGCTCTGCGGGTATTTTCTGTGCTAATAAGTTAGCAAGTGCAGGTGAACCTGTAGACACAGTAGAAATAAATTGCAGCACAGGACTTTTCAATAACGCAGTCACTCCTTGTGCAGTTGTCATTTGGAACGTATAGCTATCAATAATCTTTGCTGCTGCTAGACTTTTCGCATCAACATCACGCAAAAATCTAGCTAGTCGCTGTTGTTTAGCTGGGTTAATTGATTCGATTAACGCCAATGATAATGTATCTATTCCCCATCCTTGACGATTTGTTTTAATATCACTTGTTACAACAGGTAATATGATATCGCAATAGTTGCTAAGTAATTCTGCACGATATTGCACAGCTTCACGAATTGCAACTTCTTTTGGTTTCTCTCCATATTGCCAGTCATAAGGTGGTTCCCATTCTCGAATGGGGCGTAATTTATCAACTTGGGTAACAATTGATATTGTAGGTAAGTCATTAACTTCGGCTTTTATATCACGCAAAAAGTCTGCATCTATCTGTAATGAAGGGTCGAGGACTGGAGTTACTAATAATAGTAAATCTGCTTTGTGTGTATATTCTAAAACTGTATCACGTAAGGCGCCTCGATTCACTTGTTCGTAACCTGGTGTATCTAAAAGTGTTAATGTTTCTTTATTATCAGTTTGCCAATGATAGCTTTGTATTTTATCGGTGCTTGGTAATACGTCTACTTCGGCTAACTCAGATTGAAATAGTGTATTTATTAAACTGCTTTTTCCGGCGCCTGTACGACCGACAATAAGAATATTAACGGGTTTAATTTCGACTTGTTCTACAGGTTGAGCTTGAATAAGGATATCACGTAAAGTTTCGGTTTTGGGCTGCTGTGGTAATGTCGGTGTTGGTATAAAAGTAGATGTATCAGCTTTACCACTGTAGAGAGTCACAGCTTGCTTACACAAGTTTCTTAAAGCAGCTTCGCGCATCAACTGGTTTAAATTTCCCAGTAATTGCTGATTTGCTTTGTTATTGTAGCTTTGCGAAGCGCGTTTAGCTACTGCAGCAGCGGGGTTAAATATCCATTGTGCCGCATTCCAAACTCTTAATAACTTACGTGCAGAAGGTTCGAGCTTTTGATATACTTCGTATGCTTCAAATGCTTGGGCAATACTTACCTGGTTTAATGCGGGTGATAGCTTTTGCATCCAGCTATCCATATCATTGACGGTTCCCCGAATTAACCCGTAAGCTTGCGGAACATATATATTTAGCTGAGGATATTTAACGTCAGGATAATATATTCGCGCAATCGCTGCGACTAAATCAAGACACCGTTGCCAAAAAGTTTGTATATCTTCCCATATCGCCACGTCATTTTGCGATGCTTCCAAAACTTCTTTTAAAGCACTTTCAACCTGACTCGCTTTAGTTCCTACCGCTACCGTATCATCTTGTGACTCTAAATCGCGACTTATTTCTGCGACTACTTCCTCAACTTGCGTTAAAACTGGTTTCGTCCACTTTACTAGCAACTGGCGCCATACAACCAGCGTAACAGTAAAAACTGCCCATATCCAGTTTAGGCGCCATTCATGGATTTGCATTCCCGCAGCAACTAACAGAAAACCAATAATAGATGCTATGGGAAGTCCCAAAACCAGCCATTGCCAAAGTTCTAACCGTACCATTTACCCTGTCCCTATCGAGCGCCTCTCCTATTGTAGGGTGCGATCAGGCCACGACTGTCTATCACTGAATTGGAAAATTTTGTAGCGTCACGCATCAATTAAAATTCATTTATTCGTATTTAGTCATCGATTAAAATAGTTAATTAGTACTGTAAGATTGTTGCTGCGCTCTCCAAGCACGGGGAGTATTTTTATAATAATTGCGAAACTGACAGTAAAAATGATTCATATTTTGATAGCCTACATCCAAAGCAATCTTTTCAACAGAATAGTTAGTTTCTAACAGCAAGCGCTTTGCTTCCTCTATACGACGCTCGATAATCCAATTATTTACTGTTTTTCCAGTCAGGCGCCGCACTAAGTCGGTTAAGTAAGCTGAAGAATAACCGACTGCTTGAGCTACTTCTTTTAGCTTAATATTTTGACGATAATTCAATTCAATGAACTCAAACACGTCACGCAGCCTAGGAATGGGTGGAAATATAGATGTCGATATAATATTTGATTGTTGATACTCTGTGGTAGTAAAGAATTTATTATGTGTTCGATGAACACGAACAGCACCGTTCTCTGTACTAATTACCTCAAACCCTGCTGTTTCCAAACATTTTACTAATAGCTCTGTGGTTTCAGGGTTAGTATCACTTACTAAAATATTGGTCATTTTCTCTCCTAATCTTTAATAGAGTTATCGCTTGATAAGATATTATTACCTCAAAACCCTTTAAATTAAAGGATTATGGTTAAATAAGTGTGATTAAGTGATAAGTCAACTTGTTGTCAAAAGTTCAAAAAGTTATTAGACATCGTTTAGACAAAAACATTTTAATTTTATTAAGCGCGATTAGAATTTGCCAAACTACGATAATTTGACTGCCACTGCTCAATTATTGTTTGCAAAGTAGCAGATGGTGGTAGATTACCATCTGGGTTTAGAACAACTAATTTTTTCATTGCTAGTATCAAAATTGAGTATTTACATTAAATTAACACTGCGCTTGGGCAAGATTACGCAAAATTTCAAGTTTAATTGTATTTATACTTACTAGCATAACTATGTGAAAATTAATACATATTAAATTAAATATATATCTTTAGATAGATTCGTAAAAGGTTAGAAATATAATTTTTTTGGTAATTAATATATATGGGTTTTTTTCACTTCAACTTATGCAGGTTTGAATAAATTTTTTTACAACTAATTCTACCCAAATCAGAACTTGTGTATCACTTATACATGCAGTATAGAAGTTTGTAACGGATAATTTACTTAACACAAACAAAATTTGATATTGCTGGCAATTACAACCAAGTTTTTGTATTTAGAAGTATCAAATTCTACATCTTGGTGAAAAAGGCGCCATTTTGACAAATGGTCACGTAAAAGGTCTTCGGTAATTTCTAGCTTTAATTGTGGGTCTTCAGTTGTTAAGCTTGTAGAAGTTTTTTGTTCTGTGTACTGTCCTGTATCTTCCGTATGCTGCTGGTATAATTCTACAATCTCAGCAGCATTAAACATCATCCATATCACGACGAGATATTATCAGACCGAAAAATAATTAACTCTCATCTTCTCAAAAGAGCGAAAAATAATGAATTATATATTCGAGTCAAAAAGATACTATCAGAGAGGAAAGAGTTAAAACATAGTTAAGCCAAGAGCTTAACTGCAACCAAATCTGATGAGAACAAGGCTACATCATTAGATACTTTGTCCACATTAGCCCAATCAAAAAGGAGATTAATCATGTCAACTTACACAGTCAAGCCCGGTGATGACCTATCGAAAATTGCACTAGCTGTCTATGGTGATGGTTCCGATGCCAATGGTCAAAAGATATATGAAGCAAACAAAGCGGTAATTGGAAGCGATAAGAATTTTCTGCGTCCTGGACAAGTTTTGCAAATTCCCTAGTACAGCTTGGCGGAACACGTTGCTAGATAACTTTGGATTGCACTATCCAAGGTGACATAGGCAGTAGCTCTACTGCACAAATATCTAGCGAATCGAATTCGCAGCTATACGACGTTGAGTTCACGCGCGTGGACTAAATTAGAAATTTAGCTTTACTTGTGAGCCAAGGCATATCTGTATAGCTGCGGTTTCTAACCACTAGAGTACAAGATTCATGCAATTCGTTATAGTTAACTGCAATTATCGGCAACAAGATTGACATCTTTGTTGATACCGTTCGCCCTGGCGATTGAGCTAGGTGCAAAGTCAGTCACAGCAATTTTGTAATTTATTTTTGGGAGTTGAATTTATGCTTTGTACATCCGGTAAGTCATACACTGTTAAAGCAGGAGATACGCTGTATGCGATTGCTCAACAACATTTAGGGGATGGTAAGCGTTGGGGTGAAATCCGAAAAGCAGATGGTGCGCTTGTTACAGACGCAGATGCGGCAACGTTACAGGCAGGGCAGGAACTCTGTATTCCTGATGGGTCTGGTTCATCACCTGCACCTGGTCCATCGCCTAGTCCATTGCCTAGCCCATCGGTTGGAGGTATGGCAGGAGAAATCCTCAATGCTCACAATCGTTATCGTGCAGAAGTCGGTGTTCCACCTCTGGCTTGGTCTGATACTTTGGCAAGTCATGCTCAAGACTGGGCAAATCATCTTGCTGCTAATCGCTCATTTGAACATAGTCAACGAGATGGGGAAGGAGAAAATCTTTGGAAGGGTACATCAGGTCATTTTAGCTATACTCAAATGGTTGAGAGCTGGGGAAATGAAAAACAGCATTTTGTGATGGGTCCAAGTCCAAACTTTAGTACAACTGGCAATTTTGGTGATGTCGGTCATTATACTCAGATGGTTTGGCGAAATACAACTGAAGTAGGATGCGCTGTTGCTGAAGGGCCTGATGGACAAACAACACTTGTCTGCCGTTATGTTGCTCCGGGAAATGTTACGGGACAACGACCCTTCTAACAAAATGAAAAGAATTTACTCATTTGAGCATGAGTAATAGTCGGGTTGATAATTTACACGTTTAAATTCACTCTTCCCGCCTGGAGTAAGGCTTTTACCTATTTATATACAGGGAGCATCCAATGAGTGGAAGAAACATAAGTACTTTGCGCCAGAAACGTGACTATACGGTAGCTCACATCTTGCACCAGTCCGAGAAACCGGGCTTCTTGAGAAAAATTTTGCTAGAAACCCTTAGTATCTCGTAAAGAAGCCCGGTTTCTTTGAGCTTGTTGAGAATGGTGCAAGATATACGGTAGGTCTAAAAAAGTCGCTCTGCCCTTCACTGGATGCTCCCTATATAAATAGCAATGAGCTTGTTTAGCAATTATTAATAATATCGCTATGTTCGCCAATTAAGCTGACATTCTGTAATCAAAACTTGTCAATAAATTTATATTGACAAATAAGTTATCAATTCCAAACCATTTCTTTTATTTCGTTAGATTCTAATTACACTTAATTTACTAAAGGATACAATCATGAGCGAATATACCGTACAAACTGGTGATACCCTATCCAAAATTGCTGATAAATTTTATGGTGATGGAAGTGAAGCATCATGGCGTAAAATTTACGAAGCAAATCGCGCTCGCATTGGCAATGACCCCAACCAAATCACAGTTGGGATGACACTTATTATACCTGGAGTTAATCAACCTCAACCCAATCCTGGTGCGAGCAAAGGTAATTTCAGGGATATGCTAGAAGCATTAGGCGCATTTGAATCAGGACTACCAGCAGGAAATCCAGGGCAATATCAAGTAGAAAATACACTTGGTTTTATTGGTAAATACCAATTTGGAGAAGCACTACTGATTGACCTCGGTTACTATAACACTTCTAATCCTTATACTGGTGGAGGAAATGGAGTTGATAAAAATTATTGGCGCGGTACATGGACTCTAAAGAGGGGTGTTGATAGCAAATCAAAATTTATGAATTCGCCTAATGTTCAAGAAGCCTGTATTCGTGAGGCTTTTGCTCTGAATTGGCAGCGTATTAACGATACCCTCAGACAGCAGGGAAAGTCAATCGATAATTATCTGGGTCAACAAAAAACATTTATTGATAATGGACGGTCAAAAACCATCACAATCACCATCTCTGGCATTTTAGCAGGGGCACATCTTAGAGGCGCCTATGGACTAGCAAATCTTTTGCTTAAAAACGAAGTAACTAGTGATGAATTTGGCACTTCTATTCTGCGGTATGTAGATGATTTTGGTGGTTACGATGTTAAGCCAGAAGATTTTTTAACCCCTACTTTTTGATAGATGCTGGCGTATATTTTTAAATAAAAATAACAGCATAAATTAGTTTTCTTTATAGAGAATGATTTCACGGAAATTTATATAAAAAATGAAAGTAAATAAGTTTGATTTATATAATCATTTTTTTTGAATGTCTAAGTTAAATCAATAATGAGAAAAGGATATCAACATGCCTACATTTACTTTAAGAAGGTTTAAGTCATGAAAACAAGATTTTCTGCAAGTGTTGCATTAATGGGAACTATTACCGCTATTCAATCGGAAAAAGGTACGTTTGATATTAAATGCCGTAGCGGTGACGAATTTACTGTTTCGATAGGTACAGAAACAAATTTTAGAGTCTTAAAGAACTTAGATGGACTGGAGCGGGACCGCGTTCCAACCCCTTCCGATTTTAATTCCAAAGACCCAGCACAGACGGTGAAAAAGTATATTCGCCTCGGTCGCTTGGTAGCATTGTATGGGGTTTATCTTGAAGACAAAGAAAAAGCTCAATTTGATGCACGTACTGTTCATATCCTCAACTCTGAAGATGGTGAGTACTTATTTGAAGCAACGCATTGGTGGTTAAACCAAATTAGTCGTTTGGCTGATACTTGGTTGCAAGATATGTTTGGTGATAAGCCAAATTATCAACTTAATATCAATGACTATACTCTTTATCGAACTAACTTAGGTATTGCTGGCGAACCAACAGACGACACTATCCAGGAGTGCGCTACCCTTTCAAGATTAACTTACGGGTTTTCCTCTGCATATTTACTTACAGGATGCGAAAGATATTTACATGCTGCACGTGCTGGTGTTGAGTATCAAAGAGAGACATTCCGCAGTTTGAGCCATGATGGCAAGTACTGTTTTTGGGCACATGGCAAACGCGGTTCTAAGTTGATTGTTCCTTCTACAAACCAGGAAGACAAGAACACAATTCCACTTTACGAGCAAATTTATGCTTTGGCAGGATTGGCTCAATACTACCGTATTACCCAGGAATGGGAAGTACTCGAAGATATCAAGCGTACAGTTCACACCTTTAACAAGTTCTATCTTGATACATCTGAATATGGTGGTCACTTTTCGCACCTAGATTACGCAACTCTCACAACCGATAGCGATGCTCTCAATCGCGATGATGATGGATATCGCAATAAATCTAAAAAGAATTGGAATTCCATCGGCGATCATATACCAGCTTATCTAATTAACTTGATTTTGGCTTTAAATCCAATTCCCAAATCAGCAGATACGCAATTTTTGATTGAATTCGTTGATATTTGCAAAAAAATGCTCGACGAGCAGACGAAACTCATAGTTGAAAAGTTTCCTGATGCTAATCCCGAAATTCCGTATATTAATGAAAGATTCTTTCACGATTGGACGCCAGACCAGACTTGGGGATGGCAGCAAAACCGTGCAATAATTGGACACAACCATAAAATTGCTTGGAATTTAACGCGCGTTGCCAATGCAACCTCAGATTTGAAACAAGCAGAAAAAATCATGAAGTTTGCGGAAAAATTAGGACGTGACATGGCGGTTTACGGAGTAGACCAGTTCCGAGGTGGTATTTTTGATTGTGTAGAACGACAACCTAAAAACGGAATGCCAGTTGATTTCGTTTGGGGCAACACTAAAGATTTTTGGCAACAAGAACAAGCTATTTTGGCTTACCTAATTCTTTACGGTTACACCAACAACGAAGAATACCTCTGTCTAGCAAGAGAGATGATGGCGTTTTGGAATTTATTTTTCCTCAACCATGACTATGGTGGTATTTACTTCCGTGTTACTGATGATGGTTTGCCGTATATATTGGGCGATCATGGTAAAAAAGCAGGTCATGCAATCTCTGGCTATCACGCTTTTGAACTGAACTTCTTAGCTCACATCTACATTAGCACTTATGTGAAAAAAGAGCCTTTTTGCCTTTACTTCAAACCCGATGCTAAATCTCGAAGACTTTCAATAAACGTGTTACCTGATTTCTTTAAACCGGGAACTCTTGAAATTAAGAGAATCACAATAGATGGAATTGAGCGCACGAACATCGACCCCGACAACTTCCAAATCGAGCTTAGTAAAGAAGAAATCGGTGCAGAAATTGTAGTTGAATTTGTCCCAATAACATAACTTAACTTAATATAGGAGAAAAAATCATGGGAGACATGCCTCTCAAAGGTAAAAAGATAGGTATTTTGGTAGAAAACGAGTTTATTCCTGAAGAAATTCAACATTATCAACAACGTTTTACAGAACTCGGTGCTACCGTACATCTAATGTCCCGACTTTGGGATAAAAAAACTCTACAATTTATTAGTGATGTAGACGAGATAGGAAAACGTATCCATCAATTAGAGGTAAGTATTGACTTTAAAAACGTCAATCTTAAAGATTATGCAGCCGTGATTATGGCAGCAAATTATACAAGCGTCCGCTTACGGCATTTTGAAACACCAAAAGGAAAACCAATCAACCCTGAACAAGCGCGTCATGCACCAGCAGTTGAGTTTTTTGCCAAAGCGATGGCAGACCGCAGCATCATCAAAGGGGCACTTTGTCATGGATTGTGGATATTAACCCCCCGACCAGAGACGCTAAAAGGACGCAAAGTTATATGTCATGAAGTAGTACTTGCAGATATTATAAACGCTGGCGCCGTTTATACACCTTCATCAACAGGTGTAGTTGTCGATGATGATTTAGTTACAGGTCGTTCTGGGAAAGATGTAGCACTATTTGTAGATACTATTACCCAACAAATAATAGAGACAAAAAGACAACCCTCGGTGGTTGTAAACCCAATCAAGCAACTTACAATGAAAAAAGAATGCCAACAACCAGAATTAGCCTTACTAGCAGCAGTAGAAGCAAATGACCTGGTAACAGTCAGTGATTTAATTAAATCAGGTGTAAATGTTAACAAGCGAGGTCCCCTACATCTAACGCCATTAATGATTGCAGCAGGATATGGTTATGTACAAATGACCGAAAATCTGCTGAAAGCAGGAGCCGATGTACATGTAGTTGATAGCAGCTTAGGGGCATCAGCGCTACATAAAGCTGCTCAAGGTGGAGTCGTCGATATCGCACGCTTGCTGTTACAACACGGCGCTCTTATCAATTTGCAATCAGCAATGATTGGTAATACACCTCTAATTGATGCAGTTTGGGCAAAAAAACCAGCAATGGTTAAATTTTTACTCGACCAAGGCGCCATTATTGATATCCAAAATCGTGTAAAAGCCACAGTTTGGGATTTTATAGGCGATAAACCAAACTGGACTGCGGGTGGAACAATACCAGAAAAAGAAAATTGGGGTAAATTAATTCGCACCTATTTGGAAGAACGAGAAAAGCGAGACAAGGCAGCAGTTAAAGAACAACGACTGATGCTAGCAGTACTCAATAACGACTTAGCAACAGTAAAAACCTTAATTGCTGAAGGTGTGGATGTTGACGAAAAATCGCCAGTAGTAGGTTCTGGAGACGACGGTCAAACACCTTTACTGGTTGCTTCCTTCAAAGGTTACACTCTGATTGTGCGTGAACTTTTAAATGCTGGAGCAAACCCACGCATCGGTGACTACCTCATGAAAGCAAACCCTGCTCACAAAGCTGCTTTTTCCAGACATGCAGAAGTTATAAAATTGTTGGTTGAACACGGTCAAGCAGAACTTGATGCTCAAGGAGCATATAACGGTTACACAGTGCTTCATGATGCCGTTTGGCACAGAAGTAAAGAAACTGTACAAGTATTATTAGATGCCAATGTAGCCTTAGATTTACGAGGACACAATGGCAAAACACCTCTAGAAATGGCTATTACCTATGGATATAGCGAAATTGCCGAACTAATTCGCGAAAAAATGAGCGAGTAGTGCAAGCAAATAGACTAAAAGCTCTTCTGAATCCCTTATTTTTTATCACCCAAAGTTATGTCGAAAATCCTAGTTAATTTTATTTACTTTACTGGTGTTAAAAGAGAAGTTTTTACCAACGTTCGTCTTACAGGTAGTTGGAATGAAAGTGGTCAATACTCTGACCAATGGACATTAAAACAAATGCAACTAGAAACAGGTGCAGATGGTTGTCCTTGTTACACCGCAACAGTAGAATTAGATGAAAATCAAATTGGCTGGCAATTTCACTGGGGTGTGAAATTAGATAGTCCTTCATGTCAAGATATTTGGGGTATCCCTACCGAAGTTAATGATATACACACGCAAGAATGTCATCGTTCGTTTAAATTACAACCAAAAAGCACCAAACCCCAACAAGAAGAATATTACCTTACTCATTGTCGGCGCCTAGGAGCGCAAAAATATTATCTTCAAGGTATAGCTGAACCTGGTATTCAATTTTCTGTTTGGGCGCCTAATGCCAAAAGAGTTGAAGTTGTATTTGGAACGCGCACTACTGGTTATATTGCGGATGATGGTTCAGGAATTGATACGACACAGGCGCCTATCCCGTTGTGTTGTCAAGAAAATGGTATTTGGAAAACAGATACAAGTATATCTCCCGAACTTGCAGATTTTTCTAAATTTGACCAAAAACCATACATGTTTAAAATTGTTAAGCAAGATGAAAAATGTGCCTACTACCGTACAGATTTATACTCTCGCTGTCAGATAGGTAAAGGTGGTGATAAGGACGCCAAGGAAAAAGGAAAAATACCCAGCAGTTACCTTGATGTAGATGGAGCTAAAAGCTGTTCTGTAGTTATTGACCCAGAAAAAATAGCTAAAAACTTTCAAAAAAAAGTATTTCCAGAAATTGAATTTTTACCCCAACAAGAGTTTTGGCAAGATGAATTTCGAGATGGTAAACTTATCGCGCGTCGAGTCGAAGATTTGATTATCTACGAACTTCATGTCGGTGCGCTTGGGTTTGGGAAAAATAGACCGGGTAATTTTGAAGATGCCATCAACCTGCTTGACTATCTAGTTGATTTAGGAGTCAATGCAATTGAATTGTTACCAATGTCAGAATTTGACGATTCTGTAAATTGGGGTTACGAAACATCTCATTATTTTGCATTAGAGTCTAGTGCAGGAGGTCGCGACCAATTTAAGCACTTCGTTAGAGAATGTCACCGTCGCGGTATAGCCGTAATTTTAGATGTTGTTTACAACCATTATACCCCTGATGCCGAACGCTCGCAGTGGTTCTATGATTCTAATAGTCACGAAGATAATATTTATTATTGGTACGAGGGCAAAGCATCCGACTATGTTGACCCCACAAAAGGTTATGTTAAAAATGAGTCTACAGGTGCTGCACCACGTTTCCATGAAGAAATGGTACGAAAATTGTTCATTAGCAGTGCTGCTGCGCTTGTAGAGGAGTTTCATGTTGATGGGTTTCGAGTAGACCAAACAACCTCGATGCATAAATATAATAAGCTTGAAGCTGATGATAAGCAGTTAGCTAACGTGAATATTTTTGGTGCCAAGTTTTTAAGAGAACTAACTAAAACTCTTAAACTCATCAACAATGATGTTATCCTCATTGCCGAAGACCATTCTGACTGGGATAAAGTCACTCAATCTCATGAGCAAGGAGGATTGGGATTTGATGCAGCTTGGTATGCTGATTTCTACCACAATCTAATAGGGGATGCGAAAGATGGGACAAACTACGCTAAATTAATTTTAACTGCTGGACTTGATACAAATATACCTTTAGCAATGGATTATTTTGCAAGAGTTTTATCAGCTTCTGCTGATAAAAAAGTGGTATATAATGAATCCCACGACGAAGCAGGAAATTCTGCTGATAAAAAATCTAAACGAACTATCGTTGCAGCCGTTAATTCAGCACTGCTAATTGGAGAAACTCGACGTTATGCTGAAGCACGCACTCGTTTTGCTTGCGGTATGACAATCTTGAGTGCTGGTACACCAATGTTTTTTATGGGTGAAGAAGTTGGTGCCCAAAAGCCTTATAGATACGAAGATTTTCTCGATAACAGAGAAGACTTAGAGAATCAGCGTCAAAATACAGGTCAGTATTTATTCAAGTTTTACCAAGACATCATTCGCTTACGGTTAGGGAATCTTGCGCTCAAATCCCGTAACATAGACATCATCCATATCCACAATACTAACCGAGTAATTGCCTTTCAACGTTGGGACGATCAGGATAAATTGCTAGTTATCGCAAGTCTAAACAACCAACCTTTTGCGTTTGGGTACGAAATAGAGAACTCAAAATTAAATGGAGGATTTTGGCAAGAAATATTTAACAGTGATGATACGAGTTATGGTGGCAATAATGTCAGTAACTTAGAAACAGTCATTCCTGTTGTTAACAATATTATCCGTGTGGTAATTCCTGCCAATGGGTTTATAGTCTTGCAAAAAAACTTAGATTTAGCTAGCGCGTGTTAAGCTCTTAGCTTAACTGCAACCAAATCTGATGAGAACAGCGCTACATATCAGATACTTTGTCCGATTTAGCCCAATCAAAAAGAAGATTAATCATGGCGCAAATATGGGGTGGTGGGGAAGTCGATAAAAGCTGATGGTTTGCGCTTTCCCGTCCCCGTCAGAACAATTAATGCGGCGCCTAACAGTGAATATTTTGGAGTAGTTCATGAATTCTTATAAGCAAATAATCTATATAGCAACAGATAATCATCCCGTTTTTTTTGAAAAACTTTCTTCAATAATCAAAGAAATTGATAACTTAAAACCAGTGGAGAATTGGCAGAAACTCTTTGTCGGCTTTGCAGCAATGGTTGACGGTACTGGAACACTCGCTCAAATTGCTTCCACGAGCGTCATTAGTACATGGAAACAAAGCCAGTTGTCTGAGTCCGAGTCGGTAACTCCAAAAACCTTGAATAATGATGGTCAATCTTTAGACAAAGCTATTAAAACTCTTAAACAATTTAATCTTGAAAAATGGAAATCTTTAGTGGAATCGATTTCTTTATCATCTATTCCTGATGACCTTGAATTTCCACCAGGACATCCCTTGCCAGAACATCTTTATCGAGTACATCCTTTGAAGACGAAGATAAACAAATATATTCCTATAGAAGCATTTGACGATTTGCTTTATGATGAACGAGAAGCAGAATTGATTAATCTCTTAGCAGACTTAGGTGCTACAAAAATAACTTTTCAAGACGTAAGTAATCAGAGTAATAAGTACGGTGCAAATGCCGAAGTTAAGATAACTGGAGCAGGCGGTATAGAAGGAAATGGTGAACATCAAAAAAATCAATCACAAAATAATTCACAGCTTATTAAGCTTCGTGGAAAGCCTTGGACTCCAAACATGACTATTGATAAAGAAAAATATAGCTGGCTTTCTTATGAACCTAGCTGGGAGCGTTTAGTTCATACAAGACTAGCTGGTGCTTTATCAACAACGATTGAATTGACGACAGACGATTCTTACTCAATCTCAGGTCAATTTAAACTAGCAGAAGGTTTACTACAAAAGATTGGAGCGTTAGGATCAGGAGCAACAATTACCCAATCCTTCCAAAAAAAGAAGCTATTTGAAGTTGAATTTGCTGATTCAATATAAAATTAAAGTAGTACACAGGCTCTATAGCCATTGAAAAAACTTTGTTGGGGTACTCGTAATTCAATACTGCTCGGTTAAGAATTTTTTGCGATAATTCCGGGCATGTAGAGACCGAATTCATACGGTCTCTACAGGGTTTTCTTCTTTGTCTAATTTTCTTAACCGAACAGTATAATCCCCCAACCCCCCGATGATTTGGTGAGCTAAAAGCACTATTTTCCTCCCGAATTCACGGGGGGTCAATTTCGAGAAATTTTCTATCTTTTGCAGTATCACTTCTACATGCAGTATAGTAGTGTGTAATGAATAATTTACTTAATACAAAAAAAATTTGATATTGCGGCGCCGAATTAAACAAGTTAACATTAATATATTAAAGCAAAAGATGATTTTTTAAGTAATCTTCTGCTTTATTAATAGCTATGATAAAAACAGCTATTCTTGCAATTTATTGAGACTGGTTTCCTCATCACAATGATTTGCGGAATCTGTAGCGATAAAGACGCTCTTGTCAACTTGATGGTAAATTAACAAGGGGACAAGCTAATGAAGCTAAATCCAGGTTTTCAATCCCACGCAACCAGGGAGCAAGACGACCTGGTACTAACTTGAGAGTCCCATCAGGTTGTAAAGAGGCGATGTGATTACGTTCGTCGTAGAGCGCGACCGTACACTTTCCCACATTGCCGTTGGCACGAATTATTAAAGAGTTGGGGCGGGATGCATAACAGATAGGATTATCTGGAAAAGAATAATTTTGTGATGAGCCATTCTCGCCAAATAACTTGCTTTGGAGTAATTTAAGAGCTTCCTCTTTCTCTGTTTCAGAAAATATTTTTATCGATGCATCGTTAGGACTACCTAACCGTTCAATTGCCTTGAAGAAGATAGAAAATCTAGGGTCGTGAGTAAATTCTTTTTTAATATCCTTAATCAGTGGGTCGAGTAGTTGCAGAGTCTCTGGACTAAAGTGTATGCGTAACACAATAGAAACTGGCAAGCAACTGTTGCGGATTGCTAATAAATTATGCCAAATTTACTCGTAGGTACTACTGCCATCTGCACGTATACGACTTTGATTATGTACCTCGCGGAGGCATTTAAGAGAAGTGATAGTTCATTATTTTTAGGTGAAAATATAGACTTTTGTCATGCTGAACGAAACGCAGTGTAGTGCGTCCAGCCCTGCAGACGGGTTTCCCGCTAATTTCGTAACATTGAGCGCAATTGATGTATCCTTTATAGCTTAGAGTCTTAGGGGTTACATATACAGGGTCATTATGGAGCGCGCGATTTCGTTATTTGGTATCATCGTATTTATTGGTATATCTTATGCTTTGTCGGTCAATCGTAAGGCGATACGATGGCGTACTATTGCTTGGGGTTTGGGGTTGGAGTTTGGGTTTGCACTGTTAATACTCAAGACTCCTTGGGGTTTACGGGTTTTTAAGTCTCTTGGTGATATTGTCTCAAATTTTCTGTCATATTCTGATGTCGGCGCCAAATTTGTATTCGGTGACAGTTATAAAGACCATTTATTTGCGTTTCAGATACTTCCCACTATCATCTTCTTTTCAGCATTCATTAGTATTTTATATCACTACGGTATTTTACAACGGGTAGTTAGTGGTTTAGCGTGGGTGATGATGAAAACGATGCAGACCTCCGGCGCCGAGTCTTTGTCTACTGCTGGCAATATCTTTCTAGGACCAACTGAATCACCGCTTATAGTTAAGCCATTTGTCGCAAAAATGACACAATCGGAATTATTTGCGGTAATGACAGGAGGGTTTGCAACGGTTGCTGGGGGTGTTTTAGGCGCCTATTTATCGTTTGGTGTACCAGCAGAACATCTCATCGCAGCATTTTTTATGACAGCACCAACTGCTCTAGTAGTAGCAAAGCTGCTGTATCCAGAAACGGAAATTGCCGAAACCGCAGGTAATGTAAAGATGGATGTAAAAACTAATTATGTTAATGCAATAGATGCGGCAACGACTGGTGCAATAGATGGAGTCAAGCTAGCTGTAAATGTTGGTGTAATGATTATCGCCTTTTTAGGTTTACTCGCCGTTGTTAATGCCTTACTCGGATGGATAGGAGCGCGCGTTTTTTTACCACAGCTATCACTCGAATGGATTTTATCGTTTGTAATGGCGCCTATCGCGTTTTTAATGGGAGTACCGTTATCTGATTGTATGCAAGTTGGAGCGTTATTAGGCAAAAAGACGATTTTAAACGAGTTTATCGCTTTTTTAGACTTAAAAACAGTTATTGAAAACAAGCAAATATCCGAACGTGGCATTATTATCGCCACTTATGCTTTATGTAACTTTGCGAATATCGGTTCGATTGGTATCACAATTGGTGGCATTACCGGAATGGCGCCGCACCGTCAGCATGATTTAGCGCGTATGGGTGTTAAATCTATGATCGGCGGGTTGTTGGCTAGTTTTATTACTGCCGCAATTGCTGGAATGTTGATATAGGGCAACGGATACAACGGATGTAACGGATACAATAAATCATCCGCTACATCCGTTCATCATCCTTTGCCAACATCATCTGTTGCGAAACTTTAACAGTTGTAAATAAACGTTAAAAACTGGCGCCACTTGTTTTATTGGTGCTAAATTAATTATCAAGACACCAAACAAGGACAAACCAAATCAAAGGGCTTCAAGACAAGGTGTCTCCGGTCGATAGCCTAAAACAAATGTTCAGCATAATTTAAATGTGGTAATGCTATCAGCGTTAGACAGCAAGCCAAATCCCAAAGCGGAAAAACAGTAAAGTGCTGAGTTTGTTCGCGATGTAAACCCTTATTTGTTAACTGTTCAAGTAATCTCAAAGTAAACTAGTTTGAATCATTTTATCGACATTAAGCCCAGTCACCTTTGATTGGGCTTAATTGTTTATATATATATGTATGGTATGGTCGTCAATGACGAACTTACATTTTGAATAATTGGGCAATTGCAGCAATTAAGTCGCTTGGTTCAAAAGGTTTGGCTATATGTAGCTGAAAACCTGCATTTATTGCTTGTTCTTTGTTCGCTTCACTTGCGTAAGCAGTCAGGGCAATCGCTTTAATATTACGATTTTGTTTTTCTGATAGTGCCCGGATACGACGTATTAATGTATATCCATCTGTTTCTTGTAGTCCAATATCACAGACTAATATATCAAACTGAGATTTTTTCAATGCTGCGAGTGCTGCTTTTGCTGAAGCGGCAGGAGTGACAACGGCGCCTTCTTCTTCGATAATAAAAGAAATAAACTCTAAAGCTGCTGGTTCATCTTCGACGACTAACACGCGCGTATTTTTTAAATTAAATTGTTCTTGTGCCTGATTTGTCGTCGTTGTATCTAATGAATTATTATGAACTGCTTCAATCATCAAAGGCAGTGTGATTGTAAAAACTGCACCCTGACCAACACCGGGACTACTAGCTGTAATTCTACCACCATGCGCTTCGACTAATTGCCGCGATAACGATAATCCTAACCCTAAACCGCCAAATTCTCGCGTTATGGAATTATCCTCTTGACGAAATCTATCAAATATATATCTTATAAATTTTGGATTAATACCTCTACCTGTATCGCTAACAGTAATTTGTGCATGATGGTCAACTCGTTCTAACTTAACCATAATATTACCGTTTTCAGGGGTAAATTTAATTGCATTAGAGAGGATATTCCACATAATTTGTTGAAGTCTACCGATATCTCCTATTACTACTGGAATGCTTGTGTCTAAAATTGTTTCGATGTGAATTGATTTTGCTTGCGCTGCGAGACGTACCGTTTCTAATGCTGCATTAATTGGCGCCACAAGTGGAACCGAACTTAAACTCAATGTTAATTTACCCTGAGTAATACGCGATACATCAAGTAAATCATCAACTAATTGTGCTTGTCGTCTAGCATTTTCTTCAATTTGTGCTAAAGCTTCTTTTACTTTAGCTTCAGGAAGTTGTTTCATTTGCAGCACCTTCGACCAACCAAGAATAGGAGTCAAAGGAGTTCTAAGTTCATGGGAAAGCGTCGCTAAAAATTCATCTTTAGCCCTATTTGCTGTTTCTGCTGCATTACGATTTTTTTGCTCTTGACTAAGTGATTTTTCTCGTTCTTGCTCTGAAACCTTACGCTCGGTAATATTACGCTGTATGGCTACATAATGTGTTATTGTTTGATTCACATTCCGAATTGGCGTAATGTTCCACTCTACAAAAAATTCTGTACCGTCTTTGTGATAATTAATTGCTTCACCGTGAAAAGGTTGACCCTCACGTAAATGCCAACGCAAATCGTTGAGTAATTTTTTATCTGTATTGGCGCCTTGGAGTAAGCGTGGAGTTTTACCAAGTACTTCTTCTGTACCGTAACCTGTCATCTCAGTAAATGCCGGATTCACATAAACAATTTCTGGCCCCGGATGGTCTAATAATGCGGTAGTAATAACTATAGAATCTCTAGATTGCTGAACAGCAGAAAGCAATAAACGTATAGCTTCCTCGGCAACTTGTAAATCTCGCAAAGCATTAGTCAACCGTTCCAAAGATTCAGTCAACCTACTCTTTTGCGGTAAAGGCAAATCTTTAGCATCACGTCTCAGTTCTGCCACACGCCTTTGGACATCTTGAATCTGCTCGATAAATTCGTCTTCGTTCACAGCATCAATTGTTTATAGAAAACTCCATATTTTAGAGTAAAGCTTTTGATTTACGAAAACATTAGTACTGCGAGAGACTTATAATCGCTCGTAAACTTTTATTTTTAATTCGATTGAGAGTTGACAAATGGCAACGGATACAACGGATGTAACGGATGAGTTATTTGTTATGAACTATTCGTCATCGTTTAAAGTCCATAGACCATTGCCATTCCCTGTGGTTCATGACTATATTTCCCACTTTTGGCAGGATAGTACATCTCATTATAAAGACAAAGACTGTCGGGATGACGGGTGTTAAATTGCATCATCTGACGATGGGCAGCACCCCGGAAAAAGTCCATTAAATGCTGGTCTGATTCCCAGTAGCTCACCATAATAATTTCTTTGGCGCCACAAATTCCCGCTTTGACTTGGATACAACCTGGTGCTTTAACAGTTGATTGACGAATGCTGTTAAGATGGCGCCACAACCACAGAAAGCCAGACCTATCGCGAGCAATCATGCCATTTACAAAAACAACTGCGCTTGGATTTTCAGGTAGTTGGATTTGATAGAGCGAAGATTTCGACATGATGATTTCTCTTTTGAAATGGTTAATTGTACTCAATTAATTGAGTACTATTTCAATCTATACTCAATTAGTTGGATATGTCAACCATTAGGATTTGCGAGTTCAAGATTTAGAGGTAGGGTGCGTGACTTAAGGTGCGTCACGCTACAAGATTTTTCGTGAAAAGTGGAATTTTCCCCTTGGTGTCACACACCCTACCCAACATATCAAAATTAATCACATAGACTACTAGTAGCTTTTATTGCAACGCTTAATATAGAGTATTTACGATTATATTAGGGTATAATGTGAAGCTTAAGAATAGTCGAGAGATGCTTAACTACGGTGACTCATGACACTTGAATTATGAAATTACCATTAAAATATTTAGCGGTTGCTTTGACTTTAGGAAGTATTGTGTTTTCAGGTACAGCTTACTCTCAACAAACAAATACTACTCAACAGATAACAATTAAATTTGCTGGTAGAGTAAATAATCAACCTTTTGCTTGCGGTCGTAATTACAAACTGGGCAAAGCTGCGACTACTGTGACTCCTTTAGACTTTCGTTTTTACGTTTCTGATGTTTCTTTAATTGATGCACAGGGTAAAGTTGTTCCCCTAACTCTTGCCCAAGATGGTAAATGGCAATATCAAAATGTGGCATTAATCGACTTTGAGAATAAGACAGGCGCCTGTGTGAATGGTACAGTTGAGACGCGCACTGATGTTATTGGCACGGTTCCCAAAGGAAAATACAAAGCTGTAAGATTCTCTCTTGGTGTTCCACAAAATCTTAACCATGAAGACTCGACGCTGGCGCCTTCTCCTTTAAACCTGACATCATTATGGTGGAATTGGCAGTTTGGTTACAAGTTTGCTCGCATTGATTTTACTTATAGACTACCTTCCACGGGTCAAAAGCAACACGTTCATGATGAAATGGCAAAATCTCAGGGTTTTCTCATTCATTTAGGCAGTACAGGTTGTCAAGCTGAAACAACTAGTCAAAAACCCACAACGGCATGTAGCAATCCTAATAAAGCAACTATCACATTGAATAACTTTGACCCAAATAAAAATGTAATTGTTGCTGATATTGCAAAACTCTTGGCGAATGTAGATTTGAGTTATAACCAACCTGGAACGGCGCCTGGGTGTATGTCAGAACCCAATGACAAAGACTGTACTGGCGTAATGAAAAATTTTGGGATACCTTTTGGTGATAAAACTCCTAAACAAACATTTTTTAGCCTAAAGTAATACACATGCTTTATAAGTGGAAACGCTGCTTCGGTTTAACAGTGGTTTTCGCACTGACCTGCTGTTTATCAATTGGTTTGAGTCAAGCATTATCGGCGCCTATCCCGAATAATGATTACGTCTGGGATATTCCTGCTTGGATGCCAAAACCAATTGTGCCTGCTGATAACCCTATGACAAAAGAAAAAGTAGAACTGGGTAGACACCTTTTCTATGAAGGGCGCCTTTCTGTAACTGGCGAATTTTCCTGTGCTTCGTGCCATATTCAAGGAGTGGCATTTTCAGACCCCAAACCTGTTTCAGTAGGAGCAACCGGAGAAAAACATCCCCGTAGTTCCATGAGTTTAGCCAATATCGCTTATAGTTCTGTACTGACTTGGGCACATCCCGGCATGAAAAAGCTCGAAGTACAAGCATTAGTACCTATGTTTGGTGAACGTCCTGTAGAATTAGGTTTATCGGGTAAAGACAAACAAGTATTAAATAAATTGCGCGAAGACCCTAATTACCAAAAGTTATTTGCTGCTGCATTCAATGAAAAAGATAACGTAAATCTTAAAAATATTACTAAAGCTATAGCATCGTTTGAACGCAGTTTAATATCAGCAAATTCACCCTACGACCGTTATCGCTATGGTAGAGAGAAAGGCGCCATATCAACCGCAGCAAAACGTGGCGAAGCATTATTCAATAGTGAACGTATGGAATGTTTTCATTGTCATTCAGGCTTTAATTTTAGTGACTCTGTTAAACACGAGCGTCTTGCATTTGAAGAAATAGCTTTTCATAATACAGGACTTTATAATATTGACGGCAAAGGAGCATATCCACCCAATAATACAGGAGTCCATGAAATTACACGTAAACCATCAGATATGGGACGCTTCAAGGCGCCGACATTAAGAAATATTGAGTTAACAGCACCGTACATGCACGACGGTAGTATAGCCACACTTGAAGAAGTCATAGACCATTATGCAGCAGGAGGTCGAACGATAAAAACAGGTGAGTATGCAGGAGTAGGAAGTAAAAACCCCCTAAAAAGTAACTTCGTCTCTGGTTTCCAAATTACTCCACAAGAAAAACAAGACTTAGTAGAGTTTCTAAAAACCCTAACCGACGAATCATTTACCAAAAACCCTGCCTATAGTGACCCACATGGGAGATAATATAAAGCGCTCTCGATTTGGGAGGGCGCTTATTACTGTTTTAGAAGTTAGACTATTGATTTCGCTGCAATTGCTGTACTTTTTCAATAGTTAAGCCTGTAGCACTTACAATTAAATCAATACTCATTCCTTGTCTAAGCATATTTGAAGCAACCTGTTCAATACCTTGGGTTATACCTTGGGTTATACCTTGGGTTATACCTTGGGTTATACCTTGGGCTATACCTTTTTCCATTCCTTGGGCTTCGATTTCTTGGTAAATTACAGACTCTTTCATAATGTCACTCCGCAAGATACGACTAATTAACTCTTTATCTAATACTAGCCCACTTAAAATAGCTGCTGATGCTGTAACGTTGCTTTGTGCAGTTGCATCTGTTATCTGGTTTATTTGTTGGGCAACCTGTCGTAGAACTTGAGTGCGGTCGTTAGTTTTACTTAATGCTGCAAAGGGCAATAAACCAGGATACTGCAGAAATGAGCTTGTTTTTTGCTCCCATAGCCGAATTACATCGAACTCGTGATAGGTTCGAGCCAAGCTAAAACTGTTCTGCTTGACTAACTCAGATGAGGTTTCTTGCAAATAAATTACAAACTGATACATTTCCTTTTCTGGAAAGCTACGATGACCCCGTAAACGATAATCTGTCATCCGAAATGGAATCTTTTTTTTAGGTTCAGTTTGAAATTCTATGTGCATTATTTCTTTCTCGCTTTGTAGCAATATAATTGCATCTGCTCTAATTGGTTCAAGCGAAAGTTCGGATGGCTCAAGCCTCGTGAAATTTATATCTTTCCCTATTAGCCAGTTGGCGAAGTTAGTTGAGTAGTGTTCTGCTAAAAATTTACAGACGTTATCAAACATGAGCTATTGTACTAGACGCACGGAATATATTAAACATACTATTAAAAATTCATATACTACTAATATAAAATGTTAATTTTTTTGTTGTATTTTATAATACTTTAAAATCAATATTTTTGTAAAATATTTGACTTGGTTTGAAATATTAAATTATTTTTTGTGGTTGAGGTGATTTAAATTGGTTATGGCGCGAATATGTGATTTTAATTTGGGAGTACTGCACAGGCGAGGACACCTGTGCCACAAAATTTGATGAAATATATCTTTACATAGATGATTTGTTTCAATAAGCGATTATAATTTGATTGTTATTGCAAGTGCATCGCCTATCTAGTTTAAGTGGGTAGCTTAATCCTGATTTGTCGAGGAGATGTCAGGAACGGAGGAACCATCGTTTGGGGCTAATATTTATAGAGGCACCTTCCAGCCTTCGCCCGTCAGCTAACTCCGTAAGCCGTGGAAGGAACTCCCTCATGTTTGGCTGTGGCAACAGTTTGATAAGGGCGTTCTTATCGATGATTTTAGATTGAGCTATATTATATCTAATCTCAAGTCGATATTTCCACTTTTCTTTGTTTGTTTCTTTATATTGGAGAGAAGTGAAAGCTGTGAAAATCAAGCCGATGTTGACTCGACTGCAAAATACTATCGGTCGAGATGATTTGATTGAGCAAATGGTACTGGCGCCTGAACCACCCATATCTATTGAGAATAAATCTAATTCAGGTAAGTTTATTGTTGGGTATAACAGTTCTCGCCAGAGTCATACGGCGTTGGATATAGCTTTATGCATGGCACATCAAGCTCGGTTAGCGTCTAACATGCAAATAATTGTTCAAGCAGTTTATGTGGTTGAAGATAATCAAAGCTGTTATATACAAGAAACATATTTAAGTATACATCAACCTGTATATGCGGATATTGTTTCAACATCTGTATTAACAGAAGCAAGGCTTAAAAGCGAATGTCTAATGATAATGGAACAAACTGATGCTATTCTTTGTCAAGCACGAAGTTTAGCAGAAGAGTGGCAAGTCGATTTTGATTGCCTTTTACGGTTTGGCTGTGCAGCTTCAGAACTTAAGCAAATTGTTGAATTAGAAGGCGCCGATGTTTTATTTTTAGGTTGTAATTCTGTAAAGCACCCCATTATTAAATCTTTTGGTGCTGATTTACAGTGTACTATTTTGGGTATTCCCAGTTCGATTGATTAAATAGTAAGGTGGGCTTCAACCCACCCTACTATTAACATGGTTTAGCAATGACCACACCATAAGCATCGCTGGGTAAATATTGTTCAGCTGCCTGCATTAAATGCGTAGAAGTTTGTGCTTGGATACGAGATGGATACTCGAAAGCTGGTTCTAAGGCGCCTACAAGTGATTGATAATAGCCGTATAAACCTGCTCTGTCGCTAGGAGATTCGTTAGCAAAAACAAATCGCTTGGCAACCTGAGAACTAATACGCTCAAGTTCTGAAACACTTACTTTGCTGGTAGAAACTGCTTGAATATGTTCAACTATGGCATTTTCTACTGCTTCTATATTTTCTACTGGACATTGCGCCGATATATAAAATATCCCCTGATGCTGAAAGTTCATATTGCTCGTGCCGATGTGCGATACTAACCCTTTATCTTCTCGTAGGTCGCGCACCAACCTAGATGTACGTCCATGTCCTAAAATCGCTGCTAGTACATCTAATGCGTATGTGTCGTTCAAATCTTTTAATCCAGGCACTCGCCACATTAATGCTATACGCGCTTGCTGTAAAGTTTCATCTATATATGTACTGCGAACTATTTTTTTAAATGGTGCTTCGGAATAACTTACTGTATGTTGTTGATTATCAACTAGCTGTTTACTATTACCAAATCCTAATACTACAGTATCAATTAACTCTTCAACGGGTAAATTTCCTACAACTACTGCCGTCATTGACTTTGGTTGATACCAGTGTGTGTGAAAATCTCGCATTTGCTGCGGTTGTAGTTGAGATATTACCGTTTGTGGCCCCAATACCTGACGACGATATGGTGATTTTTCAAATGACATTTCCATCATTCGTCCAAACATCCGGCGCCGAGGATTATCTTCACTGCGACGTATTTCTTCTAAAACTACTAACCGTTCACGTTCGAATGCATCATCGGGTATTAATGGATTTAATACCACATCCATTTGTAGTGGCGCCAGTTCGGCAAAATCTTTAGGAGCGCAAGTTAGGTAATAATGCGTATAGTCTTGACTTGTGGCAGCATTGGTAACGGCGCCTCGTTGCTCTATTCTTCGTTCAAATTCACCACTCTGCAATCGCTTGGTTCCTTTAAATATCATATGCTCAAGGAAATGAGCCATCCCGTTGATTGCATCAGGTTCTAAATAACTACCGACATTCAACCATAAGTTTAAGTTTATAGCGTCAATAGGCATTTGCTCCGCGATAACAGTCAGACCGTTAGGTAGGTGATGTACTTCGGGGGCATTGAGGCGGGGTAATCTCGCTAAGGTTGAGGAGGTCATTGGGTGTTTTCGCTTTTGTTCTCTATAAGTCTATTCTACTTACAGACTTTATATTTAAACATTTCACGAAAAGATATAATTTAATTACTAGATAATAAACGTGAATGGAAGAATGGTAAATACACCCACTTTCTGGGACTAAGCTTAAATTTATTCCCCAGAATAATTCATTTGCATCTCTTCTAATTTCTCAATCGATGGATAAAGGCTCTCTTTTATGTTATAATTATCTAATATCGGTTTTAACTCATTTTGAACCTCAAATTTAGCGTTAGCACTCGTTGGTGCTTTACTAGTACTTGTTTTCTTGGCGTTTGATATAATTGGCGCCTTTTTAAAACTGACGTTATTTGTCTGAATTGCTTGATTATCTAACTGTAAAATTTTTTTCTCCCAAGTAGCAATTTGCTGATTTGCTTCTTTGTATAAAGGACGCTCTTTACCTATTAATTTTGCTTCATTGACTGCCATTTTTAGAGATATCTCATCATTCTTAGAAGCTAACTTTTTCGCTTCCTCCAAATATGTACTATCTTCTAAAACAGCAATTTTATTTTCTGTCTCCGTCATTAATTTACGTGCGTCTTTGACATATGGCTCAGAAATTACCATACTTGCTTCTACTAACGCAGAACGCATATCGTCTAGTTTTCCTGAGTTGGCAAGCTTGCGCGCTATATTTAGTTGAGTTGATTCGTCACTTTTATCATCATACACAATATTATCACTATTGTCTGTCTGCAATTTCTCTGATGCTGATTTTTTCTCGATGTCCCCTTTCTCACGGTTTTCACGGGCGCCTTGAATGTGACGTACTAATTCATAATATTTTGTACTCGCCCAGTATTCATTCTCTAATGTCTGCAACTGTTTCGCTTTGTTAAGAGCTGCATACCAGTTTTTTGAGTCATCGTCAATTTCTGCTAAGGCAGCAGCATGTATACTTTCCGCTTGCGACCATATCGACCGCCAAGTTTTTATTTGTTCACTAGCTGTTTGAGAAGCAGAATGATTATCGGGTATTATGAGCGCTAGTTCTACGGCTCTGTTTATATCTCCTTCGTTAAATGCTTTTTGACTCAGATGCATTATTGACTGTGACCAGCGTTCTATCAAGTTATCTGCGTTGGAACGTAAGGGGTTGTCTTGGGGTATTGTGTTTAGTAATCGAATTGATGAAGATAATTTAGCGGAGTCTTGCTCGTCAACTGTTGTTGTTGCACAATATATAACTGCGGATGCGGTGTCTAAGGGGGTTTCGGAGACACAGTTGTTTTCTTGTGGGGACTTTGCGAGAAAAACAACGGCGCCTGCTCCTAGACCTCCTGTTGCTAGGAGGATACCTAATATCCAATGCCACCATCTTGTAAATGGTAAATATCGAATGTTCATACTTCACGCTCTACCGAGATTTTATTGTGTCTATTTAGTATTCCCGATAACTAAGCGAAAATCACTATAACTTGGCTATTTTTTTTACAAGGACACGGTAGAGACGCGTTCACGCAGTGTCCCGTAGGGAATAATCGCGTCTCTACACAGAGGAAGAAAAACCACAAATGTCATTAATTTTGGTTGGTAGGGAGTGCAACGGATGTTAAACGGATGTAACGGATAGTTGATTCATTATTTGAAGGCGCCGAAAGTTTGAAAATCTTGTTTGTAACAAATAAATTATCCGTTACATCCGCTCTCATCCGCTGCAAACCAACACCCCAAAATTAATGACACAGACCACTAAGCTATTTGGGTTAATCCTGTCATAAGCCTTGTTTTAATTAAAAATATTTTTAATACAACTTCTTTCATGCGTAAGTTCTGATTACATGTAACGTTTCTACTATAACTTACCTACTCTAACTAAAGGTAGATGATTTAAGTTGAAATATACGTATTTTGACTTATATCAATAAGTAGGGACAAACTTTAAAATGTTTAAGTAACAAAATTATATTACAAGGAGCAATAAGTATGATAGGTATTCTTTGGGGCGTTGTTGTAGTTTTATTGGCTTTTTGGGCTATAGGTTTAGCGCTTAATATTGTAGGAAATCTAATTCACATAGCGTTAGTTTTAGCTATTACTATTGCTGTTTATAACTTTTTTAAAGCGCGCGATGTATAAAACAAAACGAATTTTAATTAATTAATATGAGCCAAACAATTATTGTTACGGGTGGCGCCCAAGGTATTGGCAAATGCGCTAGTCAATATTTATTGAATCAGGGTTATAATGTTGTAATTGCCGACGTTGATGTTGAAGCGATTAAAGAATGTTCACATGAGTTTAATCAGTTTCAAGAACATTTGCTAGTTATTAAAACTGATACTTCTCAAGAAGAATCTGTAAAAGAATGTGTTGAGAATACAATAAATAAATTTAAACACATTCATGCACTCGTTAATAATGCTGGTATTTCTAATCCAAATAATGCACCAGTCGAAGATTTAGCATTAGAAGATTGGCACAAAGTTATCGAAACTAATTTGACTGGCTACTTTTTAATGTCAAAGTATGCTATTCCTCATTTACGTCAATCAAAAGGCGCCATCGTTAATATAGCATCAACTCGTGCGTTACAGTCTGAGCCAAATACAGAAGCTTACGCTGCTTCCAAAGGAGCAATAGTCGCACTTACTCATGCTTTGGCTATAAGTCTTGGTTCAGATGTTAGAGTTAATTGCATTAGTCCAGGTTGGATAGATGTTAGTCAGTGGAGTAAAGCTAGTCGAAAACAAGAATCTAACATTCGAGAAATTGATAATTTGCAACATCCTGCTGGTAGAGTCGGAAAACCAGAGGACATTGCTTTGATGATTGAATATTTAATTAGTAATGCAGCATCGTTTATTACAGGACAGAATTTTATAATCGATGGTGGAATGACAAAAAAGATGATTTATGAAGAATAATTCAGATTTATTAATCCCAATTTTCAAATGCATCGCTTGTGGAACGCACTACTGCATTTAACTGTTCGCGTCGCGTTTCAAAGTTGGCGGCAATAGATATTAAAATAATACCTACGCATAACCCTATTATCCATTTCACAAATGCGTATCGTAAGCTAAGAATTACAAGCTGATAAATTCCTGTTATCAAGAATGTAGCTGTACCAACGTAAAGAAATGCCCGTATTCGTAACGCTAACCCAGCAAAAATTGCTACTAAGCTTAATGTAGCTGGAATAATTGTAGTGTCTTGATGGAATATTAAGGCATACCCAGATATTATACCGCTACCTATCATTCTTAAGGTATGGCGCCCAGTTTTTGATTGAGGTAATTTTATCTCTGGGTCGAATTGGGCTATATATAATAACGATAAACCAAATACTGTTACATACCATAGTCCATCAGTTAGGTGCCAATCATAAAACCAGCGCATTAATGCCCAGTTTACCAGAATGAGACTAAGATAAGTTAACCGGAAAGTATTTCCTAACTTGGCTAGGAATATATAAAAACATGCTGTAATTAATATAGTTACTGGGTAAACTTGTGACCAAGTGAGTGATAGTACTAATAAGGGCAAGACATAAGCAGCATTTCTCCAAGGTTTTCGTGACCAACCCAAACTCTTCCACGGTAATATATAGATAAAATAGGCGCCAATACAACAGATAGCAGCGTCCCAAGCTAATAACTCTTGAGTGAATAAGCGCGCGATTGGTAAGTCTCGTAGTAATATTACTAATGTGATTGCTTGTATTAAACCCAGGTAAACCCAAATTTCTTTTGCTACTTCTTCCTCGCGTGTGGAAGTAGCACCCCGACCTTGGAAAATAGCATACCTAGCTAAAAATGTACCCGTTGCTAACCCAATAAAGCGGTTTATATTTATTGGAGTTGCAATTGCCATTAATAATAAGCTGCTACTCCACACCCAATGAAAATGTGCTATTGCCGTCACTTCTAACTGCGTTAAGTGTAAAAATTCAGTCAACCAAGGCGAGAGAATACGATATATATATAGTATTATCGCACCCAATGCTGACATCGCTATCAACCCATCTCCATAATATCCTCCCTTTTGTTGCAGCATTTGGTAAAATAACATTTCGTAGAGAGAAATTGCAACTCCAATCAAACCTACGTACAATAATGGTTTTAAGCTGTTGTACCTTCTACCAACACCAATTACAATTACTGCCACTCCAAACGTAAATAAACCTGTCCAACTACTAAATGTGTTGAACCGTAATATAACGCTGAACGCAGCGTATATAATAGGTAAAACGTGGAAACTATGAGGAAGTTGTTCTAAACGATGGCGCCGTTTCCACCATTCACCGAATAATTGAGCAGTTAAACCAAGGGCAATATTTGCCACAGCTATCTTTATTGTGGTTTTACCGCTAAAAGCTAAAGCCTCCGCCACTATTAATTCTAACCCTAAACCAATACCGTAGAACCCTCGATTAGTATGTTGGCGCCAAGTCCGAAATAATATCGCACCAGTTGTAATAGCAGTCGCAACTAAATACAAAATTCCAGCTTGAGCAACACCAGAGTATACTAACACCGAGTGAACCGTTAGCATTAATAATTCGGCGCCGCACAGTAATAATGCCCATTTTTGAAACGCAGCAGCGTATAATGTAGAGACGCGATTAATCGCGTCTCTACGCAATAATAACGCACGTATTAACCATAAACTAAAAACATTAATTGCTCCAACTAAAAGCCAAGCATCTAACCCGTGTAAATTAAATCTTGCAACATCCCATAATAAAGCACTTTCAAACATCAGCGCAAAACCGACGGTGACTATCGCAAACTCTACTTGTTTTAATAAGAAATTTGTATTAATAATCATTAAAACTGTTGCAACAGCCAAACTAATGACGCGAACTTGAGGTACAACTAAAGTTAGAAACTGGGAAAGTCCAACAGCTAATACACTAGATACGGTTATTATTGGGCGCCGTGTTGCTTCTGTGCGACTGCTAATTGCTGTTAAAGTTATAGGTACACTCAGCCATGTTAGTCCCCATTTATCTTGTTGTGGATAACTACTATATATATATGATGTATCTGACCATAGTAGAGCAAAGCTAACGATAGCTAATGCATATCCAATATGTAATGCACTACGGCGCCATATTCCCTCACCTACACTATACAGCCATTCTGCCACCATCAAAACTAATAATATTACTGCCCAGTATTCTGTCTGTAACGTTGGCAGGCGCCAGTTGATGAACGAGCATAGTGTTAATATGGCGCTAATATGGGTCAAATATACTAAGAGAGCAGCAACAGAACGTCGTTTTGTGAGAATTGCAAGAGTAAGGGTGTTTAACAACAGGTTTAAAGAACGTATTACTGGATAATGAAAGCTAATAGAAGCGAGGATGACTCCAAAGCACAAATTAATAGCTTCTCCAAACTTCGCAACTCCTAACTTATTACTGGTACGTAAATACTCAGTTACTGCTATCATTCCTATTAAATAAGGAAATAATCCTAAGCTTAATAGTACCCATTCATGGTTGTTAGTAACTGAAGTTACTATTACGAGTATGTTGCTTCTCACGCTTGCTGGAATAATTCTCCACAACAACCAATTAGCTTGTAATCCAATTGTAAAAACAGCAGCGTAATCAAGATTATAACTATATAACTCTAAACGGCGCCAAAAATACCATAAACTTAAACCACTTACAGCGAGTGCTTGTACAGGATGTGTTATTACCGAAACTCCCCAACCTATAAATAATAACGTGGCGCCAGCGAATTGCCAGCCAGTACTTTGAATATTATCTGAGTCTCGCATCGATAACCAACCAGCTAACCATCCGCAAATTCCAATTGCCAACCCTAATAAGGTAATATCAATACCGACGACAAATATAGCTCTAAATAACAGTAATAATAATGAGTAAATAATTACAGATACAGGTAAATTAATTTGTGCAGTAGTTTGTTTACTATTCTCGTGTGGTTTATATCGCATTTGATATACAGTTAAAAGACTAGTCCCAATCATTCCGATATAAACTGCTACCAAAGGAAACCCTGGTATACTCCACCCTGAATGTAAATATGACAATCCTAATATTTGAAGGCGCCTTAAATTAACATTTGGCAAATTGGCAACAAATAAACGGCTGTTACCAATTAATATAGTAATCATCGTCAAAATAACTGACGCAATCACAGCAAAAATAACATCAGTTCCAGATTGCCACAGTTTAAACCCATCTATTGCCCAAAAATTAACGGGTATTAATAATTGTGTGACAACTAACAACGCAGTTGCAGTTAAGCTTAAACTAGACTGCTTGCCTGCCCAAAAACTGGCGCCGAAAAAGCTAAGTGTATAAGCAAACAAAACTCCATATTGTCCAGCAGCAGGAAACCTATCCCACTGACTACCAGCAAGTAACCCAGATGAAACAACAACCAAAAACATCCCCAAAAACAATAACCAGCGCACACTAAGTTCAGCCATTAAAGACTGAACCATACTAGTGACAAAACCCGGTTCTTTTTCAGGCAACGGTTCTGGTTGCGGAGACGTTGAAGGCGCCGGAGTTACTTTAACTAACCTTTGCTGTATATTATTAGTTACCTCTACAGGTTCGTGTGCTGTCTGTAATGGCAAAGTACAAGCACAATACTCTCGGCATATTAACCTCACTTGAGAGTCAGAAATTAAACCTAATTGTAACCAAACATCTAACCCTTTCAACAACTCCGGGTGGTCAGATGCAAGTCTAACGTGAAGTAAGAACGAACGGTCGGACAAAGCCATATAAATGCTGCCACAATAAAGATATAATAAGATACATAAAACTTACACAGACAGGTCAAAACCCTCTAAGCAAATTTTCGCATCTATTACTTAAAATCTTCGCTGGCTTAAGATTAGTTTTCGGGTTCGTTTGTGACAGTTTGTGGGATGGTAACAAAAAATGTCACTATACTGACATTTATTTTGATTGTAAGAATTTGCTATTTAAGGGGAAATAAGTAGAAATATGAATTTTAGATGACAATATTTATTACTCTCAAATTGACAAAAAACTTATTAATAACAAGTATATTTAGCTGCAAGTATTAAGTTACTATAAATGCCGTAATTATTGCATTTACTAACAATGGCAAAACCAGCAGATATTGGCGCCAAAAAAATAATTAGTTTGGCGCCTAATAATTGGGCAAGATGGGCAACCGGAATAGATGATGTTGTCACAGGAGAAATTCTCAATCCAGAATTTCAATGGGTGGGTAGACAAAGCGACGTTTTAATTCGTGCGGAAAGTAAAACGCATGGGAGATTTCTGCTTTTAAATGAATTGCAACTGCGCTATTCATCAAAACAGCCACGTCGAATGAATTCATACGTTGGACTAGCAGCAGAAAAGTATGACTTACCAGTTTATCCTGTGCTGATAAATATTTTAAAAATCAGCGATAGCAAAATACCCAGCAGGTATAAATCAAGCGTCGCTGGTTTAAAGTCAATTCAGGAGTATCGGGTGATTAACTTATGGGAAGTTGACGTGAACATTGCACTTCAAATACGGATACCATCACTGCTTCCATTTGTGCCAATGCTTAAAGGAGGAGAGAATGAGCCTATAATCAGGGAAGCCTTACAAATCCTAAGAGCCGATGAAGAGTTAGGCAAACTTGAAACAATTCTTGCGTTCTTTGCTACATTTGTGTTAGATACTGCACTAGTTCAAGACATTATGAGGTGGGATATGGCTGTTTTAAGAGAATCACCTTGGTATACAGAAATCGATCAACGTGGACGCAAGGAACAAATGCTATTGGCTATTGAAAGGGTTTTAGAAGCAAAATTCGGAACTGAGGGTTTAGAACTAATGTCACGAGTTAGTGAAATTAGTGATTTAGAGCGTTTGCAAGAAATAATTTGTACCATCGCAATGACAAGCACCATTGAAGAACTACAAGAAAATTTCTAAAACTTCAAACCTTGTAGACATTTAACTAATTGTAGCACAGGCATCACGAACTGTGCAGTCGTCTCATTAACTCGACTTAAAAACGATACCCATCACCAATTTATTCTATTAATTAAAGCGCGTATTCGAGGTAACAAAGCTCCCAAATTATACTGCAAAGTCTTGATTGGTTACGGTTTAGATATCCCCTCTATTGTTATCGGTTATCCTAACAACCTTGTAAATGTGGGGTGGGTATACTAAAGTGTGTTCAGTAAGGATTAGTGCTTTGACTATTCTACAGTTGCCTAATACTAAACCCGAAGCGATTGCAAAATTGCTTAACATTAAAGAGATTTATTACGAGAAAGCGATTTTAGACTACGACCGAGGTCAACAAATTTTAGCGCAGCATTCAGACGCGCGATTAATTGAGGTTCCATCGCATTGGAATATCCCCGAACTGCATGGTAACTCAGAATCTGCCGAAGACTGGAACCGTATTAAGCGCACAGTTTTAGTGTTAGGTGTCAAAAAATCTTTACAGTGTCGTCCTAATTGTCGCAGTTCTGATTTTGTTTCTCCTTCTCACGCAAATGGGTGTGCAATGGCGTGTGTGTATTGTTACACTGCTCGCCGAAAAGGTTATGCCAATCCCATTACCACTTTTGTTAATATTGAGCGAGTTATTGCTTATTTAACGCGACACGCAGCTAAACAGGGAATGAAGCTTGAACCAAACCAAGTTGACCCAAAGGACTGGGTTTATGAGATTGGTGAAAATAGCGATTGCTCTGTTGATGCGGCAATTTGCGATAATGTTAAAGACTTGATTACTACATTTCGCACTTTACCTAATGCAAAGGCTACATTTGCAACTAAGCGTGTTAATCGAGATTTGTTAGCGTATGACCCGCAAGGTAAAACGCGGATTCGTTATAGCTTGATGCCACATAAAATGGCGCAGGTTGTTGATGTTAGAACTTCGAGTATTGCAGAACGTATTGGCGCCGTCAATGATTTCGTCGAAGCGGGGTATGAAGTTCACCTCAATTTTGCTCCTGTTATTTATAGTGAAGATTGGCTAGCGAATTATACTGAGTTGTTTGAGCAAATTGATGATACACTCTCAGAAAAAGCCAAAGCGCAATTACAATGTGAGGTAATTTTTCTGACTCATAACGAAGAATTACACGAAGTCAATTTAGTTTGGAACCCCCAAGCTGAAGAAATTTTGTGGCAACCGAAGTTACAAGAAGATAAACTTTCGCAAACAGGTGGCAATAATGTTCGCTACGCACGGGGGTTTAAGGGTAAGTTAGTCAAACCGTTTTGTGACTTATTGCAAGAGAAACTGCCTTATTGCAATATTCGTTATGCTTTTTGATGGATAGAACTAACCTTTAGATAGATAAAAAATCATTCATGACTAGATTTTTGATAGATGTGGATAGGCGTTGTGAGTTCGTAGTATAAGCTCAAGAACTAAACAAAGTACACCCAGGAAGAGAGCTATGAGCGAAGAAGATAAAAACAAGAAAGCAAGCGAAAGTAACACCGAAGCAGGTGGTGGATATCAGTCAACTATTGATGAAGAAACCCGCAGAACAGGTGTAGCTTCCAAGAGCGATGCTAAACCTAGTGCAATGCCAGAGGCGCCAGAGAACGATACTGTTGTTGGTAGCCCTAACCAAGGTACCGAGTCTCGTTAGTTTTTTCCGTAATCTGAATTCAACTCACATTTTAGCGAAGTGGATATTGCGTACAGAAGCGTTAATATCCACTTATTTATTTCTATATTAAACTAAATTAACTTAAATTAAGTTATATTAAAAATCTTTCATGTTATTTTCACCGAGATTTTATGTAACATACCTATACTGGGAAGTGTAGAGGATGTTGCGTAAATAGTGTGAATAACGTATGAGTGCGGTACAGTCGGTTAAAAAAAACATAAAACCAAGGTTAAATTCTGCCTTTAAAGATTTAATGTCTGTGCATTGGTGGATGGCAACTTGCTATTTAGTGCTGTTTGCCACTGGTTCTTTTATGGCAAGGTTAGCGCGTGAGGTACCAATACGCTCACCACTTTATGATTTTCACAAGTCCATTGGTGTGCTAACAATGGCTTTATTGACTTGGCGCATTTTAACTTTGCTGCGCGTCTGGTTTCGCAAATATACTAAAAAGGCGCCGAAGTTGACGCTGGAATGGTGGAGAATTTTTGTACTGCACACAAGTTTATATTTGTTTATGTGGGCTGTACCTGTTACAGGATTTTTATTATCAAATTCATTTAAAAGCAATAACGTTAAGTTCTTTGGAATTGTTTTACCCGACATTTTTCCTCAAAATAGAGCGATGGTTGATGTGGGACGTAGTATGCATTTCTGGCTATCTTATACTTTTTTGGCTTTTGTTGTCGTACACATGCTCGTATACTGGAAAGTGTTGCGCGCGAATTGGAAGCGGTTTACGAATTTTGTAAATAAAAAATTCGCGCTTTAGCGCAGTAGATATATAACTTCTTTTCTTTTTTTCTTTGTGTCCTTTGTGTTCTTTTTCGATGAAAGAATTACAGATTTTTCAAGAACTGTTTGAAGAATAGAACAGGCAATAATGCCTGTTCCACAAGATTAGCAAAATTCAATATTTAATTTTTGTGGGTTATTTGCTGGAGTTCTCCTGTTGCTATTTGTCGGCGCCTTCTACTTCAGGTTTTGTGTATTTACCTGGGTATTTTTTCTGGAAGTATTCTTCAAGTACTCTTAACGCCATTGGTCCACAGAAGTCTCCCCCGTGTTGACCTGAGTTTTCACCGAAGGCAACTACGACTATTTCTGGTTTATCGAATGGTGCATATGCACCAAACCATGTGTGGTTAGGGCGCCCAACACCTGCTTCAGCGGTACCACTTTTTCCTGCTGCGGGTGCAATAGTTGGTAGGTTTAAGCGCTTACCTGTTCCTTCGGTAATAACTTTGCGTAAACCATCGCGTAGCACTTTGACGGTAGAATCTTTCATGCCTATTGAAGTTCGCCAATTTTTGGCTTCTTCGTGGTCTTTGAGTAAATGCGGTTTTATACGATAACCACCGTTGGCTGGTATCGCGAACATAATAGCCGCTTGTAAGGGTGTTACTTGTAAGGCGCCTTGACCAATCGACATGTTAATGGTGTCTCCAACAGTCCAGGGTATTCTAAATACTTTTTGCTTCCAAGTTTCATCAGGCACTAAACCTTTAGACTCTTCTGAGGTAAATTCAAACCCTGTTCTCTCCCCAAACCCATATTTCCGCGTCCATTCAATTAGCTTTGGTCCACCAACCCCACGTCCTACCTGATAAAAGAATGTGTCGCTACTCATTGCCATCGCACCAGGAAATCCTAATGGACCAAACCCAGCATGGTTCCATTCTCCAAATGTTACTCCACCCACAGTCAATGAACCAAAGGTTTGTAGTACTGTATTTGGGCTAAATTTACCCGACTCTAACCCGGCTGTGGTTGTGATAATTTTAAATGTACTCGCTGGTGGAAACGCACTTAACGCACGGTTTACAAGTGGATGCTCTTTACCTTGTAATACTTCCCAGTCTTTTTGACTTACTTTTTGCTTAGAGAATATATTTGGGTCAAAACTGGGATTGGATACCATTGCTAATACTGCCCCGTTATTTGGGTCAAGTGCTACGATGGCGCCTCTTTTTCCTGTTGCAGCTAACACCTTTGCTGCTGCCATTTGTACATCTAAATCAATAGTTAGGTGTAAATCGTTACCAGCTTTAGCTTGTTTCTCACCTAACACTTTCTGTGGTCTTCCGGCGCCGTCTACTTCAACTTCTTGACCACCCCACTCACCGCGCAACATCTTCTCATAAGACTTTTCTACTCCCATTTGACCAATAACATCGCCCAAACGATAACCTTCGTCTTTGCGCTTTTTCAACTGTTCGGGAGTTAACTCACGAGTATAACCTATCACATGAGCCATTAATGAACCATGTGGATAATAACGTACAGCCTCAGTATGAATTTCTACACCTTTAAGTTCAGTTTCGTATTCCTTAAGTGCTGTTACCTGTGCTTCGTTGAGGTCGCGCGCTACACGTACCAAAGAAGTTGAGTTTGAACCAGCTTCTTCAAGCTTCTGTTCAATTTCTTCCTGTGGGATACCAAGAATCTTTGACAAACGGGGGCCAATTTTTTCATCCCATCCAGCCTTTTCATGTGCCATTGGCCACAAATACACCGAACGTGGATAACGTGTTGTCGCTAATAATTTTCCATTCCTGTCAAAAACGTTACCGCGTTCCGGCTGTTTGGATATAACGCGAACTCGGTTGGCTTTAGCTCGGTCGCTAAAGGAATGTCCTTGTATAACCTGTAAATATGCCAAACGTGCCTCAATTGCTACTGAAGCAACCAATGTAAATATAATTAGGGCTATGGACTGGGTGCCGCGTCCGACCGTCCGTCCTTCTTTTTTCTTACCTAGCTGGTTGTTTTCGAGTAAAGCCATAAAAGTAACTGTAATTTTAATAATATTGTTATTTATATCCGACTGCGGTCATTTTTATCGGGGATTTAATTAGTAATATCGGAATGGGTGTTTTTATTATTGATGGGTACAATAAATCAAAGAGCTATTTTTTGTCTGCCTAATAGGCTACATAAGGTAGCTTGCAATTACGTATTAATACTGAATTAGGGATTATGTGGCAAGCTGTCAGGGATAATCAGGGTAATATGACAAAAACTAGGTCGATAGATGTCTCACTGCAAGGAGCTTTCAAATTTTTTAACCAAGAACCAGCAGTACACGGCATAGATTTAGACGTAAAACAGGGTGAGTTTTTTAGTATTTTAGGTCCCTCTGGTTGTGGAAAAACAACGACATTGCGAATGATAGCAGGATTTGAAACTGTTGACGCAGGTAAGTTGTTTATTCGTGGAGAGTCTATGACAAACGTTCCACCTTACAAAAGACCTGTTAATACTGTTTTTCAAAGTTATGCTTTGTTTAATCATTTAAACGTTTGGGATAACATCGCGTTTGGTTTACGTTTGAAAAAACTATCAAAAGCAGAAATCCAAACTCGTGTCAAAGACGCATTAGCGCAAGTCAAAATGGAGGGGTTTCAAGCTCGTCATCCTGCCCAACTATCGGGTGGACAGCAACAACGAGTTGCTTTAGCACGTGCATTAGTGAATCGTCCAGCTGTTATATTACTCGATGAACCACTCGGCGCCCTCGATTTAAAGTTACGTAAAGAAATGCAACTAGAATTATCTAACCTGCACCGAGAGCTAGGGTTAACCTTCATTATGGTGACACATGACCAAGAAGAAGCACTCTCGCTCAGTAATCGTATTGCCGTAATGAATAAAGGCAAAGTCGAGCAGATAGGCACCCCAGCAGAAATTTACGAACAACCCCGAACAGCATTTGTCGCTAATTTTATCGGTGATACTAACCTATTCGCTGGTCAAATTGTTGACATCGACGCTAATAATTTACAAGTTTTAACAAAACAACAGCTAAAGATAATTGTTAGTCGTACAGAACACTCACCCCAAGAGATGCAGTCAGTAACAGTAAGCGTGCGTCCAGAGAAAATTCAGCTATCGCTATATAAACCCAGCGTACAAAAGAATTGCTTTGAAGGACGACTCATCAATGTTATGTATTTGGGAACTAGAGTTAACTACGTAGTTGAAATTGCACCAACAATTCACATTACCGTCATGCAACCAAATACAGCAGGCATAATACCCGACCCAAACACCCCCATATACGCATGGTGGTCAGAAACCGATTGTATAGCTATTGGGGAATAAAAAAATGAATAGAAGAAATTTAATAAAAGCCTTATTAAGCTTATCGGGTTTATCGTTAGCTGGTTGTGGTTGGAAACTTGGCAATGTTCGAGCCAATGCGACTACATCCGAACAGCGCGACCAACTATATTTATATACATGGACACAATACGCCGACGATAAAGAATTACTCAAAACTTTTACTGCTCAAACAGGGATTAAATTATTTGCAGACCTGTACGAATCTAACGATATCATGCAGGCAAAAATCCAAGCAGGAGGAGGAGGCGCCTATAGTGTAATCTATCCATCTGACTACGTAGTGCAGAAGATGGTAGAAAAAGGATTAATAAACGAAATCAAACATAATTTACTAATAGGTGTCGATAATTTATTTCCACAATTTCAAAATCCTCCTTACGACCCCAACAACCGTTACAGCATACCCTTCACATGGGGAACAACAGGTTTTATTTATAACTCAGAAGTCATCACAACACCTCCAGATGACTGGGATTATTTGTGGAAAAATCGTGAAAAACTCAATCAAAAAATGACTTTACTCAACGATACCCGCGAAGTCTTTGGAGGAACGTTAAAAATGTTGGGTTATTCCTATAACTCAAAGAACGAAAGCGAATTGAAACAAGCATACGAAAAACTTAAAGAACTAAAACCATCACTTGCTGGCTTTGATACAGATGCTTGGCGAAACAAAATCTTAGCTGGAGACTTACTTGTGGCAATGTGTTACTCTAGCGACGCCATAAAACTCACCAAAGAAAATCCCAAATTGCAATACGCAATACCCAAAAGCGGAACCTCCTTGTGGACAGACACACTTGCCATATTAAAAAGCGCACCAAACCCAACAGGCGCCTATGCATGGATAAACTACTTATTACAACCAGAAGTATCAGCACAACTTTCCCTACGTCAAAGTCTTGCAACTCCCAACCGTGCAGCATTTGAACAACTACCAAAACAAATACAAACCAAACCCACCCTATTCCCCAAAGAAGAAGTACTTGCAAAATGCGAACGTCTTTCTCCCATAGGTGAAGCAGAAGAAATGTACGAACGCTATTGGACTCAACTAACAAGCGCGTAAGAAAGTTAGGAATTAGGAGTTAGGAGTTAGGAGTTAAGAATAAAATTATGTCAACGCAATATCCATTACCTCAAACTGTCGAAGTCGAAAAAATACAGCGCACGAAACCAAAAATAAAATGGTTAGAACCATTTTTACTACTGGCGCCAGCAGGTGTTTGGCTCATACTACTATTAGTACTACCAACATTAATCATATTTCAGTTAAGTTTAGTACCAGGTATACGACCAGGAGATATAGTCAACCCAGGTGGCATCACAGACTACAACCAGTTTATAGACTTTCAAAACTGGCACAAAATCTGGAAAGCATTAGTTACAAACTATAATCGTATACTTGACCCTATTTATCTACAGGTAATTAGACGTTCATTCTCATTTGCTCTTGGCACAACAGCAATTTGCTTAATTTTAGCCTTCCCTGTCGCTTACTGGATAGCTCAACTAGTACCGCAACGATGGCGAAATTTTATTTTAATCGGATTTGTACTACCATTATGGACTTCTTCGTTACTTCGTAGTTATGCCTGGATAACAATTTTGCGTCCTACAGGTTTACTTAACACTATACTAAACAGCTTCGGCTTACCTACACTAAATATCCTTAACCAAAACGCTGCCGTCTATATTGGCATGACTTATAGTGCTTTACCTTATATGGTGTTAATTTTATATGCCTCACTTGAAAAATTAGATAAACGTCAACTCGAAGCAGCAGCAGACCTCGGCGCCAATCATGTACAAGTGTTCTATAAAGCAACATTACCACAAGTGATAACCGGAGTAGCAGCAAGTTCATTTTTAGTATTTATCACCACACTAGGAGATTTCGTCAACCCAGAACTACTAGGTGGCACTTCTAGCATGACAGGCGCCCGTTTGATATACAATCAATTCTTAGGAGCAACACAAAACTGGGGCTTTGGGTCAGCCTTAAGTATGGCACTAATAATGATAGTAAGTATCGCTATCGCATTGCTGATAAAATTCGGGGAGGCGGCGCCGAAACGTTAACATTATAATTACCCTTGCCGAACGAACAAATAATAACAATACAAAGCGTAGGTTGGGTGGAGGAACGGAACCCAACTAACTAGCTACGAATAACTTTATAATCTATTTCTGCTTATCTACGTAACGTCGATAAAAACTACTTAATGTTGATATAGTAATACCCCATTCAATAGACATATCTTTCCAAGATTGTCTTGCCAACCTACGTAATGCAATGGCTCGAAAATTTACCTCTAGATGATTTTTAATATGTTCTCGTGCGAATACACCTTTTGGGTCTTCTTCTAAATAATCTTGTAACTCCTCCCAATCATCAACTTGATTTTGAGTATGTGGAATAGTATCTAGAAGTGTTAGCAGTGTGGTTTCTGAGCCACCTTCTAAGTATATTGGCTCATCTAAAGATTTTAGTTTGTTTTTGTTATGGCGCCTGATAGCATCTTTAAAACGTTTATCCAAGATGAAATTAGCCCAAGCAAGAACTTTGCCTTGTTCAGGCTTATAATTTTCGATTTTGCGAGAAATATATAACCATGTTTCTGTACTTTAATTACTACGTTTAAAGGACATATAGATTATGTATCAAGTGTAAGTTTTAGCCTGGATGAACAAACTATAGCTTCTGCTAGTAATGACGGAACTATAATTCTGTGGAACTTAAGTTTAGACGATTTACTATCGCGCGGTTGCGAGTATCTTAAAGATTATCTCACCATTCGATCTGGTTGGCGTCAGGAAATTTGTCCATTTTAACAAAAAAGATCAAAGTACATTGGTTCTTAAACCTGCTGTACCTAAAATAGCTGTTACCAAATTGGCACCATTAATACCATCTATTATTTTATCGGTAATTTTAACTCTGACAATTCTATACCACTTATCAATAATTACGGCACGCTTTACTATTGGCAGTGTTACAAGGTCACATAACCGTGCCACCTCATAACATTATAATTAGGGTTTGCTGAAAAACTCCACAAAATGAATCTAGACGCGCTCACGGTATAAAAAATGGTTGTTTCGGAAGTTGGCTTACAAATCAAGCCCTAATTTTTCTACGCAAATGCACGGATTTTGAGCCTGTAGGCGCCTTTTTCTTGGATATAATTGGAATCAAAATGCTTGAAACCGTTACATGGTAAAGGTTATAGCTCTATTCAGCAAGCTCTAATTACAGATACTTTTATTAATAGTCCATTTAAAATGGACTTAAACTATTAGTTTATGGTTTTCAACCATAGACGAGTATGAACTAATGACAACTTTTATTTTGTAATATAGCTTTATGGTGCCTTGAATAATTTAATACACAGGCAGGATGCCTGTGCTACATGAGTTAATCATCGAATAAGGTCATTAATGCGTTGAAGTTACGGTTTTTATCTAATTCGTCTAATTGCTGCTGTAGAGTCTCAGCAACAAGATGCATGTTAGAGTGACGCGCTATTTCAAGTTGTGTTGTTTTGATTTGAATTTGGCGCCGCAAGCTTTCGTCTGTCTCCACTGAGTTTACATCTACACAATCTTGAGTAATCATGAAAAATCCTACATTGAATAATTTATACTCTGGTTGATTTAACTGATTATTTTCTCACTAAAAGTAGAAATTTTGGCAACGGTAACGCTCCTGTAACGGATGATTCGCAATTATATCCGTTACATTTGTTACATCCGTTGCCAGATCAATCTTCTGTGTCAGCGGGTTTTACGGTTTTTGGATATATGTCATTATTTATTTTTTTCTTGTCGTAGCCATTTACCCAACCTACTGATTCTTCGTATATATCGTCACCTGGGTAAATTTCCTCTTTCTGGCGCCGATTTTCTTGTTGATACTCCCAGTCGCGCAATGGTTGTCGCTCTGGAGTTCTACGCGAAGCTTTTGGACGTGTGAAGGTTTTCCAAGCTGTTTTGATGCCAGTCAAAAGACTACGAGTGCCTACTTGTACATTTTGCGCTTGTTTTCGGGCGCCTTCAAGACTTTGGTCAACTTGCTTGACGACTTGACCGGCACTTTTAACTCCTTCGCTAACGTCGTCGGTTAAGTCGGTAATTTCTAAACCTGTGGTGCGAATAGCATCGAGAGTAGGGGGTAGTTCTCGCGACAGTGTATCAAATAATTTTTCCGCACTACGAGCTGCACGTGCTAATTCCTGCAATGCTGGAATAGCAGCAACTAATACGGCAGCTAAACTAGCAGCGACTAAAAGAAGAGATAAACCTAGCCAAAACAAAGGTTCTGTCACAATAATATAATTATCTAGTTATCTAACTGCTGGTTCATTGTATCTGAGTCAAAATCTTGATCTCTCTGTCTAATGGCATTGGCTTCTCTAAAACTGGCATCAATACCTGCTGCTAAAGCTTCTTTCAGCCGTACTAATGTATCATCCCAGTTTCGCAAAGCGCTACTCGATATGCGATCAGCTTGAATTTGAACGCTGGTGGATAAGTCTTCTGCTAATTCTGGTAAAGCATCAGCAGATTTTTTCAATAGTTGACGAGTTTGTTTACCAGTACGTGGCGCCACGAGTAAACCAGTTAAGGCACCAATTGTAGCTCCTAGCATTAAACCACCAAAAAACTTTCCAGAACCTTTATTAGACATTTTATGCTTCCTCTCCCCTTTTAACCATTCTATGCGCCAAAGAACCTCATCTGGCATTAAAAACAAATAATCATCAAAAAATTTAACTAAAAGTTAAATTATTGACCACGACGGCGCCAAAGTCTTGAGACTATAAGCAGTATACTCAATGCCTGAGTAGATTTTTGAAACTGTGATTCTAAACCTTGGTTCCGTTGACGTAAATTTTTAATGACTTTCTGTCGAGCGTAGAGAAAGTTAGGAAGAGTCGAAAGAACTGCGTGAGAATTACGTGAAGCTGTATTGAAAGCATTCTTCAAATTCATAAACGACCGCTTTAACAACCAAACTCTCCAAGCTACATACAGCAATATTACGGAAATCAGAATATTTATGGTTACTACAATTGTAATCATTTCAATAAAAACCTATATAGTTACATTTTACAATACTGATTAAAGCAAGCTTTACAATTCCTTAAACGAAGTTATACATAAATATGCCTAGAAGTTTTATAAAGAAATCATGAACCATTAATGAGAAATAATGGTTTGCACGTAAATATTTACGATTTGAGCTTCATTAGCACTTTCTCAAAATCTACGTACTTGTATTATTTGTAACACAAATTTTTTTTTGACGAAAGTATAAAGATTGTAAAATTGTATTTTTTTAATGAAGCTTAAGTATAAAAGCTTGCATAGTCTAAACCGAGATGTAAGTATTAGGGCGTTTGATATTTTAATTAAGTGGAAAAAAGAAAAAGGTTAAAAGTCCGAGCGTAATTTTCGTCTCAGTCAAGGCAAATAACGTATATTTTAAAACTTTAATAAAAAAATATACATAGGCTATTTTGTTAAAGTTTAACTTCTGCTATAGAGCATGAAATTACAGTTTTCCCTCAGCGTATAGGCGAGCTTCTTTTGCGGAAGTTCGCTTTTTTCTTGATTTTCTGTATCTTTCCAATCACTAGTATCTCCAAAATGAATATGAAATGTATAGTGCTTGCAAGACTTTATCTGGAATATACCAGACAATCTCAAGGTATGTAATTTTTTTATGTTGTTATGGCTGCACAGGACTTCTCCGGTCAAAATGTTCTCGGTCAACTATTTCGCGGTCAAAACCTTCGGAACGCTGACTTTAGCAACGCTGTGATTCGGATGGCTGACTTTCGCAGCGCTGTATTAAAAGATGCTAATTTTCAAGGAGCGACACTAGAACAAGCAGACCTTCAGTTTGCTGACCTGCAAATGGCAAACTTAGAACAAGCAAAACTCCAGTTTGCTAATTTTCAGCAAGCGAATCTCCAAGAGGCAGTACTTCGGGAAGCTTTGCTTCAAAGTGCAGACCTGCAAAAAGCAGACCTACAAAAAGCAGACCTCTACAGAGCAAAGCTTTCGTTTTCTAACATGAGTTACGCAACACTTCAAGAAGCATCACTTCAACGTGCGGACTTACAGCAAGTAAATCTTCAAGAGGCAAAATTACAGCGTGCGGACTTAAGTCAAGCCAATCTTCAAAAAGCCAAGCTTATTGAAGCAAATCTTCAGCAAGCTAATTTACAACAAGCGAGTCTTCAAGAAGCATTGTTCTACAAAGCCAACTTGCAGCAAGCTAATTTACAGCAAGCTAATTTACAGCAAGCTAATTTCGAGAAAGCTAACTTACAGCAGGTGAATCTTTTACAAGCAGACCTGCAAAGTAGCAAACTTGTAGAAGCTAACCTACAAATGGCGAACTTACAGCAAGCGACATTAGTAAGTGCTGATTTAAGAGGAGCAGATTTACAGAGTGCTGACCTTTATCAAACCAAATTACAATTTGCGAATTTGAAGGGAGCCAATTTACAAAATGCAAATCTCCAACGTGCAAATTTTCAAAGTGCCAATTTACAGAATGCTGACCTCCAAGGCGCCAATCTTGTTGGAACAAAACTTCAGTTTGCAAACCTCAGTGGCGCCAATTTAAGTGGTGCAGACCTTTCGGGTGCAGACCTCCAAGGAACTGATATGCGAGATGCCAAATATATGACCCCAATTCAAGTGCGAGCAGCAAAGAATTGGAATAAAGCTATGTATAGTAAAGAGTTTCGCGCGTTGATAGATAGCGGAGCTTGGGAATAAATATATTCTGGGTGGGTTCTCTTGTGGAGCGGGCATCCTTGCCCGCCCCTACATTCAATCAGGTTTATCCAAAGAAGGCGCCGCAAAAGTTTTACTATTACATCGGTTCATTGCTTTCTCCACACCTTGTTTTACAGAAAGTTCTACAATTTCAACAACAAAATCAAGAACATCTGTCATTAACTGGTTTTCAGAAGCGTTAAACTTACCTAAAACATGAGAAATCGTTTTAGTATCCTCAACTTGTTCATTTTTTGGTCTACCAATACCAATACGCAAGCGAGGAAAATTATCTGTACCCAAATGCGCGATAGCACTTTTCATGCCATTATGCCCACCAGCAGACCCTGATAACCGTAATCGAGTTTTGCCCAATGGCAAATCCATATCATCATAAATAATCAGTACAGATTCTGGACTCAGTTTATACCAGTTCAAAACAGCTTGGATAGACTGACCTGAACGATTCATGTACGTAAGCGGCTTTAGTAAACGAATTTTATCGCCACCAATTGAGCCTTCACCGTATTCTCCCTGAAATTTTTTATTTTCTGATACAGATATTTTGAGAGTTCGCGTCAGCGCATCAATCGCAGCAAAGCCTATATTATGCCGCGTCTGTTCATACTTTGGTTCTGGATTACCCAAACCAACAATTAATTGAGGAATTACTATAGTTTTGTCCATAAAAAGTCAAAATAATCGAAGAATCAAATAAGGGGAAGTTATATTACCTGTACTACATTGTAAATTCTTCCCCAGAATAATTTAAACTTCTTCTTTCTGTGTTGCTTCAAGTTGCTTGGGTTCAATTTCCGCTTTAGTCTGTACAGCTTCTTGTAGCTGTGATGCTTCCTTTTGGAACTCGTCTTGGAAATCACGTGACGCATCTTGAAAACCACGAATAGCTTTACCCATGCTGCGTCCAATTTCAGGCAACTTCTTAGGACCAAACACTAAAAGCGCTACTACCATAATTACAGCCATTTCCGGCAAACCAATACCAAAAAAATTCATATTCCTTCTCCCGTCTACCTGAGCATTATATATATAGGATAATTTGACTTAAACGTAGGCGCCTTGCAAGCAAAGTTACGATAGCATAAAAAAACCCGGCAAATACCGGGCTTCAATTAATTAAAGTAATACAAAAGAATTACTTGCCGACAGTACGCCAATCAACCATCACATCTTGAATAACGATGGATCTGTTGTAAAGTTGCAGGATAATCAGCAAGAAAACGAAAAAGAGTCCCATAAAAACAGCCATAAGGGGAGTGGTTCCCCAACCAGGAGCAACTTTACCGTATTCAGAATTTAAAGGTCTGAGGATATCTCCTAATCGTGTCCGTTGTGCCATAATTCACCGTTAATATTATTTGCTAAACCCAATATTTATCTTTTTTTGAGACTCCTACGGAAAACCCCGCAGAATAATCTGGGTTAAACTCGCCTTTTCAGACTTAGTTTTATTGTTCCATAAAATACAAACAAATATTACATTGCTTCTACTTTAAGTTTTGGAGGAACTTCAAATGCTTAGTATGCCACAAATCGCAAATACTTTAACCAAAATAATTAGGTTATGTTTTGACGGTAGAAAAACCATACTAAGCATTTTTTTGCAAGATAAGTCCAAAGCGGGTATGCTTTTAGCTTATCTTTTTGTAATATTTTATAATAATGGCACTCATAATTCACCCCAAATATATGGATTTTGCAACATCTCTTAGCAATTTAGAACCGGCAACGGTAATGATAATAGCGGTCAGCGCTATAGTCGTTGTCATTACCGGAGCCTCAATTTACACTTCTTTCGGTCCTCCATCGAAGCAGCTCGCTGACCCATTCGACGACCACGAAGATTAGTGTAAAAAGTTTTGGCAGGGAAAAGTTAAAGGAAGTTATTTTCCTTCTGTCTTTTTCCCCTTTTTAATAAAACAGCGCCTACCAAGCCGGCGGAAACTAAAGTGTAAGTAGGCGTATATTCTGGAACTTGCCGTGTGGGTGTCTGTATGTCAAATTTGAGTATAGCCACACCTGGCACACCTTCAGGAGGAATATTAGATGGGTCAAATGCGTCTTGCTGAGTAAAAGTGATTTTACCAGTAGCATTTTCAAATACACCAGTTCCACCGAAGATGGTAATAGTACCACCACCTTGAATATTGCCTGTGGCGAAATTAACTTCAGCCCTATCGTCAGCTTTGCCAAACAATTGATTGGCACCACCAGAGTATGTATCAAAGAAAGCTGGAAGAGTACTTGGTAGGCCGATTGCAGTAGGTTCGGAGTTAAAAGTATACCTAGCTATGGGACTAACTACGGGAAATTCGTCTGGATTGTCAAGCCGACCATAAGTCTCGCTAAGGAAAGAATTTAACCCAAAGGCACCATCCGAACTTGTACCTCTAATAGTTGCTCTAACAAATCCTGGTTGAAAAGGAACAATTTGAGTTAAGGTGTTATATTGAATCTCAAAATTTTTAGTTGTTTGTGCTTGCGCGCGTAAATTGGTGCCAAAAACCGCTATAGCGACTGTAGGAATTAGCCATGCAATACTTTTTCTTACCATAGCTTTTCTCAGTAAATTCCGTGTATTTATAAAAAACAGTATGTGTAATTTACATATTAGGGGGAAAATAATATGTCTTATATAAATTTAATGTAAGAGAATGTAAAGAAACCTAGAAATTTGGGCATTTTTGACCGATATTACTTTTTAAGTAATTTTAGGTAAAACTTTAAGGCGCCAGTATTTTTGTCAAGTAAAATTAATATAATGCTCATATGAGCATCACCAATACACTACCCAAATCTACTCAACGTCGCCGTAGTGAAACAGACTGGCGACTGTTTTTACGGTTGGCGCCATACGCGCGTCGGCATTACAAGTTATTAACAGTATCGATGTTATTGCTAGTGCCAATAGCAATAGGCAATGCAGCACAACCCTTATTAATAGGGCAAGCAATTTCATTAATTCGTAACGAACCGAGTACGTATGCGTTTTTTAAACGGGGTACGTTAATGGAAGGGTTACAAATCATCGAAGGTGCATTTTTAGTAACAGTACTTATTCAGTTGTTATTAAGAGGGTTTCAGGGATATCTGGTTCAGAAAGTTGGACAGAATATTACAGCAGAAATACGTCAAGACTTATTTCATCACGTCACATCTTTAGCTGTAAGGTACTTTGACCGTACACCTGTAGGGAAATTGATTACTCGGTTGACAAGCGATGTTGAAGCATTAGGAGATGTATTTTCAACAGGCGCCATAGGTATACTAGCAGATGTACTATCAATGCTAGTAATAGCTAGCTTTATGTTTACGGTTCAGTGGCAGCTAGCATTGATGTTAATTTTGACACTAATACCAATAGGAGCATTAATCATTTACTTTCAGCAGCAGTACCGGAAAGCCAATTATAAAGCAAGGGAAGAACTTTCGGTACTAAACTCGCAGCTACAAGAAAATATCACAGGTATAAATGTTGTCCAGCTATTTAGACGTGAGAAATTTAATGCGAAACTATATAGACAGTCAAATAATAGTTATGTAAAAGAAGTAGACCGAACAATATTTTTTGATTCATCAGTATCAGCGACGCTCGAATGGATTTCATTGATAGCTATTTCTGGTGTACTATGGCTAGGAGGATGGTTACTACTCAAACAGCAGTTAACGTTTGCTATTCTCTCGACGTTTATTTTGTACGCACAAAGACTATTTGACCCATTGCAGCAATTTGCCGAAAAGTTTACAGTTATTCAGGCAGGGTTTACAGCAATAGAGCGAGTCAGTGATATTTTAGACGAACCAATAGAAATACGTGATCAAGCGTCACGGCACTTATCAGGGTTTGAATTTGGCTATATTGACGAAATTGTTAATAATCTGGATGAACATGAGGTTACAGCCAAGCGTGGAGAAATAAGATTTGAGCATGTATGGTTTGCATACAAAGATAATGATTATGTAATTAAAGACCTGGACTTTGTGATTCAGCCAGGTGAAAAAATAGCATTAGTTGGACCCACAGGCGCCGGGAAAAGTACGATAATAAGATTATTGTGTCGTCTTTACGAACCAACACAAGGGCAAATATTAATAGATGGTATCGACATCCGTGACGTACCGCAAGCCGAACTGCGGCGATACATGGCAGTAATATTGCAAGACGGGTTTATATTTGCAGGAGACGTAAAAGGAAATATATCTTTGGGAGATGGGTACACAATAGAAGAAGTGCAACGAGCAGCAGAAAAAACCAACGTCGCAGAATTTATCGAACAACTACCGCAAAATTATCATACACAACTACGAGAAAGAGGAACAAACCTTTCAAGTGGACAGAAACAACTTTTAGCATTTGCACGTGCTGCTATACGTGACCCCCAAGTTTTAGTATTAGACGAAGCTACAGCAAGTTTAGATGTAGGTACAGAAGCATTAGTTCAGAAAGCGTTAGACGAACTACTAATTGACCGTACTGCCATAATTATCGCCCACCGTTTATCTACCATACGTAATGTAGATAGGATATTTGTATTAAAACGAGGTGAGCTTATAGAGCAAGGAAGTCATGAACAACTAATAGAGCAAGGAGGGTTATATGCGACTCTGCACAACTTACAAATGTTGGGGAGCTAACTGGCAACGGATATAACGGATGTAACGGATGAGTTATGAGTGTGGGGTGGGCATCCTTGCCTGCCCATATTATTGTCATGCTGAGGTACGAAGGGCGCAGTTTTCCCGCAGGGTAGCATCTTATGTCATGAGTCGTGAAAGTTAACACAGTTTTCCCGCTTTCGCACGCATCTTATGTCATGCTGAGGTACGAAGCATCTAAATATGTTTATATAAGGTTGGCGGCGCCTGGTATTAGTAAAAATTTCTCGTATTAAGGCTACCGTGTACACACATCTTTATGAAGTAGCTGAAAGCGATAAAATGAAAAAGATGCTACAGCAAGCTAGTGTTTCTCATGTAAAATATCAAACTCTAGGATTAAAGGACATAAAGAAAAATCCCCAACTTTTAGAACAAGCTAGTCTAATTTGCGTTTCTAAAAAAGTTAAAGATTATGTATATCAGCATACCCCTCAACCGGATAAGATAATGATTTTTAATTTTAACATTGATGAAACTAATATGTCAGTTTTAAAAGCACGTTTATCTACGATTCAACTGATTGCAGCTACTTAATGTATCTAAATAAAATGTAACAAATATAAAGCTGCAAGCATCTTCTATATTCCTTATCAATAAAACACCAATCCAAATTTTGCTTTAGCAGTATTAATACTGAGGTTGTCGCAAAAAATATGTCATATATTCAACAGTATCTAAACTTATTAGATAAAACAAGTGTATTGTAATACACGTAAAAAATAATGACATCTCTTTATTGAAGGATAAATAAGAATGCTACTACAGATATTTGATGCGAGTTCAATTAGCTTGTTAGCTCAAAGCAGTTCAGGCAGCGAGAGTACAGCAGGCAGTTTCATAGGATTTATTATTGGTATAGCTGGGTATGTATTCGGTAGTTACTGTTTCTATAATATATACCAGAAATTGGGAGAGCCGAATGCTTGGTTTGCCTGGGTACCAATCTTAAATAATTGGATAATGTACAAAGCAGGAGACCAGTCCCCCTGGTGGATTATTGGTCTTTTTATTCCAATTGTAAATTTTGTCGCTCTCATATTCTTAATTATTGCATTTGTCAATATTCTTAAGAAGCTAGGAAAAAATCCTTGGATGCTTTTGTTGATGCTTATACCTATTGTCAACTTTGTCATCCTCTACAATTTTGCTTTTGGTTAATTTTTTTAAAAGTGATGCACAAAGGGCACAAAGGAAGAAGATTGATTTAGGGTTATTAATCAAAGGTAGGGTGCGTCACTGCATTAGCAATCGCTTACTAAGCACGAAAATAAAGTACAGTGACGCACCATCCAATAACCATCAATCTTTAATTACAAGTGAACAATAATTGAATCGCTACTCATTTCAATATAGGAGTGACTGTTAAATAATTCCACTAAGGATTGTAAGTTAGCTGCAAATAATGCTTGTAATTCTAAGTTATTAATATTTCCTGTTGTCACAAGTAGTAATTTAAATGGTTCTTTAATTGTTAAAAAAGAATTTAAAAAATCAGAATCCTTTGTAATTACTATACGTTCATGCCGTATTGATACCGCATTGATTTCTATATCTGATGTAGCATTTTTATTAGGTAAATCTTTTGTGTGGATTGTATCATAACCTGTAGATTCAAGGAATCGAGCGAGTTGAACAGGCAATTGAGCATCAACCAGAAATTTCATGAGGCAATTTTATGTATACTTTTAACTTGGCTAAGGCGTACAGCAAATTGCAGAGCAGCAAAAATATCTTCCCGCTCTAAATCGTCATAATCTGCTAAAATTTCATCAGCTGTCATGCCAGCGCTAAGTAATTCAAGTATTAATTCTACAGGATAACGAAGTCCCCTGATACAAGGTTTGCCGTGGCAAATGTCAGGATTATAGGTAATGCGTTGTAAAAGGTTACTGCTCATACTGTTCTTTTTTGTAAGCCATACACGTATATAGTCTAAATGATTTAGTAGGAAATTTTCCCAGACTTACAACAGGAAACTGCATTATTGCAAAATTTAATCATAATTGATTTTATCATGCATCATTTTAGTGTATAATTTGATTAATTTGGATTAGTGCCAATAAATTAATACTAGTAGAAGCATAGCTTTAAATGCGTGGGTGCCCAAAACCAAGTTGATAAACCAAGTGTTCAAATTTATATGGATGAGCTACAAATAGCATTAACAGATTTACAAAACCCCAATACAGAGATTAAAGAGTTAGCTCTGGACAAAATAGGAACTCTTAAACCAGATAATGCTTTTGATATAATATTACCTTTCCTTAATGATGTAGACCCAGAAGTCCGTGGTACAGCAGCTTGTAACTTAGGATATATCAACGATAGTAAAAGTATACCATATTTAATTAAATTAGCAGAAACAGATTCTGAAGAAAAAGTGCGCTCAGGAGCGTTATCTGCTTTAGGAAACTATAAAAGTGATGAAGTTTTAAGATGTTTATTAAATGAAGTATATCGAGAAAAGAAATCACGTGGACCTAGACAAATTGTTGCAAAACAGCTTCAAAACTACAATAATAGTAAATCATTAGATACATTAACTTTTTTATTGCTGGAAGACGAAGATGTATATGTACGTATTTTTGCAGCAGACTCTCTTTTTGTACTGAATCGTTCTGGATTACAATCAGTTTGGAAACAAGCTTTAGAAGATAACTGTACTTATGTTACAGAAGTTGCGGAGAAAGCTATTAACAATTTGCAAGAAATTTTTAAAAATTAAATTAACTATCTTGTGGGGTGGGCATCCTTGCCCTTGTATCAAGGCTGCTTGCCCGCCTCTATATCAAGTACTTTATATTGGAACGGGCGAGGACGCCCATTCCACAAAAAGACCATTCCACAAGAAGCCCATTCCACAAGAAGTGAGTGGAGACTTTTTGATTTGGAAGTGTCACATATCCAACGATAGATGTGGGTTGGAAGGATTTGAATTATATAATTTTATGTTATACATATAATTGACTTTATCAGTAAAGAGTTGAAATGTCCGCACCGAGTGATTCTGAAAGCTTATTTGCTGGCAATGGTGAGATGTGTCAACTCATGCGCGCGTATGATTGGTCACAAACACCGTTAGGCGCCGTTGAGAGTTGGCCGCAAAGTCTTAAAACCTCGGTACGGATAGTGTTGACTTCGCGTCAACCAATGTTTATTTGGTGGGGTGATGAACTTATCAATCTTTATAATGATGCCTACAAAAGCATTGTAGGTGGAAAACACCTAGAAGCACTCGGACAACCTGCCTCGCATGTGTGGCGCGAAATTTGGGAACAAATTGCTCCAAGAGCAGCATCAGCGATGCTTAATAATGAGGGGACTTATGATGAATCGTTGCTGCTGATTATGGAGCGCAACGGTTATCCAGAGGAAACTTATTATACATTTTCTTATAGTCCTGTTCCTAATGACCAAGGTGGCACGGGTGGTATTTTTTGTGCTAACACAGACAATACGCAGAGCATGATTGGTGAGCGTCAGTTAGCATTATTGCGTTCGTTAGCGGCTAGTACAGCAAATGCGCGCACGTTCGATACAGCCTGTACGCTGAGTATAAAATCTTTAGATAGCAATCCTTATGATATTCCCTTCGCGCTAATTTATCTTATTGACGCAGATACCAGGCGCCTGATTTTAGCTGGAACTACTAGTAATATTAATGCACATCCAATAGCTTTACAGACAATAGATATCGATGAAAACTCTATATGGTCGTTTGCTGAAGTAATCGAATCGCAGCAAATCAGTTTAATCTCTAATTTAGAAGCACATTATAATAATTTACCGCACGGCGCCTGGAATAAAGAACCATCACAAGCCGTTGTTGTACCAATATTACCATCTGGAAAAACAGGTAAAGCCGGAATATTAATTGCTGGCTTAAATCCATTTAGACTCTTAGATAGTAATTATAAAAGATTTTTCGAGCTTGTTTCAAATACTATTGCTGCCAGTATTGCTAGCGCACAAGCATATGAAGAAGAACGTAAGCGTGCAGAAGCGTTAGCAGAAATTGACCGTGCTAAAACCGTTTTCTTTAGCAACGTTAGTCATGAATTTAGAACTCCACTCACTTTAATGTTGAGTCCTGTGGAAGATGCATTAACAGATACTGATGTACCTTTACCACCACGACAACAAGAACGAATTGAAGTGGTGCAGCGTAATAGTTTACGCTTGTTGAAATTAGTAAACACTTTACTTGATTTTTCTCGTATAGAAGCAGGACGTATTCAGGTAGTATACGAACCAACCGACCTGGCAACCTTCACCGCAGATTTAGCAAGCATGTTTCGGTCTACGGTTGAACGGGTTGGTATGCGTTTAATTATAGATTGTCAAAAATTAACAGAACCCGTGTATGTAGACCGGGAAATGTGGGAAAAAATTGTCCTTAACCTGCTTTCCAATGCCTTTAAATTCACTTTTGAAGGAGAAATAGCTGTTGTATTACGTCAATTAAATGACCACATTGAGTTAGAAGTACGAGATACAGGAACAGGTATACAAAAATCGGAGTTAACACATATATTTGAACGGTTTCATCGAGTCAGTGCCGCCAGAGGTCGTTCGTTTGAAGGTTCAGGAATTGGTCTATCATTAGTTAATGAGTTAGTACTTTTACATGGTGGAACAATTAATGTAACTAGCGTTGTTGACCAAGGCACAAGTTTTACTATATCAATTCCACTCGGATGTAAACATTTGGCACCAGAACATATAGGTACCAAACGCGCGTTTAGTTCCACTGCAACAAAAGCAACAGCATACATAGAAGAAGCATCAAGTTGGATACCTCAAAGAGTAGAAAGTACTGAGTATAAAGTGCTGAGTACTGAATTAAATATTGAAAACAACACTACTTTCGGCAAGCAGATAGTTCAACAACACGCATGTTTGGGGGATTAGGATTAGGACTTGCTATTGTGCGTCACCTTGTGGAATTACACGGTGGTACGGTTTGTGCAGATAGTCCAGGTGAAGGAATGGGTGCAACTTTTGCGATTAAATTACCGTTAGTAAAAACAGAGTCAACTGAAGAAGTAGTATCAAAAACATCCGAGTCATCGCTCAATTTAAACGGTATTAAAATTTTAGTAGTCGATGATGAAACCGATTCACGAGAACTAGTAAAATTTATAGTAGAACAAGCAGGTGCCGAAGTCATTGCAGCAGATGGAGCAAAACAAGCATTAGCAACATTAACGCAGTGGTTGCCAAATATACTAATTAGTGATATTGGAATGCCAGAAATGAATGGTTATATGTTACTACAACAAGTCAGAACATTGGCGCCGCAACAAGGAGGACAAATACCAGCAATAGCTTTAACAGCATACGCAGGAGATTATAATAAACAGCAAGCTTCTTTAGCAGGATTCCAAGGACATATCGCCAAACCAATCGAACCCATAAATCTACTAAAAGCTATTAAAGACTTAATTATAACTCCTGTACGGGCGGGTTAACCGATATCCTAGTTATAATTAAAAATATCCTAAACCCGCCCCTCATAATTCAAACACATCTGCTAACATACCTGCATCTCCAACAACTCTCTTCGTTTTCGATGGTGAGTCATATACGACTAATAATGAAGGCTTTCCTAGTACTTGTTGAAATAATGTCATTCCTTCCGCATGGTCATCTCGCTTTCCATAAGGAATATCAAGTACAACTTCAGGACGGTGTAAAACATTTTGTTGTAAATTAAAACCATCGCACAATCTATAAACTTGTACTGGCCCATCTAAATCCATTGTCGGCCCAGCTAAAATTAATAAATCGCTGCCATCACGACATATATCACGAATTCCTAAACCGTTTAAATATAAAAAATGCTTCTTATAGAAACTATCTCCTACTTGTACTAATTTGAATACTTCTGTACTCAATACTTCTAATTCTAGTTCTAACATGACTGCCCAACCGCGTAAAACTGGCCCACGCAAACCAAGAAAAACTCGATTACGTTCAACTTCGATACCTTCAATATCAAAACCGTTGTCTTTGCCCGGAATTTGTGCTTTGATAAAGGCGCCGAGATGAGAGTCTTGAGTTAAAGCATCAATTAACACATTGCCTGTTGGTGTTAATTCTAATTTAGCTGCACTTAATTGTTGAGTTGAATCTTCAGGATGTGAGCATGAAGCAAATAACTCTCCATTTACGAGAGGTATACGTCCAAGGATGTAACGGTTTGGTTCTGTTTCGATAGTTGCTAATCTGTCTACATTTTTAATATCAGATTTGTCGGGTTTTGGTTTTTTGCGCTTGTAGCTATGAGAACCAACGAACCACAGATAATAATCACTATATGCTAGCCCTTCGATGTCAATTTCTTTATCAGATGCTGCTGGTAAATCGATAAAATCTGTAACTTGATACTGCTTGTGTTCACCAAAATTACTGGTATCAATTTTGCTTAAACGCTCAATAGTAGATGTTTCATCAGAACCTAGCCACAAATGTTTTCCGGCTTGTAGTAAAACTGCCGAAGTGTCTTCTCGGTGTTCTTTAAAACTCTCGTTAAAGCTCAGTAGAATTGTCTGGATTGATTGGTTCTTAAGCATCGCGCATGAATTTAAAATTATAAGAATAAAAAGCGTGTAATTTATTTTACTTTATTTTATAAACAATGAATATTAAGAGACATAAATTATATTTAAACAAATTTGTACCACTAATAAATATAGTAAAGTAAATATACGACTTAAGGTAGATTTAAAATATTCTGTAAATTAAATAGTATTATTTGTTATGGAATAAATTATTTGTATTAATAAGCACAAATAACTTATCCAAAGAGAATAGAAGGTTTTATTTGGGCTTATTTCATTTTAGAACTTCTACGAAAACCTAATCAGGCGTGATTTTATGACACTAGCAACTCAAACTGTTGTCAAAACCCTTGGAGACTATGCTTACCAGGCAATTCAAAAGCACTTCAAAAAAACCTTAAAGTGGGAAAAAACAGTCAAAAAGGATGAAGACCCAGAAGCGTTGCATCAAATGCGGGTAGGAATGCGGCGCCTACGCACTGTAGTTAGTCGGTTTGGATTCGTCGTGAATTTACCAAAAGCTGTTACAGACCGTAACATTGGTAAAATAGCACGCCGCCTGGGTAATCTAAGAGACTTAGATGTACTAAAAGAATCTGTAGTCAAGAATTTCCAGCCTCATTTACCACCTGAAGAACTCAAGCATTTAGAAAAAGCATTCAATGCTATCGACAAGCAACGTGAGCAAGCATTGACTGATGTAAAAGCAACACTTAAAGATGGACGCTACAAATCGCTCAAAACTTCACTTGACCATTGGCTCGAAGAACCAAGATACCAAGAATCGGCGCCGCTATCAATAGATTTAGTGTTACCCGACTTGCTTCTACCAGAGGTAAGTTACTTCTTTTTACATCCAGGTTGGCAATTTGGAACACCATTAGGAAGTAATAATGGTGTTTCCACGTCAACCTCTTTATTGAGAAGTTATCCGAAGGGAATGACGAGTACAGACGTAGAGCAAAGTTTGAATTCTAACCACGAGGTTTTGCATAGTCTACGCAAACAAGCTAAACGTCTACGTTATCAAATGGAATTATTCACCGAATTTTACGGTGAAACCTACGCAGAGCATCTTATCGAAGTTAAAAATATCCAAGATATATTAGGAGAAATTCATGATAGTGATGTCTTAGAAGACTGGTTAGTCGATGTGTTCGGTGAAAACTTTACAGAAAAACTCCCAACTTTCACAAGTTTGCTAGTTGACAAACGTCATCAATTATGGCAGCAATGGGCGCCTATCCAAAGACGGTATACGCAGTTAGACACACGAAACCAACTTCACCTAGCCATCTTAAACCCAATATTAAAGCAGCTGGAAGATAATTAACCTATTAACTGCAATGTATAAACTGTCATTTTGGGGGTAAGTAGATTCCCGACTTCTTAAAAAATTCGGGAATCTTAAAAGAAAGCTAAACAATAAGCAGTGTTAAGTTATTACCGCTTCCTATTTGCTCTTTTATTCCAAATTAAGCATAAACACTATTTTCCTAGCTAAGATAATTGTCTACGTTCTTATTAATAGGAGTAGCATTAAGAAATTTATGCAATGCTAGAGATAATAATCTTAAATTATGGTCAAAAATTTACGGGATAAACACTGAGCAATATAAAGGGCGGGCAAGGATGCCCACCCCACAAGATTCTCACAAGATTTTTGCTTGCTGGTAAATATGTACTATTGTAATTTTAGAAATTTTTCTAATGCGCTGACCATGCTGGGAGACCAACGACGGACGTTTTTAACCCAGTTTATATCTCTGTAACGGGGATCAAGACCGACTGCGGCAACCCAGTTACTTTCTGCTTCTCCTTGTTGACCTTTTTCCCATAGTGCTGCTGTAATTGAAGCACGCACGTCGGCGAATTTGGGATATTTACGAAGAATATTTTTCATTTGGTGGATTGCTTCGTCTTTTTGGCCTGATTCGTATAATGCTAGAGCATAGTTGGCACGGGCGAAAGCGAAGTTAGGTGCAATATCTGCTGATTTTTTGTAGTCAGCGATAGCTTCTTGCCATTTTCCTAAACCTGCTTCAGCATTACCTCGGTTGTTGTATCCCATTGCATCGTTGGGATCGATTTCTAGTAAATGATTATAGTCAGCGATGGCTTCTTCCCAACGTCCTAAGCCTTCTAATGCTGTACCACGATTTAAATATGGGTCTGTTACGTTCGGCGCCAGTTTAACTGCATTATTATAATCTACAAGAGCTTCTTGTAATTTATTTTGACTGACGCGCGAGTTTCCGCGATTACTCCAAACTGCTGCATTTGTGGGGTCTTGTTCGAGCATCTGCGTCCAGTAGTTTTCTGCGGTCGCGAAGTCTCCTTTGTCTGTTGCGGCAAAAGCTTTGTTTCCGAGTTCATCGCGCAGTTGTATTTGTTCGGGGGTTAGGTTTGCTTGGGATTGCGCTATAGCAGGTGTACTCCATCCGAATAATAAAAATATGCTTAAGATAACAGCGATTAACTTGACCATTTGTTTTAATTATCTTTCAACTTTAATTATTATGCAGTAGAGACGCGATTGTAGGTTGGGTGGAGGCTTTGCGTAACCCAACATCCGAGCTTGTAATAGGTGTTGGGTTCCGTTCCTCCACCCAACCTACAGAAGGGATAGCTGTTCTGAGGATGAACCTTGTTTAAAGCCCATGTGTTTGTATGCTGCTTGTGTGGCTGTTCTGCCGCGTGGTGTTCGGCTTAAGTAACCTATTTGCATGAGGTATGGTTCGTATACTTCTTCTATTGTTTGTGTATCTTCGCCTGTTGCAGCTGCTATTGTTTCTATTCCAACTGGGCCTCCGTTAAATTGTTCAATTATTACACTCAACATTTTACGGTCTGTCCAGTCTAAGCCACATGGGTCTACTTGAAATAGTTCGAGTGCTTCGGCTGCGACAACTTTTGTTATTTCACCACATTCTTTTACTTCCGCATAATCACGTACACGTCTTAGTAATCTATTGGCTATACGTGGTGTTCCACGCGCACGACGAGCGACTTCTTGTGCGCCTTCAGAGTTTATGGGAGTGTTAAGTAGTTGAGCGCTACGGATAACTATTTTGCTAAGTTCTTCTGGTTCATAGAAGCGCAGTTTTTGCACTAAACCAAATCTATCGCGAAGTGGTGAGGTTAATGCTCCGACTCTTGTTGTGGCGCCGACTAAAGTAAATTTTACTAGGGGTATACTGCGAGTTTTAGCGGTTGTACCTTTACCAACAGTGATATCAAGGCGATAATCTTCCATCGCTGGGTATAAAATTTCTTCAGCCATTCGCGATAAACGGTGAATTTCATCGATAAATAATACATCGCCAGGTTTTAAGCCAATTAGCAATCCTGCAATATCACGGGGACGCTCTAAAGCAGGTGCGCTGGTAATTTTACAGCCAACGCCCATTTCTGATGCCAGTATCATCGCCATCGTAGTTTTACCAAGTCCAGGTGGCCCATATAGTAATAAATGGTCGAGAACTTCGTTACGTGATTTTGCTGCTTTAATTGCTATTTCTAATACATCTTTTAAATCTTTTTGACCGATATAGTCACTAAAGCGATGTGGACGAATACTATCTTCTTGTTTGCCTTGTTCGTCTACTTTTGCTTCGGGTTGCAATAGAGCATTTTCTGTTGACACCTCGGATGGCGCCAACGATGGTGTTTGCTCTGATGCTTTTTTGGACTCCCTTGGACGTTTTTGGCGTTTTGGTTGTGGCTCGTCAGGGTTCTGTGACTGTTGTCTTGAGGAGATGATAGCCATAGTACGGTTGGTGGTCAGTAACTTGATGGTTGGGAATGAGAATTTAAAATAATTTTTTTTTGTGGTAGCTCGTCACTTTAAAATTTATTTACAATTTTAAGTCGGGCAAATACGTTCGGAGTGTAAAAAATTCTCATGCTAGCTAAAAGGATTCTACCGTGTCTGGATGTCAAAGCGGGACGAGTTGTGAAAGGAGTTAACTTTGTCAACCTCAAAGATGCGGGTGACCCCGTGGAACTAGCGAAGGTCTACAACGAGGCAGGCGCCGATGAGTTAGTGTTTCTTGATATTACAGCGACTCATGAAGATAGAGGCACAATTATTGATGTTGTTTACCGAACCGCAGAGCAGGTATTTATTCCTCTAACTGTAGGTGGTGGTATTCAATCCTTAGAAAATGTTAAAAATTTGTTACGAGCGGGGGCGGATAAGGTTAGTATTAATTCTGCGGCAGTACGCGACCCTGATTTTATCAATCGTGCTAGTGACCGTTTCGGTAATCAGTGCATAGTAGTTGCAATCGATGCCCGAAGGAGGCAAAGCTCAGAAAACCCAGGTTGGGATGTTTATGTGAGGGGTGGCAGAGAAAATACAGGTATTGATGCTCTCACTTGGGCACAAGAACTTGAAAAACGTGGCGCCGGGGAATTATTAATTACAAGTATGGACGCTGATGGCACCCAAGCAGGTTACGACTTAGAGCTTACCCGTGCTATCGCGACTAGAGTCCAAATTCCTGTTGTTGCCTCTGGTGGCGCCGGAACTTGCGAACACATCCACCAAGCACTAACCGAGGGTAAAGCCGAAGCTGCCTTACTAGCATCACTTTTACATTACGGACAACTAACTGTAAGCCAAATCAAAAATTATCTCAACGACAATAAAGTTCCCATCCGAATGTAGTCCTGGTATCTTGCTTAAAATCTAACCACCACAGCGTGGTTAGACACACTTATCGAAATTAGTGTTAAGCTTGATGAAGAAGAAATAACTTTTATTAAGAAAAATGTTAATACCTATATTAATTTTTGATGTAGCGCTGGTTGCCTGGTCGCTACACCTTATGGAAAAAGCAGTAGAACACAAGGAATTTTCCCTAATGCTAGCTGGAGGGCTGGTAGCAATGGCTGCCGCAGGAATGCTCGTTGTTTACTTCTTAATGGGTCACTGCATGACCTATCTGCTACAACTGTAAATGCGTAATCATATCTAAATATTCTTATATAAATATTTATTGTCAGTGCGATTAATTATTCTCATCCAACACATAAGGCATCAACATAACTGAGATTTTAAGTCGCATTTTATTGACATCAGAGCAAATATTTAAGGTATAATGAAAAAATTACGGGGTCATAGCTCAGTTGGTAGAGCGCTACAATGGCATTGTAGAGGTCAGCGGTTCGATCCCGCTTGGCTCCACTTTTATTTAACTTCTATGTCATGCTGACGAAGGAAGCATCTTCACCCGTTGATATAAAACGGGAAGAGAATGCACGTCCTTTGATTTTGAGAAAATTTAATTTTTGGAAGCCCGCTTAGAAAAGCACTAATCGATATTAACGTTGGTAAGACGAGCAGCAGCCCAATGTAATTTTAGCAGATTGTCCGGCGCCAGTAGCCATACCTAGTCCCAAGCTTTCCCAAGTGCCGCTATCTACTGGATTTTCACCAGTTACGGTGCGGTAGAACTCAACCGAATGCTCTAGGTTTGATACTTCAATACCAAAATGGTTAAGAGGTTTTTGATTTGAATAGCTTAATATTTGAGGCTATTTTAATGATTATGAGTATTAATAAACCTAGGAACAGGCAACTACGCTACCTAAACCATCATTGGGTCAATCGCTTTAAGTATCAAATGATAATTCAATGCAAAATAGAGTAAAAATCTTTAAGATGCTTCGTTCCTCAGCATGACAGTTGAAGATGCTACCCTGCGGGAAAACTGCGTTAACGTTCCTCAGCATGACAGTTGAAGATGTTACCCTGCGGGAAAACTGCGTTAACGTTTATCAGCATGATAGTTGAAGATGCTACCCTGCGGGAAAACTGCGTTAACGTTTATCAGCATGACAGTTGAAGATGTTACCCTGCGGGAAAACTGCGTTAACGTTTATCAGCATGACAGTTGAAGATGCTACCCTGCGGGAAAACTGCGTTAACGTTCCTCAGCATGACAATTAATAAAATAACCTATCCGTTACATCCGTTTATAATCCGTTGCCAGGTGGTTTTAAATCAAATTTTGTTTATTCTTTACCCGTTTATATAATTCCTCCATCGTTTCGATAAATGAGTTATCTTTGTGCCAAAAAGGAGGAAAATCACCTTGCTTTTTAATGACAATTGCAGAAACACTGCTGCTTGCTTTAATGTCAATAGTTTGCGGTAATCGCTTAGTACCTAGCCAAAATTCCCGAATGCTTGGTTTTTCATTAATTACTTGCTTTTCTAGTTTGGTGTAGAGCGAAGCTGAAGCTTCGATTACGAACTCTTTCACATTTAATTCTTCGGACAAGACTTTTCCTAAAGGTGTTTTCGCTAGCTTTTCTTGCAGTTCAGTTTTTGACAATCCTCGCAGTTCAAATAAGAGAAATGGGTTTTCGTCTAGTTGAGAAGCAACTAAATAATATACTCCAGCTATGTGTTTACAGGGATTAGCAGAATCTGGACAGGAACATCTGGTTTTAAAGTCTCTATCGCTATATGGCAATAAATGCAACCCTAAATTAGAAAAAGTATCTTCGATGTTTTCTGGGACTTCATTTAGCATCAATCTAGAAACAATGCTTGCTTTGGATGATATTTGTTTGATAACTTCGTTCCAACGAGCTTTTGCAATGGGTGTAATTTCGATAGTAATGTTGTACGTTGGTTCTTTATAAACACCAAAATAAGGATTTACTGAACCTCTCACTTTTGCTGTGATTTTATTACTATCTATCTCGAAGCTCTTAACCTTGCCTCCACTCGCATAAGAGCGACCACGTTGCAATCTACCTGAATCGGTAAATGATTCTAGCGCATCAATAAAACGTGTACCCCACCAAGTTCGCGAAAATTTACTCATATTCTACTCCAATAGCGCGCTTTTATTTAATGCAATTAGTTGTTTAAATGCTTCGTTATCTAATTCAGTCAACCAAGACTCATCACTACCCACTACCGCAGAAGATAGTTTCTTTTTATCTTCTATCATCGAATCTATTTTTTCTTCTAATGTGCCTATTGCTACAAACTTATGCACAAAAACATTCTTTTTTTGACCTATCCGAAATGCTCTGTCGGTTGCTTGGTCTTCTACTGCTGGGTTCCACCAACGGTCATAATGAAAAACATGGTTTGCTTTGGTTAGTGTAATTCCAACTCCTCCTGCTTTGAGCGAAAGTATAAATACTGATGGTTCTGTCTCTGGGTCTTGAAATTCTGCTATCATTTTTTCTCGACGCTGGCGCCCTGTTCCCCCATGTAAATAGTACGTGTTACAATGAATTGCCTGTTTAATGCGTTTTTCTAAGGCTTCACATATATCTGTAAATTGGCTGAATATTAGCAAGCTTTCACCTTCTGCGATAGCTTCTTCTACCATTTCTGCTAAACGACTTAGTTTATGCGAACGTTCTGGTAAAAATTCACTGCCATCTTGTAAAAATTGTGCTGGGTGATTACAAATTTGCTTCAACTTCATTAATGTTGCTAGTATCAAACCTTTACGTTCAATACCTTCTATATTCTCGATTTTATCTTCTACATCTTTAACAACTGCCTCATATAATGAAGCTTGTTCTTTGGTTAAATTCGTATAAAGCTTTTGTTCGACTTTATCGGGTAAATCGTTGATAATTGATGTATCTGTCTTCACTCTCCGTAATATTAAGGGTTCTACTAGCTTTTTTAAAGTAGTAGATTTTACTTTGCTATTGTCTTTTTGAATTGGAATCTCGAACGATTTCCGAAACTGTGCTTCTTTACCTAAATATCCTGGGTTCAAAAAGTTAAAAATTGACCATAAGTCTAATAATCTATTTTCTACAGGTGTTCCTGTTAAAGCTAAACGATGTTTGGCATGAAGTTTTAAAATGGCTTTAGTTTGTGCAGCTTTGGGATTTTTGATATTTTGTGCTTCATCCAGTACAACTCGCTGCCATTCAAACCCACTTAATAACTTTTCATCTTTACGCGCGAGGGTAAACGAAGTAATTACAACATCGTACTGTAAACACAGAGTTTTGAATACCTCATGTTGATTACGACTGGCGCCGTGATGTACCATAACTTTAAGATGTGGAGCAAACTTTGCAATTTCTCGCTGCCAATTTCCTACAACTGAAGTTGGAGCAATTAATAATGTGGGTAACAAGCTCTTACTACCATTACTATTTTCCCGTTCTTGAATAAGTCGTGCAATTACTTGCAAAGACTTGCCAAGTCCCATATCATCGGCAAGACAACCATTTAATCCTAAATTTTCTAAATAACTTAACCACGATACACCCCGCTTTTGATATTCGCGTAAAGTTCCTTGGAGTTGCGCTAAATCAGAAATTGGTTCAAACTTACTTTTATCATGTAATTTAGACATCATCGACGATAAAAACTCGTCGTGTTCAACTTCCCAATCATCTTCTTGTGCTGTACGCTGTAAAAACTCCAGCATCGTCATTTCTGGTTTCTCATCACCATGAGATTGCCAAAACTCCAAAAATTGCTGCATTTTATCTCTATCGAGTTCCATCCACTGACCACGGAAATGCACCAAAGGTGTTTTAGCGTTAACTAATTGCTCCCATTCTTGGGGTGTAACTTGCTGCTCCCCTATTGCCAGTTGATACTCATATTGCACTAGTGAGTCAAAGCTAAAATATCCTTTATTATCAACTTTACTCGCAGACTTTCCTTTATTTGATGCTTTAAGGCGAATTTTAGCACGTCGGCGCCCAGCGGGAGTATACCAAGCAGGTACAATCACCTTAAAACCAGCATCTTCCAACACCCACGCACTTTCTTTGAGAAAATCAAACGCTTCTTCTAAACTTACTCGTAGTTGACATGGATATTCTGTTTCCATACCCTGCCATAATTTAGGATACATACGTGCAGCATATCCTAAGTTCAGCAGTACATTAGTTTCAAAATTTTCGCCAAACTTTTTACTAACGTTTGTTTTGTCTTTCGGACTCATCGACCAATATTCAGAAAGCGCTAATTTTAACGAAGGGTCTTTTTTATCAGCGACTAAAAACTGAATATACCAATCATCAATTGTATCAGGATGGGCAGAATGTAACTGGAAGCTTATATTGAACGAAGCATCATGAGAAGTACGAGTTATTTTTTGCCTCCATACCGACCACTGCTTAAACTCCTCCAAACTCGCATCGCTTTTTAACGGGTTATATTTATGAGCATAAAAACAGTAATTAACGAAAGAATCATCAATTTGCTTATCAAATGCAACCGTAGAAGGGGTGTGAGTAACGATATCATGAAGCAAATACTCACTAAAGTGCCGCAATAAGCTTTCTCTCTCAAAAAAATGCACATCCTCGTAATGTGGTACCTCAGTACCACTAACACAAATCAATGGCATGTACTCAACATACCTTTTCAAATTACTCTCATACTCCTCAGAAATAATCTCCCAAGTAGCGTAAATTTCAAAAGTGCTTTTCGCTCGCTGTCGATATTTCAAAGCAGGAATATAATGGTCTTTTAAAATAACCTGCTTAAAAGCTTGGGTATAGTGGTACCAAAATAGTAAATCTGAACCAAGCTGAATATCACTTGTATTATATAGTGCTAAAAAGTGAATCTCATTAAGAAGTTGACCAATGTTAACAGTATCCGAGTACTTGGCGCCGACTTTAACAGAAACTACAGTCTTATAACAATCAACCTGCCAATATTTAAAACTATCATATTCTAAAATATCAGCTTCTTCCAAATATCTTGTCATTTCTGGAGAAGGAAGCGGCGTATTTTGAGCAGTTGGTAACGCAAAATATTTAGGAGAGATACGTTGACTAAGAGTTGTGACTGTCTCTTTTATACCTACATCTTGTATCAAAAAATTTACTAATTCATCTTTTGATAAATGACCTGGATGGATATTCTTATTCGTTTTAGCTTGGGTTTTAATAGGAGTTTCAACCCACAGGTAAAACGAACCTGCTTGAATAAATTCCGTAGAAGCATCAGGTATCCAAGTGCCGTGAATAACTTTCATAGCTAACGCTCAGGATTATCACGCTTTAAAGGTTAGCATTACTCTACCAAACAACATGTACCTAATATCCAACTATTAAATAATATAAATTTATTTAAATATGGCGCCTGTTTCTAGTATGTATAGGACATTTGAATTATTGTCATGCTGAACTCAGCATGACAAGCATTTATATAACTTGCTGGTTAAAATTAAGTTTAACGAAAGTTTCAAATGCGAAGTAAATCAAAAGGTACCAAGGCATTAACTCTAATTGGAGTCCGTAAACTTGCAGTTGCATAAGGCCTAGTGCAAATAATCCAAGCGGTAATACGAATCGTAAGTCCACAAGACCGTTGGTTAATTGGCGAATTTCTTGATTCAAATTATAAATAGCGCTGGGTAAATCTGAACCTTCTTTCTCATCGTTCACTTGTACTAACTCACTAGCGCCTGTAACATCAGCAAAAACAATGCCCAGGTTTTTCATAATATCCTTAATAGCCTCAAGGGCATGTTCGTGGGTATCGTGATGAACAAGGATGCTGCCCGTTTTATGGTTGTATTCGACGCTGTTAATAAAGCGTGGCGCTTGTAAACTTGTACTAATGCGTTCCATTTCTTCCTGGTTACGACGTTTATTTGATACCCTTAATCTTGTTCTACCAGGAGTGGTACTGACTACTTGTGTGTGATGTGTAGACATGATACTGGTTGATGTCTATTGTTGGTGTAGTAATATTTTGTTTGAATTAGTTTTTATTGTAATCTTCGTATGGGAAGAATTTTGTCATATATCTTAATGTAGAGACGCGATAAATCGCGTCTCTACATTTTTTATTATGTGATTGGGAATTTTTCGGTGATGCGTTTCATTGCTTCTTCAACGTTAGCACGGCTGTTGAATGCAGAAATGCGGAAGTATCCTTCACCTGCGGCGCCAAAACCGGAACCTGGTGTTCCTACAACGTTGCACGTGTGCAGCAATTTGTCGAAAAAGTCCCAGCTTGATAGGCTATTGGGTGTTTTTACCCAAACGTAAGGTGCATTTACACCTCCGTATACAGAAATACCAGCTTCTGTGAGTTTCTCACGGATGATTTTTGCGTTCTCCATGTAGAAATCTATCAATGCTTTGGTTTGGGCTTTGCCTTCTTCTGAATATACTGCTTCGGCGCCTCGCTGTACTATATAAGATACGCCATTAAATTTGGTAGACTGGCGCCTGTTCCAAAGTTTCCATATTTCTACACTGGAACCGTCGGCAGAAGAACCTGTTAATGTTTTGGGTACAACGGTTAAGGCACATCGCGTTCCTGTGAAACCTGCATTTTTGGAGAATGACCGAAATTCTATCGCACAATCACGGGCGCCTTCTATTTCATAAATAGAATGAGGAATATCTGGATCACTAATAAATGCTTCGTAAGCTGCATCGAAGAATATTATCGAACCGTTACTACGTGCGTAGTCAACCCAAGCTTTGAGATGCTCTTTACTTGCTGTGGCGCCTGTCGGATTATTAGGGAAGCAAAGATAAATCAAATCAACTTTCTGTGAGGGAATTTCAGCAGTAAAGTTATTGTCGGCAGAAATAGGTAGATAAACTAAACCGCCATACTCACCTTTTTCGTTCACATCCCCCGTATGACCCGCCATTACATTAGTATCTACGTATACAGGATATACTGGGTCTGTAACTGCAATGGTATTATTATTGCCAAAAATATCTAAGATATTACCGCAGTCACATTTAGAACCATCCGAAATAAAAATCTCCGAAGCATCAACATCACACCCACGAGATTGAAAATCGTGCTTGGCAATTTTCTCGCGTAACCAAGCATAACCTTGTTCAGGCCCGTATCCTTTAAAATCGTCTCGATTTCCCATGTCCTCAACTGCTTTAATCATCGCAGTTCGACAAGCTTCGGGCAATGGTTCGGTAACGTCACCTATTCCTAATCGAATAACTTTAGCATTAGCATTGGTTTCTGCAAATGCATTCACCCGACGTGCAATCTCTGGAAACAGGTAGCCAGCTTTGAGCTTGAGATAATTATCGTTAATCGTTGCCATGTTAAATAGCTAAAACACCTTAAGAAATCAAGTTTACCGTGCTTCGCAATTCTGTGCTTACCAAAAAGTAAGTTGAGTTTCAATTCTATTTCGTTTTATCCAATTTACGGAATTGTTGAATGTGTAACAAATATAACACAAAACACTACACCAAAAATTAAATCTGTCTAGAGAAAACTATGTAAAGATTTATACATAAGTTCATAGTATCTTTATGAAATTTGTCAAAGATTAAATATATATATAGTTACAGGTCTTAAATGCGGAGACAAAAAGCTGATTTAGTGGATAACTATTATAAAATACTTACCTAAATCGTTTTATCCGACATATATTCTATTAAGACTATTGTTGTCAATAATCATAAGTATAAATAATTATAGATGAATAAAAACATGATTTTTTAAATTAAACAGGACTTACGCTAAGAAACCAGGTTTCTACGCGAAATAGTTATTTTTTTACAAGATTTCAACAAAGAAACCTGGTTTCTAAGATTTACATTCATTAATTTGGTAACGTTTATGGTTTTAAAAAAGTCTGAACCCGCAATTAATCAACAATTAGCTCTTATACAATGTTTTGCAACTAAGGCAACGCAAGATATGTTTGCGACTTTGCCAGTTATTGACGAACCGCAAAAACATTTGAGTGCTGCGGTCAGTTGGCTAAAACGCGCGCACGACATATCGCTTGATGATGGAGTTAGTTGGGGTTATTCGCTTAAAGGTGGTTGGCGAACATCTTATCGTGAAACATCTGGTTATATAGCTGTGACGTTTTTTAATCTTGCACAGCAGTTAAACGATAATGACTCATGGGACAGAGCAGTCAAAATAGCTAGGTGGTTGTGTGACATACAAAATTCCGACGGTTCTGTATCTAATACACGGTATAGTTCTGAAGGAATAGTCTTTGATACAGGTCAAGTTTTATTAGGATATGTACGAGCTTATCAAGAAACGCAAGAACTATGCTTTTTACAAGCAGCAGAACGCGCTTCTGACTGGCTGGTTAGGGTTGCAGACAGTAGTGGACGCTGGACTCGTAATACTCATTTAGGTATACCCCATGTTTATAATACGCGCGTAGCATGGGCGCTTTTGGAGTTAAATGCTTTAAAATCAAAGCCAGAATATTTGCAAGTCGCTTATGCAAATTTAGACTGGGGACTTAGCCAACAAAAAAATGGATGGTTTGACCAATGTGCTTTTACCGCAGATGCAGCTCCATTTACTCATAATATTGTTTACGCTCTTAGAGGTTTATTTGAATCAGGAATAATTCAGAAAGAACAGAAATATATTGACGCGGCAATTCTTGGTTCAGAAGCGATGTTGGCAAAAATGCACTCGAATGGTTTCATTCCAGGTCAAATTGACAGTAGTGGTAAATCAGACGAAAGCTATTGCTGCTTAACAGGCAACTGTCAGATGGCAGTTTTGTGGCTAAAACTATTTGAGCTTAAAGGAGATAGACGTTATTACCAAGCAGCTTTGACCAGTTTGCAATATGTTATGTCTTGTCAAGACATTCAAACATCAGATTTAAATATTCGGGGTGGAATCAAGGGTTCGCAACCAATTTGGGGTAAATACACACGTTTATCTTATCCAAATTGGGCAACCAAGTTTTTTATTGATGGTTTACTAATGTTAATAAAAACAAATGTATGAATCGAATTAAGTTATTGAACTGTTTTTACGATACTGTTACTTTTGATGAAACTTTGGACTGGGCAAGTGAATGGATTAAGAACGAGAAGCAAGGATATATTGCCACTGTCAATGTGGCTATATCAATCATGATGCGTTCAAATCATTACTTGCGAAATTTTATTAATAATGCATCATTAGTGGTGGCTGACGGTCAACCAATAGTCTGGGCATCAAGATTGTTTGCTCTGCCCATACCCGAACGAGTCACAGGAGTCGATTTGGTAGAGGGATTAGCAGTAGTTGCCAGTAAAGAGGATTTTCATGTCTTCTTGCTTGGAGCAGAGCCAGAAGTTATTGAGACTGTAGTCAAAAAACTACAGCAAAAGTACAACAGATTAAATATTTGTGGCTTTCATCATGGATATTTTTCTAATAGCGAAACACCAAAAATTGTCGAAGCTATCAAGCAGAGTCAAGCCCAAATTCTAATTGTTGGAATGGGTGTTCCTCGACAAGAAAATTTCATTCAAGAGAATTTTTCACAATTGGGAGTCAATCTAGCAATTGGTGTTGGTGGGACTTTTCAAGTGATTGCTGGTACGAAAAGAAGGGCGCCTTTGTGGATGCAGCAAGTTGGATTGGAATGGTTTTATCGATTACTCCAAGAACCTGGTAGATTGTGGAAACGCTATTTAGTCACCAATTCACAGTTCCTTTTTTACTTGGCACTTGAAATACTAGGGATAAATATTCACCAAAGGCGTGACTCTTAGTATGATTAAATAAAGAAACCAGGTTTCTAGGTTTCTATAAGGAGATGCAGTAATGCCGCAAGTCGTAATTGTAGGGGCAGGTCCAACTGGCACCTCACTGGCTTTACTTTTAGCCAAACGTGGCATTACTGTATCATTAGTCGAAGCCACTACAGATTTTCATCGAGTGTTTCGTGGTGAGGGGTTAATGCCTAGTGGACTAGATGCCCTCAAACAGATGGGTTTATCTGAGATACTACAGCAAATACCGCACCGAGAATTTAGCGCTTGGGAAGTTATTTTAGGCAAAAAAACACTCTTTCGTGTTGCTGAACCGATGGAGCCGAACTTTCCACCATGTACATTAGTATCACAACCACCTTTACTAACAGCTTTAATTGAACAAGCTCAAGCATATCCTGAGTTTGAGTTTATTCAAGGAGTTCCAGTTAAAGATTTATTACGAGTTGATGACCGGGTAGCAGGTGTCAAACTTGCAGATGGTAGAGAGATTTTTGCCTCGATTACAATTGGAGCAGATGGTCGTAACTCGGTTATACGTCAACGTGCGGGTTTACATTTAGAAAAGCAACCCAAAGATATAGATATTCTTTGGTTTAAACTTGCCGATAGTCCCAAGTTTATATCCGAAAATATATTTTACGCTGTTTCTAACGGAGATAGAAGCTTTGGTCTTTTTCATGGAGCAGAAGAAGGTAAGTTACATTTGTCTTGGATATTGTTTCCGCAAGATGAAATCGATCAAAAACCTGCACAATGGGCGCCTCTAATCGCTTCAGTGGCGCCAGCTTGGATGGCAGGACATATTATAAACCACGCAGAAACTATCGAGAGACCAATTAAATTATCGGTGGTAGTCGGTCGTTGTCCTTCTTGGTATGCACCTGGTGTAATACTTCTTGGTGATGCTGCACACCCAATGTCACCTATTCGCGCACAGGGTATTAATGTTGCATTACGCGATGTAATTGTGACAGCTAATTATCTTGTACCATTATTACAAGCCAAAGCTACAGGCGCCGAACTTGATATAGCGCTGGCAAAAATTCAAGCTGAACGTGAACCAGAAATTATCCGCGCACAGCAACTTCAATCTGAAGAAGCAGAGCAAGCAGAAATTTTGCGTAGATACAATCTTTTTCGTCCAATTATGTTTTTTGGCGCCCGCTTATTACGTCAAAGAATTCGTCATAAGTGGGTCAAACGTCAACATGAGATGCGCGTTGGTGTCACTCAAGTTAGTTTAATGGTCTAAGAGATTTCCCTTGCGGTATTGGGACGGGCAAGGATGCCCATCCCACAAGAAATTTTTAAAGATTTTTTAATATTTGTGATATTGTTGATTTATTATTTATTAATATTTATTGAATGTTTAAATTGTTTGCTTTTGATGTTTTGATTTTAAATCAAACAAGTCAAACAAAAAAATATAAATCATACTAAATTTTAAGTATTTACACAGATGGAGTTTGAGTTATTAGGAACTTACATTTGTATTTGACTCAAGTTCCAAAAGAATAAGAGATATAAAGTTTGACGGTAAAACTCAAGCTTTTTTAATTTATTCAGGTAAATAATTGGGATGCATAAATCAAAAATATTATCCATAATATTTGTTGGATATTGTTTTTGAATTATCAAGATTTAATAGTAATCCTGTGCTTTTACCGCAGGATGTAAATTGTTTTATTGATTTCAGTTTCCTTCATGTCACAAACAAAAAACTTTTTCAAACAGCCATCGAAGTTTTATCGTTCGTTGGTAACAACAGTATTAATTGCGAATGGAATATTTCAGTTTGTTTTACCTGCGTTAGCCGAAGGTACAAAAGCGGGAGAATCTATTAGTAACACTGCGACTGCAACCTACGAAGACCCCCTAGACCCAGGTACAAAAATAAATACTACCTCTAACACTGTTGTGGTGACGGTGGCAGAGGTAGCAGGTATCACCGTTACTGCATCGGGCGTTACAGATTTCACTCCAGCAACTCCAGTTTCAGTTGGCGATACAGTTAATTATACCTACACAATTACAAACGTCGGTAATGATGCTACCAAATTGCGTGTTCCCAACTTGGCACGAGTCACTGGTCCAGGTACTGCGGGTAATTTGGAATACAGCATAGATGGTGGTGCAAACTGGATACCAATTTCAGGAAGTGAATTAATCACTAATTCAATTCCTGCTGGTGGTTCGATTCAAGTTCGTGTTCCTGTCACTGTTCAACCTGGCGCCCAAGCTAACGATATTATCAACGTTACACTAGGTGACACGCCTGGTGATGCCCAAAACCAACTCCGCAGTCCTGATGGTGGTGATGTTTACACTGTTGATAACCCCGATGGAACTCCAGGTGATGTTGTAGGCGCCCCTGTAAATGGAGTTCGCGAAGCAAGTGCAACCCAGAAGGCAACAGTTAACCAGTCGCTGAAAACCTATGCATTAGCAACAGTTCTTAAAACCCGTAGTGACTACAACAATGCTGGAACCCCTGCTATTGACGATGATAAATTAACCTATAGCTTGGGAATGCGAGTTGAATTAAATGACCCAACTGGAAACGGTATTACTCCGGCACCACTAGCAGGTACAACAATCAGAGGATTAACAGGTTCGCGTATCTTAGTATCCGATGCGATTCCTGCAGGTACAGAACTTGCCGTAGCTCCTACCCCTCCTCCTGGCTGGCAAGCTGTATATACAACTGACCCAGTTACAATGAACGCTAATGCTGCAACTTGGAGTTTGACACCACCAGCTAACCTTAGCAGCGTTACACGTATTGGTTTTGTGAACGACCCGAATGTTATCACCTCAGTTTCACCTGGACAAACTGTGAATGGCTTTAACATTCAAGTCAAAGTCAAGGCTGGAACTGCGGCGCCATTAACAGTGAACAACATCGCTCAGTTATTTGGTCAAACTTCCGGAGTACCACCCATCGATACGAATACTGATGGTATCCCTGATAACCTGATTTACGATGAATCCGGTGACCAAAACCCTAGTAACTACGATGGTAAGACAATTCCACCCGGTTCAACTGATACAAACAACGATGGTATTCCCGACACACCTTCGACAATTACCGATGGCTTTGTTGACACCCCTGCCGAGCTAACAAATACGGGTACAGATACAGGTAATAATAACAGTGGTACAGGACTTGGAGGTGAAGCTAACAGCTTTGAACCCACAGTACCCGTTCCATCTGCGGTATTGAATGGTCCAGATCGGGCGCCCGATGCAATTGGTCCTACAAGCAACAACGACGACTTCACGAACAAATCTTCGTTTGTACCTACTGATAAAAAACCAGGGGATACAATTGACCCATCACCTGTAGCATTTACCAACACAGTTAAAAATAGTGGTACTGACCCTAGTAGTATTTCATTAATTCCCACACTTCCAGCAAATGCTGCCGATTTACCCGTCAATAGTGTAGTCACAATTACCAACGGTTCCGAATCTAGGTCTTATGTTTGGGATGGTACAGCTTTCAAATTTGATACTGATAAGAACCCAGCAACAACTAACGACCAATCCCCAATCGACCAAACTACTGAATACATCACGATTCCGAATGTTACACCAGGCGCCAGCGTGAACTACGGTGTGGAAATTAATTTACCTCCAGATACCCCATTATCTACCGATACAGGAAAAGGCTTCCCTGTACCCGTGACGGCATTTGTAGATGATGCAACACCTGGTCTGGGTAGTGAAACTGCAAAGAACACCACAATTGATCGTGTATACACTGGCTTCTTGAAGTTGCTGAAAGAATCTCGTGTACTTCCAGGAACTGGGCCTGCTGTTCAAGGGAATGAAGGTACATTCAGTTCTGATCCTAAGAAACCTGCACCTGGAAATATTATTGAGTATCGCATTACCTACACAAATATTTCCGAAGCTCAATCCGGTACTGGTAATGTCATATTGAAAGCTGACAAAGTTGTAATTGTGGAAGATGGAACTCTAAGCACTGTCCCTGGTGATGGTAAGAATAACTGGGCTAAAGACAACGATGTTAATGGTCAAATCGATACTAGCAACATAGTTGGTACAGCAAAAGATACAGGCGCCTCAACAATCCAATTCTACAGCGGTGCAACTGGTACAAACTCTGCAATCGACCAAACTGGTACAACAGCAGATACTGATGTCTCCAAGTACATAAATACTGTGACAGGTATTGTTCAACCTGGTGAGAAGCGCGAATTTATGTTCCAACGCAAAGTGAATTAACCATCTTGTGGGGTGGCTGTCCTCAGCCGCCCGAAAAATCAAATTTTTAATCAATTAAGTCTTTTCCAACTTCAAAAGGTTTTTTCTATGAAACACAGTTATTTATTAGGATTAGCAGCCGTTACATTAATCGCTAGTGTTCCTGTAGTTGCTCAAATCCCCGCAGCTAAGAATTTCTTTCAATCTAGTGCAAACGCGCAAAATGTTCAAAAACAACAAAAAGTTAAGTTGCAACTTGATGCGGAAAAACAAGTGATTTTTCAAAACCAGCAAGGTAAGCAAATGAAATCTTGGCAAGCATTGAAAGGTCAAGCAAGCGTACAGCCCGGAGATGTATTACGTTATACAGTTAGTGGTGAAAATCTGAGCAACAAACCAGTTAAGAATTTAACTATCAATCAACCTATTCCTCAACGTATGGAATTTGTGTTGAAATCTGCAATTGGAGATATCAGAAGTGATACCAAAATTACTTATAGCATTGACGGTGGACGTAGCTTTGTAGAAAATCCAACTGTTAAAGTCACACTCCCCAACGGTAAAGTTGAAACAAAAGCGGCGCCTGCAAGTACTTACACACACATTAGGATGCAAATTCCATCAGTGGAAGCGAAGAGTGTTGTTAAAGGTAGCTATCAGGTAAAAGTCAAGTAGGGGTTGCTGCTCTCTCCTCACCTTATATCAGCCATTGTCGTAGATTGATGGCAATGGCTGTTTTTACGAAAATATATTTTGAAAATGAAAAATTCAAATCCTAACAAACAAAATTAGAAGCTATTTAACAAAAATAGTTTATTTATGAAGTGCATTTGCTAATCATAAAGGTACTATTTTACAGGAGAACATTAAAGTGAAGCGTCCGCGACATCAAAAGCAAAGATATTTAGAAAGATATATCGAAAGAAAATGGCTGCAAAAAGTAACTGTAATAGTATTAATTGGATGTGTTTTGCACAACTCTACAGGCACAACAAATGCCCAAGAAAGCCAAAGTAATGCTCGCCCTGCAATTAATAACCAAGCAAGTTACTCTTACACTGACCCTGCCAGTAAATTAAATTTTCGAGGTATATCAAGCCAGTTAAATGCTGTTACTAAACCATTAGTTGACCCGTTAGGGAGAATTTTAGGTTGTGGAGGTGAACTTTTACCTGATTACACTGGGTTTTCGGTCGGAGTATACGAACCAAACCCAAGTGACCCAACGGGAACTGAGTTAGGTAATTTGCTTAGTTTGACGCGAACTGAGGTACCCGACATTCAAAATAATGGTGTTCCTGGTGGACTCAAACCAAATGGCGAAAATAGTAATCCGTATTTTTTAACAAACCAAGAACCACGCGGTACTTATAACTTTTTGTTTGACCCCAATAAAAATCAACTTGCAACTGGTAGGACTTATATTTTAGTAGTTAATCCACCCCGAAATTCGATTTATACTCAGCGACGTATCAAGCTGCAAATTATTGATAGTACCGGTGGGATTGGAAATAATGTCGTTCGCTATACAGCAACTTCGCTTGATGGGCAACCAATTACGACTACGGGTGGTATTAATTTCACCGATACTGTGGCTTTTGTTCCCAATGCTGAAACTGTTGGACTCGATTTATTGGCATTCCAATTTACAACAGGAATGTGTCAACCTAACCAAGTACAAATTATCAAATCTGGGGACAGGGCAACAGCAGAACCTGGTGATACTGCAATTTATCGTCTTTCTGTCAAAAATCTCTCAGATGTTGGTTTAAATGGTGTTGTTGCTACTGATAATTTACCCTTGGGATTCAATTTTGTCCCGAAATCGGTACGGGGTGAAATTAATGGTCAAGCTGTAAATGTTATAGCTGAACGTCAAGGTTCAATAGTAACATTCCGTACTGATGCTATAATTCCACGCGGTTTGGTATTAAATATTGCCTACGCTGCACAGCTTACCAGTGATGCTGTACGCGGTAACGGTCGGAATACGGCAATTGTAAATGTGCGACGCGCGGATAATGGTTTTGCTGCCAAGGATGGACCAGCGACACATCAATTAAAAATTAGACCGGGTATTACATCGGATTGCGGTACTATTATCGGTCGCGTATTTGTTGATAAGAACTTTGATGGAGAGCAGCAAGCGGGGGAACCAGGTGTACCGAATGCAGTAATTTTTATGCATGATGGCAACCGTGTTACTACTGACCCAAATGGTTTATATTCTGTCGCGAATGTTAAACCGGGAAGTCATACAGGGGTTTTGGATTTGAGTAGTCTCCCAGGTTATACCCTGGCGCCTAATACCAAATTTAAAGAACGTAATAGCCAATCGCGTTTCGTGCGCTTAGAACCAGGTGGAACGGTACGCATGAATTTTGCAGTCACCCCCACTTTTCAAGAGGAGGTTAAGCAATGATACATAGACTGCATATTTTATTGCAAACAGGTTTAGAGTCAAAAGAAAATCTTTACAAAGAAAATTTTCACACAGAGGCAACTTGCCAAGAAGGTATTCTTTCTGGCAAAGTTCAAGAGTCGCAAAAACCTACAAAAGACGAGAGTTTTAGCTTACCATTGTTCCGTTATCAGGTTATTAGCGTTGTTCCGGAACCTGTGATTAAGCAAAAAGTAACGCGATCTCATTTGGTATTTATGAGCGCGTTAGCTGGTGCTTTTAGTTTAGTTTTGGCTCCCAGCATTGTGAAAGCACAATCATCCCAAAAATTCGATAATCCAGTTAATTCTCAATTTAATCTACAATCAATACCAAACTCAAATACAAATGAGCCAATAAAAATTCAAAATATCGAATTGCTAGCTCCTGATTTACCTTTAGAAGCTGAGTTTACCCCCATTGTTGATAATAATCATAGGAGTGAATCAACCGCAGAAAGACTTCAAAACGCACTCAATCAAAAAGAACCAAAACAAGCAATTCAACCTTTTCAACCAGCAGAAGATATAAAGTTACCTACAAGCTTGCAAAAGTTAGCACAGTCAGGGCAAATCGAAAATAGGAAATTGGAAGTAGAAAAACAAACAAGCCCCCCCTCCCCCTCGTCTTCTTCCACGCTCTCAACTTCTCCTACAGTCAAAATCCTTTCTCCCAGCTCTGACTCAATTGCTGATATTCCCGCTGCCACAGTTGTTTTACAATTTTCTATTGGCGCCAATATTGAGTTGCGTGTCAATGGTAAGTTAGTTAACCGAGATTTAATTGGACGAACGGAAACTGACGCTAATTCCAATTTGATAACACAAACTTGGTATGGTGTTTCGCTTTTAGAAGGCGAAAATACTATTACAGCACAACTCATTGGTACGACGGAAGCTGTATCTACTGTGAAGGTAGAAGTTCGGGGGGCACCAACAAGCTTAACTTTAGATACGGTTGAGGCTCGTATACCTGCGGATGGTCGTTCGGTTGCAACTGTTAAAGGTCAATTGGTTGATGCTAATGGTAATCGTTCAAATCGAGATGCAATTGTTACTTTATATACGACTTCTGGGGAGTTTGTTGGGGTTGACTATAACAGTAATGAACCTGGTTTTCAGGTTGAAGCCAAAAATGGACAGTTTACTGCGAGGTTAAAATCTGATTTGAAAGCGCAAACTGTTCGGATTCGGGGAACTGCGAATGATTTGGAAGCTTATACGCAATTGCAATTTGAAACTGCTTTGCGTCCTAGTTTGGTAACAGGTGTTGTTGATTTGCGTTTGGGCGCCAGAGGAACTGATTATTTTGGTAGTTTCCGCGATTTTCTCCGTCCCGATAAAGATAAGAACACTCAGTTAGATTTCAATTCATCAATTTTTGCCACTGGTGCGATTGGTGAATGGTTATTCACTGGTGCTTTAAATACTTCACGTTCTTTGAATGAGGATTGTAACTGCGATAATCGTTTATTTAGAACTTATCAATTTAGCGAACAGAATTATCCGGTTTATGGAGATAGTTCTAAAACAGATGTTGTTGCACCTTCAACAGATAGTCTCTTTTTGCGGTTTGAACGTTCTACAGGTATTCCGGGTGCTACACCTGACTATGCGATGTGGGGTGACTACAACACTGAAGAATTTGCTCGTTCATCGCAACAGTTTACTGCTGTGACTCGTCAGTTGCACGGTTTTAAAGCAAATTACAATATTGGTAACTTCCAAGTTACGGGTTTTTATGGTAATAATGTTCAAGGATTTCAACGCGACACCATTCCACCTGATGGAACGAGTGGTTTTTACTTCCTTTCGCGACGAATTTTAGTTCCTGGAAGTGAAAATATTTTCTTGGAGTTGGAAGAACTCAACCGTCCGGGGACTGTATTGGAACGCAAACAATTAAATCGCGGTGCTGACTACGATATTGATTATGACAGAGGGACAATTTTATTTCGGGAACCGATTCTGCGAACTGATATTGGTAAGGATGGTGAAGTTTTAGTACGCCGAATTGTCACTACTTATCAATATGATAGTCAGGATTCTAATAGTAATATTTTTGCAGGGCGCCTGCAATATAACCTTGCGCGCGGTTTGAACCAAGAAAGCTGGATAGCTGGAACCTATTTAAAAGAAGACCAAGGTGTACGCGATTTTGAGTTATTTGGTGCAGATGCTTTAATTTCGTTTGGTTCTCAAGGTAAATTTATCGCTGAATTTGCACGCTCACGTAATAATTCGGAATTAATGACGGATGTTAAGGGTGATGCGTACCGTTTGGAAGCTGAAGGGCAAATATTCAAAGGTCTTCAAGGACGCGCATATTATCGCTTTGCCGATACTGGGTTTGCGAATAATGCCACAATAAGTTTTGTTCCCGGACAAACTCGTTACGGCGCCCAACTAACGGGTAAACTGTCGGAGAGTACGAATTTACGCTTGCAATACGACCACGAAGATAACTTTGGTATTGCACCGCAACCGCTAAATACTTTTGAAGATTTATTTACACCTCGTGTTGAAGCAGTTCCTGGTAGTAAAGTCGATAATTCATTAACAACTGTTCTGGCAGGGATTCAACAACGCTTTGGTAATGCTATTTTAGATTTTGATTGGATTCATCGTAATCGCGAAGACAGAATTTCCACAAATTCCCTTTCCAGTAAATCTGACCAACTGCGTTCTAGATTAAGTGTTCCCATCACAAAGAATCTTACCTTTCAAGCGCAAAACGAACTGACATTATCTTCCGAAAAAGATACTGTTTACCCTGACAGAACCATCTTCGGTTTAAATTGGGCTGTACTTCCGGGTGTAAATGTTAGCTTGGCACAACAGTTTTATAATGGTGGACAGTTTGAAGGTAATTCTATCACTTCTTTGAGCGTTAATGGCGAACATAAACTAGGAAGTGATACTACCATCACTGGACGTTATTCAATTTTAGGAGGCGCCAATGAAATTACTACTCAAGGTGCAGTAGGCTTAAACAACAAATGGACAATAGCACCTGGTTTACGTCTCAACCTTGCTTACGAACATATTTTCGGTGACTTCCAAGCGCGTAACGCAACCGGACAGCAATTTGCCCAACCCTTCACCGTTGGACAAGCAGCGTCTTCTATCGGATTTAATGGTGGTGATAGTTACAGCGTTGGCTTAGAATATTCGGATAATCCCAATTTCCAAGCAGGCGCCAAATTTGAACATCGCGCTTCTTCTGTAGGTGCAAACACCGTAATTACCGCAGGAATTACAGGTAAAATTTCGCCCTCTATCACTGCCTTAGCTCGATACCAACAAGCAAATGCATCAAACCAGAAATTAACAGGTATAGGCGATATTGCCAACCTCCGACTTGGTGTAGCATACCGCGACCCCAGTAACGACAAATTTAACGCCTTATTACGCTATGAATATCGCAAAAATCCATCAGTAATTCCAGATACAATTCTTCTCGGTAGTGGCACGGGTTCTGAAGACCATACATTTGCCGCCGAAGCTATTTACGCACCCAACTGGCAATGGGAATTTTATGGTAAATACGCTCTTCGCAACAGTGCCTCATACTTAGCAAGCGACTTAATCGGTAGCGCTAGCGTAAATTTGGCACAATTTAGAGCTACGTACCGTTTAGGATACAGCATAGATTTAGTTGGTGAGGCAAGGTGGATTGGTCAATCTGACAATACTGAAACCGGGTTCGTCGTTGAAACAGGTTACTACCTCACCCCAGACCTACGACTTTCTGCTGGTTACGTCTTTGGTAAAGTTGATGACCGTGACTTCTCAGGTACACGCTCTGCTGGAGGCGTTTATTTAGGACTAACAGTCAAACTAAATGAACTATTTGACGGATTTGGACTGCAAAAACGTCCAGCTAGCCAGCAACAAGAATCAGTAGTGCAAACTCTACTAAAATACAAAAATCAACGCAGAACTTTACCAAATAAATTTTGAGAAGAAAGGTAAATACACCACGATTTGACAAAGACGTAGCAGTGCTACGTCTCCACACAACCTATGAAGCTATAAAAAAGTAGATTTTGGAAATGAAAAGGAAGAACAACAATTAGTTTGATTTATACATTATTTATTCATGTGCTTGTTTTTATAATATGCGCCATGTCTTGCAAATTTTACCGTCAGTGAAACCATAAAATATACGAATTTTTGATAGTCAAAAAAATTAGTTATAGAGTAGAACCGATGAAAAGTTTATTTAAAACTTTAAAAGCTATTGCTTATTCAAATACACAAAAAGCATCTCAAATTCATATTGGAATACTTGGGACAACAGGAATCATGGGGTTGCTTGCAATTAGCCAGGTTGCGCTCATGCCCAAAGTTAAGGCACAAACAGCACCTTACTGTTCAATACTATATGGAATTGATAATACGGGTACTAATTTCAGCAAAATCTACAATGTTAATGTCGCTAACGCTGCTTATAATGCTGCCACTGCTAATACTGGAACAGTAGCAACCAATACTTTATTCTTGAGCGCAGCTGCTGCTCTAGAACCTAGCACAGGTAGATTATTTTATGTATCCCGTGACATATCTAGCACCAAAGTTGCTTACTGGGATCCTGTAACTAATACTCACACGCAGCTAGCAATAACATTTAACGCTAATTCAACAACTGTCCGCGCAGCTTTTTCTCCTAGCGGACGACTATTTGTGGCAACCTCCACAACATTATTTGAAATCAACCCCATAACTGGCGCCCAAATCAGTAGTAAAACTCTATCTGGCGTTTCTGGGGCAAATGGAGATATGGCATTTGATGGGAATAATGTTCTCTTCCTTGCTGCGGATGCCAATTTGTACACTATCGATATTGATAATCTCTCTGTATCTTCTCCAGCCAATCTTCTTGCTACAGCCCCAGCTGGCACACAATTTAATAGTTTGGCATTCAAACCAGATGGTAAGCTTTATGCTTTTGCTGGAAGCAACAGTATTATGTATGAAGTCAATACCAATACAGGAACCCCTACTGCAATAGGAACGATTACTTTTAACCCAGCAACAACTGCTGGTGTTGTAGGTACAGACTACGCAAGTTGTGCTGCACCAACTCCTAATCTTCAATCGACTAAAACGTACACCAAAGTTAGTGGTAGCACAGGAAGTGATATTCTACCTGGAGATGTGATGGAGTACACGATAACAACTACAAATATAGGTAGTGTACCTGCTACTAAAGCTTCTTTTAAAGACCCAGTTCCTGTAGGTACTACCTACATAGCAGCAAGTACTACAATGAATGGTGTAGCTGTTACAGATGCGACTGGGGGAACATTTCCATTTGCGAATGGTGCGACAATTCAATCACCAGGTCTGAAACCAGGGGTAATTGGTACGGGTAGCAGCTATAAAGTGACAATCAAATATCGAATTAGGGTGAATACCGTCAACCCCCCAACTAACGTTAACAACCAAGGAACGACTTTTTACTTAGGAAATCCAACGGGTGGTATGCCTACTGACGACCCTAATACGCTCACACCTGGAGACCCTACTATTACAACAATAACTCCTGCCACTACTACTATCTCCGGTACACTCTACGAAGATACTGATATGGGTGATGATTTAGATGCAGGTGAACCCAAACTACCAGCAAATATTACAGTAAAACTACTTGATATCAACAATAATGTCATCACAACAACTCTGACACAGAGCAATGGAACTTACACCTTCACTAATATCACTAACGGTAGTTACAAAATCCAAGTCGATACCACAGATACTGATATCGCTGCTAGATTAATATTGGGTACAAACAATAATCTTCCGGTAACTGTCTCTGGTAGTGCTGTTAATAATCAGAACTTTGGCTTTTACCCAACCTATACTGTTTCCGGAACAGTTTACGAAGATAGTGATCGCGGTGATGATTTCGATGGTGGTGAACCAACCTTACCTGCCAATATCACTGTGAAATTGTTAGATGGTACTGGGACAATTATTGCCATCACGAACACTAATACTAGCGGCCAATACAGCTTTACTGGAATGACTAGCGGTAATTACATCATTCAAGTAGACACAAACGATAGTGATATTCCTGCTGGCTTGACTTTGGGTACAGCAAACAGCCTATCAGTTAATGTTTCCGCCAGTTCTGTTACTAACCAAAACTTTGGTTTTGATGCTCCAAGCAACCCAAATGTCTTACTAATCAAGCGTATTACTGCGGTCAACGGTTTAACTTCCACTAAAGACGGTGACGACTTGGCTAAATACAAAGACGAAAATACTAATCCATACGATGACAACAATGTTAGCATTATTAACCCTACGCCCACAACCTCCGAAGATACTAACAAATGGCCTAGCATAAACACTTTCCTAGTTGGTGGTACAAATGGTGGTAATGTTCGACCAAATGATGAAATCGAATACACTATCTACTACTTGTCCACAGGTGACACAACCGCAAATAATGTTTTGATATGTGATCGCGTTCCCGATAATGCTACCTTTATCCCGACTGCATTCAATAATTTTCCAACTAAAAACACAAGTGGTCTTCCTAGTGGTGATCGCGGTATCATTTGGCAATACAACGGCGCCACAGAATCCTTAACTAATATCAGCGATGGGGATACAGCAGAATATTTATCCCCAGGTATTGACCCCATGATTAAGTATCCAGGTATCAAGTGCGATGGTTCTAATACCAACGGTGCTATAGTCGTTAAGTTAGGAAATTTACCAAATGCGACTGCTCCCGGTATACCTGCTAGTTCATACGGTTTTATCCGTTTCCGAGGTAGGGTGAAATAGAGTTATGATTTAAACGAGATTGGCGCCGATACAGCTGTAACAATAATTTTGTTACTATACTCCAAATAAGCGCCTATATTAGTTAATTTATATTTAGATATCAAGTCAAATAATCAGTATGAACCAAGTCTCAAGTAAAGTAATTTCAGGCGCCTTCAGTTGTGCATTAGCATTACTGTCTGGTGTGATAATTGCTTCTTACTTGAGTGTAAGACAGTCAAACCAAGATAAACAATGGGTCATTCATACCTACAGTGTAATGGTAACCATCAAGGATATAAATGTTGGACTTATCAGTGCTGAAAGTAAACGCAGGGGTTTTGTTTTAATAGGTAAGCCATCTTATATTAAGAACTATCAACAAGATCAAGACAAAGTTTACAAATCTTTAAATAAGTTATATGACTTAACAAAAGATAACTCTAAGCAACAACGTAGACTAGATAAACTCAAGCCATTAATTGACAAAAGATTTATTTTTTTTGATAAGTCAATCAAGCGATTCAGGCAAAATCCTAAAGATTTATCATCTCAAACTGCCATTACAGAAGAAAATAGTCTGTTGCACGAACCGATTGAGACTATATTTCAAGAGATAGAAGATGAAGAAAAAAGCTTATTGAAATTGCGAATGCAACAAACAAGCAGGAGTATTAGTAGAACTAATATATTAGTAGGCTTGGGATATGGCTTTGGTTTAATCTTACTTATAAGTGTGTATTTATTACTGCGGAAGCAAATATTTGTTAACACAGTGTTATCTCAAGAAGCTGTTAGCTTAGAAAAAAAAGCTGCAAAATCGCAATTGGCGAGTTTCTTAGAAAGTACAACAGATGCTTTTGTAGCTTTAGATAATAACTGGAATTATACTTATGTTAACCAAAGAGCAGGAAAAATTTTTAATCGCACACCAGAAGAGTTAATTGGCAAGCATATTTGGACAGAATTTCCTGATGGAATAGGACAAAAATTTTACCATACTTATTATCAAGCTATTGCAGAACAGCGGATGATGCAAATCGAGGAATATTACCCACCCTGGAATTGCTGGTATGAAAATCGAATTTATCCTACACAAGATGGCTTATTTATTTTCTTTCAAGATACTACACAACGTAAGCAGTTAGAGATTGCTTTACAGTATCAAATTGAGTTTGACCAGCTTGTTGCTAGAATTTCTACACGTTTTATTAATTTGTCTTGTTCAGAAATTCCAGATAGTATTAATTCAGCTCTACAAGAAATTAGTGAGTTTAGCCAGGTTGATACTAGTTTTATTATAGAATTTTCAGATGATAAAACTTTTATTAAGATGATTTATGAGTGGGTGGCACCAGGGTTTACACCTCACATTGAAAATATTCAGAATCTTCCGTATAATTCTTTTTCTTGGGCAAACACGCGAGCAATGCAAGGTGATGTTGTATACTTTACAAGTTTGTTAGAACTACCAGAAGAAGCGGCAATTGACCGTGAAAACTGGCATCAAAATAATATTAAGTCGCTGATTTCTATACCTTTAAACTATCAAGGTAGCTGTTTTGGGGTATTAGGGTTTGCAACGTTTGAGCAAGAAAAAGCATGGTCAGAGAATAGCGTGAGATTATTAAAAATTGTTGGCGAAATATTTACTAATGCTTTACAACGTCAGCAAGCAGAATTAGAACTACTACAACAAGAACAGCGCTGGCAATTGGCAATCAAAGGTAACAAAGATGGAATTTGGGACCATGACTTAATTAGCGGGCGCCACTTTTTATCTCCACGCTGTCGCAAGATGCTAGGATATGAAGATAATGAGATTACAACTTTCAGTGAATGGTTTGATTTAATCTATCCAACAGATCAAGAAATATTAAAAAAATCATTTGAAGCTCATCTTACTCGCCAGACTCCATATTATAGTAGTGAGTATCGTATGCACTGTAAAGATGGTTCTTATAAATGGCTTTTAGCGCGCGGACAAGCTCTGTGGAACGAAGCAGGAATTCCAATTAGAGCTGTAGGTTCAATTACTGACATTACAGAACGTAAACAAGCGGAAGCAGCGATTTTTCAACTTAACCAAGAACTCGAAACAAGAGTTCAACAGCGTACAGCAGCTTTACAAATCAGCGAAGCAGAGTTACAAAAATTAAATCAAGAATTATTACGTTCTAATCAAGATTTAGAACAATTCGCTTATATAGCTTCCCATGATTTACAGGAACCATTACGAGCAATAATCGGTTTTACCCAAATTCTAGAAGCAAAATATCAAGAACATCTAGATGAATCGGCGCAAAGATATATAAAAATTATTATTGATGCTGGTAAAAGAATGCATCAATTAGTACATGACTTGTTAAAGTACTCTCGCGTTAGTATTCGTGACGAAGAATTTACTGTTATTGACTCTAACTCAGTTCTTAACCAAGCCATGATTAATTTACAAGTAAGTATTACCGAAAGTCAAGCGAATATTACCCACGATACTTTACCGAGAGTACTTGCAGACAGAACTCAGCTAGTACAAGTATTCCAAAATATAATTGCCAATGCCATTAAGTTTTGTCGGCAACAACCTCAGATTCATATTGGAGTTAAAGAAATAGAGAGTTCTTTGTATACTCATAAATACCTTTTTTGGATACAAGACAACGGAATTGGCATTAAACCGCAATACATCGAGTGCATTTTTGAGATTTTCCGTCGCTTGCATACACGTAATGAATTTTCTGGTACTGGTATTGGTCTGGCGATTTGTAAGAAAATTGTTGAGCGTCACAATGGTAATATTTGGGCAGAATCAGAGCCAGAAGTCGGAACTACTTTTTACTTTACATTAACGGCGCCTTCTGAAAGCTTACTTGTTAATAGGGCGCCGTAGCAAGGTTAAAATATTTTCAGTAAAAGATAAATTATTAATTTGTATATTTTACATATTAAACAAAGTGTACAAAACAATCAAATTAATTGAAGAAAGTAAATATTTATTCAAAATTGCTACATTTAATTTATATTATTACAAACTTGAAAGTTATCAATGCAATTTTTGCATAATTAAGAGAAATGTTACAAAAATATGTTTGGCGGGGCAGAAAATCCTATAAAATTGCGATTACAATAATTACCAAATTACATAAAATTATCCTTACTGTAATGCGCTCTCAATTTTTGTCGGCAAAATCATTTAATTACCTGTCGTCAGTTTTGGATGAGGTAATTGAAGTTTGCCCTCTAGTAGCCCCTAATGTATCTGTTGCAGAAGCAATTACCCTAGTATGTCAAGGTAAGACAGAACAAAGCCACATTTTAAATGCTGTAGTCGTAGAAAATTCGATTCCCATAGGAGTATTAACAAGTGGAGATATAGTCAGACAGATAGCAGCAGGGAAAAAGATAGAATTTGTTAGAGTTGCAGATGCGTTAACTCAACCGTTGGTAACGCTAATGCGCTCACAAATTAAAAGTATTGACTATATATTAGATAAGTTTGATAACCAGTTAGATAGTTTAATCGTACTATCCCAGAATGGTGATGTAGAGGGGATAATAACTAAGGCAAATATTATTCCAGCTTTGAAAAATACTCTTCTCGAACAAGAAAGTAGCATTGGCATGATGCGAAGAATTATTGAAACTGTCAGCGATGGCGTATTTATATATGATTTAGAGGCAGGACTTTTAGTTGAAGCAAATTCTTCTGCTTGCAAAATGCACGGTTTCACATATGAAGAGTTGTTAAAAGCTTGTATAAGTAAGTACATACATCAAAACTCACATTATGTTCTCGAAAATTTTTTTAAGACACTGGAACTTGGCTGTGAATCTTTCATCGAAGCTACTGGTTTACATAAAGATGGTAGCGCTTTTGATGGTGAAGTTAGGGGGACAGTAGTTAATTATAACTATAGAAAATTTGCTATAATTGCTGTACGAGACATAAGTAACCGTAGACGTTTAGAGACAGCTTTGAGTAAACTAGGCAAAATAAATTCGGAGCTAGCTTGTGCGACTCGTATGAAAGATGAATTTTTGGCGAATATGGGTCACGAGTTACGCACACCTTTAAATGCCATTTTAGGTTTATCAGAAGGTTTAATTGATGAAGTTTATGCACCATTAGTTGAAAAACAAAAAAAAGCAATATCAAATATTCAAAATTGCGGACAAAACCTTTTAGATTTAATTAACGATATTCTCGATTTGACAAAAATTGAGTCTGGTGATTTGAAACTAGATAAAAGTTTAGTAGATATCAATACTCTGTGTAATTCTATTTGTCCTTTTGTTAAACAACTTGCATGTAAAAAAAATATAACACTAACGTTTACAATTGCTCCTACTATAGATAAAGTATGGATTGATGCACTTCGTATACGTCAGGTTTTAATAAACCTATTGAGTAATGGTATTAAATTTACGGCAAATGGCGGAACTGTTGAACTTGTCGTCAATGTTGATAAAGAAGCAAAGAAAATTTACTTTCGAGTTTTTGATACTGGTATTGGGATTGATGCTAAAAATTTTAATAAATTGTTTCAACCATTTGTACAGATTGATGCTTCATTGTCCCGCAGCTATTCAGGTACTGGGTTGGGATTGGCTCTAGTTAAAAAAATTATAGATATGCATGGAGGTAATGTTACAGTTTCTAGTGAAGTTGGTAAGGGAAGTTGCTTTACTTGTACACTACCACTGATTACTGCTCCACAGTTAAATTATTCTGATTTTACACATCAATCTACTTACCAATCTATAAAATCATTTATATTAACAGAAGAGAATAGTAATTATAATAGTATAAATAAACCCTTAATTTTAGTAGCAGATGATAATATTACTAATGCTGAGTTAATTTGCGAATTTTTAACAGTATGTGGTTATCAATTTACTATTGCACGTGATGGATTAGAAGCTGTTGAATTTGCCATAGAGCAGAATCCTCAGCTAATTGTTATAGATGTGCAAATGCCAAAACTTGATGGTTTGGCTGCAATTGGACGTATGCGTGAAGTACCTGATCTTTCACAAACCCCAATAATTGCTTTAACTGCATTGTCTGAGGGTAAAAACAAATGTATTGAAGCTGGCGCCGATGAGTTTATTCTGAAACCAGTTAGCCTGAAATACCTAAACTCGGTAATCCAAAAGTTATTAACTAGGAATCAAAAACCATGAAAAGTAATACGATAATTTTGGTTGTTGATGACGAGGAACAAAATTTTGATGTTATTGAAATTTTACTTTTTAAAGAAGGTTATACTTTACATTTTGCTCAAAATTGTGATATTGCGCTTGATTTTATAGAAAAAAATAAAGTTGATGCAGTTCTGCTTGATGTCATGATGCCAGAAGTTAATGGAATTGAGGTTTGCCGTCGAATTCGAGCAAATCGGCAACTGGGCTATATACCAATTGTGATGGTGACAGCACTCAATACAAAAGAAGATTTAGCTCAGTGCTTAGAAGCAGGAGCAGATGATTTTATTAGCAAACCTGTCAGTGGTGTTGAACTTAGAGCTAGAGTTAATTCCATGTTAAGAATTAAACATCAGTATGATGCGCTGCAAAATAGCTTGCAATTGCGAGAAGATATGGGGAATATGATTTTCCATGATTTTTCTAATCATCTTGTATCAATTCTTTTAGGTTGTGAAATTTTACGTTTTGGCAAGAATGAATCTCGAAAAGAGAAGCATTTACAATTAATGGAAAATTCAGCTAAACAACTGCAATTGTTAACAGATAGTTTATTAATAATGGCAAAGTTAGAATCTGATAAAATGGTTATTGAACCTGAAGAGGTAATACTTGGAGAAATTATTGAATCTGTGTTAGAAGATTTTAACTTTTTAGCTGAATCTAGAAAAATTCAAATAATTAATGACGTTGCACCTTTAACGAAAAAAGTATACATAGATAAACAAGTTATACGTAGAGTACTTGACAATTTAGTCTCAAACGCAATTAAATTTTCTCCTGCAAACAGCTTAGTAAAGCTTTGTGTTGAGTATCCTGAGAATATTCAAGCTAGAATAAAAGTTATTGACCAAGGGAAAGGTGTTAGTGATAACTTGAAACAGCGTATATTTGATAAATTTGAAATTGGTCAAGTTGTTAAAGGAATTTCTCAAACAGGTTTGGGTTTAGCATTTTGTAAACTTGCTATTAATGCTCATCAAGGTCAAATTTTTATACAAGATAACCAACCTCAAGGAACAATATTTACTATAGAACTATAAAATTTTAATGTCAATAAAATCTAAATATTTCAGAACACATGATATGTAGAGACGTTACATGTAACGTCTCTACGAGTGTTTGGGAATTAACATGGCAATTTATATATACCCATCTATATTCCCGTAAATTTACGTTGTTACGCTCATATTATTTATTTTACTTTTAGTAATAATACCCTACTCATTTTAGTAGTAGTACAGGCAATAATATAAGAGAGCCTATTTGCAGCTAACTAACATTGGCACTTTTTCAAAGCTTGTAAATACTTAAAGATATCGCAAGTTTTATGCAAACACAATACACTATTCTGATAGTAAATAAATCAGCAGAAGAACGAAACTTATATCGTCATTACCTTGAAAGAAATTCTTTATATACTAACAATATTATTGAATTGGAAACAGCAACTCAAACACTTATTTACTGCCAAACACAAACACCAGATTTGATATTAGTGGATTTTATATTACCAGATGCGACTGTAATTAGTTTTTTAGAAGAACTCAAGCATAAAAGTTGTATAACTTACATGCCAGTAGTCGTATTATCTGCGCTGGGAGACGAGACAATTGCAGTTCAGGTGATGAAGAATGGAGCGCAAGATTATTTGGTTAAAAATCGATTAACTTGCGAAGCATTAAACCGAGCTTGCAATACTGTAATGGAACGAGTACGGTTAATGCGACAAATTGAGCAACAGCAACACAATGTACAACAGCGAACTATTGACCTAGAACAGGCAAACGCCCTATTACGGAGTGAAATTACAGAAAGAATGCGAGTTGAAAACGAACTGCGGCAAAGCGAAGCTAAAATTCGGCGTTCACTCGAAGAAAAAGAAACTTTACTCAAAGAAATTCATCATCGTGTTAAAAACAATCTGCAAATCATTTCTAGTCTTCTGCGTATGCAGTCGCGGCGCCCTCTTGATGAAACAACTCTTATTTTATTTCAAGAATCTCAAAACCGCGTACAGTCTATGGCGTTAATTCATGAACATTTGTACCAAGCTTCAGATTTATCTCAAATCAATTTTGGTGATTATATTCGCAGTCTCACAGATAATCTGTTCCGCAGCTACGGAGTTAGTCAGCGATTTATTCAACTAGATATTGAAACAAATGCTCTTAAGCTTTGCCTTGATACAGCAATCCCTTGTGGGTTGATAATTAATGAGCTTGTTTCTAACTCCCTAAAGTATGCTTTTTCAAATCAGCAGTACGATAAAATTCACGGAAAAATTATTATTTATCTTCAGCAAGATAGCAAAAATGGTTTTAAGCTTACAGTTGGTGATAATGGCATTGGGATCGATGAAAATTTTGATTGGCAAAGTACAAACTCGCTTGGGTTGAGAATAGTGCATAACTTGACGAGGCAACTGAAGGGCAAAATCTCGCTCAAACGTGATTGCGGTGCAGTATTCCATATAAACTTTCCTACACTAGAAAAATTTAAGTAAACCTATGAATTCTATCTATATATTAATAGTAGAGGATGAACAGCTAGTTGCTGATGACTTACGTGAAACGCTAGAGTTTTTAGGTTACTCAGTCTCTAATTTAGTTGCGTCGGGAGAAGAAGCAATCCTCCAAGCTGAAGTCAAAAAGCCAAATTTAGTACTAATGGACATTCGTCTCGAAGGCAAAATGGATGGGATTGAAGCATCGATGCAGATTAAATCGCTATTTGACATTCCTGTAGTTTACCTTACTGCCAACGCAGACCAAGCGACGCTTGAGCGTGTGAAAACGTCACAACCTTTTGGTTATATATCAAAACCTTTTGACGAAAAAACACTTTCAACCACAATTGACATTGCTCTTTCTCGTCATCAAGCAGAAATAGATATCAAGAATGCATTATTTTTAGCTAAAGCCGATAAAAAGGTTGCTGAATTGCGAATCCAGGAACAATCTCAATATATTTGTATGGCAGCACACGAGCTCCGCAATCCTTTAACTACAATTAAACTTGGTGCGGAAATCCTCAAAGCATATAATGGTTATGAGGATAAAAAGCACAAGCATCTTCAACGCATTGAAACAGCTACTGACAGTTTAATTGGATTATTAGAAGACATCTTAATTTTAGGTAGAACTCAATCTGGAAAACTTACATATAACCCTTGTTTGATTGATGTAATCGCTTTTTGTGAAGAAATCCTTGAATCACTGCAAATGACTATTAATCAACAGTACACTATAGAATTTACTGTTCACGGTGAAGGGCGCCTTGCTAACCTAGATAAACACTTACTATGGCATCTACTTGATAATTTACTATCTAATGCTATTAAATATTCGGGTGCTTCTTCTTTGGTTTCGTTGGTACTAATTTGGGAAACTGATTTTATTTGTTTCCAAGTTCAAGACCAAGGTCTGGGAATTCCAGAAGAATTGCATAACCACTTGTTTGAGCCATTTCAACGTGGGACTAATGTCAGTCAAATATCTGGTACTGGCTTGGGACTTACAATTGTGAAACAATGTGTAGATTTACACAAAGGTACAATTGACTTTGTTACTCATATTAATAAGGGTACAACTTTTTTTGTCAAACTTCCTCGAATATAACCATCATATTTCATACTTTACAATTAAAAAATGAGATTATGTTATACCAAGAACAATTAGAAACACTAATAAGGCAATTACAAACTGAATTACACCAAATGCATGATAGATTTATGGAAGAAAAAGATAAGTTTAATAAATTAGAGATTAAATATAAAACGTTGAAAGAGCAGTTAATGCAAGAAAAAAAATTATTACGTCAAATCATAGATACTAGCCCTAACCTAATTTTTATTCACGATTCAGACAATAGATTTGTCTTAGTCAATCAAGCTGTTGTTCAAATTTATAATACATCTATTGAAAAAATTCTTGGTCAAAAAAATGATATTTTAGGATTTAATGAGCTTGATATGTCAAGTTTATCACAACTCAAAAAAGAATCGGTATTAATTACGCAAGAATTTTTAGTGTTGCCTACAAAAGGAACACGTTCTTTTGAAATTACTAGGTATATAATAGAATTTAAAAATTTTAAAAATTATACTTTATGCGTCTGTGTTGATATGACAGATGATAAGTTACTTGAAGAAAAACATGACTCAAGTAGTAAAGAACAAGCAAAGCTTCGAGAAATGATATCCAATTTTATTAATATTACTTCTCACGAATTTAGAACTCCTTTAACTACTATTTTAAGTTCAACCGAACTACTTGAAAAATACGGTAAAGATTGGACTGAAGAAAAAGCTATGTTTCATTTAAATCGCATTCAATCTTCAGTACAGCATATGGTGCTGATGCTAGACAATTTATTATTTTTAGAAGATAATATTTAAAATAATTAATTATAGTTTATAAAACAATCTAAATGAAATGTTAACAAGCAATCAAAAGAAGATAATCATCATAAAAATTAAAGTTTAAATTCGGAAAATACAAAATCAATATCTAAACCGAAAATTCTTAGGTTGGGTTGAGGAATATAAACGTAGTTTTCGCGTAGGGTAGGAATATAATAACTACCCTGCGGGAAAACTTGTGGTTGATGCGTCTCTCGCGCGATTTTGACAAATGAGTAGCTGTTGTCTAGATACCCATACAGCCGAAGATATAATTGATATGTATTGCAGCTTAAAATCCAAGAAATTACTTCTTCAGCAAGTATTCCAATAAAGTGTATTTTACGTAGATTGAAAATTTAGCAGATCTTCATAAAAAATGATATTAACTGTGTAGTAGCGCTTCTTAACTTATCTCATCTTAATAAAAAATAATAAAACATATAAATTAATCATTATATAACAAAAAACTAGTTGATATCAAACAAATAATCAAACATAATATACATTTGAAAAAACGGTAATATTAACAATTACATAAATATCATCATGGTTTTATTATGAAAAGTATAGATGAGCCAAAAAAAAGAACATGAAATTACAATATTACAAGAGACAGCATAATCAAATAATTGTAAATCCAAGCTTAAAACTTAAAAAAATAAATATTATTTTAATAAGCACCTTTCTCATAGTAAAACTATTAGTAGCAGGTTGCTTAACCATTCAATTTATAGGTTATTTGATTAATTATTATAACCAAACAGGAAATAGCTATCCTACTTCCTTACCTTGGATAAACAACAAATCTGAGTGCGAACACCGAGGTCGAGAATGGCAAGGTGAAAAATGTTGGGATTCAGAACATAATATGCTTTTTTGAAAGGCGCCTCCACATAGCTAGTGCAGGTTGGGAACAGACTATAAATAATTGTGTATAAGGATTTAGGCACCTATATAGTAAACACACTAGGTGCCTAAATTTTTAGGTTTTAATTGAAAAAATAAACTGTTTTAAATTTTAGCAATAATTCAGTATCGACTTAATAAAATATAAATTCCATATAAAACAGTATCTTTTTAATAAACAAAATCTACATTTTTATTAATAAAATCTACATTTAAATGACAAAGTTTACATTTATTTTATTTAGACTAATAAAATATATTTAGTTTTAAATATATCTACTTATTAAATTGAATTTTTAAAATTTCAAAAATACCGATAAGCACTGATATGTTTTTAGTCATTAGTATCTATATTAGATTTTAAGATGAGTTCCCTTTACCAAAGGAAAGCAAAGGGTAGGAGGCTGAGGGCATTTGTAAAAACTACTTTACCTCTGCATTGATTGATCAAAAGCTCCTATTGATACAAAATTATTGTTGATTGTCAAAAAGCTAAAATTCTGCTTTGCAAAATATTTTTGACATCACCTTTGCATAATTTTAAATCTAACTCAACAAATATATGTTGAATTAGTTTGAACAGCTAATTGCTAAAAAACAACATTTTGATGGGAGAAAGAAAATGCTTGATAACAATAATACAATAGAAAAATATACTACTTTGGCAAGTCAACAGAAAAAAATCTCGGTTACAATTGTAATTCCTGCTTTAAATGAAGAAGGAAATTTAGAGAAACTTCTGTTGTATATAAAAGAAGTATTCCAAAATCTTGGTTCGACTTTACCAGTCCTAATAGTTAATGATGGTAGTACAGACAATAGCCCTGAAATTCTGAATCGCCTGACACAACAATATAACTTTTTAAAGGTGATACATCATTCACAAAAGCGCGGAGTAACAGAAGTATGGAAAACAGCTTTAGTTCACGTTAAAACTGACTGGATACTTTGGGGGCAAGCTGATTTAGAGTCTGACCCTCGTACTGATATACCATTGCTATTAGAAGCTTGTAAGCCAGGTGTAGACGCAGTTGCAGGCTGGCGCCAAAAGCGTGGCGATGGCAAAATTATAGCTTCAACGATTGCCAATTCAGCTTGTCGTTTACTCTTTGGTTTAAAAATCCACGATATGAACTGGATTAAACTAGTTCGTCATGATTTGTTATCTACTTTACCGATAGAAAAGATTACCCATCGCTATCTTTTAGCTGTACTTGCATCTCAAGGACATAATGTGACAGAGGTTGCGACTCCTTGGCATCCTCGGCATTCTGGAAAGAGTAAATTTGGTAAACGTCGTCTCCTTTCTTCTGCTATCGATTTTGTCAAGTTATGGTGGTGGCTCCAGACTGAAAAGCGTAAAATTTATAAACGTAATATGCAACAGGTAAATTTACAAACGTTAACATAGCTGTAATTGAGTAGAAATACAAAAGTAATCTGTCATTTTTCCAGGACTTACGCATGAAAACCTAGAAACCTGGTTTCTTTGTAAGTCCCCAATATTGCTTTACTATCTCTACCTTGTAAAGACAACTTTTACACCATATATCCTTCAAAGTAGCCAAACTTTACGTTTCGATAAAAAATTATGAATCTGGAAAGAAAACATATTCTAGTTGTGACATCAGTCTACCCAGAGACGACTGACGCTAATCATGGCGCCTTTATACGTGAGGCAATTGTGCGCTTACAGCCAACAATCACTAAGTTTACAGTCTTTGCTCCTGCTTATGAAGCTTCTAAAAGTCATGTATTAGATGGCGTTCAAGTTCATCGCTTTCGCTATTGTTTAAAAAAATTTGAAAATCTAGCGCGCGATGGTGCCCCGACTAAATTGCAAAGGCAACCTCTATATATAGTAGTTGCTGCTTTATATATTTTGCTAGGCACAATTCAATTATTTTGGGTGTGCTGTAAACAAAAGCCTGATGTACTCCAGATTCACTGGCCCTTTCCACATGGGTTGATGGCTTTACCCGCAAGTATTTTACTCGGTATTCCGATGATATTTAGTTTCCACGGCGCCGAGTTGATGCTAGCAAACAAATTCGGTTTTGTCGCGCATATTCTGCGGTGGATGTTGCCAATGGCTAAGGTTGTAACAGCTAATTCTTCGTTTACTCGTGCGCTCTTAAGCAAGCTTTATAATGGTGAAGTTAGTATTATTCCATATGGTTTGACAATTGAAGCTAAACCACCACTAAGTAGACCATTCGGTCATGAACCTGTACTTTTGTTTGTAGGAAGGCTCGATGAACGTAAAGGACTACGATATTTGTTAGAGGCTCTACCATTAGTTTTAGCAAAACAAACAGTAAATTTGCGGATTGTTGGTAAAGGACTTCTTGAACAAGAAATTCGCTCGCAGTGTGATGCATTGAATTTGAATAATGTAGTTAAATTCTTAGGTTTTGTCAGCAAGGAAGAATTAGCATCGGAATATGCATCTTGCAATATTTTTGTATTACCTGCGATTGTTGATAGCAAGGGTGATACCGAAGGATTGGGAATTGTGATGATAGAAGCTTTAGCTCATCAAAAGCCAGTAATTGCTAGTGCGGTGGGCGGAATTGTAGATGTGATTCAATCAGGAAAGACGGGTTTGCTAGTACAAGAAAAGAACCCATTAGCTTTGGCAGAAGCGATTTTGACTTTGCTCGTCAATCCAAATCAAGCTCTTGAAATTGGGCGAGCAGGTTTGGCAGATGTTCAAGTTAGATTTAGCTGGGCACGAATTGTACCCCTGTGGCAGCAAGTTTTTACAACAGCTTTGAATACTGGTTTGGCTGGTAAAGGGTCAGAAAGAGCTATTTAATAAGCATTTAAGGTAAATTATTTTTTTATCTAAAAATTTAATTTAACAATTGTTTGTTTTATATGTTTTTATTTAAAGTCAAACAAATCAAACATTTTCTTAATATAATTGTAATAAATTTAAGTATTTACACAGATGGACTTTGAGTGATGAACATTTAAATTTGTATTTGAATCAATTTTTCTAGCGCTCTTATATAATTTGAAAAACTTGTTGCATTCTTTTTCGCTTGTTATGATTTTATTATAAATTTCTAGGAATTATTTAGGAATGCTATATATAAATGTAGCCCTTGGGAGTGGCGAATCTACTGAGTTCTCTACAGAGCCTTTTGAATTCTTCTTAATACTTCTTTTACAGGAATTTTATGATTCAATCCCGTAAACTTCTCTCGCGCAGTATTTTACTTAGTTTGGTGATAGCTCCCATTGGTTTAATAGGAATTCTTTCGGTAAAGGTACTTTTACCAACTCTCAGCGACCCCCAATCTAGGTTTTACTCTTCTGGGTTTGGCTATCCTGCTTTGCAACGTATGGCAGGTAAAGCAATTCAAGTTGATACTGTGACAGTGGCAGCAACAAGTTTAGAAAGTAATGTTGGAGCGCCAGGTGAATCTGTTGCAATGCAACAGGTTGATGTTCGTTCTTTGGTATCGGGTCTTGTACAAAAAGTTTATGCAGCAGAAGGGCAACTTGTGCGTCGGGGTCAACCTTTGCTTGAGTTGCAGCGGGCGCCTTTTCAAGACCAAGTTAATACTGCTAGCAATAACCTTGCTGCTGCTGAAAAAAATTTGAAAGCGTTGCAAAGTACAGTACCAGATAGATTGAAGAACTTAAGAAATAACCTTACCGCATCACTGGCTAGGCTAAATTTTGCTGAAACTAGACTGGCAAAAATTGACTCTTTAGCCGAAAAAGAAATTCAAAACAATGTTGTAGCGGCAGAAGTCAGGTTACAGACAGCACAGCAAAAGCTCAAACAAATTCAGTTTTTAGAACAGCAAGGAGCTATTTCCAAATTTCAGCGCTATGACATGGAAGATATTTATGCGACTCGCAAACGAGAGCTTCTGGCTGCTCAACAAGGAATAATTGGCACTCAGAGTCAGCAATTTGGCAACCAAGATTTCTATATTCAGCGCCGCAACGAATTGATTTCCGCTCAACAGCAACTCGAACTTGCTCAGGCCAATTTAGATCGAGATTTGGCGAATGCTCGCCTTACGCTTGAAAATAGAAGAATAGAATTGCAACAAGCGTTAAGAGATTTGACTCGCACGGTTGTATATGCTAGTACAGATGGCTTAGTAAGTCGAGTCAATATCCACAGTGGAGAAGTTGCAGACGCGCGCAGTCGTGACCCTCTATTAACTCTGACTCAGAATACAGTATTTAAAGCTTACATCGACCAAGCACGACTTGGCGCCGTGAAAATAGGCGATATGGCTACAGTTCGCTTAGTAGCATACCCAGGACAGAGTTTTAGAGGGCAGGTTATCCAACTTAATCCTACTGTCGAAAATCAGACTATTAAAGGAAAAGCAGGAATTGATAGGCAATACACATACTCAGTTTGGATTGCTGTTAATGATTTGAAAATGCCTCCAGGATTACAAGGTTACGTGCAGTTTCAGAAAGGTAAGACTGCTTTAACAATTCCAGAAAGTGCCGTTACACATTTGTCTGCAGGTGAAGGTATGGTAATGGTTGCTCTTGATGGTAAAGCAGTTATCAGGAAAGTTAAGTTTGGTAGAACATTTGGTAATAAACGTGAGGTATTAGTTGGTTTAAAACCAGGAGAACGGGTCGTTCTTAATGCTAGAGCTTTGAATCCCGGCGATAGTATTACTCCTGAATCTGTACAAGTACCGATTGCTGAGGATAAATAATGTTTTTAATTAACGCTTTATTTAATGGAAAAAACTTTCGCTCTTGGCAAGATTGGTTCATTCGAGAGAGAATAGTCCTTTTTATTGGCGCCTTAGTTTTAACATTAGGAGCGACTAATGCTTGGTATCAATTGCCAAACAAGGCTTTAGAAACTTTTGGAACCAATATTAATTTTTATAAAATTGGAGAATTACTTGCAGGAATCTTAGCAATTCAAGTTTTTAGTTTAACTTTCTGGACTGTTGAACGTGCACTTCCAAGAAAAAGATTTTTAGCGTCTTTAATAATAGTAATGTTGTTTCCTTTTTTTGTTAATACTTGGAATCCACAAGTTAAATTTATTGCATCTGCTTACTACAAACAAGTAGAAAATGTATCGGCTCACGTGGATAATAACTTTTCAGAGGTACAAGCGCGTTGGAAACAGAATATATATTTAGATAAACCAGAAGTACCACCATCAACTTTTGAAATATCAATCTTAGACAGCCGTTTTTTTCAATTGCCATCTTGGGATAAAATTGTACTTGACGGTTTTGGCTATAATAATAGGTTTTTTGCCTTCATTGGTAAAGGCTGGATGTACACTTTAATTGGTATATCTATTAGTTTAATTGGAATATTTTTAGCAAACAATAATAAAAACATTAATAGTTCAACTACAGATTTAAAAATATTCTTAATGTGCGCTGGCTTTTTAGTTAGTCTCATAATATTTTTTCTAATTTACGTAAATATCTTTAACTATCAAATAGACGTTCAATATAGTATAGGCAAGTATTCAAAAGTCGTTGCCAATAGTAAAATTTTGGCATCGTTGTACCCTTCTTTACAAGGTGATGAAGCATTTCTAGAGCGTTTGGCTAGAGCCGAGTATTATGCCGATAAAGTAGAACCAGCTTTGATTAATTTTGTTCAGGGTTTAGAAAATTATAAAAATAGTAGTTTTCAAGAAGCAGAAAATTACTTTAAAAAAGCTTTGGATATTGATAAAAGTAGATTTTTAGTTCGAGGGTATTTAGCATCCTCAATTTTGAATCAAGGTGTAGAGTATTTAAATAGCCCTGGTAATAGAAAGCCTGGAGCCGCAGTAGATTTGTTTGAAAAGGCATTAATAGTTTTTCCCGGACATATCGAAGGGCTTTATGATTTGATGCTGGCTAGAGTTATAAATGGTGAATTTAAAAAATCAGCTGATATTGCTAAAAAAATCATCGAAGGACAGAAATATTTTCAAGAACCAAGAATTGGTTTACTTGGACAAGCTTATTTACATATCGCTTGGGCTGAATATGATAATGGCGATGCAGATAAAACTTGGGAAAGATACCGCCAATCGGTAGATAGCAGTACTTGGAAAAAATCTTCAGTGGACTAATTAAAGATGAAACGGTCTAGTTGGTTGCCATTCGGGCTAATTGTTACTCTCGGACTTTTACTTGGAATGTTGGGGTTTTCGATTTGGGAAAAAACACCTAGCCCTGTTGAACGTGTTGCTTGGGCACCTGAAGCTCAATGGATTGCTCCACAATCACCAACTTACCGTTTTTACGCGCGTCACACGTTTTATTTACCTGATAAAGCCTCGGCAGGTTGGCTGCGAATAAGTGCTGATAATGATTTTACTTTATATGTAAATGGGCGCCAGATCGCGCGGGAAAATAGCGTGCTGAATAATTCTCTTGGTTTAGCTGGTGGTGTTAGAATACCATTTCAAGATTTTAATGATAGTAATCGTTATCGTGTCAAAACTTCAGTAAATTATTTACTAGCTAGTTCCAACGATTGGAAATTAACAGCTTATGTAGACCTGACTTCGTTCTTACGTCCAGGTAAAAATGTTATCGCGCTAGAAATTCAAAAGGGAAAGCAAAATCCGCGCGTAGTCGCTGAGGGTGTTGTTTACCCTGTCGCTGATGTAGCTCCGATTAATTTAACAACGGGAGTAACAGATTGGCGAGTCTCAAATTTGTCAGAAACCCGTCGAGCAGTACAATGGAATGACGTGGGTTTTCCTGATGCTGGTTGGGCACAAGCTAAAATACTTAGTCCTATTCAAGAAGCTACTTATAGCCGATTGAGTAAGAATCTATTTGACCGCCCTTTAGCAGGAAACTGGATTACAGGGACTCCAAGTCAAAAAGGTCAAGTATGGCTGAGAGGAATATGGTTTCTCCCACAAACCCCAATTTCTCATGCTTACATTCGATTTGCTGGTAGAGGGCAGTATTCAGTTTTACTAAATGGTACTTTAGTAAATGATTACAGGACAGAAAGCGGTCAGCAGTTACATTTATTAGAAGTAACAAAGCTTTTACGACCTGGCAATAATATACTAGCCGTAAGTTTGGCTAGTCCTTTAGAAGCGGCAAGAGCAGGTAACAACCAAGTTTACTCAAACGGTTCGGTTGATTGGCTGTTAGATGGATGGGCAGAAACGGATAAAGCAGAGATTGTTACTAGCATTGCAAGCGATAGTACTTGGAGAAGCTTTAACCACTTAACTTCTAATTGGGAAAAAGGAGTGGGTGAAGGGCAAACTGTAACTCTCATGGGTCTACCTGATACAGAACAGTTTCGTCGTAACTTTGAGGGCAATGCCTATTTACTCAATTACCCAAAGTACTTATGGCATCTCAGTCTTTGGCAATTAGCAGGAGTTGTCTGTGCTTTACTTTATGCTTTCTATTTAGGCTTGTGGTTCGGTCGTGAAACAAGTTGGTGTGATACTTTAAGTGTAGGGGCGGCAATACTTACACCTGGAACTTTATTTTTAATTGGTATTGCTCTGCTCAAACATCGCTATGCAGAAGCAGAATCCGGATTGCTATTTGCTCAACCACAAAGCAATTATCTAATCTTGATTGGGTTTACAACTATTTTTCTGCTAACTCTGTTATTGAGTCAAATTAGGAACATATTAGGAAAACTACCTCGTAGGAGTTTATGGTTTTTCTTTGGAGTAGTTGTCGTTACTGGCAATGCTTTAGTTGCAGGAGGAAATGTTATTTTAACTTTGCTTGTTGCCACTGTAATTATCGGTTCTACTAGGTTATGCGTGAAAGGGCAGCAACAAATTAAAGATACATTTACTGTACTTCCAACGGTATTACAATCATCTGGGCAATGGGTTTTATTAGCCTTTATTGTTAGCATTGGTTTCGCACTAAGGGCTTATAATCTCGACACTGTTGACTTAGATGCTGATGAAAATACTTCCCTAGATGCAGCTAGGGGTATTCTTCGCACAGGCGCCCCAATATCGACTTCAGGTATTTGGTATACAAGAGGTCCTTTTTATCAATATCTGTTAGCTTTATGGTTACGTTTAGTTGGAGATTCGGCGGTAAATGCGAGGTTTCTGTCTGTACTCTGGGGTACAGCAACCTTAATTGTAGTTTATATCTTTGCTCGTAAACTCACCGGAAAAGTATGGATTGCTCTATTTGTAACATTAATTTTAGCTATAAATCCTTGGGAGCTTTGGTATTCGCGTAATATTCGCTTTTACCAAGTTCTGCAATGCTTGACTATTCTATCTTTGTGGTCATTCTTTAAAAGTTTTATTGAAAAATCGGGCAAGCTTTATCAATACATATTTTTTGTTTCTCTCACTTTAACTTTACTAACTCAAGAAATTAGTTTAACTATACTACCAGCATTTATTATTGGCTTTTTATACTTCTATCGTCCATTTCAATTATTCAAAGAATGGCAAATTGTAGTCGGTACTGTAATAACTCTATCAGTCTTTATATATTGCCTTGCCTTTTCTTATATCCGACTTTTAACTCCTTTAGCAGCAATATCTGACAGTACATCTGCTTACCTTAAACTGCATTTTTCTGATATAACCGACCTTTTTGCAAATTTTTTATCTGGTTCTGACCGAATGCAAATAATTTATACATTGTTCTTTTTCATTGGTTGTATTTATTTTCTAAAAACTAGAAATACTAAATTATTGTTTTGGTCTATTACTGTAATTATTCAAGTCATGATTGTAACTATTTTATGTTATAATTTAGCAGAACGTTATGTTTACTCTGTTTATCCATTGTTTGTTTTAATTGCGATTTATAGTGCGATAGATATAGCAGAAAGCCAAGGCAATAAAATACAACAATTGCTTGACAATTTGATAAATATACGAGCCATAGCCTTGAGTTTTGCTATTATAATAATAGTTATAAACTTAGAACCATCCAGAGTATTAGCTGCCTATCAGGAGTCTATTAATAGGCGCAATATACAGGTTTTTGAATATCTTATTAATCATAAACAAACAGAGGATGTAGTTATTTCACCTTTACCGTCTTTAGCAGTAGTTAGCTTAGGTAAATTAGACTACTTTTTGATGGGTACTGGTTATTTTGATGCAATTTATTGGCATCAAGGGAAGTTGATTGACCGTTGGGCTGGGGCAGTAGTAGTTACTAATATAGACCAAGTTAATCGTATATTTGAAAAATCAAAACGTGTATGGATTCATTTAGAAGATACTAGAGAAGGTAGATTTAGTCCTGATACTTGGCAATATATGGAAAGCTTAGGTCAGCCAGTAATAGACAGTTTTGGTACTCGTCTACGACTATGGCAACCAGAAAATGGATTACCAAATCGCATACCCAATAATGGGAAAGATTTAGGAGCTTATTAAATGATGAAAATTAAGCCGATTGTAGTTTTAAAAATATTTATTAGTATAGGAATTTTAGCCATTCTTTTCACTAATATAGATATTTCTAAAACTTGGCAACAATTTCAGTCTCTTTCTTTACCCTTTGTTACTTTTGCCCTAATTTACTATACGATTTGTCAATGGTTAAGTTGCTTACGCTGGCAAGTAATTATTCGTTCTACTGGTAAGTATATATCAATAAACAGTCTACTCAGTAGTTATTTTGCTGGAATGTTTTTAAATATATTTCTTCCTGGTTCTTTTGGTGGAGATATATATCGTATTTATCGAATTACCAAAGAAACTCATGACTCAGAAGCAGCACTTGTATCTGTATTTTTAGAGAGATTGACAGGACTTTTTGCTTTGTCTGCTTTAGCTGTATTGGGTTTACCTGCTGCAATTAGAGTAGTGGGGCGTTGGGATGTAATTCTGATATTTTTCGGTTGTGTCGGCGCCTTAGTTGGAGGAGTGATTTTAATTGTTAGCCCTCAGTTATTAATCATAGTAGAGCCATCGCTAAATAAATTTGGTTTGAGAAGTGTAGCCGTGCGCTTCAGTAAAATTCAAATTATTTTAAGGCATTTTGCAAAAGATCGTAGAGCTTTAATTATATCAGTTTTGCTATCATTCCTATTAATGCTCGCTGTCGTCTACTACCATTATTTGGTAGCTACTCAGTTAAAAATCCCTATTTCTTACTTGGAACTTTTAGTTTTTATTCCTATAATTTCAGTTATTACTTTACTGCCGATTTCTTTAGGTGGACTTGGACTAAAAGAAGGATTATGGGTTTACCTGTTCAGCCGAATTGATTTAGCTGTAGAGCAAGCATTATTGTTATCTGTAACTATAACAATGCTAAGTTGGTTTTTATCTCTACCTGGCGGAATCATATTGCTCTTAGATTCTTCTGGATTACAGCATATTAAACAAGCAGATAATTCTAGCAAATAAAAATTATATCATTTCACCAGAGTTCTTTATGAAACGGTCTCTTTTTCTCAAAATCTATCAGTATCTTTTAGAAAGACGTTCTTTATTATTTAAAATGGGAACACCTTTTCTTATACTGCGGGCGCTATGGTATGCAGGTGATAAAGTTTTTTGTCCTTGTTGTGGAAAAGATTTCCAAACGTTTTTACCATTTGGCGCGCAAAAGCGAGATAATGCTATATGTCCAAGATGTTTATCTTTAGAGAGACATCGTTTGTTATGGCTTTATATAAAAAATAAAACCAATTTACTTAGAGAAAATTTAAAAGTTCTTCATGTGGCGCCAGAATACTTACTTGAGAAAGCTATTGCAAATCTGGCTAATATTGATTATTTGAGTGCTGACTTGCAACTTAAACAAGCAATGGTACAAATGGATGTTACAAATATTCAATATCCAGATAATGTATTTGATGTAATCCTGTGCAGTCATGTTCTAGAACATATTCCAAATGATTGGCAAGCAATGTCAGAATTATGCCGAGTCTTAAAACCAGGTGGATGGGCGATTTTGCATGTACCCCTTGACAATAATTTGGCTCAAACGCTTGAAGGCTCTAGTGACTTGTCATCTGAGGAAAGAGAGCGTCTCTTTGGGCATCATGACCATGTGAGAATGTATGGTCTTGACTATAAAGAGAAATTAGAAAAAGCTGGGTTTGCTGTAAAAATTGACAATTACGCACAAGAATTGGGAGTTGAGAAATCTAAAAAATACGGCTTGATCGCAGATGAAAATATATATTTTTGTACTAAATTAGCCTCACCTACCTAGTATACAACGGCAGAAATAAACAGACCATCCCAACCTGGATTTCTCACAAGTAACAAATGGCGCCAACGGTTTAGCTTAAAAAATGTTGAATTGTGGCAGCTAGTTGCTTGAGCTTGACTGGCTTGGTGAGATAGTCATTGGCTCCAGCTTCTAGACATTTTTCCCGATCACCTGGCATCGCAAGAGCGGTCAAGGCGACAATTGGGATATTAACCAGGTTAGGATGACTGCGGATGTGTTTCATCGCTTCTAATCCATCCATTCCTGGCATTTGAATATCCATTAAGATTAAATCAGGCTGCTGGGAATGTGCTAATGCAATCGCTTCTTGACCGTTGTTTGCCAAGATAAGGCGATAACCTTTGGCTTTGAGGTAACTAAAAATGGTGATAATATTGGCTTCATTATCTTCTGTAATCAAAATTAAGGGCGAAGTTGTAACCGCTTCGGAGGTAGTGCTAGTTAACTGAGGAACCAATCTTGGCAAAGGTTCCGGGAATGAAAGCGGCACATCTGGACAGGGAAGATACACCATAAATCGACTGCCCATACCAACTTGACTGCTTACCCCAATGCTACCTCCATGTAGTTCCACAATCCGCTTAACCAGGGATAACCCTAAACCCGTTCCTTGATATTGACGGTTAAGGGCACTATCAATTTGAACAAAAGGCTGAAATAGTTTTTTCAATTCCTCTGAGGCAATGCCAATGCCTGTATCAATTACGGCAAAACGCATTGCATTGTTGGGGGTGGTAGTGCTAGTGGATAATTCAAGGGTTACTTCTAAGGTAACGCTGCCGCCTTCTGGGGTAAATTTTACAGCATTATTAAGCAAATTAATCAACACCTGTCGAATGCGACGTTCGTCGATCAGCAAATCGGGTAGATTAGGCGCCAATTCAAGGTTAAGTTTGAGGCGTTTTTTATAGGCTTGTTGTTTGATAAATAATATACTCGCTTGGCAAAGCGTGCTAATAGAGGTGGGGGCGTATTCAAGTTCAACCTGTCCGGCTTCAATTTTTGCCAAATCTAGGATGTCGTTGATCAACTTGAGTAGGTGAGTAGCACTGTGTTCGATAGTTTGCAATGCTTTTTTTTGTTGTTCGTTGGTGTTGCCAAATACTTCCTCTTGTAAACCTTCCGTCATCCCTAAAATGGCATTTAGGGGTGTGCGGAGTTCGTGGCTCATGTTGGCGAGAAACTCGTCTTTGTGGCGAGTGGCACTGGCAAGTTGCTCGTTAGAAATAGCAAGTTGCTGATTGGTTTCGGTCAGACGGGCTTCTGCTTGCTTACGATCATTTACTTGTTGCTCTAGTTGAATTGTACGATTTTGTAGAAGCTCAATTTTTTCTGCCTCTAATTGCAATATCTTCTTTTCTAAAATATCAGTAAACTTGTATAACTCTAAGGGGTTAAGTGTTTGTAAAAGACTGCTTTGGGTTACAATGCCCAATAATTGCCCTTGAGAACCCGTCACTACTACCCTGCGAATGCGGCGCTGCTCTATAATTTGCTGCGCCATCAACAAGGAATCCTCTGCTTTTACCGTAAAAATTGGCGTACTCATCACTGCGTCTACTGGACAAGTTTCTAAATCCAAATTCAATGCTTGAAACTGCACAAGATCACGTTCTGTGATAATACCTACAGGAATAGGCAATGGTTCTAGCTGTGTCTCCATTTGCTTCTGGTTTTGAATAATAACCACAGAACCGACACGATGCTTCGCCATTAAATGGGCAATTGCGATCATGGAAGTTTCAGGATTAGCACAAATTACAAGAGAACTCATCACCTCTGCCACAAGGCGCAACCGCAATACATCCGCAGGTCCCAAGTTTTGCCGCAAACTCTCATGAGTCACCAATCCCACAAGGAGATCGTCCTCATCAACAATGGGTAAATGACGAATACGATACTGTTGGAGCAGATTAAGTGCAAAAAATATATCCGTGAAAGCTGACGAGCGCAAGGTAATTACGGGATAAGTCATCACCTCACTTATCTTCAAGTCTTGAAGTGGTAGCTTCTGCGCCATGAGACGCACTACATCCCGCTCTGTGAAAATACCTAATACATGATTATCTTCAACAACTAACACACAGCTAGATCGAGCCTCTATATATACATCCAATGGGCTATCAGCTATTGTGGTTGCTAAACAGCTGGTACGGACACCACTCATTTGCGAGATTGCGTCCATCACCGTTGCATTTGGTACAACTACCAACGCATCATTGATGATTACAGATTGCACTTCAGCTTGTGTAAGAACAGATGTATGTGTAAACATATCCTTTTATAATTAAAACTTTTTACTCATGAACAAGCAGCAACAATTATCTGGTTGGACTTTGTAATTTAATTCATCTGCAATGGAATACATAATTTTTAAGCCACGTCCCCTTTCATTTAAAAAAATTAAATATACCAGCTAAAAACTTCAATATTTCAAAGTATAAGTAAAGAATCAAGAAACATGACCTGATACATCCAAAAGGTAAATGGCTAAATTATCATCATCAATCCAATAATAGTCAAAGCTATCACCCTCTAAGTGTGTGGAAGGAAGAAATAACGACTCTGTTGTTACTTTCCCAAATAATGGAGACGGCAAAAGTGACTGTACATATTCAGCAGCTTTCAGGAGTTTGCAAATTTTGCTTGAGTGTGTCAAGTGTCTGCTTCTGGCACTTTAAATCTTCAGGTAGTTGATATAATCTTAATCCTGCACGCGCGCTTTTAGTTTATTCATTTCAATTGGTTTATAAATAAACTCATCCGCCCCAGCATCTAAACCTCGAACTCTATTTTCTGCTTCTCCAGGTTGGGCGAATTTGCTTTGCGTAATAAATCCCCTCTTCACCATTGTTAGTTATCGTTATATCATAACCTTGATTGTCTAAGGTTCGTTTCAGTACGGTTCTAACAATTGGGTCATCATCAATAACTAATATCTTGAACATAAAAAGTTGACTCTCTCATATTTTTAAGCTAATTACTTAATAAATATAAATGATTTAGATAAAAAACCTCACCTTTGCTATAAGCATTTTCCTTATTGGTAAGGAAAAGGGGAGGCAGCAAGCAGAAGGTGAGAAAATTTTATATCAAATGTGTAAGATTGGCTATTTGATAACCTTGTGTTTTAATGCTATCACATACACTTTTTAATCAGTGTATACAAAAATGTTTATTATGTTTATTTTAAACTCTAATTGTTTGTTTTCATAAACAAAACTAAAGCAAAAACTTTGTCTTCGTGAGAATACATTATTAATACTTGTTCAATCAATAAATCTAAATTCCGAATCTTAGTTAGAGAAGATAACATCGTAAACCAAAATAATGCTATAAAACAGTTGCAAAACTTAGCTTACAATGCTGATGTTGCTGCTAACGGGCAAGAAGTATTACAGATGTTAAAGAAAATTTCCTAACTTATATCTTGCACCAGTCCGAGAAACCGGGCTTCTTGAGAAAGATTTTGCTAGAAACCCCTAGTTTTTCGTAAAGAAGCCCGGTTTCTTTGAGCTTGTTGAGAACGGTGCAAGATGTGAGCTAATCTTAAAGGAGCGAGCGCAAATGTTGGAGCTATAAAAATGTACATTGCTGCGGACAAACTAGAAAGATCATCTCAAAAATTGGAATTAGAAGGAAGCAAAAAATTACTCGTTGAGCTAGAAAAGGGTCTTCAACAGATCTAATTACTGTTAAAATCTTTGTAAAGAGGCAAAAATTAAGAGTAAGACACTTCGTAAAAGCGTTTCTATATCACTTATTTAACTCGTGTACGGAGGTAAAAAATCAAGATATTTTTTAGTCATAGGAAAATAATTTTTCGCCTAAAGTATTCAAGATTCATCCATTAATCGCTAAATAGCTATCTACAATTTTAGATATTTTTATATTTAACTCATATTTTTCATTAGTTGTAAAAAGCATATTATTACGAGTCGTACAACAATCTGAAGTAACCTTTAAGAGGCGCCAGTTGCTACTCAAAAGAAGAGAATCATCATAAATCTTAAAGTTAAGAGTTGAAAATTCATGGTAAATATGTAACTGGTATACCAGGGTTATAATTCGTTTTATAACTTAAAACTAAAAAATCAAAGTTTAACTCAAACTTAGATTTGCTATGATTCATGTTTTACTAGTAGAAGACAGCCCTACCGATGCAGAATTGATACAGGAAGTTCTGGAGTACACCCATCAAGCAAAATGGCATGTAAGTCATGTCGAGCGACTTAGTGAGGCAATAGAGCTTTGTACTTTAAAGTTGTCACAGTCGCAACATAAGTTTGATATAGTCATACTAGACCTGCGTCTTCCAGATTCAACAGGACTTGACACTGTTAAAGGCTTCCGCTTTAAGGTTCCAAACATTCCGATTATTGTTTTAACAGGAACAAACGATGAGCAATTAGGACTGCAAGCAATGGTTGAAGGAGCGCAAGATTATTTAGTGAAAAATGAAATTTCTACTAAACAGCTATTGCGTGCAGTTCGTTATGCAATAGAACGAGGTTTAATTCTAAACCAAATACAGCAAAGCGAGTTAAACACGCGCGAAGCGCTGGTTAAAGAACAGGAATTGAATCAGGTCAAATCACAATTTATTTCAATGATTTCCCATGAATTTAGGACTCCAATGAGTACAATTCGTGCGTCTGTTGATCTAATACAGCTTTACTCTGACGAAATTACCTCAGAACAAAATAGTAGATATTTAAAGCGCATAGAAAATGCAATCGAGCAAATGCTAAAACTTTTAGATGAAATACTATTTATCCAGCGCAATGAAGTTGGTCGCGTCAAGTTTCGTCCTCAACCTATAAATTTAGATGTATTTTGCCAAGAAATTATAGATGTTATGCAATTAAGCGTTAGCCAAGAACATCACATCGTTTTTACTGCCTCTGGAGACTATTCTCAAGCTGAAATGGATGAAGAACTACTTAGCTGTATTGTGACAAACTTACTCTCGAATGCGGTTAAGTACTCACCTAAAAATAGCAATATTTATTTTACTCTAAATGGTCAAAATGATACCGTAGTCTTTCAGATACAAGACCAAGGAATTGGGATTCCTGAAAGTGATCAAAATCATTTATTTGAAAATTTTTACCGTGCGAGTAATGTGCGTGGGATTCAAGGTACTGGTTTAGGACTGGCAATCGTGAAAAGATGCGTCGAATTACACCAGGGTAGTATCAAAATAACAAGCGCAGTCGGCGCCGGCACAACGGTAGTGGTAACTTTGCCCTTATATTCTGAATCATAATCCTTGCGGAAGTATAAGTTAAATACTATTTATTTAGAAAAAAATAAATTATTTTTTATGTTTGATTTGATTGTTTTGGTTGATTTAACATCAATGTTAAAAATATTTTCAGTATTTATACGCAAGATATAAAATATGCTTTAATGAGAAAATTAGGTTTGTCGGTAATATATATTACATAATTCAAGTAGTAGAGTAAAAATGAAATGACTAAAGTACTAGTAATTGAAGATGAGCTAGGAGTACGTGAGAACATATTAGAGCTACTCGAAGCTGAGAATTATGAAGTGGTAGAAGCAGAAAATGGTCGAGTCGGGGTGCAAAAAGCAGTATCTGAAGTACCTGATTTGATTTTATGTGACTTGATGATGCCTGAAATGGATGGTTATAGTGTGCTGACTGCTTTACGTGAAGAACCTGTGACAGCAACAATTCCATTTATTTTTTTGACGGCAAAAGCAGGAAAAGGTAATTTTCGTCAAGGTATGGATTTGGGAGCGGACGACTACATTACCAAACCATTTACTCGTGCTGAATTATTGAGCGCTATACTTAGCCGTTTATCAAAGCAAGAGATTTTGCGAAAATACTTGTCTGCTAAAGATGATATTCTAACTTTCACTCCTGAAATAAAAATTATTGAAGCTAATTTACGTCGTGCGTTAGAATCAAACGCAAAATCAGAGTTTAAGCTGTTTTATAAACCTATTGTTAATATTTCGGAAAAAGTTGTAGCTGCTGAAAGTTTTGTAATTTGGAACAATCCTGAAATAGGATCAGTTTATCCTTCTGAATTAATTCCTTTAGCGGAATCAACTGATTTAATAATTCCACTTGGCGCCTGCTTTATACAACTTGTTTGTGAACAGATTCAAGCATGGACAAAACTAGGGTATAATGTATTACCAATTTCGGTAAATATATCAGCACAAGAATTCCATAATTCAAATTTTATCCTTACTGTAAAGGAAGCCATTAGTAATTACTCATTAGAACCCAGTAAACTACAAATTGAGGTGAGTGAAAATGTGATTATGCAAAATTTGAACAACTCAATAGATATAATACATCAATTGCGTGAACTAGGCATTGAAATAGCTATTGATGATTTTGGGACAGGCAATTCTTCTTTGATTTGTCTCAAAAAGCTACCTATTAATACTCTTAAACTTGATCCTTATTTCATTCACCAAATTACAAGTGACTTGCAAAAGTCAGCAATTACCGATGCCTTAATCAATATGGCAAATAATCTTAATCTTAGAATTATTGCTCAAGGAGTGAATACAGAGGCAGAGCTAATCTATATTCGTCAAAAAAATTGCCATTACATGCAAGGCTCATTGTTTAGCAATTCATTATCTAAATCAGAATTAGAAGCAATGCTTACTAAAAAATAGTAGTATAATAAATTGCATCTTGTTTAACATTCACAAAAACGAGAATTAAAGCTATGGGAAAAAGGTCGCTACAAGCGTCGTCTGAAGGTATAAGAAAGGCAAGACAAGCTTTCAAACGCAAAGGGTGGACGCAAGAAAATTTGGCAAGTGAAGTTGGTTTAGAAACTCGTCAGCCAATTTGGAAGTTTTTTTCTGGAAAACCCGTAGAACGACAGGTTTTTCATGAAATTTGCCAGAGTTTGAATATTAACCCCGAAGAAATAATTCAAGCAGACGAAAATACTCAAGAGCAAAATATAGAGTCTATAAAAATTAGCACAGCTTTACCTTCTGACTATGAAAAAAAAATAAAGTCAGTACTCAAAGACAAAACTCAGCACCAGTGTGGGACTCTACGTTTTTTAGATGTTTCCCGTCCTTTGCATTTAAAGGATGTTTACGTTGATATTAATGTATCAGAAGAAATATCAAGTCACAAATGGTTAAAAATTGAGAGTTTGCAAAATCTCAAGCCAAATTTAAACTTGTCTCAACTAAATTTGTCTCAACTTAATCGATTAGAGATAAAAAAATCTCAACAATCAGGGTTTGATATTGCAGTCAAATACCCAAGAATAATAGTACAAGGAAGACCAGGTTCAGGTAAGAGTGCATTTTTACAAGCGATTGCAATTTACTGTAGTCAAGGCAAATTGCTAGCAGATAGTATTCCTATTCTTATCAGCCTAAAAACTTTTGCTGAAAAATACGAAGTATATAATCAAAGTCTATTTGATTATATACTTGAATGCTTAAATAATGAAATAAATCATTTAGAGCTTAACGCTATCCTTCAAGATGGAAGAGTTTTAATTTTACTTGATGGATTAGACGAAGTTCAGGAAAGCATTAGCAAAAATATAATTACAGAAATTAATAGCTTTACAGAAAAATTCTACAAGTGTAGATTTATTATCACGTGTAGAACAGCGGCACAATTATATAATTTTAGATATTTTGTAGAAGTCGAAATAGTTGATTTTAGTGAATCTCAAATTGTAATTTTTGTGTATCAATGGTTTTTGACTGTGGCTCAAACTTCCTTTGCAGCAGCAAAAACTTTAGCTGAACAATTTATTCAAAAGCTTCAACTTTCACAAAATCAGCAGATTCATGAACTAACGACAACACCTTTATTACTTAGTATTGCTTGTTTATTATTTCACACTCATGGTGACTTTCCTCGTTCGCGTTCTGAAATTTATAAACAAGGTTTAGAATTACTTTTAATACGTTGGGATGAAAGTAGAGGAATTGAAAGAGATGAGTTATATCGCTATTTTTCGCTATTGGATAAAATTAAATTACTGAGCCAGATCGCAAAAATTTATTTTACAGAAAATCAATATTATTTTACAGAAAGTAGAACTCAACAATTGATTGCAAATTATTTACGCCAATCATATACATCAAAAAATATTGAAGATACGGAAGCTCTGTTACTAGATAGTTATGCAATTTTAAAAGCTATCGAAGCACAACATGGATTATTAGTACAAAGGGCACGAGGAATTTATTCATTTTCTCATTTAACGTTTCAAGAGTATTTAACAGCGCGCGATATTGTCGCTAACGTTAATTCAAACAGTTTAGATGAGTTAGTTAATTATATACACGTACAATCCTGGAAGGAAATATTTTTACTCGTCGCCGAAATGCTACCATCGGCTGATAATTTATTAATTTTGATGAAGCAGCAAATTGACCTTATTATTGCTACCAACCCGAAATTACAAAGCTTTATAAATTGGGTATTGCAAAAATCAGAATTAATAGATGTTACTAGTAAAACAAGTACTACAAATTTATATAAGACTGCTATACGCGCGTTCTACTTCACGCATGGACTGCCTAGTGAGCATCCATTGGCATATAACCAAGATATCACACTACATTTAGATTGTTACCTAGCCGCCAATCTGCCTATTAAAATGAGTTTAGATATGGCATTAACTCATGCATTCGCAATTAGTTTAGCTATTACTCCTGATGTTTTCCACCAGCGCTTAAGAGCAATGCATTTAGCACTTGACCTTAAACATCTGCTAGCAGATAACGATTTATTAAGTGATATTTTATACGATTTACGTAGCAAACTACCAAATATAGACGAAGATAGGCAAACTTTAAGATTGTGGTGGCAACTACACGGCGCCGTATGGATAGAGAAATTACGGAGTATAATGATTGAAGATTTTCAGATTGGTTATAATTGGGAATTTAATTTGAAAGAATGTAAATTAATTGAGCAATATTGGAATGCCTGCCAACTGCTACTCGATTGTCTTAATAATGCGAGCAGTAATTCGTCAGATAATACATGTCAATCAATAAAAGAAAGTTTATTTTTACATCAGCCTTAAGACATAAGTATGTCGCTAAATCGAAAAATAAATTTAATTCTTAACTATTATAAAATTTTACTTAAATGTAGTCACATTTGGGTAAAATATGTCAGGGTAGTTTAAAAGTATTTCATATGAATATTAATGACTGGCAAGTTTTAGCAAACAGCCCTCTGGGTAAACTATTTGAGAATAATAATCAAGCCTTTTGGGTTTGTTCCGCTGATTTAAGTCAAATAGTTTACACAAGCCCTACTTACGAAAACATATTTGGGCGCCAAATGACTAATTTCAATGAAGGTGCAAAGTCTTTTCTCGAAAGCATTTATACTGAAGACAAAGAGAGAGTAAATACAGCACTTCAAAGTTTAATACAAGGCGCCCAATTAAATGAAGAATATCGTATTATTCGCCCTGATAATCAAATTAGATGGATACATAACCATGCGTTTGCTTCGCTTGATACAAGTGGTAACATAGAATATATTATAGGCACAACTGAGGATATTACAGACAAAAAGATGACCGAGCTTGCTTTAAAACAGAGCGAGCAAAGGTTTCAGCAGTTTGCTAACAATGTTGATATTGTTTTTTGGGTGTGTGAACCTGATGCCAGTAAATTTTATTATATTAATCCTGGCTACGAAAAAATCTGGGGTAAAAGTTGTGAAGATATTTACCAAAATCCTAGGTCATTTATAGAATCTGTTTATCCTGATGATTTAGAACGTATAATAGCTGCTGCAACTGGACCAAATGCCTGCAACATGGATGAAGAATACCGAATTATCCGTGCTGATGGCGCCGTTCGTTGGGTAAGAGACAAAACATTCCCGGTGTACGATGAACAAGGCAACCTATTTCGGATGGCTGGTATTGCGTTCGATATTACTGAACGCAAGCAAGCGGAAACTACGTTAGTTCAAAGTTCAGAGCAATACCGTCAGCTAGCAGAAAATATTGGTCACGTTTCATGGTTAATTACCCCTGACGCTAGCCAAGTGCTTTATATAAGTCCTAATTATGAACAAGTTTGGGGTAAAAGTTGCGCTTCATTGTACGAAAACCCATTATCTTTCATCGAATCGATTCTACCAGAGGATAAACCAAGAGTATTTGCCGCAATAGAAAAAGATTCTACACAAATGAATGTGGAGTACCGTATTGTGCGTCCAAATGGTACAATTTGTTGGATACACGCCCGTACTTATCCAATTCAAGATTCTTCAGCAAATACTTTTAGAGTTGTGGGTATTGCTGAGGATATTACACTTCGTAAGCAGGCTGAAGAGAAGACCCTCATTGCTTTACAACGTGCGCGCGAACTCAGTAATGCTAAATCAAACTTTATTGCTAACACCTCGCACGAAATACGTACACCATTAGCGACAATCCAGTCTTCAATCGATATGTTGCAGCATTACAAAGACCAATTGACTGAAGAAAAAAAAGAAAAACATTTTCAGAAGATTGAAGCTGCTGTTAGACGCATTACTCAAATTGTCCAAGACATCTTGCTATTATCAGAAGCTGAAGCTAATGCTTTGCAATTCCAGCCTTGTAGTACTAATATTGCTAAACTTTGCTCGGATGTTATAGCAATGGTAGTCTCTTTTACTGCTACACAAAGAAACATAAAATTATCCATCAGTGAAAATGCAGTTAACCAGGCGCCTGTTATCGACCCTAAACTTGTAACCTACATCATTACGAATTTGCTCGATAATGCCTTAAAATACTCAAATCAAGATAGCAAAGTTGAATTCTCTGTTGACTGTACTCAAAATCAAGTAACTTTTGTGGTTAAAGACGAAGGCATTGGTATTAGTAATGAAGATTTACCATATATCTTCGATTCCTTCTATCGTGCTAATAACATTGGCAATATTGGTGGAACTGGCTTAGGACTTGCGATTGTTAAGCAATGTGTTGATTTACATAAAGGTAAAATAACTGTTAATAGTGATATTGCGAATGGAACGACTTTTACACTTATCTTGCCGTTGAGTCATTAACATTTTTTCGCGAAACTGGCACTGTTTACCAATTCAACTATTTTGCCAGTTTTTTTGTAATATCCTTTTATTTCTAAGCGATTGATAATCCTTATGAATCCTTGCTCAGATAAGTTAGCAATGGCGCTACTAAATTCGGGATTTATAAAGACGTAGTGAGTTTGAAGGTCACACAACATAAAGTGTGACCTTAACTCTTCCATCCACATCCAGTTTTTCTCACTCAGGGTTTCTAGTATTCTTTCTTTCACTATGATTGTGAATTTTTATTGAATATTCTATTTCTAAATATATTATCTAATAATCGGCGCGTCAATAGCTATAGATTAAATATCATCATTAGTAGCGGTAAATTTATTGACAAAATTTAACTGAGTCAAAAATATAAAGCTTTCTAACCAGATGAGGATGGGGTGCTATATTTTAGGTGTTTACGACACTATTATATGCGAATTTATATTAAATTGGTATTAGATATTCTCTAAGCAATACTTCCCAGGAGAAATAATATTATTAGGGTCTAGTTGCTTTTTAATAGCTGCGATAGTTTCCCAGTAAGTATCTGTCTGACGATTACTAAAGTAATTCATTTGTTTAATACTCATACGATAAGGATAAATACCTATTTTTTCTAATTCCTTGTCCAACTCCTCAGCCCATTGATTTACCTTTGTTATTTCTTCCTCTTTTTCTCGGTTAAAATATGCTCTGAATAGTCCTTCAACAGCCATATCTCCTATAGTCACGAAATTATGAAAAGGTGTTATCTCAAATTCTTTAGAAACTTTATTTACTAAATCTATTACTTCTTTCATTGCCCTGGCTTCAAGAGGTACTGCTGGTGCAACAGCTCTAAAACCAGATATTTCTTTACAAAAATCAACCTCATAATCCGAATTTGTAAAATCAAAACTATTCATTTCTCCCATTGTTTCAATACTATAATTAGAGGGTATCCCATTATATAGTTTTTGTAATATTAAATGATATCTATGGTTTAAATTTTCTTCTATATTACTATTTATAAAAAATAAATTATAGCACAATTTATGAATTTCCTTTTCAACTTCTTTTTTATACAAATCCCTGAGTTGTTCTGTTCCATAAAAATTAAATATAGCTGACCAATTTCCTGTATAATTGAATTGATTTGCAACAGTCGTTCTTGGGTCATTTGTATTAGTAATCATCAACCAATTATTTATCAAGTTATTTTCCTTAAGCTTGATAAAAGCATCTATGAATGCGACAAAGTTATCTTCTTTAAGTTCTGCATATACAATAGTGCTTGGTATACGAGGTTTAAGACGTACTACCATAGCAGTGACAATTCCTAAATTCGATTGTGTAAATATACCTTTAATGTCCGGACCAACACCAGGAGGATGGAAAAACATTGGTACTTTTGTTTGATTAGAATCAAAGTAATGCCAAAAGCCTGTTCTTACTACTTTTCCGTTGGCTAATAATACCTCTAGCCCAGTCAGAAAATCATAGCGATGATTAAAGAAAACACTACCTCTGTCTAGAATATTTCCTACAATACTAGTATTTTCTGCAGACCCAGTGGAAGGTAACATTAAATTTGTATTCTTCTGTAAATAATCAGATAATTGTTTTTGAGTAACTCCTGGTTCAATAATTGCATATCGATATTTTTCATTTACTTCTATTATATTTTTCATGTCGCTAAGGATTACTAAAGCGCATCCATTTTTGACTGGTACTTTTGAGCCAATACCCCAGTTTTTTCCAGTACTTACAACATAAATAGGTACATGGTATTTGTTTGCAACTGCCACAATTGCTTCAACATCACTTCTACTTGCGGGTCTTAATATAGCTACTGGAGGTTCAGCTTGATATTCTGTAATGTTTTGCATGTACTTTTCTCTTTGCTCTGTAGAAACTTCTACTTTAGTAGCGCCAATTTTATCTTTCCATGCTTGAATTGCTTGTTCGTAATTGTTCATGTTATATTAACGTGTTAAATTAACGTGTTAAAATCCAAGATTCAAAATGACTACACCAATAAACTCGATTGTTTAGCCGCATTCAACACAAGGTTTCATCGAGAAATGCATAAAATGCAGGACTAAACAAATCATATTCAATTATTGCTGACAATGCAGTAATTATTACTCCATTCCTGCTTCCTTCCCGCTAGCTCCTGGCTTGCCTCGGCGTGCCCTTTGTAAGGATTTTGTAGAAGGCAATATTTCAATTCTAGGGGCGATAACTATATATCTTGAACCACAGAACTTTGCTTTGAAATTTCGCATCCAACCATGATGACTTAAGACACCCTTTGAATCAAGCCCGACTACTGATACTCCACTACGGTCATAGCTTCCCGATAGTAAAAAACACCAATATGTTTGGTCTGGAAATTCTCCAAAATGATATTTAAAAGTAGCTGCAAATGCCAAATATCTTCTGAAGTCCATTCCATGAAGACCTTCATCTTCATAGACTCGCTTCGCAAAAAGACCTGTTTTATCAATGAGTTCTGGCGCCTTGCTCGCAGATACAATAAACCATTGGTCTTCACTAACCATGCTGTTTCTAATCATGGTTTCATGCTCAAAGTTAACATTGGCGCTGATACCAAAAATATTGCATAACTCCTGCATTGTAAGTCTTGCAGGTAGATAAACCAACAATTCATTGGTATTCGATAGCTCGTCAATTTCCGCTTCAGTGAATGGACATGGCGATACTGGAATATCACCGTACAGACTTTTTACGTAGTCTAATAATCTAACACTGTTAATCTTTTGATTCTCATTGGATTTCAACAGTACGGCTAATGACATAGAGCTAATTTTCTCCTCTGAAGTAAATGGTTATACATGACAAAAACAGCTTTGTTTAATAATTTCAGAATTTATCATAAAAGTAAAGATTTTAACCAAAATAAATTTTAAGGACAGCATTGATTAAAATGTATATTTTGTATACTTTGTATATCATGTATATCATGTATATCTATAAAAAATTGTTGAATGTAGTGTGATAATTTAGTGATTACATATGTAAACTGTATTAATTGAGGAGGATAAAGTGGAATTCAGTGACTTGCCAAAAATAGGAACGTTGTTGAACCAAGTGCTAGAAAGCACCAACCAAGTGTTTTTGGCGTTTTCCGCTGATTTGAGTCAAACACTCTACGTTAGTACTGCTTATGAAAGAATTTGGGGTTGTAATGCTGCAAGTCTTTATAAATGCCCAAAATCTTTTATTGATTTCATCCATCCTGATGACCAGAAGCGGATATTAAACTCGCTCGAAAGATTAAGGCTTTCAGGGACAATGGATGAAAAATATCGTATAGTAACGGCTAATGGGTCTATAAAATGGATACATAACCGCGCGTTTAGGTACGAAAACACGGATAATATTGAGTATATTGCAAGCCTCGCTGAAGAAATAACCTTGCCAAACTTGTCTTTGATTGATCCTGAGTTAATAGATATTGAGGAGAGCTTCTCTCAGCTACTCGATAATCTAGATATTGCTTTTTGGATTTTTGCGCCAGATATAAGTGATTGTTATTATATAAGCTCTGGCTTTGAAAAAATTTGGGGTTATTCGTGTGCTTCTATTTACGAATATCCTAGGTTACTTTTTGAATCAATCCACCCTGATGATAGGGAAATGGTATTAAAAGCATGTTTGGGAAAAGAAAACTGCACTTTAGAGCAAGAATATAGAATTATTTGCCCTGATGGTAAAGTTCGTTGGGTTTATCAACGAACATTTGTAGTGAATCAGAAAAACGGTAGTTCGTATCGTCAAGTAGGAATTGCAGAAGATATTACTTCGCGCAAATTAGCAGAAATTTCGCTTATAGAAAGAGAAGAAAAATTTCAGCAATTCGCAAATCATGCAGAAATAGTATTTTGGGTATGTGATTTAGACATAAGTAACTTCTATTATATTAGCCCTGGTTATGAAAAAATCTGGGGTCGTCCTTGTAATGAAATTTATTCTAATCCAATGTCTTTTCTCAAATTCGTTCATCCTGACGATATAGAGCGAGTAAGTGCTGTTGCAGTTGGTGACAATGCCTGTAATATGGACGAAGAATATCGCATTATTCGTCCTGATGGTACAATGCGTTGGGTACGTGACCGAACCTTTCCTATATACGACGAAGATGGTAATTTATTTAGAATGGCTGGTGTGGCTAAAGATATAACCCATCGTAAGCAAGCAGAAGAACAAATATTAAAAGCTCTACAAAGAGAACGTGAACTAAGCGAATCTAAAACTAAATTTATCGCGACAACATCTCATGAAATTCGCACACCGCTTGCGACGATTCAATCTTCGTGTGATATGTTACAGTATTATATCAATAATCTTACTGAAGAAAAAAAACAAGCACATTTTTATAAAATAGAAACTTCTATTAAACGTATTACAGAAATAGTTCAAAACTTACTAATATTATCTGAAGTCGAGGCTAATGCTCTACAATTTAAACCTAAAAATGTTGATGTAGTAAAGCTATGCCAAAATATTATTAACACTCTAATTAATAACAGTGAAAACCAAAATCGTCTCAAGTTTATGGCGCCGACTTCTAGTATAGAAGCATTACTTGACTCTCAACTGGTTTGTCATATTATTACAAATTTATTAGAAAATGCCCTCAAATATTCTTCTATTGACAGTGAGGTTAAATTAGATGTAAATTTTTATGAGCAAGCGATAGTATTTAATGTTGAAGATCAAGGTATTGGCATTCCCCCAGAGGATATAGCTCGTATTTTTGATTCTTTCTATCGTGCAAATAATGTATCCACTGTTTCTGGTACTGGTTTAGGGTTATCAATAGTTAAACAGTGCGTTAACTTACACAAAGGTGAAATAGTCGTTAATAGTATTATAGGTAAAGGTGCAACTTTTAGCGTTAAGCTTCCAACTGCAGTTCAAACTAAATGCTCCAACCATCTGAAACTTTAATTAATAATTTTGGCTTCTATTTATAACGGTCGAATACTGCGATATCTATCTATACGGATATTTTTAATCACACTATGTATATGTTCGTCAGCTTCACCCAAACTTGCTAGCAAGTGGGCGCCTAATTCCAAAGCAGCTTCAAATTCAGGCTGTACTACTTCTTTGGCGCCCATTTGAGTCAGCAAATCAATCTCGTTATTATAATGTGAACGCGCAATTACATCTAAAGAAGGTGCAATCTTCAACGCTCGTTGTAAAAGCAAACGAGTGCTAGAAGGGTCAGGTAGTGCAATAGCTAAAGCACTGGCATTTTTTAAATGAGCTTTCTCTAATACTAACTCCGAATCTGCATCACCAAAAATATAAGGAATTTTCTGCATTCTCAAACGTTGAATTGCAGCCTCACTATTCTCAATCACCAAAATTGGGTATCCTTGATTTTGAAGTATGTTGACAATAATTTGTCCAACTCTGCCGTAACCAGCTACAACAACATGACCATTTATAGTTTCTGGAATCGATAAAAGCGTTGGTTGTATCACGTTGCTTAAATACTTTGCAAATAAAGGTACTTGAGTAAATTTATCAGCAAGGTAAGGAGAAATATTCAGCCAGATAGGTGTAAGCACCAAAGTAATGGCTGTTGTGCCCAATAAAAGCAAATAAGTTTTTTCTGTAATTAATCCTTGTCGCAAACCAGCCAATGCCAATACGAATGAAAATTCTCCGATTTGATTGATTCCTAAACTTGTAATAATAGCAGTTTTGATAGAATAACCAAATTTGACAACAATGGGTAAAATAATAATTGCTTTACCCAACATTACTAAAGTCACTAAAACCAATATCAGCCCAAAGTTTTGCAGTAAAATACCTGGGTTTATTAACATACCAATTGAGGCAAAGAAAAGACATGCAAAAGTATCTCGTAGCGGTAATACTTTTGCTAACGCATGGTCTGAATAATCAACTCCAGAAACCATTAAACCTGCAACAAAGGCGCCCATTTCTATCGAAAGACCCAGTTTAGCTGTAACTAATGCGACTCCTAAGCATAGTGCAATTACTGTTATCAAAAACAATTCACTGTTTTCGGTTGCAGCAACACGAGTAATTAACCCAGGTACTATCCAACGACTAAATCCTACAGATAAAGCTAAAAAAACTATAACTTTTAATAAAGCGGCGCCGATTGCGAATACAATACTACTAGGTTGGTTTAAAGCAGGTAACAAAGCTAACATGAACCCTAGTACTAAGTCTTGAGCAATTAAAATCGCTAACATAACTTGACCGTGGAGAGTATAAGTCTCACCTCGTTCTGCAAGCGTTTTTAATACTACCGCTGTCGAAGAAAACGACAGAACAACTCCTAAAAAAATACCTTGGAGAATCCCCTCAACCCAACCGGTTAAAATTGTCAATAATGCAACAACAGCAGTAGTCAAACCTATTTGCAATAAACTGCCCTTTAAGGCAATATCTTTGACTCTTTTGAGTTCCGAAAGTGAAAATTCAACTCCAAGCGCAAACAACAGAAAAGCAACACCAATCGTAGCAAGAGACTGAATTCGCGTTACATCACTAAGAAGCTTGAAACCAAACGGCCCAACAATCATTCCACTAGCTAAATAACCGAGTAAAACAGGTTGACGCAATCGATTGACTAAATATCCCCCTAAAGCTGAAGTAGCCAAAACAGTTGTGAAATCTAGAATCAGACCATGTTCTGCTGCCATTGTTTTTTATTTTTGATAAAAGGAAAACACCCTCAATACAATAATAATATTAACGATTAACTTGTAACCAAATTTCTAAACTAACGAGTAACCAGAGTTTAACACCGTATCTTCTCCACGTATCACCACGGTAGTTTAGCCAATCTTTAATTAAACTTTGATTAAAATACGGCGCCGTCATTGCGTTTCTATTTAATAATAAACTTCTGGCTTCGCGTTGCCAATATTTACGAAAACCTAGCTGGACTGGTACCATCATGCCACTTTTTGGACGATTGATAATCGCATCGGGTACTATATCTGCTACTGCTTGCTTTAAAACCGCTTTTTCTTCGACTCCAGATAATTTATACTGTGGAGGTATTTGCATACTTAAATCTACAACTCGCTGGTCAAATAAAGGCGAAAGTCCTAGCAACCCAGCAGCAGTACTCGTATTATTGACTTTAGTCAATATCTGATCGGCGCCTTTATATTTAATATTAATCGCCATCAATCTATTTAAATAGTTATCTTTTGAATATAAATCTTCAGTAAATACCGATGGGGCATTACTAACTGCTTTCCATACGTCCGGTTTAAGTAACAACGGTAAATCAACGGCACATTTTTGGAAAGAAGTTAAATAAGCTTGTAAAGTATCTTGATTTGTCACCGAACCATATAGATTATTTATCAACATCGGTTGATTTTTGGGACCGCCAAAACAAGGGTCTCCACCCTCACCATTGAGTATTGTTCCAACATATTCGCGCGCAAGTTGAGCTACCAATAAATTTGGTACAGTTAAAGGGTCTCCTATCGGGTCATCCAAATGCGTCATCACTTCAGGCAAACGTTCCCACATATCTTTAAAAGTAATTTCGAGAATGTGGTGCTGAGTTTGACAATGGTCTGCCACCATACTCGAAAATTCTAACTCGTTTGGACATTCGGCGCCGAAGTGAATCGAAAAAGTATGAACTGGTGCGTTATGAAGCTTACTTACAAGTGCAGTCACACTACTAGAGTCTAAACCACCCGAAAGCAAAACTCCTACAGGTTGATTTTGAGGTAAATATTCTTTAATAACTTGGTCTAAAAGCTGCCGTAACTTTTCCCCATGCCATGATAAAGCTTTATCACTATCAATAATTTGCTCTTTAAGTTGCCAAAAGGAATGAATTTCTCCTGAAGGCAATTTTAATATCGTTCCTGGACGCAATTCTTTAACATCATTCCACAAAGTTCTATTCCCAGGTACAAAAGCACAGCACAAATAATCACGCAACGCTACCACATCTAAATCTTTAGAACGGTATGGTGCAAGTGTTCTTAATGAAGGCGCCAACCAACGAGTCAAACCATTAGTTGTATAGTAAATAGTACGGGAACCAGTACAATCGCGTGCTGAATATAAAACTTGTTCATCTTTATCCCAAATTACCAGTCCAAACATACCAACTAGTAACTTTAAAGATTCAATCCCAAATTTTTCCCATAGCTGCGCGACTAATTGAATATCATTATTTATTGAGATACTATAAGCAACGCTTAACTCTCGTCGATTACTCAACCAGACATCACCAACAACAACAAACCGTTGGTTAGAGCTAAACGCAACGGCTTTACTATCGGGTGCAATAATTATAACTTTATTATCTCTCCAAAATATATTCTCTACCGAGAGTGAGTCTACATAACCATAAGCTATCTGCCAGGTGGTTACTACATTGCCCGGTGCAGCTATAGATTCACGGTTAAAAAAAGCGTTAAATAACATAATGCGTTCGTCATCTTATGAACCAATCCCTATACAATCTAACTCAACATTACTTAAAAATAATTTACAAGTTAAATCCAGAATTAAATGCTTTCATTACCGTTACTGAGCAAGAAGCGTTATTAACAGCAATGCAACTTGACTCAGAAATCAAAGCTGGTAAGGTCAAAAGATTATTGCATGGTATACCGATAGTAATAAAAGATAATATCGACACTGCGAACATATTTACTACTGTTGGTACAGAATTGTTTCACCAACGTACACCTGTAGTAGATGCGGATATTGTAACAAGATTAAAACAAGCAGGCGCCATTATTTTGGGTAAAACCAATTTAAGTGAGTTTGGCGCCGATATTACAGGAAAGAACCGTTTTTATGGTAATGTTCGCAGTGCGGTAAATGCGAATTATTCTCCAGGTGGTTCTTCGAGTGGTACAGCTACAGCAGTTGCAGCAAATTTATGTGTTGGTGGTATTGGTACAGACACAGGAGGTTCGATACGTGTCCCTGCTAGCTGGTCGGGAATAGTTGGGTTGCGACCTACTCAGTCTCTAATTAGTACAGATGGTGTTTTTAAACGGGCGCCAAGTTTTGATACAGTTGGTGTAATGGCAAGTAAAGTCACAGATGTAAAAATATTATTTAATGCCATTTTACATCCCCTGGCGTTACCCAATATGTCACCTCCATCTACATATAAGTTAGGTATTGTTAATAATTATACATTTCGTGGAGTTGATACAGAAGTTGCCGCCGCAATTCACCGTGTAATATATAGTTGTAAACAAGCTGGCATAGAAATTATTAATATACAAAGTAAATTATTAAGTAATTTTAATGAAACAAATTACTCAATTATTGCTTTACACGAATTTAACCAAGTATTGCAAGAATATCAAAATCAACATCATTTATTTGGTGATAAAGTTAATTATGATTTACGTAAAGGCGTCGCTATTTCTGGTAACAGCTACCAAAAAGCTCAAAAGCAAAGACTTTGGGAGTTCGGTGATATCCAAAATGTATTCCGACAAGTTGACGCAATAATTACACCGACTACTCCAACGACGGCGCCAAATATTCAAGCAGATACAAAAGTCTATCAATTAAATAGAAAATTTGTTCTACCGTTTAGTTATTTTGGTTTTCCATGTATATCTATACCTTGTGGGTTGAGTCCACAAGGTTTACCTATTGGTTTGCAAATTGTCGCCAATTCTTTTCAAGATAAGTTAATTTTGAAAATAGCCAAGGATTTAGAGTCCATAATTAATTACTACTTGATAAAGTAGATGGCGCCTGTGATGAGCGTTTAGGTAAAACAAACATGGTCGCTGATTTTAAGGTTTTCATTGTGGCTTTTAGAGTTTGTAATGCTCGCTCCCAAAAGTCAGGTTTAGAAGGTTTTTTTGTAATTCCTTTACGAACCTTATTTATATTACGTGCGCTATCGATTAAATTTACAATTGCGTCAAAAATAGCCGACGTAATTGACGAAGCTGTAAATCGTTTTGGAGTAGCAATATTTGGAGCCGTTTGAATCAAATTAATAAAATGTTCGCGCATTTGTTCATCAGAAAGATCTGATTCATAACTAATGGCAATAGATGCAGCTTGAGTATTGATGCGAACCTGTGTAACTCTAGAATCTGACTCGACTAAAGCCTTTAACTTCTCAGCATATTTAGAATCTTTTGCCAGTCGATATACATGAAAACGAACACGTCCATGAATTTCGTGGGCGACACTATAAGCTGTTTGATTATTTGCTAGATTTTTCTCATTCATATAATATAATTTTATGTTAATTCAGTTTAATTGCATAATAATCTAATTTCGTATAAAATCATTATTCTATCCTGTTCCTTGTGATGTATATATAATGAACCTAAAGAAATAAATTATATAAATTTTATATAAATTTCAAATATTTTTCTCTAACTAGGGGTAGAACATTTCTTCCAACGTTCTCGCACTCTTCTAAGTGAGGATAACCTGATAAAATAAATACCGTTATTCCTAAGTTAATATACTTGACTACATATTCCGCTACCTGCTTATAACTACCAACAATAGTCATTCCGGCGCCGCTTCTAACTATAGAAATACCTGCCCATAGATGTGGTTCAATATACCATTCGTCGGTAGAATTAGCCCGTAACTCCCATTGGCGCCCTTGCCCAACACTTTCACGCTTAGTATTAGGATATTCTGTAGCACGGGCTTTAGTAAGTATATCAGGGTTAACTTTAGATATCATTTCTCTTGCCGCTTCTCTTGCTTCTATCTCAGTAGAGCGAGTAATAATGTTAACTCGTACACCGTACCTTACCAACTTTTCACGACCACAAGCTTTTACTAATAGACGCATTTTATGAATTCGAGCTTCTATTTGTTCAAACGTTTCAGCCCACATTAAATAAACATCACTCAACTCGGCGCCTACTTGTTGCGCCATGTCGCTAGCACCACCAAAATAAAATGTAGGGCCACCTGGTTGTAAAGGCAAAGTTTCTAATTTGCTACCTTGAAGCTGATAAAATTCTCCATCAAAATCAAAAGCAATATTATTCAACCATAACTGCCGGCAAATTTGCATAAACTCACGGGTACGACGATATCGTCCGTCATGGTCTAAATAATCTCCATACATCGCTTGCTCAGTTGGTCTACCACCTGTAACAATATTTAGTGAAAGGCGCCCTCGACTGATATGGTCTAATGTAACAGCCATTTTTGCAAGAACAGGTGCGCTAATAAAACCTGGACGCACTGCCACCATTGCACTTGCATAGTTAGTTTGTGTTAGTACTGCTGTCGCTAAAGTCCATGCTTCCAAAGTATGATGAGTAAAACCCATACCAATTAAAAGTTGCTTGAAGCCAAATTTTTCAGCAGTTCTAAATATTTGTACTATATATTCAAACTCTGGTGAACGTTCCCAAGTTGGTAATCCTAAGTAAAAACCATCACCAGAAACAGGAGCGCACCAATTAAATTCTAACTGAGGTTTAGGAGGCATATGGTGGTAGAGACGCGATTAATCCCTGCGGGACACTGCGTGAACGCGTCTGTACAGAGAAATTTTTCTGAATATGCATAAAATTCTGCTTTTGTTATAGAAATTATATAGTAGACCGATTTAAATAAGTTAACAGGAGGTAAAGGTCTTTCTAAGTAGCGAGTTTTTTACGGAATTGAAGCAAGCCGCTCTGTAGTCGCTTTTAAAAATATGTTATAACGGCTATCTCTTCCTTTATGGTTCATTACTTTAATTATTCTATGAATCAAAGATTAACCCAAGAACAACTAGACCGAATAATCGTAGAACTAGGGCGCCTAAAAGAGCGTCAAGAACAAGAACTCGAACCAGAGCAAGTCAAGCAAATACTTGACGAGTTGAATTTACCTCCTGAGTTACTTGGTGAAGCAATGACGCAAGTCGCACGCAGTCAAGCTTTGGAAACCGAAAAACGTCGCAATAAGTTGATTTTTGGCTCTGTTGCTGCGGCTTTGGTATTAATTATAGGTAGCGGAATATTTATTTCACAGCAGCGTAGTAGCTCCTTGGCTCGTGTAGCTGTACAAAGTGAGAAAATTACTAATACTCAAAATAGTGGAAGTAATGCTGAGTTTTTTTACCGCGTAACTCTCAAAGAGGCACCTGTCGGTCAAAAGTTAAATTTATCTTGTAATTGGATAAATCCTAGCGGTCAAACTGTCAAGCAAAATAGTTATGAAACAAAAAGTATTACTACGTCCGTTTGGGATACTCACTGTAAATATACACTCAACTCCGGCGCCGCAGTTGGTAAGTGGAAAGTACAAATGTTATTAGATGGTAGAGTGCTTGGTGAGGAAACTTTTGAGGTAAAATAATTTAATAATATGGGTAGCATCGCTTGTAATTATCATTTTGTTGGCTATTGGGGTTATAATCAAAGTCAAGAACTCGAAAAACTTTTCAGCAAGATTAAAGTAAAATATTATAAATTAGATGCTCAGAATGATAGCGATATTATATATAATGTTGCTTATATTTCTAATTTTCAACCAGATTCGGCTAAGATTAGATCAAATCATATTGTCTCGATATCAGCATCTGGAATGGATGATTTTCCTGATGCGTGGGTACGTCTTGAAGACCGTACTCTAGTTTTAGGTCGAGACCCATTTGGACGAGTTCCTTTGTATTGGATGCAGCAAGAGCAAGTAATTTGGTTTGCTTCTCAGTTGCAATTACTTTTACCACTACTAAAGGCGCCTGAGATTAATATCGCTGCACTTTATGGGTATAATTGTTTTTCATACGTTCCTACCCCTGTAACTCCAGTTAGCCAAATTCAAGCTGTAGAAGCTGGTATAGAATTAAGTTGGAATTATAATGATAATGAAATTAATTTTATACGACAAAAACAACTACTACAATTCCAACAGGCGACAGATTTAATATATGATGAAAACACAGCAATAGAAGAATTACAAGTTTTACTTAAAGATGCTGTTAATCGTCAAATAAATGATTTAAATGATGAACCTGTAGGAGTTTGTTTATCAGGTGGATTAGATTCTTCTATTATTGCAGCGTTACTAGTGCAAGCAGGTGTAAAAGTCAAAGCTTATACTCTTGACTTTGGCAATGCAGGTATTCCCGAATATCCATATGCAGAAATTGTTGCACAGCATTTAAATATCCCTTTGGTAAAAGTTGGTGCTAGTCCTGGTGATATTCAGAAAGCTTTGATACCTACAGTTAAAGCGCTTGATTTACCTTTTGGTGATGGCGTAACAGTACCTTTGTTTCTTTTGGCGCAAGCTGCTAGTCAAGAAACTAGGGTAATATTTAATGGCGAAAATGGCGACCAGTTATTTGCTGGTTGGACAAATAAACCTTTAATTGCTGCTGCTATTTATCAAGCTCAACACCCCGATGGAGAAGAAAGTTTTATTCGTCAGTATATAAAAACTTTTCACCGTCTTTGGGGTTATGAGAAAAGTGTCTATCAACTTGGTGTTCGTCATCAAATTAATTCATTAAGTGCCGAAGATTGGTTACAGGAAGCTCTTGAATCTAAATATAGTTATGAATTGATGCATCGCTTACGGCGCGCTTCGCTAATGTTAAAAGGCGCCCAAAATATTCAGCCTAGAGCTACTAATATTGGGTTTTCGCACATGTTAAAAGTTCGTTCTCCTTTTTGCGATTTACCGTTAACGCAATGGTCATTTCGTTTGAGTGGAGAATTAATGCTGCAAGGTAGTTGTGAAAAGTATATCTTGAAACGCGCGGTTGATGGTTGGCTACCAAAAGAAATCGTTTGGCGCCAAAAGCGTGGTATGGGAGTACCGTTAACTTCTTGGTGTTTGCATGAGTTTTGGGATAAGTTAGGTGATTGGTTAAATCCTGGTATTTTACGTAGCGAAGGTGTTTTTCAGCCAGATATTGCAGCTAAAATTGTCAGTGGAGAATTGAGCGCTGCTGTTAGTGGGCGCCGTGTTGGTGAAATTTTATGGTTACTAATTATGTGGGAGTTATGGCGAGTTTACGTGTTTGGTGAAATACCTGGTAGAAAAGAGTTGAATCATCCGTTTGTATTACCTCGTCAAGTTTGGAGATTTTACAAGAAATGGAAAACTTAATTAAGGAACTATTAGATGTATACGGTTCGCCTCTATATATATATGATGCGGATAAGTTACGGCAAACTATTAATCATATTAGTGCATCTGTTAGGTATAATGGAACGCAGTTTCGGTTTGCGAGTGTGACGAATGGAAATGTGGCTTTGCTCAAAATTTTTAAAGATTGTGGGTGGGGACTTCATGCTAATACTCCTGGGGATGTTTATTTAGGTCTGCAAGCTGGGTTTAGTCCAGAGAAGATTGTTTATAGTGGTAGCAATCTTAATTATGATGAGATGTTAATGGTTTTGGAGTGGGGGGTTAGGACGTTTAATTTGGATAGTGTTTCACAGTTGGAGTTATTCTGTCAGGTTTATAATTTTTGGAATCAGAAAAAAGAGGTAAGATTGGGGTTGCGTTTGAATTTTCCTGAGTTGACTGGTGATAGTCGTATTGGTGTGCATCCTGATGATTTTGGTAAAGCGTCGAGTATTGCTCGTGATGCTGGGTTGAAAGTTAGCGGTTTACATTTCTATCGGGGTACTGGTACTAATGCTACTACTGCTTTTACTCAAGCTATTGAAAGCGTTTTTAGTGTTGCAGGTAAATTACCTGATTGGGAATATTTAGATTTTGGCGGTGGGTTTGGTTATCCTTATCGTCATGGTGGCGCCGCTTTTGATTGGGAATTTTTTGGCGCCGAGTTAACTTGTTGTTTAGAGAAATTAGATATCCCAATACAATTAGTGATTGAACCTGGTAGAGCTGCAATTGCTGGATGTGCTATTCTACTTGCTAAAGTTGTTTCGGTTAAATGGCAATCGGAGAAACAAATTGTTGGTGTTGATACTACTGTGGCTAATTTAAGTGTGCCTAGCGTTCATGGTGGTTATCGAGAAATCATTGCTTATCCATCTTCTACATCTTCTAATTTATATCAAACAGATGTTTGCGGCAATACAACATACTCGCGCGACTATTTAGGTAAAAACTGTTTGTTACCAGCGTTGAATATTAATGATATTGTCGCTATTTTAGATGTCGGCGCCTATGGGTATGCAATGTCGTCACACTTTTTACACCGTCCTAGACCAGCAGAAGTTTTAATCGAAAACGGGAATCACCGTTTAATTCGCAAGCGTGAAGATTACAGTGTTTTGCTAGCAAATCAAATTATTTAAAGATTACTAAATAACTATGAAATGTATCAATTGCGGAACTGACAATAACCTCAAAGACAGAACAGCTAACTACGGAAAATGTTCAAAATGCGGTCATGCTTTCGTGTTTGAACCAACAAGCATGGGTACAACGAAATTGACTGACCCAATGTTTGCTAAAGCACTTAGCGATATTTCTATAAATAACACTCTGTTTTTTACACCCAAACAGATGTTTTATCTTTTAGATAACAGATTTAGAAACAAAGCTTTTAATAGTGGTGGATTTGGCTGCGGTTACATTTTTGGCATGGTATTTTTTACTATATTCTTTAGCTCTTTTGGAGGTACAGTTGGTGGGTTGACTGCAAATTTCATCTATCAAATAATTATAATTACGACTCTTATCAAAAATACCAAATCACCAAAGCTTAATGCTGCAAGTCGAAAAGCAAGTACAAAATCACTTATATTTGTAGGAATATGTATTTTAATTATCGGTATATTTAGCAGTACTATATTACTTAAGTCATTTCCTGTATTTGTGATAGCAGTACTTTTAGCAATGTTTTCTATATATAAAGGCGCCACGTTACAACATAAAACCAGCGTAGCCCAAGAATTTCTCATCGGTGAATCAGATTATCAAGACTGGCTTAACCGCTGGCAGAGAGTTAATGGTAATATTCAAAAACTACTTTTGGCGCCGCAAAACCTAAATAATCAAACTACTCCTATCAACCCCGATGTCACAGCATATAGCTTTGACAGATTAATAGTATGTGATAGTGCAGATATAGCACAGTTTTTAATCGCCAATAATTTTCACTTTGAAAATAACTGTGCTATCCTCAGCGTTACAGGTTATCCAGAAAGCATATTTCAAACCACGATGGATATGCTGCGACGTAACCCGGAATTAAAAGTTTATGCATTACATAATTGTACACCAAGAGGTTTGGGTTTAATCAACCGTCTCAGAACAAGTTCAAACTGGTTTCAAAACAGTAATATTACCATTATTGATATAGGTATAACACCTCGCCAAGCAATTGGCGCCAAAAAGAATATTTTTATAGAAACATCATCGCAATCAGCAAGCGAAGCAAGTCAATTACCTAGTGAAATTCGTAATAATCTCTCACCAGACGAATTACAATGGTTACAAGCAGGTAATTTTGTTAATTTAGAATCTTTTAGACCACAACAGTTAATTCAAATCATTCAACGGGGAATTGCAAACACTTTAAGTTTAGAAAGCGACAGCGGTTTGCTGATAGCTAGTAGCTCAGATACTTACATCTACTCAACTCAGAGCTTCGGGTAACACTGGCAACGGATATAACGGATGTAACGGATAAGTTATTTGTTACTATCCGTTCATCATTTATTGCGAATATTAACATAAATTTTTCGTAAACAAAAAATAAAAGTTTGATTTGATTTCCTTTAAGGTAGTACACATATACGTTAAAAACAATATGATGTGAGTTACAACATTCAAAACTTATTAGGGAATCGCCAATTAAATGACCATATTCATACACGACCAATTTAGTAAAGATTATTTGGAAGCATTACTGGCGCCATCTGGAAAAGTCGAATCACCCAAGCGTGTATCAGGGGAAATCAGGTTAATTGATGTTTACTTCACACCCGACTCACAACAAAAAGCAAACTTACAATCATTGGGTCTACTTGGGCAATTTGCACAATACCCCGCAATACTCGAACCTTATCGAAACGCAGCAACAGCAGATGAGATTGGAGATTGTCTACTTAAGCAGCTAGAAGTAAAGGCTTTTTTACGACGTAAGGCAAATAGAGGTAAAAGCAATAAGAAGAATAAGAATAAAAAAGCAGATAAAAAATTAAAATCCTCAGAAATACCAAAAGTATGGATATTAACACCAACAGCATCTAAAAGAAAACTGTCGTACTTCGGCGCCAGTGCAAGAAAAGGCTGGCCAAAAGGAGTATATTTCTTAGCACCGGGTTTACGAGCAGCAATAGTTGCCATCCATCAACTGCCCAAAATACCCGAAACGCTGTGGTTAAGAGTTCTTGGACGCGGCAAAGTTCAAGAACGGGCAATCGACGAACTCCAAGCGTTGCCAGATAATAACCCTTACAAAGAAGTAGGGTTAGAATTATTGTATAACTTGCGTAACAACTTGGCAGCTGAAAAGAAAACAAATGAAACTGATAGGGAGTTGATTATGAGACTGAAGCCGCTTTACCAACAAGAGAAAGAACAAATTCAACAACAAAGTCGTCAAGAAGGTCGTCAAGAAGGGCGCCAAGAGGAACGACGCACTACTATCGAAAATTTATTACGAGTTCGTTTTGGCTCAGTAGATAACGAGCTTCAGTCAATTGTAGAAACACTATTACCACTATCTCCAGAAGAATTTACTCCTTTGTTGATACAACTATCGCAGCTACCACGCGAGGAGTTGCTAGTTAGGTTTGGAAGACAATCTTAACGTGTTCGTTAAGGGCGTGCGCTCTTGTATCATAGATGAAAGCTCAAAAAGTCGAAGCTAAATACTTCGGCTTTTTTAATATATCGTGTAATTTAATTTCTACCAGAAAAATAATATGAAGTGTATTCAATGCGGAACTGACAATAAACTTAAAGAAAGATATGAAAATCAAGGCAAATGCAAAAATTGCGGTCATGAATTTGCCTTTGAACTTAGAACTGCCACGCCGTATTATTTAAGTAAAGTTACTGATACGTTCTTTCAAAATTTAATTATAGGTATTTCTGTAAACAATACTCTAAATTTTACATCAAAGCAACTTTTTTATTTTTTACATCGCAAGCTTAAACCTAAAAATTATTTATTTAAATCTAAGGGACTTGATATTACTAGTTACATTGTTATCAATGCTTTAATTACTTTTACACTAGGTAATGCTTTATACGAAGATTATAAATCACCGATTGTATATTTTATAATTGCTGGTGCAGTTGGGTTACTTAATATAGGTTTGACTTTAATAAATAGTAGTCCAATGAATCTTACTGACCAAGAGTTACAGAAAAACAGTAGAGTATTATATACATTGGGCGTCATTATTATTGGGACTGGGGTGCTAGGTAGTTTAGTCGCTTGGGAATATTGGGAAATTATTAGTTTACTTGTTGGAGTTATAGCTATATATAGTGGAAAGGTAGTTAAAAACCGTAAAAGTGAGCTAGTTGAGAAGTTAGCAATATCTGAAGCCCGATTTTTAGAATTATTAAATCGATGGGAAAGTATAAATAGTAAGATACCGCGAAGACTGGCGCCTGCACAAGAGTATAATATTCCGACCCAAGTTAATTTTGATGTTACAGCTTATAGTTTTGATAGATTGGTAGTTTGTGATAGTGCAGATATAGCTCAGTTTTTAATTGCTAACAACTTTCACTTTGAAAATAATTGTGCGATTCTTAGTATTACTGGATACCCTCAAAGCATTTTTGATACCACAATGCAAATGCTACGACGCAACCCAGAATTAAAAGTTTACGCACTGCACAACTGTACATCCGAAGGTTTATGTGTAGTACATCGTCTCAGCACAAGTCCTGACTGGTTTAAAGATACAAATGTCACTATTATTGATATAGGTATCACACCTCGGCAAGTCTTGGCTAATAAAAATAATCTACTTGTAGAAAAATCATCTTTGACTGTAGATGAAGTACAGCTACCTAATGAGATTCGTAGTACATTAACATTACAAGAATTACAATGGCTACAAGCAGGTAATTTTGTTAACCTAGAATCTTTTAAACCACAACAGCTAATTCAAATTATTCAACGTAGAATCAGCAACTCCTCAAACTTAGAAAATAATACTAGCTTACTAGTAGACAGTGGTAGCTCAGATACGTCTATATATATGTCTGAAAGCTTCGGATAATCACGCAATTTTTCAGAATCAGAGGTTGGCGCCTGCTAGCTGAATGTTGAGTTATGTTACAGTAGTTTTAAGTTATGTATTAAAATTGAAAAAAATATTAATATGATGAAATAATTAAAGAGTTAGTGAATTGTACGTATAATTTTAACTTTCGTCAGGTTAAAAATCATGTAATACCAGGAAAAGTTTTTGCCATGAAAATTTTAATTGTGGAAGATGATGGATTTGTCTCGGAGGCGCTTGCAGCCATTCTTCGCAATCAAAATTACGTCGTCGAGGTAGCGAATAACGGCTTATCGGGTTGGGAGTTAATTGAAAACTTTGATTACGATTTATTACTTCTCGATGTCATGCTACCCAAGCTAGACGGGATTAGCTTATGTCGGCAAATACGCGCTCATGGTTTGCTCGTTCCAATCCTTTTAATAACTGGTCGAGATAGCAGTCACGAAAAAGCGATTGGACTTGACGCTGGTGCAGATGATTATTTAGTTAAACCGTTCGACGCTGAAGAGCTTGTTGCTCGTGTTCGTGCGCTATTGCGTCGAGGAGGAGTTACTTCACAACCTATTCTGGAGTGGGGTAAATTACGGCTTGACCCCACAAGCTGCGAGGTTAGTTATGACGACCAATTAGTGCCTTTAACTCCTAAAGAGTATGCATTATTAGAGCTTTTTTTGCGAAACAGCCGACGGGTGTTTAGCTGCGGTATGATTTTGGAGCATCTGTGGTCTTACGAAGATACTCCTGGTGAGGAAGCAGTTCGTACTCATATAAAAGGTTTGCGGCAGAAGTTAAAAGAGAAAGGCGCCTCTAGTAGTTTAATTGAAACGGTGTACGGTATAGGCTATCGTCTCAAGTCGCAGTCAGAAAGTAGTGGAAGTAAACAGAAGGAAGCTTACGAATTACAAGTAAATCCAGTATCTCATTCCAAATCCGAGTCAAAATCGCAACAAACTGCTTTGGCTATAAATAAAGTTTGGCAGAAATTTAAAGGGCGAGTTGCCGAACAGGTTAATATATTAGAAGAAGCATCTCAAGCATTAGTTCAAAATGCTTTAAATCAAGAATTGCATTGCCAAGCGAAAAAAGAAGCGCATACGTTAGCAGGTTCGCTTGGTACTTTTGGCTTTCCAGAAGGTTCTAAAATTGCACGCAAAATAGAAAGATTACTCAAAGAAGAAACTATTTCATTAAATAATGCTGTACAACTTGGTGCATTAATAAAAGCTTTGCGGCAAGAAATCGAGTTAGAACCGCAGCATTCTCAATATACTACCGATGCAATACCGTTTCAGGAGCATTCGCTTATTTTAGCTGTAGACGATGACCCAAAGATATTAGAATTACTACAAACTTTACTTACACCTTGGGGGCTTAGAGTCAAAACTCTTGCCGAACCGCGCGCATTTTGGGAAACTCTGGAAGCAGTCAAGCCAGATTTATTAATTTTAGATGTAGAAATGCCTGGAGTCAGTGGCATTGAACTTTGCTCTTCAGTGCGTAATCATTCTGATTGGAGTGAGTTACCGATTCTATTTTTAACAGTTCATAACGATGCAGATATTGTCAATCAAGTTTTTAGTGTTGGTGCAGATGATTTTGTTAGTAAACCGTTCGTTGGTCCCGAACTTGTCACCCGAATTATCAATCGTTTAGAGCGGATAAAATTAGTTCGGCGAATGGCACAACAAGAAAACCAACGACTTGCGCTCTTTTTGGAAGCTGCTGAAATAGGTATTTGGGACTGGAATGTATTGATTAACCAAATAAGTTGGTCAGAAACTCACGAACGGTTGTTCGGTATGACTCCCGGCTCATTTGATGGTACTTTTGACACTTTTATAAATTGCGTTCTAAAATCTGACCGGGAAAGTTTACATTCAAAAATCAACCAGGTTCGCTCAGAACATACTAAGTACCATCACGAGTTTCGTATTGTCTGGCAAGATGGTAGCATTCACTGGATTGAAGCGCGAGGTCAATTTTACTATAACGATGCAGGGGAAGCAATGCGAATGCTAGGTACGGTTACTGACATTAGTACACGTAAAAAAATCGAAGCTGATTTACGCAAATCTAAGGATGAGTTAGAAAGAAAAGTAGCAGAACGCGCTAGGGAATTAATTCGGGTAAATGAACACTTGCTTGAATTAAATGAGCGATACTCGCGCGCAGCCAGCTTTACATCATAAAATTAATTTTTACAAACATATGAATAAGTATAAATTATAATTAAAAATCGCATCTTCACAAGTTCCTCAAGTTTTTGTTCTAATTTAAAAAGGGAGTAATCTAAATCAATCTCACACGAACAAAGGGGTTAAATATGACGAATTCTAATACAAATGGAATTTTACAAGCAGTAAAAGAAGTACCTCAAAAAATCATTACCTACCTTTCCGGGGCAGTGTCTAGAATTTTTGCTCCTAGAGACGATGATTTCCCTGAAACAGGAGTTCAACCGTTTGAAGGTGAGCCAAGTGAGAAAAAACATTATTAATTAATACCAATTTAATATGAAGCTGCAAATAATTAAATCCCCCCCTGCCCCCCTTAATAAGGGGGGAGTAAGAGTAATAAAGCGCATCTTCATATAGAAATGGTATAAAGCAATTGAACAATTGATAAATGTTCCAAATAATGCTAACAATATTATAGTGTTATTTGTAACACTGTAGAGACTCCATTAATGGAGTCTCTCAAGGATATTGCGTCTCTACAGGATATCGTGTCTCTAGACAATATTGCGTCTCTATAAAATAATTAATTTTTACAAATATTTACAAAAATTGGGTAACGAGCAATGGGACAATATTACAAATTTGTAAATACTACTAGGCAACAAGAATCAACTATCTCACTTCCCTTTAATTTTGGGCTATCATGGGCGAAAAGTTTAGAACGTTTGTCTGACGAAGAATTAAAAGAAAAATTTGACTACGTTATAGAAAATAACAATTGGCGCCAAGATGATGAAGTAATTGCTATTGGAGATTACGGAAACATTATATATTCTCCAAAGAGTAAGAATAAACAATTTTGATAAGCTATTCGGTGTGGTTATGGACAATCTGCCAGAAAAACACTCAGTCATTTACAGTGAGTCAACTATGCCACTAGTAGGCATATTTAATGTCAAAAATATCACTAAGGTTTATCGCATGGGTGAGGTGGAAGTTCATGCATTATTAGGAATAGACCTAGAACTTTACGAAGGCGAGTTAGTAGTATTACTAGGAGCTAGTGGTAGCGGAAAATCAACGTTATTAAACATACTTGGTGGTTTAGATGTACCAACTAGCGGTGAAGTATTTTTCAGAGGACATAACTTGCAAAATGCGAGTGATGCAGAACTAACTCGTTTTCGTCGCAATTGTGTTGGTTTTATTTTCCAGTTTTATAACCTAATTCCCAGTTTAACAGCTAAAGAAAATGTGGCACTTGTGACGGAAATTGCTCGCCATCCTTTACGTCCTGAAGATGCGTTAAACTTAGTCGGACTAAAAGAACGTCTCAATCACTTTCCAGCACAAATGTCAGGAGGTGAGCAACAACGAGTTGCTATTGCCCGCGCGATTGCCAAGCGTCCTGAAGTGTTATTATGTGATGAACCTACAGGCGCCTTGGATTATCAAACAGGTAAACTGGTATTGGAAGCTTTGGAACAGGTAAACCAGGAACTAGGGACGACAACGGTAGTTATTACCCACAATGCTGGTATTGCAGCAATGGCTGATAGGGTAATTACAATGCGAAGTGGACAGATTACAAACGTGAAACTGAATAAAGAAAAATTATCTCCGACTCAGTTGGAATGGTAACTTTGAATATCTATACAACATCTATACAACAGACCTTGTTCGCCTTTTACTTAGCAACCACGTAATTAATGCACCCAAACCAAAAATATTTACTACTGACGACATAAGTCCTCCTAATACGGGAATCAAACCGATTAAACCCAAAATTAGCATCCCAATCAGAAATTCTTGCATAGTTGTTCGTTCTCTCCTAGTTAAAATTCTTTGCCCAACCCAAAGAGCAATTCCCATATTTCCTAGTACGAATGCAATAGTGACAGCTAAACCAACTAAGGGTAACAATGGAATTCCGACTAAACTAACTGCCAGGAAGATAATTAGCAAAATTACCGCAAACAAACCGCCTAAACCCCATAATCCACATTGAAGCGGATATTCTCTAACATTTGCTGCTAGGTTAAGCAAAAAATTTGGGCGCCAAAGTAGAAGTAAAACACCAATAATAGTAACTACAGCGACGTTGAGAATGTGAAATCCAATATGGAAAAGATAACGGAAAAAGTTACCAATTCCCCTCCTTCGGTAACCGTATGTTCCCCATCTGCCACTGTCTAAAGCTGTACCAGAAGCACCACCAATGGTAGCCCCGGTCGCTGCAATAATTTCTCCACCTACAGCATAAACATCGCCATCCACACGGGCGCCTTTTTCTAAAATTACATCACCATCAACTGCAATTGCTGTCTGGGTAACTCTTGCACCCTCACCAATTGTTACGTCACCACCTATCGCGTGAGCATTTTCCACCTTTTGCTTAGGAGCAACAACCACATCACCGCCAATCCGAATAATATTATTCTTGTTGATATTAATTTCAGTTTGCGCTAAAGCTGTTAAAGAAAAAACAATTACACTTAAGACCGATACCAATATCAGAATCAATGAGTTTCTTTTGATACCTTTCATATTCTTTTGCCCTCATATTCCTATATTCACCATTAATCACGCATTCGGATACTGCCAATAATAAATTAATAGATGGCAAAGCAATACCACCGTTGTTGGCTTAATTACTCGCTTGTTATCAAATGTACGTTGCATTAGCTAAGTCTGTTTTGAGATTACGGAAATAATTTGAGGAATTTGTGAGGAAAAAACTTAATACAAATAAAAATTAGTTTATGTAAACTTTTAACAAAGTAAGTAAATCGTAAATTTACTACTTTAGAGGGAGGCAGATGGAATAGTCGGCGCCAAAACTTAGGCTAAATTGGGTGATAGGCTGATAAATCCTTGATTTGAGACGTTACATGTAACGTCTCTACATAATTATGAAACCGCTCGATATAAAGCTTACCCGTGACTTAATGCATCAGCGAGGTCAAATTATTGCCATAGCGCTAGTTGTCGCTTGTGGTATTGCCAGTTTTGTCTCGATGCTGAGTGCTTATGACTCATTAAAACTTTCCCAAGCTAGTTATTACGAACAGTACCGCTTTGCCCAGGTTTTCGCTCAACTTAAACGCGCGCCAGAATCTTTAGCAATACAAATTCAAGATATCCCTGGAGTCGCACAGGTACAAACACGAGTGGTTGCAGATGTGAGTCTCGATATTCCTGGACGGAGTGAACCTGCAACTGGGCGGTTAATATCGATACCACGGCTACAGATGCCAATGCTCAATGATATTTTTATTCGGCGGGGGCGTTATATTCAACCAGATAAAGATGATGAGGTATTAATTAGCGAAAGCTTTGCTAAAGTACACAAACTAGATTTAGGTGATTCTGTTGGCGCCATTATTAATGGACGTTGGCAAAAGCTGCGAATTGTGGGGATAGCGCTCTCACCAGAGTATGTTTATGCTATTCAAGGAACGGGTGATGTTTTCCCTGATAATGAACGGTTTGGTGTTTTTTGGATGGGACGCGAAGCTTTAGGTACTGCTTTTAATATGGATGGTGCATTTAATGATGTGACGCTTTCGTGTATGCGAGGTGCTGTTGAAGCTGATGTGATATTTCGCCTAGATAAACTTTTAGAGAATTATGGTGGTTTTGGCGCCTATGGTCGTTCTTACCAACTTTCTAACCGTTTTCTCTCGGAAGAAATTAGCCAACTCCAAGGAACTGCAACAATAGTACCATCTATATTTCTTGGAATTGCTGCGTTTCTCTTACATATCTTGCTTTCTCGGCTTATCGCCACCCAACGCGACCAAATAGCAGTTCTCAAAGCTTTCGGATACAGTAATACAGATATTGGTTTACATTATTTAAAGTTTGTTTTAGTTATTGTATTGGCAGGCGCCGCATTCGGTACAGCCCTTGGACTCTGGTTTGGTGCTGCTGTTACTCAAAACTATACTAGGTTTTTCTCGTTTCCTTTACTGCGCTACGAAGCTGGAATTGGTTTAGTGATGCTCTCTATTTTAATTAGTGGTGGTGCTGCGGTGATTGGTGGATTTATGGCAGTGGAAAAAGCAGTTTCGCTACCACCAGCAGAAGCAATGCGTCCCGAACCACCTGCACATTTTCATCCTACGATTATCGAACGTCTGGGGTTTGAATGTTTACTTTCTCCTGTAAGTCGAATGATTCTGCGAAACCTCGAACGCAAGCCAATACAAGCATGTTTTTCTATCATTGGAATAGCTCTTGCAGTGGCGATATTAGTTGTCGGTAGTTATTTTAGCGATGCAATGCAACACATAATTGATGTGCAATTTCGCAACGTTCAGCGTGAAGACGTGATGATTGTGTTTAATGAACCACGACCCTCGCGCGTGCGGTATGAAGTTGCCCATCTACCTGGTGTATTGCGTACCGAAACATTCCGCGCTGTACCAGCTAAATTACGTTTTGAACACCGTGACTACCGAATTGCACTGACAGGTTTAGAGCCAAATGCAGAACTAAGGCGCCTGTTAAATAAAAATTTGCGTCCTGTGAATTTACCATCCAATGGGGTGCTACTAACAACAAAACTAGCAGAAATCTTAGGTGTTAAACCCGGTGATACTTTAACGGTGGAAGTATTAGAAGCAGAAAGGCCTACACGTACAGTCGCTGTAGCTGGTTTAGTAGATGAATTAATTGGTGTCGCGGCATACATGGATATACAAGCATTAAATCAATTGATGCGCGAAGGTAGAACTGTATCAGGAGCATATTTAGCAGCCGACTCTTTGCAAATTGATAGATTGTATAAAATGTTAAAGCAAACACCAGGGGTAGCTGGTGTTACCGTGCGGGAAATGGCAATTAAGCGCTTTCAAGAAACAATTGCAGGTAGTCTTGGTGTTTTTACAACTGTATTAGTTGTCTTTGCTTGCGTAATTGCCTTTGGGGTGGTTTACAACGCTGCGCGTATAGCTTTATCCGAACGCAGTCGAGAATTGGCTACTTTGCGTGTTATCGGTTTTACCCAGGCAGAAATTTCAGTGATTCTTTTAGGTGAACAAGCTGTTTTAACGCTTCTAGCAATACCTTTGGGATTTGCAATCGGGTTTGGTTTTTGTGCGTTGATGTCTCTAACTTACAACTCAGAACTTTACCGTATTCCCTTAGTTGTAACTAAAGCAACTTACGCTTTCGCATTTGTGGTAGTGACAATTGCTGCAATTATCTCTGGGTTAATTGTCCGGCGCCATTTGAAGAACCTAGATTTAATTGCTGTGTTAAAAATGAGAGAATAAACATCCTCACAACTTCCTCAATTTTACTGTTTAATCTTAATATATATAGCCACAATTTAAGCATCTAGGTAAATTTATATACAAACAATTCAACATGAAACTTTTACCTTCCAGGTGGTTAAAAGAACAACCGAACGAGAATGAACCAATTTCGGAAACTAAACGATTAAGGAAACGCTTACCTAAAATATCGCCCAAACTGTTTATCTATTTTACAATTGCTTTTACTACCGTTGTTTTAATTGTACAAGCTTTCCGTCCTACTCCTATTCCTGTAGATACCAGGCGCCTTAGTCGCGGTGAATTGCAGGTTAGCGTTAATGCTGAAGGTAAAACACGAGTGCGTAATCGTTATACAATTTCGGCGCCTGTCGATGGTCGTCTCGCACGAATAGAATTGGATGAAGGCGATAAAGTTGAACAAGGAGCAGTAGTCGCACGTATCGACCCACTTCCTCTGACTTCCTCGGTGAAAGAGGCTTTGGGAAGATTGGCAGAATGGCGCGCGCAACGTCAAGGAGTAGCAACGCAACGCCCAAAGCCAGCCAACCTCGAACAAGCACAAAAACGTATCCAAGCAGCACTTGCAACACAGCAACAAGCAGAGGCAAGAGTTGTACAAGCACAAGCTGCATTGGAACAAGCGCAACGAGATACTCAGCGTGCCCAGCAATTACAGACATCTGGTGCTATTCCCCGTCAAAATAGGGAAGTTGCAGAACTTAATCAAATAACTAAAGCTAAAGAACTAGAAACTGTAAAGCTTGCAGCAAAAGCATCTGCCAATGAGGTTGAAGTTGCACGCGCGACGCTTTTAGTTTTACAACAAGAGCAAAAAGACCCTGATTATTTACTTAAAGTCTATGATGCTCGTATCGCCAGCGTTGAAGCAGAACTTTCAAAGTTGAGAGATGAAGCCGCACGTACTAATATTTACTCACCTGTAAGTGGCCAAGTACTGCGAGTGCAAAAAGAAAGTGCCCAGTTCGTTACATCAGGTACACCTGTACTTGAAGTAGGTAATATCTCGCAACTAGAGCTAGTTATTGATGTACTTTCGAGTGATGCAACCAAAATTCAAATCGGAGACACTATATTAATTGACCAAGGAGGAGATATTCAAGCAATTAAAGCAAAAGTTAGACGGATAGAACCTTCTGCATTTACCAAAGTTTCTGCCTTGGGGGTGGAAGAACAGCGTGTCAACGTAATTGGTGATTTTGTTGATACAGCTAAATCTCTTGGTGATGCTTACCGTGTTGATGTAAAAATTATAATTTGGGATGGGAAAAGTATATTAAAGGCACCATTAAGTTCGCTGTTTCGCTGTGGTCAATCATGGTGTACGTTTGTAATTAAAGATGGTAAAGCAGTTCGGCGCCTGGTTCAAGTTGGACGACGCAGCGATTTTGAAGCAGAAATTCGTCGAGGATTGAAAGAAGAAGAATTAGTTATTCTGCATCCTAGCGAGCAGATTCATGATGGTAGTGAAATTAAACTTCGATAAATATTACACGCAATAGGAAGTAATAATTCTGAAATTCATCATTTTTAGCCATTTACTAACTATTGATTAACTCAATAGTTAGTAAACATACTGATAAATCATCTGAATTTTACTAATTACTAGGGCAGGTACGATATTTGATATGATAAATCAAACCTCGGTGTGCGAGATCGAAGGAGTCAACAGTAGCCATACCTTGACCACTAGCCGACATCGCAGCATTTACCCGCATGTTCAAACTGTCGCCACAGCGCGACCAGACATCAGCAACCGTTGCTAAACTGTCTCGAACGTTGTACTGCGTTTCACCATTGAATTTCCGCGAAAAAACAGGCCCACGTCCACCAGCGAAGAAATACTCTGCTCTTAGTTGCCCAATGGTTTTAGGAGCAACATAGCCTCGATAATCAGCATCATAAAGGGAAATTTGATAGCCTTGAGGTACTTTGATTGGAATAGTCAAGTTACAGCTTTTGCGGCTTTCTCTAGAGTTATTTCCAAGAGCCATAAACTTATCGAATAGAATAGTTAGCTCTTGACCATCTGGGCTAACGGTAACATTCGCGGAACCTCCAGGACAACCACTGCCACCGTAGCCGGCGCCGACAATTTCAACTTTTGGTGCGGCAAAGGCGGGGCTAGCAAAGGCTGCTATTAGTGTCGCTGTAGTGAGAAAAACTTGTACAACCACGAACGGTGTTTTCCAAGAAATTTTATTATTCATACTTACCTTCCTTCCTCAAAAGGTAGCTTGAAGTGTCTGAGGATATGCCTATTTTTTATATATTATTATTTTGACTCATTTTCTAATAAAAGTATTATTCTTGATTGACAAAATTTACAATTTATAATAATAGAATCAGCAACTAAAATAATTGACAAAACTTAACAATTACTATATTGCTTTTGACTTAACAATTTTAGAATCAAGGGTTGTAGTTATAAATACCTTTTTGTCCTCATGGCAAATTTGCTGAATTATATTACGTCCCGACATTGCAACTACTGGCACACTACCACCAGGTTCAACCCATTGCCCAATCATATAAAAATTATCCAAACCTGGCAGCGTCTTGTCTATACCAGCGACCATCTGAAACATCGTCTTTTTTGTTAACAACCAGCCACAGTTTGAACCTTGCCAATTACCAGTGTAGCGTTCATAACTAAGGGGTGTAGCCACATCTATAAATTCAATGTCAGCTTTAATATCAGGGTAAAATTTCTCCAATTGATTGATGAGAATATGCGATTCTTGTATTTGTTCAGCATCATATATAGACCGTCCATAAATGCGCTGCCAGTAATCGTAGGGTGTATTTAGCATCACGATAACTACTGATTTACCCGCAGGAGCTAGGGAAGGATCGAAGCAATAGTGCTTGACACCAATTTCGTAACGTTCCTCGCCAGCAATGACTATTGGTTGCTCTAACAAGTAAGTAACCCAGTGAGGTTTAGAAGATAAATCGCGATTTAAGCCAAGAGAAACCTGAAGTTGTGAGTGTAACGGTAGATGACCATCATAGAGTTTTTTTATTTGGCGATTGAGATACTTACCTCCTAGCAAGTCAAAAATTGTACCGCGCCCGTCACAAGCAGAAATGATACGGTCAGCATAATATTCTTCATTGCTATACAACCGCACTCCCACAGCCTGGTCGTTTTCCACAAGAACGCGCTCGACTTGGGAACAATAATGAATTTCACCACCATTATCTAAATAGCGCTTTTCAATAGCGCGCGCAAATTCTAATGAGGCGCCTACTGGAAACCCAGCGTTTTTGTTAAATGTATATGCTAACAGCGACATACCGACCATCATCGGAATGTCTTTCCAAGCAAACATTTGTGGGATTGCACAACGTAAAAAGGGGTCTTGGAAGTGATTGCCAAATTCAGATGCCGAGATTTTCCCCCATTTATTAAGTAATCCAACAAACGGTAGCATTTTCCAACTCAAACGAACCCAGTCAACAGGATTCATCAAAACTTTTGGCTTTTGCTGGAGTAAGGACATATCAAAGTCGGTAAAATCCCAGATACCCGCACAAAATTCCTTTATCAGCCTTTTGTCACTCGGTGAGAGACTTAACATATGCCGTTCGAGTCGGTCGGGATCACTATAGACAATTAGAGTTTTGCCATCCGGCGCCACAATCCGCATAAACTCATCGTGATGGACAAACTGCCGACCCTGAACTGCACCTAGTTCCTCCCACATTTGATAAAACGGCTGGTTTTTTCCAGAGCCAAATAGATAGTGAATACAGCCATCAAATACATAACCTTTGCGCTTCCATGCGGTACATAAACCACCAGGCAAGTTGTGCATCTCAAAAATTTGGGTACGATAACCATTCATTTGGGCATAGCAACCTGCTGCCAGTCCAGCAATGCCTGCACCAATAATAATGATGTCGGTTGAGGAACTTTTCATAGGTGATAGTACTTAAGTTTTATAAAAATTGTTAACTTCAAAAGCTCCTCTGCAACCAGTCAAAAATTTGGTCTAATTGACTTAAAGTTACCAAACCATACTGCCATAAAATCATTGGTAAGGAACTAGGGGTTTGCTCTGGGTGCCGTAATGCCAATTGCAAATCCGATGCTGGAATTGCCAGGTCTTTCTGCAAAAAGCCGATCAACTCAATCATTCTAGTAGTTTCCATGTTACTACCCCTCATGAATACTGTATTGTCAGATTATGTGAAAAGTTTGAGGAAGTTGTGAGGATTGTCAATTTTATTACAAATTAAATACAGTAATCCCCACATCGTTTATAAAATCCGTGCATTGTAATAGCAAATTATCTTCACAAGTTCCTCAATTTTGTTGTTTAGGCTTAAACATAACTTGTCTAGTTCGGAATGTGGCGAAATAAATATAACGATTCCGTAAGAGAACCGTAATAATTAAGAAATTGGAGGAATTTTTGTGTATAAAAAACAAGCATTTGAAGTAGAAGAGCAAATCATCACTGTCCAGTTAGGTCAAGTCAAACTAGAAGGCGAGTTAGTAATTCCTGAAGACGCACAGGGAATAGTTGTAATTCCAAGCGCCAAAAGTAGTATTAAGTACGAACATCGACTCCGTTATCTTGCTCATCTCTTACGCCAAGCTGGTTGGGCAACAATATTAATCCATTTGCTAACGGAAGAAGAAGACCGACTCGACCAACGGAGCAAACATTTTCGTTGTAATATCCTACATCTAGCAACGCGACTTGTAGGCATAACTGATTGGCTGGCGGAAAATGCGATGACTTGTAATCTTAAAATAGGTTACTTTGGCGCCAGTGCCCTAGGCGGAGCGGCTCTATTAGCAGCAGCACAACGAACGAAAGTTTGCTCGGTTGTTGCGCGTAGTGCCTATACATACTTAATCGGTTCTGACCTTACGTATTTGCAGGCGCCTACATTACTGATTGTAGGTGGCGAAGATTACCCAACTATTACCATGAATGAAGATGCATTGTTACAAATTCCAGCCCATGATAAACGGCTTGAAGTTATCCCAAATGCATCCCACAAGTTTGAAGAACCCGGAACATTAGAAGAAACTGCGAGATTAGCGAATCAATGGTTTAAGCATCACTTACAATTAGCAAACTCAAACCGAACTTGTTTGCAAACGCTATCATTAGTCTAAAAGACTATCTAAATCTACACTTTACCAATTACTTAGAAAAACAATTTGTGGAGAAAAACTGTGAATATTTTAGAAACTGCTGAAAACATTACTGTATCTTTATTAGAACAATTAAGATTAGCATGGTGGCTAAAGGTAGTTACTAATAACCCTCATTGCACTTACTATTTTGGTCCTTTCATAACTGAATCGGCTGCAAAAGTATCTCAATTTGGATACATTGAAGATATCGCTCAAGAAGGAGCCGAAATCAGTTCTGTGGAGGTCAAGCGTTTTCAGCCAAAAGTACTTACGCTTATTAACGATGAATGATATCAACCTATTAGTAAAATGGCGGCGATGTTTGCTCGTAAAGCAGAGAATTCAGTTAGTTTCATTCTAATTTAATAATGGTGTTCAGTTGCAAGCTCTGCTAACTTTTGCCATGTTTGGCTTCCAACAATACCATCCACATACAAACGATGAACGGTTTGAAAATTTTTGACTGATAGCTCTGTTCTACCGTTAAACTCATCGCTAACGAAATCGCGAGTCAAAAATCCATAAGCGACAAGTAGCACTTGCAAAAATTTCACAGCCTCCCCACAAGCACCTAGTTCTAAAACTGGCATATCAGTGGTATTGACCAACTTTACAGATTGAGTTTGAACTAGCATAGTTTATCCTCATCTATCATTTTTAGAAATTACTAACTATTTTATCGCTTTATTTTGGGTAACTTATCTTGCCAAATTCTACTAAAGATGAGGCGCCACCAATGACTTTGGTACATCTTTTATTTTACGCACAGATTCTCTAGTTATTAATTTGGCTACATTCATACCATTACCAATCACACCTGGCACGCTTGGATAACCTGTACTCACATCAGTACTAATACTATAATTTCACCTTAAAACAAAATCTTGAGGAACTTGTGAGCAACCCAACTGTTATTTCAAAAATTTCAGACAAGTTTTGACAAAAACGGATATAAAGTTTTGATTCCAATGTGCAAGTTTTTCAGCTTGGAGCAAAGCATTTTCTGCAAGTAAGTAAGCTTGCGCTCTTTTCGCTACTAAAATTTCCCATGTTGGATTGTTAATTGTCTTCGCTACCCCTAACCCAGACAGTGAAACCGTATTAAGTTGGTGTTCCAAGTGCTTGGGAAGTAGTAATTGAGGAATACCCGCTAGTAAACAAGTAATAGCAGTTGTTGAACTTCCATGATGAATTGCAAGGGATTTTCCAGCTAGTACTTTTGTTAAAGGTTGAAAATCGCATTGTGGTTTGAGAGTATTCAAAACTAAACTGCGGTGTGGATAGTCATCGTACAAATAAGCCCAAGCATGACCATCACTTTTATATAAATTGTTTGGAATAGGTGTAACGTGTACACTCAAGTATTGGTTCAGAGTTCGTAAATGCTGATATGGGTCTAGTTCAGGGATACCAAAAATAAAACTAGTGTCACCATTAAGAATTTGTCCTAAAGGCGCCGAATATTGAAGAATTTGCTTAACTGTTTTACTAACTTGCTCTTGACGATGTTGTGATTCGAGTGGCGCCGGAATTCTTAGGTTTGGAAAAATCTCAACTGGTGGCGGTACTGTAAAAGCATCTCCTGTAACAATTGTAGGCACAATATTTTTTGCTGCTAGTACTAATCCAGGAGCATGGTCAGTAATAATTAAACTTGGCTTGACCTCTTTTATAATCGCTTGCCATGCTAAGATATGCGATTTTAGTAAATTAGAATTACCAAAACCAAACGTTTCTAAAATGTCGGCAAATGTGTAAGATTCTGACCTGCCAGTAAAGGGTAAGCGAGGAGCAAAGACAATCTGCCAGGGAAAACTTGTCGCTTTAATATTGTAGGATTTGAGCGCAAAGACTGGCTCGAATCCATAGATTTCAAGTTCCCTTGCCAGCACCACAAGACGTTGAATGTGCCCTTGTCCTCCTCCTAGTTCCCAACCAAATAGGACTTTCATTAATTATTTGATGCAATCTTTCTTTTAATAAATATAGTAGTAAGTCCAAAGATACATATACTAGCTAAAGTTGCTGGTTCAGCAACCGACACAGGTGTAGTTCGTACTTGAAGCTGAGGTTTGCCTTCTAAAGAATATAAAAAAGAACCTCTTTGGGCAAAACCATTAAAACGAGGTTCAGCAAAACCTGGTCTAGGAATCGCAAAAATAGAAAAATTTGTTACTACATTATTCCCTTCCGCTTTAGAACCGCTGATAAATAAGTCTGTTGCTGTACCGCCATACCCGCTTATGTCTTCAATCGAAAACTGGCGCCCATTTAAATTAAACCCAAAATCTGTTAAAGGAAATAAAGAGAGATTAAGCGACGCAGGAGGAACTACAACGGGTGTTGATTGGTCATCAAAGCTATAAAAACCTGAAAGCGGTTGTTCTATAACTAATGGTGGTCCTCCGTAGGCAGCAGTTTGAGTAACGTCAGTAATGGTAAAATCAACAGTTCGAGTAATAGCATATACTGGGCTGACTTTTATTGCAGCAAAACCTAGAGCAACTCCGGAAGTTGTTACCGCTATCTTTTGGTTGAGTTTCATAACTGTACTGTTTGAAATAGCACCTTTCCCCCTTAACTTTTAACAACTGTTAACATAAAATTTACGTAAACTTATAAAAACTTCACATTTCAGCTTGAGTTGATGTTGTCATCACAAATTTTTTATGCTTTGTGAATATCTGTTCTTGTACAACCAACACGCTTGCAGGAGCGTGATGAAGAACATAACTACTGACGCTACCAAGCAAAATTTCTGTAATCCCTCTGTGCCCTCTGCGACCTAATATAATTAAATCCGCACCCCATGACTCTGCTAAACTGCAAATCTGTTTACCAGCTTCTCCAAATCCATGCTTAAATTGTGCGGGAATTTTTTTGATATTGGCTTGCTGGCAGCAACTTTCTAGCCAAATATCAACTTGTTGAATTTCGTGAAGTAAGTTTTGTTGGTACTGTTTGTGCAAAGCACCGTACATATCAACATCTCCAATAGTGCCAACAGATAAAAACGGCTCATTTAGTTTATTGCTATTGATGCAATGAAAGAACATTAACTGGCTTCCGTACTTCTGAGCCATTCCTAATGCTTCTTCAAAGACAATGCAAGTTTGTGAAGATTTATCGAGAGCAACCAAAATTTTCTTGTAAATCATGATATTTTTTCGCTACTTGATTATAATTCTATTTTCCCTCACAAACCCCTCAATGTTACATTTTTGCAATAAATTGATACTTTTTCAATCTCAGCTTTTTTTGCAACGGATACAACGGATGAGTTTTTGGTTATAAGCAGAGTCTAATTATTTAAAATCACTTATCCGTTACATCCGTTCATCATCCGTTGCCAATCTTTCTATCCCGAATCTAACTTTCCTCACAAGTTCCTCAAAATATTTGCCTATAACTCAAAGTAGGGGTAAGTAAAGCTTATACTCTATAATCCCTGCAACGCTAGCTTATTGCTGCTTACGATTTCCTTCATTAATAATTATTTGGAGGGTTTTATGCAAGTTAAAATTAATTATGAAGGTCAGCTACAGTTCAAAGCGACAGCTAGAAATCATTATATAATTGGCGACCAACCAGAAGAAAATGGTGGTGAAGATAAGGGAATGACTCCACCAGAGTGGTTATTGGCGTCACTTGGTAGTTGTATTGGTTTGTATGGAGTTAAATATTTGCAAAGCAGAAACATTGATTCTTCGGGTCTTAGCATTACGGTGAATGCTGATAAATCGATTAGACCTGTCGCGCATCTAGATAATTTCCAAGTTGATGTCAGTCTACCTTGCTCTTTGGAAACAAAGCATAAACTTGGCTTACAGCAAGCAATTGAAAATTGCATAATTCATAACACTTTAATCCACTCACTACAAATAACAACCCATATTATCACTGCTCCTACCTTGGTCAAATAATAAGTTATTAGATTGTTTAGTTAAACTTGGCTTGCTCAATTGTGGCACGGAAAAACTCTGAGTAATGGTATCGAGCAAACCACCAGCCCAAACTAACCTGGGATGGAATTGTATATCCTGCAAATGTTTGTTCTTGCTGAATTTCTCCACCAAAGGGAATGTAAGTGTAAGTACCATCTTCTTTCTGTTCTCCCCAACGTGGGAAAGATAACTTCAGCAGCTTACCGTTTGAGTCTATAAAGAGTGTCAGCGTTACTGGTTCACCGTCAATCTTTAAACTAGCTTGAATAGTGTTCTCATCAATTGCCTTCCAACTTACACTGCGCTGTGGTAGCAAACCAGAAGGTAGCCATACCATTTCTCCAGCTAATCGTCCAATTGCAGAGCGGTTAGTATCAGGATTTTGGACATTTACGAAGGGAACTAACCCCCAAAGCGAAAACCGCATTCGACCCAAACCATTAATATAGTAATCACTTCCTCGCATTTGTGAAAGAGGGCTACCAATGGCTGCTTTCCAAACAAATCCTTTTTTATCTGAAATAATCTCTTCACCTACCATTGGCAACCACGGTTTGTCTTGACTAAGCCTAAAATTACCACTCATTTTTAGATTGACTCCAGAAGCCAGAGGGGTTCCTAGCGCAATGGAATGCAAAAAATAACGTTGTACGGGAGCGGGTAATTCTGCAACCATTTCTTTAGTAAAATTATTTTTTAAGTCAGGTGAAGTTGAAAGTGCTTGCCAAATTCGACTAACTTCTTGGTCGTTCCTTACTTGCACAATACCTAAAGTGAGGAATGCGCTTGCTAGCAATACACCAATACTAAGTAGAATTTTGACTATCATTTTTCTGACCCCTCTATTTTTATATTCTGTATACATTTAGCCTTACCACCCAACTACTTAATTTGAGGAACTTGTGAAACTCGTTGCTGCGAATGGTGTTGTTTTTAGCTAGATATCAACATTTATTTGTTCAATTTGTCTTGCAGCTTTCTCCCATAATTTTGCCAAAGTCTCGTCTTCCCAATTATTTCTGAGGTTTTCTGCCTTTTTATGGCATATTCGCTCTAGCAACTCTAAAATGGCGCTTAATGTAAACTTATCAACTAATACTTCTAAAGAATCCATCGCTTCTTTTTTCATAACAGATACCTCACTTTGAAGATGTGCTGTAATTACTGCTGTTGCAGGGTAAGGCTTTGCTTTATGCTTATTTTTTCAATTAGATACAACCTCATCAACTGTTCGCCTTGGTGTTGGCTTCGTTTCTAACCCAAACCCTAAACGGAGCATAATTTGTGGATAGCCTTTATCACCAAGAAGCTTGCTCAGTTGACTTCTTAATTCTGGTACTTGAACTGGTTGATTCAAAAAAGATGCAAATAATTTAACTACTTGTGCCCTTAATAACACCCGTTCTAGTGCTTGCCCAGCTGCTAGCCAATCGGCAGGTTTATCAGATTCTGTAGTTAAAATTACAATCGCAGGTGAGCATTCTAAAAGTTTCCGACTACGTTCTGCAATTGAATAACCCATATCCAGAGTTCGTAAGACAAAAGCAAACAAGGGCGTAGCAAATTCAAAGTGTTCATCTATACCATGAGTATAAATTGGAAGACCATCATGACTTTTGCTGGTACTAGGACGCACCCAAGTTGCTAATTCGTTACGAAAATTTGGGTCTGCCATTTGCAAGTGGTCGCCTTGTGCAATTAACTCTGTAACGGTAGCACGCAGAATGTCACCTTTGACAATTTGTAAATTAGCACCTTCAGATATTGCATCTTTCTGCAAAGTTTTAAGCAGTGTTTCTGGAACATTCCAATCTTGATAATCGTGTCTGTTTGTATGTCTTTTTTTAATTGCTTGGAACAGTAACTTTCCGTCAGTAGTTTCCCCTGATGAATGACCCAATTCGATACAAGCTAGCAAATCTGGATTTGTGGGGTCAGGAAAAGTCTTAATTTTACCTGTGTAGCCAAAGTGATGCAAGGCTATACGTAAGTTAAAAAGCGCTGCTCCGCAACTGATTATCAATTCCCGACCATCTGGGTCTGCAACGGGTAAACCACGAGTGCGGTCAGCAAGTAGGTATATGGCGCCTGAATCAATTTTAAAGCACCACGGTTGGGTATTGTGACTTGAAGGCGCCAATATTGCGTAGTTCAAAATAAACTTGAGTTTTTCCTCTGGTGTTCCAGTTGCAGGAAAATCTGTTTCTTGGACATTCCAAATATCAGTTCTCATAAACATTTTGAAGTCCCCATTACTAACTTATAATCGCTCATCCGCTTCACAACTCTGTTTATACGCAGATAATTTGAGGAACTTGTGAGGATAATATTCTTAATAATCATCCCCAATTGTTGCGAAACATTGAGTAATATTACAGATTTTATGTGTCTAAAATGGCGCTTACCCAGCTTGATGTGATGAATACAAAAAAACCCAGATATTTCACTGGGTTCAGAAGGTTATGTAGGTTTTTCAAGTCATGGCTGTTGTCTGCCTAATTGAGAGCATTAATTAGGTAGTCGAAGTAAGTTCCTACTTCGCTAGCATCTTCGGAAGACAACAGCGAGCTGGCAATGTTCTTCATAGCACGGACACCTTCAGCAACGCCCTCAATTGGGGTACCGAGAGATCTGTACATTTGACGAACACCAATGACTCCAATCTCTTCAATTGGTGTAACATCTCCAACCGCAACACTGTAAGTAATCAAGCGGAGGTAGTAATCCATATCCCGTAGGCAGGTGGCAGTCATCTCGCTGCCGTAAGCATTCCCACCTGGAGAAACAAGACTTGGGCGCCTCTGGAACAATTCGCTTGCAGCTTGTTTAATAATGCGGTCGCGACCCTGAGTTAAAGCCTGGACTAAAAGTAGACGGCGCTCACCACTTTTAACAAAGATTTTGATCTGCTCAATTTCTCCAGGAGTAAAATAGCGAACCTCAGCATCCGCATTCGTAATCATCTTCGTAATAATACTCATTTTTTAATTCCTAAAAGGTTTGAATTATATCTATTTGAAACGGTTAAGCTTGTGTGTATCGAAAGCTTTGTGATAAGCAGTTTCTACCAATTGCTTCGCAATTTTAGATTACAAAGAGGCGAAATTCATATCTAATTTCCACTCTTGTTTTAAAAGATTTTGAAACATCGTTTCCCGAATCATCATATGCTTATACTGCATAACCAAGAACTCTTGAGCTTGTTCGCGGGACATTTCCTGCACTTTGTCGCTAAAGTTTCTAAGACTAAATTCTTGCTCTAAAGTTAGTTTGGTAGCTTGATCCATATTTGCCTAATGTAAATTAATTAGTATAAAAACTGTTAGCTCGATGCTGCACTCGCTATGTTTTATAGTTAAGTGCTTCGCTGTTCATTTGAATTCTTTGCTATACGTACTATAGGTATAATTTAATTACGTTTAGAAAGGTCGGAACAAGAAAGTCCAGAATGTCATACTGAGCGAAACGGAGTGTAGCGAAGTATCTCGGAGATTCTTTGCTTCGCTAGCGAAACGAAGAATGACAGTTTTTCGTAAAAATGCGTAAGTCCTGCAAAGATTCAATAGCGTAGTCGTTCAGCCTACCGAATTCTTCAATTACTAAACTTTTGATAAGTTTTACTTTTTGGTTTGCTTTTTGCTATAAATTAAATTTAACACTATTATTACAAAATTGCAATGTTTATTGCAAAATATAATAAAAAATGATGTATAAGATGTTCAGACTTACTATGTATAAAATGCCTCTATATAACTACGGAAAAGCAAGGCGCCTCAGCACCTCGCTGTTATATCATGTCCGGTAACGTAACCATAATAAAATCATTGTAGAGACGCGATTAATCGCGTCTCTACCGAAACGGGTAATTATGGGTAATCAACCGGACATGATATTAGAGGTTGTTTGAAAAGTGTTGTTTTGTGTCATGAGTCGTGGACGTTAACACAGTTTTCCCGGAGGGTAGCATCTCAGTATATGCTTTAATCTTGGGACAATTTATACCTTGTCTGACTTTTCAAACATTCTCTTAGAAATCATGTTTTAGCAAGCGTTTGAAAACGTATAATTTGTATAAGTTAGAACTAAAACATCCAAAGGTACAGCAGTGAAACCATGTTTGCTTTTGGTAGCAAAACACGTTATTCAAAGAGGGTAAGGGGGAAAAGTGTGAGAATTCCTAAAGATAGTACTCAGTATTTTTAATAGCTTTGAGGTCATAGACTTTTCTGGGAGGGGTTTTTAAATCCCAAACGATTCTTAGCCATGAAAGTAGTTTAAGGATGTAATGGGTAACATCTATTTCCCACCAGTAAAAGCCTTGTCGTTCTGAAGCAGGATAATAATGATGATTATTATGCCAACCTTCACCGAGAGTTATGAGAGCTAAAAACCAATTATTGCGACTACTGTCTGTTGTGTTAAAACTACGATAACCAAAGATGTGAGCCAGTGAGTTAATTGTAAAAGTCGTGTGATAAAGCAGCAAAGTACTTAGACAAAATCCCCATACAAGCATCTGTAAAGCAGTTGTTTTTAGCTGAGGAACATATAATTGGAACAAAATACCAATTACAGTTACAATGACTGCTAGCCCGATGGGAACAGTTATATGAAAACGGTTTAACCACTTCAATTCTGGATATTTTGCTAAATCTCGCACTTGCTGTTCGTCTGTTTTAGAATATTTAGGACACATCACCCAGCCTACGTGCGACCACCAGAAACCATTGATAATGGGGGAATGGACATCCTGTTCTGTATCTGCAAAGCGGTGGTGATGACGATGACGTGCTGCCCACCAGAGTGGACCTAACTGAGCTGAGGAACTGCCTAAAACAGCAAGAATAAACTGAAACCAACGTGTTGTTTTATAAGCCCGATGTGAAAAATAACGGTGGTATCCTGCTGTGATTCCAAACATTCGTATTACCCACAGGCTAAGACATGTAATAAGGGCAACCCAACTAAAACCAACCCAAAATATTAATAGGCTGATAATATGAATTGAGATAAAAGGAATATTACCTATAATATCTATTTTATGTTCTTGTTTTGATAACATATGTAAGTTTTTAAATCAGGTTGAGACGTAGCAAGTATTACTATAAAAACTTCATTTGAAATTTTTAACTTTTTATAATATTGCTCTCTTATATTTATCGTAATAAGATTATTATTTACTGTCGTCGCTCTAAAGAGCTAACCAGTGTTTATAGAGAAACTATGAATTTATACTCCTCCAGCATGACAGATGGGTGTTTGAGATCAAGTCTTGGCAAAGCTTAGAATAGTATAAAGAGTATGAAATAAAGTGATATTGGTTGATTTTATTACAAAAGTTTATAAAAATTAATAATATCTCAATACTACTTGTCATTTATAAGCGTTAACTTATACATAGAAGCTTAAAAGTTAATCTCCATAGGGTATTCAGACAGAATGTATTCCTGCCTGTACCTCGAATTATCAGTACAGTTCAATTGTGGATGGTTTGATTTGGATGAAATTAGAATGGATCTATTACTTTTGTATGATTTAAATTGAGCGGATTTTCAATAACATCAAAAAGTCTATAAAATCTATAGTTTTAATAAAAATTTAAGTTAAAAGCTTTTATTATGAGTTTTGTATGTTATGGTCAAACGCTCACTCCAAGCATCACACATTGGAATTCAACACGCTAAAAGAGCGTTTGCTAGTAAGGGGTGGACTCAGGATAATTTAGCATGGGAAGTTGGTTTGAAGACTAGACAACCCATTTGGCGGTTTTTCTCTGGGCGCCCGGTCGAGCGTCATATATTTATAGAAATTTGTTCAATATTGGAATTGAATTGGCAGGATATAGCTGTTGATCCCCCTGCCAAATTGTCCCATCCTGGAGAAGTCCCTCAGACTCCTGTCTCAGATATTGATGTCTTGGTGCAACAAGTGCGCTCAAAACGCCAGAAAATAATTCAAGACCAGTGTGGTATCTTGCAGTTGCTAGATATCGGTCATCCGGTTGCGATAGATGACATATATATTGATGTCAATATTTTGGAGGAAATTGCTAGCCAACAGTGGTTAGAAATATCTGAACTACAAAATTTTAATATCGAGGAATTTGACCGCTTTGGCAAAGGTGAGATTGACCAGAAGCAAATACCAGGTACGCGGGCAGTCGAAACCTTCTCCAAACTCAGGGTGCTGGGTAAAACTGGGGCAGGTAAAACCACCTTTTTGCAACATCTCGCTATTCAGTGTAACCTCGGCGCCTTCGCAGCAAACCAGATTCCTGTTTTCATCGTACTAAGAAATTTTGCTGAAGAATTACGGGGACGCGGTGAGTTCAGCTTATTAAACTATATCTCGCAGGAGTTTCTCACGTCCAAAATAGAAGACTCGTCAATCATTGAAACCCTACTTGGTGCAGGCAGAGTTTTGCTGTTGCTTGATGGCATGGATGAAGTTACTAATCAAGAAAGTAATGCTGTATTAAGAGAAATTCGCAGATTTTCGGACAAATATCACAAAAATAGGTTTGTAACAACCTGTCGAACGGCGGCTCGAAAACTGGCGCTTCGAGGCTTTACCGATGTTGAAATTGCTCCATTTACCCAAGAACAAATCATTAGCTTTGCCAAAAAATGGTTTGTGGCATTTACCAAAACAAACACTCAAGATGGGCAAGCACAGTCTATTAAGTTTATTCAGAAGCTGGACGAACCTGAAAACTGGCAATTTCGGCAACTTATTATCACACCCCTGTTTCTGCATCTTGCCTGTTGGGTGTTCGACGGTCACGAAAAATTTCCAACTAAGCGGACTGAGTTTTACAAGCAAGGACTAGATATTCTTTTAGGCAAATGGGATGAAGCTAGAGGTGTTGAAAGGGATAACGTTTATCGAGGGTTTTTGTTACCACAAAAGCTCAAGTTGTTTAGTCAGATTGCAGCGGCAACCTTTAAGGAGGGCCAATATTTCTTTGAGCAGCGCGTTATTGAGCAATACATTAGTGACTATATTCGTAATTTACCTGAGATGCCAACCGATCCAGAGGAACTGCAACTGGAAAGTAAAGCGGTGTTGAAAGCGATAGAGTCTCAACATGGGCTACTCACAGAACGGGCAGAGGGAATTTTCTCCTTCTCTTATCTAGCATTTCACGAATACTTCACGGCTAGAAAAATTGTTGCTAGCCATAACCTACAAGCATTAGAGCAAGCTTTAGCAAGATTGGTCAGTCACATCAGTGATCCTCATTGGCGCGAAATATTCTTGTTGACCGCTGCTATGCTAAAGAGTGCTGACTCTTTAGTACAGTTAATGAAGCAACACATTGATGCACTAGTCGCCCAAGACCCTTACCTACAAGAATTCTTGACGTGGGCAAGCCAAAAATGTAGTACTACTCCTAAGCAACCAAAGGTTGCAAGTGCCCGTGCATTTTACCTTGCCCTTGCCCAAACTCCTCACATCGCTTCTGACTTTACCCTTGCTTGCACCCTTGACCAGGGGATGTTTCTGGATGCGGCGTTAGATAACCTGGTGGAATGTGCTACCTACAGCAGCCAGGACTTTGCCTATGGACAGGCCTGTAGAGATGCTCTCTCGAACATTTTGGGTATTGTTCTTGATGCCGGACTTCATAAAGCCTTGCAACAACTTAGCCAGAAATTGCCGAATCCAAATCAAAACCGAGAAAAATTTCAGGTTTGGTGGCAGACACACTCCCAAGTCTGGGTTGAACAGTTAAAAACGGTAATCATTAATTATCGTAATATTAGCCACCGCTGGCAGTTTAGCCAAGAGCAACAACAAGTGCTGCAACGTTACTACGGCGCCAATCAGCTACTGCTTGATTGCTTAAATAGCAATTGTGAAGTGACACCTGCTATCAAGCAGGAAATTGAAGCAAGTTTATTGTTACCTACTAGTGAACTTGAAGACAGAGAATGGCAATAAAGTCCTCTTTGTCAACTATAGCAATATTCATTAAACATAAGTTGTTTGTAATTGTTGCGGTTGTTCAGAATCTAAAACCCTTTTTGTAACAAAATGTAAATATTTTAGGCTTTTTCGAGTTCGTGCATAAATCTCACCTCTAACCCTGGAAATAGATATATAGACCAGAACAACTATAGGAGTGGAGACAAACAACATATACAGATATAAAACAAATTCTTGAATAGTGCATAACTAGCTTTCCCTGAGAAATAGTTTGTTTTGGAACTAGGTGTCTACACGGAAACCAAGTTTATCGCTACTCAAGATGATTTATGTGGATATGTAAATCTTTGTGAGTGGAAGAAGCGCGATTATGGCTGAAACTCAATCACACGAACAAAGAAGAGGATTTTCGCTATGACTCTCGAAGACCTAGCAATATTAGCAAAACAAGCTGCAATCAAAGCGTCTGATGGTTCGCTAGATGAAAAAGCAAGGGATAAAGCATCGTTAGAGAAGCAAATTGCATTGACCAAACTTTTTAGTGAGTTAACTATAAAGATAGACCAACTACCAAAACCTCAAACTGATGCATCAAACTATGTCTATGAAGAAGCTCTCCAGGATACTTACTTATATATTTGTAAGAATATCCACAATTATGACCCAGCAAGAGGTTCAATTATAGGATGGCTTTTATTTATTTTAAAAAAGCGAAAAATAAACTCTTTTAACTCGATTAATTGGGATATTATGTCTATCTACACGTATACAGGTGATGGAAATGAAGTAAATATATATGATATTCACATTTCTCCTGAACTAAATCCTCTTCCTTCTGAAAAATTACTAGCATTTATTAAAGAAGACCCGGAAGGATTGTTACAACACGAGTTGTTTAATCGAAATCCCAATGCTAGCTTTCAAACTATCTTACTTAAGAAAATTGAGGAAGATAAATCTTGGGAACAAATAGCTCAAGAATTTAAAATAGGAGCAACACACGGACCCATTTACAGTTTCTACCAAAGGTCTTGTAAAAAGTTTGCACCTTATTTCAATCAGTATCTTTGCGAGTAAATAAGATATGGAGACAGCAATGGATTCTAAACAATCTCATCTAATCACGATACCTATCGATAGTAGAATGATTGCAAATGCTCAAAAAATCAGTCTACAGCACCGCAATCAAACAAAAGCTAATCAAGTATATTTTAATACCTTAGCTGTTCTTGCAGTTGACTTTTACTGCCAGTGCATTGATATAGAAACTGATATTGCCAAAAGTTCTGCTTTAAATAATATTTTAACTCCCTTAATGGATACTGCTGGTTTATTTATTAAGGATAAAGGGTTATTAGAATGTCGTCCTGTACTCAAGAGTCAAGATTTTTGTTATATTCCCACAGAAGTTAGAGAAGACCGTATTGGTTATATAGGAGTCGAGATAGATGAGGTTAATTCTAAAGCTACTATATTAGGTTTTGTTAAATCAGTCGAGAGCGAAAAGTTACCTTTAACTAGTTTAGAACCGCTAGAAGATTTTTTATATTATCTCCACAAATTATAGACTTCTAGGACAAAGTATACGAACAAGTACAAATTAAATGGCACCACGTATTAGTAATATTAATAATTATGTTGCCTTTGCTTCGTGTAACCCAACCTACTAGCTTGTTTAAGTTAAAGATGACGTTTATATAGACTTCCCATGACTTCAGCAACAGATTTAGCTTGCGCTATTGCTCCTCTTGGTGTATATGGTTCATCACCATCGAAAATTTCTGAAATTGAATTAATACATGCTTGAGAAGTAAAGTGTTCGAGTAAAGGTGAAAAGGAAAAGCGTAATGGTTCATTTGGATGAAATCTTTGCCAAGCTCGAATAAAACTACCAATTAACCAGCACCATACTGTACCTTGATGATACGCATAATCACGCTGTTGTTGATTGCCTGCGTATTTACCAATATAATCAGGGTCTAGTGGATCAAGACTACGAAGACCATATGGTGTTAATAAACGTGTACGTGCTACTTCTAGTATTTGTTGCCCTTGTAGTTGTGTAAATCCACAATGAGCAAATGATAATGCTAATACGGCATTTGGTCGTATTTGAGAATTACGACGGTCATCTGGTTCTATTGTGTCGTAAAGATAGCCCAAGTTAGAATTCCAATATTTTTGCAGTGATATTTTTACTGACTCTGCTTGCATTGCATAACGTCTTGACTGTTTCGCTAGGCGCCTTTGTTTTTTATAATCTATATTTGGCAGGTTGGGTAATTCGCTAAGAATTTCTGTCCATCGCGATGCCCAACACAAAACAGAATACCACAGCGCATTTACTTCCACTGGTTTACCTCGACGAGGCGTAACAGGGCGCCCGTCAACTACCGCATCCATCCAAGTTAATGGTACACTTTGGTTATCCCAACTGACTAATCCATCAGTAGAATCCACATGTATATTGTAGCGAGTACCACCAATATAAGCTTTATAAATTTGCTGTACGACTGGATATTGTAAAGCTAAAAATTCCCAATCATGTGTTGCTTCAAGGTATAACCCGAGTGTTTCAATCCACCAGAACGATACATCTACACTGTTATATAGTGCTTCACCGTCTGCAATAGGTAAATGATTTGCTATTAAACCATAACGACAATGATTACCAAAAGTATTTAAAATTTGCTTGGCAAGGTCATAACGCTTAGGAACTAACAATAAACCTGGCAACGCAATCAAAGCATCTCGTCCCCAATCATCAAACCAGTGATATCCAGCCATGATTGTTGGACTATTAGTATATTGATGATAAACAATAAATTGGTCACAAGCTTTTAATAATTCTTTATCCCCTATTCCCAATAAGCGTTGTTGCTCGACACTTACCGCTTTATCAAAAGTTTCGTCCGTTAGGTAATCTTGATAACTTTCAGGAAAACCAACTCGTGTTTCCAGGGTAACAGTATCTCCAGGTTCCATTACCACACTCAAATAACCAGGACTATATAAATCTTCCTTGTCATCTAATCCACGCGCGGTTTCTTCTTTTAAACTATAATTCCAGTACCAAACAGCATCTTGCTTATACTCTCCCCTCGTCCAGCGTAAATGCCAAGGTACACCCATATCACCATTGTCTGCCTGTAAACAAACTTGCTGTACTCCCAACATTTCGATAAACTTTAAAGATGGCGCCTGTTTTTGCTGACGATGAAAATCGCGGTCGGCTATTAGTAACCTTAACCTTAATATGGCAGGCTTTGCACCGTTATAACAGTATTGAATCAATAAGCGATTAGTTTCATGTGGCATTAACAAACGTCTAGTTAGGCGCCAATCTGCATCTCCCCATTCCCATGTTGGTACCGGATTAATATTAAAATGACGCAGTAGCTTATATCCAGATGGTTCAATCTCACCCGTTCCCCAGTAGTTTGTACCTAAAGGTATAGTACGGTCAAATAACTCCAAACTCGCTTCCAAATGTGATAACAGTAAACTGCGGTCTAGTGGTGGTTTTAAAGCAGCAAAAAACCACCCGTGGTAAGTCCGGGTGCGGATATCCGTAACTGTCCCGCTCGCAAAACTGCCCAAACCGTTAGTTAACAACCATTCCCGCTTATCTAAATCATCTAACATTATTTACTCAAAATCGTTATGAGTATGATATAGTTGTAACAGTTCGTAATTAAATAGTAAAGCGTAGAACGTAACATTGGTGCAAAAGTCACCAAAGTTGTGCGCGCTAATTAGAAATGTGTAAGCAATGAGGGAGAATAATAAATGACAGAATGCATTCGTGTAGGTCAAACTGCTCCTGACTTTACAGCAACAGCAGTGTTAGACCAAGAATTTAAGACAGTAAAACTTTCCGACTATCGCGGTAAGTATGTCGTACTATTCTTTTACCCCTTAGACTTTACATTTGTTTGTCCAACTGAGATTACAGCATTCAGCGACCGTTACGAAGAATTCAAGAAAGTCAACACAGAAGTACTAGGTGTTTCAGTTGACAGTGAATTTTCGCACCTTGCTTGGATACAAACAGACCGTAAATCAGGTGGTGTAGGTGACCTAAACTACCCGCTTGTTTCTGACATCAAAAAAGAAATCAGCACAGCTTACAATGTTCTCGACCCTGCGGCAGGTGTAGCATTGCGTGGTTTGTTCATCATAGATAAAGATGGCACAATTCAGCACGCGACTATCAACAACTTGGCATTTGGTCGTAGCGTTGATGAAACATTACGAACACTACAAGCAATTCAATACGTACAGTCGCACCCCGATGAAGTTTGTCCTGCCGGTTGGCAACCTGGTGACAAGACAATGAACCCCGACCCTGTTAAGTCCAAAGTCTACTTCGCGAGTGTGTAGGCGCCTGTCCTAGCTCCATTTTTGATATTGGAGTAAAATTTTAGAATTATCATAGAAATAACCACAGGTAAACACGTATAGTTTCTTGCTTTATTCTCACCCAAATTGGGCAGAATTCACAGGTCAAGGAATACCAACTGCGCTCAAATCGTGTTTAACTGTGGTTTTTAATTAGTACATTGCTATTAAGTTGAATGCTTTACTAAGTATAAATATGGCGATTTCTACAGATTTTAGGGGTTTATTTAATGAGCGTTTCGCACGGAATTTTCTACCCATTCCGGCATATGACAAACTTTTGATAAATTTTTTGACACCAGACTTTCAGCTACAGGATGTGAAAAACGGTAAAGTTGTCAAGTTGTCAGAATATCGTAACAAGCAACCTGTTTTACTAGCATTGACTCGAATTTTTACAGAAAAGCAGTATTGTCCGTTTTGCTTTCCCCACATCAAAGCTTTGAATGAGAATTACGAGGAGTTTACCAATCGTGGGATAGAAGTATTAATGGTAACAAGTACCGATGAAAGGCAAAGTCAAATCGTAGTTAAAGATTTAGGTTTGAAAATGCCGTTATTGAGTGACCCCAGTTGTAGAATATTTCGGACGTATCAAACTGGGCAAGCTTTAGGGGCGCCGTTACCAGGACAATTTGTATTGGATAAAGAAGGTAAACTGCGCTATAGACATTTATTTTCGTTTATTGACCATAACGCCAGCGTCGAGAAACTATTAGAACAGTTCGACAATATTGGCAACGGATGATGAACGGATGTAACGGATAACTCATCCGTTAAATCCGTTGTATCCGTTGCCAGTTATTAGTTTGTTTTTACTTCCTTCACTTCGGGTTTTTTGTATTTACCAGGGTACTTTCTTTGGAAGTAGTCTTCCATAATTTGTAAAGCCATCGGCGCCGCGACGCTACCACCACCACCACCAGAGTGTTCAACAAAGGAAACTACTAAAATTTCTGGTTTCGACGCAGGAGCATAACCGCCAAACCATGTGTGGTTCTCTTTTATGCCTTTTCTCCAAGCTTCTGCGGTACCTGTTTTACCAGCCATTGGGGGTATTGTTGGAGAATTCATCGCTTTTGCTGTACCTTCGGTGATTACTTTACGTAAACCATCTTGTAAAATTTTAACTGTTTCAGGTTTCATTCCTACTGATTTACGCCACTTTTTAGCATCTTCGTTGTCTTTGAACAAATGTGGTTGCACGAGATAACCACCGTTAGCTGGCACCGCAAACATTCGTGCTACTTGTAATGGTGTTGTTAACAAGGCGCCTTGACCAATGGTCATGTTAATAGTGTGTCCAATAGTCCAAGGCATTTTTAAGGCTCTTAGCGTCCATTTTTCATCTGGGACTAAACCTCTAGACTCTTCGGTTGTAAATTCAAATCCGGTTTTTTGACCAAATCCAAATTTGCGCGTCCAGTCAATTAATATTTGACCACCTATACCTCTACCAATTTGGTAAAAGAAGGTATCGCTACTCATTGCCATTGCACCATTCCATCCCAATGGTCCAAACCCAGCATGGTTCCATTCACCAAATGTTACACCGCCAATATTGAGTGACCCATATGTTGGTAAAATTAGATTCGATTTATATTTACCCGATTCTAAGCCTGCAGCAGTAGTAACAATTTTGAAGGTACTTGCAGGAGGAAACGCACTTAACGCACGATTTACAAGTGGATATCCTTCACCTGCTAAAATATTTCGTAATTCTTTTGGGTTTGGTTTGTGTTTTGAGAAAACATTCGGGTCAAATGTGGGATGGGAAACCATTGCTAAAACAGACCCATTGTTTGGATTCATTACCACAATTGAGCCATTTCTACCACCCAAAGCTTTCTCGGCTGCTTTTTGAACATCTAAATCAATAGTTAAGTGTAAATCTTTACCCTGTTTTGCCTGTACTTCTCCTAGCGTTTTGAGCGGGCGCCCACGACCATCAACTTCGACTTCTTGACCACCCCATTCTCCGCGTAGGTGTTGTTCAAAGGCTTTTTCAACCCCCATTTGCCCAATTACATCACCAAGCCGATAACCTTCACTTTTCCTATTTTTGAGTTGTTCTGCCGTTAACTCACGAGTATATCCTAATAAGTGAGCTAATTCGTGCTTATGCGGGTAAGAACGTACTGCCTCGGTGTGAATCTCAACGTTAGGAAGTTCATGCTGATATTCTTTGAGCGCAGTAACTTCTTCCATGCTCAAATCGCGAGCAATACGCACAAGTGTAGAAGAATTTGGGCCAGCTTCTTCGAGTTTCTGCTCGATTTCTTCTTGTGGCATATTTAGAATTTTAGACAGACGCGGCCCGATTTTTTCGTCCCAACCCGATTTTGTATGGGTCATAGGCCATAGGTACACCGAACGTGGGTAGCGAGTTGTTGCTAGCAGTTTGCCGTTACGGTCAAAAATGTTACCCCGTTCTGGTTGTTTAGGAATAACTCGTATTCGATTTGACTGCGCGCGCTCTGAGTACTTTTTGCCATCCACCACTTGCAAGTGAGCTAGACGGGCGCCCATTGCTGTAATTGAGGCAAGTGTAAATATAATTAAAAATAATGACTGAAGACCGTTCCCGACAGTACGTGTCTCCTTCTTGCCAAATTCAGAATCTAATAATGCCATAAATAATATATATACTCAAATGGGGACTAACTATATTTGTATACTGCCTTTGACAACCGTATCGGCATTAATACACTGATATTGGCTATGTATTTGATTAATAAATCACAAACAATCTTAAGATAAAGTAATTTTTATCTTTGGTCTATCAGCATAACTACACTCAGATAGATTTTGGATAGTTTTTTCCGATAATACCTATAGATATTTTGAATTCAGGTAATACCTGCTTTGCCATTTTAAGCTCTGGCATGAGAAAACAGATGTATAACTTAAAACACTCTAGCTCATGTCGGTAAATTTTTGCGCGCGCTTATTCGCTAAACTTTCGCCAATAACTGCTACTCAAAATTCTTCACTCGCCCGTAAAACATCGTTGAAAGGGGAGAACACGAAAGCAGTGTTTTTTATTGGCTAGAGATAATTTGATATTTTTAATAATGACATAATTTTGTCATAATTTTTAAGCATAGTAGAAATATGGCAACGCTTGCAACGGATGCAACGGATGTAACGGATGAGTTATTGGTTATAAACTATATGCAACTATTATTTGATCAACTTGTTAAGCAATCGACTAATTTAAAGATTTTGGCTGCGACAGCTGTGGCTAGTTTACTTGCTACTGCAACATTAAATACAACTCCTGTTCGAGAAGCTAATTTGAGTTCTACTTCACGCGAAGCTGAACAAGCGTCTCAAGTTGGACTGTTACTGAGTGCTGCTGCTATCGTTGGTCTTGGTGTTGGCGCCTTACAAGCGAATAAAAGTACTAATAAAACTGGCGCCAGTTATTCTCGAAGTCAACAGCAGCAACAAGACCGTAACATTATTACGATTGACCAAGTAAGTAGTAAACTTCGCACGCAGCTTCTAACTTTGCTACACAGAGATATACAAGGAATAAACAGACTTTTGAACCAAGCTAAGTTCAAATACCCAAACCGGACAAATAACTGGTACGCAGAGAAAGTTATTTATGACCTAACGCGCGACCGAGGAGCATAATCAACAGTTTGTCTTGTGGGGTGGGCATCCTTGCCCGCCCTATTTATATTCATGATTTGACAAATTCGATATATCGCGATAGATTATTTAGAACGATAACGATATATCGTGATAAATCATAAATGTTGAAAAACGATAGCGAGGAGTAAAAGATAGGACAACAAATCATCAGACATGCTAGACATGTTGTACATTTTAGACTAGACTTAAGAAGTAGTCTAGA
>NZ_RSCL01000017.1 GCF_003991905.1 Dulcicalothrix desertica PCC 7102 | reverse complement strand
CAGCGTGTAAAATTTAACTCTAACGTCTCTTATTAACTTTTCGTTACATAGTTAGGAATTTTGGCGCCGACTTACTTAGCTGGGGAAGGTGCTGCGTCGGAGTTAATTGAGAAATTAAAGCTTGAGTATACGTTACGATTAATCATCGCTGTTGCCAAACAAGCGACAAAGGATAAAAAATATGAGTAGAGAACGTATTTCTAGAAATATTGTTAAGCGTATAATTGTAGATGGTGTTTTAGTTTTGGATACACCGACTTGCCTGAGTGATGGTGATGCTCTTGGCGCCACGGATATGATGTTGTTACGTGATAGTATTAGTGATAAGGCTTTGCTGACTGGTTCTTCGATAGCTGGAGCATTACGTAATTATTTACATGAGTATGAATGTAGTTACGAGAGGATTGAAACCAGAAGTAATATGTCCGCTAAGTTGTTTGGAGATTTATTTGCTTATAAAGATGAGAGAAATCTTTCAGAGCAGAGGAAAATTAAACTTCGAGAAGAAGATACTCAAAGTCCTTTGATAATTAATGAGTCAATTAGTAGTAAGGTTCCTCGTGTTGAGTTAAGAGATGGAGTTAAGATAGATGGGAAAACGGGTACTGCTTTGGATAAAAATAAATATGATTTGGAACTTTTATCAGCAGGAACTCAGTTTCCTCTTAGGTTTGAGCTTTTAATTGAAAGCGATAAGGATGAAGTTTTATTAAAACAAGCACTGAGTATAGTTTTGGAGGGGTTGAAAAAAGGTGAAATTGGTATTGGAATGAAAAAACGACGAGGTTTTGGAAAATGTCATGTGGAAGAATGGCAAATTTGGGAATTTGATTTAACTAAAAAGAGTGACTGTATTGCTTGGTTGACTTTTGAACGTTGGGGTACACAACCTCATAGTAGTAAGCAATTACAGAATGTGAAGATAGAACAGATTGATAGACGTAATCGTCTTTTTATCACCGCTAATTTTAAGCTTGTTACTCCTTTACTTATTCGCTCTAATCAAAATTTAATTCCAAACAAATGTTCTCCTGATACTGTACATTTGCATTCGTATCGGAAGGGTGGAAATAAACCCGTTGTATCTGGCGCCAGTATAGCAGGAGTTTTATGGCATCGCGCGGAAAGAATTATTAAGACTTTGGATAAAGATTTGAAAATTGTAAATGAGTTGTTTGGTTTTGTGGATGAAGAGACTAAGGAAGCTAAAGCAAGTCGTTTACTGGTAGATGAAACAATTATAGAGAATACTTCTGAACTGGTGCAAAGTCGAATTGCTATCGACCGTTTTACAGGTGGAGCGTATCATGGAGCATTATTTCAAGAACAACCTATTTATCCTGCTCAGGTAAAAGAGGATGATAAGAAGAAGGATAAAAATAAGTATAAGAAAAATCCAGATGAAAGTAGAAAGGATATGAATATTAGTTTACAAATAGAGTTACAAAACCCAAAAGAGTACGAAATTGGTTTATTGCTTTTGTTACTTAAGGATTTATGGGTGAGTGATTTACCTATTGGTGGTACAACTAGTATTGGTAGGGGACGTTTACAAGGTTTGGAGGCAAGAATCGTTTGGTATAATTCTAATTATGGGTCGTTAGAAGAGAAGCGGAGTATTTCTGAGAATAAGGGAAAGTTGATAATTAGTGACCAGGATAAACAAAGATTAGAGTATTTTGTAGAAAAATTGGTAGAGCAGGTATGATAAGTCAAGATTTATGCCAGGAAATTTCTACGCAAGGTATTGAAGATTCGTTAGAAGAGTGGTTGAAGCAACAAGCTATAACTAAAGATTACCATTTACCGTATTTGTTAGCTCATGCATTGAATGGGGTTATTTGGGGGTTATTTGAAGCTGACTCATGCATTCTTAGCACTTCTACACAAGCTTTTCCAGAATGTGATTTTGCTTCTTTAAATTTATCAAGTTTACAGCAATGTCGTGTTTTTGGCAGTGCTGGTGAAATTTTACTATGGAATGTTGATGGAGAATGGCGCGCGCGTTTGATTTTAGAAACGAATGTGTCTAAACTGGTTACTGATAAAGAAATTGGTGTAATACAGGAAAAGCAAATTATTTGGGGAACACAAGGAAGGTTAAGTGAGTGTGGTAAGTTTACGTTACTTGCAGATGGTTCTCAGGGACTTAAACATGCTGTTCCTATTGCTGTAAGCAAAACAGCATTTAAAAAAGATGCGAATAAGCTATATCGTCCAATTCGTCTGGAGTTACATCATTATTATAGTTATGATAAGGATGGGGTAGCTCGTATTTTTCTCAGTCGTTTAGTTAATATAGACAGTAATAATAAATGATTCCAAGACATATTAAAGAAGTTTCTCCACAACGTAAAGCAGTAGCTCCATATAATTTTGTCGAGTTACATAATAAAGTTGTTCCAGCAGAGTTGGAAGCAGACGGTAATTTACGCACGCATGACCGTTACTATTCTGACCGTTATACTGGTAAAATTGTGTGTACTTTAAAAACTGAATCTCTTTTATATACTCGTTGTGGTTTAAATAAAGATGATTTTGCAAACTTTGGAGATAAGGGTAATGAAGAGTTAACTTCTGAAGAGCGCGAAAAATATGCTCAGTTTTTCCAGCATCCTGGTAATGAAAACCCTGTTTTAGCAGGTAGCAGTTTGCGAGGAATGTTTAGGAATATAGTAGAGATTATCAGTTTTAGTAAAATTGAACGTGTATCTGAGCAAGATAAGTTTTTCTTTCGTGCAGTTGCTGCTGAAAGTGATGACCCATTAGGCAATATATATAAGGATACTATAAAAAATTCTGTTAAAGCTGGATATTTAGAAAAGCGTGGTGATAAATGGTTTATTCGTCCAGCTACTGAGCATAATAATAAATCTTTTTTAAAAATTAAAGAGCAAGATATTAATAAAACAGATGTTCCTTCGTTAATTATAATGGAGAAGGATGAATATTTGCCTCAATATATCAAAATTAATGTTAACTTGAATGGTAAAAATATCACTATTAGTGAAGGTGAGATAATTGGTGGTCGTCAAGGTTATTTAGTAACTAGCGGTAATATGCTAGAAACATTGAATGTTACAGAAGCAGAGCGTAGAAGATTACTTCGTCGTAAAGATACGCGCAAAAATCATTATATAGTATTAGAACCATCAAAAGCGGCTTCTCTTGAAATTAGTGAAAGTGCAATCCGTGATTATTGTAATGCACTAACTGACTTTCAACAAGGAAAGCTGTTTGAAAATAATCCTAGGAACAAATTTAGTAAAAGCATAGGGTTTTTGGAACCAGGTAGACCTGTTTTTTATTGTACACCTAAAGATTCAAACTCAGTAGTAACTTTGTTTGGTCAAAGCCAAAACTTTCGTATTCCTTATTTATCTAAAAATACTGGTAGAGCAGCATCAGCAGTGGATTTCGTTCCAGAACGGGTTGGAAAATCTGACATAATTGATATAACAGATGCAATTTTTGGATCTGTTAGAGATAAGAAAGTTCAAGAGCAGTCTCGTGCAGGACGTGTTTTTTTCAGTGATGCTCTATATAAAGGTGATGAAGATGGTATTTGGTTGAGTAACGATATAATTACACCTCGTATTCTCGCTAGTCCCAAACCGACAACATTCCAGCATTACTTAGTACAGAAGGACTCTAACAAGGAAAGTTTAAAGCACTACGCGAGCGAACCTAATGTCGATACTGTAATTCGGGGTCATAAACTTTACTGGCACAAAGGCGATGTTAGGATAGAAAGAATTCGCGAAAACCTGCCAGAAAAGGAAATTGAAAATAAGCAGTCGCAATATACTAAAATTAAACCAATTAAATCTGGAGTTACTTTTGAGTTTACTATTAACTTTGAGAATTTAACAGATGTAGAGTTAGGCGCCTTATTATGGACGTTAACCTTAACCTTGCCAGTAAAAGAAGAAGAAATGAAAACAAGACAATTACTTAGTTTGAGTGCGAAGGAAAGGTACTGCTTTTCTTTGGGTATGGGTAAACCTTTAGGGATGGGTGCTGTAGGAATTGAAAAATACGAACTGCATTTGAATGAGCGATATCGTAATGAACCCAAGCAACGTTATACAAAACTATTCGATGGTGATAAATGGTTAGTTGGAGACCATCCTGCTACTCATGATGAGTGTGCTAACTGCATTAACCGTTTTGAAGAGTATATAACAAGTGAAATTAGTAAACTTGATTATCCAGAAGATTATAACGTAACAGAAACTGAAAAATTAAAATTAAAAGATATACCACGCATAAAAATGTTGCTCCTCATGCTGAGATGGGATAAATACCCACCAGTTGATATAAGAACAAGATATATGGAAATTGAAAGGAGCGTTAGAGAAAGTTATCTTTGTAACCCTGTTAAAGCTGAGGATCAAACAGTTAACGAATATAAATGTCGTTTAGTGCTTCCTAGTCCTTTCCAAGTGATGGATATGGAGGGTCTGGATAATCGTATTCATGTACTACCTGATGAAAGTATATCTTTAGAACAAGAAACTAATCAAGTAGAAACAGCATTATACAATTTTACAATTGGTCAAATTTTAGATGCTACAGTTACCAAAATAAAGGGTAATGATGTCACATATGAATTTTTGGAGAATAGGAAGAAAACTACTGGAGAAAAGAAAAATGTAAAGACTTTACAGTCAGGACAAGCAGTAAAAATTCAAATTACAGCTTTAAAAGAAGACGGTAATATTAAAAATGTTAAATTATATTTAGGATGAAGTCAACAAGAGTATGCCAAAAACAAAACCTTTTAAAAGGCTACTAGAACAAATGGCGCCGCAAAGAAGGACAAAAATAGAAGCTGCTGTTCAACAAGCTTTACTCAACCCCACCATGCAACAACAAAATTTGCAAGCAATACTAAGATTAGTACAGCAATTGGCTGAATTCGATAATGTAGAAAGAGTAAAGGCTTTTGCCATTAGCTTTCCAGATATACATTATATTGATTTTGAACTTGAGCTAAAGCCAAGAGTTGAATTATCAAATGAGATTTGGGGTAAAATTCAAGATTTAGTAATTGACTGCGAATGGGAATTACGTGATGACTCTGGAGAAAAATGGTATTTTCTTCCTCAAATAACAGATAATTTTACTCATCGCCGAGATATTTCACAAGTAATTGCGGATTCTCTAAACTAGTGTAGTTTGATAAGGCGCCATCTAAAATCACATCACGTGTTAGGTTTACCGTACCTCATTTTTTAGTACTTACACTAATCCTAATTATTTCATTGATAGTATTCGGTTTTTATTAATTTAAAAGTGATATTAACCGTATTTCCAAGCATTTAGACCTTCATTATTATAAGGACATACGAAACGATATACCGAACTAATTAATCAATACATAAGTGAAAAGGAGCAAGACAAAATGTTAGTACGTTACAATCCCTGGAACGAAATGAATGCTATTACTCGTCAATTAGATTCATTGTTTCAAGACTTTCAGGCGCCGACATTTAGAACTCCAGCAGCCGAACTACATGAAACCGATGAAGCAGTACATCTAAAATTAGAACTGCCTGGTGTTGAAGCGTCATATGTAGATATCGAAGTTAGCGAAAACGCAGTTAAAGTAGTGGCTGAACGTAAAGCAGAAACCAAGACTGATGAAAACGGTAAGGTTAGAAGTGAATTTTACTACGGCAAATTCCAACGTGTAATCTCCTTACGCGCGCGCATCCAAAATACTGCCGTAACTACAGAATACAAAGATGGCATCTTAAATTTGACATTACCCAAGTCAGAAACTGAAAAGAACAAGGTAGTAAAAGTTAACCTTGGGGAAATTTCCGCGTAATCAATCTGGCAATTGGTTGAAATGTAATACATATATGGCGCCCAGTCTCTGTCCAAGAGGCTGGGTTTTTATTTAATAACCTTTAAAAATAAAATTAACTATCTTGTGGAACGGGCATCCTTGCCCGTCAACAAATAGTTGATATGTATTATATCGTTGGAAACGCGCCTTTCCAACCATAAGAGAAGATAAAAGCAAATATATTTTCCCTTCTCTTCTACACCAATGACTACACTTTATCTTACCGAGCCAGGTACTGTTGTTCGCTACCGCAATGAGTCTCTTATAGTAACCAAGAAGCAAGACTCACAAAATTGCCGTTTAGCAGAATTGGATTTGGTAATAGTCTTACCAGGTGTTCAATTAACCGACGTTGCCATTGCCCAATTAATTGACCGAGGTATCGAAACTATTTTTCTTCGCCAAAGCGGTCAGTTTCGCGGGCGCCTACAAGGACAATTTGCGACAAATCCCGCAGTTCGTATGGCGCAGTACCGTATTTTGGAAAGCGCGTTGGGTATGGCATTAGCGCAAAAATTAGTCATCGGAAAAATCCGTAATCAGCGGGTATTATTACAACGCCGTAACCGTGCCACAGAAAGGCAAATTGCCGAATTGATAGAAGCGATTAATTTAATTAGTGTTTATTCTTCACAGTTGGGAGATGATAACACCTTTTTAAATCGTAGCGAGTTGATGGGAGTTGAAGGAATTTGCGCGCGCACCTACTATCAAGGTTTACGTTACTGGTTTCCTGCACACTGGAATTTTAACGGACGTAATAGGCGCCCACCTTTAGACCCTGTTAATGCATTAATGAGTTGGGGTTACGGAGTATTGCTAGCGCGCGTTTTTTCTAGTTGCGTACAAGCAGGACTCGACCCATATTTAGGTTTCTTCCACGCTACAGAACCATATCGTCCAAATTTAGTACTCGACTTGATGGAAGAATTTCGACCAGTAATAGTAGACCAAGCTGTAATTTCCATTATTCAATCAGAAATGCTAACACCAGATGACTTCCAAGCATCTCCAGATGGTGAAGGAATATGGTTAGGTAACTTGGCGAAAAAACTATTTTTAGCAGAACTAGACAAGCAGTTTCGCAATACTATTTTATATCCACCACAGAATCGGCGCCTAACCATGAGTTCAATAATCTTAGAACAAGCTCGAAGCTTAGGACGCTGTTTGACGGAATTAAATCTAAACTACGAGGCATTCACAATAAAATGAAAAAACTTTGGTTGGTCTGCTACGACGTATCCAACGATAAACGTCGTACTAAGCTAGCAAAACTAATAGAACGAAATTGCCAGCGCGTACAATATTCAGTTTTCGAGTGTCCTTTGCACGAAAATATTTTGAATCACCTACTTGAAAACGATTGGTTGCCAACTCTTAAGTTAAGCGAAGATAACCTTAGAGTTTATCCCCTAAACGAGACCACAAAGCAACAGGTGCGGGTATATGGCAGTCCCCCACCTTACGAACCACCTGATTGTTTAATTTTGTAAACACTACACTATTGTATAAAAGCCGTATGTAAACCCTGAAACCACCTAAATAGAATGGCGCCAGCAATTGTAAAAGATTGTAAAAATCAGTCTTAAATTGACGCAGCAAGCCTGTACAACTATTCAGGAGTAATGTTGTGCTTACAAAAGATAATCAGATTTTTTTGGTTTGAATACTGGCTTTTTTGCACTATAATTAAGTTAAGTAGCAATTTTTGGCGCCAAATCTTTTTTGAAGCGAGTACTTATTATCTAAGTGACCTTAAGCTCTCAGTAGTCCGGCGCAACTGCACCTTGAAAACTAAATACAGCAACAGCTTTTTAGTAGTAGGGTTATTTACGACCTTGACCCCGAAAGGGGACGGAAACTTCAATAAGATTGTAATATTCATTTTTATTTATCAGACCACCTGTTATTTACGACCTTGACCCCGAAAGGGGACGGAAACTTGTAAGAAACTTTGTGTCCTCCTAAGCTTAGTGAGTAGCAGTTATTTACGACCTTGACCCCGAAAGGGGACGGAAACTAAGCGAAGTACCATTATTGATACCAGCTCCTTGACCAGAGCCGTTATTTACGACCTTGACCCCGAAAGGGGACGGAAACATCGTACCTATCTCTTTTGCTTGTTGCATACGTCCATAGTTATTTACGACCTTGACCCCGAAAGGGGACGGAAACGTAACAACATTTGTGTTACCGTTGCGAATATCGTTGGTGTTATTTACGACCTTGACCCCGAAAGGGGACGGAAACTTCAAGCTGAAAAACTGGGAAACGCCATCGAAAGGCGCCGAAGTTATTGAAAGATTACCTAACATTCCTACCCAAGTAGAATTATGAGATAAATTTCAACCTGAACGCGACTTGATTTTAATTAAAAACCCCGATAATTTAGGAGAATGTTATCTCGGCGTCACTAAATGCATTCGTGAATTACAGCAAAATCCAGATGTAGAAATTCTCGCTGACTATACGGGTGGAACTAAAACTATGTCAGCAGCGTTAGTTTTAGCGGCTGTTGATTGTGGTATTCCTCTTTATATTACTGTTGCAGTGGCCAGGGAGAACTTGATAAAATTTGAACGTGGCGAATATACACAATTGGTAAATACAAACTTTCCACTAGTTCAACGTAAATTTTAACAAGACTAAAATTAATAATAAGAGTATGCCAAAAACAAAACCTTTTAAAAGGCAACTAGAAAAAATGGCGCCGGGAAGAAGGACAAAAATAGAAGCTGCTGTTCAACAAGCTTTACTCAACCCCACCATGCAACAACAAAACTTGCAAGTGATACTAAGATTAGTACAGCAATTAGCTGAAGAACGATAATATAGAAAGAGTAAAGGCTTTTGCTACTAGATTCCCAGATATACATTATATTGATTTTCAGCTTGAGCTAAAACCTGATGTTGAATTGTCAAATGAGATTTGGAATAAAGCTCAAGATTTAGTAGTTGACTGCGAATGGAAGCTACGTGATGACTCTGTAGAAAAATGGTATTTTCGTCCTCAAACAGCAGATAATTTTACTTTTCGAGATTTTTCACAGATAATTGCGGATTCTAACGATTTAGCACAATAACTACTAAATAACAAAATTATACCCATGTATAAACGCGATTTTGTGGCGCCTCTACAGCGCATCATACCGTTTACGCTTGCGGCATTGGTGTTACCCAACCACCCGTAGCATAACGAATAGCATCAGTATTTACCCTATTATCCAGTTCATCAACTCTATCCTCTAAGTCTGGAGGAGTATCTATAATTGCTCCGTGCCATAATAATGCATGAATTTCGGTGCGTTTTGGATACTGTATTTGTACCAATTCCGGCTTGAATTTATTTACGAGTGCAATGTCCATCAACTCGGCAACATCTACGCGCAACTCCAGCACCAGCAACAGTATCAATGTGCTGATGAATTACTTTCATACGAGCATAAGTAGAGTAAAAGTTAATACTTTGTTCTAGATTTGATACGGGTAGTGCAATGTGAGTTAGTTCAATATCATTCATATAGTAGTAGACTACGAAGTAACTATTCGTAAAATTGACTTAATTGTATCAAGATTTTGGGAGTGAGATATGGTTGTAGAGTACATGAACAGAAAATGTCAAAAATATTATCTCCACCAAGGCGCCACAAAAACTGGTAAGCCAAAGTACTTCTTTTCGATGAAGAATAAAGGAACTTTAGTTAAAACTATACCAGATGGCTATGAAATATATGAGAACCCTAACTCTCAAGTGTTTTTGCAAAGAATTCAACCAAAAATTATTAGTGATGAAGAAGTTGCAATAGTTGATAAAGGAATGAAAGAATTTTGCAGCTTAAATTACTATAAAATAGATGTCAAGAAAGATACTATTTTTATATATACAGCAAATCAAGATGAGAAAAACTTAGTAGAATGGTTATCAAGTTTTCGTTTGACTAAAGAAGCCGATATACAGAAAGCCATCAATAATACTATAACTTATTCAACCATGTTAAAGTTTACTCTAATCGATGAAGAGAGACGAATATTTATAACACACAGGTTTTGTTTTCTCGGATCAATTGATGATTGGATAGATATAGGATGTCCTGATATACTTCAAAATCTTGTACAAAAATATGTAAAGCATTTAGGACATAATTCTTTCTATGAGTTACATTAATCAATAATTTATTATACTAGATAAAAAATAATAGCAGCCTGGAAGGCTGCTCCACAAGAGAAGTATAAAATAAATGAGTGCTATTTAAATGAATCTGTCTGTGAGGTCATCAGGTAATGGTGGATTTGCTTGCAACCAATTAACTAAGTCATCAATTGATGTAAAACGAAGTATTGCCTTACTTAATAACATTAATTGAGGACGAGAAAGTTCTTTAATATCTGATATTACACTCTCTGGTAGGTCTCCAAACTGTTCTTGTAATTGGCCAAAAACGATTTCGCGTTGTCCAAGTTTGAATTCAACCCGTTTATCTGAGGTAATGTAAGGCATAGTGTCCTCCTGCTTAAATGTCTGATAATCTTGCCAAAACTCTTCTTCCAACGCCTTTGGTAATATTATAATCCAATCTATGAATCGGTAAAGGTTACGGATGTCTTGTTAAAGAAGACCTTTTTCGTAAAGGCGCCGAACCAGCCAGAGTTTCCACACTTTACGTTCCTGTGGCAGCTTTTCTGTTTGCTGCATCTTCAAATGTGCCATTACTACTATGGCAAAAATATTTTCACTGTTTTCCAGGTCTTGCCAATGTTGTAAGTATACTAATAGCTTGACTACTCCAAACTTGAAGACAAAACTTGTATCCGGATGTTTAAATTTATATTGGGACGGGCACCATTTTGGGTTATCATCGCACAAAATAGCCAGACTTACGGGGTGTTTTCCGAAGCGCTGATAAATTCTCTGATTATAAGCATACATTCTCTCGGCAAAATCATCGTCAACCGTAGCTTGGACTTCTATATGAATTAAAAGCCATGTTTCCTTGCCTTTTATATCCCAAACTTTAACTAGCTTATCTGTATAGAGTCTTCCCGTTTCTGCAGCACGAACTATCTTCTGAAATTCTTTATCCAAAAACTCGTGGGGGCGTGTCCAGTCAATGGTTTTAGCTGTGTTTGGAAAGAAAAATTGTATCGCTTGTGGAAAATATGCTTCCAAAACTTCTTTCCACGGTGAGTCATTATCCGCACGTTCGTTCTTCTTGCGTGGCATACTATGATGCAGTAGATGGTATGTTTTTAACTATATGGTTATCTAGTTAAAAAGTATTATTATTGTGACAGATTTTAATTTGGTTGACAGGCGCCCCTACTTTATTTCAAACGCATCTACTTTTATGGATATTCCTTATTTATTCCAAACTCTTACTACCTATAACCCACGCGCTTTCCAAACACAAACTATTACTCGCATTCTCAACCACCAAAATACTCTACTTCGGGCGCCTACTGGTTCAGGAAAAACTGAGACTGCAATAGCACCTTTTCTGTTTGCGAAAGTTTTTGACCTCGACTTTCCCAAGAAATTAATTTATGTTGTTCCTTTACGTACTTTGGCAAACAGCTTGCGTCAGCAAACAGAAGAACTAGTACACAAATGGGCGCCATTACATAAACTACCTCGTCCTATTGTGGTGACTTTGCAAACAGGGGAGAACCCAGAAGACCCGCATTTTGAAGGTGATATTATTTTTTGTACTATTGACCAGATGTTAAGCAGTTTCTTAAATATCCCTTATTCGGTTGGTCGTGGTTCTGCTAATATCAACGCTGGCGCCGTTTTTGCGTCTTATTTGGTGTTTGATGAGTTACACCTTCTTGACCCAGAGCGTTCATTTACAGCAGCAATACCAAGCGCTAAAAACTTACGAACAAAAAAACAAACGTCCCAACCACGCCGTCGAAAGTGCTTTCCTCGCACACGAAATTCTTAAACAATCTCTAGCTCCACTACTAGGCGCCGAATTTAACGCCGACACTGACCAAATTAAACTTTATCAAAACCACAGCTTTGATCTGGGTCATTTGATATAAAACTTAATTCGGTTGTATTATTAGGGCGCCGAACATTCAACAATGAGACAAGTCATAACAGCTAATTGCTAATTTGCAACGTATCGTAATTTATTATTGATAAAGGTGCCTTGAAATAGTTCGCAAAGCTAATATACAAGGTTTGATAGTTTAAGTTTTTATAATTTATTCATAAACGTTTAAAGGCGCCGCATTGACATATAGTTTTTTGTGATAGATAGTAAACACTTATACAATAAAACAGTTCGTTTGTTTCGTTTAATATTTTTTGCATATTTGCATATTATAGGTCTGGCTTACATATACACTCAGTAACGACAAGCAAAATAATTGTAAATTTATACTGATGATAAAATTTATTGTCATGGTTTGCATGGGTTTATTGTTGGCAACAACAAGACCTGCACTGGGACAGTTTCCTTTTCCTATACCAAAACCTTCTATTCCTATACCTCAATTGCCAAGCTCGATTCCGCAAATACCAATTCCCGATTTAACAAAGCTTTTGGAGGGAGAGGCGCCTGTTAGCACGAGTTTTTCTGATACTAAAAGTAAAACTTCTTTGTCTTTACAATTTGATTCAAAAAAATTTCGACCATTAACTGAGTTACCACGGAGTTCAAAAGGTGGCTTTTTACTACGTCCAGGATTATTTGAATTATTCGTACAAAGTTACTGTTTGAAGGCAGGAACCCACGGACCGAGTAAGGGAAATGGATATCTTTATGCAGCATTAAAAGGTTCTAAAGCTGGTATTGTCCGTAAAATTCTCCAAAACTCTGCACGTTACCCTGAAATCAAACAAGAAGACATTCAGATGCTGCTGTGGGCTATTACTGCTCGGACTAAAATCAGCGACACAAGACCAGAAATACAGCAGGTTGCCGTAAAACTGCTAACATCAGATGAAATTTTTAAACTTAACGGTGGCACGCTAGGTTTAATTCCAAAACAAGCATTTGTCCAAGCCACTGCACATTTACCACCAGTAGTGCAGCAGGTACTACAAGCAGAAGCTCGTATCCGAGAAATGTTGACCAGTACAGCAGGTACAACCTATCAACAGCTAGAACAAATAGCAGTTTTAGTTGGAGAACCCAAAAAAGATGGACCAACAATATCACCCGAACAATGGTCATTACACCCACAAGGTTTTTATGTCCGCTACTTACCTACCGGGTATAATAAAACCTTAATTCAGCTTTATGTACCAGACAACTTTAAGGTTAAAGCAGCAAATAAAAACCAGCCAGATAAAACGCTTTTAATAGCTCAAAATAATGATGCGGGTTACAACCCAGCTGGTGATGTTGCAGTTCCTGGCGATACTGGTAGACAGCGCTTGGGTATGTCTGGTCGTCCGGCTGATGGAGGAACACCGCCCAGTGGTAGTTCAGGGCAACCAAGTGAGGCGCCATCTGGTAGTAGTTCAGGGCAACCAAGTGGGGCGCCATCTGGCAGTAGTTCAGGACAACCGGGTGAGGCGCCGACTCAACAGCCATCTTCAACAACTCCTAGAAATGGTAACACCTTAAATCAAATACCTGGTTCTCCTTCTAAACGCGAAATTTTTTGTAACCCCAGTGTGCGTGCGGCTCTAGATAGGGACTGGCAGGCAACTCGTAAAGATAATTTAGAACGAGGCAGATGGGTTGTTTGGAATAGTGCTACTGGTCAATTTACCACTACGAATGTTATTGTCGGCTCACCTGGGGCGGCAGTTGCATTAGGAAATACTCCTTCGGATGTCAATGGGAGTTATGTGGTAGGTGTTTATCATACACATCCACCAGTAAATGACGAACCAGGTTCAGTTGCTGTACTAGGTCCAAGCCCTTTTAACGATATAGTTCATGCAGACAGAAGACAAATTCCAAGTTTAGTAAGGGATTTTAGTGATGAATCCAAAACAAGAGTTATCGACTATCTTTATGGGCCTAATCACAGAGGTGAAGCTCAACCAGGTGATACGGCTAAAACTAATGTTATTCGTCAATCTCTAAATAGCTGTAGTGATTAGTTGAAAATTTTTATGATGAGAATAAGAGTGTTTACATCTCACACAATTGGCACAGTTGAAAGCGAGACTGATATAACAGCAATCATAGCTCTTAAATTTACCCGTTTCAGTTGCGAATAAGGTATTTTGTTAAAAGGAGAGCAAGCGCGCGCTACCTCAAGGGACTTGACCCAGCTATTTCTCTTTGAACTATTTTGGCTATCCTGCTATAGTTTTAATTGCTAGTTGCCATAGTTGAAGGTTGGCAAGAAGCGCTTTAATCAGTTATTCTAAAAAGCGATTAAGTGATAGTATTTGCGGGCGCCATTAATCAACATTCCAACGGAAACAAATTGGCAGAGGGCAAATATGTTCAATGCAGCTTGACTGCTAGAATGGAAATACACTAATTTGTAGGCGCCTCAAATTTTATCTAATCGTATAATAATGCCTGAAATTACCTTGGAATAATGTGGAGTCTGGGTGCGACCCCTGGATTAACAATAGCTGCCAACTCCTCAGAAGACATTTTGCTCAGTTCAGTCTGTAATTCTTCAATTGTGAAGTCATAGCCAGCAAGAGTCGCAATCCTGATGAATGCTTCTGAGTCGGTTGCTGCTTTGAGCCTTTCCTTTAATACTTGATCTTGTTGAACAGCTTTGAAAAGTTGGGCTGCATTTTTATTTGTCATGACAATCTATACTCCCGTTTGTAATATGATCTGTGCGATTTACTATCCGATCAAAACAACAACATCAAAGCTTCTGCTTGCTTGCATGATTTCCTCTTTGTTTGTACTTAAAGAAAGGGGTTCCACTCTTATGAATATTCCACACTTACCATTCAAGCCAAAAAAATTGAACTCATGGCTGAAAATTGCGGATGAGAGCAAGCTATATTTGCTTTAATTATCAATTTACCAGGTGCTGATAATCGAGTTTTATATTGAAACGAATCTTTACTTTTTCGTTTCAATACTTAATTAATTGTCCCCAGTGCATCGAAGGACGCGCGCGCTTCATCATCGGAGCGTTCAAATATGGTTATGATGTCTTTTAAGGCACCTGACCACTGTAAAAACTAAGGGCGCCAGTAGTAACAGTACTATAGTATTTATATGCTAAACAACAAATATTAAGCCTTCTTCTGATTTACCAGTTGCTGCCATTGCTTTAAGCTTGGTGTAAGTATTAAATATCCAGAAAATTACTTAGTTTATGATATCTATCTTTTTAACTTACCGAAATTATAAGGATGTAAACATTGGATAAGTATGATTATGATTGCAATGAATTGACAAACATTTTGACTCAAAATATTCTAATGAAAATATTATTAATGGCAATTGGTTGGTCAACGGAAATTCGTCAAAACAACCTCTAACTTGCAAGACTTCCAATTTGGGAAATGCTTCTAAAATGGGACGAATATCAAAAACGTTTAACTTCGATTTTCTATATTCGTGTTCCTGTGCATCTCCAATATATAGCGCTTTCAAATTAGGTAAGTTATTACTCGCATCGCATAAAGCTTCCAAACAAATACCAAAATATCTATCCCTCTCCCAGTAATCACATTTTATACGGCAAATTAAGGCTTCAAGTTCTTGGGTGTGAGGATGATTTAGTAAAGCTTCTAGCTCTGCATATCTCCATCTATTTGTACGATTTGGGATTTCTAGTTCAATGATATAAGCTTTACTCGTTGGTTCGATAATAATTCTTTGGGGGTCGAAGGACTCAAATTGCCAATTTTCTAACCTGGTAAATAATTGATTAATTGGTACATCAAAACTATCTGTCATTAAGACCTCCAGATTTTAACCGTACCATCATAACTACCGCTTACTAATGTGGCGCCATCATAACTCAACGCTAACGAGCTAACTACATCATCGTGTGCTTGAAACGAGTGAAGTTTCTTTGCTGTAGAAACATCCCAAATTTTAATTTTTGTATCACCAGCAGTAACAAAACTCTCACCATCAGGACTAAAAATTATAGAACGCACCCAGTCTGCATGACCGTAGAACGAAAATATCTCTTGTCCTAACTGTATATCCCACACCTTAATTCTTTGGTCAGAACCGCTAACTAGTGTTTTACCATCAGGACTAATGGCTAAAGATTTAATGACGTGCGAATGTCCTTCTAGCTTCCATACTTCTCGTTTTGCACGCAAGTCCCAAACTCGAATTGTTTCATTACTACCGCTAATCAATATTTTACCAGTTGATATAATGTTCATAGCGTAAGTTGACTGTCGGCTGTATTCTTTTGAAAATAATGTACCAAGTTCTTTACACGAATGTAAATCCCAGGTTTTGATAGACCCTTCGGCGCCTGCACTGATAAATTTTTTTTCTGAAGGATTAATTACTAAAGCATTAACTGAACGAGAGTGTGCTTTAAATTGATTAAGCAGTCTACCTGTACTAAAATTCCATACAGTAATACATCCGTCCGAACAAGCACTAATCATTCGTTTACCATCAGGACTAATTACAACACAATTAATTTCACTATTTTGACTGCACTCAAATAAACGAGGTTGTTTCTTTACTTGCACATCCTGGCTTTTTAGTGTGTTTAAAGTTGCATAGTATAGTGATTTTGTTGCGTAGACTAATTGATTATCTGGACTTAAAGCAACCGTATTAACTTGACCTAATTCGGATTTTTGTCCTTTAAAAGTATGAACGCATTGTAAAAATTCATACTGGTTATAAGCTTTGAGTGCTTCTTGTACCCAGGTTTCTGAGCGCGCGCGTAAGTGAGAGTATGCTAATAATTTTACTTTACCTGTAGTATTTTGCAATGATTTGAGAATTATCTTTAAACCAGCGTCTCCATAATTGAGTGCATCGTTGAGTGCAGCAGTTTGATATTCTGGTAATCCGGTTGCTAAACGTTTTTCAACTCCTTCGATTCCTCCTAATATTACACCATGTGTGGGAGGAGGCGCCTGTCCACCGAGTACTGCATCGTGTTTTCTGGGTTGGTTAGGGTTGTTCATTTTATGATTAGCACTTATTTTGCCAAATTTAATTATTAATCTCTTGTGGAATGGGATAGAAAGCCCGTTCCAAACATAGGGCGGGCAAGGATACCCACCCCATAAGAAATTAGTGCAACCCCACAAGAAATTAGTGCAAGTTAGTTATATTATTCATGAAATGTTTCTCCATCTGGATGTATTGCAAGCGAGTATATTGTAAATGGCGCCTTATGGACACACAGGAAGAGAATGGAGAGAGTAGTACTATTTTATTCCCAGATTGAGTAGTAACGGTCGTTAAATTGAGAACCTGTGAGTACACGGCATTTTAGTTGGGAGAGTTGTTCTAGCATTCCTGGGTTTATGCGGTTTCCGGAAACGTCAAGAGTGTGTAAGCGGTTGACAGATGGTGTTTTTAGTAGGGCAATGGCGCCGATATTAGTTAGGTTGCCGTCTGTTAGTTCTAGTACTCTTAATTTGTTTAATATTGGAGATTTTGTTATGGCTTGAGCTATTTCACTTGTGTTTGCTGTTCCTCTAATGGCTAGGAATAGTAAGTTGGGAAATGATTTGCCGGAAAGAATGGGCGCCAAAATATCTAAATTAATGTTGTAGTGTTTACCGCGACCTAGCCACAACTCAAAATATTCTAAAGACGGTAAGTCAAGATTACAAATTTTAGTCAGATTTTTTTCAGTTATTTCTGCTGCTTCGACAATTAAAGTTTTTAAGTGATTATGTACTAATGCTTTAGAGGGAGTGAATGAATTCCCATTGGCGCTACGTATTTGCAATAATTGAGAATTATTTTTGAGAATATCTTCCTCAACCATGCGTCCCCGTATATGTAGTAATTCTAAAAAAGGATATGCTTTGAGTAAAGGATAAATACTACATACATCAAGTTTAGATGTTTTATATTTGACATTATATGTTTGGCAAAACTCTCCAACAAATAATGCTTGAAGATTTTTTAATGGATTCTTTTTTTCAACGAGCAAATCTACAACATCTTGAACTGATTTATTCGTATATGACTTTCTGACATACTTCTGAATTTTAATAGCTTCTATATAACCAACTTTTGAATTATTTAATAAAGTTAGTAATTGCCTCTTGCCTCCTACTATATACACAATACCACCAGCAGCCTCTTCTATATCACTATCATATAAATCTTCTGGTTCCCAATCTTTGAAAGTAGTAAACCATAACCAAGGGTCATAATCTAATAATACTTGCTTACCTTTTATTCCAGCTTTCCGCAACAAGCGAGCTGCACGGTTATGCATTTCGTCGAAAGAGTCGTATAATGTCTCTATTATCAAATCTATACCCGCATCCCCATATTTAAGCGCATCCTCAAGTGCTGCTACTTGTTGTTCCTCATCTTCGCTTTCCAAACGTTTTTTAACACCTTGAATTCCACCTAATACTACATCGTTCAAAGTTGGAGATGCGTTTCCACCAATTACAGCGTCAAATTCTTGAGGTTGGTTAGAGTGATTAATCATTGTTTTATAGTAGTGTTTTCTAAATGTCTAAAGTATTTATTTGGTTTTTTATTGATATGTGGGAGAATATCGATAATGTTTTTGTAGATGAGAAATTACACGGCATTTAAGCTTGGATAGATTTTTAATAATATTTGGTGACAATTAGTTTCTACTTACATAGAGAGAGACGCGAAATTTCGCGTCTCTACACGTCCGTTTTTATGAAATAATGGGTACCACCCCGAATCGCCAGCAGTATCTTCTTAGGAGAGGGTAAGGGTGAGTTTATTCAGCTACCGAACAGTAGCGACCATTAATGTAATAATCTCTTTCTTCTTGCTTTTGTTCATCAGAATAAACTTCCACATCAAGCTTGAAAAACTTTTTGAGTGTTTCCGTAGACAAAAAATTATCATCTAAATTTAACATATCAAGATGATTGATTTTTGGACAATCAAGTAAAACTTGTGCTGCATCATTTCCTAACGTTCCCATTGACAAGTCAAGTATACTTATAGAGTCAAGTAAGGGGGAATATACAACAGCATGAGCTATTTCATCACTAAACTCACTATTACACAACCCCAAATAATTCAAATTGGGAAAGATTAAATCTTCTATAATTGGCTTGACATTTTCTATCCAAGTGTCTCCACCATAGTTAGCACTACCAAACCATATTTCCAAATGTTCTAACGCTGGTAAATTCATTGAACATATTTCATCTACGGTAACTCGACTTAACCCACCTGTCTCTACAACCAGTGCTTTCAAGTTATCATGCCGTACAGGAGGGTTAAATGCTAATTGTGTTCCTCCTCGAACTTGTAACACTTCTAAATTAGGATACGCGCGCAGTATTGGACTAATATCGCTTTGTATTATCCAAGATATTTCACAGTCTTCACTATTCATATCGCCTATAAACAAAGCTTTAAGATTTGTTAAGCGATTTTTGGCTTCTACTAAAGCATCTATAATACTGCTGGAACTATTTTCATATGGTTCGTTCCACATGCCAATGACCAATACTTCTAATTTTCCTGCATTTGGGTTATTTGATAATTCGGTGACTTTTTCTGCCATATTTTTCTCATCTGATGATGAGTCATACTCGCAGCGAAGTGCATAAGCTTTATTTATAGGGTTTGCAATACCTGTAGCTTGGTCAAAGTCCGCAATTTCGCGATTTGCAAACATTTGGTGATTTTTATGTTGTGGTAAGCGTTCTTCTAATACCCACGGTTTATATGCTTGCAACACTTCTTGAATTTTCGGCGCCGTGCTACGAGTTAGCATTTTATATGCAAGGCGCCGTACTAAACTAGATTCGTCGCGTAGACTTTGAATTACTAAATCTAATCCTTCTTCCCCGTAGTTGAGCGCTTCTAATAGTGCGGCAACTCGCGTTTTTGCGACTGGGTTCGATAAACGACGCTTTATACCCTCGACTCCACCTAGCACTACGCTATCTATTGGTGGTGGAAAATTCCCACCTAGTACCGAGTCGAAGTCTCTGGGATGGTTGTGATTATTTGACATAATGCTTCACCTTTGCACTCGTGCTTATGTTTCCCTATATTGACGAGATTATTCGGCGCCAAGATTTAACTTTATAATTTCTTTTTAAATCTAATAGTACTTGTGTTTTATGATATTGGCAATGATTGCTGATTCGGGTAATAAAATGTTAGAACCCTAGATATATAAAACACAGGGGGATTAAGTTTATGGCAGAGTATCAAAAGATAGAGTACAAAATTGGCAAAGACGGTAAAATTACGGAGACTGTGATTAACGGTTCGGGTACTGGTTGCACCGAAAGCACTTCTGGTATTGAAAGTGCGCTAGGAGAGGTGGAAAACCAAGAACTTTTGCCTGAGTACTACGAAGGTGAAGAACACGAGACACAGGCAGAAAATCAGTCTCTTAAACAACAGTAAAAAATCCAATGATAGTAATTAGCTGGAATAATGTTGCTTTTTTGCTTACCGTCGGCGCCGTTATAATTAGCGGTGTTGGATTTTTGTCGTTGCTATTATCGGTAAGCCATAATGCTGGCAACTGGGATGAATTATTGCTTGGTTGGATGAAGCAAGCAGGTATTTCGAGTTGGAAAGATTTACAGCAAAAATCAGGTTTGAGTGACATTGCATTATGGCAGTTACGCTATGGAGATGGGAAAAGTCTTAAGTTTGATGAACTTGCTACTGTTGCTAAGGTTTTCTCATTACCCTTGGGAACATTACTCGACAAGTTAAATTTACCAGTCGAAAACCCTGAGCTAGAAGCACACCGTATTAAATGCCAGCAGTTAAAGAACGAAGCGCAGCAGTTAGAAGAAAAAGTAGATAGTTTATATAAAGAAGGTTTACGACTGCATGAAGAAATGCAACAACAAAAACTTGAGATAACCGAAGCATTTCGCGAATCTACATTTGCCCAATTACAGTCGCTGCTGACTAATTACCCTAGTATCCATCAAATGGTAGGCGCCAAACCTGAGTTGCCAGCGAAGAATTTACTTTCGATGTTCGCACCTCTTGATAATTTGCTTAAGGAATGGGGTTATGAGCAAATTGGTAAACCTTGGGAACAAGTAGCGTATAACCCTCAAGTACATCAAAGAGATAATCCAGATATTGCCGAGGGAGAACAAGTTTACGTCAGGTTTGTAGGGTATCAGCATCAAGGAAAAATTCTATGTCCTGCTAAGGTAAGTCGAACATTACCTGGTGGTGCATAAGAAAGTTAGGAGGGGCGGGTTCACCTAGATTTTCTATTTTACCAGATGTAGATAAACCCGCCCGTACAGCAGGGGCGGGTTCACCTAGATTTTCTATTTTACCAGGATGTAGATAAACCCGCCCGTACAGGAATTATGAGTAGCATGGAAAGCCTGATTAGTTTTATTGCATTTAATTCAACATCAATAATGGTTATTCTATTGGGTTTTGCACAGCATTACCCAACCTACAGACAAATAACTCCTGTACAGACGTAAACAAATAATTCCTGTACAGACGTGAACAAATAATTCCTGTACAGACGTGACATGTCACGTCTCTACAATTCCTAACTCCTAACTAAAAAACATGACTACAGTAGTTATTGATTTTGGTACTAGCAACACGGTAGTTTGCACGAAAGACCTGATTACGCAAACTCCCAGAACTCTTAAATTTGGCGATATATCAAGACGCTTTGAAATTGGGGGAGAAGCGGTAACTGTAGTCCCTTCACTAGTATTTGTCGAAGGTCAAAATCGCTTCATGTTTGGGGAGACGGTACGAGCAAAGCGTTTAGGATTTTCTCAACCCGAACGCGCGTTTCGCACTTTCAAACGCGACTTAGCAGCAGATTTTGTGCCACCTCCCCGTTTGTTAGATGGTAATAGTTATTCAGCAGAAGCTATTTCTGAAACTTTTCTTCAAGAAGTTTGGCGCCAAGTCTCTGAACAACTCCAACCTACTCAAGCTATATTTACAGTACCAGTCGGCGCCTTTGAACGATACCTCGATTGGTTTCGTAGTGTTGCCGATAAATTAAATATTCCAAATTTACAAATAGTCGATGAGTCTACTGCTGCTGCACTTGGTTATGCAGTTCGGCGCCCAGGAACGCTTGTATTAGTAATTGACTTTGGTGGTGGTACTCTCGATTTAAGTTTAGTACGTACCGTAAAACCAGCATCTGAACAGCAAGCAGTCAAAGCGGAAGTTATCGCAAAGTCAGATGCATTCGTTGGTGGTGTTGACGTAGATAACTGGATTGTTGAACATTATCTCCAAAAAACAGGCGCCTCACGCTCTGCAGTAGGGGAAATTGGATATATGAACCTGCTGGAACTTGCCGAAAGTTTAAAAATTCGACTTTCCACAACTGAGGAAGCGAAAGAATCTTGGTTTGACGATGAGAACTTTATGTCCCACGAATTACAGTTAAACCGGGACGAATTAGCAGATATCTTAGAAAATCAGCAATTATTAGAGCAATTACGGCAAGCAATAGATGAAGTATTATCCGTAGCTTTAACCAAAGGAATTAGCAAAACCAACATCGAACAAGTTTTACTCGTTGGAGGTACTTGTCAGATACCCGCCGTGCAGCAACTAGTGGTATCTTACTTTGGTAAGCAAAAAGTTAAGTTAGACAAACCCTTTGAAGCAGTAGCACATGGCGCCTTAGCATTAAGCGAAATGGCAGAAGTCGATGATTACCTGCGTCACAGCTATGCTATCCGACTTTGGGAACCACACAGCAAAAGTTACTCATATTATACGCTCATAGAAAAAGGCGCAAAATATCCAGGCGCCAAATCGGAACCATTAACCCTACAAGTAGCAAGTGACGGACAACGAGAAATTCGTTTAGATATAGGAGAAGTAGCAGAAGTATCTCAAGCAGAAGTTACATACGACGCATCCGGTAGAATGACCAGTAGTAACTTAGTAAAACAAGACACCTACCGTTCCCTAGAAACCCACCATCAACAAGTATGTGTAGCACACCTCCAACCACCCGGAGAAACAGGAATAGACAGAATACAAGCACAATTTGAAGTCAACGAACAACGAGTATTAGTTGTAACAGTCAAAGACCTACTCACAGGCAAAATGCTCGTTGAAAAAGGCGCCATCGCCAAACTAAAATAAACTTGTAGGAAAAATAACCAATCTTGCAGAAAAAGTAATCACTCTTGTGGAACGGGCATCCCTGCCCGTTCCTAACATACAAGGCGTTTGCTTGGATGCCCACCCCATAAGAGTAATTTAATAGTTGAAATTATTTGAGACAATAAATTTAATAACAGGGAAATTATGTATCACTATGGGATATACAGTTTTATATCAAGCTATTCCGGAACAAGCACAACTACTTGAACGCCTACGTTCAAATAAAAAAATGTATTGTATTTTTGAAGCAGTGGCGCCTTTTAGCTTCAAAATATTTAATGCATCCGAAATAGACGAAATTTACTTAAATGATATTTTAGACAGCGAAGTTGACGCAGAAAACTTTACCTCTCGTGTTGAAGCAGAAAACACTTGGAAAGAATTTATTGCGGAGTTAGAACTAGCCAAATTTTTATATCCAAATATTGCTAACAGAGCAACTAATTTGAAGAATTGCTGTAATGTAATTGAAACAGCGCTAATCTCAGAATTAGAGGATGTAGAATTTAATACTGATATTCGTGTACATAAGTACATACATCAGTTCACGCGCGGTAGCGAACCAGTAGCAGTACATCTTTCTCACTACCCTTGGTACAATCTTTACTTTATACCATCTTTATTTGTAAAAGAGTTTGCGGAAATTCTACGAAAAATAGAAGGTAAATATTTGTTGGAAAAATATAATTTGTCATACCAAGAGGAATTTGACAGATGGAAAAATCTATACCTGGAAGCTTCTCTTTATAACGAAGCGCTATTAATTAATGTAATTTAGATAATTGACATGAGAATTCTGTGTTTGATATATTCTTATTCATCTCACACCCGCGTGCGGTTAAAACCGTAGCAAAGATGACCCTTTTAGTTTGACTACACAAGCTTCCATACACATCGTTGTTTCAGCACCTTTAGGCAATTACGAGCAACAATGTCAGAAACTGTTGAAGTTGATTTAATTGCAGTGGAAACAGAAATTTTAGCCCAAACTCAAATTAGGCTTGGCAACAGTGTTCATACCCTAAAGCTGGTACGTAATGGTGTAATGGTTGAAATTATACTTTGCTCAGTTTGCCAAAAAATGACTCAGGCTCTTGATAGTATTTTTGAGAATATTCCGGCAATAAACCAAACCAGAAACCTTCGACAACGTTTTAGGCGCCTTAAAGAGAGAATTGCTATATTAGAAGCAGAACTTAATGCCAGAGTGATACCTTACAATTTAGCTTTACAGAGGTTTAATGATATTGCTGGAACTTTAAGCAATATAAGTAAAAAGTATGATATTAGTGATTTTACAAATTTTACTGATGCACAAAATAAGGTAACGGAGTTTTACGAACTTGCCTCTCGTTCTCGAATTGATTCACCCCTTCCAGCAGAGATTACAATTGAGTTGTTAGAAGATTTATATAAAGGAGCTACTTCAAAGAAATCTTTAAAGCAGTTTGTAAGTGCATTGGAAAATGGTATGGCTAGGAGCGCTAAAAATGCTGCTGGTATAAAATCACTCATAGGAGAGGTACGAGGTTATACCCATGAATTAAAAATTATGGGAAGTGGTAGTAGATTATTAGGTAGAGAAGTAGACGGAAGAATTATATTTAGTGAGCTTTCCGATCACCTCTAAAACAAGCAATCACATATCAAATATAAATCAATTATGAGGTAAATATGAATACAGTTACTTTGGTGGAATTAATTAACAACTTATTGCCTGATAAAAAAATTTTAGAAGATGTTAGCTGCGCTTTCAACTCGGAGCTAGAAAAAGGAGGTTTTAGTAATTTAGCTTGTGAGGAAGTTCCTCCTAAAAATACGCCAATTGAGGTGATTACAAAAAGATTCATTATGAATAATTATGAAACTGGTTTTGGTAATCATTATGTTAGCAAAGTCGCAATAGGAGGGGTTGAAAGACACCGAAACGGAGTAGTCATTCCTAAATACTTTTTTGCAACTTTATATTATACAGAAGATTTACGCTTAATAACAGTAGACTTTGAGGATGAGTCGGAGTAATCAAAAATGGCAAAATATATGACTTGGATAAAATGATTGGTCATGGTTCAGGCTTTGTATAACCTAGGAAAATATACGCAAGCATTGCGGATATTTCAATTAATCAAACGCCTGTTCCCTTACCATTTGCTTCTTCATCATTTTCAATCGGATGTTGTTCATATTCGGCAATAATACCCCTAACGATATCTGCTGCAACATCAGCTTGTTCTGATGCGCGTATAAATAGTTAATAAAATAATGCTCGTTTCCGTTTTCACATAATAAATGAGACGATAACCACCACTTTCAATACTGCTCGGTTAAGGCAATTGCGAAACGTAAAACCCCCGTAGAGACGTGACATGTCACGTAAGAACATACGTTAACCGAGCAGTATTGGGATAGGTTCTGTTTTACTTCCCTCACAAGCAATTAAAATTTTTTGAGCAGGTTCTTTGATGGAACGGTAGTTTTGGACTGTAAAGTCTACAAGCATAATTTTGGATGCATGAGGAAGTTTTTCGTGACTTATTCACGCTTATTTTATCGTAAAGTACTTATATTTGCTATTTTGCCTTGAAGTTGTATGGCTACTCTGCCCTTTGGCTGTGGAAAGAATGAGCAAGCAGGCGCCCGCAAAATTTGCACTCACTTAAGCTTGCCTTATTTTGCTTCTGTAGGAACTTCATTGATAGCCTAGATTTTTTGTACTAAAGAAGCTATAATTCTTGTTTTAATTTTTACAACATTATCAGAAAGCCAATCATTTTTCTTATCGTTTAGGCTTAGGTAGAGAGCTTCGCGTAAACTTTGAAGTTCTGAAATATCTATTTCATGGTTGTTTCTTAGAATAGCTTCCGCAATGTTAAGTGAATCTGGAGTTGCCAGTTCTACGAGTTCTATCAATTCGTTGATATCGTGCTTAGTTTGGCTTTCCATACTGTATAATAGTAAAGTTTTTATTATTAAATTACAACTCTAGGTTAGCACAGAATTTACTCTGGAACTGTTTTTTGTAGTGGGTAGTATTACTAATGAGATGGAATCGCCTCAAATATGTTATTAGATCGGAGTACGGGCAAGATGGAGTGTATTTCATCAGTGATGGGCAAACAAAGCAAGTTTTAAAAGCACCTGATAGTCCATACTCAGAACTATTTTTATCATTGTTAGCAGAAAGCTTTGATTTAAACACTCCTGAAATCAAAGCTTTCTGTCCTGAAAATCAACAATATGAAGAAATTATAAGATATATTAAGCCAGAAATAGAAAGCATTAACAGAAACCTGAGAGAAACTCAAAAACAAGAAGAGCAGAAAAATGAATATGAACGAGATTTCGAGCTAATTGAAAAGCGTACTCTAAATTTGGATTCTTCTCCTACATTTTTTTTAATGGAAAACTTGAAAGGTCGCTCTTTAAGGGATATAACCTCGAAAAACCTGATAGATTGGTATGGTACTGATGAACAACTTAATGGCGCCGGTCGAAAATTTTTCAAGGATTTAGGTAAGCTATTGGTGTTTGACCTTCTTGTCAGAAACGTTGACCGATTCATTTTTTGGCAACTTCCCGGAATTGGAGAAGTGGAAAGTGCTTTGGGCAATATTGGTAATATTTTTATCCAAGATAGCACGAAAGAACTAATTGTCATTGATTCATTAACGGACATGAATATAGAAGTTGTTGAATATGCAGAAGCTGTCAAAGAAATATTTGCTAGAACACTTAACGCTTCACCTGATAATTTAATAGACCGGGGACAACAAACATTAGAACTAATAGGATATGAGGTTAAAAAAAATAGTCAGACGTTGATTTTAGAAGGTGTTAATGAAGGTATTAACCATCTCCATAATTTGACCCAAGCAGATACCCTTGAGCAGATCAAACAGGAAAGCTTGCGGCAACTCTCCCAGTCCGAAGAGAGAAAAATCGACATGCTATCTCAGTTTATCAAAAAGATAGTAGAATATTTTTCTCGTTGATTATTAATAATCGAATATTATATTTAGCCGTTCTTAGTCCAGTGAGGTACAAATTAAATCAATAAATCTCTTGTGGGATGGGCATCCTTGCCCGTCCTTATATACTTCATGAGAACAGGAAACGCTATACCTTCAAATTTAACATATTTTTTTATACCAACAACGGGTTAGAACTTTACTTTTAAACAAAGTCAAACTCTTTAAGATGCTACCCTTCGGGAAAACTGCGTTAACGTTCCTCAGCATGACAATAGTCTAGATTTTAATTGTTTGTAGTATAAATTTGAACTTCGCGTAACCGACGCTCTAGAAAGCGACGTTCGCTGTCATTAGTGACTAGTGCAAGCGCTTTGGTGTAACTTTGTGCAGATGATGTTGTGGCGCCGATACGACGCAGCAGGTCGGCACGTGTAGCATGAAATAGATGGTAGTCGTTAAGTTGGGGGGCAAGTTTATCGATGAGTTCGAGTGCTGTTTGAGGATTTTCTACCATTGATATTGCGACTGCTCGGTTGAGCGATACAATTGGCGAGGGCTGCAAGCGTTCAAGTAAATCGTAAAGGTGGACAATCTGCAACCAGTCTGTTTCTTCTGCCCGTGGTGCCTGACAATGTAGTGCTGCAATTGCTGCTTGTATGGCAAATGCACTAGGTTTACTCCGCAGTGCTTCTTCAACTAGTGGTAGTGAGTCTGCTATTTGTTGTTGGTTCCAGCGCTGACGATTTTGATCTTCAAGTAAAATAATATCGCCTGCCTCATCAAGACGAGCATCACGCCGGGAGTCGTGTAGTAACATGAGCGCAAGTAATGCCGTTACTTCTGTTGGGGGTTGTGGCGCCATCAACTCTCTCACTAAGCGACACAAGCGGATGGCTTCTGTACAGAGGTCGGCTCTCACCATTGTCTCGCCTCTTGTAGCTGCGTAGCCTTCGTTGAAAATGAGATAGATTACCGTTAACACTGCTTCTACGCGCGCTGGTAAATCGCTTGTGTCTGGTACTTTGTATGGAATACCCGCATCCCGAATTTTGCGCTTGGCTCGTACAATTCGTTGTGCCATTGTCGCTGTAGGTACTAGAAATGCGCGTGCAATTTCGTCTGTTTCGAGTCCACCTAATAACCGCAGCGTCAAAGCAACTTGAGACTCGATGGCTAGTGCTGGGTGGCAGCAAGTGAAAATCAGTTTTAGCCTATCGTCGGGTATTTCATCGCTGTCGTAGTTTGGCTCCTCGGTTGTTGGAATTAAACCAGATGCAGCGTACCATTCCAGTTTTTCCTGTTGCCTCGTTTGGCGCCGTAGACGATCAATAGCTTTATATCGGGCTGTTTTGATAATCCATGCACGGGGGAGAGCGGGAACTCCTGTGGACTGCCACTGATTTACGGCAGCTGTAAAAGCTTCTTGCGCTGCCTCTTGTGCTAGGTCAAAATCTCCAACCAAGCGGATCAAGGTAGCGACAATCCGACCCCACTCAAATCGATAAAGGGAGTTGATAGCTTGGGTTACATCTGATTTTGGATTTGAAACCATAGCTGTTGATAAAAAATTTTTGCCGAGATGTCGATTTGAGGTAGTGCCGTTCGACTTACTTATATAGGGAAACAATGGAGGTAAACCACGACCCTACCTAATCATAAAATTTTTTTTGGTGAGGTGTCGATTTGAGGCAATGCCGTTCGACTTACTTACAAAGGGAAACAAAAACCGGAAACAAGGGGAGGCAAACTCATGAAATATGTGCTGCTGATTTACCTGGAAGAAAATGCCATGAGCGATACTGAGAGGGAGCATTGTTATGAAAAATCCGCACGCCTCGCGCAGCAACTCAACTCGAATGGGCAGTATCTAGCAACCGCCCCGCTCCACCCTGTAGCAACGGCAACCAGTGTCCGAGTACGCGATGGCAAACCGCTCGTGACTGATGGACCGTTTGCTGAAACCCGTGAACAATTGGGTGGGTTCTTTCTAATTAATGCCCAAAACCTTGATGAAGCAATCGATATTGCCGCTCAAATTCCAGGCGCCCAATTTGGCACCGTTGAAATTCGACCCGTAATTGAAGTTGCGGGTATACCAAATAATTAGTAATTGCGCTTAACTTCAACCTAAAAGGAGAAACTCAAATGACTACCAATACTACAATAACCCATAACGAAGCTCAGGTTCGCCAATTAATTTCCGATCAACAACGTGCCATTTGCAGTAAAAATGTTGACCAAATCATGTCTCATTATGCTAACGATATCGTTGTCTTTGATGTCAAACCTCCGTTTCAAACCCAAGGGAAAATAGCTTGGCGCCAAGTATGGTCTGAATGTTTACCTTACTTTCCAGACACCTTTGAGATGGAAACACGAGACCTCAACATTACTGTCAGCGAAGACTTAGCAGTTGCACATTGGCTATTTCGCTTTACAGGCGAAGAAAACCATCCGGCAATGCAAACATGGATGCGCGTCACTGCTGTTTGCCAGAAAAATCAAGGCGAATGGCAAATACTACACGAACATCTCTCAGTCCCATTTAATCCAGAGACTTCTCAAGCTGCATTTACGCTCAACCCATAAGCCAATTAAAGGAGCATAAAAATGAAAATTAATCCTTATCTCATGTTTAGTGGCAACTGTGAAGCAGCGTTCAAGTTCTATCAGCAATGTTTTGGCGGCAAAATTGTTACGATGATGACCCACCGGGAGGCGCCTCCGACAGAACATGTACCCATCGAATGGCATGATAAAATCATGCACGCTTGCCTTGATTTAGGCGATAGATTATTAATGGGGTCTGATAGTCCTGATGAACACTTTGAAACACCCCAAGGCTTTTATGTACAAGTCAGCATTGAATCACCAGAGGAGGCAGAACGCATTTTTCACGCTCTGGCAGAAAACGGAAAAGTGAAGATGCCAATAGATCAAACCTTCTGGTCTGTCCGCTTTGGCATGTTGGTTGATCAATTTGGAACTCCGTGGATGATTAACTGCGAAAAGGTTGCTTGATCCATCATTCCTGGGAAATGTTTGTAAGCATCTCCCAGGAACTTTAGGTAACTTTAGGTGTTAAAAATACCGCGCCCATTTAAGTACTTTCGACGTGAGTTTGTAATATTTCTAATACAACATCTGAAAGTAGGGGGTCTATCCATTTTTTACCAATGTGTGTAGTATGGATAGCTTCAAGTAAATGATTGACTTTAATGTCTTTCATGCAATAAGAGTTGGCGCCTGCTGCAAAAGCAGACAAGACAGTTTCTACATTTTTGTATCTGGATAGAATTATTGATTTAACACGATTATTGCTTTGTTGCAACTCTCGCATTAATTCAATGCCATTTTTACCAGGTAAGTCAATATTAATAATTGCGACATCTGGTTGTTGCTGTTGTAAAAGCAATAAAGCCTCAAAATAAGAAGTGGCTTCACCGACAACTTCTATATCTGGACTCTCTGATAGTATTATCCGAATACCAGTGCGAATAATGTCATTGCCTTCTATAATTGCCAACCGAACTTTTCCTGTTAACAATTTAGTATTTCTCAGAATCTCTGACCTCGAATCCTCTTGCTGATAAGCAATATTTATTTCTGAAATAATATTTTTCATTCGAGCATCCGAGTGAATTATACCAAAAATGTTGTTGGCGGTTTGGATATCCTCTTGGTCTAAAGCCTGTAAATATTGCATGAGAAGTTGTAAGCGTGAGACAATATTGTAATTTTCCTGTTCTGACATGGTTTTATCCTTTTTAAAGAGAGTGCGGAGGAGGAGCTAGAAAGGATATGTTCGTCAAAATTAAAATTTGCGTGCGGATTTCACGAATGCAAGGAAGGAATATTGTTTGACGAAGTTGTCTGCCACCAACTTAACTTCGTTATATCGTATTGAAACATAAAATACGATGCCCATAACATGCTTTTTATGGATATTAAACAACAAAGGGAATCCGTAATGAGTTCATATTTATACACTAATTTACGGGTATACAAAGTCGCAATAGAGCAAAAGTACGCATTAATATAAAAATTTTGCGATGAAAATATAAAGTTCTCGTAAATCGAGCAAAGTTAACTACAGTCTACGATTGAATAACTTGCATATAAATATTTAGCTTGCGAGGAAAAATATACCACTCATACTAAAGATATAGTTATCTCTACACTGATTTTCTACATATACTTATGTAACTCAGAATAAATATTTTATGTGATTATACTGAATTTTGTTATGTCACTTAAAATTTATAAATTTTACAAAACGATACTCTTGAAAAATAATCTATATTTACAGCAACTAGCTTGATATTAAATGCATGTCTTCAAAATTTAGGCGCCGTTTGATTGAGGTTAGATTTTTTTAATGGCTCTGAGTTGACGCATTTAAGTAAATAACCCAATCTACAGGACGGGCAGGGATGCCCGTTCCACAAGATTATGGCAGTTTTACAAGATTATGGCAGTTTTACAAGATTATGGCAATGCAAAGACAGGCGCCTGTCCAAAGAGATTCTCTAAATAAGTAAGATTTAAAGATTTATGCCAGTAATTTAAGCGTGCCATTACTCGTGTAAATGTGAACATCAACTCAACAGCATATAATGCATTGGTGAATCCAAATTCAACACTGTGAGTACGTTCGCTTTGATGATGATTAAGTAAATCGATTAAAGTTTTAGTCATTCCCTTGAGACGAGTTATGTAAGAATCACCAAAAGCCCAGATGCCAATTCCCCAAAACTTTGCTAAATGATTTATTTCATCTTGTAAAGGTTGTGCAATAGCGTGTTGTAATTCTCCTGTTGAATGTGCCATTAACCATAAATACAAAGATGTTGCGCTCCACTCGGTTGCTATACGGCTAAGTACATGACTATATACGTCTTGTCGTAAGTCATGGCTTTGTTGATAACCTTGAACAGTATTTGGTTTAGCTTGTAATTTTTGATGCGTGAGTTTCTCGTATATTTTCTGAAACACAGGTGCATGTTGACGTTCTTCTTTTTCCCAGACACCAATTTCTAATATTTTTCCATCTTCAGTTAAGGCGCCTCCCATAAAGCGCGCGAGTTGTGGATGCACTGTTTGTAAGTAATCTCGACTCTCTAGAGCATAATGACGGATAGGTGTTTCGATTTCTGCGGCATTGGCAAGGAAGGTTATAAATAAATTTTTGCCCACTCCAACAATTTGCTCATCACTAACTGCTTTCCAATCAATAGGTTGCCAATGACGTTGATGAGGATTTTCAAACTGTGTTGGTAAGTCATGGAGTCTAGAGTACAAAATTCCTGTAGATAAATATTTATCCACTAGGCTATTAATCCGTTTACGTGTTTGTACATAATTTGGATTTGGGTATACTTTGCCAGCTAAGTCTATTGAATAATACATCTTGTTTATTCTCCTTTATTAATGATTACTCAAAAAAGCAATGTAGTTAGATGTGTGCTGCTTTCTATAGTCATGATGCAACCCTGACTGCCTGACAGAAGTCTAGAAAACCCTGTAAAATCAGGGCATTTAATAAAAGGGTCAAGAAACATGAGATGGTAAAGTTACCACACTACTACCAAGTGCATCATGTCAAACTCGACCCAACTATATAGTCAGATATTTGGATATCTACGTCAATACTGTACTTACTGCGACTTGCGCCATTTAAAAACCCTAGCTTGGATGATTAATGGATTAATATACAGTGGACAGTTAAGTTTGAGCGCATGGGAACCCTACGTACATTCGTTAGCAGAACAAGCTCAAAGCTTTGAGCGTAGATGGCGCCGATTCTTGGAAAATAAAAGGGTTCGTGTTGAAAAGTTGTATTTACCATTGGCAATGTCAGCCTTAAAAGACTGGCAGAACCATCGATTATATTTAGCTATTGATACTACCGTGTTATGGAACCGATTTTGTATGATTCATATCTCAGTAGTTTGTTGTGGTCGGGCAATCCCATTACTGTGGCGTGTATTGGAGCATGGTAGCGCAACAGTCGCATTTAATGAATACGAACCGATGTTACGCAAAGCTAGATGGTTACTACGCCATCATCCTGATGTAATGATGCTCGCAGATCGAGGTTTTGCTAATCATGATTTTTTAAGTTGGTTGCAAGCAAGTAATTGGTATTATTGCATACGTATAACTTGTGACACAAAGTTACATGGAATCAGGCGCCACATAATAGAAGCATCTTCAATTTATCCCCAAAAAGGGGAAGCGGCTTTTTATCGTAATGTTGGATTATGGCAAGATGTATATTCATTGATTTTGTGGAGTGGTAAAGTCACATATTCACCAAAAGTTTCTTCTAAGAAATAGGGAACACGAATTGTTAAGGTTGGCACGAAAAGGGGTGTGAGTTGACATATCTGATTCCCACTACTTTCCGAAGTACTACCTACAAAAGCAACTTTACCTAAATTACCCAAATTTACCTGAACTTTAGTTTTAATCACTTTGGATTTTCGATCTAGGTACATTTGTAGTTGGCGTTTTTTTTGGAACAATTGCTGTTTTGCTAGCTGTAAATAGGTCTTACCATGAGATTTTCCATTAATGGGACAAGCATTATCAAAGGAAGGTTTTTTCTTAATTTCTGGTACTTTTTTGGGTTTTCCAGATTTAGTTAAAACCGGATATTTGATTGCCTTATTACGTTTCTCTACAGCATGAACGTACTCTCTATGCAATTTTAGTCTTTTGTTTAATCGTTGAATTTCCTCAAAGATCGATGTGATTTTTGAATCGAATATTTCAATATGTGCTTGTCTTGATTTGGTGGCTGAATCTAATTCTCCTGCAACAAAACTAATCACACTATTGGCATAGCGCTTGTTGACTCTAAAGGCATTTTGTATTTGAGAATTTAATGAACCTCTCTCCATATTATTCTCTAAGCCAATCAATGCCATCTTAGACATCTCCGCTGCAATTGGAGATAATGACTCTAACATTTTTATCGCATCAGTTTCGCCCTTGAAATTGTTTTCTATCTGAGTTACATATGACCGATAAACTGTAGGCATTTACTTCACCTCCTCAATTACAGACGTGATCCCATCAATCATCTGTTTATTTTTTTTGCTTCTTGCGCCATAAAGCCTTGCTGAAAATACTGTCACTAATTCAATCATATCTGAAACTAGTTCTTGTTCAAATGTTACCTCCTCAGAGGATTTGTTAATAATTACTACCTCGACCTCATACTCTTCACACATTGCAAATACGAGTTCTGCTCCAAATCGTAAAAGCCTATCTTTATGTGTTATTACTAGCCGACCAATCTCTCCAGACAGTATCCGCTTTAACAGTTTTTGTAAGCCTTTTTTTTGGTAATTTAATCCACTTCCTAGGTCTTGAATCGTTTCAAATTGCCAGCCATTCGATGCACTAAAAGACTCTAAAGCCTGCACTTGTCTTACTAAGTCTTGTTTTTGATCATTACTAGAAACACGAGCATAATTAATAGTCACACGTGAATCTAACTGTTTTAAATCCCGTGGCGTTATTCGCTTAATATCTGATAAATAAAATCTTCTTTGTCCCGTTGGAGAACGCTCGGAACGTATTTTTCCTGAATCTGCCCACCGTCTTAATGTTTTTACCGAGATGCCTAACTCCGAAGCGGCATCTCCAATACTAACTATTGCCCCTGAACTGTTCTCCATATCAAACTCAACTGATATAGGCTACCAGTTTATTATTACCTATTTGGGCATAATTGTCAACACCTGTCCATAAAATTAATTACAGCTACTTCCCCCTCAAAATGGTGGGCAAATTTCTGCTGGTGAGTTTAGCATTGTTGCAAATGATGCTGCAGCCGATAACAGTAATGCTTTTATCACCTACAGTACGGGTAGCGGTAAATTATTCTACGACACAAATGGCGCCGCGAATGGATTTGGTACTGGTGGTGAGTTTGCATTACTACAAGGTATGCCAACTATAACCGCTAGCGACATTTTAGTCGCTTAATAGCTGGTTCTTTTCTCACTTCTTTTCAATATAGAAGAGTTTAGGGGAGCGAATCAAGGATTAGCTCACCGGAATGCACCAGTCCTAGAAACCGGGCTTCTTGACAAAGACTTTGCTATAAAACGTTGATTTTTCGTTATAAGCCCGGTTTCTTTAAGCTCCGCCGCGAATGCGGCAAGATGTAAGTTAGGCGCCATCATTTTATAAACACAGAGGTGTAGAGACTGTAAGTTTACGGTCTCTACATCTTCATAGATTTTATTTATGATTTGCATAAACCTTATCCATGAAGTGATAAATGTAGTAGTTCAAAGGTTTAAAAATACTTACTCGCTAACTGAATGATTATTCTGTAAAGTCAGAGACAACAATTATTTTAATTAATACTACTTCAATTATCTTCTAGTTAAATTAAAAATTGCAGTATAAATAAATACAATTTAATTAATAAACATTTTGTTTTATGAGAATTTTCTCATGATTTTAGCATTGACAAGATACAGTTAATGAAACTATATTAATTTTTGAAAAGAAAAATTTTAAGTTAATTTAATTTTTATAAATTTTTTCTAACTTAATATAATTTTGACTTTTCTTGTGATTTGGAAAGTTAAATCTATTTCTTTTACTTTGCATTAAGATAAAAGTATAGATTTGACAAACATGCTTTTAATTAATGCTTTAAGAAGACACGCAAAGCATCAATAACAAAATGAAGCAGGTACAGCACTGGAGTTTTTTCGTTGCGTCCTACATCTCACAGTTTTGTGTACCAGTTGTATAAGTCGTAAACAATTTTTCCGCTTTGGACTACATTAACTGGTTGCTCCACAGTGGAAATATAAAACTGGCTTAAGTCCTTAAATATCCAACCAATTAATTTTTTGTCAAGGTGTAATATGTCACAGAATTTCAGTAACCAAACTATAGAAGGGCAAGACTTTAGCGGTCAGAATCTAACTAATGCTAATTTTTTCAAATCAACTTTAAGGTCAGCTCTTGGACCAGATGGAGTTGCTGGGACAGCAGATGATATTCCCACCAAATTGATTAATACTACTTTGGTTAGCACCGATTTTCGAGAGGCAACTTTAAGCGATGTGATTGCTACTGGTGCTAACTTTACCAACGCTAACCTTTCTCTGGCTGTCTTCAATGGAGTAAACCTTAGTGGCGCCAACTTAACCAATGCAATTTTGAACGAAGCCGACCTAAGTGGTGAACCGGATGGAACTGTTAATAATCTCAGGAACGCGAACCTAACTGACGCACAATTAATCAGTACCAAGCTTAAAGGGGCAGACTTTGAAGGCGCCAACGTCACAAGAGCTAATTTCCAAAGTGCCGACATTGAAAGCATTCGCTTTGTTAATACTAATGCAACGGGTGCAAACTTTACCTTAACTAATTTCACAGATGCGACCTTGCAAAACTCCATCTTTGATTTAGCTGATTTAAGTGGAGTTGCGATTACAGATACGAACCCAACTCAACAAGCTCAGGCAGCAGCTTTAAGCTTCCGAGGCGCCGACATGGCTGGGTTCAGGGCAGAAGATGTGAATATGTCAGGCTCTAATTTTAGTGCTTTTGTCAATCCTAACGGTTCTGCTACTCAGACCGATTTAACAGGCGCCATTTTGCCCGATACCAATCTAAACGGAGCAGATTTGCGTGGCGCCAAAATGCAGAACTTGATTGCAGAAGACCTAGAATTGGTTGGCGCAAACCTCAATACCTTTGTTTCACCAAACGGTACCTCTTATCGAACAGACCTTTCAGGGGCTAATTTAGCAGGTGGAGATTTGACCAATGCCACAGCTATTGGCGCAAAGATGACGGGACTCAACCTCGGCTTGGGTTCCTTGGATGGAGCAAATCTCACAGGTGGTGTTGAATTAAATAACGCTTTTTTGGAGAATACAAAGATTCGCGGTACTAATTTAACGGGAGCAAATTTAAGTGATGCGAATCTGAAATTAACTGAGGGTAATGGCTCGACTCTCCTAGTTGGTGCCAATTTGACCGAAGCAGACCTCACCAGTGCCAACCTAAATAACGCCCAATTTGATAATGCGAATATGACTGGGGCAACTTTAAGCTCTGCCCAACTCAATGGTGCCGATCTGACGGGTGCAAACCTAAACGGCGCAAACTTTTTGGATGGTTCAGCAGTTGGCGCTAATTTTACCAATGCCAACGTGTCCAATGCCAACTTTACCAATGTTAATCTGCTCAATGCCGATTTCACAGGTGCAACAGCAACTAATGCAATAGGTCTTTATGTAGGAACATCAGCTAATAACAATATCACAGGAAGTGGCGGTAATGATAACATGTTTGGCAATCAAGGAAATGACACCTTGACTGGTCAAGCTGGGAATGATTACTTAGATGGCGGTGCAGGTGCAGATAGTCTGATTGGTGGAGACGGAGAGGATATTCTTATTGGTCGGGCTGGTAATGACAGCCTGAATGGTGGTGCTGGAGCAGACAAACTAATCTTTTCTAGTGGTTTCGGTGTCGATACTATTAATGGCTTCAGAAATGGAGCTGACATAATTGATCTGGTCAGCTTTGGAATTGGCTTTAACAATTTATCTATCAATGTCAGTGCTGGCAACTCGATTATCACCTCTACAGCGTTTGGTGCTGGAAATAGCATTACTGTTGCTGGTGTAACAAACATCACTGCTAATGACTTCGACTTCATCTAAAGTCCCGACTTCCCAACATTCTACTTTATCTTGTGGGATGGGCATCCTGCCCGTCCTATTATTTACAATGGCGCCAATATTGACGCGCATTGTAGATTTTTATGTTCAGTGAGAAACCAGGTTTCTTAATTCCTGCTCCAAGTCTAATAATTCAATCTCTTGTTGACCAGAAACACCCAGGCGCCTAAGATTTACTGTACCTTTGGCTGCTTCTTGTTCTCCAACAACAGCAATTAAAGGAATTTTGCGTTCAAATAGTTCACGAATCTTTTTAGAAATTGTTGCGTCGCGCTTTGCTAGTTCGACTCTAACACCGTTACGCCTTAATTTAGATGCTACATATAAAGCCCATTGAGCAGATTTATCGGATATTGGTGCGACTGCAACTTGAACTGGCGCCAACCATAAAGGTAAAGCTCCATGACTTTCTAAGAGTATTCCTATCCAGCGTTCGATTGAACCTAGAACTGCTTGATGCAACATTACAGGTTGTTCAAATATTCCCTCACTGTTAACAAAAGCAAGGTCAAATATTTGGGGCAAGTTAAAGTCTACTTGAATTGTACCGCACTGCCATGAGCGTCCAAGGTGGTCTTCTAAGCTGACTTCGATTTTGGGGCCATAGAAGGCGCCTTCACCTGGCAATAGTTCGTATGCGTATTTAAGCGCTTCACATGCATCTCTAAGGGCGCCTTCTGCTTTATCCCAAAGAGCATCTGAACCAAGGCGTTTTTCTGGTCGTAGAGAAATTTTAATGGAAAACTTCTCATATCCAAATGCTTTGTAGACTTCACTTACCATATTCAAGAAGTTACGAATCTCGTTTTGAATGTCTGCTTCCTGACAAAATATATGAACATCGTCTTGAACAAACTGACGTAACCGCATACAACCAGATAGTGTTCCTGATGGTTCGTTGCGGTGAACCATGCCAAACTCCATTAACCTGATAGGCATTTCCCGATAACTTCGCCTTGCAGATTTATAGATACCCACATGTGCAGGGCATGACATTGGCTTTAATGCATAATCTGGAGTTAAGTCTTCTTTGTCTTTATCTAAGCTACCGACTACGAAGATGCCTTCGCGGAATTTTTCCCAGTGACCTGATTTTTCCCACAGCGCGCGACTTAGTGCTATGGGTGAGCGCACTTCTAGAAATCCATATGATTCATATACTCCGCGCATGTAATCTTCTATTACACGATACAGGCGCCAACCCATCGGATGCCAAAAAATCATACCGGGACTGTGTTCTTCAAAATGAAACAAATCCATTGCTCTTGCTATTTCTCTATGGTCGTACATTGATTTACTCCTTGTTCAAATTTTGAAATTAAAAAACCCCTCTAAGCTTGGCGCCTGGAGGGGTTCGGTGATGAACGCAGTTAATTACGTCACAACCCCTCCAGGTGTGATAGTGGTAGTAGTGGTAGTAGTTGTAATGGTTTTGAGATTCTTCATATTGGGAATAATAAATTTAAGAACATCTCTTGTGGAACAGGCATCCTTGCCTGTTTCAGACTTAGGACATTTTTCAAAGCTGAGGGCGGTTCGGGATGCCCGCTCCACAAGAAGAAAAATTACTAAAAAACCCTCTGGAATGGCGCCTGGAGGGTTGAATCATTGCTTAGATACGCACGCGCAACGTTTCACAACCCTCTGTGGCTGGTAGTTCGAGTAGTTATGGTGGTTGTGACTAAGCTAATAATCATGAGTATTAAGATGATAAATTATTTGAGCCTATAATCCCATTTAAACAAATTTCAATCAATTGTCAATACAACTTTTGGATTAAATTCGGAACTATTTGGAGATTTTTGTGTCAAAACGAGTAATATTACTTAAATTATATATGTTGAATAAATTTATTCAGAGACCTAGTGCAAAAGTATTAGGTTGTACTTTTGCTATCTCACTATGTTTAATATCGCCTTCGGTTATTAATAGTACAAGTTGGGCACAAACTAGAAGTAATGTGAATCCTCTAATTGAACAATTACAATCGTCGAACGAACAGCAGTGGCTAAAAGCAGCTGAAGCTCTGAGTAAACGGGGAACTGAGGCAGTACCAGCGTTAAGAAATGCTTTGAAAAGTCCTAATGCGCGCCTGCGAAGTGGCGCCGCTTTTGCTTTAGGGAGAATAGGTGCAGTTGCTTCTGTTGCAGTACCAGATTTAGCATTATTGCTCAAGGACTCAGATACAAATGTACGTGCAAATGCAGTTTTTGCTTTAGGAAATATGGGTAAAGCGACAAAATCTGTCGTACCTCAACTTGCAGAAACTCTTAAAGATAAAGATAATAATATACGTGTTAGTATAATTAGAGTATTTGAAGCATTAGGAACAGATGCTCGTGCTGCGGTTCCTGGCTTAATTGCTATCCTTGATGACCCAGATGCAACCCTAATTTACAATGCGGTTCAAGCTTTACTTCAAATTGGCGAAACACCAGAACTAATTGCTGCCACCAAAAACCCAAATCCCCAAATTAGAGGTGCGGCAATTGCATCTTTAGGACGAACCAACAATCCAGAAACAATAAAAGTGATTACTGCTGGGTTGAAAGATACAGATGCACGAGTGCGAAGAAATGCTGTTGTTACTTTAAGATTAGTCGGTGCCAAGGCAAAATCTACAGTACCCGCTTTAATTGACGCTTTAAAAGACCCCGATGAAGGTGTTCGCCAAATGGCTGCTGAAGCTTTAGGAGAAATTCGTCCTTTAAAAGAAATGATTGCCGCTTTGCTTTCAGAGAATGAAAATTTACAACGTGGCGCCGCTTATGCTTTAGGTAAAATAGGCGCCGCAGCAATACCCGACTTGCGGAATGCACTTAAACACCCGAACCCAAGAGTACGGAGTTACGCTGCTAGTGCTTTAGGTGATATGGGTGAACTAGCAGCACCAGCACTTCCCGAACTTACAGCTGCTCTTAAAGATTCTGATGCGAAAGTACGGGAAAATGCAATTCGAGCAATTGAGTTTAGCGGTAAAGCAAAAACCCTAATTCCTCAACTCACACAGCTACTCAAAGATAATAATCCTCTAGTTCGCAACGCAGCAGCAAAGTCTTTAAATATGGGCACCATTGCCAAAGCTGCTATACCCGAACTAACGCGCGCGCTCAAAGACTTAAACAGCGATGTGCGTAAATCTGCTCTTTATGCTCTAAGCTCTATGGGAGAACAAGCAAAATCAGTATCTCCACAGATTGCAGCTATGTTACAAGATAAAGATGCACTAATACGTACAGATGTTGTTTCTACTTTAATTAACGTTCATGCTAACAAATCTACAGTTCTCCCCTATCTTGGTAATGCTCTCAAAAATCCAGATAAAAACGTGCGTGTTGCTGCTGCTTATGCTTTGGGAGATATCCGCACTCCTACAAAAGAAACCATACGCTATTTATTAGCAGGAAATACCGACTCAGACCAAGATGTTCGTGGTGCGGTAGCTGTTTCACTCTCAAAAATACGTGCTAAAGCTCCTAATTTAATGCCAAAAAAATAAATTTTCAGAAATTCGGCGCCCTCAAGGGTTCAAATATTGCTTAAATATCCCTTTTGTGAGAGCAACAAGGGAATATCTCGCCAATTTTTTAGTTTGCCACCTGTTAATGCTTCAATGTAGCGGTATAAACCTCTAGATAAATCAACCGCTAGCCCATTTGGGTCTCGATTGAGTTGGGTAGCAATAATACTAGGACTATGACCACTCAAAATTTGTAGTAAACAAGCTTTTTCTAACTGTGTCAGCTTTAGCTGCCGATTAGAATCTTTCAATTGTTGCTTGGCTTGTGATAAATCTACGTATAATTTTTCTATATTCCAGGTGGGATTAACTTTTAAGGCATTGTTGATATCTGGAGATTGCTGTAGTTGAAGAAGCAAAGTTTGTACGTATTTCTCAAGTACATCTTGTCGCTTAAATCTTGTGGAAATTGCTTCTAATAATTCATCAATTTCAAATGGTTTTGTAAGATAATCGTCGGCACCTAAGTTCATGCCCTGACGCATGTCGGTTCGTTCTGTTTTGGCGGTTAGAAAAATGAAAGGAATTAAAGTTGTGCTTGGCTCTTGTCTCAAAAATCTTAACACTTCGTAACCATCCATATCAGGCATCATGATATCACAAATAATTATGTCTGGCTCTTGCTCAATCGCAACTTGTATGCCTATGGCGCCGCTTTCTACACTTATTGGTTCAAATGCTTCTGCTCGCAAGATTTTGACTAAATTATTACGACTTAGTTTTTCATCTTCAATTACTAAAACTTTTTTCTTCATTTGTATTATTTATGCCATCTATTGGTATAGGTAAAGTAACTTTAAAAATAGTTCCTATTCCAATCTTACTAATAAATGTGACAGTAGCGTTATGTAAATCTACACATTTCTTTACGATGGCTAGCCCTAACCCTGTCCCTGGAATGGAAGCAACATTGCTAGCTCGATAAAATTGGCTAAATAGTTGAGCTTGGTCTTTGACGGGAATACCAATACCACAGTCTTCTACTTCAAAAACAATACAGTTTACCAAGCGCTGTAACTTTAACTGTATTTTTCCACCTTGGGGTGAATATTTAATGGCGTTGGAAAGTAAATTGCTCATCATTAGCTTTAAAAGTATTGGGTCTACATAAGCATTGTAGTTATCACTGTAATCAAGACTTTCATGAGTAAACTGTATTTGGTAAGCGTTCTTGACTCCTATTTCTATTTCTTTAATTAAGTTATAACAAAACTCAACTAAATCTATTTTAATTGGATTAAAGTGCAGTTTTTCTGGGTCAGTCCTGGCTATATCTAATATTCCATCTATTAGTTGGGTCATTAGTTTAACCCCTTGACGAATACTGTGTAATTGCTCTAACTGCTCCTCTCGACTCCATTCATAGCGTTCTAACAACTGTGCTGAAGAATTAATTATATTTAACGGAGTGTGAAATTCATGGGATGTCATAGAAATAAATCGTGACCTAAGTTCGGCTAGCTCTTTTTCTTTCGCTAAAGCTGTAATAATTTCTACTTCTGCCTGTTTGCGGTCAGTAATGTCTATAAGTACACCATCCCAAATAACATCTCCATTTATCTGTAGTTCTGGTCGAGAAATATTTTGTATCCACTTCAGCTTACCAGATGGTGTAATTATTCGTCTTTCCCAGGATAGTGCTTCTAGATTTTTAGCGGAGTTAGCAATTGAAGTTTTGAGAAATAATAAATCATCTTGATGTACCATTCTCCATAAAATTTTAGCATCTTGTTGACATTCTCTTGGCGCCACTTCAAAAATATCCTCACAACTCGAACTGATATAAATAAATGCATCTGAGCTATCAGGATGCACTACATAGCGATAAATTGCTCCTGGGACATTTGCCGCCATATTTTGAAATTGCCGCTCGTTTTTGTTAAGCTGCTCATTTTTTAATTGCAATTCACAAGTCCGTTTTTGCACTTCTTGTTCTAAGTTGCGTGAATATGACTCTAATTTTTCATATAGTCTGGCATTTTCTAAAGAAATAGCAACTTGATAAGATAATAGCTGTAATATTTCTAACCTATCTTCTGTAAAAGCTCCACTAATTAAATTATTTTCTAAGTAAATAATACTAATTAAATCGCCTTGACTAATAATTGGTATACAAAGGGCAGATTTAACTTTATGATTAATTATATAAGAGTCATACTGAAAACGTTCATCATGTGTCGCATCATTAACTACAACAGTCTCTTGAGTTCTAACTACATAGTTAATTAGCGTAGCTGGCAAATTTTGGCTCGCGGTTACTGGAATGTATTGTTGCACTACTTGCCAATCTGTTTCTGCATTGACAGTTACTTCTAAGAGAAGTTCCTGATTTTTTGACGTAATCAAATATCCATTTTGCGCTCCGGCATTTTCCATAACTATTTTCATGAGATTAGAAAGAAGGTTCGGAAGCATAATTTCATTAGAAATGGCTTGAGATGCTCTAACTACAGTTGTGATATCTAATTGTTGATTACTTCCTGCATGAGAAGTATTTGTATCAAAAATATCTATTGTTTTTTCTTTAATCTTGATAGAAAGTAAATTTGGATATTGAGACTCTAAATATTTTACTTTATTACTGGCGCCCCATTGCCGATAACAATGGTAAGCATTGACAATATATGCTTGGGCAGCAATCTCTGAGTCATGAGTTAGATAAAATTTAGCAGCGAGTTCATGGGCTAATGCTTCTTCATGGAGATATTCATTTTTTTCAGCTAGTTTAATGGCTTTGCTATAATATTCTATTGCTTGAGTATCTTTATTTATAGCTCTCAAGTATTCTGCTTCAACTAAATAAAATTTATGTAGATAATTATCTGGAGCAAAAGAAGCCCATTCCCGCATTTTTTTCTGGTTTGACTTAACTTTTTGAATTATTTTTTTTGAGCGCAATTTAGGATTATTTATAATTAGTGCTAGATGCGTTAAAGAATCATAAAAATAAAAATTTGGAATAACTGGAGTTGAAATGCTGGAATCTATATACTGTTCAGCAAGTTTTGCATTTGCTATTGCCTGAGAATAATTGCCAAATAAATAGTGAAGCATTAATTTGACAAAGTGTATATGATATATTGCAGCACGCGCGTTAGCATTTTGATTATTCATTAATTTTACCTCTATTGAGGTGCCATCTATCACGCTAGGGTAATCTTGTGACAGATTTACTAAATTAATAACTGCATGATAAAATGGTTGGAGAATTTCTACACTTCTTTCTTGTCCAAGTTGAAGCATAACCTCGGAGTAGTTCTCCATTTCTAGCTTAAGTTTTGTTAACTCCTTGCCAGCGAGAAATGCTTGAAAACAGTAAAACATAGATGAATAGGCGCCATATTCTAAGTCTCCAGTCTCCAAACCAATGACGTAACTTTCTAGCAATGAGTCTAGGGTTTTTTGAGCAGGTTCTAGCCAATGTTTAATCAGACCATGCGCGATAAATACTGTTTTAGCCTTAATTTCTCTTGCGTCTTGTCGCTCTAATAAGTCTAATGCTAGTTGCCCGAATTGATAACCTGATTTAATATCTCCCACAACACCACAGAGAATAAATCCATAACTGCCATAGGCAAAAGCCGATTCAGCAGTATTCCCGAACTTAAGAGATAAGCGAATCTGTGTAAATACAATCTGTAACAGTAAATTTGGAGCGGCTGTATAAGCAGGAGATATTATTTTGTTAAGAATACGCATCGCTGCTTTATACTGTAGATGGGACATCTGAGGCAAATCAATTAAGCTGGCAGTTTTGTGGCGCCTCAACATTAGCTTTGCCCGCAACAATAAAATTACAACATTAATTTGGTTGAGCTTTCTGGGTAATTTGACTCCCAGTAATTCTAAAATTTCTAACCCGACACTGATAGCTTCAACGCATTTGCTCTGAGCGATATACGCCAAAATTGTTACTTCATACACTTTCACCTTGTCTAAAATATTTGTAGCTTGTTGCGTAACTACATCTACAAATTTCTCCATCTGGTTAAAGTTTGCTTGTAAATAAGCAACTTCGGCAGACTCTTCGTAAAGCGATAGTGTAAGATTATACTGTTGAGTCCAGCTATCACTAAATAACAATCGCATTCCGGATTGTAAATAATTAAAGGCTAGTTGATTTGCCGACGATGCCTTAGCTTTTTTGCTTGCAATCAAGTTTAAGCGTGCTAATTCATCTTTTTCTTCGCGTAAACTTAACTCTTTTGATTCAATACCAATATTCAAATGATTAACAATATCAAATATTTTTTCTTCTAAGGCTGTTGGTGAAGTATTATTTAGTAATAGTTGCCCGATTTGCCAATGAAGTGAATTTTTAACATCTTCGGTAATCAGCGAATAAGCAGCTTGCTGTACTCGGTCATGTAAAAACTTATATCTGACTTTGAAATTATCACCATGTTCAGCTACCGCTAATAACTTATAGTCATTACCAATTGGCAAAATAAGCCCCTCTATAATCGCTTGCCAAACTTCAGAGGCTGTTGATAATAGCGATTGTTCACATACAATGGACAATGTATTTAAATCGAATTGATTACCTATACAAGCAGCTAGCTTTAAAACTTGTTGTGTCGCTCTTGGAAGTTGTTGGATTTTACTCGACATTAATTCAACAACATTATCTGTAATTTTTGCTGATTTAATTTGTTCTAAATCCCAATGCCATTCTCCTTTTTCTAAATCAAATTTGAGTAATTTTTGTGTATCAATGAATTTTAAAAACTCATTTATAAAAAATGGATTACCAGCAGTTTTATCGAGAATTAATGCAGTTAGTGGCTTTGCTCTTTCGATTGTGCAGTTAAAGGTATCTGCTATTAATTGACTGATATTATTTAAATCTAAAGGTGTTAAAGAAATATGGTTAACAATATATTCAGCTTGTTTGATTTCATCTATTGTCAATAGTAAAGGATGAGTCGGACTCACTTCATTGTCGCGATATGCCCCAATCAATAATAGTCCGCTATCAGTATTTGTTATCAGTAATTTAATTAGTTTTAATGATGCAGAATCTGCCCACTGCAAGTCATCTAAAAATAATACTATAGGTTGTTTACTTATTGTAAAAACGCTGATAAACTTTTGGAATAATAGATTAAAACGATTTTGCGATTCTGCCGATTCTAGTTCTGCAGCATTCGGCTGTTCGCCAATAATAAGTCCTAATTCGGGAATTACATCAGTAATAATTTTGCCTTGTTCACCGACAGCAACTAAAATTTTTTCTCGCCACTCAGCTATTTTTTCGTTACTCTCAGTTAATACCTGTTGAATTAAAGATTGTAAAGCTTGAATCAAAGAACTATATGGTATGTGGCGCCCTAACTGGTCAAATTTTCCAGCAATAAAGTAACCTTTAAATTTGATAAGAGGTTGATATATTTCTCGTACTAAAGCCGTTTTTCCAATTCCCGAATAACCAGAAACTAATATCATTTTTATTCTGAGTTCTGGGCGCTCAAAGGCTGATATTAGAGCTTTAATCTCTGACTCTCTTCCGTACAATTTTTGCGAAATATGTAGTTTACCATAAACATCCTTTTTGGCTAGTGTAAAATTATTAAGTTTAATTTTGGAGTGAAAATTATTTAATATATACTCTAAATCTTTTTGAATACCATAAGCACTTTTATATCTATCATCAGCATTTTTCGCTAAAAGTTTCATTACCAACTCTGCTAATTCCTGGGGAATATCTGGGTTTAAAGTTTCTAGGCGCCGAGGTTGTTTGGCAATGTGAGAGTAAACTAATTCTATTGCATCTAATGTTTCAAAAGGTAGTTTCTGGGTTAGCAGTTCATAAAAAGTGGCGCCGGCGGAGTAAAAATCGGTACGGTAATCGACTAATCGATTCATTCTACCCGTTTGTTCTGGCGATATATATGCCAAAGTGCCTTCTAAAATACTGGGATTGCAAATTATGGGATTTTCGCACGATAAAAGACTAGAAATTCCAAAATCAATAATTTTGAGTTCTCCAGTCGCTGGATTGAAAACTATATTAGAGGGATTAATATCTTTATGGATAATATTAGCCGCGTGAATTTGTCCTAAAGCTGCACAAATTTTTATAGCAATTTTCAAAAATTCTTCTATGCTGAATCTACGTTCTGACATTAGTATCTTTAAAGACTCTCCCCCAAAATCTTCAAAGACAATTACTAAAGTATTTTGATATTTCTCTAAACTATAAGGCTTAATTACTCCTGCTAGCTCTAAATTGTATGCTATGTCGAATTCCTGCTTATATCTACTGAGTAACTCTGGCGTAGGATAGGCTGAGTTTAAGATTTTGAGAACAACAGGTTGATTATCGTGCTTCCTGATACCTCGGTAAACTAAAGAATTAGAACTTTCGTATATTTTCGCAGTAATTAAAATACCAGGAATCATTAGCATAACTACGAATTATTCTCCATTTCGCTGGTATAAATATTATTAACAATATGCAATAATTATTTTAGTATAAATTACGACAATAGTACTAGCGTCATCTAGGGTCAGTTTACTTCTAGAGAACTCCACTAAAAAAATGCTCTTCGGTCATTCTGAACGCAGTGAAGAATCTCGCGGATATGCTAATAAAGCGGCAAAACTACGTTTACATCACGCTTTGAGATGCTTCGTTCCTCAGCATGACAACATTGGATCAATTATTTTGTGGGCTTCTCCTAGCACTATAAAGTCCCTGTAATTATGCTATATTATTGTAATTATAACAACATAAATTTATCAAATTTTAATATTTATTGATGGGAGTATGTAATGAAGACAACTTTAAAAATTCCTAATGTCCATTAGTTGCAGTATGTAATAATACCTCTTAATATTAACCACAAGCTAAGGTTCTGGTAAAAAAAGTATTTGAATAGTTACCATAACTACTGAAACCATAGCTGTAGTAACCAGGTGTCAATAAACACATTGAATAATTAAAGCCATGTCTACCACATTATTTAGATTACAACAAGGTTCAACTGGCGCCACCGTTACTGAATTGCAATTAAGTTTAAGAACTCTCAAATCTGCCGCGCGCACAGAGCGCAACTGCTGTCCACCTAAGATTACTCTCATCATGAGCTTCCTGCTAACAATGCCAGAATATATGTACTAACGCATCCATATGAAAAATGTGAAATTTCAATTTAATTACAAACAGTTACTGAAACTAGTTTTCATTAGTGCGGGAACTCTTGTTCTATTGATACCAGCTACAAACGCTCAAACTAGGGGTACGAAACCGAAGTTTTTTATCTGCCCCAAGGGAATGGAGCGTTCTGCGACTATCGTCACGACAAAACATGATATCAATCTTTGTGGTCAACCAGGAAAGGAAGTTAGTGTGTTAGCATTTCGCACCACAAGAAAAAGTAAGATTACTACTCTACCTTTAGCCAGTAATAAACATCCTGTATATTCTGCTGTTACAACTAATGGCACTAACTATACATTAGATACTGAGAAGAAATTACTAACAATTACTTCCAAGGAAGGCAAGGTATCAAAGGAGAAAGTTGTACGTTCCGACTAAAAATGGCTTGTAAGCCTGGAATGTTGGTTAAATGTTGCCATCAGACGTAATACTAGATAGAGTTTTATTGGTGTATATTGGACAAAAGCTGATGGTGTTGTTGGCGCCGCTACTTGGAAAGAATTATCTCGGCTAAAGGCTTGTGATATGACATCTGAACTAGTCGTTCTAAATGACATTTTTTCTTTGGCTCTGCAGGGTTGTTCTAGAATACAACAGTAACTTTATTAAACAACAAAAAAGAAATCAGAAACACTAACGGTTTGTTCGTAGTTGTGCTAACGCAACTACGCTTCTATCTTACGCACTGTTAATTTACTACTGGGTTAAATATATGCCGGATGCAAAATCTATAATTTCGGAAAAAGCGATTAATTTGATACTAGAGTTTGAAGTTGGCGGTAAAGCCAGCTATGAGAAGAATTATAAAAATCCAGAGTGGCCCAAGGGCGAATCTGGAATTACTATTGGCATTGGTTATGATTTGGGATACAGCATTCAACCAGACTTTTTACAAAATTGGCAGCGCTTAGACAAAGCTTCATTGGAGCGCTTGAAGGTATGTTGCGGTTTAAAAGGTGTGAAAGCAAAAGATATTTTAGATAGCGTTAAAGATATTGTTATTCCTTGGGAAATTGTATGGGATGTGTTTCAAAATGTAACTGTACCAAAGTATTACAAAACCACACGTATAGCATTTCCCGGACTAGAAAATTTACCAGCAGATGCACAAGGGGCATTAGTAAGCCTTGTTTATAATCGGGGTGGGGGTATGGAAGATAAGCCTCCTGGGTTAAGTCGGCTACAAATGCGTAACATTCGCGACCTTGTACCAAAGAAAGATTTGAAAGGGATTGCCGAACAAATTCGTGCGATGAAGGATTTGTGGAAAGGACAGGAAATTGAAAAGGGTATGGCTCGTCGTCGAGAAGCTGAAGCCGCTTTGATTGAAAAAGCCGTGAAGGGTTAATTTACAATCTTTATGTTAAATTTTACAAAATACTAAGTGCTATGAAACACCAACATCTGAGCAAAACCCAAGCGGCTAAAACAAACTAGTCCCCGCAAACAGCAACAAATACGACATCGGATACACATCCAGTATTGCAAATGCAAGCCGATATTGGTAACAGAGCAACGAGCCATTTGCTTTATCCCAAAAACAATTCAAGCAAAGCCACTATTTGGCGGTTTATCGAGCGAACTGTCAATTCAACCCAAGCTAACTATCGGCGCCGTGGGAGATAAGTACGAGCAAGAAGCAGATACCTCTCCCAAGTAGTTAGTAAATACATTGGTGAAACTGAGAAAAATCTTAACCGCGTTTTTAGTGCTGCCGCAAACTCCAACGCAATCCTGCTTTTTGACGAAGCTGATTCCTTTATCCTTAACCGACAAGTATTGCTCAGGGGCTGACTCAATGGCATCCGGCGTTTTAGTGGTAAATAAATAAATCTAAATGGGTTAGTAATTATAATATTTACATAATTTATAATGGACTAAAGTTGAGATTAGATGCTGAGGGAACCATAGCCTTTCTCGATAATTTAGTGACGGTAGTTATCAGAATTATAATAACAGTAAAACAGATGCTTACGCCCAATACACCATAAGTTTATAAATTCCTAATGGCCATTAGTAGTCAAATATAAAAATAGTAACTTAAACTTATTTTGTTGAATTATTTACGGAGATTATTTAGATAATGCGTGCTAACTACTCTTTTGAGATAGCACGAATTATCAAATTTGTAGATTTTAATTCAATTGAATAATAGCTTAATTCCGATCTGACAAGAATAAAACAGGACAGACAAAACAATGGCATACAACATAAAGGTTCAAAACAATTACGACGGTCATGTATCAGTAAAACGCGACTACAACAAAGGAAGCTTCACCAGTAGTGATGTTTTAGGCTGTGCAACAGTCGAAATCGGGGATAAAGATAGTCTCAGATTTGTAGACATTGGTGATAAACCTTTAGGACCTGGTAAGGCAACTTGGGGAGTAGTTATCACGTCTCGTTCTTCTGTTTGGGTATTTCGATATGAAGGGGGAGGAGTAATTGAATTACTAATAAATCCTGATGGTACCTTTAGCTTGAAAGGGAATGGAGGCTTAGACAAAATTTAATTAATCTTAAAACTAAGATTAAAACTGTTCTACCCTCTTTTGATTGAGAATTAGTAAAGCGGGTCAGATTAGGGGGCACCCTGAAATACTTCCCTAATACTAAGTTGCATTCTAATGTAGTAGTGCGAGTCGGTAAGATTGCTTCCTTGTATACCATTCTGGTAAGAATCGCTGAATACTACGTTTGAACGCAACTTAGTACAATAACCGTGCGTGAAGTAGGGTAGGTAGCCAGCGAGTTACCATTACTGGCACTTTTCCAACCACCCCCCTCCGAACGGAGCATGACCGTTTCCGTATCACTCCGCTCTCCAGTGTATTGATGCTTACTTTGTTATTGGCTATCCGCATCTCGCGTACCTTACAACAAGACATCAATTCACCTGTTCTACTTTGCCCTGTAAGCGGCTCTCCCGCTTTCCCTGGTGGGGCGTAACTCCCACGACTACTATTAGAACTCCGTTACCGTAGGACTCGCGTCCGTTAGGCAATCCCATGTTCCGTCACTGATAAACGTATAAAGAACGACTTAGGCTCCTACTCATATCCTTGAATGAGTTCATTACTCATCGCTTTGAGGTCAGGGTGTATCATTAAAGAAACCTGATTTAATGACTACCTCAAACATCGGTGTATAAACGTGGTACCGAAGGATGTGAAGTTCCACCGCAGGATATTAGGGTTCAAGCAATACAGCTTTAGCCATATCATTCAGGCGTTGCAGAGCTGTGACATACACGTTTTCTGTTACTCTCCGCTTTACGAACATGCTCTTGTCCCCTCGCCCTTTCGGGTCTAGGTTAGTTGTTCGCCTTGGAGTCGTTTACCCCAAACTCCAACCAACTTCGTTGGCAATTCATTCAGTGCGTACCACGGCGCACAGTTTCCAATCATAAAACTTCAGCCTTACTTTAAGCTAGCTTCACTTGGTTATCCGCAAGTTTCGGCAAGTGCCAAACACAGGTGAAACACTTTTCAATCAATTAGGCGCCGGATTTGACAGTGACAGTCAATAATACCAGTTTATAAACATACCAACAAGGAGACAAACCTATGGCACAGTATTCGGTAGAAAACCAGTGGGGAGGGGAAGATGCCCCTTGGAATTTTGGTGGTAATTGGGTAGTTGGTGGCCGAACTGGGCAGCAGAAGGTAGTTCAACTAAGCGCCACCTCTAATGACGGTGGGATGACGCTCAATGGCACCATGACCTACGAGGGAGAGGGACTAATCGGTTTCAAGGCAGTAATGCATTAAAATGAATCAGGAGCATGTAACGACGTGCTCCAAAAGTATCAATTTTCAATTTCTTGAGTGTCTTGTCAAATTCTTTACATTAACGCTACGGCAATAAGAATTCTTATAACTCTAATTTATGTTGAGCATATAATCATTCTCAATGATAACTTGCTGGGGTGAATATAAAGTTTTCTGAGCTACTAAACGACAATTAATAGGAAAAAATATGAAACTTCAAGATATTATTAAGCTTAACCAATCCTTTAAGTTTGATTATTTGAGTCAAGACCCCGAGTTAGCACGGGAAGTTCAAATCTGCCTTATAAATATAAAATTCCTTGTTGGGGCGAACTAAACCCTAATCAGCAAGGAGCATTACTCAGCTTTGGCTACAATTTGGGGAGTAAATTCTACGGTTCTCCAAAATTTAATTCAATGACTAAAGTCTTAACGGATCGCGATTGGCCGAAAATCAGCGAAACTTTCATCAAGTATTGCAATCCCCGAACAAATGTTGAGCAAGGACTTTTGAAACGAAGAAAAGCTGAAGCTGAACTATTCCTGAAACCTTTTTCTCATGAAATTTCACCACGAATGTGAAACTTTAAGATGCACTTGCCCTAGGAAGGAAGCCAGCCTGCATGGCGGCGGTATCGCTGAATTCTAAAAACTTGACCACCTTGCCATTTACCACCCTCACCACCTGTACCAAATCATTATCGAAGATGCGCTCTGTTACCTTTACCCTACAACGTTCATGCCCCAAGACCGTTACGTATTCCCCATCTACATAAAATGTATGCGACTTGTAGGATATATATTCCAGGTTGTTTGCACAAAGAATGAAGAATCGTCACCAACAGCTTAAACAAATTACAAGCAACACGAATAGTAATAGCCCATCGTTTAAGCACTATTTGCAATACTGACCGAATTTATGTAATTGCAGATGGTCAAATTATTCAAGTAGGTAATTTTACGGAACTCTTACAGCAAGAAGGGCTATTTGCACGATTGGTAGCAAGGCAGATAGAGTTGCAGGTGGTGTTGTAACTTACACTGCACCATCGGGAGGCGCCAGTGCAAATCTAAGTGCAAATCAAGCAATAATTAATACCTCTGGAAAAGCAAGTGTAACAGCTAGGGCAAATACAACTGCGGGTAATTATAATGTCAACGTTAGCAGTAATGCCATAGCTAACTCTACTAGCTTTAATTTAACAAACCAAGCAGATATACCTGCAAGTATTACCGCAAAGGCAGGAAACAATCAAACCACCACAGTTAACACTACGTTTGCAACAAATTTGCAAGCATTAGTTCTAGACCAGTACGGTAACGTTGTTCCTAATGCCAAAATAACTTTCAATGCACCAAGTAAGGGAGCTTCTGCTGTCACGAGTAATACTGTTACTACAGACATCAACGGTCAGGTTTCAATTCCAGTGAAGGCAAACACAATTGCTGGTGGTTACACTGTCAGTTTAGGTGATAGTGGCGCCAGCGCTCAATTTAACTTAACCAATAACCCAGATAAACCAAGTAAAATTATTCCAACAGCAGGAAACAACCAAAGCACCGTTGTGAACAGACAATTTGCAACCGACTTGCAAGCACTAGTCACAGACCAGTACGGTAATGCTGTTGCCAATGCCAGTATTACTTTTACCGTACCGACATCGGGAGCTTCTGGTAGTATCACAGCTAGCACATTGAGTAGTAATAAAAATGCTCAGGTTTCCATACCTGTGACAGCAAATACAATACCAGGTAGCTACATAATCAGTGTTTACATTAACGGTGTTGCCCAAGGAGCCAATTTTAATTTAACTAATCAACTCGAAACGATTTTGCAAGAAAATTTAGTACCCCTAGGTCAAGATTTACAAGGTCAAATCGAAAACAATAAGGAAGAGGAGAATGTAGGAAACACAAACCCATTACTATGTGTGTCTAATGAGTCTCGAAGTGAGTTTCCGCAATTACCTATTTGTCGCGATTTATAGCCCGAACAGATGTGAGATGAGACCGTATTTAATTCGGTCTCTACAACTAGTAAACTTGGCGCAAATATGCAGCTACAGTTCACGGCGCCTTCTTATCTGGAGAAAGAGAAGCAAGACGAATTGCGAAAATATAACCTTTTAATGCAAAGCACTCAGTACTACTGTCCAACTTCCATATCTATATATAATATCGGTAATAAAGTAAGATTGCATAAGATATTCTTGAATTGCCTCTTTTGGGAAATAAGTTCTTGTTACATATACTTGTTTTGAAAAATTAGTATCTTGGGATGCTATTATCAGCAGCTTTTGCCCGTCACTTGCAAGAGACGTAATGTATCGGTGGTTCTTAACTAAGCTTTCACGTAGACTGAGTGCAGGAAAATTTTCTTTGATAAAGTAAGTTTGGTTGGCAATACCAGTTCCTACAGATATCACTATAACCCATTGCCCGTTTCCGTATGCTACAGCAGTAATAGATAATCCAATTTTTAATTGTTCTTGAAGCAGATTCTCGCGTGGGTATGTGTCAATTATATAAGTCTGATAGTTCTGATAACTATATATAGTTTGCTTGGACATAATAACAACCCATTTTCCATTGCCATATGCCAAACTAGTTATATAAAAATCTTGTTCCCAGTATTTTTGGATTTCATATGATGGAAACTCAACGCTAGATATATAAATTTGGTCGCAAAAATCAGTGTTATTTGATACTATAATTGTCCATTTGCCGTTTCCGTATGCAAGGCTTGTTATGTAATTATTATTGCTTTGTCGATAAATAAAGTTTTTTGGAAATTGTCTTTTTCTTATAACTTCTTGGTAAGTGTATCTAGGTTTATAACTTTTTGTTACATTTGTCTTTTGTGTATAATTAGCTGGACTAATAATACTGAGAGCGTTTGCTAAAACTTTAACAGTTAGCGGTGTTTGACCAATAAATTCTCCATCGCACTGTACATTTTGCGGTGGAGATGCGTTGATGATAATTTCTTTTGCTACGTGTTGATCAACAACTTTTATGTTTAAACCTTGAATATTTAGAAGTATTATATTAAGTAAACCATCTTCAATATCACAAGAGGATTCGCTCCAATTATCCAGAGCCATGATGTTGTTCGGTTCACGTTTTAAAATCCCAGAATTGGCGATAATGCATTCTTGGGCACGAACTTTGATAGTTTTGCCGTCAATAGTTAATTTGAACTGGCAATTAGAAAAACGGTTTTTTAACAATTCCCATATATATGTTCTAGCAAACGCTATATCTTGTCCCTCTCTTTTTCTTGCTTCGTGAGAGGTATTTGCCACTGATGCAGCTTCGTAACCTGATGATGCACGCACTAAGAATGTTTTGTTTGTTATATCATGACTTGATATTTCACCAACATCTATATATCTAATAATATTATTACCTTGATATATAAGTGCGAAAGCTGCTTCTAAATTCAGTGGAATATTGAGTGCGTGTGCTACAATATTGAGAGTTCCACCTGGAAGAATACCTAGAGGAATTTGATTCACTGTAGCGCTTGCACATTCCATAATTGTCCCGTCTCCACCATAGACAATTACGGCATCAACTTTTAATGCAATAGCTTGTTTTGCTAAGATATAAGCACTATTTGGTTGCTGCGTTGTAGTAAATACCTGCCAGTCGAGATTTGCTTTTTTGATTAGATAGGTGATTCTATCAATTATATAACGGTCATTTTTCGGGTTAACGATGACATGGGCATGTTTATACATATTCATGTTCAAATAACGAGCTTTAACGGGATAAAATAAATTAATCCCATATAGTTTGAAGGCGCCGTTTCAGGTGGTTTCGATAGTAAGTCAATGGTAAATGAGATGAATCACCTTCTGGGTTTGGTGTATAATCGTGATTCTCTAGATTCCACTCTAAATCGCTTTGGACAACTTTGAATAAACAACATAATTTTGAAGCATTCAAAGAAGGCACCTGATTAACTAATCCTTGGACTGCTCCAACTACCGAAGCTTCATGCCCAACTATTAATATTGTCTCAGAAAAGTGTTTAACTAAATTATCGGCAGTGTTACCAGCACGCTCTCGTATTTGCTGCAAGGTAATTTCAGGATACTTTGCCCGAACAAACGAAGTATATTTCTGGTCAATACGCGGAAATAATACCGCTAATTTCTCGATTGAAAATTCCTCGGCGCCTGGTGGTAACCATAAAGGGAATAAAAACTCACTCAAACCCGATTCAACTTTGACTTGCAAATCAAGTATTTCGGCAATACAATGGGCTGTTTGTACTGTACGTAGAAACGGGGAACAAAATATGTGAACGACTTCTTTACCCTTCAAATATCTTCCTAATGCTTGAGCTTGTTTAAAACCATCAACCGAAAGTGGCGAATCATAGAAACGCTCGGCAGTTTTCAACCAGGCAGGATTAACAAAGTCGAGTCGAATACCGTGTCTTGCAATCCAGACTGTTTGACCCATGTTTACCTCGTTATTTTACTATTCAATAGCAGAAAATGTAATTGTTTCTATATAAATAAAATTTCCATATCCATATATAGAATAACAGCAGATACTTAACAACGATGGTAATTTTAAACACTGATACATCAAAAATACAAAAGTTATTTATTAAAACCAGATTAACGTATTGATTGATGTGACTAATTTTACAAACATCTTGCCTACCCTATAATATAAACTTTTCAGAAATTACTTAGTAAAAAATTGAAGCTATAAGTATATAGGACTTACACAATGCCAGAACATTCCAATCAACCACGCGAATTTGATGCAGTACTTGGTGGGCAAGTGCCACCACCACAGTATGGTGCAGTATTGGGAGATTTTGCAAGATCACACCGAAACTTAAAAAATTTCCTCGAACAAGGGATGTGGGAACAAGCTGATTTAGAGACCACAGTAATAATGTTGAAATTAGCGAACCGTACAGACCAAGGTTCTCTTTCTGAACTCAATATCAATAACTTTGATTGCGAAAAATTACAAATTATTAATAATCTCTGGTTAAAAAACAGTAACGGTCGTTTTGGCTTTACTATTCAAAAGCAAATTTGGCAAGCTGTGAGCAATACATCAGAACCCGACTGGGACGCTTGGTGCCGTTTTGGCGAGTCTGTAGGATGGTATGTTAACGAGAAATGGCTACACTGGAACGATGTTACATTTAATTTAAAGGCGCCTGCTGGACATTTACCACGTGGAGGTGCGCTCCCGGGTTGGGGTTTAGGCGATTTTTGGACAGGTTGCAGAAAAATGTCCGCACTCGCTGAAAAATTAGATAGCTGCGGAATTATTTGACCTTAGATAGATAACTCACTTTCTGTTTTAATAGTTCAAGTTCACGCGCGTCAATCAATTAAGCATTAAAATTACCATACCAATTCAACTGCATATCGACTCCTGTATATTGTTCGTGTACGCTTAAAACCCCGCGCACATCTTTTTTGCTTATTTCGTACCCCATTGCATTCAATGCATCCCTAATTTGTATAATAGTTTTCCCTTTCCTTCTTTCTGCATAAATTAAAAACAAAACTTTTTTAACAGTACTTGGAATTTCGATATCATTGTAAAAATCATCGGCACTGTCTACTATCCATTGGTCAAACATTGTATCATCCTTGCCGGGAGCAACAAACATGCTTATAAGATAGCTTACTAGTATAGGCGCCTCGGCAATATCTTAACGTTTTTTTGAATTCTAGTCTTATTTGAGCAAAATGAGTTTAGTATAATTTAATACATATGTATATCAGTAGATAAAAGCAGTGTAAATAAGAAGATAGTAGTATTAACGCTTGGGATTGGCGAACAGGAAAATTTAAACGTATTTGTAAACCTCAACCTTTAGATTATAGATTTCCCAGTACATTTTTACAACCAAGCCCAGAAAAATTAACCACCACACCTTCTAGTAAATGTCCGTATCTCATATCTTGCACCGACATTTTTGCATGTAATATAAATAGCTTCTCAAACTTCAAATTAATAGTTTAATCTCAGAAGATTCTCCCAATGCTTCATTAACAACAGTCAATTTACCCTGCTCATCCAACGATAACTGTTGATTAGCATTGAGAAGTTCAATTCCATAAATTGTTCCATCCGGAGCAATATCAACATTCATTTCTTCGCTGACTTGAATTGTATTTACTTGTGCTTTTTTTTCTCTTAGATGTATATAAGCAATATTATATCTTGGGTCATAGGTAATTTTCATATACTTTATCCTCTTAAAAATACTTGGCAATAACTGTTATAACCAACCAGTCTTCAGCTTCTTGTACTGCTATAACCTCCACTTTTTTCGTACTGTAAAACTTTCCACCCCACTCAGCATTAAAAACAAAATTACACCTAAACCCAGTTCTACCAAGTTGAGCAGGAAAGTTAACACCTCCCTCAACAGTACTTATCACTTCTTCCTCTGTTACACCACGTTCGATTAATCGTGCTTGAGCGTGGGGATGCAACTTAATGCTCATAAAATAGTTGACTGAATATAGGCGCCGATGCCTATATTTTAACCGATTTTTGAGTTCTAGTCTTATTTTAGTACTAACAATTTAGTATAATTAGATACATAAAATTTTGATTAGAGCAATGATGACTTTTAGGCAGTTTGATAAAAATATCCATTCTCGCCACGAATGCAGTTAGCTATCGAATTATTTATCTTACATATACAATCAAACTTTAGATTCTACCCTGCGGGAAAACTCCGTTTACGCTACGCTCAGAATGACAATAAAGAACCAATGTATTATGCATCTATGCCCAGCGTGCGACAACAACTTTCACTGTACCGTCTTGCATGACTTCATCTTCTTCTATTGTAAATCCTTGTTCTTGTGCGGTTGCTTTTAATGCGTGATAACCGTAGCGCTGCATTAGCTTGTTCATCCATTGTTGATTATATTGATGTCGGTCGTATTCGGAGATTATTGCTTCAAATTGTCCGTCTGTTTGTTGTTTAAAACCAATATCATTGCTGGAGCTACCGATGTATTGGCGCCGTATTATTACTTCTGCTGTTTGTTCGCGCACGTCACCTTGATAGCCATATAGGTGTTGTGCTGTTTCGTGAAGTTCGATGTTTTTAAATCCAACATCTGATAATGCTGTAACTAATGCATCACGATTTTTGATTTGGGTTTTGATACTTGTAAAGTGTGACATAGTGTTAGTTTAAATAATGAACCACAAAGGCACAAAGGACACAAAGAAATATTAGATATACTCAGTCCATTTTAATGGACTTCGGCTATCAGCCTTGGATTTGAATCCAAGGCGGGTATATTATGCCCATCTACCAACAACAACTCTTACGGTTCCATCTTGTAGAACTTCTTCTTCTTCGATATTAAATCCTTGTTCCTGTACTGTTGCCATTAAGGTTTTATGAGCATATTTTTGTGTAATTGAGTTCACAAATTTTTGCTGGTTAATCTGGGCGCCCCAAAAGTCGGCGACGATTTCATAATTATCGCCACTGCGCCGAAATCCTAGGTCGTAACCGTTGTTTTGACGAATTACATATTCGGCTTGGGTGGTATCTCCGTGATATCCTCGTACTTTGGTGTTACATTCGACTTTGTGCCCTAGTTCTTGCAATACTTGGTGTAATACTTCGCCGTTTTTGATTTGTACTTTGATGGTTGTAAAATGTGACATAATTTATTTTGGGTTGTTGTGTGTATGGGTTTTGGGGGCGGGTTTAGTAAGATTGTAATTTTGGTTTTGGATTGTGGGTTAACCCGCCCCTACGGTATTTTCGGTTGGTTTAATCTACTTCTAATGGCCCGATTCCTTGTTGTGTTGAATACTGTTTTAACTCCTCTACTAATTGAATATCGTTTGATGCTGCTCTGGCGCCTGCTTGTGCTGCCCATTGTTTGAGTGCTTCTATTTGGTCGCGCGCTATTGCTGCTAATGGAACTGTTTGCGATGTTGCTTGTAGTATATCTTCGGTGTTGAAGTCACGTCGGTGTCCGTTAATTCTTGTGGAAAATGCTTGGTGCATGGCATCGATTATTACTTGCTCGATTTCGGCGCCGCTAAAATTATTTGTTTGTTTTGCTAGTGCTGGCAAGTTGAATTCACGCAAGCGACTCGGACGTAAGCGCTGTAAGTGAACTTTAAATATTTCTTGCCGTTCAGCTTCGTTGGGCAGGTTTAAAAAGAATATTTCATCAAATCGACCTTTTCGTAATAACTCAGCGGGTAATATTTGGACGTTATTGGCTGTTGCGACAATAAATACTGGGCTGGTTTTTTCTTGCATCCAGGTAATTAAACTACCAAATACTCTCCGTGATGTTCCAGAGTCACCATCAACACCGCTGGTAATATTACCAAAGGCTTTATCGATTTCGTCTATCCATAATACACAAGGCGCCATTGCTTCGGTTAGTTGAATCATTTGGCGCACACGACTTTCGCTTTCACCGACGATACCACCAAATAGGCGCCCAGAATCAAGCCGCAATAAAGGTAGGCGCCATTCATGAGCGATAGTTTTGGCACTTAGAGATTTTCCAGTTCCTTGAATACCTACAAGTAACATCCCTTTCGGATTGGGAATACCATATCGTCTCGCTTCGTCAGTAAAAGCATCTTGACGCATTAGTACCCATTGCTTGAGTTGGTCTAACCCACCAACCCGTTTTAAAGATTCACTCGGAGTAAAAAACTCTAAAATACCAGTTTGGCGAACTGCTTGCTTTTTCTCTTCTAAAACACCATCAATATCTGTTTCGTTAACTTGCTGTTTAGCTGCTAGCGCTTTTGCCAAAACCCTAGATATACGAGTTCGACTCAAACCTTGACAAGCTTTAACTAACTGTTCGCGCGCTAACCCATCTATATTTAATTTGTCTGGTACTACTAGCTGCTCGATTAAATAATTTATTTCTTGTACGCTGGGTAGTGGAAAATCAACCACCGTCAACTCTTGCTGCAACTCGTCAGGAATGTCTAATGTGTGGCTAGTAACAACTATAGTCTTACGCGCGCGCTTTAACTCCCGCGTTAAATTCCGCAGTTCTCGTACTATAGGGGCACTTTTCTCTGTAGTCGGATTTTTGATAAACGGATGCAAATCACGCAGCACAAACATTGTAGCCGTTTGAGCATCGGCTTTAGCAATTCGCCCCAAAGCAGCCATCACCGAACCTTTATCAGCATTATTGTCGCTCCAACCCCTGACAATATCCCAGAACAAAACTTGCCTTTGGGGTTGCGCTCGCTTTGCCACTTGCGTTAATACTTCCTCAACAGGTTCTTCTTCTACACATATTAAATAAAGAAGCGGATACCGCGCGCGTATCATCAAATCTAACTGTTCAACCAAAGCTGCATAACGCTGTTGGCTGTCTAATGCTCCATTTTGATGCATGTTATCCATTATGATTCCTCGTGGGGAAGTATTGCACCGTTGAGAATGGGAAATTGGCGACAGGCGCCCTTGTGATTATTTGTAGTACATAGTAGTATTATGGCACACTCGTTGAACTCGTTGAACTCGTTGTAAGCACTTCAGTGCTTAAATTATGACAAGCACTGAAGTGCTTACAACGACGGCGTTTTTTATACTATCATGTGAAATAATATTAAGTGTGGCTATATTAAGTGGATGCGGTAACTTATAAATAAAAATTATATATCCAATGTACATCCTAGAAATCTCACACAAACCGATTCATCAGGTACGCTACTTAACAGTAGCCTCTGGTGGTGTCTGTTTGGTTGAGAAATATATACCTATATTAATAGGGGAGGTAGATGTTCTACCAAATCATTTAGATGCGATTATTGTAACCAGCGATTTACAAGGAATAGACCCAAAAAATCAACAACTCGTAGGTCATCTTGTCCTCGAAGAACTAGAAAACCTAGCTCTTCAGCAAAAAATACCATCACTAAAAAACACGGGTGTTATACTAGCAGGCGATTTATACGCTGAAACCAATAAGCGTAGTGGAGTAGTTGGAGATGTACGCGAAGTATGGCACGCTTTTAGGCGCCAATTTCGCTGGGTTGCAGGAGTAGCAGGCAACCACGATAGTTTTGGGACGGCAGAAGAAGATATTCAGCTTTTCAAGCAAACTAAGGGTATTTACTACCTTGATGGTGAGATAGCAAAAAACGGTGAACTAAATATAGCAGGTGTTTCTGGAATTATTGGAAGACCAAGTAAACCATTTCGGCGCCGTGAAAATGACTTTATCCACGAAATTAGAGAACTAGTCAAACAGGCGCCTGACATTTTAGTATTACACGAAGGTCCCGACTATCCAAGGCACAACTTACTTGGCAAAAGTTCTATAAGATTAGAGCTAGAAGAAATAAATAAAAATACTAAGCTACTGGTTATTTGCGGTCACTCGTACTGGAAAATTCCCATGATAGTACTAAAAAACGGTATTCAAGTCGTTAAATCAGATAGCAGAGTCATTGTACTTGTACAAAAGAAATCTCCCTAAATACCCGCTCTTAAAGGCGCCTTTAATTCAAGAAAAGACGCCGTTTTTATTGATGCTGTTTAATTCTCTTAAATAATCCATTCTCGAAATCCATCTTTGTACATCGGCGCCTTTTTCTCCAGTAATGCGCTTCGAGGCATCGCGTATTGCTGTTTTATTGTATATTTGCCACAATTCCTCGAACATCTCAAATTTTTCACATGCTTCCAAATCTTTTTGTATCACCCTAAGATTTTCTTCACTTCCCCAGACAGCGAGTTCTTCGGTGTAACGATTTTTCCATCTAGTTAACTTCTGTTTTTCTTCTATACTAAATTTTTCCCAAACTGCTTTTTTTAAATCATCAGAACGAGAAGACATATATTGAACTACATCGTCCCAATCAGAAGATGTTCTTATTTTATTAGCAATAGACGCAAATACATTACTGAGTACAAACGGCTGTGATGCCTTCAAATCCATTAAAGTTAGGGCATATTTAATTTCATCTAAATTTACGTCGATGTTTTCTTCAATCCAGTATTTAATAGCTTGGACTTTTTCTGTATATGTTTTATTACCTCGATATTTTCTTTTTTTATTCTCAACAATAGGACGTAACACCGCAGGACGTACACTAGCTGGAACTTCCAACCATTCGGCGCCTTCACATGAAGCAATCATAGGTGTACCACCACCTTCTACGACTCGCCCCTCTTCTAATACCCATCGAAGCGGTTTACCACAGTTAGCACAATCAGCTTCATAAGTAGTGACAAATTCGCACTGTTTCGTATTAAAAATCTCAAATGTACGAATTAAGGCGGGCATCGGTTTAAATACGTGATGGCAACTAGAACAACAACGGGCGCCCATTGTATCGGGGTCACATGTAACAGGTTCTAAACTCCATTCGCGATGGTCACATGGGCGCCCCAACCGATACCAGTTATCAGTCATATCTATAATGACAGCATGAGTTTTACCAGGATAAGGACGTAATACACGCCCTATCATTTGTAACCATAAGGTAACGCTTGTCGTTGGACGCGCGATAATTACGACTTCCGAATCGGGACAATCGAATCCCTCGGTTAAAATGGCACAGTTAGATATTACTTGTGTGGCGCCTTTACGGAATCTATCTAAAATTTCCTTACGTTCGTCTTGGGGTGTTTCTCCATCAATGTGTTCGCAAGCAATACTATTCATGCAAAATCGAGTAGTTATAGATTTGGAGTGTGCTACATCAACCGCGAATATTATAGTTTTCTTATTATCACCAAAATTATTCCATTGCTTTAAAACTTCTTCGGGTTTGTAGTCTTGGGCAACTTCGGATAATTCCTTCTTTGTGAAATCACGCTTTTTTGGTACTTTATGCTTTGAGTACTTAAATCCTGCAATTAACCTATAATCAGTCAAATAGCCAAACGCGATTAATTCCTTAGTACTAATAGAACAAATTAACTCATCGAATACATCACGCAGTCCGTAACCATCTTCCCGTCGTGGTGTCGCAGTTACTCCCAGAATCAATGCATTCGGGTAAGCTTCAATTAATTTACGATAACTATTTGCACTCGCATGGTGAGCTTCGTCTATTATCACCAATCCGGCGCCTGGGTAATTTTTACGACGCGCAAGAGTTTGAATACTACCGACCTGTATTAATGAGTCAGTTGGTTTATAGCCAGCTTTAATAATACCCGGCGCCTGGGAAGTAACAGATTCCAACTTAGATGCAGCTTGTAAAATCAATTCTTCGCGGTGGGCAATAACTAAAACTCCTTCTTGGTGCCGTGCGAACTGAGAAGCTATTGCTGCAAAAATAACTGTTTTACCACCACCTGTGCTGAGTTGTAGTAAAACTTTCCGAGTTCCACCAGACCAGGCGCCAAGCGTTTTTGACACGAGTTCCTCTTGGTAATCGCGTAGGACAAGCATACTATATTTTTTACCTCTTTATATTTAGATAAACAATAGTTACTAATAATACTAAAGTTCTGGCGCTCGTGTTAACTTCCAAATTAATTTATTCAAGTTAAATACGTAACCCCTGTAATATTTCATGCAAAGCACTACGAACTTCTGCTAGCTTTTCGACTGGATTATGTGAGCGCGCAGCCCAAATTACACCTTCATTAATGGCACCATTCAGCACTACAGCTACAACTTCAGAAGATTTAGATTTCAGGTATCCATCCTTAATTGCTTGTTTGACTCCCTCTAGTAATAATCCAAACCCATACTCTCTATCTAAACGGTTCCACTCTTCCCAACCTAAAACTGCTGGTGCATCAATCAACCAAATCTGTTGTATATCAGGTTTGGCGACAGCTTCTAGAAATGCATCGCACCCAATAATTAGTGCATCAAACGAATCTTTTGCTTTTTCGATTGCTGCATTTATATCTTTTACTATCTCTTGCTGAATCTGCTCGCATACCGCACGTAGTAAATCAGCTTTATCAGCAAATTGATGATACAAGGCGCCGCGAGTTACATTTGTACTTAACAAAATTTGTTCAGTACTAGTGTTCGCATAAGTTTGAGACGTAAATAACTCTCGTGCAACACTTATAAACATCGCGCGAGTTTCAGCAGATTGTTCAGCTTTAGTACGTTTCTTCGTTTGACGGGGCTTGACAGGCATACAAACAGTATGTATCTTAAATTCATACCAACAGTATGTATATTATCTCAGTTTTCCATGAGTGATTTATTGCAGATAATAACGGGAGTCTTGAAAATCAAGTAGATTATCTATTAATAGATGGATTTAAAGTTCTTGATATAAACGGCGCCTCACCACTCAACGAATACGTATTTTTCCATAGAGATAGTCGTACTTTGATACTTACCGATACTGCTTTTCATTTTGATGGCAACTTTACTTTTAAAACGCAGCTAGCTGCAAGGTTACTGGGAATATACGGAAAACTGGCGCCATCTTTTTTAGAAAAACTTGCATCAAAAGAAACACAAAAAGTAAAACAATCATTTCAAAAAGTATTTGAGTGGGACTTTGATAAAGTTATTATGGCTCACGGTAGTATTGTTGAAACAGGCGCCAAAGCAAAGTTAAAACAAGGATATAAACAGTTCGTAGCATAGGCGTCCCGCCTGTGCAGTACGTATATTTTTTATAACCATGTTGCTTTAGGTTGTAGGTTGGTGTCGAGGAACGTAAACAGAGTTTCCCATAGGATGACCCAACAAACAGCTTAATCACAGCTTAGGTTATAAATTAATGATGGTACTACTGGTTAACTGTAAACCAGTAGCACCGAATGGTAATTAATAGTATATTTTTATTGCAAATATAACTTAAAAGCTATATACTTCTTGATGTAAAGAGTAAACGATATAATATAGCAAGTAGGCAGATACTGAACGCATTGGTTTCTAAGAATGCTCTCACTCTGTGTTATAAGTAATGGCTCTTCAATATGCTTTATATTGAATTACAAGCCAAACATTAAAGCTTGACTTTACAATTAAGGTTAGAGCTTAGATAATTTTAGTTCTGATGGAGAAGCAAATAATGCAGTCTATTGAATTTAAAGTTACGGTTAAGGATGGGATAATAGAGATTCCTCAAGCCTATCAAAATGATGTTATAGAGGCTGAAGCTGTCAAAGTTGTTGTTTTAAAAAAAGAGAAGAAGAAGCGAATAGTTGATACTGGGTTTTTGGCTGAACTTGCAAGTAATCCCATTGAAATTGAAAATTTTTTAAGTCGTGAAGAGGCTAACGAACGCTAGTTATGAATGGGTCACGGTGTTTTGTAGATTCTAATGTTTGGCTGTACTGGTTAGCCTTAGATAAGCGGATTCCTGCTGAAGAGCGTTTTAGAAAACGTCAGCTGGCTTCAAATGTTTTGCAACAAATAGATTTAGTGGTGAGTACACAAGTTGATTTACTTGAATACACTTGAGCCATGTAAAAAAAATAGCAAATTGATGAATATTAAATTTTAAAGCATACCTCTAAATTCTTGTAATTATAAATTATGAATCGCATTCTTTCAGCATCAGAATATTTGATGTGGTCGTCATACAAGAACAGCCTGGAAAATGTTAGCTTGTCAGCAACGGTTAAAGGGTCATTTCCTATTGATTTATTAACTGAAGCTCTGGCTTGGCTAAAACTTCGCCATTCTCGGTTACAATTAAAAATAGTCACTAATAATCTTTTGCAGCCAGAATTTTCCTCAGAAAATGTTCCACCCATTGCACTGCAAATAATTGAGAGACAGGGAGAAGAACATTGGTGTCGGCAGATGGTAGAAGAATTACGTCACCCTTTAAATTGGAGCGAAGAACCCCTGCTGCGCGTACTATTACTGCACTCACCTGATGTTTCTAACCTAATAATTACTTTTCATCATTGCATTGGTGACGGTTTATCAGGAGCTTATCTTATCCGAGATATCTTGCAATTTATTGGTGAACCAGGCAGCCCTCGTGAGCTTTTACCAGATTTGCCTCCTGTTGATGAAATTATCCCTAATATTTCAGATAGTTGGGTTGAGGAAAATTTGCCTAATTCGATAGAAGCTGAATCTATATTAACAGCGAATTATCGAAATCATCAAGAAAATACTTCAGAAAAACTTCCAATGCGCTTGTTTAGTTGGACTTTATGTTCTGCAAAAAGTACGGTTCTTGCAGCTTGTTGCCAAAAAGAAAAAACCTCTGTTCACGGTGCTTTATGTGCTGCATTTCTTTTAGCAATTGCTACAGAAGTAAACTCTTCTAACGAAATTACCCTTAGATGTCATACACCATTAAATATCCGCAATCATTTAACTATCCCGGTTAACGAAAATCTAGGTGAATATATTGCTCGACCAATAATTGCTCATCGATTAAGCCAAAAGACCGATTTTTGGGATTTAGCACGTGAAGTTAAGTATAAACTCAATCAATTCATAGCGGATGGAAAATTATTTGACAATGTACTAAAAGCAAGAGCTTTATTATCTAGTAACTTTAATACAAGTGGTTCTTCAGTAGATACTAGAAGTAAAGTAGAAATAGATATTGCAATTACTAATTTAGGAAATTTAAATATTAAACAGCAGTTCGGAAAATTACAGCTACAGGAACTTTATTTGATGGCTACAGGAAGAAAATCTCTACCACTTTTTATAGGTGTTGCTACACTTAAGCAGAACATGTGTTTTATTTGTCGTTACGAAGAGTCTCTTATACCTGGTGCAAACGCCCATAACATAAAAAACATAGCTATGGAACAATTAGAGGCTGTTTGTCAATAATGATAAAGTAATTACATATGTATTTTTTGCGGCGGAGAATAATTTTAACTTGAATAGGCGCCTGAAAGTAAAACCACCATCAAATATTGCTCAATGGTGGAATTCGATTCGTAGAAGGAATTAATCTTCTTAGAATCTCAAATGAATCAAATACTAAGTTAGCATTTTTCTTATAAAATAGTTACAGGCGCCTCTCATATACTCGCGCTTTGCATGATAATTTGAAAAAACACAGATATTTATGGCATCTAGAGGATTCGGTAAAACCCAGCCCACTAAACTCGACCAATTAATTGGACAAGCAGTGGATTATTCCCGGCGCCGCGAACCAGAAGCGCTAGACAAAATCTTTGATAACTTGCCAGTAGAAATGAACAATAAAGTATTAAAAGGTACTTTGAGAGAATTAAATAAAGATATTGATACTATTAGCTGGCGCGCGCGGATACTTCGCTTCGGAAATTAATAGCAGGGATGATAACGACAAACCTCGTCAACCAATCATTCTATTATCAAAACTTCTCATGAAATATGGTTTGGCGCCGTTTATTGACTTCATGCCGTACACTAGCTGCTCATGCGAGTAGTGTATCTATACGCCTGCAATGACAAGCGTTTAAGGCGCCAGTCGGAGGGACAACACGAACCAACGATAAACATTGGTATTATCACTACTAAATCAAACGCGCTCTAAACTCATTTTTATTCCGCTTTGAGGACTTATTAAAAAACCTCGACGTGTTGGAGCAACAGGTGCGACCTCCTCTAATTTCAACTGATAATTTAAGAGAATCGTCGCCAAAATTAATTTCATTTCAAACAAAGCGAATACTTGACCTAGACATTGACGAGAACCTCCTCCAAAAGGCAAAAATTGGTAAGATGAGTATTTACGATTAATAAATCTTTCAGGTTGAAATTTTTTTGGTTGGGGATATAAATCTTCTCGCTGATGAGTTAAGTAAATACAAGGCATAACATACGTCCCAGAAGCAATATGATGCCCTCTCAAATTAATAGACCGTAGAGTAATGCGAGGAAAAGTAAAAACAGATACAGGATAAATCCGTAAAGTTTCTTGACAAATTGCTGTTAGATAAGGAAGTTGAGTAATTTTAAGTGGGTCGGGAGTATCTAAACCTTGTAATTCATGCAACACTTTTTGATAAATTTCTGGTTGTTGATAAATCCAGTATAAAGCCCAAGCGATGCTAGTAGCAGTTGTTTCATGACCAGCATTAAGTAGAGTTAAGAGATTATCTCTTAATTCGAGATTAGTCATGCTCTCCCCATCGTCATATCCTGCTTGTATTAGCAAACTCAGAACATCACGACTATTTAATTGAACTTTTTGGCGCCGCTCTAATATTTCCGCCATTAGTTGTTCATCAATCTGTTGTCGTAAACGGCGATATTTTCCCCAAGGACTCCAAGCACCTAAATCTTTTTGCAAAAATGGAAGCAGTAAAATAGTGGCGCCGAGTGGTGAGCTAGTCAACGACAACCAGGTTGTCATTAAATTTTCCAATTTTTGAAATCTTGCTTGCTGCTCAATACCAAAGACTACTTTTAAAATAATCGTCATGGTAATTTCTTCACATAAATCACGAGCAATAAAAGTTTCACCAGGTTTAAGGTGTTGCATCACTTGTTGGGTAATCTCACAAATCTGGCGCCCGTAACTGAGCATTTGTTCTCCATGAAAGGGAGGCATAACTAGCCTACGCTGTTTTTGATGGCGCTCACCATCTTGCATCATGATTGAGTTTTCTCCAAGGTGAGGTTTGAAGATTTCGTTGGCGGTGCCAGGAGCATCAAGAATTTTATTTACGGGATTAAATAACTCTTGAATATCCTGGGGGTGACTAACAACTAAAGTTTCTAAATCGCCAAATGAATTAGTAAAAAAAATGTCACCATAATTTTTAGCACAACGGTCTAAAAACTCTAATGGTTTTAAGGTTGACTCAATTTGTTGAATAAACTTAGGAGCTTTGAGTTTCTGAATTTGCTTATTTGTCATATATCCTCGTATTGACTATAGCTAACAGTTATCTGTTACACAATAATTAATAATTATTACCCTCGTTTAGTCTAAAATTTTAACATGCGTGAGTGACATAACCTTTTTGTCTCAACAAAATTAAATCTTATTTCTCTGCTTTATCAGCATTACTTGTATTATCTTTCCAATTGAGTTTTAATTCAGTTATACGTTAAGCACATATTTAAATAAATTACACTAGACTAAAGTTAAGTTGTTAGCGCAGTAATTATTAAAGATTGTAAAGAACGGAAGTATTACGTGTGTTTGCTGTTAACTCAGTAAACAATCTATACTATTCTTACGTAGGGTGGGCACTGCTCACCTTACCCTTGTTGAGAAGGTGCAAGATATAAGGGGAATTACAGCAATATTCCCAAAATATTAATCCATCTGAACTAGTACAATTAGTGGAAAAACTAAAGCTTGTTCCACAATTGCAGAAAGTAGGCGCCAGTTCAGAACAAATTTCTGACACATTTGGTTTAAATATTTAAATAGCTCTTATTCTCTCTGTGCGCTCTGTGTCTCTGTGGTAAATAAAATTATATAACAGCACAGGCGGGGACGCCTATGCTACAAGAAACCGTCAATATGAATAATTTACGATTAAATCTTGGATGCGGCGCCAATCTTCTCGATGGTTATCTAAATGTTGATAAGTTTGGCAACCCTGACTTAAAATTTGATTTGGAAACGTTTCCTTATCCTTGGGAAGATAATAGTGTTGCTGAAATTAGGATGCATCATGTGTTAGAGCATTTGGGACAGCAAACCCAGGTGTATCTGAAAATAATTCAAGAACTGTATCGAATTTGTAAAGCAGGCGCCGAAATACATATTACAGTTCCTCATCATCGTAGCGATAGGTTTTTCCATGACCCTACTCATGTTCGTCCTATTACACCTGTTGGTTTAAGCATGTTTTCAAAGCGACTTAACAAAGAATGGAAAGCGTGCGGCAAAGCTTTTACTTTACTTGCTTTGTACCTGGATGTTGACTTTGAGTTAATAGATGTTGAGTATACTCCCAGTGAGGTATGGTATGAATGTTATCCTAATAACGCTTCTGATAAAGAATTCTTACTCAAAGAGAGCGAAATTTATTGTAATTTAATCAAAGATGTCGCAATGACTGTAGTTGCAGTTAAGTAATTACTTAATTTGAAGTGCAAAATAATATACATTGCTGAATATGACTGTTATAACTGAAACTGAGCGTTTAATTATTCGTACTTGGGTGCCGAAAGAAGATGCAGAGCAAGCTTTAGAGATGTATAGTGACCCCGAAGTGACTCGCTTTCTCATAACTAAAGCTTTAGACATTGAACAAGTGGTAAATATACTAGAGCGATGGGTAAAAATAGCTAATCAGCTTAATAATGGTACTGGTTTATGGGCAATGGTTCTTAAAGAAACTGGAGAAATTGTCGGAACTATTGTTTTAATACTTTTAAAAGAGAATGATGGACAATTTACAGCAGATTATGAAATTGGCTGGCATTTGAAAAAATCCGCATGGGGTAAAGGTTATGCGACGGAAGCAGCAAAAGCTATTCTTAATTACGGGTTTAACGTTTTGAAGCTACGCGAAATTTACTCGATTGTCAACGAGCATAACACAGCATCAATAAGAGTTACTCAAAGGTTGGGAATGGTTCCATTAGGTAGTACAACTAAATATTATAATATGAAGCTTGAGTTATTTAAACTTGAGGCGCCTGCTCTATAAACAAACCGGGTGATATTTTAAAACCTTAATATTATTGTATCCGTTCACGCAACCCGACGTAAAAATTGTGCGTTGTAGAGACGCGATTAAATCGCGTCTCTACGTGTATATAATTTTTTACGATTAATTTGGTGCCCAAGTGATTAAATCAGCTTGACCAATTAACGAGCTAAAGTCATAATTTGCAACATTGACCTATATATAGGTGTAAATTATGGCAATTAACGGCGTGATAATGCAGTACTTCCACTGGTACAACAGTAGCGACGGTACTCTTTGGAATCAGGTGAAAAACAATGCCAATGAGTTGAAGAAGAAGGGTTTCACGGCAATGTGGTTGCCTCCTGCTTATAAAGGAACTGGGGGAGGATACGATGTTGGTTATGGTGTTTATGATTTATATGATTTAGGAGAGTTTGACCAAAAAGGGTCTGTTCGCACTAAGTATGGAACTCGTCAACAGTATCTCGATGCGATTAAAGCACTCCATCGTGAAGGGATACAAGTTTACGCTGATGCTGTTCTTAATCATAAAATAGGCGCCGACTCTGCCGAAGTCTTTAAAGCTACCCCTTTCCGGCAGGATAATAGGCAAAGTCCCAAAGGTGGTTTAGAAGAAATTAAAAGCTATACTCATTTTCATTTTCCTGGGCGCCAAAACAAGTATTCTCAGTTTGAATGGCATTGGTGGCATTTCGATGGTGTTGATTACAACGAGTATAAATCTGATGACCGCAGTACTGTTTATTTGGTAGAGGGTAAAAGATTTGATGATTATGTGGCTCTTGAAAAAGGCAATTTTGCTTATCTAATGGGTTGCGATTTAGACTTTCAGGATGAATGGGTACGCCGTGAAATTACTGATTGGGGTAAGTGGTATTTAGATACAACTGGTGTTGATGGATTTCGTTTAGATGCGATAAAACATATTTCCTCTTGGTTCTTTCCCCAGTGGTTGGATGATTTAGAAAAGCATGTTGGTAAAGATTTATTCGTTGTTGGTGAGTACTGGGTTCCCGATGTTGATACTCTAAAGTGGTATATCGACTCGGTTGGCGCCAGGATGTCAGTCTTCGATGTGAGTTTACATTACAACTTTCACTATGCTAGCAAGTCGGGTGGTAACTACGATATGCGTCGCATTTTAGATGGCACTTTAATGCAACAACGCTCAACTCATGCTGTTACATTCGTAGAAAACCATGATTCTCAACCACTGCAAGCACTAGAGTCTGTTGTTGAACCTTGGTTTAAACCTCTTGCATACGCAATAATCTTACTACGCGATCAAGGATATCCTTGCGTTTTCCATGCCGATTACTACGGCGCCGATTACAACGACAAAGGATATGATATCCACATGCCTTCACATCGTTGGATAATCGATAAATTACTCTACGCGCGTCAACATTACGCTCACGGTTCGCAATACGAATACTTTGACCACTTTAATACTATCGGCTGGACACGCTTAGGTAATGAAAAACACCCTAAAGCGATGGCTGTTATTATGAGTGATGGCGCCGAGGGTTCCAAATGGATGGAAGTTGGTAAACGCAAAACCAAATTTATTGATATCACCGAACATATCAAAGAGCCAATTTATACCAATGACCAAGGTTGGGCTGAGTTTCGTTGTAAAGGTGGTTCTGTATCAGTTTGGGTACAAGATTCCGGTTTGGATTTAAAAGCATTATTTGGTAAATAAAATAGTAGGGTGGGCACTGCCCACCAAACAAATATCATTTAATATCCGAGTATGAAAGCAAAGTTGCCTGATTTTGATAGCCTGGTAAAGGAAGTGACGAGTGATGGTATTTCCTTTGAACGTCTTCAAGAGTTATCCCAAAAAAATCTGGATTTAGCACGCTTAATTGCAGGAAATCCAACTTCCCCACCAGAATTGCTTGAAATCATGGCAAGACGCAGGGATAATATTATTTTGGCTAATGTTACAGCTAATCCCAACACTCCAACAGAAATATTGTGTAACCTAGGCAAGAGATTTCCTCTTGAATTTCTCAAAAACCCTATATTGTCGCTGTTACTGCTAGAAAATCCAAATTTTTTTCAACAAATCCCTTTAAATACAATTATCAGTTTGCGTGATTATATTTTAGAGCATTGTTATTCTGATAAAGGAATTCTTTTAGAAGAGACATACGATGGTTTGGCGCCTGTAAAAGTATTGCAACAGTTCATCATGTATTGCGACTCGTCGGTTCGTTTCTGTATCGCTAAACATCCTAACACACCGTTAGATATTTTAGAGCAGTTAGCAATAGATAATCATGAACATGCCCGCTATGGTATTGCGTTTAATCGGAATGCACCAGTTCACATATTAGAGAAATTGGTAGTAGATAAAAGTTCCTATGTTCGCTCTAGTGTTGCCCAAAACCCTAATATCTCGATAAAATCAATATTAAATTTAGCTAACGACCGAAGTCTTGATGTAAATTTAGGCGTTATTTCTAATCGAAAGGCGCCTGCACAAATTATAGATGCCCTTTTAAATAAATTCAAGCAGCGCGAAGATGCTGAATCTTTCCTTACTTGGATTGCATCAAGTCATGAAGTCAATCCTTATGCACTAGAAAACTTATCAACATCTGATATCCGCAAAATACGCATTTACGTTGCAGGTAATAGAAAAACACCACAAAAAACGCTCAAGCAAATGGCGCTAGTTGAAAATGAGCATCGGTTAGTATTGAGAGAAATAGCTAAAAATATAGCAACTCCTAACGAAACTTTAAAATTATTGGCGCAAGAACGTAGAATCACCATCAGCGAAGCTGCTCTTGATAATCTTCGTATTCCAGAGGTAGTTAGAGCTTCTTGGCTTGCTTGAAAAACTAACTTACCATACCTATACACTGAACATTTTTTGTACTTCTAGCTGTATGTTCGGAAAATCTTGAGGTGAAATAAAACCAGTAGTTAATTTTACCTCTGAAAGGTATTGATTTGAACTTGGGTTACGAAAAACGATGAGTTGTGAATTTTGTAAATCAACAACCCAATACTCACGAATACCAGATAAAAGCATATGCTTCTTTTTTCGCTCCTAAATCTTTTTCCAAAGTAGTATTTGAGTATTCCACTACCCAATAAATATCTTCTACATATGGATGATGGGCTAGATATTGTGCAAGAGGAGGAACAACGACTGCTATATCTGGTTCTGGTTCCGAATCATTAGGTAGTGTAATTGGGTGTCCTTCTCTAATTGTTGCTCGTTCGCCCAACCTTAAACGTAAATACTCAACAGCAGAACTACTATATACAGCATGTGGTTCTCGCTCTGGAGCCATTTCTACAATTTCCCCTTTTAACAATTCAACGCGGCGCCCAGATAATATCCCTTTCTCAATCATCTGATGGTAATCATCAACTGTCCATTTGGCTCTGGTTATAGTCATGTTTTTACCTCACTTTCTCCTATCCTAAACTATGTTTGATGCTGGATGCGAGTTAAGCATAATTTTTTTTATAGTGAATTTTTATAGGCGCCTCTGTAGTATAAGATTTTTTTACCACAGAGACTATTACCACATAGAGAGAAGAGTTGGTGTTGGTTGTTGGTCGCTCATATCTCGTTCCTAAAGACTTATCTATATATTTCGTCAATTTTTATCCTTATAGATATAGATATTGTTAAGAATTGTTAAGATGTTCCTGTGTTGTTGACTTTTAACGTGTAAAGATACAATTCCCACAGGTGTCTATACATATAAGAATTATGTCTTTACAACAATCTACAAAATTCACGCTAACATAGTTGCAAAAATACTTTGTGATAATGGCTATAAAATTGCAACAAAAGCAAAGCGTCAATTCCCTAAATGGCTTTGTACATTTCATTGCATCTGTACTACTGTTCGGTCAAGTTTGGTTACGCTTTATTCAAGGAAAAACCTGTTACAGCAAGGTTATGGAACACATGGTCAAAGTTGGCCCTGGTTCTTTGTCTCCTGTGTTACTTGTTAACTTTTTTGCAGGTATGATTTTTACAATTCAAACTGCGAGGGAGTTAGTTAAGTATGGTGCTGTAGAAAGCGTTGGAGGCGCCTTTGCTTTAGCTTTTTGTCGAGAATTAGCGCCGATTTTAACATCAAGCATTATTGCAGGACAAGTAGGTTCAGCTTTTGCAGCAGAAATAGGTGCGATGAAAGTTACTGAGCAAATTGATGCTCTTTATATGCTCAAAACTGACCCAATTAATTATTTAGTTGTTCCAAGAGTGATAGCCTGTTCCTTGATGGTGCCCATTGCTACTATTTTTGGTTTAGTGGTGGGAGTTCTTGGTGGTATTTTTGTTGCCGCACAGTTTTACCAAATTGCTCCAGAAGTTTTTTTAGAGTCAATTAGAACGCTTTTATCAACATCTGATTTACTAATCGTTTTACTCAAGGCATTTCTTTTTGGCACGATGGTTGCCGTTAATAGTTGTAGTTGGGGACTGGTGACTAGAGGAGGTGTTAAGCAAGTTGGAGAAGCGGCAACCGCAGCAGTTGTTAGTTCTTGGGTCGCTATCTTTATGTGTGATTTCTTTATCTCGTTACTATTTTTGGAAAAACCAATTTAGTTTAGTGGCTATATAGAAACCGACTTTCTAGGTTTCTATAATATTGCTAATAACCAATGACTAATAGTCAACCACAGGCAAAAAACTAGCCACCAGCTATTAGCGATAAAGTTGTACATCAATGAAATTAATTGGTCAATGATTAAATATTACATTAACATCGCTCATCAAAACGGGTATAGAAACCACCGTATTTAATCCAGTATTGTTTCAAGGTGTGATGAGGAGTATGTAAACTCGCTTTGGCTTGATAAAGAATCACTTGACGATGGGCACCCATCCAGATTTTGTTGATAGGTTCAACTGAGATTAAAGTGCCTCCCAGCGCTGCAACACATTCTGCAAAGCGCTCAATAGTCGTGTATTCCACAGTTTCAAATATGAAAAAGTGACCCGAACAAATCAGATGGCGACTGCGAACCCAGCAACGCATCTTTCTTTCAGCCTGTGGCGGCAACATTTTGGCACTCTTTGTTTCTAATTGCATTAACATAAATCGCTCACCGCAGGTACTTCGTTTGCAAAGTTTTGTTTCTTTTCAAAACATAAAGGCCCTGGTCTTGAACCCCATATTTGTTCCGGAGTTTCTACATCCATGCCTTTATCTAGGCTATCCCAAGTATTGTCTGGTTCTACATCCCTCCTAAATACGTCACCAACGCGAGTAAACACCATCGAATATGGCGCCCATAAACCATAATCATAAACTTGCTCGGAGTAAAAGCCAATGGCAATAAAGCAATTGAATGGTAAAGGTCGAAAAACGTGGATGTGGGCATATTGTTTAGAATTCGCTTTCCGAAGATTAGGATTACTAAAATTTACCGCCATCCACTGTGCTAGAGTCAACAAATCACTAGTATTTGCACTCTGACTGGTCAGTGATATAGTCATATCAAAAAAAACCAAAAAGAAATGTTTACTATATTGTTGTAGCCTAAATTTTTCAAAATTTAATATTCTCTTATCTTCAACGAATTACGTTGCGACCGCCATCGTCCAAACGATAGTTCAAGGAATTGAATAATACTCATCACAAAACAAGTTTTAAAAGTAGATTAAAATATTTAAAATCTTGAGTTGCTTATGACCATGCCCTTTTACAACTTAATCTTTATAACTAAAAATTAAAGTCATAGCAAGCACGATTCAAGCAGAAACAAAAGTTAACTGCGAAGCTATTTTTGTCTTTAATATCTAGTGAAGACATCGTTACGTTTACAACTTTCCTCCAATTCGAGCAATACTTTGTATAGTTTGCGACAAACGATTAAATAGTAATTGCTATACCATACATCAAAATTCCCTCCCTTGAAATAAATCACTTTAACTGTGTTACATGCCAACTATCGCGCGGATAATCGCTTTTTTGAATTAGGGTATAACTACTTACACTTTATCATCGATATCTAAAACTTGCCATCTTAAGTCCCTTGCGGGTGATGTTTAATTAGTAAATACATGATAATTTATGACCAAAGACAACATCCGCGCAAGCACTGAAAATGCCTTGGTAGCGATGATTTGCAAGTTATATACTTAAAAACATCTTTCCCTATTTTAATTTTCGTATGCCTTTGGAACGATATTTATTAAAAATTGTAAATTTTTCTTATACCAGAGGGAATAGAGACTCCCCCTACTGACTCATATTACCTTCTGCTCAACTCCAAACCCCACCAATACAACATCCGATAGAGCTTCTCCTTCTGTCGGGCGCCGATATGTTAAGATGCGTCGAATACGTAAACTCGGATTAATCATGGTAATAGAGTCAACCGCGATTACACGAGTATAATTAGTAGTCATCAATAGTTCACGCTTAGTGTTATCAAAGCGAAAATCAGCAATAATTGGTCGCTCTTCCTCGTAAGCGCGGTCTCTTAAATATTTTCCTTGTAAAGAATTTGACTCTTGTTCTTGTGTCACAAATAACATATTCAACTGCTGCGAAACTTTCTCACCTTTTTCTGAAACAGTTTCAAACTTGAGATGATACCCAGGTAAACTGTCAACATGAGGTGGGACGCTAAAAGCATTATCTGCAAGTACTTTCAGCTTAAGCGACTCTGTTATTGGTTCAATGACAAACTTGGTGTGTGAACGCTCGACTTCTTGCTGTGTCAAATAATGATATGTACGTTCAGTAGACCAGTTACCAACACAATCATCAAAAAATTGTTGAAATTCTGAGGTAGACATAGAGTAGGGTGCGTGAAGGCTATCAACAATTTTACAACGAAGCAAGTAACAAGCGTAGCCTTCACGCAGCTTACAACAAGCTCATAACCACACTTAATTCTTAAAAGCTGCCATTTTTTGAATTAAATGGTCAAAATATGGCGCCAGAGATAGTTGACTTTCTTTACATCTTTTTAAACTTGCAGCTTTCAGTCCTTCTAGTCCCACCACCATCGCATCTAAAGGTACTTGTAACTCTTGATACAATAGCTTCATATAATGCAACCCTTCAGGACTAGTATATTCAACATGTTGCCCAGCAAGACCGTAAGTAATACAGCGCTCAAAGTGCCAAAAATCACGCCAACAAGCCGCTGTCCGCTCGCTTGGATAAAGACCACCACCCGGACTAGTAATATCAGGAAAAGTAGTTAAAACTTGTTCACGGGCTTCATCTATAATTTCAGTAACATGGTCGCGTAAGTATTTCACAACCGAAATAAATTCACTGCTCTGCGGTGTGAGCGACTCAATAAAAGTTAACTCTTCATCTGTCAGATACTTGCCTGCGTCATCTGCTGCTTGGAATATCTGTACAGCTTCGCTTGGGTGCGTTTGTTGCCATTGGGCAAAGCTGACAATTCTCGCTTTTGTAATCAGTTCTTTAACTTTTTGCGTTAATTGAGCCATTTGACTAACTCCCCTGGCTAAGGGGATTCTTTTTCGTCAAGCCCAATTTGGTTGCCCAAATACGAACTCTAGAAGTGCTGGTCAAGCAGCACCTACCCAGTCTGCTTAGGTCAATGCCTAAGTTTCCGGCTACTTTGCGTAAAATATTAGCTGCCGCCTGTAGGTCAGCATTAATTAAACTACCGTTTTTTGTACGATACAAACCACGTGGATATCTTCTTCCAGACGCTTTCCAACCGACTGGTTTTTTACCATGTTCGGGCAGGGAGTCTCCATCTAAAAGAAACGTCAAAATAGCTTTTGTGTCTGCATCACAATATATTAGGTTTTGCTGTATCCCCATCAAACATTTATCTTTTTTAGATTTTCCCAACCGTTATCACCTCTTGTATCCGGCTTGTGCTATATTTGGTCTGTCAATTAAAGTATACATAGGTCTGTAAATGTTGACAACCCTTTAAGAAAAGCGAGACTAGGAGGTGCGCCAATTGAAATTATTAAAAAATATATACAAACATCTTCAAAAGCCGTCCGTTATGACGGGGTTTTAAACCCAAATTTTCCATAATTCTCTACTTAAAGGCTCTTGTTACAACTGTATAAGAGTCGTCGGCGCCGCACTTAAAGAAATATTACCGTCTGCGAATTGCAATTGTATAACTAGGTCGCTGATTTTGCTCGCGTTGAGTTTTCACCAGTCGTAAGTCGTTATCTACATATACGTGTTCTAGTGCAGGAGTTGCCAAATAAGTCTTCTCAAGTTTGCGAACTGTATTTCTGTCTAGATTTTCCAACTTTAAAGTACTAGGTAATTCGCCATTTTGATACTTGTCTTTGATTTTTGTGTTTACAACGTTAGTAAACCACTCATCCGCATCATCAATAGTTAAGGGTATGTCTCTGCTTCTAAATGCTTGGAATATTCCCACATTTTGAATATACCACTGGTTATTTTTTACCTCATACTTTTGCATCACCATCAAGTCATAAGCTGGAAGCTTTGCAGAGACTTGTTTTAATAATGATGATTGCTGACCAGGTGCATAACGCGCGATGTTAGCATACAATCCATCCGCGTGAAAAATCTGATATGATGACGAGTGAATACGTCCAGGTAATACATCATGAAATGGTATTGTTGACCAAACTGGAGTCCAAACACCAAGTACTATAGGTATCTGATTTTCAACTACTGGATGTGGATTACGTTTGCTTAACTCTTCAAAATATGGCAGCAGTTCATTTTGATAAAATAAAACTTTGCTCTTCAATGCTTCTGTGTCTTTGTCTTTGACCAAATCCAAAAGTTCATTCTTCAATTCTTGAGTGCTGCGATAGCTTAGTTTATCGCTGTTAAGTAAATTAACCATTAAAATTAACCTTTAATTGTTCAGTAATTCTTGAGTGTTCTAATATCGTTTCTACTAGCTTCTTTCTCTAGTGGAGCATTTCATATAACTTTTAACCCCTTTCATGAGGAATAAAATATTTAATAAATAGTTATAATTTTTTATGACTCAAGATAGAAAACAAAGAAACCGGGTTTCTATGCATTCATTGTCGCAGACAAATTGTCGTTTTTATTACAATATTTTAATGAATAAACCCGGTTTCTAGGATTATAATAAAAAGAAGAAAGGAGAACCAGAGTTAACTGCTTCCTTTCTTCACAAATAACTTTCCACTATTTAGTTTCCTATGCTTTCACATTCCGAATCGATATATCGTTAAAAAGTTACCAAACTCTCTCACCGTTTTCATCTACACGCGCTTTACGAATTAAGTCAGATATTTCTTCTGCATCTTTGACGTGATGAAGTGCTTTCTGTTCACCACTTTCATCTTCTGCGACAAAATAGGTAGGTACAGTAATATGGTCTCCTGTAATATCTGGAGAATCAACGGCGATTTGCTTAGATTTTTCCTCAATCGACTGAGGTTCGTCAGCAATTCTATCTCCAGGGTTCGCCGTTAAATGTCTTTCGTTTACGTCTGGCTCATTTCTGGAATGTCTATCTACACTAACGGGTTGATTGATAGGTTCGTGGGAATTACTACTCATAATGCTATATAAAAATTTCTAAACAACGCTCTTTACAATCTAGACAAATCATTTACACATTTAATCCTTCATCAGTAAGACTTTTAGTACCAACTAAAGTCTTAGTTTTTACCCTGTCGAGTAGTATAACTTTAGAGGTACGAGTAAGTATATATCCTTAATATCTTTGAACTAGACTAATAAATATAACTTGAGATGGCGCCATACATGCTTTAGGGATGAAGAAATAATCATTAAAAATCTTGATAATTATAGTTGAGAAAATAAAATTTCTAATTGCTCGTGTTTAATATAATATATACAGCAATTAAGTGTATACACGGTAATTTGACTACTCGCTTATGTTAATTAACGATTTTTTAGTTTGTTTACGTATGACTGCTGATAAATGTACTCAGAATAAAGCTTCAAGCTGCTACGTTAACCCACCGTGTGGTTGCCTAAACCCTGGTAAAGAAATAGAGTGTGAAAATTGTGAACATCTTGAATCTTGTTTGTCGCGTTCTGCAAAACCTTCAAGAACGGTGTATTAACTTGTTGAAACTAATGTTTATAATAGACTTGACATGGTTTTAGATATATGCTATCAACGAAATTACATAGGGTAAAAATATATTTGATTAAATAAAAACGTGAGTATACCATTAACTACTAAGAAGCCGCGTGTCGCATCATGGCAGGCGGTTTTCTCATTGCTAATGTTCCTTTTTATGTATCTACCAATTATAGTGCTTGGTTTTTATAGCTTTAACCAATCACCTTATAGTGCTGCTTGGCAAGGATTTACTTTAACTTGGTATCAAAAATTATTTAGTGATGAGCGTCTTTCTTCAGCGTTAACAAACAGCTTGATAGTTGCCTTTAGTGCAACGGCAATATCGGCAGTGCTGGGAACATTGATGGCAGTGGGTTTAGCGCGCTATAGATTCCCTGGTAAAAGTTTATATCAAGGTATTGCTTATCTACCTCTGATTATTCCTGATATTGCGATTGCAGTTGCAACACTTGTTTTTTTAGCTGCGTTTGCTGTGCCTTTAAGTATCTCAACAATTATTGCAGCGCATATAGTTTTTTGCCTTGCTTACGTGGGTTTAGTAGTATCTTCACGGCTAAATAATCTTAACCCGTATTTAGAAGAAGCTGCCCTTGATTTAGGCGCCACGCCATTACAAGCATTTACCCAAGTTTTGCTACCACAGTTAACACCTGCGATTGTAGCTGGCTGTTTGCTAGCTTTTGTACTGAGCTTGGATGATTTTTTAATTGCCTCTTTTACCGCTGGTAGTGGCGCCAGTACATTGCCGATGGAAATATTTAGTCGCATTCGTACAGGTGTGAAACCAGACATTAATGCTTTAAGTGTGATTCTCATCGCTGTATCTGCAATAATTGCTGGCATTGCTGAGTATGTAAGAATAAGAGGCGAAGCAAAGCATTAGCTAGAAACCCTAGAAACCAGGTTTCTTTGTTGATATCTTATAGTAAATATGAAGATTTTGCGAGCGAAACCTGGTTTCTTTATTGATTTGTTGCAATTGTAAGGGCGATAAAAGTCTATATAAAAATAATTCGCGCAATTGCACGGATGTCATAGAATAAGTGATATAAATAGACTAGTTATATGCCAACGTCTACTGATATTCTAGTAAATTAGAGTCAATATAGTTTTGCATAAATTGCTCAGAGTTAAGTCTTTTATGCCTAAAAGCCATAAGCATTCGTTCATGTATTTACGGGTGTTGAGAGCCGCACTAGTAACATTGATAGCCATACCCCTGCTATCACTACCTAGTACGGCAGGAAAGATAACTTTCAAACCACCTGGAGAGCCAGCACCAGAAGAGACTGCGGGAGGAGCGTCACGAACTGGTGTTAGTGAAACTACCGCTTGTAGTTCCGCACGTACTGGTATTGGTAAGTCTGTAACACCAGTGTTACCAACAACTAACATTGGCTTTACTTTGACCGAACATCCAACAGTGTTTGTTTATATTCCGCTTTCAACCGCACGTAAAGCATTTTTTAGCGTTCAAGATCAAGAAAATAATAATGTTTACCAGACAGATATCGAGTTGCCATCTCAGCCAGGTGTAATTCAGCTAAAACTACCACCCGATGCACCTGGGCTAAAAGCTAATAAAAACTACAAATGGTCTTTGGTAATGATATGTACCGCAGATTTAGAGCCAGACAGCCCATTTGTAAGTGGATGGATTCGTCGCGTTGAATATAAAACAAACATCAGAAATAAAAGTAAAACTATAACCCTAGACTCTGTATCTAAGCTAGCTGAGAGAGGCATTTGGTACGATACGCTTGCAACTTTGGCACAATTGCGAATGAATCAACCTAATAACCAGCTATTAGCAACATCTTGGCAAGAACTTCTAGACTCGGTTGGTTTGGATGCAATTGCAAACGAACCGTTGGTACAGTAACACCAACTCCCAATTGTAATTATTTTTTAATTTAACTTCAAAGGTTGCGGATGTGGTTCCAACTAAAAAAACGACTTTGGCAATGGCGTGTTGTCTTAATAACATCTCCCAGCGTAGCAATCATGATTATTGCCGGGAGTATGTTGGGATGGTTTCAGCTATTAGAATGGGCAACACTAGAGCAGTTTTTCGCGATGCGTCCGCAAAAACCACCTGAAAAGCGCGTACTAGTTGTTACTTTTGACGAAAAAGACATTACCAATACAGGTAAAGCATTAATACCTGATAGTGTTATTGCCTCTGCAATTACAAAAATCAGGCGCCAAAATCCTGCTGCCATTGGTATGGATATCTACCGAGACTTACCAGTGGTATCAGGGCATGAACAATTAGTTGATGTCATGAAAAGCACACCTAATTTGATTGGGGTTAAAAAATTAGCAGGGCAAGGAGTGGCGCCTCCTCAAACTTTAGCTTTATTAGACCGTGTAGCACTCGCAGATTTTGTATTAGACGCGGACGGGAAAGTGCGACGAGGCTTGTTGACGGCAGGAGATAAAAATGGAAATATCTATGAAAGTTTAGCTGTACGCTTAAGCCGAATGTATTTAGAACCCAAAAAAATAGAATTAAAAGCCCTTGACGAAAGTGGCACTATTTTGGGTTTGGGTAAAGCTGTCTTTCAACCACTCCAGAAAAATCAAGAATTTAATTATCATGGTGCCGACTTTGGAGGATACCAAATTCTGCTTGATTTCCGTGGTTATCAAGATAACTTTGAAACGGTTACACTGCAAGATGTACTGAATGAGTCAGTTCCTTCATATAAAATCAATTCACGTATTGTTTTGATAGGTTCAATAGCTCCTAGCAGCAATGACTTTCATAGTGTTGGCTTTAAACGTGGTTGGCGCCAATACAAACGAATGCCAGGAGTAATTATTCATGCCAACTTAACAAGTCAAATTTTGAGCGCGGCAATTGATGGAACACCTTTACTACGTGGATTATCTTTACCAGGAACATGGGTTTGGATATTGAGTTGGTCATTGTTTGGTAGTTCGGTTAGCTGGCAATTATTGAAAGTCAGAGCATCATACAAAAAACCCTTTCCAGGATTGTTACTTGTAATTACATTTTCTGCTGGTGTAATACTAGTTTTTAACTTTACTGCTTTTACATTCGGTTGGTGGATTCCTTCGATTTCGCCAATTTTAGCTTTACTTGTATCTACAGTTATTAGCACTATCTATCATAAACAGTTTCAACTCGAACAAGCTAATCTACAACTTCAAGAATACTCACGTACCCTTGAGCAAAAAGTTTACTTACGTACACGTGAACTAGCTTCAGCTAAAGAAAGTGCGGATATTGCGAACCAAGCAAAAAGCGAATTTTTGGCTTCGATGAGTCATGAGTTGCGAACACCTCTTAATGGTATTCTGGGATACGCCCAAATTCTTCAACGTTCTCAAACTATGGCGAAGCGCGAGCTTGATGGTGTAAATATTATTCAGGAATGTGGCACACATCTTTTAACCTTAATTAATGATATTTTAGATTTATCCAAAATAGAAGCGCGTAAATTAGAATTACACAATAGTAATTTTCATTTTTATTCATTTCTAACAGGCATTATTGAAATGTGCCGAATTCGAGGGGAGCAAAAAAATATTGTTTTCGTTGCCAATCTAGATGAACAGCTACCCTTAGCGATTAATGCTGATGAAAAAAGATTACGACAAATTTTAATTAATTTGATTGGTAATGCAATTAAGTTTACTGATGAAGGGCAAGTTTATTTGAATGTTAATTTTTTAAATTCCAGCACAAATGAGCAACAAACCTTAATTAATAAAATTCGCTTTGAAATCATTGACACTGGAGTTGGAATGTCTACTCTTCAAATAGAAAAGATTTTTTTACCATTTGAACAAGTCGGAGAGAATAGAAAGCAGTCTGAAGGAACGGGACTTGGGTTAGCTATTAGTTCTAAAATTATTGAACTGATGGGTAGCAAAATAAATGTTGAAAGCCAATTAGGCGCCGGAAGTAGATTTTGGTTCGATGTTGATTTAGTCGTTTCGCGCGAATTAATTAAACCTCCAATAATACAGTCAATTAAAAATATTGTTGGTTTTCGAGGTGATAAAAAGAAAATACTTGTTGTTGATGACCAATGGGAAAACCGCTCGGTAATTAGTAATTTACTGGCGCCGATTGGTTTTGACTGTTTTGAAGCAAGCAACGGGAAAGAAGCATTATTACAAGCTGAACAAATATATCCTGATTTAATTATTACTGATTTAGCAATGCCAGTAATGGATGGTTTTGAGTTAATGCGAAGCATTAAAAAATATCAAAGTTTACAACAAACTATACTTATTGTTTCTTCTGCTAGTGCTTTTGAAACCGATAAAAATAATAGTTTGGCAGCCGGGGGAGATGATTTTATTCCAAAACCTATACAGCTTGATTTGTTATTAAACATGTTAAAAAAATATTTAAACCTGGAATGGATTTATATAGATAAACCAGAACCAATTAAAAATGATACACTCCTCAATCAAGAGTTAGTACTTCCACCTACAAATGATTTAGATAAGATTCTTGACCTCGCGATGCGAGGGAATGTTAAAGACATTCATAAAATATTGGATATACTGGAAAGCAGGGGTGAAGAATTTACTCCTTTTGTCTGGAAAGTGCGAGAACTAGCTGATAGTTATCAACCTAAAAAGATTAAAATATTTATTCAAACTATTAGTCAAGCAAACGTATGAAACAAAACACATTTAATAAAGCCACTATTTTAATAGTAGATGATAATCAAAATAATTTGAAAGTGTTATGTGAGGCAATTGCAGATTCTGGTTGGGAAATTTTAGTAGCTAATGATGGTGAAAGCGCTATAGAACAAGCTCAATATGCTCACCCAGACCTGATACTACTCGATGTCATGATGCCAGGAATCGATGGATTTGATACTTGTCAACATCTTAAATCTAATTCTTTAACTCGTGAAATTCCAATTATCTTTATGACAGCTTTATCTGATACAATCGATAAAGTAAAAGGTCTTTCTATTGGTGGTGTTGATTATGTTACAAAGCCATTTCACACCGAGGAAGTCTTAGCTCGCATTAATGTACATCTTCAACTACGCTCTTTAAATAAACAACTCGAAGAGCAAAAGCTAGATTTAGAAAAGCGTGTTGCAGCGCGTACTAATGAACTATCGCAAGCACTACACGAATTACAGCAATCTCAACTACAGCTAGTACAAAGCGAAAAAATGTCAACGCTGGGTCAATTAGTTGCCAGTGTTGCACATGAAATAAATAATCCGGTTGGATTTATTACAGGTAATTTAAGTCACTTAGCAGATTATACTCATAAAATAATTAATCATTTACAAATTTATCGTCGTCATTATTCTGAACCAGCTATAGAAATTACTCAGAATGAAAAAGAAATTTGTTTAGATGAATTAATTAAAGAAATTCCAGAAGTTATCTCTTCAATGGAAGTTGGAATTGATAGAATTTCCAACATTAGTACCAGTTTAAGAAATTTTTCGCGTTCGGATACTTCTAGTAAAATTGAATTTGACATTCATCAAGGAATTGAAAGCACTTTAATGATTTTAAAACCTCGTTTAAAGTCAAATAAAAAGCATCCACAAATAGAAATTATCAAACAGTATGGAGATTTGCCTCTTGTTAACTGTTATCCTGGGCAGCTTAATCAAGTTTTTATGAATATTGTTTCTAACGCTATAGATGCTTTAGAACAATGTGTAGAACTTTTAGAAAAGCAAGAAAAAAATCAAGTTATTTTAACAATAAATATTATTACCAAACAGCAAAAAGAAGAGTACGTCACTATTAGAATTAAAGATAATGGATTAGGAATGAATGCAGAAACAAAAGCAAGAATTTTTGACCAATTTTTTACCACAAAATCTATTGGTAAAGGAACAGGTTTAGGATTATCAATTAGTCGGCAAATTATTGAAAAGCATGGAGGAACAATTTCTTGCACATCTAATTTAGGTCAAGGTACAGAATTTACCATTAAAATTCCAGTTTCTTAATTTTTTAAATCAATTTTAAAGAAATTATATATATGAACTTTATAACAAACTATACTATTCTCATTATAAATTATCACAAAAATAATTCATTACAATTAGCGTGAGTATGACCAATCCCAAAAAATATGTTAGTCTAATTACTAGTACAAAACTAAGAAGTAATTTTTTAATTCGTGCGCTGTTCCAATTCAGTATCGGATTTTTAGCTTTTTTGCTGGTAGTAAATATGGCGCCTGCAAATGCAAATAAGCACGAATCATCACATAGTTTAGCTCAATCCGCTCAAATTCAAAGTGCTACATTATCTCTTGACCAAGGTAGAATTCGATATGAAGCTGGACGGTTTACCGAAGCTGCCAACATCTGGCAACAAGCAGCAGTTAATTATCAACGTCAAGGAGATATAAATAATCAAGCATGGACTTTAAGTTACTTATCGCTTGCTTACCAAAATTTAGGAGAGTGGAAAAAAGCCCAAGCTGCAATTGATGATAGTCTGAAAATACTACAAAATAACTCGAACAAAACCGTAAATCAGCTATTATTAGCAGTTGTTTTAAATACTAAGGGTAGCTTAAAAATTTCCATCGGGCAACCCGAAGCGGCCTTAAAAAGCTGGCAAGAAGCAGAACAAGCTTATACAGCAGCGAACGATATATCCGGTCAAATTGGTAGCAAAATCAATCAAGCTCAAGCATTGCAAGCTTTAGGTTTATACCGTCGTGCTAAAGACGTGTTAACAGAAGTTAATAAAAAATTAAGAAATCAACAAGATTTATCGCTTAGACTCAAAGCTTTACGAAGTTTGGGTGTTGCACTGCAAGTTGTTGGTGATTTACAGCAATCTGAAAACGCTTTAAAAGAAAGTCTTACGATAAGTCAAAAATTAGGTTCAATTGCTGACACAAGTGAAATTTTATTTAGTTTGGGCAATACTAAACGCAGCTTGCCACAAAACGAACAAGCTCTCTCTTATTATAAACAAGCTTTCTCAATAGCTACGAATCCTAGAGTTCAGGTAGAAGCTTTACTTAACCAATTAAGTATCTATGTTGAAACATCAAAAATAAACGAAGCTGTTGAACTTGTACCAAAAATCAAACCGCTATTATCAAAGCTTCCAACGAGTCGGATGTCAATTTATGCAGAAGTTAATTTTGCTACAAGTATTAAGCATTTATCCCAGAAAGACAACAGTACACCTTGGCAACATCAAGCAGCCAAAATTTTAGCTCGTGCAATAAAAGATTCTGAAAATATAGGTGATTTGCGCGCCTTATCCTACTCTTTAAACGAGTTAGGAAAATTATACGAGTCTTCGCAGCAGCCAGAATTAGCGTTAAAATTGAGTAATGAAGCTCTTTCTATTGCACAAGCGATTAATGCTTCTGATATTGCCTACCAAGCTGCTTGGCAAATTGGGCGCCTGAATAAAAGTAAAGGTAATATTGAAGTAGCATCTTCAGCATATAGCTCTGCTGTAGAAATTCTCAAATCACTACGTAGTGATTTAGTGGCAGTAAATCCGAATATTCAGTTTTCGTTTCAAGAAAGTGTTGAACCTGTTTATCGCGAATACGTATCATTACTACTAACCTCAAATCCGAATCAAAAAAACCTTAAAGAAGCACGAGAAATTATAGAAGCGTTGCAACTTGCTGAACTCGATAATTTTTTCCGCGAAGCTTGTATTGATGCCAAACAGCAAAAAATCGATACAATCGATACACAAGCAGCAGTAATATATCCAATTATCTTACAAGACCGCCTAGAAGTCATTTTATCAATGCCCAATGGTGAAGCACTTTCAAGTTACCGTACACAGCTTGGGCAACGCGAGATTGAAAATACAATAAAATTAATGCGTCAATCGCTTAATCCTGTATTCTCTAATGAATTAAGATTAAAGGCATCACAACAACTATATAACTGGCTAATTCGTTCAGCAGAAGACAAATTAGCAAGTCACGGTATTAAAACTTTAGTTTTTGTGCTTGATGGTTCGCTTCGCAATATCCCAATGGCTGCTTTACACGATGGCAAACAATACTTGCTAGAAAAGTATAATGTTGCACTGTCTCCTGGCTTACAAATTATGCGCTCGCAATCTGTAAATAACAGGCACCTGAAAATAATCGCAGCAGGGTTAAGCGAAGCAAATCAAGGATATAAAGCATTACCTGCCGTCAAATTTGAAGTCACAAAAATTTCTGACGAATTGTCAGCAAAGTTACTACTTAATGATAAATTTACTGACTCAAATTTAAAAAACTTAATCAAATCTACACCTTTTTCTGTTTTACATTTGGCAACACATGGTCAATTTAGTAGCAGGTCAGATGACACATATATTGTTACTTGGAATGGCAGAATTAACGTTAAGGATTTAGATGAACTATTAAAAACCCGTTCTGAACCAGAGTCAGTACCTGTAGATTTAATTGTTCTCAGTGCTTGTCAAACTGCTAAAGGTGATAACCGTGCAATTTTAGGATTAGCTGGAGTCGCTGTGCGTTCAGGCGCCCGTAGTACTATAGCAACTTTATGGGCAGTACAAGACGAGTCAACTGCAAAATTTATGGTGGAATTTTATAAACAACTCAGTACTCCTGGCATAACTAAAGCTCAAGCATTACGTAACACTCAAATTACATTCTTAAAAGATAAAGACTTTTTACATCCATTTTACTGGGCGCCGTTCGTTTTAATTGGTGACTGGCTTTAAGAAACCTGGTTTCTATTTCGATTTAGCTTTTTTATTATAAGTTCTCATCAGAAACCTGGTTTCTATTTCGATACCAAAAACCCGCTTTCTGGCTCATTAACAGCTTCTAATGGTAAGAAAATAGTCATAACTTCACCATGTTTAGGACGCTGACGTACAATTAACTTACCGCCAATAGCTTGAAACAAATGCTTTGTCGCTGCCAAATTTAAACTGATGGTTCCAGTTTCTGGTTGAAACATTAGCAACTGACCGATAGCTTTGCGAATTGGTGGTGTACATTCATGTTTGTTAGCATTTGTATCATCACCTTGTAACAAAGGCAGCAGTTGTAACTTAAGCTGGTTGCCAGCAGTGACAAATTGCACTTGAAGTTGACTACCAGATGGTAAATTTCGAGCAAAGTTCTCAATCAAATTGGTGAGAACTCTATCCAACATATTAGGGTTACTTATAACTGTTGGTAGCTTTTGCGGTAGAACTACATTTAAATTTAAATTACGACGGCTTGCTGCTTGTTGCCAACGAGGAATACTTTCTTGTAATACTTGCTCTAAACACATTGGTGTTAACTGTGTCCCGGAATTACCCGACGTATTAGATGTTTCTAATTCCGCTGCTCTAAACAATAACTCCATCCTGTCAATTTGCTCTGTACACTCTGCATCTATCATCTGTAATCGCTTAATGACATTCGCTGGCAAATCTTTATATTTAAGTAATAACCGTGTCATTGTACGAATAGTTGCTAAAGGAGTACGAACTTCGTGAGCAAAAGCTTGGAGAAGTTCCACGTCAGAACGGTATGAGCTAGCTGAGGAAATTGGGATGTGATGAGATTGATTTCCATCGCTTTCTACAACTAGCGAATCATCTTTATCATTAGTAGAAGCTGATTTTATATCTTTGTTTTCTGAAAACTCTGTTAAAACCAATTGGCTAAACTGTGTTACTACCCGAAAATCAGGCGCCACTTCTCCATACTTTTGTACTAAAGAAGCTAAATTAGCGAATTCATCAGGGTTGACCAACATTATACGCGCACCTAAAGCTTTCCAAGCTTGTTGTACAACTTCGGGGTCAAACGAAAATGAAAATAATCTATTACCATTTTCATCTTCACCCAAAACCAGCACTAGTTGAAAGGCATTTGTAAACACTAAGCAAAATTGTTCTGAACCTAATGGGTCTTGTGCAAGTAACGGTAGTACAGGTTCAGATGGATGCGAACTAAATTCTGGTACCTTTACAGTAGGCATCTGAAACGGCATTAATGCTAACGGGTTAAATGGCTTTGCTGTAAAAGTAATTGTTTGAAGATTCTGGGTTAGTTCAAGCTGGCTAAAAAGCGGTGCAGGTGCAGCTAAAACTAAGCCTTGAGTGTTATCGTTAATACTATTGCCGAGTGTATTTAACAGTAATTTTTCGGTTGCTGCTAAACTCAGGCGCCATTGGCTTTCCGCTTTTGCAGAGCAAGCAGGCGCCATAGGTGTTTGGTTGGCGGCTAAAATATCACTCAGGCTTGGCAGAATCCATTTATACACAATTTTTCACCCCTTCAGAGAGAGCGCGATATCAATAGGTTTGATAAGCATACACAACTACTACGAGGTTATATGCATTTGCGTCTGTATGAAAGTCGTAGAACCGAACATGCAAAGGGCAATTTCCGCGCAAATACCTTTATCCGTAATTAAAACTCGTACTTGTTCAAATTGTACATCAGTAAATAATCTTGTGGAACAGGCATCCTTGCCTGTTCTTTATACAAAGGCGGGCAAGGATGCCCGCTCCACAAGAGGGTAATGTAATATAAAATACTTATTTTAAAATTAAACTACTAATTGACTAATAAAAGCATTGCAATAAAATAGTTCAGTTAAAGCGCGTCTAGAGATAGCAGATTTTCTTAAATTTGTTACTATCTATTCACCATTGATAAAGATATTTAACAGTTTAGTACTCAGTTATTTGAGTGCTTGACTAAAATGCCTTTGCCATTTCACATTTAATTTTGTTTTAAGATTTGCTCCTCAGCACCGCACACCCAATTAACTAATCGCTGTTCATTACTCAAAAGCGGAGATAGAAATGAAAAAGATAATCCCATTTTTAGTTAGCGGTATTTTGATGGTTGGTGCCGTAGCTTGCCAACAAGATGCCTCGAAAACTTCAGACGCAGGCACTACTAACGAAGCTCCTGCAACCACTGCAAAAGAAGCAACTTCCAAAACTGCTACAGACACAGCTACTAAAGCAACTAATGCTGCTAAAAGTACTACCGATGGCGCCAAGACAGCAGTAACGGGAGCAGGTGGAGTAAAAACCATCGTTAAAAACCGTTTAGAAGAAAAGTTTCCTGGCAGCAAACTATCTGTAGAAGAGAAAGAAGGTGTACTAACAGTTAAAGGTACTGTACCTGATCAAGCAACCCTCAATAAAATTGAGCCTGCTGTAAAAGAGTACAAATTCCAAGGTGTTAAAACCGTTAAGGTTGAAGCTACTGTTGCTGGTCAGAAAGCACAATAATTAGTTTCAAATTATGGGACTTACTGATACGTGTAAGTCCTATTTTTTAATAAGTTAGTTCATCGAGTTAATTCACGCCAAGTAATGGCACCTACTATTCCATCGATAGTTAAACCACGTCGAGCTTGAAAAGCTTTAACTGCACTTTCTGTTATGGCGCCAAACGAGCCATCAATAGTAACAGGATAGCCATTAGAGCGTAATAGCCTTTGCAATACTCTAACAGACTCACCCGAATTGCCGAAACGTAAATTAGGTAGCCCATTAGTGTTGGCTAGTAATCGCATAGTTGGTTGTTGAGATTCTGAGGTTTCCATATTAAATCCTTTATAAAATCTTAATGCGTGTAGTTTCAACCGTATTGCTTTGGCTTTATTGCTTACTCACAAGTTAATTACCTGCTATAGAAACTACAAACATGATTTATATAAATACGGAAATAAAACAAAGAAACCAGGTTTATTCAAGAAACCTGGTTTCTAATAGAATCTCAACTTGTAATAATTACAACTGAGGTACAAACTGTAGTTTTTCGGGTACTTCAGCGTATTCTGCTACAATTTGACGGAATTCTTCACCGTCAATAGTTTCTTTTTCGATAAGCAAATCTACTAAACGGTCACACGCAGTACGCTGTTCGCGCATAATTTTCTTCGCGTTTGCGTAGCACTCATCAACAATAGTATGTACTTGTGCATCAATACGCGCTGCAATTGATTCAGAATACTCTGAGCGTGTTGTCCAGTCACGACCAAGGAAAACTTCACCTTGTTGACTTTCTAAGCAAAGAGGTCCTAATTCGGACATTCCGAACCTTGTTACCATTTGACGTGCCATTCCAGTTACCTGCTGCAAGTCATTTCCGGCGCCAGTAGTTACTTCTGCGCTGCCAAATATAACTTCTTCAGCGGCACGACCACCTAATGCTCCAGTAATTCTTGCACGTAGTTGGGCACGAGTTATTAAGCCCATTTCTTCGTTAGGAGTAAACCAGGTTAAACCTTGAGCTTGTCCACGTGGAATTAAGGTAACTTTTTGTACAGGGTCATGGTCTTTGAGCAGGGTACCAATGAGCGCATGTCCAATTTCATGGTAAGCAATTAATCTCTTGCTCTTGCCATCTACTAACGGTGTACCTTCCATACCCGCAACAACACGGTCAACTGCATCATCAATTTCTAAAAGTGTGATGGCATCTTTACGACGACGAGCAGTCAAAATTGCAGCTTCGTTGAGCAAGTTCGCCAAGTCGGCGCCTGTAAAACCAGGTGTGCGACGTGCAATAGTTTCTAATGAAACACTTGCATCCAACTTCTTGTTACGTGCGTGTACTTTTAATACTTCTAAACGGCCTTTAATATCTGGTGCATCAACTGTTACCTGACGGTCGAAGCGTCCAGGACGTAATAACGCAGCATCAAGGACATCAGGACGGTTGGTAGCAGCAATAATAATGATGCCTGTGTTACCTTCAAAACCATCCATCTCGGTGAGCAACTGGTTAAGAGTTTGTTCACGTTCATCATTACCACCACCAATACCTGCACCACGTTGACGACCTACTGCGTCAATTTCATCGATGAAGATAATACAAGGTGCATTGTCTTTGGCTTTTTTGAATAAATCGCGAACGCGCGAAGCACCCACACCAACAAACATTTCTACAAATTCTGAACCTGAAATACTAAAGAACGGTACACCCGCTTCACCAGCAATTGCTTTCGCGAGCAATGTTTTACCTGTTCCTGGAGGACCAACTAAAAGTACTCCTTTAGGAATACGGGCACCAACAGCAGTAAATTTCTCAGGTTGTTTCAAGAAAGTAACAACTTCTTGAAGTTCTTCTTTAGCTTCTTCAATACCAGCTACATCATCAAACTTAACGCCTGTTTTAGCTTCCATCGAAAATCTTGCTTTCGACTTACCAAAATTCATAGCTTGACCGGGGCCACCAGGAAGATTGCTCGAACGTCGGAACAAAAAGAATAATCCCGTAATCAATAGTACTGGGAAAATCAAATTGCCCAACAATCCCCAAATAGCTCCATCATTCCGTACTGGATGAGCATCAAAGTTAATATTTTTTTCTTTGAGCTTGCTTATTAGCTCTGGTGCGCTTGCAGGTAAATCAACTCGTACCCGTTGAACACGATTATCAAGTGCTGGGTCAAAAGCCTCAACAATCGCAGTTCTACCACCTTCATAAAAATCAACACTCGATACCCGATTCGCATCCAAATATTCTAGAAAGCGACCGTAGGTCATGCGTGTACCGGCTGTATTTTTGGTCATTTCAGCCGGAGCGCTTGCAAATGCTCCTTGCCAAAAGAAAAAGCCAATAACTAAAGCGGGTAGTGTCCAGAGTAGCAGTACTCTCCAGGAAAATTTCATTTTAACTTGTCGTTCCTCTTTGCAATACAACTTCGATGGCTCAAGCAACCGCGCTATACACTCGGTTACGAATCGCGCTTAAACGGATGTTTCTTAATCCATTATGTTTAATTTGGATGCGTGACGAGGCTGTGATAACACGACGCTCGTGTTACGACATTACCGTAACGTCAACACGAATCTTAATTAAATTTAACTTAATTCTTATTTATTTTACTAGACATTACTCAAAGATGGTGACTAGATTCCCGACTACGACAACTAAAAGTCGGGAATCACACCATCTACAACTCACTTACTTAGTTTCTGTAATTTGTAACGTATAAGGAATGTAACTATTTTTTCGGTAAGAACCAATCCAGACGTTATAGGTTCCGGGTAGCCATGCACCTACAATACCGGGGTTTTTGCCATCTAAATCATCGTTACACCAGGCGCCACCGGGACCTTTGACTATTAAAGTTGTATCAGCAGGACTTTCGACTCGTAGCTTTAAATATTCAAATCGATTTTTTAGTTCAATAGTATGGTCTGGTTTCTCATCAAAAAAGCCAGCACACGGACCAGTTGGTGTGTCTGGTGAGTTTGTGATGCGTCTTCCGGCAACATCTCCACCACTCATTCCCCTTACTGTTACTGGGTCTGGCCCAAATTTTTGCCCTATAGTCACATCACCAAATATAGGCGCCTCTTGTGCGCGTACATGAGTATTAATTACCGAGGTGACAGCGACGGTTACTAACAAAAATGATAGTTTAAAAGTTTTATTTAACACGGCATTAGAAGTTTAATTGCATAGTACTCTAAGTGTGATAGATGACATCTATGCTACGTGCAAAGTTCCAGATGAAGAGTAATTTGCTACCAAATGTAGGGTGGGCACTGCCCACCCTACTACTAGCTGATTAGTTGCAGTGCAGTTTTTATACGTGACACATCGGCGCCATTTTGGTGAAGTAATAACCATGATTGTACCAAGTCTGGCCCGTGGGTTTCTCCTGTCAGAGATGCACGGACGGCTTTCATGACCGCAGGTTTTTTAAGGTTAGTAGCTCTCATTACCTGTTTAATAATGTCTTGCACTGAATTTTCGGCAAGTTCTTGTGTATTATCTAGTGCTGTTAGTACAAATTCCAAAGCATTTTTAGAACCTTCTTGTTGTAATTGAGCTTTTGCTTCTTCGTTATATTCAATGTCATTAAAGAAGGGTTTGCTAATTTCTACTGCATCAGTCAAGCGCGTTAAACTGGCGCCTATTAACGCGGTGAGTTTCTCTAGCCATTCTTGAGGGCGCCCTTTAACATCATAACCAGCCTCTTCCCAATATGGAATTAGCATAGGAATTAACTTAAGAGTAGGCATTGCGTGAATATACTGACTATTAATCCAATCTAACTTTGCCCAGTCAAATTTGGCGCCAGCTTTATTAACTCGTTCAAAGCTAAATTGTTTAGCAGCTTCTTCTAAAGTAAATATTTCTTGCGTTGAATCAACAGGAGACCAACCAAGTAACGTCATATAGTTAACTAACGCTTCAGCGACAAAACCCATCTTCTTAAAGTCAAAAATTGACGTTACACCGTCGCGCTTCGATAATTTACGCCCTTCTTGGTTCAAAATGAGGGGTGTATGAGAAAATTCTGGAACGGGGCAAGAGAAAGCTTCGTATAACAAAATTTGCTTGGCAGTATTAGCAATGTGGTCTTCACCACGAATAACATGGGTAATTTGCATATCCATGTCATCAACAACCACAGCAAAATTATAAAGTGGTTGTCCCACTCCATCATCTGCTGCGCGTGCAATTACCATATCACCTCCCAAGTCGCTTCCTTTCCATACAACTTGATCGCGCACTAAATCATTCCATGTAATTTCTCGGTCGTCATCGATTTTAAAGCGAATTACAAAGCTGCGTCCTTCGGCTTTAAATGCATCTTCTTGATCAGGTGTTAAATTACGGTGACGGTTATCATAACGAGGCGCCTCATTTTTGGCTTTTTGAAGTTCGCGCAATGTATCAAGTTCATCGGAAGTTGTATAGCAGCGATAAGCTAAACCCTTGTCTAATAACTTTTGTACTGCCTCTTTATATAAATCTAAACGCTTCGATTGAAAGAAAGGACCTTCATCCCAATTCAACCCTAACCAGCGCAAACCCTCGAAAATATTTTCTGTAAATTCGTCTTTTGAGCGTTCTTCGTCAGTATCTTCGATTCGCAGAATAAATTTACCATCGAGATGACGTGCGAATAACCAGTTAAATATACCAGTCCTTGCTGTACCAATATGTAAATTTCCAGTCGGACTGGGTGCAAGACGAACTCTTACTGTCATAATAAATTCTCTCTTAAATTAATTGTGGGGAGGCAAAACTTATTATATAGTTAGAGCCACTGTCCGCCACGAAACCGCCAACGTACAAAAATAATCCGCATTAAGCTTTGCGAAGCGATAAACACTGCTAACCATACAGCGCTATAATGCAGCAAAAACATTCCTGGGTCTAATTGCTCTTTAGGTATAGGAATTGGCAGAAACCCAAATAGTTTTGCTCCACAGAAAACAAACACCATTTCCCATATTCCCGCTATTAACTGGTATGCTGCGGGCCAGTCTCTATCCCACCGATACTTTTGTATTTGGTCATAGACAACATCCCAAATAATCCCAAAAACAGCGACATAACCTAGTATCCAGAAATATATCGACCCTGGACTGGCGCCGATTATACCTGCTACAAAAGGTAACGAGACAATAACACCAACCGTTGCGAGTAATAATAAGCGAGTTTGCCAGCGACCAAATAAAGTAGGAGTCATAATAATCGTAGGGGCGGGTTAACCAACCATTCTCATATTTACCAAAATATAACTAAACCCGCCCATATAGGGATTAGGTTCAGAAAAGATTTCCGATTCGGCAAAGGTGCCGTTGCAGGGGCGGGTTTAAATAGATTTTTCGTTAATAATTGGGATGTTGGTTAACCCGCCCGTACAGGAGTTTGGTTCTAGCATTGTAAATAGCTGAATTTAGTATATAGGTATTATCAGGACTTTTCACTTCTTGAGTGGTTCCCAATTTATAACCTGTTCTAACAAAGTTTTATAGCCTAGAGTGTTGGGATGTAACCCATCTTCACCAATACGCTCTTTAATCCACTCTTGACCGTGTACCATCCAAGTGTCGAAAATATCAAGATAAGGTATTTCTTTATCTACACAAGCTCTACGGGTTGCTTCTTTATAACGATACTGGTCGGCATGGTTATAGTATAAACAATCTAAAAAAGGCATTTTACTTTCATTAACAGGCGCCATTCCGACAAAAAACACAGGACATAACCGTTGTGCTTGTTCAAGTAATGTAGTGATTTCAAGCTCAAAGCGGTCAAAGTCCGTATAGTTTTTACCATCAATACGACCAACACGTGCGGAGTCATTAACCCCTACAGAAAGAATAATCAAATCAGGAACACGATTTCGCAACTCTCCACGATGGCGAAACTCAACTTCTAAACGTTGGGCAACTTGCATCGTTCTATCACCCCGCACTCCCAGGTTATACAATACATGACCCGGACTATCTGGTAACATCCAAGTGCGGCGTAATCTTTCCACCCAACCACCGCCTTCAGGGTCGCCAAAACCATATATTAAACTATCCCCTAGCGCGACAATCTTTTTCGGTTGAGTTTGAGGTTTAGCTGGTCGAAACGACAATTGCATTGGGGAAGGTGTTAAGAAAGTTTGCATCTTAAATATTTTAAGTTTTTATCTCTTCAAAATACTATACATTTCTACACCATTCACCAACACATCCCTCCAAAAACCCAAAAAACCTCGTCGTAATAGTAACTTTAGTTACTTCTTCCTCCCAACTCTAAGTAATATTCTCCTCCGGAGACACCCCGTGAACGCAAAAAACGCGCAAATAAATAGCCCGGTGGTTAGCCGAGCCGCAACGAAGGTCACTAAGTATGTGAGGTGATTGCAATGTCTGTATTATTGCCATAAGTATTATTTACAGTCATGTACCGTGCGCTACAATAATTATTTCTTTACATTTTGATAAAAATCCCTCCTCAAACTATTTATTATCAGCTTTAGTAGATTTCAACTCACCAAACTTAGGACTCCACCATCCCTTAGCCGTATTAAAATAAGCTGCATCTTTGTGCTTACTATCATTCCGCGACTCTGGGTTAGAACACCGCAGCATCGTTTTATTTTGTCCGTCTTTTGTATAGCTGTACTCTTCGAGTGGTTTTTTGCAAACTGGACAGGGATATTTAGTAACTTTACCTGTAGTGGGTGTTTTAGTAGTTTTGGCTTTTGAGGCGCCATCTGATGAGTTCGATTCCGACTTCAACTCACCAAACTTAGGACTCCACCATCCGCTCGCTGTATTAAAATAAGCTACATCTTTGTGTTTACTATCATTCTGCGAATCTGGATTAGAACAGCGCAGCATTGTTTTATCTTGCCCGTCCTTCGTATAACTGTACTCTTCCAAAGGTTTTTTGCAAACAGGACAAGGAAATTTTGTTAAGTTAGCAGCTTTAGCTGGTGATTTTTGAGATTTTGCCGCAGTTTTGGTGCCACTATCTGTTTTTGCAGTTTCAGCATTAGATGAGCGAGGCGCCTCCCATGATTTGCTATAATCGCTCCAAAATAAAACTACATTGTCGCATCCGCTTACACACTTGAGAAAATATTTTTTCTTAACTTTACTGCTGGGTATTTTGGCTAAGTTGTTTTTGCACTCAGGACACTTGCTGCGAGAAGTTTCATAATTACGTTGAGTTGTACTACCAGCATTCTTTACATTAGATACAGTAATAGGTACTGTTTTAGCTTTTGCAATAGCTGGGGCAAAATAATTTTGATTCCAGTCGATGAGGTAACGCTGCCAAGCTTGTTTACCCGAAGCTATTGTGTCTAGCACATCTTCCATTTTGGCGGTAAACTCGGTTTCTAATAAATCTGGTAATGCTTTTTGTAAAAAATCATCGACTTCTAACCCTAGTGTTGTGGGGTGTAATATATCTTTGGCTAACTCTATATAAGTGCGTTTTTTGAGAGTGGCAATCGTAGGAGAATATGTACTTGGGCGCCCGATACCTTTACGCTCCATTAATTGCACTAACTTGGGTTCGGTATAACGTGGTGGTGGTTGAGTTTTTTTCTTTTCGTGACCTGCGTCTTCTAAAGTTAATTGTTGCCCTTGCTGTAAATTGGGTAAAAGTGTATCTTTACTTAAGTTCGACCAGTAACGTGCGTAACCGAGAAATTCAACGACTTGACCTCTCGCTTGCCATAAAATATCACCCGACTGTGTAATAATCAGGGTTTTTCGTAGTTGAGCAGCAGAACACTGCGAAGCTATCGCGCGTTTCCATATCATTACATACAAGCTAAATTCATCATTAGTTACTTCTAGCCGTATCTGTGCTGAAGGTTTAAATACATCTGTAGGACGAATAGCTTCGTGACCTTCTTGAGCAGTTTTACTACTACGGTGTTTAGCTGTGTTCTTAGGAACGTTTTGCGGGTCGTTCTGCTGTAACCATTTACGTGCGCTATCGCAAAACTCAGGACTTAACATCACAGAGTCAGTCCGCATGTAAGTAATTAAACCTGCTTCATACAACTTTTGTGCGACCTGCATAGTTTTGTCAGGAGAAAATTTCAACCTTGAACCAGCAGCTTGTTGTAGCGACGAAGTAATAAACGCTGGAGGGGGTTGACGATAATTAAGTTTTCCTTCGTATTGAACGACATGATGAGGATGACGTTTTGCTTCTTCAACTAAACGGTCTGCTTCTTGTTCCGAAAGAACGCGCGTTGATTCAGGCACCTGTGTATCATTTTTAGTAGCAGCGTCATCGTTTACATCTTCTTGGTTAGCAGGCGCCTCGGTTTGAGTATTTAATAAAGCTTTATAAAAAGCTCTAAACCCCTCAGCATAGTCAACCCATACACTCCAATAATCTTGGGGTACAAACGTTTGGATTTCCCTTTCGCGTTGACATATTAAATGTAAAGTGGCACTTTGGACTCTACCGACACTTTTGGCGCCATTATTCAATGCCCAAACTAAAGGACTTCCTTTATAACCAACTAACTTATCTAAACAATCGCGACACAAACCGGCGCCAATTAAATTTAAATCAAGCTTTCTCGGATTTGCAATAGCCGCACGCACAGCAGCTTCGGTAATTTCTGTATATACGACACGTTTCGGTTCTCTAAGTCCCAAAGCTTCTTTAAGGTGCCAAGCAATAGTTTCACCCTCTCTATCTGGGTCAGTAGCTAAAACAACTTCCTGCACCTGGGAACAAGCAGCTTTTAATTTTTGTATCGTTTCCTTCGCTTGATGGTCGCGCGCAATATAACGACACTTAACATGATTGTCATCCATAGTAAAACCCAGCGAATCCTCACCTTCATCGCTAAGTTGCCGAATATGACCACAACTCGCGCGAACTATCCAGTCGGCGCCGAGTATTTGACTAAGCTTTTTGACTTTACCAGGAGATTCTACAACTAGAAGGCGTTTTGGCATAAACCTGACAGCAAAGATGCAATATTCGACCAAACCGTAGAGACGTTACATGTAACGTCTCTACATGTTATCTATATATAGTACAGGTGTCTAAAATTTTGTTATTTTTGAAGAAATATTTAATTTTCGTTTGGTACATAAAAACTGTAGGGTGCGTGATGCCATGAAAGAAATGAACGAAGCGATAAGACATGTAGCGTCACGCACCAGCAAATACATCATATATCCTACTTGTACAAAGTTCCATCAAGATTGGCGCCGACAAAGAGTCAAGATTATAAATCAGCCTTTAACACAAGAATATGATTTATGATAGTAAGTTAGTATTCAAAGAATAATGGCGGCTAAAGATTTATTTTACGATGCAGTCAAGCAAGCGCTTTTAAAAGAACAGTGGGTCATAACAGGAGACCCGCTAATAATCAAAATTGAAAAAGTTAGACTAGAGATTGATTTAGCTGCTGACAAAGTTGTTGCTGCTGAAAGAGCAGGACAAAAAATAGCAGTTGAAATTAAAAGTTTCTTAAATACTTCCGCGATAACAGATTTCCATGCAGCCTTGGGGCAATTTTTAAACTATCGTTTGGGTTTACAAATGACTGAATCCGAAAGACTATTATATTTAGCTGTCCCTATTGATACATATAATACTTTCTTTCAGCAATTGTTTATTCAGGAAGCTATAAAAGTTCATCAAGTTAAACTTTTAGTTTATGACCCAGTTAAGGAGGTAATTGTCGAATGGAGAAATTAGAAAAATATAGACAAGTAATTCGTCAGTTATTAACTAAAATTGCTGCCGTAGGTTACAGTGAACCAAATTCAGATGTAGAATGCCAGTTTATATGTGATACACAAAATGACCATTATCAACTCTTAGATATTGGTTGGGAAGGGTTTAATCGTATTTATAACTGCTTTATCCATATAGATATTAAAGATGGAAAAATTTGGATTCAGCAAAATATGACGGAAGATGATTTAGCAGATGAATTGGTCAAGATGGGTGTAGAGAAAGAAGACATTATCCTAGGATTACATGCACCATACAAGCGTCCGTATACAGGTTATGGAGTAGCGTAAAGTTTGTTTATATTATTCAAAGGAAACAGAAAGCAAAGAGCTAACTGTTTCCTTTTAGCGATTAATACATTATATATCCTGCTCGTAGAAAACCTCATCAAGATTAGCACCTTCAAAATTAGTTCCTTCTATCACCTTCCAGATGTATTGATAAAAGCTCGCATAGCGGCAAAAATGAGCCAGAAGGAACTAGCTGATATTTTAGATATCGAAGAAGAACGAATCAAAGAGTGTGAAAGTAAAGATTATCAATGTGCTAGTTTTATATAAATTCTAGATGTGAGTACCGCATTAGGCGTAGAATTTAAAAATGCATTTGTAGAAGTTGATTTTGAGGAAATAGAAGAACTTAAAATAATTGCTGGAAAACAGCAAGCAAAGAAGAATATAACAGCTAAAACTTCAGAAACATCAATTAAATTAAGATTATACCTTATTTGTTTTGATTTATATCAGTTTCTGGTACTAATTCATCCAAACTATCTGGAAATGTTCCTTGCTCTACCATCCTAGTAAACACCTCGTAACAATCATCTTTGGCGCCCTCCTTACGAGGAAACCCTAGCCACAAAATGACAATTGCTTTCAGTTCTGGGGTGTCAAACACTCGAAAAAACAGGCGGTATCTTGAAGGTAAACCCATCTTTTTTAGGCGGCAGTATCGTTTTAAAGCCCCTGTTAATGTAAAATAACTCGCTCTTGGGTCAGCCGAAATTTTAGTTTCAATTGCAACTGTAATTGCTGCGAATAACTTGACTGCTGCGTGGGTTTTATATTCAGCTTCTGGTAATTTTTCACGTAAACTAGAAACACGGTCAAACAATTCTTGATACTGAGTGCCAAATAATTGCGGGTGAAAATAAACCTCCCAACCGTTACTGACAAAGTTAGCTATCTTCTTCTGACTCATCTTCCAATTCCACACCGTCAATTAATTCATGAGCAGCTTCAGACATCTCAATTGTATAAGGTTGCAACGTATTATTTTTGAGAGCTTCTGTCATCGCAAAATCTAAAAAAAGCCGCATCATCACCGAATCTTCTTCATCATCGTCACGCGGAACTATCCGCACAATTGCCGTATCGGGAGATAATACCTCTATCCAACCGTCTGCGTTAGCAAACTGAGGATGCTCTCGATAAAACTCCGCAGGTAGACGAAACCCCGCACTATTACCGATTTTTGTACTACGAATGCTGTAAGAGTTGCTCATGTTTACTTGTATGTACATAATGTACTTACATAATATCTTATATACACCTTGGGGAGGAGTACAACTTGATTTGGCGCCTCATCCTTGGGAATCAAATGTAGAAACTTTAAGCAGCAACCAGCTTTCTGTAATGAAACATTTAGAGCCTTCAGGCATATTCGGCGATTATACAAAATTTCTTGAATACAAGCCAGGAGCAAACTGGAAGCCTATCTTACATCAAACATCGCCCTTAAAAGTATAAGCTATGAGTGTATCTTCTGTATTGGATTTGTTACATTCGGCTATCAGCAAACAGCAAATTGTTGAAGGTATAAATTTGTCAGGATTAGATTTACGTCAAGTTGATTTGACAGGACTTACCGCACAAAAATTACTAGCTATTGGTACACGTCTTGACTATGCCCTACTGACAGAAACACAATTGATTGAAGCGGATTTTACGGAGGCAAATCTGGATGGTTCTCACTTGGCTTCCAATACTGCTCGGTTAAGGCGATTGCGAAACGTGAAACCCCCGTAGAGACGTGACATGTCACATCTTTACATACGTTAACCGAGCAGTATTGACTTATCTTCTAATTCGTTATAAATGTACTGTATCACTCAACAAAGTTTACAAAAGTTATAATTTATTCTGACTAAAAAGCTGTTTCTTTTGTCACAGTAGAAAATAGAGGCTTATAAGTAAAAAAAAAATTAATTTTTATTAATATTTGTTGCTAATTGCTCCCTTTTATTTCACTTTTTGACAAAAGCATTATGACTCAAACCTTTGAAAATTCAACCCATACAACAGAGCGCTATGTCTTTGCCGCTAAATTAGCCGAAGTGCAAGCAGTAGGCGGTAAAGTAGTTAATTTGGAACAACATGTTATTGCTCTTTTCTACAGTGATGGCAAAATTTATGCCATTGATAACCGTTGTCCACATATGGGTTTTCCGTTACATGGCAGTATTTGTAAAGATGGAATTGTTACTTGCGCTTGGCATTACGCTCGCTTTGATCTTGATAGCGGTGGTACTTTTGATTCCTGGGCTGATGATGTGCGCGCGTTTCCTGTAGAAATTAGAGATGGCGAGATTTGGGTAAATTTAACACCTCAAGTTGATTTGGTTACACATCAACGTCAGCGACTTCAAGATGGTCTAGAGCAGGGTATTTCTCTTGTTATTGCTAAGTCTGTGATTGCTCTGGATAAGCATGTTGATGCTGCTGAGATTTTCCGGACGGGATTAGAATTCGGCGCCCGTTATAATAAGCAAGGTTGGAGTAGTGGTTTAACTATCCTAACTTGCATGATGAATTTGTTGCCTTATTTAGATGCTCTCGATAAACCTTTTGCCCTTTATCAAGGACTTTCTGCTGTAGCGCGTGATAGTTCGGAAGCACCACCACATTTTGGTGTTCATCCATTGCCCAATTCAAATATTGATGCAAACACTCTCAAAAATTGGTTTCGCGAATTTATCGAACGACGAGATAGCGAAGCAGCAGAACGTTGTTTGGTAACTGCTGTTCGTGCAGGTTTATCGAGAGCGCAAATTGTAGATATGCTGTTTGCTGCTGCCACAGACCACCGTTACCTTGATGTTGGTCATACTGTTGATTTTATTAATAAGGCGTTAGAAGCACTTGATTATGTGGACTGGCAAGGCGCCGAACAGGTCTTAGCAAGTTTGGTTGTTCCTTTAACAAGTGCTTCTCGCATGGAAGAATCTAGTTCATGGCGTTATCCTATAGATTTAGTAGCAATTGTTAATAATGCGTTTGAACAGTTACCTGCTGCATTAGAAGCAGGAAGTAGGCGCCACGATAGTTGGTCTGCTCAGGATGAATTAATTACTACTCTTTTAGGAGATGATGCTCAAGCTATAGCTGATGCACTACTCAATGCTTTACGCTCTGGCGCCAACGAAGAACAATTAGCCCTTATTGTAACTTATGGCGCCGCTTTGCGCGTTGCTCGTTTCCACACCATTGACACTCACCGACCTAAAGGTACGGTGATTCACTAGGAAGTTCTGTCGTATTCCCTAGTTATCCGTCTGTCAAGCTAGTGGTACTCTCATTCTCACTTGCTTCTCAGACATGGTTCCTAACCTCAACCCACATTCGTATTGGGTTGGGTCGATGCCCGGTATTATCCGGGGCACCTCCCATTTAGATCGTGGCGTGAAAGTTTCCCTTCACCACGCTCCCGACATTCGACACGATATTAGCTTACTTTTCCCTGACGCTTGTCCTTACGGGGATTGGATTTTCTTTTCAGAATTTCTGCTAAATCGATATTGCCCATGTGTACGTAGTCGTGACAGGACTCATGTATTGCTACCAGGTTGTTGGTCTTCCAATTCTCGTGGTTGCCGTCAACGTGGTGTAGATGTACTCGTTCCCCCGGCATGAATTCCATGTCACATACGACACATTTATGTTTCTGACGTTTAATTGCCTGGGACGTTGCTCCGTCGTATAATTTAGATTCGCGTTCAGTCCAGTACGTTATATCCCCGTCATACGGCGATTTTGTACCCATTACTTTCACGTGCCCGAAGAGTGAGTGGTCAACAGCCGGAAATGCTTTTTTGACTAGTGACTCTGCTTTGTATCTATCTATACTCGGTTGCTTGAGGAATTTTCTGTAAGCATCGTGATTCATGAACCATAGCGAGAATCTCGAACCGGACATGCGACAATGCTTATGATAATTTCTCCATCCTCTAATTATCGGAGCCAATTTCTCGGCTTTAACTTCAGCCCCATAATTACTGCTATTGACTATAGCTTTGACTTTCTTTCTGAAACTTTCGTAGTTTTCCTCTGAGGGTACGCACGTTAGTTTTTCGATTTTCTTGGTTTTGACATATTTAAAGTGCCATCCAAGGAAGTCAAATCCATCTGTCGGTTTGGTTACTTTGGTCTTTTTGGCGCTAACCTTCATTCCTCTTGTAGCCAGAAATTCGTCGATATTTTGCAACACTCTTAATGGGTTTTCGTCTTCAGGTATAATTATCACCATATCATCGGCATATCTTATCGATGGGTAGGTTATGTCCTTCTCTGGTGTTTTTGGTGTAATTCTCCTTCCTTTAGGGTAGCTATTGGACGGAAAATGTACTGTATGGTGTCTGTAGATGCGTTCGATGCCGTTAAGTGCGACGTTGGCTAAAAGCGGTGAAACCACTCCACCCTGAGGGGTTCCTTGTTCCGGATAACCTGGATTTGTTCCTGCTTTCAAACATCTAAAGATACCGATTTTGATAGCTTTAGGTGCTATGAGGTTGTCCATAATCGTGGTGTGTGATATTCGGTCAAAACATTTTTCAATATCTAGCTCGATTACCACTTTCCGTCCGCCGTTGCGATTTGCATTCAACAAATTGAAGATTTGTTTTTGTGCATCGTGTGCTGACCTTCCAGTTCTGAATCCGTAGCTGTTAGCGTCAAAAGTTGCTTCATGAGCGGGTTCTAGTGCATACTTTACTAGGCACTGCCATGCCCTATCATTAATAGTTGGCACGCTATAATAACACTGCACATAACTCCAAGTCTATGAAGGGAAGTTGTGTGACAATCACCAACCCCATCCACCCGTTGTATGGTCAGTTTGTTGAGATACTGCAAATCCGCAAAGTTGGGCAAGAGACAAAAGTCACTATAAAAAGTCCATTGGGAGGATTTTTGTCTCTTCCAGCTTCAGAAACTGACTTATGGATGCAACAAGCAAGCATTACCCAACGAACTGAGAAATTTTCACCACAAAAACTGCTGCGTTTGAGTGAATGGGTAGGAGAGCGTAAAAAATATTTTACGGAAGAATTTTCTTGTGTTGCCGAAAATGAAGGAGTCGAACACATAGAAAAAAATCATGGTGAAATATCTACCAACCCAAAAACCCGAAAACTCAGAAAGGCTGGGTCGTCTAACTCTTCTAACAGCACGGTTAGTGGACAAGATGCTCAGAAACCAAAGTTCCGACGAGGTAGTTGCAAGGAGTAAACCAGATGAATAGTAAAATAAGAACAACGCATCTGGAACGGCGCGCGGTAGTGTACTTAAGACAATCAACACCTAACCAAATAGAATTACACCGTGAAAGTACAGAAAGACAGTATGCTTTGGCTGACCGCGCGTTAAACTTGGGCTGGGACAAAAGCCAAATATCCGTTTTAGATAGTGACCTAGGTAAAAGTGGTCAAACAACAACAGGACGGGAAGATTTTCATAAACTAATGGCTGCTGTTGGTTTAGGAGAAGTCGGGGCTGTTTTAGCTTTGGAAGCTTCAAGATTTTCTCGTTCGCAAGCAGATTGGCATAAACTATTAGATATTTGTGCCCTAACAGATACGTTAGTAATTGACCACGATGGAATTTACGACCCGAATGATTTTAATGACCGAGTAATATTAGGGTTTAAGGGAACTTGGAGCCACACGGAACTACATGGTATGCGTTTACGCTTACAAGGCGCCAAACTAAATAAGGCCAAAAAAGGGGAATTGCGCTGTTCTCCGCCTACTGGCTATGTATACGACCCAGAAGGAAAATTAGTGCTAGACCCAGACGAAGGTGTAGTTGCAGCGATAAAGCTAGTTTTCCAAAAATTCCATGCTCTTGGAACAGCGTTTAAGGTGATGCGCTATTTTTGTATCAACCAAATTCCTTTTCCAAGAAGGCGCTGGCGACCTGGTCACATAGGCACACTTTATTGGGGACCAGCTAACCTTAGCCGTATAACAGCAATTTTACGTAACCCAACTTATACGGGGACTTACGTATATGGTAGACGGCGCAGTCTAAACGTAATTGAGAATGGACAAATAACCAAGGTAAAAACCCAGCTACTACCACAAGACGAGTGGAAAGTTGTAATCCATGACGCTCACGAGCCTTATATTAGTTGGTCTGAATATTTATCTAATTGTGAGCAACTCAGACGCAATAACACAGGTTATATATCTGATGGATGCCAAAGAACACCTAGAGAGGGTTTTGCTCTTCTTCAAGGTTTAGTTATTTGTGGTAAATGCGGACGGCGTATGAGTCCTCGCTACCACGGTGATGGTGGCAAGAGAGTGGCTTACGAATGTACACAAGCTCGAAAACAAGATGGTAGCGTGGGTGTTTGTTGGAGCGTTGCGGGGGCAGCAATTGATACAGCGGTTGAGGCACACGTACTTGAAGCTTTAACTCTTGAACAACTCAATATTTCTCTAGCTGTGCTTAGAGAGCTTGAGCATCAAGCACATGAGGCGGATAAAACATGGCAACTTAGGTTAGAAAGGGCACATTACGAAGCAGATAGAGCCTTCCGACAATATGATGCTACTGAGCCAGAGAATCGTTTAGTCGCCCGTACACTAGAAAAACGTTGGAATGAAAAATTACAACAGTTAACAGAATTAGAAGAAGCGTATAATAGAGCGCACCAAGTAGAAAGGTTGGAATTGACTCTAACCCAAAGGCAACAAATATTACAATTAGCCAATGATATTCCAACAATTTGGCACGCAAGTAGTACTACTCACCAAGAGCGTAAAGAGATGCTAGGGTTGTTAGTCAAACAAGTTGCGATTACACCAATAGATGCTCCAAAACGCTCTACTCGTATCCAAATACTTTGGCATACTGGAGCGATAAGCGAGCTAATTGCTACACGTCCAACAACTACAGAAAAATACCGAACACCCAACCAAGTGATTCAATTGATTGAAGAATTAGTTCCTGGTCGAACTGATGCCGAAATTGCTTTGGAACTAAATCGTCGGGGTTTACTCAATACTACTGGGCAACCTTTTACCAGAAAAGGTGTAGCTTGGCTGAGATGGAAATATGGTCTTGATAAACCTTTAAGCGCCCCAATGGTTGCGAAATCTGGGATTAGCCCAGAAGGTTACTATTCCACCAGTGCCCTAGCATCAAAATTGGGCGTTAGTATTTATACCATTCACTACTGGCGAGAAAAAGGAATTATCCAGGGTTTTCAAGAAAAGGATAAAAGTCCTTGGTGGTATATAGTTACACCCGAAGTTTTAGAAACTTTACGTGAAAAAATCCGCCGCGTACCAGTCAAATCTGAATAGTTTCTGCTTCGGGACGCAAAATAACTATTTTGAACGAGTTCAACCCTTTGAGTCAAAAATTACTCAAAGGGTTTATTGTGTATCTGCAAAAGTCTTTGAAGTAAATTTTTGACCATCAAAGTACCAAGCGATTCCATCTGGGTCATGCCCAGAAGTCCATTGTCCAAAATTGCGAGCATTTTTCTTGTGACGAAGAGTACTGGGAGAAACATTTAGTCTTCTTGCTAAAGCCGCACCAGTTAGCTCAATAGGCGCCAACGAATTTTGATTTTCTTCTGGTTTAAGTGAGCTATCTTGTAAATCACTTGATGGCTCACTATTTATAACAGTGACAATTGGGTGATTATTCTCTTCAGACACTGATAGCTCACTTAGTGAGTCGCTACTTAGCTCACTTAATGACAATTCAACCTCTAGTAAGCTACCCGTAACAATTTCTGGACATACAGATTTTTCAATACTATCAATTTTTATTGCCTCTAATGGTGGCTCACTAGATGAATCATTTAACTCACCAGTGTTTTCTGTATCCGAATTATAGGACTGGTTTGACTCTAAGAGTGACTCACTTAGTGGTACACCACTGTCGGATTCAGCTTGCTCTTCTTTGGCATCTGGTGACTCACTTAAATTTGATTGCACACTGACATGAGCCTGCTTGAGAAATGCTACATCTTCAAGCAGGCTAACAACTTTACCTCTAACTCCGATAGGCGAAAATTTGTCTCTGGTGTGTCACTATCTGCGTCAGGTGTGCTACCAAAAAAGTAACTTTCAAGAATTGCGATAATTGCAGCGGAATCTGATTTTAAACCTCGTTCACGCTTAAATTCTACTAAACGCTCATAAATTCGTTGTGGTGGATAGGCTGCTACGCGCGGATTATCCGTTGCCATAAATGCATCCCAATATACTCCTTTTTTATTTTAAACCACTTTGAATTACCAGTAGATTACCAGTAAGTCACTTATTACTTATTAGTAGTCCAAAACTTGATGCAGCGATTTTAATGCTACTAGTCGCTCACTAGTAGCACACGCGCGCTGCTTCAAGATAATCTCTTCGTCATTTTTATAATTGCTCTTTTAGCTTTGAGTAAAAAGCTCTACCATAAGGAAATAACAGGGTTAAACAAAATATCCCTAAACTGTCTTGATTCGAGGTGCAATATGAACACACCGTCGGCACCTTCAGCATTCTGGTTGTACCATCCTTTTTCGGAATCGGAATTTCTCGCAGTCCCTGATGTTTCCAGTTTCCGGTATGTTTCTCTAATCTCATTTCAAGCTGGAAGCGTTGAAGGAAATTTAGGGATTTCATGCCGTCGATACCTGCTGTTTTCTTTCCCTGATTAAGCTGTGTTACTTGACGTATCGCCAAAAATCTAGCTCCAAGGGACTTCAGAACAAGACGTTGTAGAGACCGAGCTTTCCTCGAATCGTTAGCAGCAACGGCTTTGAACAATCTTACTTGTAATCGGAAAAGCTGGCGGCGGAATTTCTTCCAAGGTAGCTTTCTCCAGAGTTCACTAACATCGATATTGATATTGTGTCTAACTATGATTTACTCCTAACATTGTTTTCTGAGTGCCTTGCGCCAGTTGCGGCGCATCCTACCCGAATGCAGGGGTTCCGCTCTCGTCTGCCTACCTTGGTTCGACCGTTCCTTAGACCTGCTATTCGTTTTTATTCGTTCCACCGTTTTGATTATTATGCTTGTTTAGGTGTAGCCACTTTGCCAACTGGATGCCCTTGGGTTATGCCACTATCAGACATGTATGAGGCGGGATTATCTCCAGTTAAGTCGGGGACATTATTCTTTCTCACCCCGCTCCCTAATATGACATTTTTCCAGGCTCTGTTTCACCGTGCAAGCTCCCCGTTAGCGCCAGTGTAATCCTGAGTAAGATTTCTGATTGCGCCCTGTCCCCCGCATAAGGTCTGTGTAGGTACGAGCTACGCTCGCCTGGGGCAGATAAGGAGTCACCTCTAACCCTGAGGGGCAGGACTTTCACCTGCATCTCATCGGTAGTTCAATATGTGATTTTTATATACATATTGGAGGGGTTATTGGCTAGCATCACTACTAGTTGTTCGTCCCTCAACGAACCGAACATATCTGTTAAGCGTGACTTTCCCGCAGTCCGCAGGTAGGGTTACTTTATGGACTAACCACGTCCTTGTAATTACAATACCACAAAGCCTTAAAAGGCAACAAAAAAGTTTTCATCCCTGCCTTAAAAGGACAGGGTTTTCAACATATTCTTTATAACGACTTTGGCGATTGGGATGCAGCACACCATCCTTTTACTTATGCTAATGCAGTCCATCAAGGTCTACGGCGCGTACCTTCAATTGAATTGTTACGCGGTGTGTTCGATGGCGCCATGAGTGTATACCTTAACCGCTTTTTGAATGTGCCACCAGCACGAATTCCTGAACCAAAAGATACTATAGATAATCCAGAAAATTTACTTAACCAGCTACCAGATTTATTAAACCGTTAGCAACAAGTAAATGAAGCTTGCAAATTAGTTGCTCAGTATCTATATAGTGGGGGTAAACCAGAGTTATTAATGGCAACGTTAGGTAAATTAATGTTGCGAGAGAATCGCGATTTCCATGTCATTCAAGAAATAGAAGCTGCCTTCAAACAGTATTATTTATTGGGTAAATCTCATAAAGAAGGCGCCTACAATCTTTTGATTGCAGCAACAAGGTATTTAGCGGCACATGCTCCAACAATGCGCTCCCAAGCTCAAACTTACCAAATGGCTTACCGCTTGCACAAAGGCGAACGTCTGTTTGAGGATGGGTAATAAAAGCCCACATTGCGTTAATAATTACCTAGAAACCTTACTCTGTACAAATTAAGGGGCAATTCAATCCTTAGAGGAAGTCACTATAGGGTCAAAACATACCAAAAGGTTTATTTATAAAATATCAACATTACTGCAAGAATTAACATTATTATCTAAAAAACTGCAAACAGAGGTCAAAATTATTAAACCTAGGTAGTGTAGTTACAGATGACTGTGTTTTCAAGCTTAATCTGAGTATCTATAAAAGCTTCAAATTCTGCTTCTATATCTCGTGCGGTATAGAGAACACGAAGAATGATAACAAGTGTGTCTTGAATCGTAAAGAAAACACGATATGTATTCTTGCCCTTTCCAAAAAGCAGTTGCCTTATTTCTTCTTCAAAAGCATTATCAATTGAAGCTAATGCACACCTGGCTGGAAATGTATCAAGCGTGAGAATCGCGTCGTTTACTTCCCTGACCCATAATTTTGCCTTTTCAGGCGAGTTATTTTGACGAATCCATTTTGCAGCTTGTTTGATATCAACTTTCGCTGCTGGAAGGATAATAACTTGATATTTCATTCTTCATCCAACGATTCAATTATTTCCTTAAATGCTTTATCTACTGGTTCTCCTTCACCTGCTCTCATTTGTTGAAGTGCGACCTCAACAGCTTCTATTGTCTCAAATCTTTCCACAAGCTCCAGAAGCTTCTGATAAGACTTTACATCTTGTACTACAACTTCAGCTTTTCCGTCAACGGTCAATACCATTGGCTCTCCTGTCTCCCGTAACTGTTCAATAAATTCTACGGTGTTCTGTTTAAAGCTTGAGAGAGAATTAATATCACTACCAATATTTAGCATAATTATTTGCACGCTCATTTCGTATTAACTATTATAGCCACAACACTCAACTTCTCCATAAGTTTTTAGCAGCGTCGAAAACTTGCGACGCATCAAAATGCCGGGTTTATCGGTCATCATATGCTGTTCTTTGGTGATATCAAGCGGTACGTTGTAGTCGGTTGTTTCCAAAATGACTTTATCTTCAAGCGTAACTGCACGGTCAAAAGCTACGATATTTTCTGCTTTTGTTTCGGCTTCGGTGTCGTTACGTAAACAAAATTGTACTATTTGAGAAGTCGAATCGTCGATTGGTGTGGCTGTATTGACGACTATATGAACTAAGCCGTTAGGATAACCTATACGCAGTTGGGCAGTAAATGGCATGTACCAAGTCATATGCATTGTTCGCACTACCTGGTTTTGCTCTATTTTCAAATTTTCTTGCTGTAGCTTGGGGTTTGTTACTCCTAGCACCGTCCAAAAATCAATTCCCCACTCGTGTTCTTGCAATTGCATTTTATCGGGAATCGGATGTTCTTCGCTACCAAAAGTTGTTGTGTGTACAAACGTTGGGTGTGCGGTATCAAACTCATTTTCCATCACTCGCAAACCTGCACACTTCCAAGGTTCATAAAATTCTTGAATTAAACGATATTTAGAGTCTTTAGCTTCTGGTATATCTGGAATATCGCACAATGGTTCCTCTAAACATACCCAAATATAACCATACCGTTCTACACAGTTATAGGCGCCTATTTTATAACTAGGTGATATCATTCCATCTTGCAGTTGGGGTACATGTGTACAAGTTCCTGCACTATCAAACCTCCAACCATGATATGGACATTCTATATTACCGTTTGTAACCTTTCCTTTCGATAGCTGCGCGGAACGGTGACAACAACGGTCTTGCGCTGCTCCTGGGCGCCCTTTGGCATCTAGCCAAAGGACTATTTTTTGACCCAATAGCGTAAATGGTTTAGGATGACCATCTGATAAATGACTCTTGGGAATAACAGGATACCAAAAACGTTTTAATACTGGTTGCTTTGTTACTAACATAAAAATATTTTGCTCCCACCTTACTAGTTGTATATAATTTTTCCTAAGTTTTTATACTTATTTTGTATTAAAAATTACAAATGAATCAAGTTGTAAGTAATTTTTAAGGCTTGGTATGTTAGTAAAATCTAGCAAAGTATTGAAAATACTTACCTCAGTATGATTACTTATGTAGTTTAGGGATTGGGAGGCGGGCAGGGATGCCCGCTCCACAAGAGAAGATTAATTTAGATACAAAGTGAAAATTTTATAAAGAACATAAATAACACAATATTTATAGTTTTTATTTTATTATGAATTGCGATAAATCTACCCTATCACGGCTAAAATGGAAGCAAGTCACGATAAAATCGAAAGCTTTTCTGATGGGCAAAAATCACTAGCACAGCGAAATCAACAAGATTGTGCTTTTGATGGGGCAATGATGGCTTTAGTGCCTATTGCAGACGCTGCTCATTTAGTTCATGGTTCGAGCGGTTGCGTTGGTTCTTTTTTGTCTGGTAGTAATGATGCTGCAATTCTTAATAAAATTCGCTTTACTACCGATATGGAAGAAAGTGATATTATTTTTGGTGGCGCCAAAAAGTTATACAAAGCAATTTTAGAAGTTCATCGTCGCTATAATCCTAAAGCAATATTTGTATATTCTACCTGCGTTTCTGCTATGATTGGTGATGATATTAACGGCGCCGCACACGACGCAGCAGAAAAATTAAGTATTCCTGTTATCCCTATAGATTCACCAGGTTTTGTTGGTAACAAAAATTCAGGTATTCGTCTTGCTGGTGATATTTTACTCGAACACGTTATCGGTACTGTCGAACCAGAATTTACTACCAATTATGATATTAACTTGATTGGCGATAGCTTTGATGATGGCGCCGTTGAAATTGAATCGTTATTGGAAAAAATAGGAATTCGAGTATTAGCAAAAATTGCAGGCAATAGTCAATATAAACAAATAGCTCAAGCACACCGTGCAAAACTGAATGTGGTTATATCCTCTAAAGCACTGCTGAAATTAGCAAAGCAAATGCAAAAGCGCTATGGAATTGATTATATTGAAGAATCTTTACACAGTTTAGAAGAAATTAACAACTGTTTAATAAATATTGCACTCAAACTAGACGCTGACTTAAAAGAACGAACCGAAAATTTAATCACAGCACAAATTAATAATCTAAATTACCAATTGGATTTATATCGTTCCTATATAAAAAATAAGAGAATTATCATTGATGTTACAAGTGGAAACTTGTCAATTATCTCTACAGCTAAAATTCTCAATTTAGATATTATTCCTATTGCCGAGCATCTCAATGAAGAAAATAAAGCAAAAATTACACAATTACTCAATCAAGAGGTAATTATTTTAAATAAAGGAAATGAGAAAAATCAAGTCTTACAAATAATTCAAGAGAAGGAAGTAGATATGTTAGTGGCGCCATACAATTATCAATCTATCGCGATTCAAGCACAAATCTCTTTCCTCAATAATCATCATCAATCTACTTATGCAGGATATACAGGAATAATCAAAGCTGCACAAGAATTATATACAGCTTTTAAAAGCACTGTTTGGAAGCAATTAAATACATCGGCGCCTTGGTAATAAGTAATTTTTATTTTCTAAATTAATCATCATGGCAATTGTAAGCATCACAAATACGTCGGTAGCAGTAAACCCCTTTAAACATAGTCAAGCAGTAGGCGCCACTTTAGCATTTATGGGGTTTGCTGGAGTAATGCCTGTACTACATGGTTCACCTGGTTGTAGCACGTTCGCACAAATACCTTTAACCCAACATTTGGGTGAAATAATTCCTCTTTCGACAACAGGGATGACTGAAGTTGTTACCGTTTTGGGTTGTGAGGAAAACATTAAACAAGCGATTATCTCGTTAGTACAGCAGCATCAGCCGGAAATTCTGGGTCTTTGTACAACTGGACTCACCGAAACCAGAGGGGATGATATGGCGCGTTTTTTAAAAGAAATTCGCCAAATTCCAGAATTAAATAATTTACCGATGGTTTTGGTATCTACGCCAGATTTTAAAGGTAGCTTACAAGATGGCTATGCGGCAGGAGTGGAGAGCATTGTTAAGGAAATTCCCACAGTCAGCAAACCAAATACGCAGTCAAAACAAATAACAATTTTAGCTAGTTCTGCTTTCACACCTGGTGATATTCAACAAATCAAGGAAATGTGTTTTGATTTTGAATTAGACCCAATTGTTCTACCAGACTTATCGGGTTTACTTGATATAGATTTTAATAATTTTGATAGTACTAATAATAGTACGTTAAATCGTGCAGTCACTCGTAGCGGCACAACTTTAGAACGATTACAATTAGTTGGCAATTCTAGCTTCACTTTGGCACTGGGTGAAAGTATGCGCTCTAGTGCGAGGATATTACAACAAAGATTCAAAGTTCCTTACGATGTATTCACAGAATTTGTTGGACTTGATGCTACAGATAAACTCTTGTACGCGCTCTTCAAAATTAGCGGTAATGCTGTACCCGAAAAATACCGAGTTTATAGGCGCCAGTTACAGCAAGCAATGTTGTTTACGCACCTTAAGCTGAGTTGTAAAAAAGTTTCTGTAGCGTTAGAACCTGATTTACTTTGGTTGACTATTGATTTTCTGCAATCAATGGGAGTATCTATTCATGCAGCAGTGACAACTGGACGCTCTCCACTGCTCGAAAAAATACCAATTCAAAGCGTTACTATTGGTGACTTAGAAGATTTTGAGCAACTAGCCGCAGGTTCAGATTTATTAATCGCTAACTCCAATGCTTCGGCAATTGCAAAACGTTTAAGTATTCCTATATATCATCAAGGAATTCCAATTTTTGACCGTTTGGGCAATATTTTCTCAACCAAACTTGGTTATCGAGGCGCCATGCAGTATTTATTTGATATCGCGAATGAAATAAATGCACTCTGATGGTTATATTTTATTTACGCACTTATGATTAACCAGCGCTTATGGCGCCTTAATTTACCTTCGTCCTCTAAATCTCGCAATACACGTGTAACCGTAACACGAGTCGTATTTAACACATCGGCTATTTCTTGATGAGTAATGTGCAAATCAATTAATTTACCATCTTCTAAATCACGGCTAAATTTATCGCTTAACCAGATTAAAAATTGCCATATGCGGGTAGAGACACGTTTACTGTTAACGATACTTACTAATTCTTCAGTTCGTTGAATACGCGATAAAAGTTGGTCTAAGTTTTCGTGTAATTTTTCAGATGGAATGCTAGCTAGCTCTACACCACTAATGCATTCAAGATGATAAGGTTGAACACGCGATAGCGAATAACCAACAATATCACCAACTCCCCAGTAACCCAAAGTCGTATAAACTCCGTTTTCATCCCAGGTCAACGCACGCACACTTCCCCTTTGAATTTTCCATAGCACTCGCTCCTGCTCAGGTATTAATTGGCGCCGTTCAAGAGTGCGGTGCTGAATATGAGTAGATGTGGATATGGAGTTATTCATATTTGTTATCGCTACAGCCTTATTCATAAGAAATACCAGATTATTAGTTATTAAAGTAACATAAAGACAAGTATCATTAGCTACTCCACATTCTAATACTGACTATAGGGCAATCCAATACAAACATGATTTTTATACATTGTGTTTATATAAATTTCATATTCATAAAAATAAATAAATCATTAATCTACGTTTCTTCACTGTTTTTATAGAAAATTTTAACCAAACCTTCATACAATCTTTAAATACTGCCTTAATTTCCGTCATGGCACCTTTACAGTGGGCGCCACTGACGTAAGTAAGATAGTGTGGTAATGTATTACCAACTTTTAACCCATTTACCAATTAATTTGGTAGAACTATGCCAAGAAAAGAACAAGGATGGATAACATTCCAAACATCTGAAGACGAGCGGAAAATCTTAGAGGAGTTCTGTCACTCGTCTCAGCGTACTAAAACAGAGGTGCTGCGTGAGTTACTACGTAATTTAACCGATAAATCTTCACAATCGCCTATACCAACCGAGTACGAATCAGAGATACGTATACCAACTCAAGAAAAGCCAATAGATACAAATGTATCTTTCATAGAAGCTAGCATTAAAAAGAAACCGCTCAAAGTTAGCTCACGCAACCTCCTTAAAGGTGTCGTGACTGAAGTTAAAAATGGGCCAGTTAATAGTGAGGTGACGCTAGAAGTTGTGCATAAAGTCAAACTCACCTCTGTAATTACTAGAGTCTCAGCAGATGAATTGGAACTTGATATAGGTAAAGAAGCTTACGCTGTGATTAAATCTACAGATATAGTGATTGCTAGCGAGTAAGGTTAGAAACCGGGTTTTTTAAGAAACCCGGTTTCTTTTAACTAATCAACGGCTACCATGACATCGGTAGATTTTACAACGGCATAAGCATCGGCGCCTTCAGTCAAATTAAGTGATTGTACGGCATCCTTAGTAATAATTGCTGTTACTTCTATACCTTCTGATATTTCTAAAATTACCTCTGAGTTCACAGAGCCTGGTATAATTTTTTTAACTTTTGCTTTTAAAGTATTGCGTGCGCTAATTCTCATTTTTTACAATCCTAGTAATAAGATTACCATGTGATATTAGCAGACTGATAAGGATGATATCATATGCTTTTAGAAAGAATTAATAGTTTATACTTTATATGGACAATTTATACCTGAGCCGACTTTTCAAACATCCTCTTAGTATTCCCACTTTTTTTACTGTTCTAACGGCAGCTTCACAGATTCTTCACTATTAAATTTTAAATTAAAAACATAGAATCGCGTTATTCTATAGCACGCTATGGAAAAATATTCCCCAAGTGCTTTTAACGACAATGAAAGATTCATGAACTTGTTGCCAATATTTAAATTATGGGTTTAAATTAATAGGTTCGTTTTTATTTAATGGCAACACTATCAGTTATCTCAACTTTAATCTTAACTTCAGGGTGCAGATAAGCAAACTTTGACTGATGTACAGCTAATCACACACAACATGAGCGTAAATTCAAAAATGACATCATTGCGTCACCTAGTGCGCTTTGCTGGTCTCACACTTCTACTGTTCCCTTCTATTGCAACGGCTTCGCAGTTACAATCTTTACAACAGCAGTCAAATAATACTAAATTGGCGCCGTTACCACCTTTACCAAATATTCGCTTCGTTGCTCCAACAATACAAAATAATCCCATAAATATTATCCCGGCGCCTGCAAGTAATGGGGAAATGCGGTTAGGAAAACAAATACTACCGCTTAATTCTCAAATTAGAGCATTAATGAGTCGCTACAGTTATCTTTCACCAGGAATGTTCTTTGTTGATTTACAAACAGGCGATTATATAGATATTAACGGTAATAAAGTATTTTCAGCAGCTAGTACAATTAAATTACCAATATTAATAACATTATTTCAAGAGATAGAAGCAGGTAGAGTTCGTTTAGACGACACTCTTGTAATGAGACGTGACTTGGTTGCTGGTGGTTCCGGTGACATGCAAAACATGCGTACTGGGAAAAAGTTCACCGTTTTGGAAACAGCCACCAAAATGATGACTATCAGTGACAACACTGCTACAAACATGATTATTGACCGTTTAGGGGGATTTTCTCGATTAAACGAGCGTTTTCGGAGTCTTGGACTACAAAAGACCGCACTTCGTCATTTGTTAGCAGATGAATATGGTACTAACACCACCAGTGCTAAAGATTTAGTGCATTTGTCAAGTTTAATCGCCAACAATCAAATACTTAGTGATGGTAGTCGCGCGCAAATTTTAGACATTATGCGTCGTTGCCATAACCAAAGTATGTTGCCATCAGGTTTAGGAGCAGGTGCAGTAATTGCTCATAAAACTGGAACACTTCGATTTGTGCTTGGTGATGCTGGTATTATTCAAACCGCAAGTGGTAAACGCTACTTAGCAGGAATATTAGTTAAAAGACCAAATCACGACAAGAGAGCAACAGCTTTCATCCGTCAAGTTTCACATATCGTATACGACTACATCGACCACACACAACAATTCACTTCAACAAACCCCAACGGCAAAGTATAAATTTAAACCCCCTCTTGTAGCACAGGCATCCCTGCCTGTGCAGTTACCCTACCGTTTTTTCGTCTGCCGATAAATAGTAATTGCTTGTGCCCAAGATTGTAAAGCTGCTCGATATTGATTACTTTGGTACTGATTAATACCTTGCTTAAACAGTCTACTAGCTTTTGCCTTACGACCGTATGGCGTTTGATACGCCACCTGCGCTGCTCCAGAAGAGTCAGGAATGAGAGTTACAGGAGTTGCAACGGCAATAAGTAGAACAACAAATATAACGTTTATCTTGCTACCCATAAGTTTCTATACCAGATAAATATAAACTAAATTATTAAGAGTCAGCTTCTAATTAAACTTATATCTCGTCTACCATCAGTTATGCAATTTGCTTGGTAGTGGACACAAGCTTCTATGTTACACCTGCTTGAAGAAAATGGTGGCGCCGTTAAAGTAAACATCTTTGTTATTATCTTCTGAATAAAGTATAACTTTGTAGCTTGGTAGACTTGCCAGAATTGGGTAGATGATAAATGAGATAACCTGATAAAATAAGTAAGATTATTATTTATATTATTTAGATATTGGCATAGAAGTTTAGAAAACAATATCAGTATTTACACTGGTTTTGTGACTTCAAATGGAATTGACATTGTGGCTACTTTTGTAACGTCAATTCCACGCACATCAGAAGCAAGTGGTGTGCTACCAGTATTACGACCGCGAGTAGTTCTATCTAAATCATCAATTAAACTATCGGTCAAGTTCAAAAATTCGTCACCCGTGACTGCGGGAATAAAGCTGCGTTTACCTGCAATTCCTGCTTTTGCTGCGAGTGTTTGTAAAACGCGAAGCGAGTCGCGCAAAGGTGAGGTGCTAGCAATAATAAGAGCTTCTGAAAATCCTTGAGGTTCAGAAACTTGTAAGGTAGAATTATTTGCTCCAGACTCAGGAATTAAAACTTGTTTACCAGGTTGTATCAAAGCGTCACCTTCAGCAGATGACCAGTCGAAAGGAAAAATTACGTCCATTTTGCCACTGCTATCTACCGATAAAATGCTGACGTAAAGCGGTACAGTTTCGTTATTTTCGATTTGGAAGGCAACTTTCATCCCTACTGGTAATTTTGGTATTCCTAAGTCTGATAGTGTAACAGGTTTATTTGGTTGACTGGCGCCTGTATTTTTGCCAATACCACGTGCTGTAAAAGCTTGACCAAGAACTTTTTTACTATCGGCAACAATCATTCTAACGCTGATATTTACCTTTGATGTGCCAGCATTGCCCAATATATACCTAACAACTCGACCAGCAAGCAGTGATTTTAATTGCGGTTGTAACCTTGTAACAGCTGCACTTACAGTTTCATCACTTTTTCCAAACGAAGTAGCAACTATTCCATCTAAAGTAGGGGTAAACAAACCAATACTGCCAACAGCAGGTAAATTCGCTACTCTTCGCTGTAATTGTTGATGCTGGGTTTTACTCATGCGACCAAGCACATAATGGGTTTCTTGTTGCCCTGTAACTGCTTCAACACGTGGAATAGTTTGCAGTGCTTGTTGTGCTTGTCTAATGGCAGCACTATCGAGTAAAGTCTCATCAAGTCCAATTTTCAAAGTTAAATTTTTCGGGATGGTGCGAATACTTTCTTGTAAAAGCGTTCCAGGAGTAGGTTGGACTTTTGTCGCACTCAGTAACCTCGCTTTGGCATTTAATCCTTGACGTGATTCGATTTGCACCTGTCCTGCTGCTTCACCCTTGGCATCTATAATATTTAAAATTGCTTTTTCGTTGAATCCTTCTAAGCTTTGCGCTTCTATACCACCCAACCATAACTCAATGTTACTGTTTGGAGGGGCGCCACTAACACCAGTAACTACAGCTTCCGCAGGAATGGTTTTAACAGGAGAGAAATATATTAATTTATTTTGATTTGGCTTCAAATTTGATTCAATTTCAGGCTCTTTATCTAAACCTCCCCTTTGCTCCCATGCTATTTTTTTAGCGCTTTGATTAACGTTAGAAAAGGTTGTAGTTAAAGACTCATTCGCTGTTTTCTGCCAAAGGTATTGAGTTAACGCATAAGTAAAAACACCTGCATCAAAGCCACTAAATTGACCATCCATTGCGAATTGGTCACGCTTGACAGCAGTAATTACAGTACCCTTTGCAACATTTTGGCGCCGTTTATTAATAAAATCCTGTTGAGATAGTCCCGTTTTTGCCAACCATTTACGCTGTTCCTCAAACTCTGCGGGACTCGGTAGAAAATCACTGCCACCAGAACGTGAGCGAACTCTAAACCTACCTCGTTTCGCACCCCCTGAGTGACAACTATCTAACACCATCGTGACATTATCGGTTTGCAGCGCATACATTAACATAAATAATGTATGTCCCATAATATCTAGCACCACACCCCCATTTTCAGGTAAAGAACTATCCACAGGAACTAAAGTACTATTCAATCCATCAGGTGTATCACGGTCTTTGTCTTGTACTAGCGAACCATGACCAGAAAAGTGGAAAACAACCACATCACCGGGTTTAGCTTGTTTAATTAAATGTTCATTAAAAGCTTGTAAAATACCTTGACGTGTAGCTTGTTTACCAATCAAAGGTAAAATATCCGCATCTTTAAAACCAAAGCGATGTATCAATAACTCACGCTGCAACAAAACATCTTGCTCGCAACCACCTAAAGGAGGAATATTATTGATATATTCATTAATTCCTACAAGCAGCGCTAATTTACGCGGAGTACTTTGTGCCAGAACCTTACCATACTCCTGCGATTGCCGCATAATATCCAACTGACTAAAACCAGCAGCAGCTAGTGCAGAACCAGCAAATTGTAAAAATTGGCGCCGTTTTATATAAGACATAGGGTCAGTAGGTTGGTTGGAGGAACGGAACCCAACATAACTCACGTTTGTTAGGTCATATTATTATGCAACACTAACTAATACTTCTAGTAACTCCAAACATATGCAAAAATAGTAGGCGCCGTCCTAAAGTATTAAAGTACTAACTAATTGCTTATGAGCTAGTAAACTCAATTCCTTTCTGCAAAGCTTCAAACTTAGCTACAATCGTATAAAATTTAGCATCCCATTCATCTTGGTCAAATATAAGAGAAATTAGCTGTGGAAATAAAACATTTTGTTTTTGCAATATTTTTGTTAGTATTTGCTCAAGTTCGTTGATTACAGTCTGGCTAAAAGTTCTTTTAATTTGACATCCAACAAAGAAAGCTGCTGCTTCTTGATGTTCAACGATTCCTTGTAAATCTTGATTCTCTTCGGTAAGTATATCTATAATATCGTATTTATCAAGTATAAAATAAATATCTTCTAAATCTTTTCTAGCTTTTCGGTCACTCCAGGCAATTAGCTTCAGAACAATAAAAGCCGTAACACTAATAACCTTAATTTCTAGTTCCTCAATTTGTTGTAATTCAGCCGTCGAAAATGCTTCATCTAATCCAAGCACATTCATTTGATTGCCATCAACCCATTGTATTTTTTGGTTTGGCTTTCCAATGGCGCCAAAAGGTACAACATCAATCTCAATACCAGTTGCAATATGTATAAATTTGTGCTGAACACGTGTTGCTTGAAAAATAGGATTGCTTCCCTGAGTCATTTCCTCACTTAAAACTTGGAAATCTGACCAGTTATTAACTTGTACGGCGACATCTAAATCTATTGTTGTTCGTCCTTCAACATTATAGCGGTTGTCAAAAACTAAAATTCTTGCTCCGGCTCCTACTACTAATAAAGGAAGTTGTAATTTATCAGCAACAGTTTTTATATCTAGTAAAACTTGTTTTTTACCCTGGTCTTCACTCATCTTGCTGCCTGCTTATAATATATTTAGTAAATATTCTTTTGGCAGTTTCTTCAAGTCGATCATTACTGTCAATCATTAACTCGGCATGAATTAATAATGGGTCAGCAATATACAAGTCTTGATTATAACTGCCATGATTAAAATTATCAAATTGCTTTAAAAAAGAAATTTCACCTCTAGGACTAGGCTTGAGTTTGAGTTTATCTATAATAGAATCATAATTATCGACGACGTGTAATGTTGCACGCTGAGGAACCAAGTAAGGTATTGCAAGCGATGCTCCCAGTTCTCCACCTATCAAAAAATTCTTTTTATTTGCTAGTTCGATTATCTTCATAGCAGCTTCAGAAAATTTAGTTTCTTCGGTATAAGTAAAAGTCTCAAGCAACAATTTGGGACGTAAACTTTCAACATATCCAATTTCCCAACGTTCAAAAAGCTTAATATAGTTAGCTATCCGATAACCTCCTCTTGGTTGTCGGTAAAGGTAGCCTAATTTATATAAGTTTTCTAAAATTTTCTTAAGAGTTTCTAATGCTACCCCAGTCGTATTAGCAAGTTCTAATAATGGAAATGTTAAAATTTCGGGGGTTTTGAGCAAAATATAAATTACTTTGAGAACCGTAGGTGTAATTTGCGAAGTATATGCAGCATCATCTTGATCACCTTTTATTGATTCAGCCGCAAGACTCAGCCAAGCTTCATTAGACACTTCATCTTGACTTGGCTCATTCACCACGATGATTACTTTCAGTTGCTGATTTTGCTGTAACTGGTGCAAAAGTGTATCTGGTAATTCAATTTTACCTTCTGCATTTACTTGTGCTGGAAACTCGTATGCTTTCATATGAACGACTAACTGGAAAACATTTGGCCATAGCACTATTTTAGAGCGCAGGCGCCCGACATTCGGTTTTCACTGCAAATTTTTGGTTACGGCGCCCATGAACCGATAATCCAGAATGCTTTAAAATGAATTCAGGTGAATCTATATGACCGAAACGCGGGGGATTCAAGGGCAATGAGTCAGCCGAAAAATACCAATCCAATTGTGGATGTTTGGAACAAAACTGCATCGCGCTTTGTAGAACTGCTGCCAACTGAGCAAGTAGCCAAAACTGTTGTTAATTTATTTAACGTTAGCGATACGCAGATAGCAGAAATATTGAAAACTGTCAAGGCGCAATTACCGACAACAGAAGCTTTGCTAATTGGTAAACCGCAAGCTGGTAAAAGCTCGATAGTTAGAGGTTTGACAGGTGTCTCCCCTGAAATTATTGGACAAGGATTTCGACCGCATACGCAGCATACAGAACGTTATGCTTACCCTTCTAACGATTTACCTTTGTTGATTTTTACTGATACAGTCGGCTTAGGTGATGTTAATCAGGATACTCAAAGTATTATTCAAGAGCTTATTGGCGATTTACAGCAACAAGCTCGCGGCGCCAGAGTTTTGATATTAACTATAAAAATAAACGATTTTGCTACCGATACATTACGCCAAATCGCCAAACAACTACGAGACAAGTACAAAGATATTCCTTTTTTACTTGCTGTTACTTGTTTACACGAAGTTTATCCACAGAGTGCAGATAATCATCCTGCCTATCCCCCTGACTATGAAGAAGTCAACCGTGCGTATACAGCAATTAAAGAAGACTTTAAAGGTTTATACGATGCGTCAATTTTGATTGACTTTACTTTAGAAGAAGACGGTTACGAGCCAGTATTTTATGGTCTAGAAACATTACGCGATACTTTGGCTGATTTATTGCCCGAAGCTGAAGCGCGCGCAATTTACCAATTATTAGATTTAGATAAACAAGCAAGTAATCAAATTGGTAACTTATACCGAAATGTTGGGCGCCGCTATATGTATGCTTTTTGTGTAATGGCAGCGACACTTGCCGCAGTTCCGTTACCCTTCGCGACTATGCCAGTACTAACGGCATTACAAGTATCAATGGTTGGGTTATTAGGAAAATTATACGGGCAAAACCTCACGCAATCACAAGCTGGAGGTATCGTTAGTGCAATTGCTGGTGGTTTTCTGGCGCAAGTTATAGGACGAGAGTTAGTTAAATTTATACCTGGTTTCGGTAGCGTTATTGCCGCATATTGGGCTGCTTCATATACCTGGGCATTAGGTGAAGCTGCTTGTGTTTATTTCGGTGATGTTGTGGGAGGCAAAAAACCCGACCCGAAACAAATTCAATCTGTTATGCAAACAGCGTTTCAAGAAGCTAAAGAACGTTTCAAAAATGTGGGGGCCGTTCTTCCAACCAAACACAACGATAACAAACAATCATCTTAATTACATCTTGTAGCATAGGCATCTTCACCTGTGCAATAAAATCTTGTGTTTTACCACAGAGAAAATTTCCTAATATATTACTAGGACAATTGTACATTCTTGGTGACAAACAAAGCTTAATTATTTCAAATCATCTATCCGTTACATCCGTTTATCATCCGTTGCCAAGATGTTACTGCACAGGCTTTTTGACCTGTGCTACAAGCACTGTTTCTATTTCGTGTATGGTGCAATTTCCTTACCGAACAATGTTAAATACATCAAACGATATATATCGGTGTTATCTAAAGTGTTGGGTAACTTATCAGCATTTAGACCGTGTGCTTTAGAAACTATTGAACCTGCGTTATCTCCTCCCGTTGACCAACCGATAGCAAATGGAAATCGTTTTCCCTGTTTATCCGGCGCCGAAACAAATGGTAGAGTCGCTTTACCGTCTTTACCATCCCAAGGCGCCCCGTTTCCACTTTTTTCTGGTAGTGGTTTATCAAGGGGAAAATCTCTTTCTGTAACTCCTACAACTTCTAAACCTCCTGCATCACTATCTGCGGCAGTAACCATAAGAGTATTTGAATTATTTTCTATAAACTTCATTGCAACTCCAACAGCATCATCTGCACGCTTTATTGCTTCCAAGGCACCTGCGGCATTATTAAAGTTAGAAAAGTTATCGGTACCTTCTTCTTCTAATACGACTATAAAATTCTTATTCTTTGCAGCAAAGTTTTTCAAAGTTACATCAAGCATCTCGCCAACAGTAGGCGCCGTTGGTACGTAGAAACCTTTATTTTCTAACTTTAATTGCTCTTCAGGTGCATCATTATAAGTATCATCTGCTGCAAATACACCTAGTATTTTCTTGGTATCAGTTGGTAACTTTAATAATTCATCGCGAGTATATACTACTGTATATCCTTTCTGCTTGGCAACTTCAATTAAATTTACACCATCCGCACGCTGACTTTGTTCTGCGGGAGTATGTCTTCCAGCGGTTCCCTTTGGTAAATACCACATTTCACCACCACCCATAATAATATCCACATTCGACTCGACAATTTGCTTTGTTATTTCGGCAAAGTTACGTCTAGTTGGAACCTTGGCAACAAAAGCACCTGTACCCGGTTCATGAATCATACCTGAGTTGATGAGGGCTGTGCTTTTCCCTGCTGCAATTGCTTCCTGAACGATTGTTTGATTTTTTCCTGATGCTGCAACGATTGGTCTAAAATTTTCATCTAGACCAAATGAGTCAGCGTTTACCTTTACCCCCGTCGCATGAGTCACTGCACCTGCGTTGGAAGTACCAGTAAGTTGGTTTTTCATATGCCCCAAGTAGACACCTAAATTAGATGCTTTATCCCAATTCAACCTACCATCGGGGCCATAATGTAACATCCGCGCGGCGCCCCAATGTGAGGGACTTGTACCGTCGGGGTGAATGAATATCACGTTGCCTTGTCCCGAAGTGTTTCTAGGAGCGCAACCACTCAAAGCCAATAAGCTTAAAAACACTGTACTAATAATTCGATTTGTTAGACGCACGGTATCTCATCCTTCAAGTTTGTTATTTTATCAACTAACTTTAGAAATATATTAGCAAGGTTAAGATTTATTAAAGGGTTGGACAGTTTGTAAGAATGGTATACAAAACTGAACTATAAATATAAAAAATGTCCACAATTTGTGGACATTTTTAGATGTAAAGTGCTGTGGACATTTACTGAGCGTTTTGGCGCCACCAGTCGATTGTATTCTTTAAACCTTGCTCAAATCCAACTTGGGCAGTGAAGTTAAAAGCTTGTTTTGCTCGTTCGGTATCTAGGCAACGACGAGGTTGACCGTTGGGTTGGTGGGTTTCCCAAACAATTTCACCTTCAAATTCCATCAACTTACAAATCAAAGTAATTAAATCTTTGATAGAGATTTCGTAGCCTGTACCTAAGTTCACTGGTTCGGAATCGTTATAAAATTGAGTTCCCATCACGATACCGCGTGCAGCATCTTCTGAATATAGAAACTCACGTGTAGGAGTTCCATCACCCCAAACAGGAAGTTGTTTGTCACCTCTTGCTTGTGCTTCTTGAACTTTACGTATTAAAGCTGGGATAACGTGTGAGCTTCTAGGGTCAAAGTTATCTTCTGGCCCATATAGATTTACAGGAAGTAAATAAATACCATTAAACCCGTACTGCTGACGATAAGCTTGCAGTTGAACTAATAAAGCTTTCTTTGCCACACCATAAGGTGCATTCGTTTCTTCGGGGTAGCCGTTCCAAATATCATCTTCTTTGAAAGGTACTGGCGTAAACTTTGGATACGCGCAAATTGTACCTACACAAACAAATTTTTCAACGCCAGCTTCGTAAGCAGCGTGAATTAACTGTGTTCCCATCATTAAGTTGTCGTAGAACAACTCTGCGGGTTTTTCGCGATTTAAACCAATACCACCAACATGTGCCGCTAGATGGATGATAATATCCTGTTGGTCTGCTGCACGTTTACAAGCTTCCATTTGTCGCAAATCATAGTCGCGCGAACGCACCACTGTGATTTTATCAAGGCTAGCTCCAGCTTTACACAACTGGCTAATTACTTGTTTACCAAGAAACCCGGCGCCGCCTGTTACAAGAATCCGTTTATTATTTAGCTCTAAGCCAGTCATAAAATTTTGCAAATACAGGATTTTGGATTTTGCTATGGGCGGGTTATACAAATATCCTATAAACAGTACTCAAAATTTTGTAAACCCGCCCTAAAATTTAGAAGTGTAACGCGCCAAGTTCTTGACGAACAGTTGCAAAGTCGCTTGGCTTTAAGGTGCCAGTAGCATTAGGTGAAGTAATGCCCAAAGCTTGTAAGTCAGCTTGAACCATCAACTGCACAAGTCCTTCAAAAGTTACAGATGGTTCCCATCCTAACTGTTGGCGTGCCTTTGTTGAATCACCAATTAACAAATCTACTTCTGCAGGACGTAAGTAACGTTGGTCGAATTCAACGTAATCTTCCCAATTTAAATTAACATAACCGAACGCGCGCTCTAAAAACTCGCGTACTGTATGGGTTTCACCTGTTGCGATTACATAATCATCAGGAGCGTCTTTTTGTAGCATCAACCACATTGCGCGGACATAATCTTTTGCGTAACCCCAGTCGCGCTTAGAATCTAAATTACCCATGTACAGCTTTTTCTGCTTACCCGCAGCAATTCGAGCTACTGCCATAGTAATTTTACGGGTTACAAAAGTTTCTCCACGACGTGGTGACTCGTGGTTAAATAAAATACCGTTACAAGCAAACATGTTGTAAGATTCACGGTAATTTATTGTTTGCCAGTGGGCGTACACTTTCGCACAAGCGTAAGGGCTACGAGGGTAGAAAGGAGTTGATTCGCTTTGAGGTACAGCTTGTACTAAACCATACATTTCTGATGAACCCGCTTGGTAAAAGCGAACTTGAATACCTGTACGTTGCTGATAGTCACGAATTGCTTCTAACAGACGTAGAGTTCCTACACCTACTGAATCAACAGTATATTCAGGTGAGTCGAAGCTGACACGTACATGAGACTGGGCGCCGAGGTTATAAATTTCTACAGGTTGAACTTCCTCTAAAATGCGGCGTAGCGTCGTACCATCCGTCAAGTCACCATAGTGTAAAAACAACCGTACTCCCTCTTTGTGAGGGTCTTCGTACATGTGGTCGATACGGTCAGTGTTGAATGTTGAAGTACGACGGATAATTCCATGAACTTCGTAACCTTGTTCAAGTAAAAATTCGCTCAGATAAGAACCATCTTGACCTGTAATACCTGTTATCAGCGCTCGCTTTCTTTGCGTCATGCTCTATATCCCTTGTTATCTGCTTTATATTTACTGATGAAAGTCATAGATATATACAACCTGATATAAGCTAGCAAGCGCTAGCTATATTCCCCAATGGGAAAGCTACTAGTTATTAGTCGTATATCAAAAAATATCTCAGTAAATTCACTAGTAGTAACTTACGTACATAACCCTATAAGCTTAACTACGAAATGTTAAGTATCTCAGTGACGTTATGTTTATATTCATTAAAATTTTATATTACTTGGGTATTTGTGAAGAGTTTATTAAATCTAAGAAACCTGGTTTCTAAGTAAAATTGTGATTTGATTGCAAGATATTGGCAAAGAAACCAGGTTTCTGGTTTCTAATAAATATCTGTAAAGCAAATATTTGCTCTACAGATATAATTAAAAATATACATTTAAATGAGTCAGTATGCGCCGTTATCTTTAGGTATAACGACCACCCCAACAGTCTTTAAGACAATCCACAAATCAAGCCAGAATGTTCTAAATTTTACATAATGTAGGTCAATCTGAACTCGCCTGTGGTAAGGAATATCATTACGTCCAGAAACTTGCCACAACCCTGTAATACCAGGACGAATAGTTAAAATTTGTTCGATGTGGCAGCCATACTTTGGTAGTTCTTCCTCTACTAATGGTCGTGGGCCAACAACGCTCATGTCTCCCATCAGCACATTCCAGAACTGAGGAAATTCATCTAAGCTAGTTATTCGTAGCCATCGACCAATAAGCGTAATTCTAGGGTCGTGTTTAAGTTTAAAATTTGACTCAAACTCCTGCTGTAATTGCGGTGAGGTTTGCATCATTTGCACTAGAACTTCGTCAGCATTGCTCACCATTGTACGAAATTTTATACAATTAAAACGTTTATAGTTTTTTCCGACTCGTTCTTGGATATAAAAAATCGGGCCAGTTGAGCTAATTGCAATTAGCAAAGCTAACAGTAGGTATACAGGGGAAAAAGCTACTAGCATGAATAGCGAAAACGCTATATCAAACAATCGCTTGGCTAACTCTCCGTTGATGCTCTCAAATGGCAAAGGCGGTGTTGTCTTTTTTGGTTGACCCCGCTTTATTATACTGCGCGTAGGTGACGCGCCAGTTGTTTGCCTTTTGTTTCGCGAACCGGAGAGGAGTGAGCTCTGGGCTGTCATCATACTCCTTTATTATCCACACCACACATAGTCCCAATCTTAAAGCTTTTTGGTTGGCATCTAGTTAGGGACTTATTACCAAAAGCATACCAATCAAGACTTCATAGACCAGGTTTCGTTACTTTTTTCTTCGCACCCATTTACGAACTCAACATAGCGACGCGCAAATACTTGTGCGCCAAATTGAGCAGCATGTTCCTTTGTATACTCTGAATCGAATTTACCGATACATGTTTCAAATTCCCTTACTGCTTCAATTATTGCCGCAATGGTTTGAGTTTTAAAAAGTACGCCAGTACCAGTGCGAGGTGAGGAGCGGATATCACGTACAGTCTCTAAGGCGCCTCCAGCACCAAAAGCGATAACTGGGGTGCCGCAAGCCTGAGCTTCAACCAGAGCAATGCCAAAATCTTCACATGCTGCATAGACAAAAGCTTTAGCAGTGGACATATATTTTTTTACCACATCATCTGGTTGCCATCCCAGTATATTTATATTTGGTTTTGATATCTGTCGTATTTTGTTCATTTCTGGTCCTGTGCCGATAATAACCAAAGGTTTTTGAAGTTCATTGAAAGCTTTGACAATTAAAGATACTTGTTTATAGCTTACTAAACGGGACACAATAACGTAAAAGTCTTCTTTTTGGGCTAAAAACGGAAAATCATCAACATTAACGGGTGGATAGATAACTTCGGCTTCACGGCGATAGCAGCGCCAAATGCGTGCGCGTGTATGATGAGAGTTAGCAATAAAGTAATCCACTCGATTTGCACTTAACACATCCCACTGACGTAGACGGTGCAGTATGTAACGAGATATCCACCCAGCGGCGCCCTTTCCAACATTACTTGCATTTAAGTAATCGAAAGTTAAGTCCCAAGCGTAACGCATTGGACTATGGCAATAGCAAATATGTAACTGCTTAGGAGTCGTTAATATACCTTTCGCAACCGCGTGTGATGAAGAGAGTATTACGTCATAAGAGCGCAAATCCAATTGCTCAATCGCTAATGGCATTAAAGGCAAGTATTTTTGTACGCCTTTCTCGGAACCAGGAAAATGTTGGAGAAAAGTGGCGCCGACGTGACGTTGATATAAATAACTATCGGGGTTACGAGATTCAAAATCAATTAAGGCATATAAATCCGCATCAAAGGAATTCAGAATTTCGCGAACAACGAGTTCTGACCCTCCAGTGGCTTTCGGTGTAAGCCATTCATGTACTAAAGCATATTTTGATGACACATTCTTAGCGGAAAAATTAACGATGGTGTAAAAAATAATGTGCGTTGCGTGACTTGAGTCAACGCTTTACCCATACCAAAGACGTGATTCTGCTTTTACTAGTTCCAGAGGTATACCACAACCTGATAACCTCGTTGTTGGGATTAGTTGTTGGGAACACGCTCCGACCTCAAGCCAAATACATAAACATACAAAGGGTATTTATGCGAATCTTAATTATGGGTGGCACCCGCTTCATTGGTATTTACCTCACACAACAGTTAGTAGAACAAGGACATGAAGTTGTTTTGTTTAATCGCGGTAATCGTCCTGCACCTGTGTCCGGGGTAGAAGTAATAACAGGTGACCGTACTAACCCAGAGCAATTAAAGCAAAAACTAGAAGCCGAAAAATTTGATGCCATCTTCGACAATAACGGTAGAGAACTTACTGATACTCAACCATTAGCGGAAATTTTTCAAGATACTGTGCAACATTTTATATATATGAGTTCCGCTGGTGTGTATTTAAAATCTGACCAAATGCCCCACAGAGAAGGCGATGCCGTTGACCCAAAAAGTCGCCACAAAGGCAAATTTGATACAGAAGAATACTTAATGAATCAAAACGTTCCGTATACATCAATTCGTCCAACTTATATTTACGGGCCACAAAACTACAACGACCTAGAAGCGTGGTTTTTTGACCGAATAGTCAGGAACCGTCCCATACCTATTCCAGGTAACGGTATGCACATCACACAGTTAGGACACGTCAAAGATTTAGCAAATGCCATGTGTTCAGTCTTAAATAACTCAAGCGCAATTAGACAAACTTATAACGTTTCAGGAGAGCGTTTTGTTACATTTGATGGTCTAGCACGTGCGTGTGCAGTTGCCGCAGGAAAATCATTAGACGATATCCAAATAATCCACTACGACCCCAAAAAATTCGATTTCGGCAAACGTAAAGCATTCCCAATGCGAGTACAACACTTCTTTGCCTCAGTTAGCAAAGCCAGAACCGAGCTAGGTTGGCAACCTGAATACGATTTAGTATCAGGATTGAAAGACGCTTATGAAAATGACTTTATTCCTTCGGGAAGAGACAAAAAAGAAATTGACTTTTCTTGCGACGACGAAATTATAAAGAGTTAGGAGTAGAGACCGAATTAATTCGGTCTCTACGGTTATCATTTTTTACAACTCATATAGGAATGCTATATTTGGAGGTTAAAGATTAAACTAACTTAAAGCTTGGCTTGCTGTATACAATATGCCCTTTGCTTTTGAAATTATTGCTACCCGTGAAGTACATCGCGACTTTGGAGGAGACAGTTACCGTCACTGGACTTTACTAATAGGTATTCTTCGTTCTGGAGTTATTAAGCTGCGCGACCATATTTGTCTACCTTCACAGACGGGGCAAAATTTAGTTTCCACTGTTATTGGGTTTGAGCCAAACGTTCATGACATATCAGAAGGTGAAAAGCGTTTAATGCTCCCCTCACGCCCATTTTCTCAAAATATTCCTGACTTTATGCGGCGCCGAGGTAAACTATGGCTCAAACAATCATCAAAAAAGCAAATCAAAGCTAGCGTTGTCAACCACCCATTTATGCTTGTAACCTGGGAACCTGCTCACAATGCAGCAGATATCCGCTTAGGAGGATTAGCTACAGAATGCTCAAACTCCTATTACCAAAATTTTATATTAGAAACATTACAGCTAACTCCAGAAAATATATTACATTGTCGCGATTGTGCTACACCATTATCGAGTATACCTGCTGCAATGCCTCATCTTAAAGAACTTTTCACACACCCAAACAAAGAAATAGTAAGCCGTGCCGTCAACATATACAACTATCTACATTGGCAACAAAAAGGGTAGCGTCACGCACCTTACGATTTTGGATTTATGGGTCTAAATATCAAATACGTTCCCCCCAACCCTTCTACAATAGTACGTGTGTTTGCAATCATCATTTTCTGATAAGTATCGCTTTCACTACCCTTGGCGCCTAAATTATTCGTAAAAAGCGACCGTTCGGATACTCGGACATTTGCTTGTTTAGCTACGCTTTGAACTACTTGAGGATTTGCGGCATTAGTTATAAAAATAGATGGTACACGGGTCTTTCTAATATTAGTAATTAAAGGTTTTAATTGTGGAGAATTTGGGTTTACGTTCGGGTTAATAGTTAAAAACGCTGTTTGATATGTAAGTCCATAAGCTGTTGTATAATAGCCCATTTGTACATTATTGGTAATTAGCGTGCGTTGATAAGATGGAATACTAGCAATTCGCGATTTAATCCATTTATCTAATGCTACTATTTGATTTTTGAGTTTATTACTATTTGCCGTATACAACTTAGCATTTTGCGGCGCCACTTTTTTAAGGTTATTACTGATAACATCTACCATTGCAGTAGTATTTTTTGGATTGTGCCATAAATATGGATTAATTTGTTTTTTGTCGCCTTGTTGAATACTCAAACGAGGTTTAGGAACTGCTACTTGGGCAACTGCGATTTTTGGCGCCGGGTTTTTACTGACTTTAATTGTATTAAATATACCCGGTTCAAGATTATAACCGTTGTAAAGAACTAATTTTGCTCTATCAATAGCTTGACGGTCTTTTAGTTGTGGTTGATAGCTACGAGGATTAGTATCTGATGGAATAAGACAATTTATATCAACCGTGTTTCCTGCAACTTGCTTTGTGAGGTCACACAAAACACTTGTAGTTACGACAACTTGAGGAAGATTCGGTTTTTGCGTATTTTGCGGCGCCGTTGTTCTAATAGTTAAAGTTGTTGAATTTTGGGCATTGTTTTGATTGCTACAAGCTGATAATAAAATAGAAAGTGTTAAAACCGATATCAGCAACTTCCTCATCTTGTAAAACTACTCTTTAATAGTAAGTATTTATGAGGTATTGTAGCGACGTAAGGGCAATTACGAAAGAGGCTTTGCACTATCTTTAACAATTTATATAATATTCCTTGGCTCTAGATGAGAATATTAAACTTAGTTACTGAAAAAAGCGGGTAGCAAAATTAGAACTGCGTGTAGGTGATATTCTGCGTGCTTTAAGAATTGCGCCTATAAGTAAAGCGTATGAAAATCCACCAATCAGTACCCACCAGACAACTGCAAGAATACCGATGATTTGAGCTAAGGCAGCAGCACTATTCCATAAACCATGTAGTAAAGCTGCACTGAAATAACCGACTGTTAGAACTCGCCAGCGCTTATTTGGTCTCAGAATGCTCAAACCAATACAATAACCAAACCAGCCACTCCAAGCCATATGTCCAGCAACTTGCCCTAGTATTCGGGGTACTAATAGTTGCAACCCAGCTAGTTCACCATTAGCACCTCCTAACTGTTGTGCAATTTGCATGGCTTGTCGTGGTACATATATACCTAAAGTTTCAAGTAATGTAAAACCAGTTGCGGATGCGGCGCCTAGTAGTATACCATCTAAAGGTTCCTCAACCCCGATTCGACTTCGAGTCGGTTCTGCTAGGCGCCTTCCCAAAAGATGAAATATAAAAATTGGTATTGCTTTGGTTAATTCTTCTGACATTCCTGGGCCGACAAAGTTACCAATTAGTGCTGGTATTAATGACTGTGAACTAGATAGGTTTCCAGGCAAAACTTTATAAAATACTGGTGCGATTAAAAAAAAGTAAACTGTACGTAAAATAATTATACAAAATACAGTAGAACCCGCCATTACCCACCAAGGCTTTAGTTTACCGCATAACTGATAGACAAAGAAAAGAGCAGCAAAAGCGAGGTAAGTACCAAGCAGTATTTGATAATATTGGCCTCTTGCCAAAAATAACATTACAACGAATATAACTGTAATTATTCCTGGTATTAAAAACCCTTTGGCAAATAATTGCTTTCTAACTTCCTTTGACCCAATTGGAAAAATTCCACTTTCTTCAGTTTTATTATTTCCGCCACTAAAAGAAGCTGCAACCGTTGCTTGTAATACTTTATGTTCAAAAATGAACTCTGGTCCATCTTCGCCTAATCTAATTCTGTCACCATTTTGTAATTCCTGACTGCTCTGCAAATGGTTATTATTTAGATACGTACCGCACGAGCTATTTAAATCTTTAAGTGTGAAAATCCTACCCTGCGGTGAATATGAAGATGTAATATTGGCATGGCGCCGGGAAACGCTAGGGTAAACATTAGAGTCAAGAACTATTTGACAAGATGAAGGGTCTCGTCCAATTTCAACAGATACGTCATTTGCATCTTCCAGTGGATAAGTTTGAATGGTTGCACCAATATTTGACACTAATCGCAATAATGCATGATTCATCATGATAGATACCTACTTATATATATGTATTATGTATTTAGCCGCTTGATTTTAATTTTGATTTTTATAATATTGAGTAATATGTAATTATAACTTGATTATGACTTACACAAAGAGATAGGGAAACTAGACTAAAGTCGTTATTATGACGATTTGATTAGGTTTATGTACGTCAACATTGTAATATAGAACTTTAATTATACTTTTGAAGCAAAATATAATTTAGAACTTTATTCTTCTATAGGTTTATAGGCACTAAGTATTATGTTTGGATTGCAAAGGGGATTAAAATGTTTTACTTATAACAAAAACCTGTCCTATTACAATGCATAAGGACAGGTTTATTAAAAATGTATATAGATAATTTATTTTTATAGCATACTCGAAAGTGATAGTTTACCTTGGAGTTGAAGCTTTGCATTGACGCAAACGGCACAACTACAACCCATCGCATCATTAATAGGATTGGATTTTTGTGAGAATTTTGGAGTAACCGTTGCTTCATTCGGGTGACTGGATACTAGTTCAACCCGTTGGTATTGAGCAGGTTGAGTAACTTCTGCTGTTGCTGGACTAATGAGAAGCAGCGAAGCTAGCAATACCGGGAAAGTAAATAAAATCAATTTAGTCAACTTCATGATGTAGACCTAAACAAGGCATTTGTGATAAAGCATAACGAATTCGCAGCAATTAGTCATTAATCGCAAGCTACGTGTAAAGACTTTTTTGTATACAGTTTGGTTCCTTACTTGCCAAAACCTTGACCACGCGAGGATTTTGCCCAAATTATAACTTTACCATTATCAGCTCCTGCTGCAAGGAGCTTACCTTCTGAGTGCCAAGCTAAACAAGAAAAACCCGCTTCGGTAGTAAGAACTTGGGAAACTTGTTTTGCTCCCTTCCATAAACATAACCATCCATCACTAGCAGCAGAAGCTAGTAGAAAACTCTTTGGTGCAAACTCAATATCTTGAATAACGTCAACGTGGTTAGTTAAAACTCGTGCTTCCCATCCTTGAGATTCGTCTTCGAGTTTTTCCCACACTACCATACCTTCGACACTGGATGTTGCAAGTAATGGGGCGCCTATTGGTGTATTAATATCAGACCAAGCAACTTGTCGAATCTTACCAGGAAAACCGCGCATCAACCAAGGCTCAGAATTACCCCATTCCATTACACCCACAGAACGGTCCATATTGCCCGAAGCCAAAAATTTTCCATCTTTTGACCATGCGAGTGCAACACTAACTGTAGGCATTTCCCATACATAAGGTTCTTCGTTCCAGTTTTCACAGTTCCAAACCTTAACACCTTGATTGCCACCAGCAGCCAAATTTTTACCATTGCTAGACCACCCCATACCTAATGGGGAAGAATCTTCAAAGTTGAGTGTAGCGACAACTTCGTTTTTAGAAGCATCCCAAATTTGGATATAGCGGTTCAAGCAAAAAGCTAGCTGGTTGCTGGTTGGGTTCCAAACAAGCTTATCTACCCAAGCAGGAGCATTTTCTAACGTCGTAACTATTTCACTTCCTTGCCAAATAGTCACTCGTCCATCTTGTCCCCCAGCAGCTAAAAACTTACCATCATAAGAAAATTTTACACAGTCAATAGACTGACCCGTAGCAGCTTGCAAAATTTCTAATTCATTATTCTGCCATAAAGCAACTTCTCCCGCAGCAGAAACAACAGCAAGCGTAGAGCCAACAGGCGCCCAAGTCACAGACGTTATATAATCTGACAGCGTTGCAGTAAATTTAAGGTCAAAGTCTTTGACAGTTGTTGATGTACTCATAAATATTGCCAGGTGCAAACAACTTTTAATTTTACATCGTTTAAATCTTAGAAACCTGGTTTCTTGGTTGAAACCGGGTTTCTTTGGGTAAAATCATAATAGTAGATTTTGTGCTATGATTAAAACAAAGAAAGTTATTTTCCGCAAAAGAATGTAGCTCAACGCATAGAGAAATTTATAGAAGCTCAAATCAAAAATTTTAAAATTTCAAAAATAAAATCTCCGTAGGCTGAATCGCAAGATTGTTGGTATTTAGAGTGATTGAGCCATTTTTAACAAAAATGAGGTCAAAATGCAATTATTAAATAAATCTCTTCAAAAGTTATCTAGTTCTGCAACTAGAATTAGCCAGAAAGATTCTGTCATACATACCAAGCAACTTATGCTGAGTAATTCCACCTGTCCTAGCTGCTCTTACACTTTGCTTCGCCATATCAGCTTGAGAGGAGTTTACTGGCGTTGTAGTCATTGTTACCAAGAAATGCCTTACATGAAGAAACCGGGTTTCTAGGCAAAATTATTGTTTTATTACAATATTTAAATAAGAAACCCGGTTTCTAGAATTTGATGAAAACCAATCTGTAGAAATAATGTTTGACCTTAACACTTTAATTCAATTCTCAAGCACTTACTGTATAGGCATTTGTGCCTTTCTAATTCCAGCGAATTTGCTTGCTACCTCATCGACAATAATTTTAACACTGCTACATCGTCCATCAGTTCAAATTTGGCAATCTGCCGCAATTGCCAGTGTCTTTGCCTCACTGATGATGCTGCATGTACTTGCTTGGTTTATGATTGGAGTAGTGATGGCGCCTACGTACATTTTATTAAGTCTGGCAACTATTTGTGTATTAGCAAATTTTGGGGCAATTCTTGGACACAGGCACTTGGTAAGTGTTTATAGCTAAAATAAGTGTGCCAAACTAATTACAACAACATACTTAACCCCTTGATTTGAAAATGAGCAAATCAAACCAACCTAGGGACTTTGATGCAGTACTTAGTTCAAAAACGGCGCCTCCTCCTATTGATGGTATTGTATTAGGAGGAATTCTTGGTGCCAAAACTCGGCTATTAAGTCCAGACATCAAAGTTCGTCGAACTGCACTTTCGGAAGCAATAAATTATGGTGAACCTGGTTTAGACCTAGTAATTCAAGCATTGCAAGCTGAATCAAAGCAACTTCAACGCACAGCTTATTCGTTATTAAAAAAAAGAGACGAAGAAAAAGTCAAGCAAGCGTTACAAAACTATATACCTTGGAATCTCGAAGAGCGTTTACGACGTTACCCAGGATATAGGGGAGACAACGTATCGATATTTGCAAATCGACAAGTAGAAAATTTTGTTCCCGAAGTCGGTATTACAAACCCAATTAATACAGCATACGCATTGCGGTGCGAATACGACGAAGAAGAAAGTGCAGTAGATAAGTTAGAAGAACTGTTACAACATCCCTCTTCTGGTACACTTGAAGCTTTAATTATAGGCGCCTGGAGTGGAGAAGTCACCGATTATAGTTCGAGTGCTATTATCGAAGCGTTAGTTGCTGCTTCGTATAAACTTATAAATCTTAAAGCGTTATTTATAGGCGATATCCACTATCAAGAATCAGAAATTTCTTGGATTTTACAAAGCGATGTTAGCCCAATTTTACAAGCATACCCCAACTTAGAGATATTACAAGTTCGCGGCGGTACTGGTTTAGAATTTAGTTCAGTACAGCACGATAACTTAGAAGCATTAATAGTTGAAACAGGTGGATTAAATGCTGATACAATCGCTCAAATATGCACTTGTAATTTCCCAAACTTAACACATTTAGAATTATGGTTAGGTTCGCCAGAGTATGGTGGAAATTCATCAACTTATGATTTACTTCCAATACTAACTGAATTAGTATTTCCCAACTTAATATATTTAGGTTTGCGAAACAGCATATACTCTAATGATATTGCAGAAACTGTAATTAATTCACCCTTGATAGACGCAATTAAAATTTTAGACTTATCAATGGGAACACTTACTGATAAAGGCGCCGATATTTTACTCACAAGTCCAGGAGTAAGACAGCTTGATATTTTAAATATTAGTGAAAATTATCTTTCTGACGACAAAGTTGCTTTATTATCTTTACAGCAATCAAGAGGTAATTTTAACGTTTGTGTAATGACGAATGAGCAAAAGAAAGATGATTATGAAGAAGAAGATTATCGTTATTGTTCAGTAGCTGAGTAAATAAAATTTGAAAGATGTCACAAAAACAACCTAGAGAATTTGACGCAGTACTTAGCAACTCCTCAACACCGAAAGAAGGCGCCGTTTTAGGAGGAATAGCAGGTGTAAAAAGTCGCCTTAATAGTTCAGTAATTGAAGTACGCGTAGCAGCATTAAGCAGTGCGTTAAATTACGGTAACGCAGGTATAGACTTAATTATAAAAAGCTTACAAGATGTAGAACAAGTCCAACGTTACGCTATACAAATACTACTACATAAAGGAGGCGCCAAAGGTAAACAAGCTCTACTAGACTATGACCCAAAGCTATTTTTTACAACTTTACAGCATTGGAATATTCAAACCTACAACCCTCAACTTAGCATTACACATACTGCGTATAGCATCAATCTTAATCGTATTCAAGCCAGTAAACCAGACAAATTTGACTTAAATCAGTTGCAAACCTTCCTTCAAAGTAATCAAACCACACAAATAGAAGCTCTAGCATGTAAAATGTGGGATGACTACTGGCAGCATGATACACAGTATAAAGATTTTAGTAATGTTTTGTGCGGCGCCTACGATAAATTATCAAATTTAAAAGCCTTATTTATAGGAGACGGAGACGCACAAGAAACTAATTATATGAAATCTCGGCTTTTACTAGGTGATAGCACACCAATATTAAAAGCATATCCTAACTTAGAAGTATTACAATTTCGGGGCGGTTGGGGTTTGAAATTTGACAAAGTGCGACACGAAAACCTAAAAACCTTAATGATTCAAACAGGTTATACATTAGTACAACCACAAACCCTAAAAGACATTATCAACCTCGACTTACCAGCACTCGAATATCTAGAAATATGGCTTGCAGAAAGCTTCCACTACGGACAAGATATAAGTACCGAGCAATTGGCGCCTATATTATCAGGCAAATTTCCCAATTTAAAATACTTGGGACTCAAAAGTAGTGAATACTCAGATAATATTGCCACTGCAATAGTTAACTCACCCATACTCGAACATCTTGCAGTACTCGACCTTTCCCAAGGAACTTTAACAGATTTTGGCGCCGAAACTCTCCTAAAATGCCCAATCATAAACCAACTTCACACCCTCAACATCTCAAATAATAAACTTAGTGGCCGCCAAATCCAAAAACTATCTCAACTAAACTGTAAACTAATTGCACAACCCCAAGACAACGGACAACGACAACAAGCATTAAACTAAAAAGCTTGTTCCATAGCTCAGTATTTTGACTTTCAGACTAATGATTTCCGCTTGCGAAATTGAAACCAGCGATTAAGGCACCTGCTACAGCAGAAAATAGATGAAACGGCGCCTGTATTAAATAACAATTAATCAAAGCATTTCTGCTATTCCAATAAATCAAATTAATTACGACACCAACGATAATTCCTCAACAGGTACTGGTGTTAGGAGATTATTTAGTTTTGCAAAGTCGTCTTCAATATTTTCGACTATGAAAGGATTCCAACTACTTAAGTGCGGCCAGCAATTTAACCATATTACTTTGTCACCTACTTTTATTACTGCTGTTTCTTCAATAGTATTATTAGGAATATTTTCTTGTTGTGTATAGGTTTTTTTCAATCCTAGAATGCGCGCTTGTTCTTCTTTGTTGAGTAACTCCCATGATGCTATACGTGTTGGTTTATCAAGGGCGCCTGTAATTGTTGTTATTTCTTCCCAAGTTTTGCAGTCACCGAGTAATGCCGCGATTTTTTCTACTTCTTGAAGTGATGTTGGTGTACAAGAAACAACATCATTTGCCCTAAGTGGTATGTTTCCCACGGACTTAGAATGTAGTCCACCATTTGAAGGACAACCTTTCTCGCTTTTATTCTCCAAATCGTCTACTACCACTTGTGCGGCAAGTTCAGTTTCTTCATTATCAGTTGAATAATTGGCTGCTATTGTTACTATTTTTGCAATATTAGTCTCTGAAGAACCATCATTATTTGAGAAGGGCGCCTCATATTCAATACCCAATATTGCCTTTAAGTGTTCTGGCAATAATTCACCCACTACTTCAATAGCGCCTAATTTAAACGCTTCTCTAAGTGCTGCTGCTTCTCTGACAATTTTTTGTGCTGTAATTCCCTCAGAATCCATCGCTCTTTGGATTGAAGTACCCGTGTACTGGTCATCTTCTTTTATTGGTGGTATTACACATTTTCGTGTCGCACCTTCACCTCTCCATATTGTTGGTTTGTCTTGCGATGGTACAGGCACCTTTTTATTCGATTGAATCAACTTTTCAACAAATTGCTGTGTGATGTTTCCGACTGCTTTTTTAATCCCCTCGACCACACCTTTCCACCTGTTGTTGGATGTGATTTTAAATAATGTACGTGGTTCAATATTGACCAGTTTGCTAATTTCTATACCTCCAAATGCTGTACCTATATTGATGTAACTTTTTACCACTTCCTTTCCCCACCCGAATGATTGTGTTAATTTGCTAAAATCAGCTCTAGATAAGAATTCTTTATCAATCACTAGGGCACGGGCAAATTCGAGGATTGCGGAGGTTGTACCGTTTAATGTATTAAATTTATCCGAAGATACCGGTGTGTATGTATTGGTAAGCATGGTAGATTAGAGTTAATGTTTTTTAAGTCAGTTGGCTGCCTATTCGTGTAGCCAACTACATTTATTAAACTATGAGTGAAATTTTTAATTTCACCTCTGTTACAAAAATTAACAATTTGATTGCTTGTGTCATATGTATTGACTGTGAGCGTCGGAATTTAAATAGATGCAGTATTTGTTGGAGAAACAATGAAAGTAAAAGGAGCGCTGCGCTGGAAGTTGAAAGTGGTGATGGATAGGTGCCAGATAGGCACCGTACAGCTTGCTGAGTTTTTGAAAGTGAGTAGGACTGTTGTGAGTAAGTGGCGTTCCTACGAGTACATGCCGGAAATCAATGAGAAACGCTACGTGCAAATAGTAGCGGCAATTAACGAACTGTGTGATATCAATGGCACACCCAAAAGAAAAATAGATTTGTGGGATTTAATTGAATTTTGTCCGGATGAATTGCGTGATTTTGATATGCTTGGTTATAATTATCCATCGGGCGACGCGCGCAAGCAACCTTCTAAGGATAAAAAAAAGAAGAATCTTGAAGAGGATGATACTAATAAAGAAGAGTCAATTGCCGCTTGAAATCCAAAATACCTCAAGCAACGGACGCGCGAGTAAAATTAGAGTGAACGCATTAGAGTAGTCAGTAAAGCAGACCAATCCGGCGTAAATCAGCTCCACAGGATTAGGAACTACTGGTGACATTGAAATCAACTCCCCAAACAGTATAAATCCTGACTTTGGAACGGGCTTTCTCTGCCCATTGCACAAGATTGTTGATTTTTTGGAATTTCCTAGGCAGCTGATTTTTGTATAAATACTTCAGCAACTCTATCGAGTTCTAAGTCTGAAAAATAATCAACAGTCCAATTGCTAACTCGTTGCAGCATGTGGAATGGGTAAGTATTAGCAATTCCCACTACTTGCATTGCTGCACTTTTCGCAGCTTGGATACCAGCAGGAGTATCTTCGATAACCAAACATTCGTTTGCTTGTAGGTTTAAATCGGGATATTCTTGGTTAAGACGTTCGACTGCTAACAAATATCCAGCTGGGTTGGGTTTACTTGTGGTAATATCATCACCCGCAACAATGACGGGAAAGTATTCTTGTAATTTACCCCGTTCGAGTACTATTTCAACTTCCTTACGAACGGCGCCTGTTACTAGTGCTAATTTTAAACCTTTAGCTCGTATTTGGAAAATTATGTCATCTATCCCAGGATATAATGGCAATTTTTCCAGCTTATCAAGTTCCTTTAAATATAGAACAGCTTTCTTTTGTATTATTTGATTCAAAGAATCTTCAGTGACGATTCGACCGCGATTATTTAGTAATTCTCGTAAGCAAACACGATCACTGCGTCCTAAACAAACTTGTTCAAATTCACCCTTTCTTAGATTTGTGACGTTTTCACCAATGAGTATTTCTTCGACGAGTCGCTTGTGAATTGACTCGTCGTTTATTATTACGCCATTAAAATCAAATAGAACCGCTTTTAAACTCACTGTTTTTTAGTGCTGAGTGCTGAGTGCTGAGTGAAATAGTACAGCAATGAGGCGCCTTTTGTCATTTGTTATTTATTACAAGAAACCTGGTTTCCTTGGGTTTCTGTTGAAGATTGTTGTGTTCAGTGATGGGGAAACCAGGTTTCTGGGCTTTACGCGGGTGAGGGAAAGCCTTGTAATCCAGTGTTATATGGTGTATAAGTTCGCACGTTTTTATTTGCGGCAGTTTCTCCGTTGATTATGGGTTTTACAGCACTTGTAACTTGATGTATCAGCAAAATATCTTGCGTTTGTACTGCCTCAAAACCAGCGGCGCCCATCCAAGCATCAACACTTCCTGCGCTGAAGTCTCGAATATATGGTTCTTCAAAGACGTTATGTAAAAATTCTAGTTGACGCATTGTTGTTTGATTACCGTCTAAAACTAGTACTTGTCCTCCTGTAGTCAGCAAGCGTAAGCATTCACGTAAAATTCCTACTGTTACCGCAGGTGGTGTTTCGTGAAATAGTAGTGACGCTGTAATTAAATCAAACGATGCATCTGGAAAACCTGTTTTTTCAGCATCAGAGTGGCGCCAGTTGATATTTAGTCCTGCTTCATTTGCTTTATGTTGTGACCTCACCAACATATACGGCGATAAGTCTAAACCAATTACTTCTGCTTCTGGGTACGCACGCTTTAACATTATGGTACCCGTACCCGTTCCACAACCTATATCAAGAATCCGTCGTGGTTGTACACGTACTGCGTCTATTAAACCCTGACGAACCCATGTTTCATTCGGTGGTACGACGTACTGTGTTATTGGGTCGTAGGTAACTGCGGCGCCTGAAGTGAGGTATCCACCCTTTATTCCGTGAAAGTTTTGGCTACTGTAGTATGTAGGGGTAATTACATCTGGGCGCCGGATGTAGTTGCATTCCTTTTCCCAGTCAACACTATCGTTGTATTCACGTAACGCTTTCTCGTCTATTAAAAGCCTGAATACAGGTGATAAAAACTTTTCCCAGATTGTATCTTGACGTGTTGTCATAATATCTAATGGCAATATAACGTAGTAATTTCTGATAAAACATCGTAAATCTGTGTCAAACATGAACGAATTTATAGTCATAGCCATCAGCGCGATATGCAAAGCTGACACCATTCATTACAGGAACACTTACCCTTTCCTTATTAATTAAAACCTCGAAACCTTTGGGAGTTGGTGTTTTTACTCTTGCAGTATAAGAACCACATGGAACTTTAACTTTCTTCTCAATGCCTTTTTTCTTATTGCCTAAAGTCATACTAGGTTTTTCTAGTTTGAATCTGACTATATCGCCTGTATGTACGTGGTTATATTCCGTTTTTGGCGCTATTGTTTTTACAGTTCCATCGGGATTTTTCTTTACAATTTTATTTCCTGTTTTTTGACATGTTTCTGTAATTAATGCAGGGAATCCCTTATCGTTAGTCTTTCTACTTTGTCTGTTGCCATGTCCTTTCGATGTTACGAATAAAGGTTGCTGTGTCAATATCTTGATGTTGCTGCCAGACTCACCAACACAAGCCGCATCAATGCTATGAGTCTTGGACAAATTCTGTTTGACCCGATTCATCTTTGTTCTGCCACCTGTCCAATTTTTGACGTTGTTGTATTTACCAGCCATATTTGATATTGCAATTCTAGTTGAATTTACAGCTGTTGCATCTCTTAAAGGGGACTTAGCTTGACTCAAAATTTTTGACAATTTCTGCCTGTCCGAAAGAAAATCAGAAATATCCATATCTCCTTTACGTTGATTACAATCATGACAAGCCAACGTTAAATTACTAACTCTATCGCTACCACCTTTAGATTTTGGCGCTATATGTTCTATCTCTAACTGCACATCTTTTACACCACAATACACACATTCTCTACCCCATTTCTCTAAGAGGTATTCTCTGACTTCATAGCCCCACAAGGTGCCTTGTTGATATTCGATACCACTTATCTCTGGGTTAGCTAATTTTTGCATGTCGAATTTGACTTGTTCTATTTCAATTACAACAATTGGGCAGAACTTACAAAATCTTTGAATCCAAGTTTCTACTGTACTTACACGATGCATTAAAGACGGTGCTAACCACCCTAAACGTTTGCGCTTGTTAAAACGTTTTTTACGGTACCTTAAATCTCTGGAACGTCTACCGCATCTAAAGCCTGCTCTAGTTAATAAGTTAGAACGAATTTGCAATCCACGGTGTTGTAGCTCCATACGAAACACAATATCCGAACCGCACTGTATCGCAAAACCTGTCCATTTTGATCCGGGATCGATTTTAAGAAAATATTCTTTTATAGTGGGATTAAGAACTTGTTTTTTTACAATTATTACAAATGGATAAGTTCTGAACACTGCTGCTTTTTCTTGAGTTAAAAGCTTTCTTGCTCGTGCTGGATGCACCATATTCAAAAAACTTTTATCCGCATTTAATACGAAAACGTGGTTTGTAAGCATTGTATTTTTTGGCAGTTACGCCGCTCTTTAAAGGTAAAGTGTGCTTTGACATTGCTCCTAGGCTTGACACTGAGGTAAGTTTTCCACGTTCACAAACTACGCGATGTTCCGCCTCTAACCGCTTGAGACTAGCAAACCCTAAAGCTGGGTAAATCTCATTGAGGTATTGACCTAGTAGGAGCGCTTACCGCCTTGCTTAAGGACGGAGTCTGGTGTCGCCGGGTAGATTAATCTCTACCTTCCATAAATCACAGATTTACTCTGATTTACGTCGGATTACTCCGCTTTGTTGACTACTCATAGGGTTTTAGGTTTCCCGTACTGCTGTGTAGACAATTACTTCTTTTACAAATTGTAACGGATGTTCCTAAATTCTGCTTTGTGTTGCTTCTTGACGTTTTGTATTACATATACTACATTAGACTTAAAAAAATATCTAAAATTTATGGCTTACGAAAAATTAGAACTTTCTACACCTACACCTGTTTTGTCTTGGGCTGGTCATCCTTTAGGGAAAGATGAATCAAAGATGGCGCAAAATGTGGCTTCGCTACCGTTTGTTTTTAAACATGTGGCGTTGATGCCTGATGTCCATTTGGGTAAAGGCGCCTTGGTTGGCTCTGTAGTTGCTACAAAGGAAGCTGTAATTCCTGCTGCGATTGGTGTTGATATTGGTTGCTTTGTCGGAGATACGCTTATTCCTTTAGTTGATGGAAAATATTATTCAATTCAAGAACTTGCGAAGATTAATAATGAATTTATAGTTTATGCTTGTACTCCAACCGGAAAAGTTATAGCGGCAAAAGCAACCGCCAAACTAACAAGAAAACAGGCGCCTCTAGTAAAAGTAGTTTTGGACAACGAAGAGGAAATAATCTGTACTCCAGACCATAAATTTATGTTAAGGGATGGTACTTATCAAGAAGCTCAAAATTTGAAGCTCGGTGCATCCTTAATGCCTTTCTACTCCGAAAGAGATAAAGATGGTTCCACTTTGATTACTCAACCTTATTTATCTAAACAACTATGTAATCACAAAGTAGTAAATGTAATTGCTTTAGATTATACTGAGGATGTTTATTGCTTAACAGTACCTGAGTACCATAACTTTGCTTTAAAAGCTGGTGTTTTCGTTCATAACTGTGGGATGTCCGCTATTAAGATGCCATTTAAGGGTGATAAGCTTGAAGGTAAACTTAAAAAGATTCGTCTTGATATTGAAGCTGCTATTCCTACAGGTTTCAACGAAAACAAAGACGTTGAAAAAGCTGTTGTTAATTGGCAACACTGGCGCCAGTTTAATGATTTACATCCAGGTGTAAAAGACTTGGAAACTAAAGCAATGCGTCAGTTAGGTTCGCTTGGTGGTGGTAATCACTTTATTGAGGTTTGTATCGATACAGATAACCAAGTTTGGCTAATGCTGCATTCTGGTTCACGTAATATTGGTAATAAGCTAGCTAGCTGTCATATTAATACAGCTAAAGATTTAGCAAAATTGGCGGGTAATAATTTGCCTGACCCAGATTTAGCTTACTTTATTGCTGGTACACCTGAATTTGAAGCTTACTGGCGAGATTTACAATGGGCACAAGAATATGCCAAGATGAACCGCGATGTGATGATGGCGCGCTTTAAGCGAATTATCGAGAAGCACGCTTCGGGTGGTAAAGTCACAAAACCTTTACTCGAAGTAAACTGCCACCACAACTACGCCGTAAAAGAAGTGCATTTTGGCGAAGAAGTTATTGTAACTCGTAAAGGCGCCGTGCGCGCGCAACAAGATGATTACGGTATTATTCCTGGTTCAATGGGAGCAAAATCTTACATTGTTAAAGGTAAAGGTTGTACTGAAAGTTTTTGCAGCTGTAGCCACGGAGCAGGGCGTTTACTATCTCGAAACAAAGCTAAAAACGTTTATACACTCGATGATTTAATTAAACAAACTGAGGGTGTAGAATGTCGTAAAGATGAAGAAGTTTTAGATGAAATTCCCGGCGCTTATAAACCGATAGAGCAAGTAATGAATCAACAAACAGACCTTGTAGAAGTAGTTGCCACTTTGAAGCAAGTTGTATGTGTAAAAGGGTAGCTTAAACAAATAAAATTTAATAGAATTAATCCCCTCTTAATAAGGGGGGATTTTATTTGTATCGATATAACCAAAAATATGAGAGAATCGTATGGGTCAAAACTAACATCCGTGTAGTTCCGACTAGCAATAAGTATAAATGCTCAGAACAATTTAAAATGTCTGAAAATCGGCTATCTACAAGTATTGTAGGTTTGGATGAAGTTTTAGAGGGTGGTTTTATTGCCAATCGCGCTTATCTATTGCGTGGTGGACCCGGTACAGGTAAGACGACGTTAGGGTTACATTTTCTCACGGCAGGCACCGCTCAAGGAGAACGAACTTTATTAATTACACTAGCAGAACCAGCAGAACAGATATTTCAAAATGCTCAACGGTTAGGTTTTGATACTAATGATATAACTTTTCTTGACCTTAGCCCAACTTCAAACTTTTTTGCCGAAGTGCAGACCTATGATATATTCTCTCCAGCAGAAGTAGAGCGAGAACCGACGACGCAAAGAATTGTTCAGCAGGTAGAGACTCTTAAACCTCAACGTGTTTTTCTTGATTCAATGACGCAATTACGCTACCTTGTCAGCGATGCGTTTTTGTTTCGCAAGCAAGCACTATCGTTTCTGCGTTTTTTGATAGAACAAGGCGCCACAGTGTTATTCACTTCCGAAAGCAGTGAAGAGGCGCCTGACGAAGATTTACAATTTATTAGCGATGGAGTGATTAATCTCAGCTTTTCTAACCAAGAACGAACAGTATGTGTTAGCAAATTTCGCGGGTCTAACTTTCAGAGCGGTTCGCACTCAATGCGCTTGACAAAAACAGGAATGAAAGTGTATAGGCGCTTAATTCCAGAAAGTCACCGACAGGAGTTTATCAAGGAAACAATTCCTTCAGGAGTGGTGGAAATCGATGAATTATTGCACGGTGGGTTAGAGCGTGGAACTATTACAATTTTAACAGGTCCGAGTGGTGTGGGTAAAACGACACTAGGACTTCAGTTTATGAAAGAAGCAGCAGGCAGAGGGGAGCGTTCGGTTGTTTACACATTTGAAGAGTGGAAAGAGACGCTATTACATCGGTGTGAAGCAATTAATATCCCTGTTCGCATTATGATAGAACGCGATATACTTTCGATTGTTCAGGTGGAACCATTACATTATACCCCTGATGAGTTAGCAGATTTGATTCGCCATGAAGTCGAAGTTAAGTCTGCAAAAATTATCATGATTGATAGCATTTCTGGCTATCGTTTGTCAGTGCAGGGTGATGATTTAGTTAGCCATATCCATGCGTTATGTAAGTATTTACAAAATATGGGTGTTGCAGTATTATTAATCAACGAAGTCGAAAGCATTACAGGTGAATTTAGAGTAACAGAAAATAATATTAGCTACGTAGCTGATAACATTATATTTTTACGCTACATAGAAGTTAGAGGAGAAATACGACGTGCCATAGGGGTACTGAAAAAACGCTTAACTAACTTTGAAAAAACCTTGCGCGAGTTTGAAATTAGCCGCTATGGGATAAAAGTTGGCAAGCCACTTACAAATTTACGTGGTATTCTCAAAGGTGTACCCGATATTTTAGATTCTTCCGATTCAAAATAACTAACCGTTGTTTGTGTAGCTAGTGGTGGCAAATCAGCACATGAGTCGCATTCTACTTTTATTAGAGCATACAGAGAATCGGCGCCTGCTGTCTGAATGGTTAGAGCGTTACTACGAGGTAATAATTGGAGATGCTGCGGTACTGACACGACAAGCAGTTCCCTTACTTGATGATAAATTTGACCTTTGTATAGTAGATGGTGTTGCATTAAACCATCTATGGGAATGGATACGGGCAAGAAAAGAAGCAGAATACCCAGTATTTCTACCATTTCTCCTCAGTACAATTTGTTCAGATGTAAAATTGTTTACCCGTGATTTATGGCAAAGCATTGACGAATTAATTACAAAACCCCTTGAAAAGCGGGAATTACACGCGCGTATAGAAATACTTTTACGCTCACGTCAACTTTCGTTAGAGCTTTATGCTACCAATATTAAATTACAACAGGAAATAGCCGAGCGCGAACAAGCACTATCATTACTGCGTCAAAGTGAACTGCGTTTTAGACGTATCGTGCAATCAAGTATTGTTGGTATTGTTATTGCAGATTTTAATGGTAATATTTATGAAGCAAACGACACTTTTTTGCAAATAATTGGTTATACACGACAAGACCTAGAAGCTGGTAATATTAGCTGGATTGAGATGACACCAAGCGAGTATTTACCACTCGATGAACAAGCAATTGAGCAAATCAAAGCAACGGGTGATTATACCGTGTATGAAAAACAATATATTCGTAAAGATGGTAGTCGCATTCCGGTTTTGGTTGGAGCAATACAAATTGAACCTGAACAGCCAAACACTATAGCTTTTATTCTTGATATTACAGAACGTAAAATTGCCGAACTCGAAACCCAAAAAGCTTTAGAACAAGAAAGAGAACTTAACCAACTAAAATCACGCTTTGTCTCAATGGTTAGCCATGAGTTTCGTAATCCCCTTAATATTATACAAGGTTACACTGCTTTACTCGAAAAACAAGGCGCCGGATGGTCACAAGAAAAGCAAGCAGAAGTATTACAAAAGATAAGAAAATCCGTTAATAATGTAGTTGGTTTATTAGATGATGTCTTAGTAATTAGTAAGGGAGAAATTACCAGCCAAGCATTCAACCCAACTATCATAAATGTGAAGCAATTTTGTCAAAACTTAGTTGCCGAAATGCAATTGGTCGCTAACCCCAAACACCAAATTTTATTACTGGCGCCAGAACAAGAAATTCAAGTTAACTTAGATGAAAAAGCCTTACAACAAATTATAACTAACTTGCTATCAAACGCCATAAAATACTCACCGCAAGGAGGAGATATATTATTTGAACTCGCTTACTATGATAAAGCAATAACATTTAAAATCGAAGACAAAGGCATTGGCATTTCTACAGAAGACCAGCAAAAGTTATTTGAGTCATTCTACAGAGCCAAAAATGTTGGCAATATTCCCGGTACCGGATTAGGATTAGCGATTGTTAAACAAGCAGTAGAATTACATCAAGGTGAAATAAACGTAACTAGTAACCTTGGTACAGGTACAACATTTACAATCACAATTCCTATTGATATTGGAAAAATCCCCCCTGACCCCCCTTAATAAGGGGGAAAAGAGAGTATTTTAGCCTCTCTTAATAAACCTCAGCTCGAGTATCAAAAAATATTTCGTCGTAGCATCTAGTAGCAATATACTGGTTTAACTTCCTCACTCAAAAGCCACATTCAAAATACTCGGCACCTGAATATCGCTCCTATTTATAGTATCTTTGTTTTGTTTTGTTCAACATTTTGGGTAGGCACAATAAACAAGAGTGTTGCAGTCACTCCTGGTTCTGGAACTCTTATAGGAGTTTGTAACCGAAAATTTAATGTAGCTGGTATCTCGACGATAGCAATTTACGTAGAATTGCTCATGTTAGTTATTTATATAACAATTTATAATCGGGAAATATTTAATTATTTAGGTTAAAAGTAAATAGTATAAATAAAACTTATGAAAATTTGTTTAACATCAAAAAACAGAAAATATCAACAGGTAATTATAATTATACTAGCTCTATTTGGTTTTACTTCTTGTAGTGTAGCAGAGCATGAAGCGGAACAAGTAGAAGCAAAAACTCCTAGCAATTCCAAAAGTTTTACTGATTGGTGCAATCAAAAGTCTAAATTACCACAAGCAACAAGACATACAGTTGAATTATTGTTGAAAAGAGCTGATACAAGCGATTGTGTAAAGGCTAATCAATATCTCAGTAAATCAACAATGCTTGTGCTTGGTGATAATAAAATAAGTGATATCAAACCACTATCTAGTTTAACTAATTTAACAAGCCTCTGGCTCAATGATAATAAAATAAGTGATATCAAACCACTATCTAGTTTAACTAATTTAACAGGACTCTCGCTATTTAATAATCAAATAAGTGATATCAAACCACTATCTAGCTTAACTAATTTAAGAGCAGTTTCGCTCTATAATAATAAAATAGTTGATATCAAACCACTATCTAGTTTAACTAATTTAAGACTACTCTGGCTCCATGATAATCAAATAAGTGATATTCAACCACTATCTAGTTTAACTAATTTAGAAGAACTCCACTTATTTAATAATAAAATAAGTAATATTCAACCACTATCTAGTTTAACTAATTTAATAAAAATTAGGCTCAATGATAATCAAATAAGTGATATCAAACCACTATCTAGTTTAACTAATTTAACAGATCTCTCGCTCAATGATAATCAAATAAGTGATATCAAACCACTATCTAGTTTAACTAATTTAACATATCTCTCGCTCAATGATAATCAAATAAGTGATATCAAATCATTATCTAGCTTAACTAATTTAACATATCTCTGGCTCAAGAATAATCAAATAAGTGATATTAAATCACTCTCTAGCTTAACTAATTTAACAGAAGTCTTACTCTATAATAATCAAATTAAAGATAAGAATTGTCCTTTAAGAAAAGATGTATGTTGGTGGGTTGAGAGCTAAAAATTTTGGGTAGGAGCATCAGTATCATCGGAACAGAAAACTGGGTATAGCCGAGATACCAGCCAAACGAAACACGTTGTAAAGTTATATGAAGCAAACTGAGGAAATCGTGATATACAACGGTTTCAGCCACAAGCTTTTGGTGTTACCTCCAAATGAAAGGCGCCAATATTTTACGGTTGGGGGGATTAAACTTTGGATTTATATTTAAAAACCTTCCCAAATTTGCAGTTGCTTTGAAGCTGCAACAAAGGTGTTAATAACCTTGGGTGGATAAACAAAATTGTCGTAAGCTAAAGACATTTGTCTAGCTGCTTCGCGATAAGGCACTTGACCAATGCCTGTTCCTAAGCCAGGACAAGCTACGCTATTAATTAGGCGCCTAGAATTCTTATTATATTGCCGAATAGCCAATAGCATTGCCCACATTGCGGTATAGGGTACATCAGTACCTTTAATACTCATTGGCACTCGCATTGTAGGAGTATGTGCCAAAAAAGGATATTTAGGATGTCCAGTTTCAATAATAAATGATGTACCAACTGGTTGTTCCCCTAGGTAATCTTCGAGAATTTGCTGTTGCACTTTTTTTTCTAGAGAAAGACCAAAGAACTTGATAATTGCTGCATCTATACCACCGTCCATCATGCCAAACGAGTTAGCAGGACTTACTAAGCAATCAAATTCTGTTAGCTGCTCAAAGTAACTATTGACGATTTCAACATTAGGGAAGTAAGCAAAGTATTCTTGAAACGCAGTATACAGCGAGTAATCAGGCGCCACGAGTATTAATTTCATATCTATGATTGTAGCTTGAGTAGCCAATGTACTATCAAATCGCGCGATTTAATAGTACATTACGCGCTCGGTATTTGTCTTATAAAGTCGGGAAGCTAATATGAATATTGAGGGATGGCGGCGATTTCTTAAACTAGCTAAAAAAACTGGGTCACAAGAGAAAATACCTCACCACAGGTTTGCACAAGTTCCACTGTTGATGGTTATTTCCCACCAAAACATAGATAAAAAAAGAAAATTTAGCAATGTTAGAAGCAAAACATACAGAAGAATATAAACAGCAATTACTCGCTGACTTTAATTCTCGCAACAATTACGACAGTGGCAGATTTTACTTACCAATAGCCAAACGTTTAATTGAAGTGGCGAACCTAGACTCTGTGCAAAAAATACTAGATGTAGCCACAGGTACAGGAATAGTAGCATTAGCAGCAGCAGAAAAAGCAGGCGCCCAATCCAAAATAATTGGTATAGATATTTCTACGGGGATGTTGAGTAACGCGAAACAAAAACTAGCTGTCTCTGGTTTACAAAATGTAGAATTTATCGAAGCTGACGCTGAATTAATAGACTTTGAGCAAAACAGTTTTGATGTAATATTATGTTCTCTAGCAATTTGTTATCTAACTGATATCCCTACAGCTTTACATAAATGGCATCGTTGTCTCAAACCAGGTGGAAAACTTGTATTTAACGCTTGGGCAGAAAATGCATTTACAACAAGTGTTTTATTTCGAGAAGTCGCAGCTAGATACGGTGTTACTGTAACGAACCCAAATGCACCGTTAGGTACACCGCAAAAATGCCAGCAATTATTGTTAGCAGCAGGTTTTCAGAACAAAAATATTATAATTCAACAGGAGCAATTTGGCTGGTATTTTACCCCTGATGTAAACAGCGTACAACAAATATGGGAAGTCAACGCTAAAAACGTCTTTGGCTACCAAGTACAACAACTGGCGCCCGAAAAACTGCAAGAATGTTTTGCAGAATATATAAAAGAAGTCCAAGCGTTACCTGTGACTGAACAAGGCGCCTGGTGTGATGCATCAATATTTTTCGTAACAGCAGTAAAAATATAATAATCAAATGTAGAGACGTGATTCATCACGTCTCTACAATGTAAATCAATTTAATAATTTCGTGACAGCAAAATCTGAAAAAATACTAAGTACTAACCTAATTTTACTTTGCGCTTCTTAAGTGAAGTGACGCCAATAAGACCCAAGGCAGCTAAACCAAATGCTGTTGTAGGTTCAGGAACAGATTTAGGAGGTAATCCACTTAACTCTCCAACTGTAGAGCGAGTGCGGAAGATAGTATAATTGGTGTTTTTAGAAGTTCCTCTTTGTTGTCTATCGGCAGTAGTAACATTAAGAAATTGAGCATTTTGGTTAATCCCAGCAATCTGTCCCCAAGGACCAGTGCTACGAATATTAGCTCCTCGGTTTATGGCGCCAATCCAGTTTCCTGTTTGGATTTCTTGAGCTAGTTCTCCGTTCTTTGGAACATTTCCTTCAAATCTATCACCAGCAGCTAGGAAACCCTTATCACGGTCTTCGATCTTAACTGTGTTACGTAGACTAAAGGGGTTAGCACTTTTGCTAATCATGTACTCCCAGTCAGTCGCTTTACTCAAAAGATTTTTACTGACACCAGACTGACCTGTGGAAAAATTAAATTCACCAAGCCAAGTCTCATCAACGCTTTGGTCATCCCACACAACCATATATAAATAATCTTGTGAATCAACGTTAAATTTCCAACTTTCTGGGCGAGACCAATTATACGTTCCTTCACTACCCTTTGCTCCTAGTTCGTTACGTCCAACAAAGTTCAAAGAGTTTCCATCTTTATCACCGTAGAAAAACCCATAATGATTATCTGCGGTTATTGTTGCGCTTCCTGTAAGTGATACAGCCTTCGCTTCACCCGCACTGCCAATAGCTAAACCAACTGAAAGTACTGTACCAGCAACCAAGCTTTTAAATAGTTTAGACATGATGTTATCCTGTGTTCTTAAATTTATTTGCTACTCATAAGTTGGCACATGAGAATAGTTATCGTGTTGTATTTTTATCAAACTTTGCAGAAAGAAAATATTTCAAATGACTTGTATAAAGATGGATTAAACAATTTATGCTTACAAGCTGTTTTATAGAGAATTTTGATAGTATTTCTAAGTATTAATTCGGTGTATAAAAAATAATTTGTATTAGTTATAAACTGATAAACAGTAGTAATACTATTCAGATCAGGTATTCTCGAACTATGTTTTTTGACAGCGCGAGAAAATCTCTGTAAATTTATAGAGAGGTCAAGAATATGCTTGCGTAAATTACTTAGCCAATGATTTTTTAACAGCGCACAAATATAATCAAATTTAGAGATGTTACATGTAACGTCTCTTGAAAAAGGTGTTTGGTGGGATATCACTACTTTTTTAGCTATTGGTCGTAAAGCTTAGTTGTTAATATAGGATGAGAGTAATTATACTTATGAGATAGCTTTATGAGACCGCAACGCATTGAGCCTCAACCTGGGCAAGAGTCAGTATGGGACTATCCCCGTCCACCACGTTTGGAAGATGTCAGCAAACATATTCAGATTATTTTTAATGGTGAAACAATCGCTGATACTCACAATGCAAAACGAGTATTAGAAACTAGCCATCCGCCAGTTTACTATATTCCGCCTGCGGATATTAAGATGGAATATCTCATAAAAATGCCCCAATCTAGTTTTTGCGAATGGAAAGGAGCAGCGGGATATTATACACTGCGCGTAGGTGATAAAGAACTGCAAAACGTCGCTTGGTTTTATCCTAACCCTACACCTAAATTTGAATCTCTCAAAGATTATGTCGCGTTTTATGCACACCCAATGGATGCATGTTATATAGATGGCGAAAAAGTGGCGCCGCAACCCGGAAATTTTTATGGTGGTTGGATAACCAAAGATATCGTCGGGCCATTTAAAGGAATTCCCGGCAGTTGGGGATGGTAATACCGTAGGGGCGGGTTAACCCAAAATTCTCACTATTCACGTAAATACAACTAAACCCGCCCCGACCATATCGATAATCAAATCAACGTCCAATCATTTAAAATAGAAATTGAATATTTATCAAGACGAAATTTTGCCATTTTAAAAATTAAATTAACTATCTTGTGGGATGGGCATCCTTGCCCGTCCTTACATACCGATACAAAGAGGCGGTTCGGGATGCCCGCTCCACAAGAATAAATTATTTTTGCCAGCCTAATTTAGTTGGTTGTTCATATACCTTTTTTAGGGTGTTCACATCTCTAGCTGAAATTAATGGTGGGTTACGAACTTGAGAAAAGTATAAAGCGTCGCTTTGTAATGGGCTATGTCCCCAAATACCTAATGCGTGTCCAAGTTCGTGCCGTGCGGCAGCAATAAGGTATTCACCCGTTTGGCTCGGACTCAATAAAATACTAAACCTATGGTATAAAGTATTATTTTTTGTATACAAATTATATGTTGTTTGTGCAGAACGTGCGCGCGGTGGGTTTCCTTGAAGTGGCGGCGCCTTTCTTAAAATTGTAATATCGGCTGACTCTGATTGCTCAACTATCTGTAACGGTAAATAAGCATTCCATTCTTGAGCTGTAGATGATACAGTTTTTAGCCATGCATCTGCTTGATTCTTATTAAGATTTTTTGGCGTTTCGATATAAACTTTAACAGGAAAATTTGACCAGACTAAGTATCCTACTTCTGTTGGCTTCACTGCATCAAAATAATCACCACTGTTTCTAACGTCTTGCCAACGCATGAGTGTTGACGGTAGAGGATGCGTAAGTGTTGAAGGTGTTTGCCCAACTACTACAAACTGCGAGTTAATTAGAACTAGCAGCCAAGTGGTTAATAATATTCCTAAAAATATAAATATGCGGGTCGGGATATTGGGTCTAGGGTTACGGTTATAGTATTTTTGTTCCGTTCCCATTCCCCTATCCTCCCTATAATGTTTTACTAATTATTTAGGCAACCAACCAGCGCTTAACACAACTGTTAAACCCATAAATATAGCAGTTAATGCCCAAGTAACTCGGTTAAGAGTACTTTCAGCGCTTTTGGCACTGCTAAATAATTGAGCTTGCCCACCAATGGCGCCAATACCATCACCTTTAGGACTGTGAAGTAGTACCAAAATAATTAAGCCAACAGCAGAGAATGTCCAGATTCCTTGAACAATATTAGTGACGGTCATAACCAAAATTACTTAAAAGAGGTTGATGAATAGTATAGACGCGATGAATCGCAATAGACGCGATGAATCGCGTCTCTACTATTCTACATTCCTACTTGTGCAGGTGTGCGGTTGTTTCGCACTTCGTAGTCAGCAGATACTACTAAGGATTTCCCAGTCATTTCTACTGGTTGGGGAATTTGCAAAATTTCTAAAATTGTTGGGGCAATGTCCGCTAGCTTACCATCTGAGCGTAAGTTAACATCTGTACCGTGTCCAGGAATTTTAGCTCCTTCGCCTTCGACTAGTATGAGGGGTACTGGGTTTGTGGTGTGGGCAGTCCAAGGATTACCCGAATTGTCTAACATATATTCTGCGTTGCCGTGGTCGGCTGTAATAATTGCCGTGCCACCTGCTTTTATTACACCCTCTAGCAGGCGCCCCACACAACGGTCTACTGTTTCAACAGCTTGCACTGTGGCTGGAATTTGACCTGTATGCCCTACCATATCTGGGTTGGCATAATTTATTACCACTAGTGAGTAGATTTGCTTGCCTATAGCAGAAGTCGCTACATCGGTGAGGGCTTCGGCGGACATTTTAGGCGCCTGGTCATAAGTTGCCACCATTGGACTCGATACGAGTTCGCGGTCTTCACCTGGGTAGGGGTCTTCCAAACCACCGTTGAAGAAATAAGTTACATGGGCGTATTTTTCAGTTTCGGAAGTGCGGAACTGTTTTAAACCCCGGTTTGATATTACTTCCCCCAAAATGTTACTAAGATTTTGTGGCTCAAATGCAACACTGACTGGTAGTTCAGGGTCGTATTGAGTAAAAGTAACAAAGGACAATGGCGCAACTAACTGTCTCTCAAAACTATCAAAATTAGGACTCACCAAAGCTTGAGTTAGCTGCCGCGCGCGGTCAGGGCGGAAGTTAAAAAATATAACACCATCGCCAGCTTCAATTGCTCCTGGTGCTAACCGCACGGGAACAATAAACTCGTCGGTTATGTCGGCAGCATAAGAAGCCTTGACAGTTTCCATTGCCGAGAGTCCATTACCCTTACCATCAATAGTCATCACATCGTAGGCAAGTTTAACTCTATCCCAACGACGATCCCTATCCATTGCGTAGTAGCGACCGCTAATTGTCGCTATTTTACCAACGCCGATACGGTCTATGTAATTTTGAATCAGTCCTACTGCTTCTACACTCTCTTTAGGTGCAGTATCACGACCATCAGTGATAGCGTGAATACAAACTTGAGAAATACCTTGTGCTTTAGCTAAGTCAAGTAGTCCAAACAGGTGGCTAATGTGGGAGTGTACACCTCCCTCAGAACAAAGCCCGACCATATGCAGTTTGCCGTTTCGACTCAGGACTTCCTGACAAATCTTTATTAACGCTGGATTTTTATTAATGGAACCGTCTTCTACCGCATCTGAAATGCGTACTAACTCTTGCGGTACCACTCGACCAGCGCCAATATTCAAATGACCAACTTCTGAGTTACCCATTTGACCTTCTGGCAAACCGACGGCTTTTCCTGACGTGCGAATGAGGGTGTGCGGATATGCCGACCATAGGCTATTCATGACTGGAGTCTTAGCCTGTGCAATTGCATTTCCTTTCGTCTCCTCGCAGTAGCCCCATCCGTCTAAAATGACTAGCACCACGGGAGCAACAGGTGCCTTGGTCATAATAAAACTGCCCTTTACTTTTTGTAATATCCGAATAATACCACTGCTACCTGCCATCGCAAGTGAATTTCTGCTTATTAGCTTCTTTTATTATAAATATCCGTTTTTTTAGACATTTCTTAATTATTCAAGACCTACAGACATATTTACTATCTTTTAATACTGTCACTAGATAGATGCAATTTATTCATATATTGCTTGACTGTATCGGCGCCAACTGTTATGTAATAATCTCAACATTTTTAAATCACATTTTCTAATACAATTTGCTGCAACCAATTAGTTATTTCAAATTAGTTTTTACCTAACAACTTATTGAGATTAATTAGCATTAAGTTTGGAAAATAATTATAGTTTGTAATGTCTTGTGGAATGTAAGTCCCCTTACGTTCTGTCTAAAATTGTCAATTAAGGGCAGGCAAGGATGCCCACCCCACAAGAGGCAATATCATTCTTACTTTTTCTTTGCTGTAGATTTAGCGCTTTTAGCAGCTTTCTTCGCAGCTTTTTCTTTCTCTATATCAGCCAGACGTGCGGCTTCTTTTTCTTCTTCCAGCTTGCTGAGATAGTAATGGTAATCACCCAAATAAACACGAAACTCACCATCGCGAATTTCGACGATTTTATTTGCTATCTGCGAAACAAAATAACGGTCGTGTGATACAACAATCACGCTACCATCATAATTTTGCAGCGCATCTTCGAGCATTTCCTTGGCGGGAATGTCTAAGTGGTTTGTCGGCTCATCTAGAATTAATAAATTAGCTGGACGTAGGAGCATCTTAGCTAATGCCAAGCGTGCCTTTTCACCACCGCTTAATGCTGAGACATTTTTAAATACAGTGTCACCACTAAACAAAAATCGTCCTAAAATTGTCCGAACTTCTTCGTTTGTCCAGGTAGGCACTTCATCATGGATGGTTTCCATAACGCTTTTACTTAAATCAAGTGCTTCTGCTTGGTTCTGTTCAAAGTAACCAGGAAGAACATTATGGTCGCCAAGTTTTACAATACCTTCAGAAGGCGCCTCCATTCCCATAATCAAACGTAGCAATGTAGACTTACCTGCACCATTGGGAGCTACGAAGGCAATTCTATCACCGCGCTCGACTATTAAACTGGCGCCTAAGAACAGAATTTTGTCGTCATATGTATGTGTTAACTCATCAATAATTACAACTTCGCGTCCGCTACGAGGTGCAGGGGGAAACTGGAAGTGTAAAGTACGTACTGAACTTGTAGGCGCCTCGATACGTTCAATTTTATCAAGCAATTTTTCTCGGCTTTTCGCTTGAGTACTACGAGTCGCACTAGCACGGAATTTTTCTACAAACGCTTGTTGCTTTTCGAGTTCTTTTTGCTGACGTTCAAAAGCACTAAGCTGCGCTGACTGATTTTCAGCTTTTTGTTGCAGGTACGAAGAGTAATTACCTAAATAAGTAGAAGAAACACCACGTTCAGTTTCGACTATTTGAGTACACAAACGGTCAAGAAACTCCCGGTCATGCGATACTATCACCATCGGGGTAGTAAGTTTCTTAAGATAACCTTCTAACCACTCGATAGTTTCCAAATCTAAGTGGTTTGTAGGTTCGTCCAGCAGTAACAAATCAGGTTCTTGCAGCAAAATCTTACCTAAACCCATTCGCATTTGCCACCCACCACTGAAAGCACTTACCAAACGCTCACCATCTTCGATTTGAAAACCCATTTCTGGTAAAATCTTACCGATGCGCGCATCCAACCCGTAACCATCGAGTGCTTCAAACTGACGCTGTAACTTATCTAATTTATTAATTAATTTATCGAGTTCTTCGGGTGTGGCACTTTCCATCTCGCGCGTCACTTGTGCCAACGCCAACTGTACTTCGTTTGCTTCCTTAAATACAGTCCAAAATTCTTCGTTAACAGTGTGTGATGGGTCTACCTCAAACTCTTGGTTAAGGTAAGCTATATGTAAACTCGAAGGACGAACAATTTCACCCGAAGTCGGCTCGACTTCACCTGTGATAATCTTAAGCTGGGTGGACTTGCCGGCGCCGTTTACACCAACTAAACCAATTCTGTCGCCAGCTTTGACCTCCCAATTAACATCCTTGAGGACTTCACCAGTCGGGTAAATTTTACTGATATGTTCGAGTCGTAGCATCCAGTGTCTCCAAGGTAGGGAATGAGTAGGAAAGTGCGCGCGTTTACGCTTCGTGTCCAATCTTAACAAAAATTAATGCAAATGTAGAGACGTTACATGTAACGTCAGAACAAAATTTTGATATTTATTTCTACCATAGAGACACAAAGAATATTTGTAGGTTGGGTGGAGGCTTTGCGGAACCCAACGGAGTCCTAAAAATGTTGGGTTTTGCTACCATAAAGGAAAACTACTGGTCTGTGTCAATAGTTTTGGTGTGTAGGCGCCAAGCGTAAGCGTGGTTATGCCTCACATACAACGCCCCAGAATTAATGACATGAACCACTGCTGGTCTGTGTCATTAATTTTGGTGTGTAGAAAGATTGGCAACGGATTATGAACGAATGTAACGGATGGTTGATATTAGACAACTAGATTTTGTTTGTAACCAACAACTTATCTGTTACATCCGTTACATCCGTTGCAAATAACCCACCAAATTTTATGACACAAACCACTACCCTTGGGAAAACTGCGCCTACTTTTACGAAGAGCGTTCCTCAACTCAACCTACCAATTATTCGATTTTGAGCTACCCCTTGCAGTATTGATGTACAAAGGGTAAAAATTAAGAAATTACCATATAGTTATTTAGCACTACTGTTTCTACGACTTTCACATTCAAATCAAGCGCATAAGCTATTTGTTCCGGAGTTAAGCCAAAAGCTAGTAAGCGAGGTATCACTTCTATTTGGGCTTTTTGCTTAAACCTTTTTTCGACTCTTCGCCGAATCTTTTTTTCAAGTTCTTCTTGTATCTCTTCTTTGACTTCCTGGTAAAATATTGTTTTCCTCAAATCGCTTTGTCCAAACATTGCTTTTAACCCAGCCTCTTTATCTTAGATAATTAATACAATAAAACTGTCCCAAATGAATTTAGTACTCTATGTCATTATGTATATAGGTAGATATAATTATCACTCCAGACACAGAGTACGCAGAAGATGTGGTAAGAGAAGTTTGAAACTGGCACCCGTTAAGAACCTGAGTTGTTTTTCTGCACTACTTGTCTTACCACTTCCACACTTATATCAAGTCCTTGAGCTACTTGTTCCGGAGTTAAACCTAAAGCTAGTAAGCGAGGTATCGATTCTAATTTGGTTTTTTCTTTGGCTTTTTGTTCAACTTCTTCTTGGATTTCTTCTTTGACTTCCTGATAAAATGTGGTTTTCCTCAAGTCGCTTTTTTTAAACATCGCCTTTAACTCCTCCTTCTTAATCTTAGGTAATTTGTAAACTAAAATTGTTCCAATTAAATCCAGTAGTTGCTGCTGTTGGGGTTTTGGAAGACCCTGTTGTTTAGTTCTCGCAATTAACTCCTTGGCTTGTTGTTTGGCTATTTTTTGATTTTCGATGATTAACTTAATAGTAGCAATTCCAATCGGTAACGAAGCAGCATCACCCAAATCTTCAAGGTAGATACGAGTAATTCGTCCACTGTCAAAGAATTCACTGTAGTGCTTCGTATCTGCGACATCTAAACTCTTCCTAGGGTATATAACTACACCATACCAATTGTTTTTAGTCTTGTTCTGACGTAAGTATAAATTAACTTCAGAAATAAGCCGCGAGTAGATTTGCTTATCCTGCTGGAACTGCACTTCTACAAAATAAATTGGTTTGTCTTTACCCCTTTTCGGGATAAAAACACCGTCGATACGAAAAGCAGTTTGCTTGACTTCAATCGATTTAAAGTTGTATTCACTGGCAGTTGTAGATGCATCGCCGATAAGTTCAAAGAAAACATTTGGAAATTCTTTGAACAAGCGATAAAAAATGCTATCTGTTTGCACGCTAAATTATTGGTTTGTAAAACTTTATTAACTGGGCTTTCAAGGACAAGTAAATAAATCCTACGAAAAAATAATATTACTGATGAACTTTATAATACAAATTATCTACATAAATCTTTAAAATCAAAATTTCCGTCTTTTCATCGACTTTCAATCCATGCTGTAAATAAATTGACTCAGTGCCAGATATAGGATTTATGAAATGCTTATTATTACGTGAGTTTGGTTTATCTGATAAATCTTTAGGAAATTATGAAAGTCTTAAATGTTACATTTTACAAGTCTCGATGCGAGAGAATACCACTTCCAAGTCCGTAAAAATAGCTCCTACCTTTTCTACATCATGCACAAATACGTAAATCGGGAGGTGCCCCTTAGATGCTGAAGTGTCGTAAAATGCTGAAGTGTCGTAAGTAAAACTCCTCGTGTCAATCCAATTGTTGTTCACCCTCCATCCTACTTTATCTGCTAATTTTTCCCAGGCTTCTTTGTAATATTTGCCGTCTGCTTTGCCACCGACACTCAAGTAAATTTCTTTTTGGACACTGAAGCCAAATTGCCCATTGCTATATTTTACCCAAAGGGTATTAATTGTGCGAAGGTCTTTGTAGGGAAAGTTTAAAAATTCTTCATGTCTAATCCAGTCATTTTCTTCTCGACCTACAGCCTGAAGCATTATCAAATAGGTTTCATAGTCCGCTTCTTTCCATTTTCCTGTTTTAATTAAGTCACGTAGTTTAGTGTAGTTTATTCCTTTTTCAGAACTTAGGTCATCTTCTTCGAGTTGTTGATTATTTGTTACTGGTTGTTGATTGTTGATTACGAAAGCTATTTGAGGAAGTAATTGTTCATCTATTTTTTTAACATCCTCATCGCGCAAACCTAGAAATTGCTGATAATCTTTTAAATCATTTAGTGACCGTGACGAAAGTGGATTTTCTTGTTCTAAAGCTTCCTCAAGCGTTTGTTTGTACTCTTCCAACTTGCGCTGGTACTCGCGATAGGGTTGTAAAACTTCTGTTTCAATTGCTTCTGCTTCTTGTAGGTTTAATCCGAGTTGTAGCGCTAAAGACTTAAGCATTCTACGGGCAGGAATTGTAAATTTTCCTTGATGCGCGCGTTGTTCAACTTCCTTGCGATATTTTAGTTTCGGGTCTTCTTTAGGTGACTTTGCCAGCAGAATTTTATATCCTTCTTTGACAGGATAAAATTCTGGTGTCATTGCTGGGGAAGTTTCTGTCACCTTGCGATGAACAAAATCATGTAGTTCTTCGACTGATATCCAACCATCGTTGTCTTGGTCAGCGATGCCTTTCTCGATCCCTTCGATGAGAAAATGGGTATAGAGCGATAATTCAAAGCCTTCATGTTCAAATGCATATTGGGTTGAATTGGAAGCGGTAAGAATAGCTCGACCTTCGCCTCCTAATTGATTGACGATATTTATATTCCCAGCGTCTTTTGCATTCAAACCTTTTGTAAAAGCCGCACTAAAACAGCAGTCGAGAATAATTACTTGGCGCCTTGACCGACTATTTTGCATTTGCTGATGCACAAAGCTCGCAGCAACAGCAGTTGGAGAGATTAATTTGCCTTCTTGTTTGCGAGTTGAACGAGTTGAAAAGTAAAACTGGCTGTTATCATCAGTAATTCCGTGACCAGAGAAATATAGCAGCAGCAAATCTTCTTTTCTTTTATTAGCGAAAAAAGTGAAAATCGCTTCTTCGGCTTCTTGTCGCTGCTGATTTTTCAACACAATAATATCCTCTGCTGCAAAACCCCCTATTTCTGGGTGCTGCAAGACACGCTGCATTGCTTCTACATCCTTTGTGGCGCCAGGTAAAAGATTTAATCCTGGTTCATACTCGCTAACTCCAATCAATAAAGCGTATTTTGCCATTGGTCATAAATGCAAAATTATATTATCTGTGTATATATTGATATATTTATTGTTTATTAAGGAACTCTTGTGCTTGCTGTTTAATATACTCAAACTCTTCTTTGCTACTGGCTTCGATTTCTAATTCTCTACCATCAGTGGCTTTGACTTTCAACTTCATCGGTTTATTCCCGAAACGGTCTGATAAGAACCCAAATAATTTTTTTAGGTTTGCAGGGCTAACTTCTGCCATCAGAAAACCCGCTAAAATTCCACCAAATGCTTTGTTTCCTGCGGGTGGGTTGGGGTCAGGTAGAAGTTCTGCTGCTTCAATTTCATCTAGCTCTCTAATTTCTTGCAGCAGTTTCTGGGCTTGTTCGTTTTTCTCTTCGTCATCCAAGTCAGGGTCGTTGAAACCAATTATAAGTTTTACGTTTGATACATTAGCCATAGTCGCGACTCAAGATGAAAGCTTAGTAATGAAATATAGAAGTAGTTTTTAGCCTACCTTATTTATACCAGCTATGATTAATGGTTTTCCGGAAATCTACAATTACTTTTTTATACGGTCATATATCAGTACTGCTCGGTGAAGCGGAAGAATCGAACGGGAGCAGGTTGAGTTGACCTTTTGGTTTGTAACATCTTGCACGAGGTCTAGAAACCGGGCTTCTTGCCAAACATGTTGTGTAAAACGTTGATTTTTCGTACAGAAGCCCGGTTTCTTTCGGCTTGTTGAAATATAAGTTATCACTGCACAGGCGCCTTTGGCCTGTGCTACAAATGACCGTCTCTGACTTTTAGTAATTCGTCTTTTGATTTTCCTAAAATGCGGGCGAGCGGCGCCATCAATGCGTCTTCTATTTTGTCACCTGCGTAGATATTGTTTAATTCGACAGGTGAAACTTTAAAAGTGTCGCAAAATTTAGCAAATTCTTTGTCGCCTAAATCTAATTCTTGCTGTCTTTCACGTAGAAATCTTGCAATTGCAAATGTACCTGACTTTGGAAGCTCACTGGTTTTTAGATATTTTTTCATTAGTTCTTTAACTTGACTAGCATCACCACCTGACTGCCTAATTAAATCGGTACAAGCTGTAGTCAATGCTTTTTTCAATAATTCGTCTTCATTTAACTGTTTGATTATCGTGTCTGAATATTCTTTTTTGAAAAATCCAGCTACGGCGCCTTTAAAATAAACAGGGATGTAACTTTCATGTACACCTAATTGCCAATCGGTAGGTTCATTGCGTAAGGACATGGCTGCACCTGTAAAATACGTATAAGACTTTACCTGTTATAGCCTCTCTTGCAAAAAATGCCCCCTTTGGCTTATAAGTAACTATTTATACTAAAAAAACTTCTTGACTCTAAGAATTAAATTAACTCTCGCATGAAAACATAACTATATAGTCTACTCTATTGTTCAGTATTTTGTCTTCTGCCCTTGTGGCTATACTTTATATAAAATGCGTCGATTCAAGTAGTTTGAAGAATCTACAAAAAGTATTAGTCTTTTTAGAGGCGAGAAATCGTACTATATAACTAATTGCATCGTTTGAAGTTCGTAAATCGCTGCTAGGTAAAGCCATAAGTATTTTTACTTGGCTAGTACCGTACTATACTATTATCTATAGTACATGTAATATATAAACCTTGTACAGGCGCCTAGATTCCGTAGGGCTTCTGAAACGTGAGTTTGTATCAGTATGCGAAGGTAATGGTATTAAAAGTGTGGAAGCTTGGATATATCTCCACAGTTACACGTAATATAAATCAATAGGATAAAACAATTGGAAGTACTTCTACGCTTGGATACCAAGATACGTAATTACATGCTGATTTTATTCGCAGCAGGTTTATTATTTTGGTCTAGTATTGGGGCGTTGCTATCAACGCTTCCTCTTTATATAGAGGATTTGGGCGGTTCTAAACAGCAAGTTGGTATTGTTATGGCTAGCTTTGCTGTTGGGTTGTTAATATTTCGTCCTCAGTTGGGAGAACTAGCAGACCGACGTAGCCGTAAAATTGTTTTGATTATTGGTGCAAGTGTTGCAGCTATTGCACCATTGGGTTATCAAATATTTACATCAATACCTGGGCTAATTGCACTACGCGCGTTTCATGGGATTAGTATTGCAGCTTTTACTACAGCATACGCAGCACTAGTTTCTGATATAGCTCCGGCAGAAAATCGCGGTGAAGTTTTGGGTTATATGACTTTGACTGGGGCAACTGGTTTAGCACTTGGCCCAGCAATTGGTACTTATATCCAAGAAAATGCTAGTTACACATTATTATTTAATACTACTGCTATTTTAGGTTTACTCTCGCTTTTATTTGTACTGCCAATCGAAAACTTTCCTGTATCGCAAGATTTGAGTGAAGATAATGGCGCCGAAAGTATTTGGCAAATTTACAAAAGTCCAAGGGTGCGGGTTCCAGCGCTAACTATGTTACTAATTGGGTTAGCAGTGGGTACGTTGAATACTTTTATTCCATTATTTATTAAATCTATACATGTTAACTTCGATTGCGGTTTGTTTTATACAATTGCAGCAGTGTCGAGTTTAGTATCGCGGTTTTTTACTAGCAGTGGTAGTGACCGAATTGGTAGAGGTATATTTGTAACGCTTGGTTTAATTGCTTATACGCTCTCAATGTTACTACTATGGCAAGCAAACAACGATTTTTCTTTTGTGATGTCGGCAATACTTGAAGGCGCCGGGGGTGGTACATTCCTTTCGACAATGGATGTAGTTATAGCCGACCGTTCATTACCCCAAGAGCGCGGACGAATTTTTGCTCTATGTGTAGTGGGGTTTGACTTGGGTATTGCAATTGCTGGACCCCTTGGAGGTTCGATTGCCGAACAAGTTGGTTATCATAATATGTTTGGTATTGCAGGCGCCTTAACTTTCTCAGGAGTTATAATTTTCCTAACGTTATCAAGCAAAACTCTTATCAACTCATTACAGTTTGCTATTGGACGTGGTGATGATGACTTTGCTTATCGGGATGTTCAAAAGGCGCCTCTGTTTGATCCCCAAGAAAACTATCCAGTGCTATCTACCACTGGTATTGCAGCAGAGTAATTCGCAACGGATTATAACGGATGTAACGGATAGAGGTAGGGTGCGTGAAAGCCATTAGGATGAAGCAACGTAACACAAGATTAAACTGCTTTCACGCACCTTACGATTGAATGAGCTTGCATAATTTCTCTTCGCCAGCACCTATATGTTAATTAGGGAAGCAAAAAGTTTTTTAAATTTTTCCCTGATTTTACACACTTTATTGCTGGTTAAGGCATGATTAATAACGTTAGGCTAAATACTCCACTTGCTTCTACTTCCTTTGCGACCAGTTTAGAAATTACCAAATTTGTAGCTTTACTGAATATACACAAATCACTTCAACATAACTTATGGCAAAATACAGCTATTTTAGATGAGGCAAAGAAAGTTGCATATTTAATTGACGAAGATTCGGAAGCGCGCATCGAAGCATTGAAATATTTAGCGTCATTTTTCGCACGTGCAGGACACTATCATGAAGCCAAAGAAGTTTTGAAGCAAGTTAAAGATTCTCCAGTTTTCAAGACGAAGGAACTACGAGAATTAGCAAAAGCATTAGCCACTGCGGGGACTGTGTATAAAGAGGAAGCTTTTTTAGTCTTTAACGAGGCAATGAAAACCGCGCTTCAGATAAAACATCAACCTACACAGATAAAGGCAGTTGAAGAACTAAAGTTGTTGTCTAATAATTTCAGCAAGTAACCCACTAGAAGCCATATTCAAATTTAATGTATAATCAATATAATTAAAAGTTTCTTCCAAAGGTTTTAAAGTACTCTTCCAACCCAAACCATCAGTAATCCAAATAAATTTGTGATTTTGTGCCGTTAAAAAATCATACAAACCCTTATATTCACCTGCGGTGGCTTTCAACTTAGAACCACCACCACCATAGAAATTGACTTCAATTAAATAAATTTGTTTACTATTATTAATTACAAAATCAAATCTCCTGCTTGATTTATCTACTTCCACTACAATATCCCATTCAGCCAAAATCTTCTCAGCAGTAGCTTGTTTAATGTATGTAAAATTACTCGCGTTACAAATAGACTTTACTAACTCTTCAACGATAATTTCCATCGTATCCCCAGCACGATTTTTCCTACCGTTACTATCGAGTCCTACCTCAATTCCTAATACATAATCTGGAATACTTTTAATAGTACGGTTTTCAAATAGTTCCAGCACACCAGTTTCTCTGACAAATTCTACTGCGGCATTAATATTTTCTGGAAATAAAAGACTCTGATTACTAAAATTAAACCCTTTATATTGAAAATCTCCTTCTGCAAAGCTAGTTAGAATTCTAAAATTTTTCGTTCGACAAGCTATTAAAATTGGAATTGCGCTGTAAATGCCTGGATAAGTTTGTAATAGTTCTCTAAATTCTTGCTCTATATTATTTTTCCCGATTAAATAATTAAGAGTATTCAAATGAATTTCAACGCTTTTAAAATTTGATAGGACTTTTTGCCAATTGACAAAATAGTCCCATATTGTGATAGAGTCAGTCAAAGTATTTTTCAAATGCTTAAACACATCTTTGGTAGCAGCACTTCCCAAAAAATCATGAAATACCTGACTATTTTTCATACCTACCTGCGAACGACCTCGTAATAAGCACTTCAGTGCTTACTACAAGCTTAATAATTCATAATTAGTAACTCATTAATCTGACCACGCTTAGAAGCATTACAATTAATCCTCCGCGCAGCTCTTACTCGCTCAATTCTATAGGCATTATAAGCATCTTCAAAAAAATTATCATTAACATCCTCATTTTTAGGGTCTGAATTACTTAATAACAGCTCGGCGCCTTTACCATCCAACTCAGCAAAAAAGTTCCTCAACCTTAACTGCTCACTATCATGCCATATATTTTGAGAATAACCAGTAAAATTAGCGGTACTACTTATGGGTCGGTAAGGTGGGTCAAAATATACAAAAGTCTTATCATCAACAAAATCTTTACACTTCGTAAAATCTCCTAACTCAATACGAGTTTTTTGCAGCACTAAAGAAATAGCCTTCAAATTATCCACATTGCAAATCAAAGGCTTTTTATACTTACCGCAAGGAACATTAAACTCACCTCTAGAATTAACTCTAAACAAGCCATTAAAACAAGTACGGTTCAAAAAAATAATCTGAGCCGCACGCTCTACCCAATTACTACTAAATACATTAAAATCAATACTTCTCCGCTTTGAATTAAATAATTGCCGCACATGATAAAAATACTGGTTTTTTTCAATATCAGACATAGACCAATACTTAGATTGAATCTTTGATAACGCATCAATCAACGCATACACATCAAACTTAATAGTTTTATAGGCAATTATCAATTCAGGATTAACATCATAAATAAAAAACTCATCGATGCTCGACTGATAACCCGAAGAAGCAAGATAGAAAAACATTGCCCCTCCTCCCACAAACGGCTCAACATACCTTTTGATTGAACCATTTAACAAGTCTTGTGGCAAATAGGTGCTTATTTGTTCCAGAAGCTGACCCTTCCCTCCTGCCCATTTCAAAAACGGTTTTGCTGGAGCCTGGTTTGCTGTATAAACATTGTAATTAGAAGGCGCCTCAAATACACCTCGCTTCGCCACACCTTTTTGCAAAGCCAAATGAGTTCCTACTTTCACATCATAGTTGGTACGTACTATATAAGCCATTAATTTATGATGAATCTAGTTTAGTACTATCGTACTTTAAAAACACGAAAAAAGAATACTTGTTCTACTGTACTTTAAAGCTAAAGTTCGATAAAAACACAGTGTAATATATTACTTGCTTTTACAATAGACCAGTGCAAATTCAAGTAATATAGCCGCTTTTCAGTTAAAAACAATACTCATGTTACTTAGGACACTGTAGGTTGGGTGTAAACGGAGTTTTCCCGCAGGGTAGGCTCTGCGTAACCCAACACACAACAATAAAACATTATCTATCAGGCGCCAACACTGGCAACGGATACAACGGATGTAACGGATGATTTATTCAATACAAGCAAAGTCTGATTATCTAAAATTATTTATCCGCTACATCCGTTCATCATCCGTTGCTAATATTTCTACCCACCAAAACTTTTGACATCAACCACTGGCTTTAACCTCCGAACCCGCTACCTCAATCGAAGAAGCAAGTCTATCCATAACTACACGACCAATAACCGCCACATCAGATAATGGCATTACCTTGATTTGCTTAACAATCTGGTTTAAATCAGAAGAATTAGATTGCGGCTTAATACCTAAATAATTTAAAAGCTCCTCAATCGTATAACCTGCCCTGTCGGCAATGTTCGCCAGATTGAGAACATCTGGAATTGACTCACCTTTTTCCCACAACTGTACAGTTGTATAAGATACGCCCAGTAATTTTGCAAATGCTCGTTGGCTCATGGAATCACGAGCCGTTTTTACCACTTCACCCAATTTCTTCCGCGCTTCTAAATCCACTGCTGTAATATTCTTGCAATTATTTATACTGCTAACTAGCTTTTGGTTCCTCTAAAGATTCTACAGCAGCAGCCAAGCGACTGGCGCCCGCCTGAACAATCTGAGCAACTTGAGATAAAGGCATATGATTAATTTGCCTCAAAATCAAACTTAAATCAGAAGCTTCTTGTACAGGTTTGCCTTCCAAACAGTTAAGCAACTCTTCGAGAGTATAGCCAGCTCTGGGTGCAATTTTCGCTAAATACTCTGTATCAGGCACGTTCACGCCCTTTTCCCACAACTGTACAGCAGTCGCAGAAACACCCAAAAGCTTACCAAAGGCTCTTTGACTCATAGAACCACGAGCTTGCCTGATAATTTCAATCAATTTTTCCCTGCTTTCGATATTCACTGCTGTGGTTACTAAGAGAGCATTTACAGATTTAGTTTAGTAAGCAATCACAAAAAGTTTCGTTGTATATTGACAATCTTGCTTGCAACGTGTAAATTACAATTAAGCTTGTCATTAAAAAATTATTGATGTAATTCGCTGCTGAGACTATAACTATATAGATGGGGTGCATCATGCGTAAGCGAGTAAGGCAAAGTTACTATAAAGCTCAAAACAAAAAGGTTCAAAGCTTAATCGCAGCTAATAAAATTACACCACATGTTTGGCGCCTGAGCGAAGCCAATATAATCGAAGCGCTTAACGCTCAAGGCTACAACGCAAAAAAAATCAAGAAAATCTCTTACCTCAAGCACCAAATAAGTATTTCATACTGGGATAAAAATGGTGGGGTGTGCAGTGGCTTTTTCAGCTATCGAATATTTGCACGCTGGCAACAAGCCGTTGAAAGATTAGTTTACAACTGTGGAAACACTAGAGAGTTACAACGCTTGAGCGAACTAATTGAGTACGAATATACTCATTACCCTTACCCTTGGGAAATACAAGAAGCAATCAACAACACAGTAGAAAACTGTACATGTGAGCTAACCGCGCTAGAAAGTTACAAACAAACTGTTCGCCGCGAAGTTGCTTGTATTGGATAAATAGAGAAATAGTAAATCAGCAAAGATAAAATATAAAGTATTGCTGTTAATACAAAGTGAAAATGCTAAAAACAGTCTGGGCTACTGTTCGACAAGGAAAAATCGAATTGTTAGAATCAACAGAGCTTCTTGAAGGGGCAAAAGTGCTAGTTATACTTTTACCTGATGATGAAACTGATTTTTGGCTTCAAACAAGCCAAGCCTCACTTGATGCAGTGTGGGATAATACTGAAGATGATGTTTATGCCCAGCTACTCAATAAAATGACACTATCTTAAAAGTCAAACTATAACCGATTTTAAATGTATATTTAAGAATAAATTTAGGCGCCAGACATGTGGCGTAATTTTGTTTGCTGAAATTAAGCTTCGACGTGAACGGCTGTTTCGGTGACGTAGATTGCGAGCCATAATGCACCATCCAATTTAATTTGACCGCAAGGCTTCAAGAAAAGATGCTTTCCAGGCTAGAATAAAGCTGTCTACTTAACTTTCGCAAAATTGGCAGCTTATAAGCAGTCATTGACAGGTATACACTATCATAAGTGTAACTACGTTTGTCAAGAAAAAATTTACAATTTGTAAAACAGACGCTAGAACTAAATTAGTGAGCTTGCAATAAAACTAAAGCAGTGAATTCAGAAGCTAGAAAGAAACTAGGTGAAATAGCAAAGAAGGCTCGCGCTTCGATGAGTCAAAGGTCTTTTGCTACCCTTTTGGGTGTTTCTTACACCACGGTGCAGGCGTGGGAAAAAGGAGAATCTGTACCAGATATTGAGAATTTAGCCAATATTGCTGATAGAGCAGGTTATACGATTGAAGAACTTTTGAATTATCTTGGTGTTAAACCGCAATCCGAGACTTCAGATGTCAACCAAATTATTAAACAAATAAAGGTGATGCCTTTATCGGAGGTGGCTGTTATTGCCAAAGCTACTGCTGAAAGATTTGCAGATGCGGCGATTACTTTGGGTGAAGAGGTTAAGGCTAGTTAGTGTGTAAGTTTTCTAAAATTTCGCAGTTAAAAACCAAGCTAAAATTAACTAAACGAAAATTCTAGAGATGCTACCCTTCGGGAAAACTGCGTTAACGTACCTCAGCATGACAGAATTCAAGATTTACTTTTTTATTCAGTCCTCTTTTAGAGGACTTTGGCTATTAGCATTGGGTTTGCAACCTGATGCGGGTTATGTGTTGTATGAAATATTGGGAATGTTGGGTTGCGCGTAAGCGGAGCCAACCTACAAAATAATAATAGAACAGGCAAGGGATGCCTGTTCCACAATTATTAGTTGTTGCCGGCGTTGGCGGCTAGTTCGGCTAGTTGGTCTTGTTGGTCTTGGGAGATACAAGACTGTACTACTGTTTCTAGGTCGCCTTCGAGAACTGGGGTTAAGGAGAAGTTTTGGTTGAGACGATGGTCGGTGACGCGGTTGTCTTTGTAGTTGTATGTGCGGATTTTTTCGGAACGGGCGCCTGTTCCTACTTGCAGGCGCCTTGCTGAAGTGATGGCTGCTTGTTGTTCTTGCAGTTTCATTTCATACAATTTTGCGCGCAAGATTTGCATTGCTCGTTCTTTGTTTTGTAACTGGCTTCGTTCTTCTGTACAGAAGATTCTTATACCTGTTGGTTTGTGTAATAAGTCAGCAGCAGTTTCTACTTTGTTGACGTTTTGTCCACCTGCACCACCCGAACGCGCGGTTTTCATTTCGATGTCTTTGGGGTCGATATGTACTTCTACATCATCGACTTCTGGCATTATTGCTACTGTCGCTGTTGATGTATGTACTCTTCCACCTGCTTCGGTGAGGGGGACACGCTGGACTCGATGTACTCCTGCCTCAAATTTTAATTGGCTATATACGTCGTCGCCTTTGATTTCTAGAATTACTTCTTTCCATCCACCCATGTCTCCTAATGATTCACTCATTAACGAAACTTTCCAACCTTGGGTTTGAGCATAACGAGTATACATCCGCATTAAGTCTCCAGCCCAAATACTGGCTTCGTCACCTCCAGTACCTGCACGAATTTCTAACATGATGTTTTTATCATCGTTAGGGTCGCGTGGTAGTAGTAGTAATTTTAAGCGGTTCTCTAGATACTCAATTTTTTCTTCGAGTTCTTTTACTTCCAGTCCTGCCATTTCTTGCATTTCTGGGTCACTCGCTGACTCTTTATATATTTGACGCGCTCCAACTAAGTCGTCGGTAGCTTGTTTCCAAGTTTCGTAGGTGTTTACTACTTCTTCTAAACCTGACCGTGCCTTGGCTATCTGTTGATACTCGTCTTGGTCTCTTGCAGTATCTGGGTCTCCTAGGCGCCGAGTCAACTCGTTAAAAGTTTGTTCGACAGATTTTAATTTCTCCAGCAAATATTGTTCAGCCATAATTGCGTGCCTCACGCTCCTTCAAAAATAAGTTGGTTAGCTCAATTGCAAAGAACACAAAATCGACCCGGCACTTCTCTGTGCGGGGTCGTTCAAAGCAAAGCTAACCAGCTACTTCTGGTCTTCTTCTTTAGCTGCGGCTGATTGGTCGAACATACCGTACTTACGGAGGAAGCGCTCTACGCGACCTTCGGTGTCAATAATCTTCTGAGTTCCTGTGTAAAAGGGGTGGTTTCCAGACCAAACGTCTACATGTAATTCGGGTTTGGTGGAGCCTACTGTCATTACAACTTTTCCGTTGCAATACACTTTCGCTTCTGGATACCACTCAGGGTGAATTCCGTCTTTTGCCATTTTCCTGTTGTGGTTAATCTATATAAATTATAACAGTTTTAATTTTAGATTTTAGATTTGCGATTTTGGATTAGTAATCTAAAATCCAAAATCCAAAATCCAAAATTTTATCGTTTCGAGTATTGAGGAGCTTTGCGAGCTTTGTGTAAACCGTATTTTTTACGCTCTTTGGCACGTGGGTCACGGGTTAAGTAACCTTCGGTTTTAAGTGGAGGACGGTTGCCTGGGTCTAGTTGGCACAATGCGCGCGCTACGCCTAAACGTACTGCGTCTGATTGACCTGTAAGACCACCACCTTCGGCTTTCACTAAGATGTCGTAGTCATTTTCCATACCTAGTGTTTCTAGGGGGGCTTTAATGATACCTAGGTAGTTGGCGTTGAATTGGAAGTATAAATCTCCCTCTTTGCCGTTAACAACTAGTTTTCCTGTTCCTGGAACGAGACGTACTCTCGCTACTGCTGATTTACGGCGCCCTGTACCAAAGTACATCGCGCGACCGCTGGTTTCGGTGGCTTGCATTAACCTTCTGCTCCTGGAATTGTATTGATTATTAATTCTTTAGGTTTTTGAGCGGTATGAGGGTGGGTTGGACCTGCGTAAACTTTAAGCTTTGTAAATAGACTTTTTCCAAGGCTATTTTTGGGGAGCATACCCTTAACCGCTTGTTCGATAATCCGTTCGGGTATACGTTCAACAAGTTTAGCAAAGGTTTCTGTTTTCATCCCACCTGGGCGCCCAGAGTGGCGACGGTAAAGCTTTTGTGAGCGCTTTTTACCTGTTACTGCAACTTTTTCGGCGTTAACTACAATTACAAAGTCACCTGTATCTAAATGAGGAGTAAAAGTAGGCTTATTTTTGCCTCTAAGAATCATTGCAATTTCGCTAGCTAAACGACCAAGACGTTGGTCTTTAGCATCTACTACATACCAGTCACCCTCAAGGGTATTAACTGGCGGAAGATATGTTTTTTGGGCTGTCATCTTTTTATTTCCTTTGTTTGTTGAGAATTGGTTTATTATCTCCTATTCCCCAAATACAAATTTCGGCTGCGTGTCGTACCAAATTTCTTTTGGAACTGCAAAGTCTGGATAGCCTACTCGCAATAAGCATAAGCCTTGTGCAGGCGCCGAATGTTTCACTTGTTCTCGGAGTTGGTTCTTCCAAAGATTTGTGAAGTTTGAAACTGTTCTTTCTTTTGTTCCTACCTGTACCAACATCCCTACAATTAACCGCACCATTCCGTACAAAAAGCCGTCTGCTTGTATTTCTATATTTAGAAACGCACCGTCGCGATTACATTGTGCGGCTTGCACTTCCACTATTGAGTTAGCTCGCTTTGAATTGGCACGTCGAAAAGCACTTAAGTCATGTTTTCCTACCAAAGGTTCTAGTGCTGTCTCGATTAATGATTCATCAAGTGGCGCCTGATAATAATGCCAGCAAAAGGGTTGGATAAACAAATTTGGGCGTGCTTCAGTATAAAGCGTATAACGATAACGTCGGTACGATGCGCTAAAACGTGAATGCCATGTGCTATCAACTTCGATTGAGGCTCTTATCAATATATCTTTCGGTAAGTAAGTGTTGAGAACAGGCGCCCATTTATGTGGTGGCAGCGGACTTGCAACATCAAAATGTGCTACTTGTGCTGCTGCATGAACACCACTGTCAGTACGTCCGGCACCATGCAAGTTAATATGTGAACCCACAATACTCGCAATCGCTTTCTCAATTTCTTCTTGTACGGTACGGTGTTGTGCTTGCCTTTGCCACCCATGAAAATTAGTGCCAAGGTATTGAATTACTATGGCAATTCTCTGCAAATCTATGGGTTGGGATGTTAACATTGAATCAGAACTATTATACTAATTCAATAATTGCCATTTGGGAATTGTCGCCACGACGTGGTACGGTACGCAAAACACGGGTGTAACCACCGTTACGATTTTCATACCGTTTTGGCGCCTGCTCGAATAAAGCTTGCACGAGGTCTTTATCATATATATAACCAAGTGCTTGGCGCCTACTAGATAATGAACCGTCTTTTGCTAAGGTAATCATTTTGTCAACTTCGGCTCGTACAACTTTGGCACGAACTAAAGTAGTAGTAATTCGACCGTGACGAATTACTTCGGTTGTGAGCGCGCGCAAAAGGGCACGACGCTGGTCTGCTGGTTTGCTTAGTTGTTTAACTCGACAACGGTGACGCATAATAATTGACGCATGAAAAATAGAATGGAATTGATACAAGAATCAGCGGCTGATTTGAGTGGGTACCAGGTAAGGGGTAATAGTAAATCGCTATTTTTTACGCTTCTACTATTACCCTTTGCACCTAATAACTACCAATCATATGCAAATAACTATTAACTATTAATTCTTCAGATTTACCTTAGTTACTAGCTATGCTTTGAACCCCGCTCTTGAGGTAGAGTAATACCCAAACGTCGCTGCAAAGCTTCTACGACTTCTTCAGCAGACTTTTGACCGAAATTCTTTATTTCTAAGAGGTCTTCTTGAGTATAATCCAATAAGTCAGCTACAGAGTTGACTTGGGCACGCTTCAAACAGTTGTAAGCGCGTACAGAAAGTTGTAACTCTTCGATAGGAATTTGTGCGGTTGGGTCTAAGTCTTCAGCGATACCTGTATCTTGCTCAGTGTAAGTGAAGTCTTTTAATGGATTAAATAAATCCACTAATATACTTGCTGCTGAAGATAAAGCTTCTTGTGGGCTAAGACTACCGTTTGTCCAAACTTCTAATAAAAGTCTGTCTTTGGGTATGTTGCTTTCACCGCGTGTTTCTTCAACACTATAGTTAACTTTCCGTACTGGCATAAATACAGAGTCTATCTGTAAAAAATCTAACGATGTCGCTTCTTCACGACCACGTTCGACTGTACGATAACCCTTGCCCTTTTCAATCCGAAACTCCATTTCCAGTTTGGCGCCTTCTGCAAGAGTAGCGACATACTGAGTTTGGTCAATCACTTCAACTTCACTAGGTAAATCAAAATGCGCTGAAGTGACGTTTGCTGGGCCAGTAACAAGCAAGCGACCGATTTGAGGTTGAGAGGAATAGCTTTTGAGGATAACTTCTTTCATCCGCATTAGGATTTCAAGAACGTCTTCCCGCACACCTGGAACGGTGGCAAACTCATGTGTAACGCCCGCAATTCGTACCGCAGTAACCGCCGTACCCTCTAAGTTAGAGAGTAATACTCGTCTAAGGGCGTTACCAACAGTTGTTCCTTGACCTCTTTCTAAAGGTTCTAAGACAAACTTACTGTAATGGCTCCGAGTTTCTTCTGTATTGGACTCTACACATTCAATTTGAAATTGCGCCACGGAGCAGCCTCCCTTGTATAACAGTCCTGAATTCGCAACTGCGTAAAAATTGCTAGTTCTTTCTTTGACAAACGTTGCCCAGTTCTGGCTCAATTCGCTGAATTACGAACCTGAAGTTCGTATTACGGGTGAGCGTGGACGATACGAATTAATTTGCGGCCAAAGACAGCGAGTGAGGAGAACTTCAAAAACGCTCTTCTTAGGGTTTTAACCCAATTTACTACTATCTCTATACACGGCGCCGCTTAGGAGGACGACAACCATTGTGGGGTATAGGAGTGATATCGCGAATCAATGTTATTTCTAGTCCTGCTCCTTGTAATGCTCGAATCGCTGTTTCACGACCAGCTCCAGGACCCGAAACCATTACTTCTACTTGACGCATACCAGAGTCAATTGCTCGGCGTGCTGCACTTTCTGCTGCGGTTTGAGCTGCAAAGGGAGTACCTTTTTTCGCTCCTTTAAACCCGCTAGATCCTGCACTTGCCCACGATATGACATCGCCGTTTTGGTCGGCAATAGTCACAATACTATTGTTGAAAGTCGATTGAATGTAAGCAACTCCGTTGGGAACGTTACGTTTTGCTTTCTTGCTCCCGGCTTTTTTAGGTGTTTGACGCGCCATATTAATTCGTTTGAGTAAGCGTATAACTTGCTATGGAGCAAGCGATGAAATTTATTTACCTGGTGCTTTCTTCTTACCAGCTACTGTCTGACGTCTACCGCGTCGAGTCCGAGCGTTCGTCCGAGTTCTTTGTCCCCTTACTGGTAGTCCCATCCGGTGACGGCGCCCTCTGTAGGTGCCAATATCGACTAAGCGCTTGATGTTCATTGCTTCGAGGCGCCGCAAATCACCTTCTACTTGGTAATTGCTTTCAACTTCACCCCGTAATGCTGTGACATCAGCATCACTTAAGTCTTTAACTCGTGTGTCAGGATTAACACCAGTTGCGGACAATATCGCTTGTGCCCGCGATAGACCAATTCCAAAAATATAAGTCAGACCAATTTCAATCCGCTTGTCACGCGGAAGGTCTACTCCGGCAATACGTGCCACTATGAATATCTCCCATTGATTGCGTTGTTTTTTGCGCTGTACTTTTAGACAGCTGATACTATGTACTTAGTGAAAAGAAAATGCGCGGTTGCACTTGAGGTCTTAACCTTGACGTTGCTTGTGCTTGGGGTTTACACAAATTACCATGACGCGACCGCGACGCTTTATGACGTTGCACTTTTCGCAAATCCGCTTGACTGAAGCTCTAACTTTCATGTTTCGCTCTTTAACTCCAAATGTTAAATTATACCATTTTTAAGAAAAAAATTCTGTTTTTAGAGTAGATATTACCCCAAAAATTTTTTGTTGTGGTAAAATCCTCTACATAATCTACTTTTTCCTCAATCGATAGGTGATTCGACCCTTCGTTAAGTCATAGGGAGTAAGCTCCACTTTGACTCGGTCACCAGGTAGAATTTTGATGTAATTACGGCGAATTTTGCCGGAAATGTGAGCAAGGACGTTAAAACCATTGTCCAGGTCAACACGAAACATCGCGTTGGGCAATGACTCTGTTACCGTCCCTTCCATTTCTATTAGGTCTTGTTTAGACAAGTTGCTTTCCTCTTTCCAATCAATTAATTTTTGCGCTTTTTCGAGCGTAAGTTGGATTTTTTAAAATGGCTTGCTGTATCGTCTATACTACAAGCACATAGATTTTGTCAAATACACTAACAGTTTATTAATATATCTTATTTAATCAAGAACTGGCAGCTTCGGTTGGGGTTAGCGGTTAGCGGTTAGCCGTTGGCTAACAGCTAACAGCTAACAGCTAACAGCTAATAGCTTGACCAATTTCAACAGTGACTTCTTCTAGGGACTGGTTGCCATTGACTATTACTAGTTGCTGTTTGCCTGTGTAGTAGTCAATTAAAGGAGCTGTTTCTTCTCGATAAACTTCAAGACGGCGCCGTATTACAGATTCGGTATCATCTTTACGTCCTCGCTCAAGCAGGCGCCCAATAACAATTTCGTCAGGAACGTCAAGATTAACAACCTTTTCTCCATGATGGTCTAACCTATCAAGCAAAGCTTCTAAAAAACCAGCTTGTTGAACAGTTCGAGGAAAACCATCAAGAATCCAGCCATGTTTGGTATCAGCTTGAGTTAAGCGTTCCTCCACCATGTCTTGTACTAACTGGTCGGGCACTAACTCACCCCTGTCCATATAACCTTTAGCTTTGATTCCTAAAGGAGTTTGGTCTTTTAATGCTTGACGTAAAATGTCACCCGTCGAAATGTGGGGAATTTGCCAGTGGTCAGCTAACGCTTTCGCTTGCGTCCCTTTACCAGCTCCGGGCGGTCCCAAGAAGATAAGTCGCGTCACTATTGTTTCACCATTCCTTCATAGCGCTGAGAGATGACGTAGGTTTGTACTTGTTTAGCAGTATCAATTGCTACGCCAACCAGAATTAATAACGAAGTAGCACCCAATCCCTTAAAGGTTGGAACTCCTAGCGCGCGCTCAATTGCAGTCGGAATAATCGCAATCAAGCCTAAAAAGATAGCACCCAAAAAGGTTAGTCGATTTAATACACGCTCAATGTACTCGCTTGTAGCTTTACCTGGACGAATACCAGGAATACTTGAACCCATTTTCTTTAAGTTCTGTGACACATCAACTGGGTTAACAATTAATGAGGAATAGAAATAACTAAAGAAAACAATCGATACAAGGTAAACGAGCGCATAAACCCAAGAACCACTGCCACCAGGACTCAAATATGTATTGACGATATTTGATAACTCAGCATTTTTAGTAAAGTTAGCTATTAATAAAGGCAAACTGAGAATTGCCGCAGCGAAAATGATGGGCATAACACCACCTTGGTTAAGGCGTAAAGGTAAGTAGCTGCGTTGTTCTGCTAAAACCCTACGACCAACTTGGCGCCGTGCTGAAATAATGGGAATACGTCGAACACCTTCTTGTACGAAGACGATACCGACGATTGTTACTAAGAACAGCAGTAATAATACAATGACGCGACCGACAATTTCACGACCACCAGATTCAACAAATTGAATTGTGTCGCCTAATGATTTTGGCAGCGTTGACACAATGTTGACAAAAATCAACAAAGAGGCGCCATTTCCAACTCCACGTTCTGTAATTACCTCAGAAGCCCACATTACGAACATTGAACCAGCCACTAATGCAATTGCAGTTTGGGCGACAAATAAAGGGCCAAAGTTGTAAGCATACGGTCTCAACCAGAATGACGCGAGGAAAACACTTTGTACAATCCCCCATCCCAATGACACGTAACGTGTATATTGAGACAGTTTGCGTCTACCTGCTTCACCTTCGTTTTTCTGTAAATTTTCTAAAGATGGAATGGCGGCAGTCAAAAGTTGGATAATAATCGAAGCATTAATATAGGGCAGAATCCCTAAAGCAAAGATTCCCAACGCCGAAAGTCCGCCACCCGAAAAGATATCCAAAAAGCTTAATATCTCATTATTACTGGCAACGGCACGGGCAAATTCTGCACGATTAATTCCTGGAATTGGTAAATGAATACCAAGGCGAATCAACATGAGAATACCGACCGTGACAAGCAGCCGACCTCTTAGTCCGGCTGCTTGCGCCATTTGCATAAAAGTTTCTTGAGCGGTTGGGGGTTTATCTCGACTAATCATAGCGGGTGTTACCTAGAGAACGAACGGAGGCGCCTACATTTGAGAGTTTGCGAGAGCATCAAGTGGGCGCTTCTTCTCACCCTATAACTTCGCAGCTCCCACCAGCAGCCTCAATTTTGCTGCGTGCCGAACCTGTAAAGGCTGCGGCTTTAACTTGAAGCGCAACACCTAACTCTCCGTTACCCAAAATTTTCAAAGGTGCTTTACCACTTGTGAGAATCCCAACTTCTTTTAGCGATTCCAAAGTTACCTCTGTATTTGCGGGGAGCGATGCTAGCTTTTCTACATTAATCGTAGTGTATTCTTTGCGCGGAGCGAGGGGAAAACCCTTCAATTTCGGTAAACGACGGTATAAAGGTTGTTGACCACCTTCAAAACCTGGACGGGTACCACCACCAGAACGCGCATTTTGACCGCGCATCCCCTTACCTGAACTGGCGCCTTGTCCGGCAGAAATACCGCGACCTAGACGGCGCGGACGCTGTTTCGAGCCGACTTGCGGCTTTAAATCATTAAGTCTCATGACTTTATACTTAGTCCTTAATTACACTAAAACCTATCTACTACTGAGCATAGAGATTTTCGATTGGAACACCTCTATCTTCTGCTACTTCCGAGAAAGTACGTAGAGTCGAGAGTGCATTAACTGCGGCGCGTGCATTATTTAAAGGATTGTTCGAGCCAAGTTGTTTTGCCAATATATTGCGGATTCCGGCTAGTTCCAAAACAGTACGCACGGCGCCACCTGCAATTACACCTGTACCAGGTGATGCTGGACGCATGAGAACTTTTGCACTACCACCAACTCCATTAATTGGGTGAGGTATAGAGTTAGCCTTGTTCATTGGAACTTCAACTAGGTGCTTTTTGCCATCAGCAACACCTTTTTTGACGGCGCCAATTACATCAGATGCTTTACCAACACCAACACCAACTTGACCGCGTTCGTTGCCGACAACAACAATGGCACGGAAGCTGAGTTTTTTACCACCTTTTACAACTTTGCTAACGCGACGAATTTGAATAACCCGCTCTTGCCAATTGGTTTCTTCTTTTTTCGTTTTGTTAGTTTTACGACGACCACCTGTAGCCATATTTATTACTCTCTCGTTTTGTTGTTTGCGACTGCCTTAAAAACTTAAACCAGCTTCGCGCGCAGCGTCGGCGAGAGCTTTAATGCGACCGTGATAAAGGTTTCCACCTCTGTCAAACACAACTTGGGTAATACCTTTTTCTTTAGCACGCAGGGCAATTAGCCTACCGACTTCGGTTGAAGCAGAGCAATTTCCACCTGAAGTGATTTTTGATTTAATTTCAGGTTCCACTGTTGAAGCTGCGACTAAAGTATGTTGAGCAGCATCATCAATAACTTGGGCATATATATGGTCGTTCGAGCGGAAGACTGATAATCTTGGACGTTCGGGTGAACCATTTACTTTGCCACGAACACGACGATGGCGCCGTTGTTTCGATTCTTTGCGAGTCAGTTTCATATTTTACTTCTTACCCTTACCAGTCTTACCAGCCTTACGAAGAACCACCTCACCGGCGTAACGAATACCTTTACCTTTGTAAGGTTCTGGTGGTCGAACCGCGCGAATACGTGCAGCAGTGTTACCAACAATCTCTTTGTCGTAACCGCTAACTATAACGTTTGTGGGATTTTCTACTGCAAATTGGATACCCTCTGGTGGTGGTATTTGTACTTGGTGACTGTAGCCCATGCTTAATACCAAGTTACGTCCGGAAAGAGCAGCACGATAACCAACCCCTTGAATTTCCAACTTCCGTTGAAAACCAGTTGAGACACCTTCAACCATGTTGGCGACAAGTGTTCGGCACAAACCGTGTAGTTGGCGAGATACGCGCGAATCATCTATACGGTTAACATTAAGTGTTTCTCCATCTTGGACAACCTGAATGTTAACTGGCAATTCGCGAGACAGTTCGCCTTTAGGACCTTTAACAGCTATTTTGGCGCCATCCAAAGTTATTTGAACTTTGGCAGGAACCGTAATTGGACGTTTACCAATTCGAGACATAATGTTTACCTTTCTTTACCAAACGTAGCAAAGTACTTCACCACCAACATTTTGACGACGTGCTTCACGGTCGGTCATAATGCCACTGGATGTGGAAATAATTGCGATACCGATACCACCTAAAACTCGTGGCAGGTCTTTTCGGTTTGAATAAACGCGAAGTCCGGGTCTGCTAACTCTTTTTAAAGCGGTGATTAAAGGTTGACGACTTTTGCCTTTGTATTTCAAGGCAATTATTAAGTTCGTTTTGATACCTTCACCTTTCTCTTCATACTCACCAATAAAGCCTTCTTCACGAAGAACTTTTGCAATACTGCGAGTCATTCTGGTTGCGGGCACTTCTGTAGTTTGATGCCGCGCCATGTTAGCATTGCGGATGCGCGTGAGCATATCTGCAACTGTATCGTTTGCCGCCATCTTTACCCTCTAATGGTTAAATTACTGGTCGCGAAAGGGCATACCCATTTCTTTTAACAACGCGCGACCTTCTTCGTCGCTCTTCGCAGTTGTAATGATGGAAATATCCATCCCGCGAATTTGGTCAACTTTGTCGTATTCGACTTCAGGGAATATCAATTGTTCGCGAACACCGAGTGTATAATTACCGCGTCCGTCAAAACTTTTTGGACTAACACCACGAAAGTCACGGATACGTGGCAATGTCAAATTGATGAATCGTTCTAAGAACGAGTACATCCGGTCACCACGTAATGTAACCATGATACCAACGGGCATTCCCTGACGAATTTTGAAGCCCGCAATCGCTTTTTTAGCGCGCGTGACAACTGGCTTTTGTCCTGTAATCAAAGCAATTTCAGCCAATGAAGCTTCGAGAGATTTTGCGTTTTGCGCTGCCTCTCCCATTCCTCGGTTAACAGTAACTTTAATCACCTTGGGAACTTGGTGAACGTTCGTATATTCAAACTGTTTAATCAGTTTAGGAACAATTGTTTCCTGATATGTAGTTTTGAGTGTATTTGCCATAAATCTTAGAAGGGTCGTATTAGTCCCTGGTCTTGGTCAGGAAAAAAGTAATGAGTGCGCTCGTGCTGAGTAATATATATAAATTAACTCCGCGCCTCCTAACTATTTGTCAACAATTTCCCCGGTTTTCTTGAGCATCCGCACTTTTTTCCCTTCGGCTGTTACTGTGTAGCAAACGCGACTAGCGACGTTTTGCTTCGTGGAGTAAAGCATGACGTTGGAACTGTGAATGGGGTACTCTTGAGTAACAATACGTCCAGATTCCCCTTCTGCTTGGGGTTTGACGTGTTTTGTTTTGATGTTTACGCCTTTAACAATGACTTCGCTGTCTTGAGGAAATGCTTTCATTATTTCCCCAACTTTACCTTTGTCTTTGCCTGTGATTACCTGAACGGTATCACCTGTTTTGACGTGCATCTTGTGAAATTTGGGTTTTTCTTTTGTTTTACCCATTACAGAACCTCCGGCGCCAGCGATACAATTTTGGTAAAGCTTTTATCACGCAGTTCGCGAGCTACTGGTCCAAAAACGCGAGTACCTCTAGGATTTCCATCTTTGTTAATGATGACTGCGGCGTTGTCGTCAAAACGAATACTCATGCCGCTATCTCTACGGATAGTATGACGAGTACGAACGATGACTGCTTCAACAACATCAGACTTTTTAACTGCCATGTTGGGTGAAGCATCTTTAACGACGGCGATAATGCGGTCGCCAATGAAACCGTAACGACTGTTACCTGCACCCAATACACGGATACACATTAATTTACGGGCGCCGCTGTTATCTGCGACATTTAAATAGCTTTGCTGCTGAATCACGATTTGTTCTCCTTAGCTTGTGAAACCGTGAAACCACGATTTACATTTATAGTCTTATTTCAGGATTTCTGTGACTTTCCAGCGTTTGGTTTTGCTCAAAGGACGAGTTTCAGAAATGCGAACACGGTCGCCAATTTTACACTGATTCTCTTCGTCGTGAGCTTTGTAACGCTTGGTCTTCACAACAATCTTTTTGTACTTAGGATGTGGAGCGCGGTTTTCAACGGCAACAACTACCGTCTTTTGCATTTTGTCGCTAACCACTAAACCAACTCGTTCTTTAAGTGCCATAATGTCTCCTAACTTTGTTTCGCTGCTTCACGTTTACGCTCGTTTTCTACAGTTAACAACTGCGAGAGACGGTGACGAGCATGACGAAACTGGTGAGGCTTTTCCAACTGACGTGTGGCTTTTTGTAAACGCAACTGAAATAACTGCTTTTTAACTGCGGTTATTTGTTCTGACAGTTGTTCGTCGCTCAATTCTCTTGCTTCTGAAACTTTGGAAAGTGCCATTACCTACTCCTGTTCACTCAAAACTGGCTCGCTGGCAACTGCTTCATTTGCAACTGCTTCTGAGGTAACTGCTTCGCTATCATCTATATCAACAGATGGTTCGATTTCAGTACGCGAAATAAACTTTGTTTTGATTGGCAGTTTATATGATGCCAAACGCATTGCTTCGCGTGCAATTTCTTCACTAACACCAGCAATTTCAAACAAAATTCGACCGGGTTTCACAACAGCTACCCAAAATTCTGGGTTTCCCTTACCAGAACCCATCCGGGTTTCAGCAGGACGCATTGTTACAGGTTTGTCAGGGAAAATACGAATCCAGATTTTACCACCCCGGCGAATATAACGAGTCATCGCACGACGTGAAGCTTCGATTTGTCGGGAAGTAATCCAGCATGGCTCTTGTGCTTGAAGTGCAAAATCTCCAAACGACAAAGAGCTACCACGTGACGCCAACCCTTTCATTCGTCCGCGTTGCTGTTTGCGGAATTTAGTTCTTCTTGGACTTAACATAATTGGGTACCAAACATTTTAGATTTTAGATTTTAGATTTTGAATTTTAGATTAGATAAGTAAAACTAAGACTTTGTTATCGTTTTTGGGCTTCATATTATGGGTTAAAGATTTTGATTAAATTAATTCAAAATCTATTCATTGTCCAAGACAAATCCCCAATCCAAAATCCAAAATCCCCAATCCAAAATCTATTTATCCTTCATTTGAACGGTCTTCAAACTGTTGACGGCGCCGTTGACCACCACGACGACGCTGGTCGCGGTCTCCACGCTGGTCGCGGTCTCCACGGTCACGTGCTACTGGGGGCAATTCGCGGTCTTCTTGACCAGGAATAATTTCTCCCTTAAATACCCAAACTTTGATACCAAGGATTCCGTAAATAGTTTTCGCAGTGCAATAAGAATAATCGATATCAGCACGTAAAGTATGTAAAGGCACACTACCTTCACGGGAAGCCTCTGTACGTGCAATTTCAGCACCGTTGAGACGTCCGCTTACTTGAATTTTGATACCTTGTACACCCGCACGTTGCGCGCGCTGAATCGCTTGGCGAACTACACGACGGAACGAAACCCGACGTTCGAGTTGTTGTGCTACATACTCAGCAATTAAGAAAGCATTAGCGTCAACTCGCTGTACTTCAACAACGTTGATACGAATTTGACGATTGCTGCCTAAAAGTTGTTGTAACCCGGTTCTGAGTGAATCAATACCTTGACCACCACGACCAACAACAACACCAGGTCTAGCTGTACGAACTTCAAGGTCAATTTGATCGGCTTTACGCTCAATTCGTACTTCTGAAATTCCGGCGTTGTTTTGTGCGTATCTACCCAGTTTTTCTTCTATATATTTACGAAGCTTATAATCTTCTTGCAGAAGCTCTGGGTAACGACTGGGGTCAGCAAACCAACGAGATTGATGTTCTTGTGTAATCCCTAGGCGAAAACCTACTGGATGAATCTTCTGTCCCACAAATACTTCCTCTAAAATTTCTTACTGTAGAATTTCATTTCTTATTCCGCAACTGCACCAGCAGCTACAGCAAGAGTTATATGACACGTTGGTTTGCGAATTTGATATGCTCGACCTTGCGCTCTAGGTTGAAAACGCTTTAAAACTGGACCTTGGTCAGCAAAAGCTTGTGTAATTACTAGTTCCGCACGGTTAAGTCCATTGTTATGTTCAGCGTTAGCTGCTGCACTTCGCAATAACTTTAAAACAGGGTCGCACGAGCGATAAGGCATAAACTCTAGAATTACCAAAGCTTCGCGGTAAGAGCGTCCGCGTATTTGGTCGAGAACACGTCGCACTTTTAAAGGAGACATGCGTACAAAGCGCGCGATAGCTTTGACTTCTGGGCTAGTAACTTCAGTTTTTGGCATAGTTTCTTCTATCTCCCACCTTTCTTATCGCTCTTAGCATGACCACGATAGGTACGTGTAGGAGCAAATTCGCCTAATTTATGACCAACCATTTGGTCACTTACAAACACAGGCACATGCTGTCTACCGTTGTGTACAGCAATTGTATGTCCAACCATTTGTGGCAGAATTGTCGAAGCGCGCGACCAAGTTTTAATAACTTCTTTTCTATTAGAAGCGTTAAGCCTATCTACTTTTTTCAGCAAATGGTCTGCAACAAAGGGACCTTTTTTTAGAGAACGACCCATAACAAAAATTTTTAGTTGGATAGGGTTGGGGTATGTAGAGACGCGATTAATCGCGTCTCTACATACAAATTTATGATTCGCGTCCGCCGCGTCCACGTTTCGATGTCTTACGACGACGACGTACTATATATTTAGAACTTGGGTTCTTACGCTTACGGGTTTTCATACCCAACGCTGGTTTACCCCAAGGTGTAACAGGCCCGGAGCGACCGATAGGCGCCCGACCTTCACCACCACCATGTGGGTGATCTACTGGGTTCATTACGCTACCACGAACGGTAGGACGGCGCCCTTTCCAACGATTACGTCCTGCCTTACCTGCACTGAGGTTACGCGCTTCTACGTTACCTACTTGTCCAATTGTGGCGTAGCATTCGCGACGCACCATCCGGACTTCAGTTGAAGGTAATTTCAAAGTTACATAATCGCCTTCTTTAGCTACTACTTGAGCAGCGGCGCCTGCCGAACGCACGATTTGACCACCTTTACCAGCTTTGAGTTCTACGTTGTGAACTGTAGTACCCAAAGGAATATTAGCTAAAGGTAATGCGTTACCAATTTCAATTGGAGAAGTTGGACCCGCGATTATAATTGTTCCAACTGCTAAACCAGCAGGTTGAATGATATAACGCTTTTCGCCGTCTTCGTATTGCACAAGCGCAATGCGAGCATTACGATTTGGGTCGTACTCAATAGCGATGACGTTTGCCGGAATATTCCGTTTGTCGCGTTTAAAATCGATAATCCGATAAAGTCTTTTGTGTCCACCACCGCGATGACGACATGTAATGCGTCCTTGGTTGTTACGACCTTTTGCGCGGTGTTTGTAAACGGTCAGAGACTTTTCGGGGTCTTTTTTAGTAATTTCTGCGAAGTCCGAAATTGTGACTTGTCGCGTACTGGGAGTATAGGGACGGAAAGAACGGGTACCCATTTTGCTTTCTTACACTTCTGGGAATAGGACTTTTCTGATTTTCTCTTCATCCCCAGGAGCGACGGTGACTATCGCACGCTTGTAATGGGGCTTGTAGCCAACAAACTTACCAACACGACGTTTTTTACGCGGTGGGTTTGCAGTGTTGACTTTTACAACTTTAACGTCAAATAAGCTTTCAATTGCTTCTCTAATTTGCAACTTGTCGGCTTTTGGAGCAACTTCAAAAGTATATTTATTTTGCTCCATATTAATAGTCGCTTTTTCAGTCACAATCGGGCGACGTACTAAATCAGGTAAGTCACGGGTCTCAATTCTAGGCACTGTAGACCTCCTGAATTTTTTCTAAAGCATTGGCGGTAACAATAATTTTGTCAGCGTTTAACAAGTCGTAAACGTTGAGTTGATTTGCTGGTAACAACTTTAAATTTTCAACGTTGCGAGCTGAGTAATAAACGTTATCGTCACGTTCTGAAGTTATTAATAAAGTTTTGTTCTCAGGTTCTGAACCCCAGCGAGTTACTGCCTGCACCAATTCTTTGGTTTTGGGACGAGACATTTGGGCGCCGAATTCTTCTACAACGATTAAATCGTCAATTCGACTAGCAAATGCTGTACGCAGTGCTAACTTCCGCTCTTTGCGGTTCATATCTAAGTTAAAATCACGCGGTTTGGGTCCGAAAGTGACACCACCACCACGCCACAACGGTGAACGTATCGAACCAGCACGTGCGCGACCAGTTCCTTTTTGGCGCCAAGGTTTGCGACCACCACCTCGTACTTCAGAACGGGTTTTAGTATTTGCCGTTCCGCTGCGCGAATTGTGCAATTGGCGAATTAAAGCCCGATGCACGATGCTCGTAGCTGTTGATTCCTTGGCAACCTTCATCTCGAACGTATGAACGCCGACTTGCTCACCTTGCCAGTTTCTGACTGTATACTCAAACATTTCTGTTTCCTTCGTAAGAAAGCTACTTTTGTCTACCGACTAAATTGGCAGGGACGACGTTTACTAAAGCTCCAGGTTTGCCAGGAATAGCTCCCTTGATTAGCAACAAATTACGTTCAGTATCAACTCTAATGACAGTTAACTTTTTGACAGTTATCTGTTTACCACCGAGACGACCAGCCATCCGCATACCAGGAAAAACACGACCTGGGGTTGTACCCGCACCAATCGAACCTGGTTCACGGTGGTTTTTAGAACCGTGTGACATGGGACCTCGACCGAAGTTATTGCGTTTTTGGTTACCCGCAAAACCTCGACCAATACTAGTACCGCATACGTCAACTATTTGACCTGCGCTAAAAATATCTGCCTGAATCTGTTGACCTAAAGAATACTCGCTAGAATTTTCAATGCGATATTCCCGTAAGTGACGCAAAGAAGTCGCTTCCGACTTTGCTAAATGTCCCAACTTTGGCTTATTCAAAGATTTGGGTCTCACTTCACGATAGCCAACCTGAATGGCAGAGTAACCGTCGGTCTGTTTTGTCTTTACTTGTGTAACAGTGCATGGCCCCGCTTGAATGACCGTAACAGGAATTGCTGCTCCTGCTTCGTCAAAAATTTGAGTCATGCCCAGTTTGGTGCCGAGAATACCTACAGACACAGTTACTGGTTCTCCTTTTTGTGTAATAAGTACTTTAGTACTTTATTTGTTTATTCGCGCCCAATATAAATTGAGGGGTTTACTTTTTATCAAAGCAAAACCTTTATCAATGCCGAAAGCAATGCATTAATTTACTTTGCTTCTGCTCTGACACTGTGGCGCCTTTAAATGGACTTAGAGAGCTATTCGCTTCCAGTATCCTTTTGTTCTTCGCCTTAACATCAACCTTAAATATAATATTCAAGGTTCAACTTACTTGTCGGGACTAGTCAATAAAACTAATATACTAGTCAATTGGGTCTGAGAATGCATTTACAAACGAATCTACAAACTTTTCCCAAGCTCTCTAAGTCTATCAGCCACTGGCGCCAGTTTCAACTAGCGGTTCGTCGCGCGATTCATAACCTAGACATTATAATATATCTAAATTCAAATTGCGGCACCGAAAAGCTGTGACTTTCAGACAATGCGACGAGGCAACCAAATTTTACTTTGGTCACAATCTAAAAATATAAACCGTTTATAAAGATTTGTCTAGAGGTAATTTAAAGAAACCCGGTTTCTGATCAAAGATTATAGTTAAGCATGTAGGTTATCGTAAGAAACCGGGTTTCTAGGGTTCTATGCTGACTATAAGTTTATTGCCTAACTTGATTTAACAGTTCGGAGTTGATAATAGATATATTGAAGTGGAATATGACTAAAAATCTATGGCACTAATAACCACTGGTAAAGGATTAATCCGCGATTTGGAGAAATACGGCGCCCTTGGCGTTTACGTACCACTCGAAGGCGGTTTTGAGGGTCGGTATCGGCGCCGTATACGTGCAAACGGATACGCAACTCTCAATATTACTGCGCGCGGTTTGGGTGACGTGGCTGCTTATTTAACTCGCATTCACGGTGTAAGACCTCCACACCTTGGTAAAAAAAGTACTGGTAGTGGTGCGGCTGTTGGTGCTGTATATTATGTACCACCAATTTTATCGTATCAAATCGAACAGTTACCACCAAAGTCAAAGGGACTTGTATTGTGGATTATTGAGGGACATATTCTTTCTGATCAAGAGATAGAATATTTAGCCGCGTTACCTAGTATGGAACCTAAAGTTAAGGTAATTATCGAACGGGGAGGTGACCGCAGTTTCCGTTGGACACCTTTAGAGAAAACTTTGGCTGTTGCTAGCTAATAACATAATTATGCGGCACAGGCAGAATGCTTGACTATGACACAGGCAGGATGCCTGTGCCACAAGTGACACAATTATTCAAAATATTAGTCATACTTATATAGAGGGGAAAGCAGTTTAGATTTAGACTACTTGCTCCTGATACTTCAATTAAACTAACTCATAATTTAAAAATGAGACGCAGACCTCCCGGTAGACAAGCTACTACTTCTAAACCATCTGCTTTACAATCCCCACTTTTCAACTTCACGACTATAGCGATTTTGGGAGGGGTGTTTGTATTGGGTATTGGGATTGGTATAGCTTTTAGTTCGACTACTACATTAACTCCCTCGAATGTGGCGTCACGTGAATTTATTGATACCAAGGCGCCAAACCCCGAAATTTGTGTTCAGTATGGAGCTAGCGCAATGGTTATGGACGCGCGCTTGTTCGTGACGCTTAACCCGTTTAACGTTTACGTTGCTCAACCGAGTATGCGTCCTGGATGTGTTATTCGGCAAAACAACTGGGCACTTTTAGAATCAAGAAAGCTTGTAACTGCTCAACAGGTTAATGAGTGTAAAAACCGTTTGAACACTTTTGGTTTTACGGGTGATTTAGGTAGTGAAAAACCTGATATTCGCTGTATTTATCAAAACGAAGCAGCCCAAAACTTGTTCCTTAGTCAACCTGGGGCAGTTGGCACACCCCAAGAAACAGATAGATTTTAGAAACCCCTGTAGAGACGTTACATGTAACGTCTCTACATGCGTTAACCTATTATCTTTGAGTTGGTAAGTTTTGCCCCCAAGGAACGATGTCATTAGGATTAGTATTGGTTATTGGAATATTTGGGGATGTTGGGACTATAGTTGTGGGAACTATAGTAGTAGGAAAGTTATTGTTAGGCGTAATTAATGGTGGAGTGTTAATAATTCCTCCAGATGGGTTTGGAAAGGTTGCTGGTGGAAGTATTGAGCCTGGTATTGGTGAAGTGTTATTAGTAGTGAGTGGAGGCACGCTCACAAATGGTTGTTGCTGCTGCTGAATATTGGTGTTTGTTGAGGGTAGACTGGCGCCAGGTGGTGTAATTATTCCTGGTTGTTGTGGTGTATAAATGGGCGCCGTATTGTTTGGTGGTAAAGGTGCGTTTAGGGGTTGTGGGATATTATTGTTCGGTGGTTGTGGTGCGTAGATTCCTTGCGGGATATTATTGTTCGGTGGTTGTGGTGCGTAGATTCCTTGCGGGATATTATTGTTCGGTGGTTGAGGTGCGTAAATTCCTTGCGGGATGTTGTTTGCAAAGTTAGCGAATGGTCGTAATACCCAACTGGTAGGAGAGGTTGGTTGTACGAGTACTTGGCTTGGATTTATTGGTGTTCCTGGCGCCAAATCTAAGACAATACGTGTAACGCTCTCGTTGAGTTGAGATAAACGAATACGTTGAATGGCGCCAGAATAATTTTGTTGAGTTGGTACAAAGCCTAATTTGGTTCCTGGTAAGTCTATAACTAAGCGCTCTGGTTGAGAAAGAAAGAAAACTTTTGGTTGAGAAACAGCAGATAGAGTAAATTCAAGTTGTCCAAATTCCGGAGAAAACCGCCAATCTTGAAGTTGAGCATTTGGTGCGACGGCGATAGTTATGCTAGAAACTGTTAACACTCCACACAAACTCACTATGCTAGTTGATAATAATCGCTTACACCAACTATTAGCGTTAAGACGGCGCCACAACAGTAAACCAAAAAATCGTTTACTCGTACTTCTACTTTGTTTCAGCATATTATCATCCTTTGCTATATAAAACACTCAAGATTTATTTGAATGACTGTGTTGATTGCTCTTGAGGTTTCTGGAGAATAGCATTAAATTTAATCGATTTTGGGACATCTTTGAAAGTGATTTGTCCAGAAAGTCCTCCCTCTGGTACTAAGTTAGCTTGTAATATCTCAGGTATGGCATTACACAATCTAGCGTTATCAACTCTCCCAGATAAGCTGAAAGAATTATTATTAAATTTGCCATTTAGCGAATAATTTTTTTCTCTGTGAGTAGATATTTCTTGGTTACTTGGAGTCGATGATAAAGACGCATTCAGAAAAATTCCTGATTGTTGAATATCTAACACCAAAGTATTTTTTTTGCAGTTAGATAAATTTTCGGCAAGTGTAATATAGTATTTGCCGAAGACAGATTTTGGAGCTTTGAGTTGGCTTTCTCCGTATGCTGTGACAACTTTAAACACCAGCATAACTGAAGTTATGGCAATAGTATAGAAGGTTAGAGATTTGACGTTAAATTGATGCATAAGAATCCCCTTTCTTTATTCAATCTTTAACTGGCAACTTGTGAGTGCATATCTGCAAGTACAGATGTTAGGTGTGCGGTAACTGGACTGTAGCGACGAGTAATTAGAAGCGAGGAACGACAGTAAATTGCCAGTTGGTCAGTATATCTACCGAGGGTTTGCCGTTCAATACCCCAAGCACGACTAGTTCCGGCAATGGTTAAATCAATTCCTTCAGATGCTGCAACTACTGCTTGAATTGGTTCGACTGCTTCAACGGTTTCTACATGGATACGTTCGCGTACACTAGATGGTAGCTGATCCATGAGTGTTTGCACTTCGTAACTCAATTCTTTTTTGATGTGTTTATCTGTAACGACTTGAAGTATTTTGACTGTACAAGTATCTTTATTTAGTAGTAGTCTTAGTGCCAAAATGATAGCTAAATCATCATGAATATTGGCAGAAAAGGGTACTAAGATACTTTCTATTTTTTGTTGACCTCTATCTATATATACCGCGACATCAACATCGGCAGTAGAAAGAATTTGACCGACTCTGCCACCTAAACGGTTTTTACTAAAAGCTGGACGGTGCCAACCAAGTAATATTAAATTAGCTTGCTCAATCCGGGCAATTTCGATGGTTTCGCGTGCGACGTTATTGGTAATTCTAACAATTGGCTGAATTTGATAAGAATTTGCTGGGTCGAAACGATAAATGAGTTCTTCTAACTCTTGCTGACGTTGGCGAATCATTTTCTCAGCTTCGGCTGGAGTACTTTCAAAAGCATAGTCTTCAGGAAGCTCAATTAAGCTCAAGGGATTTACTATGGTGTTTTGCTGACGATTAAAACTAATTGCAGTTGCTAAATGTAGTAATCCTCTTTGGGTGCTTGGGTTAGCAACTGGTACCAAAATTCGGTAAGGACATTCACTTGAAGAGACACTAACCGTTGCGGCGCCATTAATTTCTTCAGTATCCATTTCTGGCTCAATAATATCTTTACGTATCAAACGTTTAGGATATGTTAGCTCCAGCAATGGGGAAGTCATAAACGTTGTCACCAATGCCATAATCACCAGCATTGTAAATAAAAGCGGCGAAATGACTTTCAGTTCCAAACCAATGTTAAGAACTATCAACTCTGTTAAACCACGAGTATTCATTAACCAACCAAGAGCAGATGCTTCACGCTTATTGATTCCACAAACCCGCGCGGCAATGTAAGTCCCGATATATTTACCTGCAATTGCAACTAATAATACAAGTAAACATAATCCCCATAATTGTGGACTATTAAGTAAACCGATTTGTGTTTTCAATCCACTATACGCAAAAAAAACGGGTAACAAAAATATCAAGACAAAATCTTCAGTTTTAACGGCAAGTTCGCGTACTAAACCCTCATTTTTCGGCATAACAGCCCCAAGCAAAAAGGCGCCAAAAATTAGGTGTATTCCGATGTATTCTGTAATTAATGCTGATGCAACTACACCGCTATAAATCAGAGCCATTGTTAACTGACTTAAGCGTCCAGCACGTTCATAATAACGAGAAAGACGTTTGAGAAACCAACGTCCTACAGTAAACATGAAACCGATGTAGAGTAAACTCTCAATAATCGTTAATACTGCTTTTTGGTCGATACTACCATTACGCGCAACAGCAATTGCAACGGCTAGTACACACCAAGCTGTTACATCATCAACTGCTGCACAAGTCAATGCTAATGTTCCCAATCTAGTACGCTGCAAGTTATTTTCGGTTATAATGCGCGCTAATACTGGAAACGCTGTAATAGACATTGCGGCGCCTAGAAACAAAGCAAATGCAGTAAACGGTACACTGTTAATAGAAACTAAAGGATACAGTATTACCGCTAAGAAAGTACCTAGACAAAAAGGCACTAATATACTGATATGTGATGTCAATATTGCTGTTTCCAAATTGCCTGTCAGGTATTTTGGGTTTAATTCCAACCCAATCAAGAACATGAAAAATATTAACCCTACCTGTGACAGCACATTTAAAAAAGGAACTGCTTCAGAAGGAAATAAAGTAGCTGCGAACCCGGGAGCAACCAGACCAAGCAGCGAAGGACCCAGCATAATACCAGCAACAATTTCACCAATTACTAATGGTTGATTAATCCATCTAAATGCTACCCCTACAAGCCTTGATAACCCTATTACTACTAGAATTTCAAGTAAAACTATAACGACTATATGCATCTTTCCCTCACTAGCTAATGTCCAGTGTCTTTAAGATAATTAATGGAATCAGTCATGAAAGTCAACTATTTTTAGTTGCTATTATCGCCTATTTATTGTTTTCTAAAGGTTTTATTCTTTTTTCGTTATTTATAATCTAGCTAACACAGATAACTTGAAATGTCGAGTTAACTCTTATCATTTATCTAAAAACTATTTGTAAATATATTTTATTAAGTATTAATTATGAAGTTTTATGTAGATTATGTTACAAATGTTTAATCGTAGGTTGGAGAGCCACTCACGTGCCTTGGTTTTCAAGGTTGAGTGAAGTGGCGTTGGAGGAACGGAACCCAACCTACAAGTAATGTAAATCTTATACTAAGGTTTAAGAAACCCGGTTTCTATGCAATATCTTTATTTTTATTAGAAGATATAAAAAAGAAACCGGGTTTCTATATCCTATTACGATGCTAAACAGCCTACAAGACGGACGTTATCGAATTATCGCAGCTATTGGAGGTGGGGGATTTGGGCGCATTTATGTTGCTGAAGATACTCGGCGCCCTGGTAATCCTAGATGTGTTGTCAAGCATCTCCAGCCTGCTAGTAGGGAATTAAATTTTTTGGAACTTGCGCGGCGTCTATTTAATACAGAGGCAGAAATTCTTGAGCAGCTTGGTCGCCACGAGCAAATACCCCAATTACTCGCATATTTTGAAGAAAACGAGGAATTTTACCTAGTTCAGGAATTTATTGATGGGATTTCACTCTCTGATGAGTTAGTTAATAATGCTAAGTTTGATGAAGCCCAGGTAATTGTGCTTTTGCAAGATATTCTTAGTATTTTAGTATTTGTCCACGCGCATAACTGTATTCATCGGGATATTAAACCAAGTAATTTAATTCGGCGTGCAAGCGATGGCAAGTTGGTTTTGATTGATTTTGGTGCGGTTAAACAAATTCGTCAACTACCAAATAATTCGGGGCAATCGGAAATGAGTGTTGCAATTGGCACTCAAGGATATATGCCAAATGAGCAATCTGGTGGTAAACCGAGACTAAATAGTGATATTTACGCATTAGGTATAGTAGCAATTCAAGCGATAACTGGCTTACGTCCCTCAAAGTTACCCGAAGACCCTAATACTGGTGAAATAGTTTGGCGCCATCAAGCAAGAGTTAGTAACAAGTTAGCGGATATTATCGATAAGATGGTGCGCTACGATTATCGTACTCGCTATCAATCTGCAACTGAAGTATTACAAGCTTTACAAGAAATAACAAATCCGGATTTAGCAAATAAACGATACACTTGGAAACAATTTTATCGTAGTGGTTTAAGTATTATTGGCGCCAGTTGGTTAATAACTATAGCATTGGTTTTGGGAGTTCGTGAATTAAAATTATTTCAACCATTGGAACTTGCAGCTTACGACCGAATGATGCGGTTGCGGTTTACAACTGAGTTTTACCAAAGTTTAAGTTACGAAGAACAAGCGAACCAAAATACCGACCGAAACTTATTAGTAGTTAATGTTGGTGATGAAAACATATCTAATGATACTATAAATAAGTTATTAATTAAGCTTCAATCTTACAAACCAAGTGTAATTGGCTTAAATTTGTATAAACCTCAACAAAAATTAGTTGCTTTTAATAGGGAAAAGAATAATCAAAATAATAATATTATTGGTGTTTGTAGTCTTGGTAGCTCATCACAACCTGCAATTTTACCACCTTCACTTCCAATCGAAAACATCGGTTTTAACGATGTGTTGATAGACGACGATAATATTGTGCGACGCAGTTTACTATTTGCCAATCCTGACATAAGCAAAAAATGTACAACCAACTATTCCTTTGCAGCTTTACTTGCAACTCAATTTCTCCAACAGAAGGGTTTACAAGCTAACTTTACTCCAAAAGGGGAGTGGAAAATAGGACAAGTCTCAATACAACCCCTCAATTCTAATTCTGGTGGGTATCGTAGAACACCTGATGCGCGAGGTTATGAAATTATGCTTGATTATCATTCAGTCAGTAAAGTCGCACAAGAAGTTACTGTAGATGAGGTGCTGGCAAATCGAATCAACCCTGAATCGGTGAAAGACCGTATTATTATAGTTGGGACGAGTATATCAAAATCTAACCCAGGTTTTTACACTCCCTATAGTCAACGGCGCCGAATTAGCGGTGTAGAGCTTCAAGCACAAGCAGTTAGTCAAATTTTGAACGCTGTAACTGATAATCGTCCTTTATTAAAAATTTGGTCAGAATATGAGCAAATAGCATGGATTAGTTTTTGGGCACTCGCTGGAGGTATTCTCTCGTGGCCACTACGTCGCTTTTGGGTTTTATTCCCTAGCAAAGTTGCTATATTGCTCGTACTGTTAGTAACTACATTCTATATTTTTACGCAGTCCGGCTGGGTACCTCTTATTGCTCCAGCTCTGGCTTTAATAATAACAGGATGGATGGTGGCAGGTTTGCGGGTTTATTTGAATAAACATCAATTGAAAATCCGTACTCCTCGCACTTCTATATCTAGGATACAGAAACAAGTTGGAGACTCACAGCTAATAACGGTTCCACCAATTAGCATTTTACAAGGTTCTGGGAATACCGTACTCGAAGGAGAATCAAGAGCAAATCAAATTGCTCGCTATACAATCACTTGCGAACAAGGACAACAGCTAACACTAGATTTATTAGAAGGTGACATAAATATAAAAGTTATCGACCCAGATGGTATTACTATTGCCACCGCCATAACTACAGCTATGAACCAAACAACTCAATGGCAAGGTTTAGTATCCACACGCGGAGATTTTATACTCGAAGTCGCTACTATTAATGAGTCACATTACTCAGTTAACGTCAGCCTTCAGTAGATTATTAATGTTTTGAGACGGGGTCGACGAGGCTCGAACTCGCAACTTCCGCCGTGACAGGGCGGTGCTCTAACCGATTGAACTACGACCCCAAGTAGTAGTTTCTTTTAAAGAGCGTCTGCTCTTTTCGGCAACTTATTCATTATGCTCAGATAAAATAATTTTGTCAAGTGCCTCTCTAAATTTTATCAACTAAATTTTCTCAACTGGCGCCAATTTCGATTATTTTGTATTTATTTATACACTTTTACCTCGAAATACTGGGCGTGAGACGACGCGCGAGACTTTGGAGACAGCATAGTTAAGCCATTCTCGAACGCTGAATTTTTGATTTCGCTGGTTTTCGGCTAATTGACTGATAATTTCTGGCTTCTTTTTCTCCAGATGTAACCGCAACATATTTTTGCTCTCATTCAATTCGATAATTGACTTTGTATTTTCAATCGACTCTAAACAATCAATAATTTGTTGACGTTGACGTGCACACAAGGTGAGAGTTATTACCTTTTCACACTTACCCGGATTCTCAAGCGAGAAAAACAGTAAATGGTAATAACCTGTATTCACAAGAGCTTGTGCAATTTTTTGGCTCTTGCTATCTTTCATGTCGAGAAAATACGACAACCAGCGTGTTAAATCAAACTTTTTATCACATAAGGTTGTTACCCAAAGCAATAAGGGGTACAAATTTTTCTGAAAGATAAATTCAGTATTATTGATTTGCTTAACTAGTACATCTATTTCTTTTTTAGGTAACATTGCCCATAGGGTAGGGATACTACCTTGGGTTGATTGTAGTAGATGTGGAAAGCAAATAAGTGCCTTTGGTTTGTTCACAGGCCATGTTTTCTGCAAACAAATTTTTTCGGATATTGAGGTAACGGGTACTAATTGTACATTCGCGGGATTGTAAGATTGGTTTGTTGAGTTAAGAACTTCGCCATTCTCCAACTGTTGGATACGCTCCAAACTACTTAAAATTTTTCCCATATCTTGAGGACGATTTTTGACTTCTTTTGCTAAACAAGTCATTACTAGCTCTTGTAGCTCTCTGGGAATTTTCAAGTCAGGATTAATTTCTTTAAATGTTGGTGGTACTTGAAACTTATGTGCTTGATACCAATCTCCAAACGAATTGGTCTTGAGCGCAAAAGGGTGTTGTCCTGTAAGCATTTCGTACATTAGTACTCCCAAACTATAAATATCAGAACGCACATCTATCAATTTGCGTCCTTCCATATGTTCTGGAGAGCAGTAAGGCAAACTACCAATAAAAGATTCTGTAAGCGTCATTCCAGCACGCTCGGTTAAAAACTTAGCAATGCCAAAATCGAGTATTTTTACTACATCCCCTTGTTTTGGGTCTTCGGCAATAAAGATATTTTCAGGTTTAATGTCGCGGTGTAAAACAGGATATATTTCTCCTTTGAGGCTAATTCCTTGATGCGCGCATTGTAAACCCAAACAAATTTGATATAAAATTTCTAATGATTTAGTTAGATTTAATGAATTGGATTTAATAATAGCTTTGAGATTTCTACCTTGTAGGTATTCCATCACATAAAACGGAATTTTTTCATCGGTGATGCCGTAGCTCAAAACGCGAGCAATTTGTTTACTCTTACGTCCTAATTGGGCGCCGATAAAAATTTCTCTACCAAAGCGTTGTGAGATTTGCTGGTTATCAATACTTAAAGATAGAATTTTGACAGCTACAGGCATTCCACCTTTAGCAGCATCTTCAGCCAGGTAAACCCTGCCCATTCCACCTTTGCCAATTAAATCTCTAATTAAATAACGATTATTTAAAAATTTTCCTATGTATCCGTCTAACTCTGCTTTATGCATTACTTCATCTTGAATATCCGACAACATAGAAGTTTTCATAAATATTAAGCTTTCATCCCATAATATTATTTGCCCTTACAGTTACTTACTTATTAAGTATAGCGATGATAAAAATCACTATTATGAAATAATTGAATAGAGTCCATAAAAATTAGTTCAAGTAAAAATAAAATATATATAAAGCCAATAAATAGCCTGTGTAAAACTATCTACATTAAGGTTTAACACATACTTCAAGCTATCCATATGAGAAAATTCACTGAAACATAAAAACCGCTCAATAAGCGGTTATGATTAGTTCAGTACATATACTTATGTAGTTTTTACTGTCTTGAAGGGAATAAGCGACGTAGTAGTCGTTGTAATCGTGATGAAGATTCGGTTTTGAGCTTGAAAGCAAGAAATTGTGTACGCTGGATTTTCTGAAAATTGTTATCACTCACAACAATTAAGGTAGGTTGTCCATTAGGTAGAACACGACCGAGCGTTAAACCTTCTATATTGTCGAGGGAAACGTCAAGTTTACGTAAATCTAACAGTAGTTTTTTCTGAACAGGTATGATAGCTTTTGTATCTACCTGTGAAAGACTGTCAACGTTTTGAATATCAGTGGCGCCTTCAAGGGAAACTTGAAATAGCGAAATTGCAAACCCTAAACCAGTGAAAGCGCGCTCAATACTGATAAAATGTCCTTGATTATCAATCGCGTGTAAGTCTGGTAAACCTTGAGCGTATTTACCAGTGATGTTAATCAATGGCTTTACCGCTTCGGTTCTGTATAAATACTCCTTTTCTAACTGGTTAGTAGAAAGATTATATTGCAAAATGCGGCTAGATGTGCTAACACCTGGTTTAGCTTCGGAACCATCTTGAATGAGTGCATTTTCTGTAGCAGAGAATAAATACTTATTATCGGGTGTAATTGTTAGGCTTTCAAATGCTAAGTTATTACGAATACCTTTTTTACCATCACGTGAAGGTAAAAACTTATCTGGGATAGGTAAACTACTAACTTCTTTACCCGAAGCAAGCGAAAACTCTTTGATAAACGGGTTAATGAACTTTGCCGCATCACCTTCGGAAGATATAAATACAGTACCTCGATTCGTTAAAGCAATTCCCTCAGAGTCGATAGTGCTTTTAGCAAAATTCTGATTATTTTTGTCTACTAATAGAGTAACTCCAACAGGCGCCACTTTTGCATCTTTGAGTACTCCCTGACTCAAATCGATTCTAAAAGTATAAAACCGTGCAGGGGCTTTTTCGCTGCGGTCATCTGAAATTGCATAATAAAGTTGGTTGGTATCATCGTAAGTAATGCCAGACAGTCCTCCAACAGGTGTATTTTGGAAAATCGTACCTGTTGGGATAACAGCTTGCCCAATAAACTCGATACCAGTAATCTCAACCGCAGATGAAGGTTGATTTAAAAAAAATAAACTAATAATTAGAATAGGTATACAAAAGAAAACAGTGAATTGTAAGGCTTTGTTTTTTCTGATTAGCTGCATAACTATAGCCATCTCGTCAAAATCACCAACACAATATCATAATTAATTCGAGTTGTTGACGAACCTCACCCTTGTTTTATACCCAAATTTTCGATAAATTTAAACTTCGGCAAAGAATTTAAATAACCAGTCTTTGACACACCGTGTAGCATGGCAATCATCTTCGTTATAACGCTGAATGATTGAAAGCATCGCATGATTTCCTGTTTTTAACCATTGGTCATACCAGTAAATACACTTAGCACCACTAGCATCACTATCACGCCATTCAAATTTTAACCACTTAGCAATAACTTTGAGTGCGTAGCTTTCTATGGGTAGAGCCACATTTTTAATAAGTTCTTCATACACATCAACAAAACGACTGAGTATTGGCAACACAACATCGTTAGGAGTGTGATATTGTTTTGCGAGTCGTTTGACGGTATCAAACTCATACACGCAAAAATGGTAAATAGGCGCCTCTGGGTACTGGTTAACTAAGTCCACAAACTGCTGCCATACTAACTCTTCGTCTTCAGGTTTCTCTGCCAAAAACGAATAAAACCGTTCAGTCTGTGCTATCTTATCAACAACCAACACTCCCAGTAAGTAATTAAGATTCAAATCTGGTTGTGCTTCTATATCAAAGTAAAGTTCTACAGGATACTCTAGACGAATATCTTTAACGGCTATTTGACTTTGACGTAACGAAGAAATACTTGTATATGTATATGCTTCGGTTAAACCGATATTTTCTTCCACTTTGCGTGTTGACGGTTGAAGTAGCAAAGCGCGATTTTCGGTTATTGATTTAGCTTGTACTACCAGCTTTGGGGCAATATAACTATCAAATCCAGGTAAATTTTCGAGCATCAGGGGATTTGTATTAGCCAGAGCTTCGGGAGTATTAATATTAATAGCTCTAAGTTGAGCATAACGAACTGGCGTAACTCCAGGCATTAGCGAAAGATGACGTGAAGTACGCGCAACATTATAACAATCAGTATGCCAATGACAAAGAGTGCATTTTTGCCTTGAGATAAATATATCGGGTGCGATTTCTGCTTCAAGTGACTCTATGCATTGCGACAAAATTCGCTGCATTTGCACAGACCATCTTTTTAAATCAACGTGATAACTCGTTTCTTTGGAGCGCAGTATCAACCCAGCAGTTGTAGGTTCGACGAGTTGCGTTATTCTAAGTATTTCGGCATGGTAAGCAGCAATAACTTGATACTCTTGTTTAGGACGTTTACCAAGTTCAATAGTGGTTGGGATGTACTGAAAATCGCCAAACCGTGATTTTCCTGGTTGTTTAATTAATAAATCAGGACAGCTTACTAGTGTATACTCACGACTTGGAATATAAGGTGAAAATAATGGCGGCGCCGTGTAATTAATAAAAGAATTTTCAAGCGAGAAAGAAAGTGTAGAAACATTATCATCACTTTCGTTGTCTTCAGCAACGGCGCCGACAGCAGCTAACTCAGTACTCAAAATATTTTGTTGTAAACTATTTGAGACTTGGGTACGCCATTCAATATCAGCATAATCTGCCAATAAAACCCCTTGGTAGATACAATCAACACCTTGCTGCATCAATTCCAAAGTTTCCACCGCACCCGCACGCCAATCACGCGGTCGATAGTTGGGACGAATGTACTCAGTGCGTCGTAAAATACTTTTTTGGTGGTTAATTTTATCTTGTTGAAGTTTAACCAGTAAATCGGTCGGTTCAGAACGCAATGTATAGTCGCCGTAGATGTCTAAAAACGGTCGGCGCCTACAGCGTTGGAATTGCAGCAGAAGTTCAGCGTTAATTAACATTCTTCTAGGCTAACAATAATTTGGTACGAATAGGAGTAGAACATACGTAATATGACAGATAAACTACATCAACATCGCGCTTTGTTTCCAGCATTGGCAAATAAGACTTACTTTAACTATGGTGGACAGGGGCCAATGCCACAAGCTGCTATTGACGCAGTTGTTACAGCACAAGTTCAAACGCAGCAGCTAGGCCCATTTAGTAATGCGGTGTATTCATGGATGAATCAACAAATAGCGACGGCACGCAATAGCATTGCATCGCATTTACATGTTACATCTGAAACAATCACCCTTACCGAAAATGTGACTGTGGGTTGTAATATTGCGATGTGGGGTATAAATTGGCAACCAGGTGATCATTTGTTACTTACAGATTGTGAGCATCATGCTGTGATTGCAATTGCTCAAGCTATTAGGCGCCGTTTTCAAGTAGAAATTACAACTTGTCCAATTCTTGCAGCAGATAATCCTGTTGATGTAATAGCACAACACCTTCGTCCTAATACTCGTTTGCTAGCTATTAGTCATATATTGTGGAATACGGGTGAGGTTTTAGCAGTTGATAAAATATCTCAATTATGTCGAGCGAATAAAGCGTTGTTGTTAGTGGATGCGGCACAGTCGTTTGGTTCGATGCCTTTAGATTTGAATCAATTAGGAGTAGATTTTTATGCTTTTACTGGTCATAAATGGATGTGTGGCGCCGCTGGGTTGGGTGGGTTGTATGTGCGGGAAGAAGTTAGAAAAAATTTGTTACCCACTTTTGTGGGATGGCGTAGTGTAATAACAGATACACAGGGACAACCGCAAGACTGGCAACCAGATGGACGAAGTTTTGAGGTGGCAACTTCTGATATACCGCTACTTGCAGGGTTACGGGAGGCAATGGTAGTTCATGAGCAGTGGGGAAGTATTCAGGAACGTTATGAGCAAATATTGAAAAATAGCGAGTATTTGTGGCAAAAATTACAATCACTACCTGAAGTCAAATGCTTGCTAACCTCTCCACCACAAAGCGGTTTAGTGTCATTTCAACTAACAAACATGCAACACCAGAAATTAGTTAATTATCTAGAGACACAACATAATATTTTAACTCGGACTATTGCTAATCCTGATTGTGTGCGTGCTTGTGTACATTATTTTACTCTGGAATCGGAAATTGATGATTTGGTAGCGGTGGTTCGGGAATTTTGTGTTTGATTTGTATGGGTTGGGGTAATTTGTGTGGGTTGGGGCAGGTTTACGAGGTTGTTGTGATAGGTTATAAATCTTGGTTAACCTGCCCCTACGGTGTTTTACGGTATTTTATACGGTATTGTTATGGAACGTTCTACTATATATATTGCTATTACGAATCATGGTTTTGGTCATGCAACACGTACTGCTGCTGTTGCTGCTACTATTCAAAAACTGTTTCCTGATGTTTTGCTGATTTTGGTGACTACGGCGCCGCGATGGTTATTAGAATGTTATATACAGGGAGAATTTATACATCGTCCGCGTGCATACGATTTAGGTGTGGTGCAAGCTGATAGTTTAACGATGGACAAGGATGCAACGTTGTCTAAGTTAGTAGAAATTAAGAAAAAGCAAAATTCAATAATTGCCTCGGAAGTAAACTTTATTCGCCAAAACCGCGTTAATTTAATTTTGGCAGATGTACCCTTTCTTGCGGCGCCAATTGCAAGTGCGGCTAATATACCTTGTTGGATGATGACAAACTTTGGTTGGGATTTTATATATCGTGACTGGGGTGGAGAATTTATTGCCATTGCTGACTGGATAGGTGAATGTTATAGCAAATGCCAGCGCACTTTTCGTCTTCCTTTCCACGAACCAATGTCAATGTTTTCTAACATTACCGATGTAGGTTTAACTGGTGGTTCTCCCCATTACAAAGCTGAAGAAATTAGTCAAAAATGGAAAATTACTACTCCCAAAGAAAAAACTGCGTTACTTACATTTGGTGGTTTAGGTTTACAAGAAATTCCTTACCAGAACCTCAATAAATTTCCCGACTGGCAATTTATCACCTTCGATGATTCGGCGCCGGAATTACCAAATATAATCAAAATTACAGACCGTAAATACCGTCCAGTAGATATTATGCCAGTTTGTGGTCAAGTTATTTCTAAACCTGGTTACGGAACATTTGCCGAAGCAAGCAAACTTAATATGCCTATAACCACAATCACGCGCGATAACTTTGCTGAAGCTGCCTACATACTCGAAGGTATTAAAAATTACAACCAGCATAAAATTCTCTCACCACAAGAATTTTTTGAAGGAGACTGGGATTTTCTTAACCAAGAATTTCAGCAACCGAGTGAATTAAAAACAATTACCAAAGATGGCAATGAAGTAATTGCTCAAAACGTTATTAACTTTTTAAAGCAATAAAAAAAGCGCGACATTTTTTATATGTCGCGTCATCCATCGCGTATAAACTTTAACTAAGTCCTAGAAACCCGGTTTCTTTATTTCTTCTTTAGGAGAGTGATTTTTTGTAAACAGCGTTATTGCCACCAACGATAAACACATCAAGTTTATTGCTGCCTTGTGAAGTTGCAGCAGGCGCCGAGATAGCTGTACCACCGATATTTTCCCAGGAACTCCAAGTTACGCCATCTGAGTATTTACGGTAAACTGCGTTATCTGTACCAACTGCGAACACATCTAAACGGTTGGCGCCCCATGAAGTGACACTCGGAGCATATAACCATAAACCACCCAAAGATACCCAATCACTCCATACTTGACCATTCCAGTATTTATGGTAAATAGCATGGTCGCCACTGCGTACAAATAAGTCAATTCTATTTTCACCCCAAGATACAGAGGAGGGCGCCGATAGTGCAAGTCCGCCTAAACTCGTCCAGTTACTCCAAGTGCTACCATCCCAAGTCATTTGGTAAACAGCGTTATCTGCACCTACAGTAAATACATCTTGACGTGTACCCCAACCTGAGACAGCGACACCTTGCTTACAGAAACCACCTAAATTTTCCCATTCGCAGGCGCCCCAACTTGTATCACTACAAGATAAACGCTGTATTTGGCGTTGTTTACCGATAGTAAATGTATCGATGCGGTTAGGTGCTGGTGATATTGAAGTAGGCGCCGATAAGCTAAACCCACTTAGACTTTCCCACTCACTCCAAGTCGTACCATCCCAAGTTTTTTCGTAGACGGCACTATCACCACCGATAGCAAAAATATTAAGACGTTTTTCACCTAAAGACACAGCAGCAGGTGCAGAGAAGGCATTTCCACCCAAGCTTTCCCATTCGCTCCAACGAGGTAATTGGGGATTTAATTTGTCAAAAGCAACTTTGGGTTGAAGAATACCTGCACCAGTATTTTGGTCGAAACCAGGTTCACCAATATTCTTTGCAGTCTGCTTAAAGAGGTCTTTCATTTCCTCTTGGGTGATGCCTGGTTTTGCTTGTGTGAATAATGCTGCCACGCCAGCAGCAATTGGACAAGCCGCTGAAGTACCGTTATCGCTGCCAAAATAACCTCGGAAATGTGTAACTGAACAGAAATCTGGTTTGTTAGGGTCAAGTGTAGCTGGGCCTTGGCTACTGTAACCCACAAATTGTTCGTCTTTATTAACAGCACCAACTGTCATTACTAAAGGATGTCCATTGGCGCCCCAAATACTTTTACCAGAACCAATATCACCACCGCAACGGTCTGCTGGACAAGTGCCACCACAGTTCCCTGCTGCAAACAGCATAATAATTCCTTCGTTGATTGCTTCTACAACCTTGCGAGTGAACGGATGGTCTGCGTTGGTCGCGTAGAATTCATCCCAGCTTTTTTGATATATACCCCAGCTATTGGAAAGAATATGTGGTGTACCATCAATACGATGTTGGTTAATTGCCCATTGAAATACAGACAGTGCGTTAGATATAGAATCACCACCAGCAATGCGGCAATCATATAACTTTGCTTCAGGCGCCATACCGAGAATATCTGTGGCACACATGTTACCGTGTTCACCCCAAGAACGCGCTTTCGTTCCCCAATCTTGTGCAGGACCACCAATTACATTTGGAATGCGACGAATACCTTCAAATGGGTCAACCGGGCGCCCTTCGGCAGTAATACCACCATCAACAACACCAACTACAATACCTTGACCTCTAAATCCAGCAGCCCAAATTTGGTCTACACCAAAATATTTTGCTACATCTGCAATAGTACCTTTTGCTGTAGTCGGTGAACAGTCACAAGTACCAACAGGACAATTACCTTTACCATCCATCGGTTTGACTAAATCGTAGGTAGTCTTTTCCAAAACCGACTGATTGAATGGAGCAATAGGCGTATCTTTATAAACTTTAACAACACTTGGTTGAGCTTCGAGTTCAGCAAGTCTACGTTCTTCGACTTCACCGCGAATAATGTAAGTCTCTTCGTTAGCAGCCATAATACTTGCAACAACGTTGCTAGATGGAGCAACTGGAACTGGTTCATATGCAGTGTCGAGTCGAAAACTGTCAATACTGGCGCCAACATTCTCAGATGCACCGACTATACCTTGTGTTCTAGATACTCGTAACTCTACAAGAACCTTTTGCATCGCACTAAAAGAGTCAGCATTCATCTGCACGGAAGTCATATCCCCGGTTCCACGCGACTCACCCATACCTAAAGACGGCATATTACTAGAGTTGGATGATGGAGGCGCCTGTTTAGACTTACCATTACCGTTATCGTTGCCATTACCATTGACGCTTCCATTGCCCGAAGCGTTAAAGTCATTATTTTGCATATTCTCAATCCTTTTATAAATCTAATTTTGTGGAGAGTGCGACCACGGCACACAAGATTGCTTAAACCTTACTTTTTTGGAGGGTAATGTAAGTACTGACGACTTTAAATAAAGGGCAAAAGATAAGGTCAAGAAAAATTTTATGCGAGATAGCCAAAAAAATACAGGTAAGGAAATTTACTAATTTTTTTACCTTTAATTTCCTGAGCTTTACCCACCGGATTTTTCTCTCTAACTTAACTTTTGCCCATATTCAGATAGGCTTTTCGACTTGTCAGGGAGGAATTCTAGCCTCGGTTTTCACCGAACTGCTATGGTTGATATTATGAGCAGTAATAAGACTAAAGTGAATACGTGATTACACTGAAATTCTTACTTAACCACCGTTGAAGTTCAGTGTAAATCACGGTATCATTTATAAATTAAGGCGCTATGCATCGCCAATTACTTATTTCGCCTGTCTTCGAGGGGCTTAACCCCTACTTGCTTATACCCCTACTGCACTTGACCCCTACATTATGGCACCCCTCATACGTAATGGCAAGTTTTAGACACCAGTATCTGTAATATTTTGTGAAACATCTTGTAGAGCGGGCATCCCTGCCCGCCCCTAATAATCGATTTAACAATGGACAGGCGAGGACGCCTATCCCACAAGATATCAGTCTACTTATATCGCACCAGGTAAATAAACAGATTAATAATACCTGCGTATTGATATATTGTTGGCTTCATTCCTACTATCCCACAAGAGATATTTAGAGGTTGTTTGAAAAGTGTCATTCTATGTCATGCCCAGGTAGAAGCATCTGGTGTATATAGCTTGAAACGCTAGATTCTAAGAAAGCGGGAAAACTCCGTTTACGTTCCGCTACGCGGAACTCGCTTCCTCTTAGACCTTATTGGATAGATTCTCAACAATGTTATTCATTGAAAAATATTTACCAATCAATATAATATAATATTAAGTAGAAAAATTCTTAAAAGTTTTCATAAACCTATCACTTTATCTTTATGAAAGTGAAAGCAAAAATTTAATTATTATTTAAAAATAATATAAAATACCATAAATATTTATTTGATGTAACTATCTAAAGGTAATTGCTTAGATACTGCCAAGGTAGTAAATTAATAAAAATTATTCAAAACCAACTTGAAACGGCGAAATATGACATTAGCTTCAGAAAAAAGAGTTTACAACTTACTGTCACGAGAAGCTTTGCTAAACCCTTATCCATTATACGAAAAGCTGCGAACCGAGGCGCCTGTTTACTACTTTGAGGAAGGGGGGTTTTGGTTTTTGAGTCGTTATCAAGATGTGGAAGCGGCAGTTTGCGATTTACGATTGAGTTCAGATAAGCGAGCATTATACGCCAGTAAACTATTAAATCTTGATAAAGACGCGATTAAAAATATTATGAAGTTATTAGGTGGGATGATGGTAGATAAAGACCCACCTGAACATACGAGAATGCGGAAAGTATCACTAAGTGGGTTTACAACTCGTGCGTTAGAAGGTTGGCGTGAAATAATTCATGAAACAACTAATAGTTTGTTAGATAAAGTGCAAGCACGAGGTTGTATGGATGTAGTTCAAGATTTGTCCTTACCCTTGCCATCACTCATGATAGCTAAAATTATGGGTGTACCTGAACATCAAAGAGCTGAATTTCAACAATGGGCAATTGATATAGCAACTTTCTGGGGCGCCCCAAATGGAGAAGAGGTTGTAGAATTAGCATTAAGAGCGGATAAGTCGGCTGTTTTATTTACAGAGTACATCAATCATATGATTGAGGAACGTAAACGTAATAAAACAGATGATATGATTAGTTTGCTGGTAACTGCTTATGAAGAAAACGGCTTCAATCTTGATGAACTTCCCAGCTTATGTATCTTAATCTTATGTGCTGGTCTGGTAACTACTGCTGATTTGATACCTAACGGTATTAATGCTTTATTAACTAACCCAGAACAATTAGATAAGCTTAAATCTAGTCCTCAACTAGTTGGGTATGCTGTTGAAGAAATGATGCGGTTTGACCCTCCCGTACCAATAATTTTCCGCATTGCTAAAGAAGATGTGACTATCAGTGGCAAAACGATTCCTCAAGGTCATATTGTTGCCATAGGTCTCGGTGCCGCAAATCGTGACCCTCAAAAGTTTGATTCACCTGATGTATTTGATATTACACGCACAAATAACGAGCATTTAGGTTTTAGTAAAGGTATACATTTTTGTTTAGGCGCCGTTTTGGCTCGTATGGAACTGACAATTTGTTTTGAAACGTTACTTAGAAGAATGCCCAATATAAGTTTTGACGCTAATAACCAACCAATCTCAAAGCGTCAAACTATTGCATTTAAAGGATTTAAATCATTCCCTGTCAAGTTTTAACATGCGGTAATTGTTGGCGCTCCCGTTGGTGTCGAGGAACAAGACCTAACTAAAGTATTGGAAATATTGGGTTTTGTCCCTCAACCAACAGCATTTACAAGTTCTTGGTTAAGAAATAACACTTATGACCAGGTGGAAAATTTGGTAACTCGCCAAACACTCGATAACCATATTTTTGGTAAAAATCAGACGCCTGAAAGCTAAAAGTATTGAGAAAAACCTGTTTTACACCCCTGCTGCGCGCTTCATCCTCAGCCATTTGTAAAATAGTACTCCCATACCCATCTTTACGGTATGGCTCGCTAATCCAAAAAAGTTCAATATAAAAGCATTCCCAGTACGTTTCTCCAACCAACCCACCGACTATTTTCTGTTCAGCATCTCGAAGTGACAGACACAACTTTTTATAGTTATAGTCTCCAGCTTGCTCTTGGTTAAACTGATTAATTCCTTCTTGAATAGCGTCTGTAAATACACTATCAGGCTTTTCTTCAAAAACAATGGCACATTTTTGGCTCATATAACTACCAAAGTAGCGTTATTACCCACAAATATATTCCCTGTGCCATCAATCGCAATAAAATTACTAGCCATTAATATATTTTTCAGGCTGCTGATTTTGCAATAAATTCGCTACGCATCATCGCAACTTCCTGCTTAAGCCTTTCCAAATCAGCTACTTGCCGCTTTAAGCTTTCCAATTCCTCGCTGATTTTCTGCAAATCTACTTCTGCCTTTGGTTCAGAAGCTACATAAGATTTTATCCACTTCAGTATAATATCGGAGGCGTTTTTCCCTTCTTCCTCCAGGCGCCGCATAAATTCATCTTTCGTTTGCTTGTCGATTCTGATTGCAATGCGTTCATCTAGCTTCATCATCTCTTGCTTTTTCATAAATCCTTAAATAAACAATTTTTACTCCACTTCTTAATTTTAATCATTTGGCGCAAAATTGTTGACTTATGTACGTAATTGTTATACCATTGGTGTAACAGACATGTAGCTCTGCGCTTGATTAGATGGTTATGCATCGAATATCAAGCAAACGAAAAACAAAGTGTCCACAATAGTCCTCTAAGGATTAAGTAGACACCCAATCAAAAAACTATACAGCCATGATGACACAGATTCAGGGTTTCGGCACCTCCGATTTTAACTTTCTCTCGAATATCGAGACCGAGTTCTACGAATATCTATCTTTTATTACAGACCGTGCGGTAACTCCTGGCGCCAATATATTTGGTGCTACAGCGCGTTTATTAGACTTTGCTTTTTGGCTTGCCGAACAAAAAGTATTGCTTACGAAAATAGAGTTCAAGCAGTTGTTAAGTAAATTTGGATGGAAAGGCGAAGAAAAGCGTTACCTCAAGGTAGCAGATGCTTTTCAAAATTATCAAGCCCATGAACTTGCTTTAATTGAACCCCGCACAATTTTCCAACTAGCTGGAAACGTCAAAAAATATCAGTCAGTTATCAAGCGGCTTTCGACACTACCGAAAATTACCCAAGATGCAGTGCGTGGACTCATCGCTAATTGCCGAAAGCCAAGACAAACAAAGCAAGAAGATAAAAATAGTATTTGGCGTCGAATCCCAGAGGGTGGTAGATTTGCACAAATACCTCCTATTCATGAAACAGATGAACTTACCGGAATAACCCTTCAAGCAATGGCTGATGCCGAAGGTCTAACTTTTCAGGAAATTATTAGAGATGCTGTAGCATTAAGAAAAGCGCGTCAGGATGGGCAATTGGTTTACACTTCGGAGTTGGGTATGAGAGAAGAAGAGTTCTTAGACTTATGGGAGCAAGATGAAGAGGTTGGAGAAGCTACTATCTATTTGTCCGAGGCGCCAGTCAATGGTTTAGAGAATGAAAATAACTTAGTTCAAGATGCTTGGAATGAGCCAGAACCAGAACAAGATGACGAAATAGAAAATTATCAGATATTAACTTCACCTTCCTTATCTGTAGCCGAAAAAACACCCGTAGACATTTTGGTTGAGACATTGACTACAGCACATACTTGGCAGGAGATTAGCGAAGCACTCAATACTCACAGCCAATATAAATATCAAGCTTGGGAAGTACTTACTCCATTAGAACGGCGCCATGTAATAGAAATAACGCCACCCGAAGTGCAAAAACTATCCAATGCAAAACGCGCAGGTAAAATAATACATTTTCGAGAAGTAAGTGAAGGTGTGTATGAAGTAAAATATAATGGTTGTTTATCAGGCGAAGTTGTAATTAAATTAGAGCTAGAAGCTTTTTTAAATCAATTAGATTTGAAAGCGGCATTTAGATAGCATTTGTACTAAGCGTTTAAGAGGCGCCGTAATTACGAAAAACTTATAGCGTGCTTTAGCGGTAATTACTTATAAATTGCTTGAGCTACGCTAGCTTAAGAGTCAGAGCGTATTTACGTGTTTACCAAGGTGACTGTTAGGCAAAAAGAGCAATAGTATAGATGATTAGAGCTTGCACGTGCGTTAAGAAGTGAGTGGCAATTATTACCGTGTGCTGAACTTACTATAAACACTAACCAGGCTAGCATCCACCTTGCAATCTAACTCCAAAAATGGATGAAAAAACTACTCCTCAGCTTGTAAACGCGAATCTTGCCAATAATTTAGAGCAAGCAAGAATAGCAGCAGAAGATGTAAGCACCGACCCTGAACTTCTGCAAGAATTAGCACGCTCTCAAGACAAAGATACTCGCAGAGCAGTTGCAGCAAATCCCAATACTCCAGCAGATGTACTTTTAAGATTGGGCGCCGAATTTCCAACGCAGTTAGTAGAAAACCCCGTATTTTCACTGTTGTTACTAGAAAATCCTAACTTGGTTGCAGAAATTCCCCTGCCTACACTACGAAGTATTTTGAGGCTGGATAATGTGCCACAGTTTATCTTAGAGCAAGCAGCACACAAAGCTGATGTGGAAGTACAATTGGCACTAGCGAATAATATTCAAACATCCAAAAAGGTTTTAGAACGATTAACTCAAAGCCGAGATGCCCAAGTTGCAGAATCTGCTCGTTTGCACGTCAACTTTGCTGGAGAGTTAACAGGATATGAAGAAAAAGCAAGAGAAGTTATTCAAGGAAATATGTCTTTGCCTTACAGAGACGAACGTAATATTCTTAATGTCCTTGCTGTTTTAGCTCAGATTTGCCATATTCCACATTATATTATCGAATATTGGGTGAAAAATTCGGGTTATGGAGATTTATGCAGTACATTAGCAAATTCTCCTGCTACCTCTCCTAATATTTTAAAGCAATTAGCCTGCCATCAAAATTCACGAATACGCTATGATGTCGCTAGAAACTGTCATATACCTACAGATGTTTTATTGCAACTAATAAATGACTGTCAAGCAGTCCCTGGATTAGGAAGTGTTCGTTCTGGACTTGCAGGTAATCCAAATACACCTTCAGATATTTTAGAGAGCATAGCAGAAGAAAACTATAGTATTTCTAGGGAAAAAGTTGCTCAAAACCCAAATACATCCCTAAGTTTTATACAAGAACTAATAAACGGCACAGATACAAGAACTGCACAAATAGCAACTAGGACATTTAAAGCAAAACAGTGTGAGTATGATGTGGATTTTCTGAGTTATAAGAATACATCACACTTTATCTTACAAAAATTTATAGAAAAACAACCCTTAGTCGTTGCAGAACATCCTAACGCTTTACCTGAATGGCTTTCAGAGTTCTCTAAAAGTCCTCACGAAAAAATTCGTAAAGCTGTTGCTCAAAATTATAATACACCAACCAACATTTTAGAACAATTAGCTGACGATGACTCTTGGAGCGTTCGATGGGAAATAGCACGCAATCCAAACACACCAATAAAGACTATTTTTAAGAATTTAGCAAGAGATACATCGGTATTGGACACTATTGGCTATCAAATGTCAAAGCAGTATGAACGTGCAGAAAAAGATAGTATTTTGGATATTTTGGCAGAAGAAAGTACTAGTTCTCTAGAAACAATTTTGCAAAGACTAATACAAGAGGGAGAACAAACCGCTCGCACCTTCCTTGCTAGTCGAGTTGATTTACCTACCGATCTACTAACACAACTAGCTCAAACTGGTGAGTATCAAGTGCGTGAAGCTGTTGCTAAAAATCCCAATACTCCTGTAGAAAGCCTTGCTGACTTAGCCAATGATAAACAATATAAAGTCCGTCTAGCAGTAACGCAAAATCTAAATACTTCGACTGTAGTTCTTGAAGAGTTTGCTAAAAATAGAGAAAACGAACTTCGCGAGAAAGCAATGATAAATCCTAATTTGTCTAAAGATTCTATACAACGCATTCTTTGCGGAGAATACGCAGCAGATTATTTAAAAATCAATCCATATTTTATATTTAATAATCCAAGTTGTTTAAATTTAGTCATAAATTACTACACAAACTATAAATCATATATAGTTACTTATATTGCATTACTTCAACCCCAAATCTCTCAAGAAATACTACAAAAAAAAAGTTTATCGATTTCCTGGCTTGAACGTTTTGCTGTTGCTCAAAATTTAAATACTTCTTTAGAAACTCTTAAGAAACTCACACATGATAGTAATCAATTAGTTTGTGCTGCTGCCAAACATTCATTAAAAAGATAAGTTGAAAATTACGATTTAAAATCTAAATTCATAATTAGCTACAAAAAATTCTTATATGCTAGAAAACAACTTAAATAATTCAATTATTACAGAATCAGTGAAAAACCTTTTAGAAGCATACCAGTGTGGAAAACGTGAGTTTGCTCAACTTAATTTAGAGAATGCTGACCTCAGTCAACTTGACTTATCAGGAATTAACCTAAGTAATGCAAATTTGCGTAAAGCAAAACTTGTGGGTACAAAACTTAACAACGGAAATCTAAGTGGAGCTAATCTAGAAAGGGCAGATTTACAATGTGCTGATTTGAGGCAAGCAAATTTAAATGAAGCAAATTTAAAAAAAGCAAAACTAGATGCCGCAAATTTAAATGCAGCAACTTTAATCAAAAGTAATCTATATTCTGCTTATATGCCTCGTATCCAATTATTTCAAGCTAATCTTCAAGAAGCAAAATTAGGAGATGTTGAACTTACAGCAGCTAATCTGGAAGAATGTATTTTAGATAAAGTGAGCCTTTCAGGAGCCAGAGTACGAAAAGCAAATCTAAAAAAAGCAAGTCTTAAACAAGCTTATTTGTACGAGTGTAAATTGCAATTTTCTGACCTTACAGGCGCCAACTTGCAAAAAGCTGATTTAACCAAAGCAGAATTAGATGGAGCTAATTTAACCCAAACTGACTTACGGGGAGCAGAAATTGATGATGCAAAACAGGCAAATATAGAATTAGCTATATTGGGGAAACTTGACAATCAAATCATAGAACACAGTTTGCATATAGAATTTAAAGACGGGCTAGGAAAATATTTTACATTTAGCCAAGATGGGAATTTATTTGCTTATTACAATAATTATAGAAAAATTGTTATTATAGATTTACATTCTAGCCAGGAAATAAATAAGATAAATATTCCAAGAGAAGCAGTTGTATCGGTGGCTTTTAGTTCTAATGGTCAAACTATATATCATAGCTTCTACGTCAACGAATTAAAATTATGGAATCCATTTACAGGAGATTTAATAAGTAACCTCAAACATCATTCTGCTAATTTTACCTCTCTTGTGTTTGATTCCAATGGAAAAGGTGTAGGAGTAGTAGGTACAGGAGAACCCTTTGAACTACATGATATTGGTCATGAAACACGTACTCTCAAAGGTTACTCAAGTGGTATTCAAACTCAAGCATATAGCCCCAATGGTTGCTTTATTGCTAGAAGCGCACCCGACACAAATGGACAAATTGAACTGATAGATAAACAAACTGGAAATAAAATCTATATTTTTGATGGACATAAAGCAGCTGTTCAGTCTTTATCTTTTAGCCCAGATAGTAAACTTCTAGCCAGTAAAAGTGCTGAAGATACAAAGGTGTGGCAAATAGAAACCAGAAAGGAAATATATGGTTACTTACAATCTTTTACTAGCTATTACCCTTATGTTGCTTTTACTGATACTGACAACAAATCACATCAAATTTTAGTAACTAGCGATTTCTGTGGTAATTTTGAACGTAAAAATGTAAACTCAAGCCGAAAAAATGGTAGTGATTACAACTTTTCAGGTGATGGAGGCTATTCTTGTGAGGCTCATATTGCAATTAGCGCAGACAGAAAGGTACTTGCAAGACGTTTTGATGAACAAGCTGTTCAGCTATGGAATTTGGAAACTGGACAAGAGCTAAGTTTTTCAATATTAGATTCTAGATATAGCTATTTAATGGCACTAAGTTCACAAGGAAAAATCTTAGCGGCTAGGTATAACCAAGAAATTGCATTGTGGAACTTACATACTAAAAATTTGATTTGTAATCTTACTGGTCACACAGATTATATCAAGGCAATTGCATTTAGCCCAGACGATAAAATATTAGCTAGTGGAGGTTGGGATTTAACGCTAAGACTGTGGAATGTTCAAGAACATAATGAGATTCAGACACTATCAGTGCCTGAAATTGTTTTAACTTTGGCTTTTCATCCCAAAGAAGCGATTTTAGCAAGTGGTCATCATGATGGCACAATCAAAATTTGGGATATAAACAAAATGGAAGAAGTTCATAGTTTTAAAGCTCATCAGCAAGAAATAGAAGCTTTAGCATTTAGTCCAGATGGAAAATTACTTGCAAGTGGTGAAGGTAATCGTGGTAGTATTATACGCTTATGGAAACTGAAGCGTAATTAATCTTACCTGATAAAAAACGTTCAAATTTAGATAGCATTTATTGTAAGCTTTTGAGAGGCGAAAAGAAAGGCGCCTCTCCCGAAAGTTAACCATCAGTTTCTATTCGGTAATACTTATTAATACGAAACAGTAAATCATTATATAAATCGTCAAAAGTTAAGCAGTAGACATGTTTTGAGTTTAAAACTAAGTGTTCTTGGCGCCAAACTAATCTTTTTTTGTCTCTAGGTTCCAAGTAATCATTTCTACCAATAACCAACATTCCTATGTAGTCAATCCTTCTACTGCCAAATCGATTCTCAAAGTCATCTGTTCTTTCTAAGTCATCTATTTTCCAAAACCAATCAATAATTTGGCTGAAACCTTTTTCAAATCTTGGCGACCATTCAGGACAATACCTCCCTGGTTTGCTGACGAAAACACTGTTCAACCTTGCATCCTCAAATTCAATAAAGCAATAAGATTTTTTTCTCGAATCTCCAACTACTAAATCCGCTGCAAAATCTCCAAAAATATCATACTCAAATGCAACACGGTTCAACCTTTCTATATTTTTATGGTACGAGCCAAGAAATACAGACAATTGAGTCCTTTCTCGAAAGAAAGGTAAAATATCATTTTTTTCAGATAGTGATTGTTTTTGTTGTAGTAACTCTTTAAATTCCTCTAGTTGAAAACGACAAATCACAGGGTCAAAGTTTACTTTTGCAAACTCTTTCATACTCAAACTTAAAATTATTTTTTAGCTGTAGAAAATAATTTTAACCTTTCTTGTGTGAAAATATCCATAACTTCTATCTCTTCGGGTGAATTAATTTGTATGATTGCTCTAAGCTCAGAATCAACTTTTAGGAAATATAAAGGTTCTTCTGTATCCATTCTTTTAATATTTTCTGCTACCGCGTTACCTATAGCCGAAATATCTAAATTATTTAAAGCTTGTGTCAAATTATTCTTTTCTTCTGTAGAAAGAGTATCTAACGCTATTCGCGCACGTCTATGCATTGTAACTTTATACATACACTATTTCTATCGTACTTTAGTTATACAACTAATATTTTAGCAAGTAATGGTGCAAGCAAGGTAGAATATTACATAAATTTATTTATCAGCTTTATTTTAAGCAAATTGTAAGCACGTGAATAGGCAATGGCTCCAGGCAGCATTTGAGCTTCATATCAAACTGACAATTTTTTTAACTACTTATAATAATGTCTAATATCTTACATCAGGCTTGCTCTTGATAGACTTTGGGAGTAACCCCTGTAAATTGACTAAAGTGTTTGGTAAAGTGACTTTTGTTTGCAAATCCAGACTGAATTGCTACATCTACTATCGTTATATTAGGTTGTTTTAGTAACTGTTTTGCTCGTTCAATTCTTTGTAGTAATGTATACTGATAGGGTGTTATACCTGTAGATTGCTTGAATAGTGTGCAGAAGTAAGATTGATTTATACCAATTTCTTGAGCAATTGTAGCAAGTCTTAACTCTTGATATAGATTTATTTGAATGTAATCAATGACTTGATTAAGCTTCTTTTGAGAAAGTCCACCTTTGGGAGTCTGCACTTTAGGCGCCCAAAACACAGTATTCTCATAGCAAATGAATTGCAAGCTGATTTGCTAAGGGTTCTATATAAAGTTTGCCACCCAAAAGATTGTGTTGCATTTCATGGTGAAACGAGCGCGCTAAGGCTTTTAGCGTTGAATCCTGTTTGTATAGCGTTGGGCGAAGCTCCACTTTATCGGGGTTAAGACACTTTGTTTCTAGGCTCACTTGTCGAAGAAATTGCGGGTCGAAGATAAACATCAATAACTCTCCTGGGTCGTCCCAACGAAAATACCCTGAAATACCCGCAGGTAGCAGCCAAACATCTCCTGCTCTTTGCTTTCCCTCATAGGAAAAATCTTCAATGCGTGTGCGATGACAGGCGCGACTCACTACGAATCATCAGTTAGTTTTAAAGCACAGGTATTGGTTGTTGTCACCTCAGCTTTATAACCTTCAGGGGTATACCACTGAACACGCGCAACACCAGGAGTAGGCACATCATTCTTATTCACAATCACCTTGCCTATCTTATCTTTTTGATAACCAGGATGTTTTGACTTTACTTTTGCTCCTACTGGAAAAATATCAAGTGATTTATCACTATCCGTTTTTATTGTTTCGTGGGTTGCCTTATTAGTTTGGGTTGGCGCCTTTGATGAAGGAACTTTCGGCACCGAAGTTTCACTTGAACAATTACGTGTATTTACTTGGTAGGTATCATGTTCTAAAGACTCAGTATCATGATTGCTGAAATTGTTGGCGCCCTCCCCCTTGTCTTCGTTTTCAAGATTGTTTGTCATCTGCTGTATTGGTTGCGTGGGCTGAACTTCAGATTCCGGACAAGGAACCGAACAATGTTGAACAATTTGATTTTGTTCGGTATTTATAGCGTACTGTTCGGTATTTTGTTCGGTATTGTCAAAAGCTTGTATATCATTACTTTGATGTGTACTACTAGTAGTTTTCAAGACCGAGTAAGGGGAGGGGGGAGTATGAGTTAATTTAACGAGCTTCTCTCTGTTATCTTTGCCACCTAAGAATTTAGAGACAATACCCTCTTTAATTAATCTGTCTATTGTTATACGAGTAGAATCATAGCTTTCTTCAATCAATCCAGGTATATCCTTTAATGGCATTGCGTCATCTGGATTTAAGCTTAAAAGGCTAATTATTTTAGATTTGATGGCTTTAGTCTGTTGTTCGTTCTGCTTTGCACTGTCGCTAATTACATCAAAATGTCTGTCAAATCCATCTAGGGTTATTTTAAGTTCCCTGCGTTCGGCACCACGTATCTTAGCTGTTGATAGTTTGATAGTGTTACTAACCAAGTCTTTATCTAGTTGCCATACAGCGCTACTACTAGCGGCGATAGAAAAGTTACCCGCTGATTTTGCTATTTCTGCATATTCTTGAGACTTCTTGTTATGGTGAATTACAAGCATTGCTGTTTTGTATCTATTGCACAAGCCTTGTAATCGTCGAATAGGCAATCCTGCTTTCGAGTTATTTTCATCGAAGTTAGGTAAGTAACCTGTAATGCCTCTATAGCTATCAATCACTATAAGTGTCGGTTGCAACTCCTCAATCATTTTTTCAAGCTTTGGCAATTGCGTCATATCCCAATCAAGCAACAATTCATATTTATCTGATACACCTATACGCCGATCAATGAATGAAGACAGCATCTCGTTATCGGACATTTCACCGAAACTATTTACAAATATTACTTTTCCAGTTTTTAGAGGTTTTTCATCTAAAAACTTTTCGTTGTAAATGACCGAAGCGGCAAGGTCATAACCAAGTGTTGTTTTACCTACACCCGGATTAGCGACCATCAGAGTTACACCCGTTGCTGGCATTAATCCAGGTATTAGCCATTCAACGTCCGAAGTTTGGGTTGCATGAAATTCTGAAGATGTGAGGTGTCTAGCTTTTGGCTTTGATGTGGAATCAATAAGCTGAACGAGCATTGACTCAAGTCTAGACACCTTCTTACCGTATCTTTGAGCAATATCGTTAAGCGTGTCATCCCAAGCAAGAATATCGGTTTCTTCAGATAGTGTTAATAACTCAAGTCTTAATCTATCTCGCCTGGTTTGCTGTTTAGCAGCAATATACCTACGTTCTAACTCTTCTTGAAATTCGCTCTCTAGCTCTTTCATGAGATTGTTCCAATTAAAAGGATTTTCATTACACCTTCTCCTTAGAATATCAAGCTCCGTAGTCTTTTGAGAGCCTTTCAACAACCTAATTGCTACTTGTGCAAGATTAACCGCATCCTGATGTTGTAATTTATTAAACTCTTGGTTGGTTGCTTTCAACCAATCTTCAATCGGTTTTGAGTGATTGAAAATATTGTCAAATACCTCAATAGATGTGGCGTGGTCCGGCGCCAGATATGAAAGAGGTAACTTAGACTCGCAGTGCCATATACTGCATTCCCCTATTGTCCAAGCAATAGCCTTGATAATTTCTTCACTGGCGCCAACATCCACAATATAGTGTTGTGCATCAATCGCAGTGTAATCACCAATCTCTTCAAAGCCTCTGATGTCAAAAAGATTACTGAGGTGACTGTTGGATGCATCTATAACATTAGACACCCACAGGATAGGGTACTGAGGCTTGTTAGCAGTTGATGAGTTAATTTGTTCTGGTTGACTTTGTACTAGATTCTTCATATGATTAGAATGATTTTTATTTTATTCACTGGGTACTTTATCTTTGTCCCAGTCTTCCAATATTTACAAAAGTTTAATAACTCCCAGCTATCACATACTATCGCAGTGGGATGGTATCTAGATTGATTCCTAGGGAGATTCTTTGCTGCACCTATACCGCAGTGCCCATAGTGGGGAAACTGCGGTTAAGATGCTTTTGATTGGTTATCGTTTTGCACGCTAGCCCAAGCGACTAAAAGCTGTCGAGCTAGGTGTGTCATTGTAATGCCCTTTTCTTGACACATCTGCCTGAGTTGTTCGCGTTCCTCTGCTTTGAGAAACACCTTAATTTGTTCTACTCCATCGGATGACCTACTTACAGGCGCCAATTTTACCATATCCCCTCCTGTGGGGAACGTGACAATAATTTTTACATTACCATTATCTTTGTCACTGTGGGGAACAGAAGTCAAACTATTTTTAGTTAAGTTTTGTAACGGGTTGCTGTTACCATTCGCTTTTTTGGGTTCTCTATATACCCCTCCTTAATAAGGTACTCTCGCAAGATTCCCACAATTAAGGCACTTACAGACTGTTCCCTGTTATCGGCGCACTCTTCGAGAGCGTCCTTTACTTCGTCGCTAGCCTGAAATGTAATTCGGTTTTTAATGGTAGGCATAAAACATAAAATATCAACACTTGTTACTCACCACATTAAACGCCCTAAAGGCTGATAGCAACACCAATTGTAAGCATTACGGCTATTAGTCCAAGCATTGATGACTAAAAAGTGTTGACACTTTGAAAACATATTGCTACCTCCGAGGTGTGATGATTCGTTATTTGGCTTTGATGGCTCAATATTCGGCGCCGATGTTTCACTTGGCTTTTATACGTATATTTATATAATTAAATTGATATTTTAAATACTCAATATTGTGATTGCTGAAATTATGGATACCCCCCCTTGTCTTTATCGTCCAATTTGTTCGGTATCTGCTGTATTCATTGCGTAGGTAGCATTTCAGATTCCGAACAAGAAACCGAACAATCTTGAGCGATTTGATTTTGTTCGGTATTTTTAGTGTACTGTTCGGTATTTTGTTCGGTATTGTTGCAGCTTTGTATATCAATACTTTAAGGTGTACTAGTAGTTTTTTAAAGACAAAGCTAGGGGAGGGGGGGTATAGGTTAATTTAATTAGCTTCCCTCTGTTATTTTTGTAACCTACCAATTTAGATACTGGCGCCAGTCCAGTAGTTAGAGAAACCTGGTTTCTATGTCGATAAATTGTAATAAAAACGACAATGAATGCGTAGAAACCAGGTTTCTTTGCTCCCGCCCTGATAGTATGGCGCCACTAAAGTGTTATTGCTTCCAATGTTGTGAATTTTTGTAGCTAAAGTGATTTTTGGTAATTCTATTAAAAGTAATTCAAGGTACTTTATTTAATAATGAAATGGCGCCATCATTATTAAGATTTCAATTGATGTCTCAATATATTCATAATTTTGTTAGTCTCAACTCGAATATTAATTTGTACTGACAAATACCAAATGAGAGATAAAAATATCAGATGTATAAAACCTATTAAAGCAAATTTAATTGCAATAAAAATACTAGCATATATGTAAAAACAAAGAAAAAGCAGCCAAATTCTTGTCAGCATCAATATTTCTTGATTGGCCACCTGCATTTTGAGTTCTAAATTGACTTGATTATTTGTTGAGGCGCCACAATTTATTTGACCTTGGGTTAGAAGGCGTAATCTCTTATATCCCACAGGTCCATCAATTTGGAAATAATTATCATTTATGATTGTTATTGAATATAGTATATTTCCGCCAAACAGGAAGCCATAATTTTTCTCTACAATTCCATTAATCGACAATTTTGTTAGTCTTTGTTGTAATTCTTTCAGAGAAAGGGGTACATAGAGATTGCAATGTCGATAGGGAACAAAGCGTAAAATAGTTTTGTTCATCTGAGCGCAATTTTTTATATTGTATTGGTTTTGTTATATTTGCTTGTTTATATAGTTATAATTACTTAAACTTGAATTGACATCGTTATATTTACGGTTATTTTTATAGAGGCGCCATTTCCACAAACAAATTATAATTTTTATTTGTAACCCAAGTTTCTTTTGACAATTTAATTAAAGTAAGAATATATACTTTATTTAATAATGGAATAGCTACACTGAAAACAAGCATAACTTACGATATTGTTACAATTCTGAGTCGATGCGTAAAAGCTATTAATTTATGTAATAAAATGATATATCAAAGTGATTTGGAAGAGTTTGTTACGGAAATTAGTCGCTTTGAGGCAATTATAGCTGATTGGGATGAACGAGAGCGTGGTGTTGCTGTTGGCTTGAAAAGGGCAATTGAAACATTACATAAAGAAGCACTTGCGCGTTTAATTAAAAGTGTCAAGCTTCAATCAATGTCGGCATTGCGTAATGCTGTTCAAGATGAAGTAGTATATGGTGTGCTAGTTTACCATGAATTAGTTAAACCACCATTACCTTCACTTGAAAAACGTTTACAAACAGCTATTGAAGAAGTCCGTCCTAGTTTAAAAAGTCATAATGGTGATGTTGAATTGGTAGCAATTAAATTACCGAATGTGGTGGAAGTCAGATTAATTGGAACATGTAAAAGTTGTCCCTCTTCTAATTTTACTTTGTCTCAAAGCATTGAGCAGACTATTCAAGCATACTGTCCTGAAATTACTAAAGTTGTTGCAGTATAGGTAATGTTCATTCCAAAATTGCCCTTTTCAAATTTAGGCGCCGATATCATATTAGGTACACGTGAAGAATTTGCAGTACCACTGGCGCCTAGTGCAGTATCTATGTTCGCCCCGCGTGGCGCCTGTCTAACATCAGAAAGTGGCCCTTTATGGGTTGCGGATACAGGACACCATCGGTTATTGGGATGGCGAAACTTACCAACTCAAGATGGTCAACCTGCTGACTGGGTAATTGGACAACCTGATTTTTTTCACGAAGGACAAAATGCTAAAGGTACACCAAGAAACACAACACTAAGTGTACCGACAGGTATTTGTGTTTGTGGTGGCGGTTTAGCTGTAGCAGATGCTTGGAACCATCGCGTTTTAATTTGGAAGGAAATTCCACAAGATAGCAATGTGCCGGCAGATATTGTACTAGGGCAAAATAATTTTACCGATAATCGACCAAATAGAAATGAGCAAGAAGCTTACGCAAAAACTCTTAATTGGTGTTACGGTGTTTTTTATCATCAAGGAAAGTTGTTTGTTGCTGATACTGGTAATCGTCGGGTATTGGTTTGGAATGAGTTACCAAGTGAGAATGGTCAACCTGCTGATTTAGTCTTAGGACAACCAGATATGTTTTCTCGGAATGAGAATGGTGGTGGGACTGCATCAGCTTCGAGTATGCGTTGGTGTCATGATATTACATTTTGGCAAGAAAATTTAGTTGTGACTGATGCTGGTAATAACCGCGTTATGATTTGGGAAGGAATGCCAACAGAAAATAATACTCCTTGTCGCGTAGTTTTAGGACAAAAAAGCTTTGATTTTGTTGAGTTAAATCAAGGTGTTTATTTTCCTAATGCTAGTAGTCTCAGTATGCCATATGGTGTTGATGCTTTTGGTGATTGGTTAATTGTGGCTGATACTGCAAATTCGCGATTGTTGGGATGGAATAATTTTACATCATCTGGGGTAGATGCAGATGGATTAATGGGACAAAAGGATTTTAAAAGTAAATCAGAAAATGGTGACTTTGGATTACCAAAACGAAACAGCGTTAATTGGTGTTATGGCATTAATATATGTGGTGATATTGCTGTGATTTCTGATTCTGGTAATAATCGTATCTTATTATGGCGCCTATTATATGTATGAAGAAATACGAGTACGGGGTACAGTTCAAGGAGTAGGGTTTCGTCCTACAGTTTATCGTATTGCCGTAGCGAATGGGTTACGCGGTGAAGTTTATAACGACGGTGAAGGAGTTGTAATTCGCGCATTGGGAAGTAAAGAATCTTTAGAAAAATTTGTTCGCCAATTACAGCAAGAATGCCCGACCTTGGCAAAAATAAATGAAATAACACGCACACAACATATATCTGATAGTGAATTTAACTTTGATGATTTTGTAATTTCTAAAAGTATTAATAATGTAGTTAATACCGAAATTACACCCGATACTGCCACCTGCGTACAATGTCAAAGCGAAATCTTCGACCCTCATAGTCGCTGGTTTCGTTATCCTTTTACCAATTGTACCCATTGTGGACCACGCCTAAGCATTATTCGTTCTATACCTTATGACCGTAACAACACTAGCATGGCAAGCTTTGCGATGTGTCCAGAGTGCATGGAGTCATACAACGATATTACAAATCGTCGCTTTCATGCTCAACCAACAGCTTGTCATGTTTGTGGTCCAAAGGCATGGTTAGAACGTGCTGATGGCAAACCTTTTACAGCTTCTATGTTCTCAATGCTAGATGAAGTTGATGCCGTTTGCACTTTGTTACAAAAAGGGGAAATTGTCGCCATCAAGGGTCTCGGTGGAATTAATTTGGCGTGCGATGCTAAAAGCGAAACCGCAGTTAAAAAACTCCGCGAACGAAAACAACGATACCACAAACCCTTCGCGTTGATGGCGCGTGATATTACTGTTATTGAAAAATATTGTACTCCTAATGCCAAAGAACGTGAATTACTTTTATCTCACCAGGCGCCTATTGTTTTAATTAATAAAGGAGAAGGGGATTTTGTTTCACCATTAGTGGCGCCTTCCTCAAGTACTATTGGTTTCATGTTGCCATATACTCCTTTACATCATCTTATTCTCAAACGGATGAATCGTCCGATTGTATTTACTAGCGGCAATATATCTGATGAACCGCAGTGTATTGATAATGAGGAAGCGCGCGAAAAATTAGGACATATCGCCGATTATTTCCTTCTCCATAACCGGGATATAGTTAATCGTGTGGATGATTCGGTGGTTAGAGTCGTTGGTAATAAAACTCGAATTATTCGACGCGCACGAGGATATGCACCTGCTTCTATTAACTTACCCTCTGGTTTCGCTACTTCACCTCAAGTTTTAGCGATGGGGGGTGAGTTAAAAAGCACCTTCTGTTTATTGCGTCACGGCAAAGCTATTATTTCACAACATTTAGGAGATTTAGAAAATGTCGCAACGTTTAATAGTTACCAGAAAACGCTTGATTTGTATTTAAACTTATTTGAGCATAAACCAGAAGCAATTGCCACAGATTTGCACCCAGAGTATTTATCTACAAAGCTTGGCAAACAATTAGCAGCTAGTAACCAGTTAATTGAAGTACAGCATCATCATGCTCATGTTGCTGCTTGTATGGCAGAGAATAATTTAGATATAAATACGGCGCCTATTTTGGGTATTGCTTTCGACGGTTTAGGCTATGGTGAAGATGGGACACTTTGGGGGGGAGAATTTATTTTAGCTGACTATCGAGAATTTACGCGAGTCGCAACATTCAAACCTGTTCCAATGATAGGAGGCGCCTTAAGTATTCATCAACCTTGGCGTAACACTTATGCACACTTAGTAACAAAATGGCAAGAGTTAGAGTCTAAGTATAGAAGCTTAGAATTATTCCAGTTTTTACAAACTAAACCTATATCACTACTTAATCAATTAATAAGTAAACAAATTAATTCACCTCTAACTTCTTCTGTTGGGCGCCTGTTCGACGCTGTTGCTGCTGCTATTGGTATTTGTCGCGACACATGTAGTTACGAAGGTCAAGCGGCAATTGAAATGGAAGCACTAGTTAACGCTGGTAATAATAAAGAATCACTAAGCTATAGTTTTGATATCGAAAAATCAAATAATATTAGTTATATTGATTCGAGCGACATGTGGATTCAACTTTTAGATGATTTGCAGCAAAATATACCAAACCAAGTTATTGCTGCTAAATTCCACCAAGGTTTGATTAATATTGTAATTCAGATGGTAAACCATCTACAACAGGAATATAAATTTAATCAAATTGCTTTAACAGGTGGAGTTTTTCAAAATGCTATCTTGTTAGAACAGCTTCAAGACAAATTAGCAAAATTTGATACAAAAGTCATTACTCATAGTTTAGTACCTTGTAACGATGGTGGCATATCGTTGGGACAAGCAGTAATTGCCGCTGCACGATTAATGAAGGAGTAAGTAAGGTCTTTATGTGTTTAGGAATTCCTGGTCAAATAGTTGAAATTACTGATACTAATAATAAACTAGCTGTTGTTAATGTTGGTGGAGTCAGGCGCCAAGTAAATATTGCCTGTATAGTTGACGAAAATCACTCCCCTGCTGACTGCGTTGGAGATTGGGTATTAGTACATGTAGGCTTCGCAATGAATCGAATTAATGAGAAAGAAGCGGCTGAAACCTTGCAAATCTTGCAAGAACTAGCAGCCGCGCAAGCAGCACTTAGCAATTAATTGGCTAAGGCTAATCATATCGAAGTTCAAACAACTTAGACTATTAAATTAATATAAAACTCAAAATCATATGAAGTACGTTGATGAATACCGAGAACCCCAAAAGGGAGAAATATTACTCCGTGAAATCGAAACATTATCAAAAAAATTAAACAGACGTATAAAAATTATGGAAGTATGTGGTGGACATACGCATTCCATTTTTAAATATGGTATTGAAGATGCTTTACCAGAAACAATCGAATTAATTCATGGCCCAGGTTGTCCAGTATGCGTAATGCCAAAAGGAAAACTTGATGATGCTATAGCTATAGCTAAACACCCAAATGTCATATTTACAACCTTTGGTGATACAATGCGGGTTCCCGGCTCTAAGAGTAGTTTATTACAAGCTTCTTCAGAAGGCGCCGATATTCGTATGGTCTACTCACCATTAGATAGTTTACAGATAGCCAGAGATAATCCTAATAAAGAAATTGTTTTTTTTGGTATTGGTTTTGAAACTACTGCTCCTAGCACTGCCTACACAATTAAGCAAGCTTTCTCAGAAAATCTTCATAATTTTAGTTTATTTTCTAATCACGTACTAGTAATTCCGGCATTACAAGCTTTACTCGATAACCCAGATTTACAACTAGATGGGTTCGTTGGACCTGGTCATGTCAGCATGGTAATTGGCTGTAACCCGTATAATTTTATCGCTAAAGACTATAATATACCTATTGTTATATCCGGCTTTGAGCCAGTAGACATTCTCCAATCAATTTGGATGTTACTACAGCAATTAATACAAAATCGCTGCGAAGTAGAAAATCAATACAGTCGTGTTGTACAAACACAAGGAAACATTCAAGCAATTACAGCAATGAATGAAGTATTTGAGGTGCGCTTTGAATTTGAATGGCGAGGTTTAGGTTATATTCCTAGTTCAGGTTTAAAAATTCGTCCTAAATACGCACGCTTTGACACCGAAGCAAAATTCGCTATTCCTAACAATCAAGTTGCCGACCATAAAGCTTGTCAATGTGGAGAAATACTCAAAGGAGTTCTCAAACCTTGGCAATGTAAAGTTTTTGGCACCGCTTGTACACCAGAAAACCCAATCGGTACTTGTATGGTTTCTAATGAAGGCGCCTGTGCTGCTTATTATAAATATGGTCGATTATCTATAAGTAAATAAAAACGTGGGCTATACTATCCGCAGCAAGTGTTAAACTCACTCTAGATAGTATATAAGTATTTACGATTAGCTAAATCTGTCTAGTAACTCCTCACGCGATAGTTGAACATTCCGGTTAAATTTTTAGTTGTGTTTTTAGATGATGTTTGTGATTTATATTACTTTGATTGTTGAGTTTAAATAGGGTTGTAAGAAGATTGGCAACGGATTTAACGGATTTAACGGATAGATTTACTAGTTATGTTTGCTACATTCTCTTGTGGGATAGGCATCCTTGCCTGTCCCTTGATGGAAAGGACGGGCAGGGATGCCCGTTCCACAAGACTGTTCCACAAGACTGTTCCACAAGACTGTTCCACTAGACTGTTCCACAAGACTGTTCCACAAGACTGTTCTACAAGAGGTTTATTTTTTAGATAAATTGGGTTCGACGATGTGAGGGTAGTTATCATAGTTACGTCGTACCCAGTCCATGCCAACTTCGTTATTGAGTTTTATTTTTTGTGGTGTGTTGGGATAAATTTTTCCTAAGATATCTGAGTCTTGTTCAATTACGACTTTGACTAAATCTAGGAATTTGAATTTAAGCAATTTGAATATTGGGTTTTTTGCTAGACCAAACATTATTGCATAAGTGCGTGACTTTGTTGGTGACTCTGGAATAAACGCATGAATTTGTTTGAATTTCCCGGCGCCTGTTTCACCATGAAGTACTGCAAGTGAGGGAAAATAGTTTTCAAGGTGAGCATTAAGTACTTTGGGAAACATGAATAAACCAGGGTTGCTGAGTTTTTCTTTTAAATCGGTAAGCGCAACGGGCATACTAAAGTAAGCATGTGAATGATGCCCATTATCTATAAACTTTTCAAAATTGACTTCTTGAATCTTGAATAATGAACGATGCGTACCGTTTTGGTGATTGTAGTCGTGCATGTTTAGCAACAGCGACATTAAGTTAGTTTCAATGCTGGTATCTGCTGTACATCCAATCAATTCATACTCTGCGGCTATCTCATTTAAAATATTAGGTATAGGCTGTTTTGGTTCAGTATTTCCATACGACCAAATAAAATCACCTTGGATAATTAACTCTAAAGGTGCCAACTGCGGTAAAGTCTTTTTATTTGAACCAGGTAAAACTGTACATCCTTCACCATCAAACTCCAGCGCATGAAACGGACAAACTACCACACTCGTTTTATCTGCCTGTACCTCACACCATCCTTCACTCAACATGGCGCCCATATGTGGACAAGCATTAGGTAAAGCATTGATATTACCAAAACCATCTTTCCATAGTACATAGTCATTACCATACAACGATACCTTAAATGGCTTATTGACTTGCAGCATTGATTTATGTGCCAATAACCAAGGGGCGCCTTCTAACATCGGCATAAATATTTACTCCGTGTTTAATACGAGCAATAAAAAAGATTTAAAATATGACGCTACGGTGCTTCTTTCTTAAAATATGAGTAATGACTCACATTTGTCAATACCTTACACAAAAAATGAGTAGGGTGCGTGAAGGCTGCCAGTACTGCGCTTCGTTTTAAAATTTTGTAGCCTCCACGCACCATACTTTTGTTTGTAAAGATTAACCTATCCGTTGTATCCGTTGCAAACCAACTCATCAAATTTAATGACATGAACCTACCTCCTCAAGACCCCCAAGAAAACCTTAAAATGAGGCGCCAACCTAAGCAAAAGCGTGGTCAAGAACGTGTTGAGCGAATTTTAGATGCAGCAGTAGAAGTATTTGATGAAGTTGGGTTTGATGCTGCGACGATGAATAATATAGCTTTACGCGCACAAACGGCTATCGGTTCCGTGTATCAGTTTTTTCCCGATAAACTAGCTATTTTTCAAGCTTTAGAACTGCGTCATCTTGAACGAGTTCATACTGCCTGGGCAAAACTTAGTAGCCTTAATATCGCCGAACTGCCATTCGAAACGTTTATCAAAACGATGTTAAAGATATTCAAAGAAATCTTTGACGAGCCTACATCACGGTTACTGTTCATTCAGTATTTTACTTCTAACGCGATGTTCCAAACCATCGATGATAGTTTGACGCAACAAGGTATAGATTTCCAGGCAAAGCTACTACACGCACGTAACCCAAAGTTAAGCTTAGAAAAGTGTCAGTTGGTTGCCGAAATATGTGTTCAAGCTGCAAATGCTTTACTTGTAGTCGCCCTTCGCAACCCAGAACCACGTCGTGAAGAGATTTTTCAGCAAATTGAAGAGTTAATGATTGCTTATCTACGTCCTTATGCTGGGGATGAGTTGATGGATGATTTGCACAATCAAGTAATGAAGGTAATGATATGTCCACACTGTAATTCCCGGCGCCTTTCCAAGAACGGACATCGGCATAGCAAACAGCGGTATCTTTGTAAAGACTGCGGAAAGCAATTTCTGGAAAGCTATTCGCCGTCAGGTTATAGCAATGATATCAAGCAACAGTGTTTGGAACTGCACAATAGAGGTATAGGATTTCGGGAAATAGAGCGGCAGACGGGTGTTTCCCACAATACAATTATTAATTGGGCAAAGGAAAAATGAGTGCAGCAAAATTTTAATTTAATTTTCTCAGATTTTGATAACTATTCGTGTATTTGTGTGTAATAATGTCACGAGTTAAGCAATTAAATAAATTACTATACAGGGTAAGTGAGGCTTACAGGTTTGGAACTATTGACCCTTCAAAAGGGTTAAAATACAAAAGCCGACTTTTGGCTTGGCGCCACGAGCGCTTCTAAGCACGCACGTACTCGATAATTTATTTTTTGGCACTGCTGTATAAATGTAGTATTCAATAACATCACTTAGTACTCCGCCGTACAAAGCATTCAAAGCCAACAATCAACGAGTTTTTCACTTCCTTTGCGCTATGAAGCGTCCTTTGCGGTTGTTAATCAAAACCAAAATGGACATGGCAGACTACTAAAGCTTGTAAAAACAGAAAAACGTGATTTTGTCCAAGAAATCACGCTTATCTAGATTTAAAACATTTGTTCTATCACCACTAGGAGTAAATAGTGATGAACTTGTTAGAATTGCATGAACAAGAAGTGAAGCTCACTTCGAGTAGCGATAAAAATATAAATTTCAACCCAAGACAAACTGCTTATCCACGTCCGCAATTACAGCGACAGCATTGGCAAAGCCTAAATGGTCAATGGAAATTCGCATTTGACGATGAAGGGAAATGCACGAAGCCGGATAATATCAAGCAGTGGATTAATAATATCGAAGTTCCGTTCGCACCTGAATCTATCAAAAGTGGGATTGCTGATACGGGTTTTCATCCAAATTGCTGGTATGAGAGGGAATTTCAAACTCCTCCTTCCGAGGGAAGACTAATATTACACTTTGGTGCGGTTGACTATCGTGCGCGCGTTTGGGTAAACAACGAGTTCGTGGGAGAGCATGAAGGTGGACATACATCTTTCTCTTTTGATATCACCGACATGCTTACAGACAGTGGCATCACAAAAGTAACAGTTTGGGCACATGATGACCCCCACGACTTAGCGAAACCTCGTGGTAAACAAGACTGGCAACTGGACGCCCATAGTATTTGGTATCCTCGCACGAGTGGTATTTGGCAAACAGTTTGGCTCGAACGTGTAGGCGCCACTTATATAGATAGCATCCAGTGGACACCCCACATGGAGCGCTGGGAAATTGGTTTTGAAGCGTTTATTCAAGGTGAGCGCCAAAACGATTTACAAATCAAAGTAAAACTCAGCGTCGGTGATAATGTTCTAGTAAACGATACATATACAGTATTTAAGGGAGAAATCCACCGTCGTATCGCTTTATCTGACCCAGGTATTGATGATTACCGGAACGAGCTGCTGTGGAGTCCAGAGAAACCAAATTTAATTGATGCTTCCATTCAACTCTGGGATGGGGATGAACTTTTAGATGAAGTAAAATCTTACACAGCAATGCGCGCGGTAGGAATTCAGCGTGACCGCTTTATGCTCAATGGGCGCCCTTATTATTTACGCTTGGTTCTTGACCAAGGATATTGGCAAGAGTCATTAATGACGGCGCCGAGTGATGAAGCGTTACGTCGTGATGTAGAACTAGTTAAAGCAATGGGTTTCAATGGAGTACGTAAGCACCAAAAAGTTGAAGACCCCCGTTTCTTATATTGGGCAGATGTACTAGGTCTATTAGTTTGGGAAGAAATGCCAAGTGCTTACCGCTTTACACCAAAAGCTGTAGAACGCATGACGCGCGAATGGACTGAAGTTATTAAGCGAGATATTAGTCACCCTTGTATTGTGGCATGGGTTCCGTTCAATGAATCTTGGGGAGTTCCTAATTTAACAGATACAGCAGCTCATCGAAATTACGTCTTGTCAATGTATCACTTAACCAAGACCCTTGACCCAACTCGTCCAGTAATTGGTAACGATGGTTGGGAAAGCACCGACACAGATATTCTTGCTATTCACGACTATGACAATAACCCAACGACCTTGGCAAAACGTTATGGGGATGAAGTTAAGTTATCTGACTTGTTAAACCGCGAACGTCCTGGAGGAAGAGTTCTCACTCTAGATAACTATGCTCACAACGGGCAGCCAGTAATGTTAACAGAATTTGGTGGCATTGCTTACACCCAGGAACATGAAACTAATAGCACCTGGGGATATGCTCGAAGTTCAAATATTTCTGAGCTACAAATGCGGTACAGTGGGCTGTTAACAGTAGTAAATCGCGTTGAAATGTTTAGTGGTTTCTGCTACACCCAGCTTACCGATACATTCCAAGAAGCAAATGGGTTGTTATATATTGACCGTACACCCAAAATTCCAATTGAGGCAATTGCTAGTGCAACTCTTGGTAACGACCAGCAATACTCGGCAGCTAAAACCAACTGGTTGGAGTCAACATTAGTGCAAGAAACTGCTTATTGCGGTAGCGATGGTTGTAGGTAAAAGCCTAATTTGTATGTAAATCATACGTATTGTAGAGACGCGATATATCGCGTCTCTACATCATGCCTGGCCATACCAATTAATAATCAATCTAATTGCCTCAAACAGCGCGCGCAGACTGATTGGACTAACTTGATATTTAACAGTTAGTACATCAATCCAATCGTTCAAATCAACATGATTAGGACTTGCTAAGTCCATTGTTTCTACCCAAGCAGTGTATATTTCCTCACCTAAATTAGGATGTGCAATCGCTCCCGCCTCCGCACGTACCATCAAAATACAACGTTGGTTTATACTACAGGCATATTCTAGTTTCATACTTTAAATAAAGGTGTTCAGCTTTACCCAATAAAAAATTCTTCCAAAAATGCGTAAAACTTCGGCGCCAAAAACTCGAATTTCTCTCCAACACAATCAGGAGTACTAATTTTATATCCTTTGCCATTCAACCAATTATGATTATTAAATGGCGTATAAATAAAATGAGCCATTCCTTTAGAGTAGTACCCTGATAAGGTCATCGTATTAATTTTTGGGAAAAAGCACACACTGAAATTAACGTTTTTGCCTATATTTTTTTCTTTTTTGAAAGTTATAGATAAATTATTACTACCAATTTTTTGAGCCAACAAGCTATATTGATTTGGTGGAAACATAAAAGCTGCATCTAAACAGCTAGCTTGTCGATACAATAACTTGTACTCAGTTTCGGGGAATGCTAAAGCCGCGATGTTAGCAGCCTCTACCAGTAAATCTGGTTGTATACTATAAATTACCTTGATTGCATCACAAGACATGTTTTTTTACCTTAAAATTATTAGGATTGAACTGGGAGTAGCTCGTCCGAGATCAACTTAATGATTTTTTAATTATCTTTACTATAGCAATTGCCGTATCCATCAATCTCATATAAATCTCATATAAATCTCATATAAATCTCATATAAATATCTGGAATTAAAATATCCTGTGGCTTCCATGAATCTCGATTCTCTGCTTGAACTTATTAACAGCAGGCTAATTACTATCCAAAGCCACCCTCTTAATTCGGCAGAACGTTTGGTTTTGCAGGGAATTTGGCACGATTGGAGCTATAACCAAATGGCTACTGAGGGGGGTTATAGCCCTGGATATCTTTCTAATGTTGTGGCGCCTCTTTTGTGGCAAAGACTGTCTACACTTATTGACAGGCGCGTTACCAAAAAAAATTGTCGTTTCTTGTTAGAGAACTATGCCGCTTGTTTAAATGCGGAGACTTTGCCCAATGAGCAACTTCCTGCAAGCTCTTCTGAAAATGTAAGCCAAGATATGTTGCCTTGCTTCCCTAGTGGCTCAGTTCCTCTTGGCTCTCCTTTTTATATTGAAGACTCTGCCCTAAAAGATATTATTTGTCAAGAGATTATTAAAGGAGGCGCCTTAATCAGAATTAGGGCGCCTAGAGAAATGGGGAAAACCTCACTACTGCTGAGAATTTTAGGCTATGCTAATAGCATCAATTACCATACAGTTAGCTTAAACCTTGAGCAAGTTGACTCAACAATTTTGAGCGAACCAAATCGCTTCTTGCGCTGGTTATGTGCTAGTGTCACCCGTCAGTTGCAACTCGAAACAAAACTAGACGAATATTGGGATGAAGACTTAGGCAGCAAACTAAGCAGCACCTTATATTTTCAAGATTATCTCCTAGAGCATATAAATTCTCCTATCGTATTGGCTTTGGATGAGGTGAATCAAATATTTGAGTATCCTACGGTAGCCAAAGATTTTTTACCTTTATTGCGCTCGTGGTACGAAGAAGCTAAAAGGCTACCGATATGGCAAAAGCTGCGTATAATTATAGTCAAGTCAACCGAGATATATATTCCCTTAAAGCTGAACCAATCGCCTTTTAATGTGGGACTACCAATTGTTTTGAATGAGTTCAATCTAGAACAGGTACAGCAGTTAGCCCAACGTTATAAACTTAACTGGAAGCAAGACCTTGAAGCAAAGCTTTTGATGGCAATGGTTGGAGGACACCCCTCACTAATACATACAGCAATCTATCATCTTAGTGTTGGCGAAATCAATCTAGCACAACTTTTGGAAACCGCTCCTACATGTACCGGAATTTATTCCCACCATTTACAGCGTCTTTGGGCTATTTTGCAAGAACAGCCAAACTTGGCTCTGGCTCTTGATCATGTCATAAATTCCCCCCAACCCGTACAATTAGAACCAATTTTGGCTTATAAGTTAAAAAGTATGGGCGTGATTAAGTTATATGAAAATAAAGCCGCACTTAGTTGTCATCTGTATCGGCAATATTTCCAGAAGCATATAGCGATTGAAAAGTAAATATATTTTATTTATATTATTTAAAAAAATAAGTAATATTTTGATGAACAAAATTTTGATATGATAAAAATGAAATACTGCTCGTTTAAAATTTTTATATCATGACTGATCCCCCCTAACCCCCCTTAATAAGGGGGGAAAAGAGCTAGTTCAAGCTCTGCATTTTGGGGGAAAAGAGCTAGTTTAAGCCCCCCTTATTAAGGGGGGTTGGGGGGATTATAATTATTAACTGAGTAGTATTGATTAGAAATTGCATCCCTACAATTTAGAGTATTAAAGTACATGGATATTTTAGGTTATGATTGTAGGGAAATAATTTACGAAAGCGAAAGCTCGTTGATTTACCGCGCGCAGCGAAAAGTAGATAACCAGCAAGTTATTCTCAAAATTCTCAAACCCGCTTATCCTAGCCCAAAAATACTAGCTCAGTTCCAACGCGAGTATGAAATAACTAAAAATCTTAGCTTAAGAAATACCATAGATGTCTACAGCTTAGAAAGCGAGCGGCACCAATGGCTGATGGTATTAGAAGATTTTGGTGGTCAATCCCTGACAAGATTAATGCAAGGTAAACAATTTACTTTAAACGAGTTTCTACCGCTTGCTATTGAAATTGTTGACATTCTCGGTCAGGTACACAAGCGAAATATTATACATAAAGATATCAATCCATCTAACATTGTTTGGAATCAGAAAACAGGTCAACTTAAACTAATCGACTTTGGCATTTCTACAGTTCTTCCCAAAGAAGTTTCAACTTTCCGCAATCCAAATTTACTAGAGGGAACCATCGCGTATATTTCTCCAGAGCAAACTGGAAGGATGAATCGCGCTATTGATTATCGCACAGATTTTTACTCGCTGGGAGTCACGTTCTACGAATTACTAACTCTCACGTTACCCTTCCCTACTCAAGATGCGTTGGAATTGGTGCATTGCCATATTGCTAAACAACCTGTGGCGCCGCACAATCACAATATAGACATTCCTGTAGTAATTTCTGAGATATTACTAAAATTAATGGCAAAAAATGGCGAAGACCGCTACCAAAGTGCTTATGGAATTAAGGCAGATTTGGAGGAATGTAGAAGGCAATGGCATACAGGGAAAATTAACTCCTTCAAGCTGGGTCAACATGATGTTTCACGCTTTCAAATTCCCCAAAAGCTTTATGGAAGAGAGCAAGAAATTAACACTTTGTTAGCTGCGATGGAGCGCGTTAGTCAGGGTAATGAAATGATTCTGGTGACAGGATATTCTGGCATTGGCAAGTCATCTCTAGTGCAGGAAATTTATAAACCAATTACGAAGCAGCAGGGATACTTTACTTCGGGTAAATTCGATCAATTTCAAAGAAATATTCCTTATAGTTCGTTCGTTCAAGCGTTTCGTTCTTTAATTCAACAATTACTTACAGAAAGCCAAGTCAAAATTGATACTTGGCGAGAAAAGCTGTTAACTGCTTTCGGCGCCAACGGACAAGTGATAATTGATGTGATACCTGAAGTGGAATTAATTGTTGGTCAACAACCAACAGTACCAGAACTGGCGCCAGCAGAAGCTCAAAATCGCTTTAATTTGGTGTTTCAAAACTTCATCCAAGTATTTACCCAAGCAGAACACCCACTTGTTCTGTTCTTAGATGATTTACAATGGAGCGATATTGCTTCGTTAAAATTGATTGAACTGTTAATGACAGCTTCATGCAATCGCTATTTTTTGATTATCGGCGCCTATCGAGATAACGAAGTTAGTGTAAGTCATCCATTGATGTTGACGATAGATGAAATAAAGAAGCTTGGAGCAACTGTTAATGACATATTACTTACCAATTTAAGTTTACCCAACATTACGCAGTTAATTGCTGATACTCTTAATGCTTCTACTGAAGAGGTTAAACCATTAGCAAAATTAGTACTTGATAAAACTCATGGTAATCCATTCTTTATCAATGAGTTTTTAAAGTTACTTTATAGTACACAGTTATTTAAATTTGACTATCAAAGTGGCGCCTGGGAATGGAATTTAGCACAAATACAGATCAGCGAAATAACTGATAATGTTGTTGAACTAATGGCTAGCAGGGTGCGGCAATTGGGAGAACAAACGCAAGAGGTATTGAAGCTAGCTGCTTGTATTGGCAACTCTTTCAACCTCGAAACCTTGGCAATTGTTTATAAAAAATCTCCTAGAGAAACTGCATCTGACTTGTGGCAAGCAATAGCAGAAGGTCTAATTTTGCCTTTAAGCGATACTTATAAATTAATCGATTTTGATATTCAAGGTTTGGCAACAGATGTTAACGTCGAATACAAGTTTGCCCACGACCGCATTCAGCAAGCAGCTTATTCATTAATTCCTGGCGCCCAAAAGCAAGCCGTGCATTATCAAGTAGGGCGATTGCTTTTAGAAAACACACCATTCCAACGAGAGCAGAAAATCTTTAATATAGTTAACCACCTGAATTTAGGCTGCAATTGCATTATACAGCAAATAGAAAAGGACAATTTAGCTCAATTAAATCTCAAGGCAGGAAAAAAAGCAAAAGCATCGACGGCCTATGAAGGGGCATTAAGATACTTGATGGTAGGAATAAACTTGTTGGGAGAAAGCTGGCAAAGACTTTATGACTTAACCTTAGCACTGTATGTAGAAGCAGTGGAGGCAGCTTACTTATGCGGTCAGTTCGACCAAATGGAGGAATTAGCCTCAGTCGTACTACAAAAAACTAGTATACCGCTCGACAAGGTGAAAGTCTATGAAGTTAAAATTTCTGCTTACAGTACACAAAATCAAATACAAAAAGCAATCGATACGGGACTAATAGCATTGAAGCTTTTAGGAGTGAGTTTACCGAAACAACCCAGCAAAATTGATATTTTACTTTACCTATTAGAAACAAAGCTAGCATTACTCGGAAAACGAATCGAAGATTTAATTGACTTGCCCCAAATGAGCGACAAGATAGCACTAGCAATAATGCGGATTCTATCAGCTATTACTCCTGCTGCTTACTTCGCTACTCCTAACTTGTTACCAATAGTTATTTTTAAAGGAGTAAATTTATCGATTAAGTACGGTAATACAAATTTATCAGCAATGACGTATGCGTGTTACGGTCTAATTCTTTGCGGTAGATTAGGAAATATTAGAACTGGCTCTGACTTCGGTAATTTGGCATTAGAATTGTTAGACAAGTTCAATGCTCAAAAAATTAGACCTAAAGTAACTTATATAGTTAATGGCTTTGTCAAACATTGGCACTCACATGTTAGGCAAACATTACCATCTCTACTTGAGAGTTATTTCAGCGCAATAGAAATAGGAGATTTACAATATGCTAGTTATTGTGGATTTAATCACTCTTTCTATTTCTATTATGTAGGTAATGAGTTAGGGTTTGTTTCTCAAGAAATAGCAAAATTCAACGAATTTATTCATAAATTTAAGCAGGAGCTATATTATGAAAGTATATTAATGACTTGGCAAACTGTTTTAAATCTAATGGGATATTCTGATTGTCCATATCGTTTAGTTGGTCAAGTTTATAATGAAGAAGAAACCTCACTGAGTCAACTTGAGGCAAAGAATAACCAAAACATGATTTTTCAGCTATACTTTGATAAGTTGATGCTTTGTTACTTGTTTGAAAAGTACCAACTAGCTCTTGAATACGCAGCTATAGCTGAAAAATATTTAGATGGTTTAGTCGGAACTCTATGTGTTCCAGCATATCATTTTTACACTTCACTTATTCAACTTGCAATATATACGAATGCCTCCAAAGTAGAGCAAAAGCGATTATATCGAAAAATGCAAGCAAGCCAAAATAAAATAAAAAAATGGGCGCATCATGCCCCAATGAACCATTTAAACAAGTTTTTTCTTATAGAGGCAGAGCGGTATCGAATTTTAGGACGAGAAATTAAGGCAGCAGATTGTTATGACAAAGCGATTGCTCTTGCCCAAGAAAATAAATATATTCATGAAGAAGCTCTTGCCTACGAGTTAGCGGCAAAGTTTTATCTAGATGCGGGCAAAACTACTATTGCTGAAGCTTATATGCAGAATGCTCGCTATCATTATTTAATTTGGGGCGCCGCTGCCAAGGTAAAAGATTTAGATAAAAAATACCCACAATTACTCAATAGAAAGTTAGAAGCAACAACTCCAATTATATCGACGATTACATCACTAACTAAAAGTTCTAATGCACTCGATTTCGATACAGTGATGAAAGCCTTGCAAACTATTTCTAGCGAGATTATGCTAGACAGTCTGCTGGTAAACTTAATGAAAATAGTCATTGAAAATGCAGGCGCCCAAACTGGTTTTATTCTGTTGAAAAAGCAAGAACGATTACTTACTGCCGCTCAAGGTAATATAAACAAAGATGAGTTTATAGTCATTCAAACAGAGATAAATAAAAATTATCAGCTACCCATATCCTTAATTAATTACGTAGAAATAACTAAGGAGGATGTAGTTTTAAATGATGCAGTCCATCAAGGAAGATTTACAAACGACCCTTACATTATCAATAATCAACCACAATCTATTTTATGTGTACCTATTATCAATCAAGGTCAACTCATTGGTTTACTTTATTTAGAAAATAGTCTAAGTAAAGGTGCATTTACACTTGAGAGATTAAAAGTATTAAAACTATTATCTTCTCAAGCAGCTATTTCTTTAAAAAATGCTCAACTTTACGAAGAGAAAACTGCCCTTAGTATAAACTTGCAGCAAGCACATCTCGCATTAGCCGAGTCCAACCAAACTTTAGAACAAAAAGTTATTGAGCGTACCCAAGAACTTTCGCAAACACTAGAAGTGCTTAAAGACACCCAAGCCAAACTAGTATTTGAAAACGATTTGCTCAGAAATGCAGAACAGCCTTCGACCTACGATTACCAAGTTGGAGGCAGTTTACCAATGGACGCTCCCACTTATGTAGTGCGTGCCGCAGACCGTCACCTTTATAAGGCATTAAATCTTGGGGAATTTTGCTACATTTTAAATGCGCGACAAATGGGTAAGTCAAGTCTCATGGTACGCATGATGCACCATCTTCAGCAAGAGAAGTTTAGCTGTGGGGCAATAGACTTAACCCGTTTTGGCAGTGAAAATATAACCCCTAACCAATGGTATAAAGGGTTAGCGGTAGAGTTATGGCGAAGTTTTGGATTGCTCTCAAAGGTAAATTTTAAAGCATGGTGGAATTCACACCAAGATTTATTACCCGTCCAGTGCTTGAGTCTATTTATCGAAGATATTCTACTTCAGGAAGTTAAAAGTGAGAAAATTTTTATTTTTATAGATGAAATAGATAGTATTTTAGGTTCAAATTTTCCAGTTAATGATTTTTTTGCTTTCATCCGCTTCTGCTACAACCAACGTACCATTAATCTGGAATATCGGCGTTTAACCTTTGTTCTATTAGGAGTAGCAACACCAACAGAATTTATAGTAGATTATAAAAGAACACCTTTTAATATTGGTCAAGCAATTCAGCTAGAAGGTTTTAAAGACCATGAAGCTCAACCTTTGCTTCATGGATTAGCACAGAAAGTTAGTAATCCACAAGTGGTGCTGAAAGAAGTTTTACTTTGGACAAATGGTCAGCCTTTTCTAACTCAAAAACTTTGTAAGCTGATTCGCAATTCTTCATCTCCTATTCCCACAAATCAAGAAGCAGAATGGATTCAAAACTTAGTGCAGGAGTCGATTTTAGATAATTGGGAATGCCAAGACCAGCCAGAGCATCTAATAACTATTCGCGACCGCATCCTGAGAAGTGAACACCAACCTGCTCGACTACTAGAAATTTATAAACAAGTATTGCAACAGGTCGAAGTTGCCGCAGTTGACAGTCCAGAAGAAAGAGAATTGCTTTTATCAGGACTTTTGATTAAGCACCAAGGTTGTTTAAAAGTGCATAACCGTATTTATAAATCGATTTTTAACAGTAGTTGGATTGAACTACACTTAGATAAAATAGTAATATATAATACCAGATATTAGGCGAACAGAATTATATATCGCGTCTCTACATCGTTTGATAGAGATATTTATTGCTCTAATTCAGATACAACTTTTATGGTAAGCAATCAGTTTCCAAAAAATAAACTATCTATTTGTTTTGTATTGTGGAGCTTGTATTGTGGAGCGGGCATCCTTGCCCGCCTCATATATAAGGTACCTAGTTATAGGGTACTTAGATATAGACAATAGACAGTAGACATAGGACGGGCAGGGATGCCCGTTCCACAAGAAAAGCATAGAAAATTGTAAAAGTTGTATTGAAAAAATGTATACCCAAAAGCTGATAAAGCCTGATGGTCGTAACTTAACGTTATATAGTAGATTTCCAATTGAAGGGGAAATAACTGCTCCAAGTCCTAGTAATGAACCAGTGCAAGCAAACCCTCATCTACGCTGGCACCCATTACGAGGTGAATGGGTAGCTTATGCAAGTCACCGTCAAGGGCGTACTTTTATGCCACCTCCAGAATATAATCCTTTGGCGCCGACTAAAGATGAGAAAGTTCCTACAGAGCTTCCTGAAGGAAATTATGATGTTGCAGTATTTGATAACCGCTTTCCTTCTTTAAATTTAACGGCACATAACCCACCACAATCTATTGTTGATACTTTACCTGCTAATGGCGCCTGTGAAGTAGTAGTTTTTACTCAAGACCCGAAAGCGTCTTTAAGTTCATTAGAACTATACCATTTAGATTTACTACTACAAGTTTGGGGTGAACGTGTACGTTGCCTTGGTGCAAATGCAGAAATTCAGTATGTTCTACCTTTTGAAAACAAAGGTGTAGAAGTAGGGGTGACACTGCACCATCCCCACGGTCAAATATACGCTTATCCATTCGTTCCTCCCGTTCCCGCTCGAATGCAACAAATGCAGCAGCGATTTTATGAGGAACATCAACAGGGATTATTAGCGGATTTGATACAAAAAGAGATAGCTGATAACAAACGCATTATTTATCAAGATGAACACGCTATCGCCTTTGTGCCAGTATGCGCGCGCTATCCATATGAAGTATGGTTGGCACCAATTTTACCAGTTTCCACTTTTCATTACCTAAGTTCAGAACAGCGGTGGTCACTTGCTAAAGCTTTAAAAACAGTGACGCTTAAATATGATGGCTTGTTTGGGCGCCCGTTTCCTTATTTAATGGCTTGGTTCACTGCACCAACAGATGGAAAAGCACATCCCGAAGCGCATTTACACGCCGAGTTTTATCCACCATATCGCACAAGTGAAAGACTTAAGTATTTAGCAGGAACGGAACTTGCTGCGGGAATGTTTGCTAATGATGCACTTCCAGAAGAGAAAGCCAAAGAGTTACAAGCAGTTTCCGTAAATATCGAAGAACTATCTCGTTTGTAAAAAGGGTGTAAAAAAATGAATCGGTATAATGACGAAGTATCTACCAAACTCGAATTTATCCGCCAAACTCTTAAAGAAACTGGCGCCCAAGGTGTGTACTTATCTGGTACAGACTGGTTTGCTTGGGCAACTGCTGGCGCCTCGAATACAGTTTTACTTACTGCTGAAACTGGCATAGCATCTGTATTGGTAACACCTGAAGATGCTTGGGTATTAACAGACGAAATTGAGGCACAACGTTTACAAGACGAGGAATTACCATCTAACTTAAAATTACACATCTATCCTTGGGCAGATACTAACGCACGTAAGTCATTTATACGTGATGCAACTGGAGATGGAAAAGTATTAAGCGACCGTCCGACTGAAACACAAAAGCCATTACCTGAATCTTTACAACAATATAAAAGAGTAATGATGCCAACTGAGTTAGAGCGCTATCGCGAAGTAGGATGCAAAGCAAGCGAAGCAATGACAGAAGTACTACAAGCAGCAAAACCAACTTGGACAGAATATCAATTAGCGGGTGCAGGTGCAGAAGCGCTATGGGCAAGAGGGTTACATCCAGCTTTAACACTTGTAGCAGGAGAAAGACGTTTACCGCTATATCGTCACGCTACACCAACAAACGAACCGATTGGAGTCAAAGCAATGATGGTATTTTGCGCGCGGGGGTATGGTTTGTATGCAAATCTAACCCGTTTCGTTTCTTTTGGTACAATTCCACATCAAGAAAACGAATTGCATCGTGTTTGTCGTGAAGTTGAAAGCGTAGCATTAAATAAGTGTAAACCAGGAACTGCTTTAAATGAGGTTTACCAAACTTTATTCTACGCTTATCAACAACACAATTTTCCCAATGCAATCCGCGAACATCATCAGGGAGGAACGACTGGATACCTAGCGCGAGAAATTGTCGCAAATCCCACTACAACTGATACTTTGAAAGAAAACATTGCTGTTGCGTGGAATCCAAGTCTCGCAGGTGCAAAAATTGAGGATACTTTTGTAATTAGTGCCGATGGGAAGTTGGAGAATTTGACTTATGATGCCAACTTTCCTAGCGTCGAAGTAGAAGGAAGATTACGTCCACTTGTTTTAGAAGTTTAATATTTAGTATGATTTCTTTTACAAATTTACTATTGAAACTATGAATTTTCAAACAATATTTAATCAAAAATTACCATCTGTTGAAGCGTTGGCGCCTGGAAGAGTTAACTTACTTGGTGAACATACTGATTACAATGACGGGTTCGTTCTGCCTACAGCAATTCCTCAACAAACGATAGTACAAATTGGATTAAGTGATGATAGAATGTACCACTTCTATTCAGAAAATTTAGATGAGCGAGTAGATATTAGAGAAGAGTCTTTTAGAGCAGGTGAGATGCAAGAGGAATATGCAAGGTATATTTTTGGTTGTATTCAAGTTTTAAAAGAAGTTGGGTATACAATATCACCTATAAATCTGTACGTTAAATCCTCAGTTCCCCTAGGTTCGGGGTTATCCAGTAGTGCAGCATTAGAGGTAGCAACTCTTAGAGGAATACGTCAACTTTTTAATTTGCCTATCAATGATGTAGAAATTGCCCAGTTTGCACAAAAGGCTGAAATTCAGTATGCCCATGTACAATGTGGGATTATGGATCAGATGGCTTCGAGTCTGGCTGATACTGAACACATGCTGTTTTTAGACACCCGTACTTTGGAACGTCGTATTTTACCTTTGCCTGAAGGCGCCAAGATTGTGGTGATAGAGAGCGGTGTCCCTCGTACTTTAGCTGGTAGTGGATATAACGAACGACGTGCAGAGTGTGAACAAGCAGCGCAATTACTGGGAGTGAAAGCTCTACGAGATATTACTGATGTCAACTTGGTAGAAACGTTACCAGAACCGTTGCGACGACGCGCGCGTCATGTTGTAACAGAAAATAATCGTGTTTTAGAGGCATTACAAAATGTCGAGACACAGACGCGACATGTCTCGTCTCTACAACAATTTGGGGAATTGATGAATGCTTCGCACGCTAGCTTACGTGATGATTACGAAGTTTCTGTACCTGCGCTCGATACATTAGTCGATATATTGCAGAAAACTCCGGGAGTCTTTGGTGCCAGGTTAACAGGCGCCGGATTTGGAGGTGCGACTGTTGCTTTGGTCGCAGCAGGAGAAGAGAAAAATATTGCTGAACAAGTCCTTGAACAATACAATCATGCTGGTTACACCGGAAATATATTAGTAGGCGCCTAAACTTTACTCATATCAACTAATAAATTTTCATCCTCAAAGCGGATTTTAATGATTTCATTTTTAGATATTTTGCATTTATAGGTATTTGGATGATTCGGAGCATTATGGCTGACTCGACTAGCAAAACAGACAAGAAACTAAATACAAGGGTCGAGGGCAATATTTTAGATATACCCATCGACGAAGATATTGACCTTGTTTCTGATATACCCGTAGAAGACACAGACAAAGAGATTATTTCAGATTTACCCCAAGCAATAACTGAATCATTTGGAACGGGTGTTGCCGTAGAACCTGGGCTAGAAATTGGCGGACGCACCATGCATGACCGTATGGAGCAGTACACATCGACTAGTCCAGAACTAACAGGAGGTGATATCGATGCTCGTTGGGACCAGGCTGAAGCAGTTGGTGACGAAGCAGTAGGGGGAACTGTTGCGACTCCCGATCAAAACATTGTTCAAGAACTCGGCGCCGCTGTTGGTTTAGATTATGATGACGGGGTATCGCTTCAAACAATCGATATTTTGGATGAACGTGATTCTGGTAGATGGGAATTAGACCCTATGTCCTCAGAAGATTATCAAGAACGTTGATATGTAGAGACAAGCAACTTATGGCAACGGGCTTTTAGAATGTGGAAATAGCACTTGCCAAAGCTGACCCAAAGGTATAGAACGCTGCTCCCAAATAAATAACAATGGTAGCAGTGCAAAAAGCCGCAGACCAGCAGAGAGAGAAAATAGCACGTCCCAACCATCAGTACTAGCAAGAGTTGTGCTAACACCACCAACAATGATTCCCATTGCTCCAGTGACACCCGGAACTGCTGCTGCAAGTGCAAAGTAAATAGACCTGTTCGCTTTTTGCGCCACTCCCATCAAAAGATTGCCGCTGCACAAGTCAATTGCCGCCCAAGTGGCGCCACCTAGCAAGTGCAATAATGGGAACCAAATCCAAAGAGAAACTGCGTTACACCCACCAAACAGCCACAGTAAAGGTGTTAGCGCTACCAAAATTCCCACCATTACCAAAAGCGGACGATTCCCAACTCGGTCGGCCAGCTTACCCCAGAAAATTAACATGAGTAAATTGGCGCCTGTTCCCAAACTGTTATAAATCGTGACCACGCTAACATCTATAGACAGTTTTTCCAGTAGGTAAAGGTTAAAGAAAGGAGCGCTGACATTAACAGCAAAGCTCCATAAACCAGAGTAAAGTAGAAATTTCAAAAAATTAGTATCTTTGAGGAAGCTAGCAACAGTCTCCCACCCTTCTAACGGAACTGTATTTTTACTTGATAAAGATTCTTCTATCGGATTTACATCAGTCATCAAAAATTGATAGCCCAGACTGATTAGCGCAAACACAATTCCTATAATCAAGACCACCCCAAAGCCTTGCACTCTTCCACCAGGATATTTTGATACCACTAATCCCAACAACGGTACCGCCAAAAGATTCATTAAGTTAATGGAACTATTGCGAAAGCCAAAATATCGTCCTCGCAAACGCTCTGGTACTAAAGCAGCCATCCAACTAACACAAGAAGCACGACCAAAAGCTTCAATGATATTAGTCAGTAATATAATTGCCAATGTCAACTGTACCAACAGAACATGGTCAATCAGATGGAACTCGTTACCGCAAAAAATAGCGAGCGCAACAATCAACCATAGCAACCGCGACGATAAGAAAATGCTTATCGACCACCTTCTTCTGCTAGTACTTTTATCTGCAAAATAAGCTCCTAGTGGTTGAAATAGGTTTAGAAGTTGAGGAATAGAAGCAAGCAAACCAATAAACACCGGACTGGCGCCCAAATCTAGCAAGAAATTACTTAGTAATACGCCGCCAATAATGCTGTAAAACAGGGTCGCGAAAACACCTTCAATAGTTGATGCTCGAAGGCTAGACCTAATTTCTGGTTTAGAAATTTTTTGAAGCTTCTCTGCAACAAGTACGCTTTCTGCTAATATCCTTTGATGACTTTGCTCAAAGGTTATAGGACATGTTAAAAATGAAATTTCGTCTCTGACTTCTGAATTCATATTTATAGCCAATATTGCAAGAGGGTAAAGGAGCTTACTTCAGCGCTTTAAACCAGGTGCCTTATTAAAACAGAGTGTTTTTGCGCTCCTCTTAAATCTCGCGTGCCATTTTATTATCTATCTTGCGATAGAAGCAAATACTACAGAATACGATATAATCCACGCATGTTATAAATTAGCACATGAATCAAAAATTGACAATTGTAATTAGTTATTCCTGTCTTTATAGTTAATTTACAGAGGCTCTTAACATTACTTAACGAAGGTAAGCACGTAAGTATTTATACAATACAGAACAGGGAAATTACAGGCTGTAAATCAATCGATGCGTTGCGTACTAAAATTTTACCTAGAAACCTGGTTTCTTTGTTGATAGCATGTAATAAAAATGACGATTTGCGTGGAAACCAGGTTTCTTTATGTAAATAGCGAAAACAAATAATTTAAAATTGTTTTTAAAATTGTTTATATAAAAAATTGGATTACGGTAATGCAATCGAGCCAGAATGAAGTTATTTTTGGTAACGCGAAAAAAGAAGGTGCAAGTCGTGGGGGTTGGTTTATTGGTCACTTTATCAACCCGGATGACGCTCGTTACACTGAAGAACTTGAGGTGAAATGGGCTATTCACAAAGCAGGCGAAAATAGAACGCAATGGGCAGTAAACAATGAAGCCACTACGCTATCTATTTTAATAAATGGACGGTTTCGGCTGGAATTTGAAGATAGAGAAATTGTACTATCTCATGAAGGCGATTATGTTTTGTGGCGCCCAGGTGTTTCCCATACCTGGGAGGCTGAATCTGATTGTACTATTCTGACTGTTAGATGGCCCTCTTTGTCAGGCGATAGTGTAGCAAAATAAATAATAGAAAAGTATTTATAGTTAACGTTTGGCAGCTTTCAAAATCAATGCACAACTAAGAGCGTGGGTAATTTTACTATCCATTACCATTTGCACAGCAGTATCTAAAGGAACATGAAATTTTTCTATTATTTCTGTACCTTCTTTATGTGCTTCGACTGTTGTTAGCTGCTTCGCTAAAAACATATGCACACAGCAACGTACAATCGATGTATCTAAATCAACTACGCCTAAATCAATTAATTCTGAGGCGATAATGCCAATTTCTTCTCTTAGTTTTCTTCGTGCAGCTAACTGTCTTGGCTCTTTCTCCTCGACTGTACCAGATACAACTTCAATACTTTCTTTACCCAGTGCATAACGAAATTGTTTGGTCAGATATACTTTGTTATCATTATCTATTGGCAAAATAGCAACACCTGGTTTCATTTTAACAATGGCGTACATTCCAGGTATATTATTAGGCTGAACCACTTGGTCTTCACGAATGCTAATAAATGAATTGTGGTACTTTACTTTTGTTTGTTGTATCGTCCAAGGCCCATGTTGTAGTGGCATTTTAAATTAACCTGGTTATTTTACTTCTGATATAGCTGATTTAGGTGAAGCAGAGGAATATACAAATATGGTGAATAAAATGGCGAAAATTAGGTTAATAACACCTGGGAGCAAATAAAATGGGTGAATATTGCCTACAATAGTATGATAAGCCAAGATAGAAAAAACCGAATATTGTGCGTAAATTCCTAGTTTTACAATGCTGAAATTCTCAGAGATATCTTGACCAACCCACCAATAGCCAATCCCAATAACAAATACTAATGCTAGAAATAGATGTGAATATTCAGAATTTACTAGAGGTTCTAGATTAAGTGACTTACGAATCCATTGGTCTGATAATAACAAAAACACAGATTCGACCCAATTTATCACAGCTTTTAACTGAAATACGTATTTCCATGTAGTTTGATTATTCATACTTTATACCAATTAATTGTTAAACAAACTCCTGCTAACTATAAAATAATAAGATAGGGGGTCAATCCCCACAGCCGACAAAAGCAAACTTGAGATATTGCAGCATGTAATAGTTTACAGGCTCTTTTAAGAATAGTTTCAGTAATTACGCTCTGACTTCTTCCTTTAGAAATGTTTATGTATTAAATTATTCTGTAACCACAAACACAAATGTAGAGACGTGATTAATCACATCTCTACAACACAAAAAATAGATAATATTTAACAAACTTCAGCAGAATTATATTCTCTGGTTGGCATCAACTGCCAATTAGAGTCACCATCCAGCTTTAAAACATATTCATGATACTGCAATAAGCTAGAGCGGTGCCCAACACTAATTATAGTAGTTCCAGTAGCTTTCAATTGTTGATACAGGCGCCGTTCGTTGTTAATATCTAGCGCGCTCGTTGCTTCATCTAAAATAGCATAGCTCCTAGCACTTAGTAACAGACGGGCAAAAGCAAGACGTTGTTGTTCTCCCAAGGATAGGACGTTTGCCCAGTCGAGTTCTGCATCAAACCCTCCAACTCGTTCTGGTAAGTCTTTTAAATTTACCTCTTCCAAAACTTGATGCAATTTACTTTCACTGATATTAGGGTCGGTATTGGGATAGAGCAACTGACTTCGCAAAGAACCCAGTACCATATAGGGACGTTGCGGCAAAAACATCATATCTGTCGAGGAAGGGTGAATAATATGACCTGTTCCCGCATTCCATAAACCTGCAATTGCACGTAAAACAGAACTTTTACCGCTGCCACTGTGCCCGACAATGACCATTCCTTCTCCTCGGTTGATGGTGGCGGAGAGTTCACGAATTAAAGTACGTTGATAATTGGGGGTGAGTAAAGTAACTTGACGTAAAGCTAATTTGGAGTTTTCCGTCATATCGATAGTTGTCATTCCTGTTGCGTTTGGAGATGGTGTTTTTAAAGCACTATGCAAACTATCCAGACGCTCAACTCCTGCTGCAAAAGCCGTCAAACTTTCAAACTGGCTAACTATAATAGATAAAGCTCGGAAAATTTGCTGAAATGCAATTGCTGCCTGGGTAAATTTCCCAAATTCCGCATTACCCGCAAAATAGATCGGCGCCACAATAATATATGGTAGCGCAGAAACAAAGTAATCGTAACTGACGGTAAAGAAGCCAAGATTTCGCTGCCAGTTAATCAACAAATCGAAGTTACGAATGGCGCCTATAAACCGCTGTTTTAATTGAACTGACTCTTGGGCTTCACCTTGATAAAAGGCAACAGACTCGGCGTTATCTCGAACATGAATAAGACCATAACGAAAATTAGCTTCTTGTTTAAGCTGGTTGAAGTTAATAATAATTAATCTTTGACCTATGTAAACTGTAATAACTGTTCCTATAATCGCATATAAAATTAGCGTAACAGATAAAGTAACAGATATAGATAATAATACACCCGTAAAAGAAACTAGAGTAACAACTGATGTAAGAATCAATAATAGAAAAGAAAGACTAGTCCTAGTAAATGACCTAATACCCAAATTTTTAGGGATTAATGAACTAAGCAAAAGCAATAAAGGTATGGCTAATAAACCGTTTAAAGAATACAGCCAGGTTTTTTTAAGGTTCATTTGCTAGAATTAGTTCAAGAAAACATCACCTGTTGTTTCAACTCGCATTGCAATTTTATCGTTACCAAAATAAGTCCCTTCATCTAACTTAACTTCTAGTAGTCCAGGTGTTGTTTCCCCTTGAGGTTTAACGGTAAGCAGTCCCTTATCCCGGCGCCGGAAGCTAATAGCTACAGAAACTGGTAGGTTTTTTAGGGTGACAGTTGATTTCCCTAAAAGAGTGCGTTGGTTGGTATGTCCAATGACTTCGTATGTAAGTGCAGCGTTAGTTTTGTTAGTCAGCTTCACGTTGACTTTTCCATTTACAGGTACAACCGTAGCGCTTGGAGTTTGCAGTCCTTCAGGCATAGGTGGGATAACAAACAAATTATCATTATTAGACTTATGCACTTGTTGAGCTTGGGCGCTTTGTGCTAAGGAAATAGGTATAACAAATGATGTTAACCCAATTAATAAACTTCCACTAATTGCTCCGAAACGCACAAAATTATTTTTGATAGAGTGCTGAGATTTAGTCATACTATTACTTTTCTGTAGGTTTGTACAAGTTTTGGTTTTTCTCTACTTCTTTCTCATTAATAGATTCAGGAAGGGGGATATAAAGTGTTATCCCAGGAGTGATGAAAATAATATCTGGATTAGCTTCATAAATTAATCTCCACATACTGGGCTGTCCATAAAATTGTTCGGCTATTTTTGGTAGTGTGTCTCCATACTTTACGGTATAAAACATAAGTGAATTATTGAGAATCATTCAATCATTTACCAAAACAGCTTTTGAAGTAATGGTTTTGCTCGTCAAACTATGTAAAATCCAATCACGTATTTATGAGACAATACGATTAGCAGCAGCTTTTGTTTTTTCCACAACTTTTTCCGGCAGGGGGATATATCCAAGTTCTGCACTGAATTTCTGCCCATCGGTTAATGCCCATTCAATTACACTCTTGAGGGTTTCAGCTTCCTTTCGGTCTTCATAGTTGTCGTAAGCCAAAAGCCAGGTGTAAGTAACGATGGGGTAAGACTCGGCGCCTTCTGGGTCAGTAATAAAAGCAACTAAGTTTTCAGGTAATTCTACTGCTGCCAATGTTTTAGTCGCAGCTTCTGGTGTTGGCACAATGAAGTTACCAGCTTTATTTTGTAAAGCAGCCATTGCAAGATTGTTCTTTTTAGCAAAGCTATACTCTACATAACCAATGGCGCCTTGGTTTTGTTGAACTTGAGCGGTTACACCTTCGTTACCCTTAGCACCACTACCTGCTGGCCAGCTTACACTTCTACCGGCGCCAACTTTACTTTTCCATTGGGGACTAATAGCACTCAGATGTTCAGTAAAAACACTGGTGGTACCGCTACCATCGGAGCGATGCACAACATTAATTGGTAAGTTTGGTAATTTAATATCCTTATTCGCGTTTGCAATTCTGGCATCATTCCAATTTTTGATATTACCCAGAAATATATCGGTAAAGACATCTCTTGGTAGCCTTAAACCTGTTTTGACATCGGGGATGTTGTAAGCGACTACTATAGAGCCAGCTGTCATCGGTAGCAAAATAACACCTCGTTCGACCTTGGCAATTTCTTCCTTTGTCATTGCCACATCACTCGCTGCAAAATCAACTGTACCCTTAATGAACTGTTGTATCCCAGCACCACTGCCAATAGATTGATAGTTAATCAGCACATTGGGATTTTTCTTGTTGTACTCTGCAAACCAAAGCTGATACAAAGGAGCGGGAAAACTTGCCCCAGCGCCAGTAAGAGTGATACTAGCACCAGCATCTGCAACGGGAGAGGCAGCAGGGGTTGTCGCTCCTGTTGGAGTTTGTTGCGCTTGTGGTTGACATGAAGCGATACCGAGAGCAACTGCTGCTGTGGATAGAATAAAAGTGCGTCTCGTGAAGCGAAGTTTCTTTCTATTACCGATTTTTCTGTATTGAATTGGCATAGTTTCCTCAATGCAAAGCTACAAAGGTTTAAAAAATCAAAAATTGAACGCGCGCTTTGAGGCACGTAATTTAGTTCATTGCTCTATTTGAAGGAATTGCACCAGTCCGCACAGATATGTCCATATTTCTTCCCTGGCGCCGCAATTGTAAGCGTAAATTCTCACCGACAGAGCTATTTTCTACAGTTTGTTGTATTGTTTGAGAGTCTGTTACTGAGTTACCATTAAGCCTTTGAATAATATCGCCAGCACGTAACCCGGCTCTAGCAGCGGGAGAATCAGGCACAACTCTGACGACTAAAACACCAGCTTCAGTATCTACCTTCATTAGACGGTTGGGGTCACTATTAATTTCTTGTTTAAGTTCTGGGGTAATGGTCAACATTTGGATTCCCAGGAAAGAATGTTCTACCTTTCCGTTAGCTATCAGTTGATTGGCGATGCGTTGAGCAGTATTAATAGGTATAGCAAAGCCTAATCCTTGGGCGCCTTGAATAATCGCTGTATTTATGCCAATCACTTCACCCTGTTGATTTAATAATGGACCACCAGAGTTACCAGGGTTAATTGCAGCATCTGTTTGAATAAATCTCACACGTTTATCGGCAACACCAACAGCACTACTAGAGCGTCCTGTGGCACTTATTATACCAGTGGTAACAGAATTATCAAGACCGAGAGGATTACCAATAGCTATTGCCCATTCCCCTGGTGTAAGTTGATCTGAGTTACCTACCCGAACAGTTGGTAGACCTCTTGCTTGAATTTGGATAACTGCGACATCGGTTACTGGGTCTGTTCCTAACACCCTACCCTCAAATGAGCGTCCATCCTTCAACCTGACTCTCACCGTTTCGGCGCCGTCAACTACATGGGCGTTGGTAAGAATACGACCATCGGAACTAACAATAAAACCAGAACCAGTACCGCTTTGCGTTCGTCTGCGCGGTTGCATTGGCTCCAATCCAAAGAAATCACGAAACAATGGGTCGTTGAAAATCTCTGGTACACGATTCGTTACAGTTCTTGAAGCATCAATCCTGACCACAGCAGGTCCAACCTGGTTTACAGCAGTAGTAACGAAGTTGTTATTAGCAACACCTGGTAAGTTAGCTTGAGCAGTTTTACTATTTGGTACAGAAACTTCTTGAGAAGCAAGTTGTCGTGGTGATATTGGATTGCGTGCTAACAAATAGCCACCTGAAAGGGTAATGCCGCTTCCTAATAATACTAAAGATAAATGAGTAGCTGTCTTTTGCCAAGAAAACCTTTTTTTAGTTTCGTTGTTACCCGAAGGCTTAACCGGGGAGATATCGCTACTTGGTTCGGAATTATGCTCAAAATAACGTCGTAAAAATTTCATTGTAACACCTACCACAAGCAATTTAGTAATAAATCTTGATAAAGTATTTTCCTTCAAAGTATGAAACTTTCGTTTATTTACAATTTGCTAGTAAAAAGTTAACTTACCAAAGAAACTTTTTGTGGATTTGGGTAAGTCGGAGATATGATACTTTCTAAAGCTTTCTGTAAGTATTGCGTTAAATTATTAACAGCTTGACGGCGATTACTACAGTATTCATCCCAACGTTGGCAAACAGAAATTTCTTCACCTATGGTAATTTCAACCCAACGCTGACCCAAATAAGGTTGTTTTGCCTTACCTCCTTTCAGATTATTAACTACATTCCACAGCAGCAAAGTGCTTTCAGCAAAGCGTTCAAATGTCGGTTTTTCTTGAACATAGTCGGTAAGTAATCCCCAAAAGCTCTCAGCTAAACGCATGTGCCATAAGTGGATGTTGGTCATTTCTACAATGTGATTAGCAATACCATTTTCCACTGCGGGTAAAACTTGCTTTTTGTCAATATCTTCGCGATAAATCCAGTCCCAAGCAGCTTGTTCAATGCGATGGCGCCGCTCAATAAAAGTGCCAAGAGGTCGTAAGCCAAAATAGCGTTCTGCTGTATTTAGTGCTGCATTTTGAACAGCATGTAACCGCTCATTTAAACTACCGACTTCTGGTAAAGGTTGATGATAAAAGCGAGTATAAAAGTCTTCTAACATAGATAATATGTTATAGCTTAATCGAATTAACCGCGAAGTGAGTACTTTGTCCCGACTTTGCTTAGTTTTTAATCTCGTCGGCTCCCTTACAATAGTCAGCCCACAATCTGTTTCTAGCTGGCTTATTAGCATAGACAGAGCTTCCCAATTAGGTTGAACATAGTAGTACTTAATACCAACGGGCAAAATCACCACTTGCTCAAATTCTCCTTTCTTCAACAAATCTGACTTGCACCAAAATCCAAGTTGGGCAACACCAGGTTCAAGGCAATTCATCCGCTCACTGCAACCATTAAGAGTACCTTCTGGCGCCGCTGCCATTGGTAAAGAACCATTAGCAAATAAATCCCGTGCCGAACGCAATCCCACAAGGTCAATTTTGCCTCGGTGAATGGGTGTGGCGCCTATTCGAGAGAAAAACCAACCTGCAAACGAACCAGCCCAAAGAGGAATACCACGTTCATAGATAAAGTGGGCATGGGTGGGGTGGCGTAGTGGAATATCATGCTTGTGAGCCTCTTGCGGTAAAATATGGGCAAGCAAGTAATGCAAGCAAGCAGGGTCATCCAAAGTTGGATGGCGAAAAGCGATAAGGAAACGGGTTTTGCCTGATTGAAATTGGTGATAAAGTTTTGCTAAACGTTCTACATCATTAGCTTGAATGTGGCTAATTTTCCGATGATACCGCAACCAAAAGGGAAGCACTTTCTGACTAGTATTTAGTACTGATGTATTAAAAACAGGAGGAATAAATTGCAGGGGAGGTTGCACAGTCTTTACTTGCATAACATACCTTCTAATTAGGTTGGTGAAATTGAGAACCAAAGCTGCAAGCGAAAAAACAGGTAATGGGTAATGGGAGAAAAATTAATTAGTTATCCAGTCCTTGATGAAGCTAAAGTCAACTAAATTCCTAGCTTCTTCGGTTTTAATGATTTGCCTTGTGTTAGCATCAACGTAAACTTCTGAACCATTGTTGAGTTCTGCTTCCCATGCCAACTTATTATTTTCATGCTCTAAACTGATGTCAGTCACCGTCTTACCAGGGTTAGCGGCTTGAACTGTTTCAATCGCTTGGGTAATTGTCACAGTAGGCACTTTATCATGGTGAGAAGCATGAGCAGGTCTGGTTTCCAGCCATAAACTTCCTCCCAGAATCAAACTTATTACTCCAACGGCGCCAACAATTTCTTGCTTAATTACCATAATTAAACCTGAATGAAGTTAGGCAAGTGTGCGATTTGCTTATATCTTCATCTTAAATAGGCTTTCTAAGAAAACGATGAGAGAACCAAATACAGTACTTTGTATTTAAATAAACTATAACGGCTGCTTTAATTGAGGCAAAGTTGTCATCAGTAAGTAGCATATCAGCAGCTTCCTTTGCTACCTCCGTTCCTGCCATACCCATCGCAATACCAATATCGGCTTGTTTCAAGGCGGGTGCATCGTTAACTCCATCCCCCGTCATGGCGACAATTTCACCTTTTGATTGTAAAGCTTCTACTAAACGCAGCTTTTGTTCTGGTGCTACGCGCGCGAATACAACGCCATCTTCTGCAACTTGTGCGAGTTCTTGGTGGTTCATTTGAGCAAGTTCGGCGCCGGTAAATGCCAGCACTGACCCATTTTTACTGATGTCCATACGAGTTGCAATTGCCTGCGCTGTTACAGCATGGTCGCCGGTAATCATCTTTACCTGAATACCTGCTTCTTGACAGGCTTTCACTGCTTTCATCGCACTTTCGCGTGGCGGGTCAATCATCCCCTGCAAGCCTAAGAAAATCAACCCACTGTCAATATCAGGATGATCTACCGTAGTTTGCTCATTTGGTGCAAGCTTCTTTGCCAACGCCAACACCCGTAAGCCTTGGCGTGCCATAATATTGACTTCCCGCTCGATAGAGGAGGTATTTAAAGTCTCGACGCAGTCAATAGGTCTGATTTGTCCCTTGCTATTTAACATAAAGGTGCAGCGCTTGGCTATTGCCTCTAGTGAACCTTTGATATAAATCGCCTTACCCATTGGAGTTGCGTGCAAAGTCGCCATGTACTGAAACTCAGACTCAAAAGGAATTGCATCCAGTCTCGGCATTTGTTGTTCTAAAAGCGGCTTAATTAACCCCGATTTATTAGCAGAGGTAATCAAAGCTCCCTCAGTAGGGTCGCCAACAACTACCCATTTCTCATTTTTAGTTTCCAAGTGAGAGTCATTACATAACAGTCCGGCAGTGAGACATTCCTGTTTCTTCTACAGGTAAAGAATGCCAATTTGCAAGCAGCTTGTCTTGCATTGGGCTAACTTGTTTCCGAACTTGATGGGTAGATACAGCTCTAGTCATGAGTAAACTCCAATTACAGGGTTATAAATTAATTAGGCTAATTAGGCATCCAGTTTGCTAAGAAAGGAACATCTTTCAAATCCCAGCCTTGCTCAGTTTTAATAATTTCTTTTGTGTTGGCATCAATATACACTTCTAAATCATTGTTTAGTTCAACTTCCCATGCCAAATTATTATTTTCACGCTCTAAATTGACATCAATTGCTTTAGTACCTGGGTTAGCAGCAAGAACAGTTTCTACGGCTTCAACCATTGTTATAGCAGGTACTGTGTCGTCAGTAGAAGCTTGAACCGGTTGAGTTCTCAAAAACCAATTGGCTCCAAGCATCACAGCTAATATTCCACAAGCAGCCATTATTGTTTGCTTAATCGTCATAACTAAACCTCATGATTTAACCTTTGATTTATTGGCTCACAACTTCATCTTAGAGAGACTTTTTAAGAATACGATGAGAGTAATAAATAATTGTAGGTCGGCGCCTGTCGTTGCATCTGTCTACGCGCTCCCTACAATTTATCAACTATTAAAACACTAGCAATAATACGCCAATCACTCCCATCCAAAGGACAGCAGAGAAGACAAGACCCCACAAAAATCCTTTCATTGCATACGGATAGCAATCAATAATATATTCACTACCTTGAGTTTCAGATATTATATGTTCAGATATTTGCTGTGATAAATCCGCATCCAAATTCATTTCACTTACTTTCATGGTCTAACTCCATTGCAACTCGCTATATTTTCAAGTTACAAGACGAGATTAAGAAAACAATGAGAGGCGCCCCGAAGCGGTATTAGAGCTTATCAATATTAACTTGAGCAGTTGGTAGAGTAACGGTAAAAGTAGTTTCTTTGTTAGGAATGCTGTCAGCAGTAATATTACCACCATGCAAGCGAGCAATTTCGTGAGCAATCGCTAACCCCAAACCGGCGCCGCTTTTTCCGGAGTTACGCGCTGAGTCTGCCCGATAAAACCGCTCAAATAAGTGAGGTAGATGCGATTGAGCAATACCTACCCCTGTATTAACTATCATCACCTGCACTACATTTAAGTACAAATTGGAGCGCACCCAAACAACACCCCCTTGTGGCGTGTATTTAACAGCGTTGTCTACCAAATTCAAAAACAAACTAATCAACTGGTCGGGGTCACCCTGCACCCACAAATCAGGGGTCAAATTATTTAACAACTTAATTTGTTGTGATTCTGCAGCATGTTGCACTTGTTCTACAATCACTTCCAACAAGTCGTTTAAGTCCACAGCTAATGGCTCAAAAGGCAACTGTCCTCGGTCAATCCTTGCTAGTAACAATAAACCATTGCTAAGTCTAATTAGCCGATCTACCTCTTGTTCTAAGTCCTGTAAGGTTTGCTCGTATTCTTCAGTTGTGCGCTCCCGACTGCGAGTTACATCTATACGTCCCTTAATAACCGTCAGGGGAGTACGTAATTCATGGGCTGCATCAGCCGTAAATCGTTGTTCCCGCTCAAAACCTGCTTGTAAACGTTCTAACATCTGGTCAAAGGTGGTTGCCAACTGTCCCACTTCATCTTTTGCCCCTTTGTAGTTTAAACGTTGGGCGAGGTCAATAGCACTAATAGCTTGGGCAGTTCGGGTAATTTGACTGATAGGTCGCAATGCTCTTGATGAGAGAAATAAACCACCACAAGCAGCAACAATCAGTATCAATGGCAATGAAAAAAACATTTCCCTAGGTAATTCATGGGATATTTCTGTCAATGCCTGAAGAGATTTTGCTATTTGCAACCAGCCAATAATCTCACCTTGACGAATTACTGGTTGACTAATTAGGCGCCAGTCAGCTTTACTTGTTGCCAGCCTTGTATATCCACTGATATTTGGTATCCACAGAGGCACTTCTTGGTATTTGCCAAAACCATCCACAATTTTACCTTGGGGAGTAATCAGGCGTACAGCAAATCCAGCTTCTACCAAACCTTGTGCAGTATTTTGTAAACTTGGCTTGTCCACAAAAGCAAGAGCATTACCCTCATCCTTTAAATAAACCAAAGATTGAGAACCTGCTATTTGCAAAGCAGTATCCGCCTTGCTAATTATTTTACGCTCAAGTCGAAGATACAAATAGCCCGTGAACCCGCTTAGAGTCAGCGCCAACAACAGCAGATACCAGGCAGTTAATTTTACACGTACAGGAATATGATTCAGCCACTTCAAATTAATCATTTGCAGTATGTGCGCTGAGGCAATATCCTACACCACGTACTGTGTGCAGGAGGGGCTTATCGAAACCGTGGTCTATCTTGCGTCGCAAGTAGCCAATATAAACATCAATAACATTGGAATTTTCGTAAAAGTCAAAATTCCAGGTATGTTCGGTTATTTGGCTACGAGTAAGTACCTGACGAGGGTGACGCATAAAATACTCTAACAACGTAAACTCACGGGGGCTGAGGTTGATACTTTTTCCCGCGCGGCGTACTTCCCTAGTCGCAACATCCATCTCCAAGTCTCCAACGCGCAGTACTGTATCCTGTTGCATTGGGGGACGACGTAGTAAAGCACGCAAACGCGCCAATAGTTCGCTCAAAGCAAAAGGCTTAGACAAGTAGTCATCGGCGCCAGCGTCTAGACCTTGAACCCGGTCTTCTATTGCATCGCGCGCGGTTAATAGCAGTACAGGGGTTTTAAGACCTTGCGTTCGCAATTTCCGCAAAAGCTGTAGACCGTCAATTTTAGGCAACATTATATCGAGTATAATGATGTCATACTCTGCTACCAAAGCATAATTAAGTCCTTCCTCACCATCAGTTGCTACATCTGTTGCATAACCCGCTTCGTTCAACCCCTGACTAATAAATTGAGCAATGCCAGGTTCGTCCTCAACCAGTAAGACGCGCATGGGTAACTGTTCTGTTCAAATCGTATTACTTTTATTAAACAACACCTTTGCAAAAAAAGGGTTATCTCAATCACCTCTAAGCATAAATCCTTAAACTTGCAATAGTTAGTAACAAAAAATACCTTTATAAATCGCTGCTATAGTCCTCTATAAGAAGACTTATGCTTTTAGCCTGGGGACTTATAGTCCTAGTGTTCCATGTCATTAGTTTTGGGGTGTAGGAAAATTGGCAACGGATGATTCTAGGATGTAACGAATGGTTGATTTTTAATAATTAGATGAGCGTTTGTAACCAATAACTTATCCGTTACATCCGCTCTGATCCGTTGCTAATCAACACACCAAAATTAATGACACAGGCCACTAGTGTTCCATGTCATTAGTTTTGGGGTGTAGGATAAACCCTTTTGAGCTTAATTCT
>NZ_RSCL01000016.1 GCF_003991905.1 Dulcicalothrix desertica PCC 7102 | reverse complement strand
GGCTACGATAGTTGGAGAGTTGTCTCCTGCAACAATTGCTCGGTGCCAGGGCAATATTACAAAACAAAAGCCTTCTCTTGGATATAAGAGGAGGCTTTTGTTATTGGAAAACATAAAGCGAAGCTTTTCTGTGCAGGGTAGGAACTTCAATATTTTCACATTAAAAGCTTCGGCGCCCAATACTTAATTATTTGGAGACAAATAAAAAATATACTGTTGCCATATAGCAAATATTAGGTTAATAACAGCTCTGAACTAGTCCTAAAGAGAGATGATTTATGTAAAATCTGGCAACATAATGTTTTTCCTCATACAATCAAGGAATAAGTTAATGTCACATAAAACACTAACTTAGGTATAATTGTCGATTTGTAAACAAACCAGGGTTAAAGGGCTGTAAGTAAACGCTGATGGTGATGGTAGACAGGATTAACGATATTTTCTGGCAAGCACAGCAAGGTAGTGTTGCTGCGATAATTCAACTATTAAATCAGAAGTTGAGTTCTTCGGGCGTCAGGACTAGAGCAATGTTTGCTGATGGTGTGCTACAATTGCTTTGCGAAGCACGTAGCGAAGATAAACTTGAAAAATCAACGTTGGTTGGTACGATTCGTCAAATACTCGAATCGATTGCACCACGAAACATCTATAGAATTAACATTAACACTCGCATTGTTCGTGAGCAGCAATTACTTTGGCTAGAAGAAGTAAGTCGCAAAGAAGGAGACAATGAATTACTATGGTCAGAGGAATTCACATTAGAAAAGCCTAATGCTTTTCAACAGTTTATTAAAGACTTACAAGAACGAAAACCAGAGCCAGTAAAAATAAGCCTGCCTAAAACTCCACAATCAAGTTCCATAGTAATTGTTAAAAAAACTAAACATAAAAATGCAGCATGGGGATGGTTTTTCTTAGGCATCAGTATCTGTACGCTGTTTGGAATCGCTGGTCTAGCTCTTTCTAGTTTGCTAGGTGATAAAGTCAAATTACCAACGCTAGCATCCGATTCAAAAGCTGTATTGCCAATAACTAAGACCGTAGAATCTCCCATCATCAACGAATCTAAGAAACAACAATCTCAAGAAGCTGTTAACGAAAGCAACGCGAAATTAACTGAAGACTATTTTGTTTCAGCCGTTAGGATTGCAAATGAAACAACAATAAACGGTAAAAAAGCTCGTAATTCAACTCAATGGCTTGAAATAGCAGCTAGTTGGCAACGCGCGTCAGATTTAATGGCTAAAGTGGCGCCTAGCCATAGTCGTCATAAAGAAGCGCAAATCCGTACTAAATTATATCGTCAATATAGTGAGGCAGCACAAAAGGAAGCAGAAAAGAATAACTCGTAAATAGTAACTAAATACAAAAAACTCAAAAATACAGCTTTATCATCCGTGAACTTATAATCTCAAGTTCGGATGATTGAATTTAACTTGGCAGTCACAAGTGGAGTTACACATTATCGCTCTTCCACGTCTTCCGTAAGAAAATTATAGTAAGCCCAAGCATTTTATAAAAGACAGGCAATTACTCATGGTTTTAACTGCTTAGATATTATTGACCATATTTTAGACAGCGAGGATGTAGATTTTCGAGATATTACAACACTAATATTCGGTCGTCTTGACGTTTTACGGAAATTATATAAACTATTGATTAAATAAAATAGGTCTATTCTTTTAACTTATAAAGGAATCTCTAACAGAATTACTTTTGCAAGTTGGCGGAACATAAAAGCTATTAATTATATGGCTTTTTCAGGTGGGCATGAGCAATTAAATATGAAGTTTTATCATCAAAATAATAAGCTTGGCTTTATGATAATTTATATTAATGATTTAACTGAATCATCAGAGTGTATTAAATACGCAATTTCTCATTTTGTTAAAGTTAATCAGGCAAATGGTAATATGGATATTTATTAATATTAACCTAAAACAAAAGGCTTGAAGTAGGTAGTTTACGTGACGAGAGATTGTTTAATGTCTTGTCTAGCTAATTTGATTTAAAGTTGTTTTGTGGAGACGCGATTTTATTTGCCGCGTCTCTACAAACTTGACTAATCTAACTTATCTAAACGCTCATTTCTAACATGCGTTGAATAGGGCGCCAAGCTAAAAGCCGTATCTCCTCGTCCATAGTAATCTCCGGCGCCTGGTTCTTCATCGCCAAATAAAGTTTTTCCAATGTATTCAACCGCATAAACGGACATTCGTTGCAATTACAATTATTCTCAGGTGGCGCCGGAATGAATGTTTTGTGTGGCGCCGCTTTTTGCATTTGGTGAATAATTCCTGGCTCGGTGGCAACAATAAATTCTTGTGAAGAACTTTCTTGACAATATTTAAGTAACGCCGCAGTTGAACCAATATAATTTGCGTGACGTAATACTGGTTCCTCACATTCGGGGTGAGCTATTATCTCACTTTCTGGATGTGTAATTTTTAACTGTACTATTTTCTTCTCCGAGAAAGTTTCGTGTACAATACAACTTCCCTGCCATAAAACCATATCACGCCCTGTTTGCTGCATTACATAACGTCCTAAGTTACGGTCAGGAGCAAAAATTATTGGCTGGTCTTGCGGTATTTGCTGAACTATCTTGACGGCATTAGAACTAGTACAAATGATATCGCTCATTGCCTTAATTTCGGCAGAGCAGTTTATATAGGAAATTACTAAATGTCCTGGATGCGCGCGCTTGAATGCGGCAAACTCGGATGGTGGACATGTATCAGCAAGCGAACACCCAGCATCTAAATCCGGCAACAGTACTAATTTATCAGGATTCAGAATTTTTGCAGTCTCCGCCATAAAATGAACCCCAGCAAACACTATCACTGAAGCATCTGTTTGTGCAGCTGCTCTAGCTAGTTGCAGTGAGTCACCAATATAATCAGCTACATCCTGAATATCAGGCTCTTGATAATAATGCGCCAAAACCACAGCATTAAGTGATTTCTTCAAGCTATCAATTGCCGCAAATAAATCTAACGGTAATGCACCCGGTTGGGTCTTTTCAGATACGCTTCGTACAGTTGTAAACACAGTATGGTGTTACCTAATTTTTCTTTTGGTCTGAATTCTTGCTTTGACACAAAAAATCTCTCCTTCCTCTGTTAAACAAGGAAATTATAAGATTTATTAGCGGTAGCAAGATAGGTATTTGTTCTTTAATTAATTATAGTACTTTTTACCAAAAATACACATTGGGTAATCCACCTTCCTTAAGATTGTGTCAAAATAGAATTATGTTGCCTATGCTAAAGACATAAGGCAAGACATAAACTCAAAGATGATAAAAATTGCTGTAGTTGGAGATGTCCACGACCAGTGGGAAGAGGAAGATAAAATAGCGCTTCATACGCTAGGAGTGGATTTGGTACTGTTTGTTGGGGATTTTGGCAATGAATCTGTGGATGTAGTCCGCTTGGTTGCATCTCTTGACATCCCCAAAGCTGTAGTAATGGGCAACCACGATGCCTGGTATTCTGCTACCGAATGGGGACGCAAGAAGTGCCCTTATGACCGTACTCAAGAAGATTGGGTGCAGGAACAACTCGATTTATTAGGTGACACCCATGTTGGTTACGGAAAACTCGATTTTGATGATTTTAATTTTACTGTAGTCGGTGGGCGCCCGTTTAGCTGGGGTGGGCCTGATATGAAGTTCGCTGATATCTGCAAGCAGCGTTATAACGTTACAACTTTAGAAGAATCAGCAGCCCAAATTTTCGAGTCTGTGAAAAACGCAGCTTATGACACAATTCTTTTTCTTGGACATAACGGACCATCAGGCTTAGGAGATAGAGCAGAAGACCCATGTGGCAAAGATTGGCATCCAATTGGAGGTGATTTTGGCGACCCAGATTTTGCTGAAGTCATATCCCAAGCAATTACAGCAGGTAAAAAAATACCTCTAGTTACTTTTGGGCACATGCACCACTCGTTACGACACACCAAAAGAGTAATTCGCAAGCGTGTTTTTAGAAGCCCAGAAGGGATAATTTATTTAAATGCGGCTGCTGTTCCCCGTGTTATCAACACAAATACAGGAATACAGCGTAACTTCTCGATAGTTCATATAGACAATGGGGTTGTTACTCAAACCTCATCCGTATGGGTTGGAGAAGACTTCAGCATTGCCTCAGAAGAAATTTTGTATGAACAAACCAATCAAGTAGTGCAAACTGTTTAAAGTTATGATATATTGTTTTCTTGGTCAGTGAATTAATCGCTGGCGGCTGACAGCTTAGGCTGACAGCTTTATTGGAGAGGTGGCAGAGTGGTCGATTGCGCTCGACTTGAAATCGAGTGATGCGAAAGTATCCGTGAGTTCGAATCTCACCCTCTCCGTATTTTTAATGTATAAATTAATGAATGTACATTAAGTGTTTTAATAACACATGATGCTTGATAGCATCTGTATCTAAAAAAACAAAATTAATATTTTCTACAAAAAATAGCGACAGTTGGGAAGCAACTAAGTTAAGCTAGAAAAAATCTCAATTTAGGACGGACTGCAACCGCCCTGGATAGCAAAGGAACGCTGCTGAGTGTAGGGAACGCATGATACTTTCAGAGGATGCCTCCGCGTAATTTCTGAAGTATCTTGCCCAGATATGAAATTATTTTAAAATCCTAGAAACCGGGTTTCTTGTTGAAATATTGTAATAAAAATCATGATTTGTCTGCGACAATGAATGCGTAAAAACCCGGTTTCTGTATAATTTTTATATAATCAATAAGTATAAATTATACATTAGTAAAATCTTCTCTAACCATAAGCAATTTCAAAAATGCTGAGTTATACTAAGAAAAACTGCAAGGGGCGGATTTTAACAGCCTCGAAACGCAGAGGAACGCAAAAAAGTGTAAAAGCGATACATCAAAGTAATACGTGCAAATAACGAGGGATAGGCTTTTGCCTATCCTTTGTTGCTTATTCGATGCCTTTGTTTTTCACTTTTTGTGCGCGCGCTTCAGCAGAAGCCATAACTTCCTCCATGTTTTCGAGAATTTCACCTGGTGAATTCTCTAAAACTCTTGTAGAAAGTGCGATACGACCTTTCGGTTCGTCAATGTCAATTATTACAGCTTTAATGTGCTGACCAATTTGAAAGACTTTTTCGAGGTTATCGATAAACTTTTGAGTGACTTGCTTGATGTGAAGTAAGGCGCCAACTCCATCTAACTCTACAAATACACCAAAGGGTTTTATACCAGTTATTTTTCCTTCAACAAGTTGACCTATTGAGAGTGTGCTAAAGCTGGCAGAGCGAGTTACTAAGCGTTGCGATAGTATCAAGCGTTTATTGGCTTCTTCTACTTCTAAAAATCCTACAGTCAAAGTTCGCCCTTTGAGTGCCTCTAAATTATCGCGTTCAAGTAAGTGTGAACGTGGTATAAATCCCCGTACACCTAGCACATCGATGTTGACACCACCTTTATTGATGCCAATAACTCGCGCTTCTACACTTTGGTTGTTCTCTTTCATTACCACAAGTCGTTCCCAAATATGGCGAATTTCTAACTGGCGCCGAGAAAGAGTGACTTGTCCTTCTGCATCCTGTTCGCGAATAATAATGAAGTCTAATCTTTCATCTAGTGGTAACACCTCTGACAAATTAGTAACAGTTCTCAAAGAAGCTTCATCGCGAGGCAAAAACGCACTTGCTTTTCCACCAATATCTACATAGGCGCCATCATGGTCGATTTGGAAAACTTTACCATTTACCAGTTGCCCTTTTTGAAACTGGTAGTCGTGGGTTTCGAGTGCCTTCGCAAAATCATCCATTGTGAATGACGAATCAGCTTTTTGAGATTTAGTTTCAGAATTCATGACTTTATCAAAAAATAAATATTTAGTTATTGAGAGTTAAGTTACCCATTAACTAAGTTGTTGTGCAAACAATTGTTTGACTTTTTCCCAAGCATCGTTTGCTGCTACTGGATTATAGCTTTTGCGATGGTCGCAAAAAAATCCGTGGTCAGCTCCATCGTAGCGAAAGACACGTGATGGTATTCTATATTTTTCTAACGAAGCCTCTATAAGATCAACTTGGTCAGATGGAATACTCGCATCTTCGTTGCCAAAAAACGCATATAATGTACCTTTTATCTCACTAGTACGTGAGAGAGTAGTATCACCCCCACCGGGTGTGGTGGTAGCAATTCTTGCACCGTAAAATGAAGCAGTAGCTTTAATATCTGGTAGTGTTGCCGCCAAATATGCTACATGTCCACCAAAGCAAAATCCGATACAGCCGAAACCTTCCTTTTTAACATTGGGTAGGGTCTTTAGGTAGTTTATCGCCGTTTGGATATCACTCAAGAGTTCGCTCTTATGAGTTTGTCCCCAAGCATAATGACGACCAACTTCTACATCTTCGCTTGTGTAGCCAGATTCATATCCGGGTGCAAAACGTTCAAATAATGCGGGTGCAATAGCAATATAACCTTCGCGTGCGATTCTTTCTGTACAAGAGCGGATGTGCGCGTTGACACCAAAGATTTCCTGTAGTACTACTATACCTGGGTAAATACCTGGTTTACTTGGGTATGCTAAGTAGGCTGATATTGGTAGTTCTGTGTCTGAGGTAATACCATTGATTTGTTTGCCTTGCGAAACTTTAATGCTTAAGGTATCGATTGCGCTCTCTGTCATAATAGTTTTTACTAGTAGCGTGTGCTTATTACATGCATATGTGATGCTAGTAATCCGGGGTTATCTCCAATTAATGTATAAATCAATGTATAAATCAATTATTTAACAAGTAGTACATGCATCTGGTCGCATAGCGCTACCAGTCCCAGGAGCATATGGTAATGATTCAATTCCGCATTCAACCCGATAGTGATATTCCTGCTAGTAACCAGCTGTTTAATCAAATTCGATTTGCGATTGCCTCTCGACAGTATCCACCTGGTTACAAGTTGCCAAGCACCCGCGCTCTTGCTATGCAAACTGGTTTGCACCGCAATACAATTAGTAAAGTATACCGCCAGCTTGAAGAAGACGGTTTTGTTGAGAGTCTTGCTGGTTCAGGAATTTACGTGCGCGCTCAAGGACACGAAGGAGGAAGCAGACTACGGTCTCCAATTCTTGAGCAGTACCCCCAAGCTTACAAAGTTGTTCAACAAGCACTCGATGATTTACTTACCCAAGGTTGTACTCTTTCTCAAGCACGTGAGATATTTTTAGCTGAAATCGATTGGAGGTTACGCTGTAGTGCCCGTGTATTGGTGGCAGTACCTAGGCAAGATATTGGCGCCGGTGAATTAATGGCAGGAGAATTAGAACAAGCGTTAAAGATTCCTGTACAGCTAGTAGCGACCGAAGAATTAACGTCGGTACTTGAACAAACTTCGAGTGCGACAGTCGTCACTAGTCGTTATTTTATTGCCGATGTTGAATCTATAGCTGCTCCTAAATCTGTACGTGTTATTCCACTTGATATTCATGACTATGCTAAGGAACTTAATATTGTCAGAAGTTTACCTACAGATAGCTGTATTGGCATTGTGAGTGTAAGTTCGGGAATTTTACGCGCTACCGAAGTAATTATTCACGGTATTCGAGGTGATGAACTTTTGGTAATGACCTCGCAGCCAAAAGATACATATAAACTACATGCAATAGTCAAGCGCGCGCATTTAATTTTCTGTAGCGACGAAGCAAGTTCTACAGCAGTACAAGCTTCTGTACAAGTAGTTGTAGATGATATTATTCGTCCGCCTAAAATTGTTCGTAGCGATAATTACATAGGAGAAAAATCAATAAACTTGCTGCGACGAGAACTAGGTTTAGGTTAGGACAGGCAGAATAAATTAATTAGGACAGGCAGAATAAATTAATTAGGACAGGCAGGATGCCTATCCCACAAGAAATTAATTTAAGAATTCTTGCACTACTTTCAAATAAGTTTCTGCGTCTTCTAACATTGGAAAGTGGGCTGTGTCTTTCATAACTACAAGCTTTACTTGGTTAGAGAACGATGCTGCTTTGCGTCCTAAATCAGCAGGTATAATCTGGTCATATTCTCCTGAAATAAGTAACGCTGAAACAGTTAGTTTCTCAAATTCTCCTGGCATTACTTCGGCTTGATATTTACTTACAGAAGTAAATATTGTTCCGAGTGCTGCTTCGTAATCTGCTACTAAAAAATCTTCTAAAAACGCTTGACGTTCAGATGCGGGAATTGGACGACGTAAAAAGCGTGCCATGAAAATTTGGTCAACAAATGGTATTTTACTCAACCATTTAGGTCTAAATTTGACTACGTAGCCACCAAATTTATGAAATGCTGTAAAGGCTTTTTCGTCGTACTCGAATACACCACTACATGTCAAAATAGCTTTTTCTACTCGTTGCGGGTAACGGTTGAGAAATAATGTTGCTATTGAGGCGCCCATTGAGTGAGCGTTAATGTAAACTTTTGCGAGTTGCAGTTTATCTAATAATGCTGCAAAATCCTCAGCGTATTCTTCAAGTTCATAATTTAATTTTTGAATTGCTTTCGCTTCTTCTTGTATCGATTGCGAGGACTCTATAGCTTCACTAGCTTCTATGGTCGTGGGTTTACCCTTGGAACGTCCAAACCCACGCATATCATAAAGTAAGCAATCAAAATTAAGAGACAAAGCTTGGGCAGTAGTTTGCCAATAACGAGCTGAACCTGCCCAACCATGAATAAATACCATCACAGGTTTTTGTGTCTCTGATGGTTGTTTTATCCATTCATAGTAGTGTTCAACACCACGTACATTAATGTAGGACATGATAAAAACTAGGATTTAATAAATTGTAGAGACGTGACATGTCACGTCTTTTTAACTATTATTCCTAGATTATGTTAAGACGCGACACGTCGCGTCTCTACAAAGATATTTTATTTATGCTGATTCGGGTTTGGGTAGTGAAGATGGATGTATTATTAGTTCGGCGGTAGAACGTTTTTCTACCATTTCCTTTGTAACAGTACAACGACCTACGTCTTTACGTGAAGGTAATTCGTACATTACATCGAGCATTAACTCTTCAACAATACCGCGTAATGCACGGGCACCTGTTTTGCGACGATATGCTTCTTGCGCGATGGCTCGTAATGCATCAGATTTAAACTCAAGCTGAACGTTGTCCATTTTGAGCAATTTCTGATACTGCTTGACTAATGCGCTTCTTGGCTGTGTCAAAATTGCCATCAAAGTTTCTTCGTCGAGTGGGTCTACTACTGCTACCATTGGCACCCGTCCAATAAATTCAGGTATCATCCCAAATTTTACTAAATCATCTGGTTCCAAATGGTGCAGTGTGTCGGCTATACGCTTGTCTTTCGATTGACCTTCACCTGGTTGAACAAAGCCTATTGATTTTTTACCAATTCTCTGCTCTACAACTTTTTCTAGACCAACGAAGGCGCCGCCACAAACAAATAAAATATTACTTGTATCAATCTGGATACAATCTTGATAAGGATGTTTACGTCCACCTTGTGGAGGTACATTGGCAACTGTACCTTCAAGCATTTTTAATAACGCTTGCTGTACACCCTCACCAGATACATCGCGGGTAATCGATGGGTTTTCACTCTTACGAGCGATTTTGTCGATTTCATCAATGTAAATAATACCACGCTGCGCTTCTTCGACATCAAGGTCTGCTACCTGCAAAAGTCGCAGCAAAATGTTTTCTACGTCTTCACCTACATAACCTGCTTCGGTTAACGTGGTGGCATCAGCTACAGCGAAAGGAACATCGAGAATTTTCGCAAGCGTCTGAGCTAAAAGCGTTTTACCGCAGCCTGTAGGGCCTATCAATAAAATATTAGATTTTTGCAGTTCAACCGCGTCATCAGTCGAACCTTTAGCGGCTCCTTTGGCCTGGATAATCGACAAACGCTTATAGTGGTTGTAAACTGCGACTGAGAGTACTTTTTTTGCTTCATCTTGACCGATAACATGCTCGTCAAGATATTTCTTAATCTCTCGTGGTTTGGGTATTTGATTAAACGAGAGATTGCTGGAACGGGTGCGACGTTTTTGTGGCTGTTCTGCTGGACGTGCAGGTTGGGAAGCCGCAGCACCGTTTGTGTCGAGCAACTCCTCATCTAGTATTTCATTGCACAAGTCTACGCACTCATCGCAGATGTAGACTCCCGGTCCAGCGATTAGCTTACGCACCTGCTCCTGAGACTTGCCACAAAACGAACATTTTAAATGGGAGTCGTACTTAGACATACCAGCCTCATTATTTAGACAACAGTAACTTTTTCACGCCTTGGAAGGAAGATTTTGCCTTGAGATGACCTGATCAATCAACCCATAATTTTGTGCCTCAAGAGCCGACATGAAAAAGTCACGTTCCGTATCGGCTTCGATTCTTTCGAGCGGTTGATTAGTGTGGTGTGCCAGCAACTGATTCAACTTAGCTTTATGATAAAGAATTTCTTTGGCTTGGATTTCAATATCAACTGCTTGCCCCTGTGCCCCACCTAAAGGTTGGTGGATCATTATACGAGAATCAGGTAGAGACATCCGTTTGCCAGCGGCACCTGCTGCTAACAAAAATGCCCCCATACTCGCGGCTAATCCAAAACATATGGTAACAACATCAGGGCGAATTTGCTGGATTGTATCATAAATTGCCATTCCTGCTGTCACCGAACCACCCGGAGAGTTTATATAAAGCTGAATATCTTTTTCTGAATCTTCAGCATCAAGGAAAAGTAGTTGAGCAATGATAGAGTTAGCAACTGTATCATCTACAGGCGTTCCCAAAAATATAATACGCTCACGCAATAAACGTGAGTATATATCGAAAGCTCTTTCTCCTACTCCAGACTGTTCTACCACCATCGGGACGATGTTGCTAGGACTACCAAGCGAAGAATTTATAGATAATCGACCCAAACTATGAATAGGGTCGTTTCCTGATTGCGATACAAACATAAAGATATAGAGGCTTTAACCAATGGAAGAATAAGTTATACGAATGTAAACCCCAAATGCTAGCTAGTCACCAGGTGGTTTGCGCCGGGTGCAAACTTTCATTAGTTTTAGTGGGTGTGTGTTTACCATTATGCCTCATCTAATTTTCTAACGTCTTAACACACTGATCACTATAAGTAGTAATATCCGTTCCTAATTTTTCCTATTCTCTGATTTTATTCGAGTTTTTCAGGAATTGGTTGGATTTGAGAGGCGCCCCTTGGAGGGGGGAGGTAAGAGAGGAGCGAAAATTAACTTTATATTTCACACTCTCACGCTCCCACACTCATTACTCTTCTACGGTTTCACTCTGAACATCAATAACATCAACAGTTGTTTCTGAGGGTTCTTCAGATTGTGAAGATTCTAAAACTTCTTCTAATGCTTCTTTTTCTTCAGATTTTAGCGACCCTTCGGGTACTAGTTCGACGGTGGAGTGTTCAACTAACCAATCAAGAATTTTTTCGGTTAGCATTTCGTTCTCAATATACGAACGCAATTTATCCTCGTCTATATCTTGGTCTTTATACTCCTTCATCAATTCGCTGACACGCGCGTTTACCTCTTCGTCGGTGACTTTAAGCGATTCGCGATTGCCAATTTCACGCAGTGACAAAGAACGCACAATTCTATCTGATGCCTCACCACGAGAGTTTTCCCGCAATTTTGGCATGATTTCTGGCGTAAACAGCTTACGAACATCCATACCCTGTTGCTGTAAACGCATGGCTGTTTGCGTCAGCATTGCGTCAACTTCTTGCTGAATCATTGTTTCAGGCAAGTCTATTTCGACGTGCTTGACTAATTCTTTAAGTAACGCTTCGTGCTGATTCGATTTTGTTTTATCGCTAGCTTCCTTTTGATAACGTTCTTCGAGCGAAGCACGTAGTTCTGCCAGCGTCTCAAATTCGCTAATTTCTTTGGCGAAGTCATCGTTTAACTCAGGAAGTTCTTTTTCTTTAATTTCCTTGAGCGTTACTGTAAAGCGAGCAGGTTTTCCTGCCAACTCTTCAGAAGCATAAGGGTCTGGGAACTGTGCTGAAATTTCTTTGGTTTCACCTGGGTTCATCCCCACAATGCCAGTAACAAATCCTGGTATAAAGCGATCTTCTTGTAACTCGACTTGAAAATCTTCTGCTTCTCCTCCAGGAATTGGTTCGTCTTCACCATCCGAACCCGCTTCAGCTGGCACTACTCCTTTAAAGTCTACAACTGCTGTATCTCCAATTTGTGCTGGGCGCCCTTCTATAGGAATTAATGTTCCCATTTGTTGACGTTCACCATCTATAACAGTATCGACACGTGTCGCATCGTATTTTACTTCTTCAGCTTTGACTTCTAATCCTGTGTAGGTGCCAAGTTTGATTTCTGGTTCAACGTCAACAGCAGCCGAAAATGTTAAAGTCTTACCAGGTTCGTAGCTGGTAATTAATTCATCAAACGTTGAGCGTAGTTCTGGCTGACCAATAGCTGGGATTTTTTCTTGGTCTAGGGCTTTTTTAATTCCATCTTGGATAAGTTCTTCTACTGCAGCGGCTTTGACACGAGCTGTGCCTAAGCGCTGTAGTAAAATTGAACGGGGTACTTTGCCTTTACGAAACCCAGGAATGTTAACAGTACGAGAGAGGTTATTGACTACTTGCTCGTAGGTCTGCTTAGTGGTTTCTGGTGCGATTTCTATAGACAGTCCAATTTGGCTTTTAGGAAGTTTCTCCTGGGTAACTTTCATGCTTTCTCTCGATTCTAAAAAGTGTTAGTATCCAACGAACGGTATCCATAGTCTTGAGCGCAGGTGATTGCGTAACTAATGACTCTTAACACAAACGTCTTGTGAATGGATATGCTGCGACAAAAGTTAAGTTTACAGCGAGTGTCAAGCTTTCTGGCACTTTTAGACAAATAAGTTTATGTGAATAATCAAGCGCTACTGTGCTGAACGTTCTCGCTCAGTTATGATATTCTGGTTTTCAACAACGTACCATTTTACCCATTTCCACGCTTATAACAGTAACTAAGACCCATATACACTTGAATCTTAGTACATCTATTAGACATAACTAAGCCTAAAAGTCAAGAACCGTAAGTGTATATTCCGTAAGTTAATGCACTAAGCAGGAATAATTTTAGACAAATAAACATACTTAAATACAAAAATATTATTTTAATTCCTTTTTCGTATGTTATCATTGCTGACTCAGCTAGGTATTATAACAAGATTATTTTTTCTTTATCGCAGAAAAAATAAATATGTTGTATAATATCTAATTTAAATACTGATACATATCAGTTGTTTATTGTTTTGGTTGTACATTTGGGTTGTAAAATCAGAATATTATTAAAAATGCTGGTATATTTAGTATCAAAAGTAGATAGTATATAGTAAGTGAGAGTGATAATTTAAGAAAGATTAATAGAAATACACATTATTTATTTCATTAGGTTTTACTGGTTAACTTTATTTATTTTTATTAGGCATAAGTTATATTGATGAATTAAATCTTTTTATATTTGGTTAAAAATCGTGCATAATTACTATTGAAAAGGAGGAAGCCAGTTTGTCTAGACCCTATCGTGTAGCTATTTTGGGAGCAACTGGAGCTGTTGGTCAGGAACTGTTGGAATTACTAGAAAGCCGTAATTTCCCGCTTGCTGATTTAAAACTGTTAGCGTCAGCACGTAGTGCAGGGCAAAAAATATCGTTCAAAGGAGAAAGTCTCGCAGTTGAAGCTGTTGATGACAAATCTTTTGATGGTATAGATATAGTTTTAGCGAGTGCAGGTGGTTCTACATCTAAGGCAATGGCGCCAAAAGCAGTAGAAGCAGGTGCGGTGGTTATTGATAATTCCAGTGCTTTTCGGATGAACCCAGAAGTACCTTTGGTAGTGCCAGAAGTCAACCCAGAGGCAGCATCTGAACATAAGGGTATTATTGCGAACCCCAACTGTACGACAATTTTAATGGCGGTGGCGGTTTATCCGTTGCATAAGGTAAAAAAAATAAGAAGAATTATTGCAGCGACGTATCAATCTGCTAGTGGTGCGGGCGCCAAAGCGATGGCAGAGGTACAAACGCAAGCGAGTGCAATTTTATCGGGTCAGCAACCAGTAGCATCCATATTTCCTTATCCGTTAGCGTTCAACTTATTTCCTCACAATACCCCTTTAAATGAGATGGGGTACTGCGAAGAGGAAATGAAGATGGTTAACGAAACTCGGAAGATTTTTGGTACTCAAGAAATTCGAGTTTCTGCAACTTGCGTTCGAGTTCCTGTTTTACGCGCACACTCAGAAGCTATCAACTTAGAGTTTGATGAACCTTTTGATAAAGATGAAGCGCGAAAAATTTTATCGTCGGCGCCGGGTGTAAAATTGGTAGACGACTGGCAAGGTAATTATTTTCCAATGCCAATAGATGCAACAGGTCGTGATGAAGTATTAGTAGGTAGAATCCGCCAAGATATTTCGCACAACTGTGGATTGGAATTATGGTTGTGTGGAGACCAAATTCGCAAGGGTGCAGCATTGAACGCTGTTCAAATTGCCGAGTTGCTGGTGGAAAAAAATATAGTTAAGCCAAAGCTAGCAGTAGCATTAACATAAATTTTGGAATTAATAAATTTTCGTAGTTGCTTAGCTTGTCATTTGTCGAATATCTATGAATATCTATATGTATACGAGATATTCGACAAATGACGTGCAGATTTTTCAGGAGTAAAAAAGGGTGGTAGATTTTGGCAGAGTATTAACCGCGATGATTACGCCGTTTAAAGACGACGGCAGTTTAGATTACGATTTGGCGGCCACAGTTGCAGCGCACCTTGCTTCTAGTGGTAGTGATACACTCGTAGTTTGCGGTACAACAGGTGAGTCACCAACGCTTTCATGGGATGAAGAGTATAAATTATTCAGCGTAGTCCTAGAAGCAGTGGCAGGTAAAGCCCAGGTAATGGCAGGTTGTGGGTCAAATTCTACAGAAGAAGCTATCGCAGCAACTCAAAAAGCCGCTAAAATAGGAGTACACGGTTGTTTACAAGTAGTTCCTTATTACAATAAACCGCCGCAAGCAGGACTATATCAACACTTTCGCGCAATAGCTGAAGCTGAACCTTCTTTACCAGTGTTGTTATATAACGTTCCAGGTCGCACGGGTCAAAACCTGCAACCAGAGACAGTGGCTCGACTAGCCGAAGTAAATAATATAATTGGTATAAAAGAAGCAAGTGGGAATCTAGACCAAGCCAGCGAAATACGTCGTTTGACACCACCTGAATTTGAAATATACTCTGGTGATGACTCTTTAACCTTACCCTTATTATCTGTTGGGGCTAAAGGTGTAGTCAGCGTAGCTTCGCACTTAGTTGGGAAACAATTGCAACAAATGATTCAAGCTTATGATTCGGGGCAAGTACAGCAAGCTACCTCTATTCACCTAAAGCTTTTTCCCTTATTTAAGGCATTATTTGTTACAACCAATCCAATCCCCGTAAAAGCTGCTCTCAGGCTAGCTGGCTATCCAGTCGGTTCATGTCGTCTACCAATTGGAGATGCTTCACCCGAAGTAATCCAACACTTAAAGGTTGTTTTGCAAGACCTAGATTTGATCTAAACAGGGGCTTTTCTACTGTTCCGAGTTAAAGTAGTAGAAGATACATATAAATATATTGCGTAAATCTCACCAGGTGACAGTGATATTGTTGTGTTACCAATGAATGTATATAGTTCGTTAATATGACTGATTGAAGTAAAAACAAATTTTATTTAAGCAATTGATTAACCTCAAATCGAGCATCTATATATCAAGCAAAGCTTCTGTCAGACCTGACTTATAAATATTTGGTTACAGTTTTGGGACGTGTATCAAATTTTGCAGTTAACAAACTAACAATTAACACTCGTTAAAATCTAAGGAGAAAATGGCTAGAAACGAAAATTCAGCCGCCCTCAAAATCATTCCTTTGGGCGGTTTGCATGAAATTGGTAAAAATACCTGTGTTTTTGAGTACGACGATGAAATAATTCTTCTCGATGCAGGTTTGGCTTTTCCTACTGATGGGATGCATGGTGTAAATATTGTCCTTCCTGACATGACTTACGTCCGTGAAAATCGCCATAAAATCAAGGGGATGATTGTTACACACGGACATGAAGACCATATTGGTGGCATTGCATTCCACCTCAAGCAGTTTGAAATTCCTGTTATGTATGGGCCACGTCTCGCGTTGGCAATGCTTGAAGGCAAATTAGAAGAAGCAGGAGTACGTGACCGTACTGAATTACGTTCAGTTATGCCACGTGATGTTGTGCGAATTGGTAAAAACTTTTTAGTGGAATATATTCGCAACACTCATTCCATTGCGGATAGTTTTACAGTTGCCATTCATACCCCAATTGGTGTAGTTATCCACACAGGTGACTTTAAGTTTGACCATACACCCGTTGACGGTGAGCGCTTTGACATACAGCGATTAGCTGAACATGGGGAGAAAGGCGTACTTTGCCTTCTCAGTGATTCTACCAATTCAGAAGTGCCAGGATTTACGCCATCCGAACGTTCGGTATATCCAAATCTCGACCGGGTTTTCAGTCAAACAGAAGGCAGGTTGTTTATAACCACTTTTGCTTCGAGTGTTCACCGCATCAACATGATTTTGGAATTAGCGCAGAAGCACAGTCGCGTCGTTAGCGTTGTTGGACGTTCGATGCTCAACTTGATTGCTCACGCGCGCAACCTTGGTTATATCAAGTGTCCAGATAATTTGTTGCAACCGCTGAATACCATTCGTAATTTACCGGACGAAAGAGTATTAATTTTAACAACAGGCTCTCAGGGTGAGCCAATGTCAGCGATGACGCGCATTGCGAACAAAGAACACCCTCATATCAAGATTCGTGAAGGTGATACGGTAGTATTCTCAGCCAACCCAATTCCTGGTAACACCATAGCTGTAGTAAATACCATCGATAAATTGATGATGCAAGGCGCCAACGTAGTTTACGGACGTGACAAAGGAATTCACGTATCTGGACACGGTTGTCAAGAAGACCAAAAATTAATGCTGGCACTAACTCGACCCAAGTTCTTTGTACCAGTACACGGTGAACACCGGATGTTAATAAAGCATTCGCAAACAGCGCAAAGCATGGGTGTTCCAAAAGAGAACATGGTGCTTATTGATAACGGAGATGTTATCGAACTGACGCAAGAATCAATTCGTGTAGGTGGTAAAGTGCCTGCGGGTCTAGAGTTGGTTGACACTTCAGGTTCAGGCATGGTTAGTGCCAGAGTCTTGCAAGAACGTCAGAAAATGGCGGAAGAAGGTTTAGTAACAATTGCTGCCGCAATAGATTGGAGCGGTAAATTACTAGCAAGACCCGAAATTCATATGCGTGGAGTAGTAACAAGTATTGAAAAACCTTTGTTACTAAATTGGGTACAGCAGCGAATAGAAGAAATTCTCAGTGTACGTTGGGGCGAATTTGCTCAAACTTACGAAGGTAAAACCGATGTAGACTGGGGTGGTTTACAAGGGTTAATTGAACGTGATTTAGCACGTTCGTTACGTAAAGAATTGCATTGTCAACCAACCGTGACATTATTGATGCAAATTCCTGATGAACCAACTGTCAATGTTACTGCGGCAACCGCAACAGCAACAGCAACAGCAGCAACAACTGTTGCAACTGATGGTAGAAGGCGCCGCACCAGAACAGCTGCACAAGTTGCTTCGTAACAAAATTGGCAACGGATACAACGGATGTAACGGATAGGTTGTTGCAAGTAACTAGATGGTGTTTGTAACGGACAGCTCATGCGTTACATCCGTTAATAATCCGTTGCCAAGATTACCTAACCCACCAATAAACAAACCCCAAGGTTAACACTGTTAGCGGTGCCCCAAATCGCAAGTGTTCCCAAAAAGTTAATTTATATCCTAAACTTGCGGCAGCTTCGACAGTAATAAGGTTAGCTACGGCGCCAAATAATGTTAAATTTCCTGCCAAAGTCGAAGAGAAGGCAAGTAATAACCACGACTGAGTATCACCCTTGGGGATCAATGGTTCCAAAAGTAAGACAGCAGGCACATTTGATATCAAATTCGATAAAACAGATGTAACGCTAATTAAACCAATAGATGTATTAATGATTCCTGTAAAAGGTTGAATTAGGTTTAGTTTTTGTGTAACTTTACTGAGAATAAATAATCCAGAAAACATTAATATTAAGTTCCAATCTAACTTGGTAAGAATGCGTTCGGGTTTGAGGCGCCGTGTTATTAGCAGTAAGCTAGCGGCAATTAATGCTGTTTGTGCCAGTGGTAAACCGATGGCGAAGCCAATTAACAGTCCTGCGACAATAAAAAGGGTTTTATTAAATAAAGGTTTATATATACGTTGGTTATCTAGAGAGAAATTCTCACAAGGAACAGTTGAGCGTACTTCTGGATAGAAGACGTACAACAAAATAATTTGAATTGCCATGCCTGCTACAGCAATTGGTAGTCCATTAGCGAGAAAATCAAGGTAGGCGATACCCGAAAAAGAACCAATTAATATATTTTGGGGGTTGCCGCTGAGAGTCGCGACAGACCCAATATTTGTCGCTGCTGCCAAAGCTAATAAATAGGGTATGGGATTCAGCTTTAAAGCAGTCGTCAGACTTAAAGTAAACGGGGTAAAAATCAAAGCCAGTGTGTCATTGAGAAAAAAGGCAGAGAGAACACCAGTCCCCACAGTCAAAGCTATCAATAGTCCCAACGGACTTCGCGTCAGACGCAGCAGCAAATATAAAGCGCGCGCAAAAAATCCCCCATAAGTTAAATTGGCATTAACCATCATCATGCTTAACAGAAATATGATGGTCTTAACGTCAATAGCTTGCCATGCTTCGTCTAGGTTGATGGCGCCGAGAGAAATGAGAAAACTAGAACCAACGAAGGCTATCGTGGGACGGTTCATCCGTAAACCAGGTACGTATCCAACCGCTAAACCCAAATAAGTTAGCCCCAATACACCATAAACAACAATTTGGTAGAAACTCACAATAATGTGTGTAATATTTTTTACGTCAGAAACCCTGAAACTAGTATCCAAGCGAACTTTCTCAAATTAAAAGCCCCTATAGAATTTACCTAGGTAAATTAAATTTAAATATTGGGGAACTAATGTATGCTAGCCAGCTTCTGGTGTTAACGGGTGGTTTTTTAAATAAGTCACTCATGCCAGAATACGACATATAGAGTTTTATCTATGATAAAACCAATAATATGTCATAAATAAATTGAATAAAGTGAGGTCTATATCTGTCCAAAGGCAGATGTCTTTATTAAAATTTTAATTACGTCAAGTTATCAACAAGATAGTAGCATCGCAGTACCGATTATATGGAATTTGCTGTTAACTGGACGTAGATAATAAGTGAACTCTGATTTAAGTCGCGATTGCAAAAAACACTTAGACTGTGCAGCACAACAAAAAAACCGAAATTGTGTTGTTACCAGTACATCAGATTGCATCGAGGCGTAAAGCCAATTTCTTCCGGGAGAGATAATTAGCTTTTGATATTAAACGTTCGTTTACAGTTAAATAGCCTCAAATACACAGAGGAGCGAACCATGAAGGTATTTGGCAATACCACACAAAAGATTTTTTTAGCAAGCTGGGTATCTCTCAACCACACGCAAACTGAAGACAAAAATATTATTCATCAAAACCATCTTCCTAAAAAGCCAGGTTTTGATTGTTTGAAGTTATTGCGGAACTGGGTAGACAGCATTGAAGTTAGCGACAGCAAAATCGCGCATCGTCTTTGTAAATTTATTCCATCTCAATGTCCGTTTGAGCGCGATGTAAAGTTATTCGGCAAAACCTTATTCCACATTCCACCAATGTGTAAGCTCAATCCTTTATATGACGAGGTTGTTGGCTTACGCTTTCGGGCACTGTGTTACCTTGCTGATAAATGTGGCGAAGACGTTTCGCAATATTGTTAATACACAACCCTTGTAGAGACGTTACATGTAACGTCTCTACATTTATGGTTATTTTTTCCACTGTTGAATGGCTCTTTGTGCTGCGCTGTAAGCGGGTGTTCCTTGTGGAACTAGAGTGGCTGTACTAACTGCCGCTTGTCTGTCACCTTTTGCCGCGCGCTTTCTGGCTAGATTTAATATTTCCTTACTCCATTTATCGATAGATTTTTGCGCTGCGTCGAAACCTGGTTCACCCTTCGGTACTTTTTTAGCAACTTCTATCGCGCGGTTATAGCTTGATGCTTGTCCTGGTTTAACCAAACCTGTAGCTGCTTCAACAACTGTCTTATTACTTACATATTGTTTAGCCTGTTGGCGCCATTGTGTAACTGCTGAATCTGCTTTTGGGTATAACGCTTCATTTTCACCAATTAGTTGAGCAGCAGCAACAGCCGATGAATACTGGCGTTTTTTAGCACGTTCCTGTGCTAAATCAAATATCATACTGTTCCAAACTTGAATATTAGCCTGCGCTTGAGAGTATTGCTGGTCGTCTGGTTTGATTTTACGTGCGGCAGCAATAGCTATCTTCAAATCATTTGCTTGTGTAGGGGTAAGCGATAATCTATCTAACTCGGCAAGTGCTTGTTTACGAATTTGTGGGTTTATTACTATTGGTGCTGCTAGTTGAGGTTTTAGCGTAGTTTCAGGTGTTGCACTTGCAGTGGGTGATGCGGTTGGTTGTATAGTTGGGCGTGTAGTCGGTTGTGTAGTTAGTTGTGTAACAGGCGCCGTTTGCTCAGATGTACTAGGTGGTCTAGCGACTGAATTTTCTTTTGCAGTTGTAACGAGTGATGTTTCATCTGGGGTGACATTAGATGATGTTGAGTTATTTTGCTCTACTCCAGATTGATTGCGGAATAATAAAAGTACTATCATCCCTAGCAGTAACGTCATGCTACCACCCCACAATAATACTTGTAGCCAAAATGGAACACCTGCACTATTTTCGTGTTCTTGATGTTCGTTTGGATGTTCTTCTGGTAATGGAATGCTGCTAACTGGTTGTTGAGTTTCAACCCTAGGTCTAGCTGGAGGAAGCGAAGGGGGTAAGATTCGTTGACTAGCTTGTGGAATTGCTGACTGTACACCAGAATTTGTATATCCTTGCCCATATTCACCAAAATTAGTTGTGGCAACTTGATTTTTGATGTTTGTCGCATTTTGAGCATTTTGAAGCTGCGAATAGTAATTTGGTGGAGACTGTGCTGGATGTGAGTTTTTGTTTGTAGCGCTTTCTAATAGGGGAGCTGATAGTGAGTTAGCGAAGATTTCTTCAGACACTACTATCGCTGGTGCGTCGTCGTTTTCTAATTCAAAGTTTCCCAAAATAACCTGCTTGCTTGAAGTAATAACTGTGACAGGGTTTTGTGTCGGGCGCCAGAAATGCTGACAGAGTTCTGGTGTCCGAATGCTTAAATAGGCTTCTAATTCGCCTAATGTGTTGCCATTACCTGAACGTAAAGCCTCTAAAAGTGCTGCTGTAAAGAAACCGTGTCCGAGTTCGTTGCTTTCGTAGGAAAATTGTTCGGGTTGGCACGACAAAATCAAGGGGAGTTGTAACTCCTGCGCGAGGTCAATGATTTCTTGCCCAACGTATATCTCGTTCAATGTTCCAAACGCACGGTTAATATCAAGCAACATTAGTAAGTTAACGCCTGATACCTGTAGACTTTGCATCAGGGCTGCAACTTCAATGCCCGTTTCTTCAATACGTTCAGGAGTACCATCAACGGGCATTAAATAATCTCTACCGTTGTGGTTTACTCCGTATCCACTGAAAAAAAACCACACCCGGTCTTGGGGGTGCCAACAAGCGGCGCCTAAATCCTCAAGTAGTAATAATATATTCTCCTTAGTTGGAGTAGTCGGTCGGTCACCAATTGGCGGCGAAGTATCGCTCATCAACAAGCATTGCTGCTCTTTGAAGGCGCCATCTTCAATCAAAAAAGCCCTGAGCGCCATAGCATCAGCTTCGGCGCAAGCTAGAGGTTGAAGGAACTGATATTGATTGATACCGATGGCTATCGCCCAGTTATTTGCCATCACTGTGATTGCACTTGGTTTACATTATCGAAGAATTGCGGTTTGCTTCTGCTAAAAAACAAGGCTAACCTATGTCTAATAGTCTAAGTGATTATTTCGACCAGTAAGATTTAAGGTTAAATTTATTACTTGCTTTTTAATGCAATCTCAATTAGGAGTTTCTCAGGAGCGAAAAACATATGAAAAATAGTATTCATAAATCTTTAAGCATAAATACACTACAGGTAGAGAATATTTTAAAGTTATTTAATCTCTATGATCCTAGGTTAGAAGCAAAAATCCGGATAGTTAAAGCCATATTAATGTTAGGTATAGCCGTACCTGTATGGGTTGCTACGGAAGGAATAGCACCACAATTAGTGCGAGCTTATACTGCAACAGGTGATATTGTCATTGACCGCTTGTTTGAAGAAACTTACCAAAACATGCTAACTAGAGCAGAAGCTGCAGCACGCGCGGCCGCACAGCGGACTTTCGACCAAGATATTTTAATTACAGAAGTATCAGTTATAGTATCTGGGCAAAATTATGGCGCAATTGCACCAATACTAGAATTACGAGTTAGTCGTCAACAATGGCGTAACCGTCCTGACCCCAAAGTTTGGGCAAAGTATTTTAAGACTGCACGTAGTTTATTACAATTTGACTCCTCACTAACTCAACAACCAGTTCCTCAGCCAGAACCAGCACCAGCACCAGCAAGTCCAAGAAATCCGAACCAGTGAATAATGCACTCTTCTGAATTGGTTTATTCCCAATTATCGTAAATGGCATAGAATAAAAAGGTTGTCAAAAATTGCGATATCCGCTAACATGGCTGTTCCAAAGAAGAAAACCTCAAAATCTAAGCGTGACTCACGACGTGCGACTTGGAGACGCAAAGCTGAAGTCCAAGCACAAAAAGCAATTTCCCTCGGTAAATCAATATTGAGTGGACGTTCAACCTTCGTCTATCCAACAGATGAAGAAGAAAGCGAAGACGAAGAGTAATAATAGTAGAGACGTGATTAATCACGTCTGTACGAGTTATGAGTGATGAGTGCTGAGTGCTGAGTAACTCTTAACTCCTAACTCCTAACTCCTAACTCCTAACTCTTTTTGCCGATGCCAGGGAAATTTTTTCAAAAACCAACCGAACCTAATGACCGAGTACCTCCCGGTCAATATTTAACGAACGGTTTCCCCGTATTAACTTATGGCTCGACTCCTCCAGTCGATATGAAGGAATGGGAATTTCGTATATCGGGTACTGCGGCGCCTAAAATTTTGACTTGGGATAACTTTATGCAGTTACCCCAAAGTGAATTTACTGCTGATTTTCATTGTGTCACCCGTTGGTCGAAACTAGATGTGAAATGGACTGGTATTAAAGTCACAGACTTTATGAAAGTCATCGAAGTAGACCCACGAGCCAAGCATATAATGGAGCATTGTTATGGCGGTTATACAACCAACATTTCAATGGATGATTTTGTGCGCGAAGAAAACTTTTTCGCGTTTAAATTATTTGGTGAACCACTACCAGCAGAGCATGGTGGTCCAATGCGGTTAGTTGTACCTCACCTTTATGCTTGGAAAAGCGCTAAGTGGATAAATGGTTTAGAATTTCTCGAAAAAGAAGACCTAGGTTTTTGGGAACGTAACGGTTATCATCAACGTGGCGAACCCTTTGCCGAAGAACGTTACAGTTATTAGATATACTTATAGCTTATCTTGTGGATAGCTTATCTTGTGGATAGCTTATCTTGTGGATAGCTTATCTTGTGGAACGGGCATCCTTGCCCGTCACACCTAATCATCTTTATTTACAAAAACTTGACTTTGTGAGTTTAAATATAAATTTTTTTAATAGATAGTAAGTTTAGTTTCACTAAAAATACGGGAAATCTAAATATAGATTTACTGTATAGGCAAGAAGTGAAATTATGCCGTCAAATTTTATAATAACAAGCTATGAGATTACCGAGATAGTTTATGAAGGCATAAACACCATTATTTGGTAAAACAGCATTAATTAATGAAATTATCAGAAATTTAACCAGACGAAAAGGTTATTTGACCTCTGGTAAATTTGACCAGTTTAAACGTAACATTCCTTTATCGGCGCCATTACAAGCTTATCGCGGGTTAATTAGTCAGCTACTAACAGAAAGTCAGGAACGTTTACAATATTGGAAAAAGATTTTTTTAAATGCTTTGAGGAACAATGCCCAAATCATTATTGATGCAATTCCAGAATTAGAATTAATTATTCTTATTGGACTGGGCAAACACTTTCTTCTCTTGAATCTCAAATCGCATTCCATATAGAAACAATTCGCTCCTCTCGGCAAGAAGTTCAGTTAAGCCATACCGAGATGATACACCAAGTCGTTCTCAACCTCATGGGACATTCGATTTATCCTTGCCGACTCACGGGTGATGTTTATGACGAGGTACAGTCTCTTGCTAATTACCAAAAATACGAAGATGGGTATGGACTTTATGCGTTGCATTTGCACAAGCTGATTCTAAATTATTTATTTGAGTCGGTGACAATGGTATGGGTATGAGTGAGGAAGTAAGACAGAAATTATTTAAAGCTTTCTTTACTACTAAACCAGAAGGTAAAGGTACGGGTTTGGGATTATCTATAAGCTATCAAATTGTGACTGAAAAACATAGTGGTAGTTTAGAGTGCATTTCCTCACCAGGGAATGATGCTACTTTTGTAATTCGGATTCCCCACGTAGGTTAGGTATTCTCAATCTAATTTGTAGGCGCCAATAATTTTTCGACTTTTAGGGTGACAAACTGCGTTACATGTCACCAAGTTAATTTCAGAAACATTCATTTCTCCTATATATATATTTTCTAACTCTCGGACTTTATCTTGAAACAATAAAGTTGGCGCCTGCATAATATAATCATTCATAAATTAGCGCGCCGGAGCATACAATAACTTAAAATCAAAAAATACAGGTCTATTTAACACACTTTTATAATGTGAAAAAGTGTCAAAACTTGCTTTACCATGATGTGGAGACGTGATTAATCACGTCTCTACTGTTTCATTGGCAAACAAACAGTAAATATGCTTCCTTTCCCAACAAGAGAACTAACATGAATAGTTCCTTGATGTGCTTCAACAATACGACGCGAAAGATATAAGCCTAAACCGCTACCTGAACGCTTGTGACTACCTTGACGAAACCTTTCAAATAAAGTTGTTTGTTCTTCTAGTGGAATACCCATCCCTGTATCAACTACTTCCACCACAATGCTTTCATCTGTATCACTTGCTTTCGTAAGACGAATAGTGACTCCACCTTTATCGGTAAACTTGATTGCATTACCTACTAAGTTAGTAAACAGTCGATGAAGTTCCAAGCGGTCACCCATAACGGTAACTTGGTCTAATTTTGCTTCCAAATTTATTGTTAGTCCTTTAGGTTGTGCAATAGGCGCCAACTCCCCGGCTATTTCTTGAAGCAACTTATTTATATCTACCGGAAAAAAAGCCAGCGCTTTACGTCCTGCTTCAAACCGATAAACTTCAAGTAAAGTATTCACCATCTCCAGTAAATTAGTATTACTGCGTCCCATAATGGTGATAATTTCGTTCATTTGTGGCGATAGTTCACCAACGGCGCCCTGCAATAATAATTCGAGCATCCGTTCAGCAGCAACCAACGGTGTGCGTAAGTCATGAGTAAGACGCGATACAAAATCCTCTCTTTGCCGAGCGATTTCATCACGTTCATCAATACTGTGTTTTAGACGTAACAAAGAACGCACGCGCGCAAGAAGTTCATCAACAGTCACGGGCTTACGAATAAAATCATCGGCGCCTAAATCTAAACCCTGAGCTACATTTGGAGAATCATGTGCCGTAATTAAGAGAATCGGCATAAACCGCAGTTCCTTATTTGCACGGATACGGCGTGTAACCTCGTAACCATCCATACCGGGCATCATTAAATCAAGCAACACCAAATCGAAACTAGATTCCTCGATTTTTGCCAACGCAGTGGCACCATTTTCAGCCGTACTAACGATATAACCGTCTTCTTCTAAAATGGTTCCAATCAGAAATACATTATCAGGGGAATCATCAACAATAAGGATTTTGTCTGACCGAGCAGCAGAATAAGTCATATATTAAGGAATTATGAAGTTAACAACCAAAAGATAGAAATAAGTTTTATTTATATCCCTATTTTGGTATAGTTCTTGGATTTTGCCTCATGCCTAAGAATGATTCTTTGTCAGAAAGCAATTATCAAGTTACTGTATATACTATTTGGCGCCTAGTTTATTCAACATAATTACTTATCAACAAAATCATGGCACGTAAAATCATCGAACTCGACACAGGCAATGGTGAAACTATCCTAGTAGCAGTAGAAGTACCAGAAGTGTCAGTAGGACGTGTAGCTGCACCAAGTGATATAGCCATAGAAAAAGTAGACCGGAGTTTTGATGCCGTTCGAGACTTGATTATACGTGGTTGCCGTCCCATTACACAGGCATTTAAAGCTTTACAAAAAGAATCACAACCTGCATTTGCCGAAGCTGAGTTTGGTATAAACTTTACAGCTAAAGGTTCCGTCTACGTCGTCGAATCTACCGGACAAGCATCACTAAAAGTAAAAATAACCTGGAATTTGGCGCCAGACGTAAACAAATTACCACCCCCACAACCCTCACAACCAGAAGAACAACAGTAGCGTAGGTTGGGTTACGGCTTTGCGAAACCCAACATTTCTATAAAGTTCATTTTGTGTCATCCTCACTACGTGAAGCATCTTGACCAAAAACAACAAATCTAAATTTTACCAAGGTCAAAATAGTCCTCCTTTGCCCGTTGCGGAGCCGGAATTACCAGAAGGACAAGTAGAGTTAGCTTCAGCTTTTTATATCGAACGTCCTCCAGTTGAGCTACGTTGCTACGAAGCAATAGTGAAACCAGGCTCATTAATACGTATTAAGGCGCCTCGACAAATGGGTAAAACGTCACTTATGGCACGGATTCTTCATCATGCTTCTCAGAATGGTTGTCTCACTGTACCTTTAAGCTTTCAACTTGCAGATGGTAAGGTTTTTACTGATTTAGATAAGTTTCTCCGTTGGTTTTGTCTCAGAGTGGCAAAAAAACTTGAGCTACCCAACAAATTAGTTGATTACTGGGACGAGATTTTTGGCAGTAAAGATAACTGCACTGATTATTTTGAAGAGTATCTTTTAAAAGAAATTAATCAACCACTCGTTTTAGGTTTGGATGAAGTTGATTTAGTTTTAAAGAAGTTCATGGTCCTATTTTTGAATATCCTAACTTTGAGTATTTAGAAGCTGAAGGGAATTGATCCCCCCAACCCCCCTTGATAAGGGGGGCTTTAACCACTCTTTTTCCGCCTTATTAAGGGGCTTTAATACCCTCTTATTCCCCCCTTATTAAGGGGGGCTAGGGGGGATTCTAGGGGGGTTAAAACAAGAAATATCTTTGTGCCATAGGTAAAATTGTTGCGGGTTCACATGTTAGTAACTCACCATCCGCGCGTACTTCATAAGTTTCTGGGTCAACTTCGATATGTGGCATAGCATCGTTTAATTTCATATCCCGCTTGCTTAAATTACGAATACCTGAAACTGCAACGACTTGTTTTTTTAATTTTAGCTGGTTAGGTATATCTCGTTTTAAAGCTTCTTGAGACACAAAAGTTAATGAAGTCGCACCTACGGCGCCGCCAAAACTGCCAAACATTGGACGCATATGCACAGGTTGAGGTGTAGGAATACTAGCATTTGCATCACCCATCTGCGCCCAAGCAATCATTCCCCCTTTAATAACCATCTCTGGCTTCACACCAAAAAAAGCAGGGCGCCACAAACACAAATCAGCAATTTTACCTTCTTCCACAGAACCCACATACTGAGCTATCCCATGCGTAATCGCCGGATTTATCGTATACTTCGCCACATACCGCTTCGCCCGAAAGTTATCATTATCCGCTACATCCGTTGGTAATCCGTTGCCACCACGCTGCACTTTCATTTTATGTCCCGTTTGCCAAGTACGAATAATCACCTCACCTACTCGTCCCATTGCCTGCGAGTCAGAGGAAATCATACTAAAGGCGCCTAAATCGTGCAAAATATCTTCAGCGGCAATAGTTTCGCGACGAATACGCGACTCAGCAAAAGCCACATCTTCGGGAATATCCGCATCAAGGTGATGACATACCATTAACATATCAAGGTGTTCATCAAGAGTATTTACAGTATAAGGACGAGTTGGGTTAGTAGAAGATGGCAGAACATTCGCTTCTCCACATACTTTAATAATGTCGGGTGCATGTCCTCCTCCGGCGCCTTCGGTATGGTAAGTATGGATAACACGGTTCTTGAAAGCGGCAATAGTATCTTCAACAAAACCAGCTTCGTTGAGAGTATCAGTATGTATTGCCACCTGCACATCATAATCATCCGCAACGCTTAAACAAGTATCGATAGCAGCAGGTGTAGTACCCCAATCTTCGTGTAACTTCAACCCCATAGCACCCGCTTCAATTTGTTCAACAAGTCCTTGAGGTTGACTAGCATTGCCCTTCCCCATAAATCCTAAATTCATTGGAAACGCATCAGCAGCTTGTAGCATCCGGTAAATATTCCAAGGCCCCGGCGTACAAGTAGTAGCATTTGTACCCGCAGCAGGCCCAGTTCCACCACCTATCATTGTTGTAATACCCGATGCTATGGCGACTTCTATCTGCTGCGGGCAAATAAAATGTATGTGAGTATCAATACCACCAGCAGTGAGAATCATTCCTTCTCCTGCTATCGCTTCCGTTCCCGGCCCAATAATTATATCTACATTGTCTTGAATATAAGGATTTCCAGCTTTACCTATTTTGTATATCTTCCCGTCTTTAATCCCAATATCAGCTTTAACAATACCCCACCAGTCAAGAATTAAAGCATTGGTAATTACAACATCAACGGCGCCGTCTTGGTTTGAGATAGGTGCCTGACCCATGCCATCACGAATAACTTTACCGCCGCCAAACTTTACTTCATCGCCATATATAGTAAAGTCACGTTCGACTTCGATAAATAATTCTGTGTCAGCAAGACGGACTTTATCGCCAACTGTAGGGCCAAAAGTTTCCGCATACGCGCGGCGCGACATTCGATAGCTCATTATTGCACTCCCTGGATGTGGAACCCCTCTCCAAACCTCTCCCCGTGACGGGGAGAGGCTTAAACAGTTAATTGTACAATTTTCAATATTTATGAATTCTGTAATTTGAGTAAAGTAAGCTGAAAGAATTTTATTGCATGTATAAAAATCATCAAAGTCTTGCATCTTGTGGAACGGGCATCCTTGCCTGTTCCTTTTGGATGGTTGGGGGGCAGGTTTAGTGGATTTTTCGTTTTTGGTGTGGATTGTTGGTTAACCTGCCCCTACAGGTTTCCGTTTATCAATCCGTTGAATCCGTATACTTGGCGCCTTCCGACTAACGGTACTAAAACAATCTCTTTCTCATCACCAGGTTCAAATCGTACTGCTGTACCTGCGGGGATATCTAGACGCATCCCGCGCGCTTGTTCTCTATTAAAGTGTAATGCTGTGTTGACTTCAAAAAAATGAAAGTGTGAACCTACTTGAATTGGTCTATCTCCTGTGTTCGCTACTTGTAGTCTTACTGTTTCACGTCCTGCGTTTAATTCAATTTCGCCGTCTGGCGTAATAATTTCCCCTGGTATCATAATTATTTATTGAATTGGATTATGTACAGTGACAAGCTTAGTACCGTCTGGAAATGTTGCTTCTACTTGTACTTCGTGTACCATTTCTGGTACACCTTCCATTACGTCGTCACGTTTTAATAATGTTGTACCATAACTCATTAACTCAGCTACAGTACGTCCATCTCTGGCGCCTTCTAATATTGCAGCAGTAATAAAAGCAACTGCTTCTGGGTAATTTAACTTTAAACCTCGGTCTTTACGTCTTTCTGCCAATAAAGCAGCAGTAAAAATTAGTAATTTATCTTTTTCCTGCGGCGTTAGCTGCATTTACTACCCCTTTATATTTGCCAAACACGCGGTATGCAGTCGGAACGTCCCAATAATGATTGCCGTAATAACTGCCACACTGCCGTAAACCAGTTTCTCACCTCACTGGTAGAACTACCACGATATCTACACAAAAATCCATGTTCTAACCGAGTAACCCCGAATGAGTGCTGAGTGCTGAGTGTTGAGTGCTGAGTATAGGAACGAGCTTTTTCGATGATTTCTGGTGGGACTGCTTGACCGACAAAAACTAAAGTACCTACAACGGGTTGTCCATTTAATGCATGGGGACTATGAAATACTTCTTCACTACCGGGCAACCATTGCCTATCAACCCATAACGGTTTACCTTGCTGCCAAACTTCTGTGTTACTTTTCCAATTACCCTGTAAAAATTTCTCACCGCGCGCGCTACGTCCAAATCTCGTAATTTCCCAGCCTATCAATGTAGCATTTTCTGCCAAATCTATACGTGTGTCTTGGCGGTATATGGCGCCGTCAAATATGATTGTTTCTTGTGGTAGCCATTCTAATGTGGCACCTGTACTTACTTCTATATCAATATTTTGTGTGGCTTGGCGCCCGTTACTACGATAAATTTTACCTGCTGCCGCTGTTGTAATTAATACTTGCGATTCTGGGTGAAGTTGGAACTTACAAGATAATTTATCACCACCAACAACACCTCCAGCAGTATGTAAAATCACGCTGTGGCAAACGGCTTTTCCTTCTGGGTAAAACGGACGTTGCACTTTTAACGGTGCAGTATGATGAGCCTGAATTAATTGAGTTGTACCTTGGCGATTTGCATATAACAAGTCTAGTTTGCCATGCCAGCTATTTGATGTAAGTGTTGCTGATATATTTTGAACCATTTTTTATACTTAATCAAGATTAAGAGAGTGAAATAACTTTTTGTTGTAAAAATTAATATATTGGGCGAAATAAGAGATTATTTAGATATATTGTGTTACTTAGAGGTACTATATTTATAAGATAAATTGAGTATAGATGGAAAGTAAAATAACATTACGGCAAGGTAGACCTCTTGACGCTCATCCCTGTGCTTTAATTTGCTATGAGGCTTTTAATAATATCGCTGACAAACATAACTTTCCAAGATATTTTACTTCTCTACAGGAGGTTATAGATTGGTTTTTAGGCATATTCAAAAATCAAAATATATATTCGGTAATTGCGGAAATAGATGGACAAATTGTTGGGAGCAATTTTTTAAAGATAAGGGGGAAAATTGCGGGTGTTGGGCCTGTTACAGTTGCTCCAAGTGTACAGAATGACTCGGTTGGTCGGCAACTAATGGAAAATGTATTAGAGTATGCCAAACAGAAAGGCTCTGTAAGTGTTCGACTCGTGCAAGCAGGTTATCACAATCGCTCTTTGGCTCTCTACATTAAGCTTGGATTTAATATACAAGAACCGCTTGTAGTTATACAAGGTAATGCTCTAAATTTAGAAATTTCAGGATATCAGGTTCGCTCTTGCACTCAAGATGATATCAATGCGTGTAACCAGCTTTGTTTTAAGGTTCACGGTTGCGACCGCCAACAAGAACTTATAGAAGCAGTACAACGACTCACGGCAACTGTAGTTGTTCATGACGGTAAAATCACGGGATATGCGAGCATGGTAGGATTTTATGGATATGCTGTTGGCAAAAGTAACGAAGATTTAAAAGCGCTTATAGCTGCTGCAACAAGTTTTGCTAGACCAGGATTTATCTTACCAACACGCAATAGTGATCTATTTCGCTGGTGTCTAGAGAAAGGTTTGCGAGTGGTAGAACCAATGAATTTGATGACTGTTGGATTATATAACGAACCAAAAGGCGCCTTTCTCCCTTCGATTTTTTGGTAATTCCATTAAGCTGTTAGGAAAGATATATTAATATGCTTTAGTGTCGCAAATTCAGTCACACGCTTTCTTATATAAATTGGCACCCAACATTTTGTTGATGGTCGTAATCGTGGTATAATTGGGCATATAACAGATATTCAAAGGTATAACTAACCTTTAGATATTTGGAGGATGTTCTCCCATTTCCACCCACATTTTACGTATACGTATCAATTGTGGACGGTTCATTTTTAATACGGAAATTGTTGCTCGACCAATCTCTGTAATCCCTATAATTTCTGTGCAATCTTCATTCCAAGCAAAATGTTCCTCCCATAATTGTTGTTGCGGATGAAATAAAGCGGCTTCTTGCCCTTGTTCTATATCAAGACCTGTTTGACGTGAAGCTTTATAACGATTACAAGAAGGGCAAGCCAAGCAAATATTATTAAAATTTGTTTCCCCACCAGCAGAACGAGGTCTGATATGCTCAAATTCAAATGTTGTAGCTATTAAGAATTCCGCAGTTCGGCAATAAGCGCAACAGTCGCAGAACTTGGCTCTAACTTCTTTTTGTAACTCAACTGCAATATACGCGCTCACGATGCTTTTATTTTATTTTGAAGTTTATGTAAAGTATACCTAGCTCTAGTTTTGATAATATTAAGTTGGTCAATCTGTACAAGTAAATTGTCTAGACTAGTAGTTTCTTCCAAAGATAGCTCGTTTTCCTTGTTCCGCACGAGCAAATCATTTAATTTGTTTTGTGCTTTTATAGATAGCTCACTTTCTGCTAATGCTTGTAGCTCTTCAACACTCATGCCAGTTAAAATTTCTTCATCATTTGGCACTAAGTTTACTAGGTTTTGATAGGTTTCTAAATCTAACAATACACCTAGTCGTTCTCCTGCTGGGTTTGTAACGTATTGCACTTGTTGAGACATAAGGAAAGCGTGTGTTATTCTTAACAATAATATAATATATATAGATGTTGGCCACAAAATGGAAATTGAAAGTTCGGTTTTGGATGGCATTGCTGTCTAGATTATAACTCGATTAACTACTAAAAAGGCTTACTCTCAAAAGGCACCTCTCCAAACCTCCCTTGTTATAACCAATTATCACACTTACTGCACCGCTTCTAACGAGGCGCCGTTGCAACACTGGACTCAATAAGAGGTTGATATTCTTGACTAGAAAAGGGGCGAAAGTCGTCTTTACACTGGGTTGTTATATTACACAGCAGTCGAAACTGGAGTGGTGTAGGCGGTTGGTTGACACGCTCTACACGCAAATCAATTAAACTTGGATTGCGCTTTATAAGCTCAAAAACTTCAGAACGTATTTAGATGCTACCCTGCGGGAAAACTTCGTTAACGTACCTCAGCATGACAGAGGTTCAGATTTTAATCGTTTGTGTTATAAATTATTGATGGTTATTGGTTAACTTGCTCCTACGATTAATACGTTTACTTGTTGTCCTGGCAAAATTGATTTTGTTGCTTCTGGTATAATTGCTAGAGCGTTGGTTTGTGCTAGGTTAATTAAGTTTCCTGAGACTTGGTTGCCTCCTGCTATTTCAAATTCGTATTCTCCATTTATAAGTTTTAATTTTCCCCAAATATATGTTTCGCGTTTGCCGTCGGAACGTAGTTCGGTTGATGCTTTTGCTTTTATAATTGCGGGTTGCCAATTTTCTGAGAGTCCAGAGAGTTTTTTTAATACTGGTTGGACAAATCGCCAAAATGTTACTAGTGCTGATGCGGGGTTTCCTGGTAAGCCGAAGTATATTTTATTGTTAGGGAATGCTGCGACTGTTAGGGGTTTACCTGGTTTCATTGCGACGCTGCGAATGTGAAGTTTTCCACCTAGTAATTCTAAAATTTTTTCTACATAGTCGTATTCGCCTACTGATACTCCACCTGATGAGATGATAATATCGGCGCCACCAGAACTCTTACTAACGGCTTTTTCGATAGTCGCTTTTAATATTTCTTCATCATCGGGCACGATGCCATATGATATTGCTTCGGCGCCTAGTTGTTGTACGTTAGCTATTAATGCGTAGTTGTTGGAATCAACTATTTGACCTGGTTGTAAAGTTTTATCTACTGTGACTAATTCATCTCCAGTTGATAATATCGCTACTTTTACTTTACGGTAAACACATAGCTGGTTGCATTGCGCGGCAGCTAATACAGCTATTTCTGGGGCATTGAGTACTATTCCTGCGGGTAATAATTCATTCCCTGCTTGATAATATGATGCTTTTTTTCTAATGAATTCTTTAGGTTTAGGCGCCGCAAAGATGAAAACTTGGTTGTTTTCACGCTGTGTAACTTCCTGCATGACTATTGTATCGGTGCCTGGTGGAATGACGGCGCCTGTAAAAATACGCGCGGCTTGTCCTGGTTGTAATGTTGATTTGGGTTGATAGCCAGCAGGTATTTCTTCGATAATGGAGAGTACAGCAGGGTTAAGAGCATTACAGTCAGAAACATCCTCGTAGCGTACTGCGTAACCGTCCATCGCCGAATTATCCCAATGGGGGAAGTCGTTCGGACTGGTAATGGGTTTTGCTAGAATGCGTCCAGTTGCTCCAAGTAAGTCAACAGTTTCTGTATCTAATTGACTATCGAGAGGCTGCACTAAGCTGTATATAATTGCTTCGGCTTCGTTGACTGACTGCATGGCGATTAATTCAATCAAATAAAATAAACAAGCTAACTATAACTATTTCACTATTTTTACCTTTCCCTTTATTATGACCATTACAAAGTATTCCAAGCCTAATGACGACGAGCCATATTTCCCTAAAGCTGGTTATGCTAGACGCGCAATGGCTTTAAGCGTTGATTTTCTGGGTGCTTGGCTGGTTAGTTCGGTGTTTGGTAGTGGTGATGTTGGTGTTCAAGTTGTTCAAATATTGGTTTTTGTTCTCGCTTGGTTGATTTTACGGGTCGTTGTAGTTTACAACAATAAAGGTCAAAGTTTAGGGCGCTGGGCTTTTGACTTGAAGGTACTCGAATTGGGAAAACCTATTATTCCTGATTTACTATCTTTATTTAAACGCGAAGCTATTATTGGCTTGGGCGCCCTTTTAGTGTCGATTGCTTTGGGTAATATTATTCGGAATCCGACTGCTATACTGCTAGTAATTCCTCTGGCTATTGATTGCTGTACGGCGTTTTCGGATACTCAATGGCAACAAGCACTGCATGACCGCTATGCTAGTACTATGGTTGTCTCGTCGCGTCGCGGCTATTCGCTTGACTTAAAATTAAAGCGACTAGTTGAAAAAACGCGGCGCAATGTGCGATTATAGGAGTTTGTGTTAAATTCTCTTCAAGCTTTACCTAGGGAATGAACAATTATGGCTAAGAGCAAAGGTGTCCGTATTGTAGTGACACTCGAATGTACTGAATGTAGGTCAAATTCTGACAAACGTTCCCCTGGTGTATCGCGTTATACTACGACCAAAAATCGTCGCAATACAACCAACCGTCTAGAACTAAGTAAGTTCTGTACGCACTGTAACAAGCACACGACTCACAAAGAGATTAAGTAGAGGACATTTTGTAGGAATGAGTTACTATCGTCGCCGTCTGTCACCGATTAAACCCGGTGAACCAATCGATTATAAAGATGTTGATTTGCTACGTAAGTTTGTTACCGAGCGTGGCAAAATCCTTCCACGTCGTATAACTGGACTGACTGCAAAACAGCAGCGTGATTTGACGTTATCTATCAAACGCGCGCGAATTATGGCTTTATTGCCGTTCATTAACGCAGAAGGCTAAATGGATTTTGGATTTTGGATTTGTCTTCGACAATGGATGAATTTGTCTCCGACAATGAATGGATTTTAAATACACCCAAAAATCTGAAACAATTCCAAAATCTATAATCGAGCGTCAAGATTCAGGCATATTTTATACCTGAAAAGTTAAAATCTGAAAAAATATGAATGGAATTTTTGAATTACATACAGGCTATATAATCCAAAAATCCAATCTAAAATCTTAAAATCTAAAATCTAAAATTTATAAGGCTTGTGGAGAAGGGGACGCTAGTAGAATTTCGGGTTGGAGCAGAACGACGTCTGGGGGTGGTTGACCGACCAGATGGTAAAACCCGTGTTTTTGTAATCGACGAACGAGGTCAACCCCACAGCCTTGCCCCTCGGCAAATTACTTATACAGTGACTGGGGAAACTTTTCAACCGTCACAAATACCAAAGTTTTTACAAGAAGTTAATGGTTACTTAGACCCATCAAGTCTTGAGGTCGCTTGGGAACTACTCGTTGAAGATGGCGAAGTTGTTACCCCTCTTCAAATGGCGGAACTGCTGTTTTCAGAATCTTTACCTTCTCAATGTTATGCTGCTTATTGGTTATTGTCGGACGACAAAACTTACTTTAAGCAGAAAGGAGATGCCTATGAACCTCGAACTACTACACAGGTAGCAGAGCGTAAGCATCAATTGGAAGTAGAAGCTCTCAAAGTTAGAGGACAGCAAGAATTTTTAGACCGAGTTGATAAAGCACTTAACAAAGAACCTGTTGAGTGGCAGCGACATGACCGTCATCGTATTGAAGCTTTAGAAAAATACGCAGCGCTACTTGCTGACACTACTAAAGCAGGTGTAACTTATGAAACTGTTGCGCGCGCTTATCCTCCTAGTGCGCCAGTATTAGAAACAATGAATTTATTGGGGCGCCCTGCTACACCCCAAGCAGCTTTTCAACTTCTTATCGACCTAGGTTTATGGAGTCCCCATGAGAACCTATTTTTGCGTCGTTCGTCAATTCCAATCCAGTTCCCTACAAAGGTAATAGAAGTGGCGCAGCAGCGTTTGGATTTTATCCCACCAGATAAAGATATCGACCGTCTGAATTTAACGCATCTGAAGGTGTACACCATTGATGATGAGAGTACCACCGAGATTGATGATGGTTTGAGTTGGGAACGATTACCAGACGGACGTGAACGTGTTTGGGTTCACATTGCTGACCCAACACGCTGGTTGATGCCAGAAGATGAGTTAGATTTAGAAGCACGCAGGCGTGGCAGCACCGTATATTTACCTACGGGGATGGTGCCAATGTTCCCCGAATTATTAGCCACTGGACCAATGAGTTTGGTTCAAGGTAGAGAATGTTGCGCTTTGAGCTTTGGAATTATTTTGGATGAAGCAGGCGCCGTTGTAGATTACTGTATTCACGCTAGCTTGATTAAGCCAACATATCGTCTTACCTACGAAGATGTTGACGAAATGTTGCAATTAGGCGTTCAAGCAGAACCGGAAATTAAAGACATAGCTGATGCAGCAGAGAAACGCAAAGCATGGCGTTATGCTCAAGGGGCAATAAGTATTAATATGCCCGAAGCGATGATTAAAGTGAAAGGAGATGAAGTTAGCATCGATTTATTAGATGATTCTCCCTCGCGTCGGCTTGTTGCTGAAATGATGATTGTTGCTGGGGAAGTAGCCGCTCGATATGGAAAAGAAAATAATATACCTTTACCTTTCCGTGGTCAGCCTCAGCCAGAATTACCACCAGAAGAAGAATTAATATTATTGCCTGCGGGGTTTGTGCGCGCTTGTGCAATGCGTCGGTGTATGCCTAAAAGTGAAATGAGTATTACCCCAGTTCGTCACGCAGGTCTAGGTTTAGATACTTACACACAAGCAACTTCTCCAATTCGCCGTTATAGTGATTTACTTACCCACTTCCAATTAAAAGCGCATTTACGCGGGGAAGTATTGCCTTTCACCGCAGACCAGCTTAGAGAAGTAATGATAATGGTGACTACAATTACTCAAGAAGTCACAATGGTAGAGCGGCAAACCAATCGCTACTGGGCACTTGAGTATTTACGCCGTAACCCAGATGAAATTTGGGAAGTTACTGTATTAATGTGGTTACGCGAAGATAGCGGTTTAGCACTGATTTTAATTGAAGATTTAGGTCTACAGTTACCAATGTTCTTCAAGCGTCCAGTGACTTTGGGAGAAGAGTTACTTGTCAAGGTTAGCTTATCTGACCCACAAAAAGACGTAATTCAATTCCAAGAAATTATCTATCAAGAAGCAGCAGCAAATTAATTTATAAATTCAACTAACAATTTAAACTGTCACATTACAGCTTGGTTAAAAATCTAGCAGGCTTCATACTGTCAAATATAAGCTGTTAAATTTTTCAACAGCGTTGGAGTGAAGCTAGCATGATTGATAATTTTAAGCGTAAGTTGCGTGCGGAAGCGCAGCTTTGGCGTGATGAAGGGTTGATTGACGAGCATTTACACGAACAACTTGCTACCAGGTATGAATTTAATAATCTCGAAGCTGAGGGACGCGACAGTTTCGTTTTTATACTAATTGGTTTAGGCGCCGTATTACTTGCTTTGGGTGTAATTACCTTTGTAGCTGCTAATTGGCAAGTTTTATCGCGCGAAATCAAATTAGTATTATTACTAACTTTATTTTTAGCTACCAATATTTCTGGTTTCTACTTGTGGCGCCAACCGTTGCCCACTTCTATTACAGCAAGAAGAACCCAACGACGCAAGCGTACATTCGGGACAGGTTTGATACTTTTGGGTAACTTGCTAATAGGCGCCAATATGGGACTACTAGCGCAAATGTTCCACATTGGTGGTTCTCCATATCAGCTTTATTTAGCTTGGGGTTTAGCCGTTGTACTGATGGCGTGTAGCTTACATATCACAACGCTTGCCGTACTTGCCCTAATACTATTACAAATTGGTTACTGGACAGGACTTTCCGAAGTCTACTATTGGGAAAAATATCAAAGTTGGGGACATGTAATGATACGACACATGCCCCTGATTTTAGCTATGGTATTTGTACCTTTGGCTTATTTATGCCGTTCACGATGGATTTTTAGATTAAGTGTAATTGCGATAGTTATAAACTTACAATTTAATCTACGTTCATTTGACTTAATCTATTCAAATATACCGTTTTGGGCTGGATTAGCTGCACTAGCCATACCACCTGCATTATTGTGGAGTTACAGCGACTCTCCATTTTCTTTCTTAAATTCAAACTCACCACGATTTCAACCAACCGCACGCACGTTAACTTTTGTATTTTTTGCTATCAATTTCTATATCTACTCCTTCCGCTGGCAATGGGAGTCCAATTATCAAGCTAATGCCTCTAACTCTATACAAGCTTGGTTCCCTGTAATCGATGTAGTTATTTTTACGCTCATTGCAATATGCCAGTGGTGGAACTTATTACGTCCTAGACAAAATACTCGAATTGAAGCTACTAATATTTTTGTTGGCTGCTTCATTCTTTTAAGTAGTACAGTTATTGTTTTACATCACTTCCGCGTTATAGCTCCTGCAATTTCTATTTTTACTTTCAATCTGCTTTTAGCTGTATTAGCTTGTTGTTTAATTAAGGAAGCACTGGAATTAGGAAAAAGAGGCGCCTATTGGGGTGGAATTATATTACTAACATTGCAAATTATTAGCCGCATGTTAGAGTACGATACTCAATTACTATTTAAATCATTTGTATTTATTTTATGTGGTGTCGCAGTAATTGGCGCCGGAATTTGGTTTGAACGTCGCACAAGCAATATTACACAAAACCCCAATCCGTAACACATTATGAAAATTTGGCGATTTGCAGTACCCCTTCTTATCCAAACAGCCTTTATCCTCTCCATCCCAGCACAAGCAGTATACACTCACATAACAGGTAAAACGGTAGTATTACAAACCTTACCAGTAGACCCCTACGACCTACTACGTGGTTATTCACAAACCCTTAGTTACGATATTTCCCGTCAAGACAATTTAAAGAAACTTCCAGGTTGGGATGAAGTAGTTAAAAAAGCACCTGGTCAAGACAAAAAATATGCTCCAATTGCCCAAAACACAACTATTTACTTAACATTGCAAGAGCAAAAACTATCACAACAAGCGGCGCCTTCACCCTGGAAACCTATACGTATTAGTACAGAAAAACCTACATCATTGGCGCCGAACCAAGTAGCCATTAAAGGCTTTTCTCAATACAACTCAGTCAATTACAACCTAGAAACCTACTACCTACCCGAAGACCAACGAGACAAAATCAACAAAGATATAACTCAAGCGCAACAAGTAAAACCAGGACAACCACAACCTTTTGTAGTAGAAGCAAAAGTTGATACCCAAGGTAACGCAATTCCACTTAGCTTGTGGGTAAAAAATCGTAATTACCGCTTTTAACTATGAGCAAAGTTCCATCAGAGATATCAAGCCACGTCACGTTGAAAGATGAAAAATTTTGTAACAAGAAATTAACTATCCGTTACATCCGTTCATAATCCGTTGCCACTAACCACTTCTGACTTCTTACGAAAATTCAACCAAGCGCTAGTTGCTTGGGGATTGGAGATAGTGGATTTTTTAAGTAGAATCACTCCCGAAGCAAAACCAATTATTCCATATTGTTGATTATTAGTAACCTCGTCGATGAATTGGAAAAAATCTTCTAATAATGGGCGTTTTTTTGCGATTTGATATTTTTGGCGCCTCCAAATGTCAGCAATGATGTACTCTACTGTAATGGTTTGTCGTGCGTCGTTGATTAATCGTAATTCTGATAAACGGACGATTTCTCGACGGTTGGATAGTTTGGGAATAAGTTCAGTAGTAGCTGATACACTAGCGTTTGCGGGTATTTGCTTAAGCAAAGGTTGGAACTGATGGATGTGATTCCATTGTTCTGGAATTGATATGTATACTAATGGGCTAATTGAATCTGGGATTAGAAAATAAAAAACGCTGTTTTGATTTCCTAATATTGATACTATTAATGATAAAATAATGCAAGTTTTCCACAAGCGCCGAATTTTGGCTTGTTTATATAAATTTTGCCTTGTTGACCACCAAATAATTGCTCCGTAGAATATGCCTGGTACAACAGGCATGGCGTAGCGAATCGAAATTTTTAAAGCGTTACTCGCTCGCTGCAAAAATAAGTAAAGTAAAGGAAAACCTGCGGTTGCCCAAGTAGCACTTGATAAAGCTGGTATTATGCCTAAAGCTAAACTATGAACAACTATATAGCCCAATTTACTTGGAAAACCACGAAATAGTTCTCCTAATAATCGCATTGGGTTAGTTAAAATAGCCAAAATTATATCTACTGTAGATGCTTCTGCATTTGTAGTAAATTGCCCAAATCTTTCTATTGTCATTCTTCGAGCAACATCAGCAGAAAATTGTGGCATGATATATTGGGTGACTAGCAGTATATAACCAATACTAAGAAAACATATTACTAAACCCATACGGGGAAAGCGTCTGCTCACAAGCATATAAAAACCAATACTAAATAAGGATATCCCTACATCTTGGCGAACTGCGAGTAGTAAAATGGCACATATAAAAAATAACCGCCATTTCTGCTTTTCCATTGCCAATAAGACAGCAAATAGTAATAACGGCGCCGCGCTGATATCATGAAAGTTGGCTAAGATGGGAGCGTTTACAGTGGTTGTACAATAAAAGCTTACCGTTATCATTGCTGCGAGCATTGGTTGTAAATAGTGTCGCGCTAATGCGTATAATACTAAGCCCGCAATTGTTACAAATAAAACTTGTAAAATAATTAATGTTTCATTGCAAGGAAATACTGCATAAATTGGCATCCATAGTACAAAAATCGGATTAAAATGTTGTCCGAAATGACTGTAAAATACTTCAGGCGCCTTTTGAGCATGAACGACGTTGGTTGAAAGTGTTGATGATAGTGAACTTTCAAAGAAATTCCCGTGAACGCTGTTCCAAAATAATTGATTAAATAATCCTTGGTCAAATGAAGCGTAATAACTCCAGTAACGGTGTAAGTTTAATATTGAACAAATTATGAAAAATGTGAGTGCTGCACCACTGGCTAAACGTAAACCAGGATTATTATGCAATTTGGGTAACATTTTTATCACTGTATTTGTGACGTTATACTCAAAACGGGTTAGAACTTTACTTTTAAACAAAGTCAAGATTTTTTAGATGCTTCGTTCCTCAGCATGACATAAGTCCATATTTTACCCGTTTGCAGTATAAATTTTGGAGTATAAATGATGAAAGACGTTGTAACAATAAACGAATTATCCGTTACATTAATTATCCGTTACATTAATTATCCGTTACATCCGTTCATAATCCGTTGCCAGTTAGCTGACTATGATTTTTTGCAGGGTATTCGTAAAGTCAGGGTACGAAATACTTGCAGCTTCCGCACGGTTTACTGTTGTAGTTCCTTTGGCGTTGAGTGCAGCTATTGCTAAACTCATGGCGATGCGGTGGTCTGTATGACTATCTACATCTGACCCTGTTAATGGTGTTCCACCAGTTATTTCCATACCGTCGGGAAGTTCTGTAACTTTGGCGCCCATTTTAGTTAATTGCTGTGCCATTACAGCGATACGGTCGCTTTCTTTGACTCGCAGTTCTTCCGCGTCTTTTATTATTGTTGTACCTTCAGCAAATACGGCTGCTACTGCTAAAATTGGAATTTCGTCAATCAACCGAGGAATTATATCTCCTGAGATAGTACAACTCTTTAATTTACTAGTACGCACGCGCAAATCGGCTACTGGTTCCCCTGCCACTTCACGTTGGTTTTGTAACTCAATGTCGGCGCCCATCATTTCTAATGCTTCTAATACTCCTGTACGAGTTGGATTCACACCGACGTTTTCAATTACCAATTCGGAATTAGGAACAATGGCTCCAGCGACGAGCCAAAAAGCCGCTGAACTAATATCACCTGGTACAATTACGTTTTGACCATGTAGCGATTTTCCGCCTGTGACAGTTACACTTTTAGAATCAGGGTCAACTTCTAAGTCGGCGCCGAAGGCACGTAACATCCGTTCGCTGTGGTCACGCGAGATTGCGGGTTCAGTAACGGTTGTTTTGCCATCTGTCATTAATCCAGCTAATAAAATGCAGGATTTGACTTGGGCACTGGCAATTGGCGAATGATAGTGAATTGGTTTGAGTACCTTTCCTTGTATAGCCAGGGGAGCAAGCGAATTATCTTTTCGTCCCCAAATTTGCGCCTCCATTTGTTGCAAAGGTTTAACAACGCGCGACATGGGACGTACACGTAGTGAGCTATCGCCAGTAACAGTAAAAAATCGGGCTGGGTGCGAAGCTAGAATGCCCAGCATCAATCGTAACGTCGTACCTGAGTTGCCAGCATTGAGAATATCAATGGGTTCAAGCAAGTTACCAAGCCCAATACCTGTTACTGTTACCATCTCACTATTAAGCGGAGAAATTTTTGCCCCCATCGCTTGAAAGCAACTCGCAGTGCTGCGAGGGTCTTCTCCGAGAAGTAAACCTTGAATTTTCGTTTCTCCTTGTGCCAAAGCACCCAACATTAGGGCACGATGAGATATAGACTTATCACCTGGTACGAGTATGCGACCCTGTAAGGAGATACCAGAACTTATCTGGTTAATAACTAAAGAAAGCGAAACGTCTTCTTTTGTTTCTACGGTTATAACAGAAGGCGACATTAGGATAAACTGGCGTGTGACTGCGAACATTATCCTACCGCTTTCTATGGTCGGGCTGCTCTATCTCGCTTGAATTTATTTTTGCTTTAGTTTTACGGTTGTTTTGCATTGCCCATTTTATCAGGATGCTCGCTCTTATCAGGTATTGACCACTAGTCCGTGTTTTGTTTTTTTTCTTAATTGGAACTTAATTGCCGGTATCGCTCCCATGCTGACACACCAACGCAAGCCCGTATGCCTGTCGCTCATTTCTACAGACCTTCCCGTGTGGTCTGTCGTCGAAACTGCGGCAACATTGTATCAAAAAGACAGCGATAGATTCCATCTACTCTTGACGGCGCCGCACCAAAAAAATAGTGAATCTGTTCGCCGAACGCACGAGGAAATGTATCCAAGCTGTAACATTCCTACCCCTGGTAGTCCTAGAATTATATGGCTGGAAATATCGCCTTATCGCGTCACTATGACAATGCAAGGAAATGCACAGCTGAGTTACCGCCACTTCTGGGAACAGGGTGTGTGTGGTGTAAGTAGGTATTGGCTACCCAGCGAATCATTTCAACCTCATGAACCAATTCGTCTCCGTAATTACACTCGTAGTCTTATTCTTAACGGACATCCGTTACCCGAACATTTACGAGTTGAGTATGAATTATGGTCGGGGAAAGTTCAATTAGGGACTTATATTTTAAATTTGGAGATTAAACATTAGTAAAAGGTGTGATTATCACCCTTGTACTAATGGATGACCAATTCAGGTAATGGTTAGTAGTTTTATTTGTGAGTGAGGAATTATTTCAGTTAAATGTCTGTACTACTAACTATTTCCTAATTTACATTTACCCAACATTACCCAAAGTAATTTGGCTCGTTACCTGGTTTCCATTTTATGTTGCATCCTATGCTTGGTTTTTGATCCCCGATAACTTCTTTGCCTGTTAAGACTGAATCTATCGCCGCGCGCAAGTCTTTTCCTGTTACTGCTTCACCATTACTGGGGCGACTATCATCTAATTGCCCACGGTAAATTAATTTATGTTTTGCATCAAATAAAAAGTAATCTGGTGTACACGCAGCCGTATAAGCTTTTGCCACTTCTTGATTTTCATCGTAACAAACTGGATATTTGAAATCTAATTCCATTGCCATTGCTTTTAAAGATTCAGGCGCATCATCAGGATATTTTTCTGCATCATTAGCACTAATCGCTACAATACCCAAATCAGTATTTAAATAATCTTTGCCTAAAAGAGCCAGTTCGCCTTTGATATGCTTTACAAATGGACAATGTTGACATATAAACATTACCAGCAACGGCTTCCCTTCATAATTAGATAGTGAGATAGTTTTTCCTGATACTACATCTGGTAGTGAAAATTCAGGCGCCTGTGTACCAAGATTTACCATTGTAGATGCTGTCAAAGCCATATAAAAACCTTTTTGTGTAGTGCCTAAAACCATAATAAACCCGCTCCAACACATCGACATGTAGGAGCGGGTTTATTAAATATCGTCGAATCACAATTACTACGACTATTTTTACTTAGTTAAATACTTTCACATTTAGAGATTTTGCAAGAAACCAAAAATACCGTGTCCAGTAAATACTTCCAACGCAATCAACGAAATAAAACCAATCATCGCTAAACGACCATTGAGTAATTCAGCATAAGGAGTGAAACCAGTACGGTCGCCTTGTTCATCTACATATACCTTTGGCTCAAGAGCAAAATTGTTCATTTTACCCTGTTCGTCTACGATAGCACCTTTGTATGTCATGGGATTTTCCTAAATATTTATTACTGGATTTGTAAACAATTGTAAACGCAATATTAATTTATGTAAAGAGTGTTAAGCAATTTTGTTAAATATGTATCCTGAAGCGTTGCATTATATGATGACTCTCTGGGCTACACAGCCTTCATATTGTAGAAACTTACCGTAAGTCCCGCTCATGGATCGATTCCGCGTAGAGGTTTTAGCCAAAACCCCAAATCCCCAACAGGTCATTTACGCTGCAATGCACCAAGACTACACAGAAGCGTTCGTGTACGACGAGCGTGATACATTTCCTAGCGAAGAAGCTTGTGGAGAGTTGATAATCAAACGCTTGCTAGCTGGTGACAGAGGACATTTTGGGCCAATGGAGCATCCACAGATAGTTTTTAACTGTGGTTATTTTCCTCACAGTGTTATGCAGCAGGCACGTACTCACAGAGTCGGTGTATCATTTGATGTTCAGTGTTTGGCAGCAAATACAGAAATTACTTTTGTTGATTGCAATAACCAAACTAATCGGAAATTAAGGAAAACGATTGGCGAACTATACGAACTCTGGACTAATGGAGAGCAACCAGGTAAATATAGACGTGACTGTAAACAGCGAATTCGTAATATGCGCTTGCGCGTTTTAAATGAAGAATCAGGGTTTTTTGAAGCTGGACATATAAAAGATGTTATGTGTAGCGGAATTCAGCCTATTTACCGAGTTACGTTGGAAGATGGCAAGACTTTAGACTGCACTGTAAATCATCGTTTATTTACATCTGAAGGATGGAAAACAATGGGGGACTCCGTTGGATTAGTCACTGATAACGATGGTCGTGTCATTCGTATGACTGAGCAGTGTTATGTAATGTGTAATGGAGTAATAACATACGAGAATGCTCTTTACAAAAATAAAGCTTGCTTAGAATCCCAAATTTTAAATGAGTTATCTGTACAAAAAACTTTAAAAACGCATCCTGTCAAGATAAAAAATGTTGAGTATTTAGGCGAACAAATGACTTATGACTTGGAAGTTGAGGGTGCGTGGCATAATTTTGTTGCCAACAGTATAGTTGTCCACAACTCATTTCGCTATACAGGTAATCAATTTATTGACGTACTCGAAGGTAAGAAAGAAGTGGAAGATGTTTTTTACTTACGTCCAGTTGGATATTATAGCGACCGTCAAGGTAAAAAATATTACTACTCGCCTGAAAAAAGAGAGGCGGATTTACAGTGGTGTTTAGAAGCCGCAAAGCGATATAAAGCTGATTTTGAATCTGGAATGTCTGAGGAACACGCACGTGGAAAGGTTCCGTTTGATTATCGACAGCACTTTGTCGTTAGTTTTAATTTACGTTCGCTTCTGCATTTTCTTGATTTGCGTTACAAAAAAGACGCGCAGCTAGAAATTCAGAAGTTGTGTGAAATGATGTTTCCTCATCTTGAAGAATGGGCGCCTGCAATTGCAACATGGTATAAGTCTACTCGACTAGGTAAAGGAAGATTGGCGCCTTAAAAAAGTTATGAGTTAAAAGTGCTGAGTGCTGAGTATAGTTAGGAGTTAGGAATGACCACTCAGCACTCAGCACTCAGCACTCAGCACTCAATTAGACTTTTGCTAAGGTAACTTTTTCGGCTTGGTCTTGGTATTTACCTTGTCGAGCATCGTAACTAATTGCACAAGGTTCTCCTTCTAGGAATAATAGCTGTACTACACCTTCGGATGCGTAGATACGGCAATCAGCGCTTGAAGAGTTGGAAAATTCCAAAGTTAGATGACCACGCCAAGCAGCTTCTGCTGGTGTTAAGTTGGCAATAATTCCACAGCGTGCATAAGTAGATTTACCGATACAAATTACTGTGATGTAATCTGGAACTTGTAATTTTTCTAGGGCTACGCCTAAACCGTATGAGTGAGCAGGAAGTATAAAGTAACTTCCTGTTTCATCTGTATGAAGTTGGGTAGATTCTAAGTTTTGTGGGTTAAAGTTTTTGGGGTCTATTACGGTTCCGGGAATATGACGGAAAATGCGGAACTCTACAGGAGATAAGCGGATATCGTAACCGTAAGAAGATAGTCCGTAGCTAATAACGTGACGTGGTGATGATGCATCATCGTATTTTAACTGACGAATTAAGCTTGGTTCAAAGGGAGATATCATTCCCTGTTGAGCCATTTGTTGAATCCAAATGTCGTTTTTAATCACGGTGTTAATGGGGGAGCGGATTTATAAAATACTTTACGGTCTGTGACTACAGCGAATTTCTGTTATCTGGTCTGCTATGTCCAAAATGGATTTGGGCATTTCTGGACCTGTGAGAATGATATCTATGTTGGGAGGGCGCCTTGCCAAAAAGCTTAATACATCAGCTTCGGGTATTAAGCCAAGATTTATTGCCAAGCTTAACTCATCTAGTACAACGAGAGAATACTTAAGAGAAGATACTACTTTTTGTGTATGTTGCCACAATTCCTGTAGCGATTCGTTTTCGCTGTCTTCAAGATGGGGTGTATCAATACATCGCGGTAAATCACAACGAATCCAATCTAGTTTTTGCCCTAGCTTTACTGGTTTAGAGCACCCTTGATGAATACCACCTTTAAGAAATTGCACTACTAGTACAGGAGTTCCTTGACCTGCTATTCTAAGTGCTTCTGCCATAACTGTGGTAAAAAAGTTACGATGCGATGTAGTAAAAACTTGTATTAAACCCTCAACTGTATATGGTAATCTTAGAGTCTGATTTGTGCTTGGGGTTTCTAACTGAACAACCATAATTTAATGTTTAAAAAGGAACAATGAGTTTGAGAGAATTTGCGGATGTTGAATTTGAATCTTTTTTTCTCTATAGCCAGGATTTTTTTTAATTTAGTGTGGGCAAGTAAGTGGCATTCCTAGTCAATCATTTGGTTTGCCTTTAAGTCAAGTGGAATTAAAATTTATATTTACACGCTTACTCACATTAGATGTCGTAAAAATGAGAACCAGCATTCACGATACAGAAATTGATTCAAAAATCAAAGCCTTGGGAGCAGTCTATCTATGTTACATTTGCCGTTTGTTTGGGCACAACAAATTTAGACAGTTTTATTTTTGACTACATTAGGAGTGTTTTGTCGTGAGACTAGTGATTTTAGGAGGTTCAGGTTCAGGGAAGAGTACGCAAGCTCAAAGTCTTTGTACGCACTTTGATATTTGTCTGATTTCCACGGGTGAGGTTTTACGTGAAGCTGTAGCAAGTTCATTAAAGTTAGGTTGTCTTGCAATGCCTTATATAAAGCTTGGTGAGCTTGTCCCTGACGAATTGATGATTGAGTTTGTTCGTGTACGTTTTAAAAATATAGATGTCGAACGTGGGTGGATATTAGAAGGTTATCCTCGTACTGCTTTCCAAGCTGAGGAGTTAGATTTTTTACTCGATGAATTAAGACAAAAGCTGTCGTTTGCTGTATACTTACAAGTCTCTGAAGCTGTAATGGTAAGTCGTTCTCTGGGACGTTCTTTACCCGACGACCATCCAGAGATTGTTCAACGTCGCGTTGAGTTGTTCTATGACCGGACTATTCCAATTTTAGAGTATTACGACCGCAGGCGCCGTTTAATTACAGTTAATGGCGACCAGCCACCTAATAAAGTCCTTGAAGATATAATTTCACTTATCGGTTGATGTCTTACCTCAGTTATATAAAATCAATTAGATTAATTTAACAGTATTGCATAAAGGGAATGTATCCTCTTTTATTATAAATTTGAGGCAATTTACATATGTGGCAGCGTCCCGATGGTCGGCAACCCTTTGAACTGCGGAAAGTCAGCTTTCAGCAAAACTTTACTCGCTATGCTGCTGGTTCTGTACTTGCATCTTGCGGCGAAACCAAGGTTCTATGCACGGCAAGTATAAGTAATGGTGTTCCTAGGTTTCTTGAAGGAACAGGTAAAGGCTGGCTGACTGCTGAGTATCGAATGCTACCATCGGCTACGCAACAGCGACATGAACGCGAATTTTTAAAGTTATCGGGACGGACACAAGAGATTCAAAGATTGATTGGTCGTTCGCTACGAGCGACAATTGATTTTGAGGCATTGGGCGAACGGACGATAACTGTTGATGCTGATGTTTTACAAGCTGATGCAGGAACGCGAACAACAGCCATAACTGGTGGTTTTATAGCTGTCGCTGGCGCCTTAAATAAATTACTGCAACAAGGTGTGTTAGAACGCTCTGCGTTAGTAGGACAAGTCGCGGCAGTATCAGTGGGATTGTTAGAAGGCGAACCTTTTTTAGATTTGAACTACGTTGAAGATGTCGCGGCAACAGTAGACTTTAATGTGGTGATGAATCAAAATCTTGGAATTATCGAAGTTCAGGGAACTGCTGAAGAAGGAAGTTTTAGCCGAACTCAGTTAAATCAGTTAATGGATTTTGCCGAAAAGGGCATTACACAGCTATTAACAGCACAGCGGGATACAATTCTCGTTAATTAAATATAAGTGATCACAAAGGAAAGCGAATATTTTCGCTATTGTAATTGCTGATAAGTCAGCAACGTGGTGATGACATGAATCGGAAAGTAGAAGTTTTGCCTGATTTGCCTGCACTAATTGAACGCTCGCTGTCTATAATCTTGTCGAAGCTCTCTGAAGCTATCGAAGCACGCGGACAGTTTACAATTGCTTTATCGGGAGGTAGTACGCCTAAACCATTATATGAGGCGATTGCCGCTCAAAATCTACCTTGGGAGAAAATACACGTGTTTTGGGGTGATGAACGTTACGTTCCACCTAACCATCCAGATAGTAATGAACTGATGGCACGTCAAGCGTGGTTGAACAAAGTTAATATTCCCCCACAAAATATTCACGCGATGCCAACTCTTGATGGCAACCCAGCAGTATCAGCAGCAAAACACGAAAAAGAACTCCAAGAATTCTTTCAAGTCAAAGCCTTAGAATTCCCAGCATTGGATGTAATTTTACTTGGTATGGGTGACGATGCTCATACGGCTTCATTGTTCCCTCATACCGATGCTTTAAAAGTTACTGATAAGCTTGTTACCGTTGGTAATAAAGGAGATAGTCAGCGCATAACTTTCACATACCCATTTATTAACGCGGCTCGGTGCGTTATGTTTGTAGTGGCTGGTGCTAATAAAAAACCATCTTTAGCGCAAGTGTTTGCACCTGCTGCTGACAACTTTACTTACCCATCTCGCTTGATTAAACCGCAAGGAGAGCTTTTGTGGCTGTTAGATGCGGCTGCGGGTGACGAGTTAGCGGCTGCGTCTGTATAACAGATAATATGGCAGATAAAGGTATGGGTATACTTTCAGTATATCTAAAAACCCAAAACTGAAACACGCTTATTCTTTTGTGCTGCTAGCAACTAACTTGTCTTGCGCCAAAGTAAATAATTAAAAGTGAGAGCAAATTCTTTGCTTTTTACAATAACCATTAGATGACCTAGAACAAAGGCTTATCTCCATGATCGTCTGCCCTAACTGTAATCACCCTAACCCAGACGGTGCCGTTCAGTGTGAAGCTTGCTACACCCCATTACCAGCTACAGTTAGCTGTCCAAGCTGTGGGGCAACCGTGCAGGCAGATGCATCGTTCTGCGGTCAGTGCGGCTTTAATTTGCGGGCTGCTGCTGTTGGTACTCCTTATCCCACGGTAGCACCACCTACAGTTGCCTTTGAAACACCTGTAGAAGTGCCACAAGAAGTTCCACCACCTGAAACAGTAGTACCACAACCAATTGTGGTGACGGCGCCTCCTGCTCCGCTTTTAGTTCCAGACCCAGAACCTCTTCCACCGACAGCTGTCGTTGTCAATGAAAGACCACAATACACACCTGCTCCTGCAAATTTTCCTGCACCTACCGTTACAGCTCCGCCAATTGCAACTTCGCCACCAATCGTTGTACCACCCCCAACTATAGTGCCGGAACCAGAGCCTGTAGCACCACGGGAACCAGAGCCTGTAGCACCACCGGAACCAGAGCCTGTAGCATTTATTCCTGAACCTGTTACACAAGCGGAACCAGAGACTCCGGCGCCTGCACCATCGCCAGCTAGAACCCAGCTACAGCAAATAACCTCACGGCTTGTTCACGTGCAGTCGGAACAAACCATAGAACTACCGCAAAATATTCCGGTAATTCATATTGGTAAACCGAATGACCGTATCCCGCCAGATATCGATGTATCGGGTTTCTCGAACTCGGAAATTGTCTCGCGGATTCACGCCGATATTCGCGTCGAAGCTGACGCATACTATATAGAAGATGTAGGTAGTTCAAACGGCACTTACATTAATAACTTACCATTGCTACCCGGCAATAGACACAGGCTTCGACCAGGCGACCGCATTGGTTTAGGCAAGGGTGATTTGGTAACATTTCTGTTTCAAACAGTAGAAATTTAATACCAATTCGGCGCGTGATAACACTTACCCTCATACACCCACTAGAATCTCTTCCACCTCAAAGTTGGACTTTTGAGGGCGAATCTATAATCCGTATTGGACGAGCGAGCGATAATCATGTTGTTCTTTATAGTGCTGTGGTTTCTCGCCACCACGTAGAAGTACGACGTGTAACTCCCGGTTGGGAAATCGTAAGTCTGGGAGCAAATGGAACATATATAAATGGCGAGAAAATTTTGCAATCCGGAGTCAGCGATGGAGTTATTTTTCGTTTAGCACGCTCTGGTCCGCAAATTCAGATTCATTTGGAAACAAATACATTGGCGCCAATCAACTAGATATTTGGGCAACATCCCACAAACCCAGTTCAGTCTAGTTACGATAGAGTCAAGTGTATAAGTGGATGTAGTATGAGCGAACAGTGGAAATATAACGAACCTTTGCTCGCAAAAGAGGAGGCCCCAGCGGTTATAAACCGCATGGGGCTTAAATGGTTGATAGCAGCAGCCATTGCAACAGCGGTGCTATGGCAAATTCCTGGTGGTGACTATATTCTTTATCCGTTTACAATTTTGGCAACTTGGTTTCACGAAATGGCGCATGGTTTAACAGCAGCGCTACTGGGAGGAAATTTTGAGCAGTTACAAATATTCTCTAACGGTTCTGGGGTTGCTACATTTTCATTTCCCTCATCTTGGGATCCTATACGTCGCGCACTAGTTGCTGCCGCAGGACCAATGGGACCACCAATAGCAGGCGCCGGTTTAATTATCGCATCACGCAGCTTTAAAACAGCATCATTAAGTTTAAAAATATTAGGAATAAGTCTATTAATATCAACCTTAATATGGGTTCGTTCACCCTTTGGATTTGTATTAATACCCTTACTTGGTGTAACAATTCTGGCGGTTGGACTCAAAGCTAGTCGTTGGGTACAAGGTTTTGCCGTGCAATTTCTAGGAGTCCAAGCCTGCATAAGTACTTATCACCAATTAGATTATTTATTTAGTTATACAGCAGGACCATTAGGACTTTCTGATACCGCCCAAATTCAACAGCAATTACTGTTACCATACTGGGTTTGGGGCGCCGGAATGGCAGTTGCATCATTAATTATCTTGATACAAAGCCTGCGCGTAGCCTACCGCACATGATGCCCAACCCCCGTCGTAATAATCACTTCAGTGATTACCATAATCACTAAAGTGATTAGTACGAGTGATTATTACGAATTAATCAAAAAACACAATCATTTGCCTAACATTAACACCCAAACGGTTCAAACTAGGATTACTCGAAGACAATGTAACACCGTCACCTGAAATTGCTAGCGACTCTTTCTCATACTTCTGAGCAAGCTTTTCATCTACACTCATCCGCAAAACAAGTTTAGCCTGATAATTCGCTATTTTAGTCCCCTGAAGTTGTGGAATACCACCATAATCCCAACCCAAGCCACTCATTTTAAACTTACCTATTTTTTGCTGCAACTGACTAACAGTAGTTCCCACTCCAATACCTTCAGGAGTCTTCCACTGTGAGTCATATACCATGACACCTCTAACTTGAGTACGGGTTTTATCTTTCCAAAGAACAGTCAACCCTCTATCTTTACCCAAATTTATTACCGTACCGGGAAACTCTGCTTCCCCACCAAAAAATCTTGTTGTCTCATCCTTTAGCTTAGAGGCGCCAAATAACTTTACCAAATCCGCACGCTTCGTTTTTCTAGTAATGGCGCCTACCTGCTTACCAGGAATAATAGTGTTTTTTGTTACTTTACTTGCTTGAGCAGTAATCACAGGCTGTTTTTTTTGAGGCAGTATTGCATTAGCCGCAAACCCTGAAATGCTTGTAATAGCTAGTAGACTCAATGTAGCGATAGCAATTTTAGAATTGAGAAACATGATGTATATACGTATTTATAAGGTATGTTAATTCTAAAAATAGCTACACGCAGTTATACAATCATTTCGGACAACTACTGGCAACGGATAAGAGCGGATGTAACGGATGGTTTATTTTGTTTATAACTTAGAGCTACATCTGTTACATCCGTTTATGATCTGTTGCCAGCAAATAATAACTTTCATTTCTCTAAGGCATAAAGGCGCCAAAAGTTTTGCGACAATCAAAAACGTTAATAAAAAAGAAATGCTAAGGGAGAACATATATGAAGTTGGCTTATTGGATGTACGCAGGCCCTGCTCATATTGGTACGCTACGAATAGCCAGTTCTTTTAAAAACGTTCATGCCATAATGCACGCTCCTTTAGGGGATGATTATTTTAACGTAATGCGCTCGATGCTAGAGAGAGAGCGAAATTTTACCCCAGTTACAGCGAGTGTTGTAGACCGTCATGTATTAGCACGGGGTTCACAAGAAAAGGTGGTAGATAACATCACCCGTAAAGACCAAGAAGAACACCCCGACTTAATTATTTTGACTCCTACCTGTACATCGAGCATTTTGCAAGAAGATTTACAAAACTTTGTAGAACGCGCGCAACTCGATGCCAAAGGTGACGTGATGCTAGCGGACGTTAACCACTACCGCGTCAACGAGTTACAAGCAGCAGACCGAACATTACAACAAATCGTCCAGTTTTACATTGAAAAAGCACGTAAAAAAGGTGAGTTACCAGAAGGTAAAACCGAAAAACCCTCAGTTAACATCATTGGTATTTCCACTTTAGGGTTTCATAACCAGCACGACTGCACCGAGTTAAAGCGGTTAATGGCTGACTTAGGTATCGAAGTTAATGCTGTAATACCAGAAGGCGCCTCAGTTCACGAGTTAAAAAATTTACCCCGTGCATGGTTTAATTTGTGTCCATACCGCGAACTCGGTTTAGCAACAGCGAAGTATCTCGAAGAACAATTTGGAACACCATGTGTAGATATTACGCCGATGGGTGTAGTAGAAACAGCGCGTTGTATCCGAAAAATTCAGCAAGTTATCAACGCGAGTGGCGCCAATGTTGATTATGAAGAGTTTATTAATAATCAAACATTGTATGTATCACAAGCTGCTTGGTTCTCGCGTTCCATCGACTGCCAAAACTTAACTGGTAAAAAAGCTGTAGTGTTTGGTGACTCTACCCACGCAGCAGCAATGACCAAGATTTTATCGCGCGAAATGGGAATTCACGTTGTTTGGGCAGGTACTTATTGTAAATATGATGCTGACTGGTTCCGTGAACAAGTTAGTGAATATTGTGATGAAGTAATAATAACCGAAGACCACGGCGCCATTGGAGATGCGATAGCGCGCGTTGAACCTTCAGCTATATTCGGCACACAAATGGAACGTCACGTTGGTAAACGGTTAGATATTCCTTGTGGTGTAATAGCGGCGCCTATCCATATTCAGAATTTCCCAATAGGTTACAAACCATTCATGGGTTACGAAGGAACAAACCAAGTAGCCGACTTAGTATATAACTCCTTTACTTTGGGAATGGAAGACCACCTATTAGAAATATTTGGTGGACACGACACTAAAGAAGTTATTACCAAAGGAATCTCCGCCGAATCTGACTTAAACTGGACAAAAGACGGTTTAGCAGAACTCAACAAAATACCAGGTTTTGTACGCGGTAAAGTGAAGCGTAACACAGAAAAATTTGCGCGCGAACGCGGTATTGGCAACATTAGCGCAGAAGTTCTTTACGCAGCGAAAGAAGCAGTAGGCGCGTAGCACATCTGTCTCAGATGTGCAGTCCAAAAGGCGAGACGCAAACCAACCGATATTTTTTACCACAGAGACACAGTAGAGACGCGATTAATCGCGTCTCTACAGAGACAATATTAGGAAAGAGATTTGTAGGTTGGGTTACGCGACGCGGCAACCCAACATCAGCAAGCAATATCTTGGGTTTCGGTCAAGCGTTGCCAACCTATACAGATTTAATAGAACTTTAGGTAATACGGTAAAGTAGCTATGGCAAAAAAAATTAAGCTAATGGCTGATTATGGATGCTATCCACTCTGGTGGACAAATTCTACTCAGGCTGGTGACATTGACCCAAGCAGCCTGCCCTTAAGTAATGCTACTGTCGAACGTTTGGAAAAATGGGCAGATATTTACGATGCGCGCATTAAATCAAGATGACCCAGCCGCATCCTATTTTCCTAGTTTAGAAGCTTCTTCAGCTTTTGAAGAAGAAGGAATTAGTTTATGGAAGCAGCTACAAAAAGAACTGGCGCCAGATTATGAAGTTGTATATTTTAGTAACAGATTACATAAAGTTGTAGCCAATTTAGCTGAAGCGCGAAGCTCTACGATAATAGCTCCGTTCAGTTATATAGTTTGAACCAATCATTGAACTTGATTTATTAGCAGCAAAGGGGAACTGTAGGACGTAGGCACTCAATAACAGGGTAAATGCTAGAATTTTTTTGATTGGATTTATATGCCTAGAAAAATTAAGCTAATGACAGATTATGGATGTGATCCATTATGGTGGGATGATGATGAAGTGGGAGATATAGAGCCTGAAAGTTTACCTTTGAGTAATAATACAATTGAACGTTTACATAAATGGGCAAAGGCTTATGATGCTACCTTAAATTGGGAAGACCCTACTGACTCTCCAGGTTTTCCTAGTTTAGAAGCTAAAGTTGCTTTTGAAAAAGAAGGAATTAGTTTATGGAAGCAACTGCAAACAGAACTGGCGCCTGATTATCAGGTTGTATATTTTAGTGACAGACTATTTAGAATTATTACAAATTTAGGTGAGTTAAAAGCCTTGCAGCAATAACATTCTTGTTTATAACCTCAGTAACTGGTCAAGAATAAACCAACAGATATTTAGAATTTAAAGTTCAATCAAAGTTTTTATTAATATTCAGTGACGCTAGTACAAATGATAAGCTCAACGAGTTATATTTAGTTTGTATTAATATAGTTCGTTACAGGATATAATAATTACATGCCTACTGGTGCAGAATACGAAGCCAGGATAAAAACTTATAATTTGGACGATTTAATTAGACTTTGGTCTCAGATACAGGCAGGAGATACTCCTGATTGGGATGCAGGAAAAGCTCTAGAATATTTAATTATAAGAGCATTTCAACTTGAAGGCGCCGAAGTCCTCTATCCATATAGTGTGCGGATAGATGAGGAGGAGGAACTTGAGCAAATTGACGGAGCTATTTATTCTGATGGTCTGAACTGTCTTGTAGAATGTAAAGACACAAGTGCAAAAGTGAATGTTGAACCAATTGCCAAACTTAGAAACCAATTGCTACGCAGACCCGTAGCAGCGATTGGTTGCGTCTTTAGTCGTAATGGTTTCACAGATGCTGCTGCTACTTTAGCCAAATATATAGCTCCTCAAACTATTCTTCTGTGGGAACAGGGAGAAATATATTATTGTTTGCAAAATCAATTTATGCGACTAGCGCTTCTCAAAAAATATCGATACTGTGTTGAACAAGGTGTTCCAAATTACTATATTAATAGGAGATTACCATGATTCAGGCTTATATTATAACAGAATTTAATTCCGATTTAGATATTATCAAAAAAATATTATCTAATAAACTGCTTGAAAATACAAAACATTTCGCAGGTTCGGGTCAGTATGCTGCTCATTCAATGGCGACGACAATTCTTGGGTCTGATAGAATACCTGTAGTTTTAATAGTAAACACGCGTGCAGATGATAAAGATATAGTCGTAGAGAAATTTAATGATATAAATTTTTTAATGCGTCAATCTTCTCCAGGTGTTCCATATAAAATTATTATGGCTGTTCCGGAAATTGAAGTTGTTTTATTACAAAATCGTGATTTGATTGAAAAACTGATTGGACAACATTTTACTGATTTGGAGTGGGAGTTTGCTTGCTGTCATCCAAAGCGATTTTTGTCTAGATTCTTAGGTGATAAGTCACAATACATCCAAACAATATTTGAGAATATGAACGCTGAGGAGTTAAGCCAAGTACGGCAGCATCCAATCATAGCTGATATTACTAATTTTCTATCCAATGTTTCTGCCACATATATCAAAGCCTAAACAATATCTTTACGTTTTTGCAGCCACAATGAGACACCTATACAAACTGATATATGAATAATCAAAACTCCCCAGTTTAAGCCTAGGTTTTTCCAAGTGGCGCTATATACAAAAGATGTTTTAATAATTTCGGTTGGGGTATTAGCAGGAATTAATGTATTGACATCTACTAAAGAACCATAGGCGCCGTTTCCATTGGTATAGATTTTTGCATGGAGACGGGAAACCGTTGGTGCGTCAAGTTGCATTGATGAGTAAACATCAGAATTAGGAGCGCGTCCAAGTTTAATCGGAAATTCTTTTATTCCTTTTAACACCAAACGTCTGTTGCTTGGTAAAACGATGTTTTCAGGAGGTTTCGATATTACTGCGTTTGAGTAAGTCAATAGAATGTGGTCGCTAGATTTAGCAATTTCTAACTGCGCTCCACTCGTGAGAAGATAGCCACTTGATGCCGAAACGCGCGTTCCATTTACAAAAATGCCGTGGGTACTACTCTTAGTACCATCTCCATCAAAAATACGATATAAATTACCTTCACGTACAAATATTGCTTGACGACGTGATACCAAACCCCAATCAACGGGTACTTTCAAATCTGCCCATTCTGGGTCTCTTCCAAGTTTATGCTGGTCTTTTTCAAGATACAAGCGTAAAATTTCACCTTTATTACCAAGTTCAATAAAAGCTGGTGAATCAAAAACTGTAGGTTTGTCAAAGCTTACAGTCATAGGTATTTATATTAGTAGAGCTACTGAGGGAATTCAAGATTTTAACCAAGCAATTATAATTGAACCAGATTATGAAGTTTCTTATTTTAATCGAGGTACTGCTTATTACAGATTAGGCGATTATAAAGGGGCAATTAGCGATTATACCAAAGCGCTTGAACTTAAACCGGATTCCGGCTGGACTTACTTTATAAGAGCTAGCGCTTATAAAGAATTGGGAGATAGGCAAAGAGCAGATGATGATTATAATAAAGCACTTGTTTATTACACCCAAGATATTAATAGTTACCCAAAGGATGCAGATACTTACTACAAACGAGGCAATGTTTATTCTCGTTTAGGAAATCAAAAGCAAGCAATTATTGATTATAATAGAGCTATCAGTCTCAAGCCAAATAACGCCGATGTCTATTATTCTCGCGGTGGTATATACTCAGACCTAGGGGATAAAAAACAAGCAATAAATGACTACACACAAGCTATTAAGTTTAAGCAAAATTATGCCGATGCTTACTATAGTCGCGCTATTGTGTACTCAGACTTAGGATATAATAAGCAAGCAATTGATGATTACACCCAAGCCATCAAAATAGAACCAATTTATTCTAATGCTTATCTAAATCGAGGTTATATTTACAAAAATTTGGGAGATAAACAAAAAGCTAACGCTGATAACAATCAAGCTATTGCTTATTATACCCAAGATATCAAGGATAGTCCCAACAATGCCGATGCTTTCTATCGCCGAGTTAATGCCTACTTAAATCTAGAGGATAAGAAGCGGGCAATTGATGATTATACTCAATCTCTCAAGATTAATCCGATTAATTCCAATGTTTACCTAGACCGAGGCAATGTTTTTAGAGATTTAGGAGACGACAAAAGAGCAGACGCTGACTATAATCAAGCTATTGCTTATTACACCCAAGACATCAAGAGTAATCCTAATAATGCCATAGCTTTATTTAATCGCGGTAAGGCACGCTCAAATTTACGCGACAAACAAGGGGCAATTAGAGATTACACAAAAGCCATCCATATTAATCCAAATAATGCTGATATTTATGTAGATAGAGGTTTACTTCGTCGCGACTTGGGAGATAAGCAAGGAGCTATTGCTGATTTTGACGAAGCAATTAGGATTAATTCCAATTATTTGCTTGCTTATGTTGGTCGAGGTGGAGTCCGTAACGACTTAGGTGACAATCAAGGAGCTATTTCTGATTACAATCAAGCGATTAACATTAATCCTAATAATGCTGCTGGCTACAACGGTTTAGGTGTTTTGTATTACTCCCAAGGAAAAATACCTGATTCAATAGCTAACTATAAAAAAGCAATCGAATTAGAACCAAAAAACTCCATAGTAATTAGCAATCTTGCATTCATTGAGTACGACCAGCGTAATACTCAAGCCGCAATCAAGCATTGGCAGGATGCTATTGCTATTAATAGACAAAGTGATGAGTCTCTATTCGCATTGGCAGTAGCATTATATAAAGATAAACCTCAACAAAGTTTGGAACTGGCAAAAGAAGCACTGCGTTTAGAACCTCGTCTGGCAAATGTAGATTATCTCAAGAAAGAGCGACTATGGTCAAACATCATACTTAATGATGCAAAGCCGCTTTTGACATCACCAGAAATTCAAACGTTTATAACTACTAATATGAAGAAATAGATTGTAAACTAATACCAAATACTGCGTAGGTTTTGACGATAGCTAATTCCCCCTAACCCCCCTTAATAAGGGGGGAACTGGATTTAAACTCCTCTTTATTAAGGGTGAAAATAAGTAAATTCTTAGCCCCCCTTATTAAGCTATGCATTAGTCACATCTTTCTTAACAATCTTAAAACCCTTATTATAAAAGCGTCTTGAAGACTGAGGTGTCAAACATACTTGACAATTTCGCTTTCATCTTATCGCTAAAAAACGGTTTTTATTGAGAATAAAAAACGGCGCCATAAGGGTTAGAGGGATGTGAGTGAACACTCTCATGAATGTTGAGAAAGATCCGGGTAATGGATAGCTTATTAAGGGGGGTTGGGGGGATCAATTATGAACCGACCAAAGGCTGAACATAACTTCTATTGTAAATATGAAATGATACATAATGTCATCTGTATTAATCGGCACCCAAATAGTCATAGTTTAATTGCAAGTTGTGTGCGCTTTCAGTTGAGCAAATAGAACAAATAGCCAGAGAGATTACAGTACAAATAGTTGATACTCAAAACTTTACAAACTCAGTTTCAGGATTAATTATCAAGCAAACAGGTAATACGTATACTGCTCTCACAGTTCAACACGTAGTTAAATCAGGTAAAAAAGGAATCACGCTCAGTAACAAAATAAGGCATCTTGCTAATTTGCTTTTGAAGGTTGACTTAAACCAAGTTTCAATAACAAGTCGTCGTGAGAAATATTTTTAGTATCTCCTTTTGAGGTTCGCTGTTTCACTTCACCAATAGGAATATCAGATAGAGTCAATACAGGCAATGTCAAAGCTTGTTTAAAAAAGTCAATATCATTAGCTAATTCTTCAAGTGTTCTTCTAAACGGTTCAACGGGATTTTCTGTACAGCTAACAATAGAACCGTCTTCCGCATAAAAGACTTCACGAATGATATAATCACCATTATCTTCGCAAAAGACACGATAGTTCCAGCTTAACATTATACATCCTCCGAACAGGCAGGGATGCCTGTTCCACAATTTGATTTCCACAATTGGAGAATTTTTAAACACTCCAGTTACATTATATTCTTTATAAAATAATACTCTTGATATGGCATGGCGCCGTCGTTCATGTCGCGAATACCTTTTTGTTCATATCCGTGCTTACGATAGAAGGAGTGCGCGCGGGTAAATCTTGTATCTGACCAAAGATATATTTGAGCAACGTGATTTTGTTTACACCATTCGATAACAGTGTTGTGCATTTGCTGCGCGAGTCCCGAACCTCGATATTCTGGCAGTAGATAAAATCGTTTTAATGAGGCGATAAGTGGATTGGAACTATTTTGTGTAGATTTTTTTACAGCTATACAAGCTATTATCTGCCCTGTCGAAGCTTGTTCTACCCAAAATTCTCCATCTTGTAGATAATTTGCTTCTATATCTAGTAAATCACTATCGGCGCCTTCTAAGTAAATTTTGTCGCCATACTCACGATATATGTAATCAATCATTTTTATTATTGCTTCTTGGTCTTGAGACTGATATTTTCTCATTATGTTTGATAGTGAGTAACAAATTAAACATTATATATAAGCATAATTAATGGTGTTAGTTTTATCTTTGGGATTGTACTTTGTGATGCAAATTACGTCAAAAAGAATATTACTACTTAAATATTACCTGTGTTGCATAATTTGAAGTTTGAAATCGTATTGTAATTTATGGAGAATCCGATAAACTGAAGTTGAATTGAGTATTTTTTAGAGCAATTAGCTTTAAACGTAAAAATCAGGTTAGCGGCTATGGAACGGACTTATGGCGCCAATACTTGGACAGCTATAAAATCCGGGAGATTCTACTTTGTAAATGGCTTACTCGATATGATGAAGCTCGGTGCGTTTTTTCAAATCCTGAGCGTAACAGCGATTGCGCTCACTATAACCAGTACCATAAGCGAACCCACCAATGCCCAAATTAATAAGTTTTATTGCGGGGTCAGTAGGGGTGTACCAGCAACTCTAGTTCGTACACCACGGGGTAATAAACCAATGATTCGCTGGGTTGATACAGCTTTTCCTGCTCCTTGGACACCTGTCAGACGGTGTGAGGATATTTCCGCGCGTTTCCAAAGGTTTTTTAGTAATGGTACGCTTAACTTTTTACGTGCTGGCAAGTTTAACGGGCAACCTGTATTGTGTGTTGCCAGTTATAAGGGAGGCCCTTGTTTACCAAGTGGGGTGTTAGTAACTCTTAAAAGTAATGCAAACCCTCGCCAAGTTATGCAAAAACTACTCGATAATCGTGCTGGAAGTAGCAGCGATGGCTCTATATTACTTAATGAGGGTAATAAGAGCTTAGATTATTTGACTATCGATGATGCTGATTATTTTGATATTCAGAAAATCATTGATGATAGGAGTGAGTCTGAGCAAGTTGGTAGTGTTACGAATCAAGAGTAGTTGATGAGTTTTAAGTGTAATCGATGAATTGGCGCCAAAGTTTTATTATCATTATTGCCAGTTTGAGCGGTTTATCATTATTGCCGGTGCCCAAAGTGCCGTATTCTATGGTTGCGCTTGAGCAACCATCTATAAAATCCCAACCGCAACTCCAACACATTGCCTCGTCAATTACAGTTAAAATCCTGGCAGGTGATTTTTTGGGGTCAGGGATATTAATTAAAAATCAGGGACAAGTTTATACTGTGGTAACAAATGCTCATGTACTTCGGGCAGGTAAACCACCTTATCAAATTCAAACTAACAATGGTCGATTATATTCAGCAACACCAGTAGAGAAGTTAAATGTAGTATCTCCACATTCAACATCTCTACAAAAAGCTGATTTAGCGTTATTGCAATTTCAAAGCGTTGATCAACGTTACCCTCAAGCGAAGCTTGGTTCAACGTCAAAGCTGAAGAAAGGTAACAAAGTTTATGCAGCAGGGTTTCCAGGAGATACACAAGCTTCGAGAGATAAAGGATTTGTAATCAAAAGTGGTCGAGTTTCCCTCGTTCTTAGTAAAGCATTAGAAGGTGGGTATCAAATTGCTTACACTAACGATATCCAAAAAGGTATGAGTGGTGGGCCTGTATTAAATCATGCAGGTGAGGTTATCGCCATTAACGGTATGCACGCTGAACCTCTTTGGGGCAATCCTTATATATACCAAGACGGAACAGAACCAGCACTGCTAGAGCAAAAACAAATGCAACAATATAGCTGGGGAATACCATTAGAAAATTATCTCAAGTTGTTATTTCCATAAATTGACTTCCCGATTTCAAAAATCGGCGCTATGTATGAAATTTATAGATAATCTCCCAGCATTGCTGTTCGGTGCTGCGGTTGTTGTAATTCAACCGCAAGTGGCTTTTGGGTTGTCACCGTTACAAATTAATGCTATCGCTAAACAGTTTACGGTTGTTGTTGGTGGTTCAGGCGTCGGTTCTGGAGTGGTTATTGAGCGTAAAGGAAATACTTATTACGTTTTGACTAATCAGCATGTAGTTGCGGATGATGGTAATTATGAAATTAAAACATATGACGGCGCCCGTTATTCGGTAAAGCGTATTAGAGAATTATTAGGGTTAGATTTAGCAATATTAGAATTTAGCAGCGTACAAAATTATAACGTCGCCAGTGCGGGAAATTCTGATAACGCATATGAAGGAATGCCTGTTTATGTAGCTGGATGGGCTTCAAGTATACCTGGAGTTACAGAAGAACGTAATTACCAATTTACTCAAGGTAATATTCGCAGTCGCTTGGAAAATGGTGAAAAGGGTTATACCTTAGTGTACGATAATCGAGCCGTACCCGGAATGAGCGGGGGTGCTGTATTAGACGAACAAGGAAATTTAATAGGTATTAACGGTATTGCTAGAGAAATTGAAAAGCAAGGCAAGCGTTTGGAAATTTTAAGGTTTGCTATTCCCATCAATACTTTTTTAAGCGCGCGTAGCCATGCAGTTTGGCGCAATCGTTAAATATATATATATATATAGGAATCCGGTTTGATTTTTAAATGAAAGCTTACGTTAGTAGTAAGATAGTTAAGTGTAGAGTGATAACTATGTTTTACCTTAATTAAGTAATATTGATTCATTTTTTACCTTTTCTGAAAGCGACACGTATTAATGAATAGGCGACCACCGAAGAAGAAATCTCAATCTCGACGTACTGAAAAGTCGGCGCCTAATGGAGAGCAGCAAGGGAACTCGAATATATTTCCCATTGTTGGGATTGGAGCATCTGCGGGTGGATTAGAAGCATTCACACAATTGTTGCAGCATCTACCGACTAATACTGGCATGGGATTTGTGCTGGTGCAACATTTATCACCAGATCATAAAAGCTTGTTGAGAGAGATTCTTTCCCGTGCAACCGAGATGCCAGTGCATGAAGTGGTTGATAATACTACCGTAGAACCGAACCAACTTTATGTGATTCCCCCTGGTAAGCAGATGGTCATTTCTGAAGGGGTACTAAAACTGATGCCGCGTGAGAAGATTCGCGGACTAGCGATGACCGTTGATACTTTCTTTTTTTCGCTAGCGTCGGATCGGGGTAACAAAGCCCTCGCAATCGTATTATCAGGGGGTGATAGTGATGGCGCCTTGGGAGCAAAGGCAATTAAAGCAGCGGGGGGAATTACTTTTGCTCAATGTGAAGACACGGCACAAGTTAGCAGTATGCCGAATACCGCCGTCGCTACTGGGCATGTAGACTTCATTTTAACACCGAGCGAGATTGCTGCTGAGTTAGCAAAAATCAGCCGTCATCCCTACGTTGCCGATACCACTTTGGTAGAAGTCGCTTCGCCAGAGGAACTAATAGAAGGCAAAAATGCCTTACAAACCATCTTTGTATTGCTGCGGGTTGCTACGGGAGTTGACTTTAGCTCTTACAAACACACTACCTTGCAGCGGCGAATTTATCGGCGGATGATGCTGTACCAGATACTGCAATTGGAGGATTATGTAACATTTCTCCAAAATAATCCTGTAGAAGTACAGGCACTGTACGAAGATGTTTTGATTAATGTCACCAGTTTTATGCGTGACAAAGAAGCTTTTGAAGCCTTAAAAACTGAAGTATTTCCGATAATTACGAAAGATAAATCGGCACGGATAGCTACCGACCTTGATTTGCAGAAAGAAGCAGATCGAATAGTATTAAATCGCTATGCCCCAGCTGGCGTGGTAACAAACTTTGATTTGGAGATTTTGCAATTTCGGGGACAAACGAGTCGCTATCTCGAACCGACTCCGGGAAGGGCGAGCTTAAATCTGCTCAAAATGGTTCGAGAAGACTTGCGGCTAGAAGTCCGCACCGCCGTTGGGCAGGCAAAGAAGCTGGATGCGCCTGTTACAAAAGAGGGGTTGCAAATCTGGGAAAACGAGCAGGCACGGTTGGTAACTATTAACATTATTCCCTTCAAAGCTCGGACGTTAGAAGAACGCTACTTTTTGATTTTGTTTGAGGATGCGACTGCGACACTTCAACCAGAAACTAGTACTAAGACTGGTGGTAGAAAGCCAAAAATTGATCCAGAAATTCAAAGGCTCCAACAGGAATTAAAAGCTACCAAAGAGCATTTGCAATCGGTTATTGAAGAACAGGAAGCCTCAAATCAGGATTTGAGAGCTGCCAACGAGGAAATTCTCTCTAGCAATGAGGAATTGCAAAGCACGAATGAGGAACTCGAAACCGCTAAAGAAGAAATTCAAGCGACAAATGAAGAATTAAACACCGTTAACGACGAACTGTATCGGCGCAATCTCGAATTAAACCACCTTAGTAACGATTTAGAGAATTTACTTAGTAGTACTAACATTCCAATTGTTATGTTAGGCGCCGATGTCCGTATCCGCCGCTTTACTCCCTTAGCACAACAAATCCTCAACTTGATTCCTACTGATGTGGGGCGCCCGTTACGGGACATTAATCATAATCTTAATATCCCAGGCTTAGAGCAAGAAATTTTGTCGGTGATTAATACTTTTAGTGTTAAAGAGCAAGAAGTGCAAGATCAGAAAGGGCATTGGTATGACTTGCGAATTCGTCCCTACCGAACAATTGATAATAAGATCGATGGTGCGGTAATGATATTGGTGGATATTGACGCGCTCAAACGGTCTTCCGAACAATTGACAGAATCGCGTAATTATGCCGAGGCGATTGTGGAGACAATGCGGGAACCTTTAGTGGTACTAGATACCAGCTTAAAAGTCATCACCGCAAATCGAGCTTTTTATGAGACTTTTGAGGTTACAACAACTCAAGTCGAAGGGCGCCCGCTTTTTGAATTAGGAAATGGACAATGGAATATTCCCGATTTGCGTGAGCTTCTAGAACAAATTGTTCCCAGCAATAACCAGCTATCTGAGTTTCAAAACTTGGTGGTTGAGCATGAGTTTGAGCAAATTGGACGCAAAACCATGATGCTAAATGCCCGTAGAATGTCTCAACCAAACCATCAGGACATGATACTTTTGGCAATTGATGATATTACGCAGCAAGAACAGTTACGGCGTGAGCGCAGCCAACTTTTGGAGCTTGAACAGTCCTCTCGCGCAGCGGCGGAGGCAGCTAATCGCAGCAAAGATGAGTTTTTATCCATCCTCTCGCACGAGTTGAGAAATCCACTTAATTCTCTACTAGGATGGGCGCAGTTGCTCCGTAGGCAGAAAGTCGATGCAAGTAAGCTTGCTCGTGGGCTTGAGGCAATCGAAAACAGCGCTAAAATCCAAACTCAACTAATTGAGGATTTGTTAGACATTTCCCGCATTACCTCTGGCAAGATGCGTTTGGATGCCCGTTTAATTGAACTTGCTCCAATAATAGAAACAGCGATTGAGGTAGTTAGGGTTAGTGCGGATGCGAAACAAATTCAACTTGTCTCTACGCTTGATGCTGCTTCCGAACAAATACTTGGCGACCCAGTTCGCTTACAGCAAATTATCTGGAATTTACTTACTAACGCGATTAAATTTACTCCCCCAACTGGACGAGTGGAAATTAAATTAGAATATATTGACTCCACAGCCCAAATTCAAGTTAGCGATACTGGTAAAGGCATCAACGCGGAATTTTTGCCTTATGTTTTTGAGCGCTTTCGTCAAGCGGATAGTTCTCAGAGTCGAGCGAATCCTGGAATTGGGCTTGGGCTAGCAATTGTCAGTCACCTTGTTGAACTTCATGGTGGCACAGTTAGCGCTGATAGTTTGGGTGAAGAACACGGAGCGACATTTACTGTTAGACTGCCTAAGCAAACTCAAATTTCAAAGCCTGCCATACTATTAGGCGCCGTTAACATCTCCATGCCAGTTGAAGATATTACAACTTTAGCGGGTGTGCGAGTATTAATTTTGGATGATTCGCCTGATGTGCGTGAGTTATTTACAGTGGTACTTGAAGGATATGGCGCCGACGTTACAACAGTTGCTACACCTGAGAATGCCATACAATCCCTAATTGCCAACCCCAATGGGTATGACGTGTTACTCTCTGATATCAGTATGCCAGGAGAAGACGGTTATACATTTATTCGCCGAGTTCGACAATTAGGCGCCGAATTAGGGGGACAAATACCTGCCGCAGCGCTAACAGCGAATGCACGTAGCGAAGATTCTGTGGCTGCAATTACAGCAGGTTTTCAAATGCACTTGACTAAACCTGTACCTCCAGATCGATTAGCATTTGCAGTTGCAAATTTAGCTTGCAGATTCCCGACTTCGTAAAAGTTGTCGGAATCTTAGGGTAAATGTAGTGCCCACATCAACTTGACTTTCTAGAAAAATTTCACCACCTTGTAAATCGACAATAGTTTTAACAATCGATAGCCCTAAACCAGTACCGGGAATACTATCAATATTGCTGCCGCGATAAAATGGCTCAAATATTCGTTCTCTATCCTTTTCAGGAATACCAATACCTGTATCTTTAATTTTAAAAATTATATTTTTATCTTCACAGGATAGTTCCAACGTCACGCTATTATTTTCAGGTGAATACTTGATGGCATTCGAGAGCAAATTCGTTAAAATAAGCTGTAGCATTTTTGGGTCAAAATCAGCAGTTATAGAATTATTTTGACTAATAAAATTGATTGATATTTGGTTGCTATTCGCAAGCTCTACCTGAAAAATAATCTCATTGCAAAACAGATTTAATTCTATTTCTCTTGGCTGAAACTCTAATTTTGCACCTTCTGCCTTACCAAACAGCAAAATTTCGTCCAACAATTCACTAATTTGTTTAATACCAAGTTGAATTAAACCGAAATACGAGCATTTCTTTTCCTCAGTCCATTGGTGACTATGACGTTTGAGTAAATCAGCAGAAAATGACGCAACATTTAATGGAGTGCGAAATTGATGGCAAAGCATAGAAACAAAACGCTCTTTCTGTTCGCCAAGTTGTTTTGCTTGTTCTAAAGCTTGGCAAAGCTCTAATTCTGCCTGTTTGTAATTGGTGATATCAATGGCTGTAATCAGTTCAACTGGCTTACCAGCAAAATCAAACATTCCATCCAGCAGTGCGACTGTGCAAGCTAGCCAACGCTGATTACCATTTTTTGTGAGAATCTGCATCTCTTGATATTCACATAAAGCTATTCCATCTTGCTTGTTTACCTGCGTAAATTTTTTGCCTAAAATGAGTTTGTCTAGATTGAAATTAGTTACTAATTCTTGGATTGTGTAGCCAGTCAGTATCTCCGCTGCTGGATTAGCGTAACAAATGTTTTTTTCTTGAATTAAAAAAATACTAGCTTCGGTGGTTTCTGCTAAAGTCCGAAATCGCGCTTCATTTAGCCTGAGTGTTTCCTCAATTCGTTTTGATTCTGTAACGTCCCAAATGCTCCAGACTCTACCGATAATTTTTTCACCCAATCGCTGCGGTTGTGAGTAATGTGCAAAAATTCTCCCATCCTTCAATTCTACCAAGTCGTATCTCTCACCATCGTCTCGATTGGATATTTCCCAAACGCACGAGCGATAAACTTTTAAATCTTTAACTTGTGCCTCAAAAAAGGCTTTGCTGCGGTTATATTTTTTAGATATATTTACCGTTTTTGGTACTTGCCACATGTCCAGAAACTTTTGGTTGTAATAAGTAATTTCTCCCTTGTTGTTTACTGCAATTATGCCACTGGCAATAGATTCGAGAGTGGATTCAAGTAAAGAAAGTGAAGTTTTAGATTCTGACTGTAAATCTTGCTTTGATTCTGACTGATTTGTGTATTGTTGTACGTTCAATACTACTTGTTCATTTTTTTCACGAGCAAAAGCACAGCAAAATTCCTGACCTTTATCTTCTGCATAGCTGATAGTTACTTTTACTTTTATTATTTCACCTGTCTTTGTCCGAAAGCCAGATTCAAAGCTTAGTGAATGCGATTTCAATGCTTGCCATAATTCTGACCAAAGTTGTGGTGAAAAATCTATGTCTATCTCATCTACCGTCATGGATAGTAATTCCTCACGGGAATACCCACTAAGAACGCAGATTGCATCATTTACGTAAGTAAATTTCCCATTTGCTTCTAAACAAAATGCAGCTTCTGTAGTCCGATTTATTAGGAGTTGAGCAAAATTTGATTCTTCTGTTGGTAAAAATAATTTAGAATTAGACTCAATAAACGTATAGTTATCAATGGTCATAGTCTTCTTTTATCCTTTTTCCCTACCTACTTATACTGTTATGGTTCTGCTGAATACTTAGAGTTATGACAAACATCTAATAAATCATTTATCAGATCACTCATCACCTTATCTAACTCTACCAAGCTTTTAGATAATTCATGGTCATTATCACTATTTAGTAATATTAATAGAATTAGATTATATACCTTGTTTTCTACATTTATCGAAGACTTTAGACATTGTATCTCGTAATTTTTGCAGCGCAATTCTAAATTTAATTTTTCTATTTTTGACTTCAAATTATCTATTACCTTTTGATGTTGCCAGTTTTGATTAGTTTCAATATCTCTAGGTACTTGTACATGACTCTTTGCACGACGTATCTTGTAAGTCATTTTGTTAAACCTCATCTAACTACCGAACTGTAACTAAGTAAACCAGACACTTAAAAAACTTAGGCTTTTCCAAATCAAATAAACACAGGTAAACTATTACACTTTTTACTTAAGTAATAGCTTGAAATATTTTTGTAAAATCAGACACAAGTTGAACTTTACAAAAAGTGTTATTTGGTTTAATTATTAAGTTAAAATATTTAAGTGAATATTTTGTGAATAAATTACTAAATAGTGCAAAAATAACCCCAAAATATAGGATTCTTGTTTGATTTTTAAAATACTACGTAAGGTGGGCACCGCCCACCATATCAAAGTCTTGTAAGGCATAGCCCTACTTACTGATTCCTATATCATGTTCACAATATTAAGTAATGAGAATTAAGCTTATTATCACTAATCTTAATTCAAAAATATTCATTAAGATAGATGTAATATGTAATAGTGTATTATCAATATAATTAATCCTGATCAAAATAAAAAACGGCGCCTGGACATGCTAATCATGAAAGGCGCCGAAAAATAAAACGTATGTCCAATTTAAAGAAGTGATTGGCAGTGCAGCAGATTTTGCCCCCTCTGGGACAGGAGATAGAGATTTTAGAGTCAGAATAATTTGATAATTATGTGATTTTTTATAATTTTTTAAGTACAATTTTATGACGTAGGAATGCTATATAAAAATTAAAATTTTTCTTTATTTATAGTAGGGTGGCTTTGCCACCTTACGTAGTGTTCAAAAATCAAACAGGAATCCTACAGTTCAATTGTTTACAGTTTGAACCTGCTTTAGCAAACTGTGCAATTTCTCACCCTCAATAACTTCTGTTTCTAAAAGTTGAGTAGCAATCTCCTCTAGTAAATCTCGGTTGAGCTTGAGTGTATCTAAAGCTTGCTGATGAGCCGTTTCCACAATTTCCTTCACCTCACGATCAATTGCCTGTGCGGTTTCTTCACTTCCGATTCGGCGGGGATTAGGCGCCCCATTATCCAGAAACATAGCCTGCTGTCCCTGCTGGTAAGCCAACGGACCTAAGACTTTGCTCATCCCGTAAGTAGTCACCATCCGCTCCGCCAAATCTGTCGCCCGCTGCAAATCATTAGTTGCACCAGTAGTAATACTGTTAAACACAATTTCTTCGGCTGAACGTCCACCAAGCAAGGTGGCAATTTGACCTCGGAGTTCTGCTTCGTCCATAAGGAACCTATCTTCTGTTGGCAGTTGCAGCGTATAACCCAGTGCTGCCATACCCCTAGGAACGATAGAAATTTTCTCAACTCGACCACTTCCACCCATTAAAGAACCGACCAGGGCATGACCGACTTCGTGGTAAGCAACAATTTTCTTTTCCTTGTCGTTGAGGACACGGCTTTTCTTTTCAAGACCTGCCACCACCCGCTCAATCGCTTCTGCAAAGTCTTCTTGAGCAACGTTGGAGCGTTGATTGCGGGCTGCTAATAAAGCCGCTTCATTCACCAGGTTTGCTAGGTCTGCCCCAGCAAAACCGGGGGTGCGAGTTGCAATTGCTTTAAGATTAACGTCCTCACCCAGTTTTACTTTCTGAGCATGGATTTTAAGAATTGCTTCTCGTCCCGACAAATCTGGGCGATCTACCAAAACTTGACGGTCAAATCGACCAGGACGCAAGAGAGCGGGGTCTAGTACTTCAGGGCGATTTGTGGCTGCCAATACAATCACTGTTGCACCTTCTGCACTAAATCCATCCATTTCTGCTAACAACTGGTTGAGTGTTTGTTCGCGCTCATCATTGCCGCCGTAAAACCCACCACTGCTGCGAGATTTGCCGATTGCGTCCAATTCATCAATAAACACAATGCAGGGAGCTTGTTTCTTTGCCTGCTCAAACAGATCACGAACTCGTGAAGAACCTACGCCAACAAAAAGTTCCACAAACTCAGAGCCAGAGATACTAAAGAACGGCACACCAGCTTCTCCTGCCACCGCTTTAGCCAACAACGTTTTACCAGTTCCCGGTGGCCCTACTAGCAGTACTCCCTTGGGAATCCGGGCGCCAATCTCGGTGTAGCGTCCTGGAGTTTTGAGAAAATCTACAATCTCAACCAACTCGGCTTTCGCTTCCTGTACCCCAGCCACATCGGCAAAGGTCGTCTTAGCAGATTCTCCCTCCACATAAACTTTGGCTTTGCTCTTACCAATCGAGAGAACACCTTGGGGTCCACCACCACCGCCCCGTCTGAGAAAAAACTGCCAGATTGCCACAAAAATTAAAGGTGGAATTACCCAGCCCAAAAGACTGGTAAACCATGCATTCTTAGGTGGAGGAGCAGCGGCAAATTCAACACCCTTCTCTTCTAACAACTTGGGTAATCCCAAATCAAATATGGGTGTAGTCGAAAACACAGTCCCAGGCTCGTTATCGACCGTTTTCAATTGAAATTTAATCTGATTTTGACCAACTTGCACCCGCTCAACTTCCCCTGCCTCAACTTGATGGATGAACAGGCTATAAGGAACACCGGGAATTTGAGGACCTAAGACAAAAGGCAATATAAAATTTGTAATTAGAAACAAAGCTGATATAGCCAGAAGAATGTTACCGATTACGCGCGAAGGAGTGGGAGTTCGTTGTTCTTTAATTGGCATTGCAATTACAAATCCTTATAGTTTGAGACGTTTTATTTGCGAATCCCCAAATTAAAGCATTGTGCTTATCCTTAATTAAGGAGGTGATGTTTGTGTTAGCTAACATAGTTAATACTTCAATATTTATCTTAAATCCGTTGCTGAATGCTTAGAAATAGAAATAACATCTAATAATTTACTAGTAACATTATTGATTAGATTATCGAACAGTACTAATTTTTCAGATACATCATCAACATTATCAATATTTATCAAAATAAAATTTATGAGAGAAGATATCTCACTTTCTATCTCTGATTTCAACATATCCACTTCCTCTTTTAGTTGTCAGCTTTTATTATCTTCAGCCCGTTTTATCTCTTTACGAGTTTAAAGTGCAGGTATTGGTATTCTCATTGCCTGTACTAGAAGTTTTAGTATAAATTTTTGGCGCCACTCCTTATATTTTTCTTTTACACCTTCAAATTACTACTAGCGCTTAAGTAATCTATTCTATCTACAGATTGATTATAATATTAATATATATTGTGTTTATTAATACAAAAAAATAAATTTTAAAGTTGACTTAGACATTAATACTCAAAATACGATGTTATGATAGATACATATAAACTTAATAATACTTATTGTTAATTACAGAAGCTCATTTCTAAAATCAATTTCTTGATACGCACTGTCTAACTCTTGTTGGGTAGATTCTAGTTGATTAATTGTTGTATTTAATACTACTTTTACTAATTGTAGTTTCTGAGTAAGCTTAGTGATTTCTGAGTTTGAGCATTTTATTTCATGTTGAAGCTCTGTATAGCTTGTAACATTTATAAAAGTAAGGTTCGCTCCTAATATAGCACCACTTTGTGTTAATATAGGCGTAATATAAATGTCGAAATAAATTTTGTTACCGTCAGTTACCCACTCTACAGGCTTAAAACTAGTAGAACGAGGGTTGCATTTTAGCTCGTTAAAACTCCAAAAATTGATTAAAAGTAAAAGGCGCCCAATTTTTAACTCTTGTACTCGTTTTAAGAGGTCGCTGTTGTTCAAACCAAATAGCGTTTGCGCTTGTTCGTTAGCCAAAAGCAGACGACTCTTACAATCAACAGCTATTTGAGGGAATGCACTAGCTAGAAAGGCTGTTTTCCAAATTTGGGTTTCGTCTGTTAAAGTATTCATCATTGCTTTCTTTTTTTGTCGAGTAGTCGGTCGAATTAACAGATGTTGCTGCAACGTTAAATTATAGGCTTTAGCAAAAATACGATGCTTTATACTAATGAGATTGAAAATATTTTGGCTGTTGAGCAAGCTTTCCGCACTACCCAAAAAAAGAACACCATTATCATTTAAAGCAAAATGGAAGCGAACTATAACTCCTGCTTGAATTTCAGAATTTAAGTATATAAGTACATTACGACATACAAGCAAGTCAATTTTGGACATCGGCGCATCTAAAGCCAAGTCATGGCGCCCAAAGATAATTTTGCGACGCAGTTTGGAGTTAATAATATAGCGTTGTTCATTGTTCTCAAACTTTTTATCAAAGTATTTAGACAATATTTTATCATCGATACCTACTATTTCTAGTTCATTATAAGAACCTCGGTGCGCTTGGAGTAGCGCATCTTTATCTACATCCGTAGCAAATATTTGAACTCGCTCTAAATATTGATCAATACCCAGCATTTCTGCTAGTAATATAGCAATTGTGTAAGTTTCTTGCCCAGATGCACAGCCAGCGCTCCATACTCTAATTTGCTCTCCTGGTTGCTTACTTGTAATAATTTCAGGAATAATTGCGTTTGCCAGATAATCCCAGCTATCGCGGTCGCGAAAAAAGCTAGAAAAGTTAATTAAGATTGTATTTAATAAAGGAACACACTCTTGGGGATGATTCTTTAAATACTCTAAGTAATCTGTGTAATCACCAATTTCTAACTCCTGCATACGATGCTCAAACCGACGCACCAAACTAGGGCGCTTATAAACAGTCAAATCGCAACCAAGGTCTTCGTTAAGATAATTTAACAAAGCTTCAAATTCTTGTTTAGACTTTAATTGACTCATATTACAATTATGTGTAATTACCTTAATATACGTAGGTAGGGCATAGCCCCACTTACGTGTGCGCGCTCAAAAATTAAACCGGATTCCTATAGTTCTCTTTGTTATTTTTTTTCTGACCTTTGGTAATAAATAATACCTTTATTACCTAGTGATTAATAATATATTGGTAAAAAAAAGTACAAGTTGAGTTGGAAAAAGTATTATTAAAATAAACCGGGGCGGGTATTGATGATATTCGCGGTTTCTCTAAATTTAAAAGATTTAAGTGAATATTTTGTGAACTAATCAGTAAATAATATAAAAAGATTGTGCTAACTGTAGTGAGTAACAAAAATTAGCCTTTTTATAACTCATTCCAAATAATAGATACTCCTTACGGTAGATGCAATAATAAAGCCAATTCTTTACCTGTATGAAAATTTTGTTAGTAGAGGACGATGAAGGCGCCGCTCTTGTGTTGAAAAATATTCTTACACATCAGCATTACACAGTCGATTTGGCTTTTGATGGTGAGACTGGACTATCGCTTGCCCAAATGTTTTTATATGACTTGGTGTTGTTAGATATTATCTTGCCAAAGCTAGATGGTCTAATGTTTTGCAGACAGCTACGCGCTCAAAAAAATGATACCTCGGTTTTGCTATTGACGGCTTTAGACAGCAGTACAAGCAAAGTTATTGGGTTAGATGCAGGAGCGGATGATTATGTCATTAAGCCTTTTGACACGAATGAGTTGTTAGCTCGGATACGCGCTTTGATGCGTCGCAAAACTCCATCTCGCTCCTCAATAATCCAGGCAGGAAATGTTAGACTTGATACCAGCAGCTCTAAAGTTATCTGCAATGGGGAACTTTTGCATCTAACTGCAAAGGAATACGCTCTACTAGAACTATTTTTGCGTAACAGTAACCGGATATTTACTCAAGAAATGCTGCTTGATTATTTGTGGTCATCTGAAGAAATGCCTTTAGTAAATACTGTCAGAGCGCATATCAAGGCTTTACGGCGGAAACTTAAGCTTGCAGAGGCGGATGATTTAATTGAGACAGTTCACAGATTTGGGTATCGGCTAAACTCAAAGCTAGATCAAATGAAGCTTACAACTGCGGCAGACACAAATCTACCTACAGAAATTGATACTACTATAGTAAATCAGTATAAACCACAATATAAATCACAATTTTCTTCGGCACTGGCTGATATTTGGAAACGATTTAAGCCCAGGTACAGTGAACAGATTACAAGTTTAGAACAAAGTATTACGGCGCTGCTTGTCGGTACGCAAACTGAAGAAGTCGCGCAACAAGCACAGGCACAAGCACACATGTTAATTGGGTCTTTGGCTAGCTTTGGTTTTACTGAAGCTTCGTGTCTATCTCGTGAAATTGAAAAAATTTTTCGAGATGGAATACAACAAAGTATTGCTCAACTTGAACGTCTCTCGCAACTTGTCGTCGCGTTACGGCAAGAACTCGAACGAGCAAATGTATTAGAACCCCCAATTACGGTAGCGAAACGCTGCCAAAGGCAGCGTTTCGCTAATATGAAACAACAACCCCGGTTGTTAATCATGGATAATGATGCCTTGTTTTGTCAGCAGTTGATAGAGGAAGCTGCATTGTGTGGAATTGAAGCTTTTGTGGCGCCACTAACTGATGCTAAAGACGTAATCGCACAAAATACACCAGATGTCGTACTAGTTGACTTACACTTTTCTAACTCAGTTGAAAGTAGCTTACAACTATTAGCAGAACTAACGAGTAAAAATTTGGCTTTACCCGTGCTAGTATTTACGGAAGTTGAAGATTTTACTTATCGGCTAAAAGTCGCTCGTTTAGGGGCACAAATTTTTTTACATAAACCTGTAGCTCCTGCCTTAGTAATGGCAGCAGTTATTCAAGTACTACAGCGTGCTGATGTCACTGGCGCCAAAATTATGGTTGTGGACAATGACTCGCAAGTGTTAGATAATTTACACACTTTACTCTCAACTTGGGGATTCCAGTTAACTCTGCTCGATAATTCCCAACGGTTTTGGGACACATTAAATGCTTTTCATCCCGACTTGCTAATTTTAGATACAGAAATGTCATTAAGTAGCATTAATGGTATAGATTTATGTCAAGTAGTGCGAAATGACCCATATTGGAATCATTTACCAGTACTATTTTTATCTAATCGTAAAGATGCACAAACAGTGAATCAGCTATTTATGGCAGGTGCAGATGATTACCTGAGTAAGCCAATTGTAGAACCAGAATTAATTACTCGCATACTAAATCGGCTCGAACGGCTGCGTCTACAATAATTCTAAGGAATTAATCATTGTAGTCGCAGTACTTAAGTATTTATCGTATTCGCTTTCGGTGGCAGAATAAGTGACTATATACGCAGTATTATCTTTAACAGTCCAAACAGCTTTTCTTTTAATACCTAGTTTATTATCTTTGCCAGAATACACTACTTCATGAGTTGGCAGTGGTATATTTGGTAACGTGATAGACCGTGATTCGTGTATTTTTGCTTCAGGGAAAAACTGGATTATTTCGTTTACTTTTAAATTTGTATATTCTGATAATACAAGCGGTCGCTTCAAAGGCTGTACTTCAAATATTACCTCGGCGCCTGTATCTGAATTATTTCTGTCATAAGGGGAAAATCGAACTAGTTCACCTGTGGTTTTATCTTCAACTTCGTTTTTCACCCAATTTTGAGGATATTTAATTTTGATTGCGTAATTTAAATTTTCGTAAACAGAAAAATTAACAGGAAACAATAACAGTGGAGCAGTAATTAATTGCTGTATTATTTTATGCGTCACTGGTAAAACAGCTACTGAAATTATTAATATAGTAATCACAGATACTGATGCGACTTTTTTCTTAGTGTTCCATAGCGACTCTAATAGTGTGGGTTGTTCAAGCTTTGACAGTGCTTGTAAAACTTCTGGAACTGACTGGTAACGGCGCCGATGGTCACGGCAAACCATTTTATCTATAATTGTTGCTAATTGAGGATTAACGTCCTGCTTATTCCAGACAACTTCGGGTTTTTTTTGTAGTGTATCAGGATTTATACCCGTTAATCCCTGAATACAAGTCATTCCCACAGCATAAATATCGCTATTAAACTTCGGATTACCATCCCGCTGTTCCACTGGTGTATAACCAGGGGTACCAATTACTGTAATACCCTGACTTGTTTCCATTACCGCAGTGATTTCTTTAACGGCGCCGAAATCAATTAAAGTAATTTTATTATCAGACCTGCGTCGAATTAGATTTGCTGGCTTAACATCACGGTGAATAACTTGCTCTGTGTGAACAAACTCCAATATCTGTAACAAATCTTTTAAAAAATTAATAGCTTGCTCCTCACTCCATTTTTGCCCTTTGGCTAATTCTTTACTAAGGAGAGTTCCGGGAATATACTCTTGAACTAGGTAAAATTCTTGATTTTCCTCAAAATGCGCTAAAAGTCGTGGAATTTGGTCGTGAGTACCGACTCTATATAGTACTTGAGCTTCACGCTCAAACAAACGCGCGGCAATTTCTAAAGACTCAGAATCTGTAAATATAGGCTTTAGCAGCTTGACAACACAATGAGGATTCCCAGGTAAATCCATATCAAGAGCCAGATAAGTCTCGCTAAATCCTCCTTTACCTAAGTCCCGGATAATTTGGTAGCGTCCTCGGAGCTTTGTTTCCAACATCGAATAAACCCTTGCATCGGAGACGTTTTGCTCGCAGTTGTCAATCCTACGTTCGATTTCGATTGTTACACAGATTTTTATTGAGTGAAAGTTTTTTCGGAACCATTAAGCCGATGTTTTTGAAGCATTACTAGAAAATGTTACCTTCACCATTCTAATATTGAATATTAAAATCTAACAGAGAGCATGGCAGAGCTTCCCACTAGTAACAATTTTATTAACAATATTGATAAAAACTCACAAAGCTTATAAGATGATTGTGTATTAAGCAACAATTATATGGATAAACATGAATGGAAAATTCGGAATGGCTCAACTCATCACAAGCAGCTAACCTTATTGGATGTCACGCTCAATCAATCCGTCGATGGGAAAAAGAAGGGAAAATCAAAGCTTACCGGACACCAGGAGGGCAAAGAAGATTTAAACGCTCAGAAGTCGAGCAGTTTACAGGGCTTGCAACTCTCACTGTTCAAAAGCGAACTGTCTGCTACGGGAGAGTTTCAACCAATGGACAACGAGACGACTTGGATAGACAGATTGATTTCTTGGGCACAAGATACCCAGAGGCAGAAATTATTTCAGAAATTGGGTCAGGACTCAATTTTAGGAGGCACAAGTTTATTACCATACTCAAACGAGTTGTGTCAGGAGATATTCAACGCCTTGTTGTTGCCCATCCAGACAGGCTTTGTAGATTCGGCTTCGACCTTATTGAATGGCTGTGTACAGAATTTGATTGCGAACTCGTGGTTCTCGATAACCGCAAACTCAGCCCCCAAGAGGAACTCATTAACGATATGCTCTCCATCGTCGATTGTTTCAGTTCAAGGTTATACGGATTGCGAAAATACCGAAAACAACTCGCTCTTGAATTACGGACAGAATCCTTTCAAGAAGTCGCAAAACATTCCTCCAAACTTGAGTGTCAAGATTCCGGTATTTCCTTGTAAGGAATTACATCTAATTTGGAAGCAATGGCTAGCAGCTTATAGATGGGTTTATAATCAGTGCGTTGCATTTTTTAATAGTGGAGAGAAACTACCAAAAAATGTCAGTCTTGACCAGCATATTCAAAACCTGCAAAAAGAAAAAGGTTCGGTATGGACTGCGTGTTTAGGTAAGACCCGTCAAGAAGCGGTTTGTGAAGCGCAATCTGCTTTTAGACAAGCGAGAAAAGCAATGACTCGAAAACCCAAAATCGAACGTACTACTGTAACAATAAGGTTTCGTTCTTGCCGAGATAACTCACAAGTAATTCAATTCAAGAATGATGCTTTTAAAGGTGGAACTTGGTTTGTTTCTAAGGTTAAAGGGTTGCTATTTTGCACAGCTAGTGGATACGAATTGCCCACTGAATGTGTTTATGGAACTGAGCTAGCTTATCAACGTTCCCAAAACGGTTATCAATGGTTTGCGATATTTCCAGAGTATAAGGAACCAGAAATATCATCAAGTCAAAAAGTGATTGCATTTGACCCAGGTGTCCGTACCTTTTTAACTGGTTTTGATGGCGAAACTATCTTAGAGTTTGGCAAGAAAGATATAGGGCGAGTCATTAGATTATGCCTTCATCTTGACAAACTAATTGGTCGGAAGATTAAAGCCAGTGGTAAGGAAAATAAAAAGTTTCGGTATAAGTTAGGGCAAGCAATTAAACGGGTAAGGATAAGGATTAAGAACTTGATAAACGATATGCATCACAAAGTATCAAGTTTGTTAGTACAGAATTATAAAGTGATTTTTCTCCCAACTTATGAAACCTCACAGATGGTTTTAAAGGCAAAAAGGAAAATTAACCGTAAGTCTGTCCGTTCCATGCTTACTTGGTCATTTGGTCGGTTCGCGCTTACTTTAGAACAGTCATGTAACCGACATGGTGTTTTGCTCGTCAGAACTAATGAAGCTTATACCTCGAAAAGTTGTCCCAAATGCGGTACAGTTCATTCCAAATTAGGAAGTAACAAAACTTTTACTTGTCCACACTGTAAATTTACTTTACCTCGTGACTGGGTAGGGGCAATTAATAACCTTATCAAGCCAGTAGCTAATTTAGCTTTTGAAATTCAGGATAACAAATTAGTTATTTCCTGCGCTGGGTAATCCCGGCTTTGTTGGCAGCAACCTTTATGGAGATGGGAAACCACTGTCTATGGTTAGTACCTTTCCCTATAATGTTATAATTTAACAATTCTGTGAAGAATGTTAAGTTTAAATGCTGCACCTCACACCTAATTCGAGTTTTAGTTTAACGATTCGGCTAGAAATTCCCAACCGCGTGGGAATGCTTGCTACCGTTACAAAAGCAATTGCTACAAGCGGTGGTAATTTTGGGCAAATTGATTTAATTGAGCAAACACGCAGCGTCACGACTCGTGATATTACCGTTGATGCAGCATCTACCGAACATGCAGAAACGATAGTACAAGCGGTAAAAGCTTTGCCCGACATTAAAGTTATTGATGTGTATGACCGCACGTTTAATCTGCATCGTGGTGGCAAAATTAGCATTACCAGCCGAATTCAGCTTAAAAGTGTATCCGATTTAGCAATGGCTTATACTCCTGGAGTTGGGAGAGTTTGCCGTGCTATCGCTGAAAATCCCGATGATGTTTACAACTTTACCATTAAACGAAATACTGTTGCCATTGTTACAGATGGAAGTGCCGTATTAGGGTTAGGTAATTTAGGTGCAGAAGCATCTTTACCTGTAATGGAAGGTAAAGCAATGCTCTTTAAAGAATTTGCTGGTATTGATGCTTTCCCCATATGCTTGGCAACACAGGATACCGATGAAATTATCCGTACAGTTAAAAATTTAGCCCCTGTTTTTGGAGGTGTAAATTTAGAGGATATTGCTGCTCCCCGTTGTTTCGAGATTGAGCGCATATTACGTGAAGAATTAGATATTCCGGTTTTTCACGATGACCAGCATGGTACAGCGATTGTAACTTTAGCTGCACTATTTAACGCTTTAAAATTAGTGCAAAAGCCGATGGAGAAAATCCGCATTGTAATAAATGGTGCAGGCGCCGCAGGTGTAGCAATTGCCCGCTTACTTAAAAAAGCAGGCGCCGAAACTATATTAATGTGTGACTCTAAAGGAATCCTTTCAGTAAATCGCACTGACTTAAACGAAGAAAAACGCGAGTTTGCTGTAAAAGCCCAAGGAACACTCGCAGGCGCCATTCAAGGAGCAGATGTATTTATAGGAGTTAGCGCACCCGGTGTTTTAACTCCAGAAATGGTACGTTCAATGGCTAAAGACTCAATTGTTTTTGCAATGGCAAACCCCATCCCCGAAATTCAGCCTGAATTAGTGAGTTCAGATGTAGCGGTAATGGCAACAGGACGCAGCGACTACCCCAACCAAATTAATAACGTTTTGGCATTCCCAGGAGTATTTCGCGGCGCCTTAGATTGTCGCGCAAAATCAATCACAACATCAATGTATTTAGAAGCAGCAAACGCTATAGCTTCTTTAGTCAACCCCAAAGACCTGAGTAAAGAACATATAGTACCATCTGTTTTTGACGAACGTGTAGCAGGCGCCGTTGCAGCAGCAGTTCAGCGCGCGGCACGCAATGAAGGAATTGCAAGAAGTTAATAGTAGGGGCGGGTTCACCTAAATTTTACATACTTAGCAAGGTATAGGTAAACCCGCCCGTACATGAGTTAGGAAAGATTTTAGCAACATCAGGTTCCAAACCAACGGTTACATCGCCAACATTTTTTCGTCCACTACCAGATTTCCTAACTCGTAGACTTTTTAAGTCATATTCTGCCCGAAGCTCATCATCCATTTCCTCATTAGCCTTCTTCATAAACTTCTTGCTCAACTCTTGTTACAGTTCTTGCACTAATGAGTAAGGTGGCTTATGCCACCCTACAACTTTTAACTATTAACAAATTCTAAATAGCTGTTACTAAGTTCTTTGACAGCAGCTTCGTAAAACTGCTGACCGTGTTCGGGTGTTGCGAGAGCAGGGTTGGAACCCATGCGTCCATCTGGGTAACGGCGCCGAAAATCTGTAGCACCATAGATTTTATGTCCTTTACCTACTTCTTCAGATAACGGCACCACTTTTATTGCTTCTGGGTAAATATATTGTGTGAGTGCAACTTCGCTGGGCGTTGCGTGGGAACCTTCTTGATCCCCGTATAATTCGTGCGCTAATTTCAATACCTCGCGACACATAAACCAGTTTGCAACTTGGCACTGAACTAGACTTGCATGACCGTTTTGTAATTCTTCTAAATAGACGTAAGTCTCTGAAAATGCCGCCTTGAGTGTGGCGATGTTGCCACCATGCCCATTAATAAAATAGAATTTGCGAAAACCAGCTTTTGCCAAGCAAGTTACATAATCACGTATGACTTGAATGATTGTACTTGGACGCAGGCTAATTGTACCTGGAAAAGCAGTGTGATGTAGTGCCATGCCTACATTTATTGTCGGCGCCACTAGTGCGTGAGTTGCTTCACCAACACCCTTAGATATTGCTTCAGCACATATTGCATCGGTACCAATTAATCCTGTCGGTCCATGTTGTTCGGTAGAACCTATGGGTAAGATAATGCCTTGTGACTGCTGTAAATAAGCTTCAACTTCTTGCCATGTACTTAAATGTAGCAACATTTTATATCAGCATCCTCGTGACTATTGCTTTTGGGTATCTCTATCACGATTATGCACGCTACAAAGCTTTAATTGAATTTTAGCAGTATGATTGAATATCCTCTCCACACTTGTCTACTAGATAGCATAAAGCACGGAAGCGCAAACCTACGAACTGGTCGTACAAAGGATTCAACTTGCACATTGGGGGAATATGAGCTATCTTACGACCAAAAAGGGTAATGTCACGCTCGAATGGACATTGTGCGGGAATTAGTTTAGCGATTAGTTTGGCAAATTTGCGGTTTTCAATTTCTAATGAATCAAGCTTGTTACGCAGTGGTTGTAACAAATCAATTTTCTTTGTCGCGAATAATTGTTTTTTAATAGATTGCTTTGCTTCTGTAACACCTTCGACAAAAGCAGGAACGATAATATGGGTTTTGTTAGTTGTAATCATAGTAGCGACTTTCTCCTGGTCTGGGTTTGCGGTTATTCAATCCACGCATTTTAACTTTAGTTCTTCTCAATATTAGTTTGATTAACAAGCAATATAGGCACCGATGCAAAGCAAACTAAATATATGGAATTCGTTTGAAATTTGTGAATTAACAGTAATTTAATCTGAGCTTCAGGACATGAACTGTCCCGCTTAATACAAAATAACAAAAAAACTTCACAAATGTCATTACTTTGATTATTTATTACTGATATATCTTATAGTTCTGCCATATCTCAAGTTTAGCCATGCTGTTATAAAATCAACAATATCTTATGGTAGTATTTACCCGACCATTAGAGCCGTATGTCCCATACTGCGGGTATATCTTGGGGATAAGCTCTTTGACGGAAATTGATTATATGTGATAAATTTTTAGATAAAATGTATCGCTAGTTACATTTTGTAATAATTTAGATTAGCTAATACGAAGTCTAAGGGAAAAGAAATAACTACAGGTGAATATAGTTATTTATCTTCTTGATGAAAGGGTTAAATTGAACAATATAAAATTAATTTATTAATTTGGTAAAATTAACTGCTCTAACGGTAGATGTGTTGAGAGTCTTCTGCTTGAGGGTAGAGTTGGCAACGGATGTAACGGATGTAACGGATGAGTTTTTTATCGTGCGGTATTAGCATCTATGCTGCTAAAATGGCTTGAGCATAAAAAAAGTTGATTTCAATCAACAAATAATATAAATATGTATACAAATACGCAAGAAGCAATCCAAGTTAACAAAATTGCGATTGTTGGTGCCGGTCTTGGGGGTTTGGCTTGTGCTATTGCCCTGAGAAAACTTGGATATGATGTGCAAGTTTATGAGAAAGCTAAAGATTTTCGTCCAGTTGGTGGTGGTTTTGGTTTGCTGCCAAATGGCTTAAAATGCCTTGATGCAATAGAACCGGGAATTGTGTCTTTAATTAAAAACTCTGGTTGTGAGGTTAGTCAAAGTGTTTTAAAAAATAATCAGGGTGAAACAATAAGAACAAATAAAACCGCTAGATATCAAGATAAATACGGTTTACCACTGATAACTGTTTGGTGGTGGCATCTACAGCAAGTTTTGGTATCAAAAGTTCCAGAGAATAATATTCATCTCAATCATCGTTGTATCGGTTTTACACAGGATGATAATGGTGTAGATATATATTTTGATGATGATAAGAAAGTACGTGCCGATTTGTTAATAGGCGCCGATGGTATAAACTCTGCTGTTAGAGAAACTCTTTTTAAGGACGGTAAAGCTCGTTACTTAGGTAGTATGTCTTGGCGCGCGGTTATTAAATGCGACCAACAGTTATTAAACCCAGGTGAACTTGGAGTTGTCAGAAGTAGTAGAGAATTTATGTTCTTGCTAAACTTAGGTAATGGTTATTTTTCTTGGTTGTATCGGCAGCTATTACCAAATTTTTTTCTTTCTCCAAATTTAGATGTAGCGAAATCTGAGGTTTTGAGTAAAATTGCTCATTGGGGAAAACCATTACAACAACTTGTAGAAATGACACCTTCTGAAAGAATTTTGGAAGCACCCATTTATGACAGACCACCTTTAGATACTTGGAGTAATGGTCGAGTTACTTTATTAGGTGATGCTGCACATCCAATGGCGCCTGCTTTGGCACAAGGAACAAATACTACCTTTGAAGATGTTTGTGAACTTGCTTGGTGTTTCGCTCAATATAAAAATATATCTGAAGCTTTTAATAATTATGAACGGCGCCGTATCGACCGCACGCGAATTATTCAAAACCGTAGCGCTGAGGCTGAAATGGATAACTATAAAACTCAGGAAGAAAAATCTCCTTCTCTTGTACTGCAACAGTTACAAATGAGCAACGAAGAATTTCAAGATTGGATTTTGAGCTACCAACCACCAACTATATAGTGCTTAGTGTCATTAATTTTTATAATTTGTAGCACAGGCTAGAAGCCTGTGCAGTCACTTATTCTTTTTACCACAGAGGCACAGAGTACACGGAGAGAGGAACGAACCACAAAGACACAAAGTACACAAAGAAAGAGGTAAGAAAAAATAACACACCAAAACTTTTCACATAGACCAATAGTGGTTCGTGTCATTAATTTTGGTTGGTAGAAATATTAGCAACGGATGTTAACGGATGTAACGGATAAGTAATTTTAGATAACAAAATCTATATTTTTGACGAATAACTCATCCGTTAAATCCGTTGTATCCGTTGCGCTCCCTACCCACCAAAACTTTTGACACTAATGGCTGAGTTTGCTACTGCACTTGATGAAGTAAACTCAATTGCTGATAAGAGTCCAGGTTTTGTTTGGAGGTTACAAACATCTTCAGGCAACGCGACTGATATTCGAGCTTACCCTGACTCTAGAATGCTTGTGAATTTATCTGTTTGGCAAAGTTTAGAGTCGCTCAAAGCATATGTCTATCAAAGCTTACATGGTGAGTTTTTTATTCAACGTCGTAAATGGTTTGAAAGATACCAAGGGGAGCATTTTTGTATGTGGTGGGTTCCTGCTGGTTATTTGCCAACAGTGGAAGAGGGAAAGGCAAAGCTAGAATATCTTGCTTTGCATGGTGACTCACCTGAATCTTTTACTTTTGTCAAACCTTATTTGGCGCCAAATCTTGTTGTGTAGTCTGTTGATGGTGCGTTACAGTTATCATAATTTAAATTGTAGAGACGCGATTAATCGCGTCTCTAGGAGGATTTTATTATGGTTATGTACCCGGACATGATATTAGCGGTTAATTTTTCTTGACTGTCATAACTAACGATACTTATACTTAAAACGATTTAAAAATTTACTATGAAATTACGTGAAAATCTTGTAGATGCTTCGTTCCTGGGCATGACAGTTTGAGATGTTTCGTTCTTCAGCATGACAGTTGGAGATGCTTCGTTCCTTAGCATGACAGTTTGAGATGCTTCGTTCCTGGGCATGACAGTTGGAGATGCTTCGTTCCTCAGCATGACATGAGTCTAGCTTTATGATGACTGCACAGGCTAGAAGCCTGTGCTACAACTTATACAACTGCTGCTTCGGGGACGGCGCCTTGCATTTTGTCGAAAGCATCTATTAGAGTTTGGAGTTGTTGGTCAGCTTTCATTGTTGCTAAACCGCGCACGGTGACTTTACCTGGGGAATAAACGAAGCGAGTTCGTAAATTCTCAGCTAAATTAGCTGCTAATAAGTTCCATGCAGGTTCTTCCATAGGGGTTTCGAGAACAACGTGCTGTTTATTTTCGGGTTTAATGCGACTAAAGCCAAGATTTTTAGCTAGTTGTTTAAGTTCCATTACCTTTAGTAACTGCAAAGCTGGTTTGGGAATAGTACCGTAACGGTCGTTCCATTCAGCAGCAATTTGTGTGAGTTCGTATTTTGATTTTGCTGATGCAACAAAGCGGTATGCGCTCATCTTTTGGTCGAGGTCGGTTATGTAGTCAGCAGGAATAAACGCAGTGAGGTTAAGGTCAATTTGTGTGTCTTCAACTTTGGGTATTTCTTGACCGCGTATTTCACGGATGGCTTCTTCGAGCATTTCCATGTATAAATCGAAGCCTATTACATCCATTTGTCCTGACTGTTCGGCGCCTAATAAATTTCCAACACCGCGAATTTCCATATCACGCATCGCCAATTGATACCCAGAACCTAGCTGTGTAAATTCTTGGATAGCGCGTAGTCTTTGCCGTGCTGCATCTGACAATACACGTTGCTGTGGATAAAATAGCCATGCGTGTGCTTGGATACCCGCACGTCCTACCCGTCCACGTAATTGATAAAGCTGTGCTAAACCAAAACGGTGGGCATCTTCTATCAAAATTGTATTAACGCGCGGAATATCTAACCCCGACTCAATAATAGTGGTACAAACCAGAATATCAGCTTCACCGTTGCTAAATGTCAGCATCGTTGATTCTAAATCGCTTTCGTCCATTTGTCCGTGAGCTATGGCTATTCTGGCGCCTCCTGCCATTTCGCGTAGAGAAATAGCGGTTTCTTCAATTCCTTCTACTCGTGGAACTACGTAGAATATTTGTCCGCCTCTGTCAAGTTCTTGACGAATAGCAGCACGTACTGATTCAGCGGTACGTGGCGCCAAGTGGGTTTTAATTGGGCGCCGAGAAGGTGGTGGAGTGGTAATCAAACTCATTTCCCGAATTCCCGAAAGTGACATATATAACGTCCGGGGAATAGGTGTTGCTGAAAGGGTGAGTACGTCAACTTGAGTTTTAAGACTTTTTATTTTCTCTTTTTGGTTCACCCCAAAGCGTTGTTCTTCGTCTACGACTAAAAGCCCTAAATCTTTAACACTAATTTCTTTACTTAAAAGCTGGTGTGTGCCAACTACAATATCAAGCTCTCCTGTGGCAAGGCGCTTTATAATTTCGCGACGTTCGGAAGCAGAACGAAAACGGTTGAGTAAACCTACATTAATAGGATAAGGCGAAAAGCGTTCTTTAAGAGTGTGGTAGTGTTGCTGCGTCAAGATAGTAGTAGGCGCCAGAAGTGCCACTTGTTTGCCTGCGGTGACAGCTTTAAATATCGCGCGAATAGCTACCTCGGTTTTACCAAAACCCACATCCCCACATACCAACCTATCCATCGGTCGGTCACTTTCCATATCTCGTTTCACATCTTGGGTAGCTTTAAGCTGGTCGGGTGTAGGTTGATAAGGGAAAGAATCTTCCATTTCTTCTTGCCAAGGCATATCTTGGGGAAAAGAAAATCCTTGTTGCTGTGACCTTGCTGCATATAACTTCAACAAATCAACCGCTAGCTTTTTAATGGCTTTGCGAACTTTGTTTTTAGTATTCTCCCATGCCTTACCCGTCATTTTATTGAGTTCAGGCACCTTGTTAGTAGTCGCGCGGAACCTTGAAAGGGCGCCTACTTGGTCAGCAGCTACACGTAACAATCCATCGGCATACTGTATAACTAAATAATCGCGCGTTTCCTCATTCAGCGTTAAACTCTCTAGCTTCTGAAACTTTCCTACACCATGATTACGGTGTACTACATAATCACCTGGACGTAGCTTGTTTAAATCAACTTGCTTAGAAGTAGCTTGGCGCCTTTTACGAACATAGCTAGGAGTTGCAAGTGAGTGCTGCCCATAAAACTCACGGTCAGTAATAATGACCATTCGGTACGTTGGCAGCACAAACCCTTCAAGTTCAGCGAGTCCAGAATATTTGAGTGCAACCGGTGTGTGATTTGTTTGTAGTTTTTCTATAGCTTGAAAATCATTCGGGTTAGGAATAAACTGCGCTGGACAATCATGCTCTTGTAGTAAAGATACGGAACGGCTCGGTTGTGCTGAAATAACCCACACAGAGAAATTGCGGTCACGTTCTTGCCTTATAGTCTCGGCTATTTTAGAAAATTGGTGCGGAGTTACAGGAACCGGACGACTAGCAAGGTTTAGTCCAGATTGATTACCTTGCTCAGTAATAATAGTTTCTGCTAGTTCCGATAAGTAAATTAGTTTAAAAGCAGAAGCAGCAAGTAAACACTCGCCAAATTCCTTATGAATTTTTAGGAGTGCTGAGTGCTGAGTGTTGAGTGCTGAGTGCTGAGTGCTGAGTGCTGAGTGTTGAGTGCTGAGTGCGGGAAGAGAGGGAGAGGTGTTTTCTATATCGTTTTCTTCGTCTTCGTTTTCCAGTTCCAATTTTCCATGAACTAATTGTTGCCACTGTTCTTCAGCATTTTCTACCCAACGGTCACTATGTGCATAACACTGTTCGGGTTCGTCGATAGTTATAAAGGTATTTTTCGGTAAGTAATCTAATAAAGATGCTGGTTTGTCATAAGCCAAACCCAAAAATCTACGACTTCCTTCTATGAGTGATGAGTGGTGAGTACTAAGTGCTGAGTCTTTCTCCAACTCAGCACTCAGCACTTTATACTCAGCACTATTGTTAAGAGCTTCGGTAAAAATAACACTAAAATTTGTTGGCGTTAAAACTAGTTCTGGAACTTTATCGAGTGCAGAACGCTGTGTAGCGGGGTCAAATTCGCGAATTTGCTCTATTTCATCGCCGAACCATTCTAAGCGCACTGGTAATTCTGATGATACTGGGAACACGTCAACAATATCACCGCGCCGACTCCATTGCCCTTCTGTTTCAACTAAAGCAACCCGTTCGTAACCTTGTTTTGTAACTTGTTCGCCAAATTCATCTAAATCAATCTCGCTTCCTGGCTTTATAGTTAAACAAAAAGGTTGAAATGCTTCACGAGGTGGTAAATGTGGCTGTAACGCTCCAACAGTCGCGACAATTGCAATTTGGTTCGTCTGTTCTCCTTTATCTTTGACTAAATCAGCTAAAACTTGCATTTGTCCCCACGTCATCTCGGTTTCGGGGTCAAATGGTTCGTATGGTGATGCTTCAGAAGTTGGGTAAAAAAGCACATTTCTCCATCCCATCGCTTCGAGTTGTGCTGTCCAGCGTCCAGCTTCTTCTAAAGTCGCACACACCACGCACAAATTCTGCCCTTCGGTTCTTGCCAAGGCAGAAGTAACTAGACCTTTGGGTAGACGAGGAATACCACTTAAATATAAATCTTCTTGTCGATTTAACTTAGTAATAAGTTCAGATGTGAGAGGTAAGCGTCCCAGCGCGCGCACGATGGAGGAAAATGTCATATTTGTTAAACTTGGGCGTGCAACTCATTTTAAAGCACAATCAAATATGTAGTGCCTACTTCAAACTATTTTAGAAGACTGTTGCCTTAAGTGCGGGGAGTAAGTAGCGATTACGGTGTTAACATTTTACCTGACAGGTGTTTTATCAAATAACCTTGAATACTAGATACCAAAAAATTTAAACTTAAGCAGGGTCTGCCGTTGTCTTCGGCAATTATTATAATGTCTCCAACAGTCGAAATTCTAATAATCTTTCTATTAGTCCTCGCCAACGGTTTGTTTGTCATGTCTGAGTTGGCGATTGTTTCTGCGCGTAAAGTCCGCTTGCAGCAGCTTGCCGAACGGGGTGATACTAAAGCGCGTGTCGCGTTGAGTTTGGCTTCTTCACCTAACGAGTTTCTGGGAACTGTCCAAATTGGTATTACACTGCTAACTATTCTTACAGGCGCCTATGCAGAAGAAGCCATAGCGAAGCGACTATCGCCTATTCTAAATTCAGTAGCACTGTCGCCAACATACAGAGAGCAGTTAGCAAAAGTATTAGCTATCGTCATCATTACATACATAACGCTGATTTTGGGTGAGTTAGTGCCAAAACGTTTAGCACTAAACAATCCTGAGTCAATAGCCTCAATAATGGCTATTCCAATGCAGATGCTATCGAAGCTGACTACACCAGTAGTTTACCTTTTAAGTGCTTCTACTAATGCAGTGCTACGGCTATTAGGAATGCGACCATCAACGGAACCGCAAGTAACAGAAGAAGAAATTCGCGTTTTAATCGAACAAGGAACCGAGGAAGGAACGTTTGAAGAAGCTGAACAAGATATGGTAGAACGGGTGTTTCGCCTAGGAGACCGTCCAGTTAGCGCTTTAATGACTCCTCGTCCAGATATAGTTTGGCTGGAATTAGAAGATTCTGCGGAAGAAAATCGTCAGAAAATAATTGAAAGTGGTTATTCTAGATACCCTGTATGCCAAGGTGGTCTTGATAATGTTCTTGGTATTCTCCCCGTTACAGACCTTTTAGCAAGGAGTTTCACTGGTCAGCCAATGGATTTAACCGTTGGTTTACGTCAACCTGTGTTTGTGCCAGAAAGCACTCGTGGTTTGAAAGTCTTAGAAATGTTCAAACAAACGGTAACGCATATGGCATTAGTTGTTGACGAATACGGTGTAATTCAGGGATTGGTAACGCTCAATGATATTTTAATCGAAATTGTTGGCGACGTTCCCTCTGTAGATGACCAGGATGACCCTCAAGTTATACGACGTGAAGATGGTTCGTGGTTACTAGATGGGATGTTGGCTGTTGATGAATTTATGGAATTATTCGATATTGAGGAATTACGTTCTCAAGACCGAGGTAGTTACCAGACTTTAGGAGGTTTCGTTATTACCCATCTTGGACGTATACCTAATGCCGCAGACCATTTTGAATGGCAAAATATGCGATTTGAGGTGATGGATATGGACGGAAACCGCGTTGATAAAGTTTTAGTTGTACCGAAACTAGAGAAAAAGGAAGATACAGACACTGGCAACGGATAAAGCGGATGTAACGGATAGGTTATATTAATTATCCGTTACATCCGTTGCAATATCATTCTTGCTAGTTCGCAAAATCCTTCTCCTTCGGCGCCGCTTGTAATGTAAGCAGGTTTATGCTGTAAGGTATCAAGATAATGTGATACATTGGCGACTCCAAAAGAATTGGGGAAGTAGGTAGTGTCGAATAAACTCTCATCGTTGGGACTATCACCAACTGTTACTACTTGTTCGAGTGTAATTTCAGGAAAATATTCTTGCAGAACTTTTAATAGTCCAACTGCTTTGTCTTGTCCTTGCGGTTTTATATGGCACTGTACATTACTGTAGGTAAATCCCCAACCCATTGTTTGAGTCAGATTTGCCAACGTTTTGATTTCGTCTAAAGTTAGTCCAGCAACATCAAAAGTCCAGTCAGTTATACGGAAACGGTTGTCAGCAGATTCTTGAATTTTGGGGAATTTTAGCTTTAAATGCTCAAAAGTAGCCGCTAATTGCTGACGATGAGTAATTATATCCGAAATAGGCGTTAAATATATTGGCGCCTCACTATTACACGAGTAAAATAATCCACCGTTTTCAGCAATAGCACCTACTATGGGCAGATAATGCGCTATTCCACTTACCCAACCCGCACTGCGCCCTGTCGTAATAAGCACTTTAGTGCTACTCTCTTTCAAATCTTCCAATCCCTGTAAGAGCAAGCTTGTAAATTTATTAGATACCGTTAAAGTCCCATCCATATCCGTAGCAATGAGACGAATTTGACTCAAATTCAAGGAATTTGGCATGGTTTCAAAAATTTCATAGATTCAATGTTTACACGCAAAAATCATACTGCGAATTTGGGCATCCTAAACGAGAGAGGTAAAATTTATGCTTATCTATTATGTCAACACCAGTTTTTATAGCTCAAACAGGGTCAAAACCTAAAAAGGTAACTTCAACAACACAAACGACTCAAACTAGTCAAGCAAACATCGCTGCTGCTGAAAACTCAGAAGCACCATCGATATGGATGGTTACATCTGGCGTACTTTTGGTGTTGTTAGTTGCGGCAGCAATATACACCAAGATGCAAAGCGATAAGCTAAACAAAAGAATCAGGTTTGAAAAGTTCCGAACCAGCGAATTTGAAAAAAAGCTAAAGTTAGCTCTCGAAACTATTCGCAAAATGGAAACAAACCCTGATTTAATCAACTCGCGCGAGTTTAACCTCGACTATTTGCGTATGCGGATGGCTGAAGAGGTGTTCCACTTTGCAATTGTTAACCAAGTTAAAATTAAAGTAAAAGATAAGATTACACAAGCATTACGTCCATCTCAAACGAACACTGGGGTTGTTGGTATTGCCAATAGTAATGGGCGCCAGGTGGATGAGATTTTTGATGTTGAGCATGAAATAGGTACTGCTCCCAACATCATCAAACGAGTCTTATTCCGCATTCAAATTAGACTAATGAAGCTACCTACCCAGGCAACTTCTGCCACTATTAGTCAAATTATTGATTGTATAGAAACTTATCTTAGTCCTGCGGAAGACCACGATACTTGGCAACCAACAATTCAGGGTCGAATTGCCTTTATGCACTGGGATCAAAAAGCAAAACCTACACCTTTGCTCGTTCTCGAACAATCGAACGAAGGTGTAAACGTTACTTTTCGCACTAGTCGTCAAGCCAATGGTATGCCAACCCCTACACCAGAAAATACCCTACCAGGTCGTACACAAGGAGTAAAATCACCTAAGCAAGGACATAACACAAGGTAAACCAGTAAATCTAAATAAATAAGTGCATCTACCAATTAAGTAATGAGTACTGAGTGCTGAGTACTGAGTGCTGAGTAATGAGTGATGAGTGATGAGTGCTAGTCGTAGCTTTTTACAAGTACATTTTGAGAATCACTCTCTAAGACACCATCTTCCATGTTAATAATGCGGTCAGCGATGTCTAAAATTCGGTTGTCGTGGGTAACTAACATAATTGAAGTTCCTTTCTCTCTTGCTAGTCGCTGCATTAATTCCACAACGTCGCGTCCTGATTGTCTGTCTAATGCTGCTGTCGGTTCGTCTGCTAGCACCAGCGCTGGATTATTCACTAAAGCACGCGCAATTGCTATACGCTGTTTTTGACCTCCTGATAAATTATCGGGGTAGTAGTTTATTCTTGGGCCTAAACCAACTGCTTTCAACATCGCTTCTGACATTCGTATTGCTTCATGTTGAGAAATATTATCATTCAACTCCACAGCCATTTGTACATTTTGTCGAGCGGTCAAAAATCCTAGTAAGTTATGCGCTTGAAAGATAAAGCCAATATTACGTCGAATGTTAACTAGCTTTTTTTGATTAGCTCGGTATAATTCATGACTTAATAATTGTAAGCTGCCTTCTTGAACTGAGCGCAAGCCACCAATTAAACTGAGCAAAGTAGTTTTACCTGAACCACTGGGTCCAGTCATAATTACTATTTCCCCAGGATAAACATCAAAATTAATATCGAATAATATTTGTCTTTTTAAGGCGCCTTTGCCATAATAATGGTTAAGATGTTTTATGGAAATTACTGGCTCTGTTCTGGTCATAAATAATATTTGAAAGCTGTGACAACTGAAGCGAGTAGTTACGTAAAGAAACCGGGTTTCGGGAGCAAAATCGTCATGATTATTACAATATCTCAACGAAGAAACCCGGTTTCTAAGTCCTGATTAAGATTTTTACTCTTTATTGGCATTGGTTTTGCATTATTTGCAACAATATTAATGATTACTAATTAATTAAAAAATATCAGCCGGGTCAGCCGCATTTAGTTTTTTAACAGCTATGACACCGGAAATATAACACATAATAATTGTTAAAACTAATACTATGACGGCACGAGAAAAATTCATAAACACAGGTAGCAAAGTTGCTTCGCGTGCTTTTTGATATAAAAATAGAGTTACAAATAGTCCAGGGAAGTAACCTAGAACAGCTAAAAGTAAAGATTCTTGTAAAATTACTCTGAGTAAATATTTATGCGTGTAACCAATCGCTTTTAGTGTTGCGTACTCAGATAAATGGTCATTAACCTCAGTATAAAGAATCTGATAAACAATCACGATTCCTACTATAAAGCCCATAATGGCGCCGAGTGTAAAGATAAAGCCAATAGCTGTATTACTTGCCCAATAATTGCGCTCAAAGTCAATATACTGTTGTTTTGTCATGACATTGACTTCTTGGGTTAGATACTTTCTTAATTTTTGAGCAAAAGCATTGGCATCGGCGCCGGGTTTTAATTTAATTAATCCAACTTCGATTAAACCTTGTTGATGATTGTTAAAAATCCTTAAGAAATTAATATCACTAGTAATAATATTTCCATCTGCACCAAACGAGGCGCCTAACGTAAATAACCCAACAACTCGGATACGTCGTAATCTGACTTCTGCTGTAACAGTTTCACCCGCATCAAATTTTTGAGCAATGGGTCCAAATTCTGAGCGTGACGCACGGTCATATAAAATTACATCAGGTAAATTTAGTTTATCAAGATTTTCAGCAACCCCAGGAATATCAAATATATTCGATTGCGGATTAGTGCCCATGACAAATATATTACGAGGGAAACCAGTTACAGGATTTCTAAAACTGGTAAAATCTAAATAAATAGGATGAACCGATTCGACTTCTTTAAAATTTAAAGCTTGATATAAACGACGCTGCGAAAAGTTTTTCATCGAGATTAAAGAACTCGATTGATTACTAATTAATACAACATCTCCCTGTAAGCTGGCGTGAAAGCGAACGTTACTATAATACAAAGAGTCCTGAAAACCAAGCTGCATAAATATTAAAATGTCCGCAAACGCAATTCCCGCAAGTGCTATCAAAAGACGAGTTCGCTCACGAGTAAGTTGTAACCAAGCTAAAGGGATTTTACGCAACATTTTGACTCTTTAAATTCCAATTTCAACAAGAACTTTTGCGAATGTTAGACCAGATACTCGTTCGCTATCTTCACGGGGTAAGGAAATTTTGACTTCAACAACTCTAGCGTCAATATCTGCTGCTGGGTCTGTGTTGAGTACGTCTCTTTTACCAACTTTTCGACCAATTTCAGTCACAGTACCTTGTAGCTGTCCGTTGAAGGCGCCGTTCTCGCTACTAATTGTTGCTTTTTGTCCGAGTCGAACTTTACCAATATTGTCTTCTGGTATTTCAGCTACAACTAACATTTCATCAGTACGTCCAATTTCTGCTATCCCGTTTGAAGTCATAACTTCTCCGGGTTTGGTGTGAATTTTGAGAATTTCTCCAGAAATAGGCGCCTTGACGTAGCTTTGACTAAGTTCGTTTTCGGCTCTGCGCTGATTGGCAATTGCACTACTGACTTGAGCTTGAGCAATTTGAACGTTACTTGGAGCGACATCGCGGAGTTTGCCAAATCTAGACCTTTCTTCTTCGATTTGCTTTTGTAAGGTCGCAATAGTCTTATCGCGATTCACTCTTGCTTCGGTAATTTGCTGTTGTAATGTTGCAATTGTCTTTACCTGATTTGCACGCGCTTCAGCTAGTTGCTGTTGTAAAGTCGCAATCGCTTGACGACGTTGTGCTTGACTTTCAGTAACTTGTGAAGAACTTGTTTGTGCAGCTAATCTTCTTCTGTCGCGTTCCTGTGCTGATATGGCGCCTTCGCGGAATAAAGTGTCATATCGTTCAAAATCAACTTCAGCGTTACGCTGTTCAGCTTGAGTACGTGCGACAGTAGCAGTTAAACTATCTGTTTGCCCACGTAATTCTGCTGCAATTCTATCTACAGTTGCTTGAGTAGCTATACGTTCTCCTTGCAACTGCGCTTGTAAACGGTTAACAGCAGCTTGTTGAGCTTCACTTTCTCCTCGTAACTGAGCTTGCAAACGATTGATTACCGCATTTTGCGCTTGCAGTTCTCTAGGTGAACCTGATTTTACACTTCCTAAATTGGCACGAGTTTCAAGTAGCTTTGCTTTGGCTTCTTCTAAGGCAGCTTGGTTACTCTTAAAGTTATCCAAAACAGCAAGTACTTGGTCTTTTTTGACTCTTTCTCCCTCCCTGACTAAAATTTGCTCTACTCGAGTTGAGGTTTGTATTCCAGAAGTAGGAGCAGATACTCTAATCACTTCACCGCGCGGTTCCAAGCGTCCTACAGCATTAACGCTGTTAGCAACTGGTCTGTTAATAGGCGCCGGGTTGTTAAGGCTTTGAAGCTGCTGCCATTTTGCAACTGTTAACACCCCTGCTGTAAGTAGTAAAGGCACAATTACAGCAAGTCCCCATGTATACTCCCGTCGTTCTCTAGGTCTTTCTGTCCCTGACTCTTCTGTCCATCTTGACATGATTAGCTCTTTTAGTAATTGGTAGTTAATATGAGGTGTAAAGAGGTTTTGAAATTATTTATATTGTTTACTTACTTATGGAATTATTTTGATTGAGCAATGTTTATTTTCAGTTAAATATTAATTAATAGCTGTACATTAAGAGACAAATAGCATAATAATAACTTACCTTTGTAATGATTTATTTTTAATTTTAATCATCTCTCAAAAGAGAATATGCTCATTGCTAACCTTATGATATAATTGACATAGTTATTGAATAATAGATTGAATAAAATCAAATTGTAATAAACCGAGTTTCTTCGTTGTTGCCTGGTAATAAAAACAACAATAATTGCGTAGAAACCCAGTTTCTTTATGTAGAGCTAACTGTTGTTTGCTATTATATATCTATTATCAAGATTTCGATTGATTTTATTCGTTTTATTTAAAGATTGGATAAATATTGATTTTAATGTAAAATATATCGCTGTTTTGATTAAATTGACTTTCTGAAAACACCTAATAACAATTAATACAATAATAATGTTGCAAATAAAACAGAAACCAGAAACCGGGTTTCTTTATCCAAAATCTTGTAAAAAAATGAAGATTTTGCGTAGAAACCCGGTTTCTTAGAGGTTTCTATGTTTTAATTTGGTAAGTCAAACAGAACCGTAGTCATATAATGGTCGGCCCAATCAGAACCAAAAGCTTTTTCCAACACTCGACGGGTTTTATCGTTTCGCTGTTGCTTAGTACAATAATTACGCTGTCCAGCTAGAATTTGTGTTACTTGCTCTGGTGGAACAGGTTTAGAGTTGACGGCCAAGTGACAGTGTATGTTCAAAAAGTCTCGAACAAGCGATACAAATTTTTCCTCTTCTCCGTCATCAGAGGGACGTACAAAAGTGCAAAACTCAGAAAATATATCGCCCCATTGGGGTAACTCGCGCGGGTTTGAAAAGTTTGGAGGTTCGAGTGATGATAGTGCTTTATTGTACGCTTCTGGTAAAGTGCGTGAATTAACTGGTGACAAGTCTACAATTGCAGCGCTGATTTGTCCTCTACCACCAACTAAGTCACAACCAAACATTGGTAAATTATACTCAGGGCGAGGAAACATCACGCAATGTAAAATGTCAAGCATGTTTCCTACACGCGCTAGTTCCAGATGAATTTTCCGAAACTGAGGTGTTTGATAGCAGCGATTTTCAATCACCAATTTCTCACCCTCTAGTTTACCTTCAACATATCCTAGCTCTGGGGGCAAAGTATAAGGCGATAAATCGAGCTTATATTGCCAAACCTCTTCGATACAATTAGCTAATTGACGAATAAGTGGGTGTTGTTGCTCACGCACTGAGGGCATAGAAGTCCTTGACATATCTTAATTTAATTAAAGAATATTATCTATTTGCCAGTGTACTGCCCCACGTGTACCACTGGAGTAAGGGTGTTAACTAGCTGCAACGCAACGTAAAGTTATGTTTATTAATCAAATGGATTGCTTGGGCGCCTGACTATGGCGAATTTGTATTGTTTGTTTGGTAAATTAAATCACCCGTCCGTTTGGTGGGGCGGGTTTTGGGGCGGGTTTTGGGGCGGGTTTAGTTATATTTTGATGTTAGTAGAAGATTTTGGTTAACCCGCCCCTACGACTGGCAACGGGTGTTTGGTTTTGGCTTGTAAGGCGATGGGGTCGATGGATTTTAATTCTCCGTGGCTGATATTCCAGCAATAATCTGCTATTTCTAGCATGTCACCTGCATCGTGTGTGACTACTAATAGTGTCCAGTGCTGTTTTAATTTGGCAAGTAGGTTTACTAACTGGCGCCGCATTGACCAATCTAAACCAGCGGTAGGTTCGTCTAATAATAATATATGTGGCTGGCGAATTAATTGTACTGCTAGTGCTAGGCGCCTTTGTTGACCTCCACTTAAAGCATGTGGTTTGGTCGATAACGATAAATGGTCTAGTCCAACTGAGACAAGTGCTTCTCTAACTCTTTCGGTACCTATCTCTGGATGTCCTAACCGCAATTCCTCTAAAATTGTCCCACCACAAAAGTGACGTTCTGGAAACTGAAATACTAATCCAGCTAGTTGCTGCATCTGTTCTGGGACAAGTTCTTGTTCGCGCCAAAACATTTTGCCAGAGGTTGGTTCGGCGAGTCCAGATAAAATTTCGAGCATTGTACTTTTACCAGAACCGCTTGGCCCGATAATTAGACCGAGCTTTTGAGATTCTAGGTCTAGGTTAACAGATTTGAGAATTGGGTCTGGGCAAGCCGTGGGATGATAGGTCAGGTTTCTGAGATAGAGCATTTGTTAAGATTACCAAAAAAAGGCAGCAACTTACTTATTAACTACACTACGAACAACGATAAAGTTCCGAAAGATTCCCCTGATTAGTGGAAAAATTCTTATATCAGTTACATCTCTATTGTGGCAAACTTAGCATGTTTATAATAGCTACTTTCATAACGGGAACCTTAAAAAATCTCCATTGTCAGCTACCGTAGGAGCAACGAACGCAACCTGTGCGCTGGCAATAGGGGATAGTTATTGCGATTATAAGTAACACATAAGACAGCTACAATAGTATAATCACTGAGGAAGTTTATGGACAAACGGTTTTGTTATCCATCAATCCACACTTTTAATTTAACAAAACTCGCAAGTGCAGGATTGGCGGTATTTGTTACACTTAGCAGCACATTAGGCGCCAATGCTTTGGATCCATTCCGAACGACTCAACCGCGTAACATTGGCGACAACACAGAAGCCGCATTTAAAGCTATTTTTTTACAGGGAGATTATCAAGCTGCCGACCGTTTTTTGCAAAAAGCAATAGCCACAGAGCCTTCGGAACCCCTTGCGTATGCTATGAAAGCTTCATTGGCGTATACAAATAATGATATTGCTGGGCTTGATACTTACAGTCAGAAAACCTTGGAAACTGCTCAAAAGTTAATTTCTACCGATGCACTACGTGGTAATTTATACGCAGCAGTTGGAGAGTTTTTGGGAGGAGCAGTTATTTTAACTCGTCAGGGAACAGTGAATGGGGCGCCTGCTGCTTTGAGTAGACTACGAAAAGTGTATGATCTTTTAGATAAAGCAGAAAAAATATCACCGCAAGACCCAGAGTTGAATTTATTGAAGGGTTACATGGACTTGATGTTAGCCGTCAACTTACCATTTGCCGACCCATCCCAAGCTATCCAGCGTTTAGAAAAAAATGCAGCTCCTCAATATCTGGCAGATAGAGGTATTGCCATTGCTTACCGCGACTTAAAGCAGTACGATAAAGGGCTTCAATATGCCGACAGAGCATTAAAGGGTACACCAGATAATCCAGAAGTACAATATTTGAAGGCACAGATTTTACGCGCGAAAGCCAATAAAGACAAAAACCCAACCATGATGCGCGAAGCTGTAAGCATGTTCGATAAAGCTTTAACCAGAAAATCTCAGCTTCCGTCTGGGTTGGTCAAGCAAATTGAACGCGAACGACGTAACGCCGATAGTAGTGTAGCTAATTTAGGGAAATAGGATAAGCAAGGTAAGGAAGGAAGTATATTATATTGTGACTCTCTTCTTTCCCCCTTCCTTTTATGCTTGTACAGTTCCGTGAGGTTAACCCTTTCGATATTTGGATTTGGTTTAAATTTAGTACCGTACCATCACAACGCGAGAAAGAATTTGTTGAAGAAGCTTTTAGTTCTTGGTTTTATTTAGGTAAATTAGGCGCCTTCAACGCTGAGAATCTTCAAGTTCAGGACACTGGTTTAGAACTGAGCTATATGAGCTATGACCAAGACGCTTACGATAAAAGCTTGAAAGCGCTCATGCATAACATGGGTGAATTTGAGTACGAAGGACAATGGGGACGCTGTTGGTTTGATTTAGGTACTAGTGATGCTATTGCACTAGATGTTATTATCAACGCCCTTGCCCAAATCAGTGAAGAATACGTAGTTATTGAAGAATTATACATCGGTGGAGAAAATTCAGATTGGCCAGTCGAAGACAGCGAAAGCCGCCCTTCTTTCATATATGATAATTAACTTATATTTTGGTATCTCAAAACAATGTATAAAGAAGGTGAAATAAGACTCATCGCTCTCGGTTTAATCCGCAACGGCGCCAATCAAGTATTTGTTTCCGAAGGCTATGACCCTGTAAAACAAAATACATTTTATCGTGCAATGGGTGGAGGCGTTGACTTTGGCGAAACTAGTTTAGAGGCATTAAAGCGCGAATTTCAAGAAGAAATTCAAGCCGAATTACAAAATATTCGTTACCTCGGATGTTTAGAAAATCTATTTACCTTCAACGGTAAACCAGGTCATGAAATTATCCAGCTATACGAATGTGATTTTGTTGACCCCAAATATTACGAGCTTCAACGTCAAGAATTTACCGAAGGAGAACGTAAAAAAGTAGCTGTCTGGGTTGATATTAATCGCTGTAAATCAGGAGAATTAAGACTAGTACCCGAACAATTCTTAGATTTTGTGTAACCTCTTGTAGCACAGGCATCCTGCCTGTGCAGTCAATATACTTTTTTTACCACAGAGGCACAGAGTTCACAGAGAGGAAAGGAACTTATCGGTCTAAATAGTCATCATTTACACCTATAATTCCTTAATAATAACTACTCATGTCGAATCGCTTACATAAGCTACAACTATTTAAACCAATATTAATACTCTTATCTGTATTTCCCATATTTTCTAGCTTTGGATGCGCGCACGCTACCACAACAAATACAATAATTGCCCAAACACCAACCAAACCAGCACCACAAGAAATTCTCCAAATGGGAGAAGTACGCGCGTTACCCGGCAAACTTAATACAGTTCCCGTCTTCAACAGTAACAGTCCCGAATGGATAAAAAAAGAAGGAATATTACTCTCCACATTCCCCAATACTGGTAAAACAACCCCAGCAGCACACCTTAACTATCCATTTCAAGGACGCTTTGATTTATTCGCGCATCACTACACTCACACCCCCAAAGACTTACAAACGCTGTATATCGGGGTAATATTACACAACCCTAGCAGCAAACCAGTAACCGTTAATGTACTACAAGCAGCAAGTTACTTAATGCAAGAGGCGCCGTTTGTAACTCTACCTCCATATATTGAAAACAACGACGGCAAAACTTATTCAGGCCCAGGCGCCAGAGCAGTTGCAGATGTATTGCGTGGAGTTCGGCAAAAAGAATTTCCGGCAAAAATAGTAATTCCACCACGTTCATATCGAATGTTAATGAATGGTTCTATACCAGTGCGTGGACTAGAAAGACCAGTAAATGGACGCTCTAGCTTTATGCGTTTACAAAGCAGTGGCAAAATATACGCCGCTAGCATGGCAATGTTTGCTCGTAAAAATAATGATGGCAGTGAACGGGCGCCGAATCTTACAGAATGGCAAAATTTATTAAACACCGGAAACTTTGCAGGGCCACGTGACAAAATTCCAACACCTCCGGATGCAACAGGTGGACAACTAATATATGGACGTGTAGCAGGAGTATCACAAGGTTCACAATGGCAAGCAACACTCACTGATAAAAACTCCACACTCCTCAAAATACCCCAACCAGGAAAAAGCATTTCTTATGGTTTAGTGACATTGCGAGGAGGTCGTTTAGGTACCGAACAAAACCAAACAGCAAAAATGTTAGTGCGTTACCCAGACACTGCATACGAAGCACACGGTAACTATGGAATTGAATATAATTTAAACTTGCCATTACACAACAACACCAATAAAGCACAAACAATAGGTATCACCTTAGAAACACCATTAAAAGAAGACAAACTTTCTCAAGGTAACTTACGCTTCCGCAAACCCTCGTTAGATTTTCCATTCTTTAGAGGAACAGTTCGAGTCAAATATACCGATGACCAAGGCAAACAACTAACTCGCTACGTACACCTCTGGCACCGAACCGCGCAAATTATAGAACCATTGGTAAAAATAACAATTGCGAAAAATAGTAGGCGCCAAGTCCAAGTAGACTTAATTTATCCACCAGACTCCACACCACCTCATGTTTTGACAGTGAAAGCATATTAAATTTTATGGAGGGACGGGCAAGGATGCCCATCCCACAAGAGTTTTATTTATAACTATATACATTCTTAAAAGTGTAAAATTGTCATTAGTAGCGTAGCAAAGAATCTAAAGTCTTCTAGTAAAAGTAAGAATAATAATTGTCATTCTGAACGTAGTGAAGAATCTAAAATCTCATTGTATATTAAGATGTTTCGCTGCGTTCAACATGACACTTGAAGAAACGTTTAGAATATTCGATTATATATTCAACAGCTTATTATATAATTTATTTGTAATAATGCATCAATATCTTCTGGTATAGATTATGAGCTTTTGTAGTCAATAGAGGCAGTAATCATGATTTGGACATATAGGGTTTTCCGTGATAATCAGGGACGTTACTCCATTCGCGAAGTATTCTATAATAGAGACAACAAAATTGTAAACTATAGTAAAGCTCCAGTAGTTATAGTCGGCGCCTCTTTTCAAGAACTAATGCAGTTAGTTCAATGGTTTAGAGAAGCATTCGACTTGCCCGTTTTATCACTCGAAGAAGTTGATAATGAAATTGCAACACAGCCTGAAAACCAAAAATCAGACCATAGTAAAAATATTTCTTTAAGACAAGTCATTGCCGAATTATCTACAGATGTCGATGCAGTTAGCTAACAAAGGTCTAAACACACAAGTTTTATTGTTAGCGTAAGTACTAACTTTCGATACACTGGAGCATTTTCAGGAGCTTGCAAATCCAGAAAGTGAGGTAGAAGCTATTTTGCGAGCTAAATTGAAGCAAGTTGAGTAAGATGTACCTGTCCTACGATTATTTATCCAGGCACCATCACATTTAATAAAGTATTACTCACTACCTTAGATGGTAAGATTGGCTAGCCGCACCCTACTTTATATTTATATGTACGTAAGTGCGTTACTTCTCGTTTATTTTTAGCTTGTGGATGACTTAACTTTGCCTAAATTGCCAGAAATGACTGATATTTGGCAGCAGACCCTTGGTTGGCAACCTGACGCTCAACAACAATCACTGTTTCAGCAGTTGTATGAATTAATTGTTATCGGTAATAAACAACTTAACCTTACCCGTATTACTGACCCACAAGAATTTTGGGAAAAACATTTATGGGATTCTTTACGGGGAATTAAACAGTTTTTAGGAGCAAATAAGAAGTTAGCTGTAATTGATATAGGTACAGGCGCCGGATTTCCTGGTATTCCTACTGCAATGACAGTAGCCAATTGTACAGTTGATTTACTTGACTCAACGCAAAAAAAGATTACTTTTCTTGAAAAAACCTCAGCAGAATTAAACCTGGGTAACGTTAAAACAATTGTCGGTAGAGCAGAAGAAATAGGTCAACTACGAACTTATCGTGAAAAGTATAATGTTGCTTTAATTCGGGCAGTTGCTACTGCGACAGTTTGCGCTGAGTATGCTTTGCCTTTGCTTAAACAAAATGGCTTGGCTGTTATTTATCGTGGAACCTGGGCGCCTTCTGAAAACCTTGCTTTAGAAAATGCAGTTGAAGAACTTGGTGGTGTAATTGACAACATAGAAGAATTTACAACGCCATTAACAAATAGCATTCGCCACTGTATTTATTTACGAAAAGTCTCACAAACACCCGCAAAATATCCGCGTGCGGTAGGTGTGCCAACACAGCGACCACTTTGAACGAGCAGCCAGGTTAACTGCTGTATAGAGCTATTAATACCTTGAACATCATCGAATATCCCATGTGTGGCTAGGTGGACGAAACGCACGCTGGGTAATTTTTTTGTAACTAAAGTGTATCGAATATGCTGTGCTATTTCCAACTCAGTTCGCCTGATGATAGAAACAGGAGAAAAATGGGCACAATAAGTAGGCAAATGTAACTTAACGCTCATAAATGCTCAAAAATACTAAATTATACCCTCAAATGCCCCAAATTGGCATTGGCGAATAAAGCATTGATGAAGTTGCAACTACTATTCGGAGTAACTAATAATGTATGACTTGCAAAATTTTACTTTAAGAAATATGTCTGAGTGTGGTTTGGCAATACGCAATTTAGGCATTCAAACTCAGAGTATGGAAGAAGTTAGTAATAAAATTATTAATTATTTATATCAAAATCTAGTTTCTCAAAATACTGGCGAGAAATCTTGTGTACTTATCCGTTTATTTAAAACCCATCCTTATGCAGAGTTACCAGGGCAATTACAGGAATATGCCAGCAAAATACTAAATCATAATCTGCCAAGTTCCAATCTTAAATGCCTGACATTACTTAGCACCGCTGGGGAATTGCCAGAATGGAACTTGCGGCATCAATCGCTAGGACACCAAGCTATTCCTTTAGCCAATGAAGAAGCGATTACTCGCATCCCAATGATTTCTCAGCTCATCCAGCAATTAGGAATAAGCCCAGGCATAATATTGCACAGGGACGCTAATTTATTAACTAATTTAGAACAGCGAATGTACAATGTTTTTTATATTCAGGATGCCTTGAATAATCCTTACATTCCTGGCCAAAGTTTTGTTATTAAATTTGGGATCAAGTCTGTAGTAGGTTTTGGAGGGCTATTGCCTTCAGGAAATATGTTTGTCATTCTAATGTTTTTGAGAGTGACGATTCCTCGAATAACGGCGGATTTACTGCGTCCGCTGGCATTAAATGTGAAAATGGCACTTCTTCCTTTCGATGATGGCAAAATTTTCATATCCCACAATCAGCCAACTATCAGTGACAAAATCACAAAGACAAACAACAAAGATGAGATTATTCAGCGTCTTAACTCAAAAATTGCCACATTATCCCAGTTACTAGATGTTTCCGAGCAATCTACCATAACTCAGTCAGATTATCTGGAACAAGCCATTACCGATCTGCAAGAAACTCTGAATAAGCTTCAGCAAACTCAAATTCAGCTAATTCATACAGAAAAAATGTCGAGTTTGGGTCAACTAGTGGCTGGAGTTGCCCACGAAATTAACAATCCAGTAAATTTTATTCACGGTAATATTACATACGCTAAGGAATATACTCAATATTTAATTGAATTAATCCAAGTTTACCAAAAATATTATCCAAATCCCTCACAAGAAATTCAAAAATTAATTAAAATAATTGAATTAGACTACCTTACTCAAGACTTCCCCAAAATTCTCAATTCTATGATGCTGGGGACAGAAAGAATTCGTGATATTGTCCAGTCACTGCGAAATTTTTCTCGCCTTGATGAAGCTAAAATAAAAAAAGTAGATATTCACGAAGGTATTGAAAGTACTTTAATGATTTTAGAACACCGCTTACAAGCCACTAATAAACATCCCGAAATACAAGTTATTAAAGAGTACGGCAAATTACCTTTAGTTGATTGTTATGTTGGTCAATTAAATCAAGTATTTATGAATCTTATCGCCAATGCAATCGAAGCTCTGGAAGAAAGCTTTGATGTGACTAAAGACGTAAACTATACTGATAAAAATTCAAATCATCCTACTATTTATATCTTTACCAAAGTTGTTGATGAAAAATGGATAGCAATAACTATTGCAGATAATGGATTGGGAATTAGTGAGGAGGTAAAATCAAAGTTATTCAATCCATTTTTTACCACCAAACCTATAGGAAAAGGAACAGGCTTGGGTCTGTCAATTAGCTATCAAATTATAGTAGAAACCCATCGCGGAACTTTAAATGTTGATTCTGGTTTGGGAAGAGGTGCAAAGTTCATGATTCAAATTCCTGTGAACTTCCTTGATAGTTAGGTTCTTTCGTACATAGCGTGCTAAATTTTCATTAAAATCTACAAGATGGACGTAAATTGGTTGCTTAAAATGCTGCAACAATGCTTATTCCTAAGCAAATAACTAATTAAGTAATACGAAGTGGCGCCTGTTAAATATAGTCCTCACCATAAGCTACATAACAGGCACCAAACTTTAGTATTGAATTGCAGAACACGCACACTTAGTAAATAGAGAAGATACAGTTCTCGATAGATTTAAGGTGCCTGATATTTATGTAATAGCAAGCGATAAGTCTTATGTACATCTATGATAGTAGATATTAGATGACACCTTAAATTCGCTTTTATTTAGCAGCGATGGATTGACCAGCTTTGCTAAATATTTCTTGAAGATTTGTTACAGAAGCAGTGTAGCTACCACCAGGTCCAGCGAAGGTTTGTTGACCTACAGCCAAGTTCTTTTGTGAGAAGCTGTTACCTGCATCTGATGTAAATCCGCCGATATCACCCAAGCTAATAGCCAAGCCACCTGCAACGGTATCAAGCTCATCGATAGATAGTTCAATTGCATTGGTGTTAATTTCGTTAGTCATTGTTTTGTCTCCGTTATATTGTGTTTATTGCGGTGTTGTTCCGCTGCTATGTGTACATAATAGGAATTTCGGTTGGTTAAATACATCGTAAGAAAGTTTGGATTGTAGCTGATAATTTCTCCAACTATTTATGGTCATACTAAAGGAGGAGAAGGCGCCTGTATAAAGTAAAAATGTGAATGAATATAGTCCTTTTAGGCTGATCAAATTCAGGACAACGGCGCAAGCAAGATTCAGCTAAAAAGTTTTTGCGTAAATATGCGGATTACGTATACATTTTTTGATGAATATATTAAAACAGCAGTATTAATCTTCTACTTACGATAGTATTTATATGAAGAAAACGAAATATGCCAAAAAAATCGAAATCAAAAAGATAATATCTGGATTTTTTTTACTACTATTGCTTCATTTAGCTAGTTTAATTTTAATATTTTTGATTGGTACTATAACCAGAAATAATTATAATTTATCTTTAATTATTCAAGTGTACCCAATATACTTGTTTCCACTTTGGCAACTTACATATGTTGTTCCACTTTGTATTTGGTTGAAAAATAAAGATAAGGCTTCTGTAATGAAAGGTGTAATTATAGCTGCTATTATTACTTTTTTAATTTATTTATTAGGATGCTTTTTATTATTATTTGCCCTCACCTAAAGCTTTGTTCTTTGAGCAGAGTACCTAATGATTGTGTATCTTCCTGTTTCGCTTGTCGAATCATTAATTAATTTTTTGTTAGGTATAAAAATGTGGGATTACTCTTATATTCTTGTGGGATGGGCATCCTTGCCCGTCCCAACACATATAAATACAAGAGGCGGGCAGGGATGCCCGCTCCACAAGAGAGAGAGAATTTTTTAGTCTTCTGTCCAGGTTCTTAATTGTAAATATACTAGTACTAAGGTGATTGCAAGTAGTACGGTTGCGGCTGCTGCTGCATAACCGAAGTCAAATTGAGCAAATGCTTCTTGGTAGATGTAAAAAACGAGTAGGTTTGTGGAGTTGAGGGGTCCACCACCTGTCATTACATATACTTGTTCAAAACTTCGCAGGGTAAATATAACTGTGGTGATGATGACGAAAATTAATGTTGGTCGCAAACCTGGTAGTGTGACGTGCCAAAATTGTTGCCATGCGTTGGCGCCATCAAGTTCGGCGGCTTCGTAGCGACTGGGTGGAATTGTTTGTAGTCCAGCTAGAAAGACTACCATGTTAAAGCCTAGTTGTTTCCATATGCTTAAAAGAATTAACACTGGCATTGCCCAAAAGGTATCTCCTAACCAAGATATTGGTGCAATACCAAAATTACTCAAGAAAGCATTAACTGGGCCATCGGTTTGAAAGAGCCAACGAAATCCTAGACCTGCGGCAACTAGTGAGACTATTGAGGGTAAAAAATAAGTTGTTCGTAAAACTCCGCGTAGTGCCATGCTGCGGTTGAGTAGTGCTGCAAGTCCCAAGGGAATAATTAAGCTTGGTATGACGGTGGCAATGGTGAAATAAAGGGTGTTTCCTATAACTTGCCAAAAATCCGGGTTGAGTGCTAAACGCAAGTAATTTCTTAAACCTACCCAGTAAGTACCGCGCGATGTAAAACTGCCTGCGGTGAAGCTCAAAAAGAATAAATATACGATGGGATAAATTATAAACAACCCTAGCAATATTAAGGCAGGCGCCAGAAATATCCACGCAGCTACCGCATCGTTGTCTAAAATATGCGCTTTTGTATTGGGTGAGGTTATGATAGAACGGTTTGTAGGTGTTTTCATATAAAGTAAAAAATTTTACTCAGTATTTAGATACTTCGGAAAGCAAACAGTTTTAGGTATTAAAGTACATGCGTCAATTATCTTCTGTGGCTTTGCTGCTGACATTATGCAGCACAAGCATGATTGCTCCAAATTTTGTAATTCCATCATACGCGCAAACTACCCCAACCCCAGGCGTCACTAATCCCGACCAAAAGTATTTAGGGTCATGGGAAATGAATCAGGGTGGCATATCTTTAACTTTTATTTTTGCCCCTGACGATAAACTTTATATTGTGTCACCACTGGTTCCGAATACTCCACGTACTGCGACAGAATTGAGATATAAGATAAGCTCGGCGCCGAAACCGATGCATCTTGATGTTTTTCTACCAAGAACGAATAAACCTGTACAAACGATTTTTGAATATACTGCTGATGGAAAAATGCGGATGCAGTTAGAAGGTACTAACCCAGGTACACCAAGACCACCTCAATTTAAAAACGGCACAATCTTTACAAAAAGTTCAGACGCAACAACATTACCTGAAGGTGTAGAGTTAATATCAGATTCAGGCTCAACCACCAAGGAAGTGCCAAAAGCTCAAATGTATGTAACCACAATTAACCGCGCGCAACAGGCATATTTTTTAGAAAAATCTAAATTTAGCATCAATTTGAAAGATTTAGAATTGGGCATTCCATCTAATGATGCTGAATATACTTACCAAATACAGCAACCAAGTGGAAGCCAAGCACGTGTTTTTGTAACTGCTACTCCCAAAAAACCTGAGTTACCAAGCTATACTGGCGCCGTTTTTGTGGCAAATGTTAACGGTGAAGCTATAACAATTAGTGGTATTTGCCAAAGAACCAAACCAACAAACAAACAGTCAGCAATGCCAATATTATCTTTAACTACAAATAAAATAACTTGCCCTGCTGATTCAACTTCTATAGAGTAAAATCTGTGGGTTGTAGAGACGCGATTAATCGCGTCTCTACATTTAATAATATTTAAAATATCTTTTAATCTATTTTAACTAACAAAATATAAATCGCCTTCACCTAACTGGGTGAACATATTTTCACCTGCTTGAATGACCGTTTTGTGCGAGGTTGAGTTTTGTAAAAAAAGAGATTCTATATATATAAAGCATTAAGTGAATTCAAGGGTGAGGATACTTTATATGAGACTCGCAAAACTAACAGCTACTGCCGCACTTGCACTTTCGTCTATTTTGGTTTCAGCAGGAATTGCTTCGGCTCAACCAGTTCAACAACTTCAACAACAAGGAATGAACGGTAGTTATATAGGCGCCGGTGTTTCTGCTGGTGTTACCAATGGTGGTCAACAAGAAGATGCAGCAACATTTGGTGGTAACGTACAAGGACGTTACGCGATTCCTAAATCACAAGTTTCAGTTCGTGGTGCAGCATTATTTGGTGGTAATTCAACAGCACTTATCCCAATGGTAACTCTTGATGCACCAGTTGCTAAAAATACTAACGTCTATCTCGGTGGTGGTTACTCGTTCCAAACCAACGAAGGTTATGCCAGCCAATTAGGAAACAAAAACGCTCCTGTCGTGACTCTTGGCGCCGAATCTGAAGTTGCTAAAAACATCGTTGTTTACGGTGATGCCAAGTGGGGTATTGATGCGTACAAGAATAGCTCTGCTGATGCAGTAAGCTTACAAACTGGTGTTGGTTATTGCTTCTAATGTAGTATGGTGGGCAGTGCCCACCTTACTTGTTATTATATTAGTAATTTATTCACACAAAGCAAGCCGTGAGTTTTTTTCTAGGGTGTGCTGTTTGGGCATATAAAGGTTGGATAGGAGAACTATATCCTGAAGGTACTCGTAATGCCGATTTCCTTAATTTATACAGCCAACGTTTTACTACAGTAGAAGGTAACACAACTTTTTACGCAGTACCAAGTCAGGAGACTGTTTCTCGTTGGGCAACACAAACATCACCTAGTTTTAAATTTTGCCCAAAGTTACCGCGCGATGTTACTCATAACGGGTTATTAAAACCTTATATTAATCAAGCTTTAGAGTTTGCAGGACGAATGCAACAACTAGGCGCCCGTTTAGGGCCGATGTTCGCACAGCTACCACCAAGCTATGCACCAAAGTCAATTAATGATTTAGAAGTTTTTTTAGAAGCTTGGCAAGAAACAAAATTACCCTTAGCTGTAGAGGTTCGTCATCGTGACTGGTTTAGAGAAGTTTATCAAATCGAATTAAATGCACTTTTAGAAAGATTTGGAGTTGGGAGAGTATTATTAGATACTCGCCCAATTTATACTGGAGATGATGACCCACAGTTGGAGTCAGAACGACGAAAACCTCAATTACCTGTAGAGTTTAGCGTAACGGCGCCGTTTAGTTTAGTTCGGTTTATTTCACACCCGAAGTTAGAAATGAACCAGCAATTTATGGAAGAGTGGGTAGCGCAAGTAAAAAATTGGTTACAGCAAGGAAAACAAATTTACTTCTTTGTTCACTGCCCTGTTGAAGAACACTCTCCTAGTAACGCGCGCTATTTTCAAAAGGTATTGGAAGAAAGTGGGGTGGCAGTTCCAGCTTTACCTTGGAATGAGCTTGATAAGCAACCTAATCAATTAAACTTGTGGTAGTTTGCAACGGATACAACGGATGTAACGGATGGATAATAAGCTTATCCGTTACATCCGTTACATCCGTTGCCAGTTAATTTGTCCAATGTTTCGTGCGCTCAACAGCTTTTTGCCATATAGCAAAATTATTCAAACTTTCCTTACCTGGTTCAAATACACGGTCAATTTGACGGTTTTGAACTAATATTTCGTAACTATCCCACAAACCTATAACTAACCCAGCAGCAAAGGCAACACCTTGCACTGTTGTGTCGCGAACAACCGGACGTTCTACTGGAATTCCCAAAATATCAGCTTGGAATTGCATTAAGAAATTATTATTACAGGCGCCACCATCTACTGCTAATTTTTGTACAGGTATAGTACACGATGCGTTGATTGCTTCTACAACTTCTTTTACTTGGTAAGCTATTGCTTCAAGAACAGCACGCACCATATGTTCGGGTTTTGTTCCACCTGTAATTCCGAAAAATGCTCCCCGTGCGCTCATGTCCCAATGAGGCGCCCCTAACCCGCTAAATGCTGGTACAAAATATACACCCATAGTATCTGTAACGCTCGTTGCCATTGTTTCTGTTTGGGCAGCATTTTTAATAAGTTTAAGACTGTCGCGTAGCCATTGAATACAGGCGCCGCTTGTAAACATACTACCTTCTAGTGCATATCCCAGCGAATTAGATTGTGTCCAAGCTATTGTCGAGATAAGTTGCTGCGATGTCCGAATTATTTGTGAGCCTGTATGCGCTACTAAAAAGCTACCTGTTCCATAAGTACATTTGACTAAACCAGGTTTTGAACAGCCATGACCAAATAATGAAGCTTGTTGGTCCCCTAATATTGCTGTGATGGGAATTTCTACTCCTAATATATTTGTATGGGTAACACCAAAGTGACTTAAGCTAGGTTGGATTTGTGGTAATATATATACTGGTATTTGAAATAATTTTAATAACGCTTCATCCCAGGCGCCTGTCGTTAAGTTCATCAACATTGTTCGACTAGCGTTACTGTGGTCTGTAGCGTGTATTCCATTAGTTAATTTCCACAATATCCATGTATCAATAGTGCCAGCTAGGGTGTTATTAATATCAAGATTTGGAATATTATCTAGTAACCATTTGAGCTTGGTTGCCGAAAAATAAGCGTCGATGACTAATCCTGTACGGTCATATATTTCTTGAGTATAACCCTGTGCTTGTAGTTCATAACAAAATGGCGCCGTGCGTCGGTCTTGCCAGACAATGGCATTATGAAGTGGTTCTCCAGTAGTTTTGTTCCACAGTAAACAGGTTTCACGCTGCACGGTAAGTCCGATAGCAGCTATTTGTGCAGGGGTAATTTGGGAATTTACAATAGCTGTTTGCATTACCCAGCAGGTATCATTCCAAATTTGTGAGGGGTTGTGTTCCAGCCATCCTGGTTGTGGGTAATGTTGCGTAAGTTCTTTATAAGCACTACCTACTATATTACCGTCAGCGTTAAATACAAACGCGCGGTTCCCTGTTGTACCTAAGTCTAATGCCAGGATGTATTTTGGCGCCTGCATATCCCTGTCTTTCCCTCACTGCCATCTGTGTTTAATTATCTACTAAACATAACTCACTTCGCTCTTTAGATATGATTGAAGAATTATAAAGTGATGTGGTATCAACATGTAAATGTTTGCGTACCATATCCATAACTTTATCAGTTACCACGGGTTTAGTCATAAAATCAGTTGAGCCAGCTACTTTAGCACGCATCCGGTCAAAAAGACCATCACCATCAGTTAAAATTACAATAGGTATTTTAGCCAAACTGGAAATACGTTGGATTTGAGCGCAAACTTCATAGCCGTTAATAAATGGCATATTTAAGTTTAAAAAAATCAAGTCTGGTTTACGCTCTATTAAAGTCGGTAAAATTTTTAAAGGGTTGTGAATGCCAACAAAGTTCATGCTGTGATGAGTGATAATCTGCTCTAAAAGCCAACAAATTCTGGGACTGGAATCGATGCAAGCAATTAATGGCGTTTTTGATGATTCTGTTTGGTTGGAAATATTTTTAGTTTCTTTTGTAAATAGACGAAAATCTTCTACTTTAACTAATTCAACAAATCCTCGTAAAATATAAGGAAGTAAAAAACGGCTAATAGCTAATACATCTTGCTTTGCTTTTGCTGCTAAGTCGCGCAGCGTATATTTACCTCTCATTAGCTTGACAAATTTATCATATAATGCTGGATTAATTAGGTGTTGAAGTTGTTCAGGTTGTCGAAGTACAGGTGCTAAATTGGGAGAAAAGCTAGCTAAACCAGCTTTTGACCAAGAATTCCACGATTGAAATATATGTTCGAGCGATATCGCTGTGCTAGAAAGACTTAATGGCGCCTCTAAAATTACCTCTTTATTGCGTTGACAAGCACTAATATGACAGCTTGTTTGCTGTGTTAAATCAAATAGAAGTTCACCAATTGTGCTATATATAATTTGAGTTACTTGCTCGCGTTTAATTTTCTGCTTGTTATACAAAGCTTCTAGGACTTGATAATCCCAATATTCTATATCTTGATTGTCCGCTTGCAATTGAATTGTATCAAGATTAATTTGGGGGCAATATTGTACCATGTTTCGCCTAAAGCGTCGAAGTGGATGGGCGCCTCCACTTGCCCAAACAATGTGTCCTAAACGGTAGTAAAAAGAAAACTTATGCCCTGTACAAGTTTCAATTTCAAGCTTGCCATTGTAATGCGACCGAGTACAAGTTTTAAATTCATAAAGTAATGTATCGGGTATAGTTAATTCTGTATGAAGCGCCATTGGTGTGTGCCCTTGTCGGTTATACTATCCAGCATAATCAGCAAATTGTGATAAAGTTGTGACAAACGGTTCGTAAATTTATAAAAAATTTACTTTTATTTGATAAAAACTTTAGAAAGCTGATCCGAACAGGAAACGCTATAAGCAGGCGCCTTTGAATGTTAACTATACTTGTACAGGCGCCTTTTGGTAAAATATCAAGCTGGTTTAACGAGCGACTTTAGCATTCGGAGAGTGCTGTTTCTGATAAAAACTGCTTCAACGATTGCGGTTGCATGAAAGCAAGATATTGAGCAGCTTGTTTTGGAGAAAGGAATTCCAGTAACTGTTTATTTTCAATCCAAACCTCAATAACACTGAAAAATCCTTTGCGGTCGCACGTTAGTACATGCCAACCTTCACGTTTTGCAATTTCATGAATTTGTGCTTCAGAAGTAGGAACTGAGATTGCCGCATGAAAAGCATTGTACTTAGAAGGATTGGGATTTTGATGCAAACTACTTTCCCCATCAACCTGAAGCGGTGTAAATTCAGAGCTAGAAGTCAGCACTTCAATCATTGTCCCATGCGGATCTAAAGGTAAAACAATGTAGCATCCAGGATGATAGGGAAACTCTGAGAATTGTCCTTGGCATAATTCTGCAAGGACTTTCGCTACGTGTTGCGGTTGATTTGCCGCAATTGAAATATGATGAATCATGGTAAAAACTTTTCCTTTTAAAATATTGAGATGTTTAAACGAGTAACTTTAATATCCGTAATTATTTGTAGATTCAGGTTTATTAGTCGATGAGTCTGTTTCTTGCTGCGTGTCAACAGGGTTTTGTTCTTGTTCAGGTTCAGACTTGTTGGTGGAATCTTCAGCAACTTGTTCTGTATCAGTCTTATTTTGCTGTGTAGACTGAGACGTTGTTTTGGCATAATTAGCAATGTTGCTCAATAGTAAAAATGCAACTGCAGAACCGAGAATAGCTAACTTTTTCATGGTAATTCTCACAAACATGATGTGTTTAATAGAGTTGTAAGTTTTATCCTTACTCATCTAAACGTTTACATGTTTCCCTTTTGGAGTTTATGCAGCGAGAGTAGTGCTGAGTTATTAATTTATTTAGTGACTTTCTGGTATAACAGCAGTCATGGGTCAAAATAAGTAAGCTTCTATAGGACGCATGGAATGACTGCTACTATTTCATCCCCCCTCCCCAGACTCGATGATATCCGCTTTGGTTTACCAAACATCAGCGGTTGGGAATCCGAAATTCATTTAGTTACAAACCACAATGACCCTGTATTTAAAAATACAAGCAATCTCCGGCTCGAAAATATCAATGCTGGGTTTGCCTGCGCGCTTCACATGCACCAACCTACTATTCCCGCAGGTTTCAACGGTGAATTAATTAGTAACCTGCAACATATGTTTGAACACCCTCATAATGGGGATAACCATAATGCAGGTGTTTTCGCTTGGTGTTATAAACGCATTGGTGAGTTTATTCCAGAATTAGTTTCCCAAGGATGTAACCCCCGTATTATGCTCGACTATTCGGGTAATTTACTTTGGGGTTTACGGCAACAGCACACCGATATTATTGATACTCTCAAGCGCATTACCTGCGATGTGCAATATCAACCTTACGTCGAATGGTTGGGTACGATGTGGAGTCATGCAGTTATTCCTTCTACCCCTATTCCTGATATCAAGTTGCATATTCAAGCTTGGCAACATTATTTTGCTGCCATATTTGGTTACGATGCTTTAAAGCGGGTAAAAGGATTTTCTCCTCCAGAAATGCATTTACCTAATCATCCAGATACTTTATATCAGTACGTAAAAGCATTAAAGGAATGCGGGTATAAATGGATAATGGTGCAAGAGCATTCAGTCGAACGTTTAGATGGCGCCAGTTTACATCATGACCAGAAGTATATTCCCAATAAATTAACCGCGCGTAATTCTCACGGTGAAACCGTTAGTATTACTGCACTAATTAAAACTCAAGGTTCGGATACAAAGCTAGTTGCACAAATGCAACCTTACTTTGAGGCAAAAGGACGTGGTAAGCAGCAAGTTAGTAATACAAACATTCCTTCTTTAGTAACACAAATTGCCGATGGCGAAAATGGGGGTGTAATGATGAATGAATATCCCCGTGATTTATTCAGAATTTATCACGAAATCCGCGATGGAGGTAATAACAATGCGGGAACTGTCGCAATTAATGGTACAGAATACCTAGAATTAATCGAAGCAGCAGGCGCCGACCCTAATAATTATCCCGAAATTCAAGCTGTACAGCAACACAAAATCTGGCAGCGCACCAGTAATATCACACAAGAAACGGTAGCAAATGCCATTCAAGAATTAAAAGCAAATGATAATCAGTTTCATATAGATGGCGCCTCGTGGACAAATGATTTAAGTTGGGTAAGAGGATATGAAAATGTCCTAGAACCAATGAATAAACTCAGCGCGTTGTTTCATCAAAAATACGACAAGTTAGTCGAACAAGATGCACAAGTAACGCAACGCGAAGACTACCAAAAAGCATTACTTTATAACTTACTAGTCCAAACTAGCTGTTTTCGATATTGGGGACAAGGTACGTGGACAGATTACGCGCGCGAACTATATCGACGAGGTGAAGAATTACTAAAATAAGCCAATACTACGTAAGGTGGGCACTGCCCACCCTACATACACTACAGCAACTATAATTCTCCCTGAATGCTTTACCGAATTGTTTTGATGCGGGGTAGTTCAGAAACTAACTCTCCCGTATGAGCGTCAATTACATAATCTACTATTTCTGGTGCTGATTCAGATTTGGGGAGAGAATCTATTTTTTGTGAATTGTTTTCAACTAAGTATACAAGGCGCCAACGCTTTTCATTTGTATCAAAGTAGTAGTAAAGAGTTTCTTTTATATCCGAGTTTCTCAGGTCATGCTTAGTTTGCTTCTGAATTACGTCTTTAAGTTGATCAGGCTTAAACTTGGGGTGGGCATCAATGTCAATAGGGTCGCCAATGGCTGAGTTAATTGCTATCAAATCATACTCATCGCCAACTTCTACTGTTACGATAGACCCATACACAGGGATATTTTTATACTTCTGGCGAAACTTGATTGTGTGTGTTTTGGTTTTCTTCCAAGTTTTGATGCTCACACCTTCAAGCTGGAACTCACGGATTGGTTGCGAAGTTGTAACAAATCCTAGTTTCGGCTCAACTTCTATCACTGATCCAAGTAGTGACATTAAGCTGTCTGCCACTTCCTTGAACATTTCTATCAATTTTTTCCCTTCTCGATCAGCTCTTTTTAAGACCTTGGTAAGTTCATCTATACCAGGATTCAAGGTTGAATTTTTGTCTTCTATATGGGTATGGAAAGTGAAAGTCTTCATACCATTCCTATTCATGAAACCTAAAGTTAAATAGCGTAAGAGGAGATGTGAGTGTGCTAAAATCATCTATTTGTAGATTCTACGCGCCTTAATTTACAAATATCAACTGTATATAATAAATATTAATGTATATTTTGTACAGGTAAATAACAGCATTAAATCTAGTTAATATCATGTGATTTGTCTACACTATATATATTTAGCGACAACAAACTTCATTAAATACTTTAGAAATATTAAGAAAGTATTATGCATAGAGGAAGTAAACATTCAAAATGTACTGATAATATACCAAGTTTTAATCTTTCTGACCAAGAAAAAGATAAATCTATTTATAAAGACTTAGGTTAAAGATTTGTATCCTCGTCTTACACAATTTACGCGCTTAGGAGCAGTATGGACTGCTACATGTAAATGTATTCTGCTTCTACATTATTCTTATTTTAATTAGCAAAAAGTTGATAGTTAGCTAAAGTGTTTACCAACTAGTGGTTCATGTCATTAATTTTTAGGGAGTTTTGTAGTATCGGCTTATAGTCTGTGCTACGGGCAGGCTCTCAGTCGTGAGCCGACGGTTAAATAATCCGTGATGAAAGTGATGTTAACCCTTAATAAAACCGTTTTACTAATTTTAATAAGCTTTAGCAAATATAACACGTTGAGAGGTTTCTTTGCCTGTATAGAAGCATTTACCGATACTATTGTCTTGCAAACTAAAAGCTATGCATCTACTAGTTGCTTTAGTTTCCTCTTTGATTTTTTCTTCATCTTCAGGCGCCCCAGCAAAATAAACTACGTAGAAACCAGGCTTTTGCTCAATGGCATTTTTAAATGAGTCATACGTATCTACAAAGTAAGTATGCTGACGCTGAAATTCTTGAGCTTTTTTAAACAAACTTTTTTGAATAAAGTCCAAAATTTCAGGTATTTTTTCTTCTAATTGGTCAAGTGGTACATTAATCTTTTCTCCTGTATCGCGTCTTGCTAAGATACAGCTTCCATTTGCTAAATCCTTCGGTCCAATCTCTAGACGAAGCGGAATGCCTTTCAACTCCCAATCATTAAATTTGAAACCGGGACTTAAGCTTTCGCGCGCGTCTACTCGAAATGAAAATTTATCTATTAATTTAAATTTTTGTTGTAATTCTTCAAATTTAGATAAAACTGTTTGTTTATCATCGTCTGTTTTATAAATTGGAATGCCAACAACTTGTAATGGAGCAACACGAGGGGGGCAAACAAATCCTTGGTCATCAGAGTGAGCCATAATCATGGCACCAATAAGACGGGTTGTTATACCCCAACTTGTCGCAAATGGATACTCCAAAGTACCTTGTGCTGATAAATACTTAACGTCAAAAGCATGTGAGAATGTTGTTCCAAGGTGATGGCTAGTACCTACCTGAATGGCACGACGGTCTTGTGTCATTGTTTCAATTGTATAAGTATGGTCGGCGCCTGGAAATTTCTCGTTTTCAGTTTTTAATCCATCAAAGACAGGAACTGCTAAATAGTCTTCGACAAAAGTTTTATAGATTTGTAAAATTTGGCGTGCTTCAACTTCAGCTTCCTCATATGTTATGTGAGCTGTGTGTCCTTCTTGCCATAAAAATTCAGCAGTACGTAAGAAGGGACGAGTTCTAAGTTCCCATCGACAGATATTTGCCCACTGATTTACGAGAATAGGGAGATCTCTATAGCTTTGAATCCAATTTTTATATGCAGACCAAATAATGGTTTCGCTGGTTGGTCTTACAACTAATGGCTCTGCCAATTCAGCTTCTGTATCTACACCAATGGTTCCATCCTCTGTCAATTTTAAACGATGGTGAGTAACTACGGCACACTCTTTAGCAAAACCAGAAACATGTTCAGCTTCCTTTGAGAAGTAGCTCACAGGAATTAACATTGGGAAGTATGCATTAACATGACCGGTTTCCTTAAACATCTTATCTAAGGTTTGCTGTATTTTTTCCCAGATGGCATAACCTTCTGGTCGGATAATCATGCATCCCCTAACTCCTGAATCTTCTGCAAGTTTTGCCCGCTCTATTATATCGAGATACCAGCGTGAATAATCTTCATCACGCTTGGTAATTTTCAAGGAATTAGCTTTTTCTGTTTTCCGACCAGCCATAGTTTATTCTTCGATTCTTTTTGACAACTCTCCCGGCTTAAGATAACTCAAGCCGAGGGGTTCTTTTCTATTATGCCCAATTTTGATATTTTACCTGACGTTGCGGACTAGGAAGTCTGATTGACCGCAACTTAAGAGCGAACGTCTTATTACTTCTGCGCTGCAAGGGCCTGGTTTGCCATCTTTGGTAAAGCAAACTAAGATTTCTTGCAAAAAGCGTCCGGAACCTGAGCAAGAAGGGGCTATACTAAGACTTGTAAATGCTGGATTGGCGCCAACAAAATCACTTTGTAGTTTATTTATAGTGGTGCGGAAGGGTTTACTTGGTTTGGCGTAGTCTGTAGGAATTGATACAGAGTCTTTTTTCTGTTTTGATAGTGTTAAATACTGTGCAGGAGTTAAGCCTGTACAAGTACCGTGTTTTTGCCATTCGTGATTGTAAAGCTTGGCACTAGGAAATAAATTTGGAAATTGCTGTTTGACTGTTTCTGGCAATCTTTCGGTGGTGCAGCTAGCAGGATATCCTTTTTGGTATTGGGGCCAAAGTCCGTGTAGAACAAAACCTAGTTTTTTTCCTTGTTTACACTGTTGCGGGTCACTGTCTCCTTTGGCTGCACAATAGTCAGGAGACCAAGATAGAGCTAGTACATAAAAATCAAATTTACCGGGAGTACCTTTGCTTTGAGCAAAAGCGTTACTTGAGACTGAGGTAGTAGTTAGCAGCACCGAGGCAGTAATTAAAAGTCGTCTTAGGGACATTTGGAAAGCGTGTTAGTTTTTACATGCGCTAGTTTAATCTATGTTTTTGAGAATGTCTTTATATGGAACGGGCAAGGATGCCCATTCCACAAGGGGATACCCATTCCACAAGGGGATGCCCATTCCACAAGGGGATGCCCATTCCACAAGGGGATGCCCATTCCACAATATAGGAAAGTGTTTACATTGGGCGCCCTATTGTAGTTATGTATAATACCGCTTCATCTTGAGGGATACCCAAAACTTCGTTGACTTTATCATCGAAGAATCCGCCAATACCGCTGACACCGATATTAAGACGAACAGCAGCAAGATTTAGTTTTTGCCCTAAGTGACCTGCATCCATATGTAGGTATCGATATACTCTATCTCCATACTGAGATACAGATGCCTTTAAATCGGCTGTATGGAAAATAACAGCGGATGCATCGCGACCAAGGTCTTGTCCTAAACAGAGAAAGTGTAATTCTCTGCGGAAGTTTTTAAAGCGAATTTGTCGTAATTCTTGCGAAGCGGGTGCGTAATAGTAACATCCTGCTTCGAGTCCTTCGACTCCAGAGGTCGCTATAAAGGTTTGTATTAAGTTCAGGTCGAAGTAATCTGGCGAGATATCTAATTCTTGGTCTATATAATGTTGGGGTTGGTATGTAAAATCGAGTAACGATTTGAGTTCATCTAATGTTAAATCATCTCCGCTGTATGCTCTAGTGGAACGACGTTTAAGGATTGTTGAAGAGAGTTTATCAAGTTTATCTCCCCAGTCGATTTGAGTTGTTAGGGTTGAAATTTTTTGACAGAAGGGAAATTTATATTTATCTTCGATAGATTTATTTTGCTTGATTTCGGGTAAATTGAGTTTACCTGTTGTACCTGGCAAAATTTGCGTTACAGTATGAATGTACTTAAGAAGCTCACCGTCAGGGATTTTGGGATATTCTGTTTCGGTCGCTGATGGTAAAGCTGTACGTCCAGTTGGCAAATTTTGTTTAATATCAAGTAAATCGGCTATCGGAAGGACTGCGGTGGCGCCTTCTTGTTCTGGGTCAATATAAAGCATATCATTGACGGCTTGATCGACGAAACCACCAATTAGATGGGGTCGAAAGTCACACGTCGCAGCAGATAGTTCGATATTTCCCAATAAATGTCCCGTATCAAGAAATATTCGACGGTATGCTCTGTCTTCATAACGCCAAGCTGAACGGTAAAAAACCGCAGTAATGACGATGGCAAGTTGTGTACTTTCCAAAGCAGGATGCCAAAAACAAGCTTCCTGCAATGTTTGCCAAACATTATTTTCCCAGAATTGCAGTAGCGAATGAGTTCGTGACTGGTAGTTATATAAACCAGCAGGTAACAACGGTGTACCCCGTGAAACTATATATATTTCGGCTGGATATAAACCACCTGCACTTGGCGCCGAGCGTAAAAACACGGCACTCCCCATTGATGGCATTCTAGCTGTTAAACCGTAGCTGCAAAACAGCAACCGCGATAAACGGCGCCACCATTGTGTATCAGTATTATCTTCCGAATCTAATGAAGATTCTTGGATATATGGTTTGAGGTCAAAAACCGTACCAATTTTATATTCTTTAAACGGTACAGGTTGTTTCGACCAATCCAAACCCTGGTTTTTGGACGCTATAGTATCGGGGTCGTACTTAGTTCGTTCGTGGTAGTGATGAGCAATCGAATGGCGTAGTTCTGGCATGTCTCGGTTAAATACGCTTCTCCTTTTTATCTTGGCATCCCTATGCACCAACATTTCGTTATCGCCAGTACATTTTAGGAACGAATCTACACAATTTGAATACCACTCATGTTCTTAGCTTCACGGTTTTATTCGGCGTTTCTCTGACTTGAGATACTTACCAACCAGTCGGCGCCGATAAATTGGTAGGCAAATAAAAATTCCAGCTAAACTAGAACTAGTTGACGCAATTGTCAATATTACCCAAAAGTTGATGACACCAGTCTTTAATACTAAACCGCCACAGGAACCCAGTAAAGCTGTAAGCACAACCATCACAATACCAATTGCCTGACTAAATCCTTTTTTAAGATTTGTCGTAAATGTAATTTGATTGACACCCTGATTGATAGTCTCTATGTGGCTTATACCAGCTTTAGTAATACACCAAAATTCAATTGCTACCATTACAGATAAGAAAGTTCCAAAAATTGGTCCTGCTGCAACCCCCAAAAAGCAACCCACCAAAGACGCAACCGCAGCCCCAAATACAATATCATCGACAACAACAATACCAGCCCCAATAACCGTCATTAATATAGCAGCAATAACTGCCGCAACAGCCGCACCAGTCCACGCCATTGCCCCAGAAGTCAACAATAATAATAAAAGTGATGCGTATGGTTGTTTATATTGAATTATTGGTAACGCAGCAGTTTTAATTTTTATTTGAATAGTTTGAATTTCAACGGCTGAATTTGTATGTAATAGTAATTCGCGATAATATATTTTATCTGCCATTAAATAGGTTGTATCAATTGTCACTTTACATAAAATTTTCTCACCGTTAAAATGCCGGAGCGTAAAATCAATCCAATCATGGCTATGAGGTGTGTGTGGAGCGTCGTTACTATGAGGCGCCACTTCACACCAAGCGACTAATGTTGTTTCTGGATTATCATTAAGAATAGTAATCGTTTGCGAAAGTTTTTCACCAATTTGTCCAGCCGTAAATTCAAGTTCTGTTTTATCAATTTTTGCAACACATAAGGGGACAATATCGAGTGGTTTTAGTGCCAGAAGTGCTACATTCGCATCTTTAAAGCGGTTTTTGGGTTTTTGTTGAACCATCGTTGAAAGCCACTCGATAAACCCCAAACTCAACTGAGGAACTAAATGTTTAAAAGCAATACACCCATCTTCATCGATTAAAGTATGCATCGCAGCTGATTTGGCGCCTGTTAACAAACAAATTAATGTCGCACCCAAACTATATAAATCTGTAGATTTTGTTAACTGACGGTTGTAAATTTGCTCTGGCGCCATAAAACCTAGTGTCCCCATCGCAACACTGCTCATCGCCATATCATGACTACCAATACGAGCAAATCCAAAATCAACTAAATAAACATTGATATTATCATCAATTAAAATATTTTCTGGCTTAATATCGCGATGAAAAATAGGCGGAATACGGTTTTGTAAATATATAAGAATAGACAGCACAGAAACAGCTATTTGCTTAATTTCATCAAAAGCAAAACTGCGTGCTACAGACAAAGATTGAGCATGTTTGTACTCTTGCACCATACAAAACCCTGATGGAGTTTCAAAAGAGTCGAGATAGCGTGGTATACCAGCATGGTTTAACCCTTGTAACACCTGTATTTCACGTTCATATGCCTTAAAACCAGACCAGCTTTGAACGCTAGAGCGTGCGAACTGAAACTCCTTAATAACAACTTTTTCATCAGTATTTATACGTTGCGCTAAGTATGTTACACGACCTCCATTGAGGTTGCAACCGAGTTCGCGTATGACCCGATATCCTTGATTTGTAAATGGTATCGTACTCATGAACAAGGGTGAAATGGCGTTAATTATTTGTGTCCATGTCTAATCTAGCTTAACTCCAGTTTTTGCAGACCGCCAACGATTAAAGCCGTAAATACCAAAAGCAAGAATAAATACATATGGACTATAAGCCATGAGCCAAATAGCTAGTTTTAACAGTCCCATGCTAAATTTACCAACTGAGTTGGTTGATTTATTCCAAGTTTCTTGAACTTGCAACCCAAAACCACGTTGCGGATTTTTAGTAGAAACTGCTGCTTCTAAATTTAAGGTAATAGTCGAATAGCTGACTTGGTTTTGTAGATTCTTGAGTTGGGCGCCTATTCGCTCGATAGAGTCACGAACATTGCTCAGTTCTTGTGACACACTCAATGTATCGCGTACCGAACCAGCTTTATCCATAATTTTTTGAAGATTTGTTTCAGTTTTTCTCAAATTAACTAACTGTGCTTGAAAATCAACGATTCTATCCCCAACATCTTCTGCTGTGATGCTACGGTTTTTAACAATTCCCAGTTTAGCTATTTGAGTAAGGGTATTATCTAGCGTAGTTTGTGGAACTCTCAACTGTATTGATGCAGTAGAACGCGCGAACTCATCTTTAGGCTGATTTTGAGCAAGTTTGATTAAATCACCTTGCTGTTTGTCAATGATTTGCGTCACTTCGTTAATGCTTTTGTCAATTGACTCTACAACTATACTCATAGTTGCTTTTTTAATTAACTGTGATTTTACCTTGGTAGGCGCCTTGATTTTTGATGCCATTTCATTGGCTGTATCAGCAGTTGGTGGTATTGTAGCTGCTATTTGATTAAGTGAGTTAGATGAATTTTGTCGCATTGACATTGTTTCACTACCTCCATTATTGGCAGCAGCGCAACTACTCAAAACAATCCCCCCTAAAAGGGTAGCAAAAAGTATACTTCCCTTATTCATATTCAAACCTCACATAAATAACCTTAATGCTAGTATGTAGGTTTATCTGTCTCTAGATAGTTGCCGTTACGATTTGCGTAACAAACAAGCTTGATATTAACCACTTTAAAAATTGTCACAATGCTTTGAAATTAATTTATAAGTAGGTGACTATAATAATTGGAATAAAAAAGAAAAATAAAACTAAAGATAAGTAAACATGTCATTATCTTCTTATCCGTCTCCTGTAAACGAACTGCTAACTTACGGAGATTGCAGTCAAATCAAGGGAATACCTGATTATGTAGAGGAACTAGGTTTTACTTCACAGCACGTTCCTGACTTAATACGCATGGCTTGTGATGAAGATTTATCTATTGCTGCTGACGATATAGAAGATATAAATGAAAACCTGCAAGCTTGGGCGCCAGTACATGCAGTAAGAGTATTGGGTCAACTGCGCGCGGTAGAAGCTATTGAACCATTAATTTATTTATTTGGCGCATTTGAAGAAGATGACCGCATTAGTTTAGAGTTACCTAGTGCATTAGCCAAAATAGGTATTGCTGCAATTGAACCACTCGAAGCATATATAGTAGACTCGTCACGCGATACTTACCAACGTGCAGACGCTGCTAGCGCATTGACTCGTATCGCTCAAATTCATCCAGAAGCACGTTCTAAATGTGTTGAAATTATAACTAACTTATTAAGTAACTTTACTATTAACGACCCAGAGGTTAATGCTTTTTTAGTTGGTGAACTAATTGATTTAAAAGCAGTAGAAGCGGCGCCTGTCATTGAAAAAGCTTTTGCTGCTGAATGTGTGCCAACTTTCTTGGTAGGAGACTGGGATGAAGTGCAGATTGCGTTGGGTATAAAAGCGCGCTCTGAATCAGAAAATCGCTTTCCACTAGAACAAGTAATAGAGTACTATACAAATCAGGATTTGCCAGAATTTACTGGATGAAGAACGGGCTTTCCTGCCCATTCCACAAGAGAATTTTGGATATAAATTGATTAATAAGTCCCATTAATCATTTTTACCTTGAATTATGCAAACAACACAATTAGCGAATACAGGTATTACCGTAAGTGCAATTGGGTTAGGCGCCATGCCAATGTCAGTATACGAACGTCCGGATGAGTCGCAATCAATAGAAGTTATTCATCGTGCTTTGGATTTAGGCATTACTTTTATTGATACTGCGGACTCATATTGTAAAGACGAATCTGATAAACACCATAATGAACGACTGATTGGTAAAGCACTACAAACCTACAGTGGTGATACCAGTAATATTGTTGTTGCTACCAAAGGTGGGTTAATGCGTCCGAACCAAAGCTGGACTCGTAACGGCAACCCCGAACATTTACGTGAAACTATTCGCGTTAGTTTTGAAGCGTTGGGTGGTAATAAACCAATTGACATTTGGCAATATCACTCACCTGATCCAGACTATTCTATAGAAGAATCATTAAAAGCTGCACGGGAAGCAGTTGATGCTGGTATAGTTCGGTTTGTTGGAGTTTCTAATTTTTCCGTTGAACAAATAAAACAAGCACGGGATGTTGTAGATATTATTTCAGTGCAAAATCAATATAGTCCTTGGTATCGTCAACCTGAGTCTGATGGTGTTTTAGAATATTGCCAGCAAGAAAACTTGACTTTTTTACCTTGGAGTCCGTTTGGGGGTCGCAGACGTCATTCAGATTTGCAAGATATTTCTATTATCAGCAAACTCGCAACACAAAAAGGCGTATCGGTATATGGTATTGTTTTAGCTTGGTTGCGCTCAAAGTCACCATGTATTTTACCAATACCAGGCGCCAGTAAAGTTTCTAGCATTGAAGACTCGGCACGTGCAGGTGATATTAAATTATCAGAAGCCGAAATTCAGCAAATTGATAAAGAAACAGCTTCTTAACTAAAATCCTAGAAACCGGGTTTATTCGCTGAAATTTTGTCATAAAAATGAAGATTTTGCCTAGAAACCCGGTTTCTTAGACATAAATGTTTACATTAGTTTACAATTAACTTGTCAATTTACTGATAAGATTTAATTAAGTACGTAAAAACAGTCATTTGTTTTTTTTATATTTGTTAATAAAGTGGATGAAACCATTTTTGTCAGCAACATCTAAGTAAAACAATAGTGTAATTATTTACCTAGATAGCATTGATTTTACTTGGGAGATATCTCATGTCAGTTTATATTGGTAATTTATCCCATGAAGTGGAAGATAATGATATTAGACAAGTTTTTTTAAAGTATGGAGTAGTTAAAAGAATTTTAGTATCTACAAACCAGAAAACAGGAGAGAAAAGGGGATTCGCGGTTGTAGAAATGGAAACAGATAGTCAAGAGATGGCAGCGATTAGTGCGTTAGTAGGTACTGAGTGGATGGGATATACACTCAAAGTAAATAGAGCTAGAACTGTTGCAGATGCAAGATAAGTATTTAAATTTTATTATTTGGAGTTGTTAATGTTAGACTTAGTTATTAATCCCGTTCAACCCGCCGTGTTAATCACTATTATTGGGGAAACGGTGTTGAAAGACCGTGTTGTAAAGCTACTGAAAAGTCATAATGTAACTGGATATACTATTAACCAAGTACAAGGTGAAGGTGGGCACGGAAGACGCTTGTCAGATTTAGCAGGATATAATACTAATATTGAAATTAAAACAATCGTATCATTAGAAGAATCTGATACCATTCTTGGGGCGCTAAAAGAAGAACGAGGCAACCACGCTTTAATTGCCTACCGACAAAATATAGAAGCATTCTATTAATTATTCTTTTTTCATAAGTTATACTTTTTATTGCTCACTCGTTGCTGCGAGTGATTTTTTTCATACGTATTTGGCGCACAATTATCCAGCATCAATCATAATTTTAACAGGCGCCTCAGCCTTGAGCCTGGGTTTGGGATGGCTTTGAGGAGGAATTTAATATTGCAATAATATAGATTAATATTTTTTGGTGATAGTTATGCGGTAGAATCTAAGGTCTGCAATAAAACAGGTGCTTGCTGACTGGAGACGCTACCTATGGCTCGGATGTATTATGACACAGATGCAAATTTAGACCTTTTAGCTGGAAAAACGATTGCGATAATCGGCTATGGTTCACAAGGTCATGCTCACGCTTTAAACTTAAAAGACAGTGGCATGAATGTAATTGTTGGACTGTATCCGGGTAGTAAGTCAGCAGGGAAGGCTGAAGCAGCAGGTTTGACGGTTAAGAGTGTTTCGGATGCGGCGGCGGCAGCAGACTTTATTATGATACTGTTGCCCGATGAAGTTCAAAAGACTGTTTACAAGGAAGAAATTGAACCAAACCTCAAGGAAGGAAACGTTATCGCTTTTGCTCACGGGTTCAATATTCACTTCGGTCAAGTTGTACCACCATCTAATGTAGATGTTGTCATGGTGGCGCCGAAAGGCCCCGGACATTTAGTTCGTCGTACCTACGAACAAGGACAAGGTGTACCCGCACTGTTTGCTGTGTATCAAAACGCAAGTGGACAAGCACGCGATAGAGCAATGGCATATGCTAAGGGTATAGGTGGAACACGTGCAGGAGTTTTAGAAACAACATTCCGCGAAGAAACCGAAACTGACTTATTTGGTGAACAAGCTGTACTTTGCGGTGGTTTGAGTGCTTTAATCAAAGCTGGTTTTGAAACTTTGGTAGAAGCAGGTTATCAACCTGAACTCGCATACTTTGAGTGTTTGCACGAAGTCAAACTCATTGTTGACTTAGTAGTCGAAGGTGGTTTGGCAACAATGCGCGATAGTATCTCGAATACTGCCGAATATGGAGATTATACTCGCGGCCCGCGTATTGTTAACGACCAGACAAAAGCCGAGATGAAGAAAATTCTCACCGAAATTCAAACCGGACAGTTTGCTCGCGAATTCGTTTTGGAAAACCAATCTGGTAAAGCTGGTTTTACCGCAATGCGTCGCAGAGAAGCAGAACATCCTATTGAAGAAGTAGGCAAAGACCTACGCGCCATGTTTAGCTGGTTGAAAAAAGCCTAATATTTAGTTAGGAGTTAGGAGTTAGGAGTTTTAATTCATAACTCTGTACAGACGCGATTAATCGCGTCTCTACTCATAACTTTGTTATTTGTTCATTTCTTTGATTGCTTCTTGTGTTCGTTTATTTGGGTCTGTTTTTGGGCGCCATGATGGAAACATACCTATAACAATATTGTTTATAGTCGTTCGTGTTTGATAACTGGCTGTACTCAATGGTTTTGGTAAAAAGCTATCTCCAAACCCAACGAATATTAGCATCAGTAAAAACACTAGTGTCATATTGCCTTTGTTAAACATTTTTGACTTAACCTAAGAATGTATTTAATACTTAGTATTCCCCTATTCGCTATATTTATTACAATCTTAAATTGTTTTTTACTTAGAAAAACCCCAAACATTACAAGTACAAGTTAAAAAGAGTTGATGAGAGAATAATAGTATTTTGGGTAGTCTTTCTTGACTCGATGCTCTAAGTGTTGGGCTATTTTTCGATTCTGTTTAGCATCTGCAATTAAATGGGTAAAACCAACTCGTGCTGCATTTTCGGGAATCAAAGCATCATCTAGACTGGGAAACAAACATTTTACACGAATATCTTTGTACGGAGATTTTGTTTGGTGTTGATGGTAGCTAACGCAACAACCAAGTAAATATTGTTCAAATAATATATTTCTTTCGGTATCTGGATGTAGAATTAACCAAGCAAGTTGGTTAGATAGATGTTCAACAAACTTTATTGCCAAACTTGCATAGTAGCGAATAAAATCTACTGCATGACCACCAAATATACCGCAATTGTATGCAGTTTGTAACAACCCATAACTGCGTTGCCATATCCATTCTTCAGGTAACCAACCGTTTATTTGGCTAATAGCTGTTTCCATTGCTTCTGGGTCATACCAGGAATTACCAACAGTAAAATATTCAGGATTTTGTGCCAAAAGAGGTGCGGATACCATTTCGGAAGGTAATGGTTTCCAGAGAAACACATCACTATCTATATGAATAAAAGGTTCGGTTTGGGCGCCATAAGTGTAAACTTTACCTAATGCCCACAATCTAGGGTCGCTATTTTCTAAAGCATCTAGCTCTGTAGATACTTGTGTAAATTCTAAACCTAATTTATCAACAAGCATCCGCGCACCTTGACTATCGGTAAATAACGCTGTTTCAGGGTAATGTTTTTTTGCTGTTTCTACTGATAAAATCCATGCCAGCAAATGATGTTTATCACTTACCCATATAGATTTTTTATTTTCTCTTAACGGTTTTGTCCATAAAGACCAAACAGCTTTCACTCAAACCAAACCTCCAATTTTAGTCAAAAATTATCTACTGTAGGTTAGCATCAGTCCAAATCAAATCAGAACCTATTCCTGTTGTAGAACCAATGTAGTAATAGCTACTAGCTAATGGGTAGAACTGGCGCCTACAATCTTCTGCTCCTTCTTTACTTGCAATTACTGCTAGAGGTGCATAGTGATGTTCGACACCATGAGGAGGTAGAGCTAGAGGTTTGCCATCAGCTGATTTACGCCATTCTACATCACCTGTAGCTGTCCGCGCTGGAATTAGCCAATAATCACCCGTGCGATAATTTTCTCCGAATTCTGACTGTTTAAATTTAATTTGCACACCATCTTCTAAAGTAAACCAGTCTGTTGTTGCTTCGTCGATTGGTACGGCGCCGTTAATCAACTTTAACCCACTTTTTTCGTTTTGTTCCCAGCGTCGGAGGAAGGGATGTTTGCCGATATTTTGGGTGAGCGTACATTCTGATGATTCTTCCCTTGTCAATGTCACCAAAAAATCTTCTGGTTCAATTTTGTCTACTTTCCACAGGGGTTTTGCTAATTGATTCAAGGAAATATAATCATCAACGATTTCTACCCAACCCTTTTCAACTAAACCAAAACGGCAATCATGCCACCAATGTTTTAATTTTAGAGTGATTGTTGTACCTGTTATCTCAACACCGTTATCCACATCAATGGGAAAAACAACCGAACTGTTCTCCCGCGACCACTTAAAAGTTGGTTTACCAGTACTATCTGCGTGAATTTCCACACGATAAAGTTGATTTTCTTTATCTCGGTAGCGAGTATCAGGTTTAATTGAACAAGTTTCATTTTGCTCTATAGTTTCCTTTGCCTTTGCTGCTAAAAGTCCGCGATTTTTGGATTGCCACTTTTCTAATAATTCTTTCCAATCAACATCAGTACATTTTGCAGCGTCTTTGTCTAATTTTTCAACTTTCACTTGCCAGATAACTTGGGAACGGGTTGCTGTATCTGCACCTACCAAAGCTACTTCCCGAATTTCCTCATCTTGGATGTAAGTAATGTGACGTTCCCAGACATCAAGAAAAACCAAAAAAGGTAAATCGGGTAGCTTGTCTTGGTCTGGATTAAGTGGACAATTAGGCTGTTTGTAATATTTTATGTAAGGCAATTCATAGCCATTTTCATCAATTTTATGATTTTCACAAAGAATACCGTTGACGTAGTAATTCCCAGTACTGATTTGAAAATCTAAAATATTGTTATTTTTAACATCTTCCTGAGTATCAAAAGTGATTTTAAATCCCGAACGTCTTACTGGTCCTCCGTGGGGGCCAATTAAGTCCTCTGCTAAAGTTTGCAGGTAATGTAAAAGTATAGCAACTTGTTCATTCCAGTCTGCATCAACTTGTACCCTTCCTTGCTGCATTAATACTCGTAAAAAATGTTTTTGGGGGTCAAAACTATCGCGAGTAAAATCGCCTCTAAATTCACCTGACATATATTTATCCTCATATGATTTTGGATTTTGGATTTTGGATTTTGAAATTTTAATTATTCAATTAGCATAAATAATTCCTGTTTCCATATCAGATGGAGTATATTCATCTAAACGTGCGCGTAAATTTGCCTCTCTTTGAGGTTGATAGAGGTGATGAAAAACACCCATTTCTGATTCATCATCAGCACCACGTTTAATTTCTTCAGGGCAGGTGTTAGCAAGCTGACAATAAGTGGGAGTACTGTAGCGAGTACTTTTGAACTGAGGACGGACGCGCTCACTTTCCACTTGCTTTAAATCTTCACTTACTGCTTGTTGAACTAAATCTGGTTGACAGTTATAGCGTTGGGGTGTGCGAGAACCAGGGGTAACATAACAAAAGCGCATACACCCGGACTGACGACGCGCGACAGTAATGCAACCGTTAAAGATAGAATTTTCTGCGAATTTAATACTATGAGTCAGGATTTTGCCAAATACAGTACTGCGATAAATTGATAGTTTTGCATGAGCTACAGCACATCCGGGTGCATCTATTGCTTCCTGCTCGGTGTGAGTCGCATCAACAATACTGTCACTGATGTGAATAGTGATGGGGTCAGTTTGTACCTCATCTTGATGCACTTGAATGGAACCGATAATGCTGTGGGTAATTTCTACTTGTCCCTTCAGGTTATATAATTCTAAACTTGGTTCAGCAGGACGTTTGGGTTCGCAATCACATTGTAGCGACCAACCAGGAACAAGAGTCGAATGGCGGATAGTAACTTTGACTGGACTCAGTATCTCTGTGTATGTAGGGGTAGTAGATACGAGGAAATCAGGCATTTCTCGCTGAATTCGCACCCCTCGACCAACGATTAATAAACCATCTAAACTGAAGCGACTTCCTGATTGTAGAGTAACAAGTAAGGAATCAGTAGTTTCAGCTTGATAGTCTAGTAAGCGAATTATTGGACGTTTGTAGTTTGCCGCGCGAATTTGTAAGGTTTGATTAGCTTGGAGACACAAATTAAAGCACTCAGTGTAAACGCTACTATCGGTAATTTCAATCACTGCTTGACGATATTTTGCTTCGTCAGGATTGGTTTGATAATCTGACTGCCAGCGGTCGAAAGCGTCGTTGATACGAGTGAATTCTTCCTGTTTTCCTACTCGGTAAAGTGTATAAATAATTGGTTGTAATAGTATCCTGTTATACTCACCACCGCCAATATCTGCACTAAAAGCATATTGATAAGAAACCCAAACTCCTGCTTTCGGTAACTGACGAGAAGGAAAGACAATTCTCCCTAAAACCGGGTCAACTGCTACCATATCTTGAGGGGGTTGATATTGCCATTCACTCAGGTCTTCAGGAATAATTTTATCGTAAGGAATTGGGCGCCAGGTAAAGGAGGTTCCTGCTGGAGTTCCTAAAAAAATTTGAAAGCTCTTGTTTTCTCCATAGTAAAGACTTTCACCTGTTTTTTCATATCTTTGTTTATCTATTTCCAGAACACGACGACGCAAGGGAACGGGTAAATTTATTTCAAGAGCGATGTGGGTTGGTTCTGTTTCAGGTTGAGGAAGATTATAAAGTGGTGTATCATTGCCTAAAACGCTGAACGTGTAGCAATTTGGTCTAACTTCTTCTAAACAGTAAGCAGGTGTTCTGGTGACGGAATAGGTTTTTAGGCGCCAGATAAAAACTCCCACATGTGGAATATTATAGCGTCCTGGGTCGTAGGGCGATTGAATACGACGTATATCTACAGTATGGGCAATTTCATTAAAGGGACTATTTAACCTTTCCAAAATATCACTTTGACGTAAATCTACCCTTCTACCTTGCCCAAGTTGTAAATGATTAAGGTGCTGTGTCCAACCCAATAGCTTGTAAAATTCAACTGCCCGCGCGTACCAGCCAGCAACATCATTTGCAAGTAATTCTAATAATGTGAGAGTTCCTTTACGTCGTCGATTACGAATGGTATTAGCAAGTTCTCGTCGCGGAATTAATATTTTATTGCGTTGTTGTCCTTGAGGGGTGTTTATATCTCCCGGTTCACCAGCTTCGTGGACTGGTTTATAAGCAATTAAATCACCAATATAGGGAACAACCCAATCTTGGCAGGTTTCAATAAACCAGTTTTCATAAAGTTGAGAAATGTCTGACTCTACTATATTGACTTGTTCGGAGATTATCCGTAATAAGTCTCGTAGAGCATAGTCTTTTTCTGCATCGCTTTGACGGTATATTACGGGTAAAAGGTTGTATAAGTAGTCTTCTATAGTGTTCATAAGTAAAAAGAATTAAATAAATAATTACAGCGGGTTAAGAATTAGAGTTAGAGGTTGAGAAGGAGTTAATATTGCAATTTGGGCTGGTTGGATTTTTTGCTTCACCCTAGCTAGATTAACAGTAATCCTCTTTCGCGGTTGGGTTTCTGTTGATGAATTATTGTTTTCTCTATTGTTTTCTCTGGGGTAAACTTTTCCTTGGGCTAAAGCTTGAAATATTTGTGTTAGTATATTTGGATTTGCTGCTTCTGTTTCAGATACAGTATCCAAAATATCTAAATCAACAAAGTCAACTCCTGCAACTTTTTGAATTGTGCTAATTACTTCACTTAACGTAATATCTTGTCCTAGTTCTCGCTGTTCAAAACTAAAGGTATCTAGTAATGTTTGTCTTATTTGTGGTTCTACTGCCTCCCATTGATAATCGGGTAAAATTTTGACTTTAGCGCTAATGATAATTACCATTAGTTCTCTGAGTTCCAGCTGTATTGGCTGGTCAGAGGCGCCATATAGACGTAGCGCTTGATACAAATTACGATATAAATCTGATTGTTTATCGATTGGTATGTCATCTACCCCAGCAATAGTCAGGTGAACTAACCTGCGACGACCATCCGATAACAGCATGGCGCCTGCTTTAGCGATACCAGCAAAAGTGCGGGCAAAGTCTGCATAGTCTTGTACAGATACCAAACGGTCTAAAGCCATTACTGCTAAAGGTGCATTTTTACGCGCTTGGTCACGACTTTCCCGGTCGGCGCCTCCGGTAGCAGGTAGGGGGTTAATAACACTTCTTAGTCCCAAAGGTCGTGATGCTAGCAAACTAATTTGCTCTGCTTTGACATTACCAACTTTACCGATACCACTACGGTACACTGCTCTGATATTTTCTACACCTGTAGGTAAACGGGCGCCGTTTTCTCCGTTACCAAATATAACCGTAGTTTTACTGTCATCACCAGTTTTAGTAATGTACGCGCGTTCCGTTGGCTTAAGTCCTGCAAGGCTATCTTTTTCGTGCCAGAGAATGTCATTGACACGCACTTCTAAAGTACTTTTGGCGCCAGCAGGTATAGGAGCAGCAACATAAGTAAGAGGTGATTGTCGCAGAGAAAATTCTTGGAACGCTTTGCTACCATCACCACTTCCTAACGCTTCCGTGCGGGTTTCACCATGAGTAGCTTTAACGACATTACCGTAGATGGTGACGGTATCCCGTTTGTATTCGTAACTAAGGGAATTTTTTAATTGTATAAAAGTATGGGTTATATCTCCCGGTCTTTCTTGTTCAATATCTTTAAACTTAGTTACCGCGCGTTGCTTAACTCCCAACAGCATGACTAACTCACTCGCTTTAACACCCGTAGTTTCCCCAAGGTCAGCGCGTTCTCCAGATACAATTAACCATCTTCCTGGTTGTAATCCTTCATAAAGTTGGCTAAGTTCAACTTCGCTTCCTTTAACGGGTTCTTCTATAGGGTTGATAACCTCGAATGCAAGTTTTAATTCTTCACTTTGAGCATAGACCGTGGTTTGACGAATTACATCTAAAGTTAAGTCATTATCCTCTAACCATCGGTCTTGTAAAGTTAATTGTGTAACTTTAGCTGAAATACCATAGTCAGCTTTAGTGATAGTTTCTATTTTCTCGACTTGGGTAATAATTTGGCTATTAGGACGCTGAATAACGACCCAACTCCTCGGTAGGATTTGGTCATATTGAGCATCAAGGGGCAAAATACGTTTTTCAGTATCCGATAGAGGAATAGTTAATTCTTCTGAAACAGAGACTTGCTCATTCTCTCTTATACCTCTGGTATTTGAAATAGTAATTTTGCGTCCATCGTCGCTTGTGTATCTCAATGTTTGCCCTGATGTAATAATGTGTTGTGGGTCTGTTGCTATTTGCACACCCCAACCAACTTCTTGCTGAGTAATCGTAACGGTATGTTCTACTGGTGTAATAATTTGTAATCTTACTCCTACATCTTGTGGGAATTCTTCACTACCATCTGTTAATAAAGTTGGCACAACACTTAACCCAGGTGCGTTGATTTGCTCCCCTCTTATCATCGCTTGTCGATTTATGAAGAGACTCTGATTTCCTGTTTTTTGTTGTACAGAGACAGTAGCAAGTGCAAAAACATTATCGCTGTTGTTAATCAAGACATTAATTGCCAGCTTTATAATTGGTGCAATTGCCCACTCTTCATAACCTAAAATTCTCCCCCGTTCATCATAAACTGGTTTCAAGGGAGAATTGGCGCCAAAAGGTGCTGCTTTTACCCGTAATGCTTGGGTACTTTGTAAAGATGATTTATTTGTAACAGGAGTATTTTGCCAAGCAGTATATAATGTATCTTTTAGTTGAGGTTTAAGAGTTTTTAATAATTGTGGTGCAATATCTGACTCACATTTATAAGTATCTTTCAAAGATAAACCCAACCTTGAAGCGTTAGCAGGTGGAATCGAAGCAGGTTTAAGTAGATTATTTAATAAACCTTCATCTGCTGTACCTAGTTTATCAAAGGGACATTGTTGTTTTTCTCTGCTTGGATTAGAAGAAGATAGATTTATTTTATCATCGGTTGTTATAGTTTCTGGCTCTGTTTGTAACTCTACTTTAGTACGATTTTCTATAGCTTGGGGTTCCACTTTTTTCACATGACGAAAAATTTGCATCCCCTGAATATTAGAAAATATAAATAATAGTGGGTCATTCGGTTTAAGATTAGTTGTAATACCCTGAAAGTAAAGTTTATCTATATCTTTAGCATTCGACAGTTCAATATAATGAGGTCGTGTTAATCTTGGTTGCAAATTATTCCACTCAGTACGACCTTCGATAGTTTCCGCTATTTCAAAAAATTGCGGCATTTCCCCCGAAGCTGGTAGACTTTGAATTCTCGTACCTACGGGTATTTGCGTATCTTTGTTATATCCTATTTCCATTGTAAAAGCAGGATAGACTGTAGCAGCGACACCAGGACGCAAACTATAACCAACTAACCTTGCTAACTCCAATACAGAACGTCTTTCTGTTGCTGTCCGTAAATAACCCTCATTAGCTATACGTTCTTGATAAAAGGTTAAAACATCCGCTACCGTTGCCCAAGCATCTAGAAAAGCAATAGATGAATCATTAGCATTTCGAGTTTTCAACTTAGCAAGAGCAGGATATTTACTATTAGAAACACCAGCTTTCATAGTTTCGAGAAAGGTGCTGTGGGTACCAACTCGATACATTAAAGCATTTAAACCAGGACGGTTGACAGTGGAAATCGGAGTGATTGCTTCGACTCCTTCGCAACATCCACAATTTTCATTCATCATGTCCTAGTCCTCCCGTTATTTTGGATTTTATATTGTCTAAAGGGCGGGTTTATAAATATCCTAAAGCTGTATTTAATATATCGTTAACCCGCCCTTACAAAGTCTTATCTTCCACCATGTAGGCTTAATTTAAATTGACCATTTTCTGGAAAATTTGGGTCATTATCTAACCGCGCGATTTCCATAGAACTTAGAGGTAAAATACCATTGTCGAGTTCTCCATTATCGAGTTCATATAAACGTTGCAGTTTTGTTACTACTACATTTTCTACACCTGTTACTGTTTGCGCTGTCGCAACTAATTTACTCAAAGCTATACCTGTACCAAAAGTCAGATTATCTGGATGGAAAAAACCACGGCGCCCATCTGGTAAAATCCTATTGCTAAATAAGTTCAACAATGCTGCTTTCACATGTCCTCGCAAAAAGTCTGGCTGAACACATACAGTCATCTCAATATCCAAAGGAACGTAAATAGCTTGTTTTACTACCACATCATGACCAATACGACGGTAACGATATAAATGTTGAGAAATAGCAGCTAATAATTCATTGTTATTGGTTTCTTCTCCTAAAGGGTCAACTACTACCAACACCTTATCCCAACTACCTGTCCAGCGTAAGGTTGCAGCTGCTCTTTGCACTGTATCTGAAAAATCGCGCATAACTATATCCGCATAATCCTGTGCTGTTATTGCCCTTTGCAACTCCTTACGGAAGGTACTGGGTGCAAATAATTTTACTTCTGATAACGGTTCGGGTTGTGTACCTCCTTTTGCTGGTAAAGGGTTATGGGGAGTTATACCAGTGATTGCATTCTGACGAAATACGATATGGGCAATGGTATCTGCACCGATGTTTCCAGCTATACCATTACCAATGCGGTATATTGCAGAGAAATTACTTCCAGCTACTGGCATTTGTCCGAGTTCTCCATTGCCAAAACGCAAATGAGCATAACCTTCATTGTCCACTTCCACAACAAAATGCTTGTCTTGACTATTACTTCCTAATAAATCTAGTTGAGGAGTCCAAGACCATGATGGGTAATTACTGATTAATTTGGTAATTTGTGGTAGAGCTTTTCTAGGTTTTTGTGTGAGTAAACTAGTGGCAGGCGCCTGATGTAGGTCTTGCTTGGAAAGCGGTTGGCGAAAGGTTAAAGGTGCATATTTGAGAGAGGGGTAAAAAGAAGCAGCTACTGCTGTTACATCTGCGGGTTGATTTTCCCCCTCACAGGGCATTATTTCTGTTTTTGCAGCTACTACACCCAAATTCTCTGTTACTGTGCGTCCGTGGTCTACAAGGATGACATTACCGCGCGCTACGCTAATATTCTCGATTAATTGGCATTCTGGCGCCAACCCAATCGCTGAAATACACAGAGGAAAAGGCAATGCATCTGCTGTTGCCCAAGTAATTTCTACAATAGGAGTGGGCATGTCTTGAGTAACATTATTTACGTTTACTCTATAGACTTCATCTACACCATGTTTAACGCTAATTAGTCTAACTGCATGACGATGGTTAATATCAGCATCTGCTTGGTTTCCGGTTTTGGCGCCTTTTACCTCTGTAAAAATGAGAATATCGCCAGGTTTCAATTGTAACTTCCGTTCTAAATTAGGAGGTTTGGGAGCATCATCATCACATTTATCTTGTTTAGTAGGAGTATTAGTAGAGGAAATCCATTCATCTAATAGAGTTGCGCTAGTTGCACCCTTAGGTAAACAACATTCGCGATTACCCCATGTATAGAAATGAATTTCGTTATGTTTTTTATATAATTCGATATTCGCTTGTGACTCTTTAACAATAGGCTCAAAAACTTCGTACTTTTTACTGTCAATATTTCTCAGGTCATCTATTTTTAAAACTGGGTTTGAAACAGGTAAATCCTGATAAGTAGTAATAAAATATATGTCTTTGAGATTTATGCTAGTATCAATTTTTGTTTCTAACCAAACCCAAGTTCTGGCATTACAACCCTCATGCATCGGGTAGTCAACTAATCGCACATGGCGCCGCACTGAGATACGTTGACGAGCGGTATCTAAATATGCTTCGGTAGCAACAGCATCTTGGTAGTAGCTGAGATAGTCTCCAACATAAGCTAAAAGTTCCACTAAAGTAATACCCAAGTCGGGAACATGCCGTGATTGCCAATTGGGCATAATTAACGCCAAACGGTCTAAAATTAATTGGCGGAAACTGGCATAATCTTTGGCTAAATAATTAATCTCCGGTTCAGTCCGTTCTTTCCCAGGACAAATATGTGCTGATTTACAATCTAAGTCACTGGGACAATTAACTTTAAAACTGAAATTTAGGTAAGAATAATGGGGGTCAATCCCTTCCAACCCAATTAAGCGCAGAGTATAGGTAGAAAAATCGCCATACTTATCAACCCGCACTCGCAAATAACTATCTAAAGTCGGGTCTTTCTGATGTTCTAACTCGACATCAATTACTTGGATATCTCGGATGCGCTGACCACCTTCAATTCGGATATTCTCCTTGGTAATATTTTCTGGTAAGGCGCCAATGAAATATACATACAGATAAAATTGGTCATCGCTAACTTCTAAATAATCCAATCCGTTCAGGTTTCGTTTGCGGACTTCGTGGCGCCGTTGTTCGTTTGTACAACTGTAGAGACGCGATTTATCGCGTCTATACATATCGCGTCTGTACAAAGAATTGTTCATCATACACCGCTCCTGGCAAATATTTCTGTACGCTGTTCCCCAGTGCGTTTGACTACATATTCTAAAAATACCTGCAAGCGAGAATCCTCACTAATAACTTCCAACCCTTGCACATCAATCAAATCACCCAACCACTGTTGCAATGCTGCTTGCATAGTAAATTGTAAAGTTGCAGCTAACTCCGCACTATTAGGAGCAAAAACTAATTGCAGCAAACCGCTACCAAAATCGGGACGGTTTACCCTTTCCCCAGGATTGGTAAATAATAACAGCTTAATCATGTTTCGGATATGGTCGTCCGAGTCGGTAGTTGCTGTTCGACCGAGATTATCAAAGTGGAAGGGAAAATCTATGTTCATATTGCATTTACCCTTGTTTGCGTAGCACCAATAATTAAAGGTGTACCAGTGGGAAGACAGACTGCTTGGCTATCTAATAACAAAACAGGCATTCCCATCGAAGTCACTCGAATAGAAGCAGTCACCCACTGGGCAGTAACACAAGGACCATTACCATTAGGAGGTGGGGGTAAAGCACAACCGACTACCGTATAGGGGTTAGGTTGAGTGACAATTGGTTGACCGTTTACGGTGACTCTAGGGCTAACAACTGTAGGTTGTGCCTGTCCCCCATGACTACATAAAACACTTGCACCGAGATGTAGTATAAAACCTGGCATGTATTAGTTAAATCTCCTCTAAGTAACTATCAAAGCACCGCTATTAATGTTGGTGACTCCAGTGAGGTTAATCGCGGCGCCATTAATTGTCACCTTTGGCGCCGTAATTGTCACACCTGTAGCATCGATAGTGATAGACGAGGCGCCGCTCATTAGCATAATTCCTGGTGCTAACATTGGGGGTATTGGCACATCACTAATTACCAAGGCTTGTTGAGTAGGAGTTTGCATGATAATTACAGGCATACCAGGAGTACTTAAATTCGCAATCGCTGGTATTTCTGCGGCAGAACCCCACCAATAACCAACCCAAATAGGATAATCAGGGTCGCCATTTTCAAACTCCACCCACACACCTGCTTGTATCGGGGGTATTAAATACATCCCCATTTGCAAACCACCAAGGGGAACACAAGGCTTTGCCCAGGTGGAGGGGGAAAGACTGCCCACATCTGGAACTAGTACCTGTAATCGTCCCTGCTTCAAGGGGTCAATATTATTGACTACAGTTCCTTGGAATTTGCCGTAAAATTTTCTACCACTATCTGTCATACACTCACCCGCTCAATAGATGATTTCACACCACCTCGCACTAAGGAAAAGCTTTGTTTGTATTCACCTCGCTTGATATTATGAGTAACACTTTTGACTTGGTATAAACCGTCATAATAATTACTTCCTCCCCGCACAGACACCAATTGTCTAGCTTTCAAAATACGTCCGTAACGCAACACGTCTAACTGACCACTACTGCTAATAGCATCGGGTGTTGCCATCAATGCACCTAAAATTTTCAGCGCAGCTTCTCCTAAACCATTCCTAGCAATATCTTCCAACCTGGCACTTTTCAAATTTGGGGGTGTTTGTTGTGCTAGAGGCGACTTCAAAATACTGATTTCAGGAATTGGTACTGGAATTGGTATACGGCTGTTTTGTTCCAGAATGATGGCCAAGTACTGCCTAGCTGCTAAACCATCGTAGGAAAAGCTCAAGGATTCCACGTTGTCATCAGCATCCATATTAATACTCAATGCTGGCTGAGGAGTAGTAAATTTACTGTATTCTGGTCCCCAATAAGCAATACTCATTCCCGGTTCGGGTCCAGGTTCTAAGTAAAAAATGTGACCACTAGCTTGTCCTAAAGCATTGATGTAATTAAAGTCAGTACCTTGTTGTTTGCGGAATCTCTCCAGAGGATTTTGAATAGCAATAATACTAGTGGGAATCACCAGAGGAGCTACACCAAAAACAGCATATTTTGCCAAAATTAGAGCCACAATCGTAAATAATGGCATTGCTGGATAGGGAATGTCCGTCAGGTCAATAAAATCCATGATGGCACTTAAATCCAACCCTGTAACTGTAAGGGTTGATTGTCCTGGTTGGTTGCTGGGGGTGACATCTTGTTTAGTAATAATGCCATCCATCAACACTTGGGGTGTACCATGCACTGTCGCAATGATAATTACTCTAGTTCTAGGGTCAAAATACCCTGATTGCAATAAATTGTTAAAGGGTGATTGTTTTCCCAGAGTAAATTTCATTTGAAAACCGCTTTGACTACCAACGCTATTTGTCACCTGTATTTCAGTTATGGCTTCAATCACAGCTTGAGATACTGGTGAGGGGTTGAATAAAGACCCCATGCGAATCGATAGATATAAACCACGGTTCATAACATTGGGCCAGATAAACCTGCTGGCATGGTAATTCGTAATTTACGATTTATAGTTTGAGTTAGTTCATTAGGATTCATGGCATTATTTGCATCAGCAACTCGCCAGAACTGTTCAGGGTCGCCCAGATATTGGGCTGTGATATTATCTAAGCGTTCGCCCTCCGTCACTGTATGTTCTTGTAATAAAGAAAACTGCTCTGGAGGTGGTATAAACCGTCGTCTCAGATAAACAATAGTTTTGTCAGTACCCGTTTTCAGGGTGGCTGTATTTAAACCGTAATAACGGCTTGTAATTGGAAAAAGATTGGTTTTTAAAGCATCTGGTTGCAATAAATTCTGCATTGCCATAGCTTGCATTGTGTCCATCATGGAATACCTTTAATTCCTAAAGAACTAAATGTGCCCGCACGCGCGCGTGTAACAAATTGTTCTTTTTGACGGTGATACACCATAAATAAATTGCTGCCTTTGTGGTTAAACCCTAAGTCATTAGAGTTTAACACCCGCATTCCTAAACTCACCTTAGCGCGAATTGGATTAAGAGAAGTATCAAAAGCTTCCTCTGTAATACTGAATTCTGTTAATCGTACAGGTAAAATACGATTCTGACTCCAGACGAACAGACTAAGGAAAGTTTCTATTGGGGACACTTCTAGAATTCCCGAACGTGCCTGACGATGGTTATTTTGAATCTGATTGCTATCAGGATAAATAATCATTTCCAAGGCTGCTAGTTGGGGGAAAATACCAGATTCAGCCGTGGTGGAATTTTGGTCGGGGAATTCTAGCTGGTCAGTTGCATCAATTTCTGCATCCAGCTTAATTGTCTCAATTGGGGGTCCTTTCAACCGTAGCGCTTCTTGGCGGTCACCACTTTCATTCCCTACTCCCTGCACTTGTAATGTGCGACTAAGGGTGTCGGGGTTATATTGCATTACGATAATGCGTTGCACTACAGCAGTATTGGGGTTAATTAAGACAATGCCACCTTTAAGTAGCCTGGGTGAACCTGGGAAGGTAGTCATGGCTAGGGGCTTTGCCTACGAATACTTTATATTTTTTGACTGCGGAAAAACTTGATCAGAACAGCTTTGGAACTTTGGCTAAAAGTGTATAAAAGCAATCATCTGTTGATGTTTTTTTATTGTATCACTTTACCGAGGAAATACTGATTACTTTAGGTTTCTTAACATAACATTTAAGGTAGATTTTGTTTCTGCTATTGTTCGCATAACGATTGGTTTCTTTTTAGAGACTAAATTAATATTATTTAGCCAAGCACAAAAAAATACTCTTATTCTGTTTTGGCTCTAGTATCTCCTTTACGGACACGTTCCTCGTTTTCCAGTTCTCGTAAAATCCTTTGAATATGCTCGTATTGCTCTCGATAGCGTCTTTGGTCATCCGGTGGCATTTGGCGATACTCATCCAATGCACCGACATTGGGTTGTCTAATATTTTGAAGGGTTTGACCTCGACTTAGCGGGCGCAAGCCAGACACGTTAGCTGTCACCGTCCAATAGAGAGCTAAAAATTCGCGTGTATGTGAATTCTGGATAGGTTCCTGACTTTGTTCGGTTGTTCTGGAACTAAAAGGGTCTGCAATCCCGCCAATGACACCACCTAAGACAGCACCACCAGCTAATCCTAGCCCTATGGCAAGGGGGCTAAGGCTTGCACCTGCCGCCGCTGCAACGCCAAGACCAATTCCTCCAAGTGCTGCGCCTCCAAGAATTCCTACCCCAATGCCAAGTAAAGTACTACCTACAGTTCTTCCACCACTCTGTTGTTGGCTTACAGGCGCCCGCTGCACGACATGTTGCAGTTCGTGTCCGATAGTGCGTGCCCTTTGGTCAAAGCGTTCGCGGAAGCGGTTAAAAAAGCGAGAACCAATCTTGATCGTTTGAGGCTGCCGTAGAGGTGCAAAACCCGTTTCTGCGTCCTGGGGACTCTCATAATTAAAATCCGGATCGTATTCAATTCTAGCGAGTGTATCTGGTCGTTCATAATAAGTTTCTATTATTAGCTCCAATGCACGTTGGCGATTTGCTGGGTCTTCAGATTCACCCAGTCGGATTATCTCTTCCCTACGAGAATCTGCAATTTGTCGCTGGATAGCTGTTGCTGCCGAAGCTAAAGAGAGTTGTATCTGCTGACCTCCTGCAATCGCTTGGCTTGCTTGGTCTGCTTCTGCTTCTAACGAGGCATTATCAGAGATGGCTAACTCCAAATTGCTGACGGTGTTACTATCCTCTTGCTGCAACACATGCACTAGTTCGTGAGCCAACAGTTGCTGTCCTGAGTTGCTCTCTGGTGCATATTGTTGGCTCCTAAACATAATATCTTGTCCTACAGTGTAAGCTAATGCATTTACCGCTGTTGCTGACTCTGCTGCCTTTGCGTCTGTATGTACCCGTACCTGGCTAAAGTCGCGGTTAAAATGGGATTCCATCTCAACACGAGTATTAGCATCGAGAGGCTGACCGGGCGATTGCAACACTTCATGGACAATTTGCGGAACTTGTGAAGGTTTATCCCGACTAGTTGCACGGCGCTGGAGATTCAATTGTCTTTTTTGACAATCGGTATGATTTGATATTTTCAGGCTACGCTGCCCGCAGTTAGCAGATTTGCATTGGAGTAATCCTGTAGAAACAGAGATATCAGGATTTAAGGTGGTTTGGACTAGCGTGCGCTCAGTCATAAAAGTAACTCTCTACTGAATTTAAGTATAATTTAAATAATTTGAATTCATTCATCTAATGCTGCATCAACTTGTTGACGCTCAGGGGGAGTAAGCCGTTGTCGCAGCTGTTCGAGCAAGCGAGCAAAGAGTGTTGTAAATTGTTGTCGCACAAAACGAGTGGCGTTGCGTATAGCAGTTAAGATGACCATCAAGTTAATTACAGCACGGCGCAACTCTATGCGAATCAATCGGGCAAGTTCAAACACAGGCGCCAATTGGACATATCGAGTAATTCTTGGTCGAAACGAGCGATCGCTGCTTTGTGCTTCTTCACGGGTAGGGTCGGTATCCAGCAAACTATCGGGATTATAGGTATAGCGAGGAGCCGTAACAGCAACTCGACGGTTACGTCCTAACTGTCCGGTCTGCATTTGCTCTCGTACTTCTCCTAGTGTCAGTCGAGTAAAGGTTGTGTTTTCTGTATCTGGGTCGGCTTCCATCGTATCCAACCATTCATCCAATAACAGGGGTCGTTCTGCCAGCGATGGATCAAGTACAGTTTCTAACAGTCCTCTTTGCGGGTCACGAACTTTAATAATTGGCGCCACATGCCAAGCCCAAGTTACACCAGGAGTTTGACTTGGTGGTGAATCCTGTCCATAATCAGTTTCTGCTCGTAGGGGTAGCGAACCAGCTAGAGCAAATACTTTTTCGGAAGCATACCCCATTTCTGTTAACAACTCTTCCATACGGTGGGCACGGGCATAGCAGCCATCGGGTGGATAATGGAACGGTATAGGGGCTGAACCATCGTTTGTTAGAATGTTAGCCTGGGCAAGAGCTTGAAAGATTTGCAGCGCCGCTTCGGGTGAAATTTCTTCGGTTTCCGGACGCTCTACTAATTGATTGCGATGTAGCCAACCTTCTTGATTCAGAAATGTTCCAACAGTGACACGAACCTTGACCCATTGCTCGTTGTGGGAATTAAATGGACGATTTCTGCCGTCATCGGTAATTACAACCCGCGTTCCTTGGGGGAGTGTACCAACTATTTCTGGGGTGGTACTTGCTGGGTCTCGAATTAGTTGAATGTTAGCAGCATTGGTTTCTAAGTGAATTCTTGGACGCTCTCGTCCTAAAAAATAGGCAAGTAACCCTAAACCCACTACTCCAGCTGCTACCCCTAAGCCAACTCCAATTCCCTCCGCAAGTGAAAGTCTTTGAATAACAGCTTCTGATACATCGCTTGAAATTTCGCGAAGTGACTCATGCGTTTGCCCTGTCACTGCATCAGCCATCCGATTTGCCTCCGCTTCTTGGGAGCTATCAGACTGGGCAAGGTGCAATTTTGCTGTCGAGGCGCCTTGTGTAATATGCTGTTGCTGTGAAACATGAGTTAACTCATGTGCCAAAATTTGCTGCCCTACAAAAGTTTTCGGAGCGTACTGTCCTGTGTTAAAAACTACATTTTGCCCAACCGTGTAAGCTAGTGCATTAATAGCTTGAGCAGATTCTGCGGCTTGATCATTTGTATGAACTCGCACCGAACTAAAATCTTGACCAAAGCGAGATTCCATGAAGGTACGGCTTTCAGAGTCTAGAGATTGACCGGGGGAGGAAAGCACTTTATGCACAATTGGCGGTACTTCAGCAACTTCATCCCTATCAACAGAACGCCGTTGTAACAGTCCTTTATTAACAGAGGTTAAGGAAGCTTTTTCGGCTTGGGTTTGGGTGAGTGTTTGCATCATTTTGAGGTTGGGGAGTGAGAGTTTATTGGCTATGGGGGTATCAAAAAAAGACTGCTTAGTACTAGGGTTGAGCAGCGCTAAAAACCCGCAAAGCTCGCTGGGAGTTGCTTCTCCGTCGCGTAAACACTGCCTGAACCGCTGGATTGTTGCGTGGCAGGAGGTTCCCCGCACCATCTAAAACAGCCCCTGGAACCTCAAAGCGGTAAACAACTTCATCACTCGCATCGTTCAACGAGACACCAGCTCTCGTTAAAACGTTATAGACACCAGCGTAGGTAGATTGGAGTTCGGTGACCAAATAATCGACTTGAGCATCCATGTTGAAGAGGATAGCCGCACCCTGTTGTCGTCCTTGAAAGGTATGTTGAAAGAGCCGCTCACGCCGATTAGGAGAAGTCCATTGGGCAAGACCTATTCCAGGAAGCCGTGGTCCTTGTCGCGCCGCATGATCACGATTCATCACTTGTTCTGCGGTAAAGTCGGTTGATCGTCCAGCAAAGTTTGGAGCTGTCATTGGCATATTTATATGGCTCCCCTCAATCCGGCTTGGAAGTACACCCGACTCCGACCACAGATTCCCAACTAAACCTGCTGCACCGTTTTCCGGGAAATGATAGGTATTTACGAGAAGCGCCATGACATGTCGCATCCTTTGATCCGGATCGACACTAGCCCAGTTGATGATTGGACCTCTTGCGGTTACATGTTGCACAAGTTGCTGCACACGGGGGTCAGCTCTTGTAACCTCCGAGATCACGCATAGAAGCGGGTCTTCTCTGGGACTGTCTAAAATGAGTGAGGAAAGCGCTCGACTGCAAAAGATCGCATCAGCAACCATCAATGCATTGTGAGCAGGGTCTTCAGTCAACGAATCAATACCAACTTCTCCATAACTTTGCCACATCTCTACAAGTTGCCATTCTGCATCAGTCAATGGTTCAGTAAACTGGTTTAATGGGCGCGCGGGCTGTTCTTTGCGTTGAATTACGGAAACACGATTGTACTGTGAGGGACTTCGTGTTCCTTGACGCTGCTGAACTACATGGGTTAGTTCATGAGCTAGCAGTTGTTTTCCTGTAGCGGTACTCGGTTGATACTGTCCCCGTCTAAACACAATGTTGCGATCAACTGTGTAAGCTAACGCATTCAATGCCCGTGCTGATTTGTCCGCTTGATCGTCGGTATACACCAGTACTTGGCTGAAGTCATAGCCAGGGTCTGTGAAGGGACTCTTGTTAGAAAATACAGAAGATTGCACAATTCGTTCAGCAGTACGATCTGCTTCGCTTTCAGAAGCATTATGGGCAGAACCGATTGCTAGACTTGTTTGAGCGATCGATGCTGGCTGAGTCTGTAAACGCACTCCGCTAAAGTCTTGACTAAAGCGGGATTCCATAAAAGTTCGAGTTGCAAGATCGAGAGGTTGCCCAGATGCCTGAAGGACTTCATGGACAATCGGCGGAACTTCAGAGAGTGCTTCCTGATGGGTGGCACGGCGTTGAAGGCGCTTTTTTTGACAGTCGTTACACTGACCACCCGCGATCGTATGCTGCCTGCACGTCTCGCATTTCCTCTGCAAAATCCCACCCTGAGAAAGCGGTGATGTTGTCGGTGTATGCTGCGCTACCGTCTGCTTGCTCATGACCCCATCCCCCGATATACAGCACGGGCTATCTGCTGCCCCATCTCCGTGTAATTACTAGTATCAGCAATTTCCATACTATCAGCATTAACACGAGGCACGGCGCCACCTTCTACTAAATTGGGGGCTAACCCACCAACAGCCAAAAGGCGCCCTAATTCCACCTCCACTGCTGTCTGTAACAAAGGTCGCTGGGCATGAGGAACAGATACTCCATCTAAAATTAACCGCTCAATTTGCACATTAATATTCATATACTGCTCCTAAGATGCCTGTTCTCTTCTGCGAATTTGTTCCAAAACTTTCCGCAAATCACCTATGGCATAAGCCCAGTTGTGACATTTAAAGCTTCTGAGGTCGATAATTGGTGTTTGACATTGGTAGCAAGCTAAATCAGCAATTGCACGCGGCGCCTCAACATTAATATATTTCCTTGTTCCTAAAATCACTTTTGCTAGCATTTCTTTGCTATGCACCTGAGTCAGCGCTGAACCTACGATATCCAACCAGTTTGTTTCCCGACCGCAGTTAGGGCAACATCTGGTATCTCCACTTACCCACAATGGGGCGCCAATAGTTTTTGGATCCATTCCCAACAAACATTCAATTTCTCTGACATCTTCATCAGATGTAACCCATTTTTCTTTTCCCGGTAAAGAAGCTGGGGAATCGTAAACTTGTCGAAAAACTTCTTCGCTGACTGCAAAAGTTGTCAAGGATTGAGATTCTTCTGATTCATGGTTAGCTGTCATTTTTTTATCTCCTAATTTTCAAATAATAAGAAGGGTGAGTTACCTAGGCGCCCCCACTGGTTCTGAATAGCGAAAATCTATTTCATTAATTGGTCTATCTAACTTGCGAAACTCTGCCCGCGCGCTTTGCAAAACTAAAGGCATTGTTACCCCTGTCCCTTTCTGTGCTGCTAAAAAAGCAGCATTTAGTGCAATGTTATGAATGCTACCTCCTGTTAAATTTAATCTTGCTAACCGAGCAAAATCTAAGTTTTCTGTCGGCACTTCTTTAGGAAACACCTTTTGCCATATTTTCTGTCGTTCGCTGGGGTTAGGAAATTGGAAGTTAACGATAAACCGCAGGCGCCTTACAAAAGCATTGTCTAAAGCATTTCGCATATTAGTTGCTAGTATCGCTAAACCCCGAAAAGCTTCCATTCGTTGTAATAAATAGTTGATTTCAATATTGGCATAGCGGTCATGGGAATCTTTGACCTCGCTGCGTTTACCAAATAAAGCATCAGCTTCATCAAAAAAGAGTATTGCCCCACCGTCTTCTGCTGCATCAAATAGGCGCCGCAGGTTTTTCTCAGTTTCTCCGATATATTTACTTACTACTGCCGATAAATCAATTCGGTATAGATTCAAACGTAGCTCATTAGCAATTACCTCAGCTGCCATTGTTTTACCCGTGCCGCTTTCCCCTGCAAATAAAGCGCTAATACCCAAACCACGATTCATGCGGTTTTCAAATCCCCATTCTTGGTAAACTTTACTACGCTGTTTTACTTGGTCGGCAATTTGCTGCAACAAGCTGGTTTCTTCTGAAGGTAAAACGATATTTTCCCAGGTAGCTTTGGAATTTATACGCTGTGCCAAAATATCTAATTGGGGACGGGTATGTGCTAAACAAGTAGACCAAAGTTGGTTGTATAGGTTATTATTTGGTGTATTTAGTACAGTTTGAGTAATTTGGTAAATTGTGGGTAAGTTAAGGTTAAACTGGCTGGCTATTTGGGCTGGAATCTCACCCGCCATTTTGCCTAATGCTCTTTCCCAAAGCTGCTTTTGTTCATCGGGAGTAGGTTTATCAATATCTATCGGAATGGTTGAACGAGCATTATTAAAGTGAATTTCTCGACTACTAAGAAATAATAAGCTGTTGATGCGATTTAAGAAACGGTAAAGGTGAGCGTTTTGTGCTTCTGTTGAGGTGGTGATTTCTTGAGCATCTAGGTAAAGGATAATTGGTAAAAGTAAACTTTCCCTTTCCCAGAGACGAATAAATGTTTCTAAATCGGCGCCAGTAGTAGGTAATAATTCTATTGATAAACGATAAACAAATAAACCTATACTTTGCGCCGCTTGTTGTGCTACAAGTTGCTTACTAGCTGAGTCTGAACCGAGAAGTTGAATAACTAAAGGAGTTTGATAGGGTTGTAAATTTGAGGTTATCGCCTCTACTGCTTTTTGATGCGACAGTGGTAATTGATACTCTGTATTTTTACTATCTAATGGTGAAACTAGCGAAACTAATCGGTCATCTAAGTAATTTAATCCTTTAAGGTAATTAAGAATGCGTTCATCTATCCGTAATGAGCTAGTAGTCAGAGGTTGGGCGCCAGGTTGGTTAATTTCTAGCAGGCGCCAGTAGCGCAGTGGACGTTCTGGTGAAAGTATATCCCAGGAAGCATCTTCAAAAAGAGTAAAAGCAAGGGCAAAGGTAGGATAATTTTGATGGGGATTGTCTTGAGCGCGCGCACAGAGGGCGCCGATACTGGTATCTAATTCGATTGCGGCACATAGCAATAAAAGTTTTTGCTCAAAAGGTGATAGTCCAAGACGTTGGCTCAAAATTACCATTGCTGGAGGTGGTGATAAGGTTTCCGCACGAGACATTTCTCTGGCAGCAGCAGCAATTTTTTCATCTGTAATTAGATTATTGCCAGGAGGTAAGGCAGGTAAGAAATTACGTCCAAGGAAGCGATGTTTTGTTGGTAATGTTTCTATGCATGTCTCTTTTTCTTGTTCTATTTTTTGTACCTGTCTTTTAAGGCATAAGCGTAACCATGTCAATGCTTTTGACAAGTATTGTTCGTTGTTATGTTGCCATTGTTCTAGGTTATTCATAGTTCAAAATCGGTGGGTTTAAGATTCCGACTTCATTAAGAAGCTGGGAATCTGACTAACTAATTACCAATGCAATTTCTGATATAAAGGCAAGTGGTATGACGAGAGGTGTAACGTTATAGTTAATAACTAAGCTGTCTACTCCGTCTACTCGTAGTCGCGGACGTACCTGGTATGTACCTGCGGGAATGTCTCCTAATTCAAATTCCAAGGTATCGGTTTGGATAGGATGATTTCTGGCTATTAATTCGCGATTGCCTATTTCAACTAATGCTGTTTCTTGGGTACTCAAGACTAGAGAAACTCTTTGTGCTGGTAATACTGGTGGATTACATGTTACCTGGACAATTACATTATTTGGTTTGTTAGGGTCACTATTATCCCGACTGTCAAAAGCGAGATTTTCAATGGTGGGTGCTATGGGTAATGGTAATCCGTTACTGCTACGGTCTTCGATATTTGCTGTAACGGTATATAATCCCGGACACCATTTGTCTGGTTGGGTGGTATCAATTGTAAGTTGAATTTCTGTGGGTGTCCGCGCGGTTGCTGCGATGGTAATAATATTCGGCGCCGTTAATTGCGGATTGTTAAAGACTATTTCAACGTTATTACCCTCCAGGTTATAACCAGTTAAAGTTAATTCATCTCCTAAATTTGCGGCAGGTTTTTGTAATAATTTTTTCTGGTAAGCTGGTAAGTTTTCCCTAGCTTGTTCAATTGCCGTAAAGTTGACACTCAGCAAAGTGGGATAGGGAGGAGTTATATTAGCTTGGGTGGTTACTCCTGTGTCACCCGAACTTCGGGATAATACTGGTAAAGGTGTTTTTGGCGGACGAGTACTTTCTATTAATACTACTGATACTTCGTAGGCTGTAGAAATTCGGTATTGAGTTTGAAAGGTTGTCCACATTTTCGAGAGTTCGTCTAAACTCAAGCTTTGAGGAGTAATTTTGACTCTTTCGATTTGGTTGTATAAATCGTATTTAGCTATATCTGCTGCTGGTAAAGCATTTTTTATATCTTCAGGTTTAAGAACGGAATAATCGTGAAATACACTCATCGCTTCCCCCAACAAATTATGACTCGTTGGTTCGGGAAAGTCATCATTTTGAGCGTAAGCTGTTAGCATGTAGTATAAATTTAATGCTAGAGGAGGTAATCCCGTTTCTCCTGGTTTTACCTGGGTTGGGATATCCATATTTCGCCAAGCTGCATTTTCTTTCGTTTGGTAGAGAAACAAATTAACTTGGTTGTTTGCGTTCCCGTTATTATCACGAGCTTTATCTGGAGGTTTAGTCGTAACTGTGACGCTACCAGAACCATTACTATCAAACCGTCGTTGCAGCAGATAACGTAAAGTCGTTGTTACCGCTGCAATTGCTAATGAATTACTCATTTACCACCTCCACGCTGACTTAGATATTCTTCTAAACTCATCACAGCAGGTTTTTCTTTAGGTTTAGTCGATGGTGACACTGTAGTTGGAGTTGTTGCCCTAACTTCAATTCGACCAATGGTAACTTGAATTGTTGGCGCCGTTTCTGATTTATTTGATATTGGTTGTAACTCCTTTACTACTGAAACTTTCGGTGTGATTAATGTTTGTGATATTTTCTCCTGAATCAGAGATTTTTCTGTATTATTTGGCGCCGTCTCTCTCATCGGTAATATAACTTGTTCCACTAATTGAGTTGCTGGTTGCTGCGACAGTGGTTGAATTTCTGGAGTTAATGCTGTATTTTTTGTGAAAGTCTCTTTAGTAATTAACTGCTGAATAACTGTCGGTTCTGTCAATTTTAAATTATGTGATTCTACTGCCTGGAAATAATTACTTGTGTTATTTATAACCAAACTTTGCTGATTCTCAACAGTTGGATTTACTTGAGAAAAAACTTGTGGTTGATAGGCAAATCCCAAATCTTCTAAATTGGTTGAGGATTCATCCTTATGACGAGTAAAAATATACTCTGTTTGTCTCTGAGGTTCCCTTTCCATGTGAGTTTCTTTCTCAGGAGAAGGAGACTGGGGTGAATAAGGTATTTGTTGCCAAGGGGGATATTCTTCTGAGTGATGAATTTCAGGAATCGAATTTCTACTAAGTCTGGGTGATTCTTGAATATTTTCCTCTGATAGATAATTAATATCTATCTCTCGGTCAAATTCTGTTGTAATAATTGAATCTCTAGTGAGCATACTAGATTCATATAGAGATGGTAGTCGAGGTTGCACCGTCTCTAACTGATTGTTATTTCTAGCTACTATATTGCTAAGATAGTTACTCATCGCCCTACCATCTCCAAATACAACTGTCGTCGATAAGGACTCATTGCTAAAATTTCCGCTTCTCCCCAACCATAGGTAGACGCTAAAATATGCACTTCTCGGAGAGTGCGAATAGCCCAAACATGGATTTCGCTCCAGAAAAAGGAGACAATATCAAAGGTAGATTGCCACTGATGACCACAAGCTGGACAACAAAGATTAAGTTGCACGTCTGCTTGGGGGTCTAATTTTGCCATTTGGGTAATCACAGTACTAGCTATTTCATCTGGTAATTTTTCTATCGGTTGAATTTCCTCGTGTTCTTTCACCTGTAATAAACAACGTTCCAGAAGTGTACGAGGTTGGTTATCAAGAGACGTGGGCGCCATTAAATCTAAACTATTAGGTAAGCGAAACTCAATATCCCAACCTGCAACCCGTAACGAAAAGGTTTCTGAAGGTGTTGGAGGACTAGTACAGATATCTGCCACACTAAAGTTGAGTTCTAGATTTTCACCACATTTACCACAAGTTGCTAAACTTTGAATTTGCGAACCAAAAGTCCCAGAGCGCAAAGTTAGCAATAGAGTATCTCGTTGTCCAATACTCAACTGCGCTAGTTGTGAAGGTGAAATTTCTGGACATGCAGCAGTTAACAAAGCTAATGCTCGTTTTACAGGTTGCTGCATCAAACCTTTTTCCCAAACGGTTAATAATTCCCCAGCAGACAATGCACGCATAAACTATGTCCACCTAAAAGCTTTCTTCTTTAGGCTCTTTCACTTCTTCGTCTCTTTCCCAGCCTTCATTTTCTAATTTAATATGCTGAATAGCAACTGCATTCGCATTTGCATCTAAGTCTGGTAAAGCTTGATATTCAGATACCCAACAGCGATAAATTTTATAAGATATTGCTTTTTGACCAGCCTCGTTAAATACATCAATAATAATGTCTTTACGAAAGTCAGCCAGAGACACTTCTTTATTCCGCTGTTCTGCTCCTGCTTGAGCATTTCTATAGTTCCACACCCTACTAGCCCATGTCTCAAATTCTAAGTCATGAGTAACACCTCTTTCTAACATAATCGCTTCATATTCCGTCCGTCCCGGTGATTTGCGTGATGTGCTGGGGTCTCCTCCTTCCCGATGTTTTACCACTTCTGTGGTACGTTTTAGGGCGCCAACTTTACTAATTCCAGCCACATATTTTCCATCCCATTTAACCCGAAATTTAAAGTTTTTATAAGGGTCAAATCGTTGAGGATTAATACTAAACTCCATATTTTTCAACCTCTCAATACCAGAAGAATTCAAAAGTCAAAACTCAAAATTTTTAATTTGTAAGTTTGAGTGTTTAATTAAGTAACGATTTGACCAGCAATTTGCTGAATTTTGATAATTACAAATTCTGCAGGTTTCAAAGGAGCAAAACCCACAACAATGTTAACAATGCCCAAATTAATATCATTCTGGGTAGTAGTTTCACTGTTACATTTGACAAAATAGGCATCCTGGGGTGTACTACCCTGAAAAGCACCTTGACGGAATAGATTATTCATAAAGGCGCCGATATTCAAACGAATTTGCGCCCATAATGGTTCATCATTCGGTTCAAACACCACCCACTGAGTACCACGGTAGAGACTTTCTTCTATATATAAAGCCAAACGTCGCACAGGAATATATTTCCACTCCGATGCTAAACGGTCATCTCCTTGTAACGTTCTTGCACCCCACAAAACTCTACCCACACCTGGAAAAGCTCGCAAACAATTTATTCCCAAAGGGTTTAATTCTCCGTTTTCCCTATCCGTCAACGGTGTACTTAACTGTGGTACTCCTACTAACTTCACATCAATACCCGCAGGTGCTTTCCAAACACCTCTTTGAGCATCAGTACGAGCAAAATTACCAGCGACAACACCACAAGGAGCAAAATCTTCTAATTGGTTGTCACGTAAAGGATTAGCTTGTTTAATACGAGGGAAAAATACTGCTGAATGGTTGCTGCGAGTGCCTAAATTATCTATTCCATCTCTGGCATCGTCTTTGGTCTTCCAAGTACTGGGTGGGTCGATAATCAAAAATGCTCGGCGCCTTTCACAGTAAGCAGCAGCATCACTAATTAAACTTGGCTCTACATCACCAGTATCTGAATAAGGTGGAATGCACAACAAGTTAAATAAGTCAACTTTTTCTAGTGCATAAAGTCCTTTTTTCTGACTTTCAGCATTATTGGGCGTGAAATTATTAATCTTGGTTAATGAAAGACCATTAGAAGCCCGCATTGCATTTTTAGCATTTTCCAACGCTTGTTTAGCCGTGTTAATATCTGTTTGTACGGGAGGAACTACTTTCATTGCTGCTTCTAATTGTTTTTCGGCTTTGGTGACATCATCGTCTAAATTTTTACTAGCATTTTTCACCGCCGTTTCCGCAGCAGCAATGTCTGCGGGTACTTGAGGATTAGCATTCTTCGCATTAATTAGCTGTTGTTGGGCGGTGTGAGCTGCAACAATATCAGTTGGTAAAGCACTCGGTACTGTTTCATCCCAACGTATTAATTTTGACTCTGCTTCCAGCACCTTATCGATACTGCGAGGTTTCCCAGAAGCAATTGTCAGATTCAGAAAACGCTCTTGGGCACCGCCGGGGCTAATATCTCGTACTGTTAAATTAAATAAGTCAGTCTTTGCCAGCCCCATTTGTACAGCCACAGCTTCAGAGACATTTACATCCACCGTCGCACGTAAATTTTCTCCCCAGGCGCCTTCATAAGCTGCTTCCAGTGTTAACCCTGCAACCTTTAACGGTGACTTTGACTGAGAATTTTGTCCTTGTTGACTATTATATAATCGGACAATAATTGCCTGAGAACCTCCATTCAGGTAAAAATCCCGCACCGCATAGCCCAAACTACTATCTACCCACAAACCGCCAAAAATACGTTCAAAATCACTGTAGCTATTAATAGTTATCGGCTCATCCACAGGTCCCCGCGCGGCACGACCGATAAAGGCTGTAATCGATGTTGCTACACCTGTAATAGTGCGAACACCACTAGGAATTTCCTCTATGTAAACACCTGGATACGTTGGTGTAATTGGCATAATAAAGTTATCCTCTGCAATTACTACGAGATAGCAGATGAAAGTTATAGTTTAGCCGTTCCTATTCTCAAAACCAGCAAATTAATTAAGATATGCAACAGCACCTATTCCGATACAAGCGCGATTCTCATTCATCAAACCCAATACCTAACGTCTAAACCCCCATACTTCAGGCAAGGATTTAATACTTATCACCCGTAATGCAAATCGCTTTTATTTTTTAGATTATGTTTTTCCGACACTGAACTCGATGATATAGCCAGCTTATCATAAATTCTACATAAGTGTCACAAATAATACTATTTATTGAAAAACTTTATAAAATGTTACAATAAACAAAGAAAAACGAACCGCAAAGTACGCTTCATCGCGCAAAGGAAGAATTAGGAAGAAAGAACACGCCAAAACTTATCTGACTTTTCAGTTTTTGGTATGCTTTTCCACATAACGTGAAAAGTTCGCAAAACTTATGACACAGACCACTAGAATAGTTCAACGAAACTTGCTTACATAAATAAACCTTAATCATTGCAACATAATATTGATGTTGGAAAAATAATTATGTGATTGTTTGTAAATAATATGTTGCTATCAGCCTTACAAGCCAAATCAAGATTTTTAACTGTACTACTAGCTTTTGGAGTCCTGCTGCAACTTCCAAGTACTGCTCAAGAAACACAAAATCAAGAATTAATACCTTTTTTTGATAACGAAGATAACCCCGTTCCTTTAAATTTTCCTCCAGGTCAACAGCTTGATATTTCACCACCAGCACCAAAATTAAACATATTTGATAAAGATGTTCTAAAAGCTTGTGGGGCAATAGGTTCTAATGTATTACCTAATCAATTCAAGCAGTTATTGCGAAAATACCCTGATGTTCTAGAGAAAATTCAAAGAACGGTTGGAGGTGAAATTCGTCCTGGACGTAAACGTCGGTCTGATTTTCTCCAAGATTTGACGAATATCTGGTTTCAGCGTAAAGGATTTGAACACATATTCTGTGGTGAAATCTATAATGCTAAGGATATTGGGGGTTTACATTTTTATGGTAGGTACTTACAGTTACAACAGCAAGGTATAGGTGGTAGATTGCCGAATAATCAGAAAAATCAAGAAGTTGTCCCAGGTGTCATTTACACTATGGGTGTAGTAATTAAACAACCAAATCGTACTGTTACAGATGTCATCAAAGGTTATGGCTATTTGAGTAACGCCGAAGAAATGCTAATTGATGTAACTAAAATATTTAAACAGCAGGGTAATAACGAAGGCGCCTGTATATACAATGTTCGGGATAATGATACAGGTAAAACCTTTCCTACAGTCTTTGTTAGAAGAGAAGGCGCCATCATTACATATTATCCCGATGCCACACCCAAAGGCGCCAATTGTAAAGGTTCTTTATAAGTAATTAAACTTAGTTAAAATTAGAAAAACATGTACTATACTTTACGTAAGTATATGTGGTGAAGTCAACGTGCAAATTTTGTTAGATGAGACCAATTCTAATCTACAAACAGAAGCCAGGAAACATAAAAACGAAGATAATCGTTGGATACGTACTATTACTGCTGGGCAATAGGCAGATTGGTTAAAGCAAGGTTGGTTGCCTTCGGGTAATCTCAACAAAACTGCTTAATTATTACAGCAACTTATGAATCCAGCAGTCATAATTAACTCTGGTAATTTGGACGCAAGATAGACATTTATACTAAAATAAATAAGGTAATTCAATAAGCGAGCCTAAGTCAATGCAGCAAATCGACGTTGATGGACGTGTAGACGAGAATGGGTTTCTGTACCTAAAAATGCCTGAAAATGTTGTGGGTATGGAAATAAAAGGAAAACTTATGTATCAACTTCATCCTATTTCCTCACAAAACCTGAAAGAGGAAAAAATTGACATTAATGCGGTTCGTACTATCTGTAACAAAATTAGAAATTTACCGATTATTGATAACAGAACTCCTGATCAAATTATTGGATATAACGAGTTTGGAATTCCAGAATAATAGTTATTGACCCTTCTGCTATCATGGCAATTATTTATGCGGAACCTGAAGAATTAATATTTATTCAACTTATTAACGAAAGCGAAGATTGCTTACTTTCTGCTCCAAGTTATGTTGAATCATCCATAGTTATGGGTACTAAACATGGTGACCAAGGTGTAGAAAATTTGAAGTTATTGATTGAAGCACTTTCTATAATTATCGTACCTTTGAGTGCAGAACAGGCACAGTTAGCTACTGAACCATTTTTGAAGTTTGGTAAGGGGCGCCATCCAGCGAAGCTGAATATGGGAGATTGCTTTTCCTATGCTTTGGCAAAATCTACAAATCAGCCTTTATTATTTAAAGGTAATGACTTTATCTATACCGATATTGATAGAGTCATTTATTAATTTATCTTACTATTCACGGCATGTATAAGTGATTTAATTTGTGCAACCTTACTTATGAACACTACAATTACACTCATCATCGACCCTATACAAAATGAATATTATATAACCCAACTTGCGGAAAATTATCCTGATGCTTTTTATCCCATCCTCCAAACTCAGGATGGAATGAACCACACTTAGTAGAAGAAAATCGAAAACATTATTACAACAAAATGCAATGGAGAAATAATGCGTAGGGTAGACCGAAGCCTACCATACACATACTGCATATACTACACATATCTATATGTTATCTAAATTTGGGCGCCTATTAATCCAAGGTTTTGCAGTTTCAAGTTGTGCAGCAAGACGAATTAAAGTAGATTCAGCGGCAGGTTTACCTACAAACTGTACACTCATTGGTAAGCCTTTACTATCAAACCCAACAGGAATTGCAATAGCGGGTTGTCCAGTTGCATTAGCCGGTGGACAAGGTGCGACCCACTGAACAATATTTTCAAAGATATCTTCAGGACTCAAATGCGACCATTCACCAACACGGATGGGAGAATGTAGGAAAACAGGCATTAACAATACATCGAAGTTATCAAAAAAGCTAACAATTTGCCGCGATACAATTTGCATCTTAGCAACAGCTTTGAGATAATCAACTGCGCTATCTGTTTTTGACATTAACCAACGGTTTACAGGTTGCAGCATTTCAGGAGGAATACCACCTGCGGCTACACCGTTACGCCATATAATCTGGAATGGTTCGATTAAACCGCTAAAGTCAGGACATTTTTCTTCAACAGTGTGTCCCAAGTCTTCGAGTAACTTAACTGTTTGTAAAACAGCTTGTTTACAAGTTGCATCTGCTTCACCGATAGGTAAAAACTTTGTAGAGTAAGCTATGCGTAAATGACCAGGTTGTTGTAAACTTGCTTCAAGAAATGAACATTCGGGACTTGGCAAATAATAAGGGTCACCTGCAACATTACCCGACATTACATCAAGAAGTGCTGCTGCATCTGCAACTGTTCGACCAATTGGCCCATTTGTGGCAATACCATTAAATTTATCGCCAGCAGGGCCTGGTGATACTCGACCGCGCGATGGTTTTATACCAAATAATCCACAGCAAGCAGCAGGTCCACGAATGGAACCACCTCCATCTGAACCTTGTGCAATTGGAGATAACCCCGCAGCTACAGCAGCAGCGGCGCCACCACTCGACCCTCCAGGAGTATACTCAAGATTCCACGGGTTACGTGATGGAGGAAAACCCGTAGGTTCGGTGTAAGGAAATGAACCTAACTCAGACGTAGCAGTTTTACCAAGAATAATAAACCCAGCTTGTTTAATCTTGGCTATAGCAACATCATCATATTCGGGGATGTTATTTATTAATGCTTTAGTTCCGTAAGTACACGGTATACCAGCAACTGAGTTGAGGTCTTTAGTTGAAATCGGCACACCAAAAAATGGAGGCAAATTAGTAGCATTTACCAAAGCTTCTGTTTTAACCTTGGCATCAGCCATGGCTTGCTCTGCCATAACTGTAAAATAACTTCCAATCCTAGGATTTAAACGCTCAATCCTTTCTAAGTATATATTTACTAACTCCAGTGGTGATACCTGGCGCCGACGAACTAAGTCCGCCATCTCAAGTGCCGGAGTAAAAGCTAAATCTAATGCATTCATCGTTACCATATAACCGACGCGCAGGCCCTTGCTTGTATCTAAAAATTGATACTTATTTGTGTAAGACTCCTATTCTAATCGAAGTTATTGATTTGCAAACCCAATCTTGATGAAGAACCGTGACATTATTTATTGTTTATGTAGCAAAATGGCAACGGATGATGAGCGGATGTAACGGATGTAACCAATAAATCATCCGTTACATCCGTTACATCCGTTGCAAGCTTATTCGTTCATTTCTTTCAACGTTGCTAGTGCGGAAGGGGATAAACGGCTGAGGTAACGGAATATCCAGTATTTAAAGATGGTGTCTAGTACAACAGGGAAGGTCGCAATAAATAGGAATATGGCACTACGGTTAGGAGGTAGACCTAAATGTTGTGCCATTCCTTCTAATAAAATTTCCCAACCGTGGGGAGAGTGGAAACCCACAAATATATCGGTAAATAGAATAATTAAGAATGCTTTCGCACTATCGCTTAAGCCATAAACTACATCATCTATAAATGCTTTTAGTATTACAATTTCGCGCTTACTGGTAGCAACTACGACCGCAAAGGCAACGAGTGAGAACATATCAGCGAAGATGTTACTAATTGCATTGTTGCTTTTATGCCGAAATTCTTCTGCTATCTCGATGGCTTTTTCTTTGACTTGTTCTCCTATCTTTTCTGGAGTTAAAGTCGGCGCCTTCAATATAAAGCTTTCAAATTTCAGCCCACGTTCATAAATTTTTAGTTCCTGTAGCGCTTCATCTTCCATCTCGGAATTTATAAATATATTAGGGTTATTTTCACCCCGTGTACGCTCAACTATTGGACTGACTAGAAACTGTTTAGTTAGTAAATGCGTTATCAATGGTATAACTGCTAACATTACTAAAAATTTCACCGAAGCTTGGGTTCGTCTTCGTGAGACTCTAAAATTTTGTACATATTTTTCTTCAGCTTCGGGTGCAAAATCGTCTTTTAGGCGATTAAAAGTTCTTCCTATAGACCGTGGTAAAATTCCACTTTTGTGAGAAACAGGCTTGACGCGCATACTTTCAACATCCCTATCTTGCGCTGTTTGCACTTTGATGGGTGGTTGAATCACTTGTTGACGCTCAATTTGTGATACTTGGTTATTAATATTTGTATTATTTATATTATGAGTGTCTGCTGGAATAATTGCGCCTGATGCTAATAATTCATCATCTTGAAGATACTTGGCGACAATTTCGTCAATATACTTTAGTTTTTCTAATATTTCTTGATTAGATAATTTTATCAATGAGCTACTTAATCTAAACTCAGCAAGTCGAAATTTAACAATATTTAAATTATTATTCAAAGCTGACTGCCAGTAATTCATCACACTATTGGAATAATTGGCAGATTCCGAAGATATTTTATTGCCGCTAAATTGTTCAATTTCGATTTCTCGTATAATTGTAGCTGCTTTATATGCATCGTTTAAAGCTCGCTCTGGAGTATCGGTAAACCATGCGAAGGAATAACGCCAAAAGTTTATTATCTTATGGCGTAAAGAGCCTGTACTTTTTGCCATCGAAGAAGACTTCAACGCCATAATAATATACTGCTTCTATATTGTTAGCTTATATGGTAGCTACTATTGTAGAACATACTATTTTATTTTTGTAAAAATAATTGCCAATGGGTAATATAATATTGTTTGCCCATTAGCATAATACTTTACTTAACTTAATACTTAAGTATATATTTTTGTGTACGAGTTATTCGGCGTGGGCACAAATTAGAGGGTTCATTACAGGGAAGGGACGGTTTTCTAAAGCTTTGAACTGACCGATGCTGCCATCGTAAGCGAAAACCTCCCCAGTCTCGATTTCATAAATCCAAGCATGGAGAGTGACTTTACCACCATGAAGCTTAGAGCGGATTATTGGATATGTTTCCAGATTCTCAATTTGAGTTAGCACATTTTGTTCAATAGCGATTTTTAGGAGTTTTTCACTCGAACAACCTTCATAGTTGTCCAAAACTAGACGACGAGTTGACTCTGCATGTTTTCTTAACCAGTCGTAAACTAATGGCATCTGTTGAGTAAGATTACCTATTTGCAATAATCCTCGCATTGCACCACAGTGGGAGTGACCACAAATAACTATATCTTTTATACCTAAAGCACCGACTGCGTACTCAATAGCTGCACCTTCTCCACTATTCGAGGCGCCGTAAGCGGGGATAATATTACCGATATTACGAACTACAAATAATTCACCAGGTTGACTTTGGGTAATTAAACAAGGGTCGATACGAGAATCAGAACATGTTATGAATAATACTTCTGGGGATTGACCTTGAGACAACTGCTCGAACATTTCGCGGTGGGACACGAAATAAGTATCGTGAAACTCATTCAGCCCTTCTATGATGCGTTTTATTGGCACAATCAAATTCCTCTTATCCTAGAAAATATTTCATAGAAATTCATTGATTACTCCACCTCGACAACTTATAGTTCCGTAAATCTCCCTTGAACAAATGTATTGAAAGACGCTCAGTACAACGTCCGCTCATACCATAGCTAATGCATAAGCGATTTGGCATCAGAAACAATACATACGATTCCATAGAGTCACGGTAATAGTTAATATTACGAAATGTTAACTAAAGAATAGCAAAAATTTTTCACGATTGTGTATCTAATGTGGTTCGTATATCAAATTCATGACAATTATTTGACTTTTGTAACAAAAAGAACAAAATGAAATTAAGTCCGGTTTAAAGGCGCCCATTATTACCAAATATGTCTTCTTCGTGTACTGCAGCGTCTTCCATATCGTTGACATAACCACTGCGGGCGTTTGGAAATGCATCACAGTATGGTACATAAGGTTTAATATCAAGTACAGGCGTTTGGTCTAGTAAATCAATTCCTTCAACGTGTAAAACCAAACCTTCAATTTTGAGAAGTTTAGGCGCCGACAAACCAATAGGGTTAGGACGATGAGGAGCGCGTGTAGCCATTGTCCCACGTCGGACTCGCGGTCCACGCGGTAAAATCACAGTTGGGTTCCAATGGTAGTTAAGATGTAACCATGAAATTATCCAAATTCGCTCAAACCCTTCCATATCTTTAAGTGCAATCGTGGGTATAATATCGTGGAAAAGTTCGATTTGAGCGATAGCAGGCTGATAGTTTTCAGGTACATTACGAAGTTGTGACTGTCTGGGTGTACCGTGTCGTTCTTTGTAGGGAGAATGCACGACACCAATGGGACGTAAAGTAATCTCACTCGGAAACGATATCGATTGAATATAATCTTTGGGTGGAAACTTAGGCATATCTGTTACATCTATTACTAATATTTATATATTTAATCTAAGTCAAAACTTCTATTATTGATTCATATTTCCAAAAAAATCACAAATTAGTCTCAAATCAGCCTTTATTCACATAGCGCTAATTATCAGTAATACATATATCGCTCTCGCGCTTAAATAATATCTGGACGGGAAATATAAGTTTAAAGCAAATTCAAACTTTGCTTTTATGATAAGTAACTTTACCTATAGATATGAAATTTAACCGTGGCGCCTTTGCCCTGCCTCTACAATTGGTTCTAATCATTCCTTTCGCGCGACAACCCAAAGACCAGAAATAAAGATTATCAAACAATATACAAATTTACCCTTAGTTGAATGCTATGCAGGACAACTAAACCAGGTATTTCTGAATATTCTTTCCAATAGTATCGACGCAGTTGAACAGAGTAATACCGCGCGTTCAATAGAAGAAATTCGACAAAATCCCAACTGCATTACTATTACTACCAGTCTTGTAAACTCTAAATGGGTACAAATTCAGATAGCAGACAATGGTATTGGCATTCCCGAAGAAATTAAGCAGCGTATCTTTGACCCCTTCTTTACAACCAAACCAGTAGGTAAAGGAACAGGGATGGGAATGTCTATCAGCTATCAAATAATTGAAAAACATAGTGGCAAAATAGAATTTTCCTCAACTTTAGGCCAAGGAACTGAATTTATTATCCAAATTCCCTGCAATTGTAGCATACCTGTCTCAAATATGCAGTGTATATAATTTTTTACCACAGAGACACAGAGTATACAGAGAGAGGAGAGTAAGAGAATATCAACTCCCCAAAACTTTTGACATGAAACAGTAGCGATGTGCGCTTTACTATTCATCAAAAGGATTTTCTAACTTTAACTCTACAATATTCTGAAAGTCACGAATATTACGAGTTACCAAAACAGCTTCCTGACATAAAGCCGTTGCAGCAATTACCGCATCTGGCAACTTAATTTTATGTTTTCGCTTTAAAGAAATTGTTTGATTCTCAACTTTTCTAGAAATCGGCACAGAATCAAATTGACTTAATAAATCCTCAATTGCTTCTGCCTCTGGTTCGGACAAACTAGAAAAACAAAGTAGCTCTATCCGAATAATCGGTGATGTTACAACATAATTACTTTCGATAAAATCATTTGAAAACAATTTGGTGACTGTCTCATCTCCCGCCAAATAGTAAATAAAAATATTTGTATCGTAGAGATATTTCATTCCCATTCCCCACGCACTGTATCAAGATGAGCTAACATTGCTTCTTTTTTATGCTGTAGAATTCCCTTAGCCTTCTTGACTTTTTCATAGTCCCGTTGCAATGATGCTAACACAGACTCTGGTAAATCTAGTACGACAGATTCCTCATCAAGAGAAACAAGATAACGCTTAGGAATAGTCACTCTTGTCATAACCACCACCCAATTATGTTTACTTTATAAAGCTATTATTACTTAAATCGTGATAATTGTCATATCTATCTGAGTACACAAACTGCTTACAACTAATCAGAACTAATAACGATAACTCCGCATGATGCTATTAAACCCTCAGCAGGCGCCAATAACCGCAGGTAATAGTTTATGCTCTAAATGAATGAAAACTTGTAAAGCTATCAGCAATCGCAGACCCCATTAACTTCATAAACTGATTTCGCAGTTTCACAGCAATAGGGTTTTCTAGCTCTCCCATACGTCCGGACCGTAATGACTGCTCTACAATCGATTTAACACGTGGAAATCTCTGCAACTCATAATGCTCAAAAGCTTTGGTTATATTATCTGACTCTTGTAAGCACTTGGTAATAACTAGTGCATCTTCTAATGCCATACACGCTCCTTGTCCTAATGTTGGTAACATTGGATGCGCTGCATCACCTAGTAAAGTAATATTTCCTGTTCCCCAAGGTCGTGTTGGTACACGGTCATATAAATCAGTTTGGATAATATTTGCTTTATCGGTAGCTGCTATTAATTCTGGTATTGCGCTAAACCAGTTTTGAAACATTACTTCTAACTCATGTTTTTGTCCTTGTTTTGTTTTATCTGCTGCATACCAATACATTCTATTATTACCTAGCATCATAAAACCAAAACCTTTACCACGTCCTAGAAACTCATGAATATAACCAGGACGATATTGATTCGGTATGTAATTAGTTAAACCACGCCAAGTAGTAAAATTGCGGTAAATAGGTGGACTTTCACCAAATAATGCTGCCCGTACTTGTGACTTTAAACCATCGGCGCCAATTAAAGCATCTCCCTCATCGTGTAACCCAGATTTCATATCAACACTTACTTTGGCGCCATCTTGCTCAAATCGCTCGAATGTTTGTCCCAAAGTAAACTTACTTGCAACCTGACTGCATAAAATTTTGTGTAAGTCCGCGCGATGGATACCTATAACGGGTAACTCAAACTTATCAACAGACACATTTACTAACTCTTTGCCATTCTCGGTTAAAAATTGATAGTTCGTTGTTAAACAACCATTACGAACTGCATCTTCGAGTAAACCTAATTCGTTGAGAACGTGAGTGGCATTTGCCCATAGTGCTATTCCTGCTCCTACTTCTCTTAATTCTTGTGCGCGCTCGTAAATGCTGACATCGAACCCTGCACGGTTTAATGCTAACGCAGTTGCGGCGCCTCCTATTCCACCACCAATGATGATTATTTTCTTAGTTTTTCTCATAATATAAGGTTTTCTAACGACTAACTGACTGACCTGTCAGTTTGTTATTATTTATCAAAGCAAGTTTTTGGCAAATTTGTCAATATTTTGATCCCCCCTAACCCCCCTTGATAAGGGGGGAACTGGAGGAGCGTAAAAAGGTTATACTGACTGACAAGTTTGTTGATTTTTATAAAATTGTGCCACGTGCAGCGAAACCAGATAAATCAAATACGAAGCAAGTTCGAGATGCAGAAGCTACTCAAGCTGTAATTTTGTCCGCAGCAGAAGAGGAGTTTGCTATTCATGGTTTGACTGCTGCTAGGACGGAAGCTATTGCAGCAAAGACTGGTGTGGCAAAATCGATGATTTACTACTATTTTAAAGATAAAGAAGGGTTATATCAAGCTGTTTTGGAACGTTCGCACGCGAATTTATTACATGTTATTCAACAATTAGATTTTTCGCTAGAGCATTTGGCGCCAGAAGTCGCTTTAGAAAAATTTTTGAGTGCATTACTTGAGTGTGTGTCGCAAAATCCTAAGCTGCCAACAATAATGTTTCATGAGGCAGTGCAAAATCAGGGAAAATACTACAAGCGTAGTAGCTCTCTGAATATAGATAAAACTTTGATGGCTATTTTAGACCGAGGTGTTGCAAGTGGCGCCTTTCGGCAACTCGATTCATTCCAAGCAGCTATTAACATTATGGGAACTTGCCTATTTTACTTTATAGGCGCCGGAAATATACAGCAACATCCTCAAGGTAGGCGCCTGTTGAGTAAAGCAATGTTAGAACAGCATATTCAAGAAGTAATTGCATTTACCTTAGCTGGTGTGAAGCAATAGAAACCTGGTTTATAAGCATTCATTGTCGCAGACAAATCTTTATTTTTATTAGAAGATTCCAACTAAGAAACCTGGTTTCTGAAATCAGGATATTTCGCTGTGTATATAAAAAACATATAAAGTGCTGTGCAGCGCACGCCATAGATAATAAAAACTTACGTACTGAAACTTTCTTGCTGTGTGAGGATGCAGCAACCTTTACCGCTGTGTCAAATTTCAATTGATTTACTGTTGTTAAAAAGATTTTATCTTAGGAGTCATATATGGATTACGTTCATCCATTCCAAATGGAACTGCACAAGCTTGAAAGCATGATTGTGCATGTTCAATATGCTGATACGAAAGAAGTTGATAAGACTTTAGCTTCTAATGATGCAGTATCTACACAAGCAGTAGGTGAAGAAGGTGGAAGTAAAGTAAGTACTAGAGCATTAGGTGAAGAAGGTGGAACCAAAGTCACTACTTACGCAGTAGGTGAAGAAGGTGGAAATATTTTAACTACCTATGCTGTAGGTGAAGAAGGTGGAGGTAGGGTAACCACTAGAGCTTTGGGTGAAGAAGGTGGAACCAGAGTTACTACTTACGCAGTAGGTGAAGAAGGTGGAGGTAGGGTAACTACCCAAGCTGTAGGTGAGGAAGGAGGTTCAATTATTCGTCGTAAATAAAAATTTAGATTCGCGGTTATATAGGGTTTGCGACTCGAACAGAAACCGGGCTTCTATGATAAATTAGCGTTTTATAGCAAAATCTTCGTAAAGAAGCCCGGTTTCTTTGAGCTTATTATTTATACAAAGGATTGATTTATAATGAATATTTTGATTTTGGGTAATTCCTCAGATGCTCATGCTGTGCATATTGAGAATGCGCTTACAAAAGCAGGAGCAATTGTTGATTATTTAGATAGTAATTTATTTCCTACTCAGCTACGTTTGTCTTGGGCGCCTAATACACAGTTAGGCACTTTCAAGTCTGAGCAGTATCAGTTTAATATATCAGATATTCACAGTGTTTATTGGCGTAATTTTTCTAGTGTGAATGTTCCTTTGGTTGAATCCCATACCTCAACTATTGCATTTAATGATTCGATGAGCTTGTTACGAACTTTCATGAAAGCTACTCGCGCGCGCTGGGTAAACTCTTGGGAAGCTTATCAATTTCACAAAGAAAAGCCTCTACAACTATATACTGTTCAACAACTAGGCGTAAAAATTCCAGAAACTTTAGTTACGAATGACCCAGAACAAGTTACACAATTTGCCGCATCACATCAAAATGCAATTTTTAAACCAGTTTATGGTGGCGCCCATACTCGAACATTAACAGAATCATTACTCGAACCCAAACGGTTAGATTTAGCTTTGAGTATATCTCCTGTGACTTTGCAAGAATATATACCCGGTACTAACATTCGTAGTTATGTAATTGGTAATTCTGTATACACTGCTGAGATTCGTAGTAAATCACTAGATTTTCGCGAAGATGAAAATGCTGAATTAATACCAGTGGAGTTACCTTTGGAATTACAGGAAAAGTGTCGAGAAATTGCTTCTTCGTTATACCTGGAATGGACGGCAATTGATTGGAGATTGGCGCTGACAGGAGAATACGTCTTTTTAGAAGCAAACCCCAGTCCCATGTTTATATATTTTGAACAGCAAACTGGTTTTCCAATTACTCAGCAACTAGTACAATTATTAATGTCCTAACTGTTTAGCTTTTTCATTCCAGCAAAAGCCATTAACCAAACTACAACTACAATCCAGTGAATCATTACTATAACAAATAACGAGCCTGTAAGCACATACGCAATTGTACAAGCAATTCCTAGTAATGTGGCTAAACATAAAAATATACGATTAAAAAATGTCTCATTGGCTTGCTTAAAAAAGGTACTGGCATTAATTGGGTGATAAATAATAAATAATATTAAGCTCAGTAATGCCCACATTGCCCAAGTGAACCAATTTGTAATTTCAATAGGGTGAGGAAGTAGTAAGACACGAAAGAATAATTCTTCTGATATAGCAGGAAGGAATAAACACCGTAGTATTAATAGAAACTTATCTATATAGTTAGCTGACCAGATTTGTAGTTGTAAAAACCCTGATTTAAGTCCTATAGGAAGAGCAATAATAGTATAAAATAACAGTGTTATACCTAAAACTAACCAATCTTGTTGTGTTGGAATTTTTAAAGATGCTAATACACGATTGAGTAAAATTCCTAGTGGAGATATTTCTGTATAAGGTATTTTTATCTGCCCGAATAATACTGTCGGCGCCAATGGTGCAATATCAGCTTGCCATCCACCTATTTGATTGGTTCGTAATACTTGTAAACTGGCGCCATGCTTTAAAAATAGCAGAGCAAGGTCATCGTGTACTTGTCGAGGCATCATTGTCCGCCAACTCGTTAAACCTGCCCAGATACTACCATCTCTAAATAGCTGATTATCACCAGCCCCAGTACCAGCAAGTATACTAGTACTGCTTCGCCAATCTGCACGCACTATACCTAATGGCGCCAATTGTTTTTCGAGTTCGGTGCCAAGTAATATTAATTGACGAAACCGTAAAGTTTGAGGGTCGTTTGGATGCGCGTCTAACCATTGTTGAATTTGGGGTGCGGTGGCAACTTGGTTTTTAATTGTAGTAATTGTTGCATAAAGTGCTTGGGCAGAGTCTTGTCCGCACGAAGTTGCTGGAGATACTGTGGCGCCTCCAGTACCATCACCAACACGGTAACGTGCCATCATTATTTGTAATTGTCGCTGCAATTCGTTTAATGGTGATATTTTTATGCCATCAAAGTCGTAATCTGTTGTAACGGGGTCGAATTTAATCAAAATATCTGAAACTGGGCGAGTATACATCCAACCACGTTGTAAATTGCCCATATAATCTGCCCATGTATGAATTCCGGCAATAATTCCATCAGAGTTGTGGGCATATATTTGATGATATTTAATATCGAACCGTAATTCTGATGTGAAACTATCACGTATAACTCGTGCTATTCCAAAGGAAAAGTGTCCGGTAATGGTAGCAGGAAAACCAAGTGCTTCTTTTTTACGTCCACCAATACCACCAAATAAATGTAGAAGAATAGCTTTGTCGTTTTCTTGCCATTGATATCTTCCTAACCCTCCTTGTGAAGAATTAGAGGGAGCAGGGGAAGCGAGAAGAGCGGGAGAGTTTTGGAATCCAACTAAACCGCCTTGGTACGGAAGGCTGGAAGTTGATTTTAATACATCAAAATTTAAAAGTACTGTGTCACTTTTACCTTTTTGTGCTGGTGTGTTTCGCCAATGTTGAGTTTTGAGATATCGTAGCGCTCTATTTTCATTGGTAATTAATTGATTCGGCTCAATTTGGAATAAACTGCGTGGCGCCAGTGCTTGGACAGTAAATATACCTTTATTATCTCTAGCACCGTAAATATACCATCCCTGTTCACCTGCTGTTGATTTCTCAATTAGTAATGGTGTGGAACTAGGTATATTACGTGTGTCTATAACTTGTTTGGGAATACGAATGGCGCCTTCTATTCCATCAAAGTTTCCTGATGCTGGGTTATAATGTACTACTTTATATAGAGAATCAGATTTTGATGTTGGCTCAATGATTTTGACTAAACCGTAAAATCTACCAGTTGTTAAAACAGGCTCACGCGCTATTTGTAAAGTTACTCTTCCTACACCTTCAGTAACAACCGTCGCATCATCCAAAGTAACAATAACATCATCTTGAGGACGGGCGCCTGCTAGAGAACGTAATACAGAGACACTCTTCACACCATTTAAACGAAACGGGTGGATATTGCCTTGTTTTTGGCTTTTAATAGTATCAGGTGTGAAATTTACATCTCGCGTTACAGCTTGTACATAAGAAAGAACATCTTTATCATTTTTCCATTCCAACCGCACAATCTTTCCAATTAAATTTTGTGCTTTTTGTGGTGCATGTTCAACTTCCATTAACACCCAATCTGTATTATCTTCCTGTGATGTAGGCAAAATCAATCTTCCTACCCAGGCGCCTGTCGGTCGGTATAGTTTATTAGATGTATTTGGAGTAATAGGGTAAAAACTCGGTTGGTTAAAATCTTGCCGCGTGTGAATAGCATAATTACTTTCACGTTGAACTGTCTGCTGTTGTCGAGGATAAAGTAGTGAGACAATAACAGCAGTAAAAATGAGTAGCAATATAAATATTGTTACATTGAGTCTTTTTCGACTCATTTTGTGTATAGCCACATACAAAGAATTTTATTTACCATCAAATTATACATGCGGTTGGTTCAGTAGCAACGATGGCGCCAATATTATATGCACGTCTTGGTACGGTCACCACGCTCCGGAGTACGCTAATTAGCAAGCATTACTGTAAAATGAAATTCGCTACCTTGATTTTTACCATTGGAAGTGGCCCAAATTTCTCCTCCGAGTAAAGCCACTATTTGACGACAAATCACTAAACCTAAGCCAGTACCACCGACTGTACGCTGTAAAAATCCTTCTTCTTGGTAAAAACGCTCGAATATAGCTTCTAGCTTATTATTTTCAATACCTCTTCCGGTATCTGCAATTATAACTTCTAGCATTTTTGGGATAGGAGCAAATTGATTTTGGAGGTTATTAATGCGGGTACGAATGCGAACTTTCCCGTTTTCTTGAGTAAACTTACAAGCATTGTCTAAAAGTTGGATTAAAAGCTGCATGAGCAATTCGCCATCAGTATAAATTGATGGCAAAATATGGTTGATTTCTACCTCAATTTCAGGCAAATTTACCAATGATTGATTCGACTTAATTTTTGCAATGGCTAAATCTAAAATTTCGGTAAAAGAAATAGCCTCTAGATGGGCAGCTATTAAACCTGCCTCAAAACGGGAAAGATTTAGAAAATTATGCACTAATTGCCGTAGACGTTCCGAATCTGTAAGGGCAGTCTCCAACATGATTTGCCGAAATTCCATCGCCATCTCAGGTTCTGTTGCTAAACTTTCCAAACATACTTGAATTGTCGATAATGGTGTTCGCAATTCGTGACCGACAATTGCAATGAGATTTCTTTGGCTACGCTCTAAAGCTATTAATTTATGGTTGAAATTCTCCAAATTACTATAGGCTTGAGCTTGTATTAATGCCACACCAACCTGAGTGGCGATAGCTCTGACTAATGCAATATCGTCTTCCTTCCACAAATAACCTTCTGTACCACAATTATGCAACTCCAATATGCCCAATTTTTTTTCTTTATCACAAATTGGTACCAGCAAGCAAGAACGAATCGCAAAACTTTCTAACTTCGCGATTAAATGCGGATGGGTTTGTAACCCTGAGTCCCAATGAATATCAGCGATAGCAACTGCTTTATCTTGAGATAGTAATCCTTGAAATAGAGGAAAATCCGCTAAACACCAAGCTTGTCCCCGCATCGATACCAATCCACTGGCAAGGAATTCGTATTCGATTGCCATACTTTGTCCTTGGGAATCGAGACGATAAATTAAACAACGACAGTGGGGAAAATTTTGCCCCAATTTCTCTACGGTTGTCGTTAATACCTCCTGGGGGTTCAAGGAACTGCGGATGACATTAGTAATCAAATTGATTAATCTTTCGCGCCGCTCCGCCTGCATAATAGTACGGTAAGCTCGAATCTGCTTGAATTGACTCGCCTGTAAATAATTTACCAAACGTTCTGCAAATAGGCGCTCTATTTCTGTGGCTCTTGGGGTTGCACGGGACTTACGACTCAATTCTTTGGGATTTAAAAACTGTTGTTTTGCCCGTTGAATTTTTGCCGCTAATTCTGGTCGGTAAACTAAAATCCGATCCAGTAATAATTGTGCAGCGCTGATACTTACATCGCGCTCAAAGCTCCAAATACCCTTAAATTGGCGCAAACTATCTAAATTTGAAGCGTTGACTGGTGAAGCATGTTCAAGGGCTACCAAACAAGCTGTGTAGAGTGGACTAATTATAACTAAATGCCATTCCTGCCCGAAAGAATCATTCGCACTCAAGGGTATTGTTATATAAGGGCTATCAGATTTCGCAACATTTTTTTCCCCAACTGCTATGACGTAAACTTGGTCTAGATTCTGGGCAATTTTTTCATAGCGGCGTTTTTCCTGTTGGTAAAATCGTTCTTGTTGGAAACAAGCAATTACTAAAGCACTACCCTTCGCAAACAATAAGCCGTCTTCCATTGCATGGGAAAGGGCTGTCAAGGAAGCTTTGAAGTAAATTTGAGGACGTAAATGGGGCTTTGCCGAACGCAATCCCTCCAATAAAGATTTTGAGATATTCATCCAGATCGATTTGCCACCCCTAGAAATGCAAGTAATTGGGCTGTTAGAGCATCAGAATTTGTTCTAAAATGCCATCACCAACGCGATATTTTGATTTTCTATACTTTTTGGTTGAGATTGGTACCCGTCAAATTGCAATTTGATAAGTCCGCACCAACGAGATTTGCATTACTGAGATTGGCATAACGCAAATCCGCACCACTTAAATTTGCCCCGCTTAAATCGGTATTGCGTAAATCGGCTAACCGCAAATCCGCTTTTGTCAGATTCGCTCCATGCAAATCCGCACCGTTGAGATTTGCCTTAATTAAGATAGCCTGACTTAAATTTACTTTCACGCCATAAGCATTTTGTAAAACAGAGCGCCACAAAATTGCCTTCGTCAAATCTGCTTCTACCCAATTAATCCGATACAAATTGGCAGCAGAGAGGTTAGAACCGCTCAAACAAGCTCCAGGCAAACTTATTTCGGCTAATTGAGCTTCTATTAAATTTGCATTCACTAGGGAAATACCAGGAAAATTCCTCTCTCCCCTAGCGTACAGCTCTACTAACTGGCTTACATCTAATATTTGCATGGCTTGAACCTGATGTATGAGAACGGAATCTATCTAGTGCTGGCTAAATCCCAACCCTGAGATTTCGAGAACTGGGCGCATATATTTACTCAAAGAGTGTATATATGTAAAAAAAATTTACATTCTTATAATAACTTCCTCCCAAAAATCCTTTCCAGCGGCTTTCTTTCTAAAAATTTAAGTATTCAGTCACAGTTACATGTGACAAAAATCTCAAGTTTCCATCACAGATTAGGGTCTGCTGGAGCATTCCAGACAAACTAAAGCGCGCCAAAGCAGCTACAAAAAGCTTATGGCAAGTTACCATATAAAATAATGTAACAAAACATTAAGCTTTATGAAGTAAGGTTAAGACAATCATTACATAGTTTTTGCTTTTGAGAGAATACATGTCTTACCTAGCGGTTGGCGCCCCTACGAATTATAAAATGCCTGCCTTTGTGCCAAACTGCCCAACTGCAAATCTATTGTCAATAAGTCTCCGATATCATCGGGTGTATATCTAGTTGCCAGCGAAGCGCGTCTTGCTTTCAGGTTGGCAACTTCGGTATCAAGAATAGCACTAACAACTGGGTTGATTACATCTTTGGGGTTTTGTGGTGTGATCGAAGCAACTCGGCGCCATAGTCTACGAATCTGATTTTCTGTAGACACTACAACTTCAGCATACGGAGTATGATATGCTTCGAGCAAGGAATTTTCAATTTCCAATGCAGCAATCTTAGAAACAAGCGCTTCTGTAACTATATTGCTTATAGCAGCATTGCTTTTTGGCAGAATTTCATCTATACGGTTTCGTAGAGCTTTTATAGACGCATCAATTTCTTCGATAGCTTCGTTGCTAGAAGTATGTTTAACATCTAACGTAGCCTTTTCAACTTCTAGGTTTGCCAACTCGCGCAGCAAGACATCAAGTTTTGTTTCTGGTTTAGAATTACCGTTTTGTAAAGAACGCTGCACAAGTAAAATAGCTTCGCGTGCGAATGCTGGTTGAACGAGTGCAAACGCTGGTACTGTTACTGCTGTCATCCCAGTCACTGCAATAGCGACAATTGCCGCTTTAACTTGCATGTACTGCTGCGGTCTTGAGTAAAGAACTAATTTCCCTGGTTTTCTTTTCGGTCTACGTACTAACATATTAAACTTTTAATATAGGTAATTTTTACTATATATATAGATATTTCAGAGCGTAATCCGAAAATATCCCGTTTTATTATGACCATTAGCATTTCAGCAAACGGCGCCAAATGCTTCCCATTCTAGCGTCCATTCTTAAGAAATGCCCGTTCGATTGTGTCATATAAGTTTATATCCAACACCTTTATACAAATATCCAGAAACCTTGGGAGTATCTTCGAGGTAGAATTCCTCTAATTTGACATTTTGAAACTGATTTTCAACAAGTTGGCGAATATTACGATTGAAGTGGCAGCCATCCGCGATAATTTTCTGTAACGGTGTCAAACGGTTTTGCCATACCTGCACTTCTGGTTCCTTGCTCAAACCATGTTCCAAAAAATGAAATGCTCCACCTGGCTTAAGTACACGGTAAACTTCTCCGAGCGCTTGCTCTACATTTGCAATACTACACAGTGTAAATGTACTAACTACATGCTTGAATGAATTATCTGCCATCGGTAGATTTTCACCACTTAATATCTTATGCTCCACCGTGATAGAAGATGATTCAATACGCTTTTTTGCTAATGCGTGAACACCTGGGTTTGGGTCAACCGTAACAATCTTATAAATATCATCTGGATAGTACGATAAATTTAAACCTGTTCCAAAACCAATTTCTAAAACTTCCCCTTGTATACCTGCTAACACTTCTTGACGGTACTTGCCAATTATCGGAGAAGACAGAGACCAATCGAGAAGATAAGGGAGAATACGTTGTGAATAAAATCCCATTTAATTAGCACCATAAATACGCCTTTTTTCTAAGATATCTTCCTCTGCGTTCTCTGTGCCTCTGTGGTGAAATAATTTTTACCACAGAGACGCAGAGTACACAGAGAGAATCATTAATTACAATTCAAATTGTACCTGTAAATTTATTTAGTACTTGAATACTAAGTATTTGTACCCCTTACTAAGGGGGGTAGGGAGGATCAATTATGGTGAGGACAAGCTTCTCCAAAGGGTGCAGGAATATTTTTCCCTATAAACACCCAAATCTTCAAGCTGAAGCTCAATACCTTCTTTTATAAGTTTTAATACTTCTTCTCTTGTTTCACCAACAGCTATACATCCAGGTAAATTAGTCACATAGGCGCCATAACTAGTAGAACCTTTTTCAATAACTACAATAAAATGAGAAGTAGGAGATTTTACCATGACAACGACTGCTCAAGAAATTTATACACATATTCTTCGCACGTTATCACCGACTGAGCGACTGCGTTTAGCAAATCTTATTCTTAACGATTTAGTTGACCAAAACCTGTCTGTAATTGACCAAAGTGATAGCTGGAGTGAGCAAGATGTAATTGATGTAACTAACTTTTCTCTCCAATACGCTGTAACGATTTTTCCTGAAAGCGAGGATATGTAGTTGTGACGTTTAATTCTGGTGATGTTGTTACGGTAGATTTTCCAGGGGTTACGGGTGTTAAACGTCGTCCTGCTGTGGTTTTGTCATCAACTACTTATCATCAAAATCGTCCTGATGTAATAGTTGGACTAATTACTACCCAAACAACAGCTTTGGGTACCACTGACCATGTACTTCAAGATTGGCAGAGCGCTGGTTTACGGGTTGCATCTGTTTTTCGTAGTTTTATAGTTACTTTGCCACGTTCGGCTAATATTATAGTTATTGGGCATTTATCAGAACGTGATTGGAAAGGAGTTCGTGCTTGTGTAAAGACATCGCTTGCTGAATTGGATGATTCGCTCGATAATTTGTCTGATTTTTAACAAGTAAACCACTGCTAATCGCGACTGCGTGAGCGCAAATCTTATTCTTAACGATTTAGTTGACCAAAACCTTTCTATAATTGACCAAAGTTATAGTTGGAGTAAGCAAGACGTAATTGATGTAACTAACTTTTCTCTCCAATATGCTGCAACAATTTTTCCTAAAACTAAGGGTATGAGCGTTGTGACAATCTTCATATTCAGTAAGCAAGAAACCCGGTTTCTTTTACATCTTGTTCCCCCCTTATTAAGGGGGGTTAGGGGGGATTAATTATGTATTAAGTCAACAATTCCCCAGTTTCTTGCAGTGCGTGTAATCTGTGGTAAATACCACCATGACGCAGTAATTCTTCGTGACTACCAACTTCGATAATTTTGCCTTGGTCAAGTACAACTATTTTATCTGCTTCCCTGACTGTACTTAAACGGTGAGCAATTACAATTGTGGTGCGGGTTCCTTGTAAGGAGCGCATTGCTAATTGAATTGCGCGTTCAGATTCGTAGTCTAAGCTGGATGTTGCTTCGTCAAATATCAATACGTCGGGTTCAACTAGTAAAGCACGGGCAATACCTAGTCTTTGCCGTTGTCCTCCCGAAAGTCTGACACCGCGTTCTCCAACTACGGTGTAATATCCATTAGGAAGAACTTTGATTACTTCGTCTAAACGTGCAATACGACTGGCTTCTTCGACTTGTTCAAAGGTTACTTCTGGTCTACCATAACGTAAGTTATCAAGTACCGTACCGTTAAATACGTCTACTTCTTGGTGAACTATTGCCAAACGGCGCCGATATTTACTCACATCTAAGCTGCGAATGTCTTCACCATCGATTAGAATCTTACCTTCATTTGGTTCAAAGTAACGCAGTAGTAATTTAACGAGTGTTGATTTTCCTGAACCTGAACGTCCTACTAACGCTACAGTTTCATACGGTTTTATCAACAAATTAATATCGTGCAATACACGGCGATTTTCTTCATAACCAAAGCTTAAACCACAAAGCTCGACTTTTCCTGTAAAGCTGTATGGGGTATTTGATGTCGGCGCCTCTAATATTCCATTAGAATCAACACTTGATGGTTCTTGGAGAAATTCGTGGAACCGCAACATCGAACTAATACGTCGCGCAAATACTTCTGCTAAGTTACTTATCGGTTCTAACTCGGCATAAGCCATGCTTGCCAAAGTATAGACCATGAGAAAGTGACCCAGCGATATTTGTCCGCCAACTGTCGCGGCTAGAGTCATACCAAATACTACAAATACGCAAAATTGAATCATTGTGCGCTGTGCGGTACTTAGTACGACGTAACCTTTGTGAATGCGGTCGTCTACAACTCTAAACTCACGGTTTAAACGAGTTTTTTGACGCTTTAGTTCCTCCGGTTCGGTGGCAAATGCTTTGACTGTCTTGATGTTGCTGATAATTTCGCTCGTTCGACTTTCGGTATCCTCCATGTATTTATCTAACCGTTCTTCGTGCCAAATTAGGCGCCGCAAATCTTTGAGCGTATAACCTAAAATCACTACAAACGAAATTAGATATAAAACTGCTATTCGCCACTCAACAAACAAGATGAAAACAAAAATTCCCAAAACTCGCACCAGCTTGGGAATCATTTGTCCTGCTATTTCAGGATAAGTCCAAGTGTGGTTTGAAATTCCCCGCGCAACCCTTCCGGCTATACGTCCAGGGTTGTTTTCATCGTAATATTCTAAAGGTAAGGTGAGAATCTTTGATATCGCATTCTCTGACTGATCTCGTCTAGCTCTCAACGCAATATCCCAGTGAAACCATATAGTTAACCAGGGTTGCGTCGGCGCCCGCACAACTGTTACTACGAAAATCATCCCCAGTAATATACCCAAAGTTAGAGGTTTATCAACGGGAGAATTAGTAAGGTTTGCAAAATATGTAATTAATCCAGTAACGGGTTTGTCTAACGGTTGATTAGACAGTACATTCAAAATTTGACCTATCGCATAGGGTACAACTAAATCAATAACTTCATAAACACTAGATGCCGCAATACTAAAAACACTAAATTTCCAGTACGGGCGGAAATAACCGATAACATCTTTTAAGGTTGCCATGATGCACACTATTACTGTGTGAGTGGTAAGCTTCCGAAGGTTTTATACTACATGACGTAGTATGATGTAGTCAAGGGTTATGTAAAAAAATATTTACAAACTTCCAAAAATTGAATTATGCCAGAATGTGGAATGGGCATCTACATCTTGTGGAATGGGCATCCTTGCCCGTTCCAAGTATAAGGCGGGCAGGGATGCCCACCCCACAAGAGAAATCAAGAAAAATTAGGACATTTTTAGAGTGGAAGTTTTTTACATATACCTCCAAGACCGTTTTTCCAGCGCACGTATATTTTTCTCATACCTTAATTTATCAAGATAACCAAGCAAACGCAGCAACTCATCATCCGTCTCATCACCTTCAAACGGTTTAACTTGGATTAAATTACCGTAACTTTGCTTCCATTTTTGTGGAGTGTCGTCTAAAACAATGATAGATTCTAAAGAATAGCCTTTGCGCTTGAGCTTTTTGAGCGTTTTGCGTGGATAGTGTATGAGTAACTCATAATCATAAGCTATGGTACAACGTTCGCTTGCCCATAAGAAAGCTAAAGAATCTGGATTCTCAAATATAGCAGCGACAATCTCTACTGCATAATCATTACTAGAGGAAGTCCAAACAGCAACATCAAACCAATCTAAACAGGTGTTGAGAAATTGTTTTAAATGTGGGCGCCTGTATATATAATATGGTTCAACAAGAAAATCAGCTTCGCGCGCGAGGGGTGTTTCTGTGCCGTAGATAAGAGTTTCATCAAGGTCAAGTATTAAGAGCTTTCGGTCGATATTTAATTGTTGTTTAATATTGATGCACACAATAGTAATATTATTTTATTTATTTTGCTTGAATAGTCTACGGCATCTACTCATTTTCTTCTATAAGTATGTTGGATAAATCGCTGGTCGCAGTTGATGTAACTCAAGAACAAACGATTTTGAATGCGCTTCCACTTGCTCCTATTATTTCTAGTGCTGCAAAGGGTTGGAATAAAATTTATGTTGCTTATCACCGTCAACCAGCTTGGGAAACACCTGAATTGTCGTTTGCACAGCACAACGTCGTAATTTATACTGGTCAGCCTGTCCAGGGAAAAAGGTATTCAGAAGGACACTCGCTTGAAGGTACTTACACTTCTGGTAAAATTGGCATTTATCCAGCAACCATTCTCCAAAGAATTTTTTGGAGCGATGAAGCTGAGTTTGTTCAACTTTGTATTTCTCCGCAAACGCTCTTATACTTTGTCAATGAAGAATTAAATACTCATAGCATTGAACTGGCGCCACAATTTGCAATTGATGATTCGCTTGTCTATGGTATTGGTTTAGCACTTAAAACTGAACTTGAAGTAAAGAATACTAGTAATAATCTATACCTTGAATCTGCAATAACACTTCTGAGCATTCACTTACTTAAGCATTACACTAATACTAACACTGTATGGCGCCAGAATACAGGCGGTTTATCTCCATCAAAATTACAGTCTGTCCTTGACTATATTCATACATACTTTGACCGTGACTTAGGTTTAGTCGAACTTGCAGCGCTTGTACAGCTAAGTCCTAATTATTTCGTGCAACTTTTTAAACAATCAACAGGTGTTACACCTTATCAATACGTTCTTAACTACCGTATTAAAACAGCAAAGCATCTTTTAGCACAATCGAAGCTTAGTATTTCTCAAATTGCCCAGAATGTAGGATTCTTTGACCAAAGTCGTTTAACTAAACTCTTTCGTCAACATGTTGGGGTAACACCAAAGCAATATCGAAACCAAATATAAAATCATAAGATTTGACAAATTTTTAATATAATTGCCAAGACTGCCGTTTTTTGCCTGTGTATTGTAATCAGCAGTATTGATTTATGCTGTCAAAAGGAAGCAAACATGGATAAGATACAACAGCATCAAAAATGGTTACTGATTTTGCTGGTAATGAATATAGTGATTACAGCATTTCATTACACTGATAACTTTCTTGATTTTGAACACTATCCTAGTCCTGCTTGGATTACTCAACAAGGTGTTTGGATTGCTTGGATAATTTTGACGGCAATAGGGATAATTGGATATGTTTTATACATTAAACGATTTTTCTGGCTTGCCTATATTAGCATTGCTATTTACTCGATAACAGGTGCCTTTAGCCCAGGACATTATTTTTTCCCTGCCAAAGTAGCATTTTCTTTCAAAATGCACACACTCATTTGGCTGGATGCAATTGCTGGTGCAGCTATACTAATATTTACACTATACCTGATTACAGATGATTTACAGGAGTCCTCAAAGCGATAAACCGACTTTTGGTAATTTTTGAAGCTTGTCACTAGTGAGGCGCCATGAATTAAGAAAAGTGTTACGAATTATGAAGCGGCGTTTGACAAGTTATTTTGACTTAAATTATCGCAGTCGCGATTGAATAAAGTTGTAACCGTCGTCAAATCTTGATATCATCCTACAATTTAAGCTGTTTAAATCATTAGTAATTATAGGAATATCAAAATCCTTGTAGTTTCGATTGAGAAAACATGCTGTATTCGGAAGGTTTTGTCGTAAATGAGTAATGATTGATGCATAGATTAAGGTCTATCGTGTAGTCAGGTAATGTGATTTTATCTGAGGTGCTAGGGTCTGTCCACATGTATATTTTATCAGGAAAAATAAACATGAAGTACGGCATTGATGCATAAAGTCCATGCGAGAATATATTACGTCTAAATTCTGCTGCCCATTCTACTGGCGCGTTTAACTTAGTTTTTATTTCTGCTGCTAACACCTGTTGACGTTTGTAAATACTAATATCCCAGTCGTCATGCATAAACAACAATTTATTTTACTACACTTACTACATTGTAGCACAAATTAAAAATAATAAATATAAATATAAATAAACAGGCAGGGATGCCTGTTCCACAAGAGATATTGTTTTAATAGATGGTTATTTTAGAAGAATAATGTTAATTGTTAAGTTTGTTGAAGGTTTTTGATTATCATTTTTACTGCTGTTGTGATTATTTCTGGTTCGTCTACCCATATGAAGTGACCGCTGTTGTTTGTTTGGATTTGTGTGCAGTTTGTGGATAGTTTTATGATTTGTTCGTGCATTGTGTCGCGCAGTTTGTTGGCACTTTTTAAGGGGATGAAGTTTGTCCATAGTGCTGGTTTAAAGAAGCTGTTGGCTTTTATGCTGACTATTGGTAAGGCGCCTAAGTTATTTGCTTTTTTTAGTTGTTTACTGCTTGTATCTAAGTTTAATATTTCTCTTGCCATTGTTAACCAGTGTTTGGGGCGCCGAAATGAACGTAGTACGTGTTCGCGTGTATGTTGAGTAAATTTGCTTAATTCTGGTTTGAGTAACAAAAATATCCCGCATTGTTGGCATATCCGCACTATTCCTAATATGGCGCCTATGACCGACATTACAAACCCTGAAGCGAAGAAGTATTTTAATGCTTGTAAGTCAAATTGCATTTTTAACATGCTTTCTTCGTGTAAACCATCGGTAAGTACCATCCCTGTTACTTTTTCTGGAAAACGCTGGGCATAAAGTCGCACGTTATAACTTCCAAATGAATCGCCTACGAGAATATACGGTGGTTTAATGTTAGCTTTTGTAAGTAGTAAATCTAGCTCTGTGACTATATTTTCGCTGGTGCGTGGGCGCCAACTTATATCACTCCACCCATACCCCGCACGGTCGTATACGCAAACCCTTGTGATTTTAGCTAATTCGTCGATTAGGAAATAACCTTCGATACCTCCAAGACTGTGGTCGATAACTACTGTGGGACTGCCTTCACCTTTGGTATAGATGTGTAATTTACAACTACCTATATGCACGATTTGACCTGGCGCCGACTTTTTATCCTCTAACCAACACATCAAAGCATGGTATGTTGTCGTGGCAATCAGTAAAAGTGTTTGCATTTTATAGACGATTTTATGGTTTTTAAGCTAAAGTTGTAATGAGTATGAATTAGAATTTGATTAAATAACTTATCGTACTCGATGTTCAAAGGAAACAAATCTGTATCTGTAATTTCATGTGTCACGACATCTTGAAGTACAGGTAGCAATAAATGTGATATTAGTTGCACAATAGTTGCATATATAACAAAACACTCCTGCTGCACAATTATTCCATTAACAAATTCGCATATGCAAAATCCAGTGACATCGATAACATCAAAACCTATTCGCTCCCTTGAAGACGCGCTATCTCGGTGTCAAGACCTGGGTATGCGCGTTAGCCGTCAACGTCGTTTTATACTCGAACTGTTGTGGCAAGCGCAAGAACACCTATCAGCACGAGAAATTTACGACCGTCTCAACCAACAAGGCAAAGACATCGGTCATACTTCTGTGTATCAAAACTTAGAAGCTCTTTCTTCACAGGGTATCATCGAATGTATTGAACGCTGCGACGGGCGCCTTTACGGTAATATTAGTGATTCTCACAGTCACGTCAACTGTTTGGATACGAACCAAATTCTTGATGTCCATGTCGAACTCCCCCAAGATTTAATTCGTCAAATCGAAGAACAAACAGGAGTTAAAATTACTGATTACAGTATTAACTTCGTTGGCTATCGCAATAAACAAGGTTAATTATATCATGTCTGGTTGATTGTCGATAGTATGGAGACCTTACCAGAAATGATATTAGTAAGGTGGGCAGTGCGCCCACCCTACAGTCTCGCAAAAACTATCTTGCTACAAAAAAGTCTTTGAGTTTTCACCCAAAGACAAGTAGAGTGTGGATGTTAAAAGCGAAACTGAAACAAGCTTTTTAAACAGCAATTAGGACTTAAAAGCTGCTATTCTTAAGTTTGATATGTGATAATGACAAAAAATGTCGATGCACTCAAGCATCGGCGCCCTCTAAAGCTTGTATTGTTACCAATTAGTCACCAGCCTGGTTTCATGCCATCTGACCAGGGACGCAGCATTTTACCAATAACTTCAATTTCAATATCGTTAGAAGCGAACAAATTTACGATGGTTCCAGAACCTTAGTTTATCAATGCTTCCAAGAATATTAAAAATTACTCACTTTTTAATGAGAAATACCAGCAAAGCCGTATAAGCTAAAACTCCACCTGAAAACCAAAGAAAATTGGAATGTTGTGGGTCTGGAACTTCTTCTTTAAAAATATGATATAATAAAGACCCAGCGAGAATAGCAATAAACCCATCCGAGGTATATTGACTTGGTTTTGGAGTGAACACATCAATAAAAAAACCAAAAGCTACAGCACTCACTAACATATATCGTCCCCAAGATGTAAACGCTGTGCCATATTCCTTAGCAAAAACGAGGTTATGACTTAGTAAATGCAAACCCATTGCTAACAAATAGAGAAAGACTAAACTACCGTACTGTTCAAATTGTTGTGGAATTGCGTAAATAATGAGAAAATTATAAATACATGCAAAAGCTAACTCTATGCCAAAAGATAAATTACTATTATCTTTTTTATCTATAATTTGACAGGCAAAATATTCTAGCCCATAAAATATCATAAAACCCATTAAACAAAGTAAACTAAAACTAGTTCTTCCAATAATTCTATCTGCTTTACCCAATTTGTCTATTAAGTGTATAAAAACATAAGCAATTGCCATTCCTCCACTGAAGGAAGCAACTTGACGTTCTTGTTGGTGTAAAAACTTGTGGATGTACCCTGAGAACAAATGAATTGCAATAAAAGCCAAGGCTGTAATGAACGTTAAGCCTAAAGCTTCCGCACCGATAATTTGAAAAGATACATAGTTAACAGTACTGAGTACTTGCTGGGATATTTCTACTAAATACATATTGTTGTTTTCGGCTTTGTTTTTTGTTTTCTATTGCTAATTAAGCTTAAATATTCCTATATTTAAGTAGAATAGGTTACTCTTTTTTTGAAGCCTTTTGTAAAGCAGGTATTACCCGCCATATTGTTTTTTCACAATTGAGTTAGGATTGTTATATCGCCTTTATTTTTACTTTCGAGGTAAATTAAGGTAAATTATTGAGTACTTTTGTTACTTTTGTTTTTTAATCTTTTTTTTACTACTCCGACTAATTCTTCTGCTTAACAAGGGAGTCGGTAAAGGTACGGAATTTTATATTGCAAACGGTTAATAATTAAACTTTTGTAGGTTGGGTTGCGCTATCGCTTAACCCAACGATTTCAAGCAGTGTTGAGTTTCACTTTGTTTGTAAATAAGTTTAGATAGTACCGTTTAATTCTGCCTACCTACTTATGACAAGATTTTAATAAGTTCCAATAAAGGTTTCGTCATCTACTTCGTCTTCATATAAATCTTCTGGTAGCATTTCTCCTTCAATGCTTTCAATCATTCCTATTTCTGGTGTACTGTTCAACCAAATGTTTGTGCCTGTGGTTGAGTCGGAGGTATAGGAACCTTCTAACTTTGATTGATGCGCTAATATATTTTTGAGCGCACGGTATTCTTCGGGTGCGAACATTGCTCCCTGTAAACTAACCGCTTCTTTATCTAGTTCCGATAGTATGGCGTTATATAAGCAGGCATTTGTAAGGATTGTTGATGTTAACCTTGTGCCTGTTAAGTTCGCACACTCTAAATTAGCTACTGATAAATTCGTATTGGTTAAGTTGGCACGTTCTAGGTTGGCACCTGTAAGGTCGGCACCTGTCAAATTTGCGCTGTTTAGGTTTGAACAAGCTAGGTTGGCGCCTGTTAGTTTGGCACCTGTTAAGTTTGCTCCTTCTAGAGAGACTCCAGCTAGAGAAATTTGGGTCAGGTCAGCGTTTGATAGGTTTAAAGCTGTAAAAGTTTTACGATTTGCTCGCTCACTAAATGCATTTGGCGCCAAAATATTTGTTCTAGAAATTAATTGTGCTAATACTTGGGGGTTATGGCAGGGACTAAATATACGCTTGGACATGCGGTGACAGTCGCAAAGCAAGAAAAATAAATTTAGCCCGACTGCGGCGTTAATTTGTTCAACGTTGAGTGGGTTTTCTAAGTTTTTATAATAATTTCGAGCGTTGTGTACTACAAGTTCATCAAGCCAACGGCCTTGGCAGTAGCCATGCCAGACGATTAGTAAACGGTCACATAATACGGAGAATATATCTTTGAGTTCAGATTGGCGTAATGCTTCGATTACTAGTTCTCCAATTTCAGAACTAATAATTCCGTAGCCTAGTAGGTTATATATGTGCTGTGCAATACTTGTATGATTGTCTATTATAAAGTTTGATTCGCCGTAATCATTACGTTGACGTTGAGTAAGTAATTTTAGCTGTGTAGCAATTGCATCGGCACATAATAGTTCACCTAGTTTGGGATGAGAGAATTTGATTTTGTTTGGGGTATAGTTATCAAAATAAAATGCGGGCAAAATGTCTGATGCTTCTGATTTTATATGCTGTTGGGAGTGCAATATTTTCAATGCCAGGGAGAGCATCTGCGTATGTACATCTTTAGGATGATGGTTTTGTAGAAGATTTATGATGGCATCTTGGGTACGGTGAATATGGGCTGTTCCTTCACGTATTAATATCGGTTTTATTCCACCGATTAAAGGATATCCCAATAACCAACGGTTTAGACGCTGATAAATTTCCCACATTATAAAGGCGCCACCGTTTTGTCGTGAAGAAGCTAGTTCAATGATGTCATCTTCTAGTAATCCATCCCGGTATAAAATACCTAGTAGATATAGCATTAAGGGTTGACGTACTAGCGCTGCTAGTTCAGGTAACTTTGATTTACCCGAAAATAACCCCGCTTGCTTTAAGAACATAAAGAAGTTTTGAGAAATTGGCGCCGACTGTACGGCAATCCAATTTTGGAACCAAATTCGCAGTTGCTCTTGCTCAAGCGGTTGCATTTTAATGCGTCGCAATGGTGTTGTTTCATCTGTAATATCAGTTAAATCAATTGGTCGCGAGGTTAAAACAACTTTATGCTGCGACTGCGACTGGAAGTTAACTAGCTGCTCGATAAACTTTGTTTTTAATATTTTATTTGTTGTGAAGGGTAGTTCATCGAAACCATCGAGGATTATTAAACATCTTGGATATTCATGTTTCAGCCATTGTGCCAGGTGGATAGATAAATATAAAGGAAGTCCAGAGCAAAGAGTTTCAATAAAAGTATTACATTCAGAGACATCACGTAATTTTATCAGTATAGGCATCCAGCTTGGGTAAATCTCTTGAGCGACTTTTGCGGCAAGCATCTGACAAAAGCTCGTCTTTCCATAACCAGATAAAGCTTCGATAAAGGTGATATTACCCGAATTTTCGAGTTCTTGTAGTAACCATGTTGTTAAATCAACTAGCTGAACTGTTTTAGGTTCGTATTGGCTATTTGTATCAAATACTAATCCCTTGGGTGGTACATATATATCTTTTAGTGAAAATGATTCTAAAAATAGGGGTTCAGCTAAAAATTTGATTAAGCTAGCACGGTATTGCTCGCAGTGTAAATCTATTTTTGATGTGTGAACGTCTGATGCAAGATGTGAAGCAGCAGTGGTTGTGCCACTTGTATAATTCACCTGCAACCGCACAAATTTTTGTAGTTGTGCCAAACCAGCAGCATTTTGGGCAATTACTTCGAGTAAATGTCCTGGTAGTGCGTGTGATAATCGCTGTACCATTAATTTGGCTTCGGTTTCTTCGGCGCCGTTTGCTTTTAACCAAGCTACAGTCGCACTGTTCATTTGCTGGACTAAAAAGGAGTCACCCATTAATAAGAGCGCTTGTTCTGCTTGAGTATCAGTTAATTTGACCCCTTGAAGTGTTTTCAGCAAAGCTTGTAACGTCCCATCAGTAAGAGGAAAACAAATTTCTACGTCCGACCAAAACATCGCTCGGTTTAACCAGGGCTTTTTTAAATGAATCTCCTGCTCTAAAATTTGTAATAGAGCTAGTAAATACGCAATTTGAAATACCTGCCACGTTCCCTCATTCCGCTTCAACGGTTTTTTTTGACTACTGTTGGATAGTAGACTTTGGGTTAGTTGAATAATTACAGGAATTTCAAGACACGCTAACCTTATCGGCAACTCAAGTATTTCTGCTAAACTACATATGTCAAAACAAGTTAAACTTTTATCTTCAATCTCGTTGATAATACGTAGGGATAGTCCAGAGATGGAACTTGAGTTAAGTGCTTCTCTGTAGTTATTTTTGATAAATTTGCTCGCCAGCCAATGGCGAATACTTAAGTTCATTTTTAACTCAGTAAATAGCCTTCAAATTTAATTATGCTTCATTTAATCTCTAATCGGAAACTGTGCATTTGACTAGTATGACCACAACCAACGCCATCAGAATACTCTTAGTTGACCCCGACCCAATTTTTAGATTAGGACTGCGAGTAGCGTTGGAAGCTGAAGCGAACTTAGAAATAGTTGGGGAAGCTCAAACTGATGTAGAAGCGCTGCAACTAGTTTCATTGATGCAACCCAACCCTACACTTGATTTGATTATTTTGGAATTAGCTAACTACCCCAGCATTAATCAGTTATGTAGGCAGTTAAAAGCCCAGTACCCAGATTTACCAATCTTGTTACTAAGCTCACAACCATTGCAGCAGCTAGCGGGTACAGCACAAATCGGGGTTGAGGGTTATTGCCCGAAAGGCGCCCCCATTCCAGAATTAGTAACAGCTATTAATACTGTTATAACTGGTGGTGTTTATTGGCTTTCTCGAAATATCGCCACAAACTATCAAGAGAATGTCTACTCACCCCCCCTTACTAAACGCGCAGCAAGATTTATCAATAATCTCAGATTGTCGGGTAACAATTATATTCAGGCCAACCTGAGACAAATCAGACGAGAATTGGGAGTTCCGGGAATACCGACACTTGAGCGTGCAGTTTTAGCTGGCAAAGTTCGCGAACTACAGACCGCACGATGGTTGTTAAATCATTTATTGTCAGTATCGCCCCAACTTGAACAAGTCGAAACACCTTCTAATATTTCTACTAATATTATTGAACCATCCAACGTTTTCGTGACTGAGGCGCCGCAGTTATCTAGTCCTCGGTCACTACAATCAGATTTATTTGCTTCTTGTGTGTCACAGTTTCAGTTACCATTACACAATGTTACCGATGTTGCCTTAGAAATAGATATTTTACGTGTTGACAAAAAACGCGATTTACTGTATTTAATTTTGCAAAAGCTGGCTGAAGTTTTAGACGAACTAAGAAATTCTCAAGTCGAGATTAATCAATTACAAGAATTAAAGCATATTATTTTACGTGATTTGTGGCAAACAGCCACTACTGAGTTTTTTGGCAAATTTACGCGCGTTCGCATTAATGGTAATTATGTAGAAATCGTAAACTTATTAATTCTAGATATTGATGTTGTTCAATCGGAAATTCTGAATTATATACCACTGTTTAGCGAGTTTTTATCATATTTAGTTTTTCAGAACAATTGGCATATTGATAATGTGATATATTCGGCTGATAGTACAGAAGCTAGAGCTAATGCATTAATGATTTTAGAAAATATAATTATTCAAGTAGCCAACAGTGTAATTCAGCCGTTGTTAAATCGATTAGCTGATGTTGAGTCAATTAAAAAAGATTATTATGACCGTCAATATATTTCAACCAGAGAAATCGAAAGGTTTAGAAATAACTTGTCGTGGAAATATCGTCTTAGAAATTATTATAAGGAACCACAGGCAATATTTGAAAGTCGTTATGAAATATTTGTTTTTGCACCGCGTGGTATTGCAAAAACTTCGATATACGCTTCTAGACGTAATGAACTGACGCAACTTAGAGGTATTCCACTATTTGTAACTTTGATGCTAGAATTTCGTGATGCCGTGGCGCCTCGTTTACAATCAATGTTATCTTTTCTAGGTAGCGGTGTAGTATTTGTTTTGACGCAAGTTGTCGGACGCGGTATAGGTTTAATTGGACGTGGTATATTACAAGGGATTGGTAGCGTTTCGTTTTTAGAAGGAAAGAATAAAAAACCGTAAATATAAATATGAATGTAGAGACGTTACATGTAACGTCTCTACAAATTCCAATTGCGACGAAACTGGAAAAAGTCTTCTAGTAATTCTTGTAGTGCGTTATTTTTCTCTAGTTTGATTTTATTCCAATTGCGTGCGGCTTGTAATATAATTTCTCCTACACTTGGGTAAGCAAGTGCTATTTTGTGAAAATTATTAATTTTAATTTTTTGATTTATTGCTAAGGAAATTAGATTTATTAATTCCCCCGCATTTAATCCAAATACTGATGCTCCTAGAATTTCGCCGTTTTTTAAAGTAATTATTTTACAAACACCTGTATTTTCATCATTAATTTGGGCTAATGGCAACGACTTAAAATATTGTCGTAAAACTATTATTTCATCAAAATTATATAATTGCTGTGCTTGTGCTTCGGTAATTCCGACATGCGCTAAAGGAGGTTGAGTTGCTATTCCCCAAGGAACATACTGATAATCAACTTTTCTTGTCGGAAAAAATAAAGCATTTCTTAAAGCAATATTAGCTTCATAATTTGCTAAATTAGTAAGCGTATATCCACCAATAACATCTCCACAAGCATAAATACGATTATTTGTAGTTTGCAGTTTTGCATTTACAAGCAAGCCATTTTTATGCCATTTAACTCCAACTGCCGCTAAATTGAGTGATTCTATGTTCGGTGTTTGTGTTGCCACAATTATTTCGTCAGTTTCAATGGCTTTATCACCTGCTTGTAACCACTTTTTACCATCAATAGATAAAACCTGTGTAACTTTAGTTTGTTTTAGTACACGTACACCCGAAGCTTCTAACTGTGCTTCGAGTAATTGAATGACTTCGGAGTCAACGTGTGAGATAATTTTGGAACCCTCAACAATTAACGTCACGTTGCAATTTAAACGCGAAGCAGCTTGTGCAAGCTCAATACTTTGGGGTACACCACCTAAAATTACCCAATTATTAGGCGCCACTTCAAGAGAAAAACTTATATTTCCAAGCGTTAAAAAGCCTGTTTTGTGTAATCCTTCTATATCTGGTGCTAAGTAATGTGAACCAGTAGCTAACAAATAAGTCCGTCCTACTAATAAACGGTTATTGACAAAAAACGCTAGATGTGGTTTTTGCTCAAATTGACCGCTACCAACAATAACGTCAACACCTTGTGCTGCTATTAGTGCAAGCGAGTTTTCGGCACCAATTTGAGATTCTACTCCAAATGCCCATAACATTGCTGTTTCCCAATCTATAGATTCACTTGGCGCCATCTTAGACACAATAGGACGATACTCACAAGCGATATGGTTCAGGGCACTTGAATATAATAATTCGGAACTATTTTCTGGCTCAACAAGTGCCACTTTGGCGCCTAACTGAATAGCGCCATAAGCTGCATAACGTCCAGCTAAACTACCGCCAATAATAACAATGTCGTATTCAATCACATTCTTCAGAGAATTAAATTCGCGTGTCGATACACAGGGCTAAAATTATAATAAAACGCTTTGCAATGCAGTTAATAACCGCTTGTTATCTAATTCTGTACGAACAGCGACTCTAAAAAATCGGTCTCCAAGCTGAGGAAAGCTTTGGCAGTCGCGAATTAAGATTTGATGGTTTTTGAGTAATCGATGTTGTAGCTCCACGCAAGAATGTTCGGACTGGACTAGTAAGAAGTTAGCGGCACTTGGAAGCGGTTGTAAACCTGGAATTTGAGATAAACCCTCAAATAGTTCTTTGCGCGCTTTGGGTAGCCATGAACAAGTGCTAGCTTGAAACTCTGTATCAGAGAGTGCAGCTACCCCAGCAGCAGACGCTAAAGTGTTAACACTCCAAGGGTCACGCCAAGTCTTATAGCGTTGTAAACGGTTAGGATGTGCTATCGCATAACCCAATCGCAAACCGGGTATGCTATAGAACTTAGTCAGCGACCTTAAAATTACTAAGTTTGGATAATCCTGCACAACCGATATAAGACTTTGTTGTTCGTCTGGTGGTAAAAAATCCATAAACGCTTCATCAATTACCACCAAAGCAAATTTGTCTAAACAGGGCAAAATATCTTCGCGTGAAAATATTACCCCTGTGGGGTTGTGAGGATTGTTAAGAAGGAGTGTTGAGTAATGAGTGCTGAGTGCTGAGTGGTGAGTAATAAGTTTTTCTAATAACTCAGCACTCAGCACTTTCCACTCACCACTAATTAAAGGGAACTCCAACACTTGTGCGTTATAAGCAGCCAACGCGCGGTAATAGTCGCCAAAGGCTGGAGTTATTAAGGTAGTTGTTTCAAATTCTGATAACTCTCTACCTACAAAACTAAGTAATTCTGCCGAGCCGTTACCCGGCAGAATCCATTCGGAAGGTAGATTATGAAAGTGACTGAGCGATAAACTCAAATCACTGTAACTGGGGTCTGGATAGTGCCGTAAATTACTAAGCTGGGACTGTATTGCCGTCAATACACTCTCCGGTGGTCCCAACGGACTGATACTGGCAGAAAAATCCAGAATCGCACTAGGAGGACAACCAGCAAGCGCCGATGCCCAAACTAAATTTCCTCCATGTGCAGGTTTCCCCATCGATAATTTACTCCATTCAAAACTAACTAAGCTTTTGGGGGCGCCACTTTTTCTCTAAATAGCTTACCAGCAGAGAAAGCAGGAACCTTGGTAGCAGGTATTTCCATTTTCTCATTGGTTTTCGGGTTGCGCCCTTCGCGGGCTTTACGTTCGCGTGACTCAAATGAGCCAAATCCAACTAGTGTAACCTTATCGCCCGAAGAAACCGCTTCGATAATAGTCTCTAGCGCCGCAGTAAGGACTGCATCCGCTTGCTTCTTGGTAACGCTAGCTTTTTCTGCTACTGCATCTACTAATTCGCCCTTGTTCATGTCAAACTCCTTGAGGTTTACTTGGGATTGTGTACGGACACACCCTGTGCCGAATTCACTGAAATCTCTGTTAGGAGATTTACAAAGTCTACCAAAAGGAGTATTTTTGCTTGAAATTGCTGCAACTCCTGTTGGCTCGACTTTTCAATGAATCATTCTAAGGTTTATACGACAGAAGTGAACAGATGAAACCATTAATTTATATAGATTTCAGGATTTTTCTTCAAAAAAGGGGGGTGTTTTACTAAAAACCACCCCAAAAGTAGGAAAAAATACCTAGTAAATACCCTGATCTGCAAAAAAAACAAGGTTGGCTAGTGTACTGGAATGTAAAGAGATGTTACGGGTTTTTTGGAAGCATGGGTAACGCTCATCAATAAACTACACCAGCAAAGAAGAAAAAATTACTCATATTCAAATTTATTATGCTGTCGTATAAAATATCACAAATACTATATGATAAAAAATAATTATCATTAAGTCCCTATTCAATGATAATTATTAATTAAATGAAATTACACCAAATCATCTATCTTAGTAGTTATTTAGTACTATGCGCGTGATTGTCCAGCGAGTTAAATCATCACAGGTAACAGTTAATAGTGAAATTATTGGTGAAATCGGGCGGGGTTTAAATGTACTTGTTGGTATAGCTGATACAGATACTGATGCTGAACTGGAATGGGTGGCACGTAAATGTTTGGAATTAAGGGTATTTTCTGATGATGAAGGTGGAGACAGATGGCAAAAATCGATACAAGAAATTAATGGGGAATTATTGGTTGTTAGTCAATTTACTCTGTATGGGGATTGTCGTAAAGGTCGGCGCCCTTCTTTTGACAAAAGCGCGGCGCCTTCTCGCGCTTCTAATCTATACAATCAATTTGTCGAGAAACTGCGCGCAAGCGGGTTACGAGTAGAAACAGGGCAATTTGGAGCAATGATGCATGTAAGTATAGAAAATGATGGCCCCGTCACTTTGATACTTGAGAAAGAATTTGGGCAGTAATGAAATGTTGGTACTAAATGATGAGAGAATCTTAATTTAGGTATCACGCTACTTTAACATTACTTAATCATGGCTAAGATTCAATTTTCTAGAGGTGTCAATGAAGAAGTTATCCCAGATATACGTTTGACACGCTCGCGCTCTGGTGAGAGCGGAACCGCGACCTTTATTTTTCAAAATCCAAACGCACTGGGCAGTGGCAATACCGAAGATATTACCGGGATGTACATGATTGATGAAGAGGGTGAAATAATCACTCGCGAAGTCAAAGGCAAATTCATCAATGGAAAACCAGAAGCACTCGAAGCAGTCTACATCATGAGGTCACCTGACGAGTGGGAGCGTTTCATGCGGTTTATGGAGCGCTACGCCGAAGACAACGGGCTAGAATTTGGAAAATCTTAAATAGTTAGGAGTTAGGAGTTAGGAGGAGCGGAGTTGAAATTCTATCTCATAACTCATCACTCATAACTCACAACTCATAACTTTGATATGGCAAATCATCCTCATCCCGACGCACCACATACAACAATAAACTGTGCCGTCATCACCGTTAGCGACACACGCACTATCGAAACCGATAAAAGCGGGCAATTAATTCACGAATTACTCTCTGGCGCCAATCATACCGTCACCGCATACGCAATAATTAAAGACGAACCCACTTTAATTCAAACAGAAATAGAAAAATTAAAAGAACGAACGGACGTTGATGTAATTATATTAAACGGTGGAACCGGAATTGCACCAAGAGACACAACCTATGATGCAATAGAAAAACTACTAGAGAAAACTTTACTAGGTTTTGGGGAAATATTTAGATATTTGAGTTATCAAGAAATTGGTTCACGTGCAATAGCATCGCGTGCTACTGCTGGTACTTATCAAGGTAAGCTAATTTTTTCGGTTCCTGGTTCGAGTAATGCAGTGCGTTTAGCAATGGAAAAATTGATATTACCAGAAATTGTTCATCTGGTTGGACAAATTGGCAACGGATAATAAACGGATGTAACGGATAGTCGATTTTAAATAATTAGTGGTTCATATTATTAAATTTGATAAGCTGTAGCACATCTGTCTCAAATGTGCAGTCATAGATAGCAAAGAATTGTTTCGTATACTTCGTTCCAAAAGGACGATGAATGATGTTCGTATTTTAGTATTAACTATGCCATGTGATAGCAAATAATACTATTATTGAAAAATGTTTTTGTGCTAGCTATTGCGCCGTTGCCCGAAGCCTTGAATATGGTGTAGAGTATTGCTTGGCTGAAGCATAAACAGTTAAAATATACTCAATAGCCGAAGGTACTTATGTTTTGTAATACAAGATGCGTCAACTTACCTATTTGAGTACAAGGTGCCTATATCAACGTAACGCCGGTATTAATGTACCTATTTCTTGTGAAATTTTCTACTGATAGCAATTGTATTTTCTGTATCAATAATTGCATACAGATGTTTCAGGATGTTTGTCAAAACAAGATTATTTCGATACCTCTGATAAAGCCTTTTATACGGTAAAAAACGCTCAATTGTTAGGTTATCACTTAACGGATGCTCTGGGTATGAGTCCTATATTAATGCAAACTGATTCTCTACTAAAATCACTAATGTCAGCCTGATGTAGATGATATTGAATAATACTAGCGTTACTCCAGGAGCGAAGCGTGAATACGCTGTTTAAAAGCATTTTAAGTAGTTTCCAAGTGGATTGATGAATTTGTGTTAAAAATAAAAAAAGCCCCCTCAATTAAGAGGAGGCTGAAGTGTCTTGTCGAAAACTTTATTTCATGTATATTAAAATTTGCCGATTGCGAAACCGCATACTGCTAAAATGGCGCCAATTATATAAAAGACTGCAACAACTTGCAATTCAGACCATCCAGAAAGTTCGAGATGGTGATGTAACGGCGCCATTTTGAAGAGACGTTTGCCTTTACCGTCGGGACCTTTAGTGGCTTTGTAGTAACCAACTTGTGCCATTACTGACAAGGTTTCAACAAAGAATATGCCACTTAAGATAAATAATGCTGCGAGACTATTTGTAAGTAATGCGACTGCTGCTAATGCACCACCCAACGCGAGGGAACCTGTGTCTCCCATAAATACGCGGGCAGGGTTGCGGTTATGTGCTAAGAAACCTAGACAGCTTCCACTGATGCTGGCACAAAAAATCATTAATTCGGGTGAAGTTGGAGCAGTTAAGGCGCCTAAAGCGAGCATCGCGATAGCTACCGTACCTCCAGCTAAACCATCAATACCGTCAGTTAAATTGGTTGCGTTACTTTCGGCGACCAACACAAATCCTGCGAAAGGCCAAAATAATAATCCAAGGGGTAGAGAAAAACCCAAAGGAAACGCTATACTTGTAATGCTATTCGTCTGACTATACATTAACCACAGACAAAATAGTGCTGCGAATCCAACTTGCAGCGCTAGTTTAGTCTTTGGTGAAATACCTTTGTTGGACTTGCGACGAAGAATTTGCCAGTCGTCGAGCCAACCAATGAAACCGTAACTTAAAGTCAATGCAGAAACGGCGAGGACTTGACGGTCAAAACCAGACCATACACAAGCAACAATTGCGGCAACAGGAATAAAAAATATACCGCCCATTGTTGGAGTGCCAGCTTTCTTGAGATGAGCTTGTGGCCCATCTTCACGAATCACTTGCCCAGCTTTGAGGGCACAGAGCCAGGGTACCACCCAATAACCGACTGCGGCAGAAATTAACGCACACAGTAGAAGTGGCATCGTTAATGATGTTGCAAGCCAAGGTAGACGACCTGCCATAACATCCAATATTAGTGCTGTCACACCCAGCCCCACACCTAGTAACGAGACTAAACCGATACCAGTAATATTCAATCCTTGGTTAGGAGATAATTTTGCGTCCACGTAAGTTTCCCTTCACTCCACACTCTTTTTAAGATTTAGCTTAATTAATAAGCTGATTTATTAATAGGGACTATGCTTGCCACAAGTCCTCTGCTTTAAGGATACACTTGGCTTTGTTTACGATTCCTCAATATCGACATCATCGTCCATATCGTCGTCATCGTAACCAATACCATCATCACCACCCAAAAACTCTGATATTTCTTCTTCACCATCATCGCCAAAGTCTGGTTCTTGCTCTGCGCGAGCGATAAGGCGCCCACTAGCTTGTAACCAGTCTAAAAGTGATGTTTCTTGCTTTAATGGAATTACAGCTGCACGTTGGTTGCGGGGAGCTTCACGTAATGGAGAATTAAGCATATCGACAAAGACACAAAGTAAGTAACGTAGCTGGACAATAAGAGTCTATCACTTGATACAAGAGATTTTAGTTATTCATTCAACTCTTTTCCAAGAAAATCCGTCAAAAAAAATATTATTTAATATCCGTAGGAAAATCTTGGTGAAATATCGATTTTTTGGTATGGCGGTACACATTGGGGCTTTTTTGTTTTCAATAATGACTATTTACTGACCTGCATTTGAGGTAAAAAACGATGCTAGTAAAAACTCAACTTCTAAACGTTATTGCGTCCACAAATCGAGGTTTATTAGCGACCGAACTGGACAAACAAGCAATTTTAGCCTATGTTGCGAATCTAGAAGACCAGAACCCAACACCGCGTCCACTTGAGGCAAGTGAAATGCTTGATGGCGATTGGCGACTACTATACACCACAAGTAAGGGATTGTTAAACATTGATCGGCTACCTTTATATAAATTAGGTCAAATATATCAATGTATCCGCGTCAACACCAACAGTGTATACAACATAGCATCAGTTTACGGATTGCCATACTTAGAAGGTATTATCAGTGTCGTCGCAACATTTGAACCTGTCTCCTTGACGCGCGTCCAAGTCAAATTCGAGCGTTCGATACTTGGATTAAGTCGTTTAATCGACTTTAAGTCTCCTTCATCGTATATCCAACAAATCGAGACTGGTAAAAAGTTTACCGCTATTGACTTCCCAATTAACAGCACCAACCAACAAGGATGGCTCGATATTACTTATATAGACAACGATTTACGGATTGGTCGTGGTAACGAGGGTAGTGTATTCGTTTTAACTAGGGCATGATTACTCCTAAATATTTTTTCCTTTGTGACCAAAAAAGTTATTCGATAACGAGTGCATTGTCAAGGGGGAGGACACACCTTTTTTGAAATAGTCTGCTTTTTGCATTCTCAACAGGTATTTTTTCAAATAACTTAACAATGTGACAATGCGTCCCTTGCTAGTTGTAAAGTGTAGACATCAGACCCTGATATTTGACAATTCATAATCAAAAGGGAAAAACTTATGGTTCAACGTGGTTCTAAAGTGCGTGTTCTTCGCCCCGAGTCCTACTGGTACCAAGATGTAGGAACCGTAGCGTCAATTGACCAAAGCGGTATTAAATACCCCGTTATCGTTCGTTTTGATAAAGTTAACTACGCTGGTATCAACACGAATAACTTTGCCCAAGACGAGTTACTCGAAACAGAGGCGCCTAAAGCCAAGCCCAAACCAGGCGCTTAAGTGTCAAAATAACTCAGTACGATTGTGAGATAATTTACATTACCTAAATGGGGAGACAAAGATGATGTAGAAGAGTTCCCTCGGCTTTTCCCGTCTTCAAGTCTCCCCATTAATTTTTTTACTAGATTAAATTTAATACTCGTTTATTCCTTTGCGATAACAATGCCAGAATTACCAGAAGTTGAGACAGTCCGACGCGGTTTAAATCAATTGACCTTAAATCAAAAAATTATTGGTGGAGATGTACTGCTACATCGTACCGTCGCTCATCCTGATTCAGTTGAAAAATTTATAGAAGGTATAAGCAAAACGAATATTACAACATGGCGCCGTTATGGAAAATATCTCCTAGCGAATTTATCTCCTGTATCTTCCCCCTCATACCTGGGAGTGCATTTACGAATGACCGGTCAATTATTATGGTTAAATCGCGATACCGCGTTGCACAAACATACACGCGTGCGGATATTTTTTGAAAACGACTATGAATTACGCTTTGTTGACCAGCGTACTTTTGGTCAAATGTGGTGGGTAGAACCTGAAGTTGAAGTTGAAAAGGTAATTACAGGTTTGGCAAAGCTTGCTTGTGACCCTTTCGCACCTGAGTTTACTGTAGCGTACTTGGCTGGTAAGCTTAAAACTTGTCGGCGCCCGATAAAAACTGCATTACTTGACCAATCAATAATCGCAGGACTAGGAAATATTTACGCCGATGAAGCATTGTTTTTGAGTGGTATTCGTCCAGAAACACTGTGTACTAATTTAAAACTCGCACAAATTGAGAAATTGCACCCAGCTATTATTCAGGTTCTGACAAAAAGTATCGAAGCTGGTGGTACAACTTTTAGTAATTTCTTAAATGTCGCGGGTGTTAACGGAAACTACGGTGGTGAAGCATGGGTTTATAATCGTGCAGCACAACCATGTAAAGTATGCGCTACTCCTATCCAACGAACTCGTTTAGCAGGACGCTCCAGCCATTTTTGTGCCGAATGCCAAAATTAACCCATCTTGTAGCACAGGCATACGAACTGTGCAGTGCATAAAATTATTTTTACCACAAAGACACTCTTGACACAGAGAAGAGAGATTGGCACCATAGCATAGCTACTCATCAAACGACGCACTGTGCCCTAAATGTATCAAAATCATACTAATTTTAAAGATTCATCCTGTAAAATAGCGGTTTTTTTGCGAATAATACTTAAATTTTAAAAAAATAAGTAACAATATTTACTAAAGTATGAAATTTAAAATCGGCGCTTAAAACCCTCTCTGTGTAGAGACACTATGAACCGGAGCGTCTCTACGTGTCTCTGTGGTAAGACTAAATTATCTTTATAACCTCAAAGACGAGGCGCAAGTTACAATCCTTAATGGAATACTGTATGCGCTTATAGGAACTATCATGGCAGTCAAAAAAGGAGATATGGTTCGCGTTGTTCGCGATAAGCTTGAAAACAGCCTTGAGGCACAAGCTAGCGATACTCGTTTCCCTTCCTATCTGTTTGATAGTGAAGGTGAAATCGTTGATATAAAAGGTGATTATGCTTTTGTTAAGTTTGGGAAAGTACCTACACCAAACATTTGGCTGCGTCTAGAGCAACTGGAAGCTTTTAAATAGTTATGAGTACTGAGTGCTGAGTGCTAACTCCTAACTCCTAACTCCTAACTCCTAACTCCTAACTCTTAACTCCGTTCCTCAGCACTCAGCACTCAGCACTTTTAACTCACCAAGTTATTTGCTGTCTTTCTTTGACTACCCTTGTGTAAACGTCTTCGGTAGAAAGTGCAAGTTTAGCCCAATTAAAGCGGCGCCCTAAATCTTCGTAGGCATTATCTACTAACCATTTTCGATAGCCTGGATTTTTTAAGACTTCTAAAATACCCCAAGCCAGAGAATTTGGAATATTCGTATAAGTTACAATACCTGTTTTAGTATGTTGAACCACTTCTGGTAAACCACCTGTATCTGATACTACAACCGGAACACGTGAGGCAAAGCTCTCTAATGCAACAATACCAAAGGGTTCATATAAACTAGGAAATACGGCGCAGTCGGCGACTGTTTGAAATTTATCTAAGTAATCATCTGACATAAATCCTGTGAAATAGCATTTATGCCAAATACCTAAATCCCAAGCTTGTTTTTTGAGATTATCGGTATTCCCACCACCAATAATTACAAATTTGACGTTCCCCCCCATTTCGGCAAGAACTTTAGGCGCCGCATTTAGTAATACAGATACACCCTTTTCATAAGTCATGCGACCAACGTAGTAAACGATTTTTTCCTCATCTTCGGCAAAGAAACGACGAAAATCTTGTGCGTGAAAGTTTTGGTGGTGAGCTTTCTTCTCTGGACGTATACCGTTGTAAATTACGTCTATTTTATCCCACGGGCAAGAGAGCGCGCGCTCAACTTCACGCCGCATATAGTCGCTGCAAACAATTATTCGCCATGCGTTGAAAGCTAATAGTTCCTCTTTGCCGTTAATATAATGCTGGATATCTGTGTGAATGCCATTATGGCGCCCACATTCGGTAGCATGAATAGTAACAACGAGGGGTACTTTGAAACTGTGCTTGAGTGCAATAGCTGCATCTCCAACCAACCAGTCATGAGCATGAATTAAATCAAACTTACCTTCTTCTGCTATCAGTTTACCACCATGTAGCCCCATGCTCTGGTTCATATTAACCACCCAGTGGAAAAAATCATTCCCAGGCGCCACAGGTACACGATGAACTTGAATACCCTCTACAATTTCGTACAAGGGGGCATTGCCAAACTCAGGAGTCATTAAGTATACTTCATGTCCCAACTTTACCAACTCCGGGTAAAGTTCACTTACATGACGCGCAATTCCCCCAACTATACGCGGTGGAAACTCCCAACTTAACACCAATACCTTCATACGCTTTCACCCCTAGCCCTTTTAAAGTCCCTAATGTATGAACTTGCTTTGTTTAGACGAGTTTGACAATAACAATGGCTAAGTTTAGCAATTTTTTTACAATTTCTTTATACTTCTTTTGAATAAAGGCTTAGTAAGAAGGCGGAAGGCGCCGACTCACCAGCTAGAACTTGCTCAACTATCTCAAAAATGTGAGCGACTCGTTCACATTGTCCAGTTCCGCCTGAAAAACCTTAAAATATATAGGATGGTTTATATAACTATAAATATTTATACAGTTTGAAAAATGAGTATCAGTCTTAACTTGCCACTAGAATTAGAAAACGAGCTACACGACGAGGCTTCCCAGCTCAATTTATCTTTATCAGAATATATTTTGCGTATTCTTGCAACAAGGCAGGTTTTAGAAAATCCGCCTAAAAACGGAGCAGAACTTGTAGCATACTGGCAAAACGAAGGTATTATCAATTCGCGTCCAGACATTACTGATAGCCAAGCATACGCTCGACAGCTACGTCGTCAAGCGGAAAGAAGAGGAGAGTCGTAGGCAAGGCAAAATAAATGTATTTACTTGACACAGATGTTTTAATTGATATTCAACGCGGTCATGCACCGGCTATATCGTGGTTCACAAGCTTGGCAGAAATCCCTAGTGTTCCTGGCTTTGTTGTCATGGAACTAATCCAAGATGCTCAGAATATGCAGCAAGTTCGTAAAGCTCTTAAGCTTGTGGCTCCACTACCCATTATTTGGGCAAGTGAAGCAGATTGCACTCGTGCGTTATCAGATTTTACAACCTATCATCTTTCACAAAGTTTAGGACTACTTGATGCTTTAATTGCTGCTTGTGCTGTTGGACAGAATTTAACTTTATGTACTTTCAATGTAAAACATTATCGGGTCGTGCCAGGACTTATAACAGCACAACCTTACAAACGTTAATAGTTATCATTATTGTCGTCATTATAATTCATTAAGTTATCTTTGTTACCTTTGTTGTTGCTCAAGTTGTCGTTCCCGTTATTGTTGCCGTTATTACTAAAGTTCTCGCTGTTATTGCCGCTATTATTACCGTTGTTACTAAAGTTGTCACTGAAGTTCAAATTTACATACACATTAAGTTGAATCAGGCTGCCTTTAGAACCAGAAAGTAAATATCCGAGTATTAACCCTAGAAGCAAGAATAGTACATTTAAATCCATAAGATGAGATAGTGACGCTGTTACCTGTTAAGTTAGCGTTTGGGCAAATCTAAACTGTTCGTGAATATAATTTTTGAATTTAATTGGCTAACATTTTCTTGTGGGTTCTTGTGGGGTGGGCATCCTTGCCCGCCTAGACTTTGGAACGGGCAAGGATGCCCATTCCACAAGAGAGTTATTCCACAAGAGGGTTATTTGATCAGAAAATCAATGTCAGCCATGCTGTTAGTTCAGTTCAATGCAAACAAAAATTTATCTTGTCAACAACTCTTATCAATTATCTGATTGGTACTTCTGGGTGAAATCCTTGCTGTGACATGCAATTGCAATATAACTACACATTAAAAATTAAAATATTAAGAAAATATAAACTATATTTTTTTGCAGAGAATAAATGATATGTTGGTTACATAACTGAATGATTATGAAAGTGTAGAGCGACTCTTTACAACTTAAAACTCTAACTTTAGGCGGTTGCATCCTTAGTATATAGACTCCTGACGAGTACAATACACTCAGTTTACGAAACTTAAAAATAGGCTTCATATCCTTACGACGTAAGGCTTACAGGTGAGTACAACAATACATATCCCACATACCATAAATACTCGTAGCTTCACCCGGAAATACTAGTGCCTCTTCCCGAAAAAATTTTTTTTAAATCTCTTAAGCATTGATGTATATAAGTTTTGAGATTTGAGTACAAAACTTAATAAATCCAATAACTCTTATCCAGAAGGCATATTTCCCCTCATTAAAGGTGGCTGATATAAAACTTATATCGCCAATCACAAAGAGCGCCACCAAGCAATCGAACTTAATAAATAGATTTGGTTAAGTGGCAGGCGCCCCAAGTGAGTGGAGGGATGAGATAGCACCATGCCCCTGTGGACTGGAAGTCGCGGCTGAACACAACATAACTATAATTCACCCGCATTAACGCGCGTTGACACACACCGACGCTCATTACAAGGGTTTACAACCTGAAGAAGAAACTTACCCACCTTTGGGTACTAGCTTCAACAGGATAATGTGAGCTTCAGACGCGACTTCTTTTATTTTGTTTCATCTCCCTGAAGGCGCCGACCTATGTACCCAACATTACCTTATATAATGACACTACAATCTACTGGGTTAGCGGAAGTTAAAACAACCACATCAAAATCTGGCAATTGCGGATGCACAGGTAACAGCGCTTCTGTTGAAATGGAAGAAAGCATTAAGGAGCGCATTGCCAAGCATCCTTGCTACAGCGAAGAAGCGCATCACCATTATGCTCGAATGCACGTTGCTGTGGCGCCTGCCTGTAATATCCAATGCAATTACTGCAACAGAAAATATGACTGTGCTAATGAAAGCCGTCCTGGTGTAGTTAGTGAATTGCTTACTCCTGAAGAAGCAGCACATAAAGTACTGGTAGTTGCGAGCAAAATTCCACAAATGACCGTTTTGGGAATTGCTGGGCCTGGTGACCCATTAGCAAACCCAGAGAAGACTTTTCGCACCTTTGAGTTGATAGCTGACAAGGCGCCTGATATTAAGCTTTGTTTATCAACTAATGGTTTGATGCTTCCTGAATATATTGATAGAATCAAACAATTAAATATTGACCACGTTACAATCACCCTTAATACTGTAGACCCTGAAATTGGCGCCCAAATTTATTCTTGGGTTCACTACAAACGTAAGCGTTATAAAGGTGTTGAAGGTGCTAAAATCCTTTTAGAGAAACAGTTAGAAGGTTTACAAGCACTTAAAGAAGCAGACATTCTTTGTAAAGTGAACTCGGTAATGATTCCGGGTATTAATGACCAACATCTTGTTGAAGTTAATAAGATGATTCGTCAAAATGGTGCATTCCTGCATAATATTATGCCTTTGATTTCTGCACCCGAACATGGAACTCACTTTGGTTTAACCGGACAGCGTGGTCCAACTAGTACTGAGTTGAAAACAGTACAGGACAATTGCTCTGGTAACATGAAAATGATGCGCCACTGTCGTCAATGTCGTGCAGATGCAGTAGGATTATTGGGAGAAGACCGCAGTCAGGAATTTACGCTATCAAGAAAATACTATAAAGGGAAGATTTGGGGGTTTATGTTGATAAGCACAGGCAATTATCAGAATAGTTACGCTCTACTGTATATCAATCAATTAGTACAAGCTTTAAAATATGTTCATCAACAGGGCTTTTTACACGTGAAATTACTATTGGTAAAAAGCTCAGTATGACCAGTCATAAAACAGAAGACTATGCAGCAATTAAGCAGTATGAAAGACAAGGACAAGAACGTTTTACTGCTGCAACATTGTATAGTTTGTTAACTGGTAGAATTCCCATGCCAGCTAATTATCGTAATGGTAGCGATATTCCCTTAAAAGCACTAAATTAGTTTAATCATAATATTAGTGACCAGGTAAATGATGCGATTATCAAAGGGATGGCGTTGGAAGTTCAAGATAAACAACAAACGATGATGTACTGTGTAACACTTCAAAAGTTTCTAATGAGTTAACAGAGAACAAAGTTTCTGAAACATTGATGTTAATTTTGGAGTTGATATAATCTAGTCCGCTTGGTTCCCTACACATTTTCTCAAGCAAAATAATTATGGAGAAGCAAGAAACGTTACGTCAATTTATCCTCCGCTTAAAAAAACAAGCAGAGGACTACAAAATGAAACAGAGTTTAATTAGCAACGAAACGAAAAAGTGATATCAATTACGTTGGGTGCATCCACAATAATTTTATGTATAAATTCTCTGAAAAATCTTTTTTTATCTAAATTTGTCATTGAGTCCCAAAGAGCATCGTCTGATAGTAATTCTATCAAGGTAGATATTTTCAGAAAATCCGGAACAGGAACATCCATATTTCTTACTAAATAATCTATCTTTTTTTCTGTTTCAAGTATTGCTTTTTCTATTATCTCATTCGGTTGCAAAGCTCTCAGTGAATTTAATGAGCTTCGCAAATTAATCAATTCTTTCGATTCTATGAATTGAGGCACAGATTCTAACTCGACACGTTTTTTTATAATATCAGCCAATTCTGCTGCTTTAACATTCAATAGTTTTTTTATACTGGTATCTATTTTCTTATCAGATATTGTTGATTTCTTATTACATCTTCTATCTCGATAATTAGAACATTGATACCACCAATTCTTAGTTGGATTACTACCTTTACTTACGTGGTAGCAGCATCTGCTGAAACCACCCCCACAATGGCTACATTTTAAAACATCTATGTAAGGGTTTATTTCATCTTGTTCTTGGTGGCTCACCCAACGATTACTTGTATTATTTTTTATAATCTCCTTTATTTTTTCATGTTCTGCACGAGAAATTATTCCTTCATGAGTTTCCCAGAGAACTTTCCATTCAGTAAAATGCTTTCTTTGTCTTCGTTTTCCATTTTCAAAATAATCATAAGTATCAGAAACAGTTCCACCAGCGTACACTGGATTAACTAAGATGTTCCGAATTGTCATTTTTGAAAAGTAAAGAGGGACTTGAGCAATATGTGTAGTGCGGTATTTTATAGGTTTATCATCATCAATTTTTAATACGTTTAATGATTTTTCTTTGATGTTTCTTGGAGACGCTAATATCCCAAAAAAATCATGGATTAATCGACAAGTTTGGCTCATGGATTCAACCTTAAAGAATATCTCAAAAATAAGTTGAGCAACTTCAATATAACTATATTCTTTTCTCGTTGATAATAAACATACTAATGGTTCTTGGTTAGGAACGTAATAACCTTTTTCCACTATGTAACCAAAAGGAGCGCGGTTATTTGCTTTCCCCTGTGACTTTCGCAAATGCATCTCGGATTTTACCCGATGAGATAACATTTTGATTTCAAACTTAGAAGCAGCAAGAAGCATATCAATTGTTAGCTCACCACCCAATGACTCAGCATCAATAGCTTGGTCTAAAGAAACCATATTTATCTGCTTGGACTTAAGCACCTCTAGCAGCGAATAAAACAATCTAGAAGATGAGCCGATACGGTCAATACGGGTGAACTTTAGAGAGTGTACTTCACCTACTGCCGAGTTTTTCAAATCTTCGATAAGTCGGTTTAGTCCGTCTCTGCTTTCTGTCGTGCGTGATTTAACATCCCAATATATTTGAGAGCAACCAGCATCTTTAAGCCGTTGAATCTGCTTACCCAAAGCATCACTATCTAGGGTTTGTTCTTCTGTAGAGACACGGGCATAGCCCCAAGATATAGAATTTTCGCCTTTCATGTACATGAGCAGAGTTCCTCACTAGTTGTCTTGGCAGTATACCATCTTTTTGATAGCGTAAATTACTGTAGCCAAGAATTTACCAAAGATAAATTCATGGAAGAGGCGCCCGAATATGACCTTGCAAATCGTCAACAAGTGCAAGAAGGTATCGAGAAATTTAGAGCCGAACTCAAAGCAGCTAAAGAACAAATTACTCTCGATAAAGCATCGAATGCAGGCGCCGTTAAGGAAAGAACAAAAGTTCTTGTTGCAGTCGCTACTAAAGGTGGCGGTTTAGTTAATCAACATTTTGGTCACGCGAAAGAATTCCAAGTTTACGAAGTTGATGGCAGCGAAGTTAAGTATGTAGGTCATCGCAAAGTAGACCACTTCTGTCAAGGTGGATACGGTGAAAAAGCAACTATGGACAATATCATCGAAGCAATTTCTGATTGCAAAGCTGTATTAGTTTCCAAAATTGGCGAATCACCTAAAGAAAAACTACATAACGCTGGTATCAAAGTTGTTGAATCATACGATGTGATTGAGAAGGTTGCTTTAGAATTTCATCAAGAATTTACCCAAGAAAGTCATGGGTAGAGACGTGATTAATCACGTCTGTACAGAGTTATGAGTTATAAGTTATCGATTTATGAATCCTTAATTTACAACTCCTAACTCTTGATTCCAAACCAATCAAAATTAGGAAGAGCATCTCAAATGACTTACAAGATTACTGCTAAGTGTATTTCCTGCGACTTGTGTCTCCCCGTTTGTCCTACAGGCGCCATTTCAATAATAGATGGTCAGCGGACAATAGACCCTAATCTTTGCAACGGTTGTGTTGATACTCTTTACACAGTTCCTCAATGTGTAGCGGGATGTCCTACCTGCGATGGTTGTGTTAAGCAAGCGAATAATTACTGGGAATGTTGGTTTGACACTTATAAAAAGTGTATGGATAAATTGACCAATAAAAATCAAGATTATTGGGAAACCTGGTTTACAGCTTATTCTCAAAAATTTTCAGAGCAGTTAGAGAAAAAACGTTCCTCGCAAGCAGCATAAACGTTTCGTAACCAATAGTTCGTAGCTAATAGTTAATAGCTAGTGGCGATTCTGTAAAGCTATTAACTATCAACTACCAACTATGTTTAACAGCTATTACCCATTAACTATTAATAATTGAAAGTGATGAAGAAAGATTGTATTTACTTAGATAATAATGCTACTACAAAAGTAGACCCTGAAGTTGTTGAAGCAATGTTGCCTTACTTTACTGACTATTACGGCAACCCTTCCTCGATGCATACCTTTGGTGGGCAAGTTGGAAAAGCAGTTAATAAAGCACGTGAACAAATGGCTGCCTTGCTTGGCGCCAACGAATCAGAAATTATTTTTACAAGTGGTGGTACCGAAGGGGATAATGCGGCAATTAAGGCAGCACTCTTGGCTCAACCCGATAAGCGTCATATAGTAACAACTCAGGTAGAACACCCAGCAGTTTTAGCTTTATGTAAGCAGTTAGAAAATCAAGGTTATACAGTTACTTATTTATCGGTTAATGGTAAGGGGCAGTTGGACTTAAACGAACTTGAAGCTTCGTTAACAGGTAACACTGCTCTTGTATCGATAATGTACGCAAACAACGAAACAGGTGTTGTTTTCCCCATCGAGCAAATTGGGTTACGAGTCAAAGAATGCGGTGCCTTGTTCCATGTTGATGCAGTCCAAGCAGTTGGTAAAATACCGCTTGACATGAAAACCAGCACCATTGACATGCTTACAATGTCAGGTCACAAAATTCATGCTCCCAAAGGAGTTGGTGCGCTGTACGTAAGACGTGGTACACGCTTCCGTCCAATGTTAATAGGTGGAGGACAAGAACGTGGGCGCCGTTCAGGAACACCAAATGTACCAGGAATTATCGCATTGGGTAAAGCTGCTGAGTTGGAATTAATGCACCTCGAAGAAGCAACCAAGCGTGAAAGAATATTGCGCGACAAATTAGAGCAAGCAATACTTTCTAAAATTCCTGACTGCGAAGTTAACGGTGGAGGTTCTGAACGTTTACCCAACACAACTAACATTGGTTTCAAATATATCGAAGGCGAAGCAATTTTATTCGGTTTAAACCAATACGGTATTTGTGCATCCTCTGGTTCAGCTTGTAGTTCCGGTTCACTCGAACCTTCCCACGTACTACGCTCAATGGGTTTACCCTACACAATTTTACACGGCTCAATTCGCTTTAGCTTGTGTCGTTACACCACAGAAGATGAAATAGACACAGTTATTACAGTATTACCTGCCATCATCGAACGCTTACGCGCACTGTCTCCATTCACAGACGACAAAGCAGCTTGGTTACAAGAACACGAAAAAACCTTAGCAATCAAGTAGGGTGCGTGACGCTATTAATAACCTCAAAACGAAGCAACCATCTAATAGCGTCACGCACCGGCTCAAAGCTTATCACTCATCACTCCCAACTCATCACTCTCTTAAAACTATGTGGGAATATACCGATAAAGTACTTGATTTGTTTTATAATCCCAAAAATCAAGGCGTATTAGAAGACCAAGGCGAAGCAGGGATTAAAATTTCAACAGGTGAAGTAGGCAGTATTGCTTGTGGCGATGCCTTAAGATTACACCTTAAAATAGACGTAGAATACGATAAAATTCTTGATGCACGATTTCAAACATTTGGTTGTACCAGTGCTATAGCATCATCAGAAGCATTGGTAGAACTAGTAAAAGGTTTAACTTTAGATAATGCTTTAAAAATAACAAACAAGCAAATAGCTGATTACTTGGGTGGTTTACCCGAAGCTAAGATGCACTGCTCAGTTATGGGACAAGAAGCACTCGAAGCAGCTATTTATAATTATCGTGGCATCGAGCGCGATGTTCATGAAGATGATGACGAAGGCGCCTTAATCTGTAGTTGCTTCGGTATAACCGAGAACAAGATTCGCCGTGTGATTTTAGAAAACAATTTAACCAGTGCTGAGGATGTAACAAATTATGTCAAAGCTGGTGGCGGATGCGGTTCCTGTCTGGCAAACATCGATGATATAATTCAAGAAGTTAGAGAGAAAGCTTCCACAGCGACAGCAGTAAATACTACTACTAGCACCGTAATTCCCGTTATTCAATCGGCGCCTCGCGCACTGACTAACGTACAAAAAATAGCACTTATTCAAAAAGTTTTAGATGAAGAAGTTCGCCCCGTTCTCATCGCAGATGGCGGAGATGTTGAACTCTACGATGTAGATGGCGATATCGTTAAAGTATTACTTCAAGGCGCCTGTGGTTCATGTTCTAGCAGCACAGCAACTCTAAAAATAGCCATCGAAGCGCGCTTACGCGAAAGAATTAGTCCCAACATTGTCGTTGAATCAGTTGGTTCACCAGTAAGAAATTAACAAAATTAATACTCCACGTTCCTAATATCATGTCCTACTCAAATTCTCGAAAAGCGGTTGAACGTCCGCCACCGTAATAAAAGGCAACGTTCATCCCAAGGGAACGCACCATTACCTACAGATGCGTCCCGTAAACCTCAAAGACCCATCTAATCAACCAATTGCAGGAGATTAACTCATCATGTCAGAAGATAGAATTAGACAGATAGCCTTCTACGGTAAAGGCGGTATCGGTAAGTCTACAACCTCACAAAATACCCTGGCTGCAATGGCTGAGTGGAGTTAGATTAAGGCTATTCTCTATATATATAAGGAATTCTAAAAGGCTTTGATTAAATTCTTCCCTAATTATTTCAAATTTTTTAAATCATATTTCAATAAAAACTAGCTAAAATATAATCATATTATTCCCTAATTATTCCCTAATCAAGTAATTATAATTATAAATAAATTCAAAGCACCTCAATCTTACTAAAATATAGATTGTCATTCTGAGCGTAGCGAAGAATCTATCTTATATTCAAGATTTATAGATGCTTCACTGCGTTCAGCATGACATTATTTTTTCAAATTTTAATGCTCCTAATAATTATTTTAAATTCCCGTTAATTATGGAAAGTGGGGGATTTTAATTATTGATTGTAATTTTAACTGTTGATTCTCCATCTTTAATTTTTCTATCTCTAATTTAAGATGAAATATCTCATCCTGTAGCGCTTCTACTTCCGACCTTTTAGTTATTGCAGCATCAAAAGCTTTTTTTCGTTTGTCTGTATCTATCCACTTTTGATAAGTTTGCGTATGTTGTTCAACGCTGTGTCCTAAGTTATCTGCTGAAGCTTTAATTGGTATTCCTTGGACTAAATGCGCTCTAATTGCACAAGCATGTCGTAAATCATAGGGTTGAAAGTTTACACCTACTACATTAAACCAACGCGCGATAGATTTTCTTAGAGCTTGTATAGTCTTTAAATCTTGGTTCTGAGTTTTGCTTGCTAACTTTGTTATTGCTTCCTTATTTTTTAAATCAAATAGTTCCACCCAATCAGGTATAAATGGTATAACTTCTCTGTATCCTGTTTTTGTATTGCGGTGAACTTTCCAGCTATGATTTGTGTTTTCTGGACTTAACCACCAATCAATATCTGGTTTTACAAATAACTCACGTGGTCTTAGTCCATAGGTAGCCAACATCCCATAACACCAGCGGTATAAAATCCAAATATCGCTGTCTTCCCAGTTACCGTTATTATTGCTTCTGTGTTTGCGGTTTTCTGCATATACTTTGAATAATTCAAAACTTTTAATTATCTCGGTATCATCGGGTATTGTTCTGATATTGGTCTCGACTTTTGGCTTTTTAATTTCTAATTGAAAGCCTAAAGCGAACTCTTTTATTACCACTTGTGCTACTGTAGTTGCTAGTCCTACGCACCAATCAGGTAGTGTTTTAATTTTTGCTTCTAGTGATTTTTTGTCAAAAACAGTCTCAAATCCTAAGTATCTACGAATTACATCTAAATAATTTGATACAGTATGCTCAGAAGTGATTGAGCGTTTATGCGTAGTAAAGTAGAACTTTTCTAGATTGTCGTAATAATATTTTCCTGTTTGTATTTCTATTTTCTCACTCGTATCAATCCAGTTGCTCCATAAAAACATCTTTCTGTCTAACTCGCTACCAAGTCTGTACGCTTCTTCAATAGCTGTCTTTAACCCATCTAAGTTTGCTGAGACTTTTAAGGTAACGTCGTATTGCTTTGTGTCTTTACCTTTATTACTGTCACCAGGTTTTAAGGGTAAAGTCGCTCTTAAATATAATCCTCTACCCTTCTGTATAATACCTACCCTTGTCTTATTCCTTTTTAAATCAGCATTCGCATTTGTTAGTTTCTCTGCAAATTTCTGCTCATAGTGAAGTTCAGTAGCTCTTGCCTTTGCCATTTTACCTCTATAACTCCCGTCTGTGGTGGCTGGTGTTTCAAAATCGTCGAAGACATCATCTGTTTGTGGTAGAGGTAAATCGCTAGAACCCTGGTTATCCTTTTTAATCATTCCCTAAATATTCCCTAAGATTATCCTTAAATAGCCAAGCCAAAAACAGTTATCTAGTAACCCATTTTGAATATATTACGTTACTAAATAACTTTATTTATGTATATACTCTAAGCTATTTGGCTGAAATGGGTCAACGAATTATGATTGTAGGTTGCGACCCTAAAGCTGACTCGACTCGTTTAATGTTGCACTCTAAGGCACAAACCACCGTATTACACTTGGCTGCTGAACGCGGCGCCGTAGAAGACCTCGAACTCGAAGAAGTAATGCTTGCTGGTTTCCGTGGTGTTAAGTGCGTAGAGTCTGGTGGTCCAGAGCCAGGTGTAGGTTGTGCAGGTCGTGGTATTATCACCGCTATTAACTTCCTCGAAGAAAACGGCGCCTACCAAGACTTAGATTTCGTATCTTACGACGTATTGGGTGACGTTGTATGTGGCGGTTTCGCTAAAAGCCACCAAATAATATATGATTGGTAAATCGTCTTTTCGCAGTATTTATGCGCGATTTATCGAGAGCATTGGGCTATTGTCGAGTTTCCACCCAAAGACAGCATACAGAAGGTCACGGGTTGGAGCGTTATATCGACCGATTAAAACAATATGGGTTGACTGATGAACAAATTCATTGGGATATAGAATCAGGCGCCAGCGAGAAGCGCAAAGGATATAACCGGGTATTAGAATTAGTGCGGTCGCGTCAGGTTGATAAAATCATCGTGCCATGTTTCGATAGATTTACGCGCTCGGCTTTAGGTTGGGAAGTCGCGCGTCAGGAATTACAGGATTTTGGGGTTGAGTTGGTATTTCTTGACGGTGGAAGTTTGGACTTAGAGACACCAGAGGGGTTATTTACCAGCAGGATATTAGCTGCGATGTCTGCACAGGTTCGAGATAAAAATAAATATAACGCTACCCAAGGACATCGATATTTTCAGGAGAAAAGAAAGATTTACCAAGCAATATTTGGTTTTGTTAAAGATGGCGATAGTGTTATACCGAATAATAAACAATATAGGGATACAGATAAAACCCATGCTGCGGTTGCCCGTGAATGTGTTGAAATGTTTATAGAGTCAGGGGAATTATCGAAAACTATTAGAAAACTAACAGATAAATATGGGTTAGAGCGGGTTGGTAAGTTTAAGTTTGAGGATTTTCCTAGAGATGTGTCTTCATTCCGTCGATGGCTAGAAAATCCTCAATTATGTGGGATGGTTTGCTACTACCCGTTCAACTCAGAGAAAAAAATAACAATACAGTCAGACCATGAAGGAATTATATCAGTACCACAACACCAACAAATAATCCAAATCTTGGCAACCCATCCATGTGGTAGACGTAGGTATATTACAAACCCGTTGGTGGGGTTGTGTAAATGTGCTAAGTGCGGTTCGACAATGGAGAAGCGATCTACAAAAATTAATGGTAAAACCTATGAACACTTAAAGTGCCCAGGCGCCTACCCAAAACCACGTCAACCTAAAAAATGCGATGTGCGAACTTATTTTCGGTTAGAAGGCGCCATTGATGCTGCAATTCAAGCGTTAAAAGAAAAAGCCGACAGTATAGCCGATAATATGCCAGTAGAAACCACAGAAGTAGTACCAGTCGAGATATTAGAGTTAAAACAACAAATCTTAAAACTAAAACAACTAAATGACCCCGACTTTCACAGCACTATTAAAATAAAAGAGCAAAAATTAGAAGCCTTAATCAAAACCTCAGAACTAGATATAGTAGCAGATGCCAGCAGAAATCAGGTATTGCGTAGCATTGCGATGAGCGAAGGGTTTTGGGAAGTAGTCACAAGGGAAGAACTAACTGCCATTTTTCACGAACTAGTTGAGGAAGTAGTTTGTTCGGTAACAGAAAGAACACAATTATTCAGCGCGCGACTCAAAATCTAACTTTATCCCAAAATTCGTAGGTTTGGGAGTGTTTAGGCACAGTTTGTTAAGAATTACGTCAAATATCCTGCGGCTAAATTACTCTAAATTTGTTTGGTACTTGGTAATCATGATAAGTATGGTGTGGAAAAAAAGTATAGGGAGTAACATATCTTTCGTTAAGAAAGCATTTAACTGGATGCGATTGTTCGTCACAAATATTAAAAAGCGCCTGCTCCCGTTGTTATTTTTGCTCTCATTTACAGCAGTACTACTATTTCAAAGCTTTTCCCTACCTAGTATTGCCCAACTACCTCCCCAAAATAGGCAAGAAATTCGTGGTGTATGGCTGAGTAGTAATGATTTAAATGTTTTTCGCTCTGGCGCCAAGGTACAGTCTGCCATGCTAAAACTGCAAGAACTGAACTTTAATACTGTTTATCCTGTAGTTTGGAACGATGGTTATACAAAATACCCTAGTGCTGTTCTCCAAAAAAAAGGTATCCCCTTTTTCTTCAGAGGTGCGGAAGGACAAGATGTGTTTGCAGATATTATTGCCCAAGCGCGCAGTCAAGGGTTACTAGCTATACCCTGGTTTGAATTTGGTTTTATGGTTCCCCTAACTTCCGAACTTGCATCAGCACATCCTAATTGGCTAACACAAAAGCGGGATGGAACTCAAACTTCAATTAGTGCAGCAGGAGAAGTTGCATGGTTGAATCCATTTCATCCGGAGGTACAGAGTTTTATCACCGAACTCATAACGGAAATCATGACCAAATACAATCCCGATGGTATTCAATTTGACGACCATATGAGTTTGCCTGTAGATTTCGGTTACGACAAGTATACTATTAACCTTTATACTCAAGAAACTGGCAATCCTCCCCCATCTAATCCCCAAGCTCAAGCCTGGATAAAATGGCGTGCTGATAAAATTACTGCCTTTATGGTAGACCTTTACCAAAGCGTAAAAGCAATAAAACCAAACGCGATTGTCTCAGTTTCCCCTAATTACTACGATTTTGCCTACAAGTTTCATCTGCAAGATTGGCTAAACTGGGTGCGATTGGGTATTGTTGACGAGTTAGTCATGCAGGTTTATCGTGACGATTTAAACAGCTTTAGCAGTAAAATTACTCGCCCAGAAGTTTTAGAAAGTCAACAAAGTATTCCCGTTGGTATCGGTATTATGGCTGGATTGCGGGGTCGTCTGGTGACAATCGCCCAAGTTCAATCCCAAGTACAAGCAGCGCAACAACGAGGTTTGGGTGTTGCTTTTTTCTACTACGAGAGTCTTTGGGATATTGCCCCAGAACCAGCCCCGCAGCGACAGTCAGTATATGCAGCGCTTTTTCCTACTTCTAGACGGCGTGATGTATCTCAAATTACACCTCGCCAACCAACTTTTAGAACCGTCTCTTTACCTTTATTTACCAGACCTAGCGCTCTAACGCGAGCGCGCGGTTATTTTCTGGAATTATCGAGTGCAGGTGGCGCCCCAAGACGTATTTTATTAGATACAGGCTCATCAGGACTGCGAGTGCCCAGAGAATTTTTAGGTAATACTCCCATACGCAGAACAGGGCAAACTATTAGGGAGACATTAAGTGATGGTACTATTTTAGAAGGTGAATTAGTTTACGCTCCGATTCGCTTTGGTTTAATTCCCACAACAGAACCTGTACCCATACAAATTGTGACTAGTCGCCAATGTACCGCACAAAGACCTAACTGTTCTGCTAAGAGCGGTACTCCTTTCTCCGGTATTATTGGAGTCAACTATTTTGAAAAATCCCTTCCCTACAACCCGTTAAGAAAGTTACCAGGGAATTTAAGTAATGGATTTATTATCACTGGTAATAGTAATAGTAACAGTAACAGTAATCTGACTCTAGGTTTAACAAGTGAAAATCAAGCGGGTTTTAAAATGGCTGCTTGGACTAAACAACCTGCAATTAATGGTGTCGAAGGTGACAGATGGGACTCTCGACTGGGGGGAGTTTGCGTAACTATCGCTCTTAATGCAACAAAAATTCCTTGTAATGCCAGAATGATTGTTGATACTGCAACTATTAATGGCTCGATAGAAGTTAAGTCAGCAGCCACAATTGGTAAACTAAAAGCAGGAGTATTAGGTACAGCAAATACCTTAAGGTTAGCAATTAATAGCGTTTTTGATTACAGTTTAACACCAGGAAACCGCGATGGTTTTAATCGCTGGAGTTTAAGTATATCGCCACAATTACAATTTCCGGTATTTGTTAATACTGGTATTGGCTTTTTAGATAGATTTGACCTACTCTTTGACCCCGTGAATGGGAGACAGGGTTTCCGTCCTAGGAGTCAATCAACTTAACTAATTAGTATTTAAATTATTTAATCTATGCAATAAAAAGGCGCCATCTATAAACTATAAAAGGCGCCGTTATTAACAGGGTGCATCTACCATACAAGTATACGTAGTGGCTGAGAATATATCAGGAGAAAACCAATAAATTAGCAATGGAAGATAACTAAAAGTGCATATTTTCAGGAGTTAGTCTTGTAAAATATCTAATTAAAATAAAAAGGCGCCATCTATAAAATAAAAGGCGCCGTTGTTATCAGGGTGCATCTACCATATACGTATCCATAGTTACTGGGGATGTATCAGGATGGAACTGATAAAAATTAGTTGCGAAAGCATAAATCGGTTATTGAGGCGCCGTAATTACATTCCAATCTCCGTAAAGCTTTTCCATTAAATCACATTTGTAGTCAGAAACCGCTACTTTACCCTTAACATTATGTAATACCTTACATCTTGCAGCATTCGCTGCGGAGCTTAAAGAAACCGGGCTTCTGTACGAAAAATCAACGTTTTATAGCAAAGTCTTTGTCAAGAAGCCCGGTTTCTAGGACTGGTGCAAGATGTGAGATACGGATGCAAGTTCGATTCGGTTGCTCGTCAGTCATTTCAAAAGCATATGCTTGACTGTCTCCCCTTGCAGAGTGAGGGTAAGGAGGGTCACAATAAAATAATGTATCTTACATCTTGCAGCATTCTCAACAAGCCAAAAGAAACCGGGCTTCTTTACGATAAATTAGGGTTTCTAGTGATATTTTTGTCAAGAAGCCCGGTTTCTAACCCTGGTGCAAGATGTGAGGTATCCTCGGAATCGTAACGTTGAATTACTTTAACCGCTGTGTCGTTTTCTATTTGCACTCGTAAAAGTCGCTGCACAATTTCTGGTAAATCCTCCACGCTTCCCAACCACCGAGAAACGGCGCCTGCCATTCCTGCGCGCTTCGGTTAATTTACAATGTGCCCCGGAACCCGGAGCTTGCCGTTTGCGCTAGACCCGTTCTTACTTGCCTTGCCCGAATAAAACTATGGATTAATTGAAGCCAGATTTTAAATACTATCGCACAAAAATATAAGCCGCAACCTAAAACATGATAGTGAATAAATTAAAAATTACCAGCGTTAACTGCTAGAAAAGCTTGTTTGATAAGTTGAGCGAAAGAATGTTTTCCCTGCTGCGTGTACAGTTGAAATGCTTTACGATACACTGATAAAATCTCGGTACAGTTTTCTACTTGACCGTTTTGGTCTTTTATGTTAATCATGACCCAACCTAAATTATGATAAGCTTCTGCGTAATTTGGTTGTAATTTGACTGCTTTTTCTAAGTAATAACGTGCTTTTTGCCATTGTCCAGCTTGTCCGTACAAAGTACCAAGACGATATAATGCAAAATATTGAGATGGATATTTTACTATGCAAGTTTCGTAAGATTGTATAGCTGCTTGGAAATTATGTAAATGTTCTTGAGTGATTCCTTTATTAACTAATGTCCAACTAGATACTTGTGAACTTTTATTTGAAGAGTCAAAATTTAAAGCTGCATCATTCCATAAACCCTGCATAGCTTGCTTCCAACCTCTAAAACCAAAACCAAAATTATTATTTGGTACTTGGGCAATAAATTCTTGAATACGTCTTTCTACGTCGGTTGCTTGCTGAGTGACAACTGCTTTATCTAAAGCAAAAATTAAATAAGGATATACCCATTGTTGTAATTGTTGAGAATTTACAGAGGAGTTTTGTCTCATCTTAAAAATTGCTTGAGTCGCTGTACTAACCCCTAGTTTCCATTGCTGTTGATTAACTGCTATCCAAGCTTGTATACCTAATGCAAAAGTACTGTTCGGCTCAAGCTGAAGCGCTTTATTGATAAAAAAATCTGCTTGCTGCCAATTCTTGGAGTTACCTAATGCCCAGGCTAAATTTGCTAGTATCCAACCTTCTTGAGGAGATAAATTTGCTGCTTTTTGCAAGTTTATTAAAGCTTCTGACCAATTTGATTTACGACAGTTAACAAGTCCTAATACTCCATATGCTCTACCATCACTTGGTTTTAATTGAATGGCGCCAAATGCCGCGTTTTCTGCTTGTGTGTCGTCTAAATGCATTTGTACCAAGGCTAACTCAGTAGCAACTTCTCCATCATTCGGTTCACTGTTGAGATGTTTTTCATAAACTATAACTGCTTCAGCCAATTTACCTTGCTTAACTAACTCCCGCGCTCTTTTTTGGCTGGGAGAAACAAATTTATTATTGAGAGCATCAATTAATTCATCGGCGCCTTGAAAACGGTCTTCAACACGATGTTGCATTCCAGTGAGAACAATTTTTTCGATTAAGGGGCTGAGATTTGGGCGTAATTGTCGAGGTGGAATGAGTGTATCACAACCATTTATAATATCTGTAGCTGCTGGGGGTAAGTTTCCAGTTAACAGTTCATACATTGATGCACACAAAGCATAAAAATCTGTTGCAGGAAAGCGTTTACCTCGACAACTGTATTGCTCCAAGGGCGCATAACCTCGTGTTAAAGTTATGCTGACCTCGCTTGTTTGACCTGCTATAAATTCTTTTGTGGCGCCAAAATCAATTAATACTGCTCTGTTATTGTCTACTAAAATGTTATCTGGTTTAATATCTCTGTGTAATAAATTATTAGCATGAATAACTTTTAAAGCTTCTGCAATTTGAAGAAAATAATACTTAACTCTAGTTTCTTCTAATATTCCTTCGTCTTGTAGAATTTGATACAAAGACTTTCCAGGTATGAATTCCATTACTATATAAGCAGTATTATTTTCCTCAAACCAATCATAGACTTGAGCAATACTAGGATGAACGCATTTTTGTTGATAACTAGCTTCTAATTGAACTTTATTAATTTGGTGTAGTCTTTGTGCGGGTGGTATTGAAGAGGGCCATGTTATTGTATTGCCAATTCTCACTGCTTTTTCAGGCCAAAGTTCCTTTATAGCAACTTGGGCTGAATTTGGTAGATATACTCCTTTATATGTAATGCCAAAGCCACCTTCCCCTAATAATTTTTCTATTTGATATTGTCCTTGCTTTAGTAACGTTCCGCGAGGTAAATGATATCCAGTTGAGTTACTATTGGTAGTAAGAGGTGTACCGCAAGCTATACAACTGACAGCGCTATCAGTATTTGTAGTCAGACATGTTGGGCATTGAATAGACATTTTGCGTAAAATAAATTCAAAATTAATTAGGTGAAATATGAAAACAAATCCTCTGATTATTGGACATGATATTGCATTGCTAAAAGGGTGGCATTATCCGAGGCGCCTAGTTCTAGAACTTTATCAATAGTTTGGTTTACTGCTAGTTGTAAATCTTGATGATTGTGAAAGATTTCTTCAAGCTCGTTTTTAGATACAAAATCCCAAACGCCATCTGTACATAATAGTAAGATGTCATTATGTTCTAAATTCATTGATAAATCTGGAGTAGTACGCTTCAGGTTTTGGACGTAACCATCGCTTAATCGATTTTTGGCGCCAAGAGATTTAATGAGTACATTTCGGTCTGGATGTTGTTCACTCTCAGCTTCTGTGATTTGATTACTAGCAATTAACATCGCGACAAGCGAATGGTCTTCACTTAACTGGCTTATTTTACCTTGACGTAATAGATAAATTCGACTGTCACCAACATGAGCTATCATTAATTGTTGAGAAATACATAGTACTACGCTTAACGTGGTTCCTGCATCTTTAACATTATTAGATATTACCTCATTAGCTTTATCGAATAATGACATTAACCATTCATTGCGTTTTTCTACGGTTTTCAAAGAAGTTATTGGCTCTTCTAAAACTGTTTGTACTGCTAGTTTACTTGCAACTTCTCCGTAAGATAAACCACCCATCCCATCAGCAACAACTCCCAATATCATTGTTTCCAAATCGCTGAACTGCTGCTTAACACCGTAGTTGTCTTCATTTTGCAGGCGCCTAACTGATAACCCTACTGTCGAACGGCTCGCAACATTCCATCGTATTTTCGGATTCCGAATTGCTTGACGATTTTCTAAAAGTGTGGTGAGCAACTGAGATAAACTGAAGCGTTCTTCGGGAATTGGAGATAGGCTAATTTTTAATATTTGGTAAATGCCAGGAATAGGATTGATTGTAAGCTCGGTTGTTTGATGTGGTGACAAAGGTTGTTGATGAATTGAATGATATAGCAATGCTCCTACTGTATAAGTACTCATTGACTGGTGGATGAGACTCTTGTTTGAAGCAAGTTCGGAAGCACAATAGCTTCCTGACAAACAAAAAGGCAATGTTTCACCGACTGCATAAGCACTGGTTAAATCAAAGAAGGTACAGGGTGTTCCTATTGTTATAAGTCGAGGTTCAATTGAGATAAAGCACCAATTCCGTTCATGAGCATAGCGTAAAAATTGGCAGACTTGGCTAGTTATAAATAATGAATCTTCTAAGGAGGGTTCTGATTTTAGCCAAGTATCTAGTGTTTTTGTATCTTCTACAAAATCAGTTAATAATAAAAGTTTACTAGAAGATAATTCAAAATGTGCTTCTATTTCGGGGTAATATTCCTCCTCTAAATACTGAGAGGCTGTTTCTACTTGGCTATCTGTACTTACAATTTGCTCGCTTAAGCTAAATTCATCTATATTTTCACTCGTTTTGAAGGTTGTATTGTCTATTAATTCGCCCTCTTGTGTTGAATGGTCTGGCTGATGCTGCTCATATTCTTGATTTACCGTTAGATTAGCAGTAGACAAGTGGGGATTAATGATTACGGAGTCTATTGTTGTATGAGCTAAAAGTTCAGCGACCATTTTATAATCACCGAGAGCTTCTCTTAACTTCAACTCTCGATACAGTCCTCCTTTATCTGAACCCACACGCAATAAACCTAATTTACCTATAGCAGTATCAGTTTCTATTTCAAAAATATTAACTTTGAAGTAGTATGTATCTGTTGTCAGTTGACCTAGGTATGATAAAACTTTTACTCGAAAGTTTTCTAGTTGGAAACTTTGATTTTCTTGGATTAATAATGTCGCGCTTGTGTCAGTTGAAGATAATATCATTGAATACCCTATTAGTAGATTTCGTTTACTTAAAACATGGCTATATAATAAATATGGGAGAAAAAGTTTGCTCCCATAGTATTAAAACTGTTTCAAAATGCCTTCAAGCGCTTTGAAAGAGGAAGCGGACTTTACCGAAAGCTACTTCGTCTCCAATATTTATAGTTTCTGGTATAGTAATTCTGGCGCCGTAACGAGTTTGACCACTTAGTTTAATAAAAATGCCATTTGTAGAGCCTATATCTTTGACTTTCCAGACTCCTGCTTCTAAAAAAATTTCTGCATGGCTACGTGAAACGGTTTCACCACCAGGAAATTCTTCTAAGTCAATATCTACAGGCCCCATATCTGGGTCAAATATACCAACAATAGCATTACTATCCAAAATAAATTCTGGTACAGGAGAACCTGGATGTTTGGAAATAAGCTTGGCTATTGTTGTAGTTGAAGAACTGGGTTGCAGTATTTGTGGAGACGATATTTGTGGCTGGATAACGCTAGGTGCAGGAATTACCGCTGCTTGTAATTCTGAACCACAAGCGTCACAGTATTCAGCGTCATCTGGATTTTTATCGTAGCAACATGCTGTACAGACAATCATTTGTATTTCTCTTGTGATTATGATAATTTTTTTGGTAATCTTTTTGGTAACTAGCAATTCAAAAGCTAAAACCGAGAATCTAATCTAAAATTGGGTGAATTTTAGGTTCCTGTCAGCTGACGCATTTCTTCTTCTGAAAATTGGCTATTAATATCACTGCCCATTTTGACAGTTTTACCTTTGGCGCCTATTTTAACGGTTTTACGAGTTCCTGAAGAAATTTTCTGGGTTTTGCGTAGCTCTTGTTGGGCGCCGTTGAGTGATTCTTCCATTGCTGCATTGCCAATTCTAACGGTCATGCGTCGCGCGGTTTCTAACAGTTCTTCAGCCTTGCGGGGGTCGCGGTCGGCAATTGTTATGGCTTGGCCAACTATATTAGAAATATTACATTGCTGTACATAATCCATTACTTCTTGGTCAACTTGTGCTGCACCCCCTTGTCCGACAACAAATTGAATTACTAAATTTTGGGGTGGAAGTTCACCACGTCGGTTTTGTCCAGGGATATCGTAGGTTAAACCAAGTTGAGCAATACGAACGCGCGACGCAGGACGGTTATCCATGCTGAATTCAAGAATAAATATTGTTTCATCATTTGCCGCAGCATTACCAATAGGATAAGGGTCTTGAGTTAAAGGGAATTCTGCTTGAGTAGGATACGCGCGAACAATACGGGTAAGTTCTACACCCTTAACAGTTTTGACTGTTAAAGCTAAATTTGTGATAACTTCTTGCTGTGCTTGGCTGTATTCCTCAATAATTTTATTTGGTAACTCTAATATAGGAACCTGGGTACCAATAGCATTACCAGGAACCACATAAAATAAGCTTCCACCCGTAGAATCGCTCAAATGAGAAAGTAAATCTTCTTTAAAGTCTTCACCAACTCCCAAAGCAGTTATCGGGATATTTTTAGCGGCAAAATCTGATGCAATATTTCGGCAGGTGTCTTCATCGCAAGTTTGACCGTCTGTAAATAATAGGGTACGTCGGACAGCCATATCTTGATTACCAAGTATATCTAAAGCACGACTCAACCCTAGTCCCATGCGAGTACCACCGGAAAAGCTGCGAAGTTTAGTAATAGCGTTTTCTAACTGACTAATTTGTGTCGCAGGGGTTAAACCAATAATCTGTGAAGCATTATCATCAAACTGAACAATTGCAACACGGTCAGTGTCTTTTAGTTTGCCAGAACGTACTAGTGCTAACAAAGACTCAATAACAATATCGATTTTCGATTTACCTCCTGTTACTTCGTTGTATTGCTTACCGTCCTGTATATAAGTAGTACCAGTAGGAGTTATTTCTCCAGAAACTACTTCATACATCGAACCACTGGTATCAATGACAAATACAAAGTTAGTAGGTGGAAGAGTTTTAGCTACTTCTTTATTTGGGCGTATTTTCAACATCAAGAATAATTTCTGTCCTGCCGTATCCGCAGGCATAAATTCTCGATGCGGAGTAATGCTTATATTTAATGCATCTGACATTTGTAATCCTCTAAATAATGTGTAAAATTTGACTTAAGAAAAAATTAACGGTGGCAACATTCCAAACGTCGGCTCTATATCAGATAAATCAGGATTAACTAGAGCAGGAATCTCTTGATTCCCTTGTTCATTTAGCTCTTCGATTCCTGATTCTATTAATAGAGGTAAATTCAAAGTTAGTGTGCTATCTCGATATCCCTCTTTGATATCTTGTATCCAAGTATTAACAATCTGGTTTATATGATTATCCTTTATAGCACATAAACTTTGGTTTTGCAGGTTTAAACGAATATTTTCTCTAACCTCGGAAGTAAAAACTTTTTCAGGAGCATTTTCTTGATTTGAATTTAAGTCTAAAGAGTAAGAATGTTCGTCTCCACTAACTTTGACTTTCAGATAAAAACTATATTTAACCATAATCTAATGATTTAATTTATATAAAAATATCTGCCAGATTTTTGAGATATGTGTATGGTGGGCAATGCCCACCCTACTAATTTATTTTTGCACTATCGGATATTTTCCAGGCTCCGTTATCATCTTGAGCAAAAAAGTAGATAAAATTTCTTTGATAAAGTCCAGAATTTTTCTTGCTAATTTGACCTTTATCATAAAAATATAATTCTTCAATGATTCTGACCTTTATATATGGTTGTTTTTCATAATTGGAGAACTCCATAACATTTTTAATTTCATGCCGGGTATATCTATAGTAGGAATTATTGCCTTTAAGCCAAGCAATAGAACCATCTGTTGGATGTACAATTTTTTCATATAGTTTTCCAGTAGTCAGTTTATTAGCTAAACTTGTATCAAAAGGCTCTGCAAAGATTTGTGGTTTAGCAGTATACCATTCTTGAATTAACCCTAGTGCTTGTTCTTGGCTGAAATTAGTTTCAGATGTAGATGTAGACGTAGCTATAATAGGATTTGGAAGAACTGTAGGAGTAGCATTATTAGAAACAGAAGTATTAGAAACGGAAGAATTAGAAACAGAAGAGTTAGAATTTGAAAAATCCTGGGGATTACCCAAAGCCATTTTCATTTCAAAATTTTTGGAATCTTTAAGCGTTGAGACTTGAATGATGTATCTACCTGTTTGCAACAAATCTTCACCTTTCAAAATTTGATTATTAGGTGCATATACCCATACACAAACATCAGCATCTGTAGAAAGGCGCAGTTTCTGACCAGATTCAGCTTCAAAAGCATACCCTAAATATTCATCTGCTTTTGCTTGAGCAGACTCTATAACCGTTTGAGAGCCTAATTGAATTTTTTTGACGTTTTTACTATCCAGTGTGCCAGCAGGTTTTTCTCTACACTTCGCATCAGCATTATTAGAAATATCCTTAGCTAGTATCTGTAATGCTGAACAACTGCTACACAGTAATATTGGTAATATTAAAAATATTTTTATTGCTTGATTCGTAGGTAATAAGCCAGAAACGGAAATTGCTGTATAAGTTTTCATAAATAGATGCTATAATTGTATTTAATTATTTTAAAACTTGTATTCTATTAATAGCCCAATTTTGCTTTTCTTCATTCCACCTCATATAAAACATTAAATTGACAGGAACTATTTTGCCATATTTAACGTTATATCTACTCCTAAAGTTCACCGTTGCCACATCTTGGTTAGACTGCACTAAAGCTATATTTTGAATATTTACATAATCAACAGTGTCTCTATACCATTCCAAAAAGGAATTAAATCCATTTGGATGATATTGTTTATTATCTTGAGCTTGAGTAGTTAAAATATTCCATGCATCTAAGAATTCCTTATTATTAATTTTAACAAAGTAATCTTCCACGACTTTTTCAGGAGATGGTCGAGACGTGTTATTTGTAGTTGCAGGTAAACTTTCTGTTCTTGATATGGGAATATTTGTGTTTACAGACGAACTTTCGGTTGCTGAAGGTGGGGATGTAGCTATCTGCTTGTTAGTATCATCAGAAGATGAATTAGAAGTTGCTGGTGATTCTAAACTTAGCTTTAAATCAAAAGCAGTATAACCTTGCGGCGCCGTAACTTGAATAATATACCTACCTCTTTGCAATAAATCTTTACCTGTGATAATCTGATTATCTGGAGCATAAACCCAAATACAAATATTTTCTTTGGTTTCGCGATTTAACTTTTGACCTGATTCGGCGGTAAAAGTGTATCCTAAATATTGACCCGCTTGGACTTGAGCGGATTTTGTAACAGGTTGTGAACTTAGCTGAATTTTTTCAACTTTATTGATGTTGAGAGAACCAGTTGGTTTGTCTGGACATTTGTCAGAACTAGAATTTGCTTGGTTTCCAGTTAAGCTTTGTGCATTTAATGCATTACATGCTGAAATAAGTAACACAATCAAAGGAAATATAATTAACTTGTGTAAAGTATTCATTGCTGTAATTAATCTCCTAAAGCTTGGTTTTTTAGATGTTTCCCCCAAAAGTAAAATGGCGCCACACCACCTAGTGACAGCAGAAGCAATGTGCAGATTAATATGCCAAGTCGTATAGATAGAGGAAACGACCTGCCAAAAACGGTAATTGTGTAACCTTTAGGTAAAGACTCTATCTGCTGACCATCTTTATAAGTAACCGTAACTTTTACTTTGTGCTTGGCGCCGCGTTCTGCATCGGGTTGAGTGTAGGTAATTTCATACTCTCCCAACAAAGCATTGAGAAATAGCTGCAAATTTTCGGCTATCGCTTCTGAATCTCCAGAAAACTCGGCTATCCCACCAGTTAATTTGGCAATTTCTGCTAATCTTTGTTTATCTACAAATTCTGCTTCTGGGACTTTACCTCTACCTGTACCAATATCACGACGAGTAACTGCTCTCCCAATGCCATATTTTATACCTAGCTGCCTTGGTGTCAAACCATACCCCAAGGTATGTACAATAATATGACTGTTTCTTTTTAATAGATTAGTCAACTCTTGAAAATCCTGTTCTTCATTTGATGCATTGTGATAACCATCAGACAGCAAAATAATTGAAAGTCTTGGTTTGGGTTGTGAGGAATCTTCAGGTATATAAAAACGAGGGTCTTTGGTATTAGCCAAAAACCTAACTGTTTTTTGCAAAGGGTTATAGAGGTTTGTAGAAGCACAAGGAGTTAAACTAGCTAAATAATCAAGATTGTTTTGTAATTTAAAATCATTCGCTGGAAAGAATTTATCAATAGTTTCTTCATTAACAGGGTTTCCTTGACATGTAGTGCCTGGTTCGCCAAAAGGAACAAGAGCTATTTGTGTATTTTCTCCACGTTCTTTTAACATGTTTGTGAAATGGCGAATTGCTTTAATAGCTCCCTCAATTTTTTTCGTACCCCGACTATCTGGTTTATCCATACTGCCACTAAAATCTAGTAGTACAATAATCCAAGCTGGTGGGGGTGTACTTTCCTCCGGGCTTTTCCAGTCTTTGTTTTTAAATTGGACTTCTTTACTGTCTACTGACAATTTAAAATTCGTATCCTGTAGACCCATAACAGGTTTTTCTTCAGCATCTTTGACTTTAACCCGAACTGTTACACGGTCATCATTGACAGTGGGATTACCAACAATTTCCGCTACTTGTGCTTGTCCTGGGAAAGTAACAGCGGCTACCATAAGCATAGACAAACTAACCTTGCGGGTCAAGGAAGCGATTATAGTAGACAAATCGATAAATATTCGTTTCATTTTTTCCGTTCCCATTAATAGAGAAAAATGTCAATATATCGTTGTGTTTTAAAAATTTTTTATTGGTAGCAGTTAAACGTTCCCCATTCACTTCAATAGTATTTAGAAATTTAGGATTTACTTCGAGTAGCGCTTGGCGCCTGTTTAAAATTAAATTACCAACATGGGGAGGTATATCAGGGATATAAATCTGACATTGCTTAAAAGTAGAACCAATTCTCACCTTACCAGTACCGGGTAATTTAATTGACAGACCTTCCTCAATTTTACTAGCTCTGCTGTCGCTAACAAATTGAAGTACTCTCCTATCAATATGCGGAGGATTTCTGCTAGGAGTATTTGGGTCAATCTCCTCATAGTTTATTCCTGTATATTCAAAACCACCACCTGCTCTCAAGGCGCCTAAATAACTGGGCGAATTAGTAATGCTAAAAATCAAGCCTAGCAACAAACCTAAAATTGAGAATCCTAAAGGGTCTTCAAGGCTTCTAAATTCAGGTGGCATCCTACCAAAACCTTGACGAATAGACTCAAATAATATAGCTGCAACTAAACTTGCCATACTGGCGCCAGTAACACTGATAATTAACCGTTGTTGAAACCGTGCAACGTCACCAGCTTCCATACTATGCCACCGCCAACTTAAACCCTCTGCAATTCCAACAGAAGAACCAATTAAAAGCCAGCCAATGGTTCTAACAAATGGAGTCGGAACACGAATTGAGGGTAAAAATAAAACTTGTGAAATTATCCCAGCTATCAAACCCGCCAAAATCCCTAAAGCGAGCGCAATTAATAAAGGAGTTTTAGCAATTCTCAAACAGAGTTTAGGTCGAGTCGGATTGCTAATAAATATTTCATTCATAACCATCCCAATTGCTAATAAAGCAGCAACACAAGGAAATAGAATAATTTCGGGAAAAGGTTTTAGTAAACCTAAGTCAGTCAAGAAATACTGACCCAGATTCCAACCAAGTAGTGCTGATGTAATTCCAGTTATGATGTAAAGATATATTCTCATTTTTTCTCAACGTTAACTTTTTTTGTTTCTTTGGGTTGTCTTAATTTATTATTCAATTATAATTGAGCTTGTTTCTCTAATTCTTTGTACGTCTTACCATCCATATATATAATTCCATCAGCTTTATCAACTTTTTGTTTGTTTTTATCTTGAAACTGATAAATAACTTTAACTAATTCAGATTGTTGTGCTGCGCTAACTTTTAACGATTTATTTTGAATTATTGCTTTAAAATCTTCGGTATCGGTATTTAAATTTTTACATCCTAAAGCATGTAAAATCTTTTTTGCTATTTCTTCCTCATTTAAATTATTATATAGAGAATTTTTTTGAAAATTATCAACAATTTTTTCAATCGATTCACGAGTTTCATTAAATTTATTGTTAGCATTATTTATTTCATCTTTTGTGAGAGTTGGCAAATTTTTAGTGTTGCACAGCTTTGTTTTATGAGTCGTGGGACTGGGTACTGATTGATTTTTTTCTGTGCTTAAATCGGCTAATTCAACCCTGGTTTTAGGTTCAGAAAATACTTTACTAGCAGTAAATAATACGAATAATGCTAACAAAAAAATAAGATATTGAATTGGCACTTCTTGATTTGCAGCATAATTATAAATTTTTTCTGTCAAAGCTAATTTGCAATATAGCTCTAATCCTAGTTCCTCTTCAATTTTGCGTTGATGAGCTTTAGATATTTTTTTAAAGATATATTTGGGCACTTCCCCGGTACTAACTTGATAAAAATAAGCAGATAGTCGATAGTCTTTTAACTGCTCAAACAACTGAGCTAAAGGTTTATATTGAGAACAAGAAAAATAATTAGATTTAATTGAACTCCAATTATAAGTTAAACTATTCCATGTTTCTGCTTGACATTTAAAATCTACAGATATGGGCTTAACATGTTTGGCAATTAGTTGTAAATCATCAAAAACATCATTAGTAAATTCTTTACAGCAAGAATGCCAAGCACTACCTTTTATCATTAATAGCAAATATATAGATTCAGGTGTAATTTTGTTATTCAATAATTCAAGAAGTAGAAGCTTGATTCCTTTTGTAAGTCCGTCTGTAGGAAATTTTCCTTGAATAGCTTTTTGAAAGTCTAAAGAAATAGTTTGATTATCGTCGAGTTTACTTTTATTACCCTTAAAATTCAACCAATCCATAAATTCTGGTAGCGTTTCAGGTATTACCATCGCTCTTAAGGTAATTAACCGTACCATCTGCGGGCTATAAATTTTTTGGCTGATTGCTATTTTTGCTCCCTGTGCATCAAACAAACTGTGCCAGTATTTTTCTGTAATTTGTTCATTTTGTATAGCTTCAGCAATTTTTTCCACTGCTTCGGGTTTGACTTGGGAACTATTAATTAAACCTCTAATAGCAGACTTGATAGCTTCTTCATCCATAATAACTGGCGCCAAGGAATGTGCTATGTTTTTAATTGCTCTGTCTAAAATGTTGTGGGCACGTTGACTTGCTGGTTGAATTAACTGAAATTTTCTGGGTTTTTCCAGCGCTTCTACGTTATATGCCCAAGAAACAGGTTGCTTGTTCTCTTCCGACTTTTTAGCCGCTAAAAAATTAAGTATCTTAAAATCGTTGCATTTCTCTGGTTCTAATAGCGTTGGTTCTGAATCTTTAAAATTTATATTCGGAACTTTTGAGCTTTCTGGAGTATATTCAGGACAATCTTCAGGACATGGATAAGGTTGTCTAGTAAATTTTGAGTCAAAAGGGTTAAAAGTTGGTATCCCCCGACTATCTAACCAAGCTAAAATTTTCTCGATATTCTCCCCCTTGCAAAGAAAGTAACGATATACAGAAAAACTTCGTGAGACGTTATCTTGCCCGCGCGTAACTACAGCGACGACAGACCATGTATCCTCATCACTCCCTACTACACGACCAATAATTGCTGGTTTGTCGCTGGAAGCACCTTCGGTTACTTCAAATTCCTTTTCATGAATAGAATTTTCGACGGCAGACGGAAGTTTATCCAAAGTCATATTCATGTACTGCCCGGTAAAGCCTTGCGACACCCACCCACCATCCGCAGTTTCTTCCGCGCGAATGCCAGTACTAAACTCGTGAATTTCAATAGTATTATTTGCTTCCATTTGTTTAACCCTTATCTAATTCCTTATGACGCTCACCTGTACAAAGCCAATATATCGGCGCCACTAAGCCAAATGGGCGCCAGCGTCTGGGGTCTTTGATGATTGCGGCAACCCCGTCCCGACCGCGACTTAGTAAATTCATATTTGGCTCTGGATATTTATTTCCCAACATTCCGAAAGCTGAAGTCGTAAAATAATCCACGCTTCCGGCGCCCGTTTGCTGCCATGTTTGTAACTTTCTGTAAACTTGAGGAAAACGAGCTTCAGCAAGAAATGCTGGTTTGTGACAATTTACCCACAAGCTTGATTGCTCACATTTAGTTAAAACTAACGATATTTTCCGCGTAAGGGCGTTAATATCTGCACGGTCTAACGCTGTTAACAACTTGTCCAAACCCGCAGCATACTCTAAATCTTTCCGATGACTGTTACCATCAATTAAAAACATAATTCCCGTTGCTTGCAAACAGTCATCTAAGTAATCACTGAGTTGTGAGCTTCCTGTTTGATAAAGCAAGTCAGTGAAAAACTCTCCCGCGTAGTCTTTAGAACTAATATTGAGGTTTACCAATTGGGAACCGATTGTAGCTTTGGGATTCTTCCAAGAAAACTGTGCTTTTAAGGTAATTCTGAGACTGTAGTCCTTCATCTGCAATACATCAGTATCAAGATTACTTGGTTCGAGAGTTAAGCCTTGCTCTAATAAATTTTGAGCTTTGGTTATTAATTCTTCCCCAGCTTCATTAATAGAGATAACAGACTGCACAGGACTTGAAGGGTCAGCATTAGGCCAGCGCGCCAAAGATGCCATATAAGTTGTTTTACCAGAAGAACGGTCGCCAATAACCCTTAGTACTGCGTTACTTTGCAGTGATTCCGGAGAAATTTTCTTGAACAAATCACGTATCATTTCTCATCCTCCTACCCGTACTCAGCCAGTAAAGAGGTGTTATTAAGTTGTAAGGTTGCCAGCGATGTGCTTCTCGCAAAACTGAATTTCTGCCGCTACCTCCTAATTCTTCAACCCGGTTGGGTCGGGGATTATTGCGACCAAGAACACCAAAGGTTGATACAGCATAAAAGTTTAAATTCTGAGGCGGAATTTTCTCTTTTAAAATGGCTGTAGTTTTTGGTAAGCGCGCGCTAAATAAATCAATCTCCGGTTCTAAGCGACCAGGCCAAAGTTCTCCACGCTCACACTTACTCATTGTTACAGCCAAACGTAAATCATTTATTCTCCCTTGGATATCCATTAACTCAATAAAGCGTTGTAGCACTCGGCTATAATGCTTGTCTGCTCCTTTCTTCCATTCGGTTAGCAAAATCAAGCAGCCAACTACATCCTTCGTTAAACACTCATCAATAAATTCTGTTTGAATTTGACTTGTTAAACCTAGTTCTAATTCATCAAAAATTTCACCTGGATAATCTCTCACTACCAGGTTAATATTTTTTTTTCTATTAAATAATGTTTGAATTTGAATATTGAAAGAATAAACAGGTACATCATCAATAGTTTTAACTAAAACTCCTGTAGGTTCTAAAGATTCTCCTTCAAGAATAATATTTTCTGCCTTCTCAGCCAATTTTCTTGTATCTTCATTAATTGCCTGTACCTTAAAATTCTTAGTCCTGCCGCCTGATTGTACTGGTTGATAAGCTAAGGCTGCTAAATAAGTAGTTTTACCTGACCCTCGTGGACCGATTACACGAATATTCCCCATATTATTTTTTGTATTGATTTTATTAAAAATACTTCTTTATATTGATTTGCCCTTCTTTTACTTAGCCAAAAAGCTGGCTAAATATATCCAAGGTAATTCCAATAAAGAACGATTATAGATACTAGTGATAAAGCAGCGAACCGATAAACCTAATATATTTTTGTTTATTTGTTCTAACTGCGGATGAATTGGTCTAAAGTATCGCTGTGAAACATAGTTATGACGCTGCTGCCAATTCATTTGGGCGCCACCTAGATGATAGGCAAGCTGGAATGCCTCTCGCTGCAAATCGCAAAACAAGTCAGCTTTATTTAAACAAATCAGAATGTGCCTTGCCTTTGGACAATCATGGCAAAAAAATTCCACCCACCGTTCAAAACGATTACACCACTGCTGTTGGCTAAGAAATTGCTCTACATCCACACCAGGCATAAAGTTTAAACCTCGATGCGGTGGTAGAATCAGCAAAATGCCTTCACTTTGGCGTATCGTATCCAAAAACTTGCTCCATTCATTTTGGTTCTGGCTTTGCCAACTTTGTCTCCAAACCTCCCCTGGTGAATCTATCCAGTCAACTATTACTTGCTTATTACCTGCAGGAAGTCGTACTTGAATATTCAAGTCACGTTGGTAAGTAGTATTTGTAGGTCTTGCGCTACAATTCTCGTCCAGCAAACCGACTTTCAAAGCTTCGTAATCTTGATCAGATACTTTTACTACTTTTACATATTCATTTTTAGGGTTAGTTAGCTCCATTGCTAAGTGAGTTTTTCCAACGCTGCGGTCACCTATATAAATGACTCCCACATCATCCCTCCCCTACTATGCAGCTAAAATACTGGTACAGTTTTTGAGTTAAAAGAGCCAAATCGATTTCGGCTACTGTACAAATATTTCTATCAACCATTTTTTATGTGCCCCCTAACAAAATTTCACCATTCCACTTGGCGCCCATTACAAAAATCCCTACCCTGAAGATAGAGTGATTCTTATTCTGTATGCTAAATGTTTTTTATGTTACTAAGTATTTTATATTTGCTTTATGATACGCTGATGTGATCTGAATCACATTGTGCTTGTTTACAGATAATTTTCAGTGGCTTCGGTAGCACCATTAACTGAGAATAAAATGAAAAAATTGGGAATTATATAGATTAAAAGTTCCCAAAACAGTGACAAAAAATACATTATTCCCAGAATACACCCTTGACACCATTATTAATAATGGTGTAATTAGTAGCTCGAATTCCTCAAAACTTTTATGCCATAATTCGCCTGACTCTTTAAAATCAATTAAACTAGTTCATCTGAATCATCGCCTTTATTACTTTCTGCTACTTGTCGCAGTGCGAGAAAAGCCTCTTTTAACGCTTGACTTACAGCACTTTCAGATTCCGCAAGTACTAACTCTTGATAAGCTTCTAGAAAATCCATCCGTAACCGATGAAAAATATGCAGAAAATGACGTAAAAAACTAATACAGTCAAGAATAACAAATTCTATCCCACCAGTTTGTTCGTAAATTAAGAAAGCGTATTGCTGGACAGCAGGCTCAATTATATCAGTTGTAATAAAAATATAGTTGTCAATTCTGTGAGATGAATCTCTAATTTTTTGTAAGGCACGGTTAATATCATTTATCGTCACCTTTTTGGTTTTCATCTCGTAGGCAGTAACGACATTTTCCTCATTAAGTAAGGTAATTTCGACATCGCCCAGCGCTCCTGTTTGTTCATCAGCAGCATTATGGCTCTTCAGAGACAAGCAGCGTTGACCTAAGTAAGTAGAAGCTGATTGGTAAGCAGCGGCTACAACCAAAACAGGTAAACGGCTAGAATTAGGGCAGCTTAAATGTTGCTCAATCAATTTAAGAATTGCTTCCGCAGAGAATGGAATGCCACCCGCAACCGTTCGTAAATTTGCCAGCAAACTAGATATTCTTTGCCGCTTCTCATCTCTAACAATCAGAAGATATCTGATAGTCTCCGCTAATAAGTCGGATGCTAAAACGCTGCCGCAATAAACATTATCAAGTAGTTGAAGAACAGTTTTATAGAGAATGGGGGGTCTACCAACCAAATTAACATCTACTGTTAAAACTATATTTCGATTACGTAAGGCTGGTGTTAAAAATGCTGTTGTTGGGTTACATGGAAGTTCGTGTTTATTAATAAAATTTGTTATATAAGCTTCATCATAAGTACGACCTGAATAACAGTCGTCACTACCAATTTCTGTATAAGGTTTACGAATATCTAAATTCGGTCTATGAACTTTTGCTAATAAACAAGCTAATAATAGCCTTACACCTGCTCGGTTTTGAGGATTGCGACAAACAAATTCTACATTTGCTCTTATCGTACTATCTTGGACAAGAGATTGGCTCAAATTATTGATAACTCTTTCAAAGGCTAAATCAAGGATAGTTGTTGGGGTTGACATTCAGTTTCTACGTTTTGGGATTTAGGAGTTTTTTGAGAAAGAGTATTAATATCGTAATTAATCCACAACACCTCTGTTCGCAGTCCTTTTGTAGAATGACAAACTTTTTGAGGCGCCGTAATTACATTCCAATCTCCGTAAAGCTTTTCCATTAAATCACATTTGTAGCCAGAAACCGCCACTTTACCCTTAACATTGTGTAATACGGATGCAAGTTCTTGATGTTGCTCGTCAGTCATTTCAAAAGCATATGCTTGACTGTCTCCCCTTGCAGAGTGAGGGTAAGGAGGGTCACAATAAAATAATGTATCCTCGGAATCGTAACGTTGAATTACTTTAATCGCTGTGTCATTTTCTATTTGCACTCGTAAAAGTCGCTGCACAATTTCTGGTAAATCTTCCACGCTTCCTAACCACCGAGAAACGGCGCCTGCCATTCCTGCGCGCGATGTTAATTTACAATGTGCCCATCTCCCGGAGCTTGCCGTTTGCGCTAAACCCGTTCTTACCTGCCTTGCCCGAATAAAAAATCGCCTTGCCCGTTCAAAGTCAGATATATCGGGAGTGAGTCGGGAAATCGCGACTTCAAATTCTTCACGCGAAAACGGAGTTAAGCCAATTGCCTGTATTAACCTTTCTTTATCAGAGCGCAGTACACGAAAAAAATTTACAACCTCGCCGTCGATATCATTATATGTTTCTACTGGAGCTGGCTTGCGATTGAGTAAAATTGCTGCTGAACCTCCAAATGGTTCGCAGTAATGCACAGCTTCGGGTAAAAGAGGTAACAGCCAATCTAGATGACTAAATTTACCACCATACCATCCAAAAGCTATTAGCTTGTTTTTGCCCATGCTTTCACCCCTATGGATTAATGAAGCCAAATTATAAATAGTATCGCACAAGAATATAAGCCGCAACCTAAAACCTGATACTGAAGAATGAGTGACGATTATTTGCTTTAGATGAAAGTTGATGTAACGGATAAGTATAAAAAAGGCGCCATCTATAAACTATAAAAGGCGCCGTCATTATCAGGGTGCATCTACCATATAAGTATCCATAGTTACTAGAGACGTATCAGGATAAAACTAATACAAAATTTAATTAGTACGATTTCCGACGGTTAGTGTCACCCAACCGAAAAATTGCCGAATTAGAGAAGCTTCCTCTTCATGAAATGCAAGAACTTCTGTTGACAAATAAAAAGGCGCCAATCATAAATAATAAAAGGCGCCGTCGTTATTAGGGTGCATCTACCATATACGTATCCATAGTTAGTTGGGATGCATCAGGATAGAACTAATATAAATTGCATGTTTACTTTTCATGAAGTCGTTGAGGAAGCGGGCTATTTAGTGGCAGGTTGCTTGCTGTTCTTTACCGCGCGATTCAAGATTTGATTCCGTTCCTCTTCTGGCAGAGAAGCTAAGTACCTCTCTGCTGCTGCTAACAGGATATCTGCTACTTTTTTGGAGATTATCATTGTTCTGTGTCGATCCAATTATTTTTAGCTTAGTTCGTCGGTTGAAAATTTCTGTTCATGGAGAACTCGAATAAAGCTAGAATCTGCACTCGATGCTGAATTATTAGTGTGTTAAAAAACGTGAAGCGTTCTTCGAGTAAGGCAAAAAGGGTAATAAAGCTTAATTTATCACCCTTTGGAACGTAAATATTTGAGCATTTTATTTGGCGTATACTGAGTTTATTTGCTTGTGCAATAGCTTCTAAGCGATGCGATTGACTTAATATTAAACTATAATAAAAATAACTAATTGAGGCAATTTCTAATATTAACTATAATCGCCGTAAATTAAACAAATTCTTTAATTTTTATTTTTAATGGTGGCGCCTAACTCGTTTACAATCAACCATTAAGTTGACTTTGATAGCATTAGGTGATAATTGCGCGGAGATGAAAAAAGCTTATTTTGTAAATACTCCGTGTCGCTCAAGACCCACTAATTCCAAAAATTGTTCGACCTGACTGAACGATAGCAGCTTTATTGTTTTATTAGAGGTATAAAAACATCTGTAATATCCATTGAAAATCAAGTATTGGTAGATAATATTGATCTAATTATCGTTCCTAAGAGTTTCCCTCGGAGTATGTCATCAGGACTTTGAATAATGAATACAATAGTTATCAGCTTGATTGTATTAACAATGGTTATTAGTAACACAATGAAAACAAAAACACACTCTGAAGAATGCAGGGTCGCCAATCGAGGCTGCGAACGCAGAGGTGTTACATTTGAACCTCCTCCAAATAAACCTAGACCACATTGTAAAAAACGTAGTTGTGCTGGCGGAGGAAGTTTCACAAATGTTAGTAAATCTATTTAAAAAAAGTCGGAAGTGTATGGTCTACAGTCGGAAGTAACAATCGCGTTCCGGGGGATTTAAATCCCAATACGTCGGAACTAAAAGTCTTACTTCAGACGGACGACTTCCGTCTGAAGTAAGACTTCGTTAAAAAAGTAGCCATTAGTAAAAGGGGTGCGAGTGCAGGAGCACACAACTGTTCTAGAGTGGTGCCTCAATTCGATTTGTGGATATTTTAATTAGCGAGTGGGCGCCCGTTGTCGAAGGAAAGCTGTTTGCTTAGAGCGAGCGCGCGGTTGCTGATGCACTTCATCTGATGGATGACATGATCAGAACATTAAGTGTCCGCGTTTCAAAGTGAAGGTATGCTGCGCTTTTTAAACATCAGGTGTTTTGACTCTCATCAAAATTCACTACGAACTGCGCGAGTTACCAGACTTTGTGGAAAATACAGGCACCATCATTAATATAATATAGATATGCCACTTTCCCAGGTAACACCGCAAACCATAGGGTGTTTTTGAAGCCTGGTCAAAATTTGTGGCTACAACACTTACACAGTAAAGCTTTGGAGCATTTTATATATTTAGGAGGTTCGCGGTAACTCTAAAACCCTTGCCAGTAAATCATTTTGAGGATTTTCAACCATGCATACCTTGACATATCGGCACCTCAAACGGTATTGTTGCTATAGGTTCGCGGAACAGCACCTTGAAAACCAAATACAGCAATCAGTTGGCGCCTAGCACTAGCAATTATTAATAATCCCTCTTAGGGATTGAAACGGTTATTCGTTTGGCTTGACACCACAGTATCACTCTAGCAATTATTAATAATCCCTCTTACGGATTGAAAATGTATAGGCGCCTCAATTGCTAAAATCACTTCTGTAGTAACTATTAACAGTAATTAAACTGGCATGGCGCCTGCTAGACTTAATTTCAATGCAGGCTAATAATTTATCTAAGTATTTTAACTCATGCCGCGCGCTTCTTTCTTCTGCGATTTCTATAATTTATAGTATCACGTTTTAGTGATACGAATGGATAAATATCTCCAGCGAAGTGAAATCCAATGGCGCCTATAAGCCCAATAGGTGAGTAAAGTAGTGAGGCAACAAAAAGATAAAAAATAGTGTGAGTAATAATTTGTAATCTTTAAGGTATAGGCTTCACATGCTTATAACAATCATTTGTATTAGTTTTTAACACTAGTCTTACAGGCGCCAATACATTCCACTCTCTATCTTATTTGTATTATTGAGTGTTGCAATGTGCTTGAGTAAATAAGCTATTTATCCCAGTAGGAGCAGGCGCCTCTTCAACAAGCACTACATCGTTATTCTTATCAATAATCCATCCCTTTGCTTCTACAATTGGGGTGTCCAGGTTGATTATTGATGAATGCGTACTTGATGATTGTATTTTTTGTTGCGTATTTAAATTAGTATTTTCAACATCTGTAGGCAAAGATATCCAATCATCGCTAATATTTGTATTTCTAAGATAATCTTTAGGGTTAACTGGTAAACCCTGGCGCCCGACAATAGAAAATTTACTTGCATTTCGACCTGCTTGTGCAATACAAGTTTGGGCTAGCTTAGGCTCACTTGGTTCTGTGGGTAATTGAGCCAATCCGCGATTAGGATCAAATTCAAATGTATTAATATTTACTTGCCCGTTTAAAGTCGGATTTTGTTGAGAAATCGCTGTGATATCACTTGTTGGTAAACCTTGAGGTTCTATTTTGAGTGGGTCTGTGGTTCCAAATACTTTTGTTAAGTCATTTCGACCGCGCGGTACTATGCCAAAAATGCCAGTAGCGTTGATTTGAATGTTGCCACCGGCGCCTGTAAAAGCGTTAGCGGTGATATCGCTGTTTTCGTAGGTATGAGCAATGATAAAACCATTGGGAGCATTAATAGTTATATTACCGCCATCTCCAATAGCCTGTGCCTTGCCAGCAGAGGTGGATATTTGGCTGTTTCGTCGTAAATTTAGTAAGTTTTGCACTTGTAAATTTATATTACCACCCTTACCTAAATCAGTTTCAGCAATTAATTTTCCTTGATTATCCAAAATTATAGAGTTAGCTTGTATTTCCAGATTGCCTGATGAACCTAAATTACTTATTTCATTAGATTTATAAGACAAAAAATTTTCAACTCGACTGCTAACGTTGATTACAGCACTATCACGTACAACTAATTGCCTTGTATTGAGCTTTAAATCTCCAGCATTTCCAGAACCTTGAGTTGATGTAAATAAACCGCTAGCTATTTCACCATTGTTTCCATTTCCAATCAATTCTATGGAATCTCTGACATTTACTGTTAAATTCGCTCCTTGTCTTGTCGCTGGTATATATTGATTATCAAAGTAATTTCCTAGAGATTCTGTTGATATCCTAGCTCCATCTTTTAGATATAAGTGACCAGCGTTTACTTCTATTTCACCAGCATTTCCAGCAGCATAAGCTATACTTAAAATCGAACTGGGGATAAAATTGTTGCTACTCGTACCTGGAAATATAAAAGAGTAGCCACCAATGAGTTCCAGAAAATCTGAAGTATTTATAATTAATCGTCCTCCTGCTCCTGAACTTCCACTATAAGAGAGTATTTGCGCTCCATTTTTAATAATCAAGTTTTTCGCTGTAATTATTAAATCACTAGCGTTACCAACGCTCTCAGTTCCAACCATCAAGGGCGTACCGTTACCAGTTAATTCTACAGATTCTGTTGCTGTTACGGTTAAATTGTTTCCTGATTTTGAGCCATAGGTTATACTCAAAACACTTGAGGCGCCAGTAAATAGTACGCGCTTTCCTTGAACAGATATAGTACCACTACCTTCACCACTGACATCAACAATCGATGGAATTCCATTTTGTTCAAGGAATTGTATGTCTTGAAAATTCGTTACATCTCCAATCTCAAAAACCCAACCACTAAGATTTGGTTGTAAGCTTACCTTACTATCGCTTCCTACACTTAATAACTCAATTTGTCCCTCTGCTGCCGTTAAATTGCCACCACTCAATATCACATCACCACCAATAAGTGCTAAAGTTTTACCAGTTCTTACTTGTAAACCAACTGGAGACCCGAAACGGTTGGTTGCGTTACCTGCTTGAGATGTCAAGCGGATTGGGTTTGCAATTTTTCCGAATTGTAAGCCAGTAGGAACACTCACTGTTAGCAAATGTAGGGGTCTAGTATCTGAAGCGTTAAACTTATTACCATCAGCAAAGTTAAGACTGCTTGCTGTACTTGCGATAAATGAGCCGCCAATATTTAACTCGGCGTTATTACCAAAAATAATTCCGTTGGGATTAAGAAAAAATAGATTTACTTCGGTACCGTTTGCGCGAATTACACCATTTATATTAGAAATTTTAGAACCTGTTACTCGACTAATAATATTTTGAATATCTAGCTTGTTATTAAAATAGGCACCTGCTCCATCAGGTATAGAGAATTCTTCAAAACTGTGAAACAAATTACTGCCCGCTTGAGTTCCACCATTTATAATTTTAAGATTATGAATAGCTTGTACGCTTGAATTATTAGGTAATGTAGCATCTGGTATGATTTGGGCAATAGCAGAGTTTTTTAATAATGCTACTGCACTACAACAAATCACTACTAGACATTTCAAGCTGAATCTACCAAGCGTACTGCTACTAAATATTACACACATATCGATTAAGAACTAATTAAATATTAATGATACCTCCCTGTAAATAGATTACATTAATATTCGTGTTAAAATACAATATATGAAATATTCAGTCATCAAATTAGAAACATGTGCTATAAAAATTAATTAACCACATACTAAATAACCGAAAAGACTACCAGTTGTTGGGCAGGGTCTTACCTATACACATGCCGACAGGATATCAGATTTTACATTTTCTGGCAAACCAAGTTGTGTTTATCGTCTCTAGAGCTTAAAATAATTTAAGACTTTATATAGTCCGGAGCGCGCACTCTCCACCCAACATTAAACCAATTCTGAAGTGCATGTAACGCAATTCCCTAGGGTACACTACGTGAACGCAATTATATTTTGAGATGGGGATTTAGACCCCAACTCATTCATTGTCGTTCACGTTCACGTAGTGTTCCGCAGGAAAGACAAACAAGCAACCCATAGGGGATGGGGAATTAAACCCCTTTAACAAGTTAACCTTTAAATTGTTAGCAACGTGCGTGCTTCCAAATTACAAGCTATAAACCTTGAATTATGTACTTAAGTTAATTAACATACTACACAACCTAAAGGACTGCCAGTTGTTGGGCAAGGTCTTACAAACGTACATCCCTGTGGCTTAATTTCAGGCTTTAGACTTTCTTGTTCAACTTCCTGGCAAAGTTCACTATTTACATCCTCACTTATTTGAGGTAAGGAAGGGTTGTTATTTTCGTTTTGTAACTTCTGTAATTTATTAGAATCCATAATTTGTTACCTTATAGTGCAATTTTTGTGTTTCGCTGTTCTGATAATATTTACAAGTCAAATCTTATTTATTTCGGAAAATTACTACCAGTAGCTCAAAACTGAGACGGAGATAGACTATTGAATCAATATCTTTTTAAATCAATACAGTTATATAGTTATTTTTAATAGTACAGGCGCCTGTAACAAGCTTAAAATACAATACGTCTAGTTTTTTAAATTAAACAAAATTCGGCGCCTGTACTCACAACCAAATCAACAGGCGCCTTCATTTTTTATTGATAGGCACCTTTTTGTTTTTTAATAGATAGTAAAGACAAATGGCACTTGCCAAATCAACGTTTAAGCATGATATGAATTTTTTGGTGGTAATTAGCGAAAGGCGGCGGTTTCGCTATGCCTATTCGTGAAGGTAAAGCGCAAGAAATCTACATCGTTACCTCTGGTGAAATGATGGCGATGTATGCTGCTAACAACATCGCACGTGGTATTTTGAAATATGCTCACTCCGGTGGTGTACGTTTAGGTGGTTTGATTTGTAACAGCCGTAAAGTTGACCGTGAAGCTGAATTGATTGAAAACTTGGCTGAACGTCTCAACACCCAAATGATTCACTTTGTACCTCGCGACAACATTGTTCAACACGCTGAATTGCGTCGTATGACTGTTAACGAGTACGCACCAGACAGCAACCAGTCTCAAGAATACCGTGCGTTAGCTAAGAAGATCATAAACAACGAAAAACTGACAATTCCTACTCCAGTGGACTTTACAACGGAAACTTTATCTCTTATCCTAAAATATCAAGTGTTTTGGACTTAAAATTTATGCGGGTAGGCTATGCGCGCGTTAGCACCGGAGAACAAGACGACGCATTAACGCAACAAATAGCGCGTCTTGAAAAAGCTGGAGTGTGCAAGATTTTCTCAGACATTAAGTCAGGAAAATCTAACAATCGTCAAAACTTTAATAAATTATTAACTCTGTGTCGTCAAGGTAAAATAACAGAGATAGTAGTCACTCGATTAGACCGTTTAGCTAGGTCTGTAGTGACAATAAGCAAAGCGATTACGCTATTTGAAGAACAGCATATTAAGTTAGTTATATTAGATGCACCAATTGAAGATATATCAAACCCATTTTCCAAATTCTCAATTAACCAAATGGGCGCCTTAGCTCAGTTTGAAAGCGATTTGCTACAAAGCAGAGTGATTCACGGGTATAATTACTTTCGTGAACAAACTAAAGCTTGTCCACAGCCGCCGTTTGGTTACTGCCGTGATTCTGAGAAGTACGTTCCTGACTTAACACTGCATGAGTCTGGTAAATCTAATTGGGTGATTGCACGGGAAATAATTGATTGGTTTCTCAGCAATCAATCAACAATTCGCGGTACAATCCACCATGTCTACGAAGTATACAAAATTCGATTTTCTACAACAGGGTTAACTAATTGGCTTAAAAATCCAACGCTTCGTGGTCATACTTGTTACAACAGAAAGTTTAATAATAACCGTCCTGAGTTATGGGACGTGCGAAAAGATACTCATATCCCATTAATTGATGAGGAAATTTATAGAGATATAGAGACATTACTATCCGAAAACAGGCGCCGATGGGGACGCAATAACAAAGGAGAAACCGGAAAGGGGTTACTATCTGGCTTAGTTTATTGTGGGTGTTGTGGTGGTAAATGCTACGTTAGACGTAACAAAAACTTACTAGCTTGTAAACAACGTGCTGAGTACGGTGAGACTTATTGCACCAACAAAAAAAGTACATCGCTCACTTTTATTTGCGAATCCTTAGATAAAGCACTAACCGAATATGCGAATATGCTACGAGATTATGCTTTGTCTGAAGAACCCACAGAATCAGCAGAAGTTATTGAACTACGCGCTACACTAGCCAATCTACAAAAATTACCTCAAAATGATGCGATAGATGACGCAATGGCAAAAATTAAAATTCAAATATTGCAACATCAGAAGGTGGCTTACCCATCCGAGTTGATTGATGAATGGGTTAACACTTTCTCTGATGTTCAATTTTTTAAATTCATGCCTGAACAAGAAAAAGCCGAGCTATACCGAAAGTTTGTCAGGTCGGTCACTGTCTTGAGTGGTAATATCATTGACATTAAACTTTTCAATATTATTTAGCACTAGGTCAGGGTTAGCAAGGTAAAAGCGGATTGTATCTTCATCCAAATGCTTTACTTTTTGAAAGACAATCGCCAACTTTTTTAACCGTTTTGGTAATGATTCTCGTTTTGTAGTTTGAGTCATAGTTTTTGCTGTAGCGCTCATTGTTTAGGGTAGTTTCGAGGATTGAAAATTTCTGTTAGCGGCTAACTTATAAAAAGCTAGCCATTTTTCTTTATGCGTTGTCTTTCTCCACCAGATAAGGCGCCACCAATTTTAACGGCGCCGCTCTTAACATCAGCATATCTATTAATAAGACGTGTAATTGTTGTTTTGCCACATCCAGAACTACCTACTAATGCGGTTAAACTTCGTTCTGGTCAAGCTAAATTTCGACTCTTTTCGCTCTTTGGGCTTTCTTTGTGTTTCCTGCATTTTCAGGTGTGCCATTACTACGTGAGCAAACACGTTATCGCTCGCTTCGAGTTCTGCCCACTGATCCTTATAGTCTAAAAGCTTATTGCTTCCGAATTGAAAATCCAAGCTTGTACCTGGGTAGGTGAAGCTGAAACCCTTGGGGCGCCAGTCCTTACTGTTATCGCATAATATCGCCAAGCTAATTGCGGGTTTCCCAAACTTGTCAAAAATTCGGAAGTTATACGTAAACATACGTATTTCAAACTCTTTCTCAGGCTTGGCTTGAAGCTCAATATGTATCAATAGCCACAGTTCTTCCCCTTTATGCCCCCATACTTTGACTAATTTATCTGCATATCGTTTGCCTTGTTTGGCTTTACGAGAAATTTGCTGGAACTCTTTATCCAGAAACTCATACTTACGACTCCAGTCGATTTTTTCTAAAACTTCTTCTCCCCACGTTTTCATCAAATTTTATATTACAATTTGTTTTCTTTCTTTTACTAACCCTATTAACTTTCCCGTATCTATATCTACGAGTACAACAATAAACTTTCCTTGACCTTTAACCAAACTAATTTCATCGATTCCCAACCTAAATGTTTACGCGATTAATGCTATCCTAGATAATCTTGAAAAATACCTTATCAATCTTCAAAAAACTATGACTAAATCTACCCTCTTTGTTTGCAAATCCTGCTGCTTCTCCGAAGATCACCCAGAAGACCAGCCAGCAGATGGCGCCGTCCTTCTAGAAAAAGTTCAAACCCACCAGTCCAACAATCCCGAATTTAATAACATTCGAGTTCAACCTACCAGTTGCCTCTGGGACTGTGGTCGTGCCTGCGTCATCGCCTTCTCCGCTTCTCGCAAACCCACTTACGTCTTTAGCACTGTTAGCTTAGAATCCGCTCCAGCACTTCTACAATTCGCTCAAAAACACACTCAAAGCAAAACAGGCAATATTCCCTACGACAAATTTCCTGAAGAATTAAAAGAAATCCCTATTACTAAAGTTCCCGGCATTACACATGAGGCGCCTGAGAGTGAATAAAAGCGGTGCAATTAACCCAAAATATCATGAGCAACTTAGCATATCGTAGGATAAAGCTATTTCTCTTGATAGCTTTTCATTTTTTGATGACAAATTGTTTCATAAAAATGGAACATTATAGATATATTAGGAGCTAATAAAATATTAGATTATTTGTTTAAATAGTTGCCACAAGGTGAATAAAATCTGTAAGTTATTATTTGGCGCTAACATATCTTTATACTCACTAACAGTATGATATTAGTACTCACTTGAACTATTGAACAAGATTTAGAAAGTTATATTTAATACATAATCTTTGGTTTAATCCCTCCTAACCCCCCGCGAGTTCGTTGGAAAAAAGACGCATTTAAGCCCCCCTTATTAAGGGGGGTTGGGGGGATTCCCTAAATTTATAGTTTAATTTTATACATTTAAAACATCTTCTAAGCTCGTATAATAACTGCAGAACGTCCTTTTTTTGTGGTTTCAGTTTTAGTTTTCAAGCGGTCGAGAAAAGCAGGTGCGTTTTTGCGTCTGTCTCTATGTCAATCATAATTAACAAAAATATAAATAACTTTACATTGTTGAGAAAAGATTGCTATAGTTCTTTACATAAATTAATATCTTAGCATTTCAAACCTAGAGTACTAATTATGCAAGACGCAAAGTCAAGGTATTGAACTCGATATATCTGCTGAAATTTTACCCGGATGGAATATTATTGCTGGTTATGCGAAATTTGCTTGCTGCCAACGCTGTAATTGATGATTTATTTAAATACCTGTGTAGAGACGCGATATATCGCATCTCTACAACGTGCAATTATTAACCTTTCTTTAAATTAATTAAATATTTTGTCTGACTTTTACCTTCAAAAGATTCGCCTGTTAGTTTATTATTTTTCACTTGGGTCTTGAATTTAATCATAGTTTTGCCTTTTTCTTTTAATTCCAAAATCACATCGTTATTATTCACTGTGGCTGTTAAAGTACCGTTCTGAATAACAATATCTTTCTGAGTCTTTGTATCATATCCCCAAAATTTCCAAGTCCCTTGCTTAGTGTTGCCAGCTTGAGAAAGTACATCAATCTCTATAAATGTGGCAGTATCATCACCTTTGGGTATAATCTGCCCTTTCCAACTACCAACAATTGAAGGTTTGCTGCTGATGATTTGACTAATTTTGCTAGGATTTGCTTGTTGCCCTTGAAACATTGTAGCAGATACTTGGGAAGCGGCGCCCAAAAATCCTATTCCAGAAGATACAGCAAGTAAGGTAGTAAGAGCGATAGATTTGGTTACGAATTTCATAAGTAATTTATCCTGTTAATTTTGATGATTCAAAGTTGTTTTCCCTTTCTGTTAACAGGTATGTTGGCTTTCCCATTTTTATGCACTATACAGGCGCCTGCATACCGACACCTCGTTAAAAAATAACCCTACAGTGACGCACCATCAAGGTTTCAAAGATTTTCAGAGCTTCATCCACAGACGCCGTTTATCAAATTTGAAGCAGTTGACTGTTATGCGCGCTCCTTCTGGTCTAGATGGGGGTTAACAGCAGGTGTAGCCAGGATATGTATACATAGAGTATTGGCGCCTAGCTTAATACACGGTTGGTTCAAAATGCGATTAGAGCATATATACTAAAGCTAATAGTTTATAATAAGCAAGATATTGTAATTGATTTTCATTCTCCGTTTAAACGCCACTTTAGAGAATATGCGGTAGGTTAAGATTTGTTTGAACGCAAGAGAGGTGCCTGTAGCAAAAGTTTAAAAATATACATATAACCCCTCTCCAAACCTCTCCCCGCATCGGGGAGAGGCTTTAAAATCTTTATATTATCGTTCCCCTTCCCTACGAGGATACAGAAGAGCGATTCGAGGGTGACGCCCATCATACCCACGATTTGTCTGCGACAATGAATGCGTCATTCCAGACCTTGTAGAGACCGAATTAATACGGTCTCTACCGACCAATTTGCGTGAAATGAGGGGTCAGACCTACCATTCGCTCTTTTGTATCCTACGAGGGAAGGGGTTAGGGGTTAGGTTCTTGGTTAATATTAATACTTTAAGATGCTTCTTACCTCAGCATGACAGATTAAACATGCTGTTAACCAGTGAAGTCTAAAACAATTAGCTTAAACTAGTAAAGTTTAGGTTAAGGTATTATTATTTAGAGTTTAAAATTAGAAGATTTATTTAATATTAAATTTGCTTCTTGGGCTATGTATTAAATGCGACTAATTATATTACTTGTACTTTTATATCCTGCTAATATCTAGATATAAATATACTCAAAGCGGGGTATAGTTACCTTTCTCAAATAGGAGAGCCTATGAAACGTCGTGTGCTGCGCGTCGGTGGGTTTGGTATTGGGCTAATTATTATTTTAGGTTTAGGTTGGTATTTGAATCAACCTAGATGTTTGAGGATTGCGGCTGGGCGAGAGGGTGGAGATGCTCATAATTTTGCTTTGCTGATGAGAACGTTTTTACCTATATATTCTGATAATAAGGTTTGTGTAACTGTAGTTGGCAGTTCTGTCGGCGCCAAAGGAGAGAAAGAAACTGATGGGACGCAAGAAAACTTAGATATGTTGGAGAAAAAGCAAGCTGATATAGTAGCTGCTCAAGCTGATATTTTAATTATGAGAAATCTGCCTAGCTTGGCGCCTGTTAATTCTCCTGCTTGGACTCCATCTCCTCAAAGGCAGTTAACTCAAGCGCAACTTGTGTCTGAGTTATTTCCTGATATGTACCAGCTAGTTGTTAGGAATGATTCTGATATCAAAAGTGTTTCTGATTTAGCTAAAAATAAAAGAGTTGCAATGCCTCCGCGCGAGGGTGGTCAAATTGAGTCTTTTGCGTTTCTGATGCAATATTATGGTTTAATTATAGAAGGTCAACAACTTGTACAATTAGTAGAATTAAAGAATAATATCAAAAATGCTCTTTGTAATCAGAAAGAAATTGATGCTGTATTTTACGTGCGCGCGGTAGATAATGATAATATAAGACAAATTCTTACAGAATGTGGACGTTTGGTTCCAATTGATCAAGCTGCCGCAATGACACTGAAAAATCCTTATTTAAAAGAAGCGGAAATTCCTGAAGGCGCCTATCGAGGAGGTAGTAATCCTATACCAAGCAGTAGCGCCGATAATAAGCAAAAGTTAACAACAGTCAGTACTCCAAGGTTACTACTAGCACATAAAGATGCTAATCAAGAAAAAATTCGTATAGTTACTAAAATTCTTTATGACTATCGCCAGGAATTTATCAAAGCCATGCCATTGCTAGCGAATATGAGTCCTCCTGATAATATGAAATCTGGAATTGGTCTACCTATTCATCCAGGCGCCCAAGCATATTATGATAGAGAAAAACCTTCTTGGCTAGAGAGATATTCAGAAAGTTTAGGTTTTATAATTACTTTAGCATCAATTGGGTTGTCTGGATTTTTATGGGTAACTCAACGGTTTGAGCAAATACGCAAAAATAAAGCGGATGATTATATTCGAGAAGTTAATTCTTTAATGGATGCTGAAGACTGTATTCAAGCAGTGGTAGAATATTTAGACGCAGAACAATCTAACAATACTCAACAGCTTAAAAATTTCAAAGATTTGATAATTGATAAAGCGGCAAAAATTCTGATTGAGAAAAGAATTGCGGAACTTGCTAGTCAAAAAAACTTGATATCAAATGAGTCTTTAATATCTTTCGGTAAGACTTTACGTAAAGTTATTAATGGAATTGAAAAACTTCCTGTAAATGTCTCTGGCGAAATTCTTAATGATATTCCTCACAAAGCCACAGTAATTGTAGATAATTGGCAAATTGAACCTACAGATATTTGGCAGAAAATTTTGAGAGTAACTTCAGCAGATGAATTACGGAAAACAGAAAAAAATAAATTCAATCAGAAAGATTTAGATGAAGTTTTACAAAAATGTATAACCACTGCTAACAAACGACAGGTTCTACAGTTAAGTGATTCTACTAAGTTTCTGCAATCAGAAATCTTAGAAATTCGTCGAGATATGAATGCTATCTTCAAGCGCGCGGTTAATGCTTTAATAGAGGAGAGAATATCTCAAGAATCATTCCAATCATTCCGCGTAATTTGGCAAGTTGCAGCAGATGGTATTAAATAAAAGGTTAATAAACTGTTATCACATTGTTAAGTTAATATCATAGATAACACTTATGCCTTAATCTCTACCCTATATTACCATGAAACCGCTCTTGAGATAGAAAGACCAACCAAACTCTTCGGTATAAGAATTAAGTAGGTTGCTCAAATGAGCTAGTAAAAGGTGGTAGAGTCATGAATCAAATTCCAAAAATCAGTGATGCAGTTAAGGAAGCTAGCAGTAAAGCCAATAATGCTTCCAACGATGATAGGTCTCAAGGTATTAGAGATATAGCGGTTTTGGGTATACTTATTGTATTAGCTATGTTGACTAGAGATAGCGGATTTTTCACTTCTAATCAAGATACAACCCCAAAAATTGCTAATACAGCTGAAATTACGCGCGATACCGATAATTTTATTGGTAAAAACGTCACAATTAGAAGCAAAGCTGTTCAACGTGTTGGGTTGCGTTCTTTTGCTGTTGCAGATAGACGATTTTTTAGTGGCGAACCCATCGTAGTTATTAATGCTTCCGGTGTACCCTTTAATTTACCAAAAGACGGAAGTACAGAAGTTCAGGTAACAGGTCAAGTTCGTAGATTAGATAATATTCCCAAAATTGAGCGCGATTTTAAACTGAATATACAAGACGAATATTACAAAGATTACATCAATCAACCTGTAATTATCGCGCGTGACATTGCGTTAGCTTCAAAACCTAATCAAGTTGGCAGATATTCTCAATAATCAGTGGTCGGTGCCTACTCTTGTCATGCACCAGGTAGAAGCATCTCTTAATAACTCTACAATAAGCTAAATGGCGCCGCCCACCTCACTGATACTTATACTTTTCAAGAACAATTTTAGATGCATGTGTATTTAGGTAAATAAATATAACAGGATGCCTATGCTACAATATCTCGGTAATGGCTGTTACTAAGGTTTCTGGTTCTATTGGTTTGGATATGTGTTTTTGAAACCCTGCTTTTAGAGCTTGAATAATATTTATTTCTCCAGCGAAGGCAGTAAGTGCTATTGCTGGTAAAAGTCCACCTTGCTCTTTTGGTAAAGCTCTTATTTGTTGCATGAGCATATAACCATCCATGTCTGGCATTCCAATATCGCTTACTAATATATCTGGTATATCTTGAGAAAAAATTATCAGAGCTTCGGCGCCTGAACCAGCAGCAGTAACGGAAGCTCCATACATATCTAGCATAAAAACAATAAACTCGCGCGTGTCGGTATCATCATCTACTACTAAAACTTTGATACCATCTAAATTGAGGGATGGGTCAGATGGGTTACTATCTGAGTTTGTTGGGGAAGGATTTTGTATAAGTGGTAATGTTACGGTAAAGGTGGCACCGTGTCCTTCACCTAAACTTTCTGCACATACTGTTCCACCATGTAGTTCGACCAAGTGACGCACTATTGCTAACCCTAAACCTAGTCCACCAAATTTTCGAGTTGTGGCGCCGTCTTCTTGACGAAAATAGTCGAATACGCAGGGGAGAAAGTCTGGTTTGATACCAATACCATTATCTTTTACTATAATTTGGGCTGTATTGTTATTTTGCTTTAATTGAATGTCTACTTGTCCCCCAACGTTGGTAAATTTAACAGCATTGGAGAGAAGATTCCAAATTATTTGTTGTAATCTATTTGCGTCACCGGATACTTGTCCTACATTTGGTTCAAGGTTTGCGGTTATTTGAATCGATTTGACTTGTGCTGCTAGCTGTACTGTTTCCATTGCTGCCTGAATAGTTGGCGCCAAATCAACGCTCGCGATATTAAGGGCTAGTTTGCCTTGTATAATTCGGGAAACATCAAGTAAATCTTCGATTAGTTCTGATTGCAACTTAGCATTACGTTCAATTACAGTTAAGCCTTGAGCCATTTTCGCTGCATCTAACTTGCCTGTTTGCATTAACTTAGACCAGCCTAAGATTGGGTTTAAAGGCGAGCGCAATTCATGGGATAATACAGCAAGAAATTCATCTTTGATTCGGTTGGCTTGTTGCAATTGCTCGGCTTGTTGTTGGATTGAGGTGATTAAATTTGCTCGCTCAATGGCAATAGCGATTTGTTCACAAGTAGATTGCAGCAAGTCCATTTCTTCGGAGGTAAAATTGGTGCGAGTGCGGCTAGCAAACGAGAGCGTTCCTAGTAACCGACCATGTACAATCAATGGTTGTGCTGCATATGCCGTGATACCTAATGAGTAGACTAACTGGGCGTTTGGATGGGTGGAAATTTGCGCTTGATCAAAAACAATTTGGCGCCGCTCTTGCGCTACCATCCCACACAGATATTCACCAAATTGAATCCATTCGATTGATTGGGCTGCTTGTTCAGAAATGCCCTCATAATTTTTTAGATGCAGCATTAACTGGTTGTCTTTCTTTTCAACCATATAGTGATAGTAAAAGTCTAACTCAAGTTGGGCTGAGAGCTTGTTAAATAAGTTACTCATCAACTGCATTGGTTGGGGAGTAGCGAGTAAATCGCGCGTTGTTTCATACAGCAGTTGCAGGCGCCTATCTGCCTCTCTTTGTGCGGTTTTGTCCTGTAAAATTTTGACAAATCCTTGTGTGTTGCCTGCTTCAGAAAGCAACGGCATTATTAAACCACTTGCCCAAAAGCGACTACCATCTTTCTTCACATGCCAGCGTTCGTTTTCTGCCCTTCCCTCTGTCTGTGCAAGTTGCATCTCTCGCTCGGATTGCCCATGTTCGTTGTCTTCAGGTGTAAAAATAATACGATTGTTACAACCGATAATTTCGGCTTCTTGATAGCCTAACAATCGTTCGGCGCCGGAATTCCAAGTTGTAACAATGCCATCAAGTGAGAGAGTAAATATTGCATATTCTTTTGCACTTTCAACCATTAATCGAAAGCGAGATTCACTTTGGCGCAGTGCTGACAAAGATTCGCGTAAAGCATTTTCTGCTTGGATTTTATCTGTAACATTCCTAAAATAAATGGTAATCCCGTTTGCGGCTGGATAAGAGTGAACTTCATACCAACGCTTATGGTCTGGGTAATACGCTGTCAACGAACCAGCAACACACTCACTAGCTGCGCGCCGATAAACCTGCTCAAACTCGCTACCATCAAGACCTGGATATTCTTCCCAGAAGTTTTTTCCAATTAAATCGGATGAAGCACGCTCAAGTATTATTTCGCCAGCTTTATTTATATAGGTAAACAGCCAGTTTTCATCCAGAGCTAAAAACCCATCATTAATGCTTTCTAAAATATTCCGGCTTTGCTTCTCACTTTCTCGCAAGGCTTCTTCTGCACGCGCGCGTTCTAGTTTAAACCAAACCCGGTTTGCTAATTCCTGCATCAACTCAATTTCCGAGAGGCGCCAATCGTAAGGTGTTTGATGAAACACACTTAGCGAAAATTTCCATTCCCCATCTTTAATTATAGGGATGTTGAGTTCCGCACCTATTTTTAGTGCAGCAAATCGAGAAGCATCGACAACGCGCGGGTCATTATTAACATCCCGAACGACAATTGGTTGTCCGGCTTTGGCGGCTTGCAAAAACTCATCGGTAACAAACTCTGGGATAGAATAAACTCCAACTAAGCTTGGCGTATCATTTTGATGCCAATCATAATTATTTACCGCTAGCTGTGCCTCTTCATTAATTTCGGTAAAGACACAAATAGAAATATTGAGATAGCGGTTTAATTGTTCACCAATCGTTTGTACAATTTCCTCTACAGTAGTTGCCCTTACCAAATTTTGGCTGACTGTGGCGAGAAATTCTATGTTCAATTCTGTCTGTTTACGAACAGTGTTGTCGTAGGACACTACTAGCACCGAGTCAATATTACCTTGTTCGTTATATAAAGGTGTGCCATGAGAGATATAGTAACGTCCGTGGCTGTAATGCTCTAAGCTGAATGGTTCGCCACCGAGAGCTTGACGGAAGTAAGGTTCGTAATGTGTAGCAAGGGTCGGGTCGAGAACTGAGTATAAAGTTTTCCCTACCAAATCATCTGAAATAAATCCGGCGCCCAAAAGCGCTTGTCCCTCTGCCAACAAATAGCGCAAATTATTATCCACAATGAAGACAGCCGCATTCGGCAAATTAGCAGCAACCGCACGGAGACGAGCTTCATGTTCATGGGGTGCAACTAGAGAGGGTTCTGGTTTGGAGCGTCGTTCCGAAGAAGACAATGCTCGTTGAATTATAGGCGCCAACCGTCCCAACCGTTGTTTAAGTACATAATCTGTGGCGCCACTTTCAAGAGCTTCAATCTCTAGCTTTTCATCTAAATTGCTAGAAACAAATATAAATGGAACTTCAGGAATTTTGTTACGGGCAATCGAAAGAGCTTCAAAAGCTGGCACTATATTATCAGCTAATATCAAGTCAAATTTATTACCATAAAGTGCAGTGCTAAATTCTTCTAAGCTTTCTACTCTTACCAATTCACAATCAATGGCGCCGGAACGAAGGGTAGCTTTAATTACTAAGGCATCTTCTTGATTGTCATCAAGCAAAAGAAACCGAAGGGTCATTTTTGTGCCTCCTGCCTACATTCACTTGACTCTGCCATTGCGCTTCTAAACCCATGTACAACCCATCACAGTAGATTATTCTTTAAACAATAGAAGTATTTATCTATCTCAAGAGGTAGATAAGCTTGCACTATTTATCTATCTTTAGATAGATAAATTGATTATTTGCCCACACAAGCGACTTATTTGGTATATTTCGCTCAATTACCAAATAAGTTGGAAAATGTATTAACGATTACACAGCGTCATAAACGCATGTTTATACTGATGGGTGCGTGACTTTAAGATATTAACAATGCATTTGTTACCTAATAATACAAAAAAACTGTAGTCAAATTATCCTTTGTCGTGAAGAGGTGATTAATGTGGAGACGTGATTAATCACGTCTCTACGTTGTTTTATGCGGTGTGGGATATGTAGGGTTATCAGCAGGCGCCCAAATACAAGCAAAAAATATTTGTCAAAGGAAAATTTTTGTGCTAATATAATAATGATTATCATTGTTGAACATAGTAAGATTTGTAGTGTAGCTCACTTATGTCAAGCGATGATTATATAATTTAAAAATAAGTTTTTACTTTCAAAAAAATTTGATTATGAAAGTCGCAATCTTAGGAAAAGGGGGAAGCGGAAAAAGCACTATTAGCTGGCTTTTATCCGAATATTTGAGCCAAGCCAAAAAAATTAGAACCCTGGCTATTGATGCAGACCATAATATGGACTTATCTACTTGTTTGGGGGTGAATCCTTACGAGGTAAACTACTTTAAAGATTTTAACGATGAGTTTAGGCAGTTAGCAAATATGCCCCAGGTTGGGATGTGGAGAGAATATTTTAAATCCACCCCAGTTGATTTTACATACCCGCAAACTGAGAAAACAGAAAAGCTGGATAAATATTTGACTCAGGTTAATCCCAATTTGGATTTAATAGTGCTGGGACTTGGTGACGAAGAAATCATGAATAGTTACAAATGCTCCCACGCTTTATCGGCTCCCGTCAAGCACATGCTACCGACTCTCAGCATGGAAAGTGGGTCGTGGCTAGTACTAGACTCGGTTGCTGGGTCTGACATGGTAAATTACGGTTTATACTTTGCCTTTGACTGTATTATTGCGGTGGTTGAAGGAAATATCAACAGTATAAAAGTAGCCAAGCAGCTTTGTAGTCTGATAAAGAAACAGGGCATGAAGCTAAATTTTATTCTCAATAAATACAATGCAGAAAACAAGTTAATCAAGGATTTTGAAAGGGAGTTTGCAGACTTAATTATAGGGAAAATAAACACGGATATAGCTTTGACTAACTGTGATTTTTCCTCGGTAGGCGAGGAAAACCTGCATAATTTGGAAACAATCTTTACCAGAATTAAAGCACTTCCTTTAGTAAAAGATTCTTATGTGAAACTTAAGGTATTTGAGGAAAGTAAGGTATTATGACCGTCTTATAAGCAAGTCAATTATGTAGAGGCGCCTTCATAAGTTGCGACTCTACAATATTTAAGTTTTGCTTACACAGAAACTTCAAATTTAACGTGTTTAAACGGATTGAAACCAGGCTGAATTTGTTCGTTAAATTTGTCACCTGCCCAAGATGCTGCTGTTTCTTCGTGATGGTACAGCATTCTTGTTAATATTTTGTCCCAGTCGTGTAATGGTAATTGTCGCAATAAGTCTGTTAAATTATACAGTGCATCCAAAACAGCAAAGCTTGCTTCTCGCACATGAGGTGGACGCGATAATAGTAAGCTATCTCGCTGCATGAAAAATGGGTCATGGGGAATTATCCCATCTACAGGTCTTTCTAATTGACTTTCTATTGCAGCGACTTCTTGACAGTTAGAAATATCTGTTGCCACTACCAGCATGGAGACACCAAAGTTTTTGGCATGACTCAAAAAATCAACTGCGTTTGCTAACGACTTGCGAGTTGGTTTGACAACATAGATATTACCGTCAAACAAAGTGGGTAACGGGGAAGCAAAAACATCTTTCCCTGCTGACATATCAACTATGATTGCTTCGTTACTATCTTCCCAGACATGTTTGAGAAATATCTCAATGGCGCCAGTTTTACTGTGATAGCATTTTTTACGGTAGTCCTCTGAAGTGAAATCACCGACACGAATTAACTCTACTCCATCGATAACAGTAACATAACGCTGGCGCCATTCTGCAGGCTCAGATAATTTGAGTACACGTGAACCTTCTCCTGGTGGAGTGGTTTTAATCATTGGTAAATCAGCAGTGATACGCGGATTATTTCCAGCAAAGTACGCGCGCAACCATTCTAAATCATTACCAATATCTCGCGCGGTTCCTTGTTCACCCCGTTGCATGTCAGTTTCAGTGGCGCCAAGTTCGTTGGCAAGATGTAAATTATGGTCGCCATCAATTCCTAAAACACGAAAATTGCAGAAATAACTGAGAAACTGCAACAAACTTGCACTCAGGGTTGTTTTTCCGCTTCCTCCCTTACCATAAACAGCTAACTTCATACTTAGTGACTCCAATTAATTCTAAACGGAGAATTTTTTACTATAGATACAACGCTCGTACAGATGCAACCGTATTTGCCTACAGGGTATTTTATACTCCACTAAAATCAATACCTGCAAGATACATTATTGCTATGAATACATTTTATGTTGACCGGATGTAGTGGATTTTTCGGATAGTCGTGAATCTCCGTGATGCTGTTTGTACAAGAAGGCGCCAAAAATCTCTGAAAATTGTAATCATTCTACAAATTTTTTCTTTTCACCACAGAGATTTCTAGGGCACAGAGAGAGGGCAGGCAAGACAGATAACTTACAATGCGCTATTATGATAATGATTATTATTACATGCAAGTATTTTATGGTAAGTTCTTTAGCCCAGTCGCAATCTGTACAGCAAGACAGTCAGAATATAGAGAAAATACGCCATACATGTGCCCACATTATGGCGATGGCAGTACAAAAGCTGTTTAAGGGGACGAAGGTGGCTATTGGGCCTGTGACGGAAACAGGGTTTTTCTATGACTTTGACTGTCCGGTTAGTATTACTCCCAATGACTTGGGTAAGATAGAATCTGAGATGCGACGGATAATTAAGTCAAAGTTGCCAATTATTCGAGAAGAGGTTGATAGAGAAGAGATTAAGGCGGAAATAGCTAGTTTGGATGAGCCTTACAAGTTAGATATATTAGACCGTATTTCTGAAGGTGAGACTATTACTCGTTACTACATTGGTAGTCCTGATGGTCGTAAAGTCGAGTCTTCACTGTTTACAGCGGATAGTTTACCACCAAGAGACTATTGGTGGGACTTGTGTGCAGGTCCACATGTGAACTCGACAAAAGAAATTAATGCCAAGGCTTTTGCATTATTGAATGTTGCAGGCGCCTATTGGCAAGGTGATGAACAAGCGCCAATGTTGCAGCGTATTTATGGTACAGCTTGGGAAACACCTGAAGAATTGCAAGAATATTTAAAGCAGCGAGAAGAAGCATTACGCCGCGACCATCGCAAGTTGGGCAAAGAGCTTAATTTATTTAGTATTCAAGATGAAGCTGGTGGTGGTTTGGTGTTTTGGCATCCCAAAGGCGCCGCTATCCGTTATCAAATAGAAGATTATTGGCGCCGTTCCCACATCGAAGCGGGTTACGAGTTGCTATATACTCCTCATGTGGCGAATTTAGATTTATGGAAAACATCGGGACACTTTGACTTTTATTTTGAAAGCATGTTTGACTCGATGTCTGTAGAAAATCAAGCTTATCAAATTAAGCCGATGAATTGTCCTTTCCACGTATTAACGTATAAAAATCAGCTTCACTCATACCGAGAATTACCTTTGAGATGGGCAGAGTTAGGAACAGTTTATCGTTATGAACGTTCGGGTGCTTTACATGGATTGATGCGTGTTCGCGGTTTTACCCAAGATGATGCTCATATTTTCTGTTTACCAGAGCAAGTTGCTTCGGAAATATTAGGCGTATTAAATTTGACAGAGAAGATTTTATCTGATTTTGGTTTTAAAGACTATGAGATAAATCTTTCCACTCGTCCGAGCAAGTCAGTTGGTTCCGATGACATTTGGGAACTTGCCACTGATGCGTTGGTTGAAGCTTTGAATACTAAAGGTTGGAAATATATAGTTGATGATGGTGGTGGCGCCTTTTATGGACCCAAGATAGATATTAAAATCAAAGATGCAATTGGTCGTCTTTGGCAATGTTCTACAATTCAGGTAGATTTTAACTTACCAGAAAGGTTTGATATGGAATATGTGGCGCCAGATGGTAGCAAAAAACGTCCTATCATGATTCACCGTGCCATATTTGGCTCACTAGAAAGATTCTTTGGTATTTTAATCGAAAACTACGCAGGTGACTTTCCATTATGGCTGGCGCCAGTACAAATACGTTTATTACCCGTCAGCGATGAAGTTCGCGATTATGCTCAACTAGCAGCAAAAAAATTGAAACAGTCTGGCTTACGTGTTGAAATAGATAATACAGGTGAACGTTTAGGTAAATTGATTCGTACCGCAGAAGTCGAAAAAATACCCGTCGTTGGTGTTATCGGTAAACGCGAGGTAGAAACAAACACCTTAAGCATTCGTACTCGTAAATCCGGAGATTTAGGAGCATTAGTAGTAGATAATATTATTAGTCGCTTACAACAAGTGATTGCCGAAAAAACAACAATATAATAAACTTCAACATGAATTTTCCGACCCCAGTACGGGCGGGTTAACGAAACATTCCGCCACTTAAAACAATATAATAAACCCGCCCCTCCCCTCCCCTCCCCTCCCACCAAATATCTTATGTTTCACGCATTATACATTTGCAAATCCTGTTCTTTCTCCCTTACCCAACGGGAATATCTAGGTGAAAAAGGTGGCAAAATTTTATATAACCAAGTCAAAAATTTAGCAGAAAAATGGTCTTTAAGTCCTGAGTACGTAATTCAAGAAGTAGAATGTTTGAGCGCATGTAAAAGACCCTGTGCCATAGCTACTTCGGCGCCAAATAAAACTTCATTAATGTTCGGTGATTTGCCAGCCCTTGAAAGTGCAGAAGCAATACTTAAATTCTGCGAGCAATATTATACAAGTTTTGATGGTATTATTCCCCGGCAAGAGCGACCAGAAATTTTGCAGAAAGGAATACTAGCAAGAATTCCACCTCCACCACAACTCTAAGAGGATGTTTAATAACCCAGAAACACAAAAGCAAATTATAGAAACGATAGATATTCTAGAAAACCTGGAAAATCTGATGGATAATGCCCCCAGTCCTGCTATTGAAGAAATTATACAACAGGCGTGGGTAAAAATTAGGGCTACGTTACCAAATGATTTTCAACAAGCAACACGCTTAGATGCAAGTGCCCAAGGAATGCGTCAATATTTACGAGTGCAGGCATTTTTTACAAACCCTACAGAAAATTCTATTAGTAAAGAAGATTTGGAAGCTTACTATCAAAATCTTTCCGAACCCATTGATGAAGACGAAGCTGATTTTTATTTTCCTGATTAAAAGTTTTTATATTAATTACCTAGAAAATCTTGAACGATAAGACCTCAGTGCTAAAACACCAGGAACAGTAGCGAGAAAGAAAATAGTGGCACATACTGTTATTATCACAGTAAAAGCCAATAACCAACCCTGCAAGTTTGTTGCTGATATACCAAACGCTGCAACATAAATACTTAGTATACAAGATACTATCAGCAATCCAACCCAATATCCCCGTCTACCTAGCTTATGAAAGGCAACTAGTGGAGCAGAGGCAAATATACCAAGAATAAGAGCAATAATTGTTACAGAAATTAGCATTCTTGGGTTATTAATACCACCCGCGCGCTTGACATCAATATCTATACTGTGCAGCAGCGCCGAAAATAACCAAAGGGGAATAAACCCTAGGAGTATCGAGAAGGCTGTTTTCATCTTGTTTTCCAAAAGCATAAAAGTTAGTATTCCCGTTATGTTTCCACATTGCACCACTTGCAACAGAAGCCTGTATTTAGTAAGTTTTTACACTCACCGCAAACGTAATAATAGTTATCATTCTATCGCATCATCGTAAAAAATAACCGTTGTTAAACTTTACTAAAAATGTTGAATAGATGAGTAAATTTGGTTTTCCCATTTTAAATCATGTAGAGACGTGACATGTCACGTCTCTACTATTTTTAGGAAGGATAACAGCTATGTGAGAGATTAATCAATCTATTGTTGCGAAATAGTCCTTATGTTTTATTAGTTAATATGTAGATGCTACAATCACTATCTTGGCAGGCTCAGTTGTCTAAGTTTTAGAGTAAATATTTTTACCACAGAGGCTATTAGAGCGCAGAGAAATTTATTTTCGGGAGTAAAAATCTATAATATTGCGTAAAAAATATTTAAATAATTTCCGTAACTACCGCAATAATACTTGTAGTAAGTCCATGTAAGCAACCACTTAAACTATTATGCCAGTCACATTTGTTACGTTAGAAATAGGTTCTACAGGCGCCGCTGTTGTCGATTTACAACAAGATTTAGCAACTCTGAACTATTATAGAGGGGCTATTGATGGTGTGTTTGGAGTTAGTACTAAAAACGCAGTTATTAAGTTTCAGCTAGAACATATGGGAATTGCTGATAGTATTGTTGGCTATGAGACAAAAGCTGCAATCAAACAAGAGGTATGGATACAAACACAACCAGTGTTGAGACAAGGTTCTCAGGGACACGATGTTAAAATTCTTCAAAAGTTACTAACAAGCGCAACTGATTACGGTATTGCTGATTATGGTATCATTCCTGTTGATGGTATGTTTGGCACCAATACTAAAAATGCTGTAATTAAATATCAAAAAGCTAATAATCTTGTACCTGATGGTATTGTTGGTAAAGCGACTTGGGGAAAACTTGCTTATATAATGTCTTATGGTATGTCTTTTGAACAAATTATTTTAAATAATACTTTTGCAAGGTCTTAATTTTCAAGATGCTGCATTAAATTCAGACATACTTACGTTCCAATACTGCTCGGTTAAACACCAACCTACAGAAACTTTATCCCTTGCAGTATTGAATCACGTTCTATCATTCACTGGTTTCTCATTTTGTATAATAGCGTCGCAAAATCACCCAAGAAACAACAGGTGTACCAAGTAAAGCGGTTACAGAGTTGAGTGGTAACACCATTTGGTTCCCTGGTAATACGCACATTAAATCAGCAAATAGTGCCATAACGGCGCCCATTATCATTACAGCAGGAACTAAAATACGATGGTCACAGGTATTAAACATGCTTCTACAAAGATGGGGAACTGCCACACCTAAAAAAGCAATGGGACCACAAAATGCTGTAATGGCGCCTGCTAATATAGAAGCACTCGTAATTATCCAAAATCTTGTTCTTTCCAAGTTTAAACCTAGCGTCAAAGCATAGGACTCACCGACGAGAAGTACATTTAACGGTTTTGAGAGTGCAACAGCGACTAATAAACCTAATAATACTACACCTGCTAAGATAGGCAAGGAGCGCCAAGTCACTCCAGCAAAGCTACCAAAAGTCCATTGTAAATATGCTTGGATTTTTTGACTATCACTAAATTGCAACAAAATACTAACCAATGCGCTGGTAGCATAACCAAATAACAAACCTAATATTAATAATGTCATAGTATCTTGGACTCTACGTGACACTATTAAAACTAAACCTAACACCGCAGCGGCGCCTAAACTCGATGCAATAACTAAACTCAAATCACCAAAAATACCCAAAGTTTGGAAAATTGCTCCTGCTCCAGCTAAATTTGCCGTTAGGACAACCAAAGCTACACCCAACGATGCACCGGAACTTATTCCTAATACAAAAGGTCCTGCGAGTGGGTTTCTAAAAATTGTTTGCATTTGCAATCCGCTTACACCTAAAGCGGCGCCTGCTATTGTTGCAGTTATGGCTTTTGGCAAACGAAACTTCATAATAATATTCGTCCAGCTAGCTTTTTCTGCATCTCCTCCAAATAAGACTTTGACAACTTCAGCTATGGGAATTTGTACAGAGCCGAGTGCTATGTCTAATAAAAAGGCTAAAATCAATGTGGTAATCAATATTATAAAAAATGAGTATTGATTTAAGTATTTTGAAATGTTTTTAGTTATATACATATATTGGCGCCTCTCCGATGCACGATATTTTAAAAGTAATATAAATGTCATTCTGAGCGCAGCGAAGAATCTAAAAGATTTGGAATTTTAAGAGATGCTACCCTGCGGTAAAACTGCGTTAACGTTCCTCAGCATGACAGTTTGAAATTTTAAGAGATGCTTCGTTCCAGATGCTTCGTTCCAGAAGCTACCCTTCGGGAAAACTTCGTTAACGTTCCTCAGCATGACATTAACTGAGACGACGATAAAAAACTAATTCGTGCTGTGGTAAAATTTCAGGATGAAAGACTTTGATTAAATCTGACAAAACCACATCAGGATTACTAATTCCTCCTTCCCAGTAGTCATTACCACCGCTTTCATTCACGCGCGCGTTATTATTATAGAGATTCCCTGTTTTGACGGCTTTAAAATCGCCATAGCGAGAGTCTTCGGCTAATATCTCTTGTTTAGATTTCCACTTTTGGCTCATATTTAGCCAATAATCAGCATTTGTCGCGCGCTCGATAATTACTTCAAACGATAAAGGTAAACTTCCTGATGACTTTTCATTACTCCAAAGATAGTTTGCACCAGCATCTTCTAAGTACTTAGCAGCATAGCTATTACCACCTGGCATATACCAAGTACCTTTAAAATTAAATCCTACAAATACAGTTGGACGTGTTTTTACAGCTTTTGCCTTTGCTGCAATTTCATCATACCTTCTTGCTACTTCTCCAAATATCTGTTCTGCTTCCTTCTCCTTATTAAAAAATAAAGCCGTAAACTTTAGCCATTCGCTTCTACCCAAGGGTGAATCTTCCATATACTCAGCGTTGATAGCGACCTTCAAACCTGCTTCTAACAATTTAGGATAACTATCGCTTTGGGCATTACCTGTCCCATAGGTTGTAATTAAATCTGGGTTTAGTTCTAAGATTTGCTCGACATTGACGGTAGCATCACTTCCAACATTGGCAACTTTACCTGATTTGATTCTTTCTACTACTTCAGAGGTATTGACAGTTTTCGTATCGCTAACAGCAACTAATTTATCAACTACACCTAATTTTGCTAAATGAGGTAAATGAGTAGTAGAGAGGGATATGACTGAATTAACGGGTACTGTTATTAGTTGGGCGCCTGAAATTTGAGGTGCGGGTGTACCACATTGAACTAGAATGTATTTAAAGTTGGTATTGGCGCCTTTCCAGGGGTTATTAATGGTGATAACTTTATAGTGGTTATGATATTCTACATTAAATCCTTTCGCGCGGGTGATTTTAACCTTGTTTGGGAAGTAGTCGCGCGTTCTTTCGTATTGTTGAACGCATGATGGGTTAGTCGCGGCCAAGTCAGGGTTGCTTTTTGGACTTTGACAGGCAATAATTAATGTGGAGATGATGAAGATAGTGAAAATAAAGAATAATCGTTTTAAATAATTTTTCTTATTCTTTCTTTGCGGTTTAATCATAGCCATTTTAAATAAAAATATTGTAAGGGAGACGCGACATGTCACGTCTCTACATTAATTAAACAGGTGGGTAAATATATTCTATGACTTTATTACCTTGAATTAAATGCTCGCTGACAATTTTCTCTGCAACTTCTGGTTGAACACGAGTATACCAAGTTTTATCATCAGAATAAAAAGCAACTGGACCCAATTTACAAACCTGTAAGCAACCAGTTGTTCGCACTTCTATATGTAATTTGGCTTTTTCTACTGCTGATAAAAGTGCTTCAAATGTAGGTTGCCATTTCTGAGACGGATAACAGCGTCCAGATGTACAAACTGCTACATAAGAACACTTAAAAGGGTTCTTGGTAAAAGGTAATTGCTTTGTTCCCAATACATAAGTTTCCCGAAGTTCATGGTAAAAGTCTAATTTAGCAAAATTCGCTTTACCATCAGGTAATAAATTCTCATCCTCTATATATGGATTTGGTAGAAATATAGTCATTGCTTTTTCACCCGCACCATTCCAAAACTGTATACCCCAGCTTCTCGGTTCTCCTTCTGGGTTGATGCGTCGATATAATGCACCTTTGTTAATTAATCTTTGTTGTCGCTGTTCTGGTGGAGTCTCGTTATCTGGACCACCTAGAGTTTCTTCGATACACAAGTGAAAATGCCACTCTTGAGCAATAACCGTGAGATACCCATCATAAAGAACGCATTTTTTAGGCGCCTCATTAAATTCTAGCTCTAAAACGCTGCCTTGCTCAAGATGACCCAACCCAATTTGATGCCAGTTATCTTGAAATAATGTGTAAGTCAAACAAGCAAGCACATCACTTTGACAATCAAAATATTCATACTCTATATTCCAACCATTACCAGTAGGTTCGCGAGAAATCTGATTTAATGGTTTTACCATTGGGTTAAATTGAGTCATGGCAATTTTCCTCGTATATATAATTAGAAATTCGCGCTTAAACCAACTTGGAACACTCTACCCGCATCAGGGAATCCTGCAAACAACTGATACCTTTGATTAAAGATATTATCTACACTAGCATTAAGTGTAAAATTCTGACTGAGAGGAATTCGAGTTTTGGCGTCAAAAGTTGTGTAACCAGCTAATGATTCGGTATTTGTATTATTCGTTGGATATGCACCAAGGGAATTCATTAATAGTCCAAAATACCACCCTTGAGGATTTTCATATGAAACACCCAAACCTAGTTTATCGGCGCCTGCAAATCTTAATTCTTTATTAATTTCTGCGGGATTAGAGCTTTTTTTAATGCGTGGGTCATTTGCTGTATAATTAACAAAAGCGTAAAGATTCTTTGCAAGTTGTAAATTTAATGCAGCTTCGATTCCACTTGTTTCAACTAAACCAATATTTTCCCATGTTCCAGTTACTCCGTTCACAGCAGGTCTGATAGATTTAAAAGCAATGAGGTCAGATATATTATTTTGGAAAAATGTTAAGCGCAGTAAACCAATATCACCTAATTTCTGGTCAATACCAATATCGTAACTATCTCCTCTTTCAGGTCTAAGATTTGGATTACCAACATTAGTAGGGTTAACATTAAATAAGTTAGCAATTGTTGGAACGCGAAAGTTCTTGATATAGTTCGCTCGTAGAGTAGTAGAGTTAGTTATATCCCACTTCACACCCACTGATGGAGATGTTGCTCCACCTGAAGCTAAACTATTAAAATCTTGACGCACACCAAAATTTAACTTGACTTTAGGGATAAAGCTTGTTTCATACCTGGCAAAGATGGCGCCTTGACCAATAGTATCATCATAGTTGGGGACTTTGGCGCCTGTAGCAAACCTAATTGCACTACTATTGACATTGACATTGCGATAATCAAAACCATAAACAACACTATGGTTTTTGTCGAACTGCCAGCTATGGGTAGCTTGAACACCATAAGAACTTTGCCTCGTCTCAAATCTTCTGTTGAATTGAGGCGGAATAGTTATAGAATTAGAGTCAAAGCGAGTATTGGTAAAATCAAGATAAAATTTTGCTGTTAGTAATGAATCATCTCCATTCCCCAGTTTAGAATTCCAAGTTAAATCACTTAATACTTGGTCTGTATATTTCCGGTTTCTATCGGTGAGAACATTACCAGAACCTTGACCAAATTGCGGTACAAGTATAGGAACTCCCCCAGGTGTACCTTGGTCTTTCCCCAAGTATAAAGTAGACAAAGTTAAAGTATTGCGCTTATCTAAATCTGCCTCTAACTTGACATTAAAGTTATTAAACAGAGCATCATTATTTTTACGCACTCCCCTAAAGTTAGCTTCGGGAATTGAAAAAGGGTAATTATATTTTCCTTGAATACGGTTATATCCAACTACCCAACCAATATTTCCCGTTCTTCCACCAGACTGGATACTTTGTTGGTTAAGTCCATATGAACCAAAATTTACCTTTGTATCAGTAGTAATTTTGTTTTCTGTTGGCGGGCGCCGAGTAATAATATTGATAACTCCACCAATCGCATCAGAACCATATAAAATTGAACCCCCACCAGGTAGTACTTCCACCCGCTCAATATTAGTAGTAGTAAATTCTGACAAATCAAAACGACCACCACCTAAGTTATTGATTGGTCTACCATCTAGTAGTATCAGCACTTGTTCACTATTAGAACCACGAATAAACTGACCGCTCAAAGCATGAGGTTCAGTTCCAACCGTTCCATCTGGGAGTATACCAGGCAGAAACTTCAGCGCTTCTCGAACTGTTCTGGCGCCTTGCGCTTCCATCTCTTCACCAGTAATGACATAGATAGGACGAGTCGAGTCTTTGACTGTCCCCTCACGACGAAAAGGTGCATAAACAGGTACATTTAATAACTTTTCAATTACAGTTAATTCAATATCTGGTTCTGTCTCTTCTGTTAATGCAGGTTGTTGAGCAATTTCTTCTGCAACGGGTTGTAAATCTGAAGCAGTTTTTTCATTCTTAGGAAACTCGGATACCTGCGTAATTTCTGCAACAGCGCTATGACCGTATAATATCCCTAACATTGCTGTCAGAGACACAGCAAAATTTATTCCCCATTGGGAATTACATATAATATTTCTCATCTGTACCTCGCAGATAATTTTACTTTTTTGTGACTATTGACGGGCATTCTGACTTAGAGACAAGTTTTGCCTCATTACAGCTGCGGGACAGCGCTGGATTTTCACCAAACTTTCCCCGTTACTCTAATAAACAATTTTTATTAGAACGAATACGTTGTTGCACAATAACACGGTTATGGCTAGTGTTTAATGTAGAAATGTTACAAATATCACACCCAGCAGATTCTATCATCCAATTCTGAAATATATCCATGTCCTCCCCTCTAAAATAGCTGGCAAACCTGGCAACGGATGATGAGCGGATGTAGCGGATAGGTTATTTTAGATAACCATACTTACCAATAACTTATCCGTTACATCTGTTGTATCAGTTGCAAAGAGAATTATTTGTTTTGATTGAAATGATTATCATTCTCTTTTTACTGCTTGTCAATAGGTGTACTTATTTTTCTCAAAGGAAAACGTAAAACTAACGCTTCTAGAGAGATTTCCGGAAGCGTCAGATAAGTACATATTTTTAAATATTATAAATTAAATCTTAACCTGCATAATTTGACTATATTCACATACTGCATCATATTGGTCAGCATAATCTTCTTACAAGTCAATGCAGATATGTATTTTATATGGGTAACTTGTTTACTAAGAACCTAACCCCTAACCCCTAACCCCTTCCCTACGAGGATACTGCTGGCGATTCGGGGCGCCCATCACGACAACGATTTTGCCTTATTCCAGACCTACGTAGAGACCGAATTAATACGGTCTCTACCGCCAATTTGTGTGAAATGAGGGGTCAGATCTACCATTCGTCAGCAGTATCCTTGTAGGAGAGGGGTAAGGGGAGAGGTTATTAAACTGCTGACACAATTATAAAAAAGGTCAAAGTTTTTATCTTTGACCTGAGAATATATAGTTTAAAGTTAGACTCTTAATTATCTATTTAACCAAGCTTCTAAATCAGAAATACTTGAGAAATCTAGAAAATCTTCTCCTAAAGCTTCAAGTTGCTCTGTTGTCAAGCCTTGGAGACGTTCAATAATTGATGAGTCGATGGCGCCGAATTTTCGATTTAATTGACGACTTACAAGGCGAAAAGCCTCATTTTTCTCACCTCGCTTTTCACCTTTCTCTTCCCCTTGCTTTTCTCCTTTTTGTAATATATCCTGATAAATTACTGATTCTTTCATGATGTCCTCACTTAATAAATTGCGAATCATTGTTTTGTCAAACTTGAGACCAGCTAATATTTGTGTATATGCAGCAGTGTTTTGTCTATCACCTCTATTTGAAATTGTAGCAATCTTCTCGACAACTTGCGACAGTAAGGCTTCTGGCGAACTTGTTGCTGCCAATGGCGCCAGTGGTAACAATCCTTCGCTGTTTAAGAATATCTCAGGGTCTTGCTCCCACATGCGAATGACTTGATATTTATGGACTGTCGTTTCGTCTCTATACTCGTCTGTATAAGCGATTGGGTCATCTGTGAATTTTAGGAAAATAACCACTTGCGTCACAGGAAGATCGTACTGTCGCTTAAGTCTGACGGAATAATCCAACTGCCGAAAAGGTATTGGAGGTTTGGATGGAGGTAGAGTTTGGAATTCTATATGAAGAATACGTTCTCGTGTTTGCAAAAATGATACGGAGTCCGCGCGAACTGGCTCTATACTCAATTCTGTTTTTAGCACTTTGACTTTTCGTACTTTAGTTGAGATTAACCATTTCGCAAAATCAAGTGGATATTTTTCAGCTAATATTTTACAAACGTTATCGTAGCTCATCATTAATACCCTGGATGAATCATGTTTAAATAATAAGTTAAAACCCAAAAAAGGTAAATATTTATTGTATAATTTATTACTGTTTTTTTTGTAATTTTATATAATTAAATTTTGATTTTATATGTAATAACTTATAACCTTAAGTTGGTGTAGTATAAACTTTTGGCGACATTAAAGCATTTTAATATTTTATTAATTCTGCTTTTCCGTGGTTGCCTTTCCTTGCTTGCTGGTGCAATCAGTCCACAAGTTTTGTTAAGATGTTGAGGGTTTTTTATAGACTGATCGCACCCTACGTTGTGGTTTTGTCGTGGCGCCATTTGTATTACTGTTGATTAATTACAATAATTTGGTCTGCGCGATTGATTAGCCATTCACGGTGTGATACTACTAAGATAGTATGTTGTTGCTTTTGAGTGTTACACAGGCGCCGCCAAAGTTGTTCTTCTGTTTGTACGTCTAATGCGCTGGAGATGTCGTCAAATACTAATAATTCTGGTTGATGTATTAAAGCGCGCGTTATAGCTGCTCGTTGTAGTTGACCACCTGAAAGGCGAACTCCTTTATAACCTACTAGTGTTTCTAGTCCCAAGGGCATGGCGCCAATATCTTCGGCAAAGACTGAATTATATAGTGCTTTTTCGATGTCTTCTCGTGGCGCCTGTCTACCAAGTAAAAGGTTATCTCGTAATGTTTGACTGAATAATTGAGGAATCTGTGGTACGTAAGCGCTGCGAGGAGGTGTAAAAAAGATTGCTGGGTCATTTATTAAGCAGCCGTTCCAGTAAATTTTACCTGTTTGTAAGGGTAATAGTCCTAATAAAACTTGTAATAGGGTTGTTTTTCCTGCTCCAATGTCTCCTGTGATTACATTTAAAGTTCCTCGTTGTATTTCAAAGGTGATATTTTTAATTCCTTGGTTGCTTCCTTGATGTAAGTAGGTCAGGTTTTGAACGGTTAATGTTTGTAAGTCTGAGTAGGTTTGTTGTATTGGTTCTATTCTAGGTAAGTTTTGTCTTTCTCCCCAGATATTATTTAAGTAAAGTGGTCGAGAGGCAACTAAGGTATTAGATAAATTAGTATTATCTTCTATTAAGTCGGTCATCCGCTCGAAAGAGACTTCTGTTTGTTTAGTTAAAGCCATAAATTCTCCAAAGAATGTGATAAAGTCGGTGATATACGCCAAGTAATATACAAATAAAGCAAAATCTCCAACTGTTAATCCGATATTATTTTTTAGTAAGTTTGCGCTTAATAGTAATACTATTCCTGTGCCAAAGTTTACTAGATTTTGAAAGCTAGAGTTTAAAATAGCGGTAAATAATTGGTCTTTGAGCATAGTTCGGCGCCGTTGGTCGTTGAGCTTTTGAAAATGATTAATTACTGATGTTTCGGCGCCTGCAACTTTGATGGCTTGTACTGAGTTAAATATTTCACCTATTAATCCTGTGACATTCTCAGTTGCCATACGGCTCGCGCGACGATAGCGTTTAATGCGGTGTTCCATTTGTTGGATGAAAACTACAATTCCAACTACAGGCAGAAATATTAAAATAGTCATCTGCCAATTGATGCTAGCTAGAATTATAAAAGCTATCGTCGCAAACACTCCCGCGTCAAATAGTTCAGAAGTGCTAACAACATTATCTTCTATAAGTTCAACGTCATCACGGAAGTAGCTAATTAATTCTCCTAATGCTAAATTATTTTGGGATTGGTTTTCTCTTTTCAAAGCTAGTGCAGCAGGACGGTTGAGAATTATACGCAATAAATTATGTCGTATCAAAGCACTCATCGTGAAGCGGTGCTGAGTTTTTGTGACGCGACCAATGAAAATAAATATTACTCTGCCAATTCCAGTTGCAACTAAGAGTATAACAAACGTCCAAGGTGATAAGCTAAATTGAGATTGATTAGTAAGGGTATTCAAAAATTCTCGAATAATCAATCCTGGTATAATAGGGAGTCCAGCAATAAATAGCCAAAAAAAAGCATCGATTAAATAAAGCCTAAAATTATAGCGAATCATTCGCCATAAAAGTTGTTTGATATCTATTTTTTTATTTTGATTCATCTAAGTTAGTCCTTAACAACTGAGCAAAATGAGAATGATAATTATTTTGTAAATCTTGGCGCCTGCCATATTCCAGTACTTGTCCATTTTCTAATATTAGAACTTGGTTAGCTCGCTGTATAGTTTGGAGACGATGGGCTATAATGATTCCAGTACGTCCTAATAATAATTTATCAATTGCTGCTTCTAAACTTTTTTCTGTGTTGGGGTCAAGACGAGAGGAAGCTTCATCAAGAATAACTAAACTGGGGTTTTTGAGAAAAACACGAGCAAAAGCAAGTAATTGTGCTTGTCCTGCAGAAAGACCTGTACTATCTGATGCTAAGATTGTATCTAAGCCATTTGGAAGTGAAGATAACCATTTATATAAACCTAATTCTGTTAAAATATCTATAATCTCTGTATCGTCAATGGCAGGATTAAAAAAAGTTAAGTTATTACGCACTGTAGTGTGAAATAGCTGTACATCTTGAGTAACAATACCTATTCGTGTACGTAATTCTTTTGAAGATATTTGTGGACTGGGAATATTATTTAAACGTATATAACCAGATTGCGGTTCATAAAATTTTAATAGTAAACGTGTAATTGTAGTTTTACCGCTTCCAGTGCGTCCTAAAATTCCTAATACTTGATTTTGGGGTAAGTAAAATGATAGATTATTAAGCGCGCGCTGATTATCTGACTCGTAACTAAAACAAACATTGTCAAATTCCACCGACAATGCTCCAGCTTCTAATGCCTGTAGATTAGTCACGTCTCGTTTTACTGGATGGTCTAAAATTTCCTGAATACGATAAATACTAGCTTCTGCTTGTTGAAAGTTTTCTAATTCCTCGCGGATTTTCTCGATTGGTTCTTGTAGTAAGTTTGTATAATGGAATAATACATAAATTGTACCGATACTAATTGCTTTTTGGTTCCATAAATAAGCAGTTATTCCTAAAGCGAGAGCATTCCCAACAGCAAATAATCCTACCGTTGTTGCCCAAACAGTAGTATCGGCAAAACGAGCTTTATGGTAAATAGACAGCCAAGGTTGTAAAAATTTATAAAAACGGTGCATGACAAAATTCACAGCACCATTCGCGCGGATATCTTCTAGTCCTACAATATATTCCCCAATAAATCCAAAAAATTCTGCACTTACTTGACGATAAGCAGTCCAAGGTATAATTGCAAGGGGTCGTAAACTTACTAGTATACTGAGTGCTATAAAGCTAAATATAGTTAAAGAGGCGCCGATACGCCAATCTTGTAAAAACAGTATGATTAAAATACCAGCAAGTAAAATAACATTGCCTAAAATATTTATAACCAATTGCGAGAAGAATTGTGATAAAGCATTGACATCACCATCTACTCTTTCTATTAACTCACCAGGTGTACGAGACTTAAAAAAACAAAAGTCAAGAGAAAGACAGTGAGTAACTAAGTCGCTGCGAAGCGCATTAGTAGCAGTCCAAGCAACATTTTCGCTGAGGTAAGTTGTAATTATAGAGAAAAGCTGAGTTAGAATTGCAACGGCAATGAAAATAGTAGCAGCGAAATAAAGTGTTTGAGTAGAAACACCCGCAACAGCAGTATCAATAAAGTAGCCAATGATTTGCGGATTGATTAATTGTAGAGCAATACTAGATAACAGCGCAAGAGTCAACCAAATAGCGCGCGTTTTTTGAGGCAGAAGATATTTTGATAATAAATTAGTATATTTTTTCATTGAAATGCTAGAACACAAGAACTATTATTTTTTTGCTAGTGGTCTGTTTATACAATGGTTTAGGAATCATACTTGAAATAGAGCAATAAAAGAATTATTATAAAGTTTACAGGAAACGCATTGATTGCGGATGATGATAATGAACGTTAAACGGAATTTTTTGAACCATAGGCGGAATTTTTGAGTTGGGCAGGTATTGTATGACTACAATTTAAAATCATAATATTTAGTGTTGTTCAACAGATAAATATATATTTATATCTGAGTGTTCACATTCTTAGGACTTACGCTGCAAGCTTACAGAAAACGTATTGATTACGGATAGTTACAATGGATAGTAAACATAATTTTTCCTGTTGATGAAGTATTTTTAGGTAGACGGCAAAAGTCTTCCATAATAAAATTTTCTCATTTAACTAAATACTTAAATAAATCATCAGTAACCGCATTTGCTGCTAACATACCGCTGCCAATCCAATAATCAGGAACTATATATACTTTATTTTGTTTTACTGCTTTGCCTACCTTATATCTTGCACCTAACGGGTAAACCCGTATAAAGCCAATGACAGAGGGTAAAAATATAACTACAATATAATTTT
>NZ_RSCL01000015.1 GCF_003991905.1 Dulcicalothrix desertica PCC 7102 | reverse complement strand
TAGAAAATTATATTGTAGTTATATTTTTACCCTCTGTCATTGGCTTTATACGGGTTTACCCGTTAGGTGCAAGATATAAGCTAACTGCTGACTCCATAAATGTCCTTGAGCATTAGGTTGTAAAGGTTCATATTTCCCATCTACCAAATGGAAACCAGCAAATTCTAAACTTTCTGGGTCGAACCAAAAATAATCTGGTGTACGGAAAGTATCTTGATACAGTTTTTTCTTAAAATTTTTATCGGTATTTGCTGTCGATGGGGATAGAATTTCTAGAATTAAATTTGGGTATTTGCCGCCTTCTTCCCAAATCGTCCAAATTTTACGAGTTTTGCGTTGAGTATCTAATACGACAAAAAAATCTGGTCCTCTATAATCTTCTGTTTTACTTTGCTTTAAACTGTAATAAATCGTCAAGTTACCAGCAGCATAGAAATCGGTTCTCGAACGCCATAACCATTTTAAACATTTGAGTAAAAGGATTATTTCCTCTAGATGCAGTTCGGTTTCCAAGGGAGGTTCATTACTGTATAAATTACTTGGAGGAAGAATAACATTTTCTTCCATATTTTGAACAGTATCTTGAGAAATTTCTAATTCTTTGGCAATAGTCATTACGATTTTACTGTATCTAATATTTATGTGTTTATTTTAGCGTGACTATGGTTAATAAGCGGCGCCTTCACATTCAGCTTTTATTTCTCACTAAGTGTAACTCCCATTGTTGTAACATTCCTTCAAAACGGGCAGCGATAATATCTTTACAACAATGTTACTCTCCTTGCTGCAATGGGAACCCTTATATAAGAGAGTCAATTATCAGAGCAAGTCTTATCAATGGAAAAAAATCATATCCCCCATTTAACATCGAGTCAGGCGCCTATAACAGAGCAGTACAAAAATATCATAAAGGTTGTTGGGCTTATACATAAAGCTTCAGGGCAAAAAACAGTTTTTGATACTGTTGTCAAAGAATTACGTCAAATACTTTATACTGATAGGGTAGCAATATTTGGCTTAAAGAGCGATTTTACGTACCAAGGTGAATTCGTTTATGAAGATGTCGGCGCCGTTTGGATGTCAGTACTGCACACGAAAGTAAATGATTCTTCGCTTGCTAAAGACCTTATAGAGATTTATCAGCAAGGCAAAATTCAGGTTTTATCAAATATTAATCAAGATTATATTGAATTTTTAGAAAAGTTCCAAGTACGCGCTTGTATTATTGCGCCTTTATTCAAGAATGGTAAACTTTGGGGTCTACTTTGTGTACATCAATGTAGCGAATTTCGTCAATGGCAAGATTTAGAAATAGAAATTGTAAAGCAAGTTGTTGAACATTTAGAAGTTGCGTTACAAAATATTGAATTACTTGCACAGGCGCCTTCAAATATTGAAAAAGAAAAAACTTTAGCAGCAGTTATCGCTCGAATTCGCGAGTCCTTAGATTTACAAACTATTTTTAAAAATACAGCTACCGAAGTCCGTCAATTACTCCAAGCCGACCGTGTAGGAGTATTTCGCTTTTACCCACACTTAGATTGGGAAGGTGAGTTTGCCTCTGAAGATGTGGCGAACGGATGGAATTCAGCAATGGCGTTAAAAATTCACGACCATTGCTTTAGCGAACAATTTGCAGCGCAATATCAAGAAGGGAAAATCAGTATAATTATTGATATTTACCAATGCAATTATAGTCCATGCTACATTGATATTTTAGAAAAATTTCAAGTACGTTCTAATTTAGTTGCCCCTTTACTCAAAGGCAAAAAACTTTGGGGATTATTATGTATACACCAATGCAGCGCACCACGTTATTGGAAAGAGTCAGAAATTGACTTTATACAGCAAATTGCTGCACAACTTAGCGTCGCTATCCAACAAGCTGAATATTTAGAGCAGATGCAGATGCAAGCAGCAAAACTTGCACAAGCATCCGAACGTGAACGTATTGCTGAACGTCAAAAAAGCATTGCTAAAACGATTGAAAAAATTCGTCAAACGTTCGACTTAGAAACTATATTTCACACTGCAACTTACGAAATTAGAAAAATTCTGGAAGCTGATAGAGTCGTTATTTATCGGTTTAACCCTGACTGGAGTGGCGATTTTGTCGTTGAATCTGCTGTTGAAGGTTGGAATTCATTGCTCAATAAACAATTACAACAACCAGAATTACGTGCAAATATTAGCGAATGTAGTATTAAGTTATTAGTAAATGCTCCAATTCCTGATACCTACCTTCAAGAAACTCAGGGTGGAAAGTTTGTGCGCGGTGAAATTTTCCGAACTTGCGATGATATTTACGATGCTGGATTTAGTGACTGTTACATTCGGGTCTTAGAAAGTTACCAAGCACGAGCATATGCAATTGTTGCTGTTTATCATGGTAACAAACTTTGGGGACTATTAGCTGTTTTCCAAAACTCGGCGCCGCGAAAGTGGCAAGGTGACGAAATTTGCTTACTCACACAAATTAGTACTCAACTTGGTACAGCGTTACAACAAGCTGAGTACTTTCAACAAGTTTCTTCACAAGCAGCGCAGTTAGAAAAAGCAGCAGAACGTCAACGTGCTTTAGCAACAACAGTTGATAAGATTCGACAATCGTTAGATATAGAGAGTATTTTTCAAGCAACTACACAAGAAGTTCGACGTTTGTTAAATGTCGAGCGTGTGGCAATTTATAGATTTTATCCTGATTGGAGTGGGGAATTTGTCGCTGATTCAATTCTTGATGGTTGGACACCTGTTGGAAAAAGCCAACCAACGATTGAAAAGACATTTTTAGAAGCAGCAAAAACAGGAAAGTATCCACGTAACGAAACTTTTGTTCCCATTTTACAAGGTGAAAAGCTCTGGGGGTTATTAGTCGCGTATCAAAACTCTCAACCACGTTATTGGGAAGAAGAAGAAGTTAACTTACTTGCACAAGTTGGAGTACAGTTAGGTGTGGCACTTCAACAAGCAGAAACTCTTAAACAAGTGCAAGCACAAGCAGCACTACTCGCAAGAGCAGCAGAACGCGAAAAAGCACTTGCCACTACAGTAGAAAAAATTCGTCAATCGCTTGACTTACATACAATTTTTGCGACTACAACACAAGAAGTTAGGAATTTATTAAAAGTTGAACGAGTAGCTATTTACAGTTTCTATACCGATGGCAGTGGTGATTTTGTGGCAGAGTCAGTAGCTTCAGAATGGATGCCATTAATTGGAAATCCATTTTTGATAATGAATACTTTTGTACAAAAATCATTAGGCGAACTCAATACACGGCTTCAGAAAACTATTACGGTTGATGATATTTATAAGCAAGAATATTCTGACCCGCAATTAGTATTTCTCGAACAAATTCAAGCACGTGCATATGTAATGGTGCCAATTTTTCAAGGTGATAATTTATGGGGGTTACTTGCTGCATATCAAAATACTAAACCACGCAAGTGGATGGAAGATGAAGTAAGTTTACTTGCACAAATTGGTTTACAGTTAGGTGTAGCGTTACAGCAAGCTGAGTTACTCGAACAAACTCGACTTCAAAAAGAAAAACTCAACGAAGCGCTCAAAGAATTACAGCGAACCCAAACTCAGCTAATTCAAGGTGAAAAAATGGCTGGTTTAGGACAGCTAGTTGCTGGTATTGCTCATGAAATTAACAATCCGATTAATTTTATTTACGGTAATTTATCTCATGTAAGCGAATATACTCAAAGTATGCTGGAATTAATGAAAATTTATCAGCATCAATATCCAGAGCCAGCACAAAAAATTCAAGCACAAGCATCTAAAATCGATTTAGATTACATCATCGAAGACCTGCCCAAAACAATTTTATCAATGCACTCAGGCGCCGAAAGGATTTTACAATTAGTTGAGTCACTACATACATTTTCGCGTCTTGACCATGCAGAAATAAAACATGTAGATATTCATGGAGGTATTGATAGTGCATTACTAATTTTACAGCACCGTTTGCGCTCATCTGCAAACACTCCACCAATAGATGTTATAAAAAAATATGGAGATTTACCAAATGTTGAATGTTATGCTGCCTTATTGAATCAAGTATTCATGAATATTTTAAGCAACGCTATAGACGCAATTGAAATTGGATATAAACAGCATCAAAAAGAGAATAGTAAAAAATTGCACTCACCACAAATAATCATTCATTCTCAAGTTATACAGAACGACAGAGTATTAATTCGTATACATGATAACGGTTGTGGTATTCCTGATGATGTAGTATCTCGTATATTTGATCCATTCTTTACAACAAAAGACCCTGGTAAAGGTACTGGTTTAGGATTATCAATTAGCTACCAAATTATTGTTGAAAAACATGGAGGTAAGCTTGAGTGTTTCTGTGAACCTGGTAAAGGTACAGAATTTTGGATTGAAATTCCAATTAAACACTCAATGGTTCCCACATAATGTAGAAACCTGGTTTATTTATTGAAGTTTTGTAATAATAATAACAATTTGTCTGCGACAATGAACGCATAGAAACCAGGTTTCTGTGTAACGCTAACTTTTTGCATTTTATGAATTATTTATGATGAAGTTGAAAATTAACTCTGTTGCTTGAGGTACCATGCTGCCAAACCTCAAAGGAAAATTAACCGACTGGTTCCAACGCGGACAAATTGTACGCAATTTGGAAGTATTTCAAGATATTATTATTATTTCGCTATGTATAAGTCTATTCTGTGTAATGGTATTACGACTTGTTGACTTATTCATTCACTTTTTTCAACCTCTTGAAGTTCGACAAGTCACATCAGATATTTTATTTATTTTAATTTTAGTAGAGTTGTTTCGCTTGCTGGCTGATTATTTGCAAGAACATCGCATTTCTGTAGGCGCCGCAGTAGAAATTTCTATTGTTTCATCTCTACGAGAAGTGATATTAAAAGGTGTTCTTGAAGTCAAAAGCGAACAACTTGTAGGTATTTCCTTATTTTTGGTTGTTTTAGGCGCCCTTTTTGTGATACTACCCTGGATGTCCAAGCTCTTAGAGTCAATGATACCCACACACATAAATGAATAAGGCAAAAAAGGAAAGAGTCTAAAACCCCTTTTCCTTTTACCCCCTTATGATGCTAAGGTGCCAAAGTCCTGTGTCCAATAATAGTTGTAGTTAATATTGCCTGTATCGCTTTCTAAATAGTAATAGCCAACTCCCATTTCCTTATAGTTCGGATTGAGTATATTGGCACGATGACCTTGACTAGTCATCCAAGCGGCAACTACTTCTTCTGGTGTAACGTAGCCAGCAGCTATGTTTTCACCAAAGCGCGAGTACTGATAACCCGCTTGATATGCCCGGTCTTGAGGACTAGAACCATTTGCTCCGGTATGACTGAAGTAATCACTCAACGCCATATCTTGACTATGGCTGTAAGCGACTTGATTCAATTTATCGTTCAATACAAGCGGTTGTAACCCAGTGTTAGCATTTGCACGCTCTATATTTACCAGTCTCAAGACTTCATCCAGAAAACTATTGCTAATCGGAGGCGCCGCAGGAGTTTCAGCGACAGGTATGACAGGTTGTGAATTAGAAACACTAGCTTCATTAGATAGCAGTTTAGTTGACACACTCAAGTTATAGTTAGTATTTTGACCGCCTACTGGCTGATATACTCGAACGTAATAGATACCGCTATTCAGGTTATCGTAGCTAATCAATTCACTAATATTTTCAGCATTATTAGAACTACTTAGAAGATTGCCCTTGCGGTCGAGTAGCTCAAGACTAGCGTCCGCACCCAATCCATTCAGCACAAGATTTAAATTTGTACTTGGTGAGTCTAACTGTAACTTGTACATGTCGCTCTGGTCATTGTCTCCAACCGCATCCCGCAAAATAATCGGAGTCGAGCTAGGATAAACCGAAGTTGCAGACTTGAATCTATCAGATACGCCATCATAAGTAATGTAAGGGCTGGCACTGCGACCTTCACGTAAACCTGTAGAAATATAGTGATTAAATAGCTGCTCGTTATTTAAGCTTGCTAAATCAGGGTTATTATCCTTATAAAATTTAAGGTCGAAAACTTGCGAAAATTTTCGACCCTCTGCAATTCCTGTATTTGATAAATTATCGAAAAGCTGTTGATTCGTTAAACCAGCTAAATCACTGTTACTAGAACGGTAATAAGATAAATCGACGATGGGTGAAAAAGCTAACCCCTGACTTAAGCCAGTTGTCTGAAAATTGGATAGTGCATCTGCATCACTCAACCCACGTTGGTTTGAATTAACACCACTATAATAATTTGCGTCAAATAAATTTACGGGCATAGGTATGTTTCCAGATTTACTGGATAAGGTTTGCACTTGGTATTCCCTATGCCAATACGGCATCCAGCCATGATGAATGGCATCATAACTGAATATTCAAAAACTACGAGATGGGAACACACGTAGAGATTATATCAAAATAAATACACATAGTCATGTAAAGCTTATTTAACACAATTACGTAACCGTGAAATCTTTAGTGCTTATAGATTCTGGCTCCTCTACCTTTAGATAGAGAAACAAAAATAGTTCCCAAAATCCGAAATTCTCATAAATATGCCTAGTTTTATGAGTAAAATGTTGCGAAATGTTACAAAAAAAATAATCTTTTCAGTAGAAAAACAAAAATTATTGTATAAGAATGTCTTATGAATTAATTTTATGCTGACGTGCTGGTGCTTACACCGAATTGTTAAGAAATGTTACAGGTTTAATTTTTATTAATATCTAATGTGCTTGAGGGCAAAAAATGTCATAATATGCAGTTTTAATTATTGCAATTGCATAACGGCTCAATCAACTTTGCTTATTGGTGCTAACTGTTGTGAAGCCTAAACCTTAAATTATCAGCATCAAACAGTGAGCGCAGTGATACCAATCACAACCTCCAAATATCCGCGTTTGGTGCTACTCACCGCTCAACAATAAGTCCCAGCTTGTGCCACATTGGCGCCAAACTTTAACAGAAATATGATAAAAATCTATTTTGCTTCTCAAATAACGAGGCGAGTTACAATCGAGAAAACTCAACTCTAGTAAATTCGATATTTCGTTATTTTTGGTAAAAATTGTTACTCAAAATTTGTTTAACGTGATATATTTTATAACTGTTAATTACTATTCTACTGTACTGATTACTCAACTAATTAATTCCTTACCTGGCGCCATAGATTTAAATTACAAACTACTTATTATCAATAACTCCCCTGACGACAAGAGTATAGAAAATCTGGCTTGCCAGAATATCTTGATAATTGATGCTGGATGTAATCTTGGTTTTGGTAGTGCATGTAACTTAGGTCTAAAATGGATTTATACTCAGGATACTAATGCACTAGTATGGATTATTAATCCTGATGCGTATTTTGCTGAAAAATCAAAGTTTGATATTAAGGCATTTTTTACTTTGTACCCAGAAATTTCTATACTAGGAACAATTATTCACACTCCTAGTAATGAAGTGTGGTTTGCAGGAGGTCGTTTTTTTCAAAAAACTGGAAGTTTAAAGAGTGTTGATTTGATAACTAATTGTGATGCTGATTATGTTGAATGCGATTGGGTTTCGGGTTGTAGTTTAATAATTCAGTTTCGTAATTTTTCTGAATGTCCTTTATTTGACCCTGAATATTTTCTGTACTACGAAGATTTTGACTTCTGTAAAAGCTATACCCAAAAAGGTTATAAAGTTGCTGTTACAAAAATATTCTCTGTAATTCATCAACCTTCTTCGATTACAAATCGTTATACGAGAAAAAAGATTTTCTACAGTACTTATAGTTATCTTATCACATTACAGCGATATACTAATACTTTTGTTTTCACATTACGATTAATTAGACTGATTGGTTTTGCTGTAATTTTTATTTTCATCAAGCCAAAAATTGCAATTGGTAAAATTCAGGCTGTATTCACATATTGGCGTGACCATTCCCAACTTCATATTCCAGAGAAAACTTTACTACAATATTTGAAAAACCAAATTAATTGAATGAACGAACTATTAGTTAATTTATCAATGGTATTTTCTCAGCCCACTGGCATAAGTAATTATGCTCTAAATTTATTCCCGCATTTAAAAGCTTTAACACCCACACTTTTAACAGTTCAGGACTATCCAGAGTTCCAATGTGAGGCGGTTCCCAATAATCTTACACCCGCTCAAGGCTCTAAAGGGCATTTACGGCGATTGGTTTGGACGCAGTTACAGCTACCGCAAATCTACCAAAAACTAGCTGCAAAACTTTTATTTTCTCCTTTACCAGAGGCGCCGCTATTTACAAACTGTCGTTATATAATTCAAGTTCACGATTTAATTCCATTACGGTTCCCAAATTGGCGCTCTCCTTTGACTAACTACGCACGCTACTATGTACCGCAAATTCTTACTCAAGCGCAACATATCATTTGTAACTCCCATTCTACAGCTAAAGATATTACTGAATTTTACAAAATTCCAGCAAGGAAAATTACACCTGTACTACTAGCATATGATAGTAATCATTTTCGACCATTTCCAGAAAAGTTAGAGAAAGATACTAATCGCAAGCCTTACTTTCTTTATTTAGGGAGACATGATAAATATAAAAATATCAATCGGCTAGTAACAGCTTTTGCAGCTTTACCAAATAATCAAGATTACGAGTTATGGTTAGCTGGACCAACCGATAAACGCTTCACACCCAATTTAAGGGTACAAATAGCCGAGTTAGGAATTACAAAAAGAGTAAAAATTTTAGACTACGTAATTTATAGTGAGTTACCAAAAATAATTAGCAACGCACTTGCATTTGTATTTCCGAGCTTATGGGAAGGGTTTGGGTTTCCTGTTCTTGAAGCAATGGCATGTGGTACACCTGTAATTACCTCTAATTTATCATCACTACCAGAAGTTACTTCCGATGTTGCAATTTTAATTAATCCATACAATGTACAAGAAATAACGGCAGCAATGCGGGAAATTGCCAGTGACACAACATTACAAGCTAAACTTTCGCAATTAGGTCTTTTAAGAGCAAAGCAATTTAGCTGGGAAAAAACAGGGTTAGCGACCGTGGAAGTACTTAAGAAATTTATTTAAAGATAAGCTTCATGACATTATCTTTACTTATTGTCAATGCAAAATACATAAATTATTATAATACTGAGGAAAATTTTTCATTAAAAATGTTATAAGCTTGAATGGGCTATTCAGAATTATCGAGAACTTAGTAAATTAGCACTAAATGCTCAAAACCATGTGAAAACATATTATAGTTGGGAACCTATTAGTGCTGAACATTTGCGTTTGTACAAAGACTTGCTGAAATTGAATCAGCCGAAACAAACAGTTTTACAAGCTCGTGTAGGAATATTGGCAACGGATGATAAACGGATGTAACGGATAGGTTATTTTTAACAATTTAGCTTTTATTTATTACTAGTACCGCTCTCTTATTTCTTCCTTTGCGTACTTCGCGGTTCGTTTTTCTACACTCGAATTTACAATATTATCAAACTGAGAAGTTAAATGTTAATATTGCTACTTTGTTGCTTGATGACTTAAGTATTTATCGCAAAAAAGGCGCTGTTTTACAAGATGAATTTGTATATTTAACTAATTTTTTATACATATTAATTACAATTGATTCCTACTCTGTGAACTCTGTGTCTCTGTGGTAAAAAATATATCACTGCACAGGCGAAGAAGGCCTGTGCTACAAGATGTCAAAATTATTAGGTTGTTACTACAGTACCGTTGACGGCGCCTGAATAAACTAAGCCGCGCTGCATGTCCATTGTTAAAATTAAGCCGTCGCGAATAACTTGCGTTGCGTCTTTAACACCGACAATTACAGGTACTCCTAAACGTGAACCAATAACAGCCGCATGACTTGTTAAACTTTCTTCTTCAGTAATAATACCTGCTGCTTTGCGAATAGCATCAACAAAATCAGCGCTAGTGCGCGATGCAACTAAAATATCACCATGATTAAAATTACCAACATCCATACCGCTATGGGCGACACGCGCACGTCCACTAACTGAACCTTGCCCTCCTAACCCAATACCATGTCCAACTACAGATGTGACAACTTCTACTTTGATTAAATCGGTAGACCCAGAAACACCCTGTAGCGTTCCTGCGGTCATTACAACTAAATCGCCTTCAGATACTAACTTATTTTCTAATGCTACGTTTAATGCCGCTTGGAAAGTTTGACCAGTAGAAGGTAATTCGAGTACAAGTAATGGTTTGACACCCCACACCATTTGTAATTGACGCGCAACGTTAACATGGGGAGTAATGGCTAAAATCGGAGTTTGGGGACGGAACTTAGAAACGTTACGCGCTGTTGCTCCAGTTTGAGTAAGTGACATAATCGCACTAGCACCTAACTGTTCGGCAATTTGTCCAACTGCTTGGCTAATTGCGTTAGGTATCGAACGACGTGCATCTCTTACTTTTAAAGCATTAGGGTTTTCTGCTGCTTCTTGCTCCATGCGTTCGGCAATACGTGCCATAGTTGCTACTGCCTCGACTGGAAATTTACCCACAGCCGTCTCATTTGAAAGCATAACGGCATCAGTACCATCTAAAATGGCATTTGCCACGTCTGAGACTTCAGCGCGTGTAGGACGAGGGTTATTAACCATGCTATCGAGCATTTGAGTAGCCGTAATAATTGGAATACCCAAACGGTTAGCAGTGGCAATCAGGCGTTTTTGTAACACTGGCACATCTTCAGCAGGTAATTCAACCCCTAAGTCACCACGTGCCACCATTACGCCATCACACAAAGCTAGAACTGCTTCCATTTGTTCAATAGCTTCGTGTTTTTCGATTTTGGCAACTACTGGTACTTGTTTACCGGTGCTTCCAATTAATTCTTTAATCTCAATAATATCTTGAGGGTTACGAACGAATGATAATGCGACCCAATCAACTCCCTGGTCAAGACCGAACATTAAATCTTCGCGGTCTTTATCGGTCATCGCTTTAATCGATAAGTACACACCCGGAAAGTTTACGCCCTTATTATTAGACAGCGTACCTCCAACAGTAACACGGCAGTGCAAATCGCCTTTTTCTCGCTCAACCTCTTCGACGACCATTTCTACACGTCCATCATCAAGCATAATTCGGGCGCCTGTGGGAACTTCGTCGGCGAGATAATCATAAGTAACGCAGCTACTTGTTTGAGTTCCAACTACAGGACGGTTCGTCAATGTAAAGCGGTCACCTTTCCCTAAAACTATCGACCCATTCTCAAATTTACCCAAGCGGATTTTCGGACCTTGTAAATCCTGTAATATAGCAACCGGCTGATTTAGCTCAAATGCCGTTTGCCGAATCAAACGTATGTTACGCTGATGATCCGCATGAGAACCATGAGAAAAATTTAGTCTTAGCGTGGTGGCGCCTGCTTCGATAATAGCTTTGAGCATTTCTGGGCTGCTAGTGGCAGGACCAATTGTGGCGACAATTTTAGTCCGGCGGATTGAGTCTTTAAATTGCATAGAGGGTAATAGAAAAGAGGCTTCTGGGAATCATCGTAAAATCAAACTGCACAACGTGTCTGTTAGTGCCGATATTTTGGCTCGATTGGCATCATATCGTTTATTGAGGTGCTGATGTATCATGAGATAAATTAATCTTGGTACACAAAACTTTATTGTTCGTAATTTTGTGTCCTATATTTCAATTTGATTGTTTAAAGGTTAAGGAGTTTACAATGCTAACGTCGGAGGCACCAAAGCAACTGACAATCCCGCCGAAGGATTTACTAGCGCCTCCTGGTGGTTTTAATCCAACCCTGTTACTTTTTTTAGGAGCAGTGGGAATTGTCATTATATCTGGCTTTGGTTACTGGGTTTGGGAATGGCAACACTGGGTATGCTTTAGTCTAAATGTCCTTGCCCTTCATATTTCAGGCACGATCATTCATGATGCGTGTCATCAGTCTGCCCACAGCAACCGAATTATTAATGCCGTACTCGGTCATTGCAGCGCGCTGATGTTAGTTTTTGCCTTCCCTGTATTTACACGGGTGCATTTACAGCATCATAGTAACGTTAATGACCCAGACAACGACCCAGACCACTATGTTTCGACTGGTGGACCTTTGTGGTTAATTGCTGTGCGCTTTCTCTATCACGAAATATTTTTCTTTAAACGGCGCCTGTGGCGTAATAATGAACTACTGGAATGGTTCTTAAGCCGCCTGTTTGTCGCCGTAATAGTATATATTTCAGTTCAGCATCATTTCTTGGGCTACGTCCTAAATTTTTGGTTCATCCCATCAGCTGTTGTAGGCGTAACATTGGGTTTATTCTTTGATTATCTACCTCATCGCCCATTTAACGAGCGAGACCGCTGGAAAAATGCGCGCGTTTATGCTAGCCCTATTATCAACATTTTAATTTTGGGACAGAACTATCATCTCGTTCATCACCTTTGGCCATCAGTACCTTGGTATAAATATCAACCTACATACTATTTAATGAAGCCCAGACTTGATGAAAAAGGTTCACCTCAATCATTAGGATTACTCACCAAAAAAGATTTCCTAGGATTTTTATACGATATTTTCGTAGGAATTCGATTTCACCATTAGTAGGTTGGGTGGAGGAACGGAACCCAACATTTCTATGTTTTTGTTGGGTTACGCTTAAGCGAAACCAACCTACAAATTATATTTCAGATGAGATACTGGTAGCTTGAATCACTTCAATATTGCTGCTGAGTTCAAGCTTATCGAGTGATTCAGTAAAAAAAACAAAACCTTTATACGCAGTCGCATATTTATAAAGTTTTGTAAAGAAACCTTCCGCTGTCACAATAACTAAAGGTTCAGGATTTCGAGAAAGAATATTCAGGAAGTCCTCGCACCGCACCCTAACACCTGTACCACGGTCGCTGAATACTCTACCTGAAATCCCACCAAATTGTGCAATGCCGTTGTCTCCACCGTCAAACTTCATATTTTCTTAAGTATTCCCACGGTCTACATACGCATTCTAGACTTTTGATTTCATGACTGAATGTGATGCCTGTAACGACTGGGGTAAACTCCAATCGGGTCTTAAGTTTGCCGCTTCTCGAAGATAAATGTGATGGATAGGGGTTGACGCATTGACATAAACGTGGATTAAAAAACGGATGCAACGCTCCAAACTACCTTCAACAAACATTTGCTGCACATCAAGCATTGGTACAGAGTCCCAATAAGAACGAGTTCTGGCAATTGCAGCAGGAAATATTGCGTCTAAATCACGTGTTACAGAGAAAGTAACGCTAATTATATCTGTAGGATGTAATTGATTACGTCCTTCGAGTTCGTCTATAAGCTCTGTAACAGCTTCGCGCATTGCTTCCACCGTATTAGAAGGTACCGTCGTTGCACCACGTATTGCTCGCATCCGCCACTCTCCCTCCACGAAAATATCCTCCGTTGTCTGAAGTTACCACTTGCTATTATTCCTCAGAAATAAGAATCGTACAAATCTGTAATCGCACAATAATTGCACAATCTTTCTGTTTATTGGAAAAACAAGTAGTAATTACGGACGATATAGCCATAGAGGCAAGCCACTCGTAGAGATTTCAAATTCTAACCATTCGGCGCCTGTTGACAGCAACCTGTTTGAGAGTAAACTGTTAGAGAACAAACTACTTTGAGCTTGCTCGCGGGATAAAATCCGGTTTAATAAAGGCTTACGTTCTTCTAAAGTGAAGCATGGGGTTTTTTCTTGGTCGAGTCCAACGAGTTCGCAAGTCCAACGACGTGCGTCTTCTTCGGTACCCAAACGGTCTACTACACCCAAATCAACAGCTTGCTGCCCTGTAAAGATACGACCATCAGCAAAGCTTCTCACAGTTTCAAGAGAAAGATTTCGTGATGAAGCGACAGTTTGAACGAACTGGCTGTAGCTAATATCTATAAGTTCTTGCAGAATGTGTTCTTCAGGTTGAGTTAGTTCACGGTCAAACGACAAAATATCCTTGTAGGGACCCGATTTGATAACTTTGAAAGAAACTCCTACTTTTTCAAGCAGCCTTTCTAAGTTATTACCACGCAGTATTACACCAATGCTGCCAGTGATAGTGCCAGGGTTTGCCATGATATGCTGCGCTCCCATGCCAATATATACACCGCCGGAAGCAGAAATATTACCAAAACTTGCAACAATTTTGATTTTTTCGCCTAGTCGTTTTAATGCGCTGTAAATTTCTTGTGAGTCTCCAACAGTTCCACCAGGACTATCAATGCGAAGTAAGAGTGCTGGAAATTTTCTCTCTTCAACAGTTTTAAGAGCTTCCAACACCTGTTTACGTGTGGCGCCAGCAATAGCACCATTAATTTCTATTCGAGCAATTTGTTTGCTAAATCTAGGCTTAAAAGGCCAAACCATGAGCAGTCAAAACACCTTAATTATAAATAACGTTACTAGCCATAGTGATTAACTACTAACAATACAATCTTAATTGACTTTTCATTTTTTGCGTGTAATACCAGTGTGAGGTCATAATGCTACTCGCTACATGACCTCATATTTTTATATTAAAATTAAATCGAAAAGCCCTGTCTGAGCGCCATTCATCGCGCGCCACTTCAAAAATGCTATCAAATATTTTTTAGTATTATTTGTTACTTACTAAATTTAAGTATCGAGTACTGATTAAGAATCAAGTCTTAATATTTGGTAGCGATAATGAACATAAGTATCAAATAATGCTGCAACAAAGCTGCAAGTTAAAGCTATGGTAATTAGTCCGCGTATGGGGGCGCCACTACCAAAGGTCGCCAGAAACTGCAAAATCAGATTTGCGAATGCGCTAGCTATGGTTTGCAGACCGGGTACATACCCAATCAGCATAAAACTCGCAAGTAAGGCGCCAACGAATAGCATAGGCGCCGTAAAACCAAAAACAACAGTCAGCAGTAGCGAGCGGAGAAAGTTAATTAAAATAGTCACGACTATAGGCTCCGTGGATTAAATACAAAGCAGTCAAGTACAAGCGCCTGTCATTTACTACAATAATTTGGATTGCCCGGAATTAGGCGATAATTTAAAAATCTTAAGTTTTCATTAAAATACCTACATACTTTTTTTCAGAATATGGCGTTTTCTGAGCCTGGTATAAACCAAGCAGAGGCTAGATGTACAAAGGATGATGAGGGTCTGTACCCTCTTGCTTAATATCACAAGGCAATATTAAGAAATTTATCTTTATGAGAATAGCTTTAACCTAAGTTAATAAAAAGCTTGTAATTGCCCGTAAAATGAAGGCTACGAAAAAAATATGCTTAAATTCGCTAAGATGACGGCAGTAAGTTAAGCATACGCGCGTACATTTAAACATTGAGCGAAAGTATATCTAAATCAAGTTTAGGAGCGTGGGGTCAACGGTTACTATCGGCAGTTTTCCTTGCTGGACAGGTGATAGTTCATTTGTTGAGGGGAAAAATTCACCGACGTAACACGCTTGAACAAATGGCAGCAGTAGGACCCGACTCGCTGTTTATTGCGCTAGTGACTGCTGTGTTTGTAGGTGCAGTATTTACAATTCAAGTCGCACGGGAATTTATTAACTTTGGCGCCGGTAATATAGTTGGTGGAGTACTGTCTATAGCTCTGACGCGAGAGTTAACACCTGTATTAACCGCAGTTATTGTAGCTGGACGAGTTGGTTCGGCATTTGCTGCGGAAATTGGGACTATGCGTGTCACAGAACAAATTGATGCGCTATTGATTTTAAAAACTGACCCAATTGATTATCTTGTAATTCCTCGTACCATTGCTTGTTTGGTAATGGTTCCCATTCTGACGTTACTATCGTTAGTGACAGGGATGCTAGGGGGTTTAATAATCGCGACTAACGTGTACAACTTAGCTGACACAGTATTTTTAGACTCTGCCCGTAGCTTTCTTTCGATATGGGACATTGTTAGTTCTTTAGTTAAAGCTGGTTTTTTTGGTGCTTTGATTGCCATAATTGGCTGTAATTGGGGACTAACGACAACAGGAGGCGCCAAAGGTGTGGGACAATCGACGACAACAGCGGTTGTAACTGCACTGTTGTTAATTTTTGTCTTCAACTTTTTCTTATCAGCGGTAATGTTCCAAGGACAAGGCAGCGCTTTCCAGCAAGGAGCATAGAACATGGTCATATTGTAGAGACGCGTAAAACATCGCGTCTCTACGAGGGTTTCAGAAATCATTTGCCTGTAAAATATAAAATACCTATTAATAAATACAGGATTTAAAAGCTTATGACTTCGACAACAACAGATAGACTGTCAACTGTTGAACTAAAAGCGAGTTACAATATTCCTCTAGTTTTGGTAATTGCAGCAGTCCCACTTTTATTTGTACAACCAATTATTGGAGGCGTTTGTGCAATACTAGGCTTGTTTCTAATGGTGCAAGCAGTAACAATACGCTTACAGTTCACAGCTACAGATTTAGATCTTTATCGTGGCGAAAAGCTACTTCGACGCTTTCCATACCTTGAATGGCTCAACTGGCGGATATTCTGGTATCCAGTCCCAATATTGTTTTATTTTAAAGAAGTTAAAAGCATTCACTTTCTACCTATTATCTTTGACCCTAATACCCTAAAAGCTTGTCTAGAGCAACGTTGCCCAAAGATTTAACGCCTGCATAACGCAAATTTTATCCTTCCCAGTATTTGATAATATATGCGATTATTCATTAACCATTAACCGTTACTATATATGACCGGAGAAGAATCTCAAAACCCAGAAGCAAAAGTTGAATATCTTGGGCAAACCGGGACTCGTAGCTCTATGGAACAACAAGATTTGCAGCCCGAAGAATTAAAACCGCAAAGCGAAGAAAAAGCTGTTGCTGAAATTTTGGCACAATTAGACGCTCCACCAAAACCAGATGAGCAGGCAGAAATTACTCAAAGAATAAATGAACTAAAGCAAACCGAAGCTGGTTTAAAGCGACAAATAGCGGACTTACAAGCACAAGTAAGCGATACCCAAATGGCGATGGGAAAAATTGTGCAAGAAGTTTTAGCGCAACTTGAAACCAAAAAAAGTGCGTTGCAACTTTCAATTGAACAACTCGAGCGTCGTCAAGAGCGTATTCGTAACGAAATGCGAACCACTTTTGCAGGCGCCTCGCAAGATTTAGCAATTCGAGTTCAAGGGTTTAAAGATTATCTTACAGGCAGCTTGCAAGACTTAGCGGCAGCAGCCGAACAACTTCCGCTCGTAAACAAAGCTAGAAAAGAAAAAGTCGAAATAGAAGAAGAACCAGTACGTCAGCCAAAATATCGCGAACCTTTAGCAAATTCCGAAAATTCAGGAAATATCCAATTTGCTCCGCAACAGTTTCAAGACACTGGCAAGCAAATTCGGCGCCTAATTGACCAATACCGTACAAAACCCGACTACTACGGTCCACCTTGGCAACTTCGCCGTACATTTGAACCTATTCATGCCGAGCGCGTCTCAAACTGGTTTTTTACTCAAGGTGGACGCGGCGCCATTCGGACAATGGGCAGTAGGTTACAAAACATACTAATCTCATCCGCAGCAATATCTATATTGCACCAGCTTTATGGCGAGCGAGTTCGCACAATAGTATTAACAAGCACCCCAGAAAGGTTAGGAGAGTGGCGACGCGGTTTACAAGATTGTTTAGGTATTGGGCGCCCAGATTTTGGACGCGATGGAGGGGTAGTAATATTTGAGACAGCCGATGTTGTGGCTCAAAGAGCAGATAGACTCGTAAAGGCGAATCAAATGCCCTTTATAATCATTGATGATTCGGAAGAGCAAATTAGCCTTGGATTGCTACAATTCCCTTTATGGTTGGCGTTTGCTCCTGACCCCCGCATGATGCGAAATAACTCCGACGATGACTTTTAAATAGTGATGAGTAGAAAGTGCTGAGTGCTGAGTGGAAACGCGGCAGATTCAGCACTCAGTACTCAGCACTCAGTACTCAGCACTTTTTAACTTTTGATTATGGCTATTTGGTTAAGTTTGTGTGGAACTGTTCTGTTTGTTACTTATTTATTGGGTTCAATACCTACAGGTTATACAGCAGTAAAAATTTTAAAGGGTATTGATATTCGAGAGGTTGGTTCTGGTTCGACTGGCGCCACTAATGTGCTAAGAGCTTTGGGTAAGGGTCCTGGGGCTTTTGTTTTGTTGGTGGATTGTTTGAAGGGAGTTTTATCAATATTATTAGTGCATTGGTTTTTTGAATTTGCGACTAGTCAGAATTTAATTCCTCAAACTATAAACTTTGGATGGGAACCTTGGATGGTAACACTTGCAGGGATGTGCGCTGTGCTTGGTCACAGTAAATCTATATTTCTGGGTTTTACTGGAGGTAAATCTGTTGCCACAAGTTTAGGTATATTGCTAGCGATGAATTGGCAAGTTGGTTTGGCAACGTTTGGTGTTTTCGCTATTGTTGTGGCAATATCGCGTATTGTTTCGCTCAGTTCCTGCTTCGGCGCCGTTGCAGTATCTATATTAATGGTTCTATTTCATCAACCACTAGCTTATGTACTATTTGGTGTAGCTGGTGGAATATACGTAATTATCCGCCATCGCAGTAATATACAACGTATTTTAGCGGGTACTGAACCAAAATTAGGACAAAAATCAATAGAAATAAACGAAACACCAACCCCAACAGCAAGTTGACGTAGGGTGGGCAGTGCCCACCTTAGCAATGTACTAAGGTAAGAACTGCTTCAACAAGTTGTTCAGGGTCAACGGGTTTAGATAAATGCCTCTGGAACCCAACTGACATAGCTTGCCGTTGATCTAGTTCACCAGCATAAGCAGTAAGGGCAATTGCTGGAATTTGTCCGCTTGCTTCTTGTGAGCTTTTTCTAATGTGCCGCATAAAGCTATAGCCATCAACTTCAGGCATTCCAATATCACTAACCAAAATATTAAACTGAGACTGGGCGATAATTTTTAGCCCTTCAATTGCTGATGACGCTTGTACTACTTCCGCACCTTCTTGTTCCAACACAAAAGCAACAAAGTCCCGTGAGTCGGGGTCATCGTCCACTACTAATGCACGGATACCAGCGAGGGGAGCAGATAAAGCCATTGAAATGGAGCGAGAATCTTGAAATGGGACTTTCAATGTTTGTTGGGGTAGGGGTAAAGTTATTGTAAAAGTGGCGCCAAATCCTTCTCCTTGACTATCTGCCTTAACGGTTCCCCCGTGCATTTCGACGATTTGCCGTACAATTGCCAATCCTAATCCTAAGCCACCAAATTGACGAGTAATGGCGCCATCTTCTTGGCGGAAATGTTCAAACACATAGGGTAGAAATTCTGGACTAATCCCTTTTCCTGTATCGCGTACTTGAATTTGGACATGGGATTCAGCTTGCGTTAAGTATACCTCGACCCGACCATTTTTTGATGTAAATTTGATTGCGTTGGTTAAGAGGTTCCACATTACCTGCTGTAACCGACCTACATCACCAATAATGGGACGAACTTCTTCAGTGAAGAAATCCATCTGAATATTTTTCGCTTCGGCAGCAAGGCGAACAGTTTCGAGCGCAGCATAAATCGTATTAGCGATATTTACTGGCGCCGTGGTTAACGTCATTTTACCGCGCAAAATACGAGATACATCTAGCAAGTCTTCTATAAGCTGCGATTGGAGTTTGGCATTGCGCTCGATAATACCAAGCGCTTCGGTAATTTTTGTTGGATTAAGTTTCCTTGATTGGAGTAACTTCGCCCAGCCTAAAATAGGGTTGAGGGGAGTACGCAACTCGTGAGAGAGAACAGCAAGAAACTCATCTTTAATTTGGTTGGCACGTTCTGCCGCTTCTCGTGCCACTTGCTCTTGCTGTAGTAGCTTTTCTCGCTGTTGCTCAATTGCTTTACGCTCACTTATTTCTTTAAACATAATGGCAACTTTGCGGTTTTCGGGTTGCCCAACGCGAAAAGCATAAATGTCAAAGTAACGATTCATTGCAAGAGAGCCATGCTCAAAACGAACGGGTTCACCACTAAGAGCCACTTTCCCATAAATTTCAAACCAATGATTTTCGAGATTAGGAAGTAGTTGTCGTGCTGTTTTACCTTCTGCCTGTTTCAACCCAGTTTGTACCTCAAACGCTGGGTTCATTTCTAGAAAGCGATAATCAATAGGTGTGTTATTCTCATTAAACAGCACCTTAATTACACAAAAGCCGTCCTCCATCGATTCAAACAGTATGCGATAACGTTCTTCAGATTGGCGCAAGGCTTCAACAGCTTGTTTACGTTCAGTAATGTCTCGCGAAATTGCCAGTAGTTGTAGCACCTGCCCTCTGGTATTCAAAATTGGACTAACAATTACTTCCCACCATTTTGGGGTACCTTTTGCGGTGGGGCAATACCCTTGAAAAATGCTAACTTCGCCTCTATTGGCAGTCGCAAGTGCATGGTAAGCTTGTTGCTGAGTGTCACCTTCCCAAAAACGAACCCATTCGGTGTTGCAATAAGGCGTGAAGTCGTCAATCTCCATCACGCACATGCCACCGCTATTCATGTAAAGCAGGCGCCCATTAAGGTCTAATACCTTAATACAGTCAGGACTGCTCTCTAACATACGGTCTTTAAATTCTTCACTCTGCCGTAGGGCTTCTTCTGTGCTTTTACGGTCTGTTATATCAACACAAGCACCTGTTATATACGCAGGTTTGCCGTCCTCGTCGAAAAATGTTTTGCCTTTATCCGAGAGCCAACGAATGCTGCCATCAGGATACACCACACGGAAATCCATATCAAAGTCGGCGCCTTCCGTAGCGCACCGTTGACACCGATCTATTACACCTTGACGGTCATCAGGATGCACCATCTGGATAAAAGCATCTAAACTCCGCGCCGTTTTTCCCAGTGGTAAACCGAATAAGCGGTCAAGGTTGTTATCCCAATCCAGAGCATTAGTACTAATATCCCAGCGAAACGTCCCTGTTTCAGCCGCAAATAAGGCAGCTTGTAATCGTTCCTGAGCCATGCGTAACAGTTCTTCACTTTGTTGCAGGGCAGTTTCAGCTTGTTTACGGTCGGTAATATCGGTAAGGGCGCCTGGAAACGAGATTGCATTTCCTTGGGAGTCATACTCAGCCCGTCCTCGCGCAATTACCCATCGCTCCTGCCCTTGAGCATTGTAGACACGGTACTCAGCCGTATAATCTTCTCCAGTTAAAATTGCACGTTCGATAAGGGTAGTAACGTGAGAACGGTCGTCCACATGAATGCCTTTAAGAAACTGCGTAATCGGCAAGCCCGCGACAGATGTTTCTGCGTCAAGCCCAAACAGGTTTGCAAAGTAGGCATCAGTAAACACCAAATTGTTAGGGATATCGCAGCGCCAAGTATAAATTGAACCTGCAGCTAATGCCGCTTCGAGTTGGATATGAGCTTCTTGTAAAGAAAGTTCCGCCTGTTTGTGGTCGGTAATGTCTTGTACATTGCCCAGCATTCGCACGGCTTGATTCGCTGCATTGTAGTAAACCAGCCCGCGTGAATCAACCCACCGTACACCATTGGGATGAAGAATACGATATTGAACTGCATAATTCTTACCCTGCTCAACCGCTTCTGCTAAGTATTCACTCACCCAAACACGGTCTTCTGGATAAATATGTTCCAGCCATTGCTCATATGAAACCGTGCGGGTGTCAGGCGCAATACCAAAAATAGCGCAGTATTGCTGAGAAACGTGAGCAATATTTGTAGCAAAGTTCCAGTCCCAAATACCAGAATACGTAGCTTGTTGCACTAACTCTAATCTAGAGATATTTTCGCGCAGCAATTCAAGTGCCTGTTCGCGCTCCTCTTGAAATTGGTTTTTCTGGAATTGTGACGGTGAGATTTGCCGAAATTTTAATATTATTCCATAGGGCGCCGAACCAGAATTTTGAAACAACGGTTGAGCATCAATAGTAAGCCAAATTAATTCTTCATCTGGGTGATAAAGCCCCATCACGACATTAAACTGTGGTTGTCCAGTTTGTAGCGCTATCATTGCAGGATGGGTTTCACCAGTAAAATTAGTTCCATCTTCATAAATTGCTTGCCAGGGGGAATGCGTCCAAGTCCAGCCTACGATTTGCTCGGTTGTTAATCCTAAAAGTTTCTCAGCAGCAGCGTTACAAGCCTGAATCTTGCCATCCGCTAACTGTAGTACCATTCCCTCTTCTGCTAAAGACTGTGAGGGGGCGCCGAAATCTTTTGTTTGAGTGGAGTCATCAAATTCGTGCATAAACGCTTTTTAACTAGACCGAACGCGGCATTATCTATAGTTTATTAGAAAAAAGATTAATATCTACTACCGCACAGGCTGCATTTGTAACTTGATGCACAAAAATTTGCTCAGTAAAATAGAACCTAAAAAGTAGAACTTTACGTTACTCTCAAACTTGATTGCTTTACACAATCTGAAATATTATAGTACAAATTACATATCAGCAGGCGCCTGTGCCACAGCAAATAAGTGATTTTTATGTACTACTTGAGTCTTAGATTGATGGAATTTGTGTTACTGGCGCTGTATTTGTAGCAGTCCGCACATTATTTGTATTCACGTAGTGTACCGCAGGTAAATCCGCACGCTGTAAAGACCGAATTAATACGCTTTCTACGTAAATGTATTTTATACAAAAACTCTCAGAACAGCTATATATACTTTTTGCCATCTAAAGTTTTATTTAATACTTTTCAAGCATTCTTCAAGAGGATGTTGGAAAAGTATAAAATTAAACTTTAGTCCTAAAAAATTCCCCAACCCCCCTTGATAAGGGGGACTTAAATGCCTCTTTTCCCCCCTTATTAAGGGGGGTCAGGGGGGATTAATCCAAGAATTGCGTATCAAATATAACTTTTCAAACAACCTCTAAGAGCATTGTGAAAGTTGCACCGTATTTACATCATAATTAGATGTATTGTTTAATAAAATTCTGCCGTCGCTAGTTTTTACGAGTTGCGTTGCTTCGTTAATTTTGTCTCCTAATTTCCAGCTTGAAGTGCGAATGGTAAAATTTGTATTTTTAGTAAGTACTGTATTGATAGTGTTAATTGCTTGTGGTTTTGTAAGCGTATATTGTACTTCTTGATTATCAGGTGTTTGAGGTAAACCACCATTACCTGTTACTACAAAACGGCTTTGCGCTGCATTGCGGTTAACTAAACAGCTAGAAGCAACTGCTTGTTCTGCATTAATAAAATTACTTGCTTGTTGTTGAAGTGAATTGTCTTGTTTAATATCTGGAGTTATGATTTTAATTTCTCCGTTGCTGGCACCAGTTGCAGTGATGCTACTGTTAAAATTAAATAATCCTTGAGTGTTGATAGTAATATTACCACCTTTTTGTTGTACTGCATTAGCGCTGATTAGACTTTCGGTAAGAGCAATTGTGCCTATATTTAAATTAATATTGCCACCATTACCGGGACCACGGGCATCAGTAGAAATACTACTATCACGACGAAGAAGCAAATTTTGACTTATAAGTGCTATATTTCCACCATTGCCAGATGCCGTTACTGCTGAGAGGGCGCCTTGGTTATCTAACTTTACGGCGCCTGCATTTATTGTAACTGTTCCAGCTGAACCTGTACCCGAATTATTCACACCAACACGCGCTGCATTTGCGATTGTTAGTATCCCAGTATTAATAGTAATATGTCCACTGTTACCACTGGGAAATTCTGGTAGATTAAATGCGCTTTGAAAACTTCGGTTAAGTGCAACACTTGATGCTAAGATACTATTATCCAAGACTTGCACATCTTGATTTGCATTAATAGTAATGCTGCCGGCATTTCCATTACTACTACTAGCAGTATTTATATTTCCGCCATTTGCAATAGTTAAACTATTAGTGTTAAAATTAATATTGCCAGCATTACCTAAACCTAAATTTGAGCTAGAAATGGTGCTAACTCCAAATATAGTTTTTGCAGTGCCATTAACTTCTATATTTGAAGCATTTACATTTACATTACCACCATTACCACGACCAAAACTTGTTGCAGAAATCGCACCACCATCTAATACAAATAAATTTGGCGTATTAACGAATATATCACCAGATTTGCCACGGTCTAAAGTGATAGAAGCAATACTGCTAAATGCTGCTGGATTAACCGGAGATACTCCCGCTACTTTTGTAGATTCTGTAGCATTAATATATACATTACCTCCATTACTTTGACTGTAGCTTCTGCTACCAATAGCACCTCCATCCTCAATAATTAACTGTTTAGTATTAACATAAATATCTCCAATGCTCCCTGCCACAGTGTTATTTCCTATTGTGCTACGTACTATATTATTCGGCGCCGTACCTTTTAATTCCAGAGTTTCAGAAGCATTAACTCTGATATCTCCTGCTTTTTGAACACCTATATTTTGCACTGAAGCCACCGAACCATCAGTTAAGCTGACTGAACGACCGTTTAATTGAATCGAACCACCACCATTACCAGTTGCATCTAATAGCGAAGAACGCGACAAAGAAATATTCTCAAATGAAGATACATTTTCATATCCAAAACTAAAGCGATTATCTATCTTTAAACCAACTGTTGAGTTGCTACTAACACTACCTAATTTTATTTGACCTTGCGGCGCCGTTAATATACCCCCATCTAAATTGACTTGAGAACCAACCAGCGCTAATGTTTTTCCTGGTTTTGCATGTAACCCTGTTGTGTTACCCATATTTATATATGGTGCAAAATTAGGGTCTTGGGCAGTTAATTGGTGTCCTGCACCATTAACTGAAATTTTTCCTGGATTACTGCCAAATCCTAAGCCGATAGGAACACTTTGCGTTAGAATAGAAACGCTACTACTCGTATTTTGAGTAGCAAATACTTTACCATCAGCGAAACTAATATTGCTTGCTGTTGTCGCCAGAAACGAACCGTTCAAATCAAGGTTGGCGCCGCTGTTAAATACAATACCATTTGGATTCATTAAAAATAAATTGGCGCCACCGAGTACTCCAAGTGTTCCATTAATATTTGATGAACTTGTACCTGTGACACGAGCAAATATGTTTGTAACATCCGTAGGGTTTGTAAAATAAACCCCAGATGAAGGATTGATGTTGAAACTGCTAAAGCTATGAAATAGATTACTGCCTACTTGGGCACCACCATCAACTCTATCGGTCAACACCCCATTGATATTGATGTTAGGCGCCAGTGTTGTGTTCATACTACCATCGGGAATAACCTGGGCAGTTGCAGGCTGCAGCATGAACAAACATATAGCGAGAAATGAAACAGGTGTGATTTGCATTATTATAATTCTCATTCATGCTTCTATATTTCCCATAAAAAAAGAAAAGTACACATTTGATGAACCCGAACCTGTAACACATAACTACTTGGGCACTAGCTGGTTGCAGCTTAAATTAAACATAAAGCAAAAGATGAAACAAGCGTAATTTGCATTGATTATAATTTTCACTGTTAGGTTCTATATTTTATGAAAAAGAAATAAAATACACCATTACCTTTTCCAGTTGTTGTCGTTGTAATTACGGCGCCAGCCATAACCAAATATAATTCCATTTGGGTTCATCAAAAATAAATTAGCATTACCTTCAACGCCCAATATTCCGTTAATATTAGAAAGATTGGCGCCAGTTACACGAGTAAATATATTTGTAACATCTGTCGGATTTGTAAAATATACACCGCGTCCTGTATTAATATTAAATTCACTAAAACTGTGAAATAAGTTATTACCGCTTTGGGCGCCACCTTCAATTTTATCGCTGAGTACGCCATTGATAATCATATTCGGTCTCAATATAGTTCCAATGGTGTTGTCAGGAACTATTTGAGCTTTTAGAGGTGTGGGTAGAAATGTAGAAAGGAATAATAAAGTCGGTATGAAAAATCGCATAGTCTTTGCTGATAACTCTATTTTATATTTTCCTGTATAAAGAAATAAAAAACAAAATTACAACAATATTTGAAGAAGATTTAAATAGGACAGGCAGGGATGCCTGTTCCACAAGATGTTATTACAAATTGTCTATTTGGACTGTTTGTACATTGTCTGCTAGTTCAAATTTAAAGACGCGGGAGTAAAAATAGATTTCTCCTTCTAGTGCGCTTTTGATGTTTTCTGCACTGCGAAACCCGTGTTGTTCTCCGGGGAAAGCGACGTATGCAACGGGTAAACCTTTTTGCTGTAATGCTTCTACCATGATTTCGGCTTGGTTAGGAGGTACAATTTTATCTTCTAAACCTTGGAAGAAAATTACAGGGCAAGCAAGTTTTTCTGTAAAGTGGACGGGAGAACGCTCAATATATAAGTCTTTCCTTTCTGGATAGGCGCCTATCAAACCGTCTAGATAGCGTGACTCGAATTTATGTGTATCTCTGGCTAATGCTTCTAGGTCGCTTACACCATAATAACTGGCGCCTGCTTTGAAAGTATCACGAAAAGTTAACGCGCATAAAGTAGTATATCCACCAGCACTTCCACCAGCAATAGCCAAACGGTTTCCATCTACTAACCCTTGTTCAACTAAGTATTTCGCACCATTTGCACAATCATCAACATCAACAATACCCCAAGTACCTTCTAAACGCTGACGATATTCGCGACCATATCCAGTACTTCCACCATAATTTACATCGAGAACTGCAATTCCGCGACTTGTCCAATATTGAATGCTTAAACTTAAACTTGTGGAAGTTGCTGCGGTTGGGCCTCCATGACTTTTTACTAATAATGGTGGTTTTTCACCGAATGGCGCCGTGTAATCTTGGTTTTGTGGTGGGTAAAATATTGCAAACGCAGTTTTTCCGTTTGTCGTAGGAAATTCAATTCCTTGAACTTGTGAAAGATAATCACTATCAACAGTAACTTCACTTGCACGCCGTAAAACTGTGCGTTGAAGAGTAGCTAAATCTAATACAACGAGTTCTGTAGGTTGAGTTGGGGCGCCACCGTTAAATACTACCTTACCAGGCGCCACTTGTAACGAGCTAATTTCCGTATAAGGCAAATCAAAAGTTTCTAATTGACGTGAAGTGATATCAAGACTAGCTAACTTCCAAGTTCCCTGCTGAGTATAACTACAAATAATTCGATTATTAGATTCAATACCGTATGTACAAGTGCCTAAAATCCATTGTGGCTTACCAAATTCTGCGGGTATTGGTGTTAAATTTTCAATACTATCACCCGCAGTACAATAAATATTCCACCAACCAGTTCTATCTAAAATAAAGTATAATCTTCCATCTGCCGACCATTCTGGCTGACATACAGACTCCTCGGCGCCACCTGCAATTTTTTTCGCATCACCTATCGAACCATCACTTTGTACATCTCCAACCCATAACTCAGCACTATCCCAAGGCATTTTAGGATGATTCCAAGTTAACCAAGCCAACTGTGAACCATTAGAACTAAGACGAGGCGATGTATAAAAATCATTACCAGATACTAAAGTTTGTATATCACTATTTTCCAAATTAATAGCGACAAGCTTATTAATAGGCTCATGCTCACCTGCGGTATGGTCTTCACATACGCAAATAATTCTGTTTCTCTGGGCATCTAATATACCATCACCATAACGCATGGCAACATCAGGAGTTAAAGCAACAGCATTTTCACCACTTTGATAATATAAACGCTGGTCGGCAAAATTGGAAAAATATACTGTTCCGTTTGCTACAAAATAGGCGCCTCCACCATACTCATGAACACGAGTACGTACATTAAAACCATCTGGAGTAACATCATGAATAGTACCATTGGGCGCCTGTTTTACAATCACATTGCGTCCCTTCTCAGTCGGTCGTAACTCAGTCCAGTAAATATCTTCACCATCAAGTGATATTTGCCCTAGTCCAATAGTTGCCCCCGTAATCAAATCAGTAGTAATAGGTGATTTCCAAGACCCGTATGGCGCTACTTTAGGTGTCATTGCTTTTTATGCATCCCTAGATTTTGACTTTTATATTCTAGACTGCAATTGTAGAATCCAATTATGGAATCCAATTGTGGAATGGGCATCCTTGCCCGTTCCAGACATAAGGGTGGGCAGTTCTAGATATAAGGGCGGGCAGGGATGCCCGCTCCACAAGAGAATTTTGAATATTTTTATTTGTAAGTTCTTGATTTGCTTTCTTACATTTTATTTAAATTTTTATATAGTTTAAACAGATATTAAATAATTCTGTTTTAACTCACTTTTTGCCTGCTTCAAGTTACTTTTTTGCCATTTAAGCTTATGAATTTCCCATGCTTGAGGCATTTGCTCCCAAACACGCTCGTCCAGCAAATTTCCACCTGCTTTTGGTGAACTAGTAATGTCAAGTATAGTACGTAGGCTCTACAATAATATTAAAGGTAGCCAGTCTCTCAACTGCTACACTTGTACTATATTCTAATCTATAGATATATTTCTATAAAGCAATATTTATATATTTTAAGAAAATATTATGCCTTCACCATTCCCAGGTATGAATCCTTACTTAGAACACCCAGAATTATTTCCAGGGTTTCATCATTGGTTAATTATTGAAATTGCTAGATTTATCTCTCCTCTATTGCGTCCTAAATATCGTGTTGCAGTTGAGGTAAGAATGTACGAAGTAAATAAAACAAATTCATTAACAGTTGGTATCCCTGACATATCAGTTATCAACCGAAAATCTAATACTCAGTCAACGCAAACAAACACTGCTGTTGTAACACCTGTATCTCAACCGCAACGTGTCAAAATTCCTGTGCCACTATCTATACGTGAAGGATACTTAGAAGTCCGTGAAGTGGAAACAGATATATTAGTCACTACGATTGAAATTTTATCACCTAGTAATAAGCGGGGAAAAGGAAGACAGCAGTACGAAGAAAAACGTGAAGAAATTTTGGCAACTCGTACTAATTTAGTAGAAATTGATTTATTACGTAGTGGCAAAGCAATGCCATTAGCTGAAGATCAAATTAGCAGTGATTATCGAATTTTAGTATGTCGTGGTGATAATCGTCCCTACGCTGATTTATATGCGTTTAATGTTCAGGATACAATACCTTTATTTCCACTCCCTCTACGCTTAGGCGATACAGAACCCGTTATTAATCTTTATACGCTGTTAAATGATATTTATGATGTATCAGGTTACGATTTAGTCATTGATTATAATAAACCCCCAGTTCCACAACTAGTTAAAAATGATGGCGCCTGGGCAGATATTTTATTACGCGAGCAAGGCTTAAGATAAACCGTCTCTATATCAAATAATTAATCACTGCACAGGCTTTTCGGCCTGTGCCACAATGATGTGTTGAGCCTCAAATTTGGGAACCCTAGAATTAGGGTTGATTTATGGGGACTCGAAATGCAGGCGCCATTGCATCAAGTCGGCGATATTATTAGTGATACCCAGCAACAGTACCGTGTTGTAGGTATCTTAGGTGAAGGTTCGAGCGGTGTTACTTATGCTGCGGAAAATACCACCCAGTCTGCTGTAACCGTTGCGCTGAAAGTCTTATCGCTTCAGCATACTAGTGCAGCATGGCTAAAATAACTATCCAGTTAGAAAAAGCTAAAAAGCTTATTAAATAAGGTTTTTTTCCTTCTGCCCTCTGCCCTCGTACTTCTGCCTTCTTGCACTAGTGATTGGAAAACGTTAGAGTTGTTTGAACGTGAGGCAAAAGTACTAGCGCAACTCCAGCACAGAGGAATTCCACGTTATCATAATTCTTTTTACGTTGATACAGAAAAAGACCGCAAATTTTATATAGTCCAAGAGTTGGCAAAGGGAAAATCGCTTTTCTCTTGGGTAGAACAAGGATGGCACGCTTCGGAAGCTACTGTGCGGCAAATTGCCCAGCAAATACTAGTAATTTTAATTTATTTACAAAAATTTAACCCTCCTGTTATTCACCGTGATATTAAACCGCAAAATATTATTCGTGGTGAAGATGGTTCTTTAGCTTTGGTTGATTTCGGCGCCGTTCGGGATACATACTACAGCACTTTGATGCGAGGTAGTACAGTTGTTGGTACATATGGATATATGGCGCCTGAACAGTTTCGCGGTCAAGCAGTACCAGCAACTGATTTATATGGGTTGGCAGCAACGCTACTATTTTTGTTAACACACCGCGAGCCAAAAGACCTACCAACAGATGGTTTAGCTATCGATTTTCGTTCGCGAGTTCAAGTTACAGATAGTTTTGCTAATTGGTTAGAAAAAATGCTCGAACCTGATGCAAATGAACGATTTGTATCAGCACAAGCAGCGCTGACCGCTTTACGTCAACAGCCAAAAAATCTTCAAACTCCAACTAAATTCAAACCATCTGACACGATAATTGGAGGAGTGTTAGTAACACTTGTCGCATTATGGGCAGGTAACGCATTTAAGTGGAAAGTATTAAGTGCGTTTGGATTTACGCCAAGCGGAATTTGTGAAAATATAACTGTGCTGCAAAATTACCTTAATCAAGGTGGTAATCCTGATACTCGCGCTTATTATTTTCGGCACTTTACTTATTCGCCATTTAACGAAAAAGGAGACAGCAAATATCCATTATTATTTTGTGTTTCTCCTGAAGGTGTCAAGCTATTACTAAAGCATGGTGCCAATCCAAATATTAGAGAATTAGGCGAGCCTATACTTTTCACAGCAATCAAATCTAATGATTTAAACTTAGTCAAATTGCTATTGGAATACGGCGCCGACCCTAACACTAAAATCATACAGAAAATGAAACCACTTTACGAGTACCCTATATTGCACGAGGCTGTACAGTACGGTCAAATTGAAATTGCAGAACTACTTATAAGCAGTGGTGCCGAAATTAACGCAAAAGACACAGGTGGCTATACGGCACTTGATGTTGCAGCAGCAGCTTATCAAAAAAACGCTGGGCAAATGCTTTTATCAAAAGGAGCAATTGCCAAGTTATATTCAAGTTCTCAACGCATTCGTGAATTGCAGCAAGAAAGTAAAAAATAAGCATGAATACTTTAAATACTGCTGATATAATTGCAGGGCGTTATCAAATTATCAAAATTTTAGGACATGGTGGAACTAGTATTACTTATGCTGCAAATGATTTACAACTTGGAAAACCTGTAGCACTTAAAGTCCTTTCTTTACATCGAATCAATGATTGGAAAGTACTAGAGCTATTTGAACGAGAAGCCAAAATCCTCGCAAACCTTGAACATTCTAGTATTCCTCAATATATAGATTATTTTCAAGTTGAAACTGAAGAAGAAAAAGCTTTCTATCTCGTTCAACAACTAGCACCTGGAAAACCTCTATTTGATTGGATAAATGAAGGTTGGCACCCAACTATCAAAGAAGTGCTAATTATCGCGGCTCAAGTTCTAAAAATTCTTGTTTATTTACAGCAGTTGACTCCTGCGGTTATTCATCGCGATATCAAACCACAAAATATTATTCGCTCTGACGACGGCAAAATATTTCTTGTTGACTTCGGCGCCGTTCAAGATACATATCAAAATACCGTGACTGGTGGAAGCACTATTGTTGGGACATTTGGATATATGGCGCCTGAACAATTTCGGGGTCAAGCTGTATTGTCAACTGATTTGTACGGACTTAGAACAACGCTTTTATTCTTACTCACAGGTCAATCTCCAGCAGATTTACCACAACGTCAGCTAAAAATTAATTTTAAATCAGCAATTCAATTGTCAAAACATTATGCAGATTGGTTAGAGCGGATGATTGAACCTGTTAGTGCAGCAAGATTTACTTCTGCCCAACAAGCTTTAGAAGCTTTACTTGGAAAATCTTTACCACCATGTCCTTTAATTTATAAGCGTCCTAAAAACACTGCAATTCAATTAACACAAACAATCAATAAATTGATTGTTGATATTCCTAGCACTCTTTTAAATAGCCCGCAAAGCTTTTGGCTTGGAATGGCGCCGCTTTTTGGAAGTGTTTTTAGCCTAGTAGTTATATATGATTTGATTTTTCAAGTTGTAGAACCAGGACTTCGACTACAACAAGAAGTAGAAGTATATTTTCGCACGCTAATGGTGATGCTTAGTTTCCAAATGGCTGCTAGTATCTGGATTACTGCTACAAAAAGTTTACTTTTTAGTGGCATTTTTCATACTCGCATTGAAATAATGACTTGGCAAGAAATTAAAGTAGTAAAAAGTTTATTGAATTTCTGGAATATCAAGAGCGAATTTACTGCTGACCAAAATATATCAGAAGTGCGGTTAGAACAATATAAGCTTCTATTTTGGAAGTTTACTAATTTTTACTGTGCTTTAAAAACTGGGTCAAAGAAGCTTAAGTTTGGACTGTTTTTGAGTCGGGATGAAAAAGTGTGGATCATAGAGGAGATTAGGAGATTTATTGAAACATCTAAAAATAATCAAAATTGAATGCTATATTTTCAACCTTTAGATACATTTTTGGAAATTCTATCATTTGTAAAATAATATAGATTTTAAATCCCCCCTAACCCCCCTTAATAAGGGGGGAATAAGAGGGGTTTTTAGTTTATTTTATTTTTAGAAAAAAAAAGAATTTAAAGCCCTCCCTTATTAAGGGGGGGGTTGGGATTAACATGCATTTAGACACAATTACTAAATTTCTCAACACATTTTTCCAGGTTGAGCGCTATAACGAAGATGAACAAGGTGGTATATACCTTCCCTCCACGCGCTCCATCAAACGTTTGGGTTTAGCATTAGAACCTTGGGATGGTTTATATAACTGGGTAGCAAATCAACATATTGATGCATTATTTTTACATCGACCTTGGAAGCTTGATGTCGAACAACTCCCACCCGATATAGGAGTAATTTCTTATCATTTGCCGTTTGATGAATCCTTGACACTAGGATTTAATACTCGCTTGGCTGATGTATTAAGCTTTTCTAATTTAGAAGTATTTGGAGAAAAGCAAAATAGACCAATTGGGATGATTGGACAGGCGCCTAATCAAACGTTTACTGATATATTTAATTGTGTAAAAGAAATATTTAATGGGTACGAGCAAATACGGGCGGCAAGTGAAAACGAAGTCAAAAAAGTTGCGGTGGTTGGCGCCATGACAGATTTGCTGGTACGAGAAGCCGCATCACACGGTGTTAATGTTTACATAACAGGACAACTTAGACAACCAGCTGCACAGGCAGTTATTGATACTCAAATGTCTGTAATTGCTGTTGGGCACTATCGCTGTGAAATTTGGGGTTTACATACCCTAGCTAGCATCCTACAACAAAGGTGGTCAAAGTTATATTTAGTTCACTAATTGTATATGGCTAATCGGTATTAGATACGCGCAATTATAAAATAATTTTGACTTGAACCCACACCCACTTTATGCGTAATAATAAACGCGCTTATAATACCGTCTAGCATTTATGGCTAGCAATTGAGTAGAGCTTGAAAGCGTTCGTCTTGACGTAATGAGTCAAATTGAGCATCTGTTTGGATAATTTGTAAATATTTACCTGGATGAATGCTTATCGCTTGACGGAAGTTTTCTACCGCGCGGTCGATATTCTGTAGTACCATGTAGCAACGACCTCTGTTATACCAAACAGCGTCATCACTAGGCGCCAGTTCCAAAGCTTGGTTGTAAGATGCAATCGCATTTTCGTAGTTTTTCAACTGTTCCCAAGCAAAGCCTTTGTGCAGCCAAGCCTTATAATATTGAGGTTGAATTGTTAACGCACGGTCAAAGCTAAGAATCGCTTTTTCATGGCATCCCCATTCACTTAAATTTACACCTCGATAGTACCAAGCCAACAAGTTTTTGGGGCTAAACTCGATAGCACGGTCATAGCTATTTAGCGCTTCTTCATAACGTTCGAGCTGTTTGAGCGCATTACCTCGGTTATACCATGCCCAATAAGCATCTGGCTGTAACTTTAACGCACGGTCAAAGCTGAGAACTGCTTTCTCATACTTCCCTAAATCACATAACGTCAAACCACGATTGTGCCATGCGGTTGTTCCGTTGGGATTAAACTCGATTGCACGCTCAAAACTATTGAGTGCTTCGTTGTAACGTTCTAACTTACCAAGAGCTATCGCTCGGTTATGCCAAACCCAGCAATCATCGCTTTTGAAAGTTAACATTTGGTCAAAACAACCAATAGCCAGTTCGTGTTTACCTAAAGAACCTAGTGCGAAACCCTTTTGGAATAAGGCTTCGGGATATTCTGGCTTGCATCGCAGCGCTTTGTCAAAACTCGCTATAGCTGCTTCAAACTTTTCTGTCTTGTTACGGCGCAGTCCTTGCTGGAAAAAAAATTCTGCTTCCAGGTTAAGGGACAACTTAAAAGAATTTTGCATCATACCTTAGGATGATTTTTCAACTCACATTCCCCAAACAATAACACGTCTTTATGGGTAAATTGTTAACCTTTGATAAAAAATCTTAAATTATAGCTACTTTTGGTAGCAATAAATACATGTACAAGAGTTAAGAGTGATAGATATTACGATTCTAGGGGAAGAATAAATACAAACGACGTTGGCGCCACGCTCCTTATGGAATATATTAAGCAGCAAAATCTAAACCCAGTTCAAGACAAGCTATTAACCCCTAACTCGATAGAAAATGCGGACTTCTTTCGTAACATTTGGGATGTTGTGGAGTGCGGCATCATGGTTTTGGATGTTTTGGATAATGGTGCAGAATATCGCTTTGCTGCTTTTAACCCTGCTTTTCAAAGAATGAGTGTAATGCCAACCGAAACTTTATTAGGCAAAACGCTTAAAGAAACTTTACCTGATACCGTAGTTAAACCATACCGCGTAAAGTATATAGAGTGCGTGCGTACAGGTAAAACGGTTTCTTTTGAGGAACAGTTTTGGGTAGACGGCAAACAAAGTTGGTGGCAACTAGATGTGGCGCCATTACGTGATGAAAATTCGCAGGTACATCAGCTTGTTATAAAAGTTAAAGATATCACCACGCACAAAGCAGAAATTGAAGAGCGTCAAGTTATTCAACAAGCTTTACAAGGAAACGAGGAATACCTTCGTAACCAAGAACAATTCCTTCGCAGTATTTACGATGGCGCCCAAAATCCTTTTATTGTCGTGGATGTTTTGGAAAATGGTGAATATCACTATGCTGGTTGGAACAAAGCTGCTGAAGCAATAACTGGTATTAAAAGACAAGAGATAAGAGGGAAAACATTTGAAGATATATTCGGCGCCATTGAAGCAGCAAAATTACGAAAACATTATGATAAATGTGTACAGCTTGGTCAAACGAAATCGTTTGAAGATTTTTTTCTGCATGATGGTCAAACTTTCTGGTTATTAACTCAACTACATCCTTTATTCGATAACGATGGCAGAATATATCGTATTGTCGCTACATGTATAGATATTAGCGAACGCAAACGTGTCGAAGAAGCTCTACGAATTAGCGAAGCAAGATTTCGCGGTTTAGTTGAAAATGCCAACGATATTATATTTGAATACTCTGCCGACGGAAAATTTACTTATGTTTCTCCACGAATTGTAGATATATTTGGGCACCAAGTATCGGAACTAATAGGAAAACAGACTAGTTCTAATGTTCATCCTGAAGATGTAGTAAAAATTACAGCGTTAAGTAAATATGTTGTTGAAACAGGCAAAAAACAAGAAGGAATAGAATTTCGTATTCAGCATCAAGACGGGAGATATATTTGGGTAACATGCAGCGTTTCACCTGTATTAGACAGTTTGGGCAACATTACAGCAATGCAAGGTATTCTTCGAGATATTCATGAAAAGAAAGCAGCAGAAGAAAGCTTACAGCAAAAAGCACAAGATTTAGAACAAGCACTTCAACAACTTCAACGTACCCAAGCGCAACTTGTCCAAAGCGAAAAAATGTCATCACTTGGTCAGCTTGTAGCAGGAGTTGCACACGAAATCAATAATCCTGTTAGCTTTATTTACAGTAATCTTGAACCTGCTAAAAGTTATATCAATGATTTACTACATTTAGTTTACTTGTATCAAAAATATCATCCAAACCCAGCTTCAACTATTACAGAAGAAATTAATGCTATTGACCTTGAATTTATTAAAATAGACTTACCCAAATTGCTTACTTCCATGAAAATGGGCGCCGACCGTATCAAGCAAATTGTTTTATCCTTAAGAAATTTTTCTCGAATGGACGAAGCTGAATATAAAGAAGTCAATATTCACGAAGGAATTGATAGTACGCTTGTAATACTTGAACATCGTATCAAAGCAACAATTAATCGTCCAGCAATTAATATTACTAAGCAATACGGAAATTTACCACTCGTTGAATGTTATGCAGGTCAACTAAATCAGGTATTTATGAATATAATTGGTAATGCGTTAGATGCATTAGAAGAACGAGACCTTAAGCGTCCACTTGCTGATATTGAAATTTTACCTAGTTATATAAATATAACAACTGAGAATAATAATAAATATATAAATATTAAAATTACAGACAATGGTTCTGGCATCCCACCTTCAGTCCAAAAACGTTTATTCGACCCATTTTTTACCACTAAACCCATTGGTAAAGGTACTGGTATGGGTTTATCTATTAGCTACCAAATTATTACTGAGAAACATCACGGTGATTTGCAGTGTATTTCATCACCAGAACAAGGTACTACATTTATCATCAAAATTCCCATAAAACAAGGGTAATGTAGCACAGGCATCCTGGCTGTGTTATGTAAAGATATATAAAGTAAAATAAGTGTAAATTCTCAGTATAACCATAATTACTCATGGCAAAAGCAACTTGGAACGGCGCCGTTCTTGCGGAAAGCGACAAAACTGTAGTCGTCGAAAACAACCACTATTTTCCTGCTGACGCAATTAACAAAGAATATTTCAAAGACAGCGATACTCACACAACTTGTCCGTGGAAAGGTGTCGCGAGCTATTACAGCATTGAAGTTGACGGGCAAGTTAACAAAGATGCTGCCTGGTACTACCCCACTGCAAAAGATAAAGCCAAACAAATAGAAGGATATGTAGCTTTCTGGCGCGGCGTCAAAGTCGAACGTTAATTCAATGTAGAGACGCGACATGTCGCGTCTAATTCAATGTATTCGCGTCTTGTAGTAATGGAGACGCGATATATCGCGTCTCTACATTATTTTAAAGGCGCCTACGGTTTTCTGTAGTTGTTGCGAAATTGCTACTGTTTGTTGTAACGAGTGTGATACTTTTTGCGATGATGTTGTTGTACGCTGCGATGTTAAGGCGATTTGTTTGACTAGTGTACTGACTATTTGTGATGTTTCTAATTGCGAATCTGTGGCATTAGAGATGGAGTTTACTAGTAAGTTTACTTGACGCGATACTTCCAAAATCTGTGCAAGACTGTATTTTGCGTCTTCTACTACTCGCGTACCTTCTACGACTTGAGTTGTTTCTAATTCGATTACCTGTACTAGTTCGGTTGCTTCTCTTTGAACGTTTTCTAAAATGTTCTCTATTTCTTTTGTCGCAGACGATGAACGTGCAGCAAGTTCACTGACTTCTTCTGCTACCACCGCAAAACCTTGTCCCTCTTCACCTGCACGTGCTGCTTCAATACCCGCATTAATGGCTAAAAGATTTGTCTGGACGGCAATTTGATTGATTAATGATACTACCCGCGAGATTTGCTGCGTTGATTCTCCTAAACGCTTCACTTTTTTAGCTGTCTCACCTACTGTTTCTCGTAAGTGCATTATTTTTTGAACTGTACGGTCAATTGCTTTTTCGCTTTCTTCTGCGTTTTGCGCTGCTAATGAAGCTACTGTTGATGCTTGACGTGCTGAAACAGCGACATTTTGCATTTCTGTCGTCATGCTATCAACTGTTTCAAGTGTGATATTAATTTCTGCTGTTTGTTCGAGTGCTTCTTCTGCTAGCTGTCGAATTTCTCCTGAGTTGGAACCGATTGCTTCATTGACTTGGGTTGCTGTTGCTTTTACTTTCGTGACAATATCACGTAAACTTTCGACGATAGAGTTAAAAAAGTCAGCGACAGTTCCAATTTCACCTTCGCTAACATCAGCACGCACGGTTAAATCTCCACTGACTGCACCTTCAACATCTTGCAGAAGTTCCATAAGCTGCATCTGAAGATTTTCTTTTTGTCGTCGTTCTTCAACAGAAACTGTTTCTGCTATTATTCGTCCTTGTTGAACTTGTTGTAGTAGTTGAGATTGTTCTAACGCATAACCAATTTGAACCGCAACTTGTTTAAATAGATTTATTTCGCTGTCTTGCCACGGACGTGCATCTTCACATTGGTGTGCTATGAATAAACCATATAGCTCTTTATTCACAAATATAGGCGCCAATAAGTATGCTTGGACGTTAAATTGTTGTAAGTACTTGATACAACTTTGACTCAAGCGCGGTGTGTTGGAAACAATATCTATATTATTAACGGCTTTAATGCTACCAATTGGTAAATCTTCTATATTTTCCTTAATATCATAAGGATTTTTTATATTTGCTCCTAAGAGTGTGTTAGATTTATAGTCAACTGACTCTGCAACCACTTGACTTTGCCATTCATTTAAACTGTAAAATAACGTTCTTGCAACTTGCATTGCTTTACGTGTATTCATGACAGCGACTCTTAGAATTTTTTCGCTATCGAGTGATTCACGTATTACTGCTGTAATAGCGTTAAGTTGTAACGCTAAATGTGCTTCACTTTCTCTTTGTTGAATTTGTGTATAAATTGTATCAGCCATTGTGTTGAAGCTGACTGCTAATTCGCCAATTTCATCTTTTGCAAAAATTTGCGCTCGCGATGTTTGAATATCTCTATGATTTTCAGTAGTTACGCTGTCTGCAAATTTTTGAGCAGCAGTTTTAAGGTTATCAACTGGCTTAACTATTGACCGTCGTAATATTATTATACAGGCGCCAACTAGTATTAAAGCAATAAACACCGTTAGCATTTGCTGGAATAAACTTTGCATTAGCAAGTTATTCAGCGATGACTCTGGTGTTCCTCTAACTAAAATAGCTGTTGAAGTTTTATCGTAAATAGCTTGCTGTTCGTCTATATTTTCAATAATTTTACTGGGAATAGCTTTAAAAGCCATTGTATAACTTTGGGCGCCTATATTCATCCTTCCAGTTATAACTTGACCGTTGGGAGATTTTGCAGCAGCAGTAAGTAATGACTTACTCTCAATAGGCAGTTCAACATTCGATACAGCTTGGTTAATATCTTGAGACTCTCCTTGATGAAGCGAACTAGCGTCTTCAAAGTCTCCATTCGCTTTGTAAAAATAAACCGCACTATAACCACCTCTAGTTGCTTGTAGAGTTTGTTTAGCAATCCCATTTTTGCCATTGACAATATCTCCTGATACTAAAGCACCTATAACAGCTTGATTCACTGGGTCTTTTACAGGTGTGACTGTATAACGAATGAGAGCATCTTGATTACTAAATCCTGTTGGTAGGGGTGGTGCTTCTTTACTTAGTTCACTCCAACTCACAACACGAGACGCTTTAATCTGTTTAGGATTATTTAAAACTTCGCTAACTAAATTATCTGGATTAAATTCTTCACCTGTTCGGTCAGTATTGGCATTTGCAATAATCTTTAAATCTTTACCTACCAAGGTTGCATATTCAATTTGTCTAGCTTTGACTTCATTAATTAAAATTTGCTTTATTTCCGACCGATAAATTCGATTTAATGACCTACCGGAATTATGAAATTTAGTTGCACGAATTAATGCTTGGTTATCTGATTGTCCACGAAACCCAAGCCCCATTTGATTAACTTTGATATTATAGTTTATGTCTGTAACGGCAATTTCTGATTTCGCTTGTTCAAGTATTTGATTTCGTAATCCTTGAGTAATTATTAGCGTGGCGCCCATTCCTATACCTAGGATAGATACCATTTCGCACACTATTAACGCTATCATTTGCTTACGGCTAATTGGTAGATTATAAAAATATTCTAAAATGGACAACCGTTTTTTATTTAATGATAGCTCTGGTTTATACATATTATAGTAATATTAATTACGTGAAGAAACCGGGTTTCTAATGTTGACTACTAATTTACCGTAATTACCACAAAAATGATGTATTGATGATAACCGATACAAACAAAAATGTAGAGACGTTACATGTAACGTCTCTACACAATTTGGGATGTTATAAACTATTTAGTTGCACCCGCCATTGGAAAGATAATTTCTTCCAAAGTTCTTAGTAATTCTTGCTCGTTGTATGGTTTTGAAAAGTAAGCACGGGCGCCTAATTGAATTGCTAGTTGACGGTGTTTATCGCTACTTCGCGATGTCAACATGGCTACAGGTATACCTTTAAAATCAGTATTGGCTTTTACACGTCCTAAGAACCCATAACCGTCAACACGTGGCATTTCAATGTCGCAAATTACAGCTTGAACTCTTAAACCTGTTTGAAGTTTTTCAATTGCATCTTGCCCGTCTTTTGCTTGTTCTACTTTGTATCCAGCTTTTTCAAGAGTTAAGGCAAGGAAACGACGCACGTTTATTGAGTCATCGACAATTAAAATTGTACCTTTTTGGTTTTTTGGTGGTGCGGGTTTTTCTTCAACTGAGTTCAAGAAAGGAGTTTTCAACCGTGCAGATGGTAACTGTTGGTTCCGAGGTGTACGCTCACTCGCTGCAATGGCATATAATAGCTCACTGGCGTTGACTAAAGGCACTACTCTTCCATCACCTAAAATTGTACAGTTATTGAAACCTGGAGGTAATGAAATATTTCCTTCTACTAAACGTATCGCAACTTCTTGTTCTCCCCACGTTTTGTCTAGCTGTACAGCTACAGGTTGGTTGTTACCCCGAATAATTAATACTGACTCCGCATTAATTGCAGGCGCCGTTTCTAAGTTAGGGTTATCAAAGCGAGGACAGTTAAACTCTAAATATCTACCTAGACGCACTAATGGCAGCATGTTACCCTGCCAGTTAAGAACTTCTCCATTTCCCATTGGATATACTAGGTCTTCTTGTGACAAGAAAATTTCTTCTACTATATCGGTAGGGAATGCTAATAACATGCGGTTACTTTCTACAAGCAGCACTCGTGCGACGGAAAGCGTAAATGGTACAGAGAGACTAAAAGTAGTTCCCTCACCCAAACTTGTATTAACTTTAACATCGCCTCGAACTTGCTTAAGGTTGTTTCTAACTACATCCATGCCAACACCGCGACCCGAAAGAGCGGTAACTTGCTCAGAAGTACTAAAACCAGGTTCAAAAATTAATGATAGTAACTCTTCTTCTGTGGCAGCAGTAAGTAATGCTTCATCTAACCCCATCGCTAAAGCACGGTTGCGAATTTTAGCGAGTGGAATACCGCGACCATCATCACGCACTGTAATAATAGTACGGTTGCCTTGGTGTGTAGCTTTAATTTCGATTGTTCCCTGCTCAGATTTTCCAGCTGCTACCCTCGAAGCGGGGTCTTCAATACCGTGGTCGAAAGCGTTTCTAACTAAGTGCATTAAGGGGTCGTTTAACGCTTCTAGTATGCTGCGCTCGATTAAAGTGTTTCCACCTTCTATTTTTAATTGAACGTTTTTACCATATTCAATACACAAGTCCCGCAACGCACGCGGAAAACGGTCTAATACGTCCGAAAGTGGACGCATTCGCACTTGAGTTAGTTTACGTTGGAGTTGTTTAGAAGTTTTATTGAGTTTACGAGAAATATTATCTGTATCATCAAGACTTAACTGTAAGTCAGTTGTAACTTCTTGCACCTGAACTATGGTTTCCATTACCTCTTGCGATAATAGATTAAGCTCGTTGTAACGGTCCATTTCCAAAGCATCAAAGCGATGTTCAATACTTTGCACCTCTGTACCATCTGCAAATTCTAAACTTTCTTCGAGTTCTTGGCTGGCAACAAAGTAAGAAGGAACTTCGGATATTACTGTTGGTGATGTATTAAAGTACTCAGATGCTCTTGTGGAAATTTTATCGTATGCTGCACGTAAGTACTGGTTTTCACGCTCTAATACTTGAACTCGTTGGTTAAGGTTACGAACTAATTTACGTAAACGTTCGAGTTGTAAATTTAAACCATTTCTTTGAATAACTAGTTCCCCAAACAAATCGTTGATTTGTTCAAGCTGCTTACTAGGAACACGTACTGTGTTTTCTTGGTCACGTTCTCTAGCTTTTTCGGGTTGCTCAACTTTACGCTCTGTACTCTCACGCTCGGTTTGTAGCTGGTAATCTTGATATTCTTCACCGATAATGCTAGATGCATCTGCGGTTTCGATTAATTGCACTTCCTCAAATTCTGCTGCTGCACTTTCAATTGCAAACGCTGCTTCTAATGCTTCAAAATCAGTATGTAAAATTTCGTCGTTTAGCCAATTTGACTCTATTTTACTAACTGCTGTTTCTGCGGCGCCGATGTGGTCTGGAATTTCTATAGAAATTTCTTCTAGAGTTGACTCGACATGCTCAGTATCATTTATAGCTGTAACTACATCAGTGCTAGCAGGGGTAACTTCTTCTAAATCAAGTTCTACGGGTAAACTATCGAGTTGATTCGTTAAAACTAGCGCTTGCGAACGGCGCCATGATAAAAGTGCAGCACGGGCAATAGTAGAAATATGGACAGGGTCGGCGTATTCTAAATGATGTGCCACTGACTCGCATAAACGGCTAAAAGATTCGAGTTGTAACATCTCTCCTAACCCACCCAACTCAGCAGCCATAATGCTGACTTCTTCCAATAAGCTTTCGGGTTGGTTGTCTGCCAACATCGACTCAAGACGCTCTAAACAACCCTCAACCTCAGTCTGAAATAATAGGGGAATTATATCTTGCCCATCTTCTGATGACAGGATAGTCGAAGCATCTTCTTCGCTTGGGTCACCTAAACGCTCGTGCAACTCATCAAAAACAGGGTTACAAAAAGTTGCTAGCCATTCTGAGTCTAAAGTGGCACCCTGCGAATGTAAATCGACGATTTGACGCAGCCAATCAACACCTGTTAGCAACAAACTTTGAAGCTCGGTATCAACCGAAACAGAATTTCGTTTTGTTTTTAAAACTTTAAACGAATCTTCTATTCGGTGCGCCAAATCGCTTAACACACGAAACCCCATCATTCCTGCTCCACCTTTAATTGAGTGGGCAGCTCTTAGTGCCGCATTGATTTTATCAATATCAATTCGGTTGCTGTCGATTTCAAGAAGAACTCCTTCGAGCGTATTCAGATAATCCGTCGCTTCTTCCAGAAACTGCATCTGGATTTCATGCTCTTTATCCTGTGACATGATTACTAGCCCTTAGTCATTAGTTATTGGTTTTTTGTTATCTGTTTATTTTTTTTTCGGATAATAAGTAACTGGTATTGGCTAATTAATTTAGCCTAGCTTTAGGTTAAAACCATTAGCTAGCTTTGGGTTATTTGTGTAAAAGGTTATAGTGAGTAACATATCTCCTAAACTAGTTAATAGCTAATACTAACAGGGATGCAAGAACTATCAACTACAAACTATTAATTTTTGCTACTACACATAATCTCTGGCTACATTTGTGACTTATTCAAAGACTAACCCAAAGCACCTGTTACAAGCGGATGCCCACTATTAACCATTAACTAATTGACTTTGAAGGTTCCGACGGTTGATTGTAGTTGCTCAGATATTGCCACTGTTTGCTGTAATGACTGGGAAACTTGGCGTGAGGAAGTACTAGTACGTTGGGAAGATGCAGCAATTTGCTTCATCAGTTCGCTAACCGTGCTGGAAGTCTCTAATTGCGATGCTGTAGCATTTGATATAGATTGTACTAAAGCATCGATTTGACGTGATACCTCTAAAATTTGATTCAAGCTTGATTTAGCATCTTCTACAATATGAGTTCCTTCTACAACTTGTGTGGTTCCCAATTCCATTGCCTGTACAACCTCACTGGTTTCGCGCTGAATATTTTCGACAATTTGCTCAATTTCTTTTGTTGCTGCTGCTGAACGTGCCGCTAGTTCTCCCACCTCTTCAGCTACAACAATAAATCCTTGACCTTCTTCTCCAGCGCGAGCTGCTTCGATACCAGCATTGATGGCGAGTAAGTTGGTTTGCATTGAAATTTGGTTAATAAGTGCCACAACTCGCGAAATTTGCTGTGTTGACTCACCCAAACGCTTAACTTTTTTCGCGGTTTCTCCGACTGTTTCGCGTAAGCTCAAGATATTTTGCACTGTCATATCCATCGCCATGCCACTCTTTGTAGCTGTGTTTCGTGCTGTGTTAGTCACATACGCGGCTTTTTGAGCGTTTTGGGCGACTGCTTGCATGTCTCTTGTCATGCTATCAACGGCGCTGAGAGTACGATTTATTTCGGCTGCTTGTTCGAGTGCTTCGTCAGCGAGTTCGTTTATGGCGCCAGAATTAACATTAATCGAATCGTTAACTTTTATTGCTGTTTGTTGAACTTGGGTAACAATCTCACGCAAACTCTCAACAATCGAGTTAAAGAAGTCGGCGACGGTGCCAATTTCTCCAGCAGTAACATCCGCACGTACAGTTAAATCACCACTTGCGGCGCCTTCAACTTCGCTAAGTAGTTCCAGAAGTTGCATTTGTAGCGCTTCTTTTTGATGACGTTCATCTTCGGTGCTTTTTTCAGCAACCATTTTACCTTTTTCGACGGTTTCTAGAAGTTGCGCTTGTTCAACAGCATAACCAATTTGAATCGCTAATTGCTTAAAAAATTCAATATCTGATGCTTGCCATTGACGGGGACCGTCGCATTGATGAGCAATAAGTAATCCAATTAATTGCTTTTGCTTGATTACGGGTGCAATTAAGTTAGCTTTAACTACAAATTTTTCAAGCATCTTAATGTAGCAAGCAGCATTTTTTAAGCTAGGGTCATTGTAAATATTATAAATTACCCTGACTCGCCCATCTTTATAAGTTTCTGCATGTCTCTCACGGAAACAAGGGTCATCAATTTCTACACCCGTCATTTTTGGATACCCTGCTACCACAGATTCAGAAACAATTGTCCCTTCAAAAGTTTGTGGGTTAAATTGGTAAAAAACCACTCGGTCAGCTAATAGTGCTTGACGAATTTCGCGAACAGCAGTTTTTGTAATTTCGTCATATTGAAGTGTTTGGCGTATCTTTAATGTGATTTCCGCCAATAGTTTTGCCCGTTCAGCATCTAACTGCTGTTTTTGAAGTAGAGCTTGCATTTGCTCTGCCATTTGATTAATATTGGCGCCTAAAACACCTAATTCATCACCACGTTCAACTTCTAAGCGTGTATCTAGTTCTCCTTCTCCTAACCTGGCAACCGCAGCAGTTGCATTTAATATTGGTTCCGTTGCACGTTTTGCGAGTAAGTAAGCTAGCATTGCTACAAGCAATGCAGTTAACCCAGTACCAATAACAGTAGTTAATAATAACTGACGCTGTGCATCAAATGCTGTTGCTTTGTTGGTTGCCAATACTGCTTTCCATTTTAAATCGGGTAAACCTTGAACAGTTGTTGTAGAAGCAGAACTAACAACTTCGTCTCCACCCAATTTCTGAGTATTAATATTTTTACCAACTTGGTCTTTTTTACTTGCGACAAAAACTTTTCCAGTCACGTCAGCAAGACTATACTTTCTACCTGCCCCCCCATAGTTTTTAATCACACTTTCTAATGATTCAACAGGCATTCTTGCTCTTAAAATTGCAACCGTTTCATTACTAACATTATCCTTGACAGGAGACACAGTATAAATACTGAGTTTGTTTGATGATGGGGATAATTGAGGTTGGCTGATGTAAGGACGGTCGTCTCGTTTAACAGCTTTGATGTAATCTCTGTCGCCAATATTTGATGGTATTACACTGCCTTTAGATTGTACAATGACGTTGCCGTCTAAATCGACAACGGCAATGCTGTCATAGACTTTACTCGTCTCAGCAATTTTATCTAGAACAACTTGTTTTTCTTGAGGAGAAAGTGATTCGCGAATTCTTCGATTTGCAAAAATTGGTAGGTTTGCCAATACTTGAACATTAGAATAACGTTCAACCATAAAGCGGCTAACTTTATCGGCTAAACCTTCAGTTTCGGACTGCTGCGACTGAGTAAATTTATTCTCAATTGATTTACTCGCAATCGAATAAGATAAAATCCCAAATCCTAAAACAGGAATAGTTCCAATTGCAATTGCGATAATTGTTGCCTTTGTCCGCAAACTTAGCTGTTTAAATTTTTCTGCCACAGAGTTATTAATATTATGATGAGAAAAATTAGATTCCTGAGAATACAATATAATTTTATTATTCTTATCTGTGCCGTTGTTGGATTCTGTAGGCATTAACGGTTTCTTTTGAGTATCGCTGCTCTTTGCAGGCTCAGTTTTATTAAACATAAATAATTTCCCTCAAATAAATTATCGAGAACACCGAATCTTGGAAACCAATCATTTTACAAACTAGCCGTTCATTACAATAGACGCACATTTTATGAAGTGTGAAGTGAGGGAGAGGGAGTAAAGGCTTCTCCTTTCTCCCTCACGACATCATTATTAATTAAATTAATCTGCTTTTAACGCAGAAGAATGTACAATTGCGTGAGCATCTAAAACTAATAGCGTTTCTTGCTGTTGTATAACGCAACCGCGTAAATATGGAACTAAGCTTGATGCAACTTGTCCAATTGGCGAATGAATCTCATCAGGAAGAAATTTGACCGTGCCAATAATGTCATCAACAACTAAGCCTAATAATAGTGAATCAACTCGTATAATAATTACGCTGTACTGACGCAATCGAGTTTCTATAGACTCTAAATTGAGTATTCTTGGTAAATCAACTACCCAAACTATGCGACTGCGCCAATTCATCAACCCCAAAATACACTCTCGCATTCCCGGCATCGAAGTTACTGACTCAACAGGCACTACAATAGCTTCTTGGGTATGAAGCATCGAAATCACCGCAGTAGTTTGCTGGTTAATCTGAAACTTGAGATAGCCGTCTCCCAAGCTAGTTAAGTTTTCTGTTGTCGAGAGTGGAAGTTTTGGATTGTTCATATATTAATTACATTGCAAGTGATTTGATAGCTAGCAGTAGTTCGTCGCGCGTGTAAGGTTTAGTCAAATAAGCATCTGCACCTTGTCGCATTGCCCACAAACGGTCAATCTCTTGGTTTTTGGAACTGCAAACAACAATTGGTACGTTTTCTGTGTTAGGATTTCGCTTGAGCGCACGGCACAGTTCAAAACCGCTCATTCCAGGCATTACAACATCGGTTACTATCACATCAGGCTTTAGAGTCGTGACTTTTTCCAAAGCTTCTTTGGCGCCTGTCGCTTGAATAACTTCGTAGCCACTTTCTTTGAGATAGTGACTCATCAACTCTAGTTCACTAGGAGAATCTTCGACTATTAAAATTGTGCTTAACATTGTAAGAGTCATATTAAATTCCCTCAAATAATAATCGAACTGTATAAACAAATTTGATAAATTTAATTTATATTTGGGAATAAATCCCAAATAGCTAAAGCTTAAAAATTAAATCTAACTGATGTGTTTGAAAACCATTTTCAATAATTCAGATTGGGTAAATGGCTTCGTCAAATAACCATTAGAACGTACCATCTTGGCTTTAGCGCGGTCAATAAACCCCGTTCGACCTGTAACCATTATTATTGGTATGTCCTTAAATGATGAATGTCTTCGCAAAAGCGAACACAACTCATACCCATCTAAATTCGGCATTTCCACATCTAGCAAGATTAAATCGGGCTTACTGCGAAGAATTTGCATTAAAGCTTTTACTGGGTCATTTATCATCACCACTGCAAAAGTACTTTCATCCAAAAACCGCTTAATCGAGCTTAAAACCGTTAGACTGTCATCGATACAAGCGACTGTGTACACTTTTTTACGAAGTTGCTTGCTTGAATACTGGTTATTACCTCCTATAGTGTTAGTTTCTACATTTATATTATTGTCATTCCTGTCATAAGTATCTGTAGTATGAATGCTGCTAGATACTTGCTGGCTATCTTCATTTTTTGACTCATTATCATATTGTGGCGCCTGATTTCGCTCCTCAATGTGGGTAATTACATCAGGAGCAGAATAGCTGTAGCGACTTCGTAATTGTCTTTGACATTGTTCAACCAAAGTTCTTAAATCTAGACGACAAAACTTAGGAAGGTCATCTAAAGCTGTTTCGCGACTAAATTCGTAACTACCCTCTTTCAACGTTAGAAACGACTCTAATACTTCGAGCGCTAATTCCTCAATTAATACAGATGCTTGCTCTCTCGTCATGTAATCACGATTAACCAACCAACAAATAGCTTGATAGTCAGCTTGTGCAATCGATTGATTAATGTGTTTCGGCTCGAATAATAGTCGCATCTGCATTCGAGTCGAGCGATTCAAAGTAGGTATTTGTCGAGCAAAACGCTCTAAGTGTCCATCAAGCCAATCAAACAGTTGATTTGAGTATGAGGCATAGGTAAGTTTACCCTCCTCAAGATAAAGCGACCAAGAAATCGCACCAGTCAATACTTTCAAACAGCCAGTTGCACGGCGACTAGTTAACTGCGCTAGCAACGATAGTGGGTGTAGCTTCTGAAATACCCTATAACTATCGAGAGGAGTTGTACTCATTGTATCTGCTACCTAAACTTCATTTGATAGGTATAATCGAAATTTTTAATCATCGCACCCACTACTTCAGTAAATTTGGACTGTTTGTATATTAAACTACAAATATCCTAATTGGGGAAAAGTGGTAGAACTCTCTACCCGTAACCTTCTCACCCGACTCAGCATAACAATTATTTATTAGCTTGAGTGAATTATCTAGTTATCTATACTGAGCCTACCAAACATTTGAACACAGTTGCTAAAAAATCTGTAAAGACTAAATGAAGTCACTCTCCTCTATGTAAACTTTAGTTAGATGTTTTTGTAATAACACTGTATCAAGTCGCAATGATTAATGCTCATTTTCCAGTGTTAACACTTAAGTATAAAGCATCATTATCTAACAATGCAAACACTTGCTTCCTTTTTATCAACCATAAGCACTTTTACTATTTATGTTGTTATTTTTACAGCACTGAGTCATATTTACCTTTGTATATTTATTTTCTAGAGATTTTTATTCAGTAAAATTAAAGACTATGGGCTTTAAATCAATATAAAGTTTTATTTTATACAATTTTAAAATACTTCGTTGCTCAGGTTAAGTTACTGTTCAAAGTTAACAAGCATTAAGTATCAATTAAGAAATAATGCTTATATCAAAATTATAATCAATCGTCTAGACTTGACTTAACATCTGTTTGTGTTTTTTCCGACAATATTTTCTGTATTTGTATAAAATTTGCTACTTGTTATTTTCTTTAGTCAGGTGTAATAAAATCCTAGAAACCGGGTTTCTTATTACAATCTGTAATAAAAATGAAGATTTTGCTTAGAAACCCGGTTTCTTGTGACTTCGCAAAATCTTAGAAACCCGGTTTCTTGTTACAATCTGTAATCAAAATGAAGATTTTGCTTAGAAACCGGGTTTCTAGTTACTTACACAATAAAACCTGGCAGTTAGTGTTGCCAGGTCTTAATGTTTTTTAACTAAATGCGGATGAAAGGACTTGAACCTTCACACCTTACGATACTAGAACCTAAATCTAGCGCGTCTGCCAATTCCGCCACATCCGCATCAGTTATAAACAATAACACAATAAAAATGAAATGGGAATACTAAATTACAAATTTCCCAAAGTAGAGGACGTGGTTAATCACGTCTCTACTGCAACACGAGGCAAACGGTGTTTGAAAGAGCAGAGAATTTCCCAAGATATGGTGTTTAGCTCGTTTGCCCAGTCGTCGGCAGTAATTTGTTCGTTTTGGTCTTTACCCAATATGGTAACGATTTCGTTTTCTTGAATATCTGGGATGCTGCTGATATCTAGCATAATTTGATCCATCGTAATGGCGCCTATTTGAGGAATGCGCTGTCCTCTAATTATCACCTGCATTTTATTGGACAAATTACGGGGAATACCGTCAGCGTAACCAATGCCAACCACGGCAATACGCATATCGCGAGAAGCTATATATTTATAGCCGTAGCTTACACCAGTTCCAGCCTCGATAGTTTTGACTTGGGTAACGCGGGCTTTGACTTGTAGAACAGGTTTAAGATTTACATTATGCAAATGCTCTGCTGGGTAATGTCCATAAATAGCTAACCCCACTCGCACCATATCGTAATGTAGTTTCTTACTAACGAGTGTTCCGGCACTATTGGCAAAGTGCAAACTGGGTATTGTGATACCGCTAGCTTTAATTTGGGCAATTGCAGCCTCAAACCGTTCATGCTGAAGGTTCATAATGGTAGGGTCTGGACTGTCAGCAGTTGCTAAATGCGAATAAATACTCGCGATACGCAAGCGAGGTAAGCGAGTTACCAACTTAACGAATTCCCCAGATTCCTGCCAATTAGTTCCTAAACGCGACATTCCTGTATCTAGCTTGATATGCACAGGTAATGAAGAATTATAATTAATTGCTTCTAACGTATCGGAAAAAACTAAAGCTTGTCTGGGACTACACAACGTTGGTTGAAGTTGCCAATTCGCGATTGCGTGTATTTGTTCAAAGGTTTGTGCGGCGCCTAATAGTAAAATCGGTGCAGTAATCCCTGCTTCGCGCAGTTGAATACCTTCTGGAACTGTCGCAACTCCTAACCAACTGGCGCCAGATGATAACGCGACTTTAGCGATAGTAACTGCTCCATGACCATAAGCATCAGCTTTAACGACCGCCATTAACTGTGTCTGTGGTGCCAGCAACTTCTTTAACTGCCTAACATTATGCTCCACGGCGCCTAAATCAATTTCCACCCAAGCACGTTGCTGCATCCAAGAATAAGTATCGCAATCCTTCTGAGCAATACCCAAAAACTGCTCATTACTCAACATATCCATATAACTCCTACACACCACACAATCACGTCACCCTTCATTGAATGAATATTACTTGAATATACAAATCACTCCCAGCAACTCCGAATAATTTGGAAGTTTAACCCTCAAAACTAAATTCGGGCAAGAGCAAAGCGGTATATAACTGTAACAAACTGTGACAATCCTCAATCTATATAAAAATATTTTTACGACAATATATGTAATAAAAATCACATAAACTTTTTATAGATAATTGCGTAAAAAGCCGTGTGAATGCGAATGTTGAAGCTAAAGGCAATCAACACTATGAGACTGGAGTTGTATCTAAAATATCTTAATCTTTAAATCTATCTCAGTCTTTCCAGCTTTTAGAATCACTTGTCGTATGTATAAATTGTGCTACTCTGGCAAACTGGGTTATATTTGTGTTAATATATGTAAAACTAATACCTTGAGCTTTGATCAATGGGGAAGGTCTTAGTATTAAACGCCTCTTACGAACCGCTTAACATTACAAGCTGGCGCCGTGCTGCTATCTTGCTTATCAAGGGCAAAGCGGAACAGGTTGAGCATAATGGTAAATTTCTTTACGCTGACTTCCCACTGCCTACCGTCATTCGGTTGAGGCATTATGTCCGCGTACCTTACAAAGAAATTCCCCTTACTCGTCGGAACTTACTACATCGCGATGGTCACTGCTGTCAATACTGCGGTTATTCCGGAGATGAATTGACGTTAGACCACGTTATTCCGCGCTCCCGTGGTGGTGGAGACAGTTGGGAAAACATTGTAACGGCCTGTGTTCGCTGCAATGTTAGAAAAGGCAGTCGTACACCACAAGAAGCTAATATGCCTTTACGGCATACGCCAAGAAGACCTTACAGCAGTCTTTATTTTGAGGTGAGCAAACACCTTAAAACAGGAACGCATAAGGAATGGCAGAAATATGTAATCGGTCTCTAATACTACAACAGTTTGTTAAGAAATGTAAAGTAGTGGAGAGCAATCGATAACGTTCGCACAGAATGCGAGTTGAGCGACGAACTTTTAGAGTTTAGCAGAGAAAATCGTCGTAGGCAACTGCTGTGTTGAAATATTTTTATTTTGACGATATTTGGCGCGTCTTCTTGAGGCGCCTAGTTCACTCTTGTGATTGACTTATTGGCTAAAATATATACTAAAGGGTTATCGTGCTTAGGTTTGGTGCGATAGATATACTGCTGTTGAGCGATATTGCCTAAAAAGGTTCAGTCTAAATGTATATTTAACTCAAGCGCAGTGATGTATAAGACTGGCATAATAGATGGTGCCAAGCTTAGAAATTTTTGCGAAAATTATAAGTGTGTGGCGATTCATAGTGACTGACGGTGTCACTGGTGGTAATTATTTTATTAACAGAGATAAGGAGCCTCACCCAATCAAAAACAAATTTTATATGCAACTAAACTCTTCCCTTTCTCAGCTTGAGAGTCTAACCTTGACAAACGATTCACATTCTGAAGAGACAGACCTAGACATCGAACCCCTGGTAAGGCAACCGACTAATGGATCAAACACTGAAAGTGGCTTTGTCGGACAGCAGCGCAATAACTACCTAGCGTACCAGAAATCAGAAGAACTACAGCAAACGTTAATGGGGCGCCGACACGAGCGTCATTTAATAGTATTGCAAGATTTTCCTGACCCAGATGCGTTGTCATCAGCTTGGACTTACCAGTTAATAGCCCAGCAATACGATATCAAGTGTGAAATAATTTACGGGGGCACGTTAAGTCACCAAGAAAACATCGCATTAGTCAAGTTAACGGGTTTACCAGCACAACGTTGGACTCCACCAACGCTAAAAACAAAAGATTTATCACTTTATCATGGCTTTGTACTAATCGATAACCAAGGAACCACCTCACAGTTATTATCGGCAGTTGTCCAAGCAAAATTGCCGCTTGTAGCAGTTATCGACCATCACAGTTTGCAAGGAGAACTTAAGTCAGAGTTTACAGATATACGTCCTTCGGTACGAGCAACCGCAACAATTTTTACTCAGTATTTACAAACAGGGTTACTAACCCTTGACAATAGCGTTAGTCAACATGTTAAATGTGCTACTGCCTTAATGCACGGCTTGCGTTCTGATACCAATCGGTTGATGCAAGCGCAGGAGGAAGATTTTATGGCAGCAGCATATTTGAGTAGGTTTTACGATGCTCAACTTTTAAACGCTGTATTACAAGCGAATCGCTCGAAACGGGTGATGGATGTAATTGAGCGGTCATTAAAAAATCGAATCGTTCAAAACAACTTTTCGATAGCTGGAGTTGGGTATTTACGTTATGACGACCGTGACGCAATTCCGCAAGCAGCAGATTTTCTGGTGACAGAAGAGAATGTCCATACTGCTGTGGTGTATGGTATAGTTCACGACGAAGACGAAGAACTCGAAGTAGTTATTGGTTCGTTACGAACAAGCAAACTGACTTTAGACCCCGACGAATTCATAAAAGAAGCATTTGGGCAAGACAGTAGCGGTAGATTTTTTGGTGGTGGACGTACCAGTGCAGGTGGATTTGAAATTCCAATGGGCTTTTTGTCGGGAGGGAACGAAAATTCCGCTTATGCCAGAATGAAATGGGAAGTTTACGACTCGCAAATCAAGCAGAAGTTGTTGAGACTAGTAAACCCAAAGGATAATCCAATTCAGTCTGAATAACATTTTTTGTAGAGACGTTACATGTAACGTCTCTACGTGTAATAGGGAATATATATATGTATAGAGGCGTAGGAAAAATATTATTATATAAACATGAAAATCCAAGTTAACTTTGCTTCATTATTGTCCCAGTTTAAAGCCCGTCACTGGTGGTTTGGGATTTTGTTATCTATAGCAATGGCCGCTCCTGCTCAAGCATCAGTAATTTTGCGTATCGCAATTGAGCAGAACGTTAACCAAGTCCGAGTCGGTAGTTCTACAACTGCGGTTGTAAAGGATGGTAGTGGTCGGACGCTAGGACAATTACCAGCAAACAGCGCATACTTTGCTCAACCTGTACCTGGAGGTGGAGTTGCGTTAGATAAATGGCGTTCAGGTTTGTTTTGGATTGAGCCAACTGGAAAAGGGTATGTTTTTATTGGTGACAAGTGGTATCGAGGCAGAACTTTAGTAGTTCCAACTGGTCAAGGTTTAACAGCGGTTAATTGGATCGATTTAGAAGAGTATCTTTACAGCGTTATTGGTGGTGAAATGGACGCACGTTGGCCCCAAGAAGCACTTAAAGCACAAGCTATTGCCGCACGGACTTATGCTATTTACAGACGCGAGCAAAATCGCAATGACCCAATTTTTGATTTAGGGGACACTCCAGACAAGTGGCAAATATACAAAGGAATAGTAAGCGAATCTCCTAGTACACTAGATGCAGTCGATAAAACAGCGGGTCAAGTGTTAACTTACAACAACCGAATAATTGAGTCAGTATTTCATGCTTGTTCAGGTGGACATACCGAGAATGTCGAAGATGTTTGGGGAAGAAAAGAACCTTACCTGCGGGCAGTACCAGACTTTGACCAAAATATTCCTGAGTGCAGTTGGCAACGAACTTTTACAGCAGCAGAAATTGGTCAACGTTTTCCTGAAATTGGTAAAGCCAAGCAAATGGCAATAGAAACAGTATCGTCCTTTGGTAGCGTTAGGTCGCTACGTATTGTCGGTGATAAGGGTACCAAAGTATTACGTGGTGAAGATGTACGGACAGCGCTCAAACTCAGAAGTACCCGCTTTACAGTTGCTAATGCGCCTGGTGGTAGCTTTTTACTTCAGGGTCGAGGTTTCGGGCACGGTGTAGGCTTGAGTCAATGGGGCGCCTACAACTTAGCATTACAACGTGCAAATCACTTGCAAATATTAGCTTATTACTTCCGAGGTGTAGCACTCTCACCTATAAAAGCAAGATAGGAAATAGTGCTAAGTGCTGAGTTTTGAGTGCTGAGTGCTGAGTGCTGAGTGCTGAGTTCTAAGTTCTGAGTGCAAAGTAGTAATTCCTAACTCCTGATTGTTACTTAGGGACTTCCAAATAAAAAAATCTCCAATATCTTTTTGTGGAACGGGCATCCTGCCCGTTCATTGAAAGAAGGCGGGCAAGGATGCCCACCCCACAAGATTATTACCCACAAGATTATTAATTAATCATGTAAAGTCCTAACTCCTAACTCCTAACTCAGCACTCAGCACTTTTTACTCTTCCAAACGTTTAACTTCTTGGTCAAGTAAATCGGTTTCTGTGGAATAAGCTAGATTTTCGTTACCGATAAACTTGTTAGCGGCAAACTGTTGTGCAAAGTTGATTTTATTTTGTAACTCTTGGCTAATGCTAGATAGCAATTTGGCACGAGAAATTCGTTCGGAGTTTCTTTCAGTGATTTTAGTATTACGCCACTGAATCCAAAAATACCGAATTAGCGGTATAACTAAAAATCCGGTACCGTAAGCTAGAAGCAACCAGTAAATACCTTGAACAAATCCGACAAGTCCACCTAACTTGGCGGCAACTACACCACCACGTAGTAAACTACCAAGAATTAAGGCGCCTACAAAGTTAGCAATACCCAAACCAGCACTCAGCATAATTTGTCCAGAAGTTGCGGCGCTAAACTTCCATTTCAACTCTTCAAGGTAAGATGCTATAGCATGGCGCCGTTTTTTAACTGCACTTACTTGTAACTCAGGAAAGTAATAAACAATTTCTCCAGAGGGACTAACTTGAGGTTGACCGTTGAACCGTGTCAACGTTGGAAGCATGTAATCTTCGTATTCTTGCTGGTACTTTTCGCCGATATTATCTAAATATGGTGATATTTGCTCTGCCACAACGGCGCCGCGATTTTCACTTATAACTGTAGCAATTTCCTGCCAGCGACGTTCCTCTAAATTCGCATTCGGATTACCATCACCGAATAAGAACGAGAAAACAGCCTCGAAGAAATTTAGCTCACGTTTCTCACGGCGCCGCTCCCGATAATGACTATCGTAATTAGGGCTAAGAAACCACCAAAAATTAGGGAAGTAAAAGAAACTTCCTCCACTAGAACCCCAATCACCACCACTATTACCACCATCATCACGGTTAGACATGGCAGTAATTATCAAAAATATAGCAATAGTTATTAAAGCAATCGAAGCAACCAGAAAAATACCGAAAGAAATTCTAATTATGTAAAATAAAATACTCCAAACTTTATTCCACCATTCCTGCAACTTAAGCTTAAAATACTTGTCGCGTAGGATATCACGGAAGTTTTTAGGAAATAAAAATACAATATCACCAGTATCAGCAACTTGTAAGTGACCTCCAGCATCGGATGCAAGAGCTAACAAACCTTGATTGGCTTGTCCAACGTTTAAACCAACTTGGGTTGCCACATCACCAACGGTGACACGGTACCCTAATTGTTCAACAGCCCGCATTATCGAAGGATTGGGAGCCATTTTTTGGTCTCCTGTTAAAATTAACTCTATTTCAAGTATAAAGTTTGATTTTCAATACTGCCGGGTAGTTGCTACATAGTATCAACGTGCTTCTAACTTTTTGACACGCTGCTCTAAGTTACTTACCTGCTGTTTGAGTTCAACTACTAAAGTTGCTAACCTATCAAACATTTGGTCACGCTGTGACTGCGTTGTTGTTCGACGCGCGGGTGCTGGTAAGGTTGGTGAAGTACGTCCTCCTGGTGAAGGTAGTGTACGATTTGTTTGGGCTTCAAGATTAGCTAAACGAGACTCCAAGCGATTAAAATCGGCTTGTAGGTTATTTAAGCGAGATTCGATAAGCTGTGATGAAGCGGTTTTAGCGAATAAACCACTCCAAAGTATGATGGCTAAAAGCAATGCCATCATCAACCGTCCAAGCATATTGTTCGGGTTTAGATGAATTTTTTTTGGGGAAGTTAATAACTTGAATTTATCGTATTTTAATTTTTGAAGCTACATATATATCTTTAGGTTGAATTGTAGATACCTCCAAAATTTATTTGGACACAAATCATAAAATAGTATGATAAAAGCAGCTTAAGTATGTATTTTCACTTAAACAATTATACGTTAATGTCTAATTATCGAATAAAGATTAGTAATTAATTTAAATAAAATTCTTCTAAATTAAATAAGTTTTAAACAAAATTAAATTATATTATGAATATTCCAGCATAAAAATTATAATTTTATACAGGCAATAAAGTGAAAAATATTAGTTTCAACATTAATAGTTTGTATTTAAAAGTTATTCTTGCTTTTACAGGAGTTATAGCAAGTAGTGCCTCAGCGAATGCTCTTACCTTCAACTTTAATTATGCACAAGGAACAACACTAGAGCAAATGGTGGGTTTTGAAATGGCTGGTGGAATCTGGTCATCACATTTATCGGATAATGCAAGTGTTAATATCTACGTCGAGATGACAAACGACTTACCAACGAATGTTATTGGTGGTGCGCTTCCTGGAATAGCAGCAAATCAAACATATACTAACTGGCGAAATAATTTACAAGCAGACATCACATCTGCTGATGACACCAGCATTTTTAACAACTTACAAGATGAAGTAGACAAGTTTACTGCTTATATCGATGGTTTTAAAGTCGATAATAACGAAGAACTGAATATGACTCGTGCCAACGCAAAGGCACTAGGAATGTTGAATGGCAATAACAATGCTCTTGATGGTTATATACTCATGAGTAACTTATCAAGCTTACCTGTGAGTTGGAATTACGATTTTCTGAATAACACCGTTCCCAATAACAAATTGGATTTCTTGAGCGTTGGAGTTCACGAAGTTGGTCATATTCTTGGCTTTGTGAGTGGAATTGATAGACCAGGATGGTTAAGCCAAAAGACGCAATATAACCAGAATAATATAGATGATTTTTATTCCAGCTTAACAGGTACTTTAAACAACGTTACCCCACTGGATATGTTCCGTTATTCGCAACAGAGCGTTGCAGCAGGAGGAGTTTCTGAGAATTGGCTTGACCTATCCATCGGTGGTAATCCTTATTTCTCTGTTGATGGTGGTCAAACTTCTTTAGCTTATTTCGCAACAGGAGAAAATACTAGCTTAGGTGGTGATGGTGAACAAGCAAGTCACTGGAAACAGGAAAGTAATGTATTAGGCATTATGGATCCATTACTGAATGTAGGTCAGAGACGAAGTATCACAACTATTGACAGACGCGCGATGGATGCCATTGGTTGGGATTTGGGACAAGGTAATATTAATTATACGACTTTACATGGTCAAGCTAAAGAGCGACTAGCACAGCGAATAGGTAAAACAGTAGCTTGGCTTGATGCAAACCCCATCGCAGCTGCTCAACTTCTTAGTCAAAATCGCGACCAAGACGTAGCAACGATGATTGATCAAAGCCAAATTTATGAGTGGGGTCCTGTAACTTGTATCCGTGGAACCCCAGGCTGTTGGCGCCAAGAAGGTTTCTGGCAAAATTATAGCTGGCAAACTTTAAATACTCAGGGTAAAGCGACAAAAACACCAGAACCATCGTCATTTATTGGCTTGTTGGGGCTTGTTGGGCTGGGTTTGGTTTCTCGAAAAAAGCTGTCACGCCCAAAACCGTCAAACAATATTAATTCATCAAATTAAGTGGTAATACTTATAATGTCAATAATAATTATTACTCCATTTCCATGAATAAATTCCTAGTGTTTGTCCTCGTCTCCGGTTATCATTTAGGTTCTTTAGCCAAAGCCGAAATTATACCCGATACGACTCTACCTAGCAATTCCATCATCCAAACGAACGGGAGCGTCAACGAGATAACAGGTGGCACAATCATTGAGAACAAGTTACTTTTTCACAGCTTTGAGAAATTTTCCATTCCCACAGGAACAGAAGCTTATTTCAATAACCCCCTTCAGGTTGAAAACATATTTAGTCGGGTAACTGGTTTATCAGCCTCTCAGATTAATGGTTTAATTCGGAATAACGGTACTGCTAATTTATTTCTTCTCAATCCCCAAGGCATTATTTTTGGTTCTAATGCTTCTCTTAATATTGGTGGTTCTTTTATCGCTACTACAGCCAACAGTATTCAGTTTGCTTCGGGTAATTTTTTTAGTGCGACAAACCCTCAAGCTCCCCCCTTACTAAAGGTTAGTGTTCCTATTGGCTTACAATTTGGCAACAGTGCAGGGGATATCGTTGTGCAGGGAGTGGGGAACAGTCTTAGTATTGATTTTGATACTTTTGCGATTAACAGGCAAAATCGTCCTGTGGGACTTGCGGTGGCGCCCGGTCAAACTTTAGCACTAGTTGGTGGTAATGTTTTGCTAGAGGGAGGAAATCTCACGGCAACGGGAGGACGAGTAGAGGTTGGTAGTGTTAATCAAGAGGGAACGGTTAAGCTGACAAGCACCAATCCAGGATGGGCATTTAGCTATGAAAATATAAATAATTTTAAAGATATTAAACTATCGCAAGCTGCTTCGATTGATACCAGTGGTAATGGTGGTGCAATTCACATTCAAGGTCAGCGTATTAGCCTGATTGATGGTTCGGCAATGCTTGCAAATAATTTTAATGACGGTGCCGCAGGAATTATAACCGTCAAAGGTTCTGAATCAGTAGAGGTTATTGGACAGGCTTCATATAATCCTTTTTATGGAGGTGTATTTACTGATGTTGCTCCGGGTGCTACGGGAAATGGAGGCAATTTAACGATTGAAACCAGGCGCCTATTAGTTGCGAATGGTACTCAAATATCAAGTGGCACATTTAGCTCAGGAAATGCAGGCACTTTAACAGTTAAAGCTGAGAATGTGGAACTTATTGGCGCCACTCCTTTGGGAACAAGTGGTTTGTTTGCGCCAGTTGCCCCAGGAGTTTCAGGAAATGGAGGGAATATCAACATAGAAACCGGACGTTTGTTAATCACTGATGGCGCCCAAATAGTTGCCAGTAGTTTTGGTTTCGGGGCTTCGGGAAATGCTGGAAATGTAATTGTAAAAGCTGTAGAGATTGATGTCAATGGCTCTAGTCCTGGAAATTCGAGCGGTTTATTTGCTAGTGTTCTGCCTGGAGGTACAGGTAATGCAGGCAAATTAATTCTAGAAACTGGAAAATTGCGAGTCAATGATGGTGGATTGATATTAGTTAGTAACGATGGTTTTGGAAAAACTGGTGAGTTAACTATCCGAGCTTCAGAAATAAATGTAACTGGTTTTAATCAATTCAATCCAAGTCTGATAGAGACAACTGAGGGGTTAGACGGTAGCAGTGATGGAGGACGATTGACCATTGAGACAGGAAATTTAGAAGTTGCGAACGGTGGTCAAATAGCAACTGGAACCTTTGGCGCTGGAAATGGGGGGGAGTTAAACGTTCGAGCTACTGAGATTCGGCTAATTGGAACTACAGAAAAAGGTCGTAGTGGATTATTTGCAAGCAACCTCATTGGAACTGGAGCGGGAGGTGATATCAATATTGCTGTAGATAAGCTAATTATTCGAGATGGAGCAACTATTAACGCTAGTAATTTTTCTAGCATTAACCCAAATGTTCCGCCAGGACAAGGAACATCTGGAAATATAAATGTACAAGCTAACGTTATTGTGCTTGATAATAAAAGTATTATCACCACAGAAACATTGGGAGATAAAGGAAACATTAATCTTCAATCTGAAAAAATTCAAATGCTTCGGGGTAGTAAAATTACTACGAATGCACGAGGCAATGGAATAGGAGGTAACATTTTCATCGATACTGATTTTCTCATCGGCGTACCTCGACAAAATAGCGATATCACTGCAAACGCTCAACAAAGTTTTGCTGGTCAAGTTGTAGTTAATGCTAAAGCTATCTTTGGGACAAAATTTCGCCCCTCATTGACACAAGAAAGTGACATCACAGCATCTTCGGAAGCTGGTGTAAAATTTAATGGAATTGTGCAAATCAATATCTCTGATACAGATTTTTCTCAACAAGGATTATGGATACCGGAATCTACATTTAATGATTCCTCACAGCAAATAGTTGATGGTTGTAGAGGTGATAAGACCAACAGTTTTACTATTGTTGGGCGCCAAGGCTTACCTGAAAATCCCACCACTCGAATTCAAGGTCAAGTACTATGGCAAGATTTGCGTATTTTTCCTAATAAAAATAGTAGACGCACTCAGTCGGTGACAGAAAAGCAAATATCGACCATTAACAATCAAGAATTAATTGAGTCACAAGCATGGATTAAAAATGTTGATGATGAAATCGAATTAATCGCAAAGGCTCCTACCACTGTTCAAATTCCTAAGAATCAAGGATCATGCAATTGAATAAATAGCAACCCGGTTTCTGTGCGTAAGTGCTAACTTCAAGAAATCAATTATTGGTGGCTTGATTGGCTATAATGCCGATTAAGTTGAGGTTTTCTAGAATTTCTTTGGTTTGGGTAAGTTCGGTACGAGTTATTTGACCCAGACGGGCAATTATGACTATAGCGTTACATAGCGTTGCTAAAATTCTTGCGTCTACTGTATTAAGTATTGGTGGAGCGTCTACTAATATGAGGTCGTAATTTTGCTCGAATTCGTTTAACAGTTCTTTCATGCGTCGCGAACTTAGTAGTTTGACTGTATCTTCGAGTCCTGGGGGGCCTGCGGTTAGTACATCTATTGATGGATGGATTGGTTGAATGTAGTTTTTAAATGTTGAATGTGCTTCATCGACTAGTAAAAGTGATAGTCCCCATTCATTTTGTAGGTCGAGGTATTTATGTAAACTCGGTTCGCGTAGGTTTGCGTCAATAATTAATACTCGATGGTGTGTTCGTGCAGAACTAACGGCAAGTCCTAATGTTACTGTTGATTTTCCCTCACCGAAGTTAGCTGACGTTACCATCAATGATTTATATGGTAAAGGTGAGTTGAGAATGTTGATATTTTGATATGCCATATCCAGGTTTTCGTGCGATGGCAAAGAAGCTACTGACAAACCCCCCATTCTCGTAATCAGTACTTCAGTACTGCAATCCGTTAATAAAGCTCGCTTACGTTTATAATTCTTACCTAATTTAGGGACTACTCCCAATAAGCGTAAATTACTAATTCGTTGCAGTTCATATGATGTGTGAATTGAGTCGTTGAGCATTTCTAAGATTAGTGCTACAACAATACCAATTATCGGCGCCGCAATAGCACCGTAACCCAGTATTAATGAGCGACCACTACCAGTATATATTCCACGTTCCGGCGCCTCTAATGTTTGCCAGTCAAAACCACCTTGAGCAAGTATTAAACTTAGTGACTGCTGCGTTTGCATTAATTGTTCAAGGGTTTTACGGTTGGTTTCAACTTCAGGTAGCAAACGATTGTATTCTGCTATCAAACTAGGATATTTGGCTAATTCAGCTTGTAAACGCTTTTCGGAGTTTGATAAACTTTTTTCGTTCGCTTCTAAACCAAGTGCAGTTGTTTGCACCTGTATGACTTCTTCTGCTAACTTAATATCAACTTCTGCCATTTGCCCTTCAGCTAATAATGACTCATTAGAGGCAGATTGCTTCAAAGCTTGACTTATTACTGCGTCAATTTCTGAATTTTTTAGTTGCGAAGCTTTTTTCCCTGTTTGGAAAGCTAACGCACGGGTAACTTCTTGTTTGAGCAATGCTAATTGATTTTTTCGCTGTTGGACTAATTTCTGTACTACTGGAGAGTCATCTGTGTAGCGAATTCGCTCTCGCGCTAAACTTAGCTCGGTTTTTTGAATCTCATTAAGTAATGTTTGATACCTTGTAGATTGACTTAAGCGCGACGAAATTATGGCACTACTTGGTGATGCTGCTAGCTTATCTTGCAACGCTGCATATCTAGCTTGCACATCTTGTAATTGTGCGCGTGTAGTTTGTAACTGCTTCTGAGTATCTCCCAGATTTTCTAAAAGAATTTTTGATTGCGCTTCTGGGTCAAGTATATTATGTTTTTTACGGAAAGCTTCTAAATTACTTTCGGCAGTTACAACACTACTTTTTACCTTTGGTAAACGTTCGTTAACAAACGTCATCTCTTTAGTTAGTCGCTGCTTCTGCTGTTCAATATTATAATCTTGGTATACTTTAAGTAACGTTTGTAGTACTCGTTGTGTTTTGATGGGGTCGTCATTTTTATATTTGATTTCAAATACTTGACTAGGGGTACGGTTTATTCCAGTCCCTGACTCTACACGAGCAACGGTGAGAGGTGGTTTTTTACCTTTTTTGCCTTTTATGTCTTCAATTTTAATATCAGGATAATCGGGACGTAATATTACAACTGCTTTTTCTATCAACTGATTACTTCGCATTAACTGTAACTGCGCTGTATAGTCTACTACCTCCACATTTGGGTCTGTAAAGTCGCTATTCGCATCAGTTGGGTTATTAGATGATTTTGTGGTATATAAATTTGGACTGACAAGTAGTTGCATCGAGCTTTGATAATTTGGTTTTGCAAGAAACGCCAAAATACTTGCTGTTGACATAACTGCACTTGCTACACCCAGAATTAAAATGCGGCGCCGGAGTATAATTTTGAATAATTGCCTGATATCAACTGTATACACTCGTTCTTTTTCAACATTCTTAATAGCCACAAATAAACCCCTTTTTAATTTTTGTAGGTTGGGTAAAACCCAACGTATATTATTAAACTTTTATTTACGTTAATAAGCCTCCAAATTTAAACATAGATGGAATCCAATTATAGTATTGACTGTTAAAATGTCATCAGTACATAGATAGAATACTAATTATACCTATTTATATAAATACTTATTATTGCACCAACTACACGCTCGCAACTCCATTGTTTAGCCTTTTCATAATTATGTGTATAATAAGGACGACATTGTTTAGTTAAATTTAAATGAATCCTTGGACACGTGCCAAGTTGATATACAGCAGATTTTAGGTATATGAGGTACATACATAATGTTTAAAACGTCGTAGAGACGCGATTAATTGCGTCTCTACATGTACCGCATGAACATGAAATTTGCTGTATGAATCTTGGTTAATTAGCCAGCAGACTAATACTTGTTTATATAATTACCATCAAGAACAACTTCAAGCTTATATTGCATGGGTTGCGAATGAACTATTTACATTACCTGCGAGGTTTTTTCTTAAACCACCAAATGCAAGAAAGCTTAAAATATTTGTAAATAAATTTACTAAAAAACCTGTTGCCGATAAGTTTGGAAGATGGTAAAAAAAGGTACTGTTTTGGGGAGCAATGAACCGTTCTGAAAACGAGGAGGCAGTTATTATATTCGCTCTCGCAGTATTATAAATATTTATGACAAAAAGACTCAGAGTACAAATTATATGTGCTAGGCGCCAATCCTTCATCAAAAATACTTAGACTAGTGTGTAACAATATTGTCATTACAGGATTTATTGAAAACCCGACGAATTATTTTGAGCGAGCAGTAGTTGGAATAGTCCAGTGAGTAATAATTTCAAAGAATGGATAAAATTGATTCAGGAATTTTATAGTATGTAGTAGCATAAGTAAAAGATAGGTAGAGAATTAGGCAGTCTAAGAAATACTACAATTACAATGACCGACACAACTAACGAACGTTTGGACTGGACAGAAGCTGGACTCGATAGACAAGTCGATGTCAATGCTGATTTACGAACATCAGTAGAGATATTGCGAAATCGGAACGAATCGCTACAAGCGACTGTTGCGGATTTGAGATTTAAGGTCGAAGCTTTAATGTCTATAGCTTTACAGCAGCAAAAGAATTTTGGACTTGTCGCTGAGGAGTTAAAGCAGCAAAAGCAAGATATTTCTCAACTTACCAAGTTTCAATGCAATACGAATCAAGCTATAGACAAAGTTGGAATCATTTTAGAGAAAATGGTTATCCAGCAGTCAAAGGAAAAAGGCATTGACTGCTAGTTTGGGGAAAATAAAGGTTAATTTTCGTTAGCTATTGCCGAACCAGCTAAATATCCGGTAGTCCAAGCACTTTGAAAGTTAAAACCACCGGTTACACCATCGATATCGAGTACTTCTCCAGCAAAGTGTAATCCAGGAACTAGTTTACTTTCCATTGTTTTAAAGTTAACTTCTTTAAGCTGAACACCACCACAAGTGACGAACTCATCTTTAAATACACCTTTACCGTTTACAGGAAATTGTCCTTGAGTAAGTTCCTGAATGAGTAAATTGAGTTGTTTTTTGGAAAGTTCTGCCCAGCGAGTTTCAGCACTCTCAACTCCTGCACGTGTTGCCATATATTGCCATAAACGGTGAGGTATATCTACACCACGATGTAATAAAATTGCGCGTCTTGGTACTTCGTCTTTGACTGCCAGTAATTTTTGTCGTAGTTCTTCTTGAGTAAATTGCGGCAACCAATTAACAGACAAATTTGCCTGATATTTACTAGAGTGTAATACACGGGCGCCCCATGCTGAAAGTTTGAGTACAGCAGGGCCACTAACTCCCCAATGCGTAATTAACAATGCTCCGGTTTGCTCTAATTGATTATTTCCTGGAACAGTCAAGCGCAACTTAACAGGGTTAACGCTTACACCTGCCAATTCTCGTAAACTTTCATCACGAACATTAAAAGTGAATAGTGAAGGAACAGGTGATTCGATATTATGTCCAAAGGACTGAGCAATTTTATAACCTACCGGATTACTACCAGTCGCCACTAACAAACGGTCAGCTTCCAATGTATCACCCGACTTGAGAACCACCTCAAACCCTTTGCTTAACTTATTTACAGACACAACGGGTGTACCTGTGCAAATTCTGATACCTACATACTTAGCAGTTTCCATCAAACAATCAACAATAGTCTCCGAATTATCGGTAGTCGGAAACATTCGTCCATCAGCTTCAGTTTTAAGTTGAACACCATGTTTATTGAACCAAGTTACAGTATCTTGAGCTTGAAACTTAGTAAAGGCGCCAATTAAAGCTTTACTTCCTCTAGGATAGTTTTGTGTCAGCACTTTTGGGTCAAAACAAGCGTAGGTAACGTTACATCTCCCACCACCCGACACACGTACCTTCGACAGCAGTTGTCCACCAGCTTCCAACAAAATAATTTCTGCTAAAGAATTTGCCCTAGCAGCAGCAATGGCGCCGAAAAAACCAGCGGCGCCTCCCCCAATTACAATAATTCTTAAAGGTCGCAACGCGAAATCCCTATACAATTCCAACTGGACAATACCACACTAGCTTTTTTTGGCGCATTTGAGCGAATCTACTACCCCATGTCATTAATTTTAAGTGTTGTAGCACAGGCCGAAAAGCCTGTGCAGTCATGTACTTTTATTTACCACAACGGCACAGAGAAGACAGAGAAAAGAAAAATAAACCACAAAGAAAGAATTATTTATAAGCCTGTTTAAAAGTTTGCACAGAGATAATCATTAACATTGTCAAAGAAGATGGCGCCAGTTTAACATCTGTCCTAGGCATTCACCAATAAATATTTACTTGAAGGTATTTTATTACTAAATAGCAAGCGGGAATCTACTCTTCTACCATCTACAATGAGGAATACAACCTCAATTTATGAAGGAGGTGCAACAATATGGTACGACAAGTTACACAAGAAGAAGCCGCCGATGATTTGGTTATTTATCCGGACAGCGACGGTGAGCCGATGGCACAGAATACACTACAGTTTAACTGGATTGTGTGCGACACGAAGGCGCACGAAGGTTTGGAAGCCCCTACAGATAAGAGCTTCCTCTAGATGAGTAAGGAGCCGTCTCCTTCAGCAAAGTGTCCAAAGCTGTTCCTAACTTCCCCATGCATTATTGGTAACGATGGTGTGTGAAGCGGGGAGTAAAGCCCAAGGAAGCATTTAGCCTAAAAATGTAACCGGGCAAAGGAAAAAGGTGGATGGGTGAATGTAAATGAACCCTTGATGAGGCGTCGTCAATAAAGGTCACTGAAAAGGCTGATACAGTGATATGAGTAAATGTACTGAAGAGTTGCAAAACATTCATACAAAGGTTCAACTCCACAATCTAGTTGAACTCGGACACCAACTACTCCGGCGTAAAGAGGGCATCCCATCCAATTGAGTCTCATCCGTGCGAAACGTGATAACCCCTATGGAGTCTGAGAACCAAGAAATTCTTAGTAAGCGACCCGCAAGGGAAGTCCAATTCTCCAGAGGGTATAGGATGCTCCCAAAAGCGAACGCCACCATACTGAAAAGTAAAGGGAATCCATAACCTGGTGGATAAGGCGAATGCCTAGCCCGAAAGGGTGCAGATGGGGAGTAGGTGAGTCTCTCGAAGACCGTTGTAATAATTTTAAACCGAGGTGCAAGTTAGATGCAGGAAACTGTAAACGGAACCAAAGGACAAACCGATTGGAATTGTGTTAATTGGCGTAAGGCTAACCGGATTGTTAAAAATTTGAGACATCGAATCAAATGAGCCAAAACTGAAGGCAACCTTAAAAAGGTTCGCTCGCTCCAGAAATTAATGCTACGCAGCTATTCTAACCGATTAATTAGTGTTAGAAAAGTGACGCAGCAGAATCGAGGGAGATATACGCCAGGTGTAGATAAAGTAGTAATTAAAACTGCTACTGCCAGGGGAAAATTAGTTGATAAAATCGCTAATTACTCTCCTTGGAAATCATTGCCTGCAAGAAGAGTGTATATACCAAAAGCGTCGGCAAAACAGCGTCCTTTAGGAATTCAAGTGATACATGACCGTGCCATACAGGCAATGGTAAAAAATGCCTTAGAACCCGAATGGGAAACTATCTTTGAGCGGTCAAGTTACGGTTTCCGACCTGGGCGTAGTCCCCATGATGCAATTGCTAGCATTTATAACCTAGCCCGTCCAAATAAACTCAAGAAATGGGTGATAGATGCAGATATACGGGGTTGTTTTGATAACATTTCTCATGATTTTCTGCTAGAGCTTTTAACGAGTTTTCCAGCTCGTGAACTAATTAAACAATGGCTCAAAGCGGGATACATAGAAGAGGGTACATGGCATCCTACAGATGCTGGTACTCCTCAAGGTTCTGTTGTCAGTCCTCTATTAGCTAATATTGCATTGCACGGTATGGAATCAGCCCTTGGAGTTAAATACAGTAAAAAGGGTACAATTACTTCAAAAAGGGCTTTGGTGAGATTTGCAGATGACTTTGTGGTGTTTTGCGAATCCAAAGAAGATGCAGAAAATGCTGTTAAAATCCTGAAGGATTGGATGAAGCCTAGGGGTCTTACCCTATCAGAAGAAAAAACCAAAATAATACATCTAAATGAAGGATTTGACTTTCTGGGATTCAACGTCAGACACTATAAAAATTCAACCAGTAAAACTGGATTAAAACTGCTAATTAAACCGAGTAAAAAATCCGTGTCCAACATACGGAGTCATCTGCGTACTGAATGGCGTAACTGTAAAGGTATACCAATAGATGCAGTGATTAAAAAGCTCAACCCAATTATTAGGGGAGAAGCTAACTATCTCCGTATTGGTGTATCCTCAGAAATTTTCAGTTCCCTCGACCACTGGCTGTATGAGAAGCAAAAGAGGTATGTCAAACATACTCATCGCAACAAATCCGATAAATGGCGTAAGGATAAATATTGGGGAAGATTAAATCTTGATAGGCCAAACGACAATTGGGTGTTTGGTAATAAAAAAACTGGTGCCCATATGTTGAAATTCGCCTGGTTTCCGATTAAGAGACATATCTTAGTTCAAGGAAAATCATCACCTGATGACCCCAATCTCAAGGATTATTGGAGAAAACGAGAAGAGGCTAAAGCCGAATCTGAACTAGTCAAAAGCAGACAAAAGATAGCACATCGGCAAAAATATGTCTGTCCCATATGTGGAGATTCCTTGTTTAATGGTGAAGAATTACATCTTCATCACAAAAAGCCGAAAAGCCAAGGCGGTGGGGATAATTATGGCAACTTACAACTCGTTCACTTGTACTGCCATCAACAAATACACTCTGGAACAGTGAGTAGTCCATGACTTGCTTGAGCCGGATGCGGTTTAAGTCGCACGTCCGGTTCTTAGGGGGCGGGATTATAGCGATATAATCCTGCTACCCGACCAAAATTAAAGAAGGTTTAGAAATATTATTTGCATCACTTATAGATGTATTTGTTGCAGGAGACTTATTCTGGTATCCAGTCAAAGGCGACAATAAAATTAAATATGCACCTGATGCAATGGTGGTGTTTGGGAGACCAAAAGTATATAGGGGTTCATATTTACAGTGGGTTGAAGGCAATATTGCGCCACAAGTTGTATTTGAAATATTATCATCCAGCCAATGAAACTGGAACATTATATGTAGATTTTTTTCAATTTGATACTAGAACCGATACTTCTAAAGGCATTATAGCTATTGATTTAACGAGGTGGACACCGTGATAATTAAAAACGAACAGCAATATAATACAACTAAAGAATGGTTACAAAAATTTGAAAAATCAGTAGCCGAAATTGATAGTAATGAGAGATTGAAAGCTGACCCATTAAGATGGCAGCTATATCACGATGCATACCAAAGTCAAGTTGAAGAGTTCAAGCAAGAAATAGTAGAATATGAAAGATTAATTAATTGTGATAAAAGCCAGTCTATTCAAATTAAAGTCGAATCATTTCATCAATTACCAGATGCTTTAGTAAAAGCAAGAATAGCTGCATCGCTCTCACATCAACAGCTAGCAGAATTACTAGGTATTGAGGAACAAAGGGTTAAAGAGTATGAGGATAGTGACTACCAATGTGCTAGCTTTGTCGAAATCCTCGAAGTTATAACAGTCTTAGGTGTAGAATTTCAAAATGCTACTGTACGGGTTGACTTTAAAGAAATTGAACATGTCAAGAAAGTTCTAGAAAAGTGGAATAATAAAAAGGCAAATGCAACAATATGAAGATTTTATTTCTACCAAGCTGTTTCAAAATATACATAAAGATAATAATTAACACTGTCAAAGAGGATGTAACAAACTCATCCGTTACATCCGTTATATCCGTTGCCAAGATTACCACATTTTTTTAGCAGAGGCGCCTAACCAACCAATCAAGTTATCTTTTTGACTTGAGTCTAATTTATCTACAAGTTTTAATTGATACTTAGTTGGAATTGGAGAAGTAAGGGTGACAGTATGTGTATTTAACTGGTCTTGATGGAAAACAGTTACTTGCATACAGTCATTAGGCTGGTAATCTTTGAGACGTTCAGCTAAACCATTGGCGCCGACTTTAATACCATCTATTGCTAGTAGTTCATCACAAGCATCAATTCCAGCAATATGTGCAGGTGAACCAGCTTCGACAAATTTAATTATTTCTCTACCATTTTCGGTACTAACTCGCATACCCAAGTAAGGTTCTTCATTATTATCACCGACTAATTGCAAACCAAATGGTTCAAGAAAGCTATTAAAAGGTAAATCTTCTAACCCGTCAATATAACGTTCAAAGAAATCAGATAAATCTGTTCCTGCTACCGACTCGATAACCGATTGTAGCTGTTCTGGAGTAAAGCCTATTTCATCTTGACCAAATTGCTCCCACATTATAACAAGAACATTATCAAATGACTTTTTATTACTATGACGCGCTCGAATCATTAAATCGAGTAACAGCGACACCATTTCACCTTTGAGGTAATAAGAAATTTGTGAATTACCGCTGTTTGCATCGGGACGGTATAATTTAATCCACGCATCAAAACTTGATTCAGATAACGGTTGAACTTTTCTTCCGGGAGTATTTTGATACCTAGTAATTTCTTGGCTTAAGTGTGATAAGTACGATATTGCTTCATAAATTCCTGCTCGTAAAGGAATTAGCAAGTCATAATAACTTGTCGTTCCCTCACAAAACCAAAGTGAAGGAGTATAATTTTCTCCATCGTAGTTAAATACTTCGAGACCTTTAGGACGAATTCGCTTTACGTTCCACAAATGAAAAAATTCGTGAGCTACAAGCTGCAAAAACCGTTCATATTTATCTTTATCTCTAAATCCAAACCTTTGATATATTAGCGAGCATGAGTCTTTATGTTCTAATCCACCATAAGCTTGAGCAAACAAATGTAACAAAAATATGTATCTAGAATAAGGTAATCCGCCAAACATCTCGGCTTCGACTTCGATGATACGCTTAATATCAGTAATCATCCGTTCAACTTGATAATTACCTTTTCCCCAAATTGCTAGTTCATGAGGTTTACCTAGTACCTCAAAGTTATATACTTCGTGGGTACCTATTTCAAACGGACTATCAACTAACGTATCAAAATCAGCTGCACGAAAGGTATTAGCTTTTCCTGGTACAGGTGGTAATGCTGTAGTTACACGCCATTGCTTTGAAGGCGCCTCGATTGTAATATCTATTGGGAGTTTATCGTAATTTGGTATTCTAAAAAATAATGCGGCGCCGTTGAAGTAACCGTGTGTAGAGTCTAAATGGTTAGTTCTTACCGATAACTCCGCCGCAAAAATACGGTATTTTATAGTAACTAATGAAACATTAGTAATATCTGTCGTATTAATTTGCCAATGATTTTTACTAACTTTGCACACCTGCAAAGGCTTATCATCAGAATACGCAGCAAAATCTTGTAAATTTTTAGAGTACTCTCGTACTAAATAAGAACCTGGTGTCCAGACAGGGAATTTTAAATTCAGAATAGGTGATGGGCAATTTTGAAGTAGCAAACTAACTTCATATAAGTGAGTTTGCGGTTGCGGCATTGCCACGTAATAATGAATTATACTAGGGGAAAGTTCTTTACTGTTATCTTTACTGCTGGCGCCTGCGTGAGGTGTGATAAGTTCTGTCATTGTTGAGTAGTGAGTAACAATTGCTGTGGGGCTAGATAATTTAGTTTAGCGTAAATGTAGAGACGTGATTAATCACGTCTCTACAGGTTGGCATTTTACCAATGATTCAAGAATATTATACTTTTCTAGCTAAATTCATCAATTGATTTAAATTAACTAAATTGATTACTTGTTTATTGGCATCGATATTTATCCAACGTTTTTCATGTAGTTTTTCCATAATTTTTTCAGCTTCATCTACACCTATTTCAGTCACATCAGCAAAGTCTTGGCAAGAAACATTAAATATTTCTCTGCCGTTTTCTGATTCTTGTCCATAATTTTCACCCAGAGAAATTAAGGTGTAGGCAAGTTTAACAGCAGGAGGCGCCTGTCGCATTTGCAACCGCATGTTAACATGACGTAGGCGCCGTACCATCATCTGCAACATGCGATGATGTAGTTGTGGGTCTTTAAATAAAATTTGAATAAAACAGTTTCTAGAAATACTGAGCAATTTTACAGGAGTTAAAGCAATTACATCTGTAGAACGAGGAGACTCATCGAGAATTGCCATTTCTCCAAAAAAGTCACCTCTACCCAAAATTGCCAGTGCGCGATAATCTTCACCAGCAGTACGTCGAACTTTTACCCAACCCGAAATTACAAAATATACTGCATTTCCCCAGGAATCTTCCATTAATACAGCACGTCCGGTCGGATATTCATGTTCGGTAGCAACATTCAACATCCACTCTATTGTTTGAGGACTAGCTGTACTTAATAGGGGAAAAGTTTCACTAAAAATTGCTGTCAGCATGAACGTGCAAAAACGATAATAAATAGGTGGAGGATAATTAAAAAGCTGCTAATTTATTAAGCAATAAAAATTAACTGACTTTATTAATAAGTTAAATATATTTGAATATTGACCACAACTTTTAAACAGTATTGGTCTTGTATCTATTAGAACACAAATCACAATTTGTCAAATCGGAAGTTTCACGTAAATTTTTACTTTTACTCTTTATCCTGTGTTCCTTTATTTTCTGAAATCGTTAAGTTTCTGATTTGACTATCTAAGTTTCCTAACAAACGATTTAATACTGTTAACGCTTCTAGTTGCTCGCTACTACTGTTACGACTCTGTAATAATCTATCTTGCATCTCATGTAACTTGAAACTGAGTTGTTGGGAAATTCCTAATGCGTCACGACTAAGACGAGATAGTTGTTGCTGCTGATAAAATTTTAAAGCTGCTCCTTTCAATACTTGTAGCGTTGCTTCCTCCCCATACATTCCTGGCATCACTCGCAACCGCAGTAGTATACGCTGGTTGTGATACATGTACTCTTTTTCTATTTGCTTTGGCTCCGATAAAGTAGTTACACGTATATTTGCGAATCGCTTCAGTTCGTTTAAGGCGCCTTGGAATACTGAAAGAGGTAATTTTTCTAACACTGACTGTAACACACCGTTTTCACTCCAAAGGATTTTACCCTCGTAAGGTAGCCGTTCAAAATAAAGCCTTCCAATTCCCCCAACAATTACTCTCCCTAACAACTCTTCTAAAAATTTCTTGGGTGGCAGTGATGCTAACAACTCCACAGGAGTAAACTCGTCGGGTAAAGGAACTGATAAAAATGGTGTTTTCGTAATTGGTGTAGACTCTATCGCTGTTTCCTCTGCCTTCTTGGTTGCCGCAGCTTTAGTTTCTGTATGAATTATATCGCTATCTGAGCTATCTAATGTACTTGTACTATTTGAATGATTTGTATATATATCATCTATATATGTTACATTTTGCTGCGGGTTCTCTGAAGTGGTGTGTGGTTGTTGTGAAAATACTTCAGGCAAAGAAATTCGTTTGTTAACGGATTGGGAAGTATTTTTGTAATTTAAATATGCCGAAAGTATTGAGCGATGAGTTTCAGCGTCCATTGGCCGAATCACCATCGTACAATTTACATATGACAAAATACGATTTACGTAATCGAGAGCTACATCGTCCCTTGAGTTAACCATTCCCAAGATTAAGCTCTTGGCCTCAAACCGTAGGGGCAATATTTGATGGTAGAGGCAAGCTTCAAAAGATAAGAAACTCTCAATAAGCTGAAATATCTCTGTTCTTACTGACTCTTGGTTCCATTCAAGCTCTGTGTCGGGTGACACTTGCTTTGTCATTGTCTCGGTGTCAATTGGTTTGTCCTCTTCCGACAGCATAGTTCCCGTGCAGTAATATATCCTACCTTTCTATTCTTCCCATAACTTCGGGTGTAGTTAACAGGCGCCGACTGAATTTTACTTAAATTAAAATAGGCGCCACTTCGAGAGGGCGCCTGCATGTTTGATTCTTTTTTTATAGTATAAATTTACTGATATTGCGTCTAGTCTTCTGTTCGCAACGCTTGTGCAGCTAAGTAAACTTTTGTCCATTCACCCATTGCTTGGTGCGCTTTTAGTTTTAATTTTGGTGCAATAGCTTCGACAGATTCCCCTGCTTTACGTAACTCTAGAATTTGTCTTTGGGTTGGAGTTAGTTTTTCTAACAATTGCTCCCACTGTACAGGAGTTAAACCAAAATTATGCTCAATTAACGAAGTTCCTAACCAAGTATCGACTAGTTCAGGTTTATTTTTGAGCGCAAAAACGCGGATAGCATGATAGCTGATTTTTTCTCGCAGTCGATAAATTTCTTTGATTGGCTTATTTAATTTCTTGGCAATGGCATCTTGTGACTTGCCTTGTAAGTACATCCGCAACCACTGTACAGCATCTTCCCCAAGATTTTCTTTTAAGTAGTTTTCAAATTCCTGCTTAACATCGGTTCGCAGGGTTTGCTGTTCTTCTAAATCTTGTGCTTCTTGGTAGTCGGCAATTGCCTGGTTGTCTACTAAGTTGATTCGGTTGTCGCTGTCGTCGGTTAAAACTTCTTCTGAAACTAATTTTACCAAATCACTCGTCGGGACCTGCGTTAAACCACCACGCGAAGTACGTCGTAAATAGTTTACAAATCTATATACAAGCAGCGGTTGATTACGTATTGGACGTAGGCAATATTCTTCAACGCTGGCAAATAACAGCGCGTTCTTTAACCTTGGCTCTGACGTAGACTGCGAAATAAAAGCCATCTGAGAAAGCATATAATTATCGCTTTGCAGCAATTCTTGAATGACTTCCTGTAACACGTCAACTACTGAGCGTTGACGGTCGCGACTTAACGAAACCCAAGTTTGAATTTTATTGCGTAAAGTAACTAGTCCACCCAAGCGAGTAATCAAGTTACGATAAGCAACGTCTCGACCTTTACCTAAGTAGCGCTGTTGTAAAATTTTAAAGCGATACTCCATTGCTTGCTTGGCAATATCTAAATCTTTGAGACTTAGTTCTTCATAGCGTGTTTTATCACTTCCAAGCAACCAATTAACAATACTTTCTTTATTTGCTACGCTTTGTTCTGAACACTCAGCAGCCAAGCGTGAGTGCCAGTATGAAGCCAGTTTTTCCGCAATTGTTTCCATTGCGAGATTGCACTCCTCAAAACCCTGTCTTAAAGTTTGCATCACAACCCCCTGTTATCCCACTTAGAGTCTTTTAACTGGCAGCTGCACCCAACCAGAGATAATATACATTACTAGATTTACCACTACACATTTTAATTACGTTCGGACTTATGTAATTTATGCAATGATTTAGAGATTTTTAGATTTTTTCTCCTTCATGGAAGTGTATACTTCGATTTATCCCAGATATTTTGACGGTTTATAATTATATTAAGTTTTGTAAACATGATTTTGTTGATATATTAAGAAACCCGGTTTCTACGCAAAACCGTATTGTTTTTACAAGATGTCAAAAGAAACCGGGTTTGTACACCAGAATTGTTTTTTTATTACAGAAACCCGGTTTCTAGGATTTTAAAGCCATCAGTAGCATGACGAAGTTAAAGCGCTTTATGTTTCACGCTCTTTTCACCTGCGTAGATAAAAAATTAGAGATAGCTTTTATACTATATAACTCTTCTGTAGCCCAATCTTAGTTAAATTAACAAAGATTTAGCTTTCCTCAGTGTATCAGTTCATAATTTGTTCATTTTTGGGCTTTTTTATGGCTTACTTCAATAATTCTTAAAAAAAAGGTTGGAATTTAAAAGTACCCATAAGGGTACTTTGTGTGCAAACTGTTACGCTCGTAATAAGTACGGAAGCTTGGCTGCCTTTTAACTTCTACGTATTATTGGATTTTCTACAGACAGTCGATACTCCTCTACCTGGTCGGTGTAGGCAATAGGCAGAACAGCTTCGACGTTTTCATGAGGACGTGGAATAATCACCCATGACTCTAAAGTTCCACCGTGACAACTTTCTGCCGCTTCAATACCAGCAGCCATAGCTGTTTTAACTTCCGATACATCCCCACGAATATTAACTGTAAAGCGTGCGCTACCAACTCGTATGTAACCAACGAGTGTGACTCGTCCAGCCTTTACCATTGCATCTGCTGCTGCAAGAACAGCAGGAAACCCCTTGGTTTCTAGTGCGCCAACTGCCTGTAGTGGCATTGATAATCTCCTATATCAATAAAATTATTTAGCGTTAGGAATTTATTGTACGTCGTGTAGAGACTGCATTAATACAGTCTCTACATCAAAATATTCTGAAAGGTTCAGATTTACTGGTAAAATGAATTGGCAAAACGGTTTCTATATTTTCTGGAGGATTTGGAATTACAAAGTAAGTTATAACTTCACCTCCAAAAGTTTGATTGCCTGCTTCTATACCAGACTCTACGGCACGCTGAACTTCTGCGACTTGTCCACGCACCACAACTATTAGGCGCCCACTTTCTGCTATACCATAATAAACAATAGCCACCTCAGCAGATTTTACCATAGCGTCTGCTGCCGCTAGTACAGCAGGAAAACCAAGTGTTTCAATTGCTCCAACCGCCTGTGGCATTACCCGCTCCACTACACAAAAATGAAAGTGAAACAATTATACGTTGAGTAGTGGTAAAATAAATCAATAGTTAATTTTTATGTGCTTTTACCGTAAATGTCTTCTTTTGGTGTAGAGCAATTTCCATTTCCAAAGTTTTTACCCGCTACAGTTGAGCAGTTGGTCGAATCAGCTTCAATTGCTATAGCGCAAAAAATCGAACAAGCAGAAATTATCACTCCCCTGAGTAATCAACCAATCACTACCGCTTATGTACATCAAGGTAGTGGTGGCACTCCTTTTTTATTGATTCACGGGTTTGATAGTTCGGCACTAGAGTTTCGGCGCCTTTTGCCTAATATAAGCGAAAAGAACGAAACTTGGGCCGTTGATTTACTAGGATTCGGATTTACTGACAGATTAACGGGTGTTAAATTTAGCCAGGTAGCGATAAAAACCCATTTATACCACTTTTGGAAAAGTTTAATTAATAAACCAGTAATTTTAGTCGGCGCCTCAATGGGTGGCGCCGCAGCACTTGACTTCACGTTGACTTATCCAGAAGCCGTTGAAAAATTAGTATTAATAGATAGCGCGGGTTTAGTGGGTAATTCACCACTGGTAAAATTTATGTTCCCACCTTTAGATACACTCGCTGCTAATTTCTTACGTAGTCCAAAAGTCCGCCAAAGTATTTCTCGTGCAGCTTACAAAAATAAAGAGTTAGCAACAATAGATGCTCAACTTTGTGCAACCCTACACTTAGAAATGCCTAATTGGAACACTGCATTAATTGCTTTTACAAAGAGTGGTGGATATGGTGCGTTTAGATTTACAAAGCTATCAGAAATTCAACAGCCTACACTTATATTGTGGGGTGATGACGATAAGATATTAGGTACAAAAGATGCTAAAAGATTTAAGCGCGCTATTCCCAATAGTAAACTAATTTGGATTCAAGATTCTGGACATGTTCCACATTTAGAACAACCGCAAATAGTCGCACAACATTTATTAGAATTTTAATGTTGTCATTCTGAAAAATACCATTGTCATTCTGAGCGTAGCGAAGAATCTAAGAGCATGTTTGAAAAGTCGAATCAGGTATAAATTGTCATTCTGAGTGGAGCGCAGCGGAACGTAAACGCAGTTTTCCCGCAGGGTAGAATCTAGATTTTATACGTATACTGAGATGCTTCACTGCGGGACTCATGACACGAAAGGATACTTTTCAAACAACCTCTAAAGTTACGACTAAATATTTAGATGCTTCACTACGGTGACTCATGACATTTAGATTTTGCTAGATGCTTCACTACGGTGACTCATGACAATGTGAAATTTTAAAGAGAAACAGGAAATACCCAATCTTGATATTTAGGGTCGCGATTTTCGGTAATTGCCGTAAATTTATCGCGCAATTTTTCTGTTATCGGTCTACTTTCTGGTAACTTGAAGTTTTCTATTTGGAGAACAGGCAAAACTTTAGCAGCAGTACCACACAAAAAGACTTCATCAGCGATAAATAGCTCCGATTTATCAATGGGTCTTTCAATGACCTTAAATCCTAAATCGCCAGCTAATTTCATAACGCTATCACGGGTGATTCCCTCTAATATGTCTTGCTCGAATCCAGGTGTAAATATTTGCCCATTTCTAACGATAAAAATATTCATTCCCGAAGCTTCGCTAACTTTGCCTTGGGAATTCATCAAAATTGCTTCGTCAAACCCAGATTCTACAGCTTCGGTTTTTGCCAGCGATGAAGTAATATAAGCTGCGCTAATTTTTCCACGCAATGGAAAACTTACGTCTGTTTGACGATACCATGAACTAATTCGACATGTAACGCCTGTGGGTGATGAATATTCACCTAGTTCTAAGCCATAAACAAAAAAGTCTTTTTTAATACTATGCAGTCGTGGAGCTATTCCCAAATCAGCAGTATATACAAAAGGACGGATATAAAATGATGTTGATGGTTGATTTTTCTTAATAAATTCAATAATAGTTTCTTCAATTTTTTCGGCTGATATGTCGTAATGGAGAAATTTTGCGCTGGTACTCAATCTTTGACAATGACGGTCGAGTCTAAATAGCAATATTCGTGTCGAATCTTGCGGGTCAGGAATTCCACGTAGTCCTCCTAATGCCCCTGTTCCATAATGTAGTGCATGGGTGGCTATAGATATTTTTGCATCCGAAAAAGGTATAAAATTATCTTCAAAGTAGGCAATTGGTAAAAAATTGTACATGAGAGCTATAGCTATTAAGTGGAAAGTGGAAAGTGCTGAGTGCTGAGTGCTGAGTATTGAGTGCTGAGTGTTGAGTTTTAAGTAATTAGTGCGTGTGTTCGTTCAAAGTAACTGGTTTGAATTTGATTACAGAGAACAGAAGTTAAATTACTTGCCTGAAACAGCATAAATAGGCGCTTTGATTTAAAAACCTCACGTCTATAATATAAAATACAGTGTTTTCTTATAAATTGAGAACAGTACAAAAAATCAGTACTCAACACTCAATACTCAGCACTCAGCACTTTCTACTAATCAAGTAACCACATTGGTGATGAAGTATCAGAGGAATGTGTTTGTTCTACTGATGGTTGAACTTGTAACCTCTCGAGTGTTCCATATGATTTTCTGTAAGATATTGGCGCCTTTGTGATCGCAGGTGGTTTCTCTTTAACTTGAGGACGCTGTTGTTGAGGTTGCCTTTGTTGCTCTAATAAAGCTACAGTTTGCTTGAGTTCTTCAATTTCTGCTGATAGCTGTGAATTTGCTTCTGCTAGCTGCAATGCAGTTTTTTTGGCTTCTTTAAGCTCTTTTTCGGAACGGTCTGCTTTTGTTTTTTGTTCGGCTAAAGCTTTTTCTGAATATTCAGACAATTGTTTTTGTTCAGATAAAGCAGATTGTAACTGCTCAACTTGGTTTTGTAGATTAGCCTCGCTTTGATGAACTTGTGCTATCAATTCATTTAATTCTTGAATTGTTACTTCTAAGTCGGCTTTGCTTAAATGAGTTCCTTCTGTATTATTTTCTTCGTTTGCACTTTCCTGTTCTAATGATTCTTCTACGGGTGTAGCAGTCACATCTATTACAGATGCTTTTGTAGTATCAGTAGTATCTTTATTTGCTTCTTCTTGTACTAAGTCAGCAAGTCTTTTTCTAGCCATTATTTTCTCCAGTCGCGCTGTATTTCTTCGGCGACGCGACGGTAGTCTGATTCTGCCTCGCGTCCATTTTTTCCCCGCCATTCTGTAATTGCTACACCTTCGAGTGCAGCACGTTCATGAGCTTTATAAATACGAACAAACGCATTACAAGCGGGTATACCTAATTGCAATAAAGTGTTTTGTGCTTCCAGTGCTTCTCCTAAACTTCGTGTATCTACTTTGGTAAGCAAGACTCTATATGGCTTTCGCGCAGGAGTCACTGCTGTTTTTACTGTATCAACAAGAACAGCTAAGTCCATTGGCGCCGGAGGTGTAGGTAAAACCAAATAATCGGCAACATCCACAACTGCCGCCAAAGCTTCTGACTGTAGCGCTGGAGGTGTATCTACTATTACTAAATCGTAACCTTTAATAGAACGTAAATGACCTAAAAGTTTTGAATTTGTGTCTTGGGATAGGTCAAACCCCATTCCTTTCTGGCTGCGTCCAAACCACCAACTTGCTGAACCCTGAATATCAGCATCCACAAGAAGCACTGTATGGTTACGAGAAAAAGTTGCCGCCAGATTAATTGCGGTAGTAGTTTTACCGACTCCGCCTTTACCATTTACAACCGCGATGATTTTCGGCACGCCCATACTCACTTCTGTGCTGACTAACATTAAATATACAAGAAACCGGGTTTCTTTTTCGATATCGTAATCAAAACGAAGATTTTGCATACGAAACCCGGTTTCTAGGCGCCACGATATGATTAAGGAGTGCGTGAACCTTGAGTTGTAATTATGGTCGTTACATATAATTTACCTGATGGCCCTTCTACGGCGCCGTTGCTGCGTATGATGAAGTTAGTTTTCCAGCCTGTTAAGTACATGGAAGACTATGCTAAAGCATATGGTGATACTTTAACTCTACGTAATAAGAGCGGAAATCACATAGTTTACTTTAGTCATCCTCAAGCTTTACAACAAATTTATACCGCTGATGCAAGTTATTTTGAAGCGGGTAACGGGAATCGATTTTTAAGGTTTTTAGTCGGCGCCAATTCTTTACTACTTTTGGATGGTGAGCGTCACTTGGAACAACGTCAACTTTTAACACCTCCTTTTCATGGTGATAGAATGCGCGCGTATGGAGATACAATTCGTGAAATTACACTTTCTGTCATGGACTCTTGGGAAGTTGGCACACCTTTTAATATTCGTTCGTCGATGCAAGAAATTTCTTTACGAGTAATTTTAAGAGTTGTATTTGGATTAGATGAAGGAAATGTATTAACAGAAATACAACGAAGATTAAGTTCACTTCTCGATTTTATGGGTTCCCCTTTAATGTCGAGTTCGTTGTTCTTCGGGTTTCTACAAAAAGATTTTGGCGCCTTAAGTCCGTGGGGATGGATGAGACGCGAAATTGAAAAAATTGATGAATTAGTTTACGCTTTAATACAAGAGCGCAAAACTGAAACCTCAAAAGAGCGACAAGATATTTTAAGCTTGATGATGTCCGCACGATACGACGACGGTCAACCAATGTCTGATATTGAACTACGCGACCAACTCATGACACTTATGCTAGCTGGACATGAAACGACTGCATCAGCGTTAACATGGGCGTTTTATTGGCTTGATATACAATCAGAAACGCGCGCCAAATTATTACATGAACTTAGTACTTTAAATAGTATTGATGACACAATAGCAATTAGTAAACTACCTTATTTAACAGCAGTATGCCAAGAATCTTTGCGAATTTACCCAATCTTGTTAACTGGTGTTTTCCGAAAAGTTGTAAAACCTATAGAAATTATGGGTTATAAATTACCAGAAGGAATTTGGATTGCACCTGGTATTTATATGGCTCATCATCGCGAAGAAACTTATCCAGAGCCAAATAAATTTAAACCTGAACGATTTTTGAACAGACAGTATTCTGCCTACGAATTTATACCCTTTGGTGGTGGTAGTCGTCGCTGTATTGGTTCAGCTTTTGCAATGCATGAAATGAAAATTGTTTTAGCCACAGTTTTATCTAAATATAAACTTTCCCTTCTAAATAAACGTCCAGTCAAACCAACACGTCGCGGTTTGACTGTCGCTACTCCACCAGGAATGAAAATGCTGGCAACGGATATAACGGATGTAACGGATAGGTTATTTAAGTAACTAAACTCGAAACGGGTAACATGTGAACTTCTACCATGAGTCGCGAACGTAAAGCGGAGCTTTTCCCGTAGGGTAGCATCTGAAAGATTTTGACGTTTATTTAAAAGTAAATTTCTCACCCGTTTTGAGTATAAACTTTATTTGTCACGAACAACTTATCCGTTACATCCGTTCATCATCCGTTGCAAATTAAGCTTGTGCTACACCTATAGGACATGAAACATTTGTTCCACCTAAGCCGCAATATCCACCAGGGTTCTTTGCTAGATACTGTTGGTGATAGTCTTCAGCATAGTAATATTCTGGCACCTCTAAAATTTCGGTGGTAATTTCACCGTAACCAGCTTTGGTTAATGCTTGTTGATAGCTAGAGCGTGATTCTTCGGCAAGTTTTTTCTGTTCTGGGGAGTATGTATATATTCCCGAACGATATTGAGTACCAGAGTCATTACCTTGACGCATTCCTTGCGTTGGGTTGTGACTTTCCCAAAATGTTTTGAGTAATTCGCTGTAACTTATCTCTTTTGGGTCGTATACAACAAACACTACTTCGTTATGACCCGTCATTCCTGAACATACTTCTTTATACGTAGGGTTTGGGGTATAACCAGCAGCATATCCTACACTTGTACTATACACTCCTTTCAACTGCCAAAACTTGCGCTCGGCGCCCCAAAAGCAACCCATCCCAAACATCGCTGTTTCCATTCCTTCAGGAAACGGAGGTTTTAAAGGATTACCATTTACAAAGTGAGTAGCTGGTACAGGCATCTGCTGAGTGCGTCCTGGCAATGCTTCCTCTGGCTTAGGCATGGCATTTTTCTTACCAAATCCAAAAATCATTTTTGCTACCCTCGGTTACTATATCTGTTTATATTGTTACTTTATTTAACATTTTGACACATATATCTATTTTTGCTCATAGTAATGCCATCCCACTTCGATATCGGTTTTCACTCCTATGCTTTATAAAAACTATATATCTTATATGATTTTCGACTTTTTTTTCATAGTAGAATTATTGACAAGCTAAGATATATTTATTACATGGTGCATTAGTTTTAATCTAAGAAAGCTGGTTTCTTTATTGATAGATAAGATTAATAGATAAAGTTGTATCAAGCCCTGATGTCTAGTCCTGATGTTAATTTGGCAATCAACCGCGACCCGTTGATTATATCAGCGGATATGTTGCTAATAGATGCTGTCGCTTTAATGAGTCAGCAACGATGTAGTTATGCTTTAACGCAAGATTTTGATAATAATTCTAATATAACGGGTATTGTTACTGAGCGAGATATTGTCAAAGCAGCAGCAAGAGGTGTTGTTTTCAATAATACCTATGTGTCAGAGATTATGACATCTGAACTTTTGACGGTTAAAGAAGATGAAATTAAAGATATTTTTACGGTAATTGGGCTGCTTCGTCAAAATCGTATTCGTCATTTGCCGATAGTGTCAGCGAATTATGACATAGTGGGAATGATTACATATGAGAGTATTCGCGATACTCTGAAACCTGCTGACTTGTTGAAACATAGACAGGTATCTGAGGTAATGTCAACCGATGTTATCAGTGCTTCCCCGAATTGTTCGTTGTTACATTTGACTCAAGTAATGGCATCTAGACGTGTTAGCTGCGTGGTAATAGTAGAAACGTCACAAGATGAGACTTTAAAATTACCTATTGGTATTATTACTGAACGTGATATTGTACAGTTTTGTAATTTGGGTCTAGATTTAGCGAATATTCCTACCAACCAAGTCATGAGTCAACCGCTGTTTCACATTAAACCAGATGATTCGATGTGGACGGCACATTATTTGATGCAGACTCATCGATTACGGCGCCTAGTTGTATGGAATAATACAGAAAAGTTGGGAATTATAACTCAAACTCGAATAATAGAAGCAATCAATCCAGTTGAGCTTTGGCAAACTTTTGAATCTTTACAGGATTTTGCTGATGCAAAAACATTAGAAGTAAAACAATTAAATAAACAATTGCAAAACGAAATCGATAAGCGCAAACAAGTTGAAATACAATTACGTGAAAGTGAGAATAGATATCGTTCGATTGTCGAACAGGCGTCTGTAGGAATTACGCAAATTACATTGTCAGGAAAGTTACTGCAAGTCAATCAGCATTTTTGCAACATTTTGGGGTTTGACGAGTCAGAATTATTGGAAAAAAGCTTACAGCACATTATATTACCAGAATACTTAAATATATACGAAGTATCTATAAATAAACTTCTGCAATGCGTAACAAAAAGCGTTTCATTTGAAATTTGTTTACTTGCTAGAAGTAATCAAGTAAAATGGACGAGGATAGATTTATCGCTAGTGCGTGATATTGATGAAAAGCCGCAATATATAGTTGGTGTTATAAAGGATATTGGATTGAGTAAGCAAACAGAGATGGCACTTGCTGACAATCAACGTTTTTTAGAGGCGATAATTCAAGCAAATCCGAGCGTTTTATACGTTTATGATTTAGCTGATGCACGCAATATATACGTTAATAACAAGATCTTTACATTTTTGGGATATCGACCCTACCAAGTTCAAGCAATGGGTAACAGCTTTTTCCCAAGGTTAATGCATCCTGATGATTTAATTAAATTTGCCGACCATTGTCAATATCTGACAAATGCCAGGGATGGTGAAGTTGTTGAATTTGAGTATCGTATAAAGCATAAAAATGGTGAATGGCGTTGGTTGTTGAGTCGCGATACAGTATTTTCTCGCACTTCTGATGGTAAAATTAAAGAAATTTTAGGAACCGCAACAGATGTAACCGAACATAAAATAGCACAAGCAGCTTTACGTGAGAGTGAAGAGCGTTGGCAGTTAGCATTGCGTGGTAATAATGATGGAATATGGGACTACGACTTAAAAACAAACAAAAGTCTCATATCACATCGCTGTTGGGAAATGTTAGGGTACGAGGACAAAAAACTGAGTTCGTTTGAAGAATGGACGAAATTGGTTCATCCTGAAGATGTTGAAGCAATGATGCAGCAATTTGAGGCTCATTTAAACCATCAAATACCGTATTATGTCGCTGAATACCGGATGCGCTGCAAAAACCATGACTATAAATGGGTATTATCGCGTGGGCAAGCTTTGTGGGATGAAACTGGTCGAGCAGTGCGAGTTGTTGGTTCACTAACAGATATTAGCGACCGTAAAAAAGCAGAAGCTAAGTTACAGCAAGCTTTATTAAATGCAGAAACTGCCAACCGTGCGAAAAGCGAATTTCTTGCTCGCATGAGTCATGAGTTAAGAACTCCCCTTAATAGCATTATAGGTTTTACTCAAGTTTTGCAGCGCGAGACTTGTACAAAAACGCAAAATAAATATCTTGATATCATAAACCGTAACGGACAGCATTTACTTGGTTTAATTAACGATGTTTTAGAAATGTCTAAAATTGAAGCGGGTAAAGTTAAGCTCAACGATACTGTTTTTGATTTATATAGTGTGCTGAATGAGTTAGAAGAGAGTATGGCTCAACTTGCTGTTGCCAAACATTTGACTCTTATTTTTACATGCGCGCAAAGTGTACCTGAATTTATTACTGCTGATGAAAGGAAGCTACGGCAAGTATTACTTAACTTGCTCAGTAATGCTATTAAGTTTACCTCAAAAGGTTCTATACATTTACATGTAATATATGAGAATGGTAAATTAAGCTTTGATGTGAGTGATACAGGTGTGGGTATTGCTGCCGAAGAAATAGATAATTTATTTGAAGCTTTCATGCAATCTTCTAATGCAAAAATTCAGCAAGGAACGGGGTTAGGTTTATCCGTTTGCCGTAGTTTTGTGCAATTGATGGGTGGTGAAATTAAAGTTCAAAGCGTTATTAATCAAGGCAGTGTATTCTCCTTTTTCTTACCGATTGAAGTACAAAATGAAGTTAAAGCTAATAAGATTACAGATAGTGAAAAAAAAAGACTGGCGCCAGGGCAACAAATTTACAAGATATTAATAGTCGAAGACTCATGGGAACATCGTCACTTACTAACACAGCTATTAACACCGTTAGGTTTTGTGGTCAGAGAAGCTAAAAATGGTCAACATGGTTTAGAGCTTTGGCGTAAGTGGAAACCACATTTAATCTTTATGGATATGCAAATGCCTTTAATAGATGGCTACCAGGCAACACGACAAATCAAAGCTTCAACTCAAGGACAGAATACCAAAATTATTGCATTAACTGCAAGCGCTCTCGAAGAAGAAAAAGCAATAGTATTTTCGGCAGGGTGCGACGACTTCCAAAGCAAACCATTTCAAGCTGAGGAAATTTTTGACAAACTAGCCAAACATTTAGGAGTCGTGTATGTCGTCGAGCAAAGCCATAATATAACCCTCAATAAGGCGGCGCCAATAGTTAAATTAACTATGCTTGACTTGGAGGTAATGCCACCTCAATGGCGAAAAGCAATTTATATCGCTGCTTGTGAATGTAGTGATGAAAGTATTTTACAACTGTTGCAACAAATTCCAGCAAAATATGCCAACTTAACTTCGGCACTACGGGAACTAGTTGACAATTTTCACTTCGATAAAATTATGGAATTAACAGCAGGCGATTTGTAAAGACGTTACATGTAACGTCTCTACGATTTAATGGTATATTGTTAAAAATAAGATAAATACAGTATAATAATTAACCAAATATAAATGAGCAAGGTAGTTATATTTACCATCGCCAGTGGTAATTTTGAGGAAGGTTTTCCAGTTACCCTGCGAATCAGAGAAGAGAGTGGGGGTGTTTATAAAGAAGAAGTCGGGCATTTTCCAGCGGCGCCGGATATTCCTCGGCTGTATAATGAATTTCAGCGAAATTATAATAATTTAGATGCGGTACGACGAGTTATTAGTTCTGTGAGAGGTTTTGACGTAGACCCAGACCAAACAACCAACGTATCGACTTTAGACCAATGTCGAGTAGCAGGTAAAGCGCTCGAAGATAGATTGATACAATGGTTTGAGCATCCATCAATGGGACAGCTACGTGTATATGTCGAAGAAGAAGTAGCTAGAAATGAGTCAGCACGGATTATTTTTCAGACAAGCGATGAAGTTTTAAAAAAGCTTCCTTGGCATTTATGGAAATTGTTTCAAAATCGTAAAAGAGCTTGGTTATCGTTAGGCGCCAAATATAATCCAGCATCGAAACCACTGCAAACACCAGTTAAAATTTTAGCAGTTTTAGGTAATGATGACGGAATTGATATTGGTACAGATGGAAAAATACTCAGAAATTTACCTAGTTCAAAGGTAGAACAGCTAAAACAACCGAGTAGAAAAGAACTATGTGAGAAATTACGTACTGGTTCATGGGATATTTTATGCTTTGCTGGACATAGCAGCACTTCGAGTACTGGCAACGATGGAGTCATTCAGCTTAATAATATAGATAGTCCAGCATTAAAAGATTTAAGAAATGCTTTCATCAAAGCGAAAGAGAACGGTTTAAAACTAGCCATTTTTAACTCGTGTGACGGGTTAGGGTTAGCGAACAAACTTACTGAACTTGGTATTCCGCAGGTAATAGTCATGCGTGAACCAGTACCAGATGAAGTTGCAAAGGAGTTTTTACAAGAATTTTTGCGTTTATTTTCGCAAGGAGAAAAGTTTCACTATTCGGTACGACAAGCTCAGGAAAAATTAGAAGACATAGAAAATGTATACCCTTATGCATCTTGGCTACCTGTAATTTGTCAAAACCCTGCCGAAAGGTCATTATACTGGCGCCAACCTATCCATATTAAAATTAAACGTGGTGTAAGTAGACTTTGGCATTCACACAAAGTTGTAACACTTATAAGCTTAGTATTAGCAGGCGCCTTAGCAGCTATCATAATCAAACAAATAATTACATCATCAACACCACCTGTTCCAGCACTTAGTCAAACATCAGTACCACAGATTTCGAGTCAAAGTCTTGATAACCTTTTTAGTAAAGGAGAGAAAATATTACTAAAAAGAAACGCAAACAAACAAGAAGGAACAAATGCTTTTCAAAAAAAAGAATGGAACTCAGCTATTAGTGCATTTAGAAAGTCATTAAAGCAAACTCCCAACGACCCTGAAAGTTTAATTTACTTAAATAACGCTATTGCAGCAAACACAAAACAAGATAACCTGCACATTGCAGTAAGTGTTCCCATCACTAAAAACCCAAACGTTGCGGAAGAAATGCTACGTGGTATTGCTCATGCTCAAAGTAAAATTAACTGTGGTAGCATAGATAAAATTGTACAATCTATCCAAAACGATCAAAATCCAACATGTACAAACAGCATTAATAACAGACAGTTACAAGTAGAAATAGTAGACGACGGCAACGACCATTCAACAACAACACAAGTCGCAAGTAAAATAGCAAATAATAATAACCAGAAAGATATTATTGCAGTTATTGGGCATTACAGAAGTGAACTAACAAAAGCTGCTGTAAATTTAGGATACATGAATAATATTGTTGTTATTTCCCCTACAAGTACATCTACCGAATTAAGTAATTCATCATATCCGGTTCTTCGCACAGTTACAAGTGATACTGTTGCAGTCACAAATTTATATGAGTATATACTCACAAAAATTCCATCAAAATCAATCAAACCAGTAATAGCATATGATAGAGGAGAATCTTATAGCGAATCAATAAAAGACAAATTTCTCAAAATTGCGAATCAACAAAATATACCTATATACGACTTAAAAACAGATAGCACCAAACAAATTATTAATGGAGCTATCAAAAGTAATGCTAATGTACTATTATTAGCTCCTTCTGGTATAGAAGAAGTTTTAAATAAAGGGTTAGAAGTACTTAAAGAAGTTTCTAACACCCCAAATAATAACTTAATATTATTAGGCGCCAGTACATTATATAGTCCAGCCACACTAAACCAAACTTTTGGCTCCAGAGCAGAACAAACTAAGTTAATAACAGCAGTACCTTGGCAAAGAAGTGAATCACCTGCCAATTTATCTGAATTCGAGAAAGAATCTGATAAACTTTGGGGTGGTGCAAAAATTAACTGGGTTACGGTTACTTCCTACGATGCAGTACAAGTAATTAGTCAAGGTTTAAGCACAATTACAGAAAAACCCACTCGTCAACTACTCAGAAACAATATACTCAACAACCTAGATAATTTTACAGCAGAAGGCGCCGTAGCAAAAATTCAATTTGACACTCAACAAGAAAAAGGCAGTAGAAAACCAGTTAGCAGTGGCAACCGTGTAGGAGTACTAGTAAAAGTGCAATGCCAAAGCTCTTTATGTAACTTCATTGAAGAAAAACTTTAGGTTGGGGCGGGCAAGGATGCCCGCTCCACAAGATGTGTTACAGAATGTATTGCAAGATTTGTTAGAGCATGTTAGGCGCTGAAATGTTCTGTGATGCTGGCTTCACCTAGGGATACTTGGACACTAAATTTGTCTTTTGGGTCGGCGTTGAATCTAAATTGAATGTAATTGTCTTGGCTGCGTGCTTGAACTTCGAGTAGTGTTTTACCGTTTTCATCGAAACCGGCTAATTTGAGGTTTTGGGGTAGAAACGCTTGATTATCCATTGGGTAAACTCGTAAGAGAATGCCTCTTTTACCGTCAAGTTTTGGTAATATAGCGACCATGAGGGCAACTGAATATCCTGCCAAGCGCATTCCTAAATCTGTAATTTGTCTAATTGCGGCAGATGGATGTTTAGGGTTTATTTTCCATAAAAGTTCAACTGCTTTCCAGCGAGTTTCGTCGTCTTGAGTTGACTTGATAAGTTGAGTTAATGCTGATAATGGTTCTAAGTGAGCAGGGTAAGTTTTTTGTGTTGTGTTGCCGCGCTGATTTGCGTATAAAGTGCTAATAAATTGTTTGAGACTGCTAGTATCGTTAGGGTTTATCTGTTCTGAAATAATACCACGATGTCTAAAAGCCATGTTATATGTTTGAGTACTAAAAAATTCTTCTACTGTTTGCCAGCTAGTTTCAATAATATTATTTAGCCATTCTTCTAAATTTACAATTTGTGGTGATGTGGATGATGTTAGTGTTTTGCTTCTAGTTTTTAGTTGATTTAAGTATTCTGGAAATTCATCAAACGCGCGCAGTTGATTTAATGGTATGCTTCCTTCGTTGTCTGCTATTTGCGGTACAAAACCTATTAGTGTTGCTTGTTTTAAAGATTGAGTCAATTGTACTGCAACATAACCAACGCGTTCATCCCATGCTGAACATGGTACTTCTAATGTGTCGGCGCCTGGTAATACTGGACGACATTCAAATTTGCCCATACTTCTAACGTTTAAATCGGCAATATCTAAAAACTTTTGTACTATTGGGTTGCGACTATCACTACCTTCCCAGTTAGTTGCAAAACCTATACATTTAAAATAATGCTCAACTGCGTATATCGCTAAAGTATTTAAGTACACTTGTTTCGCTCTATCTGCACGATTTTGCTGTTTGCTATATATTTGAGCTAGAGAGTGCGCTTCAAAAGAAAGCGGTACTGTAAAAGTTAAAGCGTCAACAGTATTTGTATTATTCATCATTGCTCCTTAATAGTTATTACCTAATATGTATAATTTAAGACTGTAGTTTTTCTCGGAAATATGGCTCTAGTTTCTCTAAGTTCCTTTTAAAAAAGCTATTTAGAGTCTGGTAAGAAATGTCTAGTTCCGAAGCTAGCTGTTGCATGTTTCTTCCTTTGACGTATAAGTATATGGCTATATACTGAAAAGTGATATCAGGCTTATCTCTAACGGATACTTTGAACTTATTGTCTGGGTCATCAATTAATAACTCCCTTAATACATCACAGTTAGATATTGACTTACCGGAAGAATTTGAGAAGTGTTTGCTCATGATATTATCTTGCACAAACTCATCTAATCCATCTAAAGATATTACCTGACCTTGTTTTGAATTATGATTTCCTGTGAGCTTAGGAATACGTGTAACGCCGTATTTGCAATGCTTTTTGTAAAGATTGCTATATTTATTGCGAATAATTGTACAAATCAATGGCAGCAATGGGTGCTTGGGGTCATATCTGTCAATATATTGGCTAATTGCAATAAACGTTTCCTGAAGCGCATCATTGAATAAGTCATCAAAAAGACCATTCGATAAATTGCCATATTTTGTTTTAAGACTTTTTCTCAAAATCCCAAACGTTGGCTGTTTCCACAGTTCTTGAATTAACAGAGTTAATGCACGATGTCTTTGTGGACTTCCTGCAAGAGTATTTTGAGCTTGTATCGCTAACTGTTGTAACTGAGAAGGAGTCTCGTTGGATGGAGTCTGGGTTTCATCAAAGGTCATCATAGTCATCATCTATGGCTATATATCAGTGTTTGTACTTAATATACGCAGGCGCCACCCAAAGGCTTTACCCACCATTACTTCTCTGCACAAGCTAGGGGGTTTTATGCAAAATTGAAATTCTTTACAAAAGTTAAAAATTTATGAATTCTTTGACAAAACAGTTATTACCAATAAAGAAGGTATATCCAAGCTTTACAAAACTTTAAGCTAGTCAAAAATTTGTTCCCTCAGCATTCTGAAGCCGAAAAGTTTGCTCAAAGTTGGCAACAGATTATTAGCAGCGGATTATAACGGATGTAACGGATAATTTATAATTACATCCGCTACATCCGCTACACCCGTTACATCCGCTACATCCGTTGCATCCATTACATCCGTTACATCCGTTACATCCGTTACATCCGTTGCCAGTTTTTACGCAAATTTTGAGAAAGCTGCATATTCTATTAATTATGGCGCCCATAAGTAGGTTGAGGGCAGAATTGGTGTTCAACACACGGGTATTATAGAGAATGGTGCATGGAGGTTTAAATGTGAAGAAACGTGACGACACTATACAAAAATTCTCGACGTTTTTGATGTTCGAGGGGGTTAATAAACGCCTAAATATAGTATGGCAGACTGATTTACAGTTAGAACGCCATATGAAAAGATTGATACAAAGTGAATCGGAGGTTAAAGCAGAATACTGGGCACACTATTTTCTTAAAATTATTAAGGTAAATCAAGCTGTGCAGCAGGTGTCTTCGTCTTCGGATTGTTTTGTTAAAGCCAGGGGGCATTTATCATCTTATTTGCAAGAAGCTTGTTTGTGGGCGGCACATAAAAGTTTCCAACGGTTTAGTTTTATTCGCCACAAGTATCCACTCTCGGAGTTGTTTCAAATAGCTAATTTGGCTGTTAACCCACCAGAAAAATTATTCAAAACATTTGATGTTGAGCATCCTCAAGCTAATTTGAATGCTTATGCAAAAACAGCTATTTTACGTTTTACTGGTAATTTGATTTATGCACAAGATATTGAGGCAAAAAGAGATAAGTTTACTGATTATGGTTTGCTTAAAGATTTGACGGCTAAGGAGCTTAAAGAAGCTTTATTGGCAAGAGGTATTAATCAGAATAATATAAATTATTATTATTTAGCTTGGCAATGTTTTGATGAAATTTATCTGTATAACCCAGCTAATCGCAAGCTTGGTTCTGAAGAAATTTTGCAAATTGGGCAAATTACATCTTATTATAATCAGCGATGCGAAGAATTTAATTTAACTACCCAATCTGTTGCACAAGTTCAAAATCTTCTTTTAACTTGTATTCAAGCTGCACGCAATTATCGTACCAAAAAGTTTTCGCCTCTTGATGAGCAAATCAATGTTACTGATTGTAATTCAAGTCTTTTAGAAAATTTAATTCAACACGAAGAATGGCAAGAAACACAATCTTTGATTAAAAAATTATTTTTGACGTTACCTGAACAAGGGCAACTAATGCTTAAGCTTTGGCATGGTTTAGGTTTGACTCAAACTGAAATCGCAGGCGCCATTACTAATAAATATACAGAAATACAAAAACAGTATCAAGTTGCCCGCCATTTAGGAAAATATACAAAAACTTTATTAGATAGCCTAATTTCCCAGTGGCAGAAGAACTTAAGAGAGGTTAAGGTATATGATGACAAAAATATAGAAGCGATTAAAGACGCTATGAACGATTGTCTACAGGTATATACTCAGCAAGAGTTTTTCAATACTCTAGATAGAGTTGCTCGAATCAAGATTGCCGATAACATATCTTTTAATAATATTGAAAATGATAATATAATTAAACAAAAATTAATAAATGCTTTTCAAGAGGAGCTAGAAACAACCACGCAACTGGGCATCAATGCTTTAGATGGCGCCAAAAACAAACTAGCTATTTTTATTGATAACTGGCTAATAAATAGAAATACTCATCGTACTACGTGCAACCATACAGCAAAATAATATGAGCTACAACTTTAGTGAGTTACAAACCATTTACCCTAACCAATTATGGTTAGAGTTATCAAACCAAGCACAAGAAGATGCATGGAAACAGATTTATTCACAGCATTATTCTAATGATGCTGCACGATGGCGAGCATTTTTAAATTATCTATCTCTAAATACCCTTTCAAATTGGTTAAAGGATGACCCAGAATTTAGTAACGTCATCAAAATTCCCAGTTTGGATGATTTGGCAACGTATTGGGAAGTAGTCAACGGATGTGCGATTACTGTAGACAATACTAAATTAGTATTGATACCTAGCGATAAAAGTAATCCATTGGAATTTGAAGTTTCAGCAGAATGGGTTAATATTCCCGATTGGGCCGGAGAATATTATTTACATGTACAGTTAAATCTAGAACAATCATGGTTACGAGTATGGGGATATACAACCCACGAACAACTTACCCAGTATGCGACGTTCAACCAAATGACTAGGACATACTGTCTAGAAAGAGAGTCTCTTATTGAAGACTTAAATGTGATGTGGGTTGCACGTGAGTACTGTCAACAACAACTACACTTCAAACCTTTATTAACAACCTCAAATGCACAAGCAACACAATTACTAAATATATTAAGTCAGTCGAATATCCACTCCCCCCGTTTATATGGAAATTTTGACGAGTGGAGTGCTTTGATTGCATCCAATACACAGAGACAAGAATTATACAAAGCTAGGCTTAGTAAACTCAGTAATACTATTCAGCCAAGATTTACTAATTTAACTCTATGGTTAGAAGACATTTTTGAAACTGGCTGGCAGCATGTAGATGCTTTGTTAAATCTACAGCAAAGAACTTTAGCTGCTCAATTTAGGCAAGATACTGCTTTGACTCCTCATCGTACTCAAGGCGCCAAGTTAATCGATTTAGGAATGCAATTAGGTAATAAAGCTGTTGTACTATTAATTGGGTTATCACCTGAGATAGATGACAAAGTAAATATTCGCGTGCAATTATATCCTACAAGTGGAGAATATTACTTACCCGCAAGTATAAAACTTTCCTTATTATTGCCTTCAGGTGCTGTTGTTCAAGAAGTTGTTTCTAGAAACCATGACAATTACATTCAATTAAAAAGATTTAAGTTTCCTTTAGGAAAATCTTTTAGTATTCAATTGGTGTTGCAAGATGTCATTATAAAAGAGGATTTCATGCTTGATGCACTCATTGGCAAGTCGCCATGAATAAGTTAGTAGTATTAAATTTGGGTAAGGGTAATTTCAGACAGGGTTTTTCGACTGTTACAATTCAACTATGGGAAAATACAAACGCACCAACACAAATGGTGGGTAGTTTGCCTGCTGCACCAGAAATTTCTGAGTCATATAGACGTTGGCAGCTACTTTATTGTTTGCTTAACGAAGCGCTTTACCACGATAGAAGTTGGCGAAAGTTAAGAAATTATGACATTTATGCCAATGATTTTGACGTAGAGGTTGAAGAAGAAGATGTTACAAATGTTTCGTTAATGGAATTCAGTAGCTTATGTGAAGAGTTGCAGCATCATATTAATTTATGGTTTAAATCTTTATCATTTATACACGTCAATCAAAAGTTACGCACAAAACTGGCGCCGAGTGATGAGATAAAATTTATATTTGAGACAGAAGACGAAGAAGCTCGAAAAATACCCTGGCATTTGTGGGATTTTTTTGAAGATTACGTGAATGCAGTAGCTTGTCTGAGTACTTCACAATTTGAATATCTTCAACCAAGTGCAAAAAATCCAAATCGTCCAATGCGGATTTTAGCAATTTTGGGAAACAGTGAAGGAATTGACGTAGAAAAAGACCGAGCAATTTTAGAGCTTATAAATGCACAAACAGTATTTTTAGTGGAACCCAAACGTCGAGAGTTAGATTACTGGCTCTGGGATAAGCAAGGATGGGATATAATATTTTTTGCAGGACATAGCTCTAGTCAATCGGATGGCGAAACGGGTACAATTCAAATAAACAAGACAGATACTTTAACGATTTCGCAACTAAAAAACGGTTTACGAGCAGCATTATCTAACGGTTTAAGTCTAACTATATTTAATTCGTGTGATGGTCTTGGACTAGCACGTGATTTAGCATCGCTACACATTCCGCAAGTTATAGTAATGCGTGAACCAGTTCCAGATATTATTGCCCAAGCGTTTTTAAAGAATTTTCTCGAAGCATTTGCAACTGGTAAGTCTTTGTATATGTCGGTGCGAGAAGCACAAGCAAGGTTACAAGGATTAGAAGATGAATATCCCTGTGCGAGTTGGTTACCTGTAATATGTCAAAACCCAGCAGCAGCACCATTGATTTGGAGAAGCAAATTTTTTGTACATAAACCGAATTTACCAAGAAAGTTTTTATTTACAGCATTACTTCAAGTTAGTTTACTAGTAAGTAGTGTAGTAGTAGTCGCACGCAGTACCGGAATTATAGAGTCATGGGAACTTTCAGCTTTCGACAAAATTATGCGTAGTCGTCCTGCTGAAAAACCCGATAATCGAATTATAGTTATAACGGTGACTGAAGCAGATGTTCAAGCTCAAAATCCCCAAGAAAGACGAGGGTTGTCTTTATCTAACAGAACTCTCGCTGCTGTTATGGAAAAGATACAGCAATTTAAACCTCGTGTAATAGGTTTAGACCTTTATCGGGAGAACCCCGTAGAAGCTAATTTCCCAAACCTAGCAGCAGTTATGCGAAGTGATAACTTTATCGCTGTTTGTAAAGGAGGTGAAGATAATGCAGACCCAGGAGTTCCACCACCACCAGAGACTTTACAAACAAGTGTTGGTTTTACTGATGTAGTCCCTGACCCCGACACTATTTTACGTCGTCACCTGTTAGCAATGGCGCCTCCAACTGCTAAAAACGCTAAATGTAAAACAGATAAATCTTTTAGTTTCCGAGTTGCGACCCGTTATCTAGCGAGTGAAAATATTGGTTCCAAGCTAACTCCAGACAAAAATTTAGTTATCGGTAATACAGTCTTTAATAACTTACAATCAAACAGTGGCGGCTATCATGATATAAATAATCAAGGGCATCAAGTAATGTTAAACTGGCGTGCTGCCAATCCATATATTAGAACATTTACTGTCCAAGATGTATTAAATAACAAGTTAACGTCAGATTTAGTAAAAAATCGTATAATTCTCATTGGTACAACCGCCGACAGCTTTAATGACCTGCGTTGGTCTACACCTTACACAAAAGGAAAATGGCCTCACTCTCAAATTGCGGGTGTGGTTGTGCAAGCACATATGATTAGTCAAATTTTGAGTGCAGTGTTGAATAATCGTCCTTTATTGAATGTACTGCCAAAATGGAGCGAATATATTTGGATATGGTCTTGGGCAATAGTAGGAGCAGCAATAGCTTTAACTATACAATCAACACGGCGCCTAATTTTGACGGCAGTGATTAGCTGCGGAGTGCTTTATGGTGTTTGTCTTTACATATTTATATTAGGTATTTGGATACCCTTAGTACCATCGATGTTGGTTTTGTTAGGAAGCACTGCGAGTTTGAAAGTCTATAAAAACCGAGAAACCGGGTTTCTTCGTTGAATATTGTAATAAAAAAGACAATTTTGCTTAGAAACCCGGTTTCTTCTTAAGTAATTACGCATAAAATAATGTCTTAATACAGATAAAAGTATATAACCAGATGTATTTCTTTACTTAGACAAATGCAAAACACAAAGTATAAGGTTAATACTATGCCTGTGCAGCAAATACTGAAAAGCTTTTGTCTAAAAAGCTGTAAAACCGTCATTATTAGCTTATTGAATTTGATTGTTATGTCATATTTTATGCCCGCAAAAGCACAAATCAATCAAGTCGAAAGCATTAGTAGCACACAAGTATTTTTTAATACAAATGAGCCAGATGGTTCAAGCCAAGGTAGACCTAGTGGCAGAAGGGGGACTGGTAGTCGTGGTGACTGTCCATCTGTAGAAATGCCATTAGAAGCTTTAATACCAAATAATCGCTCAGGGTTGGTAATAGAAGAAAATCCGACTCTATGGTTTTACATACCTTTTAAATCAAATCAAGTATCAGCAGGTGAATTTTCGTTGCAAGATGAGGAAAAAAACGACGTGATGCGAACTTCGTTTCCTGTACCCACTCAACCTGGTATTTTTAGCTTGAAATTAAAGACAGCAAAACCCTTAGAAATTAATAAAACTTACACATGGTACTTCAAGCTTTATTGCCAAAACAATAGTACATCAAAATCATCCATACCCAGCTTTGTTAGCGGTTCACTCAAAAGGGTGGCGCCGGATGTAAAATTAGAACAACAGTTAAAAGCTGCCACCACACCACGAGCAAAAATTGCAGCATATGCTCAAAATGGTATATGGTACACAGCATTGAGCGAGTTAGCTTTACTTCGTATTGCCGAACCACAAAATACAACCTTCCAGCAAGACTGGCAAAACCTATTAGCCTATGCCGGATTAAAATATTTAGCAAATAAACCAATTTTCGGTGAACTCAAAATCGAACAACAAAATGCATCCAACTTCCCCATAAGATAAAAATCTTGCAAAATAAAAATCTTGTGGGATAAAATCTTGTGGGATGCAGTCTTGTGGGATGGGCATCCTTGCCCGTCCCAACACATATCAATATTATAATATATAAAAGATTATCCACTCTTAAGCAATGTCTCACTATCAAAAATTACTCAGAATTTCTACCAATGCAAAATCGCTACGTAATATTACATCAAATATTGCCGAGATAGTAGCCGAATCAAAAGTAGATACAGGACTTTGCACCCTATTCTTACGGCACACCTCAGCAAGCTTAATTATCCAAGAAAATGCTGACCCCGATGTATTAAAAGATTTAGCGAACTTTATGGCGAAGTTAGTACCCGAATCAGCAAAATATATCCATGACGCCGAAGGTCCCGACGATATGCCAGCACATATTCGTACTGCTATCACTCATACCTCAGAACATATCCCCATTAACCGAGGACAACTAGTATTAGGCACATGGCAAGGAATTTATATTTGGGAACACCGTCAGCACAATCACGTTAGAGAATTAGTTGTTCATATATCTAATTAATTCCATTATCCAAGCGCAATATCTAAAAACATCATTACAACAAAGCCTACCATTACACCAATTGTTCCTTCTTTCTCTAAACCTTTACGATGAGACTCTGGTATAATTTCGTCGCTAATTACAAATAACATGGCGCCTGCAGCAAATGCCATTGCCCAAGGTAAAACAAAGTTAGCTATACTGACTACCGAGGCGCCAACTAAACCACCAATAGGTTCAACCAAACCTGTTAATAACGAAATCCATAACGCATAACCTCTAGAATATCCTTCAGTAACTAGCGATAACGCCACTACTAAACCTTCGGGAATATTCTGTAAACCAATACCCATCGCCACAGGTAAACCATCTTTTATATTGTTATTACCAAAATTTACCCCCACAGCTAGCCCTTCAGGGAAATTATGAATCGTAATTGCAGCAATAAACAACCAAATACGCTTTAAACTCTCTCCTCCACTTTCTTTCCCTTTAATAAAATGCTCGTGAGGCAGCAGTTTATGCGCTAACTGCAAAAACAAACCTCCAAACAATATTCCTACAACCATTATCAACGCTGCATAAGCCTTAGAGTAACCAAGACTCATCGCCGCTTCTGTTCCTGGCAGCACTAAAGAAAACGATGTTGCCGCTAACATCACTCCCCCACCAAAACCCAGCATTATTCCTTGCACCCGTTGTGTCAAATTAATTGGCAACAATATTGGCAAGGCGCCGATAAATGTTGCAAGTCCCGCACCTAAACTAGCAAATGTACCTATAACAAGATTACTCATATCTAAAGATTTATCTTCACCAATAAATCATACTCGATATGACTATGACTTGCAACTTAATCAATAACCATTCCTTGTAGCACAGGCATACGAACGGTACAGTAATTTATCTAAATTTCCTCAAATTTATCGAATATTTACCAGGTTGCATGGAAGCATGAAGCGAGCGTGTATGCGCGACCTGGGATAAAAGGCGACTACTTCGCTCATGACTCCGCATTCCAGCTTTGAATTAGCTCGTTTAATGCGTTTCGCGCTTTATCCTGCCAGCCAGGGATTGATTTTAATTTGGTCGCTAATTCTTTGTCTACCCTGAGTGACACAGAGGCGGTCAATGGTTGTTCTTTTTCTGTTGTAAAACCATATTTATTATCTTTCTGGAATCTCATTGACTTGTGTTGTAGTAGTGTGTACTCTAACTATAGCACTAATTCAGCAGAAGTCAATTGTACGGTTGTCAACAGGTTTTAATTAATCCAACTGTGGATTTAAAAGCTGTGCTTGAGTTTATTTGTGAGGCATCGCTCAGGTCTTAATGAATCTCAGTCAATGCGCGTGCTGAGAGATTCAAAGTTGATTACGAGCTTTGAGTTGTAAATATCTTTCGACTAACTCATCACTAATTTGATTTGCTGGTGCGTCTAACACCAATACACCACGACCTTTAAGCTTGGCAAATGCAACTTGGCGTTGTGCCATCAAATCTAAAGCAACAGCGCGGGTATAGGCGCCTTGAACATCTTCAGTAAAAGTACGAGCAATAATATCAACTTGAGGGTCACGCAAAGCCACGCAAAATGATAGATAGCGGGGTGTAAGTCGTGATAGGGCACTTAATAATTCAGCGGAAGCAGTGGTATCAATAATATCGGTAATAACAACAATTAAACAGCGTCGAGTTTGTTTTTGGACGACATGAGTAACTGCACCAACATAATCGGATTCTAAAAGTACTGGTTGAATAGGAGTTAAACGGTCGATAAGATGGCTAAGGTGATGTTGTCCACGTTCAGGAGAAATCCAAGTATGAATTTGACGGTCAAATACACCCACTCCAACTTTATCACCACGATTTAACCCAGCCAACGCCAACGATAAAGTTGCATTTAAACCCCAGTCAAACCTTTGTAAACCCTGAACTTGCGCCGTCATCAACCGACCTCTATCAAGCAAAATTAACAGCGTTTGTTCTTGTTCTGGTTCTAAAACCCTTACAAGCGCTGATGTATTACCACTGGCGCCAACACGTCTTGCAGTTGCCTTCCAATCAACTAACCGCAAATCATCACCACTACGATAATTTCGTAACTCCGAAAACTCTGTACCAATACCTAACTGTCGAAATTGCCGCATTGACCCAGAAGATTGTAGCGTCAAACGTATTGAAAGACTTCTTAACCCAATTAAATCAGGATAAACCTTAACTTTTAAACTTTGCGGAACTTTCCAATTATCCCATGCTAAACCCCAGGCGCCAAGTTGACGTATTTGAAGATTTCCCCAATCAAATTCTCCCCTTTTAGTCGGAAACGCTGTATAAGTTACTTCACTAGTAGTATTTTTTTCTACTTTAATACGAAGCAAAGACTGATTAAGATTAACAGTATTTGGATAATAATCGCAAACTTTAATAATTGTACTAGTAGTAGATTTTACTTCTAACTTAACAGGATTATCACGTCCTATTGATAAACGTGGAGGTAACTCGCGCCTAACATCAACACGAGAACGACGCACACGTAAACTATCAATAATCATTAAAGTTAAGATTACTGCATCATAGAGTAAAATAACCGCTATGCCAGTCGAGACTTTAGTAAAACTCGCAACAGCAGGGGCAAGTATAATCCCCAAAGTCAACAATAAATAAACCTTTCTAGTTGGAATCATTTATGAAAGTTAGGAGTTAGGAGTTAGGAGTTAGGAGTTAATTATCTTGGAACTGGAACTTTGTTTAATATGGAGGCTATTACACCATCTATTTGTAAACCATCAAGCATAGCTTCGGGTTTTAAAATAAGTCTATGGCGTAATAATGGGAGTGCGGCAACTTTTACATCATCTGGGGTAACAAAATCTCTGCCAGCAAAATACGCTGATGCTTGCGATGTTTGTAACCATAAACCCGCAGCACGTGGGGAGGCGCCTAAATTTAAATCAGGATGCTGACGTGAGGCGCCGACCAAAGCCAAGATATAATCAATAATAGCTTCAGAAACCTTGACAAGTTTTACAGCTTGACGTACTTCTAAGATTTGAGCAACAGTAGTAACAGGTTCTAACTTAGCGATATCCAAACGACGTGCAGCAAACCCAGCTTTACGATTTAATAGCATTTGCTTTTCGGCGCCAAGTTCAGGATAATCTACAACCAGTTTGAATAAAAATCTATCTAACTGCGCTTCCGGTAAAGGATAAGTTCCTTCAAATTCGAGTGGGTTTTGCGTAGCAATTACCCAAAACAAATCAGGAAGTGGTAAAGTCTCACCATCAAGCGTCACCTGCATCTCTTCCATAGCTTCCAAAAGTGCAGATTGAGTTTTAGGAGGAGTACGGTTAATTTCGTCTGCAAGCAATACCTCTGTAAATACAGGCCCCTTTTTGAGCGAGAAGCTACGAGTATTCAAATCAAATATGTTAGTACCAGTAATATCACCAGGCAAAACATCGGGTGTTAACTGAATACGGCGAAAATCAGCCTTAATTAATTGAGCCAATACCTTAACTAGTAAAGTTTTACCAGTTCCTGGGACACCTTCTAAAATAATATGTCCCCCTGATAACAAACCTATCAAAGTTTGCTCAATTAACGTAGACTGGCCAACAACAACTTGATTAAGTGCGTCTTTTAAACGGATTAGAACAGGATTCATTTGATTCATGCAAAATAAAGTTATTAATGTAGAGACGCGTAAACCGGAGGTTTTCCCGCAGGGATTAATCACGTCTGTACTTACGTATATTGCCCCATTTTCTTAACCAAGCTATCAAATCTTTTTCACTCAGGCGCCGTTGTCCTTGTTGAGATTGTACACGCAAGGCAGATTCTACATCTGACCCAGCACCAAACTTATTTTGCCATACACTTAATAACTCCTCAGAGTCGGGTGCTGTAATATCAATAAGATTTTTCTTACCTAAACCCAGATTAAGTGTCAGTTGATTTATTTCTTCCTTACCAACCATCTCTACAACAAAGTCGGTAGAGTCAGCTTTTTGTAAAACTGCGGCAAGTGCTTGAATGTAAGCTTGACTGTTATCTACTTTTGGTGCTTCCAAAGTAGCTATTTTACCAAAACGACGATTTTGTGCAAATATTAGTACTAGCAGCAAAATCCCAGCTTGAATAAATGCTGTAAAAATAGGTTTCTGAATAAAGTAAGTTTGAATATTTCCTTCACCTTTAGCTTCTTTAATATCTTTATCTTTATAGCCATGTATATACTCATCTATATATATTTTCCTTTTATTATTATCACTAGCTAGCTGCGCTAAAAACTCAAAATTTCCAGGTTCGTTTTGATATGCATTAGCTGCCAGTTCAGGAGTCACAGAATATATAACCTTACCTTTACCATATCTTGCTTGCCAAACAATGGCGCCTCTATCATCGCTTAATAATGGCTCTACTTCCGATTTTGAGAAAGAAATTTTATACCGTTTAGTAGTATCTATTTTTACATTACCTGCACTTGACTTATGAATTGTACTAAAATTTGCTCCTGTTGCTTTTCCGGTGTAATCTAAGACAATGAGATTATTGCCTTTTTCTATCCAACCTTGTAGTTCATATTCTGGAGCAACGCCAAATTGAGGTGGGTTTACTTGCAAAAGAGTTACAAGGTCTTTTTTAGATTTAATATCTATAGCAGGTCGCTGCCAACGTTCGATTTTGCCTCGACGCTGCATATAATTATACCAGGCGCCATAACCTTCAGGCGCCCGATTATAAGTAGAACCATTATTAAGTTTGCCACCACTCGGAGCAGCAAACAAAGTTATAAAAATTAAAACTCCAAGAATAATTAGAGAAAATATAGTTAGGCGATTTGGACGTTTCATGTATTTAGTTTATTGTTTAATTCATTCTTGCGTAATTTCTTTATATGCTTCTCGACATTGTTCATAGTTGACTTGCGCTGCTTCCATTTCATCAAAACATATTTGTTCGTGGGTTGTAATTAGCGTTTCGTATGGCTGCATAGAAGAATTAGATAATCGCAATATTTGTAAATACTCGCCATCGGTGCGGCTTTTTTTATGAGGCAATGTATTTTTTTCATGTAAAAATTGTAAAAGCGCCAAGTATAAACATTTACAAGCATCACGATACTTACCCTGCCTATAAAATTCTTGCGACTGCGATAACAAAGCTGCTGCTGATATTTGCTGCTCGTTTTTTTGACTACGAATATCATTCGATTGTGCTTCGTTTAACCAAGCGTATAAATACGGGTTAAATTCTTTCCACAGGCGCCACATTAACCACAAAGCAAAAAAACTAACTGCTACCCAAAATAAGAAATTAAGCAAGTTTAAAAACCATTGGCTAAATCTTAAACCTTGAGACTTATCAGGTGTAGGAGGGTCAAAGCGAGAAAGAAAATACTCAATAGATTCTCCCACTCGCTTTTGAAACAGATAAAACTGCCAACCTAGACTATTAGTTTCAAATTCTGATGCGGACATAAGAAAGAGAATGAGAATTATTTTTCTAATTTATTAGGGATACCTTCGCAACCACCAGGAATTGTGCCGCGAGTTTTTTCGCCACCCCAAGCACAGCAGTAATAGCGTACTTGTTCAGACATACGCTGAACATTAGTAAAGTCAACGTCTTGAACAACCGCACCAGTATATTCACCAGTTTGGAAATTGGGAGGGTTAACTCGACTGCGTGGTGATGCGGTTTCGTGAGAACCGTAAAACAAACGTGTTGTTTTTAAGTCAGAATTTCTTAAGCTAGCTTCGTATAAAATAGCACGCGATAAGTTTGCTTTGACTAAATCACAACCACTAAGGTTAGCACGTACAAGGTTCGCTTCAGAGAGGTCTGTCCATCGTAAATCTGTACTAGAAAGGTCGGCGCCTGCTAATGTTACGCCAAGGTCGATAACACGCTGTCCAAAAGTACGGTCTTCAGCATATCCTCCACTACCATCGAGTATTGGGCGTCCGAGAGTACGGTCGCGTTTAAGTGGAGTTAGCAATCTTGAACGAGATAAAAAGCGAAGTATTTTAGCTTTGCCACTACCATCAACGCTACTAAGAATAGCAGCAGTACGTCCTTCGGCAATTGCGCGTTCTTGGGGCCAATCTTCGAGCAGTCCTTCTTCGTTAAGTACTAAATCGGAAATACCTTGGAAGTAGGAGTCAATAGTTTGCTGCTGAGTAATAATATTTTGTTGAACTGTGAGCAAATTTTGTTGAATAGTCAAGTCTTTAGAAATAACATACTGGCGCCAAGCGACGTAAACAGCAATTATAGCGATAGAAATTTGTCCCAAGGCGCCAAACCATTCCCCTAATGCTCCTGAAGCATCCCAGTTAACAGTTTTCCCCCAACGTAAAATATCATCACCCACGCCTGTAAATTTAATGGCGCCTATTATACCTATAGTTAATACTAAAATACCAAATAGAACAGCACGTTCTTGAGGTGAAAACCATTCCGCAAAGACTTCTCGTAACCACGGAAAAAGTATTGCGAGCGATAAAGCTAAAGTAGCAACGGTTCCAATGGCGCCAATAATCCAAATATTTGAGGCAAAACCAATAAAAATCAAGCCTACAGCTACAAGAGATAATAAAAATGCCCGCCTTTGGACTACTACAAGCTTATTTGAGCGTATTTCTACATTAGAGTGCGATTGTTTTAGAGCATTTGTACTTTGTTGAGATTGTAGAGAATTAATTACAGCTAGAGCTTGCTGTGTAACAAGTCCTTCTGAGGTAAGACCATTTTCGCTGGCGCCGTTAAAGTCGTCCAGTTGTAATTTGTCTTCAGACGCTTGCTCAGATGAATGGGATGAGTTGGAATTGTTATCAATTGTCATGCTTAGTATGGGTGCCGTATCGACTCCTTAAACGATATTTATCCTATGGTATCTGCTGCACGGTGTGTAACGGTAAGAAGCATTAATCATTTTCTGGTACATGGTAGAGAAACCCGGTGTCAAACGGCATACCACATTTAAAGCCGGAAGTGTTAAAAATTTTACATTAATTTGTATATTTTTATAAATTTTTCTTTAAGAGGGACAAAAGGTAATATGATTTTACAGTAAAGAAATAATTGCATAAAAAAAAGCGACATTTTTTGTTAGCTTTTGCCAGGGTAAATAGTTGATATCTCATCAAAATATGAAGTACTTGCAAAGAGTGTGTGTAATTGATTTAAAGTCAAGCAAGAAAATGGTTATCTCCATAATAATTTCATGAGAAATAAAAAGAATAAATAAAGTGTAATGAAACAGTAATGCAACTTACTTTTTTAATAGGAACAGAAGTTTTAACATGCAGATGTACGATATATGTAGGTACAAAATGACTGATTCGGGAAGTTTTGCTGCCTTAAGCTTAATAGCACTATTGACGTTTGGCTGTAGTAATGTGGCGCCAGCTTACGAATATACAAATCAAGCGGTGCAGGAATCGAACGTAGCGCAATTACTAACCGAAGCTCAGACAACTCAGGAAGTAGATGGCTTGTTTCGTCAAGCTAACAGTTTATTAGACGCGCATTCATACAAAAACGCCATAGAAACCTATGATAAAGTACTAAAAATTAGACCGAACAAAGCAGAAGCTTGGATAAATCGTGGTAATGCATTAACCGTTTTACAAAGAAATGAAGATGCAATCACATCTTATGATAATGCAGTCAAAATCAATCCACGGCTCAGTACAGCTTGGTTCAACCGAGGAAACGTTCTCAGCGAGCTAAAACGCTATACTGAAGCAATTACCTCTTATGACAAATCAATTGCAATAGAACCAGACAAAGAAGAAGCTTGGATAAACCGAGGTATAGCTCTAGCAAAGCTAAACCGTTATACTGAAGCAATTGCCTCTTACGACAAAGCAATTGCCATCAATCCCAAAAAACACTTAACTTACTACAACAAAGCATGTGCCTATGCCTTGCAAAACAACCATGAAGAAGCCATTAAAAACCTGCAAGCAGCAATCAAATTACAACCCGCCAAATACAAAACCCTAGCCAAATCTGACACCGACTTCACCGCATTACGTCAAGACAAGCGCTTCCAAGACCTACTCAACTAAATTGTAAGGTGGCTTTAGCCACCTTACAATTTAGCTTTGATTGTTTACGGCATAAAAAGCTTACACGCGCTACAAGTGCATTGGATACTTCACGAATTAAATATTCCCTATAAAACAGAGGCATATCAATCTAGGTCAGGTCAAACTCAAACGCCTGGCTACACATCAATGCATCGATTATTGCTTTATTGGTAATTAGTTTACGACTCTCAATTTCGCTCTTAAGTACTGCCTTTGTCCAGGGTGATGCGTTTTTGTACCAAGAGTCAATTATTTAGCATCGCTGAGTGGTTCCAATACTGCTCGGTTAAGACAATTGCGAAACGTAAAAGCCCGCTCCGAGACGTGACATGTCACGTCTTTACATACGTTAACCGAGCAGTATTGTGAGTGGTTCCATATTCATGTGCTGCTACCCATGTATATACAAAATTGTCAATTAGCCAAGTTGCTGACGCGCGAAAATTTCAATTAGTTCGCTGCGGGACAGATTATTTTCTTTGGCGATTTTATCTAATTGCTCCCAAGCTGTATCAGTTAATCGAATTGACCTTAAGTTTTTTTTCTCTTCTTTGTAATCAGCCTCAAATTTGCCTGAAATAGAACGTTGGCGCCGGGATGATTTTTCTTTAATCGCAGAATATTTATCTGAAGTTTGAGCATCTTGATTCATGGTTAAGAAATAAACCAAAGCATCAATCAAACGCTCTTGTTCCATTGGCAAAATTTCATGACAATGAAGAATATGCTTTACCATCGCAAAGTGTACTAGAGAACCCAAAAATATGCGTGCGGCAGCTTCACAGTCTGGTATCTGTAGTTCAGGATGCGAATTTAGATAATTAGTAACTAATTCGATTATTGGTTTATCTCTATCTCTCACCATTATTTGAGCAAGCATTGGGAAGCGTCCTGATTCACCAATCACCAAACGAATTAAATCTAAAATTTCTGGTGTATCATCAATAGTTCTACTTAGTCCATTTAAAAAATTTGTCGCTAATTGCTTTAATATTTCACTTGGATTTCCTTGCAGTGTTTCTTGCTGCATAGAGCAAAGTACACCCTGAGACTTTTTGACTAAGGTTTTTACTAAGGCAATAAATAATTGTTCTTTGTCATGAAAATTACTGTAAACAGTAGTTTTTGACACACCAGCAGCGGATGTGACTCTATCCATAGATGTCGCAGCATACCCATGTACCAAAAATTCTTGCATGGCGCCTCTAAGAATTGCTTCTACTTTAGTTGTCCCTTGCGCCAGTTCATCAGTATCCGATGTACTTGTCTTTTTTCGCCTTGCTCGCATATGTTTTGTTATTTTCCTAGTTTCTATTCTACACCCTTGACAAAACAAACTGTACTGTTTAGTTTAGTATTAGCGCAACTAAACGGTATAGTTTACTTAGTTGGCGCCAGGTAAATAAAAATGCGTCTAGGAATAGCTAAAGATTCAATACTATCTAAGCCTAACTGGCGCCAGCTTGTAATACTTGGTACTGTAGTTAGTATTGCGGGAGGAGTATTAGTTACTCGCAATTTTAAGTCACAGCCAGATGTAACAAAGGCGCCGCAAGTTGAAATACCTCAAATTAAGACAGTGACAGCGTTGGGTCGAATTGAGCCAAAGGGAGAAGTAATAAAAGTATCTGCACCAGCATCTACTCAAGGAAGTCGCTTAGAGAATTTATTGGTGCAAGAAGGAGAGAAAGTCAAAGCAGGACAGGTAATTGCGGTTTTGGACAACCGTGATAAGTTGCAAGCTGCCTATCAAAAAGCCAAAGAAGCGGTGCTGGTATCTCAGGCTAATTTAGCAAAAGTCAAAGCAGGTGCAAAAGTTGGGGAAATTGATGCTCAGAAATCTGAGATAGCCAGAGTACAAGCACAGTCATTAGGTGAAGAACGCGCGCAGCGGGAAACTGTAGCAAGATTAGAAGCGCAGTGGGAAGGAGACAAAGCAGCACAACAAGCGACTGTTAGACGACTTGAAGCTGAATTGAGTAATGCTTCAGCAGAGTTAAACCGTTATTATCAGCTTTACTCATATGGCGCCATTTCTCAATCCATGTATGACAGCAAGCGTTTGCCAACACAAACTTTAACGCAGCAGTTGAGCGAAGCCAAAGCTAACCTTGAACGCACTACCAGAACTGGAAGGAAGCAAATACAAGAGGCGAAAGTAGTTTTAGCACGAATTAAAAGTACTAGTAGCAAACAAGTTAGTTCTGCACAAGCAACTCTTGAAAAAATAGCTGAAGTACGTCCAGTCGATGTCATGGCAGCAAATGCGGAAGTCAGACAAGCGGTAGCTGCTAAAAAAGAAGCCAAAGCAAACTATGAACAAGCATATATTAAGGCGCCTCAAGATGGAGTAATTTTCAAAATTAACTCCCGTGCGGGTGAAAAGGTTTCTGATAACGGGGTTGTTGAGCTTGGGCAAGTTAGTCAAATGCGAGTAGTTGCGGAAGTATATCAAACCAATATTAGAAAGGTGAAGTTAGGACAAAATGTTCGTATTAGTAGCAACTCTTTAGGCAGTGAATTGCAAGGGAAAGTTAACTGGATTGGTTGGCAAGTTCAGCGTCAGAACATTATTAACTCAGACCCTAGCGAAAATATTGATTCTAGAGTGATTGAGGTTCATATACAGCTAGATGAAAAATCGAGTCAGGAAGCTGCTAAGTTTACAAACTTGCAAGTTAAAGCAGCGATTGAATTGTAATAGCTAGTAAATATCATAAAAATTATTATGGTTGGATTTGTTCAAGAATTACAAAGACGCACACCGTTAGGATGGTTACAATTAAACCGTCATAAGAGTCGTTTATTAGTTGCCGTTTCTGGAATTGCATTTGCTGATATTCTGATGTTTATGCAGTTAGGTTTTCAAAGCGCGCTCTTTGATAGCAATACTCGTTTAAATCGCTCAATCCTTGCAGATATTGTTTTAGTTAGTTCGCAAGCAAAGAATACGCAGAATTTATCTACCTTTTCACGTCGTAGGTTATTTGATGCATCTGATATACCTGGTGTAAAAACTTCTGAACCAATGTATATTGGGATGGTAACATGGAGAAATCCTCAAACGCTCAAAAGAGCTACGGTACAAGCAATTGGCTTTAATCCAGAAGTACCTGCTTTAGATATACCAGCAGCAAACGCTCAACTCGATAAAATTCAATTACCAAACAGTTTTTTGTTTGATAGAGGTGCAAGGGGTGAATATAAAAAAGTATTTGAAAGTGTTGATGCAGGTAAAGAAGTTACTACCGAGGTAGATAGAAAGACTATTACTATTAGTGGGTTGTTTAAATTCGGCGCCTCTTTCGCAGCAGATGGTATATTACTTTCTAGCGAGGAAAATTTTTTACGGTTATTTCCCCGTCAAAAAGCTAGTAGCGTCAACGTTGGCTTAATTTACTTGCAACCAGGATATAATCCAACTCAAGTAGCCACAGCAATTAAAGCACATCTACCTAACGATGTAAAAGTTTTAACGCGCGCGGAATTTGTGGAACTAGAAGAGGGTAATTTAAGAAGAGAAAGTCCAATTGCCTTTATCTTCGGATTTGGTGTGGCAATGGGCTTTTTAATTGGTGTAATTATTGTTTATCAAATTCTTTCAACAGATGTAAATGCTCATCTTAAAGAGTATGCAACATTTAAAGCGATGGGTTATCGCAACCGCTATTTATTAGGCGTAATTTTTGAAGAAGCAATTATTTTAGCTTGTATTGGCTTTATTCCTGGTTATTTGATTCCTTTAGGTCTTTATCAGTTAGCTGCAAATGCAACCAATCTACCTATATATATGCCTGTTGCAAGGGCAATATTAGTATTTGGGCTAACTATTATTATGTGTACTATTTCTGGAGTGATTGCTACGAATAAATTACAATCTGCCGACCCAGCAGATATGTTCTAAATGTCATGCCGAGGAACGAAATTCAAAATGTCATGCTGAGGAACGAAGCATCTCATCATATTTATATTATCTTATGAGTCGCGAACGTAAACGGAGTTTTCCCGCAGGAAAGCATCTTATATATTTACACTCTGATTCAAAATTAAGCTGCAACCTTTTTATTTAACCACAAAGGCACAAAGGACACAAAGAATAATATGGAACGTAAATTTAGCAATGAAACTGTTATTTCTATCAAAAATCTTAACCACTATTTTGGTAAAGGTCAACTTCGTAAACAGGTTTTGTTCAATATAAATCTGGAAATCAAAAAGGGTGAAATTATTATCATGACAGGTCCTTCTGGTTCCGGAAAAACGACCCAACTTACTCTTGCTGGAGGTTTACGTTCTGCCACTGATGGTAGTTTACGTGTATTAGGACAAGAACTTTCTGGCGCCAGTCAAAGTCAATTAACTCAAGCGCGACGGAATAATGGCTATATTTTTCAAGCTCATAATTTACATGGCAGTTTAACTGCACTACAAAATGTACGGATGGGTTTGGAGATTCATCCAGGTATTACTCCAACCGAAATGATTACTCGTTCTAAAGCAATGCTGGAAACCGTTGGGTTAGGTCAACGTGTCAACTACTACCCAGATGACTTATCAGGAGGACAAAAACAACGGGTTGCTATTGCGCGCGCGTTAGTTGGTCAACCTAAAATTGTTCTTGCAGACGAACCAACTGCTGCCCTCGATAAAAAATCTGGACGCGATGTTGTGGAATTAATGCAGAAGTTAGCACGAGAACAAGGATGCACAATTCTATTGGTAACACACGATAACCGAATTTTAGATATCGCTGACAGAATCATTAATATGGAAGATGGTCATTTAATTAGCGATGGTAACGTTAATGCTTCATCAGAAGCATCACATGAATTAGTTCAAAGTTGAATAACTGGAGTTTGGATTATGGAAACAATAACCAAGACAGAAGTACTAATCGTAGGCGCCGGTCCGACAGGATTATCTTTAGCTGCCCAGTTGATGCGTTATGGTATCGACTTCGTAATTTTTGACAAAAAGGAAGGTGTCACCGATTTATCAAAAGCTCTGGTCGTTCACGCACGGACGCTAGAGATTTACGACCAACTTGACCTAGCGCGAAAAGCTATTCTTAGCGGTTCCATAGTTCAGAAAGGCGCCTTAATGCACGATGCTAAAATCAGTGCCCACCTCGATTTTTCAGATTTTGGTGGACGACTCAGCCCTTTTCCTTTTTTACTCGTTTTTGAACAAAGCAAAAATGAGCATCTTCTTTACGAGCATCTCCAACAGAACGGGAAAGACGTTCAGTGGCAGACCGAAATGAACAGTTTCACGCAAGATGCAAACGGCGTGAAAGCAGTTCTCAAAGCTGCAAACGGTGACACACAGACTATTGAAGCTCAATACTTGGTGGGCTGTGACGGCGCCAGCAGTCTAACACGACATTTACTCAATGTTGAGTTTGAAGGTTCAACTTATCCACGTTTGTTTTATGTTGCGGACGTAGACATGGAGTGGAAGACTGATGAGCATATGTTTAGCGCTGCCTTAGGACAAGATGCATTTGTGCTGATAGTTCCTATGCAAGGCGAAAAACATTGGAGGCTTATAGGTAATATGCCTGAACACGATTACAATAACCAGGTTTCTTCTGAAGTCAGCTATGATGAAGTTGAAAATAAAGTTAAGCAATTAGTGCGGCGCCCACTTGATATAACTAACGTGCGCTGGTTTTCGACTTACAAAGTGCATACTCGTCATGCTGAGAAGTTCAAATACGGCAGATGTTTTCTTGCTGGTGATGCTGCTCATGTCCACACACCTGCTGGCGGTCAGGGAATGAACACGGGCATTCAGGACGTTTACAATTTGGCTTGGAAAATAGCGTTTATTTTGAAAGGCTATGCCAAGGATTCGTTACTTGAAAGTTATAACGAGGAACGTTTGGCAAATGCAAAACATCTCTTGCATACGACTGACCAGTTTTTTAATGTTGCAGCGGGCGAACAGTGGTATTTCCGATTTATTCGGAACAATATATTGCCAAGCGTCGCCAGTTTTGTGAGTCAGTTTGGCGCCGCAAAAGAGTTCATATTTCCTATGGTTTCTCAAATTGGACTTAATTACCATGACAGTTCATTAAGTAGGCATGAAGGTGATCACGATTTTGAGGTCAAAGCTGGAGACAGAATGCCATATTTTCTGGTAAACGGCGCCAATGTTTACGATCAACTCCGCGCTCCTAAATTTCACCTGCTTATTTTCTCAGACGGGCAACAAGATTATCAAGGTTTGAAGTTGGAACTCGAAAAGGAATACGGCGATTTAATCGACTTCAATGTTATTCCCCTTTACCCGCGCGTCATAGAAATATTCGGGAAAAATCAAACTTTTAAGGTGCTGCTAAGACCAGATAACTATATCGGATTTATTTCCAAGGAAATTTCCTTAAAAGACTTAAAAGCCTATTTTAGAGCTGTAGCATAAAGTCCCAGATGTGCAGTACATATCTTTTTTTTACCACAGAGGCGCAGAGAACACAGAGGGAAGAGAATGAACCACAAAGACACAAAGGACACAAAGAAAATATTGTCAAGATATTGCGTCCAACTTCCAATTTTGTTCACACACAAACACTTCTTGTTTTTTTAGTCCTTGTAACTCAGCGATGCTACCCATTGATAAATTAGGATTTTGTGCCCTTCATTCAATTAACTGTGTATTTGGCGCCCATGTGTACTGGATAATGCAATATGTAGCATTGTTTCACTGTTGTGGAAATACCCTTAGATGTATATCTCTTTAAAAGATTGGTTCTAAATACCTAATTAATACCAATTTAGTTTCCGTCACGATTTTTTGCCTTAGTTGTTCATCTTGATTCCAGTAAAATAATTGTAAAGCACTTGCTATTTCTACTACCATTAATGCCATCAAGCGCCGCTGCTCTGCTTCTACATTTGGTTGCCGTAACGCTAAAAACGTATCAAATATCACAGCGATTTCATTATCTAAACGTCGATTCATTGTTTGCAATTGAGGAAAAGCTTGGGATTGCAAAAAAATAATTCTAGCAGCCAGATTATTAGAGTAAAAAATGTCACATAAGTCTACAGCTTCATTCAAAATATCAGCTAGTGGTTTACCCAGATTTTTAGCGTGAAAAATCTCCACAAACAAGTCTTTTAGCTCAGATGCATACCTTTCTCCCAAAGCATGTAAAATTGCTGATTTATCAGGGAAAAAACGGTATAACGACCCAATAGAAGTATTAGCCCGTACAGCAATTAATTCCGTACTTGCCATCTCATAGCCAACTTCCTCAAAAACCAGTGCAGCTGCATCTAATATTTGATTAAATCGCAGACGACTGCGAGCTTGCTGAGGTAAACGGCGTAAAGGTTCAGGCATTTGTCGCTTGGGAAATATTAATAAAAAATAGTACCCCTCCAATTCAAGAGAGTTTTCTACAAATAATCACATTTTACCTACCACTAGACAAACGTGAGGAATTCTCGTATTTTAGAAAACGTGAGAATTTCTCACTTTTGTTTATCCTTGTATATTTTGATGGACAAAGTATTTGAACAAGCACCTCTGGTAATACTGCGTGCAGGACAACCTGATGATGCATTCCCGTGTGGCGCCATTGTGTATGAAGCAATTCGTGCCATTGCGGAACAGCATGGCTTTGTAGCCGATTTTCCCTCTGCTGAGTTTGGAGCGGATATGCTGACTGAGCTTTTAGCTGACCCAGCAATTTATTCTGTTGTAGCTGAAACATCTAATGGACAAGTTATCGGTAGCAACTTTTTGTGGGAAGGGGACACTATCGCCGGAATAGGTCCCACTACGGTAGACCCAACCGCACAAAATAGGTCGGTTGGTCGGCGCCTGATGGAACATGTTTTACAACGGGCACGTGAAAAACGTTACGCTGGTGTGCGGCTCGTTCAAGCTGCATATAATAGTTGTTCCCTTGGACTGTATACAAAACTTGGCTTCAATGTACGCGAGCCACTGGCAAACCTTCAAGGGCAACCGCTCGGCTTAACGATACCTAATCGTATTGTTCGTTCAGTGGTTGAAGCTGATCTTGCTGTATGTAATCAACTCTGCTATGGCATTCACGGTCATGACCGAGCGGGGGAATTAAAGAGGGCTGTCGAGCGAGGTACCGCGACGCTTGTCGAGTATGATGGGCGTGTATCGGGCTATGCTACCGAAATAGGCTTCTTTGGTCACGCTGTTGGTGAGAATAATGAAGACCTAAAAGCACTTATAGGAGCGGCAAAGGAGTTAGCTGGGTCAGGCTTTTATGTTCCAATGCGTAACGCCGAGTTGTTGCGTTGGTGTTTGAAACATGGACTGCGTATCATCCAACCCGAAACGTTGATGAGTCTTGGTCTTTATAACGAGCCAGCAGGCGCCTTTCTACCATCTGCCTTGTATTAATAGCAAACCTCAAAATATGCCAAAAATTATCATAGTCGGAGCAGGACCTGGAGGACTAGCCACAGCAATACGGCTAGCATCACGCGGATATAGTGTAGAGATTTTTGAAGCCGCAAACCGCGTAGGTGGAAGGATGGCAGGATTTGAAAATGGTTCTTACTCGTTTGACACAGGGCCAACTATTTTGCAATTACCACGAGTGTATCAAGAATTATTCACAGAATCAGGTTTAAATCTAAGCGACTATATCCAATTCAAACAGCTTGACCCTAATACTCGTGTACACTTTTGGGATAATACCCGATTAGACTTAACATCAAATATAGAAGCTTTCAAAATTCAACTTGGCGCCATTCGTTCTGACTTAGGAACAGCATTTGATAAATGGTACGCCGAACATGTCCGTAAATACAAAGTTGGATATAAATCATATCTCGGTACACCAGTACGTTCAATAGCAGGTTATCTAAATCCATTAGAAATTGCCAGAGCTATATCTTTCCGTCCTTGGGAAAGCTTATATCAACAATTTTGGCACCATTTCAAAGATGAGCGCATTGCTTACGCGCTCTCATATTCTTCAAAATATTTAGGAATGCATCCAACCGTATGCTCAAGTATATTTAGTCTTATCCCATACCTAGAATTTGCAGATGGAGTTTGGCATCCGGAAGGTGGATTTCGTGCTTTAGCTTTAGCAATGGCAAAAGCTACTGAAGATTTAGGAACACGCATTCACTTAAATTCATCGGTAAAACAAATTTGGATCGAAAACAGACAAACAAAGGGAGTAGAATTAGCATCTGGTGAACGTGTACGCGCGGATGCCGTAATTATTAATGCAGACTTTGCCCACGCAATGAAAAATTTATTACCAGAATCAGCGCGCGGAAAGTATACAGATGCTAAACTAGGAAAAATGCAGTTCTCATGCTCAACTTTTATGCTGTACTTGGGAATAAATCGACGTTACGAAGATTTACCCCATCACCAAATTTACCTATCTGATAACGTTCGTAAACGCAGCCGTCCTTGGATTGATGATTCAGCTTTAGATGAAGAAAACCCGCCTTTCTACGTTTGTAACCCAACAATTATTGACCCAAGTAACGCACCAGCAGGACACAGCACTTTATTTGTTCTTGTTCCCATTCCTAATACAGCTTACAACGTTGACTGGGCAAGCAAACAAAAATCCTACCGTAATCTAATTATTCAACGAATGCCCTTACTAGGTTATAAAAATATTGAAAAGCATATTGTTACAGAGACTTGTTACACTGCTAATACATGGCAGGATGATTATCGCACGCACTTAGGCGCAGTATTCAATCTCACTCATAACTGGAAACAGCTTGGTCCCTTACGTCCCCATATTCGCTCAAACACCGTTAGTAAATTATATTTTATTGGTGGCGCCGTCCATCCAGGTAGCGGTTTACTAACAATTTTGGAAGCAGCGAAAAGTGCAACATCTTTTGTTGGACAAGACATCACCACATCTGTAAATGACACGTAGGGTGGGCAGTGCCCACCCTACATATAGAAATATTTTTTCAAAAATAATTTAATATTTATACTGCTTTCAACTTTGACCATTAAAAAAATTTTACATAAGCGATAGTAGCAGTTAATTTTTATTAATTAAATTATGTTTTGTTAAAGTTAAGTATAAGCAGTTAAGCTAAAAGTGCATGAGCCAAGATTTCAATCAAAACGATAAAAACAAAAACATTACTTCGCAGACGGCGCCACGTTTGCCCATTATACACGCAAAATTAGAATAACACGAGCCTCACGAGCCTTATGCCTTTGCATCGCGTGCTTCACTAAAACTTCCCAGTGATAATCAGAACATATTAAGTCTGAACTAAGTTACCTAATTTATCGACAATGGCAAACTCTCTATCTCGCTCTAAGGCGCCGCTTTTAAGAACATTTATACTCTCAACGCTAACTCTATCCAAAGATTTAATAGGATAGATGAATAATCTTGAAACATAGGGAATTACATCAGTCCTGAGTAGAGTATATTTATCAAAAGATATAAAAAACAATTATAGTACATTTGTAATGGATTTGATAGTTAAGTGAAATATTCAAAGTATCATGCACTAGGAAACGATTATTTGGTTATTGCTCCTGAAGATGTGGAGATTGAATTAACCAAAGAACGTATTGAGCGAATTTGTCATCGTAACTTCGGTGTTGGTTCCGATGGAATTCTACTTGGTCCGTTACCATCCCAAAATTCGGACTTTGGACTACGCATTTTTAACCCCGATGGCAGCGAAGCAGAAAAAAGTGGTAATGGTTTGAGGATATTCTCTCGTTACTTGTGGGATAGGCAGCTTGTGAGAGAACAATTTAGTATTGATACACTTGGTGGAAAAGTTAAAGCGCGGGTTGCTGACTCTGGTAAAAGTGTTCAAGTCGAGATGGGACGTGTCAACTTTAACAGCGAAAAAATTCCCGTTACAGGAGAACCGAGAGAAGTTATTCAAGAAAGTATAACAGTTTTAGACCAGACGTTTACTTTCTGTGCTGCTACTATTGGTAATCCTCACTGTGTTATTTTACTGCCTGAAGTGGCGCCGGATATTGCTTATAAATATGGTTCTTTATTAGAAGTTCACCCAAGTTTTCCGAATCGCACGAATGTTCAATTTATGAAGGTTATCGACCGTGAAAATATCCAAATTGAAATTTGGGAAAGGGGAGCGGGATATACTTTAGCATCTGGGAGTAGTAGCAGTGCGGCAGCAGCCGTTGCTTATAAGTTAGGTTTGTGCGATTCATCAATAACTGTTCATATGCCTGGAGGGCAAATTTTTATACAAGTTACTGATGATTTTATGGTGACTATGACAGGTGGTGTTACTAAGGTTGCCGAAGGTGTAATTTCATTGGAGATGTTTGAGTAGAGACGCGATAAATCGCGTCTCTACCAAGGAATTTCCCCGTTGTCATCAAGAAATTTACCTGTTGGTGAATCGTTCCTTGTAGCCATCTTGATTATAATAGCTGCTCCTTGCTCCACAGTTCGCGGCGCCATTTCTGTTCCCATATCTGTTTTCACCCAACCTGGACAAATTGAGTTGACGCTAATTTTGTCTTCAGCTAAATCTTTTGCTAAAGATACAGTTAGCGCGTTTAGTGCAGTTTTAGAAGAATTGTAAGCAAGACTATTAACTCCATAGAAAAAGTTTTCGGGATTACTTAATGCAGTAAGTGAGCCAAGTGTAGATGAAACGTTTATAATACGAGCGGCGCCAGCTTGCTTAAGTAGTGGTAGAAAATGATGAATAATTGCGAATACTCCAAAAAAGTTCGTGATAAACGTATCTTTTAGAGTATCTACACTCAGCATTGATGGACGAGTACCCGATGAAAACTCATAGTTAACTCCAGCATTATTGATAAGTACATCAACTTTTCCAAACTGTTTACTAATTGTTTCAGCCGCAAATTTAATTGATGATTCATCATTAACATCAAGTTGAATAAAATGAGCATCGGCGCCATTTAACTGGAGTTTTTCTACTGCTGCTTTTCCATGCTGTCTATTCCGCGCGCCAATTAAAACAATAAAGTCATGTAAAGCTAGTTGCTGTGCGACTTCATTGCCAATACCTTTGGTGGCGCCGGAAATAAAAACAATCTTCTTCATAGTGTGTTTTGTACTTTTTGGTTCAAAATAAACGAAAAAATTTTAGTCGAGAGTTGACAGAGCAGCTTTCACCATGTCGAGAAGCATCTCTCGGTCAGAATGGATGCGTGCGGCGATATTTAGCCCGTATGATACAGATATCATAAGTCGTGCGATAGCTTTAATGTCTTTGTTAGGGGCGATTTCACCTGATTGTTGACCTTTCTCAAGAAGATTAAACAGTGCTTGTTCCAAACGGTCAACACCTTGAACAATATGCTTGGTTACTTGTTCATCAATGGTTTTGAGGTTTGTAGCTGTGTTAGTCAGCAAACAACCACCTGGGTTATATTCAGCTACTGCCACATCAATATTGTGATTGAAGTAATCCCATAATCCTTGTTTTATGGACTTGGCTTTATGCAGTATAGCAAGTCTTTTTATCCCTATTTGCTGATAGTAGAGACTCATCACCTCACGAAAAAGAGTCTGCTTATCCCCAAAAGAATTGTAGAAGCTTGAACGATTAATGCCCATACTCTCTAGTAAATCTGGGAGTGTGGTTGCATCATAGCCCTTTTCCCAGAATGTGTAGAGAGCTTTTTGCAGTACTTCTTCACGGTCAAACTCTTTTGGGCGCCCCATATTTATCACCTCCTGAGATTAGGATATATGTTTTGAACCAAAAAGTCCATAATTTTTATTCAATTTTTGAAGATTGAGTATTGTTACTTAGTAAAATTTCCGATTTTTGAGAGTTTGGTGTAATAAGCGTAAAAATAACGTTCGGAGCAAAAGTTATCAAAAGAAATGCTTGCAAAATATAATGTAGGATGCGTTACTGCAAACAATAACCGCAAATTAAACAACAAATTCCAGTGCAGTAACGCACCACCTATTTTCTCTTTATTATTCATAAAAGTGGAGTAGGCACTGCTCCAAGTGTGCATCTCTGAGCATGTAAGTGTAATCAAATCTTTTAATGTATATAAAAAGACATGATTTTGATAATAAAAATAATAGCATATTAATCAAACCCTTACAATTAAAGGAAATAATACATTTTTATTTAAACGAGAATGATTATATAAAAGTTATCATTATTTTTGTTTAAATAATTAACTTATATTCAAATAAGAGTATTATATTATTCACCAATCAATCTTATTTGATTAATTGTCTATTTTTATACAGGGTAAGGCGTAACCAGAAATGACACAATCAGCTGATATCAGTTCCAAGCGCATTATTGGTCTTGAACCAGTTCAATGGGCACAATGGATTACTGGTAGTTCCAATATAACAGTTCAAGAAATAGTCAACTCAGAGTTCCAATTTGTAAGCCGTGATAGTGACATTCTGATTAAAGTTAACAGCCCACAGCATGGTAATTTCTTGATTTTGAATGAATTGCAGTTGCGTTACAAAACTAAGATGCCTAAACGGGTGCGTGCATATACAGGTTTAGCAGAGGAGAAGTACGACTTACCAGTTTATCCAGTTCTAATCAATTTTATTAAAGACAGTGATACCCCAATACCTACCAGATTCAAATCGAAGTTCATGGGTTTAGTCGCGCGTCAAGACTACCGAGTCATTAATCTGTGGGAAGTAGACGTACAGTTAGCTTTCCAAAAAGTCTCTTCTTTAATACCGTTTGCGCCTATTCTCAAAAATGGAGACAACGAAGAAACAATCCAACAAGCATTGCGAGTCATGCGTGCAGATGAAAAGTTAAGTGAACTTGAAACTGTTTTGGGTTTCTTTGCTACATTTGTATTAGACAATGCGATAGTTCAAAGTATAATGGGATGGGATATGGCAATACTACAAGAGTCTCCTTGGTATCAACAATTTGGCAAAGAATGCGAGGAAAGAGGTGAGCAACGAGGTGAGGAAAGAGGGAAGGTGATCGGTGAACAACGAGGTGAGCAACGAGGAATTATTTCGGCGATAGAATTGGGGCTTGATTTAAAATTCGGCGCCGAAGGTTTAGAGTTGATGGAACCTGTTTCTCAAATTGCTGACTTAAATAAACTGAAAACAATTAGAGACGCAATTAAAAACGCGCAAACTTTGGATGAGTTGCGACAGTTAATTTAATAGCTCCTAATCTTATAGTAATACGCAAGCTATTTTTGAGAGATGCTTCGATTTGGAGTGTCTCTATATGTATTCCAACTATGCTATAAACCAGGCAAGACACCTATGTTACAGCTTATAAAAATTATTGAAGCAGGCTTTTGTGTTTTTGGATGGACAGGTTCACGCACTTCAATTAACCGCAACCCATTATCATTAAATAGCTTTACCCAACTCTCTAAAGTTCTAAAATACCACGGCGCCGGGTCGGTAAAATCATCATTAAATCCTGCCCAAGAACCTTCTCTCCAGCCATCTTGGTATGAAAAATCACCACAAGCAACCAAAGGATGAAGCGTTTGAACAATAAATAAACCATTAGGATTTAAAAGTGTAGTAATTGTTGTAAATAACCCTTCTACAGATTCTTTGCCAAACAGCGAAAAATTACAAACAATAGCGTCAACAGAAATACTTAGTTTACCTTGTTGTATTTCCTCATAAGATACATTAAAAAAATCTCCTCCAGCTTGTTGTGCTTTCTCAATCAATTCAGGAACTACATCCACTCCAATAACATGCATTCCTTGCACTGCAAGCTCACGAGTCAACCACCCTTCCCCACAACCTAAGTCAAGTACAGACTGCGGTGAATAACTCATAAATGTATCAATTATTGCTTGATTTGTAACTAAATTGCGACTTTCAATTTCACCAGAACGTACTGCATTTGTCCAAGGTAAAGCGTTTTTGTACCATGAATCAATGATTTTAGTATCGCTGAGTGGTTCAATGTTCATAATACGGAATTACTGACATTATATAATGATAATACCTAACCTGGTTAAATTGAAGGTGCATGAACCAAAATATAATTTCAGATATTCTCAAAATAGAACATCATTACCAACCAGCTAACGGCGCCTCTGAATGTTGTCTTCCAAGCTATTTACTAAGCATTCATCTTGGACAACCAATAACAATACAACGAAAAATAGACGGGCGCCGTAGCAGTGATTATTTAATAGAAGGCGATATAATGATTTCGCCTCCTTACCTACGTCGTAAGTTATCTTGGGATACTGATGCAGAGTTTCTACTACTTCGTTTTGAATCAAAGTTTTTCAGTGCAATAACACAGCAATTTACCGATTCCAAGTGTCATATTACACCACAACTTAAACTTCGTGACCCTTTAATTCAAAATATAGGTTTAGCACTAAAATCACAGATAGAAACAGACGGATTATGCAATCGTCTTTACGCTGAGTCAATGATGAATGCACTAGTTGTTCACATATTACATCGTTACTCATCTAAAAAACACGAAATTTCTAATTATTCTGGTGGTTTGCCTAGCCATAAATTGCAAAAATCAATAGATTATATACAATCTCATCTATCTGAAGATATATCTTTAGAAGATATTGCTGCATATGTTGGAATCAGCCAATATTATTTCGTTCGATTATTTAAACAATCTACAGGTTACTCTCCCTATCAATATTTAATTAAATGCCGTATTGAGCGCGCGAAGCAATTAATGATGCTTAGGCAGGGAAGTATCACAGATATAGCAGTACTAGTTGGTTTTACAAGTCAAAGTCAATTTGGTAGACATTTCAAGCGTTTTACAGGCATGACTCCAAAAGAATTCTTCAAAAATTAGCAATAATCGCATAAAAATGCAAGAAACGGCTATACGGCAGTTACAACACTCTGTATAGTTAAGCTTTATATAAAACTTTTCAATGAACAACAATATTAGGGCGCCTGTATGCTTACAGTATTTAAGGACAATTCAGTTTTGGCAGAGTTGGATATTTTTGTAACTCAACCAGAACAACAATGGATGCTAGTAGATAGCTTGATAACTTACACTCAAAACATTCTCAAACAGCAACCCGGATATATAGCTAGTGCAATTCATCGCAGTTTCGATGGTTTGCGCGTTGTTAACTATGTGCAATGGCAAACTCAAGCTGACTATGACACATATATAAGTAACATAAATATTGCTTTAGCTACACAAATAACAGGCTTTTTGGCGCCGGATTCTCACCTATACGAAATTTTTATGAGTGAACCAGCCGATAGTAAAATGCAAATTAAGGCGGGTATTGGTCAATTTATCAACTTTGGTATATTTAAACTAAAAAATCCTGCCGACCAACCTAAATTTTTAGAAGCAACCGCAGAAGCAATTCGACAAATTTCAGGTTTACCCGCAATGCCAACCACTCACTTCCATCGTTCACTAGATGGCGCCCGTGCGATAAACTACGGCTTATGGACATCTCAAGAAGAATACGCCAAAATGAACGCAAACCCACCAATGGCTGAACCATTAAAACAAATGCGCGCGCTAGCAAATAATGAGTTTCAAATGTCACTATACGAAGTCGTACACACTGAAGCTAAGTAGGAAGGCGCAAAAAAATGGAAGTATGTAACGAAAAGTAAAGTTGCTCCAAAGCCTCCTTGCTCTTACCTTCTAACTTCTGCGTCCTAGCTTGTTTCAACGATAAATATTTATGCCCACCTACTTATGTGAATGTAGAGAATGACTATATAATTTTTTTGATTAATAAGGGTTAAGAGGTTGTTTGAAAAGTGTCGTTTCGTGTCATGAGTCCCGCAGTGAAGCATCTCAGTATAGGTGTAAAACCTAGATTCTAGCCTGCGGCAAATGCTCCGCATTACGTTCCTTATAGCTCCACTCGCTTGGGACAATTTATACATTGTTTGACTTTTCAAACATCCTCTAAGACTTATTTAAAAAAAAATGATATTTTAAAAGTTAGAAAATGCATAAATTGTCATTCTGAACATAGCGATGAATCTAGATACTTAGATGATTTACTGCTTTCATAATGATATGAAAAGACACTTTTAAAACAAGTTCGGTACTGGATTTCCAACTACTTTGTTAGAGGATGTTTGAAAAGTATCTGTGAATGTCATGACCCAGGTAGAAGCATCTCAGTATATAGTTTTAAACCCTAGATTCTAGCCTGCGGCAAATGCTTCGCATTACGTTCCTTATAGCTCCACTCGCTTGGGACAATTTATACCTTATTTGACTTTTCAAACAACCTCTTAAGCATAATAACTAATACTAATTATAATTTAAGTAGCAAAGATTAGCTTTTGCTCTGAGAGTATTTACTATTTTGGATTACAAGTGTCGTTGCATTTACGTACTTGTGCCCGAAGTTTAATATATGGAAGACTATTAGTTGCATTTGCCAAGCGTTCTACTTTTAACACGACTAACTTTTCTCCTGGTTTAAGTACATCAAGTGGTTGTCCAGACAAAGACTTATTTTTTTTTAAATTCACTGGATACTTAACAGTTACTAATTTTCCTGGTGATGGAACAACAGGAGGATTGATACTAGGAAGTACCTTAGACTCAGGGTTTGAAGTTTGGAATAGTTGCTCCCCTACAGACAAACTGTTAGAAGAATCCTTAACCATACCTAACCAAATCCACCCAGTCGAAGTGGCTTCTTTCGCTGATACTAAATTAGAACTGGGTTTTGAGTCTGGCGAAGCACTGAAAATGTCACTATTTTTTGCAACTAATGTTAACGCGCCCACGCCTAAAAAAATTATACTAATAGGTTTTGCGAAACTTACCAAGGCTTTACCTTGCTGACGAGGCTTTGATAAGTTAGATGGAGAGGAAGATGTTAATGATATTATTTGAGATTTCAAGGATGAAAAAGCATTAGCTGCACGCTTGCTAAGTAGCTGGAGAGATTTGATTACGAAGGGAGTGTTTATATATTGATTGACTTCTTCTCGTACACCTTTAGCAATATTTTCAAAAGCATGATCGTAATTTCTCCACCTTGTTACAGGTTTTTCTTCATCAGGCAGAACTTTGACATTACTAAATTCAGACTTCCAATTATCGTATGTACTTAACAAAACTACAATAACGCGAGCCTCGCGAGCCTTATGCCTTTCCATCGCGCGCTTGACTAAAACTTCCCAGTGATAATCAGAATATATTAAGTCTGAACTAATTAAAAGTAAAATAATATTTGCTGTATTTAGGCGCGTATCAATTTCATTTTCCCACTCTTTCCCAGCGCTAATCATTCCTTTATCCCAAGTATTAATCACTCCCTGACGATTCATAAGTCTAAGATGCTTTTCTAATCCTTTCCGCAAGTCTTCATCTCGCTGTGAATCAGAACAGCAGTATAAAAGGTTGATTGCTTTTGTAGATGGCATGGATTTCAATATGTTATGACGACAATGAGTTAAAACTTCACGTATAATTACTTACATTTCGCAAAAACTGGTAATTTTAGTTCCTGCTACTATTTCTCATTTCCTTTATATATTCATTTTTGTACAGTTAGCTCTTTAACTGCTTCTCGAATACCTTGAGTAATACTTGTAAAAGCTTCGTTACGTTGTTTTCCCCATTTAGTTACTGGTTTGAGATTTTTTGGAAGGGCTTGTAGCTTGGCAAATGGCGCACTTTCCCAATCTACAGGTTCTAGAATTATTGGAATAACACAAGCTTCTTTTGCTTCATGTCTTTCCATTGCTCGTGCGACTTCAATATCCCAGCAATAATCTGAAGCAATAAACGACGAACTAACAAGCAACAAAATTATTTTAGCTGTGTTTAGATGTGTATCTATCTCTTTGTTCCGTTCTTTTCCTGGACTAATTCTACGATCATGCCAACCTGTAACCACTCCTTGGCGTTTTAGGAGACCAAGGTGCTTTTCTAAATCATCTCTCAGTTTTTCATCTTGACGTGCGTATGAGAAGAATACTTCGATACTATTATTATGTTGCATACTTACAAGCTTTTTTTCTGTAGTAGGTAAACTACTAAGTAAATTGATATTTACCTTCTTTTTTATAGTTGGAGTTTGTTCTTCTGAAATTCCTTCTAGCTGAATGGCATTAACGCCAAAACCGTGTGCTACTTCTATTGTTCGTCCGGCGCCAAGAGCATCGTAAAAACCAGTTGTATATTTAATGGCAGCAGCGTCCCCTATTGGCTGTCTCATACCAATTACGTAGTCAATATGCTGAACAATAGCATTCGCTTGCTTTTCTGAATAGCAAGCATTGAGCAGCACACAGCTTACTTTATCAGTAAATAAGTGAAAAAGTCCCGCTAATGCCTCTGGGGTTACAATTTTAGCTTCTCCACTTACGTCTTCAAATACTAACCCCCCTTCTGCTTCACCGTGTCCACTAAAATGGACGATTTGTGGATCGACATCTAATATAGCTCGCCGAATATCATCCGGACTTGCTGCCCATCTACATTCAATCACAAATTGTTGTCCAATTTTAGACCTCCTCAAGCCTTCTGCAATTTCACGAACCTCTTTATCAAGACGTAATTTGTTTGTACCTTCTGGATTGGCTGTGAGAATCAAAATTTGTTGAATTTGAGTATCACTACTCATAGAATTAAGTACTAAGTAAATAAAATCAGTTATCAGTATAACTGTTATTATAGTTTCACTTATTATATATATTGTTAAGAAGTAATACAAAGAGTTACTGTTTGAACACAATTAATCGTTAACAAAATTAATATTTGACTAGCCCAAGTGGATTGGCATAAATAAATCAAATTATGTAACATAATGTAAAGTTAATGTAATTTCACACAAAAATTGTGCGTGTAAAATTATCGTCCGAAAACTCTCAAACTGTGCGTTCGCTGATTTTTAGAGTCGAAGAGGAATTAATGCCTTGAGGGGAAAGGAATAAGGCAGTCAGTAAGCTTGGCGCCCTAAATCCAGTAATGTGTAAGACATATTCTGGTTCATGGTGTACGTATGGTGGTAAGCGAAGAGGTAAAAATTAATTCTGAGAGAATTGATGATATTCCCGTAATAGTTGAATGGCTCAAACAGATGGAGGTTGCTAAATCTATTGACCAAAAATTAAGTCCACTACACGGAAACCACAAAGGGCTGAGTTACGGGCAATTAAGTGTATTGTTATTGACGTATATTATTACTCAATCAGATCATCGTCTATGTGCTGTACACGTCAAGCGCTTTCACCTACTATGTTTGACCTAGAGAAAGCAACTCACACATTTACGCTTTCAGTGGCAGACTACACAGCAGCACTATTGTTACCAAAATTACTGCCCATCTTAGAAAAAACGGCGCCTAATATAAATCTAAGGCTTGTTCCAAATACAAATATCAATGCCGTGCTGTTGGTGAACCACGGTTTAGACCGAACTCATATGCCAGTTGGAGTTTCTGCGAAACTACAATACCATCTTTTTGAGTTAGCTCAATTGTGAAGAAACAACCAGGTCTATTAACTAACCCTCCTTTAGAATTGTTTCTTGCTGCATTTAAACTCAATCCATTAGTAACGATGTTATTTATAGATTCTAGCGAAGAACCGTGAGCAAAGTCTCTAAAATTTTTACATACCTCTCCTTCCTCACATTCATTAGCTGAAGGGTCTGCAATATGTGCTGGGTTAGGTTCAGGTGGTAGAATCATTGGCTGCTGTGTTCAGTCGAACTACGCTACCTGACTTATTAGTGTGGTACAGCAGTACTTTATAATTAGTAGTTACCTGAACTTGCCAACCTGGAACCAATGCTTGAGTACAAAGAACCCCCGGTTCTTTTAAACCCAAACAACCATCATTCCACGTGCGCGCTTCTGACGTAGTAATTTTTAACTCACTCTTCTCTTTACCAGTACGTTTAGAAGCATCTTTTAAAACAGCACTTGCTACAGCTTCGGGTAATTTATTATTTTGACTCTCACTTTGATTAGGTAAAGATTCCACTGGTTTCTCAGCTTGAGTAGGAGGCATGTTGCTATTCGTCGTCGTACACCCCATCAATGCACTACTAATCACAACCACAGCAAACAAATTAACCAAAATTAAGCGAATACTTTTCTTATTAAAGCCAAACATACAAATACATCCGTTACATCCGTTCTATCCGTTGCCTCGCCTACTACAATATACAACTAAACTCATAAACAGCCCCGTCCCAACAAGATATTTTAATGGTTCAGGCACACTTGGGTTAGGGGAAAAGAAACCCTCGATAATGCCTGCTATTACAAGCATAGGTATAATTCCAAACACTAATTGCGAAGCTAGAGTTCCATAATACTTCAGAGCATCCAGGCGCCGATATTTCCCTGGAAACAGAATTGCCCGTGCGATTAAAAACCCTGCACCACCTGCAAAAAATATCGCTGGTAACTCTAATGACCCATGAGGAAAGACAAATGCCCAAAATGGGTATGCCAAATTATTTTGTCCAACAAGCGTTGCAACGGCGCCTATTAATAAACCATTAAATAACAGAATGTAGAAAGTAAAGGCGCCTGCGGTAATTCCACCAGCAACAGCTTTAAACGACACCATAATATTATTAATCATAATACCGCTTGATGCTAGCGGCTCGATGCCTAATATCGAACCCATCCAAAGTTTGCGCTCGTCTCTAACTGTTTTAATTAAATGTTCGGGTACAATTAGGGACATGAAACTTGGGTCTTGCCAAGCATACCACCAAGCAATCAAGCACCCCAATATAAACAAAGCAGTCGCCAAAGCTATATAAACTATACTTTGCTGCACTACCGCAGGAAATCCCCATAGAAAAAAATCGGTGATACCTTGCCATTCTTGCCGACGCGAACCTTGATAAACTTGGTTATAAGCGCGCGTTGTCATTGATTGTAGGCTTTGTATAAGCGTATTACTGACTTGCTGGGTACGAGCGCGCGCTAAATCAGCGGCAACGGTACGGTAAAGAATAGCCACTTCGCGAATTTCATTTGAACGCAGTGATTTAAGTCCAGATTTTTCGATTTTTTTTAATAAAGTGTCGAGACGTTGCCAGTTTGGTTCACGTCGCGCTATCCAACGTTGAATATTCATGAATTTATACTCTTACTCAGGCTACCTTAGCTTAAGATAGCTTGAAGCAGTAGCTTAATTATTGTAATAGCACCATGTCTTTTAACCAAGGTTCTTCGCAACCCATTCAACCGTTGAGTATTGGTAACGTAGTTACTGCTGGACTTAGGCTGTATGGTGTACATCTCAAATCTTATTTAAAACTAGCATTTATTGCTTATGCCTGGATACTTGTGCCCGTTTACGGTTGGGCAAGATGCGGCGCCACTTTAGCATTGATATCTCGGTTGGCATATAGCGAATTAGTTGAACAACCAGAAACTCCATCAGAAGCGGGTCGTTTTTTAAGAGCGCGGTTATGGCAATTTCTGGTCATGGGTTTATTAATGTTTTTACTTATTATCGGTATCACAATTGGAGTAATTATATTATTATTTATTTTGGCACTGATAACGGGAGTTATATTAGGAATTTTTATACCTGGAGGCGCCGCAAACGATGCTTTTAACCCTGTAGTAGCATTAGTATCATTTACATTGGTACTTGTTTATATAGGTCTAATTTTTAGCGTGTTTCTTTTAGTGCAAGCACGTTTTATTCTTGTTGAAGTGCCTTTAGCAATTGAAAGTTCTACTGATGGAGCATCAACTATTAAGCGAAGTTGGAATTTGACAAGGGGTAATTTATGGAGAATTGTTGCAATTATTATTGTCACTTCTTTATTAACTTTTCCGCTTCAAGTACCTTTAAGTGTGTTAAATATTATTATTCAAATTTCCTTACAACCTTTAGCACGAGTAAATAGTAACTATAGGTTGTTAGCTGCAATAGTAAATATAGTTCTAACTTTGATTAGTATTGCATTAGTAGTACCATTGTGGCAAACAATTAAAGCCGTACTTTACTGTGATTTACGAAGTCGTCGTGAAGGTTTTGGCTTAAAGTTGCGCGACCGTAATATATAGAAAAATTATGTTAAAAAAATTATGCATATTTTTAATCGCGTTAAATTTATTACACCAGAGAGCGTTGAGCTTGAATTTACTTTAGCTGGTATTGGTAGTCGAACTTTTGCTCTACTAATTGATTATCATATTTTAGCTTTAATAATAGCGTTAATTTTCACTATTTGGCTAACAGTTTCTTATCAAATACAAACTTTTGGAAAACAAATATTTGGTGAGCAAGCTGATAACTGGGTAGTTGCTATAGCATTCTTCATTTTGTTTGCAGTTTACGCTGGATATTTTGTATTTTTTGAAACTTTATGGCAAGGGCAAACACCAGGTAAGCGTTTAGCAAAAATCCGCGTCGTTCGCGATGATGGTAGACCTGTCGGACTTCAGCAAACAACTTTACGTGCCCTACTGCGACCTTTTGATGAAATTTCTTTTATTGGCGCCTTGCTAATTATGTTTAATCGTAAAGAAAAGCGTTTAGGTGATTTCGTCGCAGGTACAATCGTAATTCAAACTTCTTCTATAGCTGTTTCGGAAAAACAAAAATTAACACTGTCAGAATCTTCTAATTCAGCTTGTGAAAAAATTTTAGAAACTACTAATTTATCACCAATGCTTCCTGATGATTTTGCAGTTATTCGAGAATATTTAGTGCGGCGCCATATAATGTCTAAACAAGCACGAGCAGCACTTGCTATTGAGCTTACTCAACAAGTACAGTCAATTATTCAATTAAATAACTTACCTGATGGAATTAGCCCAGATACTTTTTTAGAAGGCATTTATCTTGCCTATCAAAAAACATCAATAAGGTAAAGACGTTACATGTAACGTCTCTACTCTAGCATCCAACCGCGTGCGCTAGAAAACAAAAAATTTTTACTTCGTAGCTCACCGGAATGCAGCATTCTCAACAAGCTTAAAGAAACCGGGCTTCTTGGCAAAGATTTTGCATAAAACGTTAATATTTCGTACAGAAGCCCGGTTTCTAGGCAGGCGTGCATCCGGTGAGGTAGGGTAGGTATCTTGCCTGACCTACAAAATCTATATTATGACCCCGTTTGCAATAAAGCCGCAGAAACAGCAATCATAAAACAAACGAAAGAATATTTTACACCAGACCTATTTTGATAAATAGCTGCCTGCAAACCCATGAACACAGACCCTACAACCATAGCAGCGCAAGTCAAAGACTGCCAATTTTGTATAAATAACATCATAGTACACAGCTTAATATTATATATCTATAGGCTCAATATATGGCTCATCACACGCGCGCATCTTCCGTCAAACGAAATAATTCGGCGCCATCAAAAGAAGCAAATACTCTCTAACACCACAAAAGTCAGTAAGATGATTAAAATTTAAGAGTAGCTTTTTTTGGACACTCCAAAAATGAATAATCCGTTTCCAGGAATGAATCCATATTTAGAGAATCCTGTTTTTTGGGCAGAGTTACATCATAGATTGATTACAGCGATAGCAGACGCAATTGAGGTTAATATCCCACAGCAATATCAAGTTGCCATTGAACAGCGCACTTATTTAAGTGATGACTCAGATTCTGTATCTGTTGGGATACCTGATGTTTCTGTCTTTTCTAAACAACTGGCGCCGCAACATTCATCTACAACACAGCTTTCTACATCAGAAGGTATAACAGTAATAATGCCAATGCCAGAAAATGTTACAGAAAGTTACTTAGAAATACGAGAAATAGCAACTGGTTTTGTAGTCACAACAATTGAAATTATATCTCCAAAAAATAAAAAAGCTGGAGAAGGCAGAAAAGCTTATGAAAGTAAACGGAAAAAAGTGTTAGCTAGTCTTTCTCACTTAGTCGAAATTAATTTATTAAGAAGTGGCAAACCTATGTCGATATTAGGAGAAGTAGCCATAAGTGATTATTACATCATTGTCAGCAGAAGCAATACTCGTCCCAAAGCGAAACTATACACTTTTTCTGTCCAACAGCCAATACCCTCACTTCAACTACCTTTACAATCAGAAGATATAGAACCAATTTTAGATATACAATCTTTATTAAACAGTATATATAATCGTGCCAGATATCATTTAAGAATTGATTATAACCTTGAACCAGTACCTCCTCTCAAAGCCGACAACGCGGCATGGTGTGATACGCTTTTACGCGAAAAAAAATTACGTGAATAAAAAGGTAAGAATTAACAACTCTGACCTTCTAATAATTAATTGTTCTAAGTTAGCTTTCTTCTTGCTGATCTAACCATGCCTCTAAATCAGATATATCTGAAAAATCAACAAATTCTTCCGCTAAATTCTCTATCTGTTCCGCAGATAATTTTTACACTCGTTCTGTTAACGATGCATTTATTTGGTTAAAGCGTCGATTTAACTGACGATTAATTAATTTAAATGCTTCTTGTTGAAGAATATCTTGATAAATTACTGACTCTCGCATACTATCCTCACTCAATAACTGACGAATTAAATCTTTTGCAAAGCGTAAACCTGCTAGTATTTCCGTATAAGCTGCAATATTCTGTCTTGATTTCCTATCTGAGATTGTAGCAACTTTTTGCGCGACTTGGGATAATAACGTTTTTTAAGGTTAGCCTATTTTAGAGGTGGTTTTGACTGGCGCCAGCCAAAACCAATTAAATATCACAATTTCATTAATAACTCCTGTGTTAACTGCACAAAAGATTTAGAACCAGGAGACTGAGGATTATTTAAAACCACAGGCATAAAACTATCAACAGCTTTTGCGACATTCATATCCATCGGTACCTGGCTTTTAAACACCTTGCTATCGCCAAAGTCTTGATATACACGGTTCATTACCTGCTTATAATACCTACCACTGAGCAAATTACCGCTGTACATGGTAAACACAATACCTAGCATTTGAATATCAATCTTAGCTTCGTGTTCGTGACTATCTTTTAGCTGGGCAATGCGTCTTTCTAAAAGTTGAATTCCAACTATAGATAATGGCTCAGGTTTTGCAGGCAATATATAATAATTACTCGTTGCCAGCGCGCTACGTGTTAGTAAAGTATAACCGGGAGCGCAATCACAAATAATAAAATCGTACTCATCGCGTACTGGTTCTAATATTTTACTTAGCAAAACCCGCTCAAAACGGTTCCAAATAGTCTCAAAATCCTTCTCACCCAAAGTAACCGCTTGCTGGTGCAAAAGTTCCGATACCACAAACTCATCGTATAAGTCAATGTCACCCGGTATCATATCCAAACCAGACACATTACACACCTGCTTTTGAATTACATCATGAATTGTATGGCTCGGCGCCTCACTAGGGGTCATAATTTGGTCAATTAAATATCGAAACGTTTTACCCTGTTTACGACGATTAGCAAACTCAACAGGAGACATCAAACTTAGAGTAGCGCTAATTTGCGTATCTAAATCGATAACTAACACCCGTTTACCGTGATTTTTCGCCAAACAAGTAGCCATATTAACAGTAAGTGTCGTTTTACCCACACCACCCTTCATATTCGCAGTCGCAATTACATATCCCATTATTCAACCCTTCCAATAACGCATTCACATTGTAGGTTGGGTGGAGGCTTTGCGGAACCCAACATATATATGAGTATTTATATAAGTTACCTCCCCACACCCCTCACAATTTCAAGCAGTCAAAATTATACCAGCGAAGAATAACTAACAGAGCAAACAAAAAAGAGAATTTGTAGAGTAACATCTCTTTCTTGTGGAGCGGGCATCCTTGCCCGCCCCAACTATCAAACAAACAAGCCACTAGTCATTTTCAGGTAAAGATAATTACCTTATTAGGCACAGAGTACACAGAGAGAAGAGTAAGAAGAGCTTAAGATTGGCGCCTGTTTATATAAGACGGGCAAGGATGCCCATCCCACAAGATGGTTAGTTTCATTTTTGGTAATTAATCTATATTCCGTAAATCACAAAGTTTTTTAGAAACTTTACCACATAAGCATTTGAGCAAAACATTAATTACTTGACACAGCGCGAATCGGTTGTATGCTCAAGCGATAGCCAAGATTATGAAGAACAAGGCTAATGGTTCGCAGTTCAGGGTTCCCCTCTGAAGACAAAGCCCGATACAGGTTTTGACGATTCAAACCCGTTTTTTCCGCAAAGTGGGTCATCCCAAACCGTGCCTCCACCACATTCCGCAATGCTTCCAGAAAAAACGCACTCCTCCCCATCATGCTCGTATTCTTCAAGAGCAACCTCTAAGTATGGCCATCTTGTTCCTCCTGGTAAATTTGAACGGATAAAAGGAGAATAGTAAGTTGGGTGGGGGCACCTCGGTTAGACGGGCAAAGATGCCCATCCCACAAGATGATTAGTTTAGTTTTTAGTATAATCTATGTTGTGAATGTCATCTATCTATAGAATACTTTTATATTATCTCTTTATATATATTTACAAAATACTTAAGATAAGGTAAGGAAGCCCGATACGTCAAACAAATAGGTTAGACAAAGTAGTCTGTTCCAAAAGATTTTTTATATATACTGACACCACCTAGTAATATTAGTTAATATTGTAATTATCAATACATAATAATAAGTAATTCTTATTGCTAATGTTTACTGATGCAGTGTAACAATAAGTAAAGTAACAGCATGTTCAAAACAAAACAACTTAGAGGAGGGTTATAAAAATTGGCTTTTAACCCAGAGCTTTGCCGTAATGAAAGCGAAGTAGAAAGTAAGCTCATCGTTCAATATTTGCTACCTGAATTGGGGTATACTCCTGACACATGGCATCAAGAAGTAGCTGTAGGCAGTATTCGTTTAGATTTTCTAGCGTTCGCTGCACAGGTTATTCCTTTTGTGTTGGATGCAAACTCACCTCTGAGTGTTGTCATGGAAGCAAAGCATCCCAAACAAAACTTGAACAATCATGTTCATAGACTTAGGCACTATTTAAATAAATTGAATGCGAAACATGGTTTATTAACTAATGGGAAAGAAATCAGAATTTATCATAAATATCAAGACGATATTCAATTAGTATTTCAGTGTGCTGGAAAAGAAGTTGCTAATAAAATCAATGAAATCAAAAGCTTAATAGGAAAAGATTCATTTCAAAAGCAAATAATTAATCCAGTAATTAATGAAGTTACGTTAAGTGAAAAAAATGATACTAGAACCAATTCTGATTCTACTTCTACAGAAAAAAAGGAGCGCACAATGAAAACTATTGCAATTTACCATAATAAAGGTGGTGTCGGAAAAACTACAGTTTCGATTAATTTAGCAGCAGCTTTAAGTAATAAAGGTAAAAAAGTCCTGCTTGTAGACATTGATTCTCAAGCAAACACAACTTTTGCTGCGGGTTTAGTAAAATTTCAGTTTGATGAAGATGATGATTTAAGAGATAGAAACGTTTATCATTTATTAGAATCGGGTGATTATAACTTCATTCCCGATATTGTTCGTAAGTCCGAGTATTTTAATAACCCAGAAGTTGATGTTATTCCTTCTCATATTACACTTATAGAGAAGATTGACAAACTTAGTAGGATTGTTGCTACTCAAGGTCGATTAATTGCAAAAATAAAAAAAGTTGATTCTGACTATGACTTTGTAATTATAGATACTCCTCCTTCACGAGACTATTATGCTCAAGTTGCTTTAATGACTACGGATTATCTAATTATTCCATCTGATTTAAAACCATTTGCTAATCAAGGATTACCAACAGTCATAAATTTTGTTAAAGATATTAATGAAGCTCGGCAAGATAGAGGAAAGCCTCCAATCAATATTATAGGTGTACTTGCCTCTAAAATATCGCCAAATCCAAAATTTGTGCAATATACTTTTCCAAAACAAAGAGAAGTAATAACCAAGCGTTATAACTTACCTCTTATGGATTCTGTAATCTATGATAGAACGGCTTTATCAGAATCAATGAACCAAGTTTTAATGGTTGGGGAGTTAGAGTATCCCGACCCAAAATCAATTGTGAAGTACGCGGAAACAAAAACTGCTGCTCAACAGTCTGCTCAAGAGTTTATTGAATTAGCTAATGAAGTTTTAAGATACGTAGGAGAATAATTTGTGATTGATTTTTATCTAGTTGATGTCAAAAGTATTAGTTCAGACGTTCCTCGTTCTAATTTTTCCGAAAGTAATTTAGAAAAACTTGCAGATTCAATTCTTGCCAGTGGAGGGATTATTAAACCTTTAGTTTTAAAAGAAACAGGTGTAGAAGAATTCTCAGTAATTGACGGACATCTAGAATATTATGCCGCTGTTAAAGCAAGGGAAAAAAATCCAAGACAAGGTGAAATGGTTAATGCTTTTGTAATCTCGCCTAAAGTTGAAGATTTGGTTATCGAACAAACTGCACTATTAAAAAATACGGAGCTTAACACTACACAAAATTATGAGCAGGAAGTAAAGGCATCAACTTCAAAAACTAAATCTCAGACACTACCAAGCAATCAACTAAGCTCATTAGAAAAGCAGATGAGCGACTTAAGGATAGAATTAGTACAAGAAATACAAAGACTATATAGTGCTGTTAATCAGCCTAAAAAATTTACTCAAGCTGATAACCTAACACCATTAGAAGCATTTAATAAGTTAAATGTACGAGATTTAATAGCTAGGTTAAAAACAGTTAACTATCCTGAAAAAAGAGCTATAGAAGTTGCAGAAAAGATTGAAAAAGAGCGTAGTAATCAAGCATTTACTTCTTTAGCGGATATAGTTGAAAGAATTAAACTTAAAGTTGGCAAAAGTAAAAAAGAAACAAAAGCTATTAGTGAAAAGAAAATGCTTCAAATAGTTGATACTTGGTCAGAAATTTCATTTAACAAGGAGCAACATTAGTCAAATTTAGCCGATTATATACTCCCGTGTAAAACACGAGTTACTTAGTAGATTTAAGCTTGCAAAATTGGTGCCTTAAATACATAATTATCTCGCGAATACTCAACACCGCGTTTTGGAGCGCCAAACCTTAGCTTGACTATGGTAATTTCAATTATTTAGTACACAAATATTATAAATTAGAAGCAAGCTATGGTTCCCCAACCGAGTTTGGCATTGTTTACGGGTGAGAGTATTCCATTTGCGAGATACTTACTGGAGCAGCTTTTTGCTGCTTACTTTACTAAACCAATAATTCTTGGTTATCATTAGTGAAATATCTGTTGCCGTGAACATAATATACTACTGGTCTATGTCATTAAATCTGGGAATCTTACCACCCGCAACTTAGGATATATTAGATATATTAGTAATTATCTAATGATTTATACACAATGTACCCAAAAACATGTTCTATTTCTCAAGATGAATTAGACGCAAAATGAAGTGAGTTGGTTAAAAATCGTCAGAACAACTTTAGAGGTAAGTTTGAGATTGAATTTTTATTTCCTTTTCTTCAAAAGCTTATAAGTGAAGCGAACCAAGGTATACTGCAAACGGGTAAAATCTAAACTTTTGTCATGCTGAGGTACGAAGCATCTTAAAGATTTTCACTGATTTTAAAAGTAAAGTAACAACCCGTTATTAGTATAGTTATCCATATTTTACTAAAAAAATCAAAGTTGTTTTATCTTGATCTAAAAAGAATCTTATTTCTGATTTATCTCAATACGCTGATACACCAGATTCTCTTTACAGCTATCTAGACTCTTGTAGAATTTCTTCTTGAAATTAGAGAGTAAGGTGGGCAGTGCCCACCCAGCCCTTGATGTCGCGAACATTAGTACCAAATTAGTTACCTAAAATACATGTTGAATTAACCTCCGCTCAAACAAGACTTGCGGCATATCCTTCAAAAAAATGAACAATATAAACGGCGCCATGTTGATCATTTTTGATATCCGAAGTGAGTAAATTGGGTCGATGACTAAAAAACCTAATTTGTAGGTAACGCAAGAATCGGGGTTTCAGGCGCCGTTTTAATAGAACTCTAGTTCGCGTTGAAAGGGCTGGCAGTGCCCACCCTACTTTAAGCCTATGTATAGTGAAGTATATTGTAGGTTCTTCACTTCGTTCAGAATGACAGTCAATAAATTAATTAGCTACTACCCCCAAAATAACTTTGACATTTTTGTTGCTGCGGGCAAATTTGACATAAATGTGGCTGGATAGTAGCTGGGGGTGGGTTTGGTAAAGGCGCCCTCCAAGTTAACCATTGCTGCATTTGTTCTAATTTACGAGGAATTAGCTCGTGGGCTATATGTTCTAGCTGCTCCCAAGAATAATAATATTCTTTAAATGGCAAAATACAGTAAACCACCGAATCAACAGGCGCCTTTTTATTTTGCGAAAGCATATAGCTGTAAACTGCGACTTGTGCTAGCTGCGCTGATAAGTCTACGGGTTGATAAGCTTTAAACTCAATTAGGCATAAGCGGTTAAGATCAAAATTGAAAACTAAGTAATCGTATCTTCCTAAAACTCTTAGCTGTGAGTTATCAGGCAAGTTGAAATAATGTTCAAGCTTACGGTCTTCAACAATAAAAGTTTCGCTAATTACGTTTTCAGCATCACAATAGTTTCGGTTAATTATTAGTAGCTCTGCAAAGCTTATAATTAATTTTTTCAAACCTTCCCAAACTTTGAGCAGTGGTTGAGCTAGTTTTGAATCTTTACTTGTCGCCTTTTGTAAATAAGCATAGAATATTCTGTTGTAATAAAGCTGTTGTATGTTATGAGCTATTTGCTCTACAACTAACTCTGATGCAGATGGTCTAAATAACTCTATAAAGTCTGGTTTATTAAGTAGTAAATTAATCAATTCGTCTACTAGGTTATGGAATTGACTAATATCAATAACGTCCTCCGTCTGTAAGAATAATGTACTACCTCCAAAATGATGGTTTAGATAGAGTAAGCGTGGACATTCAAACGCTAATCTTAATTTGTTCGGCGTTAAAGACTTGGGTTTTTCTACTGGTTGTGTTGAACTTGGCGCCACTTCGATAACAGGAGTTAGTACATTAGCTTTAGAGAATGCTAGTAAACGTTGATGAACAGCAGCTAAATAGACAGTATCCATAGCTGCATATTTTAGCTGCTTTTGAGTAAGCGGGCGCCTTCCCCAGTCACTTCCTTGTTCTTCTTTATCTACATCTGAGAAGTTACATAGCTCTGTGGCTAAGGTTTTTAACTGTAAATTAGAAACTTGTAAAACTTCCTTACTTATCCTTCTGGCTTTTTTTAATGTACAAGTAATGTTTTGTGCATCAATACTACCAAGATATTTCAAATCAAAGCTAGCATTATGACATACTTTTTCGATTTGAGGATTAATCATGATTTGATTAATGAAATAGGAAATCAAATCATGTTTATCCAAAACATCAAAAATATACACTGACTGGCTTGCTGCATCATTAGCTTTTGTTAATACTTGTATTATAGAAAGCCTAGGCTTTTCAGTATACCAGTCAGCAATTTCTGTATCTACCCATAATATTTTAGCCGAAGTAAGTTCGTTAATTTTTGTTATGATTTCGATGCTTCCTGTTAAATATTGCATGATTCCTGATAACTATATTAATTATTTAGCGACTAAGCAAATTAACTGCTCCATGTTTTTATTAGTATCCATAAGTTTCACTCTATCTTCATCTCGCAAAGAATCAATTAATCCCTGAATGTCGCTGTCACTAACATTCGGATACTGATTTTGAGCTTGTGATAATAAAGTTGAAATTCCAAGAAATTGTTGAGTTGTGATAAGATTTAGCAAAAAGTCTTTAATTGGTTGTAAATCTTTAGCCTGAATTCCTGTAGAATTATCTTTAGCAATAAGACCTAAGTCTTGTAAAACGGTACAATTTTCTAAAATCTTAGACTTACGCATTAAGTCTTGTAACTCTGGTACTTGAATAGTCTTACCACCAATAAGTAATTCTTGACTTATGCAAGAATTAACCAAGCTCTGATAAGTTGCGAGAATATGAACTGATTCTAAATTAGGTTTGATGTGAATATTTCTAGTTCCTTTGAAAATTTGTTGATAGATTTGATTACCTTTCAGCTTTGCATCTCCAACACTAGCCATCCTAATCAAATATAATTTTTGACAAAGGCTTTGCTGAATGACTTTTTGAGCAGCATTCATCACGTTGAAAAATGTTACCATATTAGCATCTTCCGTCCAAATTACTCCTCTTTTGCCAACTTTATGATGTTGGTAGCTTAAAGAAGAGCTATCATATTTACCGTTAATAAACTTAGTTTTCACAGACAGCAACTCTAAAGCATCTAATGATAACTGTAACATTTTTATTAAGTCATGTGCAGCTACATAGCTTATTTGATTAATTCTCTCCTGAGTATTTTTAATTTCTTTTAGCCAAATTAATTCAAATTCAGCTTGGTCTTTATTGCCACCTTTTCCAGCTTCGATAAGTAGTTCTTTATATTCTTGATATTGCTGTCTTCCTAAAATAATTATATTTCTTGGAAGAGCTTTTCCACCAGGAAAGTTATATTGTAATAGTTTTGTAGTGAGTGGGAAGATGGATGTATCAGGTTGAAGGTTAGCTGCTTGATGTAATGGTTGTAATCGATAAGCCCAAAGTGCTTCTGCTTGGTTTAAGTTAATCGGTTTAAGCTGAATATCTTTTTCTATTCTAGCTTTGTCTGCTTGAAGAATAAACTTATTAGCGCGCATCCAAGGGTTTTTAACTATGCTAATAATGATTAGAAAGTTTTTAATATTGTCATTATGAATAGTTGTGTTAATATTAAATAGTGGTTGTGGGTTGGAGTCGAATTTAGCTGTAGTTTCAACTTGGTCAAAACAGAGAACTATAGGTTGTGTCTGTGTTGATATTTTGCCAAAGTTAGCCAAAATATTTTTAGCTGCATCTTCCGTATCAATACAAAATTTTACTTTGAGAGCTTGCATTGACTCTTCGCTCAAGTCATCACCTCTTAACCACTCGCTAGCTAAGTCAGATAGTTCTGGATTCGTCAAGTCATATAATACCCCAAAAAACATCTCAGGATTATAAATACTTGCTAATTTATATTCGTTTTTAAGATGCTTGATAAATTTTTGGCGGTCATTTAATAATGATTGCCAGATGCTATCGGCAAAATTTTTCTTAGTGGAACGCTTTGTAAATGCCGATAAACTTTTAAGCCATAAAATTAATTGAGATTCTTGCTGACCTTCGGGTATTTGCACTAAGCTATCAACAGTATACCGTAAAATATGGCGCCAGATATAATCATTATCTGCCCAAGGTCCAATGTAGGCAAAAAAAGCTTTTGAGTTAAAAGTTTTTTTCAGTCTTCCTAAAAGATAGCTTTTACCCGAACCTGAATCACCTACAAGTAAAAGTGTACGACTGCGATTATCTTTAGAAACAAGGTCTAAATAACTTTCGATATCATTAATTACTTCTTGATGAATTGACTCAACAACAGAAGCATAATCTTGATTATCATTCCAAAAATTGCCAACCTTTGTGTTTACGAGGTCAAAAGGGTTAACCTCGCGCATGATGATGTCGTTGATAGATACCATAGTTCAATTGTACGGTGAAATTAATGTAAAAGCGTTTAGCTGTGTAGCTTAGTAAACAATAATAAAAAAGAGCGAACCACCTATATTCTGAATAATTCCAGCTTCAACTTCGTCGGGCTTATAATCTGTGGGGTCAAGTAAAGTACTTAACTCTATCTGGTCGCTTGCTTGCAGACGGTAAAGTGCTTTGTCCAATTCATCGCGCGTTAGTGGTGGCTGTAACTTTTTCCGTAAGTGGAAGATTGGTAAATAATTGTCACTACCAAGCTCTCTGTCTAAATTCCGGATAATTTCTAAAATTTCTTCATCGCCAATATTAGTATCTTTTTCAACCGATGGCTCTGTGTTATCTATCGGTGTAGATAGCTGTTGTGAATGACCGCATAGAGTTTTCCGCATGAAGCGCAGGTAATTACCAAGCAAGTCTAAGCTGATATTCCCGGCGCCTTCAGCAACATAATCATCTCGCAAATACTCAATACCGCGTTCAGTCAGCCAAACTTCAGCCTTCGTCTTTTTGATTTTCTCTTCTGCTTCAATTAAGCCCTTATCAATCAAGACTTTTATTATCTCATCCCGTTTACTAGCTTCTGGCAAAGTAATTTTACTAAGACTAATTTGTTCAGAAGCCTTACTAATCTTTTCCAATACCTGACGTTCTTCTTGTGTTATCGACACTTCTTTAGGGTCGAGCTTTAGCAAATCTTGACCATGAGATAAAATTTTGACCGTAGCAATTTCACGGGTATAGTCTATAAGTTTTTGCTTACCTAAAGAAAGACAAATCTTATCTTTAGTCTTCAAAGACTTAAATTCAATGGCATCGTAGCTAGAACAATAATCGTTACATCCCAGTAACTGAAGAAGAAAATCTAATTCATTAATATCCATCGATAATCTTTATTTTGGCTGAACTCAACAATACTTAGCTTCGGCAGTTAAAATTTACACATATTTTCTTCTAGCGGGAATTTGTGCCTATGGACTATTAACTCCCTGGCAAACTAGAAAATTCTTATATTTATACAGTCACGCTTAACTTCACTTGCACTAATTCAAAGAAGTATAATTAGTGTTGCTTGTTCCCAGAGCTTTGTATTTGTTAGATTGGCATTAGCTATTCAAATTAACTTTTCTTGATTTAATTCAGTAGAGACGCGATTATTAAGAGCGGGACACTACGTGAATGCGTCTCTACACTATGTCAGCAGAGGGTAACAGCGTCAATGTAAAGACAAATTTGAATATGCAAGAAGCAATTATTTCTAAAGAAAAATGCGGAAGTTGTTTGAGCCAGCACAGTTTTTAAAGCTACCTGCGGGTAAGTGTGTATTTATTAACCCGGCGTATTCTAATAGAAATGAAGCTTCTGCACCCTTGTTCAAGGCGATAGTGGGTATTGTAACTAACCATGTTTAGGATTAGAGTACTTATCTCCAAATGCCCCATTGTTTGAGTGTCTCTGCCAAAACTGAATGCTCCCACGAGTACTCGTCCCCAAATTGCTGGACTAATACCAAGCAGTAATATTTTAACTGGTAGACGACTAGTGAGCGAGGAATTAGGCATTGCATTATTTTACCGCATTATTTAGCCCAGCCCCCTGAAATTTTTCGCTCTCCAATAACACAAACAATTTTTTTATTAAAAAATACATTATTTAATAAGATTAAACTAACTACTAATTTTAATATTTTTTTAAGTATTACTGTTATTAGTAACTTTTATACTAAAAAAATAGTTGAATAAGCTATATAATAGTGCAACATGGCTAAGTTAAGTCTGTAGTTAGAAAAAACTAAAAGGCTTATTAAATAAGGAATATTCCCTCTGTCTCTTATTTTCTGCCTTCTGGCACTAGTGGTTCTCGTTTAGTTAAAATACACAAAGACGCAAACAAATGTAGGTATTAGAGCAAATGCATTACATTTTAGAGACATAATGCAACAAGGCAAAAGTAAAAAGCTAAAAGACAAAAGAAAAAAACCTTATTTCACAAGCTTTGTCGCTTTTTCCAACTGGATAGTTATTTTAGCCATACTGGACTACCAAAAATTTTAAGGCTTATCAACAAAACTAAACGATGGACAAAATATTTGTCCTTTTGCTTCTTGCTGTTTTTATGAATTGCCCTTCAGTAAATGTTTTGAATTAGGAATCAAATTAATTATCGTTAATGCCGCTTATTTACTCCTAATTAGTCCCATAAAATGTATCAGTATTGATGGGTTTCAAAAGATCAATTTGTTGAAGACACAAATTAACGCTAAGGAAATAATATGAGTCGAGCCAAGAATGCCATCAGTAACCCCCGGTTTACGCAATATCCAAAATTAATAACTCAGTCTATCTTTCATACGCTTAATGGACGATGGCATAAACCTGCTATGCAAGTGTTCATGGTGATTATCATCACTCATCTTTTAGAACACATCTTCCAGGTATATCAAGTTTATGTTCTAGGCTGGTCTCGAAAGGATGCGCTCGGCGCTTTAGGATTACTATACCCCTGGTTAGTCCGCTCAGAATGGCTGCACTATGGACATGCACTTTTCATGCTTTTAGGTTTAGCTGCTTTGCGTCCTGCTATTGTCGGACGCGCTCGTATCTGGTGGGACATTACATTTGTGATTGCGTTCTATCATCACTTTGAACATGCTTTATTGCTGGGACAAGTTTTAATCAACAAAAATTTGTTTGGTTCTCCCGTTCCCACCAGTATCGGTCAACTGTGGATTCCTCGCCTTGAGCTTCATCTCTTCTACAATGCACTTGTACTTTTACCAATGCTAATTGCCTTGTACTACCATCGTTTTCCAAGTGACTTTGGTCAGAATAATTGCTGAAACCTTTGTAGCATCTACTAGTTTACTTCTGTATGGTAATAATAAGATTTCTACATGTCTTTTTGATTCTTGGATTTGAAGTGATTCGATTTGTTCTGACTTTCTGTTTTTATATACTTTTAGGGAAACCTCTAACTTTGCGTGTGTATTTTGCTCAGACGCTTGCACTTATTTGTGAACATCTAGGTGGCGCCTTTCCAAAAATAGGACAAATCCTCGCGACTAGGGCAGATTTATTACCTCTTGAGATTTGTGAAGCATTAAGCTGTTTGCAGGATCAAGTTAAAGCTCTTAGCCCTAACATAACCAAGCAAATATTAGACAAATATACACTTTCTCACAAAATTAAGAACGTTGATTTCACCCCAATAGCAAGTGGCACTATCGCTCAAGTGCATCGTGGCATTCGTTGTGATGATAACTGTGAAGTCGCGTTAAAGGTTCTAAGACCAACTGTACGGGAGGCATTGAAAAGTGATTGCCTAATTATTCAGTTCTTCGGGCAGTTTATTGCAAAACTGCCTGCAATGCAGAGTATTCCTGTAAAAGAGGCATTGAAAGAAGCAAGCGATATCCTGATTGGTCAGACTGATTTTATGCGTGAGGCATCGAACTTAAAGCGGCTCCATGCGCTCTTTGCTAATAACCATAATGTAATTGTGCCAGTGCTTCACGAAAACCTCTGCACGCCAGAAATTCTTGTAATGGAGTTCATTCCAGGTTTGCAAAAGTTGAGCGACCCTGCTTTGCCAGAACATTTCGCAAGAAAAGCTCTTACCGTTGGAGTGCAATCACTTTACAATATGATTTTCAAGGAAGGTTTTATTCATTGCGATATGCATCCCGGCAATGTCCTGATGGCGCCGGATAATCGATTGGTCATTTTGGATGCAGGATTTATGACCCAACTTGATAACTCAACCCGTCGCAATTTTGCAAGATTCTTTCTATCTATAGCGTTCTGTGAAGGTAATACCGCAGCTCAAATTGTCCGTGAAACCGCGACTAATCTGCCTTCTAACCTTAATATCAAAGCTTTTGACTTGGAAATCACCTGCTTAATCAAACGAGTGGGAGGTTTACGAGCGCGCGATTTTCAAGTTGCAGGTTTTGTTGGAGAACTGTTTGCAATTCAGCGTAAACATGGTATCTACGGTACTAATCAATTTACGCTTACAATCCTCTCTCTGCTGGTATTTGAGGGTGTAGCCAAGCAGAGGTTCCCTGATCTCAACTTCCAGCAGGAAGCTGTGCCGTTCGTAATGGCTGCGCTAAATAAGATAAACTAGTACAAAAAGGATGTGTAAAAAGGAAAATATGGTAGATAATCCATTAGTTAAAAAATTACGTATAAAATCCGGGCAGAGAATGATTGTTATTAATTCCCCACCTGGATATATGGAACAACTAATATTGCCAGAAGGTGTAGAGTTGGCAAAGGAACTAGAAGGTCAATTTGACTTTATTCATATATTTGTCAAAAATATTTCAGAGTTAGAAAGTTTTGCTTCAAAAGCAATCAGTGCTTTAAAGTACGATGGCATATTATGGATTGCCTATCCGAAACAAAGTTCAAAAATGATAACGGATATTAATCGAGATGTGGGTTGGGATGTGATTGATAAAGCAGGTTTAAAGGGAGTAGCTCAGATATCAATTAATCATGTTTGGTCAGCATTGCGTTTTAGACCATATGAACTGGTTGTCAAATAGTTTTAAACATTAACTAAAAATAAATTCAAAGTATAAATTTTATCAGAACAAAGCCAGTAAGCAAATAGCCAACAAGGCGATTGATGGCAATGCCAAATGTAAAAATACTTGAGAAGCCCCACCAGTTCCAGTACTGAAGGTCTATGCTAAAGATACCAGCCAGTGCTACTAGTCCAATAATTATTAACCGTGTCACGATAGATTCTGTGCTGGTTAACAGCAAAATTGCTGTTAATACACCACCAACTAGCACCTCTGTCACAAATTCAATGGTAAAGTAACGTGGCATAGAGTAATATGCTTCAGGCTTAACTGCAATAAAAGCAGTAACCTTGTCTTTCAGATAATACACACCATTGGTTGAAGCGCGCGCAATTGTTTCTGTGATGGTCGCTTGGTCTTCAAGTTCTTTTATGCTTTTAATCCCCCAAGGAGTAAAGCTTTGTGTGAGTCCATTCCACAGAAACAGTAAAACACCACCTACTGCTGTTCCTTTAAGTAAACTTAACCAATCCACTTTTTTCTCCTCCATTTTTCAAGCTTATATCTAATGTTTTATGTTTTATCATATCGGTTCTCTTTTCATTGTCCAAAAAGACAAAGCGTTACCCGGCAATTGGTCTGTTTTCAAAACTTTAAAACCATGCTTTTGGAAAAAGCGAACAGATGCTGTAGTAAAAGTCTCTAAGTAGCAAGGGAGTTTTTCTGCATCTGCTTGCTTGAGGATTGGTTGCAATAGCGAACTTCCAATCCCTTGTCCCTGATAGGTAGGTATTACTCCCAGTATTAATAAATACCAGTGAGGTTGAGACATATCACTTTTATGGTATGAATCTAATGTAAACAGGGAAACCCATCGATTAAATCCGCTCCAACCAAGTTTGAAAGGTAGTTTATAAAGACCTGCTTGTAAAAGTCTAACAAAATTAATCGGAAACTGACCTGGTGGAATCCAAATTGCAACGCCTTTCAAGTCTTTTGAGGTTGTATAGATGGTGTTATATGATTTGGTATAGCGCAAAATAGCTTGGCAAAAGCATTTTATTATATCTGCCCTTGCCAGATTATTTTCTAAAGTGATGTAGCGAAGCATTGGGTCGTTATCAAAGGCTTGATAAAGAGTTATGGTAGCTTCGTCAATCTGTGATTCTTCTAAACGAACTGCATCCATTTTATTAGCCTCCCTTGCTGCTCGGAATGTTTTATTTGAGGAGAAATTTGTGCAGGCGCCGTTGAGGATTAACCAAAATATCCGACAGTAAAGTTTGCAAATCGTTTAACATCTGGTTAATGGTAGCAGCTTCAAATAACTCGGCATTATAAATCAGAGCAGGTAAAATACTAGCGTTTTGCTCAACAACCCAAAAAATTAAATCTACTTCACATGTTAGTCCCGCAGGAGGTGAAAGTACTTCTGCTTTAACTAATGGTAGTTCAATATACCTGTCTCCCAAGTTGAGGAGGTTAAACATTACTTGGAATGGTGGTGCTGGTGGCCCAGGTTCTTGCTGGTAAACTTCCATCAACATCCCAAAAGGCAGGTTTTGATGAGCGTGAGCATCTAATACTGTTTCCCTTACCTGAGCTAATAATTCCTGAAATGTTTGATTACTGGATAAATTTGTACGTAGGACTATTCCATTGCTTAACAATCCAATTAGAGCTTCTAACTCCACCCGGTTACGGTTGGTAATGGCGGCGCCGATCAAAATGTCCTCTTGACCTGTATAGCGGTACAATAATGTTTGAAATGCTGCCAGTAAGAGCATAAACATCGTTACCCCTTCACGATGGTTCAGTAACTGGAGCGCCGTCGTCAAGTCAGGAGATAGATATAGAGTCTGCATTGCACTGCGATAGCTCTGCCTAACTTGACGCGGATGGTCTGTAGGTAATTGCAACACAGGTAAATTGCCACCTAATTGTCGTTGCCAATAAGCTAAATGACGCTCTAGAATTTCTCCCTGTAACCATTGTCGTTGCCAAGCGGCAAAATCCGCATATTGAATTGCTAGTTTGGGTAGTGGTGAAGCCTGTCCCTGACAGAAAGCAGTGTACAGCTTACTCAATTCACGCATAAACACTTTTATAGACCAACCATCACATATAAGGGTATGCATTGTCCATAATAAAATGTGTTCTTGCTGATTTAAGCACAACAAACTACTGCGGAAGAGCAAATTTTCTGTCAGGTTGAAGGGTTGCTGTAGTTCCTGATTAGTTAATCGTTGAGCTTCGATTTCACGTTCGTTTACTGGCAAACCTTGTAAATCAATCACTCTCAAACTAAAGTTAATTAGAGGAAAAATTACTGCTGTTGGTTGCCCATGTATTGTTGTAAAAGTAGTTCGTAAAATTTCGTGGCGCCGAATAATTTCTTTGAGGGATTGTTCTAAAGCTTCTACGTTAAGTTGACCGCTCAGACGAATAGCTGTTGGTACATTCAAAAAAGGATTTGCAGGCTGGAATTGATTAAAGAACCATAACTGCTGCTGACCAAAGGACATAGGTATATTAGACCTATTCTCAACTGACTCAATGGTAGGCAGATTAAGTTCTCGATTTTTGTCTTCTTTGAGACTCTTTGCTAAACTCGCTATTGTGGGTGCCTCAAATAGTTGACGCAAGGGAATTTCTACTTGAAAAACTTCGCTGATGCGAGAGATGACTTGAGTCGCAAGTAAGGAATGTCCCCCTAGTTCAAAAAAGTTATCGTGAGTACCAATTTCTTCGAGTCCTAAAACTTTCATCCAGATACTTGCTAATATTTCTTCTGTAGGATTGCCAGGTGCTACAAAGGTTGTCTCTACTAATTGAGGTCGAGTCTTGATAGGAAAAGGAAGCGCACGACGATCTACTTTACCATTAGGCGCCAGTGGTAAGGAATTTTGCAACATATATGTGGTAGGTACCATGTGTTCGGGTAGTCTTTCATGCAGGAAGCTACGCAACTGTGGTACTAAACCTTGGATAAATTTTCCTCGTAGAGGATTGTTTGCATAGCTTTTCCAAGGTTTGGGGTCAAATGTTGGTATTAATAAGGAGGTAATAATTGTTTCCTGTTTCTGTGCTTTAGTTTCGGTTCGTCGGAAAACTACATTGTAACAGCCATCAGCACCTGGGTTCGACCAATCGATGCTGATAGCATAAGGTAAGTCATGGCTTAATGCCCAAAAATGTTCTGGGTCTACCCAATCTCCAGAAATTTGACTGAGGATTTGACGCAGTTCTCCTACAGTCGCAGGAGGACTAGAACTTGCTAGCAACTCTAGAGTTTTCATTTCTTGCCAGAGGCGAGCATTGGGCACACGTGTAATGCACACAATTTCTGGTTTGGTTTCTAATTTAGTTTCTAATTTAGTTTCTAATAATTGGAGAACTGTAGACAAATTTAAGCCCTCACGCTGCCAATCTAAGTAAACAGGATTTACAGAATTATTCTGCTTCCCTACATGAATAACTACCTGATAACGAAATCGAGTTAATTCGTTGTGGTAATGACCGCGCTTTGGTCGAATTTCTACATGGCTAATTTGTGGGAAATGTGCTTTTAAAGCAATAAAAAATGCTGGCTCAATAATCAGTTCTTCTTCCTGATCTATCTGAAGAAGCATCCGCTGTTGCATCCGTTCTGTTGAGAGGTGCTCAGGTGCGTGATGCAGCATTACAGAAACGTGGAAGGCTTTTAGGAGTGGAAGACTACGCACGTCTCCCACAAAGATAAATCCTCCAGGTGCTACTGTATTAACAGCTTGTTCTAACACCCGCAACAAATATTCAACACTCGGAAATTGTTGGATAACAGAGTTTAAAATTATCGCGTCAAAACTACCTGCTTCAATTCCTTCAAAATCATCTGCTGTCTTTTGCAGCAAAGTAACTTGAGATAAAGGATTTTCTAGTTGGTTTAATTGTTGTCGCAAATAGTTAAGGGTCACTTTTGAAAAGTCAGTTCCCCAATAGGACGTGCAGTGCGGGGCAACTTGAAACAACAATAACCCTGTTCCACAACCAATTTCTAGTACGCGCGTTGGTTTTAAATCAAGAATCTGCTTAACTGTATCTTCTACCCACTCATGCATTTGTACTGCTGGAATTGGTAAACCTGTGTAGCTACTGTTCCAGCCAATAGTATTAAAAGTTGGCTCGTGTTGTAGTTGGGTTTGACTATAAATCTCATCCCAAACTTTTTGCCATTGCTTAGTATGAACAACATCCCATTGCATTACTGCTTCTTGGTCTTCTTGGTACTGACGGTTGGTAACTACATAGGCGGTTAAATATTTGTTGTCAGGTTGCTCCTCGCAAACAATAACTACAGACTCTTCCACCGCTGGGTGTTGTTTTAAAACTGCTTCTATCTCTCCTAGCTCAATTCGGAAACCCCGTATTTTCACCTGATGGTCAAGGCGCCCGATAAATTCGATATCGCCATTTGGTAAATAACGCCCCAAGTCTCCAGTTTTATACAGACGCGCACCCGGTTGGTTAAAAGGATCGGGAATAAATTTCTCAGCGCTTAATTGAGGTTGGTTGAGATAACCTCTGGCTAAACCAGCACCACCTATATACAATTCACCCGTAACTCCAACAGAAACAGGTTGCAGTGCAGTATCCAGAATATAAATTTGCGTATTAGCAATAGGGCGCCCAATGGGAACTGATATTTGTGATGAGTTGGCTCTTGTATCGAAATAAGTTACATCTGCTGCGACCTCAGATGAACCATAAAGGTTTATCAGTACACTTTCAGGCATTCGTCGTTGAAAGCGCTGCATTAATTCCAGTGAGAGAACTTCACCACTACTAAGCCAATACTTAAGTCGGTAAAGTTGCTGTAAATCAACAGTACTATCAACAATCGCGCGTAGCAAAGAGGGAACCAGTACAATGCGCGTAATTTGGTTTTTTGACAAGGTTTGGACTAGCTGATAAGTGTCTTTAACGACATCATCGGTTATAATTACTATCGGTATCCCCTGTAGCAACGGGCCAAAAATTTCCCAGATAGAATCTACAAAACTGAGAGAAGTTTTGTGACAACATACTTCCTCTACCTCAAAGGGATATAGATTCCACATCCAATAAAAACGGTTGATTACACCTCGATGTAGTCCTAGGACACCTTTGGGGGTTCCAGTGGAACCAGAGGTATAAATGACGTAAGCAATATTATCAGCGGTTGTCTCTGACGTGGGGTTATGCTCGCACTCTGGAGCAATTATCTCCCAATTGTCCAAGCAAATTATGCGCGCTTGAGTGTTGTTAGGAAAATTATTGACTAAGTGTTGAAGAGTCAAAATTACCGGAACTTGGCTATCTTGAAACATGAAGGCAAGGCGCGTTGACGGATATGCTGGGTCAAATGGTACATAGGCACCACCAGCCTTGAGAATAGCTAATAAACTAACTAAGGCTTCTAAAGAACGTTCCAGACAAATACCAACGAGAACTTCTGAACCGACGTTTAAACGTTTGAGATAATGTGCCAGTTGATTAGCTCGACGGTTTAACTCTCGATAAGTGAGTTGCTCTGAACCAAAAATTGCTGCAACTGCTTCAGGAGACTTAACTACTTGAGCCTCAAATAACTGATGAATACAAATATCTGTCGGGTATAATTGCGAAATATCCAAAGCCTCGTTCATGCTTTTCCCTCAATCTTCAAGTCTTTTAATGCCAAGCCCCATACTATTTTTTAGTCCTTAATTACTCACTGGGAAATAGGTCTTTGGGGTCTTTAGAATTTGTAAAACGCTCACCACGAAAAGGTTTGGGTATTGGTTGCCTTTCGGGAGGCTCTAAGTCAAGTTCTCCTGTTATTCGGCGACGGATTGTAGCATTTGTAAACCTAACTTGATTTAGTCTTGCAACAGGAGGTCCACTAGGATTATCAAGTGAGACTAATTGTGATCTTTCAACTGCTCTGTAGCTTTCTCCTTCTTCTTCCAGATCAACAGGTATATTGGGATACTTTCGAGTTGGAGGGGTGGCAAAGGCATAAATTGGATTTTCATATCCGTTAGCATTGGCGATGAAGTTTCCATACTTTGTCATGATTACTCCATATGGAATGAAAAAGCTTCTTGCTGGGTATTTACGATTTCCATCCATAACAATCATCCCTAAAGCAGGTTTATAAATTTGAGGAAACATGTTTTTGAGGGGTTGACCGACTAAAATTCGACTGCTACCATCGGCAGAGGAAGCATCAATAGATGCAATTTCTACAAAAATCTTTCTTGCCTGATTATCGCGAAACCCTTCAGGAATCATACTAAAATCCGATTTACGGACTTCTTTATCAAGGGTAATTCCTTCTTTGCGTAGTTTATCTAGTCGGGAAAATTTTTCTCCTTCGCCATTTTGGTCTTTAAAATCAAATTTGACTCTTGCAGAAGTCTCGTTACCTGTCATTGGGTTGCTGCGAGAGACAACCATAATATCAGTTAAATTGCCTAGTATCAGTCTTCTACCTGCATTGGGTCCGCTCAAGATTTCCAGATCGATATCAAATCTACTGGGGATAAAATTTGTCCCAGCATTAGGTAACCTAAAGTTGCCAGGTATAGGTATAGAGAAATCTGGTTGTTGTGCAATTTCTTGTGCAAAACAAGGCGAGAGTGGGAAAATTACGAAAGCGAGAAACACAAATATTGCCAGCTTTATACCTAGTTGGCGAAAAATTCGGAATTTAAATAGCCTTTTGAGAGAGAATTGCATTATTATTTACTCCTCAATTAATTTTTTCTGTACTAGAATAAATACGTTCTTTCATTAATCGTAAAAATAAAGATTTGAGAGTAGACCTAACTATATTTGGTAAACCAAAGTCGAGTGGGATGTATTTGCTGGGTAACTGCCAGTCAAAAACTTTTAATTCTTCTGGTCGTAAATAAGGGAAATTAATAGTTGCAAGCTCAGGACAAAGTTCTAATTGTTGTGCTGCGACTATGGTAGGAATTAAGTTTGGGTCTACATTTAGAATTTCTACGATAACTCGGTCTAGGGCAAATACATTTTGAGAAGCTCCTAGTAAACCCAAATAACGGGGTTCCCCATCACTCGGCCCATTTCCTTGGTGTCCAATAATGCCATCAATAATTGTTAAGTCTGGACTGATGGTTCGTGCAGTTTCTACCAGCATTTTGGCAAAGTGAATGCTCGAAGTGCCAATTTCCATATGCCACCAAGCTTTTGTATTACCAGGTACACAACCAAACAAATTTTTTACACCTAGTGTTAACGTTACCTGCGAATGAGATTTAACTTTAGGTAAATTAATTACTACATCAGCTTCCATTGCCTCTTTACTAAGTAGTAAATGTTGAAATTCCTTATTCTCTGTTTGATAACGTTTACTGTGCAGTTCAACTATTGGCATGTCTAGTTCTTTTGCAATATGAAAGTAACCTGCTGCTTTGGCAACTCCCTTTGCAGTATTAAACGTTGGGCTGTCCCCAAGAAAAGGTTTACCGCCTACTGCTTTAATCATATAGGCTATGTTACGTACTAATTCTTTTCGAGTGATACATTCTTTTTCGGGCTTAGAAGCTGTTAACAAATTGGGTTTTAAGAGAACGCGATCACCCGGTTTTACAAAAGCAGCTATTCCTCCCAATGGCGCCAACAGATTTTCTAAGGCAAGATATAATGAGTCTTGGTCGTAGGAATTTGCTCGAATTAAGCTAACAGAGGTAGGTTTCATCTCTGGACATATATAAAAATTTGTGTAATTTTTTTTTAATGATTTTTACTCAAGTAATTTAAAGCACTAATAGAGGGAGCAAAGAAATAGCCTCCACCTGTGGGAATAACCCAATCAATGGGAATTTTTACGGAAATTTTTGTTACACCCCCATCAGGGTTTTTAACTGGTAAATTCCAACTCCGAACGCGGTTTTCTCCAAGATTATTATTTTGACCAACAATTGGATCGTGTCCGGCGCCACTATCAGGAAAGTTTGGGTTGTTGATCCAATTAGTAGTAATAAATTCAAATTGTCGTTCTATAGAGGTTTGATAAGCAAGAAATAGTAAACCTCGCTCTGTATCATCACAGAAAAGTTGTCCAAATGGTATTCCTCGGCGTAGTAGTCGATGAGTTTGAGTATCAGCTTCGCTACCACTCAGAGTTTTTGTATCGCGCGGGAAAGCTTTGCGGATGTGAGCCGCGTGAGGGCAAATTATACCTAGTGTATCACCTAACAAGTGGACATCATCAACAGCAGAATCGACAGCAGATTGACTAGAATTTTCATATACAAAGTGATTATTAAGCCAACTTTCTTGAGCAATCTCAGGGTTATCACTGTTGGGTGCATGAATAATTGGCGTACCACTAAACCAACGTCCCATAAGTTTTGCTGCCAATTTTTCGGAAGTTATATCCTCAAGAGTCAGATTTTTCTCCCTTAGTTGCTTTGCAACAGATTTAGTAAAAGTTTGAAAAGCCTCTACATCTTGGCGTAACCTCCGAAAAACAAGAAATGAACCGTTAGGCGCCCAACTTGGTCCAGCTTCCGCAATTGCTCCAGGTAAAAGTTTATCAATTGGACTTTGACGAGGGTATCCAAAAATAAATTCTCCAGGCCAAATTAAATCTTGGGTGATCTTTTCTTGGTGTGCATTATCAAGATTAAAGCGGGGTGTAAGAAAATCATTTGCCTGGTTGGAAATTCTTCCTCTAACACATGGTTGAGAAATGCAGTCACGAAAACCAAAATGTTCATGACCCTTAAAAGGTGAAAGTAAAACCGCAGCAGCTTGCTTAAAGATTACTTTAAACCCACTGTTCAAGCTTGCTTCTATTTGGTTAACTGCCTGAACTAGATTGTTATTATCATCAGCAGCAATAATTAAGATAATGTCTGGAATGTTACCAGAACTACCAATAACCCAGTTGTGGCAATTACCCTCTATATCTCGATGAGTTGGGTCTCCTAATAGTTCTGAGCGGTTATGTAAACCATCTTTAAATGCTGCATCAATAAATAAATCAGCATCGTTAGTCAATTTGCTTAGTCCATTAAATGAAAAAGCAATATTTATCCAAATGCTAGGTTCACAACTAGAAAGATGATTTGGAGAATCATTACTAGTTAATTGTTGATGATTTAATACTGTTTCTAAGCTGACGATGCGCGGGTGAATTTGGCGCAACCAATCCTTAATCTGACAGACTTCGACAATTTCAAGGAAAAGCAGTATTTGGAAATCTTTATTAAAGCCAGGTAAAATATGACCTTGAATCTCATGAATTTCTAATATTGGCTCACCTGGTTGAACTAACATAAAAATTTCCTCCCTCCTATTTTGATTAGGCGCCTTTCACCTGTGTTGCGACAACCGATGGCTGCGTCTTATTAGAGATTTCAGGAGCTACTTGTAAATGATAAGTCAAACGTTGAACATCAATAGCTCCTATTTGCTGCATTAAACCAATGTAGTCACCGTTTTGCCAAATCTCTACAATTTTACCGTTAGCAATGCGAAAAATATCAGCCTTTACAATTGATACAGGTTTATGAGTAGGCGGAATACCCATTAGTACACCTTGATGCGTTCCATATAAGGTTGAGATAACTGCGACTTTATCACCTTCGGCAATCATAGTTTTAATGCTGATGCGAAAGTCTGGGAAAGCACCCAAAATCAACCATAAAGTCAAGCCTTGTTTATAATGGTCTATTGCATTTGCATCAACAATTTCATCAATTACAGTGAGATTTCTTTGATTGAAAACCTCTGACAAAAAACGATTAACAACAGCTTTATTTTTTTCTAATGACATCAAGTCATTCTCCTTTGGTTAGATTTTGTTGGATATTTTACGTTTTATATTTTACTCCTGTTCTGATGGAATGGCGCCGATAAGCTGCATAACGTCTAATTCGTTACCGCAACCCCAGTGTTCCACCATTTTGTCACCAATAACTCGAAAATTATCAATTCGTTGCCCAGTAACTTCGCGTCCAGTTGGAGGAATTCCCATAAATTCCCTTTGATGAGTTCCTTTCCAAGTGCCCCGAAACACAACTAAATCACCTTCAGCTAGCTCATCTTCAATAGTGTAATGGAAATCAGGAAAAGCTGTTAAGAAAAGTTGCAAAACAGGTTTAAATCCTTTTAGTGCTGGGCCTTGTCCCGGAAATGGTGTCCAGTCAACGTAGTTAGCTATCTTGAGTTCATCTACACAAGCCAAATTTTTGTTATTAAAAACCTGCTCAACCCAACGACGAACAACAATTTTTTTTTCTTCTAGTTCCTCTGGTGTTGACATTTTATTTTCTCCTATGAATAAAATTTACCAATTATGGGGTCCAGCAGGGATGGATGAAGGTGTAAACATTAGGCTGGCACGTTGCATTGTATCTGCCCAAAAACGAGTTAATATTTTTCGTTCTGAGAGTTGTAATCCTGCAGGTAAGCTTTCCCAACCATAGTTAAAGACTTGGAATAAGCTGCGTCCCCATCCTGCAGGTTCGAGCCAAAATCTTCCAGCCACGGAATTTTGCCAAGCTGGTCTATTTAAAGAGAAGTTCGCGTAGGGTAAAAATGATGGGGCTGATTGTCCAGGCTGAATTATTTCATGCACTGTCATTTCGATGGCGCCACTAGCATCACCCATAAGAATATTTAATGACTGTGTTGGCGCCATTTCCCCTTGGCTAACTAGTAGCCAATACTTTAAGCTCGCAGGGTTGAACAGTTGATCCCAAGCTAAATATACGGGTGCTGGTAGTTCAATTTGTACATAGGGACCCATACGGCGCCAAGGCCAACGCCACTCAATTCTAGTTCGTAGATAAGCAGCTAGCTGCTCTAGAATACCAGTCCAACCTTCTCCATTCCAGGTTTGCCAGTCCCAAGGCGGATTTAATGCTTCCTCAATCACAGTTACCTTAGTTCCCTGTTCAGTTGGTTCTAACTGCCAGGTTACAGTTGTTGCCTGACCAATACCTAGCCAGCGCCAGAGATATTGAAGTTGAGAGGGAGGTTGCACAACCAGAGGCTGACACAAAAAAAACTCACCATCTTCAAAGTCTAATACACAATCAGTATGAACTTTGTCTAGAGAACCATGACAAACGGCAAGCCAGTACTTTAGTAGATTGGGGTCTGTCAATGCCTGCCACGTATCCTCTACAGGTGCCGACAGCGTAATATTGGTTACTAATTGTTCCCAGCGGTCACGAATGATTGTCTGTGCTTTAGCAGCATGTAAAGGCGGCAACTTCTTTTCTAGGTTTTCAAGACTAGAAAAGTTAGGCAAATTTAGGTTAGATATATTAGACATTACCATTAACCTTGCAAAATACCCTGGATTTTAGCTTCTGTGATGTAGTGACCCATCCTAAATTGTAAACTTGTAAGATATGCGGCTGGAAGACCGTCTGGATTTTCCCGGTGAAATAAAGGCAAAATTTGGTATATCCGTCCTTCTCCAGGGTTACCAGCAGGTGGAATCATACGCACATCATCGATTGTTAGTTCGATGGGTTCTTTATTGAAGAGGGTTAGATTTAGTAGTGGCATTTTAAACAATGCTCCAACAGCCATTCGACAAGCTTTTGATGGCTTTTCACAAGCTAAGTCGGCGTGAGGTGTTCGCAGTTGCCCTGTAGATAGAACATCAGGATTGAGGGTGACAATTATTTCTCCAATTCCCGATTCTTCTCCACGCATACACATGTCAATTAAATTTGTGAAAACATCTGAAGTATTCCATTCGTTGCTGGTTGGTTGCGAACGAGCTACCCGAACATACCCTTCAAAGTTAACTGTAAACTCACCTACATTAGGCACTAAAAAACTGTCAGTGGATGAAATTCCTAAATTATCAACTCCTGGAGGGGGAGGTGTGTATGGCTTAACGTTTTGGGGTGGATATAAGTAATCTAACCCTGATAAATCAATTTGAGGTCCCCAAGCTAATTTTTTGTTTTGATGATTAAAAGCTTCTACAGTAGTCATAATCAGTTTCCGTGAGTTCAGTTATTTGATGTCAACCAGTATTAAACGGAATGCAAAGTAGGTTTACCTGGACAACAGGACAAACCAGGAACATCGGCAATACCATCCATGTTGGTATCGACTTCTCCTTCTGTTGTTGCATAGACATCGCGCGAATTAAGGTCAATATAGCCGTCTCTGTCCCAGTCGTTCAGTTTGCCTTTGAATGTACCTGAAATAAATACGTTGGTGAGAGGGCCTGTAACTGGGTCGTGTAGAGTTGAGAGAATGCCATTACCTGGCTGGATAATTTCTTCTAAAGATTTACCAGCTAATTTTTCGAGATTGGTGTAACCCCAACCTTGGAAACGACCCCGCACGTATCGAATTGCGTCTGCTTCTCGGATTTTAAACCGATTGTCCAAATACCAGCATCCTTGACGTGCAAAGCCAATTAAAGCATCTCGGAATCCCATAGATGGGTCGTCGGCTCTACCGGAGATGTAAAAAGGACGTTGAACTTGTGACTCAAAGTAAAAATTTCCTCTGTCTGCGCGCGTTCTTTCTGTAAAGCCCCTAAATAGATAATTATCAATATGCAAGCTGCCATCTGCATGTAGTCCAGAGATTGCTTTTGCAATCACTAACTGTCGCTCTCTGGTTTCTACATTGGGACAAGCATGAGCTTGACCATAGACGCGAGCCAATCCTTGAGGCGCAAGCGATAACTTGCCCCAATGTTGATTTTTCTGATCTAAACGGATATAAAGGTCGCAATGAATTAGCAAAAAAATGGTTTCGTCAAAGGTACGTCCAGGTGTATATCGACAGTTACGATTATCAAAGGTTGGGTCACCTGTTTGTAGCTCTGAAATAAATAAACTCGACCATTCTGCAATTTCTGGATCGGCATCGAAGCAAAATTTCTGCAATGCTTGAACTGCATTTTGACCGCCGAGTTTCTCAATTGCCCAAAGTGCATCCCAACGAACTTGACGGTCACTATCGTGTTCAACAATCTGGCAAAGTAATTCAATAGCATCGCACTCATTACGGTCAACATACTCGTATAGTGCCTGTTCACGCATTACAGGGTCGGGATGAGATAGCGCATCTTGTCGTAGTACATCGCTGGGGCGGGAGTCAAGACGCATTGATATTCGGTCTAGGGCATAGCCAAAATCACTTGCCCAAGCTGCGGGGTCTCCAACGAAGTAGTGAGGTTCGGTATACCCAAGAGTTGTTTGATAGGCAAGTTCCAGAACTTCCTGTTGCTGTGGATGAATAAGGGGTAATGAAACGTTATTCAACGTTGAGCCAAGAATATTCTTTGCTGTTGCTGCGTTTCCATTACGTCTAAGTTCTGACTTATTGCAAAGGTCAATTGCCATTGTTGCTTTTATCCTTTGAGTCGAGTGGTTTGTCCTGCCGACATTTCGTTAATAGTTGACTTCAGACATCAGATATTTTTATTGTTCATTGTTTCTCATTGTGTTGTATTGCTACAGTTATGACTTCTTCCAAATTGCTCATTTGAAATTCTCAACTTTGCATTAATTTGATAGGACTACTACCAATACTACTCGGTTAAGAATTAAATCCCCCCTAGCCCCCCGCGTTGAAGGCTACCGTGTATACATAAATCTCCCACACCCCCGCCTGGTACAAAACGTTAACCGAGGAATGTAGAGACGTTACATGTAACGTCTCTACAAGGTTTTATTATTTACACAACCAACCAAAACTAATAACACGAACTATTAGAATGATGTAATATTTTATGCGACATTTTGAAGTGCGGAATGTGGGTTTTAAACAAAGTCTAAATCTTTAAGATGCTTCGTTCCTCAGCATGACAAAAGTCCATATTCTACCCGTTTGCAGTATAACTAAGTATATTAAAAAGTCAATTTTGCAATAATTCTTTACAAATTCTGCTTTTTGCTTTTTGTTTGTATGCCGGCACCTGCGTCTTAACTCAGGTTCGACAAAATTAAAAAAAAGTTACAATACACCTATCTATTTTTGAGACTGTTCGTGTTATTGTTGAATAATAGCTTTTGCGCTTCTTCGTAATTGCTGATATAGCAACCAAATTTTACTACAGTTTTATTTTGCCTTAGTAGCTCATCATTCTAGAGTTACAACGTTTTCAGATGAATAAGATATAGGGTCACTCCTGCTGAAATAATGATACATAAGGTTTCTTTATGTTACAAATTATCAGGGGATTATGTAACCGTACAAATAATCCAGACTCAAGTTTTAAAACAAAAGTATTCTCCGAGCATAACAACTCTGTTCTCACCCCTTTATGTAAAAATCTGCGTCAGTACTTATTCACTATTTCTTGTGAAGAGGTAACTTTCGCTAAACGTGGATTTTATAGTAAAGATATTGAAGTACAACAAAGATTAGAAAATATTGGTAATACGTTTTTGCATGGCTACCATACAGCAATAGCTATAGATAATCTAGAAACGCTTGTATGGAAGCTAAACAATGTTGAAACAGAGTTACGTGGGTTTGCTTTTGAAGGCGCCGCAATGGGTCTTGCGCTGTTAGATTACTTTACACCTTGGAAACATCGCATTGAGACGTTTCTAACAATTGGGGCAGCATCTCATGTTTATATGGTGTATGTAGGTATTGGTTGGGCGCTAGCTAGAATTCCTTTGAGCGTTGACCGTTATCTAGCTCAACTCAACAAAGAAGTGACAAAAAACACAAATAATTTAGAAATTCAAAACTCAAAACTCCGAAATATTCACCCCTTATTTGGCTGGTTAACAATTGATGGGTATGGTTTTCATCAGGGTTATTTCAATGCTTCACGCTATGTGAGACAGCAAATAATTCCTCGTGAAATTACTGGTTATGCCCGCAGAGTTTTTGACCAGGGTTTAGGGCGTAGTCTTTGGTTTGTGGATGGTGCTGACGTAAATCGTATCTCGGTTACAATTCGCAGTTTTGACGACCGCAGACAAGCAGACCTCTGGAGCGGTGTTGGTCTTGCCTGTACTTATGCTGGTGGTGTAGATTGTGCCGAAGAAGAAGCTTTACTTTTGGCAGCGGATATCTATTGTCCTCACTTAGCTCAGGGGGCCGCTTTTGCTGCTAAGGCACGTTCTTTAGCGGGCAACTCCGAAACACACACTGAAATGACATGCCAAGTTTTGTGCAAAATGTCCGCTGAGGCTGCTTCTCAAATTACAGATATTGCTTTAAAAAATTTACCAATTGATGGTATAGAAACAGTTTACGAGGTATGGCGACAGCGAATTCAGAAAAAATTTGCAGCGGTATGAGGTATTAATAATGTTTCTAGCTGATTTTTGGCGCCAAAATACCAGGCGCCTTGTAGCATTAGCCTTGATTATATGTTTATTCTGGTTTACCCGCCTTCCAACATTATCTGCAAACGAACGAGCCACAATAGCTTCCCACTTTAGCTTTACTCCCTTACCTTTACCAGAGTTAACAGGAACGCTTCGATTTTCGCGTTCAGTCCATCCTAGTATGGAAAGACACTCAGCATGGATATCCGCTGTTGGTGCTTCTGTGGGATTAAACGACCTTGACGGAGATGGTTTGCCTAACGATGTTTGCTACGTAGATACGCGAACTAATCAAGTAAATATAGCACCAGTACCTGGAACAACGGCTCGATACCAACCTTTTGTACTGGAACCATCTGCAAGTTTATATAGAGATACCGCGATGGCGCCGATGGGTTGCCTGCCTGGAGACTTAAATGAAGATGGGTTGATTGATATCCTTGTCTACTACTGGGGACGTACTCCCATTGCCTTCTTGAAAACAGCATCTTCTGTGAAACTAGAATCAACTATATATGTACAGCAAGAGATAGTAACAGAACAGGAACGGTGGTATACAAACGCTGCAACTTTTTCTGACTTAGATGGTGATGGTCACACCGACTTGATTATTGGTAACTACTTTCCTGACAATGCCGAAGTTTTAAATGCAAGTGCCACAGGTGTAGAGTCAATGCAACATTCAATGACTCGCGCTTACAATGGTGGTCGAAATCGACTTTTACTCTGGAAAAATGCAACTATGGGCAATAAACCAAAAGTGCAGTTTCAGGAGGCGAAAGAAGTTTTAAATGAACAAATTGCAAACGCTTGGACGCTAGCTGTGGGTGCAGCAGATTTAGATGGTGACCTGCTTCCAGAAATTTATTTTGCTAACGATTTTGGGCCAGATCGATTACTGCACAACCGCTCAAAGCCTGGTAAGCTGAACTTTGCACTTTTGGAAGGTAAGAAAACCCTGACAACACCCAATTCAAAGGTTCTTGGACACGACTCCTTTAAGGGTATGGGTGTGGACTTCGGTGATGTAAATGGCGATGGTTTGCTTGATATTTATGTCAGTAATATTGCTGGTGAATATTCTTTGGAAGAAAGTCATTTTCTCTTTACTAGCACAGGCAAGTTTGAGCAAATGCGTCGGGGTGTTGCACCTTATATTGACCGTAGCGAGAGTCTCGGTCTATCGCGCAGTAGCTGGGGTTGGGAGACGAAATTTGGTGATTTTGACAATGATGGAGTTTTAGAAGCACTACAAGCAACAGGTTTTACCAAAGGTAATATTAACAGATGGCCTGAGTTACACGAATTGGCAATGGGGAATGATGAACTTCTGAGCAACCCCCATAGTTGGTTTCGTTTACAAACTGGTGACGACTTGAGTGGTCATGGACACAACCCATTCTTTGTGCGTGCAAATGATGGTCGTTATTATGACTTTGCTAAGGAATTAGGGATGGACACAATCCAGGTTACTCGTGGAATTGCCACTGCCGATGTAGATGGTGATGGCGATTTGGATTTTGCTGTGGCGAATCAGTGGGATTCATCAGTTTTCTATCGAAATGAAAGTTCTAAGTTAGGAACATTTTTAGGACTCAAGTTGCTACTACCTGTGGCTGGGAATTTAGAACATGTTACTGGGCGCCCAGCTATTGGAGCTAATGCAACTGTACACCTTCCAGATGGTAGAAAACTTGTGGCACAAGTAGATGGTGGTAATGGTCATTCTGGCGCCCGCAGTTCAGAAATTTTGTTCGGACTGGGTGATTTAAATCCTAATACGCAAGTACCAATTGACATACAATGGCGAGATTCATCTGGTCGGGTACATGAGTCAACACGACTTTTATCATCTGGTTGGCATACGGTACTACTGAACGAAAAAAATGTTGGTAATAGCACAGAGGTATGAAGACGTGATAAGCACTTTTAACATACACAAAGCAAATCGTTTAGCAGGATTGCAGCGTTTTGCTGTAGCAATTACAGTTTTGAATATTTTAGGACATACGGTTTTAGGCTTTGAGCAATCTTGGGCACAGCCTTTAATTGCCTTAGCGACTGCCTATAGTATGGAAATTCTGCTCGAACTGATTGATGCATGGGTTAATGGGCGCCAACCTGTGTTCATTGGTGGACTGAGGCGTTTTGTCAATTTTCTATTATCCGCACACATTACAGCTTTGGCAGTTGCTATGCTGCTGTATGCAAACGAGCGTCTATTACCTATCGCTTTTGCCAGTGCAGTCGCTATCGCCTCAAAAGCTATCTTTCGCGCACCGTTGGGTAACGAACAGCGGCATTTTCTCAACCCCTCCAACTTTGGCATCACAGTCACACTGTTAATGTTTCCTTGGGTTGGTATTGCTCCTCCTTACCAATTTACAGAAAACCTTAGCGGTGCAGGAGATTGGATTTTACCGGGGCTAATTGTAATTAGTGGCACATTTCTCAATACTCGCTTCACTGGAAAACTTTCCCTAATTGCAGGTTGGCTAGGTGGCTTTGTCTTACAAGCATTATTGAGAAGTTTGATATTTGGAACACCTATGATAGCTGGATTTGTACCGATGACGGGTGTAGCGTTTGTGTTGTTCACCTTTTATATGGTGACAGACCCAGGTACAACGCCAAGCAGACCATTAAATCAAGCGATATTTGGCTTATCAGTGGCTATTGTGTATGGGCTACTAATGGTCAATCACATCGTGTTTGGGTTTTTCTTTGCTCTGACAATTGTCTGTATATTTCGAGGACTGAGCTTTTACGCCCAAGCAATAGCTGACTATGTGGCATTTACAAAGGTTTTAGTACCAGCAACCAAAACAATTAGAGAGGTATAAATAATGACATTTGCAATAGCAATTGTTGGCATGGCTTGCCGTTATCCAGATGCTGCCTCACCGATAGATTTATGGTCAAATGTACTCGCCCAGCGTCGGTCATTCAGGCAAATACCACCAGAACGTTTGAACTTAGCAGATTATATGTCTGCTGACCGTAATGCTCTTGATTGTACTTATACTACGGAAGCTGCTTTAATTGAAGGTTATGAATTTGACAGAGTAGCTTTTCGGGTTGCTGGCAACACATTTCGCGCCGCAGATTTGGCACATTGGCTAGCGTTGGATGTCGCTGAATTGGCATTAGCAGATGCTGGATTTTCTGGAGGTGAGGGTTTACCACGAGATACAACTGCTGTATTGTTAGGCAACACGCTAACAGGGGAATTTTCTAGAGCTAATACAATGCGCTTGCGTTGGCCTTATGTGCGCCGAGTAGTAGAAGCTGCCCTTGCGGAGCAAAACTGTTTGCCAGAGAAACGTTGGGAATTTCTAAATAATTTAGAAGCAAAATATAAAGCACCGTTTCCAATAATTGGTGAAGAAACTTTAGCAGGTAACTTATCTAATACAATTGCTGGACGTATTTGCAATCATTTTAATCTCAAAGGTGGCGGCTATACTATTGACGGAGCTTGTAGTTCTTCGCTGTTAGCAGTTACTAACGCCGCTAGTGCCCTGGTTGCAGGGGATATAGATGTAGCAATTGCTGGTGGTGTAGATTTGAGCATAGACCCATTTGAATTGGTCGGGTTTGCGAAAGCAGGCGCCTTAGCAGAGTCAGAAATGCGCGTTTATGATACCCGGTCTGAAGGCTTTTTTCCTGGTGAGGGTTGCGGTTGTGTAGTTTTGATGCGGTATGAAGATGCGATTGCCCATTCGCATCGAATTTATGCCATTATTCGTGGTTGGGGTGTATCTTCGGATGGTAGCGGTGGCATTACCCGTCCTGAAGTTGAAGGACAAATGTTAGCTTTAAAACGCACATATCATCGAGCAGGTTTTGGAATTGAAACAGTTAGTTATTTTGAAGGGCATGGCACAGGCACAAGTGTTGGTGATGCTGTGGAACTACAAGCACTATCGCGCGCTCGTCGGTTAGCAACATCTCAAGTCGCACCCGCAGTTATCGGTTCTATTAAAGCTAATATCGGACATACCAAAGCGGCGGCTGGAGTTGCTGGGTTGATTAAAGCCACAATGGCTTTGCATACCCAAATTCTACCACCAACAACCGGCTCAGAGTTTGCTCACCCTGAATTAACTGGAGAAAAGCCTGTTCTACAAGTTCTTAGCCAAGGAAAACTTTGGTCATCTGACCAGCCATTGCGTGCTGGTGTCAGTGCTATGGGTTTTGGAGGAATTAATACTCATATTGTTCTAGAAAGTCCCACCACTGAGCGGCGCCAAACACTTACTCTCCAAGAGTACACATGTCTGACCTCATCTCAAGATACTGAACTTATTCTCATAGGCGCCGAAGATATTCAAAATCTACGGCAGATAATAGAACATTTGTTGACACTAGCTCCCAGGTTGTCCAGGGCTGAAGTTATTGATTTAGCTGCCTCGTATTCAAAAAACCTGGATGGTCGTGATACTATGCCTGTGAGGGCGGCAATTATTGCTAATAGCCCCAAGATGTTAACAAGTCGTTTAAAAATACTTCAGTCATGGCTTACAGAGGATATAACAACTCGACTAGATAATAACTCAGGAGTATTTCTCGGCAATAGTACAAAAACACCATGTATTGGCTTCCTCTTTCCCGGACAAGCGTCTCCTACCTATCTCGACGGTGGTTTATGGAGTCGTTTTGAGTGGGTAAGAGAACTGTATAATAAAGTTAGTTTTCCTATAGAAAATGACCGTAAATCCACTATTATTGCCCAACCCGCTATTGTTACCGCTTCAACAGCAGCACTCCAAACGTTAGAGGAAATGGGAATAACAGCAAGTATTGCTGTTGGACACAGCTTAGGTGAAATTACTGCTCTTTATTGGGCTGGCGCTTTGGATGTAGTGACATTATTGCAAATTGCTACCGTTAGGGGAAAGGCAATGGCAGCTTTTGGCAGTTCTACTGGAGCAATGGCAAGTATCCAAGCTGCACAACAGGAGGTTGAATTACTTAAAATTCAGTCAGATAAATTAGATATTAGTCTAGATATCAGCCAGGGAGTTGTAATAGCAGGTTTCAACTCACCTCGTCAAACGGTTATTTCTGGAGATGCTTTGGTTGTAACTAAAGTTGTCGAAAGGGCAAAAGCACAAGGTATTAAGGCTACAATTTTACCAGTGTCCCATGCTTTTCACTCACCAATGGTAGCAGCAGCAGCCCAGCCGCTAGCAAAACATCTAGCTGAGTTAGATTTTCAAGCGTTGCGTCGTACTGTTGTATCTACAGTTACTGGAGAGCTATTGCCACAAGATGAAGATCTGCGCTCACTTCTTATTCGTCAGGTTACAGCACCAGTAAAATTTATCCAAGCAGTAACCAAAGCAGTTGAAGGACTAGATTTGTTAATTGAGGTAGGTCCTGGGCAAGTATTAAGCAATTTGGTTAAAGACTTTGTGAATGTGCCAACTGTAGCGCTAGATGCTAGTGGTTCTTCACTCTCTGGTTTGTGGCAAGCAGTAGGTGCTGCATTCGCTCTAGGTACGCCAATTAAACATAAAGCATTGTTTGCCGGGCGATTTACACGACCCTTTAACCTAGATTGGCATCCGCGATTTTTTACTAATCCATGTGAACTGGCGCCATTGTCCACTGATAAAAAATTGGCGCCTTTAAATCTTGAATTAGAGTCAGATGATAAAAACAAGTTAAACCACAATAATAAGCAATCAATTAATTCAAAATCTAATTCAAAATCTGCTTTAGAGCTTTTGCGTCAGCTAGTGGCTGAACGTGCCGAACTTCCTCCTTCTTCAGTGCAAGATTCTAGCCGTATGCTAAGTGACTTGCATTTGAATTCGATTACTGTAAGTCAGCTAGTCGCCGAAGCTGCCCGTTGTCTTAAGTTACCACCACCTATTGCACCAACTGATTATGCCGATGCTAGCGTAAGTGAAATTGCTCAAGCATTAGAGGAACTATCACATAGTGGTATTTCTGAGCAAGTTGATGCACAACTAAAATTTCCACAAGGTGTAGATGCATGGATAAGGTCATTTACCGTTGAATTAGTGGAGCGTTCATTGCCACACCGTCATATTAACAGTATAGAAGAAAGCTCTTGGCAAGTTATGGCGGGCAATGATTATCCTTTGTTAGGCGCCTTACAAGAGACATTTAAAGGTTGCCCTGGTGGCGGAATTGTTGTGTGTCTCCCAACCCCAGATGAATGTCATCTAGACATGTTGTTTGCGTCTGCTCGTAAGGTTTTGGTGGAGAAAGCAACGCGATTTGTGTTAGTGCAGCATGGAGGAGGTGGCGCCTCATTTGCTCGAACGCTTTACCTCGAAGCACAGGATGTCAATATATGTATTGTTGATGTACCAATCGCTCATCCTGACGCAGCAAAGTGGATAATGGCAGAAGCTTTAGCAACAGTAGGTTATTCTGAGGCACATTATGATTCTTCTGGAAAGCGGTTTGAACCTTGCCTGCGGTTATTACCGTTAGTACAACCTGCTGAAATACCTCTAAGCTCAAACGATGTGTTATTAGTTACCGGAGGGGGAAAAGGAATTGCTGCTGAATGCGCGCTTTCTATAGCTCAAGAAACCGGAGTGCGGCTAGCACTATTAGGACGTTCTCTGCCAGAAACTGACACCGTACTTTCAAAAAACTTAGAGAGAATAACCGCAGCAGGTGTACACGCACGTTACATCTCAGTTGATGTCATTGATGCCAAAGCAGTCCAAACCGCAGTTACTAAACTAGAGGCAGAACTAGGTAAAATTACGGCAATTTTGCACGGTGCCGGCACAAACGTACCACAGTTATTAAGTTCGTTGGATAAGAAAGCATTTATAAACACATTAGCACCCAAAGTACAAGGAGCGCGTAATCTAATCGCTGCAATTAACCCAAAACATTTGCGGCTTTTCATTACCTTTGGTTCTATTATTGCCAATACTGGGTTGCGGGGCGAAGCGCATTATGGGTTAGCAAACGAATGGTTAGCTCTTCTAATGGAAAAATTTCAGGAACAGCATTCAAGTTGTCGATGCCTAAATATAGCGTGGTCTATTTGGTCTGGTGTCGGAATGGGTGAGCGGTTAGGTCGTATAGATACGCTTATACAACAAGGAATTACACCGATTTCACCAGATAGGGGAATAGATGTTCTACGTAGTTTAATATCTCACTCTTTACCAAAGACATCCGTAGTAGTAACTGGTCGTTTTGGATTAATGCCAACGCTCAAAATCGAACAATCAGAACTTCCATTTTTACGCTTTTTGGAAAGTCAAAAAGTTTACTATCCAGAGTTGGAGTTAATTGTTGACATCGAGTTATCGACCCACACAGACCCATATTTAAAAGACCACGTGTTTCAAGGAGAACAGTTGTTTCCAGCAGTTATGGGGCTAGAAGCAATGGCACAGGTGGCTATGGCGTTAGCAAAATCTACTGAACCGCCAATTTTTGAGTCGGTCAAGTTTAATCGCCCAGTAGTAGTTCCCGATGGCTCAAGTGTTACAATCCGCATTGCAGCTCTGATACAGAAGCCTGGTCAAATTGAAGTAGTTTTGAGAAGTACACAAACTGCTTTCCAAGTGGAACATTTCCAGGCAATTTGTGTAATTAGTAACTCAGTAGATAAGACAGATAAGACATCTTTGCTTTCAACAGCCAATCATAAGTTAGATGAAAACTATGCGCTCAACCCAGAACGAGATATTTATGGCGCCATCCTCTTTCATAGTGGACGATTTCGACGACTGCGAGGCTATAAATATTTAAGAGCGACAAAATGTGTTGCAGAAATTATGCCAGATACTGGAAATAATTGGTTTAGTCACTATCTACCACAAACACTAGTCTTAGGAGACCCAGGCGCCAGAGATGCTGCCATCCATGCACTACAGGCTTGTATCCCACATGCGACAATTTTGCCTATAGGAGTAGATCGACTTATCCCTGGAATTAAACAAACATCCAACGAACACTTTGTATATGCCCAAGAACAAGCGCAAATAGGTGACACTTTCATTTATGATTTAGAGGTTACAGACATAAATGGCTGTGTACTGGAGCGATGGGAAGGTCTGCGGTTAAAAGTTATTAAACAAACAGTATCTCAATTGTGGGCGGAACCGCTCTTAGCAGCATACATTGAGCGCCAAATACGAGAATTAGTTCCTTCAACAGACGTAACGGTTGTTATAGATAAAGACCCAACTGTTGAACATCATGTGCGGAGTGAGCGCGCGATTAAGCAAGCAATAGGAGTAAATTTGCCAGTATTTCGACGACCTGATGGTAAGCCAGAGGTACTAGTCGAGAAGGTTGTCTCGGTAGCTCATGCAGATGATTTAACAATAGCTGTTGCAGGGCAAGAGACAGTGGGTTGTGACGCAGAAGTTGTGCGACCCAGAACAGTTGACATATGGCAAGACCTGCTGACAACAGAGCGGTTTAAGTTAGCAGAAATTGTTGCTTCATATGCAGGTGAAAATTTAGATATAGCAGCTACACGTATTTGGGCAGCTAGCGAATGTTTGAAAAAAGCCGGGGCAATGATAAATATCTCACTCATGATGCTTGACTCAAGTAAAGACGGCAGAGTTGTATTGGCAGCAGGTCAGATGGTTATTGCAACATTGGTGACATCAGTACGGGGAATAGAAAAACCATTAGTACTAGCATTACTGGTCAAAAACAGTTTTTCTGGGAGTCAACATGCTAACTTATGAATACATCCATATAATAAGTTTTGAAGAAACGAATCTTGTGGGAAATGTCTATTATGTAAACCATCTGCGCTGGCAAGGTCGCTGTCGAGAGATGTTTCTCCAAGAACATGCACCATGTGTACTAGTAGAACTTTCCAATGGGTTAGCCCTTGCCACGGTGAAAGTATCGTGTGAATATTTTTCTGAGCTTTTTGCTTTTGACAAAATTGCAATCCGAATGCAACTAAAAGAATTAAAGCAAAATCGAATTACAATGCTCTTCGAGTACTGGCGTATTACCAATGATAGTCAGGAACTCGTTGCCCGTGGTGAACAGCAAGTAGCTTGTATGCGACGACAAGGAAAGGCAACAGTAGCAACTCCCATACCAAAAGCATTACAGGAGGCCTTATATTCATATGTTGCTCCCGATTTTAACATTCATGTAATTAGCCAGAAGTCTAATTGAAGATATTAAGGAGAAAGAAAAATGCAAGAGCAGTTGTTAATAGGTATCAATCATCGCAACAAAACATCTTTATCACATGATAAGGCTGTGAAACGTGTCATTGTAACCATGCACGAACACTTGGATGAAACGCTCTCGCTACAAGACATGGCTGCTATTGCTGCACTTAGTCCGTATCATTTCAACCGTATATTTCGCCAAATAACTGGTATTCCACCCTCGCAGTTCCTGTACGCGCTACGCTTGAAAGCAGCTAAACAACTCCTCCTAACAACCCAGAACAGTGTCACCGACATCTGCTACGAAGTCGGTTACAACAGCTTGGGTACCTTCGTCACCCGTTTTAAACAACTTGTAGGGTTATCACCTGGGCAAATGCGATATATGGCTGAGTACATTACCTTACCCTGTTGGCAATATGTACACGAACACGTTACACAACATTGCTGTATCTCGTTGTCGAGTCGTGGTCTTACTGGACAAATCAGTACAATCGACGAGTGTACCAAACCAATCTTTGTAGGACTTTTCCCAACACCTATTCCCCAGAGTCGTCCTCTTAGTTGCACAGTTTTAACTGCACCTGGTACTTATCACATAGCTTCCCTGCCAAAGGATGGACAATACTATGTGTTTGCCACTACTCTTACTTGGTCTACAGAGAGATTAACTTATTTTTTGCAGGAGACACCACTGCGTGGTTCCGCAGGCCCAGTACTAGTGCGTAATGGTCAGGTCTGCGACCACGTAAATATAAAGTTATATCCAGTACAGCTAACCAATCCACCACTTCTATTTGCTCTACCGTTTTTGTTTGCCAAACAAATAGCGTGATACAAAATTTAAAATCATACAGTTAAACAATTGCATCCTCTTACCTCACATCTTGCACCAACGTATTAATACTTAATTTTTATATGTTCAATAAACATATATTTTTATCAATAATCTGATAAATATGCGTCTTTAATCTGCTCGGTTAAGAAAATTCGACAAACCCAAAACCTTGTAGAGACGCGTTCACGAAGTGTACCGAAGGTAAATTTCGCGTCTCTACTAAAAGTAGCAAATGGAGGATTAATTACAAGTGGCGTCTTTGCTTCTGGTCACGCAGGAACTATTAATATTAACGCAACAAAATTATCTCGATCCTGAAACTGTAATTTGTAACTAGTAGTAGGGTGGGCATTGCCCACCTTACGCTTGGCTGAATGATATTCCTTTCTTTTTCATCATATCTTTAACTTTTAGCCAAAGTTTTCTAATAAAAGTGATTCGCCATCCTGCCCATGCAGTTAAATCGATATATTGGAAAAATAACATTCTGTTTGGATGTTTACAACCTAGTTTCCAAGGTTTCGCAGATGATGAAAAATGCACAATATAAGAATCGTTAATTACGTTATTATACATTTCTTCGGTCAAAGAAGTTTCTTTCCATGATGAATAACTATGTATCACAGCTTGGCTATTCCATCTTGGGTCAAGCTCACTCCATTTTCCTGCAATTACTGCATTCATCGCATCTTGGTCATGCCAGCGAATATATTGTTGATTATTACTTATATAGTTAATTATTTCTTGTGAAAGATTATCACGGCGCCATTTCTCAACATTAATAACTAAAACTCCTCCATTGAAATATTTACAATCTGGAGCTATTCCAAGTTGCTGATAGTTTTGTAAACCCTTGGACGAAGACACATAAGTTGCGTCTATATCCATATCTCGCACTGCTAATACATAATTATCTGCAATTTCTGTATCCCACAATTTCTCTATATTAGCTTTTACTATTACATCACTATCTAAATAAATTGCTTTTTGGTACTTTTCAGGTAGTAACTCAGGAATTAAAATTCTATAATATGAAGCAATTGTGATATGTCTGGAAATTATGGCATTAGTGAGTTTTGCATAATCTGGTATAAGCCACTCAATAATAACGTTAGGTTTCTTTAAAGATTTAAGAATTTTATTTTTATTTGCTTGTGTAATTTTATCTGCAATTATACATATGACTACCTGACGTTGACTACTAACATTAGCAATTACAGAGGACATCGTTGTGGCTAGTGGCATTGAATAATTATCGTCTGCACAGCCAACAATTACAATTGGACTTTTTTCTGTAACAAGCATTATAAACCTAACTCCTATCTCAAATGTAATTTATCTAGAAAAAACAGTCTTGCAATAGTAGAGATAAAAACGTTATGAAACTAGCATTCTGACTTTTTTTGTGGCTTTTTTATATAATCTAGAAAATTTTTCGCTTAAGCTAGGAGAATAAAAGTTTTGCGGTCTACTTTCAGGCTGTTTCAAAAAGCGGTAATGCAAAAACTCTTCTTTGTAGCGTATATCTACATTTTCACCAGAACACAAACGAGTAAAATCGATTGTTGGGTAGTTCATATAGTGAAGTCGGTGGATTGGCTTTAAACCTTGCTCGTTATAAAGCACATTGTTTATGTTCACAAATGAATCTGCAATGGCGCAATTCCCGGTTCTATCCTCTGCGTTTTCACTGAGAGTATAGTTAAAAAGTGGTAAATTTGATTTAAAGGTTAAATAATTAAATAAATGAGCGTCATCCCACCAAGCTGTTAGCCACTCAACTTCTCTCTGTTCAATTAAAAGCTTTTTGTATTTTGTTAAATCTTCTGCTGTAAATAAACCTCGCTTTGAACCAAAAAAATCAGAGCAGTGAAGTCGAGGACGTATCTGTTGTTCTGTAAATAAATTAGCTTGCTCAAGTAATGGAACATTCAATGGTACTTTAATACGGTTTTTGCTATGTATCCAGTCATCGAATACAAAGCTATATGTATTCAATTTTTCAAAAATACCATCAAAAGACTTCATTACCAAACTATCGGCATCACAAAATACAAATGCATCAAAGTCTCCATCAAAAGCACACAATTTCCTTTGCAGATGACCAGAAGACCACCAATTTAGTGATATTTTAGAAGCTTTGGCGCCGGGATGAACAGCCCATACCTCATTTGCAAATTTTTCCCAGCGTTGAATAGATTCGCTATTATCAAAAATGGTGACATTAGCTCTAGAATTAACTTCCTGTTTTACTAAATCTAGTTGTTCATTGTAGGGAATAATACAAACAGGAATATCGCCAATATTAACTTCTATACTATTTAATAATGCGACTAATTGGTCGTAAACAGCGTCATTTCCTAGTGTATATATTCCAATTTTCATATATTAAAACCTCTTGATAATCATGCTATTTAATATACTTATTATCGACAAAATGTTATTAGTTACTTAATCATTTTTAATCATCTTTGCAACTTATACACATCAGAAATTATACTGAATAAACCGTAGAATATAAAGTATTTAAGTCAATGTGAGTTAACTTTCCGGACTGCATCAAACGCCATTGGACGAATTCCAAGGGGTAGCAGCGACAATCCTAAACCTGTTAACGCTTTAGAAAGCGAATGTGCTTTACCCGCTAGTACTAATTGTCTTCCTTGCTGCGTCTCACCTTTTTCTATTAATCTTAGTCCTAATAATAACTGTGTTTCGGTCAGGCGCCCTTGACGGATTTTTTCTAATTTATCTGACTCAAATTTATAGTTTTCTAAGTACTGTATTTTATCTGATAGGTAGCGAATCGCACGGTCTTTACTTTGCTGTTCAGCGTGGCAGCGATATTCCATTAGTAACTCTGGTAGATAATACCCTTGTTTTGCTGATGATGCTAACCTTACAAACAAATCGTTGTCTTCGCAGTTCTGCCAGTTGGGTTGCATGAAACCAACTTCTGTTAAGACTTTGCGTCTAAATAATGTGGCGCCGATTTGAAAGCTTTGACGAACGAATACGACTTCAAGCAGGTTTTCTACTATTCCTTCAGGTAAGGTGTCTCTTGCCCAAATGCGAGAGTTATATTTGGTTTGCACTTCGTCACGTTGGTTGTTTATGTCTATTATCCAGTGGTCTGTACCAACAAAATCTACTGATGGGTAGTTGTTTAAGATTGTGGCTGTGTGTTCTAAAAATTTGGGTGTGAGTCTATCGTCATCATCGAATTTTATGAAGTATTCCCCGGTTGCTGCTTCAAAACCCGCACGCATGTTATTACTTTTTCCAACGTTTTGCTGGTGGCGAATGTATTTGATGCGGTTGTCAGTGTATTGTAACATCAGGTTGGGGGTGTCATCGCTAGAACCGTCGTCACAGATAATTAGTTCAAAGTTTTGGTAGGTTTGTTGAAGTACGCTTTCGATGGCGAAAGGTAGTAGGTTGGCACGGTTGTACGTAGGAATTGTAACGGTTATTTTAGACATTTTTCTGTATTTGAATATATTTATATACTTCCCTAAAGTTTTATTAACATAACATCGGCGCCTTTATATTCTTCAAACGCTATATTTAATATCAGTGAGGTAGCTATTTAACTTTTATACATTAAAATAGCTACTTGATTTATATATCTAAATATCAGGGATATTGACGATGACGTTATCTTTAATCGTAGTTAATCCTATATTTATATAGTTTACATTTTATTATCAGTATAATTACTTAAAATGAACATACTAATGTTATCTTCAACTTTTCCTTATCCTGCGACTCGTGGGGGCACGCAGGTACGAACCTTTAATTTATTAGATTATCTAAGTCGGCGCCATACCGTAACGATGGTGACGCAACGCGAAGCTGATGTTAGTGATATGGATATTTTTAATTTGAGAGAGCATGTTGATAATTTAGTTGTTTTTGACCGTCCACACACTGGTAGTGGTGGTGCGGTTGGAAAAGTTAAGAGGTTTGGCACTTTTATCGCGCGCTCAACTCCACCTAGTGTACTAAATAGATATTCACCCCAGATGCAAAGCTGGATTGATGATTTTGTTGAAGCGGGTAAATGTGACGTTATTACTTGTGAACACAGCGTTAATGAGATTTATATCAGACCGCATTTTCAAGAAAAAGTCAAAACTGTAGTTAATGTCCACAGTTCCGTGTACGGTAGCTGTTTGAATCAACTTGAAACTGGAATCTCTGAAAATAAACTTCGCGATAGATTAAATTTACCCTTACTACGCCGCTACGAACAAGAGTACTGTAAAAAGTTTTCAGATATTGTAGTGACAACCGAAGAAGATAAAATTCAACTTCTCAAATTTAAACCAAACGCTCAAATTCCTGTAATTCCCAATGGCGTCGATTTGGTGTCGTTTCCTTATCGTACTTCTGACCCTGGTGGGCGCCGTATAGTATTTGTTGGGGCAATGGATAATTTAGCCAATATTGACGCAGTATGCTTTTTTTGTAACGAAGTTTTACCAGAAATTCAAAAACTTTATCCAGGTACAACTTTTGATATTGTCGGTTCTCGTCCGACTAAGGAAGTGATGGAGCTTAAAAATAAACCAGGTGTGAATGTTACGGGTCGAGTTCCTTCGATGGCAGAGTATTTGCATCAAGCTACTGTTTGTGTAGTGACAATGCGAACCGGATTTGGAATTAAAAATAAAACTTTAGAAGCTATGGCAGCTGGTACACCAGTTGTAGGTAGTAATCGCGGTTTAGAAGGGTTAGCATGTGATTTACCAAATGTACCACTGCGAGCAATACGTGCGAATCAACCAGATGAATATATAAAAGCAATTAGTCAAATTTTTGATAAACCGCAATTGCGCGCGGAATTATCGCATAATGCACGAGAGTATGTTGAGAAAGAATTTACCTGGGAAAGTGCAGGTAAGCAGTACGAAGAAATCGTAGGGGCGGGTTACACAACAAACTAGATACATCATAACAACATATCTAAACCCGCCCCATATTTGGACGGGCAAGGATGCCCATCCCACAAGATATAAATAATGTACGGGCGGGTTACACAACAAACTAGATACATCATAACAACATATCTAAACCCGCCCCGTATTTTGGACGGGCAAGGATGCCCATCCCACAAGATATCCCACAAGATATAAAATTTAATGCAAAGGAAAAACGGGGAAGTGCAATATATTTAGTTTGGAAATGTCAAATTTTAGATTATTACTGCTGCATTGCAGGAAATATTCTACTTGATATAGGAATACGAGGATTTACGTTAGGTATAGCAGCTTTCTCGACGGATGTTTGACTAACTGCATTTGAAGGTGTAAGTGATTTGTCGGTTGGGTTAGTTATATTTTGATTTGATGCTGGTTGTGGCGCCAGTAGTTCTTTGTCGCTGCTATTATCTACATTATCGGTAACTGTCTGTGCGTGACAGGGGTTTACAGCCATAGTGGTACTAGCCGCTATACCTAAAGCTAGTAGGTAACGAGTTTGTCGATGCATAGATTTTAAGAAGAGTTTATTATTAACTAATCTGAATTTAATCTTGCTGAGATTATTTTAAAAGCGAAGTACCACTGAATTTTTTATTTATTTTTTGCAGGTAAAGATGTGCTAATTATTGAGGTTTTTAGCTAATTTATTGCTGTTTATATAAAAGATTTATGAAGTATAGAGCTTAGAACATGAAACTACTTCGCAATACTCCCATTGTTACTGAGTCACTATCGGGTGTATGTCCTGGTTGAATAATGTGAATTATGCCTGGTGTAATACTGATGTTGTCTGTAACTTGGAAGCGATAGAAGGCTTCTATTTGAGTTGTTGTTCCTGGTTGACCACCTGAGCGACCTGTACCACCGTTAATAATATCTGGTACGTTATTTCCTACTGGTAAGTCACTATTAGTTATTTTTGGTGGTTGTCCTACGTAAATTCCCCCAAGGTTGCCTTTGCGGAATAAATCGGGAAAGTTCATATATACCATCCAGTTGGTTGTTTCTACATTTCCTGACCGACCGGGAATGTTGGAGTTTGTATAACCACCCCAGGCGCCTAAAGTAAATTTAGGTGATAATTGCCAGTTAAGAGTGGCGCCAACTGCGTTTGTTTTAACAGGTTCGCGTTTTTGAGTAGTCGGGTTGACACCTGTTAAACAATCATCACCAACAAAGGTTTGTAAACAACCACTCGAAGAATAATTATTTGCGTAATACACACTTACATCTAAACTATCGACTGGTGTTACTAATAGCTGCGCTGCTGCTGTTGTATTTCCATCGAATAAACCATTACGTTTGGTTGGGTTTCCAGGAGCAGCACTCATATAAATACCCTGCAAACTCGCGCGCTTGGCAAATTGCCAGTCAAATGCAATTCCACCCTGATATGCAAATCCCATATTTAATATCGGGTTGCGTTGAGCGAAATACGAAAGCGGGCCAGTGGCGCCACTTTCTGCACGGTTTGGTCCGCGAAATGCACTTGCCATGTTAACGTTACTTGTACCAACCATAATGGCGAAGTTGTCGCTCAAAAGTCGGTGATAATGCAAGTCGCTAAGTACTAAACTATTGCCTGTTGAAAATTCATAGCCTAATATTACATCGTTACTCAGTGCTGGACTTGTACCACCATTAGCAGCTAATAGACCTGTTACTAAATAGCTTTTGGGGTCAAACTGAGTTGTTAAATAAAGTTGAGTGAAATTAATTACATTTGTATTTGTACCTTGGTCTTGTGTATCTCGTCTGCCATCGCGCGGTGCAATGTCACCACGGTTACGAGTACGACCTTGAATACCAATAACGCTAAGACCCGATAATTTTGTTGTCGTCGAAAATCTCGAAGCCTCAATTTCAGCAGTACGTGCTTCCAAATTATCAACTCGACCGCGTAAAGTTGCTAATTCAGTAGCAAATTCTTCTTGTAATTTACTTAAACGCGCTAAATCTTCTTTTTTAAAAGATTCATCAACCGCAACACTAATCACTTGATTAACACGGTCTAGACAAGCATTCAACCCAGCAGCAAACTCATACCGAGTCAGGGCACGATTTCCTTTGAAGGTTCCATCGGGATACCCTGCGATACAACCATAGCGTTCAACCAACGATTGTAACGCTTGGAATGCCCAGTCAGTAGGTTGTACATCTTTAAGCTGTGACACAGATGTTACCTGTGACATTCCACCTTCATCACCGTTCATTGAGAAAGGAACGGATGCGACAGAAAGGGAAGAAACAGCACCACTTTCTATCCGAGACAACTCGCTTGATAATGCTTTGCTAGGTAGCCCAATAACTCCCCCAACTAGCATCGCGGTAACGATACAAACTTTATCCTTTAAGCGCATCCGTTTTTACTCACACTTACACTCACACTCAACGGACGAGTTTATTCAATAAGTTTTAAATATGACATGCGAGGATTTACGGAAATTTAACCTACGTTTCAAAGGCAATCAAACTTTAGTACAGCAAAAAATGACATCATCCCACAGTCCATAACGTTTCCAGAGAGTAGAATCTATTTCGTGTGCATAATACTCTTCACTAACAGCAAACCCCACGCTTTCTAAACGCTTCTTAAGATCAAATCCATACACTCTAACATGGTCGAACTGTCCAAAACGTCTTGCCCGTTCAAGAGGGTCAGTTATACTTGGGTCTTCATCGGTTGGTTTGTTTTTGTTGTAAGGAACTTGAATGTAAGCAGTACTTTGGGGACGCAAAACCCGCAATAACTCGCTCATTGCCAAGCTATCGTTGGGAATATGTTCGAGTACGTGACAACATGCAACCGCATCAAATGAATTATCCTCGAATACTAAGTTGGTTATGTCAGTATGCACTTCAACTCCTGGTGCAGAAAGGTCTGCGGTCACATATTCAAGATTTGGTAAGCTGTTAAATTTGTTTTTTAAGCATTCCTCTGGTGCGAAGTGCAATAATTTAGTTTTTTGCGTCAAAATTTGACTGTGCTTTTCAATAAATAACCACAATAATCGATGCCGAGCTTGACTTTCACAGTAAGGGCATGTACCTGCATCTTCTTGATTCAACCACGACTTAGAATCATTATTGCAAATGGGACAATAAACTCCTTTACCCGCATACGTAAAATTCCGATACATTTTACGGACTTGTCGATAATAAGGAGTAATAAAAGGTACGTATTTATATGGGGTTTTCATCATGTTTCCTCCATTAATTACATGCATTTCATTGATTATATAGTTATTAATACCTATATTTTTTGGTGAAACTATAATATTTATTAGCTTAAAAGTTAGAAACCGGGAATATGAATTGATATTTTGTAATAAAACAAAGATTTTACGTACAAACCCGGTTTCTATAGTACTAATGACTGCTTTAAGAGTAATTAGCGGTTTTTTATTAAAGCGAGTATAAAAGAGAAGTGCAGTACGTAAGACCGATAGTTAATATGGCTACACCACGAAAGCCGATAAAAAAACCTCTATCCAAAAATTCAAACGCGCGTCTTGTTAAGCGTGTCGTCAAAAACACAAGCCAAAAATCTAACAAAACAAGGCGCCTAACATCATTGTTAGCTCTAATAATTTTGCTCTTGCTTACAAGTTTGGTTATAGGGTTTGCGTGGATTAGCTTTTTATTTATTTTTCAACCACAACAACTTGGCTGGATAAATAAACTTTTACCACAGTGGGCGCAAATTAAAGTTGCCAAAAGTGAAGCGCAAACAGTAGCACAAATTGAAGCGGCTGTAAATAAACTTGGGTTACAAAAAGGTGAAATAATTTTCAATGAAGACTCATTCTTATTACCTATTTACAAACAACGTTCAAATTGTCAATCTGATTGTAAAGAAATTGTCGAACTGCGAGTTTATCAACAAGCATTGGACTTAGAGTTTAAAAGGGAACCAGAAAAACATTACCTGCTTACAACTCAAATTGCTATCGCAGGTCCAGAAGAGTCGTTTGTAATTGCACCACTTGTTAATGCCACTAACGAAAATCAAGGAAGCAGCATTTCTTTACCTGTAACCGAAATTAAACGCTTAGAAGGCGCCTCAAAAGATTCTGGTACTTGGTACTATTTACTTGGACAGCGCAGCGAAGGTACTTACAATATCAACTACGGTCATATACTTTATTTCAATCCTGCTCGTTACCATATACAGCAACTCATATCTTGGACAAGTCCAACAGGTACACTTCCACAATGGCAACAAGTCACGGGTAATAGTAATAAAGAACTAGTTATTAATCAAACTGTTGGCTTAGAACCACAGTTACAAGTCTATCAAGTCAAATCTGTAAAAACTTTTCTCAACCCTGTTGAACTCAACGAAATTACGCTTAAACCAGCAGCTTTAAAAGATTCATCATTTGAAAAAGCCATTTCAATGGCACGCAGTGGTCTATGGACTCCCGCATATAATTCACTAAAATCGATTAAAAAGCAGAAAAAAAATATTTCAAGCAACGCACTAGCTCAAATCGATGTTATTCGTTTACACTCTCAAATTAGTAAAACTCAGGCAGATACAACTTGGGCAAGTCCCAGTCAACAAGTCCTTGCTAATTTAATCGATGGACGTTGGGGTAAAGCGTTAGAAGCATTCAAAACTACACATAAACAAAACTCGTTAGAGATTAGTCAGTCACTCAAAGCTGACAGTGGACGGTTATGGAGTCGTGTTGAAGCTGCTTTAGAAGTTAACCCCAACCAAAAAGGAAGTGCAAGCTTGGGGAGCATTAATTCTGGCATCACAATATGGAGACGCACGCGCTTATTCATGGTTAAAGGAACAATTCAAAGGTAAACCAGTTAATTTCCCTGAAATTCAAGTTTTATTAAAACATCTCAAAGGTGAAGTTACTACCCAGTCTTTGCCAACAACGACACACACTAGCAAAATCATTGGTTCGGCACAAACTATTGAAAGCAAACAAGTCAATTTAAACGATTGGTTACAAATCGGCACCGACAATAGTGACAATAGTACTAATAACCCATCTAATAATCAAAGATGGTATCAAGTCAAAGTGTCAACGTTTCATGATGGTAAAAACTGGCTAAAAGCACCGTTCACTACCTTAAACCTACCCAAAACGCCGCCAGAAAAACAAAAATATCTACGTTCAATTCTAGGCTTAGACAACGACGCAACACTGCAAATCGCAGTATGGCATACAAACTCTGAACAACAATCTACAACTGCAACAGTCAAAGCTGTTCAGTTAACAAACGGAACGTTGCGTTTACTAGTTCTACCAAATAACTCTGTGAATATCTCAACATCTGGCGAAAAGAATCAACCCCAAGCACTAGCAACAACAACATCAGCACTCGAATGGATACAACCATCACCAACCACCTTGGAGCAATTGCAAAGTATAGACTCGCAACGCGGTAATGCTGTTTTGAAAGCAGTATGGCGCGCATTACAAACTACAAATAGTGTCAAAGGTAATTTTCCCAATGTCCAAACTATTCAGCAAAAGCTAGGACACTGGCCCATACAAGAAATCGATATAAATGGCAACGGCAAGCCAGAGATTGTACTGACAGCATCAAATGAGGCAATTACATCACTGGCGCCTGTTGCCAAGCAGACACAAAATAAAATAAATCTAAATTCTCGCCCCAGGACGTTAATTTTATCGGACAATAACAGTATAATTTATACAGACTTCGGTCAAAATTACCATAAATCACTGATAGCCATAGCAAATTTAAGTCAAACTAATTTGCCTTCTTTGCTGATTAGTGACTCTAATGGCTACACATTGAAGCGCTGGTCACAAAAAAATCAACGCTTCGAGTAGTCAACTTAAATTACGTCATTACAACGAATAAGCCTGATATTATTCTGGCTTAATTGCCGTTAATCTTTGTGTGTTCAAATTCTGCAACTCTTGTAGCAAGCACTCGACTTCAGCTTGCAAATGCATAAATTTGACTTGTTGGTCTACTTGGTAAAACGTTTTGTTTAAGTTAGAAGCCAACTGACTTACGGAACTGCGTTCTGAAACTGTTGATATAGACATACGAGTATTGAATCCTCAACTCACACCATTAGAGATATTATAATAGTGTCATATTTAAAACCATTAAAATATTATATACTTGGTATAAATAGTTCTAATGATTTTCTATTCAGTGTATCTGACTACAAATGTATTCAGCTGGTTCCTCAAGAATTGGTTATTTGTGTTACCTTTTCTTAAAGTTTCGATGAAAATCACTGTATAACAGCGTAAGATAAGTATTATTGCTTGTCAAAATCAATTTTTTCAGTATGTCAAACAAACTAAAACTAGGTATCCTCCAAATGGTAGAATATTTAGCTGATTTTAGAAAAATAGTGTGAGATGGTGCGTTCAGGCGCCGCTAACACCTGTATATTAAGTAGTTGGGTAAACGTATTTTTGTTCCTGTTGAATCATATATACCGTGACTTTAAGCTTGTCTGCTGTTAAATCAAATTGCCAACCCTGGCTAGGACTTATCGAAACCTATCGTGAGTATTTGCCTGTCAGTGAAAAAACTCCAGTAGTAACACTGTACGAGGGGAACACACCTTTAATTCCTGTACCATCGATAGCTCAACGCATTGGAAAGCAGGTGCGTGTGTTTGTAAAATACGACGGTCTTAACCCGACAGGGAGTTTTAAAGACCGAGGAATGACGATGGCAATTTCCAAAGCCAAAGAAGCTGGGGCAAAAGCGGTGATTTGTGCGAGTACAGGCAACACTTCAGCCGCAGCAGCAGCTTACGCGCGACGTGGTGGAATGCGTCCTTTTGTGTTGATTCCCGATGGTTATGTTGCTCTTGGTAAATTAGCGCAAGCACTATTATATGGTGCAGAAGTATTAGCTATTAAAGGTAACTTTGACCGTGCCTTAGAAATTGTGCGTGAGATGGCAGAAACTTACCCAGTAACATTAGTTAATTCGGTAAACCCCTATCGTCTAGAAGGACAAAAGACAGGCGCCTTTGAAGTAGTCGATGTTTTAGGAGATGCACCGGACTGGTTATGTATCCCCGTAGGTAACGCAGGAAACATTACCGCGTATTGGATGGGATTTTGTGAATATCATCAAGCTGGAAAATGTGGGCGCCTACCGCGTATGATGGGATTCCAAGCAGCAGGCGCCGCACCATTAGTTACAGGTCACCCTTTCCCCCATCCAGAAACAATAGCAACAGCAATTCGTATAGGTAATCCTGCGAGTTGGGAAAAAGCAGTAGCAGCAAAATCTGCTTCTACAGGAGAATTTAATTCAGTCACCGATGCCGAAATTCTCGATGCTTACCGACTATTAGCATCCGAGGAAGGAATTTTCTGTGAACCAGCGAGTGCAGCATCAGTGGCAGGAATGTTAAAAGTTAAAGACCAAATTCCAACTGGCGCCACAGTAGTTTGTGTACTAACAGGAAACGGGTTAAAAGACCCCGACACCGCAATTAAACACAGCAACAGCCAATTTAAACAAGGCATCCTTCCCGAAGTTAAAGCAGTCGCCGAAGCGATGGGAATGTAACCTTGCAACGGATACAACAGATGTAACGGATGATTTACAGTTATATCCGTTACATCCGTTACATCCGTTAAATCAGTTGCCAGTTATTTTGGGCTACTATAAGAGACTCGACCATTTTCTTTAACAGTGAGATGATGTTCTCTGGTATCTGTATTGTTTGTACGTCCTACAGAGGCAGTTTGAATTGGAACATCTGCACTAAAACGACCGTTAACCAAAAAAGAGTCTTCACGATTTGGCTTAAATTGCCACATTCTTTCTGTACCTGGTAATATATCTCGCTGCTCGAAATCTTTACCAGCTACCTGGATTTTCATAAAATTAATCGTTTTTTCTGAGTCGTTACGTAGCACCAGTTTGGCTTCCGGCACCCCAGAATTACAGGAATTGAATCCAAATACTGATACTGTAGCCAGAATCGCCAATGCTCGGATTCTTTTAAAAAGAACGACTTTAGATATTTTCTTTTTAGTTGGCATAGAAAATAATCTCCGTACAGGGAAAACTAATAGCTCTCTTTAAATAAGTAGGAGTGCTTATACTTAGATATTTCCCAGTAACGGCGCCAAACTAACATAAAATTTTTATAAATTTGGTTTTACGATGGCATCACTATGGTATGATGCCCTATTTGGCTTCAGAGCGTATTCGCGCCAAGCTATCAATGGCATCACCGAGAGCTGTAGTAAGACTATTACGAGTTTGAGCATGACTTTCCTGCTCGGTTTTTAGAGCAAGCAACAGACTCGCACGTTCTTTCATCGCTTCAATGAGTTTGGCTTGTAATTCTTTCGTTTCCCCAATTTGACTAATTTCAGCATGAATAGCTGTATTTACATCCGCGTCGGGAAGTATCGTTTCGTCAATACCCCGCATTTTTTTTAGTTCTGCCTTTAAAGACGCTATTTCTTGCTGTAACAGTTGAGCATCAGTACGTCGCTGTTCAGCTTCGGTGTTATAGAGTTTGCGCCATTTCTCAGCACTTTCCCACGCTTCATCACAGCGCGTTATTGCATCTGCCAGCTGTTGCTTCAGCGCTTGAATTTCGGTTAACCAACGCTGCGTTAAATCTTCACTCATAAAACTATAGGGATAAAAAGTGCATAAGTTGATTTTGCCTGCATTTACGAATAGACAACAATATCCTAAAGCTTGTGTATTCACTGTTCCCATTATTTTACATGTTTCCATCCAACTTCAAACAGAGCTTTCTGCGGCGCCTCAAGTTTGTGTAAAACAATATTTTAATGTACTCTAATTTCGTAGGTATTATAATTTTATATTATTTATATATTGAGAAAACTCACGCCAACGCCCGTAAAACTAATAAAAATTGATGTAGAGAAATTTTAATATGAAGTTTTGCAAGGACTCAAATAAACAATTAAAACATGGTGTGCTGGCACAAATCGCTCATTCCCACTGGGAAATCAAACCATCACCCTCAACTGAAAGAAATCTTCCACTCCAGTAAATGCGCTTTCCAAAACCACCTATTACCCAAATAACTAAACTCAGCAAATCTCGCAGTGGTAAAGCCCAAAGCCAAAGTAAGAGTTTTGGAGATTTCATACAAAAAATACTTACCAGTACCTGAGCGTAGCGTACCAATATTACAGTTAAACAAATTGCGACTGCCCACGAAGTGAACCCAGACAAAATTAATAGCGGTAGGCAAAAAACCGTACCATAGCAAAAAATCATGCCGTAGTATATGGAACCGCGATTGTAACGAATAGTTCTGGCCCAACGTAACTCCCGTGCATAAAGTTGACCTATACCTTCGCTACCAGGATTCCAATCTAATACGTAGGGAGATAGGTAAATTTGATAACCTGCTAAAGCAATCCTTTTACCAAGATTGTAATCAGAGCCAATCCTACTTGTTTGTAAGCTACCACTCTCTAATAAAGTAGATTTACTAGTAGCAATAGTAACGCCAATCGCAAAACGCAAACCAAAATCAATAGCGCGAGCAATTAAAACGCTAGGAAGAAAATCAAAACAGCGACCGAAAGACGCAAGCGCAGCAATTAAGGAATTGGGAGAGCGGACAATATAAGCACAAGTAACAGCACCTACTTGGTGATTTTTGAGTGGAGCAGTTAAGAGACGAATATACTCTGGGCTAACCTTTATATCACCATCAGCAAAAATTAAAATTTCATGCTGAGATTTTTCTAAGAGATAGCTTAAATTACTATCTTTAAGATTTACGCCGAGCGGAACCAAATCCGAATAGTATTTTACGCGGTCGGTAAAAATTTCAACCAGCTTTTCGAGGAGAACAATAGCTGGGTCATCCTTATCCGTTACTCCAAATAAAACTTCATAATCTGGGTAATTTTGATTGCAAAGAGAAAACCAATTATCCCAGGATTTTTCGTCTATACCCCTCACTGAAACTAAGATTGAAACAGGCTCTATGTTATTTTCTCTGTTATTTTCGCTCTTGCAATTTTTATTAGTGAAAAACAGAAGAGTATAAATAGCACCAGCCAAATAAAAACAAACTGAGCCGAAACAAATAATTAAGCAAAAAATTTCTAGGAAGAAAATCATATTCTTTATACGCTACAAGTAAAGCTTAAGATACCGATTGTGAAAAAACCAAAAGGATGCATAAATCGCATAGCGATTAAACCAAACTGATACCAAGCAGATGATTAACAGTAGTAAATTTATTATATTTAATTTTTAATTTTGCTTTCTAGAATTTATGCTCTATATGCTTTTACCAAGTACTAAGAACTATCTAATAAAATTTTGTCTCTTTTTTAACATATATATGAAAAACTTAACTAAAATTTAGGAATTCGTCATTTGTTTCACAACCTCAAGAAAGCGCTCCATATCAGTAATACTAATTGCTCCCATTGTAGAAACTCGAAAAATAGACTTGGCAAAATTACCTTGTCCTGCATATATAATGTAGCCCTGCGATTTTAATGAGTCATGAAATGCTTCGTAGGTAAAGTTATTCGGTAAATGATATGCATTAAGAACTACAGATGAATGTTCTTGGGGTAGCAAAGGCGAAATACCCATAGACACAAGTCCGTTACGCACATGAACAGCAAGTTGAGCGTAGTTTGCATGACGAGCGCGCCAACCACCAGAGTCTTCAAGTTCTTGTAATGCTTCGGTTAAAGCGTAAAATATTTGAGGTGATTGAGTAAAAGGTGTGGCGCCTTCGTCTTGATAGCGGCAGTATGTACCCAAATCTAAATATAAAGTGCGTGGTATAATTTCAGAACTTGGTAATGCTGCACGCTGGCAAACGACAAAAGCTGTACCAGGAACACCATGTAAGCACTTATTCGCTGTTGCCGCACAAGCTGTAATTCCCCAAGCCTGAAAATTTATTTCTTCGCCACCAAAGCTACTAACAGCATCTACTAAAATTTTAATATTTCTATCATAGCAAACTTGAGCTAGTTCTTCTAAATTATTTAAACGTCCTGTAGTAGTTTCATGATGTACGATAGCAAGATGAGTAATTTCAAAATGACTATCAAGAAATTTTGTTAGTAAATCAAAGTCAATTGGTTCTCCCCATGAGTGATGAAGAATATCAAACTCTATACCGTGGATTTGCGCTATTTTTGATATACGTTCTCCATACACACCGTTTTCAATTATCAATAACCTACCATTTCTCGGTACCAAACTAGCAAGCATCGCTTCTACTGCCGCAGTTCCCGAACCAGTAAGTAAAATTGGTGCCCAATATTTTGACGTTAGGTTGTAGACTTGTAGAATTTGATTACGAATACGGCTTTGAAGCTGAGAAAATTCGATTTCGCGATGGCATAAATCTTTTTGCAGAAGTGCTTGACGAACTCGCGCGCTTAAATTTACTGGGCCAGGGTTGAGTAAAATCATATTGAAAATTAAAAGCTTGAATTAATATAATTCATCAGGCGCCGCAAAACATCTGTTGCAGTTAAATTTGGTCGCGGTAGGTTATCGAGTGTACCAGCACGAATTTTCAGATGGGCAAATAATGGTTTATTTTGAGTACTGGTAGCAAATAGTTTATCAATCAGCGCAACGTCATTACCTGCAAAAACAGCACCGTAACCACATGCTTCAGCAATTTTAGCAAATGACACCCCTGCTGATACAGTTGATTGGGCGCCAGTCGAGTCATGAACTTCATTATCCAAAAGAATATGAATAAAATTTGCACCACCATAAGCCCCAATTGTTGCAAAATTACCCATCCGCATCAAAGCCGCTCCATCTCCATCAATAACTACAACTTTTAAATCTGGACGCGCTAACGATAAACCCAACCCCAGTGATGACGCACACCCCATTGAACCTACCATGTAAAAATGATTCGCGCGGTCAAAACAAGCAAACAATTCTCTTCCTGTATACCCAGTAGTAGCAATTATTACTGTCTCTTCAGGGTTAGTTAATCTGACAATTGCTTTTAGTGCTTGATTACGAGAACTAATATTATTTTTAATATCTGTATTAATAAATACTAATTTTTCAGATTCTATTGTAGTATTTACTTTATTTCTTAACGCATTTGGCGCCACTGTTCCCTTTCTCATAACCAACGCATAAGGACGATGTTCGGTTCGCATGTAATTATCCGCATGTGCCAAAACAGGTAGAATATCACCAGCGTCATGAGGGAAAAATTCCCAAGGCACTTCCATTGTCTCCAAAAGCTTACCAGTAATCCGTCCCATGAGTTCGTGTTGCGGTTCATCTTTAAATTCAGCATCTCCACGCAAAGTGCAAATAATCAACACTGGAATTTTAAAGATATAAGCAAGCGAAGTAATAGGACTAACGGCATTTCCTAAACCAGAATTTTGCATCATCACTACAGCACGCTTTCCACCTATAACCATTCCCGCAGCTGTAGCAAGTGCATCACCCTCATTCGCTGAAGAAATATAAGTTAACTTTTCGTCATTAATAACATAGTTGATAAAAGGTGTCAGAAAAGAACAAGGTACACCAGTGTACCCCTCAAAACCCAATTTGCGGGCAGCTTCAACAAACTCGGATGCTTTAATCATTTAAATTACTTTAGCCTTGTAACTGAAACGCTAAATCTAAGTCATCTAATGAGTTTATATCAAGCCAGTGACCATGAATGTAAATTACCTTAATTGGTTTACCTTTTGTAATTAGGTAATTACACAAGTCAGCTAAACCCATTTTGTTAAAATCAGGTTGTCCCTGTAGTTGTAAAAGTGCTTCTTCTACCCAAAGACGACCTTGACCGTGACAACGTAACATACCTATCCAGCGACCATGCGATTTTTGACTTTGCATTTGCTTTGTTTTAGCTACCTGTAATAAGTTGACATCCTGACCAAACAAAGATAAATCATCAGGATGTGAACAGTAAGCATAGTCAGGAGAACCACTGGTAGATTTGCTTTTCATGGTTGAATCTACAATAGCGACGATTTCACCTACACTTTCGAGTAAATCTCGTAAAATATAACTTCTAAACAGCAAGTCACCATATACTATCAACATGTCATTACTAAATTTAGCTTGAGCAGTTACCAAAGAAGCTAATTCACCTGTAGTTGTATAGTTTTGGTTCTGAATAATATTAATTCCTGGAACATCAATAGTTTCAGCTTTGTAACCTGCAACAACCGAAATATCATTTATCTGTAATTTTTTAAATTTGTCAACGACATGTCTAAGTAATGCTTTCCCAGCTATAGGCACCATCACTTTTGGTCTATCGAGCGTTAAACCGTGCAATTCATCACCGCGCGTAGCTGCTAGTACTATTGCATTAGTATGTTGTTGTCCATTATTAAAATAGCGTTTTTCTGCTTCCACAAGTTCATCGGCGCCTTGAAGACGGAATATTTCTTTAATAGGGGCAATACGTTCTTCAATATTTACCAAGGTTTCGCTAACCTGAACCTCACGAGCAATTGTTTCCATACTCGCTATAGCAGCGCGAATCATATGGTTTGCCCAGATAATTAAGCTAATTCCTGCAGTACGAAAAAGTTCGGTGGGGGTGCTGTAATATTTAGTGGGAACGATAACCAAAGGAGCGCGACCAGCCCATTCTTTAGCAAAAGCTAATATTTCATTAGGACGTGATGATTTACTGTGAATAAGAATCGCATCGGCACCTGCTATTCGATAAGCTTCTGCACGTCGCAAAGCTTCCGACAAATCCCACCCTGCAATTAATGCTTCAACACGCGCGACAATACAAAAGTTGTCATCCAGTTGACTGTCTTTACCAGCTTTGATTTTGCCGGAAAACTCTTCAACATCAGCTAAAGGTTGACGTTCTCCATTAATAAAACTATTTGATTTAGGAAATAATTTATCTTCGATACACACCCCCGCAATACCTCGCTGTTCGAGTTTACGTACCAGGCGCCGCATATTATTAAAGTTACCGTACCCCGTATCACCATCCAGCAAAATAGGAACTTTTGTCACGTCAGACATAAACTCAAGCATGTCTACTATTTGAGTCCAACTTGCTTCATTATTATCGCGAACGCCATATTGTGCAGATACCGCTAACCCCGATGCCCAAATGCCTTGAAAGCCAGCTTCTTCAACAATTCGCGCACTGATACCATTATGCGCTTCCATGATGAATTCAAGTCGCGAAGACTCAAGTAGCACACGCAGAGCAGTACATTTACTATGTCTAGAAGTTATATATGTTGCTGGTGAAATTTGATTCATTATCTAGGTTACTTATAGAAATTAAGAAAAATTTTTACGTTAATTTGTTTTGCAATTCTCCTATCTTTGGTAGTATTTGCAATTGTGCCCGCTGAATATCTTGGGGAAAATCAATTTCTAGCCAAGCTAAACCTGTAATGTCTTCATATCCAAAATCTTTGGGAGACTGTAACAATAAATCTCGAATTGCTTCTTCGTAGGGTTCAGTATGTCTTTGTGTTTTTACATATTCTTCTATCTTAAGAGTGAGATGATGTGCCCCTTCACCATTAAATTTGAAAAATCCGACAGATTCACCCGCAAAATCATAAGTCAAATTTGCGTCAAGCTGCTTACGAAACTCAACCAAAACATTCTCACGGACGCATAATTTGACAGGTTCTTCCCCCATTTCAAAATCGCGGTCTAAAAGAAAACAGTTAAATACATCCGTTTTGATGAGTCGTTCAAGAATATGAGGATGATACATTACATCCGCATCCATCAAAAGTATATCTTCACCACAACTAAGATATTCGCGCGCGTACCAAAGGCTTAAAACACTACCTTGTTCATAATCACGATTATAAACAGTTTTAACCTGAGTTTCGGCGCCTAACACTTTAATTTCATCATGGATTGCTTGCGCTTGATAACCCACTACAATCAAAACTTCATCAATTCCCCCAGCAAGTAAATTATCAATATGTCTTTCAAGTAAAGTTTTACCGTTGAATTTCAGCAAACATTTAGGTAAGTCTTGCCCTAGGCGCCGACCTAAACCAGCAGCTAAAATAATACACTTCATCTCGACCAGGTATTTTTTTTACGCTATGACAAAATTTTAAAATCAATCATGTACCATTTAGAACTATTACAGATTTTCTTAACTTTTATTTAATCAAACAATAATAACTAAAATTTTCGATACTGCCACAATACCCATATAGCAAAAATAGGGGCGCCGATTGTTGCTGCTACTAACAGTACATGTAATTGGTTAAGTAGTGTGACGACAGGAAATAAATACAAAATATCTTCAATATCAAACCCGGCAAAGTTTAGCTGACGAGTCACGTCTTTATCGGGTTGCTGTTCCAGTTTGTTGCGTAAATGGAAAATACAATAGAAAATACAAGCTATTGCTATTCCTGATATTAAACCCATCAGTATGGAAAAGTGACCGAGTTGGCTATTTTTCAGCCCGATCCCGATACCCACAAAAACAAAAACGTTAATCACTGCGTCGCTGGCAAAGTCATAATTATATCCCCATTTACTTGTTTTACCACTGATACGTGCTAATTCTCCATCTGTATGGTCTAGAAAGCTAGATAAGGCAAATATGAAGGCGCCTAAATTTGCTAATTTGATGTCGATGGCTAGTATTAGTGATGCGATAAGTCCTGTTATTAATCGCACTGTGGTGAGGTAATTTGGTGTTATCCAAGTGTTTATGAGGGGGCGAACTAGCCAGTTTGCTAGTTGGGCATCCCATGTTTTGGTCATAGGTTTTTTATGAGTTTTGTGAGGGTAGGGTAGAAGCGGTCTTTGCGATTATTACGACGAGGTGGGGCGGGTTTTTTGCGAGTAAAATGAGGCTGTTTCTTCTCCTTTGCTGCATTCTGCTGCGAATTTGATTAGGTGGTGACTTACTAATCCCACGTGAATTAGACTTTCTATATTACCTTCGGAGAAGGCTTTTTTTGCTATTTTCCAAAAACTTTTACGGTAGTTCCCAAATACACCAACTTTTACTAAGATATTACTTAGATAGGTTAAGCCTTTGATGATGTTGGCTCGTGAAACCCGTGCGGGGCTGTTGGGTACTTTTATACGATGCGGGTACGTATTTTCTATGTTGTAGGCAAATCGCTGGTAAAGAAATTCTGGTTTGTAGGCAGTTGTTACACACTGGCGCCACATTTTGGTAACTTGTTCGTAAGGCATCAAAAACTCAACGTTAGAATCACGGGTTTCGTCGAATATAAGTCTTCCTTCTTGTTCGAGTCGGCGCCATAATGGTGTACGCGGTAAAGCATGGAGTAAATTTATTGTTAATAATGGAATGTTAGACAACTCGATAAATTCAAGAATACGCGCGCATGTGTCTTCTGTATCTGTATCGAGTCCCATAATAATACCCGAAACAACCTCCATACCGTAACTATTAAGAATTTTTACGCCTTCAAGAATTGGTATACTCAAGTTTTGCGTTTTGGAAATCGCTTGCAGTGCATTAGTTTCAGGAGTTTCAATCCCACAAAATATAGTACAGAAATATGCTTCGCGCATCATTTCGAGTAATTTCGGACTTTGTGCCAAATTCAATGTCGCTTCACAAGCAAACTGAATAGGATACCCGTTACGTTTTTGCCACTCAATTAAATGCGGCAATAATTCCATCGCTGCTCGACGATTACCCACAAAATTATCATCTACAAAATATACCGCTCCAATGTTGCCATATTTGAGCATGGTATCAAGCTCATTTATAACCTGTTCGGGAGTTTTCATGCGTGGATTATTTCCGTATAGTTCTGGTATATCACAGAACTCACAATGATAGGGGCAACCACTAGAATACTGAATATTGGCAATAAAATATTGGTCGAGGTTGAGTAAATGATACGCTGGGGTGGGAAACTCAGTTAAAGGTAAGCGTTCTTTTGTTTCAAATCGTAGTTGCTGCGATGGGCGCCTGTTATGATTATCAAGATATTCAATTAACCTGTTAGTAGCATCACCCAATTCACCCAAACTCAAAATATCAAAATCAGGATAATACTCAGGACATCCCGAAACTGATGGGCCACCAACAACAGTAATTTTACCTTCACGGTGTGCGAGTTCGTTGATTTGATTGATTTGCGCGCGTTGAATATGCATCCCACTAACAATTACAACGTCTGCCCATCTATAATCTTTACGTGTTGCAGGTTTAACATTTTCATCAACAAACCTAACTTCCCATTGTTTGGGTAAATATGAAGCGACAACTAATATACCTTGTGGAGGCATAAACGCGCGTACCTTTCCCATCAATGGATAAGCATGATGAAAAGTACCGAACGAACGGCTATACTTTGGAAAAACACAGAGAATGCGACGGTGGTTAGTTGGAGTATAACTCTTGCGCTCTTTAGTGGAAGTATTTTGAGTTGTTGCTGTAATCGGGTTCTCCAGAGATTTTAGATTTACAGTCATAGACCACTTACCTGAACTAGATTATTATCAATTCCCGCACAGCCGTTAAAATAGTAAAGCTGCTCTATCTTAATTCACAGTACCAGTTTAGAATGCAACTTCTTCGCTACGAACATAATCGCAAGCAAAAGTTACAAAAACCGGGTTTATTGGGCATTTACTTTCCCCTTTCCCCTTTCTTTTTTAAATTGAAATGAATCTTATTCTCTTTTTACTGCGTTCCGCGTGGGGAATGGTAGCGATAGCAATATTTACCGGATTTATTAGCGGTGGTAGTAGTGCTAGTCTTATTGCATTAATTAGCAACGCAAGTACTCGCACTCCTAGTTCATCACTTACCCTGATAGCTTGGGTTTTTGTTGGTTTGGCAATAATTTCGCTAATTACCAGTGTAATTTCACAGGTAATGCTTATTCGACTTTCGCAAAACGCGGTCTTCCAACTCCGAATGCGTTTAAGCACTCAAATTCTCAACTCTGAATTAAACCATCTCGAACGTTTAGGAAACGCGCGAATCTTAGCGACTCTTACCGAAGATATTCAAGCTGTCGCAAAGGCAGTTTATATAATTCCGTTTTTATGTATCGATTTGGCGATGGTTTTAGGTTGTCTTATATATATTACTTGGTTATCGTGGCTTGTAATCGTGATGGTAGTTATATTAGCTGTAGTAGCGATTGGTAGCTGTCAGTGGCTAATACACCAAGGTGAAAAATATTTAGCTTTAGCTCGTGAAGACGAAGATCTATTATTTAAGCATTTACGTACAATTACGGATGGAATAAAAGAGCTTAAACTACATTATCAACGGCGCCAAAGTTTTACCGAAAGGCAATTACAAACAGCAGCAAATGCATTCAAACGTCATAATACCCGTGGTCTCACATTATTCGCAATGACAAATAGTTGGGGAAGACTAATATTTTTCTTCGCGATTGGTTTTGTATTATTTGCACTTCCCAAATTTCTCACCCTTAACCCACAAACACTTGCTGGCTATATACTCACCTTCACATACTTAATGCTACCGATGGATAATATCGTTAGTAAGCTGCCTCAAATCGTAAGCGCAAATATTGCACTACAAAAAATCGAATCTTTAGGATTATCATTATCAAACCGTGCTGAAATTGCAATAGTTCCTACTGATATTACATCATGGCGCCGTTTAGAACTAAGCCAAGTAATTCATACATACCATACAGATAACGAAGACAGCAACTTTGTGCTTGGGCCAATAGACTTGGTATTATACCCCCAGGAACTAATATTTATAGTCGGTGGAAACGGAAGTGGCAAATCATCACTATTAAAAATTATTACCAGGTTATATGCTCCCGAAAGTGGAGAAATACGTTTAGATGGTGAATTAATAACAGACCAAAACCGTGAATGGTACCGTCAGCACTTTTCAGTTGTATTTGCAGACTTTTACCTATTCGACGAACTATTAGGTTTAGAAAGTACGAACTTAAACGAACTAGATAAACAAGCGCAAGAATATTTAAAACTACTAAAACTCGACCACAAAGTAAATATAGAAAACGGTAAATTTTCCACGACTTCATTATCTCAAGGACAACGTAAGCGACTAGCATTACTCACAGCATATTTAGAAGACCGACCAATTTATCTATTCGACGAATGGGCAGCAGACCAAGACCCCACATTTAAAGATATATTTTATAAAGAGTTATTACCTTCTTTACGAGACAAAGGTAAAACAGTAATTGCCATTACCCACGATGATAGATATTTTGGTGGCGCCGACCGAATCATTAAACTAGATTACGGTAAAATCACCTAAATATATATAAAACTTTGTGGAATATGTATAAGACTTTGTGGAATATGTATAAGACTTTGTGGAATATGTATAAGACTTTGTGGAATATGTATAAGACTTTGTGGAATGGGCATCCTTGCCCGTTCCAGACATAACCATTGTGATATGACTACCACGTTGCCTCTGTACGGCAAAACCTATTTTCTCTAAAGCTTTAACACATTCTGCACCCGAAACCGTTGGCAATTTACTCATACGGCTACCACTTCTATATTATCTACAGGGACTGGTAAACCTCGTTCTTGTAAAACTTCAATATGCAGCTTGATAGCTTCTTGAATGTTCTCTAGAGCTTCTTCGCGAGTTTCACCTTGACTTATACACCCAGGCAAACTTGGTACTTCAGCTACAAAATAACCGTCTTTATCGGTATATAAAAGTACCAATATTCAGTGTAAATATTTAGATATCCCCGACATATTAACATATTATTTAAATTCATAATTTTTGCTCATGGTATAATTATATTTGATACTCACGTAGGCGCAGACGTAATCCAAATAGTGTTAGAGTAGAAATACTTAAAGTAGCAATAACAGTAATAGCTTCAAAACCTTGGATATTTTGAAAACCTTGGTCAATATATTTATCAAGAACTTTACTATTAATTTCTTGGGCTTTAAGGTGGGCTTTTTTAAATTCGTCAAATGCAAAGTTTGATTGTCCTTTATCTTTGCCTACAGTTAATTTGACTGCTTCAAGATGTTTTCCACTTTGTTCTAAGTGCCGAATTTGCTTGTCAATATCTAAATAGTCACCAAAGGTTAAAATTGTTCCTATTACTGCTCCACGCTCACCTGGAAAAGTAATATTATTAATCCCAATCGCAAATAACCCTGTTATACCTTCGACTTTTTTGCCAGCGATTAATGTTGCTTTGACATCATTCCAAGTTTTGCCAACAGGCAATTTCATAATTTGATTGACTTTATCAAAAAAGGCTTGTTCGTGCTTGAGTGCGTTCTCTTTATCTAATAAATAACGACTTTCATCCGCATTGGCGCCATAAGCAAGTGCGCGTGCTTGACGTAATGCATAAAGCGAATTAAAAGCATCTTCTTTTGCAACCTTTAAATTGTTAGATGCTGAGATTAAAGACTGCGTGCTGTATCCAATAAATATTAATGTAATTGCTGTTGCACCTAGCAACATGGGATTTAAAATTCGCCGCATTTTTAGGTATAAAAAGACTTGAGTAACAGCTAAAACTCCTAATAAAAATGTACCTGAAATTAAAATCAAAAATAGCGAACCAGTTGTTTTAAAACCCTGCTGGCTGTAAATTATATCTAATTGCTGGAAATTAACGTTATCGAGTTTATCAACAGCGGGCATTAATATATTATCTATAATTTGTGATGCTTCGCGGTAAGCTAACAAAGCTCCATTTGCATCACCACGTTGATGAAAATCGCGCGCGCTTTGAACTTTCGCAATATAATCACCCAAACTTAACTGCAAAGTTTCAATAGGTTTGGTTTCAGCTTCACCATAAGTAATATTTTTTGCAGCTATAATAAGTCGTTCTGAAAACGCTTTGCGACGTTCTTCATAGCCATCAATAGCACTACGTCGAAGCTTTTCATATTCTTGAGGCGCCCCAACATAATCTGTAGGTTTAAGAAGTAATTCATTTGCAACATAAGCATCCATACCTACCAAAGTATCCTTAATGCGTTGTGCAGTAATAATACTAGGTATTGAATCTTTACCAACACTTTGAATTGCTTGCCTTTGAGTTTGGGCGCCAAAGATAGTAGTTAAAGCTAGCAGAAAACTGGCGCCCCAAGTCAGATAAAGAGCTGCTTTTAAAACTTGCGGAGTATTAAAATTCCTTTTCTTCAGTAACGAAATATATTTAGAACGCAAAACAGCAGTATTGTAATTCATATCTATTGTAGGTAATAGGTTACAAAAATTTAATTACACAATCTAACTTTGATTCGAGTCCAATGTCCTAAAGAAAACTCATCACCATCTTTAAGAACAGCATCAACCATTGGCATTAATTCCACAGTGTTAAGTACAGTTCCATTTGACGAATCAATATCGCGCAAAGTAAAAGTTCCATCGCTTTGACGATTAATTAACGCATGACGATGAGAAACAGCACTGTCAAAATTGAGTGCTATCTCTGGATTAATACCACGTGCAATGCTTAGGCGCCCAATTAGGTTACTATCCTTATCAAGTCGTAAAATAATTGGTGGCTGATTAGGAGCTTCTGGACTTTCAGCATTTCGTAACGCAGGGTCAACAGTAATAGTAATTTCAATTTGTTTTTGCTGTAGAGACGCTACATGTCGCGTCTCTACATTTTGTGGGGTTTCCACAGGAAGCGGTGATATAGTATCTGAATCTAAAATAATTAATGGAACTTCTCCATGTACACCTGTGTTAAAGTTATACCCGCAAATTTCGCAGAAGTGACCGCTAGTAGAGTCATGTGGAGCAGTACACGCAGGACAAGTTATTGCATTTTTTGCCAGCTTAGGTAAATTATCAGGTGGATTTACTGTAATTACCTGCTCAATACTACCCTGAATTTTGGCACCACACTCCGAACAATAATCAGACTCTGTAGATAAGTGACCCTTGAGACATTGATAAGTAGACATAATTAAGATTTAGGGATGCGAGTTGTTTTGGTGGAACGGGTTTCAAGTGCCATACTGTCTTCTTTGGCAACTTGACGCTTAATTTTGACTGTTCCGGTTGCTGCATCTTCAATATCAACGACTTTTTTGAGTAATTTAGCAGTAGCTTCGTTTCCTGACTCGTGAGCAAGTTTAACTGCTTTACCTAACTTCGCTGTAGCAACTTCGTAATCTCCTCTATCCCGCGCTTCTAATCCTTGTTGAATTGAATCAGCAAGTTCAGCTTGTCCTGTATAGTGAGCCACCGTTCGGTCAATTTTAGTAGACTTAGCATCATCATCCGTCCAAACAGTAATAATCCGTGCTTCGGCAACTTTGGTTTCAAGACCATCAACGGTATATATAAGACTAGCTCGACCAGCAAGCATTTCATCACCAACATTACCAGGGTTGACTTGAATACAAAAGTGATAATCGCGCGATTCACTTTTACCCCAGGCGCCTGTAGGATAATCATTAACTTGTGGTTTAACAAGTTTGGCGCGCGTTGTTAAATCTACAATATCAGGACTAACTTGCTTACAATACAAAACATGGGCGCCACTCGGTGTCCACAAACGTAGTGACACATCGCTGATATTCTTATTCATAGCTGTTGCTAAAATCGTTTGAAAATCAGCTTCTATCATTTCTGGCTTTGCGATAATATCTGTCGTACCAAGTAATTTCCCTGATATTTGCTGTAACTGTTTAACACGCCAATCAGTACCAACACCTCGACAGTCACATTGAAACATTCCTTCGCAAGTACTCAGCACATTTTCTAATGCAATTTCATCCGAGTCATCATTTTGACCATCGGTAAGTAAAAGCGCTTGACGTAAACCATTCGGCATTTTATCAAACTGTTTGCGCGCTTCAGCCAACCAACGTGAAATAACTGTACCACCACTGGCGCCTATTTGTTTAATTTCTTCTATCGCGCGCTGTTTATTTTGTGGTGTGGCTTGAAAAACTGGGAAAATTAAACTAGCAATGCTGGCGCCTGTTACAATAAAAAACGAAGCATCCTCTGGCAACAACTCCACAATTCTAATCATCGCCGCTTTTGCCGCGCGAATCTTCTCACCCCCCATCGAACCAGAAGTATCACAAATCACACCAAATAATTTACTAACACCTTGATTACTCGAAACACCATCACCAAAAGCAGCAACAGTCATAATGGCGTGAACTTCCTTAGCATTTTGCGCGAGGAACTGATTTTGAAAAACTTCAGCCTTAAATTGAGTACTCATAATATATATAATTAGTGTGAACGTAGGTCGATTTACAATTAAACTTATCCGGACAACGTAAAGTGAAGATTAACATTTCTCCTTTTTTACGCTTCTATTAACAAAAGCAAGTGCATACGGTAATTTTTTTACCAATTATTTTTCAACTAAACAAAATTTATTAATTTTTTATACAATAATTCAATTCCAACAGCAGCGCATTCCGAAATTCGATTTTCTTTGTTTAATTCTCTTAACTTAGACCACGTTTCAGGTGTTACTTTAATTTTAACTGAATAAGAGCTTATACAACTAAGGTATTCAGGCAGTTGTTCCAGGTCTACTTGTTGATTTTTGGTATAATAAAGAGCGTATTTAATAGCAGAATTTATTGTTACACCAAAAGCTAATCCTAGAGCAATACGAATTTCTCGTGCCATTTTTTCTTGAGATTCGGTCATATTGATAGAAACTTGTTCGGGTTCATCAGTATCATTAGCTTGTTGGATAGCTGAATCTATAACTCTATCAATGTATTTTTCATCTACTTGACTTGAAGTATCTAATATTGGTTTAGACATAAGCTGTTTTTTAAGGGTTTTGATAATTTATTAGATGCTTCGTTCCTCAGCATGACAATTGTTCGCTTGTTGTGTTTGGCATGACAATTGTTCGCTTATAAAGAGAGTACAGCTACAGTAATATTGTCATGACCACCACACGCGCGTGCATATTCAACTAAATTACGTGCCATCGCTCCAGTATCCAAATGTAAATATTGCTTGACGAGTATTTCCATTTGTGATGGTTCGGGTGCGTAGTTCCATAATCCATCGCTGCATAATAATAGATATCCAGTACCAGGAATATTAAACTCGAAAGGTGATGGATGGTTGTTTTCAGCATCGGCGCCTATCCAGCTTGTGATAGCGTGAGCATGTGGTGATTTACGTGCTTCTGCTTCAGTCATTTTTCCTAACTTGACAACTTCATTAAACCACGAGTCATCTTCTGTTAGTAACTGTGAACCACTAGGAGATATCCAGTAAGCGCGACTGTCACCCATTGATACAATTTTAGCGACACCGTTCATTACAACTGCTGCGACAATTGTTGTTGATGGAGGGTCATTCTCTTTTGTAGTTTTGCTATAAGGAATGTCACATACTGCTTGTTTGGCAATTTCGATAGATTCACGTATTATGTCTCTTTCATGTTGTACTTCCCCAAGTTTTAGTTCTTCGTTGACCCTTTCAACTAATGCGTGGCAAGTTGTCTCTGCTACAGCTTTAGATGCTAACTCTGCAAGTTGTGCGCTAGAAACACCGTCACAAACAACCATTACATAAGCTTTGCCGTTATTAACTTCGGCACATGCGACAAAATCTTGATTATGATGATGTCTTAGTCCTCGGTCGCAGCAAGCAGCTAGTTTTGGTGAAATTATCACCTCAAAATGGTCGAGTTCGTGAGGTACCCGTCGAAACCCACACTGTAAACAAAACCCTTCTTCATCAATTAGAGTTGAAGAGGCGCCACATTTTTCACATTGGTCTTTACTATATATATTCCTATCTACATTCATAGATTTATGCATTTGTGGAGAGAATGTTGGAACTGCCACAGAGGCGCCGCATTCCTCACAAAAGTTATCATCGATTTGTAGGGTTGCCCCACATTGAGAACATTGTAAATTCATGTTGGTAACTCCTAACTCCTAACTCCTAACTCCTAACTAATTTAAATCCAAGTTTTTGGACGGACACGGTTTGCTTCGTCAACTAGCTGGATTTTTTCATCTCCTGTAGAAAGATGTGCCATATTACGAAGTGCTTTTTCCAAACCTTTTCGTAGGTACAGTTCTTTTAATGGTTCTCCCAAAATAGAAATGTTATCTGTGGGAGGAAGTTGTTTAGAAGTGACTAAGTTTAAAGCTGTTTCCAAGACTTGTTTGGCTAACCGATAACGTTCAATACCGTCTAGAGTTAGTGTCTCAACTACTTTTGCAGCTTCTTGGAGTTCTTTGGCTACTGGCGCCCCATTTGAGTTATCTATTAATGTATTGGCAATTTCAACGCGCGAGCGTGTATGTAAATTCGAGGTGTGGGGTATACGTTCTAATGCTGCTACTGCCTCGCTACGTTTTCCTAGTACACGTAAACACCGTGATAAACCAAATGCTGCTGCTGTATAACTAGGGTCTTGAAGTGATACTAAGTCATACATTTGCATTGCTAACTTGAAATTTCCTGCTGCTTCTGCTGCTAAACCTAGTGCTAACTTAGGTGGTAGTTCTCCTGGTAAATCAAAATAAACTTGGTCAAATATCTTTTGTGCTTCTTGATATTTACCTTGTGCCATCAAACTGCGTCCTCGGTACCATAGTACTCGCCAGTCCCAAGCGTCTTTTTCTTCAACTTGTTTTAAGTATTGTTCGGCTTCTTCATAGTTACTAGCTTCAATTAAACTATTAGCCAGTCTTAATAATGCTTCGCGGGAGTTAGGATACTGTTGAACAACTTGTCTTAAGTTACTAATTTGCAAGTTGATTACACTTACGGCGCCTGCTGCTAATATCCCATTACAGCTTGGGTCTGTAGTATCGAGTAATGGCATTGGTAATTGATGATGATTTGGTTTAATGGCGCCGAAACTATTACCATCCATTAAAGCCAGCATATCACCACCAAACATCGTGCTAGTACTTGGACGTGGTGTACCAGTTTGTTTTGCTACTATTTCCCTAAGAACTCCTAAAAGCTGCTCTGCCATTTCATCAGCAGATTGAAATCTTTCATCAGGGTTTTCCACAGTAGATTTGAGTAAAAATCTGTACAAAGATTCTTGTTCGGCAAATAAAGGTTCTTCTTGTGGAGTTGGTAATTTATATAAATGTTCTTTACTAAAAGAGCGAATGTTAGTGAGTAAAACAGCAAGTGTTCTACCAATAGTATATAAATCTGATACTACCGTGGGTCCTTCACCTGCTTCGGGTGCGCTGTAACCAACTGTACCGTAAATATCGCCATTGGGGTCATCAATGCGTCGTACCCCACCCATATCAATCAATTTAACATCACTGCCTTCAAGCATGACATTATCAGGTTTAAAGTCACAATAAACTAAACCCAGTGAATGTAAATAAGCAAAAGCACTTAATATTCTATGAATATAAGCAATAGCTTCGGCAACTGGTAGAGGTCCCCGTTCTTTGCGAATATCCTTAAGCGTTTTACCACCGACATACTCCATAATAATGAAGCCTTCGGCGCCGTGATTGACAAAGTTATAAATTCCGACGATATTACCATGTTTTACAGAAGCTAAAAATTGCCTCTCAGCTACAGCAACCGCAGCACTCGAAGCATCTTCTGTATTTAGTAATCCTTTTAAAACTACATAACGCGAAAGAGTTATATCAAAACCAAGATAAATCCATCCTAAACCACCATATGCAATGGCGCCTTTAACTTCATATTGTCCCGAAACAACATCACCACGGGTTAAGGAAGGAATAAACGAATACTTATGACCGCACTGAGGACAAAAGCCTTTTTCCCTTTTTAAAGGATTATTACAATTAGAGCAAAAGCGCTTGTTTTCAGGCACCTTCGCTTCAGCCATAATCAGCTTTTCAGGGTCAGTCGAAGGTAGTTCGGGTATAGATATTAACCCGGCGCCTAATTGTTTTCGACTACTTCCCCTTGTTCCCCCAGTACGCCTTGAACCGTGGGAGCGACTATTAAGAGGTGAGGAACCTGTACCAGTAGTAATGTTGCCACTAACTCTGGTTGGCTGGTTATATAACGAAGACTGTATGTTAGATGTCCCTACGCTTTTAATCGCAGCGTGTCCGCATATATTGCAATAGCCGTCATCAATGGTACCACTACATCCATTGCGCTTGCAGCTTTCACCATCCATTCGGACTCTCCTTTGCTTTTGTAGGTAATTTAAAATAACATTTGTGTAACAACTTTCTTAACCTTTGCGTCTTTGCGTCCTTTGCGGTTTAACTATATATATATTGTTTCTTTATAACAATCTAGAGATTATGCAAAGTAAGAATAACGAACCGCAAAGGCGCAAAGAGCGCAAAGATAAGAGAGTTTGTTTCTACTACAGCACGACTTATCGCGAATTCGGATAATTGCTCAATCTTTTTTCATATTTGGTTACTAACTCCACTGCTTGGTCGAGAGGAGTCGGACGAGTAAATAATATTTGTTTAGCTTGTTGTGCGAGTTCTTGTAACACAACATCCTCGACAAAACCACGCGCAAGTGCTTTGGCTACTAATGCGTCAAGTCTACCTCGTAACTCCGCGCGTAATTCGATTGGCGCCTTATTAGCAGCATAAACATTTTTTTCTTTAGCTATATATTCCTTCACCTTGGCAGTCCAATTTTCCAAACCAACACGCACAGGATTAAACAAACCTTCATTAAATTTTATTTCGAGTCTATCTAACCACACCTCTAAAGCTTGTATCTCCTCAAAAGCAAGCGGTTTATGTAATTTGGAGTGGTCAGCTACCTTGATTTTGCTTTCATCATAAGCAACTTCAGCTTGGTGATGAATTTCGTGTAACTTCGATAAATACTCGCGCGCTGTTATAAAACCGAACCGTACAGACTCCTGCTGCTGTCTTGCCACATCCAGCATTAACTTCAGCTTCATTATCTGTGGTTGAATTGATTTTAGAAACTCTTCATTTACCCCTAACGGGTCAGATTCAATTTTTGCCCTTTGTAGTTTGAGTTTATGAGTGAAACCAGCAATTTCTTCAGTACAATCAATATTTAAAGACTCAGCCAAATGTTGCAACTGGCGAGTCTCTACATCTATATCAATTAAACTTGGTTCTAAACGTGACCACACCTCATCAACAGCTAAAACCACATCTTTTGCTGCTTGAAACGCGCTCGTCATCAACTTTAACAACTCTTGCGGAGTTATCGCATTTATAGTTTGGGCAGCAGAAAGTAATCCTCGCTGTGCCAAAGGTATTGTCTCAATCGACAAATGAATCGAAGGTTTTGTTAACAAATCTTCAACTTCCTGAATTTTTTGTGGTGGCGCCAAAAACCTTGGTATCAAACAGCGCAACTGCACCGCTTTATCAATAGTTTGTACCAGCAAATCAAAATTCTGGAATAACTCATTCATTACATGTAGCACAGGATTAACGCGCGCAAACGTCACCCCCGTCAACTCCACCTTGCAAAAACCCGAAACCCCACAAAGACGCTGATAAGCAGAAATTCCGTGTAAATCAATTAAATTTTGACCCACAACGTCAAGCTTCAACTTCCAATCAGCCAGTAATTGGTCTATTTCTTCTAAATTCACAAGCCACTCTAAGTAACAAACATAGATTTTGCCACATACATGCTACAACCCCAACCATACCAATTCCAGAAAATTCGCCAGAAACCCGGTTTCTTCTACACTAAGCACAACAATTATGATGGTAAACGAAAAGAAACCGGGTTTCTCAACCAAAACGAAAAGCCTCAAACACCTAACAATTAACCCAATGTTATATTAATTAATACAACAATTTTAAATTCAATTTGAACATCATAATAATCATTATCATAAATATACATTATATCCAACTCTTAAAATGATTGCCTTTTAGAAAACACAGCGTTTTCTAGAATGAGAATAACAGTTATTTTATATACATAAAAAAAATTACATTATTTAATACAAAAATACTGAGCAGGATGATACTTTAGTATTTATCCAATTAAAACAGTCTAATAAGCAGCAAAAATCAATGACTAGATTTATACACGATGAATTTAGTAAAGACTTCATTGAAGCATTACTAGAACCTTATGGTGCAGTCAAAGCACCAAAGCGCGTTGCCACAGAAGTAAAGCAAATAGATATTTTATTTACTCCCAAAGTCTTACAAAACCCTAAGCTGAAAGCGCTAGGTTTACTTGGTAAGTTTGCAGAGTTTCCAGCAATATTTGAGCCGTTTCGCAATCCGGCGCCAGAAGACGACATTTGTGATTGTATAATCAAGGTACTGGAAGTCAAAAACGCACTCAAAAGAAAAGCAAAGCCAAAGAAAACAACACGCAAAACAAAAGCCAAATCTAAAAAAACAGTACTTAAAGAAACTGCGATACCAAAACTATGGGTTCTGACACCAACCGCATCTGATGATATATTATCTATGTTTAAGGCAGACCCAGACACAAGCTGGGCGCCAGGGATATATTTTCCACCCGAAGCTTTAAGAACAGGAATAGTTGTCATCCACCAATTGCTTGAAACACCTGATACACTGTGGTTAAGAATGTTGGGTCGAGACACAGTGCAAGCAAATGCCATCGATGAATTTATCGCACTACCGGATGACAACCCTTTCAAGCAAGCCACGCTAGAATGTTTATACAACTTCAAGCAAAATCTAGAATTAAATAAAACAGAAGACGCAGAAACGGAGTTAATTATGAGACTGGCGCCACTTTATCAACAAGACCGTGAGTTAGCAAAGCAAGAAGGAAGAGCCGAAGGAAGAGCCGAAGGAGAACAACGTTTAGTTCTGCGTCTACTTTCGCGACGTTTTGGTGAACTTGATGCATCTGTAGTTGAAAGAGTTCGTTTACTGTCCACAGAACAATTAGAAGCATTGGCAGAAGCATTACTAGATTTTTCAGCCTTAACTGACTTGGAAGCTTGGTTAAATCAAGAGCTTCAATAACATAACTTATTCATACTGCAAACGGGTAAAATATGGACTAATGTCATGCCGAGGAACGTTAACGAAGTTTTCCCGCAGGGTAGCATCTTAAAAATGTCATGCCGAGGAACGTTAACGAAGTTTTCCCGCAGGGTAGCATCTTAAAAATGTCATGCTGAGGAACGTTAACGAAGTTTTCCCGCAGGGTAGCATCTTAAAAATGTCATGCCGAGGAACGTTAACGCAGTTTTCCCGAAGGGTAGGGTAGCATCTTTAAGATTTTAACTTTGTTTAAAAGTAAAGTTCTAACCCGTTTGTAGTATATTAAGTTAAAGTATAGAAAAGTCGGGTGTAATATATCTCGACTTTTTTAATGCTCAATCACGCGATTTTATCGCTAATTTGCTTCGTTTTTAACCTGTATGGATTCAAATTTAATGCTAATACCTTAAGTCGTCTCAAGACGACTAAGTATAAGTTTCAATGCAATTTGTTGATATAGCAGTCCTAAATCATTTGTAAAATCCGCACGCTGTAGAGACGCGATTAATCGCGTCTCTACGTGGATACATTTTTCACAACTCATATGGGATTGCTACAGTGCCGCCTGTTTCATAAATAAAGCTTTTTATACATTAGTGTATAATGGGAGCAAAACAAGAATAAGCAGAAATATTTTAGCAATTATGACACTATCGGGTTCTGAAATAAAAGAATTACGAAATGCCCTGACAAATGCTTTTCGTAGTAAAGCAAAATTAAATATGCTTCTAAGAGAATCCGATTTAAATATAAATGTTGAAGAGATAGTAATTGGCGAAAACTTGAATGATATCGTTTTTGGAATAATTAACTGGGCAGAGGCAAATGGTAAATTAGACATACTTATAGGCGCCGCTTATGAAGAAAACCCTGGCAATGCAAAATTGAAAGCGTTCGTACAAAATAGACAAAATAGTAAACCCCCGACTTCACCGCAAAACCAGATAGACGGCAAAGTAGCCTCATCTCAGTTTGATGTTTTCCTTTGCCATAATAGTCAGGACAAGCCAGAGGTACAGAAAATAGCAAATCAATTAATTGAGTTAGAAATTAGACCGTGGCTGGATGTATGGCAACTTCGTCCTGGTTTTCCTTGGCAACCAGAACTAGAGACACAAATAAAAACTAGTAAATCTGCTGCGGTGTTTGTGGGTAGCAGTAATTGCGAAAATCAAACTCAACTGGGTAGCTTAGTAGGTATAACCGAAAAGTTTCCCAGTTGTTATACAAATACGTAAATGTAGAGACCGTATTAATACGGTCTCTACCGTGTATTGGAATAGGGTATTTGGTGATACTTTGGCGCCTGTATACTTGTATTATTTGTGCTTAACAAATATTAATATAGCTCTCTCTGTGTCTCGATGGTAAAAATGAAGACATGAATCCACAGGCAGGGATGTCTGTTCCACAAAATTGGGTGTATAAGTTTGTTTTTATGCCATTTATTACAAATTACAGTGCCTAATTTTCCTGAATCGATAATTTTGGTGTTGTGGTAACTAAAAGCACAATCGATTAAATAATAAATATGCGATTAATAGAACAAGTCAGAGTTATATGCAACCGTCTGGCGCCTTTAGGATGGCGTGATTTACTGATGCAGCATGGTTTAGATATTACAGCTACTGATTTAGAGCGAGAGTTAATTAAAGAATTACCTAGTATTAATCGTCGAGTTCCTGGGTTTGAAGATTTTGCTATTGAGGGAAGGCGCGGTATTCAAGCGGGAAACCCTGCTCGTAGTTTGTTGTTTCATGCTTTGGCTTGTTGTAATGTTACTACTGTTGCGGGTAGACTTTTACAGGGTTTTCCAACATTAGCAGAAATTGATGTTGTTGAGAACTATATATATGGTGTTCAAGCTCCTTCGGTTCGAGAGTTACGTGCGCGTGCTGGTAGACAACCTTTAGCTATTGTTGTTTTTGCTAACGAGTATCGTCCGGCGCCTGAAACTGTTCACCGTAAGCACGCGGATATGTGTTTTTCTCGAACTGGTGTAGCACGAGTTGGTACTGCTCAACCAAAATATGATGCTTCAAAACGTGGTTTTATACCGTTTGTGGAAGGAGAACCAAATTCTTTCCGTGTTTTACCCGCGCGTTATTCAGCTTATGTGGCAGTGCAAAGCAGAGGAAACCAAGATGCATTTGGTCCAATGCGGTCTCAACAGGGTGATAGCGGTTTAAATTTCTGGGTACCTTTACACAAGCTTTTTGCTGGTGATGAATGTATTCGCGGTCTTGATTTACAAGTAAATTTTGATACTCACCATGTAAATGAAAAGCTGCGACGTATTCACTTGGTTCTTAAAAATGCTGGATGGGGTCAACCGGATATTAACAATCCACCATTTATTTTTACCGAAGGTATAGCTGAGTTAGCAACAAATCTTAATTTCGGCGCCGGATTATTGTTACCTGTTGTTCATCCAAATTTAGTTGAAGCGGCAACATACAAAGGTAAACCACTAACATATAAAGTTCAGCCAACAGATGATGTGCTTTCTTCGAGTATAATGATTCCTGCTATGGGTGAAGGAGGTCAATATCGAAGCGCTCCAGAATATGTTCATGCACGTCATAGAGTGTTAGCGAATGGTCAAATCCAAAATCTTAACGATTTGCCAAATGTAGTTGAGACTGTAAAAAAAGGCGGTTATGATGCTCTACACTATATTGACTTTACAGGAGATGGTTGGGTAGAAGCTTTGTGTCCTCAACTAGCTGTGGATATTCCTCGCAATATTCCTGCATATTCGCTAGTAACTGCTCCTGACTTTTTCCCTAACTGCGACCAAGGAGAACTTTTAGACTGGACACAACAATCTGTACCCAGTGCTATTCGTCAAGGTTTGTGGCGTATTCCACCAGAGTCTTTATCTGATGACCGTATTGCAGCAAATATTCAAATACAAGGCGCCAACTTCCGTGCCGAAGATAAAACAGTCACAGCCATAATATCATTACCGCTTCATCGTCCAGAAGTACGCCAAACTTCTCTCAATGTTCGTCCAACTATGCGTCACACACATTTACCAGATGGTGCCGCAGGATTTTTTGCACCTGGTTGGGATGTAAGCATTGATAGGTCTGGAAATGTAGAACATTTAGCTGCTTATGGTTTGGGTAGTCCTTTTCCAGAAGACTCAAAACTTTGTGCCGCTCTTAGTACGTTTTGGCCTGCAGTGGCGCCAGATACCGCACGTACCTATGTACCTAAATTAGATTGGCCAACAGTTAGCCCACTTACCGATGAAGAAATCGGTCAAAGCGGTAACTTACCTTGGGATGGTATTCAAGGTCCAAAAGTTGTATCAAATAACGGAAAAGTAGTCATTGAATATGCTGATTATGACCACACTGACTACGTTGAAAATACATTAAATAATAAATTCTCACTATCACTAACAGGAAAAGTAGATGTATCTGAATATCAAGCTAGAGTATTAGCAATGGCAAACGTCTATCGTATGTTCAATGCCACTACTAGGCAACAAAAAGCAAATATCGGGGTATTATCGTTCCGGGCAATAACAATTGCTGATGCAGAACTCCAACAAGCACAAACACAAACACGCACTACACTTCAAGGAAAAATTTACCGCTTTGAAGTTTACTTGCGTAATGGCAAACAACCCAAACTACTTCCAGGCAACCCGCGTAAATCTACTTTAGAAGTTGATGAAGTAACCACATTATACATTTCTCCTATTAATGTGTTAGTGAAACAGAGAAATGGCACCTGGGTTTCTAGACGGGTTTAATATCAAGCATATGGGGCAGCCTGAGAAGACTGCTCCACAAGATTATAAGAATAAATATGGATAATATAATAATTATTGGCAGTGGCCCCGCAGGCGCCGCAACGGCTATTACCTGTGCTTTACAAAATTTGAAGGTTATATTAATAGAGGCAAAACCGTTTCCACGTGTTCACCCTGGAGAAACGCTTCATCCTGGTACAGAACCGCTTTTACAGCAACTAGGAGTTCAAGAAGAATTGTTGAAAGCTAATTTTATACGGCACCAAGGTAACTGGGTAAAATGGGAAGGCGAAAATAAATTTATCCCTTTTGGAAGTGACCATAAAGAAATATGGCAGGGATTTCAAGCAGTACGTGCCGACTTTGATAATATTTTACTAAAACGCGCGCAATCTTTGGGTGTAAAAGTTTTACAACCTTGCCATGCAAAGCGTATAGTTACCCAAAGAGGCAAAATTATTGGTTTAGAAACATCTCAAGGTTTTCTAGAAGCATCAAAAGTAATTGACGCATCTGGTAGTAACCATTGGTTAGCTAAACAATTAAATATACAAATAAATTATCGTTCACCTCGTTTAATAGCATATTACGGTTATGTGCAAGGCGAATGTCCGGTGCGTGATGAGGCGCCTGCAATAGTAGCAGACTCAAGCGGTTGGACATGGACGGCAAAAGTCAAACCTCAACTTTACCAGTGGTCACGTCTAACATTAAATGATGAAAAACTTGACAAAGACTGGTTTCCTAAAGAATTTGAGCAATTACAAGTTTACCAAAAAACACGTGCCAGCGATGTAACTTGGCGTATTGTTTCTCAACCCGCAGGAAAAGGATATTTCACAGTCGGAGATGCAGCAATGGTTCTCGACCCTGCATCATCACACGGAGTACTAAAAGCTATCATGTCGGGAATGATGGCAGGGCATTTAATTACATCAGAAGCCGCAGGTAAAATAACCGAGCAACAAGCTATTCAACACTACAACAAGTGGGTTAACAATTGGTTTGACAGTGATGTAGAGGAATTAAGTAAACTTTATAAAATGTTACCCAATCCTCCTGCATGGTTATTCCACTGTAACCATCGTGGGAACTAATACTTCATCAATAACGTGAATTACGCCATTATCAGCAAGAATATCAGTCTGTAGTACATTAGCATCATTAACTTTGACCTTACCGTCAGAAGATTCAATTGCTAATATAGAACCTTCTACAGTCGGCGCCTCATCAATTTGAGCTAAATCATCAGAGCGTACATCTCCAAACACAGCATGATAGGCGACAATTCTCTTTAATTTAGGAATATCTTGAAGAAGTTCATCTAAAGTTGATTGTGGCAACTTATTAAACGCATCGTCAGTAGGTGCAAATACAGTTAAAGAATCTGCGTGTTCAATAGTATCTAGTAACCCAGCAGCTTCAGCTACTTTGATTAAAGTCTTAAAATTACCTGCATTCTTTGCTGTTTCTAAAAGGTTTGCCATAAGTTGCTTCTTTTTCGGTGATATTACAAGTAACTTATAAATTCCCAACTGTATGTATATCCTCTACCTGGAGTAATGAATCACGAGTGCTACACTAAAAGTTGTTCTACTGAACCAGTGATTATGCTCAAGCGTTCAAAGTTCGAGACAACTCAGTCTCAGATTATGCACCGTGCTGAGGATTTGATACATGCAGCCTCAAATCGTTATCGCATAACAGTTCAAGTCGCTAACCGCGCAAAACGGCGCCGTTATGAAGATTTTGACAATGCCGATGATACGCTCATGAAACCTGTACTGCGCGCAATTATCGAAATGTCAGATGAGCTAACTCAACCGGAAATCATTGGCGAAGTGTAGAAGTTAATTCTAATCTCCCTCTTTTCCCCCCCTTATTAAGGGGGGTTAGGGGGGATCAAATACTATGTACTAAACAACTAAATTCCAACAATGGAAAAAAATCCTATTCTGCCAATTATTTATTTTTTATATCCAGCGCGCCGAATTATATATTTCGCTTTATTTGTAACAGTTTTGGTTGCCGTGCTTTGCAGTGCCGAAGTTAACCCACCAATTTTGTCTAATATAAGCTTATTTGGCGCCCAGCCAGCAGTTGCACAGCAGCGTGTTGTTATCGGTGATGTTTGGCAAAAAATTTACCAACAATTACCAGATTTACCCAAAGAAAATACTTACAAAGCTAAAGAGGGTGGTAAGGTTGCCACTGATAATACTTTAGTCGGTCGCATAATTCGCTACCACATCTACACAAAGGGACGGGCGCCTAACTTTCGTTTAGATTGGAAGTTAACTTTGGCAGATTATCTGGATGCCAACGAAATCATGTACGATTACAGCTATCCAGGAAAAGATAATTTAACAACAAACCCATTTGACGGTGATAGGGCTGCCGTAAAAAAACTCACCCGTAGTCAGCGTGCTGCTTTAGTACAAGCTTTAACAAACGCCTTCACAGGCAAAAGCTAAAATGGAACGTGTCATTAAAAGTGGTGTTGGTTGGCGTATTGGTTGGAACCCTTCGGTGCCAAAATTTAAAGGATTAGTAGGTACCTCGGATTGGTCTGTTGAGTTAACGCAAGCTGAATTAGATGATTTTTGTCGTTTATCAGCACAGCTTGCTGACACAATGAAACAACTGGCGCCTGAGTTAATGGACTCTGAAAAAATAGCCATAGAAGCCGAAAGCGATTTAATTTGGATGGAAGCAGAAGGCTACCATCACTCCTACACCTTACGCTTCATCATTAATAATAAACGCGCTTGCGAAGGAAAATGGGAGGCCGATGCCGTACCAGGTTTACTCCAAGCAGCAAGTACACTCAAGGTTTTTTAATTAAAGATGCTATTTTTCTTCAGACTTGTGTTATTATAGCTAAGTTAAAGATTACAAAGTTAAATTTGTATTCTTCGGGGCGTAGCGCAGCTTGGTAGCGCGCCACTTTGGGGTAGTGGAGGTCTTGGGTTCAAATCCCAACGTTCCGATATTTTTATATCCAGTCTATATCTAGGTTCTAGCCCTTGGTCAGGTTTCTAAAATCTTCCTGCAAACCATCAATAAAAATACCAAAAAATAACCTCACAGGTACAGCTTTGGTATGGCATCGCAGGACTTAAACGGCAGTAGAAAGGGCGTTGTAGCCATCGAGGAAGTTAAACAACGACTCCGGCTTCGTTGGACTTTCGCAAACAAACGCTATTGTCTCTCGCTAGGTTTTCCCAACACAACAGTCAATATTAAAGCCGCGAAGCAATTAGCCGCGAAGATTGAACTGGATATGCTTACGGATAATTTCGATACTTCCTTAAAGAAATATCAACCAGGTATCAACGAGAAAGACCCACGGGGAAGCGTCACAGAATTATTTGACCTGTTTATAGCTTACAAATCAAAAAGTCTTTACCGTCGCAGCATCGAAAAATACCATACCACCGCAAAGCAACTAAAAGATTTTTTCAAAGAAAATAATCCAGCAACTTCGGTCAGTGAAAAAGACGCGGAATTATTTGCGGAACATCAAAAGAAAAAACTCGCAGAATTTTCTTTGAAAGAACGCTTGACAATTATCCGTGCTAGTTGGACATGGGGAATCAAACAAGGATTAGTCAAAGTAAACCCGTGGGAAGAACTACCTGGACGCATCAAAGTACCACCAAAACGCAAACCTCAGCCGTTTACCACGGATGAACTAGCGCTAATCTTTAAAGCTTTTGAGGAAAATCGTTACTACAAATATTACTTGCCTTTTGTTCAGTTTCGTGCATGGACAGGTGCCAGGATAAGCGAAGCCATTGGTCTACGTTGGGGTGATGTCTCTGAGGATTGTTGCGAGGTTTGGATAGGTTCATCGCTGTCTCGCGGTCAGCGCAAAGCATCCAAAAATAATAAACCCCGAACAATTCCGTGTAATCCCAGGATACAAGCATTGCTTAAATCAGTGAAACCGTCGTTGACCAACGAGAACGATTTAGTGTTTCCATCACCAGAAGGTTTAGCGATACGCGACGTTGAGTTTTGTAAACGTGCTTGGCGAACTTGCCTTAAAACTGCTGGTGTTAAATACCGAAGTTTTTATCATCTGCGGCACACCTTTATTAGCCACTGTTTAGCTCAAGGAATGTCACCAGCAGCTATCGCTGAAATAACCGGGCATTCTATCGAGGTTTTGTACAAACATTATGCAGGGAATATTACCAAAGTTCTAATCCCTGATTTTTAATATCATGGCTCGTAATAATAATATAACTACTACAGCCAAGTAGCAACGAAGTTGGTTCGACCGCAGGGAGTATGTCTGGGACGAAGGACTGGCGGAACGCCGTGGACGCTAACGCTAATCCTTGGGGAGAATCAGTACAATTCTTTTCATAATATTCTAATGCCAGTTTTCTTAAGAGCAGTAAACCTTGCTTTCTGTTCATTGGTAAACTTTTTTTTGGTTTATCCATCACAATATCCTTAGTTAATCCATTAATCAATCACTAAAAGTTATCGATTAACCAACGTTTATTTCTCTGTAATATTCACTGTTTTTTATGGTTGCGCTGAAAGCAGCTCTGTGTCTATTTTTCAGCGATGTCACTTTGAAATTTTCGATATCACTTACAGAAAATATTACTTTGTGTACTATATCTCTAATGAAGATATCCTGAAAGAACTGCTGGGTATACCTTTTTGATGCTTGTATTAATATTTTATCTGCGCTATTATTAAAATATAAATAGGCACAAAAAAGCAAAAACAATGAACACTATAACCAATAAGACCGAGAAAAGAATCTGCTTTGTTGAACCACAGAATCTAAACATCAAGAAAATAGCAGTATGCCACGGAATGAGCATGAAAGATTTATTATTATCAGCACTGCATGAGTTCCTAGAAAAACGTGGAATTGATGCAGATAACTATCAATAATTAATGCCCCTTGGCATTTACCCGCGAACCAGTACCTTGAAAACGGGCAACAAAAATAATCGAAAAGAGTAGGTCGTAAGTGGATAGTCAAAGCTTATAACCGAGGGATACAGATTTACGATAGCCCTTTATAACGAACCTCCAGACCGACCGTTAAACTTTTTCTAGGCTGGATATATGGCTAGCAATCATGAACCATCTGTGAATCATCATTGATTTTAACATGATTAAAACTTGTGTTTCCGTCCCCTGCTTGGGGTATTGAAACTATTACGGGCACGTACTAAGGAAAATAATCAATAGGGAACGATATATATTGTCGCAGACAAAAGTTCCCAAAAAAAATCCCGGCTAACTAACCTAGGATTCGCCGTCCTAGAAAGCTTCCACCGAGTTTTTCTTAACACTGAAATTTTAACGCTGAACTTTACGGCTTAATGCCAAAAGTTAAACTCAAAGCTTTTTTAGTGAACCAGTCGGGAATCCTACTCAAAACTTAAAAAATAGGAACCGATGAAAAATGCTTACTAATATTGTACAAGATGATAGTTCAAAGGTAAATAGTTCTTCAAATATAAGTTCAGAGGTTATCTCAAAGGAGAATACCCCAGCACTATTAGTTAGTGCTATATCTAGTTTACCGCAAAACGTGGACAATGTTAGCGTAGCGTCCATCAGCACACTTGCTGGTGTGTGTACACCAGAGATACATCCAGCGATTCAACAGCTTTATGCACTGGGTTATGAAGAAGGCGATACTGTAACAGGACGCAACATCCCACCAATAGACGGAACTCGTACAGATTGGCATGGAGTGTTGACTAAAGACAATTTACAGATAACAGAATATAGTTACAGCACCAAGAGATACACCGGAGATTATCACGAAGATGGTCTTTCCTGGTTAGCCGAAGAAAATTGCGATAAAGGAATTTATTATAACGTTAATGGTGGTCGCGATAATGCATCAGTAAACAAATTCCATGCTGTTTTCTGGGAATCGGACAAAGGAACTCACGAAGAACAAGCTCTTGTAAATTCCTTGTTACCTGTAGATTTAACTGTTGCAATTACCACTAGACGTTCAACACACAGTTACTTGCGAGTTAGCGAAGAATATTGTCATGATTTAGAACTTTGGAAACACTTACAGCAAATCGCAGCTTACACTTTTGGTTCTGACCCAGCGGTTAAAGATTTACCACGGCTAATGCGTCTCGCAAGTTTTGACCACATTAAACTATCCTCGTTCCAATTGCCCGGAGAAATTGATTACGATACCACACCCTGCAAATTAATAACCTGCGAACCTGACCCACAACACTCACCCGAAGATATTCTTAAATATTTCGCAGAAGTACGAGCCAAGTTAGGTATTAAAGATTATTCCGAAGAACGTTTCAAGGGATATCAATATATCAACAGCAAGCTAAACCAAAAGAAAAAAGGTGTTAATTATTCCCATGAGAATTTTAACCCTAATATCTTTAGAACTTGCGCTGATTCAGAAGTCAGTGAACTACATACACGGGCTAAACTCTTCGCTAGACTCTGCAAACAAAAACACGAAGGTATTGCTTGTGATGACCCAGAAACAGCTTGGACAGAATCGCTAAAAAAAGTTCACCAAGCATACAAAAAAGAATATGAGTTTCCACTAAACAAAGTCAGCGATTCAACCTTAAGAGAAGCTGGGTTAGGTTCCGAGGAAACTCTTTCTGGATACTTTGCACGGAACTACGGCTTAGGATTTGATGCTAGAGGTAGGAATCAATGGCATACCTGTCAGTGTCCCGCGCATGGCTCCAGCAGTGGCAACATGGATAATCTACATATTCATGCTGTGAGTGGTGCAGTGAAATGTCAAAGCGATTGTACCAGTGCTGAAGTCATGACAGCATTCCGTCAAAAAGCCAAAGACGCTGGTGATACACTTTGGGATGCTACAACCTATAACGTTGATACTCGCGAATCAGACAACAATACAAGCGGTGAAGCTACCAACAAAGAGTTTACCGAGGAAGAAAAACAGAGTTGGATTCAGAAAAAAAGAGCCACTGGTTTAGCTCGTTGGACTGATTCGAGAAAGTTTACTGGTGCAATATCAATAAACGTTGCCCATGTTAGCGACGGCGTACCTACCACTGGTTTTGACCCAAGAGAAATTATCGCAATCAAATCTGGGTTAGGCACTGGTAAAAGCTTTTGGATGCGTCTATTAGTCGAAAACTTAAAAGCTGGTGCATTAATACTTGGCTACAGAAATTTATTAGGGATTCAAACAGCGAAATTACTTGGTGGTTATCATATTCACCGGAACGCCGATGAATTTATCGCTAATATGAATAACCCTAATGCTGTTCTGAGTTTTTGCGTTGACTCACTACTTAGATTTAAAGGCAATGAGCAAGTATTTAAAAACCGTCCTGTTGCTTTTGATGAGTTGATGTCTTTTAGAAAACACCTGCTGATTTCAAAACATATTGCCCCTTCTGTACGCAACCAATGTCTCAAAATTCTAGGCACTGTATTAAAGATTTGTGGCAACATTATTTTACTCGATGGACATTTAAATACTGCTGCTGTTCAGTGGATTCATGAATTAGCTGGCACTGATAGACCTTTACGGAAGTACTACAACGAAAAAAACGCTGAACAACGCACAATAAAATTTATTGTTGGTACTTACAAAGATGGTTACGAAGGTCAAACTAAGTTTGATACTGATGTTATCGATATCGAAGGAATCAATAACAATGACCATTCTGCGGTTGAATCTTTACTTGTTAATAGCACTGAAAAATTCTACAGCTTTAGCGATAGCAAAGATTCTCTTGTTTCTATCCATAAAACACTTACTGCCGCTAATCCTCTGAAAAAATATCTGCTAGTTTGCGCTGATACTTCCAGTGAACCTGACGTTGTTGCTTTCATTGAAAATCCTAATGATGAACTACTAAAAAACCAATACGATGGTGTTTTAGTGTCACCTACCGGAGATAGCGGTCTTGATATCTCACTTCGCGGGTATTTCAACCACGAATATATAATGCTAAACGGGGTTATTGATGCATCTTCGGGAACACAAGGTATATTCAGACCACGTGACCCAGCGATTGAAACCTACGTTTCTTGTGTCGCTAATTCTATCGCTGGACGACGCGATGATAATTATGATGTTGAAGCTACACGAGAGACACTAAAAAATAATTTTAATGCTGTTTGTGATTTAATCGATGACAAAGTATTCGAGGAATTAGGCACTGACTATGATTTTAAAACACTCATAGCTAAGGTTATTGAACAATCTGAAACAACCAACGGTAGAGCCGCGATTGAAACCTCTGTTCAATACGAATACGAACGTAGAAATATCCGCGAATGCCTTAATGTTCTCCTCCAAGAAGCTGGACACAATATCGATTACATTGCATTACCTAGCGATACCTCAACCAAGAATGAACTAAAAAAAATCAAAGATTGTATCAAGGATGAAAAATCAGAGGACATTTTCGACGCTGACCTGTTGCGCGAATCTGAATACACTGAACTCCGCACTAAACAACACAGAACACCATCAGAACAATCGGCAATCACTAAATACAAAATCAACGACAAACTACCCGGAATATTTAACAAAGATATTTCCAGTGAATTTATCCGCAAGGTTGTTTTCGATGAACCTGAATTAATTAGACAACTTCAGAGAAAATTCTTTGTCGAAAACTTGGATATAACCAAGGATTTCTTCACTAAACAAACTTTGAACATCCTTAAAGGTTTCATCAAAACAGGTCAATGTTTACCCACTGCTATCAGCGATGAATACCCTAAACTTCAAGCAGTAATTAACATTGGTCTTCTTGATATTATCAACCTCGATAGCTGGAACGTTAAAACACCCGAAGTTCGCAATGTTATCGATAAAATCAATGGTCTTGAGTTCCAAAAACGTTGGGGCGTTGAACTTAAAAAAAACAAAGACCGCAGTTTAGTTGCCAAGAAGTTTAATGACAAACAAGCAATGATTTTAATCTCTGAAATGCTTGAATGGTTAGGTATCAAAACTAAATATCTTGGACGACCAACCATTGATGGTCAACGTGTTCATTCCTACGCATATGACAGCAAAATTTACCAAAAAACGGACATCATGGCTATCCAAGAATGTATCGCTGCTAAATACGCACCGGAGCAGTTCATTAGTATTCCAGAGAGCGATACCGAGATACCATTCGGTGAATCATCCAGCGATGAACCTGCTAAGGTGTCTACTGGTACTCAATTAAGTATCTTTTTAGACATGTTCTCAGTTGACCTTGTAGCTGCTTAATGTTTCGATACGGGGGGTTCCAAAATCCGTCCATAGCCCACCTACTACTTTAAGACTAATATAGGTGCTATGGACGCGGTTTTTGTTTACTGTATAAGGCTTTCAGCGATTTAGCCCCTTGCAACGTTTGCAAGCTTTTCAGATGACAAAACCGCTGTTTCAGCCTTTGTAGACTGTTCAAAAACATCGGCTCTATACGTAGTTCGCGGTAGTCTATTGTGGGTGCAGCCATTATTAACTTAATAGTCAGGATTGGGATATAGGCTATTAGAACGGATAAGGGTGAGCCAATCGCAGATGAATCCAAGGGTTAAGAATAGGTTAAAATCCCGCGCGCAAAAAGTCAGCGAACCAAACCAGCAAACAAGCGTCTTGAGACAAAACATTGAAATTTTACTGGTAATTCCCAATGCCCTACGATTATTGGTTACACATTATATTTGTCCAAGATGCTTTCAGCAATGTTCTTACCGACGAACAGAAACACGATGCTACTTACTGCTGGCTTGTGTTGGACGGGTTCAGGGAAGATTTCGAGTTTTATAACTCATGAATTATCCCGCGCAAAGTTTCCAGCGCTCAGACCTCAGTCCCTATCAGAGATTGACCTTGCTGGTCATTCTAGACCCAAATCAGAGGACGAATGAATAATGAATAATCCCACGGCTAGTATCCTAGAGGAAGCTTGCTGGTCATTCTAGCGGGGCTAACCTAGGGAATATCATTAATGCTGCTGCGCGAGAAATCCAGAGAAATGCATCTACGTATAAGCTCCAAAGTTTCGGATTCCTGAAAGCACTACTGATAATGACTTTGATTGATTTAGAGATGGCTCTAATGGACTTTTTGTCGGATTCACTAAATGATACTCAGTGAAGTTCCGACAAAATGTCGTGACATATTAATTAAAGTTTTCTCTTAACATTTTACCACGGTCAAACCCTTGATATGACTCCGATGCATCATGCCAGCAGTCGCTATCTTTGGATTTGAATCTGCAAAATATATTACTATGCAAATCTGCATACTCACCAAAAAATATGCTATGATAGTATCAGGAAATAAATCTGTGAGTCAGTCATAGAAACCATTTGCGGAACTATCAGGGATAATTTAATGAAAGGAAACTGGGCAACTAAAGAACAACAAGCAGCGTTAAAGGCTCATAATGAACGTATATTAAAGGAATCATATGAAAACAACAGAGACAGAATCGCTATTACAGCAGATGGACAGAGCAACGAAACTAGCAAAAGAGCAGGCAGCGGAGTATCTAAAACAATCACAGGAAATAGCGGAGAAGTGGCGCAGTAAACCATCAGCAGAAGCATCAGCAGAAGCACCAGTGAATGATTTAGAGTACGTGCCACCGACAACCCAAGAGTTATACGCTGCAAAGCAGACCAATAGCCCAGCTTGGAAACGTCACCTGGATGAGCTAGCGAAGCTTTATTAATAGAATCACCAGTGAGTGATGCGCTGATTTGAGCATCAAAGATTGACCGCTGATGTTCACTGATTTTGACCTTGGGCGAACTTTGAAAAAACAGAGAGGGTTTTACGGTACAATCAACCTTGTACGCCGTACAAGGTTCCGCACAAGGTTCCGCACAAGGTTCCGCACACGGTTCGCCAGTGGTTCGTACAAAAATAATCAAATAGTAGCTTAAAACTGGGGCGATGACCTGGGATTAGGTATTCCAGCGATTCAAATCATCAAATTTACCATTAGACTAAACTATTAACGAACACCCTTATATTTACCGGAGAAACTTTTATGATATTTTCAATAAAAGTACGCGAAGTTCTTATCGATAATCAAGACACTGACCTACTTGGTTTAACATTTAATGGTGTTGATTCGTGGTATGTTGACGGCAGGGGTTATCTTCAAGGGTGGGTCGAAGGTAAACTTATTAAATTTCACAAGTTAGTTACAAAAAGGATGGGCTTCGATAAAACTTTAGTGGTAGACCATATTAATCGAAATCCATTAGACAACCGCAGAATTAATCTAAGGGAAGCTACCGCTAGTCAAAATTCTTGGAACCGCACCAAACGAAAAAACAATAAATCAGGATTTAAGGGAGTTCACAGGCATTCCAGCAATAAATGGATAGCGCGTATCAAGGTAAACGGCAAAATTAAACATCTAGGAACATTCACAGATAAAATCGCTGCTGCAATTGCATATGATAATGTCGCAAAACTTTATCATGGTGAGTTCGCTGTTTTAAACTTTGATAGAGAATAAATATGTTTACAGATTTACCCGAAGATGATGCAGTGTTAAAACCGATAGAGTTCCCACTGACACCGAAGCAACGAGCTATACAACAGACAAAACCGTGGCTAAATTCAGCGATATCCCGTAGCAAACCAATGAAAGCGCTTAAGGCTTTATATATTGAGATGTACCAGCGGAATATTGCCCAAGAAGACAGCGAAGATAGTCCCAAGGATTAATTCCTTGATAACAACATTGAACCACCTTAGATTAGATTCTGGGGTGGTTTAATTTTGATAGCTTCCTCAGTAGTAATTCACTGGTTGGCAGTATCGATAACTACCAAAGATTTATTTACGCATTAAATCTACGGTTTATCGATGGGAATACCGCAGAACCCCCACCCACGAAACAAACTTTAAAGAATGACCGAACGGTCGTTCACTGATGATTGTCAAAGACAGTTTGTCCATCACAGACTCATCGATACCGATATATCGTTATATCTCTGATAGGCACCCGCAGGCACCATCACAGCTAGTATCAATGTTCACCATCAGCGGTTACTAGTGAATCTTATTTAGATGACCATCTAATCGTTTAGTGTGCATGACATGCTTCGCACGAAGTAGCGGTGCTACCACCAAGGTTTTTTTATTACTATTGTGGGTCTTATTCACCAGTCCCAAAAGACCAGCCACAGCACTTTACGGAGCTTTTTCTTGGATAATCCAATAGACTTTTTGTGGGTCATCTGTGGCAAGTCCCAAAAGCCATTTAGCTTCGCAAGTACTTCGTCCTACCATTACTAGATGCCCATTAAGCTATATCTCTGATGGTCTTCCAACAGCTAACCGCAGGCACCAGCAAGAATTATAGGCGACTGGCAATATTGGACAGATTTACGGAAATATCCACGGAATTGACCAATAAAGCCTCAAGCAATGTTTTTAGCCGACTTCTATTATGGGTGGTGGTTTACTGTTCGGAAAATCATGGTTTAAGCTTCATGGCTCCACCAAAGAATCCAGCACTAGCAATACTTTCAAGGATTTTTAGCACTGTTCGGCTCCAGAGGGGAACTGGTGGGCTGGAGCGGCGAACTTGGCTCCTTAGCTGTTGCCACTGATTTAACCACAGCAATTGTTTCAAGGATTTTTAGCTGTAGGTAGCTGTCCCCTGGTGGCACCATTAGCTGCACGCTGTCAGATACACAGATTGCCATCGGTAGCACGTCCAGCAAGCCACCTTAAAGATGCTAGCCGTGGGATTATACCTTTGCTGAATGTCCTCTGTATTGCCCTTAAAATCGATTTCTAGAGAAATGCCTTGGATAGTAAGGATTCTAGCTGCGAGCCAACTTTAAGATAGTGTGCGAGCGTCTTGCGACTGTCCACTAGCTAACAGTAAATATGATTACGTGACCTATTTCCAATTTGTACAAAGAAGCTTTTTAAAGATTAAATGATTAGTAGGCTTTTTTAGTGTGCATGACTAGTGTTTATTTCTATAACTTAACTTGTTATGCACAGCCTGAAAATATTGCTGTACGGTCTTTTAGGAGCGATTTGCGTAAATCATTTTGCAATTAATCCACGGGTGAAGCACTAAATAGTCCCTTAAGACCGTCCAGCAGTACTTTCAAGGATTTTGCTACTGATATTCTATGATTGTCCAGTAAAATATCAAAAAGTTAATCCGTAAAGCTTATATATGGTTGTTTTAGCGATTCAGCGTAACATTAATCTAAAAAGGTAACTTTAGATTGTATACTGATATTTTCCTTGATTAATGTTATGGATATCTCAAAGAATATTACCGAACTTGTCTTTGTTGGCTTCATTGAAACTATCGATAGTCCGTTAGTAATCTGGAGCGAAGAACGTTTTATTGAACACCAGCAAAATAATCCTGATTGGTTGCCGCTAGAAACTTCGCGGATAGTACATCAGATTTCACCAGAGATATTGGCAAAAATGCAGCGCTAGTATTACCATTGGTCAATCTAACAAAGCTAGTACATTAGTGATATTTTCTGTAAAGTACATTGAAATTTTCGATGTGCGAACGCTAGAAAATGCTCTGGCTATAGCTTTGAGAAATTAACAGAATTATCTAGCTGTCTGTTTGCGGACATATTCAATCATTTCATCTAAAGACATGTCTTTGTTTTTTTTGATTGTTTTCTCGAATTCTTCAAAAGCAGCATTGATGATAACCATCTTTGCCTGCCCATTAGGGTTAACATCAGGGTGATATCTCTTGGCAAGATTTTTATAAGCAGCTTTGATAAGCTCTGGACTAGCCGTGGATGATACCCCTAAAACTTCCCACCAGTGTCCAGAGAATTGGTCAATAATTTCCTCGATGATATCCCAGGTTATCCTGTAACAGGTTTTGTAGATAGCTTCGAGTTTATCCTTGCCAATCAACTTCAAGGTTGTCTCATGCCATTCTCTGAAAGCGCTTCTTGTTTCTGTTCGGCGGGTGCTATTCCAGTCTATAAACGCGGGTCTAGTCGCCCATGAACCAAAATCTTTAGAATTATAATCCTTGGCTTCACCGAACGGATTTTGACCTTTGGGTAAGACATTTAAAACAATCAAGGTATCGTTACTGGGTTTATCTAACGAAAGTAACCAAGTTAATTCCTCGCAAATCTCTAGACATTCTTTGTTGGGTAGCCATTGCCAATAATTAACGCTTTCTTTCCCTAGTTGCTCGCTGTAGACCTTAGTCCAATAAGCTTTTCTATCGATAGGTTTTCTGTTACCTACCTCGAACGCCGCTAAGATGTCCCAGCGGTGGTTTAACAATGCGTACTCTAATAAAACTCTTTGAAAATCTTCGACACCACCCACTGAACCATCATCACTAAACTTACTTACACCTAAATCAAAGATTTCTTTCGCTGTGGCAGCTTTGGCTACTGGTTTGTCAATAAATACAAGGTTATATTCAAAAAGTTTTTGCAAGATACAGTGCGGACTATTATTATAATCATGCGATATATATATATCATCGCAATATATTGTGTTATCACATTGCCAGATAACAGAGTTAATTTCATCACTTAATTCCAAGAATGTTCGCAGCGGTTGTTCCTCGAACTTTACAAAATAATCTTCGTCCCAATACTGCTTATCTATATTGCATTTGTTCGTTGCCCCATATTCATTATCTTCTAACGGTTGGCAAGCTTTGAGCCATTCACCGATTAAACTCGCGGGAAGCTGCCTTAAAGCTTGGCTCTTGGGCTGAGACTTTGATATTGTTCCTGGTGTCCTATTACGCTTCTTCCCTGGTTCACCACTAAAGTAAGCTTTACGCAAACTATCGATATAAGGTCTTTTTAAAGCTAATTTATCAAGGATATTTTTTAGCAAACTAAATTTATAGAAAATCTCATTGTTAATGTTCACCGCTTGCACACGATAACAATCAATGGTCGTATCAATAGTTTTGGCTATAAATTTACCCCGTTGTAGCGCTTTCTGTAACCTTACCTCTGTTAATCCAGGGAACGCTATCATTAAATCTTTCTTTGATACAAACGCATTGGGGTTCCCGAAGGAATTTCTTGAGTTCTTTTTCAGCGCTATCCCACTGATGCTTTGACCACCGTACTCTACTGTTATTCTTTCTGCTAAAATATTTTCCATAAATACCTTTTGAGGTTTCCCTGCTGATATGTCAGTGCTTACCTTAAATTCTTTCTGTGAAACACTTTGAGGTTTTGTTTTTGAGGTGTAAGTGCTTTGATATTTCTATTGTACATTATCCTTGGGGAATTTTGCAATGCTTTTCAAAGATTATTCCAAGACATCCATCTGAGGTGTAAGTAATCTTGGTAAGCATTGCTGCGAAAGGTTTTCAAGGCACACATTTGATGTGTAAAGTCTGTGAAATTACATGATGAAATGCTATAATCTATTTAGAAGATATATCAAGGAATTAAAGCAATGAACGATTTTGCGAAAGAACTCAAGGAAGCTCAAGAAAGATTTTTCTTGATAACTATCGATGGAAAAGATTATGATATCCGCGAAGTAAACGACTGGGATTTTGATGGCGAAGATTATTTAAACAGCGAAGAGTTTACGCTTTATTTCAATGATGGAACCAATGTAACTTTTAATGTAGATGACCTTGATTCTTCCGATGAACAAATGCTATATCAACTTATTGATTGTATGTAATGCGAAGCTTTCGGTCGAAGACTGTAAACGCTGTTTCAGACGCTAGATTAACCTAATAGTGAATAATCTTGACAATTCAAATAACCAGCACCAAATATATCTACGCTAATCAAAATATTTGTATCAGGGTTGTCCTTAAAATGTTCCACTGATTCAAACGCTGTTACTGCTTTCGAGAAATGTCTATCATATTCATCAAGTTCATTTTTATCGTAATCACTACAGGCTGCTAACGGACTTATGCAATATTTCCCTGCCGATGTTTCTACTTCCAATAGGTGATATTGCAGGTCAACATCCAACACATTTATTAATAATCCTAAATCAGTGCCAATTAATTCTAAGTTAATCATTGTTTTTATTACGCTGTTCTATCTTCTAGTTCTCTAATAAGCTGCTGTGGAGTTTTATTGGTGCCATCTGTAAAATAAAACACATTCTCTGTTGGTACTTCTACTACAGTACTCGAAACCAAATCCTTTGTTGTCTGATTAACTTGCTTGCCTTGGTTCATTTCCGCTATTGCTGTTCGTATCTTTTCTAAGCTCTTTTCAGTGAACTTAATCGGAACTACCAACTCTTTAAAATCCCTGTGTTTTTTCAGTGATGCCAAATCAGAATTAATTCCCTTTGTTGCGTATCTATTACCCCAATCCGCAAATACTTCTAAGCCTTCATTCATTAACAACTCTGAAATTATATCAAGAGTTTCTTTGTTGTGCTTCAAGGGATATTCCAATGTTATTATTCTTTGTTCTGTATACAATGTTGTATCTATAATAAACCCTGGAAGCACTACTGTTATCCCTGTGAACTTTTTATAAGGAAAAACACACCATTGGTATTCACCTGTGCCAAATCTTAAATTAAATCTCTTCGTCCCAAACTCTGCTGCTACTGATAAACCTAAATCTATTGAATAAGTTTCAGGTTTATTTTTTTGTATTTTCTCCCAAATCTCTAATGCTTGTTGCTCTGTCGTTTTATTCCCATAGTTCGGGTCAAAACCTTTTCTTCTTCGCGCTTCTCCCATGACTTTATTCCTTATTTTTCTCGTAAATTATTTCTGCGGAACAGCCACAATATATTTTTTTGTGCCATATTTTCTGGGCTATTCATAACACTATTTTAACATATTTATTGCTCAGTGCAATATTTTTATGCGGTGAATTTTAAAGATTATTAATCAGAGATATGAATCAATGCTTGATTGCCATACAGTAATATCTCTAACGCTTCTGCCAAAAGCGCGGGTTTTAGTGCCTTCCAGAGACTTTACCCACAGATAATAGCTTTAGACATCTCCGCAGGTTAACCGCTCTACCGTGGCATTGATGAGCGGTTGCTGGCTATGCAAGCGAAGTTCGCGACCTACGGGGCGTTGGGGCTGTCTCAGGGCTAATCCTGCGGGATGGCTAAAAGGATATTTTTGCGGATGCCCACACTGCGCTACCCTTGACCAGATGATTAGTATTTATGTTTTTGGTATCTATCTCTGGTCTAAGTACAGTGTTAGCTGTTTTTAGGCTTTGTTTAGAGGTTGAAACAGGGGTTTGGCATCTTAAAAAAGCTTGCAAGCGTTGCAAGGGGCTAAATCGCTGAAAGCCTTATACAGTAAGCAAAAAATCCGTCCATAGCAACTATATTAGTCTTTAAAAAGTAGGGGGGCTATGGACGGGTTTTGGAACCCCCCGTATCGAAATTCTAAGCAGCTATTAAGGTTTGAGAAAACATGTCTAAAAAGATACTAAAATAACTCCGTAAATACGCAGCTATTGTTTATATATAAACATTTTTAGTAAGCTTACGGTTTTTCTTTAAGTTCATCCTTAGTGATTGGTTCGATTTTATCAACGATAAGACCACGGGCTTCTAGAGCTTCAGTCAGTAGCATGACAACTGTGGAACTAAAACTAATTTGGTTTGCGGATAGGCTAAGGATTAATCCGTAGATTTTCGTGGGTATATTGATGGTGCTTCTTTTAACAGTGTTTTGATTAGACATAAGATTTTTAATAGGTTTATCTACAAGATAGTTTTCCTTAAAGTGAGCATTGTGCATCAGCTAAAAAAGTAAACCTTAGTTTTGATGTGCAGTTTGCATCAGTGCATTAATCTTAGCATTTTCCCAGTGGGTTAATCGGTGAAACCTTTACTATGGCTATATTCTAAATAAAAACTTAGTTTTGATGTGCTGATTGCATCACTGCTAAAACCTTTAAATAACAAAGGTTTTAGCCAAAAAAAATCTCTATTAAGTTGCACATTGCATCTTAAATGTGGTAAACTAATAACAGAAGCGTAAAAACAACAGAGACGCATTTCAAACAATTACCGATTATCAAATCTCGTTTTTTTTACTGTTAAATATCTCACGGATAAACCAAGAGAATATCTCACGAACTTTCACGAACTTCCACGAACTTCCATCAAACAATCACAGGAGAAAAAACACAGGTGTTATCAACAGATTTATTACAGTTTGACATTACAAGTTTACCAGAGTTTACGCTCGGTAAAGATTTATCACAAATATTAAACGTGGGTGCAGCTACCTTGCATCGTTATCAGCGGATGGCAAAAATATTAATTGAGGATTACCGCGAAACTCACACAGAACGTTTACCGCTGACTCGCTACCAATGTTGGGTTTTAATTCAAATTAACGATGCCTTCAAAGTTTTTAAGAACAAGAAATTCATCGTTGACAAAATCAAAGCTAGTCCAGCGGATTTTTCAAAGTATGCTTACCGGAAGCAAACCGGGTTCAAACACTAAAACATTCAATAAATTTACTAAAAAGGATTTTACAAAATGAAAAACATTAATCAAGTCTCGACAGAAACAGGGTTATCTATTGAAGAAATCCGCATGATATTATCCGAAACCAACAATCACTGGGATTCAGTCAAAGAATTAACTGATGCGGAGTTCGAGATTATCACCAAACTAGTTAATGCAAAGCGCATTGGAGCCACTGCAATAGAACATGTAGTAGATATGCCATTGGAACATCAGAAGGCTATTGTATTGACTGCTAGCGAGGTGTTAGAGCATCAAATCAAGCTTAGTATTGTCGAGCGGTTACAGTACCACGAAACAATCGCTGAAGTAGAAAACCAAGCAATAATCCATATACACAATCAGAAGAAAAAAGAACTAGCGGCACATTTCCAGCAAGAACACAGAAACGAGCGTGAAACATTACGCGGCATTTTGCAAGAAGTATCTGGGCTGTTAGGCGACGATGTAAAACTACAAGCTGATGGAGTTGCAGCCAAGGATGAACTCGCGGTTTTTATGCAAGTGTTCAAGAAAAAGCTCATTGCTTAAAGTCTATAGATATGGTTACAGCCGCTAGCGAAGTTGGATTTGTTGGCGGGGCTGTAACCAGTTCACAGATGTTTCTTGAACATGTAAAAAATAATCCATCAATTAACCGAAGAATAAGCGCAATGATTCAAACTTTAAAAAAACATCTCAATACAATTATTCTGGTGGGAGTGCTAGGTAATTTCTCAATATTTAGTTATGGAATGACCCAGCAAATATCAGCGAATGTTTCTTCGCAAACAGCGATAAGTTCACGGCAGAGAGCGCTGGTTAATATCGCGAAACATGTTAAGAGCGATACCTGCTGGCAGAATAAAGCTAATTATCCGCTGAAAATAAACGATGTTATCGCAGTCGAAGGTACAGAAACCGGGAAGATTCCTACAAGTTGCGTCTACGTACCAAAAACAAAACAATTCCTTAATGTTGTTTACTCGAATGGCGAGGTAACTGTTACACGGATTTTCAGTATAAAAGAAGTTCAAAATCAATTATCAATGAAAGGTGACAACTAATGCAACAAAATTATAAACCTGGTTCTAATTCATCAAGTGATACAGCAAAGAAAACCAAAAAAACATTCTGGGATGGAGTTACAGCAATTGTCAAGAAAATATTTAGAATTCTCCGAAAACTACTAACGCTTTTATCAGAGATTCTTCACGAATGCTTACACACTGCTGTCTTCTTGTTTTCTATCGCAATTAAATTTATTAGCTCACCATCAACGCCATGTTTGCTGTCAATCATTATATTTGGCGTGGTTTTAATCGTGACTACTGGTCAATGGTACGCACTAGGGTTATGGTTCGGTAGATTATTTGGGTTATCTTCCATTGGTGGTTATTCGGCAGGTTTTATTGGTTTATTCTTCGGGGTTTGCGTGAATGCTTTTCAGCTTAGTTCTGAGATGTGGAAAATCAGCAGACAATTTGCGGAATATTACTCAAAAAATAACGTGAATCCTAACCTTGAAACCGACGCTGATGTTTCTGTAAAACAGCGCTTAACTCAATGGTTGTCTCATGACCACAAAAACCTTAAAGCAGCGCGTAGAATCAGTTACATTGTCGAAACGACACTGATGATTACCTATACTTTGCTCGGTAACTTTAACCCTTTTGGTTTAATACTTGGAGTACTTTCTTTGTTTGCTCCTGAGTTTGCTTTAAAGTTTGTTGCCAGCACAATATCTTTGCTTGGTAATATTGAAGGCGATTCCGAAGAACCCGAACAAAAATATAAGCTCTAGGCTTTATTCTGTTGCTTATTCCTAATATATCATACATTGAGATAAAAAATCAAGGTAGATTCGTAAATATCTACCTTTGAAATTATAAAAAAATAAACATATGACTAATTTAACAGTAAAAACGCTGGCACTGACTGAATCAGGAAAAAATTCTTTTGAACTATTATTTAAATCTGGGCTACAATTTAACGATGTTGATTCGCTTGAATCAAAGAGAAAGTTTTTAGGTGAGCTTTGTAGAAATATCAGCGAACGCGAGAATGATGCAGAAAACGCAAAAAATTTCACGAGTTGGACATCGATTGCATCAGCAATTTTTGCAACAGCTAGTTTGATGATTACACCAGTGGCGATACCTATCCTTGGTGTTTTTACTTTGGCAACTGTCGGTGGTTCTGTTTTTAAGAATAAACTTGAGACACCTGTAATTGAAATATTGAAAAAATATGAGATTGCTTTATCCAAGGCACCACTCGATAATTGGGCTGGGTTATGGCATTGCACCAGCACTGACATTTTCTTAGAAAGTTTATATGAAGCATCTACAGGACAACTTTTTGAAAATAAATTGATTGGTCGAAGTGTGGATTCTTGGGATGCAGCACTTACTTACTGTGCTAGTGCATTACGATTAAAACCGCTGCAAATACTAGATTTAATTCAAGGGAAGCAAACAGTGGGTGATGCTCAAAAAACAAATATATTAACATCTACTGCAAATAGTCCTAAAGATAGTTTCAACGCTAATAATCCGGTATGCAACACTGATTTATTCGCTAATGCAATCTCTATTAGAGATTCACTAGTTAACCGTGCCGATGATTCTGTCCTTGGAGGTTGTGTAATATTAGCTGCACCAGGAAGCGGTAAAACAACGTTTCTTGGTACAGCTTGGGGTGCTTTAAAACAACGATATGGGTCAAAGTTTAAAAGCCTAGCTGTAGTAGTCAAGAAAAGCGATATAGAAGCTTTTCGCGGAGTATCTGACAAATGTATTAGTGTTAAATCTGGTGCTGTTACCGCTGCTGTTGAAATCATTAAATTCATTGATGGTTCAACAAGTCACACAGGAAATATCAGCAGATTATTCTTGGATGATTTTCTAACAATGCAAAAATACCTTGAGACTGGTACTAAAGGTAAATTCATTAACCCCGAAAATTATGCAGTGTTTGACAGCAAGAAAGAAGCCAGCGAAGCGTCTTTTGATTGTTTACCGCTGTACGAACACTTGATGACTTTACTTAACGAATATTGGCTTGTGGGTCGAGAATATAATAGCGCTGTTTTTGTCAGTAGCCATTCATCAAACGTCCAAGATTTACCTTTCATGGGCAGTGCCTCTGCTCGTTCTGTGGGTGATATGATATTCTTAGCGAAGAATGGCAAGAGAGAATTTATCGAACTAGCCCTAGGAAATAATTTCTTGATTAGCGACAATGGTAAACGCTCATTGTTGAAATCTCAGCTTGATTCAATAGACGTTGCCACCGATGAACCAATAGTGCTTGGTAACTATAATAATTGGACTTTGGGAGTTGTCCCTAGTTCTGTCTACGCTGAATATCAAAATTATAGAAAGCTTTGGGAATCCAATAAAACCACCAACGAACCTGTTATTAGCGAAACTTCCTCTGACATATTACATGATGAGGAATTTACCGAAGAAATTCTTAAACCAAGCTCTCAACCTAACCATGAAGCCAGCCATTTTGATTACATTATTAAACTCGCAGATGCAGTCAAAGGTTATTTAATTCAAAAAGAATTATCGGAAGTTACCGTGGAACATATTCGCAAGAGTCGGTACTTTATGGATTTTACTAATGATGGCAATAGATTATCAGTACAGGATGTTCGAGAAATACTTAAGCTACTTTCCTTGACCAACTTCTTAATAGAAATATCCGCTGATACTTACACAATTTCGTACAAAGGATAAGACCTTGCTTTTACCTGGGGCGAAAACTCAAAAACAGACAGGGGTACAACGGGGCGATAAGCATTACAGGCTCCGCCCCAGTCCGCCCGAAGGTTCCGCCCCAGAAAAATCACTGTTCCGCCCCAAAAATATTAAATAATAGATAAAAACTGGGGCGATGGCGGGGCAATAGGCATTTTAGCTTTTACAAAATGCTTTTCTGTTAAATTAATAAATATTAACTAAGGAGTCTATCAATGCTTGAGAATCTAGGAAAGGTTTATGAAAAGGTTGTTTTAAACCAACAGCGGATAACGATTGGGTGCGTCCTCAGATTACCCGAAGATGTTCGCAATAAAACACCCCAGGATATTGTTCAAAAGTGCGTTGGCGTTCACCTTCTTAGCTTTAACTTTGTGCCACAAATCGGTGAACTTTTTCCCTACGCAGGACAAATCTGGGAAGTAACTCATACGCCTATTCAACGACCAACTCGCTATCGAAGTCACCAAAAGAAACATCCAGCGCTCCTTTTCCTTGATTGGCGTTCCAGTTACGAAACCGAGGATGAAGCTTTAGCTGTTATCTTGGCTTATACCAAAAACAATCGCTAAAAGCCTCGATAAAAGCCCAATGGGATATCGATGATAGGTCTGTGAAACTTCGTGGAATTTGGTGATAAATTAGCGGAGTTTCGTAGAAACCAATGAAATTCCATGAGAAATTCTCATGGTTTTTTCGTGGGATATCTACGACTGCGGCAGGTATGCCCCAGAAGCAGCTTTGCTGCGACTGTAACTCTGGGCTTATGTTTTTTTTGGTTTTGTCGTAGAATAATATTCTTCGAGGGTATTGTTTTTTAAATTTGACCAGGGTAAGAACAATGGAAAACCTGCAACAAATAGTGAATAATCTAGTAAAAGAACACAGTTTTAAAAAATGGATTTACGCACAAGTACGACATCTACCAGGTGACTTCGCTAGTAGAATCTTTAGTAACCCAGATTTATTATCGCAGTATGTAAGTAGCGATTATTGCGGTGAACATTTCGAGGAAGATGTTTCTGTGGACTTGCCAAAAGATTGTAGCGAAGAAATTTTAAAGGTTTATCGTCAAGGTTATAATCGCGGTTATCATCGAGGCATTGATAGGATAAAACCCGGAGAAAACTAACGGTTAAATATTGCTAATCAAAAACTTTACTTGTTCTGCCGCTTCAATCTGTGGGTCTGTTTTTGGTTCCCAATAACGAAATGTTCCTTTAATATTTAATATTGGAGGGTCAAAAACACAGGGATTTTCAAAAACATGACCGTAGATTGGTTTACCTTGATATTCTTCTAAAGCTTGTTTGTAGGAAATATCCCATTGAAACTTCTCTCGGTCAGCATCCCATTTTTTAGCAGTGTCGTATTTTATGCAATCAACCAGCGTAGCTACACCAATGATTGAACTTTTAGGACATTCATCCTTTGATATTTCCCAATGCTCATACGAAAAATCATACCCGGAACCACTGCTACAGTGCAGCATTACCAAACCTCTGTAAGTTTTTTCTTGCCATACCCGTAACTCAATAGTTTTGGTTCCTTCAGCGATTAATAAAGCGTAGCATCCAGCGATTGACAAACCTCTAATTTCTGTATCTTGGGTTAAGCTCATAAAGTTTTCTACTGAAAGACTTTATAGTTATACGCGATACTATCAGTTTTTCAGTATAAACAATGATACTTTTGAGTATTGCGCCATAAAAAATAATTAACAGTTAATCAATGGGTTTGTCTGCGACAATGTATGTGCGGTTTTTATGCGCGGACTTTGTTTACACACAAACATTGCTTTTATCTAAAAAAATAACTCTTGACTATTATATAGTAATAAACTATTGACTGTTACTCATAATTAACCCTTAACTATTACCTGGGAATCAAGGCACTACTATTGACTATTACTCATGATTAACTATTGACTATTATCTAGAAACAAACTATTGACTAATGCTTGTAAAAGACATCTCATGGTACGATAATGGTATACGTTGGTATTTTTATTGAAAGGTTGGCAAAGGTAAAAAGCTAAGAAGAAAAAGCTTCGGGTTTGGTCGCAGGTCATCAGCGATTGTCCTTGGGGTAGTGGAGGTCTTGGGTTCAAATCCCAACGTTCCGATATTTTGTAAAAGTATTAAAAAACTCTTGTGGAGCGGGCATCCCTGCCCGTCTTAAATTTGAAACGGGCAAGGATGCCCATTCCACAAGACATTCCACAAGAGAGTTTATTAAATTATACAAATACAAAAGGCGCGCTCTCTGGTGAGAACGCGCTATGCAAGCTAAGACTTAAATCTTAACCTCTTTTTAACGATTAGGCAGGCGCCTAAAGTCTCATCACAATAAATTTACGGCTGATACATCAAAGAAAAGAATAAACCATTGTCTTGGAGTGAGTCACCTTGTCGAGAAATAGAGGTTAAAGGAATACCCCAGTCTAAACGAGTCACGAAGCCACCGATTTGCCAACGTAAACCTAAACCAGTGCTGGCAAAAATACTAGTATCAACAGATTGACCACTATTATTCCAGACTTTACCAACATCCACAAACGGCGCCACCTGAATATTACCAAACCCACCAGGCTGATTTACTACTGGAATTCGTAGTTCAAACGAGCTTGTAATACCGTTATCAGCGACAAATTGGTTTTGGCGATAACCGCGAATTGTATCAACACCTCCAATACTAAATTGCTCCAAAGGCAATAGCGAGTCTGGGGTTAGCTGAGTAGCAACTCGTGCAACCCCAATAAAATTTCTTCCTAAATTCTGTACCCACTGAAATTGACCAACCCAACTCATAAACCTACCATCAACACCAATATCATTTACTGTTGCTCCTAATGCGCCTATTCCTAAACTAAATTGTGAGCGTGCAGCTAATACGCGGTTTGGTGTGCGGTTAATCCAATCTTGACTAAATCGTAATACGGTTACTCTTGAGTTTCCATCTTCTGGCCCTGTTGAGAATGAAAAGGGAATATCTTTGAGCAAATAAGTTTGACTTTCGCGTAAATCTGCTGAGAAACCGAGTGTAAATTCGCTACTTGGAGTGTTTACTATTGGTTGACGGTAGCCAAGTGAAAAGGTTTTTGTACGACCAAGAATATCAAGCGGTGAAAATGGTTCTTCGATAATTTTACTGTTGCCGTCTGCATAACGAAAGCTTATAGACCCATCCCGTGCATTGATAGGAAAACTGTAACCAAGGTCATAACTATTGGCGCCACTTGTATAACCAACTTGGGCAGTAAATTTATCGCCAAAACCTAGTAAGTTTTGATAGCTTAACGACGAAGTACCACGAACCGAACCAACGCTGGGGGAATCACGGTTTTCCACTGTAAACGAAGTTGTTATTGGTCGTGCTTCTCTAAGATTTAGCGCTAAAATACTTCGTCCTGGTGTGCTTCCAGCTTTTAGTTCTGCTTGTACTGAAGTAAACAAAGGGTCTACTTGAAGTAATTGAAGCGCGGTTTCTAAACGACGTAAGTTAATTGGGGCGCCTGCTTTATCACGAATTCGGTCGCGCACATAACTAGGACGTAACCGTCTTAGTCCCTGAATTTCTACCCTTTCAAGCTCACCTTCTACTACTTGAACATTCACAACTCCACTTGAAACATCTTGCGGTGGTAAAAAGGCGCCTGAAGTTGTGTAACCACGCTTAGTGTAATAGTCTGTAACCGCGCTCCGAATTGCTAGCAGTTCTTCAAAACGAGCTTGTCTACCAATATAAGGTTTAACGATTTCCGCAATCTCCGATTTTTTAAAGACTGTACTACCTAAAATTTGCACGTCTTTAATGGGAAATGTCTCTTGTGTACCTGTAGCAATTGCTGGTGAAGACACTAAATCTGATGCAGCTATCCGACGCTGTAACCTACGTATCAGTTCTGCACGACTTGTATACTCTAAAACTGGCTTTGCATCAGATGCTTCTTGCTTTAGCTGAAACGGCGCCAAATCAGGCATTTGTGTAATTTCATTCTTATCAACTGGTTCTGTACTTATTTGCCCGTTTGCTTGAGATTGCAATCCTAAATAGGATAAGCATGTACAAGTCGCTAAAAGATAATAATTTATTCGTTTATTAAGTAATAACATTGTATATTTTGCAGCTTTCCATTCTTACTTAGGATGCCCACAATTTTCTAATTAGTAACATCTTTATTCAATTTGAAAGCTTTAAGACATGTATAGTGATAATACGTAAATACATGTAAGTAATTTATCGTCGGTCAGATTTTACACTAAAGTATTAATACTCTGGGTGTTGGGTTGCGTTCCTAAAGCCAACCTACAATATGGAGTCATTTTAGGATTTTTATGTTTAAAACAGCGAATAAAGGTTAGATATCTTCTTTTTTATCGTTATTTCTTGTTTTTATGGCTTTACTTAACGAAACATCTAACTGAGCAGGGACTTTATTAAATCTTTAGAAGTATTTTTATTTAATTAAATTCTGTATAGTATTCAATCAAAGAGTAGTAATAATTAAATAATTCATAAGTATAGTTAACATTGACTTGAAATTGAATAATATAGAGTAAACATACCGCTGAGGGTATTAAATGGAGCCATTGCAGAAACAGGTCTTGACTTTAAGCCATAAAGTCGATGCCCTCTACCAGGTTATTCAGCAACTTGAGCATAAAGTCTCTCAAGCTTTATCGACGTGTAATACAGAGAAAACCACCGTTAGAGGCAGTTTGCACGAGTCAAGCGAAACTGGTAGCTACCAGTTAAAAGGATATACACTCTCTAATTCAGAACTAGAGCATAAAGACGTTTTAACTGATGGAATTTTTACGGACATTAATTTTCAAGGGGGAGATCGGCATTTAACACCCGAAATTCAAATTCAACGGTTAACTGCACAACTAACCGCAGCATACAATCGCATTGCCGCTTTAGAAGAGCAACTATTACTCAAACGAATCAATTATTAATAAACCTGTAGAGACCGTCCATGTACGGTCTCTACATTAATTTTGTTTCAATTTATCAATTTGTTTTTCTATTGCCATTAGTAGCTGCTCTTGTTGCCAGTTTTGGTATAAATACGCAGCAATGCAAGCTGCACCAGCACCTACACCTTCTTTAACAAAGCCTTGCTCGTATACACGCAATTGTTCGTAACGAGAGTTAGTAAGATTAAGTTGGGTAGCAATTAGCGGAACATCGCCGATTAAAGAAGCTAATTCAATTGTGGCGCCAGAAGTATCGGATGCAACCCAACGAGTAGTACCTACTACAATTTGGGTTGGTTGCCACTCTAAGCCATAAAAATTCGCACAAGCACGGGATAAAGCATACACTGCCAGCATTTGAGTACCCCCGGCAAGCATTACCCCACAAAAACGACTCGCAGCTATCGCCATTCCAGCTACCACTACTTGCATTGGGTCTCCAAGCGATGCAACTAATTCTAGTGGGTCATCAGAAATTTTACCCATTCTCTGTAGTCCTGTTTGCACTACCGCTAATTTTTGGGTGTGATTACAAACAGGATGACTACTATTCACTTTTCCCGCAGCATTAATTCCTAAAGCTGTTAAAATCGCCAAAGCTGTCGTCGTTCCACCAACAACGCACTCGCTTAAAATTACATATCTTTGATTAGAACAATCTTGACTTAAAGAAGCTCCACGTCCTAGCTTCTCTCCCCACTCTAATCCTTGCTGGAATAAGTGACGCACTACAGATAATTTTATTGCATTACCACTACTTACACATAGAGCATGTGTACCTTTTAAATCAATTGCATTAATACTTAAAGGCGGCGCCTTAATTAATCCAGCATTAAAAATATAAACAGGTAACTTTAGTTCTTCGACAACGGCACGCGAAATAACTACAGGTGATGCTCCTGCGGTCAGTGGTGGTAAAGGATACTCAGGGTTATGTGAGGCACCGTGATATAAAAATTCTGCATCAGCGCAAGCGGTGTACATACGGTCTTCTGGAGTTAGACCAGCGGCGGATATACCTGGTATCAACGCTGTCTCAGTAAATCCTAATACGCAAACAAATATTGGCAACCCGCAATGCTTACTTACCCAGGCTTTTCCGGATTGAATCTGAGTATAGATATTAATCATAATCGAGTAAAACTTGTACCCAATGCGGAGGACGAGGTATAGGATTACCAAGACGGTCTAATAATAGCCATGCTCCAATGTGAACTAAAAATAAATATAGAAAATTATTCAATAGAACAAATATAAGGGCGCCGATTTGAATATAAAATGGGCTTGGAGTCGATAGAATACCTATCCTTAGAAAAATCCAGTCAATTATACCAGTGACTTGATTAATTATATAAATCCATAAATCTTCATCGGTTAATATAGATATAAACCAAATTCTAAAAAATACACCAATCGTCCCTAACAGCGCTCCTAGACTAATCGAAACAATCCAAGGAACACGGCGATTCCATGTGACACCTAGTAATACTCCCATCAACGCGAACGGCATTACAAACTGTAAGCTGCGAATCGGCCCCATTAGTACCGATAACAGCAACCCAGATACAACAGCTGCCATCCAAGCTGCACGTTTGCCTCGACGCAGGTAAACTAACGCAATTGGAACCGGAAAAAATATCCGCAAAACAGGTGCAAACGCCGGAAAATATAAGCTAATAAACCAAATCAAACTGCCTGTACTAGCTAAAAAGGCAGTTTCTACCATTCGTAGTGGTGCATCTACTTTTATCTCTGGAGATGTTAATACTTCTTTTTTTTCAGCCCATTCTTTCTCTGGAACCATGATTTTTCGCGCTCAGTTTAAACAATCATCCTTTCTAATGCTGACAAATCAGGAATGCATATTGAATCTTGGTCACGCTTGATTAGTCCTTTCTTTTCTAACCTATTTAAAACTCTTGTTACAGTTTCGCGCGCTAATCCACTCAAACTGCTTAACTCCCGATGCGGTAGGATGGGTATTTCCATACCAAAATCTCCTTTAATTCCCTGCCCCTCAGCTAGAAATATTAATGTATCTGCTACTCTAGACTGACTGTCCGATTCGCGCAACCGCAGGCGCCGATTTACTTGTCGTAATCTTCGTGCCATTAGTTGAGACAACCGCACTCCTGCCATTGGTTCAGTTTGAAGTAACTTAACAAAATCTTGAGAAGGCATACTACCTATAATAGTACCCGTTAAAGTAATTACATCGGTTGAACGGGGAACTTCATCAAGTGCCGCCATTTCACCAAATAATTCACCTTTTCCTAAAATATTCAGCGTTACTTCCTTACCTTCAAGATTGTAAGTCCGAATTTTAACCCAACCCTGAGCAATAAAATATACTGAACCTCCCCAGTCATTTTCGAGTAAAATAACCTGATTTGCCGGATGGGTACGGGTAACAAGATGTGTAAGTGCCAAATCGATAGCAGTTTGTGGCAACCCTTGAAAAAAGGGTGACGAGGTGACTATCGTAGGATTGGCTGGGCTGATTAAGCTATATCGGTCTTCCATTAGAATATTTTTAAATATTGCAGCAACAAGCGTTAATAAACCTAAAAAGTTAAACTTAACCCTACGCTATCAAAGCATAACTGCTTTCAAAGATAAAGCGAAAAGTTTATAACAAAGAACTGAAATCGAGTTGCTTTTCCGATACAAATTTTATCTAGGGGTATAAAAAGATAAAGCTCTGACTCTAATTAGCTCTTAGTCTAGTGTAATGCCTTTTCAGCAAACAACATATTGCAAATATAATCACCAAACTACTTACACGCATTACACTAATGATACCCGTAGCATAAGAAACCGGGTTTCTATCCAAAATCATCATTTTGATCAAAGATTTTAATCAAGAAACCCAGTTTCTGGTTTCTCAAATATAATTTTGGCGATAAGAGCGGAAATTTTGTAAATAATGCTGTACCCTAGTAGCGATTAGCAAACCCTCGCCCAGTTATAGCTTAGGTAAATTACTGTGACTTCCCGCTCAACCGAAATTCAAACGCTAATTGCAGATATTGATAACTTGCTCGCCAATAATAAAGGTAAGCGCTTGGTTAGAGTTCTCGCTAATCAAGGACAAGAACCCAGACAGGTATTAGAGCGAGTGCGTGACTTTTTAGTTTCAATCGAAACCGAACCGCAGTCCTCCCAGGCAGCGTTACTATCTCCCTTACTAGCTAAGTACATTGGCAGCGATGACTTACCCGATAATGAGTCTCAATCTCAACAGATCAATTCTACGAACTCTCAAATAAACGACTTAAGAACGTTAATTGAGCCGTTGCGCGTTGAAATTCAAACCATGCAACAAGAGCGAAAAAATCTGGTTGAAGAAATTCGCCAGCTTGAACAGCAACGGATGCATAATTACTCCTTGGCTAACCAAATGGCAAACCAAGAGCAAATGATTGCCGAATTTTTACAGGTGCTAGCAAACAGAGTTTCCACTACCGCACCACAACTACCTGATCCTGTACAACCGCTCTCAACACCAGAGCAAATGTATGCTAGATTAGCAACTGCCCCACCATTAATTAAAACAAGTGAGGCGCCTTCTGTTATCGAAGCGCAATCAGCCGAACTATTAGAACGTATTTCGCGCTCTTATAATGAGTTAGACCAAAAAATAGTTGAGTTCGATGGCAATGTAAATCTTTCGTTTGAGACTTTACAACGTAATTTAAATAATTACCGCTCGTCTTTGACAGAAGCACTCGTGAGTATGCAAAACGAGGGTGTGCAAAGTGAGCAACTGCTCAAAAATTGGATTGACAATTTAATGCAGCAATTGCAGTCTGTAAATATGTTTTTGTCAGAGCTTGCTAACAAGTCACAGTCATTGCAACACCAAACGCAACAAGAAGCTCAAAACGCGGTTTCGCTACCAGATATTGACACTGCTTTAGTCGGTGATGCTAACGTTACTCCCGATTTAGATGCTTTACTTTTGGAATTAAATCCGAATGTAAATAGTTTTAGTACAAACTCAAACATTCAATCATTACAAACAACTAAAATCAATACTCAATCTACTGTTGATGAAGTTGACTTACTTTATGCGAGCTTATTCGGCGCCTCAGATACACCAACATCCTATCAGCAAGTTAGCTTACCTCTTTCAAACCCCATCAGTGTTATCCCATCGCCAGTAAATTTAGAGGCGCCTTTAACTCCAACTGAGCCAGAAGTCACTCCAGATACAGTTGATATATTTGATACAGTTGATGTTGCTGCTAATTTAGATTCTCTAACTTCTTCTCCAAGCCAAGACGAAAAAATTATTTCTAGCATTTCTATAGAAAGTGCCTTACAATCACCAACTTCTGAAGAAACCATCTATATTACATCTACTACATTTATTACACCATCAGCAGCCGCTGAGTTACAAGAAACAGAAGAAATAGTAGAAACATCCTCGGCGCCAGAGACAGAAACAACATTTGTACCAGACCCTTGGCTCGATAGCGCAGATGCGGGACTACTAGATTTACAAGACTTTCAAGCTCCACAAGAAACAAGCATTGCAGGGCAAACATCAAATGCATGGGAAACATTTGTTCGCATTGACCAAGATTCGACACATTATGAACTAACTGCTGCTGATACAATTACCTCATTAACAGATTTAGTTTTTGAAGATGCATCTGCTTTAATTGGTATTGAGATACCCGAAAATCACATAAATCAAACAAATAACCTTATTACAACTTTGCCAAAAGAAGCATTGCTTTCTGAAGCATCAGCTCAAGTTGATGCGGCAATGCCCAATATTTCGCTTGATGAAGAGCAGATACAGCGATTAGACCAAGATTTAAGACAGTTTGATGGTGAGCAATATATAAATCCTTCTCCTCAACAAAACGAAGAAAAACCCGAAGAAAAACCCGAAGAAAAACCCGAAGAAAAACTTGCAACTCCATCTATTGATAACTATGAAGACATACCTGATACAGTAGACTCAGCGTGGTATTTGGGCATAGATTTAGGAACAACTGGAATTTCTGCTGCTTTATTAAATCGTTTAACAGCAGAAGTCTATCCCCTTTACTGGTCAACAGATGATATTAATACAAACGGCGCCAAACGTTCGTTTCGATTACCCGCAGAAGTTTACTTACCTGCAAGTGCTGGTTTACCAATTGGTAGCCAAGATAGCACACAAAGCACGCAAAATCTGTTTTCTGCCGAACTCAAGCCTTATTTACAAATAGCTTTACCTTATAGAAGCGAAAAGCAAATTCAATCAAATGAAGACCAAGATTTGCCTTTAGATCAGTCGGTAGCAAAAACTTCACATAAATGGGAACCTGTACTGCAATTAAATGAAGTTGCGACGGTACCTTTAGTATGGATGGTACGCTCACTTTCAAAGTTACTGTTAACTCTCAAATCTGACCGTAATAGCACGACTTTGGGGTTAACGGCAACTGCTATGGGTATTAACCAAGAAAGCTTCCGTCGTATTGTCGATAATATATCTGGTGTTGTTTGCTCGTGTCCGTCGAACTGGTCAGAGCAATATCGCTTTAATATTCGTGAAGCTTTGCTGCTTTCAAAATTAATTGTTCATCCTCAGCAAGTATTTTTTGTTGAAGAAGCAGTTGCTAGTTTACTTAGCGAACTTGACGGCGCCAACAGTGAGGAAGTTAAACTAAATACTCGAAATGGTTTTCGCAGTGCCAAAAGTAGTGAACAATCACTACAAGGTAACACCTTAATCATGAATATCGGCGCCAGTGCTACGGAAATGGGACTGGTTGAGTTGCCCGAAAACTTATTGGAGTTGTCTCACAATGACTTCATGCTTCATAGTTTTGCATACGGTGGTAAAGGTATCGAAATAGACATTTTATGTCAGTTATTACTACCACCAAAATGGCGTCAACCTTTATCCGAAAAGCCTTCTTCTGAGCCAATAGCAAGTAATGCTTTACACTGGCAACCAAACATACAAGGATTAGAAGCAACACGACTATCTAGTTTGAAATGGGAAGAGTTAACCTTACCGCGACCAGGTGAACCAGATATTATGGAGCGCATTCGCTTGTTACAGCGACTTGAAAGTTCACGTTTAGGACACGCACTGTTAGATGCGGCAACTGCGATGAAACTAATTTTGCAGCATCAAGAATCATTCTCATTTGAATTAGCTGACCAACGCTGGGTTTTGCAACGGCGCGATTTAGAGGGACAAGTGTTTGTGCCGTTTGTCCGTCGTCTCAACCGTGAACTAAATCGTTTATTGGTAGCACGTGGTATTCCTACCGAAGCTATTAACCAAGCGATTTTAACAGGTGGAGTTGCAACACTTGGCGCCGTTAGTAGGTGGTTACGCCAAAAACTTCCAAATGCCAGAATAATTCAAGATTTGTATCTTGGCGAAAATGGTGCCCCTACATGTAGTCGTGTAGCTTATGGGTTAAGCTTACTACCACTTCATCCCCAAGTTTTAGAAGTGTCAAGACAGCAATATACAGATTATTTCTTGTTTACAGAATTATTGCGCGTATTACCAGAACATGCTTTAACATTTGGCGAAGTCATTGCACTGTTTGAGGAACGCGGTATTAACACCCGTAACTGCCAACAAAGACTACTGGCATTTTTAGAAGGTGAACTACCCGCAGGTTTGGTACCTGGCAACACCGAGTCAATGTGGTTAACTCAAGCTTCGTTAGAAAATTTTGATTACAAAGCAGCAAAAGAAGCCGAGTTATTTGAAAAACAAGGTAGTCTTACATATCGTCCCAATATTCAGCAAATAAACACCTTGCGTCGTTTACTTGATGCAGTAAAAGCTAGTACTCAACAATCACTAGAAGAACCTTACACCGTTAACTTTGCGGTTGGTGTACCTTTGTAAAGCAGAAAGGGGAAAGGAATGTTAATTTAATCTTTCCCTTTCCCTATTTTCTTTCTATGTAATTTACATATATCGTTATCTTTCTTCATACAAGCTTTACAAATAGAAATACTGAAAGTTTACTTTTCTGTTGCTTTATCCAAAGATTAGATAAAATTTTGGATTTTAGGTGTTGAGTAGTAAATTCACTTGACTATGATGGTGAAGTACGACAAAACCTACGTAAGAACCGAATTGAAAACTGTGTCTGCATATATTCCCGATACGAGTCCCTATACTCGCGAGTCAGTACTGAATAATCAGTACTTGAGTCAGTATTTACAACAGCCAATACACCCTTCTGTACAAAGTAGAACAAAAAGGCTAGTTGATATTATCGGCGCCATCGTTGGGCTGATAATAACAGCTTTCTTAGCAATACCCATTGCAATAGCAAACTTTTCCTACGACCGAGGGCCAGTATTTTACAAGCAAACTCGTTGTGGTCTACATGGGCAAACTTTTCAAATATGGAAGTTTCGTTCGATGGTCGTAAATGCCGACAAACTCAAGCATTTAGTTAAAAATGAGGCTCAGGGGCACATATTTAAGTGTGCCAATGACCCTCGTATTACTCCCATTGGTCGGTTACTAAGACGTTCGAGTTTAGATGAACTTCCACAATTTTGGAATGTTTTAAAAGGAGAAATGAGTTTAGTTGGTACCCGTCCACCTACAGTTGATGAAGTAAAAAATTACCAAGGTCATCATTATGTACGCTTGCAAGTCAAACCCGGAATGACCGGAGAGTGGCAAGCAAACGGACGTTCTAGCATTAAAGATTTTGAGCAAATCGTTCAAATGGACATTGACTATCAACAGAAATGGACAGCAATGTACGATTTGAAGTTAATTATCAAAACCATTTGGGTTGTGATAAAAGCTTCAGGGGCATATTAACTTACCCTTTGACTCCGCTGCCAGCATCAGTGGGTACAATATATCGTTGTAGAAATAAAAATAATATCATCACAGGGGCAATCGAAATTACAGAACCCGCAGCTACCAAACGCCAGTCGAGTGAGAACGTTCCCGCTAATTTTGCCACTCCAAGCGGCAATGTATATAAACTCTCATCTTGAATAACGATGAGGGGCCATAGAAAATCACTCCAAGCTCCAATAAATACAAAAATAGCCAGGGTAACAAGTGCCGGACGGATTGCTGGCAACATAATATTCCACCACAGTCCCAATTCTGAACATCCGTCCATCCGCGCTGCTTCTTCAAGTTCTTTAGGAACACCCAAAAAAGCTTGTCTCAACAGAAATATACCAAATGCGGAAGCCAAACTTGGGAAAATCATTCCCAAGTAGGTATTCCGCAGCCCAATTTGCACCGTCAATATATATAGTGGAATCATGACAATTTGAAAAGGAATCATGATTGTCGTGACTATGGCAGTAAATATCCAGTCACGTCCTGGAAAAGATAATCTGGCTAATGGGTAAGCAGCTAAAGCACAAAATATTAAATTCAAGCAAACAGTCAAGACCGCCACGATAGTACTATTGAACAGGTATTGCCCAAAAGGGTTAGTTTGCCAAACAGTGACAAAGTTATCAAAAGTAGGTTGGGCAGGCAATAATTGTGGTGGAGATTGAAATATATTCTCTGTTTGCGATTTAAAAGCGGTACCAACCAGCCATAGTAATGGAAAGAGTGTTACGAGTGCAGTGGAAGTCAGCACTCCATACATCAATAAAGTTTTTATTGTAGGGTTTTTTAGTAGCATTTTAGATTTTAGACGTAATTTAATGTAGAGACGCGATTAATCGCGTCTCTACACTTGTTTTCTGTACAGATATTTTGTAATGGTTTATCCCAAGTTTCAATAGGCAATTGTGGCAAGTAAGCAAATTCAAACACTATTCCAATAGTTGGTATAGATTGCCACTTAGGTTGACTTAGCATTCGGTCATAATAGCCGCCACCGTAGCCTAAACGGTATCCTAATTGGTCGCAAGCAACACAGGGTACTAAAATCAAGTCAACTTCGTTTGGTTCAATTATAGGGGCATCGCTGTTTGGTTCGGTAATACCATAGGCGCCTGTGTTCGTAGAATCTCCAGGTTTCCAAACATGCCAAGACATAGTTTTACCAACACAGCTCGGAAATCCCCAACGGTAGTTAGAGTCATAAAATAAAGAACTTAAATCAGGTTCAGTACGAAAGCTAAAATACGCAAGAATGGTTTTGGCGTTCGTTAGTAATTGCGAATTAGTGAGGTGACTACAAATATCATCGCTTTTCTGGCGCCATTCAATTACTGGTAGTGCCGTACGTGCTTGAAGTAGAGAAGAGCGTAGTTGTACTTTATCAGGCATAATTAATACTGAACTGTTTATAAAACTAATTAATATTAAAGTTTATCCTTGCTTTAACCTAAATACTACGTAGAAAGAAAGTATAAACTATAACTAATGTTTTAAGCAGAAATTTTAGGAAAAATGTCTATTCATATACATAACACTAAAATTTTCGTGTTAGCTTTTCGTAGTTTCTGTAAGACGGAGACAGAATTGTAAAGAATTTACAAATCAAATGTAAAGAGTATAAAGTTTTTACCGTCAAAATGTTACACACAGTTGACTTACGGTGAATAAGTTATACACTAATTAAAGTTAGACAAAGTTAAATCATGTTTTATACATCAGGAAGAGCAGGTATGTCAGTTTTTGTCAGCTGCTAGCAACTAAGAAGTGTATTTACCGAAGGCTTATGTAGCTGAAAGCATACTGTTAGTCATTAGTTAGAGTTTACACAACGCTTAAGTGCATCGAATCGTGTTTAAAAAAATGAACAAGACTGATTAAAGTTTTGTAGTTTGACCCAGCATAGTAATAATTTTGATCTAATTTGAGTTGCTCAAAAAAGGCAATAAACTTAATCAATATATACGCGCAAAGAAGTGACAGAAATAGCATTCTTGGATAACTGCACAGTTGTTCCAAAAACCGCGTTGGCATGGATATCTTCTGAGTATTATTTAAAAGTTTAAAGCGCTTATTGATTGAAACTTTAGTAAATCATTGGCAGATACTGTCATAAATTTAAAATATCAAAACAATACGAAGAGAGCAAGTAATGAGGGTTTCTATTAGAATTAAGATAATTTTTAAGTTTTTTGATAACAGCATCACCAATATTTTGACTCGAAAATAATATATTCTTCATTAATGCCGTATGACACAGCTAATTTCTAAAAATGCAAGTTCTCTAGAATTGCCAAAAGCTCCAAAGCGTTGGGTAAATTACTTGTTGCTAATAATTATTACCAACTGTGCAATGTGGGGTGCAGCTTTATTTTATTTAAATAATGCCAAGCCTAGTTATACAAGTAAGTTATCCCTTTCTCTTCCTGGAACTATTTCATATACAAACATCAATCTTCCTGAACGTGGAACCGCATCTTCTCAAGCTGTATCTCCTTACGAAAATACTATTCAAGATCCAAGAGAGAATTACAAAATAATTATAGAAAGTCCTGTAGTTCACAAAGCGGCAGCGGCTAAAGTCAATATGACTTTAGAAAAATTTGGCAAGCCAAGATTCAAAATAATAGACAAAACAACAGTCATGAACTTGGAGTTCAAAGGAGATGAACCACAGCAAGCACAAGCGAAGTCATGGGCATTTTATCAGGCTTTCCAAGAAAGGCTTACTTTGCTTAGACGTAAAGAATCAGCGCAGAAAGAAGGTAAAATACAAACTTCTCTTAGAGATTCTCAGCGCAAATTAGAAGTAGCTCAAAAAAGATTTTTTGATTATAGAAATAAGTCTGGGTTGGTAACCGATAAACAGCTTGAAGATTTAGCGACTAATTTAGAAATATTACGTAAAGAAAGGGATGGAGCTGCGGTTAAACAACAACAAAGTGGCGCCCGTTTACGCGAATTATCGAGCAATTTTAAAATATCAACTCCAGAAGCTACTCAATCTTTTATTTTACAATCAGACCAAGTATTCAGACAGCATCTTAAAGACTATAGTGAAGCAACATCAAATTTAGTACTTCTACAATCTAAATTTCTTACTAGGCATCCTCTTATTATTGACGCACAAGGCAAACAAGACTTAGCAAAATCTGCTTTATTAAGCCGTAGCCAATCTCTTTTAGGCTATCCTATTGGCCAGCAGTTGCTAAATAAACTTAGTGGTGATGGCGCCCAGCAAACTTTTGTGGAAGGAATAGTAACAGCTGGTGTAGACCAACAAGAATCTAAAGCGACCATTCAGGAGTTAGATGGTCAAATTGCTCAACTACAAACAAGAGTAGAAACTTTAGCAAAGCATAAATCCACGTTAGAAGCTCTAAAAAGAGAAATGCAAATAGCTGAAGCTGTTTATTCATCAAGCCTTGCAAGTTTGGATGTAAATAAATCTAATTTTTACGGTTCTTATCCAGAAGTTCAACTTTTAACAGACCCAAGCTTGCCAGATGAACCTAATTCACCACAAAAAAATCTTGTTTTACTGGGCACAGGATTAGCTTCAATCTTATCGATGACGGCAATATTAACAATGTATTCACGGTCAAGCAAGTTGAAATTGGTGCCGGCAACAATTTCAGCAAAAGAGCAGTAAATATTAACTACTAATAAAGAGGTAATAAATTGGTTATGAAACCCCAGAACTTTGAAGAACGATTAATATGGTATCCAATGGTCGGTACTTATGTTCTATATGTTTCTGGTTTGCTGTACATTGTTAACTCAACAATTGCTTGGATACTACTTTTTTACTTATGTGTAAAACTTTGGTATCAAAAACCAGATACTCCTGCGGAAGAAAAAATAAAAATACCCTGGATTATATGGCTTTGGATTATCTGTATGCTTGTAATGGTAGTTGGTGGGTATATAGGTTCTATTAATTCTGGTCAGGACATTAGATCAATTATTCGAGGAGTACTAAACTGGACTAGAGAATGGGCATTATTTGCATTATTCCCGTTAGCTGGTTGCTGTCTCAAAATTCGTCCACAATTAATTTACCGAGCAGTTTGTATACTCTGCTTACAAAGTCTATTTGTTATACCAATTAGTGTTGGAGCTTACTTATTAAAAATTCCTAACTTAATCTACTCTTCACCGTTGGAAAGAATAACTCAAAATGGTCAAATGTATTTTGATGTAGTACTTTATTTTAAAGAAGCTGATTTTGGAGAAGGTTTTCGTCTGACTTTATTTGCACCTTGGTCTCCTGCATTAGCTTTACTAGCTGTAATGTATTTTTTCTTTGCACTTCAAGAAAAAACTCAAAAATGGCGATGGATAGGTATAATCGCAAGCCTTATTATAAGTTATTTAACAGCAGCTAGAACATCTATTGTTTGTTTTCCAACTGTAGCAATCTTGATGTGGTTATTTACTAACTTTTATCGTCCATACACACAAATTCTCTGTAGTGCTACCTGCTTTATATCAGGAATATCTTCGAGCTTTATTATTGGATTATATAGAGACTTTGAAGATAAATTTGTAAGTTCTAGACAAGGTTCTTCACGGGTAAGATCAGTTTTAACGAGAATGGCACTTGAGCGTTTTAAAGATGCTCCTATATGGGGTCATAGTCAGCCAGAAAAAGGTTTTGTTGGAACAGCAAATATGCCAATAGGTTCACACCATAACTGGGTTGGTTTACTATTTATAAAAGGATTAGTAGGTTTTTTCGCTTTTTTAATACCAATAACTAGCACTTTTTTATATCTATTAGTTATAGCCCAAAAAAGTGAAATTGCTAGAGCGGCATTAAGTTTTATACTAATATTAATGGTATTTTCCTTCGCTGAAAACTTAGATTTATTAGCTTATTTATATTACCCTGGATTAATTCTTATGGGAATTGCATTTCAAAGTCAACCAAAACACCTGACATTTAAATCTGAAAGTTTTCAAAGCGTCTATATGAATTAACAAAAGTATTGTTCACAAAGTCTTTAGCAATTACATTTATTTTTTTTATGTTACTTAGTAAATTCAAGCACAAGTTATCCGGTCAATATATACGGAATATTGGCTGGATGGGAGGAACAGAATTAGCAAATAGAATATTTCGTTTAGGAACAACCGTTGTTCTCGCACGTATTTTTAATTCATACGACTATGGATTAGTTGCGGTAGTTTTAACTACTAACGAAATTGCTAATGTTTTTACCTTAAGAGCAGGAATAGGTTCCAAGTTAATTCAAGCTACTGATGAAGAACTAGATATATTATGTGACACATCTTACTGGATGAATTGGATTTTATCTATTGCATTGATGATTATTCAGTGCTGTGTAGCTTTCCCTATAGCTTGGTTTTATGGAGATAATCGAGTTATATTACCAATTTGCGTTATTTCTATAAGTTATTTAATACTACCAATTTATTCAATTCAAGGAGCATTAATACTACGCGATAATAGATTTTCTGTTTCCGCATTATGTAACCTTTTACAATCGTTCTTTGGAAATTTTTTAACTATAGTGTTTGCTTTCCTCGGATTTGGAATGTGGGCTATAATTATACCAATTATTTTAACTAGTCCTATTTGGGCTATTGTTACTTTAAAAAATCATAAATGGAGACCACAAAAGTCTTTTACGTTATATCGTTGGAAAGAAATCGCAAGTTTCTCTTTTAATGTGTTAGGTGTTGAAGTATTGACTAAACTTCGAGCTAATTTAGATTATTTAATAATTGGACGTTTTTTAGGAATAGATATTTTAGGTATGTATTATTTTGCTTTCAATGCTGGAATTGGAATTAGTTTAAATGTAATTAACTCGCTAGTATGGTCATTATATCCTCATCTTTGTGAAGTAAGAGCAAATATATTAGAGCTACGGAAACGATATTTCAATAGTCTCAAAACAATGGCTTACATAATTATTCCTTTGGTTCTATTGCAATCGTTTTTAGCTCCTTTTTATGTCCCAATTATTTTTGGTCAAAAATGGCTAAATGCAATACCAATTTTGGTAGTTGTTTGTCTTTCTGCTATTCCAAGACCTTTTGGAGAAGCTGCTGGTCATTTGCTTAAAGCAATTGGCAAACCTAGGGTTGATTTATATTTTAATCTTTTGTTTACTGTTGTTTTTGTTCTTGGATTACTAATTGCTGTCAACTGGGGAATTTTTTGGGTCGCTGTATCTGTCTTAGTAACTCATATAGTTTTTATGTCAGGATTTGCAGTCTGGTCTAGTAAATATGTTTTCTACAAAAGAGTCTAAGTAATTAAACAATAATCAATTTAATTTCAATATATATGAACATTACAACCACACCAAAAGTCTCTGTTATTATTCCTGCTTACAATGCTGAGAAAACAATTAGAGAAACAATAAATTCAGTTCTAGAACAGACCTATTCTAATCTAGAATTAATTCTTATTAACGATGGTTCTACAGATGAAACATTAGAACTTATAAATGAAGTAAAAGATTCTCGGTTGCAAGTTTTTTCTTACCCAAATGGCGGTTTATCAATGGCTCGTAATAGAGGTATAACTCATGCGACAGGTGAGTATATTTCATTTATTGATGCAGATGACTTATGGACATATGATAAGTTAGAATTACAACTAGAAGCTTTTAAAAAGTCACCGGAAGCAGGTGTCGCATACAGTTGGACTATATGCGTAGATAATGCAGGAAAGCATTTTCATCAGGGTGTCAAAGCCAGTTTTGAAGGTAATGTTTATAAGCATTTGCTAGTCAATAATTTTATTGCTAGTGGCTCAAATGTATTAATACGTACTGAAGCAGTAAAATCAGTTGGTGAATTTGATATCACTCTTAAATCTTGTGAGGATTGGGATTACTGGTTAAGACTGGCACCTAACTGGAAATTCGTCGTTGTACCCAAACCACAAATCATCTATCGCTTGTCTTTAGGTGGTATGTCTAGCAAAGTTGATGTGATGGAAAAATATTTACTTTTAGTATTGGAAAGAGCCTTTATATCGGCGCCTCTAGAACTACAATACCTGAAAAGTCAAGGTATTTCTAATATATATCAATATACAAGTAAACTATATTTCAATCAAATCAATACTGAAAATGCAGTTCAAAAAGCAAGTATTAGATTATGGAAAGGTATTTGCTTAAATCCACTTAATCTATTGCGAAAGAATACTCAAGTATTAGTAGTTAAATTACTTTTAATATGGCTACTCACTCCTAAAAATGCTTCAAACATTATGAAATTTATTAGTAGTGTAAAAGCAATCAGCGACCCAAGATTAAGAAACTCTTAAAATTTATCACCGTATCACTACTATATCGAAATATCTATGAGCGTCACTATTAGCATTATCATGCCCGCATTCAATTCATCTAAGTACATAGCTACAACCATAGAATCTGTTTTAGCTCAGACCTTTAATGACTTTGAATTACTTATCATTGATGATGGTTCTACAGATAATACTTCTGAAATTGTGAACCATTACTGCAAACTAGATACTCGTATTACATTATTCTGCCAAAAAAACCAGGGAGTTTCTTATGCTAGGAATCAAGGTCTTCAAATTGCAAAAGGAGAATATATTGCTTTTTTAGATTCCGATGACCAATGGTTACCTAATAAATTGGAGGTACACATGCAGCATTTTGCAAAATCTTCAAATTTGGGTATTAGTTTTGGAAGAATAGAGTTTATGAGTTTTAATGGAAAACCTACTGGTAAATTATCAAATTCACAACTGTTCCAAATTACGCCCAAAGATTTGTATTATGAAAATTTAATAGTTACTCCATCTAATACCGTAGTTCGTCGTACTGTTATTGACAGCGTTGGAAATTTTGATTCAAACCTGAGTGGAACAGAAGACGCTGAATTATTCTTGCGAGTTGCATACAAAGGTTGGAAGGTTGAAGGAATCAATAAAGCTTTAGTACGCTATCGTACAAATCCAGCCGGTGTGTCATCAAATCTTTACCGTATGGAAGAAGATTGGAAAAAATTCAACGCTAAAGTTGAAACGTATGCTCCAGAGCTTGTTAATAAACATTATCAACGAGCAAGAGCTTTCTTCTTACGTTATTTGGCAAGGAGGACATTGCGTAATCAAATTTCTTCACATATGGGAGTTAATTTTATGAACCGTGCGTTAAAAACTGATTGGAAAATTATTTACAAAGAACCTCGAAGAACAATTTTAACGATGTTAGCTGTTTACATTAAAAATGTTATCTCAAATATTATTGTTTCAACTAACTATAGAATTCCTATTTGATTTTTGAACACCACGTAGGGTGGGCAGTGCCCACCTTACATATACTAGATTTTTTCAAAAAGAATTTAGGATTTCTATAGTATTATTGTTTACAGTTCAGGTGTGAGTAGCAAAATAATAGTAAATTGAATAATAAAAGATGCCAGAAATAACAGTAATTATTCCTGCTTACAATGCAGAAAAAACAATTTTAGAAACAATTAAATCTATTCAAGAGCAAACCTTCAGCAACTTTGAAATTATCGTCATCAACGATGGCTCGACCGATGACACTCAATTAGTCCTTGAAAAAATAAAAGAACCGCGATTAAAAATTATTTCATCCCAAAATGAAGGAGTATCAGCCGCTCGTAACAAAGGAATAAAAGCTGCACAAAGCGAATACATAGCATTTATAGATGCAGATGACCTATGGACAAACGATAAACTAGAACTTCAACTCGCTGCCATCAAAGCAAACCCCGATATTGGGGTAGTTTACAGTTGGACTTCACAAATGGATGAAACCGGAAAAAAGTTTCATTCCGGCGCCCGCGTATTTATAGAAGGAAACGTTTATCAAGATTTACTCATCGTAAACTTTTTAGAGAATGGTTCAACTCCCCTTATGCGTAAAGAATGTGTCGATGAAATAGGAGGATTCAACGTTAACTTAAAATATGGCGAAGACTGGGAATTTTACATTAGATTAGCTGCAAAATACAAGTTTGCTGTCATTCCTAAACAACAAGTTTTTTACCGTCAATCACCATCATCAGCAACATCAAAAGTTGCCGTCATGGAACAAAATCTTTTAATGACATTAGAAATTATCTACCAATCTGTGCCATCACATTTACAATACCTCAAAAATCAAACATTAGCAGCCTTATATCATTACCTAGCGGCAACATACTTTGCACATGTTAAAAACAGCAGTCATATTAATATAGTTGGTCAAAAGCTATGGACAGCGATATCTTTAAACCCAAAGTATCTTCTAGATACAGTTACAATATTCTACATTTTCAAATGGTCAATCATGAAATTGTTCACACCTCAAATTGTCAAAAAGCTTATATCTTTAAAGAACTAATTTCAATTTTTTAATAGTGCAAAAAATGAAAAAAGTTTCCATAATCATTCCCGTGTATAATGCGGAACAGTATATTGCGACAACAGTTGAATCTGTATTATTGCAAACCTATAAAAATATTGAGGTTTTGATTATTGACGATGGTTCTCCTGACCAGAGTATACAAATTTGTCAGCAATTTAATGATTCTAGAATTCAAATAATTCGACAGGAAAACCAAGGAGTCTCAGCAGCAAGAAATACAGGAATCAAAATGGCTCAAGGAGAATTTATTGCGTTTCTTGATGCAGATGATCTATGGTTGCCACAAAAGCTTGCAATTCATGTTCAACATTTAAGCGCAAACCCAACTCTTGGTATGAGCTTTGGAAGAGTTGAATTTATGAATTTTGATGGCACACCGACTGGACAGTATTCAAATCCTTGCTTTAAAGACCTTACCTCCAAAAAATTATATGAAGAGAATCCTGCTGTAACTCCATCAAATGCTGTAATTCGTCGAGTCGCTTTACAGCAAGTAGGAGGTTTTGATCTAGATTTAAGTGGATTTGCGGATGCTGAGTTGTTTTTACGAGTTTGCTGTCATGGTTGGCAAGTAGAAGGTATTGACAAAGTATTAGTACTTTACCGAACCAATTTAGGAGGAATGTCTTCCCAGCTTTACCGAATGGAAGAAGAATGGAGTCGAGTCAATTCCAAAGTACAAGCTTATGCACCTGAATTAGTGAAGACACATTATAACCATGCAAAAGCTTTACTTCTACGCTATTTAGCCAGAAGAACACTGCGTTTACACCTTTCGTCTGAAATTGGCATCAATTTTATGAATCGTGCGCTTCGTTCAGAATGGAAATTGATTTTTAAAGAACCTCGTAGAACTCTTTTAACTTTGCTCGCCGTATATTCAAGATATTTTATACCCAATTTGAATATGAGTAAATTATGAATTAATCACTAAATTACGAATTTTTGCAGCTATTAGAAGTTTACACAGGTTCCTTAAGATGAAAAAAGTATCGGTAATTATTCCCCTCTACAATGCTGAAAAATATATTGCAGCTACGATTGAGTCTGTACTAGCACAAACTTATAAGGATTTTGAAATTTTAATTATCGATGATGGTTCTCCAGACCGTAGCGTAGAAGTGTGTCAGCAGTTTACTGACCCAAGAATCAAGATTATCCATCAAGCGAATAGGGGATTACCAGGAGCTAGGAATACAGGTATTCGTCATGCTCAAGGAGATTATTTAGCTTTTTTAGATGCTGATGATATCTGGTTGCCCACCAAGCTGGAAAAACATGTCAATCATTTGGATAATTCACCAACTGTAGGAATTAGTTTTTGCTATTCCGCGTTTATTAATGAAGAAGGTAATCTTACAGGACTTTATCAGAAACCGCGAAAACTCTATGACATTACACCATCATATGTACTTTGTCGTAATCCTGTTGGTAATGGTTCAGCTGCCGTAATCAGACGTGAAGTATTTCAAGGTATTGAGTTTCAAGACGATGTGTATGGCATCGCCGAAAACTATTATTTTGATGAGCGTTTGCGTCGTGCTGAAGATATCGAATGTTGGTTACGAATCTCTATTCTGACTCACTGGCGCCACGAAGGAATTCCAGAAGTGTTGACTTTGTACCGGATAACTACGTCCGGACTCTCTGCAAACGCTTTACAACAACTAGAAGCATTAGAAACAGTAGTAGAAAAAACTCGTTCCTATGCTCCAGATATCATCGCGCACTGTGAAAAAGCTGCAAAGGCTTATCATATGCGTTATACAGTGCGTCGTCTAGTGAGCTTAGGTGACGGAATAACTGCCGCCAAACTATTTAACCTTGTTCTGATTAATCATTGGCACATTCTGTTAGAAGAACCAGGTAAGACTTTATTAACTGGTGTTGCAGCTTATCTGCTCTGGTTCTTAAACCCTCTAAAAGCCACTTTCCGTAAACCAGAATTATCAACTTGACCTTAGCCAGAAGCCGGGTTTTTATGCAAAATCTTTAAAAAAACCCGGTTTCTTTATATTAATATCTGATTTTCTTTACTTCCCTATTAATTTTTCATCAATCACAAGACGTTTAGAGTATGAAAATCTGTTTCTTAATTCAAACTTACAAAAACCCAGAGCAAATATATCGCCTTGTTCGCAATATCAAAAGTACTAGCCCGAACTCGATAATTATATTAAGTCACAATCCGGTTTCTTGTACTTTAGATATGTCTAGATTAAAAGAATATTCAGAAATTCATTTATTCAATGTAATAACAGGAAGAGGAGATTTTTCGATTTTAAGAGAATATCTATCAACTGTTAAGTGGATATTAAGTAATAATCTAGAGTTTGACTGGTTTGTGAATCTAACTGGACAAGATTATCCAACTCAACCTATTTCAGAGTTAGAAAACCTATTATCTAGAACTAGTTATGATGCTTACATACAATACTTTAAAGTATTTTCTAAAGAAGCTTTATGGAATATTCGACAAGGGTGTGATAGATACTTGTATAAATATTATACACTTTCAAAAATTTTACCTAAATGGTTTCTATCACTATTAAAACCATTAAAATTTTTGAATTACTTACAACCTGTTTTGCGAATTCATTTCTTTTATGGTTTGATGATAGGAAGCAGAGTTAAATCTCCATTTAATGATGAATTTATTTGTTATGGAGGTTCTTATTTTTGTATTCTGTCTAAAAAATGCCTTAAATATATACATGATTTTACTCAAAAGCATCCCGATCTTCTTGAGCATTATAAATATGTAATCAACCCTGAAGAATCTTTTATTCATACTGTACTAGTCAACAATCAACTGTTCAAGTTATCGAATGAATCTAAACATTACATAGATTTTTCTCAATCTCGTTATGGTAGCCCTGCAACCCTAACCAAGGATGATTATACTTTGATACAACAAAATAAATATTATTTTGCACGTAAATTTGATATGAACACTGATAGCACTATTTTAGACATTTTAGACCAAACAATGTTGGTAAAACTTAATATGATAACTCATTTTACCAAACAAAAGTAGAAATATGAACATTTTTTAAGCTCAAACAAATATGGGTGGGCATTTTTGCCCACCCCACAATCAATACACAAAGCTTAGAAATAAAGCCTGCTGATTGAACCCTTTAAAGTTCATAATGATTCGCTACTGCTCTCTGTCTTTTGCTTTCTCAAATAACTACTTAATTATATAATAAGGCAATGAATCGAGTTCAACTATTTAATTTGACTATTGATAACATAACAATGTATCAGTTACTCAAAAAACTAAAATTTGGTGGTATTGTATTTACTCCTAATGTAGACCATCTAATTAAGCTACAAAAAAACTTAGATTTTTATCATGCTTATCAAAAAGCAGATTACATAGTTTGCGATAGTAAAATTTTGATGTTCACATCTAAGTTTTTAGGTATACCCATTCGAGAAAAAATCTCAGGTTCAGATTTATTTCCAGCTTTCTATAATTATTATAGAGATGACGATGATATCAAAATATTTTTGTTAGGAGGAATTGGAGAAGTTGGATATACTGCCCAGCGTAATATCAACTCCAAGGTAGGGCGTAATATCGTTATTGAAACTTATTCCCCACCAATGGGATTTGAGAAAAACGAAGAAGAATGTCAAAATATAATAGAGTTAATTAATGACTCAGGAGCAACAGTTCTAGCAATTGGAGTAGGCGCCCCTAAGCAAGAAATGTGGATTTATAAGTATAGACATAAATTAAATAACATCAAAATTTTCTTAGCAATAGGCGCCACCATCAATTTTGAAGCAGGAACAATAACACGGGCGCCAAGGTGGATGAGTCAAGCTGGTCTAGAGTGGTTATATAGACTTTCCGCTGAACCCCAGCGACTCTGGAAGAGGTATTTGCTCGATGTGGCGCCATTCTTCTGGTTAGTTCTTAAACAAAAATTTAGATTCTATAAAAACCCTTGGTCAGCAGACCCGAATATTTCTGCTAATACTATTGCGGAATACGAGAGAGCCAGGTTGTAGTAACTATATATTGCTCTCTTTTGTAAATATGTCGCGCAAAAAAGAAAGTGGGTGTGGATGCGGGAGTATTCCAATCTCAGTAATTTTAGCTGCTCTTGGCGGTGGTTATTGGTGGTTTATTCATTTAGGCAATTTTAATCTCAGCAAATTCTTACCTAATAACCAGCAAATAACTGCTCCGACTTTGCTTCATGCGCCTATAGTGAATCATACAGTTACTACCCCTCTACCAAAGGCGCCGATTGTTTCAAATAGTACACCAAAAAGCACTCGACAAGCATTACCTCAAACAGCTTGGGATAAAAAAGTAATTAGAGGAATTTATTTAAGTAGATATCAAATAACGAATAATGCAGACGAGCAAACAATTCGTCAACGAGTTCGTAATTATCGCGCCCAAGGAATCAACACCATTATTCATGGAGTATGGGGTAATGGTTGTACAATGTATAATAGTGAAGTGACACAGCAAATTCTTGGTTATAAAAGTTGCCCCAACCAGTTTCAAGACCAATGGTTAAATTGGTTAATAGATGAAGCACATAAACAAAGAATGCAAGTTCACGCCTATTTTGAGAAAGGCATTAAAATAGATAAAAACAGCCCAATATTTGACTTAGCAATATCTAAAAAGTGGATTGTCCCTGGAGTCGATAGAACCTATGCAGGAATTGACCACTATGTATTAGATGTAGAAATTCCAGAAGTAGGTAATTTATTTAAAAGAACCTTAACAGAATTTGTTCAAAAATATCCCAACATAGATGCAGTCCAATGGGATGATTATTTAGGCTATCATGCAGAACTACCAGGTCAAGTAGACCGTACTGCTCATCTAACCAACTTTGTGCGGCAAATGATAACAGACATGAAAAAAGCTAATTCCAAAGTTAGTTTCGACATATGTCATCATAACCCTTATTGGGCGAAACGTTATTTTGCCGCTGATTGGAAAAATTGGGGTGTAGATAGAGTTTTTATTCAATCATATAACGATGCCAACTTTAACGAAGAATTAGACTACGCAGAAAATTACGCAGGAGTCGCAATTCTAGATAAACAATTAAATCGCTTAAAACAATTAGTTGACAACCCCAAAATCAAAAGCATTTTAGTATTCCCCCTAGAAGGCAAACCAGAACAAACCGCAACCGCAATCAAAAACACCACAAAGTAGTATTATAAATCTAGCTTAACTCCCAACTCCTAACTCCTAACTCCTAACTTAAATCAATGGGAATAACACAAAACTATAAATTAAATACTATCCAGTGGTACCCAGGTCACATAGCCAAAGCAGAAAAGCAACTAAAAGAGCAGCTAAAGCTTGTTGACGTGGTATTAGAGGTGCGTGATGCGCGTATCCCAGTATCTACCCATCACCCACAATTACAAGAATGGATAGGAAACAAATCCCGCGTTTTAGTAATCAACCGCTTCGACATGATTTTACCGCAAACGAAGCAAGCCTGGATAAACTGGTTTAAGCGACAAGGCGAAGTTCCCTACTATACCAATGCTCAACATGGGCAAGGTGTACCAGCTGTACTCAAAGCCGCTCAAGCAGAGGGTGTACAATTAAATGAACGTCGCAAAAGCAGAGGAATGCTACCACGTCCTGTCCGTGCGGTTGTAATTGGTTTTCCCAATGTTGGAAAATCGGCATTAATTAACCGTATATTAGGAAAGCGTGTAGTTGAAAGTGCCGCACGTCCTGGTGTAACACGTTCGCTACGCTGGGTCAGAATTTCTGATGAATTAGAATTACTCGATGCACCCGGAGTAATTCCTTTAAAACTACAAAATCAAGATGCTGCCGTCAAATTAGCGATTTGCGATGATATCGGTGATGCGTCGTATGATAATCAGTTAGTCGCTGCTGCTTTTCTTGATATAATTAGTTACTTAGAAGCAGTGGCGCCAGAACTACTACCAAAACAAGCATTAAACGAGCGTTATAAGCTAGACCCAACAGAGCATACAGGTGAAGGTTATCTTCATGCTCTAGCAGAACATCGTTACAAAGGAGATGTCGAACGTACCGCTCGTCAGCTACTCACAGACTATCGCAAAGGATTTTTAGGTCAAATACCCCTAGAAATACCCACTCAATTTAGCGGTGACGAATAACTTCGGTTGGGTATAACCCCAACCTTACTAATTAATTACTCAATATCAAAGTTCGTGCTTTAAACATCAATGCTGTACAAGCAGTAAAAAATACTCCCAGCATTAAATTCACCAAGCTAAAACTCTTATCACTAGCATGAATTAAAATGCTTTCAATTATCAAAGAAGGTAAAACGGCACCACAAATAAGTAGAATCAAATTAAACGCTTTGCGCTTAACCATAATAATCAACACTGTTAAATACAATCCTAACGGAATAAAAGTAATTGCATAGGCAAAAACTTTTAGATTATTAGGATACAGTTCTAACAAGTTAAACAAATAAACATTTTCTGGTTTATCTACATTTACCTGAATTTTACCCTTCGCATAACTAATAATTATACGACGTGGACTAGTATCAGAGAACACATTAGGCACCGACAAGTTAATATCCGAACCATTTTGTCCAGTTATAGGAGTTCGCAAACGCAGCGATAAATTAGTATTATCTTGACCAATAGTAAAATTTCGATGCATCGGGTCACCAGAAACAGAAATTATCCGTGCAGGTCCTTTCTGCAAAAGATTAGCAGACGCTACAGTAGTAATAATCGTAAACTCTGAAGTTTCACTAATTCTTTGATTAATTAATTTAACTGGTTCTTCTGTCTTTAACCAGCGACTCGAATCAACAGATATACCTTTTTGATTGCTGCTTGAACCGTTAGATACTTGTCCTTGCCATAATAAATCAGGTTGTTTCCCTGTAATATCACGATAGCTATCTTTCCCATCAAATTCATATTTTGCTAATATCGCATCATTTGTACTAGCTAAATAATTAGGGTTAGAGAAAACTTTTTCAATTTCGCTATCTGAAAAAGCCTTATCAGCAATAGCTATTTGCGATACACTTCCTTGCCAAGGCCTATCACCAGTTCGTTCATTACCAATCACCAAAGGGAAATTTGTGTTCCATTGGTTTAAACTAATATTGTTTTCCCAGGAAATACCAACAAAAAACGCCAAAATAATATATCCAGTCAAAAATCCTACAATACCAGCACGAGAATTACTAATGCGGCTATTTTGGATATAATCAAGCGTAGAACGGAATTGACGTGTGTCTAATATATAAAAACTAAGCAACCCAACAAAACTACCCAGCGTGTTATTAAAAATATCAGCAGGAGTAGGGTCTCGTGAAGGTAAAAACGATTGTAAAAATTCTACCGTAAAAGATAAACAGGCGCCAGTGGCAATCACAGCAAGTATTTGAATTAATGGCGAAACATTTTTTCTAAGTAAAATACTTGCAACACCGAAACCAAGCGGCATAAACAGTAAAATATTATTTACTTGATCATTAAAAAAACTCGTGTTGTCAAATCGCTCAAAAATGGCGCCAAGCGAAAAATTATCTGGTACTGAAAAATTAAACGGGTATAATGTTGCAATTGCGACTGCTGCAATACCAACAAACACCAACAATAAATCTGCTGGAAAACCCCAAATTAGTAATACGGAAGATGCTTTGTCTCGTTTCATTATTTATTAATATCTAGTCGCTAAAATATTTTGTCTATATAATATTGACTAAAAAAAGGTCAAGATAGAATAAAGCCGTTGTAAAGAATATGCAAAAATACTTATTTGTATTTGTATTTGTATAAAAAATAACCGTAAATGAGGCATCTCACCTGACCTACAGCACTCGCCTGACCTATGCCAATAAGCTATACTCTAGTTGAAATTACTCAGATTAAATTTTTTGTCTAAGCTATCCAGTACTTTTAACCTTGCGTTTCTGGAATTAGATTGCGAAAATATTATGTGCTTTATATTACTCATATCAAGGAGTGTGGGCTAAAAATGACTAATCAATTACCAAGCCAACAGGCTGCTGAGTTAAGATGCTAGCACAACTTTGCCCTGGATGGAGTTTTCGTCACCCATGACCCACCTGAAGCTACGACTCAAAGAGGGAAATACTGAAAAAACGGTAGAAGTGCATCAAGATGTGTTTACAATTGGTCGTCTACCGGAATGCGACTTATATTTACCGTTTGGCGGAATTTCTCGCTATCATGCTCGTTTAGTAAAAGCACCTGACGACACATGGACAGTTGAGGATTTGGGAAGCAAAAACGGGACACACGTTAATGATAAAATGATTACGGCACCACAACAATTCCATCATGGCGATGTAATATGGTTGGGAAACATCAGCCTGCTCGTTATTCTCAAAGATAATAATTTTCGTCTTCAGGCGCCGGGGTTCCCAGAAGCAGGAGAACAGCGAACTATCTTGCGAAACGTCAAGCAGTTACAAGAAAGCTGGATAGAAGCACAAGGAAACTCAGGTAGCGATAGTAACAAAGATAAAACAATTGCACGTCTTAAGGATTTAGTAAACATCGCGAAAAATCTCTCAGCAGCAGCGTCAATAGAAGAAATTTTTTTACAAGTGCAAGAAGTTGTATTTCGCTACTTAGACAGCATCGACCGTTTAGCCCTATTAATCGATGTTAAAGGCTGTGGCAAGCTAGAATTAATAAGTGCAGCAGTACGAATTTCTGCTAAAGAAAAAAAACTCTCAGCAGATGGCAGTTGGGTAAGTCGCAGTATTTGCCAAAAAGTATTTGAAGAAAAAATAGCGATTCAAATTGCTGACGCACAAAACGACGAAAGATTTGCAAGCGAACATAGCATATTAATGAACGATATACGCAGCGCAATGGCTGTACCTCTATGGGATGAAAATAAAGTAGTTGGCGTTTTATATGCAGACGCGCATCTTTCTTCATACCATTGGGAAGCAGAAGGAGAGCAAGAGTTAAGTTTTTTCTCAGCGCTAGCAAATATTGTAGCATCGAGCGTTCAACGTTGGTTGTTAGCAGAAAAACTCAAAAGCGAAGAAGTAATACGTCAGCGTTTAGAACGATATCATTCACCAGCAGTTGTTCAGCAATTAATCGAGGTTGGTGCTTTACCCGATGGACGTTTACCACCCAAAGAAAGCGAAATTAGCATTTTATTCGCCGATATCGTTGGATTTACAGCTATTTCCGAACGGATGACACCAACGCAAATTGCCGAAATGCTCAATAATTTATTTGAAGAAATGCTTCAAGAGGTTTTTGCCTACGGTGGCACTTTAGATAAATATATCGGTGATTGTATCATGGCTTTTTTCGGCGCCCCCGAACTACAGCCCGACCACGCAGAACGTGCGGTTGCTGCTGCACAAGGAATGTTAATTCGGTTAGAGAATCTAAATGCCAATAACTTCTGGCAAGAACCTTTACAATTACGAATAGCAATTAACAGTGGTAAAGCCGTTGTAGGTGATGTTGGCAGTTCACAACGGGTAGAATACACTGCATTAGGAGCAACAATTAATTTAGCATCACGTTTAGAAAGTGTATGTCCACCAGGTGAATGCGTCATAAGTGAAGCAACTTACCAACTTCTTAATTCCAATTCTTCATTTTACGAAATGGGTGAGTACCGCTTTAAAGGTATTGACCGTCTAGTAAAAGTATATCAAACAAGGATGCACTAATTTATAATTATATTAATTTCATCAGTATAAATACTGAATAAGTAAATACAAAAGTGATTGTTTTAAATATATATACTAATTAACATTGTAAATTTTAAATCTAAAATGCAATAAACCGGGTTTTTAAGCAAAATTGTCATTTTTATTGCAATCTAATAAAAAAAACCGGTTTCTATAGCAGACACTAAAATTATAATAGTGTTATACATAATTAATTTTTGCTCTTTACCATAATGGTTAAGTCAAAAATCAATGTTATCTATAGGTGTATTTAACGGGAGGTGTTTGTCATGGCAATAGCCACCATAAATCCCGCTACCGGGGAACTACTCAGGACTTTCGAGCCGCTCAATGATAGTGAAATAGGCGCCAAAATAGATTTGGCACAGCAGGTATTTTTGAAATATCGTCACACAAGTTTCGATACGCGCTCGCATTTACTCAATTCTTCAGCAGAAATTTTAGAACAAGACAAAGCTAAATTTGCAGCTTTGATGACTTTAGAAATGGGCAAAACTTATAAAAGTGCTATTGCTGAAGTCGAAAAATGTGCTCTAGTGTGTCGTTATTATGCCGAAACGGCACCGCAATTTCTAGCTGATAAAAGTGTCGAAACAGATGCGAGCGCTAGTTTTATTCGCTACCAGCCATTAGGTATTATTCTTGCTGTGATGCCGTGGAATTTCCCGTTTTGGCAAGTCTTTCGCTTTGCGGCACCAGCTTTAATGGCAGGTAATGTTGGTATATTAAAACATGCCTCAAACGTACCTCAGTGTGCCATAGCCATCGAAGAAATTTTCCAAAAAGCAGGGTTTGAAGCAGGTGTATTTCAAACTTTCCTCATCGGCGCCAACAAAGTCGCTGACATTATAACCGACGACCGCGTAAAAGCGGCAACCCTAACAGGTAGCGAGCCAGCAGGCGCCTCACTAGCAGCAACAGCAGGCAAAGAAATTAAAAAAGTCGTATTAGAACTAGGTGGAAGCGACCCATTTATAGTAATGGAGAGTGCAGACCTAGAGCTAGCAGCAACAACAGCCACAAGCGCGCGCATGTTAAACAACGGACAATCATGCATCGCAGCCAAACGATTTATAGTCACTGAAACAATAGCAGATAAATTTGAACAATTACTCCTACAAAAATTCCAAGCATTAAAAATCGGCGACCCCATGTCAACCGACACCGACATTGGCCCACTCGCGACACCAAACATCCTCCAAGATATAGACTCGCAAGTCAAAGCTGCCGTCAACAACGGTGCAAAAGTATTAACAGGTGGTAATCCTATCGATGACCGTCCTGGTAACTTTTATCCACCAACAATCTTAAAAATTTCCAAAGAAAACCCCATTGCCAAAGAAGAATTCTTTGGACCAGTAGCAATGTTGTTTCGAGTCAAAGATATCAACGCAGCTATTGAACTTGCCAATGATACACCCTTTGGCTTAGGCGCCAGTGCTTGGAGTAACGATGAAAGCGAGCAAAAACGTTTCATCAACGAAATCGAAGCAGGTTCAGTATTTATAAACGGCATGGTAAAATCAGACCCCCGCTTACCTTTCGGGGGCATTAAACATTCTGGTTACGGTCGCGAACTAAGTATCCAGGGGATACATGAGTTTGTAAATGTTAAAACAGTGTGGCAGAAATAATTAGAGAACAGGGGCAATAGATTATGAATACAATGAATACAGCAGAATTATTAGTAAAATGTTTGGAAAACGAAGGCGTACAGTACGTATTCGGTCTTCCTGGAGAAGAAAATTTACACGTACTCGAAGCACTTAAAAATTCTTCGATTCAATTCATTACTACCCGTCATGAACAAGGTGCAGCCTTCATGGCTGACGTATACGGGCGCCTAACCGGCAAAGCAGGCGTGTGTCTTTCTACACTTGGTCCCGGTGCAACCAACTTAATGACAGGTGTTGCCGACGCTAACTTAGATGGGGCGCCGTTAGTAGCAATAACCGGACAAGTTGGTACTGACAGAATGCACATAGAATCGCACCAGTACTTAGACTTAGTAGCAATGTTTGCCCCAGTCACCAAATGGAGTAAACAAATAGTTCGACCAAGCATCACACCCGAACTAGTACGTAAAGCGTTCAAAAAATCGCAAAGCGAAAAACCTGGTGCAGTGCATATCGACTTACCCGAAAACATCGCAGCGATGCCAGTAGAAGGTGAACCCTTACGCATCGACAAACCCGATAGAACTTTTGCTTCTTTTGCTAGTATCCGCGCAGCAGCAGCAGCAATATCTCAAGCAGTAAACCCAATTATTTTAGTAGGAAACGGAGCAATCCGCGCGTTAGCGAGTGATGCAGTAACACAATTTGCCACTCAACTAAATATCCCTACAGCCAATACATTCATGGGTAAAGGTGTAATACCTTATACTCATCCATTAGCATTATGGGCAGTTGGGTTACAGCAACGCGACTTTGTAAGCTGCGGTTTTGATAACACAGACCTAGTAATTTGCATTGGTTACGACTTAATCGAATTCTCACCCAAAAAATGGAATCCCAACGGTAAGATACCCATCATACATATAGGCGCCAACTCAGCAGAAATAGACAGCAGTTATATACCAACAGTTGAAGTAGTTGGTGACATATCAGACTCATTAAACGAAATATTAAAAGTAGCCGACAGACACGGCAAAGCAAAACCCTACTCACTCACCCTACGTGACAACATCCGCGAAGACTACGAACAATATGCATCCGATGACGGTTTCCCAATAAAACCGCAAAAATTAATTTACGACATGCGGCAAGTAATGGGGCCAGAAGACATCGTAATATCAGACGTAGGCGCCCACAAAATGTGGATAGCCCGTCACTATCATGCCCACAGTCCCAACACCTGTATAATATCTAACGGCTTCGCAGCAATGGGTATAGCCATACCAGGCGCCCTAGCAGCCAAACTAGTACATCCTAACCGCAAAGTCATCGCAGCCACAGGAGACGGAGGGTTCATGATGAACTGTCAAGAACTAGAAACCGCACTGCGAGTAGGCACACCATTTGTAACCTTAATATTCAACGACGGAGGTTACGGACTAATCGAATGGAAACAAGAAAACCACTTCGGTAAAGGTCGCTCATCCTTCGTCCACTTCGGCAACCCCGACTTCGTAAAATTCGCCGAAAGCATGGGATTAAAAGGCTACAGAGTCACATCCGCTACCGACTTTATACCCGTCCTCAAAGAAGCACTAGCCCAAGACGTACCCGCAGTAATAGACTGCCCAGTAGACTACCGCGAAAACGCACGCTTCTCCCAAAAAGCCGGCGACCTAACATGTAACGTCTAACAGCAACATCACAATTAACAATTAACAATCTTGTGGAGCATGCATCCCTGCCTGCCTCAACACAAGAAAAAGTTAAGCGCGAATAAATCAGAAATTAAGCGCGAAAAGTTAAGCAATGAAAAACACTCTTTTCTCGCTTTTGACTCTCGGTGTCCTTTAGGAGCAGAGATTCACGGCTCATTTCAGTCTATCTTGTGCCGTATCCCAGATTCAGGGACTTGCCTTGTATTTTGGGTTCCCAGGCTCAACACGTTTGCTCAAAATTGAGCGTGCTGATGTCTCCTCAAGGTTTTATGCCTTCGGCACGCTTCGCGAACAGGCGTCTACTTTCCCTCAGTCCAGGGGTAGGTTTTAACGTCTTGTACTGACTATAAAATCTTACCACAGAATTAAAAAAAAATATGAAGCTTTAAAAGGCTTCATACAGCTTTCATCCCTGCCTTAAAAGGACAGGGTTTTCAGCATTTCTTTTATAAAAACTAGAACTATTAAAGGCACCTGTAAATTTATATTTGTTAGCATTATAACCATTTACAAAACTGTTATACTAGAAAAAGTGTATATCAAGCTTATATGGATTATCCTCTTGGTACTGTATCTCAACGGGTAACTGGTGATGAAGCTAGAAAAATAGCTCATGCGATTATGTCAGGTGGCTATGTAGCAAATGAAACAGCTATTGCTTTATCAAAAAAGATTGCCGAGCGTCGTCGTCAGAAACAAGCAGCTAATGGCAGCCAGCAGTAAATTTGCCGGAGTTGACTTCTCTCAGATTGATGTCGAAAAGCTAACCCCTGATTTGGATGTTCCTGGTCAGGGTTTTAGGTGTTTGCGAGGTGAGTTTGTAACCTACTGGCGACAGGGACGAGTACAACGTGAAGTAAATGCTTTAATTAGCCAGTGTTGGATTATTCGTGTTGGTGATGCGCTAGCTGGATATATAACTTTACTGGCAGATAAGCTAGAAGTTGACGAGCAAATCTTGATTCAAGAAGGCGTGCAGTATCAAACTTTCCCAGCGATAAAAATAGGCTTGTTAGCTGCTGACCAAAGGGCAAAAGGAGTTGGTCGCTGCTTAGTAGAATGGGCACTGGAGTACGTTGCAACAGAAATCGCTCCTATTGTTGGCGTAAGATTCATAACTGTAGATGCTCTTAAGGTGAACGTGACCCAAACAAATTAGAACACTAGTATTGGGCATATTCATATGAGGTTTCAGAAAACGGCGAATGGAAAGGACGCTCGTTGTCAATACCCAGGAATAAAGTAACGGCAGTACAGGCAATGATTAACAGTCATAAAACGGTAAGTGAAATTAAATCATTTATAGAAAGCAAGTCTTAGAAATCATACACTTGCTACAAAGGCGCCGCTTCTTATCACAAGGTTAGTTTCGTTCTAATCGTGGGTATCCTAACTGTATGGAATAATGATTTTAAGTTAAAACTTATACAGGAATATATGCCAACATACTGTCGCGACCAAGCTAGAGAAGAATTGACATTAATAACATTAATTTCGATAAAGTTGCTCTGCCCAGGTTTAGTTTCTACATATTTCTGGGAATACTAAGCATAGCGAAAATAATTACCAGTACTTTTAGCATAAACAGGGTAAAATACTATGACTTACGAACAAGAGTATCGTGACGAGTTAGAAAATGCTCACCGACAGCAAACAGCAACTAAACTATTTGACGGTATTCGTAGGTTATATAGTAGCGAGTCATCACCCCGGCGTTGGATTTGGGAGCTTTTACAAAACGCTAAAGATGTTGCTCATAATCAGGTTAAAGTAGAAATAATTTTGAATCAAGACTATCTTGAGTTCAAGCATAACGGTAAGCCGTTCTTGATGAAAAATATTACATATTTAATTGAACAAGTTTCAACAAAAGATAGAAATAGTAATAAACCTACAGAAAATCAAAGCGATAGTAATAAAGTCAGAACTACTGGTAAGTTTGGTACAGGTTTTATGACCACCCACTTACTATCTAAAGTAGTTCAGTTAAGTAGTATATTTGAAGATCCAAAATGTAAAATTTATAAGCGATTTAATTTAAATTTAGATAGAAGTGCTGCAACAATCGAAGAAATGATTGAAGCAGTCAAAAAAGCTTCTGATATTCGGCGCCATCTAGACGATAAAAACATATGTCCTACTTTACCTCCTGATTATCAGCTATACCAAACTTGTGATACATCATTTCGTTACCGGCTTAATAAAGAAGGATTTAAAGTTGCTCAAAAAGGAATTGAAGATTTACACAATGCAATTATATATACCCTTGTTTTCATCCCTGAACTAGAATCTGTAATAGTTAAAGATGAAACAAAATCAACAAAGACATCTTATTATATTCAAAATCGCGAAAAACTAGAAGAAATAACAATATCGCATATAGAAAAGCACGTTGATGACCAAATAGAAAAAATAATTATTGCAAATTGCTCAAAAACCATTAACTTAGCCGATGAACAAGGTGAGATAAGTATCGCCATTCAGCTAGAACAAATAAATAATCAATATTCTGTTGTTAAGCTTAATTCCTCTGCACCACTTCTATTTTGCGATTTCCCTTTAATTGGCTCTGAAACTAAATTCAAGTATCCGGTAGTAATTAACAGTCCATTATTGGAGCCAACTGAACCTAGAGACAGTATATTGCTTGACGATAGAAATGAGACTGGTGGTAAAAAAAATAGAGCAATTTTTGAAGAAACCATATCACTTTACGGTATTTTATTAGATTACGCAGCACAAAATTGGTTAAACCCTCACTTATTGGCTTTGGCAGAATTACCAAAAAATATTGATTCCGAATGGTATGAATCACATATTCAAAGTTTTATTAGAGCTAAAGTACTTGAAAGTAAAATTGTTCGTACCAATGAGGGGGTAAATATCAAGTTGAAAGATGCTTTAATTCCCGAATATAACAATAAAAATCTTTTAGAATTTTGGGAAATTACAGCATTCCTTCATTCTTCTAAGTTACCTCAAAGACAGGATATAAAAGAATGGAGCGAAGTTATTGGGCTTGATAATCGTTATCCAAAAGAACTGCGATATAATTTACAAAGGTTGCTCGCTGAGATTAGCGAACAAAAAACTTTAGAAAATTTATCTGCTCGGCTCGGTTTGAGAGATACTAATACTCTAACTTGGTTAAACAGGGTTATCAGCTTTATTATTGAATCTAAGCAACTTGAACTTTTGGATAACAAGTATGCTATCTTACCAAACCAGTACGGAGTATTCCAATTAAGAACTCAATTGCGATTAGATGAAAATATTCCTGATGGGTTAAAAGAAGTTCTTTTTATACTTGGCGAAGATTGGAAGCAGGAACTATTACACTTAAATGTAAATTCTAAACTAGAAAGAAGTTACAGCACACGTAATATATCCGAACGTATCGGCGCCATTTTTACAGAAAAAGCACATCCCAATTTAAGAGATGCAGCTTACCTATTAGCTAGTTATCTTCCCAACAGCGAAAGCAACAAAAAAGCTATTAAAACTGATTTCTTAGAAAAGAGAATCCAAATTTGGCAGTTTGCAAAAGCTTTAGATAATAATGTGCCTGAAATTAAGAAATTATTTGATTGGACTCCTTCTCTCTGGGATATTAATGACGAGTGGCTTTTAAATACTTTAATTCAAGATATCGCCCAGTACCAAGATGTTATTACATTACACACAAATTTAGGAAAAACTACAGAGTTAGAAAGTATTAATTGGTTAAGCAGTTTTATTAACTTTCTTAAAGCTAATAAAAAACAATCACTGTATAGCGAAATAGCTATCTTCCCTAACCAACAAGGAGTTTTTCGTAAAAAAGCAGAATTACTTTTTGATAAAAACGTACCTGAACAGTTAAAAGATGTTTTGGAAAGATTAAACGCTTCTTGCAGAAGTAGACTTTTACATCGAAATATATTAAATTTTGATAAAAGCTTAGAGCAATATCGTGTTGCTAACAACTCGAAGGAAATTAACGATATTATTAGAGGTAAAGGTAGAGACCAAAGCGAAGACTTTAAACGAGCTATTTATAACTTAATTAGCTACTTTCAATTTGGCAGTAGAGAAGTAAATCGCTTAAAAATTTGGCAATTTGCGCGCGATATCTATAATCAAGCGATTCCAGACAAAGTAGAAATAGATAATTTAGAAGAATTTGACTGGGAGGAATGTAACAAATGGATAATAATTGCTATTGTTGAAGAGGTAGCACAAGCAAGCAGGTTAACTACTCTTGCAAGCTTTTTATCCCAAACTAAAGAGCTAACAACAAGTTGGCTCAATAATTTCCTATGTTTCGTTAATACAATTGATTATACACTATTTGATAAATATGCAATTCTTCCAACTCAAAACGAAGATTTTAAATTAAAAAAATCTTTAAAAAGAGATGGAGGTATACCAGAAGAACTGAAAGAAATTGCACGTTATCTAAGGTTACAGGATTGGAATGATTTCCTTCTATTAAAAAACGATTCATTCACAAAAGCACGACAGATAATTGACGTAAAAGAGATTGTAACACTTGAAGATATTGCTAATGAAATTGATAATGCCATCCGTGATTATGAAGGTGATAAGGAAGATAACAATTTTAGGCAAGTTGTACAACAACTCTTGCATTGGTCTAATTCGATAGTAGAAAAAAAATTTGAAAAATTATTTACTTACTTCTTTCAACGTCGGGCTGAATTAGTTTTGCAAACCTTGGGCAATGACGAAGTTAGAAATAATATTTTTGATGTTTTGCAAGCTCCTCCGGATAAACTTGATGCTATAGCTAATATTGCTCGCAAACCTTATATCACAGCTAATGACCTAAATCAACTCGCTGAAAAGATTGATACTTATAAAGCATTAGAAAATTTAAAAGGAGAATCAAACGTAGAGACTGAAATAGTTGTTTCATTACTTGCAGAACTTGGTATTAATTGCGTTCTGCCAGTTACCAATCAAGGAGTTATTTATATAAACGATAATTCTACGAGCTTAATTGAAAATCCTGAAGATTATTCTTTAGTTGAAGAACCTGATAACTATTCTGTTACCGAAAATTTGGTTACTAATTCTTTAATATCTATTCCAAATCAAAACGATGATAGCCCAAGCTCTGGGGAAAATGCGGAAAGATACGGTCAAATAGGTGAACTTTGGGCAAGACGTTTGTATGAAGAATTTTTAGAATACACTATTCTAGCACGCGATGGCAGTGGCTTTGATTTACTTTACTCTCAAGAAGGTGCAGAAAATATTAGAGTAGAAGCTAAGGCAATTACGTATCACAAACACTACATACATGTTACAAAAAACGAATGGCAAAAAATGGTTAATTATGGAGATAATTATGAGCTATTAATAATAAGCCATAATCAAGGTACACCACAATAATTTATTAGAGTCACAAAAGCATGGCCGACTTTTGTAGAAATTCTTGCTAATTCTAGACATCAACCTCCAACTTCTGCGTCTTACAGTCGCGGGAATATAGAATCTCTCATCGGCTTGCAATTAAAGAGTAACTCACAAGATAACGATATAATTGTCCACTGGCAACGATTATTTAATACTTTTAAAAATAATAATATTTACAGATATCGCTACAGTGAACAGTCTGGTTTTCAATCAACTTAAATTAAAGTAATATGGCAAACAATAAATTTTATCATCTTGAAAAAAACTCAGTGCTATTACTAGTGGTATATGTCATAAGTTTTGGACGGTTGTGGGGTGGGCAATGCCCTCCTTACGATATACGCCAACCTGGCAAAACTAATAACACAGACCAAAGCGTGCTTCATGTCATTAAATTTGGAAATTGGCGCCTATCGTATTATAAAGTCCTTTAATTAGACAATGTTAGATTATTTATAATCTAAATTTCAGTAATTATACTGCAATCAGTAAGTAAATTTTAGAGGAAGATATATTGTAATCATATATATCTCATAGATGGACTTATCTCCAGAACTTATAATAAAAACAAAAAATAAACTTAAGCTTTCTAATGTCTCTGTTGCTGGTAAAATTTGGGACAAGCACAGAGCTAGCGCGCAAAAAATCTCTGAATATTATGCTGATGCAGAAGAAGATGGTTTTGCTCGTTACGCTTGGCGAGTAAAAAATTGCTCTAAATGGTTAGAGTTTAACTTGTTAGACGATGATGAAGGCACAGTTCAACTACAGCTAACAGACGCGCGCTTCTGTAGGGTTCGTCATTGTCCAGTTTGTCAGTGGCGCCGTAGTCTAATGTGGAAAGCAAAAATCTGTAAAATCCTTCCACAGATTATAAGTGATTACCCTAAGCATCGGTGGCTGTTTATAACATTAACTCTAAAAAACTGCGATATTAAAGAATTGCGGTCAACCTTAAATCTTATCAACAAAAGCTTTAAACGCTTAACAGAGTTAAAAATTTGGCGTTTTAAAGGTTGGATAAAGTCAGTCGAAGTAACTAGAGGGCAAGATGGAGTATCAGCACACCCACACCTACACATTTTAGCAATGGCGCCCCCATCGTACTTTAGTCATGGTTACATTACACAAGCCAAGTGGGTAGACACATGGCAACAATGTTTAAGAGTCAACTATCAACCTGTTGTTCATGTCAGTGCTATAGCAAAGCATCAAGACCCTAAAATTATCATCCCAGAAATTCTTAAGTATCAGGTAATAAGAGTCAGACCTGGTAGCAGACGCTAAGTGGTTTTTAGAGTTAACCCGACAGTTACACAAAACTAGAGGTATTTCCGTTGGAGGAATATTAAGAGAATATATGCAAGATTTAGAAGGTATAAGCCAAGAACTAGTCAATGAGACCGAACAGGTACAAAAAAATGAAGAGGAGAGCTTATGTTTTACCTGGCAGAAGAGGATGGAGAAATATACTTATTTATAGTAGAGGCGTATTGTCGGTCAGTAGAATAGATTGTAACCTATTAACGGTAATAATTAGAACCTGTTATCTGACGTAGAAATACCATGAAAGTATATCTGGGAAGTAAAAGAGTACCTAGGATGAGGATACCATTCTGATAACCTTCTATACACAGAGTAGTCTTTAGTTCTAAACCAAGTAACATTCCTATGACGATGCATAACATCAACTAATTTCAATAAGTCCTCTAACTCAGAGGGCAAGTTACCTGGACGTGGAATGTAGATACGACCAATAGGACAGAGAGAAAATTCTATGTTCATAATAAACCTCCAATCAGTGATTTCTTACAATATACAAGCGTAGCTTGAGTAACAATTCCTCCTAAGATAGATATATATGAAATATATACCAAAGCATTCTAAATTCATCACTACCCTTAATGGCGATAGCCTTTTTTACAGGGCAAATTAGTGGTGCTATTGCATAATCCCAGCTAACAACTTTGAAGTTAGCCAGGATTACTTAACTTGATACTTCAGAAACAATTTAAATCAATACATTTATTCACATCTTTCACTTATGGAAATAAATTATTAATTTTCAAAAAGTATGTGTTTAATATGACTATTTATTCAGTCCATTTTAATGGACTTTGGCTATTAGCCTAGGAACTTCTATTCCTAGGCGGGTATGAGCGTAGTTACAAATTGAGCAATTAATCTTACATAAAAAATGTAAGTGCAAGATATGAGTTCACGCGAAATTTACTTTAACCGTTATCTCCGTGATTTTGAAAATGAAGCGTAAATTTTATATATTTAAAATTATTTGTAAATAAATTTAAATTGCTTTAAAATTTATTTCATTTCTTGATTTTTTATCTTTACATATAAATAATAAAAACCTCAACCCACTAGGGGCTGAGGCAAAGATTAATCAGGGTGCATCTAGAATTTGTATTCGCTGCGGGCTTGAGCTAATCTGGACAAAATTGAATATTTTATCTCATCAATCTAGAACACCTTATTAATATTCAGGTAGAGATTAATCACGGCTATTTATTGCAATTAGTAACCGCAAAATGAAAATAAACAAATTGATGTAGGTTAGGTACATTGATAAAGCAGCGCTTAAATACTGGTTATCACGATAAGCGCGCGGTAATATATAGAAGTCAACAACTGCTGCTCCTACGAACAAAAATACTCCGATACCCGAAATTCCAATTTCTAACCAACCTGGTGTGTATACACCAAACATACGGAAAACTACTTGGACTAGCATCACAACAAGTAAAGCAATTAACCCTAAGCCAATTGTTTTACTTAGCGCCATCCCATCAGACTCAGAGAGGTTAGAGCCAATTTGACGGGCGCCAATAAAGGTGACTCCACAACCAAGTGCTGCAAACCCAATTCCTGCAATGCCTACACCTGTGGTACCCAAGGCAACTGCCACAATACCCGAAAGTGTATAGCCAGATAACAGACTATATGTTGCCAATAAAGGTAATGCGACTTTATTATTCGCTTTCTCTGCAACGTTCTGGGCAACGAAGAAAAGTATCAGTTCTAGGACAAACGCCGCAATAAACGTAGGAAAAAAGATTCCTGGGTTATTCGCGCGCACAAACAAACCACCATATGTGCCGACAGCAGTCAACACAAGACCCCCACCCACAAAAGGAAGGGCGTTAGCAATTACGTTTGGACCAACCAGGGCTTGATTTTTCGCCTGGTTAATGGCTTCGCGGAAGTTGCTGCTACTACTCATATTTGAAACAATCTTATTAACAGAAGAATTATCTTCCTCTATTTTGACCCATATTTAAATTATCTAGGGGTGTGGTAATTGCTAGTTTTTTAACGCACTAATGCTGTTGTGATGTAAATATCAAGCTTGGTACCATCGCATGTTAGTCGTATAAATACTGAGTACAACTTACAATCTGGCGCCCAGCGAAAGTAAATTTTGACGTTGTGCTAAAGTTAGACCAATAGTATTATCAAGTTGACATCCTGTAACTAATGTATCTTGCCATATTGTTTCATTAAGCGTGGCGCCCGATAAATTAGTGTTACTTAAATCGGCGCCAGTAAAATTAACAAATATCATGTCAGCTTTAACTAAACTAGTATTGCTTAAATTGGCGCCAGACAAATTACCGCGAATCAAATTAGCTCCATCCAAGTTTAAACCAGATAAATCTGCTCCGATCAAATTTGGAAACTTTAATCCTCTAGGATTTTGTAAATATCTCGTTACACAAATTATATTCGCTTCATTCAAACGCATTTGTAACAAAAACGTATAGCGTGCGATTCCATATTGCTTAAGTATATGTAAACGCTGTTGAGCATCCTGTTCCAGAAATTCAGTTGCTGCTTGACGTAAATATAATGCTGTATCACTCGTCATCACATACACATGTAATATTAGATGCGTAATACAATAAAGCATCACGCACCAATGGACACCATTAGTCTATAAAAAATTCTTCAAAAAAAGTATAAAACTTCGGCGCCAACAACTCAAATTTCTCTCCAACACAATCAGGAGTAGTAATTTTATACCCTTTTCCATTTAACCAGTTATAATTATTAAATGGTGTATAAATAAGGTGAGCCATTCCTTCAGAATAGTACCCAGATAAAGTCATAGTATTAATTTTTGGGAAAAAGCACACACTGAAATTTACATTTTTGCCAATATGTTTTTCTTTTTTGAAAGTTATAGACAAGTTATTATTGCCAATTTTTTGACCTAACAAATGATATTGATTTTTTGGAAAAATAAAAGCAGCATCGAAACAGCTAGCTTGCCGATACAATAACTTGTACTCAGTATCAGGGAAAACTAAAGCTGCAATCTTAGCAGCCTCTGTCAGCAAATCTGGTTGTATAGTATAAATTGCTTTGAGTGCATCACAAGACATTTTTTTACCCTTAAATTATTATAATTAAACTGGGAATCGGTAATCCGAGGTCAACGTAAATGATTTTCTAGTATCTTATAGGGGTAATCAACGTAACTTTATGCAGTACTATCAGGAGATTATAAAAATTAATAATTTTCCTGCAATCTAAAATCAGCATCCCTGCCCATTTCAAATTTAGGGTGGCTCGCGACACCCCACAATCAAATTTTGAATATTTTTCTATTTAGAAATTTTTGTAAAAGCACCTTGACAAACTCTGTTCTGCGCCGCAAAACTTTTTTAACTATATATATATTATCATTGAAAGTGCATTTAAGCAAACCCTATGTATCGTTTGGCACTGTTGAACCTGTAGTTACTAAGCGGTTTTTCCTGCAACGGTTTTCTTGAATTATCGTAATTTGGTGGTTTTATATGTTAGATGGTGCGTGATGCCATTTGATTGTAATGTTTGTTGATGAAAAGTTGTAGGCATCACGCACCCTACTTTACTTCCAAGCTATGTAGGGTAATTTTGCTGCGGTGGCTCTGACTTGTTCTGCTTGCGCTACTAGTTGTCCACATGCGTCCCAGGAACCGGAGACAAACATGTTTCTTGCTCCTTCATTTATTGAGACGGCGCCTGTAAAGTCATTACATTGAACTTGCATTGTTTCTAGGTTTACTGTTACTGATATTTCTGGATTTGCGGTAATTAGGTCTTGGAGTTGTTTTACTGTTTCGCTATCGGCTGTTAAACAGGGTACTCCCATAGCTACGCAATTGCCGAAGAATATTTCGGCAAAGCTTTCACCAACTACCGCAGTAATACCCCATTTTGCTAAAGCTTGCGGTGCGTGTTCGCGCGATGAACCACAGCCAAAGTTACGGTTGACTACTAATATATTGGCGCCTTGATATTGCGGTTGGTCGAAAGGATGTTGACCTTTAAGGGCAATACGGTCATCTTCAAAAGCATGGGCGCCTAACCCGTCAAAGGTAACACAACGTAAAAAACGCGCAGGAATAATGCGGTCGGTGTCGATGTCATTACCTACTAAAGGAATACCGCGACCAGAAACTGATTTTACTTCACTTGGCATATAAATTCTAGATATTTTTAACTGGAAATCTTGTGGAAATCTTGTGGAAATCTTGTGGAAATCTTGTGGGATGGGCATCCTTGCCCGTCCCTTATATATAGATAATGTTGGGTTCCGCAAAGCCTCCACCCAACCTACACTAACTCACGCACATCAAAGACCTCACCTTTAACAGCAGCAGCAGCAACCATTGCGGGACTCATTAATAAAGTGCGACCACTTGCAGAACCCTGGCGCCCTTTAAAGTTACGGTTAGAAGAAGAAGCACTTATTTGTCGTCCTTCTAATTTATCGGGGTTCATTGCTAGACACATTGAACATCCAGCTTCACGCCATTCAAAACCCGCTTCCACAAAAATTTTATCGAGTCCTTCTTCTTCTGCTTGTTTTTTGACTCGTTCAGAACCTGGAACAACAAAGGCTTTTATTCCAGAAGCAACTTGGCGCCCTTTCGCAATTTTTGCAGCTTCGCGAAGGTCGCTAATACGTCCGTTCGTACAGCTACCAATGAAACATACGTCTATTTTAGTGCCTTCGATAGATTGACCTGGCGCCAAATCCATATATTTATATGCTTCTTGAGCGATTACACGGTCATCTTCGCTCAACTGTTCGGGAGTTGGTACTTGTTGGTCAACTCCAATACCTTGACCAGGTGTAATTCCCCAAGTGACAGTAGGAGGAATATCTTCGGCTTTAAAAACAACTACATCATCATATTCAGCGTTATCATCACTTTTTATCGAGTCCCACCATGCAACAGCTTTATCCCAGTCAAGAGCTTTAGGAGCAAAGTCGCGTCCTTTGAGATAATCGTAAGTTATTTTATCAGGATTAACATAACCACAACGGGCGCCACCTTCAATAGCCATGTTACAAACGGTCATTCGTTCTTCCATGTTCATCGCATCAAAGGTAGTTCCAGCAAATTCGTATGCATACCCAACCCCACCCTTAACACCAAGAGTGCGAATAACATGCAAAATAATATCTTTAGCGTATACACCTGGCTTTAAGGCGCCGTTAACTTCGATTTTACGAACTTTGAGTTTTGCCAAAGCCAACGTTTGCGAAGCGAGAACATCACGAACTTGGCTAGTCCCAATACCAAAAGCAATAGCACCAAAGGCGCCATGTGTGGAAGTATGACTATCACCGCAAGCAATAGTCATACCCGGTTGAGTCAAACCTTGTTCAGGTGCAATAACGTGAACTATTCCCTGATTGCCCGAACCAATATTATAAAAAGTAATATTATTAGATGAAGCGTTATCCTCCAGCGCCTGCATCATCTCTTCAGCAAGAGTATCAACAAATGGACGCACTTGGTTGTCAGTAGGAACAATATGGTCAACCGTTGCCACAGTCCGTTCTGGAAATAATACCTTCAAACCCCGTTCGCGTAGCATCGCAAAAGCTTGGGGACTAGTAACTTCGTGAATAAGGTGAAGTCCTATAAATAATTGTGTTTGCCCTGATGGAAGCGTACCAACAGTGTGCAATTCCCAAACTTTATCAAACAGCGTGCCCTTGCTCATATCTCAAATCCGTGTTCTTATCTCTCGAATCTTAAATATTAGCAAAAAATAGGTATATATGTAGAGGCGCCTTCTTGATGTATACTAATCCACTGGCATTTGATTTATTTGATAAGGGCGCCCTTTAAAATGACTACACCTGAGACCGGAGCAGAATTTAACCAAGACGAATGGGTAATAGACCATAACAATAAAAGCGCGCTGTCAATTCGCGTCAAAGGAGAATGTCTTTTTAAAGAGCAATCACCATTTCAAGTAGTAGAAGTATTTGATACATACGACCGAGGGAAAATGCTGACTATTGACCGCATGGTTATGTGTACCGAATCAGATGAAGCAAACTATCATGAGATGATTGTTCATGTACCAATGTTTGCTAATTCCAGTATCAAAGATGTATTAGTAATCGGCGCCGGAGATGGTGGTACAATTCGGGAACTAATGCGTCATCCAGGTATCGAAAAAGTCACAATGGTAGAAATTGACGAAGTTGTAGTACGCGCATCAAAGCAATTTTTACCCACAATATCATCAGCCCTAGAACATCCCAAATTGAATTTGCTCATCGACGATGGCATTAAATTTGTCAAAGATGCCGCCAATGCATCTTATGATTTAGTCATTATCGACTCCTCCGACCCAGTAGGCCCATCAGAAGGACTTTTCAGCAAATCATTTTACGAAGACGTATACCGTTGCTTGCGTCCAGGTGGAGTAGTAACAATACAGAGCGAGTCACCACTATTCCATCCCGACGCATTCGTAGACTTAAATAAATGTCTTAAAGAAGTTTTCGGCGCCGACTTTGTACATCCGTATTTAGTATTTATACCCATGTACCCCACGGGAATGTGGAGTTTGACATATTGCTCTAAACAAGGACAACACCCAGTTAATAATTTTGACCGTGACTCTTCAACGCAATTTACGGCATTACATAACCTGCGCTACTACAACCCAGATATTCATCAAGCAGCGTTTGCGCTACCTGGTTATATTCAACAAAAAATTATATCCACGTAGAGACCGAATTAATTCGGTCTCTACAATGTACGTTTTTTACTTTTACCTAGTAAACCCAACTGCCTTAACTCACTTTCAGTATCATTAGACCACTCACGCACCGAACCAAAGGCGCCATCATAAACCGCAGTCAAAATCTTTTTTTCTGCGGGTTTAGCAAAAAATAAATAGCGGGTGCCAGTAGTAGTAATAAAATTATCGCAAGAAGTTCTATTAAACCCCGTTAAGGTAACAATTCTTGAACCTTTACCCTTAAAATACCGCTTGACTCGAACTGTCACTTTATCTTCATTCACTCGAATGACAGTACCATCAAAAACATAAGGAGTATTATCCACTCTTGCCGCTAAAGTAGCGGGCGTGCTTCCTGGTGCGGGTCTACAAGCACTTGCAGGTTGTGATAAAATTACACCTAAAATAATAGATACAAAAAAGCTGACTCCTACTAGTTTTGATTTTACGAACCAATATCTAAAGTCTTTATCATTACTTAATAACTTCAACATCTTAAATAACTCTCGTGCATATAATAACGTAAAGAAACCGGCTTTCTATGCATTCATTGTCGCAGACAAATCATCGTTTTTATTACAATATCTTAACAAAGAAACCCGGTTTCTAGAGGCTTAGACGCTGATTTACAATTTTTGTTGCAGTTGTTACCAAGTACTTATCCGTTACATCCGTTACATCCGTTGCCAGTCTTGCCTATTCGAGCCAAAGGACATAGAAATTCCTACGTATCCAGCAAACGGCGCCTACCCCTAACATCACCAAAATCATCAAAGCTTCAGGTATTGGATAATTTAACCAGGTGGCTCCGCTACTGAACATTATTATTACCACAATAGAACTAATTTATACACAAAGTTAATTAATGATAATATTGAATAATTAAAATCCCATCTAAAGGTAGAACTGTAAATAGAAGATAACCCTTATCCTACTAGCAATTGTTTTTTTACTCGTCAAAAACTAATCAAAAGGATACACAAAGTGCTTATAAATAGCCCAATCATTGCATTTACCATTCTTTTAATAGTAATATTTACAATTCCACCACTCTTCGAGCGGCTAAAGCTGCCTGGACTAGTAGGTTTGCTTGTAGCAGGTGTACTTTTAGGTGATAGCGGATTAAAACTTCTCAATCCTGAGTCAGAAAGCATCAAATTATTATCTGAAATTGGCAAAATATATTTAATGTTCGTGGCAGGGTTAGAAATAGACTTAGAACAATTTCGTAAAACAAAAAACCGTTCGATAGGATTTGGATTTTTAACATTTATAGTTCCAATGATTGCGGGTATTTTAGTTGGTAGAATATTTAATTTTGGTTGGAATAGCTCTGTTTTAATTGGCTCTCTACTAGCTTCACATACCCTTTTAGCATATCCAATCGTCAGTCGCTTAGGAGTGGTAGCAAATGAAGCGGTAACAGTTACTATCGGCGCCACCATTTTTACAGATACAGGTGCTTTATTAGTACTAGCAGTATGTGTAGGGATTCATGGTGGAGAATTTACACCTTTGAGTTTAATTACTTTACTGGGTGGATTAGCTATTTATTCAGTAATTGTTTTGTTTGGATTTGATTGGGCAGGAAAAGAATTTTTTAAACGTACAGGCGATGAGCAAAGTAACCAATTTTTATTCATTTTATTAGCATTGTTTTTAGCATCGGTAGGTGCCCAACTTATTGGAGTAGAAAAAATAGTTGGCGCCTTTTTAGCGGGTTTAGCGGTAAATGATGTTTTAGGACGTAGTCCAGTCAAAGAGAAAATAGAGTTTATTGGCAGTGCATTATTTATCCCTTGTTTTTTCATAGACATGGGATTACTAATTGATATACCAGCATTTATTAAAACTTTAAGCTCAATAGGTTTAACAGCAGCAATAGTCATAGGTTTAATAGGTAGTAAATTTATTGCCGCATATCTAGCTAAAGTTTTTTACCGTTATAATAATGCAGAACTATTAACAATGTGGTCATTATCTTTACCACAAGTAGCTGCCACACTCGCTGCTGCATTAGTTGCCTATGAAACTGTAAATGCCAACAATGAAAGACTAATTAATAGTGGTGTTTTAAATAGTGTTATAGTTTTAATGCTAATCACAGCTATTCTTGGCCCAGTAATAACAGCGAGGTCTGCCACTTCCCTGACTATTCCCCAAGCAGATTTAGCTTCTGAACCTCTCTCAACTTGGTGGAGTAATTACCGCGATGATGTGGTAGATACAATTCATCAAACATTCACTGTAGTAGTTCCAATTTATAACCCGCAAACCCAACGTTATTTACTAGAAATGGCAGCAATTTTAGCTCGTTATGAGTCAGGAAGACTGGTGCCATTAGCAATAACAAAAGGACATATCCAAATGGATAATCCTCAATTGAAAACGGAACTTGTACAAGCTAGAGAAAGATTAGATTTAGCCACAGATATAAGCAAAGAATTTGATATAGAAGTGGCGCCAGCAATTCGGATAGATGATGATATAGCTTTAGGTATTAGTCGTGTTAGTCGAGAGCAAGACGCTAACCTGTTAATATTAGGTTGGTCACAAAACATCGGTTTAAAGGCAAAAGTATTCGGTAATATAATCGATAGTATCTTTTGGTCGTCTCACTGCCCAGTTGCCGTAACTCGTCTTTTAAAAAGTCCAACAGAGTTCAAAAAAATTCTCGTACCCGTCGGAGATTTAACATCTCAAACAACAGGCGCCATTAGGTTTGCTCAAATACTAGCAGAAGGAAATCAAGCAGAAATAATTTTATTACACATTCGTAACCCAAAAACAACGCAAATTCAAGTTGAAGTTTTTGAATCAAAAATATTAGATATAGCCTCAAAAAACCAATCAAAAATAAACACTATTATTAAAACAGTAAAAGGTAATGATATAGCCAGAATAATTACTCAAGAAGCATTAAATACCGATATAGTAATTTTGCGTTCCGTGCGCTACCGTACTGCTGGAGGATTAGCAGTCAGTGAAGTTACAACGCAAGTAATTAAACAACTAAAAACTTCATTCATCTTACTTGGAGAAACAAACTAACACCCTACGTTACTCATAGCACAGGCATACGAACTGTGCAGTAAGGTGGGCATTGCCCACCATACAACCTCTCAAAACTTTACTATCTATTAATGCTAATTAACTCGGTTAAAATGCTGTCTAAGCTACCGTTTACTTGAATTTTCTCAATTTTCTCGGCAATTCGTTCTAGCACTTCAAGTTCCTTTAATCGTAAAGCAACAGGATTATCTTCCATCACTTTAGCGGTATTTAACATACTACGAGTTGCGGCAGTTTCTTCACGGCGCCGTACTACGTTAGCTTGAGCAGCTTTTTCAGCTTCGACTACCTTACTCAAAATAGTCTTAATCTCACCAGGTAAAATAATATCCTTAACTCCCACAGAAGCAACTTCAATTCCGTACTCTGCTGTCTTCGCGCGAATGTACTCAGAAATACTCGTATCAACGGCGCCTTTATCTTCGAGCAAAGCATCAAGAGTCTTTTCACCAACAGCCCCGCGTAAAGCAAACTGTAATTCTTTGTACAAGAAATTACTTATATCTGACAAAGCATTTTTTGCTCGTAATGGGTCTAGAATACGATAACCAGCCGTCAAGTTTAACCGCAAAGGCACTTTATCTTTAGAAAGGATATCTTGACCCGATACTTCCATTGCTTGTTGACGCAAGTCAAAAACTTCAGTTTGGAAAGACCGTCCAAATATCCACCAAGCGTGGACACCCGGTTGAAGTTCGTTCTTGAACTCTTGGTTAATATATAGTAGACCAATGTGCTGTGCCTTAACCTCGCATAAATGCAAACTCTTGCAAGCAAGATAAGTTACTTCAGGTAAACCAGAGTTTAACTCAGCTACCAAGCGAGGTGATAACTTAGCATCTGTGCTGATATCAATAACTTCAACTTCCACACCTTGCCAAAACAGCTTGCGACTAGATGGCGCCAGTATAGAAATAGCTTTACCTTGATATCGTACAATAGCGACTTCAGTACTCAGCAGTTGCACGACCTCACAATAAGCAGCAACAAAATCAGGATGTCTTTGAATCAAAACATCTTCAAGAGGAAAATCTGGATTTGGGATAATTCGACTAAGAGTACGAACAGCCACATCTCTATCAAAAGTCCAAAATGCATACTCACCTGGTTCTAAAGGTCGAACAAAGTTATTTTGCACATACAATAAACCAATCTCAGACTCAGAAATTTGGAACTTTCTAATTCCACCCAAAACCAGACTGCGCGTTTGTTGAACAAACTCAGATGGTAACTCTAAGCTTTCCTCCAAATTAAAGACATGTGCTTCCACTTCAATAAAACCACGCCAAAACGCACGTAGTTGATTTGGTGCAACGCTCAACCAGTTTTGACCCAAACGAACCAAAGCAGTTTGGTTAAATGCAGTTCGCACAATTAATAGATAATCTTCCAACTCAGAACCGTGGTTTCGCAGCAACAATTCTAAGTTTTCAATCTTAGCTTCTGGCACATTCAGGTCATATGCTTTAACTTGCCAGTGACTACCAAAATAAGTATAAGTACCAGGCTGCAAAATTTTCTTAAAATCGCTGCGATGATACAAAATTCCAAGCTCATTAGGTTTGATATAAAAAGTTTTCCACATAGTGATATTGATAGATAATTTGGGTATTTTTACCCAGTCAAAATTAAATAAAGCCATAATTTATAACTTGTAGCATATATACTACATGAAAAATAATTATAAACTCCGCAAGTGCAAGTGTCTACAGTTAAGGTGCGGACAAATACATATTTATCTACTGGATTAAGATTATTGTCACTCAAGTACCTTTCGGCAGTTAAGAAAACAACGCTCACATATACCGTTCAATTTGCTAATTCCAAATTCTGTAAAGAACTTAGATGTTACAAATGAAGGGCATACTCAAGTCAGATAAAATGTAAACGCACAGGCGCCTTCACTGTTGCATTAAAGCTCACCACGAATGACAAGCAAAAACGCGCACCTGCACCACAGAGTTTGTAAAATAACGGAATCGAACCGTTTTGGGATTTCTCCCTTTTTCCATTTTTGTAGGAGCTACTTCCTCAAAGTAGTGTCTTTTGACCCGGACAGGGTTGGTAAAAGTGTAGGAATCGAACCTACTACCAATCGGTTAAACGCCGACCGCTCTACCTAATGAGCTAACTTTTTTGGTGTATGATAAAGGACTCGAACCTTCGTCCAGCCGATTCTTCGGATGCTCTGCCAACTGAGCTAATCACACGATAAGACAGCTACAATAATGCGGCATACGCACAATTAAATCTTAAGAGCGCACCAGTTGGGCATACAGAACCCAAACCATAGCATCGCTTTGTATTACTGCCTTACTACACACTGTAACACAAAAATTTGTGAGGCGCCAACCACATCATGCTAAAAAACAAAGCATCCTCTGTGATACTGAGGTACGAAGCATCTCCTGTGATACTGAGGTACGAAGCATCTCCTGTGATACTGAGGTACGAAGCATCTCCTGTGATACTGAGGTACGAAGCATCTCCTCCTGTCATGCTGAGGTACGAAGCATCTCTAATTATTGCAAATCATCAAGTGTTAGAAACAGAAGGCACCTCTGAATGCAACACCTATTTTTAGAAATCATCTTTCAATTTGCCTAACTTATTTATTAGATAATTTTCCACTTGATGAAGTTGTTGCATCTTAGTCGCAACTTCTTCGAGTTTACGCTCAATGATTCGTATTTGTTCGCTTTTAGGAATAGAGCCATTTCCCCATTCGTCGAGCAATTGCTTCATTTCGCCGAGAGTAAAACCTAACCCCTTACCTTGATTAATCATCGAAAGACGTTCTACCATCTCTTCGTCATACTCTTTATAAATTCTGGTTCCTGCTTGCTTGTCAGTTGCAGTGATTAGCCCGATTTTTTCATAAAAGCGGATAGTGTCCTTCGACAAACCAGTTTTCTTCGATAGTTGACCAATTAGCATTACAGTAACCAAAAAATTTTGAATAAATACCACTTGACTGTGGAGTATACTCCATAGTTTACGCTGCTTCATAACGACATTTGGAAGCAAGCAATGAGTAAGACAGTTTTGATAACAGGCGCCTCAAGTGGTATTGGCGAAGCAACAGGAAAATATTTTATCCAAAAAGGTTGGAATGTTGCAGCCACAATGCGAACACCAAATAAAGCACTTGATTGGACGAAAACAAACAAAGTTATTTGTCCTCAACTTGATGTAACCAAACCAGAGACAATTACATCCGCAATCCATGAAACCTTAGAATACTTTGGCAGTATAGACGTATTGATTAATAATGCTGGGTATGCGCTCATGGGTTCAGTCGAGGGTGTCACACCAGAGCAATTACACCAGCAATTTCAAACCAACTTTTTCGGACTTGTATCAACTATTCAAACAATCCTGCCAATCTTCCGCTCATCTGGTGGGGGCACAATTATTAATGTTGCATCGATAGGTGGGCGTATAGGTTTTCCGTTTACGTCTTCTTACCATGCAACAAAATGGGCAGTAGAAGGACTTTCAGAAGCTATGCGTTACGAACTGCGTCGCTTTAACATTCGTGTCAAAATTATTGAACCTGGTGGAATTAAAACAAATTTTATTAATCATGGAGCATTATGGGCGCCTCACCCAGCTTATACTGAGATGGAAAATCATGTCAGAAACTTCATGGATATGATAAATGACTCCCTAGCAAAACCTGAAGGAGTCGCCAAAGTTATATATAGAGCAGCAAACGATAAATCAGGTAAACTACGTTATTCCCCTTACGGTGAAGCAATATTTTTCTTACATACCATATTACCTGATCAGTTATGGAGGTCTCTAGTAGAAAGTATCATGCTGGGAAAAACTAGTAGTCCGAACCAATATTGATGCTAAAGATTTCGTAATAGTTTTTAAGTACTGCTAAATACATTTTACAGTGGGTTGTTTCTGAATCCCACTGCCTACTACTTGTATATATTAAAACTTATAAACTTAAAGTTAGCTATTAAATATAGTACCAAATCAAAAATTATTGGTACTAACATAAAATTATTTGTCAATAATAGCTTAATAATATGACTCAACATCTTTTTGAAACTAACTAAAACTCTTGTTTTTACCATAAAAATAGTGGTACGGTACCGTGGTACAATACCAAAAATCGACGGGAATATAACCTTTCCAAAGATTTTTTAGTACCATCACTGTACCATTATAAGCATGAGTTTGTACCAATAATTTTTGAATTATTATTTTGGATTTATATTTAATATAAATTATTCTTAAAATTTGACTATTTTAGTTAAATTGCGATGTTAAAAATACAAGTATAAATAGTCGATTACAGATTAAAATTTTGAGATATAAGATAAATACTATTTATAAGGTAAGTTTTATACAATAAAAAATAGTTATATTAGTTGGGTTCCGCAAAGCCTCCACCCAACCTACGGATATTAATGTTTACTTTATAAATAAACTTGTGTGCGCCTCCTAATTATTTAAGAGGCGCCATAATTATGAACCTATTTCATCAGGGTCTAAACCTAATTCGCGTAATTTTGCGGCTAGCTTGTCCGCGCGTTGGCGTTCTTGCTCCGCGCGCTGACGTTCTTGGACAGCTTGCTCGCTACTCCATAACAACATATTGCCATCTGCATCCCACCATCGTAGCCAATTCATTGTTTGGCACAGTCGCTCACCTTGCCAAATTCCTAGAAATAACTCTAACTCAGCAATCCAGTGGCGCCCCTGCTCGGATGGTTGCTGTAGTACGTACTGTTTATTTTGCAGGCGCCGTACTTCTAAAATTAGTTCGTAAGGGTCATAAGTTACATATGTGGGAACAGCGAGAACTTGTTCGTAAAAGTAAAGTTTTCCATATGGTGGAGTCGCACGTACAGAAAGTTCTCCATTATCTTCATTCGAGAGAAATTCCATTACAACTGCAATGGGGTCGCCCTCTAAATTCTGAGTGTAGCTACGACGAATTACATCGGATGCCACAGGTTGCACATTTGGCACATAAAACCAATCTGGTGCTTTTACAACTGTTTTTTTGTTAACGTTTGCAACCAGCCCAAAATTGGAACCAATTAGCATCTGCGGTTGAATACGTCCAGCTGCACCTAACGCATCAGTAAGTCCAGCAGCGAGAGGGGGTTGTTGAATGTTTTCCACAGGGTCATCTGGTAGAGCAAAGTCGGGAGGAAGTGCTTCCCAAGTGATGCTTGGCTGTTTCTTCTGGGGTGGAGCTTGTAGAACCATAAGTTACACGCTGGTACACACACTCTATATAATAACCCTTTCTACGTTAAACCTTTAACATAGTAATGGTTTAGTTCAGAATGCTGGAAGCGTATTATGGGTAATCTCCAAGACTACAACCCTAGTGGAGTAGGCCAAGCGAATGGGAATCTTTTTGGTTTACCATTCGATTATGAGTCGGCGAATTTGATTGTTTTTGGGGTTCCGTGGGAGGTAACTGTATCTTACGGCGCCGGCACAGCTTCAGGACCACAAAGAGTTTTAGAAGCATCACCCCAGTTAGATTTGTTTGATTTTGATAATCCTGATGGGTGGAAACAGGGAATTTTTATGCAAGAGATTCCCCAAGATATATTGGAAAAAAACGAATATTACCGCACGCGCGCAGCATCCATTATTGAAAGATTAGAACAAGGTAAGTCACTCACAGAAACACCAGACTTAACACCTGTTGTTACAGAAATTAACCAGGCAGGCGCCAATGTAAATCAATGGTTATTTGAAAACTGTCAAGAAGCACTCAATAAAGGTAAGCGAGTTGGTGTTATCGGTGGAGACCACAGTGTTCCACTAGGTTACTTCCAAGCATTAGCAGCAAAGTATCCTGATTTTGGAATTTTACATATTGACGCACATGCTGACTTACGTGATGCATATGAGGGATTTAAATATTCTCATGCGTCAATTATGTTTAACGCCATGAAAATTCCGCAAATCTCTAAGTTAGTTCAAGTAGCTTTACGCGATATTTGTCATGAAGAAGTTGATTTCATTAACAACTCAAACAATCGTATAGTCGCCTACTACGACTCACTAATCAAGCAAAGACAATATTCTGGCGCCACCTGGATAGACTTATGTCGAGAAATCATTAATAATCTACCCCAACACGTCCATATTAGCTTCGATGTTGACGGTTTAGACCCTAAACTTTGTTCAAAAACAGGAACACCAGTACCAGGTGGTTTAGAACTAGAACAAGCTTATTGTTTATTTAGAGAACTAGTAAACAGTGGTAGAAAAATTATTGGCTTTGACTTGTGCGAAGTTGGTGATGCTGAGTGGGATGGTAATGTTGGCGCCAGAATTGTTCTAAAGCTAGCAAACTTTCTAAATTTATCTTGGCAATAACAATCACTCTTGTGGAACGGGCATCCCTGCCCGTTTATCATGTTTAATATTGTAGGGACGGGCAAGGATGCCCATCCCACAAGATGCCCATCCCACAAGATGCCCATCCCACTCTTACACTAATCAATCAATGCGGCAGCGCTCTGTACACTCTGCCCGCTCTTGACGCTCTCGCACAACTGTTGCCAAATTTGGTCTTGCTGTCAAAGCAAGGCGCCAGTCTGCCCAAATACCATATATAAAATCAGCTATGGCGCCGATAACGGGCAACTTCGTTACAGCATAAACCCATCCCATCCCCAAAGTTTCGTAAATACGGCGAAACACTTCAACATTTTTGACTAGTGTTCCATCAGGTAATACTGCGTGAATACGACCCATCGCAGTTTCAAAGTCAACCCCACCGTTTGCCGAAGGGTTATAGTTTTCATCCGCAATATCTACAAAAGCAACTAACCCTCTACCAGCATCTCGCTTTTTTAAAAAGTTGACTTCGCGTACACATAAGGGACATTCACCGTCATATAACAGCTTAATTTTCCAGTCAGATGTTTTTGTACTTAGTGATGACATAGGTGATTAATTATATAAGTATAGTCAAATCGGGCATTATTACCCATATACAATATTTTACAATTATTCACAAAAATAAATAAACCGTTTGTTTAAGTAATTTTAATTCATTAGTACTATAAAAAATTTTTAACATGTTACAGCTGACATTTGCACTTTATGAAGGTTACAACCCATATTCCGCACTTCAGAATGTCGCATAAAATATTACATAAATACGTACTGGCATTAGTAAATAAACATACTAATA
>NZ_RSCL01000014.1 GCF_003991905.1 Dulcicalothrix desertica PCC 7102 | reverse complement strand
CTTGTATTTTTTAGTTGTGTTGTTATATATTTAAAAGTATAGCACAACACCCCAAAACTAATGACACGGACTACTAGTAGGCGGATATGAGTTGTTGCGGCTTCACTGCTTGGCGCCTTTGAGTATGCAAAATAACTAGAATTTTAAATAGCTTAGAGTCAATTATGTCAAGATTTGTTAACTTATTGAGGTAAATTAAGCTATCACCCTCAAATTCTGTAAAAATGAATACAGAAATTATTTGGATTACTTCTCTCTAGTTTGATTAAAGGAAAGTTTTTCACAAGTTTCAATGGATTTGACATCAGGAAAGTTATGTCCCTTCAAACAACCCATCCAGTTTGCTCACCAACACCCGCCCTCCTTAGAGCGATAGTTTCAGGTTGGAACCCGGTTTGCCACATCACCTACACTCGCGATACCTGGGTTAAACTATTGCAGGCGCCTAGTGAATACGCATTTGATGAAGCTAAATTACTCTGTCAAGAATCCCCAGACACTTGGGTTGCCTGGGTACCAGACTATGGTGAAGTTATTCTTGATAGAAGCCATTTTTATTGTTAATTAAAGGGTGCGTTCATACAGGACGCTATGACAAGTTAAATCAATATATAAATTATTTATTCTTTGACTGGTATGAACACTGACTTATCTATAGATTGGGATGAAATGTTTGAGTATCTACCGGGAACTATTGTAGAAATCAAAAACGAGCCGGGAGTTTTGCATCAGATTGATTACTATGAAGCTATGATGGTGCCACCAATCTGGTTAGTGAATAATCCGCGTCCACGTTACCCCCATGAATTACGGCTTGTGTCGCGTCGAGAAGTCCAAGTTTGTGAATTAAAGCCCCAACCCGTTTCGGTTTGAGTAGGTTGAAGAATGTTCTAGACAAATTTATATCCCAGAACATTCTCCCATTAGTTTTAATGATTTAAAACATCTTTCTTATGTTGGGGTGCAGCAGCTACTTCAGCAACTTCTGCGAGTAAATCCTGAGAAACTCCCATTTCTTTCAAGGTTTCCATCAAATCTTCTGCAACTGCATCAAAATGTTCGCTGTTTAAACCTTCCTTTTCTACCAGTTCTTTGTGGGCTTCCCGCATATAGCGACCATCATATTTATCCGTTCCACCAAAAGCATAGGTAAGAAAAGCTTTCTGATGTGCCCGTTGCTTTACCATGTTGACATTGGCAAAGAAATGCTTTATGCGGTCGTCCTGCAAGACTCGCTCGTAGAATTTGTCAACTGCTAGGTCTACAGCAGCAGCGCCACCGAGTTTTTCAAATAAAGTAGTCATAATTCTCTTGATTAATGGATGGAAGTTGTCTCGTCTATACTGTTAAGCATAAGCGAACAATTCTTGAAAGTCTTTGACTTAAGTCAAAACAGACCGTTCAGGCAAACGATAAAAGAATAAATTAATTTCTACAGTAGAAAAGTGTTGAGCGTAAAATTGTAGCTGCTAGTCGCTATGCAAATGCATTGGATAGAAAATATCCATCCAATGCTTATAAACCCATCCACTAGTACCTATTTGCAGCTGACTCATTCAGGCGCCTCATTTATATCATCTCTTGTCAACCACCAAGCCCAACTAACTAATAAAGCCAGAAAAGGAAAGCGCAACCAGATTAATGGTGAGTCATGTGGTAATCCTGCAACCTCAATATTATTAATAGCTTGATAAAGATTAGCGGGGAAAATAACAATATAAAATACAGCAAGAAACCGTGCAGCAAAACGGCTGACACTAGGAATTAATAACCCTACGCCAGCCAAAACTTCTAAAAACCCACTACCGTAAACTAATGACAAATGATAGGGAAGAAAATCCGGTACAACCTTCTCAAACCTCTCTGTGTGAGTAAAGTGCAAAATACCAATCACGACCATTGCGATTGCGAGTATGATTTGGAAGACGCTTTTGTACCTTCTCATATTATAAATCTTCACCTTCCACTTTCAGAATTAACATCAGCCATTTGAGAAAGCAGTTTACTTTTAGCTGTTTTAAAATCAGTTGCCATTTGAAGAAGCTGCTTATGATTAAAGTTTTCCCTAAGTTGGGGAAATATCTCGTTTTCTTCTTGATTAATATGAGTTCGCATTGCAGTTCTTAGCTGCTCGATTTTGGGTTTGAATTCAGACGAAGAAGGACTAATAGATTGAATTTCATCTAACATTTCCATTACTTCGCCAGTCTGGTCATATATCTCCTCTGTGTGTTCATAATACGGACGAACTGCTGGGTAAAGAATTTCTTCTTCGGCTGTCCCATGAGCTTTTATGTCTTTGTACAGTTGCCCAAAATACTCTTGGATTTTTTGCGGGTCATCAGTACTAAAAATCTCTGCAAATAGAGTATCAGCCTTGGTATGATCCATTAACAGTAGTTCACGAATACTCATTTCATCATCGGTACGTGTTACTACACTACCGACCACACCAGTTAAAGCAGCAACAGCATCTTGAACTCGTGCCCAAAGTCCCTGTTTTGCTTCTTTTCCCGTCAGTTCCCGAACACCCAAAATTTCTAAAACACCTTTGAGTTGCTCTTGATGCGCGCGGTTTTCAAAGTTAACAGTATTTAAAGGAGTAATTGCAGCTTCGATATCGGCGCCAACAACTTGAGCAGCTTTATGGATAAGCAGTCCAGTCATCGTTTGTTTATGCTTGAGCAATTCATGCTCTTGTACTTTCTCAAACAAACTCAAATCGGAACTTTCCATTAGTTCCTGAACTTGCTCAATCATTTTTTGGGTACTCTTATTAGCCTCACCCTTAACACCGTACTGAACAATTACAGTATCGAGAACACCTATATTTTTGCTATCGTCTTCGAGCATATGCTGTAGGCGCCCGCGAATATCATCATCAGTACAATCATTGATGAATCGTTGCTCATTGCTAATCAGCAGATTTTGAATTAACTTCATATCCGCCAATTTTGCTGCTATTGAAATACGCTTGGTGTCATTAATAGTCGTTACCATTTTTTTACTATTCTGAGCCTTTACACATTTTGAGTTTGCAGAGAATTGTAAATACCCCAATATTCAATATTTTGGTCACGTAGTATTGGTTCCGCGCGATTAATATCTTCTTTTGTACCATCTACTATAAGCATATAATTGCTCTGCTGAAGACGGTCGCTATAAACTCTAGCACGGTCTTCGGGAACACCCAAATCAGCTAGTGCCTTCACCAAATTTTGAGTTGCTGCTGCTCCCACAGCAACACCACCTATACTAGCTACTAATGCCACACCCACAGAACCAGCTGCCAAAATAGCTCCTAAACCAGGAAGTGCCAAACTACTCAACCCCACTAATACACTACCCCAAGTAGCTCCTGCCAGCGTATCTCCTACCACTCCCGTGGTATTGACATTTTGTTCACCAATCTGGTCGCTTAATGGAGCCTCACCAATACTTTCGCCTTTCTCTACATCTTTAGCAATAACAGAAACTTTCTCCATCGGAAAGTCAGAAGCTTTAAGTGCATTAACAGCTTGCTCTACTTTGTCAGTACTAGCAAACACTCCGATTGCATGAATAACGTCTTGATTTGCCATTTTACCCTCACTTAAAATTGTAAATATCTTGTAGCATAGGCCTTCTTCGCCTGTGCGCTTTACTTTTTAATAACCCGATTACATTAAATGCTACTTGTTATTACGATTACATTTCTCTGTCTTTAGGTAAATCGTTGTACAATACTAGTTCTTCTTTGTGAATACAGCTGGTTTTTCAAGTGAATCAGTCATATAACCACATGCCATATCAGATGAATTATGTGCCCAGCCAACACGCCCAGTAGGGTCTATAAGAATACACCCAGCTTCTCCAGTCACTTTAGATTTCAGAGTCTCAATTGCCATTTGCGCCGCTTCATCAGGATGTCTGTCTCCAGCTAAAAAGTCAATTGCTGTCTTTGCTAAAACCACTGGTATAATCGATTCACCATCACCCGTTGTTGAACAGGCGCCATTATTATTATCAGCGTATAAGCCAGAGCCAATTATAGCACTGTCGCCAACTCGACCTTGATACTGGTTCATAAGGCCTCCTGTTGATGTACCCGCAGCTAAAAGTCCTCGACTATCTAACAATACACAACCAACAGTATTAGGACGGTCAATAACTTCTTTCTCTTCTTCCCACTCTTGTCGTAGTTCTTCAACAACTAGGTCTTCTTTATGACACATCTCAATACCGTGTTCTTTGGCAAAGCGTTCTGCACCATGAGATACTAAAAACATCGGTTTTTTATCCATTATCTTGCGCGCGACTGATATGGGATGGGGCACACCTTGAACAGCTGCGACTCCTCCCCAACCGAAATTAGCACCTTCCATAATTGCTGCATCTAGCTCAACTTCTCCTTGGTTATTAAGAACGGCGCCCATTGAAGCGTTAAATGTTGGGTCAGCTTCCAAAACTCGAACTGCGGCTTCAACCGCTTCTGGAGCAGTACCGCCATTTTTCAAGACCTTCCAACCCGCTTCTGTTGCAGCTAAACAACCCGCATTATTAGCTTCTACTTTGTCTTTTGAAATAGTCTTGGCGCCACCATGTACAATAATGCTAATAGTCATAAATTTCTCCTATTATGTATAAAATAAAACTATTGTGGAACATGCGTCCCCGCCTGTTGTCCTTGATTATGTAGGAAATCTCAGACAGATATGCTACAGCGACAAACCCTTATCTTTAAGTCCTTGCTCAATACGCTGCATATCCTCCAAAGTCTCTCCTGTCAAAATTCCATAGATATAGGTGTAAATCTTTCCATAGCTTACCGACTCTTGGGCAGACAGAATAATAAAATCTTTTCGTTCCAATTCTGATTTGAGAGTTTTAAGAGTCGATTCCAAAGTTCCAACAATGCGATAGTCACTTGAATAGTTCGCAACCTCTTTACCTAGCTTCAATAAAGTATGACGCTGCAAACACAGAGGAGTCGAGCCATTAACCCGAAAATTCGCATCAATTACATAAAAATATCCGTCTCGGTCTTGAAGAACATCAAAACCAATAACCCCAAAATAGCCACATGAGTGTGCATACTGACCAATAGCAGCAATCATATCAAAGAATATACTCATGTCATGACGATAATTAATCAATCCTCCGATATAATTACCTTCATCAGTGACTCGCTGATTTGTTACACCAATAAGCTTTATATCTCCCGTCTTACTAATGTAAAACTGGACACAATAATTTTTTACAACATTATTAATGAACTCAGAAACAATAATTGTAGAAAGCAACCTACTTTCGACGTATTTCTTAATTTCAGCAAAGCAATAATCTAAATCACTTTGACTTTGTATAATATAAGTTCCTTCTCCTGAAAGCCCGTGGGATGTTTTAATTAAATATGGAAATTCTGGTAACTCAATGTCATTGATACTTATAGAATCAAGATTATAAGTTTGGTATTTTGGACATGGCACTCCTAATTCAGCTAACGTTGGTTTACTAAGTATGTGGTAATGAGTATCAGGCGCCACTGCGTGTTTTTCAGGTTTGAGATAATCAAAGGGAAATAGAGTGATAAGTTTTTCAATCCGCGCGCTTTCGTTGAGACAATCTAAATAAAGAGATTCTTTTAGTGTTTCAATATTGCTATCCCTACCAAAATGCTCGTGCCAATACTCTAAAAGTAACTTAGGCGCCGGACTAATGACAATACCTGGAATTGCATTACCTAGTACAGCAAGATTTTTCCAAGGTTCTTTTTGACAAATCTGACTATAAGAAGTTTTGCTTGCTTCATCACTGCCGTCTTGAATTAAGTATTTTTTTGTGTTGGGATAAGTTACCCAATTTGCAGTAGCAGGATAATTTAAGATAAACGCATAATTCGCATCTGTAACATCAGCAGCAAACAAATCAGAAAGAGAATTCCCCTGGAAGTAATCAAAGTTCATAAAAAATTTTGGTCTTTTCACATGACCATATTTTAGAGACACCTGGAGTCCAGGCATCTCTATCTTAAAAAAGAAAATTAGTAAGCGAACGACTGATAAACCTCTGTCTCACTCTTATTATCAAGAGATTCAACAACTGGGTTGAAGCGTAATAAATGGCGCCCTCTTTCAGTCAGTGTATCCAAAGCAGCGCGTGGAATTTGAATCGACACTTCAGGACGATATAGCCAACGACGACTATAACCAATTACTACCATTGGACGAGGTATTTCTGTTCGGTTCGGTGTGCCACGGTGAAGACCACGTACATCGCGAATCATCACATCTCCTAATTGCATCGTAATTGGTTCAAGCTCAATTTCACCCGACTTAATACGCCGCAATCCTTCTTCTTTGGACATCATATGTGTACCGCGCGCAATCTCAATCGGTCCATTATCTAAAGTGACATCCACCAAAGGAAAATTGATAGCCAATTGATAAGGGGGAGTCTCCATACCAGTTTCGGGGAAGAGCGGTGGAGTATCCCGATGTGTATCTTGAAACTCTGAACCTAGTAGAGGTGTATCTGTTGCCAATTGGCAGATCACAAAATCCTTACCTACCAAACGTTCGACAATGGCTAAAATCTCTTCATCTTCATAAATACTGGTATCAGCGAATGGAGGTTCAAAAGGTAAAGTTACATAATAGCGGGCTGTGCCTCTATTGAGTAAGTGTCCTTCACGCGCGATATGTTCACTAAGCTTAGGGATAAAAGCAGAGTGCCATGTCTCAAGTGTTGCTTTGGAAAAGTGATTAGGCAACACACAAAAGCCGTCTTTAAGTACCGATTCGGTAAACGACTCTATTTTTTGAGGGTTAAGCAAGTTGGTAATCATACTTTTGATTGTAAACAAAACCAACAAACTAGGCGCCTTTTTGTAACCCAGCTTTATATATAGTCTCTGTACGGTGGGCACTGCCCACCATACTATAGCCAGAAGCCAAGTACTAGTAACGTCAGCTATCTAATAGAGATACAACTGGCGCCTATGAATAGGCTTTTTATGTCATCCCAAAATCTCTATAATTCCAAAAATCGACTCCTTGCTGCGTTACCTCAAGAAGAATACCAACATCTACTGCCTCATTTTGAGTTAGTCTCTTTAGAGTTAAAGTACATAGTTTACGCACCCAATGAACCCATCGAGTAGATATACTTTCCTGAAAACGGTGTTATCTCTTTGATTACTATGATGGAAAATGGTGAATCAATTGAAGTCGGAACAGTGGGTAATGAAGGAATGGCTGGTCTTCCAATATTCCTAGGAGCAACTACCATTCCGGGTGAGGCTTTTTCGCAAGTCCCTGGCAGTGCAATGCGGATGAAGGCTTCGGTATTTAGACGCGAAGTTACTCCAGGTAATGTAATTTATAGTTTGTTACAACGCTACACTCAAGCACTGTTTAATCAAGTTGCTCAATCTACTGCCTGCAACCGTTTACACTCGATTGAAGAACGCTTTTGCCGTTGGATGCTGATGACTCAAGACCGAGTTGGTTCAAACGAGTTTCCTATGACTCACGAGTTTTTGGGACAAATGCGCTTGTGTGCGTCGCGCTTCGATAAGCGTAACTGCTGCGGTTCTTCAAAAAGCGGGAATCATCAAATACAGTCGCGGCAAAATGACAATAACCGACAGTCCGCAAATGGAAAACATCGCGTGCGAGTGTTATGCAATTATCAAGACTGAATACGACCGCTTGCTAGCCAGTAATCAAAATACCTAATTCACATGTCGCTTTTGATGCCATTGCCAAGCGTGGCTAATAATTTGTTTTAAATCTGCATAATTCGGGCGCCAATCTAAAACTTTACGTGCTTTCTCACTACTACCAACCAAAATTGGTGGGTCGCCAGGTCTTCTTTCACGTTCGACTATTTTAATGTCTTTTCCTGTCACTTGCTTTGCAGTTTCTATTACATCTCTGACAGAAAAGCCATTGCCGTTACCTAAATTAAAGACTTCACTATCTCCACCTTTAAGTAAATACTCTAAACCCAGAACATGAGCTTGTGCTAAATCAGCTACGTGAATATAATCGCGCATACATGTACCGTCTTCTGTAGGATAATCAGTACCGAATATAGCAATAGATTCGCGCTTACCTAAAGCAGCAAATAACACGAGTGGGATGATGTGAGTTTCCGGTTCGTGGTCTTCACCTAAGTTACCATCTGGGTCGGCGCCAGCAGCATTAAAATACCGAAAACGAACAGATTTTAAATTATAGGCTGTATCAAAATCAGACAAAATTCGCTCTACCATCCACTTGCTAGTAGCATAAGGACTAATAGGGTTAATTGGATGGTCTTCGGTAAGCGGAATAAACTTGGGTACACCATAAAGCGCACAAGTTGAAGAAAAGATAAATTTCTTAATAGAAGCATCAACCATTGCTTCTAACAGCGTTAAAGTACCTGTAACGTTATTACGGTAATATTTGGCTGGGTCTGTCACCGACTCACCTACAGCAATAAAAGCAGCAAAATGCATCACTGCTGCTATATCATGAGTAGAAAATATTTTATCCAAAAGTGCGCGGTCGTTCGTATCGCCCACTATTAATTTAACCTTTAAAACCTCTTCCACTAGTTCCCGATGTCCATAAGACAAATTATCAAGAACTATAACTTCATAACCTGCATTTAAGAGAGCTAATACCGCATGGGCGCCAATATATCCGGCACCACCTGTAACTAAAATTGTAGACATATATTAACAATTCACTTCTTGGAAGTAACGCTCAATTGCACAATCAAGACTTGGTAGTAACTCACCTCTATTGCTACCAAGAACACTGTAGCTAGGACGAGGAGCAGCTAAACCAAGTTCTTGTGTTGGCAGAGTAATTAAACCTTTAATACTTACACCCGCGCGCTTTGCTGCCAGTCGCGCAAAGTCTGCCCAAGATACGGCGCCAACATTAGCTAAATGCCATATTCCAGACTCACCATCTATTAATAAATCAAGACTGGTATTAACTAAGTCAGGAACATACGTAGGCGAGACAGTTGAATCAAACGCGGCAGTAAATGTATTTCCTGCACTCAACTGACGCAAGGCAATTGTGACAAAGTTATAATCATCCCACGGGCCAAAAAAGGCACTAGTACGAATCACCAACGATGCAGCATTAACTTCTAATACTCCTTTCTCAGCCAAAGCTTTACTACGCCCATATACATTTAAAGGCGCCACAGGATTATTTTCGACATACGGATTAACAACAGTACCATCAAAAACCAAGTCTGAAGAGAAAGTTAGAAAAGCGACATTATGTTGCGCGCACGAAATAGCTAAGTTTTTTGCACCTTCAGTATTTACTCGTAGGCAAACATCAGGCTCTGCTTCTGCGTCGTCTACTCGAACGTATCCAGCAGCATTAATAACTGCCCAAGGTTTCAATTCAGCCAAAACGGCATCTATTGAAGTTGGGTTAGTAATGTCCATTTCTCGACGTGATAATAAACGATATGTAATACCGCGTCTTTCACACAACCGCGCAAAAGCCTTTCCAAGAGTTCCTGTGGCGCCGACAATTACAACAGGAGATAAAGACTTGAGAACAGTAGCTCCCCCCTTATCAAGGGGAGTTGGGGGGGATTCAAAATTACTACGACTCACTGCTGGGTACAATAAACGCTCTTGTCGATGCCACCATCCAGGTGTATCAAGTAGTGGATGATTAGGGTTTTGCCCTGTTGCTAAATCTTGCACCATTTTGGCAATTGCCGTTGGTCTAGGAAATTCCGACCTTAAGTCAAATACCCCTGGTTCGTAATGACCAATAAAACGAGTTAATAAGCTATTCCAATCATAACTACCTAGTAACGACCAGGCAGTAATAGCACGCACATCTACATTTTCTTTTCGTAATTCTTGTACGGCATTCCAAGCTTCAAGAAACCAGCGTAGTTGTTCCTCACGAGTACAACCAAGATGAACTTCTGTAATTGCAAGTGGTAGCTTGTAACGCTCCCATGCTTCTAACAACAATGCTTTATGACCCGTCGTACCTTCTGCACAAACTCGTACTGCTTCCACATCGGCATACTCGTGCTGATTATTACCTCCGTGCAATGAAGCAGGATAAAGTTCTTTACGCTCATCTAAAAAGCGGTCACTTGTTAGGTAATGATTAATGCCTATAATGTCTGGTGGACAAGGATTTTCTAAAAACCATTCAAGTTCAGCTTGAGTTATTCCACAGTAAAGTAAATAACCCCACATTGGATGATTTTGATTAATTCGACCGCACAGTAAATCAAAGCTCAACCAGCGACGTTCGTTTTCAAATTCTGCTTGATAAGCTAATGTTGGTGTACTGTAAATCTTTCCTAAATCATCGGTTTGTACAAGTTTGGCATTTGGGTTTACTTCACGAATAGCTTGCATCGACTTAGCTACACCTTGACATTGCCCAAAAAAAGCGCGTGCGAAAGTACGCTCCGAACGTCCATGAGGATACCAATGTCCGTATAATCCACTAAAGCGCGCTGTTGTTAATGGTTCATTAATTGGTGTGTAATCTGTTACCCAAGGATAGCGTTCTGCAACTGCACGAGCAAAAGTCGCCAGTTTCACAGGAAATTCTGGGTCTACCAAACTTGTGTAACGGGCGCCGCTACCATGATGTACTAACCCTACAATTGGGCGAATACCAAGTGAGTGTAATCTCTCTAACCGTTCATCCGTCCATGACCAGTCTGCATTTTCAACTCCAAGGGGCGCCACTCGTTCCCATAATACTGGGTAACGAATAGCCTGTATACCAAGTTCGGCAAACAAATCTAGGTCAGATAAACGCACATCATGACCATTGCGTTCTAACTGGTCAAAATATTCTTCACCTACACGATTAACCGTACACTCTAAACCAGCCCACATTTCTAACGGCTGTTTTGAAGTATTATCTTTATTTGAATTAGATATAGAAGTCATATTTAGGTGAAAACACTCAAAATTAACTCGTAGCAAACATTACAAAGCCTCAAGCCCCCCTTGTTAAGGGGGGTTGGGGGGATCATCCAGTCTTAAAACGTCTTAACGGCAATTTGCTTGTACATAGCCAAAGCTTGCGCTACACAATGATCCATATTCAGATACTTGTATGTAGCTAGTCTCCCTACAAAGTACACTCCAGATGTCTCATCAGCCAAAGCTTTATATTGCTTGTAAATTTCTTGATTTTCAAGACGCGGTACAGGGTAATATGGGTCTCCCTCAGCTTTGGGAAATTCGTAAACAATACTAGTTTTAGAATGTTCTTGACCTGTCAAATACTTAAACTCAGTAACGCGCGTATACAACTGGTCGTTTGGATAGTTAATTACAGGCGCCTGCTGAAACTTCGGGGTATTATGAGTTTCATGTTTGAAATCTAACGAACGATATGGTAGTTTACCGTAGCGATAATCAAAAAACTCATCTACTGGACCTGTATAAACAATTTCCCGGCAAGGTATTGCTTTTTGAATTTCACGATAATCAGTATTTAGCATCACCTTGATATTCGGATGATTCAACATATTCTCGAACATCCGGGTGAAACCGTGTAACGGCATTGCTTGATAACTATCTGTAAAATATCGGTTATCGCGGTTGGTGCGAGTTGGTACGCGCGCTGTTACTGATTTGTCTAATTCAGATGGGTCAAGTCCCCATTGTTTGCGAGTGTAGTTACGGAAGAATTTTTCGTAGAGTTCTCTACCAACTTTGCTTACTACTACATCTTCGCTAGTACGGATGTGTTCGCGTGGTTCTGCGACAGATTGAAAGAACTCCTCGACCTGAAATGAAGTTAAATTCATTCCATATAGTTGATTGATTGTGTCAAGGTTAATTGGCATGGGAACCAATTGACCATCTACACTAGCAAGAACGCGATGTTCATAAGAGCGCCATTGCGTAAATTGTGAAAGATGTTCAAAAACTTCACGCGAGTTAGTGTGAAAGATGTGGGGACCATATTTATGGACAAGAACACCGTGGTCGTCGTAATGGTCGTAAGCGTTACCACCAATATGGGTACGTTTATCTACTACTAAAACTTTTTTGCCAGACTGGCTAGCAAGTCTTTCTGCAATCACACTACCAGAAAATCCGGCGCCGACAACTAAGTAATCAAATAAAAATTCTCTGGTAATGACGTTTGGTGCAGTTGAGACACTCTTCGGTGTTGAGGCTCTGCTATTGCCCTGAAGTTGGGTGTCTAATGTTTCATTTATTAATTGCATCATCGAGTTCCAAGTTCTATCCCAAGATATTTGTTCTAAGAAAGCATCTACCCGACTCAACCAATTGGATGTTGGGGTATCTTCTTGCATTGCCTTTTCGGCTTCAAGGACAAATTCACTCGCAGTATCAGCTATTCGTACTAAATTTAAGTCTCCATAAGGACGTACCACATCTCGAATTGAAGTTGATACTACAGGTTTAGCTGCGGCAAGATACTCTGGAGTTTTTGTTGGACTAATAAAGCGTGTTGACTCATTACGCGCAAATGGCAACATCGCTAAGTCCCACCCACCAAGATAAGCAGGTAAATCTTGATAATCTTTCCCACCCAGATAATGAATATTTTCGTGTTTGGGTAAAGTTGCTGGGTCTATTTTTACAACTGGCCCAATCATGACTAAATGCCAGTCGGGACGCTCTTGTGCAATACCAGCAAGCAACTCAATATCCATACGTTCATCTATAACGCCAAAAAAGCCTAGACGAGGATGAGGAATATTTGCTTGGTCAGCTGGTTCGTCTTTAATAGTTCGTGCTTGTGCAAAGTGTGGAACATCAACACTGCTAGGAAATGCATAAACGTTTGAATGTTGATTAACCTTAGTTTCGTAAAGGCTTTGTCCTCCAGTAAATACTAAGTCCGCGCGCTGGAATAGTTCTGCTTCGTAATCTCTCAAAGTAGTAGAGGCGCCTTTGAATGCAGCTAACTCATCCATACAATCATAAACTATAGCTTCTGGTTGTAAGTGACGTGTAAAAGCTATAGCCATTGGTGTATAATACCAACAGATATATTTGTTAATCTTATGTTCAGCAAACAACTGATCAATCAGTACTTTTAAATCTTCGTTTACAGCATTAGAGCTTAAATTTTGGGGAAGGTAAGGTACCACAACCCAAACTCCATTTTTATCTTGACTCACTTCAAGGCGCCAGACTTCTTCAGGTGTAAAAATTGGCTCCTCAATAAAAAACACCCTGCTACCAGCAGCACAACGACTGAGAAGATGCTGCGGTCTTTGGTAAACAAAGTTCCAACGCAAATGTGATAGACAGACTATATCTGGTGTATATGAAGCAATTGATCGAAAGCTTTTATTCGATATAGTTTTCGATATACTTTGTTCGGTTTCGACTATATGTGTTTTTCCGTTACTGGTTTGAGGTTTTTGGGCTACCATAAATTTTCTCTATTTTTGATGAATATCGAATCAGAGTATTTTACAAATGATATAAGTTGCAAAAGTTCACAAAATAAGGGCAGACAAGTCCCTGTAAGATATGAAGTGAAGTTTAGTAGTTTTTGATTTTACTTAATTACCTTTGGAAATTCGTGTGTCCTTATTTGAAGTTTTATTCGTAAAGCAATAAACATAAAAGTACTTTACATCAACTTATTTATCGTCTGCCCAAAGTTTTGAACTCTTTTTTTGCAATCTATACCTTTAGTAGTAATTCAACAAACTGTAAATTAATTTTATAATTCAATTTAAATCAATTTCATGAAATTTTTAACATATCATTCAAAACTGCAATAGTTTATTTTGTATCTATAGTCACAAAATGATTTAATATAAATACATTTACTTTTAAGCGATAATATATTCTCTGCGAGACACTAGGTGAACGCATCTCCATAATCTATCGCTAATATAATAATTATTTTTCTAACTTACGAATGAGATTATATTAATTATTTATGTCTTCATCAATAGATGATTTAGGCGCCGAAGTTGAGGCATTACGTCAAAACAAAGAGTTTATAAATTTTTTGGCACAAAAGTTACGCTCGAACATGTCCCAAAGGAATTAGGTATTTTCTGATACACTATAGCTACAGGCGCCTTGTTTATATTGCAAACAGTAAAGTTATGAGCCGTTATCAGCATAAATTCATTAGTATAAATATAAAATATTCAAAAATTAAATAAAGCTGGAATTAATACTAAAGATAAAAATCTCTTCTGCTTTATAGAGAAGAGACTTTTATTTTATCCATATTTGCTGTTATCGTGCCTAAAGGATGTTGTCAAATGAGAAAATCACGGCACCTCCACAATTTCAAGTACCGACTCAAACCATCTCAAATGTTGAACTGTCTTATCACGCCCTTTGGCTGTACCAAGTGTCATTTGTGAATGTGCTTTTCCTTTATCTGTTGGTAGATAATCGGGATTTCCTTCTGAGTTACGCATTTGAAAACCCTTTTCAATCAACAATTTATTAACTCGCTGCGCCGACCATTTTTCATTAGTGCGTTCTGTAAGTATTTCACCTAACTGTTTGGGTGCCAGCAATTTATCTTCCACTGAAATAAGCAGCATTGACTTAGCTTCCTCTGCTTCTTCTCGCAGGTGAGGGTGCCTTTTACAAATTGCATTCAATTTGGCGCCTGCTACTAGTTTTGGCTCAAGTCCAGCTTTACCAAGTGTCAAATCAAGCAAGGTTGAGATTTCTTCCAATGATGGTATTGGAAATTTGGACTGTGGCACCTCAACTTGTGGTAGCTCGTATTTCCCCGTTTTGCGGATGGTTGGAATCACGGAATGAAAAATCCACCGTTGGAATCTTTTAGCTACAGGTTTGCGAGATTTAAAAATTAGCTTATAAAGACCAGCTTCTTTAACAGTCGCTAATTCCTGAATTCCGCCAGGGGTGTATATAGTGCATACACCCTTTTCATCCGAGTCGAACTCTGCTAGATTCTGACGAATATTTTGTATTTCTAACACCTCGCCAACATCGGTTGCAATCCACTCTGGTTCCAACGCTGTACCAACAAAACGAACTTCGCGTGACTCAAAATTGAAAATCGTTAAATTACTCATGATTTTTTACCAAAAAAGAGGCGCAGTAGATGGCACCTCGTAAGTAATAGGTTTGGAAGTTTACGCGCTTTGTAGCTGCGGGTTCTCGTGAATTGCAACAAGAACCAGGATTGCTTTACTCTCAGTGCTAAAGCTGCCCTTGATTGTAGCTTTTGTAGATTGTGCTACCCATTTACCATCAAGTGCTTGGTAAAAAGTTCCAATCAGGCAATAGCTCCTCCAAACGCGGTACAGCTCACCAAAATCAGCATCCTTTACGCCGTCTATCTCATAGTCAGACGAAGCATTACCACCCTGATAACACGTTATTAACGTGTCAAATTGGGCATCAATCACAGATTGCGCCATAATATAGGTGTCCTTTTTCTTAATGTTTTTGGACTTAGAGGAGCGCTTTAGATTGGTAGTCGGGGCGCCTTCTCTATGCTTATTGTGCGTTAACTTTTTCACAGTGTCAACTAATTCACATGAATAAATTCATGTTATATTAATGCTATGAATAAATGTATGGGAGAAAACCACGTGTCTAAAATTGCAAAACTCCGAGAAGAACAAGGCCTAACACAGCGTCAAATTGCTGAAAGGCTAGGGGTTGATGTGTCTACAGTTCGGAACTGGGAAAAAAGCAGAGACGGTGTAAAAATGTTTGTTAGGGTTGCTAGGCTGTGTGAACTGTTTAACTGCCAACCAGTAGATTTATTTGAAGAGGAAAATATAGCGAATGATTAATCCTTCACAAATCAACCTTTGCTCTCTACCGTGGCTGCCCTTAGATGCTCTCATCTGCTTTTCCTAAAAATCCTGTGCGATTACATGATGAATTTTTCTGCTACAAATCTTTTATTGTTTGCATACGCTCCCCAACTAATAAACAACATATATATATAGTGAGGTGAGGAAGCACCTATTTATATATTTTTATATCTTGCTCTAAAAAATTAATGTTGTATATTCCTAGAAATTTCTCTAGGAATGTTTGCTTAGTTGAATTAAACTTTTATTGTAATATTTTATTCTGGTGAGCTATAGTTTATCTAAACATACTTTGCTCATGATTAGCTTGTTGAACGGATATGTTCAATTGCGACCAGCAACGCATCAAGCATCACTTCATAACTTTCATCGGTTGAACGTCCGAGTGTCATTAATCCTGCTTGCTCTATAGAAATAAAACCTGTTATGGCAGCATTGACCATCCGCATTACATCAATTAGTTGATTTTCGTTTAATTCATATAAACGTAGTGAGTTTTTTAAAAAACCAAGCGATTTCTGAATTACTACACCTGCATCTGGGTCACTAGGTTGTAGCTGATATTGCATCATCAACCTGTAAAATGCCGGATATGTGCGTGCAAAGTTACGTGTTGCGTGTCCACCTGCAAGCAACATCTCGCGAGGTGTACTTAATTGTGCGGTTTGTTGTTCACAATACATCAAATATTTTTGCCACACTTCTAACACTACAGCTTTCCGTAATGCCGCGTTTCCATCGAGATGCTTGTAAATCGCGGGTGGTTTAATACCTAACTCTCGCGCGACTCGATTTACACCAAGCGCTGCTTCTCCTTCTTTTTCCAAGCAGCAAATTGCCGCCTCTATTACATCCTGTCGCGTTAACGAATTTTCTTTAGTTGGGCGCCCCATGTCAAAAATAGTTCTGAGTACTGAGTTCTGAGTGCTGAGTTCTGAGTGCTGAGTTAGCACAATTACTAATTAGTTAACACAATTAACTAAAAGTTAATATAATTAACTTAATATCAATTAGAGCGAGTTGCATCAGTTGTGTACGCTCCTCGATCTCCTATGGTAAGGGCGGGTTAACAGATATCCTAAAACCGTATTAAAAATTTTGTAAACCCGCCCTCCCTACGCTAGCCCCCTACGATAATCCAAAACTCTATGAATGATCTAACCTTCATGCCCGTTCACAAGCTTGCTCGAATGATACAAGAACGGCAAACCTCGTCGCTAGAAGTAGTAAATGCTTATTTACACAAAATAGATAAGTATAATTCCGAACTCAACGCAATTTGTACTCTCAATACAGAAAACGCGCTCAAAAATGCAAAGCTTGCCGATGAAGCAACTTCACGTGGCGAAAGTTGGGGAATTTTACACGGAGTCCCCATAACTATAAAGGATGCATTTGAAACTGCTGGGCTTCGTACAACAGCAGGTTACAAACCACTTAAAGACTATATACCCAACCAAGATGCAACAGTAGTGCAAAGAATGCGTGCGGCTGGAGCTATTATTCTTGGCAAAACAAATTTAGCTACCGCAAGCGGAGACTATCAGGGTAACAACGAAATTTTCCCGCGTGTAAATAACCCTTGGAATTTAAATTATACACCGGGTGGAAGTTCAAGTGGTGGCGCCGCAGCAGTTGCCGCAGGTTTATCACCCTTGGATATTTGTTCAGACTTTGGTGGTTCAATTCGTCAACCTGCACATTTTTGTGGCATATTTGGACTCAAACCAACAGACCGAAGAGTTCCAACAACGGGTAATTTGCCTGTTGGAGTTGGAAGCATTCGCTCTATGATGACCGTAGGCGCCTTGACTCGTTCGGTAGAAGATTTAAGACTTTGTTTATCAATAATTGCAGGCGCCGATATTCGTCAACCTGATATTCCACCAGTACCTTTAGATACTCCAAGTCAGCGTAATCTTGAGGATTTACAAATTGGATGGATTGATGAAATATCAATATGGACAGTTGCAGAAGATATTAAATTAGCCATACAAAGCACAATTAAAAAACTTACAAATGCAGGCGCCCAAATTGAGCGCGCTTTATTAGAATTCGACTTTTTAGCAGCATGGCAAATTTATTACGCGCTAGGTACATATATTGTACCACTTACACAAACTCAAGATTTAGATTATTTTCGTCATAACATTAGATTTTTATTCCGTGAAGCAACAACAGGAGATAAAGCACTACGGCAAATCAGCAATATTCCTAACATCGCATTTCCAATTGGTATTAATCCAACTTTGAAAGGATATTTTGAAATTTTACAAGAACGAGATAAGTTGATTTCACAAATGGATAAAGAACTAGAAAAAAGTGATGTATTACTGTGTCCAGTTGCAATAACACCAGCATTTACCCATCGACCTCAAGGAGTAGCTATTGAAGTTGATAATCGAAAAGTGCCATATCAAATGGCTAATGGCGCCTATGCAGTACCATTTAATCTTACAGGTCATCCAGTTGTTGTAATTCCGATTGGACAAACTAAAAATGGATTACCGATAGGAATGCAAATAATAGGTAAACGTTGGCAAGAAATGGAATTACTAGCAATAGCGCAGAAAATAACCGAAGTTATTCAAAGTTTTCAACATCCACATCTTTAATTATGAATAATATAGTTTTTTTACCTGCTCATAAAATAGCAGAAGTGATACGCACACGCGAAGTCTCTGCTGTTGAAGTTTTAGAAGCACATCTAGCTCAAATTTCTAAACATAATTCTAAACTAAACGCCATATGTACACTTGATGAACGCGCACGCACAACAGCGAAACAAGCAGACGAAGCGTTAGCAAGAGGTGAAAACTGGGGAGTTTTACACGGTGTTCCAATGACCGTTAAAGATGTATACGAAACAGCAGGACTAAGAACAACCGCAGGATATAAAAGGCTTAAAGATTATATCCCCGCTCAAGATGCGACTGTTGTAAAAAGATTACGCGCAGCAGGAGCAATTATTATAGGAAAATCAAATCTGGCTAAATTAGCAAGTGATTATCAAAGTACAAATGATTTATTTGAAAGAGTAAATAATCCTTGGAATTTAGATTGTACAGCAGGTGGAAGTTCAGGTGGTAGCGCTGTTGCGGTCGCGACTGGAATGGCGCCTTTAGAAATAGGAGATGATATTGGTGGTTCAATGCGCCAACCAGCTCACTTTTGCGGTGTGTATAGTTTAAAACCAACAGACCGTCGTATATCTACTGCCGGACACATCCCAGAAGTGCCTGGACAGCCTAAATGTATTCGACACATACTCACACCAGGATGCTTTGCTCGCTCAATAGAAGATTTGCAATTATGGTTCTCAATCTCATTAGGTACAGATTCAAGGCAACCTGATGTGGCGCCAGTTCCTCTGGATACTCCATCAAACAAATCTTTACAAAACTTAAAAATTGCTTGGACTGATGGCTGGCAAGAAATTCCAGTTGCTTTAGAAATTCAAGCTGCAATTAAATCATTTGTGAGTAACTTAGCTCAAACAGGCGCCTATGTAGAAAACTGGAGTCCAAAAAAGTTTGATTTAGCAAAAACTTTACAATTATACAACTTACTTGTGGCTCTCAGCATGGGATATGCGAAACCTTGGGACTTTGATGATTTGTGGCAAGTGCTTCCGTTTATGTTTCGCGAAGCAACTCAAGGTGATAAAGCTCTACGCGACCTCAGCAACTTGAGTCAGCTTTTGCCAAACTTATTAAATCCTAATCCTAAGAAATATTTTGAGGTGTTGACACAACGTGACCGAATTATTGCCCAGATGGATGAAGCGTTGGAAAATTGGGATGTTTGGTTGTGTCCGGTTGCAACTTGTACTGCTTTTACTCATCGCGCGAAAGGGTCAGCTATTTATGTTAATGGTAGAAAAATACCATATTTGCTGGCTAGTGGCGCCTATACTATGCCGTTTGCTTTTACTGGGCATCCGGTTATGGTGATCCCCATTGGTAAAGATAATACAGGATTACCTATTGGTGTACAAGTTATTGGTAAACGGTGGAGGGAAATGGAATTATTAAGTATTGCGCGGCAACTTGCTGCATTTACTCAGGGTTTTCTAATTCCACCTGGTTACTAGTTGACTCTTGTGGGATGGGCATCCTTGCCCGTCCTAACAAAAATATACACCTTGAAGGAACAGGCAGGGATGCCTGTTCTACAAGATGTTATTGAAAGGTATCTCAAGTTTGTATTTCTGTGTTGATTAAAGACTTAATGCGTTCCCCAGAGCAAAAGCTGGGAAACGGTAAAAAGCCTTTGGTTACATTTGACCGCTAAAGATAGGCCGAACTTTACGGTCAGTCAATTCCCCCAAGTCATCTGCTACTGTTAAAACACCGGGTTTGCAGCGCTTGACTGTAACAGATACCCCTGTGGCGCCTTCTTGTTCAAGGTCATCGATGTAACCTTTGCGAGAGGCACTAGCTTCTGCTGAAGTTAGGAATGGACCGAAATAATAGGTGCAGCGGGGGGACTGAGTTTTAACCTCGACCCACCACGCCATACCAATATTTTGATATACGTTGATCAACAATTCTTTGAAGTTATTCCAAACGCTTGTCATGGCTTTCACCAAGTAGATGTTTTGAGTAGTGTGTAAAAGGTACGTTGAAAAAAGTGTGTTTACATTTCTTTATACTCTTTTACTCTAACTTTTTCCAAGAATTTGTCGCTTACTTATCAGGATGTAAGGTATTTACCCAACGTTGACGATAAATTTCGTAAAGTGTCATACCTGCTGCTACGGAGGCATTAAGGCTAGGAGTCTTACCGGATAAGGGAATTGACACCAAAACATCACATGCGCGCTGTGTCAGCAAACTAAGACCTTCACCCTCAGAACCAATAACAATAACGATGGGGCTGAGTTTTTTGTCGTCTTTGGGGTTGCCAAAATCAACTGAGTGCAGTGGAACGCTAGCATCATCGGCAGTGCCGTAAATCCAAAAGCCCGCTGCTTTTAAATCTTCTAATGCACGGCTTAGGTTTGTCACCCTTGAAACGGTAAAGTTTTCTAACGCACCTGCTGCGACTTTCATGACAGTGGAAGTGATACCAGCACAACGTCGTTGTGGTATAACCAACCCGTGGGCGCCAATAGCTTCAGCAGTACGAATAATGGCGCCGAGGTTATGGGGATCGGTGATGCCGTCTGCGACCACAATTACTGGTGCATAGCTCTTTTTAAAGGCTTGAGTGATTAAATCATGCAAATCAGCATAGTTATAGGGAGCTACTTGTGCTGCTACACCTTGGTGATTTGCTTGCTCAGTAATTTGATCTAGGCGCCTTGGTTCAACTTCATCGATTACTGTACCATTTTCTTTCGCCTGAAGAATCAACGAATGAAAACGGGGATCATAACGTAAACGAGGAGTAATCCAGATACGGTTGAGATGACGTGTACCTTCTAATGCCGTCAAAACAGGGTGACGACCATAAATCATGTCACTAGTTTCTGACTGTGTATCTGTATCAAATTCGGCGATGTCGTCTTTGACAAACCGACTTGCGGCGCCAATGGAATGTGGAACGACTCGTTTGCCTTTAATTCTCACACCTTGGCGAGTTGGAAGGGCGCTTTCACCTTTTCGAGCCTCAAATTTGCGACCCTCGAATTTGCGACCCTCGGATTTACCCTCAAATTTACCTTCATATTTTCTACCTTCATCTCGCTTGCCGTCGAATTGCTTGTTCTCAACTCGCTTGCTATCAATTGGCTTGACTGATGGAACTGAAAATTTACCGTTTAAGCGAGGACTTGGAACGGGACTATCGATATCTCTATCTCTGTCTCTGTCTCTATCTCTATCTTTATTTTTGTCAAATCCCTTTTTCGATACATTTGGCAGCGATAACTTAGCTTGTGGACGTGGACTAGGAGCGCTACTACCGTTGCCATTAGCTCTTCTTGGAGTTCCAACTGAATTCCCAACTACGCGCTTACCCTTAATTTTGAGGGATTGCCCGCGTTGCTGTTCACGGGGGGCGTTAATTTTTTTGGTTTTGTTAGCCATGATAAGTATGATAAGTCCCTAATTTCATGTGCGTTTCCGGCACTTCTATCACTACAATTCAACCCAAATGCAAGCGCAAGAGGTTATTTTAGGTAGAAATACCACTACTTGTTCTAAATATGTGATTCGATTGATTCGGTCGGTATTTTGTGCAGGAGTTCTACTAAACGCGCTTCGTCAGTTAAATATAAGTAACCAACTAAGGTCTCTAAGCTTGTTGCTTGTTGATATGTTTCGGCACTCACTCGCTTTGGTCTTCCGGTAGTAGCATTGCGGCCTCTACGGACGATTTCTAATTCGTTATCGGTCAATTCTGGTGCTAGCGCTTGCAAATGGCGCGCTTGCATCTCCGCTCGTACTTGTGCAACTACCGAACGATGATAACTATCGATTCGCTGCGGTGGTAGGAGATAGTACATTCTAAAGTACAGTTCATAAACTGCATCCCCCAAATAGGCTAAAGCAGTAGGAGAAATTTGTCGAAGTTCGGCTAGAGATATTTGAGTCGGTAACTTGTTACAAGCAGCTTTCAGTACTTGGTTCCAAGGGTTATCATGACACCTACTCTCTGAGTCATCTTCAAATGGTTGTTCCTCCGATAATTTCACAAATTCATCATTCCTCACTGTTTACATATCGCGATTAACGCAGCACAACTTGGGGGTGGAACCAAACTACTTTGCCCGCAATCTCCCATTACGGGTCAAAAAGGCATCATTAGGGATTACATAAAATTACTTTTAATATCAGGCTTTACGATTCAAGCGATCTGTAGATAACACTTTAGCGCATTATCACACTCTAAACAGCTTATTATATCTAAAATTTACGTAAAAATTAAAGCTATCCAGATTTTTGACATCGGATAGCTGGTTGTAATTTGTCGTTACAATCAAGCAACAAAGCTACTTGATATTCTCTAAAGCCGCGTCAACACTTGTTTGCAGGGCGAGAAATTTCTCTAGACGTACAAGTTTGACTGTTTGAGTGACGCGGGCGTTTGTGACAATTTGTAAGGTTCCTTCGTTATTCTGTGCCTGCTTGGCGAGTTGCACAAGGGCGCCTAACCCAGAACTGTCTACAAAATCAATTTGTGAGAGGTCTAAGATAATATTCTTTGGACCCTCATCAATTTTGCCTCCAATAACCTTGCGGAATGTAGGTTCAGAGAAGGCATCTAATAAGCCTGTGAGACGGAATAGCTGACAGTTATCCCGAACTTCGCGGGTACCTCGCAGGCTAACGGTTAAATTTAGTGGTTCAGCAATAACTCCCTCCTCGTCTTAAAACGAACGCTCAAGTATAGATGAATTTAATGCATTTTGTCTATAATAGACCCCAAACAAAGTTAATTGCCAATGGTCAACAAACATTTGCCGTTTGTGACTGTCTTGCTTTGCTCATTTCTTCCACAAACTGCTCAAACAAGTAGTCAGCATCGTGGGGTCCAGGACTCGCTTCGGGATGATACTGCACTGAGAATACTGGCAGTTGTTTGTGACGAACACCTGCTACTGTACGGTCGTTCAGGTTTAAATGGCTGACTTCGACCTGGGATGTTGGTAGTGAGTCTGGGTTTATGGCAAAGCTGTGATTTTGACTGGTAATTTCTATTTTCTCAGTTAAGCCTGCGGGTTGATTTAAACCGCGATGCCCAAATTTGAGCTTAAAGGTCTCTGCCCCCAATGCGTGACCTAAAATTTGGTGTCCCATACAAATTCCAAACATTGGCTTTTCGGCTTCGAGTAATGCCTTTGTCGTCGCAATACCCTCTAAAACAGTCGCAGGGTCTCCTGGCCCATTCGAGAGAAATATACCATCTGGGTTATATTTTAAAATCTCTTCTGCACTCGTGGTGGCGGGTACTACGACAACACGGCAACCGTAAGAAGCTAATCGTCTCAGAATGTTACGTTTTACGCCAAAATCTAAAGCTACAACTGTAAAACTATTTTTTGAATCACTTTTACATTTAGGGTTAAATTCCCAAACCGCTGTAGTTGGGTCTGACCATTCGTATACAGATTGTGTTGTTACTTCACGCACCAAGTTCAAACCTTCCATATTCGGCGCCGTTTGAATTTGTTCAAGTAATTCGTTCTCGTCGAGAATGGACGTTGAGATACCGCCGTTCATTGCTCCAAAATTACGGATTTTACGAGTTAGTGCGCGTGTATCTATACCGTAAATACCAGGTATTTGGTGCTGCTTTAGATAATCAGACAGTGACTGGGTAGAACGCCAGTTACTAGGACGGTGGCAAATGTTACGAGCAATGGCGCCGCGAACCTGTGGACGGTCAGATTCCTCATCAAGAGGATTGACACCAGTGTTTCCCAATTCTGGATAGGTAAAAAGAACTATCTGACCACAGTAGCTGGGGTCTGTCAGGACTTCTTGATATCCCGTCATACCTGTATTGAAGACTACTTCTCCAATAGTGGTACCAATGGCGCCAAAAGACCAGCCACGATAAGATGTTCCATCTGCTAGTACGAGTAAAGCAGGTATAGCGTCAGACAGTGACATATGCTGCACAGTAAAAAAGTTAAAGTATTTAAGAGCGAATGGTTCCGATGGTTAATTATGCCATAAGTATATTTATTGGATTTTGTGGAACAAAGGAAAGCAGGTAGAATTTAAACTATAAGAGCAAAAATCTAATTACTTCGATGCGTAACTCGTGGTACCTAATATTAGTTACGATAGCAGTCCTGACTACTAGTTGTGACAAGCAAACTCAAATTAAAAGTGAAAGGCAATCTGTTTCAATGTCAGCGACTACAGAGACTGACGGTCAAATAGTGGAAAATTCCACTTCAACATCAGAGTCGGCGCCTCAAACCATAGACCAAGCCAAGACGTTTGAGTTAGGTTTAGATAAAGCGGCTGGTGCATATACTATAAGTCAATCGGCTCAATCGGTTAATGATTGGCTGTTAGTAGCTGGTCAATATCAAGACGCAATTGTGCTAATGAAACAAGTTCAGCGCGATGACCCTTATTATTCAATCGCACAGCAAAAAATTAGCGAGTACCAACAAAGAGCCAAGCAAGCACAACTGAGAACCATTGCAACCGCAAAACCAACCCCACAACCCCAAGTGACTCAAGTTGTTGTCGTTCCTGAAACTATGAACAAACCACAAGTTCAAGCGAACGCCAAAATTGCAACTGCTCCTAAACCTCAAAAAATTATTGCTCCAGTTTACGCACTCAAACCCAAGCAACCACAAGTTGAGCAGCAAGTTCAACCAATTATTCCCCCCGAAGCTTTCATTAACCAAGAAACAGAAGAACAAGTAATTACAGTCCCAATTAAACGCAGGATGGGAGGTACACCAGTTATTGAAGTCAAATTTAACGGCAATCAAAATTTTGAGATGATAGTCGATACAGGCGCCAGTGGAACTGTTATCACTCAAAAAATGGCTGACTTCCTTTCAATCGTACCTGTTGGTCAAGCTAAAGCTAATACGGCTAGTTCCAAAGCAGTAACTTTTCCCATTGGTTATGTAAATTCAATGGAAGTTGGCGAAGTCAAAGTTGGACAAATTCCAGTTGCCATCGCAGGAGCAGGACTAGAAACTGGACTTTTAGGACACGACTTTTTTGGAGACTACGACATAACCATCAAGCGCGATGTCGTCCAATTTCGACCTCATACTCCCACCGATACTAAGACCGTAGAAACTCGACCAAGCATTCCAATTTATCCCAAGCTGCGCCGCTAGCCAAAATATCGAGTGCTAACTCTGTACCTTTTTGATGCTCACCCCAAGGTACAGCATCGCCCACTTCTAGCGCTAACCCAGCATTAAGCGCAACAACAGAAGTTTGTGCGGTTGTGCCTTTACCCTGTAACACAGCTTTCAAAATATCAGCATTTTCTTCAACATCTCCACCTCGCAGTTCCGTAACAGGCGCCTTTACAAGTCCCAAAGCTTGAGGGTCAACAGTTTTCATCTCTACCTTACCATCACTAAGAACCGCTAAATCAGTTAAATCTCCTAAAGAAGCCTCATCAAGTCCTTCACGTCCATTTAAAACAATAGCCTTGTGCGTTCCTAATTGCAGCATCGCATTCGCAATCGTTTCTAGTAATTTAGGGGTATATACTCCCATTACCTGTCCAGTTGGACGCATTGGGTTTACTAGAGGACCTAGCAAGTTAAATACAGTTCTTACCTTTAAATTCTTTCTAATTCCAGCTACTGCCTTCATTGCTGGATGCCAACCAGGAGCAAATAAAAAGCTTATACCTACAGAATCTACAGCAGCTTGCACCTTATCGCCAGGGGCACTTAAATTTACACCTAAATATTCTAGTACATCCGCGCTGCCAACTCGACTTGATGCAGAGCGATTACCATGTTTTGCAACTCGCACACCTGCTGCTGCTGCAACAAATGCTACCGCCGTAGAAATATTAAATGTAGAGGCGCCATCACCTCCAGTGCCACAAGTATCAATTAAAGGAGTAGTTGTAGGTTCTATTGACCCTTCGCTCACCGACAGAGATTGTAGCACCTGTGCCATTCCTGCTAATTCGTCGCAAGACACACCTTTGGCTTGAAGTCCAATTAATATTGCTCCTGATAATTCTAGGGGTATAGCTTCGTTCAACCAGCCCTGCATCAACTCAACAGCTTGTTGGCGTGATAATGATTGATGGTCGAGAATTTGTTGAAGTAATGAAGACCAGTTGACTGTAGTAGATTCAGAAGAAACTTTTAAAGTGGTAGGCGAACTGCTCATAAACCGCACAGGAATAGTTAGATATCGCAGTTATCGTACCTAATAATCAACCTCTGGTGCTTAACTTATATATTGTTTGTGCATATCTAAATTTTCTATAATCACCATTCTTTACTATAATTAATAATACTTAACATTTCTTAATAAAATTTTTGAGTCCAAATTTAAGTAATTATGCCTAAATCAAAAAAACAAAAGTTTCCGTATTTACTCGGTTCAAAATGGACGTCACAAAAAAAAGTTGATGGTTGGCGCCATTTTGAAGTTGTCAACCGTAAAAACCAGGGAAAATGGGTTTATGCCGAAATGGTTTCATCTTGTGACCCGAACGTTCGGTTTTGGACTAACGCAGCAATATTACAAGACCAAGAACTTTGGCGCCCAGGCTGGTTGACTTTAGAAGATATGGAATTGATCCCCCCAACCCCCCTTAATAAGGGGGGCTAAGAACCCCTCTTGTTCCCCCCTTAATAAGGGGGGCTAAGAACCCCTCTTGTTCCCCCCTTATTAAGGGGGGCTAGGGGGGATCGTCAATTGTGATAATTATTTACACTCACTGCATTCTCACTACTATTAACCACACTATCACCCCAAATATATAAGTCTAAAAGGCTTTTACGTTAGGGGTTTTAGCTTTTTGTGTATTGTAACTAATTTTATAAAATACATAATATAAAGATACTTTAAAAACATTTTGTAACCATTATCGCGTGATTTAAGAAGATATGTGACAAAAAAGAATTGAATGAGTACAAGCACTTGGAATTAGACTACTATTCACAGAGCAAGTCCCTTTATTTCCTGAGTGAATTGAACAATAATGACACTCATGAACCATCAAAGCTTCAAGACACAAAGTTTTATAAACAAGAATTAAGAGGTAAAAACGTGAAACTAGCAGTTTATGGAAAAGGTGGCATCGGTAAATCTACAACTAGTTGTAATATTTCTGTCGCCTTAGCCAAGCGGGGTAAAAAGGTATTACAAATAGGCTGTGACCCAAAGCACGATAGTACATTTACTCTAACTGGATTCTTAATTCCCACAATTATTGATACGCTGCAAGAAAAAGACTATCACTACGAAGACGTTTGGCCCGAAGATGTAATTTATAAGGGTTATGGTGGTGTCGATTGTGTTGAAGCAGGTGGTCCACCAGCAGGCGCCGGATGTGGCGGTTATGTAGTTGGGGAGACCGTGAAATTACTCAAAGAACTCAATGCCTTTGATGAATACGATGTCATTTTGTTTGATGTTCTTGGTGACGTGGTTTGTGGTGGTTTTGCGGCGCCTTTAAACTATGCTGATTACTGTATGATTGTTACAGACAACGGTTTTGACGCATTGTTTGCAGCTAATCGCATTGCCGCTTCGGTACGTGAAAAAGCACGCACCCACCCATTGCGTTTAGCAGGGTTGATTGGCAACCGTACCAGCAAGCGGGATTTGATAGAGAAATACATCGAAGCAGTGCCCATGCCAGTTTTGGAAGTTTTACCATTGATAGAAGACATTCGTGTTTCGCGTGTTAAAGGTAAAACATTATTTGAGATGGCAGAGCAAGATCCCTCGTTAAATTACGTGTGTGACTACTATCTCAGCATCGCCGACCAAATTTTAGCGCGTCCGGAAGGAGTTGTGCCTAACGATGCTCAAGATAGAGATTTATTCTCTTTGTTATCAGATTTTTACTTAAATCCGGGTAAACCCGCAGTCACTAATCCGGAAGAGCAATTAGACTTGATGATTGTATAAATCATTATTTCTTTTCGGGATGGGGCTATATGGCATTCTTTTACAGTTTTACAGAATCGTTGAAACAGAAGTGGTTGCAATTTTTTCAGGCTAACCGTGAATGGATAACCTTGCAGATGCAAGTGGAATCGGTTTACACACCTGATGGTGGCAAACGTCCATCGAGTTACCTGATTTTGGGCGTAGCAAACGCGCTAGAGCCGAAATTAGCTCAGTTAATGTTACCCTTTTCAAAATTGAACCCAGATGCCGATACCCTCGTCGAAGTACTAGGTTTACACTTCGACCCAAATGTTGCACTAGGTAATCATTCCATACCTTATCAGCAAGATAGCGATATGGTTATGAACGAATCAATTGAAGAATCAATGGCTGAACAAGAAAGTCAATCAATTGACGTTGATGATGCACCAGGAATTCTTACTAGTGGCTTTGAAACAGGAACAGCTAGGAATAGTTTCTCAATCGATGCTGTTGATACCAGTGAGATACATACTATGTCTCTAAATGGTGTTGGCACCAACGTAGAAGAAACAGCACAAAAATTGTCTTCAGTATCATCAGATGATGATTTTGGTGGTGATATCTCTTTTGACAGTGATTTGCCACTAAAAAATGATAGTTACAACGAACTTGAAGACCTCAACACTTCAGACGACGACCACGGATTTAGCGACGTGTTAATCGACGTTTGGAGCGAGGAAACAAAAACTCAGAATAGCGTTGATGGGGATTTCGGCGCTAGTTTTGAAGAAGACTCAGAAATAGCTCGTCTTTTCCCCAACGGATAAAGCCATTTTGGATTTTAGATTTTAGATTTTGGCTTTAAATCCAAAATCTAAAATTCCAAATCATAAAAATAAGGGGAGAAACTTTTAAAATGACTGTTGCAGAATCACAAGCTTTAACATTCGACTGTGAAACCGGCAATTACCACACTTTCTGTCCAATTAGCTGTGTAGCATGGTTGTACCAAAAAATAGAGGATAGTTTCTTTTTAGTTATTGGTACAAAGACTTGCGGTTACTTTTTGCAAAATGCGATGGGGGTAATGATTTTTGCCGAACCTCGTTATGCAATGGCAGAGTTAGAAGAAGGTGATATTTCTGCCAAACTCAACGATTACGAAGAGTTAAAGCGATTATGTACACAAATTAAACGTGACCGTAACCCCAGTGTAATTGTTTGGATTGGCACCTGCACTACTGAAATAATTAAAATGGATTTAGAGGGTTTGGCGCCTAAGCTTGAAGGTGAGCTAGGCATACCCATAGTAGTAGCGCGTGCAAATGGTTTAGATTATGCTTTTACACAGGGCGAAGATACAGTATTAGCAGCAATGGCAGCACGTTGTCCAGATAAGGCGCCTGTTGCACAAACCGAAAAAGAAGAACGTGGTTTGTCTAAACTACTTAATTTTGGTAAGAAGAAAGAAGAAATAGTTCAAGAAGAATCTGAGTATGTAGCTCATCCACCCTTGGTTTTATTCGGTTCACTCCCCGACCCCGTAGTTACACAGTTAACACTCGAACTGAAAAAACAGGGCATTAAAGTTTCAGGTTGGTTGCCCGCAAAAAGATTTACAGAATTACCAGTATTAGAAGAAGGTTACTACGTTTGTGGTGTTAACCCATTCCTTAGCCGTACCGCTACCACCTTAATGCGGCGCCGTAAGTGTAAATTAATAGGCGCCCCCTTTCCAATTGGTCCCGACGGCACACGCGCTTGGGTAGAAAAAATTTGTTCGGTATTTAACATAACACCCAAAGGTTTAGACGAACGCGAAGCGAAAATTTGGGAAGGTGTAGAAGACTACGTAAAATTAATACGTGGTAAATCAGTATTTTTCATGGGCGACAACTTGCTAGAAATATCTTTAGCGCGTTTCTTAGTGCGTTGTGGCATGACCGTCCAAGAAGTAGGCATTCCCTACATGGACAAACGCTACCAAGCTGCGGAACTAGCAATGTTAGAGCAAGCTTGTAAAGATATGGACGTACCATTGCCAACAATTGTTGAAAAACCCGATAATTACAACCAAATTCAGCGCATTAATGAAAGAAAGCCTGATTTAGTAATTACCGGAATGGCACATGCAAACCCATTAGAAGCACGCGGAATTAATACCAAGTGGTCAGTAGAATTTACATTCGCTCAAATTCACGGGTTTAGTAACGCACGCGACGTCCTAGAACTAGTAACTCGTCCACTACGTCGCAACAACAACCTCAAAGACCTAGGTTGGGACAAACTAGTCAAAGAAGCCCATGTATAAATTTCTCTTCTAGAGCAAATCTTGTGGAACGGGCATCCCTGCCCGTCCTACCCAACCTAGCATAATTAAACTTCAAATATGGTACAATAGCATTAGCTAAATTCAAGATATCAGTTATATGCTTAGTGGAATTAAACAAAAAGCGATAGTAGGGAGAGATGGCAAAATCGAACTATCTACAACTGAATTTGAAGAAGGAACAATTGTAGAAGTAATTGTTTTTGCTGAACCGCAAATAGAAGAGGATGCAACAACCTATCTTTTGAAGTCGGAGGCAAATAAAAAACGACTACTTAAAGCGATAGAAAACGTAAATAAAGGAAACTTAATTTACGTAGATTTAGATGAATATGAAAAAGATAGCCTTTGAACCATTAGCCTTTGAGCAATTTAGCCAATGGGCATTAGGATAAGAAGATTTTCAAAAAAATACTAAAACTTCTTGAAGACATAAAAAGAGATTCCTTTTCAGGAATAGGTAAGCCAGAAGTAGCTCAAATATGGGCAGAAGAAGCTAAATTTCGTAATCAGCAAATGGAGAATGGTCAACTTGCGGGTATTTCTGCTGAGGAAGTATTTGAAAGAATTCGTTTTATAGGCACAACTAACGTCATGCCTTAATAATGTGGAAAATTTAATTTGAAACGACTATCATTGATTTATTTTTTGAAAAGTCGCATTACAGGGTTAGAAGATTTTGAGGTAGAAGTATTTTGTTCACTTTCTACAACAGGCGCCTCGACTGTATCATTTGGGATAATGAACATAACTTTAACTTTATCTGGCTGATTCTCTTCACTAGGATATAACTTTAACCACTCATCAAATTTAATTCCAAGTCTTGATATAGCTTTTATTTCTTCCTGGTAAACTTCAAAACGCTGATTTGTCTCAACCATTGATTCGATAGATTCAAAAACTTGAGGAAGACGAGCATATATATTTGGTTTAGGGTCTTCCCAAAATACTTTTCCTGCCCAATCTGCCTTTGAATCCCAAATAGCTGCTGGTAGAGATTTAACCCACTTGTTAGGGTCTTGAGAAAATGTGATAATATTTTCGCGTTGCAAGTCAAATACAGCATTTTCATCCCAGCTAGGACTTATCCATTTATAAACTTTAGTTAATCTTCTTAAATCTATCTTGCCTTTAAATTGCGGTTGTAAGTAAACGGCAGGATTGCTAGTCAATTCCTTTATGTACTTTGTGGTAAAGTTTTTCTAACTCTGTGTCTCTGTGGTATACTCAAAATGGGTTAGAACTTTACTTTTAAACAAAGTTACAATTTTAAGATGCTACCCTGCGGGAAAACTGCGTTAACGTTCCTCAGCATGACATCAGAATTTTAAGATGCTACCCTGCGGGAAAACTGCGTTAACGTTCCTCAGCATGACATAATGCTTATATTTTAAGCGTTTGCAGTATAAAAATAATAATTCATATGTTAGAAAACTGCACTGCACAGGCAAGATGCCTGTGCCACGTGTATAAAATGTGTGGGTTATTTTTCGGTAGCGATGATGTGTAGGTCTATGTTTTGGTGTCGTATTAATTCCATTAGGCGTTGGGTGAAGGAGCGTTTAAAAAATCGCTTCCATCCTGATTGTTGACTTTCACCGATAACTATTTGAGTAATGTGAAGGTCAGATGCTATTTTGGCTATTTCTGTGGCTACGCTATGACTGTTAGCTTTGACAAATTCACCACCAAATTCTTTACAGAGTTTTTCACAGGTTTCTATGTGTAAACTTTCTTCTTTACTTAAAAAACGGTCGGGGTCTGCAACAAATACTGTGTACAAGCGAGCATTCATATAGCTGGCAATTCTGGCGCCACGACGTAATAATTGCATAGAATTGGGATACGTCGAAATACAAACTAAAACTCTTTCGTGGATATTACAGCTTAACCCAGCCAAGTTAGAAGCGTTTCCATCGTCTTCTACTGTATCTGCAACTTCTCGTAATGCTAGCTCTCGCAATGCAATTAAATTGCGTCGCTGGAAAAAATTCTCTAATGACTGCTCTATTTTATCGAGTCTGTAAATTTTGCCTTCTCGTAGTCTTTCTTCTAAAGTTTCTGGTGTGACATCTATCACTACGACTGCATCCGCTTCATCGAGTAGACGGTCGGGAATACGTTCGCGAACAACAACGCCTGTAATTCTTGCTACTAGGTCATTTAAACTTTCTAAGTGTTGAATATTAACAGTTGAGTATACGTCTATTCCTGCTTGTAAAATAACTTCTACATCTTGGTAACGCTTTTCGCATGCTGAACCAGGGACGTTGGTATGAGCTAGTTCGTCTACTAAAACTAGTTGTGGGCAGCGTTGTAAAACTGCATCGGTGTCAAACTCTTCTAAGGTGACGTTTTGGTAAAAAATGGCTTTGCGTTGAATTGTTTCGAGTCCAGTCGCTTTTTCTGCTGTTTCTTTACGTCCGTGGGTTTCGAGAATACCAACAACTACATCAATTCCTTCTGCCTTGAGTTGATGCGCTTCTTCAAGCATTTTATACGTTTTGCCTACACCAGGCGCCATTCCAATAAAAATTTTATGCTTACCGCGTCGAGCAGGACGAATGTACGTATTGTTAGGGGAAGGGGAGGCTGAGGAATGATACATAGTAGTTTGAGGTAACTAACTTTATATTAGAGCTGCTAGCTTGTCAAAGATTTCGTAAACTAATGTCAGTATTTTTAAAGTACGGTTACTTGCTACCTCAACGGTGCCAACCCGAAGGTCTGCATAGTGCAATATTGTTGATAACTTAGTAATATAGAGGCGTTTGTTTATATTTTCTTGTCAAAACAAAATAAATATATTGCTATGTCTAGTGGGGATTTCGGAAATTTGCGAAAAACCTTGTGATTCGGCGGTTCAACGGATTTATATATTCATACTCAACGTTTATCTTGAATACAGCGACAAATAAAGTTGAATGTGAGGATAGTATCATGAACGTGCAAGAATTTGAATCTCAATACCGCGACGCAATGACTGAAACCCTTAATGAATTACAGACGGCTGTTTTACTACTGGCACAAGTACAGCGTAAAATCTCCCAAATTGGCAGTTCTGTACAGAGCTTGAGTCAAAGCGTCGAAGAATATATTACCAATCAAACACCTGATTAATAATGAGAGAAATTAACTATACTAATTTGAGTGACGAGATAACTCCTCTTCAATTGCTGCCACTAGTTCGTTAAGATTCACAGGCTTTACGAAGTAACGACAGGCACCTAATTTCATAGCTTTATCTTGGTCAGCTTTAAATGCGAAAGCTGAAACAACGATAACAGGTATTTCTGAATACTTTGGCTTCTGCTTTATTTGTGTTAAAATCGAGTAACCATCAATATCTGGCAACTTTAAATCTAAAAGTATCAATTCTGGTTTAAATTGCTCGACTGTTGAGAAAAATTCCGATGCTTCAGGCAAACCAATAACATCGTAATTAAAATAGGCTAAATAATCACTTAGCAACATTCGATTCATGTCATTATCTTCTATTAACAGAATACGTCTAGAAGGATATGACTTGTACTTTTGTTTATTTTCAAGTAATTGCGCTGTCATTTCTCCCTATTCAATTAGGTAAAAACTCAACGATAACTACTGGACTCAAATATAACTGCACAAAACTCGTTGAATTTGTAATATTTAGTTATTTATTTCATGCAGCCTGAAGTAATGACAACAATTTACATATAAAATTATTTATGTTAACCAATATTAACTCAAATTTTAAATTTAAGCAAAGTTTCTAAATTAACTTACTATCCAAGCACAGAAGGCAGTTGAGACGTATTATTGCTTAATACAAAAAATATCAATCTATTTTTCTAAAAAAGGCGATTTACGATAAGAATATCTTATAATTATTCTTTTGTCTTGGCGCCTTGCCCTAAATATTTACAGTTAAAATTTCTGTACCCGTTTTAACGAATATCGTGCAGCAAAAGCAATAAATGCTAATACTAAAGCAAGACCTGTAGAAGGTTCTGGTACTTTTCTTTTTCGTTTTGGTGCTTGTAATTTCCAAGTAACTTGGTTCGCTGGTAAAATATTTGCATTATTACTAAGAGCAACAGGCTTTATCGTTTCTAGCTTATAAAGATATACAGTTTTACCACTAATGTCTTCTTGAATAACTTTATTTGCTTCTCTGACTTCATTTATGGTATCTTTCGCTTCTGCAAGTAAGCGTGATTCAAGTTCATTCTTCTGACTTTCAGGGTTTTTACTGAATGACTTTGAGCCAAAAGGCACTATTTGAATCAATGGAGTATTTAACCTTGTATTATTATTGAGTTTTAATTGTTGTGTAAATGAACCATTTTTTAACGATATTGCTTGGGCTGGTATAGAAAAACTACCCAATATTAAAACTACAAGTATGTTAAGACTTGTTGTAAAAATTGTACTTAAATTTCTCATAAGCAATTAAATTAGCTATAGAAACTTGGTTTCTTTATGTTTAATATAATACGATAATATTCAGTAATCCCTCTGTAGTCTAGCTTGGGAATACTGAAAATTTAGGTAATCTTTATAAACTTATTGTTAATTCCTAATAAAGTATTAGTAAATTTACTTTAGAAATTCGGCTATACGTTGAACCGCTATTTCCAAAATTAGAGGTTCCCGAACAAGCGCAAAACGGACATAACCTTCTCCTGACTTACCAAAACCTGCACCTGGTGATGCAGCTACACCTGTTTCTTGAACTAGTTTTGTACAAAATTCGATTGAGTTATGGCGCCAAGCATCCGTCAGTTTTGCCCAGACATACATTGTTGCTTGGGGTGTTGGTACATGCCAACCAATATTATCTAAAGCACCAATAAAAGCATCACGGCGCCTTTTAAAAGTTGCGACAGCAGTCTGTACTCCTGTTTGGGGGCCAGTCAAAGCAGCAACGGCGCCGTTTAGAATTCCTCGATACTGGTTAAAGTCAACGGCAGCTTTGACTTGACGCAACGCACGAATTAAGTCCGCGTTGCCAATAGCAAAGCCAATACGGAAACCGCCCATATTATAAGACTTCGAGAGTGTAAAAAATTCAATCGAGACGCTTTTTTCTGGGTCAGCTTGAAATATTGATGGGGCTGTTTCGTCGGAGAATATTAAATCAACGTAGGGAAAATCATGAACGAGAACAATATTATGATTTTGGCAAAAGGCAACTGCTTCTTTAAAGAATGATAGTGGCGCCGTTGCAGCGGTTGGATTATGTGGATAACTTAACACCATCATCCGCGCCTTATTAAGCACATCGACTGGAATATCGCTAAATATAGGTAAAAATTCATTTTCCGCGCGCAGTGGCATTGGATAAATTAATCCTGAAGCTAAATAAACTCCACCTGCGTGAGAAGGATAACCAGGGTCTAACAGTAAAGCGTAATCACCAGGGTTAAGAATTGCTAGAGGTAAATGAGCGGTTCCTTCCTGTGAACCAATTAAAGGTAATACTTCAGTTTCTGGGTCAATGGAAATACCGAACTTTTGCTCATACCAAGTTGCCGCAGCAGTCCGAAATGCTATCGTGGCGCCAAAAAGTAAGTAACCATGAGTTGATGGGTCATCTAATGATTTTGCGATAGCATCAATAATATGTGGTTGTGCCGCTAGGTCACTTGAACCCAGCGACAAATCAATTAATTCTTTGGAAGCTGCCAAAGCTTTGGTTTTAGCAGTGTCCATATCCGCAAACACATTACTTTGCAGAGGTTGTAGACGTTTAGCGAACTGCATTTCGGTATCTTGCATAACATTCAACTATATTATGCACTATAGAAACCGGGCTTCTGGAGAAGTATTTTGCTAGATACCTAAATTCCCTTAAAGAAGCCCGGTTTCTCGCAAGCTAATTTAGATGACTATCAATGAAGTTAAACAGCTTGTCTTTACCAATGGCGCCTTCAGTAGCAGCTAAAAGTTGACCATCTTGAACTATCCGAAAGGCAGGTACACCTTCAATTTGGTACTGCTTGACAGTAGTAGGGTTAGGGTCAACTTCCATTTTAACTACTTTCAGACGGTCGCCATAAGTATTGGCGGCATTGTTAACCGTCATAGTCATTAACTTGCAAGGACCGCACCAAGAAGCCCAGAAATAAAGTAATACGGGCTGCTCAGATTTCAAAACTTCTGTTTCAAACTCAGTATCAGTGATAGTAATTACACCCGTACTCATGTGCTTCTCCAATCAGGTGATATCGTTAATAATTTACACATAACTTAATGTATAACAAACTTGCCCATATTCCCAAGCTATTCACGATTTTTTATTCGTTGAGCGAGTAAAATCGTAAACAAAAAGTTTGCATACCATGAATAACCATAAAGAATTATTTACGATTGGTCACTCAAACCATAGTAGCGAAGCTTTTATTCAATTACTCAAGCAACACGAAGTAACAGCCATTGCGGACGTGCGTTCCCATCCCTATAGTCGTCAAAACCCCCAATTTACCCAAGCTGCTCTTAAAGCTACTTTGCTCGAAGTAGGTATTTACTACGTTTTTCTAGGTAAAGAGTTAGGCGCTGTTTGTCAAGTAACCCTAATTGTTATGTAGATGGTAAAGCTTTATACGAAAGAATTGCAGCAACCGAAGAGTTTGCCATCGGTATACAACGTTTGCTCAAAGGCGCCCAAAAGCATCGAATAGCCTTAATGTGTGCCGAAAAAGACCCAATGACATGTCATCGTGCCATTTTAGTATGTCAAAACCTACGTCATCACGACATAAAAATTAACCATATATTAAGTAACAGTACACTTCTTACGCAGCAGCAAATAGAATCCAGACTGTTACAAAAATTCGGACTGCAAGACGAACAAGTTAATCAACCAGTACAGTTATCATTGTTTACAGACACGAATTCTGTAGAAACACCAATGTCAAATAGTACCTTAGAAGACAGACTAAAAATTGCATATCATCAGCAAAGCCAAGAAATTGCATATCAAGAAAAAAATATGACCCATCAAATTAATATATATACAATTGGTTTTACTAAAAAATCCGCTCAACATTTTTTTTAAACTTTAGCTAAAAATGGTATAAAAAGAGTTATAGACGCAAGATTAAATAATAATTCACAACTAGCAGGGTTTACTAAAAAAGCCGACTTTGAGTATTTTTTAAACAAGATAACCAATATTGAATATGTCCACTTATTAGAACTGGCGCCGACTTCAGAAATATTAGACACGTATAAAAAAAATGGTGGTGACTGGCAAACTTACGAACGTCAGTTTTTATCCTTAATGCAACAACGTGCCATAGAAAAGCAGTTCTCACCAGATACCTTCGACAGTGGATGTGTATTATGTAGCGAAGCAACTCCTCAACACTGCCATAGGCGCCTCATTGTAGAATATCTATATGACAAATGGGAAAATATAAATATCCAACATCTTTAAAATCCTCTTGTGGAGCGGGCATCCCTGCCCGCCCCCATAAAATTAATCAAGTAATTAGCCTAGTATGAATTTTACATCAAGTACAAGCTACCATCCACAAGCAGAGGATACAAGTATTGAAGCTGATATCTATTTATTTAATCGATTACGTCAATTATCTTTCAAAGATAGACTTGAGATTTTTGCAGCACATGACCGAGGTGTTAAAAAGCTTTCTCTCGCAGGTGTTAAAATGCGTAATAGAGAGGCGCCTATCGAGACAATACGATTACACTTTGCCCGTGCTGTTTTAGGAGATAAATTTCCAGAAGGGTTTCAACCTAAAGGTACAGATGAAAAAATGTGGATTCAAGATTCTATTGCGCTTGCAGGCGAATTACATCAAATTTTTGAGTCAGTAAATATTTTATATTATGTCAGTGGGGGTGTTGCAAGTTCCATTCATGGTGAAGCACGCTCAACGCGCGATTTAGATTTAGTAATTAGTTTGGAAGTTGGACGAGTAAATATTGTTGTACAAACATTAGAAACTGCTGGTTTTTATTGTCTAGCTTTGTCAGTTGAGAATATCAAACAAGGAAGAGAACGTAGTCTTAGCATTACTCATACTGTAACAATTGCTAATGCCGACCTAATTATAATGGATAATTCAGCGTTTGCAATATCTCAAATGTCGCGACGTATTTTAGCATTAGTCGAGGGTGTTTCCCCATTTTGGGTTGCTTCAAGAGAAGATATGGTGCTGCAAAAGTTGATGTGGGGAAGAGGTAGTCAATCATAAAAACAGTGGCGTGACGTTTTAGGTATAATTAAATTACAAGCTGAAAATTTAGATTATGGTTATCTTGTTGAATGGGCAGAAAATCTAGATTTAGTTGATGCATTAACAAGGGCTTTTGCTGAAGCTGGAGTTTAGTTTCATGTATTGGCGCCTGTATATGATAAAAATAGATTCACTTGACCATCTTGCAAAAATACCGCTTTAATGTAAAACTAGCCAGGTAGTTTTATGAGAACGGGCAAGGATGCCCATTCCACCTTGAGTATGAAATTATTGTAAATTCTTGATTCTAGGTTTGATTAGTCTTAAATTCTGGGAACTGTATAAGTAGTAATCATATATAGATATACAGATAGTATAAATTCAATAATTTTTAGCCAAGATGGAGAATTAATAGCAAGCAGTAGTAAAGATAATCAAATCAAGCTATGGAAACTAATTAAATCACATCAAGAACATTGTGATTACTCTTGTGGAATGGGCATCCCTGCCCGTTCCATATAATTAATTAATAGCAAGTTCTCTAAAAGAGTGGAGTATACTGTAAAACTTATCAAAATCAAAACTTACGGGGTCAATTCTTTGTCCCGAACGGTCAACTGTACGGTGAGTAGTAATGCGTTCATCAGGAACATCGCTTTGTGCGACTAACCAAGCTAATGAATTATATTGCTCATCTGTATAACCGCTATGACTAGATACATTTTTATCCCATGCATCGGGTGGTGTCTCTAGCGAAACATGATAAGCAAAGTTGTTGACAGAAGGTTTTAAAGTTGGGTTAGTTTGTACTGTTTCGGGACCATTAAGACCATCGAATACTGAGTTGCCGGCGCCGAACGCACGTTTATCTGGCGGAACAAGATAAACAACTAACCCATTACGTGCGATTAAAGTATGGTAGCTAACTTGTCTGTTTTCGTCCTGTGAATTATTGCTTCTAAACGTATTAACAGCGCTTTGTGCAGAATTTGTAGTTTCGTGTAGAACTATAATTGGTGGGTTGCTAATAGGAGTGCCATTAATATCAGTAGCGAACCTATCCCCATAATTACTTGGGTCTGCCCAGGCAACTACATATTTAGGTGTGTAACTTTTAAATGCATAAGTAGTAGTGAACGTGCGTTTGGGTGGTTGCTTATTAGTTGGCGCCTTTTTTGGTGCAGCTTGTGCGGCAATAGTTTTGGCAGGAGTTGGTTGTACAGGCGCCTTACTCGCTTGTAATGGTTGATTATTTACAGGTTGGTTAGGTATTTGTGCGGCGGGTGGTTTAAGATCAGATTGGTACTGCACTTTAGCTGGACTCCAATCTGCTTGCTCTGACGAACCAAGTTGCTCGCCTAGCTTATCTGAACTAGAAACGTCTTTGCTACCAATAAAAAACACAATCACACCCAAGACTACTAAAGAAATAGCCAGCATTCTAGTTATCCAAGTGCTATCTCGCATTTCTAATAATTACCCACACTACTCTATGTAATTTTAGTATCAACTCTCTGTTATAAATAGGCAACTTATATACAAGCAAATAAATTTGTTGGGTTACGTTCCTCTACCCAACCTACAATAAAATGTAGCTTATAATACTTTTTTTTTGGATATCAGTATTTAGACGGATAGATATGATTGTTAGGCAAGCAAAATCTTTAAACATTTCAGTAGAAATTCAGTTACTCAAAAGCCCTAAAAATTTAGGAGAATATTAAATAAAGTGGAACAAAACCACAATAACTCAATTTAGTTTGAAAGTATGCCTAATTCCTTTCTCGAACACTTACATAGTCCCAACCGTCCGGTCATAGTGTTTGACGGTGCGATGGGTACAAACTTACAATCACAAAACCTGACTGCTGATGACTTTGGTGGCGCCGAGTACGAGGGCTGTAACGAGTACCTTGTCCACACGAACCCCGAAGCTGTGGCAAAAGTTCACCGTGACTTTTTAGCAGCAGGGGCCGATGTTATCGAAACAGATACTTTTGGTGGTACATCTACTGTACTTGCTGAGTATAACTTGCAAGATCAAGTTTATTACCTCAATAAAACGGCGGCAGAACTGGCGAAACGTTGTACTGAGGAATACTCTACACCAGAAAAACCTCGTTTTGTTGCTGGTTCGATGGGTCCAGGTACTAAGTTACCAACTTTAGGACACATCGACTACGACACGATGAAAGATGGCTTTGCTCAACAAGCCGAAGCGCTTTGGGATGGTGGTGTAGATTTGTTTATTATTGAGACATGCCAAGACGTGCTGCAAATTAAAGCTGCACTCAATGGTGTGGAAGAAGTTTTTGCTCAGAAGGGTGATAGGCGCCCGATAATGGTTTCTGTAACGATGGAAACAATGGGGACAATGCTAGTAGGAACGGAAATTAACGCCGTTGTGACTATTTTGGAACCATATAAAATAGACATTCTTGGTTTGAACTGTGCGACTGGGCCCGACTTGATGAAACCGCACATCAAATATTTAAGTGAGCATTCGCCGTTTATAGTTTCCTGTGTGCCAAACGCGGGTTTACCAGAAAACGTTGGTGGACAAGCGCATTATAAGCTTACACCGATAGAATTACAGATGCATTTGATGCACTTCGTTGAAGACCTGGGTGTCCAAGTGATAGGGGGTTGCTGTGGGACAAGACCGGCGCACATTCAACAACTTGCAGAAATTGCTAAAAAACTAAAACCTGCTGAACGTCATCCACAGTTACAACCTGCGGCAGCGTCTATATACAGCACACAAAATTACACTCAAGATAATTCTTTCTTAATTGTAGGGGAGAGACTCAACGCCAGCGGTTCTAAGAAATGCCGCGAAATGCTTAATGCTGAAGACTGGGATGGACTTGTGTCGATGGCACGCGCACAAGTTAAAGAAGGCGCCCACATCCTTGATGTTAACGTAGACTATGTAGGACGCGACGGTGTCAGGGATATGCACGAGTTAGTATCCCGCATTGTTAATAATGTAAACTTGCCTTTAATGCTTGACTCAACCGAATGGGAAAAAATGGAGTCAGGATTGAAAGTTGCGGGTGGTAAGTGCATTCTCAACTCTACCAACTACGAAGACGGCGAAGAAAGATTTTTTAAGGTGTTGGAACTTGCTAAGAAATACGGCGCCGGAGTAGTTATTGGTACAATTGACGAAGAAGGAATGGCGCGCACCGCTGATAAGAAATTTGAAATAGCCCAGCGTGCCTATAGTGCAGTGATTGAATATGGTATACCTGCACACGAAATATTTTTTGATACCTTAGCTCTACCTGTTTCTACTGGTATTGAGGAAGATAGAGAAAATGGAAAAGCCACTATAGAGGCAATTAAGAGGATTCGTGAGAATTTACCTGGTTGTCACTTTATGCTTGGTGTATCAAATATATCCTTTGGTTTAAATCCAGCCGCGCGGATAGTATTAAACTCAATGTTTTTGCACGAAGCAATGCAAGTAGGAATGGATGGAGCAATAGTCAGTCCCAATAAAATATTACCGCTAGCGAAGATTGAGGAGAAGCATCAAGAAATTTGCCGCGATTTAATTTATGATAATCGCAAGTTTGAGAATGACATTTGTGTATACGACCCCCTCACAATACTCACGACATTATTTGAAGGGGTAACAACCAAGCGCGATAAAGGTGTTGACGAAAATCTCCCCGTTGAAGAGCGTCTCAAACGTCATATTATAGACGGTGAGCGCATAGGATTAGAAGATGCTCTCAAACAGGCACTCTTAAAACACCCAGCTTTAGACATTATCAATATTTTCTTACTCGACGGCATGAAAGTAGTCGGTGAGTTATTTGGTTCCGGACAAATGCAGCTACCATTTGTACTACAGTCCGCCGAAACCATGAAGTCAGCGGTAGCTTTCTTAGAACCGTTCATGGAGAAAAGTGAAACTGAGGATGCAAACAGTGGCAAAGGAACGTTCATTATTGCCACAGTCAAAGGAGACGTTCACGACATCGGCAAAAACCTAGTAGATATTATCTTGTCGAACAACGGTTACAGGGTAATTAACCTGGGTATTAAACAACCTGTAGAGAATATCATCGAAGCATACAACAAATACAAAGCCGATTGTATCGCGATGAGCGGCTTACTCGTTAAGTCAACGGCGTTCATGAAAGAAAACTTGGAAATATTCAACGAAAAAGGCATCACCGTACCTGTAATATTAGGAGGCGCCGCCTTAACACCCAAGTTTGTTTACGAAGACTGCCAAAAAGCCTATAAAGGCAGAGTCGTATACGGCAAAGACGCATTCTCTGACCTCCACTTCATGGACAAACTCATGCCCGCCAAAGCATCCACACAATGGGATGATATAAGTGGCTTCTTGGGAGAATATGCCAGCGAAAACGAAGTAGGCAGAAACGCGCTTAAAGAAGAAGAGAATGCGAAGAAAAAGCCAGAAGAACCAAGGGAAATAGATACTCTTCGTTCTGAAGCAGTCGATATAAACATCGAACGTCCCACACCACCTTTCTGGGGAACAAAACTACTACAAGGAAGTGATATTCCTTGGGATGAAATATTCTGGCATCTTGACTTGCAAGCACTTGTAGCAGGTCAGTGGCAGTTCCGCAAACCCAAAGAACAAACTAAGGAAGAGTATCAAGCTTTCTTAGAAGAGAAGGTTTATCCTATTCTTGAAAAATGGAAAGCGCGTGTTGTTGAGGAGAATTTGCTGCACCCGCAGGTGTTATATGGGTATTTTCCTTGTAATGCTGAGGGGAATACACTATATATATGGGACGGGCAGGATGCCCATTCCACAAGAGAGGATGCCCATTCCACAAGAACAAGTGAGGTTGCTGCATTTGAATTTCCTCGTCAGCGTTCTGGGCGCCGTTTATGTATAGCCGACTTTTTTGCACCAAAGGAGACGGGTATTGTTGATGTGTTTCCAATGCAAGCGGTGACAGTAGGAGAAATAGCTACCGAGTTTGCACAAAAGCTATACAAAGATAACCAATATACCGATTATCTGTATTTCCACGGTATGGCTGTGCAAATAGCAGAAGCTTTGGCTGAGTGGTCACACGCTAGAATACGCCGTGAATTAGGGTTTAGCGCGCAGGAACCCGATAATATTCGCGATATGCTCGCACAAAGATATCAAGGTTCACGGTATAGCTTTGGTTATCCTGCTTGTCCGAATATTCAAGACCAGTATAAACAGCTTGAATTGTTGGGCGCCGAACGTATTAAGATGCACATGGATGAAAGCGAGCAATTGTACCCAGAACAAAGTACAACTGCTATTATCACCTATCATCCAGTAGCCAAATACTTCAGCGCATAAATTTGTATTCGTAGCACAGGCATCTTGCCTGTGCAGTAAATATAATTTTTTACCACAGAGACACAGAGGACACAGAGTAGAGACGTGATATATCACGTCTCTACAGAGATTAAAATAGGCGCCAAATCTGAAAACTAATCACATAAACCTTCCTAAGTGCAATTTCTCCGATTAATTATCTCTAAAGGCAGAATATAATTTTTGAGTTCGAGATATAATTTTAAAAGAAGGAGTCTATACCGGAACACCCTCCGTTTGGGAGAGTTAAGCTACAAAGCTAGGGATAAACTCTTTTATTATATTAAGCATATGAAGGTAATAAACAGTGCCCTAGGTATTGGCTTATTCAATATGTTCAGAAAATAACTCATTCAAAAAAGTATTGCCTGCATATTCAAAATCATCATTAAGTGAAAAAGTTAAACTGCGGATCCGTATATCCCCAACGTACTGGTTTAAAGGCTGCTTTAAAAGAGTTGGATATAGTAAGATAGCTTCTTTACAATTTTTGGAAACAGCATAAGCTATAACTTGTGCAACATCATCGGATGATACGCTTGCTGTATTTTTATATTTTGTATCAATGATAAAGCGAGGAATACTAGTTAAGCTTTCATAAACGACTAAATCAGTTTTAAAATACAAACTTTTGACTATATCAATCCTTTCTTGATACTTTAGCATCAAGTTTTTGGGTAAATTGACTTTAAGCCATTCAGCAATAAATAATTCATATAATCTTGCCATATCCACAAGGAAAGGTAGCGATATATGTTCCCCTTTTTCATGGGTAGGTACAGAATTATCTAAAAATAATCGAGAAAGATTGTGTAACAGTTCATAATCTTGGTTTAAACTATTATAATTTATTCCAATACAATCTTTTGAGCTACAAATTTGTAACGTCACAAAACCTTGTAGTGCATGAAAAGCTCTTCGTACAGTCGAAGATACTTTTTCTGAACACAAACCGCTACGACCGATAATATAAACTGTCCATAGTAAAATTCGGTTTTCTACAATATCTGTAGTCTGTTCCTGATAGTGACATCTGAATTTAACATTCCACGGATTTTTAATTGTCTCTTCAATATCCAAGCGTCCTCTCGAATATGTAAGCTGCTCACTTTTGTGAAGATAATTTTTATATAACCCTCTACGGCAGCGCTCTAAAAGCTTTTGGCAAAGTAAATAAGCAAGCTGACTATAAAAATCCTTTACAGAATCACAATTTATTATTCCTTCTAAAAATTTAAAACTCTTAATAGTGTAAGCATACTCTAGCATTCCAAAAATATTTTTTATAGGTATTTTCGGATTAAGCTTTAAGCAAATATGAGAATTAACAGGAATATAACCTACCCATCCTTTCGCTTTTAATTTCCACTGATTTCCTGTTCTATAATTTGGAAAATCAACCTCCAACTGATTTTTATATTTTTTATACAAGTCAATTCCGACTAACTCAGGTATTTCATCTTTAAGAAAATACTTTTCCTCATACTCTTTAATTTCAATAATTCGTTGCTCACTTAGCTTAATAGTTGTATTTTTTGCTTTTTGGAAATCACCTTTAGAAGAAGCTCCTTTTTGTTTAAATAAAAATTGCCGCAACACTCAAAAAATACATGAATATGTTTTAAAGTTTCACCCAGAACCACATTCAACAGCGTCTTTTTGTCCATTGGGGCAGGATGTAGAGTTTCATAACTATAATGGTGATGCTCAATTGAAAAAAATACTTGGGCAAGTGCTTCACCATCTAGTAATTAATGAAGGTTTTGCAACTAAAGATATTGTAATCCTGACAACTACACGCAAACAAGCACTTCAAAACCAGATGGTAGGGCAATTTCGTATTAAAGCAGAACCTGATATCAGCAGAAAAGAAATTCTATGTAATACAATTTATCACTTCAAAGGACTTGAAAGCAAAGTGGTTATTTTAGTTGAAACCGAGTCTCAAACTCCAAACCATCAGCAATTACTTTATGTAGGAGCATCGCGCGCGCGTCACCATTTGATTATTCTTCAACCCCTATCTTAGATAAAAATAAAAGGCTATAAGCAATAATAATGTATAGGTTATAATATAGTCATCTTTAAGCATTCATAAGAATATGAACACTGTAACAAAACATTATCACGTTGGAGAAGATGGTATTTTACATCTAGATGTTCCTATTGGACTATCTAATGTTGAGTTAGAAGTAACTGTTACGTTCCAACTTATAACGCCAATTAGCCAAAACGTTGGTAAAAAAGCAAAAGGCTGGGCGCCTGGATTCTTTGAAGAAACTTATGGCATTTGTAAAGATGACCCTATTGTAATTGATTCTGAGGGAATTATTGAAGATGTCGAGTAATTATTATGAGATACTTATTAGATACTAACGCATGTATAAGATACTTAAACGGTGAATCTCAAATACTACGTCAACGTTTACAGGAAGTTGATTTAGAAGATATAGTAGTTTGCTCCATTGTAAAAATGGAATTATTCTATGGTGCAATGCGAAGTGAAAATCCTGACTTGTCTTGGCGACAACAGCAAAGATTTCTTCAAGTATTTGTTTCATTACCATTTGATGATATTGCGGCTTTATTCGCTGGAAGAATTCGCGCTCAATTAGCTGCTTATGGTACGCCCATAGGAGCTAACGACTTACTAATTGCTTCAATAGCGCTTGCCCATGATCTAACTTTGGTTACACATAACATCGGTGAATTTAACCGAATTGAAGAGTTGCATATAGAGGATTGGGAAGCGTTGTAAGATATAAAAATATGTTTGTAATCAAATTGTAGAAGTGCAAAATGACTGAAGAAGAAGCGATAAATTTACACCGTAAAATAGAAGCTGGGGTTAAAGCCGCTGTTGCTCAAGCGATTGAAAGGCATCGTCGTCTTGGTGAGTCTATTAGTTTTATGAAAGATGGAAAGATAGTGACTTTGACTGCGGAGGAAATTCCTCAGATACAAGTAGATGAGAAACTATAGGTTTCTACCCCAAATGGCTTTAGCTTGACTTATACAGTTTTACATGTTAAAACGCTACTTTTTTGGAAGAGTTAGATAATAACGATAGTTATAATGAATAAGCAGTAGATATTATAACGGTTTTTATTTAAATTAAGTGCATGAGGGCAGGCAAGGATGCCTGCTCCACAAGAAGCTTTACTAATTAAATCTGTATCTTATGGGCGCCCTTATACTAGTTTTAGTAGGGTAATGCAAATGCTCTACACGCTATAATTTAGTTAAATATCTAAAGAATTGCCTGTTATTACCGAAGGAAATAAACACACGTGTCTAAAATCATTATGTACTATTGTATAGCACTATAACTAGGCTGCACAATGGCAAATATTCTACATGTAGATACAAGTCCTCGTGGTGAGCGTTCGATTTCTCGTGGTTTGACTAAGCAGTTTGTTAGTACTTGGCTTGCTGCTCATCCTGGTGATACGGTGACTTACCGAGATATTGGGCATGACCCTGTTCCTCATGTTGATGAAGCTTGGATAGCAGGCGCCTTTAGTCCAGAAGATCAGCGCACTCCTGAGTTAGAAGCTGCTTTGAAAATTTCTGATGAACTTATTGATGAGTTATTGGCAGCAGATATTTATGTTTTCGGCGCCCCAATGTATAACTTTGGTATTTCCTCTGTTTTCAAAGCATATGTAGACCAAGTAGCGAGGGTGGGAAGAACTTTCGCCATTACCCAAAATGGATTTGAAGGTTTGCTCAAAAATAAGAAGGCTTTTGTTATTACCGCGCGCGGAGGTAGTTTTGCCCCTGGTACACCATTTGCACAGTATGATTTTCAGGAACCTTACCTGCGAACATTTTTTGGATTTATAGGTGTTACAGATGTAACCTTTATTCATGCTGAGAATTTATCGGGTGATGAAGCACGAGAAAAAACTTTAATAGCGGCGAAGGAAGCAATAGAAAGATTAGTTGCTACGCGGTAATTTTAATAGTTTTGGTGGGTAGGGAGTGCAACGGATGTTGGAACGGATGTAATGGATAGTTGATTCGTTTAAGAAAGGCGCCGCAAAATCAAATTTTGTTTATATCAAATAAATCATCCGTTACATCCGCTCTCATCCGTTGCTAATCAACTCCTCTCTGTGCTAACAGTACAAATGCACATAACACAGGCGGGACGCCCATGCTACAAACCCACTCAGCACGAGCGCACTCAGCACTTTCCACTCTTAGACGTTAGCTTGCTGACGTTGATAAAGTGACCAATATAGTCCTTTGTCGCGTAGTAGTCCTTCGTGTGTTCCGCGTTCTGCTATTACTCCGCGTTCCATTACTAAAATTTGGTCGGCGCGCTTCAGTGGGGCGAAGCGGTGAGCAATAATAAAGACGGTACGGTTTTGTGAGACTTTTTGCAGGTTTTGCAGTACTTGTTGTTCGGTTTCGGCATCGAGTGCGCTTGTTGCTTCGTCTAGTATTAATATCGGCGCCTTTGATAAAAATAATCTTGCTAGGGCAATACGCTGACGTTGACCTCCCGACAATGCAGTTCCTCGCTCACCTGCATTTGTTTCGTAACCGTGGGGTAGTTGACTGATAAAGTCGTGTGCAACGGCAAGACGCGCAGCTTCCACTACTTGTTCGGCTGAAATATCGGGGTTTCCTAATGTGATGTTTTCCAAAATGGAAGCGTTAAATAAAAAGTCTTCTTGGAGAACAACAGCTATTTGCTGACGCAATGACGCTAAGTCTACACTCTTTATATCAAACCCATCTATTAAAATACGACCCGATTCGATTGTATATAGTCGCTGGAGTAATTTGGAAAGTGTACTTTTTCCAGAGCCACTGCGACCAACTATACCGATAAATTGTCCTGGTTCTACGTTGAAGGATATTCCACGTAACACAGGTTCGGTACCTTCTTTGTAGCGGAAAAATACTTGCTCGAATGATACTTCACCTTTGAGTGGGGGTAATACTAAGCCAGTTCCTGGTTCCGCTTCTGGCGCCACGTTCAAGATATCACCTATTCTGTCTACAGATAGTAATACTTGCTGCAGGTTTTGCCACAGTTGCACTAAACGCAGTAAGGGCCCGGTTACACGTCCCGAAAGCATCTGAAACGCTACTAACTGACCAATTGTTAGTTTTTGCTCAATTACTAACTTGGCGCCGAACCATAATATTAGCAAGCTTGACAAGTTTGTTAAAAAGTCACCAATATTGCTACTAATATTTTGTGTAGTAGAAGCTTTAAAACCTGTACGAATAAAGCGAGCAAATAATCCTTCCCAACGGTCGCGTGCTACTGGTTCTGCAGCATGGGCTTTGACTGAGTGTATACCTGTAACGGTTTCTACTAAGAATGATTGGCTGTCTGCACTACGGTTAAAGGTTTCGTTCAGCCAGTTACGTAATATTGGTGTTGCAACTAGTGTCAGTGTGGCGAATAATGGTAGTACTGCTAACCCAGCAAAGGTTAAAGGAATGCTGTAGTAGAACATTAACGCCAAATATACGACGGCAAATATACTGTCTAGTACAACAGTTAATGCTGTTCCTGTTAAGAATTGACGTATTTGTTCGAGTTCCTGTACCCGTGCGACTGTATCCCCAACCCGACGTGATTCAAAATACGCTAAAGGTAGCCGCATTAAATGCCGGAATAATTGGGCTGATAAACTTAAATCAAGGCGCCGTGCAGTATGAGTAAAGATAAATAAACGAAGTACACCGAGTAATGCTTCAAATAATGCTACAGACAATAAAGCGATTGCCATAACATCAAGAGTCGGTAGACTCTCTTGCACCATTACCTTGTCAATAACGACTTGGGTAATTAAAGGTGTCGTAAGTCCAAGTAACTGTAATGTAAAAGAAGCTAACAATACCTCAGTTAATAAACCTCGGTACCGCATTACTGCTGGCAAAAACCAACTGAGGTTAAATTTCTCTTGCTTGTTAACTACTTCAGTTTGCCAAAGATTACCATCCCAAGCTTCGACGACCATTTGTTGCGGTAAACTTTCAGTTTTACCCTCTTGATTAAGAGGGTTAGCAACAATGAGTCTATCTCCCTTCATTGCATAAGCAACAACCCAGGCGCCTTCTTTTGTTTGACCTGTGTTCAAACGCATTAAAGCAGGGAAAGATAATTGTCTCAGGTCTGCCCAAGTTACCTGTACTCGTCGTAAAATAAACCCTAGTTTTTCTGCCGCTTCAACCAAATTTTTCGGTTTTTGTCCTCGAAGTTGACGCTGCACCCATTCAAGCTGCACCGGGTTCTTTAGCTGAATAGCTGCCATCGTCAAACATGCTGCTCCTGTATTGTGACTTGCCACAAATGGGTAACCAGACGATGAGTGAGATGATGCAGTTGCAAGCAGTTCGCGCTGAAATTGAGACTGTTGTGTTCGGGTTTGCGGTACAGAATCTTCTCGCTGTGTATCTAATGACTGTTGCGGGTTATATTCAACTTGCTCAAATCTATTTTCATCTTGGCGAGGTGGTGAGTAAGTAGTGATGCTACCATTACCATTACTCTCTTCTGATATTGAATCAGATGTTGAACCTTCCCAAAAAGCATTAATTTCTGGGTTGGATAACTTTTGCCAAACTTCAACACCCCAGCAAACTACTATTACTTCTTTGCTAGCAGCTACAGCTTTACAGTCAACCGCACACAGTAATAAGTCCCCAAACCAATCACCAGCTTCCATTGTTGCCAGTGGTTTGCTTGTTTCTTCCTCGCGCAGCCTAACTTTACCTGCAACAATAAAATAATGTAAGCCAGGGTTCGTTCTAGACCAAATTTTTTCACCTAACCCATAGCGTGATACTTCAGCAGTATTTTTTAATACGCTTTTATTATCAGGTGTTAACCAGCAAAACGGTGCTTCCTGCCAAGGTAAAGATGCTAGCACTTCGGAGTGCAAGTCTTTATCCGTGGTACTTAGCCCACTTGCAGTCTGACTGTAAGCTTTTGAATTTTCTCTGCTAGCCATTTCTCAAACAACTCGTTTTGTAGTGTCTGCTTTAGTTGAGTATCATCTAAGGATGCTGTTAAGAATTGTTCCACACGGAACAACCCAAAACGCCCTTCTAATTCCAAAGGTCCAATTACTGTACCTGTAGAAGCTACATCGACTGCCGCTCTTAGTATATCCGGTAACGTTCCCCGGCTTACTGGTCCCATCATGCCGTTTACAACCTTGTCATCTGCGAGGGAATATTCACGCGCAATTTGCTCAAAACTGGCGCCTTCTTCAACTTGCGCGTGCAGTTCCTCCGCGAGTTCGTGATTCTCAACGATAATTCGGGATAACACTACTCTATCGAGAAAAATCTTACGTTCAATAAAATATTCTTGAAGTTTGGGGTCGGAAATTGCGGCTTTAAGTTTCTCTAATTTAAAGCTAGATGCAACTGACGAGTGAAAAGTCTCGTAATTAGTACCGTTACTTTTCAACCAGTCGTTGAAACGCTGCGAGTCTGTAAGCTGGTTTTTTAAACGAAAATCGATTATCGCTTGCTCTGTTAATGCTGGACTGATAACAACATCAGCGCGGGTGGCAATTTCCTCGTCAATCACGTATTGACGAAGAATATCACCTATGAACTGCCCCAATTTCCCTGACGCTTGCAGGTATTTCACTGCCTGTGCCACAGAAATTGATTGTTCATCGACGGTTATAAATGAAAGAGATTCCATTGACATAAATACGTATTAATTTATACGTCCAAAAATTATACTATTGTTTTTGAGCAAAAATAGGAGTTAATGGAAGCGCGTGAAGCTACAACCTTAGCCCGTTCTATACTTTAAATGCTCTGTTATAAAAACAGCGCACTTTAATCGTAAGCAAGAATCGCCGAAATCAGCAACTGTACGCTTGCTTTAAGTCAAGCCAACTGCTGGCTGTGTAAGTAATATCTACATCGTAATATTAGTCAAGAAATTGCAAAAAAATTAACTTGATTTTTATGATATAGTACTTATGAACTGTATACTAGCGTGTGAAATAGAGCCACAACACCGACAACAGCATTGCGACGGCGGCGCCTATCAATGTATTTAAAATATTTACCAATTCATTTGTCAGCCATGTGTACCTCGATTGCAGTGTTGCCCCAATTACACTTTCAATATTAGTGGCAATAAAGGCAGCGAGAACACACCACAATACATCAAAACCATTAATCAATCCAACAGCTAGCCCTATTAACGCTTGTGCCAAAGAAGCAACTGCTCCAGCAACAGTACCTTCTAAACTAACGGCGCCTTCTGTTCCCCGTGCTACAGGTTGTAGCGTTGTAATTAGAAATGTTCGCTGCCCATATGCTTTACCTATTTCGCTAGCACAGGTGTCCGAAAGCTTAGTGCTGAAACTCGCGACGTAACCTAACACAAACAGCGAGTGAAGATTATCGAATTGTGAATTTAATGAAAGTGAATTTAATGTGAATACGGCGCCAAGCGCGCATAATGTAGCAGTTAATGCTGAACCCCAAACGTTTTCTGGACCTCTTGCCCCCGAACGTTTTTCTGCGATACCCTCCGCTTCCTTCTGCGAATAACCAACTTTTGTAACAAAAGAACCAACTAAGAAATAGAACATTACTACTATATAACCTGAGAAACCAAGAGTTCCCCAAATTAAGACACCCAGTAACCAAGCGTTAAGGTATCCAGCAACAGTCAGCAGTTTTTTTGGCAAAAGCCATGCGACAGCGAGTAAAGCTGTATTGAGTCCGATCGCTATAACCCAAGGATTGAAATCATTAATTAAAGATAGCATTTGATTCGTTGAGTTCGGAATATTAAAATTTTAATGAAGAAAGCCCATTTATAGATATTTTTTTTTCTAAGTAATATCACTTAGAATGTTGTTTAACCGACAAAATTTAAAATGCTGGATTTAAACTATACGTGAAGGCTCAGTAAAAATATGATGTTTTTTTTGTAAATTTAATCACTATTAATTTTTTTTGCCGCCAAAGCAAGCGAATATCGATTTTGATAGTATTTGTATCTCTCCTGAAAATAAACTAACATATGCCTGCTGACGTTCCCGGTACTTTGTTAAGTACAGCACTAGATATTAAAGTTTCTAGCAATGTACAAGTATTCACTGATACAATTAATTCATCGCAATCAAGCGATTTCTACAAATTTGGGTTACAGGGACGTAGTAGTTTTTACTTATCGCTCAATCGCTTTCGGGGTGACTTAGATGTTGAACTAATAAAAGACAGCAATAATAATGGGTTGGTAGAATCAAGCGAAGTAATTGCTTTTTCACGTTCACCTGCCCGTCGAAGAGAGTTTATTGATGCAAACCTTGATACTGGCACCTATTTCATTCGAGTTTATAGTAACGGTGATGCCGACAGCTTTTACAACTTGTCAGTGTCAGCAACTCCTGAGAGTGATGCTTTACCACCAATATCATCTCAGATAAGTGATGTTGCTTTATCAAGTAGTGTAAATACCACTGATAATAGTGCAAATGTACAGATAACTCCACAAAGTGTGGCGCCTGCAACTCCTACTACTTCTTGGAAAGTAGGAAAATTGAGTGCAGAGACTTTTACTTATAACGGAAGCAGTCAAATTACATACGTGTCTGGAAACGGTAATATTGACTTTGGATTGGGTAAGCGCGACACACTCGATTTTAAAACTGCTGGCATTAGTTCGGGGCAAGTTAGTTATAACTGGGCAACTTCAACAGCAGGTGGTGTAGTTGGAAATCCTGGTAATGGTAATCGTGTTTTTGATTTGATTACAATTAATGCTGGCGCCTACACAGGTTATCAAATATTGTTTGAGGGTATCGAACAACTTGAATTTAGCGACCAAACCTTTGACTTGGCTTCTGTAGTTCCTGGTGCTGCTGCTGGCTTTAAGGGAACTATTATAACTAATGACCCAAAGTTCAACGAGCAAGTCAACTTGTTCACAAGCGGAATTCCTAATGCTTGGCGGTTTACGACTGGCAATGACAGTGTACTAATTGGAATTGAGGATTCAGGGTTGGGTGTAGATGCCAGTGGTAATATTCATCCAGATTTGAGAAGCACAATTTTTTCAGGTACTAACTACATAGATGAGTCAGGTACTGATTTCCACGGTACTAAAGTACAAAGTGTAATTGCAGGCGCCACAAATAACGGTATAGGCATAGCAGGAATAAATTGGGCTTCAAGAGTCAAACATATCGACGTGTTAGGTGGAAATGCCGATGACAAAGATTTGGCAACTGCCACGCAATTACTCATCGACCAAGCAACCTTAAACGGTCAGAACCTAATTGTTAACTTGAGTTTATCGGGTGGAGATAGCCCAGCGTTTAGAAATTTAGTTGCTCAAAACTCAAATAAAGTTTTGTTTGTTGCGGCAGTTGGTAATAGCGGTACTATCTCATCCCTTGGCGCCTTGGCTGAAACAAATCCCAACTTTATTACTGTTGGTTCATCGTGGGGTACTGTAGATGACTATGGCTATGCAAAAACACCTGGAACTAGGGTTGATTATAGTCAAAACAATCCCGAACTGACAGCAACTGGGCAGCCACAATCTCCTTACCCAGAATGGTGGCGTAGTAGTTATGTTGATAATACAACTTTCTTAGCTGGTAAAAAGCCACTAACTTTAATGGCATTAACAGAATATCCAGCAGCTAACGCAACTCAAAATTCAAACGGTGCATTTAGCTTTGGCTATAAAGACAAATTTAATGGTACTTCGGCATCTACACCTATTGTTTCGGGTATAGCTTCGCTTGCTTGGAGCTTAAATCCAACTCTTACTGCTGCACAAGTTAAAGAAATTCTTGCACAAACTGCTGTTGATTTAGGCGCCGCAGGTTATGACCAATATTACGGTCACGGTTTTGTTAACGCTGAAGCTGCTGTGCGTGCTGTTGTAGCGATGGCACGAGCATAAAAATAATCAGTAAAGATGTTACATGTAACGTCTCCTACTCCTCTTTATAAAGAGCTTATAAAGGGGAGTTTTTTTGTCAGTTAACATACTGTCACACTCATTATCCGTATGTTATAAAAAAAAGAGTAGAATTTAATACTTTTTTTTCAGTATAAAATTTATTAGCATAATTATTTTTAACCTGGTAATTACTTAGTATATTAGTAAATTTTATCACGTATATTTCGCGTGGCTGTTTGGTAAATTTAAGCAGCAATATAGAAATTCAACAATTTCATGAAGATAGTAGTGGCTGACTAGCAAGTCCCTTTTATTACAAGGGGCATAGGGTGCTTTGTGCTTAATTCATATAATTTATAAAGCAAGAGTAGTTATGTCGGTTAATTTATTTGAACAGAATGTAAGTATTCAAAATTTGAGTATTAATCAAAGTACACAAATTGTCGCAGGTTCTATATCAGCAGCAAATACAGAAGACTATTATCGATTCAATTTTAGTGGTCGTAGTAGTCTAAATCTTGCAGTCAACGGTTTATATTCAAATGCCAACCTACAAGTATTGAACAGCGACGGTCAAGAATTAGCTGGTTCTTACAACCGACGTAAGCGAGATGAATCTGTAAATATAACGTTGGAAGCAGGTAATTATTACATCAAAGTCTTTCGATTCAAAAACGCGACTACCACATACAATCTCCAATACAGTACTAACTTGATTCCAGAAGTCCCACCACCAACTCAAAGCAGTCCTTCTTGGTTAGATACGATATTTCAAGATGCACAACTGCGTGCGGATATAAAATCATTTTCTATCGATGGTGTAATTGACCGTAGTGAAGTAATTAGAATATTACGTGCATCTGAAGATAATGGTGTAGTTGATAGCACTGAATTTAGAGACTTACAGAATTTGGTTAGTAATGCATCAAGACTAGGGATACCAGAATACGTGCAAGTATTAACGAATAAAGTAGTCAACGGTGATGTCGCAAATCAGAGATATCAGAATAATCCATTAGGTAATCTGACTGCGGGTAGTAGTAGTACTCTAATAGACAATCTTGTAAATAAGTGGTTTTTAGGACGTGACTATCCGACAAGTGCGTATACGTACCAGCAGGCAGGCGGTGTACTATTTCAGAATGGTGTAAATTATCAAGATATTAAACAAGGTCTGATAAATGACTGTTTCTTTCTAGTCGGACTTGCAGCAACAGCAATTCAATCACCAACTACGATTGAGAACATGTTTATCGATAACGGTGACAACACTTACACTGTTAAATTCTTCCGTAATCAAGTCGCAGACTACGTTACAGTCGATAAATATTTACCGACAGACTTAGCCGGAAAATTTGTTTATGCTTCTAAAGGTAGTAGCTATAACAATCCTGCGAATGAACTCTGGGTGGCATTAGCAGAGAAAGCATATGCACAACTGAACGAATCTGGATGGATTTATCAAGACAGTACTAATTCTTATTCGGGTATCGGTAAGGGTGGCTATATCAGTGATGCTTTTTCACACATTACAGGTCAAACAGTTTCAATGAGTAATGTTTTAAGCCTAGAATCGCTTACAGACGCAATTAGTATAGGTAAATCAATTGGCTTTGGGTCTAAGTCAAGTGGAGTGGCGCCAGATATTGTTCCTCTTCACGCATATGCGTTAGTAAATTATGATGCTTCGACACAAACATTCACTCTATTCAACCCGTGGGGAATAGAATTATCATCCAAACCCAGCATCTTACAACTCAACTGGAATCAACTTTTAGCCAATTTCAGCTATTGGGATGGCGCCTTTTTAAGCACATAACGTGACGCTACCAGAAACCGGGCTTCTTTATCCATATCTTGTAATCAAAATCATAACTTTGGTCAGAAGCCCGGTTTCTTTTTATATAAGGTTAATAACCTGATCTTCACCATTAACAATAAAATTTTTAAAAAAACTTATTTCATTCAACTGTTTTTGTAAAACTAGCTGCAAATTTAATATTAAATTCCTAGTTATTATTTACTAGGAAATATTAGCTTTTGTTTTAAATATATTGCCAAAATAAATTCAGCAACAATTAAAAGTTGGTGCATAACTCATTTCTTGTGGGGTGGGCATCCTTGCCCGCCCAATAGTTTAAACGGGCAAGGATGCCCGTTCCACAATCTGTTCCACAATATGGATAATTAAATTTTTGGAAGTTTGTTAGCGTAAGTCCTATAAATATTTAATGTCGCCACAGGAAGTAATTTTTGAGGATAAATACCTATGTTTATTAATAATAAGAATAATGATTTAGCATTACAAAATAGTCTAAATCTAACTTCGAGTTCTTCATTTGATAGCTTAACTACTGATACATACACAGATTTAAGGCGCCGCAGTCGTTCTTATAATAATTTCAATGACAATAATAATACACCTTCGTCTCAGTCATACAGTTCTAATAATGGTTACGGGTTAGTGAATGCCGGAGCAGCTGTTGCATCATCTATTGGTCAACAACCTTTTGCGGATGTGCCTGATACAGGTGGTAATGGTTGGGGCGCCGATATGTTGAAGGCTCCTGAATCTTGGGCAAAAGGGTACACAGGCAAAGGTGTTGTCGTTGCTGTTCTAGATACAGGAGTTGATATTAATCACGTAGATTTAAAAGATAATATTTGGATTAATCCCAACGATGACCCAAACGATGGCTATGCAGGAGACATTCACGGTTGGAACTTTGTAGATAACAACTCAGATGTAATGGATAGAGACGGACATGGAACTCACGTTTCTGGAACGATAGCAGGTGAAAAGAATGACTATGGTGTAACGGGAATTGCTTACGATGCCAAAATTATGCCAGTGAAAGTACTTGATGATAATGGTTCTGGTTCGTATGATTCAATAACCAAGGGTATTTACTATGCAGTAGACCACGGCGCCAATGTTATCAATTTAAGTCTTGGTGGTGGTGGTGCTAATCAAACAATGCAAGATGCCCTTAATTATGCCAGTGGAAAAGGTGTCATAGTTGTCATGGCAGCAGGTAATAGTGGTGGAGCATCACCTATTTATCCCGCACGCTATGCCGAAAAGACGGGTGTAGCAGTTGGAGCAGTCGATAAAGATGGTAATTTAGCGGACTTTTCCAACCGTGCCGGAAATCAACAGCTTACTTATGTAACGGCGCCGGGAGTTAGTATTTATTCAACAGTTCCCAATAATAGCTATGAAAGTTACAGTGGCACCAGCATGGCAACCCCTCACGTTGCAGGTGTGGTAGCGTTGATGCTAAGTGCAAACCGTAGTCTTAACGACAGTCAAGTTCGACAAATTCTTGCCGAAACATCTAAAAACTCTGGACAAGGTAACAATACTATTCCAAGCTTCAATTTTGGTGATATATTCTCAGGTTTTAATCCATTCTCCAACAGTCTCAAATCGACCAATCACAGCAGCAACATTTATAATTACACAAGTGGAATAGATACAGCAGAAAACACCATTGTTTTTGACGGTGCCACTAAAAACACCAGCGTTAATAGCACTTCAGCAATTTACCAATACAGCACAGAAAATACAATTTACAAATCTGACGACTACTCAAGTATGACTACCACAGACCCACAAGACCCGCAAAATATCTTTGAGCGCTACGGAAAAATATTTATGGCGCCATATGAACCATACTTACGTTTATTACCTTCTTCGTAGGATATTGGGAGAGACGTTACATGTAACGTCTCTACAACATGTAACGTTTGTAAATTACCTGACAGAGAAAGCTTCGCTAAATCTGCGGGTAATTGGCTCCATAATGAAGGTTAAAATTGATTTTTGGCGAGTTACTATTTCGCCATTCGCGGTCATACCAGGCGTAAATTGTACTTCTTCTCCCCGTACTATCACTGAGTGTCTATTCAGTTTAATTCGGGTCGGAAATACTAATCCCAGTTCTTTATCTACAATCGCATTCGGGCTGACTTTAGCAACCTCACCTTCAATTGTACCGAACTCTTGGAAGGGGAATGTTGCCATTTTGACTTTAGTTTTCATTCCCTGACGGATAAAACCAATATCGCGGTTAAGAACTTTTACTTCCAGCATTAGCTCTTCGCCATCAGGTAATATTGATAATAATTCTTCACCCGCTTGTACTGGACCCTTGGTTGCTTTAACTTTATATACAGTTCCTGCAACTGGTGATTTAATGGTTTCGTACTCGGTTTGTTTACGGGCTTGTTCTAGTTTCCCGCTTATATCTGTATATTCTTCACGGCGCCTGTTGATTTGCGTTAATACTTCGCTTTGACGTTCAGATGCAAGACGGTCAGATTGCTTTTTAGCGGACACAAAAGCAGCTTGCGCTTGGCGTATCTCTTGAACCTGACCGGCAATATCTTTTTGTAGTGAGGTTACTTTATCTTGTGCTTCGGTAATTTTATTTTGGTTATTTGTAATTTCATCGGAAGCACGGGTCGTTTCAGCATTTGCACGGTTGAGTCGGTCTTGTGCTTCGAGGTAGTCTAGTCGTGGAACGGCGCCATTACCTATTAAAGTACGCATACTTTGCTCACGCTGTTTGGCAAGTGCTACGTTTTGATCTACTTTTTCACGTAGTTGTCGAGCGTTTGCAAGGTTTGTTTGAGCATTGGTAAAACTAGTTTGAGCGTTTGCGAAGTTTTCTTGCAAGCGAGTCAACCGAACTTTTGCTTGCTCTATTAAAGCAGCTTGTTTATTTGCTTCAGCTTCCGCAGCAGCTTGTTTTGCTTCAAAATCTCGTAAGCGTGACGCTAAAAGCTCGTCTTGAATTGGATTTCCAGAACTTTTATTGCCTGTGCGCTCGGCATCAAGGCGCCGTAAATCTTGTTGAATAAGTTTAGCAGACTGCGCTAACCGCGTTACATCTAATTTCTGAAATTCTGGGTCACGTTCGACTAATACTTGGTCTTTAACTATACGTTGCCCTTCTTTTACACGTACTGCGGTAATAGAACCATTACCAATTGATGTTACAGGACGTACTTGGGTTGAAGCTATCAGTTCTCCAGGCGCCGTTGCCACTTCATCAACTTTAGAAAAATGTGCCCACGCGATAGTGCCAAAAACTATAGCAGTAATTGTACCAGCTAGTAATCTTGTATACAGAGGTGGTAACTCTTGTACGGCTTTGCCTAATTCAAAAGATAACTGTTCCTCTGGTCGAGCGAATACTTGTTTTGTTTGACGTGCTTGTGCAGCGTTTGCAGCTAAGGGAGAACGCATAAAATTTTTGATTGGTATTATATTGAAAGATAGCGTTTTAAGAAGCTTTCCAACGGTTCCAGGGGGAAAGTGAAAATAGCTTCTAAATTAGTAATTTCTTCAGTTTTACAGAAAAACTCGTTTGCTAGCAATGTTCTAAAGGTTCCCAAGGATTTTTGCGCTTGGGGATTAATCAATCCTAATGCACCCCGGAACCCATCGACTAAAAATAATGGTGCATTGATTATAACTGGCTCTTTATTAAAAATACGACTGAATGTACGCGGTATATCTTCACGGGTTAATATTGAAGGCCCACCGACAGGAAAAATTTGATTACGGGCGCCAATAACACTAACTGAATTAACTGCTATTTTCGCCAAATCATCGGTAGAAACTATCGAAGTTCGATTTTTAGCGTCGCCGATAAGTACATATATCCCGGTTTCACGAAAACGTTCGGCAAGCGGTAATAAATTAGATGCTAAACCAGCCGGACGTAAAATAGTGTAATTTAAGCCACTAGAGACTAAATACTTTTCTACTTCACGTTTTGCCTTAAATACAGGTGCATCTTCATAACCTCTATCTGCACCTAGTACAGAAATAAATACAAAATGCTCTACTCCATTTACTTTGGCTTGGTCAATTAGTTCTATGTTCGCGCGGTAATCTAACGCCAGTGCATCACCATCAGAACCATGAGTACTAATGATATATCGAACACCTTGACAAGCTTTTTTTATGTCGCGCTCAAAACGTAAGTCACCGATAAATAACTCGGCTCCTCGATGTTCTAACTCTCCATAATGTGAACTTAAACGAACGAACGCACGTACTTGTTTGTCAGATTCGCGTAAAAGCCTCACTACGCGGCGCCCGATATCACCAGTTGCTCCTGTTACCAAAAACATAAGGGTTTTAGATAGATTTTGGGTTTGGGGTCTTCATCAATTTTAATAACTTGTAAAAGAATGAGCGAATTAATGCTCCAAGTGCTTTGACTGAACAATGATAGATACAATATTAGCTATCATTACTTTGTTATATACAAATGTATGAGTATGGAACGTGAAGCTGTCGAACGAGAAGTACGACGACGCAAAGCGATTGCTGCACATCAACGAATTGTTGCCCGCAGTGAAATAATTAAAAGCAGAACTGGCTTACAAGAAAGTTCAATCTCACTAATCCGCAATATCAGAGAAGGTCAAGAACGACATGAGTAGTAGTTCATGTCATAAGTTTTGGTGGGTTGTAGAATTAAATCCCCCAACCCCCCTTAATAAAGGGGGCTAAGAATGACCCTATTTTCCCCCCTTACCAAGGGGGGATAGGGGGGATCAAAATCTGTACCAACTCCCCAAAATTAATGACAAAGACCAGTAGATTAAAATTCTACGATGACTGGCGCGTGGTCGCTGGGTTTTTCAAGCTTACGAGGCGCCTTATCAATTACACAACTTACTGCGCGTTCGTATAGTTCGGTTGTTAAGTAATGATGGTCGATGCGCCAGCCCATATTACGACGGAATGCCATTGCGCGGTAGTCCCACCAACTGTAATGACCTGCTTCATTCGTAAATTTACGAAAAGCATCCGCAAAACCTAGTTCAAGAACATTTTTGAGAGCTTGACGTTCGGCATCAGATGACATAATATGATTTTTTATATCGGCTTTTTCGTGAATATCCCTATCTTCAAGGGCAATATTAAAGTCACCACACATACAAATGTTAGGATTCTCTAATAATAAAGCTTGCAGGTATTTTCGCAGTACGGTCAGCCAACCCAGTTTAAATTCGTATTTATCACAACCGACTTCGGAACCATTAGGTACGTAGAGATTTAAAATTCGACAAGAATCAATTACACCTGTAATAACTCGTTTTTGTTCATCCCATATTGGGTCTAATTCGGGAAGTATACTCGTGAAACCTGTACTTACTTGTTCGAGTGGCTTTTTACTGAGTAGCGCAACTCCGTTATAAGATTTTTGTCCATATATATATGTGTGATAACTTAATGCCTCAAACTTGGAGTGCGGAAAGTCTTTGTCAACAACTTTGGTCTCTTGCACGCAAAGCACATCAACAGGGTTTTGTTCTAGCCAGTCGGCAACATGTTCTAAGCGTGTGCGAATTGAGTTAACGTTCCAAGTAGCAATTTTCATTATTTTTTATCTAGGTAATTTTTTATATATTGATTAACTATTAGTATTTTTGATATGACTAATAACGATATATTAATAGCGCTAATATTACAAGTTAGTGATGAAATTTTGTAGTGCATCTGACTAAAATCTTAATTGATATTTGTAAAGTTATATTTTTTTTTCGTAGTTTTTTTGTTGTTCACAGGCGCCTCTCCATTTTGTGAGATTTTGCATAGGGTATAATATTCGCGCGATAAATCGTAATTCATGTTGTTTCGCCTATATTCTCGTGCTGCTTTCAATGATCCCCAGGATAGATGAAGTGTATTCATAGTTGATTGTAATGTTATTAATGTAGTTACCTAATGATTAATGACTGGTTAGCAGAACTCAGTAAATACCGAAAACGTCAAGTACGGTTAACTGGAAAAATCTTTTCTAGTAGGTGCCTTGATTTAATGTAAACTGTTGGTGGCTGAGTATAAATGCTCTACCACATCTGAAATATTGGTTCTGAAATATCAGACCTTTTCACCTGTACCTTTCACAAGTTATGAAAATCGCTCAAGTAGCTCCCTTATGGGAACGGGTTCCACCTCCAACTTACGGAGGCATCGAACTGGTAGTGAGTCGTCTGACAGATGAATTAGTACGTCGAGGTCACGATGTTACTTTATTCGCGTCAGGTGATTCATATACACTAGCGAAGCTCGAAGCGGTTTGTCCGCGTGCATTACGTTTAGACCCAAATTTACGGGAATATTCGGCATACGAAACGCTCGAACTAAGCCAAGTTTATCAGCGCGCTGAGGAATTCGACATTATTCACTCCCATGTAGGGGTTCCGGCATTACTAAGCGCTAACTTTGTACCAACACCAACGGTGCATACGTTGCATGGCAGTTTTAACAGTGAAAATATCAACGTTTACACGCATCATAAAAAGCAACCATTTGTTAGCATTAGCAACACTCAACGTCAAATAGACCTTAATTACGTTGATACAGTTTACAACGGTATTAACCTAGAAGACTATCCATTTATTGCTCAACCGCTCTTAACTAAGCCTTACTTAGCATTCTTAGGACGCTTTTCACCCGAAAAAGGCCCGCAACATGCAATTAACATTGCGCGTGCAACTGGATGGCACCTAAAAATGGCTGGAAAAGTGGATGTAGTAGATGCAGAATTCTTTGAACGCGAGATAGCTCCACATATTGATGGTGAGCATATCGAGTTTTTAGGAGAAGTTAGTAATGCCCAAAAAGTCGAACTTTTAGGTAATGCTGCACTCGCACTATTTCCAATTACATGGCGAGAACCTTTTGGTTTGGTTATGATTGAATCAATGGCAACTGGTACGCCAGTGATTGCAATGAATATGGGCGCCGTACCAGAGGTTATTGCCCACGGAGTGACTGGAATGGTTTGTACTAGTTATGAGGAAATGGCCGCAATGGTTCCTGTCGCGCTGCAACTTAGCCGTCATGACTGTCGCAAACATGTAGAAAACAACTTTAGCGAGCTTCGCATGGTTGATGGATACGAGCAAGTGTATGAAAAAATCATTCAAACTCGCATTAATCAGAACGGACGTATTCACGCAGCCAAAATCAAATTTTAATCAGTTGGGCGTGCATGGCCCTTAAATCAAGAACAAATCAACAACGTCAAATAATTTAAAAGGAGAACAATAGTATGAGTATGAGAGCTAACAGTTGTCCCTGTTGCGGTAGTTCCATGCTGTTGCGTCACGTTCGCCACGGTAAAGTTTACTGGTTATGTCAATCTTGTCGCCAAGAAGTTTCTTTACTAACAGTTAGTCGTGTGCCCACAGGAGAATCTAAAAATCTTGGAGTTGTTTCGCAATCATAGGAGCGAAACCGGGTTTCTTTATTGATATTGTAGTAAAAAAACAATTTCGGGTAGAGACCCGGTTTTTTATGCTCGCTGCTTTACTTTACGGTCAAGAAGATTTAAGACTTGAACACATAAACGACCCCATACCTAATACAGGTGAAGTCGTTATCAAAGTACATGCTGCAACCACTTGTGGCACTGACTTAAAGGTATGGCGCCGGGGTGGTCATGCGAAAATGCTAAAACCTCCGACTTTATTTGGACATGAAGCAGCAGGAGAAATTGTTGCCGTTGGTGCTGGTGTCACCAAATGGAAAATTGGTGACGCTGTGGTTGCTAATAATTCTGCACCCTGCGGCAACTGTTTCTTTTGTAAAAAGCAAGAATTTTCGCTTTGTCCGAATTTAACTTGGAATAACGGTACATTCGCACAATATCTTAAAATTCCTGCTCAGATTGTTGAGCAGAATTTATTATTGCTGCCTGATGTACCATATCAACTCGCAGCAATGACGGAACCGTTAGCATGTGTATTGCATGGTGTTGCCCGCTCGAATATTAAACCAGGTGATAGAGTTGTTTTGCTTGGTGATGGCGCCATTGGTTTAATGTTTGTTGCTAAACTCGTTTTAGACTACTATGCATCAGTACTAGTTTTTGGTGGTAATGATCAAAGATTAGAGATAGCGAAGAAATTTGGGGCAGCAGAAACTTTTAATTATCATGGGGTGCCAGATATTGCAGAAAGAGTCAAAGAATTAACAGATGGTTACGGCGCCGATATAGTTATTGAAGCAACAGGAGATAAAACTGTATGGGAGACAGCTATTGCTTGTGCCCGTCCTGGCGCCACTGTAAACTTATTTGGCGGATGTCCTAAAAATACAAATATTTCTGTAAGTACAGAGGTGTTACATTACAGCGAACTGACAATTAAAGGTGTATTTCATAACACGCCTTATTTTGTACGTGAAGCGTTGTCACTAATTGCGAGTCGTAGAATTCCTTTTGAATTACTAATTAGCGAACAACGACCTTTAAAAGATTTAGAGCAGGTCTTCGTAGACATGCGTGAGCGTAAAGTAATTAAAGTAGCAATAGGGTCTGAGTAATTACTGCTGGAAATAAATTTGTAATTTGGGATTAAAGTAGTACAATAGGCAATACAGTAAAATTAATTTTGTGTTTTGAAAAGTAACTTTTGTAATAATTTGTGTGAATTTAGTTCAAAATGTTCGGTAAACACCCTCTGTAAAACTCGTTGGTCTCATGTCTCGAAAATCTTCACCAACTTTAAAACGCACGACTAGTAGCACTACCGCGACCACCACTTTGGCGCCGAGCCAAGTCCACCTACGTTTGGAAGGTCTTGAAATTGAACACCAAAAGCTGCTGAAGCAAATAAAGAAGAAACGCACGGAGTTAGATAAATTTATAGAGCAAATGCGTACTGTTGCAACAGAAGTGTATGGTCGAGCAACTCCAAATATTCAGAAAATAGCAGTTATTGATAAAGAAATTCACGCGATATTTAATGAAATTCTTAAAAATAAAAAGCTAAACAAGCAAAATAAAAACAAAGTTGAAGAAATTTATCGTAGTTTACAATATGCAGAAATCATTAGTCCTCAGCCTATTGAACTTGAAGAAATAGAAATAGAAGAAAAATTTGATGGTGACGAAGATTTTAATGAATCAAATCAATCACACCAGCACTATTATTATCAATCAGATACAGAAGCACAATCTGCGTCTGCAAGTCGTAGCGAATCTTCTAAAAAAATTCGTCATATATTTTTGCGGTTAGCTGAAGTTTTTCACCCAGATAAAGCTAGTGACAGTGAAACTCAAGAGCGTCATACAGAAATAATGAAAGAAATTAATCGAGCGTATACTGAAGGAGATTTAGCAAGACTTTTAGAAATTGAGCAACAGTATCAAGTTGGAGAACAAATAGATAGTAGTAGTGAAGATGACTTAAGTCGCAAGTGTCTACGTATCGAGCAGCAAAATGGAGTTCTCAAAACGCAATTTGAAAGTTTGAAGAAATCACTTAGAGAAGCGAAAAAGACACCTCAAGGGGGAATGGTAACAGATTTCCGAAAATTTAGAAAACAAGGAGTTGAGCCGCTGGATACAATTACCGAACAACTCGAAAATCAAATCAATATAATATCTCAGATACGTGATTACGCCCAAGACTTTAACCAAAGTAAAATTTCTGTCAAGCAGTTTCTACAGGGGCCTGAGATTTTACGCTCATTACAGCAAGAAATGATGGATGAGCTTTTAGAGGATATGTTTGATGACTTTGATCGGTATGTTAGGTATTGATAGTCTTGTTAAGAGTGCTATAATTCATCTACCCTAAATTATTGCATATGTTCTAGGGCGGACAATTTTATTTTGTCTGCCCTTTCGTTTTGTTATTTATATCGTTGATAAAGTATTTGGTTATGTAGTACATAAAGGTTTTTGCCTGTGTGAAGAGAATTCTATCAAAAAAGGGAAAACTAATATTACCCCATATTGATACCAGGGGTATCTCAGTATAATCCCTTAACTTGATAAAGAAATATGAAACTAAACAAGCAATTAATTTCCCTCTGGCTATTACCTTTTACTTTTTTAGCTTTTACAAACCATGTGCTAGCATTGCCAGGACAAAGTACCGAAGAAGTAGGCGCCTGGTTAAAAGGACATGCTACACTCAAACCGAAGCCAGGTGAACGTTTTTTAATAAACAGAAGTGACACCGCAGCACAACGATTTACTTTCCAAGCATCTGTACTACCTCCAGGCGCCGTTAGTTTTTCCAGAGACCGTAGTAAAATACGTACAGAAAGACTATCAATGTATGATGCTATTAACGGAATGAGTTTTGAGCGTTTACAGGAATCACTAAGAATAATTTATGGTTTAGATGTATATCAAGATTTTAAACGCGCGCAATTAATTTACGATTATCCAAACCAAAGTGCAATAAATTCAGCACGTTTAGCTTCGTCACCTGTTCGTGAAGCATTACGCGGTCAGTTAAGAATGGGAGACCGCTATGCTTACTGGATGGAAATAGCTAAACCCAAAAATGGTAAGGCTTTTACAGGACAGATGACTGTACTATTAAAAAGCGATATCGATAAACTCGAAGCAGAATTAAGAAACCGATAAGAAAGTGAGGAGTAAGGAGTGCGCTCGTGCTGAGTGGAGACGCGCAGTTCTTTGACTTACTACTCAGAACTCAGCACGAGCGCACTTTCAACTGTTTTGCCAAGTTCCAGAAAAAATGCTTTCGCAAGCTGCGGAAATTCTTAGTAAGTCTTCTTTGAATAAAGGAGGCCAGTCAATACCGTTTTTACGCCCAATTGCAAATAACTGTTGTGTTCTTAAAGATAATAGGTATAAAGCATACGTAAGTTCTCGGTCTAAAGTAGTGGCTTCTTTAAGAGCTTCAAACGCCACTTTTAAAGCTAATAGTATGGATGTTATTTGACCTGGAACGGGAGGTTTACCCTGCTGCATTCGTGTCAGCAAGGCATCGGGATTGTCTAAATTTGTAATCGCTTGGTCAATAAGGACTTTGCGCGCGGTGTCGTAATTCATTATTAAAGATTATCGCAGATTAGATAACAAAATCCCACAAATATAACTTTGTGGGATTTAAAAATGAAATATTTTGTAAAAATACAAACTGTATATATTCTTACATGTTGTCTAGTTGTTTACGGAGCGATTCTAGTTCGGCATCAACAACTTCTTCTGATTTTGGCGTTGATGTTGATGACTGTGGTTGTGCGGTGGTTTGTCCGGGTAGTTGGGGTTGATTTGGCGCTTGCGCTGGGCCTAATGTCATTTGGGCTTTGAGTGCAGCTAACTCATCGTCAACGTCGCTACCTGCTTCTAATTTAGCAAACTGAGTCTCTAAATCGGCGCCTGCCAATTCTCCTGCGGACTGAGCGCGTGCTTCTTGCATCAGGACTTTTTCTTCCATCCGCTCAAAAGCTGACATCGCGCTAGATGTATTCATACCGCGCACCATACCCTGAAGTTGTTCTTGTGCTTTAGCTGCGGTAATACGAGCTTTGAGCATCTCCTTCTTAGTTTTGGCTTCAGAAATTTTGCTCTCAAGTTGAATTAAACTACGTTTGAGAGTTTCAACTTGGGTTGTTTGCTGGTCTAAGCTTTCTTTCAGCGCGCTTCCAGAATCTGTAAAAGATTTTTTCCTTTCTAAAGCTTGACGAGCTAAGTTCTCGTCACCCTTTTGTAAAGCTAGCTGTGCGTTACGTTGCCACTTATTGATTTCGTTTTGGGCATCGTTATATTGCTTTTCAGTACGCTTTTGTGCTGCAATAGCCTGTGCAACACCCTGACGTAACTGTACCAAGTCCTCCTGCATTTCCAGAATCGCTTGTTCCAGCATTTTCTCAGGGTCTTCAGCTTTGCTCACCATGTCGTTGAGGTTTGAACTGACCACTCGTCTAATTCTGTCGAATAAACCCATAATTTTTTCCTTTGAGACTTACGCTTACTTTCAAGAACGATTTGGATTTTTACTATTAACTATCTGCCATTCTTTAAATTTAATCTTTCTTATGCGAGATTGTGCAGCAAACACCCCCCTTAATATCTTTCTTCTTAAGATACGCTCAAATTTCCGCACATGCGTATTAATATTATTTTCATCATTACAGTATTATATATTACTAGTCACTCTCAGTAATAGTGCTTTTTGAGATTTGAGCCTTAATTGCTTTAAGTTCAGTATCTATATCATTATTACTTAATTCCAAAGCTAAAAATTTCTTTTCTAAATTATCTTCATGAGTAATATAGGATACTTCTTTTTGAGCTTCGAGTTGTATAATTTTATCTTCAACACGCTCAAAAACGCTTGTAGAACCACTTTCTAGCTCTCCCACAAGTTGTTGGAGACGTAATGACGCTTGTGCCGAACGCGCACGCGCAATATACATGTCCTTTTTAGTCTTGATTTCAGCTATTTTAAGTTCGATAGCTCGCATATCCTTTTTTAGTGTAACAACTACACTGTTTTGTTGCTGAATTTGGGTATTCAGCAAAATTGCGGTATCTTGATAACTCTTGCGTTTAACAAGCGCTTCACGGGCAAGGGTTTCGTTACCTTGTCCAAGAGCAAGTTTTGAACGTCTGTACCATTCTTCGGAAGCTTCAGTAGCATTAGCAGCTTGACGTTCAGTACGTTTTTGTGTAGCAATAGCGCTAGCAACAGCCTGTCGTAACTGAATTAAATTATCCTGCATTTCAATTACGGCAGAAAGCAAAACTTTTTCTGGGTCTTCCGAAGCAGCGGCCCAACTATTGACGTTTGAACGCACCACACGTGTAATTCTATCTAAAAATCCCATAATTATTTCCTACTTTAATAATGAGACGTGAATAATGAGACTGTATGAATACAGTCTCTACATTTATTTGACTCTGCCGTTGAGGCCTTTTTGCCTAACCTCATTAAGCAATTCCTGAACTTTCTCTTTGTTTTTAATTGCTCCGAGATAAATTAACTTGCCATCGGGTGACAAATATGCATCTGGCACTACTTTACGAGCGTTAGCAAAGGCGCCTTCGCTAGTGTTGTCTATAATTACATGATAAAACCCATCACTTGAAGGTTTAATTTCAGAGATAGGAATATCTGTAGGTGTGGGTGTAGGTGTAATAGCTACTGGTGCCTGAGTTGTTGGAACGGATATGGCAGGGACTACAGGAGGCGCCACATTTTGAGGAGTTGGAGGAGGCGCCACAGTTGGAGTAGGTTTTGGTTTGGGGGTCAAGCCAACAACATCATTAGGACTCTTAACCTCTGGGAATTCGTATGAAGCAAGGTTGGGATATCTAGTTATAGGTGTTAGCTGTGGTTGAGCGACTGTTTTTGTATTGCCGTCACTACTTGGGCTACCTATATCACTATTAGTTGCAGTTGAACCATCGCGTTTAAACAAACCACCAAGACTAAATTGTGGCAGAAGTTTTGGATTTAGTACAACAGCGCCCAAAATTATACTTGCCATTAAGAATAATAAAATAGAACCAATACCTAAAGGCGAAAGCAAACTATCACTGTTGCTTTTTGGTCGCTTTTGTGGTTTAGGCGCCTCTTCTGTCAAACTCCGTAATAATGCCTCCGATGACTCTAAATAATCATCGGGTTGATTTTGATGAGTGCTAGACTCTACACTTTCGTCTGTAGAGGCTTTGATTGTAGTAACTGGAACAATGCTAGCACTACTAGATAATGGTGATGGCGCCGTCTCTTTTATTGGGTCAGGTATTGGGTCAGGTGTAACCGCAACTCTGGGACTTGGTGGAGGTGGGGGTGGTGGTGGGGGCGTCGTGGTTATTTCGTTTATATAAGTTACTGGTGTAACATTCGTTTCGGATATAGCAGTTTCACTAATATTTTCGTCTAAACTCGGTATAGCTGTATCAAATGGTATCGTGTCAGCTACCGGAGTTAAATATTGTAGTCCAATTGCACTACTATTTTTGTCTTTTGAGCTTTGGGCAGAAGCACGATATCCACCAGTTCGTGTACGCCTGTATCTTGCTAACTCTCGGTCGAGTTGTACTTCCAAACTAGCTAGTGCTGCTGCTAGTGGTGGTTTCAAGCCGGGTGTTTTAGAAAATTGACTACCCAGATGCATCAGGGGGTTTTGACTCATGAACAACTCACTTTCAAGCTATAAGACTTTAAAAAGTAAAAAAATAATTTACGCTTAGTCTTTATAATATCCCTCAAATTAAATTCGATGGCTTTCAGAACTGTAAGCGATGTATTAAAACTTTTACAAGCGCGGGGTCACTGGCAAACTCCACCTTTACAAATTTTGCTCAAATGCTGGCATGATATTGTCGGTAGTTCTATTGCACTACATACTCGTCCTATTTCTATCCATCGTGATGTTTTGCGGGTTGCAACATCTAGTGCTGCATGGGCACAAACTTTGACGTTTGAGCGCAAAACCTTACTTATAAAGGTAAATCAAAAACTATCGGCACCGTTAACCGACATTCATTTTTCTACTGCTGGTTGGAATAGTAGCACCCGCATCATAAAACCAAGAAGAGCTTCACATCAAGAACATCCATGCTATTTAGAACAAAATATCTCTAAAACTGTAGAGAAGGATATTCCAGCAATAGGTAGTAATGCTGTAAATACAGCTTTTGATAGCTGGGTTAAAAAAGTACAAACTAGTTCACAAAACTTACCACTTTGTCCGCAATGTCAAGCTCCGACTCCTTCGGGTGAACTAGAACGTTGGGGAGTTTGTGCATTATGCGCGGCAAAAAGGTTTTAGCTAGATTTTAGATAAAATATACATACGTCAAATAAGTCAAAAGAGGTAGAAAAAGTTAAAAAAGCTATAAAAATGTAAAAACTTTCTATCTAATGGATGATGAGCGAATTTAGGACAAATCTATAGCGGTAATGTTAGCTTTGATCCCAATTGCTTTTAAAGGGTGATTCCCAAGAGTCTAATTTAGCTTTATGTATCGTAATTGTAACCAAAAAGTTGAAAAATATAACACAAACATAAAATAAATATAAAGGCAAAATTGGCTTGGGGATCGGTAAAACATATGCTGAATAATGGTTTGTTGGCAATAATCCGTATTTGTATCTAGGAGGAAAATAAATAGTGAAAACTATTTGCCTACGGCGTTGACCATGAAGAGCATCAATTTCTTAACTTCTGCCTGTAAATATTGTCGTCATTACAATCCAGAAGGTCGTCGCGGTGGAAACTGTCAGCAGCTAGGGGCGCCAGTTCAAGGACATTGGAAAGCTTGCTCATTGGCTTTACCAGCGTTTGCACCATCTTGGGAAACCTTAGAAGATTCATGGAGCTTGCCAGAAGCCATACCTGTTGTAGCATCAAATTTGAAGCAAGATGTTCTTCCATTAGAAGAGTTAGCAGTTCACCGCGCTGAACTTTCTGTGGCAAAAACAGTATCAGTTTAATACCTCCTATTTATCAAATGTTACATTTTCTTAAATAAATTCTGAGTAAATAATCTGAATCTAGTTAACCTTCCTGGTTACCAATCACCTGGATATACTGATTGGTGCAACTGTGTAAAAAAAGTAAGAAGATACGCTTGGGGCTTCATGTATTTATGTTGATCAAAAAAAATCGCACCTTGAATATAAAGGTGCGGTTTTTAGGATGAAATGTTAAAAAATAATTAAGGTAGCCAAGGAAAAGAACGGAAATTTGGCGGACGCTTTTCTAAAAAAGCTTGTTTACCTTCGGCGCCTTCAAGAGTCATGTAATAAAGTAGAGTGGCGTTTCCAGCAAGTTCTTGTAAACCAGCTTGTCCATCGCAGTCAGCATTAAAAGCAGCTTTGAGACAGCGAATAGCAATGGGACTTTTTTCTAAAATCTCTTTTGCCCACTGAATACCCTCTGCTTCAAGCTGTTCAACAGAAACAATTGTATTGATTAATCCCATTTCTAGAGCTTGTTGAGCGTTATACTGACGGCAAAGGAACCAAATTTCGCGAGCTTTTTTCTGTCCAACGACACGCGCAAGATAACTGGCGCCGAAACCACCATCAAAGCTACCAACTTTGGGGCCAGTTTGGCCAAACACAGCATTATCAGCGGCAATTGTCAAGTCACAAATTAAATGTAGAACATGTCCACCACCAATAGCATAACCAGCAACCAAAGCGATTACAACTTTAGGCATCGAACGAATTAAACGTTGTAAATCTAATACATTTAATCGTGGAGTACCTTCATCATCAATATAACCAGCTTGTCCCCTCACACTTTGGTCGCCACCCGAACAAAAAGCATACTTACCATCAGTATGTGGACCATATCCAGTAAATAAAACAACTCCAATAGTAGTATCTTCGCGAGCATCACAAAAAGCCTCGTAAAGCTCAAATACCGTTTTAGGACGAAAAGCATTGCGTTTATGAGGACGGTTGATGGTAATTTTCGCAATGCCATCAGTTTTATGATAAAGAATATCTTCGTAAGATTTAACAGTTTGCCAATTGGTTTCCATTACAAGCGTTTATTATTGCCGAACCAAAAAATTTTATCGCATAGGGCAACAAGAGCATCAAAGGCGCCAAAATCACATCATTAATTTGTCAGTCTTGTAGCACAGGCCGGAAAGCCTGTGCTGTAAGTAATTATTTTTTACCACGTAAACACAGAGTACACAGAGAATTTTCCTAGAGGATATATTTTAGATGTGATTTATCCTCGCTTGATTTTGGCGCCTCCGTTATGTCAATTTTCCTAGAGGATATATTTGGATGTGATTTATCCTCGCTTGATTTTGGCGCCTTTGCATTAAAATTACCATTGCTATTAACCGTTACTTTCGATGATTGTAAATATTTATCGTAAGCTGCCTCATCACCTCCAAAGGAATCTAGACTAACTACAACACCACTTTCGTAAATAGCTTTTCTAAATTCATCGAGAGATAATGGTACTTGTTCGCAATAAGCAATTATAATTTCTCTAAAACCTGGTATCTCGTTTTTTGGTTCGTAGGTTTCAGCTTCTGTAACAACCCAGTCAGTAGGAATGGTTCTGACTTTAAGTCCCCCTCCTATAGCAGCGCTAACTGTTAAACGTTCTCCTATTTTCACTTGCCGTTTATGAACTGGACGAAAATCATAAGAATCTTGAAGGATGCGGGTACACCGTCCCATCGCTAATAGATTACCGTCAATAGTAATTGATTGCTCCTCATGTTTAGTCATGTAAACAATCAAAGTTTCTCTATCCGTAAGGTGGTCATATATTTCATATGTATCAGTTGTCATAAGTGGTATCCTGCTTTGTTTTAACGCAAATGTAGAGACGCAAAATCGTTATTAAAATATATTTTGGCAAAGGTATTGTTACAAAAGTTAGATTTTTTAATTTTTCGTAAGATAATTAAGTCAGATGCATTTACTTAAAATCCATGTCACAAATATATCCTGGTGAGGTCTTCGCTAACACTTCAGACTTTGACGCTGGTATTCGTCAACTTTTGCCGCGTTATGATGAAATGCTCGAAGTAATTACTCGCTGTGTACCATCTGCAAGTAAAAAAATTCTAGAACTAGGTTGTGGAACTGGGGAGTTAACGCTCAAAATACTTAAACGTTGTCCAGATGCGGAAATTATAGCGCTTGATTATTCGCCACGCATGATTAACTTCGCTAGCTCGAAGGTTAGTTCTTTTGGATGTGAAGAAAGATGGTCGGGACAAGAAGCTGATTTTGGTGAATGGGCAAGTTATCCTGATAAATTTAATATCGGCGCCGATTTTGATGCGTGTATATCGTCACTTGCAATTCATCATCTTACGGATGAAATGAAGCAAAATTTATTTACACGTATTCATGAAAGTCTTATTCCATCTGGTTGCTTTTGGAATGCTGACCCAACTTTACCATCTTGCCCTACTTTAGCAGAGGTGTATAAATTAGCGCGAGAAGAATGGGCAAATCAACAAGGTACTACGCTTGCTGATGTTCGTGCAAGAATAGGAAACAGCACTACTTATGGGTATTCCAATCAAGACCAACTAGCAACTTTGGACGCACACTTACAAATGCTCACGCAAGCTGGATTTTCAACTGTAGCTGTTCCCTGGAAGTACTATGGTTTAGCGGTCTTTGGTGGCATCAAATAATAGCAAATTTGCCTAAATTATCTTTACGCCATTTTGCATCATGTTTACGGTTTGTTGGTAATTCTAAAATCCGAATTCCTGATGTAGGTAATGGATTTAATTTTTCTTTTAATAAATCCCATGATGTAATTATTTCATGCTCAATATCATATGTAGCAGAGAGTTTGGCAAAATCAATCTCTTGGGGAGTTGCAAAAAGTTCTTCAAATGGTGGCTCAAATTGAGAAATTGGTAACATTTCAAAAATACCACCACCGTTGTTATTAATTAAAACAATTGTCAAATGACCTATAAACTTTTTTCTAATCAAAAACCCGTTTGTATCATGTAGTAAAGCTAAATCACCTGTTAGCATAACACTACTTTGGTTACGGTGAGCTACTCCTAAAGCTGTAGATAATGTACCATCAATACCATTGGCGCCTCGGTTAACAAAAGCTTTAATACCAAGATTATTGGGTTTCCAGAAAAACTCAATATCACGTACAGGCATACTGTTGGCAATAAATAAAGGTGTTTTTGGTGGTAGTATCTGTGAAAGTAACCAAGCTGCTTTACATTCAAGCATCTCGCTGCAAAGTTCAAAAGTTTTATCGAGTGTTATGCGCGTTTTCGTTTCAATATGGCGCCAATCTTCAAGGTAAGTAGTAGTTGGTAACGTGGGAAATTCGCTCAATTCACAAATGTCTACTCGCAGGTGTGAAGTTTTTAAGTGCAGCGAATCAAGATTGCGAAAGCTTTTATCGATGATTAGTAATTGGGGTTGGGTTTGCTGTAACCAAGTTCGTAACTCCTTGCTAGTTGGCATTTCACCTATAAGGATGACAAATTCAGGTGCAAGCTTTTCTCTAAAGTCAGCATTACGAAGAATTGAGTCGTAAGTGGAAATTATATAGGGATTTAGATGAGCGTGGTTACGAACGGGAGAAAGTCCTTCTGCCAATACAGGATAATTTAAAGCGTGAGCAAGAAGAGCAATGTGATTACAATATTGCTCGTCTATAAGCGGTTGAGCAATTCCAGCAATAATAATACCGCGAGAAGAAGAGGGGAGGGGGGAGGGGTAAGGTGTAACGGGTAAGGGTGAAAGGGGTAAAGGTTGGCGCCAAAAATCTTCGCTATCTATTTCTAACTGTAAGCTAGTTAAATCAATACCATCTGAAACAGGGGCTAGAGGGTCGCGAAACGGTATATTTAAATGTACGACACCTGGTTGAGGAGATAAACAACGCTCCCATGCATGAATTATTGTTTGCCTTAAATATGTTAGTAGATTTAATGTGGCGCCAGGAATTGCGAGTTCGGCTTGCCAGTTGGGATAATTACCGTATAACTTTACTTGGTCAATAGTTTGTCCAGAGTGACAAAAGCGTAATTCTTGCGGTCTATCAGCAGTCAGTAACAATAACGGTACACAACTTTCAAACGCTTCAATCACCGCAGGATAAAAATTTGCCCCCGCTGTTCCAGAAGTACAAACAACTGCCACAGCTTTTTTGGTCGCTCTTGCTCTTCCTAATGCAAAAAATCCTGCTGAACGTTCATCGAGAATAGGAATCACTTCTATTTTTGGCGCTTTTTGAGCAAACGCAACAGCTAAAGGAGTTGAGCGAGAACCCGGACAAATTACAGCACAAGTCAACCCTAACCTTTTTAGAGTCTCGACAAGGACAAAAGCCCACAGTTCATTTGTATTACGAATTAATGACATTATGGCAGTGGTGAAATCAATATTGCTCTATCTAGTATCTAGTACTTGATTACCATTACCCAATACCTATTACAATCCAACCAGGCAATTTAACGTTTTGACATAATATATGAATATGGACAACATTCATGTGACAGGTATTCGTGCTTATGGTTACACTGGGTACCTACCAGAAGAGCAAGTGCTAGGACAATGGTTTGAAGTAGATGTTAAGTTGTGGCTAGATATCTCGAAAGCAGGAAAAACAGATGCCATTGAAGATACTTTAGATTACCGTAGCGTAATTAGTATAGTGAAGCATTTAATACAAACATCGAAGTTCGCACTGATTGAAAAGCTAATTGCGACAATTGCAGAGTCGATTTTAGCCGAATGTCATTCTATCACACAAGTACAAGTGATTCTCAGTAAACCAGCGGCGCCTATTCCTGATTTTGGAGGCAGAATTAGTCTCGAAGTGACTCGTACTAGAGTTTAAAGTTTTATTACCAAACGTCAAAAGTTGTTCAGCAAACCGGGTTTAATGTTAACCCGGTTTTTTTATACATTAAAACTGTATTGTAAATACAGTTTACTTGTAAGTGTTTGGTTAATATTTTGTTAGTGTATGAATGATTTTCTCTTGGCGTGAGCAGTATATCAAATCAACACATAACTAAATTATATGTTAATATAATATTTTTATTTAGCTAAGTAAAAACCGAGTATTATTGTATTTATGAGGTAATAAATAATAACCCTGGGATGATATTTTTTATACAAGTATATGCTGAATATAGCTTGGAAAACTAGATAATGATTGCACAGATGGATTAGAGGTAAGTGCCGAAATTAACGGTTAATGGAACCCAAATTGCTTAATATAATATTCTGCTTAACTTTGTACTAACGACAGATGTAAGCAGTATGGAGATTGATTATGATAGAATTATTTTCGCTGCCCTATGGTTCGTGTCGTTAATCGCATCTGAACCGATTCAAGCAGGTAATTTTAGTATGGACTGCCCAAAAATCCTAGTTGTGGAGGACTCTAGAGTTCTCGCAATAGACATAATTGATAGTTTGCAGAAATTAGGGTATGCGGTTTCAGATATAATTGATTCAGGGAAAGCAGCTATTGAAAAGGTAGCAGAAACGCGACCTAATTTAGTATTAATGGACATCTGCTTGGCTGGTGATATTGATGCGATTGCGGCAGGTAATATTATCCGGACAAACTTTCACATACCAGTATTATATTTAATGGAGTATACGGTAGAACCGAATTTATCTCAAAATCGCCGGAGCGAACCGTTTAGTCATATATTTAAACCGTTTGCAGAAAAAGATTTATATAACGCTGTAGAAATGGCACTTTATAAGCATCATATTGAAACTAAATTTGAAGTAGAACAGCAGCAGATGCTGTCAGTTATTAACAGTATGGGTAGCGCCGTCGTGATTACTGGTATCAGTGGAGACGTGCAAGTCATGAACCGAATTGCAGAAACTCTAACTGGTTGGAAAGAAGAAGAAGTTATTGGAAAGCACATTACACAAGTATTGAACTTAGTAGATAATGACACAGGAGAAGAAATCGACTATTTGGTAAGGCAAGCAATTAAGCAGGGTCAAGTTTTAAATTTGCCAGAAAACTGCGTGTTAATCAATAAAAATGGCGATTTGATTTCCATTGGAGACAACGTTGCTCCAATTCGCGACCGAGATGGTAATATTACAGGCGCCGTTATAGTATTTCAAGATATATCGCAGCGTAAACAAAAGGAAGAGCATTTAGTACGCAACGCTTTTTACGACGCATTAACATCATTACCAAATCGAGTTTTATTCTTAGACCGTTTAAGGCAAGTTTTCGAGCGTGCAAAAAGAAGGAATAATTATCATTTTGCTATCATGTTTTTAGATTTAGACGGTTTTAAAGGAATTAATGACCGTTACGGACATTCGATGGGAGATGATTTACTAGTTCATGTTGCTTCTCGGTTAAACTCGTGTGTGCGAAGTGGTGACACGGTTGCTCGGTTTGGAGGTGACGAATTTGCCGTGTTATTAGAAGACATCAAGAACGTGAATTTGGCAACAAGTGTAGCAAGACGTATTCAAGAATCTCTCAAAGAACCATTACATCTTAAAGGATACGAGCTTATTGCTACCGCTAGTATTGGAATTGCCTTAAGTTCAAAAAATCATGAAGAACCTCTTAATTTGCTCAACGATGCGGATATTGCGATGTACCGTGCCAAACAGCAAGGCAAAGCACAGTTCGCAATTTTTAGTTAATTGTCCCGCTAATTTATGAAAAACTCGGATTACGGTATTAAACTTAATAAGCGCGCTCAGTTACGAGATAAAAATATAACCCTCGCGCATGGCAGTGGTGGTAAAGCGATGCACGATTTAATCGATGATATTTTTGTTAATACATTTAATAACTCATATTTGGCGCCACTTGAAGACCAGGCAACTTTTGAGATAGCGGCTTTGATGCAACATGGTGATAAACTTGCCTTTACTACTGATTCCTATGTTGTAGACCCGTTGTTTTTTCCTGGTAGTGATATTGGTGAGTTAGCTGTAAATGGCACAGTCAATGATTTAGCTGTAAGTGGCGCCAAACCATTATATTTGACTTGTAGCGTTATTTTAGAAGAAGGGTTTCCAGTAGAAACACTAAGGCGTATTGTTAAAAGTATGCAAAATGCTGCAATTAAAGCAGGTGTACAAATAGTCACAGGTGATACTAAAGTCGTGCCGAAGGGCGCCGCAGATAAAATATTTATTAATACAACTGGTATTGGAGTAATATCTAATAAAGTAAATATATCTACCCAAAATATTCGACCTGGTGATGTAGTCTTAATTAACGGAGAATTGGGTAATCATGGTACATCTATATTAATCGCACGTGGTGAGTTAGCGTTGGATAGTAATATAGAGAGTGACTGTCAGCCTTTGAATGATTTAGTCGCCACTATAATTGAAGCGTGTCCTGATATTCATGCAATGCGGGATGTTACACGTGGTGGTTTAGCAACAGTTTTAAATGAATTTGCTTCAAGTGCCAATGTCAGTATTCGTCTTGATGAAGCAGCGATACCAGTTCAAGAACAAGTTAAGGGTGTATGTGAAATTCTTGGTTTCGACCCTTTGTATTTAGCTAATGAAGGAAAACTAGTAGTTGTCCTCAAACGTGAAGACGCGGATACAGTATTATCAGCAATGAAATCACATCCAGCAGGTTTAAATGCGTGTGTAGTTGGAGAAGTAATTGAGAAACCAGAAGGAATTGTTTTGTTGAAGACTGGTTTTGGCGCCGAAAGAATAGTTGATATGTTAGTAGGTGACCAATTGCCTAGAATTTGTTAGTTTTGGAAATTGCCACAAAAGGACTTGATAGCTTAATATCAATGCTACCAAGCTTATGATATCACTAACTATTCTTCCCACTCTTCAGCTGTAAATCCTATATTCTTTTCATTGGGAAACTTTTTTTCCATTTGTGCGATTGCATCTTCTATAGAGTTAGCTTTGATATAGTGCCCTTGGCGAGAGGCAGTTTCAGTTTTGCGTGCAATATCGTTAATATAAGGTTTATTGCGCGTACATTTGTAAGTTATCATGTATCAATTGTGCTAGTACCTCTACAGTATAGCTTTTTAAGCGATTAAGCGCAAGTTAAAAGCAATTATTATAGAGATTTGAGCGGAATAATGCCCTTGCAAACTATTCTAAGTGAGATTGCGTATATTAATTATCAAGTAAGTTTATTTTAGGGTCGTAATTTAAATGTAGATGCAAGCATAGCTTTATTCTAAATTATTGCTGCTTGTTAGCTTTGCTTTAATCTTCTAACCACAGTCAGTGATTTATAAAAAACTGATATCTTTAAAAGATATATCGAGGATTCTTATCCTAAAATAATATAATTATAGGTTTTAAGATTTTGACTCAAACCCGCATTTCATCAAAATGATAAAGTCCTAATTCTTAAATCAGCACTTGTCAATAATATTTAATAAATTATAATAAACTATATATATGACAGGCGCCGGAATCTCTCGCAGAAAGAGTACAAGTAAAAGGTTGAGGTGGTACAGTATTACAACCAGGATTGATAATGGCACCTAACGATAAAACGCTTTTGATTTGACAACGATGCTAACTTATTTAGTTGTTATGAGCTATTTAGTTGAAATGTATTGTATTTATCAATCCGGCGCCATTCGTGAGATGTCATTTGGCAGGTATAAAATAGAGTGTCGCCTTCTATAGAACAAAATTTCAACCAAAATAATCTAATCGACTTTTCCGTAATAACGAAAACGTGTGCTGAAGAAATTAGTATCAAATTCAACCACACGCATCATTATAAATATGCAAGTTAATTCTAAAACAGTCGCTCAGTTAGTTTTATCCGTTGTTGGTGTCTGCTCGCTTTCACTCCCCTTCGCACAAACCGCTCAAGCTGGAGAAGTTCGTAGTCTATGTGGTAAATACGACAGTACATTTGTTGCGGCTGAGACAAAGAATTTTTTAGTAAGCATCTGTGGAGGTGATACACCACATAATTATGTAGGTTTAGACAAAAAGACTGGTAAAAAGATAAGTCTACCTTTGACCGTAAATGGCGCTAAAAACAGAGGAAGGTACTTTGAAGCTGTTAATGGTGAATATACTTATGGTGTAACTGTCTCCAGCACAAACAAAAACTTGACTGTGAAAAGAAACAACCGCACAATTCTACGCGAAGCAATTGTTAGAGGATTTTAATAGCACTTTTATAAACGTAATTAAGTTTTAAAAGCTATTTATCTAACTCTTTTAAAACTAATTTAATATTCCACATTATTGCACCTTATAGGGAATGTATAATCTACATTCCCTTTTTTTATTGGATACCTAGGTTTAAATCAGGCACATTTAATTGAAGTAGAATGAACCTTTATACTCACCTGTCACGGTTTTTTATGCTTTTTATAGCTCTTATAGAAGCAAGTAACTTAATGTAAGCATAGCTAAATTGTTCAATATTGTGTTATCGTCCATCAGACATTCAAAAATGCATCTCCCAGATTGCTCATAATCTTACCAAAACATACGGCGCCTGCAACCGCAAAACGAGTCACTACTCACGCTTCAAGATAAGCTTCTGACGGAGCAAGCTAAAATCAATATAATGATTTTAGGTTTTGATGCAGTAAGCAACCGGGAGCACGCTATAAGCGATGTATATGACAGACGCCGTTCTAATTAATCCGGAATCATCCTCTTGCAAGGTGTTATAAACAAGATACGCCTACTGTTTATATAAATCTATACAAATTGGTATTGAATGAACCCAGCAATTGCACTTACCCAAAAACAACTATCCGAGTTTCTGTTGAATGTGGCTGTAGTAAGACCAGTGTTTATTTGGGGGGCGCCTGGAATAGGTAAATCATCTTTGGTGGAAGAGTTTGCAAGGGAAGTGGGAATACCTTGTGTTTCATTACTTGGTAGTCAACTGGCGCCGGAAGATTTAATCGGTGTGCCGCAAATTATAGATGGAACCAGTCGCTTCTGTCCCCCAAAAATAATTGCACGCTCAGAACCATACTGTTTGTTCTTAGACGAACTAAATGCTTGTTCTCACGAAGTACAGAAAGCATTTTATAGTCTTATTCACGAACGCCGAATTGGTGAGTATCATCTTCCTGCTGGTTCTATTGTAATCGGCGCCGGGAATCGCGCATCTGATAATGCCATTGTTAAGCCGATGTCTTCTGCTTTGCTCAACCGCATGATTCATGTACATTTAAAAGCTTCGCATCGCGATTGGTTGGAATGGGCAAAAAATAATAACATTCATCCTTGGGTAATAGAATACATTCAAACTCGTCCTGACCACTTGTGGAGTCAACCTCCAAAACATGAAGAAACTTTTTCTACACCACGTTCTTGGCATATGTTAAGCGATGCTCTTCATGAATTTGGTGAGCGTATTACTGATGATTGGCTGGAAGTTTTAGCTATTGGGTGCTTATCTCCCCATCATGCGACCCAGTTTAAAGGGTTTATCAAACAAATTAAAAGTAAGTATCAATTGAGTGCTATTCTTAAAGGAGATATTGGTTGGCCAACAAAGCCTGAAGATAGAGATGTTTTGTATTTCTTGGCACAGTCGTTACGCGCGCAACTTATTAAAGAATTACCTCAAGAACAAAAAATAGCTACAGGTAGTCAAAAAGATTTAGCTCACCGAGCTAAAAGTCTGCTCAAAGACCTCGCATCTATTAGCTTAGAGATAGCACAAATGGTTGTTGCCCAATCAGAAAAAGGTGATGCTTTACCCAGTTGGCTCATGGTAGAAATAGTTAGAGATTTGCCGCGTTTGGTGCAAAAAGAAAATGCCAAGTAAAAAAAATCAACCGGGCAAAGATATTGGATTAATTAATTTTAATGAAGGATGTGGGATTATTCGGTGCCATCCCATGTTTACAGAGCTATTTTATCACGCTAATATTATACGTAGAGAAGGAAATCAATGTCCACCCAAGGGTTGGGCTGTTGTTACAAGTAACGGCGCCATTCATGTACACCCTACCAGACGTGGTTTAGAAGAAGAGTGGGCATATGTACTAGCTCATTGTCTATTGCATTTAGGATTTGGGCATTTTCAGCAAAAAACAAATTTTCGAGAATGGAATGCCGCATGTAACTATTTTATAGCGAAATTTCTAAACGATTTAAAATTAGGACGCGCTCCAGATGAATATAATTTCTCTATAAATGCTTCTACTCGTAATGAAGAAAGCTTATATCAGGAATTTTGTGAGAGTGGGATTCCTGGGTATAACTTTACTGATATGATTATAGAATCCCCCAAAAATAATAATTATTATCTAAATCGTAATTTTGACTGGCAAGCTAGCTTTGGCAGAGGGTTAATTAGTGCTGTGACAAGTGCCGTAAATGTTGCGGGAGGACGCGAAGCTTTTTTGGGAGCAAATATTGAAAAAGATACTCCAGCTAACAGAGCGAAGTCATGGTTCATTAACAGTTATCCACTTTTAGGCGCCTTAGCAGCAAACTTTGAAATTATCGAAGACCCATTAATATGTCAACGTTTAGATATTTCGGTTGCTGCCGTTGATATTCAAAACAAAGAAATTTTTATTAACCCTGCTGCTAAACTCGATGACCAAGAATGCCGATTTGTCATTGCCCATGAGTTATTGCATGTAGGATTAAGACATGATACGAGGCGCCAAGGAAGAGACTTTTACTTTTGGAACGTTGCTTGTGACTATGTAATTAATTCCTGGCTGATAGAAATGGGTTTAGGAGAATTACCAAAATTTGGTTTATTATACGACCCTGAGTTAAAAGGGTTATCTGCCGAAGCTATCTATGACCAAATAGTTACAGATTTACGTCGCTTCCGTAAACTTGCTACATTACGAGGTGTCGGGCAATGTGACATTTTAGAGGGAGGAACACCAGATTGGTGGACTCATGATGATGGTATGGGACTAGATGATTTTTACCGTCGTTGTTTAAATCAAGGACTTATCTATCATCACGAACAAAACAGAGGTTTTCTGCCTTTGGGGTTAGTCGAAGAAATTCGCGCTTTAAATCATCCTCCTATTCCTTGGGATGTGGAATTAGCAAGATGGTTTGATAATTATTTTTCGCCATTAGTTCATGTTAGGTCATATGCTCGCCCAAGTCGGCGCCAATCTTCCACTCCAGACATTCCCCGTCCTCGTTACATACCTGATACTAGTGCCGAAGAAGGTCGAACATTTGGAGTAATATTAGATACTTCTGGTTCAATGGAGCGGGAATTATTGGGGAAAGCTTTAGGCGCCATTGCCAGTTATAGTATTTCTCATGATGTGCCTTATGTACGGGTTGTTTTCTGTGATGCATTTGCTTATGACCAAGGATATATGGCGCCGGAATCTTTAGCAGAACGAGTTCAAGTTAAAGGTCGAGGTGGTACAGTTTTACAACCGGGGATAGATATGTTGGAGAAAGCAGAAGATTTTCCCAAAGATGGCCCCTTACTAATTATTACCGATGGATTTTGTGACCGCTTACACATCCGCCGAGAACACGCTTTTTTACTCCCCGCACAAAGATACTTACCTTTTGTACCCAAAGGGAAAGTTTTTAGAATTAGTTGATAAACTTTATATCATCAATTTTGCAGTCTTGTAGCATAGGCGTCTCGCCTGTGCAGTGATAGAGTTTTTTTACCACAGAGACACAGAGTACACAGAGAGAAGAAAGAGAGATTTAAAATAAGATTTAGCATTGAGAAAATAATTAAACAACCCTCAATATAAATCAAACTTATCTACACCGCTCTAATGCTTCTACACATAAAAAAAGTATAAAGCTGTATCAAAATTACAGCAATTAGTTATATTGACTCTATAAAACAGCGCTTTTTTTGCGACAAACACGTAATTTATAAAAAACTTAGTAATAATTTTTACATCTTTACATCAAAATACTACATTTATTGTTTTCAGGCATATTTTTTGATTATCAACTGCCCTTGATATTGTGTAAAGTGACAAGTTCGCCCTTAAAGCTTCATTAATATATTCTAACTAGCTTACTCGTATAATTTATAAATTTTATTAAGTATTTTAGTGTAATACATAACTATATATATATTAAGATAAATAGTATAAAATTTGCTTGTAGAAAAAATATGAATGCATCGTGCTATCAAGCCAAGGGTGTAGGCAATATAGTTACTTTATTTAAAGCGCGCGAAGCGAAAGCTCCATACAATGTAACTCCCACTCGTAATGTAGTTAAAGTTGAAGTCATTGATTCTGATGACTTATCATATGATGAAGAACAAGAACGGATTATATTAGAAAATCTTGTTGAACGCGCGTTTTATGAAGCGGGGAAGGCATTACGTTGCTTGCGCGACAAAAAACTATACAGAAGTACTCATAAAACTTTTGAAGAGTATTGTAGGAAAAGGTTTGGTTACACGCGCATTGCTGCTGTTTACAAAATAGCAGCAGCTAATGTAGTCGATAATTTGTTAACCAATGGTTATCAAAATCCACCGGATGTACAAGAACCAGATTTGTTAACCAATGGTTATCAAATTCTACCAGATGTACAGGAACCAGATTTGTTAACCAATGGTTATCAAATTCTTCCTACTAGTGAACGCCAAGTTCGCCCTTTGGTTGCTCTTGAACCTGATGAACAACGTAATTGTTGGAAACTCGCAGTGGAAAAGGTTGGTGGGAAAGTACCATCAGGACGAGTAGTAAAGGACATCGTTGACAAGATTCGAGAAAGAACGGAAGTCAAGAACCCTTATCGTAAGGGAGAAATTTGTGTTTTGCTTCCTAAAAATAATCCAGATTTAAAAGGTAAAGGTGGATGCTGGGGTGCCATAACCCATGTTGGCGATTATTCTTGTACAATTGAAACTTGGGATGGTGAGTATACAGTTAAAATCCAGCATTTACTATCACTGAATTTATATGATGATGGATGCAAATTCATGCAAGACTTAGTTTTACGGTTACGACGATTACATGCTTCACCAAACCGTGATTCTGCCACTGATAGCTTGTTAGCATTTTTTGGCAAAGAGCATAAAACATATCTTACAGATGCACAAGAAGAGTTACTTACAATTCTTGAACGTAAGGCAAAATTAATTCAGTGATTGTCAAGAATATTTAATAAAACGTTTTGATATTTTGAAAGCTGTAGAGACGCAGAATTTTACGTCTCTATAGTCTCAAATTGCATGAGTGATTGGTCTTGCTCCTATTCGCCAATTAAATCGCATCTGTGCGTTTTTACATCTACACATCCTTTACAAAACATATCGTATTTAAATATTTGTGATAATTTATATATGTTAATATTGATTTTTGTTGAGTTTTTAACCTAATTTGCCTATTTATATTTGATAATAAAAATATGCTAGGGTGTCATAAATAATTCCAGAATTTGATGAAAATGGAAATTTACCAACAGGGGTACATTTTTGTGAATGGGAAGAATTGGTAGAGAGATTTGGTTATACTGTACAAAGGCAGCGTATGATAACTGGTCTCGAATTGGCAATGAAGCAATTACAAGAAGCTGGTTGTAGAACTATTTATATAAACGGTAGTTTTGTGACTAGTGAACCAGACCCGAATGATTTTGATGCCTGCTGGGACACGGAAGAAGTTGATATGGATTATCTGCGAAAAAATGCGCTTCCGATATTCACATCTTATAATAGTCAAGCACAAAAGGCTAAATATAGAGGTGAATTATATCGGTCAGATGAACCTGTGGGCGATTTAGGCTTAAATTCATTTGATTTCTTCCAGCGTGACAGAATGCAAAATCGCAAAGGAATTATTGCTATTGATTTAATGAGGTGGGAATTATGATAAAGAATGAAAAACAATATAATTATAGTAAAGAATGTGCGAAAAAATTTGAATATTCTATATCAGTGATACAGCAGGATGAAGCTTGGATGCAAAATAATCCTGAAAGCTGGCAATGTGATATTGATGTTAAAAAGTCTCATTTGATGGCTTTACAAAAAGAAATTAATGAATATGAAAGTTTAATCAATTGTGAAAATAAACAACCAATAAGAATAAAAGTAGAAAATTTTAATAAGCTTCCAGACACCCTGATTAAAGCGCGCATTGCTGCAAAGATGAGCCACAAAGAGTTGGCTGACATAATAGGGTTTGAAGAAGAAAAAATTAAAGATTATGAAGCAAAAAATTATAGGTTTGCCAGCTTCAGTGAAATTACTGAAATTAGCACAGCTTTAGGTATTGAGTTTGATAATGCGTTTGTAAAAGTAGATTTTGATGAGATTGAAGAGGTTAAAAAAGTTGCTGAACAATGGCGTAGACGCAGCAAAGGTAAAGAATTACAACCAAAGTAGAAGTTGAGGTTTGCGATAGGCGCCAATCCTTACGATTACTGTTGACTTAACGAAGATGAGAATCTTTGTTTGGCTTGCCCATAGGAATAAACATATATTTTATAGTTACACAACTGAATATTAACGATACAGAACGTACAAATGTTTTTAAGCATTCAACAGTTGGATGAAATCAACGCGCGTGCTTGCGCTCTCTGGCATTATGAGGCGCCACTAAACTTCTATAATTTGAATCCTGATGAAATCGAACAAAACGTACAATACTTTCTTGACCCTCAAAATAACTTCTACGGTATATTTGAGAAGCTAGAATTTATTGGCTTTTGTAGTTTTGGAGAAGACGGGCAAGTTGATGGAGGTAATTACAGCGCGCTTGCTCTCGATATTGGAATGGGTATTCGTCCTGATTTAACAGGGCAAGACCGTGGGAATTACGGCTCTTGCGTACTTAGCGTGCTAAACTTGTGGTAAAATAAGCTTAAAACTCTTGCTGGGTTTATCTTACAGCCATTGTTACCTTCAGAACGGTTTTTTATCGCTTAAATTTAAACTATAAGTGCCTATAAGCCTTGTAAATAAAGCATACTTGTAAATTTTAATTAAAATTTAGCACGCTATGTACGAAAGAACCAGTTTTAGACACTAGTAAGTCTCCTCATACCGATGCCTGATTAAAACAACCAAACGTTTTAAGTCAACCCTCTCAAAAGTGAAAATTATACCGTTTGGGTTGTTGGCGCCCATTATCAATCCGTAAAGTGGCATATTTACTGACGGTGTAACAGTTCAATCTGAATCTTTCCGTAACAAGGAATTTCTGCCACAGCTTGTGGCAGATTTTGAGCATCGACACCTGCAACAATTTTTGGACTAACTCAATAATACATGTTTACTTAACTATGTCGATAGGAGCGAAATTCAAATTCCTTACCAGAAGCTTGATATTAACAGCATATCTGTTAATATTCCGGTGCCACCACAGTTATTACTAGACTGGTTAGGCACCGTACCAGGTGATGAGCAAGCAGCAATATTAAGGATGCGTGAGAAAATTTTGGGTTTTGACACGCGTATCAAAGAGGAAATAGAAAGCAAGAAAACTATTCGATATCAGGGTAAGGGTAAATCAATAGCAGAGTTTTGTTTCTATCGACAACTTAATAAACCTATTGTGTTTGTTTGGTTGCCTACACCACGCTCACTTGTGTTTGAGCATAAAAAACAAACTATTGCTAGAATGCGATTATGGATAAATAATGGCAATGTTACTTATGCTGGTCATATAAGTGAAGGCTTAGGTCGGATGAAACTAGAATCTGAATGGGATGCAATACCTGGAGAAAAAAGGCCTTCTGGGCTAATTTATAGTTTAAGTTACAAGTCATTTTCTCCTGTAGACATAACTATATACTAGGGCAAATGCACTAACAATAATTACTGGAGATGCTCTTGGGCGCCTTCCTGAAATTTTATCATCTGTACCAGAGGATGTAGCATTATGTATTTTTCATACTTTCACTCTTAATCAGTTTTCTTTAGATTCATCTGAAAAGCTTTTCTCTCTTCTTGCTCAACATTCTTTAAAACAGGATTTATTTATAGTTTCTATTGAGATGAAAGCAAAAGCAAAGGCACTGGTTGAAATTAGTTTTTTTGAAAGAGGAGTCAAAACCTCACAATCTTTAGCTTATTGTAGCCCTTATGGAGATTGGATAAAGTGGCTCGTTAATTAAATATGACGATAATATAAATATATGTTGGGTTTCTCTTCGTTCCACCCAACCTACGGTAGATATGCATGAGTTGAGTATTACTCAAAATATTGTAGCGATTGTTTCTGAATATGCTGAAGGTAAGAAAGTACAGCGTATTTTATTAGAAGTTGGTAAGCTATCGGCGATTTTACCTGATGCTATTAAATTTTGTTTTGATATTTGCTCGCAGGGAACTGTTTTAGAAGGCGCCATGTTGCAAATTAGAGAAATCCCTGGTTTGGCAAATTGTCGCAACTGCGGTACACAAATTTTACTTGAAAAGCCTTTTGGTCGATGTACGTGTGGTTGTACTGAGTTAGATTTAATTGCTGGTGAAGAGTTAAAAATAAAAGAAATTGAGATAGAGGAATTATGTGTGTAAATTGTGGATGTTCGGATGATGGAGATGTAAAGGTTACTAATTTAGAAACGGGTAATGTTGCTATGATTGATTTATATCATAATCATACACATGTTTTACCAGATGGTAGTGTGGTTACTCATACACACCATCATGAAGAACCTGCTCATATTCATGCCCAAGTCCACAGCACCACAATATCGCTAGAAGCTGATATTTTATCTAAGAATAATTTACTTGCGGCTCAAAATCGCGGTTGGTTCAAGGGACGAAATATTTTAGCTTTAAATTTGATGAGTTCACCAGGCGCCGGTAAAACGACTTTACTTACTCGCACTATCAAAGATTTAAAGGAAAAGTTACCTATCAGCGTTATTGAAGGCGACCAAGAAACAATTAATGATGCTCAAAAAATCCAAGATACTGGCTGCAAAGTTGTACAAATCAATACTGGAACAGGTTGCCATTTAGATGCAACAATGATTGATAAGGGTTTACAACAGCTTAACCCACCTCTAAATTCTGTTGTGATGATTGAAAATGTAGGTAATCTTGTTTGCCCAGCATTATTTGATTTGGGTGAGAATGGCAAAGTTGTAATTCTCTCTGTAACGGAGGGAGAAGATAAACCTATCAAATATCCTCACATGTTCCGTGCTAGTCAGATAATGATTATCACTAAACTTGATTTACTTCCTTATGTACAGTTCGATATACAAAAATGTATTGAGTACGCGCGTCAAGTAAATCCACAAATTCAGGTTTTTCAAGTTTCGGCACAAACAGGTCAGGGTTTAGATGATTGGTATGATTGGTTATACACAAATATAATGACGGTGCATTTATAAAACTGTAAGATAACTTTGCTCAGAATTCATAGGTAATAATCGCAACTTATGGTTTGTTAAATCTGGCTCAAGTCCCAAACGTTGCATTGGTAACACACTTAATAAAGCATATGGTACTTCTGTTAGCTCTAAGCAGTCAAAAGTACTTTGGCGCCCTTCAATGGACAATTCAGCATTTTTAAATATTCGTCCTTGTTGTAGCCCAGCAGTGGTTTGAACGCTTGCTTCTCCTCGTTGAGCTAAACCTAATTGAGTAATAACAGATGAGGGTAAACATAATAATGTTGCACCTGTATCGACTAAAACATTTGTTAATGTAACGGAACGGACTTCTTCTGGGGAAATAAAACCACGCTCGGCTAAGATTTGATCAATTTGATTGGTTACGTTTAAGGTTATTATTACTTGACCTCTTTGTCTCTCAGGAAAATATGGTATCGATAGCTTCCTCATAATATTCTACCTTTAAGCATTTACTTAATTTTGCAGGGTTGAAAAAATTAACCACCAATGCATAAGTTACACGTTTGTAAGAATTATTAAAAAATTAACATATCAAAATTAATTAAATTAGTTTTAGAAGTAGGCACCAATATATAACTCTTTTAACTCTTATCTTTGTGTACGAGCGTGTCTAAAGAGTGGGAAATTCCTCGCTCAGGAATGTGGTTTATTTCTCTTCTCTCCGTGTCCTCTGCGTCTCTGTGGTAAAAAATTATATTACTGCACAGGCAAGGATGCCTGTGCCACAGCAACATAACAAGGGGATTTTAATTTGTATTTCTACGCTAATAGTTTGTCTGGTGTTAATGGTAAACTTCGCAGGCGCCTACCTGTGGCATGATACACAGCGTTGGCTATGGCAGCAGAAACTCCTGTAATACCTATTTCTCCTACTCCTCTAACTCCCGCAGGGTTAAAGTTTGTATCAGGTTCCCCAACAAATATTACATCTATACGGGGAATATCGGCGTGTGCTGCATAATGATATGTTGCTAAGTCATATACAACGGGATAACCAATGTTGGGGTCAAACTGACATTCTTCCATTAAAGCTTGACTTATACCCATTATCACACCACCACGTATTTGACTTGCTGCGGTTTTGGCGTTGATGACTTGTCCTATATCCATTACTGACAACCAACGAGTTACACGCAGCCTACCAATACTCTCATCAATGGCTACTTCACAAAAATGGGCGCCCCATGATTGAAAGGCAAATTTTTTACTTTCTTCTCCTGGCGCCGAAGATGCTGTTGCTTCAAATGCGGCGCCACCAGTTTCTTCAAGCAGTGCAAATGCTTCTTGGGCTGTTTCAACTCCTGCTTGTTTTAAAACTTCTTGACATGCTGCCATTACAGCAGGCGCCATTGATGCACTCATCATTGAACCACCTGCCATACCTCCATCTGGAAGTCGTGAGTCACCAAGTTCAACACGAATTTTTTCTACAGGTATTTGTAGGGTTTCGGCGGCAACTATTGCTGCTACTGTGTAAGCGCCAGTCCCTATATCATTACCAGCAGTTAAAACATGTGCTGTACCATCTTTTAACAAACGAACTTTGACAGATGCTGCACCGCGTAAACCTGGGAATGTTGATGCTGCCATTCCCCAGCCAATTAACTTTCCATCACGATGTACTTCGCGCGGTTCTTTTGCTCGGTCTTTCCAAGCAAACTTCTGGGAACCAACTTTCAAACAGTCCGCAAAATGTTTTGCACTAAAAGGAAGGTTTTTACGCTGATGAATTTTGGTTTCGTTTTTGAGTCGCAACTCTACAGGGTCAATTTTTAAACTCCATGCGAGTTCATCCATCGCTGATTCTAACGCCCACATTCCTGGATTTTCACCCGGCGCCCGCATAAAAGTGGGTACTCCAACGTTCATTACCGCCAATTCCTGCATTATCTGCAGGTTGTCAGTTTTGTACATGACGGGGGTAATATTTGTGCAAGGCTCAGTGAAAACCTCTACAGGCGATGTTACTGATTTTACTTCATGGTCAATCGCTGTAATCGTACCATCCGCAGTGGCGCCCAAACGAATTGTTTGTTCTGTTTCTGAACGATGTCCAGTTAAAGCCGTCATCTGGCGCCGACTTAAAACTAATTTGAGCGGTCGTTGAATTTGTTTTGCTGCTGCTGCACAAAGAACAGCGTGAGACCAAGGAAAGCCTTTAGAACCAAAAGCACCACCTATATATGGACTAATAATTCGTACTTTTTCAGTTGGTACACCTAGTAATTCTGCGTAGGTACGTTGTGAACCTAAAACGAATTGACTATGCTCATATATAGTAACTCCATCGCCTTCTTGCCAGTCTACGATGATAGCATGAGGTTCCATTGGAGCATGAAGTTCGGTTTCGGTTTGATAAGTTTCAACAACTTTTGCGGTTGCAGTTTCCATTCCTTTCGTAACGTCACCAATAGAAAACTTCATTTCTTCGCCAAAATGTGGTGGCGCCTCTTTGAAGTTTGCAAGACTAGCATCAATTACGAGTGGTTGAGTACTATAATCAACCAGTACACGCGAAGCTGCATCGCGCGCACGCTCAAAAGTATCAGCAACTACAAGCCCAATAATTTGTCCTGCGTAATGAATTTGATTATCAGATAAAGGCAAACGAGCTTCATAAATCTTCGACTTCGCAAAGTTGTTAGTCGGTTTAAATACTTTGGGCGCATTCAAGTGCGTAAATACCGCAATAACTCCTGGTAATTCTTGAGCTTTACTTGTATCAATACTACGAATTTCTCCACTAGCTATTGTCGCAGTTACAAGATACCCGTGAACTAAATTAGCTAGTTGATATTCTGCTGAGTAAGTCGCGGCGCCAGTAACTTTTGCGATACCATCTTTACGACTAACCGATGTCCCTATAATTTGACTCATGCTATCCCACCTCCATTAGCTGATACCATTAATGCGCGACGAATAGCACGTTTGCTCATTTCCACTTTGAACTTGTTATGTTCTAACGGTTGAGCATTACGAAGTGCTAAGTCAGCAGCTTGTTGAAATAATGTTGTATCAACAGCTTTACCAACTAAAAACTGTTCTGCTTCTTGTGTACGCCAAGGTTTGTGTGCAACACCACCTAGTGCAATTCGGGCGTTACAAATCTTGTTATTATCAATATCTAGAATAGCTGCTACTGAAATGAGCGCGAAACTATAAGAAGCACGGTCACGCAATTTCAAATACACTCCCGATTTGGCGTTTATATTTGCTGGTAATATTACAGCAGTAATAATTTCCCCCTCCTCAAGTGCAGTATCACGTTCAGGTTGATTACCTGGTAAACGATGAAACTCGCTAAAAGGAATTTGGCGCCGACCCGAAACACCCTCAACTTCAACAACTGCATCCAAAGCTGCTAATGCCACACACATATCTGAAGGGTTTACAGCAACACATTTATCGCTTGCCCCAAAAATTGCGTGCATCCGATTTATTCCCGTTGCTGCGGGACATCCACTTCCTGGCTGTCTTTTATTACAACTAAACGCAGTATCATAATAATAAGGACAACGAGTACGCTGCATCAAATTTCCACCAACACTAGCAACGTTACGAATTTGCTGCGATGCTCCTGCTAATATTGCTCGTGACAATATTGGATAGTTTTGCCGCACAACAGGAAAGTCAGCTACTTGGGTATTAGTAACCAAGGCGCCTAACCGTAACCCGTCACCAGTAGTTTCAATCTTCTTTAGATCAAGACGAGAAATATCAATAACTTGCGTCGGTTCGTCAAGAAAAACCTTCATCCGGTCAACTAAATTTGTACCACCAGCAATAAGCATTGCTGGTTCCGGTCTATCGACAACATCTTGTATTGTATTTGCCCGTGTGTAGTTAAAATTCTTCATGCTTGTTTTTCTTTTCCTTGCACCATTAAAAACGCAGCTGGTTCTGGTGGCACTTGTCCAGCTACTTGCTGTATTGCCGCGACAATACCGTTATAAGCACTACAACGACATAAATTACCACTCATTCGTTCGCGAATTTCTAATTCTGAAAGATTTGCTAATTGCGGCGCCCCACCCAAAGTTTCAGTAAAATCTTCTGAAACTACACTCGCACAACCTCGCTTAACTTCATCAATTAACGCTACCGCAGCACAAATTTGACCTGGAGTGCAATAACCACATTGAAAACCATCATTTTCAATAAATGCTAACTGCATTGGGTGAAGGTCATCACCTTGAGTCAAACCTTCAATTGTTGTAATTTCTTTACCTTCCTGCATTACAGCTAGCGATAAACACGAATAAACGCGCTGCCCATCTATTATGACAGTACAGGCGCCGCATTGTCCGTGGTCACAACCTTTTTTACTACCTGTTAGCTGCAACCGTTCACGTAAGGCATCAAGTAAAGTTACGCGAGGCTCTATCGCGAGTGTATACTTCTCGCCATTAATATTAAGGTCAACAATGATTTCTCCGACTTCTACTTTCACGCTCTGTTTATCTTGAGTAGCTCTAACTGTTGATGCAAGGGCTACGGCGCCGACTGATGTGGCTGCAACCTGCGTCCTTAATCCTTGCTGTGAAGCTAACTTAAGTCTATCATCGTTGTTACTCATGAATTATCCCACTGCCTTTGTAAGTTTAATATGGTAAATATGTCGCACGATAGATGTTTCAAAAATCTGTTTAGCGCTAACAGTAGCAATAACTCCCTTGTTGTTAGTTCTCTAATATAAATATAGATGATTGCATCAATAAATAACTATTTTCTCTAATGCAAGCTTTTATTATAAGCAACATTCTAGTTTCTTTCCTTCGCGTACTTTGCGGTTCGTTATATAAATACGATTTTTCACGAATATTAAGGACTATTTATTATATCAATTGAATGTTTAATAATTTAGATAAGATATGATTTCTATATCTTAATAAAAAATTTTATTGAATAACAAACTCTGAAAGACGCAAATAAAAATAAATTACTATATTGAAATTTGTGAATTATTAAAAAAGTTGCTAATATGATTGTTCAAAAATGATTTAGGATTGCTATATTAATCCTTTGATATTCTGATTTTTCTATGATTCGCCTTGCCACAGTTGATGACGCTGCCTCTATTCAAGCTATATACGCTCCATTTTGCCTATCATCACCAATAACATTTGAAACTGAGGCGCCTACTATTGAACAAATGCAACAACGTATAACCAAACTGCTTCTTCAGTATCCCTGGCTAGTATATTGTTCTGATAATCAAGTTTTAGGTTATGCTTACGCGGCGCCGCATCATGAACGTGTAGCTTATCAATGGTCAGTAAATGTCAGCGTTTACATACATGAACGCGCACGACGTATGGGAATTGGAAAAAGTTTATATACTACTTTATTTGATGTCTTAAAGCTTCAAGGTTACTACAATGCATACGCAGGTGTAACACAACCTAATATACCAAGTATGCGCCTACATGAATCATTAGGCTTTCAGCACGTTGGTACTTATAAAAATGCCGGATATAAATGTGACGAATGGCATGATGTTACTTGGTTAGGACTAATACTACTACCAACGGCGCCTGACCCGAAACCACCTACTAGCATTAAATTATTGCAAAATACTAATTTGCAACGGATACAACGGATGTAACGGATGAGTTATTCGTGACGAACAAATTTTTGTTCTATAAAATTACCTATCCGTTACATCCTAGAATCATCCGTTGCCAGCTTCTACTCCAGGTTGATAGTTTTCGCTAAAGGAACGAATAGCATCAAAACCAACGCGCGCACAAAAATCACCAAAACTTTCTTTTTTCTTGCGCGACTTTTTGAATAATACAAAAATCGGTTCAAGGAAAGTTTCTAAGTCGTCCACGTGCATTTTTTCGGTGTACGGTTGTGCCAGTCGAGTTTGATTTGGACATCCACCTAACCAAACTTGGTAGGATAATGGCGCACTACCCACAAATCCTAGTTCTGCCATATAAGGACGCGCACATCCGTTCGGACACCCTGTCATTCTAGTAACGAAATGCTCGTTTGGCAAACCGACTTTATCTAATAATGCTCGTATCCGTTGTAAAAAGGATGGTATTGCACGCTCAGACTCTGTTACAGCTAAACCACATGTGGGTAAAGCAGGACATGCCATAGAGAATCTTTCTAACGAGTCAATTTTTTCTAAGTCTGTGACTACACCATTACGATTCAGAATTGCTTCAATTTCTTCTTTGTGTTCAGGTGCAATATTACATAACAGCGCGTTTTGATGCGGTGTTAGATGTATTGGTAAGTTATACTTCTCAACGATTTCGCGCAATGCTGTTTTAAGCTTAAAGTCACCTTCGTCTTTTACACGTCCATTGTCGATGGAAACACCCAAAAATAATTTACCATCGCCTTGTTCGTGCCAACCCAGAAAGTCATGATATCTAAACTTGATGAGTTTCTTAAATGGTTCGACAGGTTTACCAAAATATTCTTCAACTTTCGTGCGGAACTTGTCAACACCCCAATCATGTATTAAATACTTTAATCGAGCATGGCGCCTGTCGGTTCTATCACCATAATCGCGCTGTGTGGCAACAATTGCTTTTACCAAGTCGTAAACGTCTTCTTTTTGTACATAACCGATAGGGTCTGCGGTACGTGCGAAGGTTTCTTCTTTGTTATGAGTTCTTCCTAAACCCCCACCAGCAAATACATTAAACCCTTTAAGCTCACCTTTTTTATTGGTAATGACTACCAACGTCAAATCTTGACTATATAAATCAATTGAATTATCTCCTGGTACTGTCACACTCACTTTAAATTTACGTGGCATGTAGTGCGTACCATAGATAGGTTCTGGGTTATCATGAACAATTGTACCCGTACCATTCTTTTGACGTGCTGCTACGACTTCTGGATTTTCTTCAGCACTAATAGCTTTTTCGCCATCCAACCAAATTTCGTAGTAAGCTCCTGTTTGTGGTGTTAGTAGCTGGGCTATATTTTCGGCATATTCCCAGGCATACTGATAATCGCGTCTATTTTTGAAAGGTGCTGGTGGCGCCATTACGTTACGGTTCACGTCTCCACAGGCGCCTAATGTTGAACCCATGCTTTGAACTATAGCAGCAATCGAAGGCTTGAGATTTTTCTTTAAAATCCCATGTAACTGAAACCCTTGGCGAGTGGTAGCACGTATTGTATGATTACCGTATTCGTCAGCCAGCTTATCTAAAGTCAAATATAACTCTGGTGGCACAAAACCACCTGGGTTACGTGTCCGCAACATCATCTGATAATCTTTCTCTTGACCTTTAGCACGGTTATCACGATTATCTTGCTGGTACGAACCATGAAATTTCAGAATTTGTACAGCATCTTCGCTAAAGTGATTCGTGTCTTGAAGTAACTCAGTAGCAACTGGTTCACGTAAAAAATTACTACGTTCTTTGAGTCCTTCGACTTTAGAAGGTTTGCGGGTTTCAACGGCAGGAGGAGGAGCAGATTGTACCATTTCTGTAAAATAAAGTGTTCTTATTAAGTCATCACTACACGCCGAAACATGGTAAGATTTAGCACCCATTCGGCTACGGATGTACGGTAATCCGGTCGGGATTAAGTTGAATTATTTATATTCTACCACGTCAAAAAGCCGACTTGACTAGTGATGTAACACTAGAACAAACCCGGCAATAATACTTATTAATTATTTATAAATAGTCAATAACTCGTTGCTAATAGTTAATAAGTGGGCAGCAAATACCATTCTATATTGATAAAGTATTAACTATTAGCTAATGGAGAAGGGTAAATTTCTATCTAAAGCGATAGCCAACACCACCGTTAAGGCTAACACCAGAAGCGGAGCTATTCTGATAAGCGTTGACACCAACAGTCGCGTTGCTATAGATAAGGAAATTTTTAGCTACTTCTGATTCAACACCAGCTACAACAGCAACACCGTCTTTGTTTCCACTAGGAGTTGGCTTGCCGTCTTCTTCAACAAATTGATAACCAGCACCAACATAGACGTTAGTACCTTTTGCGACAGGTACGTCTACAGTCAGGTGGGGAATAATTGCGCTTGTTTCGTCACTGAAGTTGATTTGAGTGCGTGCTGATACTGGTCCACCCAAGTTAAGACGACCATGAATATTACCACCAAAAGTTGCAGCGTCTCCATTTTGACCACCATTGGTGACACCAGCAGAAATACCAACACCTACATAGCTTGCATTAGTACCTTTTTTAGGCGCCGCACTAGCGGAACCAGCAGACATAAAAATTGGAGCAATTGCTATCATCGATAATGCAGAAATTGTCACACAAGACTTCATCACACCTTTCATATTTTTAACCTTTTTTGTAAGTATCGCTTTATATTCAATGTCGAAAAAAATACTAAAAGGTTCCAGTTAGTTTTCGACTTTTCGCGCGTCAAACTTGCTATTTAAAATTTGTATTTATCAGTAGATAAAATTACAAAAGTATTATTTATACAGCCTTTTAGCGAAAACACAGGAAAATTATATGTTTCAGATGACACTTTTTAATCTGTCACACTTTCGGGAACAAATAAGTTATAAATGATACGACCATTATTTATATGGTGAGTATCCAAAGAATTATTATGTTAAACAATCAAGTGTTATCTGGTTTAATGGGTGTTTGTGTGGGTGATGCTTTAGGAGTGCCTGTCGAATTTACCAGTCGTGTAGAGAGAACAGCATCACCAGTAACTTCAATGCAGGGTTACGGAACATGGGATCAACCACCTGGCACTTGGTCTGATGATAGTTCCTTGACTTTTTGTTTAGCAGAAAGTTTATGTAATGGTTTTTCACTCGATGCTATAGCTAAGTCTTTTTGGCAGTGGTACCACGAAAGTTATTGGACTGCTAGGGGTGAAGTGTTTGACGTTGGTAATACAACTTTTATGGCTATTGTAAATTGGAAACAAGGCGGCTCACCCGTAGACGCAGGTGGTAAAACTGAGAACAGTAATGGTAATGGGTCGTTGATGCGAATTTTACCAATGGCTTATTTATATAGAGAATTAGAATTTTCTGAATTAATTAAACGAGTACATCAAGTCTCTTGTATCACTCACGCTCATCCCAGGTCACAAATGGCGTGTGGTATCTATATTAGTATTGCAGTTGCTTTACTAAAAGGCGCCGATAAACATGCAGCTTACCTAAAAGGCATAGAAAACGTTAAAGATATTTATAGTACATCTGAATGTAATCTGGAGATGCAGCATTTTGAACGAGTATTTAATGGCGCCATTAATAAACTACCAATAGAGAAAATTAGTTCAAATGGATATGTAATTGACACACTAGAAGCATCACTGTGGTGCTTTTTAAATAGTTCTTCTTATGCCGAAGCTGTACTAAAAGCTGTGAATTTAGGATTTGACACAGATACTACGGCAGGTGTTACAGGTGGGTTAGCAAGTATTTACTATGGTTTTGATAATATACCTAATGACTGGGTAGAACTAATTGCACGTAAAGATGACATAATTGATGCGCGCAAATCGATTTCCTAAAATTATATATAAATAAGATTTCTTCACATTAGGTGCCCAAATTCCTAGAGGATAAATTACGTAAAAATATATCCTCTAGGAAAATCCGGTGTTTTCAGAAATCCAGTTTAAATAGAGTTGTGAACCTGCAATAATGGGAAGAGCGATAATTTCGGGTACTTCGTAGGAGTGTAATTCACGAATTTTAGCTTCTAAGGTACTAAACAGGCGCCTGTCGGTTTTGATAAATAATTGAAATTCAGGTTCATTGTGAACTTTATCTTGCCAAGTATAAATTGATTGAATAGGGAAAATGTTGACGCAGGCGGCAAGCTTTGATTCTACAAGGGTTTTAGCTATGGTTTCTGCTTCTTGCTGTGAACTCGTTGTCACCATTACTACACAGTAATCCATAAAGTATAAAATCTATGGTTTTTATACAAGTAAACAAACAATGAGGGTTAACTGGTTGTCAACCCTCAAGGTAGCGAGCGCTAATAATGTAGTTCATTGCTCATAGCCCATCTCTCGTATTGAGTACTGACTAATGATTAATAACTACACAGAGGATAATGAATAAACCTGACCGTCGATTAACAAGCGGGTTATGCCTTTAGCTTGTAATTGATAGCGGGCTTTGTGCAACATCCGGCTGTCAGGAACTTTAATCACGCGGTCGCGTTTGGTCGAAAACCGTTTGGCGACTCTATGATTATCGAATATGGGTAAGGTACGTTGCTGGGTTTCGGGGTTAGGTATTTGCCCTAAGTCACCAAAATCACGCAATGGACGGGTGATTAGTTCTGCGGCGCGGTCGATAACGAGATAACAAGTTCTAGGTAAGCTAGCTGCTGATAGAGGTAAAACTCTAACTAAGCTATCACCACGTCGAGTTACTAATGGTCGAGGCGCCTCCCATTCTTCATCGTCGTCCTCGTCTTCATCATCGAGGTCGTCCAAATCATCTAGGTCGTCCCCTTGGTCATCGAGTAGTTCCTCGCCAAACATCTCAGCAAAAGTGTTTTGCGTTGCCTCTAACTGCATTGCTGTTGTATCAGCACGTATATCCTCTGGAATATCCTCCTGATATTGAGAATTTTCATAAGAAGGTACATTGGATGATTTTGTTTCTAGCAGTTCTAACTGTTTTGCAACAGGTCGAACAGGAAGAGGCGCCTCTAGTTCTGCGGAAGAGCGTTTTTTACGTACCCTGCGAACCCCAACTTCGCCTTCAATTGCTTCTGTTGGCATCGGAACCTCTGGTTGTGGTTCTTTTAGTGCTACTGGAGGCAGTTTAGTTTTGCGAGGAGTTGCTGGTTTTTCAACTTCTACAACAGGTTCGGGAATTACGGGTTGTAAGCTAAACTCTGGGATATTTTCGTAACTTACCGTAGCTCTTCCTTCTGGTGTACGCGCTGCTCGCTTAAGCGAAACAAGGTACTCATACTCATCTTCGGGTAAAGTACTTTTTAGCAAACGACTAATTGTTGAGTTGCTAACGTCGTACTTCTCCGCTAAGGTTGAAGTTGTTTCAGCACTTTCGCGATAGCACTTAAGTATCTCTTGTTTGTCTGACTCTGTTAGTTTTCTCACGGTAGATACCAAATCTAGGCTCGTTTTTTTGAACGTTCGCGCCGCGAACGATTGAGAGATGCGTCATATTCTAAGACAGCACCCATACCAAATAACACTCCACTCCATACATAGAACACTTCTAGTATCCCTCCACTTTGATAATTTTGTATCCACGTAGTAGCGTATTTTTGCCACATATCTGCGATATATAGCGAAAATGCTGCGGCTGCAATCATTCGCCAAGATAAAGAAACACGCCCACCCCAAAATGCTAGCAGTAAAGCAGTAGCAATGATTAATAACAACACGTCACTAATCACATAAAACCAGTTTAATAGCGGAGCAATTTGAACTGCCCACTCTTCAACCTTGTCTTTTTCTACACCTGCTGGTTGATTTGATATTAACCATGCAAGCGCACTACCACATATAGCAATCATCGCTATGATAATCCATTGCCAAGACTCTAGTTTTATTCGTCTCGAAGCCACTGCTAAAATCATTGCGGAACCCACAACTATATAGGTAATCACGAAAAACACATCGCCAATTGAAGGGAATGGCTCTTGCTTTAAAACAATTTCTGTGTAGCCAAAGAATACTCCTCCTAAAAAGAAAGAAAGCATACCTATGCCCATCAACAGCCAAACATTGCGGTTGCTCACCAAAACTTGGCTGCGCCAATTTCTTAAACATAGAACACCTGCACCAAGATAAGCCACTGCTTCAAAAATATTTGTACCAATTATGTACCAATCCGCGCGCTTTAAACTCCCGTCACTAGAAGGAACCTCAGCGCTAAATAACAGAAAGTACAAAAGCGTCAGCACACCCCAACCTAGACTAGCTAATACGATATTCTGGGTTGAAAACAGCGTAGATGGATACGAATTCTTATAAGTGTTACTCATACTAATTTATTTGTGCTATGCATGTTGTAGTTTTTTTAACTCAGTTTGATTCACTGCTTGCAGTTCAAACCGCTTAAACCCACAATATACTCGCTTTACCCAAACTTAAGCCTAAGTAAAACTACTAAAGACTAATGCCAAATTTTATTCACAGGTGATTGATTGAGCCAACTTATAAAAAACGAACGGTCACTTTCTGACATCTCTTGTAATTTATCAACAACAGGATGAGCAAAGTTTGTGTTCCCAAAATAAACTTTGCCCAACCGATGGAGTTCCTGTAAAAACGTAACTACATGATTTTCCTGCCAAGTTGGCAATTGAGCTGCCTGTAATGGGTTGACGTTTAACAAATATTTAAATAACTCAGGTGAAGATGCTTGGGGATATTGCTTTTGTCTACACACTTCTGCCATATCCTTTTCAAATAATACGGCTTGTCGGGCGCCTAGAAATTCTTCAATGTCAATATGTATCGACTGTAGTAATAAAATACTAGCTACAAGTAAAGTCGTCGTCTTTGTCGAATCTTCAGTTTCTGTACCTAATTGCTCAAGACGAACTTTTCCCCAAACGCTGTAACGGTCTGGTTCTTCGAGAAGAATACAAGCTTTACCTCGATTATCCGTCAACTCACGCCATAATGCCTTGGCTTCTTCTTCTTGATTTGCTCTAAATACACTTATCAACCGAAAAGTTTGCCCCTGGTAATAAAGAATGGGCACCTGCTGGTCGCGCTTTGGGTGCTGAATGGTTGATATTTCAACATCCTGCCGCTTTAAAATGAACATGACAAACGCTTCACTACTCCTGACAGGGGCATTGTTATTTTTTATAAACAGCATACTGACTCTGAAAGCCAATTGCGTTTACTTTGTGTCTTGTATATCAATATACTGGATACAAGTTAGCATATTTTTAGTTTTATTCAACTTAACTATTCACCCGGCGCCTCATCAATGCTATCCTGTGATTATATAAGTAACAATATATCTTACACCTAGATTTTAGTCTGGACTAAAATCTATAAAACCCTATTGCTTTTTTTCAAAAATTGATATAAAATAATTGTAACGTAGACTGGGCGTGTAACTCAGGTGGATAGAGTAATTGCCTTCTAAGCAATCTGCCGCAGGTTCGAGTCCTGCCACGCTCATTTTAAAGGCATTTTAAAGTCTTTGCGAAGCTTTCTTAATTTAGTAATATCGTACCATACTTATGGTAGATTTACCAACATAAGAAGTTTGGTTTAAAAAAAATTGAAGCATCATACAAAAAATAAGGGTTAAATACTGTTGTCAAATAACCTAGGTTTTCCTAGGTTCAATCAACTACAATCAGCGAAAAATAAGAGTAAAAATACGTCTCTATTGAGTCAGCACAACAGATAAAGGTATAAGTGTAATCAAAAAAATTCCAAAAGTTGAACAAAATATCTTGACACAAGCGAAAATATAGAATATATTCAAGAGTGGTGGAAAAATAAATGCACTATAGAAATTCGGAAAATGGTAACACTCACCTATGTGAAAGGATTGCCAACGCCAGAGTCGGAAATGAACCAGCTTGGCTTTACTGAGTTCGAGATGTTTTTAAATGCTTTTTCAACCATATTTAAACAGGCAGTTAGTGAAACTGTAAATGTAATCTTGTCCAAAAAAGATTTTCAAAAAGGCAAGAGCAAGTTTAATACTTACTTACAAAGCAAATACAGTCTAAATAAAAGGCAAGCGACTGGAGTTATTACAAGTGCTTTAGCTAAAGTCGATTCAGCAAAAAAATGTAGATTAAACCATATTAAACAGCTAGAAGGTAAATTAAAGTCTGCTCTAATTTGGTTAAAAAATGCAGAAAAAAGAATAGTTGATAGCCAGAAATTTTACGCTCAGAAAAATTGGGAAAACTCTTTAACAGGATGCAACTTACCACTATGCTGTGATTTGGAGACGGGTCGCTCTAACTGGCATGGTTTAAAGTTTCAGATTCATAACAAAAAACGTTATATTTATCAGTTGTCAAAGAAAATAGCTGATTTAAAAGTTGCGACAATCAAAGTCAGCGTTTCAAGTTCAGAAATATTTATAGTTGGTTCAAAAGATGAATCCTTTGGAAATCAATCTTGTCAGTATGATGGTACGAAAATTCGTTTAAAAGTACCTTATTGTTTAGAATCAAGATTTGGTAAATATATTGAAACAGAAATAGGTAATTTTGATAGAAATATTAATAGACTTCCTTCATTCGGAGCTAAAACTTGGCATTTTTATCGAAAAAATGGTCGTTGGGTAGTAGCTGTTCAATTTACTCCTAAATCAATCAAAGCAGTTAGTAGACCGATTCAATACGGTGCGATTGGAATAGATATTAATCCAAAATCTATCGGCTGGGCTTATGTTGATAGCTATGGTAATTTATTTGATAGTGGCACAATTCCTTTATTAACTGGCTTATCGAGTAACTCAAATCAGCAACAATTAGTTGATGCGTGTCTAGAATTAGCGAAATTAGCCAGTAAATATGCAAGTCCTGTTGTATGTGAAGAATTAGATTTTTCAGCTAAAAAACAAAGATTAAGAGAGAAAGGTAAGCGATATGCTCGTATGCTTTCTGGATTTGCTTACAGTCAGCTATATCAATTGCTAGAAAGTATTCTTTCAAATCGTGGCATTGCTTTATACAAAAAAAATCCGGCATATACAAGTTTAATTGGTTTGGTTAAATACTCTCGAATGTATGGCTTAAGTAGCGAGATATCCGCAGCTTTAGTCATTGCAAGAAGAGGAATGAATTTGTCTGAGAAATTACCCGCATCCACAAACACTTACCTTGAGGTGAATTCGAGGAAACATGTGTGGAGCGGTTGGTCTAAACTCAATAAATTAATTCGTCAAAGCGTTGATGTTGTGTCTAGGCATGACTATTACAATGTTCCTAACTGGAGTGTTTTGGTCAAGGTTCATGTTGAGCGAGTAGCTAGTAGTAATACTAGTAAAAGTCGAGCATGTTCCAAGCGAAAGCGTTAAAACATTTTGACGTCAAGTTACACCGTAGACTTATGCCGAGGTTTACCTAGGTTTTTAGAAGCGGTAGATAAGAATCGTAATCATTACAAACCTTATAAGCCTGATGATTTTGATTATTATGCTTTGTATCTGCCCCATTTAGATAAAGTTGTGATCCATCGATTAGTTTTGCTGGATGTAAGATAACCACTAAAGTACCATTATCTACTCAACCTTTTTATTGGTGGGAAGACTTTACAGAATTTACGCAATCTGCATCAAAACGTACTTATAAAGACTTTGGTGTGGATTTGCGACAAAGAAAAGTGAATCCAGATGCAGGAATTAAACGACGTAAAGTCGAAAGACCATCAAAAGAAGAATTGGAAGTTATGGTCCGGCAAATACCAATGAATCAATTAGCTAAAAAATTCGGTGTTACCCCACAAGCAATAAATAAATGGTGTAAATCTTATGGAATCGAGAAGCCACCAAAAGAACATTGGGATAAAGTCGCTGAAACATTCGCTCAGTTTGGTATTGACCTAAATAATTACTACACCACTTAAGTTTTGTCAAAAAAGTAGAGGCGCCCACAATAGTAACCATTTAGGCAGGCGCCTCTCCCTTATTATTAAGATGGTAAGTCTTAAAAAAGGAGCAGTGATAATGGTTCGGTTAATTGTAATAGCTGTGATGGTAGTGTTACTAAGCGGATGTAACAGTAACCCACTGACACCGACAAACAAATTGGTCAAAAAAGCCATTGCAGTTCAACTAGAGCAGACTCAACAGCAGCTTGAGCTACAGTTAGATTTAGATGTAAAAGGATTTAACGTTAAGCATCTAGCAATTAAACAGCTACAATCTAAAACAATCAACACCTTACCTGCTTACATAGTTAAAGGAACTTACGATTTATCGTTAAAACTGAGCGAGCGCGAACTGACGCAGCCTAAAAAGCCATTTGAAGTTTACATGCAGTTACAAAAGGAAGGCAAGACATGGCGCCTGCTGCAACCACAAAAGAATAGTGACGGTGAAACTGGTTGGTATAGCTATCTAATTGAATAAAGTAAATAAACTAGTTAGCTCTGATATTTTGGAACAACTTTACAATAGTTACGTCTTAGCAGTTACTCAAAAAATACATTCAATAGATATATATCGTAAGACAGGTTGTAAAAATATTAGAAACTTTCGTCAGTACCTCCGCGTCAATAAATTTAACGCTCATAAAATTGAGGAAACTTGAACATGAAAAGCCTTCGCCGTTGGAAATCTGGTGCTGCTGCCATGATGGCAATGGCAATTACCACAGGTACAGTTGCTCCTATATTTATATTGTCACCAGCTAACGCTCAGTATAGAATCGGGCAACCAAGAAACGGTGGTAACTATAACCGTGACATTACAATTAGTTCCGGAGCAAGAATTCCAACTACATACGAAAAAGATAAAATTATTGTATCCAAAGATGAAACTGTAGATATTACCCTTACAGTACCTAATAACATTACTGATAGTAGAGGAAATGTATTGATTCCTCGCGACAGTAAAATTAGAGGTAAAGTTCAGCCAGCTAATAGAAACTCTCAAAAAGGCGCCCAATTTGTCGCGCGCGAAATTGAGTTCCCGAATGGACGCAAGCAACAAATCTACGCAGAATCGAATATTGTTACTAGTACAGAGAAAATTACAAAAAGTTCTAATACTGGTCAAATTCTCACAGATGCGGCATATGGTGCAGGCGCCGGTGCTATTATCGGATTGATTACAGGTAACAGAAAGATTGAAATTGGCGAGTTATTAGCTGGTGGTGGTGCAGGCGCCTTAGCAAGTATCTTACTACGTCGTAACAATGCAGAAGTAATATCTATAGATACACAAAGAGACTTGACGTTAAGACTAACTGGTCCGTTGACTGTATCTTTAAACAACAGATAACACCTCAAAAGCGCACGTGACTTTTAACATCCCTAGAAAGCAGCGGTCGTACTCAACAGAGACGACCGCTTAATTATTGGTATAAGCTCAAAATTTTTTTAATAGCTATGCAACTATTTTTTTTATACTGCGTCATTCAATACATCAGGCTCAGAAAAGAGTCTTAGAAACCGGGTTTCTATGTAAAATTTTCATTTTCATTACAGATATTGGAAAAGAAACCCGGTTTCTAGGGGATTTTTTAATGTCTTTAATAAGCAGGTTTGGTATTTATATATTCAGTACTTCATTAAATAATTACATCTAAATGATATTACTGAAATTAGCGTAAAATTTGGAACATTCAAACCCCAAGAAAGTCAAATTAACTAACAAACAAAAGCAAAAAGTGTTGAGGAGAAATAAAAAAATGGCATACAGAAATCGTTTATCATCGGGTATGGCAGCATTCATGGCTATGGGTATTACCGCAGGTACAATTGCCCCAATGGTCGTATCAGCACCATCATTCGCTCAAACAGCAACTACATTTACTGATGTGCAGTCCGATTATTGGGCAGCGCAGTTCATTCAACAATTAGCGCAACGAAATATTATCGCTGGATTCCCTGATGGTTCATTCCGTCCACAAGCTCCAGTAACGCGCGCTCAATTTGCCGCGATGATAAACAAAGCTTTCCCGAAAAATTCAGTTCGTCAAGGTACAACATTTACAGATGTACGCAGCAATTACTGGGCGAGTAGTGCAATTCAACGAGCTTACACTACAGGGTTTTTGTCTGGGTATCCTAACAATCGTTTCGCTCCAGAAGAACAAATTCCTCGCCAACAAGTATTAGTTTCACTAGCTAATGGCTTAGAATTTAGTCCTCAAGGTAACGTTGAAACCACACTACAAACCTTTAACGATTCTACAAATATTGCGAATTATGCTCGCTCACCAATTGCAGCAGCAACAGAAAACCGAATTGTAGTTAACTATCCTAATGTTCAGTTCCTTAACCCTGAGCAAGTAGCAACCCGCGCTCAAGTAGCAGCATTTATTTATCAAGCATTAGTTAGTACTAATCAGGTTGCTGCCATCAACTCGCCATATATTGTCGCACTTAACGAAGTTGAAAAACCTCCTGTCGCTGTTGTAATTCCTCAAGGTACTACAATTCCAGTTAAATATGACAAAGCAGAAAAAATTCTTGTTACTCAAGATGAAACGGCGCCTTTAACTTTAACAGTTGCTCAAAACGTAGTCACCGATAAAGGAACAATTGTAATTCCAGCGGGTAGCCAAGTTATTGGTCAACTTAAACCAGTTAAAGGTACAAAAGGTTCACAATTTATAGCAGACAAGTTAGTAACTACTACTGGTCAAGAATATAAAATTACTGCTCAGTCTGAAACAATCACTAAAACTCAAAGAATCGAAAAAGGTAGTCGTATTGGTTCTGCACTTAAAAATGCAGCATTAGGCGCCGGAGCAGCAGCAGCAGTTTCTGCCGTAACTGGTGACCGCGCTATTGCAACAGAAGAAGTTCTTGGTGGTGCAGCAATTGGTGGTTTAATCGGCGCCTTCTTTGGTAGAAAGAGCGTTGACCTAATTGTTATCGACCCCGACACCGACCTCCAAATGACTATCGGTCAAAACTTGCAGATTTCCCTCAAATAAGTAAGATGGGCAGTACCCCCAACTTACGAAGCAACTGGCAACCATACAATAAAAGTGGTTCCTACAATGTCGGACGATTTAATTACTGAATTAATTGCAGGGCTTATTACTTGAATTTCGCCCTGCATTTGCTCTATTAACTGTTGAGCAATAGAAATACCTAATCCTGTTCCCGGAATATCTGTTTGTGCTTGCACCCCTCGGTAATGACGTTCACCAAGATGCTCTAAATCTTGTTGTGGAATACCTGGACCCGTATCACTAATCTCTACTCCTTGCATATTCCCCTTAAAAAGCCCCGCTTCAACTAAAACTTTTCCTCCACTAGGAGTATATTTCAAAGCATTATCAATAATATTGCTGAAAACTTCGCGCAATGCTTTACTCGACGCTCGTAACAAAGGTAACTGACTTGGTATATTACTAATTAACTGTAAACCTCGCTCTGCAGCAATGGCATTTGCAGAGTCTAATAGTGGTAAAAGTATATCTTTAACATCGCAATCAGTTTCTAGTTCATCAGAACCAGGTAATAATAATGCTCTTCTTGGTGAATTTGATGAAGGCGCCGAAGCTTGTAATTGTTTATTAGACTGTAACAAAGGAGCAAATTCAGAAGCTCTTAAATCAATCACTTCATCAAATTTCTGAAGCAATTCTTGCAAACGGTCGCTTTCACGCACAATCGATGTCGCAACCTCACGATTTTTATCTCCTGGTTGCAACCGCTTCATTAATAATTTGCCAAAAGTTCGTAATGCAGTTAATGGGTTACGAAATTGATGTAACAAGCTATCTAGTAGATCTTGTTGTTTTTCCTGAATAATTTGAGACGAATGTAACTGAGAATGCAACCAGGCTCGTTTCTGGTCTAAAATGCACGCTATTGCCAGCGTTTGTACAACCCGTTTAATTTCGCCTCGCTCTTGTTCATTCCACATTCTTCCAAGAGTACATGTTGTCACTAAAACGCCCAACATCATATTTTCATGAACCAACGGCAAAACCAACTGGTTATCTATATTATCTATATTAGGTAGAAAAATCGCATTCACATTTTTAGTACTATCAATTGTACTACTATCTGTTGCATTATTCCGTACTAAAGAACTAAAAGTGTTTAAATCATCCTCGTTTGTATCGGCGCCGATTATCGCTGCTGTTTCGGGGAAAATCACCACAGGAACTAATTTTGCCTCAGTTACATGGGCTTCAACAAGTTCAGTAGTCAAATATAAAATACTCAAAGAGGCTCCCAGCCCTTGGGCCAACAGCGCCATCTGCTCCCTTACCAGAGCAATAAACTCCGTACTGGCGGACATTAACATTTTTAGCTACTGCTTGGCAATTACGCTCCAAGCCACAAAGGTACTTAACAATAATAACGCTCTCCGGATTATTGTGTTAACTGACCCAGGCATAGGTTACACCTTCACTCCTACGATATTTTTGTTATCAATCTCAATTTATCAACCTGCTTTGGTATTATTTTTGGACATTCTACTAAAAAAGTTTTACGCCTTGTCCTAAAGAGTTGTATCATTTACTTAAAAACAGTTGATTTTTTAATTTATAAATTTTATAATTACGACGGATTTTGTAGCTATAACTACAATCTTTTTGCTTGAAAGAGGAGGAATTTAGCTTGGCAAGGAGACGCAAGCGGAAGAGCCGTAGGCGCCAGGAAGGACGGCGAATTCTTGAGCACGTGCCTCAATATAGCATCGACAGCGGTGAGGAGAAACCTGTAACGGCAGCCAGAAGGTTCATACAAACCGAAGGTATTCTGCCACCTGCTTTGTTACTCGTAAAGCGTAACGAACATACTACAGATCGATACTTTTGGGCTGAAAAAGGTTTGTTCGGTGCTCAGTACGTTGAAGAGAATCATTTTCTATTTCCTAGCCTGAGAACATTGGAGCCTCCTTTGGGGCAGGAGGTACTGGCTATCGCAGGTAGATAAAAAATCAATTACCAAATGTCAAGGACAGTTGATATTTTTGGTCATTGACAATAATTAACTGGCAAAGAGGCGACCTTTATTTAAAAATTTATTTTTTCTTAATTATGTAGCTCGCTTGCCAGCCATATTACAATTGTGTTAACACCCCGAAAGCCTCAAAGTGACTAATGTAAGAGCTACAACGGGTGAAATAATCGCCTTTATGAACGTTGCCCAAATCGCTATCGTTATATAATGGTGCCATTCTACCGTAAGTACAATTGATTCTCCACGATGTAACATCATGGAGAATCATATTTGCTTTGCACTGGTAATTTTCACAGGTTTGTCGAGACGATTAAATTAAGCACTTGCCTAAACAATCTGAACGAGTAAAATCTGGGAAACACTATTTATTCAAATATCTTCTAACTGTAGTGCCTCTCGTAACTGGATAATTTCATCACGATGAGCAACTACAGTTATTCGGCTTGAGAAAGTTTCATTGCTTGATGTCGGTTCAACCCGAAGCAAAACTTTCTCAAGCCTTCCAGCTTTTCTCCAATAAAATAATCCACTTAAAGGCGCGAGAAGCAGCAACCCCAAACTGAGGGCGCCGATGTTCGGAAAAAGCTGCGACAAAACCAAGGCAAGGCATAATGTACCGACAGTAGATAGAAGCGTTAGGAACACTGCTAAAAACAGGCTAGGTCGGACAAAACCTTCAAAGGTAACTTGGTTTTGGCCCGGGTCTACCGCTGCCACCCGGTAAGACCGCGCTTGGAAATATTCCTTCAACTGCGGCAAAAGTATTGCTTCAAGTTGCTTTGAAGTTAGTTGTGCTGTTTCGGTACGGTCTTTAGTCGAGGCACGGATGAAAAAAAATTGCCCAACCAGTAAAAGTATCGTTAGCATCAACGTCGATGGCAGAATTGCACTATCCATAACAAGCAGTCAGGTTCAGATTAGAGACGATTTATTCATTATCAATTATTCGTCAATTAAGACCTCTCCTTGATATACTTTTGCCATAGCTGGGCTAACGAATTTGCGTGTTCCTGCCATTCGGGAGAAATTTGGTACATCCGTCTAGGACGACCTCGCCCTTCGAGCTTTTTCCAGTAACCAGTAATTGCCTTTTCGTCTTCCAAGAATTTAATTGCACTATATAGTACAGTGTCTGAAAGTCGATAAGTTGGGTATTCGTTTTCTAGTTTCTGGATTAACTCAGTACCGTAAGATTCTCCCTCGTTAAGCAAAACTGATAAAATGTAGCATACCGCAAGTTCTTGGCACAAGTAAGTTGGCGGAGGATTGTCAAAAAACTGATATATATCCTCTAGTTTCATGGTTGGTGAATGGCTATAAAAATGCCTGAGGGTTAAGCATACGAGTTATGCTAGTCAGTATATAGTGCTACCCCCTGATTATGTAAGTATATAACGTTACTTAGGGTAAAATGCCACTAAGTTTCCGATACATACAACTCCCATGCTGACTATCATGGGATGGGAGAGACAGTCCTTAAGACACTGTAAAACAGAGCCTTAATCAACGCGAGCATCTTGTGTGGTGAGGAGCGGTACTAGTAACAGCAGATGCCGTTACCTTTGTGTTAAGTGACGCCAGGTCTATTAGGACTGCTTAAGCATAAAATGCCACTCAAGATATTTTAAAGGTAAAATGCAATATTTATTGTAAAACTTAACAATCACTTTCTATGACAGTGATTACCGAAAGCAACACTGTTCCAAAAATCAGCTAAAAATCAGTAATCGTTGGAGTTTGTAATATCAAATTTATACCTATTTATACATTTTGATTTCCGTATAATACTGAAACATTGTATTTAAGTAATCTAGAAAGAATTTTCGTAATGTGATATGTGATAGTAGACGAAAGTGACCGCGCATTATATAGCGCAATAGAAGCTATGACAGAAAAATACGATTCTCAACTGCGCGCAATTGCACAACTTTTCCGCCGTATCGGTTGGATTACTTTTTGGGCACAATTAGTTCTAGGTGTTGTTTCTGGCGGCATTTTACTATTTGCCAGCATTAGTCCAAGACCAGCAAATGCATCTCCTAACACAGGCGCTGGACTAGGTGTATTTTTTGCCATTAGTGGACTCGTTGCCTTGGGTGTAGGTATTTTTATTTCTTTTCGATATGTTCAAATTGGTAGACGACTTGACTCTCCAAACTCCAATAACCGTCCTCGTAAATTAGAAACGGTTCAAGTTGTGCGTTTAGGCTTAATCGTACATTTAGTAGGTATTTTGCTAACACTTGTCGGCGCCCAGGCTATTGTAGGTGTACTACTAACCAAAGCTTTAACATCAACCCAACCAGGTGTCATCACCCAGCTTGACCCTAGTCGAGTTATACAACCACTAGATATATTTGTAGTCCAAGCCAATACCAATACAGTTTCCGCACACTTTGCTGGACTAATTGGGTCAATCTGGTTACTAAATCGAATTACAAAATAAATTGCGATGTACTATACTTTATTTGCGTCATATGAAGCCAAAATTAATATATGGTGGTGTATTGGCAATACGATATTAATTATTTAGATAGTTAGAGCTAGAGAAAACTTGTGCTAGATATCAAGCAAATACGCGAAAATCCTGAATTAGTACAGCAGCGGTTAAACACGCGCGGCGGTAATTTTGATATTCAACCCATACTAGAATTAGATAAACAGCAACGCGAACTCGAAGCAACCCGAAATCAACTTCAAGCACGCGGAAACGAGATTGCCGCATTAATTCCACAAAAAATTAAAGCAGGTTCCAACCCGTCATCTACTGAAATCGCTACGTTAAAAGAAGAAGGCAAATCTGTTAAAGAACAAATTAGTTCATTAGAACCACAAGAAAAAGAAATAAAAGATAGAATCCAAGAATTTCTACTCGCACTCCCGAATTTGCCCAGTCAATCTACACCTGTTGGCAAAAATGAAGATGAAAATGTAGAAGTCCGAAAATGGGGTACTGAGTATATACCTCAAAACAAAAGTATTATTCCTCACTGGGAAATTGCTGATAAACTCGGCATAATGAATGTTGAACGGGCGGTAAAAGTAGCTCAAAGCCGCTTTATTACACTTGTTGGAGCAGGCGCCGCATTAGAACGAGCATTGATACAATTTATGCTTAACACTCAAATAGGCGCCGGATACATAGAAGTAATTCCACCAATTTTAGTTAATACCGAATCACTAACAGCAACAGGACAACTGCCAAAATTTGCAGAAGAAAGCTTTAAGTGTGCAGCAGATGACTTATGGCTCATACCAACAGCAGAAGTACCCGTCACAAACCTTTATCGAGGAGAAATCTTAGCAGCAGAAAATTTACCCATATATCACTGCGCTTATACCCCCTGTTTTCGACGTGAAGCAGGAAGCTATGGACGCGATATGCGAGGTTTAATACGTTTACATCAATTTAACAAAGTTGAACTTGTTAAATTCGTAAATCCTAGTACTTCGTTTGAAGAACTCGAAAAATTAGTAGGCAACGCCGAAGCTATATTACAAGCATTGAAATTACCCTACCGCGTTATAGAGTTATGCACGGGTGATTTAGGTTTTGGTGCGGCAAAAACCTATGATTTAGAAGTTTGGCTACCTTCCTCTGAAAAATACCGCGAAATTTCCAGTTGCTCCAACTTTATGGACTTCCAAGCAAGACGTGGAGACATTCGTTTTAAAGAAGCTGGAAAAAAAGGAACCTCTTATATTCACACACTTAATGGTTCAGGTTTAGCTATTGGCAGAACAATGGCAGCTATTTTAGAAAACTACCAACAAGCTAATGGTACTGTACGGATTCCCGAAGCTTTACAACCATATCTAGGACGCGAAGTGCTTTAAAACGCCTATCCGTTACATCCGCTCATCATCTGTTGCCCTAATTAATACATTCTGTAGAGGTGAGAGCTAGTTACTGGCTTTAGAATGGAAACATAGCGTCCTAAAAGATTAATTAAAGTTCACTCTATGTCATTTTTAGCGGCAATCGCAGTCTTAGCTGTTTTAATCCTGGTTCATGAACTAGGTCATTTTATAGCAGCAAGGTCACAAGGCATTTATGTTAACCGCTTTTCGTTAGGCTTTGGACCAGTAGTCTGGAAATACCAAGGCCCGGAAACCGAGTATGCAGTTCGTGCTTTCCCGTTAGGCGGTTTCGTCGGGTTTCCAGATGATGACCCGGATAGCGATATCCCTCCCCAAGACCCAAATTTGCTGCGTAACCGTCCAATTTTAGACCGGGCGATTGTTATCAGTGCGGGTGTAATCGCCAATTTAATATTTGCTTACTTATTACTAGCTTTACAGTTTGGAATTGTTGGAGTGCCTGAAGGTTTTAACTTTCAACCCGGCGCCATAGTCCAGCCAGCTTCGGAAACATCTATTGCTTACCAAGCGGGTATTAGAGACGGTGACATTATTCTGGCAGTTAATAATCAGGAAATTCCTGCTTCTAAAGAGGCATTGTCCGTACTTAGACAACAAATTCAAACTCGTGCTAATCAAGAGTTAAATGTAAAAATTCAGCGCGAACAAGAACAACTCAGTTTTAAACTGACTCCCGAAGCTGATAAGGATGGTAACGGCATAATTGGGATTAAACTTATCTCACCCAACGGTAAACCCATTTATCGCCACACCGGAAATATCGCTGAAATTTTGAGTATCGCCGCAAATCGTTACCAGCAGATATTTTTTGGCATCGTTCAAGGTTTTGGACAGCTAGTTACTAAATTCGGTGAAACTGCCGGACAAGTAGCAGGCCCTGTCAAAATTGTCAAGATGGGCGCCAATATCGCTCAAAACGATGCGGGTAACTTGTTCACCTTCGCAGCACTTATTAGCATCAACTTAGCCATCATCAACATTTTGCCTTTACCAGCTTTAGATGGTGGACAACTAGCATTTTTGTTAATTGAAGGATTACGTGGTAAACCTTTACCTACCCGTATTCAAGATGGTGTTATGCAAACAGGTTTAGTGTTACTTTTAGGATTAGGCATTTTTCTAATTGTCAAAGAAGCATTGTTCCAGTGAACCTTACTCGCAATCGGTCATCTAAAAAACAACGGGCACACGAAGTACTCGTCCGCTTAAATCGTTTATACCCAGACGCGACCTGTTCTTTAAACTATTCAACCCCTGTACAACTGCTGGTAGCCACAATTCTATCAGCACAATGTACAGACGAGCGTGTAAATAAAGTCACACCAGCTTTATTTGCCCGTTTTCCAGATGCCAAAAGTATGGCAGAAGCTGACATCGCGGAAATTGAAGAATTAGTGAGAACCACAGGCTTTTTTCGTAACAAATCAAAAAACATCCAAGGTGCCTGTCGAATGATAGTTCAAGACTTCAATTCGCAAGTGCCCAATCGAATGGATGATTTATTAAAGCTGCCAGGAGTTGCCAGAAAAACGGCAAACGTTGTTTTAGCACACGCATTTGGTATTAACGCCGGAGTCACAGTTGATACTCATGTTAGCCGCCTTAGTCACCGTCTAGGCTTTACAAAACACGAAGATCCCATCCGTATCGAACGCGACTTAATGAAATTATTACCGCAACACGACTGGGAAAACTGGTCAATACGGTTGATATATCATGGTAGAGCAATATGTAAAGCCAGAAAACCCGCATGTGAAGCTTGTGAACTGGCGCCAATATGTCCCACCGGAAAGAAATTATTACCAAACCCAACGTAGAGACGCGATTAATCGCGTCTCTATAGATTAATCGCGTCCCCACAAATTTATGTATACAATAGGGAATGCTGTCAAAAAATTAATCTTGAGACTGTAATGGCAAAGAAGAGCATGATAGAGCGCGAGAAAAAGCGCACGAAAATGGTTGAGAAGTACGCAGCAAAGCGTGAAGCTTTACTTGATGAGTTCAGAACAACCGAAAACCCACTACAAAAGTTGGAAATTCACCGTAAAATTCAACAATTACCTCGTAACAGCGCACCCACCCGTCAGCATAACCGTTGCTGGGTAACAGGGCGCCCAAGAGGATATTATCGTGATTTTGGTCTTTCCCGTAACGTATTACGCGAATGGGCACACCAAGGTTTACTGCCAGGTGTCGTAAAGTCAAGCTGGTAAAACGATTTTAGATTTTAGATTTGCGATTTTGGATTCAATCTAAAATCCAAAATCTAAAATCCCAAATCTACTGTCCGCAACATTTATTATCAATACCTAAACTTTCTAAGAGAATATCGCTGACTGCATTAGCAATAGCAAACTCTCCATAGAAACTTTTAGAAAAATCAAACGCCTGCATCTCGGTTACAATTGCTAAAACCAAAGAACCGAGGTCATTTTCCCCTTCCATACGTTGACGTATAAAGATTTGCGCTGCCCGCTCCGCGATTTTTTGGTTCACCGCTTCAGGGATAAACTGACTATCAAGCCATTGATGTAAATTTTGTTGTAGCCAACGACCTTCTTGTATTGGGTCAGAAGCAGGTAATAAAGTTATAGCTGGAATTGGTTCTGTCATAAGGATTGCATATAGCTATTTTTTATTAGAAGACTACTATTCTTATGCAGTACGACGTTGATAGTATTATTCACGGTTACGCTCAAGGCTATTTTCTCATGGCTGATGATGATAATCACCTGGGTTGGTACCAAAGTCGTGACCGTACTCTTATTCCTCTTGATGAACGCTTCCGTTATCCGAAGTCTCTACGTCGAGTTTTGAACAAAGATACATTCAGTGTAGCAATTAACCGAAATTTTCCAGCGGTAGTAGAAGGCTGTGCGAACCGAGATACTACTTGGATTTCTGACGAGTTAAAAGATGTGTACTTAAACCTCAATCAAGCAGGTTGGGCATATAGCTATGAAACTTGGCTCGGCTCGGAACTCGCTGGTGGTATCTTAGGTATTGTTATCAACGGCGCCTTTATTGGTGAGTCAATGTTCTTCAATATTCCAGATGGGTCTAAAGTCGCAATGGTCAAACTTGTACAACACTTACAAGCACGCTCATTTGTATTATTCGATGCCCAAATGATGAACCCACACCTCGAAAGATTTGGCGCCTATCGTATCAAAGATAAAGAATACCAGCGTTTACTCGAAAAAGCTTTACAAGCTAATTGTTCTTTTTTATCACAAGTTGGTGCATGACGCTACATGTCTTGTCGCTACGTTGAAGTTTCTTCATAGCGTCACGCACCCTACATTAAATTTTAATAAATAAGAAGGTCTTTATAAAAGGTTACACTAGCAAAAATATGTTTGTAAAGTGTTATCCTACAAACGTATTTTGATTGTTCCAACTCTGTTGTAAATTTACATGGCTCAAGATTATCGCCGTGCGAAGCTCAGAGGTAAATCCTTTAAAGGCAAAGACCTTAGTGGCGCCGACTTTTCTTACTCCAATATCCGAGGTGTAGACTTTAGTAATGCTAATTTAGAAGGTGCAAACTTTAGTCACGCTAAATGCGGACTACAAAAACGCTCTTGCCTTGTCTTAATATTCACTGCGTTACTACTTTCGGCTTTATCTGGTTTACTTTCAGCAATAGGTGGCTCATTAGTCGGAATTTTATTACTCGATACCAATCGTGAAAACCTTTATGTCGGTATTATTAGTTTAGCTGTATTACTAATATTCTTTCTCATCACTCTATTTCGAGGAGTTAGTGCTGCATTTGGATTTATGGCATTATCGGTAACGTGTGCTGGACTTGCAGCAGTTGGATGGGCTGGAATAGTCGCAGTTACATGGGCAGGTGGTACTGCACATGCTGGAGCAATGGAATTAGCGCAAGTTGTAGCTGTCATTGTTACAGGCGCCGTAGGAGTTGTCGCAACAATTCTTGGTACCGTTACAATAGCAGGCGCCGTAGCACTTGCTGGTACCATAGCTGGTATGATTGCCGTTACTATTGCCATTTCTATTGCAGCAGCACTTTCTGGAATCATGGCTGTAATGGCAGCAAGAGTTAATCCACTTGCTGGAGGAGTTGCTGTTGCAATTGCCGTAATTGTAATTCTACTATCTGCTTATGTCGGTTGTCGTGCCTTATTTGAAGACGAAAAACAAAGTGCAATTCGTAACTTAGCTTTATCAACAGTTACTCGTTATGGTACCAATTTTCAAGACTCAAATCTTACCGATGCTGACTTTACTCGCGCTTCAGTCAAAAACGCCAACTTTCTGAGAGCTAATTTAACACGTACCTGTTGGTTTGAAGTTAAAAAGCTAAACCAAGCAGTCGTAGGTAAAAGTTATCTTGCAAATCCAACAATTAGAAAAATCGTAATCCACAAAGACCTCCACAACCAAAACTTTGACGGTTGGGACTTGCAAGGTTTAAACTTGCGTGCAGCAAACTTGATAGATACCAGCTTAGTTGGCGCCAAACTAAACAACAGCGACTTACGCAACGCCAATTTAATGAGAGCAAATTTAATGCGCTCCCAAGTCGATAATACAGACTTTCGCACCGCAACCCTTACAGGCGCCTATATCGACAACTGGGGTATAACACCTCAAACCCAACTTGAAGGCGCCGAGTGCGAATATATATTTATGCGCGTACCAACAAAAGAAAACCCCAACCCCCAACGTTTACCTGCCAACTGGGAGGAAACATTCAAACCCGGAGAATTCGCCCGATTCTTCAGTCCTTTATCAAGTACATTTAATTAGCTTACAATCAATGCACAGGCTCTTGGATGCCTGTGCTACAAGAAATATAATTAATCCCAATCTGGAATTACAGCGTCTTCACCACCAACACCGATACCAGTACCATAGATATCAGCATCACTGATATTCATATCGTTCATCGATGCCTGATAAACGTTAGCGTTGTGAATTATCGCTTGCGAAAAGTTAACCTTATCGAGGTCAGCTTGTTTAAAATTAACGTTTGTAACAAAAGCTGAAGTTAGATTAGCACCTTCTAGGTTCGCCCCTGTTAAATCGGCGCCTTCTAAGTTAGCTTTACTTAAGTCTGCTCCTTTTAAATTAGCACCACGTAAGTCGGCGCCAATTAAGTGGGCACCTTTTAAGTCAACCCCTACTAAATTACATTTAATACATTCACCAGTTTGTAATAGTTGTTGTAACTGGTTTGAACTCTGCGCGCTTACTGTACCAGCTAAAAATAGGGGAGTCGCTAGAACCACAGCCGCAAATAATTTCATTTTCATAATAATCCCCCGTGCATCAAAAATAATGCTTTCGTTTTTTCCTCACGGATTCATTATCGCACCTTTTTCTTTTCAGGTCATTAGTTCAGTTAACAAACTGTCCATATTTTTCTCATGGAAAAAATTTGACAATTCTCTATTCTTCTCATCTGTAAACCCAATCCCCGTAAGCAATAGAGCTTCTTTCTACTCATTTGAATTAATTACTCTTAAAGAATTATTTAAATATTCTTAACAATAATAATTAGTTCTCTTCATGATTATGATTTTATCATCGTTATATTGACAAGTATTTATACTGAGATAATTACAAATTTCTTAATAATATAATAGAGTCAAAATGTAATAATTATAAAGTTATATAAATTTATGACTTTAGATATAGGCGCCTTATGTAGAAGTAGAGTAATAAGGCACCGTTTTGATTATTCAAACAAAAGCAGCAACACCGAGAAAATCTCGCATATACTGATTTACCAAGCTGGGCTGTTCTTGCTGTACCCAGTGGCTACAATTAGTAATGTACTTAATTTGGAAGTCTCTGACATACGCTTCGGTACCATAAGTTAGTTCTTTACCCAAAGCGTCATCTTTTTCACCCCATATCATAAGTGTGGGTACTTCTAATACACCCAAACTTTGATTAAAAGTCTTTGGTTGAAAAGCATTGCGGTAATAATTAATCGTAGCAGTTAAGGCGCCGCGTTTAGCTGCTGCGTCTTTATAAGCGTCAATATCAGCTTGACTAAAAGCACTTTTATCAACAGCCATACCTTTGATAGCGGTTTCGATAAACTGGTAGTCATTAGACTGAACAAACAGTTCTGGTAACAAAGGCAGTTGAAAGAAAAACACATACCAACTACGCTGTATCTGTTGAGGTGTGCGTAACCCTTCAGCAAATTTTGCAGGATGTGGAAGGTTGAGAACTATTAACTTGTCTAACATGTCTGGATGTTTATAAGCAAAATTCCAGGCGATGGCGCCACCCCAATCATGTCCTACGAGCGTACACTTGTTATATCCTAGTCCTTTAATTACTCCTTCTATATCTTTTACTAGTTCATCCATAGCATAAGCAGACTGTGCTTTTGGCTTATCGCTATCGTTGTAACCGCGTAAGTCCAGTGCTACGACCTTATAGTATTTGGCAAATTCGGGTATTTGATGGCGCCAAGAGTACCAAAACTCTGGAAATCCATGTAGCATGAGCATTAAAGGTCCTTCCCCTTGGGTGACGTAGTGCAGTCTCACACCATTAGTAATTATATATTCGTGGCGCCAGTTATTCATGTTTCTGTCCTGAAGTGGTTATTTGTTATTTTTTCTTGTTTTATAGTTAAAATCCTACTTCTATGGGTTGATATCTAAAGTATGGAGATACGTGGAGTTTGGTTAACGACTACTGATAGTACTGTTCTCAACTCACGGGATAATATAGTTGAGGCGATGGAGTTTTTGGCTGAAACTGGTTTTAATGTGGTTTTCCCTGTGGTGTGGAATAAAGCTGCAACTCAATATCCAAGTCAAGTTATGCAAAAAACGTTTGGTGTTGAGATTAGTTCGCTATGTATTGGACGTGACCCTCTAGCTGAGGTGATAGAAGCTGCACATAGTGTTGGGTTGAAAGTGATACCGTGGTTTGAATATGGGTTTGCGAGTTCGTATAATCTCAACGGTGGGATGTTGCTTGCGAAAAAACCTGAATGGACTGCACGAGATATACAAGGAAATTTACTCAAGAAAAACGGTTTTGAATGGTTAAACGCACTTGACCCCAACGTACAAGCTTTTATGTCCAACCTTATTCTCGAAGTTGTAAATAACTATGATATTGATGGTATCCAGGGAGATGACCGTTTACCAGCATTTCCGTGTGAGGGTGGATACGACGCAGTAACACAACAACGTTATTATTCCGCATTTGGTAAAAACCCTCCATCCAACCCCAAAGATACCCAATGGTTAAACTGGCGTGCGGATATATTAACTCAATTTTGGGCATCACTCTACCATCAAATCAAAGCAGTCAACCCCAACTTAATAATTTCCATCTCACCCAACATACATGATTGGGCATACAAAGAATACTTACAAGACACTCCCACTTGGTTACAACAAAACATAGTCGATATAATCAACCCCCAAATATATCGACGTGACATCAACAGCTACAAAACTATAGTAGACACAACAACCCAACAATTCAAAGGCGCCTTACAAAGAATGGCGCCGGGTATACTAACTAAACTAGGCTCATATATAATTAGTCCAGACCTATTAATCAAAAAAATCGACTACAATCGTTCTAGCGGCATTAACGGAGAAGTACTCTTCTTCTACGAAGGACTACGAGCAAATAATAACCAACTAGCAAAACTCCTTAAAAAACACTTCTATAATAAATCAGCAACATTCCCAACGATATCAGACCTAACCAAACCAAAATATAACACCAACATAACCTGGTGGCAAAAAATACAAGAATTGTTCAAATAAACCTCTTTTCTTCCTTCTTTCTTCCTTTGCGTTCTTTGTGTCCTTTGTGGTTCATACATAAAACATGCAAAAAATCATAGAAACCCTAAACCAAGATTTACCCACACTATTTCAAAAAGATATAACCTACGACATCTACACTCAAGATATCTTATTTAAAGACCCAGTAAACAAATTCAAAGGCAAACCGAACTACCGAATAGTATACTGGACACTGCGATTCCACGCACGCTTATTCTTCACCGACATCCACTTCGACTTACACAACATCGCACCATCCGACGAAAAAACCATTATCGCAAACTGGACGGTACGAGGAACTCTTCGTCTACCCTGGCAACCCAAATTATATTTCAACGGTTACTCAACATATAAACTCAACCAAAATCAACTAATATACGAACACATAGACACATGGGACAGAGAACCAAGTGAAATCTTAAAACAATTCTTCCAAAAACCTACTTCTTAATTGTAAATACAAAATTACTCCCCACCCCTACCTCAGACTCAACCCAAACTTTTCCATCATGTAATTCCACAATCTTCTTAACCAAAGCTAACCCAACACCCGTACTATCAGAATCTTGTAAACTAGTTAATTTTTGAAACAATTGAAATATCTTCTCAAAATGCTGTGATTCTATCCCTATCCCATTATCAGCCACACTAAACTTATAATATTCGGGAGCATCCACATAACTAATCTTAATTAACCCTTCTGGCTTATCAATAAATTTTATTGCATTAGTAATCAAATTTTGAAAAAGCTGCTCAATCCTGGTTTTATCGCATTTAATAGTCGGTAATTGATTAGGAATCTCAACTTTAATATTTTCGGGTATACTTAAAACTTCAACTAACTCAGATACAACTTTATTTAAGTTTACATCTTTCTTCTCAACCTTTGCACGTCCGACTCGTGAATACTTTAAAATATCATCGATTAATTGATGTAGTCGTTGAACTCGACTAATCATTAAATTAACCATCTTTTTGCCTTCTTCGTCGAACTCTTCACCATAGTCAGCTAACAACCACTCAGATAGTGAAGTAATTCCTCGTAACGGCGCCTTCAAATCGTGCGATACTACATAAGCAAAATCGTTCAACTCTTGATTGGCACTTCTAAGCTGTGCGTTTGCTGACTCTAACTCAACAGTACGAGTTTGAACAATTTCCTCTAAATGTTCTTTATACTGACGCAATTCCTGCTCTACACGTTTACGCTCTATAATCTCCATCATCAAAGCTTGGTTCGTAGTTTCAAGCTGTGCAGGACTTGGTAGAGCTAATGCTCTTGGTACTAAAGGTATCAAAGTTAAAGCTGTATAGAACGATATTAATGCTGTTAGTGCTTTTAAGGCGCCTGCGAACCAGTAGTCAGGATGCCATAATGTCCATACCTCCATAATATGAGTTGTACCACACGAAATAATAAAGGCGCCGAACAGTAGAAAAATATTCTGAAACGGAATATCTTTACGCTTACGAATAAAATACACAAGCGTTATGGGTATTGAATAGTAAGACAATGCAATTAGTACATCTGATAGCATATGCAGCGATACCAACTCAGGCTTCCACAAGTAACAATGCCCATGTGGGATAAAATTACCTGAGTAGAAAAAATTGTGTAAGTTTTGTAAGTCCACGTTAATGCTCCACCTTTTTACAAGTGGATACAACGTTATTGCTACAAAGCAAATCTACCTTTGGAAGTAATTATTTCACATCCACCCAAAAATCAGCCGTGTTGACCTTGCTATTGCGGTTAAATTGTAACCAAAGCTTATAAGTTCCTTTTTGAGGAAAACTTGACGCAAAGCTAATTTGACCGTCGGGTGAGTCTTGGAGCAACGTTGCTGGTATATAGTCTGTAGTTTTGAGTGGTGATGAACTGCGAACTATAAATAAACGTGCATTACCGAGCGTTTTTTGATTTGGATACGGTTGTAATTTTACTGGTTGTTTATTTTTCGTATCCTGCAAGTCAAATCTTAAATTTACCTGTTGTCCCGATTTAAGATTTGATTCCGGCGCTAAGAGTGTTATTTTTGTATTAGATAATGTTTTTGTATTACTAAATTTTTCAAGTTCGGTGGGTAAAGGGACATCCCCTGGAATCTTGATTTTTTGAATTGTAAGCTGTTTATCATAATCGCTAAATACAGTATAGTTCCCAGGCGCCGGGAAGTCGGGGTTAACTTCAAACTTTCTTGATTTATATGTTGGTGTTTCATGTTGGAAGAACCGCAAGTCATCACTGACTACCACCAAATGCATTTGCTTATTAGATGAGTTTGTTGATTTTACTGAGTTTGTAGTAGTAGCTTTTGGTTTATCTGGAACTTTGACTGCTAAGGGTACCGCTTTAGTTGATTTTACTTCTTTTACTTGTTCTGTTTGGGTTGATTGATTATTGCTCGTACTGGTTTCTTGCTTTACATCCTTTTGTGGTGATGAACAACTTGAAGTTAGTAAAAATATCCCTAATAAACTAGTTTTCAAGACTAAATTCATAATTAATTACTGTCGCTAAATGTATTAAATACAACATGCAACATCATTACACATAAATTTTCAAATCGGTACTGAGAAACCCGGTTTCTAAGCGAAATCGTTGTTTTTATTACAAGACTTCAATTAAGAAACCGGGTTTCTAAGGGTTATCATAGATTGAAGTATAAAAATGTATTAAATACATAGAGACATTTTGATAGAACTGTTGCACAATCTTATCTGCTGTGTATCTTCTGTGTTATGGATGTATCAACCCAGCGATTGGATGAACTTAATTTGAAATTGAGTTCTGTTTTAGGAGACTTACCACTGTGGGATACAAGTTTAGAAGTAAGCTGTGTAGGTAATAGTTTAATTAAATTGTTTGACAACGAACCTTTAATGCCTGGGGTAATCTTGACAAAAAATCATGATTATGCAGGGATGATTTCTAGGCGCCGTTTTTTCGAGTTTATGAGTCGTCCCTATAGTTTGGGTTTGTTTAACGAGCGTGCGATTGAGAACTTGTACGATTTTGTTAAATCAGATACTTTAATTATGGGCGCCGATACAAAGGTTGTTGATGCTACAAAACAAGCATTGTCAAGAAATTCTGAGTTTGTTTATGAACCGATTGTTGTTACAGGTAATAAACTGCTTGATATTCAGCAGCTACTTTTGGCAAACTCGAAAATACATGCATTGACGCTTGCACAACTTGAAGAAGCTCAAAAACAATCTCAAGAAGCTGAATTTAACTTGCACGAAAGCGAACAGAGGTATGTGGAATTACTACAAAAGCAAAAGACTCTAGCTTTAGAAGAATTAAATTTGAGTTTAGTGCGTGAAGTTATTAGTCCTGCCAAGCTTGTTGTTGGTAATTTAGTTCACGCTAGTCGTTATACTCAAGAGTTAATTCAATTGGTAGGTCTTTACCAGAAGTACTATCCACATCCTGTGGAAGAAATTCAGATTGTTGCTGAGAGAATTAATGTGAGTTCGGTAAGTAATGAGCTTCCTCAGTTGTTAAGCGTTATGAAAGGTTATGTAAAGAAGATTCAGGAGTTTGGTGGAAGAAAGCACTGAAGTGCTTATTACTAGGCAGCAGCTTCTTCGGTTTGGCAATCAAAAACTAGCATGAAATTCGCATCTGGTGTTACCCGGAGTAATAGCTGCATGTGTCCGTCTGCATCTGAACGACGACGAAACCGCGCGACTATTTCACGTTTCATATCTGGAAGCATACGAGCTATTGCCCAGGAATTTAGTCGGTTTTTATAATTTGCTGATTCGTTTTGCTCGGAATGGCTGGTGTGAGTGTCTTGTGCCATGATGATATTACACAGATTTATTTGGTTAACTTTTGTCAGCAAGTCCCATATATGTGTGAGAATTGCTGACGTTTTTTTATCGAAGCTGTCACTTGAATAGCACACCAAAAATTGAACGTCAATGGTTTTGGGAAACAATTCTTCAAAATCGTTTCCCAGACCCGAAATTATATTTTTGTCAGATGTATACAACCACACACATTCGTAATGCCACACACACATTCGTAATGCAGTACTTCAGTACTGCTCTTCACTATTTCTGAAACAACATATCAAACTCAGCTTGCAAAGCTTGGATTTCTGCAACTCTCGTAACGATGAGGTTGTCTCTACCTGCGTCGAGTAAGCGTAATTTCCAGTAGCGGATGCTTTCTGAATTATTCATCCAAAAGTCAATTACTGTTTTGACGACTTCATCCATTTCCCAAGATTCTTTTGTGGGAACCGATTCGACTGTTTCGAGAAATGCGTCGAGTGTACAATCAGGCGCCCCTAAATATTCTATACCTTGTGGTTGTCCAGACACTGAAGACTTTTGTTGATGATTAAAAAAATCTAAAACAGGAGATACGCCAACGATATTAAATGCATATTTCATATCTTTGTCCTCTTGGTAATTTGTTAAAACAAATAATCAGGTTTAAATTAGCAATCACAAACCGTCAGTGCTAAATATTATTAGATAGAAAATTAGCAGTTAATAGAGGTGAGTGCTAATATTTATTGGTGTCTTTATCTTAATTTATGAGATATTTCCAAGAAATGCAAATTGCTATATAGTAATTTTAATATTTTGTTTATATTTTGATGGTGATAAATTACCAGGGTGAGATTGCAGCGCTAGTTGCAGCGGTGTTATGGGCTTTTGCGTCGGTTGTATATGGACGTGTTGGCGCCCATATTCCACCACTGCACTTAAATTTAATCAAGGGAATAATTGCAATTGTTTTACTCTTAATCACAATAGTTGCCACAGGAAAACTATCTTTAGTAATAGCTCCTGTGCCTTTATGCTTACTTTTGCTGAGTGGGGTTATAGGTATTGGACTAGGTGATACTGCATTTTTGGCAGGAATCAATAGTTTGGGTGCTAGGAGGTTATTACTTTTAGAAACACTGGCGCCACCAATGACGGCAGTATTCGCCTTAATATTTTTACACGAACGATTAAATGCGAGTGCTTGGTGTGGTGTACTGTTAACTATTTTGGGAGTCGCTTGGGTAATTAGTGAACGTACCGAGAAGGAAGTTAATTCTTCGTTGCCTTTGCGTGGGGTGATATTTGGACTACTTGCGGCAGTTGCCAATGCATCAGGCGCCGTTTTGTCGCGTGCAGCGTTGGTCAACACAAATATTAACCCATTGTGGGCTGCTTTAATACGGTTAAGTGCAGCGACATTATTTTTATTGCCTTTAATTGTATGGCAGCAAGATAAATCTAAAACTTCTATACTTAGTTACTCGAAACAAGGGCGTGTAGTTGCTGCCACATGCTTCGCGGCATTTTGCGGAACTTACTTAGGTATTTGGCTACAACAGACCGCAATTAAACTGGCGCCTGTAGGAATTGCTTCAACATTATTACAAACTAGTCCAATATTTATACTACCGTTAGCATTGTGGACGGGTGAAAAGGTAAGTATTAGGGCAGTCATAGGAGTAATAATTGCAATCGCAGGAATCGCTTTATTGTTTTACCTCAAATAACGCATATTGTTACTTAACTTTATAATTTTGCCATAGTAAGCTTTGCAGTTGGTGTTGTGTAATTTTTCTTGAGAGTGAGAGTAAATAGTCTTGTGGCAATGAGTAACGATTGACAAACGGATATTTTGGTAAACGTGACGTGTAATCAAAGAAAAGTGAAAACCTGTCTGATGCTACTGGTATCTTGCCGCGATGAAAAATATGACTCGTAGCAGCAAATATAACTGTGCCAGCGACCCCTAAGCAAGACTTGTAATCTGACGAAGAAACGTTTTGCTGCATTACGGTGTCTTGAATATAACCTTGTCTATACTTAAGTCGCTCAACTAGTTTTTGAGTAGTACTAACAGGGATATACTGAAACGGCCCTTGGTCTTCGTTAACATCGTGTAAGTAGATAATTACTTTGAATACCTGCCTGTCTTCACCATCTAAGTGCCACAAGCGAGACTTTCGCTGTACTTTATTAGCTATATCTCTACGAAAATAAGCTCCATGATATGCAACAGGAAGATTAAAGTAATTTTCTGCAATATTAAGTATACGTCTTTCTAGTCCCCAAAGAAATATTTCTGGATACTCCATTATTTGCTCATTTGTAGCATGAACTACAAATTCATTCTTTTTTGTTATACATGGAATTAATGGCATTAATTTTTTTGCTGCTGAGGTCATCTTTGACGAGGAAGGAGTTGCTAACTCTTCTAATGAACTAATTGCCACTCCTTCATTTTTCAACGTCTCGACTATCTTCAAATCTCCCGTGGACATTGGTGGTAGGTTAACAGCATGTTGTTGTACTGCTGTTTTATAGATAGAGTCACTATATTTTTCCAGTGAAGGTATTGTGTATACATGTTTCAGAACTCGGTTGTAGATTCTTTTGATCAAGTCCACGCTTCTATTTATATTTTGTTAACAATTAATCTTTGTTTTATTGTAAGTATTTTCATAAATATTTGTCTAATTCTTAACAATTACTTTACCTGCTACTTCATCATTCCTTCATCAAACTCACTTAATAAATAGCCAGCTTTATATTATCTATATTCTACAATTACAAATTACAAAATAGGACTGACGCGAATAAATCAGAAACCGGGTTTCTACGTAAAATCATTATTTTTATTACAAGACTTCAACAAAGAAACCCGGTTTCTCTGTTTTTAGTATAAACAATGACAACAGCCCTAAGTGTATTTTCAAAAAAAATTATTAAATAATTGATATAGTTGGAAAAATTGTCTTACTTGCTGTAGAACTATGTGTTGTAGCCTTAATCACAGCAAGGAGCAACCGAGACAATGCCACTAATTTTAATTCAAGGTAAGTATAAAGTACTATCAACAGCCCCAGACGGAGACTCAATCCGTTTTTACCCGAATAACCCAGAATTGTGGAAAAAATTATCTACAAAAGTTCGTCCTAACAATTTTGGTGGTGCCCAATTACGCTTAGATGCAATAGATGCACTAGAAACTCATTTTTCGCCAAGGGGAGGTAGTGCGGGAATGCAGCATCAACCCCTAAAGTACGGTCAGGGTGCAGCGTCCGAACTGCTAAATTACTTAGGATTCAAAGATGTAACGCGCAGTAAAAGTGAGAAAATAACCTCAGTTACTCCATCCGAGGCGCCGGGTTTTATTTTAACCAGGTTTGCAGACACTTATGGTCGAGCGGTTGCGTTTGTATTCAAAGGTGAAGCGACACAAGAAGATGGCAGCGAGGTATTTATAGATAAAGCACTTTTACTTCGTAGTGCTAACCACCATTTATTAACCCAAGGACTTGCTTACCCGACTTTTTACTCAAAGTTATATCCAGATATCCGCAAAGAACTAACGAAAGCTGCCGAAAAAGCGCGCAAAGAATCAAAAGCTTTATGGAGTGAAGATAAAACCAACACAGGTTTCACTTTAGAGAACTCTAAAACCATTATCGATGATGTAGTGATTTTGCCTAAACTATTTCGGCGCCTGTTAAGTTATCTTGCGATAAACGACGATAGCGTAGCACTGGATGGCTTTTCTGCATACCTAGACTCGCTCGATGATAAAATAATCATCTTGCCAGATGGTCACATCACAGGTTTTGATTTTGTCGTCAAAGTTGAAGGGCAAAAGATTATGATGACACAGCAACCTGAAGATATTGTGTTTGTTGAGAAATAATTAGCAACGGATGTAACGGATGCTACTAGTAAACTATCCGTTACATCCGTTTATCAAATGATTTAGGTGGAAAATAACATGGAAATTACCAAACTTCCAATTTCTTGGCAGGTTGTTCTCGCAGAAGAATTTGAAAAACCTTATTTTAAACAACTTCAAGAGTTTCTTGCTCTGGAACGTCAAACACAAACTATATATCCACCAGAAGAAGATGTTTTTTCAGCTTTTGAATTGACTCCTTATCATGATGTCAAGGTTTTACTACTTGGGCAAGACCCTTATCACGATGAAAACCAAGCACACGGTTTATGTTTTTCTGTTAAACCTGGAATTAAAACGCCACCATCATTAGTAAATATGTACAAAGAACTTAAAGATGATATTGGATGTGATATTCCAAGCACTGGATATTTGGTGGAGTGGGCAAAACAAGGTGTGCTAATGCTCAACGCAGTTCTAACAGTACGCGCACATACAGCTAATTCGCATAAAAATAAAGGTTGGGAAAAGTTTACAGATGCGGTTATTAGTCAAGTAAATCAAAAATCTGACCCAGTTGTATTTGTTCTATGGGGTGGTTATGCACAGAAGAAGCTTAAATTAATTGATACCACACGACATATAGTTATTCAATCCGCGCATCCCTCACCTTTGTCAGCACACAATGGTTTCTTTGGTAGTAAACCATTTTCTAAAATTAATGCTGCATTAGAAGCGTGTAACAAATCACCCATTAATTGGGAAATAGGGAATAAATACATCGAGTACTAGCTATTTAATATAGTACGCAAAACCAAATTTGTTAGTACAGAGATTAATTTACTCATTATAGCATTTTTTAAACAAGTGAGGTATAAATTGAGTTAGTAAAACTTTTGTGGAACGGCGATCCCTGCCCGTCATTATGTGCTTTATTTGAATGAAAACCGCTATATTAATAGTTTAATAATATTACTTTAATTTAATATTAAACTAACTTAAGCTCATTCTTGTACCATTGTGACTATGAAGCGGTACCAATCATTTTTGAATACTCAATCTACAATTTTATTTAATATAATCTTGACTTAAATATTGCTGCTAATTATTTTTTAATTGAGTATTAGCAAGATCACCAAAGCACAAAAAAAATAATAAAAATAATATACTTGTACTTAAAAAGTAAATATTATTACTTCTTTTCAAGAGAACTTAAGTATTTATCTCAAAAAAGGCGCTGTTTTACAAAGCAATTTTTTAAATTAAGTATTCTTTTTATACAGGATAATATTTTTTTACTATCTAAATTCCTAGAGGATATATATGATTTATCCTCTAGGAAAATTTGCGTGCCTCACTAAAGCAAGGAACTATACATCTCTGTGTCTCTATGGTCAAAAAATACATACAATGCACAGTTCGTATGCCTGTGCTACAAGAGTTTATAATTAATTATCGGTGGAAGTTGTATCTACGGAACTTCGTTCTTGTGATTGTTGTGTTGGAACTACAACATCCGAACGGTCAGACGATTTGGGCGGCGCCTCTGTTGTTGGGACTACTACAGAACCAGATGATTTTGGTGTACTTTGTGATTTACTGCTGTCTGGTGATTTTTTTATACGAGAATCACGTACTGTTCTTAGTCTATCTACTAAAGATGGACTTGGTGGGCTTGATGGTGTTTGTGTGTTAGGACCATTTGAATTATTATAATTGTTAGTGTTAGTACCAGTATTGACGTTATTGGTGCGCGTTGGCGTGCTGTCGCTATTATTGTTGTCGTTGTTATAGTTTCTGCGTTTCGTTGTTGTAGTTTGGTTATTAGAATTATTTGAGTTATCAGTTGAGGGATTGTTTCTAGAATTGCTGTTGCTGGTGTTGGAATTATTATTGTTGTTATAGACGCGGCGCCGTTTGCGTCGTACTGGTGTTGAGACGGGCGCTTCTTCAACACGGTTAGAGGTTGTAGTTTGTTGAGTTGATGTTGCCTGGGTTGTTGGTGATGGAGTAGGAGTCTCGCCTGGTGTAGTAGTTGTGGATGCGGGGAAAATATTGCTTGGCTGCTCTACTACTGGTTGTATAGCTTGAGGATTGGAAACACTTCGCATAGCGCTAAAACCTGCCGCAGCAGCTAGCATTGCAATACCTGTTCCAATGAATACTTTTGGTTTAAGGACTTTTTTGGCAATGACTTTAACGGCTTTGGTTTTGTCTTCTTGTTTTTGTTGTAATGGTTCTTCTGTACGTAATTGTGTTACTGCTACAGAAGCTGCATCCAAGTTTGAAGCTTGTTGACTAGATAAATCGATTGTTTGTACTGCGTGTGTTGGCAGTGGTTGCGGCGCCGGAATTGCTCCTGACACAGGTAATAATTTTAACCACTCGGCAACAGTAGAAGGTCTAAATCTAGCGTCAACTGCCATACCACGCATCACTGCTTGGTTAACAGCAGCACTCAAATGCGGTTGCAGTTCACGTGGAGAAGGCATTTTTTCACGGTCGCGCAGTAATGCTGGTATTGGCACCTGCGCTGTTAATAAAGTGTAAAGCGTCGCTGCTAACCCATAAATATCAGTTGCAGGTGAGCGGGCAGCTTGCGATAAATATTGTTCGATAGGAGAATATCCTTCGGAAACCATACCTGTATGCGTTTGCCGAACTCCACTATTAAACTCGCGCGCAATACCAAAATCAATTAGCACCACAGATTGAGTGTCGCGACGAAGAATAATATTATCGGGCTTGATATCACGGTGTAATAAACCGTTTTGATGTACTACTTCTAATGCGGCGCCAATTTGGCGAATGTAGTGAATAGCAGTTGCTTCTGGTAAAGGAACTCCTGGCATTACATATGCTTCTCCCAAAGTTTCACCTGGGATATATTCCATCACCATGTATGGTAATGCGGCCTCGACAAAAAAGTCGCTGACTCGAACAATATTAGGGTGAACACAAGTTGCTAACCGTCGAGCCTCATCCTGGAATTGCTTCTCGAATTTGGCAAAATCTGGATGTTGTCGCAGCTTTTCATTCAGGGTTTTAATCACCACCACTTGATGCAAGTAGTGATGAGTAGCTTTAAAGGTTATCCCAAAGCCACCCCGACCAATTTCGTGGTCGAGAGTATATTTGCCACCCTGCAAGGTTGTACCAGCAGCTACCATAGCGATTTTAGATTTGAGGTTTTCTTGAGTGAGTTCGTCAACTGTTCAGTTTATATGATTGTAGATGACCCAAAGCCATTCACCTAGTTCCTAAGTGCCAATTTTTGAGATTTGCTACTTAAGGTAGAAGCGCTTATAGATAAATTATGCACTTCTAAATTACGAAAACAGGTTACAGATGCTAAGGATATAACATTTATTTAAATTTTTGATGAAATTTTTGATTAAAACTATAGTACAGGAATTTTATCCGAACAATGTAAAAATTCCAATATCTTAGTCCAAACGCTGCTTTAACCATAATGCTAGTAATGGAAGTGCTAATTTATAGCCTTGTTCGGCGCCATAAATTAGTCCTTTGTGCTGAAGTCCCATTAAGGCGCCTTGAAGGCTACCTCCACGTGATAGACCATGTTTTTGAATATACTCACGGCTTTGTGGTTTTTCGGTGGGGTCACAAGCTAATGCTTCGAGCAGATGCACTTGGTTAGGAGGCAGCAACATTAATAATGATTCAAAGGTGATAGATAAATCTTTGAGTAGCCCTTGAATGGCATCATGCACTGCTTTTTCGGTAACTAACCCATCTGGGCGCCGTACTGATTGTATACGACGAATTAATGCCATTGCGTCCCCAATATGTCCTTGTACTGCATCCAAAAATAATTGCAGCGCTTTAGAACGCGAATCAAATGTTAACCCCTGAGTATGTAAAATCTCTCTTGCCCATACCGCAATTACATCTCTAACCAAAGGCGCCAATTTCAAAGTTAAGTATGGATAATCGTTTTCTTCTGCATTAGTAGCTTCGGCAATTGTGGCAACTAATACATAACTAACAAAAGTTTGAGCTTTGATTTCACGTCGCAGGGTTGCTTCCCACTCCCCATTCTTATCCCATGAACGAATATGGGGAAAAGTATGTAATATCAACACCACGCGCTTGGAGTCAGCTTCTGCTAACTGCTGCGGTAATTTTAACAACAATTCAAATGCTTGCCATAACTGCTTCAAGTTTAAACTGCGTATCAATTTTAACTTGCCTGTAGTTTCATCTGAATTAAATACAAAATACTCTCTGGCTTTTGTATTTACCCAATTCTTAATTTGTGCTGGTTGGAAATTTTGACTTACCGCTTCTGCGAGTAACTGCAAGAAACGCTCACCATCGCCAGCACGGATGCAGTCGATTTCTAAAATAATCGCTCCTACTTCCTTTGCTGCTGAACGCACTAAGGTACGGCGCCCGCTTCCAGGCACCCCCGCAATCAATACATCACCGTCCTGTGCTAAAACCTCAACAATGCGCTGAAATTCCGCTGAACGTCCAATAAGTTCCAATCGAACAGACAAATTCAAATACACGCGCTTTCTGCCTTCAACCCAAGCTGTATCGCAAAGCATACTCACTCCACTACTTTATCGGCAACAACCATTGGTAAAATTTATGCAATTTATTCAAAATCAAAAGTGTCATAAACACAATAGCACTAATTAAAAGTGCTAAAACTTAGTTAACACATATTTCTTAAATTAACTCAGGCGCCACTATTGTTGTGATGACGAAAAATGTGGCTTTAAGATTTTTACCGCAGCAAATTCTAGCTAACGGCGCCATTCCATACTTAGTTAAATGAATACATTTTAGTTAATAAATTACCAAGCAACTAAGTAATTACTCATAAATTATTTTTAATTTTTCCATTTGTAAGCATTCAAAAACATCAATATACATATAGGAAGATATTCTATTGATACCCGCTGGCAAGAGTGGGTAATACAAGCTTTGTCAAGTCAAATATAAACAAACTATTAAGAAAATCTATGCAAATTATCGAAATAAAAAGTGTTTAACTCTAATCAGCACTATAAAAACGTGCTAAAAATGAAATAACACAGATTTTTTGAAACTAGCTCAAAGGAAGATAATCATGGTGCAGGTAGTATCTGCGGTGGGACTGCCCTCTAGAGAGCCAAAAGTTTGGCATTCAATGGAGGTCGAAGAAGCACTATCACTCTTGAAAAGCACTTCAGATGGTGGTTTAAGCCATTTTGATGTAAAGCAGCGAGTCGAAAAGTACGGTAGAAACGAACTAACTGCAAAAAAAGGTAAACCTCTTTGGTTGAAGTTTTTACAGCAATATAACCAACCGCTGCTAATTGTATTACTGTGCGCGGGTTTATTGAAAGCGCTATCAGGGAGTTATGTAAACGCGGGAGTGATTTGGGGTGTTACGACTACCAATGCAATCATTGGGTTCATTCAAGAGTCCAAGGCAGAAGGTGCGATTGAAGCACTGGCAAACGCAATTACTACCGAAACCACAGTTATCCGTGATGGACAGAAAGTTCGCATCCCTTCGCGTGAGCTAGTACCTGGAGATATAGTTTTATTAATCTCTGGTGATAAAGTTCCTGCTGATTTACGATTAGTCCAAGCTAAAAATCTTCAAATTGACGAATCTGGTTTAACGGGTGAATCGGTAGCTGTAGAAAAACATGTAGATATTTTAAAACCTGACACCCCTCTTGCCGAACGTAAAAACATGGCGTATGCGGGTGGTTTTGTCACGTTTGGACAAGCTGTAGGTATTGTTGTCGCAACAGGGAATGAAACTGAGACTGGAAAAATTTCCCAGTTAATGGATCAACACACAAACCTGACGACACCACTAACTCGCAAGTTTGATAAGTTTAGTCATAACTGGTTGCGTGTAGTTTTAGCGTTAGCAACATTAACATTTGTTGTTGGACTGAATACAAGAAATTTCACTGAAGCTCTCGAAGCTGCTGTTGCTTTAACTGTCGGCGCCATTCCTGAAGGTTTACCAGCGGTAATAACAGTAACATTAGCAATTGGTGTTTCCAGAATGGCAAAGCGGAACGCAATTATTCGTAAATTGCCTGCTGTAGAGACTTTGGGTAGTGCGACAGTAATTTGTTCAGATAAAACGGGCACACTAACTGAAAATCAGATGACTGTTCAAGGCATTTATGCGAGTGGGCATCAATATGCTTTGACAGGAGTAGGGTATGCACCCGATGGTGAAATACTGCGTGATGAAAAACCAGTTAATTTGAATAGTGATAAGGGTTTACAAGAAACTTTATTAGCTGGAATTCTTTGTAATGATTCTTTAATTGAATACAAAGACGATAGATGGACGGTAATGGGAGACCCTACCGAAGGCGCCTTAATTGCTTCGGCAAACAAAGCAGGATTCAATCAAGCTTCGTTAACTCGCCAAATGCCAAGAATTGATACGATTCCTTTCGAGTCAGATTATCAATACATGGCGACACTGCACACCACACCTGCAGGAAAAATCATTTACGTCAAAGGTTCGGTTGAGTCAATATTGAAGCGCTGTAGCGGAATGCTTAATAGCGAAGGTCAAAAGCGACCAATGGATTGTGTAGAAACATTAAACCAAACCAGTATTGAGCGTGAAGTAAATATCATGGCACGCCAAGGTTTGCGCGTGCTAGCACTAGCGAAAAAGAATGTACCCGATAGCCAAAACAGTGTAGACCACCACGATATTGAAAAAGGATTAGTTTTCCTTGGCTTACAAGGAATGATTGACCCACCACGCGAAAGTGCTATCAAAGCAGTACAAGCATGTCAACAAGCAGGTATTCAAGTCAAGATGATTACTGGAGACCATGCTGTTACAGCCCAAGCGATTGCTCGACGCATGGGTATGGGTAAAAATGGTTCAGTACTGGCATTTACAGGCGCCGAGTTATCTAAGATGGATAAAACAGAACTCGCGCAGGTAGCAGAAGAGGGTGTAGTATTTGCCCGTGTGGCGCCAGAGCAAAAGCTGCGTTTAGTTGAAGCACTACAATCAAAAGGCGAAGTTGTAGCAATGACGGGTGATGGTGTGAATGATGCACCAGCATTGAAACAAGCTGATATTGGTATAGCAATGGGTGGGGCAGGTACAGAAGTAGCGAAAGAAGCATCAGACATGTTGCTTACCGATGATAATTTTGCCTCAATTGAAGCAGCAATCGAAGAAGGACGCTCTGTATATAAAAACCTGCTCAAAGCAATCTGTTTTATTCTCCCTGTGAACGGTGGGGAATCGATGACAGTCTTACTGAGTACCTTATTAGCAAGAGACCTACCAATTCTTTCTTTACAAATACTCTGGTTGAATATACTTAATTCCATCACAATGACTGTACCTTTGGCATTTGAACCCAAAGCAGCAAACGTGATGAACCAGGCGCCGAGAAACCCGAACGAACCATTACTATCAGGGAACCGCATCAAACGAATTCTACTAATTTCCTTATTCAACTGGATTGTGATATTCGGTGTATTTGAATACTTCCGTGCCACAACAGGTAGCTTACCATTAGCGCGAACAATGGCAATTAACTCGCTCATTGCCGGACGGATATTCTACATGCTCAGTATCAGCCAATTAATTCCCAACTTAATCGCTAAGATGGACGGAACAATTGAAGAAAACGTAGATATCCCCGCAATTGGATTTGGAATAATCGGAGCAATATTACTACAAATCGTATTCGCTCACGTCCCATTAATTAACTACGTCTTTGAAACGGCGCCTCTAAGTTTTCAACAATGGTTACTATGTTTAGCAATTGGTTCACCCATGATTTTCTGGGCTGCCCTTGCCAACAAAATTGACCCTCCAAACTAATTATCTTCCATTATCAATCTTGTGGAACAGGCAAGATGCCTGTTCTTCCATTTATTTGTACAATAGTGAGTTGCCTATCCCACATATGCCAAAAAATTATCCAGCCATGATTTATACACAATTTCCCAAAACATACACCCATTCAATAAAACCTCATAAACACCCTCTCTTAATTCTCTAAAATCAGCTATTTTACCAAACCTCTTTGCATCACGAAGCCTACGTATTGCTTTAGGCATTATTTCTATAACCTGGCGCCGTTCCAACGGTGTGAGCGCTTCCCAAGCCTCATCTTTATACTGTTCATAGTTGTGTAACATCTCCGAAATTTCTTCCCATGACTGTGCTGATTGAAAAGTTTCTATTAACCTTTCAACAGGAGTCATTTCATTTTGAAGCTCCAAATCAGCTAACGTTAATAAATCGTAATCTTCAATATCATCACGCCACAAATCTGAATCTAAAGTTTCATCAATTGGTACAAAAGATGTAGTTGAATTACTTGTATCAATTACTTCCTCACTTGTAACTAGGTTAACAACTTCAGAATCATTATTTACAGGGAGAGGACATTCTTCTTGTGCTTTAAGTGCATCTAACTTTTGTTTAACAAGCGCGATACCTTCTGCAATAACACTTTGCGCGCTTCTGCCTTCAGATTTCATTATTTGTTCGAGCATCACACCCGTTGCATCGTCATACATTGGAGGTGGTTGGAAAAATCTTCCATTGTCCGGCGCCGTCATCCAAATAGTAGGTTCCTTCTTTTCTCTTTTTGCTCTTGGCTTACGACAGTTTTGTATCAAATTACGAACTATATCTTGGGTAATTAAAGGTAACGTAACAAGTTGTGTAAAAACTGACTGATATTTTTTGAAGTTTTCAGCCAATTTGAAAATAGTTCTTGGCTCAACTTGTGCTAAATCTTCTGGGAAAAATCCACTAAAAGCCTTATCTACCTTTAAAAAAGGCTTTTCTTCACCATTCCATTTTAATTTACTTAACAATTCGTTAAAATCTTTTTTACTAAGTGTCGCTTTTTGCTTCGCTAACCAGAATGAGAAGCGTAAAAGACTCACGGTCGATGTATAAACGGCGCCAATGGGATTAACGATATCAAATGCATCCGACATCAACTCATCGAACTGTACCGAGGATAAAACTAGTTCATCTAAACTGGTAATGCTGAAACCCTTAATGTGTGTCATCATAAAACTAAATAAATTAGTTAGCTAGGGTTCGCAGTTGCAAGCTGCTACCTAGCTGTTGTTGAGAGCGGTCGCTTGTTCCGCTAAGAAGTAGGCGACCGCTTTTATTATGTCTTATATTATAGCACAATTGCTAAATATAAGCTTATTAATATATATTTAGATTTAGGATGCTATGATAAAAAGCACTTAGAGAGTCAATAGTTTGAGTAGGCTATAAAAGCATTTCTGAAGGAAACTATCAAGTAAGGATAAAAAAGGAAAGTATAAAAAATGATTCGCTGGCGACTTCGAGTACTAATGGCTGAAAAAAAAATCACGAATAGAGAGTTATCTGAACTATCAGGAGTTCACGCAACTTCGGTTTCAAAGCTCAAAAACGTTGATGAGATAGAACAAATTAGCGGTAGAGTTCTCAACAATCTTTGTAACGGTCTATCCAGGGCTTACCGTAAGCGTGGTGATAATCGAATCATTACCCCTACTGATTTGCTTGATTACACTTACGACGGAGATGAATATACATCTGCTTGTTCTTAATCGAGCAGCCTATTATTTAGGATATATTTAGATGAAAATGTTATCAAAGCAGTCGGGGAAGCAAGTTCCGGAAACCTTGACACAGCGTCGTGTTTTCTTCGCTGTTATGGTTCTGCTGTTGGGACTTGTATTAACGTTATTATTATCGCTATCTCAAGGCGCCGTTCCCCTAAGCTTTGATGAGATGTTACAAGCGCTACTGCGTCGAGGCGACCCACTCAAACAAACGATACTTTGGGATTTACGTGTTCCCCGCATTTTTGCTGCGATGGTAGTTGGCGCCGCATTAGGAATGTCAGGCGCCTTATTACAAGGGATGTTGCGTAATAGTTTGGCAGACCCTTTTATTTTGGGAATTTCCGCAGGCGCCGGACTAGTGGTAATTGTGATGGTAGTATTACAAGTGTTTCAAGCTTGGATACCTTTAGCTGCTTGGATAGGCGCCATAATTACAACTGCAATAGTAATATTTCTTGGTCGAAGTGGTTCAAAACTTTCGGTAGAGCGATTAATTTTAGGTGGTGTTGCTGTAAGCTCATTGTTTGGAGCAGTGCAAAGTACTTTACTACTACTTGCAGAAGACGGTCAAATTCAACAAGCTTTAAACTGGCTAATTGGTAGCTTAAACGGTAGAGGTTGGCGAGAAGTTAATGCAGCGGCGCCTTATATAATAATTGCCTTAATTGCAGGATGGTTACTTGCCCGTTCTTTAAATTTATTAGCTTTAGGGGATGACTTGGCAGTAAGTTTAGGTGTTAACCTGGGACGGTCGCGTATATTAATTGCTGGTGTCGCAACACTTTTGGCTGCTGGAGCAGTTAGTGTCAGCGGACTAGTTGGTTTTATTGGTTTAGTAGTTCCTCATGGAGTTCGTTTGCTAGTGGGGAATGACCATCGTATATTATTACCCTTATCTGCACTTGGTGGCGCCTGGTTATTAATGTTCGCTGATTTACTTTCTAGACTCGGTTCCGTAGAACTCCCAGTAGGTTCAGTCACAGCACTTCTAGGTTCACCCTTGTTTATTTGGTTACTCTATCAACGTAAAACTGGAACCGAGTAAGGGCGGGTTAACGAGATAGTGAGTTCAGTTTTAAGATATTTGTAAACCCGCCATACCAAAATGCCCTTAGAAATTCAAAACTTAAGTGGTGGATACACCACAGTACCGATAATCAAAGACGTAAACCTAGATTTACAAACCGGAGAATGGCTAAGTTTAGTCGGCGCCAACGGTTCAGGTAAATCAACTTTTTTAAAATTACTAAGTCGAATTTTATCACCCTCACAAGGCGCCGTGCTACTAGATGGAAAAGTAATTCACTCACAACCTCCGAATGTAGTAGCTCAACAACTAGCACTACTACCTCAACAACAAACAGTCCCCACAGGTTTGAGCGTTCGTCAACTAGTTAGCTTAGGACGCACACCCCATCAACCTTGGTGGCAATGGGAATTAAGCGGGGAAGATAAGCAAAAAGTAGAAAACGCTATTCAAAAAACGCGCTTGGAGAACTTGAGCAATAGACCAGTAGAAAACTTATCAGGTGGAGAAAGACAACGCGCGTTTCTAGCTTTGGCACTCGCACAGGAACCAAAAGTATTATTACTCGACGAACCAACAACGTATTTGGATATAAACTACCAACTACAATTACTAGAACTACTCAAAGAATTAAATCAACAACAGCAATTAACGATTGTGACAGTCTTACACGAATTAAACCTAGCAGCAAGATATAGTGACCGTATAGCACTATTTAATCAAGGTAATCTTTGGGATGTCGGGACACCGGCAACTGTTTTAACACCCGAAGCAATAAGCCAAGTATTTGGAGTAAAAGCTTTAATTATTGATACACCTGTTGGATTACAAGTTTGTGCAGTATCCTCTCTGTAAAAATGAAAAAACTACTTCTTTTCACACTCACAATCATCTTATCAGCTTGTTCAAACAATCCCCAAACACAAATCACTCAACCAACGCAAAAATCGAAACGAGTAGTAGCATTAACGCCCTTAGCAGCAGATATAATATATAATCTAGACAAAACCAAACTAGTTGGCATTCCCAACACCAGATATACAGACGTAATAGCAAAAACCAAATTTAATAACTACCCAAGAGTCGGAACTAACACAGCAATTAACATTGAAATAATTGTATCACTCAAACCAGACCTAGTACTAGGCGCCGAAGGGTTCCACGATAAAATCATCGCCAAGCTTCAAGAGTTAAAAATACCTACCCTTGTGGGAAAAATCCGCAGTTGGCAAGACCTAGAAGATAGCACAACGCAAATAGCACAACAAATAGGCGCCGACCCCAAACCAATACTAGATAAATATGAATCTTATACAACTAATATACCTAACAACGGAAAAACAGTATTAGTATTACTCCGCGCGCAACCAACATCATCACCGAATAAAAACAGTTGGGCAGGGAACTTGTTAGAAAAATTCAAATATAAAAATTTAGCGGCAGACTTACAAGGAAAAGGTCGCTTTAAAGGATATATAACGCTTTCACAGGAAAATATACTCGAAGCAAACCCCGAAAAGCTTTTTGTTATTGAGTCAGCAAATTTAAAACCTGATGATTTTAAAAAGTTACCTTACTGGAGTAAGTTAAAAGCTGTGCAAAATAATCAAGTATATATATTTCATCACGATGGGCTAATTACTCCTATAAGCATTGACAGTATAAATGATGTATCGAAAAAATTACGTGATGTAGGCGCAAAATAAATTCCTAGAGGATAAAAGATTAAGAAGGCGCCTGGGTGGAAAACCAATAACGAATATTATCTATATAATTGCTTCAAAGGCATCTTTAACTGCCACATTCGGCGCCACTCTGGAATGCCATCGCTGTAATAAATCTGGTATATCATTCTCTTGTACAGGTTGACGTTTATCATCAAGAGATAAACCATCTGCGGTCATGTCGTAGGTTAAGAAAATTCGGTAAACCACAAACCTTGTAGAGACGCGTTCACGGAGTGTACCGCAGGTAAATTTCGCGTCTCTACATGCCCAAAACCATGAAAAAAATCGTTAACCGAGCAGTATTGCTTAGACGTTTGATTTTCAATCCCTGACGGAATTTATATAGGTAGTGTTAGAATTGCTGGCTTATAGAAAATACCCGCGCGCGTTTTTATCTACCCAGAAGCATCTATATGAGCAAGTTAAAGAATAGCCACCGATACCTTTTCGTTAACAATTCCCAACGCATGTTAACAAATACATAAGCTGAGATTTTCTCTCAACCAAGGCGTATGATACAGCAATTTGCGGGCTTACAGGCAAAGTTAGATACTCTTGAGGGGTGGGTGCGCTTTGTTGCGTAAGGCTGTAATTACTTGCAAGCCCCTACAACTAGGGGTTGGTTGTCGGATATGTTCTGAGTATTCACTGCCAGTATCAGAATTAGTCACCATATCTAATGCTACGTATCAACAACCTACTATTCAGAAAATTTACGCAGTTTTAAGACTATCAACACAGAGAGAGATTGATTTCTCCCAAAAATTATCGAGTCGAATCCTCTACATGTATACTTCTTTCCAACCCCTCTTAAAGGTGAAAATACTGTCCAATAAGAGACTTTAAAACTTGCAATAAAGATTTAGAGAGTAATGTTGTCAGTTCCCATTAAGAGTGATTAGAGTGTGTACATAGTAAAAAAAATACGCTGCTGTGTTCGGAAAAGACATCTGTAAGCGGCTAACACTCTTAGTATTTTAAAGGGAACAGACAAAATGAAGCTTAAAGAAATTGGTTTGGTTGTAACTAGCTTAACAGTCACCATAATTGGAATGGGTATCAACAGTTCTTCTGCTCAAGCAGCCTCATTTTTAGGCGAAGATATTCAATATTTTGGAAATCCGAATACCAATAGAGCCGCTCAAGACGCACCTGACGTATCTAAATTAACAAATAGCTATAATGCCGAGCAACAGTTTTTGAAAGCTCTCACTGGTAGGTCTTTTAAGACAGTTAACTTTGAGGCTTCGGAGGGCTTTGATCAAATCAACGAAACAGGCGTTAAACTCGATTATAACGTCGATCTGACGAAGAATGATGGCAATATTGTCAGGATGAATATTTTTGACAGTAATAGTGGAAGAGATACAAGCTTGCACACCACAATACAAAAAACCAATGGTAAGAGCAACGGCAGCAATACAAATGTTTCTGGTGGTCGTTATGGCATCAGTGACGCTGGTTTAACCAAGCAACAGCGTTTAAATAACCAGTTTTTGAACACGAATGCAGGAAAAGATAGTAACCTAATATTTTCTTTCTCAGAAGCCATATCTGGCTTTGGCTTTTACGGTACTGACTTTGAGCGTGGTGCGATTATGGGTTATGAATTAACCCGCTTAGATGGCAGCACAAAATTCGTCAACCTACCGCTAACCTTATCTGATCCTAATGCTAAAGTAAAGATTCGAGGAACAGCATTCTACTCTGGTTACATCGCTGACTCGCAAGAAGACTACTTTACCAAGGTTCAGTTCAAAATCAAAGATGGTGAACAAGGAACTAATGATATAGTTGCTTTCGACCGCATGACTTTTGCCTCCGCACCAGTGAAGACTAATTTGAGTAAAGCTGTACCCGAACCTAGTCTAGGATTTTTGGCTCTAGGGGCTGTTATTTCCGGTGCTGCTTTCAAGCGACGTAAGCAATTCTGTAACATGAGCTAATTCTAAAAGTATTGGTGCGATTAATACTTGTTGTCTGGCAGATTCGCTAGTTAAGCTTACCCTAAAAACAGCTTCTTCAAGTCGTTGACGTAGTGATAATAAACGCTCAGGTTCTGTTGTAGAGCTTTTAGGGAAATTAATATTGCTTTTATTAAAATGAACTCCTAACTCCCATAAAATATCCGTTATGGGAAAGCGCATCTCAAAGTAACTACGAAACGTATAAGATTGATTTGGGTTAAGAATTCTTTGTTTTCTGGCGCCAGAACTCATATATAATCACAGTATCAGAGCATTTAGCCATAATGGCTCAATTTTTAACTATCATTACGTAGTGTCAATATGTAAAATAATACGAGCGTGGAGGGACTCGAACCCCCGACCTACAGGACCGGAACCTGACGCTCTATCCACTGAGCTACACGCCCTCGTTCCATAAACTATATCATAGTTTGGAATAATGAGTAAAAAGTGCTGAGTGCTGAGTGCTGAGTTTTTAACTCCTAACTCCTAACTTTACTCAGCACTCAGCACTTTCCACTCACCACTTTATAAATAGGGTGCTGGGTCGGTTGGTGTGCCGTCTCTACGAACTTCAAAGTGTAGGTGGGGGCCTGTTGATAAACCTGTGGAACCTGTTACTGCTATATGTTGTCCACGTTGTACTGTTTGCCCTTCGGATACATATAACTGGCTACTGTGACCATATAAGGTTGTAATTCCTTTGCCGTGACTGATTATTACTGCGTTTCCGTAACCACCGTACCATCCTGCAAATATTACGGTACCTGCATCTGCCGCACGAATTGGACTACCATAGGCGCCTGCAAAATCGATACCCGTATGTAGGCGCCGATAGCCAAGTACAGGGTGAGTTCTATAGCCAAAGGGACTACTAATAGGTGCATCGCTAGGAAAGCCAAATATACCTGTACCTTCGGTAAATCGTTTACCAATTGCTTTTTCGGCAGCTTCACGCGCTTTTTGAGCAGCAATTCTTTGCTGAATTAAGTTACCGATGGCAATAGAATCTTGTTCTAGTTGGGTTTGTGCTGCTGCTAATGCTAAACGGTCGTTATTTAATCTCTCTATTAATTCTGATTGTGATGCAGCTTGAGACTGATAGTCATTTTTTTGCGCTAAGAGTTGCTGACGAATTAAGCTTATCTCGTTTTTTACCTGTTCAACTGCTGTTTTTTGCTCGATGATGCGATTTGCTTCTTCTGTAAGTTTTGCTAGTATTTGCTGGTCTGCCTGATATACCATCTTTAAATGTCGGCGCCGACTTAGAAAATCGTTTATACTTCGACTTTGTAGTAACACAGTCCACCCATGACTCGCTGTTGAACGCTGTAAAAACCTTAATCTTCCTACAGTCGCGTCTTGTCTTTCTTTGAACGAACGTTCAGCCACTGATAAATCGACGATTAGTTGTTCGAGACGTTCGGTTGCTAACTTTAAACGGTTTTCGCTGTCTTGAATTTGTGTGGTGGTTGTTTGTAAATTTTGTTCTAAATTGTTGAGTCTATCTTGGGCGACATTTTGTAAGTTGTCCAAACGGTTACGTTCTTGACTAACTTGCCCACGCTGTAATTTTAGTTGTTGCTGCTGTTTCTGTAGTGCATCAATAGATGTATTTTTTGTCTGTGCTTGTAGAGATAATGCTGGAAACCATGTAAAAACTATACATAGAATAGATAGTAAAGCAAGAGTAAATCTTAAATAATTCCGTCTTTTTGGGATATATATAGCTTTCATATTGTTAGACTACTGAGGATTTTAAATCCAAAATTCAACCAACCACGAATATTATTCCCAAAAAAATCTGTTCGCTAACGGCAGAAGCTAATTTTGCAATTGTTTGCCAGATACTAACGCAAAAATACGGGTATGTCAGCATTAATTGCATATATTACCTGACATGAGGTCGTATGAATTCAGGCAGAGGCATACTTTTAATCGCACTTGTGATTCCCGGCTTAATTGTCATGGGGTCATCACTTTATGCTTACGATGTTGATTATAACGCTTTAGAACGAACTGAAGATTACATCGAAAGACTTGCGCGCGATGGTAACGGCAGTACTCGACAACTCGATTTTGCTTACCACCGTAGCTTATCACACCGCATCAATGCTTTCACCGATGGCACTTGGGGATTTATCGGCGCCGCAATTGCAGCCCTCGGTGTACACGGTATGATTACGATGAAAGAAGATGACTTCGGATTTATTGGTAAAAAGCAAGATAAAAAGAAAGCTCAATAATCATTATCACTACCGTAACAATTGAAAATTTTATACTGCCCGCTTCTACTTTGAGGCGGGTTTTAAGTATTTTATTCTGTATCTTGTGGAACGGGCATCGCAAGCCCCGTCACATCTCAAATTTATTAAGAGGCGGGCAGGGATGCCCGCTCCACAAGAAGAAGAAATTATAGTAAATGCTTCCAGTTTTCTAAATCTTGCAATGACCTGTCGCGATATTTTCCATAACGCTCTGGTTTGCCTTTAATTTTTACTCCCAAATCGGGTAATATTCCGAAATTGGGGGGCATGGGTTGGAAGTGTTTGGGTGATGCGGTACTGATGAATTCAAATAAGGCGCCCATCATGGTTGTAATTGGTAACGTTACTGGTTGTTTACCTAATGCAACACGTGCGGCATTTGTTCCAGCTAGCCAACCACCTGCGGATGCTGCTGTGTATCCTTCGGTACCAATTATTTGACCTGCGGCTAATATATTTGGATGCTCTTTGAATTGCAGTGTTTGATGCATTAATTGGGGAGCGTTAATAAATGTATTGCGGTGCATGACACCCAAACGTACAAATTCGGCATTTTCTAAACCAGGTATCATTTGGAAAATACGTTTTTGCTCGCCCCAACGTAAGTTAGTTTGGAACCCTACCATATTCCATAACTTGCCTTGCTTGTCTTCTTGGCGTAGTTGAATAACTGCGTAAGAACGTTCGCCTGTACGGGTATCAGATAACCCTACAGGTTTAAGGGGGCCATAGCGCATGGTATCTTCTCCGCGCAGTGCTAGTTCTTCGATTGGTAAACAAGCTTCAAAAAACTTAACTTTTTCTCTATCAAAATCTTTCAACTCGGTTTGTTCAGCTTTGCAAAGTTCTTCTCTAAACCGAATGTACTGTTCCTTATTCATTGGACAGTTTAAGTAAGCGGCTTCGCCTTTGTCGTAGCGCGAAGCCATAAAAGCAATATCCCGATTTATTGATTCTCCCACAATTATAGGACTTGCGGCATCAAAAAAACTAAGATACTCCATTCCTGTAAAACGACGCAAATCTTCTGCAAGCTCAGGACTCGTTAATGGACCGCTCGCTATAACTACAACTCCAAGAGGAATGGCAGGTATTTCACCTCGTCGCAGTTCTATTAATGGATGCTGTGCGAGGGTATTTGTTAAATCTTCGCTAAATTGTCCTCTATCAACAGCTAAGGCGCCACCTGCGGGAACTTGATGTTCGTCAGCTTTTGCAATTACGATAGAACCAAGGCGCCGTAACTCTTCGTGCAATAAACCCGATGCTCTATCACTTGCCATTGCCCCAAACGAATTACTACAAACCAATTCGGCGAGATGAGATGTATGATGGGCGCCGCCGAAACGTTGCGGGCGCATTTCATGTAAAACTACTGGTATGCCAGCAGCAGCTATTTGCCAAGCTGCCTCAGTTCCAGCTAGTCCACCTCCGATAACGTGAATTGGTTGTTGCATTGGGTTTTAGTATATATAGTTTGGTACTTGTGTATGTATACTACATATAATAGATTATTTGCTGTGGAGTGAAGATATTTACTCTTCGCTTAAAAAAGTTTATAAATGGCTTATTCTCAATATTCCCTCCTACAAACTAAAAATAAACACAGAATGCTCATTAAATGCTCTTATTATTAGTCCGTGATGCCAGCATTGTTTTTAATTTGTCTTTCTAAGTATTTACTCGTAGAAATGTCATTACACATATGTAACTTGTTCTTTAACTACAATTTGAGGGCGCCACAAGCTTCTTTCACGAACAATAATATATCCAATTGTAATAAGTTATACATAAAAGCTGTTCGATTTTGTCCTGATACCCTACAGTCCATAGCGGATATAGAGATAGTAGATGCACCCTGATTCAATTTTTACCTCAGTCCGTTAGGGACTGGGGTTTTTTATTTATTGATGAGCAACAACCTGTGTTAGTACTCATGAATTGATAAATGCTTTGACCACACGTTGGTGATATATAGCATCGAAAGGTCTGTATACATTATGGTGAAATAGAAAATAGGCCTGCTCGTTTCTTTGATGAAAATGATTCTAGAGATTGACTTGCTGCAAGACTTAAAAAACGAATGTTAGACCCTTAGCTTAGAAGAAGATGAAAAATTATCTTGACCCTGCTTACTTGGTTGTAAATGATGTTACAGTCTAACCGTCCTGGAATTCTAACTATTCATAAATCAATTAAGCATGTTATATTATAAAAAATATAATTAGTTAACTTACAATTATTATAAAAATTATGGCTCAAGCAATACTTCAGAATATTATCGACCAACTTCAAGAGCTTGAAACAGAAGAATTACATCAACTCAACCAAGTAATTGAGCAACACATTACTGTTAAAATGCAAACGGAATCAGAAAATGCATTTGAGCAGGCATTGTTAGAGTCTGGACTGGTCAAAGAGATTAAAAAACCTACTTACCGTAATGTAACAACGGAGCAATTAATAAAAGTGGATGGTAAGCCACTGTCTGAAACTATTATTGAGGAACGGCGCTAAATGGCGGTTTATTTCATTGATAGTAGTGCCCTCGTCAAACGTTATGTGAATGAGGTTGGCTCCGCTTGGGTCTTGGAATTATTTAATTCTGAGCCAAGCAATAAAATATTTATTGCAGCTATTACAGGTGTTGAAATAATTGCTGCAATTACACGAAGGTCACGAGGTGGAAGTCTCAATTCTGTAGATACAAAGATACTGTGTAACCAATTTCGTAGCGATTATCAGACTGATTATCAGATTGTTCAAATTACAAATAATATTATCACATCTGGCATGACAATGGCTGAAACTTATAGTTTACGTGGCTATGATGCAGTTCAGCTAGCAGCAGCATGTGCAATTAATGCATTATGTTTGACTAATAATGTATCTTTAACATTTATGTCGGCTGATAATGAGTTGAATACAGCTGCATTAGCAGAAAATATTATAATTGACAATCCCAATAATTATCTGTAAAAAGTAATGTGTTTTATTCCATCGCTTTTGCTGCATGTACCTATTAATCCGGAAATAGCTGTTCTCCAGATAAAGAAGCTTTGATTTTGGCGCCACTCATAAACAAGTGCTAAAAAGGAATAAGTGAGTGAATGGTTATAGCAAAAGCATATGGATGAGGTAGCAAAGAAAATAGCTGCTTTAGGATTACCTGGTATTATTTTAGTCCTAACTATGGCAGCAACAGGTTTAACAGGCGCCGCAGCAATTACGGCAGCTCTAGCATTTCTCGGTGGTCCTGCGGGAATGTTGGGTGGTATTGCTGTATTAGGTTTAACAGGGCTGATAACAGATGCTTTAGCCAAAGTTGGATTAGAAGATTTGTTAACAGAAGTATATTGCCATCGGCGCCAATCTGAGCCACACGGAAAATTATTAGAAGAAATTGATACTTTATCTTTATTCGACGGTGATTTAAAAGAAAGATTAAAAATAACTATTATAGATGGGTGTGGTTGTGGAACTGTAGTGACACCCGATACAACAGGTGATACCCAAGAAGTTATAGCTATTTTAGAAAGGGTACCTGGTATTACACGCGCACACCATAGAGATTTTAAAAGCTCAAGCCCAATAATAAGGCTACGAGATGGTTCAACTGTGAGAACTTGGAAAAATCCTTTAGGAGTAGACCATGTATTTGTCGCAGACAGAAACGACCGAATGGTTTATGGTGGTTTTGTTGGTTGGGTTCATAGTCCAGGGTTAGATTCAGCTATTACCCGTATTCGGATATATTTTACTTGACAACGTAATCTTTGAAAAACTTTATTACTCATAAGTATCTTCCACGCCTAATATTTTGTATTCTTGGCTTAAACTGTTTGATTTTGTCCTGATATGCAATAGACCATAGTGGATACAGAGATTAGTAGATGCACCCTGATTAAACTTTTGGCCTCAGTCCTTTATTGGGCTGAGGTTTTCTGTAGAAACCGTATAAACCCAGTTTATTAACTAAGTTTTTCTAGAGATTCGTTTTTTTCTGGTACTGCTTGGATAATTTTTTTACGGCGCCCAAAAAATATGTAGTAAAAGATTAAACTTTGTAACAGGAACATCAAAACTTCTAGTCTTGGGTCTCCAATATCTTTTGCCGTCCACATTGCAGGTACTGCGAGTACAGAATCTTTTGTGGTCACGAATAAAAAACTAAGGTTGTTTGCTGCATGGACGCCTAATGCTAGTTCTAATCGATTATCTTTAAGAGTTATTAAAGCAGTTAAGGCGCCGAATCCAAAGTAGAACAGTGCTATCCATGCTCCCCGCTGCATTTCTGGGTTGAATAAATGGCGGCAGCTACTAATAATTTTCTTCCTAGGCGCCAATTAATATTGTGATGAAACATACATTAAAACGTAATAATAATTGTTCCTAATGAGTGATGTTTTAGAGCCACAAAAATATTTACGTTATTAAGCGAACAATTTTGGTATTAATTATGCAGCATTACTTTCAAAACCATACATCTGAGTTTGCCGAGTTTATTCAGGAGTACAATTGCTTCTTAAGGCATTACGCAGAATCACAAGCATTTTGTAAAAAAAAACAACATTGAAGTCCAAGATAATACTGATTTTTGTTTAGAGTATACACAAGCGGTAGACGCACATCTTGATGCAACAAAGGCTTACATACGACTTGTTAGCATATACGAACGTCTTGTTCTAAAATGCTGGCATAATGCCCACATGCAAGATTCTTAAGTTCTACTCGCTTGCCTAATTTTTCTGGTCTGTATTATCAGAAAAACTCTTTTAAATTGCTCAAATTCTTCTGTACTTAATTGGGTATGAACCCATGCTTCGCGTTCCATTAAGCGCTCATACCAATCATTCAATTTTGGATATTCACTTAAATTAAAGCCAGATTTTGCTAGTAAATATATATCAGTCCCCGCAACAATATCAGCCAAGCTTAAAGTCTCACCTCCAAAATATAGATTTTCTCCTAGTGTTGTAGTAAAAAATTGAAATACAGTATGAATGTGTTGCTTGGCTTGTATATATATTGGTGAATCTGGCTCTTTGAAAATGAATGAAATGGCTTTTGGTAGTAATTCATTGCTGGAAACTAATTGCACCATTTTAACTGTTGCTTTTTGTTGCGGTTCTTTTGGTATAAGTGCAGGCGCCGGATATTTGGCTTCGAGATAATCTAAAATTGCTAGTGACTCTATTACTCGAAAACCATTGTCAACTATTACAGGGACATGGTGGAATGGGTTTAACTCTAAATACTCAGGCGCCATCTGGTCGCCATTCAAGTTTACTACTATTGGTTCAAACTCAATTTGCTTCTCTAGTAAACCACGCCATACACGTCTTGCCATTGGTGAACGCTTATTGTAATAAAATTTCAACATTTTGCTTTACTCCTTGATAAAAAAAGACTGAACGGTCTGTTTATACACAAAAAAATACGTCTATAATTCCCAGTCTGTACTGCTGATTTTTCATTGCAAACCTGATTAATTATTTCTTTCACGATATAAACGTAATACAAATTGCCCTGCTGGTGTTTTGCGAAATTGATTTATCTCTTTTGCCATGTTTACAGGAAAGTTATCTACGCTACCTCGTGTCGCTGGGTGTTCAGGGGGTGCAATAGTAGGTGCAGCTAGTGCGGCAAATGTTATATCTGCTGCGGAAAGTTTATCTCCTACTAAGTAACGGCGCCCGTCTGCTAATATATTGCTAACTTGTTCAAAAATTTGCTTTATTTTTTCACCTGTTTCAACGTTGGATTCAGGAGTTATATTAAATTTTTTACAAGCTAGTGTGCGAGTTTTCGGAAAAATTACTGGAAATAAAGCACGCTCTATCCAAGGTACATTTCTACACCATGCTTGTTTTACTAGTTTGGGGTCATTTATTACGTGAGAATAACCCCAAAGTCTTGTTAACACTCCCAATTGCTCATCAAATAGTTCTTCTAATTCTTCAACTTTTTGTTCTACTTGATTGGGGTATAGCTTTTTATCAACTGAAGCAATGGAATCAAGATATTTCAAACAATCGGTTGAGTCTAAAAATATACCATCTTGTGTTATGAGAATTGGTGTTGTTTTACCTCCAAAACGAGGTGCCACTAATAAATGGAATGGTGGAGAATGGCATTCTTCAACATATGATATTTTTAAGTAGTCTAATGCCCATCTGACTTTTTCGCAGTAGTGGCTGATTGGAATTGTGATTAAACGCATAGGATATTGAATTTTTGATTGTTGTGGAAACTGGTTTATAGATGCCCAGAAAAGACCGATTGGTCTGTTTTTGTGCAAAAAATAAAGTCTATATCCTCAAATTACTATTAATATAATCATTTAAATGTTTAATTGCGCGCTCGAGGTGTATAGAGTCACCGTTAAGTTTACTCATCATCACAGAACCTTCAAGAATTGAGATAATTATTGATGCGACTTCATCACCATCAACTTTTGGATTAATTTCGCCTTTTTTTATACCTTTCTCGATAATACGACGAAAAAGTAGGCGCCATGAGTCCATTGCTTGCTGCGCGCGTGCTTTTAAAGCTGGGTGCGCGTCATCGCTTTCTATTGCAGTATTTAGTAATGGACATCCACCCCGCATAATAGGGTGTTGTGGATTATCGATAAAAATACGAAACACATCAATAATTGCTTGCAAGCGTTCTATCGCATTTTGCTTGCTTGCCCAAGCAGAGCGATATTGCCTTTGAATTTGCGAAACCGCATAATCAAAAGCTTGCAGCGATAAATCGTCTTTACTGTGAAAGTGGTTGTAAATTCCTCCTTTCTGTAACCCAGTCACCCGCATGATATCTGACATCGAAGAACCTGCATATCCTTGTTGATTAAACAAAGCTGCGGCTTTTTCGATAATCATCGCTTTCGTATCATCGCCTTTCGACATGTGTGAGTTAAAAGTGCTGAGTGCTGAGTGCGGAGTTGTTAAGACCGATTGGTCTGATATTAGCATGTAGATAATCAGAAGGTCAAGAGCCAATATTAAGCTAGCTCAATAGAAATATTTACCTTGTTTAGATACTTGCTAATAGCTCCCTCTTGTGAAATGGGCATCCTTGCCCGTTTCAAACAAGCGGGCCTAAAATCTCATCTTCAACTGCATAATCTAATAAGTACGGCGCCGCAAACTGAGTAGGTTGTTGAGGTACGTTAGCACGCTGCCAATTAATTGTTCGCTGCAATGCTTTATCAGGAGAGACAATTTCTTTGTATCCTAACTCCTGACGAATACGAGTTGAGTCTACTAGCCAATCTTGTTTTAGATTAAGTGCTAATTTCCATTCTGGTGGTAATTGACTTTCGGGTACAGTCACAACTTTACCCTGCCATTGAGCTATTTTCCCAACTTGAGTAATGCGTTCAGCTTCATTTTGATTTTCTATATCAGCAACGTGATAAATACGATTTGTTGCACGTGCGTTTGTAACTGCTAGTGCTATTGCATATGCGACATTTTCTACATAACCGTAAGAACCCGGCCAATTAGCTACACTTTCTGGCAATACAATAGCAGGACGGTTCTCATCTATACGCTGTAAGTACGGTAATAAACGATGTAATGGGTCATTTTCACCATATACCATTGGCAACCGTATAACTGTTCCAGGTAAATTTGGGTTTGACATTACAACCTTTTCAACCAAGATTTTTTCATAATCGTCTGGCGCCTGTAAAGGTTTATTTGGCATTTTCCGAAATGGGTAAAGTGAAGTACGCAAAGGAGAATCTTCGGTTAATGGTACTGGTACAACATTTAGTTCTTTACCTAGAAGCACATCGTAAGCTTGATTATACATCCATACTACTAACTGTCACTACACGTGCTGGTATGTTTTCGAGTGCTTCAAATAGCGCGCGCACATCATGCTCAGTATACGCAATCATATCTAGTACGACTTCAGGAGAAAGCTGCTGTAACTTTTCTTTTATTTGGATGATATTCTTGCGTTCTCCAATAATTTCATTTACACCTGCTGGTAACTGAGCAGTTGTTTTTCCTCGATGAAATATAGTTACCTCTCAAATACTCCTATTGCGCCTAAACGAATTGTGACTATCTCTACATCTGTAATTGCTTGATGAGGCCCGTTTTTTGCATTAGCAGGTGTTGTCCAGAATGTTCCTGCTGTATACTGGCGCCCACCTGTTTCAATAATTCCATCTAAAACATATACATATTCATCGCAAGGATGATAATGAACTGGTATTACTGTACCTGCTGCCATTTTGAGTCTATGAATTGAGCCTTGTGGTACTGGGACTGCTAGTGGCAGCCCTTTCAACGCGAACTAGTGAACTAGTGTAGCAAGGCAGATGGCAGATGGCAGAGGGCAGAAGTGAAAAGCCTTATGAAACATACGCTTTTTACTATTTCAACTGTGCTACTATTTTAGTCAAGCTGCACTAGGAACATAAGTATTAAAAGCTTAAGTAATTGGTTGCTTAAAAATAAGATATTTTTTATAAAATATTAAATATACGAACTTTCAAAGTGGCAAGTGCGTTTTCTTATTTATACATCTTATCAAATACGGTTTTATTCATAACTTTGTCTTAGATAAAACATCATATTTGATAAATTGTTGACATGAAAAATATACACTCGTCAAATATTTTACGTGCGGTAAGCAGTTAAAAAATATTCTTTCTTTTATAACTAACTTCGTGATTTCTTTTTTTGGTGGGTCTCTAAAAGTCGTGCGGTAGAAACATGGCGATGGTTACTATTAACTATTAAAGGTTCTCGTTTTTTTTTCTTACCTCTCGTTGCTTTTAAAAAACGTTTCAAATGTACACCATCTGCAAGTCGTTGTAGAAGTTCTGCTATTTGGTCAAGAGAATATGTACCAAACACTTCCCACTTTGGTGGTGGTATCGCAATCATCATCCCTCTATATATTCCTTGAATCTCATCTACCAAATAAAAATCAGATAAGCCAACTTCAATTTTATTAACTCCATGTACACTTCCCAAGGCGCCTCGTAAAGTTGCAAGTATATTGTATGCAACTAATGCCATTGAAAAAGAGAATAACGCAGCCTTTGGATAAGCCAAAGTTTGAATTTCTCCATTAAAGTTCTCAGTTACAGTTTGAAAAAGTGTTTCTCTGAATCCAACTATTGCGGTATATTTCAGCAACTTCGACTGCGCTTGCATCGCTACTTGGTAAGTTAGTAAAAATGGCTATTTCCCATTCTTTATCTCGCGTCGGTACATTTAGCTTTACCAGAATCCGTCTGAGTTGTAGGATTTCTCCTTCATATGATATTTCTATTTTCTGCTCGAATACTTTTCCTGTTTCAGTTTCTCCTGAATACTTTAATTCACTTAATTCTTTAAATCCTAATGACCCATGTTGACGAATGACAAAAAAGGCTCCTTTCAATATGATTGTATACAAAAACTTTGCTGTACAAAAATTACGGTCTCCACACCAAACTTCTTTTGGTTTAACTAAAGAAAGTATTTGGTTAAATGACGCGCGCTCTTGAGCGTGACCGTCCTCAACTAATAAAACATCTGTTACTAATTTTGATGGTTGGTCTAATATTGCTATTGCTTTACCTGGTAATGAAGAAGCTGCATAAGCACGGATTGCATCTAGTCTATGGTCTGTTGCCGCAAGGCAGGTACCATCTACAAATTTCAGTTTATAACCTGGTAATAAATCTGCTTGTTCTCCACCCATTGCTTGAATTAAATACATTAAATCACTTGCTGTTTCTCGTAATAATGCTTGACTTACATTTAATTCAATTCCAGAGAGCTTGTTATATAATGCGGTTGTACTTACTATTTTTTCTATTGCTTTCGCTCTATAAGCAGCATGGACTGACTTATGAATTCCACATACAACCAAACTCATTAAATCGACCTGACTTGAAAACAATAAATCTTGCTGATATTGAACAGTCGCATGTGCCTCAAATATTTTATCCAAGCGTTCTGGCATAAAAATACGTTCCATTAAGATTCGTGCCATCACACTGAGGGGACTTTCTTCTACAAATTGCTCAAACACTGTAGATAACATTTTGATGCACTGTAATATTGATATTGTCAAGAATACCTTAAAGTCGTCCCTAATAATCGGAAGCATCCAGTGAAGGGCAGAAACACTCAAACAGCGAATAAAAACTTGAATTCTAAATACGGGTAGTTACAATCACCACTACATATACTACAAAAATCTCACAATACTCATTTAAACTTGATTCATTCAGTTAATAATAATTATTAATAAACTCAAAATTTTAAAAAAATAAAGAATCCCCGTCTCAATGAAGATTTAGTAGCAAAAAAAACTAAAAATAACAGTGTGGCTTTAAGCACACCAAAACCAGATAGTATCCGGAGAGCTTGTGGTCTTCTTTGAAGATGAATGTCATCTGTTGTGGTCTGTTGTGGGGAGATATTTGTGGTAAAAAAGTGCATAGTCCAAATTCCAGTATTAAACGAACGAGAGAAACAAACTTACGGGGCGCGCCTTGAACTGTTATTATTTGCCCAAAGCTCTTTATAGTCTTGTTTTTTTCAAACCTGTTTTTGACCGACTGAGTGAACGACAGTGAACTCAAGGAGTGTCAAAAATAGGTAACCGGAGGGGGTTTGGGGGACGGGCGGTAGCTCTCCCCCATCATGTTGGGGTATTATAAATAACTGTGAATAACTAATTGTTTAGTTCGTTGTGCTTATCTCACATCTTGCACCTCTACGTATAAATCTTTAATTAGAATAAAGCACGTTTCTAATATTACTATATTTTTTAGTCCATTTTAATGGACTTGTGCTATTAGCCTATAGCTTACAGCTATAGGCGGGTGTGAGCATAGTTAAAATTTAGTAATAAATATTACATGCAAAAATGTAGGTGCAAGATATAAGTTATCGCTCTTGGCTTATTTGCCATTGAAATCTAATATCTTTCTAAAAGCCTAAAAACATCAATGCTACGGAGCATTGGTGTTAGTAAAATATACAAATATTGAAAACAAGTTACGATGCTGTATTGGTATTTTACAGTATCAATCGCTTTGAGTACGTTGACGAGTAGGCGCCGTGGCATCGTTACAAGCTAAAGCTTGTAAACTCCGCTTGTGTTGAATATATTTTTTGTTATAGATTTGAGTTTATTAATAATTATTCTTAATTGAATTGATCAAGTTTAAATGAATATTGTGAGAATTTTGTAGTATCTGTCGTAGTGATTGTAACTACCCGTATTTAGAATTTAAGTTTTTATCATAGGCGCCACGCTGTTTGAGTGTTTCTGCCCTTCACTGGATGCTCGCTAATAATCTGTGCTAGGAGCGGCTTACAGGCGCCGCCCTAGTAGTGCTTATGTTCGCGTTGAAAGGGCTGGACTGCTAGTGGTAAGATTTGGGCGTCGGGAAAGTCTTTTAATTCTTGCCAGTGTTGATTGTTAGAGTCTATAAAAACTTGTTCAGTTTGTTTGGTTATTTTGTTATTGAACATTTAAATCCCCCCTAACCCCCCTTAATAAGGGGGGAATAAGAAAATAATTATTTTTGAATGATGCTGTCAATCAATCCATAAGTTTTTGCTTCAAGAGCGCTCATTACTAAATCTTTTTCAGTATCAAGCTTTATTTTTTCTACCAACTGATTTGTATTAGCAGCTAATATGTTACTGATAGATTCTTTTAAGTAAATAAATTCTTCAGCAGCTATTTCAATATCACTGGTTTTGCCCTCAGTACTTAATATTGCTTGACGTATTGAAATCCGTGCATTTGGAAGTGCATATCTTTTCCCTTTAGTACCTGAAGATAGTAAAAGTGTTGCTGTTGCACTGGCATTACCAATACATACAGTAGATATATTACTACGAAGTTGAGTGATAACGTCGTATACAGCGAGTGCAGTTGTTAAGGCGCCTCCGTTACTGTTGATGTACAATGCAATATCTTTATCTGGGTCTTCTGCATCAATAAATAGCATTTGAGCTATAATTAAATTTGCTACTTCTTCTGTTAACTCTCCCCGTAAAAAAATAATTCTTTCTACAAGTAATCGAGAATAAATATCAAACTGCTGTGGAGTTGAAATTACAGTAGCAAATCCAAGTTGTGAAGAATTATTCATAATACAAGAAACCTGGTTTCTGTTTTTAATGTTGGAGATAGTCGTGCTTAGTCAAGAAGAAACCAGGTTTCTAGATTTTTTTGTGAAGGATTATTCATATACAAGAAACCTGGTTTCTGTTTTTAATGTTGGAAATCGTCGTGCTTAGTCAAGAAGAAACCAGGTTTCTAGATTTTTAAGTTTGTCTTCCCATCCACCATCGAAATAAGCGTTCATAATAATGCTTATGGGTTGTTCAAAGTTGTTATTTAAGCCGTAGCTAGGATAAGTAAGAGTGGAAGTTGCTAATTGGCGATTCAATGAGGCTGAAGGCATATATTTATTTGATTGTAAATTGTAATGTTCTTGACGTTGTTGTGAATAAGCGGTTTCAAGAATGCGATGTTCTAGTTTTAATATAGTTCCACCATCTACTGCTTCTAATGTCCAAGTTACAATTGAAGGCTGACACATTAAGTTATCTTTCCAGGTAAATGAAAGGCGCCTTGGTTCATCAATTTCTATAATCTCACAATTTATATGCGCGTTCATCCCTGGTAGCGATGAGTAGATAAATTTAAATTTGTGTCCAAGACGCGCTTCAAAGTCGTTTTCCATTAACCAAGCTGCAAGCGCTTTTTGATTGGTAAGTACTTGCCAAACTCTTTGTAATGGATATGGATAAAAAACTTTTTTATTTAAGTGTCTGAGCATGGATTCTCCTCCAAATAATTGCCAAGGGCGCCTAATTTGTCTTGCCAGAACTGTTCATAATCACGAATCCAGTCAGATATTTGTTTCAATGGCTCTGGATTTAAACTATATAAACGCTGGCGCCCAGATTTTCGCATTTGTACTAAATCAGCTTCACAAAGTATTTGTAAGTGCTGAGATATTGCTGGCAAACTCATGGCAAAGGGTTCCGCCAACTCTTTTACTGGTTGTTCTCCTAAACGTAATTTATCTAATAGCGCGCGCCGAGTTGGGTCAGCTATGGCTACAAAAATATCGGCACTGGCAAGGGGTCTACTCATTCAATCTAACTATATATTTAAGCAATCGCTTAACTATATTCTAGTATATATAAGCGATTGCTTAAATGTCAAGTACGATAAGCACTGCCCACCATACGTACTATGCACAAAGTTGTAATATTTGCTCTACTGTTTGTAAATTTACATCTTGATGTTCGCCTAATGCTGTGTAACCGTAGTTTTCTAAGCGTTCCAGCACTAAGGGAATAGTGTCTAAAGTTACGTCGTAGTCGGAGAGTTTAGTGTGTACACCTACTGACTCAAAGAATTCGCGCGTTTTATTAATAGCTGTATTGATGCGTTCTTCTTCGATACCTGTAGTAATTCCCCAAACACGTTCAGCATACTGTAAAAGCTTTTGCGATTTTTGAGCGCGCTTTACTGTTAGTGTACTTGGTAACACAACAGCTAGTGTTTGACCGTGGTCTAAACCGTGAAGTGCTGTTAACTCATGTCCAATCATGTGGGTCGCCCAGTCTTGGGGAACACCAACCGCGATAATACCATTGAGTGCCATTGTTGCACACCACATGAAGTTCGCGCGCGCGTCATAATCTTGTGGGTTAGCTAAAGTTTTTGGTCCTTCTTCAATCAATGTTTTTAAGATACCTTCAGCCATTCGGTCTTGAAGTGGTGCATTTACGGGATAAGTTAAATATTGCTCCATCGTGTGAGTAAACGCATCAACGATACCGTTACTCACTTGGCGTTGGGGTAACGAAAAAGTGGTTTCAGGGTCAAGAACAGAGAAACGAGGATAAACTAACGGTGATGCGAAATGACGTTTTTCTTTATTTGCTGCTTTAGTCACAACTGAGTTTATATTCATTTCTGAACCTGTAGCAGCTAAAGTTAGTACTACGCCAATAGGTAACGCCGATGATATAGGCGCCCGTTTTGATAAAATATCCCAAGGCTCACCATCAAAATTAGCTGCGGCAGCGATAAACTTTGTGCCATCAGCGACCGAACCACCACCAACGGCTAGTAGAAAGTTTATATCTGAGTTGCGGACAATTTCTACAGCTTTCATCAAAGTTTCATATGTAGGGTTTGGCTCAATACCACCAAACTCGATAACATCATGCTCACCAAGTGCTGATTTTACTTGGTCGTAAACACCATTTTTCTTGATGCTACCACCACCATAAGTCATTAATATTTTTGCATCTTTCGGTATTTCAGTAGCTATGTTCGCGATTTGACCTTTACCAAACAAGATTTTAACGGGGTTGTAGAAAACAAAGTTTTCCATATTAGCCTCTATTGATCTAGTGTTTACTCAGCAACCTTTATAATTTACCTCCTTTGAAAATCAATGCATAAAATTTTCATCTCCTACATATAAGCAGTAGAAGATAAAAAATTTATGCTGAAAACGATGAAAATTAAAGCTGTACTTGCAAGCTTGGCTATTATTCCCTTGAGTTTCTTGGCGCCTACGGGAAATGCTCAAGCTGGACTAGTTGCTACACAGTGGTTTTTCGGTAATTGGGATTGTTTCATTGACGGTAGACCAGCAAAAATGCAGTGGCTTGTTGTCGATGACCCTCAAACACAGTGTAATGGTAATGTTTGTTCTACTACTTCTGGTGTAAAAGTTGTTGGAAGATTTAGTGATAACGGTAGTGCATGGGTTCCTTTAGCGCAACGCTATGTTCGTGGTACTGATTTTGGCATTCGTTACCAAGGTAGAGAACAAGATAATTGGTTTTTGAGATATGACTCGCGCGTTAAAACTGCCAATGGTTGGACTACTTGGCGCGGAAATCGTTACCCGTTGCAATGTCGCAAGGTTTAATGATGGTTTAAATGTTGTAGAGACGTTACATGTAACGTCTCTACGTGGGTTTTTGTTACATTTTGAAAATACAAATGTTACAGAAATTATTGTGTGGTTAATTATGTTGCGTAGGTGCGTTTATCCTATATATATATAGAGTCGTCACCGAAACATGTATTTTATGGAGCTAGATTCATTGCCAACTGAGGTTATTTTGACGCATCCACGTAAAACTCTTGGCAATGTCCAACTTGACTGGATGCCACAACCAGGCAATTATCTTGATTTAGAAGGGAAAACTTACGCTGTTTTAGAACGTAGCCATAAGTATCAGCTTAAATCTGGACGCTACCGTTTACACAAAATTGCTCTCTACGTTCAATCAGCACAGCGTCCTTCTGAAAAAAGTTTAGTAAATGGATGTTGGGTAGTTGGCGATGCTACTTGCCGTTATAATGCTAAGTCAGAAATTATACGCTGTGCTGTTAATCCAGAAGGTCCCTGTGAATCTTGCCGCTACTATGAAAGTGCTGAGTAGAAAGTGCTGAGTGCTGAGTACAGACCGAATTAATACGGTCTGTACAGTTAGGAGTTAGGAATAAAACTCAGCACTCAGCACTCATCACTTCTCCTATATTTAAGCGTGTTCCATTTACAAAGTCCCATCCAGATTGCGGACGTTTACCAGAGGGTTGAACTTCTAATAGCAGTAGCATTCCATCTCCAGTTTGGACTAATGCTCCCATTCCTTTAATAATGCTAACTACTTCTCCTGGTTTTGCATTCTCTAATTGTTCTGGTACTTTGTCTAATATTGATTTATATTCTTCGGGTAAATCAATTGGGTGTGTAGTGCTAACGGGAATAGTGACGGTTATTTTTAGCGCTTGGTCACGAAAGCTGGTGGTACAGTTGGGGTAAAATCCTCGGATTTGATTGTGTAGTGCAAGCGCACTTTTTGTCCAGTCTATTTTATAGTCTTCTTTTTTTATTAGTGGTGCATAAGTTGCTTTCTCGTTATCTTGGGCAACTGGTTCAATTTGATTATTTTCTAATGAGATTAAAGTGTCAACTAATAAGTCGGCGCCTAGTGTTGCAAGTCTAGATGCTAGTGTATGAGCATTGTCAAGTAATAAGATCGATGTTGTTACTTTCTTTAACATCGCTCCTGTATCCATACCCGCATCCATTAACATTGTTGTTATGCCTGTTTCGGTTTCTCCGTTGTACAAACACCATTGAATTGGAGCGGCGCCTCGATAGTACGGTAATATCGAACCATGTACGTTGATACAACCAAGTTTAGGCATGTCTAATATCTCTTGCGATAGTATTTGCCCGTATGCTACAACTACAAATGCATCGGCGCCTGATTTCCTTAATTTGGTTAAAGTTTCTTCGTCTTTTTTGATGCGCGAAGGCTGCCAAATGGGTAAGTGATGAGTTAAGGCTAAACTCTTTATGGGCGATGGTGTTAATTTATTCCCACGCTCTCGACGTTTATCTGGCTGAGTTACTACTGCTAACACCTCAAAACTTGGGTGACTCAGTAGTTTCTCTAAAGTGGAAACTGCAAACTCTGGTGTGCCAAAAAATATTATTTTCATGCAATTGAGGAGCAAATTTTATTAGTTTACAATTTTTAATATATTCTTACTATGATGACTATATATAAGGTTAGCCTAACTTCATAATCATACTAACGCTACTGTCAGTGACACAAAACACAATTATCCAGTAGTTATTCGGTTGAGCATCGTCTGACAGTGAAATAAATTAGATGTCTAAAGCAACACTTACTGATGTTTTTCACAAAAAGGAGAGACAAAACATAACCTTGTCAGGTTATAATAAGTTAACTATATAGCTAGGCAGTACATCTACCATGTCTTTTGATATCTAACTTTAATGTCTGAGTAGTGCTTGCAACAAAAGTTTACTCTTTTGGTAGATTGGATTAATGGTTCAGTTAATCTAAATTAAATTAAGCCCTACTATTCTGAGTTCATATACCGAATAGACAATTCTTATTATTTTTTATCTACCAGTTTATCCTATAGGTGTTTCTTTGAACCAGGATAAATAGTATATTTGCGAATTTAACCACGTTTGTTTTATTTTTGAGTTTACATTCGAGAAATGTGAGTTTAAACTCAAATAAGTCTCGATAAAACACTTGTTCGGATTTATACTTACTTGCCTGCGTTCGGGTAGCTGTATTGACTTTGTGTTACATAGTGTGCAGTTTTTAAACTTGAGCTTATAATTGACTGGTTTATACTTTTGGAGGTTGTGTAACCCATACAACATTTATTTGTTTTCGGGAATTACACGCACCGAAATGTATCTATATATTGTTCGTTATCGTTAATTATTCAAGGTGTAGTTTAAAATACCCATTTATGTAAAACTATGGTATACTCAGGCGGATTTCCATCCGATGCTTTAGTTGCCTGTTATACATAAAAGCTATAGCTTGCCTGGTTTCGCTTTCTCAGTATTCGTATAAAGCACAGCAACACCCCCAATCTAGAGAGTCAGCAGATGTTGAAAACCCTTTTGTTGTCTGGATGGTTCCGCACAAAGCCATTCCTGAAGTACGCTGTAGTTGTGATGCTAATTGCCCCTTTAGCGGCTGCAAGTAGTCACGCTACTTCATCAACACCATCGGAAGTTGCAAGCACTTCTGTTGTCACAACTGATTCTATCCCAACACCTAATACGGATGTTGAGAGTATTGGTGTTAATTCGCAATTGCCTGCAACTCCAGATACCTCCTCACAACACGATAACTCAACAGAAGCACAGCTTGCTGCTGTTACTGCTTCACAAGAACCGAAGCATACAGATAATTCATTTAATTCATTTGAAACTCCTGATAGTTCTACTAACGAATCAACTAACGATTCGCTAGCGGCTGTTGAACTGGCGCCACCTGTAAGTCGTTCTTCATCTATTGTCGAAATTCCAGCAGAAAAAAGTGACTTAATTGAGAGATTGAAAGCTTACAAAGCAAACTCTATCACTTTGAAAGACGGTTCTATCATAGTCGCAAAAGTGGCGCCTGTACTGCGAGAATCAAGTAATGGCAACAATTATTCTGCTCCTTCTCAACCAACTCAAGCACAGCAAAATCCTGATGACCCACTGGGTAGTGCTTACCCTATCCCGATGAAATGGATTAGCGCCACTACCGAATCAATGGCGCCACTTGGTGGTGGTGTACGATACTACCGTAGTGTACCTGTTATTTCTCCTGATGGTCGCTATGCTGTTTACAGCCGAATTCAACTCGAAGTTAAACCAGAAACACATAACAGTCGCGTTAGCAGCGTTTTATTTATTGAAGACCGTCAAACCAAAAATTTAAGGGTTCTTTCATCAACATCGCGCAATAGCGATGTTTTAATTAATGTGAAGGCGACACCTGACGCAAACGGCGAAGGAACAATAGGAGTTTTAGTACCAGTAAGTTGGTCAGAAAAAGGAGACCGCTTTTTGGCACGACGTTTTGAAGGTGTAATGAACACATCTGATGTATCGGATTATGCGGTAATTTGGCATCGAGAAAAAAATCTCACAAATACCGTTAGTCCCGCACATAAAGAAACCGACCACGAAAAAATATCTATTTTATTAGGTTGGAGTAAAGCTCAACCTAACCACGTATTGTTCCGTGCCGGAGAAATGGGTGAAGAAGACTGGGCACTTCTTTCTGTTTCTGACGATGGCAAAACTAATAATGCCAACGAAGTTGACCAACCTGTAACTTTTGGTAAACAAGCAACAGATGTTTGGGCTGGCCCACAAGTTGCTTATCGTTAATCAGTAAAATATTTAATCAAATTTACAACTATTTAGGTTCCTGGCTTCTAGAAGAAATCAGGAACCTATTTATTGATATTGCAACCTATAACCCGATTTTTTTTAATAATTTATAATTCTTGAATTTATTACTGCCATTAAAAGATTACTTAATAGTCAAATAGTAATAAAAACATTTAATTCAAAATAATCACAACTAATTTTTAGTACTTAGGTATTAGCTGTTTATATTTTAGTTGATATTTAATTTTATGGAGATGACTGAGGTACATCTAACGATTCAGAAGAATCAGCTTGTTGATCAGTAAATACGATACGACGTTGATTTGGGTCAAATCGATAACCTTGTTGCTGCATAATTTGATTAGTTTGACCAGGGTCAAAGTTGCGGCTAAAGTCGGCTTTTAGAGTACTGACACGTGTTTCTGCAAGACTAACTTCGGTACGAATTGCACGAAGTTTCTCTTGCTGTGACCAGTGATATGGTAGAAGCTGAGTTAGAGCAGATACCGCAGCTACGGTTAGGGCAACATTGACGCCAATTTTAGCTGTTGTTTCAAGCGCCATAACTTGATAGGAGCGTGCCCTGAGATGGCGTTTTGGTCTAGGAGACTTTAACCGCTTTGGAGTCGGTTGTTGGATGGGCTGTTCAGAAGAGTGTCTAGAGGGTTGGATTGCGTTCATAATATTACCTAGAACAACCTCGTTATATTGACGAAAATAAGAGCGCCAAATAACTATTTATTCTACTGATTACGGCAGTGGTTTGCTGTAATATTACTCCATTTTTAATATTTTGCTACTGTAATTTCACTGGCAAAAAATAAACCTGCCAATTTAGGTAAGTATTTGCACTCATTTTTATTATAGAAACCGGGTTTCTTCCTAGAAACCCGGTTTCTGGGTTTTCTAGTTGTTATATAGTTCGGATGCTAAACGCCAAGCTAATATGCCTGGAATTAAAGCAACAACGAGAGCTACATATACTTGAGTATCTGATATAGACATGTGTGATAGCCTCCTAATTGGATTAAATACCTCGTTTACTACTTTTCACCTTTTTACCGAAAATGGGGAATAGGTTGTTACAAGATGCAACAATTGGAGTTTGTTGGAATTGTTGTTGTAAGCCGTTGTAAGCACTGGAGTGCTTGATATGAAAGCACTGAAGTGCTTACAACGAGGTTTTTTAAGTTTTGTTAAGAAAATATAAGAAAGATGGCTTTGTATTTGGGTATTGATTTTGGAACCTCCGGCGCCCGCTGTGCAGTTATTGATTCTGAGCAGAAAATTGAACAATCTGGGCGTTACGATTTTGATGGGGCGACAGATAATTTACCTGCTGGTTGGCGGACGGCTTTGTTTACATTAATTGAACAAATTCCACGTCCGCTCTTGAAACAGGTAAAGGCTATCGCTATTAATGGTACTTCTTCTACTGTAATGCTATGCTCGGAGACTGGGCAGCCTGTCGATGTTCCATTACTTTATAACGATGCACGTGGGGCAGTAATGCTCAACTATTTGAAGCCAGTGGCGCCACCGCATCACACCGTGTTAAGTGCCACTTCTAGCTTAGTAAAGTTGCTGTGGATGTTACAGCTACCTACTGCTAATACTGCAAGATATTTTCTACATCAAGCTGATTGGTTAGGGTTTTTGCTACACGGAAAAATAGGTATTAGCGATTACCATAATGCTTTAAAGCTAGGATATGACGTATCGAATCTAGAATATCCCCAATGGTTAAAAAATTTGAATTTACCTATAGAGTTGCCTACTGTTTTAACGCCAGGGAGTATTGTGGCGCCTATTAAGCCGGAATGGGTGGATTATGGTTTTAATTCGGAATGTGTAGTGTGTGCTGGAACAACCGATAGCATTGCTGCATTTATTGCCAGTCGTGCATTGTTACCAGGTGAGGCAGTAACGTCGCTTGGTTCGACACTTGCTGTCAAGTTATTAAGCCATACCAAAATTGATAATTCCCAGTACGGTATTTATAGCCATCGTTTTCCCAATTTCAAGCCGCAAGATACACAAAACTTATGGCTGGTTGGTGGCGCCTCTAATACAGGAGGTGCAGTACTGCGGCAATTTTTCTCTAGCTCGGAGTTAGAAAATCTTAGTAGTCAAATAGATATTTCCCAAAATAGTAAACTTGATTATTATCCATTAATTAACAAGGGAGAGCGTTTTCCTATTAATGATGCAAATTTACAACCGCGATTAGAACCACGTCCAAGCAGCGATATTGAATTTTTGCATGGTTTGCTAGAAGGAATTGCTCGTATTGAAGCACGGGGATATGAATTATTACAGCAATTAGGAGCAGATAAACTCATCAGTGTTTATACGGCAGGAGGTGGTGCCAAAAATCAAGCTTGGAGACAAATCCGCCAAAGAAATTTAAACGTTCCAGTACAAGCATCAGTTTATACCGAAGCCGCTTATGGGACTGCCCTGCTGGCTCATCGTAATAAGCACTTCAGTGCTTAACCCCCACCCAACTAAACTTTATCACTTCTTCGCAAATATTAAATATTTCAGTATCTCTACGAGTGACAATCAAAATATATCGGTTGATACTGGGATGGTTAGACACTGGGCGTAATGGTTCCAGGTTAATAATCTGGGCAGCAATTTTGGGATGGATGTTTCGCACTTGAGGCGAGTATCATCTATCCCTTTAATTTTACTTTGAATTTGATACTTCTTAATTTAAAGATATATTGGATTTTAAAACGCTTGGTATCGCAGTGATGATTTTTTGAGCTACTTGTTCTGGGGTTTCGTCGTGTGTAATGGTGATATGTAAATCTGCTTCAGAATATAATGCTTGGCGCCCAGCAGCAAGGGTACGTAGTTTTTCTTTGGGGTCAGCATCTTGTAGCAGTGGTCGAGTTGTGTCGGCAGCCAAGCGGTCATAAAGTACATCTATGGGAGCATCTAACCAAACAACTAAGCCATGATGCAGGTAACTCCAATTTCGGCGCCGTAGAATAATACCTCCACCTGTGGCAACTGCTAATTTAGTGTAAGCGCAAACTTGAGACAGTACATCACTTTCGAGATTGCGAAATGCCTCTTCTCCATTTTCTGCGAATACTTCGTTAATTGTTTTACCCGCAGCTTTAGTAATTACATCATCTGTATCTAAAAATCCATATTGCAAATGCTGTGCTATCAGGCGCCCGACTGTTGTCTTTCCGGTGCCCATCATGCCAACCAAGTATACATTTAAATCTTGTAATAAGTCTGTCATCTGTCAAATTGTAGTTACCCTATTTTCCACTTTAACCTCAAAGTCCACTATTAAAGCGCAGCTCACGAATATAGTTTTTGAGTTGTGTCTCAAAAATGGGATGGTTAATTAATAGGGATGTTATCTGAGCATTACTAGAACGCATGTTCTCTTCAATTAAACGTTCAGCGATATACTCGATTAAAACTGGAGATTGCGAAAAGGTTGAAGAATATCGCTCAATCAAAGACCTTCTTTGTAATAATTCGATTGCTTCTAAGATAGACCGTTGTGAAACTCTTGGCACAATGTCTTTTTGTAGTTTCCGTACTGATACAAAATTCCGGTTAAGTGCTAACCAATACATTACCTGCTTTTCGATATGGGACAAGCGCTCAAATTGCTCATCTAATACTGCGCGTATTTCACCAAAAACAACTGTACCCTGCTGTAAAAATTCATACAAGCTTCCATCGAATAATTCTTGAATTGCTGTTGCTACTAGCTTTAAAAATAATGGATTTCCAGCATACCAATCGATTAAAGTAGTTGCTTCTTCATCTTTAAGGTTGTTTAATCCTTTAGCTCTGAGAATAGATAAACTGTCAAAATGATTTAAGCCTGTTAATTTTAAAGCTTTTACGGGCAGGTTTTCACCTGATAGTGCTGCAATAGCTTGGGGTTTTTCTCTACTGGTTAGCAAAACACAACTTTGGTGCTTTGACTCTCCTAAACGTCGAATTAATTCACCATACCCTTCGTAGCCAGGACGGTATTGTATGGTGCTTAATGTGCTACTATCGCTTTGATTTTTATTTATATCACCTGCTAAAATTGTATCAATGGAGTCTAGAACTATTAAACAGCGTGCGTTTCGTAAATAGTCAATTAGTTGAGAAATGGCGACTTCGACTGTACTGTCTATTTCTACATCTGGTGGCGCCAAAAATTTAATTAGTTGATTAACAATCAGTTCTAAAGGTGGTTCACACAGTAGTGAGCGCCAAATTATAAATTCAAAATCATCTTGAAATAAGTGTGCAAGTTTGACTGATAATGTTGTTTTGCCAACACCTGCCATTCCTAGTAGTACTATTAATCTACTGCCTTCAACTACCCAATCTTGGAGTTGCTTAAGCTCGTGACTTCTTCCATAAAATATAGAGACATCAACAGCTTCACCCCAATCTTGTTTTACTGAAGCAATTGTTACTGATACATGAGTTTCTTTTTTGCGTGCCATTGCTGAGTTAGCGATTGCTTCAATAGATGCCCAATTTTTTTTGTAACCAGCTTTTTCCAACAGTTGTGTGACGCGGCTCCAGTTTTTGACTTTAATGTTACTCCCTGATAAATTACTCAACATCTCCTCTATATATTTATATAACCCATTCGATAAGTAAACTCGAACGGTGCTACTACTGCGAGTTTTATATACAGTGTTTGCAATTTCGGCAGGACTAAAGCCACAAAGTAACCCGCGTAAAAATTTTTTCTCTACAGGCGTTAGTGCTTTACCCTTTGCGGATGCTAAATCAACGTATAGCTTTTCTAATTCCCAGTTATTTTTAGCTTCTACAAATTCCTCTTCGATTGCATGTGAGTCGCTAGCAGTCATTCTTTTAACGTTTTTCCTTTGATTTGAGCAATATAATAACTATTTTTTTGTGAAGCTAGAATAAATAAAGAGTAAAATCCTAACGAATTTAATAACATTCGTTAGGTGACTTGGTAATTCTTGCTTCGGTATCTTAAGTCTTAACAGGAATTTTAAAATTCTTGATTTAAACTTTATTTATTTTATGGTTGTAAGCAATGAGACGACGAAACAAATTTTAGGTGGAGTAATTATAGCTCACTCGGTGACGTTATTACTATCGATATAATAGGAATACTTTACTTATTTTGAGGAAAGTTATATCTCAAGTAATTAAGTTAACGAGTGTTTGTTCGAGGCATCGTTACCGTCAACAGTTGTAGTGTGACACCAAGATTTTATTTTTCTCTTGCTGTTCCTTACTGTAAAGCGGCAATTAGCACTGCATAACTAATCTAGAAAAGTCCGAATGTATAAGTGTGGTATGAAAGAGGTTCCTACAATGACTCGGATTCGTGATGTTGTTCAAGAAGCCCTACTTACAGGTTATTTAACCTTGGAAGCGGAAAATCAACTTCGTCAGCTACTAACTACCCGCTACGACACTGAAGACCTAAATGCGTTTATGAAACTGCAAGAAGCCGCAATGGGTGGTGAAGTTAGACAACAGTCTCGTGAAGATAGTAAGCACGAAGACGCAGCACCAAGTGTAACCGTTCATAAGGCGCCTGCTCAAGCGTAAAAATGTATAAGTACGAATGTGAAGGACTTTTACTTAATGTCCTTCTCGTTATCATCGTCGAAAAAGCTCCAGTCGTCATCCGAATCGCCTGACTGTTTCTTTTGAGGTGGGGTTGAAGGTTGAGTAGGTTCTGTATTTGGATTAAAGGGTGGGACTATTACCCGGTAATCAGCATCGTAGATTGATTCGGTTTTGCCAACTCCTGAATTTTTGGGTTCGCGTGAACTATATGAATAAGATGTATCTGCCTTTGAAGAGTTGGTCGTGGTTTGCCGACGCTCGTATACTTCTTCCTCGCTAACCCTTCTATCAAAATTTTCTTGGTTTGAAGATGGTCTTCTTTGCCCCTCTTCAAAATCCCATTCTTCACTTACTCCATCTAAGTCCCAATCATCCTCTTGGGAAGAACTTTTAGTATTTTTGTATGTATTTTGATTTGGTGCTGAACCGCGACGTGTCGTATCTTGTTTACGGTTAGAGCTAGCACGATTTGAAGTTTGGGGTTTGACTTTTGTAAAGTAACCAGCGAATCCAAATAAGCTATTAACTATTAATGATGTAGTGGCGCCTGCGACTATGCTGAATAGTAGCCACATTGCGAGAGGGAAAGGTTGAGTTCTGGCGCCGAGAAACACTAGCGGTAATGCAGGAGAAAAATTCTGCGCTAGTAGTAGCGTTAGTCCTCCCAATACTACGATTAATATAATTAAACGAATTACAGCCATAAAAGTTCGTATTATAATATAGGGTAATGGGAATTTAGATTCCTAGTTATTTTCCTCTTCCCCATTACAATTTTATTTTCGTTTATTGTCGATTTTATTTTCGACCCTCCCAACGTTGAATGGGTATACAGTCAATATCCAGTTGGTCAAGCGCACGGGCAACAACGAAATCAACTAAATCTTCTATTGTTTTCGGGTTATGATACCAAGCGGGAATAGCGGGAACAATACGGGCACCTGCTTCTGCCAACGTTGTTAAGTTTCGTAAATGAATTAAACTAAAAGGTGTTTCGCGAGGAACTACTACAAGTTTACGCCCTTCTTTGAGTTGTACATCGGCTGCGCGTTCGAGCAAATCGGAACTTAAACCGCCTGCAAGTTTAGCAACAGTACTCATACTACAGGGAATAATAAGCATACCTAAAGTACGGAACGAGCCACTAGCAATGTTTGCTCCAACATCACCCCAAGCATGGCAGTTGAGCTTGCCTGTATCAACTTGACATTGTTGGCGCCAAAATAATTCTTGTTGGGTAGGTTCAGAAGGCATTCTTATATCTTGTTCAGATTGCCAAACCATATAACTTGATTTAGAAGCAACTAACTCCACAGAATAATCAGCAGCAAGAAGATATTTAATTGCACGAACGGCGTAAATTAATCCAGAGGCGCCGGATATACCGATAATTAGAGATTTTGACACAGTAGGGGGCGGGTTAACCGAAATTTCTGATTGTAACGCTAATATCACTAAACCCGCCCTCGCTACATAAGGAAGTTGCACCAGGCGGGGCGGCGAGGGGAGGGGAGGGGAGGGGAGAGGCACCTGCGTGGAGGGGCGACGGGATGAGGGGCGACGGGAGGAAGGCGGGTTTATAGAGACCTTTTATCTAATGGGATATGGGTTAACCCGCCCTTACCCCGCCCTTACTCGTCTTCTTCGTAGTCCTCCATGTCATCGTCGTCGTCATCGTCATCGTCGTCTTGGTCGATGTCGTCACGCATGTACATAGAACGCATATCGCCTGTGTTGTAGTCTTTACCAATTATAGGAGTTCCATCACTACCAACTGTGACTAAATCGATTTGTTGACGGTAGTAATCGACACTCTTAACTTGGACGGCAACACGGTCACCTAATCGATATGATGCTCGATTTTTTCTTCCGAACAATGCTTGCTGTCGTGCGCGATACTCGTACCAATCGTCTTTTAATGAGCTTACGTGAACTAAACCCTCTACTCTCAAAGGATTTACAGCATCCTCATCTTCGGTTGCCACTTCAATTTCTACGAAAAATCCGTATGATTGAACACCCGTAATTACACCATTGAAGACTTCACCAATGCGCTGTTTCATTAAAGAAGCGCGCTGTAAACCAGCTAAATCAGTTTCAGCTTCTTGAACTTCTTTTTCACGGTCGTTAAGTTGGGTAATTACACGCGCTAAGTCGCTATGTAATTCGCTTTGCTGTTCAGGTGCAAGAACGTTCCAGTTAATTTCAGCATGAGATGTTGAAGAACGTAAATTAACTCGTTCTTTAACACGAGTATTACGACGGTCGCGTCCATTTTGAATAAGACTATAATAAACACGCTGCATTAGTAAATCTGGATAACGGCGCAACGGAGAGCAAAAATGCGTGTACCCAGATAACAATGACAAACCAAAGTGCGGTGCTAATTTAGTACTGTAATTTGCGGGTTTAAGTGTGTCTTGAAGAAGATACGTTAACACCTGCTCGGATGCTGACTCAGCAAATACTCGCGTTAGTTGCTGATAGTCAAGTGGCTGAACTTCTATATCTTCTGGAAGTGAAAGTTCAACACCTAAATTAATCGCAAGTTTGAGCATTTCTTGAACATCTTCTGAATCTGGCACACCTTGAACACGCCAAATTGCTGGAACTCCCAAGGCGCTTAAGTGCGTTGCCATAAGTTGATTAACTAATAATACCAACTCGGTCAACAGCATTCGCATCGGAGAATCGCTCTCAATAAGGCATCCCAAACTACCTTCGTCATAATACGGGTTTTGTACTGGTGGTAAATTTAACTGCAAACTACCACGTGTTAAGCGAATTTGTTTGAGAGCATTACTAAGACGAAGCAGGGTTTGCAGCAAGTCAATAGTTTCGGTGGAGTCTTTGGGTTTTCTACCTTTGGCAGTAGTGCCCTCATTAGTGCCATCGAGAACCGCATTTGCTTGTTCCTCAGTCATGAACTTGTCTACTTTAACAACACTAGGTTGAATTTCCCATTTCAGGACATTACCAGTTCGTGCTTCTAAAGTAATCAAAAATGAAATTGCTAAACGGTCGTTACCAGGAAGTAAAGCACATTTTTCTGAAACTCCTGGAGGCAACATTGGCAATACAAGTTCTCCGAGATATACTGACCGTCCACGTTTGAGGGCTTCGCGGTCGAGAATTTCGTCGGGCAAAATAAAATGTGTCAGGTCGCTGATGTGGAAACCTAATAACCAATTACCATTTGGTGTTGGTTCCAAAGTTAAAGCGTTTTCAATATTATTTGAATCAACTTCGGTACCAATTGCAATAGTAAATTTCTCTCGCAAGTCGAGCCGATTTTTCAAATCTGCTTTTAACAGCTTTTTCGGTAACTTCGATGCCGCATCTAGTACTGCATCAGAAAAAGTACGTGAAAGGTCATGTTTGCAAGTTACCAAATCGATGTCGGCAGCAGCTTCTGCATCGCTACCAAGAACTTGAACGACTCGACCGAGTGGTGGGTACTGTGCAAGTGGGTAGCGTAACACCTCAACATGAGCTAGGTGATCTATAGCTTCCCCTAAAGCTTCGAGATTACCGTTACTCGCTAAAAGTTTTAACTCAAATAGCAAGCGGTCATCTAGAGGTACCGCACGATAACCACCTTCGACCTGTTTTATTCTGGCTAATAAAGTATGGTTAGAACGTTCTAAAATTAACTTGACTTCGCCTTCTGGAGAACGGCGCCTTGAGCCTTCTTTTAAAACCCTGACCAAAACGCGGTCGCCATTCCAAGCATTACTCAAATGGCTCTCGCGAACGTAAATATCTTCTGCCCCTTCCACATCTTGGATAGCGAAGCAAAAACCCTTACTCGAACAACGAAGTTTAGCTTCAATAAGTCCTTCCTCGGTTACACGGCGATATTTGCCCCGCTCTTTCACCAATATCCCGATTTTTTCGAGGACCTCCAAAGCAATATGAAGTTTTTGCAAGTTGGCTTCATCTTCGCAGCCAAGTTTTTTCTCCAGCAGTTTACGAGCTACCAATTTATCATCGGTGAAATTGGCAAGGAGTGTAGCGATTGAAAATTCCATGCAGTGAACCGACCTTTGGTCAAAACATCATTTGTTGTTGTGTTGTTGAAACGGGTTCATGACTCACTCCACATGCTTGTACATTTTAATTTGCCCTCAAATATATATGAGAGGACAAACGAAGTCGAGTAAAAGCACTTTGGGGCTATATCTACACACGTAAGTATATATATAGATATAACCTGTAAGCGTCTACCAACTCTTACTGCACGCCACTAAGAGCGAGTTTGGTTCGTCAAAGTTTTAACGCTTTCATGAACAATCGTACAAAGCACCCCTAAAAATACAACACAGTTTATCTAAAAATCACTGGTTTCCGGACGGTCGCGCTCAAGAACGCTGTTCTGTGCTTTGAATGAATGCTCATGGAGCATTTTAACTACGAGAAACATTGGCGCGAACCCAACTGTACCACATGTAGAATCGGTAACAATTAGGTAAACAGTTCAACAAGCTGTGAGGGTGAACCTTACCTTCACTATTGTAGATTTAGAGCGTACTTCCAGAAAATACTTCTGGATATCAAATCAGGTAATTAGTATAGCATTGCTTTTTGTAACACCTAGAAAAATTAGTGCTTCTCAAAAAAAATCATTTTGTACTGCTACAATCGTAAGCGTGTACTCATATCATTTAAGAGTTTGTGGCTGTAAGTTGATTACTGTATAAGGTCGCGTTGCAACCAGCACACCCGTTCATGCTATTTCACGCAATATTTGAAGAGTTTGGTAATAATTATTTATGTTGGGTTCGTTTCTTAGCTCATATCCCACGGGCAGTCTTTTAACCGAACTAGTCCAAATCTACAACGGTAAGTATATTGTTAAGGCAAGTTTACAAATTGAGGCTGTGACTCGCGCGACCGCAATGGCAGCTGCCGAAACTTTGGAAACAGCCGAAGATTCTGCAAGGCAAAGAGTTATTACATTTTTTGGCGGTGATGCAATACAAAAAGAAGCACATTCAGAGAGTATTATTACTCATCAACCATTACCTGTACCATTAGAAGAAGCAAAACCTGTACAAGCTTCTTTAAGTATTGATAATTCTCTCCATCAAAATAATGGCGCCATTAAACATTTTGAAACAAATCTTGATACAACTTTGCCAGTAGAGATAGAAAAATCCGATACATTTGATTTTAGTGCTGTTTCAACCAATGAAGACAATAATGTACCGGATGAAACTAGTGTTCCAGATATTCAACTACCACCAGTAGAAGAAATTGTGGCGCCATCTAAAACAAAAGCAAAAAGCAAAAACACTCAACAATTACGGCAATATACAGAATTAGATTCGCAGGCGCCTGACATACCAGCAATAAGTCAAGTATCAGAAGCTACAGAGCTTAATGGATTTAAAGAGCCATCATTTGATACATATGACGAATTTTCGCCAAAAGAACCATTGTTTGAGCCATTAGAACCAACAATTCCCACAGTAAATACGTTACCGAACAACGTTACACCTTTTACAGGACGTAATTACAACCCGCCTGAAGAAATTGAACTCCCACCAGTTGATATACCAGCAGAGGTACCAACTTCTGCAAGTACAACCAAACGTAAAAAGAAAACCACCGATACTACCGACCAGTCAGACGACATCGCCAAAATCGGTATTGAAATGCAGCGCTTAGGGTGGACAACCGAACAAGGAAGAGATTATTTAATTAAACAGTACAACAAACGTTCGCGTCATTTATTAACATCTGATGAGCTACGCGATTTTCGGCAATACCTCGAATCTCAGTCAACACCCGATGACCCTCTTGCTTTTGACCCTATTGCTGGGTTTTGATGGCGCCTAAAAAATCTGGATTATATACACACGTAGAGACTAAACATGTTTAGTCTCTACATCTATATATATGGGTTATTGTGTTAGGCAACAACAGCCATCGGACGACTACCAGCCGAGTGACGGTTAATAACTTCGTCGATTAAACCATATTCCTTAGACTCTTCAGGTGACATAAAAAAGTCACGCTCGGTGTCTTCAGATATTTGCTCGTAGGGTTTACCTGTATGTTCTGCAAGATATTCATTCAGGCGCCGTTTGTGGTAAAGAATTTCTTTAGCCTGAATTTCTATATCGGTTGCTTGACCTTGGGCACCACCTAAAGGTTGGTGAATCATAATTCGCGAATGAGGCAGACTCATACGCTTACCTTTAGTACCAGCGCTTAAAAGAAAGGCGCCCATACTTGCCGCAAGTCCTGTACAAATTGTACACACGTCCGAACGGATGTACTTCATTGTATCAAATATACCCATACCCGCTGTCACTGAGCCACCGGGAGAGTTGATATACATATAGATATCTTTTTCTGGGTCTTCAGCATCCAGAAATAAAAGTTGAGCAACAATTAGGTTAGCCACATTGCTATCAATCGGTTGCCCTAAGAAAATAATCCGCTCACGTAAGAGTCGTGAGTAAATATCAAAGGCGCGCTCGCCCCGACCCGATTGTTCAATAACGATAGGAATCATGTAGCTTTATTGAGTTATTTTAGGTACATTTTATCGATTTAAACGCGAGTGTCGCTGTCCAATTAACCGAACAACTAAACAAAGAAACCGGGCTTCTTGATCAAAAGCTATCATTTCTAGCAAAATTTGTAATGTAGAAGCCCGGTTTCTAGGCTTTACGTTAACTATATATAACTTTACTAGCTTCTTCACTATCGTTTTCCGGATTTAATCATCCGAAAGAGGTAGATAAATAGTACAAGCTGCATTATGATGTGGTACCCCATGCTGCCCCTGCTATCTATCCAGAGAGAGAAGCTATGTTTGAAAAACTTTTCCAGGCTGCTGTAGCAACTTGTTTGCTTCAATTGTTAGCGACAATAAGCACAACTTCTATAAGTCCTACCAAAACATCACCAACCCTGGTAGAAAGACCTGAGCCAATTGCCCAAACATCATTATATATTAAATAAATAGTTCGTTGCGCTAAAGTAAATAAGAAGGCTTATAGAAGTGCATCGAAAACTATGACTAATCGCCTTGCTCAAGCAAAAAGCCTCTATCTTCGCAAGCACGCAGAAAATCCTATAGATTGGTGGTACTGGTGTGATGAAGCCTTAGCCACTGCATTATCGCAAAATAAACCTATATTTCTTTCCATTGGTTACTCAAGTTGCCATTGGTGTACTGTTATGGAAGGAGAGGCTTTTTCAAATCTGGAAATTGCCTCTTATATAAATGCGAATTATTTGCCCATTAAGGTAGACCGTGAAGAACGTCCCGACCTTGACAGTATTTACATGCAATCGCTACAAATGATGAGCGGTCAAGGTGGATGGCCTCTAAATGTATTTTTATCACCAGAAGACTTAGTACCATTTTACGCTGGTACATACTTTCCTATTGACCCTCGCTACGGTCGCCCGGGTTTTTTACAAGTCTTACAAGCACTGCGTCAATATTACGATACAGAAAAAGCTGATTTACAAAAACGTAAGGCGGTTATATTAGAAGCATTACTTGAAGGTGCTGTTTTAGATGCAGGTTCTGTAACTAAGGCTGAAGATAATGAGTTATTACATCGAGGTTGGGCAACTAGTGTAAAAATTATTACGCCACAACAGCCAGGAAATCGTTTCCCAATGATTAGTTATGCTGAGTTAGCATTACGTGGAACTCGATTTAACTTTGAATCAGATTTTGATGCAAAAACTTGTTGCCGACAGCGCGCTATTGATTTAGCATTGGGTGGAATTTTTGACCATGTAGCTGGTGGATTTCACAGATATACAGTTGACTCAACGTGGACGGTGCCACATTTTGAGAAAATGCTTTATGACAACGGGCAAATAGTCGAGTATTTAGCCAACATCTGGAGTGCAGGATTTACTGAGCCAGCGTTTGAAAGGGCTGTTGCTTTGACTGTAGAATGGTTAAAAAGAGAAATGACGGGCAAGAGTGGTTACTTTTATGCAGCACAAGACGCTGATAATTTTACCAGTCCAAACGAAGCAGAACCAGAAGAAGGCGCCTTTTACGTATGGAGTTATAGCGAATTAGAAAAATTACTCACTATTGAAGAACTAACGGAATTACAGCAGCAGTTTACTTTTACTACTAACGGGAATTTTGAAGGTAAAAATGTACTGCAGCGGCGCCATGCAATAAAACTTAGCGATACAGTAGAGACAGCTTTACAAAAATTATTTATTGCGCGTTACGGTGCAGCGAGTAAGGAGATAAAAAGTTACACACCCGCACGTAACAATCATGAAGCCAAAACTATAGAGTGGCAAGGACGCATTCCTCCTGTCACCGATACAAAAATGATTGTTGCCTGGAATAGTTTAATGATTTCAGGTCTAGCAAGAGCTTATATAGTCTTTCGTTCTCCCGATTACTTAGAGCTAGCAACCAACGCTGCTAATTTTATCTTGAATAATCAGCGTGTGGATGGGCGCCTGCACCGTTTAAATTATGAAGGAGAGGCAACTTTACCAGCACAGTCAGAAGATTACGCCTTTTTTATTAAAGCACTTCTCGACTTACACAACACTCAGCACTTAGCACTCAGCACTCATAACTTTCTCGAAGCAGCGATTTTGCTGCAAGAGGAATTTAATAAATATTTATGGAGTGCTGACTTGGGTGGGTACTTTAATGCAGCTAGTGACAGTGTAAGCGAGTTGATTATTAGAGAACGCAATTACCAAGATAGTGCAATTCCTTCAGCGAATGGAGTTGCAGTTGCAAATCTTGTACGTCTTGCTTTGCTTACTGATAATTTACATTATTTAGATTTAGCAGAAAAAAGTTTGCAAGCTTTTAGTTCTGTAATGAGTAGCGCTCCCCAAGCTTGTCCTAGTTTGTTTTCTGCTTTAGATTGGTATCGGAATTCAACTTTAATTCGCACTACTTCAAATCAGATAGAGTTATTAATATCTCAGCATCTACCTACGGTGGTATTTTCTGAAATATCTAATTTACCGTCCGGTAGTGTAGGTTTGGTTTGTCAAGGATTAAAATGTCTTCCGGCGCCTAATAATATAGAGCAGTTGTTGAAGCAGGTGAAGCAAAGTTCGCAACGGATGTAACGGATGTAACGGATGAGTGAAAAAGTAATTGCGATTATATTGGCGGGTGGAAAAAGTTCGCGCATGGGGCAAGATAAAGCGATGCTCCGCGTGGATGGGGCGCATTTGCTATTACGAGTTTATCAAGTTGCTGTAGCTTGTGCTGATAATGTTTATGTAGTTACTCCTTGGCAAGAACGTTATGAAGATTTGTTGCCAGTGGGTTGTCAGTTTATTCGTGAGGCGCGTTATGAGGGTGATGATGTTAAACAAGTAGAAACACATGGCCCTTTGATAGGTTTTGCTCAAGCTTTAGCAGAAGTGAATGTTGATCCGGAGTGGGTGTTACTTTTAGCTTGTGACTTACCTAATTTAGAGGTGGAAGTGTTACAAGGGTGGATCGAAGGATTGGAGAATAGTAGGGCAGAAGCAATTGCAGTTTTGGCGAAGCATGAAAAAGGGTGGGAACCTTTGTGTGGTTTTTATCGCAAAAGTTGTTTATTGGGACTTAATAAATATATTAGTGAAGGCGGACGTTCGTTTCAGCAATGGTTAGACCAAAATACTGTTGATATTTTGCCTGACTGTAGTACAGATATGTTTTTTAACTGCAATACACCTGAAGATTTACGGCGCCGTTTATTGTAGGGAAACATCTTTAAGTTTACAATTATTATCTAAACTTTAATTTATCTTTAAGGTTGCTGCCGCTGCCTACCATGAAACATACACTTTCCGTACTAGTTGAAGACGAAGCGGGAGTCCTTTCCCGTATATCAGGTTTATTTGCGCGTCGTGGTTTTAATATCGAAAGTCTCGCTGTTGGGCCTGCCGAACAATCGGGTGTTTCCCGAATTACGATGGTTGTACCTGGTGATGACCGTATTATTGAGCAACTAACCAAACAGCTTTATAAGTTGATTAATGTTCTGAAAGTTCAGGATATTACAGAAACTCCTTGCGTTGAACGCGAGCTAATGTTGCTGAAAGTTAATGCAACAAGTAGTAACCGCTCAGAAATTGTTGAGCTTTCTCAGATATTTCGTGCGCGAGTTGTGGACGTTGCTGAGGATTCGCTGACTTTAGAGGTTGTAGGCGACCCTGGTAAGATGGTCGCGATAGTACAAGTATTGCAAAAATTTGGGCTTAGGGAAATCGCACGTACTGGCAAAATAGTTCTGACTCGTGAATCTGGTGTGAACACGGAGTTGTTAAAGTCATTAGAAGCTAAAGTTTAGGCAAGTAAATACTGAATATATTGAACGTTTCATTGTGGAATGCTGTTTAGATTCAAAATGGTATTCTGCAATGATTAGCTTTATTTATTGGAGTCATAATTTTTACTTGTGTGGTTTTGTTAATTTATGATTGGTGAGTTTTTATTTTAATTTTGCATTTTATATCTTGCTTTAGACAGATACACGTAATTAATATTACTAATTTTTTAACCGTATGAGGTTGTAAAGCTATAAGAGTCTTAAAGATAATATGATTTTTTGTAACCTGATATTAGTTGATGTGTAGTTTTTGCTTAGAGGAGTAAGACACCATTCATAAAAGTTATGCCAAAATGGCACACTTGATTTAGATAAAACTGTTACAAAAAAATAGGAAAGATTAAGACACAGAACAAAGCTTAACAAAGCGCAATGTTTGGGTGTTAGCTTTCCATACCAAGTAGCGTTCTAGCTATCTCAGTTCTCACTCATAGGCAGTGGGGACAGTTAAGCGTTAATTACGACTTCTGAACGTTTGCTTGGTACAAATAAATTAGAACTCAGAGCATTTTAGTTTTGAGGTATCTGTCGTAATTACATTAGTTCATGATTAGTGTCGGTGACAGAAACTAGTAAAAGCATGTTTGAAAAGTATTTTTTTAAGTATTATCACTTAAGAAAGGTGTAGTGTCTGAGGGTGCATAATCATATGTTCGTTTTAAATACAACACATAAAAGTAACAAAAGTCTAGAAACCCGGTTTCTGAGTTGAGATATTGTAATAAAATCGACGATTTTGCTTAGAAACCCTGTTTTTTTAAGTTTTTGAGTGCAGGTTATCTACCCATCTACTAGAATATAGCTGCTTTAGTATTTGTAACGATGCAGCTTTAGAATAGCTTGCATAGGCACTTAAATCAATTTTAAATGCATATCAATGGGCTAAGTTTTAATAACTAGTCGAGTTTTAATTGTGTAAGTTTTACAACTACAAAGTTTGCTACCAAACGGTTAGTTATACTAGCGCACTTAGCTTGAACATATGTTTATGAACGTGTGTTTCGTGGAAGTGCGTGCGGATTTTCCCAGAAGGACTGGACGGATATGAACATTTTATTTTTCGTTTCTCACTGGTTAGTCAAAAATACTTTAAATATAGTTTCAAAACTGTTGCTAAAGCTACGCAATCGTGATTTATTTGTTGTTGACGTATTAATATTTTCCATAACGCCGTTACTAGCATTACTTTTGCGTCTAGACGGAAAAATTGATATAAAATCGTATGCAGAAAGTTTACCGATAGCAACAGGGCTATTTTTAGTAATTAAAATAGCTGTTTTTTGGAGCTTTGGATTTTATCGTCGCTATTGGCGCTATGCGAGTATTGAGGAACTGGTATATGTAGGTGTTCTTACAACTGCGGCAGTAATTGTTCAGGTAATACTATTTGATACTTTGATATTTGTTTTGCCAGCAACTGTAAATGGACTACCAGAGTCACTACCATTCATTGATGGATTGCTTACATGTCTGATGATTGGTGGACTTCGCTTTAGTTTTAGAGTCACTGAACGTCTTCAACAGCGACGTGCTAGTTTTGATTTAGAGGAGCGTGTTATAGTTATCGGCGCCGGAAATGCTGGAGTGTCTTTAGTGCAAGAGATGCAGCGTAATCCTCATCTTGGTTTGCGTCCGGTTGCTTTTATTGATGATGACCCACAAAAGTTAAATACACGCATTCGCGGTGTGAGTGTTGTCGGCGCCCGAAGTGTGATTCCTGAAGCGGCTAAAAGACTGTATGCTCGTAGAGCGATTATTGCGATGCCAAGTGTTGCAGGGCAAGTAATTCGAGATGTTGTTGATATTTGTAAAAAGGCTAATATTCAAACCAGTACAGTACCTGGACTTAATGAGATTTTGAATGGTCGTGTTCGCGTTGAAAGCATTCGCGATGTCAGAATTGAAGACTTGCTACGTCGTGAACCTGTCCAAACTGAAACTGAGCGTGTTGCAAAGTTTATTCGAGGCAAAAAGGTTCTAATTACAGGCGCCGGAGGTTCGATAGGTAGTGAATTATGTCGTCAAATTCTTAAATGTCGTCCTAGTGAAATTATATTAGTTGGACATGGTGAGAATTCGGTATTCAACATTCAGCAGGAGCTTGAGCAGGTAATTCAACTACTCAAAGAGGAAAGTAAAAGTTTACGTTATAACCCACGTTTATCGGCGTTTATCGCAGATATTCGCTTCCGAGACCGTTTACAGCACGCCTTTGAGCGTCATCAGCCGGATGTAGTTTTCCATGCTGCTGCACACAAGCACGTACCTCTAATGGAAGTTAATCCTGCTGAAGCGGTAAGTAATAATGTTGTGGGTACTAGAAACTTAGTTGAATTAGCTTTGAAATATAATGTTAATCACTTTGTAATGATATCCACTGATAAAGCTGTGAACCCTACTAATGTGATGGGCGCCAGTAAGCGAGTGGCTGAGATGTTGGTATTGCAAGCAGCGAAGCAAAGTGGAAAGCCTTATGTAGCAGTGCGTTTTGGTAATGTATTAGGAAGTCGTGGCAGTGTTGTTCCTACATTTAAGAAACAAATTGCCGCAGGTGGTCCTATAACAGTTACTCATCCAGATATATGTCGTTACTTCATGACCATTCCTGAAGCGGTGCAATTAGTGTTGCAAGCAGCAGTACTTGGTAGAGGAGGTGAAGTTTTGATGTTAAATATGGGTCAACCAGTGAAAATTGTAGACTTAGCAGAGGAGTTAATTAGGTTGTCGGGATATGAGGTCAATAAAGATATTGATATTGTGTTTACAGGGTTGCGACCGGGAGAGAAGTTATTTGAGGAGTTGTTTATAGAAGGTGAAGAGTATGACCCTACAGAGCATGAAAAGCTATTCATGGTGAAGAATGCAAGTCAAATAATTCCTGATAATTTGAATACTGCTGTGAATGCACTTTGCCAAGCTGCTGCTAAGAATGATGCTAATTCTATTATGTTTTTGCTTGAACAGGTGGCGCCGGGTTATAAACCTAAGTATTTGGACAACAATCCACAAGTCGATGTTTCAGCTAATGACAAGGTACCGTTAAATAATATTAATAAGTATCCGAGAACAGAGGCAAAAAGTGCTTAAAGTAGCTTGAGTCAAATATATAGAGCATCATGTATCTAACAAAAATACTGAGTTTATGGAATAGACTGACAACTGGTTCAACTAATAGAAAAATACTCGGTGCAGCAATTACTGTTGGTCTAGGAGTTGGATTTAGCAAAGGGATAGCTGTTCTTAAAGAATTAGTAGTTGCCTGGAAATTTGGTACTGGTGATGAATTAGATGCTTACTTTATTGCTATAATGGTTCCTTTTTTTATCATTAATATTGTTGCAGGAGCATTAAATGAAGCCTTAGTACCAACATACATTCAAGTTTTGGAAAAAGAAGGCAAAAAGTCAGCTCAATCTTTGTTATCTGGAGCTATGTCTCTAGCATTGTCGCTATTAGTTATTACGGCTATTTTAATAGTAGTAGCTGCGCCAATCTATGTACCTTTAATTACGAAAGGTTTTAATACACAAAAAACAGAACTGACTTTTCATTTAATTTATGCAGTATCGCCATTTGTTTTAATTAGTGGTTGTATCATAATTTTTAGTTCCATTTTGAATGCGAGAGAGCGTTTTGCTCTTTCAGCTTTTACTCCAACACTAACACCAGCAGCAACTATAGTATTCCTACTAAGTTTAGAGTCTTGGAAAACCTTTTCCTTAGTTGCCGGGTTACTTGGCGGTACGACATTAGAGATCATAATTTTGGGGCTAGAACTTAAAAGGCAGGGGATTTCGGTACTACCAAAATGGCATGGTTTTAGTAAAAACTTGCGTCAAGTAGTTGCTCAATATTTACCATCTGTTACTGCTGCTTTTTTAATGTGTAGTACTGGTATAGTAGACCAGTCAATGGCAGCAATGCTAGCTCCAGGAAGTGTAGCAGCACTGAATTATGCGGATAAGGTGGTTGTATTGCCAATATTCTTAACTACCACAGCGCTAAATACCGCAGTAACTCCCTATTTTTCTAAAATGGTTGCTCACCATGATTGGCAAGGTGTTTTACACACACTAAAGCATTATCTAAGGTTAATATTTCTTGTGACTTTGCCATTTACGGCATTATTATTATTGGCTTCTGAGACAATAGTAAAATTACTTTTACAGAGAGGTTCATTTACACCGGAAGATACTCAATTAGTATCCCAAATTCAGAATTGTTATGCCTTGCAAATTCCTTTCTATGTTGGAGCAGTTTTTCTAGTTCAATTAATAATTTCTATCAAAAAAAATCGTATTTTAATGTGGGGTTCTGCTTTAAACTTAATAGTTAATGTGATAGGTAATTATACATTAATGCATTTCTTCGGTATTCAAGGTATTGCTCTATCAACTAGTATTGTTTATTTAGTGTCATTTATTTTTTTACTCTTATTCTCTTTTAAGTATTTGAAAGAAATCACTAGTAATAGTAAAAGTGAGGTAAATTTATGAATATTACATTAGTAGTATCAGCGCTATATAGTGGTGGAGCAGAAAGAGTTGTAGTATTAATTGCAAAAGGATTAATTGACAGGGGACATAAAGTCACAGTAATCACGCTTTACGGGAGAGAGACAGATTTTTACAGCTTGCCAGAGGGTGTAATTAGGGTCGCTTTAGGGATTATGAGTGATTCTATAAATATCTTTCAAGCTCTTTACAACAATTTGCACCGTTTAATCAAGTTAAGACAAGCTATAATTTCTACTAAACCAGATATAGTTCTTTCACACTTAACATCAACAAATATCCTCACAATAGTTTCTTTGTTCCATAGTAAATTACCTGTGTTTGTAACGGAACACTCAGACCCAAAAATGTTTTCTTACGGAAGAATATGGGAATTGCTACGACGTCTTTCTTATCCTTATGCAGATCGAGTTGTGAGCGTAAGTAAGGGAGTAGATTGTGCTTTCGATTGGCTAGCAAAAAGTAAAAGGGCAGTCATTTATAATCCTTTTATATTGCCAAACAAACAAGACAACAAAGAAATTATTAATTTTCTGAATAGAGACGTTGACCCAGGAAAAAAATGGGTTGTAGCAATGGGAAGATTACTACCTCAAAAAGGATTTGATATCCTATTATCTGCTTTTGCTAAAATTGCTCATCTTCATCCGGACTGGCAGCTATTGATATTAGGAAAAGGAGAACTATATGACGAGTTGGAAGAAATGAAAGAAAATCTAGGTTTATCTGGTAAAGTAGTTTTTGTAGGGGTTATAAACAATCCATTTGCAATTTTAAAGAGAGCAAAATTATTTGTCATGTCTTCCCGACATGAGGCTTTTCCAATGGCTCTTGGTGAAGCAATGGCTTGTGGATTACCTGTAATTTCAACTGATTGTCACAGCGGACCCAGAGAAATTATTCGTGATGGTATAGATGGAATTTTAGTACCGAGCGAAGATGTCTTATCGTTGGCAAAAACTATGGATCATTTAATGTCTGATGAAACAATTAGACAACGTTTAAGCACTTACGCACCAGAGGTAACGGAACGCTTTAGTATAGAAAAAATATTAAGTGAATGGGAAAATTTATTTAAATTAGTTTTGCTTGAAAAATATAAATATAACCTCAAAGACATAATTTCATAATATTTTCAATAAATAAAAGTTTAGTAATATCTTGTGAGTAAAGCTATGAAGACAAAAAAAATTGCCTGTTTTCTTCCCAGTTTATTTGGTGGTGGTGCTGAAAAAGCTGCAATTAAGCTTTTCAAAGGTATGTCAGGAAGAGATTTTACTTTAGATTTAGTTTTAGCTAATGCAATGGGTCCCTATTTAAACCAAGTACCGAAGGAAGTACGTATTGTAGATTTAGGTGCAGGCAGAGTATTAAAAGCTATCTTACCTTTAGCTCAGTATTTAAAACATCACAAACCAGACGTTCTAATTTCACATATAGAATATGCAAATGTGGCAGCTGCCTTAGCAAAAGAGATTTCTGGTACAAACACTAAATTGGTATTGGTAGAACAAAACAATTTATCTGCCTCTATCAAAAATTCAAAATCACTGTTAAATAGAGTATTTTCGCTGCTTGTGCATACTCTTTATCCTCGTGCAGGCGCCATTGTCGGAGTTTCTAAAGGTGTAGCTGAAGATTTGGAGTCTGTACTTGCTTTTCCAAAAGGAAAAGTTCATGTTATCCACAATCCAATAGTTGATGATGAAATCTTAAAGAAAGCACAAATGCATGTAGAACATCCTTGGTTTAGGCAAGAAGAACCACCAGTATTTGTAGCTGTAGGGCGTTTATCTGAACAGAAAGATTTTCAAAATCTAATTCATGCCTTTGCACTGTTAAGAAAACAAAGACAAGCTAAACTGATTATTTTAGGTGAAGGTGAATTAAGAGCAGAGTTAGAATTAAGTATTAATGCACTAGGTATTGCAGAAGATATTTCCTTACCTGGGTTTGTTGACAACCCTTATGCGTATATGTACAATGCCAAAGCATTTGTACTTTCATCTCGCTGGGAAGGATTACCAACTGTAATTATTGAAGCAATGGCTTGTGGTTGTTCTGTGGTTTCTACTAATTGCCCTAGCGGACCAGACGAAATTTTAGACGAAGGTAAATACGGTTATTTAGTGCCAGTTCAAGATGCTGTCGCACTTTCTGAGGCGATGCTCGCTGTACTTGATGATACTGTAAGTAGAGAAACATTGATGAAGAGGGCACAGGATTTTTCTGTCGAACGTTCAGTTTCCGAGTATTTGAGTTTATTGTTTGCGGCGTAATTTTTTCTGAACTAACTTTTTTTAAAATATTGATTGAGATACTCCTTCAGATAATCATTACGGTATTCTACTTATGACTATTTCATCTTCTAAGAAAACTAATAATTTTCTTGTGTATTATCAGTGTTTTTTAGCAGTGGTAGTTGTTGGGGTTTTCTTCACAGCGGCAGATATTTATTGGTTTGATTCTGGTTACACTCCTCCTCCTTACGTATTAGTCCTAGCTGTCGGTTTAGCTGCTATACCTTTAGTACCTTCGTTTCTCTCTTTTAACTATAAATACTTTCCTAATGCACTTTTAGGATGGTGTATTTTTTATATTGTTTTTTCTTTCCTTTCTTACTTGCTCACTATCAAAAACGATTTAGTTAACCAAGAATTAGATGATCGAATTTTAGTAGTAATTTTTTTGTGTGTAAGTTCGTTTGTTTTTTGTGGTAAAGATATTATTATTAGAGTTACTAGAATAAGTATATTTTGTGTTATTTTCTGGAACATTTATACCTTCATAGCTGAGTTGTTTCAACCAGAAATATGGCATACCTTAACTACATTTAATCCAACCGGACGTCCAGCAGGCTTTTATACAGATCCAAATAAAGCTGCTTGCGTACTAATTAACGGTTTAATCTTGACTGTTGGTTTGTTACCTCCGAAATACCGCTTACCTTTTTGCTTAATCGTATTTTTGAGTGTGTTTACCACTTTCTCTCGAGGTGGTATGATTTGTATGATAATTTTAATGACGTTATTTTTTATTAAAAAAATATTACCAAAGCAACAGTTAATTTTTATTTTTGCAGGTGTTTTAGCTTTAATTTTAAACTTTTCAATTTTAGGAGAATTTCTTGAATCTGAAGCTTCAAATTTAGGAATTATTAATCACGATTTACAAACTCGAATTTCAACTTTTACTAATCCTACCTCGCGTCAGGCTTCTGATGATACATCTCGCTTAGATGTAGTTACATATTCTTGGCAAAAAATTTTAGAAAGCCCACTTTCAGGTCATGGTTTTGGCTTTGTCAAAACTTGGGGTGAGATTCTACCGCATAACATGTATTTGTCATATATGCTCGAACATGGAATAGTGGGAATTATTATTTTACCTTGGTTAGTTTTTGCTGTTCAAAATAGAGCTAATGGTGAAGCAAAGAATTTGGGTTTGTTCTTAGTAGTTTTTACTTTAATTTGGTCAATATTTAGCAACACAGTTGTCTATGATCGCGAAACCCTTACTATTTTTTCTTTAATGGGTGTCATGTCCAAAAAAAGCCAAACAAAACAATTAAGTAGCACAAGTTTGAATTATCAAAATTAGGATATTGTCTATGAAAATTTTATATATCACAACTGGTCTTTACACTGGTGGCGCCGAAGTAATGCTGTATCAATTGTTAACACGAATTAATCGAGAAAAATTTAGCCCCGTTGTTCTTTCTTTAATGGATAATGGTACAATTGGTGAACGTATACAATCTTTAAATATACCAGTCCATACGATTGATATGGAACCGGGAAAACCTACATTAGTAGCTGCTTGGAAGTTAATACGTACAGTCAATGAGATTAAGCCTGATATTATCCAGGGTTGGATGTATCAAGGTAATATGGCTGCACAGTTTGCAAATCTTTTTAACTTCAAAAAAATACCTGTCATTTGGTGTATTCACCATTCTATTAATTCTTTAAAGTCTGAAAAAATACTTACGCAAATTCTGATTAAATTAGGTATTTTGGTTTCCAAGCTTAATTACAAAGTCGTTTTTGTATCTCATAACAGTAAAAAACAACATGAAGTATTGGGATATTATCCAGATAATACTTGTGTTATTCCTAATGGTTTTGATACGTTACACTTTCAAGCATCGCTGGAAAATAAATGCCAATTTCGCACTGAACTTGGTTTAGAACCAAATACATTTTTAATTGGATTGATTTGTCGTTATCATCCAATGAAAGACCATGCTAATTTTCTTAAAGCGGCAGCACTACTATCTGAAAAATTTCCTCATGCTCGCTTTGTTCTAGCTGGTAGAGATGTTGATTATAGCAATCAGAGTTTGTTAGAGTTAATTCAGGATTTAGACATTAGCAATAAAGTCTATTTACTTGGAGAACGTCGTGATACATCTAATATTTTTTCTGCACTAGATGTGTTAAGTGTTTCTTCTGCTTATGGAGAAGCTTTTCCCTTAGTCATAGGAGAAGCTATGTCTTGTGGTATTCCTTGTGTAGTAACAAATGTTGGTGATTCTGGATGGATTGTTGGTAATACAGGTCGAGTTGTACAACCACGGAATCCAGAAGCTTTGGCTAATGCTTGGCAAGATTTGATTGCTATGGGTTTAGCGGGTAGGGAAGCTTTAGGAAAAGCAGCTAGAGAACGAATAATTAATTATTTTTCTTTAGAAAATATTGTCTGGCAATATGAAAAGTTGTATACTGAAATTATTGACAAAAAATCACTAATAAAAATAGAGTATTTAAAAAATAAACTAGAATTATCATCTCCTCATGAATAGATAAAATCAGAAAATAAAAGTTATTTTGCAATTTGTTAATTAAGGACTAGTCAACTAAATGTTACTAATTAGTTTGTATTGAAGCTACGTTGTACATTTAAGATTTAAATAATCAATTACAGAGGTCAATAATTATGAGCTATCAAAATGTATTAGTAACTGGCGAAGAATTATTTTTAAAACGTCATAAGTATTTGTTTACTCAATTATCTAATTCTTTTAAACGTATAGATTACTTGCCTATAGGTTACTTATATGAACCGAAAAACTATCGTAGATTTAGAAGATTACTATATTGTCTTAATCATGGAGTATCTTTGAGTAATTCTGATGGGTTTTTTAAAAATTCTCAAGCTTTTATAAAACGTTCTCAAAAGCTTGAAAAAGAAATTCAAAACCTTGACTATAAACCTGATTTAGTTTTTCATCTTTTCAGTCTATGTTGCCCATTCTGGAATAATTATGAAATTCCTTATACAATGTATTTAGACTATACAATGGCTTTAGCTCAAAGAAATTATCCTCCTTTTGCACCTTTTCAGACAGACAAAGAATTTAAATCATGGTTGGAATGTGAAAATAAGTCTTATGAGCAAGCTCAACATATTTTTACTATGAGTAACTTAGTCAAAAATTCATTAGTAACCGATTATAATATTTCAACAGATAAAGTGACAGTGATTGGTGCATCTGGAAATTTTGCTGAACCTTATATGGGGGAGAAAGCAATTGGTTCTCAGCAAATTTTATTTAATGGCTCTGATTTTGACCGAAAAGGTGGAGATGTAGTTTTAGATGCATTTAAGATGGTTAAAAAAGTTTTTCCTAAAGCCAAGTTAGTTGTAATTGGAAAAAAGCTTACCCAGACCATTGACGGAGTAGAAAATCCAGGAGATATAAGGTCTGAATATACTTTACAAAATCTATTTCTTCAAAGTGATTTAGTTGTTGCTCCAGCAAGATGTGAACCGTTTGGGGTTTTCCTAGTAGAAGCGATGAATTATGGAGTTCCTTGCATCGTTTCTTCTAATGATGCGAATGGCATAACAGATTTTTTAGCTGATGGTGTAGATAGTATTATTATTAATCAACCAAATCCTGAAGATTTAGCTCACCATATTATTAATCTTTTCAAAAATTGCAATGTCTTAAAATCTATTTCTAAAGCTGCTCAAAATAAGGTACGTAGCCAACTAAATTGGAATAAAATTTCTGACCAAGTTTTGCAGGTATTACTTGCGTAAACTTAATAATTATTGCTTTTAAAATTCCCTCATTTTAATCAAACACACTGTTACAAAGCACAATGTTTAATTAACCCGTAGGCTAATTCAATTAAATTGCCACTAAGGAGAAATCATAACAATGGCTAAAGATAAAAAAACAATCCTAGTGACTGGTGGATGTGGCTTTATTGGCTCACACATTGCAGAAACTTTAGTCAAAAAAGATTATAAAGTCCGAATTTTAGATAATCTTTCCACGGGAAAATTAGAAAATATTGCTGCTATACCTTCTCAAAAAATAGAGGTATTACTTGGTGATATTACTGACATAGCAACTGTTGAGATTGCGATGAAGGGATGCGAATATGTTTTTCACGAAGCAGCTATAGCTAGTGTTCCAAAGTCTGTTAAAGACCCCATAGGAACAGATAAAATCAACTATGCCGCCACTCTCAATGTTTTAGAAGCAGCACGCAAGCACAGTGTTCGTCGTGTTGTCTTTGCAGGAAGTGCTGCGGTTTATGGCGATGAACCAACTCTTCCTAAGAAGGAGTCGATGCCAACTAACCCGATTACTCCTTATGGAGTAGATAAGCTAGCATCTGAACTTATGGGTCACTGTTATAACAGGACTTTTGGAGTGGAATTTGTATGCTTACGCTATTTTAATGTATTCGGTCGGCGCCAAGACCCGTCTAGCCCTTATTCAGGAGTGATATCTATATTTTGCGATCGCATTTTTCAAGGAATTGCTCCCGTTATATTCGGTGATGGTCAACAAAGTCGGGATTTTGTTCACGTTTCGGATGTGGTAGCAGCAAATATTTTAGTGATGGAACACCCCGATGCAGCAGGCAGAACTTTCAATGTTGGTAGAGGTAAAGCAACCTCTTTACTTGACATTGCCCATTTACTCAATGACTTAACTGGTCAAAACTTGCAACCCATTCACAAAGAACCTCGACCTGGAGATATTCGCCACAGTCTCGCTGATAACACAGCACTGACAGCATTGGGATGGCTGCCGAAAGTTACTATTCGTGAAGGGTTAGCGGAATTAATAAAAGCTACGCAGATAGCAGCATGAGGAGAAAAAAATGACAAAGCTTTTAATGGTAACAACGGTTCCCATAACTTTGAACGGCTTTTTATTGCCATTTGCTCGGTACTTCCGCAATCAAGGTTGGCAGGTAGACGCAATGTCCCTACAAACTTCTGCCATGTCTGAATGTGTGGAAAATTTTGACAATGTTTGGGATGTAGATTTTTCTCGTAATCCTTTAGACCCACAAAATTTAATAGTTGCCCCCCGACAGATTCAGCAAGTACTAGAAAAACAAGAATATGACATAGTACATGTACATACTGCCGTAGCTGCTTTTGTTACCCGATTAGCCTTTAGTCGTCTCAAAAAGCAACCCAAACCGAAACTTATTTATACAGTCCACGGTTTTCACTTCTTCCGTGGGAATAAATTCACCAAAAATGCGATTTTCCTGACTTTTGAAAAAATTGCTGCTCCTTGGACTGATTATATGGTAGTGATTAATGGAGAGGATGAAGAGGCAGCCAAGCGTCATCGTTTAATTTCTCCAGAACGCCTTTATTATATGCCTGGAATCGGAGTGGACTTGAATTATTACAACCCCGATCAAGTTTCTCAGGCTGATATCCAAGCAGTGCGTAAGGAAATTGGGCTGGAATCAGAAGATGTAATGATTTTAGCCAGCGCTGAATTTAACCCAGGAAAACGCCATAGAGATATGCTTAGAGCATTTGCAAAACTAGGCAGACCAAACGTACATTTGGCATTTGCTGGTACAGGACCACTTTTTGAAGAGATGCAGGGTCTTGCAGCAGATTTAGGCATTAAAAAACAGGTACACTTCTTAGGGCATCGTCGAGATATGCCAACTTTAATGCGTGCCTCGATTGCGACTTTGATGGCTTCCGAGCGAGAAGGATTACCGAGAAGTGTGATGGAATCATTGTGCTTGGAAACACCTGTCATCGGCGCCGATACTCGTGGAATTCGGGATTTGCTCGCGGATGGATGCGGGTTAATAGTTCCGGTAGGAGATATAGAGGGATTTGCTGCTGCTATGACTTGGGTAGTGAATAATCCAGAAGCAGCTAGGCAAACGGCTAAACGTGGAAAAGAGCGCATGAATAACTATGATGTGCGCCACATTATTAAGCTTCACGAAAATTTGTATGCCGATGTTATGGAAAAGCAACCTGTACACTGTTAAATTTTTCGGAAACAAATAATTCTGAAAAATCCTTTTTTTGCTTTATCGATTTTTGATTTAGTTACTTTTTGTATTAAGACTAGGTTTTGAATTATGGCAAATAGCACTTTGTTTGCAATCGAAAATAAGCCCTTTAGTAAATTTCTCAAAACCATATTTGATAAAATAGCTGCTACTGTTGCTTTAGCAGTATTTGTACCTGTAAGTTTTGTGATGGCAATTGCTATCTATTTCAAAATGGGTAGTCCTGTAATTTTCACCCAAGTTCGTGCTGGCAAAAATGGAGACCTTTTTACTATCTATAAGTTTCGCACCATGACTAATGACCGTGATAGCGAAGGTTATCTGTTACCAGACGAAGACAGAGTAACTGCTTTAGGTGAATTTTTACGAAAAAGTAGATTAGACGAAATCTTACAATTTTGGAATATTCTTAAAGGGGAAATGAGCTTCGTGGGTCCACGTCCGACTATTCCCGAACAAGTAGAGGATTACGATGATTTCCAAAAGTATAGGCTCCTCGATACTCCAGGTATGACTGGTTGGCACCAAGTCAATGGAAATAACGAATTAACTTGGGAAGAACGCATTTGTTTAGATATCTGGTATTTAAAAAATTGGTCGCTGTGGCTAGATTTTGTTATCTTAATCAAAACTTTCGCGGTAATTACTTGGGGAGAATTCAGAAATGAAAAATCCCTACTTGAAGCAAGAAAACTAGAAGCTACAATTCGTCCTAAGAGTTACGATATCGTCAACAATCGCGCTCTCATTGAGACTTTAAAATAGAATAGTTTTGCCGTAACACGTAAAAATTTACGGCAAAATCAATTAGATAGTATCAGCTGACTTAAATATAATTTTTTTAAATATTAAAGGAGTTTTGCAAAATGAAGATTTTAGTAGTAGCACCACACGGAGATGATGAAGTTTTAGGAGTGGGAGGTACAATAGCAAGATATGCTTTGGAGGGAGCAGAAGTTTATGTGGTAATAGTTGCTCAAGGTTTCCCACCTGACTTTACAGAAGAGCAGCGAATTCAAGACCAAAAAGAAGCTCTCGCTGCTCATAAAATTTTGGGTGTTAAAGAGACAATATTTCTTTCATTCACAGCGGCAAGGTTAGATACTGTACCTCACCGTGATGTTAATAAACAAATATTTGATACACTTAAAAAATTTCAACCAGATATACTCTTTGTTCCTTTTGTGGGAGATATTCACCTTGACCATCAAAGAGTATTTTTATCATCATTGGTAGCGGCAAGACCTAATAGTCCTTTTGCTCCAAAAACTATATACGCTTACGAAACTCTCTCTGAAACAAACTGGAATGCTCCTTATTTAGCACCAAATTTTGTTCCTAATGTGTTTATAGATATTTCTGCTTATTTGGAAACAAAACTTGAAGCTATGCAAGCATATTTATCACAAATTAAACGCTTTCCCGATGAGCGTTCTGAGGAAACTATTAAGGCACTAGCAACTTTACGCGGTAGTACTGTCAATCGATATGCTGCTGAAGCTTTTTATTCGATTAGGCAGATCCTTTAGTGTAACTTAAATATTACATTTATACAGCAATTTATGTTCATAAACTTAATAAGTAATTATGCAAATGGAGGTAAAAAATGAAACTACTTACCGAAGTTCTGGCAGAGGAACTATTAGAACTACTACCAACTCAAGAAGATATTGCTTTTTACGAAGAACACGGTTGGTATATCTCTAAGAAGGTTATTCCCGATGAAATTATCGACGAAGCAATTCTTGCTAGCGAAAAGTTTTATCAGGGAGAGCGAGATGCAGAACTTCCTATTACCATCGGTTACAGCAACTGGAAAAAAGAAGATGGGTATGATATTATTCGTAATAATGAGTTTGTTTCTTTACAAAGTAACAAACTACGTACTTTGGCTTTACAACCAATTATTGGCGCCATTGCGGCCCGATTAGCTAGAACCAATCGAATTCGTTTATTAGACGACCAACTAGTTTACAAACCACCTCAAGATCAAACTGGTAAAAGTGCTGTTGGTTGGCACGCAGATCGAGCTTACTGGGCAACTTGCAGTTCGCACAAATTACTCACCGCTTGGATTCCTTTCCACGACTGCGACGAAACTCGTGGTCCTTTAGTTGTGCTAGATAAAAGTCATAAGTGGTCAGGTACCCAAGACACTCGCTTTTTTAATAACTATAACTTAGAGGAGATGGAAAAAACATTTCAACAGGGTGGGCGCCAAGTTGTCAAAATACCCATGTCTTTAAAGAAGGGTCAAGTTAGCTTTCATCACTGCTGGACAATTCATGGCAGCTTACCCAACTACAGCAAGTCATTCCGCTTGGCATTAGCTGTACACCTGCAAGACGCTGACAACCATTATCAACCTTTTTGGAATAAAGAAGGGAAAGAGATTCACATTATTGATGAATCCTTATGTCGGAAATTACCCAACGGCAATCCCGATTTTAGCGACCCAGCAGCATTTCCAGTTTTATGGTCTGAATAAAAAGTTTTAGCAATTCAAAATTAAAAATAAAATAATTTACCCCTATCCTTTGAACGGAGCTAAAATTATGAAAGCTGAAATTATTGATATCTCAAATATTTTATGGCAGGATGTATTACAGCAAGTACGTCATGATATTTATCAATTACCTGAATATTTAGCATTAGAAGCAAAAAGAACTAAAACGATACCAGAAGCACTCTTGATAACTGAGGGAGATAAAATATTCTTCGTACCATACTTGTTACGTAATTGTAATGATGTCGAAGAAGAATTTACACTCAGTGATATTTTTGATATTTACTCTCCATATGGTTATCCAGGCATTTTGGTTAATCAAGAAGCAATAACATCAGATTTTTTAAATACTGCCTTCAAAAATTTCCAAGATGTTTTAAAGTCTAGAGGCATTTGCTCTGTTTTTCTCAGAATGCATCCTATCTTGAACGAACAGTTATTAGAGACTTCTTTGTCGAGCAACTTTACTTTGAATGGTGAAACAGTATCAATAAATTTAACACTTTCTGAACCAGAAATTTGGGCGCACACACGAAAAGGACACCAGAGTACAATCAATAAATGTAAAAGACTTGGCTTTACAGCAAGAACTGTTTCTTTTTCCGAATATTATACAGAATTTACCGCAATTTATGAAGAAACAATGAATCGTGTCAAGGCAAATCAATCATATTATTTTGACGATGATTACTTTAATCAATTATTAAGTTTACAAGATAAACTCCACTTATGTATTGTCGAATTTGAGGGAGAAGTTATCTGTACCAGCCTATTTTTTGAATCCTGTGGTGTAGTTCAAGCTCATCTAGGGGGAACAAAAAATGACTTTTTAAGCCAATCTCCTTTTAATTTATTATTACATCATGCTCGATTGTGGGCAAAAGAACGCGGTAACGAATATTTACATATAGGAGGTGGAATTGGAGGGTCTACCACAGATAGTTTACATACTTTCAAATCTGGTTTCTCAAGACAGAGACATCAATTTTCTACATTGAGATTAGTCACAGATGAAGAAAAATTTATTCATCTTGTTGAATTGCGAGCAAAGGCTTTAGAAAATCAACCAGAAACCTTACTTAAATCGGGGTTTTTCCCTGCTTATCGTTATACAGGAAATTAACTCGATAGCAAAAATAGTTTTTCTATCAACTAGTTAAAAATGAATACTCAGATACTTGAAGCTCAAAATTCAACTTGGATAGAAATTCTACAACTCATACGTCACGATATTTATCATTTGCCTGAATATGCCATTTTAGAATCCCAAAGAACTAATAGCATTCCAGAGGCAATTCTGATAATTGAAGGAGAGAAAATATTTTTTCTACCCTACTTACTGCGAAGATGTGATGAATTATTTGATACTCAATTTGAACCAGAAATATTTGATGTGACATCACCTTATGGCTACCCAGGTATATTGTTAAACCAAGCAGCAAGCAATTCATCAGAGTTTATTAACTCTGCAATTGCCAGCATGAAGACTGTGTTTAGGCATAAAAATGTATGTTCTGCTTTTTTCCGTTTGCATCCAATATTAAATCATGATTTTGATAAACTCTTAGTTTCCAATACCTGTAAAGTACATGGGGAAACTGTTTCTGTAAATTTGGAGATAACGAATGCAGAAATATGGCAACAAACACGAGATAACCACCGAAGAAAAATTAACTGGTGCAAGCGTGCAGGGATGGTAGCCAAAATGGTTCCCTTCCAAGCTCATATTGATGAATTCATTGAAATTTATGAAGAAACAATGAACCGTGTTGCTGCAAGTAGTTCATACTACTTTGACTACAATTACTTCTTAAAACTTGCCTCATTAGGAGATAAGCTGCACTTATGTATCGTCGAGTGGGAAGGGCAAATCACCTGCGCGGGTTTATTTATTGAATGCTGCGGTATTGTTCAGTTTCATTTATCAGGAACTAGAAATAAGTTCTTGAAGCAGGCGCCGAGTAAGCTGATGCATGACTATGTTAGATACTGGGCAAAAGAGCGTGGTAATAAAGTATATCATTTAGGAGGTGGTGTTGGAAGTGCCAAAGATAGTCTCTACGAATTCAAAGCAGGTTTTTCTAAAATAACCCATAACTTCATGACTTTCTCACTGATTACAAATGAAGAGAAGTATGATGATTTGGTTAAGTTGAGAGCTAAATTTTTAAATTTAGACCCAAGTCAGCTTTTCAACTCTAATTTTTTTCCAGCGTATCGTAGCAATATTTAGTTCAAATTTCATGATTTTAAGGATCCATTATGTTAATCACCAATAAAGAAGTTTACAGAACTCGCGAGTATGAACCTTGGGCATATGGACAAGGTTTAATATTAGAAGAAAAGTTTTTGTTAGAGCATTATCTTCAGCATCACAAAAAAACACTTGAGGCTGGTACTGGTGGGGGTAGAATTTTGTTAGAAATTAAGAAGATGGGCTTTAATAATTTGTTTGGCTATGACTACTTACCGGAGTTTATTCAAGAGGCTAAAAACAAAGATACTAGTGGTAGTATTTCGTTTGAAGTTCATGATGCAACTGATTTAAATGCTTATGAAGATAATGCTTTTGAACAGATAATATATTTGCAACAAATTCTGAGCATGATGGAAGATGACAATAGTAGATTAAAGGCTTTTAAACAGGCTTACCGAATACTCGATAAAGGTGGAACAGCGCTCTTTTCTTTCCTCTGCTTTGAGGGCAAAATTCAAACTACAAAACTATACGCTATTTATGTAGCTTATTTGCAGATTTTAAGGAAAATCTTAGCCAAAAAAATTTCCATTCAATCGATACCTTGGGTAAAGAATAATGAAAAAATTCAATTTTTAACAGCACTGTTAGATAAAGGCCCGAATGTGTACTGGTATAGAGTGTCAGAGGTCGAGCAGCTGCTAAAGAAAGTTGGGTTTAAAATAATTGCTGTTGGTGGCAACACTCAACTTCAGCAAGGAATAATATACGATGATTTTGAGTCACTACAAAATCAGCCACTTTCTGAGATGCTATATGTCGTTTGTACAAAATAAGAAAAATAATTTATTTGAAAAAAATGAGCAAACCGATTCTTCTATCTACTCCTCACATGGGAGATCGTGAGCAAGAGTTTGTTAAAGAAGCTTTTGATACAAACTGGATTGCTCCTGTTGGTCCCCATGTAGATGCATTTGAGCAAGAATTTTGTCAAGTAACAGGCGCCGCTCATGCTGCTGCTGTCAGTTCTGGTACGGCAGCTTTACATCTAGCATTACAATTAATAGGCGTTGGCTACGGCTCGGAGGTTATTTGCTCGACTCTCACATTTGCTGCTAGCGCCAACCCTATTACTTATCTTGGGGCAAAACCAGTATTCATCGATAGTGATCGCATCTCTTGGAACATGAATCCAGACTTGCTACAGGAAGCATTAGAACAGCGTGATCGTATCGGCAAATTACCTAAAGCAGTAGTACTAGTGCATTTATATGGTCAAAGTGCTGACATTGAACCTATCTTGAAAGTTTGCAATCAATATGGTATTCCTTTAATTGAAGACGCAGCTGAAGCTTTGGGTGCAACTTATAAAGGACGTACACCTGGAACTTTCGGAAACATTGGTATCTATTCATTTAATGGTAATAAAATTATAACTACATCCGGGGGCGGAATGTTAGTTTCTGATGACCGAGACTTGGTAGCAAAAGCCAGATTTTTAGCAACCCAAGCGCGTGACCCGGCGCCTCATTACCAACACTCTGAAATTGGATATAATTATCGTCTCAGTAATGTTTTAGCAGGTATTGGTCGGGGTCAATTGCAGGTGTTAAATGACCGAGTAGCAGCTAGAAGACGTAACTATGAAGTTTACTCGTCTGCTTTAGGCAACCTACCAGGGATAGAATTCATGCCAGAAGCAAGTTTTGGGAACTCCAGTCGCTGGTTAACCTGCCTCACAATAGACCCTGAAACCTTTGGTGCAAATACTGAGCAAATTAGAATTGCATTAGCCAAGCAGCAAATAGAAACTCGTCCTGTGTGGAAACCATTACATCTACAACCTGTATTTGCTGAGTGTGAATGTATTGGTGGTGAAGTTGCTGAAGACTTATTTGCGCGGGGTCTTTGCTTACCTTCCGGTTCTAACCTTACAGATACAGACTTAAAACGAGTTATTGACGCTATATTGAGCGTTTACTCGTTAGTTAGTTGAATTGCTTATATGGAATTCATGAATAATTCACTTTATCAATATAACTTTAGTTTCCAAGAATAATTTACTTAGATTTAAACAGTTTTGTATAAAAGTTGGGTAATAGTGTTATGGAAGAGAAATCATCATCTTTTGACTTGACCAAGTATTGGCTAATACTAAAACGACGTTGGCTTCCTGGTGTCGCTGTATATCCACCAATTTTTATGCTCGTATTCTTAGCCCTTATGTCAAAAAAACCTATTTATGTAGCCGAGGGGTCGCTAAGATTTCAAAAAATTAATACTACTTCCTCTTTAACAGGTCTAGGTAAAGAAATAGGAGATTTAACACCTCTAGCAGAAAAAACAAATCCTTTAAGTACAGAGGCAGAAGTTGTCCGCTCTCACGAGGTTGTAGAAACAGCCATAAATAGACTTCAGCTTAAAAACGATGAAGGCAATCTTTTAAAACCAAAAGAATTTATAGCAAATTTAACTGTTAATGAAATTCAAAAAACTGACATATTAAAAATTTCTTATAAGGATATTAATCCTAAAATTGCCTCACAGGTTGTAAATACACTATTAGCAGTTTATTTAGAAAACAATGTATCTGCTCACAAAGCAGCGGCTTCAGCAGCTAGCAAATTTCTAGAAAAACAATTACCCAAAGCTGAACAGCTAGTTCGCAAATTAGAAGTAGAAATGCGCGAGTTTAAAGAAAAGAATAAAGTAGTTGAACTCAAAGACGAAGCCAGTAAAGCAGTAGAAGTAATTGCTGATTTGCAGAAACAAATTAATGATAAAAAATCTAATTTAGCTAATATCACTGCTCTGTCAAAAGCTATCCGGCAGCGATTAGGTATGTCATCCGAACAAGCGGTATTAATGACATCTCTCGGTCAGTCGGCAGGAGTACAAGATATTATTAAGGAAATTCAGCAGGTAGAGTCTCTACTTGCAGACAGAAGTACTATACTAATGGACACCCATCCAGAAATTATAAAACTTTCGAGTAAGTTACAATCTTTGCAAGCTATATTACAACAGAGAGTCCAAGAGGTTTCTGGGAATATTCAAGTCAAGTTAGATAGCAAATTGCAGATGGGCCAGTTGCAACAAGACCTTTCGACAGAGCTAGTGAGATTAGAGTCACAGCGTTTGGGATTAGCAAGCGAATTATTTACTTTAATAAACTCAGAAAATAGTTATAGAGAAAGAATAAAAAATTTGCCCAAATTAGAGCAACGACAACGTGAATTAGAACGTAAATTACAAGCTGCTCAATCTACTTACTCCCTTCTATTACAAAGACTGCAAGAAAGCAAAATTGCAGAAAATCAAAGTATAGGTAATGTTAGGATTATATCCAAAGCTCAAGAACCTGAAGCACCTGCTGTTTCTAGTAGTAATTCCTATTATGCCGCAGGTTTAGTCGCTCTAATTGCTTCTTTCGCGAGTATGTATCTTTTAGAAGCAAGAGATAAATCAATTAAGACTGTAGATGAAGCTAAAGAATTACTAGGATTAACATTACTAGGAGTTATTCCCTCCTTAAGCAAGCCGAAAATATCTCTTCGCAACAATCAAGAGGCAGAATCATCCATCCCTAAACTTGTTGTTAGAGATAACCCTCGTGCATCGATTAGCGAAGCTTACCGAATGCTGCGTGCTAATCTTAATTTTGTAAGTGCCGATAAAGAATTGAAAGTTATTCTTGTTACTAGTTCTGTTCCTCAAGAAGGTAAATCTACAGTTGCAGCTAATCTCGCTTTAGCAATGGCTCAAATGGAGCGTAAAGTCTTGCTAGTAGATGGAGACTTACACCGTCCAGTTCAACATCAAATTTGGGAGTTACCTAATAAATACGGTCTTAGTAATGTTATAGTTGGACAAACTGAAATTATGGCTGCGGTTGAGAAAGTTATGGATAATTTAGACATTTTGCCTTCTGGAGTTGTTCCCCCTTCTCCAGCTTCACTTCTCGATTCTAAACGCATGGCCAGCCTAATTCAAAGTTTTGCTTCTTACTACGATTTTGTTATTATTGACGCTCCTTCATTAAATGTAGCTGCTGATGCTGCAATTCTCGGTCAAATGGCTGACGGCGTGTTGTTAGTAGTACGTCCTGGGGTCGTTGATTCTGTTAATGCTACTGTTGCTCGCGAACTTTTAGAGAAATCGGGTCAAAATCTCATTGGACAAGTAGTAAATGGAGTTAATCCTAATAATGAACCTTACAGTTACTACTATTTTGAACAGGAATACCAGCCACTAGAAAATTCTTATCAAAATGAAACACTTGCCAAAATAGTCAAATGACCTATAGCAGTCCGCGCATCAGTCGTAAAATCGTGCATTGTAGAGACCGAATTAATTCGGTCTCTATGCGTGTGTAATTTTTTACAAATCATCTATGACTGCTATAGAAATATATAATTTGAGTTTATAGTTTGTATCAGTTTGTTTGTAGTATTTTAAATTTTAGATTACCCGACAGAAAATATTCTCCAAAGTCAAGTGTTTACGATATTGTTTCTTAGGGATGATTTAGGATTGCTATATAGCAATTTTAAATCGTCCGGAAGAAAGAAGACAGGTTCAAACATGTATAACCGCGTCATTTTTATCGATGTATGTCTATATATTTTTTGACGCTTAAATTAAAATTGCTATATAATTATTTATTAAGAGAAAACTTGAAAGTTCAGATTTATGAGTCAACAAAAGTTAAAAATCTCAATTAGCTAAGTCAACTTCTATGTAAATTAAAAAGAAAATAATCCAATCGATGCTTAAAAAACTATTTATGCAAGTTATGATGTTTGTGAGTAAAAAGCACATTTCCTTATTAATTATCCTGTTTTTATGTGGTTTGCTGCTTGTTAGTTTATCTAACAAAAAATTATTTGCTTTTACTGCAAACAATCAAAAACTCATGATTGTAGACTATCAAATGAGTGATGAGTATATACTCAATCCTGAACGTGGCTTTTATACGAGTATTGAAATTGGCAAAGATAAAGATTTGAGTAAGATTCGCGAGCAAGGCTTCACTCTTGCTCGTAGCAACGTTCATTTAGACCAGTTTCGCGACAAGAATATTTCTGAAGAGTTTTTACAGGAATTTAGAGACGCTTTGACAGAAGTACGCAGAGCAGGTATCAAGGTAATTCCAAGAATTTCCTACAACTTCCCAATGCCTGGAGAAACTGAGAAACAACCTGATGCTCCATTACCTATAGTACTAAACCATATTGAACAACTAAAACCTATTTTTCAAGAATACCAAGATGTAATAGCTGCTTTACCTGCCGGCTTTATTGGTGCGTGGGGTGAGTGGCACTCATCTACCAATGGACTTCACAACTTTGAATCCAAACAACAGGTTTTGACGGCTCTTTTGGATGCTTTACCATCAACAAGGATGGTTCAGCTTCGCTACCCATCTGATATTAAATCTGCCTACCCAAACCCACTTAACGATGCTGAAGCTTTTACTGGTATACATCAAGCACGTATCGGTCATGAAAATCTATGCTTCTTAGCTAATGCTGATGATGCGGGTACTTACTCAATTCACGATAATGATAGTAACAACATTTATAGCCCCGATATAAAAAAGGATTTGCAGAGTTATTTGAAAGCAATTTCTCCTTATGTTATTGTAGGTGGAGAAACCTGTCAAGTGACTCCAGAAAGCGCGCGCACAGACAGCGAGACTACTTTAGCAGAAATGCAGCATTTTAACTGGAGTTATATAAATGTAAGTTTTTATGCTCCAACAATTGACCGTTGGAAGAAAGAAGGTATTTATAACACCATTGCCAACAAATTAGGATATCGATTCCGTCTTGTTGAAGCCCAGATTCCTGAGATTGTAAACTCTGGCGGCGAATTCAAAATGAGTTTTACTATCGCCAATGATGGTTTTGCTAGCCCATACAATCCACGTAGTACAGAAATTATCTTACGTAACCAGGAAAACAAACAAGTCTATCGCTTTCCCGTTTATACTGACGCTCGTCGTTGGTTTTCCCAACAACAGCATCAAGTCAATTTTAGCGGAAGTATTTCAGTAGATATGCCTAAAGGCACTTACGAGGTCTTATTAAACTTGCCTGACCCTACTCCACAGTTGTACGAACGTCCTGAGTACTCGATTAGGTTGGCAAACCAGGATGTATGGGAGCCATCTACAGGTTATAACTCCTTCCTCACAAATTTAAGTGTTAATTAATCAAATGTGACTTGTTTATACACTGTCACACCATCAAACACAATTACACAAACAACCTCTCCCAATATGTAGCACAGGCAACCTGCCTGTGCATTCAATATATATTAGCCACCCTTATTAGTCACAATAGTTCGATGACGTGGGTCGCTTTCTAATGTTAACGGCGCCTCAAAACCAACTTCTTGCAATTCTTCTTCAATATTAAATGTATAATATTCATCACTCCAAGGTTCAGTACTTTTCATGAGCGTGAATAAAACTGGTGGCAAATTTTGAATGACTTTAGATTTAGGATTATTATCTACAATCGCAATGACGCCACCAGGTCGAACCAATCTAAAAGCTTCTTTAAAAATTGCTCTAGATGGTTCATGTGGTAGTTCGTGAGTAACAAATTGTAACGTTATCAAGTCAAAAGAATTATCTGGTAATTTTGTATTTTCAGCTAATGCATGTAACCATTGGGATATTTCATTCTTTGTATCTAGTGTTTTAGCAACAGCAAGCATATAAGGTGATAAATCAAGACCAACCGTGCGAACCGGATGGTTTTGTTTTTTCTGGTAGTAACGATGCAATGCCAAAGTTGAAATACCTACCGAACAGCCAATATCTAAAATATCTTTAACTTGTTTTGGCCCATAAATTCCTAAAACATCGTGAAAGCTACCTCTCAAACGGTTGTGAGCAACTTCCCACGATAATGGTTCATTTTTCCAAACGCGCAGTGCCATTGAGTAAGTCGCGCTTGGCGCCTCAAATGCTGCTTGCCAACATAAATTACCCTCACTATAAGCATGAAAAGGTACCTGATAATATTTTGGGTAAGTAATTTGTGGGTTAGTTACTGCCGCTAAATTTTGTTGTATTCGTGATTTTTCTAGCTGCTCGTAATTTTGGCGCCAGGGAACACCATTTTTTTCAGCAGTTTTGATAAGTACTCGCCGAGCCTGGTGTTTCATCACTTTGTAAATAGGCTCAGTTTGGATTAACAAATTAACAAACTGGGATAGCAAATCTTCGCCAGCCCAGTCTGGCTTAAGCTTTTTATTCATCAGTCTACTTTGAAGCGACGCTGCACTATTTATTGTAAGGCATAGCTTTCTGGAGCGAGACAAGCCGCTAAGTCAGCATCTGGTTTGGTAATGGGCTGTAAGTTATATTTCTGTGACAGCAGCTTAAATACGTTTGGTGAGATAAATGCTGGTAGAGTTGGGCCAAGGCGAATATCTTTAATTCCTAAGTAGAGCAAGGTGAGTAAAATCGCAACGGCTTTCTGCTCGTACCAAGATAAAATCATTGATAGCGGTAACTCGTTTACATCCACCTCAAAGGCATTTGCTAGCGCTAATGCAATTTGAATTGCTGAGTAAGCATCGTTACATTGACCAACATCGAGTAAGCGCGGAATTCCACCAATATCACCCAAATCCTTGTCAAAGAAGCGGAATTTACCACAGGCAAGAGTTAAAATGATACAATCATTGGGAACTTTTTCTACTAATTCGGTATAATAATTGCGGTCGGGTTTGGCGCCGTCGCAACCTCCAATCAAGAAGAAATGGCGAATTTGTCCTGCTTTAACGGCTGTTATTATTTGATCTGCAACGCTCAAAATCGCATTTCGTGCAAAGCCTGTTGTTACTTGACGGGGTACATTTGTAACTTCATCTTCTCTAAATTCTGGCAGTTCTAGAGCTTTACGAATTGCAGGAGCAAAATCAATGCTACCATCAACCCCAGCATTCAAATAATTCAATCCTGGATAGCCAACTGGACCAATACTAAATAACTTATCTTCATAGTTAGCATGGGGTGGCATCAAGCAATTGGTAGTAATAATAATCGCACCTGGGAATTTTGCAAATTCCTTAGTCTGGTTCTGCCAAGCTGTACCATAGTGCCCGTAGAGATGGGGATAGGTTTGTTTGAGACGGGGATAACCATGAGCAGGTAACAATTCGCCATGAGTGTAAACTGTAATACTAGTACCAACCGTTTGTTTTAGTATTGCTTCTAGTTGGGGGATATCGTGACCGGAAACTAAAATTGCTTTACCAGCTTTTGCATGAAGGTCAACTAAAGTAGGAACGGGATGACCGTAAGTGCTAGTGTGTCCAGCATCTAGAAGTTCCATTGTTAGCAGGTTAATTTCACCAACTTTCAACGCTAAGTTTACCCAATGATCTAAACTTAAGTCTTGATTATCGAGGTTTGCTAAAGCTTCATAACAGAATTTATAAACTCGTTCGTCTTCTTGTCCCAATTCTTGGGCATGGAATGCGTAAGAAGCTACCCCTTTGAGACCATACAGTACTGTTAGTTTAAGAGAGAAAATGTCAACATTTGTTCCCGATTGACTAATAAATTTAAGAGTAATGTCTTGACCTTGTTCTGCCAAGCTATCATCAAAATTGGGTTGATAACAGGATATATCTGACCATGTTTGTGCTACACCTGTAGCTTGCTGTATTTGGAGTTTTAGCTGTTCGCGATAGGCTATTGCACGCCGAACATAATCGTTAAGGCGTTTTTGGTCGAAGTTCACATTTGTCATTGTGGCAAACATTGCTTCGCAGGTAAACACATCTATATTATGAGTCGAGATGCCTAACTTGTGGGCGCCTAATGCTACAGGTGCAAGACCTCGCAGACAATAAATCAATAAATCGTGAACGCCGTTAACCTCTGGGCTTTTACCACACGCACCCCACTGGTGGCATCCTTGTCCGCTGGCGGTTTGTTCGCATTGTTCGCAAAACATATTGTTCTCTCCTCTTCCTTGTCTGCGTGTATCCTATAAAATCTGGCTCGTAGCTTTCTTTGACTTAAGTCAAAAATTGATAGGTAAATGTAATTCTTTATATTTTCTTTGTATTCCCGTTGTAGAGACGCGATTAATCGCGTCTCTACATGTATAATTTTTGACAATTACTATAATATGTGATAGGCGGCGCCCATTAGAAAACTAATGGTTCGTGTCATTAATTTTGGGGTGTAGGCGCCGATTTTAAATTTCTCCGATTATTTTCTCTGTGTCCTCTGCGTCTCTGTGGTAAAAAATATACCACCCCAAAACTATTGACATGAACCACTAGATAGAAATTCATGATTTCGGCTAAAGTAGTAAGAGTATGTTTTCAAATAATTAAAAAATATTACGATATGAAAAGCTTTATTAACGAACCGTCAGAAATTGTGAATTTTCTAAGTCAAAGTCAGATGTTCCAAGGGTTATCAAAAGAGGAACTCGCTATTATTAAGCAAATTGCAATCGACCAATTTTATGGTAAGGGAGATATTATCTTTCACCAGGGAGATGAAGCAAGGGGTTTCTTCGTTATTAAATCAGGTAGGGTAAAGGTTTTTAAGCAGTCAGCAGAGGGTAAAGAACAAATTCTGCACGTTTTTGGGTTGGGGGATCATTTTGCAGAAGTACCTGCTTTCGATGGTAAATGTTATCCCGCTTCAGCAGCAACGATTGAGAAAGCAGAGTTGTTATTTTTTCCCCGTAATTCCTTTGTGCAATTGTTAGAACAGCAACCAACTTTGACAATTAATATGCTCAAAAGCTTTGCTCGTCATCTACGACGATTTTCTCATTTAGTTGATAATCTCTCATTGCGAGAAGTTCCAGCTCGACTCGCAACTTATTTATTGAGTTTAAGCGAACGGACAGGCAACGCTGAAACTGTAGAACTTGATTTAACGAAAGGACAATTAGCAGCGATGTTGGGCACAATTCCCGAAACCCTATCGCGCGTTTTTTACAAACTGAGTCGCGACGGTTTAATTGAAATAGATGGTTCTAAAATTAGCCTGCTTAATCGTGAGCGTTTGAGCAAATTACTTGATGGTATTTAATCTAACTCACCATCGCCATAATTCATTGTTCAGTGGTTATTTGTTTGAGCTTGTAGTAGAAGAATTGTTATACCACTAATAGCTGCATAGAATGGTGAATAAGCAGCAAAAAAAACTGGAATACCAAACATTCCACCAGCACCCCGTACCCACAAAACCATAATTGCTGATGCAATTAAAAACACCACCATATTCATAACTATCCATAATCCTGCTTTCTGGAATGTAAATCTAAGCGCTAACGATTGGAGAACCCCTATTATCAAAGCAGCTATTAGCACACCAGCTACTGACCTTGCTATTGCTTCTCTATTATCCCAAAGAGTTGTTTCCACAAAACTTCCATCCGGTTGACCAACTGGCCCACCCACATGGGTATAAGCTAAAGCAATTACGGCAACTATAATTCCAATCCAACCGACAGCACTAGTAAGTATCCACCAACGAGCTTGCTCAAACCACTGTTGCAAAACTAACCATTGCAATCCACCAATTACCGCACCAGCAACTGCCGCACCAATAATCCCACAGCCAATAAGTATATAACCAATTGCTCCTTGATTGTTTGCTCCTGGTATGAAAGCTATTAATGAACTCACTACAGGAACACTTACAAATGCAACCGCAGTACCAACAAGCCCACCAATAATAAAGCCTATAACTGTAAAAAGCATCCATTTTCCCCAAACCCCTAATCGAAAAAAACTGCTGCTAATCACTGTCTAACTCCCTCATACTTTAAATTTTTATTCCATTACAACATAACAGAACTTATCAAAGTCATGTATCATTTGTCACATAATTATTGGCTAGGCGTTAAATAGGTTTGAGGCGCCGGACGGGTAGCTTACCGGAATGCACCTTCGAGAGCAAAGTAAGGTGGGCACTGCCCACCCTACGTAAGAATAGGTATTACAAGCTTTTTTCTTCTCAATAAAGTTAAGGTGCAAGATCTGAGGTAGTGCTTAGTGCATAACATTTCTTATAATCTTCATTAAATAATAGTAATTTTGCATTATAAAGTACAATTAAAGTTAGCATCCTCACAATTTCCTCAACTTCTTCATATATATATATAGGAAGATAGATGGGAGGATTAAAGGGCACAATATAAACCTTTGTCAAATATCGATGGTAATCATCAAGTTTGGCTGGTTATGTACCACAAGACTTTAGAGAAGCTCACAGAATAATCGATCCAATGTGGTCATGCGCTCGTGTAGCGTAAGCGTAACCTAAAGCGCAGCTTTTCCCGTAGGATAGCATCTTAAACTAGGACTCATATACTAATTACATTACTGTTTTTCTTAGCTATTTTTCCTGTTCCTGTGTTTTTGACGTATATTTCAACGCAAAGTTACTGCTGATTACAACTTAAAGGCCTGAGTATTTATTTATCTACATTACTATACAAATAAAGCAGAGCAAGCTTACTTAAATTTACTTAGGTAGCTAGTAGTATCCTGTCATTATTAAAGATAAATATTAATTTCAATCCACTTCATCGCTTACAGATGATAAGAATCAGCGTGATTCTATTTATGAATGTGAGGAATATATGAACAACTTATCTAAGCAAACTCCACAAAATATATTACTTGCAACTTTACCTACAGAAGAATACCAATTTATAATTCAACAATTTCAGCTTGTAGATTTACCGCTTCACCAAGTTATTTATCAACCAGGGGAATTTATGAAGTATGCATATTTTCCTAATCAAGGCATGATTTCTTTGGTAGCGATAACGAAAGAGAATGCATCAGTAGAAATTGGTTTAATTGGCAAAGAAGGGATGATTGGTCTTCCTATTATATTAGGTGGCAATTCTAGTATTAGCCTCGCGATGGTTCAAATTGCTGGTAGTGCAATGCGTATAGAAGCAAAACTATTAAAAGCAGAGTTTAATAAAGGAGGGTATTTTCAATTCTTGTTACTTTGTTATATTCAGGCGCGATTGACTCAAGTCTCCCAAACATCTGCTTGTAATCGTTTGCATCATACAGAAGAACGTCTTGCTCGATTGCTGCTAATGGTACGCGATTGTTTGCAAGTTGACGAGTTTTCAATGACACATGAGTACATTGCTCAAATGTTAGGTTCTCGTCGCTCAGGTATTACTGAAGCAGCAGGAATACTACAAAAAGCAGGTATTATTCGCTACCGCCGAGGCATAATCACAATTTTAAGTTTGGAAAAACTAGAAGACACAGCTTGTGAATGTTACAAAATCATTAAACTTGAATCTAATCGTTTACTTAATGCTATCAAATGATTTACCTTATGTCCGCTACCGGACAGACAGTATAGTGAACTTTAATGTATAATAGCGTAGCTAAAGTTCACTAAGGTAATAGTTAAAACTCATAATCAAAGCTTAAAAATTTGATTTTAATTCGGTCAGCTTGAATTTTCAATTGACAAACCTTGGCTTATCGAATAGCATGTAATCGGCATAGAAAAGTACCAAGCCAACACTTAATTTTGGTATGAATTTACAATTGGTACTCAATCGCTAATTAGATGGTTTGATACCTGGAAAATGTAAAGGCAAACATTAATGAATTTTATTAGTCTTTTTTAGTTCAGACTACAAAGAACTGAATTGCAACTTGTCTGCAATTGGTCATCTGTTGTTAAGGCCATTATCCTGTAGCGAGTCTCAAACGAATACCGAAATAAATAATTATAGCTTTGAGGTTTTAATATGACAGTAGTAAATGTAACACAACCCAAACCTCTGTCAATTGAAGAAATTAGTAAGATAAACGCCTACTGGCGCGCTGCAAACTATCTTTCTGTTGGGCAAATATATCTCCTTGATAACCCACTATTAAAAGAACCTCTGAAGTTAGAACACGTTAAACCTAGACTTCTTGGTCACTGGGGCACCACTCCTGGTTTGAACTTTATTTACGTTCACCTCAACAGAGTTATCAAAAAGAATGACTTGAATATGATTTATATTGCAGGTCCTGGTCATGGTGGTCCTGGGCTTGTTGCTAACACTTATCTTGAAGGAACTTATAGCGAATATTACCCTAATGTTTCCCAAGATGCAGAGGGAATGGGCAAACTTTTTAAACAGTTTTCTTTTCCTGGCGGAATTCCCAGCCATGTGGCGCCAGAAACTCCTGGTTCAATTCACGAAGGTGGTGAATTAGGATATGCACTGTCGCACGCTTACGGTGCAGCTTTGGATAACCCTGACTTAATAGTTGCTTGTGTTGTGGGCGATGGTGAAGCAGAAACAGGACCTTTAGCAACTAGCTGGCATTCCAATAAATTTTTAAATCCGGTGAATGATGGTGCCGTTCTTCCGGTTCTGCATCTCAATGGTTATAAAATTGCAAACCCGACTATTTTGGCACGCCTTAGCCATGCAGAATTAAATAGCTTGTTTGTTGGTTATGGCTATCATCCTTATTTTGTTGAAGGTTCCGACCCGGAAATAATACACCAGTTAATGGCTGCAACTCTCGATACTGCAATTCGAGAAATTAAAGAAATTCAAGAAGATGCTCGTCAAAATGGTGTTAAAGAGCGTCCGCGATGGCCAATGATTATTTTGCGGACTCCCAAGGGTTGGACTGGACCAAAGGAAGTTGATGGTAAAAAGACTGAAGATTATTGGCGGTCACACCAAGTACCATTTTCTGAAATGGCGACCAAGCCAGAACATGTAACACTTCTAGAAAATTGGATGAAGAGTTATAAGCCAGAGGAACTCTTCGATGAAAATGGCAAGTTAATTCCAGAATTAGCGGAACTAGCTCCACTAGGTCAACGCCGCATGGGTGATAACCCTCATACCAACGGTGGTATTTTGCTGCGCGACCTAAAAATGCCTGACTTCTTTAATTATGCAGTGGAAGTAACGAAACCAGGAACCGTTGAAGTTGAAGCAACTCGCGTTATGGGTAAATTCCTGCGGGATGTAATGAAACTCAACACACAAGCTGGAAACTTCCGTATTTTTGGTCCCGATGAAACCGCATCTAATCGGTGGGGCGATGTATTTGAAGTGACAAACAGAACTTGGGTCGCCGAAACTTATGATTACGATGACCACCTTTCTACTGATGGTCGCGTCATGGAAATTTTAAGTGAACATACTTGCCAAGGTTGGTTAGAAGGATACTTACTTACAGGGCGCCACGGATTCTTCTCTTGCTACGAGGCATTTATTCACCTGATTGACTCAATGTTTAATCAACACGCCAAGTGGTTAAAAACTACCCGACATATCCCTTGGCGTAGACCTGTAGCATCGCTCAATTATTTATTGACTTCCCATGTTTGGCGCCAAGACCACAATGGTTTTTCGCACCAAGACCCTGGTTTTATCGACCATGTGGTAAACAAGAAATCGGAAATTATTCGCGTTTATCTACCACCCGATGCCAATACCTTATTATCAGTAACTGACCATTGCCTACGAAGTCGTCACTACATAAATGTGGTAATTGCAGGCAAACAACCCGCATTACAATTCCTAAATATGGACGCAGCAATTAAACACTGCACCAAAGGAATTGGGATTTGGGAATGGGCAAGCAATGACAAAGGTGGTGAACCGGATGTAGTCATGGCTTGTGCAGGTGATGTTCCGACCTTAGAAACTTTGGCAGCTGTAGATATTTTGCGGCAGAATTTACCAGAATTAAAAGTGCGAGTGGTCAATGTTGTGGATTTAATGACTTTGCTACCGAAAAGCGAACATCCTCACGGTTTAGAAGATAAGGACTTTGATGCCTTATTTACAACAGATAAACCAATTATTTTTGCCTTCCACGGTTATCCTTGGTTAATTAACCGTCTAACTTACCGTCGTACAAACCATAAAAACCTACATGTACGCGGTTACAAGGAAGAGGGAACCACCACCACACCATTTGATATGGTTGTGCTAAACGATTTAGACCGCTTCCACTTGGTAATAGACGTAATTGACCGTGTGTCTGAATTAGGCGCCTCGGTAGCTTATGTCAAGCAAATGCTGCAAGACAAGTTAATTGAACACAAACAGTACATTCGCGAACATGGTGAAGATATGCCAGAAATTCGCGATTGGAAGTGGATGTATTAGTTAGTTCTTTTTAGGTTAGATGTAGAGACCGAATATACTCGGTCTTTCCTTGCTTGACATTATATTACTATATAGTAGTATCATGATAAAATAGGTAAAAAGGAAAGATAGAACCTAACCAGGAGTTAGCCATGATGTTATTTCGCCAGCTTTTTGACGCAGAAACTAGTACATATACTTATTTGATTGCCGACACAGTTAGCAAAGAGGCTATCTTAGTTGACCCAGTGTTGGAGCGGGTAGAACGTGATTGCCAATTACTCAAGGAACTAGGACTAACTTTGAAATATTGCTTAGAAACCCACATCCATGCTGACCATATTACAGGGACAGCAAAACTACGAAAAATGACGGATTGTCTTGGAATAGTGCCAGAAAATGCTCAAGCAGTCTGTGCGGACAAATTTATTAAAGATGGAGAAGTCTTGGAGCTAGGAAGTTTAAAAATAGAAGCAATTACGACTCCTGGTCATACTGATAGCCACATGGCATATCTAGTTAATGGTACTAACCTGTTAACTGGAGATTCACTGTTAATTCGTGGTTGTGGGCGAACTGACTTCCAAGGTGGGAGTGCCCTTCGTATGTATGAATCGATAACACAAAGGCTGTTGACACTGCCTGATGAAACATTGGTTTATCCTGGTCATGATTATCGAGGAAATACAGTTTCTACTATTGGTGAAGAGAAGCTGTGGAATCCTCGGTTTGTAGGACTCACCCAAAGTGAGTTTATTGAATTGATGGCAAATCTTAACCTACCCGATCCCAAAAAGATTATGGAGGCAGTGCCTGCTAACGAGAAGTGTGGTAATGTCGCTGCTTAAACTTCAGTCCAAAATCGCATAATAGTACACTTTTTCTTGAATAAAAGGATAAATATTTATGACTACTTCTCGCTTGAAAAAATTACAAACCGTTGATACCCATACACTCAAACAATTATTAGAGCAGCAAGCGGTGACACTCATCGACGTTTGCGAACCTGGAGAGTATGCTCAAGAGCATATCGCAGGAGCAATACTAGTTCCTCTTTCCAACTTTGAGGCGCCCAAAGTTCCCCAAGACGGTAGCACGGTGCTTTACTGTCGTTCAGGTAATCGCTCGACAATGGCAGCCCAAAAGCTATTTGATGCAGGATTTGCAAAAGTAACTCATCTTGAGGGAGGTATGGGTGCTTGGAAACAAGCGGGTTATCCTACTGAGATTAACCAGAATGCTCCGATTAGCTTGATGCGGCAAGTGCAGATTGTTGCAGGTTCTTTAGTATTAACTGGCACAGTGCTGGGAGCATTTGTTTCCCCCTGGTTCTTAGTTATTAGCGGCTTCGTAGGCGCCGGATTAATGTTTGCGGGTATTACAGATAGCTGCCTGTTAGGAATGCTACTAGCAAAACTACCTTATAACCAACGGAGCAGTGTATGATTCATTGGATTATCGGGCATCTACTAGCTGCTTGTATTGGGATCAGCTTGGGCTTAATTGGTGGTGGTGGTTCGGTGCTGGCATTGCCGATTCTAGTTTATGTCATGGGTGAATCGCCAAAATCTGCAATCGCCATGACTTTGGTGATTGTCGGTACTGTCAGCATATTGGGCTTAATTCCTCACTGGCGAGCCAAAAATGTCAACTTGAAAACAGCATTTATCTTCGGTTCCGCAACGATGCTAGGGTCATTTGTAGGCGCCAAGATTGCCACGCTGCCAGTAATTACTGAAACTTTGCAAATGATGCTATTTGCAATTGCGATGGTGTTTGCTGCGGTTTTTATGATTAGGCGTAGTTCTAAAGCTGTAGCAGTAAATGAGAAGTTGGCATTCTATCCCAAACCTGTTTGTAAGTATTGTTGGTTGTGGTTAATGAGTGAAGGTTTAGGAGTGGGTATATTGACTGGGTTAGTTGGTGTCGGTGGTGGATTTGCAATCGTTCCAGCTTTGGTACTGCTAGGAAATGTACCAATGAAACAAGCGATTGGGACATCGCTGCTTATCATTGTGCTTAATTCAGTGGCAGGCTTTTTGGGATATGTGGGACATGTGTCTCTCAATTGGAGCTTGATATTGTCTTTTATTGTGGCTGCAAGTGCGGGCACGATTCCTGGTGCATACCTTACTCAGTTTATTCCCGCTCAAAAACTTCAGAAAACCTTTGGTTATTTTTTACTAGGAGTTGCAGCTGTTGTTTTAGTACAGAATCGCAATGCTCCTCAATCTTCAAAGGTAGAGAAACATAACTATGTAACGATGATAAATAATACTACTATATTGTAATATAACACATATACCAAATTAGATTACTTATGTTAGAAACTTTACCTGCGGCTCTAGGACAAATTGCTGATTATTTTAAAGTGCTTTCTGAAATTAGCCGACTCCAGGTTCTTTGTTGCTTGAAGTCAGGTAGTAAGAATGTCTCGGAAATAATTGAAAAAACTGGATTGGGACAAGCAAACGTATCCAAGCATTTAAAGATATTGACACAAGCAGGAATTGTAAAGCGTCAACCGCATGGAGTGAGCGTTTTTTATGAAATTGTTGACCCATTAATTTTTGAGATATGCGAACTGGTGTGCGACCGTCTTGCAATTCGTCTCCAAGAACAAACTCAGCAGTTAGAACACCTGCAAATACTTCGCGATTCACCGCATCGGGATTAATGTAGATTGCTAGAACGCTTGTTTGCACTAAATACGATATATGATTCCGCTTAAGTAGTAAAACTATACTGTCAAATAATTACAAGTGGAAAAAATGTTAATCTTGTTCTCATAATTTTTTTAAGCTTATTCAGATATAATGAAAGTGTGGAGACTAGTTACAAGTTAAACACCCCACAAAACATCCCACAAAACATCCACCCCAAGAAAATAAGCAAGATATAGTCACGACCCAAAACCCAAATAACCAGAGATAAACAACTGGGGGAATCAAATATGCTGGAACAATGGCATAGCTTCAAAAGTGGTAAATGGATGAAAGAAATCAACGTCCGCGACTTCATCCAGAAAAATTACACTCCTTACACAGGCAACGAATCTTTTTTAACAGGTGCAACCCAAAGGACTCAAGCACTCTGGCATCAAGTCCAAGATTTAATGTCAATTGAACGCGAAAAAGGTATTTTAGATACAGATACTGAAGTTGTTTCTACGATTACTTCTCATCGCCCAGGTTATATTAACCGCGAACTCGAACAAATAGTCGGATTGCAAACAGAAAAACCCCTGAAACGCGCGATAATGCCCTTTGGTGGTATTCGCGTTGTTAAAGATTCATTACAAGCTTACGGTTACGAAATAAATCCTAAAACAGCAGAGACATTCACCAAATACCGCAAAACCCATAACGATGGGGTATTTGATGCTTATACTCGCGAAATGCGGTTATGTCGGCATTATGGCATTATTACAGGATTGCCAGATGCTTACGGACGCGGCAGAATTATCGGAGATTATCGTCGAGTCGCGTTGTATGGTGTAGATGCTCTGATTGAAGATAAAAAAGCGCAACTTGAATCTTTAGAATTAGATGTAATTGACGAAGACACAATTCGTCTGCGTGAAGAAATTTCTGAACAAGTCAAAGCACTGTTTGAACTCAAAGAAATGGCTGTAAGCTATGGTTTTGATATTAGCAAACCAGCAGCAAATGCCAAAGAAGCCGTGCAGTGGCTATATTTTGGGTATCTTGCAGCAGTTAAAGAACAAAACGGCGCTGCAATGTCCTTGGGACGAGTTTCTACGTTCCTCGATATTTACTTTGAACGTGACTTGCAACAAGGTAAAATAACTGAATCTGAACTGCAAGAACTCATCGACCATTTTGTCATGAAGTTGCGGATGGTAAGATTCTTGCGGACACCTGACTATAATGAGCTATTCTCTGGTGATCCCACTTGGGTTACTGAATGTGTTGGTGGTATGGGTGAAGATGGCAGACCCTTGGTGACAAAAAATAGTTTCCGCATCATGCATACTTTGTATAACCTAGGACCTGCACCAGAACCCAATTTAACTGTATTATGGTCAGAACGTTTGCCAGATAACTTTAAGCATTTCTGTACCAAAGTGTCAATTAAGACAAGCTCAATTCAGTATGAAAACGACGATTTGATGCGTCTTTATTGGGGAGATGATTACGCAATTGCATGTTGTGTTTCAGCAATGCGAATTGGTAAACAAATGCAATTCTTCGGCGCCAGAGTAAACCTTGCTAAGTGCTTGCTGTATGCTATTAACGGCGGTAAGGATGAAAAATCAGGCGAACAAGTTGCATCAGAAATTGCGCCTATTACATCAGAATATCTAGATTACCAAGAGGTTTGGAGTAAATTTGAAAAAATGATGGCATGGTTGGCGAAAGCTTATATTAATACGCTCAACGTCATCCATTACATGCACGATAAATACTGCTACGAACGCATCGAGATGGCATTACACGACCGTGATATTCTGCGAACAATGGCTTGCGGTATTGCTGGGTTGTCAGTCGTTGCAGATGCTTTGTCTGCCATTAAATACGCGAAAGTAAAAGTATTACGCAATCAAACAGGATTAGCTGTTGATTATCAAATTGAAGGAGATTTTCCTAAATACGGAAATAATGACGACCGAGTTGATGAAATTGCGGTGCATTTAGTCACCAGATTCATGAACGAACTTCGCAAGCACAAGACGTATCGAAATGCAATACCTACACAGTCAGTGCTAACAATTACCTCAAACGTGGTGTATGGCAAGAAAACAGGAAATACACCCGATGGCAGAAAAGCTGGAGAACCCTTTGCACCTGGCGCCAACCCGATGCACGGACGCGATACTAAAGGTGCAGTAGCATCGCTGGCATCGGTCGCAAAACTCCCTTATGAATATGCACAAGATGGTATTTCCAATACTTTCTCAGTAGTACCATCGGCATTAGGTAAATTAGAAGTTGACCAAATTACAAATCTGGTTGGAATGCTTGATGGTTACTTCCACGATTCTGGACATCATATTAATATCAACGTCTTGAACCGGGACACATTAATGGATGCGATGGAACATCCAGAATTATACCCGCAGTTGACTATTCGGGTTTCGGGTTATGCAGTGAACTTTATAAAATTGACGCGCGAACAGCAGCTTGATGTAATTAAGCGAACGTTCCACGAAAGATTCTAAGAATATGCAGGGTGAGAATTGTTGCTCACCCTTCTTTATATACTATAAGCAAAGGTTATGCCAAATCCAGAATTTACAACAACTAAAGTCGAAAATAATAAAGTAGTTCCAGCAATTACTTATGGTTATATACACTCAGTAGAAAGTTGTGGGACTGTTGATGGTCCGGGTATTCGTTTTTTAATCTTCACATCTGGCTGTCCGCTTCGTTGTCTTTATTGCAGCAATCCTGATTGTCGGAAACTGGAAAATGGTAAACAAATCAGTGTTGATGAAATTGTCACCGAAATTCAGAAGTATACATCTTATATGAAATCTTCTGGTGGTGGTGTTACAATAAGTGGTGGAGAACCTTTATTTCAACCTAGCTTTGTTCGAGAAATCTTCAAACGCTGTAGGTCATTAGGTATTCACACAGCATTGGATACTTCTGGTTTTTGTGATTTAGAATCGGCAAAATATGTACTCGAATTTGTTGATTTAGTGTTACTAGATATTAAATCATTTGACCCAATAACCTATACATATGTAACAGGTGTTAGAATTGAACCAACGTTGGCTTTAGCTAAATACTTGAATGAAATAAATAAGCCAACTTGGATCCGATATGTATTGGTTCCTGGTCTTACCGATGACCCAGAAAATATTGCAGGTTTAGCCAATTTTATCGCAACACTTAACAATGTTGAAAGAGTTGAAGTTTTACCATTTCATAAAATGGGTGAATACAAATGGGAACAATTGGGTTTTGAATACTTGTTGAAAGAAACTCCCACACCATCTCCAGAACAAGTACAAGTAGCAATAGATATTTTTCGGAGTAAGGGAATATTTGCGATTTGATTCGTATGGTGGGCAGTACCCACTTCTCTGTTGTAAATTCTGCAAAAGGATAAAGTTATGCAAGTAATGAATTGCAAAGTCACTAATGTCGAAGAATTAGAAGCTCTCGTCCAACGAGTAAAAGCTGCACAAGAACAATTCTCAACTTTCTCTCAAGATAAAATCGATTTAATTTTCCAAAAAGCCGCATTGGCAGCTAATGCAGAACGAATATCTCTGGCAAAGATGGCTGTTTTAGAAACAGGCATGGGTATTATCGAAGATAAAGTGATTAAAAACCACTTTGCTTCAGAATTTATTTACAATAAATATAAACATGAGAAAACCTGCGGTGTAATTGAAGTAGATAAATCTTTTGGTATTCAAAAAATTGCCGAACCTGTAGGTATTATCGCCGGAATTGTACCAGTCACTAATCCAACTGCAACAACAATTTTTAAGGCTTTAATTGCCCTAAAAACTCGTAATGCCATTATTTTCTCACCGCACCCTAAAGCTAAAAAATGCACTATTAAAGCAGCACAAATTATTTTAAACGCTGCTATTGCCGCAGGCGCCCCTTCTGATATCATTGGTTGGATTGATGAACCAACGGTAGAATTGTCGTCATCATTGATGCAGCATTCTGAAGTTAAATTAATTTTAGCAACGGGTGGTCCAGGAATGGTTCGTGCTGCATATTCTTCTGGACATCCATCGTTAGGTGTTGGCGCCGGAAATACACCAGCAGTTATTGATAGTAGCGCGGATATTCAAACTGCTGTTAGTTCAATTTTACTAAGCAAAACCTTTGATAACGGCATGATTTGCGCTTCCGAACAATCGGTTGTTGTTGTTGACGAAGTTTACGAGCAAGTCAAACAAGAATTTATTTGTCGTGGCGCCTATTTTCTCGACGATGAGCAAAAACGTCAACTTGGTAATTTGATTTTGAAACAAGGGCGATTAAATCCAGCAATAGTTGGTCAGTCGGTGCAAAACCTTGCTAAACTCGCACAAATCGAACTAAAAGGTGAAATACATGGCTGTGGAACGGATACATATTGTCCTTTACCCAGTAGCTATAAAGTATTAATCGCCGAAGTAGAAAATATCGGCACCACTGAACCTTTTGCTTATGAGAAACTGTCGCCAATTTTAGCAATGTATCGTGCTTCTAATTTCCACGATGCGGTAGCTAAAGCAGAAAAATTAATCGAATTTGGTGGTCTTGGGCACACTTCAGTACTATATACCAATCCAGCGAATCTTGATGATATCGCCTATTTCGAGAATTTCGTCAAAACATCACGGGTTCTGATTAACACACCTTCATCACAAGGCGCCATTGGTGATTTGTATAACTTTAAACTAGACCCTTCACTAACATTAGGTTGTGGAACTTGGGGTGGTAATACAATTTCCGATAACGTCACACCACACCACCTATTAAATATTAAAACAGTGTCGGAACGGCGAGAAAATATGCTGTGGTTCCGCGTTCCACCAAAAATTTACTTCAAATACGGTTCATTACCAGTGGCTTTACGTGAACTAGCAGGAAAACAGCGCGCGTTTATTGTCACAGACAAACCATTATTTGATTTAGGAATAGTAGATAAAGTCACAGCAGTTTTGGAGGAAATTGGGGTTAAATATGATATATTCCACGATGTCGAACCTGACCCGACACTTTCAAATGTGAATAAAGGATTAGCTCTACTGCGAAGCTATCAACCCGATGTCATAATTGCAATTGGTGGAGGTTCACCAATGGATGCCGCTAAAGTCATGTGGTTGATGTACGAACATCCGGACGTAGAATTTGAAGGTTTAGCGATGCGGTTTATGGATATCCGCAAACGGGTATATGAATTAGCTCCTTTGGGTCAAAAAGCGATGATGGTCGCGATCCCCACAACTTCAGGAACTGGTTCAGAGGTTACACCTTTTGCCGTGGTGACAGATGACCGAGTAGGAGTAAAATACCCCTTGGCAGATTATGCTTTGACACCAAATATTGCTATCGCAGACCCAGAGCTAGTGCAAAACATGCCGAAGAAGTTAACAGCATACGGTGGTATTGATGCATTAACTCATGCGCTTGAATCCTACGTATCAGTAATGGCAAGCGATTTTACAGATGGTTTAGCGTTACAGGCGATTGATTTATTGTTTAAATATTTACCCAACGCCTACAAAAAAGGAGCAAATGATCCCGAAGCACGAGAAAAAGTACACTATGCAGCTACAATTGCTGGAATGGCATTTGCCAACGCTTTTCTAGGTATATGTCACTCAATGGCACACAAACTTGGCGCCACATTCCACGTGCCTCATGGACTCGCAAACGCGCTGATAATATCGCATGTGATTCGTTACAATGCTACCGACATTCCCTTCAAACAAGCGATTTTCCCTCAGTATAAGTACCCTCACGCAAAGGAACGTTACGCACAAATTGCTGATTACTTACATTTAGGTGGTAGTACACCTGATGAAAAAGTTGAACGACTAGTGTCAGCGATAGAACACCTCAAACATCAACTTGATATTCCCAGCACTATTAAAGAAGCATTAGGTAACGAAGATAAAGAATTCTATGCCCAGCTTGAAGATATGGCAGAACAAGCTTTTGACGACCAATGTACAGGTGCAAATCCTCGTTATCCGCTGATGAGCGACTTGAAAGAATTGTATGTCTTGGCTTATCAAGGTTGCCGTATCGACGCTGCACTTTATCACGTCGAACCTGAATTTTTTAATAGTGATGCGCTCGCAATTCTCACAAACCTTGTCTAGATAGGAAATTGGGAATTCTTTAATTCCCAATGCCCAATCCAATTTAATACTATATAACTATGCAAAGTAGCAGTCAACTCACTTCAGTCCGTACTCACAATATTTTTCATTCTGAACACCAACCGCTAGATGCAATATTTTCTCCAAAAACTATCGCTGTTATCGGCGCCAGTGAAAGAGAAGATAGTGTGGGACGCACCTTGCTATGGAACTTAATTAGCAATCCATTTGGGGGAACGGTATTTCCTGTTAACCCGAAACGAAACAGCATCCTTGGAATAAAAGCTTATCCAAATATTGCCGCAGTTCCTGAAAGTATAGATTTAGCAGTTATTGCCACTCCTGCTGCAACTGTCAGCAGTGTGATTAACGAATGTGTAAATGCAGGAGTCAAGGGTGCAATAGTTCTTTCAGCTGGGTTTAAAGAAATAGGTTCTTCTGGTGTAGAACTAGAACGACAAATACTGGAACAAGTAAATCAAAGCCAAATGCGGCTAATTGGTCCCAATTGCTTGGGTGTAATGAATCCCTACACAGGATTAAATGCTACATTCGCAAGCAGCATGGCACGACCTGGTAAAGTTGGGTTTATTAGTCAAAGTGGAGCTTTATGTACGGCAATTTTAGACTGGAGTTTTCAAGAAAATGTTGGATTTAGCTCGTTTATTTCCATCGGTTCGATGCTGGATGTCGGTTGGGGTGATTTGATTTATTACCTTGGTGATGACCCCAATACAGAAAGTATTGTTATTTACATGGAATCTATTGGGGACGCACGTTCATTCTTGTCGGCAGCACGTGAGGTTGCTCTGAGCAAACCAATAATTGTCATTAAAGCTGGACGCACAGAAGCAGCAGCACAAGCAGCAGCATCGCATACGGGTGCGCTTGCTGGAAGTGACGCCGTTTTTGATGCAGCATTGCGACGTTGCGGTGTATTACGAGTAAACCGTATCTCTGAACTATTTGATATGGCGGAGGTTTTAGCAAAACAACCGCGTCCTAAAGGCAAACGACTCACCATTATTACCAACGCTGGAGGACCAGGAGTATTAGCGACGGACGCGCTCATTAGCGATGGAGGTGAATTAGCCCAATTATCTCCCCAAACCCATGATGCACTCAATCAACTGTTACCTCCTAGTGGCAATCACAGTAATCCTATCGACTTGTTAGGCGATGCTGACTCAACTCGTTATGTAAAAACTTTAGAAATTACTGCCAAAGACCCAAATACTGATGGTTTGTTAGTCATTTTAACGCCACAGGCAATGACCAACCCCACCCAAACCGCAAACTTGTTGAGTTCTTATGCCAAAACTGGCAAACCCGTCTTAGCTAGTTGGATGGGAGAGCAAAATGTCAAAGCGGGAGCAGAAATTCTTAATCAAGCCTCAATCCCCACATTCTCATACCCCGATACTGCCGCGCGTGTTTTTAATTATATGTGGCGTTACAGCTATAATTTGCGCGGTTTGTATGAAACTCCTGTACTTGCCAACCAAGGAGCTGAAGTTTGCGAGCGCATTTTAGTTGAAACCATAATTCAAAAAGCACGGCAAGCAGGAAGAACTTTATTAACAGAGGTAGAGTCAAAACAAATACTTGCAGCTTACGGTATTCCAACAGTAGAAACGCGGTTAGCAACAACTGTAGAAGAGGCAATTCAACAAGCTTCGGAAATTGGTTATCCCGTTGTTCTCAAATTATACTCCTATACAATCACCCATAAAACAGATGTTGGTGGGGTACATTTAAATTTATGCTGTGGTGATGCAGTACGCGAAGCATACAATACCGTTCAAACTTCAGTTACATCTAAAGTTGGCGCCAGTCACTTTGGTGGAGTAACTATTCAACCAATGGTTGATTTAAAAAACAGCTACGAACTGATTCTTGGTAGCAGCATTGACTCACAATTTGGTCCGGTATTGCTTTTTGGTACAGGTGGGCAGTTGGTAGAAGTATTTGAAGATAGAGCATTAGCACTACCTCCACTCAATACTACCCTGGCACGGCGAATGATGGAGCAAACACGGATTTATAAAGCATTGCAGGGAGTTAGAGGCAGAACATCTGTAGACTTAGAAGCTTTGGAACAGCTTTTAGTACGCTTCAGCCAATTAGTGGTCGAGCAACCTTGGATTAAGGAAATTGATATTAATCCTTTGCTAGCAAAACCAGGTAATAAAAATTCGCTAATTGCCCTTGATGGAAGAATTGTACTTCACAATTTAGACATCAAACAAGAGCAATTACCTTTACCAGCAATTCGTCCTTATCCCGTACAATATATTTCAGCATGGACAATGCGAAATGGTAAGGAAGTAACCATACGTCCCATTCGTCCCGAAGACGAACCATTGATGATTCAATTTCATCAAACATTGTCTGAAGAAAGCGTCTATTTTCGTTATTTTCATCTCATTAAACTTAGTCAACGCATTGCCCACGAAAGACTGACGCGCTTGTGTTTCATTGATTATGACCGAGAAATAGCTTTAGTTGCTGACTACAAAAATCCAGAAACAGAACAACATGAAATATTAGGAGTAGGTCGATTAAGTAAATTACACGGTAAAAAAGAAGCCGAGTTTGGAATTTTAGTTAGCGATTATTGCCAATGTCAGGGACTAGGAACTGAATTATTGAAGCAATTGTTGCAAGTTAGTAAAAATGAAAATTTAACTGGAATTCATGCGGACATTCTCGCCGATAATGTCGGAATGCAACGAGTTTGTCAAAAATTAGGTTTTCGTATCACTCCCAGTAGTGAGACTTCTGTTATAAAAGCCGAAATTCTCCTGACTTCAGAAAGAGATTAACACAATTGAAAGCATAATTCAACTCAAGATAAAGTTTGAGAAGGAGAGTTTACATATGAAACTTGTCATCCACGGTAAAAATATTGAAATCACCGATTCTATTCGTGAATATGTGCATCAAAAGATTGAAAAGGCAGTAAACCACTTTCAGAATATCACCAACGAAGTAGATGTGCATTTAAGTGTAGCAAAAAATCCTCGAATTAATCTTAGACAAGCTGCTGAGGTGACAATTTATGCCAATAAAAACGTTATCCGTGCCGAGGAAAGTAGCGAAAACCTATATACAAGCATTGATTTAGTCACGGATAAAATTGCTAATCAATTAAGAAAATATAAAGAAAGGATTCAAAATAAGAAAACTTCCAATCCAATTGAAGAAAGAATCGTTGATACTGCAACAGTGGTTAACGATTTGATTGGTACTCGTACTCCCGAACTACCCGAAGAGGTTGTGCGTTTCCTGTGATGCTTAACACCGACCATCCTAAGTTTTTCTCACGTTTACACCAATGCGTTTATTACAATTTGAAAATGGTCGAGATTGAACGCAGTTCTCAACCCAAAGTTGTGAAACTTGTTCGCAAATTGTCTTTAATTGGCGCCATTATTTGGAATTTGCTCCTGCTTTACCTAATTAAACCCATTGATACCGAATCATTGCGGGGAACAGTTCGATAAATTGTAGAAACCTGCTTTCCGAAGAAAGCGGGTTTCTGTGCTATTTAAACAGGCAGTTTGTAACTTCAGCATTTATTTTAGAATTTGTTGGTTGTGTAAGCTCTTTCATTAATTCAGCTACAGACATAATACGCTCAATCGGTTGTCTGTTGGCTCCAGAAAAAATTAAACCATGTTCTATATCCCCACGTGCAGCTTTGGCAAGTGCTTGCAGAAGGCAATAAGTTTTTCTACTGTCTCGACACAAACACTCTTCTAAACAGTTGCCAATACATCGCCGTTCTTGGATGGTTGATGAATTATTAATTACCTGTTCTGTAAAAGAATTACTTATAGCACGACAAGGTTTTCCTATAGGACTTGGTATGGTTATAACATCTTCGGGAAGGGTTTTAAGATGATAATCTTTATAACGCTGGTCGGCATCACATTCGATTGTGGCGATAAAACGGCTACCAATTTGTACACCCGAAGCGCCAATCGCTAACATACGCTCAATATCGCTGCGCTCGCAAATTCCACCTGTCACAATCAATGGAATCATCACACCCATTTTCTGTTTCAAATAGTCTCGAATTTGCAAAATTACAGATTCAATCGAGTATTCTATAGAGTTTATTTGTTCGTACTCGGTAAAATGTCCTCCCACATCAAGGCAATTTTCCACAATGAAAGCATCTGGTAGACGATTATACCGACTTTGCCAGGTTTGACAAATTAACTCAACTGCCTGCAAATTAGATACAGTCGGCACCAGCGCCACATCGGGGTAGTCTGCGGTATATTCTGGTAAGGTTAAAGGCAATCCCGCACTGGTAATAATTAAATTGGCGCCAGATGCAGCTGCTGTCTGAGCTAACACAGAATAATCTTTGGTCGCAACAAGAATATTAACTCCAATTACCCCATCTGGACTAATGCTGCGAGCTTCTGCCAATTCATCAATTAAAGCAAGTCGATTGGCAGTAAAAAAGCTACCTCGTTTACGACGGTCAAAATACGGAGAATCTAAACCCAAGCCCAAAGAGGCAATTACACCTATTCCTCCAGACAAAGCAACCGCAGAAGCTAGCTTTGCACCAGATACACCCACCGCCATTGCAGCTTGAATAATGGGATAGCGAGAAATGTGTTTGCCAATCTTGAGAGCATTAAGAACTTGGGTCATTACGGAATATTTGATTTATTAACTAAACAGTTGTCAAGCAATTTTACCATCTGAGTGTTTTAAAATAACTTTTGTTAAAAAACTGCTGTTTTGCTCCGTAGAGCTTTGAGTTTTTGAGCTTGCTGTTGTACTCTTTCGCTAATGCGCTCACACGCTAACTCACAAAGCTCAAAAATAATTGGGTCGGCAATCTCGTAAAAAGCGCTAGTACCTTGAGACTGACGGGATAAAACTCCTGCCTGAGTCAATACTTTCAAGTGCTTAGATAGATTCGCTTGCCCCAAACCCGTTGCTGAGGCAATTTCCATTACATTCATCCGACCTGATTTGAGACAAGTCAAAATCTCTAGTCGGCTTACTTCTGACAGTACCTTGAAATAGTCAGCAACCGCTTCGATAACAATTGGATTAGCCTTAAATGGCTTCGTTTTTGGCATAAGCAAATTGGGTCTTCTACACAAACCATAATTTAATAACTAATTAGTATAATAACGAAATATGAATTAATTGTAAAAATCAAAATAATTTTTTCTCGCTTATTACATTGAAATTTTTGAAGTTGGGGAAATGCTAAAAATATAGATGAACTACATTCAGTTAATTTAAAGTGACCCAAACAACATTGGCTGATATAAATACTGATATCGTTGTTATTGGTAGCGGGATAGGTGGTTTAAGCTGCGCTGCTCTTTTAGCATCATACGGCTTCAATGTTATTGTTTGCGAAAGCCATTCTATACCAGGAGGCGCCGCTCACGGTTTCGAGCGCAACGGCTTTAAGTTTGATTCAGGACCTTCGCTTTACTCAGGATTTTCATATAGTCCTTCTCCCAATCCGCTAGCGCAGGTACTTGCTGCAATTGGTGAAGAATTACCTTGTGTAACTTATGATACTTGGGGCTGTTGTTTACCAGAAGGTGATTTTGATACATCTGTAGGCGCCGAACAATTTTGTGAAGTGTTACAAAAACTTCGTGGTGAGCAAGCTGTTACTGAGTGGCGCCAACTTCAACGAGTTATGGAACCATATGCACAAGCAGCTGTGGCACTTCCTACTGCTGCTCTACGTTTAGATTTTGGCGCCGTTCGGACTTTAAGACGGTATGCTCCAACTATGTTGCGTCATGCTGTTAGTATTAATAAACTAACAGGGCCATTTTCGCAAATTATGAATGGAACTGTTAATGACCCATTTATTCGCAACTGGCTAAATTTATTGTGTTTTCTTTTGTCTGGATTACCTGCTAATGCTACAAATGCAGCAGAAGTTGCTTTTATGTTTGCTGACTGGTATAGACCGAATGTAAAGCTTGATTATCCTGTTGGTGGTAGTCAAGCGTTAGTTAATGCGTTAGTAAGAGGGTTAACAAAGCATAATGGTACGTTAATGCTTAATGCCCATGTCGAAAGTATACTAACAGAAAACAAACGTGCATCTGGTGTGAAACTGCGTAATGGTAAAATTATCAAGGCACGTAAAGCTGTAATATCTAATGCCTCTGTGTGGGATACGCTCAAACTAATTCCCGAAGGCGCCATACCATTAAAATATCGCTCATCGAAACAAGCTACACCCGAATGTGATAGTTTTATGCATTTGCATCTTGGTATCGATGCTGACAATATTCGCACTGATTTGGCTTGTCATTATATATATGTCAAAGATTGGGAATTAGGCATCACCGAAGAACAAAACGTTGTACTTGTTTCTATTCCATCATTGTTAGACCCTTCACTGGCGCCACCAGGTAAACATGTAATTCACGTTTACACTCCAGGCAATGAGCCATATAAATTATGGCAGGGTATGGATAGGCAAAGCGAAGAATATAAACAGCAAAAACAAGCGCGTGCCCAAATTATGTGGCAAGCGCTTGAACGTATTATTCCAGATATTAAACAACGCTGTAAAGTCACATTAGTAGGTACACCGCTTACCCACGAACGTTACTTGCGACGACATAACGGTTCTTATGGCCCAGCTATCAAAGCAAGCGAAGGATTATTCCCTAGTGCCGGTACTCCTTTAACTGGGTTATTTTGCTGTGGAGATTCTACTTTTCCTGGTATTGGTTTACCAGCGGTTGCAGCTAGCGCTATGATTGCTGCAAATACTTTGGCGCCTGTACACAAGCATTTGGCTATGCTTGAAAATATTGGTCTTTAATTTTAGAAACTCGGTTTCTTACGCTTGGCGCCTACTATTATACCGGAAGCTACAACCAAAGCAGCAACTGTACTAGGTTCAGGTACACTTGTTGCCCCACTAGCAACTTTGATTTGGTAAGCTAAATTAGACCTTTGAGGTGCTGCACCTGTCCAAGAAAATATAGATTGACCTGTCAGCTTAAAGGGTGAAGTAATATTGCTAATTTGAAGATAATCAACATCGCTACTAATACCAGTACCTGCTGAACTTAAACTTTTACCAACTCCTTTACCATTTAAAACAAGGTTAGTCAGTGTTGATGTGATATTTGATGTGCTGCCGTTATTCTTTTGTGCAAAGGTTCGTAAGAAAATATCGGTTGCGGCGCCTGTAAATGCTGTGGTGGTAAGTAACTTTCCGTCAACAGTATAATCTACTACACTACCATTGTATTCAAGCATGAAATCTACAGGTGTTCCACTTGTCCAAGTGCGGTCTCCTCTAGCAACTGGGTCTCCACCTACAAGTTTTCCATTCGCATTCGGAAGCCAAGGACTATTAATTCCTAATTCCCGTTCACCATTGCCCCCAGAGCCGTTATTACCCATTCGACTTTCTGCAACAAAAGTTTCTGTATATTCTTTTGTTAGGAGCAAATCGTTAAACTGCGTATCAGTCAAACTATCTCTGTTAACGAGGGTAAAAGCGCTTGCTTGACTAGGCGCCGCTATTATTCCAATTGCTGACAAACTTAAAAGTAATAATTTATGCTGATTTAAAATCTTATTCAAACGAATCATTGTTTTCCTTAACCATCAAATGATAGAAACCTGGTTTCTTATTTCTACAGCTTAAGGAAAACACGAATTTTTGTCGATAAAAAATTATCTAGTTTACTCAATATTTGCTTTGATATGAAACTATTAATTCTTTATTGTATAAATACTTACTTTATAAAATATTTTTATACTAATATTTAAAATGTTAGAAAAATTTTTTCTGTAATATTACGTAGACAAAACTCGAGTTTATAGAATAATTTCAGTTGATTGCGTGTTTATTCCATACATGTAGAGGCGCTCATATGTTTCGTCTCTTATTGATTTCGACTATTACGTGTGTACCTCTGAAACGTGAAATATGGTGTAAAATACTTTGGCTTTTGGCGCCTTGCCTTACATGCAAAAAATAATGGGTAATTAACAGTTTTAATTACCCACTACGTTTATTCAATTAAGCAACTGTTAAATTACACCTTGAACGGGTTATGACTTTACTTTTGAACAAAGTTAAATCTTGAGATGTTACCCTACCCTTTGGGATATCCTACCCTGCGGGAAAACTCCGTTTACGGATAACGGGAAAACTACCCTGCGGGAAAGCTTCGCTTACGTTAACGTGCCTCAGCATGACATTGTTTAGATGCTTCGTGCCTCAGCATGACATATTACTTGTTGTTAGTATATGTAGAAAGGACTAGGCAGTCGCTAGTTCTTTTTCTGTTACTGTTACTGATGCTGTTGCTGTTGCTGTTGCTGGTACTGGTATTGGTACTGGTACTGGTACTGGTACTGGTTGCTCGGTTAGTTTGATATACAGTTCGCTTAGTTGCTCTGCTACACCATCCCAACTGAATTTTTTACGAACACGAATTTTTGCTGCTTCACCTAGTTTTGCACGCCATTCAGGATTTTCTAAAATTCTGTCTATACATGAAGCAAATGCTGGTACATCTTGAGGTGGCGCCAATAAACCTGTTTGTTCGGGAACAACTGTAAACTGAAGTCCACCGACATCACTCGCAATTACTGGTGTACCACTAGCCATTGCTTCTATAGCAACTAATCCAAATGGTTCATAATGACTAGGTACGACACATATATCTGCTGCTGCATAATACGTTGGTAATACCTCTTGACTCAAACGACCTGCAAATGTTGTTATTGAGCGCAATCCTAATTCGTCTACTATTGCTTCAATACGGTCGCGTTCAATTCCATCGCTTTGTCCAGGTACGCTACCACCACCAATTATTACTCGTAGTTTCTCATCGCTATAAAACTTTGACTCTCGTAACGCGCGTACTAAAGTCTCGATACCTTTACGCGGGTCAAATCGCCCTACATATAATACTAGTTTTGCATCACTGTCTATTTTTAATGCTGCTCTCGCTTCGTCTCTACCTACTGACCCAAAACGTTGAATATCTGTACCACAAGGAATAATATCTATATTTCCTTTTGTGGAAACCAACTGACGCATGTGCGCTTTTTCTTGCGGACTTGTCGCTACTACTCGCTCTGCTGTTTCCAATAGCTGACATTCTACGTCTAATCGGTTCGCTGCGATTGGTGGAATGTCTTTTTGATCTATTGTTGCGTACTTAACGGCGCCGAGCGAATGGTAAGTGTGAACTTGTTTACAGCCTATCTTCTTCTTCAATTGCATTCCTACCCAACTTGAAAGCCAGTAGTTTGTATGCACTAATTCGTAAGTCAGACCGTTTTCTTGCTGGAATTTTAAAAACTTCTCAACAAATTCTGGCAAGTAACCAAACAACTCATCTCGCGGAACAAATTCCAATGGACCAGCACTAAAACGAATGGTTCGGCAGTTTGGCATGTGTTGAACAATTTCGTCTTGCGCTGCGCTAACTCTGCGCGTATACATATCAACTTGCCATCCTAGTCGAGCGAGAGCTTCACCTACGTTACGCACGTAAACATTTTGCCCTCCAGCTTCTTCTTTACCAAATTCAATCGCTGGGTCTCCGTGGACTGAAATTAAAGCGATGCGCCGTTCTGTTTTAAAGTTCATAGTTTGTTGGTTTTTTATGCTACAGAGGTATATGAGTAACTCACGCTTGGGAGTTTATTCCTAATACCTCAATCTGTGGAAAGTTTCGTAATTAACATTGTAATTTACATCAGGTATTTTTTTTATACATCTCCATAAGGAAATAGGATTTTTTCGTATCTATTTAGATTTGATTATTTTATGCATATCTTATATTTTACTTATGATTCGTAGAGGTATATCTAAATATGTATATTAGCTCTAACTCTTACTATACAATACTTCCGTTTCTAAAAAATGACAACAGCTACAGCTTAGTTGCTAATAAAATTAACATTAAAGCTGTAACTTAAAAACTTTTTGACTATTCCATTTTATGTACATCCAAGCTGTCAAGAATTCAACAACATAGATATTCTTTCCGCAATAAATAAATTCTTGAAGTTTGCATTCTTGCTATTTTGTATAACACTAGCATTTTGTTGCTAATTTGTTAGGGATTATACTAACTTTCAAATCAGTGCAGTTTTGTAACAATCAATACAGTTCGTTAAAAAAGTTGACAATTTCAATAACGAATAACTATTTAATATTACGCTTTGTAAAAGAAAATTCAATCTGACGTTGGGAATAAATGTGTTAGCCCATCTTGTCATTTTTACGGCTTGGTGTTTATATAGCAATCAATTGATAGTATATATAGGAAATTAGTATAAAAAATAACGTAATCACGGAGTGTGAATACGTTAGATTTTAATATTGTTCAGTTAGTACATGTTGTTTTTGCTTTTATGGAACGGGCAAGGATGCCCATTCCACAAGACTGTTCCATAAGACTGTTCCACAAGACTATTCCACAATAAAAAAGAGTCACTTAGCTAAGTTGAATGTAGCGAGCAACTAAGCTATACGACTATATATATAGATATTTAGATGTTTTTGAAGACTATTATTCATGGTTGGACGCCCGATGACGAGCGCTTTCCCAAGAACATACTCAAGACTTTGTTCTGGTGCAATAAAACTGTTTTGCCGTTAGAGAAGATAAAAATTAAAAATCAATAAACTTGGTTTTTAATTTTTAATCTTGCTCCGAAACGAGTTAGTTTGTGGTTTGTGCTGCAAGACGTTGTTTGAGTGTTTCCAACTGAGCAGCCCAACGTGGGTCTGGACGAATTGCATCGGAGTCTCCACCACTTGATGTTGATACGGTTTCTTTTTGACCGCCACCACCACGACGTGATTTTTTCGAGCTTTTTCTGCTAGAAGATTCTCGATTGCTACCACCACCACTGCTTACTGGCGCCGCTGGGCTACCACTACTTTCTTTTCTTTCTTTGACCGGCGCCGCTTGTTGTGGCTGTTCGTCACCCTCTTCACCCTTAGTTCTAGGCAAAGCCTTTTCTAATTTGATGGGAGAATCTTTGAACATCTGACCATTATATTTCTCAATAATCGCGTCAGCTTGGTCATCATTGTTAACCGTTAAAAAACCGAAACCACGGCATTTACCCGTTTTTCGGTCTTTTATCAACTTCGTTGTTACAGCATCGCCTTCAGCAGCAAATACAGCTTGTAAGTCCTGACGGTCAATTTCTTCTTTTGGCAAATTGCCTATGTATAGGCGAACAGACATGAACAATACCTCCAATCAGAGAATTAATAAAACGTGTGAAGAAACCTTTATCTTGGCGAGCGGTTATTGATAGATGCTATGAACCATCACGACAGCAACCAATTTTGTACCCAAAAATGTCATCCTATACAATACAGTCTTTCCTTCGAGTGAAGCTTATATAATACAAGAGTGTACAAAGCGCCAAAAATTTCTTAATTGTAAGAGCCTTTTATTTTACAACTTTCTTAGTGCCACTATAATTCCATTTAATGCTTTTGCTTTTCAATTCAAACACCATTTTTTAGATTATCATGCCTTGTTGTGCAAAGCTTGCTCAATGCCTACATTTTCATTACTTTGTATAAATATCGTAACATAAATTACATTTTTCCTACCATTGAAGAGCGTGAAACAAAAACCAGCCGACTATGGCTGGTCAATTTTATGCTGTGTTGGGGGAATAATGTAGGTGGCTTGGGCATACTAATTGACACTTCTTTAGACTTTTTACTAACCAAGTTTATGCACCCAGTTATACTAACCGCATTCGTCATCTTTGAAAAACTCTTTATGAAATTTAACATTATTTACCTAAAAGCGCAACAAAAATTTACAAATAAATAAACTGATAATCATCCCTTAAGCAAGATGTAGGCGCCCCATGCTTGGAAAGCAACGGCAACAACAGTAGCCCAAATTGGGTGTGTACTATTGATTGTTTTACCAGTTTGTGTTCTAACCGATTGAATGTCAAGCCAAGGTGTAGCATCTCGTCGTAACCAACCTGTAACAGTGACTTGTCTGCCAATAAAATCTTGGGGGTTAACAGGTTGTCCAAACGAAACGTGATGCATTTTAATTAAGGCACTTGTTGTTTGAAGTATCAAGTCTTGTCCCAAGCTATTACTTACACCTCGACGACCTAGAATTTTGCCATGTAGCTTTACTCCATGACTATCAATGCCAATTGCAGCAGGGTTTGTTAGCAAGGCAGGTAAATGCTCGTTAGTTTGTATCGAAGTTGATTTTAGTTCGGGGAAGTAGGCATTGATTCGGATTAAAGTACCAATACTAAAACCAATGGCAATACAACCAGCAGCGAAGCCCCAATCATCATATATCCATTTTAGATTAAGAATTTTCAAAGCGTATAGCGTTTGCCAAACCACCCCAATTAACAACGCAAACGCTAAACCTGTTGGAATTCCCAGAAAAGGGGCTATTTGTAAGCCAAATATTTGCTTTCTCACTTTTATCGCGTTTGTGTTGTCAATGTCTAGTTCCCTATCTAGGCGCCATTTCCCCACAATAGCCAATAAACGTTGAATACGGTCGCCAAGCATTGGATGAGTATTATTTACAGTTAACCAGTAACGATAGGGGTTAAGATAATCCCACATTAAAAGAGATTCAAACGTTACATGCGGTGCCAGACTCCCTAATGTAATACTTTGCTTGAACCCTACTGGCAAACTTATATTCAAACTTTCTAGGCGCCAGTTTGTTTGTTCTTGCTTTTGAATGTCGTTGGCAATACCATTTGAAATTTTGAGCAAAGCACGGGTTATACCATTTGGGTTGCCAGTAAAGTTAGTAGCAAACAGGTCTGCATAATAAAGTCTGACCTGAGATAGTGCAATCACGCATCCAGTACATAAACACCAAACACCGTAAATCAAACTTGATATGGCTATATATATATAGCTAACAAAAGTTATATTTACCCTGTCCCCCCAAGTCGAAACCAACTGATATAACTTATAAATTGGAATTGTCACTAACAAAACTAGCGACATTACGCTAGCATCCCAATGAGCAACATGTCCTAATTGCAGCGCTAACATTGCCGCTATTTCATCATCTGTTAGTTGCTGTAACAGTCCCTGACTCATTACAATACGAGACATTGAAGGTAAATGCCCGTATGTAAATGCTATTGGCGCCGCAATTGGTAAAAGTTTAATTTTTATATTACCGCGACGTTGCGTATTAAATCTTTTTAAAATCCTCAATGCTTCTTGACTGTGCATTTCCAGCACTGTAGTTTCTAGCGATTGTATGCCGTACAACGAAGATAATAATTTATCTAGTAACCACGGTGACGTTGCTATTAGTAAAAAAAATAGTACTAGTAAAAACGTTGTTGGGTCTTGGTATAAAAGCTGTATTGGTTCCAGAAATGGCAACCAGACTAAAGTGTTATTTATAGTTGACGTTATAAAAACGATTATTATTCGTACTACCCAAAACAAAGCTACAAAACTTCCAGCCGTTAATAATCGTAATGGGATTAAATCGAGTTTTTTCTCTTGCCAAGTTTTTGCACGTCCACTGCGGCGCCAGTGAATTGTTGGTAGCTTATTGATTTTAACTGGTACTATACTACTACTATGTTCATGATTATCATGATTTGGTGTATTATCTGGTGTAATAATCGTTTCGTTGATATTTGGTTTGGAATCATTAAAATCTTCAAATGGGACAAAACCTGTGCCGTCTTCTTCGATACGCGCATTAATATCGGTACGATTACGTTTGAGTAACTCTTCTAATGAACGGTTAGCCCATTCTTGAATTTCAGGGTTATTACTTTGGGCAAGAATCTCAGAAAGAGTCATGGCGCCTGCAATATCACCTGTTTTTGCGTATACTACAACTAAACCAATTTGGGCTTGGACTGCGCGTTGCGGGTTATCGTCCATTGCAACAGTTTCCAAGATGGTTTTAGCTGTTTTCCAATCTTCACTTTTAACAGCTGCTAACCCTGCTTCTAAAGAAGTCTTTGAATCTCTTGACATAACGAGTTTAATATCGCTTGTAGTTGAAGGATATGGGGAGAATATTCCCCACATCCATCACCCTTGAACTAATGGTTGTATTGAAGTTACTGGTGCAATTGCACTCAATATTAACTCTGGATGGTCGCCTATAAGTTGCTGGCAGTTCCACTCGTTACGGAATAATAGAACTGGGCGCCCCATACTATCTTTTACAGTAGTGGTATTAAACAAGCGTCCAACTTTTTCCAGTGCTTCCCAACCGTTACTAACCCAACGAGCCACACTGTAAGGTAGTACATCAAGAGTAGTTTCTACACCATACTCGTTTTGTAAGCGGAACTGTACGACCTCAAATTGCAACTGACCAACAGCAGCTAAAATGGGGTCACGTTTGGCTTCATCGGTGGAATACATAATTTGCACCGCTCCTTCTTCGCGCAATTCAGAAACACCTTTTTGAAATTGCTTAAACTTAGAAGGGTTAGGGTTTCGTAGATTTGCAAATAACTCAGGTGAAAAATAGGGTATACCTTCGTATTCTATTTTTTGTCCAGTATAAATTGTATCGCCAATGGCAAAAACTCCAGGATTATTTAAACCAATTACATCACCTGCATACGCTTCGTCTATAGACTCACGTTCTTGAGCAAACAACTTTTGTGGACGTGACAACCGCACAGCTTTTCCTGTACGAGCATGGTTTACCGTCATATCTTTTTCAAACCTACCCGTACAAACTCGGACGAACGCGATACGGTCACGATGTTTCGGATCCATATTCGCTTGTAATTTAAATACAAATCCTGAGAATTCTGGATAAGTTGGTTCAACAGAGCCAATATTGCTATCGTGCGAACCTGGTTTTAAAGCATACTGTAGAAAATTTTCTAGAAATAGCTCAACACCAAAGTTGGTCATTGCACTACCGAAAAACACAGGTGTCATTTTACCCGCGTGTACTAAATCTAAATCTAACTCAGGTCCTACCCCATCGAGTAGTTCTAAGTCGCTTTTTAATTGGTAGTACAAATCTTGTTCGAGTAACTCTTCAATGCGGTTGTCACCAAGGTCAATAACTGTATCTTGGGCTTCGCGACTACCGTGAGCGGTACGTTCAAACAAATGTATTTGCTGTTTAAAACGGTCGTATACTCCTTTAAACCTATCCCCCATACCAATAGGCCAGTTTACAGCATAAGTTTGTAGACCTAGCTCTTGTTCAATTTCATCGAGTAAATCTATAGGTTCGCGTCCTGGACGGTCGAGTTTATTTACAAATGTAAAAATTGGAATTCCCCGCAGTTTACAAACCTCGAATAACTTCCGCGTTTGTGGCTCTAGACCTTTGGCGACATCTATTAACATTACTGCGTTATCAGCAGCCGCTAAGGTTCTATAAGTATCTTCGCTGAAATCTTGGTGTCCTGGTGTATCCAATAAATTGATTTGACAATTGCTGTACTCGAACTGTAACACCGTTGAGGTAATCGAAATACCTCGTTGTTGTTCCATTGCCATCCAGTCTGATGTTGCTTTGCGTTGCGAACGTCGAGCTTTAACGGCGCCTGCTTCGTGAATAGCACCCCCGTACAGCAAGAGTTTTTCGGTCAGCGTTGTTTTTCCCGCATCAGGGTGAGAAATAATCGCAAAATTTCGGCGCCGTTCAACTGCTTGGCTAATTTCTGTCTGAAGTTCAGTTGACATAAATGTATTTGCTTGACTTTACCTAATTTAATTTAACTTTTTTGATTTAAGGCTGAACTTTTAATCTTAAAGCAACAACGCTCATGATAGGGTCTTAATAGCGCAATTCAATCGATTATTGACGAACATCGATTAAAAGAGCGTTGCTATATGGGCCTTTATAAGGAGATGTGAGGGAGTTTCGGATGTACGACACTGATAAACGAAAGGTACTATCAGCACTGTGTCACGGCGCCATTTTCTTTAGCATGACATTAGTTTCTGTTGCCGTGCCTATTTTTATCACTTTTGTCACCAATGACCCAGTTGTTAGAGAAAATGCCAAAGAATCTATCAACTTTCATATCAATGTCTGGGTCTATGGATTTATTCTGGGAATATTGATATCTATGACTTGGGGTGTACTAGTCCCTGTAGCGGGTATCGGTTTTATAGTACATTGGGGTTTAACAATCTTGGCTTTATTCTATGTTTTGAGCGACACACGCAAACCTTTCCGTTATCCTCTAATATTCCGTTTAGTCTAAAATTCACGTTTTGCTATGTCTCAATTGTAACATCCGTCTAGCAATAATTATTGCTCCTTGCCAAAAGAAACCTGGTTTCTACGCCAAATCGTCATATTTATTACATGCTATCGACAAAGAAACCAGGTTTCTAGCTTTGAGGACAGGGGCGTGTTTTGAGAACTTTTAATAACTTTTGCTTGCTTTAATTAGATGAATCGAGTAAGCAATGTAAAATACAAAATTGCCCCACACTACCGGAGCAGCAATAGGGCAGAAGACAGTTAAGCGCTACATGCTAGTTTGCTTTACTGACGTACAATTCAGCCCTCAGTTTGTGACGCTTTGTTGATTGTCCATTATTCGCGCTTTGAGCATTAATAAAAATTTATGTTTCCCATCCATCGCCCTCGTCGTTTGCGTACTCATTCTCAATTACGCCGAATGGTACGTGAAACAGTTTTAACGACAAACGATTTAATTTACCCATTATTTGCTGTACCGGGTGAAGGAATAGCGAAAGAAGTTAAATCGATGCCAGGAGTCTATCAGCTATCGGTTGATAAAATCGTAGAGGAAGCTAAAGAAGTTTATGATTTAGGAATTCCAGCAATTATATTGTTTGGTATTCCAGCAGATAAAGATGTTGATGCTACAGGGGCATGGCATGATTGTGGCATGATACAAAAAGCTGCAACAGCCGTCAAATCAGCAGTTCCCGATTTGATAGTCATTGCTGATACTTGTTTGTGCGAGTATACAAATCATGGTCACTGTGGTTACTTGCAAGTTGGTGACTTAAGCGGAAGAGTGCTTAATGACCCTACATTAGAGTTATTAAAGAAAACAGCCGTATCTCAAGCCAAAGCTGGCGCCGACATTATAGCTCCTTCGGGAATGATGGATGGATTTGTGCAAGCTATACGTAGTGGTTTAGACGAAGCTGGTTTCCAAGACATACCAATTTTGTCCTACGCAGCAAAATACGCATCAGCATATTATGGGCCATTCCGTGATGCTGCTGAGTCGGCGCCACAATTTGGCGACCGTAGAACATATCAAATGGACCCAGGTAACGCACGTGAAGCGATAAAAGAAATTGAACTCGACGTTGCCGAAGGCGCCGATATGCTAATGGTAAAACCAGCATTAGCATATATGGATATTATTTGGCGTGTAAAAGAAGCCAGTAATTTACCAGTTGCAGCATACAACGTCTCAGGTGAGTACGCGATGGTAAAAGCTGCTGCCTTAAACGGTTGGATTGACGAACAGCGCGTAGTCATGGAAACGCTAACCAGCTTCAAACGAGCAGGTGCAGACTTAATATTGACTTATCACGCCAAAGATGCAGCACGCTGGTTAAGTTAAAAGTGCTGAGTGTAGAGACGCAATTAATTGCGTCTCTGCTGTTACGCTTGTGTAGGGATGTAGTTAATTCCTTAATTACATCTTCACACAAGTGCATTACTTTTTATATATTCCATGAGTAAGAAATTACTTACACTGTTTGCAGATGACAGTGTAATCGGATATGAAATAATATAGATAGATACAATATTTCAATTTGCGATATTGCTAGGTAGTTGTCTTTTATAGAGCATCTACTGGTACATATCGACATATATAGTTTGAAATTTAAGCTAGGTAATATCCGAAGCTTAAAAATAAACTATGTAACTATCCTAATTGGATAGATACTTAAAATGGCTAGAAGCAAATAGCCTTGAATTGAAAGTGGAATCAGGTAAATCTATATTAGTAAAAGGGAGCATTGAGATATGGATATGCAAGTTCTGAGAGAACGGGCAGGGTTAAGTCGCGCGGAAGTAGCCTTCAGACTTGCAATTAGCGAAACCAGTGTTCGTAACTGGGAAGCTGGACGTACTGAACCGACCATGACACCAAAGAAATATTTAGACGCGCTGCGACTATTTAAATGCACCCCCGAAGAATTAGCACAAGCAAGCGAAAAATCTATTAATCAACGACATAAGCGCAAACCTGGAAGACCAAGGCGTTTTCCTGATACTCAAATCAGCCAGGTACCACAAACTATGGCTTTAACTGATACCCCTGTTTTATATTAATACTCCATTGTTATTAACTTGATGAAATGTGGCACAGGCATCCTGCCTGTGCAATAAGTGTATTTATATTTACCATAAATACACGTAGAGACGCGATTCCGGAGCGTCTCCATAGAGTAGAGAGAAGAGACAAACACGCTCTTAAATTTTAATATCAGGAGGTTACGGTAACTTTGTTGCAGTAGGTAAAAAATTATTGTTACCCCTCCTGATTGGCTTAAACTCCTTCAACCTGGTCAAATATATGACCAAGTAGGGTTTTGCGCTAACAAAAAAGGTGCAAATTATATCCCTACTAATCTATCAGCTAAAAGCTTGTAATTAATTATTCTTGTGGGATGGGCATCCTTGCCCGTCCCTAAAACCAACCTACATATTTTTTAAATAACAATGGCAATGAGGCTTCTCAATTAATGATTCAATTAGCGCATTTAATGCTACTGCTGCGAGTAATCCACCACCATTTATACCTACAGTTGTAATATACTCAACACCAGAACGTATCAGGCGCCGTTTTGCAGCAGGTGCATGACTAAAACCAATTGGCATTCCAATAATTAAAGCTGGTTGAAGTTGCTTTTTCTCGACTAAATTACAAATAGATATTAAAACCGAAGGTGCATAACCTACTACTAATATGCATCCTGGAGTTACCTGCTCTAATTTTTCTTGCCATTTTATTGAAGAACAGTATTCTTGTTCAACTTCTGTAAAACTGGTAATATGAGGGTCATCGATAAGAGTGGTAATTTTGGCGCCTAGATGTGCAGCACGAGCTTGGTCAATACCAGCACAAACCGCTGGAACATCGACAATAATGTCACATTTATTTTGAATAGCACTGCGACTTGATGCAATTGCGTTTTGACTCCAGCGCACAAAATCTACTAAACTAACATCACCAGAAGCTATTACTAACTTTGATAATAAATCTACTTCTATTTGTGAACGTTTAGGTAATGTTAATAACTGCTGTAATGATTCATTAAAGTCTTCAGGATGAGCATCGGTTGCTGCATCCAAACCATCCCAAAGTTGTTCAAGTTGTTCCAAAGAAGCGCTGGTTTCGACTTCTAACTGTTGTAATTGTAACAACGCTTCAGCTTGCACGTTTAAACACGAATGGTCTCTTCCCAATAAACCTTCGAGTGCGCTTGCTGTTTGCCGCAGTCTAGTTAATTGAGAAGTCACCGACCGATATTGTTGCTGTAAACTATCAAGTAAATCGTTACTCAACGGCGCCTTTGAGCCAGGTTGTAGTAATTTACGGATATGGTCAAGTTGGAAACCTTGCGATTTGAGAGCTACAATTCGTCGCAAGTGCTGAATGTCTTTGTCTGTATATAAGCGGTAGTTGCTTTGAGACCTTGATGCTTCTGGTAGTAGTCCTAGTTTATGATAGTGTCTCACCATCCTTGGAGTTAAACCACCACCTACTTGTTCTGTTAATTCTTTGATTGTTAGGTTTTGCGCGCGCATTGAAGATATTTACCATTGTGCGACAGAAGACTTTCTTTTAGGTTACTCAATGCGGTGACAAAATGGCACCATTAAGTTATAATAATATAACATTAAGTTTAATTAGATATGCTTAACAGTCACGAAAATACAGTTCGGGTGACAGCTAGAATTCCTGCAAGCGTTCAAGAAACATTACAAGAAGCAGCAGAATTATCTGGCGCAACATTAAATCAGTTTATTGTTCAGGCAGCATTGAAAGAAGCAAAAAAAATCATTGAAGATGAACGAGTTATAGTTTTATCTGAGAGTGATGCTGATAAAGTGTTTAGTTTAATTGAGAATCCCCCACCACCTAATGCCTATCTAAAAGCTGCGATGAAAAAACATCAGGAATTGTTAGGTGAGACTATTTGAACTGCTAGATAAACATCATGACCGCGATGGTTTTGATTGCGGTAGTGAAGCTCTCAATAGATTCCTTAAGCAGACTGCAAGGCAGCATATTCAAAAAGGAATTTCTCGTACTTTTGTCTTTGTTGATACAAACCAGCCTGAAAAAATAATTGGTTTCTTCACTTTAACCTTATGTGAAATTCGTGTAGAAAAGCTTCCATTGCGGTTTAACAAAAAATTTCCTCGAATCATACCTGGTGTAAAACTTGCAAGACTGGCTGTTAATACAACTAATCAGCGACAAGGAATTGGGCAAGCTCTTTTGTTTGAAGCGATGAAGCGTGCTTTGGTTGTAGCGGAAAATGCTGGAGGTATTGGATTGTTTGTTGATGCTAAAGATGAATTTGCCAGAACTTACTACGAACGTTATGGCTTTATTAATTTACAAAATACTCCATTAGAACTATTTTTGCCTTTGTCAACAATTATGGAAATGCTTAACCAACAATAGTCCAGGTTTTACCTCTTTCCGTACAGGAAAAAAAATATTTTTAGTCTTATAGCTTGACATTGACATTAATGTCAAGGTTTAGGGTGAGTAGAGGAAATATATTGCTCTACCACTATGACTAGCTATTCTTTTACAAAACTTGATATTAGGCGCCTTACTACCGAACACCCAGATGCTATAGCTGCGGGTTGTTGTGCTTTATTTTTACTCTTCGGTTGGCTTGGGCTTTACTTTGGTTGGGTTGGGTTAGCTTTGTTACTGTTGCCTGTTGCTTATGTGGTGGGTGGATATGCGAGTGCGAAGGAAGGTTTGACGACGCTTGTTGAAGAGAAAGAGTTTGATGTCGATTTATTAATGATTGTTGCTGCACTCGGCGCCGCTGCTTTAGGTTTATGGAAGCGTGAGTATCATTTAATTGTTGATGGTGCTGTGCTAATTTTAATTTTTGCTATTAGTGGCGCCTTGGAAGGTTACGCAATACAGCGAACTAACCGCGCTATCACTAGTTTGATGCGTTTGACCCCTGATACCGCAAGAGTTATTTCGCGTGGTCAAGAAAAACAGATTGCTATAAATCAGTTACAAATTGGCGATAAGTTATTAGTTAAACCAGGTGAATTAATTCCTACTGACAGTGTAATAACTGAGGGTGCTAGTAATTTAAATGAGGCTTCAATTACGGGTGAATCTTTGCCAGTAGAAAAAACTATTGGAGATTATGTTTATGCTGGCACAATTAATGGGACTGGTGCATTAGTCGTTGAAGTACACCAACCACCTGAAAGTAGTTTAATTCAAAGAGTAATTCGTTTGGTTGAACAGGCACAAAATGAGGCGCCTGCTTCACAGTTATTTATCGAACGGTTCGAGCGCGCTTATGCGAAAGTAATTATTCTATGTGGAATAGTATTGATGACTGTACCGTCAATATTTTTAAATCAAGATTGGGAAACTACTATTTATCGCGCGCTGATTTTTTTAGTGGTTGCTTCTCCGTGTGCTTTGATGGCAGCGATTATGCCTGCTTTATTATCTGGTATTGCCACAGGCGCCCGCAACGGTATCTTGTTTAAAAGTGGCGCCGATTTAGAAATGGTTGGCAAGGTCAGAGCAGTAGCTTTCGATAAAACAGGTACTCTTACTACCGGGCAACCATGTGTTGAGCAAATTATACCCTCAGATGGATGTGATGTAAATAGTTTATTGATATCAACTGCTGCGGTTGAAAGTTTTTCAGAACATCCAATTGGACAAGCGATTGTTGCCTATGGGAATGATAATCAATTAGATATTCCATCTGCAACAAATGTGGTGGCACATACAGGTTTTGGAATTAGTGGTGAAGTTAACTCGAAACAGGTTTTAGTAGGAACAGTAAGTTTTATACAAGCACAAACGAACATACTTATAAACCAAGACTTGATAAAGCATAGTACACGTCTTGAAACAGAAGGTAAAACAACTGTTTGGGTAGCAGAGAATAATAAAATACTAGGAATTATTGCAGTTGCTGATACTGTTCGTACAGAAGCAGCAATGATGGTAAAACGTTTGAGAAAATTAGGCGCCGAAATTATTATGTTAACAGGCGATAATCAACGTACTGCTTTATATGTAGCCCAACAACTAGGTATAAAAGAAGTATATGCCTCACTGTTACCAGAAGATAAAGTAACCGTGATTAAACGTTTACAACGAGAATATAAAACAGTCGCAATGGTGGGTGATGGAATTAATGATGCTCCTGCACTTGCTACCGCATCAGTTGGTATTGCAATGGGTGTGGCAGGTAGTGATGTTGCTCTAGAAACTGCTGATATTGTTTTAATGGCTGATAAGTTAGAAAAATTGGTTGTAGCTATTGAGTTGGGTAAACGCGCAATACGGGTAGTTAAACAAAATATTGCGTTTGCACTTACGTCTGTTTTAATACTGTTAGTGATTAATTTTACTGTTGGTATTACTTTACCTTTGGGTGTGGTTGGACATGAAGGTTCTACGGTGCTTGTAACTTTGAGCGGTTTAAGATTACTAAAGAATAGGTATTAATGTTTATAGCGTACAATTGCTTGTTGTTGTAGGAATGAATTGAGACAATTACCGTCAAGAGCTAGCATTTGGCAAAGTTCTCGAACCTCAGAAACACCAATAATAACGCGAACTCTTAAACCGTATTCAGTTCGATACACTTCGTATGAAAAAGGTTTATCAGCGTCAGCAGTTAAGGCGCCTGCAAATATAGGTGTTGTACAAATTATTGCTTTGGAAGAGGGTGGTACGTAGTAATCAACAAAAAAATCTGAGTCTTTTGAGTCTTGTGTCCAACCGCTTACAACTGGTTCAGAATCCCATGTTAAACAGTTTGCATCTAGTCCTTTGTCATTATTGAAACCTTGTTGGATTACAACTTTTTGTGTTGAACTCTGCTGCAATGCTTTTAATGGGTCGTTTTGAAACTGGGATTCAAATTGTTGGACTAAATTTTCTACTTTAATTATGCGCGCTCGTACTATACTGGTGAAAAGACATATGTATACAATAAGTACAAATCCTCCACCTAACATTGCTGCCAGAATTAGTAACTTTTTTGGGGAAATGTATTTTATCTTAATTTTCATTTGTTGCAAAACTTACGATATTGTTACAATTACAGGCGCCTGAAATCAAATCAGCTTTCAAGCGCGATTTTGAATAAATAAATAAAATTACATAAGGAGAAATTTTGGCTCGTAAGTGTTTTATTATTGAAATGGGAATGGGAATTGACCAGCATGGTCAGGAACCAACGGTTGCAGCAGCTAGAGCAGTACGGAACGCAATAGCTAATAATGCTTTACTTGGTGTTTGGGATGTGGCTGGTTTAACTGACCCAAATCAAATGATAGTCGAAGTACAAGTTGCTGTCCCTTATCCTGAACAAGTTCGTGAAGAGGAAGTTCTAGCTGTGCTGCCATTTGGTCAGAAATCACTTCGTGTTGAAAATGGTGGTATGGTTGTTCAGGGTCGCGCGATTCCTGTGCTGAACGATAAAAATGATGAGATGTTAATTGCTGTAGCTGCTGTTACAGTTTATATAGATAATTAGCAACTTCTTAATAAAAAATATTCAAATTCCTCTTGTGGAATGGGCATCCTTGCCCGTTCTAAATATAATAGGCGGGCAGGGATGCCCGCTCCACAAGATGCCAATTCTACAAGATGGTTAATTAAGTTTAAAATTTTTATTTTCTTTTTGTATAAGTATCTAATTATCGTTTCCTCTTTATAAAGCAGATGGTCTAATCATATCTTGTTCCATCTTCTTGATACGGGGGTTCGGTGAGAGTTTATTTTATTGCGCTGGGAATTTGTTTATTAACTTTTGCAAAAGTTAGTACGTTGACTTGTGAGCGTGCATTCGTTAAAGATGATAAATGTCAGATTGTTAAGCACGGGTTTTTGTGGTCTGAAGAAAAGAATATTCCTGTTGACGAGTTAAAAGGCGCCCGCATGATAGTTGGTGGACGTGATATTGATTCGTATACTTACCAAGTTGTTTTGGTAACAAATAGTGGAGATATTCCTTTTTCTCCGAATAGTAATTTTAGCGACAAAAAAGAACAGCAGGAAGCAGCATCCCGAATTGATAATTTTGCACGTTCTAGAAATAAAACGTCTTTAGATGTAAGTCTTGATGATAGATGGTGGGTTGCTGTGGGGCTAATAAGTCTAACTATTGGTTTGTATCCTTATTTGTTCAAAAAAAACTTGCTTAATTCTAAGTAATTAGATTCCCAATTTAATTGTAAGTTGGGAATCTTATGTTACTTATTTATAAAGAATTATCCGTATTTTTTCAAAACTCCTGGCTCTTGCTGCATCGGTAAAACATCTAAAATATCTGTTTGAGAACAGTATTTTAAATCTTCATGACAATCAAGACGCAGTAAACGCTGTCCATGACTAGCATGATGCAACAACCCTAATAGGTTTTTCTCCCACTGCGAATACAACGAAATTGCACTAATCATTTCATCGTTACCAGCTAGTTTTTCAATAGGTAAGTTCGTGTGCTGACAAACACTGTGGGCAATGGCGCCTGCACAGACCGTATCTTCAAGAGAGTAACTACCTTCCCAACCTGAACCAACTATCCAAACATTAAGAGGTTCCTTGTCCACAACATACTTTACTACAGCAGCACGATTAATTAGTGCTGCTGCAATGACTGCACCTGCATCCTGAATTCTTTGTAAAGTTCGAGTGCCATTAGTAGTGCTAATAAATAAACGCCTTCCTTGTACTAGCTCTGGAGTACAATCGAGAGGAGAATTACCTAGCTCAAAACCAGGAACTTTGCCGCCACCCCTTTCTCCAGCACGTAGCCGTTTTTCGGGCTGCCAGTTTTCGCTTTCCTGCATTAATTTATCTAAGTCACTAAAGACTTGCACGGCTTCGCCTCCAGCGGCTAAAACTGTGGCTATAGTGCTTGTAGCCCTCAATACGTCAACCGCGATAGCACATTCGGGTACTTCGCTGTTAGGAGCCTGCTCTGGAGTGTGATAAACAAATAGCTTCACGCTCTATATACACCTGAATTTTATATTTACTACCGAAATTACATTCTAAGCTAGTTAATGTAACCAACTAGAAGCGCAATACCCAAACAATTTTGTGATGTAGGATATTACTCATGTATCTACCTTATCTTTGGTTGTGCTTTGTGCAACTACTTTTGAGCGTCTTGACATGTAACCTAAAAAAAGCAGAAATATACAACGTATACGTTTGAAGTGAATTTGCCTGTGATAATAGTAATTTCAAATAGTATGTATAGTAGGGGCGGGTTCACAAATATCCTAGAAGTAAACTTACAATTTCCGAAACCCGCCCGTACAAGCATCGGGTTTAAAATTACAATTTCCGAAACCCGCCCGTACAAGCATCGGGTTTAAACTTACAATTTCTAAAACCCGCCCGTACAAGCATCGGGTTTACAATTACAATTTTCCTGAACCTGCCCGTATAATAATTCATTTATCTCCCAAAGGGAAAATCTAAAATATGGCGCCTTTACCTGATTACCGTCCGAAACAACTTTCAGTAGGTCCACTGGAAGCAGAAATATTAAATATCGTGTGGGAACTCGGTAGCGTTACAGTTAAAGATGTACACGACCGTATCTTAGCTGATCCCAACCGCGAATTAGCGTATACTTCTGTTACTACAGTGCTACGTCGTCTGACTGATAAAGGTTGGTTAAAGTGTGATAAGTGTGGACGTGCATTTTTTTGGCGCCCATTACTAACAAAACAACAAGCTGAAGTCATTAAAGCCCACGAACAGCTACAGCGATTTCTTGCGATTGGAAATCCTGACATAATTGCCGCTTTTGCTGATAGTCTTGATGAAGCGGCTAGCACACAAATTCAAGCAATCGCAAAACGTATACAAGATGCACGTCAAGCAAGAGAGGAACAGTAATAATGCATCTAATTATCATTTTCGCATCCATAACCACCGCCTGGTTTATACGGCGTAATGCTTCTATAAGTGCCGAATGTTACCAGAACTTCTCTTCGCGCTGGCGCCAAGCTTTATTTTTCTTTCTATTTCCACCTTTGCTGATTTTTACTACCGCCATCGCACTATTGTGTATGGGTACCCAAGGTAAAATGGGTATGTGGCAAACTGGTTGTTTAAGCTATGGTTTTGCTATTGGTAGCCTTGTACTGTTTGTCGTGTTATTAGTAAGATTAACGTATCAAGGGTGGCAATCATTACGCTCTGTCAAAGTATGTACTGAGACTAAATTAGGTAATCAAAAAGTCCGATTACTAGATACAGCAGCACTTTTTGCAGGGCAAATAGGTTTTTGGAAGTCGGAGCTTGTCATTAGTAAAGGTTTATTGCAAAGCCTTTCTCCTGCTCATTTAGAAACAGTTCTTGCTCACGAACAAGGTCATTACTATTATCGCGATACATTTTGGTTTTTTTGGCTTGGTTGGATACGTGAATGCAGTAGTTGGTTGCCTAACACTGACGCTTTATGGCAAGAGCTTTTAATTTTGCGTGAACTCCGTGCAGATGCTTATGCTGCGAGTAGAGTTGATAATTTACTTTTAGCGGAGTCACTGTTACTTGTTGTTTCTTTCCAAACACAGTCAGAAAATAACTTTTCATCTTGTGCTGAAATCTTTTGTGCTGCTTTAGGTTCGTCAAGTGAAGGTACACGCTTGGAGCAGCGTATCGAAGCTTTACTTAACCATCAACAGCAATTTACTAATGCACAACCGTGTTCACAATACTGGCATAACTTCTTGCTAGCATTGCTACCCTTGATAACTGTATTATTTCATCAATAATTGCTTTAATGATTTATTTTGGAAGCGTCCATTTTCCAGACACGTTCCAAAAATTCAACCTCTCTCACTCTCTTGGACTTTTTCCCCAACCCTGTTTGAGATATCATGCGTGTAATTGCTAAAAATATCAACATCACTGCCAACCCACCTAAATAATCACATACTGTTAGCGATGCTATGGTATCACTTATTTTTGCCAATGGCGCCTGTTCAGTACGCTGTTGATTTCCTGAAGTGGCTATCTCAGATTGTGAGTTCAAATTAGAATTTATGTTCGATGAATCCATATTTATCACCTTTTTTTGCAGTATAAATTGCTGGGGTCAAATTACTCCCAAATCGAGCAACCATCCCTTATTTACTTCTATAGGGGATGATTGTCGGTTTTATGCAGTTGTTTAAGAAACTTTAAATTTAGAAACCGGGTTTCTATGCAAAATCGTTATTTTTATTACAAGATTTCGATAAAGAAACCCGGTTTCTATATACCAAAACGTCGGAGAAAACCGCGTTTTTGCTTTTTTGGCTGTTTAGTTCTATTTTGCCCTAATCTAAATCTACTCAAAAACCCTTGACGCTTTTGTTTTTGCTGCACTTTTGACTTACGCTCAGAACGGTTCCGCTTGAACCCAAACCTCTGTAAAAACCCTTTACGCTGTTTAGTTTGTTTTTTTGCCAGGTCAATTATAATTTGTTGCTGTCGGACATATTCCTGTATTCCTGACTCAATATTAGATTTTCTAATGCTATGCATTGAGTTATCTTTATTCATTACTGCCAATACAGGGGAACAAACTAAAGAAAATATTAAGATTAAGATTACTGAGATTTTTCTCGGAAGCTTCATTTTTATGCTTTTACTTAGATTCCATTGAAGTAGTTTAGCAATTATGCCCGTGTAAGTGTATGAAAATACTGGTATTAAATGCAGGTTCTAGCAGTCAGAAAAGTTGTTTATACGAAATTCAGGACAATATTCCTGAAAATCCACCAAAACCTATTTGGTCTGCACAAGTTGAATGGCGCCCAGAAGTTGCTAAAATTAAAATTAAAACAGCGACAGCGGAGTTACAGCAAGATATATCAGCATCCCATTCTGAAACTATTGCCTACTTAATAGACAGTCTTCATCAAGGCACCACTAAGGTCATAAACGATTTATCAGAAATAGATGTAGTTGGACATCGAGTTGTGCATGGTGGTAAAGAATACCAGAGTAGTGTAGTTATTACGCAAGCAGTCATTGATACTATTCAACAGCTGGCTACTCTGGCGCCTGCTCATAATCCAGTAAACTTAAAAGGTATTGAAGCGATTCAAGAACATCTAGGTGATATCAAACAAGTTGCAGTATTTGATACAGCCTTTCATAGCCATATACCTGATGAGAAAGCAATATTTTCAGGTGCTTACGAATGGGTCTCTCAAGGTATACGTCGTTATGGCTTTCATGGTATTAGCCATCAATACTGTACACAACGTGCAGCTAAAATTCTTGGTCAAAATTTAGACTCACTACGGTTAATTAACTGTCACCTTGGTAACGGTTGCTCGCTGGCAGCAGTTAAAAATGGCCGCAGTATAGATACTACAATGGGTTTTACGCCTTTGGATGGTTTAATGATGGGTAGTCGTTCTGGCGCCATCGACCCAGGTCTTTTAATTCATTTATTACGTCAAGAAAATTATACACCTGAAACACTCGATAATCTTCTGAATAAATCATCTGGTTTACTTGGCATTTCTGGTATTTCTGGGGATATGCGGCAAATACTCGGCGCTATATCTCAAGGTAACGAGCGCGCAAAGCTAGCCTACGATATATATATACACCGTCTGAGATACTACATTGGCGCCATGCTTGCCAGTTTACAGGGTTTAGACGTTTTAATATTTACTGCTGGAGTGGGCGAAAACTCTCCAGATGTACGCTTTTCTGTGTGTGAAGCTTTCGGTTTTTTAGGATTGCTACTAGATAACCAAAAAAACCACAATCACCCTGTTGATATAAATATTGCGGCGCCCGAAAGCAAAGTCAAGGTTTTAGTGATACATACACAAGAAGATTGGCAGATTGCTTGTGAGTGTTTCAAGCTCCATTAAATAAACATTAAGTATTACTAAGGATTATGAACAAATGTAAATATAATGTAGGCACGATATAGATGTAATATGAGGAATTATAAAGACAAAATTAAAATATTAAAATTATAATTCATCCTTAAGATGTAAATCATGCGGGTAAGTTTTATTACATCGGTAGATGGACACATTCGCAGAAAAGTTCTACAATTTGAAAAAATTCTGGTAACTGTACTTATTGCTTAATAATTATAACCATAGTAAAGATTAGTAAAGATTTAAGGGTTAATAATCTTTACCCCAGGTTACATTTTAACAAAACTCAAAACCACTTATTAAAAAAGGAAACAAATCAAATGACCGTAAAGCTAATTTTAGTCGGATTAACAGTAGTGTTTACATTCGCTTGTCTGTTCTTCGGTACCAAGAATGGATTTTACGACACAGACAACTACCACGGTAATGGTTCTGCACACTAAATTTTAGTTTTAAAACGCGACATGTAGAAAACATTACATGTCGCGGTCGAAGCGTATCAGCAATTAGAGCGATAATTAGAGAGATTTATTATAGGGAGGGTTCATAATGAGTGAGCGCATCTCGGTATCCTCTCGGTTTGATACTGGGGAACCGATATGTGAATTGGAGTGCTTGCCGTATGGTGTTCATCATAACGGTGAAGGCGTTTGTTTGTTGGTACGTCTTGGACAATATCGCATTTTACTAGATTGTGGTTTGGATGATGTTTCTCCTTTAGTCAAGGGGTTAAAAAAGTCTGCACGTCAAGGTAGTTCACCCTTACCAGCCGATTTCGCTTTAGTTAGTCATGCTCACTCTGACCATGCCAAAGGTTTGTTACAGCTACATGAAACATTTCCACTTTTACCTATTTACGCTAGCGAGGTAACTAGTAAATTACTTCCGCTTAATTGGTTAGAACGCGAAGATAAAGACAATTTGCTTTTTTGTCAAGCTTTGCCGCTGCGTACTCCTATTGAACTTAAAGATGGTTTGGTTGTAGAGTTATTTCCAGCAGGTCATTTACCTGGCGCCGTTGCCACATTACTAACTTACACTACACCACAACGTATTTATAAGCTTTTATATACGGGTGATTTTTTCTTATCGAATTCGCGTTTGGTAGAAGGTTTACGGTTAGAAGAGTTGCGGGGATTAGAGCTAGATGTTCTAATTATTGAAGGTTCATATGGTACCGCGCGTCATTCGCATCGTCGTAACCAAGAAAATCAGCTAGCAGAACGAGTTAATCGAGCAATTGCAGAAGGTTACTCGGTTTTAATGTTAACTGCTGCATTAGGTTTAGGGCAAGAAATGCTAATGCTGCTTCGTAGTCATCACCATTTTACTGGACGTGATATAGATATTTGGGTTGATGATACTGTTGCTGTTGGCTGTGATGCTTACTTAGAACTTTTGCCACATTTACCAGCATCCGTGCAAAACTTTGCTCGACATCAACCGTTATTTTGGGATGAACGAGTTCGTCCACGAGTACGACGTTTACATCCTCAGTCACGTTCAATTGTCGGAAAATCTTCTTGTATTGTTCTAACTGATTCTCTTCAAGTTGATATTAACGAGTATTGTCAGCTTGACACAGGCCCTTGGTTAATTTTGGCGCCTGAAAAAGTTGACATAAAAATTAACTCTCTTTTATCACGATTAGTGCAGGTCGAAAGTTATCTTCTTGCTCAACACAGCGATGGACCAGGTACCACTCAATTAATTCACAACCTCCGACCGCAACACGTAATATTCGTTCATGGTTCACCCACTTATCTTGCTGATTTAACAAGTCTTGAAGAATTACAAAATCGTTATCACGTACATTCACCCGCAATTGGTGTATTAGTTGAGCTACCAATTGGTGATACCTTTTTACAGCCAGCCCCTCCAGAAACGAATTATGAAGGTGAACTTACAGAGTTAGGGCATGTCGTATCTATTACATTACCAGAGTCTATTGCCGCTGACCCACGTTGGCGCCAATTTGCTGACACAGGATTAATTGAAGCTCGTTGGCAAGGTGAAGAATTAGTATTAAGAGGATTGTCGCAACGCGAATTACTGAGTCAAAATAGTGATAAATTTATTTGGCATGACGTTGACTGTTGTGGAACTTGCCGACATCAACGAGGTGGACGCTGCTGGAACCCCACTTCTCCTTTATTTAATTTTAGAGTGACGCTCGAAGGGTACTGTCCCGCTTTTGAAAGTTTAAATAAAGAACGCTCAGATTAAAGAAACCGGGCTTCTTATCAAAATTTTCTTAGAACACGCTATTTATCTTGTAGAAGCCCGGTTTCTAAATTTTAGAATCAATAAGATAACCCCTCTTTACAATATCTTTACAAAGACACGTAAAAAGGGGTTAGCGCTGTGATTGCGAGGTTTGTGCTGCTTGCGAAAGCAAAAAACTTTTTAGAGAGAGAAGCTTCTTAACTTTTTGGGCAAATGTACTATCATGGCGCCTATGCTTTTTACGACGATAATTCATATAAAACATTTATAGGCGCCGTGAGTTATGTTTCAGGATTCGAGTCGGTGTAATTGTTGCGAATACGTTCAGCTTCGGGACAGTCTTCTGTCAAAAGTGGCTCAACATTACCGCGCGGTACAGAAGCCAATTTTTGCGTTACAGCACCAATACTTTCAAGCCGAACCATTTCTTCCCATGAACAAACTTCGTCTTCTTCGTCTGTTTCATATCGGAGAGTCACTAAATCTCCTTCAATGTCTAAAATGCGGGCACGCTCTATCCAGCGTTGCTGGTCTCGCAAGAAAACACAAACCTCACGCCCATCGCAGCACAATTGATAAATCTTGCGGTGTAGCATCTACTGCTTCTGCCTTTGTTAACGAAGTTAATTTTTTATTGAAAATTCGGGTATTAACCCCGTAGATAGCACCATTTGAAAGTCCGAATTATGACATATCAAAAGGTCTTTTACCTGACCAAAGTCTAAGTAGCTCGTTTCTCTTTAAACCGGGTCAAGAGTTAGAATATCTACCTCGTAGAAATCGTATAAGTCAGGATTTTTCCTTACCAGATTGACCATTACTGGCGAGTCCTTACTTGCGTAACGTAATATATTATACTCTAAAACAAGAGCGAGTTGCGGTTGCGTGAGTTGCCGACTGGTATTTTTTGACATCGTTGGGAACTCAGGGGACTATGCTTGAGTAAAACCCCTATGAATATGATCTTAGCTCATTAATAGGCTGTCCTGAATGATATTTGGCAACATAAATACAACAGTTATTACAGTTCGAGGTTTTTTTGTTAAAGAAGCGTGAAGAATAGGGAGTAAATATAAGCAATTAGATGAATATACCAAGATGATTATAGAAAATTCAGATATATCTGGTGTATCGGAGCGGTTTCCCGCTATCTGTACGATTATCTGTACTGGGCAATCAGTTCAAATAAAAGGTTTGAGGATGCTTCTCGCTTTACATGACCTGCCTGTAAAGCATCACATAATGTCACCAAAGCTTTTAAGTCTTCTGATTGATAGCTTCTAGTTGCTAACACCTGATGGATAAGACCTTCGGACTCAACACTTAAATATCCTGTCTGAAAAGCAGACTCAATTAAGGCGCGAATCATAATTGACACAGCACTTCGGTAGTTTGATACTTCTACTGTGGAATATTTTTAGCCGTTCTCAACTGATATGAGTCAGTTAACGCTGGTGATTCAATTAGATAATTTAGTGTGATTAAAATCACATACATTTCCGTAACGTGATATATGGCTACAAGCATTACCAATTAGTTTTTATATTGTATTACACTAACCAATTTTAAAATTTAATATGTACTAAATATAACTTCATTTTAAGTAATATTGTTTAGAAAGGTTTGGAATATTGCTCATTAATAGAACAGCCGAAAGTCCTCATCCATTTGACTCAAAAGCGATGTAACACCATTGCTACTAAACTTTTGCGCTAATTTGCTGCAAGCTGGGCGCTCGGTGGCATAATGCCCAGCGTCGATTAAAATGACTTTATAATCGCGGCTTTCTTGAAAAGCGTGAAACTTACAGTCAGAAGTTAAATAAACCTCGGCGCCACACCGTGCAACATCCTTTATATAACTGGCGCCGGAACCCCCCAAAACCGCGACCCGTTCAACAAGATACTCTAAATTAGCAGGGGAGTACATTAAATTTGGCGGTTCAAGACTAGTCCGAATCTTTCCTAATAAATCTTTCAAAGCCATATTTGGTACTAGAGTACCAACACGTCCATATCCTAAACCATTTTGAGTAGGCACTATAGGAGTAGTATCTTTCAATTCGAGAATTTGCGCCAAAACATCAGCAGTACCATCTTCAACTTGGTCAAAGTTGGTATGTGCCGAATAAATACCTATATTATTGATAAACGCTAACCGCACCATCTCACCAATTGGGTCGGAAACAGATAGAGACTTGGGTGGGTGAAAAATTAAAGGGTGGTGGGCAAATATTAAATTGATATTCGTGCCTGCATTACGAAGCGCAATAGCTTCTTGCATTACAGCTAAAGTTGGCGTCAAACACACGAGTACTGTCGCTGTTTTGTGTAACACCCCTGGTTCAACTTGCCAACCACAATTATCCCACTTTTCCTGCCAAGCTGGATTTGCCCAAGCTTCAAACCAATTGATTAATTCAGAAATTTTCATTTTTGTGTGCGATTAAATAATGTCAACGAGACCTGTTCCCGTAGCTGGTCGAATGGTTTATCCCATATAGTTGTAGCATTCCAATTCCATGCAGATACTGGTATCAGTTGATATTCAGCAAGGTACGTAAGTAATTTGTATTCGTCTTTAGGGTCGCGCGAAAAACAAAAAGGATTACGATAGCTACGTGTAGAAATGTGGTGGTAGCGTTCGTCATCTATACTAATTTTATGTAATAATTCTTTACCTTTATTATGTAAACAATCTAGAAAAGTTAAACTAAAGGGTTGAATATTAGCTCGGTTTACAGGGTCTTTTTGTACCCAGCGTGCCCAATCAAATCCATAGATAAAATCATGTAAGTATGGGAAACGTATTTCGCTTGAACATCCACACATGGACATTAACTCTACAACTTTATTGCCAAATACTTCTAAATATCTTATTGCCCCTTCTTTCGCGCTCACCGCTTGCTCGAACATACTATACACAATAAAATCATAATCCCAAAAAATATTTTCTGGGAAATTACATACTTGTGCGTGGATAATTCTTTCTACGGTAGTAAATAAACATTGTACAAGCTGAGTATCATCTGTTCTTTCTGCTATAATATTTCCGATATCTCGAAAACTCGTAATTATATTTTTATGTGGATTTAATGACAATGGTGTAATTTTATGCTGAATAATTATTTGGTCAATAGCTTGAAAGCGAGATGATACTAAAGGTAGTTTCGTCATATTTAAAACAGCATTATCAGCTTAATATTTGTACTAATTATCTGCACTTGTTTAAATAATTATCATAATGTCAAAATAAACAAAACTATATAAACATTTTTTGAAATATATTTCTAAATCTTAAGAAACCGAGAAACCGGGTTTCTACCCATTCATTGTCGCAGACAAATCTTTGCTTTTATTACAATATTGTAAAAGAAACCCGGTTTCTAACGCCAAAATAGGTTTTCATAATGATTCCATTACCAACCATCAACGCTTTAAAGCAACCAACGAGTTCAGCTTGGATAGAACAAGCTCTCGCAAACCTCGATACAATTTTGCTCGACCACTCCCACTGCGAGCGTAAAGCTGCTGGTGTGGCGTTAAATTTTATGTTCCGCTACCCATCTAATACCAAAATGGTAAGGGAGCTAACCAAAATAGCTCAAGAAGAACTTGAACACTTTGAGCTAGTCAACCAATGGCTCGAACGTCGTAATATAGCTTTGGCGCCTTTGCCACCACCACCATATGGAGCAGGTTTAAAAGCACAAGTTCGTCCCCAAGAACCACATAGATTTTTAGATTCATTACTCGTTACAGGTTTAATCGAAGCGCGTAGTCACGAGCGTTTAGGGTTATTAGCAGCACATTGCCCTGAACCTGAGTTAGCCAAGTTTTACAAAGGTTTAATGGCATCGGAAGCGCGACACTTTGGCATGTACTGGGTACTCGCCGATACTTACTTCGACCGTAAAGATGTAATGCAGCGACTAGATGAGTTAGCTGTAGTTGAGAGTGAGCTACTAGCAACTTTACACCCAGAACCAAGAATTCATAGTTAGTCATTATTGCCTACATGAACCAATATTACAAAGATTATTTAATTCGCTCCTGGGAAAAACATCATCGTATTCCCGCATCCGAAGTTATTCGGTGTGTACTTGCAGAATATGGTTTAGGTTGGGAACCAGATGGCGCCGATAAAGATGTACTACAAATTGAGGAATGTTACCTAGCTACAGGTGGGGAGTTCTGGGTTGTGGAATATCAAAACCAAGTAGTGGGTACAGGCGCCTATTATCCTATTCTTCGTGGACAAAAAGCTGTAGAAATCAGAAAAATGTATTTATTACCGCAAGTTCGCGGATTTGGCGTCGGAAAATATTTGTTACAACAGCTAGAAGAAACTATCAAAAAGCGTGGTTTCGAGCAAATTTGGATAGAAACCGCTAGCGTTCTCGTTGAAGCTGTCAGACTTTATGAAAATAATGGTTACAAAGCAGCAACAGGAGTTGAAACAGCAAGATGCGATAGAGTTTATGTAAAAAAGTTAGGAGTTAGGAGTTAGGAGTTAGGAGTGCTGATACAAAATTTTTTCAATTTATTTTTGAAATCGAATTGTCCAATTTGTCAGCGTGCGACATCAAGCGAATTATGTCCTAACTGCACGAAGCAATTATATAAATGCCAGATAAATGACGCGAGTGTTTTTTGGAAACCACCTGTAAGAGTTTTTGCTTGGGGTGCCTATGGTGGTATTCTCAAACGAGCCATTGCGGTGATGAAATATGAAAAACACCCAGAAGTTGGTCGTTTGTTCGGTCAATGGTTAGGACAACAATGGTTAGCAGACGTACCATTACAGTCGCCAGATCGAAAATTTGTAGTAGTTCCCATACCTATCCACCCTGAAAAATTAAAAAAACGCGGTTTTAACCAAGCTGCGGTAATCGCCAAAGGTTTTTGTGATGTAACTGGATATCACATTAAAGAAGATTTACTGCTAAGAGTGCAAGATACCCAAACAATGCACAGCTTATCGCTTTTCGAGCGCCAAAAAAACTTAACAGCCGCCTTCACAGTTAAAAATTTACACACTCATCCAAAGCGCGTACTGATTATAGATGATATATATACAACAGGCGCCACCGCTTCGGAAGCAGTAATAACACTGAATCAGGCTGGAATAGAAGTTATCGGTGTTGCAGCAAGCGCAATAACATTGAAGCAGAAATATTAAGCACCTAGGCAACTCAGGGTGTGAATTATTATAATTGGCCCAATATATATACTCGAAGAGTGGAAAAGGTACTGTAATGATTAGTAAAACTGTAGCGGTGTTCAGGCAATTATTAGTCATGAGTACCACATTACTAACGATTGAGATAACTGCAACCGCAAGTTTTGCTCAGGTAAATAAAGTCTATAGTCCTTTACCCTTGCCATCAACTTACGAAGTTACAGACTCGCTAACAGACAAAGACATCCCTACAGGTCAAGGTGGTTTTGCACGCGACTATACAGTGAAGTTGAACAAAGGCGAAAATTTAGCGGTTGACCTAGCTTCAGACAGTTTTGACAGCATTATTACTCTACTTGGTCCCAACGGCAGTACTGTCGCAGAAAACGACGATGGTCCTGATGGCAGCAGTAACTCATTATTGTTTACTCGAATTAGCGAAACTGGAAGCTATATAGTTCGCGTGCGTTCATTCGGAGAAACGGGAGTTGGTGCATTTAAATTAAAAGTAACGCGATTACAACCTGTCAAATAATTGTCATCGAACATAAAAATAGTGCTTCTGTCCATTCAACAACTGCACCATAAGTATCACCTGTGTGTCCACCTAATTTATAGTTGAACCAGGAGCCTGTGATGAAAGATAGAGTGATACCAGCTAGTACGGTAAATGGTACAAAAGTCAGATTTTGAGGATGTAGAAGCGCTGTTAGGGTGGTTATTGCTAAGAGTAATAGTAATCCGGGTAGTAAATCGAATGGTGAATTTATAGCTTCTTTATGAAAAGCTCCTTTCCCAGTCGGTTTTAAATAGCTGTAGCGTAAAATAGCTAATACTTGTGCCCAACGTCCCCAACCACATGCTGCAATAATCGCAAACCATCGATTTTGCGGGTTGAGGTCGGTTAGTGCTGCTGTTTTTAATAGTAATATTAATACACCTGCCATTGCCCCAAAGGCGCCTGTAGCACTATCAGCCATTACTTCTAAGCGTCGTTCTGGGTTTGTCACTGCTAATCCATCAGCAGTGTCCATTGCACCATCTAAATGCAAACCGCCTGTAATGTAAACCCAAAGCGCAACTACCAACACACTGCGTGTAAATGTTGGTACATATAATAAAGTTAAACCTATATCAATTAGTAACAGTAGCATAGCTATTACTAACCCAACTACTGGCGCCAAGCGTGCTACCCGTTTAAAATTTAATCCTTCTATGTATGGCAATGGTATTGATGTATAAAATATAATGCTAGATACAAAACTTAACCATAAGTCTTTACACCACTGGCAAATCGTTGTCATATTAGTTACATTGATAATGTCGTTAATAAATTTCAAGATATGAGTAATCAAACGTATAGTTTATACATGGGCAGCAAGACAATTTTTAAAGCTTTCGATAAGATTGTTTTGTAAAAGGAACTCAGTACTGAAAATTTTGTTATGCTTGTGCCATAAGCAAGAACAAAATTTAAAGTATAAAAAAATACTTTATAAAAAGTATGTTGAATGACACACAGTTTTATGTTACCGACTTCGGCTAATAATAAATTACAATTTATTAGGTGAATACCCTACATTTAACAAATTAATATAGATAATAATTAAAGTGCAGGGGGTCAACAAAGCTGTAACATTTTCTTTAGTTAGCATTGTTGTAAATTGTTTTTGAGCGGTCTTATTTTCTACTATGACTCATCATCTACCTGATACTAAAATACCAGCCCCGTGTATAATAGATGCGGGCGTAATTGTCAATAAATTAGATATGCGACGATTGCTAACTGATTTAGGTCGTGTTCGCTATATTTACCTTTTGGATGGTGAGGTACATACAGAAGGTGAGGGAGATGTGATGGAGGTTTTCGCGAATCCTTCTCGCTCGACCTTGGTAGCAAATCAAGCGCTTTATTTAAATGTTTGCAGCTTTGACTACCTCGAACTCAGACAAACCCCAGAAAAGCAAACTCACTTCGACTTGGTGCAAGAAGGATGGCGCCTGCGTATAATTCCTTTATCGACTCCTTTACAGGAGAGGCGTGACCGTAGTATGAATGTAAATACCATTGAGGCGATGATGGAGCAAGTACTTTCGGCGCGTTGGGATGCAGAATTTGATGATGATAGTTCTGATATGTTTTAAAGCAGATAAAAATAATTAGCTTATACATTTTTTAAAATTCTTTTAAAATAACCTCTGTGTGGATTTCTTTAGGAAGTCTGTTTTTTTATAGAGGTTGATATATTTTGAGTTTTAATTTTTCCTTCGAGTGTGTAGCAGAGTGTAAGCACACCAAAGCGCGAGCAGGTATTTTTCATACCCCACACGGTATCGTTGAGACACCAAGGTTTATGCCAGTGGGGACGTTAGCTAATGTTAAAACCATAACTCCAGCACAGCTTAAAGATACTGGAGCGCAAATGGTATTATCTAACACATATCATTTACATCTTCAACCAGGTGAAGCGATTGTAGCAGGTGGTGGTGGACTGCACAAATTCATGGGTTGGAATGGGCCGATGCTGACTGATTCGGGTGGATTTCAGGTTTTTAGCTTGAGTGAAATGCGAAAAATTACAGAAGAAGGTGTAACTTTTCGTTCACCTCACGACGGTCAAATTATTAACTTAACACCTGAAAAGTCTATCGAAATCCAAAATATTTTAGGCGCCGATGTGATAATGGCGTTTGATGAATGTCCACCATATCCAGCGACTCGTGAAGAAGTAGAGACAGCAACCGCACGAACATATCGTTGGTTAGAAAGATGTATTGCAGCACATCAACGTACTGACCAAGCATTATTCGGTATCGTTCAAGGTGGAGTATACCTAGATATGCGCTCCAGCGCGGCATCAAGTTTAGCAGCATTTGATTTACCTGGTTATGCCATAGGTGGTGTTAGCGTTGGAGAACCACCTGAATTAATTCATCAAATTGTCGAAGCAACGGCGCCGCTGTTACCCTACCATAAACCTCGTTATTTAATGGGAGTAGGGACATATCAAGAAATGGCAATTGCAATCGCATCAGGTATAGACTTATTTGATTGCGTAATTCCAACACGATGGGCACGTCACGGAACAGCAATGGTACAAGGAGAGCGTTGGAATATAAAGAATGCAAAGTTTCGTGAAGACTTTACACCCTTAGACGAAACTTGTCCTTGTTACACCTGTCAAAATTTTAGTCGCGCTTACCTATCACATTTGGTGCGTTGCCAAGAAATTCTCGCTTACACTTTACTATCCATCCACAACATCACCGAACTCATCCGCTTTACTCAAAAAATCCGCCAAAGCATTATAAACGGCACTTTTGCCACCGACTTCGCAATATGGCTCGATACAAGTAATGAGTCGAAAGTGCTGAGTGCTGAGTAGAGTTAGGAGTTAGGAGTTGGAAGTTAAGAGTTAGAAATTAGAAGTTGGGAGTTATTTTTAACTCAGCACTCAGCACTCGGCACTCAGCACTCATAACTATTCTTAACTTTTGTAAACTCAACACTCAGCACTCAGCACTCATTACTGATTGCATGTTAAGATACATCTCAAATATTAAAGCTGTGTTGGATAGGTGGATTTAATTAACATGGAACCTACATTACTGTTGGCAAAGTTGCCTGAAGCATACCAAATCTTCGACCCATTGGTAGATGTTCTGCCAATTATCCCTGTATTCTTCTTACTATTAGCCTTTGTTTGGCAAGCTGCCGTAGGTTTTCGGTAAGTTACTTTTAAATTAATTTGCACCCAGACAGGTAATAATGCCTGTCTTCTTTTTTTAATTTAAATGTTTACATAGCTTAATATTAATTAATATAAGTTAACACTTAGATATAATATTGTACGAAGTAAAATAGACCGTTTGTGAGGTAATAGGTATGGGCAATATGAATTTCGTGAAGGAGAGTAAAGAAGTCATAGCAGCAAACGGCGCCAATATGCGGCTAAGTGCGATGCAAAATGGGATAGATATATATAAAGTCTGGGGAAAAATGATGAACTGCGGTGGTTATGGACAATGCGGTACATGCATTGTGGAAATCACAGAAGGAATAGAAAATTTATCACCACGTACAGACGCAGAAAATCAGATTTTAAAGAAAAAGCCAGAAAACTACCGTCTAGCTTGTCAAACTTTAGTTAATGGGCCAGTTAGCATAATCACCAAGCCGAAATAAAACAAATCTACTATGCCGAATATATTTTTTACTTCCACATTGTAGTTAATGCTATCCTAAAATTGTTAAGTGGATAACAGAGAGAGGCTTTGCTGCTATGCAAACTAATGATTTGGGGTTTATTGCGAGCATTCTGTTCGTATTGGTTCCTGCGGTCTTTTTAATTCTTCTTTACACCGTCACCGCAAGTCGTGAAGGTGGAAGAAAAGATTCTTAATTTAGAAACCTGGTTTCTTCAAGAAACCAGGTTTCTTATTTGAAATTAAGCTGCTTCTGTACGTGCTAGTAACACAGGACATGTCGCATTAACACGAACATAGTCTGAAAGAGAGGCGCCTAACAAGCGGTCTAAATCAACAAAGCTTTTAGCAATAGAAGGACGACGGTCAGGAGAACCCATCAGTAACAGGTCTATATTATTTTCTTCTGCCAAGCGACAAATTTCTTGACCTGCTCGACCACTAGTAGTAGCAATTCCCTCTTGTCCAGAAGTACCACTACTCGAAACACAACGAACAGGTACACCATACTTTTTAGCTTCAGCAGCAGCAGCAGCTAAAACAGGGTTATCAGCTGGATTAAAGTCAGGTTTATTAGATTTGCCCATCCAGTCGGTATTAACATTGGCAAGAAACAACTCTGCTCCTTTTAAATCTTGCATTAAAAACAAAGCTAACTTTAAGCAGTGTTTAGCAGAATCAGAACTATCTATTGCCACCATGACCCGGTTAATCTTTTTAACGTATATATCATCTTTAACCAGTAACATTGGACGTGACGATAATTGGAAAACGTATTGACTAACCGAGTTCGACAAAATTGACTGTAATCGCTTTAACCCCCTAGAACCCATAATAATCAAATCCGCTTCGATTTCATCTGCCACTTGACAAACTACATCTTTAGGTTCACCTTGACGTAAAATCGAAGAAACGCGACTAGGGTCTAAGTTGAGATACTGAATTGCATTTGCTAATATTTTGCCACCTTCTTCCCACTTAGCAGTCATGGATTCCGCAGTTGTTTGACCCGGTACTACGTGTAAAACAGTTATTTTCGCGCGCTTCGCTGCGGGTAAATCAGCGAAAGTTTTGAGCATTTCTTCTGCGTGCCCCAATCCGGAGACAGCTAGTAATATTTTTTCTATCATCTTACTTGTTTACGTTCACAGTTTGGGTAGTAATCGGTTTTTTGCGTAAATAAACACTATTAATTAACAGCAAAAGCATTACTGGCTGCTTATTAATACATGTTTTGCTTATATGTTTATTTACGCAGAATTATTGTTTATTTTGTTTGGCTTAAAGCAGATAAACTACTTAAATTACAGGAGTAAATAGTGCCTTATAAATGTACTATTCACAAGCTGTTGTACTTTTATTGTTCAACTTTGAGTATACTCTATTATTTTCCACTATTCAGTTTAACAATTGTTATCTAGGTTATTAGTTTCAATCTATATTTGCCGATTTTAATTAGTCTAAATTATAATATTTGTTGCAATTTGCACTAAAATAATACCAACTAATTAACTTTTGTAAAAAATAACTATAAATTTTCTAGCTTTCTGTTACACAATTGTTAATTTTTCTATATAAGTGTTTAAACTAGTTTCATATTAAAATTAATTAACAATACGATTCGTCTTGTTTCTCTTGTAGCATAGGCATCTTGCCTGTGCAGTCAAAGTAATTATTTTTACCTTATTAGGCACAGAGGAAGGATAAATTGGCGCCTATCCTCTATGTTTAGAAATTTTGTAGGACGGGCAGGGATGCCCGTTCCACAAGATTTTACACAAGATTTTACACAAGATTTTACACAAGATTTTACACAAGATTTTGCACAAGATTTTACACAAGATTTTGCACAAGATTTTACACAAGATTTTGCACAAGATTTTACACAAGATTTTGTGCTTTTAGGTTTTTAGGCTGCTTGTGGCGCCAATCCGTTATGACGAAGTAAAGGTTCGGTGCTTGGTTCGCGTCCTCTAAAGTTTTTGAAGACTTCCATTGGGTGTTTGCTTCCACCTAATGCGAGTACGGTTTCGCGGTAGCGTTTTCCTGTATCTTTTACTGCTGCTTCGTTTTCTAAGCCTGCTTCTTCAAATGCGGCGAAAGCATCGGCACTTAATACTTCTGCCCATTTATAGCTGTAGTAACCTGATGCATATCCACCTGCAAAGATATGACCGAAGGCACATAAAAATGCATCTTCTGGTAAGGGTGGAATAACGGTGGTTGTTTTGGCAAGACGCGCGCGCAGGTCTTTGGCTTTTTCTTCACCACCTGGTTGATAGCTGTTGTGAAGTTCTAAGTCTACTAAGCTAAAGTGGACTTGGCGAAGTGTTGCTGTACCGCTCATGTAGTTCTTGGCGGCGAGCAGTTTTTGGTAGTAATGTTCGGGTAATGTTTCACCTGTTTCGTAGTGTTTTGCCATGCCGAACAATGTTGGACGCTCGTAACACCAGTTTTCCATAAATTGGCTAGGTAATTCGACGGCATCCCATTCAACGTTGTTGATACCTGCTGCACTTACATAATCTACTTTAGTAAGCATGTGGTGCAAACCGTGTCCAAACTCGTGGAATAAAGTTTCAACTTCGTTGAATGTCATTAAGCTGGTTTTACCATCAATTGGTGGAGTTTGGTTACATACCAAATACGCTACAGGTAAACGAGTTGTGCTTGTACCATTTTGGGTTATCTTTGCCCGGTTAATACAAGTATCCATCCAGGCGCCACCACGTTTTTCAGCAGGACGACTATATGGGTCAAGATAGAAGTAAGCAATAGGGGAACCTGTATCATCAGCTATTTGGAAGTAGCGAACATCAGGATGCCAAACGGGTGCTTGTCCCGAAGCTGGAGTAACAGTTACACCAAATAATCTTTGTACTAACCCAAACAAACCATCAAGAACTTGAGGTAGTGGGAAGTAAGGACGCAATTCTTCTGCTGTAAAATCAAATTTAGCTTCGCGCTGACGTTCTGCCCAAAAAGCAATATCCCAGTGTTTAAAGTCTGATGCTTCAGGGGCGCCTTTTGACGCTGCAAATTCTTTTAATTCTTCTAATTCTTTGACTGCTGCATCATAAGAAGCTGCGCGTAGTTCTTCGAGTAACTTTTGTACAGCTTCAACGCTTGGCGCCATTTTGCTCTTTAAGCTAACCTCGGCATAATTCTTATAACCCAGTAAATGTGCAAGTTCAGTACGTAATTCTAAAATACGCTCAATCAGAGGATTATTATCTAACTCACCCGAAGACGCGCGTGTTAAAAACGCTTTATATACTTTTGAGCGTAAATCACGACGAGTACTATGCTGTAAAAACGGGCCATAGCTAGGAAAATCAAGCGTAATTACCCAAGGACCCGAATCTGGGGTAGCATTTTCTTCACCCGTAGCACGCGCAGCTTGGGCAGCAAGACTTACTAAACTTGGTGGTAAACCTTGTATTTCGTCTTTGCTTGTCAACTTCAAACTAAAAGCTTTAGTTGCATCAAGCACATGATTAGAGAACTTCGTCGAAAGTTCCGCTAACTCCATTTGAATAGCATTGAAACGTTCGCGTGCTTGCGAGTCTAAACCAATACCCGATAGTTCAGCGTCACGAATAGCGGAGTCAATAATACGCTTTTGAGCAGGTTCAAGCGTTGCCCATGTATCACTATTACGTAGAGATTTAAAAGCGTTGTAAACAGGTTGACTTTGACTAAGTTTATTAGAAAACTGTACTACTTTCGGTTGAACTGTCTCATAAGCTTCGCGCAACTCATTACTATTTTTTACACCCATAAGGTGACTTACGGCGCCCCAAGTCCAGTACAGACGTTCAGAAATTTTTTCCAATGGTTCAACTAAACCACTCCAAGTTGGCTGTACGTTACTTTCTAGCTTAGTAAGTTCCGCATCGAGTTCGGTTATCAACTCTGTCACCGCTGGTACTACATGCTCTGGTTTAATTTCTGAGAAGGGGGGTAAACCGGAACCTTTCAATAAAGGATTATTTGATATAGTCGCTGTACTCATAGAATCTGTGTGAGACGAAGCCTGTAAAAATTGATTATCCTTATAATGTAGCGATTATGGCTGAATTTTTAACTACCAGATAGCCGAACCTGGCAACGGATACAACGGATGTAACGGATGGTTGTAGCACCTCTGTCCTCAGCTGTGCAGTGATATATGTATTTTTACCACAGACTAATGAGTAAGAAACTAAACAAAATAGACATGCTTCTATTAAAATCTTTAGCTGAAAAGCCGCTTTATGGACTAAAGATTGAAGAAGAATTTAACAAACTTTATAATTCTGATTTAAGCATTAACAGCCTTTATCCTAACCTTGAGTGGTTAGAGAAAAACGAGTTTATTTCCTCCTGGTGGGTGGAGGAAGAATTTCAGGGAGGAAAAAGGCGCCGATGTTATGAATTGACTCCTAAAGGCAAGCAAGCTTTGGAAAAGTAGCGAGTGGTGCCGATATAAATAATATTTTTGTACCATAATAAGTTGTATAAAGCACTTAATTACTTTAAGTGCTTTACATTCACTATCTGAAGAATTTAGTGTATGTTTCTTCCATTGCTTTCTCAAAAGCTAGGCGTAGTTTTTGCATTGCTTCATAGTTAGGACAAAGGTGTTGTTGAGAATGAGTAATGATTGTGCTGTACTCAACTTGAAATGACTCAACTGGACGTTTTTTACTGATACCAGGATTATAATGAGTGTTATAATTACTGGCGATATAGCCACACTCATTGTTTGGCTTATCATCATATGTGTTTAAAGTAGCTTTACCTTCCAATTTTTGTTCTCGTAGTGCTGAATTAAGGTTATTTGCTAGTTCTACGATAAAGTCTGGGTTACACGTTGTTTTAACTTGTGGATTAGTTGAATTACCTTTGTTCCTATCTCCATTATTACAAAGTATAAAATAATCCATTATTCGTGCGGTACCATCCGGGTTTTTCCCTATTTCATAATGGGCTGTATTATCCCAAGCAACTACAACTATAGGTTTATTTGATTCAGTGTCGTAATCCTCAAGATTTTTTATAGTCTGTAATAATTGTTGGTGATAAGGTTCGTAAATCGTCTCACGAATAAATTTTCTTTCCTCATCAGTAGGTTCAAATCCAGAAAGCCATATATTATTTTTATTGGGTTTACCAAAATCTTGCTTCGGAAATAAGGTTGGACTATCCGGCGCCCGATTTAAGTCAACAAGGCCACGCGAATAATTACTTATGGAATAATGAGTATGTTTTGGTACAGTGTCGTCAGTGCCATAGTCTGAATATTTCACGCATTGTTCTAGAGTTAATGCACACCGACTTGTAAACTTACCGAAATTGTGACTTGCGTGGTGCGCGCTATAAACGATAGGAAGTATCTTAGACATGAATAATTACCTGGTTTTAATGACAACATATTATTAGAGTTTAGATAAATTATAGTTAGAGAAGAAGTGGCGCCTCGTCATAATACTATTTCTCGAAAACATCTGATAAATAGTTTACTCACAGGTTTACTAATAGGTACATTAATAGGGGCACCAATAGGTTGGTTCGTGCATCGCTTTTACTCTCAGCAAAAGTTAGCACAGTATTTACTCTGTCGCGAACGAAATCTTAATCAACCAGCAGCAGTTATTGATAATCTTTGCGGAACTTTATACTAGTAGTTTGGTTCAATAGTTTATATTCCCGTCTTCCTGAATTAAGGAGCCGGGAATTTTGCATTTTTACTCTGTATTCCCCTCTGTTAATTTAATTTTTTCTTGCGAGCAACGTCTTGTCCAGAAAAACTAATTTCTCCTTTCTGGCTAATGCTTATTTTAGTATTAGGGAAACTACGTTTTGTCAAAGACCTGACTAATTCAATAGTTTGCCCGTACTTATCTGCTTGGGGAATTCCAGTTTTATCTAATTGAATTGAATCAATCTTACCAGATACAAAATTACCGTCTTGGTTTATTTTGGCTTCGAGAATTAGAGAATCTCCTTTTTCGGCAGTGGTAGAAAATGTTTTATATCCAAGGAAGTTTCCTAATGAGTATGCGATAAGTTTACCTTTGTATACTTCCATTGCGCGTGGAACGTGTGGACCGTGACCCAAAATTAAATCGGCGCCTGCATCTACCATACTACGAGCGAATAATATAGAATTACCTCGGTTTTCTCCATAAAAATATTCGGTTGCGTTACGAACGTGGAGTGCATTACTACCTTCGGCGCCAACGTGCATTGATATAATAACTATCTTGGCTTTTTGCCTTGCTTGATTAACGAGTGCTTTGGCTTTTTGAATATCTTGAACTGTATTACAGTACTCGTAAAAACAAAATCCTATCCAAGCAACAGGAATATTCTTGACTTTAGTGTAAAGAATCTGATTTTTGGCGCCTACTGTTTTTACCCCAGCAGCATTTAAATTATTAACGGTATCAGAAAACCCTTTTCTACCAAAGTCCATTGCGTGGTTATTGGCAACACTCATTACATCAAAGCCAACTTGCGAAAACAAACTTGCATATTCTGGTGGAGAACGGAAAGCAAACACCGCTCCTTTTGTTGTATCTTTGGTAGTGTAAGGATGGTTTGTTAAAGTACTTTCGTAATTACCAAATAGAATATCTGAATTTTTCAGCTTATCTCTAACTGGTTTGGGAAAAAGCTGGTTAGGATTTCTAGGAAGACGGTAATCAGGAAAATTTGTTCCTGCTACAATATCTCCCACAGCTTTGATTGTTATGTACTTATCTTCAACCTTTTCTAATGGTTTTTTGTTGTTTATGTTAGAACTATTAGAGACGCTAAATGATGAAGTTAGCAGTGAAATAACAGCTAAACCTGTCAAGTAAATAAAATAATTTTGTTTAAAAAAAGTCATAAATATACACAGTTATAGTCAAGCTTCCCAATAGTCTGTAATTATTAAAACACCCGTAATTCGTTATTTTCCGGAATAATGAACAACTGCTTGTGGAATGGGCATCCTTACTTGTGGAATGGGCATCCTTGCCCGTTCCTATATTTAGGCAGGCAAGGATGCCTACCCCACAATAAAATTTTGGAAACTTTTTTGTTTAAAAGTTCCCGAAATATTAAACTGAGCTTTGTTAAAATTGTATTTATTTAATTTGCAATACAGTTGAGTGAAGATACGTATTTTATTAACTATTATCAGAGAATATATATAATATTTTTACGCAACAGTTGAAAAATATAAACGGTGTAGTTGACACCTTGGTGCCACTTCCGAGTCTAGCATTTGTACTAAACCAAGACTATGCAATTTGAATTTGATTAAACTTGGTAACTTTACGTAGCTAGACGCGGTTGCGACTTGTTTCATCGCTGCTAATAACTCTGGTTGCTCAGTGAGAATAAGTAACTGGCGCCGTAAATAATCTTTATAAATTCCTGTATCTGTTGCGGCTGTTTGCAAAACTTGCTGTAAGTCAACATCACCACAGGCTATATAATAAAGGGCAAGGCGAACTAAAAACGGATGTCCCCCTATCATAGACATTAACTGTTCTATCTCAGTATCACCCCATTGAAGTTGATGGCGCCGTGTTAGCTCTAATATTTGTTCATGGGTAAATTCTGGTAACTCAATTGGTAAACCAACATTAAAAGGAGATTGGTTAATGTCCAAAGGTACGTAAACTTCGGTTGAGTGAACTATTATCAACCGTAACTTTTTCCAAATATCTCGACGTTTAGCTTCTTCATGCAGCGCACGTAACAGTCCAAAAAAATCTCTATATATATCTGGATATTCAAAAACTCTATCAACTTCATCTAAACCCAAAGTCAACGGTTTATCCAAACTTGGAAGCAAATACTCTTCAAAATAAGCCTTGCAAGCCATATTACTACCCAAGATACCAGCTAAATCCCAATAATTATCTAACTGGTTTTGGATATTTACACTTTTAGCAACGCTTGCACAGAACCAACGCAAGAATTTATCAGCACTAGTAAAAATTTGCTGTGAAGCAAGTTGAAAGTCTAACGTTACAGCATAACTACCATGAGATTGGGATTCATTAAGAATTCTTGCCATTAAAGACGTTTTACCCATTTGTCTAGGCGCCTTAATCCGAATTAAAGAACCGAGCTTTTTAATTTCCTCATAGCAGCGTGTTTCTATTGGAGGACGGTTAATATAAAAAGAAGAAGTTAACTCAACTTGTCCCTCTGGAAGCTCTAATTGATGGGGTACATTTTGCTGTGAGGGTAAAACAACAGATTCGTTTTCATTTGAAAAATTTGCGACATCCTGCCATTCGAGTTCAAGCGCGCGGCAAATTTCAGTGAAGTTCAAAAAATCTACAGGTCTACCATTGAGAAAACTACTGACTGTAGATTGAGAGATTTGTAAACTTTCCGCTAAATCACTTTGACGAACATAACCATTACGCGGTAATGCTGATTTTACCTGTGATATACACTCTGGACGTACTCGAATTGAACGTGGCATTCTTGGCGCCTGGGTTTATTTACTTAAGTTACATGCTCAAAAAGTATCATTATAACTTAATTAAATCCCCCCTAACAGAGCGCGAATTCGGGGGGGAAAAGGTATTTAAAGCCCCCCAAATCATCGCTCTGTTGGGGGGATCAACTCTTATAAGTCAATACAAAGTCAATAGCAACTCGATATTCTCCACCCTAAACTCAGGCGCCACCAAGTTCTAATATAGGTAATGGGAAAAGGAAATTTCAAGCATCTTAGAAGAGTTTAATTTTCAATCGCCAATTATTAAAGCAATGCCAGAAACACTGGTAGGAATTCCCTTATACTACGAAACGCTGATTCAGCAGTAGAAAGCGAGAGTTGCAAATTACCCTGATGGACTCGCACAAACGATGGTAAAGCATTATCTTAGGTTTGTTGCAATTTGGGGAATGCAGTCCAAGCTTGCTAAACGGGATACAACGCTTTGGTATTACCAAATCTTAGTTGAATCAGCCCAAAATATACTTGGTGTGTTGTCTGGCTTGAACCGTGCAACCCAAAGAGGTTTTGATCTTGATCTAATTGAAAATATCTTACGCTTCTCTAGCGAACGATATTATGATGTAGAAACAGATCGGGCAGTTGTAGTTGGAAAGCATGGTGAACAGCTAGTTTTAATTCCCTACGAACAGGGTGAAAACACAATTACACCGATTACAATTCACGCCATAACTCGACAACAAATTCGATTTCGTCTAAAAACTGGACGGTTTATCACAAATGTCTGACTTCAAGCAACAATTGCCACAAATGAACTACTTCAAAGAAGAGGATATTCTTCACTTGCTAATCTCCGAAGAGCCAGAATCAGCAAGTATTGAAATTAGTCCAAATGTCACCGCTGAACTGAATGCAACCGGAGAGTTGATTGGCGTAGAAATTCTCAATGCCAGTAATTACATCCGAGATTTTATTTTGGAATCTGTTCAGGGTAAGCTGTTGAACTTGGTCAAGAGCGAAGTATAATACTATCAGCGTGTGGCGCCTCGATAACTTAGACACCTTACTCACACTCTTGTTGCGACTGGTTGCAAGATTATCTCGCTAATCATCCGACTGCGCGCGAAAGATTAAAAATGTGTAACACCAAGATGTAAAGTGTTGGTTAAAGATACAAATTAACTATAAATCTTGTGGTATGGGCATCCTTGCCCGTCCCTTAATATTTTTTATAATTAAATCTTATCTGTATAAATTTTTCCTACAACTCGATACCAACTCAATAATCTCCACCTCCAACTCAGGCGCCGCTGCACTTTAATGTATATAGTTCACCAAAAGAACCGCATATGGTTAGTGACTATATATATAAAGTTGGCGGTAGTTTATCAGAAGAGGCGCCTAGTTATGTAGTGCGTCAAGCAGATAATGACTTGTATGAGGGACTTAAGCGAGGAGAGTTTTGCTATGTTTTCAACTCTCGGCAAATGGGAAAAACTAGCTTACTGCTGCGTGCGATGCGAAAGCTGGAAGCTAGTGGTGTTTCTTGTACAACAATAGATGTGTCAGGACGGGGTAGTTTAGATATTCAACCAGAGCAATGGTACGCGGGTATTGTTTACACTTTGGTTGCTAATTTTGGAATTGCCAGTTCAAGTGAGTTTATGCGTACTTGGTGGAAAGAGCGTTCAGTCATACCACCTGTACAGCGTTTTGGTGAGTTTATCGAATCTGTACTGCTAACTCAAGTCAAGAACAACATAGTTATATTTATTGATGAGATAGACAGTATTCTGAGTCTGCAATTTAAAAGCGATGATTTTTTTGCTTTAATTAGAAGCTGCTATGAGAAACGAAGTTTTAACTCTGAGTATAAGCGTTTAACTTTTGCTTTAGTTGGTGTTGCAACTCCAAGTGATTTAATTGCCGATAAAACACGTACACCTTTTAATATTGGTCGAGCTATCCAGCTTAGTGGTTTTAAAATTAATGAAGTTGAACCTTTAGCAAAAGGGTTGTCAGATACATTTTATAATCCTCAAGAAGTGCTTGCTGCTGTATTGGAGTGGACAGGGGGACAACCTTTTTTAACGCAAAAGGTTTGTAATTTGCTTGCATCGGCGCCTACACAAACAGCTTCATCTATATATATAGAAAGTTTAATTCAAGAGCAAATAATTACTAACTGGGAATCATCTGACGAACCACCGCATCTCAAAACGATTAGAGATAGAATAACTTCTCGCGAACAGCGTAGTGGATTATTACTAGGATTATATCAAAGTATTTTACGTAATGGCGCCGTGCCAATTGATGATAGTCCAGAACAAATCGAATTGCGTTTATCTGGGTTAGTTGTAGAAGAGTCTGGATATTTAAAGGTTTACAACAAAATTTACGCTTCAATATTTAACTTACATTGGGTAGAAAAAATGCTAAATAACTTACGTCCATATTCCGAAGTATTTACAGCATGGGTAGCTTCAAATTATCAAGATGAATCACGTTTACTACGAGGTAAAGCTTTGCAAGATGGACTTTTATGGGCAAATTGTAAAAACTTAAGTAACGATGACTATAGATTTTTATCGGCAAGTCAAGAACAAGAAAAACAAGAATTTGAAAATGCACTAGCTGTTAAAGAAGAAGAAAGTCGAATATTAGCCGAAGCAAATGATACGTTATATACAGCACAGCGTAAAGCGAGAAAACAAATACGAGTAGGCGCCTCAGTACTAACTATATCATTGATTGGCACAGCAATAGCCAGCTTCATGTCATTCAAAGCTACCCAAAATACACAATATGTTCAAGAAGTTAATAAATTAGAACAAACAGGTGTAGCGACATTACGTCAATTGGAAAATAAACAAATTGAACCCTTAATATCAGCAATGGTAACGGGGCAAAAGCTTAAACAACTAGTTAAAAACCATAATTTAAGCAATTATCCTACAACTACTCCAGTTCTCGCTTTACAAACAATAGTTGATAAAATTACCGAACGTACTCAATTAACAGGACATAAAAACAATATTACTGATGTTAACTGGACTAGAGACGGTAAATATATAGTAACTGCTTCTACTGACAAAACTGTTCGTATTTGGGATATATCAGGTAAATTGGTTAGAGAGCTTAAAGCACATGATGATATAGTGCAAAGCGCTAGCTTTAGTCCAGATGGAAAGTATATTGTTACTACCTCTGAAGACAAAATAGCCAAAATTTGGAGTTTTGAAGGTAAGTTAATAGCAGCAATACCCCATAAAGGAAATTATATTGTAGCTAGATGGAGTCCCGATGGGCAAAGTTTACTTACATTTTCTTATGATAGAAACTTGAATTTTAGAGACAAAAGCGCGCGCGTTTGGGATACATCTGGAAAATTATTAATGACTTTATCTCATAATCATGATGTGATAAACGCTAACTTTAGTCCTGATGGTAAATTTATTTCTACTGTTACTATTGAGAACAAAGTATATATTTGGAATAGTTCAGGTAAATTATTACAAGCATTTAGCTCACTTGCAGTGATTGGAAGTGCAACCTGGAGTCCTAATAACAAATACTTTATTATTGCATCTGGTGGAGTTATTAAAGTATTGAATACAGAATGGAAAGAAGTTACACAAATAAAATTTGATAAGAATACAGATTTGTATAGAGTAACTTTTAGCCCAGATAGCCAATTAATTTTAATAGAATTTCTTCAAAATGGCAAATATAATACAGAGATATGGAGATCAGGGAAGAATATAGCAACCATAAATAAATCTAGCATTTCAGAACCAGCTTTTAGTCCAGATGGTAAATATATCGCAACAACTAATCGGGGTGGTATAAGCATATGGAATACTTCTGGTGAATTACAAGCGGAATTAAATAATTATCAAGGGGATTTTGGTAGTATTCGTTGGAACCCTAATGGTAAATATATAATCAGCACAAATTTGAGAGTTGCACAAATTTGGGACTTATCAAATCAATCTACAAATATTAAAACTCAAAATATGTTACCTGAAGTTGATTGGAGTCCAGATAGTAATCTTATGTATCTTGCCAAGAATGGCAAAAATATTCAAATATTAGATGGTACAGGTAAAATTATAACAATATTAAAAGGACATACGGAACTTGTTAGCAGTGCAAAATTTAGTGGAGACGGAGAAATGATAGTTTCTACTTCACTTGATAAAACTACTCGAATATGGGATACATCAGGTAAAAGTATAGCTGTATTACAAAATTTCAATACTCCATCTTTCGTTCAAATTAGTACAGATAAAAAGTATATTGTTACTCATCCAGATGATAATAGTAACATATTTTACTTATGGGATGGCAATGGTAAGTTGATTTCTAAAATACCAAAAGGAAATTTTAATGTATCATTATCTGGTAAGTATATAATTAAAAAACCTTTCAATGGGGGTGACAACATTGCTCGTATTTTAAATTTAAAAGGTCAACAAATAGCCCAACTCGAAGGACATACACAACCAATTTTTAATATACGTATAAGTCCAGATGGTCAACGTTTTATTACAGCTTCATTCGACAATACTGCCCGTCTTTGGGATTTAACAGGAAAACAATTAGCTAAACTTGAAGGACATCAAGATTATGTAACAGACGCCCAATTTAGCCCCGACGGAAAACTTATTGTTACCGCTTCTGCTGATACCACAGCGCGCGCTTGGGATATTTCAGGTAAATTTTTATTTGAACTGCCAAACCAAGACTCTGTTTCAAGTGCCCAATTTACCAAAGACGGAAAACATATTATTACTGGTGCTGGAAATAAAGTTCGAGTTTGGGACTTATCTAGCAGACAAATAGCAGAATATGAACACGAAACAGGTCTCGCAGGAGTAGAACCTAGTCCTGACGGCAAAAAAATTATGACGATAACTGCAATTAATAATCGTGTTCGTGTTTGGCGCCTTGATAACTTAGACATATTACTTACAAGAGGTTGCGACTGGTTGCAAGATTATCTCGCTACCCATCCTACTGCACGCCAAAGATTAAAAGTGTGTAATACAAAAATCTAAAGTACAACTGCAAAATATATTAACTCTTGTAATAACTCTTGTGGGATGGGCATCCTTGCCCGTCTCTTAATAATTGTTTATACAATTGCGGGCAGGGATGCCCGCTCCACAAGAGAGAGGATACAATAAGCAGCTTGGAAATCATTTGAGTATGCTTGTAATAGAGGTGAAAGTATTACCAACGTTCATGTTAATAATTTTGAACTATACAGTAAAAAACGTGACAATTGAAGCTTTTGCGAGATAATAACAAACATATGTACTCCGAAGGAGGCAGGTAAACAAATGTCACCAGAAACCGCTGTAACTGAACAAACTGTAGAGGTTTTGCAAGAATCTGTGGACTGGCAACCACCGATGCCACCCACGGATTTGATATTTGACGACGGGGAACCCTTGGAAAGTAATCGCCATCGCATCGCCATGAACACCCTAATCCGGTCATTGTTGCAGCTTTGGGCTGACCGCAATGATTTTTTCGCAGGGGGTAATATGTTTGTTTATTACAGCAACACACAAGCAATGAACAAAGATTTTAGAGGCCCTGATTTCTTTGTGACGCTTGATATTGACGGAACTAAAGAGCGTCAAGGTTGGGTAGTTTGGCAAGAAAACGGACGTTATCCGGATGTAATTGTTGAGTTGCTATCGGAAAGCACAGCAAAAGTAGATAAAGGTGTAAAGAAAGAACTTTACGAAAAAGTTTTTCGTACACGTAACTACTATATTTATGACCCGTTTGAGACAAACTCACTTCAAGGATGGCGTTTGAATGCTTCTCTGAAATACGAATCAGTTACACCTGATAGTCGAGGTTGGCTATGGAGTGAAGCTTTAGGACTATGGCTCGGTACGCACCAAGGTACTATCGACCGAGAAACTGCCAACTGGCTACGCTTTTATGATGAAACTGGTAATTTAGTGCTTTTACCAGAAGAAGCGGAAAAACAGCGTGCCGATAGCGAAGCTCAAAAAGCAGATGCTGAAACTCAAAGGGCTGAGGCTGAAGCTCAAAGAGCTGAGGCTGAACGCCAACGTGCGGAACGTCTTGCTGCAAGATTACGAGAGCTTGGAGAAGAAGTTTAGATTTATAACTTAATCAAAGTCCCCTCAACAGAGCGCTCTATTGGGGGATTTAATTTTTACGTTATTTACTGATGACGTTTACATACAAACATTTACACAATCAGTATAAAAAATTATTTTATAATCTCATTATGTTCAAAAACTTCAAAAATAGAATATTACTTCAGCAGCGAATTCAAAGTATTGAGGCTTTCACATTTCGCTTATTATTAAATCATAATTAAATTTGTTTTGTATACTACATCATAATACAATAAAAGCTACAATAGATTGTAGTTGCTTTAAGGTGGTATCCATACCATTAATTTTAAGCACTAAAGTGCTTAGTACGAGTACGAATTACGAATTATAAATATTTAATGTTCGGAGATTGAGCAAATGTCTCGTAATACAGTAAATCCTGGACTTTTTGCAAAAGATACTAAAGAATTATTTCCACTCAAACATACAGAAGTAGGCGCCAAAATTTCTGGAAACATTGCGCGTTTAGAAGTTACACAAAGTTTTGAAAACCCTTTTACAACACCGTTAGAAGCTATTTATGTATTTCCATTACCTGATGAGTCAGCGGTGGATGAAATGGAGATTAGAATTGGGGATAAGATAATTAAGGGAAGTATAAAAAAACGAGAGGAAGCACAGCAAATTTATGATAAGGCGAAGAAAGAAGGACGTACTGCGGGGTTATTAGAGCAAGAACGAGATAATATTTTTACTCAGTCTTTGGCTAATATTCTGCCAGGTGAACAAATTGATGTGACGATTCGTTACACAGATAGTTTAAAGTATGATGCGGGAAGTTATGAGTTTGTTTTCCCTATGGTAGTTGGACCAAGGTATATTCCAGGAGAATTAATTCCCTCAACTACTGATACTGATTTAGTGCCTGATGCTTCGCGTATCACTCCACCTGTAATTCCACCTGGAATGCGTGCTGGGCATGATATAAATGTGACTGTGGAAATTAATGCAGGTGTGGTTGTTACTGAGATTAAATCACCTTCGCATAAGTTAGAAACAGAATATGTTGGTGAAGTTGTACGGGTGAAGCTGGGTGTTGAAGATACTATTCCCAATAAGGATTTTATTTTACGGTACCAAGTTGCTCAAAGTGAAACGCAATCGACTGTGTTAACTCAAGTTGATGAGCGTGGTGGGCATTTTGCTATTTATCTAATTCCAGCTTTGGAATATCAACCAAGTCAAATCGTTCCTAAAGATGTTGTATTTTTAGTTGATACTTCTGGTTCACAGTCTGGCGCCCCTTTGCTACAATGTCAGGAGTTAATGCGACGTTTCATTAGTGGCTTAAACCCTGATGACACTTTTGCTATTCTTGATTTTTCTGACAAGGTTAGGCAATTATCAAAGGCGCCGTTAAACAATACTCCCGAAAATCGTAATTTAGCTATTAACTATATAAATAAGTTACGAGCAAGTGGCGGCACGGAAATGCTTACTGGCATTACTGCTGCTATTAATTTCCCGGCGCCTATTGGGCGATTGCGAACAATAGTACTGTTGAGCGACGGCTATATCGGTAACGAGAATGATATTTTGGCGGAAGTGCAAAATAACCTCAAACCAGGAAATCGTTTATATAGCTTTGGTGCGGGTAGTTCTGTTAATCGCTTTTTACTCAACCGCATCGCAGAAATTGGGCGGGGTGTTTCATATATTATTCGCCATGATGAAAAAACTGACGAAGTTACAGAAAAGTTCTTTCGCCAAGTTAGTAATCCAGTACTGATGAATATTGAGATTAATTGCGAAGGTGAAGGTGAAACTGCCGTTATTTATCCTGCACAGGCGCCTGATTTATTTGCCGAACAGCCTTTGGTTGTGTTTGGGCGCAAAAAAGATGGCAATTCTGTAAATCTTAGTATTAGTGGAACTACTGCGAACTGCGAAACATATAAAAAGGTGTTTGATATTAATTTTGATGCAGATGGAAATCCTGCTATTGCCCAGTTATGGGGACGTGCTTGTATCAAAGCATTGACAAACGAAATGTTTGCATACGAAACAACCGCAAAAACTCAAGCTGTGACAGATGTTGCTTTAACTTATAAATTATTGTCGAAGTACACTGCTTTTGTCGCAGTTAGCGAGGATGTAAGAGTTAATGCTGATAGTGGTGAGCTAGTTACAGTTGAAGTACCTGTAGAAATGCCTGAAGGTGTTGAATACGATGGTATTTTTGGTGGTTTTGCAGAAGCTGGGTCTGCTGAGTTTGCTCGTGGAGCAGGTATATTCTACCTTGCATCCCCGGCGCCTGCTTCTTATGAACAACCAGAGTTTCTAAGAAGAAAACGCAGTAATTCTACTAATTTACCTCCTCAACCAGCAACACCAATAAATCCTCAACTAGAAGTTATTAGTATTACTGGTTTAGAACCGTCGATAGCTACTGTGTTGACTAATTATTTACAAAGCAAAGAGTTACCCACTAGTTTTAATGGCAAAGTTGTTGTACAAATTCAACTTAGTAAGGGACGTGTTCAACAAGTAAGTTTCGATGAAGATGCTTCAACTTTAAATTCTGCCAAAATTTTAGTTGCTATTAGGCGCCTGCTTATATCTTGGCAATCACCTGGTATTACAGCAACAGCACACCTTATTTTACAAATAAATTCTTAAATCCCTCTTGTGGAACAGGCATCCGAAGCTGTTATGACATCTAGGGCGGGTTTACATATATCCTGATAAATAGTACAAAATTTAGGTTAACCCGCCCGTACTAGGCAGATGTTGCAATTTAAATATTCTTCGTTAATTGAGGCGCCTGTTGAAGTTGTTTGGCAATTCCATGAGCGCGCGGATGCATTAAAATTACTTACTCCACCTTGGCAACCTATTCAAGTTGTGCGTCGCGAAGGTGGTTTAGGTATTGGTGCAATTACGGAGTTCCGAATGTTTTTAGGACTACTACCTTTAACTTGGTTGGCACGACATACTGAGTATGAACAGTACCGTTGTTTTACTGATGAACAGCTTTCGGGGCCATTTGAGTTTTGGCAACACCGACATTTGTTTGATAGTGAGCGTAATAAAACTAGATTAACTGATGCTATCTCGTTTTCTATGCCTGGTGGTGAAACTGTTGAATTTATGAGTGGTTGGATAGTACAAGCTCAACTTGAAGCTACGTTTCGCTATCGTCATGAAATAACTAGGCGAGAATGCGAATCTAAGTGAGTATAAAGTGCTGAGTGTTGAGTACTTAATCGAAAAATTATATTTTATTTCCTTTTATTAAAGAATATATAAACGTCTGGGGTATTTAGTTGCTTTAGACGCTTTTTTTTACGATACTAACTCAATCATTACAACAGTAAAAACACTTATAAAACCCTGAAGTTGTTCAATCTTGATTTAAATTAGTTCCGTAACATTACTTAGATAAATTTTAAAAATTAATATGTTGTTAAGTAAATTCGCTTGGCGCCTCGGATTCAATCTGACTTATGCTGGTATATTGGCTTCGCAGTTTTTTCCTGTGACTCAAACTATGGCACAGTCGTCTATGCTACAGTTCAGTGGAGCAACGGGAATTTGCCCTATTCAGAACTCGTTTCCTAAGCGCAGCTTTGAAACTTCAAAATATAAGCTTTATATCTGTTTAGGAGATACTAAAAATCCTTTAGGTTATTACGTGCGCGTCACAAAGAGCGATGATATTAAAATTACACTGCCCATTGTCCGTAAAAATGGTGAGACTTATATTGCGAAACTAGGGGAAATTAGTCACATAGTTTCACCTTATGAGTTTATGGTAAATAAATTGGGGCGTATTTTAAACAGGGAAAGAGTAACTAGCGCAATTTCAGGTGATGGGCAACTTCTTGTCAGCGCTTGTCCACAAGGGGAAAATGTTCTTATTGAGGCTGTGACTAAAAGCTTTATTGTATATATATGTGGCAACGATAAATCCGGAAGTTATGTTGGTGTAGCAAGAATAGGTAATGAAAAAATCACTATTCCTTTACAGAATCTCAAACCTGATGGCGCCTTTGAAAAGCAAAACTATTTGGCAGTTAAGGGTAATACTCGCTTTCTCTTAACTCGTGAGAGTTTGGAAATTATGGTAGGTGATGCCACCATTGTTAAAGAAAAAGTAATTCGATGGCAATAAAAATCTTCTTGTGGAATGGGCGTCCCCGCCCGTTCAAACACGTTCAAACATTAAGGCGGGCACGGATGCCCGCTCCACAAGATTGTGAATTAAATTATTTTATGCATCTTTGTTTTTGAGGGCTTGTCGCGAAGCCCATTGCACGAAACCTGGCAAAAGACGATACAATCCTTGTGAGACGTTTGCAGAACCTACCATCACCTCTGATTTTTGATTGCTTACTGCATCCCAAATTGCATTTGCTACATCTTTGGGTTTCTCTACGACTGGAACATTTGTAATTTGACCTAATTGTTCACGACGTTTCCGCATGTCTTCTTCATCTTTACCGCGAAAGATTGCTCGCTCCAAAAGACTACTGGCTATTAAGTTTGGATAAATACCACAAACCTGAATACCTTTTGGTTTCAGTTCTGCTTGCAGTGCTTCAGTTAATCCTGTTACAGCAAATTTACTAGTACAGTATGCTGCCATATAAGGTGTAGGCACTTTCCCACCTATCGAACTCAGATTAACTATTGTTCCTTTTCCACGTTCGAGGAAATGCGGTAGTAGTGCGTTTATTGTATGGATATACCCCCACAAATTGGTATCAATGATTTGATGCCAATCATCTAATGAAAAATCCTCTACTGTTCCTGTCGCGAATATACCAGCATTATTTACTAGTACATCAATAGTGCCAAAATGCGCTAATGCTTTGTTTACTAGCGTTTTAACTTGCTCAGGGTCACGAACATCACAACTAACAGTCAAAACATCGTTGTTGTAACCAAGGTTTTTTACTTCTTGCGCTGCTGCTTCCAGTACTTCAGGTCTGCGTGCAGCTAGTACTAAGTTATATCCTTTGCGTGCGAACAAAAGTGCAGTCTGTTTACCTATTCCTTGCGAGGCACCTGTTATTAGTATTGTTGGACTCATAATGATTTTTCTAAAAGTACATCTTTTATAAGTTTGGTGAACTAGCTGATAGAAACCTTCTCACTAAAGTTAGAAAAAATCTTAGAAACCGGGTTTCTTCCCTGAAACTTGTAATAAAAATAAAGATTTGTCTGCGACAATGAATGCGTAGAAACCCGGTTTCTTAGTTAAAGTTTTGCGGAGTTTCGCGAAGCATTATATATTTATGTTAAATATATTTGATATTTTGAATACTTATCAAATTTGTACTATATAGCTCCCATCAGCTTTAAGAATGACAAAACAGTATCCAAAAGTTACAAATATGTGAGTTTTTTTAAGATAAATCTTGAAACTAGAGACAGAGAGTTAAATTCTGATAAATACTTAGTATTAGAGTAAATGTTGCTTGTTTTTTACAGTGGGTTATACAAAATACTTAGCCCTTAACCAAAACGATGTTAACATTTTGACTCTTGTACTCAATAACTACTGGACATCAATGCTACAAAAATCAATTGTATACCCATCACAAATTCCTTTTGAAAATAGTATACATCCTTACCGAGGGATAACTACAGCTATTGCTATTATAGGAATATGGGCGGTTAGTTTAATTTTATTAATGAACGTAAATGTTCAAGAAACTAATATAATCGCTTTAGTTGCTGGTGTGTTATACCAAACTTTTTGTTACACAGGACTTTTTATTACGGCACATGACGCAATGCATGGAGCAGTTAGCTCTTATAATATTAAATTAAATCATTTTATCGGTTCACTATGTCTCTTTTTATACGGTGCATTATCGTATAAAACACTGCTAAAAAAACACTGGCAACACCATCAACATCCTGGTACCTTAAATGACCCCGATTTCCACGATGGAAAACACCACAATCTAATTGCATGGTATTTACATTTCATGAAGGGATATTGGAGTTGGAAGCAAATTATTACAATAACGATTGTTTATAACTCACTTGCTTACCTTGCCCATGTACCACAAATAAATCTTATTTTATTTTGGGTAACACCTTCATTACTAAGTTCATTACAATTATTTTATTTTGGTACTTTTGAACCTCATAGTGAACCAATTACTGGATATACAGATTCTTCTCATACCCGTACAATTTCTCGTCCTGCGTGGTTATCTTTCTTAACTTGCTATCATTTCGGATACCACCTAGAACATCATCAATACCCAAATGTGCCTTGGTGGCAGTTATCTAAAGTTCATCAACAAATTGACTTGCTACAACTTTTGGACGTAGACAAAGATAAGCAAGAGGTCCAAACAACGGTGCCAGTGCAATAAATAGATATAATTGTCCCATCTGCTGTTTATTCCAGTTACGACGAGTTATATCATCATCAAGAATACTCGTTGGAAACAATAGATAAAATAAGCAGAAAGCAAGACTCATTCCATGAATAAATTTATCTTGCATGAACTGGTCGATAAAACCATCCCAGTTGCCAAAGATAAAAGCGTAAATAAATAAACCAAGAGTTGTAACCGTTAGGGAGTAAGCAAAAAAGCGCGAGTCGAGAAAGTTTAAAAATTTATCTTTCTCACCACTAAAGCTTTGATTCGATTCGCGTAACGCCAAATATGGTATTAAACCTATAACACCCGATGCTATCGAAGCAATGGCAAAAGGATAAAATCGTATCGATTGCATTCGACCATCAAAAAATAACAGACTACTATATATAAGTAGCCAAATCCCTACAAGAGAAAATAATGATAAAATAACGGGGTTTACCTGCGTCCATTGAAGCGTAAGAATATTAACTAGCAGTTTTATAGTCGCTTCTAGATGCAGTGGTGGGGCAAGAAAAACTACATAAACAATAAATCCTGCCCATAATAACCACAATGCACTCCTATTCATAAGATTTTATATTTATTTTATGTTGTAGCTGGTTTTTGTTGACTTTGATTAATGCTCCTACCGACTTCGGGTAAAGGTCTTCTTATACATAAGTATATCAAGGCGCCGAATAACGGAACTAATGCGGTTAACCAAAATAATCCTTTATTATCTGTCATTCCCCGACGTGCCATATCGTCTTCAACTAAACTAGAGAACAACAAACACAGCAAGCAAAAGTCTAAACTCATAACATGAATAAACCGACTTGTTTGCCATTGCTGTACAAAGTTACCCCAGTTACCTTGGCTAATTCCATAAAAAACTAGAATAATTGCACCAACAGATAGTAAAATTGCTGTGATACGAGAGTCTAATATTTTAATCAAAGCATTTTTCTGACCGATAAATTCGGGGTTTGGTGTACGCAAACCAAGGTAGGGTAGTAATGCAAAGGCGCCGACTCCAAATGAAAACGTTGCAAATGGCCAAGCTGCGACTTTTTGTCCTCTACCATCAATAAATACCAAACACGCATAAATCATGGGCCATACTCCCATGATGTTGAATAAAGCAATTACCAAAGGATTGATTCCTTCCCATTGACCAGTCGATAGATTTTTGATTAACTCAAATGTGTCGGGTTGGTCAGGAGGTGCGAATATAAAGGCGTAGGTGGTAAATCCTAGCCAGATTAACCAAAATGTTATTTTTCTTAGCATATTATAGATAATACTTGTTGGTTACAACAGCTTATCTATCTTAGGTGATATTTTTATTGGTATGGTGGGCACTGCCCACCCTACACTAACTAATCGCTTCGCTGAGATATTCTGAGGCAGCAGTTACTACCGCAATTGCATTTTCGTAATCTAATCTTGTGGGACCAAGTACTCCTATACTTCCAACTGGTACAGAACCGCGTCGGTAGGTAGATGATATTAATGTACACCCACGTATTGGTTCTAATGGATTTTCGGCGCCAATGCGAATTGTAATTTTTGGTTTACCTGGTTCTTCTAATCCGTCGGTTTCTTCAAAAATTAGGCGCCAAAGTTGCTCTTGTTCTTCTTCTAAAAGCTGAATAATCGTTTGTACTTGCTGTAACTGCGAAAATTCAGGTTGACGCAATACCTCAGAAACTCCACGCACCATAATTTGTGTACGTTCAGAGGCAACTTTACGATGGTTTAATTCTGAGAGCGATGTTTTTAAGTATTCTCCGTAATGATGAAATTCGCGGTCGAGTTGTGTCCAGTCGAGGTTTGCTAACTCAAGCGTACTTTTTCCACGCAAATGACTATTCAAGAAATTAGAAACTATCTGCAACTCACGGTCTATTAACTCCGCATCACGCTTGCTTCCATCTGGTGCTGGTGGTATGTCTAATAAAGTGGAGTGCGTCTCATACCCCTCTGTCACCACTATTAACATTACTTTCCCAGCTTCAATTTGCACCAGCTGCAAATGACGCAACACGGTGCCGCCATTTTGTGGCATCGTAATTAATGTTATGCAACCGCTCAAAGTCGAAAGAATTTGCGCTGCACCATGCAATAGCGCTTCTAAACTCCAATCTTCCCACTTCAAACGTGTTTGCAGCGCTTGCTCAACTTGCAAAGTTATCGCTTCACTTGGCGCCGTTAAATTGTTTACATAAATTCGATATCCTGAATCTGAAGGGACTCTACCCGCTGAGGTATGTGGTTGATACAGTAACCCAGCTTTCTCAAGCACCCCCATCACATTCCGAATTGTCGCAGAGCTAACACCAAGATTAAACTCTTCTAGCAAGGCTTTTGAACCAACTGGCTCGGCTGTGGCAATATAGTGTCGCACCGTTGCCCAAAGTATATGCTGTTGTCGATTTGTTAATTGAACTGGCATAGGATGTGTTTACTGAAGGCAAATCTTAATTAAAAAGTTTTAAAGCTTAAATCTATCTGACAATATTCGGGTACGTAGAATCTAAAATACTAATCCCAAGATTAATATTTTATTAAGAAAGATACCAAATCTATCCCCGATTTTTAAGAAAAGTTAAATAAAGTTACATTTGTATATAGTAATTTAGTTTTTACTACAATATCATGTATACTGTAATACCATGCCACTGGGTTATTTATCAGTACTAGTAGATGCAGCAGCTTTACTAGCCCCTAAGTTTAATCTACATATATAGATGAATAAATGACCATCTACTGAAAGTAAGGTCTTTTTACTTACTGCTATTTAATTGTGCTAATTGAGACTTTATTCGTTGATATACTATATATAATTTCATAAGTAGTTACAAAACGCTGTATTGTTAAATACTAAAATACACGTCTGTTTATGCTTGCTGCCTCAGTAATAATGCTGGGTATAACCGTCTAAAGGTAAATATTACATAAGTATAACGTCGATAAAATCATTAGTATTGAGGAATAGAGGGGTCAACTAAGCTGGAATAAGCTGCTATCCCACCTGTAATATTTTTTACATTGGTAAAACCTTGATTTACAAGCCATTGGCACATTTGAGCGGAACGAACACCATGATGGCACAGCACAAGGGTTTCCGATTCGCAATCAAATTGTGTATGAATTTGCTCTCCCCAAGCTGCAAATTCACTCAAAGGTAAGTTGACAAAACCCTCAATTCGAGCGATATCTATTTCTTGAGGTTCACGAACATCAATCAGCTGAATCTTGTCGGCGCCTGATAACAAGCGTTCTTGTAATTGTTCGACGCTAACTTGAGGTTGTTTACTAGAAAGGGGTGAGTCTGGATATTGCGCCATCTTGTTACTTAACTTTTTATTAACCACTATATTTCTTATTTTTACACAAAGAGCTTTGTTATTTCGTATCTTCCCCCTACATTTTCTGCTTTAAATACCCCTTTCCCCTTTTTCCTTTCCCCTTTAACCTAAAGTTGTTGGCATTGAGTAATAGAATATATGACGAAATCATTCCTTCGTCTTTTTGCAGTAAGTTTGATTGTGCTGCTTTTGAATGTGACATGCTGTGCTTCTGTATTGGCAGCAAGTCCATTTGGTAAAGCAAGTGTAACAGAAGCATCCGCAGCAATATTCGTATCAAAGCAGGCGCCTGTAATGATATCTATATTGAATCCAGAAAAGTTACAGTCGTTAGATAAAGGTGACAACTCGTTTTTAAAAAGCGATTTTTTCAAAAATTCTGGCATTGATTTTCGTAAAGATGTTCAACCTTGGTTAGGAAACGAAGTTACACTTGCTGTCACTAGCTTAGATTTTGACCGTGACCCCGATAACGGTAAGTCACCTGGATATTTGCTCGCAATGGCAACTAAATCACCAGAAAAAAGCCGCGAGTTTGTGCAGTTATTTTTCTCGAAACGAGTTTTAGCTGGCGCCGACTTAAGTGTGGAAGAGTTTGCAGGTATAAAAGTTATCTCTGATGCTTCAAAAGGTAAGGGAACGTTAGCGGGTGCGGTAGTTGGTGACAAATATGTTTTGTTTGCGAACGACCCCAAAGTGCTGCGTGAAGCGATAAATAATGCTCAAGCACCCGATTTAAGTTTAACTTCGTCAAAGAAATATCAAGATATTAGTCAAATATCAGCAAAATCTTATGGTGCAGCATTTTTAAATCTTCCAATTGTGGCAGAATGGCTTGGTTTGAAGTTACCTATACAAAACTTTGATGAACAACTTGTAACGTTGGCGCCAGTTTCTAAAGGTTTGCTTGCTCAAACAGTAGCACTACCAACTCAAGAATTGAAGGCGCCGTTAGAGTTATTGTCAAAACCTGTAAATGCGCTCAAATATATTCCAGCAAACGTTGGTATTGCTGTTGGCAGTAAAAACTTAAGCACTTTACCCGAAAGTAATTTGGCTTTATTTTGGCAACAACTAAGAAGTGCGTTAGAAATTAAGCTTAATAATATCAACGATATTGTACAACAAGACTTCAAAGTTGAAAAGCGTTGGGGAATAGACTTACCGAAAGATATCTTTGATTGGGTACAAGGTGAATATGCTATTGGCTTGATATCATCACCTCAACAATCACCTGAATGGGTTTTTGTTACCGAAAAGGCGCCTTCTACACAAGAGGGTATCGCAAAACTCGATGCAATAGCAACTAAAAACGGGTTAAGCGTTACAGAGTTCAACCTACTTGACCAACATATTGTTGCTTGGACACAGTTAAAAGCTGCCAACTCCAGTAAAAATGGTACTAAACCATCTTTTAGTATCGAAGCAAAAGCTTACGGAGTACATACAACTTTAGATAACTATGAAATTTTCACTTCATCCTTAGAGACTATGTACGAAGTTCTCTCAATCAAGGATAATACATTATTAGAAAACCGCAATTTTAAGAATTGTATCGCTGCGCTTGCTGAAACAAACGCTGGCTATGTATACATTGATTGGGCAGCGAGTCAGGGTATCTTAGAGCGTCAGCTACCTGTACTCAAACTGCTCAAAGTAGTCGCAAAACCTTTCTTCAACAATTTGCATTCATTAACCATCACTAACTACGGTGATGATGCTAACTCACTCAAAGGTGATATATTTTTTCAACTTGAAGAATAAATGTAGAGACACGGTAGAGACGCGATTATTCCCTGCGGGACACTACGTGAACGCGTCTCTACATTGTGACAGATTAATATCTGACACAACCCTTAAGTTCTTCAAGGTGTCTTCTAGTTATGATATGTATATAACTTTACTCATACACCGTTGAAGGGCTGCTATGAACAAACGTCAATATCGACTATTGTCAGCCTCGCGAATCAAGCAATTCCTGCCTAGGAATGCTTGGTCAAAAGGCGGATGGTTTTTGGGTATACTTACGGTCATTAGCTCACTTCCAGTAATGGCTGATACGGCAAACTTTGGTACAATTAGTTTGGCGCCAGGTTTTGATAGCACCACTGCTTCATTATCAGGGTATACAGGTGGTTCTTATTCGCTATCTGCAATAACCAACCGCGATGCCAACAACAAAGCTTGTATTGGGTTTGCCGACCCAACACCCGACCATATAGTAGTTTTACAAAAAGATTTTTCTAATTTAAGAATTTCTGTAGATAGTGATGGTTCAGATACCACACTTTTAGTTCAGGCGCCAGACGGTAAAATTTACTGCGGTGACGACACTGGTAGACGTAAAGATGCCAGCGTTGCATTAAACCAATTGAAACAAGGAAGTTACAAAGTATGGGTGGGTACTTTTAACCCAGGCGCCAAACTAAATTATACCTTAACTGTAAAACAACCTTAATTATATTGTGGGATGGGCATCCTTGCCCGTCCCTATCAAACACCCAATTCTTTCAATCTAGCTTTTGCATCATTATAACTACCCTTCTCACCTTTATCTTGAAATAACTGTGCAGCCTTATTAAAATCAGTGATAGCCTTAGCAACCTTTCCCAAATCAGTAAACACTAATCCTCGATTATAATAAGCCAAAGCATACTCAGAATTTATACTAATAGCTTTTGTATAATCTTTAATCGCATCTTGCCAAAAACCACGTTCAAGATTCGCGTTTCCTCGGTAACTATAAGCTGATGCATTATCTGATTCTAATGCAATAGCTTTGTTAAAATCAGCAAAGGCGCCTGTGACATCATTATTTTTCAAGCGAAAGTTACCCCAATGAATATAGGTATCAGGATATTTATGATTGAGTGACAATGCTTGACTATAATCGTTATAAGCTTTTTCAGGGTCGGCTAAATCACTATATACATCACCTCGTGCTAAATATGCTTTGATGTACTTAGCATCTATTTCAATAGCTTTGGTAAAATCTTTCTTAGCTGCTTGTTTTTGATTTAGCTCGTAGTAATTTAAACCACGTTCATAATATAATTCCGCATTTTCTGATTGTAGTGCTACTGCTTGGTCAAAATCTTTACCAGCATCAAGCTTATTACCCTGTTTACGAAACATTTTTGCACGCTCGACATACGCTACAACAAGTTCAGGGTTGAGCGAAATAGCTTTATTCATATCCTCGAACGCACGCTGCCTGTCTTTGATTTTATTACGTGCAAGTCCACGCGCATAATAAAATTCGCTATTTTTTGCATCAAGTTTAATCGCTTGATTATAATCGGTAATGGCGCCGATATAATCACCTAACGAATAAAGACTAAAACCACGGTCGTAGTAAGAGTTTGCGTCTTTAGGGTTAAGTTGAATTGCTGCACTAGAATCTACTACAGACTTATTATAATCACCTAAGCGGTAATATGAATCTCCGCGTCGATTATATGCTGCTGCATAATTGGAGTTTATATCAATTGCTTCGTTAAAGTTTGTAATTGCAGCTTGATAATTTTGAGCCTCGTATTGATTTATACCTTGTTTGTAAAATTCTTCAGCTTGACCAATATCTCTAGGTTGGATAAGAATCCAGCTAATTATTCCTACAATTATAAAGCTTGCGGCGCCTACAAGTAAAATTAAATGAATTTGTGCTTTACGTTCTTCTTTAATACTAAAATACTTATCTTGTAACGGTCTAATATCAATCAAAGCATCAAGAGCAGATTGATAACGACGTCGATAATCGAGCTTAACCATTTTATTGATAACATGCGCTAATCTACGGTTAACTTTAGGACTGCGATGGCGCCAGCGGATTTCACCTGTGATAAAATTTCTAGGACTATTAATTCCCGTAATTTCACTTGCTGGTAAATTAGTTAACATCGAAATAGCAATTATACCTAGAGAGTAAATATCGCTATTAAATTGTGTACTGCCATGATACTGTTCCATTGGCATATACTCAGAAATACCAAGGTTATAATTAATAGCTGCTTCATTACTACCAAAATCAATTAATACATACTCCTTATCTAACTCGCGTTGAATAATGTTACTTGGTTTAATATTACGGTGAATTATCCCTTGACCATGTACATATACTAAAATCTTTAGTAAACTCAAAAAAATATTTACTATCTCTTCTTCAGTTGAGTGTATTTGCTGCTCTATTTTGTGACTAAGAGAATTACCTCGAATAAACTCTTTTAACAAACAAACTTCTTTACTTTCTATCCAATAAGTGAATATTTGCTGAATTCTATCATGTTTCCGTGCGATTTCCTGCAAAGTCTGGATTTCTTTATTCAGCGAACTCATTACATCATTTAATTCTTGCTCGCTTGAATTATGTATGAATATCTTTTTAAATATATAATAGGTGGAATTTTTCTCGTCTATATCAGCGACAATATAGTTTTCACCCACTTTATCTTGACTCAATACTTGGATAATTCGGTAGCGCAAACCTAAGAGTTGAGACATTGGTAATATCTATATAGTTACTTCCTTTCTTATTTTAAGAAACTCTAATAGAATCAAATTATTGGAGTGTGTTTTAATGAACATTTGATTTAATAATTTAGAAAGTATAAAATCCCCCCTAACCCCCCTTATTAAGGGAGGTTAGGGGGGATTAAGTCTTTATTTACACAATGTCAATAGAGTTTTTACTTAAAGGACATGAGAAAAACAGTAAGATTATTTTTCTTGAACAACCGTGGTGGGAAATCGATGAAGAAGCCAAAATAGAAGAACAAGCTTTAATATACAAAGTCTTAGCCCAAATACAGGAGTCTGTACAAAAGTGGTTTTACAAGCACAAACAAGCAATTACGAGATTAAAACTCAAGAAATTGCTCTTTCGCTTCTCGCAGCTACCCAAGAAAATCGTTCATTTTTGGCAAATCTCCGCGACCAGATGCGTTGGGATGATAAATTGCTAGCTTGGGCAATGAGTAATCCCGGTTTACGGGTGCAGCTATTTCGTTTTATTGATACTCTACCTGCTTTACACGATAAATCTGAAATTGCCGCGCATTTACAGGAATATCTTGGTGATGAGTCGGTAGAACTACCTGCTGCGCTCAAAGGGATGTTAAACTTTGCTAATCCTAATTCGGCGCCAGGTCAGTTAGCAGCAACTACAGTTATTACAGCTACCGAAACATTAGCGCACAAGTATATTTCTGGTGAAAACACCAAGCAGGTGTTGAAAACGATTGAACGCTTACGTAAAGATAAAATGGCGTTCACTGTAGATTTACTCGGTGAAGCAGTTATTACCGAAACCGAAGCTCAATCGTATCTTGAGCGTTACATCGACTTGATGCAGCAGTTAACCCAAGCGTCTAAGAGTTGGAATAAAGTTCCATTAATTGACGAAGCTGATGGAGTCTCAATACCCCAGGTACAAGTATCGGTAAAATTAACCGCGTTTTACTCGCAGTTTGACCCGTTGGATGCTACGGGTAGCGAAGAAAAAGTTAGTGAGCGTATACGTATTTTACTACGACGTGCAGCAGAATTCGGCGCCTCTGTTCACTTTGATATGGAACAGTACGCTTATAAGGATATTACTTTTAGTATCCTCAAGAAGATTTTGATGGAAGATGAGTTTCGTACCCGAACTGATGTGGGGATGACGCTTCAAGCTTACCTTCGTGACAGTGAGCAAGATGCACGTGATTTAATCGCTTGGGCAAAACAGCGAGGATATCCGGTTACAATTCGTTTAGTTAAAGGCGCTTATTGGGATCAAGAAACGATAAAGTCGATGCAAAAGCATTGGCAGCAACCAGTTTACAACGATAAAGCCGCAACCGATGCCAATTTTGAGGCTATAACTCAGTTGTTGCTAGAAAATCATCAATATATATATGCTGCTATCGGTAGTCATAACGTTCGCTCGCAAGCACGCGCGATAGCTATTGCCGAAAGCTTGGGTGTGAAGAAACGCAGCTTTGAAATGCAGGTTCTTTACGGGATGGGGGATAAAATCGCAAAATCCCTCGTTGATAAAGGTTATAGAGTCAGAGTTTATTGCCCTTATGGAGAGCTACTCCCAGGAATGGCGTATTTAATTCGTAGATTATTAGAAAACACTGCGAATAGTTCGTTTCTACGCCAAAACATGGAAAACCGTCCAGCATCCGAATTACTTGCACCTCCTAAAGTTAACCCAGAGAAAGACACTTTACATAACGTCAATACAAACGGATTTGTTGGCGCCGCAGATACAGACTATTCTCTTGTAGATACGAGAACACGCGCGTCATCAGATTTAACTAAAGTTAAGAACAACTTAGGAAAAACTTATTTACCTTTAATTAACGGTGAGTACGTGCAAACCGACGAAGTTGTTGACTCGGTAAACCCATCTAACAAGAGTGAAGTTGTTGGTAAAATTGGACTTGCCAGCGTTGAACAAGCTGAAGCAGCAATGAAAGCTGCCGCAAATGCATTTAAAGTGTGGCGAAAAACACCCGTAAGTGAGCGTGCAGCAATATTGCGGAAAGCAGCAGATTTAATGGAAAATCGGCGCCCAGAATTATCAGCATGGATAGTCTTAGAAGTCGGTAAACCTGTTCGAGAAGCTGACGGTGAGGTTTCAGAAGCAATTGATTTCTGCCGCTATTACGCGCTAGAAATGGAGCGGTTAGATAAAGGTGTTAATTATGACATTGCAGGTGAAACAAATAAATATATATACCAACCACGTGGGATTGCAGTAGTTATTTCACCGTGGAATTTTCCACTTGCCATAGCAGCAGGAATGACATTAGCTGCATTAGTAGCAGGAAATTCAACCATACTCAAACCAGCAGAAACATCTTCGGTAATAGCTGCTAAATTCGCCGAAATTATGGTTGAAGCAGGAATACCCAAAGGTGTATTTCAATATTTACCTGGTAAAGGTTCTAAAGTTGGCGCCTATTTAGTCAATCATATAGGTACACACATCATTGCTTTTACTGGTTCACAAGAAGTAGGGTGTCGTATATACGCAGACGCTGCAATTGTAAAACCTGGGCAAAAGCACATGAAGCGTGTTATTGCTGAAATGGGAGGTAAAAACGCCATTATTGTCGATGAAAGTGCCGACTTAGACGCAGCCGTCGTTGGTGTTGTACAATCAGCATTTGGTTATAGTGGACAAAAGTGTTCTGCATGTTCACGAGTTATAGTCCTAGAACCTGTATACGAAACCTTTGTACAGCGATTTGTTGAAGCCACAAAATCATTAAACATCGGCGCTGCAGAATTGCCAAGTACCCAAGTTGGCCCAGTCATCGACGCAAATGCTCAAGCGCGTATCCTAGAATATATCGAAAAAGGTAAAACCGAATCGAGCATCGCACTAGAAATGACGGCGCCGGATAATGGATACTACATAGGTCCCGTCATCTTTAAAGACGTACCAGCTAATGGTATCATCGCCCAACAAGAAATATTTGGCCCAGTAGTAGCAGTAATCAAAGCCAAAGATTTCCAAAAAGCATTACAAATAGCCAACGGTACCGACTATGCTTTAACAGGTGGAATATACTCCCGTACACCTTCACATATCGAACAAGCACAAACCGACTTTGAAGTAGGAAACTTATATATCAACCGCACCATCACAGGAGCAATAGTAGCAAGACAACCCTTCGGAGGATTCAAACTTTCTGGAGTTGGTTCCAAAGCAGGAGGTCCCGATTACCTGTTACAATTCCTAGAACCAAAAACCGTAACCGAAAACATTCAACGTCAAGGTTTCGCACCAATAGAAGGAGCAGATTAACAAACATCCCCATTACCGTAGGGGCGGGTTAACTCATACCCTCCAATAAATACTAACATCCCCCAAACCCGCCCCCCAAACCCGCCCCCATCACAAGGCGGGTTTACAAACATTTAACATCCCCTTCAGCACAAATGACCAACATCATCATCAAACAAGCAAATTCCCCCCAAGAATTTGAAGCAATTCGCCAAATTAGAGAAATAGTGTTTCAAAAAGAACAAGGGGTTGACGCCAAATTAGATTTCGACGGTAAAGACGAAACTTCCGACCGATTAATTGCGTCATTAAACGAAACATTTATCGGTACTGTTAGAATTCGATATTTAGGCACCAATCTTGCTAAAATCGAAAGATTAGCAGTGTTAGAAACAGCACGAGGATACGGAATTGGAAAGAAACTAATGTTACACGCTTTAGACATTATTAAGAGTAAAAATATACCTGAAGTTGTAATTCACGCGCAAGAATATATTAAAAATTTGCATGAACAAATCGGATTTCAAATTGAAGGTGATGTCTTTGAAGAAGCGGGCATTCGTCATGTAAAAATGAGAAAATTTATTTAATAGTGCTGAGTGCTGAGTGCTGAGTGAAAGTTAAAAGGTACAAAGTGATTAAACGTTTTGTGATTCCTAGAAATGCCTTAATATTGGTAATTATTTGGGGTTTAGGCGCCATTTGTGACCGAGTATGGTTATCATTAGACACCTCAATTCCAGGATGGGACCAATGTGAATATTTGACGGGAACGTTAAATTATTTGCGCGCATTACAAAATATTGATTTGGACAATAGTGAATGGTGGCAAAGCTTCTGGCTACTATCTTCAAAAATTCCACCGCTCACTTATATTATTACAGGCTTCACACAAATCATTTTCGGCGCCGGACAAGACCAAGCTATGTTAGTAATGCTGCTGTTCAGCGCAGTATTAATTGTTTCTGTATACAGTTTAGGTAAAGTATTATTTGATGCCACTATTGGACTTTGGGCTGCTGCTTTATGTCAACTTTTACCTGGACTATATAGACTCAGACTTCAATTTCTTTTAGATTACCCTGTTGCTGCGGCTGTTACTTTTTGTTTCTTTTGCTTGACTTGGTGGAATCATCCATCAAAATCGGAGAAAGTAACTATTTTATCGCTTGCTAAAAGCTGGTGTAAAGTCGTTTTATTTGGCGCCTCACTCGGATTCGCATTATTAATCAAACAAACTACGCTATTATTTCTAATTGTTCCAATTATATGGATAGCAATTGGCGCCTTACGTAAGCATCAGTGGCGTAAATTAATCGAATTAGCTGGTGGAATCTGGGTATCTAGCTTGATATTTGCTGGTTGGTACCGTACTAACTGGTTGATAATTTTGACAGCAGGGAAACGTGCAACTATTGACTCAGCAATTGCAGAAGGAGACCCACCGTTAAATACGCTCCAAGCTTGGATTTTTTACTGGCAGCAATTACCATATCAAATATCATTACCTTTATTACTAGTACCCATATTCTGTTTATTACTTTACTGGGCAAGATTTGCAGAAAAAAGTATTAAAGACTCAGAGAGGCAGAAAATAGGCTATTCGTTACGTTGGTTAAGTATATTTATAGTAGCTGGATATTTGCTGACTTCTTTAAATGTCAATAAAGATGAACGCTATATAGTACCGTATTTACCTGTACTATCTATATTATTGGCATATGGGTTGACGAGAACTCAAAGTATTTTGGGAAAGCGTATTCGTTGGGGAACTTTGGGTTTAGCAGTTTTACTAATGTTGTGTAATTTGTTTCCTGTTGGCAGTACTGAAGTACTGATTACGATTTTGAGTCCAAACGGTAAATATCGTCCTGACTCGCAACATCCATTACCCCATAAAGAAGTAATTGCAGAAATTATCCGTAGTGAACCATATTTACGTTCAACCTTGGGAGTGTTGCCTTCGACATCGAAAATAAACCAACATAATCTTAATTATTATGGCGCCTTAGCGAAATTTCAAGTATACGGGCGCCAAGTAGGAGTAAGAAAAAGACAAATAGAGCAAGATACTCGTTCGTTGACATGGTTTATTACAAAAACAGGTGAACAAGGTTCTGTACCGTCATCACAAAAAGATATTGTTCAGGCAGTAGAAACATCACCTGACTTTGAACTGCACTCACAATGGCAGTTGAGTGACGGTAGTTTGAGACTATATCATCGAAAATCTCCATCCGTCGAAGTCATATCACGACCGCTTGAATATTCATCGCTAGATATATACCGCGAAAAAAGTGTTGCTCCAGTTCCCGTAACTTTAACGAATGTAACGCTTCCTAAAACTGCTCCTGCTGGAGTGAGTATACCAGTTACCTACAAATGGTCAGGTTCTTGGGACGAATTCAAAAACGGATTAGTACTACTGACTTGGCACAAGCAAGATAAAACCATCAATACAAATACAAGCTTTTCACATGACCATGCATTAGGTATGGGAAATTTATATACAGCAGTGAAAAAACCAGAAGGTACTTTCCAAGTAATTGAGCGTACAGCAATGTTGCCACCAGCTGGTATTGAACCAGGTAATTACGTTCTCCAAGCGACCTTCTTAAATAGAATTTCTGGAGAAACTTATCCAATTTACACACCAGGTATTAATTTTAATATTGACCCCAACTCTCAAAGTACACAGACGCCTGAATTAGATTTAGTAACACAATTAAACAATTTGTCAGCAAATTTGCCTAAAGGTATAGAAGCAGTGGAAAAAATATTTGCCGAAGTTGCACGTATCAATCAATATGACCCCATACAAGATTACTTGTCGCAAGCACGACTTGCTGCTGAGTATCGATTAGAGCATATAGGCGCCAATTCTGACTTAGCGTATTCAGTTGCGCTTGCGGACGTGCTACAAAGAAGGGTAAAAGGCGCCATATCATCTTTAGAAAGAGTAACTCAAATCGACGCACAAAATCCATTCGCATGGGCATATCTAGCATTTGTACGTCTATATAATTGGCAACCGAAACAAGCAGAAGCAGCATTGAAACCAGCATTAGAAATGAATCCCAACCAACGCGAATTTAAAGCATTAGCAGGAGTAGCAGCACTTATGCGACTCAACATCATCAAAGCTTGGCAAAACTTAAAAGACTTAGTTGTTTAACTCAGCACTCAGCACTCAGCACTCAGCATTTTTAACTTAAATACTTAACCAGGACTGACTCTAATTGAAAAATACCGATAGGTTTGCTTAAACAGTCCATAGCACCTGCTTGTAAAAATCTTTCCCTATCCCCCATTCCCATTGGTGTCATTACAACTACAGGAATTTCTTGTAAACCTTTTTGTCGCTTTAAACTTATTAGCAAATCAAGTCCGGTTACATCTCCAGGTAAATGCACATCAAGTAAAATTAAATTGGGTTTAAATATATGAACTCGTGTAATAAATCTTTCTGCTGTCAGCATCAATTCGACTTCATAGCCTATTGTTTGTAAATAATCTTGCATTAATATAGCTGTATGCTCATCGTCTTCTACTAACAAAATGCGTTTAACAGCTTGTCCTGAAGATGTATTTGGGTAAACGTAATCTTCATCTAATGAATCTGATTCCAATGTTACATTAGGAACTGAGTCATTTTGCACATTGCTTTGTTGTGTTTGTGCTGGTAGTAACAAAGTAAACCTACTTCCTACACCTAAAGTTGATTCTACCGTCAAATCCCCACCATGTAAACGCGCCAGCTTTCGTGTTAATGCTAATCCTAAACCAGTACCTTCATACTGCCTGTTAAGTTGATTATCAAGTTGCCTAAATGGTTCAAACAATGATTGAAAATTGCTAGGTTCTATGCCTATACCAGTATCAGTAACAATAAATGCAATTCCATGCTCTACTTGTTTGACTTCTAATAATACTGCACCTTCTGGAGTAAACTTAATTGCATTTGTTAATAAGTTTAACAGCATTTGCTTGAGGCGCCGTTCATCTGCAATACAAGTTTCTAAACCTGCTTCTATATTATCGACAATTTGTAATTTTTTGATATTAGCACTCTCTAACACTGTTGAAATAACGTTTCTGACAATATCGGATATAGATAAAGAAATCAACATCAATTCTTCTCTACCCGCTTCGACTTTTGACAAATCTAAGATATCATTAATTAATGCAAGCAAATGTTCACCGCTTGTGTATATACAATTAATATACTCATGTTGTTTTTCACTTAAAGTACCTACAACTTCTTGCTGAAGTAATTGTGATAACCCCATAATTGCATTTAAAGGAGTTCGTAGTTCATGACTCATAGTAGCTAAAAAAGCACTTTTTGCCTTACTACCAGCTTCAGCAGCTTCTTTACTTTCTCTAAGCTTTAATTCAGTTCTCTTGCGTTCTGTAACATCTTCAACCATTGCCAGAAAAAAACTTGCCTCGTTTGTTGTAGTGTTAACTAAAGAAACATTGAGATGTGCCCAAACTAAGCGACCATCCTTATGTAAAAACTGCCGCTCCATTTCAAAGCGCTCTTGACTATTTGTAAACAATTGATAATTCAGTCTAGTTTCTGCCGTAATTTCTTCTTCACAAATAAAATCTACTAACTGTTTAGAGCAAATTTCTTCGTACTTATACCCTAATATATGACAAAGCGCAGGATTTACATCAATTATCCGTGCGTTCATATCTAATAAACCTATTCCAATCGAAGAACGCTCAAAAATAGCTCTTAACTGCGCTTCATTTTTAGATAAAAACTTTGATGATTTTGAAGAGCGTTGTTCAACAGCACGTAATAAACTTCGTCGCAAAGACTTTGGAGTTATCTCACTTGTAATTAAATAATCATCTGCTCCTGCTGCAATTGCTGCTTGTAACAGGTTATCATCATCTTTATCACTTATAACAATAATTCCTTTGTTTTTATCAAAAGCATTTATTTGACTTATATAATTTAAATCAGAAATATTGTTAAAATATAAATCTAATATAACAGCATCAACATTTAAATGCCTATTTTCTAATGTTGATAAAATGTTACTAAAATTCTCGTATTTGTCTATTATCTCTATGTAATTATTGGCGCCTGCTTGTTTTAGAATATCTTCCAATACATTAGATTGGATGCGAGAATCTTCAACGCAAGCAAACAATATTATCTTTATTGGTTGATACACCATGCTTTTCACCAATGGAACAATAGTATAAAGCAGTTTAGAAGTTGTATTAATAATTCTTCATTAAAATAATTTGTTAACGAACAGATAGTATAAATAATTACATTAAAACTATACTGTATAAAAAGCCATAATAGTATGTAGTACAAAAAAATTTTATAGTAAATTAGTAACATAAAATAAATTAAAACTGACTTAAAAAACCCGATTTCTAGGATTTTGATAGTATTCCGGCGCCACAGGTTGATATTTTTGAAGTAACATGCCTGAAGAAAGATATACAAGAGATATAATTTTGCCACAATTAAATAATCAATAGCTGTCGTGGAGGTGTTGCAATGAAGGAAAGTGTTAGAATCGTATCGCTAATTCCTAGTGGTACGGAAATACTAGCTTCGCTCGGACTTACAGATAAAATTGTTGGCAGATCCCACGAGTGTGACTATCCAGAAGAAGTGCAAAACCTTCCTGTTTGCACCCAAGCACGACTAAATACAAATGCTCAGAGTCAAGAGATTCATTCCGAAGTCAATAATTTGCTACAAAATGCTCTGAGTATTTACCAAATTAAAACAGATATTTTAGAGAAATTACAGCCTACCCACATTGTGACTCAAGACCAATGTGATGTCTGTGCTGTCAGTTTGAACGATGTAGAGAAAGCAGTTGCAAATTTAACCAATAGTCCACCAAAAATTATTTCGCTACAACCCAGTGTTCTTAAAGATATTTGGACTGATCTTGAAAATGTAGGACATGTGTTCGATGTTGATTCGCTCAAAGTTATTGAAAATTTAGAAGCGCGCGTTAAAATAGTTCAACAACGTACCAAAGGTCTTTCTGCGACTGAAATGTTACCAAGTGTGGCATGTATTGAATGGACAGACCCACTAATGGTAGCTGCAAACTGGATTCCTGAATTAGTTGAATTAGCTGGTGGAAAACCCTTGTTTGGTGTAACGGGTCAAGACTCTACTCAACTAAAGTGGGAGAATTTGATAGGAAGTAATCCAGATATAGTTATTTTCATGCCTTGTGGATTTGATTTGAATCGAACTCGAACGGAAGCCCAGCTACTTACAAGTCGTCCCGAATGGCAAAAATTACATTGTGCCAAATCTGGAAGGGTATATATTACAGATGGAAATGCTTACTTCAACCGTCCTGGTCCAAGGTTAGTTGAGTCGTTGGAAATTCTAGGTGAAATATTACACCCAGAAATATTTCAATATGGCTATAAAGGAAAAGCTTGGGATATATTATCCTAGACGTAGCTAAACCCGCCCATTCTGTACGGGCGGATTCACCTAAATTTTCGCTATTTCACCAGCATATAGCTAAACCCGCCCCTCCTAGCTCAAATTTTGACTTACTGCCGCAGTATTAACCCATTCAATTAAAGGCTTTAAGTTATTCGGAACAGCGGATTCACCGACACTTACAGTGTGAGTTTCTCCGTTGTTTTCTACTGTTAAACGATAAAAAAAACTATCTGGTTTAGGGGAAGATGAATCGATATAATCAGGCAAGTTGTAGAAATCTGAGTCTTGCAGTAGTTGTGGAAGTTGCTTTGCTGTTTCTTGGGGAATAGCTGTTGTATCAACTTTTGTGGTTTTTGACATACCAGCGAAGCCACCAGTACGCTCTAAATAAACTCGCATATTATATTATGACGGTGTTTTATGATAAAAAACTGGGAAGATAGCTTCATTATCTCCCAGCTAAATAACACAAAGCAAACACAATAATAAAATTTAGCAATTCCGATTTATTTTAAAGATACGCCTACTTGTTCCCATGCATTTTGTACAGCTTTTTGTTCGTTGCTGCCTTCTCCATAAAGTTCTCCTGCAACTTGCGATATTATAAGTGCTGCACTTTTAAAATCTGAACTTGAACGAAGACGGTCACGCAAAGCAATATACCAAATTTTTCCTGCTTTTTCCCAAGCATAACCACCAATAGCTGTTGCAGCTAAATAAAATGCTTTGTTGGGGATTCCAGAATTAATATGTACTCCACCATTATCTTTGACACCAGAGTAAAGGTCTTTGTAGTGGGCAGGTTGAGGGTCTTTGCCTAAAACTGGGTCATCATAAGCTGTTCCAGGGTCTTTCATTGAGCGAATGCCAACACCCTTAACTTTTTCGGTAAATAAACCCTCACCAATAATCCAATCTGCTTGGTCTGCGGTTTGTTTTTTCACCCATTGTTTAACTAAGGCGCCAAAAACATCTGACATTGACTCATTCAAGGCGCCTGATTCACCAAAATACTTGAGACTAGCTTCATATTGCGTTACACCATGTGTTAACTCATGAGCTATAACATCTATACATTTAGTAAAACGCTGAAATATTTCGCCATCACCATCACCATACACCATTTGGTCGCCATTCCAAAAAGCGTTATCGTACTTGACGCCATAGTGTACCGTTGAATCAAGGCGTAAACCTCTATCATCAATCGAGTTACGTTCTAATACCTCGTAGAAAAAATCATAAGTCGAACCTGCTGAATCATACGCTTCGTTTACAGCTTCATCGTTACTTGGTGGGTCTCCTTCGGAACGTACCAGCTTACCTGGAAGTTGTTGACCCGTTTCAGCATCAAATATAGTGCGACGTTTTTCTCCTGGTGATACTGCAAAATTAACGTTACCAACAACTCGGCGCCGTCCACGAAATTCTGATGATAAATTTAATGTATGAAATGCCCAGTCACGCATTTGCTCACTACCGTTAACTGCTAAATTTTCCAGCATGTGTGGTGGAACAACACAGTATATAGAGCAATATGTATTATTTTTATGCTTTTGGCACCCAATCCAACCAAATCCTAATTTCTTACTTTTAGCCATTTGATTAAATTCTCCTTATAATCCAAATTAAATTAACAGCCTGATTTTACGCACAGGTGTCGCCTAATACCAAGCTTCGGTTAGAAAACGTAATTATAAACTTGACCTCAACTAGACGCTTGGGGGTCAGACCCATCAGTGTAAAAGTCTTTTCCTCAAATCATCATATTTATCTTGACTAAGACGATATACCTCTGGTTGAGGTTTTCCAACTAAATGCCCTTGAATATAACTAACACCAACTTCTCTAAGTGAGCGTAAACTAATTGGTGTCTTTTCATCAATTCCTTCGACAATAACTTTAGCAGGGTTTAAATTATTTGCTCCAACTAAATCGTGAACAAAGCGGATAATAATATCGCTGGAATGATTATAAAGAAGTTCACGGTCTATTTTAACATGGGATGGATTTAAACCTGCTAATCTGGATACAGAAGCATAACCAACACCAAAATCATCGATTGCAAAGCGAATTTTGAGTTTGCTTACATATTCTAGTAATTGTTTTTTAAAATTTTGAAGTGGATTTTTTAATCTTATTCCATCAGCAAATTGTGGTAAATCTGTTTTTTCAGAAATTTCTAAAACTAAATTTCTTGGAGATATTACTTTATCTTTAATGATTTTTCTTACGGTTTCAAAATATTCCATTCGCATTAACGACTCTGGGTAAACATTTACTGATAAGGGAACAACATCACCTGCACGTCTTTGCACTGATTCTCGAGCATGACGATAACGTTCACAAGCAACATCTAGAAAGTACTTGTCAAGCGTAACGGTAAAATTAGAACCCCATAACTCTGCTGCTGTAAACAAATCTGAAGGTGCCGTATGATTAATTGGGTTGCGTGCTAAAGCTTCCCAACCGCTTATAAATAAATCCTCTGGTTCAATATGTAAAACTGGCTCAAAATACATCACCATTTGTTTTAATCGCTGACTAAATAAGTCAAATCTTTTGTGATACAATGATGATGATACAAAGCCATAATGAAACTTTAAGCTATCTAAGATACTTGCTTCAAGAAGTTCGACTTCCTTATATAATAAACTAGCTTGATAAAAACTAGAAATAATTTTACCGAATACTTCTGTTAAATATTCAGACACAACTAATCCACAAACTACCATTATCTCAGCTTTCGGTACTGTTTTTATAGGTAATGCTATAAATACTTTTGAGGCGCCTTGATTATCATTATACCTACTATATATACCAAATTGGGCTGGATTAAAAATATACTCGTCATTAATTATAGGTAAGATGCTATGGATTACAACATCTTCACAATCTTCTGCTTTTATCTCAGTATAATCACTTTGTGACTTAACACCCCAAGTTGATTGATGATTTTGAAGTATAAAACAATTGGAGGCGCCGGAAGCAGCAACAATCGCATTAAGGGCTGTAATTGATGCACTCGAATGGGGATTAGATTTAAATTTAACAATCAGTTTATCAATAAAGTCTTCGTAATACTCTAGATGGCTATGTAAATATTTAGCTTGCTGGTTAAAAATACTTACCTTTTCTGATTCGTCAAGAAAGTCTAATTTTATATTACCCAAATATTGTTTACTTGTAGGCTGTTGAGAATGTTGCAATTGATTCATAACTTTTATAAATGCTAGCACTATTTTATACTATCCCTCTTAATTAACACAGGAAACTTAAAGGGTAAAGTACAACTAGTAAGAAGCTACTTGACAAAAAATCGAACCTATTACCATCTAACATACTTGGTTCCAATAATATCTTGGCTTATTAAATAGTGATTTAAATTCGACTAACATTATTTGCAAAAATGCAATCATATGCAATCTTATTTGAATCAAAAAAATAAAAATGAGTTTATAATCTCAATTACGGTTTATTCCATATTTTAACTTTATGTACAGACAAGATACAAAAGAACAAATTACTATCACAACTCATCAAGGTTTAATTGGTTTGTTACTACCCGAACAATGGAATAACGGTAAACAAGTAACGTTAGATTTAAGTTTGCCTGATACTCCATCCGGGCGCCGTTAAGCTCAGTTAATATTTCAACAAATAGAGTTAGATTATGCTAAGGGGCAGTTGAAAGAGTGGGAACATTACCAAAAAGGTAATAATAAGCCACAAGTAATTTTATTTACAAATTCTGCAATTATGCTCATACCCGCCTGGTGCGTTTGGGCGCCAGTGAGAGGCTTATCTTGCACGTCTAAGTAAAAACTATATAAAAAATAATGTAGAGTAACAAAAATAACAAAATTATTAAAGTCCTCTTCAAGAGAACTTTTGCTATTAGCATAGGGGTTTACAACCTATGCGGGTGAGAACGCAGCGAATAATTAACGGCACAGGCAGGATGCCTGTGCTACAGCGTTTCAAGATATATTGTATAAATAATACGGAGAGAGAGGGATTCGAACCCTCGTTAAAGTTTCCCCTAAACAACATTTCCAGTGTTGCGCCTTCAACCACTCGGCCATCTCTCCAGATGTCACAAGTTATTACTATACAATTAAAATTAAAAAACTGCAATAATATTTTGACTGAAATACAAAAATTCCCTAAGAATCGCTTAAAACCTAAGATAACAATGTCGCAAAAACACACCATTACGGTACATGACCGCCAAAAAGGCGTTACTCATACCTTTCAGGTTCCCGATGACCGTTATATTCTTCACACTGCTGAACACCAAGGTAACTCACTGCCGTTTTCTTGCCGTAACGGCGCCTGTACAACTTGTGCAGTACGTGTATTATCAGGAGATATTCATCAGCCAGAGGCAATAGGCTTATCGCCGGAGCTACAAAACAAAGGTTATGCTTTGTTATGTGTTAGCTATGCACGTTCTGATTTGGAAGTTGAAACTCAAGATGAGGATGAGGTATATGAGCTTCAATTTGGACGCTTTTTTGCCAAAGGTAAAGTACGTGCAGGTTTACCTTTAGATGAAGACTAGTACGCATGACTATTATTAAAAGATTACTTTTAGTTTGCCTTTTGCTTTTGGTTGTAGGGTGTCAGCCAGAGAAAAAAGCTGAAAGTACACCAATACAGGTTAGAGTTGTACGGGTGGTTAGCGGGCAAACTTTTGAAGTATTGGGAATGGGGGAACAGCCGAATTTGATTTCTCAAGTTCGTTTGATAGGTATTGATGCTCCCGACTTGCGTCAGCGTCCTTGGGGAAGTAATGCTAAGGAACATTTTGAAGCGTTGATTGGTGAGGCACCTGTCAATTTAGAATTTGATATTGAAGCGCGCGATAAGATTGGTCGTGTTCTTGCTTATGTATGGAAGGATAAAATCTTGCTGAACGAGCAAATGATTAAAGATGGTCATGCTTTATATGCTCCGCGCTTCCCAAACCATAAATATGACTTAAAACTCGAACGCGCTCAACAATGGTCACGATTAATGGGACTTGGCATTTGGAACCCCGAAAAGCCTCTGCGTACTTCTCCATATGAATTTAGGCGTGCTAATAGATAATTATGAAAGATTTACAGACTTTTCTTGATATTGCTACAGAAGCGGCACTCTCTGCTGGCGCCGTTTTACAATCTTTTCTAGGTAAAATTGAGGATTCAGTTGTTGAAAAAGGGCGCCCAGGTGATTTAGTTACTGCTGCTGATAAAGCTGCTGAAGATGTAATACTGGCTCATTTTCAGCGTCATCTTCCCGAACATGGGATTCTTTCAGAAGAGTCTGGGGAATTGGGAAATCAAAAGGATAAGTACCTTTGGGCAATTGACCCGCTTGATGGTACAACTAATTTCGCTCATCAATATCCCATGTTTGCTGTTTCAATTGGGCTTTTGGTTGATGGTGTACCTGAAGTTGGCGTAATTTATGACCCGTGGCATAATGAACTGTTTCGTGCGGGTACTGGTTTAGGAGCAACGCGCAACCGTCATCCAATTCGGGTTTCTAACACCTCGGAATTGAGTAAAAGTTTATTAGTAACTGGTTTTGCTTATGACCGTCGTGAAACTACTGATAATAATTACGCAGAGTTTTGTCACTTTACTCACTTGACTCAGGGCGTTAGACGTAGTGGCGCCGCTTCAATTGATTTAGCATACGTAGCCTGCGGACGTGTTGACGGTTACTGGGAACGTGGTCTGTCACCTTGGGATATGGTGGCAGGTGTGGTTATACTGCGTGAGGCTGGAGGAAAGGTTACAGCGTATGATGGTTCGGAGTTCAAAGTCCAGTCTGGAAGGATTCTCGCCACTAACGGGCGTGTACATGATGCAATGAGTGATTCGCTTCAGAAGGCGCCTGCTTTATCCGCATGGTAGCTATAAACCCTGTCAAATTTATAGCCATTTTGGAGAAGGGAAGTAAACTAGAAAGATTAATGTAAACTTTTTTCTTATGGCGCTATATGTCTATAAAAATAGAACGTGGTTTATTTAAATTTGACTCTATAGACTACCATGCTGTGTTATGTGTTCCGGTTGATGCGGATGTTAAAGAGATTCGCAAACGATACTTAAACATTGCACGACGGTTGCACCCAGATAGCTGTGCATCTGCTAGTGCTGAAGAAAAGCAACTGGCAGGTGAGTTATTGTCGAAGCTGGTAAATCCTGCTTACGAAAAGTTATCGCAAGAACGAACTCGGACTGAGTACATGGTTGTGTTATCGCAAATAGGTAAGCGTTTAGTGCAAGAGTCTGCTTCTGTTGATTTGAGTAGCGACCCAGCACGTCAACTTGCAGGTTCTCCTAACGTTGAGCAACTGTATAGAACAATGATATTAAAAATCGCTGAAACTCAATATGATTCATTAACTAAAGCTGTACAGATTATTGGTTATGTCAGCGAACTAAATTTAGTATATTTGATGCGGACTGCAGGTAAAAAATTTGATAAGGCGCCACCGACTCCAGCGTCAATTAAAGTAACAAGTAAGAATAGTGAAAATACTGATACAACAATTTTACAGACTGCTGCGAATAAAGAAGACACAAGCATTAGTAATTATTTGCGTCGTGCCCAAGAGTTAATGAAGAAGAATCAATTCGCACAAGCAAGGGTAGAACTTCAAGACGCAATTAAACTTGCTCCAAATAATAGTCGCTGTCATAGCTTGATCGGAGTGGTCTATTTAAAGCAAAATCAAACAACAATGGCGAAAGTCCATTTTGACCGTGCCTTGCAGTTAGACCCGAATGACCAAATGGCATCTGAGGGTAAACGCAAAATCGAACAAGTTATGGGGCAGAAGTCTGGGACAGCGGTAAAAACAGCGCCGCCAACTCAGGCTTCTAAGCAACCAGAAAAGTCCGGGGGCGGTTTGTTTGGTGGTTTGTTTGGTGGGAAGAAAAAATAATTTATGGTTTACCAACCAGCAGCGGGAGCTAGGGATTTACTCCCCCTTGATGTAGCTCAAAAACGCTGGATTGAAGATAGGTTACAGCAGGTTTTTCACCGTTGGGGCTATCACCAAATTATCACTTCGACGCTGGAGCGTATGGATACGCTGATGGCTGGAGGTGCGATTGGGCGCCGCGCGGTGCTGAAACTCCAAAATGATGAACAGGAAGAGTTAGGGTTACGGCCGGAATTAACTGCTTCGATTGCTCGCACTGCCGTAACACGTATGGCAGGTGCGGTATATCCGCAGCGTTTGTATTACAATGCAAATGTATTTCAGCGACGAGAATCGAAACATAATCGGCAGCAAGAGTTTTACCAATCGGGCGTTGAGTTACTTGGCAGCAGGGGATTACTGGCAAATGCGGAAATACTATTACTAGTATCAGAAAGCCTTGCTGCGTTGAGTTTAAACAATTGGCATTTAGTTTTGGGTGAAGCGGGGATTACACGCTCTTTACTCGAAGCATTTCCTGCTAAGTTGCTCGATAGTGTTCGTAATGCTATTGCAAATCTTGACCGAGTAGCGCTTGATGAACTGCCTTTAACTGATGAACTGCACGAGCGCGCGCGGTTGATGCTTGATTTACGTGGGCGCCCAGAGGTAGTGTTTGCTCGGATGGCAAATTTAGTATTAGAACCAGCGCAACTTGAAGCGGTCAATGGGTTGAAATCTTTAGTTGAGTTGCTTGAATCGAGTGGGAATTTTTCGATTATTCTTGATTTAAGTTTGATTCAGACTTTTGATTATTACACGGGTATTGTGTTTGAAGTTGTTACAAATGCAGACGGTCAATCTATTTCGATTGGTCGGGGTGGTCGCTATGACAATCTTTTAGGGCTTTATCATCCGCAAGCAGAAAACATTCCTGGTATTGGTTTTGTTTTTTTACTAGATGGTCTATATCAGATATTATCAGTGTCGCAACAGTTGCCACAGACAACACCAGCGACGAACTGGTTGGTAGTGGCTTTAAGTCCACAAGCGTATAATACAGCTTTTGCTTATAGTGCCAAACTTCGTAACTCCACGCATTTGGTACGAGTTGAGATGGACTTGGGGGAACGAGATGAAAAAGCAATTAGAGAGTATGCGGTACGTCGAGGTATTGGGCAGATTGCTTGGATAAAAGCTGATGCTCCACCCGTTATTGAGTCGGTGTAAAACATGAACAAGATTTTACATAATCTTGCTAGTGTATAAAAGCTTTAGTACAGCTTTATCGCCTAAATAGTTCGGAGAGGAACATTATGCCGCATACAATTGTTACAAATGTCTGTGAAGGTGTTGCTGACTGCGTAAATGCTTGTCCAGTTGCTTGTATTCATGATGGCCCTGGAAAAAATACCAAAGGTACTGATTGGTACTGGATTGATTTTGCTACCTGTATCGACTGCGGTATTTGTCTACAGGTTTGTCCAGTTGAAGGCGCTATTCTTCCTGAAGAGCGTCCAGAACTACAAAAAACACCATAACCTCTAACATGATAGCCGTTAATCAATTTCAAGTTCACTCTTGACTATTGATTAGCGGTTATTTATAGATTGGTGTCTTTTTCAGCTTTGTGTAAAGGTTTAAATGGCGCATGCAAGCAGTATTTACAGCGTGAAAAAAAAAATTGGAATTTTTTTCCAAAAACGCTTGACATTCTCTTGTGGACTCGTTATCTTATATAAGTCGGCGGCGAGAAAGAAACCGCAAACAACCGAACCGAGAAAAAGTAATAGTTTGAAAGCCAAGTAACAAGTCAATCCTCGTCAAAGCAATGCATTAAATGAGTTTTGCTTCGGCAAAACAAGATGAGGATTCTTCAAAGAATTTTCACAAAAGAGCTAAACAAACAAATGCCTAGTAATAAGTAATTCATTACTTTCTAAGGTATTAAATCCAAAACGGAGAGTTTGATCCTGGCTCAGGATGAACGCTGGCGGTATGCTTAACACATGCAAGTCGAACGGTC
>NZ_RSCL01000013.1:320224-341115 GCF_003991905.1 Dulcicalothrix desertica PCC 7102 | reverse complement strand
GAACTGAAATCTACCCCCATAAACGTATTACTTACTTTGGTACGTAGTATTAAATAGACAACTCCTGCAATTAAAATAGCACTGATTGCAGGAATATCTTTATCTTCAGGAAATGAACCCTTTTCTTCAAGAAACTTCAAACTATCCAGACCTAATTGATCCCGCACATTCGCTAATTCATTGGTAAGTGAGTTTCCTTCCAGTAATTCCCATCTCAAAATCTCTTGTGTAACTGGACGCTCCTTTAAATCATTCAGAAATTTTATTAACAGATAAACCATCCAATCTGCTAGTGTTTCGGCATTAGTAGCAGACTCATCACCAATTAACTCTTTATGTGTCATCCAGTACCCTCCCTCCGTTGCAAAACTTTTAAGTAGAAGTGGTAGCAAATCATGTCGATGCGATCAAGACATTTCAACAAGCGCTTGTAGCCAATACCTAAGTACAGGTAAACTATTGTGCGTATAATAAAGCTTATTGTTTTTTGTTTTTATTCAATTCACAACTTCAGTAAATCGCGTTCTACTTCGTTTTTTGTGGCTTTAACTACCTCTCGATATTTGTAGTATAGGCTGTTATCCTTAGATTTGTTTGCAGCGTGCAGGCGCCTTTTGAATTCGCATTCACATTCCGTGCAGGCGCCCTTTTGCCGTTCGGTAGAATTCAAAAAGCGTAACATTATTCGGCTAATAGCTTATTTACTACTAAGTTTGTATGTATTATAACTTACTCCGTGCGTTAGATAAATTTGCTGTACTCACTTCTAGCCAGCAAACTAAGTTTTGTAAGCTGATGAAGCCACTTGAGCTATGCAAAGGTTCAGTTTTGCTGAAACCAGATACAGTTTGTAATAATTTATATTTTCTAGTTGAGGGAGTTGCCAGAGAAATTTGGTATCAAGAAGATAAAGAAGTAACATCTTGGTTTAGCTTTGAGGGAGAATTTTTTACGGCATCTAGTTTTTTCTCACAAAAAGCAACTTCAGAAAGTATTGTTTTAATGAGCGATAGCAAGCTGCTGTATATAAGCCATACAAGCTTACACGACTTATATGATTATGATAGTGACCCCATCTGGAACAAAATAGGAAGGTTAATGATGGAACACTACTTTATACAGTTAGAAGAACATTTTGTATTGCGTCACTCACAATCAGCAGCAGAACGCTATAGCGAATTACTACAAAAATTTCCGCAAATTTTAGATAAGGTCAGTCTTAAACATATCGCATCATATCTAGGAATTACGCAAGAAACTCTCAGTCGCATTCGGACGAGATATGAGAAACGAAAGCTTTTGAGTGCTTCGGGAGCATCTAGACTCAGGTAAATTTTATTTTTCACAAATTTGATTTAGATCAAAAAAAGTATCTTCACTTATCAGCATCACTCAATCTACGATACAAATTGTAGTTGAGAAATTTATTATAGGCAGATGTATAGTACTCCGGTATTTACTGTTTCATCACCACAAAAAGGTGAAATGTATCTTGAGTTCGAGAATCAGGAAGATGCTTTAGAAGCTAATGCAGTACTTTATTTCCTGACTCTACAGGCAAACTTTAGGAATGTAGATGCTGCTTCATATAGTTTTGAAAAGTTAACCAAAGTTTTGATTAAGATGCCAGCTTTTGATTTAGCAGTAAACCAAATGAAATCTAACCCAGAACAGGCAGCTATTATTAAACAGCGTTATATGGCGCCGCATCATAATTTAGAAGTGCTAAAAGGATACCCAGAAGATTCTTTGGGTTACACCTACGCTGCTTACATTATAGAAAAAGGCTTGAACCCAGATTTTTATTCGCATATTGAAATCAATTCAGATGCTAGCTATGTAGAAGCGCGTCTGGGGCAAACACATGATATTTGGCATCTGATTACAGGTTACGGAACAACAATAATAGATGAAATTGCATTACAAGCTTTTCATATTGCACAATTTCCTTACCCTTGCGCGACAGTATATCTTGCTAATTTTTTGTTAGCATTTACTCTCTGGAATCCAGAAATGCTTGTACAAACGATAAACGCGATTGAAGAAGGTTTGCGAATGGGGAAGAATGCCAAATCGTTGTTTGCTCAAAGATGGGAAGAAAACTGGGAAAAGCCAATATCTCAGTGGCGTGCTGAATTAAATGTACAACCAGCTTCTGAACTTAATAGCTAGATTTATTTTATACCAGGGTTTCTTGCTGCATTTGGAGCAGTTATCAATGAGGAAATTTGGTTTCGTTTGGGTGTATTGACTGCCTTGGTTAGTTTTGGGCTTCCCATTGAAGCATAAATTAGTGGCGCCTCAGTTAGTTTGTCAAAAGGAGCTGCTGTATGGTAGCTTAACCCAAATTTTCTCCTGATTGCTGTTCAAGCATTGCTATTAGTTTCTCATATTCTATTTTTGGAGAAGACAGCGTGCTGAAATATACACGAAAGGAACCATCTGAGTAAAGTTTCAAGTCTTTTTCATCAAAGAATATTTCTTGCCGTCGTAACCATTGAACAACAATACTGTGAAACTCGGCTAGAAATAATGCGGGAAAGTAAATACGCGCGCTATGAACTCTAGTTCGTGCATGAATCAATACCCGAAATTGCGGATGCGTTAAAACGAGTGCCATATTGTATTACCGTTGAAAAACAAGAACATTTTGTCAAGAGTTGAGAGTAGGAATTAGGGGTATGTCTCTACTCTCCACCCAAGTGTGAAAAAGACAACTAATTAGATAATTGGTAAATACCTGTATCAATCTCTAAATAGTAGGTGTTTGCAGGGTGTTGCTGTAGAAAGTATTCAAGGTCAGATATTTGGGTTAATGTAAGTTCAGTAGTCAGAGCATAGCCGCTTTTTTCTAATATAATTTTTGGAAATTCTTTTCTTCCGCATCTTCCTGTTTGTTTGAAACGATATTGAACTTGATTGATTTGTAAGTCGTAGTCCAAAGCTTGATAAAAATTCAAGAAGTCTGTTAGACGTTCTATGGAGTTTATTTCATGTGAATGTAGCGTCCCAGATTGTGTTCTACAAGATATCAACATTGCTGTAGTCCTCATGCATAACTGTATTTCCATTACCCCTTGGGCGTAAGCCTATTAATAAAAAAGAAATGCTCTTTATTATGAGCAAATCATTTTTTCAGGTTTGCTATTGCCTTCTAGTTATTGTTGGTTAGGTTAAGGGCTACTTTTTGCGCTCCTGAATAATTTCTAGTTGCTGGCGCCTATATCTAAGTATTAACTTTGTATCAGGCACAATTCCTTTTTTACCAGGGAAATAGACGAGGTAATCACCAGTTGATTGGCTATATAAATAAATTACACCAACACAGTTTGTTAAATCGAGCCATTGGTGGCAGTCGTAACCATCAATACGAACCTTAGTACCATTCTTAATTACAGCAAAGTCGAGGGATAATTGAATAGAGTCATTATTATCCATGATTCTATTGCCTAGTCCAATAGTTTTTGTGTATGGGTATATACTCTCCACATCAGTACTCGTTTGGTAACATCAACACTTTCTGAGCGAGATAAAGTTTGATAGTAGGCAATGGAAAATTAGTGTAAGGAATATCCTGCCTTAATACTTCTTTGTCAGTATCCCACTCACAAATTAAGATGCCTGATTTTTCTTGAACTATCAGGCGCCAAATCTGTAGTTCTTGCAAATAAGGGTTCGATAATAATTGTTGAGTTTGATGTGAAGCGATAGCATCAATTAACCAAAAACTTTGTGTCGTTTCAGCTAAATGCTTGATGCCTTCGGTATACTGGATATTTAACCAATGCTTATACAGAACACCCGAACCACTAAACTTCTTTAATTCTGCAACTATTTCCTCAGCACTTTTCATGGCTCAAACCTCTGAATATGGTTTCACTGCCCCGAAAGGCGTGAGCCAAAAAAAAGCTACTAGCATTCTTTAGAACTAGTAGCTTTATATTTTAGGTGATTATGGTTAGTTTAAGAAGCACAAGCGAATTCTTCTTCAGGGGCTAACTCGGACTCTGTTAACTCATCACAGTAACCTAGCGGATAATCAAATACGATGGTGTAATTCCAGATGTTATCGTCATCAAGACGTAACCCTGTGACTCTGCCAATAGCCCATTTACTTTCTTCGCAATTACTTCTCATCGCAACGCGCGAGTTAAATGTATACTTAGGAGATTGTGCCCGGAAGTGGGAAAATCTGATAACAATGTTGTTCATATTTTTGTGTGATTGAAATACAACAGTATTCATTTTTAATCCAGGTGTAAGCCTGAAGATACCTTCTGTAACAGCACAATTGTGAAGCATTTACACGCTTATAATAGACGCGATATATGCCTTTAATAGTTTGTATTTATTTATTTTTAACGATGTAATCTCAAGACGTTATGGGCAAATTTTTGTGAATTGTCATAGCTTCAAAATTTGGTTATCATGATTGATAGTTTTATTCATGAAAGTTATCTAATTTAATATATTTATTATAGCATTTAAATCTGCACTATGGCTCGATTCAAGCCGAAAATGAACAGCAGTTTTATAAGAATTTTTAATACCTATACTAAGACTGTATAGTCTTGAAATAACATTCCTTTGCATACATGTGTATTAAGTAAAACGTGCATAAGGATTACGGCGCCGCTTGTGCCTTACAGCATGTACTTTAACCGTTGTTATTTGTGGCAATTTATCAAGACGCTCCTGGCAAATTTTCCAGAAGCGTCAAGTACATGTAATAGCCCAAACTATGCTTGATTTACATATTTCATGAAATTAGAGACTTTCCAGTTTAAGCCGTGAACTGGGTCTGCTATATTTGGCTTAGATGAGGCGCCGTTGCATAGCCCGCATGAGTCACACTGAACTCTATCATCTTCTGTGTGACGGCAGAGAATTTCGTTGTTAGTTAAGGGAGCATCAGGAGCAATAATTCTAAAAGTTCTCCAACCTTGTTTTTGGGCAACGCGCGCTTCTGATTGGCTATGAACTGATGCCATTAAATACTTTTGCCAGCGTGTATCGCAGTGAGACCAGCAATGTGTAAAACCAGTCCACTTTTTCGACGCTAAGATTATTGGCTCCCACACTTCAAAGGGTACTGCTGTTGGGTCTCCATAAGAACCAATCCTAATGGGATAGCGGTATCGCTCCAACATTGCCATTTCATTGGCACCGAATTTGCGATAAGTTCCCCTTGCCTGTTTATGGTATATATTATTTACTGGGAGTAAATTTACGAAGCAAGCATTTATTTGGCTCATTTTCAAGATGCAGTTACCACACGCGCCAGAATCTCGCCCTTCTTTTGCTGCTTTTGTTGGGGCAGATTCTTGCTGGAGTATCCAACTTTGTATTTGCCTTCCTGTTCTGCGGTTTGATGTAGGGAAAACGAAACCTGTAAGCACAAGAAAGATGGGAGAATTATCAAGCAGAGATGCTCCCTCCCAAACTGTGTAACCATTTTCTAACATATGTGTTACAATGCTGAGTTATTAGTGTTATTGCAAAGCGTGAAGCGGTAATTTAAACGTGCGTTGTGGATTACAAAAAGGGTGATAAATATCAGCTTTATCACCCTTTTAAATGTCAGTATTAAGTTGTCGGCAATCAGACAGAATTTAGAAGACTTCGTGTGTGCGAATCGCTTCTGACTGGGAATTTAGCTTTGTTTTTTCTGCGTACTTACGCCTACGTTGCCAAGAGAGTTGGTTTAGTACTAGCAAATCTTCTAAGTTTTTACCGAACTTACGGTTAGCAAACTCAAGCAACTGCTGTAGAGAGAAGCGTTTTTCTTGAACTTGACCAAAATCATGAGAAAACTGGTCTTTAAAGTCATTCCAATCAAATGCTTCTTTGAGAGCGCGCTTTGCAATAAGTCCAGACAGTTCACGAATCGCGTAGTATACTTTTGAGTACACGCGCACTTGATAATCACCAACAGCATACTCACCTAAAATCGAACTATCAATTGGTTGGAAGGATGAGATAGTAGATTTTTGCTTCGTCATATTTAAAATTCCTAATTATTCATTTGCATCTCCTGGCGTAAGCCAAATCATCAACCAGTTTGCTCACCACCAAGCTTTTTCATCGCAATCAGCCATCAAATCTTTTTTATCACAGTACAATTGATATTCAAGCTCCAATTGTTCTAAATCCACATCTAATGCAAGCGCTTTAACCTCGCACATTATTTTCTGGATATCCTCTTTATCGCTGGCGCCTGCATAGTAAATCTTGACAAATTTATCAGCTTTACTTAGGAATTTCTCTAGATTAGTCACAAAAGTTTGCTCAACGGTAATTGGCTGAATCATATATGTGTACCAATGGCTTTCATCCCGCTCTACGGCGTAAGCCGAAAAATCAGTTATTGTTAGTGAAATACTTGTTTTTACCTTTTTAAAAACACAACAGGCGCCAAACAACCAAACAAATTTGTGGTAGTATTTATGTAGCACGACTAACTACATAATATCTTTATGCGAATTGAACCATACTCATATAGTAAACTTGACGCTATAAAAAGTCTTTCGCTTCGGGCATGGGCGCCAGTTTTTGATTCAATTGAAAAGTCTATGGATAGTGATGTGTATCGTTCATTCTATCCTGATGGTTGGTGTGTAAGCCAGCTTAATGCTGTTGAATCTGTTTGTACAAGTACAGACAATCATGTATGGGTTGCTCTCGAATCTGATTTAATTGTGGGGTTCGTAGCCGTAAAACTCCATTTAGAGGACAGTATGGGAGAAATTTACATGATTGCTGTTGACCCAGATTATCAGCGTCGAGGGATTGGCGCCGCTCTCACTCAACTGGCTCTCGATTGGATGAAAGAGAAAGGAATGTCCATTGCTATGGTTGAGACTGGAGGTGACTCTGGTCATGCACCAGCACGTTGTACGTATGAAAAAATGGGTTTCGGGTTGCTACCAATTGCTAGGTACTTCAAGAAGTTGAATTAAATTTTATTTAGATTGAGAAATTGGAATTTAAATGGTAAATTCCGAACCGATTGGCTTCATAAATGCTCTACTTTATCAGTTTACTCCGTATTCAGCTTTGTTTACTGGCGCCTATAATCAAGATTAAGGAGGTATTTCCGGTTCGGAAAATACCATGTGTGGATATTTATTAGTGGGTAAGCATTAGGCGCAAATGGTCTTGTGATTATGAGTCGCTAGAAAGAAGGGGGTACTATGTACTACAAAGCCGAAGTAAAAAATTTTGAAGCACTCATGCAGCGTATTGTGACTGAATATCTTAAATACGGCTATTTTTACATGAAGGCTGGTTGGATAAGAGAGGAAGTGCTTACAAAGCAATTTGACCGTGAAACTGTACAAAAATTTGACATCACCTACCGTAACCGTCATGGTTCACAAGATGTACAATACGTAAGATTTGGCACTTACTACCTCCTTGTTTCCCGAAGAAAGCATCGACTTACAAATGAAGGTGTAAGGGGTGTGATTGACATTCGAGAAAATTACGTCAGTTTGAACCACAAACGAATGTGTATAAAGAAAAATGCTTTACTCGTGGAGGACGGAGATAACAAGCAGTGGTATAAATTAAAACCATCGCATGGGTTTAAGGATTTCCATGATAAACCCAAGCATCCATTGTACTATACTAAGGAGGCGCCAGTAGAGAAATGACTATAAGGGAGTGCGTTAGTAACTTAATTCTATAAACTAAATCAAAAATGTACTAGCACAAACTAGTCGAATTTTATAATTGAGAGTATAAACAAAACAGCACCAATAACGCTGTATCAATATGCTAAAACACTGCCTAGCTAGAACAGAAGACAAACGTTATAACTGCACTGTCTGTGGCGCCGTTAAAGTTCACCTACGCTTTTGTTAGTGTTACAACATCTTTTTAGAACTACGTACAGTAAAGTAGCAAATTCTTAAAGTCGATTGTGACAAGCGTTTCAAGCCAAAATTTCCGCTTGTTGCAGCGATAGGAAGTTCAACCTCATGTACCATAAGTAACAATGCCCTGTACAGTTCTTCCATATGGACAAAATCAAAATTTTATTTCTGGCAGCCGATCCTAGCGATTGTACCCGATTACGCTTGGGGCAGGAACTACGAAACATCCGTGAGAAATTACAACTTTCTAAAGAGCGAGATAAATTTTCTTTAGAATCTCGTGAATCAGTGCGCCCGGAAGATTTAACTCAGGCTTTTTTTGATGTTGAGCCTCAAATTATTCATTTTTCTGGGCACGGGACGAATATTGGAGAACTTTGTTTAGAAGACAGTTTAGGTAGAATGCAACCAGTATCAGCCGTTGCGCTTGCCAATCTATTTAAATTAGTAGCCAATCAGGTTGTTTGCGTGATTTTAAATGCGTGCTACTCAACAATCCAAGCAAAAGCCATTGCTGAACATATTCCATATGTGATTGGAATGAGCCAATCTATCGGTGATAAAGCTGCCATTACCTTTACTGTAGGTTTTTACAAAGCTTTAGGAGCAGGGCGTTTGATTGAAGATGCTTATAAATTTGGTTGTTCTGAAATTGAGTTAGAAGGCATTCCAGAAAACTTAACACCTGTTTTTTATGGCGAAGTTACTGAAGCGAAATCAAAGCAGCCTAAATCTACTTTTCAATCATTTAATGTAGAAGATAATCTGCGTTCAGAAAAGAAAATAGATTATAGCTATTTACGAGATTTGCTGAAGGCAGGAAAGTGGCAGGAAGCTGACGATGCAACCTTAAATGCAATGCTACAAATGGCGAGACGAAAGAAACATGGTTGGATGGATATTGAGTCTATAAATAAACTTCCCCATATTGACTTACTTACCATTGATACCCTTTGGGTGAAATATAGCAAAGGTAGGTTTGGCTTCAGTGTACAAAAAAAGATTTATTTAACTTGCTGTGAAAAGACAGATCGTAAACATATGTATTATATAGACGAATGCTGGAAAAAATTTGGTGATACTGTGGGATGGCGTGTGAACGAGAATTGGATTTGGCATTCTGAAGCTAACTTTAGCATTTCAGCACCACAGGGTCATCTCCCTATCGTTTTTCCAAAATTTACTAACCCTTATGATCAAAGCTATATGATTGGTATGATTAATGCTTATTACAATTCTCCAGACGCTTTTCACATATCTCCCCATAGTTTTACTCTTCTTTCTCGTAGCAACTTTTAAATATCATTTATGAACATGCGGTGCCTAGAGTGCAGAATGTGGGTTATAAGGCATATAAGGAAATAGCCCTATACGCCATGTACTTTCTCATAAGGTAGCTAGCACGCTTAATTTATCTACCCAATCTTCGTCATATCGTAGGGTTAAAACTCTATAACCTGTATTGTATTTGAGATTGTCGCGTTCGATTTTATCTTGTTTTTTCTTTTCTGGAGTATTGTGAACGGAACCGTCGCAGAAAACTGCTATTTTATCTTCTTTGTAGAGAAAATCTGGTTTACAGTCAGCTTCTGGTATCAATTCTTGTGCAGTATCGGGTAGTTTGTATCCGCGCGCATAAATCTCAGCTAATACTATTTTTTCAAATTCGGAGTTTGGGTCTGTTTGTTGGAGTAGTTTTTTATACTGTTCGTTGCGTGATGTTTCTTCTATTTCAGAAACAACGTTGCTTTGAAGCATTTCTTCGAGCCAAGGTTGTATGAGATGACGATTTATTAGGGAGTGGTCAAATTGATTGCGGTAAGATAGTAAACATTCGTAGCAAGCTTGAATGCAATTTTCTTTAGCTTCTTTAAAGTGGCAAATGTCTAATGCTGCATCGGCTATTTTTTGGAAAGCGTCGGGTTGTTCGAGTAGTTGAGAAAGTACACCGGCGCCTCCTTCGGCTGCTTCCCAAAAGAGTAAATATTTACCTTGTCCTAAGCGTTCTGAGTCGAGTTCGTCGGGTTCAAGTTTATATACAGCTTGAATGGCTGTTTCTAGTACGTATTGGAATGTTGTAATTAATGCTTCGCTGTTTTCGCCTTCTATACCGATGGGTTCTACTAATAAAATATTGCTGGTGTCTTCAACTAAAATGTGAACTTCGGTGTGGATATTTTCTGGAGATTGATGATTGGAGTTATCTCCCCATTCTCCGGTTTTGATATCAAGCTTAAATCCGCGTTCGTCTCTATTTTTCCGCAAACCGCGATTAATTCGCCACAGTTTTGCTGTCGCGCTGTAAGTTAGACGCAACAATGGCTGTCCGTTTGAGGTTTGGACAATTGCAGTTTTACGTTTTTGGTCGCTGTAACGGTAGTGAGTGGTAATATTGTACCCGTATTTGAGGCGTTCTTCTTCGTCGCAGGTGATACGCTCGCGTCTTTGAGTTATTGCTGTTTCCATTGGTAGTAAGCGATTTATTTTAGCGATATTTCCGTAGTTGTCGGGTTTAATTTGGGCGCCACAGTTATCACAAATATCTTGGTCATCGCTGTGATGGAAGTAACCGCAGTTAAAACAGACGCTAACTCGGTTATATTCGTTTTCAATACCACCAACAGCTATTTTGGTTTTTGTCACCATGAATTTACTACCTTCGTAGTAAACAATGTTGTTGGGTGCAAATTCACGTAAAGCGACGCTGCGGGGACGAGAGATAAATTCCCCATTATCAGGACTGGTACGAATATAAGCGCGAATAGGAAGACGGGGGAAGTTAAACCCTGGTAAAAATCCTTCGGCGGCAAAGTACCGATAAGGGTAAAATTCAAATTGAGTTTTGTTTTTAGTTGATAAGTTACCAACTAGTAAATCTATTTGGCGTTGCGCTTCTTTTTGTTGTGCATCAGCTTTGTCTCGCTCTTCTTGGGTAGTATTGCCGCGCGATGAATTATCTATAATTAACCGTGCTTTGTCGAGTTGGTTAAATGCATCAGTGTAAAGCAGGCGCCAACGATTACAAGCGCGCTCAAACGCTTCTATAGCGTTGTCGAGTGTAAATTTTAACCAATCAGTTGAATACCAAGATACTTTATTAAGGTCATTGGTACAAAATTTATCTTCTAGTATTGATTTAATTGCTTCTAAACACTCGTCTAGCTGTTCCTGTGTCAAGGTAAGTTGAGTGCGAACGCTGTCTTTGAGGGGGTACTCATTTAAATCTAAGTCAAGTATTTGGTTCATTGACTCGCCAAACTGCATTCCGGTACGCGCTAGCCAAACTGAATATATGTGCGATTTAATTAAATCTTGATTGGCTAGTTCAAGTTTAGGCGCCGCAACAACTCCAGCAACCATTTGATTTTGACGTTTGAAAAAATACTGGTCGTGACCGCTACCAATTGAGGCATAAGTAAATACTAATGCTTCTTGCCCACTTCTTCCCGCGCGTCCGCTACGTTGGGCATAATTAGCAGGACTGGGGGGTACATTACGCATATGTACAACACTAAGGTCAGAAATATCTATACCAAGTTCCATTGTGGGGGAACAGAACAAAGCTGCGAGTTTACCGTTGCGAAAATCTTCTTCGCGCTGTTGTCGGTCTTGGTTGCTCACCTGTCCAGTATGCTCTCGTCCCTCCATCGATTTGATGGTGTGGGCATTATTCTGATAAAAGTTTTGGAAAAAGCTGTTAACAAGAGTGTGAGTACTTTCTGAACCTTGTAATCGTCGCGATGTTAGGGGGTCTACAGGTATTTGTTCAAGTTGAGAAGCAATCCAAGCTAGAGAATTTATTTTAAGCTGTACTCCCTGCGGTTGCTCGTACAAATAACCTGCATCTTTTAATACAGCAATTAACGCTGCAATTAATTCATCATACTGCGTCTCAGTCAAAGGTTGCAGTAACCAATCCCAGGCTCTAGGAGAACGCAAAAATCTACCTATCTTACTGCGCGCTGTTAATTTGATGGTACTAAATCGATTATATCTTTCATTTTTACTATCGGTAGTTGCCCACTTAGCACTATGTAAAAATTCGTATTTCTCAATTTTCCAAGGTTCCTTGAGAGCTTGGGTAACTTCACGCCGTAACTGGTCGATACCATCAGGTTGTAAAATCTGGGCATCAATAGCTAGTTCCTTCCGCAACTGGTCGAGAAAAGTTTTCGCCGCATTATAGCGATGTGCAGGTGTTGCTTGAAGTAAAACAGGATGACGGTATTTTTGCCAAATTTTATCATTTTGACAAACTTCTTCCAGTTCTATATATTTAATAGTCAACAAACCACACTGTTCTAAATTTGGTTGTACAATTCGCCAACCACGTCGCAAATCTTCATAGAGACGATATTCAATTAAATCTCGGAAAGCATTTTCGTTATTACGCTTACCAATACCCACCTCAGCAGGTGTAGAAGCATAATCTGACTGAGATAAACCCATGTATTGCACAACCATTGTTGCTAATTCCTTATGAGTTAACTCTTGATTTTCCTGAATGGCACGGTTTAAAGCAGCACGAAGAAAACTAGTTTGCACAAAATCGTTAAAATGTCCCGCTTGCAGAGATGCATCTTGACGATTATCAGTAAAACTGAGAATCTTAGCAGCGTTAGCCTTCTCACCAGTATAAAATTGTTTGAGACGATTAACTGTAGAAAGACTTAATAAAGTAGTTGCCGTACTTCTGCCTTCACTACTCAAACGCGATAATTTAGTAAACTCATTTTTCTTACCATCATGGACAACACCGCAATTCAAACAAGTGCGGAAAGGCTTAGGAATAAACCAACATGGTGTACCTTCTAACGGAGAAGTAGAAACGGCGCCATTTGCAAGAACATAAATTCTACGGGGAATAAACTTTTCATATTCCTTCTTAACCACCCGTCCCTGCTTCTTAGTTTCCCGGAACCAACTATCAGGAAGTCGTTCTGAATCGTTATAATCCCAAAGACCAACTTCATCAAGACTAAGATAACCATCTTGAACATTATCATCATCAGCAGGTACCTCTAACATAGTTGGTAATTGAGGCGCCACAGTATGATTATTCGCATCGTATCGCACCACATAATAATCATGCCCACATTCCCGACAGAATACCAAGGGAAATAGTAAACGGTTGTTGGTTGTGGTGTATTGACCGTCTAATGTTAAATTGCGCGCATCATGGGGTTCAATGGTGGCATAAACACTACCCCCTTGGGAAACAAACTGGTGCAAGCGAAACGCTAACCCTTTGGTTTTACTTCCCCACAGAAACATTTCTTTCAAAATGCTTACGCACTGGTTGTAATAATGCTCTAACGCATCTTCATCGCCACAAGCCAACATACAAGCAAGCTGTTGGGCGCCTTCTTCTAAAGTGATTGGTTGACGGCGCAAATAACTAATAGACTGCTTTTTAGATATGTTATATACATTACCTGTTTCCGCAGCTAATTTTCTCCGACTCTGTACAAAATCAACCACATCCCCGGTTGAATTATTCTCTTTCGCCACAACTTCCCGCACCAAACCAAAATTCATCTCAACCCAAGGCGCCAAAGGATGCTTTTGAAACTCCTCCAAAGTACGCTCCTCTAATGGAGGCAAACCATTTTCTAAACAATCACGCAACTCCTCAACGGTTGGTTCAGGACGTTGTATTGAAGGTTCGAGAGTCTCATCAATAACATTATTAACCTGTATTTCTACCCCAAACAACTTACTCGCTACAAGAGACACTACTTGGCGCCGTTCAACACGAGTACCTTTTGAGGACATCGTAGCGCTAGTACCAATACATAATAATTCTTTACCCCTCTGACAACGTTGGCGAAGCTTGCGAATTAATATTGAGACATCAGCACCTTGCCTACCCCGGTAAGTATGTAACTCATCAAGCACCAAAAACTTAAGACATGGGGAACTAACCAACACATCCTCATACGCGCGTGTCAGCATCAACTCCAACATCACATAATTAGTCAGCAAAATATGCGGAGGATTATTTTGAATATAGTTTTTCTGCTCTGGGGTTTCCTGACCCGTATACTTTTCTACACGGATATGGGTATTAGGAACATTATCAAGGAACTTCCGCAATTCTTGTTCCTGGGAGTTAATCAAAGCATTCATTGGATAAACCAAAATTGCCCTTACTCCATTAATCCCCGAATTATAAAGTAAATCGTTAATAATCGGGACAACGTAAGTTAAGCTTTTACCCGAACCTGTTCCAGTGGTAACTATATAATCCTCTTGGCTAGAAGCGGTTTCAAACGCTTGCTTTTGGTGATAGTGGAAAGTAAAAGGTGTACCATTTTTTGTACTGAAATACTTTGCACAATCTGGATGAAGAATGTTTTGTTGAACTAATTCAGTAACAGTGGCGCCAGTTTTATACTTAGGATTTAATTGTACTAACGGGTCAGTCCAGAGTTGCCCTTTATCTAACTCGTTGTCAACAAATTCTTTTACTTTAGGGTCGCGAATCTTTAAAAAGCTTTCAATATATTGACGATAATCACCAATTACCTCATTCCGAAATTGGAATATATCTAGAAACTCGGAAGTGCCAGGTGGAGAACTAGTAACAGATGATGAGGCGCCTCGTCCTAAACGATGGTCAATATAGTTTGATAATTGAGTAGCAAAAGTATCTGTTAGTGTCGATGAGTCAATAACTTCTGCAATTTGTATAAAATCCCAATTTTGAGGAACGTTAGTAAATAACAAATCTAATACTTCAGGCTTAACTGTATCAATATTAGTGCAATCAAGCAGTGCTATACCTTGACCAATTAAAGTGCTTATGGGTGTAATTGCGTTTTCAGGTTGTTGTAATAGTTCTTGTAATTTTACGGGGATTTTCATAAGGAATTAGAAATAAGATTAGAGAAATGAACCACAGAGACACAAAGGGCACAAAGAAAGAGTTAATTAAATAGACTGTCTAATGTAGCTTTACTTTACAAGTATTGATCTGCTCAGTAGTAAAATTGTATTCGCACTTCTTCCTTTGTGTTCTACCCTGCGGGAAATCCTCCGGATTATGTGCCTTTGTGGTTCGTTCCATAAATCTAATTTTTTACAAATAATTTATAATCGTCCAATAATCTTTACTCAAAGAATTTATAAACTCTGAGGGGTTTGACTTGGAACCGCATATCATCAACGCGCGCATTGTACGGGAACAACCTACGTAGAACAGGCACCGTTGCTCATCAATTATAACTGTAATTTCATCATATAGCAGGTTTTTATTGATACTAAAGATAATAATAAGAATCAGTGCCAGGTGGAGTTGTCGAATAAACTTGCCTTGCGTGTTGGTTGGAAACGAGGGAGGAAACTATAATTTTTGTGCAATCAGTATTTTGTAGCTACCAAAGCCTACTGAGGGTTTTTGTAATATAACTTTACAGCGCCATCTTTATATAAAAAGCACAAAAAATAATATCATTGACGATATATATCATCAATGATAATGTATTAGTATGTCTTGGAATGTGAATTGTATGCTTCATTTTCACAGGAGTTTCTGGAATTTTCCGAAGCGGTGCAAGATGCTTTATTCGCAGAGGTGGCGATGCTGGAAAAGTATGGACTACTGTTAAATAGACCTCACGTGGATACACTTAATGGTTCTAAGCATACAAATATGAAGGAGTTACGATTTAAAGCGGATGATGGTGTATGGCGAGTTGCATTTGCTTTCGACCCCCAACGTCAAGCAATTCTGCTTGTTGCTGGCGATAAATCTGGGGTGAGTGAAAAACAGTTTTATAAGCAGCTCATCAAAAAAGCGGATGAACGTTTCGACGACCATTTGACACAGTTAAAGAAACAGAAGGAAAAAGAAGAGCAAGAGAAGGAGAACCAATGACTAAAGGGAAAATTTTACAAAGTATATGGGATAATTTGCCAGAAGATCGCAAGCAACGAATACTGGCTCGTGCTGAAGAATTAGAAGCTGAGTATCTCACTTTGCAGGAGTTACGAAAAGCTGTAGGGTTAACGCAGGCGGAAGTTTCACGAAGTTTACAAATGCCGCAATCTAATGTGTCACGTCTGGAAAGAGAGTCTGATATGTTGCTGTCTACTTTGAGGAATTATATTGATGCTATAGGAGGTAATTTAACTATTTTGGTTGAGCTTCCAAATAAGCCACCTGTTCGCCTCTTAACGTTAAGTGACCTTGTAAGTGAGGATGTAGACAGTAAAATATAACGAATTATAAGGTTACTGTAGAGGCGCCTTCTTTTCTGAGAGGTTGATGCGATTGAAATTGTGACTGATTTAATTTACTTTAATCGTCCAATAATCTTTACTCAAAGAATTAATAAACTCTGAGGGATTTGACTTGGATCGGTAAAAAAACACGGTAAAAGTTTAGACGATTAAATGTTCGTAATCGCGCGAAGAGCGCTAGCTTATACGAATATTGTTGCGTTGAAGCGCGACTACTTACCCATCCCATCCCATGCTTCTAGAACCAATCTTTGTGTCCTATATTCTCCAAACTGTTTTATTTCATTATTCTTTAATACACGAAAGGTTTCGCTGGGAAAGTCGGCGCCGTAAACATCCGCAGGGTCGAGAATATATCGCAACTCATCGCGTGTAAGTCCATAAAGTTTGGCGTAGTATGCGTCTAACTCTGCTCTTAATAGCGCACGGCGGTTGCTGTTCCAAATAAATGGTTCGCCGTCATATCCCATATCTAATGCGAATGGTTGCATGTCCCATGCGGTGTAAACTAGTTCCAGGACACGAGTGCTTATAAATTTTATGTCTTCTGAAGTGTATGCTTCGGGGGGGAGGACGGGGAACTGGCGAAGAATAAAAAAGCTTAATGAAGTGCCACCAACTTTTTGTCTAGCCACAAAATCTAAAACTAAGCTATTTAAATTAGCTATAAATGAGCAATATAATTTAGGGTTTGTTTGGTTTAAAAAGATTAATGGCGCTTTATGTCCAACAGCTACTTTAGGTAACACACTAAAAATAGCAGTACGTTCACTAGTAGAATTAGTTACATCTCTAAAAGATAATAACCAGCTTTTATTCCACTTATCACTTAATCTATTTTCTACCTCAGTCCTTTTAACCCAATAACGAGGTTTAATAGTTAAATTAGTATTTTGTTTAATCTCATCTCCTAATTGAGGTAATATACCAGCATTTAAATTGGCTTGTGTCGCACCTTCGTAAGTTGAGTAACGATAGTCAAACTGATGAAACATCTTCGCTTCATAAAGCGGAACTAAATTATCACCCGGCTCATTCTTAAATAATCCACTATCATTTGCCATATCAAACATACGCATAAATGAAATATTCCAAGGATTACTACCCATTACTTCATTTTCTAAAACTGGAACATGCCGATAAATTTTTTTGGTTAATTTTGCATCAGCATCAGTGCGAAAAATTGGACATGTAAAAGTATTAGGATTAATTAACGCAATTTCTTTTGCAGTTAAACTAAAATGACGTTGTGGATTATTAGCATCAGATAAATAACGACATAGAAAAGTAAAATCTGCTTGTTGAATCTGTTTTTGGCTTCCTGTCATTGACAATATACAAAACTTAAAAGCATGATGAACATCAGAGAATATAAATGCTTCGTTTTCAAAACCTGTTATACCAATTAAAGATTGAGATTTTATTAAATGACTAAAAAACTTTTTAGTTGTATCATCAGTTGCAATTCCGGTTGGTAAAATAATTCCTATCCTGCCATTTGGAGAAATTAAATATGTAGTAGTTTCTGCAAAGACTGCATAGGTGTTGATATCTCCTACTGCAGTTAATGGACATCTTCCAGACTCACGGATAAATTTACTTTGAGCTTCAGCGTCATACTTTGCATCTTGAAACCCTTGTGCTAATTGAGGGTTGATTTTTGGTAAGTCTTTAATTAACTTTTCACGCACTGATTTATTTAAAGCATTCGCAATTTTTACATCACGCGAAGCAAAAAATTCTTTTTCTTGCAATTTTATTCTTTCCCAAGGTGTATTTCCTAATATACAATCGAAACCTTCACCTATATCAAAAACTTCAGGAAACTCTAAATGCCAATGAAAAAAGTGTTTGTCTTCAGCTAGTTTATTTGCTGCATCTACTATTTTTACAGATGATAAGCTACCTTGTAATAACTGAGTTAAAATCGCTGTTGTTGGCAAGGATTCTAATTTTTTTTCGGTTAAAGGGGTAAAAAATGCAGCAGTCCATAAATTGCAAGCACAATAATCTCGCCACCAGCTTAGATTTTTACGATTTTTAAAATATTGTAATTCTTTTTGTCTTACACCTTTTGGTGTCTCTTGTTCAATATTATCAAGAGAACGCCATATTCCAGGGTATTGCGCTCGTTCATATTCCAAGCTACCAAAAATTGATAATTGTCCTTGTAAATCTGTACCTCTTTCTTTTTTGTTTCGTTTTTTAAGTTGCATAGATAATTGTTTGTTATCTCCAGTTATAGGCTTATAAGCTTCATCTGGAATTCCCGCATCTAAAGAATTTAAATCTAAAATACCTACAAGTGAGTTCCCACATTTAATCCTATGGTCTAAAAAATATAGTGGCAAACCTCGGTAAAAACCCTCAATCCATAAACTTACTTTACATAAATCTACCGCTAAAGGATTAATATCTACACCATAAATACAGTTTTGAATTACATCACGAATTGCAAGGCTTAGAGGTTCTTTTCCTGGTTCTAATTCTCCAGTCCGAACACGGGCTAATTCTTTACCTATTCTACGAGCGGCTGCTAAAAGGCAATGACCAGAACCGCAAGAAATATCTATTATTTTTAACTTCAACAGTGCTTTTTCTAACCCATTTTTATCTTTAATGTTACGAAGCTTCTCTTCAATTACTGGTTCGAGAGTCGTTTTTATTAATTGCCTAACTAAATGTGGTGGGGTATAGTAAGCACCTGTTGTTTTTCTTTCGCTTCCATATACTAATATAAATTTATATTTGCTCTGATTTACTTCGATTTGTGGATGAAAATCTAATAAACTTTCATAGACGCTTCCAAGTTCTTCTACGTCTAGGGCTGCGTAATTTACTCTTCGCAGTACGTTTTTTTCTATATATAATGATAGGTGTTTTATTGCTTGGAGTAAATCATAGTTATCAAGCGCGCAATTATCTATGTCTGGTAATGTGTTACTACCGAATAAGTCACCATTTAAGGGTGATAAGCCTAGTACTTGTCCGCGCCAGTTTTCATCGAATAGTTTAAAGGTAACACATAAGCCTTGCCATAGGTCTTGGAATCCCTCACGTCTGTAGCTTGGTCTTTCTGCTATTCTTCGCAACCTTTCGACGCTGTAATATTCTCTGTAAATTCGTGCTTTTTCTTCGTCATCTCCGATTAATAATAATTCTCGTCCTTCTGCTACCATTAAAAATAATAAGCGGTAGATTAAGCGTAATAGTTGACGATAATATTCTTCGCTGGTGAGTGATGAATCAAAATGAGGAATTAATCCTAATTTTTGACGTAATTCTTGATTATCAGGATGTTGAATAAATCCATTGCCGAAGATTCTTAATGCTTCTTCTACTCCGTCGCGCAATTTATCTCGCACTCTTCCGCCTTGTTGCAGTGTTTCTTGATGATAAAATTCCAACAAGCATTTATCCGCATCATCTACACCTTCGGGTAAGCGGGAACGGTGGAAAAGTCTAAAAAATAAACAAAATTCTGCAAAGTTTTCGCTGTTGAGTATTTGCTCTAAGTCAAATTCTATATACGATAACCGCGTCATTAATGAAGAGTCGCGTAACAGGCGCCAGCGATAACCATTTGTTGTTATAGCCCATAGATGCTCTGTTTTATTCAAATATTCTTGTACTAAACCGTGTGCTGATAGTCTAGGTGTACCACTTGGTGGACGCTGGTCTAATTTGAGACGACAGCCAATAATATGAATAGGGGGCTTGTTTTCTCCTGTTTCTGAACGGTGAGAAATAGCATAAGTTAATCCATCAACTTCTTCGGCTTGACGGGTAAGAGTTGGCTTGTAACAAAGGCTTTCTAATAATGATACTGCCCACTCGCGCGTAATTGTTGTGGCGGTGTCATCTTCTTGGAGTCGTGCAAGTTTACGTTGGAATGCTGCCCAGTATGCTTTGGCATCACCCCAGGCAATAGCTATTTCATCGGCTAATTTATCGGTTTTTGCTAGCCCGAAATCTTCTGATTGTTGCCCTTTGATGTTACCTGTTGATAACAGAGAAGTCATATCTGGGGCGAGTAGATTTCCCTCGATTTGTATTGCTGTTATTGCACCTGCTACACTCATGATTCACCGCTAGTAATTAAAATAAAAGTTAAATTTAAAGTTTTCGGTTTCCAGCTTGACAGCGACAGCGCACTATAGTTGTATATCAAGCGCATCGGTCATCGGAGCATAGAAAAGCAGCAAAAAGCCGCAGAAAACTATAATGTCTCCTGCATCACTATTAACTACAGTGATATTACTTAAGTTTGTTTGGTTGTAACATACTTTTAGGGCTTACGCAACTTTTTGGCGCCAAGTAGCGGCATTTTTAAGAAAGGCGCCGCAAGGCGAGCGTATGATGTAAACAAAATTAAATTAATATTGATTGATTTTAAGAAGCAACTTTTTCTAAAAAACTGGTGAACACATCCCTATCCATTAAACCATTTTCGTCTAGTATCTTACGTACAGCTACTAAATGCATAGTTCTTACATCTGCTTGTTGCTCATAACCAGGCAAAACAACTAATGTACCTAGTGGTGAATACTCGTAGACTTTATGCGAACCAGTTGTTGGTACTTCCACAAAACCGATACTCAATAGCAATTGTTCCAGTTCTACAAACTTAATATTTCTAGTTATCATGACTAATTACCCCTTTTAGCTGGTTGAGTACATCATTCTTAAATGTAGCAAATTTTTTAATAGCTTCTTGATTTATAATGTTACTTTTAGGTATGCGAACTACTACGCTGTCTCGAACTTGTC
>NZ_RSCL01000013.1:300135-320214 GCF_003991905.1 Dulcicalothrix desertica PCC 7102 | reverse complement strand
ACTGTTTCATTATCTACTAACTTAATTAAAGAATTTGTTGCTTTTAACTGTACATATATTTGACCATTTTCAATCTCTCCGTTTTCATCATAAGTAAATATTTGCAAGTCATAACCATAATCATATTCAATACGCTCTACTGAATAACCACACAAAAATATATACTTTTCAACGAAATTAACACTCAAGTCAGCTATGATATGTTCTTTTGGTCTCTTTTTTCTTGGCATTGTTTAGTTAATTGTAATTTTAAAATAAATTAGTCTTTTCTGTCATCTTAAAAACGCGACTTCTCGATTTATTTAAAATTTTAGTAATGCTATTATTTATATTTATTTAAACAATATCTAACTCGCTATATTGAAAAACTACATATATTATCTAACCAAATTCAATACCTTGCAAGACTTAAAGTATTATTTGATACTCTAAATCGTAAAATAGATAATTTATGGTGGCTAAAATAATAATTATTGCTTAGTCCTCTTGAGCGAGGACTTTCGCCCCACCGCATGGGTTTTCAACCCTATGCTTTACGTTTTCCGGGTTGGAGAACAAAAATACCTAAAATATCCATTGGTAATTGGGGTTTGACTTGAATTGCTCCTTCTTTTGTTATGGTGCGAACTCGTTTGTGGCTTTGAGAAAGTTTTTGCGAACGTTCTGTTGCAAAAGCCTCTAAATCACTTTCTAATAGGTTGATGTCTTCGAGTAATTCGCTGATTTCATCCTGTTTTAAAGCTTTGGGAGTATCGGTTACTGGTTGGGCTTGTTTTAATAACTCGCTGGCTATTTTTGGTTCTAACCATTTTGGTTGAGACGGGGCGCCTGTAAACCCAATCACAGCGCATTCTTCCGCTAATATTGTTTGATTTTTAGTGCTTTTGAGTAAATGACGCAATCTGACTAATAATAATGTCGTGCGTTTCTCCACTGCGTCAGTAACTGTATATCCACACCTTGCAGCAATGGGGTTATCTTGATTTACCAAAGCATCTTCGAGAATATGCCGTGCTAATCCCTCTACTAATGGGTGGTTGCGTCCTATATATTCAACTCCAAGAGGCGCCGGATGGGCAAAGGTGAGTGATAACGGTTTTTCTCCCAGTGAAGATTGAAGGAAAGCAGGAATTGACGGTAACAGCCATTTACCCTTTTTCTTATCAATGAGAGAACAGTTTAGTTTCTCGCAAGCTGATTTGACGAACCTTTGAACATCTGCTTGCGAACCTAAAATTTGGTCAGAATCTATCAATTCTTGCTGAACTTCTTCTGGTCTAATGCTCCGTTGTGCAAATCGAGTCCGACTGATTTTTTCTCTCTCGACAGCTTTATCCCAACTGTTATGAACTAAGTCAATGGCAGATTCTTTATTGTCTAGCAAATCCAGCAACGACAATTGTACTGCGTCTTTTACTTTGTCGAACAGCGATTTAAACACCGCTTCGGAAACTGTAGTACTATCCATCGGCACGGGAACAGTTATCCCCAATGTCTTGTGAATCTGTACTGCTTTCCGTACCAATACATCCATTACGGCGCCGTCTACTGGATTATCTTGTCCGAGAAGTAAAAAAGTTTTTACCTTGTCTGCGGGTTGTCCATATCTATCTATCCGACCTTCACGCTGTTCCAGGCGATTTGGGTTCCAGGGTAAATCGTAGTGTAGGACTGCATTAAAGTGGGTTTGCAGGTTAACGCCTTCACTTAAACAATCAGTAGCAACTAGTACTCGTTGCGAATAAGTTTTTAATTCTTCCAAACGAATTTCCCGCTCGTCTTCCGACAGTTCCCCAGTAATGGCAATAACGCGAACTTCACCTTTTTTCTTCTCAAATTTTTGTTTCAAAGCTTCAGCAACATAATTAGCTGTGGCAATGTAACGACACCAGAGAATTGGATTATAACCATCTTTAAGTAAAGATTCAACGGTATCAATACAAGCTTGCAATTTAGAATCTTTCTTAAACAGCAGACCTTCGGCAGCTTTAACAAACTCCTTTAATTTACGCTTTTCCTTATCACCGTAGCTTTCCTGTCCCTGCTCTACAACTATTGTCGGCGCCGCGTCTACAACTTGTTCTTTATCTGCTGGGTCATAAACATAAGAACTCATCAGGTCTTCATCCATAACTGGCGAATCTTCCCCAATGCTCATTCCTGACTCTCGAATTCCCTTTTTACTCAAAGTTGTAATAGCTGCCGCAGGAGAAGACATAACGCAGCGAATTAACGCTAAAGCCGACCAATATCTACCGCGACGCTGGGCATAACTCATTTCACTGGTAGTATCTTTTACTAAGCCGCGAGCAAAGTTATAAACATCCTCGAATAAACTTTTATACTCCTTTGAGAGCTTATAAGCGACTTCCGTATATTCGCGTTCTGGGAAAGGTGTCTCATCCCCCAACCATAATTTCACATCCGCTCGGCGCCGTTGAATAAAGTGTTGCGCTAAAGTTTTGCGCTGCTCCTCACTCAGAGAATCTAACGATAACTGCTCAAACTCTGGTTTCAACAAACCTAACAACGATAAAAACGCCTCTTCAATACCACTGTGGGGAGTCGCAGTAAGTAAAATCAGGTTTCTATCAGGTTTTGCTGCAATATCTTGAATTAGTTGATGCCGTTGCTGCTGTGATGTACTTTTATTATTACCACTAGCACAGGTGTGAGCTTCATCCACAATTACCAAATCTGGGCAGTGGGTAATAAAACTAGCCTTTCTACGTTCAGCCTTTGCATAATCCAGACTAACTATAATATGACGGTAGTAACTAAATATATGCTCGTTGTTAGGTACTGCACGCTCTAACTTAGAAGCAGTCCCAGAGCGAATTACAACCGCATCAATATGAAACTTCTCCTTTATCTCCTGCTGCCATTGGTCACACAAATGCGGTGGACACAAAACAGCAATTCGCTTTACTTCACCACGGTCTAAAAATTCACGCGCGATTAACCCAGCTTCAATAGTCTTACCAATACCAACATCATCGGCAATTAATAAACGCAACGTATCTAAACGCAAAGCCATTAATAAAGGCACCACTTGATATGGACGAAGACTCAGCGACAACCTGGCGAAACAGCGAAAAGGTCCGGCGCCGCTTCGCAACAACAAACGCGAAGCATCCATCAAAAGCTGCGCCGCAGCATGGTCTTTAACTTGACTTGCCAAAGGTAGGGGAAACGCAGCTTCGCTAATCTCTTCCAGGTTCATTTCTAACAACTGTCGGAAAATCCCCGTAATTTCCTCCTCATTCCCAGACAAAGAGCGCAATCGCACCACATCTAAGTTTTCTGATGGCAAAACCACCCACTGTCGGTTGCGACAGCGCACAATAGAACCGGGTTGTATATCGAGGGTATCAGTCATGGGTACAACCATTAGCAGCACAAAGTGGCAGAAAAACTATAACGTCTCCTACCTTACTTTTAACTACAGTGAAATTACTTAAGTTTTTTCGGTTTTAACATACTTTTACAGAAACCGCTACGTTTTGGTAGCCAGTAGCGACATTTAGTGGCAACATTTGAAACTGGCGCCAAATTTAGCGAGTAGAAATACTAATTAATCTCAAGCTTTTCATAAGCCTTACAAATCGTCTTCGTAAAGCATGTCATTGGCGCAGGTGCCCTAAAAAACTTTATCAACAGATTAAGTACGGTAATCTCTACATATTTTGGTAGTACTTTTATACCGATTAAAAGCTAGAATCACTAAAATCTTCAGCCTATTGTAGAAAAATAATTTGACTAATTCTACACACAGTCTGAAGTTAATGTCTTTTCCCTAATGTCTACTAAAAGCCTAGGGGAAGGAGAGTTTTTTTCTTAGAGAAGACGATTTATGTCTATTTCCCTTAACGGTTTCAAAATTGAACTGTCGGCTCAAACTTTCAAAGCGTATGTGCAAGAGCTACCAAATAACCAGGAAATAAAGTCCATTCGAGAAGCATTAGGTTCAGAGTGGTTCTCTTACTGGCGAGAAGGCAAAGTGTACGGTATTCCCAATGTTACCACTGTCCAAACCCCTTTTGGTCAGCCCGAAGAGCTAGTCTGTAATGAGCATCTTCAGCTTTTAGCTAATCGGATAAGTGACTTACTGCCGAGTATCTTTAAAGCATATAAGCCTTTAAAGTATAAACCTTTTATTTTTTTAGCTCAAAAAGAAGAAAAAGAACTTGTTAGCGCAATTACTAACAAAATAAAGGGTTTACCTGAGATTATTTCGAGTTTCAAAATCTTCCCCAAATATATCCTTGAACCCAAGATTTTTGCGATTCATAATGATGAAGCTGGGCTTGGATTATTTCTTCGTCTTAAAACCAGTTGGCAAATTCAGGCATCTTTAACCTTACTTCAAAGTGAGGGTGTTGATCTTCAAAATTTATATGTGGTTCGTCGTTCCCGTGTACAAGGTCAACGGCGTTTAGTTGGACGCATTGACCGTCTTGTAAATGATGTAGTACATCTTTCAGAATCTTTCGATCAGATAGACTCTATCAATGAGGCAGAAGTGTTACTAGAGGGGTCTAAAGCTTCGTTTAGCCGTTGCCTAAAAACCATACTTGGTGGGCGATACGCAAATTTTGAGTCTGCTCGTACTGAACAGGAAAGTAAGTTGTTGATTGGTCCGGCTGTAGATACCACTCTTGACGAGATGCGAGCGTTTTTAGTGAGTAAATCTCCTTTAAATATTGCATCAGGTTTAGAGGGAATGATTGGCTCTCGCATTGAAGTTATTAATACTCAGGAATATCAGTCTGTCATTAGTGCTTCTTCAATTGAATACTGTTTTGATGCAGCGCGAACTAAAAGGCATCATTACCCTTGGGTTGGTATCGATAAATACGGGCCTTTTAGCCGTGAAAATTTTTCTAAAAAAACTCCAGAAATAATTGTCTTTTTTCCAGACACCGCACAGGGTGCAGTTGAGAAGTTTATTTGGGCACTCCATCATGGTATTAGCATTAAAGAAATTGATGAATATGGCTATGTAGAGAAAGAAACATCTAGGTACACTGGCGGATTTGCAAAAATTTTCGGTCTTGTGAATCCAAAATTTACATTGCAGCCAATTCCTTGGTTTCACAATACAAACAAACCTCCCGCCACTGTATACAAAGACGCAATTGAACAGGTGCTTGCTCATCGAGAGGTAATGCCTGATGCCGCAATTGTAGTACTTTTTGATACTCATGAACGACTGCCCGATAAGATGAATCCTTATCTTAATTCCAAAGCACTTCTACTGATGGCAGGTGTTCCAGTCCAAAATATTCTACTGTCAAAGATCAGCCAACCACATAAGGAACTGCAATACACCTTACAGAATCTTACCGTTGCGCTCTACGCCAAAATGAATGGAACGCCTTGGACGGTTGATCATGATCAAACTATTAGTGATGAACTTGTTATTGGTGTTGGAACATGTGAACTATCAGGAAGCCGTTTTACAAAACGGCAAAGATTTGTGGGTATCACTACAGTATTTCGAGCAGATGGAAACTATCTGCTAGGAAATCTCTCTAAAGAATGTACCTACGATGAATATCCAGAGGAATTGAGAAACTCTACCCTCTCAATTTTACAGGAAATCAAAAACCAAAATAATTGGCGACCGGGTGACACTATACGTTTAGTATTTCATGCTGCAAGAGCACTAAAGAACGTTGATATTGCAGAAATTATTGCTCAGTGTGTTGCTCAGGTTGGTGAGCATCAAAATATTGAATTTGCGTTTTTAACCATCTCACATGATCATCCGTTTACCGTACTGGACAAATCTCAACGAGGTATTGTAAAAAATAGTATACGCAAAGGTATTTACGCTCCAGAGAGAGGCACGATTGTGCAACTTGGGCGCTATACTCGTTTGCTTAGTACGAGTAGCCCAAGACTAATGAAGCGGCCAACGACACCCCTACCAACACCATTACTCATTCATCTTCACCCTCAATCAACTTACTATGACTTAACTTACCTTAGTGAACAAGTATTAAAATTTACCTCTTTATCTTGGAAATCACTATTTCCTGCCCCAGACCCAGTTACTATTTATTACTCCGATTTAATTGCGGGGCTACTTGCGCGTCTCAGTAATGTTCGCGGATGGTCACCTCAGATGCTTAATATCAAACTTCGTGCAAGTAAATGGTTTTTATGATCAATGCAGTCAAAAAAAGTTTCGGTTGCCAGCTAAATAGCCTTACGCTGTATTTAAAAGAAAATTATCATAGCGGATCACCAGAAAGTGGTTTTGCCAACTATGTTTTTCATCAGACTAATAGTTCGATGCCTTTTGAGACTGCTAATAATGTGAATATAAGTACAATAGATCAAAACCGCCTTAGTGAAGCTCCTACTCTTGCGGCAGTAGGTTATGCTCTAGTGTGTGGGAAACATTTTAATAATGATTTTCTGGAAATATGGGCAGATGGATTATTGAGGTTGTCTGGCAGGAATGCTTTTCCTTTACACCGTAACTCATTTTTTTATCGTCCTATTGAGTTGTTTGGCATTGCGCTGGGAACTAATCACTACTACAAAAATCAACCTGAAAAATTAGTATGGTTACAAGATATTTTTACTCAAGGAGAAAAACAATTAATTCATAGTGATTTCTGGACGTTTCTACTTAGTGCTTATGCTGCACATATTCTCTCAATAAATTGGAAACTAATAAGGCTACCCTTAGTTGATGAGATGGATGTTGATCAACTTGCATTAGTTAAATGGCTTCGCAGCGTTGCGCCGACTTTTGCCAGTAAATTCGGGGTAGTTGAACTAGAGCCGTCAATTGATAAAGCATTACTTGAATATAGTCTTGAATATCCTATTCCTACAAATGATAGCGCTCGCGTAGCTCTTCTTCACTTTGCTATAAAAAAGACTATTATTCAGATTATTCAATCAAACAAAGATGATATTGAGCAAATTTGTAGTAATCCTCAACAAGCAATTGAATGGCTTCATATTACTTGCGATAAAATTCATGTTGTCACCCAGCATCTTCAATCCTGCTTTCAGAAATCTATTAGTGAGTTACCTAAGATACGCTCTATGCAAATACTTTTACAAGTATTGTCTACACTGCGTGATGATATCTGTATTATAGATACTGAAATTTCTGAACAAATCAGGATGCACTCTAGCTTGTACATAAGCAATAATCACGGTAATATATTTACAGGAGATATTTTAAATATGACACAAAATCAAGAATCTATTACTAATCAAACAAAAATCAACACCTCAAATTCAACTATTGGCTTTATTAATAGTGGAAGTGGTACAGTTTGTAATTTTTCTCAGCATATAGGACAAAATATTGATGAAGTTACTAAACTTATCACTTCTCTTCGTGAAATCGCTAAACAATTTCCAGACACTCAACGGGAAGAGGCTTTAGTATACTTGGATGATCTACAAGAAGATATTAGTACTCCTGAAAAACAGAAACCCGAGAGGATAAAAATTCGTTTGACTAGATTGCTGGCGATTGGTGGAACAATAGCTGGTATTGTTGCTGGTGCTACTGATTTTAGCAATAATGTGTTAGAGCTTTCTCAGAAATTAAATGTCCCAATCGAGTTAAATCACCACTCAATCCCAAAAATACCTCCCTCAACGTCCCAACCTTAAAACACTTGTACTTTAGGTTTTAAAAACCAAGATGCCTAATACATAAGGTAGCGGTGCGCGTTCCTCATCGCTGCTAAAACAAACTCTCAATATCTGTGAAAGTAAGCAATTTTGGCTCGGCGCCGCTCGCATAACAGCTTACAACTAAGCGCGGCTTAGAAGTAATTGTAGAATGAAAAATAACAGATGGACTGCGCTGATCTTCACAAATAAATCATTCTTGATTTAACATCTCTCTAACTTTGCTAATATTATACCGCTTTGTCTATGCATGAACGCTCCGCAAGAAATGCCATCAGTTCTTGATTTTGAGCCGAATAAGCAACCTCATGTGCAAAATCATCTACCTCTGATATCACAAATTCTCGTCCTAATGGTGTTCTAATAATTATTGTTTCATCACCTGCTAGTGACAATATTTCTGTTAAATTAGTATTTGTCGTTGAAAGGTCAATTGTCCTCATAGCTTAGACTCCTTGCCACGGATAAATAGTTGGTTATGCTCTTGACAACCAACTGCTTTGATTATAACTAAATTATCCTCCACATTCACATCATAGAACACACGGTATTTATCAACCCGTAGTTCCCAAGCTGATATATCATTGGAACGAAGTGGTTTTCTGTTTTTTGTAACATTTAACGGTTCTTGTGTTAATTGCTCCTCTAAGCTGTCTAAAATTAGATTTTGTTCAGTCTTTTTTAAATAGCGCAAATCCCCTATCGCGCTTTCGGTAAAGTCAAGCTCGAACATCGTTTACTTCCACTTTAGCAGTCTAAATTTTACTCTAACCAGTTGCGGGTAAATTCATTTACCAACATTACTGACAGCAAGTGCAACTTATATTGCGTAAATATCGTACATTATGTTGTTTCATGCGTTGTTTATACCAAGAAAGACGATTAACTTTATAGCTGTTGAGTGTCGAAGCTCAAACTGTCATAGAGTTAATTCGCTCTTGTTCAGAGAGCCAACTAACTACGCTCGACTTGCTAACGTTTACAGGTCTATCCTCACCTTCAATAAATATTTGGAATGACCCTGTTTCTAGCTCGTAGTAATCTAAAATCAAGTTTGATTCTCTTGCCTTGTTCAAGGCTTTTACTTGTTGAGGCAGTAATTCCTCAATTCGAGATTTTTCTGGTTCGCTTAATAGTTCCCAAGCTGTATCTTTAACTGACTGATGGCGATATAATGCGCTTCTAATTTGGTAATAACTTGTAGCTGATTCTAATTTTTCAATCAGTACCAATGTTTCTTGCTCTTCAGCAGACGGCGCCACAGTAACATTCTCAGTAAGGGTATTATCCTCTTGATGGTTAGAGTGGTTTGAAACGGATTCAACTTCAGGGGTAATGATTTGTTCTGGCTCTACAACACTTGAGTCTTCTTGTATCGCTTCAGATATCTCTGCTGCTAATATCTCTGAACTAGGAGATGTTTCTGCCTCTGGAACAACTATCGACTCCGAAGCTTCATTTTGAGACTCCTCTAGGGTCTGCGTAATTTTAGCATAATAGTCTGCAACTGCTTCTCTTAGTATACTTTGAGGAATCATTCCATATTCATCTATTAAACGCTGCGTTAGTACTCCAGTTCTTTCGTCATTCTCCCATACTGGAGGGAATTGGCAATATCTTGCTCCAGAAGAAGGCGCCCTCCTCCAGATATTTGGTTTTTCTTCCTTTTTTGGTTTGAGTTCCTCTTCTTTTTGTGCATTGATTAGTGCTTTTCTCTCTTCAATCAGATTAAGCACAATTTCACATGTTAATCCACCTGGAGGATAGTTTGTAATTAAATCAATAATTGGTCTATATTCCTTAGAACACAGCTTTAAAAGGATGGTTACTGGTATCGGCGCCAGTTGTTGTGGGCAATTTACAAAATCTTGAAAGTATTGACCAATTTTGAGCGCGCGTTTCTCTTCATCACTGCCTTTATTCCAGCCACAAATCTCTAGCTGAATTTTATAATCACGCTTACTGTAGTTGATTTTGTACTCGTATAGCAAGAAAGCAGTATGCAGGTATTCAAGAGTACTGGTTTCTATGTGCGTGGTAGGATTTGGGTTTAATTGATGCTGTTGCGCGTAAGTAGCGGATGCAAAAGTAGTAGTCATGCTAAGATACCTCTGGTTTTTATTATTTTTGTGGTCTTGATAGACCCCGTTTCTTGGTCTAAAAAGACTCTTTCTTTATCGGCGCCAACCTGAATAATGCAATAATTCAAGCTGCTTTGGAGTTCCAATTGTTTGATTGGTGCTGGGTTTTTGAAATTGCAGCAAGCGCGTAACCCAAGGTGTGTTTGTGGATGCGGGGCATTTTGCTGAAAGTAATATCTTGACCCCACTTTTGCACAGACCTGGCGCCGACGTGCAAGACTTGTGTAAGGGTTCTGATACAGGTTGCGTGAAACCCAGTATGAGATATGGTTTGTACTCTTTGCTGTTCGGTCAAGCCATCAAGCAGAATCTTCTCTAAAAAAGTTTGAGGTTCTATGATTGGTGGTACATATTCACCATTCAAAATTGTTTCGACTATTTTTGAATTAATTTGTGCCGACTGTATGTAAGCAAGTCCAATTTTGCAGTAATTAGGCATTCCATCAAAATTCAGGTCAGTTCCCCATTTGCGAACCGTTGCCTTCTCTATGTTAAATACGTGACTCAATACAATGATGCATTTTTTGCGGTACTGGGAGTCCGTTTCTTCTTCTAAGAGACTTTCGGCGCCGAGAGAGGCAATACCAAAGCAATGGCGTAGAAACTGTCGAGGTTCTAAACCCTGAGTTGGGAGGATTTTAAGCGAGTTGTAGTTGTTCATGGCTATTATTCCTACTTGTCAAGGATTGGCTTGATGTTTAGCTATCGGAGGTTAAAAAACTCGGTGCCTTCACAGAAAGCTATTCCATTTTTTTGGCGTGGAAACTTTTCGACTTCTAAGCCTTGTTTGGGTAGGAATTTCAGGATTACGCAGTAAATCATTTTTAGCTTGTTTCGCTCCAAATAAGTTGTTGTTTTCTTTCACACGTTGTAATCGATTCAAACATCTACATCTATTATACTACTATTTTACAGCTAAATAGCATCATTATAGCAACAGCGACTAAATTGAATCAAAGATACGATGAAACATGAAAATTAGAGAAAAACCTGTTGTGACTAAGAGAGTAAGCATTTCTATTCCCGATTTGACACATGAGAAATTACAGAGATGGGCTGATATTGAAGGCACGAGCCTAGCAGACCTAGCAGCTTATCTGTTGCGTAGAGAGGTTGAAATAGCTGAAAAAGAAGGAAAACTCAAGTATCCAGATGAAAATATAAACCATAGCTCGCAGCCTTAGTACTTTTGAATTTAAGAATATTTTTGTTAAGAGTTTCCATTTGATTACCACCATAATTCCCACCCTCACAATTCAAATCAGTTTTGGTGTTGCTTGTCTATGTCTTGCTGGAAGGCGAGGCGGTTTCTGGAAAGCTATTCCATTTTTTTGGCGTAGAAACTTCTCAACCTCTAAGCCTTATTTGGGTAGGAATTTCAGGATGGTTAAACCAGCCAAGGTAGTAAAGGAATATGTTAGCCATCGATTAAGCAAGCAATAAACGGTTAATACAAGCGTAAAAATCAAAGTCGTAAATTAAACATATGTATACCTACAACAGTGTTTCTAAGTTGATTCGATTGAATTTGACCTAGGTTATCAGTTGGCACCTTTAGGTAAAGTTTACCGATTCATACAGTTAATAATGCATTAAGTTTACATTTATTTATATTTAGTGCATTATTAAGCAAGTTTAATGCATTATTAACTCAATATTAATTGATGTTTAGTGATGCATTAATTTGCATTGGTGGTTGAATTTTGAGATAAAACTTAATTTGATGAACTACAAAACCTATTATTTAGGTAAACTGAAGTGAGACATCGATAAGAAGCAAGCTCGAAAACCTGTGACAAATAAGCGTGAACGCTTTCCTGAAGGGGATACTGACCGAGTATCTTTTACCCTGACCAAGAGTGTGCGACAACGAATAGACAAGTTGTTGCCGATACTAGGTAGTTCTCTGTCAAAAACATTAAGGTACGTAATTGATTTAGGCTTAGATGTGTTTGACCTGGCTCAGAAAAGTGGAAATTTAATTCCGAAAGCAGGAAGCTTGGATAAGATGTTTTCTACCTATACAACTCTTGGGGTAGAATTTGTTTTTGCTTGTGAATCCTTGGGTTTATCAGTCCCAGAAGCAGGTTGTGTAGGTATTTGGTTCGTAGATAATTTATATCCAGGATTAGATAATGTTGAAGGAATCCAGAGAGATACAAATTTCCAAGCATCTCGAATCTTTCGCTTAAGTAGAGAAATCCAGAAGCTTTTTTACCAAGAGCTTAATTTGATATCGGAAGAAGAATTTACAGTATTTTTAAGGGATTTGCACTCTACAACTGTAATTGGGCAAGAACTTGTAGCAACTTGTCAAGCGCTTGGTTTGCAACCTCCAGAGAAAGGAAAACTTATTGAGTGGTTGCAGGATAGGGTGAAGAAGAGAGAAGCATCAAATTTTATAGCATTGGATTCAGCTTCAGGAAATTTACAGCCATTTTTAGATTATTTATTTACGCTTTCGGCGCCACCAACTGAAGATGAGGAACACAAAATTGCTGATCAGTTTGGTCTAGAACCAGCGCATCTTAAACGGCTGATATCTCGCATGAAGTTTGACGACGGAAATTGAAATTAAGAGACTCTTAAAGCTATATGCGGTAGTGGTTATAGCCATTAAAATGATTGAAAATTATCCAAATAAGTAAGTAGGTACAATTAAAGTCAACTGTGTAAACTTATGTAAAGCGCTATAAAGGCTTGAAATGTAAGCTTTTTAGCGATTTTGATTTCTGAATCTAGTTGTGTTTTTTTATGCCCACTTACTTATAGCGCTAAAAGCTTTTACACTCGTCTTGGTTTTGTGGTAGAAAAGGAACAAGAAATATTTGGGTTTGTTTACGGTTATGTAATGGTGCTGCAACCATCAGCTCAATAAAATTCTGACTTGAAGGCGCCTGTAGCATTATCCGCACTTTAAATTTGAACTTGTAAATACTCCCACCAACTCAAAATACTGATGCCTGTATCGACCAACCACAAACCCGAAGGCGCCTTGGATAAGTCTCTAATTTCCCGTTTAGATGCTGCGCGCTTCAATTCATTAAGCTGCTCATCACTTGGTTGAGGGTGGCAAGCCACTGGTTTACCCCAAGATTCAGGCTTCAAGCCTTCCTTACAAGCCTTGGAAAATACAGCTTCTGGACAATCTACTTTTGTCCAAGTACGTAATGCTTCTTTCAGATAAGCAATGGCGCCTGGTACGTTATGCGGGTGTTTTTTGATGGTAGCTTGAACTTGAGGATTAATTTTAAAGGCAGGCGTACACGGAATTTCCCGTAATTGAATCGTTACATTTCTTAATTCTTCGTTTGTCATTTTTTCTATGTCTTCTGTCGTTTTATCGTGTTTAGGGGCGCCGCCCGCCAGTTTGCCGGAAAAGAAACTTGCCCTGGCAACTGGCTCGGAATTGTTGCCTTCATTATGATCTTCATTGTTAGTAGCATCGGGGGTTAATTTAAGGGCGGAGTAAGGAACTGGGGGTTCCTTGACAACAGCGCTATCTATTTCTCTTTGAACTGCCTGTTTTTCCTCTTTAACTACTTTTTTGGGTTCAGCAGCAGTGTGTTCCTGTGGGGAGTACTCTCTTGAAGAGTAGTCTTTGATATCATCTGCTTGTTTTGGGCACTTTGAATCTTCAGTTTTGATCGTTTCGATTTGCTGATTCTGACAAATGCTATTCCACAAGGCTTCTACGTTTTTGGTATTAATCGTATACCAATTTGCTTGATACCAAGTATGGCGGCTGTGTCTTTCAACATCAATTAACTTAAACTTGTCTCTCAGGTTATTAATCGTGCGTCTAATTGTGGACATAGAGAAAAAGGGCAGCGTCGCGTGCCAATCGTTAAGGGTTTTCCAAAACCAATATCTACCATCTTCTTTGCGATGCTTGGATATTCCACACAAGTAATGAATTTGCTGAAGTATTAAAGCTTCTTCAAAACCGATTTCTGTTGCTAATAAAGGAGGAAGTAACAAAGGTGATTCTGGAGTGATAAGTTTGGTTGCCATACATTAAAGAGGTTGTGAGTTATTTGTAATTAGCCTCGTTGCTTTATCAGCCAACAACGAGGTTCTATAAAGTTATGGGCACCACATTTTATGGCTCAAAATCCTCAAATTTTAAAAGCGCCTTCTGTTTAGCGGCTTCTAACTGTTCAAATTCTTCCTGGGATATTTCCCCGATGGCTGAGATAATCTCTTGGTGCAAGCGCGCTTTGATTTCAAGGGAGGTAATAATTTTTTCTTCCACTGGCTCAGTTGTACCTTGGTCAGAGGGGCGGAAGTTGCGGCGCCGGTAAAGAAATCTGAAATGTCGTTTATCTTGTGGGGACTGACTGTTCCAAACTTCGATGTTCCAACCAGGGGGCATTGTGTTGTTTTTAGGTGGTGGTAGTAAGTTTTGAATCTGGGCTTGAAGTAACTCTACTGTTTGTTGCAACTTGGGTATTAACTCGATTAAATCTGCCTGCTGTTGAGTTAAGGCGCCTGCGCTCTTAGGCATGTAACCCGTTTGAGTCCAGATAAAAGCTTTCATCCCTCCCCTTGCTATTGTTCGGTAATTGGTTACTGCAATTTGTTTACCTTTATACTTCCGCGCCTCTAGTGCGTAATATTCAAGAACCGCGTGGCAAACATCGTCAACTATGAACAAGCTATTTTTGTTGTCGTCCACGATGAGCCTCTGTTCCTTGCCTGCGAAGGGTTTTAAGGCAGCGGCAAGGTTGTTCACGATGGTGTCAGAATCGCGAACTCGATTTAAAAGTTCTGTAATTACATGCTGCTCTGTCCCACACAATACTGATAAAGCTGTAACATTCATTCCACTTGCACCATCGCGCCCAGTATAGAAATTTGACTCAGAACGCGCGCTTGATAGTTCTAATCCATGTTCATCGTTATTCATATGCAATCAATGAGTGAAAGGGTTTTCATTCATACTCTTGTAAACCCAACTAGTAAATGCTTCCTTAGCCTACTAGTTGGGTTAAACATTTAAATCAGCAAGCCAGATTTTGAAATAATTTCTTGCTGCGCTTGTTCTGCTGTATCAAAACGCTGCGACGAAGTAGAGAGTGAAGGTTGGGCTATCCAATTACCTAAGCGGTCTTGATAAAAAGTGCCCAGTAGGTTCCAACCCTTCCATAGACGGTACAGGGTGCCGAAGTCTCTATCTTCCACACCATCTATCTCGTAGTCGTCTAATATCTGAATGGAAGGTACGACGACTTGATGCTCAACCAGGATTTGAGTCATAATAAAGGTCTCCATTTATATGGTTATGAGAGGCGCCACAGTTTTCCAGGCTAGGGGCGCCTTCTCTATAATCATTATGTGTTAACTTGTTAAAGCAGTCAAGTTAATTTTAGCGTTTATCGTGAACTTGTTCATGCTAAAGTAGACTAAACACCATTAAAAAGTTAACAATGATAGTGGAAACCATCAGCATTCATGATTTACCGTTTGTCATGCTCATTGACCGGAAGAAGCTACCGTCAAGCCCCTGTATTTATCTGGTCTTGGATAAGTCAGGTCGGGTTTTGTACGTTGGGCGCTCTATAAACGCTTCGCAACAACGGGAGTCTGATCAAAAATACAACGCGCTAAAGAACCTGGAAGGTGTCAAAATTTCTTACCTAGAGGTAGAAGAATCACTTTTATACTCTGTAGAAAAAGCTTTGCTTGCATACTTTAAGCCGCCACTAAACGAAACGGATAAGCATACACCTAGAGGGATTGAGGCTTTACGTCGTCAAAAAGGTCTTACCCAATCTCAAGTAGCCAAAGCGTTAGGAATCGATGTTTCAACTGTTCGTAATTGGGAAAAAAGTCGAGATGGAACTAAAATGTTTATGCGTGTTGCCGACCTTTGTGAATTGTTTAACTGCAATCCAAGAGACCTTTACGAACCTATAGAAGTTTCTAAAAATGCTGAATCATGATTCAAAGAAGAAGATTTTATAACTTGATGTAAAGTGATATTATTTATCGGCAGGTTGCAGAGTAATAGAGATTATTTGAATACTTAATAACGTAATAATGCGAATTAGACAGGTTAGAGAGATTAAATTTGATGGTTTAGGCAATCGAATCAAGGAAGCTCGCCTAAATTGCAGAAAGTCTTTGGAGCAAATATGTGATGAAGTTGGCTTTTCACGTACCTATTGGTATGACCTTGAGAAAGAAACTCGAGGGAGGCGCCATTTCAATTGAAAATCTTCGCGTCTCTCGAAGAAGTATTAGGTGTTGATTTCGGAGTACAGTTTGATGATTAACAAAGCGTGCCATATTAATTATTTAGTTAAACCTTAACCTATGCTGATTCTCTCTCAATTGAATATGGTAGAAGAACCTTTGCTTAGTTGAGATTGGCGGCGACCGATTCTTGAATATATAGCTGGCGTTTAGAAGTTGTCACAAAAACGGACAACCTATTCTTATTAATAAGGACTTTGGTGCTACCGACCTCCTAACACAAACAGTTGAATGCATGTTCGCTCCTTGGATACAGACTGGAAATAATTCCTAATTAACATATTGTTGCCAAACCTTGTACAAATTTGGCAACGGAGCGTTGTCAAAAGTTAGCGAGTAGCCGCAATGTACTACTTTCGTGACTTTAGGCGCCTTCTTTAAGTTCTATTTTCTTCTTCGTAAGTAATACGCTTGTGGAAAATTTTCCATAAGCGTGTTTTAGTAACGAAAAGTGCATTTGTATTTATCTAATAACAGGTATTGGTATTAGTGCCGAATCCCAATAAAAGCGCCAGGGCTTTTCATTAATGTCCGCGTGCCAACTTACTCTACATGCTTAAACTGTTGCTCAACGTAATGAGCGTAAATTTGCTTTGTGAACAAAAACTCCACTAAACCATCAAGTCCACGTTGGCGATATGCAGCCGCATGTCCTTTGATTTCGCGATTTCGGCAGAAATCTCGAAGTTTACGAACACCCAACGCTTTCAAGTTTTGGCGCCTGATATCGATGTCCGATAACTCTGTTTGAATTGTATACTCATCAATCGTAGTTGCCATATCGGCAAGTAAGTTTTCGACAGTATGGTCATTTTCAGCTTTTTGGTAAGTATTATCTTTATCACTTTGAGCTTGGACAATACTATCGGTAAACTCTTCATTCACCACATGTAAATTGTCTTCAACAGCAACATCGACTAAGAAAACCTCACACATTAGCCAAAAAATTACTACAAACAGAACAACCGGAAATAAAATATCGTTGATAGCTTGAACTGAAGCAGAAGTTTCAAACGCAGAAAAATCAAGCAGACTAAACATAATAGCTCCTCCATTATTATTGATGGGTGACTGTAAATAATCCACCCAGTAGCGGGGGAAATTTCCCCGTGCTGAATGAACTATTTACAAACCAATAACAAGCAGAAGGAATATTGGCACTACCACGAAGCAGCAGATAAACCAAATTGCATTATTTGAGGTTGTTTTAAAGGAATGTGTAGTTCAAGATAACTCTTTACCTCTGATATTCAACTCTTGGTAGATGCGCGTAAATACGTGCGAGAAAAACTCGATTCATATTCCAACCTTAGTTCTATTAGCTTTCAACCACCCAATAAAGGTAACTAAATTGTAGTTATGCTTTAACTCTACAGGAACAATTGATTCGTAAGAATACAGCGGAACACCATCGAAACGAAAACGGTAAGTACGAGTAATCTTACTGTTTAAACGCGGACAATAATTAGTCCGAATACTAATACCCTCGTCTCCAATCTCAATAGTAGCAATATCCTTTAACTGTTTTGCAAAGTCATCAATTTTAGCAGAGTAATCAAACTCAACTACCGCACGTACTGCAAAATATTGGATGTAAGAAGATAAGCGAGCATGTTCACCTAACTCTAAAAGCTTGTCTGAATCGTTTGAGTCTTCAAGAAGAATTCCTGCCCACGAAAAATGAAATCTACGTAAGGTATGATTGTCCCACAAAGTTAAAGTACCATCATCGTTCTTACTCAAATATGCTCTATTTGGCTCAATGTCTTGATTCAAACGCTGTAGTATTTCTTCCCGCTCGTATGGAAAATAAGCTCGCTGATTGTTTTTATCAGGTTGCCAATCAGGACAGGCACAACTTTCATCCCAGCCAAAAGGGTGGTAACCGCAGACTACTTTGTCGGCGCCGTGAAAATTACGACATCCAGCACACTTTTCAATGTCAGCCCTAAAATCAGCTTTAAACTGTAATTGAGGACGATGGAAATCAATAAAATCACGAGTTGCATCGCGAGGTCTTGAAAGGGTTGAAGAAAAAGCTTTACCTATAAGCTTATCTTGGTCACAATCAGTGTCAAATATTTCCATTAACAGGTCAATATCGAACGAACCCAACTCATCGTAGATAACAAGTTTTCTGTTTAGTTCATCTTCTATTCTCCCGACAATTAACTTACCATCAAGCGCGCGACAACCATTAAGGTTCATCAACTGATATAAATAAAGAGAATCACTTGACTCTTGTTGCACACTATCACTTGGTTTAAATACCAGACGATTATTACCAAAAGTTTGAGATTCCTCCTCATCCTTATCAACAGCATCTAAGAGGTTTGCAGCACTAGCGGCAGCTACAACGGCGCCAGCAAATCCAACTCCACCGTATAAGCATAGACCCATACCAAAAGTAGTTAGGCTTTCTGCACGTTCTTCTGGAATTATTTCAACTCCGCCTTTTGTAATTAAGCGAAGTCCTAAACCAGTAAAAGTTGAAACGGCGCCGATAGCAATTGTAGCTAGAGAAATAAATCCCAGTGCCACATTAACAGTCTCAAATTACTTGACCACAAACTTTTATCAACATGGTTTATCCCTCTTTAAATACAGGTTTACAAGAACAAAAATTACTCTTGCCCCGGCATCTTTGAATTGGGATTTGGAGAGAACCAATTAGCCTACACCTTACTCTGTTAAAGCTTCCAGAATTTTAAAATTATCCTGTACTAGTTAATTTTCAGTATCGGTCAACTGTTTCATCCCCAATTGTGATAGTAAGAATCGAAACTTACTTTATTGCCTAAAACAATAATCCACCAACTGGAGTATCACTTCAATCAAGCATAGTAGCTTAATTATCATCGTCATCCTCTGCCTCTACACTTACGATAAAGTTGTATACAATATCACGCACTCGTTTATATCTTCTTCCATCCGCGCGCGATAACTTAAATATTTCCTGAATTATTTGATGCAACTCGTAACCTCTACTATGTAGAGAAATAATTTGAGACTTGGTTAAATCATCAAGATAAACATTTAAAGAATCTGCTTCAGTATGACTAATCAACGATTGAGTAATAGCTTTATTTAACCGACTACGTATTTGCCCATTACTGGCGCCACTATTACTGTTTATTGAAACACCAAAACTAGAAAAATCTAACCCAGAATTCCAACAAGGAGTATCAGTATGGGCAGTCATACAGGTATCAAGTAGTGCCTGGAAGTCAGCTTTGGCGCCTAAATACAAACCTTGGAGACGCATAACCCCTTTGGGAGATTTGTAAAGCATATCCCCACCTCCTAACAAGCTAGCTGCACGGTCATCATCAGGATTGCCCAAAATAATGCCGCTATCTTCAGGACGGGATACCATAAAAGCTATCTTACCCGAACAGTTTGACCGAATCAGTGGTTTGATTACATCCTTATCGGGACGCTGGGTAAAAAGGAAAATATTAATTCCTGCTGCACCCGCTTTTGCTAGCAATTTCATTAAAGCCATTTCCATAGGGTCTTTGTAAGTCGTATCCGACAGCAAGTCAAAACATTCGTCAGTGACAGAAACAATTCGAGGTATAGGACAATTAGAAAATAACTGGTTGTATTCGTTAATGTTTTCAACTCCCACCCGTTTAAATTCTTGGTAGCGAAGTTCCTGCTCTGCCACGAGGTAATTGAAAATTTGTAGCGTGCTAGCCGCATCTTCGGCAACAGGCGCCACTAAATGAGGAAGTCCATTAAAGCAAGTAAGCGAAACTAGCTTTACATCGCTGAGGGCTAGTTTGACTAAACTTGGGGGATAGCGCAGCGCTAGATATAAAACCATTGCCTTTTCGTACTGACTCTTACCGGCGCCTGTCATCCCTCCGCCTAAACTGTGGTAAACATTCGAGTCGCACAAAGAGATTTCAATATACTTACCGTTAACATCAACCCCACCAGGGATAACTATCCGGCTAATATCAATCTCACTTGTTAAGTCTACATAGTCAGCAAAAGAAGCTAC
>NZ_RSCL01000013.1:291466-300125 GCF_003991905.1 Dulcicalothrix desertica PCC 7102 | reverse complement strand
ATTTTTACTCGTTTAAAGGTCGGACCAGTCTTGGTATCAATATAATTACAGGTAATGCCAAAATCATTTAAGGCGCCGACTAGTACATCACCTACTTTGTTTTCAAAATTTTCTTGAATAAAAGCAATGTCTTTATTCTCATTTCCTGTGATTAAAGAGTTTGTATTTATATTCTTTTGTGCTAATGATAGAGTTTCGCCTGTTCGAGTAGCAACTAACTCTACAGTTTTATAAGCCAACTGTTTCAAATAAATATTTTTGGTTAACTCAGCTACCTGAATTACCTCTTTGTAAGATTTAACTTCTTGATAAAGTTTGTATAGGTCAAGTATAAAAGCATTGCGCTCATACTTGCTAATGTATCTATTAGTTAAAATGTATTCCAAAGATAGTTTAGAAAAAGCCAAATCCTCTATACTCAATTCTGACTCGCAAACCTCGATTATTTGATGAAGAGGAGTACCGCTAATAACTGCTTGGTAAAGTATTTCAAACAGATAATTATGGTCATAGCTTTTAACTGGGCGAATAATTTTACTACCAAACTCAGACTCTTGCAGAAGATTCAAAACATATAATTGCTGGCTAAAGTCAAATAAACCAAGAGCTTCAGCCAAAATTTCTTGATTAGATAAACCTGCTCCTTTCAGACACGTAACTGCTTGATATATCTCCTCATTCGAGTAGTTTACCTGCATATTATCAACCTCTATAAGCTAATTGCTGCTGATAGTAAGTTCTCCATTGTTCTAAAGTTTTTGCATTTTGATTGTAGTTGTTATAAGGCATACTCGCCCAAACTCTTGCTAGTTTTTGAAGGGCAGCATCTAAATTACCTGCTTCAACGTCAGCGATAGCTTGGTTACGTCGAATATATTCAACTGCCATTTTGTCTTGGGAAGCGGGAGAAAAATTAGTCAAGTTTAGTTTTGGTTGAAGGTCATACCAAGATTTGTCTAGCATCTGGTAAGCACCAGCAGCAGTAGAACAAACGCGCTTTCCATTAATTGGCGCACATTGTTTAATCCTAGGATGAGTCGAGAAATCGTTGAATGTACCATTAAAAACTAACTTACGATAACTCAGAGAACCCGAAGTACCAGTTTCAGCCCAACGAATTGTTGCTAAAAAAGCGCGCATTCGAGGGGAGTAAGAATTTGCAGCAGTATGTTGCAAATAAGGACGGGGATTTTGAGGTTTATCGTTGACCCGAACTTCAAAATGTAAATGTGGTCCTGTGGACATCCCCGTACTACCCACTGCTGCAATCATTTGTCCGCGCGCGACTCTCTGACCAGTCGTGACATACAGCTTACTCGCATGACCGTAGAGAGTAGATACCGAGGTGTGCTTAACAATAACCGTGTTTCCGTAACCCCCCTTCTCCCCTGCAAATTCAACGATTCCGGCATCAGTCGCGTAAATCGGCGCCCCAAGAGAAGCAGCAAAATCAATACCAGTATGGAACTTCCGCTCTCCTGTAATTGGATGCTGGCGCCAACCAAACCCACTTGTTACAGGAGCATTTGCAACAGTAGGAAAAGCAATTCGACTAATTGAGGCGCCTGTAGTTTTAGGTAAACTACCAACTCTTGTTTGGAGATATTTAACAAACTGCTGAGATTCAACCCAGTCAGAAAGTTGGGGAACTACCATTGCTACGACTAAAATCCCTGTCGCAATAGTGTATTTCCAATCAGGGTTAGAAGCTGTAAGTACATTATTACTTTTATTCTTACTACCCTGAAAATCAATAACGAGTCTCACGTGCTAATCCTTGAATTACCCAAGCATCTACAAATCGCGCGCATCCAAAATAGTTGTAGTAAAAACAAAAGCCCGATTTCTACGGTAGCGAGGGTCAGCTTTCACCAAGGGCATAAACTTATACAAATGACCACTTTGTGATTGAGCAGCAAGACAAGCGTATGAAGCACGGTCAACCTTAAGTTGGTCACTTCCCGAATGTTGATTAAGCCCAATAATTCCTGACTGAATGGGTTCACTGTCAACTTTGCCATTACGGTTAACATCGCGACGAAAGTTAACTGGCGCCACCTGAACCAAACCTTCTTCTGAACGCCCAAATATACCGTTGTGAATGTCTACTCGCCAAGCTTTATACTGTCCAGGCTCAATAAATGCGGCACCTGCTTTACCTAAAGGATTACGAATAGCGGGTAAACCAGGTTTTACTGTAGCAGCCCAATTACCAGCAATAGTTGGCTGACCATTACGGAACATCAAAACCAAACGACGGTCAGACCATTCGTTAATAGCGTTACCATTGGATTTACCATCAAATTCGGCGCCACGCAGGTAGATAATATTAACCTCTCCCTCGTTGGTAAATACTTTGTAGCCTTTACGCCGCATTGCTTGGTATACACGGCTAGCCAAACTGTTATTAACAGGCTGCTCAAACTGAGGATAGACGACAGAACGAACTTGCTGAACCACAACTAGAGAATCTAGCCAATTAGAAATAGGCGCAACTACAATTGACCCAACTAAAACAGCAGTTGCAAGCAGATGTTTCCAACTTCCTACTGAATGCTCATCAACAACATCCGTACTTGTAATATCCGTCTGGGAATCATTATCAACCTCGAATGTAATTCGCATAACTATTAGTTTCTTGCATCAGAAGCTCGCCAGCAGCCAACCGAAGCTGAACTTAATACCTTTTCAAAATCATTATTGGGCTTGGGACATTCCTTAACACTTGATGTTTGGTCAGTTACGGCAGTAGGAGTAGAGCTAGGGCTGGGAGTAGGAACAGTTATGGGGGAAGATTGCAATTTTTGAGCTAGAGTTACAACATGACGCCAACCGTAAAACTGCAAATAACCTGGTTGCAGAATCTTTAATATCCACAGTGCCAACACCAACCAGAAAGTAAGTTTTATCGACATAGCTATTCCAACTGTCGAACGACTGGCATAGAAATAGAAGGAACTTTATCTGGTACTACTTCAATTTTTTTGCCATTAACGTAACCAGGACCTTGGTAAGACCCATTAAGTAAAAAATTGACCAACAAAAACAATAACCAGGAACCTACGGCGCCTACCCCTACTGGAGATTTTATGCAGTCTCCAAGGAAATAAGCTGGATACCAAACAAATCTCCAGGGATTTTGAGGATGCAAGCGATGAGCTTTCCACGTTTCAACGTAAGGTATCTCGATTCGTGGAACTACTGGTTTGTTCGACGCAGGTGACGTAATATATTTTGCCTCAATTGGCTGAACTACTTGAGTATCAATTACGTTAGGATAACTTGATTGTTGTGATGTTATACTACCCTGTTGCTGTGCTTGATTGAGCATGTTCTGCAACCTGTTTACAGGCATAATAGCTCCTCCTTCAGAATAATCCACATCAAAATTGCGACGGTTCTTAGTCATGTTAGTGTGTCCTCAAAACTTAATGAGAATGGTTATCTTTCGGCTGGTTGTCATCAGCCCAGTAGTCTTCGGAATCTTCAAGTTGAGCAAAAAACTCTTCAGGAGAAAGCACTCCTGGTTGATTTGGCTTTACTGGAGAAATAACGCGCGGTGAAAACTGTACTACATTTTTAGGAAGGTTTGTTGGAGAGGGTTTATTAGCATCGGGTTGCTCTTTGGAAGATTCATGCTCACCCGAATCTAAAGAATTATTGTAATCTGATAAACCCCAACCTAAAAAACAAGCAAAAAAAGCCGCAAATATTACTGCACTACTCCAATGCACACCAGCTCCAGGTGATTGCATTTGAACTACAGTTGTCCGTGATGATTCCTCTAAAACTGTACGCACGGGTGTACGACGCACTGCTGCTACAACATTAAATGTAGAAAGCATTATACAAATTATCGCAGCAGCAAATTTAGCGTACATAAATATCACCCCCTTAAGATTCAGGTTTTTTCTGATTCGTATAAACAGGCTTAACTGTTTCTTTCATTCCTTGTAAATACTGGCGCCGTTCTTCCTCAAGCTGCTTTATCTTGGCTCGAATATCTCCCAACTGCGTCATCTGTTTTACTGGGTCAGAATATCCGCGCGCTCGTAATAATTGAGCTTGAGCGAGAGAGTATGGTTCACTTGCGTTGCGAATTTGAATCAGCATCTGGTTTAAATCAACCGATGGCTGTGATTCTAAGTTTTGTGCGTAGTCAATTGCTTCTAACTTACCTAACAGAAAAACAGCAGCGGCGCCTGTTGGTATTTTTTCCTCAACCTTAGTACCATCGGTTCGACGATACCCCCAGTAAAATGTATTATTACCAGATGCTGCTTCTAATAAAACATCCAAGGCGTTAAATTTAACTATTTCCAAAGTTGGCATATAGTGCAGACGGTAAAATCCAGAATTTTCGCTACTCTGCATCTTGGATATTTCACTTTTGAGTTGCTGCGACCACAACGCTGCTGCTAACTGACGCCATCCTGTAAGTGTTGGTACGCCTTCAGGTGAGGAATAATTAGAAAGATTATCGATGTTGTAATCAGTTCGAGATAGCTTCTCAAGATACACTTCTCTAATTTGTTTGACTTGCGCTTTTGCTTGTTGTACCTCTGATGGTTGGTTGTTTGGTAGTTGCTGACGCCAGCCTATCATTAAAGCAACCGAACCAATTACACATAAGGCGCCAACAGTAGAACAAGCAGTCCATAAACCAATATTTATCTTTTTCTTTTTACGGCTTGGCTTACTATCTCGAACGGGAGTTGGTGTAAACATAGACACCCTCAACTATTATCAACAACCAATCTCAGTTCGGGGCGCCTGTTTAGTTCGCGTGCAATTGCAAGAGAGGCGCCACCCACTACTATCCCGGTGAGTAGTAATAATGGGTGCAGAGCAAGAGTGGCGCCGACTCCTATTAAATGACCCACCATCCCAGAAACTCCCAGATTCATTAACAACCCACCTGCTGTATTAATCAAAAAATCAAACGCTGCGCTCATTTGTACCCCGTGTCCAAATTATTAACAGTGCTAAAACTAACCCAATTAATTCACCTATGCTGACGCCAATCAAAATTGGTTCAATTGACGAAATTTCCTGTCTTTCCTGAGTTGGAGGAATTGCTATCCAAGTTCCAATTACTGTACCAGTAATAACTGAAAGACAATTTATACCAACCGCTAAAGTAGATGTTTTTCTTAAAGAAAGTAAACTCTCATCACGCAGTTGATAACAAACCGGAAGCATTTGCTCAATTATTTCTTCTGAGATTGCGCGGTTTTCGGCTGCGACGACTTCAACTGTTTGTGAGAAGGTGTCGATGAACTGGCTAGCAGTGGGTGACTCCCTTCCCCCCAATTGACTTTGGCAAAAAAATCGTTATCGATTCGAGACTGAATTCTCTCCTGAGCTTCGTTGTAATCACCGTTATCTGTATTAGTTAATGAGGAGTTGCCATTGAAAACAAATTCTTCTAAAGCCAGGGTGGAAGTTTCTAGCACCACTTTATGGCGTAATTCCCCTAGCTGAATTCCTCTGTCAGCATCTAGGTACAGCATCCCCACAAAACTATCAGGCGCCGCAAGTTCTGGGTCAGTTCCAAAACGCTGCTTAATATAATCACGCTTATCGAATTTGTGGGCGCCTGTTTCTGCTTCCACTTTACGGTCGCGCATCTCAACTAAATGGCGCGCGGCTTCATCTAAAGAAATACCTTCTTTGGAAGCAACATCTTTTAGTTTAACTAACTGCTGCTCAACAGTTTCATCTACTGTATCGTTTGGTTTCAAAGGCAAACCCAACAAATTACAGATTTCACGTAACTTATCGGGCGCCACTTGCAACTGTTGTGCTAGCTGATTTATATGCTTCATTACGTTCCAACCTCTTGATTACTGACTGGACAATATAGTTCTCTCGCTCTTCATCAGAAATATGTTTAGTCAAAAAGTCATAAAGACCGATACCGTTGACCTTTTGCATAAAAGCATCCAACCCACCCACAGGAATTACTTGTTGTAAATACTCCTCACAAGTTAGGCGCCGAATTTTGATAGCAACGTAGAATGTATCTGCTATCTCAACAGTGGCAGCATCAAAATATCCACCACGTTTTTTTGGTTTGACTATTCCAGCAAAAGGATACCAGCGCTGCAAAGCCGCAATCGATATGTCATACCTCTGAGCAAGACTTTTCTGCGTGTACATAACATCGTCACATACCATCTCAAATCCAACTAAATTAGACTCTGTATCGAAAACAGAACAAACTAAAGGTTCACAAAATGAAATGTAAATTAGTTTTTAATTTACAACCTTTGTGGCTTGAGTTCGGGTTTCACTCAACTGAAGTGCAACTTTAAGGTACTTCAGAATGAGTTCAACTTAACAATAGTCAGGTTATACATTACTTTTGGGTATTGCAACCTTGTTTATATATTGCGTTCGCAAAGAATAAAAATTTATTTTAGGTATAAAATACTTGAAGTAGCAATTTATCAAAAAGGAGTAGTATTCGTAATTTTTACAATACTGTTTTCTAGAGGTGCCTGAGTACAAGCAAGCTACATTAACTTCTATGTGTTACAAAGTATTATAAATACATAGTTATTAAAAAAAGTGTAAGTTCCTAAAATAATTGGTGTAACTTGCCTTAAATTATCACCTGGCTTGTTAACTTATTCTTGTATAAATACGGACGATGCATCTACGTAAGGTAACACAGTATGGATGCTCGTTTAAAGTTTGGAATGACATCAAAGCGAGTTCGCGCTTCACCATAATAATCTGATAAAGCTTTGTAAGAATTTGAAATAAATCGAGTATTGGAAATTATTACAATTTTAATGAGTTGCTGTTGTTAAAAACGGATTTATCGATTACGGGCATTGCTTTACAAGTAAGTTTTTCTAGCCACAGCCATTTGACGCAACAGTTTAGGCACCTGACTGGAATTACACCACGCACAGGCTCGCAATTTACGATAAGAATCTGACAAACTGCCATAAGAATTTGAAAGCAGTTAAGCATTGAAACTTAGTACACTTAAATTATAAAAGTAGTGGTTTGTGTCATTAACTTTGGGTTGTAGAGACCCTATTAATACGGTCTCTACATGTCTCTATAGTAAAAAATAATGCCTGCGCTACATTTGAAATTTCCTATTTCAAATTTTATATTTCAAATTCTAATTTAGAATCCTAATTCGATGACTCAATATGACTACGTTGTAATTGGTGCAGGTTCGGCTGGTTGCGTTGTCGCTAATCGTCTGACCCTAGACCGCCAAACAACTGTATTGTTGCTAGAAGCTGGAAATCCGGATACAAAACCGGAGATTCAAATTCCAGCAGAATATCTAAAATTAATCTGTTCCGAGGTAGACTGGGGCTATTTCTCTGAACCAGAACCATACCTAGATAACCGCAAAATGTTTTATTCCGCTGGCAAAGTCTTGGGTGGCAGTAGTTCGATTAATAACATGCTTTATGTGCGAGGGAATTCTCGCGATTATGACCACTGGCAGTCATTGGGCAACTTCGGTTGGAGTTATCAGGATGTTTTGCCCTACTTCAAAAAATCTGAGCATTACTCGCGCGGCGCCAACGAATACCACGGTGTTAATGGAGAGTTAAACGTTACCGACCAAGAGGCACCTGCTACTGTCTCCCAACGATTTGTAGAGGCGTGTGTGTTACTGGGATATGACTATAATCCTGATTTCAACGCTACTAAGCAGAGAGGAGTTGGGCTGTTTCAGTTAAACATCAAAGATGGGAAGCGCCATAGTGCTGCGACTGCCTTTCTCTCGCCCATTAAAAAGCGCTCCAATTTGACTGCCACAACCGGAGCGTTGGTAACTCGGTTGTTGTTTGAAGGCGCCCGCGCGGTTGGGGTGGAATATCTGCATAAGGGAACACTGCACCAAGCCAGGGTTAACCAAGAAGTAATTTTAAGTGCAGGCACGATTAATTCGCCCAAGCTGCTGCTGCAATCAGGCATTGGGGCTGCTAAATCCTTACAAGCAAGGGGCATTTCTGTCGTGGTTGATCTACCCGGTGTCGGTAAAAACCTGCAAGATCACATCGTTGTTCCTGTAGCATATATGGCAACTCAGAACATAGACTTGGCAATAACTAGTAGTGGAACTGAAGCTGGATTGTTTTTGCATAGCGAGGGAAATTTAGACGCTCTTCCAGATTTAGAGATTATGTTTTCCCCCATTCATGAAGCAGTTCCTAGCTCTTACTACTGTTCTTCAGGATTCATCGGTTCAGTTGTGTTGATGCATCCTCACAATATTGGCAGTATCAGTTTACAACGTACCATAAGTAATGCTGGGCGAACACCTGACCCTCAAGAGAAACCAATAATTCGGCTGAACTACTTGCAAAATCAATCCGATGTGCGTCTTCTAACTGCTGGAGTTAAATTAATCCGCCAATTATTTGAAGAAAACGCTTTTGATGAGTTTCGTGGTGAGGAAATTGCACCAGGTTCCCAGGTTCAAAGTGATGAAGCCTTTGAAGCATACATCCGAGAAATTTGCAGTTCAGGTAATCATGCCGTTGGCACGTGTAAAATGGGTATTGACCAAATGGCAGTCGTAGACCCCGAACTACGAGTACACGGAGTAGAAGGGTTGCGGGTCGTGGATGCCTCGATCATACCAACTTTAATCACGGGACATACAAACGCAACCACC
>NZ_RSCL01000013.1:290758-291456 GCF_003991905.1 Dulcicalothrix desertica PCC 7102 | reverse complement strand
AGCCGCAAACTGATGGATAAAAAGTGCATAAATAATTAGCACTGGCGCCTATATGAATTAAGAAGCTTATCTTTAGTAATACAAATGGAGCAAAAATTAAGTATTCAACAATTAGTTTATGTCTTTAGGTAGATGCAAATTTAAATTTTGATATCTATGGCTAAAATAGCTGAACGTAGTTTGACTAGCAATATTCTTTTATATTTGGGGCGCCATCCATCTCTAGATATTAAATGTTTACGCACACCTTGAACACCCAATTTAAAATTTTAATAAAATTGGCACTATTATTCAATCGGTAAGTCAAATGCTGAAAACAAAATCTGTGACAAGTAGCCTCCTTAGATCAAACGAACTGAGCGAACGGTTGAATAAAACTCTAATTCTATCCAGTCGGCAACTGGGCTGGAATGGTATTTTGGTTGAGCATTGCGAAACTCCTTTAGCTTCATCCTTTGAAATGGAACTTCCCGCTGTATCGGATCATTGGCTCAATTTACCTATGGGGCGCCCCAGCTCTTTGATCCAAAAACGCGACAACGTAAAGCATGATTCAATTGTTCAAAAGGGGGACAGCATTTTTATTCCTGCTGGACAACCAAGTTACTGGTGTCGATACGAAGCTAGCATCTGCTCTGCGCTGCATATTTGCTTAAAACCGGAGTTGATCGAACAAATTGCTCAAGCATCCGAAATTC
>NZ_RSCL01000013.1:284547-290748 GCF_003991905.1 Dulcicalothrix desertica PCC 7102 | reverse complement strand
GCAATGCTGTTTTTAGCTGAATTGCGCTCAGATTGTATCATGGGGCGATTATATGTCGAATCATTAACTCAAATTTTAGTGATTCATCTGTTGCGACATTATTCTAGTGTAACCCAAACTATTACATCTGAGAAAAAAAGCTTAAATCGTACCCAGTTGCAGCAAGTGATCGATTATATTCACACTTACCTTGACCGAGATTTATCACTGGAAGAAATTGCAGAAGTCGTCAATATTAGCCCTACTTATTTTGCTAGCTTATTCAAACGTGCTATAGGTACTTCTCCTCATCAGTATGTCATTCAACAACGAGTTCAACAGGCAAAATTGCTACTGTCAAAAACGGATTTGGCGATTGCTGACATTGCTTTACAAGTGGGTTTCTCTAGCCAAAGCCATTTGACGCAACAATTTAAGCGACTTACTGGAGTGACACCAAAGCAGGTTCGCGCCTTACCATAAGAATCTGATAAAATTTCGTAAAAATCTGAAAGAAGTTGAGCATTATAACTAAATATACTTCAGATAAATAGCAGGTAAGCCCACCGACAAGATCATCGAGGAAACGGCGAATATGTGGGCTTTTGCCGCTCACTGGACTGGGCTAGATGTAAAGGCGACGAACTGAGCGCCGTATTGGGCGTACTAATATAACGTAGTATTTTGGAGGCTGATATGGAGTACATGCAAGCTGCGGTACTGACCGCTTTTGGTAGACCTGAGGTGTTTGAATTTCAAAACATACCTAAGCCAGTGCCTTCTTCGACCCAAGTTTTGGTAAAAGTATATGCGACCTCGATCAATCCTGTTGATTTTCAAACTCGTCGGGGTGACTACAAAGATTTAGTTCGTCTCCCTGCAATTATCGGAGTTGACGTTTCGGGTGTGATTGAAGCCATTGGAGAGGCAGTAACTCGTTTCAAGGTAGGAGATGAAGTTTACTACTCACCCCAGATTTTTGGAGAGTTTGGTAGTTATGCTCAATACCACGTTGCAGAGGAAAGCATTATTGCAGTTAAGCCTATTAATTTGACCCATGTTGAGGCAGCTTGTTTTCCGTTGGCAGGAGGAACCGCTTGGGATTGCCTTGTAACCAGGGGAAATTTACAAGTCGGTGAGACAGTTCTAATTCATGCTGGAGCGGGTGGAGTCGGTTCTATGGCAATTCAACTGGCGAAAGCAATGGGTGCTTATGTATTTACAACATGCAGTGCAGAAAACTTTGACTTCGTTAAGAAGCTGGGTGCAGATTATCCCATCGACTACAAGCATGAAAATTATATTGAAGTGATTGGGCGAGAAACTAACGGTCGCGGTGTTGATTTGGTTTTAGACACGGTTGGAGGCGATACGATTGAACGTAGCCCAGAAGTAATTCATCCGTTTGGCAAACTTGTCACAATCGTCGATACTGCAACTCCTCAAATACTTCTTGATGCTTGGGGTAAAAATTTGACTATTCACTTTGTTTTCAGTCCTCAGTATAGGGACAAATTGGACGCACTGAGGAACCTGATTGAACGCTACCAAATTCGACCAGTAATTGATTCAGTTTTGCCTTGGAGTGACATAGTTCAAGCTCATCAACGTTTAGAAAAGGGAGGAATGCGAGGCAAGATTGTACTGCAATTGACTGAGTGATAAACCTGCTTACTTTGTTGCTTGCCTTCTCTTCACACAGGCTCGCAATTTACCATAAGAATTTGACAAACTGCAATAAAAATTTAAAAGCAGTCAAGCATTGAAACTTATTAACAGAAAGTTAACCCACGCTCAATTGCAGCAAGCGCTCGATTATATTCACGCTCATCTAGATCAAGATTTATCACTGGTACAAATAGCCGAAGTTATCAATATTAGTCCTACTACTAACAGCTAGTTTGTTCAAAAAGCACAATGCCTAAACCCGGTTTCTTTGTAAAATCGTCGTTTTGATTACAATTTATCGAATTTGATTTTTAAGAGCACAACCATAAAATAAATTCTAGTAGGTAGAATTATGAATGATAATTCTGTATTTGTAATATTTATTGCCTTTGGATGTATTTGGCTGTTGATGGGGGTTGGTGGTGTTATTGCGCTGATGAAAATGGATGGTCAGGAGATAAGGTTTAGTAAAACTGCGCTTGTTGTTGCTATCCCTATTATTGTACCAATTATAGTTACTCTTACTTATGCTGCAATTAGGGGTACATTTTAACTTTACTTGCGAAAATGTAAAAGCTCTCCTTTCTTAATTTTGCTTTATGCAGCGCCTTTGCGGTTCTTTACTATATATGTTGGGTTCCGCTGTCGCTCCACCCAACCTACGTATTTTGCGTGTTTTATTTTTTGACGTTAGTTGCAAATAACACTAATATTATATCTGGTTGATTTTCTAAATAAGGCGCCAATTAACAAAAATGAAGGGCACCGCAGTGGAGAAGTTGTCAGTCGTATTGGCGAGACCTATGGATTTTTCTAGGCAAAGCCATTCGACGCAACAATTTAAGCTTTCTTCAAGTTCGCACTTTATCATAAGAATATGATAAATCATAGTAAGAATCTGAAAGAAGTTGAGCATTGGAATTTAGTACACTTTCGGTATAAAGAATCAGGATAATCTCATACAAACTGCCTTTTCCTTTGCTCTTAGCGATTTGCCAGATTTAGCTCTGAGCAAGAAGTGCGGCAATGGTTAGAGCAACGACACTACGATCGCTAAACACGGGTCACTTTGCACTTGAGACTCATGCTCAGGAGATTGCTACACAAATCAAAAACTTTCTCGATCGCCCTAAAAGAGAAGTTCTTTGACTAATAGAACAAAACGCTATAGGCTCACCAGAGGTAACACAGTATGAATGTCTTAATTGTTTTCGCGCATCCTGAATCGAAATCGTTGAACGGTTCGCTAAAAGCTCTGGCAGTATCTGTTCTCAGCCAACAAGGACACACGGTTCAAGTTTCTGCTCTTTATCAAATGAACTGGAAAGCGATCGCGGACGAGCGAGATTTCCAATACCTGCAAGGAACTGAACGCTTCAGTTACGTTCGTGAATCGAAGCAGGCTTTTACGGATCATACCCAGTCGCCGGATATTGAGGCAGAACAAGCAAAATTATTATGGGCAGATGCTGTCATTTTTCAGTTTCCAATGTGGTGGTTCTCCATGCCTGCCATTCTCAAAGGTTGGTTTGAGCGAGTGTATGCCTATGGGTTAGCGTATGGTGTGGGTCAACATGAGGGTACTCGCTGGGGCGATCGCTATGGAGAAGGCAAATTCATGGGGCGACGAGCCATGCTTTCAATCACGGTTGGGGGTAGGTTGCCACACTATACAGAACGTGGTGTGAATGGAGCAATGGAAGATTTGCTATTTCCCATTCAGCATGGAATGCTTTGGTATCCCGGCATGGACGTATTGCCACCCTTTGTTGTTTATCAAGCCGATCGTCTCACTCCAGAACAGTACGATGTCGTTGCTCACGACTATCAACAACGCCTTGAACATCTATTTGATAAATCTCCGATTCCCTACCGTAGTCAGAATGGCGGACACTACGACGAGCAACAAGTCTTGAAACCAGAGTTTGGGGCTAATCAAAGCGGATTGCGCTTACATCTCCTCCAATCTGGAGAAGCAGCTGACAACCGTCCAGTATTAATATCACAACATTTCTATTCAGGCAAGAGAGCAGGATATGAAAATTGGAATTGTTGGAACGGGTAATATAGGGCGATCACTCAAATCGGAAACAGTATAAAGCGTAAGAATCTGAAAGAAATCAAGCATTGGAACTGAATACACTCTAAATAGATAGAACCAGGAGAATATAACATGGTCAACAAACAAACTGTAGACGAACAAGCAAATAAAAAGGCAACCACCAACTTAACACCAGCTCAGGAGTTTTTGCAAGAACTCTGGGAAGAGCATTTGCGGCACGAGTTTGACACTCACAACACTGACGATACCCTCGCCACGATGGTTGAAGATGCTTATGTTAACCACATTCCGGTCATGACTGGGGGAGTAGGGAAACCAGCACTGCGCGAGTTTTATTCCAAATACTTCATTCCACAGATGCCGCCAGACCTGGAACTGACACCAATCTCACGCACGATCGGAACCGATCGGCTTGTCGATGAAATGATGGCTAAGTTCACTCATACCATCCGAATGGACTGGATGCTACCTGGCATTGCTCCGACTCTTAAACGGGTTGAAGTAGCAGTGGTAACGATCGTTCAGTTCCGTGACGACAAGCTAGCCCACGAACACATCTACTGGGATCAAGCGAGTGTTTTGGTTCAACTCGGTTTGCTCGATCCTGGTACGTTACCCGTTGTGGGCGTTGACAGCGCGCGAAAAGCACTCGATCCGAACTTGCCTTCAAACGCACTAAGAGTAGTCCAAGAAATAAATTATCCCGTAGCATAGGCGTCCCAGATGTCCTACATGTTGATTTTGGGGCATTTTTTTAATTGGTTTACTCTAATGGAATTCTATGTCAATTTTTGTCTTAGTTCATGGTTCCTGGCATGATGGTTCTGCTTGGCAAGCAGTCGTTGACCATCTAGAAGCAAAAGGACATGACTGCTTTGCTCCCACGATCGCCGGACATGGTAAAGGCGTGAATAAGAACGTTAACCATGCTCAATGTACACAATAGATCGTCGATTACATTGTGGACAAGGACTTAACCGATATTGTTCTCTTAGGTCATAGTTTTGCCGGAACAATTATTGCGAAAGTTGCTGAAGCGATTCCTGATTGTATTCGACGACTCATCTTCTTAGATGCTTTTGTCCTCAATGATGGTGAAAGCCTCAGAGATAGCCTTCCGCCGCACTATCAAGCGTTATTTGACTCTCTAGCTAGAGAATCAAACGATCATACGATGGTGATGCCGTTTGAGCTTTGGCGAGAAGTGCTTCTCAATGATGCTGACCTCGAACTGGCTCGATCGAGTTACGCAGGATTATCTCCTGAACCGTATCAACCGTGGATTGACAAGTTGGACTTGAAGCAGTTTTACTCGCTGCCCATTCCTAAAAGTTACCTCTACTGTACAGAAGATAATGTCCTCCCTCAAGGCGAACAGTGGGGTTGGCATCCAAGAATGTCTAACCGCTTGGGGCTATTTCGGCTTGTACAAATGCCCGGTAGTCACGAGGTGATGTTTTCTAACCCGGTTGGTTTAGCAGAAAAGATGATTGTGGCAGGACGTGACTAGCAGCAGAATTTGCGATCGCCAACCCACTAATGTCGCCGTCATTCAACAAACAATGACCCTCAAAGGAGAAATCATGACAACTACATACCATCACAGTGCTGCTTTTGATTATATTGTGATTGGCGCCGGTTCAGCAGGCTGCGTTGTTGCCAACCGTCTTACAGAAGACCCTAATACTAAAGTATTGCTGCTCGAAGCGGGTGGTCCTGATACCAAGCCAGAACTTCAAGTTCCGAACTTGTGGCCTACTACACTCTTAGGCTCGGAAGTGGACTGGGCATACTTAACTGAAGGGGAACCTTACTTAAATAACCGCAAAATTTTATCTTCACGCGGTAAAGTCTTGGGCGGCAGCAGTTCGATTAATGGCATGATTTATATACGAGGCAATGAACGTGACTACAATAGCTGGCAAGCGTTAGGTAATATTGGTTGGAGTTATCAGGATGTCTTGCCTTACTTCAAGAAATCGGAAAACCAGCAGCGAGGAGCATCGTTATTTCACGGGGTTGATGGACCACTTAGCATCACAGATCCACTCTCTCCTGCAAAAGTGTCGCAACGCTTTGTGGAAGCCGCTCAAGCACAGGGCTATGAGCAAAATCCCGACTTTAATGGCGTACAGCAGGAAGGTGCAGGACTTTACCAAGTGACCGTGAAAGATGGCAAGCGCCAAAGTACAGCAGTGGCATTTCTGCGTCCGATCTTTGAGCGCCCCAACTTAACCATTCAAACAGGAGCATTGGTGACTCGTTTACTCTTTGAGGAAAAGCGCGCGGTTGGGGTAGTGTATGTTCAAAATGGAACGGAGTATCTTTTTAGGGTCAACTCCGAAGTGATTTTGAGTGCTGGCGCCTTCGATTCCCCTAAGCTGCTAATGCTTTCTGGAATTGGACCTGCCGAGGACTTGCGGGCATTAGACATTCCTGTAGTTGTTGATTTGCCGGGTGTTGGGCAGAATCTTCAAGATCACCCACTTGCT
>NZ_RSCL01000013.1:283873-284537 GCF_003991905.1 Dulcicalothrix desertica PCC 7102 | reverse complement strand
GTCGATCCTGCCTATGCACGCTCTGGTCCGGCATTCACCCTTCCCTTTTACATCACCCGTCCCGAAAGTCGTGGTAGTGTAAGACTACGTTCCTCCTCCCCCTTCGACCCACCGTTGATTCGGGTCAACTATCTTCAGAAAGAATCTGACATGCAACTAATGGTTGAAGGACTTAAAATTTTGCGTCAAATTGTGTACTCCGATGCGTTTAATGAGTTTCGGGGCGAGGAAATTGCTCCAGGGAGTTCTGTGCGTAGCGACAAAGCAATCGAAGATTATATTCGGCAAACGTGCGGTACGGCATGGCATCCTGTTGGGACGTGCAAAATGGGTATTGATCAAATGGCGGTTGTCGATCCTCAACTCAAGGTACGGGGGATTGAAGGGTTACGAGTTGTTGATGCATCGATTATGCCAACTATGATCACAGGAAACACAAATGCATCGGCAATTATGATTGGAGAAAAGGCTGCCGATTTGATAAAAGTTGGAACAAAATTGCGGTGATAGACTTTAGGAGAAATTCGATAGTCCAAAAAATAAATAATACCGTAGGATAGCTAACCGCCTGTCCGGAAACTACAAAGATTAAGCAATATAACGAAAAGTTGACAATGAGCGAACACGGGGCAAAATTGTGCTGAAATTTACCGAAAATTAGACC
>NZ_RSCL01000013.1:277979-283863 GCF_003991905.1 Dulcicalothrix desertica PCC 7102 | reverse complement strand
TATGCCAACTATGATCACAGGAAACACAAATGCATCGGCAATTATGATTGGAGAAAAGGCTGCCGATTTGATAAAAGTTGAAACAAAATTGCGGTGATAGACTTTAGGATAAATTGGATAGTCCAAAAAATAAATAATACCGTAATCCCGTCACTGTTTATTCTAAATCAAGGAGAGTTGTCACAGATGGAATCTATGAAAGCAGCCGTATTAACTGCGTTTGGTGATGCTGAGAAGTTTGAGATTCAAACTGTTCCCATACCAACGCTGAAGGCGAATCAGGTGTTAGTCAGAGTTTGTGCAACCTCGATTAACCCGGTCGATTACCAAACTCGTCGTGGTGATTACAAGGAACTGGTTCGATTACCCGCCATCCTTGGAGTCGATGTTTCAGGAGTGATTGAGGCAATTGGCGAAGCTGTGACTGATTTCAAGGTGGGAGACAACGTGTATTACTCGCCGCAAGTTTTTGGAGAATTCGGTAGCTACGCTCAGTATCATGTGGCTGATGCAGCGATTGTTGCATTGAAGCCTACAAATCTATCGCACATTGAAGCAGCTTCTTTACCGCTTGCAGGTGGAACTGCTTGGGATTGTCTAGTGACTAGGGGCAATCTACAAGTTGGTGAAACAGTTCTCATCCATGCGGGTGCGGGTGGAGTTGGTTCGATTGCAGTTCAACTCGCCAAAGCGATAGGGGCATACGTTTTTGCGACGTGTAGTTCTAGAAACGGAGATTTCGTGACAGAACTGGGTGCAGATCGAGTAATTGATTACAAAAATGAAGATTATATAGAAGTCATTCGTCAACTAACAAATGGACTGGGTGTGGATTTAGTTCTAGATACGATTGGCGGAGAAACAATTCAGCGTAGTCTAGAAATCATTCGTCCCTTCGGTAGACTTATAAGCATTGTAGACATTGCAATACCGCAATCACTTTTTGAAGCATGGGGCAAGAATCTGACGATTCATTTTGTTCTTTCACCCCAGTACCGAGCAAAATTAGAGGCTTTGACAAAACTAATCGAACGCCATCAGCTTCGCCCAGTGATTGATTCAGTATTGTCTTGGGATCAGGTCGTTCTGGCACATCAGCGTCTAGAGCAGGGAGGAACACGGGGCAAAATTGTGCTGAAATTTACCGAAAATTAGACCAGCTTTACGGCGTTGATAATTGCTAAACGGATCGAAGAGCTACATTACAGGTCAACAAGCACGCGATCGATGGCGGATACACGACAGGCTAATTTAAGGAGCGATTTTATGTCAACTTTTGTTTTGGTTCATGGTTCATGGCACGATGGTTCTGCTTGGAAAGCTGTCATCCAACATTTAGAAGTGAAAGGGCATGACTGCTTTGCTCCTACGATCGCGGGTCATGGTAAAGGCGTGAATAAAAACGTCAACCATGCTCAATGTACGCAATCGATCGTCGATTACATCATTGATAAAGACTTAACTGATATCGTCCTACTCGGACATAGTTTCGCCGGGACGATTATTGCCAAAGTTGCCGAAGCAATTAGCGATCGTATTCGACGGCTCATCTTCTTCAATGCCTTTGTCCTCAATGATGGGGAGAGCCTTAGAAATAACATCCCGCCCGACTCTCAAGCGTTATTAGACAATCTAGCGAGAGAATCGGGTAATAACACGGTGGTGATGCCTTTTGAGCTTTGGCGAGAAGCGTGTCTCAACGACGCTGACCTGGAATTGGCTAAATTTAGTTACGCACAATTATCACCTGAACCGTATCAACCGTTAATTGACAAGTTGGACTTGAAGCAGTTTTACTCGCTGCCCATTCCTAAAAGTTACCTCTACTGTACAGAAGATAATGTCCTCCCTCAAGGCGAACAGTGGGGTTGGCATCCGAAAATGTCTAACCGCTTGGGGCTATTTCGGCTTGTACAAATGCCCGGTAGTCACGAGGTCATGTTTTCTAACCCGATCGGTTTAGCAGAAAAGATTATTGTGGCAGGACGCGACTAGCAGCAGAATTTGCAATCGCCAGCCCACTAATGTTGCCGTCATTCAACAAATAATGACCTGAAAAGGTGAAATCATGACAACTACATACCGTCACAGTGCTGCTTTCAATGATCTGGCAACACTTCTCACAGGACAGCTTGTTCTGCCTGAAGACGCTAACTATGAAGAGGTGCGCCAACTCTGGAATGGCAAGGTAAAGACTCAACCTGCCGCAATCGCTCGTTGTCTCATTGTACAAGATGTCATTCATACGATTCGCTGGACACGATCGCATAATCTACCCCTCTCGGTTCGAGGTGCTGGACATGAGATTTTCGGACGATCTCTCGCGGAGAATGGCGTGGTGATCGATCTTTCTCAGATGAAAGCTGTTACCGTTGAGCCAAACAAGCGCACAGCTCAAATTCAAGCTGGAGCAACGGCTGGCAACCTGATTGAGGCAGCACAGAAATATGGGTTAGCAACCGCCACAGGAACAATCTCCAGCGTGGGTATGACAGGACTTACTCTGGGTGGAGGCTATGGTTCGCTGACTGGCGCCTATGGACTGGCTGCTGATAATTTGCTGTCGGCACAAGTGGTCACTGCTGATGGGCAACTTATCACCGCAAACGCCAAGGAAAACGCCGACCTTCTCTGGGGACTGCGTGGCGGCGGTGGCAATTTTGGAGTCGTTGTTTCCCTGGAGTTTCGCCTGCATCCGCTCACAACCGTGTTATCGGGTTTACTGCTCTATCCTTTGAATCAAGCCAAAACTGTGTTACACCGTCTTAACGAGTTCATCGCCACCGCTCCTGATGAATTGACGATTCGGTCTGGATTCCTTCAAATCCCCGATGGTCAGACGGTGCTGTTTCTCTCACCAACTTATTGTGGTTCGCTCGAAATGGGTGAGCAGGCTATTGCACCTCTGCGAACTTTTGGTACAGTGCTGGTCGATCAGATGCAATCTGTTTCTTATCACGAATTAATTCATAGTAGCGATGCGTTCACTCCAAAGGGTCGTCACTACTACCTTCAAACTCAGTCACTTAAGGGACTCCAGACGGAGACTTTAGAGGCACTGATTGAACAGGGACTGCCATTACCTTCTCCGTTTTCGGCGATTAACATCCATCACTTTCATGGAGCCGCGAGTCGGGTAGGTGTGTCCGAGACTGCTTTTGCGCTGCGTCAGGATCATCTGATGGTTGAGCTAATTGCAGCTTGGGAGCCACAGGAGGACGAGCAGCGGTATATCCAATGGGCACAGAACCTCTCACGCTCCCTTGCACCTTATGCTTTCAAAGGGGGATACATCAATCTCCTTTCGGAGCATGAAATTGAGCGCGTTCGGCTTGCCTTCGGGTCGAACTATGAGCGATTGCTCGATCTTAAGCAGAAATACGATCCAGATGATGTGTTTCGATCGACGATCGGACATCTCGCACCCCATTCGCTTACACGGTAAGACTCTGAGGTATCTAGAACATTCACAATTACAGGAGATTCAAATGACAATTTTAACTCAAACATCTTCAACTCTAGGCTCAAATCCTCTGAGTTCGATGCAAATCGATCATGTTTGCTTGAATGTACCGAACTATGAGGAAACGCTTCAGTGGTATCAAGAAAAGCTAGATGCGACGATCCAACATGAATGGACAGTAGGCGTTTTCCCAGATCTGAAATTGGCTTATCTCAGTGTATATGGCTTTCGCATCGAAATTATTGGCTCTACTCAGTCACAATCAGGAATGCCGATCGCGACTAATCTTGGTGAGGGATTAAGGACAACAGGCATCGGACATTTTTGTTTTCGAGTTCGAGATGTCGATGCAGTTCTTGCTGAATTAAATCGATGTGGTGTGAAAACATTTGTCGAACTCGGAAGCTATCCTGATCCGGGTATTCGGCTCTGTATCATTCAAGACAATAACGGCAATCTAATCGAGTTTGTCACCCCATTATGAATTCATTAATGAAATAGATCCCAACAGTTGGAGACGTAATCAAATTTGTAATCCCTAAACTCAACCAGGAAAACACTATGTCACAAAAACTCTCAGGAAAAGTTGCGCTTGTCACTGGTGGCTCCAGCGGCATAGGTCTTGCCACAACCAAGCGATTTGTCGCTGAAGGTGCCTATGTCTTTATCACGGGTCGTCGTCAGACTGAACTTGATGCTGCTGTAAACGAAATTGGTAACAATGTTATAGGCATTCAGAGCGATGTCTCAAATTTGGCAGACCTTGATCGGCTTTACGCCACGATCGAGCAAAAGCAAGGTCACTTGGATGTGGTCTTTGCTAATGCTGGCGTTGGACAACCCAGAGCGCTCGGATCGATCACCGAAGAACACTTTGACAAAACCTTCAACATTAATGTCAAAGGTCTACTTTTCACTGTGCAGAAGGCACTGCCATTGATGCCAGAGGGTGCTGCCATCATCCTGAATGCCTCAACTGCTTCTATCGTTGGCACAAAGGCCTTCAGCGTTTACGGCGCCACCAAAGCCGCCGTGCGAGCGTTTGCCCGCTACTGGACACTCGACCTTAAAGAACGCAAAATCCGGGTGAATGCTATTAGTCCTGGCACGACTCCGACTCCTGGTTACGATCAGTTTGGATTCAATGAAGAGCAGGCGAAAGAATTTGTGGAGAGCCAAGCTAAAAATATTCCATTGGGACGAGTCGGCACGCCCGACGAGATCGCCAAAGCTGTTGTCTTTCTCGCTTCCGATGACAGCAGCTTTGTCAACGGCATCGAATTGTTTGTGGATGGCGGCATGGCACAAATCTAAATGGTTGCTGTGTCAAGAGCAGCCAGCTAACGATTTAAATTCAGCATTCATAGGAGATTGCAATGCCTTACGTTACTGTTGGTCAAGAAAATTCTGCAACCATTGATCTCTACTACGAAGATATTGGGACAGGTCAACCAATTATTCTCATTCATGGATTTCCCCTCAACGGTCATTCGTGGGAAAAGCAGGTCTTAGTGCTGCTAAATGCAGGGTATCGAGTCATTACCTACGATCGCCGAGGATTTGGGAATTCTAGCCAACGTACACCGCAGCAAGACTCCCGAAGCTGATTAAAAACAGTCAACTTGTTGTCATTCCTGGCGGACCGCACGCCATCAACTGGACTCACGCTGATCAGATCAATCCCTTGTTGTTGGACTTTCTTCAGGGGTGATTATCTATCGAGTCCTTTATTGCTAAAAGGGTTCTAATATGTTTTATAGACTGATGATAGCGGTTGCAACCACAGTGCTAACGATTGTGACCTCTTGTCTTTTTCCAGCGATATCACTGAGCAAAAGTGCGATCGCTCAAGTGCCAGGTGTCTATCCATTCAAGTTAGGTGATTTCGCAATTACAGTCCTGAGCGACGGCACACTCCCCCAGGATCTACATACGCTGCTGTCGAATACAAACCCAACAGAAACCGATCGCCTGCTTCAGAAAAACTTTCTGACTAATCCTGTCGAGGCATCGATTAATGCTTTCTTAATCGACACTGGAGATCAACAAGTACTCGTGGACACGGGAGCCGGAAACTTTTTTGGTCCAAAACTGGGTGGTAAGCTTCAAACATCGTTAAAGGCAGCAGGCTACACGCCTAACGAGATTGATGCAATCCTCCTGACTCATATTCATACCGATCATAGTGGGGGGCTGGTCGAACAGGGAAAACGGGTGTTTCCTGCCGCCACGCTCTATGTCGGCAAGCCAGATATCGATTTCTGGTTTGATCGAGCGAATGCCAAGCGATTCAACGTTGCTGAAAAGTACTTTGACGAAGCCGCGAAAACTGTCAAACCTTATTTAGATGCAGGCAAAGTGAAATCGTTTTCTGGCAAGACAGTTCTGCTACCGGGAATCACCGCGCATCCCACACCCGGT
>NZ_RSCL01000013.1:276738-277793 GCF_003991905.1 Dulcicalothrix desertica PCC 7102 | reverse complement strand
ACACATAATGGCAGCAGATCAAGGTTATGCCTGGGTGCCAGTGGATTACCGCTGGCGTGAACCCTAAAGGATTCATAGCATGTGAAATGGGCGCCCTCATGTTTATACGTCCATTCATAAGTCAGTAGTGAAGCCAGGGCAAACGCATCTAAATTCTAGGTGCCTTGTCTAGTAAAGGTTTCAGATTTTAGTAACAAAACTAAACAATAGACAAAAGCTTTGTTCAGTACCTCAAACAAACTGATTGATGGCGCCAGCAATTGTGACTAAGTATAACAACCAGCTTTCTATTCCTACTCAAAGGATTGGTATAAAACAAAGGGTGCAAGCAATTCAAATTCCAAGTAGATTATGATGTTTTAAGTCCCCCTAACTCACGATAGTTAGGGGTATTTAAGTTATTAACCGAAGGATAAATTTTATATAATTATAAAGTTGATGATGAATCCACAGCTAAATTAATTGGCAGCTTTTACGAGCATCTTCGTCAAGGGATGAGTCGAGCCAAAGCGCTCTCTACTCCTAAAAAACAATGGCTACAACAAAATTCAAATGAACGTAAACATCCAGGTTATTGGGCGCCTTTAATTTTAGTAGGAAATTGGTTGTAAAGCAAGTTAACGTTTTCAAACTATAACCATAGCAAAATTGAGGCAATCGTAAGAGAAAGCTGATTATTATTTCTCTTAATATAATTCTTCTCGTGCGCGAGTAAATACCTAGATTCCCGACTTCTTTAAGAAGCCGGGAATCTTATTTTTCACAAATGATGTGCAGACTGCTATATCAAAACTGTATAACATCATAAGAATCTGACAAATTGTATCCTTTCAGGAGGGTAAATAACCAAAATAATTCGCAATTTACCTTCGGTACACTTCGTGAACACGAAGGTCATAACTTGGTAGAGACGTGATTAATCACGTCTCTACGTCTTTTCTGGAAAGTAAAATATAACTTCATCTAAATCAAGATAATCATGTATAAATGCTTTTCTTAGCAATGGGTAAGGTATGTACTCATCATACTTCTGTAGTTGCGGCGCCTCTGCTTCA
>NZ_RSCL01000013.1:40359-276728 GCF_003991905.1 Dulcicalothrix desertica PCC 7102 | reverse complement strand
ATTATACGCTGTGTACATAACGAAGTTATCTCCGGTTCAAGATTCTCTACTTTATCTCTGGGTAATCTAACTGTAATATAATATGGACACGAACCACCAATGCTTTTTATTTCTAACGATTCCCGGCAAAATGTATTCAGCATTCTTTCTAAAGTTTTAAATCCTGCTGTTCCTAACCAAGGAAATATTACACATTTACCTTTCGGTAGTCGCACAATATAGTTCTCATCCAAACTCAAGCCTTGTACTAGTTCGCGTACTTGTTTTAATCGCTTTAAAGCATTTGGTTGTAAATAGCTATATTCAGTATCTTCGCACAATACGCGACGCATACGTTGTAGAACTTTAGTATGTATGGCGCCACTACCACCACGCCAAAATACACTACCTTGTCCTTCAGTTGGTTTAACTGATACCGATTTTTTACGAAAGTCTACATCTAAGACTTGCCATGTTCTTCCTGCTAAACCAAATTCACTACCAACAGTTGGTATCATGGCTATACTACCAATATTAGTTGCATTACAGTTAACGGCAAATTCGAGATTTTCGGGGAAAACAGCGTAAAACTGGAATCTATTGACTATTTTCTCGCCGTTCATGCCTAATATTAATCGACCTTTGTCTGTTTTCTGGATATGGTCAATACCTACTAGGTAGTTTAGTAATAATCGATAATCGTCTTGAGATATATATTGAAAAGTTGATAAAGCTAAGATTCGTTTTGCCAAATTAGCTGGTGATATTTCCGAACTAGCTGCAATCATACTCATTGTTTGGTGATATAATAATGAGAATGGGTATTTTACTGGTTTAAACGGCTCTACCCAACGTTCTTGCATGTAAAGCTGTATAATGGCGATGCTTTGTATAAGCTGCCACGGTATTTGTTCGTATATAGGCGCCTCATCTAAAACTTCTTCTTCTGCACATACAAAGCGCATATCTGAAGGTTTACCGCGTCTTCCTGCACGTCCTAACCTTTGTAAAAAACTTGCTACAGACATTGGTGCTTCTAATTGAATAACTCGTTCTAAGTTTCCAATATCCACACCTACCTCTAACGTTAAAGTTGCCGCAGTCACAGCAGGTTTATCTTTCTCACGCATAGCATTTTCTGCTTGTTGTCGTAAACTCGCAGCAATGCTGCCATGATGGACATGGTAAATATCTGGCTCTTTTTCTTGTGCGGCAATTTGTCGTAATGCTGCTACTATCGATTCGGTTTGGGCTTTATTATTGGCGAAGATAAGACATTTACTGTTTTTGCTGAGATTATAAATGTATTGCGAGTAAGCGTTTGTTTCATATGAAAGGGCGCCGTCACTTATGTAAAAATGTTCTAAAGCTAGTTTTATATTACGTTTTCCTGCTTCGAGCTTTGGTGTGATTACTTGTTTATCGGTATCTGAACGTAACCACTCGGAAGCTAACTCATAATCTCCTAATGTTGCCGATAACCCAATTCGACGATGTTGTTTTCCTGTAACTTGGGCAATACGCGCAAGTTGGCATAATATTTGACAACCTCGTTCGGTTCCCATAAAAGCATGAACTTCATCGATAATTACAAAACGTAAGTCTCCAAACAATCTGGGCAAATCATCATTTTTGTTAATTAACAAACTTTCTAATGACTCTGGAGTTATTTGTAAAATTCCACGTGGGTTTTTTAAGGCTTTATTTTTATGACTTTGCGCTACGTCTCCATGCCAAGGTATTACTGGGATATCAGCTTCGCGTAATAATTCATTCAGACGCTCAAATTGGTCATTTATCAACGCTTTGATGGGACCAATATAAATCACTCCAATACTACGGGGATTTTCTGCGTGTAATACCGTGATTACTGGCAAAAAAGCCGCTTCTGTTTTACCTGCGGCAGTTCCAGCAGCAACCAGCAAATGCGCGTCTGTGTCAAATATTACTTCACTTGCTGCCGTTTGAATGGGTCTTAATTCTGTCCAGTTATTGTTATAAATATATTCTTGGATAAACGGCGCCAGTCTGTTAAAGGTTTTGTTCATGTTAAATATACATATATATAGAGAAATTACTTAAGCTTACATCAAATACAAACACAAGTAATCTTACAGTGGAACGGCACCGTGAAGTAAAGCTATAAATGCAACATAATAAATTGAACAATAACAATAATGGATATATCTAAGTTTATTAAGGAACCATCTCAACGTAAGGTGATGATTCTCAAGAATGATGATATTGTTGAGATTTTTGTTCCTTCGGTAGGATTTTTTTCGCGTTTTACAATGCTAGCTCTGATTTTCTTGATTTTCCCAGTTTGTTTAATTAATTTTTTTACGCTTTCACTAAAACATGATATTAGATTATTCCCACCTGTATTTACTTTTAATTTAGTAATTTCACTTATAGCTATTGGAGTAGTTCTGCTATCTGAGTTTGCTCAAAAACGCTTTTCTATCACTCGCAAAAAAATATCTTGGAGCTATGAAATTTTTGGACTGAAGCTAAAAGAGCCTTTCCCAGCTTCAGTTCCGGGAATTGTTCGCATTGCAAAAACTCGCCAATATTGGAATCGCTGGTTTCTGGAAATTTGGGCTGGGCGCCGACTTTACGAAATTTCTACCAGCGATTTCTCTCCATTTGCAGTGACTAATTCTGAAATTGACCTGCTAGCACGGGAACTGAGTAATTGGTTTGAATTGACGATTCTACAGGAGTAGACTTGACGTTGAAAAGTATACAAGCTGTTAACCACACTAAACCAGCAGCATAACCAGCCGTAACATCTGTCAACCAATGTACACCCAAATATAACCGGCTAAAACCAATTGTCATAATGAAGGCAACCGCAAGTGCAGAAATTTGATTACGGTACTGAGGATATTGTTTAGCCAGGGTGTAGCCAATATAGCCATAAACTATCATCGATACCATTGAGTGACCACTGGGGAAGCTGTGATGACTAACTTCTACTATTCTGTCCCATAATAAAGGACGTGACCGAGCAAATAATAATTTGAGTAGACAATTCAATCCAATTCCACCAAATGCAGCAACCATCAGGGTATTTGCATCTCGGCGCCGATTATGACGTAGTAACCAATGTCTATATAATCCACTAACCAATAGTAAAGTTACCCCTTCCCCAAATAATGTAACACCAACCATAACAGTATCAAGCAACGGAGAATGTAATTTCTGAATCGTCAACAAAACCCGTTCATCAAGCCCACGCGCATACACTAACAGAGTACAAACTGCCAACACACCAACGGCGCCCACAGCCGTCGTAATAAGTACTTTAGTACTTTCCCCCACCTCAACTTCCCGCTCCAAATCCACAACCTGAGCAGGCACGGTATAACTAACATCCATACTGTAACTTGAGACAATTTGTTGAATTAGTCCAGCAATAGCGCTTTGACTCCAGTTGGGATGATAGAACACAAGAATGTTACCTGTATCACTATTTGCTTGCACTCGTTCGATAGCTCTGTGCTGCGATAGTTGAGATTCTAAATATTTTTTGAGCGCTTTATTCCCATATAGTCCGTACACTTTATATCTGGCTCTACCTGTAACAGCAGTATGTACAGGGGTAATTAATGAGTCTTTGTGTGTGATAGTGCGCGAAAGTTCGTTATACATTAGTTTAGTTAGTAGTTTTAAATAAATTGCTTTCCAGAAAGACTAGGTTAATAAACAAAAGGTTTGGAAGATGTTTACTACGTCAGAAACTCCTGTAATCGCGACTATTTTAGCTGTCGCTTTTGGTATTTTAGGTTGGGGCTTTTATCGCGCCAGACCTTTTGGTAAGCTAGGAATCTTAGCCTGGTTGCAATCGCTTGTGCTAATGACTCCGTGGCTACTGTTCTTTGGCTTATTCGCTGCGGGCATTTATATTAATATTATCGGCATTGTTTTGCTGTTAGTTGTCTCCGCAGGAATATATGTGTACTTAGGGCGCCAACTCCGTGCGGCTGGACAAGATGCTATTTTACGCCAAAAAGCCGTAGATAGGTTGAAGAGTGAAAGTGAATCTAATACTAATACACCGACCGTAGCTGTAGTGATACCCGAAACACTATCAATACCCGATGATGATTTGAGTGCAATTAAAAGTATTTTTGGTATTGATACCTTTTTTGCTACGGAAACAATTCCTTATCAAGATGGCGCCGTCTTTAAAGGTAATCTACGAGGAGAACCCGAAGAAACTCACAACCGCTTAACTGAGAGTTTAAAGTCACGTCTAGGTGATAAATATAGATTGTTCCTCGTAGAAAATGCTGACTCTAGACCTGTTGTTATAGTGCTTCCTAGCCGTAATGACCCGCGTCCAATGTCGATAGCGCAAAAAGTGTTTGCTGGAGTTTTGTTAATTGCGACACTAGGTACTTGCTTAGAAGCTGCTGGTTTACTCTTGGGTTTTGACTTCTTTTCTTATCCTGTACGCTACCAAGAGACTTTACCTATCGGTGGAGGCATTTTCATTATTTTAATCGCGCATGAAATTGGTCATTGGGTATCTGCACGGCGCCATCAAGTTCGTTTGAGTTTACCTTTTTTCTTGCCAGCAGTGCAAATAGGTTCATTCGGCGCCATTACTCGTTTCGAGTCATTACTACTCAACCGTAAAGTTTTATTTGATATATCCCTTGCTGCCCTGCGACTGGAGGAATTCTTTCTCTAGTACTGTTAATAGCTGGATTGTTGCTATCAAAACAAAACAGCTTGTTTCAAATACCTAACGAGTTTTTCCAAGGTTCCATTTTAGTTGGAACTTTAAGCAAAGTAGTACTAGGAAAAGCGTTACAATCACCAACAGTACCAGTAAACCCATTAGTAATTATTGGATGGTTGGGTTTAGTAGTAAATGCTTTAAATTTAATGCCCGCAGGTCAATTAGATGGTGGTCGCATTGTTCAAGCAATATATGGACGCAAAATTGCCAGTCGAGCTACTATTGCCACCTTAATAGTACTAGCACTTGTATCTCTTGGTAATCCATTAGCTATGTACTGGGCAATAGTAATTGTATTTCTACAACGTGACCTCGAACGTCCTAGCTTAAACGAAATTACCGAACCCGACGACCAAAGTGCAGCTTTAGGTTTACTCGCACTATTTCTAATGATTGCAACACTTATACCCCTAACCCCCGCTTTAGCCGGTAGATTAGGAATTGGTTAGATTGAAACCCGGTTCTTCAGCACTAAGCATTACAACTATAAATGTTTATCACAGAAACCGGGTTTCTTCGTAAAGTACAATTGGACTATTACGCGGGCGCCACCAATTAAAATTATAATCCATAAGGAAATCTCCACTATGTCTTTCCCGCTTGTCTTACAGTTACCCTCTTCATATAAAATGACTCCTGAACAGTTTTTTGAGTTCTGTCAGGTTAATCGTGACCTACGCATCGAACGTAATAAATATGGAGATATATCAATAATGCCTCCTACTGGTGGAATAACTGGAAATCGTAATTTCAACATCGCTGTGCAATTAGGAGTTTGGTCAGAACAAGACGGCACTGGTATTTGTTTTGACTCTAGTACTGGATTTACACTATCAACAGGCGCCGAGCGTTCTCCTGATGCTTCGTGGATAAAATTAGAACGCTGGAACAGTCTATCACAAGAACAGCAACAAAAGTTTGCCCCCCTAACTCCAGATTTTTTAATTGAGTTGAGGTCAGCGAGTGATAATCTCAAACCATTACAAGAAAAAATGGAAGAATATATGCGAGAAAATGGGATACAGCTTGGTTGGTTAATCGATAGAAAAAATCGTCAGGTGTATATTTATCGTCCGTCCATTTCTGTAGAATGTCTTGATAATCCTCCTACATTAGATGGTGAGAATGTTTTACCTGGATTTGTTTTAAATATGAGTAAGGTGTGGTAATTCATGACGGCGGCACATTCTCTAAGTCTTTCAAATCAAATATATCAGCAAACGTTTGTTATCAGCCACAACGCTCTTGTCTGTGCTGATTAGGTTACAAGTCTTATATACTATCCGGTTTTGGCGCCTTTGCGTTGCGTTCGAGAAACCCGGTTTCTGTTATAAACATCCTGACGTATAATGCTTAGTGAGGAAGAAACCGGGTTTCAATCTAATCAAACTCGGTGACTAGCATTTGCCATTCGGTGATAATGTTTGTGGGTATTTTGATTTGAGTGTCTGAACCTGATAGTGGGAGATTTAGTTTTAAGGATTTGGTTGTTGGTAGTTGATTTAATATGGCTGTGAATTTATATTCTCCTACATTCGGCGCCGGTGAACCGGATGCATAAACATCTGGTGCAGCTAATAATAACCCATGTGCTGTCATGACTTCTAAGGCTTTTGGATGCTCGAATTTTACTATACTTGGAAAACCGACTAATCGAAGATTGATGTCGGACGAGGCACCGGGATTTTTAACTTTGTATAATATAATTTGCCATGCATGTCCTGTTTCATCTTTGATTGATGCTTGTGAATGATAGCGCATTACTCCTGGTGATTCTTGGTGCTGACGAAGTAATGCGCTTGCACTTGGTGTGAAGAAAGTAAATGTTAGCGTTAATAACGTCAAAAAATATACTAGAAGTTTCCTTGTCATTTTTAACTAGCGTGCTTCATCAAGTAAATTCTATATCTATAATTGTATAATTTTTTCACTAATCTACCGTTTTTATCCTGAAATATGCAGTTGATTCAACCGTAATATTAAACCATAATGTATAGACGTGATTAATCGCGTTTCTACAAAATTTTGGATATTATATATGTATCTCATGTACCTGAATATTGCTGTATATTCATTTTCTTTGTCAATAATTAATAATAAATCTATCTATAGGTAGATGCACAGCTATGGTCTGTTGCCTAAATCCAATCTGTCATAACCCGCCAGCACCTGATGGCACAAAGTTTTGCCTTAATTGCGGTGTTCCTTTGGTAGTACTCAGAAATCGTTATTGCCCAATTAGACCATTGGATAGTGGGGGATTTGGGAAAACTTATTTGGCATCCGATACTGATAAATTAAATGAAGAATGTGTCATTAAGCAATTTGCGCCGCAATTCCAAGGAACAGCAGGACTGCAAAAGGCAACAGAGTTATTTGAGCAAGAAGCTAGAAGACTACAACAGTTAGGAGAGCATCCACAAATTCCAACGCTGTTAGCTTACTTTCAAGAAAATAATTGCTTATATTTGGTACAACAGTTTATCGATGGGCAGGATTTATTCAAGGAATTACAACAGCAGGGAACTTTCAGCGAGGCTCATATTAAAGATTTGTTACAAGATTTGTTGAATATTCTCAAAATTGTACATCAACAGAAAGTTATTCATAGAGATATTAAGCCAGAAAATATTATTAGGCGCCGTGATGGCAAAATTGTTTTAATTGACTTTGGTGCATCCAAGCAACTCACCAAAACAGTCATGACATCAAAAAAAACTATAATTGGTTCTCTTGGTTATGCACCACTGGAACAAATGCAAGGAGGAGAAGCTTATCCAGCCAGCGATTTATTTAGTTTGGGTGTAACATGTTTTCATTTACTGACAGGAACTCATCCTTGGGAGTTATGGAAACATAATGGTTATGGTTGGATTCCAAAATGGTATCAGTATTTAAAACAGCCTTTAAGTCAAGAATTAGGGCTGATTTTGACTAAAATGCTACAAGTAGAATACACACAGCGTTACCAGTCAGTTGCACAAGTCTTACAAGATTTAAATTCCCCACCGTCACCGTCAGTATCCCCAACGAAACCTAAAGTTGCGACTCAATCATCATGTCCTAAACCTGCTCCCAAACCATCAGCATCCCCAAAAAAACCTAAAGTTGCGACTCAATCATTACGTTCTAAACCTGCTCCCACACCTACTACATATACGTTAAACCAGAAAAATCAAGAAAATAAAAATTTGTGGATTATTACTTTGCTTGGAATAATGGGATTTTCAGCTTTGTTATTTGGTGGTTCTTTACGTTCTTTATATACAGATTCCCCATCTCCCACCTCAATTTCAAAATCTCGTGTTACATCTGTCAATAACTCAGGCGCCTCTCCACTCTATAGTTTAGAAACTAATTCTGATTCTGTTAATTCCATAGCCATTAGTCCAGATAGTAAAACTCTTGTTAGTAATGATGCAGGTAATACTATTAAACTGTGGAATATTATAACAGGAAAGCAAACCCGCACTTTTAATGGACATTCTAAGTTTGTTTATTCCGTAGCTATCAGTCCAAATGGCAAAACTCTTGCTAGTGGTAGCGGAGACAAAACTATTAAACTATGGAATATTGCAACAGGAAAGTTAATTAGCACTTTAACTGGTCATTCTGAGTATGTTAGTTCTGTAGCCATTAGCTTAAATGGTAAAACTCTTGCCAGTGGTAGTGGAGACAAAACTATTAAACTATGGAATATTGCAACAGGAGAGTTAATCCGCACTCTAACTGGACATTCTAAGTATGTTAGTTCTATAGCCATTAGTCCAGATGGCAAAACTCTTGTCAGCACTAGTGCAGATAGTACTATTAAGGTGTGGAATATTGCAACAGGAAAGCAAGTTCAAACTTTTAGTTATGGTTCATCAGGCGCCAGTTCTATTGTCATGAACCCAAAGGGTAAAACTTTTATTAGTAGTTACAACAATAATATTAATTCTTTGGATCGTCCAGCAAAATTACCAGGAACGAGGGTTGCTCCAGTCAGTTCTATAGAAAGCTACTCTCTGAGACAGTGGAACGTCGCAACAGGGGAGTCAACTCTCATTCCGTTTGGTTCTTCTAGTTATATCAATTCTTTGGCTATTAGTCCAGATGGCAAAATTCTTGCCATTGGTAGTGAGAAAAGCGCGAACATCAAACTTTATAATATATTAACAGAAAAGGAAATTCGCACCTTAACTACTCATTCTGGCAATATTCAATCTCTTGCTTTCAGTTCAGATGGTAAATTGCTTGTTAGTAGTGGTACTGATAAAACCATTAAAATATGGCGCCTGATGGATATACTGTAAATCCGTTATTAAGTTAAAAAAGAGTCGGCGCCTATACCAATTCTACTTTTTTCTAATTTTAACTAACTTTGGATAATGCCGATAATAGTCTGAGTCAGGGATAGAACCAAGCTGACCCCAAAAGCTTTTTTGCTTACCTATATCTTCCTTCGCCAAATCTTCAATATAAATTATACTTTTGAGCATAAACCCTTCGGGGAATGCAGCGCTAGCACCTGTATTATTGGGCGGTACATATTCAACAACGCCTTCAACAAATACAGTAGGTGTAAAAAAGCGTAACCCAGATATAGTAAAAACTACACCAATAAAAACACCTAATAAAAATATTAATATTAATTTTAATTTTCCCATTATCTTCTGCCAATATAACCTTCTCTTAACTCTTTTATTATTTCTTTCTTAGCGTACTTTGCGTGCTTTGCGGTTCGTTTATTCAACATCCAAAATAAATGACAAGTACATTGTTAAGGTGGACACTGCCATCCTACAAATATCCTCTCTGTTTCTTTGTGGTAAAAAATATATTGACTGCACAGGCGCCCATCCTGTGCTACAAGAGGTTAAAATTAATGTTGCTTGCTTAATCTATTGTAACTATTTGGGTCATCTGAAATTATTCGCATGTCGGCAATTTCATCTAAACCGATGTTATTAAGCAAGTTTTTCCAGTCGGTTTGAATGGTAGTATTTTGAGGGTTTTGTTGTTTTAGCTGTATGAGCGTTGCCAAAGCTTGATGCCATATACCGTTTTGAGCATATATGGCAAATCTTTGCAATGGTTGCGCGGTTTGTAGTTGTTGATGAATTGTTGCTGCAAGATTAACCCGACTAACTACACCTTCAACGTAAACTGGAGGTGATTTTTTGTCTTGGTTACAATATACAGAAAGAAACCAACGGTATTGCTTATTAACTTCTAATGCAGGAATGTGTGCTGGAACTTTTATATTGATTATTCCAGGTTGTTTGGGTAGAGATATCTCTTTTTTATAAACTGGACTTGATTTTTCATTCAGAAGTACAAATTCTGTTGGATACCCAGAACTCTTTGTGTAGGGAAGGTAAAACCAAAAGGTCGGACGTTCATCTGTCGTTAATCCCCACACGTTTTTTACTGTTGCTGGTTCTTCGGTTTCTGGCATTAAAGCGGTGAGTTTAGGAGTCGTCGAAGGACATGTATCACGACGACCACCTCCTGTGCGACGTCCTCCTGGTGGTGTTCCTTCTGGCAACTTTGGACGCACAAATTCTTTATTTACACTTTTTTGAACTTGTTTTGATGATACAGACAATATCGACTTTATCTCAGATGCTTGACTACTACACGCAAAAGCTAATGTTACAAATATTATTTGTGATTGTAAAAAAAATTTCATATTTCCACCTACGGCAAAATAGCTAAAACCTAATGCTCTTTATTATCAAAGCCGTTCCACTTAATGCTATTACACTTGGTACTAACGGCGCCCAATAACTCGATAACAGGAACCCAAAACACACTATATAAACTATTCCAGCCGCTGTCATGATAGTGATTATCAATTGCATTCTTTGTTTAGGCAATCGTAGCGTTAAAACTCCTCCTACTAAAGATGAACTCAATATCCAAATTATCTCATGTATAGGCGCCAAAGTTTGTAGTAAAGAGCGATTATCAAGAACATGACTAAGAATTTGACTTAGCATATGTGCGTGAATTAGCACTCCTGACTTTTGTGTATCTGGGTCACTACCTAACGGGGTTGGTAAATAATCTTGTAAATCTCCTTTGGCAACAACTCCAATAAGTACAATTTTGTCCTTGAAGGAATTTGGGTTGACCTGAGAGGTTAAAATTTCTGTCAGCGATACTTTCTCAGATAGTTTATCACTCGCGCGCCAGTTGAGCAAAACTTGTCCACCACTCGCGTCGATATTTTGATATCCTCCACTATAACGAGTCAAGGGTTGGAAAGTCACTTTGTCAATTTTGAGTGTATTATCAGCAGGGTTTATAGTAACTTCCTTAATACCTTTAAATTTAAAATATTCAAACGCTAACTGTAAGCTTAAAGAATACTCTGCTGTACATAGCGAGTTGGGTTCTTGCTTCATAAACAATAGATGGCGCCTAATTATACCATCTTCGTCTCGAATAAAATCACTAAATCCCAAACGGTCTCGAATATCTTGAGAAGGGATTTCTGGTGGTGGTGCTATACCTTTACTATTGGCGCCAATATAACTACCTTTACATATAGTAATTAAATTTGTTGTTTGCTGAAGACGCTTTGTTAACTCTGGGTCTTCAGATTTAAAGTCGCGGTATATATCTAGACCAATTACAGAGGGTTGATACTGTTCTAATTTTTCTAAAAGTATGTTTAAATATTTATCTGAGATTGAAGTTCCCTTCAGAGACTCACCTTTGCGACGTTGTTCTGCTAAGTCATTATCATCTATTGTCACCATTATTATACGATTATCGGGTTGTTCTTTAACTACTAAAGAACGTAGCCACAGCATCTGGTCGAATGTTTTTAACTCTGTATTCTCAAATAACCCAAATAATCGCATTAATATTAATACGGATGTAACTAAACTAACAATTATAGTAAAGTAGATTTTATTTCGATAATTATAAAGATTATTTGACGGTGCCGATATCTTATTATTGTTATTATTACTTATTTCTGTAGATGTTGTGATATTATTTAAAAGCTGGCGCCAATTTAAGGGTATCTGTATCGGATTACTTTGGCAAATCATTGGTAGCCAAGTGCAATTGGGAAATTTATCCTCAAGTCCCTGTAATCTCTCTCTGGCAAGACGTACAGCGAGATAAAATTCTGTTCCATTTGCAAATTCCGAAAGAAAATACTTTAAAAATTCGCTAGCAATTTTGTCAGGAACAGGTTCACGCATAAAAATGATTTCGGGTATTTGTAAGCAAGAAAGTTCTCTTGCTAACCCTAAACCATCACAAGAATTAAATATTGCTAATTGTAATCCACGAGCAACAGCTTTTTTAAGCGCATACCGCAGTTCTGTCATACTCAAACTATCGGTTTGATTCAAATATATTTTGCCGCTTTCGTCTGACTGCGTTAAACTGTGTCCAGCAAAAAATAATATATCCCAATTATTATCCCATAACTGGTCATTCAACTCCTGGCGCCTTGGCTCGACTAAAAAAGTAATATCTGTGTCGGGTATTCGTTCGAGTATGTTTCTATCTGCTTTAGTATCAATACCTCTACTATCACCAACTATTGCTAAAATCTTAACCCTCGAATTGGTATGATGAATAATATCGCTGCGTTCGTAGTTGGGAGATGAAACTGCTATTTCTGATGAAGTGTAGCGTTCTAACAAGTCCCAAGCGTGCCAAGGCAAGCGTAACAATGTACTATTTTCTGTTTGTAGTATAACTCTAATATTATCTGTACTATCGAGACGTTCCAACCATTTTTCTCGTAATGGACGGAAGGAATCAGATTGTAACCAAGAATTAAAGTTTGTGCGGAGAATTTGAGCAGTTGTTTGACAATCAGCAGTTATGGATACATTCGTTACCTGTACTTTATCAGCAGACAAACGAAACGCACTACCTAAACGTCGGTAATTTGAACGCCAATGATTATAGTACATTAATAATTGCGGCGCCGCTGGTAATCTACCCATAATTTCGATATCAGGTAGTCTACCTTCAGTCCCAATTTGTAACGTTACAGTAAATCCGACATCGAAACTGCCGTCACCAAATTTTAAAACAACTAGCTTGCCCATATAACAAAGTGTGAAGTCCCAAATTCGGTAGTATACGAACTAAATTACAAAATGTTCGGTAATATAAGCTCCATCATGTCCTACCCTTACACTAAACCTTTCTCCAACTTCACCACTAAACTGTAACTGAATGTAATTATCGGCACTTCGTGATTGAGCTTCTAAGAATAAATTCAGAGACTCATCCAATACAGATAATACAATAGATGGCTGTAAATAAACGGCGCCTGTGGGATGCAATTGTAGACGTACACTAGTTTTAGAATCTGATTGAGGTGTAATTTCCACTATTAATATAACGGGTTGATTGGCAATTTGAATTCCCAAATCAAATAACTTTGCCCGTCTAACGGAATGTGCCTCAGTCTCCTTTAATACTGTATCACCACTAATAGCTTCCACACTACGAAAAACATACACGGGTCGAAGTTGAGGATTTTCGAGTAAAGACTCAACAGTTTGCCAACCATATTCAACCACACCAGACACCCATCGACTCAAACTAACTAAAGTTGATTGAGCTAACTTCTGCCATTCAAGATATTCTACTAAACCCTCCAACGGCAACAACTCATCGTAATGCAGTACTTCAGTACTGCAACCCTTTACAAACCCCATCACTTTAGCTTCCTCCAAACACTCATCAATCACCACCACAACATAAGCTACACGTGTACCCCAACTTTCAGGAGGGATGTAACAAAAATCCTCATTTATAGAAGCAGGACGACATTCAATTTTACCAACCCCAGGCACATCCAAATCAGCAACATCCGTAGATAACCGCATAACTGGATTCCAAGAGTCACCAACATTAACGTCAGTTGACACACCCATTAAATTAAGGTAGTAGCTCACAGTCAACACTGAAAGTGTATTCAAAAGAACTTTTTCGGCTTTTTCACGAGTTGGTTGCTGAGTCGCAAAACTCCGTGCTGTAAGAATCGCAGTTTCAGATATTGGCAGTGGCAAAGCATTGCATGTCATATTTACTCCTAGACGGTAAATGCTGCTATTCAGATATCTGCTAATTTTAAAGATATTACGCACGATATCTATAAAATTCTCAAGAACTAGCAACTTTTCCACTATACGGCAGTAATATACTAAACTCGGCGCCTACTCCTAATTGTGATGTAAAAAACAACTGTCCGTTATGCTGTATTCTCATTTGGTTGACTACGTTCCTACCCGTATAGTACTCAAAGTACTATGCGGTGGGGCAAAAGTCCTCGCGCATAGGACTAAATAATAAATGTTGTTTTTGTTACTGCTATTTATGTATTTAAAAGTTTTTACTTAGATGTGCAAGATTTCAGTTAATCGATAACCTTAAACCCGTTCCTTGCTCTAGAGGTTTTATTGTAAAAAATAAGTCAATTATTTTGTTTCTGATTCTGACGGAAAGTGATGCAGCAACTACTGGTTTTATTTGACGCAAGCAGTGCAAGATCAAAAGTCAGAACTGTGAAGCATACAAAAGATAAAGCTTGACTAAGTTTAAGCATATATTCGTATGTAAGTAAATTTGATTAACTTGGTAATTTTGAAAACAAGCCATCATTTATGCAGGCGCCGATCTTGTTAATATTAGAAAACTTAACGTATTGTATTTGTAGAATTGTTACAGGCGCCGCCACAATCATACATGAACTGCCTATTGATTAGCTGAATATTTGCTCCCCGATTGCCCATACGAGCAGTATTGAAAATGAAGGTCTTTTTTATAACTCATAAAAAAAATGGGCGAACCGGGAGTAATTACTTTACTATTGCCTGTAATTACTATCGCAATTTGCTTATTTCTTAATTTTTGCCATCAGCTAATACAGACTGCTTATATTCTACAATAAACTACATCGCTATATTCCTATATTCTCTTTACACGGTGCTAGCTCATGTCTTACAATCATCTGAACAGAGAAAAATAACAACTAGCAATGAAGTTAAAACCTGCACAGCAAGCATGTATTTAACGAATACTTTTTAATAATAATGAGAATTATATTTATTAAGGGTGCTATTACATAATGGAATCACGTTCAATTTATAACATCAACTCGCGGCAACAACAACAGCCAGTACAAGCTTCAAATTCATTACCAGCAAATGTTAACAGTTATTTCAACTCAATTGTTTATGGCGCCAAAAAGGTTGTACTGAGTAGAGTAAGAAACAATGGTGGCAAATACTCAATATCAGGAGAAGATAACAAAAATAACCCTAGTAAAAACAGTGGGTATGCAAAAGGAAGTGGTTCTATTTACTGCCGTACAATTACAAAGAATGGAAAAGATTATTCGCAATTCTTTTATAGTTGGAAGCTTCAGGGCAAAAAACGAACGAAATATATTCCCAAAGACCTAGTAAGTCAAGTTAAAGAAGCTGTTGAGCAAAAACGCACGGTTGTAGAGATATTAAAATTACTAGGGGATATGGGAAACGACCCTAGTAAAAACCCTAGTAATGATTCGGGTAGTAATATATCCCCTAGTAAAAATAACCCCAATTTACTAGGGGATATGGAAAACGACCCTAGTAAAAACCCTAGTAATGATTCGGGTGGCAATATATCCCCTAGTAAAAATAACCTCGATTTACTAGGGGATATGGAAAACGACCCTAGTAAAAACCCTAGTAATGATTCGGGTGGCAATATATCCCCTAGTAAAAATAACTCCGATTTACTAGGGGATATGGAAAACGACCCTAGTAAAAACCCTAGTAATGATTCGGGTAGTAATATATCCCCTAGTAAAAATAACTCCGATTTACTAGGGGATATGGAAACCAACCCTAGTAAAAACCCTAATAATCGCTCCGGTGGCAATATATCCCCTAGTAAAAATAACCCCAATTTACTAGGGGATATGGAAAACGACCCTAGTAAAAACCCTAGTAATGATTCGGGTGGCAATATATCCCCTAGTAAAAATAACCTCGATTTACTAGGGGATATGAAAAACGACCCTAGTAAAAACCCTAGTAATGATTCGGGTGGCAATATATCCCCTAGTAAAAATAACCTCGATTTACTAGGGGATATGAAAAACGACCCTAGTAAAAACCCTAGTAATCGCTCCGGTGGCAATATATCCCCTAGTAAAAATAACCTCGATTTACTAGGGGATATCGCAACCAACCCTAGTAAAAACCCTAGTAATGATTCGGGTAGTAATATATCCCCTAGTAAAAATAGCCTCGATTTACTAGGGGATATGGAAAACGACCCTAGTAATGATTTCGGTGGTAATATATTCCCTAGTAAAACACGACGGAAAAAAGGGGAAGGTAGTGGTTATGTTTATTGGCGCCTAGTTAAAAAAAATCGTAAGGTTTATTTACAAGCTTATTACCATTACGAAGTTTGGAGTGAGGGAGATAGACTCATTAAATCATCAAAGTACATCTCTAAACGAATATTGCCTCAAATCTTAAAATTGGATGAGCAGAAAGCACCTGTTAGCGATATCTTAACTGTATTGAGAATAATCATTTAAGCGTAGCATTTTCCCGGCGCCAAGCGGCAAATGATTCATGCATCGACTTGTCAGGAACAGGCAACCACTTTAGTATAGGGCAGTAATATCGTAAACTCAGTACCTACTCCTAATTGTGATGTAAAAAACAACTGCCCGCTATGTTGCATTATAATTTGATGGCTAATGGATAACCCTAAACCCGTTCCTTGTCCTACTGGTTTGGTTGTAAAAAATGGGTCGAGTATTTTCTCTCTGATTTCTGGATTAATTCCTTTTCCATTGTCTGCAATTACTACAGCGATTTGATTGTTTCTTAATTCAGTAATAATTCTTATTTTCGGCGCCTTAATATTTACCACAGCATCAATGGCATTATTAAGTAGATGCATAAATACCTGGTTTAATTCTCCTGCAAAACAAAATACTTGAGGTAAATTACTATACTCTTTAATAACTTGAATTTTTTCTAATTTTGGCGTTAAAAGCATCAAAGTATTATCTAAACCTTCATGAATATCAGCTTCCTTATACTCAGCTTCATCCAAACGCGCAAAATTTCTCAAAGACAGTACAATATCCTTTACTCTTGCAACTCCATTCTTCATCGACATAAACGCTTTGGGTAAATCGGATTGCATAAATTCCAAGTCAAAGCTATTCTCATCATTGATAACTGAATTTGGATAATCTTGTTGATACTTCTGCACTATATCAAGTAAAGATTGGGTAGATTCGTGTGTATATGTAATGTTACCCTGAATAAAGTTGATGGGATTGTTGATTTCGTGAGCTATTCCCGCAACTAGTTGTCCTAAACTCGACATTTTCTCACTTTGAATCAATTTTAACTGAGTTTCACGTAATTCTTGAGTACGTTCAGAAACTTTTTGCTCCAAAGTCTCATAAAACCGTGCGTTCTCCAAAGAAATTGCAGCTTGAGCAGCAATTATGCTGAGTAGTTCTATATGATTACTTGTAAAGGCGCCTTTTACAAGATTGTTCTCTAAATATAAAATTCCAACCAGTTCATTTTTACTGATGACTGGAAAAATTAAAGCTGACAATGGCTGATACTTTTGTATGTAAGTATCTTTACTCCATATTTCTAAGGCGCCATCATCTAATAATAAGTAATTACGAGTGCGTTGCACATAATATATAAGAGAAACAGGTAATTGATGAGATTCGGTAAGCGCTCTAGATTGTAGTACTTTAGCATTATCGCTATCAGTGTCTAAGACAGCTTCTATATATAAATCTTGTTGACGCACTGCTAAAAAGTAGATTTTTTGCGCTCCTGCGTTCTCACGTATTAATTGCATTAGTATGAACAGCAGTTTATCAATGACTATCTCGCTTGATAAAGCTTGATATGCTTTGACTACTGTAGTTATATCAAATGAGGCGCCTTTATAAGTAGTAGCTGTATTCGTGATATTCGTGATATTCGTGATATTAGTTGTATTAGTTTTAGTACTATTTAATAGACAGGTAGGTTGTGAGATAATCGTAGTTAGATAAGGGTATTGTGATTCGAGATGTTTGACTTTAGCGTTTGCTCCCCACTTTTTATAAGCATAATAAGCATCACTCAAATAAAGTTTGGCAATTTTTGGTTTATCTTGGCTCAAATAAAATTCACCTGCGAGTTCATAAGCTAAAGCAAGTTCAAGAATAAATTCGTTTTCACTTGCGTTTTTAATCGCAGCATCATAAAACTGCATTGCTTCCCAATACTTACCTAATATCCGAGACTTCTCTGCTTCGACTAACTCATATTTATTTTGATAATTACTAGGACAATGTGCTGCCCAATCTTTCATTTGCGCTTGATTTAATTCAATTTGATTTAAATACACTTCTTGTTGTAATGAACAGACATTGACATAATTAGCAATCAGTGACAAAGAATAATAAAAATTGTGTTGCGGTATAGTTACTGATGATACCATAGTCATCGTATTCTTCTCTGCTAAAAGAGCATATTCGATAGCTTCTGTATATCGCTTGAATAAATAGTTAAGAATTAACTTAGAAAAGTCAACTATAAACATCAAAATCGAAATTTTATTATCAATGATAAATGGCATCATTTGATTTTCATCGAAGCTTTGCCCGTTTAGCTCGCATGGATGACTATTTACACCTTTTAAATTCAAAATTAATTGATGCAAAATTTTAATAAAATAAATGGAAACTAATTGATTAAACTTCTCTAAAAAAATAATTTTATCAGCCATTTTAGCAGCAATTAAATCAATTGTCTCTGTACCAAATATTAAATTTAGGCAATAATAACCAGAACCGATACTAGCATATTCTAAATCACCTATTTCAATTGCTTTATACATCGTGTGTAAAAGTGGCTGTAATGTGAATTTAATATGTTGTTTCCAATGAGCAATTAAACCATAATAAATTACTTTTACTTTGGGATAAAATCTATTATCATTAAATTTGTCTAAAATTTGAAGCGATAATAATCCATATCGATAACCTAAATCAATATTGCCAGTACCATTACTATTAAAACCACAAGCAACATACGCATAAGCAGCAGTACCCGAATGACCATATTGCATAGAAATATCTGCCATCGTCAAGATGATTTTTCTATATAAGTTAGCATCAGACATGAATGCACAACCAGAAAATGTCACCAGCACTTTTAACACAGCTATTTGGTATTCATCTTGAATTTCTGGTAAATTTTCTAATTTATCAAAATCTACATTCTCTGGTAATTCTTCTAGCAAGTTAACTTTTAGTTCTTCGAGTGCTTCTATTCCAAATTCAATTCCATTTTGGTATTGTGCTGTACTGTAATAAGTTCGCAATATTATTTCGTATGCAGCAACTTTATCGAGTACATCTACAGCTTGGCTTAATATAACTTTACTCAATTCTAACGCACGTTGGTAATTGATATTTAAAAATTCGGCGCCTGCTAATTCTGTGTATAAATCTAAAGTTAGTTTATAATGAGTTTGCCAGGTGTTTACGGGTAGTAAGTTTGAATTGAAGTTTAGATTACGAACTGCTGTATCATATGCATTTGCTGCTTTTGCTTTTTGACTAGCTTTAATGTTAAGCTGTATTAGCTGCTCTTTTTCAGATGCGGTTAATAAATCAACAGCAATATTTAGATGATTAACGGTATCTAATATATTATCTTCTAACTTATGTGCTGAGGTATTGAGTAAAAGTTGACCGATTTTAAGATGTATAGTTGGTTTTTGGTTATCTGGAATTAAACAATAAGCAGCTTGCTGTACTCTATCATGAAGAAATTTAAACTCTAACTTGGAATCGTAAGCATCAGAACTATTTGCCATTAGCAATGACAATTTAGAGCTAGAAGTGATTGGTAAAATAAATCCTTGCTGTATTGCTATCCACAGAGTGTTAAGAAGTTCAGATATAGATAAATCTAATACTGCTGCTAATATATGTAACTCAAAGCAGGCGCCTATACAAGCTGCAAACTGTAACGCTGACTGTGTTGTACTAGGTAATTTACTAATATTACTCGACATTAGCTCTACAACACCCAAGTTTATAATACCCGCACTTTGAATTTGCTCTAGCTCCCAACTCCAACACTCACAAGCAAAATCAAAGCGTAGTAATTCTTCTTGATACAGCGTTTTCAGCATCTGCGTCAAAAAGAAAGGATTACCCGATGTTTGATTGAATAATAATAATGCTAACTCTTGATGATGCGTTGTTAATGGTTCTTGTAAAGCATCACTGACTAACTGTTGTACACACTCAAGTGCTAATGGCTTAAGTGTTATATAATTTACTGTTGTTCCAGCTTTTTGAATATCCTCTACAGTTTGCATTAGTACATGTGTAGAACTGACTTCATTATCTCGGTATGCTCCAATAAAGAGTAAATATTGACTATCGCTTATGTTAAGTAAAAGCTGCATTAACTTCAGCGAGGCAATATCTGCCCATTGTAAGTCATCGATAAACACAACCAAAGGATGTTCTTTCAAAGCAAAAACATCTACAAATGCACGGAATACCTGGTTAAAACGGTTTTGTGCTTCTGTAAAACTTAAAGCTGCAACAGGCGCCTCCACATCCCCTATAATTAATTTGAGTTCTGGAATAATATCTATTATTACTTGTGCGTTGGGAAATAACGCAACTAATAACTTATCTTTCCAAACTCTTAACTCTTGGGTACCGAGCGTAAGTAACTGTTGTATTAGTGATTTAAAAGCTTGAGTAAAAGCAGCATAAGGAACCGTGCGATGAAATTGGTCGAATTTACCGAAGACGAAAAATCCCCGCTGTAGCACAATGGGTTTATGAATCTCATGTACCAAAGAAGATTTTCCAATCCCTGAATATCCGGATACCAACACCACTTCACTTCTGTTGGTCTTTTTATCTTCTTTTGTAGTTCGTTCAAAAGCAGCTAATAACGTTTTGACTTCTTGTTCTCGTCCATATAGTTTTTCACAGAATAGCAGTTGAGCAGTTTTGTCATTCTCCCCTAACGCAAAATCTCTAATTGCTCCAGTACTTTTAGCTTCATCCAAGCAGCATTGTAAATCTTTCAATAATCCATTCGCGCTTTGGTAACGGTCTTCTGCGTTTTTAGCCATTAATTTCTCAATTATCGCAGCTAACACAGGTGGTACGTTTGAATTTGTTTGAAGAGACGGCGCCGAAAGAGCAATGTGAGAATATATAATATTCAGGGCATCATCCGATTGAAACGGTAAGTTACCTGTAAGCATTTCATAGAAAGTTACCCCTAACGAGTAAAAATCGCTGCGGTAATCAAGCGAACGATTCATCCGTCCTGTTTGTTCGGGGGATATATACGCTAAAGTACCTTCGAGTTGGTCGGGGTTAACGATTTGGAGTGTTTCTTTATCTAAACGTGAAGCGATGCTAAAGTCTGTTAACTTAACTTCGTGCGTATGTGGATTTATAATGATATTTGCTGGTTTAACATCTTTATGAATGATGTGGTGTTGATGCAGCGATAAAAGTGCTTGTGCAAGCTGTACGGCAATGCTTAGAAATGAAACGAGTGATAATTGATGATTTTCTAGGTAATGCTTGAGACTTATACCACCAAAATCGGACAATACCAAAACCACACTATTTTGATAGTTCTCTAAACTTATAGCTCTAACAACCGTGGGCAAGTCTAGACTTTCAATAATACTGTACTCATGCTTTAACCGTGCTACTTGCTCAAGCGAAGGATACTCAGCTTTGAGAACCTTGAGAATTACTCGTCTAGATTCCGACACCCCTCGGTAAATGACTGAATTTAAACCTTCGTGAATTAATTCTGTAATTTCATAACCGAGTATCATCGACTGCATCATCATCTCCAGGGAAATTTAACTAACTGTCACTGTCTCTATATTTCCCACTGGCAAAACAAATATAACCAATTGAATCAAAATTAAATTTCATCCTTGACAAAATAAGTTTATTGTGATAAAGGATTTTTATTTTGTGCTGCTGCATTTACCGTTTGCTCAATCCGGTTTAATCTTGTTTCTAGGCGCCGCGCAGATGTAATCCATGAAAGGATATTCTTTTTAGAGGTGTTGCTAAATGCTTGGAAATTCTGAAACGCTATCTCGTTTGCTTGCAAAGCTAATTGTAAATCATCTGGAATAATCAACGCTTCGATAGCATCCAAGCTAGTCCAAGAACCATCGAGTTTTGCTGCTTCAATTTTAATTAAACCAGCTTCGGTCATTAAACGAAGTTCGGTAAGTTCTTCTATATATTGCTTATTTAGCTTTGACCAAACGCTTTTGGGTTTGCGAGGTGTAAATATTTGCATGTAACGTTCTGCATCTAAGGATTTAACTTTGCTATCAATCCACCCAAAACACAAAGCTTCTTTTACCGCTTCGCTATATTTTACACTTGCTTTACCGCTTTTAACTTTGTAATAAATAAGCCAAATACCTTCCTCAGTACTGTGGTTTTCTCTAAGCCATTGGCGCCATTCTTGACGCGATGGCGCATAGATCGATTTTAGCGTATCTTCAAATTTTGGCATTGTCAATTTTATTCCAACCTAAAGATAGATGTAATTTTATTATTTTTTTGCATTATATCTATCTGAATTGTTTGCTCTCTGAAAGTCTGGAAAAACTGACTTATCGATTAGCTCAATATCGCTAACTTCTTCATTTGTCTTGTAAATACGTGAGCGTAAAAGCCGAACGCTACTAATATCACTACAGTTGACATAATACTCCTTATCTACGAATATGTGTGCCAATAGTATTCCATGTCATTAATTTTGAGAGGTTAGAGAAACGAACCGCAAAGGACGCAAAGAAAGAATTAAGAAGAAAGAACACACCAAAACTTTTGACACAGACCAATAGTTTATCAAGTTATTTTTACACGACTCGTAACTGTTAAAATATTGTTCCAGTATTTATACTTAAATACTTGAATTGAGTTCTGACAGATTTGATAAGGGATTTAGAATGCAAGAATCATTTTTCTCCGACGATGGCACAAATGAGAGTAGCTCCAGTCCGCACACTCTCAAGCAAGGCAACTTCTTGCTTCAAGAGGGCGCCTTCTGTGGAGCGTTGCTTCTAGCGGATACCGTCAGAGCGCAAACTTCGCAGTACTCTCTATGTCTCACCTTTCAACTCATCAATTTCTAATAAACTGACAACTAAACCAGCAATTGGAACAGCAAGGAAAATCCCTAACAACCCAGCAATCCTTGCTCCGACTAATAGAGCAAAAAATGTAACTACAGGGTTAACATTAACTGAATTTTGCATAACTCTTGGTGAAATTAAGTTATCTTGGATTTGCTGAAGTATAATCGAAGCTGCTAAAACTTTGAAAGCAAGCAAAACATCTTGAGTTAACAAAATTAAAAAAACAGTACCAATTCCTAATGTTGCACCAATTCCCGGAACCGCATCAATAACTCCAATTATTAGAGATAAAACTAAAGGAAAAGGAACTTTTAGTAATATGAAAACTAAAAAATTAGAGATTGACAGAAATAACATTAAAATTAATTGCCCTTTAAAAAACCCTAAAAGCTTTTTTTCAACTGTATGAGCAAAGCGTTGACGCGAATTTTCAGGTACAATTTTCAACACAAAACGCCAAACGCTTTTTCCGTTTAGCAACATAAAAAGAGTGACAACCGCAATAAAAATTAAATTTACAAAATTGGTCAGAGAAGACCCCAAAAAGCTGATAATATAACTAATACCTGATGAAACAAAGTTTCTGATTGGCACGGCAATAGCATTCAAATTTACTTGCAAGTTGCGAGTTTGCAGAAAAGCCTGTATTTGCTCTAGCAAAGAACCAATAGAGTTACCAATTTCTAAAACTCTATCAATGAGTTGTTGTCCTTGAGACAGTATTGCTAAACCGAGAGTTATTGCTACAGCGGTAATAATTAACAGGCTTATTAAGAAAACCAAAATTACTGCGACTGTACGGGGTAAAAAACGCCGCAACCAACGAACTGGGTAATTTAGTAAAGCAGCTAAAATTGCGGCGAATGTGAAAATTACAATTACTGTTTCAAAATAAATGAAAAGCTGTAAAATTGCCCAACCAAGGGCGAATAATAGTAACAAGTGAACTATAAAAGAGTTACTTAGTCGCCGCCGCAAATGATTCATTATTTCCTTGCCATTTATCCTTTTAATCTAACCAGTTAAGCAGCCCAAGTGAAGTAGCGCCTCCTACAAGATGGGCACCAATTAGATTGACATTTGCTAAAATTACAAAAATGTCTAGGGAACGAATGGTACTTTCTGGTCTATAAACTGCGACTCCTTGGGGTAGAGCTATAGCTTTCGATAGTACAGAAATTACGGTAACATCAGATGCTAAAAAAGCTAACAATAGCCCGATAAAACTAACGATTAATCCAATTTGTAATACTTGAATTACTTCGTCTTTCCTTGGATGTAATTCACGATTAGACGACTGTAAAAGGTTGTTTAAACGCCTGTAACGGCTCGCCCAATATAACCTAAAACACAGCACTAAAATCCCAATAACACCTAAAAATACTCCAAACCCCATGACTGGATTCGTCGTTGGTTGAACAGTGAAATTACGGCTAAAGATTGCCAAAAACAAAGCCAAGCCAGAAACACCACCTAGTGCTAACTGTACCCAGAAGCTAATCGGTCTGACTACGCCGAAGGTGGTTGCAAATCTTTGTTTAGTCGGTGTAGGTAGGTAGGAATTTAAGTTATTTGACATATTTGTTCTCCTTATATTTCATAAAATATCTTTTTATTTTTGAAAAAAGTCTTACTCAAGTCATTAATTACAGGGACTTACGCCAAAATCCTAGAAACCTGGTTTCTGTGGGTAAGTCATTAATTGAAAAATATCAGTAAAACTAGCATTAATGATGCTTGATTTTTTACTCTTATACGTTTTGATATTGAACCACTGTGGTAAAAAATGCTTAACCTTATACTGAAAGTTAAAGTTGTTACAGCATGGCTCTTAGTTACCTTATAGCATTGCACGTTCAACTTAGAACAATTTTCAAATGCTTAGTATCCATCAATAGTATTAGATTATTTCTCGGCATTTAGTAAGCTTTTGGGTAGATGTATAACTTCTATATAGTTCTAATCTAAAAAAAGACAAGTTTTGCATTAAAGATAAAAAAATGGTTCTTTTTATTTAGGCTTGTTTAGGTAACGTTCCGCATTCAATGTTTGTGTCGTTATTTCCAAACTGAACATACTCAGTTGCACATTGTCAAAATTAACGCAGATATTCTTTACCTTAGTACTGAATTGTGGGATGGGCTTTTTCTTGCCCCGTCCTATATCCAGACCCATTCAAAAGAACAGGAGAACTTATGGCTGCTGCCAAAATTCTTGCTTTTGCCGGGAGTGCCCGCAAAGAATCATTCAACAAAAAACTGGTAAAAATTGCAGTGGAAGGAGCTAAAAAAGCAGGTGTAGAAGTCACCTATAAGATTTTCGAGACCTGCCCTTACCACTTTATGATCAGGATTTGGAGTCGGTTGAGGGTCGCCTGTAGTACAATTACAACCAATTACCTATTAATACATATGCTGCCCAATGAGTTGGCGCCTTATAATTAGGATGGTTGAGAAGCTTTAACTGTGCTTGTTGTAGTGCAAATGCTCTACTAAGTTTTGCGTCTTTCAATTTGCGGTAAAATTCACCTACAAATATTGCTGTTGGTTCATCTTCGATTTGCCATAATGAAGCAAGTGTACTACGGGCGCCTGCTTTAATAGCAACTCCAGCTAAACCAAGTGCAGCACGTTTATCACCTTCGGCAGTTTGGCAAGCGCTCAAAACAAGTAATTGTAGTGCTTCTTGCTGAGTTTGGTCACGACTACGCAATATATTATCGAATTCACGGACGTTAATGGGTCCATCTGCTGCCAAAATAAACGTATCTTCCACACGCGAACTAAATTGACCGTGAGTGGCAAGATGAACAATGTTGAAAGGTGTATCCTGAACTAAATTGTCTAACTTTTTACTTGTAAATTGCTGATTCAGCAATGTTTTGGTTTTAATCCCAGCTTGGTTAATTTGCTCTAACTCTAATTTTATTCCAGGTAAGGAAGCAAATTCTTTATATGGATATGGAGGTTCGATTAAACCAGCAGTTAAAGCATTTAGCTTTTGTCTTTGCAATGGTTGAGGGTCTAAAAGCTGTAACCCCGCATTCATTGCAATTGCATATTTTTCAACCAAGTAATTTTTTCCATCAAAAAGCGCTGAGAATGGTATGCTACCCAAAACAGTGTCAGGAATAAATACAAGAGTATTAACACCATTAGGCGCCAAATTAGGTTCTAACTCTTTAACTAGCCATGTATAAAGCTTTTGCGATTGAATTTTTAAGCTTTCAATTGCTGAAGGGTCAATTAAATCGCGTCTGAGTTGGGCAACTGTTGTCTCTACCTCAGCAAGACTAATTTTAGTTGTGTAGAGTTTTAGCTGTTGATTGGGAATTTTGACTATAACTTGGAGTGTGTCAGCAAGAATAATAGGATAAAGTATAGCTGTATTCGGATTCTCTTTGTCTACAACTTTATCTAAGACAACTTTTTTGCCTTGTAAACAAGCTTCTTTAAAAAAGTTATCGAGTTCGGCAAGTTGCAAAGCTTCAATATGCTGACGTGCTTGATCAAGAACTTTTGGGTCTGGGCGCCCAGGAGTTTGCGATTCTAAAAGTAGTGCTACCAATTGACGATATACTGGTTCTACGCTCTCTTTGAAACTAAACTGTACATCAGTATTCACCGCTACTAAATCACTACGAAGTTTCGATAGTGTTTCTACTGCTGCATTATATGACACAATGGCGCCTTTAATATCGCGTTGTGTACGTAACAATCGACCAAGCTGCCACTGTAATTGATACGTAATCACATCATCTACATTTTCTGCTTGCGCTATCACTAAAGCCTGTTGAGTTAATTTTAGCGCTTCTGGATACTGTCGCGTTTTTTCGTACAACTCTCCCATCTCACTCAATGCGTATGCATATGCATGATTATCATTAATATCGCGCGCAATTTGAATAGCAGTCGCAAGTACAGTATAAGAACGTTGCATATTACGGTCTATTTGCATTAAACGGTCTGCAAAGTTAATTCGTGCGTAAATAGCTGTGCGACTTGGTGGAAGTTGTTGAAGTAGCGGTTCAATTACAGAAATTAAGCTTGTAGCTTCTGTATATTTTTTAGCTTGTATTAATAAACTTACATGATTCAGTAATGCTTCGACTTTAATTTGCGGTGATGGAGATATATCAACTGTTTGTTTGTAATATTCAATAGCTTGCTGCAATTTTCGCGCTGAGAGTGCATGATTTGCTAAACTCAATAAACTTTTGCCAATTTCAGTATTATTATTTAAAGCACGAGCAACTTTTAAACTTTGTTCTAAAATTATGCGTGATTGCTTTAAATCCCCAACTAATTGCAAAGCGTCACCTAGCGAACGCAAACCCGCTAATTTCTCTATCGAACCTGGTTGTGAGTCAAATGCCGCATTTACTTCTTTGAGAAGTTTAACCGCGTTATAATAGTAACCCAATATTTGTAGTGACTGTGCTTGCTGAACACGCGCTTTTAAACTGCCGTGTTTATTACCTGCTTTCTCAAATTCTTTTTCTGCTTGTCTCCATGTTGAGAGTGCTGCATTCGTTTGCCCTGTAGAAAATAATAGGCGCCCTTGTATAATTAAAGTTTGGGCTAACAGGTTTTGGTTTTTTGGTTCTGCTCCTTGTAAACGCAAACTAGTTGTAAGTGCAACAGAAGCCAACTTCCAATTACCAAGCTGCTGATATGCTAAAGATAAGTTACCCAAGGTGGCAGCTTGTTTTAAAATATCACCTTGTTTTTGATATTCTTGTACTGCTTGGTGTAATATTTGCACGGCTTCGGAATATCTGCCAGCATCATATAATAGTTTACCTTGGTCGGTTTGAGATTTTTGGTTTTGGATTATTGGGGTGATATTTTGTGCATAATGCGGGTTTGCAAGACTTGGCAGTGCAAACGTTAATAAACATAATAAAATTAAATCCCCCCTAACCCCCCTTAATAAGGGGGGTTGGGGGGATCTCCATTTCAAAATAGATTGTAAATAACGGAGAAATAAATACCATTTTCTTGCCACGTGTTTTTCCTTGAGTCTATAGATACTAAAGGAATACCCCAGTCTATTTGTGCATTTAACTGGCTACCCAACTGTAATCGTAATCCTAAACCTGTTGATACTAAAGTACTTGTTTCAGGATTAGGAGTATCACCTTTATTCCATGATGTACCGACATCAATGAAGGGTACCACTTGTAATACTGATTGTGACTGACGCTGGCGCCATATTGGTAAGCGAACTTCTGCACTAGCAAAAAATCCATTGTCAGTAAGTAACGCATCTTGACGATATCCTCTAACGCTTTGTTGTCCACCCAAACCAAATTGTTCGAGTGCAACAAGTGGTCTGTCGGCAAACTGTAAGTCTCCACGTAAAAGTAATAAAGTATCAGGAGCAAGTAACCTTACCCACTGTGCTTGTCCTCTCCATGCATAAAACCTACTATCTGGAGAATCGGCGTTAGTTGTAGAATTAAGTGCATCGAGTCCAACACTAAACTGCGAACGTGCGGCAAATACCTGCTGACTATCGCGTTGCGTCCATTCTTGAATAAACCGTAATGCTGTTACACTAGTTCTACCATTAGAGTCGGCGCCAACAGCAGGAAATGGAATTGGCCCATTTGGGTCGTCATTTAATAAGCTAGCTTGACTTTCGCGTCGAGTTAGTGCTAGTCCTACTGCTAACTCACGATTTGGTTTTTGAATGATGGGTTGACGTAGTGTAACTTCGTAATATTTTGAATATGATTCAATATCAAGTGTATTAAAGGGACGTTCGATAACGTTGTTGTCAGATGTTCCGTAACTAAAAGCAAAAGTGCCGTTGCGAGGATTAATTGGCACTGTATAGTTAAAGTCAAAAGAGTTGCTACCATCGGTATTCGTATAGCTACCGCTCAAACTATCACCCCATCCTAAAAGGTTTGCTTCGCTTAATTGCACAGAGCGCCTAAAACTACCTACACTTGGTGAACGTCCATTATCAATACTAAACTGCGCGTCAAATGTTTTAGCTTCACGCACAGAGACTTCAAGTGTACTAACACCAGGACGAGTACCCGCAGCTAGTTCCGCAGAAAGATTTTGAATTAACGGGTTCAACTGAAGGACTTGTAACGCTTCGAGCAAACGTTCTCTATTTAAAGGTTTTCTAGTGGCAATTTCTAAACGACTTCGTACATAACCAGCATTGAGTCTGCGTGTACCGTTTACCTTAATTTCTTCGAGCGAACCTTCAATAACTCGAATTTCAACTACCCCATCTTTGAGCTTTTGTGGTGGTATATATGCTCCACTCGTAATATAACCTTTGTCAACGTAATACTTTGTAATTTCTGAGCGAACCTGAAATAGTTCGGCAATTGTAATTGCACGGTTTCTATACTTTTCTGTAATCTTATCAAAATCTTTCGCACTGAATACAGTACTACCAGTCACGTTAAATTTTGTTACTGTTATTGTCTGCGGGATATCTCCAGGCTGATTTTGTTCGGGTGCTATCGGTGGATTTACATCGCTGCCTGGTAACAATTGGTCGGGAGGTGGCAACTGTGGTGGCGCCGTTGGTTCAGGCAAAGGTCTATCAGATGGTGGCTTTATCTCTGGACGCGGGAAATCTGGATTTTGCTGTCTACCTGGTAAATCCTCTGGTCTTATTACCTGTGCCTTCAGTGGTTCTACTGAATTAATTACAGTTATAACAACAAGATATAAACAAATGTAAAATCGCTGAATGCGACTGTTTAAAAGCAATTTATAAAACATAATAAACGAATTTGCTAAACCACACCACTCAAACTAAGCGTCAGTACGAAAGTCATACTTAACACATAAGCCATCTACATGACAATTATTTCTTAAGCTTTGACAATTTTATGGTATCTAAGTTAATTCCAACACATAAAGCCTAAATTTATGCCAAATTGGCATAAATTTAAGTGTACAGCTTGTTACATCCCTAATACTGCCGTTTTTTGTTGTTGTGTGAGAGTGCATAAGTTGATAAGCCTCGCATCTATAGCAAGACAGAAGCACAACGCTTTTAGTTGTGATTACAGAAAGATAACACTTACAACACTTATGAGCAAACAACTAGAATCAAACACATACCCAGTCCCTGATTACGGTCCACTTCCAGAAGATGCAACCAAATTGCAGCAGTTTCAACATGCAGTTTTACAAGAATTCATGAAAGCTCTAGATAACTCTCAAATGGATGAGATACTTAAGAGTTATGGTTTGACAGCAGAAAAAGTCATTAGGTTTGATGCTGTTATTGACTTGAATAAAATACAACGCATGGGTGTAGCACTTAGCGACCAAGAAATGCAACAAAGCTTAGAACAAATTCCAGGAGAGGAATTAAAGCTACTTAGTTGCTGTTGGTGCGGTCGCTGCTGCCCTTGCTGATAATGTAGTATTGTGGGCACCTCCTGCCCACCTTACAAAATATTCTCGCGAGCGTGATTACACAAATGTTACATCCGTCAGTACATTACAATCAGTTAGATTGTGCAAGAATTATATTTTTTGCAACATTACAAATGAGTGTACTATCTAATACTTGTGTAGCTCAAATTAATCCAGATAGTACTCTACCGATAAATTCGCGTGTTTCGGGTCAAGAGAATATCAAAGTTATAGAAGGTGGAACAGAAACTGGAAAAAACTTATTTCATAGTTTTGAACAATTCTCAGTTTTAAATACAGAAACAGCTTACTTCAATAACTCTTCAGATATTCAAAACATAATTACTAGAGTTACAGGCAAGTCTACCTCCAATATCGATGGTATACTTCGCAGTAACGGCGCCGCGAATCTGTTTCTAATAAATCCTAATGGTATTATATTCGGCGCCAGTGCCTCATTAGATATTGGCGGTTCGTTTGTTGGCACTACAGCTAGCAGTATAAAATTCTCAGACGGTAGCAAATATAGCGCAGTAGAACCTCAAACACCTTTACTTACAATAAGTACACCAATTGGTTTACAATTTGGCGCCAATCCTGCACCAATTCGTAATCAATCTCAAGCAAGTCCGAACGGTGCAACAAATTATTATAATAGTCCTGAAGGTTTGCGGGTTTCACCTGGCAAAACTTTAGCATTAATAGGTGGTGATATTTATTTAGAGTCAGGAAGTTTAACAGCACCGCTAGGTCAAATAGAACTTGGAAGCGTTGGAAGTAATAGTTTTGTGAATTTAATACCAACAAGTGGTGATTGGATTTTTGGATACAAAGATGTTAAGAGTTTTCAAAACATACAAATTACAAGCAGAAATATTTTAAATTCATCGAATATTACAACTAGTGGTAATAGCGGTAGTGGAAATATTCATGTTATTGGCAATATTATAGAAATATTTGGTGTTGGTGGTATTTTGAATTTAACTTTAGGTGACAAAAATGCTGGTGATATTGTTATTGATGCAAATAAACTTACACTTCAAGATGGCGCCCAAGTGCTAACTGGTACAGTTGGAAAAGGTACAGGAGGAAATTTAACTATAAATGCTTCTACTATAGATGTAGTAGGTAGTTTATATACTGAAGCTAATTTTCTTGCTATCAGCGCAATCAGCAGTACAACCTACGCAAGTGGAAACGCAGGTAATGTTAATATTAATACTGATGTATTAAAAGTGAAACATGGAGGAACTATTGCAGTTGAATCAACTGGTAATTTTGTACAGTCTACAATATTATTGCCAGCAACAGGTAACGCTGGTAATTTAACTATTAATGCTACACAGTTAGTAGAAATAGCTGGTAAATATTTTGACAACAACAGTACTTTAGCTGCTACCACATTAGGTTCTGGTAATGCTGGAAAATTAATTGTTAATACAGGAAAACTAGTAGTTAATGATGGTGGGGAAATAAAGGTAGGTAGTCAAGTCAAAATTCGTCCTGGTGTGAAATATCTTGGAGACAGATTTAATTTAGGTAGAGCAGGTAATTTAGATATAACAGCAAATTCCATACTCATTGATAATCAAGGAAAAATTACATCCGAGACAGATTTAGGGCAAGGTGGTAATATTACCTTGCAAACACAATTATTACAGATGCGTCGTAATAGTTTAATATCTACCAGTGCAGGTAAAATACAATCGAGCGGTGATGGTGGTAACATTATAATTAATGCTCGTAACGGTTTTATAGTTGCGGCAAGAAATGAAAATAATGATATTATAGCGAATGGGTTTAGCGGTTCTGGTGGTAAAATAACAATTAACGCGAGTGGTATATTAGGTATCGAAGCACTTGATAGAGAAGATTTAATACGCAAGATAGGTAGTAACGACCCATCTCAAATCGACCCACAAAAGCTTTCTACAAGTGACATTTCTGCAATTTCTCAAACTAATGCGAATTTAGACGGGGTAGTAAGCATTACCAATCCAGATGTTGATAGTAGTAGCGGTTTAGTTAATTTACCAGAAAAACCTAATGTCCCAACAATAACCCAAGCTTGCAAAGCAGACACTACTCAGCAAAACAAATTCTCTATAGTTGGACGCAGAGGACTAGCTACAAATCCAACAGAATTTTTAAGAAACACTACAATACCCGATACCGATTGGATTTCTCTAGAAAATTCTACAGTACAAATTCCCAATCAACAATCTCAAACCACTACATATAACAACAATAATAATTCACTTATAGAAGCACAAGCATGGAAAGTAGACAAAGATGGAACTATTATATTAACAAGTACTGCACCAAAAGTAATACCTCACTCTAAAGCATTTGTGGCGCCTGCATGTTAAACTATCAAACTCTCTCTTGTGGAGCGGGCATCCTTGCCCGCCTATATACTAGAACGGGCAGGGATGCCCATTCCACAAGACTTTATTTACCTACAGCAATTTTATCAGGTTGTTGTGTAAACACCTTTCTCATCACCCAAATAGTAAAAATAGGCATAGCAATAAGCTGTGATATTAAAACAGCACATGCAACCGCAAAAATGCCATATTGAACTGCAATTACAAGCGAAACAGCAAAAATACCTGTAAAAATTAAGTTCCAGTAAAAATCAAGATGTGTCTTATTCGTAGCTTGTAATAATTGCGAAGTTGCGCGCGATAATGCTATAGGTATAGCCGATAAACAAATTACAATCAATATCGGTATTCCTTCTACCCATTTTTTCCCAAATATAATTGGCACATATAACGGCGCCAGACTAGATTGTAAAATTACCAATGGAACCACAATTAAGGCAATAGTTTTCAATCCGCGAAAAAACCGCTTTTTCATTTGCACTTTGTCACTCTGTACAGAACACAACTCAGGGTAAAGTGCTGACGTAAAAGCATTGATGACGCTTTGACTAATTCCTAAACCTGCATTAAACGCGAAAAAATACAGTCCTAATGCTTCAATACCAATAAAATATCCTACTAATAAGTAATCTAAATTCATTCTTAGCCGACTTAAGGCATTTACACCAAGCATTTTTAGCCCAAAGCTAGTAATTTCACGCCATTTATCTAATGTGAACGATTTAGGCGGGCGCCAGCTATGATTCATTAAGTTTATTATAATATTGATGGGTATAGTCATAACTACAGGTAAAATTACAGCCCAAGACCCCATTTGACCCAGAGCTAAAATTATAGTTAAAATATTTCCAAAAATTAATTGTACTGCTGTAGATATTGCTGTAATTTTTAATCGATTTTCACGTTGAATAAGATTAGCCTGAATAGCAAATATAGGTAAAAATAAATAAGCTGTTGCAACTACACAAATTGGCAAAATCAATTGACTATTTTTATAAAAACTAGCAATAGGAAATGCTGCTAAACATTGAAATATAAATAATAAGATACATACTACCCAATTTAGCCAGTAACTCGTATTGCATACAGATTCTAGTTCATCTTCACTTGCTTGCACAAGTTTGGCGCCAAATCCAGGATTAATAGTTAAAACATAGCCAAAATCAGCAATAGTAAAAATTAGTGAAGCAACACCATAATCATACGAAGTAAAAGTACGAGCTAATACCACAGTTGTGGCTAACCTTGCAACCCGATTAAAAAGTTCTGCACCCCCTAACCAGCCAATATTACGAATAAAGCGGTCTGACAATAGCCGTTTTATTTTATCAATTATCATTTAACTATAAATACGGAACAATTGTATAATTTTATGCGAATACCTCTGTAAAATCAAATACTTCATAAAGACGCAATACTAGAAATTCTTAGCCCTGCGAATTCCGGGGGGTTGGGGGAATAAATTTCATCTCTTGTAGCATAGAGTGTAGATTATTCCTAGTTAAGGTATGATTAATGCGAATAACTTTAGCAGGATTTCCGGCAACAACCGCATTTTCAGGAACATTTTTTACAACAACAGAACCCGCTCCAATTACAGCATTATCTCCTATAGTAACGGCGCCAATAATTACAACATTCGAGCCGATATCAACATTGTTTCCTATTTGTGGACAAGCACTACAAGAGCCATCAGCTAGCTTTTTATTTCCAATTGTGGTATTATGTCTTAATGTACAATTATCTCCAATTGTCGAATAATGGTTAACAACTAACCCGATTCCATGTAATAACTTCAAATTCTTGCCAACATGTACATCCCAAGGCAATTCAATTCCAAGTATCCACTCTACTACAAAAATATAAAGATTACAGTAGATTTTGGCAAATATGTTTAATGGAACAGGTAATTTACCAATTATTTGTGCGGAACGAAAAAAAGTTAAAGCAAAACGTGTTTTAGAACTGCTATCTTTATTGGTTTGCCAATCTTGGAATATATAGTCAATTATGCTTTTCATTTGATTCTTAATATTGGTTGATTTTATAAAAAAGGCTTTAAGAAATAGTTGTGCGTGGTTTCCACTGCCAACCAGCAATTGCTAATATTGTCCACCAATAGAAAAACATCGTTGTATGACTCCAAATGTTTTCGGTAATCATCCCAACGGGTACAGCAAGTAAAAATGCCAACAAAACTAAACATAGCGAACGTTGTGAAGCGACTGTCAAAGGAGATTTTATAATGCTCCACAACCGAACACCTTGGGCAAAAAAGAATAAAATATAAGTGGTGAATCCAACAATTCCTCCTTCAACTAATGCGCGTATATAGTCGTTGTGAGGTAAAAGTTTGTTCGTGCTGACATGTATACTTAGTCCTAACCCAAAACCAAACAATGGATATTCCTGCCATTGTTCCATTAAGTACGTCCACTGCGACAGGCGCCAATTAAAGCTGTTATTATCACCTTGAGCAAGCAGAATTGCCCGTGAAATATCTATATCAGGGTTTAATAAAGGTGTATTACCTAGCGAACTCAAACGTTCTTGTCCAAATGGAGTGCTGGCAAATAAACCAATTACAAACATCAAAAACAGTATTCCACCGATAAGTTTTAGCAAATTTAACCGTGGCAAAATTAGTACTAACACGAATATTGCCAGCATCATCAAGCTAAACAAAGCTTTGGTGCTGACAAAAAACATCGATAATACTCCTAATAACAAAACCCAAGGTAAACGATTTTTAGCTTCACCTAGTTTCCACCAAGTTAAAGAGATGAACAGTAACAAGTAAGTTGCAAAACTGTTGGGGTGTCCAAAGGTACCTTTAATACGTGCATCGGTTCCTGACAACAAAGGTGGTAATATGGACGGTAGAAACATTTGCAGTAAAGCTAATGTTATTGGCGGTACTAACCCTAGTAATAATTGAGACAACATTACAGATGGTTCTACCTGGTCTTTGAGTTGCATTACTAGCAAGTAAATCATCAACCAAGAAAATAACCGTACCCATTCGCGTAAACTATCTACTAGATAGGCGCCATCTAGTCCTAAACCACCAAGCGGTAAAAGCACTACCCAAAGCGCTTGCGTTAATATCCATACAGCAAAAAACCACCAAAAGCTATCGGTGTGGACTTTTTTATGTTCTAGTAGCAATTTAGTGACATACATTAGCGTTAGTATGTCAATGCCAATTGCTAAAGCAGAAGGTATTTGTAACTGTGAAAATATATCTACTGAACTTCGCACTATTAACAGCACGAGAACAGCTTGAGAAAAACTTGCGAAAAAGTAAGTTAGCGCGAGTATAACAACTACTGCTAAACCCATCAATAACGGCTGTACTCCAACTGCAACACCAGCAGCAAAACCTATTGCTATACATGCCGATACCAGGAATGTTACTAAAGGTAATTGGTGTTGATTTGTTGCCGCCATACCTACCTCTCTGATGTATTATTCGGGTTAAAGGCGCCGCCAATGCGTGCTAACCCCCTCGGTAATGTAGTTTGGTCATCATTTATATTACGGTAATTACGATAGTATTTGTCACTAAGCGTATTAATTCCATTTACTACTACTCCCAACATTGGAATGCGGTCGCGCGTCAAATCTGATACTGCTTTTTGAAATACTTCTTTTATGGTGTAACGAGGACGAGTCACTAGCATAATGCCATCGCTAAGTTGACCTAATGTTGTTGCATCTGCACAAGCACTGAGTGGAGGAGTATCTAAAATTACTAAATCATAACTTTCGGCAGCTTCCATCATCAAAGCTTTCATATATGTAGATTCGAGTAACTGCGATGGACGTGTGGACATGGAACCGCAAGTTAACACAAAAAGGTTTTCAATTGCAGTAGGCTGAACAAAATCTGCAAGGCGCCGACGCTCAGTAATAGCGTCACTAAGACCTGGAGCATTTTGCAAATTGAATACACGGTGTAACTTAGGTCGGCGTAAGTCAGCATCGATAAGTAAAGTTCGACGCGATAGCATTGCCGAAACTGCTGCTAAATGTGATACTACTACCGATTTGCCTTCACCACTAAGTGCGCTGCTGACGACAATTGAATGTAATTTACTAGCACTGCGGCATTCGAGTGTTTTTAATAGCATTCGATACGGCTCGACTAATCCCATATCATCTAGGAATAAGTCGGCTTCTGCGAGCGCTAAATTCGATTTCGATAGACGCGGCAAAACTCCTAGTAAAGGTAACTCTAACAACTCAGCTTCGGCGACATCATGCAAGCGGTTGTCCATCATTTCCAGCAGAAGCACCATACCCGTGGATAACAGAATTCCAAAGGCGCCTGCAATAGCCAAAATAATTGTAGATTTGGGTGTACTAGGAACCGTTGGAACAGTCGCGACTTCAATAACACGAATATTACTAACTTTTTGAGCTTCGGCAATGCGAGCTTCTTCGAGTTTACGCTCAAGTGCCTTAAATGATTCAGCAGCTTGTTCACGTGTACGTGTTAACGCTGTCAAAGGTTCCTGTTTAATAGGTAGCTGCGCGAGTCTAGTTTGCAGCTTGACTCTTTCTGCCTGCAAAGTTCGTAATTTATTTGCAATTGCTGTTCCCTCAACTGTATTTGTAACGAGTTGAGAGTTAAGAGTTTGGCTTAAATTATCATTCGATACGCTAGTGAGTGCATTTCCACTAGATACACGCGCTAATTCTTGTTGATACACTGCACGCAAAGTATCACGTTGTTGTATCAAGCTATTTAACTCTGGATGCTCAGGAGTAAAACGCTGTTGAAGGGCGACAATTTGCGTTTGTAACTCAGTTAGTTTTACCCGTAGGTTTTTTATTTGCTCATCTTGACCGCTACGTACCGAAGCATATGCACTACCTAGGTTACTTGAATTAGTAACTTGACGTAATGAAGCATCTCGTGAACGTGCTTCTTGCAGTTGAGCAAACAACATACGTTCTTGGTCTTCAAGATTTGCCAGACTTGTCACCAAACTCTTACTTTGCTCATCAAAAGAAACAACACCACTTGTTTGACGGTATTTATTTTCTTTAATTTCAGCTGCTTTGAGTCGTTGTTGAGCGTTGGGAACTTCCTTTTTCTCTAGAAATTCTCTGACTTTCGTTGCTTCTGAACTCATGGTTTTGATGTTTTCTTCAACCATTGCGTCAGTAACTGCATTGACTAACCTAGTGGCAAACACAGGGTCTGCTGCTTTATAACGAAGTTCTAGGATATTAGTGGCAGGAATAATTTTGACTTTTAAATCGCGACTAAGTTGTTTAAATGAAAGTTTTTCTGAAGAGGAAGCTGTTTGAGGGTTAGCTTTGAGAGCAGTAAGAGCTTTTTCGAGAACTTGCTGTGATTTAATTAATTCTGCTTGGTCTGCTAATGGACTTGCTCCTCCTGGAGTTCCTGCATCTAATTGAGTGATGTCACGTCCAAGTGCAGATACCGAGACACTTTTACTATCGAGCATTAACCGGGAGCTTGTCTCATACATACGTGGAGCTACCGCTAAGTAGGTGACGGCGCCTGCCATTACTGCTGATAAAGTTAAAAAGGCTGGTAAACTTCGCCTTCTAACAACTGCCCATAAAGATGATACGCCTTTTTCCATAACTTTTATCTCAATGAATGCAGAATTCGCCTATCACTATAACCGTACAAACACTGTTTTCGTAACAAAACTAAACAATATACGCTGTTTTTTCGGCTTTGTTGGCGCCTAATAAATTCTGGTAAACTTCTATATTCTGTGCTGTTATTTTATCCCATGTATAGTAACGCTGAACATGACGCTGTGCATTTGCTGCCATATTTGCCATTTCATTGGGATGATTTAATGCCCATTTCAAAGCATTTACAAAACCATCAATATCACCAACAGGAAATAGTACACCACGCTCTTGGTCTACAAGTTGCTGATGAGGAAGAATATTACTTGCCAGTACAGGAACACCTTCACGCATTGCTTCGAGCATAGCTAGTGGTAAACCTTCAACATTAGAGGGTAAAACAAATAATCCTGCACCTCGCACAATTTCAGCTAACCGTTTACCCCGCAATTCTCCAGCAAACACAATTTGTTTACTAAGAGCAACTTTTTGCAGCATTAAATTCGTGTATGCTTGAGTATCACTAATACCACCAGCTAGTACAAGTTTCCAACCTTGATATTTAAGTCGAAGAAAAGCTTCGATTAATAAATCTGGACATTTCTCTGGTACTAATCTACCTAAAAATAATAAGTAACGTCCTTGTGTAAGTCCTAAAGCTTTACCATAAGCAAAGTCCGGGTCTGAGGAAGCATAACCAGCAGGTGCATTAGGAATATAAACTGTATCCCGTTTGTAAGTTTGTGAAAAATAACTTTGTAGTGCTTGGGATACTACGATAATTTCGTCAGCATACTTTGCGGCTGCTTTCTCACCAGCTAAAATTACTTTACTCGAAAAATTTCCCCACTTTGCACGTTGCCAGTCTAAACCTTGACAAGTGACAACAATTTTAGAAGCTCTCAAAACGCTTGTAATGCTACTAAATAAAGCTGGGCCTAAAGCATGGAAATGTACTATATCATATTGCCTACCAGATGCCAAAGTTGCACCTAGAGCAGAACTTATAAACGCATCTACACCTTTTCTAAAAAAACTTGGTAAAGATATAACTTGCACACCTTGATAGTTACTCGAACCAAACCAACTACCTTCGGTATAAGAACAACGTGCAAATAAATCTACAGTATGGCCTTGTGTAACTATTCTTGGGTATACTTCCGCACAGTAGTTTTCGATTCCTCCCTGCCCAGGAGGTAAACCTTTAGCACCGATAACAGCAATTTTCATATCTATATAAATAATAATACGAATAGTTAAAGGACAAGTGTTTTATTCATAAACGGCAAATAATTTTTGACTAATATCACCTGCGTAAAAACCGCGTGTTGTACTAATATAATTTCATTCCGGAGAATTTACTAGCTTTCGTAAATTCTTCATAAAATCTTTACAGAATATTGTAACATAACGTATTGCGTCGTCGAGCAAAATCATGGTTATACAGTTTTTTTACCACAGAGACACAGAGTACACGGAGAGAGGAGATGTTGGTTTGCAACAGATATAACGGATGTAACGGATGATTTATTTGTTACAAATAAGATTTTCAAAGTTTCGGCGCCTTCAAATAACGAATCAACTATCCGTTACATCCGTTTCACATCCGTTGCCAATCTACCCGCCAAAATAAATGACATGGACTACCAATAGTCTGTGTCATAAGTTTTGAAATATTGGTTTGCAACGGATGCAACGGATGTAACGGATGAGTTATTCGTCAAAAATCTAGATTTTGTTATCTAAAATTACCTATCCGTTACATCCGTTTCACATCCGTTGCCAATCTACCCGCCAAAATAAATGACATGGAGTACCGAATACTTCATGTCATAAGTTTTGGTGTGTTGGCGCCTGCCATTACGGTATTGTAGGGTGTGGCTTTGACGCACCCTACTCAATTTAATAATTGTTATTATTATTACAACGAACTTTCTCGAAATACTGTTGATGTTCGTCTGATGCTAACCAATATGCTGAAGCTGGCTTAATATCTGTTACAATAGCTTTCTCAAACTTGCCAGAAGATTGTAAACTCTGTTTAGAGTTTCTGGCGATAGCTTCCTGTTGAGTTATATGGTAAAAAATAACACTCCGATACTGTTCACCTCGGTCGGCGCCTTGTCGATTTAAACTTGTAGGGTCGTGAATATTCCAAAATATATTCAATAGCTTTTCATAACTTACAATATCAGGGTCGTACTCAATCTGCGCTACTTCTGCATGTCCAGTAACTCGCGACACCACATCAAGATGACACGGGTTTTCAAAATGTCCCCCCATGTAACCCACAGAAGTTGATAATACTCCCTTGACTTTACGATAAGCTGCTTCAACACCCCAGAAACAGCCGCCTCCAAATGTTGCTTTTTCCATATATATACAATATAGGGTAAAGGTTTTTCCTTTACCCCCTACCTTACTTTATACTGCGGCGCCTACACGAGCGCTCTTAAGATAAGCAAGCATAGTGTCAGCATCAGAAACTTCAAACGGGTCAGTAGTACAGTTATCTTCGTGACCTTCTTCGATAAATATTTTTTCGATTTTGCAATCATCAATCACCATTGCATAACGCCAAGAACGCATTCCAAAACCCAAGTTGGACTTATCTACAAGCATTCCCATTTTACGGGTAAACTCACCATTGCCATCAGGCAAGATAAACATTTTGTTGATACCTAAATTTTTAGCCCACTGGAACATAACAAACGCATCGTTCACAGACAAGCAAATAACCTCGTCAACTCCCTGCGCTTTAATTTCATCGTAAAGTTCTTCATAACGTGGTAAGTGCGTCGAAGAACAGGTAGGAGTAAACGCTCCAGGCAATGCAAGCAGTACAATTCTTTTTCCACCAAAGATTTCTTGTGTCGTCCGGTCTTGCCAACGAAAAGGGTTAGCTCCACCAATTGACTCATCACGTACACGGGTTTTGAAAACTACGTTTGGTACTTTTGTTACCGCTACCATCTCCATTACTCCTAATCTATGTATGTTTGTTGCTGGTTTTACTTTTGACTCCAAATCAGAATAATTCTGATTTAAGAATTAGTCAATAGTAATAAATACTTATATTCAGTAATGTTTCTGATTGTAGTATGATTTCAAGACGTGAACCATTACAATATAGAGACACTATCGAGTAGCAGCAATAAGCAATGAAAGAATTAGTCGATGACATAGTTAAGACCTTAAGAGGAAAAGGTCTAAAAGTGACACCTCAACGTTTTGCCGTTTATGCGAACTTACTGTCACGTCAAGACCATCCAACAGCAGAGCAGATACTTATTGACCTGAATAAGCAGGCGCCAATATCATCGCAAGCAACGGTATACAGTGCGCTTCAAGCTTTACGCGATGTTGGTTTAGTGCGTGAAGTTCTTTTAGAAGCGGGTGTATCACGCTACGACGCGAATGTAGAAAAGCACCATCACTTTTATTGTCGTGAGTGCAAAACAATAGAAGATATTCCTTGGGAGGCTTTTCCTGATGTTAGTTTAGATAAATTACGTCCAGGGTTAAAAGCGCAAACTTACGAAGTTACTGTATATGGAACCTGCAACTGTGATGTCCAACACTGATTTTTTTGCTGACTTAGCCCAAGCAGCTTTATCATTTCGAGATAGCAGTAAAACTCGTCCCAAACCTGATGTAGTTGTGAATGCACTACTACAAGCAGAGAAAACAGCAAAGCAACAAAAATTAACGTACCCGTTTGCCTCATTATCAGGGAACTGGCGCCTATGTTTTGCCACCGGAACACGTAAAGTCAGAAAACGTTCCGGCATAATTTTAGGTAAAGGTTTTTACATGCCTAAATTTTCTCCTGCTTATATAAGTTTTGATACATTAGATACATCTATAAACAGAGGTAGAATAAGTAATAAAATTCAGTTTGGCGGATTTACACTAGAATTATCAGGCTTAACTCAATATATAGATAAAAAAAATCTACTAGCTTTTGACTTCCATACTTATGAAATAAATTTATTTAATTACAAAGTATATAGTGGTAATGTGCCTGGTAGTAAAACAAATCAAAGTAATTTTTATGACCAAAAGATAGGCAAACTAGCGTTTTTTGCATTCTTTTTAATAACTGAAAATTTTATTGCAGCGCGTGGTCGCGGTGGTGGTTTAGCATTATGGATAAAAGAATAATTGAGGTAATCTGACTATGAAAAGAATAGCTGGCTTAATATTTTTTATTGTGATTGTGGTAGCGGCTGTCACTCTTGGATTAAACTGGATGCGGCGCCAAAAAACTACAAGAAGATAATGTCGAGTGTATCGATTATCATACCTACTCTTAATGAAGCAAGCAGTTTAGAGCAAACACTGCGTCAGCTAACTGTTCTTAACCCAAAGGCAAAAGAAATTGTGATAGTTGATGGAGGAAGTTCAGATAATACAATCGAATTAGCTAAACACTGCTTGCATTTTTTCCCTCTAAATGTAGATGTACAAATTATAAAATGTGATATAAAAGGACGTGCGGTTCAAATGAACTTTGGCGCCAGGAATGCGAGTGGTGATATTTTATGCTTTCTCCATGCTGATACTCAGGTATCCCATGATATAGTCACAGTGATAGAACAAACTCTGACAAACTCAAAAATTTCCTGTGGTGGATTTATTTCTTTAATGACAGGCACTCAAACAACGCGCTGGGGTATATCGCTGCACAATTACCTCAAAACTTACTATGCACCCTTAATATTTCGTCCTTACTCATTTTTTAAAGGTTTGCGATTATTATTTGGCGACCAAGTAATGTTTTGTAGGCGCCAGGATTTTTTAAAATGTGGTGGGTTTAATGAAGCATTACCAATTATGGAAGATGGTGATTTGTGTTTAAAATTATTCAAATTAGGACAAATTCGCTTAGTTAACCGCGTTGTTACAACTTCTGACCGTCGCGTTGCACGTTGGGGTGCAATTAAAGCAACAGCTATTTATTTATATGTGGGAATTTTGTGGGGTGTTGGTGTTGATGCGAATTATCTCAAAAAGTTTTATGAGGATATTCGGTAGAACTGCTGATTAAGATTCCAGTCATAGTACAAATATTTTACTGGTGTTGATGCTGTGAGTGGTAGTTCGGTATTTAGGTAAGAGCGTATATATTCGGGTACAGATGGCGCCACATGTAGAAAGTCTTGACGGTACCATTTAAATATTTTGCTACAATAGAGTATCTCTTTATCTGCATCGTATTTTACTTTGTCTGGATTATTAATAAAACGACGCGCGTCATCATCTAATTGAGAAAGAACTTGTTCGGGGTAGTAAGCACCCGCACGCAGTAACGGACAACCGATAGAAGCGCATACTATAGCAAAATGTATTCGTGGTTCCTGTAATTTTTCTCTTAGTATCTTGTTTTCAATTTCAGCTAAACTGTAGTTTTTACCGCCAACTATATAAATCTGACGCTGAAAAAACCATAAGAAACCTAGCCAATTTGGTATTCCTAAAATTCGTGGTAATACTGACTTAATTGGATATTTTTCTAAAATTGTTGCAACTGTAAACGCATTATATAAGTTTATCCACAAAGCCAACTGGTCATTAATGTTTAGGGGAGTGCCTGCATTCTCGTTTATTTGTAATGTTGCGATACTCAATAGCCAATTAGCTAACACCTCTGGTTCATCCCGTTTCCAAGCAGCGTAGTTAACACGTCCCTGCTCATTAACATATTTTTTCAGCAATGTATCCCACAAATCAAAATTGATGGAATTATTCACAATACATACACCTACAGTTAAAGCAATACCGCTAATTGCTAATTTACCTCATAGTGGGTTATACATTCCGCCGGATATTGCTGTAATGATGGCGCCTGCTCATCTCCAATCGTTACCCAATAGCGACTGGCATCTTGAAAAACTTTACGATTTTTTACCATCGTTGGGCATTACAGTTATGCAAGCTAACTACAATCGTTACGTAGTTGACTTAAACAGACAAGCCAAAGAACCATTAAGCGGCAACTTTTGGTCTGCGGTCGTTCCACTGCAAACAGCTTTTGGTAAACCAATATATCAAACCACTCCGGCGCCGTACCAAATTCAAGAACGCATTAATAAATATTATATAACTTACCATAATCAACTTAGCCAACTTATAGAACAAAAAGTTCGAGAGTTCGGCAAAGTATATTTACTTGACTTGCACAGCTTTGGTGGGTTAATAGATGACGAAGTTTGTTTAGGCAACGTCAACGGCAAAACCTGTACAGAAAACTTTATAAACACCGTTGAGCTAGCTTTTATTAATCAAAAATATCAAGTCGTCAAAAATAAAACCTTCACAGGTGGATATATTACAAGACATTACAGCGAAAACAAGAACGTAGAAACTTTGCAAATAGAAATTAGATATCAAACATATCTATCAGAGCAAGACCTTGACAAACCGCTAATTCCCCAATGGGATGTACCAAACTTTTATTTCTCAAAAGTAAAATTACAACAAATCATCGCTGATATTGCCAACAAATACAACGAATAACTTCTATCTTGCACCTAGAACAGAAACCGGGCTTCTTGCCAAAAATCTTGCTATAATACGTTGATTTTTCGTATAGAAGCCCGGTTTCTTTGAGCTTCCGGTAAAATAACTCATCCGTTACATCCGTTCATCATCCGTTGCCAGGTTTCTTAATTATAAAGTTTTAGTAAAGTTGTCAAATACCAGTATTTATTGCAGTGACATCTTAGGTTTACTATCTTAAGTTAGAATTGTGTAATCAAAAAAATGTCAATGAAAAAAACATTTTTATTGAGTTTAATTTTTTTGTTGGGGTCTCCTGGATTATTAGTTGCTCAAACTAGTGCGGCGCCAGTACCTTCTCAAACAATTTACGCTCAAACAAAAACTAATAGTTATGAGACTTATCATAACGAACATCAGAACTTTTATATTTCTTATCCCAAGAATATTTTTGTTCTAAAAAAACCACAGTCAGCGTATCACTATGGAGGAGAGCAAAGCTTTGTCTCTAAAGATGGACACGCAAGTATGTTTATTTCTGGTTTCTATAAAGCAGATTTTTCAGATAGTGGTTGGAATGGTGTACCTTTAAAACAACTTTATACAGAAGCGTTACAGCAAAAAGGTCGAAATATCAGCTATAAAGCTTCAGGAAACAATTGGTATGTTGTTTCAGGGATGGAAAATGGCAAAGTTTTTTACGAAAAGATTATTTTGGCAAGCGATAAGAAGATAAATTTTATGATTCGCTACCCAAAGTCTCAAGAAAAAATCTACAACGCTATAACTGAAAAGGTTGTTAATTCAATAAAATACTAACTCAATCAATAATTCAGGAAAAAATCATGCAAGTGACAAAACTATTTACTGCTGCTGTATTAGGTATTGGTATTCTATCTACCGCAATTCTTCCTGCAATGGCTGATAAAAAATTTGATAATTTCAAGAAAAATCAGCTTGCTCAGTTTAAAGGAGACTCTCACCCTGAAACCTGTAAGGAGAAAACAATAACACGAGGTTCTTTAAGATACGATTTATGTCAGCATAAAGGTAAACCAGCATACATTAGAATTACTGATGATGGAACTCCAATCAGTTTTTATGAATTTAAAAATAGACAGTTAGTACAATCCTGTAGTATTGATGCTTTTATTTGTAGTGGGTACAAAAATAATCGACTAGTTGCTATTTGGAATTTAGAAGCTCAAACGGTAGATTTCAATGTCTCATCAGAAAGTAACCGAGAAATAGAAACAAGCAATTTAGCTGAAGCTAAGAAAGCATTAAGAATATTTGGCTACAAATAGTATAAAAAACCGGGTTTCTATGACAATTAGGTATAAGTATACTAAATGGTATATTAAAGTTTCAGTAATATTCCATACTTAGTTTGTCATACTCCATACAATTAGCACATAATAGAATAGTCAGATTACAGTGTGCAATCAACTCATGCTGACTTCATCAGTGGTTTTATCTATCATTGTCACCATGATTATTCTCGGCGCCGGAATTATGGGGCTGTGTATTTTTAGAACAAGTAAAATTTTAACTTTATTTGAAATAGAAGCCGACCGTTCTAGTTGGCAAATAATGTATAGATTGATGATTTTTTTCCTATGTAATTACTCATTATTAGCTTATCTAATTAGTGCAAGGCTTTTTGAATGGATACCGTTGTTGACTGGAATGGTTTTCTTTTTCGGAGCGCTGTTTGTTTGGTTTAGCGTCAACGTGTACTATCGGACTCTAAATCGATTTTTGCAAATACAAGATAAGTACCGAGCGGCAAAAGAAAATGCTGAAACTCTTTTATTTCAATTGCAGAAAGTTCAACAATCGCAATTACAATCAATTCATCGTGAAACAATGTTAGCTTTAGGGCAAATGGTTGCTGGAGTCGCACACGAAATTAATAACCCAGTCAGCTTTATAGAAGGCAACCTAGGGTATGTTAGTTCATACACTAAAAATTTGTTAGACCTTTTAGATACTTACGCTTCTGTATACCCAAATCCTGATAGTAAAGTAATTAATGCCATAGCTTCAAGTGACTTAGAGTTTATCAAATCCGATTTTCCGAGCATTCTAAATTCTATGGAATCAGGCACAACTCGTATTAATGAAATAGTACAGTCACTCTCAAGTTTCTCACGGTTGAATGAAACAGACTTTAAAAAAGCTGATATTCATGAAGGTATTGATAGTACACTAACAATTTTAAGCCATCGTCTTAACTCTTGTGGGCACCGGACTAAACACATTGCAGTAATTAAAGAGTATGGCGAAATTTCAAAAATATATTGTAACCCTCGTATATTAAATCAAGTATTCTTTCACGTTATCAATAATGCTATCGACGCACTAAATAAAAAAGCAGCCACTAGTCAAATCGAAGAAGAAGAAACACCAACTATTCGCATTTGTACATCATATTCTCAAAAAAATGAAATTAACATTCAAATAATCGATAACGGCAGCGGAATTACTAAAGAAGTTTGCAAAAATATCTTTAGACCGTTTTTTACCACTAAACCAGTAGGACAAGGTATAGGTTTAGGCTTATCTATAAGTCATCAAATCATCGTCGAACAGCACGGTGGTACAATCAAATGTACATCAACCGAAAATCAAGGCGCCGAATTTCTAATTACACTCCCCATTGATGAATCTTTAAAATTTTCTCAAAGTTAAGTACACCCACATTAACTACATAACTCTAAAATCAATCTTGTGGAGCGGCTGTCCCCAGCCGCCCTAATTGTAAAAAATAGAAATATTTCACATCTTTTATAGCAATTTTAAACTATAAACAGGCGCCGTCTTCACATAATCGATTGTGGAAAAGTTCAGTTAAAATTAAAAAGTTATAACTTCAACTATTATATATAGGTCTATGTCAGAGCAAAGTATAATTCACAACCAACCAGAAAATGAAACCGAATCTAACAATACTTATGTATCAAGAACAGATATTTTAAAAGAAATGCAGCAATTACCCAGAGAATACTGAAAGTGTGACACAAACAGCAGTTTCAGAACCAACTCAAGAAACCGACCCACTAATGCAGCAACATCGCGCATTAGTTGAGTTAAGTAAACAATGGATAGAAGAAGGAGATGAAAAAGAACAAACGGAAACATGGGAATATCTCCGCCAAAATTTAGATAAACACCGCACTTCCATATAGAGTAGTGTTGCGATGAGTCGAATAGTTATGCTAAACAGTGGGCCGTTAGGCATGATACTTCTATCCTCAGTTAATCCTTTAAACTAGAGGTATTACTAATACTAGGCTTATTTCTATGAAGTCGCTGCAAGACTATACAATCATTATTCGTCCTGATGACAACGGTACATTTGTGGCTTACGTTCCTGCCATTCCTAGTTGCCATGCTTGGGGGCAAACTATGGACGAAGCGCGTGCTGAAATTGTTAATGTTTTTGAGATGATACAAGAAGAATATGCTGAAGAAGAACGGGCAAGGATGCCCGTTCCACAAGAGGTTCCACAAGAGATTGCACAAGATGGGTTTTTGTTTTTAGGCTTTGAAGGTTAATATTGGGCTTAACGTTGCTACAACTTCTATCATTTTTGCTTCTACTTGTACATCAATAACTGATTGTATGGGTTTGTAAGCGACAGGCGCCTCTTCAATTCGACGTTCTTCCCGTAAAGTAATACAATCAACTCCAGTTAATCCTAGTTCTTCTTTGGTATATGAAGCACCTTGACGGGTTAATTCAAAGCGACTACGTTGTCTTCCTGCACCGTGAGATGCGGAATTTAGAAATTTAGGGTTACTTTTTCCCACACATAAATATGAACTGGCGCCCATTGAACCGGGAATAATTACGGGTTGGTTATCAAATGCTGGACAGGCGCCTTTACGTGTCACCCATTTGTTAATTACGGGTTGAGGTAAAGTAATGTTGTGAGGTAAATCGTAAACTAGCGGCGCCTCGATATCACCGAATACTTGGCGTAACCGTAGTCGTAATAACTCCGCTAAAAGTAAACGATTCATAAATCCATAGTTTGCTGCTGTTGCTTCTGCTTGTAGATAACTTGCTACGAGTTCAGGGTGCGAATTTGTTGATAATGGGAAGATGTTCGAGTCAGGATATTTTACACTTTTACCCCAAGCAGCTTTTGCTTTATCACGCCATGCACCACCGATATATTTACCGACGTTACGTGAACCAGAATGAATCATAAAAGCAAGCTGCCCTTCTTTTACTCCCCATAAATGCGCGAGTCTACGATTTTCAATTTTGTCTACACGTTGAATTTCCACAAAATGATTACCACCACCAATAGTGGCTAAACCTCCATCGCGCACAACTCCTTCATCTGGCACAAGTTCGGATGGCGCCTTTTTCCAGCTACCTTCCATCGAACCATTAAGAAAAATACGGTCTACTTCTTTGGCTAACTGTGCAAAATCTGATTTAACAAAACTTCCTGTTGGCGCCTTCCACATAGCATCAACCCATCCCAGGACACCATCCTGAAACAGCGCGCGCATTGTAGAAGCACTCATTGTGACATCACGAGTACCAAAAAAGTAATCGCCTTTCATTAATTCAACAAATTTATCACGCTGTGCCAGAAATTTCTCGATGGTTAAATTTGCAACATGTAACCGCATCCCGCAGTTAATATCAGAACCGACGGCAGCAGGAATCACCATATTCTCGGTTTCAATAACCGAACCAATAGCAACACCTGCATCTCCTGGATGAAAATCTGGTGTAGCACAGGCGCCGCATACACACCCACCAGCAGGATGCTGCATACTAGCAAGTAGCGCAAGTTGATTCAAAGCCTTTGCTTCAACTAGAAAATCTTCGGGTAAAAGAACCGAAGCAACAGGTACATCTTGCTTTAATTTATTTAAGCGAACCGAATAGGTTTTATTTTCGTAACTAACATTTAGACCCTGACGCGACAACGCACGCAGGAGACGACACATATTTTTGGGCTGCATGAAACCTCTAGTTGTAAATAACTAGTACTCAAGTAAGTTTTTACTTTTGAAGAGTTGAGACATGGTTCAGCAGCCGCGTCTCTTTTGGTGTTTGCTTAATCACATTTGTACTTAAACAACATGCAACTAGCTAGGTGATGTATTTACTATTGCACAAATTGCAGAAAATGAGGTTGGATATATGACAGATTTTTTAGTGCCACATAACTAAATAACTAAATTGCTCTATTTATGACAGGCTGGAATATAGATTACTTTTTTTGGCATTCCCTTTCTACCACAAGCGTGAATAATTTTATATTTTTGATGCAACCTCGGCTAGATACGCTGTCTGTGGTGTCGTCTGATTTATAAATAAAATGATTAAACAACAATTTATACCAGGGTCAAATCTACCAAATTCCGAAGAAAATAAACTTTTATGTTGGCTTTCTTCTGAACTAGGCGCCCGACTTGGGCACAACAGTCAATTATCACCTACAGAGAACACCCCTATCTACTGGGGCGCCAGCTATTTTGGCTTGAACAAAGTCAAAAGCTTTCAATCTGCTGATTTTTACCATCAAACCAAAATATTACAGCTTTGCAATTACTATGTACTAGAACAAATATACATAATTGAAAAAGCTTGTGTAAATTATATGGCAAAGCTGGTGCTGATGCATGAAAGTACTGAAGAACAAATGCTCTATAGTTTGTTTTGTGCTGATGAAGCGATGCACGTGGCCAAAATTAAACCATTTATTCCAATTCCACCATCAACAATACAGCAAGACGAAAACAATCAATTACTCAAATTTTTAAATGATGTAATTGATGTTCAAGATAAAGCTGTTATTTTATTTGTGCTTCTAGTTTTAGATGGGTGGAGTTTGAGTTACTATCGTAGCTTGGCAATAGAATGTTATGAACCTGATATAAGCTTGATATTACAAGGTTTTTTGACAGATAAAAGCCGTCATCACGCAACGTCGGTAATGTTATTTCATAATTTGCCTTTAAGTACAGAAAGCCAAAGCACAATTGTGGAAACTTTATCTAAATTTTTGCTTGTTATGCAGGTTGAACCACAGCAAATGATTGTCTCGGTAATGGCACAAATTAAAGGAGATTTATCGCGACACCAAAAAATCCGTATTTTTGAGGAGCTAGACACCGAAGCTCAAAGCGTGACTCGTTTAAAATTTTTGCGCTCTTTGATGCGAAACCCCAATTCTTTTAGTGTTGTACAGATGCTAGAAGCGCGCGGAGCTTTCCAGCCATATAATCAAAAAAAAAGTGGCTATGCCACTTATGCTTGTAATTCCCAGGTAGAACCTAAAAGTTAGTATATTGCTTATACAATTTTCAAATAGTATAAACCTACACTGTTCAGAAATTTTAATTGTTGTAGAGCAATTTTTAGGCTATTATTGGTTTCCCGTCCTACGGATTCTCTCAATTTCACGCTGGAGTTCCTCAAGCTGGCGCCTGAGTTGATCAGCTTCAGTATCATTATTTACCTCAACATTAACGGCTCCTTCAGCAGGTGAACGCATGTAATTGCCCTGAAGTATTTGCTGATATTCTTCTGATACTGCCCACTCACGCAAATAATGCACACGCTCGACAGCGAAAGGGTGGCTTTGCATTTCCCCTATTACCCCCGAATACATTAGCAGTTTGTAAACCTGGTTCAGCCCGTCTTCATCGAGTGCCTGATATTCTTCGGACTGTTTTATAAACTCTTGTAAATGGCACTCGTGGGCATAATTTATACTACCTCCACTTATTTTCATCATCGTCTTCATCACCGTGTTTAGGTCTTCAATAACAAGCAAAGCTGCACGGTCACACGATAATTCAGCTTTACGGCGCCATTCGTAAAAGGCTAGCAATAAACCCTGGCTGACAAATTTACCTACACCAAATGTTACCTGACCAATCGCAGTTGCAGCCTGACTCACCCACTTCGCCATTTGAATTAAAATAGTATGACCACACTTAATATGCCCCAGTTCATGGGCTAACACCGCCCTAATCTCGACTTCACTAAGCAAGTCTAGTATACCTGTATTGATGACGATGCAGGGGTTTTCTTTTCCAAGCGAGTAGCTGTTGGCGACAGCATTTTGTTCGATGAACAGTTTAGGCTCGTAGGTAATGTCCAAATCCCGCACGCATTCGCGAAACATATGGTAAATAGTGGAATATTGACGAGGCCCAACTTGGATGGTGTTGCCCATTAGAAAAACTAACTGCGGGCGTTCGGCAAAAAATTCTACAAATTTACGTGCAAGGAAATCGAACCCTGGTAGGCTGCGGAGCGTCTGTTCCGCTTGCCTATCTAAGGGATGTCGGAATGCTTCCGCTTTAATTCCTGGGTAAGAAGCCATAATGCAATTTGTTTATAACCAAAACGTTCGTTATGTGGCTAATATAACAATTGCCCACATGGTTAACGATGGCGCCTCGTTTTTGTGGAGCGCGCATAATTGCTCTCTAAAGTCAAAATTTCGTATGGAACGTAAAGCGTGTGATTGAGGCAGAAGTTCATTTGTCATTACACAACTTCCTGCGGTCGCAGGCGGGTTTCCCAGCGTGGCACCATCATTTAACGATGGCGCGGTTGGTTGCGCGCGCCTTGCGTTTGGGAAGAAGCGCCTTAATTCAAGTCGGCGCAGTTTGTGGTTATCAAGGTAGGTATCGCACTAGTTTTATTGCGTCGGCGTTAATGTGGCAATCTGGAGTCGTTATTGTTGCTCCTGAAGTTATACAAAATCGTTTGCTCAAAGTCGAAATTCCTCGTTTACAGCAGTGGTTACGAGTTGATAAGCCAATTAGAACGGGTGATGCTTGGGTCGGTGGTGACTTTCAAGGAATACTTTTAACGACACCTGAAGTTTGGCTAAACGCGCAACTTACACAAAACGGCGCCTTCAGAGTTGGAATTCCTACAATTATTGATGGTATTGATGATTTAGAAGATTGGGTGCGCGCGAGTCTTACTGTTACGCTTTCTCCTAATTGCTGGGACTCGCTTGCGCTAGCTTATCCGTTTCACGAGTCAGTTATTCGCAATGCGAGGGTTGAATTAACGCACAATATCTTTAAACATCCCGCTAATCCTTACGAATGCTATGCAGTCTCTGATCTTGAAATCGAAATTTTACAGCGATTGTATTCAGTTTTAGATATACCTACCCTCCCTGACACATGGAAAAAATTCTATTCTAATTTTCAACCTCAATCTGAATCTCCTCTTCTTTGGGCTACTATTAATCGAACGTATGGGACATTTTATTTACATACCTGCCCAGTTAAATTCGGTCAAATATTGGCGCCGATTTGGCAGCGTCAACCAATTGTACTAATTGGTAGTGCTGTAGAAACAGAAACCGAGGCGCCATTATTTCGAGAGCGTATGGGTGTAGGAGAGGTAACTTGTTTAAAATTTTCTGGTGATAATCAAACCGAAGCGATACAACTTTACGTCCCTTACAACTTACCCCTACCTAATACACCCGAATATCAAGCGGCATTTATTCATAAAACCCGTACATTAGTATGCCTCAGTGCAACGGCGCCTGGGTTAACGGTAATTTTAGTAGGGGATGTGCCACTCAAAGCGCAAGTGGGGACAATTTTGGCATCAGAATTTGGTTCACGGGTGCAAGTTGAGAAAACTTGTTTGGATGAAAACGGTATTTTAGTGACAGGTTGGGAATTTTGGCGTGAGCATCAAAGCGTTTTACCTTCACCGACTCTAATGATTATTGCCACATTACCTTTACCATCGTTGGAAAACCCCTTGGTATCACTAAGGGTGTCATATTACAAGCGTACACATCAAGATTGGTTTCGGTTATACCTTTTACCCACAGCTTTAAATGAATTACAGCGTGCCATCGCACCAGTTCGTGAAAACCAAGGAGTGGTCGCTTTACTCGATAGTCGTGTTGTTAACCGTAGCTATGGCGCCCAAATTCTCAATTCTCTTAGTCCGCTTTCTCGCATTAACTACCTCGACCCAAATTTATTCAACTCAACCAACAATGACTAATTATTATGTACTACTTTGATAATATTCTGTAACCTATAACGTATGCTCAATGCCCATTTAATCGCGCTATGATAGCGCGTGTAAGTGTGTTTGAAATACCAAATTTTAATCAAATTATGGGTGAAGCTAAACGTCGCAAAGAATCGCTAGGAGAAAAATACGGGCAGGAACAGCAAATTCTGCCGTGGTTGCCCATTACTAAAACCCAAGCCGAAAAGTTTGTCAAATGGACTACTAAGGGCGCCTGGTTTGGAATTGGTGCAATGGTCGCTATCTGGTTAACAGTGCGTTTTATTGGTCCAGCTTTCGGTTGGTGGCAAACTGTAGATTAATAGCCAAAAAGGTCAAGGGAAAAGATTTAACATACGTATCTATTTTCCCTGACCCAGTTGTATTTTTATTAAACTAGTGTAAATACTTGGACAAATAGTAATCTACAATACTGAAAATTCTAAAATATAACTAACGGTTGAGAGCTAAGTAGTTATTGATACTTTTTTATTAAAGCTTAAGAATCGACCTGCCGAAATGGCAACATTCTCTACCGAGGCTCAGTTATCTTCATTTTTATCAGTCGAGCGATTCAGGGTTACTTCGGGATTGTAGTCAAACTTATATCAGCAGCAGCATTGATATAAGTCTATACAAGTTATTAGGTGTATTAACCAATTAGGGCATCTATTAAATTAGTACGAAAGCAGACTATCTTGACTATTAGTCTAATTCAACACTTTTTTTACTTATACTTAGTTGTATTTTTAGTTGGAAGGCAAGTGAAATAAGCTTTTGCCTTGTAAGAATACAACAAGGATATAGCAAAAGCGTGTATATATTTAGACTTGTGTACTCAAGAATAGCGATTTTTTTATTTGCGTTATTGTTAGTGTGAAAGGCTTATAGTCTTGAGCAAACTGATGGTACAAAATTAAAAATTCCATCGTTTTTCTTAAGAAAAGTAGCACATGTTACGGCGGTTCGTGAATTTTTGTGCTATTTGTAGCTTTTCCGTGTTTGACTTGTACTCAATCTGAGTTAGTCTTAAAGCGGAATCACTACAATGGCTAAGTCTACAAAGAAAGCATTACATGAAGATAAGGTTAAATCTGACGATTCTGTCCGATATAACTAACGTCTAAAGTGAATGTTTTGATACGGCAGCAAAAATTCCTATACACTACCTTAAGCGTGAGGTAGCTTTCCGGGACTTTGTAGATGACCTGGAAATTGTAATGATTAGTCTACAATACCAGTTCATGAGAAAATCTAAAGAAAATATAAAAGTACGCCCGATACCGTGGTGTAAGGAGGAAAAATAGTGTTTCTAAGATTAGCGCAACAACACAGGCAATTTGTCCAAGACTTGGTAATGAATTTACAGGCATTGGCGATAGTACTCGAACGTCGTGGCTATCCTGCATCTTGCTATACCTGTGGCGACCAAATGAACAGTGCTTCATTTATGGTGAGCTTAGGAGAAAACCACTTAATTCGGTTTTTGGTATCCGATTATGGAATTACCTGGACTGAAATGCGTGATGACCGTGAGTTAATGAAGTTGGAAGGAGCAGAGGCTGTTAACCAGTTACAAGAATTGGCTAATATTGTCAAATACTCTATGCAAGAGAAAGGCGCCGCTAACAAAACCCTTGCCAAGCGTCACTAAGTACAATAAATAAAGCTAGTATATTTATTTACAAAGTGCGTGAAGACAAGGTAATTATGAAATGCTCCCACTGGGAATGCTAATTGCTAATTGCTTGTTTTTAAAACGATACCAAAGTGCTAAAAACGCTGTTAGCCTTTAGCCATTGCCCTGAAGCCCAGAAAGCAAGCGTGCAACATACTCACCTTATCTCAATAAGATTTATACTAGCAAGTGGTTTTGCGGTAATAAATCAACGAGAGTAGTGATATTAAGTTGAATAGGAAGCGTATATAGCACTTCGCGAGTTAACTACAATGTAATCATGAGCAACTCAGACGGTCATGTTCATGAGTGGGGTGACATTACAAGTAATAAAACCGAAAGCGATTCGACTCGCGGTGCTATAATTGCTGACCAACAAAGAAATTAAACACAACCAAATACTTGCCAACTTATTTCTCATATTTTTGAGTTCCCAGTTATTTTTCCTAGAACTACAATATGTATTGTTATTCTATTTCCAGCATCGAAATAGTTAGGCATAAGAATGGGAAAATTTTAATATGTCGGAAGAAAAAGTAAATCAATACTCGTTACCCACAAGCACAATTACCAATCCATCATCTAGTACATACGAAAACTGGTTCGAGTATTCAGTGCGCGTATATCCTCACCACACAGACCATGCTGGAATAGTTTGGCATGGTACTTATATAACTTGGATGGAGGAAGCGCGTGTTGAGTATTTACGCACTTGCGGTATAAACTATGCCGATTTAGTTGCTTTAGGTTGCGATTTACCAGTTGTCGAGTTATCTATACGTTACCATCGGTCACTACAACTAGGAACAACAGCAATTTTAAAAACCCGCATGGGTGATTTAAGCGGTGTGCGTATTAATTTTGATTATGCTCTCGAATCTGAAGATACCCAAGAGTTATATTTAACCGCAGCAGTAACAGTCGTTGCTATAGACCGAGAGCGCGGTAAAATAATGCGCCAACTCCCTGTTAACGTCAAAGATGCGCTTCTCAAAATTACCAACCCTATGAATTAAATTATTTATAAAAACGTCCATTGTAGAGACGGGATTAATCACGTCTCTACATCTATGTGTTTCATTATAAGTAATTACCTACCACCCGTGCGCGTATTTTGAGTAAAGTATTGAATTACATCAAGTAAAGTTATACCGTAACCTGCCTGTAAAAAGAAAATTACTGCGGCAATTAATGCTGCATTTACAAGTGTTGTTTTAATGACTCTGAGAAGAAATGTAAAGATAATCCACGCTACAATTAAAGCTACGAACATATATTGTATAAAATTAGTTAAGTATGAGTTTTAGTCCTTTTACCAGACAATGGTTAATGGGTAAGTTTTAATTCTGAACCAAAACAACGATAATAGTACTCGATTTTTACGAGAGTTAAAAGAAATTTAAGTATTAATTGTTGCGGTCATTGACATTGATTGTTACATCTGTCTATTGAATTATATTTTCTCTATGCTCTTCGTGGCTTTGTTTCCCCCGGACTTATACATCCGAGGGATTTGTAACTAACGTAATGAAATAAACTGGGGACGATTTTCTAATTGCTCAGTAACATCTATAACTTGTTGTCTTGCCCATTTATCGGCGCCTATAATATCTTCCAAAGAAGGATTTTGTGCATTATTATGACGGGCACACGTCATTTCAATACAACGTGGGATATCTAAAAACTTAATTTTCTCATCTAAAAACAGAGCTACTGCCTGTTCATTAGCTGCGTTTAATACTGCTGGCATCGAACCACCTGCCCGACCTGCTGCGTATGCTAAATTCATACATGGGTATTTATGATGGTCAGGTGAAAGGAAAGTCAAATTTCCAGCTTTGACTAAATCGAGACGTTCCCAGTCTGTAAAAATTCTTTCGGGATAAGACATTGCATACAACAATGGTAAACGCATATCAGCCCAACCCAGTTGAGCTAGTACTGAAGTATCTTGAAGTTCAATTAGTGAGTGAATAATACTTTGCGGATGAATTACAATCTCGATGTTATCGTAGTCCATTCCAAACAAAAAGTGTGCTTCAATTACTTCTAAGCCTTTATTCATCAGGGTTGCAGAATCAACGGTAATTTTGCGTCCCATTGACCAATTCGGATGTTTTAAAGCATCGGCAACTGTAACTGAAGCTAAATCGGATACTGCCCAGTCACGGAAGGCGCCTCCTGAAGCTGTTAGAATAATCTTACGTAGTCCGTGAGTTGGTACACCTTGTAAACATTGAAATATTGCAGAATGTTCTGAGTCAGCAGGTAGTAATTTAACACCATACTCTTCAATTAAAGGTAGAACAACTGGGGCGCCTGCAATTAAAGTTTCTTTGTTAGCAAGAGCAATATTTTTACCTGCTTTAATCGCTGCAATAGTTGGAAGTAGTCCAGCACAACCAACTATACCTGTAACAACGCTTTGGGAATCACCATACGCAGCTACCTCAATAATTCCAGCTTCACCAGCAAGCAAAATTGGTTTGTAATCAAGGTCTTTAATACCATCTTGAAGTATTGACAGTTTTTCAGGAGCGCAAATTGCTGCTATACTCGGTCGAAACTGCCGAATCTGTTTGATTAGCATTTCAACATTATTACCAGCCGCTAACCCTACAACCCTGAATTGGTCAGGATATTGTGCCACAATATCTAAAGTTTGGGTTCCAATTGAACCTGTGGAACCAAGAAGAGTTATTGCTTTCACAATTTTTTAATTATTAAAGAATAACTCTAATATAAAGTTAAAAGTGCTGAGTTCAATCATAGTAATGAGTGCTGAGTGCTGAGTGCTGAGTAGTAACTCCTAACTCCTAACTCCTAACTCCTAACTCTACTCAGCACTCAGCACTTTCCACTCATCACTACTTAAGGACACATTAGTGTTTCACGGGTGTCGCGTCCGGTTTTGGGATTTATACCTTTGGCGACTTTACATAATTTTTCTTGCTCGTCGTCGCGTAATAATACGTCGGTAAAGTCTGCTCCATCAATAACGGCGCCATCAAATTTGGCACTAGCTGCGAAAGCTCCTTCTAATACTGCGTTGGTCAAGTTTGCTTTAACTAAGCGTGCGGAGTCTAAGGTCGCGTTTGTTAAATCAGCACCTGTAAAATCTACTGACTCAAGGTTTGAGGCGAAAAAACTAACACCGCGCAAATTAGAGTTAGTAAAGTTGCTTTGCTTTAAATTGGCTTTGGTAAAGCTAGAGTCACTCAAGTCACGTCCCGAAAAATCAGCGTCAATCAAAATCTCTTTGTTATAGTCGAGTGCAAAACTTGCAGGCGCCAGCCCAAAGTTGAAAGTTAAGCAAATTATTCCGTAAAAGAATAAACTAAGTATATACGTCCTAATACGTTTAGTCATATAGTTTTGAAGTAGTATTTACATTTATGGCTCCTTCTAATCATTATCTCGACATCGGTACATTAGGTGAAGACTTTGTAGCCGAGTGGTTAGCTGAAAATGGCTCAAAAATTCTACACCGCAGATGGAAGAGTGGTCGTAGAGGAGACATTGATATTATTGCGCTCGTTGAAGCAAAAGGAAAAATAAATATTACTACTCAAGAAAAAACACTAGCGTTTGTTGAAGTGAAAACGCGCAGCGCACGAAACTGGGACTCTGGAGGAAGAGATGCCGTAGAGTCACGTAAACAAACTAAAATAATTAGTGCAGCACAAATATTTCTGGCAGAACACTCAGATAAAGAAAACTATACGTGTCGCTTTGATGTAGCTATCGTCTCTTGTAAACCAAAACCTAAAAGCCAAGATGTAGAAAACTCAGAGTACTATTTAACCTTGCAAGAGTATATTACAGGTGCTTTTGATTGACGCTTAAAATCCTAGAAACCGGGTTTCTTTGTTGGAAACCCGGTTTCTTAGGTCAAGGTCACTGTACAATTATTCAATTATTTTTTCAAACTTAACTTTTTAAGCGAGTGTTTCTGGGCAATAACCCAAACCTCGCACAAACTGTTGACGGAACGCTTCAATTTCTTCTCTTTCAGGATTTCCATGTGAGACTATCGCGACTTGATAGCGACGCATCACGTCAACAGGATACTGTCCTGCTTCTAAACTCCATAGTGCCATTTGTACTCGCATTGGTGGTTCATAAGCAATTCCTAACTCGTTTAAGAACGCACGAAAATCACCATCTATGTCCGATGATACTTGACCTGTAAATTTAACTCGTACCACCCAGCCATCAATTTGATGAATCACAGTTACGAAAGAAACAGGCAACTGTGGTCGGGAGTGTAAGAATTGAATTACTCTTAAGGTTAGACTGGCATTTGCCAGGTAATACAAATATTCCATTTCGCTGCTTGGGATGAAAGCCAATCCTACATATCTATTATTGAAACAATAACCCCATCATCCGGTAGGGTAAAAGCCCCCGTCTTTTATTGGGTAGGTTTACCCAATTTTCATATTTTCGTTTACGTGTCACCTAATAGTATTCATCATAAACTCAAAAGATAAGATTGGCCCCTAATCGCGTAAAGTTCATTTATGAAGAAAAGCTAAAATTACTTTATATCCATTATCAGAATCTAGATGCAGCAGGATTTAGAGCAACTCAATTTCAATCCCACTTCCACAGACGGAGAGAAATATTGTGATTTAGACCGTTCCACAGCTGGTTACGACTACGATTTACCCGAAGAATTGATAGCTCAAAACCCAGCAGTTCCCCGTGACAGTTCAAAATTGCTAGTAGTAAATTCGACTAGTAAAAATAATATTAGTTCTCCTTTACACCATATATTCCGTGATTTGCCGGATATTTTGCGACCAGGTGATTTGTTGATAATGAACGACACCAAAGTTTTGAGCGCGCGTTTACACGGTCGTAAATCCACTGGCGCCAAGTTGGAAGTTTTACTATTAGAAGAGCGTGAACAAAATTGCTGGTTAGCATTAGTGAAACCAGGAAAGCGATTTAAGATTGGTTCGCAGATTTTTTTTGAGGCGCCTGGTTTTGATGGTAAGTTAACAGCGACAGTAATAGACTCAGATAAAGCAACGGGTGGACGGGTATTAAAATTTGACGTGCCAAGTGCCCAATCTTTGGTGCAACTATTAGATACATTCGGCGAAGTACCTTTACCTCCGTACATAACACAAAGCCAAGCATCCGACGAACAATATCAAACAGTATATGCTAATACACCAGGTGCAGTAGCGGCGCCGACAGCAGGGCTGCATTTTACACCTGAACTACTCGATACATTAGAGAAAAAAGGCATTAACCGAGCATTCATTACATTACATGTGGGTGTAGGAACATTTCGTCCCGTCGAAGTTGAAGATGTAACTACACACACAATGCACTCCGAATGGATAGAAGTGCCACCCGCCACTGTTGAAAAAATCAAAGCAACGCAACAGAAAGGTGGAAGAATTATAGCAGTAGGAACAACCGTAGTTAGAGCATTAGAAGGCGCCGCAGCAGAAACCGGGGAAATAAGAGAATTTTGCGGCAAAACAAATTTATTTATCTACCCTGGTTTTAAATGGCGAGTAATTGAGGGGTTAATAACCAACTTCCACTTACCCCGCTCCAGTTTGTTGATGCTAGTCAGCGCACTTATCGGTCGAAAAAACCTACTCAACATATACAAAGAAGCAATAAACGAGAAATACCGCTTCTACTCTTTTGGTGACGCAATGCTAATTCTCCCCGAAAAAGAAAAAAGCTGCTCATCGTAATAAGCACTTTAGTGCTTGCATTAAGCACTGAAGTGCTTACAACGAGCTTACAACAAGCTTACAACAAGCATAAAAATTCATCACAGTGTATATTTCATCGGAAATACTGGGAAACCTAGACTTATAGCCTTTAAATATAAGTACAGGTCTACCTGATATGTCTCATAATTATCATTCTCATAAGTATTTACGCCTTTATTCCCGGTTCAAACTTTTTACGGCGCTTTTTACAGCTTCTATTTTATTAACGCTCTTGGCGCCGAGTTTTTTAAACACTCATAGTAAATTATTGGCACAAAACGTTGTTACTCAAGACTTAGAAGCAGCAGGTTTATATCAACAAGGTGTAATCCGTTACAGCCGTGGAGATTATCAGGGTGGAGAAATGTTACTGAGGCAAGCATTACAGCGCGACCCCAACTTAGCAGCCGCGCGGACTTACCTTGGCAACATCATGTTGAAGCAAAACCGTATTGAATCAGCAGTACAAGAATATTCAGAAGCAGTACGAATAGACCCGAACTTTGCAGAAGGTTACTTTAACTTAGGTTTAGGACTGCACAAGCAAGGACAACGCGAAACAGCAATTACTGCCTATCGTCAAGCACTAGTAGTTAACCCAACAATGGCAGCAGCACACTATAACATGGGGTTAGCATTGTACGAACTAGGACAAGTCAACGAATCAATCACAGCTTACCAACAGGGAATAAATATCGACAGCAGCAATGCTAACGCATACTACAACTTGGCCATCGCTTTAGAACAAACAGGACAAGTTCAAGAAGCAATGAATTCATATCGCCAAGCATTAAACATCAATCCAGATAACGCTGCTGCTTATAATCGTTTAGGTAGTTTAATGGCAAAAAGCGGCCTAACAACCGAAGCTGTAGCAACCTACACTGAATCAATTCGTCGAACAGCCGTAAATCCAGATGCTTATTATAGTATCGGCATAGCTTGGATGAACCAAGGTGAATATAAAAAAGCAAACAGAGCATTCAAACGCGCGCAGCAACAGTACCGTCAACAAGGTAATATTCAACTAGCCGAAAAAATAGAAGAGTACATCATCCAAACAGCACAAGGTGACAGACCTATCACACCTGCTGCATCAGAACCCCAAGTTCAACCCGAAGCAACAACTCAAACAGAAACCCCTACCGAAAACACCGAAACCCAAACTCAAACTGAAACTCAACCCAATAATGAGAGCGAATCAACCCAAACAAAAGTAATAGAATTCGGTCAACCAGTGCCAGCCGAATCAGAACAAAATAAAAGTTAACACCTCTTTTTTCTTGTGGCACAGGCATCCTGCCTGTGCATTCAAGTCACTTTCTTTACCACAGAGACACAGAGTACCACGAGAGTTGAGAGTAAGAAAATTAACCGCAAAGGGCGCAAAGGTAGCAAAGAGAAAAATCAGGGAGAGAGCAAATACCCTAAAGCACGACGAACATATAATTGCCAAGATTCTGTAGTAGGTGGAAAAATTAACCCATAAAGCATAATGCCGCTCATCATATCAAACACAATACCTGGGTCTAAATCCACACAAACTTCTTTTCTCGCTTTTGCCCTTTCTATAACCACAGCAAAAGCATCTCGTCGAGGTTGTAAATACTTTTCCCAATAAATACGCGCGAATTGAGAATTACTCGATGCACTACTAATAATCATCGCCACAGTCTTTCTTCCTAGAGGAGTAAAAGTTATTTGCGCGGCGCCTTCAATTAATGCATCAATGTCACTCCATATACTTCCTGTGTCAGGGATTTCCACATCCTGCCTAACACTTTCAATCGCATCAGCGACCAACTCCTCTTTCGATGTATAACGTCGATAAATAGTCGTCTTACCCACACCTGCACGCGCAGCAATACCATCAATACTCATACCATCAAACCCAACTTCCGCAAGCAATTCTAAAGTTGCTTGCAGCATTGCTTGATGAGATTGGAGACTCCTAGGTCTTCCTGGCGATTTTTTACTAATGTTACTCATAGATGTTAATATAAATACGATATAGTATCGTATTGAAATTGATTATTTACAAAATATGCCTCAATCTAGCTTACCTTTACCTCCTGGTAGCTTTGGCTTACCTGTAATTGGCGAGTCAGTGAGTTATCTACACAGTCCAGCTATCTTTATGGAAAAGCGGCAAAAACAATACGGTAATATTTTTAAAACTCATCTTTTTGGTTTTCCCACAATTGTGCTTATAGGAGCAGGCGCCGCACGCTTTTTATTTGCCAACGAAGGTCAAAAATTTGAAATGACGAATACTCCTAGTTTTGAGAGACTGCTAGGAATAAATTCAATTGGGGTGGTGACAGGCGCCGCTCACCAGACCTTGCGAAAATATTTATACCAAGCTTTTGCACCAAGAGCATTGGCAGATTACGCAACAACAATGCAAAACATTACCCATCGCTACTTAAAACGTTGGGAAAAAATGGAGACATTGACATGGTATCCAGAATTAAAAAAATATACCTTAGATATTGCTTGTCAGTTATTTATCGGTGTAGCAACTGAGTCCGAAGAAGCATTAGAAAAAATCTACGAAACTTGGAGTGATGGATTATTATCGATTCCTGTGCGGTTTCCTGGTAACAAATTTGACAAATCTATTCACGCACGCGAAGAATTACTTGCTCATTTTGATAAGCTAATAGACCAGCGCTTACAACATCCTGCTGAGAATCAAGATGTATTAACGATTTTATTACAAGCGCAAGATGAAGAAGGTAAACACTTGAGTCGAGAAGAAGTAAAAGATAATTTGTTAGGTATGTTGGTTGCTGGACATGAAACCTTGACATCTGCGCTTACTTCGCTATGTTTACTACTCGCTCAACATCCAGATGTACTCGTAAAAGCGCACGTAGAACAGGAACAGTTTAAATTCTCAGAACCTATCACTCAAGAAGACTTAAAACAAATGACTTATCTTGAACAGGTTATGAAAGAAGTTTTAAGGATGGCGCCTCCTGTAGTTCGCAGTGGACTAAGAAAAGTTTTAGAACCATGCGAATTTGCTGGTTATAAAATTCCGCAAGGTTGGGGAGTATTTTATCAAATTCAAGAAACCCACCAAGACCAAACTATATATAGTCATCCTGAAAAATTTGACCCCAACCGTTTTAATACAGAAAAAGTAGAAGATAAACAAAAGCCTTTTGCCCATATTCCCTTTGGCGGTGGAATTAGAGAATGTTTAGGAAAAGAATTTGCCAAACTGGAAATAAAGCTATTTGCAGCATTATTAATTCGTGAATATGAGTGGGAACTGGCGCCAAGACAAAACTTAGAGCGAATTGTATTGCCTTTTTCTCGTCCGCACGATGGATTAAAGGTTAAATTTAGAAAACGTGGTAAGCTAGTATAAGTATGCTACCATTACAATTGACTTTAGTCATATGACCATTGCTCAATCAGCGAAACCTTTCAATAGCGATGTTACGGTGACATTGAAGCGGCTTGTCGGTCTATTAGAAACTTCGGCGCCTTCAAGCTAACTTTGTTAACTTTCTTCTCTATGGACTCTGCGTCTCTGTGGTAAAAAGATAATATGATTAAAACGTTGGAGATAAGATTATTGATAAATTATGACGGGATTTAGAAGCAGAAGTTTGGGTTGCAACGAGTGAAGATGTGCCAGCGTTGGTGACAGAAGCTGAGACAGTTGAGTTTTTGAATTCTAAGCTACGAATAATGATTCCGGAACTAATTTTTGCTAATAATGTAGTACCTTTAGATTATGCGGGTTTTATAAGTTTTCAATTAATTTTTTAGATAATATGTTGGGTTACGCGCTTCGTCCACCCAACCTACATATACTACATATGGAACAGGCAAGGATGCCTGTTCCACAAGAAAAGAAAATTAAATGGGTAGACGGTTAATGTCTTTGTTGCAACCAATTACAACCATTGCGGAACCTTTTTGCAGTCGTTTGTCGGGTTCTGGGTTAATTAAGAATTTACCGCCGTTACTAACTGCCAAAAGATTTAAACCGTAGCGGTTACGTAATTGTAATTCGGAGACGGTTTTGCCGTGAAATTCATCGGGGACTATGACTTCGACGATGCTGTTGTCGGGGTCTAGGTCAAATCTTTCGAGAATAGATGGTTTGGTTAAGGTTCTTGCTAATGCACAACCTGCTTCAAATTCAGGAAATACAACGTGGTCGGCGCCTACACGTGTAAGTAATTTACAATGAACTTCGCTTGAAGCTTTGGCGACGACATGAGGAACGCCACCTTCTTTAACATTTAAAGTTGTAACGATACTTTCTTGAATATAGTTACCTATTGCAACAATTACAGTATCAAATTCAAATATTCCTGCTTCTTTTAGTGCCGCTGGTTCGGTAGAATCAAGTTGTATTGCGTGTCCAACTATTTGTTCTGTCAAAGCATCCGATACGCGCTTCTCGCTAATATCGGTTGCTAACACTTGATAACCGAATTTATGCAATGTTGCACAGACAGAACGTCCAAAACGACCTAAACCAATAACGGCAAATTGATGGTTATCTTTACGCAAGCTGCGAAAAAAACCTAATGATGATAAATTCACGATTTTTACCTTGATGTATCCTGGCTATTTCTTGATTAGCTATTATTTAGCGGACGTCACTAGCTGCATAAATTTTAAAAAATAATTCTTTTATCCAGAAATTATTGTAACACTGCAAAGTCAAATTTAAGAGATTTACTTGTCACTTAAATTAGCCAACAAGCAAGTTCTCTTCTGGATAGCGAACATGACTTTGACGAGGGTCGCCTAATATCGCCGACATTAAGAGTAAAACACCAACGCGACCGATGTACATGGTGAGAATTAATATTAGTTTAGCGCCAATCGTAATACTACCAGTAATACCTGTAGACAGTCCAACGGTAGCGAATGCGGAAACTACTTCAAACAAAATTTGAATGAAAGAAACTTCAGGATCTGTAAAAGAGATTAAGATTGTTGCAAAAATTACTGTAGCAATTGAGCCAATTAAAACACCTACTGCTTTGAGAATTAAAGGCAATGCGATTCTACGTTCATACAACAATACTTCTTCTTTGCCTTGTAAAATGGCTTTTGTACAGCTTGTCAGTACACGCAAAGTTGTGATTTTCATACCCCCACCAGTACCACCCGGACTGGCGCCTATAAACATAAAAGCAATCGTAATAAACAAACCCGCATTAGTCATTTTACCAATATCTATGGTGTTAAAACCAGCGGTTCTGGGTGTGACAGATTGAAACCATGCAAGTAAAAATTTATCCCAAATATTAAACTTTGCAAAAGTCTCTGGATTTCTTAATTCCACTATAAAAAAGGCGACTGTACCAATAATCAGTAACATTATTGTGGTAGTAGTCGCTACTTTAAAATCAAGTGACAATACTAATTTTGTTTGCCTTTTTTTGATTCTGTCGCGTATCCACATGTATGTTTCTAAAATGACCTGGTAGCCAATTCCACCAAAGATAATTAAACCAGTAACTGTAAACACCACTAATGGTGATGTTTGATACTGTATCAAACTATCTTTAAACAAACTAAATCCAGCATTGTTCCATGCATTCACGCTATGAAATACTGCTAACCAAAGTCCTTGGTTCCATCCAAACTTAGGTACAAAAGCACCCATTAGTAAAAATATGCCGGTGATTTCAAAAATTAGCGTTGTAGCAATAATCGAACGAATGATTTGGTTACTACCGCTCATCCCCGGTCGGTCTAACGACTGTTGAATGGCTATTTTCTGACGCAGGTTAAATTTTTGACCAATCAGCAAAATTAAGAATGTTGTGGTGGTCATATAGCCCAAACCACCAATTTGTGCGAGTAAAGCAATAAAGAACTGACCCCAAAATGAGAAGTGTGTACCTGGGTCTACCACTGATAAACCCGTAACACACACAGCAGAAGTGGCAGTGAACAAAGCTACTATTGGGCTATCCCATGTACCGCTACTGGTAGCAAAAGGCATCATCAACAAGATGGTGCCTATCCCGATAACAGCTAAAAAGCCTAGACAAATTGTACGAGAAACAGTCATATACAGGTAAAAAATTAAACAATCCCAAGCCTTCTTGGTAGGGTGTACCGACTTGGGAACGAAAAATACCCTAATTCAAATCAAATCACACATGGTAGCCTACTTTAATATGTGTGACTAATCTTTCTGTTTTGTCTTAGCACTGCTTAACTTATGAGCGCAACACTTTATCAACAAATTCAGCAATTTTACGATGCTTCCTCTGGTTTATGGGAGGAAATCTGGGGCGAACACATGCACCACGGCTATTACGGCGCCGATGGTACAGAAAAAAAAGAACGCCGTCAAGCACAAATTGATTTAATTGAGGAGGTGTTGCGATGGGCAAAAATTGAACAAGCTTCTCATATTCTTGATGTTGGTTGTGGCATAGGTGGTAGTTCATTGTATCTAGCTGGTAAATATAATGCTAGCGCAACAGGAATTACTCTGAGTCCAGTGCAAGCAACAAGGGCAAAACAACGCGCGGCAGAGTTTGGCTTGAGTGACCGAGCTAATTTTCAGGTTGCAGATGCGTTAAATATGCCGTTTGCCGATAATTCCTTCGATTTGATTTGGTCATTGGAAAGTGGCGAACACATGCCTGATAAAGTCAAGTTTCTACAAGAATGCTACCGAGTATTAAAACCCGGTGGAACCATGATTGTAGTTACATGGTGTCACCGTCCGCTAGATACACCCCTGACTTCAGAAGAACAAAAACACTTAGAAGAAATTTATCGCGTTTACTGCCTACCCTACGTAATTTCTTTACCTCAGTATGAAGAAATTGCCCGTCAATTACCTTTAAATGACCTTCGTACTGCTGATTGGTCTACTGCTGTGGCGCCGTTTTGGAATGTAGTCATAGACTCTGCTTTTAATTTGCAAGCGTTATGGGGTTTGCTGCGTTCGGGTTGGACGACTATTCAAGGCGCCTTATCGTTGGGTTTAATGCAGCGTGGTTACGAAACTGGTTTAATTCGATTTGGTTTATTGTGTGGGAAAAAATAATTCGCCGCCTGGTTTTGGGGCGGAACGGGGTTTAGGGGCGGGTTTAGTATATTTTTATTAACAATGAAAATCTCGTTTAACCCGCCCCTACGGTAATTCATTATTCCTTATTCATAACTCCTAACTTTGATTATGGCTCGTGTTTTTGGTGTTAAATCTCAGGGTAATTGGTTTTATTCGCTGTGGAAGTTCTCTCGTCCACACACTATTATTGGTACGACTTTAAGTGTTGTTGGGTTGTATCTAGTTGCTGTTGGAATTACTAATTCTAGTTTTTCTGTTATAACTCCGCTCGGCGCCTGGGTTAGTTGTATTTGTGGGAATATCTATATTGTTGGGTTAAATCAGCTTGAAGATGTTGCTATCGACAAAATAAATAAACCGCATTTACCTTTGGCAGCAGGTGAGTTTTCTCAACGCACTGCACAAGTTATTGTCGGAATATGTGCTTTTTTGGCTGCTTCTGTTGCTTTTTTTCAAGGGCCGTATTTATTTTGGATGGTCGTAATTAGCTTGGCTATTGGTACTGCGTATTCATTACCACCAATTCGTTTAAAGCGCTACCCTTTTTGGGCTGCTTTATGTATTTTCTCTGTACGCGGCGCCATTGTTAATTTAGGGCTTTATTTACACTATAGCTGGGTATTACAAAATAACTCAAGCATTCCAGCGGCAGTCTGGGCATTAACTTTATTTGTACTCGTTTTTACATTCGCTATTGCTATCTTTAAAGATATTCCTGATATGGAAGGCGATTTACAGTACAATATTACTACATTTACAATTCAGCTTGGTAAAGAAGCTGTTTTTAAACTCGCACGCTGGGTTATTACAGTTTGCTACGTGGCAATGATATTAGCTGGTTTATTTAGACTTGCTAATGTTAATGCGATTTTGCTTGTAATTTCGCATATTATCCTATTAGTCTGGATGTGGCGCCGTAGCAAACGAGTTGATTTACAAGATAAAACATCTATTGCGAGCTTTTACCAATTTATCTGGAAACTCTTCTTCATAGAATACCTAATCTTCCCTATTTCAACCTTACTATAAACCCAGAAACCTGGTTTCTCTAACACTGAACACAACAATCTTCAATGAAAACGAAAAGAAACCAGGTTTCTCGAACACTTTACAAATCATAAAACCATACAAACGCTCTAAACAAATAACCACATGCCACAACCTGCTGAGTAACCCAAACAACAGGAAAATTACTATACTCGTCATACTCTTTAATCTCAGGTTGAAAGCGCTGCCACTCGATTCCAACCCCAATTAAGTAAGCACATAAAGCTACCCATAACCAAATTGACATATTTGTCTATCTCCTTTAACAACACTTAATATATATAAATACTTTTATTTGAATAATCGTCAACTCGCGGAAGCACGAGATACACTTCTTTCTTTTGATAGTGTTTATTACAATCAACTTATGCAGTTAATGCAGTTGTTGATATACTAAACAGGCGCCCCACCCGTACCAATGGTATAAAATATGGAAATCCCTACAAGCGGAAGTAATTTAGCTGCAACGCTGATTGTTTTTTTTAGTGTATGCCTTCTGATTTATTTTGCGGTTAAAACTTTAATAACATCGAACCGCTTTCAGAAGGGTGTTACTCTATACCAGCAGAAAGATTATAAAAATGCTGAAGCTGCATTTCGTCAGGTAATTGATATAAACTCAACGAACGATGTAGTTCATTTGCTCTTGGGTGACTGCTTGATGCAGCAGGATAGAACCGAGGAAGCAATGGCAGAATTTAAAGATGTAATTGAACGCGCTCCTAAAAAGGTTGATGCTTACTTGCGTCTCTCGAATGTTTTGATGCAGCAGGGTAATAAGACCGAAGCTGTCGCAAACCTGGAAAAAGCACGCGATTTATTTAAAGCACAGCGTCAGCAACAAAAAGCTGAACAAGTTGACCAATTATTACAGAATATTCAAAGCGCTTCATAAATCCAAAATCTCTCAACTAGCGTATACAAGGTGGAGATTCACTTTGTATCAATTGTGTATCGCGAGGGTTATACTATGCCATCATCGCTTTTGGGTCGCTTGAACGCAGAACGAAATCGTCGGTTTGTAGGAAGAGTGCAAGAGCTAGCACTGTTCCAAAATACTATAGCCTCGACTGAACTACCTATTAATATCTTGTATATCTACGGGCCTGGTGGAGTTGGTAAGACAAGTTTGTGCGCGCAGTTTATGCAGTTGTGCGAACAAGTTAATTGTGATTATCTTTCTATTGAAGCGCGTAACTTAGAAGCGGCGCCGGAATCGTTCTTAGCAGCGTTACGCGGTATTATGGGTTTGCAAGAATCAGAATCGCCTTTAGATATTTTAAAAGTAAGTAATAAACGTAACATCCTATTTATAGATACTTACGAAAACATAGCAACGCTTGATGAATGGCTGCGCGAGGAATTCTTACCACACTTATCTCTCGATACTTTGATCGTCCTTGCTGGTCGCACTCCACCTTCCCTAGCTTGGCGCAGTGACGCTGGTTGGCAGGCATTAATTCGTACTTTACCTTTACGTAATTTGAGCTATGAAGAAAGTTTAAGTTATTTAGCTCGTCGAGATATTCCCAACACTCAGCACCAAATAATTCTCGACTTTACTCATGGTTATCCACTTGCACTGTCGTTGGTAGCAGACGTATTTACCCAGAAAGAGACAACCTTTCAACCTGATAGTCAACCAGATATTATAAAAACTTTACTTGAACGCTTTATTCAGGATGTACCATCAACTGCTCACCGAATGGCACTTGAAGCATGTGCAGTAGTACGCTTGACCACAGAAGCTTTATTGAAACAAATGCTTGATTTGTCTGAGGTTAGGGATATTTTTGAGTGGTTGCGCGAACTTTCGTTTGTAGAATCAGGGCAAAATGGTTTATTTCCCCATGATTTAGCGCGAGAAGTCTTAATCGCTGACTTACGCTGGCGCCATCCGGAATTTTACGCAGATTTACACCAGCGCGCGCGAAATTACTACACCATAAAATTAGGTCAAACCCAAGGAGACGAGAAACACCGAGTATTGTTTGACTATATGTTTTTACATCGCGATAACCCAGCAATTCGTCCCCGCTTCACTTGGCAAGAACACAGCAGCTTACAAACAGATATATATAGAGAAAGCGATAAAGCTGGAATTTTAGAAATAATCACACAATATGAAGGATTTGAATCTGCTTCAATTGCAGCACATTGGATATCACGACAACCTGAAAATATTGTAGTCTTCCGTGATTCCAATCTTACTCCAGCAGGGTTTGCGATTTTTGTAGAACTGCATAAAGCCACAGCACAAGATATAGAAGTTGATACAGGTGCCGTTGCAGCTTGGCAATATTTACAATCAGAAGCTCCATTGCGTTCTTCGTCTGAAGGCGCCACTATATTTAGGTTTTGGATGGCACGCGATACATATCAAGCAGTCTCACCAACCCAAAGCCTAATATTTATCAACTTTGTACAATACTTTCAAAAAACACCTGGACTAGCTTATACATTTTTACCATGCGCCGAACCTGAAATGTGGGCGCCGATGCTAACGTACTTCGATTTAAAAAGACTACCCAAAGCCGACTTTGAAATAAACAAACGAAAATACGGTATTTATGGACATGACTGGCGAATAGTTTCACCCTCTGCATGGCGTGAACTCTTAGCAAAACGAGAAATAGATGCCAAAAGTGAAATAGAAACGACTTCCAGCACAACTCCAAGATTACTAGTACTAAGCGAACCCGACTTTATCGAGGCAGTATATGATGCCTTAAAAAACTTCACCCGTACTAACGCATTACATAACAGCCCGCTATTATATTCACACTTAATCGAAAATAGAGCTAACACCAACGACATCAACGAACGAATTTCCACCTTACAAACGTTAATCAAACAAACCGCCGAATCATTACAAGCATCACCACGCGACGATAAACTTTACCGTGCCATATACCGAACATATATAAGTCCAGCCCCCACCCAAGAACAAGCCGCCGAACTACTAGACCTACCATTTAGCACATACAGGCGCCATCTCAAAGCCGGAATGGAAAGAGTAGCCCAAATCCTCTGGCAACAAGAAATAAATTAATCATCTTAATTATCTTGTGGAACAGGCATCCCTGCCTGTAACTTACAATATTTTTTTCACCACAGAGACTATTAGGACACAGAGAGACTCGGCTATAGTTGATAAATACTAGTAATTGTCAATTGTTGCTAGTAAGTATACAAAACCGAACTATGACAGATTTAATACAGCGGCAGAAGCTTTTTGCACAAGATGACGTTTCCACTCGTTTAAGCAAGATAGCCAATAATCTCGGCGCCATTAAACGAGAAGTTACAATTAACCCTGATACAGCAGTTTCTTTGATTAGAGAAAGTTTGTACTTTATAGAGTGGACGGCACCAACTTTAGTAGAAGTCAATGCAGAACAAGCAACAGAGCTAGTTGATTTAGGAAGAACCTTAGCACGTTGGCAATACCACTGGGAAAAAATCTCTAAAGAAGCAGGCGCCCTATCAGATGTTGCTACTGAAGCAGGTAACTTATCCAAGCATTATATTTTTAGTTAAAAAGTTTAAGGGGAGACACAATTTAAATTTTTGCTTCTCTCCAAATTATTTGTAGGTTGGGTGGAGGAACGGAACCCAACATCAACAACCGAAATATTCTAAGTGTAAACTCTGATGATGAGTATAAATTATTGTGCCAACATCATATTAATCTCATCTTAGCAGCTTTCAATATTAAACTTAAATGCTTATCTTCAGGATAGGCATATATTTTTATACATATATTCTTCAAAGGCGCCAATTAACTGTCGCCACCTATTTGCATAAATACTTATACTTTAGGATACTTATAATGTCAGACAACGCATTAGAAACTCTTCGCTCAATTTTTCATGACCAACCAGACCTCTTAAAAATCATTCAACTCGGTGATATAGAGTCAAGCAAATTAGTCGGCGCCTTTAGAGAAAACAATGACCTATTCGCGGCGCCTATAAATTTATATGTAACTGGGCGTACAGGCGCCGGGAAAACCTCTCTAGGAAATTGCCTGTTAGAAGAAGTAAAAATGGAATCTACAGGGCATATGGACTGTACCGACAGTGTAGGATATTTTAAGCTAGCTAGTAATCTCTGTTATTTTGACTTACCAGGTGCGGGTAGCAATGATAACTTTGAAAATATAAATCGTGCTGTTTTATTAATGCCCCAACTTGTTGAAGATGAAATTCTTGATATCTCTACTATTCAAGAATTCAAAAAAATTGATTACTCAAATTATTTAAAAGAAGAGACAGGAACTATAAAAATTGAAGAATGGCAGTCAGAAGCTAAACAAAAACAAATATAATGATCAAAATACAATGGAAACGGCTTATTTGAAACCGTGTTTAAGTGAAACCATTATTGCTGTTATTGTGCCCTATAAGCTTATTGCTGTTCGTCTCGCCAACTTTGGCTCAACAGCAGTATGAAGCAAATGTTGCTCAAGCATCTGTTATAAAAGCCAAAAGTCAAAAATCTTTATCTGGTGTCAAAATTGTCATTAACCCAGGACATGGAGGTGAAGAAACTGGTGCTGTAGATCCAACTGGATATTTTGCTTCATATGCAAACTTGAAAGTGTCGAAACTATTAGCTGCTGAGTTACGAAAGTATGGAGCAATAGTTGTTATGACGAGGGATAATGATAAATATTTATCTTTGAGCGCGCGGCAAGAAATTATAAATCAAGAGCAACCTACCATTGCTGTGACGATACATTACACTTTTGCCGAAGATTATGAGGATGCAGAACAAACGAAAGGAATAAGAGCTTTTTGGTATCATCCTCAATCAAAAAGTTTAGCTGTTTTCATCCACAATTACCTAACTCGCAAACTCGGACGCGCGGAAGGTGGGGTATTTTGGAACAACTTAGCACTTACACGTCCAGAAGTGGCGCCATCAGTAGTTCTAGAATTGGGTTTTTTCAGTAACCCTGAAGAATTTGAGTGGATAACGAACAACAAGGAACAAACAAAATTAGCTTCTACTCTAGCTCTTAGTATTGTAGAGTGGTTTAAAAACGCTAAAAAATAAACTGGGTAGATTCGTTTACTAACCTACATCCTTTAATGTTTAGCTACAATAGCAATTCTGTAACCAAGTGCATCTAAAAACTCAATTAAAGTCAAAATCTCCTCACCACCTGTTTGTGCAAGAATTTTATCAAGTTTCTTGTGGTGTTGCTGTGCTAATAAAGAATAGTCACCTAGCTGCTTGCGCGCTTCAACTACTTTTTCTAATGCTGAACGTAAAATATTTGGGTTGTAACCATCTTCATCTAGTTCCAGCATTACTCCTATATAGTCACCTGCATCTTCTAAATCTTTAAGAGAATAAATTAGAGATTCACGGTAACTATTGCTAGCTGGCGCCTTTAAATCTTCCATCGTCTTTTTGTGGTTTGCATTATTAATTCTGAGAGTAGGCGCCAATATTTAAAACTTTTCTTGCTCTACCCTCTGCGCCCTCTGTGTCTCTGTGGTGAATATTGTATTAGCAAAGTTAACAACATGCATTAGCAGAGGAACTAAGCCAAAAACTAATTAGTTTTTGTTGGGTTGTGCGGGCGCTTCACCCAACCCATAGTCTATGTTATCAGTTTTGATTTGGTAAAAATTTAATATTCAGTCGCGACTATCAGTTGTTTCCTCATCTTTAGCTGCAACAGCAATTCTGTAACCAAGTTCATCTAAAAACTCAATCAAAGCTAAAATCTCCTCACCACCGGTTTTAGCAAGAATTTTGTCGAGTTTTTCATAATGCTGTTGTGCAGCAAGTGAAAAAGTACCTAACTGTTTGCGTGCTTCTACAACCTCTTCAAGTGCAGAACTAAACATCATAGGGTCATAACCTTCTTCGTCTAGTTCCAGCATCACTCCGATGTAACCTGCTGCTCGTTCTGAGTTTTTAAGAGATCTAATTAGGTAGTCACGATAACTACTACTGGTCGCTGCTTTTACGTTTTCCATACTCGCTCCAATATTCTTTCGCTTGTTTTATATCGTCTTGTTGGCTGCTTTTATCCCCACCGCACAGAATAAGTATAATTACTGTACCAATTTGTCCAAAATAAATTCTATACCCTGGACCGTAGTTAATCTTAAATTCACAAACTCCTTCTCCCACCGAACGGTAAGTACCCAGACTGCCTGACTGAACTTGCTTGAGCCTTTTCTCGATTTTATCAATTGCACGAATATCTCGCAAAGAATCAAGCCATTCGGCGAAAGGCTCTCTACCGTCTTTTGTACGATAGTTCTGAATTTCTTTTGGTAACGCCTCCATAACCCTGATGCAATATACCCTAGGTAGTTAGTTTGAACAATTGTACTCGCAACTACTTTGGATTTTTAGTTTTTCTTGAGGAAAATTTAATATTAGTCGCTTGCATCAATAGTTTGCTCATTTTTGGCGCCTTTGCTTCTTTCATACTCTCTACAATACCTTTCTCTGTGTACTCTGTATCTCTGTGGTAATAATAAGTACTTGTATTAGGTGCAGCCTGGGAAGGCTGCTCCACAAGAGTTTTTGAGCAATTGTATTTGTACTTAGCTTGCTTTTTTGGGTTTCCTTAATGAAGATCAAAGCATTTAGCTGTTAATTTTGGCTAAAAATAAGTTCAGTGACAACACCCTTTTGTATTTATTGCTATGTCTGAATCAACGATAGAATCAATTCTTCAAGAAAAGCGCTTATTCCAGCCTAGTGCGGAGTTTTCACAAGCTGCACAGATTAAAAGTTTGGAGGAATATCAAAAGCTTTACGACGAAGCAAAGGCTGACCCTGAGAAGTTTTGGGCGTCTTTGGCCCAAAAGGAATTACACTGGTTTCAAAAATGGGATACTGTCCTTGATTGGCAACCTCCGTTTGCAAAGTGGTTTGTGAATGGAAAGATTAATATTTCTTACAATTGTCTTGACAGACATCTAACTACATGGCGCAAAAATAAAGCTGCGATTATTTGGGAAGGTGAACCTGGTGACTCGCGGACTCTCACCTATGCACAGCTACATCGCGAAGTTTGTCAGTTTGCTAATGTTCTCAAAAGTTTAGGCGCCAAAAAAGGTGACAGAATTGGTATTTACATGCCAATGATACCCGAAGCGGCGATTGCAATGCTCGCTTGCGCGCGTATCGGTGCCCCTCATAGTGTTGTTTTCGGTGGTTTTAGTGCCGAAGCTTTGCGTGATAGACTTAACGATGCACAAGCAAAGATAGTAATTACTGCTGATGGTGGTTGGCGTAAGGATGCAGTTGTTGCCCTGAAAGAACAAGTTGATAAAGCTTTAGATAACGGCGCCTGTCCGAGTGTAGAAAATGTACTGGTAGTTAAGCGTACTGCCCAAGCGGTGAAAATGGAACCAGGACGTGACCATTGGTGGCATGAGTTACAGCAAAATGCTTCTGCTGACTGTCCTGCTGAACCAATGGACAGCGAAGATATGCTGTTTGTTTTATACACTTCTGGCAGTACAGGAAAACCGAAGGGAGTTGTGCATACCACTGGTGGTTACAACCTATATACCCACATGACCACTAAATGGATATTCGATTTACAAGATACCGATGTATATTGGTGTACTGCTGACGTAGGTTGGATTACTGGGCATAGTTATATTGTGTATGGGCCTCTTTCTAATGGCGCCACAACAGTAATGTATGAAGGGGCACCACGTGCTTCTAACCCTGGTTGCTTCTGGGATGTAATTGAAAAATATGGTGTAACTATCTTTTATACGGCACCTACTGCAATTCGTGCGTTTATTAAAATGGGTGAGCAGCATCCTAACGCGCGCAATATGTCATCGTTAAGATTACTGGGCACAGTCGGCGAACCTATTAACCCCGAAGCTTGGATGTGGTACTACAAAATAATTGGTGGAGAACGCTGCCCAATTGTAGATACTTGGTGGCAAACTGAAACAGGGGGTATTATGATTACACCTTTACCAGGCGCCATTTCAACCAAACCTGGTTCTGCAACTCGTCCCTTCCCAGGTATTCAAGCTGATATTGTAGATTTAGAGGGTAACTCTGTACCAGACAACGAAGGTGGTTATCTTGCCGTCCGTTATCCTTGGCCTGGTATGATGCGTACAGTATACGGCGACCCCGACCGCTTCCGTCGCACTTACTGGGAACATATTCCTCCCCAAGATGGTAAATATACATATTTTGCAGGTGACGGCGCCAGACGTGACGAAGACGGTTACTTCTGGGTAATGGGTCGCGTTGATGATGTGTTAAACGTATCAGGACATCGCCTCGGTACAATGGAAGTCGAATCAGCACTAGTTTCCCATCCTGCGGTAGCTGAAGCCGCTGTTGTTGGTAAACCTGATGAATTAAAAGGCGAAGAAGTAGTAGCTTTTGTAACCTTAGAAGGAACTCATCAAGGCAGCGAAGCACTAATTAAAGAACTTAAACAACACGTAGTTCAAGAAATTGGCGCCATCGCGCGTCCAGGTGAAATTCGTTTTACCGACGCTTTACCAAAAACTCGTTCTGGTAAAATTATGCGGCGCCTTTTAAGAAATTTAGCCGCAGGTCAAGAAGTTTCTGGTGATACTTCAACACTCGAAGATAGAAGCGTTCTTGATAAATTGCGTGAAGGCACCTAGAATTTTCAATTTTGGATTGATATCTATAATCTTGTGGGGTGGGCATCCTTGCCCGCCCTTTACTATAGGACACTTGAATAATATTATTACTTCTGTTAGTAGTACAGAAGTAGGTATATAGATAGTGCAAAGCCCCGACAATATAAAGCTTGAGCTAGTAAAACTGATTAACCAAGCCCAACCCGTTTACCCCAATCTAGCATCAAGGCTGGATGAGATGAGGCGTTGGATTGCTAAAACAAAATCTGGTCTTTTAATGCGTAAAAAGTATGTTATACGTCTTCTTGGAGAATTGATAGAGGATACAACTTTTTGGCTTACAATTCAATCACTATCAGATGAAGAGAGAGATGTAGTATTTGCTCGACTTACGCCAGCAGAAAAATACTGGTATCAGTATTTATTTCCTACATGGTTCACTGAAAAAGACCCTAAGCTAAACACTTGGAAGAAAAATTTGATGGCAGATAGCTTTGAAGCTAGCGATGCTTCTAAAATTTCTGAAATCTGTAAACATATAAAATCTTTGGGTGGAGCTACTTTAAAACCTTATATTGCCGATTTATCGATGGCCACGGACTTAATAGCTTCCGGTGGAAAAGAGTTAGTTTTGTGCGTCCAGTTAACAAGTATTAGAGCTAGTCTCACTGCTAGCAAAGAAAATGACTGGCTATCGACTTTAAGATATTGGGGAATTCTACGCGGACTATTTATAAGCTTTAATCCAATGCTAGTAGAAGCTGAAATGAAAATTGGTGAGTATGTATTTAGGAGTAGTGATGATTTTAGCGATAAATGTTATTATATAGCTAGTATTGATGAACAAGGTAATTATGTCCGCCAACTTTAAGCCTGTTATCTCAGAAAATGTAACAAGAGCAATAGAGGCTCTCCAAAGAGTTAGAAGCTTAAGAGAGTCTATACTAGCTAAGGGTATAGATGGCATCTATGATCATTTTGAGGATGTTGACGGTGATTGGCTCGAAAATTGGACAGATGAAGATATAGCAGTAATGGATGAAGCTGCATCTAATAGCGTGGTACAAAGCGCGCCTCAACATTAAAGGTGTAATGCACGTTCCCCAATTTTCGTTCCCAGATTGGAGATAATTACGTGACTATTGTAACTACGTTGAAGTTTTTTATTAGCGTCACGCACCCTACGTTTTATGTGGCAATTGGGTGAGTCCTACTTGGTTTAAGCAATTAAGTGAATATGAGTGATAAGTGACACAAGTAAGGCTCATGTAGAACGAGAATAAAACTATGATAGGGAAAAACCCGTAAATCAATTGAGTGTTATGAAGCTCAAGAGCCTTATTATATCAGCACTTGTACCATTTTACTGTGTGCTACCTACTATTGTGACTGTAATGGCGCCATCACAGGTACTTGCTCAATTCTCAGAACGTGAAAAAGCTGAAAGGACTGAATTAATTCAAAAGGCTAATTCGCTTTTGGGTCAACGTAACTTTACTGGCGCCGAAGAAACTCTACGTCAGCTAGTTAAGAAGTTTCCCAAAGATGCTTTCGCTCATTTCCAACTCGGTAATGCGTTGTATTTACAGGAGAAGCCAGAGGATGCGCTTGTATCTTTTACTGAAGCGGTTAAACTGAATCCGCGCTATGCCCTTGCTTATAATGGGATTGGTTTAGTTTATGCTAACCAAGAACGATGGGATGATGCTTTGGCGCAATTCCGTAAGGCGTTGGAAATTAATCCCCAATATGCTGATGCACTTATGTATATGGGACAAGTGCAACTTCAACTCAATAAACGTGATGAAGCGGTGGCTTTACTTAATAAAGCTTTGAATATATTTAAGTCACAAAATCGTAATGACCGAGTTAACCGCATTGAAGGTTTGTTGAGGAAAATTAAGCAGTCTGATGACCCTAGTGTGTCTTAATACCCATGTACTGCACAGGCAAGATGCCTGTGCCACATATTAGTTTGCTTGTATTGGGGTTTCTGTGGGTTCGGGTGTTGTTTCGATGTTTGGAAAAACTTCGGGTGATTCGGTTACTGTGTCCGTATGTTGTTCTGTTTGTATTGCTTGTGGTGGTTCGATAGGTTGTTGGGGAGTTTGAATTGGTGTTGGTGCAGTGTATGGAGTGTCCATGCCGTGTTGATTGTTAATTATTTTGGGTGTTTGAGGTGATATTAGTTTTGGTTTTGGGAGTGGTAAGGGTGTTTGAATTATAGGAGAAGGCGCCACTGGAATATCGTATGTTGGTTGAATAGCTGATATTGCCATTCCCTTCATTATTATTTGCTGTAATGTTTTGCCGTTACTGTCGGTTAGTTGTAAGCTTGCGCGATGTTCACCAGTTTCGATAGGAGCAAATACTATTGATATATTACACCTTTGTTTGGGTGGTATTGCGGTTGCACAAGTGCTGTTAGTAATATCAAAATCTCCTTGTTTGCCTATTGTTTCAATTTCGGCAATTCGCATTGATACTGAGCTATTGTTGGTAATTGTTACTGTTTCACTTTTACTTTCTGTGTTTACTCGCTGTTTACCAAAGTTTAAGTTGCTGGTGTTGACGTTAAATGTTGATACGTTTGTTAATTCTTTTGGTTGCGATAAGGCGCCACTTGGTGCTGGTGATGTGATTAAATGTGATACGACATACCAAGCTAGTAATCCGGCAAAAACTGAACACAATAGTGGTATTAATGCAATAGCCAAAAATTGTAATTTGGTATTAGTTTGCGTTCGATTAATTCTATATTGTGTGATTTCATCTGGTTCTGGTGAAGAAATTTTTACTAGTTTTAAATTCTGACTAGTAGCTGCAACTGCATCTGCTAAATTCAAAGATTCACGGATTTTTAACGCACTTGTTAAGTATTTGTGCGCTTCTACACTCGTATCATCTAAGCACAAAGCTATGCTTCCTAGTTGGTGCAGCATCCAAGCTTCGTTCTGTTTGTCGTTTAAAGCAATTGAAGCTTGCAAACCGTACTTTAATACTTGTTTCCATAATCCCCAACGTTTACTCAAGAATAAGGAAACTTCAGCAGCTTTTACTAAACGCAAAATGTTCGAGTAGCGTTCTGTTTCAATTGCCCAGGTAAGAATAGGTATTAAAGCATTGGGAGTACCCAAGGTTAAAAATTCAGGATATTTTTCTGCCCAAGTTATGAAGTTAGAGAGTACACGTTCGTAAAATGAGTTTAAAACTAGCTCTTGCTTTAATGCTAATACTAGAGTTTTATTTAGAGAATATAGATTAAACTCTGTATCAATTAAATTCCAATCTAGCAAGCTGGCTAATATTTCTGATGTATCGTTAGCTTCGCTTAAAGCTTCGATTTGCACCCTCGATAATCCAATTCCATCAACTGTTACTAACGTCGCTAAAATATTTTGATGTTCTGTTGGTAATACTTTCAAAATTTGCTTAATCAATTTTTGACTGCTTTCAGGTGGTTGTAGCTTTAACACCAACTCACTCAATGTACACACATTTTTGTTGATGCAATTTACAGCAAGCTGCATCATATATGGGTGTCCTGAAAGCAAATTAGCTAGTGCTTCTACTGTCACTAACTCTTCTGCACTAATTGATTGATGTAATTTCTGCGTGATAAATGCTATGCTATCACGTTTTGACAACCCTGATAATTGTATAGAAGAATTAGAAGACAGCTTTTGACTTGATGATGCTACTATAAAGCGGCTATCAGGTAATATTAATTCTAGTTGCTGGATGTCTTCGGACGTTAACTTTACGTCATCTAAAAAAATTACAAGCTTTTTATTGTGAAGAAATCGGCGAGTTTCTAAGTTCGTTGGTTTATATGTTGTGTCGCTTTCGTGGAAAAGTTCAAATAGATGTTGTAGTAAATCAACTTGCGAATAATATACATTACCAAACCAAACTGCACCATCGGTAAAAATTGAATTTTTGTGGATAAAGTATAATATATGCCTCAGTAATGCCGATTTGCCTAACCCTTCTGAACCATAAAATTCGATAGATTGATTTGTATCTAACAATGCTAAGGCGCCTTTTATTTGTGATAATCGTCCAATTAAATTGGGCAAAGGACGCGGCAGCATTACAAGGCACTGCGAATGATATTCAATCTCTTTTTGTTGGGCTTTGCTGACTATAATACCTTTGGAAGAGGTTTGAACTTTGTGCCTACCTATACTGAGTTGTTTCGCTGGCTGGGGATTTACAGGCGCCTTTGCTGAAGCGTAGTTGTTCAAATCTAAACGAAGTGGGTTAAGTGGAATTTCTTGTTGCCACACAGTCTTGTTTTGACCCCACTGTGCAGCATAAATCTTGGCGCTTTGCAACGATTTTATACCTAACTTGAGTATCCTTTTACCAATACATTTTACTAGAGCTTGCCTTTCTGGTATTTCTGCTCCCAGACAAGCAACATACAAACAACTGTCTTTTACTCCAACTTTTGCCTTGATTCCATTCGGTTCAATCAATTCATTTATCAAAGCTTCAATCGCGTTAACATCCCCTTGCTTGGCAAGTTCCTCTGTATGCTGCTGAGTCATTGGCTTTGCACGCTTATAAACTATCAAGTTTCCTCAAGCACCCTAGTAAGTAGCTACTGCTGTGGTTTTGTATTGTATAACAACAGTACATACTTAATGTTGTCTGCAAGGGACACTTAATAAAGCGGCGCCTATCCTGATTACTTTTTACTACAAATGTAGTATAAGCCTTGGGAAAATCATCATAAGTGTTTATACATATTTAATGAATAATAACGCTAATTTTATTTACATAAAAATTACTGAGATAGAATTTGTAATTGCTTGTCATAGTTAGCCATAAACATATCAAAATCTTAAAATGGCAGTGATTTATGCTACTATTGGTTGGTTATAAGCATCAATTTATTCATTGCGTTGGTATCTAAAGTCATAAAGAAAGGTTTTGCGGCACCCTAAAATTGAGTAGTTAGTACCAGTTGTACAATAAACTGATTGCTGAATTGATTCTTCTAAAATATAGGGCTTTCGCACGGGGTATATTAACGTGAGTGACGGATTTGATTACGACTTAGTGATTATCGGCGCCGGAGTAGGTGGACATGGTGCGGCACTCCACGCCGTTAGTTGTGGCTTAAAGACAGCAATTATTGAAGCGAATGATATGGGTGGAACCTGTGTAAACCGTGGTTGTATTCCTTCAAAAGCACTGCTGGCAGCATCTGGAAAAGTACGTGAGTTGCGTAATGCCCACCACCTAAAAGCTTTGGGCATTCAAATTAGCAACGTCCAGTTCTCAAGAGAGGATATTGCTAACCATGCAAATAACCTTGTCTCTAAAATTCAGGGAGACTTGACGAATAGTTTAAAACGACTTGGAGTTGATATTATCCGAGGCTGGGGTAAACTAGTAGGTAGTCAAAAAGTTAGCGTTAGTACAGATTCCGGAGAAAAAACTTTTACAGCAAAAGATATTATTCTTTCACCTGGCTCTATTCCTTTTGTGCCTCCTGGTATCGAAGTTGACGGTAAAACAGTTTTTACTAGCGACCAAGGTGTGAAGTTAGAAACACTTCCTGATTGGGTAGCAATTATTGGTAGTGGTTACATTGGTTTAGAATTTTCTGATGTATACTCAGCGCTTGGTTGTGAAATCACAATGATAGAAGCGCTAGACCAGTTAATGCCAGGATTTGATAGAGATATTGCCAAGCTTGCCGAACGAGTTTTAATTACTCCTCGTGATATTGAAACTCATGTAGGTATATATGCCAAGCGTGTCATTCCTGGTTCACCCGTGGTAATTGAATTAGCTAATTTCAAAACCAAAGAAGATGTTGATGTTATTGAAGTTGATGCTTGTTTGGTGGCTACAGGAAGAATTCCCGCAACCCAAAATCTTGGCTTAGAATCGGTAGGCGCCGAGCTTGACCGTCGTAATTATATTCCAGTTAATGACAGTATGGCTGTTCTTAGCAGTGGTGAAGTTGTACCACATTTGTGGGCAATTGGAGACGCAACAGGAAAAATGATGTTAGCGCACGCAGCTTCAGCCCAAGGTATTATCGCAGTTGAAAATATTTGCGGTAGAACTAAGCAAATTGATTACGAAAGCATTCCAGCAGCAGCATTTACCCACCCAGAAGTAAGTTATGTGGGTAAAACTGAAACTGCCGCACGTGATATGGGCAAAGAACTGGGTTTTGAAGTTGGAGTTGCTAAAAGTTACTACAAAGGCAATTCTAAAGCTTTAGCAGAAGGTGAAGCCGACGGCATGGCAAAAGTAATATATCGTAAAGACACAGGCGAAGTTTTAGGTGTACATATATTTGGCTTACACGCATCAGACTTAATTCATGAAGCGTCAGCAGCTATAGCTAACCGTCAAACTGTCCACACTCTTGCCCACCTCGTACACGCACACCCAACACTCTCCGAAGTGTTAGACGAAGCTTATAAACGCGCAGTCGCTTAATAAAGTGCTGAGTGGAAAGTGCTGAGTGCTGAGTAGAGACGCAATTAATCGCGTCTGTACGAAGTTAGCACTCCTTACTCATCACTCAGCACCCATCACTTCCTACTCAGCACCCATCACTTCCTACTCAGCACTCATCACTTCCTACTCAGCACTCAGCACTTCCTACTCAGCACTCAGCACTCATCACTCAATTGTTATGCAAATTCGTCGTATTAATCCTAACCCAGCGGTCAAAGTGTCTATTTTGCAGTATCAAACAGCTTTACCAGATACTGAACCAAGTAATATTTTAGAGGAAATAGTTTGGCATAAGGAAGCTGAAGTGGAAATGCTTCGCGAAAAAGTGCCGTTGCGCGAGTTACAAAAGCAAGCAATGACTGCACCCCCAACACGTGATTTTGTTGCTGCCATAAGTGATGGTAAAACTAACCCCGCATTAATTGCCGAAGTTAAAAAAGCTTCTCCTAGCAAAGGTGTAATTCGAGAAGATTTTGACCCTGTAGAAATAGCACAACAGTATCAACGTGCAGGCGCCTCTTGTCTATCTGTACTTACTGACCAAAAGTTTTTTCAAGGTAGTTTTGATAATTTAGCTATTATTCGTACTGCCGTAGATTTACCATTACTGTGTAAGGAATTTGTAATTTATCCTTACCAAATGTACTTAGCACGTGTCTCTGGCGCCGATGCAGTTTTATTAATTGCTGCAATTTTAAGCGACCAAGATTTACAGTATTTTGTTAAGATTGCTAATACCCTTAAAATGGCTGCCTTAATTGAAGTTCACACTTTAGAAGAACTTGACCGTGTACTAGCATTAGATGGAGTTTGTTTAGTTGGAATAAATAATCGGAATTTAGAGGATTTTTCCGTCGATTTACAAACCACCTGTAAATTACTCTCCGAAAGAGGTCAACAGTTAAAGGAACGTAACATTTTGGTGGTTAGCGAATCAGGACTTCATACACCCGATGACTTAAATGTCGTGACTTCTGCTGGTGCTGCTGCTGTCCTCATCGGTGAATCTCTGGTTAAACACCCTCAAATTGAAGCTGCAATTCAAAGTCTCTTTGCCAAATCTTCATTACCAACAAAATAAGGACTTTACCCAAAAACTTGTTCTCTGTGTCACAATTCCAAATAGTACCCTACTCGTTTTGCTGACTTAATACCCCATATTTAATCGAAGCGAATCAAACTTCATGGATCAAATTCCTCTGCCTTCACCTGTTCATTACGAACTGCTGCTACAACTGCTAGAACGGCAAACAATGTCAGCAGTAAATCAAAACCCGGCACTGCGGCAGCAGGTTAACCAGCTTATTATTACTCTTCGCAAAGCAGCTGTCCAACAGAAGCACCTAGAAGAAATTTGCCAGTTTTCTGCGATGGAGATAGACCACCGTTGGTCAATTAATCACGTCAATACAACTTCTCTAGCAGACCGCTGATAAGCTTTCATTAAATATCACTACACTTAAAAGCGGGTTAAACGGCTAACCCGCCACTTTTGTATACTATCTATCAAAATTTGCCACTGCCTGAGTTTGTTTGACATAAGCTTTAATCCTCTGAATGCCTGTAAATTCACTCAGTAATAATTCTTAATACTCACAACACTTAAATATCTTAAATTTGAGTGGTTTTATTACATTGTCAAGATTTGTTATCGATACAACAATAATTCTCTATCTACATCTGGTATGGTTTTTATGATGACGTTTCTAGCCAATCGTAAATTCGCTCTAACTGGTCTAACGTAATTAGCCCATACTGCCACAAAATCATTGGCAGCGGTCCAGGGTCTTGTTGACTACGACGAAGTGCAACAGCTATTGATGCACTCGAAATTGCCAAATCCTCTTGTAAAAAGTCAATTAGTCCGGGATATGTCGATGGTGACATTTTTTTCTCACCTCCTTGGGTAGTGTGTATTGTCATATATCAGTGAGTAAATATTAATTGCCTAGTTGCCAGTATTTGATCTGTCACTACACAATCGTCTCTACATTTTTCACAAAATAGCTTTGAATCAGCAAACAATAAGTTCCTTGATGTCAAAACTGCTAAAATTTAACCAAAAATTTTATGGGCGTTATTTTGATCTATTTTATTAACGTGAGTAAATATACTTAATTAGGTTATTTCACTCGTTAAATTCCGCTGTATCAAAACTTTAATTTGCTTATATTGCATCATTAAGGTCTTGTAACTCTTGCATCTAAAGGAATATCTTTTGATACTCAAAGTTTAAGATTTTACCTTCAACTTGCGGTGCTGGTTTTGAATGACTAGCAGTATACCAAATCTTATCGCCAAAATAAACTTTTTTACAACTAAATCATAACTGTCTTGAGCAAGTATTTTATGCTATCTTTTCCCAGAAAGGGTTTCAAGCCATTTTGGTTACATATTTATATCAGCATTTTCTCTATGTGTAAAGAAGCATTTTTAACCAAGTATATTTAGCCAGCAGTGGATTTGCCACTTGTGCTGATCGGTTGTATTTTTATACGGTCGCCAACTTTGAGTTTGAGTTCAGCTGCTCTACCTGCACGCAGTTCTATTACCTGGTCGATTAATTTATTGGGACCATAGGTTGGACAGGGTTCTGCGGTACAAGGTGGAGCGGAGTCTGTAATATACTCAACAACACCTTGATGAATGAAAACCATATCTAATTTCACTGGTACATTTTTCATCCAAAAGCTAACTGGTTGGGGTGAAGCAAATGCAAACAACATACCTCGGTTATCAGGTAATGCTGGTCGATACATTAACCCCATTTGTTGTTGCTCTGGTGTTTTCGCAACTTCTAATTCGATTTTGGCGCCACTTGGCAGAACAGCCACAGCCGATATAGGTAATTGCTGCCCTTTGTTGGTGTTTTGTGTCACTTGAGCATTTGATAACGAAGTTGGCGCCTCTGTAGGAGTTTTAGCCGTTGTAGATGCCGAACACCCCATTAGCCAAATACTCAAAATAATCGGAGACAAGTGTAGCAAACGTAACATAATTGAGTATTCTGAGATTTTAAACCTCGATTCTACATCTTTGTTCGCGTTTATTGGTAATTAAAGTCTAAATTTTTTATGAGAATTTTAAAACGAGTATCTCTTGGATACCACTTAAGTATTATTGCTTATTCGCTATAATTTCTCAAGTATCCCTTAACACGTAACCAACACCACGCACAGTTTGAATTAAGCGCTTTTGACCTTCATCCTCAATTTTGAGACGCAAATAGCGGATGTAGACTTCTATAACATTAGACTCACCCATAAAATCGTAGCCCCAAACATTTTCAAGAATTTGCTCGCGTGTTAAGACTTCACGGGGATGCTCCATCAAAAACTTCAAAAGTTCAAATTCTTTCATCGTCAAATCAATATTGCGTCCACTATAAATAGCGCGACGAGTAGCGATGTCAAGCACTAAGTCACCAAAACGTAGTTGTTCAGTAGTATCTACATCGGGCTTTAAGTACAGACGAATTAAATTTAAAAAATCTTCAGAGCGATAAGGTTTCAAAAAGTAATCATCAGCACCTGCCTCAAGACAAGCAACACGGTCATCAACAGTATCGCGTGCCATTAGTATCAGCATTGGTGAGCGAGTACCAGAACCACGAATACTTTTACATAGTGAAAGTCCAGATTCACCTGAAAGCATTCGGTCAACAACAATTAAAGCTGGTTCACGTTCACGACTATATCGTAACCCGCATCCAGCATCATGCGCGACAACTGGTTCATAACCAGCTTCTTTTAAATCGCACGAAAGTTGATTTGCCAAGCTTTCATCGCTTTCAATCACTAAAACACAAGGATTGTGAGCAAGCGTCATATTTATAAAGTTAGGAGTCAGGAGTTATATTTTGATGTAGAGACGTGATTTATCACGTCTAGGCGCCGTCGATGTTGATAAATTAAACAATTGAATCAATTTTGAGACATACGATTATACGTGGGAGTACGTATAAGTATCCACGATTCCATTCGGTATTTTGATAAATTTTATATCTTATTCTAATTTTTGATTAAAAGAGGCAACAAATAAAACTGTTCCTGGGGTTAAAACCCCAGGCTACAAGCGATGCTTATCAAGGTAACTCTACCGAAGTTGGTTTAGCTATGTGGGGTAGTCCCCAACCTAGCTTTTCTCGCAAAATTCGGAAAAACTCGTGTCTTTGTAGACGAATAAACTTGGCGCCATATTCTGAACGCTCTAAATAAACCCTGTCCTCTGGCAGAACATAAAAACCAGCGTTTCCATCAACGACCATAACTAAACGCGGTGTATTTACTGGGTAAATATTTACCGGGTCGGTATTTGGGAAAACTAATGCTCTTGATGCCAGCGAGTGTGGACAAATTGGGACTAATTGTAGTACAGGTACACCAGGTATAATAACGGGGCCACCAGCGCTTAAAGAATATGCTGTAGAACCTGTAGGAGTAGAAACAATTACCCCATCAGCAGCAATATCTACCGGAGCATGGCGCCCAACAACAATCTCAAAATGACACATCGAAGTTAGGGGTTCTCGATGTAAAACCATTTCATTCAGACAAAGTGCTTCCCAAACAACATTTTCTTTACGGAAGACTTTGACCGCGAGCATTGTTCGTTCTTCAATATCATAATCACCTGCAAGCACAGTATCTATAGCTTGAGGCAACTTATTGAGGTAAGTTTCAGTGAGAAACCCCATATGACCAGTGTTGACGGCTAACAGCGGAATACCGCAAGGGGCAACCTGCCGTGATGCCGCCAATACCGTTCCATCTCCCCCTAAAACCACTACAAACTTCATTTCAGAGTCAAAACCAGGGGGTATAAGACCGGAAATAGGGGTATGACAAACAGGACTATCGGGAGTCGCATAGCCCAACATGCCACCTACACCAGTTGCGAGTTGAACCTCCCAACCAGCAGCGGTCAGTTTGTCTTTAACCTCGATAGCAACACGTTCTGCTATCGGCTTAATGTCGTTGTAAATAATGCCTGCTTTGGGCACACTCAAATATCCAAACTTTTCACAAGACGCTTTTTATTATGTTAATCGTTGCACATTTTTGAGCAAAATTCATCCTAGTCTTAAACGATTGACTATTGACTATTGAGTATTTGCTTTTTTAAATGGTGTTCGTTTTGGTTGCTGTTTTTTATTCTTAGATTTATTTTTCTCGTAATCAAGCTCTTTAAGCTTCTTCATAATTCGGTTAAAGTATTCTTGGAAATAGCTTTCTAGGGTTGTGGTCTCACTTACGTCAAATCCGAAGACTTTATAGACTTCATCCATTGAAGCATCAAGAGGCTTACCACTAGCTAGTACTTCTGTAAATGCCAAGCGGTCAGAAACATTCCATCCCCACTGGAAAAACCGCAAGCTGCCACGTACTGTACGTAAAAGATTTATTGGCATTCGGGTAACACGCGCAGTTTTACCAGAAAGACGTTCACATACACTAATAATTTCTTCAGCACTCCACGCACGAGTTCCGACTACCGGAAATGCTTTCTTAGAAGTTTCTGGAAGTTGTAGAGCGCGGACTGCGAATTTTGCTATATCTTGTGTATCCATATAAGCAACAGGTGATGACGCTCCTGTTACCCAAACGGGTTGACCTTCTAAAATAGGTATTCCATACTGACCGATTAAACCTTGCATAAAGCCAGCAAGTTGCAGCACCGTATAATTCAAACCAGACTCAGCCAAATATAATTCTGTACACCGCTTAATTTCCATTAGCGGTACATCTGGGTATTTATCGGCGTTTAAAATCGAAAATGTAATAAATCTTTCTACACAAGCTTTGTTCGCTGCTTGAATTAATGCGACTTTGCTATCCCAGTCAATTTGCTTGATGCTTAACGAGTCAGTTGGGCGGGCAGTTGCAGCGTCAATTACGGCGGTCACACCTTCTAAGGCACGTTGCACGGTTTCAGGGTAGCATAAATCTCCCCCCACTAACTCGGCGCCCCATTCTCTAAGAAATGCCGCTCTTTTAGCACTTCTGACTAGACAACGCACCTTATACCCCTCATCGATAGCACGACGAGCCACTTGTCTTCCCAAGGTGCCAGTGGCACCGACGATTAGTAATGTCATGAGGGTCTTGTTACGAAACTTTAAGCTTTATTAATAGAATCTTATCAGAATGTAAGGGCTTTAACATAAAATGGCAACTTTTTTGACCAATATAGTGCTGAGTGCTGAGTGCTGAGTTATGAGTGGTGAGTGGTGAGTGGTGAGTGCTGAGTGGTGAGTGCTGAGTTATGAGTGGTGAGTTATGAGTGGTGAGTGCGTTCGTTGTTACTCATATCCCACTCAGCACTCAGCACTTTCTACGAGCGCACTCTACTCTTCTTCTGCTCCTTGGATTTTTAGCAGTGCTTGACCAAGACCCCAACCTAAGAAAATCAAACCGAAGGGTAATATTGCTGCTGCAAATAATTCGCCGCCCATTTCTTAATACTCCTTTACAAAACTTTTACTTCGATTTTAATTTTATCAGATGCCCACGAGAATCCGTTCGGGAACCTATGATTTGTAGTTGGTGACTAGTACTTGTAGCACAGGCGCCTCATCGGTGCCAAATTGGGGTGCAAAATCAAAATTGATGGAAGAAGGCACTGTTTTTAGGCGATTTGATTGTAAATCTATATAGAAAAATTTTAAGCTGAACAACTTATGCAGTCGATGAGTAACTTTAGTGTGGCATTTTTTAAAGTATCTGTAGCTACTTTTACTGGTCTTTTATTAAGTTCTATTCCCAATTACTTACATCAACCTGTCCATGCACAAACATTAGCTGTCATCAAGCCTTCAAATTTGCCTTTAGATTTAAATATGCTGAAAAACCCTGTAGGTGTCACGACAGCTAATACCTTTAATCAAGATAAATCAACAGTTCCTAGTTTGTGGTGGGCAAAAGAAAATTCGGAGACTAAATTACTTGATAATTGGATAGCTTACCCTGCAACTACACAAGCTTCTGCGCGCGTTGATTTAATTGTGAATCAGCAAGTTTGGAGTGTTCTCGATTATCTTGAACGCTATCAATTTATCAATCGTTTAGGTTATGATGCACGCAGTCACGGTTATAATGTTCGAGTTTTTAATTATCAGCAAGAACTTCTTGGGACTTACACTTGTAATTTTTCGGCAACTCCTGCAAATTGTCGAATTAACATGAATAATCAAAACCGTTTTCGGATACGTCCCTCAACACCAGTTTCATTAATAATCAATTAATAATAATTTTAAGATTTTTTCATGCTCTCAAATAAATTAATATACTGCTGTTCTACTTCGACTGGCAAAGGAAGTATAAATTCACTTTTATCGAGGATATTTTGACTTATTATTAATGAGCTACGCAATGCTTCTGGGATTTCTGATGTTTCTATTTTTATAGGTATTGGTGAGTGACTTCGAGTACGTGTTGCTATTTGTCTAGCTATTTTTGGTTGCCATAAAAAATTAATCCATTGTGTTACAAGTTCTTGCTGGCTTTGGCGCCCACTGGGATTAACCCATAAGTCTACCGATTGAGCGGTGCCAGACTGCGGTACAACTACTGCAAGGTCTCGATAGTTAGCCAGGGCTGGTAATATATCTTGTGACCAACCAACTGCGGCTAATGTGTCACCTATTAATAAAGGTTCTATATATTGAGTCGAGCCGTAAAATTTAACTTGTTGGTTTAAATTGTTTAATTCACGTTCTAATTCGGTGATAGATTTTAAATCAGTTTCATTATAAGATTTATTTAATCTTTTTAGAACTAAACCAATAACTTCGCGTGGATGATTTAATAATGAAATTCGGTCGCGTAATTCTGGGCGCCATAAGTCAGCCCAGTCTTTGATTGGCGCCCACTTTTTTTCCTCAAATTTATCGCGACGGTAAACAATAACTGTATTTCCCCAACGGTAAGGGGCGCCCCAAATTTTACCCTGTGGGTCTACAAATCCTTTATCGTTGCGCGTGACTAGTTCTCTATATTGTTGTGGCAAAACAGACCATTGTTGAACTTTACTTACATCTATCGGTTGAATTAATTTCTTTTCTATTGCCCCTTGAAGCCAATAATCACCTAAACTAACTAAATCAGTCGAAATTTTATTCTCATTACCTGAATTACCAGACGATAGGCGCCGAAACCATCCAAATAAATCATTTTTTGGTTGAGTAGGTTTTTGCCAAGTTTCAAGCTTATTAAATACATCTTTAAATTGCTCGACCAGCGCAATATTAATATCTGTATTCGATTTTAAAGTTCTACGAAATTCATCAACTACCTGAGCAGGTAGTGAATTTTTTAATAACTCTACAGTTAATCTAGTCTTATTATCAGAACATCCTATGAGCAACTGCGAAAATATTACACCAGTACCAATTAAAAAATAACGTCTGTTCATTAATTTTAAGTTTGATATTTTACATAAATTGTACGGTGGGCACTGCCCACCCCCACCTACTAACCTAACCTTCACTAACTTTGACGCGCTTGCTTTACCATTGCAATTAATGTGTGGTGAGCATCTTCAGAATCTTGAAGAACATGGTCAAAATTTATACGTACAGGTACATTCTCGCCGTTAACTTGAGCGTTAATATCCATTCCTGTGGCATCTATTGCTTGCATTTGAGCAGCTTGCGCTTCTTTTAAACCACCAAAAGCTTGAGCATAGAGAAGTATAGCGTTGCTGTGGTCGTCGTTCATATGCTGACATATTCGAGAACTTACTTCTATAGTAATTTCTGACATGGCTAAAACTCCATCGTTATTTTTTCTAGAAACTGAGAAACCGGGTTTCTTTAAGATATCTTGTAATAAAATTACGAGTTTGGGTAGAAACGCGGTTTCTTTGCGGGTTTCTTTTGAGTAGCGATATTAAGGCTACTAAGTAATATACCAATCCTAGTGTGCAGGTTTAAATTATACTAGAGATGTTTAAGCTTTGTATTTGAGTCATACTAGAAATTACCGGGTATCTCAACTATACTCTTTGAGGTAAGCGATTAGAGTTATGGTTGAGTACGGTTGAAGAGACATGCAGTAATTTTTACTGTTTTTTCCTGAAAATCACTCACACAGGGTGTAGCCAAGAATATTAATAGACAAAAAATATTTGTTGATAAGTATTAAAAAGTTAAAACTGATGAGCGCCGAAAGCCACCGTCGAATTGTGATTGGGGATGTTCACGGTCACTATAAGGGACTGATGACGCTAATGGATGCTATTTCTCCAACTTCTGATGACTCAATTTATTTTCTTGGAGATTTAATTGACCGTGGTCCTCAAAGTGCTGAGGTCGTGTCTTTTGTGATGGAAAATGAGTATCATTGTTTGCTTGGCAACCACGAGCAAATGCTGATTAATATCTTGACACAAGGACGTAATCCAGAGACAGTAGTACAAGCGTGGTTATACAGTGGAGGTCAAGCCACGGTAGCTTCTTACCAGCAAGGGATTGTGCCTTTTGAGCATGTAGAGTGGTTTTCTAGTTTGCCGACACACATAGATTTAGGGGATGTTTTGCTTGTTCATGCTGGTGTTGACCCTTCTATGCCTTTAGAAAATCAAACTGGTGAACAGCTATGTTGGATACGTGATGAATTTCACAGTATTCAAAAGCCCTATTTCCCTGACAAGCTAATTATTATTGGTCATACTATTACTTTTACTATGCCCGGTGTGGCGCCTGGTCAATTAGCTCAGGGTAGAGGCTGGCTTGATATTGACACAGGCGCGTATCATCCTCGTAGTGGTTGGTTAACTGCCTTAGACATCACCAACGGCATAGCATATCAAGTTAATGTACTCAAGAAAATAAAGCGAATTTTACCGATGGAAGAATTAGTCGTGCATGTCAATCCTAACGACATGAGATATACTCATCCGTCAAAGCGTCGAGCTTAATAATTTAATTTTGATTAGATTTTGACCAATTATAAGAAAACACCCTGAAAATCCTGACCATTCAGGGCAGGGATGCTCATCGTAACGAACGAGTATTAGCTCGATATGTAGCTGCATCTAACCCACCATTACTATTAGTCGGTTGAGCGTTGATAAGGCGCCTGAGAGCAACAACACGGTCACCAGCACCAGGGTGAGTACTCAAAAAAGCTGGAGTCGAACCGCTAGACTTTTTCTGGAGTTTTTGCATAAACGAAACCATTGCTGACTGACCATAACCAGCACCACTCATGGTTCTTAAACCTCGTCTGTCAGCATCAAATTCATCTTGACGACTGCGAGGAAGATTAAGGGCAAGATTTACACCTAAGCCAACAATTTGACTACGGTCTACACCTGCTGCGGTTGCAATTCCACTGGCAATAGCTTGTTGTCGCATTTGGCTAAGTAGGTGTTTACCTTCAATATGTCCCATTTCATGCGCGATAACGCTTGCTAATTCAGCTTCATTGTCTGCGGCTTTAATCAAACCTGTGTGAATGTAAACAAAACCTCCTGTAGTGGCAAAAGCGTTAATACTGTCTTCATCAACTACTTGGAATGTATACTTGACATTTTTGCGGTTACTAAAGGGAACAAGACGCTCACCAATGTTTTGTACATAGCGGTTAATTTCAGAATTACGAGAAAGCCGAACTTGACCACCTAGAATTTGCTGGTTCATTTGTTGACCCAGTTGAAACTCTTGCTGAGATGATACATTAGATAGCTGGAATACTTGTACACCGCGAATTAACAGTGGTAGAAAATCCAGCGCTTGGGATGGTTTACCCGTACCCAAAAACAGTGACAAAGCGACTGCTACTGAGATTAACGGGTATATAAAGCGGCGCCTTACAGAAAAGAAATTGCGAGAATTGTATTGCCAATTCATCCAAAAATTACCTCGATAACCTTCCGGGCTTAGATGTGTTTTGATAGAACTTAAGGGTATATGACGGCTTGTTGAGCCAATAAGTTGCATCAAAGACCCTATTACACATACTTTAGCCAACATCATACGTATGTTGCTACTACCGATTAAAAGAATATTCGCGCTCGTATCTTAATGACCTTGACGAAATGCAGGCTATAGAGTTTAACATTACTCAAAGAAACCCAGAAACCTGGTTTCTATGTAACATGTCGTTTTTATTACAATATTTCAATCAAGAAACCAGGTTTCTTGTGATACACTTTCGCATGACTTAAAAGAACTGAATATTTTTGTTTCGCACGATTATCGATTACTCGTTCTCAAAGGAAGTTTTTATGGCTATTTTAGATTCTAAAGGCCGCTTGTTCGGCAAATTCAACCTTCTTGATGTCGGCGCCATCTTCGTTATTTTATTAGTGGTTATTAGTATATTTTTCTTTCCGGGTACCACAGGTTCGGTTGCCCAGGTCAACAGCAAAACTGTACCTATCGAAGTTGACTTAGTTGTACGAGGGTTAAATGTTCGCGACCCACAGCGCTTAGTTGACAAAGATTTTCGCAAAGGTGGTAAAACTAAAGTCATTATCCGTAACCAACCCTATGGCGAAATTGCTATTAAGTCCGTACAAGAACTACCTCGGACTCTCAGCGTTCCCCAACCTGATGGTTCACTCAAAGAATTACCCGACCCCAGAAAAAATAACTTTAGCACCGATATGCTTTTAACCCTAGAGGGTAAAGCTAATTTAACCGATGGCGGACCCGTACTTGGTAATAGTAAAGTTAAAATCGGTATGCCTTTTGAATTAGAGGGCTTTAATTACAATTTTAATGCCACTGTTATTGATATTCGTTTACCTTAATAATTGTCATTATAGGTTAATTACCCGTTTTGGTTGTAGAGACGTTACATGTAACGTCTCTACTTTTAGTTTAAATAATTTATAAAATTTGTATCTTTTAGTATTTTCTCTTTTTAATACTTGCACTTTTTTATAATGACTATTGGAAATATGCTAATCTTTAAGTATAGACGTATGAGAAAGTGTCACTTTTATTACAAACTACTTAAAGAACCCAATGCTACCATTTGAATTTGTTGTCATTGGTAAACCAGTTTCTTATCAAACAAAAGAACGTAAACGTTTACAAACTTGGAAACAGAAGGTTCGTTCGGCATCTGTTGGTCTTTGGGGTAGTCAGGCGCCTTTGGGTGATTATATACAAGTAACAATTACTCACTATTATGATGCTCCTTATGGAGATGAGTCAGCGGTTCCAGACAGCGATAATATTGTTAAGCCAGTAAGAGATGCGTTGAATGGTGTTATTTATGTAGATGATTACCAAATCACAGATTTTGTGAGCAGAAGACGTAATCTTAATGGTTCTTTTCGGGTTCGTGGTTTATCTACTGTTCTTGCTGAAGCATTTTGTCAGGGTCAAGAATTTTTGCATATTGTTATTGATATGGCGCCTGACCCTAAAGATTTAGCTGCTTAAACGAAAATTAGGATGTATTAGTTCATACGAAGCTATTTTTTTAGTGCTGTTACAATACCTTATAGCAAGTGAACTTTTTTATACTCGTATGAATACTTCTATCCATCAAAATAATCTTGAACACAAACGAGTGTTAAAATTAGCACGCGAGTACCGTGAACAAGGTTACTCAGTTTGCGTCTACCCTTCTGCTGATAAATTACCACCTAAATTAGCTGATTGTTCGCTTGATTTGATAGCTAAAAATGGTGAGAAAGTAGTAGCTGCTAATGTACGTTCACGCGAAAGTTTGAGTCTTAATGGCTCACTTTCTTTGCTTAAAATTAGTGAATCTGTTAAAGAAATCCCCGGTTGGGAATTTGAATTGGTTGTTACTAATGCTCGTAAGAAATAAAAAAATTAAGAAACCTGGTTTTTTGAAGAAACCAGGTTTCTGTGAGATATTCAATCAACAACCATTGTTAAACCTGTTTGTGCTGAACGCAAAGCTGCATCGGCAACTTTCATGGTATATAAACTTTGTTCTGGAGTCACATAAAGTTCGGCGCCTGTCAAGAGGTGGTCTAATACCATACTTGTATCTTTTGTAAATAATCCTTTACGGTTGATTGTTTCAATAGGTACTGTTCCGTCACGACGTACCATTTGACCAGTATCTTCGTTAAAAATTATCCCCCCATGTTCACCGTGAATTTCAAATTTACGTTCGTTTTGCCAAAGAGTTTCACCTTTAGCGTAAATAACTTGTCCTAATAGTCCGCTTTCAAACGAAAGTTGGGCAACACAAAAACAACCTTGAAAATAGTCGTCTTCAATTTGCCAGAAGCGCTGATGACAATTTACCGTTAACACTTTGCCAAATAAATCTGTAAAGCGATGTAGCCTGGATAAGGCGCCCATAAACGGAAACCCAAACGACTCATGGTTATAAGTCCATTTGCGTGGGGCAGGATGCTGAGGTTTGATAGTGTTATAACGAACATAGAATACGTGCCCAACTTCTGATATGTGTTGTTTAATGGCTTGATGTAAACCACCCAGAAGTTCTATATGCTCAACGTGGAGCAGTAAATTTTTGTATGAAGCTAAAGCTATAAGTTCAGTAGCTTCGATAGCATCGAGTGTTAAAGGGTATTCAACTACAACATGCTTTCCTGACTCCAACGCTGCACGAACTATTGCGCTATGCTCACTGTTTATCGTCGATACAATTATTAAATCTATACTCGTTGACTCGACCAGTTGCTGCCATGAGTCTATTGCTTGCGCTTGATAAGACGCTGCAAATGTTTCGGTACGCGCTTTTTCGGCGCCTGCAACTGCGACTAAATTTGCTCTTTCATCTTGCAGCAATGCTTCTGCCCGTAGCTTTGCCGCATATCCTGTACCAACTAAGCCGACATTTATACGCCCAGTTAGATTCTGTCCTAAATCGTACATTACTACTACGCCAATAATGTTGATGAATTTATCACTTGAGTATAAATTTACTTGATGATTTTACTTTGTATCAGTAAATAATATAAACAAAACTTATCGGTCAGAAGTAACTAAATTTCATTACTAATCGCGTCAAATTTCCGGTTACATAGTGTTGTTTTTCTCGTAGTATCAGAATGAAGTAAATAAAAAACGACGGCTAATCTTATATGATAGGTCGCCGCTATTGACTTGCGAGAATTTATACCGTCCGTTTGCAAAAGAGAGGATTACGAAAATGGCAACCTACAAAGTAACACTTGTTGGCGAAGAAGGTACAACCACCATTGATTGTGCAGATGATACTTATATTTTAGACGCTGCTGAAGAAGCTGGTCTTGACCTACCTTACTCTTGCCGTGCTGGTGCTTGCTCCACTTGTGCTGGTAAAATTACCGCTGGTACTGTAGACCAGTCTGACCAATCCTTCTTAGATGATGACCAAATGGAAGGTGGATATGTATTAACTTGTGTTGCTTATCCAACATCTGATTGCACCATCGAAACCCACAAGGAAGAAGAACTCTACTAGTAGAAACGCGAATATTCAGTAGAAAAATATAGATAGCATAAAAGGGAAACATTTTTCCCTTTTTTTGCTTGTTTTTTATTGGCGCCTTTATATCACACAATTGGCTATTTTTTGATTTTGTCGTTGAGAACTTGAAGTTGTGTGCCTGGGTAATAAAACTGAAGAATATCAGCACTTGACCTGCCAAGTTTAGCTAAATTTTGCGCTCCAACTTGACTCAACCCCACTCCATGTCCCATTCCTCCACCAACAAAAGCATATCCCCACAAGTCTGACCCACCTTTGTTGAGTGGTTCTAAGTAAAATAGTGTACTTATTGGCGCCGCGAATGCACTACGAACTTCGTCTTTAGTCAATTGAAACGAACCAATATCGGTTTTTATCTCTAATTTCAAAATCCTTCCACTATCACTACGTTCGACAACTTCCATTTCCCGAACTTCCTTAAGCTTGGCAAATGGACTCTTTTTAACCGCCAAAAATTTCTGCAAACTCTTAGTTATATCCTCAATGCGCGACTCTCTCCTCCAACGGAATAAGTCCCAGCCAGTTTCATTGAACCCTTCTTCTTTATTGACAAACGCTTTTAAATTATTCTCCTCACGCAGCGATTGCCCCGTCAAGTTCCATATATTGTTCGGCGCATCTAATATGGGTCGCAAGTACGAACGGTCGTCTCCATTCCAAACATCAGAAAATGAAGCTGTTACGCCTCCTGTGCTAGCTGAATACAATGCATCTACTAATTGATTTTTATACGTTACTACCATCCCTTTAGTACTAGCGATAGCTTTGTCTGTACTAGCTGAAACATCTTTTAAACCAAAATAAACTTGACAGTGTGTATCAGCACAGAGTTGATAATTATCGGCGGCAAACCTACGTATATTTCGCAATGCGTATGTTCGGGCAATGATTGCTTGTGCTTCAAGTGCTGCCATTGGGGCGTTATTACCAATTTCGTAAGGTACTACTCCACGTAAATATGTTTCTAATGGAACGTTATTTACAAGCGTGTAAGTTCCATAAGCATTTGGTTGTACCTGTAAATTACCAGGGAATAAACGTGCTTTGTTCGGATTGAGAGTATCCTTTTTTTGTTGATTATTTGGAGTTTTTGCATCTTTATCATCAAGTTTCTTACCTTGGTTTACCAAAACCCGGCTTTTTTGACTATCGATAGCCAACGAATTGACGTTATAACGCTTGCCTCCCACTGTCCAACTTACAACTGGCGCCTGTTTAATGACTTCGGTATCAATGAAAGGAGTCTTTCTACCGCTCGCTTGTAAGCTCTGTAATAATAACCGTCGCAACAGCGGAGTACTATATACTTTGCGAGAAGCCCATACCTGCCAACGGTTTGGCTGGGCTATTTCTACCTGAATACCTAACTCGCGCCATCTATTGGCATTATCTTCTGCTGTCTCAAAAGTCCGAAAAACCCCCAAAACAACCCGTTCGTTAATGCTAGGTTTTGCTGGTGGCTGCATCGCAATTTCTAATCGCACAGGTTTATCGGTACTAACAGTCTGTTGACCATTACTCGTCCGAAAACTCAATAGCAGCTTATCCCCCTTAGTTGGTTCAAGCTGTAACAAATCTTTTGGACTATCACCAAACCGCTGCACAATCCCAATCTTCAAATCAACATCTGTTTTATCACCTTTTGTACTCGCTGATGCACCTGTTAATCCCAACAGGCAAAACACAGTCAGCGTCGTGTAGTACATACGCCCGCACATGCTTTTCATAGAAAACCGCTTTTTTTCGCTTTGCCAAAACTTAGAAGCACCCAATGCATTCATATTGTAATTGTAGTAACTTTGTAGCATCAAACGTCTAAATTATTACATTACAACTTTCTTCGATTTTTTCCCAAATTGGTTGCAAAACGAAGTCATAATGAGTATGATTTATTTAAGGAGTAAAAGATAGGAACAAAAAATAAAGTTAGGTGGTAAAAATATCATGGTAAAAGTCCAAGAGATACCCTTAAATCAAATTCGGCGCCCGTTGCCGCGTGTGAACGACCAAGAGAAAGTAAAATCCTTAATGGCATCGATAGGTGAAATTGGGCAGCTTGAGCCAATAGACGTGCTAGAAGTTGATGGGGAGTACTATGGTTTTTCAGGATGTCATCGTTACGAAGCGTGCCAGCGTTTAGGAAAAGAGACAATCCTTGCTAGAGTTCGTAAGGCACCTCGTAGTGTGCTGAAAATGCACATAGCGTAATTTCGTAAATTATCTATAAAATAACAGGGAGATTCAAAAGGGTATGGCTACTCAAGTAAATTCAGTAAATATCGGTATTGATGACACAAAGCGTGCAAATATCGCTGAAGGATTATCACGCTTATTGGCAGACACTTACACGTTATATCTTAAGACACATAACTTTCACTGGAATGTAACGGGGCCAATGTTTCAAACGCTGCATTTAATGTTTGAGACACAGTATACCGAGTTAGCACTGGCAGTTGATTTGATTGCCGAACGTATTCGTGCGCTTGGTTTTCCGGCGCCTGGGACTTATAGTGAGTATGCTCGTTTAAGTTCTATAGCAGAAACACCAGGAGTTCCAAAAGCTAAAGAAATGATTCGTTTGCTTGTAGAAGGACAAGAAGCAGTAGTCAGAACAGCACGTTCAATTTTTCCTGCTGTTGAAGAAGTTAACGATGAACCCACTGCTGACTTGCTAACACAACGGATGCAGGTTCATGAAAAAACCGCTTGGATGTTGCGGAGTTTACTGGAAGAATAGATCATAGTGCGCTCGTGCACTCGTGCTGAGTTATGAGTTAAGAGTACTTCTAACTCCTAACTCTTAACTCCTAACAACTAACTCCTAACAACTAACTTTGATTAAAATGTCTGACTTTACTCCGCATCTGCAAGATTTAATCAAACAAGCTGGTATTCCTTCGTTGAAAGCGTTGGGACGTAATGCTGGTGTGTCGGAGCGGCAAATTTTGCGGTTACGACGAGGTGAAGTCAAGGAAATACGAGTTTCTGTTCTGGCAAAACTTTCACAAGCTTTGAAAGTTAGTGTTTCGGAGTTGGTTACAGGTTTTTCGGAGTCAAGTAGTGTTGAACCGTCCGTAAGTACAAAGAATAATGAAAATGATTTAATAAATAGAATTTCGGAATTAGAACGTGAGTATTCATTTTTACAACAGCAGGTTGAACAGCAGAAAGAAATATTAAAGCAGGAATTTCAGCAAGAAAGCTTACAGGTATTAGAATCTCTACTCGTTCAGTTGCCGACAGCAGCGCGTGCATGTCAGGAAAATCCGCAATTACCCGCAGCGAATATTTTACCTTTGGTGCAAAAACCACTCGAACGTTTACAGCAACACTGGGGTGTCGAAGCTATTGCATCAGTAGGGGAAGAAGTATCTTATGACCCGCAGTTACACCAGTTGCTTGATGGTACAGCACAACCTGGTGAAAAAGTGAAAATTCGCTATGTTGGATACCGTCAAGGTGAAAAATTGCTAACCCGTGCAAAGGTTAGTCCTGTGTAAAAACCTTAGAAACCGGGTTTCTTTAGGGTTTCTTGGAGAAATGTTAGTTTATCGAAAAATTTGGGAACAATCTTTACTAGAGGTGAAAATCTCTCATGTATTAACTTGGTAGTTTTTGCTACTACTGTATGCTTTATCCCTTACCAGTCAGGATTTGACGACATGAACAAGGGCAACACATTTATGGGGTACCTGTAAAATTTGCAGCTACTTATTTATGATTGTCCATTAAAAATTAAATACAATTGTGACATTAAATGTCCTTCTCCGGATTATCAGGTGCATCCAACCATAAAATGTCGTTAAATCCTCGTTGGTAAGCTGGATTACATTTATAAGCAAATATTCAATTTTATAAATATTTGTATGAAAATAGTGCTTTGAAAGAAATTTGCAACACTTTTTCAAATGAATTATCATTAATTTACATATCATTGTCAAAATCGAGTTAAAAGAAGCAATTTCATTAAACATGTTGACTCAAGAAGTAAAAATTTTTCAACCAAGTGGAAGTTTAGATGCCACTAAATCGCAAGCATTTCGCCAAGAAATCGCTACTATTGTCGAAAACGGCACTAAAGTTGTTTTGGTTGACCTAAAAAATGTTACCTTTATGGATAGCTCTGGTCTTGGCGCCTTAGTTCTAGCTTTTAAGACATTAAGAGCAGCTAACAGTAAATTAGTACTTTGTTCAATTAACGAACAAATTCGGATACTGTTTGAATTAACGGGTATGGATAAAGTATTCGAGATTTTTGCCAATCAAGAAGAATTTGAAAAATCGATGATGTTAAGAGCCTGATTAATCGAATCGAACTTGCAGTATAGATAAATCGTCATCGAAGGCATCTTTAGCGTTTAAAGTCTTCAAATGTATGATTATCTCGTCGAGTCGAGTGTCAATTGGATGATGTAAATCACCCAGCATTTTGATAAAAGCATCCAGACCCCATAGTTTTCCATCAGTTTTGGTAATTTCATACGCACCATCACTAAACAGGTATAGCTTACTGGATTCCGCTATGCTGCAAAACCCATCAATGTATTTGGCATCCGGAAACATTCCAACTGGCATTCCTGAAGTTCTCAATAACTGGACTTCACAGCTACGGTTGTTACCGGATATTAATACACCTGGTGGATGACCTGCGCTCGAATAAATTAACTGGCGCCGTTTTCGGTTGTATACGCCATACCAAATAGTAAAATATTTATCGTTTTGATAATTCATCTGAAAAGTTTCGTTTAGCGCTTTGAGTACCTCACTTGGTTGGTAGTAATTCAAGTTTTGTAGCGCACGTGAGCGTAACAAATTTAACACAGAGATTGATGGTAAAGTTGCTTTAAGCCCGTGTCCAGCAGCATCAAGTAAGTATAATGCCAGATAATCAGGGTCAAGCCAGTAATAATCGAAACAATCGCCACCGAGTTGGCGCGAAGGAATAAATCGGTAGCTAATATCTAATGGTTCGAGCATTGGCGGTGGTAATAACGAACAAACATACTCTGCTGCCTCTGTAAGTTCGTTTTCGAGTTTTTGTTTCTGCTCTCGTAAGTCGCGACTAAGTTGATGCAGTCGTAAACCTGCCCTAACCCTTGCCTGAAGTTCGTTTTGCTCAATCGGTTTAGATAAATAATCGTCGGCGCCAGCATCAAGTCCTTTAACACGGTCAGCAACCGAATCAAGAGATGTTAGCAAAATAAAAAACGTCGTTGATAGTGCGGTTGAACCTTTAATATGTTGACAAACATCTATACCACTTAATCCTGGCATCATCCAATCACAAATAATCAATGCGGGTCGATTAGCATTCGCAATTGCAATTCCCTCTGCGCCATTACTAGCTGCTATGACCTCATAACCTTGTCTAACCAACATTCGTTTTAAGAGTATCAGCACCGCAGGGTCATCATCGATTACCAAGATTTGATACATAAGAGATAGCCGCGAAAAACTATTAGAAATTATCAACTACTAACTGCAAGCTTCAAACTGGTGGTAATAAAGGATTCAACCATAACAGAATAATGCTTTTTAGTAGATTTAGGTCACGGTATACTTCTTGTTTGAACCATTGTCCTATAGCATCAAGTGGATTAAAGTCACGTCCTGCTTGCCATTTTACATCTTGACCTAAAGGTGTAAGATGATTTCCAGCAATTATTTGCATCGTCACCATATCATTAAAGCGTTCTCTTAAAATTTCGCTTAAGCCCACTGATTGGTCTATTGTATCGCTCGTAAATTTGATTAATAGATTACGACGAACATTATAGTATTCACGAACTAAATCGTTCGTCTGTGCTGGTGAAGGAACAAACTCAACGGCAAGCTGTGAATTTGTAAACGCTGTGTTAAATTGCTCGATAAATGGAACTGCATCACGTGCAGCGTAGTTATTGAAGGAAATAAAAATATTTCCAGCACGCTCAACTTTTGGAAAGCGACTGCCGACAAGTAAATGCAGCTTGCAACCCATACTATGTCCGATACCATATATTGGTAGGTAGCCATTGCCTAATATACCTCGTTCTTCAAGACGAATCATAGCACGCTCAAAGTTGAGTAGTACTTGCTGTGCAATAGCATCGTGGTCAAAAGTATTGACAAACGGGGTGGCAATTACGATATAACCTTTTTCAGCCAACGCTTCTAACAGCAAACGATATGTAACGTGTGGTGCAGTCGCAACGAAGGCGCCACCTAGAAAATGTATGATACCAAGGGGTTTTTGCTTTGTCGCTAAAACCCAATTACCGGATATTTCTTTCCAACTCATTGACTAATAACCATGCCTATCCACTTCCCATTATGTACCAAATCCAAGAAACCTGGTTTCTATCTAAAATCATTGTTTTTATTACAATATCTCAACAAAGAAACCAGGTTTCTAACTAGCTTTGGCTTTGCAAACGTTTCATTTCCAACTGTACATCTAAAGCAATTTGTAATGCCTCGTTTAACAGCCTTCCATGCTCAGTAGCTTGTTCACTAACTTGAAGTGCGCTTAAAGTTGGTAGATTATTGGCAAATAATTCGCTATTACCAATAATAAAATTCTTGTTCTCACGCAAAATTCGTTCTGTTTTTAATGCTCTAATTAAATCTGCGCGTGTGAGCGATAAAGCATCAAGTACTTTGTGTCTCTCTTTAATACTTACATCTACATTGCCCGCAGCTTCAATTTCATCATTAATATATATAGCTTTAATAACATTATTATACCTTTCAACATCACTCAATAAAATCTTTAAAGAAGGAGTAATATTAGCTTGGACAATTTTGTTCCTTTGTTTCCAGATAAAATATAAAATATATTGAGAAGCGGCGCCACCAATTCCTAACAATAATAAAGCTACAAGCCATGATGGGACAGGCAACCAAGGCATCATTAGACTACCAACGGCGCCTAAAATTAGATAACTAAATACTACTGAGGATATACCAAGAAAATAGGCAGTAGCAGCTTCTGGACCTCTAGCTCTTTCAAAAAAATTATTTACAACTTTTTTAAATTGATTAACAACGAGTGTAAGTTCTTCATTTACTGGTAAATTTGTAAATTGCTGCAATTCTTTTTTACTTATATCTAAACCTTTTAAGTCATTTTCCACAGCTACTAATTCCTTGTTTCAATAAATAAATAGATAAATATTTGTATAGTACTATATAACAATCAAGTTTATCAACTTGATTCAAAGATAATATATGTGAATTTTTTTCACAAAAATTAAGAAACCGGGTTTCAACAAGGAACCAGGTTTCTAGGATTGTAACCAAAATTTTCAGTAGTCGCCAGAGTTATGTATAAGATTCAACAAAAAATCGAAGAAACCGGGCAACTTTTACGAAACCCAGTTTCTGTGAAATATGAAGTTGCCCTTTATTACCTGACTTGTCGTCGCACGTGCAACCCATCCATCCCTTGCTTTATCCAACTGATACAGTCTATTTCAGATGTGAACACTTTCGGTGCCGCAATATTGTTCAAAGTTTCAGGGGGATAATGGTCATAGAAGTATTTATTGGCTTCGTTGAAAATAATGATGAGATTGTGACGAAAAGTGTAACGATGCTTGAACACATCTTCTCGACTAGTAAAGTCAGAGTACTTGTCAAGATGTCCTTTGGCAATATCAACGACATTACCAATACTAGCTCCGTATGACTTAGCAGGATTATCGGCTTTGTGATAACGACTTCGGTATCCGATTTCTGCTAAAAGCTTATACGAGTATATATCATTACCATCCACTTGATTAAAAACAAAAGGAATGATCAGATAACCCTTATACGAGACTGAACTTTCGTACAACAAACGACTCATATGCTGCTCCTTGAATGCACCGATTGACTTGCATGACTCAACTTGTAATGTAGATAGCCACATTACAAAGCAAAAAGCTTGAGTAAACTATGTATCTATTTACTTGGTTTGATTAAATATCAATTAGCGATAATTAAAAGTATCATTGATATTCATCTATGCCATAACCAGAGATAATCAACTTGGCGCCCACCATCGTTTTGGCTATTAATTCTTGATAATTTCAACTTACCATATTTAGTTAACTATATGTATAAGGGGTTAAAAACCTCATTGGCAACGGATTATTAACGGATGTAACGGATAATTAATGTATTTTTTCCTAATCTTTGTAAAATAAATTACTAGTTATCAGAACTTACGCATAAAATCCTAGAAACCGGGTTTCTTCATTGAAATCTTGTAATAAAAATAATGATTTGTCTGCGACAATGAATGCTTATAAACCGGGTTTCTGAGCGTAAGTCTTAGTTATATTTAGACAAATATCGAATTTGCATCCGTTACATCCGTTACATCCGTTGCCAGAAATCTATCGCAAGGTTATAAAAATTCCTCTGTTGTGGTGATTAAAATAGCGGTCTCAATAATTACATTAATCAAAAAGGTTATTAATTATTGACCTCATCGCATCCCCCTGGTTTTATTTATGATTGATATTTACATCCTTGACCTGCTGGTAATTGGGTTGCTGCTATTAACGGTAACATTGGGGTCTGGGTGGATTTCGCGCTTACCACTTTCATTTGCTCTTATCTATCTTGTGGTAGGTATTTTTCTTGGACCTTATGCCTTTGGACTGATTAACCTACGCGCTGCAGAAACATTCAACGCTGAAGTGTTAGAAAGAATAACCGAATTGGTTGTAATTATTTCTGTTTTTAGCTGCGGTTTGAAGATTGTCCGTCCTCTAGGACTAAGAACATGGAATATAACCATAAGGTTAATTGCTTTACTGATGCCAATTTCAATTTTTGCTATTGCTTTAGTTGGTAAGTATATTTTGGGAATGGACTGGGCAGGAGCTATATTATTGGGAGCAATTTTGGCGCCGACAGACCCGGTACTAGCATCAGAGGTACAGCTAACAGATGTTAAAGATAGAGATGAATTACGTTTTGGCTTAACATCAGAAGGTGGTCTAAATGATGCTTTAGCTTTTCCTTTCGTTTATTTTGCAATTCATGCACTCAAAGATAATAATTGGAATAATTGGTTAAAAAACTGGGTTTTAGTTGATTTAATATGGGCAATATTGGCAGGTATTGTAATGGGTATCATTATTGCCAGAGCTGTTGTTTGGGTTGACCGTAAAATACAGCGTGTGCGTCCTGCCGATAGTTTAATGGAAGATTTTGTGGCGTTAGGGACGATTTTACTGACTTATTCTTTAACAGAAATTGTTAATGGATATGGTTTTTTAGCTGTGTTTGTTGCTGGATTAGTAGTACAACGCAGTTACAGAAACCCTGAAAAACCACTAGCACAATTGGAATTTATTGAGCGTATCGAAAAGTTATTAGAGATTGGTACTATATTAGTACTGGGTACTATATTATTAGTAGAACCAATGGTGAATTATGCTGTTCAATCATTAATAGTTACAGTATTACTATTTTTGGTGATCAGACCTTTAGGTACTTGGGTCAGCACGATTGGTATGCGCTCTCCAGATTCTAATCGTAAAACGGATGGACGCACGCGGTTATTGTTGGGGTGGTTTGGAATTCGTGGTGTTGGTTCGCTATACTACCTTGCCTATGCTTTTGGCAACGGTCTAAAGGGTGAACTTGGTGAACAAATAGCTTGGATAACTTATACTGTGATTGTAATTTCTGTAATCATACATGGTGTAAGCTCTACGCCACTAATGAACTGGTACGAGCGCGATGTTGCTGCCAAAAAGCCCAAAAAACAAATGCCGGCTACGATAGATGAATTTGAGTAAATCAAAATAGCATTATAAGGGAAGTCGGGTTGACTTCTCCTTGAATTAATTCGAGTTATTACAAATAATGGAGCTAAATCATATGGCTGCATCAGATATAACGCGCGGACAACTTGAACGAAATCTGTCGCAAAAGTTACAAGCTTTTTACTTTGAAAAAATTGGGCGCCGTCCTGAGAAAATAACATGCCAGTTCTTTGACGAAAAACTGGCAATGGTTCTCGAAAGAATCATTACTCCATCTGAGCGTTTATTATTAGAGAGTCAACGTCCAGAGTTTGCATATCAACTCCGGAATCAACTTGATATTGAAATGAAACCTTTATTACAAGCAATACTCGAAGAAATACTTGGAACCGGGGTAGATACAATCTTAATAAACAGCGATTTGAGAAAAGATGTCTCTGGCATTATTGCCGTCTTGAGTAATATACCATCGATTCGTGACCCGGAATCTATTCCTAAAGTCAAGAGAGAGAAGGTAATAGCTTCAAACAACGAGTAAGTACATGCTCTAAAGTTTCAAACTCGAATGGTTTCTCAATATAGGCATTAAAACCAGCCCTCAAAGTTTGTTCGTAAAATAAATGGCTTGGTAAACTAGTTAAAGCAATTATTGGAGTTTCGTTGGCGCCCGCTCTTACACATGTAGCAAAACCAATGCCATCAACATCGGGGAGCATTAGCTCAGAGACTACCATTGCTGGCTGGTATTGTTTAAAAATCTCCAAAGCTTTAAGACTATTTGTGGCTGTCATCACTTGAAAGCCATAATAACTAATTAGCTTTGACGTCAATTCCAAATTATCTTCATCGTTATCAATGACTAAAATCAACACCTTAGATCGATTTAAGGTTGATTCATAATCACAAGTCCTGTTTGCCACAACATTATACTCAGTACAGCATTTACCCTGCATATCAATTAATTAAACATAATAAAAAGTAATTCAATGGTGAAGCTAGCCTGCTTTACTTGCCGAATAAACTAGTTACTCTCAACAGCACGCATTACTAATGAACTGAGATTGGCTCGAATCACTTATCAGGTTGTTGTGTATTAATAATTTATCCTCGCAATTAAGCTATTTGCTGTAAATAAACTGTACTATCAATTATCACACTTAGGATTTACACAGTTACGCACAAATAGGCTTTGCAACACAACAAGCAAAAAAGTTTATTATCATCAAATACTCTTATAGCGTGGAATCAGTTGTGATTCTTACAATTTTAGCTTTTTTTAAGCTCTTGGATGAGTAACTTTACAATCTACATAAAGTTTTATTACTAAAATGAGTAAAAATGTGATAATAGATACATATCTAATTCCGATTGTTGGTAAATTACCAACAATAATTAAAATGAAATTTTAATTATGTCAGGGATTTGGTAATAAATATTTATATAAGTAAAACTTATGAAGTTGACTTTAGAAATTCACAGGCAAGATGCCTGTTCCACAATTATGGAAGCCAATGATAATCAATATTAATTTTTCGACTGTGCATCGTTTGTTCAAATAAAGATGTGGGTAATGCTTCTTCGACTGGGTAAACGCCAGGTTTGCTATACCCGTCAAGCAATAACTGAGCAATGCTGCCAGTTCCGGCGCCTGCTGCGATTGCGGTGTTGTTATGTACTAAAGTAGAGCAATAAGTAGCATTTTTTCCGTCTTTAATACCGCTAACTTCCGAACGCACTGCAACACCGATACCGCTAAAGGCATCAGTAACGTCAGTCATTTTGTGGCTAACATTCGATAGAAACTCAACACCAAACTTACTTTGTATCCAAGACTTAGGGAAAATATTGGCAGCTATCCAAGTTAAGTGGTTATAAAAGTCAGGAACCGAGCCAAACTTAGTAATTACATTTTTGATGGTAGGAAAAGCTTTAGGGAGAGTAAAAGTTTCTGGCATATCGAACCAGTACACCCCACTACGACCGTATGGTTTTGGAAATTCAACAGTTTCACGCTGAGTATAAGGCTTAACAACTTGCCATTGTCCATCAATCCAAGCATCGAAGGGATTTTGCAAACCTAAAAAAGTTGTTCGCATTACAGTTACACCGGCGCCACCCGAACCAGCAACTAAATAGCTCAAATGAATTGTTTCTGCTGTATCAAATTGCTCTATATTATGGCGTACCATACTATTTGATATGCCAGGAAATATACCAGTATTAACAATAGCGGTGATACCTGATTTTACAGCATCTTTGTGATATTTTAAAGCTTTAATAGTAAAAGAGCGATGGTCACTAACATCAAGATAATTTACACCATGCTCAATACAGTATTTAATAACTTTCGCATCGCGGTAGTGAAATGGACCTGCACAGTGAACAACAACGTCTGAATTAGATATAGCTGTGCGTAGCTTATCATCTTCGGCTAAATCTAACTGTAAAAATTGCAGGCGCCCATCGTTAGGTTTAATTGTAGGACTACGACCAGTAATAGTTACCTCCGCCTCAGTATGGGCGACAATATCCTGAGCAACGCTGCTGCCAATCCTTCCTCGTCCACCGAGAATTAAAACCCGCTTTGTCATAGTTCTACAATTTAGCTACGCTTTATACATTTGAACAGGTTTTAAAAATATTTTCATCAGTAGTAAGTATGACCTGAGATTATGCACAAAGTAAGAAGTTACCTTTATGGGCGCCAAGAGTAAAAGATAGGACAAAAAATCATCAGACATGCTAGACATGTTGTACATTTTAGACTAGACTTAAGAAGTAGTCTAGAAACACGAGATGTCAACAAATTATGTACCACCAAGGGTTGCTGCCTCTAAACTTGGAGTCAGTACCAAAACGCTCGAAAGGTGGCTCGAAGCGGGAAAAATCGAAGGAATCTTTACCCAAGGAGGTCAAAGAAGATACAACCTCGATTCAATTATCCCTGTACGAAGAGGTAATCCAGCAGACGAACGAGTTACCGTTCTTTATGCCAGAGTTTCAAGCCGCAGTCAAAAAACTGAAATGCAGTTACCTATGAGTTACCTTTAAGCATAGCTTCCACAGTTGACTGAATCGAATCTGCTGTTTTTTTCAACGTTTGCGTAATAGGTTGATGTGTTTGTAAAAACATTTGCGCGCAGTTACGTCCTGGTAGTCCAGATATGGAGCCACCCGGATGCGTGCCGGCTCCCGTCAAGTACAAATTGTCAATAGGGGTTTTATAATTTGCAATTTCTGGTAACGGACGGAAACACAGCATTTGTTCAAGTGTCATATCAATATGATAGTAATTTCCTCCGTAAGTACCCAACCTTTGTGCTAACTCTGCTGGACTTTCAACATGACGCGCAATAATAGAGTGTTTGAGATTAGGCGAATATTCTGCCAGTTTATTTAATACTCTATCAGCGACTTTATTCTTCAATTCATCCGTCCAACCAGTACCTTGTAACCCGGTACCCTCAGCACTAGCTATTTGATACGGTGCAAAAAACTCAATCCATAAAGTATGCTTACCTGGTGGCGCCATCGAAGCGTCAAGTCCAGTAGGCATAACTACATACATAGAAGGGTTTTCATCGGGTATTTTACCCAAAGTAATCTCACTATGCGCTTGTTCTACATGATTTACAGAATCAGCAATTAAAATTGAACCAATCAAATATTCATCCCGATGCTGGTGATGTTCAAAGCGCAAAGGTTCAGATAACGCACAGTCTATCTTCAAAATAGTCTCGTTGTTATTAACAATGCGTCGTTCTAGTCTTTTTCGCAAATTGGCATCTGCACTATCAACGTCACTGCCATCCATTAGCTGTAAAAATAACCGTTTGGCATCAAGGCTAGAAATTACACCTTTCTTGGCACGGTACTCTTTACCGTTACTGACGCGCACACCGACAGCTTTACCGTTATCTACCAGTACATTCTCAACTCTTTGGTCAGTGAGAATTACTCCCCCTAAACTTTTAACACAATTTACTAATGCTTTTGTCAAGGCGCCTGTACCACCACGTGGACGTGCCATACCAGGGTTGTGTCGCAGTGCCATCATCATCGCTCCGAATGACATGGCTTTTTGTGAAGGTGGTGAACTTAGTTCTGCTGAAAGTCTTGCTAATGGTGCTTTAACAAATTCGGAGTCAAAATACTCGTTGATATTGTCCATAGGACTGCTCAACAAGGTACGAAGTAAATCTAGCGTTGTGTCTGGGCCACCTAAAATAGACAATAAATCTTGTAGATGTGTCAACCCGTAACTACCTGCAATATCTACTATTGATTTAGGCGCCGCATTAAAAAACGGAGTTACTGCTTTGATAAACCGCTGCCAAAATTCAATATATTCAGCATACCCTTGGGCATCACTCGTACTAAAACGGGCAATTTCTGCACATGTTTTTTCTACAGATTTATGTGCTAAAAAGTACTTCCCGTCGGGATGCGGACAGAATACTACTGGGTCACAAGTTAGATATTCTAAACCGTATTTCCGTAATTCTAATTCTTCGATTACAGGCCCTAAGAAAATAAATAGGTGATTAATCGCACAAGGGTTAAATTTAAAACCAGGCGCCAATGTCGGTAAAAGTTCTTCGGTTGTGGCGCCTCCCCCAGGTATAGAGCGTGCTTCAAGCAGTAAGACGCTGTACCCAGCTTTAAGTAGATAGGCGGCGCATACTAATGCATTATGTCCGGCGCCGATTATTACAACATCGTATGCTTCCATCGTTAAAAAGTAAATAATAAGGTATATTCACTGATGTTAAGAAGCATGTAGAGAATTTTACTCTTTCGCGAGTTATACAAACCGCCTATTTGACTTATTTTTCGCTTTTCTCCCTCATGTCATGCTGAGGAACGAAGCATCTGGAACGAAGCATCTGGAACGAAGCATCTGGAACGAAGCATCTAGACACAGGTTGGTTGGAGCGCGAACATAAGGGACGGGCAAGGATGCCCATCCCACAAGATTTATATCTTAGAATAAATTCAACTTTTAATAAAATAAAAGTTACTAAATTTCTATAAAATATTGTGGAATGGGCATCCCTGCCCGTTATAAACCACTAATTCTCGTAGTCATTTCAATCCCTTAACAGTACTATATATATCATCACCACGATAAATTGATAAAGGGTAAGACCTACGATTAAGACCTACGATATTGAGGTGTACCCTGTCTAGTTAACTTTAAAAATTGGAATTCATTACCATTAGTAACAAAACCATAAGCAGGCTTATCAATATCAGGATTCGCTAACATATAAACTAAAGCTTGAGGAATTGCAGCTTCTAGAGAAAACTCTGCTTTTTTGGCTTCAATTACAAGCACCCAAAATTGCGGATGAAATACTAAAACGTCTATTTTGCCTCGAACTATAGTACCTTCGTCTTCGGATGTTATTTCGATTTATTTTTATGCTGCGAGGTAAAATGGAGGACGGTAAAAGCCTGAAAATTTTAATATTGGCGCCAAAACTAGCATTTAATCACTGTACTGCACTGTATTTTGATAAAATATTAAAATATTAATTTTATTGCATTTCAATTAAGTTGTAAAATTAACTGCGTTATAGAGACACGATAAGAAGCATCTCTACATTTAGGCATGTTTTATTCGACAACAAGAAAACTCATGAATATTTTAGCAGCTTCAGGTGCTGTTTGGAGGTGTCCAAACTTCATAAACTTTATTTATGTTTGAGAATTTTCTGTTTTGTAATGTAAGCCTATGAAAATGCAGGTTAGTTTTGCTTTGCTAAAATTTAATATTTTTTTCCGAGTATTTACGGTTATATTCTATTTGAAATTAAAAGTATAAAAATTGTATGTTGATACTTCAAATATATAGGTATTATGAAAGAAGGCGACCACATTTATATTTATTTACATAGCAATGGTGTAAAATTTACGCATCACGGTATTTATATTGGTGACGATAGAGTAATTCATTATTGGAACAGTAAAGTAAGACGTAGTAATATTTATAAATCAACATGGTATGGAAAAACAATTCATACTAAGAAGCATAAAGAGAGTTATGAAAGAAGCCGTGTCGTCAAAAGAGCAAAAAAAAGGCTTGGAGAGAAAAACTATCATTTAATTTTTAATAACTGTGAGCATTTTGCTTATTGGTGTAAAACAGGTGAGCATCAAAGTTTACAAGTGAATGAAGTTCCTTTAAAGCTTTTTAAAAAAGCAGATAAAACAGTTAAGAAGAAAATCTGGCAAGAAAAAAAGAAACTAGAAAAAATTCTAAAAAAATTTAAAGCTCCTAAGATACCAAAACTAAAACGCTTTCAAATCAAATTTTAATGAATAAAAATCCTTAAACTAATATAATTATTATGGAATGGGCTTTCTCTTGCCCCGTTCTAAACCACTAATTCTCGTAGTCGTCTTAATCCACTGACTGTATTATATATATCATCACCACGATAAATTGATAAAGGATAAGACCTACCATATTGAGGTGTACCTTGTCTAGTTAGCTTTAAAAATTGAAATTCATTACCATTAGTTACAAAACCATAGGCAGGTTTATCAGAATCAGGATTGGCTAGCATGTAAACTAAAGCTTGAGGAATTGCTGCTTCCAGAGAAAACTCAGCTTTTTTCGCTTCAATTACAAGTACCCAAAATTGCGGATGAAATACTAAAACGTCTATTTTGCCTCGAACTATAGTTCCTTCGTCTTCGGATGTTATTTCGATTTCTTTTTCTGCTGCAAGGTAAAATGGAGGACGGTAGAAGCCTGAGAGTTTTAAGATAGGCGCCAAAACTACCATTTGAACTAGTGGTTCTAGTAATGGATATTTGGATAAGTATAAGTACTCAGTTTTTACTTCATATAGTGCTTGTTTTTGTTGTTGGTTTAGTTCTGGTAAGTTGTCTTGCCACTCACGGAAGAAGTTTTCATCGTCGCTGCGTTCTAACCCAAATTTTTCGCTTAGTTGAGCGAGTGTTACATCTCTAGCTTTGAGAATTTCTAGCATATTACGTTTATGTATACTAAGAATGGGCTACAAGTTTACTTTAAAACGATGTAAGAATTTTGAAGATGCTACCCTTCGGGAAAACTGCGTTAACGTTCCTCAGCATGACAATAGTGTAGATTTTAGTGGTTTGTAGTATAAATTTAATGTACAGGCAGGATGCCTGTACCACAAGAGTTTAATTTATTTTGAAGACTGAGGAGACTGTGGAAGCTATGGCATCTCTTGCGTCTTTGAGTGTTTGGGCTATGGGACGGTGTGTTTGGAGGAATACTCGCGCGCAGTTTCTTCCTGGCATTCCTGATATTGAACCACCTGGGTGAGTACCTGCACCTGTTAAAAATAGGTTGTCGATGGGTGTTTTGTAGTTGGCTATTTCTGGTAATGGACGGAAGAAGACCATTTGGTCTAGGGTCATATCTATATGGTAGTAGTTACCTTTATAGGCGCCTAATCTTTCTCCTAGTTCTGCAGGACTTTCAACTCGACGCGCGATGATGGAGTTTTTTAGGTTGGGTGAGTAATGCGCGAGTTTATCAACTACTTTGTCGGCAACTTTGTTTTTTAATTCGTCAGTCCAACCTGTACCTCTTAAGCCTGTTCCTTCGGCGCCTGCTATTTGATATGGTGCAAAAAACTCAATCCATACTGTGTGTTTGCCATCTGGCGCCAAGGATGGGTCGCGGAAGCTTGGCATGACTACATACATGGATGGGTCTGCATCGGGAATTTCTCCAAGTGTACATAGACTATGCGCCTTTTCAACATGCATCATTGAATCAGCAATTAATATTGACCCTACCAAATATTCGTCTTTGTGTTCGTGGTTGGGGAAATGTAAAGGCTTGTCTATGGCTAAGTCTATTTTAAGAATTGTCTCATTATTATTGACGATGCGGCGTTCTAAGCGCTCTCGTAAATTCTTATCGGCAGCATCAACGTCGCTAGCATCCATCAACTGTAGAAACACTCGTTTGGCATCGATGTTAGAGATTACACCATATTTGGCACGATATTCGTTACCACCTGCTGCTCGAACACCTACTGCTTTACCATCATCGACTAGCACTTTTTCGATGTGTTGGTCACATAAAATTTTACCGCCTAAGCTTGTTACTAAGTTGACTAAGGCTTGCACTAAGGCGCCTGTACCACCCCGTGGACGTGCCATACCTGGGTCATGACGCATTGCCATCATCATTACACCAATGGCGAGGTTTTTCTGTGAAGGTGGCGCCCCTAGTTCTGCGGCAAGTCGTGATAATGGTGCTTTGAGAAATTCTTCGTCGAACCATTCGTTAAGAATGTCTTCTGCACTAGTTAGCATGGTGCGAACAAAATCTAAAGTTTTATTCGGGGAACCTACTACCGAGAATAAATCTTTAATTTTGGCGATGTCATAGTTACCAAATATATCTATAACAGACTTTGGAGGAGCATTGAACATTGGTATCATTGCACCAATGGCGTGCTGCCAGTAACTTGTAAAGTCTGCGTACTTCTTAGCATCGCGTTCATTATAACGCGCGATTTCAGCACAAGTTTTTTCTACTGACTTGTGACCTAAAAAGTATTTTCCGTCGGGATGTGGGCAAAATACTACTGGGTCGCACTCTAAATACTCTAAACCATATTTTTCGAGTTCTAATTCTTGAACTACTGGCCCAAGATGTATAAACTCGTGGTCTATAGCACATAGATTAAATTTAAACCCTGGTGCCTCTGGTATACATTCCTCTGTTGTTGCGGCGCCACCTGGTACAGAACGCTTTTCGAGTAACAGCACACTATAGCCAGCTTTGAGCAAATACGCAGCGCACACCAACCCGTTGTGTCCGGCGCCGATAATCACCACATCGTACTCTTGCATAGTTTAGATTTTGGTAAGGAATAACCTTTATTAATATTAAAAACTTATTTGTGTGATTACATCTTTCGCGAGTAATATAAATCTATCATAGAGGGTAGATTTTATGATATATCTTTGTACAAGGATTTTTATTACTTTTGTTTAAATTTCTTAATATTATTTATGACTGAATTACAAAAATGGAACCTTGTACAATCAGAAATGGTTATCAATCATCGTTGGTGTAAAGTTCGGCGTGATGAGATTGAGTTACCTAATGGAAAGGTTGTAGATGATTTTTTTGTACATATTAAACCTGATATTGCTTTCGTTTTAGCTATTACTCCTAATAATGAAGTTATATTTGTTAGGCAGTATAGGTACGCAAGAGACGATTTTTTTATTGAAATTCCTGCTGGAGGGTTTAATGCTGAAAATGAAAATCCTGAAACGGCAGCTTTGAGAGAGTTAGAGGAAGAAACTGGGTATAGCTCGCAGAATATTAAGAAAATTGCTACGCTTTACAATGGACCAAGTAAAGATACAAACCAATTACATTTATTTTTAGCTCAGAACGCTGTTAAGGTGAGTGAGCAGAATTTAGATATTACAGAAGAGATTGAAGTTTTGTTAATTCCGATTGATGAAATTGTAAGTAAAATAGAAAGTGGTGAAATTTCTGTAGTGAGTAGCGTTGCAGCCTTATTTTTTGGCTTAAATTTTTTAAAAACTCAAAAATAACAATTTTATGAAATGCTTAACCAGCAAGATAATGATTTTTCATAATCATCAATTGCTTCTATCCGCTTTCTACTCCATTCTCGAATGCTATTCTCCCAGTTATAATTAGTCATTGCTACTCCAAACGCGCCTTGGTAAAACAAATCAACTATCCGTTACATCCGTTACATCCGTTGCCAATCTACCATATTATATTTCTATGACTATTGCTCAAATTTTTAACATTGCTAATTTATTTGTACTACCATTTTGGGCTTTGATGATTTTGTTGCCAAAGTGGAAGGTTACGCAAAAGGTAATGGAGTCTTATATTCCATTTATTCCTTTAGCGTTAACGTATGTTTATTTATTTGCCAGTAGCATTACACCAGAAAATGCTCAAGCTCTCTCAAACCCTCAATTAGCGGATATTGCTAGATTTTTTGCGGATGAGACAGCAGCAGCTACAGGATGGATTCATTTCTTGGTGATGGACTTGTTTGTGGGTCGATATATTTATTTGGAAGGGCAAAAAACTGGGGTTTGGACTTTTCACTCCTTAGCGTTGTGTTTATTCGCTGGTCCGATGGGGTTGTTGTCGCATATCTTGACTTTTTGGATTAGTACAAAGTTTTTGGCTAAGAATGATAGTTCATCTGTTTCGGATGCTTCTACTCAAGTTTAAGAATTTTACAAATAATTATGAATATAGGACGGGCAGGGATGCCCGTTCCACAAGATAGTTCCACAAGAGAATTATTTTACCTTTTCCATTGCTCTAGGATATAGGAGTAAAACCAATCTTTATCAACTTTGTCCATTGCTAGAATCTTTCTTCCTTTTTCAACAATTTTGGTTCTTCCTTGGCTTTTTCCTGTGGCTATGATTTCTGTTTCTAGTTCTTTTAATTGAAATGCTTGTGGATTACCTAAATATGAGGTTGCTAATACGTCCCAGGCGTAATAATCTTGAGAAATTACTAAGGCATAACACTGTCCTGCTAAATCGGATATATTATATTGACGCTGTTTGCCTATTTTTTGGACAAATTCAGGCGTAACTGGAACGTTGTTTGTGATATCTAGCGAACACATTATTATTTCTATTGAACTTTCCCAGACGCGCGCTACTGCTTTTGGGTCCCAATAAGCGTTCCATTCAGCAGAACCATCTTGTCCAGACTCCCAATTTTTTTCTACGTTACCTGCTACATTTAAGGCGCCTCCCATCCAAATAAGGCGCCGTATTTTACTTTCAATATCCGGGGCTTTATCTAGGGCATACGCGAGGTTAGTTAATGGGCCTGTTATTAATAATGTGACGGGTTCGGGTGCTTGTTGTAATGCGCGTATCATAAAATCTTGACCAGGTTCTGTAAGTAACGGGGTTGTGTACGTATCACGCTGGTTAAGAATTGGCAGGTTATCGATAACAAAGGAGTCTCGACGGTATAGGTATGGAAATGGATTTATACCACGGACGGTACTTTCTGCTACGCTGATGTGAGAAAAACCCATTAGGTCTAAAATTTTACGTGTTGCGCTGACTGCTGGTTGAATGTAACAGTCGGCTGGGGTGACAATAATACCGATGGGTTCGACTTTTTCTATGGTCATTAGGAGCATGACGGCTAGAAAATCATCTACGGCGCCGTCGTGGTCTAATAATACTTGTTCTTTCATTAATGTTGATTCTTGTGTGGGGGATGGGGTGGGACGGGGTGGGACGGGGTGGGGCGGGGTGGGGCGGGTTTATTGTATTTTGGTAAGTGATTGAAATTTTGGGTTAACCCGCCCCTACGATATTCCCCTTTCTTTTAAAAATGCTTCAAACATGTATCTGTCGGGTAATGATGGTTGGGCGCCTGGTCTTGTGGCTGCTATTGCTCCGGCTGCGGCGCCCCATGTGACACATTGACGTAAAGGTAATTCTGCTTCTATTGCTGCTGCTAGTCCACCACTAAATGCGTCTCCCGCTGCTGTTGTGTCTACTGCTTGTACCGGAAATGCTGGTATAAAAAAGTTTTCTTCCTTGGTGGCGCAATATACTCCTTTGGCGCCAAGTTTAATGATGGCGCATTTGACTCCGCGTTGTAATAGTATTTGAGCGGCTTCTGCTGCGGATTCTTCATTGTCTACCGGAAAACCAACAAGTTGTCTTGCTTCGACTTCGTTGGGTGTAATTATGTCTACTAAAGAATATATTTCTGATGGTACATCTAATTGTACGGGGGCTGGGTCAAGGATAACTTTGACACCAGCATTATGACCTGCTTTGGCGGCAGCAACTACAGCAGCCATTGGAACTTCAAATTGTAATAGTAATGCTTTTGCACGTGGTAATAGGTTTGTGAGCCTTTCAACGTCTTCATTATCTAATAGTCCATTGGCGCCTGGAATCACAATAATTTGATTTTCGCCACTGTCATCAACGATAATAACGGCTACACCTGAACTAGCATTTGCTTCGATTGATACATTATCGGTTCTTACACCCGCAGCTTGTAAGCTATTTACTAATTCGGCGCCAAAACTATGGGCACCCACTCGTCCAACAATATGTGTACTAATTCCTAAACGGGCACTAGCAACTGCTTGGTTGGCACCTTTTCCACCTGGTGCTTTGAAAAATTCTTCTCCCAACAGCGTTTCGCCGGCGACGGGTAATCTGGGTGCTGTCGCGATTAAATCTATATTAATGCTGCCGAAGACGATAACTGTCATAAAAGTGTGTTTTTCTGATTTTCGCGCTCCAATGGCACTATACTAACGGACACCTATAACATCATTCAAAGCCCTTAACACCCTCATCGTTTCTACAAAAATTTATTATTGACGTACAAACACTTAATAAATTTGTAATTTTTATAACTTATATTGAATCAAGGCGCCTGTGTAAAAATGTATGTATAACAATCCTAGGCACTAGGTGTTGAATTCATCGTCTATAAGTATACGATGAATTCAAACGAACATGATAATCGTCATCATTTAAGTCAAAATTAAAAGTCAAAATTAAAAAATTTGGTTTAATCATGAAAAAAAGCATCGTTATTACTGGTATAGCATTTTTCATTGCTGGCATGGGTATGAAACCTTTAATCGTAGCCAATGCTAAAACTCCTGCGGTCAAACCAACTATTAACACGCAACAAACTAATACACCAGTTAATACACCAAAAATTACCCCTACTGCTTCTTCCAAGGTTGAATTAATTTCCGCAGGCGCTGAACCACGTCAAGAACTACGGATAAAGCCAGTTGTGGGCACAAGAGAACTCGCTGATATGAAGGTTAATGTTGACATGGTAATTTCTATTGAGGGTAAACCTTCACCAGCCTTTAAAATGCCTGCAACAATAATGAAAACTGATGTTGTGGTAACAAAGGTTGAACCAAATGGTGATGTGCATTATGAGTTTTCTTATAAAGACGTTGATATTCAAGGTGATACATCATTACCACCAGCAGCTATTAGCAAAATGCGTGGAGAAATTAAAAAACTGACTGGAATGAAAGGTACAGCAGTAGTTGATAGTCGTGGGCAAACCAAACAAACAAATCTTACCCTTCCCCAAGGTCTAGACAACAGCCTTAACCAATACATCGACCAATTCTCAAATTCTATGCAGCAACTGTCTACACCTTTTCCACTAGAAGCTGTAGGTGTTGGCGCCAAATGGCGTACGACCGAAAGTGTTAATGTCAGTGGAATGACAGTTAATCAAAGTGCATTGTACGAGTTGGTTAGCATTAAAGATAATCTTGCGACTTTCAACGTTACAATCGAACAGCAAGTACCAGGACAACAAAAATTAAACTTGCCGCAGGCGCCTGCTGGAGTGACGATGACTGTTAAGTCATATGACGGTAAAGGTCAGGGACAAGCGCAAATCAACATGAATAAATTAATGCCAGTTAGTTCTAATGTATCGATAACTGCGAACTCGTTGTGGGGAATGACACCTGCCAATAGTAAGAAAGAAATAACGATGAACCAGCAAATGTCAATCCAAATGACTATTGACTCAAAATAATTACACCCCTATTTCTTTAGAGTAGTTGAGCTTGGGTCATGAAATCGATAATATTTACGATTATCAGTCAACAACTTCAATCCAAAACACTAATCTAAATTATTAGGGGAGGGGTGTCTTAAATGTCCGACGTAGAAACCAATGAAACTCGTGAGGAGCGCATCAAGAACGAAATACTTGTTGATGCTGAAGACAAAGAAGACCGCGCGATGGGCTGGTATTATTACCTAGACGATTGCCTAAATTTTCCATTTAATGCTAAATGGGCAAAAAAGGGACGTAAAGGAACTGCACCAGAAAAGGATGTCGAAGTTTTAGCGATGGCAACCGAAGAAGAGTGCTTACGCGATATGCTCGTGGAAGTAGTCGAGGTTGGTGGTAAGGACGAGGACGTTGACATTGCGCGGTTAACTGATTTGAAGGTGCTTGATGCTGATGAAGATACTCAGGAAGCGCTAGATGACTGGTACTACTGGGTAGCAAAAGGTTACAAGTTCTAATTTAATAATTTATAGAAACCGGGTTTCTAGCAAAAACCCGGTTTCTTTTCGTGTAAATACAATTTATAATAAATATTAATTTATGTCATTTAATATTTTAAGTTTAGATGGGGGTGGAATTCGCGGAATTGTTGCGGCGAAAATGCTATCTATTATCGAAAAACAAATTGATAAACCATTAAATGAGTATTTTCAGCTAATTACTGGAACTTCTACTGGTTCTATATTAGCGGCAGCTATAGCAAGTGGGCGTAGTAGTCAAGAAATTGTTGATTTATATAAACAGCAAAGTTCGATTATTTTTCCTTATAGAAAGCGTTTTAGTCTTAAACGTTTACCTTTACTTTTTAAACATGGCATATCGGCGCCTAAGTACTCAGATAAAGGTTTAATTCAAGTTTTACAAGGTGTTTTTGGAGATACAACGCTTTTTGATATTACTTCGCCGTTATTATTAATAATATCTTTTGATACTATTGAGCGTTCGCCTATCTTTTTTAAAAGCTGGCGCCAAGATAAAGGTTATGGCAACGTGCCATTATGGGAAGTATGTGTTTGTTCGGCATCGGCGCCTACTTATTTTCCTGCACACAAACTTAACAGACGAATTGGTGGAACCGCGCAAGATGGATATAGTGATGCAATTATATTAGATGATGGCGCCGCTTCAGTCGATAATATCTATAACAACATGCAAATCAGTATTATCGACGGTACAGGAATTTCACAAACCCGCACAATTAAAAAATATATCGGCTCAACTCGCACCTGCACAATATACCCAGCTTGGGAAAAAGTTCCTGATAAAACTTCGATTTACTCAATCAAATCACAATACTCAGCTATTGATGGAGGAGTTGCGGCAAATAACCCCTCAAGTTGTGCAGTTGCAGAAGCATTAAGATTAGGATATTCCATTCAAGACATTCGCGTTCTTTCCATCGGAACAGGAGAACGCACACGCATAATTCCATTTGAACAAGCGCAACATTGGGGTTTAATACAATGGGCACAACCTTTAATTGGTATACTTTTTGACGGTTCATCTGAAATATACGAGTATATAACTAAGCAAATAGCTCATCAGCGTATACTCAGACTACAATTTAAACTCGATAGAGAACTTACAGGAAAACGTCTTAGCGACGATATCGACGACGTAAGTCCAGAAAATATTAGCAACTTGCTTGAAGCTGCCCAAGTTTATATGCAGCAACCTAACATACAAACATCACTACATAAATTTTTGAGCAATTAGCAACTTCCAAATCAAAAAATCTCCAAAATTCTATTGTGGGGTGGGCATCCTTGCCCGCCCTGACCCACCGGACGGGCGAGGACACCCATCCCACAAGATGGTTAATCTAATTTTTGGAAAACTCTTAGCAGTTGTGCGAAAAATTCTTCCATTCTGTACTCAAAAACAGTTTCCCAGAGTAAAGACCCGTTGTATCTTATTTCATACACACCAGAGCCTAACTCTCGGAAATCCGCAATTAATCCTTCACGTTTTGCATGACTTAGCCTTTTTATGGTGCAAGGTGTAATTTCCATGACTCTCTCCCGTTCTGTTCGTGTCAGAGCCTTCCAAGCTGCTTGCTTACAATCTTCATAAGCTCTAAGTGCTTTGCTAATCTCTTCCCATGAGTTAGCTGTTTGGAAAATTTGAATCAATAAATCAACTGACGCCAGTTGATTTACCTCAACCTCTACAGAGGATGTTAAAAATTCGTAATCATCGATTGAATCATCTTTTTCCTCTGGTTCAAAACTCCAAGCACCTTGAACATGTTCATCTTCATCACACTCGTGACTATAGTCCGAAGTTTCCGACTCCGTTAAATCAGGTTCTGCGGTTACTTGGTCAGCATCCCAAGATTCATACAAGTTTACAGGCGCCGTTTCTACTTCGTTATTAGGCGCCGAATATTCAGTTACTTCTAGCTCTTGGGTAACGTTATCTGATACAGAACTAGCTTCTTGTAGAAATTGATATTTAGATTCATAACGAATTACCACCGCATCAGAGATAATTGCTTGTGCAGTTCTACTTTCAGCGTTCATCATGAATTCCAATATGACTCCTATCGGTTGGTCATATATAGGACCAATTTGACAAGCGCGCTTTCCATCTATCAGTTGCCAAATAGTTGATGTATCTTCTTCTGTTTCTTCCCTTTTAGCTCGCGGTTTACGACACTGTTTCAAATAACCACGAACTTTGTCCTGAGTAATAGTAGCCAAGGTCTTCATCTGACTAATAACAGAACTATATTTCTTTAGGTTCCCAGCTATCTGAAACAGTGTATGTAGTTCAACTTGTGCTAACTCATATGGAAGAAAGTTGTTAAAAGCTGCTTCCAACTTTAGGTAACGCTTCTCTTCCCCCTCCCAACCTAACTTTTTTAACAATTCTTTATATTCTTTTCTAGCCAACGTTGCTTTTTGCTTTGCTAGCCAGAACGCATAATGTATAACACGCACGGTTGACGTATATAAGGCGCAGAAAGGATGCGGACAATCGTCAGCATTAGTCATGAAGTCGCTAAACTGTGCTGAAGATATAACAAGTTCGTCCAAACTGGTAGTGCTAAAACCTTGGAATTGTGTCATCATAGTATTTTGGAATTAATTCAAAGTGGCTGTACTAATCTTGCCGGACGTGTGCAGCCGCTTTATTTTGACAATATTTATTTTACTGCTAATTGTAGCTTATAGTTACATATAATTGTTAAATATTTTTGCGGAATTAAAAAAAGCACTGATATCCACCTTGAATGCTTTGCAAAGCACTTGTACTACTTCAACAGAGACGGTTAAGTTGTCGCTTTTGAGGCGTCTTACAAATATATGAGGCTGTTCTAGCTGCTGTATATATTGATGCGTAATCTTGTGTCCTAAGTTTTCAGTTACTTCTGATAGGTATCGGCGAGACATTTCACCCCGTAGTGCTTGTAGGGTTAACGCTTGCTGAGAAGTCCACTTCAAACTATAAATGTGGTCTATATCTATCATGACCATTTCATTTTTACTGTTGATAGTTGCCACCATTGTAATTTTTATACGTTGTTGCTAGCAGTACTAACCTAACATTGCTTAGGGGACATATGAACAGCAATGTGGTGTGAATCCCAGGTACTGCCCCTATAAGAAGTATGGGTGCTAGGGGGTTGTATCGGCACCGGAGCATAACAATTTACTGTTACTCTCAGTAGGACACGCTTACCAATTTGTTTAAACGAAGAAACACTATAGCTTTTAGATGCACTTATACTCCAAACGGTTAAAATGTAAACTTATGTCATGAGTCACGAACTTAAACGGAGTTTTCCTGCTTTCTTGGCATCTTAAAGATTTTGATGCTTGTTTAAAAGTAAAGTTCTAACCCGTTTTGAGTATAAACATCAAGGAGCAGACTTCAATGTTCGGCGCCTATCTCACATCTTGCAGCATTCAAGGGCAAGCCAAAAGAAACCGGGCATATGAACGATAAATTAAGGTTTTATAGCGAAATTTTTGTGACTGTTGCCCGGTTTCTAAGCCTGGTGCATTCCGGTGAGCTATGAACGTGCAACTGTACCACGTGTAACACCAAGTTGATTTTGTAACTTTAACTGGCGCCACAATTGCGAACCAGTTATTTTACCTTGTAACAACTGTTGATAGTTTTGTATTATTTGAGCCACCTCTTCGGGTTTTTCATTTACAAACTCAATCCGAAAACTTTGCAAACCAAGCTCAATTAATCGCTGTACGTACTCGGCGCCAGTTTGAGCAGTGGCATTAAATACCGTATTGCGACATCCTAAGTCAGCTTGGAGAATATGCTCGCTTCCGACTCTATCACGTAACTTAACCTCATGTTTTTCACATGGGCGCCCGCAATCACGAAAATCTTTGCCATCAGAAAGAAACGCGCAAAATACACAATGCTCCATATGGAACATAGGCATATGTTGATGTATAGTGACTTCGTACCAGTTAGGAGGTGAGGTTGTAAGTAAATCTTCTAACTGATTAATATTTAAGTCATAAGAAGCAGTTAACCGTTCTAAGCCAAAATTATTCTTGAAATAATCTGCTGTTAATGGGTTCGCGACATTAAGCGAAAAATCTCCTATACATCTATCATTGGCAAAGAATTGAAGATGGTCATAGTTACGTATTAAATACCCATCAGCATTACACGCACGTACCTGCTGTAAAATCCAGTTTTCCCCAGGTTTGGTAATTCGTGGTGGTGCAACAAAAATTGTCGTGGGTGTAGAGACGCGTTCACGCAGTGTCCCGCAGGGAATAATCGCGTCTCTACGGATATTATTGCTTTTAACGATTTCTACTGCTTCGCGATATTTTTTGGGGTCTTCAAACTCACAATATACCGTCTCAATTCCTGCATTGAGTGCAGTTTGTAGCTGTTCGAGGTTACGAACTAAGACAATTAGAGAAACAGAAGGTAGAGACGCGTTCACGTAGTGTCCCGCAGGGAATAATCGCGTCTCTACTTGTCGTGTAGGTAATAAATCTTTTAGCGAAGCATTTGCTTTTAATTGCCAGCGTTTCGGTTTTGCTCGTTGTTCTTCTAACTTTGCGACAATATCTCGACGCATTCGGTTTAATTCGCTGACTGGAACAATTACCTCACCTTTAAGATTATTCGTTAAATTACCCAACTTAAACGGTGTATTACCTAAACGTCCAAATTGTTCTTCTAATTTTTCTTGCGTTAACGGTTTATTGCGGGCAGTTTCTAATGGAACTGAAGATTCAACTAAAACTATATTACCTATTTCATCGCGACAAACGGCGCCTAAACAAACTCCACTTTCTCCATGAACTTCAATATCAAGGGGACGCTGGAACTGTGGTATATCTCCAGCATAACTTTGTCGTACCTGCTTATCTAATTCAGGGTCGCTAGTTTTCCATAGCTTATCCCCTATATAAATTCGGCGCCAGTTTATATTACCGCGTCCAAAGCTAATTACTGTATCTTTACCTTGTTGCTGTACAGCATATACTCGTCCACCTTCTTCTTTTACTTCTGGATGTCCGTTGTCAAATACAATACCGTCACCTGGTTTTAGTGGCGCCTCTAATTTAACTACTACTTCTTCGTTATTTACACGTTTAACTCTACCTAAATATACTCCGCGCTTCTTGCCAAATTTAGCATGTACTAACTCTTGATTGTTGATTCCACGGAACCAGCCTGTATATAAACCGCGCGAAAACGCCATTTCTAAATTATATTCTTCTTCTTTTGAAGTATTTTCTACTATTTCTTCTTCTGGTGCCTCCATTAATTTATCTAATGCTTCACGATAAACACGAGTAACGTTTGCTACATATTCAGGTGCTTTTAATCGTCCTTCAATTTTAAGACAGCTAGCTCCAGATTTAACTAAATCGGGTAAAACGCTTAAACCAGCTAAATCTTGTGGACTAAGTAAATATTTTTTATCTTTTAAATTTAATACTTCACCATCAACTACCATTTCATATGGCATTCTACAAGCTTGGGCACATTCTCCTCGGTTTGCAGAACGTCCTCCTAATGCTTCAGATGTTAAACATTGTCCTGAATATGCCACACATAAGGCGCCGTGAACGAATACCTCTAAAGGTAAAGTGGCACCGCGATATTGCATTCTATTCTGAATTTTGCTAATTTCTGATAGCGAACATTCGCGTGCGAGTACAACTAAATTACATCCTAATTCCTGGGCAAACTCTACACCAACTTCGCTGGTAATAGTCATTTGAGTCGAAGCATGAATAGGAAAGTCTTCGGAAATGTGGCGAATTAAACGACAAATACCAATGTCTTGAACGATTACCGCGTCTACACCTGCGCTAATAATTGTACGTAAATATTTCTCAGCTTCGCGTAACTCTTGGGGAAATATTAATGTGTTAAGAGTAACGTATCCTTTAACACCACGACTATGTAGAAACTCCATTAACTCAGGCAAGTCAGCTTCGGTAAAATTTTCTGCACGCATTCTAGCGTTGAACTTGTCTAAACCGAAGTATATTGCATCGGCGCCGTTTTCTACAGCAGCTTTCGCACACTCCCAGTTACCTGCTGGCGCCAGAAGTGAGGGACGATTTAAAGTATGCGCGTTTTGTTGGGTAATTTGGAGTTCGGCTTGCATGGGTTTGTAAGGAGGAGAGTGACACCTTACTAATGATATCGTTTAGAAAGCTGCAATTGTAGCACAGGCCGGAAAGCCTGTGCAGTGATGTATTTTATTTACCACAGAGACACAGAGAACACAGAGAGAAGAGAAGCAGAGAGATTTACGCTGCAAACTCGTAAAATCTAGATTTAATACATGAAAATTCTGAACTCAAATTATCTTGCGCCGATAGATGTATAATTTGGTCATAAAAGCGCAAGGTTAGCAAAGGCAGTATATAAATGCTTTAAGCTAAGTTTTGCCCGGAATTATGAGGTATTAATCATGTCTGCTGATACAGCTAATTATACCCTTGATAACAATATAGCTACACAGGTATTTGATTGGCAAAATTGCTGGTATCCAATTACTTTTGTGCAAGACTTGTTCAACAATCACAAACCTTATAGTTTTTCCCTGTACGATGAACCTTTGATTTTATTTAGAGATATAGAAGGAAAACTAGTTTGTTTAAAAGACCTTTGCCCACATCGTGCAGCAAAATTATCTGATGGGCAAATAATAGATGGTAGAGTTGAATGCTTATATCATGGTTGGCAGTTTGGCGCCTCGGGAGAATGTCTTCATATTCCTCAATTACAAGACAAAGCGACAATTCCTAAACAAGCTTGTGTAAAATCGTTTGATGTGGTGGAATCTCAAGGCATAGTTTGGGTATGGTTAGGTACAAAGCACGAAAATAACAAGAACCTCATTCCCAATGTACCTGAAGTTGAAAAACCTGGATTATTTGTTGTAGACACAGTAACTGACTTGCCCTATGACCAAAACTTTTTAGTAGAAAATTTTCTAGACCCTGCTCATGTTCCAATTAGTCATGATGGTACAGAGTTAGGAATGAAGCGCTCATTAGCGTCACCTTTGGAAATGGAAGTATTATCATCTTCATTAAATGGTTTTATTAGTCGATACAGACGACCTGGTGGTGCTTGGGCTTCAACAGAATTTATTGCTCCCTGTTTGGTAAAGTATAATTTTAACAATGAAGCGGCTGGAATATTTGGTGGATTTGCATTGTATGCTGTTCCTAATGGTCAAGGTCAATGTCGAGTTTTAGTTAGAAGATACGGTAATTTCTTCAAGTGGTCTTTTCAACTAAAACCTCGCTGGTTTGAGCATTTACGTCAAAATAAGCTTTTAGAAGAAGATTTACCTTTTATTGTCAAACAACAATCATATATTGAGCAAACAGGTAAAAGCCTTAAAGAAGTTTATTTACCTCTTAAAACTTCAGATATATTTGTTATCGAACATCGAAAATGGCTAGATAAATTTGGTCAAAATTTACCTTTTTACCAAGGTTATATGACAGCGAAACAAACTAGCAGTAAGCGCTTAGAACCGATGCCATTCGATAGATTTTCGCGCCATACTCAAATTTGTAGCTCTTGCTATCGTGCTTACCAAAGAATAAATATACTCAAGCAAGTTCTAATTACAGCAGCTATCATTTTGGCTGGTTTAGGGATAATAGCAGAAGACAGCATTATTAAAATAATAGTTGTTTCTAGCTCTATTTTAGCAGCAGCAATGGCAGCAGGCGCCCAAAAGCTAAAAACCCACTTTGAACGCACTTACAATCAGCATGATTAATTTTGGCAGATTGGCGCCTGCTCTACAATATCTCTCCCAAACTTCTCTCTGTGTTTCTGTGCCTATATGGTAAAAATAGTTACATAAATACACAAGCAGGGATGCCTGTGCCACAATTTGCATAAATGAATATAAAAAATATTTAAAGTATTTATTTAGTCTAAGTATTATCACAGGCAAATTTCCAATCAAGCGCTAAAATAACAAATGTAGTCAACGCGCGCGAAACCAGATTGAGTGAAACTTCCGTAAAAGTTATACCTGGGCAGAAACTTCAGCCTTTAGAAAAAAAGGGCTTAGAATTGGTATCTCGGTTGCAGTCAGGACGCGATGTAGTACTGGCTATCGATTTAACCGAGAGTGTAGGGTTGAATGATGAGGGTCGTATTCGACTCCGGCAAATTGTTGAAGATAGTTTAAAGCCAGGGGATACAGTTTATGTTGTCGCTTTCAGTACGGATGTTGTTATCTCTGAAGCCAGGACAGATGTAAAACCATTTGGAACTCCTATAAAATTTATCAATAAAGATAAAGAGAATATTGACAAAGTTTTAAATAAAATACCTTTTGTTTCAGACCCAAATCGTTATGGTACGGATATACAGCGCGCGGAGCTAATTATTTATCAAGGTGTTGCTCAACTTAATCAAAATCGTTTGCGGCAAAATCAACCAGTTAAACAGCAATCTGTAATTTGGATTAGTGATGCACCTCTGTTGACTTCACCGGGTATTACTTCTGATGTTTGGATAGAAACTCCCGCGTCGAGTCCTTTTCGGATAGCAAATTCAAAAGAAAGTCAAGAACGACAGGCTTGGACAAAAGATGCTTTGCCATTGATTAAGCGGTCAAAGCCTATTAAAACTGAGGATAATAAAAATTATAATCTTTCTGTTGTTGATATTGCCCCTACAGTGCAGGAATTTTGCACTCCGGCGCCTGGTGGTGAACAAACTTGTTTAGTAACACCTTATTTAATTAAGCAGTTGTGGTTTCCTGGGTTAATATTTTTGTTATTGTTAGCAGGTTTAGTGTTTGGGGCTATTAAATTTAGTCGTTTGTGGAAGAAGTGGGAGTTAGTAGTTGATTTTAAAGCGACAGGAGACTCCGAAGACCAGGTATGTCGATTATCTAATAATAAGCGGATAGCTATTGGTGAGTACGATAGCACCTGTGAAGATTCTATAGATTGCCCAGGAGCAAAAGTAAGAGGTTATTTAGAAAGAAAAGGTGAAAAATTATATCTGGCGCCAGAGTCAGCATCTATTTATTATAACGGTAAAGAAATTACATCACGAACTGCCATATCTAAGTCTCAATTCCGGATAAATTGTCCTGATGGTAAACGAGACTATGAGATTTCTATTAGAGTTAAAAAATAAATGATTAGGGAGCAACCTATGGTTCAAGCACCGGGCAATGACCTGCAATATCGTGGAATCAATCGCACTGTTTGTATAGGTTTAGGTGGCACTGGACGAGATGTATTGATGCGAATCCGACGGTTGGTAGTTGACCGTTATAACGATTTGAGTCATTTGCCAATTGTTAGTTTTGTTCATATCGACACAGATAAAGCTGCAACTCAAGTTAGTGGTATTCGTAGTGGAAGTAGTTATCGCGGTGTTGACCTTAGTTTCCGTGAAGCTGAGAAGGTAAGTGCTACTATGTCCACTAATGAAGTAACAATGTTTGTAGAAGGTTTATCACGACGTTCAGAATATACTCGTCACGGTCCCTACGACCATATTGGTAGATGGTTTCCTCCACAATTATTGCGAAATATTAAAGCTGTTGAAGAAGGTGCCAAAGGTATTCGACCTGTAGGTAGATTGGCTTTTTTCCATAATTATCAAAAAGTTAGAACGGCAATTGAAACCGCAGAAAGACTCACGCGCGGTCATGATTCTTTGATGCTAAAGCAAGGTTTAAGAGTTGACCCAGGACTAAATATTTTTGTTGTTGGCTCTTTGTGCGGTGGTACTGGGAGCGGTATGTTCTTAGATGTTGCTTACGCTCTTAGACATCTTTACGGTAGTGAAAGTGTTCAAATTGTTGGCTATTTTGTCGTTAGTCCTGAATTGTATGGCAACACTCCTAATATGGGCGCCAATACTTATGCTGCGCTGAAAGAATTAAATTACTATAGTACTCCGGGAACAAAATTTGAAGCTTGCTATGATATTGATAATTTAGCAATAGTTCAAGAAAAACGTCCTCCATTTGACTATACTTATTTAGTTTCTAGTCAAACAAAAGGTGAGTATCAAATACTGTCACAAGGCAAACTATGTAACGTCATTGCTTATAAAATCGCCTTAGACTTTTCTGGTGAACTGGCGCCAACCGTTAAAGGACAAAGAGACAATTTTCTGCAACATTTAATTCAGTGGGATAAGCACCCACGTCCAAATGGACAACGATATTTAACATTTGGATTAGCGGCAATTTACTTCCCTCGTGATATTATCGTTCAAATTGCTTTAACTTGGATTAATCTAGATTTAACAAAATTCTGGTTGAATGGTAAAGGTCAAAGTCCTGAACCTCAACATTTATTGGAAGAGTTTTTAACTAGAAATAGCTGGCAAAATGACCGAGCAAAAAGTTATGAAATTGCTAGTAAATTATCAGAATCTATAGAAGAATCTAATAAAATTTTTACTAAAACTATTACAGATTGGAAAAATAAATTAGAACAGGTAATTTCTCGATGTCAAAATCGGGAAGAACGCAACTCGCTTCGTGGACAATTACCAAGAGAATTTAGAGAGCAGTTTCGCAAAGTTCAACCAGGTGAAACTGAGAATGTACGTGGTACTTGGTTGACTAAATTGCAACAAAACCGTCCTAAAGTTACTCAGCAACTCATAGCACATATTTATGAGTTTTTGGCTCGCTTGCTTACTCCTAGTGAACCCAATTTTTCTATTAAGAATACTCGTAACTGGTTAGATGCTTTGCAATATGATTTGCGTAAGTACCAATCTTCATTACAAGAACAAATATCTGAATATGGCGGAATGAAACGTTTAGAAGATATAGAAAAACAGTGGCGTGATGCTGAAGAATTGATTCAGGAGATAGAAGACAAACCTAGTATACCATTTGTAAATAATAAAAATCACCAATCACAAGACGAAGCTAGAAAAGCTTTACGAACTGCTACAGAGAGTATCAAGCATAACTTTGAGTTAACTGTTTTGCAAGAAGTAGCAAAGATTATTGATGATTTACAACAAATACTTCAAGAAATAAGTACTAAAGTTGCTGCGTTTAATAATTTAGTCGAAAATTTGATGCGTGCTTATGAAAAACAAGAAAGCGATTTAAAACAATTGAACTTTGATGAAATGAGTGGTGAGGCAATATTTGAAAACGAGGATATTGCTCGTTGCTATGAAGTGATGTTACCAGAAAATGATATCAAGAGCCAATTAGTGCTAGCGAGTTCAGTAATTATAGAACCAACTGGGCAAGAAAAATCTTTGGTTTGTTTTATTGACGAACGCACCTCCTTGCAGCAGCTGAAAAAAGATATTGATATTAAAGTTGATAGTTTATTTGCTCCAAAAAGTATTAATATCGTCAACTCTGTTATTAAACGCTTTATGCAAAAATATTCACAAGGAGCGCGCTCGACACGTCTAGCACAAATTATGCAGGAAGCTGAACCATTGCTGCGTTTAAACCTAAGCGACCCATATTACCGCGATGACCTAGCTAAAAGTAGTAAGTTAATTGGTTTTAAAGATACAGATGAGTCTGAAGTACAACAATTTAAAACATTGCTAGATAAAGATTTAGGAATTCCAGCAAGTGTACTTAAACCAACCCAAGCTGGGGACGAAATTTTAATAGTAAACGAGTACGCAGGGTTTCCACTCAGACTTGTAGGTTCTTTAGAAAAAATGCGGAACCCGTACCTACGCGAACAAAATTCTGCAACATCTTTTCTTCACAACGACTATAGCGCCTCTTTTCCTGATATCATTCCTCCAGATGCCATGCAAATGGAAAAATTAGAAGATATTTTTTATCCTTGCCTAGCGCTTGGTTTATTGTCAGACAGTCAGGACAATAAAAAATGTGAATTCCAATTTTATGATACGTTGCGCGATAGTTATCATATAGCTGCTTTAAGTAAAGAATGGAACCAAGCTTTAGAAGAACTTGCTAACCGTTCGGATATGACTCAAGCTTTAGAAAAACTTTTGGATGAAGAAATTGCGGTTATCGAAAAACAACCTGAACTTTGGGATCAGGAGTATCTATTAAAATTGCGCGCTTTTATTAAGCAAATAGATGATTTAGCACCAGATAGTCCCAATTATCCTTTTAAGTCAACAGTCATTGGCAGTAATGACGCTAGCGCAAAGGAGGGTATAATTCCACGCTTTCGTAGAAAAATAGAAACACGATTAAAAACTTCTCAACCAGTAATTTCTGATTCAAAAAAGAATTATGGACAAGTTTTGCTTCCAGAAATAGTTAATGATTCAATTCAGGATTCAACTCATACAACTAGTACTATTGATAATAGAGCAAAACGTCGGCAAGAACTGGAACTTCTACAGAAAGATTTGTCAAATGGTATTATTACTCAGGATGAATACGAATCTGAACGCCAAAAAATATTGAAAGCATATCCCTTAACTTAATTCTTTTGGATGGGCGCCTGCTTGAATATGAATACAAGTACAAACACTTAAGGCATTATAATGGAAACAATACCACCATACTTAATTATTCTTATTATCATTCTTGTAATTTTACCATCTTGTATTACTATATACTTACGCTGGCAACTTTACCAAAATTTAATTGATTTAGAAAAACAAGTAAGAAGATTAATCGACCTAAACATAGCAGGAATTAAACCGCGAATAATAGAAAAGTTAGAAACAAGATTTGAGGTAGCAAGCCGAAACTTAGAGCAAGTTAATACAGGAGCATTAATAAATCAAATTTACAGTCAAGAAAAGTTAGGAAAAATTACTTACGACCAAATTGAATATTTGTGTAGATTATTGCCTAATTTACTGCTTGCATTCGGCTTATTGGGAACTTTTTTAGGTATCACAATTAATTTATCATCACTTAGCCAAACGCTTAATCAAACAAGTGCTAACAATATCAGTAATTTAGTACAGGAATTACAACAACCATTGCAAGGCATGAGTATTGCCTTTGTTACAAGCTTAACAGGGCTTTTTTTTAGTGCAGTAATTACAGTAATATCTTGGATTAAAAACACTAGCTTTGCCAAATATAGATTAATTAATTGCCTAGAAGATTATCTAGATAATATTTACCAACCACAATTACAAGGTGATACTCGACTTGACAAAATAGTTAATCGAATGGTTCAGCAGCAAGATGAGTTTTTAACTAACTTTGGCAAAACCGTTCGTGAAGCAGTTGAGTCATCTATGGGACGTGTCGCACAGCAAATGATTGAAGGGAACCGGGAAGCAACTAAGCTAGCAAAACAAGTTTATGAACAATTTTACAATGCCGCTGGAACTATTAATTCTGCTGCTACTAGATTTGACCAAGCAATGGAAGCGTTGAGTAAAAATTCTGAAGTATTTACACAAGCAGCAAAAACTTTTGAAAAAAGTGATTTTCCACAAAAATTATCAACAGCTACGACGCAGTTATCCACCACACAAGAAAAATTCACTCGTTCCGCAACAAGTCTAGCTGAAACAATGAGTGTGCTACTGTCTTGTATTCAAGAATTAAGCGACTTAGGTAAAGGTATTAAAACCTTAAATGAAACCTCTATTGATATACTAGTATTACATCAAAATAATCAACACTCACTTAAAGAGATTATTCCTCAGCTTAAGCAAGGCGCAAATAATTTATCTAGAACTTTAAATAAGATAGAAAAACTAGAGCAAAAAATTACCGATAAAGCAGATAGTTTGGAGAAAGTAGATACTTCTTTAGTACAGTTATTGCAAGTAGTAAGAAGCTATACAGAAGGTCTTAGTTTGGGTATTGAGTCTTTAACAGACCGCATCAATTCATCTGTTTCTCAGCAAATCATCTCTAATAATCAAAAGATTGATAAATTAACTAGTGAGCTTAAAGATATTGTAACCAAAAATAATATCCAATCTGTTGAAAATTATCAAAACATAGGCGCGCGCTTTATAGAAGGTATTGATAAACTCACTACAAATAATCGCACAATGTATCAAGAATTGGTTGCAACTCAAATTCAACAATGCATAAAACAGCTTCAGGAAATGAAACAATTAATTGCCCAATCTAAATAATTATGGCGAAAAATTTACGACAAGATACTGACATTGAAGACTTGAATATTTGGCCTGCTTTTACAGACTTAATGTCTAATGCCTTCATGATATTATTACTATTATTGTTAATAGCTCTGACCAAATATACAATATCTAATAGCGCAAATACAGGTACCCCACCAATTCTACTTATTCCAGATGAAAATTATAGATTTGACCCTGGTAGCGCGGTAGTTCCACGTGCAATGTTAGATTATATTAAAACTAAACTAGTCCCAAACATTAAAAAAACAACCAAAGATTACAATATAAATACAGTTGAAATTATTGGTCATACTGATGAACAACCTATTGGTACTAGTACAAGTAATTTAGATAATTATTTAGAAAGGGCAGCTAATCTCAAGGGTTCAATGAGCAACTTGAAAGCAGGTTCTAATGCTGACTTAGGGCTGATGCGTTCTCTTGCTGTAGTCCAAGAGCTACTAAGAATTCAACGAAAAGACAAAAGCATGGCAGGAATTAAGTTTCGCGCTTATTCCGCAGCACAATTAATTTTACCTAATGGTGACTTTGCCCCCATCCCACAACAACAGCGTCAGTCTGAAGCTAAACGGCGCCGTATCGAAATTCGCTTTACCCGTCTAGGTGAAGTGAAAGAAGTTAGGTAGGGTGGGCTTAAGCTACCTTACTATCAAAATATATCTTGCGACTGACTATTTTATCTTTCCTAAGTGGCAATGTTGTATTGTTGGCATGATTTCAACTTCGGAAGACGGTTATTACTACCCTTTGTATTTAAAGAGTTGTTACAGTAGAAGAGTAATTACTTTAAGCGCTTATACGGAATTGATAAGTAAATGAGGCTGCATCTAAAATAAGTTTTCTTTAAATATGTATATAGAGCTTGAAGTCTGATTTTTTAGTCAAGACGCTTCACACTTCATTGCTTTATTGTTTTATATTTTGCTCGCTAAATTTAGCTAGGGTTTATGTTGGGTTCCGCAAAGCCTCCACCCAACCTACGATTGTTTAACAAGTTTTATTTTTGATCAATTTCTCACTTATTTGACAGTGAAAAAGCTCTTTTTTACGGTAATAATTGCTTTACTTAGTTTAATTATGGTTTTAGTTACATCTTCATTACACGATAATATCAGTGCGCGTACTATCAATCAAATATATGTTTTTGGTGATAGTCTTTCGGATGTCGGAAATATGTATCGCGCAACGAATAGAAACTATCCACCGAATCCTCCCTATTTTCAAGGACGTTATTCTAATGGTCAGGTGTGGGTTGAGTATCTTGCCTCAAAGTTAACGCTTGATGCTAAACAAAGTGCAAATTTTGCTTTTGGTGGCGCCATGACGGGTAAGGTTAGTAATAATGGTATCCCTGGTTTACTAGGACAAGTTGAAAACTTTACTAAACAGGCAGATGTAAACGATAATGGACTATATATAATTTGGGCTGGTGCTAATGACTATATATATGGTATTGCTGATTCGACGGCGCCTGTTATAAACATTACTCAAGCCGTTGAGTCTTTACTGAAGGCAGGCGCCAAAAAAATCTTGGTTGCGGATTTACCAGATTTGGGTGATTTACCAGCGACTAAAAGCAGTGCTAGTTCTCAAAGTTTAAGTGCAGTCACAAAAGCACATAATCAGGGTTTAACCAAATCATTATCGCAACTGCGGCAAAAATTTGACTCTAATTCACAAATCATTGAGTTAGATGTAAGTTCACTCTATAGGGATGCAATTTCTAACCCATCTAAATATGGTTTTACAAATGTGACAAGTGCTTGCTTAAATCAAGGAGCAACTTGTAGTAATCCTAACCAATTTTTATTTTGGGATGGTATTCATCCAACAACTGCCGCACATCAAATTATTGCCGAAAAAGCCTTTACTGTTCTTAATACTCAAACTTCTCAATTACAATTAGGCGCCGTTTAACTCTTTGCTTTGTGTACTTTGTGTCCTTTGCCGCCTTATATTGGGAACGGGCAGGGATGCCCATTCCACAAAATTGCCCATTTCACAGGTGTTTAAAAGTATTCTACGCGGGCGTCGAAACCTCTATCGCGTAGTTGGTCACTTAGTCTTTCAGCTTCGCTACGTTCGTTAAATGAACCTGCATTTACATAGTCACCCAAACCAGATTTTGCTGCAAATGCTTGTGGTAATACTTGACGAACACGGTTTAATGTGTCGTTGGCAAATATAGGAATAACTACTACATAACGATTATTCCTTTCGGGTCGCTGTACTGCGGGTGGCGCCGGGTTGTTACTTAAACCTAGTGCTTGCCATGTATTAAAATCTACAAACCCTGTTGGCGCCAGTTGTCTTGCACGTTGGAACTGGGCAACTGCATCTCTGGTTGCTGGTCCATAAAACCCATCTGCATTACCTCCGAAAACTCCCCACTGCTGCAAGCGTTGCTGTACAATTATGACTCGCTGGCTGCGTTCTCCAAGACATATTTCACCACGCGCTGTTGAACAATCGTTATTGTTTGGGTTAGGGTTTGGATTGTTAGGGTTAACAAGAGCTTGAGATATTAATGTTAAGGTTTGTGTGTCGGCGATACCATTTGGAATAAGTCCATTATTGCGTTGAAAGTTAGAGACAGCATCGCGTGTTGTCGGGCCAAAAGTACCTGTTGGGTTGACAGGAAAGAAACCTAACTGGCGTAAATCTTCTTGTAATCTTCTAACAAGAAATCCTTTGTCACCATAATTTAAAGCGTTATCCAAAGGACCGCCAACACTGCCTGAACCACCACCAAAAGTTCCAGCAGTGCGAATAGCTTGAAGAGTTCCAGCACCAACTACTCCATCTGCACGCAAACCGTTCGCTTGCTGAAAACGAATTACTGCATTTTGAGTTTGTGGTCCGAAAGTAGTGGTTATTGGCCCGTTATAAAATCCTAAACGCGATAAATTACTTTGCAAGTTGCTGACTGCTTGTCCGCGACTGCCTAAACTTAATACTCCACTTGCTCGGTTACCACCACCTGTGTTACGAGTGTTACACTGTGAGCGTAATAGTTGCTGTGTTCTTGGACCGACTGAACCTACTGCTGGTAGTCTATTCGCACGTTGAAAGCGAGTAACTGCGTCTTGAGTTTGTGAACCAAAGTTACCTGTTACTGGGCCGTTGAAGTAACCTAATTGTTTTAAACATCTTTGAACGCTACTAACTTCTGTGCCTGAAGTTCCTCGTGATACGGCTAAACTTTGTCCTGCTATACTGACGACAAACAGTGACAGCATTACAGGTAAAAACCGCATCATTGCGTTAAAAGAAAGTTTACCCCAATTCCAAGATGCTAAACCAACTTGGATATTTGTGACTTCGACTTCTTTAGGCGCCTCATAAGCTGAAGCTAGATGCAGATAATTAGTATTTTCCATAATTTTACCAAAGTTTTAGCAAGTAAGTTTTTTCGGTTAAAGAAATTACCTGTTATGGCATATACCTTACAGGTGTGTCAAACACTTAGGTTTATATCAAAGTGGTGAGGCAGAGTAGTTGAAGTAGCTGTTGTGACTAGTCACTTTTGCTACGTTCGTTTATTAAATAGAATCACCTTGACTTAGCAGTATTCCGGTTTTCTACCCAAAATTTTTGCTACATCTGACGCAGCCACTACAAAAAAATCAAAAATACCAGAAATTAAAGCTTTTACGCCTTATTACCCCCGATAGCACACAACTATACACAAACCGTTTATAAATGGAAATATACCACTGACTTTCCTTACATGCGTCAATTTCCTAGATTAAATTTAAATAAAAAGCTGCTGTACTATGCTTATATTCTAAGTGATTTCGCAAGAAATTACTGAAATATTTATTGTAACTTTCAATACTTGTACTTAGAGTGGATACAAAAATGTCCACAATTTGTGGACATTGTACTGTGGACATTTTTCATCTATAAAAACGTTAGGCGCCAGAAACCAGGTTTCTTTAAGTAAGAGATACTTCTTTTTGGTTTTTAGTGGATGCGGAATTTACTTTGTCAAGTATAGATAACACCTCTTGTTCAAAAGCCACTTGTGCGCGGTTGGTTTTGCCACCTACATACAAGCGACCATCTTTTTGTAGTGCCCAAACTTGGGAGTGGGAGAAATAACTCATTGCGACACCTGTCATTAAAATTGCAAACCCGCTATAAACGAGGGGAATACCTGGGTCTGCTTTAATTTGCAATCCTGTACTGCCTACGACATCAAGTAGCTTTAATGTCACACCATTAATTTGTGTGGACATACCTGTTCGTAAGGTGTTAGCAAGTTGCCCTTTGCTGTCGTATATCAACACCATTCCCTGTAAATCTTTGGCAAGTAATGATACACCTTCGCTTAAGTCGGGTTTGATAGGTATCCATGTACCCCAAATTCTACCTTTGCCGTTGGTATTAAGCGGTGCCATTGGTAACTGAAATATTGGACTATTATTAACACGCACACGAACAGCAGCAATACCCCAGTCGGTTTGGTAAAGAGTTACTCCGTTGTGACGTAAAGGTTTGTTGACATATATTGTTTGATTATCAACTTCTTTACCTTGAGCATCTAATACCGACATTTTCGAGTAAAATTGGTCGATACCACCTGAAGGTGTGTAGTCAATCCAAAAACGGTCTACATGTACCGACCAATCTTTGGGAACTTGTGATGCTGCAAAAGGACCCGCATCAATGATATTTTTGATTTTGAATGTTTCACCGCTTGGTACCATTTCTTGGGCAACGAACCCTGTCATGGCGCCGAAAATAGAACCAAGTAAAGTTACAACTATTCCAATGTGAACTATAATGGGTCCAACTCGACCAACAATACCTTTGCGTGCATACAGTGTATTATCTTGTTGAAAGACTTTATATTGCTGATTTTGTAAAATCTCAGGTAATGAATTTAACGAAGCATCATCAAATTCTGCACTTAAAGCAAGTTTCTGAAATTGTTGAGGTCTTTCATAAAATTTCCATTTACGTGCTGACTTCAAAGCAGGTAGCTGACGGGTAAACGTACAAGCAACCAAACTAGTGCCAAATAATATAAGTAGCGCTAAAAACCACCATGTGCGGTAAACATGGTCTAAACCAATGAAAAGTAAGACTTTCCAAGTCAGAAATCCAAATAAAGCTGGATGTTCAGGATAATTTGTTTGATAAAATGCTAGCGACTGCCCTTGTTCTATAACAGTACCAAGGATACTAAAACCTGCAATTACAAGTAGCATCACAATGGCAAGTCTTAAATCGGTCAATATTGGTAATAAATCTTGTCTTATTGAACGTTTAAGAAGAGAAAACCAATTAAGTTCTTTTTCGGTTGTGTTATCAGCAGTCATGTGGTTAATATAAGCGATTATAAACTAAATAGGAATTCGGGAAAGTAAAGAAAATACGCCAAATGCTACTAACATTACACCACTGACAGGATTTATCCAACCCGACCAGCGTCGCAGTTCGAGTATCTTTTTTATAGAAGCAGTAAACGTGCCTGCTAAAATTAACGGCGCCACATAACCTAATGTATAGGAGAGTAATAAAACTCCACCCATAAATAAATCTTGTTGTTTTGCTACCCACCCTAGTAAACTTACTAACACTGGGGTACTACAAGGAGAAGCAACTAATCCAAAACTGAGACCAATACAATACGCGCGTACACCTTGAGGTAAATCTTGAGAGATCCAATCTGTACCACCAAAAGAGGGTAATTGTAAAGGTAAAGCTTCGAGGAGGTTTAACCCCATTAAAATAGCGATAATACTAACAATGATTGGTAGACCAATTCCAATTTGACCGTATACTCTCCCAAAACCTGCGGCAAATATACCTAGACCAGCAAGTGTGGTTGCCAAACCTAGAGAAAACCAAGTTGACTGAGAAAAAGCTTGTAAACGAGTTTTAGTTTCGTATCCGCCAATGTACCCGATTGTAATTGGTAGCATAGACAGCATACAAGGTGTAAGACTGGTGAGCAATCCAGCTAAAAATATTACACCAATACTGATAACACTCAAATGCGTCAGTTGGCTAGCGACAATACCGTTAGCAAAGCGTTCGAGTTGATAAAGTTGAGTAGAAAGAGTTTCCAGCATGGGTGTTGATTGAGTTAGGATGCTTACTCTGCTTGCATTCTAACGTGGAACGGGCAGGGATGCCCGTTCCATAACTTAATATATTTAGTATATTGTTATAAAAATAAATCAGTCACAGCAATACTAAACCCTTGTAAAACAACCTGAGTCCTAGCTGTTTCTCCTAGAGTCAATAATAAATGTTTATCTTTGGTAAAAATAATAATCCATTGATTTTCAGGATATATCAACCACACTTCTAAACAACTCGAATCTAAATATTCTTTGGCTTTAGCAAATAAATCTTCAGCGTTATCATCAGGAGAAGCAATTTCTGCAATTAATGGAAAACTTTGCGGTAAAAAGTCAGCATTGCCGTATTGCGTAAGTAAATCTTTATCTAAGTAAGAAACATCTGGACGACGACCTTGTTTATTCGTGCTGGATGTAACGGATAAAGTTCTTATATACATCCGTTACATCCGCTTTATCCGTTGCCAGTTCACCGTGAAGTTGTAATGCGTCTGCGTTTTTTAGTTCGTGTTAATTCTGGGTTGATAGGTACAACTTCAGCTTCGCTACTTTCGCGAGCAACACGAACTAGGAAAGCTGCGGCAAGTAAACTGGCTATCATTGAGTTACCACCGTAACTAAATAATGGTAAAGGTAAACCGGTAGTTGGCAAGGCGCCTGTAGTTACACCAATATGTAGTAATGACTGTCCAACCATAACTATAGTAATGCCAATTGCAATTAGTCGGTAAGTTTGGTTAGTTGCTTTGATTGCTACAATTAAACCCAAAGTGGCATATATAGCCAGTAATGATAGCAATACCATGCAGCCAACAAAGCCAAATTCTTCAGCAAATACAGAAAATATAAAGTCGGTATCTTGAATAGGTAGATAAAAAAGTTTTTGTTGCGATAACCCATACCCTGTTCCCGACTGTCCACCAGAACCAATTGCAAGTAAACTTTGCACCAGCTGATAACCGTTACCTGTGGCATCTGCCCAAGGGTCGATAAAAGACATTACCCGTTTACGTTGGTATTCACGGATGCTGATACTTAATGTGGCAAGTACAATTCCACCAAGTGCGGTGCTTCCTAAATATTTATAAGGTAGTCCGGCGCCGAGTGCAATTAACCATATAGTCATTCCACACAATGCAGCAGTACTAAGGTTTGGCTGGGCAAGTATACCTAAAACAACTAAACCAAACACACCTAGCCAAGTAAACCTCACACGCCATGTTAATTTGTCCCATTGTCCAAATAATCGAGCGCTTTGAATAACCAAAAAAGGTTTAATTAATTCAGATGGTTGAATTGGAACTGGACCGAGTAACCTACGTGCGGCGCCTAAGTCAGTTTTACCAAGTCCGGGAATTAGGGTGACGAAGATTAGCAGTAACATTAAGAAGATAAACCAGTGAGATATACCTGTTATCTTCTTAATTGGGGTATTAACAATAATATTGAATCCTAATACGCCAACAACTACCCAAATGAGTTGGCGCTTAAAGTAATACAATCCATCTTGGAACTTTGCGTCTGCTACTGGGTAAGACGCACTAAATAAAACTGCTAGTCCTACAAACAGCCAAACCATAGTCAGCCAGCGCAATAAACGCGCTTCAAGTGCCCAACTGTTTACGGAGTCATCTAAAAATGGTATCAGGCGACGAATTATCTTCACTATCGGTACACTGGGTGAAGTTACTAAGTATAAACAACAAACGATATTACTCGATTAAACCCAAATTTACCCACAATTCCATAAATTAGTTATGCAATAGTATTTATAGATACATCTACATCAAGTTCCTTACTTATAGAAATACAAAAATTTAATCTTCTATCTTGTGGAATGGGCATCGCAAGCCCCGTTCTTAACATAGAACAGTCCTACTCCTCATACACTTTCCGAGGTTAAGCTAGTAAGAGTATGTTTAACAATTTCTTCTCCTGTTAGTGCATTAACAGTTACTTCTTCCTCTATAATTGCTTTATACAACTTGTTCAACTCAAGAGCTTTGTTGAGATTTTTGATAAGATGTAGATACTTTTCGCAGGAATATAATGCTTATCAACTTCCTTAAACTCTATTTTTATATCTATAATTTCTCTGTTATTTTCTTGAGCAATTACAGAAGTATTACCTAAAGATTTTAAAATATCAATTTTTGACCTTTCTTCAAATCTAGATAATATAAGTACTAGTTCTTCTATCTTAATTTCAAAATCAGCAGACTCTTTATCTAAAGGTAATAATATAGTAAACTGTTTATCTTGCTTACTATTAGACCATAGAGATAAAACATACTCAACTTCTTTATATTTAACCCATCCCGAACACTCAAGATAAACTTCTATTTTATCTGGTGAGAGAGTATCTATTAATTGAGTATACAAGTCTGAAGATATCATTTTTATCATAGTTACTGATTTTAGTTATTTATGATTCTTCAATAATTTATATTTTGACATAAGGACGGGCAGGGATGCCCGTTCCACAAGATAGTTTCACAAGATAACAAAAAAAGAGGTCTTTTTAGACCTCTGGGTAACTCCCGATAGTAATTTCTTGTTGGAGAGTAAGTATATAAGTTATAGAAGACCTGTGTTTAAACCTTGTTTGCCAGTAGCAAGTTCGACTTTAACGATTCTGCCACCCATTTTTTGAATACGTTGCTGTTCTTTGAACCAGTTTTCGTAAGGAACTAGTTTTGTGAAGAAGGTATTTTGAAGTTCGCGTTGGGTTCTAATCCGGGTTTGGCTAGGTACACAAGCTGTAACTTTAAACATCCGCATGGTGATAGGTCTCCTGTATGAAGTGGAATATCTTTTTTATTTCAAAAATTATGAGTGTTGAATATTTGCCTACTCATTGCAAGACTGGGAATCAATCATCAATACTAGCTTGCCAAAACTCATTAAACAAAACTTACTCAATATCTCAGTTACTTCATGTATAGTTTTGTCTATCCACTCAGCACTCAGCACTCAGCACTTTTTACTCAATAAGCTCTCAGCCTTCTAGCACTCACAACTGATTCCCAGCCCTTAAATTACGCAGCTAATTTTTAGCTTCTGGCGCGCGTGTTACGACTATTAGCTCAAGCCAGAGCTGATGTAGTCTAAGTAAACGCCCATTTCTTTACCAGCGTCAGGACCTACCAAGCTAGCAGTCACTTCTTTGATTGATTGAATAGCTTGTACGGTGGCGCCTACGGGTACACCTAATGAGTTGTAGGTTTCTTTCAAACCGTTAAGTACGCGCTCATCTAAAATAGATGGGTCGCCAGCTAACATTGCGTATGTAGCATAACGGAGGTAGTAGTCTAAGTCGCGGATGCAAGCAGCATAACGACGTGTGGTGTACATGTTACCACCTGGACGGGTGATATCTGAGTACAACAACGATTTAGCAACAGCTTCTTTTACGATTGCAGCTGCGTTTGCGCTAATGGTGGTAGCTGCACGAACGCGAAGTTCGCCTGTTGCAAAGTAACCTTTGAGTTTGTCGATTGCAGATGAATCAAGGTACTTGCCTTGAACGTCTGAAGAATTGATTACTGAGGTAATTGCGTCTTGCATTGTTGTTATTTCCTTATTTCCAACCGTATTGCAATAATCCGGCGCCTAATTTTTAATCAAATCGAGTCCAAGTTTAAGATTAATCTGTTGCGATTAACCAAAACTATGACATAGCACCAATTACGTAGTCAAAGTAAGCGCCAGCTTCACCAGCATCTTCACCAGACATAAGTCCAGTTGCAACGCTCTTCATTGCTGCAACACCAGCAACAACAGCGTCAATGGGGGTTCCAAGTGACTTGTACATTTCGCGTACACCAACGATACCGATTTCTTCGATAGGTGTTACATCACCAGAAACGATTCCGTAGGTAACTAAGCGCAAGTAGTAGTCAAGGTCACGTAAGCAGGTAGCAGTCATTTCTTGACCGTATGCGTTTCCACCAGGAGAAACAACGTCAGGACGCTTTTGGAACAACTGGTCGCCAGCTTGCTTAACGATGCGCTCGCGGTTGTCGGTTAATGCTTGAGCGATACGTAGGCGCTTTTCTCCAGTGGTAACGAAAGATTTGATTCTATCTAATTCGCCAGGGCTGAGATAGCGTGCTTCTGCGTCTGCATTCACGATGGACTTCGTGACGATACTCATTTATGGATTCCTCCAATACTAGGTAAAACCAGATTTACGAGTTACTGGCACTGTTACAACGGTCGTGAATTTATCTCGTCGCTTTCGACGGCTTCGAGAATCCACTTGCGTAAATTCATCAACACAAGCAGTTAAACTCAACTACCTCTTATGGATTATTTTCAGGCATCCTGTTGAGTATTTATGACTCTTCTTAACACTTTGTAATATTTGCTTTCATGTTTGCTATTTTACACATTTTGTGCTTATTAAATGAAAGCTTTGTTAAGAAATGTTTTCATATTCAACACAAAATAGGCTGCTGCTTAATTGACAGTCAACAGCCTAATATTTAATCCCCCCAACAAGAATGTAAATTGGGGGGGATGAATTATTCAGCTTTAACGCTACCCAAGTAGTTACCAGCCTTTAAGGAAGGTACACGTTGGTAAGGAACAACATCCTCATTAAAGTACTGAGCGTATTCAGTCGAATCTACAAGCGCGTTAACCGTAGCAACTACACCTTGCTCACTCAATAGTTGGTTATATTGATTGATTTCGGCAATTGTTGCGGGTGTACGTCCTAGTATGTGACGGAACAGTAACTCTACTACCTTATTTTGTGGGAAGGTTGTACAGAAGCGTGCTTTATAAGCATCAGAGCTAGCTAAACCACGAACGAATTCACGTACCGAGATGGCGCCATTTTCGAGTTTGGATTCTAACTCAGCATTACGGAATTGTTGAGGAATTTCACTGCCGTGAATATCTAACAATTGTGCGTAAAGCGCATTTAGAGTTGTTGCAAAATCAGTTTGATTAACACCTGCTGTAAAGCGATAAATACGAACATTTTGACGTGCGCTTACAACTTGTGAAACCGGAGTAACTGTACGACCGACACCGCTATAAACAGGTTCGTTGCTTCTACGTCCTTGTGCCGCTAAATCTGCTATTGCTTTACCAGTCATGGGCATGGTTGACATGTCCATTTTTGACTCAGCTGGCTCAAAGCTTGGAACAACCACATCGTTGTTTTGTTTCGTGAGTTGGTTGTACAACCGCTCTGTGTTGGGGAAGTTCGCAGCAGGTAATGTTGGGAAGCGACGATACGGTACAGTGTCTTCACCAAATACATCTTGGTATTCAACGGTATTTAACATGGCGCTAATAAACGCTTTGATACCTTGTGTCGCCAAGATTTGGTTATATTTACGAATTTCCTGTTGGTTTTGCGGCGCCCGTCCTAAGAAGTGTTTGGTTCCTAGTTCGATAACCTTGGTATTGGGGTAAGGTGTATAAAATTCTTTTAAGTACAGGCTCGAACAACCCAAACCTTCGATGAATTCCTTGACGGTAATTTCACCATTACCTAAACGACTTTCTAAAACCTTAAATTCACGAGACGAAGCTACATAAGGTGCAATATCGCGCTCGAAAATTTGACGGTAAGCAGCACTAATAAGTGTTTGTACAGCTACTTTATCGCCAGTACCAGAGACAAGCTTGAAGATTTTGGTTTGTTCACGCTGCTTCGATACACCTTGGTTGGTACGGAAAGCAACATCAGGTGCTGTACGAGCTTCTGCTGGAGTACCCAGTTGCACAAACATTGGAACTTCTTCTTTGGTAATGCTGGGTGTAATATCTTCACGGATACTACCAACACGTAAGTTACGTCCAGATTGTCCAGCAGGTGTTAAATAGCGTTCGTATGGAACAGTATCTTCACCAAAAGCTTGTTGATACTCATCGGTATCAATAATTGCATCAACTAATGCGTAAAAACCTTTTTTCGCACAAATATCAAAGTACTTGTTGGTTTCAGATCGCCCATAAGTAGGACGACCGAGCAAACGACGGTGGATGTACTCAACCGATTTCATGACGTACAAATTAGTCCAGTACATCTTGCGGAAAACATCCGACTTCGCTAATGCGCGGATAAATTCCTTAATGCTAATTTCGCCGTTTTCTAGCTTAATTTCTGCGACCTTCTGACGCTGACCTTCGTAAACTTCGCGTCCGAAAACTTGTAAATAAGCAGCTTTGATAACTGCCTGTGTGGAGCTTTCAGAGAACTTAACGTTTGTACCAGCTTTTGATTTCTTACCACGAGTTCCTGGTAATTGGTCGAGTTTGAAGACTTTGGGCCCTAGTGTACCAGGCGCCACACCACGCGCTCCAGGATTACTATTTTGGTTATTAATCCCTGGTCCTTGGTTAATTAACAGACGCTTGGTATCTTTACCGAAGAACGCAGGACTGCTGCTGGGGTTGCGGGTTTCTTTCGGGAAAATGGCGCCGAATTGAATTTCCAAGGGGTCATTACCAGAACCATATGGATGTTGGTCGGGTAATGGCTGATTGTACGACGCAAACGTTGTTAAAAACTGAGGTATTTTTCTAAATGGTGCGCTGTAATTAAATAAATCTTGTTGTGGTCCCCAGTTACGGCATTCTTGAGCTTCTTGTCCCAAACCGCGTAGGTAAGGTACAGTTTCTTCACCGAAGTAATCTGAATACTCCTGCGAATCTACCAAAGCATCTACAAGTCCAGATAGTCCTTTTGAAGAAACTACTGAGAAATAGTTTTGCACTTCTTCGCGTGAAGAAGGACCACGACCAAGAATATGACGGAAAGCCAATTCTAAAGCACGACTATTAATGTAGGGGTCAAAGAAGTTTTTGCGGTAAAGCGGAGATTTACAAATACGACGTACAAACTCTTTCATCGAGATGTCGCCGTTCTTGACTTGTGACTCTAAATATGATAAAGACAAGCCATAAGCACGGGTAATATCACGTTCAAAGATTTGCCGATACGCAGCTTTGATAACGTCGTTCTTTTCAACCGCCGATAAACCAGTCTTCATTACGAACTTTTGGCGCCGTTCGGAAGCATTAAAGTAAATTTGTGGCAGTTCCAAACCTTGTTGGTCAGATGAAGAACGCTGACGAACTTTGGTTGAAGGTGTTGGTGCTTTGAATTCGCTAATCAAAACATCCATGTACTGCTTAACAATTTCGGTTGCTTCGGGGTCTTGGCGGAAATAGCTAAGTGAAGCTCCCTTTATTTCTTGCAGCGCTACAATAGTCGCTTCTGTAGAGCAAGCATTTTCAATAATTTCGCGTAAACCGCGTGTATTTACAGCGATTATATTAGGGTCGCCTGCAACAATTGCATAAGTCGCATAACGTAAGAACCAGCTTAAGTCACGTAGACTCTTCGCCATGTTCGACGGACCATAGCGAGCAACGTTTATTGGTCTAAAGCCTGGAGGTGTTGGACCAGTTGAAGCGGTATTAAAGATGGAACGTAAATTTTCAAAGAAACCACCACGACTTTCAACGTAGGTGACGTTTCCTAATTCCATTCCACGACGCACATCTACTATTGAGGCGCCTAGTGCTTCCGATACTGCCATCGCCACTTCTGGGTCTTTTGGCTTTTCTAAGAAAGCCATCGGTGTACCACCAACGAAAATTCGGTTAGCAGCGCGCGAGACGATAATCTCAGAATTATCTGTCAGAGTTTGAGCTATTTGCAAACGCTTGGCGCCAGATGCAAAGTAGCTCGCCAACTCCGAAAGTTCGCCTGTTCCCAAGAAACGGTCTTGCTGTTCAGCTTGGGAAATTGTCGATAATGCTACAGTTTGATATAGTTGCGGGCGCGCAACCGAGCTTCCACCACTCGCCTTAACACTCATCGGATTTCTAAAACTCCCATCAATATTTTTTTTGTGTTAAGTCTGATTACCTTGTACTTGACACAGTAATTAATTTATGCATCACTGTATGTCACTTAACAAAGCCATCAGAGAAAATTAACCCAGTCAGCTTATAGATTAGAACGTTTTGCGGTTCCACTGTGGATTTATTAAGAAGTATGTCGAACTTGTCACCTGAATGTATCAAGTTATGACAGTAACCACTCCATCTTATCTGAGAACTCGACTAAGTTTTGTAACGATAAGTAACAGATATGCAGTTCATTGAATTTACTGATAATGCATGTACTTATTTTTAATTTAAACGCAATTTCACCGCTATACAACCTTAAAAGTGGCAGTCAAAATCTTAAATCGCTTATAATTTTAGTAAGCAAGTGTGAATTTTCGGTGCTGTGAGTTTTCTCAGCTAATAGTTCCGGAAATACGGAGATAAGATTGTAGCTACTTATAGTTAGTACAGATAAGTACAAGCAAAAACTTCTGATAAATTATGCGTTTTAAGTATAAATTACTAGCCCTAGCTGCTCTATCTATCGCGCTTACACAAACTATTACTCCTGCAACAGCGTTACCAGAACAAAGCGTTAAATCATTTCTAAAATGGGCAAAAAATAGACCTTTGCCTACGCTACAACAAAATAGTGCCTATGGCGCCGTTAACAACCAACATCAGAACTACGTAAACACGGCGCCAAAAACTAAGAAAATCAACAAAACAAATGTAACAGCCAACAAAGATACAACGGTTAAATTCAGTAAATATAACGAAAAAGTATTAAAGTTAATCTTAAAAGTATACAGCAATTCTCGATAAAAACCCATAATTGTAGCACAGGCATCTTGCCTGTGCAATACATAGTTAATTTTTTACCACAGAGACACCTAAATTTCCTTATTTAAATAAGCACTTTCAACCAAAACAGGTATACACTTACTTACATTAAAAGCTGCTGCCAACTCTACATCTTGAGCAAACCTACGGTAAATTAACTCTTTACCTGAACTGCATTTTCTTAAATAACCTAATAAATCATCTTCACAACTTTTAAATGCTGCAACGGCTGCTTGAGCTTCTGGTGAAAAAGTACCCTTCAAATAACTTAAAATAGCTCCGGCGCCAACTAAATCTTCAAACGCAAAACGTAAACTATTATCTGCCCATCTTTCACCTGCGGGTATAACAGCTACCTTCCTAAACCTTTGAGCAAATTTTCCTACCGCTTCACAATTTCGGAAACAACCAGCTATTGTTAATGTATTTCCTGTTTCAAGTGTCAGGGTTGCACCATTAGGAGAAGGCAAAACCAATTTTGTACAAGCAGGAATATTTTGTAACGACGCAGGAGAAAGAGAATACTTCTCAGATTCTCGTTTACCTGCTAATTCTGCTTGTAAAGATTCTGCATAAAATTTTGCTTCGTCCTTCCATTTATAAGGATAAACGATGGCGCCGTTATTAGTCGCAATTTCAACACAGGTAGAAAACGACAATATATCAACAATGATAATAATATTACTGATTGGCGCCAGTTGATGGGCGCCCTGTAAACCCCATTCGCAACTTATATCAAATTCAGCTTGGTCGTAAATCATCCGTTATATCCGTTACATCCGTTACATCCGTTGCAAGCTCCATTCTTTAACTATATATATATGTTGAATCAAATATAACTGCTCAAAACGCCCAAGCACACGATAGACTCAGAGATGCAGCGATGTTGTTTATACTATGTCCGATACTCAAAAAGTTAGCGAGAAAGTTGCTAAACTCTACGATACATATCCGTTTCCGCCAGAACCAATACTAGATGAGGCGCCTCCAGGTTACAATTGGCGGTGGAATTGGTTGGCTGCTTATAATTTTTGTACCGGGATGAAACCGCAAAAACGAGATATTCGTATTCTCGATGCTGGTTGTGGGTCGGGTGTTGGAACTGAGTATTTAGTACATTTGAATACAGAAGCACAGGTTGTAGGGATAGATTTAAGTGCGGGAACACTGGAGATAGCTAGGGAACGTTGTCAACGTAGCGGTGCCAATCGTGTAGAATTTCATCAGCTAAGTTTATTTGATGTCGAACAGCTACCTGGGGAATTTGATTTAATAAATTGTGTTGGGGTTTTACATCATACCGATGACCCAATTCGAGGAATTCAAGCTTTAGCAAAAAAATTGGCGCCTGGTGGTTTGTTTCATATATTTGTATATGGGGAATTAGGACGTTGGGAAATCCAACTTATGCAACGTGCTGTTGCATTACTCCAAGGTGATAAACGTGGAGATTATAAAGATGGAGTCAAAGTGGGACGGCAAATTTTTGCTTCGCTTCCAGAAAATAATCGAATTGTGAAGCGAGATAAGGAACGGTGGTCATTAGAAAATCATCGTGATGAGAATTTCGCGGATATGTACGTACACCCCCAGGAGATTGACTATAACATTGATACGCTGTTTGAGCTTATTGATGCTTCGGGTTTGGAATTTGTCGGTTTTTCAAATCCTGGGTTTTGGGACTTGCAAGCGCTTTTGGGTAAATCACCTGAACTAATGGAGCGTGCAGAAAGTCTGACGGAGCGTCAACGTTATCGTTTGATTGAATTACTAAATCCTGAAACTAGTCATTACGAGTTTTTTCTGGCACGTCCACCTTTAAATAAAGCTAACTGGTCGTCAAATAGTACATTACTAAGTGCGATACCAGAAGTTAGCCCATGCATAGATGGGTTCCCAAGTCAAACAATATTTAACTATGATTACAAAATAGTAAATCTATCTAACGCAGAGTTAGCTTTTATGCAGGCTTGTGATAGCAGTAAAACTGTGGATGAAATTTTAAAATCTGTAGATTTTAATTTGGATGGAGTTCGGCGCCTTATTGAACAACAATTAATAATGATGGCGCCAATGTAGCTCGTAGATATGCAGAGGATAGAGAAAACTAAATGTAGATAATTATGATTAGTGAGTGCAGTGTATTCCTAGGAAATATCAAGTGTGATAGATAACTCAGTAAGTAGAGTCTACTGAAATTAGGTTCAGCAAGACACAAACGAGTGAAAACTAGGAGCTAAAATGTGAAGGGGAAGGATGAATATTTATCGCTTCTTGTAAAATAAGCCTTGAGAGCAGGTTATCATCCTGATTGGTTTCTAGTTTCGACTTTGTTCGTAACGGGCGCCAATTCTCGCAATATAGAGCATCTAATGGAGGCAATGTCCAGTTTTCAATCACTAAATGGTCAATCAGTTGCCTAAAACGGGTTACGTGGGGCGAATGGAGATCTTTTTGGAGTTAACAATTAAGTTAGTTGTTTTTTTCTAAAGTAATGTTACCCAATCGTGATATGATTTTACTGGCTGAGTGTGCAGTCAACATAACTAGAAAATACTGGTTTAAAGTCCCGTGAGCTTGTCAGAAGAAACAACCGAACCCACACCAACAATACGACAAGAAGCTCAATCCGGTATTGAGGACTCCGAGCCAGTTGGTTCTATGCAAGAGTTCTATCGACTCTATCAAGAGTTGCTAACGATTACTCTTGTGATAACGGGGATTATTTTCGTCTCTGTTTGGATTTTCTATTCTCTGAACATTGCCCTAAACTATTTGCTTGGGGCATGTGCCGGCTTAGTTTATATTAGAATGTTGGCGAAAGATGTTGAGGGATTGGGGCCAGAAAAACAGAAGCTAAGTAAAACGCGCTTCGCATTATTGGTAATAGTAATTCTGCTCGCATCGCGGTGGGATGAATTACAGGTAATGCCCATATTTTTGGGATTTCTGACTTATAAGGCAACTCTCATCTTCTATGTAATTCGGACGGCTTTTAACGCTGACTAGCGCTTTATACGCGGGATAACCGAAAAAGTAAATCTAGATTTTGCGGTTAGGTTTATATCTACCCGTAAGATTTGCCCCTGCTCTTAATTTAAGATGGGAGAAACATTTGATATAGGAAGAAAATGGTGAATTTTATCAACGTCTTCCATTCTCTTACCCTTGCCGAGTTAGAAGTTGGAAAACACTTTTACTGGGAATTGGGTGGATTAAAAGTACACGGGCAAGTATTTCTCACTTCTTGGTTTGTTATTGGTCTTCTCGTAATAGCATCGCTTGCTGCAACGAGAAATATCCAGAAAGTTCCTAGTGGTATCCAAAATTTAATGGAATATGCCCTAGAATTTATTCGGGACTTGACGAAAAACCAAATTGGTGAGAAAGAGTATCGCCCTTGGGTGCCTTTTATTGGCACATTATTTTTGTTTATTTTTGTCTCGAACTGGTCTGGTGCTTTAATACCTTGGAAGCTATTAAGATTGCCTGAAGGTGAATTAGCGGCGCCGACTAATGACATTAATACAACTGTTGCACTGGCATTGCTAACTTCTTTGGCGTATTTTTACGCTGGTTTTAGCAAGAAAGGTTTAGGATACTTCAGAAAGTATATTGAACCAACCCCAATCTTATTGCCAATCGCAATTCTGGAAGATTTCACCAAACCTCTTTCCCTAAGCTTCCGTCTTTTTGGCAACATTTTGGCGGATGAACTGGTGGTTGGAGTACTAGTTCTACTAGTTCCTTTGTTTGTTCCTCTGCCAGTAATGGCACTTGGATTATTTACTAGCGCCATTCAAGCGTTGGTATTCGCTACCTTAGCTGCTGCCTACATTCATGAGGCACTCGAAGGACATGGCGAAGAACATGAGGAACATTAAAGAGCGTCCAAAGAACATCATTTGATGTAATTTGAGATTGGATAACTAAAACAACCTGTTCATTTTTTTGTAATAACACCGAGGAAAACCAAAATGGATCCATTAGTTGCTGCTGCTTCTGTACTTGCTGCTGCTCTCGCTATCGGTTTAGCTGCAATTGGACCTGGTATTGGTCAAGGTAATGCTGCTGGACAAGCAGTTGAAGGTATTGCTCGTCAACCCGAAGCAGAAGGAAAAATTCGCGGTACATTGCTGTTAACCTTGGCGTTCATGGAATCGTTGACAATTTACGGTCTGGTTATCGCTCTAGTATTATTGTTTGCGAACCCATTCTCCGCGTAATACAAATTTTTAATGTAGAGACGCTGTATGTATAGTTAATAACTATCACCGTCTCTACAGTAATACGCCCCCAAATTTTGGATTTTATCAATAAAAATTGCCGTATAGTGCGCGGACGAGGCAAGAAATGTTTGATTTTGATGCAACCCTGCCTTTAATGGCATTACAATTCCTGCTTTTGGCGGCTTTACTAAACTCGATCTTCTATAAGCCTTTAACAAAGGCACTAGATGACCGCGATAACTACATTAGAACCAACAAGGTTGATGCTCGCGAGCGTTTGGATAAAGCCGAGCGAATAGCGAAAGATTACGAACTGCAACTTGCAGAAGCACGTAAGCAAGCACAAGCTGCAATAAATCAGGCGGAAGCAGATGCTCAATCAATTTATTCTAAGAGTATTGCAGAAGCTCAACAAGAAGTTCAAAAGCAGCGTGAAGAAGCATCACGCGAAATTGAAAGTCAAAAAGAGTCAGCGATGCGTTCTTTAGAACAACGAGTAGACTCTTTAAGTCAGCAAATTCTAGATAAATTATTGGGACAAACTGTTTAGACAAAGCGATATATTTTCTCATCGCCCTATCAGTCTCAAAAGCCCAAGCAAACAAGGGCGTAAGCATTGCCTTCCTTATATGTAGAAATATAAGGTGTGATTAGCAATTTTCTCCTTCTTTATATATTGGGGAGAAATCAACGTATTAGCAGTTAAGTACGCAGTTGTAGATGGGTATAATGGGCACCTTAATATTATTGGCGACAGAGGCGGTTGCCGGTCACGCCGAAGAAGGTGGTTTCGGTCTAAACCTAGACATTTTAGAAACCAATATAATTAACCTGGCAATTCTGGTTGGCGTACTAGTTGTATTTGGACGTAAGTTTCTTACTGATACTTTGAGCGCGCGTCGCACTAGTATTGAAATCGAAATAAAAGAAGCAGAAGGACGTGCCAAAGAAGCTGAGAAAGCATTATCAGAAGCGCAAAAGAATTTAACTCAAGCACAGCAAGAAGCGGAGCGAATCCGTTCTTTTGCTAGCGAAAATGCTCAAAAAGCTAAAGAAGCTATTTTGGCACGTGCCCAAGTCGATGTGCAACGTCTTAAAGATGCTGCTGCTGCTGATTTGACGAGCGAACAAGATAAAGCAATTGCACAACTACGCTCAAGAGTTGTTGCGCTGGCTCTTCAAAAAGCTGAGTCACAGCTAAAATCTGGAATTGCTGAAGATACACAGCACGCATTAATCGACCGCAGCATTGCGCTATTGGAGGTAAGTTAGATGAAAAGTACTGTTGCTACTGAAGAAATAGCTGCTCCTTATGCACAGGCATTAATGTCTGTAGCGCAATCTAATAACCTGACCGAAGCGTTTGGTGATGACGCACGGTCAATAGTCGGTTTACTTTCTGGAAGCGAAGACCTTCGTAACTTTTTTGACAACCCTTTCATTCAAATTGATACAAAGAAGTCTCTTGTTAATCGTCTATTGAGTGACGATACGAACGCCTTCATGAGGAATTTTTTGATGCTATTGGTTGATAGAAAGCGAATTTCTTTCCTTGAACCAATCATGAGGCAGTATTTATCACTGCTACGCGAATTAAATCAGACGGTTTTAGCTGAAGTAACTTCTGCAATTCCTTTAAGTGAAGCGCAAGAGCAAGCAGTAATCGAAAAAGTCGTTGCGATGACTAACGCGCGTTCTGTGGAGCTTGAGAAAAAAGTAAACAGCGATTTGATTGGTGGTGTCATCATCAAAGTTGGTTCGCAGGTAATTGATGCTTCTTTACGCGGTCAATTACGGCGCCTGTCTTTAAGTTTAGGTAGTTAGAAGTTAGGAGTTAGGAGTTAGGAGTTAGGAGTTATTACTCAGCACTCATAACTCAGCACTCATAACTTTTTCAGTTGTCTCTTTTCAAAGCTATAGAAACATGAGTATTTCAATTAAGCCTGACGAAATTAGCAGCATTATTCAGCAGCAAATCGAGCAATACGACAAAGAAGTCAAAGTTGCTAACGTTGGAACCGTACTTCAAATAGGTGACGGTGTTGCCCGCGTGTACGGTTTGGAAAAAGCAATGGCTGGTGAGTTGCTTGAGTTTGAAGACGGTACAATCGGTCTTGCGCTCAACTTAGAAGAAGACAACGTTGGTGCGGTATTAATGGGTGAAGGTCGCAACATCCAAGAAGGAAGTACCGTTACCGCTACAGGTCGTATCGCTCAAGTACCAGTAGGTGATGCGATTGTTGGACGTGTAGTTGACGCATTGGGTAATCCTATCGACGGTAAAGGTGAAATCAAGTCAACTGAAAGTCGCTTGATTGAATCGATGGCGCCTGGTATTATTGCACGTCGTTCGGTACACGAACCAATGCAAACAGGTATTACCGCTATTGACTCGATGATTCCCATCGGTCGTGGGCAGCGCGAGTTAATTATTGGTGACCGTCAAACTGGTAAAACAGCTGTTGCTATTGACACCATCCTGAACCAAAAAGGCGAAGATGTAATTTGTGTATACGTTGCCATCGGTCAAAAAGCTTCGACCGTAGCTAACGTTGTTCAAACATTACAAGAAAGAGGCGCCCTTGACTATACTATTATTGTTGCTGCTAGCGCATCCGAAGCAGCACCACTACAATTTTTGGCGCCATACACAGGAGCAGCAATTGCTGAGTACTTTATGTACCAAGGCAAAGCTACTCTAATTATTTATGACGATTTGTCGAAGCAAGCTGCTGCATACCGTCAAATGTCGTTGTTGCTCCGTCGTCCACCCGGTCGTGAAGCATATCCTGGTGACGTATTTTACATTCACTCCCGTTTATTAGAGCGCGCTGCGAAACTCAGCGATGAGCTTGGTAAAGGTAGCATGACAGCGTTACCTATCATTGAAACTCAAGCAGGTGACGTATCCGCATATATTCCTACCAACGTAATTTCGATTACCGACGGTCAAATTTTCTTATCGTCTGACTTATTTAACGCTGGTGTTCGTCCCGCTGTAAACCCAGGTATTTCAGTATCACGGGTAGGTTCAGCAGCACAAACCAAAGCGATGAAGAAAGTCGCAGGTAAAATTAAACTTGAACTAGCACAGTTCGACGACTTACAAGCGTTTGCACAATTTGCATCCGACTTAGATAAAACTACCCAAGACCAATTGGCACGTGGTGTACGCTTACGCGAACTTCTCAAACAGCCACAAAACTCGCCATTGTCCGTATCTGAGCAAGTAGCTATTCTTTACGCTGGTATTAACGGCTACTTAGACGATATCCCAGTTGAAAAAGTAGGCGCCTTCACAAAAGGTTTGCGCGAATACTTAAAGAACAGCAAACCAGCATACGCTCAAGCAGTACAAACTTCTAAGGTAATGGGTGACGCAGAAGAAGCAGCACTCAAAGAAGGTATTACTGAGTACAAGAAGACCTTCGCAGCATAGAAAATAGTGTTGAGTGCTGAGTGCTGAGTGCTGAGTAGAAAAATGCATAAAACTCAGCACTAAGCACTTTCAACGAGCGCACTCTACAAGCACTTAGGAGTTTAAGAATATGGCTAATTTAAAAGCGATACGCGACCGAATTCAATCGGTTAAAAATACCAAGAAGATTACCGAAGCGATGCGACTTGTTGCTGCTGCACGTGTACGACGCGCGCAAGAGCAAGTTCTTTCCACACGTCCATTTGCCGACAGATTAGCACAAGTACTTTACGGTTTACAAACTCGCTTGCGGTTTGAAGATGCAGATTTACCACTGCTCAAAAAACGCCAAGTTAAAACCGTTGGTGTATTAGTAATTTCTGGAGACCGTGGTTTGTGCGGTGGTTATAACTCCAGCGTCATCAAGCGTGCAGAAATTCGTGCTAAAGAACTTAAAGCAGAAGGGTTAGATTATAAATTTGTTATCGTTGGACGTAAAGCATCACAATACTTCCAACGTCGCGAATATCCAATTACTGCGACCTTCATGGGTTTAGAGCAAATTCCTACTGCGACTGAAGCTACTAATATTGCTGACGAACTACTTTCTTTGTTCTTGTCTCAAAGCGTAGACAGAATTGAGTTAGTTTACACAAAGTTTGTTTCATTGGTAAGTTCACGTCCAGTTGTACAAACATTGCTACCTCTTGACCCTCAAGGTTTAGAAGCAGCAGACGATGAAATTTTCCGCTTAACAACTCGTGGTGGTCAATTTGAAGTAACCCGCGAAAAAGTAACAACCGAAGTGCGTGCTTTCCCTCGTGACATGTTGTTCGAGCAAGACCCAGTACAAATTTTGGATTCCTTGTTGCCTTTGTACTTAAGCAACCAATTATTACGCGCGCTCCAAGAATCCGCAGCAAGCGAACTTGCAGCACGGATGACTGCTATGAGTAACGCAAGTGAGAACGCTGCTGAACTTATTGGTTCGTTGACATTAGGATACAACAAAGCTCGTCAAGCTGCTATTACCCAAGAAATTCTTGAGGTGGTTGGTGGCGCCGAAGCTTTAAATTAATGTACATTTTGTCATTAGTCACGTAGCGAAGAATCTCGCAAAGTCTCGATAGTGTCATTAGTCACGTAGCGAAGAATCTAATGTATGTGTCATTCTGAGCGAAGCGAAGAATCTCGCAAAGTCTTCATAGATAAAGAGATGCTTCACTGCGTTCAGCATGACATTTTTAGGAATTTTGCTACAAAATATGTTTCTAGGGCGCCAGATATAAGAATTGTTTAAGGCGCCTTAAGAATTGTTGGCAATTTTTGAAATCTTATACTACAATAAAAATATCTAAACAACACGGGTCTGTACTGGTTTCGACGGGGTAGCGAAAGCTGTTCGTTGATGCAGGTCGAGAGGGAGTGTCTCTCGTAAATAAAGGCTCAAAACAATAGATGCAAACAACATCGTAAAATTTGCTCGTAAGGATGCCCTAGTAGCAGCCTAAAAGCCTCTTTCAGGTCCGAGCGTTTCTAGTTTGACTCCGTTAAGAGCTAGAGACAACCCTCAACGGATGCGCTAACAAGTTTCCTCTGGTAGACTAGTTAGCAAAGAAATCACCAGAGCATCCTACCGTCTGGGATAATAGACGATTCCCGCCTTGAGGGTAAGAAAGGCTAAACCTGTGAATGATGCGGAAGTTAATACCTATTTCGGACGGCAGTTCGATTCTGCCCAGATCCATAAGTAAAACTAATAAGTCCACTGTATAATTTTAGATATACAGTGGACTTTAGTTTTATGGGTGAATCGACTATAGTTGTAAATTGTCAAAATTCGGAGTGCGGCAAAGAGTTCACAAAACGCTTGAGTGAATTTAAGCGAAGTAAAAAATTAGGAAGACCTCACTTTTGTTGTTTAAGTTGCCATGCAAAGTATAGAGGATTAGGGACTTCTCAGGTTCCAGTAATTCGTCAAACTTCCCACCTTAAAGAGATTATTCGAGTCGATGATTTTTCACCGTTTCGGTATCATCTCAAAATCATGAAAAAATCTGCAAAGCGAAGGAGTCACGAATGTTTAGTAACTTTGGCAGATTTAAAAGCTTTATGGGAGCAACAAAACGGTATTTGTCCTTATACCGGATGGAATTTAATAAATTTAGCTTCAACTACTGAGTGTGAAACTACACCTAGCACAATTTATCGAGCAAGTGTTGACAGAATTGATTCAAGGTCTTGTTACACGCCCGATAATATACAATTTATTGCTGTGATTGCGAACTTTGCCAAAAACGTTTTTACAGAGCAAGATTTAATTAATTTTTGCCATGATGTTTATCAATACAAAATTATTAGTAATAATACTGCTCATACATTAGAAAAGAATACTATTAATACATGTGTAAATACACGTAGAGATGAATTTTCGCCTTATCGTAAGCACTTGAGATTAGCGAAAACAAGAGTAAAAGCAAACGGGCGCCTGCTTAACATTACCCTTGAATATCTCAAAGACTTATGGGAGAAGCAAGAAGGTAGATGTCCTTACACAGGATGGGAATTAGAAAACTTTGAAACAACTTCACAATGGAAAAATCATCAACTAAATCCAAAAACCGCCAGTTTAGACAGAATTGATTCAAAATTAGGATATATAGAAGGAAATGTACAGTTTGTTAGCGTAATGGCAAATTATGCAAAGCTAGATTTTCAAGAAGCAGAGCTTTTAGAGTTTTGTAAAGCTGTATTTGATTACCGCTACCATTAGAAATTATTCCGTAGGATAGGCGTCTCGCCTGTCCTACATACCCGCCTTGGATTCAAATCCAAGGCTAATAGCTTAAGTCTACTAAAGTAGACTACGTATGCTTTTCAGCATGTACAACGAGAATTAGGTTGTCACAAAAATTGTATCTGTGATTTTTGAGAAATTTTTGGGAACTATATAACTGTGGGTGTTTTAGCCCTACGTGTGTAGTTACCTGTAAACCTATAAAATGACCACAGACATTGAGACAATCTTGCGTGATGCCCGCAATCAGTTAAATGAGCTTGGCGAAGCTGTTAAAAATTTAGCAACCACTTACCCTGATGTGTTTGATGACACAGGACTTGGTGAGAAACTGGAATCCTTTCGCCTTTGCCATCAAGAAACTGTGGATAGGTTACAGGCGCCAAGTTTATCTATCGCCATGATTGGCACAACATCTTCTGGTAAGTCAACTATCGTCAATGCTTTAATTGGTCGCAAAATTGCTCCTATAGAAGCAGGTGAGATGAGTGGTGGAGTTTTAACACTGCGTCATGCTCACGAGCGTAAATTAATAATTGAAGAAACAGAGGGTTCTGCTTGGGAAACAGGCGTTTGGTCAGATTTGGGTGACGAAGCTCTCTATGAAAAAATTCGCGATGGCGTGATGCGTCCTTATCATGACACCCGTGAGAAAAGAGACTGCATGGCGCCACGGGTAACTGCCTACATACCACTTTTACCAGTATCAGACGAAAATTTATTGGGATTACCACAAGGTGTGGGAGTTGAGTTGATTGATTTACCTGGTTTAAAGTCAATTCAAGACCGTGACAATATAAAAGTTATTCAGGAAAAAGTTCACAAAGCTTTCAGTGTCGTAGCTTTAGATTATTTACAGGTGGATGACAAACACAGAAAACGTTTGTTGGAAGAACTTAAAAAAGTTGTAGAGTAAAGCGATTTGGAGGTGTTATTAGAGAAGCTGCAACAGGCAAAATTGTACGTCATTTACTCGAAACTCCTGGTTTGACTAATAAATTGATGACCCTACCACTTAATCCTATATTAGGCGGCGCCGACTTAGTTACAGATTTGGTTGGTCATGGCATCACAATTGATAAGCTTGGAAAAATTCAGAATAAATTATCCTCTGTTTTAAACCTAACTCAGCTTGCTGCTGGCGCCAGTATTTTGAATATTGGTGTGAGCATCGCTGGTTTTGCCTACATGGGTTTCAAACTACACCAAATTCAAAATGCTCTAGATAATGTACAAAAATCTCTAGAAGCAGGTTTTAATCGAGTTGAAAAGCGTTTAGATAATTTATCCGGTCAGCTCGTATATCTCCATTTGCTCGTTGAAGGGTATGAATTGTTTGAATAAATCTATATACATTTTTGATTAAAGTTTGAATTAAATTATATAGTTTATCACAAGTACCCTTGATAAACATGATCATTGATAGATTAACTAGATCATCAAGGGGTGTTGTGATCACATTCTTGAGTTAATATAAGGTTTAACTTCGCGCGCGAGCCATAATCTCAGGCGCCTATCCTTCATTGGAATAAAATTATAGGAACTGCCCATGCAGTCGTTTGAACCAGGCTTTATCGAGCGCCAACCAATTACTCAAAATATATTGCGAACTATTCGCCTCATTGGTGAGTATAAAGGTAAGCAGGAATTATTCAACCAGCAATCACCGCAAGTCTTGGAAACATTACAGCAAGCTGCGATTATTCAGAGTACCGAATCATCTAACCGTATTGAAGGTGTCGAAGCTCCCCTCCAACGTATTAAGGCATTAGTCGCGCAAAAGACGACACCGCAAAACCGCTCTGAGCAAGAGATTGCTGGATATAGAGATGTTCTCAACACTATCCACGCTAGCTACGAGCATATGCCTTTTAATACAAGCTTAGTATTACAGCTACACAGAGATTTATATCAGTTTTTGCCAAGTGGTGGTGGTAAGTGGAAATCTTCTAATAATAATATTACAGAAACTCGACCAGATGGTTCGACAGTTGTACGTTTTGAAACAGTTACTGCTTTTATGACACCTGGCGCCATGACGCAGTTACACGAACGCTTCAACTATATAATGCAAGCAGAGCAAGTTGAGCCGTTACTTTTAATTCCTACCTACGTTTTAGATTTTCTTTGCATTCATCCGTTTCGAGACGGCAATGGTCGCATGGCTCGTTTATTAACTTTACTATTACTGTATCAAGCAGGTTACGAAGTCGGTCGCTATATCAGCTTGGAAAAAATTATTGAGCGAAGTAAGGAAAGTTATTACGACACCTTATATCAGTCTTCGTTAGGTTGGCATGAGGGACAGCACAGCTTACTGCCTTGGTGGGAATATTTTCTTGGTGTTATTTTAAGAGCTTACCGAGATTTTGAGCAACGTGTTGGTTTGTTGACATCAAGTAAAGGGGCAAAACGCGAGGTAGTGTTTGATGTAGTTGAGAGATTACCAAATCAATTTCAATATATAGATGTTGAGCGTGCGTGTCCCGGTGTTAGTCGTCCTACCATAAACCGCGCTCTGGCAGAACTTCGTCGCTTGGGCAAAATTCGTTGCATCAAGTCAGGTCGAGATGCAATTTGGAAAAAACATGATCAATGATAGATTAACTAGATCATCCAGGGTAGTTGTGATCATATTCTTTGTTCTAAAAATCTTGGAGATACTTTAAGAGGTTAGAACGAATTATCATCTATCTTTATAGTTCAAAAACTTATCTTAGCTTTAGCCAAGTAAATACATCATCTACACAAATTGTAAAATTTATACCTGGTAACACAGGTAAATTATCTTTAAGAGTTAACACACTAGGTAAAGCATCTGGTTGATAAACAATGATAGAACGTTCGCTTGGGTCAATCAACCATCCAAGTAGCGAGCCATTTCTTATACAATATAAAATATTACCTGTCACCTTAGTTTGACTTTGGTCTGGTGAAAGAATTTCAATTACCCAGTCTGGAGTAAAATCGATACCAGTACTAATAATATCGCCATTCTCATCAACTGGTAATCTGTCTGTAGCAACTACCGAAACATCAGGAACAACCGAACGATTACCAAATGTACAGCGTAATTCTGGAAAAGCCTCATAGTTGATAGCTGTTGCATCAATACCTGCAATTAACCGTTTCTGTAAAAGACTATGCTTGCCTCCACCCATTGGTTTTTGAGATATAGTGGTGTTTATGTACTCCCATGCGGGCGATTCGTCAATGTAAGGAAGTTGTAGAAATTCTTCCAAAGTCGTTTTTGGAATTGAAATGGCCTCCATAAACACCTTTTAGCATGGTACAACAATATTTTATCTTGATTTAATGAATTATATGATTTGTGTAAGTTTGCTGCATCTGGACAAAGGCGCCGTTTGGTAGAAACATGATCACTGATAGATTAACTAGATCATTAAGGGTGGTTATGATCATGTTCTTTTTTTACACGGTGTGGAGAGACGCGATTAATCGCGTCTCTACGTGGTGGTAATTTTTACTTATCTTTTGCGTAACTTCAAGATATTCCTCTGTAGAATAACAGAGACGAAAAATAAATATGTTGCTATATTTCGGGATAAACTGCGATGAATTTGGATTTTACAAGATTTTTTCAGGCTTGTAACCCCAGTAAGACGCTAGTCGTGGGAGATGCAGAGGATAGAAAGTATTATATTGATTTTTCTAAAGTTCGAGGCGCCAGAATAATCGAAGAGTTAGGACGAACTATCACCCGTCTCTCACCTGACCAACCTACTTGTCAATTGTTTACTGGACACATAGGCTGTGGTAAATCTACTGAACTCCTCCGCCTGAAAGCTGAGTTAGAGCAACAAGCGTTTCATGTAGTCTATTTTGAGTCCAGTCAAAGTCTTGACATGGCGGATGTAGATGTTACTGATATATTGTTAGCTATTGCCCGTGAGGTAAGTCAAAGTCTGGAAGCTATCAAAATCAACTTGAAACCAGGATACTTTAAAACTTTATTCACAGATATTAGTAATTTTTTACTAACGCCAATAGAAGTCTCTGAAATTCAATTTTCTGCTGGAATTGCAAATATTACGACTCGCACTAAAGATAGTCCTAAACTCAGAAACCAACTGCGACAATATTTAGAACCTCGCACCAACGGTATTATCGAATCTATAAATAACGAATTGCTCAAACCCGCACAAGATTTGCTCAAAAAGTACGGTAAGAAGGGACTGGTAGTAATAGTTGACAACCTTGACCGTGTTGATAACTCAATTAAACCATCAGGTTATTATCAACCTGAATATTTGTTTGTGGAACGTGGCGAACAGTTGAACCAGTTAAATTGCCATGTCCTTTATACAATACCTTTGGTATTAATTTTTTCTAATGCGCTAGGAAGACTAACCAACCGTTTCGGTGTAGACCCCAAAGTATTGCCAATGGTACCTGTACAACAGCGTGATGGTTCAGAATGTTATGAAGGAATTTTAAGATTACAACAGCTAGTAATGGCGCGCGCGTTTCCTGGTGTAGATTGGGGAATAAGTCAAAGTTTGATTACTGAAGTTTTTGATAGTCCTGATACTTTAAAGCAACTTTGTTTAGCTAGCGGTGGTCATGTTAGAAATTTATTAATGCTACTGTATCGTTGTTTACAGCGTGAAGACCCACCGATATCGCGCGAATGTTTGGATAGTGTAATTCGTCAGCGTCGCAATGAGTTAAGTTTGGCTATTAGTTTGCAAGAATGGGATTGGTTGCGTGATGTTTCTAAACACAAAGATTTGCGTGGTCAAGATGGATATCAAGTTTTGATACGCAATATGTTTGTGTTTGAGTACCGCGATTATGATGGTTCTTGGTTTGATGTTAATCCGATTTTAGCAGAAGCAAAAGAATTAGTTTTTGGATAATTTTTATATTAACTGCAAAGGACGCTTCATGACGCAAAGGAAAGAAATTTCTTCCTCGTCTTTCTTTGCGCTATGCAGCGTTCTTTGCGGTTCGTTTTAATCAAGATATAGTTATGACTAATATATATCAACCTGAAGATATCAACGCTGAAAACGAACAATCATTAAAAACTTTAGTGAGAACTATTAGACTTTCTCAAGGTCAGTTTTCTTTAGTTTTACTACGCTGTAATTATACAAATTTACAGCAACGTATAACTGCACGCTTACATGAACTCTCACCTATAAAAATCAGCGAATTGTCTCTTCAATCATCTGTCAAAACTCTTTACACCACTATTTTAGAAGGTATTGGAGACGAGGCGCCTTTTTCGTTGATGGTATCGGGGTTAGATGCAGTCGAAGACCTCGATAATCTTTTGACTTCAGCAAACCAAGTTAGAGAAGAGTTTAGAAAGAGTTTTGCATTTCCTTTACTTGTATGGGTCAATGACCAAGTTCTACAAAAGTTTATTAAATTGGCAACTGATTTAGAAAATTGGGCAACGGTTATTCAGTTTAATAGTACTACATCGGAGTTAGTCAGTTTGATACGTGACACTACAGATGATATCTTTGCTGGTAATTTTACCCCAAATGTAGAAATTTGCTGTGAAATAGAGTCAGCACAACAAGATTTACAATGGCGCCGCTCTGAAATGGCGCCGAATGATAAAGCTAGTTTACAATTTATTTTAGGTTATCGTGCGTATTTACATGAACAAGTAGACACTGCCTTAGAATTTTACAATCAAAGTTTAGATTATTGGCAAGAGCATAACTTAGAACGACAAGGAATTTTACTGATAAATATTGCTTTAGTTTACGAACTTAAAGCCGAAAAATCTCAAGTAGATTATATTAAATATCTTGAAGAAAGTAAAGATTATCTTCAAAAGGCTATTAATTGTTTTGAACAAGCACAGCGTTTTAATTTAGTTGCTAAATATATTACCAAATTGGGTGATGTGCTACGAAGCTTGCAAGCATGGGATAATTTACAGTGTCTTGCTCAAAAAGCTTTGGAATTGAATCAAAAGTATGGTAACGCACTACAAATTGCTAGAAACTACGGCTTTTTAGCTGAGGTAGCGCTTGAAAATTCACAATGGCATGATGCGATTTCACTAGGTGGACAAGCTTTAAGAGCATTATCTAACTCCAAAGAACATTTACACTACCGAAGCTTGTATAAGTTTATTATTGCGCGCGCTCATCAAGCTTTAGGAAAAATAGTAGAAGCTATTAAAAGTTTAGAAAAACTTCGTGTTGTTAGTAGTCCCGAAAATAATCCACAATTATATATTTCCATTTTAGAAACATTACGCGCGCTCTATTTTGAAGAAGGTAATTATTTAGAAGCTTTCCGAATTAAACAAGAACAAATTGCCATTGAACATCAGTATAGCTTACGAGCATTTATCGGCGCCACTTATTTACACCCCAAACGTTATTGTATTAATTCAATTACTAATAAAAAGCAGCAAGCGATAGTAGCACAAGAAATTGCTGCTGCTGGTCGGCAAAAAGATGTTGATAATCTCATCGAACGAATTAGTCGTAATGACCATAAACTAACTATCATTCATGGTCAGTCAGGTGTAGGTAAAAGTTCTATACTCAAAGCAGGATTAATACCAGCACTGAAACAGCAGTCAATTGGAGAACGAGATGTTTTACCGATTGTGGTCAGAGTTTATACTGACTGGATAGGAAATTTATGTAAGCATTTTCCAGATGATATAGATAATAACATAGAAGCGATTACTGCACAGTTACATAAAAACGCGGATAATAATTTACTCACAGTATTAATTTTTGACCAGTTTGAAGAATTTTTCTTTGCTTATCCTAATAAAAATCAACGACAATGCTTTTATGAGTTTATTGGCGCCTGTTTAAATATTAATTTTGTTAAAATTATTTTCTCTTTACGTGAAGATTATTTACATTATTTATTAGATTTAAATCGCACTATCAACCTTGATGCAATTAATAATAATATTCTAGATAAAAATATTCGTTACCATTTAGGATTATTTTCACGAGCAGAAGCCAAGGCAGTTGTTGAAAGCCTGACAGAACAAGCTAAATTATACTTAGAACCACAATTAATTGATGAATTAGTTAAAGACTTAGCATGTGAATACGATGAAGTCAGTCCAATTGAGTTGCAAATAGTTGGCGCCCAACTTCAAGCAGAAAAAATTACCACTTTAGAACAATATCGTCAGCTTGGAACTAAAAAGAAACTCGTTGAACGCTTTTTAGAACAAGTTATTAAACATTGCGGAGTAGACAATGAACGTTGCGCGCAATTAATTTTGTACATGCTTACTAATGAAAACGGTACTCGTCCTTTAAAAACACGTAGCGAACTAGAAACCGATTTAAAAACTTTTGATTTAATCTCAGATATTGAAATAGATTTAGTCTTAGAAGTTTTGGTTGGTTCTGGGTTAGTTTTGGAAGTACGCGAAGTTCCTGCTAACCGCTATCAATTAGTACATGATTACCTCGTGCGTTTTATTCGTCAACAGCAGGCGCCTGAACTTTTAGCAGCACTTGCAGCGGCAAGAGAAAAGCAAAAACTCACCGAAGAGCAACTTATCAAAGCACTACAAGAAAAAGAAAAAGCATTATATAAAGAGCAGCAAGAACGTAAACGTGCAGAAATTGCAGAAATAGAAGCCTTAGTATCGTTATCGCAAGCTTTATTTGTGACTCATGACCAGTTAGGCGCCTTAGTTGCTAGTCTCAAAGCAGGTGTACAATTACAACAAATTGATGTGGCATCATCTACCAAAAAGCGCGCGGTCGATAGAATTCGTCAAGTTGTTACCGAAGTTCAAGAACGAAACCGTTTGGAAGGTCATAGTAACTGGGTAACAAACGTAAGTTTTAGTCCCAATGGTAGAACAATTGCAACGGCAAGCGCTAACCGTAATATTATGGTTTGGAATTTAGATGGGACTTTACTAAATATCTTACAAGGACATGGAGATATTGTTTGGAGTGTTTGCTTTAGTCCAAATGGCAGTAAAATTGCCTCAGCAAGTGCTGACAACACCGTCAAAATTTGGAGTACAGATGGTACTTTATTGCATACTTTCAAAGGACACACCGACCAAGTTTTTAGTGTTTGTTTTAGTCCTAGTGGTAACGTTATTGTTTCTGCCAGCGCAGATAAAACTATCAAATTTTGGAGTATAAAAGGAACTTTACTACGAACGCTTCATGGGCACACCGACCAAGTTTTTAGCGTTTGCTTTAGTCCAGATGCCTCAATGGTTGCTTCCGCTGGCGCCGATAAAACAATTAGACTTTGGAGTACAGACGATATAAGTACTAAATTAATTAAAACTCTTACAGCACATACCTGTAGTGTTAACAGCGTTGTCTTCAGTCCTGACCGTAAAACTATTGTATCAGCAGGCGCCGACCATACAATTAGATTATGGAGCAAAACAGGTAACTTGCTCAAAACTCTCCACGGACATACCGCAAGCGTAAATAGCGTTAGTATTAGTCCAGACGGTAGAATCGTTTCAGGTAGTTCAGACTATACCGTTAAATTATGGAGTAAAAACGGTCAACTACTAAAATCCTTCCAAGGTCATAACGGCGAAGTCAACGGAGTTTGTTTTAACTGCGACCGTAACCTTATTATATCCGCAAGCGCCGACCGTACCGCAAGAATTTGGAGTGCAAAACCTCCAAAACCAAAATCATTTGAATTAGATGAACTAGTAGCATGTGGTCGTGACTGGACGCACGATTATTTAAATACTAATCCCAATGTGAGACAAACAGATTATATTTAAAATATTCCAAAAATTAAATTAATCATTCTTGTCTTGTGGAGCGGGCATCCTTGCCCGCCTGCTTCGGAATTGGACGGGGCAAGAGAAAGCCCATTTATACTTAGTTATATTTTATGAATAAAATTACACTTTTGCTTTCAATAATATTTTTAACCATGTGCCTTGTGAGAATTAACTAAAATATTAGTAAACTATCCGTTACATCCGTTTTAATCCGTTGCCAATCTTTTCACCACACTTAAAAACTCCTGCAATATCTTTGATAAAATTTCTTCTTTACGCCAAACTGCGGCAATTTCAAGCATCGGCGCCACATCAAGTGAACGATACACTACACTTACTTTATGCCGTGTTTCGGCGCCTGCTGCAACGAGAGAAATTCCCATTCCTGACTCCACAAAACTCAACATTACTTCTGGTGGACTTGCTTCTTGAACTATATTTGGTGTAAAACCTGCTTTTTGACATGCATTTATGATTTGAGCGTATAAATCTGGTTTGACGTGTTGAGGACAAATTATAAACGGTTCGTTTGCTAACGCTGAAAAAGTTATTACTTCTTGTTTTGTTAATGGGTGATTAAATGGAAGCGCAACTACTATCGGTTCGCATAACAAAGTTAATATTTCGACTTTCTGAAGTTCAACTGGTGGATGAATAAAACCAATATCAATTTTTTCATCAAGTAACGCGCGTACTTGCTCTTGAGAAGACATTTCCGTTAATGTTACCTTTGCATCTGGATAATTAGCGCGGAATTCTTGAATAATTTCAGGCAAAACTCGATTAAACGCACAAATAGAAAATCCAATTGTAATATTTTGGCGCCGCACCTCTACAGCTTTACGCGCAGATGAGAACGCACGTTCAGCTTGCGCTAATGTTAAACGCGCTTCGTCCAAAAACGCTGTTCCTGCATCAGTTAGCAATACACCACGTTTACTGCGTTCAAATAATTTAACCCCCAACTCATCTTCAAGCTGCTTTATTTGACGACTTAGCGGTGGTTGTTCCATGTACAAACGTTCTGCTGCGCGCCGAAAATTCAGTTCTTCAGCAACCGTGACAAAATACTTAAGTTGGCGTAGTTCCATATATTTAATTAGTGATACCTTTTGGGTATCAGTCTAGCTCAAAAAAGGTCTTAGACATAATAATTTAAAGCTTGCATAATCAGGGTTATAAGATAATGGTAGTGATATGAAGACAGTAGAACTACATGCATTGGGTATCAGTAACTTGAAAGTAAACGAACAACCTGTTCCTGTTCCGAAACCTGAAGAAGTATTAGTTAAAATCGAAGCTGTATCTCTTAACTATGTTGATTTGTTAGTTGTTAAAGGTTTACTTAATCCGAACTTAGAGCTACCTTATATACCTGTATGCGACGGCGCCGGAATTGTTGAAAGTGTTGGCGCCAATGTCACAGAATTTCAACCAGGTGATAAAGTAGCAACAACTTTTATACCAAATTGGATAAGTGATAAACCTACTAGTCAAACCACTGATTACTTGGCTCGTCAAGGATTAGGTAATGTCGCAGGGCAATTGAGCGAGTATAAAATATTTCAAGTTAACCAATTAATCAAAATACCTGTTAACCTTTCACTTGTAGAAGCATCTGCATTACCAATTGCTGGTTTAACAGCGTGGAATGCACTCAAATACGGCAACCTTCAAGCAGGTGATACAGTTTTGCTACATGGTACAGGTGGAGTGTCGATTTTTGCACTGCAATTTGTAAAAGCTTTAGGTGCCAAAGCAATTATTACATCAAGCAGTGATGAAAAGCTTGAAAGAACAAAAAACTTAGGCGCCTACTTTACCATAAACTATAAAACTACACCCGATTGGGAAAACATTATTTATAAATATACAGATGGAAAAGGTGTAGATATAGTTGTCGAAACCGTTGGCGGTAGCAATCTACAAAAATCACTTAATGTACTGCGGATGGGTGGTCATATTTCGGTAGTGGGTTTACTTGATGGCTTTGAGACTAGTATTAATACCTTAGCACTATTACATCAGCAAGCTACGATTAAAGGAATGGAAGTAGGTTCAACCAATGATTTTATAGCCATGAATCAAGCAATTGAAGCTTATAATATTCATCCTGTGATGATAAAGTTTTCACCTTACAACAGACTCAAGCTGCATTTGAATATTTAGACAATGGTAAACATTTTGGTAAAGTAGTGATTAAGCTTTCAGATTTTATATTATGATGCAGAAGTTTTTTTCTCCAGCTATCTTAACAGTATTTCTTTTCACCTCAATAGAAACAGTCGCCCAAAATTCCAATGTTAAAGCTCCGATTGAATTGCCTGCTAATTTTCAATATCCAAATGGAATCGCGCGCTCTTCTAAAGGAATGTTATATGTTGGTTCTGTGACAAGCGGTCAAATACTGCGTATTAACTCCCAAGGTAAAAGCGAGACTTTCTTCCCAGGAAGTAGTGAAATCTTTGCTGCTAATAGTTTACGGCTTGATGAGCAACGAGAAATTCTTTGGGGAGCTTCTTCTGATTTTCTTGGAATTAAGAACTCCAAGGGTGAAACAGTTAGGCGCCCACACCGCATTTTTGCAATTGATACCCGTACAGGTAAAGTACTGCGTGTTATTCAAATGCCTGATAGTGGTTTTGGGAATGATATAGCGCTTGATGATAATGGTGGTGTTTATCTTACCGACAGTTCACGTCCTCGTATTCATTATCTGGCGCCTGGAACAAGTAAGTTACAAGTTTGGGCAGAAAATCCACTATTTAATTCTAAGCAAATAGGACTTGCTGGTATTGCTCGCAGACCAGATGGTGTAGTCATTGTGGGTCTGTTCTCTACTGGAGAGCTTTTTAAAATTACACCTCAACCATTTGGAGTTGCTGTTGAAAAAATATCTCTAACACGCAAACTTGAAAACCCTGATGGAATGCAATTTGCTCCAGATGGAAAACTACTTGTAACTGAAGGTAGTGTAACAAGCGGTAACGGGCGCCTACTTAGTATTGATGTGCTTTCACCCACAAATACACCTCGGTCAATAGAAACTATAGCAGCAAATATGGAATCACCAGTCAATTTGACTGTTGCTGGTAATGATGTTTTGGTTACAGAGTCACGCATTCGCCATCGTCTTCTACCGGGACAAGAGAAAAATGTTCCAAGTCGCTTCTTTATTCGTCGTTTTAATTTGAGGAAGTAAATATGAAAACTAGAAAACTAGGTAATTTAACTGTTTCTAGCATTGGTTTAGGATGTATGGGAATGTCGGGAATGTATGGAAGTGCGGACGAACAGGAAGCTATCGCAACTATTCATAAAGCCATCGAATTAACACAAGGTGGCGCCGCTTTTCTTGATACAGCGGATGCATATGGTGTTGGGCATAATGAAGAGTTAATAGGTAAAGCAATTAAAGGTAAACGAGAACAAGTTATAATTGCAACAAAATTCGGGCTTGCTAGCACCAGTAAAGATGGTAAAGCAATGCCTGTAAATGGTAAACCCGAATATGTTCGACAAGCTTGTGAAGTTAGTTTACGTCGCTTGGGAATTGAGACTATCGATTTATATTACCAGCACCGCGTTGACCCGAATGTACCAATTGAAGACACTGTAGGAGCAATGGCTGAGTTAGTAAAAGAAGGCAAAGTTAAATATATAGGTTTATCCGAAGCATCAGCGAAAACTCTACATCGTGCAAGTAAAGTGCATCCTATTACTGCATTACAAAGCGAATATTCTTTATGGAGTCGGGATGTTGAAACTGAAATTCTACCTACTTGTAAAGAATTAGGTATTGGTTTTGTTCCTTGGAGTCCTTTGGGAAGAGGGTTTCTTACAGGACAAATTCAGAAATTTGAAGACTTAGCACCCGATGACTGGCGCCGTAATTCTCCCAGGTTCCAAGGTGACAATTTTCAACATAACTTAAATTTGGTTACTCTTGTGCAAAAAATCGCAGTTGAAAAAAATTGCTCTCCTGCACAGCTAGCACTAGCTTGGTTATTAGCACAAGATGAAAGTATTGTTCCTATCCCAGGAACTAAGCGCATTTCTTATCTACTGCAAAATTTGGGCGCCTTGGATGTTCTGTTAAGTAATGAAGATTTAGTGCGAATTAATACTATCGTACCAAAAGGTGCTTTTTCTGGTGAGCGTTACCCTGCACCGTTGATGCAAATGGTTAATATTTAATAATGATAATAATCGTCATTTATATATAATATAGCTAGTTTTCCTAGAGGATATTTTGAAAGTTGATTTATCCTCTAGGAATTTCGCAATGTAGGCAGCTTTTCTAAGAACCCTATTAGGCTTCTCTGCACGTGTTTCTGTAGTAACATAATTTACCTGTATTTTAGTGTTGGATTGACTGCACAGGCAGGATGCCTGTGCCACATATAGTATTTTTGTATTTGAAGCAGAAGAGTATTGATAAATCTGCTAATCAGCCCTTGCGCGCAGTGCTGGGGATGGGAAAACTGCCTGAAAACCTTGTTGTCGTTGACCAGGGTCTTCGGGGCCAGTATCCCATAAACTTTCATAGTAGAAAAAGGCGACACCCAAACCACGTTGCTGTGCGGCTTGTACTTGTGACTTAATTTGCTGCATTGGAATTCGCCGCGTCCGTAATCCTGCCATAATCCCAATACCTGTTGGTATATTTAGTTGTTGGGTTTCTACAATTTCTGGACGGGTAATTTTAGAAGTAAACGAACCTAAATCGTCACGATAGACTTGCATTACCAACTCGTCAACAATATTTAACCTTACCCAGTTCAACCAGTCTTGAAGTTGGAACTTGTAGGCAAAGTTGTAATAATTGGGCGAAACTGAAACAATCGCGTTTGGTTTGCGCGCTTTTACTGCTTGGTTAAGTTGCAGCATAAAAGCGGTAATTTTATCTGCACGCCAACGCATCCACGCTTGGTCTTGAGGGTTAGATGGAGGAGCTTTTCCAGTCTCTTGAGTATACAAAGATATTGTATATCTATCGTAACCAAATTCGTGAGGCAAACTCATGTGGTCATCGAACTGGATACCATCGGCATCATACTTAGTTACGATTTCTAACACGAGGTCACTAATAAACTTTTGTACTTCTGGGTGGAAGGGGTTGAGCCATGCCACCTCACCTGCTGCACTAATTGACGTTTGGCTTCCATCGCGTTTTCGTGTTAACCATTCGGGATGGTTTAAAGCTAACTCTGAAGTTTCAGGCGCCATAAAACCAAATTCAAACCAAGGAATAGCCAGTAACCCACGACGATGCGCTTGATTAATTACATCCGCAATAATATCGTGCCCTTCTGTACCCCTATATACAAATGGCTGAATTTCAGCGCGTTGTGCAACTTCGCTTGGGTACATTACATATCCAGAATTCCAAACAACCGGATAAACAGTATTAAAGTTTAATTTACGTAGTTTATCCATCGCTTCGCCAACTTTAGTCCTATCCCTTAAAATATCAAGGTCATTATTAGTCATCCACACACCCCGGATTTGCTGCCCTGGTCGTTGTACTCTTTGAACAGGTTGTGGTACTGGTTGAGGAATTGGTTGGGGAACGGGTTGTGGCTGTGGTACAGGTTGCGGTACAGGAACAGGTTGTGGAAACCCATCAGTTTCAGCAGGTGGAAACGGCTGAGTTTGAGGTATTGGAATAGGTATTGGAACGGGTTGAGGAAATTGCGGTTGTGGTGGAATTGGTTGTGGTGTCGGAAACTGTGGTTGTGGCGGAATTGGCATAGGCGCCGGAAATTGCGCCAACGCAGGAGCAAAAGTATCTAGTATTATTACTCCAACAAAAGTCAATAGAAACAAAATTGGTACAATTGACTTCAGCTTCAACCTAAGAAGAAAAATCGAACTAAGTTTTATTGATTTGAATGACATGTTAGTTACCCACGCACGCCATCGCATATTTTTGTGATGGAATCTACTCGCCATATAGTTTACAGTTAATGTATGTTTACTCCCACGAGCAATTGGCAATGCTTCTCTTTATGCCATACCGTGCGCTATCCGTGGTGTATCAAATAACTTGATACAACAAAAGAAGGCAAACTACTAACCCTGACGCACCTAATTCGCCAGTAGTGCCCACAACATTTTTATTTGTGACATGAAAATGGCAACGGATAACTGTAGGTTGGGTAAAAGCTTTGCGTAACCCAACGTATTTCCATTGAACATTTTCGGTAGGTTGGCGCCGTGTATACATAAGGATAAATATGATGAGGCGCCTCCGAATAGAAGTTTTTGGTGCATAAAAAATACAACTCAGACATAACAACGAATGAAAGGGTTAAACCAAACCCCCACAACAACTTACTACAACGCATCAAAACTAAGCATTATGATAAATCGTATTTACGCTACGTTAAGTATGACAATTCTAGCAACCGCGCTAGTTTCCACCACAGCAATAGCTGCACGACCCACTTCAGAAGTTATATCTAAAAATTGTAACGATGGTGTTCACACAACGTTAATTAGTTCACGCCCAGTAACACCTAGTTCTAACCTACCAATTACGGCGCCTTCGGGTGGTGGGACTGAAAAGAAAACTTGTGAAACTACTAATGCACCTGGCACAAATGAGCAAGGAGAAAATGGAACTAACCGTTGTACAACTTGCACCTACTCCAGTAGTGGACATGTGTCAGTAAAATGCATTTTTAAAAAAGCTAAAACTCCAAGTAATTAAAACTTTTGGCGCCTGTATATAGCCATACTTATAAACTTTGGTAAAAAGGCGCCAATATAAAACGTTTGTATCTTCTATTTTTATCCAGCAAAATTAATGATAATTTAAACTTATTAATTTTTTAATAGGAGACTAAAATGTCTGGGGTATCCATGCATTTGTACTGGTGGCATCTAGGAATTGTACTTTTCAATGTAATTGCTTTGTATCCAAGTACGGTACTTGCTCAAATTACCCCAGATGCGACTCTACCAAATAATTCACAAGTCACACTGTCCAATAAAACTTTCAATATCACAGGAGGAAGCACTGTTGCAAGTAATCTGCTCCATAGCTTTAAAGATTTTTCTATACTTTACGGTAATGGCGCCATCTTTAATAATGCTGTAAATATTCAAAACATTATTGTTCGAGTTACGGGAAATTCTATCTCTAATATTGATGGCTTAATCAAAACTAACGGGGGTGCCAACTTATTCCTCATGAACCCCAATGGTATTATTTTTGGTAAGAATGCTCAACTAGAGATTGGTGGTTCTTTTCTTGCCACATCCGCCAACAGTATCAAATTTGGCGACGGTTTTGAATTTAGTGCTGTTAACACTGAGTCTAAATCTTTACTCACTATAACGGCGCCTGTTGGTTTGCAGTTTGGAACTAATCCTGGAGCAATTGTTGTTCAGGGGAATGGATATAATTTGTCAACCCAGCAAGCAATATTTTCTCCATTAATGAGAGGTAGCAGTACAAATGGTTTACAAGTGTCACCAGGAAATACTTTAGCATTAGTAGGTGGGAATATAGATTTACTTGGTGCTACTTTATACTCTGAACAAGGGCAGATTGAATTAGGCAGTGTAAATAACGGGCAAGTTAATCTAACTTCAACTCCTCAAGGTTTTGCTCTAAATTATCAAGGAGTCAAAAATTTTGGTGATATTCATTTATCACAGCAAGCATTAGTTGATGCGAGTGGGGGTGGCACAATTAATGTGCAGGGTAATAATGTATCTTTAGCCGATGGTTCATCAATATTTATTCAAAATCAGGAATCGCAAAAAGGAGGAAGTATAAATGTAAATACTGTGAGTTCTTTAAAACTGAGTGGGATTAGTCCTTCTTCAAAATTTAATGGAGGTTTAAGCAGTGAGACTACAGGCAGTGGAAGCTCTTCAAACCTAACGGTTTCAACTAAGCAACTAGAGATTAATAATGGAGCAGCAATAGTTACTCGTTCTTTCGGCTCAGGTCATGCAGGAAATATAAATGTTAATGCCTCTAGTTCTTTAGACTTGATTGGATTTACACCATCAAATCCGTATTTATCTAGTGTTATTGCTTCTGGGGCTTTTAATTCTGGAAATGCGGGAGATATATCAGTACTGACCAATCAAATAACAGCTTTAAATGGAGGAAATATAGGAACTGCAACTCTTGGTCAAGGTAACGCAGGAAATATAATAGTTAACTCTAAATCTATTGTATTAATTGGACAAAGCAGCACATATATACCAAGTTCCATATCTGTCGCCTCTTTTGGTGCAGGAGATGCAGGACAACTCACAATTAATACATCTAGCTTAGTAGTTAGAGATGGAGGAGAAGTAAATTCTTCTACTTTAGCTACTGGTAGTGCTGGTGATGTTACCGTCAATGCTAGAGATTATGTAGAAGTCAGTGGTACTTATCCAAAGTCTACACCTAGTTCTGTTGCTTCATCTGCGTCGATTAGAGATAAGTTGTTTCAACAAACTTATAAACTCCCACCAATTCCTAGTGGCTTTTCTGGGAATGTAACAGTTAATACTTCTATTTTGAATATAAAAGATGGTGGTTTGGTGACTGTTAACAATCAAGGTTTAGGTAGAGGCGGAACTTTACGAGTTAATGCTAATTCTATCAAAATTGATAGTAGAGGTGCTTTTTCCAGCGCCACCGCATCGAGTAGCGGTGGTAATGTTGAACTAAACGTCAAAGATTTATTACAAATGCGTTCTGGTAGCAGCATTACCACTGAAGCCAATGGAAATAATAGTATTGGCGGTAATATTACAATTGACGCTGGTGTTATAGGTATATTTGAGAATAGTCAGATCAATGCTAATTCGATAAATTTTCAGGGCGGAAAAGTACTAATTAACACGGGTGCAATATTTGGTTCTCCAGATAGTCAAATTACTGCTAGAGGATCAACACCTCAACTCAATGGCACGGTGCAAATTAATACACCATTAGTCAATTCTAGTAAAGGTTTAGTGCAACTTACAATTCGTTTTGTTGATGCCTCGAGACAAATATCTAATGCTTGCACTCCAGGTAATTCTAAGTTTAACGATACTTTTACTGTAACTGGACGTGGAGGTTTACCCCCGCATCCATATGAACCATCTCGTGTTATGACTACTGATAGTGCTTGGGTAAGATTTCCAGTCAAACGAGAAGAGACCAATGTGAAAATAAACCTGTCTTCCTTAATTACAGCTTATCCGACCATTATAGAAGCTTCAGGTTGGATAGCTGATACTCGTGGGAATATAGAATTAGTGGAGAAAGCAACTCAAACTCATATAATATTGCATCCTCTTTCTTGTTCTGAATTAAAATAAGTAAAAAAGGTTACTCTAATTTCCCCTTTATTTTGTTTTATCCACCTATATTTAAAACTCAATATAGTATGCCAACTCTAAGTAAAAGGATGATTTTGAAGCTGATATCATTTCATCTAGGTCTACTTTTTATTTGTTGAGTTGTATCCTGTCAAAGTAATATTTTTAACAGTTTGAATGTTCGCAACCAGCTTATTATTAATTGTCGCACAATTCAACACGGTTTAGTCGATATTCAAATTCTGCCACAAGCTGTGGCAGAATTTCTTTAATGGGTTAAGAAAAGCACCGATTGTAATTTTGGCATGGCAGTTGTTATAGTCATATTGATACTGGCAGAGTGTTGTGCTTTAGTAAAAGTAAAACTAGTTTTAACACTGTCACTTACTACTGGGCGTTCGCTTATTTTTAGAACCAAAGGGGAATTAAGAGAACCGCTCAAAAAAGTATACCCATATCTATCCACCAGTGGATAAATATTGACAACCGGAAAGATAGCAGTCAATCTTTCCTCCCTTGAAGGAGTCACACCTTCACTGCCTAATGGAGAGAATTAGACCCTCTTGCTCAAGAGTCAAGCTTTGCTCGTCCTTTTAACCACCTTATTGATGGTACGAACGGTGTTCACTGAGCTATCACTAGTAGAACCTGTTAGATTAGGTGAAGAGAACCAAGCATTACGAGAACCTACCTTCAAGTAATACTTATTAAAGCGTTGCCAATGTGCAAAGACGTGCTTACGAGCTTCAGGGCGTACTGAAGTCTGAAAGGCGTATCTCGCCAGCAACCGCTCATGATAAATTCTCATTCCACGACGAGCTATGACTAAAGCCGCAGAACTATCACTTCCCATGCCATAACGACGCATGTATTTTACAACACCAATCTGGCTGGAATATTTAGGACTGACTTCTATGACTTGAATACCTAATTTTAGGCATCGAGATTTTAATAATTCAAAAAACTTGGCATAAGCAAACCCAGATAACATGCGATTATATTTACGACCACGTAAAAAAAGTTTCTTTTTTGAGGAGAAATCTAATTTTTCAATCACAATTGGTTTTTTTGTAGCCAAAGCTCTGGATGTAATTTCCGTAATGGCAACAGCCAGTCGCGCTTCTGTTTGTTCAGTAGAACACGAATGTAAATCTAAATTAATTTTTCCCCAGCCAATTGGATTACCGTGATGATTTGTAGTACACCAACCAATAGACCCAGGATTAATATCTATGCCAATACACCCCTGAACAGGGCTATTACTAGTAATTACAAAATCGACCAATGTGGTAATAGCTACTACCCATTTACCTTTTTGATTTTTACTAAATACATAGGTAAGAGCTTTGTTTAATGCCCAAGCAGTAACTATTTTATCATATCCATATTCATTGATTTTGTGAAGTGGTAAAGTTACATACGGACCAAACTTTTCTTCTAAAAAATAGGGAACACGAATCGGTAATATTTATCACCATAACAAAAGCCTCTCTTAAGCGGTTATTTGGGGCATAGGGGTAGCATAAATCATAAAATAGCTAAAAGCCCTATCCTAAACGAAAATGCCTGAATCGATTGCATAGTCTAGATTATAAGCCCAGTAAGCCTTTATTAAATCATGAGGTCAAAAATGAGCGAACGGGCAGTTACTAGGCGCCAAACCCGGATTTGAGGAAAGCTACATTAACTTAAATTGAGCAAGGTCAAGATATTTCAGTACAAAAGCAGTAATTAATAGTTAAAAAAAAACTTAATTTATTGAGTAATTACTGAAGACAGAGAAACTACAACTAAGGAAAAATTATAGTACAATTGTAGAGTTCGGAATATGTCTCCTAGAAAGAAAAGTAATCTGCAATTACCAGCCAATTACGCCGATGTACTTAAATCGATTAAAATGCGTATCCAGTCTGCCCAAATTCAAGCGGCCATAGCAGTCAACAGAGAATTAATATCCCTTTATTGGGATATTGGACATGAGATTATCTCACGTCAAGAGTCAGAAGGGTGGGGAACTGCCGTAATTGAACGATTAGCTTCGGATTTACAAAAATCTTTTCCAGGAGTTAAAGGCTTTTCTGCACGAAATATTTGGCGCATACGAGCCTTTTACTTGGCTTACACTCAGGATATTCAAAGCACTTTAGATATTGCCACAGGTGTGGATGCTCAAATTCTGCCACAGCTTGTGGCAGAAATTCCTTGGGGTCATAATCTGCTGTTATTAGAAAAAGTCAAAGACTTACAAGCAAGGTTTTGGTATATTCATAAAACTCTTGAGTATGGTTGGAGTCGTTCGGTCTTATGGCATCATATAGATACAAAACTTTATGAAAGACAATTTGAAGCCGAAAAGACAACAAATTTTAATTTAACTTTACCTTCTCCTCAATCTGATTTGGCGAAAGAAGTTTTAAAAGACCCTTATAACTTTGATTTTTTAACTTTAGCAAAAGATGCTCAAGAGAAAGATTTGGAAAAAGGCTTACTAGACCATATACGAGAGTTCCTCCTGGAATTAGGAGTTGGTTTTGCTTTTATTGGTAGCCAATACCATTTAAGAGTGGGCAATGACGATTTTTATCTTGACTTACTTTTTTACCATGTTAAATTACGTTGTTATATAGTTATTGACCTAAAAATGACGGAATTTAAGCCAGAATTTTCTGGAAAAATAAGTTTTTATATTTCGGCTGTAGATGATTTATTACGCCACCCTGATGACCAACCAAGTATTGGCATTATCTTATGTAAGTCAAAAGATAAAACAATAGTCGAGTATTCATTGCGTAGTACGAATATGCCAATTGGTGTTTCAACTTATCAACTAAGGGATGCTTTGCCAAAAACATTAGAAGGAAGTTTACCAACTATTGAACAGTTAGAAGCTGAGTTAGATACGCTTGCTGCAACAATTGAAGATGATGAATAAATGTAGCAACTAGTTTACGGCGCCTGTAAATATAAAATCATCATCCGTTACATCCGTTCTCATCCGTTGCAAGCTACCCACTTGGCGCTTAGAGTAAAATAGATACAGTAAAGCAACGGAGCTAATAGCAGTGAACATCACCGCTTCAATAACCAAAATGCTGAAACTAGCTATTTTGTGCCTGATGATGTTCCTACTGTGGACTGGTAATAGCTGGGCACAAGTTACTGTAGATGAAAAAATTGCTCCTCTAGTTGAAAAATTAATCGATAACAACGCGCGTGTTCGACTAGAAGCGCACGATGCACTTGTAAGTATTGGTTCCGGTGCAGTTCCCACACTTGTAGAAACTTTAAATAATCCAGATTGTAATATACGTTGGCGCGCAGCTTGGGTATTAGGAGATATGGGCACCGAAGCTGCATCTGGAGTTCCAGCACTAACAAAAGCTTTACAAGACGAAGATACTCAAGTACGTATGTATGCTGTATTAGCATTAGGCGCCATTGGTATACAAGCAAAACCAGCGGTTCCAGCTTTAATGGCAGCATTACAAGATAAAGAACTGTACGTTCGGATTTATGCAGCTTCGGCATTAAGAAGAATAGGTATGGAAGCAAAAGTAGCTGTTCCATCTTTAATAAATGCACTCAAAGATGATAACCCGCGCGTTCGGAAAAATGCCGCTTTGGCTTTGGGTGCAATGGGAACTGAGGCAACTTCTGCTGTTAAAGATATGATTCCTCTGTTGAATGATACCGAATATTATGTGAGGTATGGGACGGCAAAAGGGTTAGGTGGTATTATTGGTGCCTATCAGGATGTTGCCGATAAATTACCAAGTGCTAAGTTAACAAAGGTAATTACTGACTTTGAGCAAGTTACAAAAATTGTAGAAGAACATCAACAGAATTTTACTGAAATTGACGCTGCAAGAATACGGCGCCCGTTGGAAGCTTTGAAATCTGAGAAAGAAACGCGGTTATTTGATAGAGTAGTCGAATGGCTTCTCAAGCATAAGTTACTTTTGGGTGTTGCTGCATATGTGACTTTGTTGCCTACTCTATGGTTTATGATGTTGCGAGTTAAACCAATATGGCTGTTAAAGATTAATAATGCTCTTAAGCCATATACTGATTTTTCATTACCCCTTGTTAGTATTAATGTACCTTTAAGGTATGTGTTATTCGTTGGATGGTTTCATTACCATCCTAAAGTACTTGATGCATGGGTAAGTAAATATATTGAGTCAGCGCGCGAGCAGTTTCCAAAAAAAGATACTGTTAGTAATCGCAATACTTATATTCCCATTCCAGTTGTGCTTGATGGTAATACGGTAGCACAACTGGCGCCGGATAATTTACGTGCGACTTTTTCTAAACAGCGTAGTTGCTTGATAATATCAGGTGAAGGTGGAATTGGTAAAACTAGTTTGGCTTGTCAAGTTGCCAACTGGGGAATGAGTGATACTGCTGATAAGCGCTTGTGTCAGCATTTAATGTTACCTGTGCTGTTAGAAGAAGACTTTCGTGCGGTAGATGGAAAGTCATCATTGAAAGAAGCTATTCGTGGACAGTTACAAGCATCAATAGATGAACCAGAGCCAATATGCGAGGAATTACTAGTTAAGCTGTTACGAAAACAACGTATATTAGTAATAGTAGACCGTTTCTCTGAATTAAATACAACTACTCGCGAAGCTTTACAACCAGACTCTCCAGACTTTCCAGTTAATGCGCTGGTTATTACATCACGGTTAGAAGAGAAGCTAGGAAGGGTAAATAAAACTACAATTAAGCCATTGCGAATTGAAGCAAACAAGCTTTCCTCATTTATGGAAGCTTATTTAATGCAGCGTGGAAAGCGTGATAAATTTACAGACCAGGAATTTTTTGACGCTTGTAATCGTTTGTCGTTAATGGTCAGTCACGGTAATATTACGGTACTATTAGCAAAATTATATGCCGAGCAGTTAATAGCTAATGTTGAAAAACAAGTTGTATATGATATTCCGCAAACGATACCAAATTTAATGCTGGGGTATCTCAACGAACTAAACCGCGATGTTGCTGGTGATAAATTGGACGATAGAATTATACATCAAGATACAAAAGCAATAGCTTGGGAATGTTTACAGCGTAATTTCCAACCAGGTACAGCTTTGCGTACTGATGCTATAGCTGCTTTATTAACTATAAACCCTTTAGATGTAGACAGGCGCCTCGACTACTTAGAAAATCGTTTACATTTAATTCAAACCGTTGGTTCCGCAAAAGATAAAATCAGGTTTTGTCTCGACCCATTAGCTGAGTACTTAGCTGGTTTGTATGTTGTGGAGATATATGCAAACAACGATGGTAAATGGCGTTCAGGATTTTTTAAAAAAGCTGATGATTTAGTGAAAGCCAATGGGCAGGATATAATTAAAGGGTTTTTACTGGCAGTTTATGATTGCTACCTGTCACAAATTATAGGCGCCAAACCTTCAGATTTTGTACCAGTTAGATTAAGTAAGCTGACAGGTGTTACAAGTGCTATACAATCAGTGGCGCCGTGATTTTTAGAGATTATATATATCTCTTGTGGAACAGGCATCCCTGCCTGTCATAAAATTATAAATCTTGTAGAACGGGCAAGGATGCCCATTCCACAAGAGTAATATTATTTAAGCAACAGCATAACCAGTATATTGCCTAACATTAGGATGATGAAACGCTAAAACAATCTTGTCTTTAGGTACACCCGCAGAGACGTGACATGTCACGTCTCTACATTTAGGTTATTTAATAATTGTTAACGACTATTTTGTTCTATCAGTTTACAGTTTTGCGGCGGTAGATTCTAGAATAGTTTTGAGTTGCTTTCTAAGTACTTGTTCGGTTTGAGCTACTGTTGCTCCAGCTTTAGCCGCTTTTTTATCTGCTTCTGTTTGATATTCGTCTACAGGAGAAGGTTCACCGTTGGCTATTTTTGTTTTTGTTGCGTTGTATGAAGTTTGTGCTGTTTCCCAACGTTGCTTAACTTGGGTGTAACGGTCGCCATATTGCGCTGTTAATTTATCATCCCAGTTAGCTAATAGTTCTTTGAGGGAAACGTAATCTTTTTGAAGACTTACAGATAATTTGCCTCTTAGAGCGTTGAAAACTGTTAAGAGTAAAGATATTATACGACTGCGAGGTGCTTTTTGCTTTTGGGTTTCGACTGCAACAAGGGCGCCATCAACAGCATCTAGAATTTGTTGTTCACCAATAGCTTGGTTGGTAACTGTTTGCTGTTGAGTATTGCTATCTTTTACACCTGCGATGGCGCCTTCCATTGCTGCCATTGTTTCATCTTTAGCTTGTTGACCCTTAGTCTTGAAATTTTCTATAACTGCTGTAACGGCATCTTTAGCGATATTGCGAATTTCGCCAGAACCACCTTTAAGCTCATTTACAGCTTCATTGACTGCAACTTGAACTATTTCACGAATTCTTTTAGTTCTGGCGCCGCCTGTTTCTTTGACTTGTGCTAAATCTTGAGCAATACGTTCTTTAATTGTAGACATATGATATTCCTCCCAATGTTCTTAATTAAAATAATGACGTGTGTTTAAAATATACGCAGATAATAAAATACAAGTAAATCGTAATTGTGTTTAATTTACAGTCACAGCTTCAACATCAATTACATTATTTACTACATTATATACTTTGTCCGTATCGACTTGAGCATAAGTATCATGCTTTTTGCGGTTTTGAAGTTTCTCCATAACAATTTGGGATACTTCAGCAACTAAAAAGGTAGCAATTACACCATCATCAATAAGTCCTAAAAGTGGTATAGCATCTGGTACTATATCTATAGGACTAATAAAATAAAACAACGCTGCAACAACTGCTGCCCAACGATACTTAGGATTACGTAAAGCTTTACGAATTCCGTTTTGCAATACCTGTGTAATAAATTGCTTTCTCATTTATACTTCCTTTGCCTCACAAATTTATATTGACAGATATATCGCAGAAAATCCGGTGTAGATAACCATCAATAAATTCGTAAAAACACACCGTTCTATTTTTGTAGTGTTAACCGTACATAAACACTATCTTGTAAGGATAATCTTATGGAGCGGCTATTGCGAACCGCCCTTACTACGCGCGTATAACTGTGACGGAACGTTTGTTTTTTGTGGTTGTAATTTGAGTTGATAGGCGTTCTTCTAAAGATGGCGCCTTTGTACGTCGGTCGAAAATAAATAACCAACCAGAGTCTAAGCCTAAGCGTGCTAAATATGAGTCTAATTGTTCAAGACCTTCTTGTTGGGGGTCGCCTTTTTTATTGCGCCAAACTTTTAATTCAATTCCTAATGTCACGCTTCCGTATTTTAAACATAAGTCCATGCGGTCGCTTCCAATGGCGTATTCCCGTTCGAGAGTTCCACCCCCGTTGACGACGCGATGTAAAAATGCCATTAGTACTAGATGCGGTGCGATTTCATGGTATACAGCACTACCTAGTAATGGTTCGCCATGCTGGCGCCAGAATTTTAAAAATGCTTCGAGTAGGGCATCGATATTTAATTCGCCTTCTTGAGTTAACCAAGTAGGTGCGATTTTAGGCAACGAAGCCATCGGTGTCACTGTTAATACTCTAGGTAAGACCTCGCGGTAAATAGGATTCGCAATTGTTAAGCCGCCTTGCGGATCCATTTTACATAAACCTAGGTCGAGAACAAATTGGATATCATCCGAAGGCACATTCCCTAGTTCCAATCCTGCTAACATTGGTTCGATGATTGCTCTTATTCTTGGTTCTCGAAGTCTTTCTGCAAGCGAGTCGAGATGAGTATCTTGACGTGCAATTAGTATTTCCTTGGCTTTTAAAATATGTTCATGTGTAATTGCAACCGAAGTATCTTTTACCATCTTTTCTACAACTTCTTTGGCAAGCGCGTTTACTAACCAAGGTTGCCCCTGAGTTAAATTAAAAGCTGTCTCGATAGCAATGGGAGTGAAAATTTGTCCTGTATCGTCAGTATGTTGCTGGTATAGTTCTTCCACCTCGGAAGCGTTGAAATCTCTCAGTATTATTGAGCTAACTTTAATATTAAATGGGCTTGATGTATTTAATCGCTCACTTCCACCCGATGCGACTTTGTAATCGCGTACATCTCGTAAACCAATTAATCCTACGGACAGCGGAAAATTTGTCGGACGGTCAGAATAACCGTCTCGTAACTGCCGCAACATAGAGATTAACGCTTCATCGTGTAGCGAGTCTATTTCGTCTATAAATAACACTAAAGGTTTTGGAGAAGCTTGTGCCCAACCTTGTAAAGCGGCTTGAATTCTTCGTCCTGGCGGAACTTCATCCCATGTGGGGGGTTGTAAATCAGCGGGTAAATGAAACTTGGCACGCGCTCGCCAAGAATCTAAAATAGCTAGTTCTGCTGCGCCTGGGTCATGACTATAGGGCGCCCCCACTTCTGCAGATACCATGATTGCTGTGTAGCTTCCACTACTCGTTAGTTCCTTGGCTAACGCTAGCATTGCAGTAGTTTTACCAGTTTGGCGAGGTGCATGAATCACGAAATAGCTACGTTGTTCAATCAACCGCTTTAAGTCTGGCAATCGACTAGTTGGCGACAACATGTAGTTAGTATCAGCTTGGCAGGGACCTGCGGTATTAAACCAACGAGACATGGATAATTAATATATTTACTTGTGGGCTGCGCGATTCGATGCTATAAGTTTAGCTCATAATGGGATTACCTTTAGTCTTCCATATTCCACTTACAGCGAGGCGCCTATTCCCAAATGATACGAACAAATAAGTATAAATACTATAACTTTTGCAGGGTTAATAAAGGTAAAAGAAAGCGATGCCCGCGCGCTGTGGATACAGTGATATTTTTATAATCAAACATTCATAGTACAATACAACTAATACAAGTAATTAAATTTATTAATGTTTGGCGAACCTATAGAACTTGTACTAACTGATTTATCACAAGGATTACCTGCTATTACTCCTGCACTTGGTGCCGTGCTAGCTGAAGCTTGTGCTGTATGCTTAGATGAACAGGGTCATTGTCAAGGTGTTGAGATTATAGTCAGCGGGGAATTTAGTGCTAAATTCAAGTTGCGATGGCAGACTGTTACATCACAAATGTTACGTTGCTGGAATGATGAGGAGTTTACAACTGAACAAGCGGCTTATGGTATTGCCTTTTTAATTATTAGGCAACTTACTAATTTAACCGTTATCGAACGTTCGAGTAAAGGTACAGGGTTTGATTATTGGTTGGGTACAATTGATGCAGAAGGAGAAACTCCTTTTCAAAACAAGGTTAGGTTAGAAGTATCAGGTATACGTAAAGGAGATAGTACCCGTGTTAAAGCTAGAGTAAAACAGAAGAAAGAACAAACAAAACCTTCAGATGGAAAATATCCTGCTTATATCATTGTAGTTGAATTTAGCACACCTTTATCTTTTGTTGCAGAAAAATGAGCAGTATTCAAGAAAAACATACAATAGCAATGGATTTAGCTGAGGCGGCTTTTGTTGCTAAACTTAGAGGTGATTTGGAACAAGCATCGCAACTAACTCGGCAAGCATTTGAGAACGAGCAAGCAGCAGCAACGTTAATTGCTAATCAATTAGACGCGGAACCAACACGCTCAGTTTTACATCGTAGTGCTGCAAATCTTGCTGTTAACTGTGGAGAATTGGAAGCGGCAGAACGTTTGATAGCTACAGCTTTATCTGGTAATCCACCGACTGAAATAGCTGAGGAATTAAAGGATTTATTTATTCAAATTAATTTACGTCCTTATTTACAACGCCACGGCATCAAAGTTGACAATGAACAAATTAATGCTTTGATTTTGAAAAATGTATCATGAATAAATACATAATTAGTTCTATTTTTCAAAAACTTGATCAAAACCGCCATAAAAATAATCTTAAAACTCAATGTTAATCCGGCGCCACTGCAGGATTTTGTGATGTGGTTGGTACTTACTGATTATTTGAGGCAGATTGGACAGAGGAAATTCAGACTAGTGGATGAGAAACGATAAACTTATAAGCCGCTCCCTAGAAATCTTTGGCCTCTCAAACAGTATCTGTTAAAGTAGGATAAAATAAAACTTAAATAATAAATATGCTTGAACAAATTAAAGAGAAAGAATCCTTACAAAATAACTCGATTGAGCCGTCTCAAGATTCGCTAGCGTCGATAGTGCTAGAAATAGAGAAAATTCCTCAAGAACACTGGTCAAATTTACTACAAATCATTCGTTTGTACGGTGAAAGTGTAAAAATTAAAACACCACCAGTCGATGCTGCTTCAAAAGTAATAGATGAATTAACAAATCAAGACCCAATAGTCAAAGCTGCACGACAGCAAGCGCTCCTCCAACTTTTGGAAACTTGGGCAGAAAAAGGAGATGAACAAGAGCAAAAAGAAACTTGGGCAATTCTTAGCCAAGCTTTAGGTGTGAATGACAGTAGCATTTCTGCCTAATTGAGCCTTTGTATGAGTACTTTTGTTTTGCTCGATTCTGGCCCCTTGGGGATGTTAACTAATCCTAAAGCAACACCGCTATGCGAAGAATGCAGACTGTGGTTTAGTAGTTTGGTTTCAAAAAACTATCAAGTAATTTTGCCTGAAATTACCGACTACGAGGTGCGACGTGAATTACTTCGTGCTGGTAAATTGGCTGGTATAAGACAGCTTGACTTACTGAAAACACTGATTCCATACCTTCCTATTACTACAGAAACAATGCTTAAAGCGGCACAATTGTGGGCTGAGTCCCGGCGTTCAGGAAAGCCAACAGCAGACCCTAAAGAACTTGACGGTGATGTAATTTTAGCTGCACAAGCAATATTAGTAGAAGACTTGGGGCACGAAGTAATAATTGCAACTACAAATGTTGGTCATTTGTCCCAGTTTATAGATGCTCGTGAGTGGCGTTTAATTTAGTTGACAATGGCGCCTTCATTACAAAAATACTGTTTTGCATAAGTAATATAAATACTAAGATAGTTTAAGTTAGTTCATATCTTGCGTTACTTCCACAAATCCAACCAAATCGCTTTCACTCATTGCCCACTATTCGTTCTCTTACTCCTCGCTGCTTTAGCAGGTCTAGAACGCTTTATTTGAAGATCGATCTTATCTTGCAGAGCGTCAACCAAATCTCCGGGTTTTTGCGGCATACGTGATAAACGCGCTTCTTTGGACAAGGGAAGTAGCTGTGGTTTATCAGGTACATTACCACGACCCGAATTTCGTTTATTTTGTTTATTTCGCTCGTTTTGCAATATTGCGACAATTATAAATACATGTTGTACCAAGTTGTCATTATTGTTTGCTTGGAAACACTCCGGCGCCGGAGCGTCTCTATATTGTGCGGCAATACTATATTTACTAACTTGGCCTTTTATTCTAATTGAAGCTTACGAAACTAAATACATACGACACTTTCTATCCTGCAAACGGGTAAAAAGTGAACTTTGTCATGCTGAGGAACGAAGCATCTTAAAGATTTACGTTTACTTGAAAAGTATAGTTTTAAGCCGTTTTGAGTATACCAACCAAAACGTCAAACAGGCAGTACCCATGAGCGAAGATGCCGCTATCCCCGTCCGTAGCAGTCAAATTTTGGCATCCTACTTGCAGAAAAACGTTTCTCACGGAACGTTTAAGCTGATTTCAGATGATACAGAGGGCGAGATTGTCACTATACCAACGACGGCTTTAAATTTGCTCGTAGAAATTTTGACACAGATGGCTGCTGGTAACACTGTTAATGTAGTTCCTATTAAACAGGAACTTAGCACCCAAGGAGCTGCCAACATTCTGCTAGTTTCCCGTCCTTATTTGGTAGATTTACTGGAGTCTGGAAAGATTCCTTATCGTAAAGTGGGGACACGTCGTGGGAGCATCCAGTTTTGGCAGAAACACCACAACTACAGGGCAAACGCATCTAAATTCTGTAAGTCTTACATAGCAAGGGTTTTAAATTTTAGTTACAAAACTAAACAATGTCTGAAACCTTTACCTAGTAAGCATTTTAAAAATAAGATGCGTTTGCCCTGACCACAACTAAGGGCGCCTATCCGTGAACACTCTAATCTTAAATATAGTTAGTTATAATACTCACCACATATACTACAAAACCATCTCAAACCTTATTCAATTTTACACATCTAATCAATAATTATTCTTAATATATACCAAACATTAACCTAAAAAATAATACTAACAAAAACTATATTCAATAGAAAGCGGAGGTTATAAGCTTTAGCTTGTAACGATGCCACGGCGCCTGTAATCAAAGCATAAGAATCTGTTGATACTGTAAAATAACAGTACAGCATCATAATTTGTTTGCAATATTTCTATATTTTATGGACACCAGCGTGCAGCAACGCTCATGCTTCTGAGCTTTTATAAAGAGATTAAATTCAAACGTTAAGTAAACCGTTTAAATAAGCACAACGCACTCCTAAAATTTGGTTAACACTCCCAATATTCCACTTCGCCCCAGAAATTTTAATTCTTCTTCCAATTTGTTTAATTGCAGATTCTACGGCTCCAGAACCAATCGAGTATATTCCTTCAGCTTGATAATAAGCGTAATTAACAATCCTTGATTTATGCTTGTCAATATAGGCAATAAAGTTTTTTGCTTGTTTGCCCCTTAAACCCGTAAATAATGCTTTAGTTTCATCAACAGAACCTTGCCGTAAAAGAGTCTCAGCAGCTTTTAAACGTTTTAAAGAACCACCAACTTTATAAAGATTTTCTTTTAAGTGGTACCAATCTAATATTTCCAATCGCTGAAACTCCAAAGTCCCAAATTCTCTCGCTATATTCCAAACTCCGTCATGACCATCTCCCAAACAAACTAATGGATTTACTAAGGGCTGACTATTTACATAATCAATTAATGATTGGTTATCATTAAAAAACGCAGCAGTCGGGAATTCCTTGAATGCGAATCGCTTTATAATCTTTCCAGTCAAAGCCTTATGCATGGTTGTCCACGTAGTCTTACTTTTCCACCATCTACACTTACTTCAGAAATACTTTGCTCTGCTTGTGGTAATTGAAATTCATGTTCTAAAACTAGTTTTTGTTGTGTTGAGTGTCCAACTTTAACACCTGTTAATACTTCAACCTCTATTTCTGCTTTCTGATATGATTCATTAGCTGATATCCTTAAACAAAACTTTTCAAGCAATGGACTTAATCTACTTCTTGGCTTCAACCCGAGTCTCTCTAACTGTTTAGCTTTCAGTTTGAGTTCTCCAACAATACTTTTTATTTTTCTTTTCTTGCCTACTTGCCTTCCAGTTGTTTGTTCAACAAAAAAAGGGCTATTTCTGGACTTACATACTTTAATACTTGACTGCGTACAGTTTTTTCTATACCTTCAAGGTCTGTCAAATTAGCTTTGTCTGCTTCTTCATACAATATTTCTGCCACTTCTTTTAGGCAAGCATTAAGACGTTCTTGTTTATCTTGATTCATAACGGTTTCTGCACACTTTTACTGATTAGACGCATTATCTCATAATTGATGTATTTTTATGTATTAGCTTCCAAAATATTTTAGAATATCATTACTTATTAATTTGACTCAGGCGCCGTGGCATCGTTACAAGCTGAAGCTTATAACCTCCGCTTGTGTTGAATACAGTTTTTATTAGTATTATTTTGTGGTTAATGTTTTGGTAGATATTGAGAATATTAATTAAATTTGTGGATGAATATTGTACGGTTAGTAAGTAGTAAATGCCGTATTTTTTGTGATTAATTATACTGCTAAATCGAGTGCTTGTCTCTCGTACCACATCGTTTTGGCAGAAGCCTCCTGCGTTCTGATTCAGGCGCCATGGCATCGTTATAAGCTTCAGCTTATAACCTCCGCTTGTGTTGAATATAGTTTTTGTTAGTATTATTTTTAGTTAATCTTGGGTATATATTGAGAATAATTATTGATTAAATGTGTAAAATTGAATAAGATTTGAGATGCTTTTGTAGTATTTGTAGTAAGTATTATAACTAACTATATTTAAGATTAGAGTGTTCACAGATAGGTACCCTTAGTTGTGGTGTTTCTGCCAAAACTGGATGCTCCCCACGTCGTCGGATTCTTGCCCAAGATGTTATTGATTATAAAAATAGAATAGATGCAGCACGAATGCAAACTTTAGCTGAGTAGGAGAGCGCAAGCGCAAGAACTAAATATGGGGTATTAAGTTAGAAAACAGCTGAATAATATTATTTATTCAGATAATATTCTTAACTGTTATATTCAAGCGCAGTCGTGATTTTAAAACTGCATAAGTCGCTTTTACTTGTACCCATATATATTATTTGGGCTGGATAAAATAACCAATTAAGTTATCTACCCAAAGGTAGATATTTTACATTTATAGTTTGTTTATATAGATTTTTTATAACTAGTTGTGCAAGAATATTTTTGTTGTATTAATTATTTCTGAAGCTGCACATTGCATTGAGCCGAGATGCTCTCTTCTAAGAAGCAAAAATCTTTCTTTATATCCATAGAGAATTCGATCGCTTTCCTCGGACGCTTTTACCAGTTTCGGAGAACCTAATTGCTGAAAGCCTTTCGGAGCTATTCTTCCGTCTTATGAAAAAATTAGCTGATTTCAAAATAGTTGTTCGTCACGAAGACTTAAATCCACCCTCTAAGCTTAGAGCTTTTAGGAATATAAAACACAAAGCACTCAATGTAGTGAAGTCTATTGCGCTCACGGCTGGATGCATTACCTCCGGAGTAGTCGCAGGAACAGCAGCTCAAGCAGAGACTGTACATAAAACCTTTAGCTACGGAGATAGAGGTTCAGGTATAGCAACATTGCAATCTAAATTAGGAGGTATCGCCGTTGATGGGATTTTTGGTCTTGAGACCTTAAGAAAACTCAAATCTTACCAAGCAGCGCGCGGGTTGGCAGTTGATGGTGTTGCCACACCTAAAACTCTTGCACGTATTGGCTTGCTTAAGCTAGCTCAAGCTTCCAACCAAGCCCCCCTACAGCAAGGAAAGCTGAAATTGATCAACGATCTACCAAGGCCAATGATTATCTATTTGAAAAAGCAAGGGGATGTGAGGTATTCCAGATATGCCTACCTGCGTGGATGCACAGAGAGAACACTCGACGCACAATATAGTAGGAGTTGGAATGTCAGCAATGATCTTGAGTCATGGCATGGACTAAATGTTCATCGTGGAGGGGTTTATTATGTGACAGCGAGTAGTATGGAAAAAAATAAAGAAGGAGTAAAGTGTCTGGGGTATATAAAATTAAAGGAGAGTATAAGAAAGCAAGACGAGGAGGAACACGGACAACGGGCAACACAAGTATCTTTTTTATCACCTCTAGACGATGCGTTGAGGGCGATTCGTATTGGTGACGATGCACTAGCCCACGTAGCTAATAAAGGGATAAAACAAACGGACGAAGGCTTTAGGTTGGCACAAATGAGCAAGCGATATATAAGTCCAGAATACCAGGAAGTAAACAAAGCATACAAAGCGACAAAAGTTATAACCGACGATATAATACTACGCGAGAATCAGACAATAGTAAACCTCATATGGCAAGCCAAACAGAAACAGAAAAACCTTATCAAAGAATATTTGCAACTGAACGGAGACACAAACAATTTCAACGATATAGAAAACTTTACACAGACATTGATTAATGCGAGTGTATTGGAGGGCACAGTAGACCCAAAGACCTTGAGGCAACAATTGTCTGAGTTTTTCAGAGTGAAATGTAGATACCAATTACAAACAGTAAAGGTGGTAGATGCATTGGTAAGCAGTGCGGTGCATGTGGCAAATATCACCAGAAAAATCAATACTATGAGTACGAACAACAAAGTAGTCAAGTCGCAACCGTTGGTGGTGCAAGCAGAGTTAACTCCCCGTGAATCGCTCGAAACGATCTTTAAAGGGGCGAATTGTATAAAGAATGAAAAAATTCGGAGAACAGAAATGGTACTGAGTTTCGCACCAAGGCAGTAGTAAGAGTGATGGCGTGTGGTGGTGGAGTAGGAGAATAAAAAATCCTTACCCCAAATCAAACATAATTCCCAAAACCGATAGCATCCCGACTTTAATAGCTCTTGGAAAAGAGGTTTTTCCTCAAGCCATCATCGCCGCATCTGCAACACATCCCCATTAAAATGATGATGGGCACGTTTTTCACACAGCCATTGATAAGCTGTTTCTAAAATTTCATCTGAGGGGATTTGTTCGAGCAAGGGCAGACTTGCTCGTAGTTTTTCTGGGAACCATTTCTTGCCAACATTATTCGTGTGTTTGTCTCAAATGTATAGAGATAAATTAATTCATAGTATATTTCTCTAAGTGATACGCTCTACTCATCCTCAAATTTTATATTATTAAGTTGTATGTAATTTTGTATACGGATACAAGCAGTTTCTATCAGTTTCTCAAGACTTAAGTTATAAGTTTGTATTATTCTATAGCTTTCATACCTTTTATTTATACGAGTTGCCATAGCAATTCCTTTTCCATTGGAACTAAAAGCAGCAGCCTCAATATCTATATCCAATGCTTGTTTATTCAATGTTTCAATGCGCTTCTGACAAGTTCCATCGATGCTCCAGATATCTATGTAACCAGGTTGGTTGATGGAAACTATTATTTTATCTTCATAGCAAAATTTTAAAGCATAAATCTTACCTGTAGTCTCTTTACACCAACGCTCAATTAAATCATTATGGACAATACTACTTCCAACATCAGAGATTGTATAATCTGCTTGATTAGCATCGAGATTCCAAAGTTTTATTGTGCCGTCATCACTACCTGAAACAAAAAAGTTACCATCGTCGCTAAAAGTAATTGCTGTAATTTGCTCGTGATGCCCAGTCAATGTTTTCCATAACTTTACATTCAATGTATCTAGCTCTCTATTTATTCGCCAAAGATTTATAGTATTATCTTTGCTGGTTGTTACAAAGATATCTTCTTTAGGGATAAAATTAAGGCTATTAATTACCTTTTCATGCTTGATAATCGAACGAGCTTGGATCATCCCATCTAAGCTATATAGCTTTACTTCGACCTCACCCTGACTCGCCACTGCCACAATGATTTCATTATCTCTGCTCAATTGAACATCGCAAATGTCGCTTGTATTATCAATAGATATTTTCAGTAGTTCTCCGGTAGAACTCCAAAACTTTAAATTTCCGTTCGTTTCTACCGTAGTAACAATTTGATTACCCGCGCTAAAACTAACTTTCTTAACTTCAGCCCTCGTGTGTCCTTCAAATCTGTCTTTAAAAGACCAAAACTTAACTGTTCCGTCATTGCTGCTAGAAAGCAATTGGGAGCCATCTAATGTGAAGCTAATCCTATTGATCCCATCTTTATGCCCTGCTAACTTATATAATCTTTGCAACCGATGACTAGCTTCGGTGATTGAAGTATCCCAAAGATTAATAATGCCATTGGTATGAGATGATGCCACTATCTTACCATCAGGGCTGAAAGCAACAGAGCTTATACTTGCCTCTTCATCCGTAAACCCATTGTTCCTAATTTTGCTGCAATCTTTACTGATGAGCCAGATGTAAAGTTTCCCATCCTTACCCCCTGAAACTAAAGTTTTGCCATCAGGGCTAAAGTCAATTGCTGAAATTTCGCCTTCGTGTTCTGGATCAAATTCTTCAAATTCCAAGAGACTATTACCTTTGCTTGAGACAGCTTGATTCTCTCTATCTTCGTAAACTTGATATTCCAAAATCTTTATATTACCCTTTCCGGTTTTTCTGTTCTGATAAACAAAAGCGATAAGTTTATCTCTTGAGCTAAAAGCTACATTTCCAACAGGATGATTATGGGTGATAAACGTTCTGATAAATTTGCCTCCCCGTTCCCAAAAATTTATATTTCTATCTGAGCCAACAGAAACCAAGACATTTCCACCAGGGCTAAAGTTTATACAAATAACTGCGCCGCTATGCTTTTTTGCATGACCTTGAGTTTTATAGAAAGAATGCCAGCCGTTATCCTCTTTTCGATAGAACTTAATTATTCCATCATTTCCACCAGTAACAAGAGTTTTCCCATCTGGGCTAAAAGCTAAATCGTAAAACTTATCTTCATCTTCTTGATCTTCTTCAAAATCTATTGGCTTTCCAGCCCAATGCCATAAGCTAATTTTGTCATAAGATTGACCAGATAGAGTAGCAATGACTTGGGCTTTTTGGTTACAACTGAAATTGTTTACTGGTTCTCCTATATTAATGCTATTAAGCTCTCCTAATTCACTCAAGAAATGGTTAAACATAATTATAAAATAGAGTTCTTTATACTCAGTAATTTTGGTACCTTTCTGCAAAAAAAATGCAGCTTCAATCATCTTGACCATTGCATCAAGTCTATCGTTTGCATTAAAGAGTTTTTGTGATTGTTCAGTATAAAGCTCCACATCTTTTTCCAATTTTTCTCTTGCCTGTATTTTGCGGTATTCCACGCAAGCCTCAACAAAGTCTATCTCTAATTTGTTTAGCCAATTATTTTCAGATTTAGCTATGTTTTCTAACAATTCAATACGAGGGTCTTGTTTCCAGAGAAATTGAGGGTCTTTAGTACTGTTCCAATCAAGCGTAGGTGCAGCTAGGCGCTTTTGAAGCACTAAATTTTCTTGCTCCACTGCGATCCATTCCTTTAATAAAACCCATTCACGTATTAGAACATCATGGGCTGGTTCAATATATTTATCTGCTTTCTGGTTTGTGCCTCTTACAAATAAGCGAGCATCCACAAAGCGATTAATTACTAATTTGCAGATTTTGTTGTTTTTTTCATCAGCATATACCAATTCAGCATCTAGAACTGCTTGCTTAGTTGGTACACCGCCATCTAGAGTAACCATCCGCAGCATCGTCCAACGTAGCATTGTTTGGCGAGCTTGCGCTTCTAATTGATCGATCTCGACTGCTTGACCATTGTCATCAAAGTCATCTTTTAGATTATCGTATTCTTCAGTTGCTTTACGTGTGAGAGCTTTGGTAACACCTCCCAGTTCGTCATAGTCGTGCCATCTTAGTGTTCGATCGTTTCGCGCTTTTTCAACAGACTTGCAGTAAAGCTGACTGAGGGTGAAAGATAAAAGCGGTAATACTCCTGATGTATCGCCAATGTCATCAAGCAACTGATTAACTAAACTTTCACCATTTTTCTCTTCAAAATTCAACACTTGTGCTAACGCGGGTTGTTCGATCGCCTCACGCAACTGGTCGCGCGCCATTGAAGTTACGGGAAAGCAAGCCTTTTTCCAATATTCTTGAAGCTGCTCGCAGTTCTCGAAGTCGTGTCTAAAATCATCGCGCAGTGTCAAAACTAACCGAAGTTGTTGGGAACAGAATTTCAAGGCTGCTTGTAATGCGTTTGGGAATTGCTTTCTTTCCTCCTGATGGCATTGAGTGATTAATTCTTCAAACTGATCGATAACCAAAAGTATCTTTTTATCTTTGACATAATTCTCAACAAATTTACCGAACTTTTCGCCATCTTTTTGCCATTCTTCACTCCAATCCTGAATTTTTTTGTTGCACTCCTTATAGAAACTAGTTAGTTGCTTTTGTTCTTCAGAATTTAGTAGTTGCTTTTGTTCGGCGGAATCATTATTTTGTTTAAGCTCGTCAAAGTTATCCAACACTAGCCGACTGCGACTAAGCCCCATTTTCCGCAGTTCTTCAAGAGTTGTTTTTCCTATTCGATCTCCACACAGTTCTTTGAAGCGAGCGAAGTTCTTGATAATGACTAACAGCTTGTCTTCTGGAGCAGTTCCCCGCCACTGGGCGAACAAATTGTTCAAATTATTGTCGTTAGGAGCTTTTTTACGTGCCTGCCGCAACACAGCATCTATCTGTGTTAAAGGCTCAAAATCCGGATCGCTATCTTCTAAGGTAAGAGGTAACACTGCTTTTGCCAGAGCCTTAAAAGGTGTAACTCCAGGACGAATCGGTTCAAGTAGGCGCCATTGTGTTGGATTCTCACGCAGTTTTGGAATTAAACCTGCTTGAACTAAGCTAGATTTTCCTGATCCAGAAATACCTAAAACAACAGTCAGTGGCTGATTTTTATAATCTATCTTCTCATATAAACTGTCGATTTCTTTACTGCGCCCAAAGAATAATCGGCTATGGGCTTCTTCAAAGGACTCCAAACCTCGATAGGGATTGTTATCCTTGTTGAGATTGATGGCTTCAGGTAGTTTCGTTGGATCGAACTCTCCAGTTTGAAAAAAGAACTCTCCCTTGTCAAGTGTGGGTAAGCACCAAGTACGAGAAACTTGAGGCTTATTCTGCTTTTCTGTAAGTTCACGTAATTTTTCGCTCAGATACAAATTAAGCTCTGTAACAGTTGTAATTCCATCTTTGGTACAGTCTGCATCTCCTTCTTCTAACGCCTTAAAAAGCAACCAAGCAAAAGGAGAATGGTTATAGTTTTCATATGTCCCTCGATCATCTTTAAGCTTCCTTACGGCTTCAAGTATATCTAAGGCTTTCTGATCGTGGGCAGCTGAGGTAATGACTTGTCCGACTTTTTCTTTTTTATAGCGATCGTAGCGCTCTTTGGAAAGTTCTTCTGGGCTGGAGCCAAGATCTCTCGTCCCAAAACGAAATGCGCCTGCATAGCAGCAGTCTAGGATAATTAATAAATGATGGCACCCAAGTTGGGTTAGTACATCATGAATTTCCTTCATCGACAGGTACTTGTCATGCCTGTTAACTTCTGCGTCTTGTGGCAATAAGTAACCTGCTTCGCCATCTTCTCCTTGTGGAGCAGTTCCATGTCCTGCAAAATAAAACAGCAATCTTACCTGTTTATTTTTATCTTGCTTAATTTTTTCAGACAATTCGGTTTTTAGGTAATTCCAGATATTGTTCGATGTTGCCTGTTTGTCGATGAAAAGTTTAACTTGATAATCGTGCTTTGTCTCCAAAATCTTAGCGAGTCGTTCAGCATCGCATCGTGCCGTTTTAAGTTCTGGGATGCCGTTTTGATATTGATTAATACCGATAACAACAGCAAGGTCATCATCGAATGGACGAGGATTTGGCGAAGATTCAGGCATAATACTATCTTGCTGTAATTGGTATGGATTGTTGACTCAGTGCTTGACTAATTGCTATAGAAAGTGCGTTCAACCCTTCTCGATCTGTAAAGTAGACCAGATGATCGCAGCCGATCTCTAGAACTAGGGGTTGCGGTGATCGCCCCTCTGGAACCTGCTTGATGCTATAGACCGTAGCAGCAATGTCATTAGGTTGTCCAAAGAACGGTAGCGCGACTGCATGACTCATCAACTTCTCCATCAGTGGCTTCAGGCGATTTGAGTCCACGGCTATTGAGGTATTGCCTGCCAAGATGGTGTAGGGAATCTGCGGATCGGGACTGGCGCCTAATGACTTGAGAAATTCCGATCCCGGCTGTATCTGATCCAGCGTGGTATCAATTGTCTCGATTGCCGCAACTAAACTCCCCAGTACTTTCACAGGCCAAGCAACGGTTGTCAGGCTATTCAATAGGAGCGCTAGAGCAGCAGTACCCCAAGCTTGGACTGTAGGCCAAGGAGATCCGCCATTCGGGGTTCCCAACATAATTAAATGGTTGGCAATCGCATTGCCGCCTTCCCGTTCGATAAACCAGCGTGCCACCAGTCCGCCCATTGAGTGGGCCACAATGTGGAGGACTTTGCCGTGATTATGCTCGAGCCCAACTTCTGCGAGTTTTTGCTTCAAGCTGCGTGCATGGGTCTCAATAGACGTATTCAAGCTTTCATAGTCAAAGGACAGTACCAAGTCATATTGATCCCCCAGAGATTTTTGCTGTCCGTTCCCTGTAATTTGAGCATTCCGAACACTGGGCGCCATACTCTCGGTATCACCAATAAAGCCGTGGATGTAGAGTACAATACGCTTGGCTGTGGCAACGAGTTGCTTGACATTCTTTTGCTCCCTATCATAGGCAACCGTTCCATCAGGACTGACGTTAACCGCCGCTAGAATTGGGTAGGGAAACTCTAACCCCAGCTTTTCGCTCACCACTTTTTGGAAGAAAATACGAATCGCTCCAGTTAGGTTGCGCTCTCCTTGGCTCACGGGATCTGGCAATCTTTCTATTATAATCTCGGTTTTACCCGCCCTCGTCCGTCCCAATCCCAAGGGCAGAAAGAATTCGCCGTCATGGGCGATCGCTAACACCCGCTCTCCCTCACGCACGGTTGTATCTACTGATAGCTTCAGGGGTTGTTGGGGAGTTACCGTGGCAATTGTCTCTGCATCTACATGACTGAGTTCCAAAGCACTCAACCCTGGATCGCTGCCACGACTAGTCGTAAACTGAAACGGTTGAGTCACCGCAGAATTTTCCCGAAAGATGATTGGCAAGATTCGGCTGCCCAAATCTCGCGTAGATTGCGTGACGGTAGTTAGGCTTGCCTGAGCCTTTAAGCCAGGATGCGGTTGTAGCATTACCCCAGACCCTAAAGAGATCCCCTCTCCTTTAATGTCGTTGGGAATGACTGTGGAATTTAATGGTCGCACAGTCGTAATGCTAACCTGGCTACTCACCCAGTCATCGTAAAGCTCTTCTTCTTCGGGAGCCGCTCCAAGTTCACGCAATTGCACCCGCCGCATCAAGCGATTCAGTGTTCCTTGACCTCGTTGAGCAACTCGCGCGTCACGGGAAGGGGGTAAGTCTAAATTTCCTTGTTCGAGTAATGTGGCATCAAATTCAGCCGTACTGACAATCAGTTTAAGCAGATCTTTCTTTTCGGTAATTTCTTGCTTCCACAGTTCTTTCGGCACCTTGGCATAGATTAGATTTCCCCCTAACGCCCACGTTTCTTCTCCCGAAGCGAGCCAGACTCCGCCGCCACTAAACAAATTTGCATCCACCGCATACTGATCGGTTAAATCCAGAAGCGCACAGTAGAGAGGTTCATTGCTGGTATTTTTGAGCTTGACCCTGAAAGTCGGTTGTTCCCACTTACCATTTTTCAATTGATACTCTAGACGAATCTGAGCCTCTTGGAGTTCTCGCCCCTCTTGGAACAGAGACATTTGCACCGCACCCGGTTGAATACGGCTCTTGGCAGGATTCGAGAGTTCAGCGATATTTGTCCAGCGAGCCATATGTTCCAATCGCTGAATCGCTTGCATGGCACTTGCAGCAGTATAACCCTGAATTTGAGCAACTAGTGGGCGATCGTCGGCGGGTCGGGAGATCAGATATTGCCCGTCACGAGCCATTAACTTAAATTCCGCCGCTTCAACTGTGGTAACTTCGGCAACGTACAGTGATGGTTGCTGCCCCGAACCAATTTTTTGCAAAGCGGCACGAGCTAATTCAATTCCGTCTGCATCCCCGATCATCAAAATGCCTTTGGGTGGTAAAGGCAGACTGGTGATGACTGCTTTATAAGTTGTTTCTGGATTTAAGTTCTCGATGTCGCTGATCTTAACTATACTAAGTTGCGGCAGGATATTGATGACTTCAGCACGCCCAATCGGTGCTGGCAATTGACATAGTTGTTCGGGGGGACTGTCAAAGGGAAACAAAGCCAGTAAGGTAGTTTGTCCTCCGGTGGGTTGAGGAATCCCATGCACGGCGCCACCATCGATCACCCAACCGTGTTTTTTGTCATAGCTGACGGTAAAGTAGGGAGTGGAGGGGGCGATGGCGCCTCCCAAAAACGGCTGGTCTAGATCTTTCAAATTGGTGGCTTCAATTTGAGGCGATTGATCCGTCACTTTTGAGCGTACTAAGGCATTTGTGTGTTTAAACAAATTGCGATAAGTCAGGCTGCCATTGGCTTTTTGCAGCGTATCCAGCAAGAAGTAGGAGAACGCCCCCCGATACTTCCCCTCTCCGGTGTATTCTTTAGCAAGTTCGCTGTCGCGGCAAGCAGATAGGACAATGTGTTTGCCTTTCGGTAATGTCCAGCCACTCGGATTTACCTCTGGATTAGGGGAGGCAACCGCCAAGTGTTTAATGTCTGCCTCGGAGAAAATAAAGCTATCGAGGGGACGTTCACGGCGATCAATCGAACATTTGCGAACAGCTGTGTCTCCGTCTAAATCGCCACGAGTCGCTGCCCCTGAATGGCAACAGTCCAAAATGATGGTAATGTGAGGTTCTTTCTGGTCAACCTCAGCAATCAGCGTTGCCAATTCCTTATCGGCTAAACCCCAACCACCTGAATCTTTACTGTTGTCATAATCATAACAAGCCAGGATTTCATCCAAGCGATCGGGTTCCAATGCCCAAAAGGCTTCAGGGGAGACTTGCTGTCCGCCATGTCCAGCATAGTAAAATAAGGCAACATCCTCTCTCTCTGCTTGGCACAGGTGTTGGCGGAAACCCTCAATAACGAATTGACGAGTAGCTTCTTTATTTAGCAGGGTGCGGAGATGGAGCTGATAACCATCAGTCGCAACTCGCCCTTTTAGATAGGCTTCGACTGCACGAATGTCGTTAACACAACCCTTTAACGGAGAAACACTAACGTAGTCGTCAATGCCAACAAGAAGTGCATAAAGGTTACGAGTCATAATCTTCTCAAAAGTAAAGAGGTTAGACGTAGTTTAGATATAAATAGTTATGTAGTGCATTATACTTTGTTACAGCACCTCCCTTAACGATTTATTCTGTTCCGGATTACAATCAAAGTGCTTGTGCTTGTAAAAACACAAACACTTCGCTCTACCCTTTACTCAGGGGATTAGAATCATCTTTATCCATTACTAAATAATTATTTTATAAAAGTTTACAATTCTTGAGTCAGTAAATTTATTTATAAAATAAACTATATCAAATGCTTATATCCCACATTCCACACCCACTGGCGCCACAATAAATAGTTCCTCAAATTCATTAGTCCAGATATCCGTACTAGCAGTAAACTAGAATTTCCTCAAAAGCCTTGATACAGAAGTGGCTTTGCATAATCGCCCCCGTAATGCGGGAACCCAAACAGGTGAAACGGTGATAGTATCGTTGTAGGGTTAAAGAACGATAAAGTATATTATCAATATTAAATTACAAAATTTTCGATTACGCTGAAATTCTCTAGAGTTATTTTAACGCTAAAATGCTCCCCAACGGCGCCGCTCAACTTTAGTTGAATTGCTTTGTTATCATTTTTGGCTTTAGCTTCGATAACAGAGGCGCTATCTTCATCTAAAATCATTACGTGTAATGATGGTGGTAAATATTCTTGGTCTTCTAAAGGATACAAATCTAAATAAACCTGCATTTTTTCCACATCGACTTCATCTTGTTTTACCCTCATGACTATCACTACTGATTCATTGTGTGTTTCTATACCAAAGTTAATTAACTTAGCTCTTTCGACTACATCTAAAATTGGCTGTTCAAAATTTGTAAATTCCCAAGCAGGTTCAGCGAATAAAAGCGTTTATACAGGTTGCCAACCAAAGTCATAAATTTTTTTCACGCCATTTTCTCAAACTTACAATCTTATTTTTACGTAATCTTGTATCTTGCAGTTTTTGAGAATTCATCTGCTCAAATTCAAGAGAATCTAAATATTCTAAGAAATGTTCTAGTGACTGTAATTCGTTAATAGGCAAATTATCTGTAGATACCTCCTTCAGAAATCCGAGAATTTTTGCTTTTCCCAATAATGCGTTTATTTTTACAGCCAAATAGCCAATTCGCTCTGACTGTGCTTCTGGTGGTACATATATCCATTGTTCATTTTCTAAGACTGGACGACACTCTAGCTTTCCCAAATTTTTAACTACTAAATCAGCTACATTTGTTAACATAATTTGGGCTGGGTTCATGCTATCGCTTTCTTTGATATCAGTCTCTACTCCAATACAGTCTAAATAATATTTCACAGACCATACAGCTAAACTATTTAGATACACTTGCTGACTTTTCTCTGGAGTTACTTGCTGCTGTGATAACTCCTGTGCCAGCTTTATAGCAGCAGTCGATATTGGACTTGTAAACGTATGAAAAGTATTTACTTCATTCATGGTAGATTTAACTATCGATAGTCAGACAAATAAGCTGTTTAATTCATCACGAAATTTATCCAGGCGCCGTTGGTAAAAGTTACTTAAAGTTGGTATTGGTACACATAGCTCTTCTGATATTTGCTTCCAAGATGCTCCAGATATTTTTTTTAGAGCGATTTTTTGGAAGGTGACATTTGGGTTGCTTTTCATTTGAGATTGTTTAAGAATTCCTTTGGGGTCTGTTTCTATATACCTTCTGACTTTTTGAAATCGCTCAATAATATCTTTCTCATAGTTGGTGCCATGAAAATCATATGAAGGTAAATTGTCCCAGAAAGATGGTTCAACAGATATCTCATTTTTTTTACCCATTATCGTTCGAGCCGCTTCTCGGTAAAATCGTTTGATTAATAGCGTGTTGACCCAAGCCATGATATCACCACGTGTATTGTCATACTTGTCAATGTTGTGACAAAGCCATAAAGATAAATTTTGTAACCCCTCTTTACGTATTTCATCATGAAGCGATGCAGGTAGTCCCATGTTTGGACGGCTAAGTTTATTGGAACAAAAAATACTATTGATAAGTATTGATAAAGCTCTACGCCTTTCTGTTTTGCCTACTGGATGCTGCTTTGCTTCTAACGCTAACATTCCTAGCTGGTTATTCATATAAGCTTCTAATTATATATTTGGTCTGAACTTTGAACTTTATCCAGATATTTGGAGAAACTTTACAAAACTTTTCTTGTGGGGTGGGCATCCTTGCCCGCCCTAGATATTAAATGGGCAAGGCGCCTTGGATATTGGATGCTTTTAAGATTTGACGGCTGGGGACAGCCGTTCCACAAGAGTAATAGTTTCTACTTTGAATATATTTGTTGTACTGAGATTCTTGCTACTTCTCGTAAAGTCTGAGTGATAGAGTTTGCTTGTATGCACAATCCAATACTTAATGAGGCAAGAAATCCGATTAGTAGATATATAGCCTGATTCTGAGATTTAAATTTCTCTACTCTTTTTACAGGTAAGTTAAAAGTTGATTTAAGTTCTTTAAGAAGCTGTTTTTCTATACAAGGACTCCAGTAATTATTACTATACAGTTCAGTATTGGATATAATAAATCTACCTAAATGTCTATTATGATAATTTTCTTGTTGTGACATATTTATCCTCCAATTAGCTGTTAATCACTTTTAAAAACTTAATTAACAAGTTAAAGAACGAGCAGCAGACCTTAAAGACTAACTTCAATTCCTAATTCACTTCTCCATTGCAATAGTGGCTTTTCCCAATTTTCTTCCCACTTTTGAGCAAAAAGGGGTTTTGCTTTTTCACCCATTTGATATCCCAAAATTATTTGTTTTAATAAATTAGGCAAAGCTTGCGGAGAAGTCGCAAGTGTTGCTAACATTGCTGCTCCTACTAGAAAAACTGCTAAATTTCTGCGCGTTTGAGCTAATTCAAAAGCTTTAAGTCCTATTTCTCCATTAGTATCTGTCTTAAAACCTGTAACTACGTGCCATATGTCATGTGTCTGACGTACACGTAAAAGGAAGTAACTAACATTATCTTCCACTTGAATCGTGCGATAAAAGCTAGGGTCAAAACCTGCTTTTTGAATGTAAACAGCATAAGCATACCCTAATGAATCTTGAGGATATTGTAATAATGCTTCAATATCTGGAGGTGGTGCTATATAACGTTCTTGAATGAGTTGAGCTACTTCGGGTTGAGTGTTTAGCCACTCTAGCGCTAGTAAACTTGCTTTAGTGTCACGCAACCCATCCTCTAAATCATAAATATGGTCAAGGTTTTCAGGTTCTCTCACTAGACAAACTATTGAGCGCAATATCGTTTTTATATTAGGGTGAATTCTTCGCTTTTCTACAACCAACATGGCAAATCCTTATTTGGTAAGCTTAAAAACTCTTTGCTATCAATTATACACGCCTAAGTTATTATTATATTTTAACTTTTTTGTCGCCATTAAAAAGTTTTAAAATAGCTGATGGAGCATTATCTAAACCATCAACAACATCAAAAGAACAAACTTGGAGTGCTGTATTTAATCCCTTAATACGAATTAAAGCAGTCCATTCCTCTATAGTTGAGAGCAATTGGGAAAATTCTAGATTTTGAGAAGGGTAAAACTCACGGGTCGTCACGAAGTTCGTAAATCACAACTTTCTTAACCATTGTCTACATAACTAAAGTAGTATTTTTAGAGTTTGTTAATACTAAAATTGGAGGCTTCTTTATCAACAGAACTTGTAGTTGAGCTAATCCTTTTACCTGTGACTACCATCTTGATAGGAGATGCAGGCGCCGTTACTAAACCACGGCGCCCAGCTTTTACGTCACGATTATCAGTCAAAGCCAATGAACACTCAGAAAGTATCTTGACGAGTGCGACTTTCATTTCAAACATCGCAAAAGCGGCGCCTATACAACGTCTGACACCACCACCAAAAGGTAAAAACTCGTAGGGAGAAAATTGACGAGCTAAAAAACGTTCTGGCTTAAACATATGAGGTTCAGGGTATAAATCCTCACGATGGTGTGTCAAATAGATATTTCCGTATAATATAGTACCAGGCTCTAAATCATATCCACACAGATTTACAGGCGTTTCTACTACTCGTGGGAAAGTAAGCATTCCTACTGGGTATATCCGTAAGGTTTCGCAACAAACCGCATTTAGATAAGGTAATTTATTTATGGCAGTTGCGTCTATATCTTGACCTAAACTATCTATTTCTTGAAGTAACTTCTCTTGTACCACAGGTAATTTGTGTATCCAGTATAAAGCCCAAGCTAAAGCAGTAGCAGTTGTTTCCTGTCCTGCTATTAATAGTGTTAACAGTTCATCACGTAATTCCTGGTCGGTCATTGACTCACCCGCTTCATCACGAGCGGACATAAGCAGACTTAGAATATCTGTTCTAGATAAATCTGCTTGCTCTTGACGGCGTGACTCAATTTCCTGATAAATGAGTTGATCTATTTGTTCAGTGCGTCGCAGATGCTTACCCCAAAGACTCCAGGCACCCCAATCTTTTTGCAACACCGGGAAGTAAAGCATTATAACGCCACCAAGAGAACTGCTGTTATTTACCATTGCATTCAAAAAGCCTTCCAATGTTTTGGCACGCTTATCGTCATACAACCCAAACACAGCTTTAATAATTGTTCTTAGGGTAATACCTTGAGTAATATCTCGCACAGAAAAGGACTTACCTATTTGTAATTCACCCATTACCTCTTCTGTAATATCACTAATTACCTGGGTATAGCTACGCATCCTTTCGCCGTGAAAAGGAGGTGTGAGTAGCTGACGTTGGCGTTGATGCTGTACTCCACTTAAAGTCATTAGAGAATATTTTCCAACCAACGGTTCAAATATACCATTCTGTTCTCCTGGGGCAGAAAACTGCTTGGTTGAATCACCAGTTAAAATTTCCTGCAACGCGATTGGATTACTAACAAATACTACAGGGGCATATTTTTCACCAAGGCACAAAGTAAATATATCTCCATAGCGCTTGGCACACTCGGACATCATAGACAACGGATTTACAATCCATTGCATCATTTGTAGAAAAGCAGGCGCCTTGGAACCATTTGGTAATTTTGTATTGTTTTTAGTCATATTTACATGAAATTAAATACTTTTATAATCTAGTGTTCTTGTGGGATGGGCATCCTTGCCCGTCCTATATCCAAGGGCGGGCAGGGATGCCCACTCCACAAGAGGAGTGTTTTGTTGGGTAAGTAAATAGGTTTTAATATAAATTTTGACACTTATTTTGCAGTATGACACTTAACTTTAGTTAAGTTGTCAGTTACATAAATATTAAAAACTGAGAAATTCCTGAAATGTAAGCAAATTGAGGGCGCCTGCATCTTTTAATTTCATACAAAAGTTGCTCGTTAACTTCGACCAAAGGCGCCACTTCTATAAATGGACGTTCAGCACAAGAACGCACAATATCGCAAGTCTGTGTAACCACAGCAAAGCCTCTAACCTCCGATTCTACGAGGTCTGTGTCTTCTTGTGCGTTAGCGATGGAATCGGGTGTTAAAGGATATTGAGGATTAAAACGTTGGACAAACCAATATTCTCCTAAAACGCAATCACCTTGACACCACTCCTTAAGTATGTTATCAATTTCCACAAATCTAACCGAGTCGCTCTCATTCATTGCTCACTACTTTTTCTTTTGACTCTTTGCTGCTTTAACTGGCCTAGAGCGCTTTACTTCAAGCTCAACTTTGTCTTGGAGTGCATCAACTAAATCTTCGGGTTTTTGCGGTGCCCTGGATAAACGTGCTTCTTGGGATAAGGGAAGTAGCTTTGGTTTATTAGGTGCGTTACCACGACCAAGAATCTGTTTAACTTCTTCGTATTTACCTAACATTAATAAATCGAACAGAGGTTTACCATTATTATCAGGTTTTAGTAAGAGACTACGATTTAGACTTGCACTGCCTCTGTCAATATATTGGATAGTACCTAATAACCGATTCAAGTTCTCCTCATTGAAGTGCGATAGTGGCTGTCCACTCGCCCAAAAATGAAGGCTTCTGCGTGAAACATTAAAAAGTTTCGCAAGTTGTTCCCATGTTAAGCCACTCAACCTTCTTAGCTCGTTGAGAGCTTTTCGTGTGACTTCACCGGAACAAGCTGATGGTAGGGTCAGCCCACTCGTCGTCATCTCGCAAGCAGCAATTAAATCAAAATTGATTGTAGTGTCCGTAGCTGTACTAGGATGAGCCATTAAAATTCTACAGCCAGTAAACCTATAGTTATGTAGATGTCTCATAGCTCCTAGTGCAGAAGTTCCAGGTAACTTGTTAGGGTTTACGACTGAGAAATTACTCACAGTTCCCCTCCAAAGCGCCGTAAAAATTCATCTTGTACTGCCCATCGGAAAAAAGTATAAATTCTTTCAGAAAAACGCTGTGCTTCACTTATCAGCCCCTCAACACTAAATTCTCTATTCTTTGACAGCGACATATCTAAATCAAGTATCCAGCTAGGCTCTTCGATAGGCTCAATCGCATCTGGATCAAAAGTTATACCTTCAGGCAGAAGCCCCCATCTTGCTATTATTTCCTCGCCTCCATCGGGAATAATAAACAAAGATTCATTAACTGTTTGACGAATATATTCTTTGAAGTCGGCAGCCGTAATACCAGCTATCTCTGGTTTTACTAGTGAGGATATATTTAAAGCATTCTCTCCACTGAGCCTATGAATATATCGCAATCCAAACCGTTCAATAACTTTTGGGTTGATATTTTCTTCAAGAAGCTCAAATATGTTTTGTAAATGCTGTATAAAATCTTTACGATTAGAGTAAGCAGTTGTCTCAAGCGCCATAAAGTTAGGCGCCAACGAAACGCGCCAATTATTTGTTGCGTCTAAAAAGCGCCAAGTGAGTTGAGATGTAGTTTGTACAGAACCTTGAGAACTCAGCACCAAAGCTTGAGTTTGTTCAGACCTTAGAATCGGATATTTTTCTCGGATTGCTTCTTGCAACGAAGCAACAAAGTCTTTTTTTTCAATCGAAAGAATCGGTGGGAAGCGCACTTGCGAAATTACGCGAACTAGAGGTGCTTCCTTTTACCTATTTTATCTGGTAACAATAAAAGCTTTTTTTGAAACAGAATTTATAGTTTGATTTAACCTTTTTACCTATAACTACCATATTTATGGTCGATGTAGGCATAGTTACCATACTATATCGTTTCGCCCTAACTTCACCATTATCAACTAAACTTAACGAATACTCATATACTATCTTAGTTAGGAGTAGGTAAGTTAATTCACGTTGATTACTATGTTGCGGAGGTTGAAATATTTTGCTGGTCTACCGTCTAAGCTTTCGCTCTCTACTAACCCAAGTTACGGGTTATCCTCTCCGTGTGCAAAGTACGCGGAGTCGGTACTGGCGCCCATCAAAAATTAGGTAGATGTGAATCGCACAACCACGACTTAAACTAACGATAATCACATAAGTACGCTAGTAGTCTTAAAGTCAGATATATGACTTACTCTATAAAAGCTGATTTAAGAGAGAATGCAATAATAAAAGCTTCAAGTTTAAGTACGAAACCTTTATAAGTAACTGCGTGAATGTAACTAGCAACTTATGTTAATAAATTACCAGCATATCAAACGGTGCCACCGCAAACGCCCTCTGATGCAACAGGCAAGGATGCCTATTCCACAAGATGGAGGATTAAATTTTTTGAAATCCCTTAGAGTAAGCCAAAAAATGAACGATCCTGTGGTGTCATGAGTCGCGAACGAAGGGCGCAGTTTTCCCGCTTTCGCGCGCATCTTAAAGCGCCACTTAAAAGTAGTTTTACCACAGGGAAGCATCTGGACAAGATTCTACCCTTCGGGAAAACTCCGTTTACGTTTACACTGCGTTCGCTTGGGACCGAAAAGCATTTTTTTCGTGGAGTTCTCTACATGATGAGGAAGCTTAGGTGGACATCCTGTAAAAGCTCGATATGGACGGGCTAGAAGCCCATCCCACAAGAGTGACAATATAGTATTTTTTTACTTACTGTTTGTTATTGATATCAGATATGAAGAGAATTTTATTTGATTTGATTTAAAAACCTTTGGTAGAGATGCGATTCAATCGCGTCCCTACATTTTCATTCATACAATAATTCAACGATGCCGATATTTTAAATACTAAGAATAAAAAAATTTAGCTTTCTTTATCTACAGTAACAAGGTTAGATTCAGAATTTTTCTTAACACTAGTCACACAAGATTTGATGTGCGCTCTAATTGCCTGCTCATAAACGACAGTCTGCTGTGTGCGTATCCCTATCGGCTGATAGACTAAGGTAATTTCTGGAAATTCTCCCCAAGACATTAAAAATATGTCACTAGCTGGAGTAATTATCTCATAATTATTTTCTTGTTTCTTCTTTTTGAGTTTACAGTTATTCAGTTGCAATTTTTGTCTAAATAATTTTTCAAAGTCAGAAATGAGATTTGAAGTTACTATCATACATATACACGTTAAAACGTGGCATTGAGGAAATGAATATCCCGTGATATTAGTGAGTATAACATCTTAGCTACACCGAGAGAGTTAATTCTCTATAAATAGGCTCTACAACGTTGTGTAGCATAGGTTATACTGATAAATGGCTCTCAACGGTAATTATACTGTGCTATAAATTTTACATAAATTTACATAAATTTATATAACAATTTTTAGAACATCCACACAAAAGTTCTCTGCTATGCCATAATGGGTGTAAGGTTAATTCGGTTAACAGCGTTTGTTTTTAGTAGTGACAGGTTTTGTTCTTGGTATTTACAAACTTCAATCTCCGAAACCTAAATCTCTATAAATTTATTAGTTCGGAGACAATCTCATGTCAGTTTATGTAGGCAACCTTTCTTACGATGTTACAGAAGAGAGTTTAAATGCAGTATTTGCGGAATACGGTACTGTTAAACGGGTTCAGCTGCCCACAGACCGTGAAACTGGTCGTTTACGCGGCTTCGGATTTGTTGAAATGGGTACAGATGCAGAAGAAACAGCTGCGATTGATGCGCTTGATGGGGCAGAATGGATGGGACGTGACTTAAAAGTAAACAAGGCTAAACCCAGAGAAGAAAGAGGTTCATTTGGTGGGAATCGTGGTGGAAACAACAATTTCCGCAACAACCGCTACTAATTTTCAGTCTTCGCCAAGCAACCTAGGTTTTCGTATAGATTATCTCAAGGAAAATTAGAAACACTTATCTTTTATAAAGAAATTATGTTTCTAATTGCATGGTAGCTAACAAATTAATTTGTATGCACGTAGTGGTTCAGGCAAGAATGCTTGAGCCTTTTTGATTTAAGCCTATATTCGAGTTTACTCTTTTACCTGTAACTACCATATTTATAGGAGATGCAGGCGCCGTCACGCTCACCACGACGTTTAAGCTCTACTTCATCATTACCAACCAACAAGAGCGAATACTCAGATAGTATCTTCACTAATGCCACCTTCATTTCCAATAAAGCAAACGCGGCGCCTATACATCGTCTAACTCCACCACCAAAGGGCAGAAACTCGTAAGGAGAAAACTGTCTCTCCAAAAAACGTTCTGGCTTAAATTTCTTCGGTTCTGGGTATAAATCCTCACGTTGATGTGTCAAGTAAATACTACCGTATAATAATGTGCCGGGTTCTAAATTCCAACCACACAGCTTTACTGGTTTTTCGACTCTACGCGGAAAAGTAAGCATTCCGACTGGATAAATACGCAACGTCTCGCAACAAACAGCATTGAGGTAAGGCAATTTAGTTAGCGTGCTTACATCAGCATTGGCGCCGTTTAACTGAGCTATTTCAATAAGTAGTTTTCTCTCCCAACAATGTTGCAAATATCACATTTTTATCACCGGGTGCCGAAAAATATTTATTTGAATCACTTGTTAGAATCTCTTGCAATGCTTGCGGATTGCTAATAAATACGATGGGAGTTCGTTTTGGACTGACGCGCAAAGTGAATATATCACCGTAGCGTTTAGCACAGATCTCCATCATCGACAATGGAGCAACAATCCACTGTATTGCCTGTACGAAAGCAGGTAACTTTGAATTATTTGGTAACTATATATTAGTTTTGGTCATGTTCAATATTGAATGAATTGTTTTCACCTGCTGTCAATGCGGCGCCGTTTAACTAAGCTACCTTAAAAAAACACTCAAAATTAAATTCTTACCTTGAAAGACAAGCTGATACACTTAACTTTAGTTAAGTTGTTAGCCTAAAAATTATTAACGCTTGTAAACCCTGGTTTCCTTCATAAATTTATTGTAATAGTCATCTATCTAAAGGTAGATAAATTTTTCTATTCAACTATAGAATTAATAGTTGTGAAGTGAATGAAGTTGAGTACTATATTATCTAAACTTTCGCTCTCTACTATTTTAATAGTTCCCTTTGTGCTGCAAATATTTATGGCAGTGGGTTTAACTGGTTATTTTTCGTTTAGAAACGGGCAAAAAGCTGTAAATGATATTGCCGAGCGACTACTGAGCGAAATTAGTCTACGTGTTGAACAAAATTTACAGACCTATCTTGATACTCCTCATCAAATTAATCAAAGTAATTTGACTAATATTCAACTTGGTAAGTTAGATGTGCAAAACTTTGGTGATTTAGAGCGTTACTTTTTTTATAAATTAAAACAATATAATAATATTAGCTTAATTGGTTTCGCGAATACAAACAAAGAATTTATTTCAGCGGAAAGGCATTACAGTGATAATTCTTTAACAATTAGAGTTTCGGGTAAATCTACTAACTATGAATTGCGTACATACAAAACTGATAGCCAAGGTCGGCGCCTAAACATCATTGCGGCAGACACTGGTAAAAACTATAATCCTCATATAAGACCTTGGTATATAAACCCTGTTAAAGCAAGTAACCAAAGTTGGGGCGAGATTTATCCTCACATTGGAGGCAAGATTTTATACCTTGGTGCTGGGCAACCCGTTTACAATAATGGTAAGTTACAAGGAGTATTACTCTCTAATATTAACCTGCTCAAAGTAGGGAATTTTTTACGCAGCTTAAAAGTGGGTAAAACTGGGCAAAGTTTTATTATTGAGCGTTCAGGAAAGTTAGTAGCAACTTCGAGTATTGAGAAACCTTTTAGTTTTAAAGATATTTTAGCAGCAAAAAAGCCCGAAGACAAAGTTAAACAGATTTTTGCAAAACAGAGTAATAATGAGAAAACACGATTAACTACTGAATATTTAGAAAAAAGATTTGGAAACTTAAATTTAATAAAAAATGAGCAGCAGTTAAATTTTAAAATTCATGGAAATAAGCAATTTGTTCAAGTATTGCCTTTCAAAGACAATAAAGGACTTGATTGGCTAATTGTGATAGTAGTTCCAGAAGATGATTTTATGGAGACTATTAATTATAATACTCGTATTACGATTGTACTATGTGTGATTGCTTTATTAGTTGCTATAGTCTTCGGTCTTTTAGTTGTAGGGTGGATAACTCAACCTGTTCTAGCTTTAAAAAAATCAGCTATTTCACTCCAGAATGGTGAATGGGAAAAAACTGTAGAAATTCAACGTAGCGATGAGTTAGGAGAACTTGCCAACTCGTTTAAAAGTATGGCACATCAGCTCCAAGCAAATTTTTTAGAGATGCAAACTTTAAATAAAGCTTTATTAGAAAGCGAAAGTCGTCTCAAGCAATTTTTAGAAGCTGTACCCGTTGGTATATCCATACATGATACAACTGGACAAATATACTATGCAAATCAAACAGCAAAACAGTTTCTTGATATTGAAGTAATACCAACTGCAAGTCATGAGCAATTAGCAGAAGTTTATCAAGTTTATCGAGCTACAACAAATCAACTATACCCAACTCTTCAACTTCCTGTTATGCGTTCTTTAGCTGGTGAAAGCGTTGAGGTTGATGATATTGAACTTCACCAACTAAATAAAATTATTAGTCTTAAAGTATTTAGTACGCCAGTATTTAATGATACTGGTGAAATAGTTTATGCAATAGCTGCTTTTGTTGATGTTACTGAACAAAAACAAGCAGAACATCTATTAGCTAATTATAATCAGATTTTACAGCAACAGGTTACAGAGCGAACTTTAGAGCTTAGAGAACAAAAAGAAATTCTCCAAAAAATCTTTGAGATTATTCCTGTAATGATATGTTTATCCGACAAAAATGGTCAAATTCGGTTACTTAACTCAGAACATGAACGTGTAATGGGTTGGAAACGAGAAGAAGTAGAAAATATCGAATATTTAATGACAGAATGCTTTCCGACTCCAGAAGAACGTGCGTTTGCTACTCAGTTATCATTGGATGGCAAATGGCATGATTTTAAAATTAGAGTTCGAGATGGTCGCTACGTCGATACTTCTTGGTTAAGGATTGACCTTACAAATGGTGCAATTCTTGGTATTGGGCAAGATATTACTGAACGTAAATTAGCTGAAGAAGCATCTATTTTGGAAGAACGCAACCGTATGGCGCGAGAAATTCATGATACTTTAGCACAAGCTTTTACGGCTATTGCCATACATTTAGGAGGCGCCTTACGAGTAGTAGAAAATGCCGAAGCTGTAAAAGAGCATATTACCATAGCACGTGAACTATCTCGCACTGGATTAGCAGAAGCTCGTGCAAGTGTTCAAGCACTGCGCTCTCCTTTTCTCACAAACAACGATTTGTGTAGCGCACTTAACCAGGTCGCTACGCAGATATGTCTAGCAAGCGATGCCGAAATTATTTACCAAGTCAAGGGTACACCATATACGTTGCCATCTGAAATAGAAAGTAACTTGTTACGAATCGGACAAGAAGCTTTAAGTAATGCGACCAAACATACTAATGCTAGTCTAATTCTGATGGAGCTTATATATAGTAAACGAGAATGTGTTTTGCGTGTTAAAGATAATGGACAGGGATTTATAACAGATAATCTTGCCTCTAACAGTAGCTTCGGTATTTTGGGAATGCGAGAACGTTGCAATAATATTGGCGCCGAATTTACTATTAATAGTCAATTAGGACAAGGAACAGAGATTTTAGTATCGCTTAACTGCATAACAACGGTGGAATGATACCTATTAGTATTTAGTAGCTTGTTGTAATTAGTTAAGACGAATAGCATACCTTTATGAGTGAATCAAACTTCATCCGTATTATAGTAGCCGATGACCATCCGGTAGTAAGGCAGGGTTTGGCGACAATCATTGAGCGTGAGCTAGATATGTCTGTTGTTGGGCAAGCTAGTAACGGGTGGGAGGCAAAAGAACTTTATTCCAAAAAGCGACCAGATGTTGTGCTTATGGACCTACGAATGCCTAAACTTTCTGGCGCCGCAGCAATTCAGAATATTTGTACTGATTTTGACGACGCAAATATTATTATTTTAACTACTTATGACAGCGACGAAGATATTTATAATGGCATACAAGCAGGCGCCAAAGGATATTTACTTAAAGACACAGAACCAGAGGAAATTCTCTACGCAATAAGAACTGTTGCTAATGGTCAAAAGTATATTTCCAAAGTTGTCGCTACTAAGCTCAAGGAAAGGATGCAAAAGCCTGAATTAAGTCAGCGTGAGCTAGAGGTACTTCAACTTATCACCAATGGCAATACTAACCAGCAAGTAGCAGCTGCTTTATTTATTACCGAAGGTACCGTCAAATATCACGTCAATAATATTCTAGGTAAATTAGGTGTCAGTGACAGAACACAAGCAGTAGTAGCTGCTGTCAAACGTGGAATAGTCAAGTTTTAACGAATCTCTATCTACTTGTTTATTACTAGTTATTATATTTGTTTATTCAAAAAAGATATATAGAAATTATAAATTGTTACGATTCGGAACTGAAATGTATATTTTGTATGTTTTATTTATTTGTTTTATTGTTCACATTTGAGAATAGTTATTATTTGTTTTATTTGTTTGATTTTTCCTGAGAATTAAGATGTTTATCTATTAATTACTTAGAATAAAATCTATAAGCAATTAAGTATTACCACGGTATACATTTTTATAAGTATAAAAATATTATTAATAATATAAATCACTCACAAATAACGAGGATAAATACATGTTACGTCAGGCATTATTAAGTTCTGCACTTTTGTTAAGCAGCACTATTGTAAGCATGTCAAGCGTGAAAGCTGCTCCTTTACCATCAACACAGGATGTCTTTTTTAACGGCTCAATAATATCTGGGTGTAAATTTAATAGTAAAACTGATGGTACTGTGACACCAAATGCATTATTTGCTGCAAATTCTTTAGGTTCTACAGTTACCTATACAGGTGCAACTTCTGGTGAAGTTAAAGTTGTTTGTAATGGTACTGGTGGTCAAGTATCAGCTAGTTTACCTACCGCAGAAATAGCGCCAACAGGAGCCACGTTTGATGCGACAACCTCATCATTAAATGGTGTTATTGGTAGTGTTGCACAGCCTGTGCTAGCTAATATTGAAAGCACATTGAAAGTAGATATGACGGCAACTAGTCTAGCAGCACCTTTACCTGTAGGTGATTACAGGTTTAAAGTTGTTGTCACCGCAGCTCCTAACTAATCTGTAAATATTTCTGAGTTTGAATAAACATTAGCTTTCTTTGATAAACAGGGTGTATCTATCTTTTTAAATACAACTAACTCATCTCACCCTGACAATGCAGAAATATAAACAATTCATTTTTTCATGTTTTTTAGCGACTAATACCGTAGCAACCATATTTCTCTTCAACAATAGCGCAGTCGCTCAAGTTGGTATTTCTCCAATAGTTATTAAATCACAAGCATCTCGCGGTCAGTCAGAATCTGTAATTAATTTATTAAACCCTAGTAAAGTTCCTATTCGAGTTAGGATTTTTTCTCAACCATTCACTTATAGTAAAGATGGGCAATTCCAAACCTTATCTTCTAGTAAACAAGATTTAAGCTCTTATCTACAATTTTCTCCGCGTGAACTCAGTTTGGAACCTGGAGAATCTCGCAAAGTTCGTTTGCTGGCTCAATTAAACCCTAATCTTCCTGATGGTGAATATCGTGCTGTTGTTTTTGCAGAGAGTCTGATTGAAAATGCAAATAATCAAGGCTCTGGTATCGGAGTAATTGCAAGAGTAGCGACAACTGTTTATGTCACTAAAGGTAATCAAGTACCTAATTTAACAGTTGGTGATGCTAGTTTTAACCCTAAACAAAACCAGCTACGCTTACTAGTCCTAAATCTTGGTACTGCTACCGCACGTCCCGTTGTCTCTTGGCAGTTAAAACAAGGTACAACAGTTGTTCGTAAAGGTACAATTCAACCTTCAACAGTAATTGCATCTAGTGAGCGAAATCTAATGATTGAATTGGGAGCAACAGATACACAACCATTGCCATCAGGAAACTACGAACTTATCGGTGAGTTGACATGGATGCATTTAGCCCAACCTAAAACCACCACTTTCAAACTCCCTGTAAATATTACTCAGCCTATTAGTCAGTCAGTAGGAGTTCAAAAATGATTGATGCTGCTACAACAACTCTAGAAAACTTCCGTTCTCCAGAGCAGCTTTTATCAACACAAGCATCCCCTATGAATCTGGCAATAGATACATTTTCTGTTAATTATGTTAATTCTAGCAGTTCAATTACAATTGCCCCTCCAGAAATAGTAGACTCAATAGACTTTGAGTTTATTGCTAAAATCTTTGAGGATTCAGGACAGAATACAATAAAAAAAGAAACTGCTGAACCAGTTTCAGAATCATTTGAATCTTTATTTAATCTGTTTCCTAGTTTACCAGAGATTAATATTACCAGTCTGAAAGGTTTACAGTTAGATGAGGTAAAGCCTGATACTGAAGAAACTGCATTACCACAACCTACAGACTTTAAAACCTTTCCTGTCGGTATTTTGATTGGTAGACGCAATGTCAAAGCTAGTGTGTTGGTGCGGGGTGAAGAAGACGGCGCCAAGGCAATAGAGTTTGACCGTTGGTTAATACCATATGATGTTGTAATTAATACCTTAAAGTTCAATGTCAAAACCTTAGCTTCGGAGCAAGTCGAATTACGCTCGTCTGGAATTATTACTCGTATCAATCTCGCTGAACTAAAAAAAGACCCACAGTTAGGGTTAGTTTTTTCAGTAGACGATTTACAAAAATATTTTGGGGTTAGCGCTGATTTTGACATTAAAGAATATGCCATTCGCTTGAATGTACCTTGGTCAGAAGATAGCATTCGCACCACGATTGAGAAAAAACCAGTCATTTTAGAAGGTTTGCCGCGTTTAACTGCACCAACCATTGGTATATCTTCAATATCTCAACAGTTGACGTTGACAGGTGGTGACAATCAACCAACTCAACAACGTGGTGATTTGAGTGCTATTGGTACAGCTTTTGGAGGTGGCTGGTTCTTACGGGCTAATCAGTTAGACCTGCAAAATACCCAAACTTGGAATCTGACGGAAGCGCAATTTTTACGACAAACTGATACCGCAGATTATGTAGTTGGGTCACAGGTTCCTTTTTGGCGTGACCGAGGCGCCAACGGTGATTACTGGGGATTTAGTACTATTAGGCGCAGCGGTTTTCAGTCTCCTAATTCCACAGGAAATACCTTACCACAACAACGTATGCAAGCTGCTACTGTTAGACGCACAATCAGCGGACGAGCGGCGCCAGGAACTTTAGTCAGGCTGGTACAGAATTTTACTAATCGAACGGTAGCTGAAGTTTTGGTAGATAGCGATGGTATTTACGAGTTTGATAATGTAATCGTCGATGGGCAAATTAGTATAACTAATTACCGCCTCTATCTCTATCCCGAAGGAAAACTCACTGCCCAACCAGAAATTCGAGAAGTCACCTTTAATAATGTTGCTGGACAATTACCATTAGGCGCGTCGCTCTTAAATGTTTCTTTTGGATGGCAACGTGAATATAATAACGGGTTTGTCGGTCAATTTACAGATTTTCAAGGCGGAGTACAAGGACGTTGGGGAGTATCAGAAAATTTAACCTTGGGTTTAGGCGCCGTTTATGACGGTTCAGCTAGAGGGTTAGGAGAAATTTTTTGGCAACCAGAAAACTTTCCGTTATCCGTAGCGATTTCAGCTTTAACACCAGATGTAATGGGGGCAGAAAATAAGGGTTGGGTTTTTAATAGTAATATTAATTACCAACCTTCCACAAATTTTCAAGCGAGATTCAGTAGCGATTACCTGCGAAACCGTCTCAATGTTGATTGGCAAGTGATGCCTGGTATGACTTTATTTGGCATCGTAGATAGTAATAACCCTGCTGCTGTCGGAACGCAATTTGTTCGCAGTCGAGGTGATAACTTTACCTTTGCTCGTATGAGTGTGGATACTTCTAATCGCTGGCGCTGGAATTTACTGCAACGTATAGGCAGACTAGAACTATTATCAGATGGTAGTGAGATTGGGTCATCCTCTGAACTTGGTTATTATTTTTCACCCAGCAGGTACAGTAATATTGGACATGCCTTGATACTAGGCTATCAAAACCGCTTTAATTCAAACTTTAATTTTATCTCGAATGACTTGTTGAGCTTAAATTGGCGATATCGCTCTCAAAAGCAAACTCAGAATGGAAACCCGCTTTGGGAAACCCAGCTAGGGTATGGTATTGGTTCCAACGGTTCTGGCATAATCGCTTCTGCACAGACTTCTATCTTACCAGGACTAAGTTTACGGGCAAGATATCAAGGAGTATCCCTGTCCTCCGATGATTCATCATTTAGCCTAGAATTTTTACCTAGTCTTAATCTTCAAGGAGGACTGTGGGATAATAGCGATTATACTAATAGCCGCTTGCGTACTCAAGGCGGACTCTTACTTCAAGCTTTCTTCGATAAAAATGGTAATGGCAAGCGCGATTCAGGAGAAAAGATATACGAGAATACTCTTGATTTACTAGTACGTCTCAATAATAAACCCTTAGCGACTGCTCAACCAAAAAAAGCTGGCGCCAGTACTTGGGTACATTTATCTCCAGGAAAGTACCGTCTTGATTTTGACCCAGCAGGTTTTCCATTTGACTGGCAAGTATCAGCTCCTGCCTACGCAGTTGACGTAGTTGCAGGCAGCTTTACGCCAATCATGGTACCCTTAGTTCCAGCCTACACTCTTTCTGGTGTTATCACAGATAAGCAAGGAAAGGCTATTTCTGGTGCAAGAGTAGAAGCAATAAATCTCCAATCAGGACAAAGATATTTATCTATTACTAACAGCGCTGGAGTTTACTACTTGGAATACTTACCACAGGGAAATTTTGAGTTGCGAATTGATGGTCAATTATCGCAATCTCAAACAGTTACTTTTAATTCTACATCTGAGAATATGCAAAAACTTAATCTACAATTTGCCGAAATAGCTTCGCAACAAACCCAATTTTAATTTTTAAAACTTTTTTACCGACTGTAATTCTTTACGTAGGCAGGCATCTCAATATTCTCTGGTAATCTTGAGTCAGCAACAGCTTTACCCACATCTAATTGCAAAGGTAAAACACCTGCCCATACTGGTAAATTATAATCCGCTTCATCATCGTTCGGCGCCCCTGTTCTTACTTTGGCTGATGCTTCAGTTATTGGTAATGATAATACTAAAGTACCTTGTAGTTCTTGCCGAGTTGGTTGTCGCACTTCATTCCATCTTCCGGGTACAACATGCTCTGTGAATGCTTGCAATGCTTCTAGTTTCTCAGATTCGGCGCCTACAATTTCAGCTTTGCCAAATATTACAACTGAGCGATAATTCATTGAGTGGTGGAATGCAGAACGCGCTAGTACTAAACCATCAAGTAGAGTAACTGTAACACAAACTTCGATGGCGCCGACTAAAGAACGTAACATGCGACTCGCAGGTGAACCATGAATATAAAGCTTGTCATTTATCCTGCCATATGCTGTAGGAATTACAAACGGTTGATTATTGACAACAAATCCTACATAACATATCAAGCCTTCATCTAATATATTATATATCGTTTGAAGCTCGTAATCAGCGCGCTGCGGTAATCTTTTAACTTGACTGCGTTGAGTAGGAATTAATTTTTCTTGGTTAGTTTGATTTTCGTGATTATTCATGGTTAACTCCTTAATCTGAATAGTTAAATCCCCCCAACCCCCCTTAATAAGGGGGGCTAAAAATTATCATTTTTCACCTTTATCAACAGAGCAGAATCTTCTTGTTCCCCCCTTATCAAGGGGGGGTTAGGGGGGATTAAATCAATATCTAAATGCATCGCATTGCTTTCAACAAAACCAAGACTTGTATAAACAGGTTTCCCATCAGGTGAAGCATTCAGCACAACTCTTGTGCATCCAATATCTTTCAAATAATCAGTTGCTGTATTGGTTAATTGCTTGGCTATACCTCGTCTGCGATATACTGGTTCAACATAAACACCCCAAATGTAACCTAACTTACGATGTTTAGGTTTAATTGCATTTAGATATAAACCTGCATATAACTGACAACTTGTAGAACCAACGACAACACCATCAACTTCTGCAATAAAAGCTTGATATTGCAAATTATCCCGTGCGTTTTGAATAAACTGAAGAATTATCTCTTGCCAGTTTGCTTCAATTGCATCTTCAGGAACACCAACATCAATCCACATTTTATAGAAGTGTTCGGCAATTAGCGGTTCTTCCTCTAAATGTATTCTTCTGATTAGAATATTCGATTTTGTTTGCATGGAAAGCAGAAGTAATTCCAACTGATGCCAGCATAGCCTTATAATTGGTATGCTTAAAGAGCCAATTTTGCAATTCTATACCAGTCCACTTGATGGATATAGCAATAAGTCTAAATACAAATTCTCTTCCCCTACACCAACAACTGTATGAACAACTGCGTGCGTACATTCTTACTGGAAAATTACCTCCAGGAACACGCATCCCAAGTACGCGCGCGATGGCAAAATCTCTAAATATCTCTCGTAGTACAGTTACACAAAGTTACGAGCAACTTTTGAGTGAGGGGTATCTTGAAACTGTTATTGGTTCAGGGACTTATGTCTGTACTCAACTGCCTGATGATTTATTACATTCTAAGCCTGTTGAATTGGGGTTTGGAACGGGCAAGGATGCCCATTCCACAAGAGTTAGGTTATCTCAGTATGGAAAGATACTAGCTGATACAGAAAATGTACCAAGGGTTCATGAAGGTAAAGAAGAAATGAGCTTTAGATATGGGCGCCCTGCTTTCAATGAATTTCCTATCAAGCTGTGGCGTTCTTTACTTTCGCAATACTGTAGCGCCAGTTTAAATTGGTTAGATTATTCAATAGAACCATTAGGATACAAACCTTTACGAGGCGCCATTGCTAATTATATTTCTCGTGCGCGCGCTGTTAATTGCACACCTGAACAAATATTAATTACCAACGGTACACAGCAAGCACTCGATTTAATTATGCGGTTGTTGATAGAACCAGATAATACTATTGCTCTGGAAGACCCTGGTTATTTGAGTGCGCGCTTAATTTTTCAAACGCATGGTGCAAAATTACTACCTATTCCTGTTGATGATAATGGTTTGATAGTAAGCAAATTAGAAAATTATTCAAATCAAGATATTCGACTTGTTTATGTTACACCTTCGCATCAGTTCCCGACAGGCGCCGTTCTTTCATTACCCAGACGCTTAGAATTATTAGCATGGGCAACACAAACAGGCGCCTTAATTATTGAAGATGATTATGATAGTGAATATCGTTATGGTGATAGACCCATCCCAGCTTTGCAAGGTTTAGATAAAAGTGAGTCAGTACTATATATAGGTACATTCTCAAAAGTTTTGTTTCCATCACTGCGAATTGGTTATTTAGTACTACCACAAAATTTAGTACCAATTTTCACGCGCGCAAAATGGTTAAGCGACAGGCATTTACCTATATTAGAACAGCAAGTACTTACAGAATTCATTGAACAAGGACACTTAGAACGTCATATCCGAAAAATGCGGTCAATATATGATAGGCGCCGTCAAGTTTTATTTCAAGCACTATATTCACACTTTGGAGAAAAAGTAACGGTGTTTGGTGATAAAGCAGGCTTACATATAATGGTACACCTGCAAACACATTTATCAGAGAACGAAATTATTGAGCGTGCTGCTTCATTCGGAGTCGGAATGATGTCAGCTTCTACACAATATCTTATACCCACATGCAAAAACGAATTTATTTTTGGTTACGGTGAACTTAATGAACAGCAACTTATTGAAGGTATTCGTAGACTAAAAACAGCCCTAAATACAAATGTATTTAAATCTATCTAACATCATTCTTCTTCTTCATCTTGTGGAGCGGGCATCCCTGCCCGCCTCTGATGATGGACTGCTTGAGGCGCCTTGTTGTTGATAATAGACTTAGCATTTATTTTCAAAAATATGGTGAACACCTTCAACAAGTTGCTGTTGAAGGTGTTCGTAGATTAAAAACAGTGTTAGACACCAATGTATATAAAGCTACTTCATTATTGTCGCTAACTCAAAAGTTTTAGCACCTGGAAGCATAACCAAGTATTTAAATGCCATAATCAAAGTAATATTCTTCAACCTTAATCAACTTGGTACAAACGTAGTGCAAACACATCCTACCAAAATAGTTAAAGCCATTGAAGTCTTGAACTACAGTGACCAACCTATGCAGAGGTATGGACACGGATTCTAAGAGGTTTCATAAGTTTTTCAAGCATTTTTGGCATCAGAAGAAAAATATTCCGAGGTTTATAGTCGTCTTGCTGAATCCTAAATTCGTCAATACACAAGAAGCTATTGCAATCCTATTAAAATATGATTTACAAATTTTGTAATCTAGGGCGCCAAACATAATATTTTTCTGACTTTTTCGTTGTGTGGCGAGAAACCTGGTTTCTTTTCGTGAATGTTGAAAATTGTTATGTTCAGTGTCAAAGAAACCAGGTTTCTGATTTTAGCTTTTAATTATTTTTTCGATTTCTGTTAGTTCTATTCCACCTGAGTAGTTGTCGGTGTTGAGTACAAAGAATGGTGTTCCTGAGACTCCTAGCTGTGTTGCTAATAAAACGTCTTTTCTAATGGTGTTATTAGCAATGGCTCTATCTTGGGCAAATTTATCTAAATCTAAATTTAGATTTTTTGCAGTCTCTATATAGAATTCTTCACCTAGTTTATTTTGATTTGTGAACAGTGCATCTTCGTATTCCCAGAATTTACCTTGTTGTTGTGCTGCCCATGCTGCTTGTGCTGCTGCTACTGCTTGGGGATGTGTATTAGGTAAAGGAAAATGTTTGTAAACTAGTGTGAATTTATCTGGATATTTTGCTAACAGTTTTTTCAATGTTTTGTGTGCTTCTGCACAGTAAGGACATTGAAAATCGGAAAACTCAACTAATATTGCTTTAGATGGAGTGCTTCCAGTAGCGGGAGACTCACCTATCACCTGTTGAGGATTCATTCTTAAGTCTTGTAAAAATGCTTGTCGCGTTTGTTGCAGCTTTGTTTGTTGTTCTTGTTGATATTTTTGTACTGAGTCAATTAGTGCTTCTGGATGTTCACGGATGATTTTTAGAACTTGTTCTTCTAAGCGACTTGCTGCTTGAACAGGCGGCGCCCATAATAGTACAGTAAAGCAAATTAGTAGAATTGCGATACGAAGAACCCTGGTTTGGATGAAATTGTTCATAGTTACAACTTTCCTATTACAACTTTTCTAATATAAGCGCTTAATTTCTTTTGGCTAAACCTTTCATCACGACATCAGGTAAATGTTCGGCAAAATCATCATCTATAGGTAAATGTCCAACCATCAACCGATAGTAAAGCGAACCGTACAGAACATCTAAGGCTAGTTCGGGGTTAAGTGACTCATCGAACTCGCCCAATTTTATACCTTTTTCAATCAAAGAAGAAGCAGCTTCGCGTCTGGGAAGTATAAACCTGTCTCGAAAACTCTTTAGTGCTTCGCTCGAAGCTTGCCCCTCTGCAATAATTTCGGCGACAATGCGACCATTATCACCTCTAAAAGCTTTAATAAGGAGTGTAACTTGTTCTTTTAACGCTACAATTGCTGACTCTACCTCTGTTGCTGGTATTTCCGGTTCGACTTGTGCCATAAAAGCATCGACTATTACCGCAGCTTTACTCGACCACCAACGATATATCGTTGTTTTCCCAACTCCTGCTTCCCTTGCTATTGCTTCTATCGATAAATCTTTTACCGTTCCAGCTTGTAGCAACTTCCATGTCGTATTCAATATGGCTTCTTTTGACTGCTCAGAACGTGGTCTTCCAGAACGCTTGTTTGGTTTTATCTCATCCGTCATACGATTTTATATATTTAGTATTGTCTAGTACTATCTATATAATACGCTACGTATAGCTTTATTATGCATCAGCAAGAAATTCTTTTAACAGGTGGCAAAACCAATCTTGGCAGGATTGTCCGTGTCGGAGATACTGTAAGGCGCCCACTTAATATTAACAGTACTTTTGTTCATAAGTTTTTGCAGTATCTAGAAAATATTAACTTTGATGCATCACCACGTTTTCTAGGTATCGATGAACAAAAAAGAGAAATAATTAGTTACATAGAAGGAGACGTACCATTAAACCTGGGATACTACTCAGACGAACAGTTGATTGTAGCAGCAAAATTAATACGATGCTTTCATGATGCTACACAACGATGTTCGTTAGCGAATAGTAAGGAAATTATTTGTCATAACGATTTATCGCCATGTAACTTTGTATTTATAGATGATATGCCAACTTCAATTATAGACTTTGACATGGCGGCGCCGGGAACGCGAATCTTCGATTTAGCCTACGCCGCATGGTTATGGTTAGATATTGGTAACGAAGAAATTAGCGCAGAAGACCAAAAGCGCAGATTAGTAGTATTTACAAAAGCTTATGGTACATCTGAGATAAACTTGCTAATTGAAGCAATGACCAAGCGACAGACTATTTTAATAGAGGAAGGACACAGGCGCCAAAAACCCTGCATGGTAAAATGGGCAAAATCAGCATTACAATGGACAAAAAGTGAATTTTCCCATCTTATTTCTACGGCAAATTCTCAATCTACCATACATCATAGTTAAAATTGATACTTGCTGCTCAAATAAAAAGGCGAGTTTTACTAAATAATAATACTGATTTTTAGAATTTAAGGTTATAAAAAATACTAAAATACCACTGCGGCACCAAATGTCCACCAATGGTGGACATTTGCTACAACCAAAAAAAGAATGTGCTTCCCTAATTTAATATCAGGGTAGGCATTTTTCCAATCGGATGGTAATTTTTGTACAGATTCACACATAACCTAAACATTTCTTAATACAGCGTCTTGAGTTTTAATGTCATTGAAAAAAACTTCTTTCCCTTCAAGCGTATATTGGTTGATTCGACTAATACAATCACGAATATGGATAAGGTAAACACGACCTTCTTTCATAACACAATAGCCTCACTCAATACTTTATCTCTAATTAAATAATGTAAAGAATTAATTGTGACTACATCTACTCGCCGCTTTAACAAAGTTTCTAAATCCTCAACTAATCCACTAGGAAACCAAGATGAGATTTTATCCAAATCATAATCAATTAAAAAATCAATATCACTTTGTTCTGTTTCTTCGCCTCTAGCAACACTACCAAATAGTCTAAGATTAAAAGCTCCATGTTGATCTGCGATATTAATAATCTCTTCTCGCTTTTCTTTAATTATTTCTTTTAAACTCATTTTATTTTTTAATTTTACATAATTTGGCACATATATTATATCACAACATCCATATTAACCAAGTATTCCAGCCAAAGGGTTACTGTTATCGGGTATTATCATAGTTATACTCTCATAGTGAATAAATAAATTTACTAATAAGCTATTATAGCAAAAAAATAAAATCTGTTTACAGGGGCGAAAAACTCAGATGCTTAATACAAACAGAAAGAATATAATCATTAACATAAGCGACCAAAATAACTCAACTCAAATTTTGCCTTGTCCAGCATTAATATCAAGCAAAGCTGACTGGCAATCATTGTTTTTATCTAAGTATGACCATCCCCCACACAAAACACTAGAGCATGTACTATTGCATCATGTTATTGCCATAGCTCAAAATCAATTTCACCTCGAAGTCAGAAAAGACGGTAAATTCCAACAGCAACTTGTTAATAACGGTATCATCCAACTTACGCCAGCTAAAATCTCTCAATCACTTGCATGGACTAGCCAAGGCAAATTTTTACTTCTCAGTCTTGACCCTGAATTTATCGAGCAAGCTACCTGTGAAATTACTCTTAGGCGCCTTGAACTTATCCCGCAATTTTCTATCAGCGACCCAATTATTTTACATATTGCTCTAGCTCTACAAGCAGATATTATTACAGGAACCAATACAGGCAAGCTTTTCGGAGAATCTGTCGCTACAATGCTTGCAACTCATTTAGTAAAAGCATATGCAATAAAGGTAAAGCTTAAAAATTCACGCTACTGATGTTCTTGAAACCCCAACAGAAATGCCTTCTAGCTATACCTTATCTATGAATGTCTTGCATTTCCTTCTGCCCTCTGCCCTCTGCCTTCTGCCTTTTCTTCGTGCCATTCGTCTATACGGTGGGGTGGTTCATACTAACAAACTAAACCTACTAATAGTTTATAGCATTAATTTTGGTGGGTAGGGAGTGCAACGGATGTGAAACGGATGTAACGGATAGTTGATTCGTTATTTGAAGGCGCCGAAAATTTGAAAATCTTGTTCGTAACAAATAAATTATCCGTTACATCCGCTCTCATCCGTTGCAAACCAACACACCAAAACTATTGACACAGACCAATAATAATTTATTCAATTAATTTTGGTGGGTAGAGGTAAATCCTCCGGATTATTTGGTTTATTTTTGTATACCTCTGTTTCCTCTGTGTCTCTGTGTATCTGTGGTTAAAAAACTATATCACTGTACAAGCAAGGCGCCTATCTAAAACCCACCAAAACTTATAAAAATGACTAATAGTAACAGATGCAACGCATACAATATATAAGTTATCCGTTACATCCTTCATCATCCGTTGCCAAGCTCCCAACCAAAATTCAGGAATCGACCAGGTTGCAATTGAATATAATTTTTAAGGCAATCAGAAAAACTGGTGTTATACTACAATGTAGTGTACATAAGCCACTAAGACTGGCAAAATAGTTCACAATTTGTAATTCAGTAAGAAATAAGAAAATGAAGTACTAAAAATTACTTTTATCTATTAGTTCATAAATATTAACTGATGTCAATCATTACAGTGCTATGAATTGGCAACATATAGCATTCCTAAATGATTTGTAAAAATTATATCCCTGTAGAGACCGAATTAATTCGGTCTCTACAACGTGCGGATTTTATGAATGATTTAGGACTGCTATATAGCTGTGCGAGAATAATACTTATAGATAAAAGTAGATAAGTAGAGATGTCGAAGCGTGGTTGAAAGCTTGTCTCTACAAGATAAAGAAATTTATGCAATTGAAATAAAAATATAATTTTGCGCTTAGGAGGATAATTTATGTTGCATGTAAAAGCGCTGCAAGTTAATTTTGGTTTGCAATCCGTTTTGCAGAATATATCATTTGGATTGACAAGTGGTGAAGTTCTAGCTATTACAGGCGCCAACGGTGCAGGCAAGTCAACGTTACTCAAATGTATCACAGGTATAATGGCGCCGACTTCAGGAGAAATACAGCGTCAAAAAGGTCTTAACTTTGCTTATTTACCACAAAATACACCAGATTCAAATCAATCAGTGATAAAATTTTTACTTTCTGATTTTCCAGATATTTATCAAAATTACCAAAAGATATATTGTGGTGATTCGGAAACGATAGAATATGCTAATGCTATCACCCAGTATATGGAAGTCGGTGGATATGAGATGGAAGCCAAACTTCAGAGACTTATCGAATCGTTTGCTTTCTCTAAAAATGATTTATTCAAGTCATTACATTGCTTTTCTGAAGGGCAAAAGCGAATCTTTGCACTACTACGAATTTTTCTAACTGAAGTGCAACTGTTAATTTTAGATGAACCTACAAATCATCTGGATATTTCAATGCGGCTTTATCTTGAAGAAGTTATTAGTGCAGAAAAACACAAAGGACGTGCTTTTATTGTTGTTAGTCATGACAGAGTTTTTGTAGATAAAATTGCTGACCGCACTCTTTATATTCAACGTGGTGAGAGTATTTTAGTTCAAGGAGGTTATGGGCAAATTCAAGCACATCTAGAGCAAGAGTTTCAAAGTCGGCGCCAGCTATCAATGGAAATTCAAGATAAAATCAATAAACTTGAACGCGAAGCTCGACGAAAGAAAGTTTGGGCTGGTCGTAAGGAAAAAGATAAAATAGGCGCCGCTGATAAAGGTTTTGTTGGTGCGCGTGCTGCTGCTTTAGCCAAACGTGCTAAAGAAGTAGAACGCAAGCAACAGCAGATGATGGATAAACTTAAAGCTGAAAAGCCATTCGTTGAAAAAAAATTAAATCTATCTTTCGCAAACTATACTGTTGTTAATAGAGAAATTTTCTCAACGAAAAATTTATCTAAATCATTTGATAATCGTAAAATATTTGAAAATGTAACACTGGAAGTTAGTACACATGACCGAGTAGCTATTATTGGCTCTAATGGTAGTGGCAAGACTACATTAATGAAATGCTTGTTAGGGTGCCTGCAACCAGATAGCGGTAGTATATCTCGTAATGACTACGTGAAATGGCTTTATCTTCCCCAAAATATTCAAGATTATTTTCAGGCAGAGATTCTAATTGAGAATTTAATGATATATGGAGTTGAAGAAACAATTGTACGCCAGTTTTTAGGCGCCGCTTCTTTACGACGTGATAGAGTATTACAACCTGTTTCTACTCTAAGTTATGGAGAACTAATGCGTGCGGCAATAGTTAGTACTATTCTTGCTAAAGCTGAGTTTCTTTTCTTAGATGAACCTACCAACCATTTAGATATCGAGTCACTGGAAGTTTTAGACCAATTACTCGAAAATTTTCCTGGCGGTATGTTGTTTATTAGCCATGACCGCCAGTTTATTGCTAAAAACGCACGTACTATTTTTTCCTTTGAGTCATCAATGTTAGTACCTGTCGCATTTTAAACTTATCTTAAAAGGGTGAGGCGCCAACAAGCGAATTCAAATAATAGTGATTTTATGAGGCAATTCTTTGAAGCTCAAGGTAAACAATTTTTTCTTCAAGATTGTTAGTGTTCAAAGCAATTTGCCTCTTACTCTCAAGAACGTCTCTTGCTCTTACCAGCACAAGCCAAATATTTAACTCATTGCTTAATTGTTCAAAAACTGCTTCATAAGACTTCAGTTCACTTAAAAGCGAATCTGGATAAAATATAATTGCAAGTAATTCCCATTCTCTATATTCTGGTTCTGTAATTACATGTACAAAACATTCTTCTAATAGCTCTCCAAGCCTACCAGTACAATGGTTTTTTACTTTGGTGGACTCTTTTAAATAACGCAGAGTCATATTACCTCGTGCAATAATTGTAACTTTTGGTAGTAGTTGTTATAACATAATTATCACGCTCTAAACTAGTATAAGATAAATTATTATAAATTTTATAAAGAATAATTATCTAACTGCGAATTGAGCAGCCTGTTTTCATAGCGACGGTTTCGACGGCGCCGTTTTGCTCCATTCGCACGTTTGTGCGCGCGCTTGTCTAGGTTTTCTCCCATTATCTAAAGTTTTATTAAGTAATGTCAATAGGTGTCGGGAAAGTCAAAAGTAAAGTGCAGTCACGCGCTTGTAACTGCACATCGGAACAATTAGGGTTGAGCGGATAGAGTTTAAACGCTTGCTAACGATGCAAATGGATTTTGCATAGTATAAGCATCTTCATTGCGAATTACTTTATCAAAAGTTTCTTTCTCGGAAGAGTCAAAGTCGTCTGTTAAACCATAAAAGACATTGCCCATTTTTGTAACTGTTGTACTAACCAGGTCGTCAACAACACTCTTGATTTCTGCCCCTAGCGCTAAGTTGTTAACTTTTTCAAGTAAGCTGGAAACAGTGAGTTGATTAGCAGGTGTGTTGTCAAGAACAACAGACCAGTTACCATTACCAATGACAATGCTGTTACTTGTAAATACCCAGTTACCATTACCAATGACTAGGTTGTTATTTCCGAAGTTGTAGTTACCATTACCTAGTGTTGAGTTATTGCTTCCAATATTCCAGTTACCATTACCAAAAGTGTTACTTCCACTACTATAATCTAAATTCCAGTTACCATTACCAACTGTTTTATTGTCACTTGAAAAATTCCAGTTACCATTACCAATGGTAGCGTTACCTGTGGCGGCATCCCAGTTCCAGTTGTTGTTACCGATGCTGGCATTGTTTGTTCCATAGTCTCTATTAGCATTACCAATAGTAGCGTTGCCGGAACCAAAGTCTCTGTTGCCGTAACCTATAGGTAATTCGCCTTCGGGAGTTTGAAAGATATTAGCAGTACCTGTGAAAGGTAATAATCCTTCAAGTGCCCATCCCAAGAATTTGAAGAGTCTGCCATCAAGTTCTTCTATTGCAGTTTCGTTCTCGTTACTAGCAAATGGGTTTTCACCAGCAAAAGGATTGTCTGTACCTGCAAACGGGTTATTTTCACCAACAAAATTGGTAAAAGATTCAACGGTGAGACCAAAGCCAGCCATATCTGACCGGAAAAGCCTTAAAAGTTCGGAAGGAGAATTTAGTGGGGATTCGTTACCAGAATTACCACCAAATAGGCTGTTAGAACCCATACTTCTGAAACTTTCTCTCAAGTCTAGTACAAAGTCTAAGGTACCTGAAAGAGTCTCATTTACAGTGGCGCCTGCAAATGGATTATCACTACCACCACCTGTTAAAGGATTACCACTGGCGCCATCAGTTACAGGATTACCACTGCCACCACCAAATGGGTTGCCGCCACTAGCACCGCCACCAAATGGGTTGCCGCCACTAGCACCGCCACTAAATGGGTTGCCGCCACTAGCACCACCGCCACTAAATGAGCTGCCGCCGTCACTAGCACCACCGTCACTAAATGAGCTGCCGCCGTCACTAACACCACCGTCACCAAATGAGCTGCCGCCGTCACTAGCACCACCGCCATCGAATAGGCTGCCACCGCCAGTAGTTATTGAGTTATCACTATCAGCGTTTGTGGGTGGATTACCAGCGTCAGCAGCGGCAATTAGACTACCGTCATCAGTAGTTGGACTCTCACCAGCAAGATACAGATCACTGACCCCTGTAGACGGATTGCTACTACCATCAACAGATACATTACCACCGTTAACTGGTAAACTGCTGCCATCAGTAACTGTGCCGCCTTCATTACTTAATGGACTACCACCAAACGGCATGTAGTTAACACCATCCGGGAAGTTTTCTTGTAAGAAATTTGAGGCATCTTCTGAGGGCATCGGATAGTTTTCGCCAAATTGCGATACCAAAAAGTCTCTAGCTGGCAGTTCAGGCATATTGCCTTCACCAAAAGGATTGTTACCATTCGCAAATGGATTTTCATTTGCAACTGAGTAAGTCTTTTTATCACCGCCCTCACTTACAAATTTATCATTCAGCCTATCGAAAACTACGGTTACAAATTTATCAAGAGCATTTCTTGCTTGTGTTGCAAAATTCTGTGGATTGTCTCCTGGAATTACTGATGCGTTGTTACCAACTATTATGTTGCCACTAAGAGATAAACTGCCAAAATTACTGCTACTTCTACTAAGTGAAATCCCACCAAGTAAAGAATTACTGCTACTAGTCGATAGTGAGCTACTAGTTTTTAGAAGATTGGCGCCAGTAGGCGTACCAAGTGTGTCGTTATTCAGATTAAGAGATGTGGTTGAAAATCCGGTTTCCATTAAAAATAACCCTTTTTATTTAAGAAAACAAAAGTTTGTAGTAGAAATTAACTTAAATAGAGAAAAGCCTGCTACGCGAATATTTATTCGATAGTTACTCTATTTTTTCATCCAGGCTCGTTGTCAGACTTTTAGCCGAAACGCTCTTTTATAAAGAGCGTTTCTAGCTATAGTTTATTCTGCTGGAATTGCTGGAATATTATCTAGAAAAGAAAAGTCTCCTTCAGGGTTAACAGAAGTTAAGAAACTTCTAACAGCTTCAACTGTTGGCTCGTCATTGTCAGGATTTTCATCAGTAAATGGGTTGCCATTGCTGAATGTTTGAATAATGTTATTCAAGCCTTGTGAATTACTCCCAATCGCGCTGGCAATATCATCCGGTACTTGGTCAGGCAACTCAAAGTCAGAGCTACCGCCACCTGCGAAGCCGCCACCGCCGAATGGGTTTCCGCCGCCGCTACCGGAGCCGCCACCGCCGAATGGGTTTCCGCCGCCGCTACCGGAGCCGCCACCGCCAAATGGGTTTCCGCCGCCGCTACCGGAGCCGCTACCACCAAATGGGTTTCCG
>NZ_RSCL01000013.1:0-40225 GCF_003991905.1 Dulcicalothrix desertica PCC 7102 | reverse complement strand
GCCACCGCCAAATGGGTTTCCGCCTCCACCGAAGCCGCCCATTCCACCGCTACCACCGGAGCTACCTGTACTATCGGTTGTAGAGCCAACTTGACTGGTAACAGCATTGCTTACCATACTAGGTATTCCTAAGTAACTCCCACCATTTTCTAGGTAGGTTTTGATGCTCTTCGTTAACTCAGTAGCAAATGCGCTATTGTCCACAGTTCCACTGCCTGTGGTTGTGTCAGTGTTAGAGGTTGGCATCGTTGAATCACCTATACCACTAGGAATATCGGATGATTGCTGCGTTGGGATGCCACCACCTGCCAAAGGATTGCCGCCATCTGAAGAGTTGCCGCTACCACCAGATGTGTTATTACCTGCTGGATTTCCTACATCTTGTAATACTCTCCAAGGGTTCCCACTGCCTGCAAATGCTTGTAGGAATGGGTTATCAGGTGCATTTGGGTTACCTAAATTCTGAAAAGGACTACCCATTGAGGCGCCGCCACCGCCGCCCATGCCGCCGCCCATGCCGCCGCCCATGCCGCCGCCCATGCCGCCGCCCGTGCCGCCGCCCATGCCGCCGCCCATGCCGCCTCCGGATGCGCCACCTCCGGATACGCCACCTCCGGATGCGCCGCCTCCAAATGAGCCACCAGGTCCGAATGGGTTGTTGCTACCCAAGCGGTCAAATACACCAGCAGCACCACTAGCTGCGTTACCACCAAACTGATTACTGCCACCTGTCGAGCCGCCGCCAACTGGGCTTCCGCCACCTGTCGAGCCGCCACCTGATGAGCTACCACCACTTATTGGGGTGCTGCTGCCACCTGTGGAACCACCGTTGCTAAGAGGATTTTGACCAGGAATACCTACATTCCCAAATATATCTTCTGCTCCATCTACACCTGGTATATCAAGCAAAGGACCGAAAGGGCTTTGACTCAAGTCTGGGGTACCTGTGCTACCGCCACCACCACTGGAGCTACCACCACCGAAGCCGCCCATGCCGCCACCGGATGAACCGCCGCCACCGAAGCCGCCCATGCCGCCACCGGATGAACCGCCGCCTCCGAAGCCGCCCATGCCGCCGCCGCCCATACCGCCGCCGCCCATACCGCCGCCACCGAAGCCGCCCATGCCGCCTCCAGATGAACCGCCGCCACCGAAGCCGCCCATGCCGCCGCCACTGGAGCTACGACCTCCGAAGCCGCCCATGCCGCCGCCACCAAAGCCGCCACTTCCCAATGAACTACCACCGCCACCTAAATCAGTTGTCAAACTGACACCAGGTATTTGATTGTTGTTACTAACACCATCGGTTATTGCCACAACATTCATCCTTTTATTTCAAGTTAGAAAAATTTGAAAACACACTAATATCCAGACGCACAAATTAAGTTTGTTCTGTAACTTCCTAGCTTTGTCTCTTGTTTACTAAAGCTAGTTAGTTAAAATTAGTTAGTAGCGTAATTAAGCTTACAAGTAATTCTTTAAGCTGGCTAAATAACTGTTGAGTTATTGACATTAAATAGTAACATACGTTACCATCACACCAACAATTTAATATAAATAGATAGCGATTACAATGAATAATATTTTGATATACCTATCAATTTTTTAGAGATTATGTTTGAACTGTACCTTACAAATTTTTTTAAGGCATAAATAATAAATTCACAAAAAATATTAAAATAATTAACAAAATATGTGATAAATATTACCAGATGTCTTAACAATTAAAATATCTAATCACAAAAAAAAGCAAATTTATCACATAAATTATTTTTTTGATTAAATAAGAAAAAAGCATTACAAAAAGCACAACCTGTCTTAATTAGGTGTGGCTCTTTGTAATGCATTTATGGGAAGATGAAATGAATAAATTTTAATTTATACTTGTTACACCAATGCTGGCATTAACGATGTTTCTTCCCAACGCTCAACAGCTTTACCAAAAACTGAAATTTCTTTAACCAACTTGTCAAAACTGTCGGGAGTTAAAGATTGAGGACCATCAGATAATGCTTTAGCTGGGTTTGGATGCACTTCAATCATTAGTGAATCGGCGCCTGCTGCAATAGCTGCTTTTGCCATTGGCGCCACGTATTCTGATTTACCAGTTGCATGACTGGGGTCAACCATAATTGGTAAGTGTGTTAGCTGACGCAGTACTGGAATTGCTGATAAATCTAAAACGTTGCGGGTGTATTTATCATCGCATGTTCTAATGCCGCGCTCACAGAAAATTACATTTGGGTTTCCTGCTGCAAGAATATATTCTGCTGACATTAACCATTCATCGATAGTGGCAGATAAACCGCGTTTTAACAACACAGGCTTATTTTGGGCGCCGACTTTTTTAAGTAGCGAGAAGTTCTGCATGTTGCGGGCGCCAACTTGGATAATGTCAGCAACACTACTAATAGCTGCTAAGTCAGCAGTATCCATAACTTCAGTAATAATGCCTAAACCAGTCGCTTTACGTGCTGCATCTAATAATTGCAGTGCGCTTTCACCGTGTCCTTGGAATGCATATGGTGAAGTACGAGGCTTAAAGGCGCCTCCTCGTAAAAACTTAGCTCCTGCAGCTTTGACTCGTCGTGCGGTTTCAATAATCATCGCTTCGTTTTCAACTGAACAAGGCCCTGCTACTAAGACAACAGGATGGTTTTCACCAAAGTAAACATCACCGTTGGGAGTAGGAACGATAACTTCGCTTGCTTCACCATAACGAAATTCGCGACTTGCACGCTTGAATGCTTTCTCGATATGCAATACTTGTTCAATCCAAGGGCTTATTTTTTGAATGTGGAATGGGTCAACTGTGGCAGTATCACCAATAAGTCCTAGCACAATTTTATGCTTGCCAACACTTTTCTCGATTGTAACGTTCAAAGATTGGTTAACTTCTTCTGTGATGTGGTCTATTTCAGTTGCTGGAGTGCCAGGTTTAAGAACTACTAACATAAGATTTTAGGTTTTGGGTTTTGGATTTTGGTTGGGGCGGGTTTGGAGATATACTCAAAATGTTCTGGATATTTCGTTAACCCGCCCTTACGGGGTTTTGGATTTTGGTTGGGGCGGGTTTGGAGATATACTCAAAATGTTCGAGATATTTCGTTAACCCGCCCTTACGGGGGTTTGGATTTTGGTTGGGGCGGGTTTGGAGATATACTCAAAATGTTCGAGATATTTCGTTAACCCGCCCTTACGGGGGTTTCGGTCTTATATGACTTTTGCAACAGTTTGGACATCTTTATCACCTCTGCCAGAGCAGTTGATCACGATGCGCGCATTGTCATGAATTTGCGGACAAAGTTTGTCTAAGTAAGCAATTGCGTGTGCTGTTTCTAAGGCTGGAATAATGCCTTCAAGTTTTGCTAAGCGTTGGAATGCAGCTAATGCTTCTTTATCGGTGACGCTGTAATATTCTGCACGTCCAATGTCTTTTAAATAGCTGTGTTCAGGTCCAACTCCTGGATAATCTAAACCAGCGCTAATTGAATGTGCTTCGATTACCTGACCGTCATCATCTTGCAACAAATAACTCATTGCACCGTGCAAAACTCCTACACGTCCGTATGTTAAAGTTGCAGCATGTTTATCAGTATTAACTCCTTCACCTGCTGCTTCGACACCGATAATACGCACTGTTGGTTCATCAACAAATTCGCTAAATAAGCCAATTGCATTGGAACCACCTCCTACACAAGCAAGTAAGATATCGGGCAGTCCACCCCATTTTTCCTGACACTGAACGCGAGTTTCTTTACCAATTACTACATGAAAGTCACGTACTATCATTGGGTAAGGATGAGGACCTGCAACTGAACCTAATATGTAATGAGTGGTTTCAACGTTTGTAACCCAGTCGCGAATTGCTTCTGATGTTGCATCTTTTAAAGTGCCTGTACCTGCTTCTACTGGACGAACTTCGGCGCCCATCAAACGCATTCTAAACACGTTTAATGCTTGACGTTCCATATCTTGAACACCCATATAAATGATGCACTCAAGACCGAAACGCGCGCACACAGTCGCAGTTGCAACTCCATGCTGTCCCGCTCCAGTTTCTGCAATAATCCGCTTTTTGCCCATGCGTTTTGCTAACAAAACCTGTGCTAAAGCATTATTAATTTTATGGGCGCCTGTATGATTTAAATCTTCGCGTTTTAAGTAAATTTGGGCGCCGCTACCGTCTGGACGGGCATAGTATTCTGTCAGACGTTCAGCAAAATACAATGGGCTAGGTCTGCCTACATAATCACGAAGTAAACCTTGTAGTTCTGCTTGAAAGTCAGCTTGGTTACAATAGTTGTAATATGCTGTTTCTAGCTCTGCAAGTGCAGGCATTAAAGTCTCTGGTACATATTTACCGCCAAATCGACCAAACCTACCATTTTTACCAGGACGTTGTGTTGTGTCTGAATCAGTAGTTGTAATATTGGCAATGCTAACCACTATCTGATATCCTCCTCAATTGTTAACTTTACTGAAATTAGAGGGTGATACTCGCTGTTATCAAGCTATAATTTCAGCTTATGCTTTTTATTGAGCAGAAGCTCTAGGAATGCACATTAAAGAGCTTCTGCTTTCTTCGCGTTTACGAGTTGATTGTTTTAATTACTATCTTGAAGCAGTTTGTAGTGATGGAGAAACAGCTTCTTTTAGTTCTTGACATAATTGTTTAACTGCTTGAAGACCATCTTCTACATTTTCAGCAGCAAGGCGTTGAACAAAAGCACTGCCTACAATTACTGCATCTGCTCCCCATTCACGTACTTGTTTAGCTTGTTCTGGGCTTGATATTCCAAAACCTACACCAATTGGTTTGTCTGTAATATCTCGCATTTCTATAATTAAATCTTTTACTCGCTCTTGGATTTGAGAGCGCATACCTGTTACACCTGTCAAGCTGACTAGATATATAAATCCTTGTGAGGAATGAGCTATTGCTTCAATTCTATCTTTTGAGCTTGTCGGCGCCACAAGTAAAATTACTTCGATTCCAAATTTTGTTGCAGCTTCAATTAAAGGTGAAGATTCTTCTAGAGGTAAATCGGGAACGACTAATCCTTTAACTCCTACTTTAGCTATTTCTTGTAAAAATGTCTCAGTCCCAAGGTTGAGAATGGGGTTGTAATATGTGAACAAAATGATTGGCGCCTGCAAGTTAGGAGTTACTTCTGCTAACATTTTCAAGACATCTTCTAATTTTGTTCCTTGTAAAAGTGCGCGAGTCGCAGCAGCTTGAATAACCGGACCATCTGCTAATGGGTCAGAATAGGGAACACCTAATTCAATAAAATCAGCACCATTACTGTCTAAAAGTTGAAGCGCTTTTGCAGTGGTGGCTATATCAGGGTCTGATGCTGTAATAAAGGGTATTAGCGCACATTGGTTACGATTCCGTAAAGCTTGAAAGCGATTAGATATTATCATTTGATGTGTTACCTAAGAGATGACGTACTGCTTGTTTGATATCAGGTTTTTTGACTAGTGATTCTCCGACTAAGACGGCTCTGGCACCTGCCTTTTTCACGAAGCTTAAATCTTCGGATGTATATATCCCAGACTCACTAACAATAGTTATATTTAAATCTTGAATTTGTTGCTGTCGCTGCATTAATAATTGTTCAGTAACATGAATGTCTAAGTTAAAATTTTCGAGATTACGGTTGTTAATACCGACTAAAGACACACCATCAAGTTTAAGTACTCGGTCGAGTTCCTCTAAAGTGTGAACTTCTACTAAAGCTGTCATTCCTAAACTATGAATTGTTTCTAGAAATGACTGAAGTTGAGAATCACTTAGTATTGCCGCAATTAGCAATACAGCATCGGCGCCATTATTTCGTGCTAGATATATTTGATAGGGTTTGATAATAAATTCTTTACATAGTAGAGGTAGTTTGACCGCTGAACGAACTTTGCGAAGATTATCAAAACTACCTTGAAAAAACTTCTCATCAGTTAGCACAGATATGCAAGCTGCGCCATTATCTTCATAAGCGCGCGCTATCTCAACTGCATCAAAGTCTTCTCTAATTACTCCTTTACTTGGAGAAGCTTTTTTTACTTCTGCAATTAAACTTGGGTGATAAGGACTTTGCTGTAGTGCCTGCAAAAAATTATTTACTGGTGAAGATTGATTTAATTGCTGCTGTAAAGAAGTTAATGGCAGTTCTTCTTCCATTTGTGCGACTTCTTTTGTCTTATGCAGCACAATTTCTTCAAGAATATGACGAGTGACTGATTGTGATTTTGGCATGGATGCTTCTATTTATTCGTCGTTTTGGCTGGGCCGAAGCCCACCGTACCGTTTTATGTGTTAAGTATGAGCTTGTCGTATTGTGTATATTTAGCAACTACATTTTTAATTATTGCTAAACCAATATTTCCTGTTAAAGTCATAATTGACTCAGGATGAAATTGCACTGCTGCTATGGGTAATGATTGATGTTCAATTCCCATAATTACTTCGTCTTCAGTTATAGCTGTTACCTTGAGTTGGGATGGTAATTTTTCTGGGTTAGCGTATAACGAGTGATAACGACCGACGGGGAAAGTTTCGGGTAAACCTTTAAACAGTACGCTGTTGCTATCTGTGACTATAAGTTGCGATGGTTTGCCATGTTGCGGGTAGTCAAGAACATTTAGCTCACCACCAAATGCTTCAACTATGCCTTGCAAACCTAAGCATACACCAAATATGGGAATATTACGTTTAACACAGGCATGTACTGTTTCTGGAACCTTGAAATCTTTTGGTCTACCAGGTCCAGGAGATAATACCACTAAATCAGGACGTTCATCATCAAAGACCGATTCCGAAAACCCGTGTCTTAAGGTTTTAACTGTGGCGCCGCAGGAGCGAATATAGTTAGCAAGAGTATGAACGAACGAGTCTTCGTGGTCTATAAGTAAAATGTGTTTTCCGGGTTCAACATCGGGTATAGTGTCGATTACGTTAAAACTAGATTTAATTTTTACTATCTCTTCTACGTGCTTACTGCGGCGAATTGTTTCAAATAATGCTGCCGCTTTTGTAATTGTCTCCTGTTCTTCTGCCTGTGGAATTGAGTCGTAGAGTACTGTGGCGCCAACTCTAACTTCTGCAACAGTATCTTTTAATCGAATTGTTCGCAAAATTAACCCGGTATTGAAATTACCGTTAAAGCTTAACCAACCAACAGCACCACCATACCAACGTCTAGCGCTACGTTCGTGCTGTTCAATAAATTGCATTGCCCAACGTTTTGGGGCACCTGTTACAGTTACAGCCCATGTATGCGTCAAAAATGCGTCTAAAGCGTCAAACTCTGGACGTAATATGCCTTCAACATGGTCTACGGTGTGAATTAAATGACTATACAATTCAATTTGGCGCCGACCGATAACTCGTACTGAACCTGGTTCACAAATACGTGATTTATCATTACGGTCAACATCGGTACACATCGTTAACTCTGACTCATCTTTATATGAGTTGAGCAGTTGACGAATCTGGTCGGCATCGTCCATCGCATCTTGCCCGCGTGTAATAGTTCCACTTATTGGACAAGTTTCGACGCGCCTACCTTCAACTCGCACGAACATTTCTGGAGAGGCGCCAATTAAAAATTCACCACCAAGGTTAAATAGAAATCCGTAAGGACTAGGATTAATTTGCCTTAAAGTTTGAAATAACTTGCTTGGCAACTCATCACAACTTTCAAAGAAACTTTGACTTGGAACAACTTCAAACAAATCGCCACGTTTAAAATAATCGAGCGCGACTGTTACTAAAGAAGCATATTCTCCTGGTGCGTGGTCTGCCTTGGAAGTGACTGGAGTATTTTTACCCCGATAATTAATTGATTCACCGACTCGCGCTAAAGTATTTGTACTACACCCGTTGACTTCAAATTCGTATTCTACCCGGTACGCTTTCTGCTGGTAATAATCAACTACTACAAGCTCATCAGGCAAATATAGTACCAAATCGCGCTGGTCATCTGGACGTTGCAAGGTTTGCTCGATTGGTTCAAACTGAAAAACTAAATCATAACCAAAGGCGCCGTAAAGCCCCAAATGTTCGTCATCATCACTAGCCAAGACATGTAAAATCTCGCGAACCACACTAAACGCCGAGGGTTGCTTACTGCGTTCTTCTTCTGTAAACGTTTCAGTAGCAGCCTTTATATTTCCAGTAATACAGTTATGACTTTGAACAACTTCGCACAACTGCTCATGCGCTGACAAATGTTCGTAAAGTAGCGGGATGAAAACTTGACCTCGCTCGTTAAGCGCTGTAAACGTAAAACTTTTTTCTCGTGTCGCTAATTCCAAGGGTGGATTTACAAAGCCAATCGCCCATCGTCGATATCGACCTGGGTATTCATAACTACTATTCAGCAATCCGCCACGCTGCGAATCTAAACGAAATAGTATATCGTCTAGTGCAGTATCCATTTTAACCTCGGTAATGCAGCGTGAGACGCGAACACCACCTTCTGTTACATAGGAGTAATTATCAGTCATGAGCAATGTTTTGAGATTAGTTATTCGTCATTCAAATATTTAGATTTAAATAACTATAGCATTTCTAAATCATTCGTAAATTTTGGATTGTAGAAACGCTCTTTACTGCGCCTTTACAGCTACAAAATGAAATGTTTAATCGCTATTTCATATTAGTTCAATATCGCTAAATTCCTTACGCCTATTTTATGAACATTTTTTTGCTAGATGTACCAGTTTTTTCGATAATTCTGCAAATAATATTTTGAAATTTTTTGGCGCTACATCAAGAAAATTTAGCTTCTTCCTAAAGTTAGAGATCAAAAAAGAGAAAGAAAAAGATATTCAATTTTAATCTACACTTATAAAAAGCTTAATATCCATTCGTATTCCCGTCTAATCGAAGCTAACAAATCTAACTTCATACTCGATGGTAAAACTTCCCATGTGTAAGTCTCTATCTCTAGATGGGTGCAAAAATTATCTTTTTTTAATAGCTCCAGAACGTCAATAATATCATCTTGAGTCGATTGCAAACCTTCATAATCGCGAACGAAAATTGGCACATGGAAGTGTACCCGCCATTCCTCGGCACCTTCAAAATCTGCTAAAGCTACATCTAAATCGGAGTAATGACCCATTTGACCATCAGCTTTTCGTGCGATTGCCTGATGTAGATACGTAGACTCCGCAAAGGTTTGTAACTTCTGTTTTAACGTACTTCTTTGCTCAACATCCTTTGGTAAATTAACCTGTAATGCCGCACTAATTTGGATTTTGCTAATTTTTATACCTTCTTCCTCAAACTGCTTTACAACAGAAACAGGATTTTCGTATTCAACAGCAAAATGGCATGTATCATAACATATCCGCACGTGCTCAAGTACAAGTGTTTTTGCATCAGATTCGGAAATTTGCAATTCTTTTGCTAAGTATGAACTTCCAATAGGTATCAAATACTCTTTAAAATACTGAACAACTTCTGCGGCGTTTTCAATTAAGCCATCTGGCTCTGGCTCCAAACCTAGATGCAATATTTTTCCAGTTGCTTCCTTGATGCGAACTAGTTCCGCGACAACTTGCACAAGATTCTCTGTTGCACTTACCGTTACCGATGATAAATCTGATTTATTATTCTTAAACCAAGGTTTATACGAAAGTGGTAGCGTCGAAATGCTTCCTTCAACTCCATCTGGCAGTAGCGGCGCCAAAATTCTTGCTAATCTTAATGTATATTCGAGCCTTTCAGGTTTCGTCCAATCTGGCGCATAAACTTTGTCTTTCACAACCGAGAAGTGAAAACCACCGTAAGGAAAGCCATTTAGGGTAAATACATACAAATCATTTTCTTGTAACCAAGCTTGGAAATTTGCTAAGGCGCCGGACTCTAATAACTCGTGCGTTGCAACATTCGCTAATCGTAAACCGATACCAAAAGGTTTATCCCAGCCAAGTTGCGCTTTTAATTCGGGTATGTACTGCTGTAAATTGGCAAATACTTCATGCCAATGTTCACCTGGATGAATGTTTGTGCAATAGGTGAGGTGATAGTTATTTAGTTTCATATATAATCTTTGCAACGGATGTAACGGATGTAACGGATGCAACGGATGCAACGGATGCAACGGATAAGCTGTTTGTTAAACAACTAAACCATCCGTTACATCCGTTCTTATCCGTTGCCAACTACTCTTCACTCAAAACTTTCACAGCTTCTCTATATAAAGACAGATTGACTTCGTTAACCTCAACACCTTTACCTATTGACTCTAAAAGCGTTATAGTTAATTTTCCTCCAAGATGCTCGCGAAATTCTTCCAACCCTCGGAAAATACAGCGTGGGTTTTCAAAATTGAATAGTTCTTCGCTAAGTTCAGGAACGTATAAGGTAAAACCTAATACCTTGAGCGTATTTATTATTTGCTGCCAATCTTTACGAGGAAGTAAGTCAAGTAAGTACGAGTAAGTACTATCTAGTGCAATACCAATGGCAACAGCTTCACCATGACGCAAATTGTAATGTGTGAGTTGTTCAAGTTTGTGTGCTGCCCAATGTCCAAAATCTAAAGGACGAGATGAACCCATTTCAAAAGCATCACCACTTGTGGCAATATGATTTAGATGTAATTGCGCGCATCGGTAAATAACTGATTGCATGGCGCCCATATCACGATTTGCAATTTTATGAGCGTTCATTGCTATTAAATCAAAAAACTCACCATCTTTAATTAAAGCGACTTTGATAGCTTCAGCAACACCCGAACGCCAATCTGCATCTCCTAAAGTTGTCAAAAAACTAAAGTCGTTTAATACTGCATATGGCGGTGCAAATGTACCATAAAAGTTCTTTTTCCCAAATGCGTTAACGCTGTTCTTGACACCAACACCCGAATCATTTTGGGCAAGCACAGTGGTTGGAATACGAATGAGACGAATACCGCGATGTGCTGTAGCAGCTGCATATCCAACCATATCTAGAACGGCGCCGCCACCAATAGCTAATATATATGAGTGACGACACAATCCGACATCATTAATCAAACCATGAACTTGGTCTATTAACTTAGTATCGTTTTTCGCGGCTTCACCACCAGGGACAACCATTGGTTTCGCCATTAGTGTCATAATGCTGGCGTAACGTTTCGCGTATATATTAATTTGAGATATTAATCCTTTGTGGCACTCTAATAAACCATCATCAATAATGATGATAACTTTTTTAGGTTTAATTTCATCACCAGCTATAACACGTGCAAGTAAAGAATTTCGCAGGTGAAATAATCCTGTGGTAAAATGCACTGGATAGTCAAAGCTAACCGCAACACGCTGCTGAATTGGTTGTAAGCTCAGTATATTTTTTGGTCTAACATCTACTACCATTTTCTTTCTCTATTGTTTACTAAAAAAGTTTTGAGTGGATTCAATTTCTTTAATTAACTCTTCGCGGTCTTTTTTTTCTATTAGTCGCGCTAAACGGTTATAAGTATCGGCAAGCGATTTAATGGCTTGACATCGCTCTTCAGTAGCAAGCATAATATCAATACATAATTGCGGGTTTTGATTGAGCAAACGTTTGAGAATATCAATTTCTTGACGATAGACAGGACTTGACATTGATAAACTTTTGTCTATATCGATTTTTTCTTGCGCCAAATATACAGCTTGAGTTAAACGGCAAAAATGCCGTGTCGCTTGAATCATCACCATCATTTGGTCGTGTTCTTCTGGTGTAGAAAATATTAGTTCCGCTTGCTGATTTCGCATTAAATTTAATAACCAATCGAATGCGGCATCATTTCTTCCTGAACATACCACTACCTTTTGTTGTGCAAACGATTCAACGCTGGGTCCAAACATTGGATGTAATCCCATCACGGCGCCAGAATGATGTTCTAGCATTGCTCTAACAGGTTCTATTTTAATGCTAGTAATATCAGCTAAAGCTGTATGGGGTGTTAAATATTGAGCCGTGCGTTCAATTATTTCACAAGTCGATTCTATGGGAACACTAATTAATACTAAATCAGCTTGAGGAAGTAAACTATCGGCGCCTTGCCAATTGCTTCCTACTATATTTACTCGATGCCCTGCTGCGGTCAATTGGTTATTGAAGAACTTACCCATTCTACCATTTCCACCAACTATGGTGATAACTTTAGGAAGATTATGGTCGGCGCCGGAGCGAGCAGTTAAAGTAGAAAAAACTTCATGTATCATTGTATGACTCTTCACGACAGAGGCGCAGAGAAACCGGGTTTCTGTTGAGAGATTATATTTAAAAATGTAGCTTATCGTAAGAAACCCGGTTTCTAAATATCAGTAGTAGTCAATGGTAAAACTTCTAATTCATCAGCTTTACTTGCTACTGCATCACTAAACAAAGCTTCGTACTGAGCTATTGCACTGTCAAACGAGTATTTATCAACAGCAAATTTTCGTCCTTTGGCACCTAATAATGCTGCTTTTGCAGGATTTTTATATAAGTCCATCACCGCATGAGCTAAGGCATTTGGTGACTCAGGCGCCACAACTATACCACCTCCACTTTTTTTAATCGATGATGCTGCTGTGCCTAATTTGGGAACTGATGCAATAATAGGGCGCCCACTTGCTAGCAGTAAGGGAATTTTAGAAGGCATATTAAAGCAAACAACGTTTCGTTTTTGCAATATCAAACCAACATCTGCTGCTGCTAACATTCTTGGTAGTTCAGAACGCTGCTGTAAGGGTAATAACAATACATTATCGGCGCCGTACTTGTAACAGCATTTTCTCAATTCCTCTAATGCTTTAGTTTCACCAGCTATGACAAAGACAATATCTTTAACTTGACGCAGTTTCGCTGCGGCAGCAATGGCAGTTTCTAAACCCTGTGTTAAAGCAATATTTCCTGAATAAAGTACAACAAACTTATTTTCTAAATTATGAGTTCTACGGAACTTATTTTCTTTAGGCAAAGGACGAATAAAATTAATATCTACCCAGTTATATATGCAAGCTATTTTATTTGCGCTTACACCTTTTTTAGTTAAATTATCTACAAACCCTTCTGCAATAACACTGATTGTATGAGCGTTTTTGTAAGCAAATTTTTCTAATGCCGATAAAACGCGAATCATGAACTTATTTTTAATTAATCCAATTCGCTCGGCTGCTTCTGGTAATATATCTTGTACGTTCAATACTACCGGACAATTATAAAGCCAACCTAAAAAACAAGCAGGCAATGTTACAAATAATGGGGGTACAGTTAATAATATTACATCTGGGCGCCAACCATTGAGTGCTTGTGGTAAACTGCTAACTACAAAACTTAACTCCAGTAAAAGTCTATCTAACAAATTAGGTTTTGATTTAATTCGCAGAAAACAGCGCTGAATCGTTACACCATTCTTTTTTTCTGTAACGTACCATTTATTTTTATACCCTTCGTAAATTTCTCGCTCAGGGTAATTTGGCATTCCTGTAATGACTCGTACTTCATGTCCCCGTTCCACTAACCCCTCTGCCAACTCGGTCATTAGTGGAGCTATACCAATTGGTTCAGGATAGTAGTTGTAGGAATAAATCAGAATATGCATGGGACAGAATCTTTGTGAAGAGAACTAGATAGTTAAAATAATTGGAATGTACAATCCGAATTATTTATATTTTTGAGAAAATAAGTTTTAAATATCAAAGTTATACTCCTATTAAGTTACCGCAAACACTTCTGCTAATTTTATTGAAATTGGCAGTAAAAGCAACACTAGCAAGCCGTATGGTAAACCAGCGAAACTTGTACTTAATGTAGCATTTAAAACAATCATCGACAAGACACATGCACGTACAGCCAACTGAATTTGCGCCGCACTAGGTTCTTTAAGTACCTTAACTAAAGGTACAAATACCCTAATTGCCAAAAGCAAAGCGAATGGTAAAACTGCGAGCAAGCTATATTTCAGCAACCCCAACCCCAGAATTGCAACGAAAACAGTACTCATTAAAACCATACTAATAACCGAGTTAGCTGTGCTACCACCTGTAACCTCACCTCGACTTAAGTTGGTAATGGCAGCGATATAAGTAATTGGAATTAAAGCTAAAAACCAATAGTTACTAACCATTCCTGATACTATGCTGACACCAAGTAGTAAATTCGCACCTCGACATACACCCATATTGAGAGGACCCAAAAACGGATGATGTTTACCAAAAGCATCGTACAGAACAGCAGCAATTGCGGTAGACGCAGCTAAAATAGCACTTGACAAAGAAACCAAACAAGCAAATAGAATACCTACACACAATAGTGAGCCACCAACAAGAAAGGCGCCTTGATGTGAAGCTCTACCGCTGGGTATAGGACGCTCAGGTCGTTCAAGTGCATCCAAACTAGCATCGAAAGCGTCGTTTAACACAACACCACCACTATATAAGCAACTAGTAGCAATAAGTAAATACCCCAAAGGTAGAAAATTACTTAGTATTACTCCTTGTTCAACTTCTTCATAAAATGTAGTAATAAACCCAGAAGCAGCAACCCCAGCGAGTATATCAGCCCATGCAGTAATAACATTAGCAGGTCGCATCAACTGCAAATAAGCCCAAACACGATTAGTTCCACCAACAGTAATAGTCATATTAATAAAAATTTGATTATCTTCTTGTGGAGCGGGCATCCCTGCCCGCCTTAGTAAACTAAATTTTTCATCTTGTGGAGGTTGGTAAAGATTACACAGGCAAGGATGCCTGTTCCACGTTCCACAAGACCATTTCAAAAGCTGTTTATTCAATCAACGCGAGTTCACGGTCAACAACAGGTTTCTGCCCCCGCAATACCGAATTACCTTGAAACAGTTGACGTTGGTCAATAGGCAACGGATTAACCCAATCAGACTCATTAAACTGCCCACTTTGCCCATACGCTTTCAAAGCATTCTCATAACAAACGGCGCCAATATGACTTTCAGGTATACCGCGTTCGCGCATTAACGCAGCAGTCTTAGGAACAGCGAGAGGGTCACTTACACCCCAGTCAGCGCTGCTATCAACAATAATGCGCTCACATCCATACTCACGAACAATTTCAACCATACGCGCATTACCCATTTTTGTATGCGGGTAAATAGTAAACGCTGCCCAAAAACCTCTATCAAGTACTGACTGTACAGTTTCTTCATTATTATGGTCAACAATTACGCGCGTAGGGTCTAAACCATGTTCGATACAAACATCCATACTGTAGTTTGTACCTTCTTTCTTATTTCTATGTGGTGTATGAATTAACACCAACATATCAAGCATTCTTGCTAACTCAAGCTGTTGACGAAAATACTTATCTTCAGCAGGTGTCATATCGTCGTAGCCAATTTCGCCAATTGCTACCACACCCTCTTTACAAGCATATAGCGGTAAAAGCTCCATAACTTGCTCGGCAAGAGCTTCATTATTAGCTTCTTTAGAATTTAAACCAATAGTGCAATAATGTTTAATGCCAAACTGCGAAGCTCGAAACCTTTCCCAACCTACTAAACTACTTAAGTAATCTTGAAACGAACCAATATTAGTACGCGGTTGCCCGAACCAAAATGCGGGTTCAATAACAGCAACAATACCAGCATCACGCATCCGCTCGTAATCATCGGTAGTGCGCGAACTCATGTGAATGTGAGGGTCAATATACATCATAAATCTTACTTACATTTTTCTACTAATTGCCAAAGTTCTGGCGCCACAGTACGTTTTGCAGCTTGACGCTCGCTAGCATAATCATTTAACATTTGTGCAAGTTGAGAATTTGCACGTCGTTCTAAACCCTGAATTTGAGATAAAGGACTACCTACAAATAGAGCTTTCAACACCATTTGATTCCAAGCTTGATTATCGAAATACTCACTTGGATAAGGATTATTCAAAGCCACAGCATTAAATACAGCAGTCATATTACTACGAACACCTTCTGCCGCACGCTTTTGTAGTCGTCCAGGATAAGGTAACAGTGGTAAAGCTTGGTATAAAGCAACAAGTTCACCAACATCAGCAGCATTAAATAATTGCTCTAATATATGTAAATATTGCTTTTGATTGCTGTATGGTAAAGATAATACTAGTATTGTCCGTGCCGCTTGGTCTATACTCCAATTGCTTGGAAACCAACCCTTGTGTACATTTGAAGCCGCTTCTAATTCTTCACTTGTTAAATTTAAATCTTGCTTACCTGTATAACGTGGCACTGCGCTAAATGCAGCATAGAATATACTTACTTCGGCGCCTGATTTAATTGCATTAGATTTTGCCTCAAGCCAATTAATTGCTTCTGTGCTAACTCGCGCGGCTAACCAAGTTTGTAAAAGGTTAGCGACAACAATGTTATTTATGTTTGAATCAATTGTAGCTAACATAATTATTAACTTGCGATTAAGAACATGATTTATATTTAGGATTTGATCCCCCAACCTCCCTTTTAGAGCGGGGGGTTGGGGGGGATCAATTAGACTAATTCCACTTTTGCAAGTAAATCTTCACCCAACTTACGCTGGCGCCGACGCTTGATTATTGACTTAGTAGCAGCAAGTCCAAGCAACCCAAAGCCAACTAATGCACCTGGCTCCGGTACTTTTGTGCTACCTTTGTCAACATTCAATACTTGAACGCGACCTTGGAAGAAGTCACCAACGTAAAGCTTTCCTCTGTCATAGTGGGCGCCACCAGTCCAGTTAAACACACCAGGTGTAAGGTCGGGGGGGTTACCAAATGGAGGGCCTCCGAACGCAGGAGGTGGTACAACTTGACCATCAGCGTTGCGAGCGGGTTCGCCATACGCAGTTAAGAAATTTCCATCTTTATCAAACACTTGAACACGGCTATTAACTGAATCAGCGACGTAAATATTGTCGAACTCGTCTAATTCAATACCAATTGCCTCACTTAACTGTCCTGGTTCAGAACCTTTAGTACCAAAAGCAAATAGAGGTGTACCTTCTGGATTGAATACCTGAACTCGGTTATTGTACTGGTCGGTTACATAAATATTGCCAGTATTTTGGGATATATTTAAGCCCGCAGGTCCTTGAAACTGTCCGAGTTCAGTACCATTACTGCCAAAAGTTCTGATTAGTTCGCCAGTGGTGCCGTCATATTTTTTGATTACGTCTCCGCTAAAATCGGTGACGTACAAATTATTATTCTTATCGAATTGCATACCTCCAGGTCCAAAAAAGAGTCTGTCTGCTACTGGACCACTAAATGAGCCGTAAGACCTTACATACTCACCTGTGTTGGGGTTGTATACATCGATTTCGCTGTTATAAACGTCACCCATGTGCAGTTCGCCAGTTACTGGATGAAATTTAAGGTCAGCTGTTTGATCTAAACCTGGACCTTTTTGTTGGCTACCAAAACTGATTGCTCTCAAATGGTTGCCTTGAGGATCATATACTTCGATACGATTACCTAGGGCTGGGTTAAAGCTACCGTCTTGGTTTACACCTCGACCGTTGGCTACAAAAATCTGATTGGTTGAGTCTTGTACCGCGATACCTTGAGGAACAAATAGTTCACCAGGGGCGCCAACTGGTGGTCCAAAGCCGGGTGAACCAATTTGACTGTTGAAGCTTAATGAAACAGCGGACGCTTGGCTGGTTGCTGCTAGGAACATGCATCCAGTACTGGCAATTGTAAGAGACAGATTTTTTACTAATCCCATAGTCAATACTCGGTTTTGTAAGGTATACTCTTTCTTTGGTTAACTTGGTTCCCGATCTAGTCTGGGAACTTTTTCATGCGAACAGTGTGAGGAGTAAAAAATTAAAGCGTCTCTACTTTTGCTAGCAACTCTTCGCCTAATTCTTCTTGCTGTTTGCGTTTGCGAAATTTGGTTGCTAGTGCGCTAAATGCAATTAACCCTAGAACAGAAGCAGGTTCAGGAACTTTCTTATTGTCACCAGGAGCTTTAGGATCAATTCTGATAATTTCCCCGGTATCTGCTAGTCGTGCGCGGTTGGCAATGATGAAACTACCATCGGGAGCAAGGGTGATACCAGAAGCTGCCTCAAGTCCATTTCCAGTCCAAATAGTTTCGCGTGTACCGTCTTTGCCAATTTTGATTAGAGAACCACTGATATCACCAACAACGACACCACCTTGCAGAATTTCTTTCCACTCAGAAGTATTGATGTGTTGCAGAGCATATAAATTACCCTCTGCATCGTATGACACACCAGTTAACTGTGTAAAACCATCAGCGATTTGTTTAATTTCTAGAGTATTAGGGTCAACGCTAAAGATACGTGCTTCGTTTTCTGGGTAAGGGAAATAACTATATTCTGCTACTGTTAATGTTCCATCAGGAGCAGTTGTAATGGCAGTAGGTACTGATTGGAATGTGATTGGGAAATCTTGTACTGCTGTCACTCCAGTTCCAGGTGCAGGTAATCCACCCCCTGGAATATTTTCTCCTCCAGGTATTTCTCCAGCTGGTGGCATTGATGGAAATTCGAGTTTACTTGGGTCTGTTTGTAGAACAGGGAACGCAACTACTTGTTTAATACCGCTACCATCAAGTCCTACTTTTGAAATCGTGTTTGCACCACCATCAATTACATAAGCAATATCACCCATAATTTCAAAAGAATATGGATTGCTAATTAAGTCAGTGCCATCGGTATTATTTTGGGTTTCATACAACGCAAGGTCAGCAAGACTTGTTAGGGACTTGGTGTTTAAGTCTACTTTGAATAGTTTTCCTAGTTCAGGTGTTCCTAACACAGTATCACGGCTTGTTGGGTTACCCGCTACACCCATTAAAAGATAAGCGTTGCCTTTAGCATCAAATTTGATGTCCGCAGGTCCAGCACCTTGTTCTCCAGAAGGTGTTAATGCCAAAGATGGAAGATTGTCGATTACTGTCTGTCTCTGACCATCGGGTGTAATTCTGATTAAGCTACCAGTGTTACCAGCACATAAAGGAATATATTGCGCGCTAGGAGATGGAATACATCTACCGTCTGCTCCGTCACCACCACGACCAGTTTCGGTTATATACAGACTGCCATCTGGACCATATGCAGTACCACGTGGATTATCTAAACCGCTAGCTAATACCGAAAGTGATGCTGCTTGTGCTGTTTTTGGTACGGCTAATCCAGCCACACAAAGAGTAAGAAATGTAAGAGTAAAATGCTTGAGTTTCATGTTTTGTAAATTAAATATTGGATACTCGTACCGTACTAAGCACTTCAGTGCTTTATTTCAATGCGGATGACTTGCCCAACACCTGGACGCCCACCTCGATTTATTAAATAAAAGGCATTATCAGAACCAATCACCAAACCAGCAGGCGCCTCTAACCCTTCACCACTTAAAAGAGTTGTGCGAGTACCATCGGGTGCTATTTTTATTAGTGAGCCTTCAATTTTTCCTTTCCAGCCTGATTGATTCATATGCTGTAAAGCGTATAAATTACCTTCGGCATCAAAAGCTAAATCAATCAGTTGTGTAAAGCCATCCGCAAAGACTGTTATTTGTCCGTCAGCATCAATACGATAGATTTTTGCTTCACCTTCAGGAAAAGGAAAACCAGTGAATGTGCTGATGTAATAAGCTTTATCAAGGCCTTTGACAATACTTGTAGGGACTGGTGCTATTTTTATTTGCGATGGTCGCGCATCACTATAAGCACCGGGAGGTGGTGTGTGTCCCTTGTCAAAATTTAGGGCGCCAGAACCTGGAAAGATTGGATTAGTTAATACTTGTTGCGGAAGTACGGCTTTTGCCTTAAGATCACTTCCTTCAGTGCTTACACTGAGTATATCATTACCACCCGCATCCGCAATAAGAAGATTCTGTAAAGTTTCTTCTTCATCAATAATAAAAGCTAAAGGATTGCTAACTATATCATTTCCATCTGGGTTGTTTAGGAGTTCGTAGTCAGCAATGTCAGCAATGGAACTCCAAGAATTTGTATTAAAATCAACTTTGACAATTTTGCCCAGCTCGGTATTACCTAATACATGGCGGAACTCCGGATTCGCAGCATAGCCAAGTAAAACATAAGCTAAACCATTAGAATCAAATTTAATACTGTGAGGGCCCGCTGCTCCAGTTCCATCTGCAAATGCAACAGAAGGTAGTCCCGTAATTACACGTTGAGGTTTACTATTTTGGCTACCAATTTCAATTTTTGTAACGGCGCCTGTTGTACCATAATGTAAATTACCTTGACCACTTGCTGCGGGTATGGAAATTCCATTACCTCCTATTCCTGCTTCTGTTACATAAAGATTACCATCGGGACTAAAACAAAGACCCTTCGGATTGTCAAGATTATCAGCAAGTACTGTAAACTGTGTTTTTGTAAGTTCTTGAATCATATGTAAATATTACTTTTAAGGAATAAAGCACCTTACAGATAAAAGTTACAAAGCGTATAGCTCTGTAACAAGAGTGTATTTATCAGTAAGGTGGCTGATGCCACCCTACCCAACTGTTGCTAACTCTCGCTTTGCAACTGGAATATAACTTTGACCACGGTTAAACGCATCTAAATTACCAGCTTTAGCTTCAGTTAAACGCTTAATATTCATACTTTCGGCGCCAAAGTCTTCAATTTGAAGTTTACCGTGAGGTAATTGTTCGCCGTGTTTCCAAAATGCGATACGGTGTAGAATAAAACCAGGTGCCTCTGGGTCACCAAAAGCATAAGATGCTGGTATCAACATGCTAGGACAGCGCTGATAAAAGTTTTGCTCTGGATAAAAGAATTCATGCTCGACCAAATACCATTTGCTAGTAGGTTGAACTCGCAAGGTAGCTTTTACTTTCTGGTCGTACTCATCAAGATAATTACCTTCAAAAGTAGAAACTTCCCCATCTGGTCTTAGCAAGTGTGCCCAGTCATTCATATTATTGAGGTCAGATAAATATTCAACCCCAACTTCAATAGGAGCATCAACATAAATGGTGTCAGTATCTATATAGTACTTACCTTTGGCGGCGCCGCTTAAACCAGTTTTACGTTCTAAATGACCTTTGAGCGAGCGACATTCAGAGGTATGTACAGTATGAATACCTTGCATAATCATTTGAGTTTGTCGTTTTGGGTCAACAAAACTCAACCAATGAAAGTAAACACCTTTTTCATCGGTTCCCGGTTCGATGTAATCACTAGGAAAAAGAAGAACAGGGTAAACTTGATAATATTTTTGATATTCAAGTCCACAGTGCCATTCAATACCGTAGAAAAAAGGATGCTCTAGTTTCTTCACATGATAGTACAAGGGTTTGTGATACCCAGAAGCTGTTCCCATCCAGGTATTTTCATCAACTTGTTCTGTCATTCGGCTATATAGCGTCCACTCATCCAAATTTTTAAGACTACAAAGATAGTCGAATGCTGTATCGGGTGAGGTCGCAATATAAGCTGATGTCGCAAATGTGTTTTTTTCCATGTTTTTCCCCTATGCAGCAATAGGTTGATAACTACTCTTTCTTGCCTTCATAATTCTGTCTTCAGCTATGAGCTTAGAAGCATCATTAGTTGTGATACCTCTCTCGTGGGCACGAGTGAATATTTCTAGTAAAGTATCGTAAATATTATTTACTTGCTGAAAAGCTTTCTCTTCGTTATAACCTATCATTTCGTTATAGACGTTGATAAGTCCACCCGCATTAATTACATAATCAGGACAATATGTAATACCTTTATCGGTTAACATTTGACCATGAAGTTTTTCTTGCCCAAGCTGATTATTTGCGGCGCCTGCTATTATAGAAGCGCGCAATTGTGGTATTGTTTGACTATTCAAGATACCACCCATTGCACAAGGTGAGAAAATATCTACATCTTGTGAAAAAATCTCGTCTGGTTCTACTACAGTTGCACCATACAAGTTTCTGACTTCTTCAGCTTTTTCGGGACTTATATCAGTAACATATAATTTGGCGCCGTTTTCATATAAATGCTGACAAACATTCTTGCCAACATTTCCTAAACCTTGCACAGCAACCTTAATTCCTTGTAAATCTACAGTTTTTAATTGAAACTGTGCGGCAGCTTTAATACCTAAAAATACTCCCCAAGCAGTTACAGGAGCCGGACCACCCGATTTTTCCTCTACTCCAACAACAAATCTTGTTTCTTGACTAATTGTACGTACATCTGCTGGGGTGAGATTTATATCTTGTCCAGTGATAAAACGTCCATTTAATTTTTGTATAAATTGCCCGTAAGCACGAAGCAATTCATCGGTTTTTTGTTCGGGTTTAGCAATAATTACAGCTTTACCACCACCTGCAGGAATATTAGCACATGCAGCTTTGTACGTCATGCCGCGACTTAGACGCAATGCATCATTAAGTGCAGCTTCTTCGTTTGGATATGGATACAAACGTGTTGCTCCCATTGCTGGGCCTAAAGTTGTGTCATGGATAGCGATTATTGCTTTGATATCTGGGTCTTTACCATGACAGAAAAGTACTTGCTCATGACCCATTTCGCTAACGTTTTCAAATAAATTAACCATTTTTTACGATTGCTAGTTGCTTCTCACTCAATGAACTACAAAGAAACCGGGTTTCTACGATTTCTGTTAAATATTGGGGAATGAAATTTGTTCTGTTGTAGATTTGGTTGGAGTTGATTTGACTCCTAGCGCTGCTAAACCTTGGTTACGTCCTTTTGAAGGCGCCTTTCTATTTGGGTCTATCATCACATCAATCACGAAGGGTTCAGATGATTTCATCGCCATAACAAGCGCGCTTTCTAAATCTGATTCGTTCTCAACACGAACACCTTCGGCGCCCATCCCACGAGCAACCATTACAAAGTCAGTTTCGGGCATTGTCGCATCGGCGCCTGTCATCCCCAACATTTGCATACCTTGATAACACATGTTGTAGCGGGCATCGTTGAGTACAATCCACACAGCAGGAATTCCATATTTAACGGCAGTGTTGATTTCGTTATTCATCAACATCGAACCGTCGCCAACTATTGCAACTGCTTTACCTTTACGTGCAAATGCGGCGCCTACGACTCCAGTCGCAACATGACCCATTGAACCAACACCAGTACTAACGCGGTAACGGTTTGCCTCTGGAAATCTCAGACAATGTGTTGACCAAGTGAAAGAATTTCCTGACTCCGCCATCACAATGGCATCACTACCTTCGACAATTACTTTTTGAATTGCTTCCATCAACACTTCAGGTCGTACAAGTGGTACTGTGGCTTCTTTGATTTCGTCTTTCTCAGGATTGGGAAGTGTTAACGTCGATGTTGAAGGAAAGTCTATTGGCAAGCGGTCGAGAAGTGCTTGCACAAAAGTTTTGATGTCACATTGAACCGGAAAAGTTGGAGCATTTGGAAAAGCAACTCCAGGTACTTCCGCGTCACTATCTACGTGAATAAAACCGCCGGGAGGAATCATTGTTGGATTCCAGAACGATGTTGGCTCACCCAAACGAGTTCCTAATACTAAGGTATGTAAAGGAGTTTGCTCTTGCATGTGGCTCATGACTGAACCATGTCCACCTAAACCTGTTACACCAATAAACTGCGAGTGGTTTTCCGGGAAAATACCTTTTCCACGTGGTGAACACATTACAGCGGCGCCAGTACGTTCGGCTAGTTCAAGAATTTCTTTACTTGCATGACGGGCGCCAAACCCTAACCAAATAGCAAAGGGTCCTTCACTAAGCATCTGGATTGTTTGCGTGATTACATTTTCACTCACTGCCATTGAAGAACAGTTCGTTGTCATTTGAGGAATGACGACGCTATCAACGGGGGTATTTTGAACTGCTGTGGGAATACTTAAATGCGCTACAAAACCGCCTGGTTGTGCTAAACCTAATGCTAGTCGGCGGAAAATTTGTGGTAGTTGAGCGGGTGACTCAATTGTAATTGCGTAATTAAATAGTGTACCAGACGTAAAAATGCCGTCGGTAGGTAAAGTATGACTACTCGTTTCTTGTATTGCCCAACGTCCACGTTGTGGAGCAGAAGTACAAGCTGAGAGTAAAATAACTTTTGCTCCTTCACCGCGCGCTGCGAATAATCCAGTTAGGGCATTTGTAATACCAGGTCCTGCCGTGGTAAAAGTCACAGTTGGACAGTCTGATGCAAAGTACGCTTCGGCGGCAGCAAATGCGGCGCCAGTTTCATGGCGGTAGTTAAGAACTTGCACCTTGCTGTTCGATAGCGCTCCCCATAATGTCGCCATTGCTCCACCAGCAACACCGTGCGCGCTTTCGATTCCTAAATTCTCTAACATTTGCACAACTGCTTCCGCAACGTTAAGCGGTTGTACTGCAAGAGTTTGTTTTAAATTACTAGTTCTTGGTTCTATTGAACCGCCATCACCTGATACATATCTCGTACTTGCCTGGGTTTTAGAGGCAATTGCAGATGTGGTGTTGTTATGGCCCATGTTGTTGATTCCTAAATTACTTGCCGTCGCTTGTTATCTATCATCCAAGCTGAACCTACACTTACAGCCAAAACATCGGCGCCGTGAACTGCTTGACGCTCACAACGAGCGTAAAAACAGCTTGAATTAATCTGAAGAAAACTGTTACACCCGCTACATTTCAGTAGTGAGTTAAAAACTTAACATTAGTTTTGATTTGTTTTCACACTAGTAACAGTACAAGAGCTTCATTCTTAAGTGCAATGAATTTTCTTTTGATTGGGTTGTCAATTCTTTCTGTGTATGCTCTATAACAACAGCTATCATTTTTTATTAGATACGCATCTATACATGGAATGATACTGATACTTGTATTTTGTAATACTCTTGATATACGCAAAAAATATGATCCCACACTTTAGGACTTATCACTAAGAAACCCGATTTTTAAGCAAAATCCTTTTTTTTATTACAATTTATCGATCAAGAAACCGGGTTTCTAGACAAAATCCTTGTTTTTATCACAAGTTATCGAGCAAGAAACCAGGTTTCTACAATTTTGTGCTAAAGTTCTACTTCTAAGCGTAAGTAAAAAATGAATGTGATAATACACACACTATATCTATACATAATGTCTTTCTTTAGATAGATGCATAATAAAGACTCAGTATATTCATGCTTTACCGTATTTCTTACGATAGATGACTCCGTAAACATATTTGTAGTTAAATCCCAATGAAGGCAATTAGAGAGCTAAAAATGATCATTATTTTATTAAGATTTAAGCTAAGTATCCTTATTGAATCTATATGCACAGAGGTGTATCAGTAAAATTACCTTAAAATTTTGACCAAATAGAAATTGATGTTATCGAAGTAATAATTGTCACTAATTCTACAATGATTTATACAAAGATTTATTTTTGCATTTGGATTTACGGCTTAAATTTGTATTATTCATTATCTTAATTTACTAATAATTTTTTAATATATAGAGTCTGCAAACGGGTTTGTTTAAAAGGCAAACGCCGTGTTTTGTGCATTCAAAATCTTGTTAACATCCAAATATAAAGAAATTGTGAATTTTATGTTGATAAACTATATATTTATTTTAATATTGTTTATAGTATTCGTAAGTGTTAACAACATCGGCTAAGTTCCAACAACTGAATTAACTGTAAATCTCCATTCGTCTTAGGCTAGATAAATCTAAAACTAGATTTTTATAAGCTAGAGGCAGAAGAGGTACAGAAATCTGTGTCTATTAACCATTAAGTGCTGGCTCGACAGAATGTTTGTATTAGAAAACCGATTATTCGCTGATTTAATATTAAATCGAGCCGCTGATGCAGCATTTTGCATCAATGAGTCAGGGTCTTTTATGTATGTTAATGATGCGATGTGTCATTTAAGCGGATACTCGCGCGACCAGTTAATGAGAATGTCTTTATTCGATATCGATGCGGAGATTATTCATAATTGGGAAAACATATGGCGAAAGTTGCAGCATACAAGAGTAAATTTAGCTTCACAATTAACAACTCAAATTGGTCAACTAATTCCAATTGAGATGTCGATTATTTATGCTGAAGAAAATGGACTAAGTATTGGATGTGGATATGTACATCATCCAAAAAATTTAGACCAGCTAAATACAAACTCATATTCTCCAACTGAATTTTCATCAACGGAATTTTCTTCTGCTTATAAAAAGAAAGAAGCAGAGCTGGAGTCCTCGCTCGCACTTTTGCGTTCTACCTTTGAGTCTTCGGCTAACGGAATACTTGCTGTTAATTTTGAAGGTGAAGTTCTTTGCTACAACCAAAAATTTATGGATATGTGGCGCCTGCCTTCAGAAGTTCGTTTGACTAAAGGTTGTGGACGTGCGAAAGCATTTTTCGAGTCTCAGGTTAAAGACATAGAAGTTTTTCGTTCCTCTGTTTGGGAGATGCCAGCGCAATTAGAAATAGAGCGTTATGATTTAATTGAACTCAAAGACGGAAGAATTTTCGCGCATTATTCCGAACCGCATCGTTTAGACAACAAAATTATCGGTCGGGTATGGAGTATATGGGATATCACTGAGTCTCAAAAAACTGAGCAAGCGTTACGGCTTAATGAAGCTCGTTTTCGGGTTTTAGCAGAAACTAATCAAGCTAGCATTTTTCTAATTAAAGATTCCAATTTATGTTACGTTAACCCAGCTGCTGAAACTCTGACTGGATATACACTCGAACAACTGTTAAATGAGGTTCCTCTAAATCAACTGCTAGTAAACAAACGCTTACGACAGGTTAATAAGTCTAGTGGAGGTGCAAGTGAATATCAGGAAATGCAGGTTGTTACTAAAAGGGGAGTTAAAAGATGGTTGGCTTGTACAGTTGCATTAACTAATGGTGTTTTTGATTTCAGCGACGAATCTGTAGAATTAATTACAGCAATCGACATTACCGATTATAAACAAGCTGAGTCAGAAGTGCGTCAAGCTTTGGAACAAGCAAAACATCTTAGCGAGTTACGCGAACGGTTTGTTTCAATGCTCTGCCATCAATTTCGTACACCGTTAAATATAGTTTCGTTTTCAGCAGATTTGTTGAGACGACACATTCACCAGTGGAATGAAGAAAAAAATCGTTCTTATTTAGATTTGATTTTAACTGCTGTAGAACAACTGAGTCATTTATTAGATGATATTCTTTTATATGGTAAAGCAGATGCAGCAAAGTTAGAATTTCATCCTAGCGAAATTGACCTAGATAAATTCTGTCGTGACATTGCCATACAAGTTCAAATAGCTAACGGCAACCAGAAATTTATTAATGTTATTAGTCCAGAAAACTGTATAGCAGTTTGTTTAGACCCCAAATTTCTACACCACATTCTCAATAATTTATTGTCAAATGCCATCAAATACTCTCCGCTAGGTACTACCGTAACCTTAGAAATTATGCGAAAAGATAAAAGTATTATCTTTCAAGTAAGAGACAAAGGCATTGGTATTCCAGCCATTGATAAACCGCACATATTTGAGCCATTTTACCGAGGCAGCAATATCGATAGTATTGCGGGTACTGGGTTGGGCTTATCAATTGTAAAAACTCTTGTTGAGTTACACTGCGGTGAAATTAGCGTCGAAAGTCAGGTGGGCACTGGAACTCAGTTTGTAGTCACCTTACCTACTTAAAAAAGTCAAGAATTCACTATTTACACAATTTATTGCTAACTATGAAAACATTACCAAAAACAGTCCTAATCATCGAAGACGACAGAACCACTCGTAATTTATATTTAGATGGGCTATCTGCTGAAGGCTTCAACACAATTGGCGCCGAAAATGGTATACTTGGCATTCAAAAAGTGCAAACGCATCTCCCCGATGTTATTATTTGCGATGTCGTAATGCCAGATATCAGCGGTTATGATGTTTTAAGCGTATTACAAGACGACCCAGTAACAGCAATTATTCCATTCATATTTTTAGCTGGAAGTGGCGCCAAAACAGACATTCGCAAAGGTATGGAAATGGGAGCAGATGATTTTGTTACAAAGCCATCAACGTTAGATGAGTTGACACGAACAATTACAGCTCAGTTAAGAAAGCAGAAGCATTTGAAAGAATGGTACACGCGCGAATGCAACCAAATAGTTGAAAATATTTCGCCAGATAAAAACGCAAACTCAAAGCCAGAGTCTATATTTCCTAAAAATACTCAGCTTCAGGAAGTATTCGATTATATCGAAGCTAATTTTCATTTAGGCATTACATTATGCGACGTAGCTAGCGCAGTCGGTTATTCAGCAGCATACTTAACACACCGAGTTGCAAAACAAACCGGAGACACTGTAAACGGCTGGATTGTTAAACGACGAATGTCTGCTGCACGCGAATTACTTCAAGAAAGCAAGCAAACTATTGAGCAAATTTCTACCGCTCTTGGCTATCAAAATGCTTGTCACTTCTCACGTCAATTCCGTCAACATCATGATATTCCCCCACAAACTTGGAGAAAGAAGCATCAGTCAATGCGTAGATTGAGAAATATGTTGACAGGTTGAGCTGCTTGCTAAAATGAAAATACAGCTTTTCTCTATCAAGTGGTAGATTTATAAATTTCATATATATGCATTCGCACCTCAATCTACTACTTTAGATAGATGACACTGCTAATACTTGTATAAGTAGAATTTAGTAACGATGCTACTAAGTAATGTCCATATATACTTACAACTGTGTTAAGGACTCTAACGCTTTTGCCGTGCGACTCCAAGTACATATGTTCAGCTTACGTTACTATCTCTTCACAAAATAAGGTAACCTACTACAGTGGATTTTTACGATAATGGCTTGTTAGAAATTAATTTGCATTTAGGATATGGACTACATGAAAATTGCTTATTCAATAATTTGAATATAGGTTGTGCTATCCAAGCTGAATTTTGTGTAAATGAGTATGGGCAATTTACCTATATTAATGATGCGATGTGTTGTCTAAGCGAATACTCACGTCAAGAACTTTTAGAAATGACATTAGTCGATATAGATACTTCGCTTGTATCGCAAAATTGGGATGATATATGGAATCTTCTTAAAAAAAATGGTTCAACTAAATTATTATCACATTACCAGACAAAGACTAATCTAACCGTAAACGTCTCGGTGTCAATCTGTTATGTTAAACAAAATTTGGTTGAGTTTGCTTGTGCATTTGTAAGTCATACAATTTTACACCAGTCTTCAAAACAATTAATACCAGCTTTATTCGTATAGACACTATATTAGCATTCAAGGCGCCTAGTATGAAAATACACTTGTGACAGTTTTTGGTTTGGCACCATTTATTCGAGTAAATCTTATCTAAAACTTAATAACTTACTATATATATACGTATATCCCCACGCGCTTTGTATTAAAAGGCTTTCAACCCAGCGAGAGATTTATAAGTACTGCTGAAGCACGATGTAATTTTTCTGGAATGGGCGACAATGGTAGTGTAGCAAATAAGTACAAGACCGAAAAACCAAGCAAAATAGTACTATCGTGTTGATTTCAACCAGCCGGAGCGTACTAATTGTTTATACAAAGTGTTAGATAGCGTGGAGGAGAAAAACATGAAAACTAAATTTTTTGCAGCAGTTGCTCTAATGAGTGCTTTTGCTTTTGTATCTCCTGCTGGAGCGCAAGGCACTACTACAAATACAAATACAAGCGTTAGCAGTAACGTCCGGAAATTAATTGAAACAAGAGAATGTAGCGGATGTAACCTCAGTGGTGCAAATCTTCAAGGCGCCCATTTGATAGGGGCTGATTTACGAAACGCTAATTTAAAAGGCGCCAACCTCAAAAACGCTAACTTAGAAGGAGCAGATTTAACAGGCGCGAATCTTCAATCTGCCAACCTCACATCAGCATTTATCAACAGCGTTAGCATGAACAACGCTAACTTAACTAACGTAAACCTTACAGACGCGCATTTTGTTAGTAATGACCTCGATGGCGCCAACGTTATTGGTGTTAACTGGACAGGAACCGAAATTTACAACGTTAACATCGGCATTGGTGGAGAATATTAATAGTAGGATAGGCATCTTGCCTGTCTATGTATATTTGTAGGACAGGCAGGATGCCTGTTCCACGTTAATTTTACTCTCCAGTAATAGAAAGTTCTTCAACCCAAACTCGTGGGCAAACACCAGAAGGAGTTAGTTCAGGTTCTTTCTCTATATATATAATCGAATTTAAAACTGACAGGAAATCCCCTGCAACAGTTGCTGATTCGATACTTGTTTTCACACCTTTATTGACTATCCATCCGTCAAAAGGTAATGAAAACGAGCCTTGAAGCGCCTTCACACCTGCATGAAGTGCTTGCAAATCATCTATTAAAATGACATTTTCAGAAGTATCTAAGCTATATTCTTTCTCTGCAGGCGCCCCAGAGTAAACATGGTAGAAATTGGGGCCCACACTAACTTTGGCGCCTATACTCGCATTTCCTGTAGGTTGAGCATTAAGTCGCTTTGCTGTACCTGCGCTATGAAGGAATCCTTTTAAAACTCCATTTTCGATTAAAGAAACTTTGCGTGTTGGAGTTCCTTCACCATCAAAAGATTCGGCGCCAACATTCGCTGGGTGCAATCCGTCATCATATACGCTAAGTAAAGGTGATGCTATTTGTTTGCCAATATCATCGGGAGTTGAAAGGCTTTGTTTATCGAGAATGCTTTGAGCATTGTATAAGTTAGAGAAGGCGCCAAGCAAACTCAAGAAAGCTTCGGGTGAAAATACGACGGTGTATTTACCAGTTTGAACTTTTTCGTAATTCAGATGGCTAATTGTTTTATCGGCAGTTTCTTGAATACAGCCATCGACATCTAAATTTTTGACACCATGACTAATTCTAAAGGCTCCACCACTACGGGGTTTTTTACCTTCCTCTTCTGTCTTACTATATAGATACACAGAAGCTAACGAGTGTGACTCAGTTCTCAAGGCGCCATCACTATTAAGGTAAAATCTATCGACATCACGCTGCGATAAATTATTGTACGGTACACCCTTAATTGCAGGATGCTTTGCCATTAATTGTTTTTCGGCTGATATCAAGCTTTGAATTAACTCATTAACAGGCGCCTGTTCAACTTTCTCTGTGGAAGAATTATCTATATTTAGAGGTGCTGTTGCTTCTGGGCTAAAGTCAGGAACATTTTCCTTGACTCCAAAAAAGCTCGCTTCATAAGCTGTTTTCAAAGCTAACTCTAATCCTTTGGTATCAACATCAGTAGTACTAGTGACACCAACAGTATTATCATCGTTCCAAACACGTACCGTCACACCCGACAAATTGGAAGCCTTAACTTGTCTTGGTTCACCTTGGTCTACCTGTACACTAGTAGAGTCAACACTCGAACCATAAATATCAAACTTCTTAATCCCAAGTTTGCTTGCACTGTCCTTCGCCGCAGAAGCGATATCTTGAATTTTTGCCATATGTATATTTAGAATTTACATGAGTAGGTTGGGTAGAGGAACATAACCCAACCAATAAAACAATTAACGTCCACCAACAGTAATGGAGTCAACTTTGATATGAGGTTGACCCACAGTAGTATAAATACTGCCACTTACAGAACCACAGAAACCAGGCGCCAAAGACAAATCTTGTGAACACATCGAAATCTTGTTCATAATTTCCTTAGCTTCCCCAATCAAAATGGCGCCTTTAAGCGGCTTAGTAATTTTGCCATTCTCAATTAAATAAGCTTCATCAACACCAAAGTTGAATTGCCCAGTGGCGCCAACGCTACCACCACCCATTTTTTTACAGTAAATACCTTTGTCAACAGAGGCAAAAACATTATCGAGAGTATAATCACCAGTTGCAATATAAGTATTCCGCATTCTACTAGCAGCCGCAAACGTGAAGTTTTGGCGCCTTCCGCTACCTGTACGGGGGTGTCCAGTACGCATAGAACCCGCTCTATCAGCCAAGAAATTCTTCAAAACGCCTTTTTCTATCAATAAAGTGCGTTGTGCGGGCATTCCTTCGTCGTCCATGTCAATAGTACCGAAGGCATTTTCTGAACGTCCTTCATCCCATGCAGTCAAACTTTCGTGAGCAATTTTCTCACCTTTTTTGTCTGCAAAGGGGGTTGTTTTGCGTTCAATTTGAGTAGTTTCGAGCAAGTGTCCACAAGCTTCATGGAAAATTACACCACCAAAGTGGTTCGCCATGATAATTGGATAAGTACCTGATTCGACATAATCGGCATACAGCATTTTACCAGCCGACTCAGAAATATGTTCTGATGCTTCTTTATAATCCCAAGTACGCAAGAAATTAGGGTCACTTGTATTACCTGCACGTTCAGCAATAGAAGTGCGGTTGGCGCCATCAGCACACAACAAATTGAAACCTACCGACTGAGTAAGGCGAATATCGCGAGCAAAAGTACCATCACTAGCAGCAACTAAAACTTCTTGCCAGTCACGGAAATAAGTCGCGCGACGAGATTGAATATGACTAGCAGTTCTTTGAAGTTGTGCCGTACCATCAATAAGAACTTCGCCCATCTCGCGTATTTCACTACACAACGGCAACCAGCCATCTTTACCGCGTTTAGTAGCGTAATCTCGTAAAAGTTCTAAATTAATCTCAGGAATAAAAGCATTCGGAGCAGGCAACTGCAAACCCATAATTCCAAGAGCTTTTTCTAACGCAGCTTTCAAACCATTAAAAGAAAGGTCGTTAGTTGTAACATAGCAATCAGCTTTGCCCAAAAACACACGTACACCCGCACCAGTAGAAAGGCGAGGAGTAATGCTTGTAATCGTATCATCCTCAGCAAGACAACTTATATAGTTAACGCGCTCTAGAAAAAACTCAATAAAATCGGCGCCTGCCGCACGTCCTAAACCTAGAAGGGTAGACAAAGGAGCTTCCCAAGTATCATCGAATCTTTCCTGCGTCGAGGAATATTCGAGAGTCGGGAGTTGCTTAGAAACAAGTAAATTATCTGTAATTAGCATAAGTTGCTCTACTAGAGGAGTGGTTTTGTTAAGATTGCTTGCTGTTGTGAATAGTCTAACAAATCCGTACAACCCCTATAGGTAAGCACAAGGTAGAAGATACCGAAACTGGCAACGGATAAAACGGATGTAACGGATAGTTGATTCTAAACAACTATATTGTGATTGTGGAGCAGGCATCCCTGCCTGTCTATTGTGTTGTTATAGTGTTGACAGGCGCTTCTATGCTATTAAACGAGTTTCGCCAATCGTTGCCGAAAGCGAGACAGAAATTGTAGTGATTACTCACTTTATATTCGCCTAGTCGATTGATGTCATGAATGTCGTACTTTGCGGTTAAATGATGAAATAGCACTAAATATTGGTGCAGGTGAAGTTTTAGTTGGTGTAGAAATTCTTGACGCAAAAGAGGTTCTTGGATCAGGTCAGTTGCCACAAGTTGTTCTAGAGAATATACCATTTCAGGTTGTATCAACGGCAGCTTAAAACCATACGAAGTTTATTGTTAAGGCAATAACGTTCCATACCTTACGCGCCCACTTATAGATTTTGGGCTGCGTTCATACCTGCATCGGGTTGAAGACCCCTATGCGGTCGGGTATAAGTCCTCTTAAAGAGGACTCAATAAAGCTTGTTATTTTTAATACTGAATAATATTTAATTATTGTAGTTTGTACTTATATTTGTCCAATATCAGGCGCCAAACTTAGTAAATTGCCGTACTATACTACTGCTGGTTGCTTTTGAGGAACTCGCTGATTAGTGATAATCATTTTTACTCCATTGGCAGGCGCCAGTGTAACTCCGCGACGTTGTGGTTTTTCATTTCCAGTCACCAATTTCATCTCGTAGCGTGAGAGAATAGTAGCCAAAACCAATTTCATTTCAAATATTGCTAATGCGTCACCAATGCAACGACGGGCGCCACCACCAAAAGGCATAAATTCATATTGTGAATATTGCCGTTCCAAAAAACGCTCTGGTCTAAATTCGTTGGATTTGGGTATAAATCTTCTCTATGGTGTACAAGGTATATACAGCCCATTACTCGTGTACCTGGTTCCAGTGGTTTTCTCAGAAGTTCAACAGGTTCTTGAACTAGTCTACTAAAAGTTAACATTACTACAGGATGAATGCGTAAAGTCTCATTACAAAAAGCACTCAAATAGGGTAGTCTGAAAATATCCATTGGGTCAGGATTGCCTAAAGAGTTTATTTCTTGTAATAATTTGTTCTGAACTTCCGGCAAATGGTGACTCCAATATAAACCCCAAGCCATTGCTGTTGCTGTAGTTTCATGTCCGACAAATAGCAAAGTTAGTAACTCATCCCGTAATTCTTCATCAGTCATCGGGTCGCCATTTTCGTCGCGCGCTTGCATTAATAAAGAAAAAATATCAACACTTTCAGAACTTTGTTTAGATGAGCGACGTTCAGAAATTTCAGCATAAAGTAAATCATCTATTTCCTGACGCTGACGCACAAACTTACCCCAAGGACTCCAGGCGCCTAAATCTTGTTGTAGAATTGGGTAAAGTAGAAAGCTAGAACTTAAAGCTAATAAAACGAAATGGATTTGGCTTTAGGAACTTTCGCAATTTTGAAATTAGAGCTTTACTTTCTTGGCATTATAATATTAATTTAGCACGTTAGGTACGCAAGAGCCTAAATCATTAGGAAAATCTAGGTCAGCTTTATCTATTTCGTCGATTAATACAACAGCAGGACAATCTTTACAATTAAACGCTTTGCCCAAGGCGCCGAACTTTCGATAATTCTTAGCATCACTTGGGTTATAATTAAGATTAGGGTCTAGTTGCTTAACTTGAACATCGTGCAGGCGCCGGATAGCATCATAAGTATACAAACCATCCTGAGCTTTACTAGTTGAACGAATATCCCATCGGTGAAAGGGTAATCGCAATTCATAGGCAACAGCAGAAGCTAACCGCGTTTTACCACAGCCTGCTTCTCCTTCTAGTAATAATGGTCTTCTTAAATAAATTGCTAGATTTACTGCTTGAATTAGCTCCTTATCTGCAATATATGATTCTGGTTTTGTCGGAGATTTTGGGTGAGAATCATTAGGACGATTTTCTGGTTTAGCGTAAAATGTATATCGTGCCATAAAATTCAAAACTTTATGATTTATTAGTTACTAATATGATATACTAAAACACTTAAAATTTGACAAATTAATATTTTTTTTTGATGACTTAAAATCAATTTTTGATAATTTATTTTTCCATTCTATATTGTAAGTTCTATATTGTGAAGAATCATTTATATTTGAAGATAAACGTAATTTTTTAATTTCTTTTTCAATTTGAGCTATTTCTTTTTCCAAACCATTTATCTGTTCTTGAATACATGGCGCCTGCGTACAAAGATTTTTGAAGATTTTGTCTTATAGCTCCCCAACAATGATATATATAATGCTATTCAAATCTCTTGTGGAACAGGCATCCCTGCCTGTGCTATTTCAGAAACTGAACATGGGGTAGGCACTCTTAGATGTTGCGCGGCGGTTCGTGGAACAACAATCCTCAAAACTGTCGTTCGGCATCCCGCAACTACAACAACAACGACAACAACAACGTTGGTTTTCGGGTTGTGGTTGGTGAAGCGAGCGCTCTTCTACTTGTGAGCTAGCAAATGGGAATTTGTTAGGAGAGTAATGAACCACCCCACCGCATGGCGGATGGGGTTTCTAATTTACTGACTCGGTTCAGTGAGTCCTATAGCCGTGCTACTAGACAAGCTAGCAACCGTGCCTTTACGTGATGGTAATTTTTTACCTATCCAGATGTTGATTGTTTTGAGAACTTGACACACTTTGTAAGTTATTTTAGATGTGTCAATTTTTGCCTTTCTCAAAATATTAGATGCGCCCTGAGCATCAGCATTGATAACTATTCCGGTAGCTGTTTTGTATTCTCCGCGTCTTGTTCTTCTCCCAGAAGGTTTTAGTTTTTTCTGAGCTTCGGTTTCTTTTCCGAATACGGGTAATTCATCACCATCAAAAAATGACATTTTTGAGGTATATGATTCTTCTACAACTATAAAATCTATACCGTATCTTTCACAGAGATATTTGAGCGTGTCACGCAATGCGGTGAACGGCACCTGTACGAAATTTTGATTATTGACACGTCCGTTATCTATCTCATTCTTGATGCCTTCGTTCCAACCAAATATTATTTTCCCTATTCCTGATTCTAAACATTTGTTAATTATTGTACGAGCAGATTTTTTGATAAAATCACGCACTTGGTTGTTTCTGGTTTGGGTTGAAGACGCTAGGCTACCACTCCAGAAATTTACGTCCTTACCTTTTTTCAGCTTGGATACAGTCTTGTTATAAAACTGATTTATTGCCTTTAATGGTCTTCCATTTATGATAAAACCTTGTTCTCCTGTATTAGGAATACAAGTTACAAAGTTATTTAGACCAATATCTATTCCTAGAACATTTGATTTATCTAATGTTGTAACAAATTTGCTACGCACATGAACGTTTTTCTTCCTGCATACCCAATGTGCGTAAATCTGTCTGTGCTTTGATGTTATTGTCAATTCAACAAGTGTCGTAGTATCTACAGAGTCAGGAACTCGCAGTTTTATATATTCATTCAATTTAGTCCCTACGACATCTTCTTTACGCTGCTTCCTAAACTGTATTCCGGTTGAAATGATAGCAAATCTTATCCCATGTTCTACTTCAATCTTGATTGTTTGACCAGGGTAAGTAACTTCAAACATTCCTCCAGAAATACGATATCCTGGTAAGTTTGGCTTTTTAGAACCATCAACATAATGCTTATCTAAAAGCTGTTTGAATGATTTGAAATTCTCAGCCACTTTATGACATACAGACTGTGCGGCTTGCGATTGCAACATCTTGTAATGGTAATTTTCTTTGAAATCAGTCTGTAAATCATATGCTATAGACTGAAAATTCAATGTGTTGTATACAAAAAAACCCTGTCTTAAGTTGTAGGTCAAGGTATTGTATAAACTGTTTGCATGTTCCAAGATATCGGATATTACAGCATAGCCTAGATTGGATAATTTAAGATGCTGTACAACAGTTGAAACATATGTATTTTTGTTTTTCTCCTTATCTAACTCTTTTTGCTCTTTACTCTTAAATGACATAGCCAAAACACTCACTCGAAAATTACACAATCACTCGCTAGCAATAATATCACTACCATAAGTTGCTTGACTCGATATATTTGACTACAATTAATATAGCATACTTTCTGGATATGACAAGAAATCTTTATGACTAAGTTGAGAAGCGGTTCACACGTCGTTTTTTCTATTCACCTGCATGTAGTATTTGTGACTAAGTACAGGCGCAAGATATTTACGCAACAAATGATTGATGATATGAAGGAAGTGTTTGAGCGTGTACTAGTGGCAAATAAATCTAACTTAGAGGATTGTAATGGGGAGCCAGACCATGTGCATTTACTTGTTGACTTGCACCCAGATAACAATATTTCTGATTTGATAGCATCCCTAAAATCAGCAAGCAGTAGAATATTGAGAGAAAAATATAAATCTACAATTGATAAATACTATTGGGGTAAGGCTAAACTTTGGCACGACTCAAAATGTATTGTGTCTTGTGGAGGTGCCCCACTAGAAACGGTAAAACAGTATATTCAAAATCAATCAGGTGGGAGAGAGTAAAAAGTTGGGGCATCGAACCCCAACTTTTTACGCGCTATCCATCCCCACCCTACTGCGTAGAGGGTGGGGAATTCCGCGAATTAGTTAAAGAAGAGTCCAGAAACTGCTCCAGCGATGTTGGTGACAATATTGCGAATATAAAACTGAGTTGGGTAGCTTGGTAGGTTTTTACTGAACAGTTGCCCGACTTCTAATATTATGTAGGTTTTTAAATTACATCCTCCCAACCCCAATACTACTTAGTTAAAAATAACAATCCCCCCAACCCCCCTTAATAAGGGGGGCTTCAAATCTGATTGTTAACTGAATAAGCAGGGCTTCAAATCTTATTCCCCCCTTATTAAGGGGGGCAAGGGGGGATCAAATCAAGATTTTTAAAATTCAAATGGTTCTAGAGTAATATTGCTCCATTTATCTTGATACCATTCAGCTACAAAAGGACGCGCGGTGAATTTAGGTGGGTTTCCAGCTTTTACATCGATACGTACAAATGTGTAAGGCAGGCGCCGCATTTCATTGTGTCCATTGCGACCAGCAAATAAATATGACTCAGCGACTTTACGGTTATCAATTCCTGTAGGAGTCATGAATTTTTCCATTAATTCGTTGCCTTCTTTGCGTTGGCGCCTTGGACGATGACCGCTTCCACCAGAGACTATACAATTTATATTGGAGTCTGCATGTCCGGTGTTGGTGGTTCGTAAATGTTCAAGGCAGTGAGCGTGGCCATTTAAAATTAAATCAACAATTGGACGTTCGCTATTTTGTGAACCTAATGTTCGTGCAACTGCATCGAATACTTCTCGTAAACGATGACGCACTGCTAGGGTTTGCGCTTGGTGCCATTTTGTTGCTTCGGTAACATAGGGGGGATGGTGGAAAAATATAATTCGTCCCCGTACTTCGTCGCTATGCCAAGATTCTATGAGACGTTTTTTAAGCCAGTCTAGTTGTTCCCAGTCAATTAAGTTGCTTCTTGAACTCGATGTAAGTTGCTTTTCAATATCTATTTTGACTTCATCGATTTGATTTAATTTAGCGTTGAGTTCATCTAGCTGTTGTGCATGGTCGCTGTTTTCAGGATTAAGCTTGGTAATATCGTCGAGAATTTGAATTTCTTCTGCTTCTATATCATGACGCTGTTTGGAAAGTTGGCGCCGTTTTTCGTCTCCCTGTCTAGTTGAGGGTATGGGTGATGGCATGTTGAAGGTGTCGGAGTCAAGCGCAAAAAAGTCAATTCCACCATAACGAAAGGTGTAATAACGATTTGGGACGCGGGTAAAAATTCCTGGTTCATAGCGTAAGCAAAATCCTGCATCGGTTTTAGCTGTATAGTGAGTATCTAAATGTTCAGCTAGCATTTGAGGTGAGCGGATATTATCTAAGCAGTCAATAAATGCTTGTGCGAATGCGTTTCCTTGTTCTGAACCGTGCCAACCAATTTCAATATCTCTGTACCGAAAGAATTGCCGTAACAGTTTCGTGCTTCCTGCTACTAAGCGTGACATTAAGGGCACATCATAATAGTCGTGGTTGCCTAAAACTGGTAAAATCGGTGTCTGATTGAAAGTGATTCGGTTATAAGGGATATTTCTAAAGTTTTCTCCCCCCTGTATAAATTCCCGATATGGCTCAATAAAATTTTGCGGATAGTATTCTTGTGAGCCTACAACGTATATTACATCACCTGTATGGAGTACAAAACTACATTCTTCTTGGTGTGGAAGCATCATTTCGGCAACTTTTCTTTGAGGATGGAACCCTGGATATGGTTTGGTTCCACTATCCCCAATTACCATAAATGAAAAATCCGGGTTGTCCTGTTTGCCGTTATCTAGCACCATGCTAGTTTGATCAATGTTGCGCGCAGTAATGCTAGAGTGGCGCCAACGCACTCGTTCTTTCATTTTCTGAATTTTGACCGATGTGGATGCTTCAGATATGAATTTCATGTTTTGAAAACTCCTGTGTCGCACCACGATTCTACCTATTAATTTGGTGTATAGAAAATCAGCAAACGGTACAAATTAGCTATAATTACCGTTTCCCAACGCTTTATATGACATTTTTGGCATGTAAAACTTCTTACTGTTTAAGTTAAAATTACCTATCCGTTACATCCGCTCATCATCCGTTGCCAATATTCCTACCCAACATATAGGCGCCTGTCATTAAACATATTAGGGGCACCTGCAAGATTATCTATATATGGGGGCGCCTTCAATAGTCATGTAAGGCTAGCATGTAAGCTAAAACTTATACCAGACAAGAGTTTCAGGCAACTAAAAAAATATTTTCAAATTTCTTTGAAAAAAGTGTTGACACTTCCTTATGCTCTCGCTATATTAGATAAGTCGCTGATGAGCGAGCGCGAGAGAGCGCCGTTCGTCAAGTGGTCGAACCATGAAAATTATATAGTTTGATAGCCAGTATAACATTTGCGTTAGCAATGTAAAGAAATTAACTTTTGCTGAGGTTTAAATCAGCTATTTCGAGCTAAACAAACAAGTGCCTAGTAATAACTGATTCATCAGTTCTGCAGACACTAAATCCAAAACGGAGAGTTTGATCCTGGCTCAGGATGAACGCTGGCGGTATGCTTAACACATGCAAGTCGA
>NZ_RSCL01000012.1:346323-346473 GCF_003991905.1 Dulcicalothrix desertica PCC 7102 | reverse complement strand
ATAAGTGCAGATGGCAAAACTCTTGCTTCTGCAAGTGCTGACAAAACCATCAAATTGTGGAATATCAGCACTGGTAAACTAATTTCCACCTTAAGTGGGCATACTAGTACAGTCTTTAGCGTAGCATTTAGTCCGGATGGCAAAACTTTA
>NZ_RSCL01000012.1:333518-346313 GCF_003991905.1 Dulcicalothrix desertica PCC 7102 | reverse complement strand
AGCTTGAGTGGGCATACTAATTGGGTCAATAACGTGGCAATAAGTGCAGATGGCAAAACTCTAGCTTCTGCAAGTTATGACAAAACCATCAAATTGTGGAATATAAGCACTGGTAAACTCATTTCTAGCTTGAGTGGGCATACTAATTGGGTCAATAACGTGGCAATAAGTGCAGATGGCAAAACTCTAGCTTCTGCAAGTTATGATAATACCATCAAATTGTGGAATATCAGCACTGGTAAACTCATTTCTAGCTTAAGTGGGCATACTAATTGGGTCAATAGCGTGGCAATAAGTGCAGATGGCAAAACTCTCGCTTCTGCAAGTTGGGACAAAACCATCAAATTGTGGAATATCAGCACTGGTAAACTCATTTCTAGCTTGAGTGGGCATACTGATTGGGTCACAAGCGTGGCAATAAGTGCAGATGGCAAAACTCTTGCTTCTGCAAGTCGTGACTCAACTATCAAATTGTGGAATATAAGCACTGGTAAACTAATTTTTAGCTTGAGTGGACATAGTAATGCAGTCACAAGCGTGGCAATAAGTGCAGATGGCAAAACTCTTGCTTCTGCAAGTGCTGATAAAACCATCAAATTGTGGAATATTAGCACTGGTAAACTCATTTCTACCTTGAATGGGCATACTCATCATGTCAGTAGTGTGGCAATAAGTGCAGATGGCAAAACTCTTGCTTCTGCAAGTTATGACAATACCATTAAATTGTGGAATATAAGCACTGGTAAACTAATTTCTAGCTTGAGTGGGCATACTGATGCAGTCAGCAGTGTGGCAATAAGTGCAGATGGCAAAACTCTTGCTTCTGCAAGTGCTGACAAAACCATCAAATTGTGGAATTTAGATTTAGATGATTTACTCGCGCGCAGTTGCGACTATTTAAAAGAGTACCTCGCCACCCGTGAGCAAGAAAGGAAGGAACTGTGTCCTGGTAAATGAAAATGTAAGTTAGAACCTAAAATTGTAGTTTAGGTCATTTATTATGAATAGTCGGCGCCGATTTTAACAGGACTTACGATACTGTCACAACCGTGAGTCGGTGCGTGACGCTACAAGTCTTATAACTACGCTGAAATATTTTTGTAGCCTTCACGCACCCTACGGTTTTTATGCGCCCAGAGCGTAAGTCCTGTATATATTAACCCTGATTAGTGTTTCCAAGTAACTCGAATCAAGTCGTAGGCAAGTAAAACATAACTCAAATATCACCATAGCTATCTCAGATTTAAAGGGTGTTGAATGAAATCATTGAATTTGCTTTTCTCTCCAACACTAACATTAATATAGTAGAATTATGACCTACTGCCTTAATCCAAGCTGTGAGAATCCCCTAAACTCAAATCAGGTAGATTTATGTGCTACTTGCGGTACTAGTTTACTACTCGAAAACCGCTACCGTGCTACTCAGTTTCTTGGCGCCGGCGGTATGGGAAGAAATTTTTTAGCGGTAGATGAACGTACACCAAGAAAAAAACAGTGCGTGATTAAACAGTTTTTTCCGGCGCCTCAAATTACAAGCCAAGCAACTGCATTCAAAAAAGCAGTAGAATTATTTAATTCTGAAGCTCTGATGTTAGATGCTCTTGGAGATAAGTTTACACAGATTCCTCGCTTACTAGCAAGCATTGAACAAAATAAGCAGCTCTATTTTGTGCAGGAATTCATTGATGGAGAAAATTTACTACAGCAATTGCAACAACAAGGAGTTTTTACTGAGTCTCAAATATTTAAGCTATTAGCAGATTTACTTCCTGTGATGCAATTTATTCATAACATGGGTGTGGTTCATAGGGATATCAAACCAGAAAATATCATGTATCGCCAAAATAATCAATTGGTATTAATTGACTTTGGTATTTCTAAAGAATTAAGCAATACAGTCATGACTATAGGTACAACTGTTGGAACTATAGGATATGCGCCTCCAGAACAAATGACCTATGGCGAATCTTATCCGGCAAGTGATATTTATGCATTGGGTGCTACATGCATTCATTTATTAACAAATGTTCCTCCTAATTTGCTCTATAATTCTCAGGAGAAACGCTGGCTATGGAAGGATGTATTAGCATCAAAGGGGATATTTATTAGTAACTTGCTTACACAAGTTTTGGACAAGATGCTCTGTGAAGACATCCGGAACCGCTATCAATCGGTAGATAAGATTTTTTTAGATTTACAACCTGAACCAATTGTAGCATTACCTGCGGCGCCGTTACACAAAAAAGTGCTAGAAGCTCTTACACCAAAAATTAAAAGAAATAAATTAAAAACCACCATACTAGCCAGCATAGCTGTTACTGTTATGAGTGTAGGAGGATATGGATGGTTACGGCAGACATTAGCAAATTCAGAAAGCCCTCAAACAACTGTTTCTGAAGTATCAACACAAACCGCTCCTTCCTCACCAGAAACAACTAGTTCCCCTGATGTCATTTGTAATTCTACAACATCATGTTACAATCAAGGCACAAAGTTAATAAACCAAGAACAGTATAAGATGGCTATTAAATACTTTGACCAAGCGATTAAGTTTGATTATAAAAATTATTTAGCTTACAATAATAGAGGTTTTTCTAATAATCAACTTGGTCATAACAGAGAAGCTTTAGATGATTATAATAAGGCAATTGAACAAAACCATGAGTTTTACCAAGGATACTATAATCGAGGCTTTCTTCTCAAAGTTTTAAAAGATAATAGAGCTTTAGAAGACTTTGATAATGTAATCAAGTACAGACCTGATTATGCTCATGCTTACTACCAACGAGCAGAATTATACAAAGAACAAAACAATATTGGACAAGCAATACAAGATTACAAGGAAGCTGCAAGATTGTATCAGCAACAAAACAATACTGCCGCTGCAGAACAAACTATTAATCAAGTAAAACAATTAGAACAGTTACAACAAAATAACTCAACTAGCACTCCTAACACACAAGAGCAAAGCCAATAATATCAATGTTATTAAACAATGGATATCGCCCTAGTACACAATGGCGGAAATAAACAGACCACTATTATGGTATGTTAAGCAATAGGCTTTTGCTAGCTGTTTAAGTCAACATGCGTAGGAATCAGGGTATGGTAAGATTAGCTCCAAAACCATTGAATTTAGGCGATTGTGAACGTTTAGAACTTCAACAGTTGATAAATCGCCATTCGGCGCCGCAGCAAGTAGCACTGCGAGCAAAAATAATTTTATTAGCATCTGAGGGTAAAAATCATCGACAAATTGCTCGAACATTAGAAATTAGTAGGCATACGGCTTGTTTATGGCGAGAGCGATGGTTGTCAACATGTGGAAGTGATTTAACAATAATTCAGAGGTTGCAAGACGAGGAACGTGTTGGCGCCCCAGCCAAATTTAATATGGAACAAATTGTAGAATTATTTGCTCTTGCCTGTTCACCTCCTGAAGACTATGGACGACCAATAAGTCATTGGACTTACCGAGAACTAGCAGACGAAATTATGAAACAGGGCATTATCGAAAGCATATCTGTTCGACACGTTGGAAGATTATTAGAAGAAGCAGAACTTAAGCCACACCAGAGTCGCTACTGGTTAACCCCCCCCTCTGGACGAGGAATTTGACATAAAACTGAATGATATTAGTGGGTTATATATTAGCGCAATCGACCGACATGAAAGCGGAGAGCGTACAATATCAATCGATGAAATGACTGGTATTCAAGCAACCGAGCGTGTAGAAAAAGACCTACCGATACGACCAGGTAAAGTTGAAAGAAGAGAGTTTGAGTATGTTCGTCATGGTACACAAACTTTAATTGCTAGTTTTGATATTGCGACTGGTCAAATTATTGAACCAACTTGCGGAGATTCAAGAACCGAAGAAGATTTTGTTCAGCATATTCGTAAACTTATTGAAAGCGATAGTAATGCCAATAAATGGCATTTAATCATGGATTGTCTTAATACTCATCAGTCTGAATCTCTTGTTCGGCTAGTTGCAGAAAAAGAGGGATTAGATATCGACTTGGGTATTAAAGGAGAAAGAGGTATACTTAAATCCATGAAATCACGTGCGACTTTTTTAAAAGACCCAAAACATCGAATTTTTTTTCATTATACCCCAAAACATTCTTCATGGCTTAACCAAATTGAGATTTGGTTCAGTATTTTAGTTCGTAAACTACTTAAGCGCGCTAGTTTCAAAAGCCAGGATGAACTCAGAACCAAAATTCTCGAATTTATTAACTACTTTAATAAAACAATGGCTAAACCTTTTAAATGGACGTATAAGGGTAAAGTGTTGGCTATTTAATGGTAACGTTATTTCCGCCATCGTGTACTAGGCTTGAAGCCTAGGGCTATTAATACGAAGCCCACCTACGTGGGCTAAAGAAAATAGCCCACGTAGGTGGGCTTTGTCCTATTAGCCACGCCCTTCTAGGATACTGCTGGCGGGCGCCACCGGTTTCAAAACTCAAACTTACAGTTTGGTAGTTCTTTTGTCCTGAAAAAGCCAAAATCCTCTCCATTAAAGATTATCTGCTATAACAAATCGAATTATTACCACAGTTAGAGCAAAAAAAATTAAGTCAAATGTAACTCAAATATCTCTGCGTCTATCTCCAATGTCAAGGGTGTTTAATGAAATTATTGAATTTGTGGAAACACTTTAGTCGTTCAGTCAACGTGGCGCCACTCAAGTTGCTTCCTCTCAATATTGATAAATCTTTCTTCAATAATTAATCAAAAACTTCAACATACACACTCACAGAAGCGGAGGTTGAATCATTATGAAACGCAATACTGCTATTTCTGGACTAATCGGAGCTTTATGTATCTTATCTTCGGCTCCAGCATTTGCAAAAATCAATTCTATTAAAATTGACACTTCGTTACAAACTGTAACAAATATCAATGCTTTGCCAAACACAGTATCAAACAATTTACACTCAAGAGCAGTTACCTCAGCAGAATCATACTTTGAAAGAGGATATCAACTCCTTCAAACAAAAGATTACCAAGGTGCGATAGAAAATTTCAATAAAACATTAGCACTATCTCCTAGGTTGACTAAAACCTATTACTATCGAGGTCTTGCCCGTTATCAGTTAGGTGACATAAAAGGTGCTAAAAAGGATTTTGTCTTAAGTCCTATTGATTACATGCCAGATACTAATTCATTGGTATAAGGCACCGACTAAACTTTTATAAAGTCAAAATTTTCTTGTGAGGTGGACAGCCCACCTTACAAAATCTTCAGATTTTTTACCCAGCATCCCCATTTTTCCCTACTGACAAATAAGATTCTCTTCAATATTGTAAAAATATCACTGTATTACAGTAAAACACTACTATGAGCTACTTTACTCTACCTTCTCCTAAAAATACCATTCTTTCAAGTTTGCGTCATTGGTTAGAGTCAATAGATGTTCGCAACCGCAAACTAGCTTACTTTATCTGTAAGCTTATTCCTGCTCAATGCCCATTTGAACATAACATCATCGTTTTTGGGAAAAAAGTACTTTATATCCCACCAATGTGTAAGTTAAATCCTCTTTACGATGAGGTTATACATTTGCGGTTTAAGGCTTTATGTTATCTCGTTGATGAATGTGGTGATGTAATTTTAAGGTAAACTTAGAGACCAACGCAAAAATGCACCCTCTTTTATTAAACGCCCCAGGCTTTGGTTCCTGCGGGCGCTTATTAGCATAGTTACAAATTTGGAAATTAATATTGCGGTTGAAAACAGTAATTAGAGGCGTTATCGAATTATTACCACAGTTATAGAAAAAAATTAAGTCGAATATAACTCAAATATCTCTGCATGTATCTCCGATGCCAAGGGTATTTAATGAAATTATTCAAAAAGTCAAAATTATCTATTGGAGATATCTAATGCTGAAAAAACATCTAACAAAATTATTTGCAATTTCTTTAGTTTGCACCATATCAATAAATGCTTGCGTTACAGCAGGTAAAATGGAAAAACAAGCCCAACCCAAAACAGAGTTATTATCTTTTTTAGATAATAAGGCAGCTACAACACAAGTAAAGTATATTCAGCCACCACTGGCGCCAAAAAAGCTCCATCAAGAAGTTCGTCATGATGAAACTATTCATGATAATTATTTTTGGTTACGTGATAAAGAAAATCCGGAAGTATTAAAACACCTCAAAGCCGAAAATGCATATACTGAATCCTTAACAGCTAATTTAAAACCGCTGCAAACACAGTTATATCAGGAAATGCTGGGGCGAGTACAAGAGAATAGAACTAGTGTAGCTGTACAACTCGGAAATTATCTTTACTACACGCGCTATGAGAAAGGCAAAAATTATCCTATTCATTGTCGTAAAAAGAACGCGAATGCTAAAGAAGAAATTTTATTAGATCAAAATCAGCTTGCGGCTAATGAAAAGTATTTGAACATTAGCACTTTTAATGTTAGTGACGATGGTAATTTGGTGGCTTACGCTATTGATACTAAAGGTGATATTCGTTACAATCTCGTTGTGAAGGATTTACGAACGGGGAAAATACTGTCTGACTCGATTCAAAATATTAGTTCGCTAACTTGGGCAAGTGATAATACACTATTTTATGTTACCGCAGACAAAATTACTAACCGTCCCAATACTTTATGGCGCCTCGAATTAGGAAATACACCGCAAAAGGTGATTGAAGAAAAAGATGTAGAATTTTCGTCAAGAGTTAGTCGTACTAAAGACAAGAAGTACATTTTATACACAGTTGCTAGCAAAGATACTAGCGAAATACATTACCTTGATGCAGCTAAACCCAAGGATAATTTGCAAATCATCTCGAAACGTGCGAAAGGGTATGAGTACTTAGTTGAACACCGTAATGGTTTGTGGTATAAAATCACTAATGAAGGTGTAAATAATCAAAAAGCTATCAATTACCGAATTGTAACTTTACCTGTTGGCAATTCTCAAGGCGCCGAACAAGAGTTTTTACCGCATAATCAAAGTGCATTCATAAATGGTATTGACTTGTATAAAGATTTTGCGGTTGTATCGGAGAAAAAGCTTGGCTTAAATAAATTTTTAGTATACAATTTTGAAACTAAAAATTGGCGTGAAGTTAATTTTCCTGATAGTGTTTACACTGCTGCTTTAGGAGTCGAGCAAGAGTCTACATATGAAAGTATCAATCAACCGTTTGATTCTAATTCTTTTCGCTACACTTATACATCCTTGATTTCACCGACAGCTATTTACGAGCAAAACCTTGCTACAGGTACACAGCAGATAATTAACCGCAAACAAATCCCTAACTACGATGCAAGTTTATATACCACCGAAAGAGTATGGGCGCCAGTTCGAGATGGTGTGAAAGTTCCCTTGTCTATAGTTTACCGTAAAGGTGTTGAGCGTAATGGTCAGGCGCCTTTGTTAATGTACGGTTATGGTGCATACGGTTACGGACTAGAGGCAAGATTCGATAGCAGTTTAATTAGCTTACTCGATAGAGGTGTAATATATGTCATTGCTCATATACGTGGTGGGGATGAACTAGGTAAGCAGTGGTACGAAGATGGTAAGTTGATGAACAAGAAAAACACTTTTAATGATTTTATTGATAGTGCCGAATATTTAATTAATAACCGTTGGACATCGAAAGACCGTTTACTAATTAGAGGTGGTAGTGCAGGAGGTTTACTTATTGGTGCTGTGGCAAACATGCGTCCTGACCTGTTCAAAGCAGCGCATCTTGCTGTCCCTTTTGTAGATATCATGAACACGATGTGGGATGAGAGCTTACCATTAACTACAGAAGAATACCTCGAATGGGGCAACCCACACGAAAAATCTGCCTACGATTATATGCGTGCTTATAGTCCTTATGACAATTTGGCGCCTAAAGCTTACCCTGCAATACTTCTCACCACCAGTATTAATGATAGCCAAGTTGGATATTGGGAACCGACAAAATACGTTGCTAAATTGCGTACCTTAAAAACAGACAATAATCCGTTGTTACTAAAAATTAACCTAGAAGCAGGTCATCAAGGCGCCAGTGGTCGTTACGAGCAACTTAAAGACATTGCGTTTGAACAGGCTTGGATGCTTTCACAAGTTGGATTTTAATTAATAAAAATCTTGTGGAGCAGCTGTCCCCAGCCGCATTCCAACATTTACAAGATTAATTATATTGTTGCTAAAGTAAGCCAGAAGTCGAAGATAACTCAAATTTCTCATGGCTTAACTCGAAGTTGGTCATGTTTTTATATAAGGGTTGGTGCGTAAAACGTAAAGTTGAGGAAGTATGATAGGTCAACTGCTTGATAGTCGTTATCAAGTTATTCGAGAGCTAGGATTTGGCGCCTTTGGACAAACCTACCTTGCTCAAGACACCCAGTATCCAGGCAAACCTTACTGTGTAGTAAAACACTTACAACCTAATGACCCTCGCAGTTTAGAAAAAGCAAAACAGCTGTTTTTGAGAGAAGCAGAAATTCTTGCGAAGTTAGGGAAGCATGAACAAATACCCGAATTAAAAGCTTATTCCGAACAAGAGTTTTACTTAGTACAAGAATTTATTGATGGGCATCCGCTAAGAGATGAGATATCAGCCTCTGAGCCGCGCTGGACAGAAAATCAAGTAATTTCGCTGCTTTCAAATATTTTACCTATCTTGGTATTCATCCATGATCAAGGGGTCATTCATCGTGACATTAAGCCAGATAATATTATGCGGCGCCAGCGAGATAATAAGTTAGTGCTGATAGATTTTGGCGCCATCAAAGAAGTATTAAACAACCCAGAAACTGGAGGATTATCTGTTGCTGGTACGCGGGTGTACACTTCTGGCTATGCACCTTCAGAACAATTATTCGGCAAATCGAGATTGAATAGTGATATATATGCACTAGGTATGACTGCGATTGAAGCTTTAACTGGCAAATATCCTCATCTTTTACCGCATGACTATAATACTGACGAAGTGATTTGGCAAGATAAAGTGTCTGTAAGCCCAGGCTTAACGGCAATTTTGAACAAAATGGTACGCTTTGATCACCGAGAACGTTACCAGTCAGCAGGTGAGGTGCTGCAAGCAGTTCAACAATTAATTCAAGCATCTCTAGCACAGGCAACTAAAACTAGTGGTGTAAATCAACTAACTTTAGAGTGGCAAGAAGCAGGACAGTTAAAAAATATAACGATTCGAGATCGACAACCAAGTAAAAACCCAGTTAATGTTAGGATTAGGCGTGACCCAGCACAATGCGATATTGTCTTTGATGATATATCAGTATCAGGTTTACACGTCGAAATTTTCTTTAACCAACAGCAACAATGTTTCTACGTGCGAAACTTACGACAAACTAACCCACCAATTATTGATGGGCACCCTTTACCGTTAGGAGAAGTACCAGTTTTTCAAGGTAGTAATATACAGTTAGGGCAAATAAATTTACGGGTAGCTAATATTAGTTTAAGCAAAATTAGTTCGGTGGCGCCGACTCAGTTAGTAACGACTACTCAACCCACAAAAGTTGCAATGGCTTATCAGTCCGAAACAGCTCCTGTTGTACCTAACGAAAATTCGGCGAAAGGGGTTAGTAATGCTGTTGAAGAATATATCAAACGTGGGAAACAACTCATTAAGAAAAAAGACTATCAACAAGCTATTAATATTCTCGTCATGGCTCTGCAACTTAGTCCTAATGATGCCGAAATCTACTACTGGCGAGGTCGTACTCACTTTGATTTGAAGGAGTATGCAAAAGCTAATAAAGATTTTAATAATGCATTGCACTGGAATCCTAATTATGCTGAAGCTTATTGCTGGCGGGGTTGCGCTCGTTTAAAAGCTGCCTTGACGATTGTATCATTTTATAATGACGACCCTGCTATCATAAAAGGTGTTAAAGCAGCCATCGAAGATTTCGATAAAGCACTGCAAATTAATCCTAACCTTACTGAGGCTCAGAAGCAGCAAAAAATTGCTCAAGCTCAATTACCTAAAAATTTTTAACCCCAACCTCAAAAACAAACTCAAAATTTTTTTTGTAGGGTGGGTATCAAAGCCGAATGGAACTAAGAAGTACGACGTGGAGCATTATTCCAGACCATGTAGAGACGGAATTACAGTATATTACATATTAACGCGGTACATGTAACGTCTCGGAGCGTGTTTCGGGTATCATATAGGTGCCTCATTAAGAAGCAGGCGCCGTATACTGCGATAATTATATTGTTGGTAAACTTGCCATAAGTCGAAGCTAACTCAAATTTCTCATGGCTTAACTCAAATGGCGTCATGTTTTGATAGAAGCAAGTGTGTCTAATCACATACTTCTCTAAGTAATTTATCTATACGGTGACTCAATCATGACAACAAATTATGAGTATAAAGTCGGAGGTAGTTTAGGAGAAAACGCCCCTTCTTACGTTGTTAGACAAGCAGATTCTGACCTTTACCACAGCTTAAAGGCAGGAGAGTTCTGTTATATTTTTAACTCTCGCCAAATGGGTAAAACGAGTTTAATAATTCGGACGATGAACAAACTACAAGCAGAAGGGTTTGCTTGTACTTCTTTAGATTTTTCTGTGCGAGGTAGTCGAGATATCAAGTCAGACCAGTGGTATGCTGGAATAGTTTATAAGCTTACAAATAATTTTCAACTAGGTGACCCATCAGACATACTGCGTAACTGGTGGCAAGAAAGAGGCGCCATTACTCCCGTAGAGCGTTTAGAAGACTTCATAGAAACGGTACTATTAGCATCTATCCAAAGTAAGATTGTTATATTTATCGATGAAATAGATAGTATTTTGAGTTTAGGCTTTCCTACAGATGATTTCTTTGCGTTAATCAGAAGCTGTTATGAAAAGCGTAATTATAACTCAGAGTATAGGCGCCTGACTTTTGCCTTAGTAGGAGTTGTCACACCAGGAGATTTAATCGCGGATAAAAGACGAACACCGTTTAATATAGGTAGAGCAATTCAACTAGAAGGATTTAAAGACAGCGAAATTGAACCTTTAGCAAAGGGATTCGAGGGTATGGTCGAAAATCCGAACGCATTAATACAAGAAATATTGACATGGACAGGGGGACAACCATTTCTAACCCAAAAAATATGCAGATTAATTGCCACCAACCAAAACGTAGAGACGCGATTAATCGCGTCTCCACCCATCGCGTCTCTACAAGATTTAATTCAAAAAAACATCATTAACTCTTGGGAAAGTCACGATGAACCAGAACACATAAAAACAATTAGAGACCGGATGTTACTAGGAGAACAGATAGCAGGGCGTTTTTTAGGATGGTATCAACAAATATTGCTATCAGGGTATATTCACGTAGATGAAAGTATTGAACAAATTAGATTTCGTCTGACTGGCTTAGTCGTTAAACAGCAGAATATTCTCAAAGTCTATAACAAAATATATGAGTCGGTGTTAAATTTAACGTGGGTAGAAAAAGAGTTAAGAAAAATACGCCCATATTCAGAAAACTTTCAAGCATGGGTTGATAGTCGGTATCAGGATGAATCACGACTATTGCGAGGACAAGCTTTAGAAGAAGCTTTGCAGTGGGCAACTCAGAAAAACTTAGGTAATGAAGATTCTCGATATTTAGCAGCTTCTCAGGAATTAGAAAAAAGGGAACTAGAAGCTTCTTTAGCAGTTAAAGAAGAAGAAAGTAGAATATTATCGGAAGCTAACGAAACATTAAGCCTAGCGAATAAAAAAATAAGCCTAGCGCAGAAGAAATCGCAAAAAATGATTCGATTTGGTTCTACGTTTTTGGTAGTGTCTATTATGGTAATAATTATCGGATCAATGAGCGCGCTTTGGTTCGGTCAAAAATTAATTCAAGACGCTAAAACAGTTACTGTTTTGGAGAGAGAAGCGAGTTATGCTTCACAACAGTTTGACAACAACCAAAATATAGAAGCGTTGCTCACAGCAATGAACGCTGGACAAGATTTACAAAAGCTAGTAGGCAAAAATGCTCCCATCGCCAAATATCCAATCACTAGTCCAATTATTGCTTTAAACGATATTTTATATCATATTAAGGAACGCAATCAACTCAAAGGGCATACATCTACTGTCAACAACGCCAATTTTAGCGCGGATGGCAAGACTATCCGTCACCGCCTCACAAGACCAAACCGCCAAGGTCTGGGACACCAGTGGCAAGCAACTAGCCACCCTCAAAGGGCATACACAACGTGTCAACAACGCCAATTTTAGCGCGGATGGCAAGACTATCGTCACCGCCTCCTACGACAATACCGCCAAGGTCTGGGACACCAGTGGCAAGCAACTAGCCACCCTCACAGGGCATACACAACGTGTCAACAACGCCAATTTTAGCGCGGATGGCAAGACTATCGTCACCGCCTCCTACGACAAAACCGCCAAGGTCTGGGACACCAGTGGCAAGCAACTAGCCACCCTCACAGGGCATACATCTAATGTCAACAACGCCAATTTTAGCGCGGATGGCAAGACTATCGTCACCGCCTCAGTAGCCACCCTCAAAGGGCATACAGAACCTGTCAACAACGCCAATTTTAGCCCGGATGGCAAGACTATCGTCACCGCCTCCTACGACAAAACCGCCAAGGTCTGGGACACCAGTGGCAAGCAACTAGCCACCCTCAAAGGGCATACAGAACCTGTCATCAACGCCAATTTTAGCGCGGATGGCAAGACTATCGTCACCGCCTCCGGCGACAAAACCGCCAAGGTCTGGGACACCAGTGGCAAGCAACTAGCCACCCTCAAAGGGCATACACAACGTGTCTT